>JBDWFY010000001.1:0-1511295 GCA_039976075.1 Stappiaceae bacterium
TCTGACAGCGTGCGGGGCGGTTTTCGCCCTGTGCGTTTACATCTAGTGAAGCGATATTGAGCATCCAAATAAACGCAAAATCATGAATCTGGAACCCATAATTGATCTCGTCGAGAACACCCAGGCGCCATATCTGCACTATGCGCGAAAAGTCATGACGGCGAAAGAACGAAAGCGGCTTTTGCAACTTCTTCCCTGCGACAGATTGATGCTGCTTCAAGGTCAGCATATGCGTATAACAGTCGCTTTCTGGAACGAAATTTTCCGCCAATCCGGATTGCCGAACTTCGTGGGAAATTCTCCGATGTTCGATGAATTCTGGTCCGATCTTGTTGACGGTTTGGGGACGCCGAAAAACGAACCGGTAAACCTCATGGTTGTTATCGAAAATGCCGATCAGGTTTTGTGCGATGTCGCAAAGTCGGATCGCCGCAGTATGACATTTGATAAATTCGTTCAAGGATTGGCGAGAGCGGGCAATTATGCGGCTCGGATCAATGATTATTTTAATTCCACCCGTCCGCCAGTTGGCTTCAATGTCATTTTCTTGTTTGACCCGAAAAACAAGAAGATTGATGTCGGAAGTGCAAACCATTTGAAGCTCTAATGGCAGGTCAATCTGCCATCAGCCGCACTTGAAATTTTGCTCGTCAGGTGTGGTATTCCGTTGCCACATGGCCCAGATGGGCGCACTTTCAGAGGCGATTTTTATCATATCGGGTGGCCCAGGAAATCCGTCATGCCCAAGAAGTTGAGTGCCTGATGGAGTGAGAAAAATGCAGCCTGGCTTTTTCGAGAGTTTGCGGGTCAATAATTGAGCGGCAATACGCGGGGTTCGCGCCAATCTTGGTCATAGAAGATGTCGGAGGAGCGAAGCCTGTCGCTAAGAAAGCTCTGAACTTGCGAGAGAGGTGTGTTTTTTGGTTGTTTATGCTCGAAATAGTTGTATAAAGTTCATCGTTTGTTCTTGTTGCAAATTCGCGTCGTCGAGTTTGCGATTTAACGCATTCAGAGAAAACACAGAACGATGAAACTGGAACGCATAGTGGAATTGGTCGAGACATCCGGAGAGATGTCTGTCCGCTATTCCCGCAAGACTGCAACGATGCCTGAGAAGGACAAAAAGCGCTTGCAGGAGATGTTGGCGGACGACCGCTTGATCTTCTTTGATGGCGCAAACATGAGAACGTATGAGGCGCTCAGTTACGAATTTCAAATCAAGTTCAAGAGAAAGAGACAGTCTTTCGAAAAATATATAAATGTCCAGTATGAAGTAGAACTTGTTGTCGATTGCCGTTTCGAACGTGACGCCAACTTCAAGCACACAATGCTTATCTTCGAGAACGCTGATCAGATTCTGAGCGACGACCCTGAAGACGTTTCTTACAAGACTATGACAAAGAGCTTCGATGAATTTGTTCGTGAATTGGAAAAAGCGGGTAACTACGCTGCGCGCCCATACAGCAACCTTGACCTAAAGCGAAAGCGCGGCCCCATTGGATTCAACGCCATCCTGCTTTTCGATCCGAAGGTCAAACGGCCTGATGTTGGTAATGCCCAGCATTTGAAGCTTTGACGACGTGCGGCTCGGTTTTCGGTCCGCACGCTTAAATCTGCTGAAAAGAAACGCAAAACCATGAACCTGGAACCCATAATTGATCTCGTCGAAAACACCCAGGCGCCATATCTGCACTACGCGCGAAAAGTCATGACGGCGAAGGAAAGAAAGCGGCTTTTGCAACTTCTTCCCGATGACAGGATTGTGTTCATGGATGGGGCGAAGATGCAGACCGTACCAGATTGTTCGAAAGAAAATGTGGCAAAGTTGGGAGTAAGCACCGTGTAAATGGAGAGGTGATCGATGCGACCGGTAAACTTTCCAACCTATGTGACAGCTGTGAGCTTTGGCTCGCCGATTTTGGATTTAAAGTCTCTAGAGTAGAGGGCAAATGATGTCACTGAGTGAACTTTCCGGAAATTTGGATGAAACACTAATCTATCTACCACTAACTCAAGTGAAGAAGAGAGCGGCTGTTTCGTCACAAAAAATTATGCAAGAACTTTTTGGGGAAGACATTCGCAATGCCCGAAGTACGAGATCTGAATCGCGACAGGAAATGGTCAAACAGATACTGGAAGAACTCGAAGCTGGCAGTTTAGGCAACCCAAATAAAGAAGATGATGATGAGGAAAATAAGAAATTACAGTTAAAAAACAGCCTTATCAGACTGTGGCAAAATTCCTCTGTTCGAAATGTCGATGACGTTGAAATGATTATCGCAGGCGTGTTTGCAGTCATGGATGGCATGGAAACAGCAGGTTATACGGATGAAGAAGTTGAGGAATATTTGTCCTACTTCCTGGAACCTCAAGAATAGTTTCGTGAATGCTTGGCCGTTTACGGTAGATTATGTCTTATGATTGAAGAAGGGCGTTAGAGGGCGAATGTCCGATAGTTTTTTCCGCGAATTGCATGTCAGTCTGAGAGAATTGCCCATTTCGGAATTGCGCGTCCGCATGGCACAGACTTGCGAAAAACTCATGAGGGAACTGTTTCGAGAGGATGTCCGTCAAGCTGAACATGACGATTTCGGGCCTATTGAAGCAATCGAACCAACAGATCTGAGCAATTTGGGAAAGTCATCCGACCCAGCGGAGACTAAGTCTCTCTCCTTAAAGTTGTTGCGAAGTGATTTTATTTACTTATGGAACGATGCTCATGATACGCACGAATTTACTTCGGAGTACTTTATAACCGGGGTCGATTCCATCTGGGAAAATCTAGAATTTGCCGGCTATTCCGACCAGGATGTCGAGAAATATTTCTCTTATTTCCTGGAGCCATCAAAAGCTGAAGCGGGCTGACTCTCGGTCGTTGGCAAATGGCAACAACGTGCTGTTCCGGTCGGAGGACCTGCAAGATCACAAACTGGGTCGTTTGAAGCATAACAGGTATCATCCCAGAATTCTGGACGCACCTGTCATGCCCACTGCGCGCCGCTACCCTTTGACCTCGGCCTTGGCATAAATTTCCGTTGGCGCTTGTGAATAGTATTTGAACAGGGCCGGGCACAGCCAGCCCTCATCCGCAACGTTGCCAGACCTCATTGTTGAATGTGTACCAGTTGCCGCCATGCTCTTCCCGTAACCAGCTCAGCTTGCGCTGATAGCCGGGGAAGGGGTTTGCGGAGAACAACAGCTTGAAACCCTTTTCCGCATCCGGAATATCTCCGACCGCCTCATTGATCATATCCGGTATGCCGAACACAAACGGCTCCTGCACCAGGTCGACATCGGATTTAACGGATGCTGACCTGCAGGGAAAACAATGACGTTGAAAGGTTGCCGTGACTAAATCAGCAATATTCCATGGAAGATTTCATCGGGCAAATAAAAGGCGTGTGTGAATACTGCTTGTGAATGGGTTATACGTGAGCTTCAATCCCGCCCTTGTGCAGTTGAGATATGGCGGTAAAGTTGTGTTGGTATAACTGCCGCAGAGTTCGATCTGACTGAGTTGATAAGGGGAGATTTCAGCAATGATAATACCGACTGAAGGATGTGGCAGCGTGCCACGGCCAGACTATCTCATGAAGGCTGCATCTGCCCACGCCGGCGGAGAGATTTCCCAAGATGATCTGAACCAGGCTGTTGATCGGGCTCTTTCGGAAACGATCGCCGAAATGGAGGCAACTGGTTCCGAGATCATCACGGATGGAGAACAGTCCAAGCCGAGCTTCGCGACATATCCCCTGACCGGATTGACAAACCTTGCACCGGACGGTGTAGAAATCCCGTTTGCCGATGGCCATAAAAGACAGCTTCCGCGCCTCACGGCAGGTCCATTCAAGTATGGTGTCTACACTGGCGAGTTCGTTACCAGAGCCTGCCAAATGACGAAGCATCGGCTGAAACAGGCTGTCATCTCGCCCTCCGCCATGTTTCTTCTCTATCCGCAGGACGGTATTGAGGGTTACGATCAGGAGCAGTTCGTCAATGACTTGGTAGGTGAATGCGTCAGAGATATCCGCTCAGCCTTTGATGCGGGAGCGGAAGTCGTTCAGATCGATTTCACGGAAGGACGCCTTGCCTGCAAACTCGATCCTTCGAAGGGCCTTCTAAAGACATTGGTGAATTTGAACAATTCTGTTCTGGGTCACTTCAGCGACGCAGAGCGTGCCAATATCGGTGTTCATACCTGTCCCGGTGGTGACCACAACTCAACCCATTCGGCAGATGTGGACTATTCGGAGTTGCTGCCAGATCTGTTCGAAATGAATGCCGGCCGGTTTTATCTTCAGATGGCAAGTGAGAGCGATAAACCTCGCGTACTTGATATTGTTCAACGAACCCGCCAACCGTTCCAGACGACTTTCATCGGCGTGATCGATCCTTGCGACACGGAAATCGAATCCGTTGAAACCGTTCGAGATCGCACTCTTGAGGTTGCAGAATGTCTCAAGGGCGAACGCTTTGGCACAACAGACGATTGCGGCTTCTCTCCCTTTGGTGATGATGTTGCCATGGCCAGGGCAACAGCCTTTGCAAAAATCAAGAACAGAGTGGAAGGCACACGAATGGCCGCGGCTGCGTTGGGCTGACCGCAAGGCAAAAACGGCTTGGAGCAGTTCTCGCGATCCCTGGATCGCGCAAATTGCTTTAACGAAAAAATTTCACTGCATATTTTCAGACGCCATTTTGCATCGTGCTGTATTGTTGGGTTGGTGCTTTCAGCAATCACCTTCGCAAGCAGTTCTGCGGTTGGTCCAGTCAACGTCCTCAATGGCAATTTGAGCGAGGAGAGACGGGCCGGTCAGATGCCGTACCGCGCCACCCCTCAGGCCTGGGTGTCGCTCGTTTCCGATAAGTTTTGCCACGCTATCCTGGTCAAGGCCGGCAAGAATATCCTCAAATAGATCCTGGGATTCGAAATTCGCGGGTTCGAAATGTGAGCCATGGGTGCCATCGGGAATATCCGTGCTCCAGCTAGCTGAGGAATGCCTGAGTGAAGCAAATGCGGTTTGCGGGTCCGGAAATGTCAGCGAGCAAGTGTGTCATTTCACAGTTAATCGTTCAGAATATCGAATTAAATGTTGCGATAAACGCAACATAATGGTAATAAGTGCTTAGTTTGAATTTTGAAGGCGGAGAGATGACGGTTTCAAGCGAGACGAGCAGATCAGGTCCCTATATCGGCAATGGTCTAACGACAGTTTTTGCCTATGGATTCAGAATTTTGGAAGAAGGTCACATACGCGTTGTAAAACTGGGAACCGACGGTATCGAAGCGGATCAGGTCCTGAGTGCGGATTACACTGTATCGGGGATTGGCGATGCCAATGGTGGCAATATCACACTGCTTTCTGCGCCAGAAATAGGGGAGACCATCACGATTGTACGTAACGTGCCCCTGACACAAGGTACAGACTTTGAAAATCAAGGTGCCTATTTCGCACAAACTCACGAAGATGCGTTTGATCGATTGTCGATGCAGATGCAGCAGGTGAATGAGGCGGTTGACCGCTCAGTCAAGGTGCAGGTTTCAGACGATGATACCGATCCGGACGCGCTGATCGACAGCATCGCTGCCAGTGAATCTGCCGCTGCCACCTCTGCAGGTGCAGCTGCAACAAGCGCAGGAGCTGCGTCGAGCTCGGAAACGAATGCAGCGCATAGTGCGACAGAAGCGGCCCAAAGCGCTGCCAATGCCGGCACCAACGTCGTCGCCGCAGAAACATCGCCAGCTGGCCTGGCCGAAGGCAAAGAATGGTGGGACAGTGCAAACGGTAAGCTCTATGTTGAGCATGAGGGGCGCCTGATCCAAGCCAATCACACAACCAACGTACCCGGCGATGCCGACAGTTTGCAGATAGCAACGAACCTGGCGAGTATTAACGCGCACAATGTGAGGTTGAATGCTCTCGAGGCACAGGACGTTGCGCCATCCGTCATCATCACACACACTATTACGAGCGGTTCAGATGGAGGAGCTGTTGCTACAGGGGTATGGGAGGCACGTACGCTCAACACTGAGGACTTAGATGTAAACAGTTACGCAGCGCTTTCCTCTAATCAAATCACACTTGCAGCTGGGACTTACCATGTCGAGTGGCGAGCTCAATATCATACCACAGGTCTATCTCATACAAGAATGAGAAACACTACAACAAACAGCACTCTTATCGTAGGCGAAGGTGCGGAAGCCGAACGCACTAGCGGTGTTGGCTCGGCCATCACTCTAGCCGGTAAAGGGCGAATAACTGTTGCTGACTCGCAGGTTTTAGAATTGCAACATTACTGCATCAATGGAGCAAACCACCCCGAAAGGGCGCAAGGCTATGCGGGCAATGTGGCTACCGTTGGCGAGAACGTCGTATTCGCTACCTTAACCTTTCAACGGGTGGCGTAAGGTTCACACATACGGAGTAACACGATAATGGTGGCAATCGCTTGGCCTGCTAGCCCCTCCGTGGGCACAACGGTTTCGTCTGATGATGGTGCCGTAACATTCATCTGTACACAGACATCTCCGAAAGAGGTCTGGGACGTCGAGTCCACAGACAAAGTGATCTATGGGCAACCTATCGGCTCGGTTCATTGGTGCCCCTACGAGAACCCGTACCCCGGCTGTCTAATGTTGACAGATCAACGTCAAACTCTTAGTCGCACCACTTATGCAGATCTTTGGACTTGGATCACTACGAACGCTGGAACTGCTCTAGCCGTATCGGATGCTGCAGCGGAAGATGGACAATTCGGGCCGGGCGATGGTTCGACGACATTTTCACTGCCGAAAGCGGCAGGGTATTTTTTGCGTGTGAAAGGTGGTGTTGATCCTGATGCACGTGTGCTTGGTAGCGTACAGGCAGATGCTATACGCGAAACAAATGTGGCCTTCCGCGATACCGCGGCTGATTACACGTCAACCGGCGCATCTAACAAAAACATCGGCAACAATGGTGGAACGGCGATCTTTAACGCAGACACCGGTGTGGACGAGTACGAGACCACTACAAATAGCGGATATGTACCAGCTAAGATCTCCGAAGGTGGTGTTGAAACCCGCTCAATAAACTTCGCATGGAATATCTGTATCACGGCATTTCACACGGTCGATGATGCGGCGCAGGTCAATGCAGCAGCTATTTTGGCCGAACAAGTGTCGCAGGCAGCACAGATTGCGGCATTGGAAACCTCGAATCTTCAGATGTTGGGTGTAGGCCAGACTTGGCAGGATTTGACGGCGAGCCGCTCAATTAATACCACATATCAAAACACAACCGGAAATCCGATCCAAGTGTATCTGGCCATAAACGGGTCAGGGTCCACAACATCAACGCAGTTAGGCGACTTTGAGCTTTCTACTGATGAGGCCACATGGTTGGATGTATTCAGGTTTTCCGGTGGGATCAATGGCGGTGGCGGTGGAGCAGTCATTGTGCCGGACAATTACTATTATCGATACACAGGAGCCTCCGGCATACTCCGCTGGTATGAATTGCAATGATGGGCTTTATCTATGCGCTAGTCCTTTTGCGGCGCGGTCCTATGGGAACCATGTGAGGGTGGGGCTATACACACGCTTAGCGACCAGTTGCTAGATCGCGCGCTCTACAATGCGGCCGCGCTCTATGGCCTGACAATATGGCCGCTGGCGGACGTTGGTTTGTCTCTAATCATTGATTTAGGCTTTCTGATCGCAATGGCTCCAAGGAGGAGTATCAACTTGGATGCAGAGACACCAGTATGGACAAGTGGCACGAAAGTGTTCTGGCCCGGTTTATCGATGCAATCATCCTCGGTTCCAACCTCATTGCCTTGTTCTGACGACATGTTCACTTCTTCTGGCCGTTCGTGCTGGTTTTAGTTCTTTGGCCTTTTGTGTCCCGGCTCAGAGTGCCGCTAATTCCCGTCAATGGCGTGTGGGTTGCTGTGGCTTAAGAATATGGCCACCGATACGGCAAGCACGCAACGGTTACAGAATTAATCGTCGGCGTTTTTTTTATAAATAGTGTGTTGTGATATATGCAACAAATGAGGTAAAAATGTTCTCGCCTGTTGTTCATAATGAAATATCGGATCTGGCTCAGGAATACGATTTTGAGCCTGCGGCCATTCTAGCCATCGCGGCGGTCGAAAGTGCCGGCGTTCCATTTTGGCAGGTCGATGGCAAAAATGTGCCGCCGATGCGATTTGAAGGGCATTACTTTCATCGTTTCCTCCAAGGTCGGAAGTTAGAAAAAGCTGTGTCTGCAGGCCTGGCGCATCCCCGTGCGGGCGGAGTTTGTAATCCGTCTTCATGGTCGGCACGTTATGCGCTGTTGGATCGTGCAATCGCGATCGATGAAGAGGCGGCGCTGATGTCCTGCTCGTGGGGGCTCGGTCAGGTCATGGGTTCGCATTACGCTACGCTTGGTTTTGCAAGCCCACAGGCCATGGTCAGCACGGCAAACACAGGCGTTACCGGTCAGGTGGAGTTGATGATCAGGTTTATTGATCACAATGGATTGCGGACCCACATCGACGCCCGAAACTGGGCAGGATTTGCACGGCGCTACAACGGTTCTGGCTATCGCAAGAACCGTTATGACGTGAAGATGGCGAATGCCTACGCGCGATATACCGGCAAGGCAAAGCGTCTGAATTCTCGTATGGCGGAAATCCAGCGGGACCTGCATGTTCTCGGGTTTGATCCCGGACCTGTAGATGGCATTGCCGGTAAAAAAACCAAAGCGGCAATCCTCAATTTTCAAGCCGATAACGGGCTGGTTTCCGATGGTTTGGTTGGCACAATCACGCAGGAAGCGATCGATGCAGCTCTGACAGTGCAGTGGGATAAAAAAACAGCAAACCGAAGGTCTCCGATCGCGGTGGGGTTCGGTGCGCTTGCTGCGAGTTTTCTTATTGCCGCCTACGACCAGGTCTTATCGTTTTTCAGCTGGATTGGAGAAGTAATCCTATGACCGTTTTCAAGCTTGCCTGGCACGGGCTTAACAACGTGTTGCGCGGTTGGCGCACCCTTGCGGCAAACATCCTGTTTAGCATCATTCCGGTGCTTCAGTTGTCTGAATTCAGAGATGTTTTGCCGGAGCAATGGCTGTCCTGGTACGCTCTGGGAGTCGTTCTTGCCAACATGTGGTTACGGAAGATTACAACGACACCGATGGGCCGAAAATATTGATATGTTGGGTCCGCAGTGTTGAGAAATTGGCATCGTCAGGTCGGAGTATGGAAAATGATTGGCTTCCTGTTGATGGCGGCCAAATGGCTATTTCAGTCAAATGGCGGGCGAATACTGACTGCCGTCACGCTTGCGGTAGCCGTTTTGTGCGGCATCTGGATTCACGGCTATCACACCAGCAAAAACACATCAAAAACAGATCGCTTGAGGGCGAGCATTCAGAAACAGCGAGACAGGATTGAAATCGATGATGACATTCAGGCCTCCGGCGATCGTGATCTGTGTCGCCGCCTTGGTGGCGGCGTGCAGTGCGACCGATTCTGAGCACTGCGCCGGGTGGCGAAAACTGAGTCCGTCCGAGAGAACCGCTGCATACATAACGAAAAATGATCGGGCCTTTGCCAATCAGGCCGTCGCGCATAATACATTTGGCTCAAAGGCAGGGTGTTGGAAATGACAGAGGCAAACAATGCAATGAATGCCGTTGGCAAGTGGCATGTCGACAGACGTGTTCCCCTGGCGCTGATCGCAACGATGGTCATCCAGACCGGCGCCATCGTCTGGTGGGCCGGGAACATCAATAATCGGGTCGAGCAACTGGAAGCAGATGCGCCGGACAGCATGCGCATCGTCGAACGTGTTGCCCGTCTCGAGACGCATATTGAAACAATGAAGGAGTATCTGCGACGGATCGATGGAAAACTGGACCGCGTGGCGAACCAAAAGTCGGATTAGTTGGGGCGAGGGCATCCCGAGGCGCAGGATCACTTTCACGATATGGAAACGCGTTTAACTGAAGGATTGGAGCATTTCGACCGATCCAAAGAATGCGTGAATTGATCTGGATGAATTGAGAGGCTTGCCGAGATTATGGCCAAGGTTGTGAATGATATCATTTACGGGAACTCAAAATAAGACTTTCATGATCATACATGTGAGTACGATCTGTAACTCGACAGCGATTTTCGAGGCGTTATCTTGGCTGAGAAACTACTTAAATTGCTCACCGCTGCAATCGCCGTCGCTGGCCTGCTGTTTGGCATCTACAGATTTCTGGACGTGCAGTCCATCGAAGCCAGCAAGCCATATCTGACCAAGAAACTTGAGTATTGTATCGAAGCGGTCGAAGTGGCTGCCAGCATAGCCAACGCAGATGTTCCCTCGCAAAAAGAGATCGAACGATTTTGGCAATTATATTGGGGCGCAATGGGCCTGTTCGAAAACCAGATAATCACGCAAGCTATGATTGAATTTGGAACAACGCTGAAGGACGCGACTCAAACGGATGAAGGATCAAAAGGTGATGGTCCTCTCCCAAGCGGTCTCAAGGGGCAGTCCCTTAAATTAGCCCATGAGTGCCGAGGAGAACTGGCCACCGAATGGTCGCCTAGTTGGGGGAAGCAAAATTAGTGGTCGATGGTCTCTTGCCAATTGCTTTGTCTTTAGCGTGAAACCGAAATGCCACCTCTGTTACAGTCGTGCTCACGGGATGAAACGTCGTTTTCACGCGGGAAAAAGAGCTGCAGGAGACGGCGCTTAAATGTAAAATCTGGAGGTTCCGTGAGATCGATGGAGAAAGATCGTATCGCCCGGTCCAGCGGCGGAACCAGGCTGGTCAGGGGAGATGTCATTGTCTCTGGCGCCTTTCAATCGGCGCAGGTTACCAACTGACATACACACGCCACATCTGACCTCACCGCGCGGGTCTGAGATAGATCAGCCAATAGACGAGAGCGACAAGCACGCCACCGCCGACAATGTTTCCGGCAGAGACCGCGATCAGATTTGACAGGAAACCCGAAATATCGGGCGGGGTGTTCCCATGCAGCATGGCAACGGGAATGACGTACATATTGGCGACGGAGTGTTCGAAACCTACTCCGACAAACGCTGTTATGGGAAACATGATCGCGAGAACCTTGCCTGCCACACTTCTCGCTGCGAAACTCAACCATACGGCGAGGCAAACCAGGACATTGCAGAGCACACCTCGGAAAAAGGCCTCTGACCAATCGAGATCGAGTTTAGCCTGTGCAATCCTGATGGCCGTGTCGGATACCGCACCATCGTTCAGGTCTAGCACGCCGGACCAAACCACCAGGACCGCAGTTGCCACGGCACCGACAAAATTACCGAAATAAACAATCACCCAATTTGTCAGCAGCTGCGAAATGGTTATCTTTCGATCCGCCCAGGCCATGACGATCAGGTTGTTGCCCGTAAACAGTTCCGCACCACCGATGACGACCAAAATCAGCCCCAGAGAAAATGCCATACCACCCAGTAGGCGGGTAGGGCCAAAACCCAGTGTGCTACCCGTTGTCACCAGCGTATAGAACAGCGCGCCGAAGCCGATGAAAGCACCGGCGAGTAACGCGAGCAGGAAGATCTGACCGGCAGCCATTTCGACCTTGCCTACGCCGGCCTGCTCAACCCTGGCCGCAATTTCTGCTGGCTTGTAACAATCCATCGTCATGAGTTTCGCATCCGGATGGTGCCTTGGTGATCTCCGGCAAGTGTGCCGGAAGGGGTGTGTATTTGACGGTTATCATCGAACATTGAGGAGCCGTGGCTTTGATGTGGGTCAACGGCGCTCAGGATTCCACGGCTGGAAATCTCGAACATTGCGTCCTCAGGTCACCGGATCTCCACCAGCCCATGGTGACCCCCCAAAGAAATTTGATAGTCTCCCTGCGAATTGAGACTCTTTGAGTAAATTTGCGGGTAGATATGTCGATGGCAAAATATCTGATATTGGACAGTTCGACCGGGGCAATTGGATTTGCGCGATGGCTGATCAGAGGAAGTTGCCAGACACTTCTGTTTCTGCTCGCCCTCATTATCTACACACCCATTGTCTTCGCCGCACAGGAGCGGCAGACGCTAAACGGAGGGTGGGATGATTTTCCGCCATTTTCCTTCACTGATCATGACCGGGGCATTCCCCGCTGGACCGGATTTGATGTCGAACTGCTGCATGAAATTTCCAGTCGTGCCGGTTATGTCATTGTTGCAGATAAGGTGATCTGGCCGCTGCTGGTGAACGGCATAAAGAGTGGCCAGTACGATATTGCCGCGCAGGCAACAAAGACGCCAGAACGCGAGGAATTTGCCTATTTTTCCGTGCCCTATCGCTCTGAAACAATGGTGTTGATGCTGCCGGACCAGCATAGTCCCAGGTTGGATGTGGCGGACATTACCGATCTCATCAACGTTTTCAAGGAAAAGGAATTTCGCCTGGGTGTAACCCGCGGCGCGGCATTTCCAAACAAGGAGATGCGCGACTTTATCGATAATCCCGGTTACCAGAATGCTGTGTTTCGGCACAGTCCTGCTGAACTCGTGACCAACCTGCTTGATGGCGAAATTGACGGCTATCTGACCAATCGGATTCTGGGTGCGCACTTTATCGACACGATGGGGGCCTCAGATCGTCTGCAAGAACATTCGCTTAAGATCGAAGGCGAATTGCACCTGATGTTTTCAAGGGAATCTGTTTCCTCCGGGGTGGTTGAAAAGTTCAACGAGGCGATTGAAAGCGTCAAGAGTGATGGCACCTATGGTCGTCTCAACGCAAAATACGCACTGCCGATTTTGGTTCAGCTGTCTCTCGATAGCCAATGGTTCACGGCGGTGGATCTGGTCGGTACGATCGCCTTTGCGATTTCCGGACTACTTCTGGCTTTTCGCTACAATTACGATGTGTTCGGAGCGCTGGTACTTGCCTCCCTACCAGCGGTGGGCGGTGGTGTTGTGCGTGATCTCATCACCAACCGGGAAGAGCTCTCAATACTGGCCTCCCCGATCTATATCGAAATTCTGGTTGTACTGGTTGTCGGAGGCTATTTCGCGCTTCGATTGGCCGTCCTGCTCCAGCGCAGCGCATTTGGTGCACTGGCAGCGGATCAGATGGAGCGGCGCAGAGTTCATATTGGCTATATCGTGCAGATATGCGATGCCATAGGTCTTGCTGCTTTTACCGTGACCGGCGTTGTGGTGGCACTGGTCACGCAGTCCCATCCTTTATGGATATGGGGGCCGGCCCTTGCGGCCATCACTGCAGCGGGTGGCGGTATTCTGCGTGACGTCGTTCGCTCGGATCCGGAGATTCCACTGCTCAAGGGCGAGCTCTATCCTGAAATAGCTGTGTTGTGGGGTTTGATCCTGTCGGTATTTTTCATCTGGGAAGCCCGGTTTCTCAACGCTGAGGATATCCAGATTGGTATTCTGCTGACTTTCTTCGGCGCGCTTGTAACCCGCTTACTGACGATCTATCTGGGTCTGAAAAGTCCTAGATTTTCTGCGTGAGCTATGAGGAGAGAAACTTCCTGTTTATAAACTCAATCATCATCAGTAAGCACATATAGCGCGAAAAAACACAGAAGCTGAAATCCGCCCTGGACCATATGGTTCTGCTCCAGGTCGAATTTCAGGAATATCTGATCTGCCAGGAAAAACGCAAACCAAAGACCAAGAGAGATGATGAAAGCCGAGTCCACACGCTGCCGCCATCTTTCGAGCGGTTGGCATGTCGTTGCTGCGGCACGTAAGAACAGTGACTGCGAACGGCCAAAAATGATGGCGCCGTATTGAACCGACGCAAGCCATGGTGGCAAGTGGTAAGGGGTTATGGAGTATACAATCGCTGCGTAGTTTTAGACTGGGGACCACGCCGCCGTGACAAGGCCCAACGCTTTCAAGGCGCCAATGAGATCGGTGAGGAAAGCGATCAACCACTAGAGGGCCCAGAAGAGAACGATTGCCCGTTTGAATGTTGCGATCCGGATCGTCATACTACGAAGCTTTCGTAATTTCTGCACGAGTCAGGTGTGTTTCTACAGGTGATCCATCAGGGGGTGCCCTGGTACTTTATGCGCGAGTGTTCGCGGTTTCAATCGACGCTCGAGAAGCGAAAGAGCCGTGACAATGTGCCAGGTTGGCCCGGTCAGCTGGGCTTAATCAACTGCGCGCCGCTGGCCTTGCTTGATCCAACTTCCCGACCAACGCGGTGGCTCACAAGCTCAGCATCCCTGTGATTGGTCAGCAGCTCGCGCGCGAGATCAACAGAGATGTTCGGATCCAGCCACGCCTCATACGCATCCGCAGCCAGAATAATCGGCATCCGATGATGGAGGTGGCTTATTTCAGGCACTGCTGCAGCTGTCAGAATTGTACAACTTGTCACGGTGGGTTCGATATTCATATTGGTGGCCCACAATCCAGCAAATGCGAAAGGTTCATCATCTGGCAGATGGAGAAAATGCGGGTCTTTCTTGCCGTCTTCTTCGTTCTTCGTCCATTCGTAATAGCCGTCAGCGGGGATCAGGCACCGTTTTGATTTCATGGAATCGCGAAAAGCCGGTTTTTTGTGGGCCTCTTCGCTCCTGGCATTAAACATCGGCCATTTGCTGGTCAGTTCTTTCGCCCAGTGGGGCACAAGCCACCATCGGCCGTCTTTGATCACCGCATCCCCGTTATCCATGCAGAGAAACCCCACTTCCTGTGTGGGGGCCACGTTATAGCGCGGTGGATCGTTGCGACCCTTTGCTGAGGCCGGAATGAGTGTCAAAGCGTCATAATACTCCGCCCACGTATAGCGAATGGTAAAGCGTCCACACATTGATCAGCCCCGGATTATTTGTTTTCCGTTTGCTCCAGATACAATGTACGCACGGTTTCCAGCGCCAATTCAAGTGTTTCGGCATCAGGACTACTAATAAACGTGGAGTCACTTGACCCTGGCCAGTTGGGAAAAAATGCCCATTTTCCTTCCGAGGGGCCATGCATGATCTGGTATATGCGTGCAACGCACCTGCCGTCGGCATAGACCGTGCGGTCGATATCCTGATTAAGGGGAAAAGTGGGTTTGTGTGTCCAGCGCATGATAAATGTTCTTGTTATGTTCTATTATTGTGTTACACATAACCCGGTCTCTCTGACCCGTCAAGATTCTCTCCGCCCCCAGACAGGAGAGACGGTGAGCCCCCGCCGTATCTTGACCCTCCACCCAAACTGACCCGCCATAGAGTGCTCTATGGCGGGTTTTTTTATGAACTGCGCTATTGTTTTTTGGTCTGGCAGTTTGGTCTGGCGGTACAGGGAAGGTTAGCGTCCGATGGTCGTTGTTGGGTAAGACATCAGGATTGTTCATTGATGCGACCAGCTCGATATGGTGTTAAATCGATGCGGCTTGAAACACATGGACCTCAAAAGGAGAGCAGCCGGAATGAAGCTGAATACAGAACAATACACCTCCGGGCCGGTTGGCATGCTGCCCAACAGTCGGTTTCCTCTGCTGATCCATCGTCAGGCTGTCCCCGGAGGCGGAGCTGATACGGTGCGCGCGTGCTTTCGGCAGAACGGCTGGTTCAACAACTGGCAGAACAAAGGGGTTTATACCTACGGCCATTTTCATTCCACCACTCACGAATGCCTCGGCTGTGCTGCGGGCTGGATGGAGATCGAAGTTTTCGGCCAAGGCGGCACGCGGGTTAAGGTAGAGGCAGGCGATGTCATTGTGATGCCGGCCGGTGTTTCTCACGCAATGACCGATAGCTCCGACGATGTGCTGATCGTCGGCGGCTATCCGGATGGACGCGACTGGGACAATATGCAGGAAGCCCACATTACTGAAGAGGCCAGACGCGCTGCCGTCAAGCGCATCATGATGCTGCCGATCCCCGCGCGCGATCCCGTGACCGGAGAGCCTCTGCAGGAATGGATCGATGCGCCATCGTCGGGTGAGGCTGGTTTGGGAGACTATCGGGATGGTCTTGATCCGGTTTGAAAGAAGGGCGGTTGTTCCAGAATTTTATTCCCAATGGCTGAAGAGCACTCCCGTTTAAGTGGAAATTACTCTAACATCTTGTATTGAAGCGTAGGCCTATCGGAAAACTGCACACGTTTCACCGATACGCATCAGGCGAGGAAAAGCATGCAGAGCAAACACTTGCCCATGTTTGTGCTGTTCGGCGGCATTACCGGTGTTCTCATCGGTCTTTACAGCCCGCTGCTGACAGAAATCATTGCACCGGCGGGCAGTATTTACATTCGGCTGATGGAAGTGGTGGTGCTGCCCTATCTCATTTCCTCGCTCGTGCTGGGGCTTGGTGGTCTTGAGCCGCAAAACGCTGTCAAACTGTTCAAAAAGAGTTGGGCGATTTATCTCGTTCTGTGGGCGATCACGTTTGCCGTCCTGGTGTTTGCCGCCACAACGGTGCCGCTGGTCACACAGGCGGCGGTGGTCAATTTCTCTCAAACATTGACGAGTGGCACCGGATCCGGCTCCTCTTTGATCGACCTTCTTGTACCGAACAATTTCTTTCAGGCTCTGGCCAACAATTACATCCCCTCCATCGTCCTTCTGGGGTTGATATTCGGCATAGCGGTTCAGAAAAGCGAAAAACCAACGGAACTTTTAGGCGTGCTCTCCGCCATTCGGCTTGCCTGCATCCGAATTTGGGGTTGGATCGTGTTTCTGGCACCGATTGGCGTCTGTGCGCTGTTTGCCAGCACAATCGGTTCCATGGACCCTCAAGGCTATGCAGCCATGACGATTTATATCGTCGTGGTGACGTTGTCGGCACTGCTTCTGGGGCTCTGGATTCTGCCGATGATGATCACCGCTTTCCTGCCACTGAAGTACTGGGAAATCATGTCGGCGCTGAAGGATGCGTTCCTGATTTCTGTTGTCACGTCGCTGTCGGTTGCTGCTCTGCCAATGATCCAGGAAGCAGCGCAGAAAATAGCCAAAAAACACTGCGCTGAAGAAGATGAAAACGAGCAAAAGGAAATCATCCAGACAACCCTATCGGTCAGCTACCCGTTGGCGCAGATCGGTAACTTTTTCATCCTGGCATTTTTATTTTACGCCTCGTTCTATTTCTTTGTGCCGCTTACCAAATTGCAGCTGATCGAGTTGCCGTTTGTCACACTCCTTTCCGGGATAGGCTCGCCGACATCGTCCATCGGTGCGGTCAGCTTCATGGCGAATTGGCTGGAGATGCCCAGTGAGACAACGAACCTCTATGTTGAGACGATGTCCGTTACAAGGTACGCGCAGGTTCTGGCTTCCGTGGCGGGATTTTCATTTATCACTTTCATTGTCACTTTCACCTTCTATGGCCGTCTGCGGTTCGATGTCAGGCGGTTTGCTTTCACGGCAATCGTGGCGGCGCTCTGCCTGTCGGCAATCTGGTCGCTTGGTCGCTGGGGCGGCGCCCATATTCAGTTGCATTCGGAGACAAACTACCTCGCCATGGGCCTGCCGAAGAACCTACAGACGCTGGGCGATAAAAATCTGGTTTCACGACTGACGCAGGTCGGGTCCGACAAGCCAGCAGTTTCAGAAGCCGGGAAGGTGGGTGACACACTTGGTCGAATTCAGTCAAATTCGGTGATGCGGGTCGGCGTCAACCCTCACGTAATACCTTTCACGTATGAGAACAATAACGGACGTCTCGTTGGATATGATGTCGAGATGATGGTGCGCTTTGCCCAAAGCATGAATGTCGAACTTGAGTTTGTACCCTACGCCTGGCAGTCCCTCACAGAGGATCTGGTCAGTGGTAAATTCGATATCGCAATCGGCGGGCTCTACATCACCAATGCCCGCCTGGAAGCTGTCACCGTCAGCGATCCCTATTATGAAAACCCGCTGGCGCTTATCGTTCGGTCTGACCGGATTGATGACTTCTCATCACGCAGCAAAATCAATCAGCTCAAAAATCTGACCATTGCAGTCTTTGACGATCCCGTCCTGATCCCGCAGACCAAACGCAGTTTTCCTTCCGCAAAGATCAGGATCGTCGCCAATTACGACAATCTGAAAAACGAAAAAGACGTCGATGCCGCTATCTGGACACTCGAACAGGCGCGCGCCTGGGCCATTTCCCATCCAGGCTACTCAGCAGCCGTGCCCCGGGACACCGCCAGCCGGTTCCTTTTCGCCTACCTCATGCCACCCAACTCGCCCGGTCTCTCGGACTATCTGAACTACTGGATGGGTCTGCAAAAAGACAACGCCGTCCTCGCTGAAATGGCCAAACGCTGGATTGACCCGGCAGCGTCGGATGGGGAGGGGAAACAGGGAAGGGAAGGGGAGTGAGGGATGGTTTTGTCGTGCTTTTCTCTGGCTTACTTTTACGGGCGCGACAGCCGAGTTCAGAACCAACTATCCAGAATCAATCCAACTACGCCGGCCAACAGTGCAATCACAAAAATCAGGAAAAGGATAAGTTCAGACGTTGGATAAGGACTTAGTTGAATTGACAGTTATGCGGGGTGAATGGGCATTCCTCGGTCACAACGTGTCAATTGACCGACTGGCTCCAGACCTACTTGTCTTCTGCGATTAATTCGCCAATCATCTTCTGATGATTGTTGAGAAAATACTTTGTGACGCGATAGTGCTCTGTATCTTCGTAGGCAGTCTTCCTCATCTGACCAGAGTCCAGCGTGATGATGGTCGATTGCGGATAAGCCATCAGAATTGGCGAATGAGTTGCAATGATGAACTGGGATCCTTCCTCCACAAGTTGATGCAATCTCGCGACCATTGCCATCTGCCGAGTCGGTGACAGGGCAGCCTCCGGTTCATCAAGAATATAGAGGCCGTCTCCACCAAACCGATTCATAAGCAAGGCGAAAAAGGATTCGCCATGAGACTGTTCGTGCAAAGAAACACCGCCAAAATAACTGATTATCGGTGGCCCGCCGGGTCCCTCATCCAGTTTTTCGATTTCTGTTGCAACATTGAAGTAGCTCTCTGCACGCAGAAAAAAACCATCGCGTGCCTTGCGAACTGATCTTGAGAGGCGGATACATTCCCACAATTGCGAATGAGACTCACGTGTTGAAAATGCAAAGTTCTTCGATCCTCCTTCGGGATTAAGACCCCAGGCTGCGGCTAACGCTTCAAGCAGCGTTGATTTGCCTGACCCGTTCTCACCCGCGACGAAAGTGATCCTGGGATGAAAATCAATTGATTCAAAACTTGCGAAAACTGGCAACGTAAAAGGGGAATTTATCGGGATCTTCTATACGCTCTCTCAAAAGAGTCGCACTTCGTAAGAATGGTGGTTTTGTTGTCACTGCGACAGCGTCCGAGATAAGTTATATTCAAGGGTGAAATGATGGCTGTTGCGTGCGGTGCAAATTGACGAACTTACGGCTCAGTTTTTATTGGAAGAGTACGTCTGTTGCCCCCGCATCGTGCGAATAGGCTGTTATTGATACAATTTTTCACTGCGTTTTCCGAGTTCTAATTCCGAAGCAAGCATAATCTGCAAACGTTTGAAACGAGCATCATGACAAGAACAATGATGTATTGGACAAACTCGAGCTTGACTAAGAATTTCTGACATCTAACCTTGAATGCCTGTTGCTGGCATAATGCTTTTTTCCTGCCGCGAAACATATTGAGCAATCATGTTAAATCCAATTGCACTTGTCGCCGATGCCCTGGGAGAAAATCTTACTGATACTTATCGCCTTTATTTCGGCGACAGACGGCCTGAATTTGCCGCCTATCTGAGCGGTGCTGCGCGCCTGGTGCTTGAGCGGATCGGGAATTCAAATGCGCTCTACCACGATGTCAATCACACCTTGATGGTGACCCTTTGTGGCCAGCAGATCATTCGCGGACGTCTCTTGTCGGAAGCGCTCAAACCGGAAGACTGGCTGCACTTCACCGTTGCCACGCTCGTACACGACATCGGCTATGTCCGCGGCATCTGCAAAGAGGACACCGAAAACGAGTTTGTGATCAGTCAGGACGGTGAGAAAGTAACGCCGCCTCGAGGCGCATCAGATGCCTTTCTCACGCCCTATCACGTTGATCGAGGCAAGATATATGCCTTGGAGCGTTACGAAAAATCGGAATATATCGACGAGACGCGCATTGCCGATCTGATTGAAATGACGCGTTTCCCGATCCCGCAGACCACAATGCACCAAACGACGGATAGTGAGGGATCGTTGTTGAGAGCAGCCGATCTTGTCGGTCAGATGGGGGATCCGTTCTATCACCGCAAGAGCAACGGGCTGTACTGGGAGTTCCAGGAATGCGGGACTGCCGAACAATTAAGCTATAGCTCTCCAGCAGACCTGACCGACAAATATCCCGAATTCTTCTGGAGTTGTGTCGAACCGTATATCGGCCCGGCGCTCGATTATCTGCGCCTGACAACCGAAGGCAAGAAGTGGATCGCCAACCTCTATTCCAACCTCTTCCAGGCCGAGCACCAGACACACCATATCGGTCCGTTTCCCGGGGTAGGGGAGATGAAACCCAGACGCCGGAAATTCGACGCTACGGCTTAGACATCCAGCAAGTCTGCTTCCACTATCTCAGCGTTTTTTCAGCATCGGTTGAATGATGCGCAGGTAAACGATTACGAACGCCGTGACAGCCAGCACGCAGGCACAAAGCACCAGCTTGGACAGGCTGCCCATGGTGCCCTGGATCAACAGGGCGTGCACGACGCTGCACACCACCAGGATCACGGCCACGCCGTTGTGGATGTTACGCCAGAGTGTGTAACGCAGTTTGATCCTGGATTTGGCCGCAACAAGTACTGCCGTCAGCACGACGCACCACAGACCGACGACGCCGTATACCGAAAATGGGGTCGGTGAGACGAGAAGTAGCGCATCGATTGCGTCTGGCGGGCTGGTCAGATAGAGCCCGCCAACATGGAGTGCCACGGCGCCGATAATCGCTGCGCCGATCAAGCGGTGCCAGCGTCGTCCGCGAAGTCCTCGCAGTCCGGGAAGGTAACCGGCCGCCAGTAGCGGCTGGGCAAGCAGCAGAGCCAGAGCCACGATTCCGGCAAGGCCAGCGGTGATGTAAATGGCGTCGCGCCCGGCAAGATACGGGCTCAATGTCGCAATGGCGATCGGAACGGCTATGACCGAGGCGAAACAAATCCAGATCAGCAACGACACCAGTCGGCCGGTGCTCGATTTGTCAGTGACCTGCAACAGAGGATCAGACCGGTGCGAGAACGAAATCGGCCTGAAGGCTCGTGTCCGTCGGGCTGCTCATCACCGGGCGCAAAAACACGGTTTCAAAGGCGTTGTCGTCATAGGCAAGGTGCGCATGGGGCTGTCCGAAATTTGGAACGATCTGTGGCATTTCAAGCCGATACGAACCGTCAGCGGCCGTCAGAACGCTGCCATGATTGCTGGGTTCGCGCTCACCGCCGCGTGTGGTTGCCGCCCAGATCTGTATGCGCACATTGGACAAAGGCTCGCCGCTGCCAGCTTTGCGCACCATGCCCGACATCAGAAATCCGGCACCAAGGCTTTCAACCAGCGGCGCGTTGGGGCGATAGTTGTTGCTGCCGCCGCGCATCGTTTGTGTGGGGGTAAATTCCGCCTTGGCCTGTGCCGGCGAAATCAAACCGGTCGTTCCTTTGGAGAGTACAATCGCGGTGCTGAACAGTCCGGCTCCAATCATCAGGGAACGACGGGTAAGGGCAGGGGCAGTCATATCATTGTCTCCAGCATTGAATACCAGTGGCGCGGGGGCGGCGTGCGGTAGTCTATCGTGTTTCGCAACAGCGCCCAACAAGCGTAGGCCGCGATGACCTTCTTTCAGCAAATATAGGTCGCGTGAAGAGCAAGGTGAACCCGTCCCGCACACTAAAGATGGAAAATGTGCTCTTACTTTGGGTGTTCGCGGCTCAAAAGGCATTTTTTAATGCCAAAGGAATTTTGAAACAAATGTCATTTCAGACCCGAACACTTCTACAGGGGGGATGATGCAGGGCATCGGGCGATCCGCCGTTGAGGCGGGCGTCGATGAAAAATCCATCTACCTCGTTCAAATTCATTTCCTTAAATAAACTCAATCGATTACGCACGGCTCACTTGCTTATTCGATACTATTTGACTTTGAACTGGTGCATATAGGACTTACGCACGAAATCCAGCGCTATTTCGAGGGAGTCTGCTGTTGGTCCTCCATGGACGCCAGATCCTTCTGAACCACCCCATTGCGGGAAGTAGGCCCATCTCCCGGCATCCGGTCCATGTTCGATCTGATATATTCGGGCAACGCTAACATAGACAGTTCTGTCCGTGGCCTTGCCATCCTTTTGGGTGGGTTTATGTGTCCAGCGCATGATGATGTTCTTATTTTGTTCTCATTTGTGTATAGTATTACTCACGGTCTCTCTGACCTGTCAAGGCTCTTCTCATCAGTCTTGATCGCACATAACTCGCCCGCCCTGGCTGATGCTGGGGCGGGCCTTTTTTGTTAGAACAACGCGTGATCCTGTTCCTGATCAGGGTCTGGTTCAAGATCACCGTTGGGCTCTACATCTTCGTTTTGGGAACCGTGTGCAGCGAATTCATCAAACCTGGCCTCTGTGAATTCTGCAGTGATATATATTTTTCCATTGTTGGTGAGGATCACGTCGAAGAATAACGACAATTGCCCCACAAATTTATTATTTAAATTCCGCATCATTAAACGCGGATAAACCGTTTTTCGTCTTCGGGAGACAATTTGGACGCTCCATTACCCTTGTTTTATTGTCTATTAGCCACGGCGCGTTTCAAAGCTGGTGGCTGGCCAGTATTGCATTGCTCGCCGTCTAGGCTTTTCCGCTCAGTGCCCGAAAACCAGATCAGGCGTAGAGGTCGGAGCGGGTCGGCGGCAATCCTGCCGGGCCCTTGGTACGTTTCGAAGCGACGGTTTGGAAGATCTGGATCGATCCACGTTTGAATCCAAGCGAAACGCCAGCCAGATAGAGTAGCCAAATTCGCGTTTTCTCCAGTCCGACGGCGGACACCGCTGCATCGCGGTTGGCATACAATCGTCGGCACCAGTGCTCACTGGTCAAGGCATAGTGCTCGCGCCAGTTTTCAACATCATGCACTTCAAAGCCGTTTGATTCCATCATCATCAAGGAGTGGCCGATATGATCGACTTCACCGCCAGGGAAAATGTAATCGGTGATCGCCTTGTATTCCTTTTTCTTCTTGCGGAACTGCTTCAACGTCGGTTTGCCACGTCGGGTGATCGCGTGGTTCAGCAACAGCCCCCGGGGCCGAAGCAGGGATTGAATCTTGCGGAAATAGGCCGTGTGGTGATCAAAGCCGACCTGTTCGAACATGCCGATCGACGAGACCTTGTCGAAGGTGCCCGTGATGTCACGGAAATCCCGAATCTCCATGGTGACGCGCTCAGACAGGCCGGCAGCCTTGATCCGTTCTTGACCCAGGTCGAATTGTTCCTGTGACAGGGTCACGCCATAGGCCTCGACGCCATAATGTTTGGCGGCCCAGATCAACAAGCCGCCCCAACCACAACCGATATCGAGGAGCCGATCCCCTGGCTTTAGCCGCAATTTTCGGCAGATCATGTCGAGCTTTGCTTCCTGGGCATCCTCCAGACTCGCATCCCATGACGGGAAATATCCGCAGGTATATTGCATCTGCGGATCCAGAAACAGGCGATAGAAATCATTGGAAATATCGTAGTGAAACCGGACGTAGTCCTGATCGGCTTTGCCCGCCGTCGCGACTTCACCCGTGGATCCGGTGAAGGAGTTTCGAGCGTTCGGACTTTCCCCCTTGCCGATCAGAAATGGCAAACCGGCCTTCAGAAGGTTCGACTTGTTGAGTTTTTTGAAGAGTTTTCTGCGCTTGGGATCATCATCATGGCCTGCTGCCAGATCGAGCAGCGTACCGCCTTCGATAGTAAAACCGCCGGTCGCGTAATGGTCAACCAACCTGTCGACGGTCGGATGCCGAACCAAATCGGATACCACACCGGGTGAACGGATTGTTAGTTCAAGTCCCGGTGTAACAGATTGACCGAGCGGGATCGGATCCTCCTGCCAAAGCCGAACAGAAAACGGCAAATCGGCGATTCCGGCAATTTCGGCCAGGATCGCCTTGGCTTTTTGCGTCCGTGCATCGGAGGAACCCAGCATATTACCTGACATTTCCCAGATAACCTTCATTTCGCAGCCAACATAGACGCTTCCTGCCACCGAAGGAAGATAGTTTACTTAGTCGGCTATTTGACAGTCTCGATTTGACGATTTGATCAAGCTCAGATGCCCTTTTGCCAAATTTTGTCGTCATCTACCCACGCGGTAAAAAGCGCACTTTCACCACAACATGCATAGCAGACGGCGATATGATCTGGCTCAGAGGGGTGAATATCCGTCTGAAGGATTTGACACACCAGAGACGTATAGAGCGCTGTGTGGGGGCTATGAGGAGCGTGCGCTGGGCAGGCAGGCCACTGTAGGGATGAATGGCAGGGAGGTGGAGATGTTTTTGAAACGCAGATGGCCTGGAGCGGGAATGACCGGATAGTGAGGAAACTTAGTGCAGATGGGATCGAGAGGCATGGTGTGCCCCTCAAAAAAACTAACTGCCTGAGTTTTTCACATCATGACCGGAGAAGTAGTTTTCAAGGTTTTCAAGGAACTGGTCTATTTCGTTCGACTTGATGGTGATGACCTCTCCACTGGCCATATGGATTGTACCGAACTGCGCTCTGACGAAGTGCGACACAAATTGAGGATTGATCAAGACAGGGGCTTCATTTGAATCGAGTATTTTAATGAGCATAGGTCTTTCTCCAGAACCCGAACTCAATGTGCGGATTGCATGTTGTTTGCTATTGTCTAGATACTGCGGACTGTGTCGGCGTTATATCGCCTGAGCGTTAATGTTTTGTCTCACAATACCTTCTTCATATTCACCAGCAATGCTGCGGTCGTCCAGGGTATGGTGTTCGGATCTATCCGGGCTAGACCTTCCTGCCGAATGTTGTGCATCTTCCTTCCAGATAAGCGATCGGGGACTGGAGCGGCGAATAACCAACCCAAAGACCGGCGGCTGAGCCGGCTGTTCCATCCGAGCCAGAATTGAATCGAAACCCCTTGTCTCTCGCCGATATCATCCCTCATACTCGCAATGGTCGTGGAGCTAGTTTACAATTGATGTGAGAAGTACTCCTGGTGGGCTGATAGATTATTCTGCGGGAAACTTAAGGCCGTAAGCCATCGTCACAGTGCCATCGCTTATTCTGTGTGTATCGGGATAGAGCCAAAGTTGAGCAGACGTTCCCTTGATACGCTCCGATGTTCCCGCACGGACAACCCTAGCGTTTGCTCTGTCCCACTGTGCGTTTTTGGTTTCACTTACCCAAACGTCATCTGGTCCGAGATTTTGAATGATAAAGTCTTCAGTGGTGTCCGGAATAGGAAGATCTTGCCCATTCTGCATTCTTCCGTCGCGTCGGCTGTCATCCTCGACGTCGTAATACTGAGGGTCATCAGACTTTACGTTCCAGACGGATTTTCGTGCTTCATAATCTCTAATAAAAGCCATCGGCATTTCCAATAATTCAATTCGATTATTAAAGAATTACCACAACACAACTTCAAACGAAACTTGGAAAACGACTGCAGCGCCGGAATTGCGATCCGAAACGAGGTATTTGAATTGGGCTGGAGGAGCCTCATCCAATCCGTCACCGCCAACTGTGTGCTTTCAGCAAATGTGTGACAGACGGCACAGTATATTCCTGTGTCAAACTCTATTCTCAGAAACAGATCCGGGAACCCCCGGCGCTCCAACAAGATTGGCCATGGACTGGCCCGACATGGAGACTGAGATGCAAGTAAACCCAATTTCGGCAATCCACGCATTGCGCATTCGGCAAAATCCGGTTGTCGCTCCTACCTCAAATTCAGATGTTCAGGCAGCCGGTGGACGCCAATTCAACGACCCCTCGACGGTCCCGGCGTATATCGTGGCGGATGCGTCTAGGCGTGATCCCCATCATGGCGAGCGCGCCGAATACACAACGCAGCTTTTGGCCAGCCACCAAGGAGTAGGCAAAACCTATCTGGAGCAGCGTGCTCATCTGGCGCAATATTCCTCGGCAGCCACGCGGGAGCCTGAACAGCTCACGCATACCATTTCGCTGGTTGCGTGACCGAATAGGGTGTGAATGGGATGGTCACCTTCCTCCCTCAGTTGCCGAGTGCAAACCGAGCAAAAATCCGCGCAGTCGAACCAGTGGAGATGGACCAGCTCTATCTATGGTTTCTGTTGGTGATTGATCTCCGGTGGCAGGTAGATGTTTCTTTAGGAAATCAACTAACACTTCTTTTTTCGAGTTGTTTGAGCGATGCTGCTTGCGAACCCAACCCAGTGTTGTGCGCAACGGTAGCGACGAAGGTCGGAACCAATTGGTGTGAAACCATACTCCAATCAGGCTGTCCTGATGAGATTCTTCTAATCAGTCTTGACCGCACATTACTAGCCCGCTGTAACGTCACTATGGCGGGCTTTTTTCTAATCATGTATTGAACAGATATGAAGCTTCTACTTGCAATTCTTATAGGTTAGCAGTTCTCAAAGCCTGTTTCTGTGCCCGATCCAAAGTCATTAGCTTTCCAGTTCAACATCTGCCCCCGTGGCAAGAAGCGCACCAAGACCACCACATGCATTGTAGATGGAGATACGATCTGGCTCAGAGGGGTGAACATCCGCCTGAAGGACTTTGACACTCCAGAGACTTACACGAGCCTGTGCGGGGGCAATGAAGAGCGCAGGCTTGGAAAACGGGCCACACGGCGCCTACAGGAGCTTCTGAACGGCAACCGGTGGACGATTGAGTATTACGGTATGGATGGGTCAGGGAAACGCCGACTGGCCACGATCAGGATATAGGGCAGGGACGTTGGAGATATTCTGATCGCTGAAGGATTAGCGCGGGAATGGCCGGACGGGCCGGAGACGCGGTGTGATTGAGTGGCACAGAACATCAATCTGAGGCTTTGATGAAGGGTACTTTCAATGGTTGAATTTCGCTTTTTCCTGACTGCGTTTGCTGTAATGGCTTCGTTTGCGCTATCGGCAAGTGCATCCGGTGTGTGTGGCCTAAAAATGATTGGTCAGAACGGTGCCGAGCTTTGCCTGAATAAACTTACAGTCGTTGATTACAGCGTAGAAAATGAATTCACCGGATTGGAATTGAGTAATGGTGCAAAACCACCGTATCTTGTCCGCGTTACGCTTTCGAAAGCCGCAGCCCGAGAATTCGGATCATTGACGCAAGCGAACGTTGAGAAAGAACTGCATTTCTATCTAAACGACAAGAATTTTTACAGCCCGTATATATTGGAACCTATGCTAGGTGGGTTAGTATTGTTCAGCGTAGATACGGAGGAGGAATTGGAATTAATTATTGCTGAAATGCGGAGCGACAACGCATAGAAAGCTCTCGCAATCCTCACCTACAATGCTGACATCAGGAACGCCTTGCCGAAAATTGGTCAGACGGAACTTAGTGGTGGTGAATCAGATAGCGCGCTCTGTTCGCTTGCAGTTTTTCATCATCATGTAGCCAAGACCCAACAATAGCAGCCCAGGAACACCAAATATTGAAAATGAATACAGAAATATTAGAACATCCATCGTCAAATCAAGGCTGTAGTGAGGGTTCATGATAGCAGTTCCTATCATCCCGGCTGAAAAGAGTACTCCGCCGAGCACAAATAAACCGCCAATTACGAACAAAAGCATGCCCAAAATTTGAAGTATAATCATATTGCAATATCATCAATCAGATAGATAAATGACTTCATCTTCCTGATATGGTATGCAAATGAAGATTGAAATAAATCTAACATTCAACTTTGAATAAATTGAAGGGGCATCACCCATCTCCTTTCATAAGAGAGGAGGGGGAGGGAGATTGTGCCTGGTGCCAACGCCTTAATGCATAAGCGTCACAGAGAGCGTTGTGCTTTCCGTCATGCTCAAGATTGGGGACGTCGTGAAGTAGAACCGCCTGACAACCGTAATCCACACTCATGGAATGATCTGGACCGGCAAACAATCCAACGAAATGAACGATGTCGGTTTACGAGTCGGCATAAATCGTCGGGTTGTCGAATTCTCCAAGAAACTTGAATAGCCAATATCTCAAAACTTCCTTTGAAATAGGCTCCTTCTCCAAGATCGGGATCACATTCTCGGCTACCCACGGTTCATACTGGCCATCTATTTCCAAAACCTCGTAGAAGGCTGATTCACCGTTGACCAAAGCAATGGAAATCAACTCCCCACCAAAGCCATTGAATTCAGTGTCGAGATATAAATCGGTCATGCTGCACCTCCGATCTGAGGGCGCAAACTGAGCGAAGACTGCGTGAATCGCGATTTCAGTTTTATGGAAAAAGATCTAAGTCTTTGAAATATTTGGTCGGAGTGAGAGGATTTGAACCTCCGACCCCCTCGTCCCGAACGAGGTGCGCTACCAGGCTGCGCCACACTCCGATTTGGTTAATTTTACCGGCTGCTTATTGATTGGGTCAAGTGACCATCGGGTGCATAAGCCTGAAAAAGATGCTGCCGTTCATTTGGCCGGGGCGTTGTATAACGGTGCGGGGCAGGGGCCGCAAGACCGCATGAGGCTGCAATCATATTGTCGTTTAGCGGGATCTGTTGTCGATTGGAGATCAGTTCGGTCCTCTGATCCCGCGATAAATCGTCAGGAAGAGCAGTACAAAGATGGCGACATCGGCATTGAGAACGATATCAACCCGGCTCGATCAGGGAGTTAAC
Source organism: Stappiaceae bacterium (assembly GCA_039976075.1). Taxonomy (GTDB): domain Bacteria; phylum Pseudomonadota; class Alphaproteobacteria; order Rhizobiales; family Stappiaceae; genus JBDWFY01. Next base: position 28,790 of record JBDWFY010000001.1, read on the forward strand.
GCGCGGTTTGGCAGGTAATTTGGCAAGTAATCTCCGCTTTGAAAAAAACCTTCTGAAGAAATGTCATCTGAATGTTGCAGGCAATAAAAAGGGGAGCTATAGAGGGGCTCCGATTCACCGGCTGACGTGTTTCAGGGCCATGTTGCTCAGATTGACTAAGCCGTCATGGTGATCGGGGAAAAACGTTGGGGCGTGGCCAAGTGGTAAGGCAGCGGCTTTTGGTGTCGCCATTCGCAGGTTCGATCCCTGCCGCCCCAGCCAATTTATTTCCTCCTTTGGCAGTCGATCAAGTAACCTCCAATTGGAAGGCCTGGCGCGTTTCATCCTCCGGTGCGTTGCTGACATTTGCCATGGCCATCTTTACCACTATCAGGCCATCCCTTTGTATTGTTTGATCGGTGTCTTTGCAGGGTGGAACCTTCCATGGAAAAAATCAGCGTTCCCTATTTTGATGGTCTCGAGGTGGATCTCGAACTTGAAACAGATTCACATGAGGTTCGCGAAATTCTCAAACGGTTCTGTGAACTTGGCGAAGAGAACCGGCTGCAAGATTCCCGGCACGTGTACGCCTATTATCGAGACTACCGAGCGGCTGTAGGAGGCGAAGACTGGTTGGACGAGGAAATGGGGGTTCCGGAAAAGCCTGAGGACATCTGGCGCTTTGTCACGCCAGGTTCTGTGCACATAACGCGTGGTCATGATCCGGATAAGGCGCTCTATGTTGAAATGGATGCCGCCTGTGGCTGGGAGGAGGAGCATGGCCTCATGCTAGTGTGGAAAAACGGCTAGCGCCTGACAAAAGTAGGCGGCTATGACGGGCATCCGACGAACGTGTCTGCCTACGCTGATGAGACCATGCACGATACTGTTTATGCTGGCTCCGACACTGACGCGTCCACCAAATTATCCTGAAACCCGTTTATCAGAAGCGTAAGTTCCGTCGCGCCTTCAATGGCGATAACTTACCAATAAATTCCGAATCCCGGCGTTTTTGATCCGAATATCCATTCGCTGCGACGTTAAGGTCGGACCGGAAAAACTGGCCTGTGACTCTCCAAAGTCGGCCAGTCCATCTTGACTTGTATGGAAGTATGGATGTATGCAAGTTGCCAGGGAGTGAGAAATAATGGTCGTTGTTATCGATCCTGAAGCGTGGACATTGGATCCGACTGAAGCGGCCAGTCGTCAGCTGAGGACCATCCTGCGCAGCAGGATCGTCTGCAATGATCTGAAGCCCAACAGCAAGATCTCCGAAACGGAAGTGGCACAGCACTATGATGTCAGCCGCCAGCCCGTGCGTGAAGCCTTCATCACCCTGGTCAGAGAAGGACTGCTTGAGATCCGGCCGCAGCGCGGAACCTTCGTGCGCAAGATTGATTATTCGGCGGTTCTGGATGCGCGCTTCGTCCGCGAGGCAGTGGAAGCGGATATTGTGAAGCTGCTGGCGGATAAATCCGATCCGGCGCTGGTTTCAGAACTGCGCTCGCAACTGAAACAACAGGAAAATGTAAGCCGGACAAATCCCCAGAAGTTCATCGAGCTGGATGAGTATTTTCACAAAACCCTTGCCGATGCGGCGGGCAAAGTGAATGCCTGGCTTCATATTGACAGTCTGAAATCGCAAATGGACCGTGTCCGGTTCCTGTCCTTTGAGTGTTTTCCGATCCAGACGCTGATCGGGCATCACGAACAAATCGTCGATTTTATTGAGAAACAAGACCAGGTAGGCGCGGAGATCGCCATGCGCAGGCATTTGCAGGAAATCCTGAAATCCCTGCCGGTAATCCGAAAGCTTTGTCCTGACTATTTCGAGAATTCCCAGCCAATGAGCCAGGAATAATATCAGCGTATAAGGAGGAATATGATGAAAATTGTAAAAACGATTGCCAAACTTGCCGCCGTCGGATTGGTGGCACAGCTCATGACCGGTGGTGCGATTGCTGCCGACATGACAATGAAGCTCGGTCATCTCGCCAATGAGCAGAATTCCTGGCACCTGGCTTCGGTCAAATTTGCCGAGGAGCTGGCAAAACTAACGGATGGCCGCATCGAAGTTCAAGTCTTCCCCAACGAGTCGCTGGGTAAGGAAGTCGATCTGATCAACGGCATGCAGCTGGGCACGGTGGACATGACAATCACCGGCGAAAGCCTTCAGAACTGGGCGCCCAAGGCGGCTCTTTTGGCCGTGCCTTATGCGTATAAGTCTCTGGAGCATATGGATGAAGTGGCCGGCGGTCAGATCGGTGACGATGTCAAAGCCCAGATCATTGAAAAAGCGCAGATCCGGCCCATCGCCTTTTTTGCCCGCGGTCCGCGCAACCTGACATCCAACCGCGCCATCAAGAGCCCGGATGATCTGAATGGTCTGAAAATGCGGGTGCCTAATGTGCCGCTGTTTGTCGATGTCTGGAAATCGCTGGGCGCACAACCGACCCCAATGGCCTTCTCCGAAGTCTTTACATCCCTGCAAAGCGGTGTGATCGACGCGCAGGAAAATCCGTTGGCACTGATCAAATCGGCGAACTTCAATGAAGTACAGACCCACGTCAACAAGACAGAGCATGTGCGCTCCTGGATCTATCTGACGATTTCGGAAAAAACATGGGCCAAGCTGTCAGACGAAGACAAGGCAGCCGTTTTGGAGGCTGCAAAGATTGCTCAGGAATACGAGCGCGGTCTGCTGCTTGAAAGTCTTGCCAGCGATCAGGCCTATCTGGAATCCAAAGGCATGACCTTCGTTGATGTCGACGGCGCTGCCTTCTCTGCCGCCGCCAAGGATGCGGTTCTGGCAAACGTCAGTGACGAAATCAAACCGACGGTTGAAAGCCTGTTTGGCAATTGAGCCATTCGGCCTGATACTGGGCAAATGATAGCGTCGGCACCTTTGTCGGCGCTATCCACTGTTCCGACGATTGGGGGCTGATGTCGGTGACTCGTCTTGAAACGTTTTTTATCACTCTGTGCCGTGCCGGTATTTTATTGGCCTTTGGTGCTCTGATCCTGTCGGTCCTGATCCAGGTCCTTGGACGAACCTTCGGCTCATCGCCGGTGTGGACTGAGGAACTCACCCGCTTCGCGCTGCTTTACATCGCCGCTTTTGGCGCCGGGTTGTCGCTGCGTTCCGGTGATCTTGTGAATGTCGACATCGTGTGTGAATCGCTGAAGGGCAACTGGCCGTGGCGTCTACGGTTGCTGTCAGCGCTGTGCACGGCGGGACTTTGCACCATTCTCATTCTTCCTGCCTGGCAATACGTGTCGATCGGCCGTCTTCAGACATCGCCGGCTGTCGAGGTCCGAATGGACTTTGTGCACGCGTCGGTGCTGGTCTTGCTGTTTATCCTGTTGGTTTTTTCTCTCATTCGCATCATCGGCATGGTTCTGGGCTCTGATCAGGGATTGCCGGACCGCAAGGAAGAGGTTTCATAATGGGGCTGGCGGTTCTTCTTCTGGTTTTTGTCTTTGGGCTCGTCATTGGCGTTCCTGTAGCGGTCACCCTCGGGCTGGCTTCGCTGGCCTATCTGACCTACATGGGCATTCCCGCCGTGGTGATGCCGCAAAAGATGTATGCGGGGATGGATGTCTTCGTTCTGTTGAGTATTCCGGGATTTATTCTGGCCGGTAATCTCATGAACCGGGGTGGGATCACCCATCGCATCATCCGGTTTGCCAACGCACTTGTCGGCTGGGTTCGCGGCGGACTGGGGCTGACCAATGTGGGCGCTTCCATGTTGTTCGGCGGCATCACCGGCACGGCGGTGGCCGATGCAGCCTCGATTGGCGGGGTGATGATCCCCGGCATGAAGAAGGCTGGTTACACGCCGGAATTCTCTGCCGCTGTCACGGCGGCATCTTCGACTGTAGGACCGATTATTCCACCCAGCGTACCGATGATCATTGTCGGCGCGTTATCCGGCATTTCAGTTGGCAAGATGTTCCTTGCCGGTGCCATCCCCGGCATTCTCATGGGCATTGCGATGATGGTTACGGCCTATATCATTGCGGTACGACAGAATTTTCCACGCCAGAATTGGCTGGGTGCGTCGGAAATCGTCCGATCCTTCGGCGGTGCATTCTGGGCACTGGCCATGACGGCTATCATCATTTACGGCCTGCTCAGCGGCATTGCGACACCGACGGAAACTGCCGTGATAGCCAGTGTCTACGCGTTCGTCGTCGGCGCATTCATCTATCGCGAGCTGCCGATCCGGGAAGTTCCCAAGATCATTATCGACAGCGCGATATCTTCTGCCGCCATTCTTGTGCTGGTCGGATTCGCCAATGTGTTTGGTTGGATTCTCGTCTCCGAGCGCATTCCTCAGGCGATTGCTGCAAGCGTTCTGCAATTCACTGACAACAAGTATGTGGTGATTTTGATCATCAATATACTTCTGTTGTTTGTCGGGATGTTCATGGAGACAATTGCCGCTCTGATCATCCTGTTTGTGCCACTATTGGCATTGGCGCAGGCAGTCGGAATTGATCCGCTGCATTTTGCGACATTCGCTGTGCTCAACCTGATGATCGGTCTGACGACGCCACCGCTGGGAGTCTGCCTGTTTGTGTGCGCCAATATTGCGCGGGTACCGCTTACGCCAGTGGTGATAGCGATCCTGCCGTTTCTGGTGACGAATATTCTGGTACTCTTTCTGGTCTCTTATGTTCCGGCAATCGCCACTTGGTTGCCTTCTGTGCTCACACGCTAGAGCAAACCTTAGTTTAGCGTGTATCCTTGTCGAAAAGGTATTCAACCCTTTCCGGGATACGCTTAAGGAATAAGCATGAAATCGAAAATTTGCCGACTGCACGGCGTAAGAGACCTGCGTGTTGAAGAGATTGGTGTTGAAGCGCCGGCAGCGGGCGAGGTTTTGATTTCTGTCGGCTATGGCGGTATCTGCGGCTCGGATCTGCACTATTACATCGATGGTGGCATTGGCCCCATTCGGGTCACGGAGCCGATCATTATCGGCCATGAAGCAGCCGGAACGATTGAGCAGGTCGGAGCAGGCGTCACGGATTTGGCTGTCGGTGACGTGGTTGCCATAAACCCCAGCCAGCCGTGCGACCAGTGCAGTCGGTGCGAACAGGGCATGCGGCAACATTGTTTCAACATGCGATTTCTCGGGTCAGCGCGAACCACACCGCACGTTCAGGGGGCGTTTCGCGAAAAGTTCGTGGTTGACGCCAGACAGTGTGAAAAGGTTGGTGCTGAGTTAAGCCTTGCCGAAGCAGCGTGTTCTGAGCCGTTGGCGGTTTGCCTCCATGCCCGCAATCAGGCAGGTGATTTGGCGGGTAAACGGGTGCTGGTTACTGGCGCCGGGCCGATCGGCTCGCTGTGTGCCGCCGTTTCGGCACAGGCAGGCGCCAAAGACATCGTCATCACCGACCTCCATGATTTTCCGCTTTCTGTTGGCGTGGAAATGGGCGCTACTGCAGGGATTAATGTCGATAAAGAGCCTGATGCGCTTTCAGGGGAAGCAGATGAGAAACTGTTCGATGTGGTCTTCGAATGTTCGGCTTCTGAGGCCGCCTTGCGCTCAGCGATTGCGATGTTGCGCCCCAGGGGCACCCTTGTTCAGGTCGGCGTCGCAGGCGACAGAAACCTGCCGCTTAATCAGATCGTTGGGAAGGAGATCCGTTTTGTCGGCACCCACCGCTTTGATGCGGAGTTTCAAGAGGCCGCACAGCTGATCAATGAGGGGGCAATCAATGTCAAACCCCTCATAACCCAGACATATGCTCTGAAGGATGCCGGCATAGCATTTGAAATGGCAACCGATCGAACTCAGGCAGTAAAAGTCCAGTTGGCTTTTTAATGTAAGCCCCGGTTTTTACGACATGCCGCCGGATGCTTTCTCCGCAACCGTTTGTGCTGCGAGCCAGGCCTGATAGTCCATTTCACCCGCTTCAATTGCCTTGCCGTTCAGCAGTCGCCGGATGAAGGCGATGCTGACGGCGCGGGATCGGCTGTTGTAGATTGCGCCGCCCTTGCCTTGGCCTTTTTCCGGACCTGTATCGGGGCCGCTTTCCTGCTCGACACTCAATTTTTCATAAAGCGATTGCAGACGGCTTTGTACGCTTCGCAATGAGACGCCACGCCGCCGCGAGATTGTTCGGTCGGTCAGTCCCAGCGCAATGTCGAGCAGCACTTCATATTCTGTATCGGTCAAGCCTTGCAGCCGGTCATCGGCGCGTTGCTGCACGCCGCGCACGGCGCGGTCGATGATGCATTGATCTTCCAGAAAGACACCCTGAAGCGCCAGTTTCAATCGGTCTTCGGAGGCGGATTTCAGAATGTAGCCATATGAAATGCCGACCGGCACAATGCGCGAGATGCCGCGCACATAGGCTTCATCGGCATAGTTCGACCAGAATAGAATGCGGGTTTCCGGTGCGCGGCGCCAGATCGTGCGCGCCGCTTCGACACCGGTTCGATTGGGCATCTGAAGATCCATGATGATCGCATCGGGTTCATGTTCCCGAGCCAGCTGAATGCCTTCATCGCCATTGCCCGCTTCATAAAGCTCCGTAACATCCGGGATTTCGCGCTCAATGACCTCACGCAGGAAAGAGCGGTGCAAAATATCATCTTCAACGATCAGAAAGCGCATTTTCTTGGCCTGTCTGTTGGAATGCGTCAGCCGTATCCTGCTGTTGGGCATAGTTAGGCAACACAACGCTGACCCGCGTTCCCTTTAGCCAGAGGCACGGGGTGATGCTGAACGTCGCACCAATCAGTTCTGCCCGGGTTTTCATGTTCTCGATGCCCCCAACATGCTCGCCGTCTGTGGCCGATAGACCGGTACCGCTGTCGGATACCCAAAGACACAGATCGCTATCCACCAGCGTCAGGCGCACGGCTACGCGCCGGGCGCCGGAATGCCGGATCGCGTTGTTCATCGCTTCCTGGGCAATACGGAACAATGCAATTTGCAGGGTTTCCGAAAGGTCATTGGCGGCACCGTCCGTTTCATCGGCGTAATCGATCTCTATGGGCTGCGGGTGTGACGCGACTGCCCGATCCTGCAGGGCTTCTATGCCCTGGTTGAAGCCAAACAGCTGCAGAACGCTGGGCCGTGCATCTTCCATGATGCCGCGCAGATCCTGCAAACAGGTTTCGAGCTCCTCGGTCAGAGGCTCCAGTGCCTCACCACGCACCATGGGGCGATCCTGCAGTCGTCTAAGTGCATGATTGAGACGCGTCAGATCCGCAAGTGTCTGATCGTGCAGATCCATTCCAATCCGCTGGCGTTCTTCTTCCAGCGCTTCTGTCAGTCGCAGTGCGCCCGTTCTCAATCCCTCGGCCCTGGCATGGATTTCAGCCTGGCGAATGGCAGCACTGCGCGCCAACTCGCCCTGGTGAAGCGCATGGATATACGAAGAGAGCAGATCAGCCACATACTGGGCGATCGTCACGTGGCTGTCCTTATAGACACCTCTGTCATGGGAAGAATAGGAAAGGGCGCCAATCACCTTTCCCTCCACTTGCAACGGTACATGCAGGCGGCTGCGCAGGCGGGCATCGAAAATAGGATCGTTGAACGCTCCGTCAAAGTGAAACCGTTCGTCGGTTTGTGCGTCTTCAGTCAGGATAAATTTATCATCGCCCCACAACAGGGTTCTAATGGGGCTTCCTGAAACCGGCACAGGATCCACTTCCTTGCCCCAGCGGGTATGCAGCCGCGCTTCGTAGGCGACATGCATATCGCGGTCTGCCGACAGAACGCAGACATCTATATGGTCGTGTGGCAGAAAGTAGCCCACCTCTTCAGATACTTTCTGAATGAGGGACGGAAAGTCCAGTTGGCCGGCAACGGCCCGAGAAATGGCCAGAAACCGCTGGAGCATTGTTTCCGTGCTGATGGCACTGGCTCCTGATAGGGGGGCTTCTTCGACGTCGGAGCCCCGTTGGATACTTTTTTCAGGCAATGATACTTCAGGCAATGTTACTGGCCCTCATTCCGTCCCGCGCCGGGTGTTCCCGCCGTTCGGTTGCTGATATCCGCACCATTGATACGGGTTCCCGCAATGCTTGATGTGGAAAGTACAGCATACATTTATGCATGCCCATGAAAAGCTTTACGCCAAGCTTCGACGAAAGGTGACCCGCAAGAGGTCGCCAAATTCGAGCTAGGGAGTGAGCCTCTGTTAAACTGCGATGTAGAGATTTTTGATGAGCGCATGCGGGACCTCGTCATCCCGATGTGCGCACTTGAAACACTCCACCAAGGCAGCCTTTGGGCGGAAGGCCCTGTCTATATGCCGGTTGCGGATTGCCTGATCTGGTCGGACATCCCCAACAACCGGCTGCTTCAATGGGTGGAAGGATTGGGTGTTCGTCCGTTCAATGTTACTTCCAACAATACCAATGGCAACACGCTCGATAGAGAAGGGCGGCTCGTCTCGTGCGAACATTTGTCTCGCGCAGTTACACGCCGCGAGCATGACGGGTCGCGCACGGTCCTTGCCACTCATTTTGACGGCAAGCGCCTCAATTCGCCCAACGATGTTGTGGTGAAATCTGACGGAACAATCTGGTTCACCGATCCGACTTACGGTATTCTTTCTGACTATGAAGGCAAACGCGCCGATCCTGAACAGCCGCGCTGCCATGTCTTCCGGCTCGACCCGGAAACCGGAACAGTAACGGCCGTCGTCTCCGATATGGTGAAGCCGAACGGTCTGGCTTTCTCGCTGGATGAACAAACGCTGTATGTTGCAGACACAGGGATCTCTCACCAGGTGGACGGCCCCCATCACATCAGGGCTTACCCGATTGCCTCGGATGGACTGCCCGGGGAGGGGCGTGTTTTTGCTGACATCTCTCCGGGCGCGCCGGATGGCTTCCGGCTTGATGAATTTGGAAATATCTGGACGAGTTCTGCAAACGGCGTGCACGTCTATGCACCCGATGGTGCGCATTTGGGCCGGGTGATTGTGCCGGAAACGGTGGCTAACCTGACTTTTGGCGGACCCAAAAACAATCGTCTTTTCATAACTGCAACGACCTCGCTTTACGCCATGTATGTTGGCGTGAGGGGAGCCACCCGGAGAGAAAATCTCTGAGTACTGAAAACTGAGACTGTGAATGAACTGGGAGGAAACCATGAAACTTCGTAAATCATTGATGCTTGCCACCGCCGCCCTTGCACTGTCCATCACGGGCATTAGCGGTTCGGTTGCCGATACTTCGGGCAAGAAGATCGCCCTTTCAAACAATTATGCCGGGAACAGCTGGCGCCAATCCATGCTGAAATCATGGGAAAAGAATGCCGATGCGGCTGTCAAAGCCGGGATTGTGGGAGCAGGGGACGCCTTTACCACCGCTGAGAACCAGGCGACCGAGCAGGCCGCCCAGATCCAGAACCTGATCCTGCAGGGCTATGATGCCATCGTGGTCAATGCGGCTTCTCCGACGGCGCTGAACGGCGCAGTCAAAGAAGCGTGCGATGCCGGCATTACGGTCGTGTCCTTTGATGGCATCGTCACTGAGCCGTGCGCCTGGCGTATTGCGGTTGATTTCAAGAAGATGGGCGAAGTTCAGGTCGACTACCTGTCCGGACGCTTCCCGGATGGCGGTAATCTTCTGGAAATTCGCGGACTTGCGGGTGTTTTCGTCGATGACGAAATTCATTCCGGCATTGAGGCTGGTGTAGCAGCCCATGACAAGTTCAAGGTTGCCGGATCGGTTCATGGCGAATGGACGCAAACCGTCGCGCAGAAAAATGTTGCCGGTATTCTGCCAAGCCTGCCCGAAGTGGTGGCCGTGGTGACGCAAGGCGGTGACGGCTATGGTGCTGCGCAAGCCTTCAAGGCGGCCGGTCGTCCGACACCGATCATCATCATGGGCAACCGCCATGATGAGCTCACCTGGTGGAAAGAGCAGAAAGATGCCAACGGCTATGAGACCATGTCGGTTTCCATTGCACCGGGCGTCTCAACACTTGCTTTCTGGGTGGCGCAGCAGATCCTTGATGGTCGCGACGTGCCGAAAGATCTGGTTGTGCCGTTCCTGCAAATCGATCAGGCTGACCTGGAAGAAGGTTTGGCTAATACCGAGGAAGGCGGCGTCTCCAATGTGGAATATTCACAGGACGATGCCAAAGCCTATCTCGATAGCGCCAAGTAAGAGCTGAAAGAAAAACGGACTGCGATGAATTGCAGTCCGTTTGATCATTGGATTACCTGGGGGATCAATGACGACAACTGCGAGGCCTTCATTGATCGCTCTGAAGGGAATCCAAAAGGCATTCGGTGCCGTTCAGGCGCTGGCCGGGGTGGAGCTGGACATCCACTCCGGCGCTTGTCTGGGACTTGTCGGCCATAACGGGGCCGGTAAGTCGACCTTGATGAACATACTGGCCGGCACTCTCACACCTACAAGCGGCGAACTGGCGATCTCCGGTGAGGGGGCAGGCAACGACTATGCGGGAAACGGCTATACCGTGGATCTGGCCAATCGGCTTGGCATCCGGTGCGTGTTTCAGGAATTGTCGCTATGCCCCAATCTGACGGTTGCTGAAAACACCCGGATTATTCATCCCTCGCTCAAAGGTTTTGGCTGGCGGTCGCGTGCGGGCAGACTGATCATCGGCCAACTCGATCTCATATTCCCCGGCCACGGCATCGATGCGGGCGACGTGATCGGCGATCTGTCTATTTCCAAACGTCAGATGGTCGAAATTGCCCGCGCCTTTACCGAAACGCAAACACCGATCCGGCTGATTATTCTGGATGAGCCGACATCGTCCCTCGACGCGCAGGTCGCCGAGCAATTGCTAGCGCATATCCGCGTTGTGACAGCGCAAGGTGTTGCGATCATTCTGATTTCCCATCTTCTGGGCGAAATTCTTCAGGTATCCGATACCATCGCGGTAATGAAGGACGGTACTGTTGTGGATCTGCGCGATGCAGCGGACTTCACACGTGCCAGTCTGGTGGAAGCGATGGGCAGCACCACCGTGGCCGAAGCCGCACCGCGCCGGGATGCCGATACCTCAAAAGCTTCCGGCTCGGAACGGGTTCATCTGCGCCCTGCTGTCCAGCCGGACGACCAGAATATAACCGCGCGTTCGGGCGAGGTGATCGGCTTTGCCGGCCTTGCCGGGCAGGGGCAAACGGAAACACTGCTCTCGATCTTTTCCGGGCAAGGGGTTCTTCCGGGCGAGTCCGATGAGAATGCTGCCTGTTGTTTTGTCGCCGGTGACCGGCAGGTGGACGGTGTTCTGCCTTTATGGTCGATCCGGAAAAATATCGGCATCAGTTCCCTCAAGCGATTGCGGGACAAGATGCTGGTTCAGGGCGATCGCGAGACCCAGCTCGCCGACGCCTGGAAAGAGAGGATCGGCATACGCACGCCCAGCGTCGATATGCCGATCCTGTCGCTCTCCGGTGGCAATCAGCAAAAGGTGCTGTTTGCGCGGGCTCTGGGATCCGCCGCAAATATCGTCTTGATGGACGACCCGATGCGCGGTGTGGATATCGGCACCAAGAACGAAGTCTATGGCATCATTCGTCAGGAGGCGGAACAGGGGCGAACGTTCCTGTGGTACACAACGGAGCTTGAAGAACTGGATTATTGCGACCGGGTTTATGTGTTCCGTCAGGGTGTGATTTCCCAAACGCTGAGCGGCGCTGAGATTACCGAAGAAAACCTCCTCAACGCCTCCTTTAAGCAGGCCTCATGATGGGCGGGCTCTCTCTTACATCTCCCAAGTTCTGGCGCGGTGCCTTGCCTGCGCTTTCCTTGACCGTTGTGCTGCTGGGCGTGTTCTGGCTGCAGCCCCGCGCAATGAGTTACTTCGGGCTCAATCTGCTGTTCAATCTGGCGGTCCCCATTGCCCTGGCAACAATTGCGCAGATGTTTGTCATCGCGGTCAACGATCTTGACCTGTCTATTGGCAGTTTTGTCTCCCTCGTCGCCTGTATCGGAGCCACCTGGCTGCGCGAAACCCCGCTGCTGGGTCTTGCGGCTCTAGCCGGATGCATCGTTGTCTATGCCGGGATTGGCGCGCTGATCCACCTGCGCCAGCTGCCTTCGATTGTTGTGACACTGGGCATGTCCTTTGTCTGGTCCGGTTGTGCGGTGCTGTTGCTGCCCACCCCGGGAGGCACCACGCCGGATTGGATCCGGGCGATGGTGACTTTCAAGCCCCCCTATATTCCGTTTCCCATTGTCGCCAGTGTCCTCATTGCCGGGGTGGTCTATTTCGGCCTGATGCGGACTTCCTGGGGTGCTGTGCTGCGCGGCGTCGGTGGCAATGAGAAAGCGATGGCGCGTGCCGGTTGGTCGATCCTGAAGCTCAAGATGGTCATGTATTCCCTGACCGCTCTGTTCGGCATTTTTGCGGGGCTGACGCTTGTCGGTCTGACCACCTCCGCCGATGCCAACATCGCACTGCGCTACACGCTGTTGTCGATTGCCGGTGTCATTCTGGGCGGCGGAGAGTTTGTTGGCGGACGGGTGTCGCCTGTCGGTGCCGTGCTTGGCGCCATGACGCTGACACTCACCGCTTCCTTCCTGTCGTTCCTGCGTATCTCCCCGGATTGGCAAATCGGTGCGCAAGGGGCAATCCTGATCATCGTCCTGGCACTCAGGGCCATCGTCAACCGGTTGGAAGCCCGCAAGCTGGGAGGGCTGTAGCGTGAATGTGTTTGAACGCGTGATGCATGGCCGCGCCTGGGCCTGGTCATTTCTGGCAGCATTGCTGACCTGGGCCGTGACCTCTGCCTATATCGATGGCAGCGGCGGCTTGGCGCTGGCTTCAACAGCTCTGTCTTTCTCGACCTTCTTCGTCATGGTCGGCATCGGCCAGATGTTCGTCATCACGCTTGGCCCGGGCAATGTCGATCTGTCGATCCCTTCGACCATCACGCTCTCTGCGGTGGTGGCAATGATGGTGATGGGCGGCGACAATACGATGATCGTGCCCGGCACGCTCGCAGCGATTGCAACCGGCGCGTTGGTCGGGCTCTTCAATTATGGCCTGATCCGGGTCCTCAGTATTCCGCCGATCATCGCCACCATGTCGTCCAGCTTCCTGGTCCAGTCCTGCGCCATTGCAATCGGCCGGGGCGTGAAAATCAAACCTCCACAGGCGCTTGAGTGGGTTTCCACTTCCAAAGTCGCCGGATTGCCACTCCTCTCAATCGGCGTCGTCGTCTTTGCGGTTCTGATGGCCGTGCTGCTCAACCGCACCGTCTATGGCCGTTCCGTCACTGCCTTCGGCCAGAACGTCCGCGCCGCCTGGCTCGCCGGTGTGCCTGTCGAACGCATCCGCTATCTCACTTACACACTCTCCGCCGTCCTTGCTGCTATCTGCGGCGTCTTCCTTGCCGGTTTCTCCGGCGGCTCATCGCTCAATATGGGCGAAGAATATCTTCTGGCCTCTATCGCCGTGGTCGTTATCGGCGGCTCATCCATTGCGGGCGGCGACTCCAACGTCCCCGGTATCTTCGGCGCGGCCCTGTTCCTGTTTCTGTTGGTCGCAATGCTGAACACGTTCGGGGCAGGGGCTGGCGTGCGGCTGATCCTGACTGGGGCGATCATCGTCGGCGTGGTGACGTTCGCAGGCGGAAAGAAGGGGTGAGGGAGAGGGCGACAGATCCTCTCAGGGAGTTGCGTATGACGCGTATATTCCCGTTGGTGACACAGTGGTCGTCACCGATACAACCGCGAGGAAGCGGGAAGTAAGGTTTGATACATTCAAAATATTTCTTGGCGGCCAATACTGCTCCGACACACGCAGTTACTTTCATCCCTTTGAATTGAACTTCCTACAAATATGGGGTCTTCGTTGCCGTCAATGAATGCAATGCCGGTCAGAGACGATCATCAAGTTCCGATTGAATAAATTTCAAACACACTGATCAAAGGCGAATTTGCAGTAGATCTCAAAATGTCAGCGTCAGCTTCCGTCGGTGTTCGCTTCCATAGCAATTGAATTTATTTTTTTATTCTCGCAAAGCATTGTTATCAATGAAGTGAGTATTGTGTGTGAGAAAAGGAAGATAAACAAAATTGCCGCATCTGTTATTCGCCCGTAATGTGATAAAACAATGCGTATTTGTCTTATGTGCTCAATTTGGATTTTGGAGCATGAATTGGGATTTAGCATTTAAATGGAAATTCAGTCAGAAATTACTTGCGTTTACGATGGTGCTTGCCCGCTTTGCACATACGCGGCTGTTAGCTACCAGCGGGCCACACTTGAGGGCGATGTGACGCTTATTGATTCAAGAACACAATCAGACCACCCCATTCTTGATAAGATTAAGGAGAATAACATTAACCTCGATCATGGTGGAGTTTTCATGAAAGACGGAAAAATGTTTGGGGGCGTTATTGCAATGGAAGAGTTGGCTACAACTCAATACCGAGTTTTTTCACACGCTGGGCTGTTTTTGAAAACTTTTGGAAGGGGGCGCAGGGCAAAAATAGTTTATCCCATCCTCAAAACTATTCGCGATATTTGGATTACTTTGTCAGGTGCGGGTAAGATTAATCCCCACTGGAAGTAGATCGGCCTGGGTTTAGTCTCAAGATTTTTTTTATGCGTTTCATGGCTCTTTTGGTAGATAGGACCCGGAGCAGCCGTAGCCATCTTTGCGATAAATTGCTTCCAGATCTCACAGGATTTGGGGATTTGAAATTCCTGCTCGAGCGGCTAGCAACAATGGTGCGAAGCTCACATCCTCCACATCAGAGCACCTCTCGTGAAAGTTGAACCACCTTCAAGATAAGGATACGCGTTAAAACAGAGACTTGGAGCAATTTCGCATTCCGAAGATCCCAATCTCTGCTCTTGCATGCCCTTTGTTTTATTAAGTTATCCTCCTATCATGCCCATACTTCAGTTGACGGGAGAGCGACTCTCCTCTGTATTCTTTTTAGCGATTATTCTTTCGATCTACATTTGTTCTCACCTGCTAGCGCGAGGCATCATCAGCGACAATGAGCCTGGAAAAAAGCGAGAAGCCTCATCAGATCGGGGTACTGACGCTCACCCTCATCACCGCCGCGCTTTTCATGACCCTGCGCAACATGCCGATGATGGCGCAGACGGGCATGATGATGATCTTTTTCAATGTCATCACCATCATTGCCTATCTCGTTCCCGTAGCGCTTGTTTCTGCCGAACTCGCCACTGGGTGGCCAAAGAATGGCGTCTTTCACTGGGTCGAGGCGGCCTTCGGTCCGCGCCTGGGCTTCGCCGCCGTGTGGCTTCAATGGTCGCAGAGCATTTTCGGCATCACGTCGATTGTTGCATATGTGGCCGCCTCGCTCGCCTATGCGTTTGATCCGGCGCTGGGCAGCAACAAATACTTCATCGTCGGTGTCATCCTGGTCGTCTACTGGGGCGCAACTCTGGCCAATTTTCATGGCTCGAAGGGGTCGGGATTGATTAGCACCGTTGCGGTAACCGTGGGCGTTCTATTGCCGACATTGGTGCTTATTGCACTGGGTGCGATCTACGCCGGTGCTGGCAACACAATCCATTTCAACACAGAGCTGACCACCGCAAATCTGATCCCCTCAATCTGGCAGACCGGCAACCTGGTTCTGTTCCTGAGCTTCATATTCGGCTTTGTCGGGGTCGAAGTGTCGGCAAGCCATGCCAGGGAAGTCAAAAATGTCCAGCGCGTTTATCCCGCAGCCGTCTTCAGCGCAGCCGCCATCGGGTTTGTGCTGACCTTGCTTGGCGGGCTGGCGGTCGCGGCCATTTTGCCCGCCAACTCCATCGATCAGATCAACGGGGCGATGCAGGCCTTTTCGGCGCTATTCGCCCATTTCGGCTTGATGTGGCTCATCCCCGTGGCCGCCGTGCTGGTGGCGTTTGGTGCAGCAGGTCAGGTGAGTACCTGGATCGTCGGGCCGGTCAAGGGTCTGCTTGCCGCAGGGCAGGCGGGCAATCTGCCCCTATGGGCGCAGCAGGTAAACGACAAGGGCGTGCCGACCAATCTTTTGATTGTTCAGGCAAGCCTTATCTCACTGATCGCAATGTCGTTCCTGATCGTTGATGACGTCAATACAGCGTTCCTGATCCTGACGTCCATCGCGGTACTGATCTATTCCCTGATGTACGCCCTGATGTATGCCGCCGCTATCCGCCTGCGCTACACCCATCCAGAAGTTCACCGGCCTTACAGCGTACCGGGAGGTATGGCCGGGATGTGGATTGTGGCCGGTGTCGGGATGCTGGCCTCTGCCGCATGTTTTGTCATCGGATTCCTGCCCACAGCAGGCAGCGGACTTTCGGTCGGTGCGTTCGAGACAATGATGGTTGTCGGCGTTCTGATTGTAACACTGTTTCCATTCGTGGTTTTCGCCCTTCGCAGATCGACCTGGTTGGTGAAATCTGCTCAGCAATGACGGGATACTTGCTATGACTGACTCTGAGAAACCAACAGACCCTGCGGATCCGATCTCCTCCGTCCTGACACCGTCCTACGGCGGACGCATCATGCGTGAGTCGGTCCCCAAATATCAGCTTCCAAACAGCGAGATGGAAGCGGACACAGCCTATCGCATCATCAATGATGAATTGATGCTCGATGGCAACGCCCGGCTCAATCTGGCGACATTCGTGACAACATGGATGGAGCCGCAGGCCGAAAAGCTGATGGCGCAGACATTCGACAAGAACCTGATTGATAAGGACGAATACCCCAACACCGCGATGATCGAGGAACGGTGCATCAAAATCGTTGCGGACCTGTTTCACGCGCCGGAAAACTCGACAGGCTCGTCCGGCATTGGCTCCAGTGAAGCCGTCATGCTCGCTGGAATGGCCTTCAAATGGAAATGGCGGGACAGGCAGCGGGCAAAAGGCAAACCGACCGACAAGCCCAACCTGATCCTTGGGACCAACGTGCAGGTAGTCTGGGAGAAATTCTGTCGCTATTGGGATGTGGAGGCACGCTATGTCCCGATGGCGCCGGACCGGTATGTAATCGACCCTGAAGAGACGATTTCAAAGATCGACGAAAACACAATTGGCATCGTCGCTATTCTGGGCACCACCTATACCGGCGAATATGAGCCGATAAAGGCTGTACACGAGCTGCTGGTAAAATCCAATGCCGAAACCGGATACGAGGTTCCGCTGCATATAGATGCCGCCAGTGGCGGTTTCGTCGCGCCGTTTCTGGAGCCGGAACTTGAATGGGACTTCCGCCTGCCGTTGGTCAAATCGATCAATGTGTCGGGTCACAAATATGGACTGGTCTATCCCGGCGTGGGCTGGGTTGTCTGGCGCGACAAAAGCGATCTGCCGGAAGATCTGATTTTCCATGTCGACTATCTGGGCGGCGACATGCCGACCTTCACACTCAACTTCTCCCGCCCAGGCAATCAGATCGTCGGCCAATATTACAACTTCCTGCGCCTTGGCCGGGACGGCTATACCCGCATCATGGAAAACTTGCGCTCAATAGCGGCCTATCTGTCCAGCACGATTGCCAATATGGGACCGTTTGAACTGTTGAGCGACGGCAGCACCATCCCGGTCTTTGCCTTCAAGGTCAAAGATCCGGACAGATATACGGTCTACACCGTGTCCGATTACTTGCGCATGCACGGCTGGCAGGTTCCGGCCTACACAATGCCCGAAGGCGCCGGCGATATCCACGTCCTCAGGATCGTTCTCCGCGAAGGCTTCAGCCGCGACATGGCCGAATTGCTGATCAAGGACCTGAGCGAAGTCGTCGACAAACTGGAGCAACAGGCAACGACGGGAGAACTGCCGGTCAGCAAACACTTTGCGCATACTTAGGGGGTGGCGGGAGTTTGAGATATTTGATCAAGGTGGTTGTGAGAATTGGCATAAATGTTACTCCAAGGTCTGCACTTGGTCACAGCTGCTTTGGGCCCAAAGTGCCGTGTGCAACGCTGCACATGAATGGCCCCTCTTGAACTTGGTCAGACGTAGCCAAGACGTGACAGCGATTTGTTAGTCTGAGGTATCCCGTAATTATCGGTACAAGAGGCAGGAAAACATGGCACGACAGCCGTTGGAGATTATCGAGGCCAGGGTTCTTGTTTTGAGTGCAGAGCAATTTGGGATCGAACAAGAGTGCATTTCGCTCGATACGAGACCCGTCGAGGACCTCGGCATTGATAGCCTAGACCTCATCGAATGGATGATGGCGATGGAGGAAACGTTTGATGTCTCGCTTCCTGATCCGACTGAGATCGGAGACCCAGTATATAAAGAGGCGTTCACACGCCCCGAGTTAAATCTTCGAGATATGGCAGAGCTCATTCATCTACGCTGGGGCAGTGGTCATGTTGCTCAGTCGACACTTTCGAAAGACAGTCACCAATCAAATGACACGGTGGCATTTTCACAGCTTGGAGGTGTGCTGACATCGCAATCGTCTGAGCTATACCGGCCTTTGGGAAAATCAGACATCGGAATTGATCAGTTTCGACGAACAACAGACGGTATGGTTTGCCTGAAGCTACCGAGTGGCAGCGTCGAAGTCGGAAGTAAGTGCTCGGATGCCTTTCCGGATGAGCGACCACTTCATACTGTCGATATGCCTTCATTTCTCATTGACAGGGAAACGATTTCAACAACGGCCTATTGTCGATTTTTGAACAGCATTGGTGAAGTAGATGATGAAGTGTTGTGCACCTGGTTTCTGATCGAGCCGGGCCAGCGTCGCTTTGAACATCAATTGATTGAGTTCACAAAGGCAGGTTGGGCTCCCAAAACGGGGACGGAAGAATGGCCAATGATCCTGGTCACATGGTTTGGCGCGGTGGCGTATTCGTTGTGGGCAAATGACGAAGACTGGCGCAATGGGCGAAGCGAGTATTTGCCAAAGGAGCAGCAGTGGGAGTACGCGGCGCGTGGTCCAATTTCAATACGCTGGCCGTGGGGTGCGCGTGATCCAAAAACTGGAGAGATCAATGCAGGTAGGCATAAACGACATGCGATGTATAAGGATGTCACCGATCTGCCCCTCTCCCCGGTAAATGCATTGACAGGTGTTTCACCTTTTGGCGTGCTTCAGATGGCGGGCAATGTTTGGCAATGGTGCAGCAACTGGTATGATCCGCTCTCTTACGCTGAGAAATCAGATGTCAATCAGTCCCCTATTTCCGCAGTACGTAGTGAACGCGGCGGAAGCTGGGTGAGCCCAACAAATCTTTCCAGATCATCCTACAGAAGAGGGCGCGTACCCCATGCAAGGGGACGGTGTCTTGGGTTTAGATGTGTAGGAAATGCACCGAACTAAGTAGGTCAGGACCATCAACTTCCACTATTTTACAAAGTTGATTGACCAAAGCTGCTCTCGACGTGGACGTTCAATTCATTTCGGCAATGTTTGCTTTGTCCGAACCTCGATCATCCATTGATATCGTCAGCAAAGACTGTTTCTCACCACAGGGCCGTGTTTCCCTGACACTCCTGCATATCATGAGAAGGGGTTAGCCGTTCCGCCATGCCGATTACCTAATACCGAGTGCCAACGTAACGTGACTGAGATTTATAATCCCCCTTCGCAGCGGCATCGTCTGCCTCATCTTCAGCCTTTTCTCCGATAATCGGCTGAAAGCATTCCTGTCCGCACCATGAACCGGGGCCGTCAGGATCTCCGAGATCATCATTGGAATTGTCGATGAAGAGGTGCGCGCCTTTCAAGGTCAGTGATTGTGGCAATTCGTCACTCAGCGGCAGGACACGAAGTTTGAGGTATTCTGCCGTCCAGTCGGGGTCTGTGAGCTCTATCTCAAGTTCAAATTGCTCACCATCCGCGTCTTCCCCCACCAGCACGGCATTTGGCGGATCAACCTCAAAACTGTCGTCCCCCATCGGCCAGTTTGCAATGAACTCTTCTGAATCCGCCACGCCGGATTGCCGTTTGGGGCGGTCTGTGAACCAGATGACCTTGGAATTCAGGCCCGTCAGGGTGAGCACGTCTTTTTGCAACTCGGCTCCATCCATTGACATCACATAAAGCTCGCTTACCGGATGACTTAGCTCTTTTTCTGCCAAAGCCGGCGAAACGACAATCAGGGCGGCGATGGTCCAGATGTATTTCATGGTTGTTCCTTGGGAGTACAGAATAAAGTTGTCGTTGTTCGCACACTATCGCAGGCGTTGAGTGCGAACAATCCGCACCAACCTGTTTTCCAGCCCAATTGGATCAAGCAGGAAAGCCCGAGTGTCCATTGGGTATTAACAGGTTAAAAAAACACGGCTTCAATTTTTCTTCCTTCACACCCTGCCTAAAAAAGTCTGTTGCGCTACTCTCCCACAAGATTCGATCCGGGGAGAGAACAACAATTAGAATCCTGAAATCACTGCTGCGCATCATCGGCCACATGCTGTTTGTCGGCGCGACGCTCTATGCGGGCGGGGCGATTCATTATTGGCTTGGGTGGCCGGGCTGGGTGCGCGACTTTGGTGCGGTGTTCTTCGTGGGTGTTTGTCTGTTTTACTGGTTCATTCCCTGGCAACACCAGCGCATCAGGCGGCTGATCTGCCTGTCGTTTCTCGCCGTGCTCTTCATCGCTTATTTTGCCAAAACACCAATTGAGCGAACCTGGGACCCCCGGCACGAGAAACGAGTGACGGCGGTGATCGACGGGGATCTGGTCACGTTTTCCAATTTTCGCGATGCCGTACACCGCATCGATGAACCGGCACACGTGCGTTGGACCACGCGGACGGTAGACCTCAGCACGCTTCAGAGCGCCGAACTCATCATGCAGCCGTTTGGTTCCTTTAAAGCGCTTGAGCATGTGATGATGTCGTTTGCATTTGCCGATGGTCGCCATGTTGCTGTCTCCATGGAAGCCCGCCGCATTGAGGGTGGCAAATTTGATGCCCTTGCAGGCTTTTTCCGCCATGACGAACTTTACCCGGTCATCGGAACCGAACGGGACATCCTGGGCAAGCGGCTGGCGCAGTTGACACCTTCGGAGATGCAGATATATCCGCTCAAGGCGACGCCGGAGGTACTCAGAACCTATTTCATGCGCATCGTCGATCTCGCCAATCACGTGGAAGAAAAACCGCAGTTTTACTCCACCATCACCGATAGCTGCATGACAACGCTGGTGAAGCTTGCCCCGGAAGTGTTCGACAAAGTGCCGCTAAGTGATATCAGGCGCTGGATCCCCGGATATTCACTTAGCCTGTTGCAGGATCTGGGGTTGATTGATAACTCTCTGCCTCCAGAAGCCAATGCTGAAAAACATCGCCTTCGCTCAGGCATTGCATCACCGGAGGAGTTCCCCGATGATCCAAGCTGGAGTGCGGCCCTGCGTCAGGTAAATCAATGATCAATACAGAGTGCCAGCTTGGAAGTGTAAGGCGAGGGGGTGCACCGTTGCTTTTGCTCGTTCTGCTGTGCGTGCTGTTATCCGGCTGCATGAGTGCCAACGGCAATATCATCGGTGTCGGTGCCGACGTCGCTTTTGAAAATGAAAACGCGCATCGTATTTTTATAGCGACGACGCGGGCGCGATCAGATGACCCCGAAGAGTTTTATTCCGGAGAAAGGTCTCGAGGCCTGGCGCTGGGGTATGTTGACGTCAATATTCCACCCAATCATCAAATCGGACAGATTGAGAAACCCAGCAGCGGGGATGCCGACCCGGCAAAACATTTCGTGGTTTCCAGCCCGGAAATCGCCGAAAGCGATCAGTCGTTCCGCAATTCGATCAACGCAGCGTTGGCCGGTAAAACCGGCCAGGACAAAAGCGTCCTGGTGTTTGTGCATGGTTACAATGTCAATTTCAGCTCCGCCGTCCTGCGGATCGCGCAATTCGTCAATGATACCGGCTACCAGGGCGTCCCGGTTCTGTTTTCCTGGGCATCCCGGGGCAGAACGCTTGATTATGTCTATGACCTGAACAGCGCGCTCCAGGCACGCAATCAGCTCGAAAAGCTGGGCCTTATCCTGTCGCGAACGAACGCACAGCATTTTGATGTCGTGGCGCATTCGATGGGGAATCTGGTGACGATTGAGGCCATGCGTGACCTTCGAAACAGATCAGGAGGTCGACAGGACCGCCGTCTCAGACGGGTCATTCTTGCCTCTCCCGATATCGATATCGATGTGTTTCGAACGCAGTTGCAAGGGTTTGAGGGAACGGAGAACCTGTTTTTCGTGTTGATCTCTGACGATGACAAGGCACTCAGGCTGTCTCGCCGGATTGCCGGTGGTGTCAGCCGGGTCGGTGCGGCCGATCCTCAAACGCTGGCCGAGCTCGGTGTCAATGTGATCGATCTTTCGCAAATTGAAGACAAAGGCAGCGCCAATCATTCCAAATTCGCCGATTCACCGGAAATCGTACAGTTGATCGGAAAAGGCATCAATCAGGGCAACACACTGTCGGCACGCGAAGAAAAGGGAGCGCTTCAAACCATTGCCGGTGGCGTTCTGAAGAGCGTGACGATCATACCCACGACACTTCTGACGGGCACGGAAAGCGTGATCGTGACGCTGGGGAGTGGCGTTGATTGATGCAGCACTCATGCAGTGCATAATCAACGCCAAATTGCTGCTTTAGCAAGACTAATTGCTATCGGGCACCGGTCCGGAAGATCCTCTGACTTCCAGCTTTGCCTCGATAAATCTATCGGACGTACAATCCTGTTGTTCGTCAAACAATGTTCGCACGGCGGCCCGCGCGATCAGATCCGTTCTTTGTGAAACAGTGGTCAGTCGCGGCACGACAAGGCTTGCCAGCGTAATGTCATCAAATCCGGCGATTGAAAGTTCAGTGGGGACCTTGATGCCGATGTCGCCAGCAGCGCGCAGGGCTCCGATGGCCTGCTGGTCGCTTGCTGCGGCAATTGCCGTGGGGCGCACGTCGGCTTCCTGATCGATCAGTTGATAGGCGAGTTTTTCTCCCGACAGATAATCAAACTGACCCTCTCTGACGATCAGTTCTACTGGATCATCAGTGCTGCTCAGGTGCGTCATGCGCTCACAGAATCCTTTTTTTCTGAGACGCCCGACTTCGGTGGATTGGGGCCCGGAGATATATGCAATGCGCCGATGGCCGAGGTCGAATAAATGATCCGCAATCATCGCCGAAGCAGCTTCATGATCTGTTGAGATCAATTGATAGCTGCCGTACCGGCGGTCTACCGCGACCACGGGAACATCCGTCTTGATACCGGAATCGGAATCGTGGATCGAGCCGACAATGATCAGGCCGTGCGGCGCCTGGTCAAGCAGGGTTTCCACTTGCCGGGCTTCTGTTTCCAGATCTTCATCCGAGTTGGCCAGCATGACCGTGTGGCCGCGGTCCGCAGCTTCAGCTTCAATGTTTTTGGCAAGTTGGGCAAAAAACGGATTGGTTATGTCCGGAACAATCAAGCCCAGTACATTGACTTTGTTGGTTCTCAGGGCACGTGCCACCAAGTTGGGTTTGTACCCCAACGTTTCAACGGCACGTTGGACGCGTTCGCGCAACGCCGATTTGACCGTTCGGTCCTTCGACAGAACTTTTGACACTGTCCCAACCGATACCTCAGCCTCACGCGCTACGTCTTTTACCGTTGGCATTGCGTCCCCAATTGCGCCCCAGGATAGTCAATCCGGTGCGATCAAACCTCAAATGCGCGTCCGCTTCAACATTCCTAGGGTAAATTTTTATTCAGCTGGTGAAAAACGGTGTTCCAGCTCGGCCTTCGTCGGAACAGAATCGGATGCTCCATTCCGTGTTGTGGCAAGTGCAGCAGCGTTTACCGCCATCTCCACAGCCTTGTCGATGCTGGCATCCGCTGCGATAGCGCAGGCGAAAGCACCGTTGAAACAATCGCCGGCTCCGACCGTATCGATGGCATTCACATCGGGTGCGTCCATCCGGCCTTCGTTGTCAGCGATAGACCACGCCACGCCAGTGGGCCCCATCGTCACAATGCTTCCCCTGGCGCCAAAGGATTTCAAATGCTGTGCGGCCTTCAGGGCTTCTTCGAGTGTTCGGGGTTCATGCCCGGTGATCGATTTAACTTCCAGGGCGTTTGGTGTGAGGATATCAAACGCGGTCAACTGCTCATGCGACCAGAACGGCACCGGCGCCGGAGCAGGGTCCATGACGACAATGGCACCAGCAGCACGCGCAAACCTTGCCGCTTCCAATGACGCTTCTATCGGGACTTCGTTTTGCAACAATAAAACCTTGCAGTCGGCGATGGCTGACCAAAGATCCGAAATCGTCGTGGCCTGCAACGTGGCGTTCGCACCGGCACTCAGTCTGATCAGATTGTCGCCATCCGGGCCGACATCGATAAAGGCCATTCCGGTGGATACCGCTGCGGGCCGATGAAGATGCAGTGTGATGTCGGCATCGCTCAAACGCGCTTCGACATCATGACCGAAGCTGTCCGTGCCCACGGCGCCGATCATGGTTACGGTAGCGCCAAGGCACGACGCAGCCACCGCCTGATTTGCACCTTTACCGCCAAGAGAGATAATCGTGTTTTGAGCTGTAACTGTTTCGCCAACCTGTGGCCATCGATCCAGATAGGATGTCAGATCCATGTTGATGCTGCCCACGACAACGACGTTGTTCAAAACGCAACTCCGCAGACAAGGATCAGATTGGCATATGGTACGCATTCGCCTGTTCGAATGACGGCCTTTGCCTGCCTCGATCTTTGCTTGAACTCTTCGTGGCTGCAGACCTCGATCGCGATCTTCTGATCGGTTTCCTGTCCCCAAACGCCCAAAAAGCCTGTCATCTGCAGCTGCAGTTCCTTCGAGACTTCGCTTGCATGACAGGCCCCTTCAATCTGCAGCTCTGATCGCAGAGCATCCAGCACATCCCAGAGGGTCGGAACACCGCGTTTCACCGCCAGGTCAATCACAGGCACGCCATCAGGAACCGGAAGACCGGCATCCCCGATGACAATTTCATCCAAATGACCAAGCGACGCTACGAGGGCGCTCAAATGTCGGTTTAAAAGCGGTGTGCGTTTCATGATGCTGAGAGCCTCGCGCGGTAGTGATCCAGAACAACCGCAATAATGATAACAAGTCCGGTTATCATCTGGCGCATGAAATCGCTCAGTCCGATGAGAATAAGCCCGTTTGCCAATACGCCGATGATGAATGCACCAAGCAGCGTCCCGATCACCGATCCGCGACCACCGGCAAGGCTGGTGCCGCCGATGATGACTGCCGCAATGGCATTGAGCTCAAAACCAATGCCCGCGATCGGGCTCGCAATGCTGAGCCTGGCCATATAGACAATCGCCGCAATTCCGGCTGTCAGACCACAGATGGTGAAGGCGGCAACCTTGTACCAGAACACGGGATGGCCGGCGAGCCGGACGGCTTCTTCGTTATTGCCGATCCCGTAGATCAGGCGTCCGAACACCGTGCGGTTCAACACAAACCAGGCAATCGCCACCAGCAATAATGCCATCAGGAAAACCACCGGCACACCATAGATCAACTGCGATCCGAATTCTTCAAAGGCGTAAGGGAATGAGTAGATCGTTTGTGCACCGGAAACCTGTAGCGCCGCGCCGCGCGCAATGTTCAACATGCCCAGTGTGATGATGAAAGATGGCAAGGACCAATAGGCACTCAGCACACCATTGAGGATGCCGCAGACGAGACCGGCAAGAAGTCCCGCAAGGCATGCCAGCAGTACCAGTTCAGCTGTGCCAAGACCGGGCAGGGTGATCGCCTTGCCAGCGATCACAGCAGCGAATGCCATAACCGAGCCGACAGAAAGGTCGATGCCGCCAATCAGGATCACAAAAGTCATGCCGACGGCGAGAATGAGATTGATTGTGATCTGGGTCAGGATGTTGGTGATATTGTTGGGAGAAAGGAAGTGCTCCGTCGTGAGCGCAAAAAACAGGATCAACACCAGCAATGCCAGGCCGATCCCGGCACTGTTGACGATCGCGCGTAACGTGAGCGCTTTCTGTTTGGGAGCTTCGTTTAAATTTTCCGTTGAGCTCATGATATGGCCGCCTTTGAATTTCCGTCCTGACCGTAGGCCAATTTCAATATGGTTTCCTGGTTGTATTGGTCGGGAGACAGCTCACCCTGAATTCGATTTTCGCACATGACCAGCATACGATCCGCCAGCGTGATCAGCTCCGGCAACTCCGAGGAGACAACGATCATCGACATTCCCTTTTCAGCCAGATCCTTGAGGATTGCATATATTTCCGCTTTCGCTCCGACATCGACTCCCCGCGTCGGCTCGTCCAGCAAAAGAATAGTGGGAGCTTGCGCCAGCCATTTGGCTAAAACGACTTTCTGCTGATTGCCACCGGAGAGGCTGGAGGCTGGATCCGTCACCTTGCCGTACTTGAGCTTTAACTGCGCGCCAAACTGCGTCGCCATCAGTTTTTCGCGGGCAAAGTTCAGCAGCCCGCGCGCAGACACATCCCGAAGGCTGACCAGGGATGTGTTGGCAGCAATTTCCATTGCCAGAATGAGCCCTTCATCCTTGCGGTCTTCGGTGACAAATCCAATTCCGGCAGCAATGGCGTTGCAAGGCTCTTTAATCGACAGCGGCTTGCCTGAGAGCGTTATCTGTTCGGCTATTTGCGGATCTGCCCCAAACAGCGCCCGCAATACTTCGGTTCGCCCGGACCCAACCAATCCGGCAATACCCAGTATTTCTCCCCGCCGCAGATCAAACGATACGCCCTCTGGGTGAGGGGATTTCTGGGTGCGAAGAGCCTTTACTGACAGAACAATATCTCCGCTGTCGGGTTTGGTAGCCCGACTGGAACCAGTCTCGGCCAGCGCGCGGCCAACCATGTGTCTCACAACACCGTCAGCAGACGTTTCGGTAATTATCTCAGTCGTGATTGTCTGGCCGTTTCGGAAAACCGTGACCCGGTCGCAGATGGCGAATACTTCGTCCAAATGGTGGGACACGAAAACGACTGTGACCCCTTTGGCCTTGATACCGGCAACAATCTCGAACAGGCGGGATGTTTCCCGTTCCGTCAACGTGGCGGTTGGCTCATCAAGGATCAGTATGCGGCTGTCGGATTGTAGGGCCCGGGCAATTTCGACCAACTGCCTGTGCGCAATTCCCAGTGTGCTGACCGGGGCGTTGACATTGACATCATTCAGCCCGATCGCATCAAGCGCCGTGCGGGCACGCCGTTTCATTTCTGCCCGGTCCAGCAAGCCGAACGACGTCTTGGGAAAGGCTTCGATTGATATGTTTTCCGCGACGCTCAGGTCGTTCAGCAGATTGAATTCCTGATGGACGACCTGAATGCCGGCCGCTTTTGCAAAATGCGGATCAGTGGGCTCAAACGGGCTGCCATCCAGCATCATGGAACCGCTGTCATAGGTATGAACGCCGGACAGGACCTTGATCAGTGTGGACTTTCCAGCACCGTTTTCGCCAACCAGCGCGTGAACTTCGCCTGAAACAAGCGAGAAGCTGACGCCGCTCAGGGCGTGTACGCCGCCAAAGGATTTGCGAAGGTTCTGGACATCCAGCAACAAAGTACCGGCTGGATCATTTGATCGGGAAAGTTCGGCCATGACGCGTGGTGTCCGAAATCCTTGGGCTGAAGAGGTGCCCGGCAGGAGGATGCCGGGCACAGGGAGGTGATGCTGCTTACTTCGCAGTCACCAACTCAATCGGCGTTTTCACCCAGCCATCAAGGGCAGGTCCACCGGCGACAACTTCAAGCGCCAGATCGATCGCATTGGCTGCCATCTGTTGTCCGAACTGATCAACGGTGGCGAGCATACGGCCGTCTTCGACCATGGGAACAACAGCAGGAATGTTGTCGAAGCCAACGACCACGATGTCCTTGCGGCCTGCAGACTCAAGTGCCTTGACGACACCAACAGCCATGGAGTCATTGGCAGCCATAACACCCTGGATATCGGGATTGGCAGTCAACATGGTCGAGAATACCTGGTTGGCTTCCTCGGTTTCCCAATGAGCGGTGCGGCTGTCCAGAAGTTCCAGCTCGAATTCGGCAACTGAATCTTCGAAACCCAACCGGCGTTCATTGGCATTGTCCGCGCCGGGATTGCCTTCGATTATGACAACTTTACCACCTTTGCCGAGCTTTTTACCCAATGCATCACCGGCAAGCTTGGCGCCGCCACGGTTGTCAGGTCCAACAAACGCAAGTTCAACGCCTTGTTGTTTTTTGGCTTCTGCATCCAGAGCAACGTCGAAGTTGACGACAGTGATACCGGCTGCCATCGCCTTCTTGATTGGACGTACCATTGCCCGTGAATCCGCCGGAGCGATCACTATGGCATCGACGCCCTGAGTGATGAAGTTTTCAACCGCATTGATCTGCGATTCAAAGTCGGTTTCGTTCTGCATACCAACGGCGAGCAATTCGTAATCGCCGCGGTCGGCAGCATGTTTCTCTGCACCAACAAGCATGTTTTGAAAAAATTCATTCGCCAGCGACTTCATGACCAGACCCACTTTGGGCTTGTCTTCGGCGTTTGCCAGACCGGCAGACAGCAGGATAGTCGTCGCTGCAACAGCAGCAAATTTAAAAAGCTTCATGCGAGCCTCCCTGATTTTGTTTAAGACCAAAGTTGCGTCGTCCTGACACAGCAATCAGCCTGCTTCAAAGCATGCAGCAATTCCCATAACTGTCAATATGAAACGTTTCATTTTATTATTTAAGCCGATTGATTTTATCCGCAAATGATCGATCATTCGTTATTTTTCAGCGGTTTAGAAAGTGACTTTTTTTCGAATTATTTTTGACTCTGGATCAAATTCGAGGGGCTTGGGGTTCAGGAGGGATGCTGCCATCGATTGCAAAAGTCGTTTTTGGAGTTGAATGATTTTGTGTACGGATTCCTCGCGACAAGACGAATCCGAAAGACGCCGAGGCAATGTTGATTCAACTCACTTACACAAAATTGTAGCTGCCAGGCCAACGGGGCATTTGCATCCATTCAGGTCATTGATTTTCAATTGCCGGTACTCCTCTATAGTTTCTTCTGGTGCACTGTGATCACACTGGCAATACGTCTCTTGGGCGCGGGTACATCAAAGGGGGCAATCGGTATGAATGAAAAGAATGGGCAACGAAAGGAACTTTCCGACTGGCTCATTTTGAGTGCTCTGGTTGAACGGCCGATTGGGGAGACAATTCGGCTATTTGCCGAGAAATTAGCGGCTTCTGGAGTGCCGGTTGACCGGATCAACTGTTCAACGTTTCAGCGGCACCAGATCATGGGGGCGGTTGACACGACTTGGGAAAGGGGCAGGGGGGACTGCAAGACTGAGTTTGTTCCAAAGTCGTTTATAGCCAATCAGAGTATGTTTGACACCCCAGCAGGGTATATTGCCCGAAGCCAGTCGATATTCGAGCGGTCGAACCTGCGCAATGCGGATGAGAGGGCCAAGTTTGCCGCCTTCAAGGAGCTTCATGATCGTGGGTATTCCGACTATATGATCCTGAAACAGTCTTATGGGCGCGATTGGGCCTTTCGAGATACCGCGCGTGACTCTGAAGGGGTCTATGGGTCGTTTGCCACGAAAATGGACGGCGGGTTTTCCGATGACCACATCGAGGAGATAAAGGCACTGTGGCAAACATTTGCCCTGTGTCTGAAGACCTCTACGGAGGCACTTCTTTCAGCCAAACTGATGGAAGCTTACGTGGGCACGCTGGCAGCGCAAAACATACTGGGTGGCCAGGTTGAGCGGGGAGATGGCGATAGCATCAAGTGCGTACTCTGGTACAGCGACCTCAGAGGATCGACAGCTCTGTCGGCAGAATTGCCCTCAGACGAGTATCTGGAACTGCTCAACCGGTATTTTGATTGCACAGCCGGGTCGGTTCTGGAGCAGGGCGGTGAAGTTCTGAAGCTGATCGGGGACGGTGTCATGGCAATATTCCCCTATGACCGAGGCGGTGAGGCAGAGGCTTGTTCATCGGCAATGGTTGCAGCGCAACAGTCCATGGCGAAGGCCTACGATAGTCAGCAAGAAAAGGATGCAGGGGGCACCGGAAACCTTCATTTCGGCATCGGGCTTCATGCGGGTGAAGTCATTCTTGGCAATGTTGGGACAGCCGGTCGGCTGGATATGACGGTCACCGGCCATTCGGTTAATCAGGTCACCCGGCTTGAAGCCCTGACCAAAACTCTGTCCATGTCGGTACTCGCATCACCACAGTTTTTCGAATTGCATAAGGACAATCTGATATCCATAGGACGCTATCCGGTGCCTGATTTGGGAGGAATGACGGAGATATTCTCGCTGGTTGAGAAGTAGACGCATTCCTTGTCTGAAAGTTATGACGGTAACTTCCTGAAACTGCGTGCCTATCGGACATAATCACGCTTCTCGCAGAGAGGGCGCTATCCTCTGATAGAATGTGTGAACGCGCAATAATACAAATTTAAATTCCGACGCTGCGCAATATTCAATAACTCCCCGCAATTTTCAAACTGTTCCCGCCGTGTTGCGATCTGCCGTGTTCGGACTCACAACTCTGGGAGGAGATTATGAAGAATGTATTTGTGATTTGCGGGGCAGCAATCGCCACCTCGGTTGCGTGCTTGTCGGTTCATGCCGCCGAGCTACCACCGCTTGCGCCTCAACCCAGCCCCCAGCAGGTGGTTGATGAGCATTTGGACGCACTCAACAAGTGTGACTGGAACCGCCTGCTGGCACAATATCCACCGGAAGTGCTTATCATTGTTGCTGATGGCGCTTCATTTCAGGGGCGCAAAGCCGTTGGCGATCTGTTTGAGGGCTTTTGCAAGTCCAAAGCCGATGGTGGCCTGAACGGTCTGCAGTTCACCACACTCAGCACGTTCACAGTAGAGGGAACATTGAATGTAATCTGGGAAGCCGATGCGGACTTTCTGGAAGAGCCTTACAAGGGTGCCGATGCCTACGTGACCAAGGATGGGTTCATGTATGCACAGGTGACGACCTTTGACGGTTCAAAACTGAAATTCAAGAAGTAGCCAAAGATACACACAAGAAATGACTGCCCGGAAGTGATTGGTTTCTCATCTTCGGGCAGTCAATTCAAACGTGTCCTTCGCCTGAGTTTTCGGGACAGCGTTGCTACTTGTTCGCTTTAAGTGTTTCAAACCGCAATCCCTTGGCCGTCCGGTCACCAAACCCCTTCCAGTGTGTGTGTTCCGGCTTGTCTTTCCCATCTTCGGTCTGTGCCCACACACCGTCATTTGAATTTGGAACAAGGTCGAGATAGGCGTCCATTTTGGCGTCGGCTTTCAGGTGCTTGCCGAGCCACGCGGTGACGAAGTGCTGGGCTATGTTGTTCATGCGGGCGGTATCCCAGACCGGATCGGTATAATGTTCGCTGATGTTGAAGTTCAGGTCGTCGTCGAACCGGAATGCCTCTTTCGGCGCGGGCATCGGCGCACCGGCATTGTGATTGGCGTTGTCGTAGGTGAGGAGCGATCGATCGGCATTCGCTACGCCTTCCCAGATTGCACGTGTCCCCGTCTCATAGCCCGACACGTCGTCGACTGAGCCTGCAATGAACAGCATCGGCGAAGAGATGCCTTGAAGCGTTTCCAGATTCCAGAAATCCCTGGTCAATCCCCAGGGAGCGAAAGCAATGGCGGTCTTGATGCGCGGATCGGGAAGTGCGTTATGGCTGTCAGACCCGCCTTTGTGAACGGCAAGGGTGCCGTGCGGTCCGCCCCAATCATAGTCGATGGATTTCTGGGTTACTCCGCCCCCCATAGTGATCAGCGCGCCGTAGCCGCCCATCGAGTAACCGATGAGACCGGCATTCTCTGCATCTACAAGCCCGTGAAGGAACGCGTTTTCGTCTTTAGACAGCCTGTCGATTTCTGATAGCGTAAAAATCTGATCAAGCGGCCGGTTTACCAGTGTCGATCCAAAAGCAGCCTTCGTGCGATATGTGGAATCGGTGTGATCGATTGAGGCAACAACATATCCCTTGGAGGCAATATTTTCGGCCAGATGCGAGAGCAAAAATCGGTTGCCCGGATAGCCGTGGGAAATCAAAACCAGCGGAAACGTCCCTGATGCCGTTGCAGCATCGCGTATAGATTTGCCGTGCAGTTCAACTTCCGTCTTCCCATCTCGCAGATAGGTTGTCAGTGCTGTCGCGCCACTGGCGTTTTCTGCTGCGGGATACCAGACCTCCAGCGTAAGTGGCCGGTCATAGCGCGGCCACGCATCAGGTTTGGGCGCATCGGCATCTATCTTCAAAATATCGATCTGGTCCGGATTAACAATGTCAATCGTTCGAACGCCAACGGGGTAGGGGCCATAGGCCGCCAGTTCCGGTGCGCCGGGCAATTGCGTATCGATACGGTTTTCTGCAAAAGCCATGGTTGGTACCATCATGAAGCCGGCAAGAACCAGCGCCGCCAGTCGGCCTATCGGTAGCATGGAAAACCTCATTTTCAGCGCAAAAATATCAACAATGGCGTGCAATTTGAAACGTGCAGTCAAGGTGAGGTTACTCTAATGTCCGATTGTGACAAATTGAGTGACCTTGCATTAGTTGTGTCACCCGTTGGGCATTGGCAACGAATGATATTTACGGAGCGGTGTTCCTTTCCGTGTCGTTCAAAGCGCCAGCCAGGAGAGCGAGCACGAGACGCGGCCACGAATACGCCTTGCTCTACGTCATTGGCTTTGGCATTGCTTTTTACTTCACTGCCAACTTGGGCTCAGAATCTGGAACAGACTGGAATGACTGAACTCCTCATCATCTATCACTCAAAGACGGGTGGTAGTCGACAGATGGCTGAAGCGGCGGCTGCGGCAGCCCAGGAAGAGGCACCCGCCGTTTTGAAACGTGCGGACCAGGCAGGGCCGGATGATTTGCTGCGGGCGGATGGTTACATTTTTTGCGCACCGGAAAACCTGGCTGCGATTGCCGGGGTGATGAAGGATTTTTATGACCGTTGCTATTATCCGGTTCTGGGAAGGATTGAAGGAAGACCGTATGCTCAGATGATCTGCGCAGGTTCAGACGGGGAAAACGCGGCTCGGCAAACAGCCCGTATTGCGACCGGTTGGAGGCTGAAAGAGGTTCAGCCGCCTTTGATTATCTGCACCCACGCTCAAAGTCCGGAAGAAATACTGGCACGAAAAACAATTCCGGATGAGCAACTGGCGCTGTGTCGAAATAT
This sequence comes from Stappiaceae bacterium, assembly GCA_039976075.1. Lineage (GTDB taxonomy): Bacteria > Pseudomonadota > Alphaproteobacteria > Rhizobiales > Stappiaceae > JBDWFY01. Next base: position 61,895 of record JBDWFY010000001.1, read on the forward strand.
TGGCAAAGCGCTTGCTGCTGGTTTGGTTATGGGTATTTTCTAGGAGTGGCTACGAATTTGACATGTTACGTTTGTGCCGGATGATGGCGTCAGGCAACCAGTACCGTTGAGGGGATCATCAATGCGGAAGTTTATTCAGCGTTCATTAGCTTACTCGTCTGCCTGTGCTGCACTGTTTGTCTTCTGGTCGGTTACCGCTGTTGCCGCGCCACCGGAGCTGCAAACTCCCGCACCGGTGATATACTTGGCCGACAATCTTGATGAAAAAGATCGGCTCGGTTGGTGCATAGACACTTTGGGTCGAGGATTCTCTGAAGATATTCAGGCTCATTCATGTAAACCGCAGGGGGGTGATGTGCAGTTCTCCCTCGATACGGACACCGGGCAGCTAAAATCCGTCGCTTTTGACGGTAAATGCGTGATCAAGAAAGAGACACCGAACGAAACCGTTCCGTTTGGTCTGGTGGACTGTGCAGTCGATGAACCGGCACAGAAATTTGCCTATCATCAGGAGACGATGGAACTGCGACCCTCAGAGGATGAAACGCTCTGCGTGGTCGTGGGAGAAAGCAGTCGATCGGCGGGTCCGTTCATGTCTCGATCTCTGGTTCTCGCGGCATGCGCAAAAACTGAAGTTGAGTTGAAGCAATGGATTATAAAACAATGATTACATGCTGTAATTTATGATATTTTTTTTAATCAATAATAATTATGTGCACCTTTGATCGAGTGCCAAACACTCAGCATAGTCTTCTGTCCGGGTTTTCAATCATGCAAGACGACACGGCGCGTAAAGCGCGGTTCAAATGGATCATTCTATGCTATCCTCTGGCGTTGATTGTTATTGCGACGCTCCTGAATATGTTCGTTTTCGGTGTTTCGCCCGCCGTTGTGGCTTTGCCGGCGGAAAATCTCGTTATCGCGCTATCAATTTGTGCCGTACTTTTAGTGATCAATCACACCTGGTTGATGAACAGCACTGAATTGACACGTCTGGATTTTGACCTCAAAGCGACCCCCGAGGAATGGGCAAACAGTGATGTCAAACCCGACGAAATTGCAAAAAAGGGATGGGCAGAGCTAGAACGCCGACACAATGCCCACCGCAATGCGACCGAAAATACTGCTCACTTCATACTTCTTGCACTCACTGTTTGCCTTGTCTCTCCGACACACCTGACCGCACAGATCTGGATCGTTCTGTTTGCCGTTGGACGCCTTGGCCATACATTCAGCTATCTTTCCGGCAAAGACAGCTTGCGTGGACTGTTCATGAGCCTCAGCCTTGCCGGCCTTTACGGATTGGCCAGTTATTTGATGATGAGCTTTCTGGTTTAGGATGGGGTTGGCCCATTGGCTGCTGACTGATAACTCCAAAGCAATCGGCCTTTGACAAACCAATGGTGCAATGCCCGGCGGGCTTTTGCAGCGAACCGTGTTGCCGTAGTTACGTTGGCAGGCAGTTCGGAAACCAGTTTATGCGCGGCAGAACTGCGTTCGCCCAGTCCCTTTTTGATATAGTAATCGGTGTCAATTGACCCGTCTGCACGAAAACGGATATCTACTTCAATTGGATCCGGCATCGTTTACGCTCCCGCTTTTTGAGTTCCACTACGGGATTAGACTGGCGCAGGAGAGCCGGTTGGGCTTGATCGAAACCTTCTGAAACCCTTGTGGTTTCCTTGTTTTTCTCTCTTTTGCGCAAAATTTGGTCGCTTTAGCGATAAACGCCGGTCAAAATGGTTCGATGCGATACCAATTCAACAATTGCGCTTTATGCGTGGAGAGCCATCAGCTGTATGTCGACGGCGTTCTCACGACGGTTGAGCCGCAAGTTTTTGATTTACTGAAGTTATTTGCCGAGAATGCCGGTGCTTTGATATCGCACGATCAGCTGATTGAAACGATCTGGGCCGGGCGTATTGTTTCTGACTCAGCAATAAGCGCACGTATCAGCGCAGCGCGAAGCGCTATTGGTGATGACGGTACCAGGCAACAGGTCATCAAGACGGTTCCAAAGCGCGGCTTTCGGTTTCTTGCAGAAGTTTCCGCAAACAGCGGCAATCCCGGAACCGAGACAAAAGTCGCAACAGAGCCACCGGCAGAGCGGGCACAGCGAATTCAGTTCTGCTGTTCCGCAGATGGAACCCAAATTGCCTCTGCTGTTACCGGGTCGGGATATCCCCTGGTTCGGGCAGGTCATTGGCTGACGCATCTGGAGTATGATTGGCACAGCCCGGTTTGGCGGCCCTTTTTGAACAAGCTGGGCAGTCTGTGTTCAGTGGTCCGGTACGATCAGCGCGGCAACGGCTTGTCTGATTGGGATGTTGAAGATTATTCGTTGAAGGCCTTTGTGGAAGACCTTGAAGCGGTGGTCGACAATGCTGCCGTGGATAAGTTTGCGCTCTATGGGACGTCCCAGGGTGCCCCCATCGCTATAGCCTATGCAGCAAAGCATCCTGATAGGGTCAGTCACCTCGTTTTGCATGGCGGATATCAGCGCGGTCGGTTTTTGCGCCATAGTCAGGAGGAAAGAGAACAGGGCGAAGCCATTTTGACGTTAATCCGGCACGGTTGGGGGAAACCGCAAAATGCCTTCATTCAGGCATTTGCCTCTATGTTCATTCCAGACGGTTCCAAGGAACAGATCGAGTCACTTTCGGAGTTGCAACGCAGAACAACATCGCCGGAAAATGCTGCAAATCTCCGATTGGCAGTCGATAAGTTTGATGTGTCTCATCTATTGGATAAATTGCAGGTGCCTACACTGGTCTTTCATGCCCGCGGCGATAGTGTTCATCCGCTTGATCAGGGACGAAAACTGGCTTCGGGGATTGCCGGGGCTCAATTTGTGATGTTGGACAGCCGAAATCACGTGATCTTGGAAAGCGAACCGGCATGGAGAACGTTGTTCAGTGAGATAGACCGGTTTTTGGCTCAGTCATCGCCGTGATCGTTCAAGGCTGGCTGTTTCCGCTGACCGAGAGGAACAGGAATAAAATGCGACGCACGCTGCTGATCATCATCGCTTTGCTATTTGGGTCTCCGGCTTCGGCTCAGGAAATGATCGCCGAGTATCTTACCTGGCTCGGACCGCAGGATGTTGTGAACTCACGCGGCATTCGACTTAAGTCGTTCGGTGCTGTTCTGGCTCAGGATCGTGCCAACTATCACCGGTTCGGTATCAGACAGGAACTGGATACCAGTGACCCGATATTTGGTGACCGCACAATGCGAAGCGCTCTACCGCAGCTCTATCAGGCCGGTCGACAGGTTGATGCCTATATTTTCGACGATGTGATGAGCGGTCAGGGCCATTATGTCATTATCAGGATTATGGGGAATGGCGGTCGTGTAACCCATGTGGATGTCTACGAAGGAGCAGGATGAAACAGCTCAACTTTCTGCAGACGGCACATGAACGGATTGGCCGCAAACCGGGCATCCCAGGCAAATAATATGTGCCACAATTTGCAACGCAACTCTCGTTGCTCAACCGGGATTAGGCGAACCGATGACGTTTAATTAAATCCAGAGCGTATGCAGAGAAGGTTGTTTCAGCTTCACGACAGGGATCCGCGTTAAAACAAAGGGTTGGAGAATTTCTCGCGATCCAGAGATCGCAAGAATTGGGCTAGGATGCCAGAAAACGGGAGAGGGGATAGTTAAACGTATCCTCGTGGCATTTCAGGGCATTGAGCACCGCAGCACCCGAAAATTCCCGTACATCATATTGGCAGACGCTGACCAGTGGGAAACGCCGGGCAATTGAATAATTGTACCGGCTCTCGTAATCGATCAGTTCATCGAAGCTCATGCCACCATGCAGGCACCATGTCATGTCACCGATCAGTCGGAAAGATTGCGTCCCGGATTGGGTGGCCATCACAAGACTGCGTTCCACGAATTCACACATGGCCTTGGGGTCGGGGATGCCTTCGCTGACAATCAATCGGCCTTGATCCTGTGCCTCGGCAACGCCCTCGAAGGCTTTTTCTACATTGGAAAGGATCTCTGCCTGCACAACGGGAGTTGCTATCAGGAAGCAATTGTCTCCGTTGCGCAGTCCGTCTGCCAAAAAGGGAACCGACCATTTCAGCCGGCCCAGGTCGTTCTCATAAAGCGTGCAGATGTGGTTGCCATGGTCGATTGCGATGCCTTCCAAGAGTACTTCCGCACGGTGCTGGTCGGGCGGCTTCGCTAGGGGCGCATCGCGAAGGTCGATAAATGCCAGTAGATCTGCGCGCCGGAACCGCCGCTCACGCTTGGCGCCAATCCGCAGGCAGTTCAGCCGGCCGGAATTTGTCCAGCGTCGCAACGACGCCTCGCTGACTTTCAGAAGCGCAGCGGCCTCCTTGATATTGAGGAGGTCGGGCTCCGTATGGGTTTTATTCTCCGCCATTGGTCTCTGCGTTTGTTTCCTGAAGTCGAACCGGAGCCGATAGGGCAAGCCGGTACTCCATAGTTGGTCCGGCATGCGGCATCAACAACGAATGTTCCAATCGATCACCGCGCCAATCGTTTCTATGACAAAGATTGGGCATGCAAACAGGCTGAAATCATTGTCAAACTTAGTCAATCATACACATACCTGTATTTTGTTTGACTATATTTGTTCATTATTGTTAATCTTTTCAAGATTTCAACGCTGGCATCAGCGGCTGTCAGACCGTGACCAGCGGGCGAATTCAACAAAATAATTTGGACGGAAACGCATACCTAACCGCTCAGGGTGAGGTGCTGCAGAACAGCATCCGCTGCCGGGCAGAAAGAACAGGGCTATCATGACATTACGCTTGCTCCACCATCCGGCTTCCCAACCGTGCCGGGCGGCTCGTCAGTTTTTACTTGAGAACAAGATTCCTTTCGAAGATGAAATTATCGATATCACGACTAATATCAACGAGCGGCAGGATTTCAGGGACGAATACAATCCAACAGGGCAGGTGCCGATTCTGGTGGATGGCGATCTACGGGTCTGGGAAAATGTCGCCATCGGGAGATACCTGCATGAGAAGTACGACTGTCCCGCCCACTGGTTTGGTTCCACACTTGAAACCCGGGCTCGAATAAATCAATTTGTGCAGTGGTACGCCTATACGCTGCGTCTGGGCGGTGGCGCCTTCCACTGGACGATTTTTGCTCCGATGATTTACGGCGCTGATAAGGATTTCACCGCAGAGCGCCGCAAAGGGAAGCACGTGCTGTACGAGTCAATGGAATTGCTCGAAAACTTCTGGCTCAAGGACTCTGAGTATGTTTGCGGCGATGAGGTTAGTTACGGCGATTTGGCCGCCTTCCATGAATTCGTTTCACACGATGCCGGTAACATCATTCCCGATGCGGTGTGGAAAAAGCATCCCAAAATAACCGCCTGGTTTGAAACGATGTCAGCCCGCCCGGTCAACAAGGAAGTCAGCGGTTGGCAGTATGAGACCATTGCAAAAGTAATGGCAGGCGAAATGAAGGTTGAGTTTTCGCGCAGAACCGCCGTGCTGAAAGGCACCGAAGCGCATGGCGGTCACAACACCGGTATTCCTCATTTAGGTGAAGACCAGGATTACATCGCGCAGGTGGAAGGAACAGCCTGATGGCCGCTTCCGGCGGGTAATCAGGAGGCGCTCGCCGCTGCCTCACGCGTGCACCGGCTTGGTAGTCGGTGCGCGCAGACCTTCTGGTCGGTACTTTCAACAGCGATGGACTTGATGACGAATAATCAGATCGGAAACGACTGCACAGGAGAGTTCACGTACCTTGCGGCCTCTGTCGAGGGATCGCTGGTGCGTAACGGCAAGGTGTATACGCGGCGGGATGGAAGCGGTAACGACAGTCCGTGGATCGGCGCTGACATGATCAAACATCGCATGCCGGTCCGCGATGCGCGACAACTGGCCGGCTCGCAGCGTCATACGCTTGAGAGCAACGGTTTTGAAATGTTGCCATGTGCCACCAGCAGTTCGATTGACTTTCTTGATCATCAGAACGTGGTGAACACATATTACGGAGAATGTGCCGATATTATCCGCGACGTCAGCGGCGCGGCTTATGTGGTCGCCTTCGATCACAATATTCGCTCCGTCGCCGGTAATCAGAGTAAGCGCCGTATCAAGGGAGGTCAGCAGGTCCAGCCTCCACTACACATGGTGCATGGCGACTATACTCTCACCAGCGCTCCACAACGGTTGCGTGATCTGACAAAACCGCCAGGCGCCAACGATACGCTGCGCGCACAGCAAAATGGCGACGCTCTTCTAAAGCGAGAGGAAGTTCAACAGGCCCTCGACGCAGGTCGATTTGCCATCATCAACTTGTGGCGCAATATCGCTCCGGAACCCGTTGCCACCCATCCGCTGGCTCTCTGCGATGCCGCCACAGTAAACACCGATGATCTGGTGGTGTTTGAGATACATTACAGTGACCGGATTGGCGAGAACTACTATGCAAAACACACACAGGACCACCAGTGGTATTACTATCCTGGTCTGACCCACGATGAAGCTCTGTTGATAAAACAGTGGGATTCAGCCGGAGAAATGGCGCGCAGCCAAGGCCGGAATGCGGATGCTGCCAATCCGCAAGCGCCCTGTACATTCAGCTTCCACAGTGCTTTTGAGAATGACACAGCCTTGCCCGACGCGCCTGACCGATGGAGCATCGAAGTGCGCTGTATGGCGTTGTTCCGATAGCAGCAACTGGCGGGACGTCAGGCTACGCTCCGGTTACCCGCCAGATTATATCCCCGACATCGTCTGCCATCAGAAGAGATTTCTTGTCCGCTCCGATGGTGACGCCGACCGGTCGGCCATAGGCCACTTTTTCATCTTCCGAGAGAAAGCCCCAGAGGATGTCGCGTGGAGGTCCCGCCGGTTTGCCGTTCTGGAACGGGACAAAGATCAGCTTGTAGCCGCTCAGGGTCGACCGGTTCCACGAGCCATGCTGACCGATTACCATGCCATCGGGGAAACCGGGCAGGGTGCCTTCGGGCATCCAGCATAGTCCGAGTGATGCTGTGTGGCCGCCAAGTGCGTAATCGGGGGTGATAGATGCAGCTACCTTAGCGGCGTCCTGTGGCACCCGATCGTCGACGACCTTGTCCCAGTAGCTGTATGGCCAGCCGTAAAATCCGCCATCTTGCACTGAAGTCAGATAGTCGGGTGGGGTTTCATCGCCAAGACCGTCTCGTTCATTCACAACTGTCCAGAGCGTGCCGGTTGTCGGCTCCCAAGCCGTGCCAACTGCATTGCGAAGGCCCGAAGCGAAAATGCGCCCCTTTTCTGTTTTCAGATCGAGCTCCCAGATAGCGGCACGGCCGTCTTCGGCTTCCATTCCCTGATCGGCAATATTGGTCAGAGATCCGACACCGGCATAGATCTTGGTGCGATCCGGGGAAACAATCAGACTTCGGGTCCAGTGGCCGTGCGGTTTGAATGTGACCAGGGTGCGCCCTGCGTCGGTTATTTTGGTCATGCCTTCTTCATAAGGGAAGGCGACAATCCCGTCGGTGTTGCCTACATAGAATGTGCCATCCACCAGCGCCATGCCGAAGGGCTGGTTCTGGTTCTCCAGAAACACCTCACGCTGCTCTGCTACGCCGTCACCGTCAGCATCCCGCCACAACGTGATGCGGTTGGCGCTGATCCCGATAGCGCGGGCGCGTCGCATGGTTGCCTGAGCGGCGCGGTCCATCAGCGTTTTGGGTGGGCCTGCCTGTTCTTTGGATTCCGCCACCAGAACGTCACCGTTTGGTAAAACTTCAATCCAGCGAGGATGCTCCAGTTCAGAGGCAAAAGCGTTGACTTTCAGGCCGGGCGGACAAGACGGTACGTGTCCTGGTTCCCATCCTTTCGCGACGGGCATCTTGAGGGTCATGATACCCTGTTTCTTGGCCTCGGGTATTTCCGGCGTTTCGCCTACAGCTTGTGTGCCCGGTGCCCCCATCCGCCGCATTAATACCATTGTGCCACCGACTAGGGCGGTCACCTTTGCCAAAAAATCCATGAAAGCCTCGATCGTCAGTTGTACTTTTGGCGCAATATAAGCCAGTCAGATGTGTATGACAGGGTAATTCCCGCATGTTTGGTAATTTTCGCGGGAATGTTTGTTGCAATCTTGTTTTCCGCTTCGGGAAACTCGGAACATCGCGGGTGCGCGGGCAATGTAAATCTCAGGTCGAGCAGGCCGGAACGTCGAAATATCGATCCGGTAAGGGGCGTTAACTCCAGACATGAGGGGAGGGAATGATGGTTGAATATGAGCTGACTGACAAACCTGATGGGGAACTGGATGAACATATTCGGGTGAAAACGCGGGAATATAATGCTCAGTTCACGCCTCCTGAATTTCAATATTTATCGATTTACTGTAGGGACGATGACGGCAAGATTGTCGGTGGCCTCACGGCGAAAACGTACTGGGATTATTTCGACATCGAATTTCTCTGGGTTGATGAACGCGTACGCAGGAAGGGCGTTGCCAGCAAAGTCATCGCCATGGGTGAAGCCGAAGCAAAAAGACGAGGTTGCACGTACGCCCAGCTGGACACTTTCGAATTTCAGGCCCTGGGGTTCTATAAAAAAGCCGGCTACGAGCTGTTCGGAACACTTGAGGGCTATTGTGGCAAGTATCAAAGATACTATCTGAAAAAAGCTCTTTAAGCGCTTTTGCTCACCGTTCGACGATTTAAGCTCAGCGATACCCGAATTGCTGCGGTAGAAACAACACCAACTCGGGGATGAAAGTGATTGCGAGAAGAGCGACGATCAGCACGCCGAGAAACGGGAATATTTCCTGGATCATGCTGCGGAGTGGCACGCGGGTGGTCGCGTTGATGACGAACAGCAATATCCCGTAGGGTGGTGTGATCAGGCCGATCATCGTGTTGACCACCACGACAACCCCAAAATGAACCAGATCAATGCCAAGCTCCCGAGCCGCGGGAATGAACAATGGCACGATAACCAACAAAATGGTGGTGGCATCCAGCACGCACCCAAGTGCCAGGAGCAGCACATTGATCATCAGGAGAAACGCCACCGGCGACAACTCGATAGACCGCATCGCACCGGCAACCGCGCTGGGAATGTTTTCGCTTGCAACGATGTAGTTGAAAATCAGCGCGCCCCCGATCACAAGGCCGACGGCGGCTGATGAGCGGGCGCTGCTTGAGAGAATATCGTAGATGGATCGAAACGAAAGCGCACGGTAGAAGAAGGCGGCCAGAATGAACGCGTAGGCGGCAGCGACCGCCGCTGCTTCTGTGGGCGTGGTGGCACCGCCATAAATGCCGAATAACAGAATGACCGGCATCAACAGTGCCGGAAAGGCGTTGACTGTCAATCGCGGCAGAGCCCGGAGGGGCGTCGGTTCCTCAACAACGAAGTTCCTTCTTTTTGCGATGAACACCAGCAAGGTCATCAATACGCCGGCCATGACCAGTCCCGGTACGATCCCCCCAAGAAACAGGTAGCCGATGGATGTATCGGAGACGAGTGCATACATCACCATCGGGATGGAGGGCGGGATGATCGGACCAATGGTCGCTGAGGCTGCAGTGATAGCGGCTGCAAATCCCGGCGAGTACCGACCCTCCCGTGTCATCATCTGAATGATGATCTTGCCAATGCCCGCAGCATCGGCAATGGCCGAGCCGGACATGCCGGAGAATATAAGGCTGGCGATCACGTTGACGTGGCCCAGGCCACCCCGGAAGCGACCAACCAGCGCCACACAAAAAGCCAGCAAACGGTCACTGATAGTACCGGCATTCATGATGTTGGCGGCGACAATAAACAGAGGAACCGCCAACAGGATGAAGCTGTTATAGAGGCCCTGAAGGATCTGTTCCGATGCCAGTCCCAGGTCTTGACCCTTAAGCGCAAGATAGGCGATGGCACCAACGATCATGGACAGGGCAATTGGCGCTCCAATTGCCGCGAGACCGAATAGAATTGCGATGCAAATCAGGAATTCCGAACTCATAGGCGACGTTCCGGTTCACCAAATTTTCCGGTGAAGATAGCGACAATCCGTGCGCCATAGCGAACGATGATGGCAATGGCGAAAATCAGGTAGACGCTGAAGACATAGTCAAGCCGGATCCCCAGCACGGAACTTTTCTCGATTTGCATGAAAGAAATAAAGTCATAGGTGGCGGGAAGGGAGGTCAGGAACGCACCGGCAATCGCTATGGCGGCGATGAGGGCGAAGATTTTGCGCACCCGCGTCGAGGCACTGGAATAGAGAATGTCGAAGCGGACATGCTCCTGATCGTTGACCAGAAAAGCCGACCCCCAGAAGACAACCCAGACCCATGAAATCAGGCAGGCTTCCAGCGTCCAGCCCAGCGGACTGTTCAGTACGTATCGACTGACGATCTGGAGCACAAAGGCGAGAAACATGGCGGCGAGCAAGCCCACCGCCACATTGTCCGCTCTGGCTTCCAGCCAGTTGAGCAGCTTCTTCATTGCGCCCAGATGCCTCTATTGAACGGCGTTGATCCGTTCCAGAAGACCCTTGGGCCAGTCTTTGGAGAAGTCCGACTCCACATACATTTTCTGAACGCGAGTGCGGAAAGCATCGACATCAGGTGTATAGACCTGAAGACCTTGCTCCTTGAAGAAATTTACCAGTTCCGCTTCGTTAGCCAGAATTGTTTCAGTAATCTGCTTACCGGCATTCTGAGCAGCTTCCTTGGTGGTCTTCTGTTGTTCCGGCGTCATGCCGTCCCAGACCTTTTTGCTGATCGCCAGGAAATTCATGTCTGCAAGATGGCCGGTCAGAACGATCTGGCTGGTCACTTCGTAGAACTTCTTGTCCTTGTCGGTTGGAAGCGGATTGTCCTGGCCGTCAATCGCACCGGTTTGAAGACCGGTATAGACTTCGGTGAATGCCATCGGCGTCGGGCTGGCACCCAGCGCTTTACCCAGGAACTGCCAGGCATCGGTGCCCGGCATGCGCAACTTGACGCCATCCAGATCTTCCGGCTTGTCGATCTTCTTGTCGATGCGCAGATTGAGTTGACGGGTTCCGAAATACATCACCGTCAGGAGTTTGACGTTGAGTTTTTCTTCAACCAGCTTGTACATTTCCTCGCCAATTTCACCTTCAAACACTTTGCGCTGGTGTTCCGCATCGCGCATCAGGTAACCGGCGGTGAAAATTGACCATTCGGGGATGAGTTTCGCAAGTTCCTGGGCGGACGTGATCGACATTTCCAGGTTACCACGAGCGATGGCCACAAGTTCCGTACCTTGTTTGAACAAGGTATCGTTGTAATGGGGCTCATACGTCGCAAATTCTGACACACCCTCGGCAAACACAGTTGCAAGACCTTGCGAACGGTAGTCGGTTTCTGTTGCGGGGGTCGACATGCGCAACGTGATCTTGTCCGCTGCGGTGGCAAGAGTGGTCGCCGACAGGGTCAGGGCACCAAATGCCGCCAGGGCGGTTAACCTCATAAACTTCATTTCATCCTCCCATGGAATTCTGTTTTTATCTGAGCATAACTCAGTGGGCGCAACATTCAGAAAAATGCTGGACACTGGCATCCTTGCCATCTTATACATTCGCTTGCAACATAAAAATAACACACTGACATGTTAGGTGAAGCAAGGATGCCTCATTGAGTGCCGCAGGCCCCCGTTTTGGATTGTCTGCTGCTTTGGCAACGCCATTTGCAGCCAACGGTGACATCCAGAGCAAGAAGCTGATCGAGCATGCCCAATGGTGTCTTGATAGCGGATGCGACAGTGTCACGCTGTTTGGAACTACCGGCGAAGGGGCATCCATTTCGGACGTTGAACGCAAGGAAATGCTGCACTTTTTTGAAAAGCACGGCGTAAGCGGAAAAAAGCTCGTCGCCGGCATCACCGCAACCTCAGTTGAAGAGGCGGTCAATCAGGCGCGGCTTGCATATGACCTGTCGTGCCGGGCCGTATTGATGTTGCCACCCTTTTATTTCAAGGGCGTCGATGAAGAAGGCATATACCGTTGGTATTGCGAGGTGATTGACCGTCTTGGTGATCAGGCACGCGATGTGTTGCTCTATAACATTCCTTCACAAAGCGGGATTGAGATTACGCCGCAACTTGTCGGTCGGCTTCGAAGCCAGTACGGTGCGGTGATTGCAGGGGTCAAGGACTCCTCCTGTCACTGGCCGACGTCCTGTGCGTTTCTGGAAACGCATTCAGACATTGCAATACTCATCGGGGATGAGCGACATCTTGCGGCTGCAGTGAGAAAGGGAGGGCAGGGTGCGATTTGCGGACTGGCCAATCTTTATCCCGGCCTGATACGCCCCATGGCCCATCAGGGCGAGGACAGTCACACAATTTCCGCGTTGGTTGAAGCTCTGGTCCATTATCCAGTCATTCCGGCGATCAAGAGCCAAATGGCAGCACAATTTGCCGACACTGAATGGTCTCGCACGCGCCCGCCACTTCAGGAACTCCCAAATGCAGATGCCGCGCGGTTGGCTGAGGCGTGCGCGAACCTCGCACGAACGCCCGCTTCACAAGGATTGTAAGTGACCATGGCGACGGTCGATAAAAGTGTATCTCGCTCAAGCTCAGGAAAGTTACGCGAGCAAGCGTACAGCTCTTTTACCCGTCATCTGCTGGCTAGCGAATTACGGCCCGGTCAATTCATTTCGCAACGCGAATTGGTGAAACTTACTGGCATGCCGCTCGGTGCAATCAGAGAACTAGTCCCCCGGCTTGAAGCGGAAGGCCTGATTTCGACAATCCCCCAACGGGGCATGCAGATAGCACCGATTGATTATAATCTTGTACGGGATGCTTACCAGTTTCGGCTATTCCTGGAAAAAGAAGCGATTGCCGCATTTGTTCAAAATGCGTCCGACGAGGAAATATCGAGGATCAAAGCCGCGCATCAGGAAGTCCTGGAGCGGGCAGAAGATGAAGGCCAATCACCGGCGCTGGTCGCTCATGCGCAGGAACTGGACTGGGGATTTCACGACCTTCTGATCGATGGTCTGAAAAATGAAATTATCTCAAAGGCCTACCGTGTTAACTCGATCAAGATCCGTTTGATCCGGCAAGAACTGACCCGCATCAACGGGTTGGTGAAGCCTGTCATGGAAGAGCATATGCGGATTATCTGCGCCATTGAAGATCGCGATGCAGGCGAAGCGGTTGGCAGGCTGTCCGGGCATATCAAGCATTCCCAGCAACGGGCCCTGGGTCTGGCGCCGGCAGAGCCCCCCAAATAAGTCTGTTGTAAACACATCCGACCCCGAAACTCGTACTGCTCAGACAATTACGAGGTCTCTAACACCGTTAGGCTGATTGTTTCGTGAGCGTGAACAATCAATCCACGAATGCACTTATTATTATAGTGCTGTACCAGCACCACTTTGTTGATCAACGGCGAGGGAACCTCGACCTGTATTTTGACGACAAAGGACATTGACCATGAGTACACTTCTCGTTCTGGACACCAGCCCCCGAAAGGACGCTGTATCGCGTCGCCTGACGCAAACATTCATTGCACAGTGGCGGGTGCAAAATCCCGGCGGCACCGTTTTACATCAGGATATTGGCGCTGAGCCACTGGACCATTTGGATGACGAACTCATTGACGCGCTGCGGCGTAATCCTTCCAACCTGTCACAGCGCCAGAAGGATGCTGTCGCGGCATCGGACATCATGATCGACCAGCTACAGCAGGCTGATATGATCGTGATTGGCGCACCCATGCATAATTTTACGATTTCCGGCGCATTCCGTACCTGGATCGATCATATTGCAAGACCAGGAAAGACCTTCGGTTACGATCCTGAAACCGGCCCCCACGGTCTTGTCAAAGACAAACCGGTTTACGTGCTGTCGACGCGTGGCGGCAACTACGGTGAGGGCGATCCGAACAATCCCCATCCAGCGGACTTCCAGTCTGATTATCTGCGTCATATTCTGCGTTTCATCGGTATAGAAAACGTCAGGATCATTGCAGCAAATGCGATGGATATGGGAGACGTGCCGCGTGCTGAAGGGCTCGCCGCAGCTGAAACCAAGATTGAAGCAGCTTTTGCGGCATAAGCGGTAAACCTTTGGACATCCGACTGCTGCTTGCGGTGTTCTTTTCGGTGTCGGTCTTAAGTTTTATTGCAGGTTCAGTTGATAGATCGAAAGATGGGGTACGGATTTGAGCACAATACTTCTTGCGGATCCGATCATTCACAGCAATCCTGCGCGAAACCGAGACGATGAGAAACCGGATGTCCAAAAACGAAATGCGACCGGAAGCAGGCCCGGCAACACGAGCGATTCATCTGGGCTATGACCCCGCGGAGTTTCGCGGTGCGTTGACACCGCCAATGTTCCTGACCTCGACCTACGCGTTTGAAACTGCCGAGGAAGGGGCAGCAATTTTTGCTGGAGAGGCGCCAGGACTTGTTTATGGCCGAACGAAAAATCCAACTCAGCAATTGCTGGAAGAACGCATGGCCAGCCTCGAAAACACCGAGGCGGGGCTTGCAGTCGCATCCGGCATGGCGGCGATAACTACGACAATCTTCTCGCTTGCAAAAGCAGGTGATACGATCCTCGTCGATCAGGTGATCTACGGATGTTCGTTTGCGTTTTTCGCGCGTGGCGTCACTGAATTCGGGGTTGAAACCAAAATCATCGACATGACTGATTTGGGTGTGGTCGAAGAGGCGATGAAGACCAAGCCTAAACTCGTATTTTTCGAAACACCGTCAAATCCCAATGTCCGTATGATCGACATTGAGCAGGTGACCCGACTGGCGCATGATGCGGGCGCAATGGTCGTTGTGGACAACACATTTGCCACGCCCATCATTCAGCGGCCCTGTGAACTTGGGGCTGATCTTGTCGTTCACTCGGCCACCAAGTTTTTGGGCGGACACGGTGACCTTCTGGGTGGTATTGTGTGCGGTTCGCAAGAACACATAAATAAAATCAGAGGCTTGGGCATTCGCGTTATGACCGGCGCGACTATTTCTCCGTTCAATGCCTTCCAGATCCTACGTGGGCTCAAGACACTCAAACTCAGGGTCGATGCTCATTCTGTTTCTGCGCAAATTGTAGCAGAGCACCTTGCCGGATCAGACAAAATCAAATCTGTGTTTTATCCGACCCTGCCGGATTACCCGCAGCGCGATCTTGCTAAAAAACAGATGGGGCAGCGGGGAGGGGCGATTGTCGCTGTCCGCTTCAAGGGCGGTGTCAATGCCGGTCATCGGTTCATCAACGCTCTTGAGTTGATCAAGTGTGCCGTTAGTCTGGGTGATGCTGAGACATTGGTTCAACATCCTGCGACAATGACTCACTCGATCTACTCAGCTGCAGAACGTGCAGACTTTGGTATCGACGACGACCTTTTGCGCATTGCGGTAGGACTGGAAGAGGTCGAAGACCTGATCTGGGACATTGACAATGCGTTAGTCAGAGTGTGAGCGCTCCATGAGCGCCTGCACATTAGTCCGCAATATCGAAATCCGGAGGTTGGCTCCGGATATTCCATGTATCGGTTTCTCGACATTGAAGGGCACGCTCAATGGCTCAAAGGATCAAATCCGGTTGAGGTATTCCTGAACGTCCTTATCGCTCAATTTGGCAAATTGCTCTTGCTTAAACTGTTCACGCACCTTTGCCCGCGGGTTCATAAAACCGGCCCCGATAACGGTCTCGCCCTTTTCACAAACAACGTACCGGGAAATACGTTGTCCGTGCTGTGAGAGATTTTCCCACCGCTCATAAGGCATGCAGCGCATAATACCCTCGCTTCGGAACCACGGAGCGTAATACTCGACATTGGGCATGGCGCGCACATCTTTGGAAATGTTCGGCGTGCCGCCATGCCAGGCACGGATATCTCGGAATACGGCACAGCCGGCGGGGGCAGGGCACACGGTACTCAGTTTCATCCAGTCCGGTTCGTCAGACAGGGCCGGAATCGGTGCACGCCAGCGCTGGCTGCCTGGGATCTGACGGATCGGTCCGTTTTCAAAAGTCAGGTCAATCATCGGGAAATTGATGGTCAACACCGGAACAGGCACATCGCGCATGGTGACGGTGCCGAACGGGTCCGGCAGCTCAGACCACATGTTGTCCGAATGCAGACCCTGATATTCTATGGCGCCAGGCATGGCGATATCACCGCCCGCACCACCGACCACATAGTTGGGCGAGCCGAATATTTCACTCAAGATCGGTGTCGTGGTCTCGAGATCGATCAGCTCGCACCAGGCTTCTTCATGCAGCATATGCCGGGAAGCGGAGCCGCCACCAAATGAGTATCGATGAGGCAGGCCGCCAGCGCCACCACCGGCAGAGCAATCCGGGTCATCTGCCATCAGATCGGCCACGGCCTTGTTGGCCGCTTTTTGCATACGGGCCAACATGTCAGGGGAGAGGGCGTCTCGGACCACAACAAATCCATCGCGGTGCAACAAGGCAGCTGCCCGCTTGACCTCGTGCGGTGAGACGACTTCCAGCCCAGTGATCCCGTTTTCTCTTTTGAGACGTTCCCTTAATGCAACAACATTCGGGTCGTCATAAGAGCGGGTCCATTCTGCACAGGCCGGATCTCCAGTCACCAGGTTCATGTGCTCCGGCGTCGTCTCTATTTCGATCTCGGCTGCATCCGATGCGAGACCCAGCGGGTTGTCGTTGTTCTCAGCCTTCCTGGGGCGATTGGCGAAGCCATTTGGCGGTACAGATGCGTTCCAACCCGTTCCTGACAAATCCGTCGTTTCCATGTGTTTCCTCCACTTGATGCGTGTCCATGCATGTACTTTTTAAACCAGCCGCCTGAGGGTGGTCTCAATGATCAAGCATGTTCAAATTTCACTATCCGTTCAGCTCTTGCGCCTGTCTTCCTGATCCCGTAGCTGCGACTTGAATTCCGTTTCACTCATGGCCGAGATAATAGCCTCTTTGAACAGTGCTTGTTGTGTTCTGGGTGCCAGGCCTCCAACAGGCGGGTCCCGATCGAGGTTTGTCGGGAAAGAATACCCTTCGCCAGTACAGGCGATCAGCGCATTCAGTTCCTGTTCTGACAGGGTGCCGGATTGCCAGGCACGCGTCGCACAAGGGTAAGTCAGCAGACACATTTTTTCGCGGTCGATTGTCTCCATTGCTCTGCCGAATGCAGAGGAAATCTGCAGGAGATTGACCATTCGGTGAATGTCAGCGCTGATATTTTCACCGGCGGCATGAAACAGAGCTGGATTGAAAAACAAGGCATCGCCTTTTTTCAAAGGGAGTTGCACACAGTGTTCTTCAAAGTAAGTCCTGAAATCGTCGCGCCGCCAGGCCGCATAGCCGGGACGATAGAGCTGTGAAAAAGGCAGCAGCTTGGTTGGCCCGCTTTCGATCGGGACATCCACATGAGCAATGCCGCCCTGGAGGGTCATGAGTGGCGAAAGGTCATGAACATGAGCGGGATAGGTCGCACTCACCTCAGCCGTTTGAAATCCCAGATGATAATCCCGGTGCGCCTGCTGCGCCTTGCCACCGGGATGAACCACATTAACTTGTGCTGTCATCTGATAGTTCGGTCCGAGCCATGATTCACAAGCCGCATCAATTGCCTGATTGGAGAAATAGTCGACAAAGGTTTCCGGTGCCCGTTCGCAGAGCTTTTGCAGCGAGTTCCAGATACGATCGTTGCTGCCGGCTGCTGCAAAGTGGTCTGCGCCGCCGCCGCTTGCCTGTTTTTCCTCCTCGATTATGGCGTAGTAAACATCCGTCGCTTCATCGAGAGCTCGTGTATCCGAATAGGCCTTTCTCAGCACAAAAACACCGGCACCCTTTTGCAGCACGCCAGCCCATTCCGCCAGCAGATCGGATCGGTTGCTGCCATTCTCCAGCCGAGAACGCAGCCCGTCCATGTCATATACCGGCACGTTCTTTTCTGCACTGACAGCACCCGGGACATCCGATGCACGAACGGTCTGTGCAGTGAGGGACGCAAATTCGCTGAGGTCGCACGCCTCTTCGGCATAAAATCCGGATTGAATAGTCTTCGTCACATTCACCGTGCCATTCTCCTCTCACGTTGAGGGTAAAGAATAACGGTTAGGAGGCTTGCCGTGTGCAGCAAAACACATCAATAATACATCAAATGACGCATCGTTTTCCAATCAAAGAAATTGCACGGCAGTCTGGACTTGGTGCTGCAACGGTTGACCGGGTGCTGAATAATCGTTCGCACGTCAGCCCGCAGACCCGCAATCGGGTAGAGGCCGCCATCGAGGAACTTGTGCAGCAGGAGCAACAGCTTGCTGCAAGGGGCCGTCGCCTGTTTGTAGATATAGTTGTCGAAGCGCCTGAGCGGTTCACTGCTGAAATAAGACAAGCAGCGGAAGCTGTTCTGCCAAGCATAGGATTTGGAATCTTCAGGCCACGGTTCCTGTTTCAGGAGATCATGAGTGACGCCGATATTGAAACCATCCTTGCCCGGATTGCCAAACGCGGTAGTCATGGGGTTTGCCTGAAAGCACGCGACATTCCTGTCGTACGGCAAATGGTGGACAGGCTCACCTCACTTGGCATCCCGGTGGTGACACTCGCGACGGATATTCCAGGCACCGCACGGACGGCTTATGTGGGGGTGGATAATGCCAATGCAGGTCGTACAGCAGCCTATCTCATGGCAAGTGCTGCAAAATCCGAAAAAGGCGTCGTGCTGGCAACCCGTAGTCAGGAAGAATTTTACGGCGAGATCGAACGGTACACGTGCTTTTGCGAAACACTGGCAGAACTCATGCCGGGCTTTGAGGTGCTCAACATTGCAGGCGGGGCCGGGCTTGCCTCAGCAACAACCAACCGGTTGACCGGTGTTCTGGAAGACGTTGAGGACCTGACTGCAATTTATTCCGTCGGTGGCGGAAACGACGCCATCGTGCGCCTTCTGGCTGAGTACGGATATGCGGACCTGATTTATGTTGCCCATGATCTGGACCGGGATAATCGGAAATTGATCGAAGCAGGAGCGATCAGTTTCGTGCTGCATCATGATCTGAAGACAGACATGCGCAATCTGTTTCTGGCAATCGCTGCCGCGCATCGTCTGGCGCCCCCGACAAAACCCAAACTTGTCAGCGATGTTCAGGTGATAACGCCCTTTAATCTTCCTGTGTGACTTCAGGTTTCTCAGTGAAGTGCGGGTTGTAACTCAGGTTTGACACTTTGTCTTTTGTCTTTCCATTTGCGAACGTCAACCACGTCGAAATAGATGCTCAGCACACTTGGAAAGACAAAAATGACGAGCAGCGTTGATGCCAGTAATCCAAAGGAGACGGCGGTCACAAGTGGCACCAGAACTTGTGCCTGCGGGCTGGTCTCAAACAGCATTGGCATCAATCCGACAAACGTTGTGGCAAAGGAAAGCACCACCGGTCGGAACCGGTGCCGGACGGCCTCCACGGCGGCGGTTTGATAGTCACCATCATGAATTTCGGTTTCGAAGAATGTCAGAAACAGGATCGCGTTATTCACCACAATGCCTGCCAACGACGCAAATCCGATGAAGCTGGGCATGGATATGTCGAGGCCCAGGCCGTAATGGCCAAAAACAACACCGATCAGGGCAAAGGGAATACTGAGCATGACCAAAAAGGGCAAGGTGTAGCTGTGAAACTGGAAGGCGAGGATCAGATACACGCCGATGAGGCCGGTCAATAACGCCAGGGCTATGGAGGATTGTGTTTTATGCTGCTCTTGTGTAGCCCCGCCGATGCCAATGCGCACGTCGGAGTAGAGTTCCTGTATCTGCGGACCCAATGTATCGGTTACTACTGTCGAGATTGCCGTCGAGGTTGTTAGGTTGCGATCGATCTTACCGATGATCCGCGCAATCGCCCGCCCGTTTTTTCTGGTTATCTGAGGGTAGGCACCGGTCAACTCGATATCTGCGACTGTGCTGAGAGCGACCTGTTCGCCGCCCGGTAGTTTTAGGGGAAACTGTTCAAGCTCAATCAGGGTCGGAACGCTGTCACCCAGTTCAACACGAACACTCACTTCCGATTGCTGCTGTCGGAAGCTGTCGGTTTCGGTGCCAGAAAAAGCGGCGCGCAATTGGCTGCTGATCGCCTGTGGCGTGAGACCCGACACGTAACCAAATGCAGTCAGCACCAGCCGAATTTCCGGACGGCCACCGGTAAAGTCCTGATAGGCTTCCGTTACATCGTTTCGCGCCAGCAAAGCGGTAAGCAGCGTGTTGGATGCCTGCTCCAACTGGCCCAGATCGCGTGACGATAATTCGACATCGAGGTCATCACCACCAGGGCCTGCCGCGATCTGCGTGAAATTACTCTGTACCAAATCCGGTATGGGTCCGGTCGCGTTCTTCCAGGCAGCAAGCACATCGTCTGCGGAAACATTGCGAAGGTCGCTTTCAAGAAGATCGACAGTCACAGTGGCGGTGTAGGGACCGTTGTCCTTTACGTCCTGATTGGTTGCATACCGGACCAGGACGCGCTCAACCAATGGCGCAGTGTCCTGGGTGCCGGGAGTAAATTCTGCATCCACCAATTCAAGACCCGCCAGCAGCTTCGAGACTGTCGCCCTGGTGTTGTCTATGGGCATGCCGGAGGAAAGGGCAAAACGCGCCTCAACCGTATCTCCTTCTGTCTCGGGGAACCCGACAACTTTAACGAGGCCGGATCCGATAAAACCGATGCTGATAATCAAAATGGCAAAGACGGTGCCCAGGGTCGCATAGCGCCATCGCACCAGGTTGGTAGCCACGGGAATGATGAAGCGGTCACGGACGATGTCCAAAGTGCGGGGCACCAATCGTGCGGCATTGGCATCGGGATCGCCACGCGTGTGGCTCATGTGATTGGGCAGGATCACAAATGCTTCGATCAGGCTTGCGGTCATGGTGAGGAGAAGGACGATCGGAATTACCAGCAATACCTTGCCGATTTCTCCGGAAAGGAACATCAGGGGACCGAATACGCAGACAGTGGTCAGAAAGGAGGACACGACGCCGGGCATCACTTCCAGCGTGCCTTTGATCGCGGCTTCTTTCGGACTCAGTTTTTTTCGCCATTTGGCAATGTTATCTGCAATGACAATGCTGTCATCCATGATGAGACCGATGGCCATCAGCAGTCCGATAAGCGAAATAATGTTGATGGTGACGCCGACCAGGCTCATCACGAAGATGCCACCCAGAAACGAAAAGGGCAGCGCTAGCGAAATCCAGATTGCCTCCGAGAGTGAAAAGAACAGGCACATGACCAAAACCACAAGCACAAGGCTTTGAGCTGCGTTGCCAAGCACCAATGTAATCCGTGTATCCACCGTCTCCGTCATGTTGTTGACAACGGCGATCCGAAACGGATTTGGGTAGAGCGCCTGTTCGGCTTCGATCAAGGCCTGGACTTGCGCGAAAGCCTTGATCGCATCATCTGACTTGGTTTTGCTGACCTGGATTATGGCCGCTCGGTCTCCATCGATATAGGAGCGCACTTCCGGTGATACTTCACCCAGAGTGATCTTGGCCACATCACCGAGCCGCACGATACCGCCATCACCATTTTCCAGAATGACCAGGTTTTGCAAGTCAGCGACCGTTCGGCGGGCGTCGAAATAGCGCAAAGTCATCTCGCGTCCGGTTGTCGCAACCGTTCCAAGAGGCGCTCTGAGGCTACGGGCTTCAACCGCATCTGCCACGTCTTTGGGGCTGATGCTGTAGCGTCGAAGGGCTAGTTGGTTGAAAAAAATATGATATTCCGTCTCTGAAATACCGCTCACCTCAGCCGTTGCAATCATCGGCAAGGCCGCAAGCTTATCTGCGAATTCATCACCATAGCTGATCAGCGAAGCGTGCGTATCGATGCCGGAAACTGCCACGGATGCAATGACTTCGGTTTGACCGAGTATCGAGACGGACGGTAATTCTGCATCGTCTGGCAAGTCATTGATGCTGGACACTTCAGAAGACACATCGTTGTAAAACTGACCGATATCGCCATTCTCGGCCATGGTCAGCGTCGCTTTGGCGCTGTTATCAACGGAGAGGCACTCAAAATCCTGAAGATTAGTAACAGCGCGGAGCGCGTCGTCCAGAACCAGACAGATCTGTTCGTCAACATCGCTTGCTGAGGCACCGGGGTAGGGGATGGTTACCGACACTTCACTGGCTGTAAATTCAGGAAAACTCTCCCTCTCCATTCCGCTCAATGCAGAGATGCCGAGAAAACAAACGGCAATTAAAAGCAGGTTCGCAGCAACGGGATGCCGCACAAAGTACGAAATCATGGCGCTCATTCCGTTTCCATGTTGATGGGATCAAGACGCATGCCGATAACGGCCGGACGCATGTCGGACAGGACAATCGTGTCGCCGTCGGACAATCCCTCAGCCACCACAATCGTGTCGCCATGTACGGCGCTGGTTTTGATGTCCTTGCGCCCAAGCTTTGATTGGGCATCAACAGTATAGACGAACGCCATGTCGCCCTCATAACGGACGGCCGAGCGAGGGATACGCAATGATGCCACTGGCTCCGGTGCAGATAGGCGTACTTCTACAAAAGAACCATTTGTAAGGGGAGGGCCAGGCAGAGAGGGGTCAGGTCGGGTCGGGTTGTCAATCCGGACGACCAGGCCGACAGTGCCGGTGGCCGGGTCTGTGCTTGCGTCAAGTCGGACCAGTTGCGCCGGCCAGGAAAAAGTCTGATCTCCGGATTGCAGGTACACCTCGGCGCGCAGGTCGAGGCTTTTTAGACGTTCAAAAGCGTCTGCCACTTCTATGCTCGCTATTTCCAGGCGCGCCTGCTCATCTCTGAGCATAAAGAACAGATTACCCAGCATTTCGATCTGAAATTCAGCCACCACTTCCGAGGCTGCAGTGCCTTCGATGGTTGCCAGCGTGTCCCCGATACGGACAAACTGGCCGAGTGACACGTTATGGGAGGTGACCCGCCCGGTGAGCGGTGTTGAGAGGGATGTGTTGGCAAGCGCTCGTTCTGCCTCCTCGATTTCAACAATGCGCGTTTCAATAGTTGCCTGAAGCGTGGCGCGCTGGGCAGGCAGCAGGCGGAATGTATTTTCCAGCCCAAGTAACACTTTCTCCTGAGCGAGCAGCGTCCGGACGGACGCATCGACCGTCGCCTGAGCCACGCTTCCCCGCTTCAGAAGGGTTTTCTGCCGAGTCAGTTCGTCTCGACGAAGATCTTCAATGCGTCGTTCGAGCTCGATTGTTGCACGGGTGTTTTGTTCAGAGGCCTCCAGTTCTTGCAGTGCAGCCCGGGCACTACTGAGCGACGCTTTTGCCCGCGTCAACGAGATTTCATAATCTCTGGGATCAATCCTGATGATCTCTGTCCCTTCGGATAGAAAACCGCCAACATCGAGATTTCCTGAGACGAATGTTGCCCGGCCTTGAACCTGCGAGATCGCCGACCAGCTATCTTCCGCCACCACGCGGCCATAACCGGAAGCCGAAGGTGTTGCCATTGTCTGCCCCACGGTCAAAGCACGTACTGCAGTTACGGCCTCAGCAATAGTGGCCTTGTCGGCAGTGTTCTCAGGTGCGGTCAGCCACATGTAACCGGCGATGCCCACGGCAATGGGCGGAAAAAAGAGAAGCGGGCGGAGGTTCATTATGCACCTGTTTGCTCATCGGGACGGTTTTGTTTCGTGTCTGCACCGCGGCTCGCATCCGGTTGTGCGTGGGCCGATCGCTCTTTTGCTTGTATTTGCATTACTTGCATATGCAAGATATATAAATATAATATAATTGCAACACTCCAAGCCTACGAAGATGGGTGATGTCGTTATTGTCAGGAGTTGATACCCGATGAAGCCTATTGGAAATATTAAAGCGAGGAGAGAGGGAAGTTTTAGCTTTCTCATCCAGACACTTGCCCGGGATATCGAAACTCAGATGAAGGCGGCGCTGGCGGAAGTCGGCGTGGATGTAAAGATATTTGCCAACCTGATGCTCTTGTCCGAAGAAGATGGAATCAACCAGCGAGCTCTGGGAGAGAAGCTGAATTTTCCTGAGTATTTCACCAGCCGTAATATCGACGCACTTGTAGAGGCCGGATTCGTCGAACGCCGACCGGATCCCAACAGTCGACGCTCGTTTTTGATCTATCTAACCGGTGCAGGTCGGAAGAAGGCATCTGAGTTGCCCGAGATTATTGAGCGGATAAATGCCGATGTGTTGGGTGATTTAACCGACGCCGAGCGGAAACAGATTGTAATGCTGTTACAGAAAGTTGCCGGTTTGAATGCCGGTTGATCTGTTTAATTTCAGTACCGGAGTTATGATCAAAACAGGCCATTATTGTTTTTGGATTCTCCAGTGATGACTTGAAGCACATCCCAGTGCTCGACGATCTTGCCCTTCTCATCGAAGCGGAAAATATCCATTCCGGCATAGTCATCGCTACCGGGCCACATCTGATGACAATGAAGGACAACGAGATCACCTTCCGCAACAACGCGCTTGAACACAGTCTTCTTGCCGGGATAATCCTCTGCCATGCGCACAAAGTAATCGATGAAGGCTTCCTTGCCGTCGGCCACTTCCGGATTGTGTTGAATATATTCATCCCCGACATAGCGCTCAATTGCTGCACGTGGTTCGCACTGGTTGAACATCAGATCATAAAACGCCTGAGCGTTGGCTTTGTTTGCCTCCGGATCAACGATCATGAAGGAACCTTTCTTTTTTGGCGAGACAAGGGTGGGTTTCATATTAGTATCAAATTGGAACCAGGTATCAATTACGCACTTTGAGGAAACAAAGTATGCTCCAGGTAACCGTCACAACAGTTGCAGAGAGCCAACTCTGTCCTGTCAGAGATGTGCTGACCAAAGTCATGGGTAAGTGGCAGTCACTGATTCTTTTGGCGCTCGAAGATGGCGCTTTACGATTTGGTGTCCTGAAACGAACGATCGGCGATATCACCCAGCGCGTATTGACTGAGAATCTGCGATCTCTTGAAAGGGATGGCCACCTTGTTCGAACAGTTCACGATACATCCCCCATTGCGGTAACATATGAATTGACACCGATGGGGCAGGAGTTACTCAACGTACTGAAACCACTGGTATTCTGGGCTGAGAGCAGTCATGAACGAGTGCGGTTGGCGCGGGAGAACTATGACAGGGTCAGTTAAGTGCAACCGTGATGCTTCACACGGAGCAGAGCCGGTGAAGAGATCGGATAAGACGCGACATAGTGATGCCGCGCCGCCTGGAGACTGGCCTCGATCCACTGTCGCCGTTATAGGGTAGAGCACTAGCTATTTTCCAAGGGAACGATTGCGCCGTGGGTTGGACAGAGTTCGTTGCAGCTTTTATTGTTTTTTTCATCTCTCATTCCGTACCTGTGCGTCCGCCGGTAAAGCCATGGCTTGTATCGAAAGTCGGGGCAGGAGCCTTTACGGCATTGTATTCGCTGCTGTCTCTGGTCATCCTGGCCTGGCTGATCGCGGCTGCCGGACGTGCGCCTTACATCGAACTATGGGGCTGGGCTGAGTGGCAATCCTGGGTGGCGGTTACGATTATGGGTATTGCCTGTCTGTTGTTTGCGGTAACAGCAGGCCGTCCCAATCCACTTTCTTTCGGCGGTGGCAACAATCAAGCGTTTGATCCGGACCGTCCCGGCATCGTTCGATGGATCCGGCACCCTCTGCTCATTGTTTTGGCTCTATGGGCGTCGGCTCATCTGATCGTCAATGGGGATCTTGCTCATGTGATCCTGTTCGGTGTTTTCGTACTGTTTGCAGTTCTGGGGCGTAAGCTGGTCGACCGACGCAAAAAGCGGGAATTGGGAGAGGAGTGGGACAGCATGGTTGCCCGTATATCAGCGGCACCTCTGGTAACAGCACCGCAAAGTCCTACCGGTTTGGTATTCCGCCTGGTAGCAGCCGTGATTGCCTTTTACAGTCTGATTTCGCTGCATGGTTGGATCATAGGCGTTGAACCGTTGCCGATCTGATCGCAAGTGCCGCAACTTGGATAACCAGAAATGCAGTACCATCAAAATGGCTTTCGCACCGGAGACCCCCGCATTGAGCCGGCTTTGGCAGAGCGACATATCGACAAAGGCGTGGTCGACGTTCTGATTGTCGGCTGCGGCCCGGCCGGTTTGACGTTAGCCACCCAATTGTCCGCATTTCCCGACATCATTACCCGAATTGTTGACCGGAAATCCGGACCGCTGCAGGTTGGGCAGGCGGACGGTATTGCCTGCCGCTCGATGGAAATGTTTGAAGCATTCGGATTTGCAGAAAAGGTCGCCAGGGAAGCTTATTGGGTCAACGAGACAACATTCTGGCGGCCGGTGGAGGGACATGGCGATATTGTGCGGGCTGACCGCATTCAGGATGTGGAAGATGGTCTGTCAGAATTCCCCCATACGATATTGAGCCAGGCCCGGGTGCATGATTTTTATCTCGAAACCATGCGGAATTCTGCAAGCCGCCTTGTACCAGACTATGACCGGAAGCTGGTGGACCTCACAATAACGGATGATCCTCATCATCCGGTCACTGCCACACTGGAGCAACTGCGTGATGGTGAGGAGCCGGCAAAAGAGCAGGTGAAGGCCCGCTATGTGGTGGGATGCGACGGTGCCCATAGCGCCGTGCGTCATCTGCTCGGCTATGATTTGCAGGGTGAAGCGGCGCGACAGCTTTGGGGTGTCATGGATGTACTGGCCGTCACCGACTTTCCCGATATTCGCCTCAAGTGCGCCCTGCAATCGGCCTCTGCCGGTAGTTTGCTGATCATCCCGCGCGAAGGCGGTTTCATGGTTCGATTGTATATCGAACTTGATGAACTCGTGGGCGATGAACGGGCTTCGGACCGGAATGTGAGCGAGCAGGTCCTGATAGAAAAAGCACAGTCCATTCTGAGACCCTACACATTATCAGTGAAGGAGGTTGCCTGGTGGTCAGCCTATGAAATAGGACAGCGGATTTGCGATTCTTTCGACGACGTGCCGGAAGCAGAAAAGCAAACACGCAGCCCCCGCATTTTTATCGCAGGCGATGCCTGCCATACCCACAGTCCGAAAGCCGGGCAGGGTATGAACGTGTCGATGGCAGATACATTCAACTTGGGCTGGAAGCTTGCCTCTGTGGTCAGAGGACACGCCCAACCGAAACTGCTTCAAACTTATTCATCGGAGCGCCAGGCCAAGGCGCGGGAGCTGATCGATTTCGATAAAGACATGGCAAGGTTGTTCAGCACCCGGCAGGAAACGTCAGTTGCGGCGGAATTTCAACGCTATTTTGCCAAACACGCGCGTTACACCGCAGGTGTTGAGACCCGTTACGATCCATCGATCATAACAGGTTCCGGTCAGTATCAAGACCTCGCTCAAGGTTTTCAAACCGGCATGCGCTTTCATTCTGCCCCGGTCATCCGGCTCGCAGATGCCAAGCCGGTCCATCTTGCTCACACAATTAAAGCGGATGGTCGCTGGCGCTTGTTTGCCTTCGCAGGTGAGGGCGACGCGGGAGAACCCGGTGGCGCAATCTCGGGACTTATGGAGTTCCTGCTCAACAATCCGGTATCGCCGCTGCGTCGACCAGAAACGGAAAACGAGGATGTTGAAGCGTTTCTCGATGTTCGGGCGGTATTTCAACAGCACCATCGCACTCTCAGCCTGACATACATGCCCGAACTGCTTCTCCCTGAAACCGGGCGATATGGTCTGATTGACTATGAAAAGATCTTTTGCCCGGTCGTCAAAAACGATCACGACATTTTTGATCTGCGATCCATCAACCGTCGTTCAGGCGCGCTTGTCATCGTCCGGCCAGACCAATATGTGGCCCACGTGCTGCCGCTCGATGCCACACATGAATTGTCGGAGTTTTTTCTGGGCTTTGCTTGACTGATAACCGTGTCTTTTCCCTGTTGGGATTATTGTCGCGTGAATGTCGTTCGCCGCGCTACCGGTTAATTTTCGCCTTCATGCACTCGAGATTTGCAATTGAAGAGGAGCACGCTCAAATGCCGAGGCGCATCATCGCGTCGAAGAACCCATTTGATTTTGGAATTCAATCTACTTCTTCTGGAGGCAGGGGCAGTGGCATCCAATGAGAGAAATCGATCTTCTCACCGAGTTCATGCCGCCATCGCCACCAATCGCCTTCCGACATGATCAGCTGCACGGCTTGCATTTTTGCGTTGAAGACGAGGATTTTTTCTTTCGATGCAGCTTTGGGTGCAGTGCTTATGTCTTTCCAGTCACTCATAATTCTTCAATTCGATCAACCAACGACATCCTGCCCTTAATCCCATACAGATAGGCCTGCTAACTGCAGCTTGCATTAAACACTAAATT
Source organism: Stappiaceae bacterium (assembly GCA_039976075.1). Classification (GTDB taxonomy): domain Bacteria; phylum Pseudomonadota; class Alphaproteobacteria; order Rhizobiales; family Stappiaceae; genus JBDWFY01. The sequence continues at coordinate 90,205 of JBDWFY010000001.1, forward strand.
ATCGCGGGTGCCGAAATAATCAAGAAAAAATGTAAAGAAATCAGGTGTTTAGAAGGATTCCAATTTGGAACCATTTTAAATACGTAGCAGAGATTGTGAGGGTCGCGAAAAATCGACAAGAGCCAACACATCTTTCCTATCGCACCCTGGTTTTTATAGGAATCGCATCCCTGCTTATGAAGGCAACGGGTCTGGGGATAGCTTCTCAGCGATTTGAACGAGGCCTTCAAAAGTGCCGATTAGTGCATCGACACTGTCAAGAAATTTTTGGGCAGGAAATCCTTCGCATAAAATGACAGCCTCCATCTGTACTCTCTGGTTTTGAGCGGTGCGCTTGCCGTTGATGATGGCGAGAAGCCTCATTTCGCATTCGGAGACGGATGCGCGACAGCAGGGGCAAAAGGGGTTGGTGAACTTAAAGGTTGTTCTTCTGCTCTTTCGCAAGGCGTTCAACAATTCCAGTACTGCGGTAGCGACAACGCCACCTCCAATCGTGCCAAACCTTTCCTTGCTCATCAGCAAGGCGTTTTCCCAGGCATGACTGTGCGGATGCGCATAACTTTGGCACATCAGCTGTGTGATCTGCAGAATACTGTGCTCGAAGCGGTCCAGACGAAGGGTCTGTTTTGTGGCGTTTGTCTCACCCTTTTTCTCAACAGTAAAAGTAAAACAACCCTCTTGATCCCGTTCGTTGTTCTGCTTCGTAGATGTCATACTATTCGAACTCTTTTTCTTGCGTTGTATTTGGCTTTGTTGGGTTAACTTGACCCGCCGCGTCATCTTCCGGTTCGTCAGACATCTGTTCGGGACTGATTGGGCCTTGATCGTCACGCATCAGAAATTCAAAAAAACCTGGCATTTGACCGTCTCCACAGTCCTGAGCCTGCTTTTGCAACTCCAGCCAATCAAACTTGTCGAAATGTTTTGGCCGACTACTCATGAGGGGACCCAAAAGCCTGATAGAAATACGGTCTGAGGGAATGAGAGGGAGGCCGGAGAGGACCTCCCTCTCGTGTTGACCAATGCTGTCCGGACATTGGCCGAAACACACCACGCTTTGAAAATGGGATAAAAAAGCGGGTGTGCATCACGAACGCGGCTTAAATCGACCGCAGGAATAGAACGCATTCGGGCGGGGCGCTTGAGCGGAGGCGATGAGTTTCCAGAAGAGCATGGACCTATCACCAGGCCGGGATCTCATTGCTTGAGAGAAGTGCCCTCCCATGAACTCGAAATCAGCCGAAATCTCCCATCCCACCCAAATGCGTATGGCGGTATTCTTGTAAAACCATTGTTGAATCATCAGATCCGAGGCCTGAGTGTTCATTCGCCATGGAATTAATATGAGTATTTAATTCATGTTAATCGCAACATATCGCCGGTTTCAAAATATGCAAGAAAAAAGATATAAAAATCAGTAATTTATAAGTTTTCTAATTTGGAACTATTTGAATTTGAAGTCGGACTAAAGCGATTGAACATCCGTTCAAGAACGCCTGTCTGGAATTCTCTCTTCTTGCCTATGGCGACAAAACTCGAAACAGGATTTTCATTCGCCGACAGAAATGGCCTGAAGCCATACCGTGTACCCACCAGATCGAAGAGAAATGGTGTTTGCGGATCATCATCAAAATACAAAATGCCTTTGCTTCGAATGGCTATTGAAACAAGCTCGGGCAAAAACTCAACAAATGCCTCCTTCTTCACGACAGCCAGATCAGAGCGGCTCCAACTGACAAAGTCCGATAAGGCATGTGGGGAGAGGAGGGGGGCTGTATTGCGTGCAGCACCGGTGATCTGCCTCAGTGAAGTGTCACCGACAAGAAGGTCGAAGGGTATTGCGCATTGGATGGTTTCCAGAAGCGCGCTGCGCGGGCATGATCGCTTCAATAGCACATGCAGTTTCTGCAGATCAGAGGCGGCCGCAAGATCGGCTTTATTGATCAAAACCAGGTCACTGGCGACGGCGTAATCTACGAGCTGTTCCGTGTCGGCATACCCCAGAGATCCGAATTGATCAGCATCCATAACATAAACACGATTATCAAGATGCACATGCCCGGCTGACTGAAGCGCAATGATCGATTGATCGAGGGACCGTGGATCCGCGACGCCGCTTGCCTCCACAACAAATGCATCCGGACGATCTTCCCGGCAAAAAGAAGCAATCGAGCCGATCAGGTCATCATTGAGGGTGCAACAGACACAGCCGTTCTTCAGTGAGATCCGGTCGGTGTCAGCGGCCTCTATTAGATCGTAATCGATATTGATGGCGCCAAAGTCATTGACGAAAACCACGATGCGGCGATCATCGGCATGCTTGAGGATGTGATTGACAAGTGTTGTCTTGCCGGCCCCAAGAAATCCGCCGACCGTCACAAGGGGAATGGGAATATTCTCGCTAGTCGACATCGTTCCAGACACATTCACCAGCCAGCCAAGTCTGTTTAACCCTAATGGAGCGAAGAGTTTCTGGGATCGCTGTCAGGGGATTGGCATCGAGCACCACAAAGTCGGCATGTTTACCGGAAGTGATTGATCCCAGCATGTCATCCTTGCCGATCTGGTAGGCGGCATCGATGGTAACAGCCTTGAGGGCCGTTGGTGCGTCCAGGCATTCATCGGGTCCGACTATTCGACCATCGCCTGCTTTGCGCGTCATTGCCGCCTGCATCAGTTCCAGACAGGATGGATCGGTCATCGGTGTATCGGCATGAAGCGAAATACGCATGCCCCGCCTGGCCGCTGTTCCTGCCGGAACATAGTGGGCTGCGCGCGTTGGTCCGAACAACACATCTTCAATTGGTGCACCCCAATGGGTGATGTGATTGATAAAGAAGCTGGACAGCACGCCCAGATTGATCGCCCGATCTATCTGATCATCCCGCATCAGGGCGCAATGTTCCAGTCGGAAGCGGTGATCAGGTCTTGGTGTTTCTGCCAGTACGTTTTCCAGCAGGTCCAGCACCATGTCGATTGTGCGGTCACCCTGGGTATGGATGGTCATCTGCCAACCCTGGGCGACGTAAGTACGGACCATGTTTTCAAAATAGTCCTGAGGGTAATTCAGCCCACCTGTGTGGCCGGGCTGCAGGCCCATGCGCCGACGGGTGATGGCATTGTCCAGGTACGGCTCGGTCAGCCAGATATTTCCAATGAAAGGCGAGCCGTCTGCATGAATTTTCACACCTGCCATCCAGAGGCGTTCATCGCCCACATCCATCGGCTCCACTTGCATATCTGCCGCGACGGCCTGCTGGTAGGCGGCAATACGGGGAAGGGGCCAACCCTTTTTCAGGGCGCTGAGATAATAGGCCTTGTAAAACGGAAGGTAGAGATGTTCCGTCGTCGTCGTGATCCCGTTCCGGATGAATTCATCGATGCCTGCCTTGAACTCGTCATTCAGACGGTCATCACCCCAGGCGTCATAAAACGTTTCAATTGCCCGCCAGGTGATCGCTTCTGCAATTTTGCCAGTCAGTTTGCCAGACGGATCTTTCTCAATGATAGATCCGGTTGGTGTCGGTGTGTTTTCATCCAGTCCACAAGCTTGCAGACCGGAAGAATTCAGATAGAGCGCATGACAGTTGGATGTCTGAATTCCAAGCGGGTTATCCGGCGCGATGGCATCAAGCTGTGTTCGGGTCGGAGCTTCAAACCCATGATGGAGCTGCGCATCCAATCCGAAAAACAACAGATGCTCTCCAGGATGCGCCGCCGCGACCTTGCGTTCGATTTTTGCAAGGACTGCATCATAGGTGGGTACAGTTTCTGCCCGAACATCGACGACCGGTGCGCCTCGTGTCTTTGCGGACCAGAGGGGATGGGAGTGCGCATCGATAAAACCAGGGAGGAGAAATTTCCCGGCCAAATCGATGCGCGCGGGGGTTTGGCCCGCAACTTGTTCTGCTTCGGCTAAAGTGCCAACGAATGCGATCCTGCCATCTTGGACAAGGACTGCTTCTGGTTCCTGCAGGTCTTCGTCGACTGCGATGATTGTGCCACCGAAAAAGAGTGTCTGTGTCATTCAGCACCGGCTACAGCATACGTTTCCTTCATGTTCCCGGCTTTTGCCTGAGCCGCAAGGAAATCGTCATTGGAGAAGAGCGGAATGATCTTGTGATATTTGGACATGCCGCTGGCATCGGCCAGCATCATGTTGGCGGCAACCGATGCCATGTCGGGCATTTCATAGACAAACATCATGTCATACTCGCCGCAGCTGCCGTAGGCGTGCAGTAACTGACCCCCCATTGCTCCCACCGCTTTTTCCGCCACGGCCGCGCGATCACTGGGGGTGTGCAGCATAGCCGCCTTCTTGTCGTTCTCATACTTGATGAACATCGCAACGGTCACTGTCATGATTTATCTTCTCTTTCCCTGAATAATCCGGTCGAGGATCATGGCGCAAAAAAGGATCGCCAGACCGGCTAGAATTCCTTGTCCCTCGGATGCGTATTGGAGTGCTTCCAGAACATCCTCACCCAGCCCCTTGGCGCCAATCAGCGAGGCGATTACAACCATGGCAAGGCTCAGGAGGATCGTCTGGTTGATACCGGCCATGATCGAAGGCATGGCGAGCGGCAAGTCGACCTTCCAAAGCAGGTATCGCTTGTTGGCACCAAATGCCATGGCAGCTTCACGCACCGTTTCGGGCACGCCCCTGAGTCCCAGAACTGTCAATCGCACGACAGGTGATCCGCCGAAAATCATTGTCGCAATGATGGCAGCCGGTTTACCTGTGCCAAAAAATGCAATCACCGGTATCAGGTACACAAAGGCAGGCATGGTCTGCATGAAATCAAGCACCGGCCGCACGAACGAATAAAGCCGCGAGGAACGGGCACAGGCGATCCCCAGCGGGATGCCGAGCGAGATGGAAATGCAGGCAGCAGTTCCCAGGAGCGCCAGCGTTTTCATGCTCTTGTCCCAGAATCCCAGGTAGCCCAGATAAGCCAGGGCAGCAGCTGTGAAAATGGAGGCGCGCCATCCGGCAGACAACCCCGTCAACAACAGAATAAAGCCGCACATCACCGGCCACGGTGTTTCAACAAAAAGGGTCTCAAGTGCGTCCAGCACATTGCGAATACCGAAAGTCAGTCCGTCGAAAAACCATTCCGAGCTGATGGCGGCCCGCCCCATCCAGGCTTTGATGGCGTCGGCAACGGATGTCTGAACCTCCGGGTCGGAAGGAAATGTGATTAGCGAGGGAACTTCGGTCGGAAATCCGAATTTCAGCGAGCACGTGATATAGGTGATTGTCGTTAGGGTGCTCGCCAGCGCGATCTTCTGGATATTGACACCTGAGCCGAGCGTGCGGTCGGACAGCCAGCGCGCAAAGCGGGCCTGCAAGGCGGGATTGGCGAGGATGCCTTGCGCCACTTTGATCGCTATCAGTCCTGCAACTCCCCAAATGATCAACTGCAGCGACGTTGCATTGGCCGCGGCGGCCTCTGCCTTGATGCCTTCAACGGCCCGTTCGAGAGAGGCAATGGCGTTTTCAAAAGTCGCCACTCTATCGGGAGCGTTCTGTTTGGCTTCGGCGAGTTGTTCATAACGCGAGGCAAGCGTGTTTTCGATACCGGGCAGGCGGGCCAGGATCGGTGCACCAAGATCCCCCCAGATCCCTCGCGCGAGTTGAACGACGGCCAGGGTTTCAAGCGCAACGAAGGGGAGAAAGTACGACCACAGGCTGCGCATGCCGAACCAGATTGACCCGAGCATGAACGCAGCCCAGTTCCAGGTGAAGGCAAAACCGCGCTTGTCGCCGATAACTTTGAACTGTTCTTCGTAATAGGCTTCACCGGTGGTGACGAATTCTCTGACGGTGGAATTGTCAGCGGCACCGATCGGAACTATCTCTTCGCTCGCAATCGTCATGAGTCCTCTGTCCCCATAATGACCCCGTTCAAGATGTCGTTCTTGGTGATGACACCGGAAGTGCCGATGTCTTCATCCTTCACCAGAATGGGGCCATCGGTGTCGGTCGCCTTCAGAATGATTTGCCGAAGCGTATCGTTACCGGAGACGGTGAGGGCGCTATCCGGCAGCTTGCCGTTTTCGCTCTCATAGGCCTTCAAGGGTTTTGCAAGACTGTGGGCGCGAATGAGGTTGATCCGGGAAATCCCGGCGACGAAATCCATGACGTAATCATCGGCGGGATGCATGATGATTTCTTCCGGCGTACCGGTTTGAACGATAACCCCGTCTTTCATGACGGCAATGCGGTCTCCGATGCGGACAGCTTCGTCAAGGTCATGGGTAATGAACAGCGTTGTCTTGTTCATCTTGTTTGCCAGCCGCATAAACTCATCCTGAAGCTGGCGCCGGATCAGCGGATCAAGCGCACTGAATGGTTCATCCATCAGCAAAACATCGGCATCCGCAGCAATGGCACGTGCAAGACCGACGCGCTGTTGCATGCCGCCGGAGAGTTCATGAGCGAACTTGTCTTTCCATTCGGCCAGTTCGACCAGAGACAACGCATCCTCCGCGGCTTTCCAGCGGGCATTTTGTGATAGCCCTCTGATTTCCAGCGGCATCGCAACATTGTCTCGTACGGATCGGTGCGGCAACAGTCCGAAATTTTGAAAGACCATTGCGATCTTTTCGTTGCGAACCTTCAGTAGCTCTTTCTCGTTGAGCGCCATTATGTCGAGGCCGCTGACAACGACCTTGCCCGCCGTCGGTGTCAGGAGACGATTGACATGACGGACCAGTGTGGATTTGCCACTGCCGGACAAGCCCATGATGCAGAAGATCTCACCCCGTTTGACTTTGAAGGATGCATCAGCAACGCCGACCACACAGTTGAAGTTCTCTAGGACTTCCGCCTTGGACAGACCATCCTTTTGGATTGCGGTCATGGCTTTGTCCTGCCCGGCGCCGAATATTTTCCAGACACCGGCCATATCGATGACTGCGTCTTCGATATTTTCCAATTGCGGATGAACGGTCAAACGTCCCCCTTTGCCGCACCTGTCGATGCGGTCGGCACAAAGTACAAACTTTAAAGAAGCAGCGGAGTGAAAACCATCGGCACGCCCGGGTAAGCGCGTGCCGATGGTAGGACGACCACCCGGTCAGTTAAGACCAAGCCAACCGTCAACACGGTCCGAATTTGCTTCGATCCATTCCCGTGCCACTTCGGTGCTTGGACGTTTTTTCACCACGATCTCATGGGTGAAATTGTTGACCGTATCGGTATCCATGTCGATTTTCGCAAGAAACGCAGCGACAGACGGTGTGCGGCCTTCAAGTGATTTGGAATACCCCACGTGAATGGTCTTCGGCTTGTCACCTGTCGTTACCTTGGAATTCTCAAACCATTTGGGATCTTCAGCCGGTTGTTTCATGTCGTATTTGGCGGCGTCGTATTCGGGTTCGTCCAGCCGCACCATGTCGAACACAAACCAGTTGTAGTGGGGTGCATAGCAATAGAATGCGTAACCTTCGCCCTTGTTCAGTGCATCGGATATAGAAGCCGTCGCAACTTCTTCTTCTGCTTCAATGGGCGTGAAGAAATTGGAAATACCGTAATCACGCACCTTCACGGAATTGATCTTGGTTGATGCCCAGCCCGGTGCGCCGACCCAGATGTCTCCCATGCCATCGCCATCGCGGTCCATAAGCTTGGCCACTTCCGGTGTTGCCAGGTCGAAAATCGATTTGATGTTATTTTTTTCGGCAAACTCTTTGGGTGCGCAGAAGGCCGAGAACCCTTCGTAATTGCCCTCGCTCAGCGCAACCGTCTGATTCTTGCCCACATATTCGTCCGTGAAATTAGACTGGTTGGGCAACCACACATCGGGATGAACGTCGATTTCTCCCTTGCCGCGGTCCATCGCCTTGAAAATGACAGCGTTCGTGCCCGGAACCAGTTCGGCTTTGCCACCCAGCTTATCTTCGATGATGACCTTGATCAGCCCGGCCATTGCCCGACCACTTGCCCAGTTTGGTTCGGCAACCTTTACGACTTCCTGTGCGAAAACAGCAGCTGATGTGCCCATCAAAAATGCAGATGACAGTGCCAGTGATCTGAATGTTCCCATGACGTCCTCCCAAGACTTTTGCATTCATTCGTTGTTTAACATGTCAAACAAAAATACTGACATGTCAATATTGAAATGTTATAAAACGATACTAACATGTCAATAAAGATCGCCGGTCGTGCTATGCAGATTGTCGAGTTAAAGTCAGGGGCGCTCTTGTCAGAACAAAACGAAGCCGTCATTGAAAGATCACCAGCGCCGGTTGGCACACGCCACCGGAAGGATGCGGCGTTGCGCGATCTGGAACGCATGATCGTTAATGGTGAACTGGAACCCGGGCGCTGGGTGTCTGAAACCGATCTGATTGAGATCTCGGGCCACACGAGAGCGCCGGTCCGCCATGCAATCCAGAGGTTGGCAGATATCGGACTGCTGCGGATAGCACCGCAACGTGGTTCGCAAGTCTGTCCGATTGATCATACTGAACAATTCAGAGCGCTGGAGCTGAGGCGGGTTGTCGAAATTCTCGTGGCACAGTCCGCAGCAAAACGAGCCAGTTCCGCACAGCGAAAACAGTTTGCTGATATCGCCGAGAGATTTCAGGCGATGGCGAACAACGATGAACAGGTCGAGATGACCGAAATGGATTCGGAATGTTTCGCACTTCTGATAGAAGCGGCCGATAATCGATTTGCGGCACGCGCACTCACTTCCGTAAAAAGTTTGTCTCGGAGATTCTGGGTCCTTAATCAGGAGCGGTATGGGAGCATACAGCGTATGGCCGGAGCTCATGCAGCCGTTGCTCTGGCCGTCTCGGGTGGCGATGAAGACGGTGCTGCTTTGGCCGTTAGTGCTTTGATCGACTACGTAGAAGAATTTACGCTGGAAGTGGTCGGATTTAGCGGCGGTCGCAGAACCGATTGACGCTTTGTACGCACCCGAGCAATTGTCAGGTCAATTCTGTGAAAACAGCCTCATCACCGCCTGCCGTCGCCTGCAGGCTGTCCAGCGCCTTCGAAACGTGCAGGCGTTATATGGGGCGGTGATGAGGCGCCCGGCGGTTTCCGCTTCCGCCGGAAAAAGATGCGCGTGCCCTTGCTGGTCCCAAAATACAGAGTTACCTGTTCTTTTCGGCAGCCAATCCGGTCACACCGGCTGAATTCCTTCAGTTAACTGACGTTGAGATTGACGATTTTGAACATCTTTCACCATCCCATCACCATGGGATGGTGTTCGGATGGAATTCTGTGTTTGGTTCAAGCGGATTGTGTCGGATAACTGGTGCAGGGACCGACACAGTTAGACTGAGACTTGGTCAGCGACAGAAATTCTCGGGATACCGTAAAAAGTGCCTATCTTTGAGGTCGACGTCGCCGGGGTTAAGATTGTTTCGCTCAGAAATCCGGCAACGTGTCTAGAAGCCGGTTCGGGGCGTCGATATTGAAACGTTCAACCGTGCGGAGACCGTTGCACAGTCGTTGTGGGTGCCTGATGGCCGATCAAACAGTAAAAATCATCCTCGTCGAAGACGATCCGGCGATGCGTCAGTCGCTCACCTGTAGCCTCCAGCCGGAAGCCGATTTCGAAATTTCTGCAATCTGCGCGACGTTTGCCGAAGGGGCTGCAGCCATTGCGACATGCGAGGCCGACGTCCTGATCACTGATCTGCAGTTGCCGGATGGACATGGGTTCGATTTGATTCGAGCTGGAAGGAAACAATTGCCCAATATGGAAATCATGGTGATTTCCGTGCTCGGGGATGAACAGAGCGTTGTGACAGCCATTGCAACGGGTGCATCCGGCTTTCTTCTGAAGGATTCCAGACCGCTTGATATCGTCAATTCCGTTCGCCAACTGGTATCAGGTAGCTCGCCGATTTCAACATCTGTGGCCCGATACATCATTCAAGTTGTTCAACAGACGGAACAAGTTGACAGTCCGAAAGGATTGCTCACCGAACGCGAGATGGATATCCTTTGGGGGATCGCAAAGGGTTTTACCTATAAAGATGTTGCCGCAAAACTGGGGATGTCGAGCAATACAGTACCGACGCATATAAAAAACATATATCGGAAACTGGAAGTCAATTCGCGCGGCGAGGCCGTGTTTGAGGCGATTCAGAGGGGGTTGATAAGCATATCTTGACTGGGGACAATCGGTCTCGGAACATTTTGAGCTACCTGTTTGTTCTGGGATTGTGGGGGGCGGCAGTCGCTGTCGTTACAGTTTTTTTGTATTTCGAATTGCTTCCTCTTCCCAAAGAGATCGCCCCCGTGCGCGCGATGGAGTTTTCGCAAAACAACGCTCAGGGCGCGCGCGAGATCTCACTGCCGGACAATTGGCGGACCCATCCAGACAGACCATTTCAATCCGGCACCTATCAGACCCAGTTCGATTATCCGGCTGCCGGTGAGAAATGGGCGATCTATATCCCGAGTTATTCAGGCCAGATCCTGGTGGCAGTGAACGGTGCCGAATTGACTTCAGGTGGATTTTTAAGCGGTGAATTGATCGCGGACCAGGGAACGCCATTTTTGTCACCCATCTCCACCGGCATTCTGAAACCCCAAGATAATGTTGTTACGATAACGCTGCAACCAGGTGGCAAATTGACGGGTTTTCTCAGCCAGATCTATGTCGGTCGCGCTGACCAGATCAGAGGCAGCTATGGCTGGTACTATCTCAGGGCAGTGCGTATTCCCGCACTTGTGGTGTTCTGGCAGTTGTTGCTGGCACTTCTTCTGTTTCTGTTATGGGCAGGCCGTCGTCGCGAACAGGCAGCGCTTTATTGTTCAATTGTACTGATGTTCAGTTCCATTCACGGAATTCCGATCTACCTGCCTAGTTCGATTGCACTATCCAATGCGGTAGCCTGGCTGGGATACGTCACCAATTTCTGGATGTCTGTGATGGGACTGCTTTTCACCTACAGCCTTACGGACAGGGTATTGCCGTTGAAGACGCGATACTTGCTGATCCCGCCCATATTTGCCACGTTGGCGTTTTTGTCACTGCCGCAATCCATCTTTCAGTATGTCGATATCCTTTTTGTCGTTCCCTTCAGTCTTGTGCTGACGGGCTGGATCGTTTTCACTCTGGTTTACGCAGCCGTTTGGGAGCGGCGCTGGGAATGCGTAATCATTCTGCTGTCGATCCTGGGTGCATGTTCACTCGCCATACACGACACGCTGATCATCATGAATGTCAATCCGGACAGCAACATCATGCATTTCAGGATTGTTTATCTGTTGATCCTTCCTGCGCTCAGTGTGGTCTTCTTCCGGCGTCTTGTTCTGTCGATGAACAGGGTGGACACGTTGGTTGGTACGCTAGAAGACCGGATCGAGGAAAAAGAAACCGAACTGCGCCAGACATACGAACAGCGCCAGCTGCTTGAGCGGCGGCAGGCCCTGAATGAAGAACGACAGCGCATCATGAAGGATGTGCATGATGGCCTTGGCGGCCAGCTGATCTCGATCATCGCGATGGCAACGAACGAAGAATCCGAACGCGGTAAAATAGAAGGGTCCGCTCGCGCCGCACTGGAAGACCTCAGAACCATGATCAATTCACTTGGTGTCGAGGACGACATCACCGGCGTGCTGGGTACGTTCCGTGAACGCACGGAACAACAACTGTCCTCGCAGGACATAGAACTCGACTGGCAGATGATAGATATTCCGCCGATTGAAGGACTGACACCCTCAGCCGCCCTGAATATCCTTCGTATCATGCAGGAAGCCACCACGAATGCCGCCAAGCATTCCGGTGCCAGCAGGATCACCATCCGGTTCTCCCTGACACCGCACCCTGATCAGATGCTCAAGATCGAGATTGAAGACAATGGCGGAGGGCTGAATAACGCCGAGGCTGGTGGCGGACAGGGATTAAAAAATATGTCGGAGCGAGCAAAATCGATCCGGGGAGTCCTCAAAGTCAGTTCCTCGCCAACTGGAACATGTGTTTGCCTTGCCATCCCCACCCAATCAGAACTGGCGGCGGAGTGATACAGTCTTAAACAAGATTTGCCGATCCTGCTGGTTCAGGCAATCCGGGGTCTCAGCCAGACAATTATGCCTTCAGGAATTCGAAAGCCTGAGATGTCTTCTTGGGATCAATTTCGTGAATTTCGGCGTCAACCACTTGATGGACAACGAGCGGGTCGGCCTGAATGCGGGCCTCAAAGGCATCTCTGCTTTCGCCTTGGGCAATCAGAAATCCGCCAGCGTCATTGTCGAGAGCGCCGGCCAAATGAAAGATGCCGTCCTCAAACCCTTGCGTAATCCATTGGCCGTGGTCTGGCATATATTCGGAAGCGGCGGCTTTGTTGGTGGCGTATCGAAGAAAAGCAATAAACATATCGTGGTTCCTACCTTACGGCTTTTGTCACTTTGATCTTTTGAATAAGTTTCCACATCAACTCCAGAAAATGCAACCGCTCACCTGAAGACAACCCGGCGAGGGCCTCCTGGTTTACCTGTTTGGCAGCACCATAAGCATCTGTTTTGATCGCCGACGCCTGTTCAGTCAGCCAGATTTGCTGGGCTCGGGCATCGAAAGGGTGTTTCGTTCTTTTGATCAGGCCGTCGCGTTCCATTCGCGTGAGCGTATTGGCGAGCGTTGCCTGCACAATGTCGAGTTTTTGGAGAAGTTCCCGCTGTGTAACGCCATCTTTTTCCCACAACTCCCGAAGGATCGGGAATTGTCCGGTAACAATGCCTAGCGGCTGTATGCGTTGGTGGAGTTTTCGACAGAACAGGCGGGCCAGATAATTGATCAGGAATCCCGCAGATTTTTCTTTATCAAGTGTCATGTCTGAGTTTTAGCACTTGCATAGCAGGCTATGCAATAGTATATAGTGCGCTATATAAAGTATGAAAAGGAAGACACATGCCCAATTTTGCAGATCTAGATCCAGTTGTTTCTCTTGCGGAACAGTTGACCTCAGAGGAGGGACCCGTTGTCCTGATCAACCTGTTCACCGTTGATGGGGATGATGAAGAGGCTTTGCTGAAAGCTTGGGCTCATGACGCCGATTTTATGAAGGCGCAGCCAGGTTACATCTCCACTCAGATGCACCGGGGAATTGCCGGTAGCTCGACATTTCTCAATTACGCTGTCTGGCAGGATGTCGAAAGTTTCCGCAATGCCTTTAGCCACCCTGAATTCCAATCCCGAATTGCGGACTACCCCGCAAGTGCGATTGCCAAACCCCATCTATTTCGGAAACTATCGGTCGACAATCATTGTGTTGCCTGAAACCGACTTCCGCTCGGTTCAGTTGCCGCCAACCATAAGGCACTGAGCGTTGGGGACTGGGAAAACGTGTGGGCCCAACTCCCACTTTACGTTAATCGGATTGGAGCGAACATGTCTGCAAGAAGCTTGACGAACCACTATGGTTCCGTTGCCATTACAATTCACTGGATCAGTGCGCTGCTGATCGTTGCGTTGCTCGCCAGTGGATTTCGGGCGGCCAACTCATTGAACCTCGACGACAAGTCGCAGTTGCTGAGCATCCACGCCCCGCTTGGAATTGCGATCTTCGTACTGACTTTGGGACGCCTGCTGTGGTGGCTGTTTTTTGACCGGAAACCGGATGCCATAGCCGGCATGCCAAAAGTTCAGACTGTCAGTGCCCGGGCTGTGCACGGATTATTCTATCTGATCATCTTCGGCATGGTTGCAAGTGGCATTACAATGTTTGCTTTGTCCGGAGCAGGCAAAATCATTTTTGGCGGCGAGGTCGGAAAGTTGCCTGATTTTCAGGATTATGGGCCACGATTACCGCACGGTATCGGTGCACGGCTGATGATTGTCTTACTCATCTTTCATACCGGTGCAGCCCTTTATCATCACTTCGTGAAAAAGGACGGATTGCTCAGGCGCATGTGGTACTGATCCCAAGCGCTGGGCAACATTGTGCGAAGTCTACCATGGCCTATTCGTTACTTGACATACAGCCGCGTTCATTGGCACTGAGCGTGTCAATCAATCGGGAAGGACTGCACCATTGGGCCATATGGTTGAGGGGCGTTATTACGCTCAGGACGACGTAATAAACGCATTGCCTTCCGGCGAATGGGAGCGCAGCCGGAGTGTTGTGCGGCATTGGATTACACATAGCGGGGAGGCGGGACCGACAGGCGAAAGCGGATTTAGTGCCGAGGCTGATCGCTATCATCTGTTTGTTGCCTGGAACTGTCCATGGGCCCATCGCACCCTGCTTGTCCGTGCCTTCAAAAAACTGGATGGCCTGATCACAATTTCAGCTGCCCGCCCCAACCGAAATGAACAGGGTTGGATTTATGATCCGGACGGTCCATTTTCCGATCCACTGTTTGGCGTGTCGGCGTTGCATGAAATCTATTCACGGGATGCGGTGCCCTACACCGGCCGTCTGACTGTTCCTGTTTTGTGGGACAAACTTCAAAACCGCATGGTCAGCAATGAATCAGCAGATATCGTACGCATGCTGAATACAGCGTTTTCCGAATTGGCACCCGACGGTCCGGACCTCGTCCCCTCGGATCTTGTCCAGGAAATTGAAACCTGGAACGACCTGATCTATCGGACTGTCAACAATGGTGTCTATCGGGCCGGATTTTCCTCCACTCAAAGTGCGTATGAAAAAGCGGCTGAGGGAGTGTTCCAAACGCTGGACAGGATCGACAGTGTGCTGTCTGGCCAGCGCTACCTGACCGGAGATCGTTTTACCGAAGCAGACCTCCGGCTCTTTCCGACCCTGGCGCGTTTTGATGTTGCCTATTACGGCGCTTTCAAATGCAATCTCAGACGTCTGACGGATTATGAACATCTGTGGCCATATGCAAGGGAAATTTTTCAGATGCCCGGCGTCGCCGAGACAGTCAACTTTGACATCTATAAACGGGGTTATTACAGCAAGAGTGAAAAGCGTAATCCGCTCGGAATCGTGCCGATTGGGCCGGATATTAACTGGCGTGTTCCCCCGCATCGAGGCGATTGAGCACAGCTACGGGTCGGATTGTCCCGCCGAAGCTTTTTCCGCTTCGACATCCGCAAGTGTCGGCGGGCTCCAGCCGAGATCCGCACGGCTCCCAAAGGCGCCGGCTTTTCCCTTAATCTGTGCATCAAACTGTTCCGCCAGAATTTTGGTTTTCTCCAGATAGGCCGTGTTTTCGTGGGGCGGAATGTCTGGATCAAAAACGGATGCAAGCTCTGCAATGGCAAATTGATCATCCACTGTAAATTTCCGAGCAAACTGTTCCGCCTCAAAAGCATGAATACCGAGAGCTTCAAACGCCGACCGCCCCATACGGACGCCGCTGTCGAATGTCTCGCGAATGATGTTGCGACATCCGGCGGCATACAGCTCATAAACGTGGTGGCGGTCAACGGCGCGGGCGATGATATGAACCTGGGGATGGTGTTTGGTCACATATCGGACCGTTTCGGTGATCTGGTCTTTGCCATCAATGGCGACAACGAAGATTTTCGCATCTTCGATGCCCGCCGCATGAAGCAGATCAGGGCGTGAGGCGTCTCCGAAAAAGACCTTGAAGCCGAATGCCCGCAGTCTCTCCAGTTGAACCGAACTGTAATCGAGGACCGTTGGCTCATAACCCTGCGCCCTAAGCATCCGGTTGACAATACCACCCAGTCGGCCATGGCCTGCAATGATTATGTCGCCGGATTGATCAATCTCGTCAGGTTCCCGTTCCTGCTGTTCTGCAAACCGGGGCACGATGACCTGATCGTAAAGAATGAAAAGGGCTGGGGTCAGAAGCATTGACAATGCAATGACCAGGAGCAATTGGTCGGCCACACTTTGCGGGATGACCTGGTTTGTGACGGTAAAAGAAAGTAGAACAAAGCCAAACTCGCCCGCCTGAGCCAGTCCCAAACCGAACAGCCATCTGTCTGTGCCTTTGAGCTTGAACAGCCAGGTCAGCGAGAGTAGCACAACCATTTTTGCCAGAATCAAGCCAAGCGTCAGAGCCACAATAGCCAGCAGATTGTCGAACAACAGGCCAAAATTGATGGCCGCGCCCACCGTCATAAAGAACAGACCGAGCAGAAGGCCACGAAACGGGTCGATGTCGCTTTCAAGTTCATGCCGGTATTCGCTGTTGGCAAGCACGACCCCTGCGAGAAACGTTCCAAGGGCCGGTGACAATCCCACCAGTGACATCAACAGGGCGATGCCGACGACAAACATCAGCGCCGCTGCGGTGAAAAGCTCTCTCAGTTGTGCAATTGCAATGAAACGGAAAATAGGTCGTGTCAGATAAATTCCACCCAGGATAACTGCGCCGATGGCTCCGATGGTGACAAGCGCCGCTTGCCAGCCCGGAAGACCTTCCACAAGGCTCAGCCCGCTGCCGTGATCTTCGCCGGAACCGGCTTCTCCGTGCGTGTCGACAGCAGCGTGCCCGTCACCTTGGACGGTATCGACTGCAATATCCATCAATTCCGGCATGGCCAGCAGCGGAACAAAAGCCAGCATTGGAATGACAGCGATGTCCTGAAACAGCAGAACGGAAAAACTGGACTGACCACCGTCACTGCGCATCAGGCCCTTTTCATTCAGGGTTTGCAAAACGATAGCGGTTGAAGAAAGCGCAAAAACCAGACCGATGGCCAGAGCGATCGTCCAGGCCTGGCCCAGTGCCATTGCGACAGCCATGACGAGCAAGGTGGTGCCGACGACCTGCAAGCCACCAAGACCCAACAACCTGGCGCGCATTTCCCACAACAGACGTGGCTCCAGTTCCAGCCCGACCAGAAACAGCATCATGACCACGCCGAACTCGGCAAAATGCTGGACTGCCACAACATCAACGTTAAAGGCAAGGAGAAGCGGACCGATGGCGATCCCGGCAATCAGGTACCCCAGCACCGACCCCAGTTTAAGCCGCGAGGCAATGGGCACGGCAACAACGCCTGCGCACAGAAAGATGAAGGTCAACAGCAGAATATCAGTCATGGTCTATGCCTCTTCGTAGAGGGGGATATCGGCATAGGTCACTCTTTCCCGATGGCTGTCACCATCAAAGCTGTACCGGTCGTCACGAATGGCCTTGAGTAGTCGCACGTAACCTTCAACATGGGCAGCAATTTCGTCTGCCTCGGACACCTGAAGAGAGGAATGCAGCACATAAGGAGCGGCAAAGGACATTTTGCACAAACGTGCGGTTTGCTCTTGAGGGGTCAGAAATGTTCGAAGCGGAAAGTGTTGATACCCATTTGTTGTGTAGGCTTCCTCTGATCCCGCCGCAGTCAAAGCCAGCATCATGGTTTTTCCTGCGAGATTGTCACCACCGGAGCCATAGGCAAATCCATGTTCGAGCACGAGATCCTGCCACTCCTTGATCAGTGATGGCGTCGAATACCAGAAAAGCGGAAACTGAAACATCACAACATCATGATCCAGCAGGCGCTGCTGCTCTCGTTCAACATTGATGTTGTGGCGTGGATAGTCCGAATAAAGATCGACAAACGTGATGCCGTTGATCTTTTGGGCCGCTTTGGCCATGGATTTGTTCACCCGGGAGTGCCGGTGACCGGGATGCGCATAGTAAAGTAAGAGTTTGGCCAAGCTGATTCACTCCCTCTTGCGATTGATACTAAAGCCGGAATCGCGTTACTGGGCAACATGGTGTGAGAGTTTGTTTCACAGGTGACCCTCTCAGCGAGCGACCTCTTGCCGAACAGTATCTGCTGCAGCTATGTCAGCGGTTGATACCAGCGCTACTAATTTGGTGAAGGATCAAGTGGTCAAGAGAACATTAGCAAGTTCAGCATGGTTGCAATGAGAGGTGTAGATGCCGAAAATCGAGTGGTTGGTTTTTGACCTGGGTGGCGTTCTCTTCAACTTCAACGGTGTTGCGGGTGTGTGCACGTTGACTGGCTGGGCACATGATGTCGCCGAAAAACTAATTTTGACGTCTCCTGCTGTCGAGGCGTTCGGCACAGGCGCGATTGATCCGGAGACGTTCGGCAAATTGTTCGCCGCGGAGTTAGGCGTTGATCTGACTGCAACGCAAATGTTGGAGCACTGGGCTGAATGGGAAGCCGGTCCGAAGCTGGGTGCTATCGACTATCTCAGAGAGTTGCGAAAGACCGTTCGCCTTGCCTGCCTTACAAACAACAATGTCATCCACTGGCAGCGTCTGGCCAGTCGATATGGCGCGGATGTGCTGTTCGAAAAATGCTATCTGTCTCAGGAATTGAGACTGCACAAACCCGATCCCGAGATATTCAATCATGTTATTTCAGACCTGGACGTTCCACCTCAGTCCATCGTCTATTTCGACGACGTTCCTGAAAATGTCGCTGCAGCCCGTGACTGCGGTTTGAATGCGCACCTGGCCACGAGCCCCAACGAGATCAAGGTGATAATGCAGCAGCTTCAGCTCTAAGGGAAGTGCAGACTCAAGCTTAAGTAGCCCTGGCAGGAGCAGGCAGTTTCTAGTTTACTTTCAGTTTGTATCTGAATGATTTTTGCCGCATACGACCGCTGCCGATGTATCGATTGTAGGAATATCCGACTGTGAAGGTATCGTTCCCGCGATAGCCGCTATTAGGTGTGTAGACAACGACCATTCCAGGAATCTTCGCGCCCGCGCATTTGCCGCTATCCTTGGCGAAGGTGTGAGTGTATTTTTCAAACCGTATTTTACCGTTTGATGGTTGCTTCTTGATCTTAAGTTTCGGCAGTTGCGCCCCTTTACAGTTGAACTCCCCATATATAGCGAAATAATCGACGCCAGTGGCACGTCCGGCTTTTACGTCGAGCGATTTGGTTTCAGCTGACGCTTGAGAGACAAGTGCGAACAACGCCAATGCGAGGCTGAGAGATCTGATCATAAAGTGTGGTTCCCTGATGGTTCGGTAAGTGAGCGTTTTTTTGGATGAAAGTCTGATTGAAGAGTGTCAACTTAAAATTGAACACACCGACCGTATGCTGATGAAGTTTGAGCGGCGTGGTGCTCTACAAGAGAGCTTCCGTCAAAAAGTTCATGTTCCGGAAAAGACGGCAATGGCAGGCATATCAGAGCACATCCGAAATGCTCAACAGACTGTTTCTACATTAGGTCTTGTGCATTTTCCGATATCCGGCATGAGTTTTAAATTCAACTAATCAGTTCTACGCCACATCCATGTTTGCAGTTACATATTTCGTAGAGTTTCTCTTAAAACACTGCAATCTATGAGGGAGTGGTGTCAATATCCAATTACACTTTGAGTTAATTTGTCCCTGGTTGAGATGTTGTTCCATTGAAACAGGAAACGGCTCAAATCCATCCCTGCAGCGGCACCTGTTGATGGGTTATCTGACTTGGGCGTTGCAAGATAAAAAGACTTTCCGTTACAACCAAATTCTAGTTTGCAGGTATGAGATTTGCGAGCGCACGGTGATACCTATCGGCACGATGAAACCGTAAGCATCATCTGTTCAATTGAACGCAATTGCCTGCCAGATTATGGTTCAACCAACTAACTTCAGAAGGTCAGAGCGACACATGTCGACTTGGGAAACACAACAATGCACGGGTGAACCCCATGCCCGCCATGAAAATGGCTTTGCTGCTTTCGAGAACAAATTCTATCTCTTTGGTGGCCGACGCGTGCAACCGGTGGATGTTTATGACCTCGAAACAAACAGTTGGTCACACTGCAGTCCACCGCCTATGGAAATCCACCATTTCCAGCCGGTGACGATTGGAGACGAACTGTGGTTGCTTGGTACGATGACCGGGCAGTTTCCTCGCGAAACACCGCTTGAAACTGTCTATATTTACGAGCCCAGAAAAGACAGCTGGAAGCAGGGGCCACGCATACCGGAGGGCCGCCGTCGCGGAGGCGCCGGCTGTGTGCTGCACAGCGATGGCTGGATATATCTGGTTGGCGGTATCATTGACGGTCATTATTCGGGAACTCAGGCCTGGTTCGACCGCATTCATCCGGAAACCGGCGCCTGGGAAATACTTCCCGATGCGCCCAACAAACGAGATCATGCACCTGCTGCAATCGTAGACAACAGGCTCTATTATTTCGCCGGGCGGGAAACAGGACGGCATAACGGTCAGGATTTCAACCAGCTTTTTTCCGACACCATCGCCGATGTGGACGTCTACGACTTTGTCACAGGCGAATGGTCCACGCTGAACGAGCCGATTGCCATCCAGACCGCTGCTGGAGGAGCCGGAGTGGTCGATGGCAAAATATACTATGTTGGCGGCGAGGCCGGCAGAGCAGAAGCCTATACAGAAATGCAAGTCTTTGATCCCAAAACCGGCACCTGGTCACTGGGTGCTCCGCTAAACCGCGCACGGCATGGCACCAACGCCTTTGTCCATAACGGCGCATTGTGGATCGCTGCTGGCAGCGGTGCGCGCGGTGGGGAGCCGGAACTGATATCGCTGGAAAAGTATCGGTTCTGACGTGTGAGCCAGATATTGTGAAGAGAATTCCAAAATGGATGGACACAGTCCATATCCAGGCACCGATTTAGGCCCGGCATCGTAAGTGAAATAGGCTGTCGTTATAATGCTTTGGCGGAAAGTGCTCCGCGCAACGTCTAATGACCATACTCTTTCAACTGGAGAATATGGTTATGACCAGACTAAGCAAAATTGCCGGTGGCGCCTTCATTCTATGGGGTATCTTGCACCTGGTGGGTGGCGGAATGATCCTGATGGCTGCCTGGAATGATCCCGATGCGGGATTTGCCGCCTATAGCACTGCGAGCGGTGGCTATGATGCCCTCGCAGGAGATATACTTGGTTACTTCGCTTATGGTCTGGTTGCCTTGGGTGCGATTGCAGCAATAATCGGTGTGCGCGGGAATTTGAAGAACGATGAAACAGCACTGCTGGCCAACACGGTTCTGGTACTTTTGACGGAGATCGGCCTTATCGTTTTTCTGCTTTTACCTGATCATCTGAGTCTGCTTGACGCGAGCCCTGGTCTCATTCTCGGTCTTGTGGGCATTGTTGCCGGCGGTCTGGCCTGTCACCGTACGGAGGCGCATCATGTTGACATCTGATCTTGATGAACGAGCCCGTCAGGGCGATCGCGTCGCGTTGCAGCAACTGATTGATCAGGCCAAACCGCAAATGATGGCCGTTGTCCAGCGCATGGTCGGGCACCCGGAAGACGTGGAGGATATTGTCCAGGACGCGCTTGTTAGTGCAGTTGAAAAGCTGGATACATTTCGGCGAGATGCCTCCTTCAGCACATGGCTTACCGCTATTGCGTCAAGAAAGGCGATCGATCACCTGAGGTATCAGCAACGATGGCGAACAGAAGCGCAGGTGGCCTACGCCAATCTGTGCGCGCGTTCGGAAGAGTTGTCGCGAGAGGTCATGTCGGCCTATGCCGATCCTGCATTTGCGTTTGAGGTCCGTCAGCACATTGCATACTGCTTTACATGTGTGGGACGTTCACTGCCTCCGGAAGAGCTGGCGGCGCTTGTCCTGAGAGATGTGATTGATATGTCCGGAAGGGAAGCAGCGACGGCACTTGGCATATCTGACAGCGTCTTGCGTCATCGCCTGTCGGCAGCTCGGCGGGCAATGAGTGAGAAGTACGAGGGACTGTGCGCTCTGGTGAACAAGCAGGGCATCTGTCATCAGTGCAAGGGGCTGCAAGCCATTGCACCGCCAGATCGAAAAGGTACCGATTTTCCCGATATCGAGGACTTTGCGGAGAGATGCTCAATTGTCCGCAACGCTCCGCCCGACGGTGGCATGGCTGTCCTGCATTCCGTTTTCTGGCGAAGAACCAAACAGATCGAGGAAAGAGGAGAGGGAGATACAGAACCCCTTTCCGGATGTGGAGATGTGAATGGTGAAACCTAAACCCAAGCGATTGCCGTTGCCTGTCAGAAGGCAGATGAACCTCACGGAAGCCGCCTATGACCGGTTGCGGTCACTCAACGATGCATATCACCTGGGAAACAACTACCTGCTTGTAGTGTTGCTGGAGAAGCTGGATGAGTTTGCGGACCCGAACAAGCTGGATGAAGTCTTTCGCGAATTCATCAATGACTACAGCCCGCCGGATAGGGGCGAGAAGTAAAAACAAGATTTATCAGGCATCGCACCCTGAGGACGGCATCTGCAGAAAATCTGCAGACATTTTGCGAGGTAAACCAGCGATCCCTGGTGCAATAAGTAACGACACTATGTGACCATCATTCGTGCCGCCCTCCGAAACAATTTACGTCTCGTTAGAACGGTGGGGCTGACAGGATCGAGGGTCATTTTGAGATTATTTCGTTCGCATCTATTTCGATACCGCTTCATTGCCGGATTATTTCTTGTTATGGCCAGCGGGCTGTTCGCTGTCATGGCTGCACCCTATCTGCCCCGACTTGTCATGGAAGGGTTTCCAAGAGCAAAATGGCCGGCTCCGGGCAGCTTTGCGGCACTTGATGGGGAGAAACAGGCGTTGCCTGTTGGCCCGGTCGGAAGTCTGAATGACTGGAGCGAAGAATTGTTCACCGGCAGTGATGGCCGGGCGTTGTTGATCTATCGCAAGGGCACAGTTGAATTGGCCCATTATGCCGACGATGTGCGTCCGGAAATCCGGCTCAATTCCTACTCGATGGTCAAGAGCCTTGTTGGCGCACTGCTGCTGAAAGCCATTGCAGAAGGAAGAATTTCCAGTCTTGATGACCCCGTCGGCCAGTATCTGCCGGATGTCGGCGATGCGGTATTCCGGGCAGTACCGCTGCACGCCTTTGCTACCATGCGTAGCGGTGTTGGTGCGGAAACAGGGGTCGGTGATCCGGTCTCACCGCAGGAGAGCAGAAGTGTCGACCGCATAGCCTCCGGCCTTTTCAGCCCGATAGCACGGTTGCATATGGGCGGGCTCAACGCTGTTTCCGGTGAACTGAGTAGTGATCCTGACGCGCGCGGAACGTACAGCTATCAGAATGTCAACACAGCAGTGATTAGTGGCGTTCTTTCTGCGGTTTACGGCAAACCACTGGAAACTATTCTAAACGAAAAAATCTGGGCTCCGTCGGGTGCAGGCAAAGCGGAGTGGCGCCGATACCATTCGGACCTCGGGGTGACGGCTTATTGCTGCATCTATGCAACCCCCAGTGACTGGCTTCGGGTCGGTGTGTTTCTAATGAAGAATGGGGATCAGGATCGACCGTTTTTGCCACACACTCTCTGGCAGACTTATTTCGGAGGCTCAATATCAAAACAGGCGCGTCACGCCGGGCGATACGGGATGCATGTCTTTCACAATGTGCTTGATCGAAAGGGGCAGCCGCTGCAGGGGCCCTTCAGCTTCATGGCGGGAACCGGCGGGCAGAGAGTTTACATGATGCCGGAAGCGGATTTAGTGGTTGTACGATTTGGCGCAAAGCGTCAGCTGCTCCACTCAACACTCTATGCTGCCTGGCAGCTCATCGAAGAATGACAATTTGAAGCTTTACGCCGCCGTCGACGTCTCGTTTCAACCGGTCGATAGCCCCCGCCGGCAGTACAAAGACCAATGACTTGTCGAACCTCTCCAGTTCGACATTCCCGAGCGTGACCGATACGTCCCGTTCACTGGCTTCGAATGCGTTTGCATTATTGTCGTTCAATCGAAATTCATACTGATCAGCGGGGATGAACCGTTCGTTTCTCTCAACCTTCAACTGAGCGTCGGGATCAAACTGTGCAATCATCTGGTCACGCAGAGCCAATTGCAGATCATAAAGATCTCTGGCTGTCCAATACATCGAACTGGCGCGTTGCAGCTGGCGGGCCGTTGCGCTGGTGTAAGCCTGCAACCGCATGTAGCTTTGGAAGGCTCGGCCTTCGAAAAACTCAGCTGCTGCTTTTTTCAGGACTTCCTTGCTCAGATCTTTGACCAGGCCCTTGATAAATGAGCCGCCTACCTTCTTAGCCAGCTCGGAAAAACCCTCCCGGCCCATCAGCTTGGCGAAAGCTTCTTCGGACTCTTGGAGCTGAGTCCGCTGATCGGCAATGATCTTTCCGATTTCCTCCGTCATCTGTGAGTAAAATTCCGGATCATTGCTGCGCATGGCTTCGTCGAACCAGGAGTCTCGCATGAACGTGC
This sequence comes from Stappiaceae bacterium, assembly GCA_039976075.1. Lineage (GTDB taxonomy): Bacteria > Pseudomonadota > Alphaproteobacteria > Rhizobiales > Stappiaceae > JBDWFY01. The sequence continues at coordinate 114,267 of JBDWFY010000001.1, forward strand.
CCCACAATTCGTCGAGGTTCTGTTCTCCCTTCTGTTTGAGATATCGTGCGATGAGGGTTTTTGTTGCGTGTCCTGTCGTTCCGCTCTTGAGACCGCGCTTGCCGACTTTTTCTGGTAGACCAGACCATGTTGCCAGCGCTGCATCACCGATGGTGAGCGTTGCGTCGTAATAGGAAGGGGGAAAAACAGCGATTTCTATACTTTTCTTGATCACTTCTGCGCCTGCGGCGTACGGGCCACCTCTGCTTGCCGCCTTGCCCACGTCGTAGAGAAAGAACCCTGACTCTACCAGCCATTGAGAAACGGCAGACTGGTAAATGGCATCGTTGAGATCTTCGGCCGCCCAAATCGTCTCTTCCACGGCATCGTTGAATTCCTGCCGATAGCGTTTGCGCTTGATTTCAACGAGTTGCAATTGTTTGCCCAGCTCGGCAATCGTTGCCTGTACTGCTTCCAGTTCCTTTTCCGGAGACCAGAAACTGGCCCTGAAGTCAAGGCTAGCAATTCCGGTGATCAGAGGCAAACCAGTAGCGGAAAGTCTGTCGAACTCATCTGAGACTGTCTCGTACGTGTCCGACGCCCGGGCATAATTGGTTGAGGCAAGTTCGTGTTGTCCTTCAGCGATTGCCAGATCGTTTTCCGCTCTTTTTGCCGCCTTGCGAAGTTCGAGATATTCGGCATCCAATCGGCTCGCCAGAGCCTGAGCGTTGGCCAGGTCCGCTTGAATTGCCGGATCAAGCTTCATTTGTTGCAGCCGTTTCAAAAGGTCGGCCTGCTCCAGCTCAAGTCTGTCATTTTCCGAGATGAGGGCGAGTGTTGCCTCCGCTGAACCTGCACCGCGATTCTGTTGCAGATAAGCCACTCGCTCATCAATCGTTTCAAGACGCTGGTTGATCGCTTCGATACGCTCTTCGGTGCGCTTGAATTCTGGTGACTTTCGCTCTTCGTCTATTTCGGCGGTTCGAGCGACCTCTTCCGCTCGCCGAAATGTGAGCCGTTTTTCATTCATGACCCGCGATGCCTGTTGGTATGCTTTCAAGGCTTTGCGGATGTTTGCTGTCGCTTTGTTATATGCCTCGCGCTCACGTTCGTAGGCTTTTGCTGCATCCTGTCGGTCAAGATTCAAATGGGCGTTTGCAGTTTGCCAAGGCTTATAATCGATGCTGACATCGCTGATAAAAATTGATCGAAAAGGCACTTTGACCTGATCTCTCTTGCCGCCAGCTTCAACGGTGATCGTGTCGCCTTCGTTTGCGTTTATAGTCTGACTCACTCCAGCGGCGGGCAGCAACATCGGAACGCAACAAACAAGCGCCATGGCAACGCGAGGTTTCATGATCATCTCCTAACGAATCTGTTTCTTATCGCTCCGGTGTTTTGACTGTTATCGGTTCGCTTACCTGGACCCTCGTGTTGCCCGTTACGTGCACGCGAGTCGAGCCAGCAGGCGTGCTGACGGTCACTATTTGCGAAATCTCGCGGCAGATATCTTTGTCATATTTCACCCTGATCGCAAATTTCTCACCGATTGAAATTTCCTCTATTGCCTTTTGCGTGCCCGGATCGACAATCTCGATACTCGAAATAGCAGGCCAGATGGTATCGGCGTCTCCAATCCTTTCACCGTCAACGCGTCCTCGTGGCAATGTGGTGTTTTTTGGTTGGGAAACTGTACCTTTGTAAGTGTTGTTTTCGAGCCTCTTTATTTCAATGCGCGTACCCAGCTCATCGTGGAACAAAAATTCCAGGGTCGTTGCGTCTATGGCGAGAATTTCGATCCTATCCGGGCCCGATGTATGGGTCTGTATCCCGTAGCCGTCGCATGTACGGAAAACGGCAAACCACCAATTCCACGTTCTATCTGTTGTGCGGTAGCGTGACGTGCCGGACCATTTTCCGAGCCAGCCGTCGACAGTTTGGGGTTGAGAGTTTCCAACGACACGCACAGAGGCAGAAATGCTGCCTGAATTGTCATCGGCATTGCTGTCCCAGTAATAGAGATAGAGCGGACCGGTTTCAGGGATTGTCTGGTCAAACGCGGTTCCGATCAAAAAGGGATCGCCATCGCCGATGCGCCCCACAAGACTGCCGTAATTAGCCGAAAGCGACCCTGAGGAGAACGGACCATAACAGTCGGTCAGGCCATCTGCATTTGATCGTCGACTGCAGGGTTCATCATTGCCTGCGCTCCACATGTGCGACGGATCAGCGCTTACGATCAAGCGATCGCCACTCATCAGGCTCAGGCCGCTATCCTGTCCTGCACCGCCACTCCAGGAATTTGCACGGGCGTCCACCGTTATGGTCGCTGTCCTTACTGCCGTTTCCTGACTGAATGCAGAGGTCGTCTGAGCACTCAACAAGCTGATGTAAATTGTACCGGTGTAAAGTGCGATTGCCAGAAATTTCATCTTGCTCCCCAACGCTGTGTTTCACTGCTCTATGGGACCGATTGATATCGGTGTGCTGACGATGTTCGGATCCGCTTATTTTTGATTAAAAATGAGGCAAGGGCAACTGTTGCTCTTGTGAAATCATTCTCAGGCGCGGTTCCGCGCTTCTATCTCAGGACGAGCGTGCCACGCTGGAGTTTCATTCTGTTCGTGTTTCACAACCTGAACCAATGAGTTACCGACTGAGGGGGCTCTTTTCCTCAACCGGGCATTGCTTTAAACACTACCGATGCTTTTGTTCAGATCAATAGAGCCCTCTGATCACAGTCTGATCTGCCGTCATCGTGTTGCAATGTTCGCTGATGGAGGAAAAAGAGCGGAATCCGAGTTAGCGGAAATGGACAAGAACTTTAGGCAGTGGCTTGTTCCCAGGTTATCCGACGGTACGTATTTCGGATTTGTCGCTGAAGATAGGAAACGAGCCGTTGCCGGTATCGGATTGATGGAACTGAGTTGGCCACCCCATCCCCTGCACATGAAGGACGACCGGCGCGGTTATGTTCTGAATATGTTTGTGGAGCCTTCTCATCGCCGGCAGGGCATCGCACGAGAATTGATGAAACAGGCGGAACAGGCATTTAATGAGCGTGGAATACGCTACGCCATTCTTCATGCGACAGCCGATGGTCGAGCCGTTTATGAGAAGTTTGGTTGGTCGGCGACCTCGGAGATGGGTAAGATATTGTCATCACGAACATCTGAATTGATGAAGTTCCCTCATGAGTAATTCAATCAAAGACAACACGAAAAGAAGCAAATTTCTCAGTCTGGTTTTGCGTCACGATCCGGCCAAGATCGGATTGACTCTTGATCCAGAGGGTTGGGCGGATATCGCCGAGCTGATCAAGAAAGCGCCGCCAAGATTATTCCTGTCGTCTGATGTTATCGAAGAAATCGTTGCAAGCAGTGACAAACAACGCTTCAAGATCTCCGATGACGGTTGCCGAATACGGGCGAACCAGGGTCATTCGGTCAAGATCGACCTGAAGCTGACTTCTTCAACCCCGCCTGCTGTTGTTTATCACGGCACGGCAACCCGCTTCGTGGACGCGATCATGAAAGAGGGGCTTCAGCCTGGTTCAAGAAATCACGTTCATTTATCGCTGGATTTACAGACTGCGACAAAAGTCGGTAAGCGGCATGGGAAACCTGTCATTTTGACGGTTGATGCACAGCAAATGGTCGCTGACGGGTTTGAGTTTTTCCTTTCCGAGAACAATGTCTGGCTGACGGCGCATGTGCCACCGATCTATCTAAGGTTGGCAGAATAGCGAAAAAACCAATTCTACCAGAGGCTTGAAGTCAGTTAATCGGGCGTGAATGAGAAGCCAATGTTACGTTTTATTTGTACCATATTATGCCTCGGTCTCACTATTGCTCACACACCTGCGACGGCCGCACGGTGTGACGTCTCCGGTTATGATCTGGCTCAGCTGGTGCAAGCGGAGGAAGAACTGGCTGCGAAATCGACACGGGAAAACGGAGAGCGTCTTTTGCAGCTCCTTCCCAGCCGCTTTTGTGAATTCCAATCGATCTATGGATACACGGAGCAGGGGGATGAAACGTCGTTCGGACCGCTTTATGCGCGCGGTCTCCATGCTGTCTTTCCGCGATTGTTGGAAGTCGTGCCGGAGACCGTTCTGGCAGAGAAATTGGTCGGATTAGCATCTGAGGCTCAGTGGCAGGCTGACAATGTGAATGCGCTTCAATCGGTATTCGAGGAACTGTTTGAAGCCCATCCCCAGTTGGTGGTCGGTAAGATTATGGATCTGCCACCTCAGCAGTCACACGCTGCAATTCGCTTTCTCTACGAGGGACATGAGCCACCATCTCGGTACTTTCTGTCGGAGCAGGCTAGGGCTCCGCTGTGTCAGGAAAGCGCCCGGTTCTGTGCCATTCTCAAACAGGTTGAGGCCGAACTGGTTGAGGAATACAAGCATCACTGAACACAGCTGGGCAGCCTTTTGCGATGTTCGAATTCGCTACCAGAGCCCTCGTTGCGACTTCGCTGATACTCTCAGTAGGTAAAATACTTCTCATCGCAGCCGCCGTCCACATCGCAATATGTGACACCTATCTTTCCCTCTAAAAGAAACAGCCTGAGTTTCTCTTCTATTGCCTGATAGGTCGCCTGTGATTTTTGTCGAACACTCAGGATGTCCAGCTGCTCTCCCGTGGCGAGGCCAACACATTCCCTGGGAACAAGGAAGCTGTAGAATTGTCGGTTGATATCCGTATCGTCTGTCGGATAGAGATCCATGAATCCCGGTATTTCTCGGGTAGAGGTCGGCTCGGTGTGACAATCCAGAAGAGCGACTCTGTTATTGTTTTTGTCGATGACGAAAATCTGACTGATGTTGGTTCGGGCCAGTCCAACATTTTTGACGGACAGCAACGACCCGACAGTGAGACCTCCAGTCGTTAGCTTCACGTCCATATGATCGCGCCAGTCATAGTGTCGCTGCATAAATTCGAATGAATAAGCAGTCAGAGCCAATCCCAAAACACCTCCCGTTGTCGCGATCACCGAGAGAATGCGGGATTGATCAAACAACGGGCGTTTTTTGTTTTCTGTAGAATTCGATGTCCGGGCATTGATGAAGAGGCGCAGAACCACGATCAGAGGAGCCGCCAACAATAGCGGGCTTACCGCTGTTAGAATGGCAAGGTCCCTGAGAAAGCCGGTAACCAACGCGCAGAAGAACAAAAGCAGCGGATAATGCAACTGCCGGCTCTTGTTCGAGCGAAAGGCAAGATAGGGAAGGGGCAGGCAGAACAGGAGAGATACGCGGTGTACCCATTTTGTGTGAGATATATCTATCCCCATCAGATAAGCAGCCGGAAACATCGGATAGTTTGAACCCGAGTATTCGTAAAAAGCCTGCCAAAAGAGAACCAGAAGCAACACCAGCGAAGCAACGAGCATCGCAATCGCGCAAAGGATGCTCTTGAGGATGTCTGCAAGTCGCAATAGTTTGGATGTATCAGACAATTTTTTCCTTACAGCCGAAATTGCGGGCTCCGGTAACAAGACACCCCGGCCCTATAATGCGGGTCCTTTTTCGTCTGGAATCAGTCGCGAACGTTATGGGTATATGTTTGAATGAAATTTATATTAGTTTGGGTTTTTTCGCCGGTTATTTTTGCACTGCTGCTCGCCGTCCTGCCGATCACACGGCCTGTCCTGTCAAATGAGATCAGCCTTCCGGCTGAGTATGTGCTCAAGTATCGCGATGAGAAATACAGCTACCTGGAAACGCATCAGTATCGGGTCACTTTGAAACCGGTTGATCCGAACCATTCAGATGATCACCTTGTAGAAGTAACCTCAAAAGACGGAGTGTTTCAGGCAACTGTACCACTGGGTGTTCAGGGCGATGAAGTTCCAACCATAGTAGCGGTCGAAGACGTCACCTTGTGTGAGAATGAAACCCAATTGATTGCAGATTTCCGCTGGTCACACACAAAAGATATTGTCGGATATTCCTACCAGCGACTCATTCTGGACAGGTCCAGCGGTGCATTGGCAGCCGATTTGGACGATGTTGTTTCGATTCAAATGGGTGGTTTGATGCCGCCTCATCAGTTGGTTCATTTCTACTCTATCGAGTGCTCACCATCCCTCAGTTTCAGTCCAAGAAAGTTTGAACGTCATGACGGCGGCGGCGTGTCGCTTTCTGGTCCATCGGAAAATTAAAGTGGCGCGCGTTCTCTTCACTGTTCAGGCGCCGATAGTAACTCACTGATAATCGGGCAATCCTCGTCATCGTCCGAACATCGGGTGACAAGGTCCGCCAAAGATTGTTCCATCTGCATGAGGTCTCTAATTTTCTTCTGAACCGATTGCAGATGCTTTTCGGCGATCGTACGCGCGGATGAGCAACGGTCTTGCGAACCGTCAGTCAGGCCTAGCAGAGATTTGGCATCCGGGATCGCGAAGCCGAGATCGCGACACCGCTTGACGAACCGCAATCGGGCGATCTCATCGTCGGTATAGATACGCCGCCCGGATGTGGAACGGCCTGGTTTTGGCACGATACCTTCCCGTTCATAATATCGGATGGTCTCTATCATCACACCGCTGCGTTCAGCCGCGATACCGATGGAAAACATAAGGCTTGCTCCTGTAGTGGCTACAGGTAGTAGAACGATAAAATGAAAGTTCAGGCAAGTCCATGAAAAACAAATTGTTGAGTGTTGGCATTGTCGGCACGGTTCTGGCGGCTTTGTGCTGCTTTACTCCCTTCTTGCCGATTGTCCTGACTGCTTTGGGTTTTACCGGTTTCCTCGGCGTCGTTTATAACGATGCCGTGCTGCTTCCGGCCCTTGCGATCTTCATTTCCATAACAGGATTAGCGCTATGGCGACGACAGAAACAGTGAAGCTGGAAACCGTCATTACGTGTCCGGATTGTGGGCATGTGGAAACTGAGACCATGCCAACGAATGCCTGCCAGTGGTTTTATGACTGTAAAGGCTGCACAGCAATGCTGAAGCCGAAAGAGGGCGACTGCTGTGTCTATTGCTCCTATGCGACTGTGCCATGCCCGCCAATCCAGGAAGGGCGTGAGTGCTGCTGATCGGGCGATTAGCGAATCTTTTTACACTCTGCCTAGGCGCATGACCCCGCGCGCTGTGCCAGAGTCTTCAGCTGTTCAAACGAAATTTGAATTTGTTGTTGCGTGTCTCATGACACAGGCCGCTAACCGCCAGCGGTTCCTCTCACGTTAAAAAAGTCGGTCCTGCCGGGCAGAAAAGCAAACATCAGGCGGCGAATTCCAAAGTATCGGCAAAGGGACAGTGCTTCAACGCCTGGTGACGCCAGGCTCACCAAAATTTGCGCGGCTGCGAATCCGAGTTGTGTTCAGTTTGGTGCGACAATTCGCTAAGCTCACGTCAATCGTCACAACGCGCGATCACGGACGGACAGTGATGAGATTGGGAGATTTACTTGTGATGGGTACTGATAGAGCAAAGACGTTTTTTGCGGCAACGGGGATTGCTGTCGCCGCTCTGAGTGGCACAGCGATGGCCGCTACAAAGAGCGACATGGTTGAAATCAAAGGTGAAGTCATCGACACCTGGTGTTATCTCTCCGGTGTCATGGGTGGCCCTGATGCGGTCACAGGGTCCGCGCATCATACTTGCGCCATCTGGTGTGCCGCCGGCGGAATTCCGGTGGGTGTACTTGCCGAAGACGGCACCATCTACATGGTCTTGAAGCTTGAAGGTGAAGAGCCGCTGGCTCAAACCGACTCGATCCTGAAAATTCAAAGCGATGTCATCACTGCCCGTGGTCAGCATTATTTGCGTGATGGCGTCAACTATCTGGTTGTGCAAAAGGTCGTTGCCAATGATGGCATCACAAACTTCAACCACGAGGATTATGGCCCCGTACCGCCATTCTCCGGTCCGAAAAAGAAATGAGGGCTGTGACCATGATCAGTACAAAACACATTGTCATTCGCGGCTTTCTCGCTGCAGCTTTTACTCTGTCCGGCGTAGTCGGCACGGCCTCGGCGGCCGACTATTCTGCAGGCAGTCAGGCCAAGGAATGGGGGCTGACGGAAGAGGAAAAGGCGTTATTTTCGGGCAAGGTCGTCGATATCCTGTGCGAACTATCGGGCGACTGCCCGGACAGTTGCGGTAACGGGCTCAGACAGCTCGGCATCGTGCGGGAGGCTGACAATCAGCTTATCACGGTGTTGAAAAATTCTCAGGCTGCCTTTAACGGCGCGGCCGATGACTTGCTGCCTTATTGCAATAAAGCGGTTGAGGTTGACGGCTTGTTGATTGGCGATCTCGAGGAAGTCACCGCCAAATATTACATGGTGCAGTTCATCCGCAATCAGGGCGATGCCGACTGGAACAAGACCAATCTCTGGACCAAGGAATGGGCCAGGAAGAATCCCGGACATGAAGGGAAAGGGCCGTGGTTCCGTCGCGATCCGCGCGTCGCAGCGCAGATAGAAGCGCGTGGTCATTTTGGGTTGGGGCACGATGCCGATCAGAAGTATCTTGAGGAGAACGAATGATGGGAATGCCCCGTGCATCGTTTTTCCTGAAAGAGGGCATCTTTGGAATGGCAATTCTCTTGGCTGCTCTTTTGACCGGTGCAAACAGTGTTGCCGCCCATGATGGCGTCGAGCATGCGACACAGGAAGAAGCCCTCAAACATCAGTTGGAAGGTCCCAATACGCTTGGCTTCCCTGACATCAAGGGAGGTGATTACTCCCTGACGGATCACAACGGACTGCTACGCAGTTCCCGCGATCCGGAGGGTCAGTATCAATTGTTGTTTTTCGGATATGCCAGTTGCAAGGCCATTTGTTCCGTCGCTCTGCCCCGCATGGCTGAAGCGGTGGATGCGTTGAAGAGCAAGGATTTCAATGTGACGCCGGTTCTCATCACGGTAGATCCGGAAAGGGACACTGTTGCGGCGATGAAAGAGGCTGTCAAACACATCCATCCCAACCTGGTGGGACTGACCGGAACAGAAGAGGCTCTTGCGGAAGCTTACAAGGCATTCCAGGTAGAAAAGTCTCTGGTTTATGAACACCCCACCGAGGGACCGATCTATGCCCATGGTTCCTTCATCTACCTGCTGGGACCGGATGGCGAATTCAAAACGCTGTTTCCGCCGGTTCTGGGATCGGACCGGATTGCGGAAGTAGCGGTGGAGTATATATCCGGCACCAAATAGCCAATTGTGCCTAATCGTTTCAGCACAATATGGCTTAGTAATCGGTTACGACGTGTCCCAGAGCGATCGCTTTGGCGACGGCCTGTTCACGCGTGGCAGCGTGCAGTTTTTTGCGGGCATTTTTTAAGTGGAAATCAACTGTAACGTTGCTCAGGTCCAAGGTGTCCGCGATCTGAGTAGTCCTGAATCCCATGGCAATATAAGTCAGGCATGTTTTCTCCCTTTGGCTCAGGAGTGTCTTGCTGCTGATATCGATCTCGGACTGGTTCAAGACACAAATCCGTTGATGGGCATAGAGTCCCATCAGACGGGCATCTCGTTCAACGGTATCGGTGCATAATTTATCGAATTTTGATGCGTTCAATGCGGTGCCGAAATTCCAACCACCCCACCAGTCGTTTCCGACCAGAGAAACCGGCGCTGCAAATCCACTTGTCATCCCGGTTTCGCCGGCTTCGTTGATAAACAGTCTCTCCGGTGCGCTGAGATAGGGGTGATGATGCAAAAATTCTGGGCAGGTCCGTTTGGTGGCAAATGTCTCGCACAAATGTATGAACGGGTCTTTGCTTACCCGCTCGCTGCTCATGTAATAGTCGCTCCACCAGCCGGGCAGGGAGGATAGGGCGATGATTTCCTTCCCTGCGGATGCGGGTCGCATGTAGATGTAATTGACGTGTTCAAAATCCATAGCCTGAAAATATTTCAGACATACGTTCCACACGGCATCGATTGTCTCGGCTTGTTCAATATCGTCCAAAAATTCATCGAGGTTTTCGGCGGCCGCACACTTGCTGGAGAAACCCTTGGATCCATAGTTCACATTCATCAAAAGTCCTCGAATTAGCGACCGGATAGTCAGGGCTCCTGGAAATCCGAGCGGTAGTCCCAGCAGTTGCTACCACGCTTAGCAATCTCCGACGCCTCCTGCCTATGCGTCAAGTCATAAGAAATGTCATTCAATGGTTTTTCGCTGTTGGTGTGGCGAGAAGGTATCTGAAAGTGTCTGCGGCAAATTGAGAAATTGTCGGCTAGAATTATTCAATGCGGCATGGGCGTACGAGGGAATGACCTCGAGAGCTTACCGGGATATCCAGCCGATGGTGCCAGTCGGTCGCACAGCAACGATTGCATCTCGTAGCGTCCAATCGGTCCAAAAGGTCAATCCCAAAGGCAATACGCCGAGATTCTTGGACCGCGATGCGCACGCACTCGCCTGTACATTTGTTCACAATGCTTTAAATGCTTGGCTTCCCCGTTGTGACGTTTCTCAACTTTTCCAGAAGTGATCTCATAATCTGATGCAAAACGATCTTGATCTATCTCCTCGATTTACGTTGGCAGAAAAACTGGCCCGTCAGGCCGGAGCGACTGCGCTTGATTATTTTCGCAAAAGAAAGCAGCTGGAGATTGAAAGCAAGGGCAGTCAGGATTTCGTTACCGTTGCTGACCGGGCGGTGGAAAAGGAAATTCGATCCGCTATCGAGGCTGCCTGGCCAGACGACGGTATACTTGGCGAAGAAGACGGGATTCAGCAGGGGAAAAATGACATCTGCTGGGTGATCGATCCTATAGATGGTACCGCAAACTTCGTCTCCGGTATTCCCGAATGGTGCGTAGTAATCGCCGGATGCGTCAAAGGCGTCACCGAGTTTGCTGTGATTCATAATCCCAATTCAGGAGAGACATTTTCAGCCAGACGGGGTGAGGGGGCGTATCTCAATGGAGAAAAGATGCAGGTTTCCAGCTCACGCGATCTGTCTGTCGGATCGACGGGTGTGGGGACATCGGGGCGGATGAATTACAAGATCCCGATTTCGTTCATGGATATGCTTATGGCCCGTCAGGGCATTTTCTACCGCAATCAATCCGGCGCCCTGATGCTTGCCTATGTCGCAGATGGTCGACTAATCGGATATTACGAAGAGAACATGAACTCCTGGGATTGTTTTGGTGGACTGTTGATGATCGAAGAAGCAGGCGGTCGGGTTCACCCGTTTAACTCACCGGAGACTCTGACAGGACATACACGGGTGATTGCCGGCGCTCCGGGTGTTTACGACGCCATCGCCGAACTGGCCGAGCGGGCCGTCACTCAGGCAAAAGAACCGGTCCGGACGCCGCAAAGCTGACACTGACATCATCGCCGGATTTGTATATCGCGTTGACATCCGAGCTGACCGCGAAGATGTCGCTTTTTTCCAGTTCGATAAAATATTCCAGATGATTGCCGACATAGGTCACTTTTTTCAAGTGACCTTTCAGCGAGCCGGGCACTCCGGCAGGCGCAAGGATAATGCGATTTGGCCGTACTGCCAGACTGGCCGGCCCCGCTTTCAATCCGCGATCGGGCAGGATGAGCTGCATGTCGCCCAAAGTGATGTACGCTTCGTCTTTGAAAATCTTGTCGATTTCACATTCAAAGATATTGGCTTCGCCGATAAAGTCAGCGACGAACGTGTTGTTGGGTGCATCGTAAAGATCACGCGGTGCACCATCCTGCGCAATCACTGCATTGTTCATCACAATGATCCGATCTGATACCGCCAGCGCTTCTTCCTGATCGTGGGTCACGTAAACGACTGTGAGGCCCAGATTGGTTTGTATTTCTCGAATTTCCTCACGCACGCGACGGCGAAGTTTGGCGTCGAGATTCGAGAGCGGTTCATCAAACAGCAGAACCTGTGGTTCAAGCACCAGGGCGCGGGCCACCGCCACCCGCTGCTGCTGACCGCCGGACAGTTCGCTGGGCAGTCGATCGCCGTAGCCTTTCAGGCCCACAAGGTTCAGCCCATCATGCGCCAGTTCCCTGACTTCCTTCTTTGCATGACCGGAATATTTCAATCCGTAAGAAACGTTTTCCAGCACGCTCATATGCGGGAACAGTGCATAAGACTGAAAGACCATGGAAACATCCCGCTGCGTCGCGGGCAGTGTGGTGACATCTCTGTCGCCGATCAGGATGCGGCCCTGCGTAGCCATTTCCAGCCCGGCAATCATGCGTAGTGTCGTGGTTTTGCCGCAACCTGAGGGGCCCAGCAGGGTAACAAGCGTTCCTGCTTCCACTTTCATCGAGATGTTGTCGACGGCCCTGACGCTCTTGCCATAGACCTTCGTAACGCCATCAAACTCGACAGAGGCCGCATTCTGGTTTTTCTTTTGTTGGTCCATGGTTTCTTGTTTGCTCATCTGGTGGCACTCAGGCTGGTACAGGCACGGGGTCAGATCGGCGAGACAGCACACGTTTGCCGACGATCAGTTGCATCAGGCCAACGACAATCAACATGACCACGATCAAGGTTGTCGAATAGGCGATCGCCAGACCATAATCGTTATTCTCAACCCGTCCGATGATGTAACTCGTTGCCATGTTGTACTCGGCGCTGACCAGAAAGATAACGGCAGAGATGGCTGTCATTGCCCGGACAAAACTATAGACAAGGGCCGCCAGGATGGCCGGTCGCAACAGGGGAAGTATGACCCGGATGAAGGTTTGCCATGAGTTGGCTCCCAGGGTCAGCGATGATTCATCGAGGCTCTTGTCGATCTGGGACATCGATGCGATGCCGGCACGGACCCCCACAGGCATGTTTCTGAAGATGAAACTGACGACAAGAATGATCCCGGTGCCGGTGAGTTCAATCGGCGGCACGTTGAAGGCGAGAATATAGCTGACGCCGATAACCGTGCCGGGAATGGCGAAACTGAGCATCGTGCCAAATTCAAACATGTTCTTGCCCGCAAAATTCTGACGCACCAGCAGGTACGCTGTCACGAGACCGATTGCGGCCGTTAGTGGCGCAGATATGGCGGCTATCTGGATGGTGGTCCAGAAGGAATCCCAGGCAGATCCGGTCCAAAGTACACCGTTTTCCGCAAATTTTACCGAGAATGCCGTCAGATAGTGTTTGAATGTGAGCGTGTTGTTGACGCCCCACAATTCGACAAAACTGCCAAAGACGATCATCGCGTAAATCACGATGGTAAAAAGCGTCCAGATAGCGGCAACCGAATAGACCGGGTAGGCGAGAACTTTTGGCAGTTTTGGATGCATGCCGGAATCGCCCTTGCCGGTCATGGTTGTGTAGGATTTCTTGCCAAGCCAGAATCGCTGGGCCCAAAATGCACCAAGCGTGAACGCAAGCAACACAAGCGCCAGCACGGCAGCGCGACCCTGGTCGTACTGCGCTCCGACAATCGCAAAGAAAATTTCCGTCGACAGCACGTCGAAATTTCCACCCAGGACAAGCGGGTTGCCGAAGTCCGCCATACTCTCAATGAACCCGAGCAAAAAGGCGTTGGCCAGTCCCGGTCGCATCAATGGCAGAGTGACGGTCCAGAATGTCTGAAGTCGATTGGCGCGCAATGTCTGCGCGGCTTCTTCCATCGACGGACTGACACCTTCCACGACACCGATCAGAACAAGGAATGCAATGGGTGTGAACGCCAGCACCTGCGCAATCAGTACGCCGGGCAGACCGTACACCCAACGCGTGGGCTGCTGGCCGAACAACTCAGCAATAAAGACATTGACGGTGCCGGACAGGCCAAAGAGCAATATTATTGCAAGGCCAATAACAAATGGTGGCGTAATGACGGGAAGAACGGTGAGGGCGCGCAGCCATTGCTTCTGTTTGAAATCAGTCCGCGTAACAACCAGTGCGAACACCAGTCCCAGAACCGTCGTCAACGCTCCCACAAGCACAGCAAGAAACAGTGAGTTCCAGGCCGCACCACATGATCGGGTGCCATCCAGACATCCGAGTCCCCATAGGTTCCGGTCGGCGAACTTCGAGAGGAAGACGACAAGGGAATAGCTTCCGTCCTGATCAATAAAGGCATTGATCAGCATTTGAACGATCGGGAAGAACACGAATATCCCGACGATGGTGATCACAAGTCCGATGGAGCCGACGACAAATACATCGCCATTGACGGCGCCACGCGCCGCAATGCCTTCGGTAAACAGGAACAGGAAGGCGCTGGCAACGATGAGCGCGCCATAGCCCATGCCAAACTGCCGGTCGCCAAGGGGGCCGAAGAGGCTTTCCATCCAGCCGACCTGCCAGCCCTGCAGCCCAATAGTGAACCCTTGTGCGATCAGATAGGCAAATCCGCCGGCCCCTGCCAAAATCAGAAATTTGGCATAGCGCGGGTCTGAATGTTCAAATCTCAGGCACAGTAGTGGCAGCGCCAGTGCGGGCAGGAGCGGCGCCAGCCACCATTTTTCGCCCATGAGTAAAAGAAAGAAAGCCGGCGCATAGTCGCTGTCCCAAAGATAATCGGCACTGAGCCACTCAAGGGAGAAGAAACCATCTTCGATGCCGTACCAGGGCACCAGAAAATAAGCGACCCAGCCTGCCAAAAGCCAAAAGACGAATGACCGCCGGGTCGATTTTTTTGCTGGACGCACGCCAGAACTTATTGCGGAAGCGTCGATACCTCATCATCCCATTTTTTCAGCAGACGTTTGCGCTCGTCGCTGGAGCCGTATTTCTTGAAGTCATAGTCGATGAGTTTGATCGATGAAAGGTCCGGTGCGTCAGGAGATGTCTTTGCGCCGGTATTGGAAGGTACCTGATACGCTTTGACTTCCAGAGCCCGGGATTGGGTGTCACCGGCCAGAGCCCAGTCATAGAACTTCTGAGCATTTTCAAGGTTGCGAGCACCCTTGATGATCGACATTGACCCGATTTCATAGCCCGTGCCTTCGCAGGGAGCGACGACCTTGATCGGGAAACCCGACGCAGCCTGCTTCACTGCATCATGCATGAAGACGATACCAATGGTGTTTTCACCCCGTCCGGCTGCTTTGATCGGTGCGGATCCGGATTTGGTATACTGGTTGATGTTCTTATGAAGGCCCTTCATGAATTCGAAGCCCTCATCTTCACCGAACAACTGAACGATCGTGGCCAGCGTCGTGTAGGCCGTGCCGGAGGAGTTCGGGTTGGCCATTTGAACGTGGCCTTTATATTCCGGCTTCAGCAGGTCTTTCCAACAAGCGGGAACAGGAAGGTTGTTCTTTTTCAACAAGTCTTCGTTATAGCCATATCCAAGAGCACCTGAATAAATGCCGATTGTTTTGTTATCCGCCGACTCGGCCTGACTGAGCGCCCAAGGCTGCAATTCACCGCGCATTGGGGTTTCATAAGGTTCCGAGAGGCCTTCTTCTGCAGCCTGCAAATGAGGATCGCCTGTTCCGCCCCACCAGACATCGCCTTTGGGGTTGCTGGCTTCGGCACGAATCTGTGCGTAGGTTTCGCCGGAGCTTTTGCGCGTCATATTCACATCAACGCCCGTCGCTTCCTCAAAGCCCCGCGCCATCAACTGGCACCAGTCTTCTTGTGCACTACAATAGAAAGTGAGTTTTTCTGCGGCTTGCGCGGACAGTGATGAACCGCCAAGGACAACTGTCATTGTTGCGGCGGCAAGTAATATCTTTTTCATTATACCCTCCCAGGGACGTTTTTTTCCACCAAGATATTGATCGTGATTGGTTTTTGGTTGGTTTGCAATGGAAAATGAAGGGCAGTTAACTGGCAAAGGCAGGCTGATTAACGCAATTCGGTGCGCTCAGGGCGCAAGTCTGGCGGGAAACTGCGAAGTTTGCGTCGACAGCAGGCAATTAAATAATTTAACCGGCAAAGTAAACTGATTGATGCATAAAAATTTCTTATTGCGTGCGGTCGAACCATGTCCAGAGCATCAATCTACCTCGTCAAGGCGCAGGATCGTGATCAGCTTCACAATCTGCAGTCGATTGCGGCTTCAACCGGCGGCAGGGGACCATTTGTGTGATCGACCGAACAGACAAATGTGAGAAACAGGCGGATATTTCAGGTGCTTCATCGCTCTGTTGAAGCAGGAGTTGCCAGTATTTCTGTGACGCAATTCCATTCTCTTGCCTTACTTGCCCCGCTTTTTCGGCGGGGCATTTTTTCCCTTCCCATCTGCTTCATGTTCAATGCTGTGTACCTGAATGGTTCGTACACACTTCAAAACCGTTCAATATTGAACGAACCCGTTAAGTGTCTGAAAACCAGTTCTATTAGCCGTATTTTCAATCATTTCCGGTATGACTGCAGGCAGATGAGGGGAGCATGTGTCGTGGCTGTGACAGGGAAGCAGACAAGTTCTGGAAACATAAAACTGGTTATGTACGGCTTGAGTGCGTTGGTGATCGCCGTCTTTGCTGTGACCAATCTTTTTATGCTGCATCATGCGGGAAAGGTTGCCGATGCGGTGCGTCATGACCTGGAAAAGCACGTCGTGAAAAACGAGATCCAACGCCTGATTGAAAATCAGGGCAGGGATCAGGCCCAGATATCCTATTACGATGAATCGGTGAGCGAACTGGGCGCGGAAATCGAGGCCGAATTTGTTGAAGAAGACATCGCCGATTGGCTTTGGGAAGATTTCGGCATCGAGACATCGGTGGTTGTCAGTGTGGACGGCAAAGCACGGGCTGCAGTTTTCCGCGATACGATTGTATCTCCCGCTGCTGCTGATACCACGGTCGCCGATCACCAGGATCTGATAAAGGCAGCGCAGCAGCGCTACATGCAGCGTCGAACCGCTGTTACGGGTGGCTACAAGGTTCTTGATAATCCCGTCAATACGGATAATCCGCTTTATGTTTCGGGCATAAGATCTGTTGGCGGCAATCCGGGTATTGTCATTGTCCAGGCAATTATCCCCGATGACGTCGAAGTGTTGCCGGACGGGCCACCCCAGACCTTCCTGACCTACAAACCCTTCACTTCAGATTGGCTCGCGGCTATTGGGTCAAAACTGGAATTGTCGGAGTTCAACATTGGTCCCGCGAGAGGACATGTAAACGGTCTGGAAATCCTGCCTCTTGAAGGAAAAACCGGCACCTATGAATTTCAGGCGGACTGGCGCTCTGCCTCTCCTGCACGGACAATCTGGCGGGATGGCCTGCCGTTCTTTTTCGGTCTGTTGTTGATTGTCGGTTCGGCCCTGTTGTTAGGTGCCCATCGTTATGGACGTGCCCTCAATTCGCTGAAACAGAGTGAAGAAAAGAATCGTTTTCTCGCCCTGCATGACGCTCTGACCGGGTTGCCTAACCGTTTGAATTTCGATCTGCAGCTTGAGAAGATTATTTCCAAGGGCGAACAGGACCGATGCGCCATCCTGTGCCTTGATCTTGACCGCTTCAAGTCCGTCAACGACACCTATGGGCATCAGGCGGGAGACACGGTCATCAAGGCAGTGTCAACTCGGATCGCCGAGTTGGTCGGTTCCGAAGGGGTCGCGGCCCGGATCGGCGGGGATGAATTTATCATTCTTTTGCATGACAGGCTCGACAGAGATCATGTTCTGATGCTGTGCGATACGATCATCGAAAGCGTGTGCATGAAAGTGGATTTTGAAGGTGGTTCGGCCTGCGTGGGCGCCAGCATCGGAGTCGCCTGGTGGCCGGATGATGCCTTGACGGCAAAAACTGTGATCCGCAGTGCTGACGAAGCGCTCTATCGCGCCAAGGAAAACGGACGAGGACGGGCGTTTCTGGCTGGTGAACCCGTGGCAGAGAACGAGAATCTATCCAGAGCAGGGTAGTTTCAAGCTTTCCTGTTATTCTTGGCTTTCTGTCTTCTCGACAAGTGCAACCGGACTGTTGATCAAACAAAGGTGGCCGGAAAGCGTCAACTGGCCGGTCGATTGATTTCTTTTTAGACTGGTAAGCGTGTTGCTGTTCTGGTTGGCGACGATTACCCAACGCCCATCGGCTGTCACAATGAATTCGCGGGGAGACAGACCGCCGCACGCAGCCAGGCCAACCGGTTTTGCGGTCACGCCTAGCGCAAAACACGCGATACTGGATTGCCGTCTCCCGGATATATAGAGGAAACGCTCATCGGGAGACAGGCGGATCGCTGCACCGGATCCATCTTCGCCTTCAGGGGCCGGGAATCCGGGTTGAACGTTCAACACCTTCCACCCAAGACCAGCCCGAGACAGAGAAATCAGGCTTTCGTCGAGCTCGCAAAATACGAATGCACGGCTTTCATCAGTGGTCAGAACCATGTGTCGGGGGCCGCAGCCTGCCGGAAGAGTGAGTGTTGCACATTCATCTGCCTCATCCGTATCATTCATTCTGTGACTGATGATACTGTCAGTTCCCAGATCTACCAGATGCAGCACCTCACCCTGGTTTGAAAAGGCAACAAAATGTGCGTGCGGTCCTTCCTGTCTGGTGACATTGGGGCCGTTGCCTGTTCGTTTAAAATAGCTAGGCTCGGGTTGCAGGGCGCCGTTCCGAACCGCACAATGTGCAACATCTCCGGTCCAGTACTGTGCCGATGCCAATCGACCGTGCTGCGCATCAAATGCCAGATGACAGGGTAATTCACCGGATAGAGGAAGGCGGGAGCGTTCGACCAGCCCCCCGGATTGAGTCACGTCGAACGAAAGCAGTGCAGGGGCATCGCAGGCAAACACTTCACGGCCGGCAAACAGAGTACGACCATCCGGTGACAGACAGAGCGCAGAGGGATTGACGCAGTCTGCCTGCAATTTCGGAGAACCGAATGCGCCGGATTCCGAATTGAAGCTTACTGAGTAAATACCCGCGCCACTGGCGTCCATCCCACCCAGCGCGTGTGTGTAAGTGCCGACCCACAGTTCCAATTACATAATCCCGAATGTCTTGAATGCCTCTACTGTGCTCATGCCTTCCTGCAGTGCCTTGCGAACGGCACTTTCACCGCGTACCTTTTCCAGTGCCGCAGCAATGATCTCGCCTTCCTGTTCGCGCGGAACGCAGAGCACGCCATCACAGTCGCCAAATATGATGTCTCCCGGCTTGATACGAACCTGACCGATTGTCAGCGGCACGCCATAATCAAACACTTTGCCACGCGGCCCCTGATCTTGTGCGTAACAGCCCTGTGTCGCCACAGGTAGTCCGAGCTCCAAAATCTCGTTACTATCTCGGACATAGCCATCAACCACAGCACCGGCAGCTTTCAGGTGCAGGGCCCGGGTCGACATAAGCCCGCCCCATAGTGCGAAATTGGGTGAGGCGCCGGTGCAAATGTAGACATCATTCTCCTTCAGACTGTCCAGCGCTTCAAACATCAGGCCGAAGGGTTGTGCCATGATCGGATTGGCGCTGCCTTCGCAGACCTCATCATAGACATCCGCTTCAAGCACGGTCATGGCACGGCCAGCGATGATCATCGACCGGTCCAGCACATTCAAATGTGGAGGAAGAAATTGACGCGTGAGCCCGATCTTATCCATCACATCGCCAATGACAGCGGAAAACAGCTCCTTTCGCATCAGGGTGAAGAGGTCAGTATCATTCTGCCAATGCGACATGGAGTTAGCCTTTCCTGGGATCATAGCGGACGAGGTTCAGAA
Source organism: Stappiaceae bacterium (assembly GCA_039976075.1). Lineage (GTDB taxonomy): Bacteria > Pseudomonadota > Alphaproteobacteria > Rhizobiales > Stappiaceae > JBDWFY01. The sequence goes on from JBDWFY010000001.1 coordinate 133,808, forward strand.
CATAACCTCCGTCAATTTCAAGAGTGGTGCCCGTGATATAACTTGCATCATCAGATACGAGAAAGGCAGCGGCTTTTGCAACATCATCGACATTGCCAAGACGCGAGAGAGGGATCCATTCCTCGAATTTATGTTTGCCGAAGGCGGCAATCTCATTGGCATTGGCAGTGGTCTCGATAGCACCCGGGGCTATACCGAGAACCCGGATGCCGTATTCTGCCCATTCCAGCGCCAGCGATTTGCTCATCATGCGCAGACCGGCCTTGGAGATGGCGTAGTGAGTCAGGCCCAGCCGTGAGACATTTTCATGAATGGATGAGGTTGTCAGGACAACGCCACCATGACCTTGCTTGATCATGATGCGCGCGGCAGCCCGGGCGCAGACAAAGCCGCCCCTCAGATTGGTGTTGATCACCTGGTCCCAGTCCGCAAGATCGAGATCGAGTGCGGCCGCTGTATTTTCAACGCCCGCATTGTTGATCTGTACATCCAGACCACCCAGCCACTCAGCGCCCTTGGCGATCAGCATTTCCGCTTCATCCACCACAGAGATATCAGCGCGGATTGCGTGCGATACGCGGGCACCCGCCTGCTGATTGAGATCGTCGGTCAGCGCATTGGCATCCACCATGGAAGCATCGCTATGTGTATTGACAACCACGCGTGCACCCTGGGAAACGACTTCCCGGGCCATCCCTGCACCGATCCCTTGCGAACTGCCGGTAATGATGACGCGTTTTCCGTCAAGCTTCATTTTTACTGCCCGCAAACCCGGTTGATTTCGGCCCGCATGTAGCCAAGCGCGAAAGCCATTCCAGCATGCCAGGGCGCTTCGCAGCTCAGTTGCGGTGTATGGTCAGGAATTACTGTCCCTTCAAATCCGTTTTTATGCAAGATCGACAGAATGCGCGGGATATCAACATCACCGTCGTCGATGAAGACCTCGTGATAATTGGGTACTTTGCCGCTGACATTGCGTAGATGGACATAGCCAATGCGGTTGTTGCGGCTCCATCGATCCACGTCTTCATAAATGTCGCTCTCGCTCATTTCCGCGACCGAACCGATACAGAGCTCAGCCCTGTTGGCGGGGGAGGGATGATCAGCAAACATCTTGTCATAAAACCGTGGTTGCCAGACCAGACGCGCATGACCGCGCATGGTCGGCATCGGAGGATCATCCGGATGAGCAGCCAGTTCTACCCCGGCTTCTTCGGCCACGGGCAACAGTGCAGACTGGAAAGCGTGAAGGTTTGCCCAGAGCTGGTCATGACTTACAGGTGGCAACGTGCCGGATGGTGCGTCCTTGTCATAAATCATGTTCCAGATCATGCCGTTGGGGATTGGACCCAGGTCCATTGCGTCTGCTTCAACAAACCCGACGCTCATTGCATCGCCCCGGGCGAACGGGCCTTTGCTCCAACCGGAAACGCCCGCAATCGAGAAATTATACCCCATCACGGGGATGCCAACAGCGCCCATGTTGCGGATGATCTGTTTCAAAAACTCAAGTTGCTCGAGCTGCTTTGGTCCACCCAGCAGCACGTCGTACCAGAGGCCGGGATCGAAGTTTTCAAGCGCAGCGAGTTCGAGTCCGGCTTTGTTGATATCCGACTTGAGTGCCAAGAGGCTGTCGCGAGACCATACTTTCTTGTCTCCGCTGGTTACGCCCCAGCCGGTCGCTTTCTGCCCGGGGAGGGTGGGAGCATCAGAAAAATAGTCGGTCAGGTGCGCGACGATATGGGTTACGCCGCATTGATTTGCAAAAGCATAGTTTTCCGGCGTCAGCATGTGTTTGTAAAGACCGAGTCCGAGCTTCATTCAGCCCTCCTTTCTGGCAGTGCCACGTTGCAGGATGCTGACAAAGACAGCCACCAGGATGATGAAACCGCGGACGATTTCCTGCATGAACGGAGAGACACCGGTTAGAACCATGCCATTGCCGATGAGCCCTATGAACAGAACGCCAAGGAAAGTGCCGAAGATCGATCCGGATCCGCCCATCAGGGATGTCCCGCCAATGATCACTGCGGCGATGACTTCAAATTCCAGACCAAGGGCGATCTGCGACGAACCCGATTGAATGCGTGAAGACAGCAAGATGCCAACGAAGGCGGATAACAGCCCGACCAGCATGAAGGTCGTCATGCGTGTGCGGCGTACGGAAATGCCGGAGAGATGCGAGGCGTTTTCATTACCGCCTACACAATAGACCGAGCGGCCAAACACTGTCTGGGTGCTGATAAAATAGAAGATCACGAAGGTGACGAACATGATCAGCACGGGGACCGGCAGGCCCAGGCCGAGAAATTTGATCGTGCCGCCGCCCCAGAACTCGAAACCGCTTGGGAACGGGCTGATAGGAAAGGCGTTGGTAATCTGGCGGGCAGCGCCGCGCAGCATCATGAAGAGCGCCAATGTCAGTACGAAGGAAGGAACCAGCCAGCGGACGCGAATATAGCCTGCAACGGTATGAATGAGTGCTCCCTGCACCAGAACAACCGGCACCGCCACAGCCAACGGCCAACCCATCTTGATCACCAGCACGCCGAGCAGCGAGGATGACCAGGCCACTGCCGAGCCGATGGAGACATCGATATCCCCCTGAATGATCATCAGGGTCATTGCGCAGGCAATGATGCCGTTGAATGAAACGGCACGCAGGACATTCAGGAGATTGCGAGAACTCAGGAAATGAGGTGCTACCAGCGACAGAAATATGAACAGGACGATCACCGCAAGCAAAAGCCCTGAACTTGACAGGAAGTGACGCCAGTCGAGATTGGTTTTTGCGGATCTGTTTTGTGTCGTCGTTTCCGTCATCTGCCGTTTTGCTCCAACGCCTGTCTCAGGCATTCATGGTTCGCGCCATAAGCGTCGAAAGGTCAATTGCGTCATGGTCATATTCGCCGGTGATTTCACCTTCGTGGATCACCAGAATTCGGTCGCAGACGTCGAGTACCTCTTCGATCTCGGAGGAGACGAAAAGAACAGCCATTCCCTCGGCTGCCAACGATCGGACCAGTTTGAAAATCTGTTCTTTGGCAGCCACGTCCACTCCGCGGCTGGGTTCATCCAACATCAGGATACGCGGATTTGTGTTGAGCCAGTTGCCGATGACGATCTTCTGCTGATTACCGCCCGATAGCGCAGCGACATCGACATCCAGCGACGTGGTTTTGACGTCGAGTTTTTTTACGATATCCCCGGTCAGTTCCCGGGCCTTGCGTTTGTTGAGCCAGCCGTGATCGCTGATCCTGTCGATGGGTGCCAGCGTCGCGTTCATGACCACTGAAAAATCGAGTATAAGACCATCTCGCTTGCGGTCTTCGGCTGTCAGGGCGACGCCAAGTTCTTTCATTCTTGAAGGGGAGGGTGCGTGAACTACATCACCGTCCACCCGAATTTCGCCTGCCGACATAGCATCAAGGCCGAAGATGGCCCGTAGAAGCTCTGTTCTACCTGAGGACAAGAGTCCAGCCAGTCCCAATACTTCTCCCTGGTACAGTTCGAAATTGACGTTCCTCAGTTTGCTTGATGTGGAGAGGCCGGAGACCTGCAAGGCAGGGAGGCCCTGTTTCTTGTGTCGTTCAAACGACATGCCTTGCCAGTCATGACCGATCATCAATTCAGTTATCTTGGCTGGAGTGGCGTCCGCAACCGGTATCGTGTCGATCAGCTTGCCATCACGCAGAACCGTAACACTGTGAGCGATTTTGGGAACTTCATGCAGCCGGTGCGTCACATAGATAATTGCCGTACCGAGCGCTGACAGGGTTCGAACAACGTCGTGCAATAGATCCACCTGTTCCTGCGGCAGTGCCGAGGTCGGTTCGTCAAGCACCAGAACGCGTGGGTCGTAGGAGACGGCCTTGGCAATTTCCACCAATTGCTGCTGGGCAACGTTCAATCGCGATACGGCCATATTCGGATCGATATCGATCTTGAGCCGATCCAGAATGGCTTTTGCAAAGGCGCGGCCCTTCGCATGTCGCACGATTGGAAACGGCCCTTTGATCCGCTTCCATCGTCCAAGAACGATGTTCTCCGCGACACTAAGAGCTGGCACCAGGGAAATTTCCTGATAGACGGTTGCAATACCCTGTCGTAATGAGTCCTGCGGTCCTCTGATGGTTCGTTCAGTACCTTCGATGGTAATGCGCCCTGAATCGGGAATGACAGCACCACTAAGGATCTTGATAGCCGTAGATTTGCCGGCGCCATTCTTTCCCAGAAGCGCGCGCACTTCGCCCCGCTCCAGTGTCGTGCAAAACCTGTCCAGCGCCAAAACACCCGGATACTGCTTGGTCAGATTGTCCAATGCCAGAACCGGCGTTTCGACTGCTGGAGCCTGAGCTACAGACATCCGTACGTCTCCCCGCATGCTAAATGGCCCGGAGCACTGGGCTCCGGGCGCGGTCGCACTTACTTGCCGAAGACTGCGCGGCCATCGGTCTTGACGAATGTGTCGATGGATTTGTCGTCACCCCGTGCGAACAGGATCGTCGCGATCGTCAGATCTGCATCAACCTTTTCACCCTTGATGGCGGCCAGCGTCAGGTTCAGCGCATCATATCCCAGCTGGAAGGGAGCCTGGCCTGTCACCGCTTGCAGAATGCCGTTATCAGCCTGGAGGAACTGCGCATGCTGGCCACTCATATCGGTGCCGAATACCTTGACTTCATCGCCAAGACCAGCGCTTTGCACAGCAAGCACGTGCGCAGTTGTACCACCCTCATTTGCCGCCCAGAGTATGTTGATATTTGGATTGGCCTGCAACATAGCCTCGGATATCGGCAGGGCTGCGTCAGCAAGAAAACCGGTCTGGTCCGCAACCACTTCGACTTCAATACCGGCATCTTTCAAGGCACTAAGGAAACCTTCTTTGCGTGGGAGACAGGCCTCGGGAAACGTGTCGCAGTTCAAAATGCCGACGGTGGCTTTTCCATCCAGATTGGCCTTGATATAGGCTGCGGCCGCTTCGCCGGTTTTCAGCCCAAGATCAATGTTCTTGGTGGCAAGAAACGATGACACTCCCTTGCGGGCGTCCTCACGCAGGCATGTGTTGGCACATACGACCGGAATTTCTGCCTTCACGACTTCGGACACGGCTGCGACTGAGCCATCGGCCGCAAAGGTACTGATGATCAATCCATCAATTTGGCGCACAATCAAATCGTTCAGTATGTTGCTCTCTTTGGCCAGATCGGTCTCTGAATTCGCCAAAATCAGGGTGACACCCTTTTCGTCGGCGGCAGCCTGAATACCATCCTGAAACGTTTGCATGAACGTATCGCTCTGGAAGACAACGCCGGCAATGGTCAGATCCTCCGCCAATGCGGCCGTTCCGATAGTGAGTGCTATGGCACTGGCTGCCAGTGTTGAGACGATGGATTTCATGACAATTCCCTCCTGCTTGATCTGTTAAATATTTTAGAGCAGTATATAACATGTTAGTCAACAGCTAAACATGAATATTGACTTCATACGTATTCGGATGATGCAATTGCTCCGAGAATCGAGTTCGTTTGCGAAAGGGGAAATGCCATCGTGAAGATGACAGATCAGGCTTATCGGGAACTTCGTGATGCCATTATCAGTCTTCGTATCCAGCCGGGTGAGCAACTGGATACAGAAAGCATTGCGTCGTCGATGGGGTTCAGTCGTGCTCCGATCATTGAAGCACTCAACACGCTGCGGGGTGAGGGGCTGATTGTCAGTCGCCGTCGCGTGGGAACCTTTGTCAGCGAAATTGGCAGTGAGCGGATCGAAGAAGTGTTCGACGCACGCGAAATGATTGAACAACGGGTGACCCCGGTGGTTGTGCACAATGTCAGTGATCGGCAAATCGATGCGCTTGGGACGATATTGGCTGAAGCAGGCACGCTGCTCGATGCCAAAGACGCGACGGCATTTGATTATCCGCGTTTCATGGAACTGGACGCCCTGTTTCATACCGAATTCATCCGCTTGTCCGAGCGAAAGATCTATCAGAAATGGTTTGAAGAACTTGCCGCGCACATGCAGCGGGTACGGCACCTGTTTGACGGTAATGCACTGGAGCGATCCATCGAAGGACAGTTGGAGCACGACGCGATCTTGACGGCTTTGCGTAAAAGAGATGTCGATGAGCTACGCGCCAAGTTGCTGAACCATACCCGTCGCAGCCGCGCCGGTGCGGCTGAAATATTGGATAAACGGTGAAGCTGAAAAACAGATACTCAGAAGTTTCGATGCAGCGACTTGGCGCGATGCTGCACGATTGCGCGTTCCAGCCGGAGGGAACGCAGGAAGTTCGCCCCCTCTATGACGCGCCGTGGCGTGGCGATAGCGGGCCGGAATTCGATGCGCAGCCACCGATTATCCAGGGACTGGGGTGCGAATGGCCGTGCGTGCCATTTGGTCGGTCTGGCGAACAATTGGTGTTGCCGTCGGAGTGGAAGACCGGTGACACTCAACCCTGGGATGATTGGGCGCATGGATATGCATCAAACAACGATTGGGATATTGAGCAACTGGATGCAACGACGCTAAAGGCGTCAATCGACTATCCTGTAGACACACCCATTCTCCGGCTTGAGCGGGAGGTTCGCCTGCAGGCTGATCGGCCGGGTCTGTTCATCTCGCTTGAGATTCACGCTCGGCGGGAGACTTCGTTTCCGCTAGGGTTACACCCCGTCCTGTCCATGGTCGGGGCTGCTCCCGGGGAATTGCAACTTGTTGTGCCCGGTTCGACCCGGGTCTGGAGCTTTCCTGTCGATGTGGAGCCAGGTCGCAATCATTTTTCGCCCAACCAGCAGGACCTTCCACTGAACGGGCTAAAAGATGTTACGGATAAGCTGGCAGATCCGAGATTCCTTCCACCCCCCGGACAAAGCGAAGATCTGTTGTTGCTGAGCGGTACGGGCGGATCCGTCGGTCTGATCAACCCGGTTCAGGGATGCATCACCACTGTGCACTGGGATAGCGGTCAAATCCCGGGATGCCTGCTTTGGATTTCAAACGGTGGCCGGGACTATTATCCGTGGAACAGTCGTGTCGCGGCTTTGGGTATTGAACCAGTCGTGGCCAATTTCGATCTGGGCATGGCACACAGTGTCTCATCGGACAATCCAATTGCTCAAAGAGGCATTCCAACAACAATTTCCGTGGGACCGGATCGCCCCTTCAAATGCGCATACCGCATTGAAATCGACGCTGTGTGAAGCCGACTGTTTATCTGACGATTCCGCAGCACTTTAAGGTCACTCGGTTTGCGCTGAGTTCGACCATACCTAACCTCCGCCCATCTGCTATCAGTTAAAACCATTCCAAGTTAAAAAAGATCTAAACTATTGTTTTTATTATTATAATGCTTGTTTATTCGCAAAGCATCTGTATGGTGCGCATAAATATGAATGTAATATTCATGTTTGTGTAAAATTCATATTGATCCCCTTTGGAGGCTTCATGATGCGAAAACTCGCTGTTTCGCGCACGTGGATACGTGCGTCCATTATTTCACTTTTTGCAGGTACTGTTGCGGCGTTCGGGGCGTCATCGCTTGCGGTGGCCGAGACGATTACTGTCACCGATATTGCAGGACGCACCGTCGACGTTCAAAAAAACCCTCAAAAGGTCGTGCTTGGGGAAGGGCGGATGATGTACACCATCGCCCTTCTGGATACGGAAAATCCGTTCCAACGGATTGTTGGATGGAAAGATGACATGATCAAAGCCGATCCGGATGCTTTCAACGCCTACAATGCGAAGTTTCCAAAAGCGGGGGAACTGCCCAATTTCGGCAGTCCCTATACCGATGAATGGAACCTGGAAGCCGTCATTGCACTGGACACAGATCTGGTTCTTATGAACCTGGGCAACCTTCTGAAAGCTCAGGAGAGTGGTATATTGCAGAAACTTGAGGAAGCTGGCGTTTCGACTGTATTCGTCGATTTCCGTCAGGATCCTACTCAGAACACCGTGCCAAGCGTGCAGCTTTTAGGACGGATATTCGACAAACGTGACCGTGCAGACGAATTCACCGACTATTATCAGGCGCAGATGAAGCAGATCTATACGCGCGTCAGTGAAATTCCTGCTGAAAAACGTCCGATCGTCTTTATTGAACGCGCTGCGGGCATTGTACCTGACAAATGCTGCAAGACGTTCGGCGCCGCCAATTTGGGACGTTTGGTGGATCTTGCCGGAGGGCGCAATTGGGGGTCGCTGAAATTCCCGGGATTTGCGACTGATGTCAGTCTGGAAGCTGTGTTTACGGATGATCCGGCTGTCATCATTGGCACCGGGGCTAATTGGTCGACTTATCGTCCTGACACGAAGGCAGTTTTGCTTGGCTATGATGCAACTGAGGACAAGGTCCAGGAGCGGATGGCAGGGCTGGCTTCGCGTGAAGGCTGGAGCGATTTGTCTGCAGTCAAGAACGGTCGTTTCCATACGGTTTATCACCAGTTTTACAACAGCCCGTACCATTTCGTAGCAATGCAGGCATTCGCCAAGTGGATCCATCCTGACCTGTTTGAAGATGTCGACCCGAATGCAACCATGAAGGAACTGCACGATAAGTTCCTGCCTATCGGTTATTCCGGCGTTTTCTGGAGCACGTTGAAAACGGATAGCTAATCAGATCGGGCGGTCTTCATCCAGGCAGGCCGCCCTCTTTCCTTAAAAAAACGGTACAGGAAACCACTCAGATGACGCTGGATGCTGATGCCGCTGGTATGCGAGAGGCTTATGCTTCGCAGACGGCAAAACGATACATGATGATCATGGTGTTGCTGCTTCTGCTTGTGGTGGCGTTTCTGCTCGACATCTCAACTGGTCCGGGAAACTATTCACTTGGCACAGTCGCAGAAGTTTTTGCTGACCCCATGTCGCACGGCATTCGTCTGAAGGTTATCATTTGGGGGTATCGTTTGCCTGTCGCCGTGACTGCCGTGCTGGTCGGCGCTCTCCTGGCGGTTGCAGGTGCTCAGATGCAGACGATCTTGAACAATCCTCTTGCCGAACCTTTCACACTCGGGGTGTCCGCCGCCGCCAGTTTTGGGGCCGCGCTGGCAATTGTATTGGGTTTCTCCATAATTCCCGGAATTGGCGCGTTTATCGTAACGGGAAATGCGTTCGTTTTTGCGCTGCTGACCTGCTTCTTCATTCTTTTTGCAACGCGTCTTAAAGGCGTTGGCTCCGAGACGATGATCCTGTTTGGTATCGCGATATTCTTCACGTTCTCCGCACTTCTGGCCCTCATGCAATACATGGCTTCAGAGGATCAGATTGCACGGATCGTATTTTGGATGATGGGTTCCTTGAGCCGGGCGAGTTGGGACAAAATTAGTTTTGGTGCAGTTCTCCTGGCACTCGCCATTCCTTTCAGCCTGATGCGGACCTGGCAAATGACTGCGTTGCGCATGGGTGAGGCAACAGCGGAAAGTATGGGCGTTGATGTCGGCCGTTTGCGGGTTGAAATGTTGATCAGCATTTCACTACTCGCCGCCACTGCTGTGTCATTCGTTGGAACAATCGGTTTCGTCGGTCTTGTTGGACCGCATATTGCCCGATTGCTTGTGGGAGAAGACCAGCGCTATTTCATCCCTCTTTCAGCCATTGTCGGCGCACTGGTGCTGTCGCTCACCTCGCTCATATCCAAGTCGATTACGCCAGGGGTCATTTATCCGATCGGCATCATCACGTCCCTGATCGGTGTTCCGGTGTTCGTGTCCATCATTTTAAGTACGCGGCGGGAGAAACTTTCATGACGCTGATGATTGATCAACTTTCTGCGGGATATGGCAAGACGACGGTATTGCATGATGTAAGCATTGAAACCATATCCACAGGCACATTCGTGGGCCTGATCGGGCCAAACGCCTCCGGTAAATCAACCTTGTTCAAGACGTTATGCGGTCTAGTAAAACCGACGGCGGGGCGCATTGAGTTGCAAGGGGACGATGTAACCCATCTCAGACGGAGAGAACGGGTACGACGCATCGCCTACATGCCACAAGCCTATGGATGCAACGCGCTTCTAACCGTTTTCGAGAGCGTATTACTGGCGTTAAAACAAACCACCGGTTGGCGAGTGAACGCTGATAATCTGGATCAGGTATCTCAAACTCTCTACTCGCTGGGTCTCGGTCATCTCGCCAATCGCGGCATATCCGGCCTGAGTGGCGGGCAGGCACAAATGGTGGCCGTCGCCCAAACTCTGGTACGGGCCCCGGAAGTTGTATTGCTGGATGAGCCGACAAGTGCGCTTGACCTTCATCATCAACTTTCCATCATGGCTTCAATCCGAGGCGAAATCGGAATGCGCCAACCAATTGTCATAGCAGCCTTGCATGACCTTAATCTGGCGGCAAAATACTGCGATAGTTTGGTGCTGATACGAGAAGGCCGTGTTGTAAAGCAGGGAACACCCGACGCAGTATTGGCACTACCGGAAATCGGCCAGACTTATCGCGTGGAAACCGGCCTTGAACGCACGAAACGCGGTTCGTTATACGTGGATGCGTGGCTTTAGCAGTCAGGATGATTTTTCCACCAGCAGCTCGATCAAGCCTTTGATATAATTATCCCAGCCGCTGTCATGGTTGGTTTCGCTCTCTGCTTTTTTGAAGCCGTCATGTTGAAGGCGGAGCCGGGTGCCTGTCTCTGTTTCCGCAAAGCGGACATCGATTTCAGACACCTCGCCGTCATTGTTCCATTCCCAGGAATAGACCAGATGGTGTTGCGGTTCGACGGTCGCAAATTTTCCTATGCAACTGACGACACCGTCAGGCGTATCGACAAACAGTTTGTAATGACCACCAACAACGGGATCGATATCCATTCGGCTGGCCGGCGGCACGACCGTGTCGGAAGACACCCAGGCTCCGTATACCACGCCAAGAGGGAAGGGCAGTTCGTAAGTCTTGTCGATAGCCATGTCTTTTTAACCTGTTTGTTCAACGGGAACGGTCATCGCTTCGCACTATAGGCATACCAGATCGGCGATCTTATGTCTTGTGCCGGGCCTGAGCGGATGCAAAACAGAAAGCAGGCAGAGAAGGGGTGGATCAGATGGAAAAAATTGCAATTATAACCGGTGGCAGCCGCGGCATTGGTGCCGAAACGGCGTTATTGGCGGCGAAATCCGGATATGATGTCTGCATCAGCTACCTTAATGACACGCATGCGGCAGACGCCGTGGTGGCGAACTGTAGAGCACAAGGCAGGAACGCCTGTTCCGTAAGAGCGAACGTTGCCTATCCGGACGATGTTCGCCTGCTGTTTTCAACGTGCGATGCAGAATTGGGACCGGTCTCCCTGCTGGTCAACAATGCTGGCATTATCGGGCAGGCAACGCCACTTGTGGGTCTTTCCCCATCGGCGTTGCAGGATACGTTTTCTGTCAATGTCTTTGGTGTGGTCTATTGCGCGCAACAGGCCATTCGGCGGATGGCAATTTCAGAAGGAGGGCTAGGCGGTGTTATCATCAATATCTCTTCAATTGCTGCAGTGCAGGGCAGCCCGGGCGAATACGTTCATTATGCGGCCTCAAAAGGCGCAGTAGAAACATTGACGACTGGCCTGTCCAAGGAAGTGGGCGGGGAAGGTATCCGGGTCAACGCCATTCGGTCCGGAACGATCAATACCGATATTCACCGAACCTCAGGCAATCCGGACCGGCCGGCCATGATTGCCCGCACAGCGCCTCTTGGTCGCGCTGGCGAACCTGGCGATATCGCGGAAGCGGTCTTGTGGCTGGCGTCAGACAAGTCGGCCTATACAACCGGCGCCATTCTCACTGTCAGCGGTGGTGTCTAGAGTGAATTCTTAATTCAGAACCGGCTTTGAAGAGAATACCGGTATCAGAAACTCGGAATGATAATCCGCCCCTTTTATCGTTTTTGCTGTCATGACCACTTTCCAGATCACTTCAGTTTCATCATCGATGGCACCCGAAGAGGGGCCGTCATTTGGAAGTTCGAAAGACAAAGGGACCTGACAGCGACCATCCACTTCCAAGAGGCTGCTCTTTTTGACGCTGTGGTGCGCCTCATGAAACGGTGCTTCATCGTATGTGTCATGGGTGTGCTGACCAACCTCCGTCGAGGGTCGTCTGGTCCAGTGTCTGACGAAACCTGTCAAAGTCAGTTTTATCGGGCTCCTTGGCTTTGGCCGAAAACCGATCTCGATGTGTCCTTCAAAACGTTGTCCCGGCCTGCCGGGCAGCGTTTCGATGATCAGGAAGCTCTGTCCAAATCTTTTCCAGCTGATGCTGTTTCTGATGACGGACAAGAGCATGATGACGCCAATCATCACGAACACGACACAAAGGAGGGCAACCGGCAAAGACTGTGTCCAGAGCTCGGATCCCTTGTCGAGCGCAAAGAACCAGATCGCTCCCCACCAATTGGCGACAAAAACCCACATGAGGATGACTTTGCCTGCCTTGGAATGGCGAATTCGCTTGCGCGCCCATTGGGGATTATCCATCCATGGTTTGTTTGACGCCTTGCTAGTCTGCTGTCGCAATCTCCTTCGATTTCGGGCTGCGACAACAAAAACGAGATAGATCCCGTATAGGCATAGGGCAATGCCAACTGCGGCAGCCTGGGCTGCGAGCAAGGCGGGAAACAGCGGCAAACCCTGTTCCAGATAGAGAGAAGGAAGATTAATCAGAAAGACCAGCAGTATGAACGCGACAAAAGTAATAATCAGACCAAGAAAAATACGATGCATATTGAGAAAGATCACCTGGTTGGTTTGTCGAAAACAAGCGTTGCGGCTAACAAGGAAGGTTGTTGGAACATGATGGCGCTACGTTAGTTGCATCGATGGGACGTATCTGTGCGACACATCACAGCCGGATTGCCGTTGCACAGGATATGAGCTTTAAAAATCCGGGCAATTCAATTTTGTAGATCAAGATTGGCGCGAATGCGGTTGGAGGCACTGAATGAACATCTCATATCTCAGAACGTGGATTATTGCTTTCTTCGCTTCATTTGCATGGTCAGCAAGCGCCTTGGCCACACCAAGTGCGGGAATTGTGGTTTCGGATGAGATCGTCGGAACGACGCCGAACAGTTTCTTCGTGCTCAGAAACACGCTCTTTCATCCGCCAAGCTACTACGCGTTTCGTGAGCGGCTGGAGTTTGTCGAGTTGTCCAACCGAGATGGATCAGTTCTGCACAAATGCATCGTGCGGCAAACTGAAAACACCTCGGATGCAGGTGCGGATCAGGAAGTCTGGCAGCGAACAGAAGAAGCACAGACAGACTGCAGGGTATTTCAGACACTGTCTGAGCGGGATGCCTCCTACATTGTTCCCAGGGGTAGCGGTAGCGCGGAATTTACATTTCATCTCAGCGCCGAAGGTGTCACTGTAAAGGACGCCTGGGCCGAACCGGATGAAAAAGCCGTTGCTTTGCTGCCAAATGCCAAGTTGATGGCGGTGGCGTCTTCAGTCACGGCCATACCGGTAGCGGATATCCCCTGGCAGACCGGCGAGGATGAATCCTCCACTTACCATCTCATCGGCACGGGTGCAGAGAGCATGAGTGAGATCTGTGAAATTGACGGCACGGCGGTTGGGTCCAAACGGTCAAAATGGCTCTATGTCCGTTTTTTCTGCTGGTCGGGTGATCAGGATGTCGATGGGGCCAACTTTTACTTGCCTGTTGACAGCAGTAAGTGGCGGAATGATCCCTGACGGCTGGTTTTTACGGCGCTTGATGCGACCCTTCCTGGAGGGGTGCGTTGCAGTGAGCTGAGCGTTTCTGAATACGGGTTATCAGCAGGATGTTTGATGAGTACAACAAAAACTTGTTGTTAGACAAAGGGCTGAGAGGCCATTAGCCTTGGGTCAATGAACAATCCTCCAATCCTCGACAGCGTCTATTCATGGCAACGGCTTGCTATAACGCTCCTGATCGCCACGGTTGGCAATGTCGGCATGTGGTCGGTCATTGTCGTCATGCCGTATGTCCAGTCCGAATTCGGGCTGGATCGCGCTGATGCGTCTTTGCCTTATACCCTGACAATGGTTGGATTTGGCCTCGGCAACCTGTTTATCGGTAGTGCCGTGGACCGAATGGGCGTCACCAGGGCGTTGATTGCCGCTTCCCTGTGCATCGGTGCCGGCTTTGCTCTGGCAGCCATCAGTAACTCTCTTTTGGTGTTGTCGGTATGCCAACTGATTATCGGATTTGGGACGGCAGTCAGTTTCGGACCGCTGATAGCCGATATATCGCATTGGTTCCTGCGGCGCAGAGGGATAGCCGTCGCGATAGCAGCGAGCGGCAACTACCTCTCCGGTGCAATCTGGCCGTTTATTCTGTCCGGGATCCTGGCGGAGTCCGGCTGGCGCGCGGCCTATTTTGTGCTGGCAGTAAGCTGCATCGTCATCATCGTGCCATTGTCACTTGCGCTCCGGCGTCGAGTTCCCGCCGCCGCTGCAGATAAGGCGCAGTCTGTTTCGGAAGCCAATGCCCGTTCCGTCAATTTTTCACCCCGCACTCTCCAATTGTTACTCATTGTCGCCGGGTTGGCATGCTGTATGGCGATGGCGATGCCTCAGGTACATATTGTGTCGCTGTGCGCGGATCTGGGGTACGGGCCAGCTGTGGGGGCTGAAATGCTCTCGCTCATGCTCATGGGCGGCGTCGCTTCCAGAATTGTATCTGGCCTGATCGCGGATAAGCTGGGCGGTGTGCGGACCTTGCTGATTGGCTCCACCCTTCAATGCATTGCACTGTTTCTCTACCTTCCCTATGACGGGTTGGTTTCGCTTTATGTGGTGAGCCTGATCTTCGGTCTGTCCCAGGGCGGCATTGTTCCCAGTTATGCTTTGATCGTGCGTGAATATCTTCCGGCAAAAGAAGCTGGTGCCCGTGTTGGCCTTGTCATCATGGCAACGGTAATCGGCATGGGACTGGGTGGCTGGATGTCCGGTTGGATATTCGTCGTCACCGGCTCCTACCAGATGGCGTTTATCAACGGCATTCTGTGGAACATGCTCAACATGGCCATCATGGCAATGATTTTTCTAAAGTCGAGAGTAAGGCCGCCGGTGGCCGCAATTTGAAGGGCCAACCGGCGGGTTGTTCGGCAAGTCTGTTACGCTGCTACTCGTTCGCTTCCGGTGGCAGGAAGTCCACCTGATGTTCGGCTGAAAGCTGCACGACACGCTCGACATCCTCAAGGTCGTGCAAAGCGTCAAACAGATCCTTCAGGTTGCCCATCGGAGAGACCCAGAACAGCGCGCGCGCAGGCTTGTCAGATTTGTTGAAGTAACCATGTGGGATACCCTTTGGCATTCTGACAAGATCGCCCGGTCCCGCCTTGGTCCAGACCCCGTCGAGTTTCAGGTCCAGTTCACCTTCCTGCACCAGGATGAACTCATCCTGTGTGGGGTGGACATGAACCGGCACATGCTGTCCCGGCTCGCTGTTGGTTTCAAAAGCAAATGTGGTTTCGCAGATAGCCTTGGGAAAATAAGTCTGGCCAAGAATATTCCATTTTTTTCCCTCAAACCCCTCTCCATCCGGGGTAATGCCTTTTTCAAGTTCCATGATGTTCTCCTCTTTTTAAGTATGGGGGACGGGATCGTGTCGGTTATCCGGCAATGGTCTCCAGACGCGATAGAGTTTGCAAAAACAGCACCGGATCGGTGGCAAGTTTTGTCATTAGAGTGAGATGGTTCGCCCCGTCGACAAAGCGAATGTTCTCTTGGTGACCAGCACCGAGTTGCTGCGCGCCGATAATACTTTGACGCTTGAAGTCATCTGTTTCATCAGCACCAACCAGAAACAGCGGATCGATTGAGTTGTCGGCATCGCCCTCATAGACAGACCAGCGGGCAATATCCTCCTGTGGCATGTCCAACTCATCACCAATCGACGTTTGGGAGACGGGAAAAATATCAAACACACCACTCAGTAGCAGCAGCGACAGATTTGCGGCCGAAAACCCTTCGTTTTTTGCCTTATTCAAACCAAAAATTGCTAAATGTGCACCGGCTGAATGACCTGAGAGAAGGATGTTGGAACTAAGCGCATGGTGCTCTTGTAGCGCTTTCAGTTTATGCAGCATCATGGCCGTATCTTCTACCAGATCTGCCAGCGCAAAGGCTGGCATCAACCGATATTCGGCAATCACGCAATCGTATCCACTGGCAAGAAACGGCTTGGCGACAAATCGAGACTGTTCCCGATCCATGGCACGCCAGAAACCGCCATGAATAAAGATCGCAAGACCTTTGGCTTTCTCGCCTTGCTTGACTTTGAATAGCTCAAAGGTCTGCCGGGAATGGGAACCGTAGCTCACGACCTGCGTGTGAAACTCTGCGAAGTGACGATCTTGGGACAAGGCTTCCCACTCTGCGACATGAGAGGCGAAAGTCGGCAGTGTTTTTCTGAGCACATACTGCTCTTCAAAATAGTCTTTGGCCGAAAAATAGGTCATATGTCATCCATCAGCGAATGGGAAAGCGGCAGGAGAGCCCTGCAACCAAGCCTATTCTGCCCGATATTGGGGCGTTGAGGCCAGATAGGTACCGTAAGCCGCAGCATTGGGATAAGAAAACTGTTCTGCCAGCGGGTTTGAACGGCTCTTCTTGTGCGCTCCCATATCCAGCAGCAGTTCATCAAAATGTTTGAAGTGAAACGGCGCTGAGCACAAACCACCATAGATCTGGGCTGCTGGTCGTTGATTTCGTCTCCAGTTCAACATCATCTCGATGTTGTCGCGCATCGCGCCATCCGTCGGCTGGTTCTTCAATTGACCGTCAGCATAGCGCACCAGCCAGTTGGCGATCATTTCTGCCGAAAGGACCGAACAAAAACTGGAGTTGAAACCGACAAATCCCATGTCAGGCAGATCGGGATTAACTGCCAGCCGGTAAACTCTGTATTGGCCGTCATGGTCGATCAACTTGTCCTGATATTCCTGCGCCAGATAGGGAACACCCAGTTTCCATCCAACCGCCTGAATTGCAATGTCACACGGGATCACATCACCGGTGGTCAGCCGAACAGACTGGTCATCATAGGCCTCGAACGTACCAATTATCGGTTTGATCTTGCCTTCGTTAAGATGTTCAAAAAGGCCCGGCGTTACGATTGGAACAGAGCAGGAGACATCTTTTTCGATCGGATCTTTTGGAACCATATTGTGTTTCTTCAGACCAAGCTGCAGTTTCAGCAAAGTCTCAAGTCCGCGAAAATTGGCCCAGATAAGAGGCTTGAACACGGCGGATATCATATTGGCAACCACGCCTTTGCCCCATGAATTGAACTGCTGCTCCTGTGCCCGCATATAGAGCAGGCGCTTGAAATTGATGCCTCCAACGAAATAGGGCAGGCGCCAGACATTCTTCAGATAGACCAGCGTAACTGACTTGGCGTTGTTCGTGGCAGCATTTACTGCGATGTCAGTCGCTGATTTGGAACCGCCCAGTACAACGATGTTTTTACCGCTGCATATTGCCGGATCAGTATACTCCGATGAGTGTATCACCTGACCGCCCTGGCTTTCGAATGTATCCTGACCAGGGTGCGTGATGACGTTCTTATCGGAAAACTGACCGGTACAGACGGCAACGAAGTCGAAATCCTCCGTTCGGGTTTTTCCTTCGGCTTCAAGTGTCAACGTCCAGCCCGGCGTGCCATCTTTCCGGCGTTCCATTCGCTGCACATTGGTGTTCAGTTCAAAGAGCCGCGCCAGGGTGTGTTTTTGGGCATAAGAATGCAAATAGGCATGCACTTGCGGACCTTTGGGCCATTCCGGATAATCAGCCGGCATCGGGTGATCCGTGTAGCAATAGAGATCTTTGGGCGACTGGGTCTGAACATCCGGATAGGAACGGGACAGCTCCCAGACACCACCAAAATCATGACTTCTTTCAAAGCCGATGACGGTATGTCCTTTTTCATTAAATGCTTTTGCTGCCGCCAGGCCGCTGACGCCACCGCCGATGACGGCCACTTTCTTTTTCTGAACCATATCTTCCTCCCAATTCAAATTTGTTGATCAGGCCGTGCCAGGTGGCAGGAAGCTGATTTCAGAATGGAGGACAGATGAGGCAGTCCGGCCGGACCGGTCACGTCTGCACTGTTGTCCGTCATCATACCCTCCCAAGATTTGACCGACATGGTGAAGATATTTTAAGCTTGAAATGTTGGAAGGGTCGATGGGGCAATTATCCACTTTGCGCAAGAAAAAGAGCATGATTTGATATGAGGTTGCTGCAGGACTTCGCTGTGATGGACACCAAACGCCTCAATGAGGCGCGGCAGATTGTCAGCAGCAAATTCTGCGACCATCGTCTGGAAGTGCGGGGTTCCGGGCGGAAATTTCATGCCAGACATTCCGTTGCCACCGGGCGGTTGTTATCGCTTAACTATCTCTCATATGGGGAAACCGTTCTAATCGAACCCGGCGAACTGCAGACTTTTTATCTGATACAGATTCCTGTGAGAGGTCATGCAGATATTACAAATGGCAATCTGTCATTTTTGTCCAGCAGCAAAAACGCGTCCATTCTCAATCCCGACCGGCACACCCGGATGATTTGGCACGCGTCCTGCGAGCAGTTGCTTGTCTATCTGCCGAAGAGCAAACTCAAGAGGTTCGCTGAAAAATTTCTCGGGCGCGTGCTTGATAGTGAAATCGTGTTCCAGCCTGAAATCGACTTCTCAAATCCCGACCTCGCCGGACTGCGCAGGGCCGCTGTTGCCTTCGCCGGAGAAGCCGATCATGGACACCTGTTTGGCGAGAGTGCCTCATTGAACCAGCTTCTTCACGAAGAGCGGTTCATAGCCGACCTTCTTTTATATCAGCCAAGCAATGTTCGCTGTTTTGCATCGGCTTTGAGCCGGTCAGCACCGGCAATCCCCAAACGTGCCCGCGATTACATCGTCGAAAACCTGCACCATTCGATTGGCCTTAGCGAAATTGCAACCGCTGCACATGCGCCAATCCGGACTCTACAGCATCAGTTCAAATGCTTCTACGACATGTCGCCGACAGAATTTCTGAAGCAGGAACGGCTCCGGCGCATTCATAGTGAACTCAGTTCTGGTCATTGTTCAGCGAACATCAGGTCGCTGGCGAACAGGTGGGGTTTTCATCACCAGGGTCGTTTTTCCAAACACTACGAACAACAGTTTGGCGAACTGCCAAGTAAGACGAAGTCCAAGGCGCACCGGTGTCGGTTTGAGAAGGACTGACAGTCCAACTGAGCGAAAAAGTCACTAAAGGTTGCTAGAGCGCCGCAATTCTTGGGGCGAAGAGTTGTTTTGCATCACCGATTACCGGAGATCCATGAGCAGGCAGGACGTGATTGAAATCGCAATTCAGAATGCTCTTGATTTCAAGTGCATCCGGTTTTGCCGCCTTGAGCCAGCCTGGACCCAGATTATGCGGTTTCAGGAAACCCATCAATTTCATCAAAATTCGAGCTGGCAGGTTGAAGTATCGGTCGGCCTTCGCCCAGTTCTGAAGGCAATCACCGGAAATCAGAATGCCTCCTTCGCGTTCGAGCAGCAGCAACCCTTCGCCGCGGGTCGCGGAATTTATGCTCAACAATCTTGCACCGGAAATGGGCAACCCGCTTTCGCCTGTGAGAGTGGTATCGGATCTGAAATAGGCTTTTGCGTTGGCATCAAAGCCCGATGTATACGGTGAATCTACCGACCACACAGTGGCTCCGTACCGGTGTTTGTAAAATGGATCGTCCATGCCATGGAACCCGGCCAGGCGAACCACATGTTTTACATCGCCCAGTCCATCGAGCTGCTTGAGGCCGTCTTCCTGCAATCGGACCGAATTGACTAGAGTTAAATCGTTGCCCTGGAGCAGAATTGTCATGTTGCGACTGAAGCGCATCGGAAGCGGACCGGCCATCGCAACGGTGCCGGTGACCCAGAACACATCACCAAACAATTCTGAAATATCGCCATGTCTCTGTGCAATCGGAAAGTTTTCGGGTTTGGTCATGCTGTCTCCCTGCAAAAGGTTTTCCTATCAAAATCTACTTTTTGCAAGGACGAATGAGAGCCGTCGAATCCGACGCCAGGCAATAGCTCCAACCAAAGCAGGTTGCGCCAATGGTTTTGGGGAACGCTTGCCAGAGAGGTTCCATTTGGCAGCAACTCTTCGCGGCGGGACGCCAGGTTGATGGACGGTGGGTGCAGTTTCAGCATGTTGAAGCAGCACTCACCGGTCTTTGTGGCCTAGATGATGCGAGGAAGACCTCTGTTATGCGGCACGATCTGTACTGGCGTTGCTGATCGCATCAACATGACGATGATCCGTACCGCAACAGCCGCCAAGGACACGGACGTTGGGCAGCAGAGTGAGAAGCTCGCTGTGCAACTGCCCGAGTTCGCTCGGATCACCGGCATCGAGCTCTTCAGCGTTATCGAGTTCTGCATGGCTCATTCTGGAAGCATTTGCTCTGAGACCACCGATCCGGGACGTCCAGGATTCGCCCATGGCAACAGCGTCGCGAAAATGGTCGGGATGAGCGCAATTGATCATGTAGTACAATGGATAAGCATCCGTCGCGCCATCAACCAGCTCAATTGCCAGTGCGAGGCTTTCGCCGCTGGGAAGCTGGCCGTCTGTTTCAACTGTGAAGGAGATGACGACGGGAAGATCGATTTCTTGAGCAGCTTTGGCGATACCGGCTCCTTCGGCGGCTGTGGTAATGGTGAGTGCTGATATCAGATCCGCTTTTGCGCGTCCCAATGTTTGAATTTGCAGACCGTGAACCGCCTGTGCCTGAGCGACTGTTATCGCATCACCAACAACATATCCGTCACTGGCCGGTCCGATGATCCCATTGATCAGAATGGGGAGACTGGCAGAGGCACGACGATCGCGAATTGTCCTGGCAAAGGCAACACACGCCTCATTGGTGGCAATGATCTGCTCATCGCTCATCCCCATTTCCAGACCCCAACTTTTGTTTGCCCGCCAGGTCAGTGTATCGAGAACAAAACCGGCGGCAGATTTTTCTGCGATGTCGATATAACGATCAAAGTATGTCGTCAGCGCGTCGCGACCTTCCGGACTGTCCAGCAGCGTAAAGGAAGCGAAGTGGGGAAGATCAAACCCGTTTTCGAAGGTCATGGTGGTTTCGAGTCCACCGTCTGTCAGGAAGCGGCGGCTGTTTGTTTCAAGTTCAATAAGGCTCATGGCACTTTCTCCGTTTGTTTGGAGATCTTTATTTACAAAACGGAGAAGCGGTTCATAGCGAACTAGAGGTACAGCGTGTAACGAAATTAAACTGAATGAAAACAGCAGGTTGTCGCAAGGACGGAATGTATTTTCTGTTTCAAGGGCAACAAACTACACTTCCGGTACAGTAAACAGGGCACAATCCATGGCGCGCGCCAGTCAAACAAGAGACAAAATTCTCGAAGTAGCGGAGGCAGCAGTCCTGGCCAAGGGTTTCGAGGCAACGTCGATTGACGAGATTGTCGCTGCTGTCGAAATCTCAAAAGGTGGATTTTTCTATCATTTTCCTGACAAGAATGCGCTGGCCCGGGCAATGTTGGAGCGCTATATCGCCGCTGAAGACGTTCTTTTTGATGGCATCTTTGAACGCGCTCGAGACCTCAATGACGATCCACTCCATTCGTTTCTGATCGCCATGAAACTCATGTCTGAGATGTTGGATGATTTACCCAATGGCCACCCTGGTTGCCTGATTGCCGTGGCTTGTTATCAGGACCGTCTCTTCGACGCACAGGTGCGCGCAATCAACAAGACCGCCTTGTTGCGCTGGCGAAGTCTTTTCAAGGGTGAGCTGGAAAACATCACCGTTCGCTACCCATTGAGGGAAAACGTTTCGCTTGATGATCTGGCCGATATGTTTTCAAGCATAATGGAGGGAGGAATTATTCTCGCCAAAGGGCTTGAGACCCCGGGTATCGCCGCCCGGCAATTGTTGCTTTATCGGTCTTACGTGAAACTTCTTTTCGCGCCCAACACTTGATAGACTGCCGTTAATTCAGAGACTTCAGATCAGGTGGGGATGGGCGCATGGGCAATGAAACAATTTTGATTACCGGGGCATCGGGATGTATTGGATCCTGGGTACTTCGCCATCTGGTAAACGAGGGCCGACAAATTGTTGCCTCTGACCTGAGCGACGATAAAACCCGACCGGAATTGTTGTTGAGTGCAGCTGAGCTGGATACGGTCAATTGGGTGAAACTCGATGTAACCGATGGAGAATCGGTTTCAAGAGTGGTGCGTGAAATGAGCGTTACCCATATTATTCATCTTGCAGGTCTTCAGGTACCATTCGCCAAAGCCAATCCGACACTGGGTGCTGCGGTCAATGTCGTCGGCACCGTCAATATTTTTGAAGCAGCACGCCACAATGGTGTGCAAGGCATTTCCTATGCAAGTTCAATTGCTGTGTTCGGGCCGGCGGCGATGTATGACGGGGGACCAATTCCCGACAACGCCAAGCGTGCTCCGGACACGCTATATGGCGCTTACAAACTGGCAAATGAAGAAACAGCGCGTGTTTACTGGCAGGACTGGCAAGTGGGCAGCGTTGGATTACGTCCCGGTGTTGTTTATGGCGTTGCCCGGGATCAGGGGATCAGTTCTGACATTGCCAAAGCCTTGTTGGCGGTTGCAGCAGACAGACCCTTCCACATCCGCTTCGACGGACCCGTTGCTTTACAACATGCAAGTGACGTGGCTCGCATGTTTATCGATTGTGCGCTGGCAAATCACAAAGGATCGACTGTGTGCAGTTTGAGGAATGACGTCATTGAGGTGAGCGACTTTGTTGACATCGTTTCCGACGCATATTCGGGAGCCCGGATTACTCGGGAAGTTGGTGCGCCGCTTCCGGTCCCGGCAGATTATGACGACACAAACCTGCGCGCCGTTCTTGGTACCGTGCCCCACACCCCCCTGAAGCAGGCAATATCAGCTGACATTACCGCTTACAAGGAGTTGGTTGCCCGCAATGCTATAGACCTCACACAGTTGGATCGTTAGCGAAGACGGGCAACTGGATTCTCAACCGTTTAGGGTGCCACTGCGACACCGGTCAGTTTGTCGAGTGCGCCCGTCATTTTGACCAGTACTTCCGCATTTGCCGGAACACCATGTATGGCGGCCAGCGTCTTGGGGTCATGATAGGCGAGGATGACATCACCATTGGCATCTTCATAAACAACGACGCGTAAAGGCAGGTCCAGTCCTGCACTCTGAGCTGCCTGCAGGGCAGGGGTTCCCAGTGCGGGATTGCCGAACATCAGCATGACAGTGGGTCTGAGTTCCATATCAACTGTCTTTGCGCCTGCCGCATGATCGACGCGGGCGAATACCTTTGCACCGGCTTTTTCAACAGCCGCCTGCAGTTTATCGACTGTTGCAGGTACTGAATGTGCGCTTTTCTTTTGCATCAGTTCGGCGGCCATGGATGTCTCCACTATGATTAGAAGGCTGAAAATTGCGGTTAGTATCCGGAGCATGAATGTGGTCCTTTGTCAGAACTGGGACAGATTGGGGCGTTGTCGAACTAGAAAGAGAATCACGGACAAGTTCACGCACCCGTTTGCCTCGGATCTGTGACTGAAAGAAGGAAAAATTGGATAGCGCACAGCAATTTGATTGGAAGTGGCTGTTCTGTTATTTATACACCACCACATTGACGCTACGGCACCTTGAATTTAGACATTTTATTAAAGACAGATCGATGTAACGCACTTCGAAAACCCACCATTTGCCTGTCGAACTGACGGATGACATCCGTCAGAGATTTCGGGTCTGTGCGTAAATTCCGGCGTGATGTTGAATACATTCTCCGCCGACATCGTGAGAGTATCATGAAAATTCTGAAGTATCCGCGGACGCGGCATATTGAAGGTTCGCGCCTTCAGGTCGGAGATAAGTCGGATGACAAACCACTTGCGGAACTGGTCGATGTTCCGCTCGTGGTCGAAGAGAAGGTGGACGGTGCCAACTGTGCCATTTCCTTTGGTGACGCGGACGAACTGCTGTTGCAGAGCAGGGGCCACTATCTGACCGGTGGCCCGCGCGAACGGCATTTTGACTTGCTCAAAAGTTGGGCCGCGATCCAGCAGGCGGCGTTTCATGCGGTGCTGGGTCGCCGGTACATCATGTACGGTGAGTGGCTGCTTGCGAAACACACAGTCTTTTACGACAAGCTGTCACATTATTTTATGGAATTTGATGTGTTTGACCGGGAGAGGGAGCGGTTTCTTTCAACCAATGCGCGGAAACAGTTGCTTGCCGGACTGCCGGTAATGCCGGTCCCGGTTGTTCACACCGGCGCTATCGCAAACGTCGACCATCTTATGGGCTGTCTCAGACCGTCTCTCTATAAATCTTCCAACTGGCGGGATGTGCTTCGAGAAGCGGCGATTGTGTCCGGCAGCAGAGCCGATTTTGTTGAAAAACAAACCGATGATAGCGAGTTGGCAGAAGGGCTTTACATCAAGGTGGAAGCCAACGGCCTCGTTGAGGAACGCTATAAATTCGTCAGGGCGGATTTCCTTCAAGCTATCGAGAACGCGGAAGGACACTGGCTCGACAGACCAATACTCCAAAACGGTTTGATGGAGGGTATTGATATCTTTTCGTCTGAACTGGGGTGCCCGGGAGCGTATGATGAAAAATAAACCCGTTGATGCACCCCACTTCAGCCAGTTGATGAAGTTGGTTCCCGATGATACCCAACAACCTGTGGATTGGGCGAAAATCTGGACATTGTGGCCCGAACTTCCGGTGCTGGATGCATGTCCTCAAGATCAAGTTCACCATGGGGAAGGGGATGCTGGTATCCATACCCGGATGGTGGTCGAGGCGTTGGTTTCAGACGACAACTGGCAACGAATGGAAGGGCAAAAAAGGGCCGGATTGTTCTGGGCAGCGGTATTGCACGATGTGGGAAAGCCGGGAAAGACGGTACATGAAGAGAATGGGCGGATTACCTCTCGCGGGCACTCGAGACTGGGTGCCGCAATTGCCCGACGGCTGCTGTGGCAAGCGGAGGCTCCGTTTAATTGGCGAGAAGCCATCTGCGGTTTGATAGAAGCCCACCAGCTGCCCTTCTGGCTGATCGAGCGCGCTGATCCAAAGAGACTGGCTATCCGGACATCCTGGCAATGTTTACCTGAAGATCTGTGTATTCACGCCCACGCTGATGCACAGGGCAGAGTTTGTCAGGATCAGGAGGCAATTATCGATAACGTGGCGCTGGCCAGGGCGATCTTTGAGGAAAATGACTGTCTGCATCAGCGGTTCTCTTTTGCCAATGATGAAAGCCGTGTTGCCTTTTTTGAAAAAGAAGACCGGGATCCGCACTTCGCAGCCCATGAAGCCTTTCGGTGTCATGTGACCGTGATGGCAGGGCTTCCTGGTTCTGGAAAGGATACCTGGTTGTCGAAGTGTCGGCCTGAAATCCCGGTAGTCAGCCTTGATGGAATTCGTGCTGAAACCGGTGCAAAAGCGACCGGCAATCAAGGGACCGTTATCCAGACGGCGCAAGACCGGGTGAAAGAATTTCTGCGCAAGAGACAGGACTTTGCCTGGAACGCTACCAATATTTCGCGAAATGTCAGAAGCAAGATTTTGAGACTGCTCAGGGATTACGGCGCGCACATCCATATCGTCTATATAGAAAGGTCGCCTGATGTGCTGTTTAGACAAAATGCGGATCGCGACGCTGCTGTTCCTCTCCACATTCTGAAGGAGTTGGTTCGAAAGCTGGAGCCGCCTGAATTGTGGGAAACGCATCAGGTAAGTTATGTAGTGGACGCATGAACAAGCGCACGGTAATTCTGCCAGCAAGGTGGAAGGGACCATGAACGAGTGTTCCCATACCGACAAGACCGGAAACTGAAAAGATCATGCCCAAAGACCGCTACGACAACGTTCTATCCACTGATTCACCGGCTGCGCGAGACGCTTATATTGAAGGCATCGACCGGTTTCTTTCCTATGAAAAGGGCATTGGAGAGGCATTTGACCGGGCAGTCGAAGCGGACGAAAATTTTGCACTTGGCTATGCGGCGTTGTCTCGTCATTGGCTGATGCAGGGCGACATGAAGAAATCGCACGATTTTATGGAAGAAGCGCGCGGACGCGTAGAGGGAACGACTGAACGGGAAAAGGCCCATATCGGCGTGTTGGGCATGATTCTGGATGGCGACGCGGCTAACGCACGCCGGGCCATTCGGGCGCATCTTGACGAGTTTCCGCGTGATGCACTGGTTGCGCAAACCTGCACCGGCGTATTTGGCCTGATCGGGTTTAGCGGATTGCCGGGCAGGGAAGCGGAGCAACTTGCATTCACGTCCAAGCTGTTGCCCCACTATGGTGAAGACTGGTGGTTCCTTGGCCAGCATGCATTTGCACAAGTTGAAACCGGGCAGATCGACCAAGCCGAAGCCACAGTCGAGAGGTCATTGGAAGGTAATCCACGCAATGCCAACAGCGCCCACATCCGTTCTCATGTTTATTATGAGAACGGCGCGACGGAGGCCGGTTACACATTTCTCGAGGAATGGCAGCGTGATTATGACAAAAGCGGCGTTTTGCACTGTCACGTTGCCTGGCATATAGCGCTGTGGGCGCTGGAGCGCGGCGATATTGAGACGATGTGGCGGGTCATTGATGAAGACGTCGCGCCCGGCGGGGCCTGGGGACCGGCTCTGAATGTGTTGACGGATGTTGCCGCCATTCTCTACCGGGCGGAATTGGCCGGCGTTGCGGTTGCTCCGGAACGCTGGAAGATGGTCAGCGATTACGCCATTAAATATTTCCCCGAACCAGGTATCGCGTTTGGCGATATTCACGCGGCTCTCGCTCACGCCATGGCGGGTAACAACGAGGCGCTGGAAAAGATAATCAGCGATGCGACGGGCCCGGCGGCAGAAATGGTGAAAATCTGTGCCAGAGCGTTTCAAGCTGTAGCCTTAGAGCAGTGGTCCACTGCAACTGCGCACCTCGTTCAAATCATGAACGATCATGCCCGGTTCGGCGGCAGCCGTGCTCAGCGCGATCTGATCGAATATGCATTGCTCGGCACGTTGCTGAAGCAGGGGCGGGGACAAGAGGCACAGATGCTTATATCAACCCGACGCCCGGTTCAGGCAGCGGCGCATCCGGTGGCGGGTCTTTGATATCAGGATCGCTGTGACGACCGTGAGTGCCGAATTGCCTTCAAAACAACAAATGTGCTCAGTGATCCCGGTGCGTTTTTGTGTAGGGACGCAGAATGCTTTGGATAAAACAGGGGGCTCGATGGATATGAAGATAAACGGCAGCACCGTGTTGATCGATCCAAGTCGGTGAACCAGTTCCCAGCTCAGGCCACGCAGCAGCAGGACACGGCAGTTCCAAAGCAGAGGAACATCATCAGCATATATTGGTTCTTGTACGTGACTGGAAGCATCTTCGGACATTGCTTCACCGTCCACCGGTGCTTGATGCGTCCATTCTTGCATGGCTCTCGTGTTCAGAGAGGCTCTGAACAACCGAGTCGCTACCCTGAAGTTCGCTGGGAAGCGTTTTGACATAGATTGCCGCAATAATGTTGGCGATCAATATGATGGCAATGGGTACCACCTCATCTTGAAAATGGGCGATGAATCCCAGGATGGTTGCGGCCAATATGCCAAGAACACCCGTGACAAAAAAACTTACGGCAAAAAAATACTCCCGCTCATTTTCGGGGGCCAGTTCTCCCAGATAGACGCTAACGGTAATCGCAAGGCCTTGCGATGCCAGGCTCATCAGCAGAAAGACCGGAGTGTAGTAGTAATAGTGTGTGTATTGCTGTGAGAATTCGAGCCCAATCGCCAGCGTGGCGGAAACAGCCGCAACAATTCCCGAAAACACCATGGTCATCCGCAGCGATTTTTTGGACAGGCGGATCATAATCGGTCCGCCGACAATGATGCCCACGCAAATGGCTACAACAAAGATGCTCAGCGCTCCGGCAGAGTTTTTGTGCAGAGAGGCGGCGTGGATTGAATAAAATGGCAAGGTTGACGAAACCGATAAAAAAAGCACCTGCAGGACAAGGTAGTTTCGAAACCAGCGGTGTTCGATCGTCATGGAAAAGTTGTCGCGTACCTGTTGCAGTCTGGTCAAAAGGTCAGGTGACTTCTGTTCCGCAGCAGATTGTTCGAACTTACTGCGACGCGGTTCATTGATAGGCAAAACGGCGAAAATTGTAATAAACGAAAAGGCTGCAGCCGCCCAGATCAGCATCAGATGACTATCCAGCGGAGTGGTGTCCTTCAGATAAAAATGTAGAACCAGTGCCAGCCCGATGCCCACAATAGCACTGAGAGTGTTCTGTGTGTTCATCAGCCAACTGCGACGGTCTTTATCAAGAAGAGCAGGCGTTATTGCATAATAGGCAAGACCGGTTACACCCTGTCCGATACCTATGAAGATGGTCGCAAGCACAAACATCGCAAGCACAAAGACTGTGGATCCTCCGTCTGATGTCAGCGCGATCAGTACAAGACTTGCCGTTATCATCATGCTCCCAATGGCCATATAAGATTTTTTTAGCGTGGCCGAAGCGACAAATGGAGCAGCGCCCAGCCGACTGGTGGTATGAGAAATCGCCAGAATTGGAAGAATCATGCCCGCAAGCAAAACCGGTGCGCCGGCCGTCAAAAAGACGAATGGCAATATGGTGCGCGGGGACGCCAGTCGATAAATCATTTCATAGCTGAACCCATGCACCAATAGGGGCCGGACATGTGGATTTTTGTCGCTATTTTTTTCGCTATTTTTGCTGGCGCTAGTTTTCGCGCGCGAGTCGGTCCTTGGCTGGTTCACCATTGTTGTTCTGTTGTTCCCGAAATACGGTCTCAGTTATCTGAGGATGACTGACATACCCGTGCTGCAGTTCTCCCTTTTATGTATCGCACAACCATTTGCTGTGTTCTCAATCACGCTTGTTGTTTTTCAAGGTACCGGCCCAGGGTCTCTCCGCCGCGAATAATATGATCCGTCAGGCAGGCAATGGCGGTTTCTTCGTCTCTGTTGCGGCAGGCTACCAGCAATGACCGATGTTCTTTATGCGACTGAACCGCATGGTTCGCCTGGGCAACGGCAGTGCAGAGATACCGGTCTGCTGCGCTGCTGAGTGAGTCAATGTGGGCAAGCAACCGTGGTCGATCACACGGTTCATACAGTGTTCGATGAAATCGGGAATTCAGTCCGCCGAAATCGCCGAATGTGGCGCTCTCCAACTGATCTTGCAGCGCTTCCGCCTTGTCGATCTGTGAATTGGAAAGTTCGGGAATGGCAATTTTTAATGCCAGGGATTCGGCCGCCATCCTCATTTCATAGATTTCGCGCAAATCTTCCAGACTGATCTGGGTCACCCGCGCCCCTTTGTTCGGGTCGAACGCGACCAGCCCATCGGCAACCAGCAATTTCAATGCTTCGCGAACCGGCATCCGGCTAACCCCAAATCGGTGGGCAAGCTGTTCTTGGCCGAGCCTCACGCCCGGTTCCATCGATCCGGCGATGATTTCTCGGCGCAATTCCGCTGCGATCGCGGCGGCTTGAGCACCACGCTGTCCCAGTTTCGCCGGGGCTGATTCTAATACTCTCTCTGGTCTCATCTGAGCAGTCTAGCGGGATTTCGCGCTTGACAACATTACAATATTGTCATCAATCTCAATAATTGGATCCAATATGAGAATTGCTATGCGCGCTTCCGTCGTTATCTCAGCCTTTGTCGCGGTACTTGTCGGGTTCGGAGGTTCGGTGGCCATCATATTGGCAGCGACCAGCGCGCTCGGGGCAACGCCAGCACAAACATCATCCTGGATTGCGACACTCTGTGTGGCGATGATGGCCACGACGTCGGTGCTCAGTATCTGGCATCGCATGCCTATCGTTACCGCCTGGTCTACACCGGGAGCAGCATTGCTGGCAGCAACATCAGGTTTATCAATTGAAGCAGCAGTTGGCGGGTTCTATGTTGCTGCGGGACTGATCCTGCTGACAGCCGCGTTCCGCCCGCTGGCAGCCTTGATTGACAAAATTCCCGGTTCGATTGCAGCGGCCATGTTGGCAGGTGTGTTGTTCTCTTTTGTGGTGGCGTTGTTTGAGCATCTGAATACGGCGCCGATGCTGGTGATGTCGCTGCTTGGGGCGTTTCTGGTTCTTCGGCTTGTTTCTCCCATGTGGGCGGTACTCGCTGTACTGGCGCTTGGCATCGGCCTGAGTTTTATGCTTGGTCTGACGTCCCCGATTGGTGCACTCAGGTTTTCGACGTTTGAGTGGATCCAGCCAAAGTTCGACGTTCCAACGCTCGTGGGACTTGGTGTGCCGCTCTATCTTGTCACGATGGCGTCTCAGAACCTGCCGGGATTCGCAGTACTGAGAGCCGCCGGCTATCAGCCTCCAACCCAGTCCATTTTGGCAGTGACGGGGTTCGCGTCGCTTTTCAGCGCAGGGTTTGGTGCCCACACCTCAAACCTTGCAGCAATCACGGCCTCGATCTGTACAGGACCAGACGCACATCCGGACAAGGACAAGCGTTGGCTTTGCGGACCATTTTATGCCTTGGGCTACGCTGTTCTGGCGCTATTTGGTGCCTCTGTGGTGACACTGTTTGCCAGCTTCCCGCAGGCATTGATCGTCACCGTAGCGGGTATCGCTCTCATGGGACCGTTTGTTGGCGCACTCAGCGCAGGTTTCGCTGAGGAAACCGACAGGTTTGCTGCTGCCGGTACCTTCGTTGTCACCGCGTCAGGACTACAGGCATTTGGAATTGCTTCCGCCTTTTGGGGTCTTGTGGCGGGGCTTTTGATTATTGGACTTGATCGGTTGAAACGCCGTGGAGAATAACTGAATTAAAATAAAAGTCATTGAGTTGGAATAAAATCGAACACCCATCGTTTCCCTCCTGTCACCCGGGCCAAAGCACCGGAATTTATAGAACAGGTGGAAGCAATGGAACTTCTCAGTAAAAATCGTATTCACACAGCCAAACAAAGTTTTGCAACTCGGCGAGTCCCGGCATCATCAATGATTTCGTTGATCACAGGGAACGTCCGGCCCAAAGCAGGTGACCTTGTTTTGGCGCGTGTCGAAAGCATTGGCTCACACAAACGCGTTGAATTGACCACCGGGCGACGCGCTCATCTCTTTCCCGGAGATGAAGTCATTCTGTCGTTCGGTAACCGCTACGCCCCGGATCAGTATGAAGCCTATGTACCGGACGGCCTCGAGGAATGTCACATGGTCGCGGCTGGCGGCATTGCTGCTGACGCGGTCAGTTGGCATAGCAAATTGCTTGGCCCCACCTGCATCAAACCGCTTGGTTTGATTGGCGGCGCGCACAATCGCCCGCTCAACCTCGCGGACTTTTCTCTTGGGCTTGCTTGTTGCGTTCAGCCAGGCCAGGTATTCGGCGTGTTCGGAACGTCAATGAATGCGGGCAAAACGACAACCGCTGCAAGCCTGGTCAAAGGGCTTCGTGCTGCCGGATATACGGTCGGAGCTGCCAAGATCACCGGAACGGGCGCTGGAGGGGATCTTTGGCTGATGCGCGACAGCGGCGCCCATGAGGTGCTTGACTTCACTGATATCGGAATGCCCACAACCTTTGGGTTCGATGAAAGCACTATTGTGGCCGGGGCCATGCGTCTGCTGCATGAGCTTGGGAGCAAAGGTTGTAACGTCGCTGTTTTGGAAGTGGCTGACGGACTGTTTCAGGAAGAAACAGCCGCGCTGGCTGCATCAGAAAAACTGCGATCCGTACTCACCGGCACTCTGTTTGCCGCCGGTGACGCCATGGGCGCTGTTGGCGGTGTCGCGACCCTTGAGCGCCTGAACCACAACGTCCTTGGACTTTCAGGTGCGTTCACACAGTCTCCCCTGGCAATACGTGAGGCAAAAGCGGCCCTGTCACTGCCCATCATCTCCTCGATGGAATTACAGACGCCGCAGGATCTTCTGCCACTCCTGGGACTGCGAAACCACGTGGCACCGCTGGCCCAGAGCGCCTGACATGTCCCTCCCGAAACTCTGGACCGGACAGCGCATTTTAGCGCTGTCAGGCCTGGCTCTGATTGCCGCACTTCAGGCTATCGCCGGGCTATGTGTTGCAGCGGCGGCCAGCCGATTGTTGCTGGGCTCATCTGTTGGCAATTCACAAAATCATTTGGCCATAATTGTCGGGGCAGGGGCTTGCGGTCTGGTTGGACTGCGTGTTGCGGAACGCCGCTGGGCGGAAGCATTTGCACTTGGCTATGTCACACATTTGCGGACGGCATTCATGAGCCACGTTTTGCGCCAACCCATCGATTCTGCAGGTACGCGCCTGGGGCTCATCATGACACGGGTAGTCAATGACCTCTCGGCCATCCGTCTTTGGCTATCGCGCGGCATTGTTTCAATTATCGTCGCGCTGACGGTGTTTCTAACAATCCTCATGTATTTTGCCCTGACTGACCCCACCCTTGCCAGGGCACTGGTCATCACGGTGCTGTTCTGGGCTTTGTTTGTCGGGCTGTTGCTCTATCCATTGTTTGGTCGCATCCGGCTCAGCCGAAAGCGACGTGGAAGGCTTGCGATCAATGCGGCGGCAATTCTGACTGCCCGACCCAGCCTTCTTGTGCTGGGTCGACACGGCAAGACCATGCGCGGTTTCCAGCGTCAGACTGAACGCCTCAACAAGGCTCTGGTTGGCAGGGCAACTTATTCCGGTGGATTGCGTGCGTCGGCCGATCTGCTTTTTCCTGTCTTGACACTGGGATTGACAGTCGGAGTGTTGGGCACCGATACCAGCGCCGTTGATGCAGCAGACCTGACCGTTTTGATCATGGCTACGGGTATGCTTGGCGTGCAGCTCAACGCTCTGGCTCTCAGCGCTGAATACAAGATGGCCAGCGCCATCGCCTTCGATCGTCTGAACAGGGTAATGCGGTATGACGCCTTTGACCTGAACGAAGGTGTCAGCCCGGTAAAACGCCCACAGGGAGGAGTTTCGCTGGATGCATCTTCAATCCAGATTGAACATCGGTCGGTCTCATTCTCCGTCGGGGCTGGTGAACAGGTATTGCTTTCCGGTCTGTCCGGACCGGAAACGGTTTCACTCACTCGACAGATCGGTCGTCTGAGCGAGAAGGTAACCGGATCGCTGTTGCTTGATGGCATGGACGCAGCAGATATATCGCGCAGAGATTGGTGGCGGCTTGTTACACTCGTTTCCAACGACCTGCCTCTGATCAGAGGGACGGTGGCTGAAAACGCCTCCCTTGGCGCTTCTACCAAGCTGAGCGATACGCGTGTTGTTGAAACACTCGATGCATTTCAACTTGATGGCGATGCCTCTGAAATGATCGAAGCTGAGCGTCACCCTCCGGACGAGAAAACAGCCGCTGCAATTCGCGCCGCGCGTGCCGTCTTGCGCCAGGCCGGTCTGATTGTCGTGCAGGATCACTATCTGGTTGACTCCCCATCACTGCTGGTTCCCCTGCAGAAGTTGGCTCGGAAGCGGGGCGTAACAGTGTTGTTTTTACTGGGCGAAGGGTGCACCTTGCCCGGGGTGGACCGGACGCTAGACCTTTCGTGATTGCGATGAAGAGCAGTTGGGTTCCTGAAGGAGCAAACGGATGACAGAGCAACCTCATTATCGTTGTGCATCAGCCGAACTGCGCTCTGCGGGGTTGAGAGCCACTGCCGCGGCGACTATCTCCCCGGGTCTTTCCGGTCGGTTGGTGAGGCCGAGTAGCCAGTCAGCACCTACGCCCAGCGCTGGCTCAATAGCCGGATTTCTCTGCCAATTTTTGCATGAGATGGTGTGGTCCAGGATCGGCTGGGGTCGAAAGCGGTGAGACTGGTTTAATCCAATGCCCATGCCACAAGAATATGCGCATGCTTGTGACACCTTTGATCGGTTTCTGGTCGAGGCACGGGATGCACTGGACCTTGCGACGAGAAATCAGACATATACCGTCGTCCAGGCGGTGTTGGTGACGTTTCGCAAACGCCTGACAGCCGATCAGGTTTTGCTTTTTGCCGATCAACTGCCAGTGGTGTTGCGCGCTATATTTGTCAGTGGTTGGCACGCGGGCGACACCACCGCCGCGTTTGGCGACAGGACCGATTTAACGAAGGAAGTCCAAGGTTTGCGGCGACATCATAATTTTGCGCCTGACAATTCGATTGACGTTGTCACCCGTGTGTTGCGGCGTTATGTGGATGAAAGTCGATTTGACAAA
Source organism: Stappiaceae bacterium (assembly GCA_039976075.1). GTDB lineage: Bacteria > Pseudomonadota > Alphaproteobacteria > Rhizobiales > Stappiaceae > JBDWFY01. The sequence continues at coordinate 168,058 of JBDWFY010000001.1, forward strand.
GTCCTGATGTCCATCTCCTCTGATGCGTGTCTTTACTGGAAACCAGCTCTGTAGGGTGACCTGACACCGGCACTGTCATGTTGAGGAAAGGGGACACAACAGCCACGCCTTCTCTTGCGCCTCAACCCGCCCTTTGAGCGGTGCATTCACATCCAAAGCCGCCAAGGGGATTAGATCGTAACTGCTTTGGTAATGGTGCACGACGACATCTTCGCGGAGAGAAAAGGGCGGCCCTGTCATCAGTGCCTGATCATACTCCAGTGTAATCAGTAACTGCGGTGCATGGCTTGTAAGTTCCATCAGGCGTTTCGAGTAACGGAGGCGGAGGTCCGGTGGCAGCGCGACAAAAGCCGCGCGATCAAAAACAGCTTCTACTGAGCCAAGCATTTCGGGAGACAGATCAAAGAAGTCTCCAGCAAAAATCTCGATATCCGGAGCTTTATAGAGCTTGAGGGGGCCCACATCAGATACGACGGGTTCCAGTCCCAAGTCAGCGAACAACTGTTCAATTGCCAACTCACTGAGCTCTACGCCAACAACGCCATAGCCCTTTGATAGCAGCCAGGCGATGTCACGGGTTTTGCCACACAGCGGGACAAAAACACGACCGTTGTGAGAAACAGACAGCTTGTTGAAATAGTCGATCAGCAGTCGATTGGTCGACTGCTCGTGAAAAGCAATGCTGTTTGATTCCCATTTCTGGTGCCAGAAATTCGGTTCCATCTAATGTGCCTTTTCGGTTGAACGAACTCTGATTTGAAGGCACGATACAACTTCAAGTCAACTTGAGGTCAAGCAGAATATTATCGGATCATAAAATGGACATCGGAGAAGTTGCAAAACGTTCGGGATTTCCGGCATCAACCTTACGCTATTACGAAGAAAAAGAGCTGATCAGATCGACGGGGCGTTCGGGATTGCGCAGAACATTTGATCCCGATGTGCTGGAACGCCTTGCGGTAATCGCTCTTGGTCGCAGCGCTGGGTTCTCGCTTGAAGAAATCGCCGATATGTTCGCGCCAAATGGTCCAAAAATCAATCGGCAGCAGTTGTTGAGCAAAGCGGATGAGCTGGACCGAAAGATCAAGCAACTGACGGCCATGCGCGAAGGACTGCGTCATGCGGCCAATTGCCCCGCCCCGGGACATTTCGAATGCTCAACATTCAAACGGGTGCTTGGTTTGGCTGTAAAACGGCAGCGCTCGGGTAAAAACAAAACTCCGACGTTGTCATGAAAAGATGTCAGCCAAATCGATGACTTTGACGTCCTTTGACACCGACCTTGAGGGCGAACAAACCGCCTTCTTGCGGATTTTGTTCAAGATGTTCCGGCTCCATGGTAAAGCGCGCAGAGGTGACATAGAGCGTGTCCAGATTCTCACCACCAAACGTGCAGCTTGTCGGCCAGGAGCAGGGCAGATCGACAACGCGGTCAATTTCGCCTTCGGGTGAAAAGCGCAGCATACAGCTGCCTCCGACGACGCGGCAATTCCAGATGTAGCCTTCCGCGTCCATGGTCGATCCGTCGGGAAGTCCATGTTTGAAATTGGAAATTATCGTTTTACGCCCCGATAGTGCACCGGTCGCTGCATCCACATTATATCGATAGATTTCATTTTTAAGAGTATCGGCGGTAATCAGGTGACCGTTGTCGCTCCAGACCAACGTATTTGTGATGCCGAAACGATCTTCACTGACCCGCATGATCTGTCCATCCGGTGCGCATCGGTAAAGCCGCCCAGAATCTTCCAAAATATCAACCGGACTGCCATCAGCGGCAATGTTGTTCTGCATGGTCCCGACCCAAAAGGCCCCGTCCGGCCCGACCACGCCTTCGTTCAACCGGTTTCCCGGCAGATCCGGTTCAACTGATACAAAGGTGTTAAACGGCCCGTCAAAGTCCCAAAGACAAATTTCTCGTGTTAGGCCCACGATCGCGCCACCGTCTTTTCTCAGGCCGATGGATGTTACGAAATCGGGCGCGCTCCAGCTCCGATGCCGGCCAGTTTCCGGCGCAAGTGAATGAATGGTTTTCCCAACAATATCAACCCACAAGAGTCTGCTGTTTGGGGCGTCCCAAACAATGCTTTCACCGACAGTATTTTGGGCTGGAAAGATCATTTCTGCTGGCATTTCTGTCCCCTGAAGAAAGTATATTGACAGCAAGAGTAAACCAACTTAACTATCATAATCAACCAACCTGTCAGACAGGTTAGATAATAAATGTTAACTGGATTGGGAAATGCAAGAAAATACGGGCGCAGCAGGAAATGGAGATCTGGTGAGCAGCACCATCGGTGTTATCACCCGGCATATCCGTTCCAATGAACTGGGTCCCGGCGACAGATTGCCAAGCGAATCCAGCCTTGCAAAGGAACTGGACGTTTCCCGCAGTGTCGTTCGGGAGGCGTTTCGCTCCCTGGCTGCCATGCGTTTGATCAATTTGAGCGCCGGCAAGCGCGCAACCGTGGCAAATCTTGATCATGGTGCCATGTCGCTGATGATCGAACACGGCGTACAAACCGAACAGATCAGCGTTCAGCAGATCTATGATGTCAGGCGCACCATAGAGATGCGGACCGTTACTCTCGCCAGCCTTCGTCGAACCGAAGGGGAGGCGGCTGCGATCAGACATCATGCCAGCGAGATGATGGCGCATAAAGACGATGCAGATCAGGTGATGGAGCATGATCTGGCATTTCATCTTGAAATCGCCAAAGCCTCACGCAATCCGATATTTGCGATGATTGTTGGCGCATTTCAGGGGGTGTCGCGGGAAAGCTGGCCCATTGGCTGGCGAAACAGGGTGCAACAGAGCCAGCGCCTGTCGATGCTGCAGACTCATATGAATATAGCGGATGCCATTGCAACGGGTGATCCGCAAAAAGCCAATGAGCTCATGGCTGCTCACTTCGATGACAGCATCAAGGTCCTGCTTGATGCCGGTGTGAGCTGATCGATATGAAAATCACTAAACTTGAAACCATTCGTATCGAAGACCGCCCCAATCTGCTCTGGATCCAGGTTCATACCGATGAAGGCCTTATCGGTCTGGGCGAAACCTTTTTCGGAGCGAAGGCGGTTGAAGCCTACATCCACGAAACCGTTGCCCCGATCGTTATTGGCAGAAATCCGCTGGAAATCGATAAACTGTCTGCCGATCTGGTGGGCTATCTGGGATATCGCTCCACCGGGGTTGAGATGCGAGGCAATTCGGCCTTCGACATTGCTTTGTGGGACATTCTGGGCAAGACAACCGGTCAGCCGATTGCGCAATTGCTGGGCGGGTTCACCAGACAGGATATCCGGACCTACAATACGTGTGCCGGCGTCGAATATATCAAGAAAGCAGCTGGCCAGAACACGGCGAACTACGCATTGAATTCGGGCAATGTTGAAGATCTGGACGATCTCAACGCCTTTATGAATTGTGCAGACGAGTTGGCTGTCTCCCTGCTTGAAGAAGACATCACGGCAATGAAGATCTGGCCGTTTGATCTCGCTGCCGAGAAAACACGCGGACAATATATATCGCCCGCAGACCTGAAATCGGCGCTGGAACCGTTTGATAAAATCCGCAATGCGGTTGGCGACAAGATGGACATCATGGTTGAATTCCATCTGATGTGGCAGCTTCTGCCTGCCATTGAGATCGCCCGGGCGCTTGAGCCGTACAAAACCTTCTGGCACGAAGACCCCATCAAGATGGACAGCCTGTCCAGCCTCCAACGCTATGGAGCCGCGAGCAGGGCTCCCATTGCCGCTTCGGAAACCCTGGGGAGCCGGTGGGCGTTTCGGGATCTGATCGAAACCGGCGTGGCGGGCATATTCAATCTCGATATCAGTTGGTGTGGCGGTTTGAGCGAGGCCCGTAAAATCGCCGCAATGGCTGAGACATGGCATCTGCCCATTGCACCGCACGATTGCACCGGGCCAGTCGTCCTGTGTGCCTCAACCCATCTGTCGCTGAATGCACCCAATGCACTCGTTCAGGAAAGCGTACGCGCCTTCTATCGAACCTGGTACCGCGATCTGGTAACGGCTCTGCCGCCTGTAAACAAAGGCAGAATTACCGTTCCACCTGGCCCGGGATTGGGAATGGAACTGAACCCGGATCTAGACCGGGCGTTTACCACATACCGAAAAACGTCAGATGCAGCCAGCATCTGACAGATCTGCTTTCAAGGGAGGAAACCTGAAATGAAAAAACTATTGGCATCCGCTGCAGTGGCAACCATGTTGCTAGGCGGCGTCGCTCAGGCAGAGGGCCTGAATATCGTCTTCACTCATCACTCATCTGCGTCAAACACCTTCTGGCAAGCCGTGAAGAAAGGGTTTGACGACGCGTGCGAAAAAATTCAGGCAAATTGTCAGATGATCTTCACTCAGACTGAGGGATCAATCGAACAGCAGGCAGCCAATATGGAGACCGCACTGGCGCGTAAGCCGGATGCGCTGCTGACGTCCATTGTCGATGATCGTGCTCTGGACGAAATCATCGACCGTGCCGTCAACGATGGTGTGACCGTTATCGCCGTGAACGTCGATGACAGCGAAGGTGCCGACGGTAATGCCCGGGCTGCCTTTGTTGGCCAGGGTTTCCGTCCAGCAGGCCATTCGCTTGGAAAAGCAATGTCCGCGCATTTCCCCAAAGAGGGTCCAATCAAGGTACTTGTGGGCATTTCTGCTCCTGGCCAGAACTGGTCCGAAGCCCGCGGTGGCGGCGTGATGGACTTCCTCGAAGAATATAAAGCCGCAAATCCGGATCGTGACATTTCCTGGGAGCGGATTGACAGCGGAACAGATCTCGCGGTTACAGCGGACCGTGTCGGTGCCTATCTGAATGCCAATCCGGATACGACAGCCTATTTTGACACCGGTTTCTGGCATGCGGCCGTGGCGCGGGTATTGAAAGATCGTGGTGTGGAGCCCGGCAAGGTGCTGCTGGGCGGCTTCGACCTGGTCCCGGAAGCCGTTCAACAGATGCAGGCTGGCTACATTCAGGTCCAGGTGGATCAACAACCTTACATGCAGGGTTTCATCCCTGTCATGCAGGCCTATCTCGCAGACAAGGTTGGTCTTACACCGGCCAATGTAGATACCGGCCAGGGAATTGTTACACCGGCAGATGCTGACGGGATCATGGAACTGTCGGCAAAAGGCCTGCGCTAGAGCGCTTTAACAATAAGTGCGACCCGGCTGAATGTCGAACATGCAGCCGGGTTTACTGAAGGGGGAAGGGTCGCGGCAGATGAAACGCCTGATTAAAATCTATATGGAGAAGCCGGAGTTGGCCGCTTTGGTGCTTCTTGTCCTGCTGACGGTCCTATTTCAGATTCAATCTGACGGAATATTTCTCAGCGCCAATAACTTACGTGGAATACTGGGGATCCTACCCGAGATAGGGTTGATGGTGATCGGTGTAACGATCCTGATGATCTGTGGTGAATTCGACTTGTCGGTGGGGTCCGTTTTTGCGCTCATGCCAATGACAATGGCTGTGCTGATGGCCGATAACGTTCCGTTTTTCCTTGCGTTTATCGCAGGTCTTGCGGTGTGCGCAGCGATCGGCTTCATCAACGGATTTCTCACAATCAAATATAACATCCCGAGTTTTATCACCACACTGGGAATGCTGTTCATCGCCCGGTCGCTGACCATAGTCATCTCCGGTGGTTTTCCGCCGCTATTACCCAATGATCTGCCCAACTGGCTGTTCACTGTTTTTGTCGGACCAGGCGATCTGTTTCGCATGTCATTCGTTTGGTTCGTGGTCATCGCGGTTCTGGCTTCGTTGCTGATGAGCCGGACGAATTTTGGCAACTGGGTTCGTGCCACTGGCGGATTTTTACCGGCTGCCATGTCGATGGGTATCCCGACAGCGCGGGTTAAGATTGCCTGCTTCATGTTGTGTTCCATGTTGGCCGGATTTGCCGGCATGATCCAGGTGCTTCGCCTTGGATCACCCCTTCCGTCGATCGGTGAGGGGTGGGAATTGCAGGCGGTTGCTGCCGCCGTTATTGGCGGCACGGCTCTCACGGGTGGCATTGGAGCGGTGCTGGGTGGCGTAATTGGTGCGATCCTCATACGCGTCATCGATAACGGGTTGGTTCTGAGCCAGGTTGACGCCAATTGGTTCAAGTTTGCCATCGGCTTTCTCACCATCTTCGCCGTCGTTATTAATGCATGGCTCGCAAAACGTGCCAAAGCCATCAAGGTGGAGACCTGAGCCATGACAGAGCCCATCATCTCAGTGCGCGATCTGCACAAGTGGTATTCAGGCGTGCATGCGTTAAAGGGGGTCTCGCTTGATTTTCAGCCCAACGAGGCTGTCGGCCTGATCGGTGACAACGGTGCGGGCAAGTCGACTTTAATCAATATCCTTTCCGGTGCTCAGCAGGCCAGTGACGGAGAGATTTTCCTTGAGGGAACCAAAGTCAAAATCAACAATCCGCGCGATGCCATGGATCTGGGGATAGAGACCATCTACCAGTACAATTCCATGGTTCCGACAATGAGCATTTCTCGCAATCTGTTCATCGGACGAGAACCGATGAAGCTTTCTGCTTTCGGTTTCGGCGTGATGGACCGCAAGAAAATGGCTGAAGAGAGCGTCAAAGCGATTGCAGATGTGGATTTGCACCTTCGCTCACCCGATGCACTGGTTGGCGAATTATCCGGCGGTCAGCGTCAGGGCGTGGCAATCGCCCGAGCCATGCATTTCAAATCCAAGGTCATGATCCTTGACGAGCCAACCAATCACCTGGCGGTCAAGGAAACCAAAAAAGTCATCGGTTTCGTGCGCGGACTAAAGGATATGGGCATTACCGGCATTTTCATCAGTCACAACATTCACCATGTCTTCGAATGCTGTGATCGGATCGTCGCCATGGCCCGTGGAGAGGTGGTGCTGGATAAAAGAACACACGAAACCACCATGGACGAAATAATGGACGTCCTGTGAGGAGGAAGACATGGCAACATTGACAGGCAAAACAGCTCTTCTTACCGGTGGACTGGGTACCCTGGGTCGCGCGCAGGCTATCAAACTATCTGCCGAAGGGGCGCAGGTGGTGGTGCTGGATCGCCCTGAAAGCGACAATGCAGAAGCACGGGCTGCGGCACTGGGCGACAGTGTCAGTTTTTTCGGGTGCGATCTCAATGATCTGGAAAACGCTGAAACTCTCGTCGGCGAGTTGGCCAACAAAGTCGGCGGTTTTGATGTTCTGATCAACAATGCAGCGCTCATCATCAACAAGCCGCATGAAGATTTCACGCTGACCGAATATGAGGATCAGATCAGGGTCAATTCCTCGGCAGCCTTTGCGCTGACCCGCACCTGTGCTGCCAGCATGAAGGCTAAAAAATACGGCAAGGTGGTGAATTTCACTTCCGTCACGTTGACCGGTCAGTGGGATGGATACGTTCCGTATGTCACCTCAAAAGGGGCGATGTTCGGCCTGACCAAATCGATGGCACGTGAGCTGGGTCCCCATGGCATCACCATCAACGCGGTGGCCCCCGGAGCGATTGTATCGGAGGCCGAAGAACGGGTATTCGGCGATAAACTTCAGGAATATAATGATTGGGTTCTGGACCGCCAATGTCTGAAAGCGCGCATTCAGCCTGAGCATGTTGCAGATCTCGTCCATTTTCTGGTTTCCCCGGCATCCGACATGATTACGGGCCAGAACTATGCGATTGACGGGGGATGGTAGAGCCCGTCGAGATCACCGCAGGCCCGGCGCGGCTGGTATTGGCTCCCGATATGGGCGGTGGAATTGCGCGACTGGATGTGAATGATTGCCCTGTGTTGCGTCCTTTTGCCGGTGACGAGGCCAATCCGTTTTCACTTGCATGCAATATCCTCGTTCCTTTCTCCAATCGCATCTCTCAGGGCGGTTTTGAATGGAGAGGAAAGAGGTACGCGCTGGAACCCAACCTCGAGGGTGAGCCGTTTCCCATTCATGGCGATGGATTTCAGAAGGTCTGGCAGGCGGAGCGATGCGATGCCTCCGTCAGACTTGCGCTGGTCGAGGGAACCTTTGGTCCCTGGCGTTACGGCGCAAGTCAGACATTCCGCCTGTCAGAGACCGCGTTGAAGGTTGCTCTTTCTGTCACCAATAAAGGATCCACTGCTCTGCCATTTGGATGTGGTTTTCATCCATGGTTCCCGCGAAGCCATGCAACGCGTTTGTCGTTTATGGCCGGTAGTGTCTGGATGGAGGACGCGCAGTACTTGCCGATTGAGGAGCAGCAGCTTGTCGATGCACCGGATTGGGATTTCACCAATTCCCGAAAACTGCCCTCAAGCTGGATCAATAACGGCTACGCCGGCTGGCTGGGTGAGGCCCGTATCGACCAGGGACAGGATGCTGTTTCCTGTGTAATCAAAGCGTCCGAAAATCTGGGAACCGCACTGATCTATTCTCCAGAGGGAAGTGCTAATTTTTTCTGCTTCGAACCGGTTTCCCATCCGGTCGATGCCTTTCATCTGCCGGAATATCCGGGGCTGAAGGAACTGGCACCAGGTGAACAGCTCAAGGCCAGCATGACGATCTGTTGGGAGGCGCTTTAAACCCACTTTTTGCTCGTAAAACAATTATTTCAGAGCTTCCAATGCCTCTTTTTCCTTTTCGTCCGACAGGGGATCTTCTGCACCAATGTCATCCAGATAGCTGGTCAGTGCTTCAAGGGAAGAAGCCGGAGCATAGCTGTCGTCGGTAGGCCCGGTCAGAACGGCAAAAGAAACAGTCCAGGCGTTGTCCTGATGACAGGCGACTGCAACGGCGGTGGCCGTTTTAACCTGATCATATTCGAACTCTCGGCAAAAAGTACCGTTGCTGTCGCGGAAAGACGCGATTGCCCTCACGCGTTCCTGCCCCCCTGCAAGATTGATCTCGGAACCCGATGGCAGACTGTCGAGCTGGTTGAGAACAGAAGTATTGGACAGGCTGCTGAGAAGGGTAGAGCCCGATTGCGAAGACCTATCCTCTCCGACACCAATCAGGTAGCCCGAGCCAACGCCAATAAACAAGGCAATTGATGCAGCGAGAGGGAGGGCCCATGACGGCATTTGCTTTTGAGCCGTTCGGTCTATTCTGTCTGAAAAAGCGACAACTTTCTCGGTGTTGCCGACCGGTGAGGTCTGACTGCCTGAGTTTGCAGCCTCTACCATCTTCTCGATCTTAGTTTGCAACGCGGCGGGAACAGGTTCGTTGAGCAACGGTTCCAGCCCATCTTTTGCCATCGCCCGACTTTCGGTAAACACAACAAGACGGTTCACCAGGTCATCGTCGGTCGCAAGCGCAGCTTCGACTTTGGCAGACGTGGCTGCGTCGAGCTCGTTATCGGCAAACGCCATCAGCGTTTCATCATCGAAAACCTGTTTTGTCATGGCTCATTCCCTTTTCCGTCTGGTAAACGGCTGGGGTTTGAATTTATTCCAAGTTCAGCGTGAAGTGCCTTTCGCGCGCGCGCCAAGCGGCTCATAACTGTGCCGATCGGAACGCCCAGCGCTTCACTGGCTTCCTTGTAGGAAAGCTCTTCCACAGTCACAAGAACAAGTACCGCGCGTTGATCGTCCGGCAAACCTTCAATCGCTTTGGCAGTGGCGTTGAGCATAAGTCGATTTTCGGTAACCGCTCCGCCATCCGTACCAATGAGGACCGGGCTATCGTCAATATCTACGACAACGCCTTCTGTTTTGTGTTTCCTGATGCGATCAATCCAGGCATTGCGCATAATTCGGAAGAGCCATGCATCAAGTCGTGTACCGGGTTGGAAACTACCTTGATTTGCCAACGCTTTTTCACATGTTATCTGAATGAGATCATCGGCAATATCACGTGATTTACAGAGTGAAATCGCAAAACGTCGCAGGTTTGGCAGAAGCGCAATCAATTCTGTTCCGAAATCCGCCTGCATTCGGTTTCTAATCCCTCAAAATTTTTTTTACCGCTGTGTTGGAATAAATTCGACAGCCTGACGTTTGATTGAATAACGACTATGATTCCATCAACACAAGGTACGTCAATGATTGACCTTAACAAAGTGAGCGCGATGACGTTGTTTTTCAAGCCGTACCGTAGGTTGCCGGTTATTGCGTTCTTTCTGCTTCTGGCTTTTCCATTGGTAACATTTGTCGCGCCGATGGCCTTGCCGGGGTTTACGGCACTGGCCGACGATGATGACGATGACGACGATGATGATGCCGGTAGTGGCGGTGGATCGACTTCCGGTGGAAGCAGCCGCACGCGGGACGATAGTAGCGGCGGCGAGATCATTCGTTTTCTGGGCAAAAAACGTAAAAGTGGCAAACGTGTAATACGGAGGCAAGCGCGCGTCCAGGTCGTGCGTCAGTCCAATGTGCCGAATGAAATCGTTGCGCTGGGCCTTTCGCAGGCTCAACTGAGAGATCTTATCGATCAGGGGTACGAAGTTCTACAATCCGTACGGCTTGAACTGCTCGATACTGACGTATTGAAGTTGCAGGTCCCTGCGGGAACCGGACTTGAACAGGCGAGGGCACTTGTTGGTAATCTCAACCCGCAAGCCTTGGTTGATTTCAATCACTACTACCGACCCGAAACATCTGAAAACAGTGGCGAGGCTACACAGGTTCCCTGCCGGGGAAACCACTGTGCCGCATGGCAGATGGTCGGATGGCCGACTGGTCATGCGGCGCTGGCGACCTGTTCCAGCAACATTCGCATCGGTTTGATTGACACAGGCATCAACGCAGAGCATGCGGCATTGTCGGAAGCAAATCTTGAAGTACGACGGCTTGAGAATGATGATCGGGCACCCTCCGGTCGTCAGCATGGAACAGCAGTGGCCGTGATGCTGGCCGGCGCTCCGGGAAGCCGTTCGCCGGGACTGCTGCCCTCGGCGGAAATATTCGCCGTCGACGCATTTCACAGAGGACGCGGTAAAGACGACAGAGGCGATGTTTTCGAGATTTTACAGGCGATGGATTATCTGGCCCAGAAGTCAGTCTCAGTGATCAATATGAGCCTCGCCGGTCCGGAGAATGTGCTGCTTAAAAAAATGGTTGAGCGTCTGTCGGTGAAGGATGTGATTTTGGTCGCAGCGGTCGGCAATGGCGGCAGGGGATCCAAGAATATGTATCCAGCTGCTTATCCGACAGTAATTGCCGTCACTGCCGTGGATAGGCATGAACGTATCTTCCGGCGTGCGGTTCAGGGTGAGCATGTCGACTTTGCAGCGCCAGGCGTCAACGTCTGGACCGCAGCCTCCGTCCGGGGTGCACGCTCCAAGACCGGCACGTCTTTCGCCGCCCCGTTTGTAACTGCGGTGGTTGCGATTGCTGCAAGAAAACTGGAATCCGCGGATGCGGAAGCCGTACGCAAGGCTCTTGCAGCGAGCAGCAGGGATTTGGGCGGCACAGGCAGAGATCCGGTGTTTGGTTATGGGTTGATCCAGGGAACCGGTCTTTGCCCCTGAGCGGATAATCTCAACGGGAAGCATATTCTCAAAATTGCTTACAGGAATTCAATGGGTGCCTGCTCTGGCGCCCTGCGCCATACCCCATACATGGGATATGTCTGAACCCCGTAAGATGAGAACCTGGGGTCCATGATTGCATTGCTGAAAAAGAGAGTTCATCGTGTGGCTCCGGAACTGCAATTCTGGGGTTATGAGGTTGGTAATGTCTTGGCCGCTATTGCGGGCGCAGGGGGTATTGCTGTCTTTTATGCCGGGTTGCGATCCGTCGACGATCTGCCTGGACAGAGCTGGGTTACTGACATTGCCCTCTCGTTCTCCGCCTATCCCGACATTGTGGTCACCGTAGGTCTCGCAATGATTGTGTTATTGACCATTGTGCTTGGTCCGCTGATTGGACGTGAAAACACTGGTGTGAAACTCTGGATCGACGGTATCGCATCAATAATCGGCATACTTCTGGTTGGAACGGCACTGACATTCGGGGCCAGTTGGATCACCTTTGCGGCGGTCAGCTTCGTATCAGGATCGGCGCTTCTAAGGCTCTGCCGCACCAGTCCCGTCTATCTTAAACTCGGCGGACTGATGCTTGCTGCAGGTGGTGTCGGCCTTGCAGCTTATGGCTTCAATTCATTTGACATGTCTCAGCCGTCCTTGCTGCCCGTTTTGACTGTTCTCACTGGATTTTATGTTATTGCTGCAAGCCTGATGACGTATCAGGGCGGCATTTTCGAATGCGCTGGTTTCAAGCAACAGGCCGATGCTTCGACTTCTGCCGGTACCAGTTGGTTTCATCCCTCCGGTCGACTGGCTGCAATGCTTGAAGCCAGGTTTGACGGACCGATATCTGTTTTGATCGACCGTGTTGCACTGCCATCGGTATTTTGGGTTTCCACCAAAACCAAGTCAACGGCCCCGTTCCTGACATCCATGTGGACCCGTTTGCCTTGGCGCATCCTGACCGCCTGTGCCGCAATGGCAACGGGCACACCTGCGGGTATATTGTTCTGTATCGCCAATATCTTCTGGGCCGTCGGCGATGTTGCGATTGGCGCATTAGATTGGGAAGAGGATGATCAGTCGCTACCAGAGGAAACGCCCTCTGGCAGCCCAGTCAGGGCATTGCACCAGGAAGATTGAGATCTTTCGGTCAACAGGCACATGGGACCCAGGCGAAGAATTGACAATGAGCTGATAGCCGACGCAGCCAGTTGTTCACGTAAAAAGCCAATCAGCAATCAGGAATTCTTACTCGATCCGCATTGCTTCGGTTTCTACGATCAACTCGACCGCATCACCCACAAATCCATTCTCCACGGCGTACGACATACCATACTGACTGCGGATCACAGTGCCTTTGATCGTCAGGCCGAGAACAAAACGGCCATGTCCAAACGGGTATTTGGCCGCTTTGTTTAGCGTTACAGCCAGCGTTAGCGGATGGGTCTGCCCCAGAAGCGTCAGGTTGCCCTTGACGGAGCCGGTTTTTTCATTCGACGGCGTGCCACTGTCGGCACTGAAGATCATAACGGGATGGACTTTTGCATTGAGAAAGTCCTTGCCCAGTACATGGCCATTACGGGCCTTGTGGAACGTTTCGACACTGGCGCTGTTTACCTGAACCGTAACGTTTGAAAGGGCTTGAGTGGAGATGTCATAGGTAAAACTGCCTTCGACCTGTCGGAAAATTCCCAACGTATCAGCATATCCAAGGTGGTCGACAAGGAACGCTACGGTTGTATGATCAGGATCAAGCTCATAACGATGTGCTTCGGCAAAAGCCGGCGTTGTTAAGCCGGCCACCGCAAGCGCGCAGACAAACGATCTGATCATGTTTCCCTCCAGCCTCAAACACCAGGATGTGCAACCCACAGGCGACGTTGCGTTGAATTTATGACATTTGAGAACAGGTAAAACGAATCACAACATAGGCATTGGCGGATGATGATCGGGTACATCTTGTTGGGAGCTTTGTTGTGCCCGGATCCGAGCACCAGGAGAATGTTGCCATGAAAAAGCGGCCCGCTGCGCGGCTTCTAGTATTTAACTCCGAAAACCGACTTTTACTCTTCAGGTTCGTATTTGAGGAAGGGCCCCTTGCTGGGCAAAATTATTGGGCGACACCGGGTGGCAGAGTCGAGGGAGCGGAAACATTCAGAGCTGCAGCGCAGAGGGAATTGTTGGAAGAAACCGGCATCACAGTCGATGTTGGTGAGGAAATAGGACAACGGCAGGCGACTTTTCAGGTTCCTTCTGGCGAATTTGTCAATGCAGACGAGCGCTATTTCTATGTGAGGGTCCTGTCAGATCACGTGGATCAGAGCGGACAGCAAACTCTTGAGCGAATGTACATGCGGGAATATCGGTGGTGGCCGTTGTCCGAGCTGGAGAGACCATCGGAGACCGTCTATCCGGAGGAACTGTTTGACCTTCTGGAGAATGTTTCCGGTCTTCATTTAATGCGCTGAATATGTTGCCAACGGAAATTGCCGGATAGCCAAAACGCCAATCTTCATTGCCTCTTCACATTTTAAGCGCAATTTTTGAACCATGTTCTGGAAACGACTGTCTGTCACCAAAAAACTGTTTGCGGCCATCGCTGTCACGACAATCATCATGATTGCCTGTATGGCGGGCCTTATCGCATACAGTATGCGGGCAGGGTTTTCCCAGTATCTCCTGGAGGCGCAACTTGACCGTTTTGATCGGTTGGTTGTTGCGCTGGAAGAGACATATGTATCGACACAAAATAGCTGGCCGGGATTTGAGGGACGCGGGACCTGGCATGCCTTTGTGCGGCAGCATCTGGGGTCACCTCCCGGTGATCGCAGGCCGGGAAGGAGAGCAGACCCGAACCCGGCAGTCAAAGGTCCGGCAATCCAAGATCGGAGAGACAACGGCCCGGCGGGTGGCACCCCCCCTCCAAACAGACGACCTGGAAAGTCGCGTCCCCGCGATCCGTTGCAGCTTGGCGGAAGACTGGCGTTACTCGACGTGCAGGAACGAGTAATTGCCGGTCAACTGCAAGAAAATGCCGCCATTGCCAAACGCGCGATTGAGATTGTCGGGTCCAGCGGCACTCCACGGACTGTCGGTTGGCTGGCCATATCGGAACCGGAGGGCGGAGCGGCAAGCGCGGACAACGTCTTTTTGCGCGGCCAATTCCGCTCCTTGATTATGACGTCGCTTCTGGCCATCGTACTTTCGGCCGGTGCCGCCTTTTTTCTCGCCCGTCAGTTTCTAACACCGGTCAGCGCCATTATGCGGAGCACACAAAAACTCGCTGCCGGTAATTATGCCACACGGATGGATAACACGCGTGGCGATGAATTCGGCATGCTCATCAACCACTTCAATCAACTGGCTGAAAGCCTGGAAGTCGCTGAGAAAGCGGAACGGCAATGGATTTCCGATGCCTCGCACGAATTGCAGACACCGTTATCTGTTTTGCAGGCAGAAATCGAGGCCATCCAGGACGGCGTTCGCAAAGCGGATGACAGAACTCTTGTCGATATGCACACCGCAGTCATGCGGCTTTCCCGATTGGTGGGAGATCTTAATGCGCTCTCCCATGCGCGCGAGGGGCGGCTGCTGACATTGATGGCCGAGGAAGACCTTTCCGCAATCGCCAAAAGCGCTGTTGATGGCATCCGGGCGAGATTTGCCGAAAAGGGTCTCTCACTCTCGCTTGATGTCGATAACGATGTTGTCCTGCCTTGCGACCGGCTGCGCATCCGGCAACTGCTCGACAATTTGCTGGAAAACGCTCGACGTTACACCAACGTCCCGGGAAAGGTGGTTCTTAAAGTGCGTCAGTCCGGTGACCGCGCAGTCGTAGAGCTGGACGATACGCCACCGGCTCCTCCGGCTGAGACGCTGGAAAAGTTATTTGACCGGTTCTACCGGGCTGAATCTTCCCGTGCACGCCAGCATGGCGGCTCCGGACTTGGTCTGGCCATCTGTCGCGCAATTGTCGTTGCCCATCGCGGGTCCATAAACGCAAAAATTTCGGACCTTGGCGGTCTTAAGGTCAGTGTATCGCTGCCAATCGATCTGGTTGAGGAAAAATCTGTATGACCACCAAACAGCGCATCCTGATTGTTGAAGACGAGCCTGTGCTGGCAGACGTCATCAAGGATTATCTCAGGCAGGCCGATATTGAGGCCACGGTATTGAATGACGGGATCAGTGCGGTTGAGACGATCTTGTCGACCAAGCCTGATCTTGTCATCCTCGATCTGATGCTGCCCGGCAAGGATGGATTGACAATCTGCCGGGAAGTGCGCGCGAAAAGCGATGTTCCGATTATTTTGGAGACAGCCAAAGTCGAAGAGATCGACCGCTTGCTCGGACTGGAACTGGGAGCGGACGATTATCTTTGCAAACCCTTTTCGCCCCGCGAACTCGTAGCACGCGTGAAAGCCATTTTGCGTCGGACAGCGCGAAGCCGTACCGCGCGTGAATGTGATACTTCAGAGGGTGCGTTGTTACTTGATCAGGAAAGCTGGATTGCAACAATAGACGGAACAAACCTGAACCTCACACGACGCGAATTTCAATTGCTTCTAGCCCTCTACAGTCGTCCTGGTCGGGTTTTCTCGCGTTCGCAACTGCTCGACCTTGCCTTTCCCGGTGACAGTGAAGTCTTTGATCGGACCATTGACAGCCACATCAAGAATATTCGCAGTAAAGTCAAAAGTGTAGATCCGAATTGTGAAGCGATCCGTTCGGTCTACGGAGTGGGATACGCTTTCGACCGTTGACGGAAAAGTCTGTCGTGAATTGGTCGAAAGACGGGCACTCCATGGTCCCTTCATATTTCCTGCAAATCCACTGCACGATCATACCCCATCTTCATTCACGGGCGGCGGAACCGCTCGCCAACCAATGGAGAACCTGATGCCTGACACCGAAATGGAAACTGGTTACGAGAAAACCGTCCGGAGACTTCGTGCGACGGCACTGTTCAGCAGCGTGGCATTTACGCTTGCCGGTGCAGCGACCGCTCAGGCGCATGAAAATGAAGTACAGACGAGTGTTCAAGGCGGGCAGCGCTGTATCACGTCAAACGGTCTGCCCGATCACAGTACCGGGACATTCCCCAACAGCGGCAATCCCAATACAATTTCCGAACAGCACGTGAAGCTTTGTGTTTCTGCCGACCCTAAAAAAGGCAACAGCCCGAAAACCGTTCGTGGTTCTATTGGTGTGGGCATCAACGGAGTCCAGATCCGGCCCGGTACTGCGGACTATTATGATCCATCCAGCCGTCGCGGATTCAGCCGGGACAGAAGTTCTGGTTGGAACCTGGAAGGCCTGGGCGCTCGCGACAAGCTCGGCATGGACAAGAACAACGCCCACGTGGATGAGCGCGGTCTTTACCACTATCACGGGGTCCCCAAACCACTGGTGGAATCCGCCGGAAGCAGTCTGATCGGTTACGCTGCAGACGGATTTGAAATTCATTATGTCGGTAACAAACAGACTTCAAGCTACCGGCTCAAGTCCGGCACGCGTCCATCGGGCCCCGGTGGCGCATATGACGGTACCTACCTTGAAGATTGGGAGTTTGTCGATGGGTTGGGAACCCTGGATGTCTGTAACGGCGGAACACTGAACGGAGAATTTGTTTACTTCGCCACCGACAGTTTTCCCTTCTACCCCCGATGCATGTGGGGCGAAATCAGCGGAGATTTTCTCCAAGGTGCTGGAGGACCTGGCGCCGGCGGAAAACGCCCACGCAGAAATGGGGAAGCACGCGGTCAGGACAGGCAACGTGCCAGTGAAAACCGTCGTCAGCGTGGACCTCGTCAGGCCAATCAGCAGCGGGCTGGTGGTCGCAGAGGTCCTCCTCAGGAAGCGATTGCCGCGTGTTCAGGGCAGAGCAGCGGCTCTTCATGCAGCTTCAAGGGACCTCGAGCCGGTCGGCAAGTCGCTGGCATGTGCCGTGAAACGCCCAGTCAGACTACCGCATGTGTGCCGGATAGACGTCGTCCACGTCAGTAGAATCACACAATTAGAGTTCCTCGTATATGGCGTCGACGTCTCCTGTTTGAGAGTTGGCAGGCCATATGCGAGCATCTTCGCAAAAATCGCCCCAGTTTTTGCGATCCGGCAATCGGGTCTACCCCCTGCTGAGACCCGAAGGGACGTGCCCAACGCACAGTGGTTGGTCCATCCCAGCCAATAACAAAGCCCGGACCCCGGTCGACTAAGTGTCGACTGGGGGGATGTCTGTTCAACGATATGTAATCGGTCCCAAGAACACTCCACACAGGTTACGCGTTGTAAAGCCACATCAGTCGCGCAATGGCTTGCCATGCGTTTCGGGGATTGTGAAAACAGTTATCAATGACAAGACCGTCAGACCCATCAGATAATAGACGGGTGTGAAATCATCACCAGTCCGTTCAACAAGATAGGCTGCCACGAATGGAGTCGTTCCGCCAAATATCGACAGACAAAGATTATACCCGATTGAAAGAACGCTGACACGCACACGACGTGGCAGGATTTCGGCCATGGTGGCAGGATTGGCACCGTTGATCCAGGAAAGAACCAGGGCAAATCCCAGCTGACCGAAAAAGATCACCATGAGGTTTTGATGATGCATCAGCCAAAAGAACGGCCAGGCCAAAAACAACAAACTGATTGTCCCTGTCAGCAGCAGCGGCTTTCGACCGATCCGATCGGAGACCAGAGAGGTCAAAAGCGGCAGAAAAGTAAGGACGGCCATGCAGATGGTATTGATGTCCATGGCATTTCTGCTCGAAACATGCATGCGATCTGTCAGATATGAGATGGCGTAGACATACATCATATAGAAGGTAACATTGACCGCCAGAACAAGACCCATCACCCGCAACAGATCGCGCCAGTGATTGACAAACACTTCGACAATCGGCGAGCGATCCCATTCCTCTTCATAGGTCGGTGCGGGCGGTTCTTCCAGATTCCGCCTCAGATAGATAGCCACGACGGTAATAAGAGCGCCCGACAGAAAAGGAAGACGCCAGGCCCAATTTTCGATGGCAGCCTGATCCAGTGTGTTGGTCATCAACGTTGTTACAGCTGACCCCAGCAGAAAACCTCCGACGCCGCCACAAAGGATCCAACTGCAGTAAAAAGCACGCTTCTCAGCCGGTGCGTGCTCAATCACAAATGTTGTTGATCCTGTATATTCGCCGCCAACGGAAAAACCCTGAACCACCCGGAGCCCAATCAGCAGCAGTGCAGCAGAAGGTCCAATGGTAGAGACATCTGGGAGAAAACCTATCAGAACGCTGGCTATCCCCATCATCCAGACGGATAACACGAGGACCTGTTTCCTACCCATCTTGTCCCCGATATAGCCAAACGCTACGGCCCCCAGTGGACGGGCGAGATATCCGGCGGCGAAAGCACCATATGTTGCCAGAAGCGATGTGAAGTCATCATCTGATGGAAAAAACAACTGGCTGATAAAGGGAGCAATGAATGCATAAGCCGCAAAGTCATACCATTCCATGACGTTGCCGATGGCGCCCGCGAACCCATTTCTACGCACTCTGCTTAACGCGGTATCGGCGTCTTGAAGTTCTGCGTTGGTCATGGCCGGCCCCGCACTAAAATGCCAGATAGATCGTCGCCGGTAACATGACGAGGCTTACGACCAAAGTGGCCACCACAAGGCCGGATGCGATGGCAGCGTCGCAGCCGTAGCGGGCGGCAATGACCGCCGCAATGGTGCCAGTCGGCAAGGCTGTATCGAGGATGAGCAGTTGTCGTTCCATATGAGGAAGATCGTCTGGCAGCGTCATGGCCCAGCCAATCATCGGTTCGACCAGAAGTTTCAAGGCTGCTGCAAGCGCGATCAGAACGGCAATTTCCCGGTAGCCAATGGGTTTTAACATCAGACCGATAGCGAATGCGACCAGCACGGAGAGGGTCGCACCGACGATATGCAGATATTCGTAAAAAAGTTTGATTGGCCAGAAGTCCATCGGGATATTGAAAAAACTCACGGCAATTCCAAGCACCGTCGCGGCGAATAGCGGCGAGGTGAACATCGGACTGAGCGCTGCTTTGAGAGTGATGGCTTCTTCCCTGTCCTGACCGAAGTAGATGGAGACGGCGACCCCGACCGTGAGGGCAGGGAGCAGGTTGCCGAATTGTCCCATGACGACTGCGTCGTCAAGCATCTGAGGATCGTTGCCGAACACATTCTGTATCAAGGCAAATCCGAGGGTGCCTGTGCCACCAAATCCCGACACCATGACGACAGAACCAAGTGCGGGCCGGCTCAATTCCATCGCTCGACCGATCAGCCAGGCGATGACCATTACCGGCGCGATTGCTGCAAAGAGCAGCAGCGCCCCCAGCATCTGTACCTGGGTGATGGCGTGGGTGCTGAGGCTTGTAAAAACAAGTGCCGGCATCGCAAAGTCTGTCACGAGTCGACCAAAAACACCTTGTTGACTCTCTGAAATGACCGCAAAACGGCGTAGCACAATCGCCGTTCCACCAAGGGCGACGAGAATGATGAGATAGTCCAGCAGGCTACTGAAAGCGTTCATGCATTTCATTCCTGACGAGCGGAAAATATCGAGTTTACAGGAATACACACCAAGTGAAGAAAAAAGGATAGTCCGCTTATCTCAGCTCAGAGAACTTCGGAGAAAAGTTTCTATAATTCTCAAGTATAAAATAGCAAATGAAGGGTGTTTAACCAGGGCAATTCAAGTCGAAATTATACGCGAGAGTTTCCCCGCTACGCTCAAGAGTCATTGTTCCGGTGACACCCTCAAACTTTTCCGTGCCGCCTAGAACGAGCATTTTTGTAGGAGCTGCATCGGCTGGTGATTTGGGATGCAGTTTGTCGGCGTCACTGAATGCCGCGCCATATTGATTGATCAGCACTTCCAGGTAAATTTTGCCCTCAGGAAAGTGGAAATATTGAGATCCGGAGACTGTGAAAGCATCACTGTCTTTTGCGGGGAAAAGCATTGTCACCTGCCAGAAGGTCTCTCCGACCTTGTTGCCATCTGGATCTACTACGCTTGCAGTGCCAATTCGTTGATCTCCCGGCGATTTTCCTTTTTCACCCAGATCCAGATAACTGACCTGACGGTCAGTGGTGCTCTGAAGCAGAGGATTTCCATTGCAAACGCCAGAATCTGCCATGACATTGCCTGTGCTCACCACGCCAGCCGCTGCAAACACCAAAGCCGGGATCCATTTCGCTGACATAGCCATATTCCTTACCGTGTATTGCAAGATTGCAGACAAGAACGACACAGTAAAAGGTTGTATCCGCCAAGGGAATTGTCACGCAAGCAAATTCATCTGAAAGAAACGGGATTAAATTTAGATTTTGGAGCGCATTCGATCCGCTCTTCACAACGCCGCTTCAGTTGAGTGGCAGTTTTCGCTTGAGCCAACCGACTCCGGAATCAGATCCAAGCATGCCTTCAGAAACATTGACCACATTGGTAAAACCGGCTTCGTTCAGCAAAACTTTCATTCTTCGGGAACGGTTACCGCGTGCGCAAATGAGAGCAACGGGTTTGGTTCTGTCACCCTCAAGCAGCGTATCAATGCGCGCGACAAAACCGGCTTCATGCATACTTATTTTGTGAGCGCCGTTACCTGTCCCGGTTTGTTGCCATTCTTCTGGTCGACGGATATCAATGAGCTGAACGACGTCACGTTCAGAAAGTGCATAAACGTCCGGCGCACTCATACGGCCATTGAAGGTCTGGCTCTTTGCAAAGGCGATGTTGGGATTGATGAGGGTTGCGATACTCGAAACAAATGCAAGTCTTATAAAATGCCGACGGTCCTTGCGCGAAGTGCTCAAGTCTGCGGTGGTCATCTCGGATAACGTCCTATTTCAGGCAATACGCAACTACTTGTTTTCGGAAACCCGGAAGAAAATTACTTCGGGCGGTGAGTTTTACCGAAATAGGTACGATAGCACCGTTGCACCAGATCCCTTTTAGTGAACTTTTGTTCACACTTCGGTGTTGCGAATTCTTTCTGATATCTCACAACGCTAAGGCCTGGCAGCGCCATAGGAGAAATTTCCAACGCCCCGGTCAGAGGAAACTCCGGTTCTGCGACTAATCTTTTGAAAGTTGCTCAAAGACAGCTGAGCAAATGTTGCTCTTTTGAATTTGCAGGAAATTTTCTGCAGCTTTCCCATTGGGATGGTAGGGATCTTCAACTTCGCCCGATGCTTTCAAGGTGAAGAACTTTTTGTTCCCCAGATTGGCCTTGATCGTGTCTGGGGTCATCCCGTCAACAAAACTGCAGCGGCTGCCGACCTTCGCGAAAGCTTCCTTCAGGTTCTTCTGAGCCGGTAGCCTGAAATCGACAACTTCTTGCAAGTAAGAAGGCGCTGTTGTCATGAAGATGCAGCCGGTGTCTTCCGGGATCTGACTGACTGTTGCTTGAACATCCGCCAGTGCTTTGTCGATGTCACCACCCCATCGCTGCGTCGATTTGCCGAGGAAATACATCACAAACAGTTTGGGGTTGTAATGGCCCCTGGCAAACATCGCCTCAAAAGGTGATTGTTCCGCTTTGCAGAACTGAAGTTCCGGGCTCTCACCTATTTGGACAAATTCTTCTTCGGATTTGTTGATAATGCCATGGAGGCCGACATTGACCGGCCAATTAGGATCAGGAACACACACATCCCGTTTCAATTTTTCCTCACGCGCCGACCATGAATTCAGCGATGTGGAACGTGCGCCCATAACACCAACCGTCATGTCTCCCAGTTTCTTCAAACCGTCTGCCTGCAGTTCTGTCGGCGAACAATGGGTAATCAGGTTCTGGAAGAAATCAAGAAAGGCTGGTCCGGATCCGAACATCAGTTGTGAGTCACCAAGCACCAAAATGTCTGGCGATTGGAAGTCATTTGCTCGTGTTTGTGAAGTTGAATAAGATGAAAAGATGGCCACTGCACAAATAGTGCAGAATTTCGACAGTATATCTTTTGATAACACGATATGTTCCAACTCAAAATTCAGATACAGGAAGTCCATAACTTCCTAAAATGTCTGAAAGTTCAAATCAAATGTAATTGAGTCAATTATTTGTTCAAGCGCTGAACGTCTATCATTGGCAATGGAAGCGTGTCCAATCTGTTGCTGCATTGCAACAAAAACATATGCCTGTAATAAAAAGCACAATTTTTGCTTGCTCTAAAATCTCCACTGGCATAGAAACCGCCTCCCGGTCGACGCCGGGGTGGACATCAACGGTTCGGGCTTCGTGAATTGCCCTCTCGCGTGGGCCGGCTTTGCCGGGTCTATGTACGGATGCCACCTTGGGATCGGAAATTGCATGTGTAGCTCAGTGGTAGAGCGCCGGATTTAGCTTCCGGAGGTTGCGGGTTCGACTCCCGACATATGCTCCATGGATAGCTCAATGGTAGAGCATCGGACTCTTACTCCGAGTGTTGCGGGTTCGATCCCCGCTCCACATTGGCCTTGAAAGCCAACACCTTCAGGTGGTGTCTCTGATTGAGGGTCCGGGGAGAGGCCGTGGCAGGCCGCTGGGTTCGTATTCGCTTTCGGGCGGTTCGTTCCCGCTAAATGCCGCCTTGTTTTTCCGCCCGGCTGTCGGTGATGGCCATATTCGCACTCAAACGCAATCAGGACTGTTCTCGAACAGTGCTCATCCCGTTCGTCTGCCATTTGGTCCGCTTGCCGGTGGTCCGGTTGATTAACATGAAACCTCTCTCCGGATCATCGCATTTCGCGGTGTCCGAAAAAACTAAACATATGAAACAGAAAGGAAAGTCGCCTTGCCTTAGCGCGATGATGGAGTAGAAAAATGACACAGATTCTCGAAATGATCCGAGGACGCGAACGCGTTCTTGTGAGCGAAAACCAGCGAGCCTTGCAGCTCTATAAGGGTGAAATTCAAAGCATTCTGGAACCGGGTGAATACCAGCTGGCAAATCGCCAGGGCCGGTTGGCGCTTGAATGGTTTGACGTGAGCCAGCCGGAATTCCGTTCGACGTACGAGAAGGTGTTGTTTGATAAACTCCCGGACGTTGCTGAACGGCATTTGACGGTTTTCCGAACCGGTTCGTGCGAGGTTGCGATCATCGAACGCGATGGTCGGATCTACTCCGTGCTTGGTCCTGAAACTAAGCTGACGGTCTGGAAGGACGCCGGTCCGTGGAAGGCCGAGAACATAGACACCGCGGCGAAAGCCGAAGTGCCTATCGCATTGATGCTTCGTCTGGGCGATGCCCGCAAGGTGGAGCAGATCACCGTTATCTCGGTTTGGGATGGACAGGCGGGCCTGCTTTATGTTGATGGCGTATTCGACCGGGTTCTTGGACCGGGTATTCACGGTTTCTGGAAGCCTGGACGGATCGTTCAGCACAAGATGATTGACCTGAAGCGGCAGTCTGTCGATGTGGCGGGGCAGGAAATTCTGACCCGCGACCGCGTGACGATCCGGATCAACATTGCTGCGGAATACCGGGTTGTCGATCCGGTTAAAGCGGCAACGGAAGTCAAGGACTTTGCTGATGCTCTTTACCGGGCATTGCAGTATGCGTTCCGCAAGACTCTTGGAGCGATGAAGCTCGATCAGATCCTTGAAAACAAGGGGGCGATTGATGCTGAAGCGGCCGAAAAAGTGCGGACGGATATGGCGAAGATCGGGGTTGAGGTCTCCGAAATCACTCTGAAGGACGTCGTCCTTCCCGGTGAAATGCGCGAGATCCTCAACAAAGTCGTTACGGCGGAAAAGGAAGCGGAAGCCAATGTTATCCGTCGGCGTGAAGAAACCAACGCCACCCGGTCGTTGCTCAACACTGCCAAGGTCATGGCCGAAAACCCGGTCATGCTGCGGCTGAAGGAGCTTGAAGCTCTTGAAAGTGTTGCCGGTAAGGTCGATCGCCTGACCGTCCACAACGGGACGGCCGGACTGATGAACGACGTGGTTCGCCTTCGGGAGGACTAGGTCGATCTCAATGACAAAATGAAAAAGGCCGCAGTATTGAACCTGTGGCCTTTTTTAGTCGTCAAAAAATATGCGTTTAGTTTCATTTAGGCGTGACGTGAACGATATCTATTTCCTGGATTGGAAGGCCCGTTTTATCTGCGCAGTGAAGGACTGCGATCCCTTCGGCGCATTCAGCGTCTCTTGCCTTGAGCGTGTAAGTCTCTTCCTCGCCGCCTTCAGGCCGGACACCAATCTCATAGAGTTTGTCGTGCACGTGCCGCGCACTGTCGGCCGAGTCGGGCTCATATCCTTCCACTGCGACTTCGGTAGGCGGCCAGCTATATTCAAAGCCTGCCATGATCCGGGCGTGATCTTTCACTTCGTGAACACTCATTGTTTCTACCGGGATCTCCCGGGTTTCGCCTTCGTAAGAAACTTTGGCGATATATTTGTTCCAGATATTGGACATGCGAACTCCCAGCGGCCGCTCTTTCAGCGTTGCCGATAAAATACGTCAGAACCGCCCCCATAGCATGGCCAACGGGCCTCGCCAATAGAATCGACCGTCTAAATTAGTACAAGCTCTGATTGCTATAGTTGCCCGATGTGATAGATCGAACTACCGCAATTTTTGCGTGGCGTAACTTTTGAGAGGCCTATGGCGGAAGATTTTTCACTCTATGTTGTCGGGCCCACCGGGAACGGTGCGGCGGAAGCGACTAAATTGAACGCATGGGAGGTGCCCGAAGCCGTGGCGGAAGGCCTGGGTGAGGGTTTGCTTGGCGAACAGACAATCTCGGCTGACAATCTGAAAAAAAGCTGGGAAAAGACCCACACTGTCCTTCTCTCCATGATCGAAGATGCTGAGACCGATCCCGACCGAAGTTTCAGACTGGAAGAAATGGATGTCAGCCTCGCGGTATCAGGCAAAGGCTACATCGGATTTGCCAGTGCGAAAGCGGCGGCGGGGATCAAACTGAAGTTTAAACGGTGTTGACGACGGTCTCCCTATAAACCGGATCCGGAGGGATCATTTCTTCCCGGATCAATATCCACTTCGGCATTTATGCGCCGGACATTGAGGCGGATCTGTTTTTCGATCTCGAGCAATGCGAACAGCGTTGCGCCAATTCCGATGATAAGAAGGCCGTCATGAAGCGGAATGGCACGTGTTGAAAACACGTTTTGTAGTGGTGGCCAGTAGGTGATGGCGAACTGCGCGGCGGTAATGACGATAACGGTTGACCAGACAACTTTCGTGCCACGAACCGCCTTCCATGTCAGAGATGTGTCGTGAATGTTTCGAATAAAGAACATATGGAAAATCTCCATCACCACAAGCGTATTCAAGGCCAGTGTACGGGCCAGTTCGACGGAATAGCCCTTGTCGACGGCATAAGAAAAAATACCGAAAATACCGGCGAGAAAGAGTGTAGACACCAGCACGACGTGCCAGACGAGATGACCATTGAGCAGTGGCGTATTGCGGGCGCGCGGTGGCCGTCGCATTGTGTTTTTTTCAGTCGGCTCAAACGCCAGTGCGATGCCAAGTGTGACGGCTGTGATCAGGTTGATCCACAATATCTGGATGGGGGAGACGGGCAGGGCCATACCGAGCAGGAGCGCGACGACGATGATCAGTGTCTCACCGCCATTTGTCGGTAACGTCCAGCTGATCACCTTCGTGATGTTGTCATAAACAGTGCGTCCTTCCCGAATGGCCGCGGCAATTGAAGCAAAGTGATCGTCAGCAAGCACGATTTCAGCGGCTTCCTTTGCTGCCTCGCTGCCGGTCTTGCCCATGGCTATGCCTGCATCGGCGCGTTTGAGCGCCGGGGCGTCGTTAACGCCGTCACCGGTCATGGCGACGGTGAGGTCATGCGATTGCAGTGCCATGACCAGTCTGAGTTTATGCTCTGGGCTGGTTCGGGCGAAGATGTCCGTCTCTTTGACTGCATAGGCCAGCATCGAGTCGTCCATCTGGTCCAACTCTGCGCCGGTCAGCACCGAGTCTGAATGCGCAAGGCCGACTTGTTTTCCAATAGCCGCAGCTGTGCCCGCATGGTCGCCGGTGATCATTTTGACCCGAATGCCCGCCCTTTGGCAGTCGGCCACAGCCTCAATTGCATCGGCACGAGGAGGGTCTATCAAACCAACCAGCCCAAAAAGGGTCAATGAGCTTTCGACATCTGCAAAACCGAGTTTTTTGGTGTCTGCGGCGGCTGCGCGGGTTGCCAGGGCGAGGACGCGTTGTCCGCGTGCTGCAAATTCCTCTGCTTTCTGCGACCAGTACGCAGCATCAAGCGGCTCTCTATCCTGCGGCGAGGAGAATTGATCGGCGCACATCGCCACGACCTGTTCCGGCGCACCTTTGACGCTTATTAAGGAGCCACCTCTGCCATCATGTTGAAGGGTCGCCATAAAGCGATGACGTGAATCGAAGGGGATTGTATCTACCCGAGCCCAGTTTCCGGCCCCAGATTTTGTGCTGTCAATTACTTTGCATGCGAAGGCCAACAGCGCGCCTTCCATGGGGTCACCATTGACAGACCAGGTGCCCTCGCTGTCATGCAACTGTGCGTCGTTGCATAGCGTTGCGGCCAGGGCCAGCTCGCACAGAGCGCTGTTTTCACTGGGAATTATCGGTACGTTTTTAATGGTGACGGCGCCATTTGGATCATAGCCGACGCCATCAACCTTGTATTCGTCCTGTGCCGTGACGACCGACGCCACCATCATTTTATTGAGTGTCAGGGTTCCGGTTTTATCTGTACAGATTACCGACACAGAGCCCAATGTTTCGATTGCGGGCAAACGCCTGACGATTGCATTGCGCCGGGCCATCGATTGCACACCGATGGCGAGTGTAATCGTCAGAACTGCCGGCAAGCCTTCGGGGATGGCAGCAACGGAGAGACCGACGATGGCCATGAACAAAGATGCGAAATCATGGTGTTGAACGAAATATCCGAAAGCGAGCAAGATGCCCGCCAATAACAGGATCAGCAATGTGAGCCAACGGGCAAACAGATTCATCTGGCTAACAAGCGGTGTTGTCAGTGTTTCAACATCCGACAGCAAACCGCTGATCCGTCCAATCTGCGTTGATGCACCTGTCGCGATGACGACGCCGCGTCCCTGACCGCTGGCAACCAGCGTGCCACTGAACCCCATGCAGGTTTGGTCGCCAAGCGGAGCGTCCATGGACACGGCGTCGGTTTGTTTCTCGACCGGAACAGACTCACCGGTGAGGATTGCCTCCTGAATGGTAAGCCCATGTGCTGATATCAGCCGCAGATCTGCCGGTACTTTATCTCCGGGTTCAATCAGCACAATGTCGCCGGGAACCACTTTTTCACCTTCAATGCTGACGCGCTGGCCGTTCCGCAGAACCGAAGCATGAGGCGCCAACATCTGGTGGATTGAGTCCATGGCCCGTTCTGCCCGGCCTTCCTGCACGAACCCGATCACAGCATTGGCGATGACCACTGCGAGAATGACCACCGTGTCGATCGGATGATCCAGGAGAGCGGTAACAATCGCCGCACCGATCAACACGTAGATGAGGATGTGGTTGAAATGCGAAAGAAAGCGTTGCAGGACGCCGCGATGGGGAGGTTCAGGTGGCTTGTTCAGGCCATAGCGTTCCAACCGGCTCGCGGCCTCCGCCTCGGATAAACCGTCCGGGGTCGCATCCAGTTTTTCCAGCACTTGGTCGCAGTCAAGAGTGAAGCATGCCGGGTCTGTCAGGTCGTTCTTTCGCTCTGTGGTGTCGGGCAAATCGGGAATACCTCATGCGGCGATGCGGACACGATACGGATTGCGTGTTGCGCGTAGTTAAGAGATTAGTTGAACGATTTGCAGGCGGATTTGACCCCGATCAATCTCCCTTGCGTCACATTGGCATCTTTTTTTGTCACCACCTTTTGCCCGAATAGTGGAGAGGCCATTAAGGTCATCACGGATTGAAGTCTCAAGATAATATCCTGGTTGATATTTCAGGCCTCACAACAACATGATAGACAAACAACAGTATGGAAGACCTTGTTCTGGATAGCTGGCAACTTTCGACGTCAACGGACCAGCGTGCGCTGGTGATCCCGGATGGCTGTAGAGATATCATTTTCAGCCGCCAACAGAACAATGCTTGGCAAATATACATCTCGCCACTTGCCGAGAGCGTATGCCGAATTCCGATATCAGCCGGAACCCGCAAGGTGGGATTTCGCCTTCAACCCGGTGTTGTTCTAAATGAAACCAAACTCCGAGCTGAGCTGACCCGCCTGTCGCAGGATATCTCCCGTTCTGTCGAAAATCAGGCCGCCGTGCCTGATGGATTGGCGGATGCACTTGAAGAATGGTGTGCTTTGCCACCTGCGCTTGCTGAGGCTATGGGGAAGCTCAAAGAACCCATGACGACGGTGTCAGGGGTGGCCCGGCACCTTGGTATATCGGTTCGCCGATTGCAGCGATTGGTGAAAAACGGAACCGGTCGGTCGCCCGTCTACTGGATACAGCTTGCCCGGGTGAGGGGAGCAGCGCGCTCCGTGGCGAGTTATCCGTCACTTGCAGATCTTGCCGGCAATCATGGATATGCCGATCAGGCACATATGACCCGGGCGTTTCGAAAGTGGCTGGACGTCACGCCGTCTACGCTGAAACAGGGATCGGACCGGTTCATCCAGCTGCACCAGAGCGGTTACGGTTGAGGAGCAACCGGCGTACAGATTTCAATAAGGAATCCATTTTCTTCGCTTACATAAGCCGTTTTCTGACCCCAGGCTTCCTCTCTAGGGTCTTGTATTGAAACAGCACCAGCTTTCAGTGCATTTTCCATCGCAGTCTCAACGTCCGCAGTTTCAAAAGCAATCTCGAAAACCGGTTTTTCAGGGCGGGCATCGCCAGGTGTTTTACCCAGAGATGTCATCAGCTTTCGAGAAGAAAACGCCAGCCGGGTTTCGCCGGTATCCAGCTCGCCATAATCGCCGCTTTCATGCACAAATCGTTTTTCAAATCCAAACGCTTCGGTGAAAAAACTAAGCGTCCGCGCGACGTCATCGACATATAAAATTGTATATCTGAATTTCATGAACGGGGTGTCCTCATTGATCTCAAGATGGCAGAGGATTTAACCTGGGTGGAAGAGCGTGTCTTGAACATATGCGACAGGGTGGGGAGGGGGCGAGATAATAAGAATGTCGACGGAGCCGTCATTGTAGTGCTTCTTGGATTTGGGAACACTTTTCTCGATACATGATGCGACCTATCACTTGGCCATACTTCCTGCTACCGAAATATGCATTGTCGATGCATTTGCTTCGGTATCATCCAGAATTTCCGGCACGGCGGTTTTCGGTCTTCACATGCCGGCATGGTCGTTTGTGATCGCTCTCTGCGTTCTGGCGGCATACGCACTGAAGCTGTCAGATCCGGGCGAGGATGAACGGCTGGTCGGCTCTCGGGTAGAGTTGTTCCGTTGATCAGAAAGCTTGCCATCGCGGTCGGACTCTATGTCGTGATCATTTGTGCGAAGAACTTGGTATCGGTGTTTTTGCAATGTGGGTTGGATGCGTGTCGCACGTTCAACGACCAGATGTTGCAGTGACGCCGTCGCCGATCTTCTCGCTTCATTGTGCGTAAAGTATAATAAAATCAGTTAGATATTCTAAACGAAGTCGCAACCAACCTATGATATCAATCAACATAGCACTTGCGTATTCGTATTTTCCTAATTAGGAAAGTTTCTATGGGTGATGTTTTTAAGGCACTTGCGTCGGAGGCGCGACGGCGCATTCTCAATCAGTTGTCGGGTGGACCGATGACCGTTGGTGAAATCGCTGAAAATTTCGATATGGCGATGCCGTCAATTTCAAAACACCTTTCAGTGTTGCGCGAAGCCGGATTGATCCGACATCAGAAACGCGGTCAGCACGTACTCTATTTCGTTGCCGGAGATAATATCGTCAATTCGCTCTACGGATTTTTGACACCATTCTGTCCCGATGCTCGGCGCATCGCAAAAAACCGCAAGGCGAAGGATGCCCAGAACCGGTCTGAAGATTGAACTCGTTTTGTTTGTATATTTCCTGAGGTGTATTGTTATGACCACCGATCAACCTGACCTATTTCGCCGCATTGATTTTTCGTCCACCGCCGATCCGCGTTTTGGCACCGTCAGGTGGAGTCCATCCAAGTCTCTTTGGTGGTTTGCCATGCTGTCGGGGTGGACAATTCTGGGTAGCCTGTATTTCTCAATAAGCGCCGTGGTCGTATTTATCATTACTTGCGCAATAACCCTTTGTTTGGGTCATTCAATCGGAATGCACCGAAAGCTCATCCACGACGCGTTTGAATGTTCTCCGGCAATGGAGAAAATCTTCGTATATTTGGGCACGCTCGTTGGTCTGGGGGGCCCGTTCACGATGATGCTCAATCATGACATGCGGGACTGGGCGCAACGGCAGCCACGCTGCCATCCTTTCTTATCCCACCAGAGCCCGATCCTGAAAGATTGGTGGTGGCAGCTTCACTGCAAACTCCATCTCGACAACCCTCCGGAGTTTCAGTACCCGACCCGTGTTGCCGATAGCCGGTTCTTCCGGTTGATTGAACATACATCAATGATGCAACAACTACCGCCGGGGCTTCTACTATTCGCTTTCGGCGGGTGGGGCTGGGTTGCCTGGGGCATTTGCGGGCGCGTGTGCGTCTCGATATTTGGTCATTGGATCATTGGATATTTTGCACACAACA
This sequence comes from Stappiaceae bacterium, assembly GCA_039976075.1. Taxonomy (GTDB): domain Bacteria; phylum Pseudomonadota; class Alphaproteobacteria; order Rhizobiales; family Stappiaceae; genus JBDWFY01. The sequence continues at coordinate 199,228 of JBDWFY010000001.1, forward strand.
GCGGCGCTCGCGATTGGCATATCAAGGGTGCAGCGGTACAGGGCCACAATGTTCTTTACTGCGGCCTCATCACATTCGGAGAATGCTGGCACAACAATCATCACGCATTCCCCGGATCGGCGAAACTCGGTGTTATGCCGGGACAAGTGGACCCTGGTTGGTGGGTCCTGAAAGGGATGCAGAACCTTGGATTGGTCGGCGCTCTGAATGAACCCGCTGATCTGCCGGAGCGAGCCGAGTTATCGGCGATCACTGCAGAGCGGAAACTTGGCCTGAAAAATCAGATTCAGTCGTTGAACACCGGATAGCGTGAGGGTTCATTATATTATTCGCTGATCCTACGGAATGCCTGAGTGGGGCTTCCGCATTCCCACATCGTCAATCGACAATCAGATGCGGTACGAAACGGGACAGGTCACGCGTGATTTGTGAACTGTCTTCGCGAATACCAATGCCGGCAGGTTCATCACCGACGATCCATGATCCGATGACGGTATAGTCGTTTTCAAACTTCGGTACGGGGTGGAACGCCTGTAATATGGTACCTTCTTCGCCGTAGTGACCCGGAGAAACTTCCGGCGGTTGATCCGGATGGTAAATCTCGACGTTTGCCCCTTCGCGACTGAACAGCGGCTTTTTAACGTAGGACATGTCCGGCGGGGGCGGTTGGTTGTCAGATTCAAATGTCGAAGGAAGCAAATTGGGATGATCGGGGAACATTTCCCACAACAGGGGAAGAATGCCTTTATTTGAAAGAATGGCCTTCCATGGCGGCTCAATCAACTTGATTGGCGAACGAGGCAGGAGAGGGCCGTATTCTTCCCGAAGCATGTCCTCATAGGGATAGAGTTTGAACAGATTGTCGATGATGAATTCATCATTATCGGCAAACCGTCCTTCAGCGTCGGCCCCGATGTCTTCTACAAACAGGAAGTGACTTATAAGCCCCGCCTGTGTTGCACAGTCCTGAAGGTATTTCACGGTTGCCCGGTCTTCGTCACTGCCCTTGCAACTGGCAAAATGCACATGGCATCCAGGGGCAAACATTTTACCAAGCCGTGCGATCAGTTTGTCCTGCACCGAATTGAACTGATCTGACCCTTCAGAAATGATGCCACGCGCCTTTTGCTCTTCAAACCAGTTCCACTGAAAGAAGCCTGTTTCGTAGAGTGCGGTTGGCGTGTCGGCGTTGAATTCCAGCAGTTTGGCTGGACCCTGGCCGTCATAAAGCAAATCAAACCGACCATAGAGAGAGGGTTCGCTTTCCTTCCAGGAGTTGCGGATCCAGTCCCAGTAGATCTCCGGAATTGCAAGCTTCTTGAGGACTTCTTCGCTGTCGATCACACGATCAACCAACTCCAGACAACAGCCATAGAGCTCGGCTGACACATCTTCCAGATCCTCTTCGATCTGCTTGAGCGTGAATACATAGGCCCGGCTTTCATCCCAGTAAGGTTCGCCGTACATTGTATGAAAGATGAAACCCAGATCTTCAGCCTGCTTTTTCCAGTCAGGCCGCTCCTCCAGTAAAATTCGTTTCATGTGATTTTACAGCTTTGCCAGTAGAGCTTGAACGTCGTGACTGCCAGGGCTTTCCAGCTTGCGGATTTTTGCCTCAAGATCCGACCCGGACTCGATTTGGGCTTCCTGCTCAGCAGCTTCCAGCATCGCTGTTTGATGCGCCTGTCGGTGTTCCAGCCGCTCCAGGCTCTCAACGGCACTGGCGAGTTTGCCATCTGATGCCACGGAACTGGTAGAAGAAGCTTTCTGAGCCGCAATCAGCGCTTCAGTCGCCTTGGCGCTCTCGATTTTACGCTGCAGGTTTTCGATCTTGTTCTGAGACTGGCGGATTGAGCTTTCCATACGCTCTTCTGTGTCTTTGTATTGCGTATGCAACTGTTCATCGGCTTGCATCTTATCCCGAAGTTTAATGATGCTTTCAACAATCTGGATTGCAAGCGGCTCATCGCCTGTTTCTTTGGCTGTGCGGGCAGCTGCAGTTCTGCGTTCGATTTCCGAGACAAATTCGGTGATCGATTTTTCTTTCATCACGCGATTTGCCGCCATCCGCGCTTTTTCGTCCTTGGCTTTGGATATGGCTGCTTTGGCATCCCGGACTTCCTGATCGAGAATGACCATCAGATTGGAGTCCTGAACCGCTTCTGCGGCGTTGTTGGCATGACCTTTAAATGCCGTCGCCAGTTTCTTCCAGACACTCATGTGTTGTCTCCTTTAAACGTATCTGCGCGCGTGGTTGTCAGGCCGCGTTGGGGCCAACTTCACTTGCCAGTTCGAGCGCGCTGTTGGCGATTGTGCGGAATTCCGTGATCACCGAGGGAAGAACCGAGTGCGAAGACATCGCGCCAAACAATTCGTAATATTCACGATCACCGACCTGATCGATGGACAGCGCGCACAGCGGCAGCAGATTTTTGTGGGTGCGGAGCATCATCGCCTCGAAGGAGGCTGGGTCATCCTGTTCATCCCGTGGCCAGAGAACCGTAGTTGTGATGATTTGCTCGCCGTTTACGGCAACAAAGAGACGAATGTTTCCCGCAGCTTCGACATTGACCTCCAGAACATTGTTTGCTCCGGCCTTGATTTCACAAGACATCTCTCCGGGCAAAAGGTGTTCGGAAGTCTCAAGCGCTTGTTTAAGACTGTCGACCGTCCAGGGCGTCGCTACGGCGTCCATATGTACTGTCTCCTGTATTCATCACTAAAGCGTCCGGTGGACTGATTTATTTCATGCAAATGTTGATAGGCAACTTATGCACCAAGGGCAAAGGTTAGAGCAGTGTTTGCTCGATTTATCTGGGGGCGGGCATCGGTGAAAATCAAATCTGCCAAACGTCCTTATAAGAGCATTGCGCCATCAAAGTATGAACGCGATCATTGAATGTAAACCTGTGAGATGAAATATCCGCTGGAACAATTGTTGTTGACAGAGTCGGTTGAGATGTTGAGGCTCTGTTCCATTGGGTCTGGGAAAACTGTATATAAACAACGTAATCACAATTATTGAAACAACGATCTACCTGTCGCCTCAAATTTCTTCGCGTACTTTCCCCAATTGAAGCAAAGTAGTCCAGCTGGTGCCTGTCCTTTTTAACATCGTCAGCCGTCTTTATTCTCATATCATCGAGTTGAAGACCTGGATTCTGTTCGCAATTCTGTTCGGATATTTATTCATTTCGTGGGCGTTGTTTTTTCTCGCCGGCGAAGTCGACCTAACGCACGATATAACGAATTATTTGTATTTTGCGGCAACCACCGCATCCACCGTGGGATATGGTGATCTGTCGCCGCAAACTGCAGCCGGTCGACTGATCGCAGCATTCTGGTTTTTCCCCGGCGCTTTGGTGATATTCACGGCCGTTTTGGGAAAACTGACATCATTGTTGGTAGAAGGAGTGAGACGTATGGCCGATGGTCGGGGTAATTTTGAACATGTCTCCGATGCAACCGTGGTCATCGGATATCATGCCGAAAGAACCAGTCGGATGATTGACGACATGATCGCAGGGCACGACGATGAGAAAGTCATCATCCTGATGGCCACGGGGCAGGACATCAACGTTCCCGATGGTGTCAAATATGTCCGCGCGGAAAGACTGGATGCACTTGCTTCTCTTCGCAGAGCCGGGATTCAACATGCGAGGAACGTGCTCGTTTATGCCGATACGGACGCTGAGACATTCAACACCTGTCTGGCCGTGCGTGAGCTAAACGAAGATGTGCATGTGGCCGCCTATTTTGGCGACCGTGATACTGCCCGCCGGGCAGGGCGTCTGGCAGAGATCGAAACGGTCGTCTCCAACTCTACAGAGGTCCTGGTGCGCGCCGCACAGGATCCAGGTGCAAGCAAGGTGTTGATGGCTCTTAGCTCGGCGAGGGAAAGTTCCACCATATATTCAGGGCCACTGAGCGAGGCGGGCAGTTGCAATGTGACCAAGCTGGAGACCCAGCTCGCTTCCGTTCACGCATTGCTTCTGGCCGTGTCGTGTGAAAAGGGGGATGATGTAATATTTCGCCCATTCCCGGAGACACTCGGCTCCGAAGCCGTTATCTATTATGTCGCTGGCGATCGCCTTGCGTCAGATGTGTGGGATCAGGTAACGGAGAGTGCACGTGTTCGGTCGGTGGCGTAAGAACAAAGAAGATGCGGAATTACCGCAAATTCTCGATGTAACGATTGACCGGGCTGTGAATATTGATCCGATGGCGGTCAAGCTCTGGCCGGCGGACTCGCTCTTGGCTGAGCGTCCCACAACCCTGATGGTCGTTGCGCAGGGGCACTGTGATCTGGGCGAGGACTCCCATCTGCACCGGTTCTATAAAGATGACGATACAGCCATGCTGCAAATTCAGGGTGGTGACGGGCAGAAGGACATGCGCGTCGACGAGATCATGCTCTGGGAATATTTCGATGTGCAGTATCCCACAAGCGAAACCGATTGGAAAAAAACCAAAGAGGCCATTCGGCAGACGCAATTTGTGCTGCAGAGCGAAAACGAACCCATTACGTTTGATCGCGTCTGGTTTGATAGCTCCAATTCGCCGGAGGACCCGATGACCTATTGGGAAACAGTTCATAGTCGCAGAGACAAATCCGCGGCACGGAAAATTTTCCAGACCGCGATGCTGTTCGGGCGCACCCTGAGCGATGGCGAGGATGAAATGCTTTTGGTCAACATGGAAGAACCGGAGGAATCGGAACGGTCCGTGGCCTACATGGTCGGACGATCGCTGGCACAGCACAATCTGGAAGTCTGAATTTTACGTCCAAACGCAAAACAAACTATCGATTGATACAAACTGAGGAGAGATCCGCGTGGAGCCAATTCTGGCAAATTCCCAAACGTCCCTCACGGGACTGGTTCTATTTGTTGCCTACTTTGTGACAGCGATTGTACTGTTGCTGATTTTCATGAAGATTTACACGATGTTGACGCCCTTTGATGACGTCGCGCTGATCAAAGCCAACAATGTCTCGGCATCTGTTGTTTTCGTGGGCGCCATGCTCGGGTTTGGGGCACCAATCGCCAGCGCAGCAGCCAATTCCATCAGTCTTCTCGACTTCGCCATATGGGCCGGCATTGCCGGGATTGTGCAAATTTTGACCTTTCTTGCGTTCCGGAAATTTTATCCGCTGGTCTCTGATCGGATCGAAAAGGGGGAAATCGCGGTGGCAATAAAGCTGGGAGGTCTCTCAGTTACGGTCGGCCTCATCAACGCGGCTTGTATCACGTACTGAGCCCCATGCTATTTATAGGTCCAAATATTTTTAGGCATTGCAAACAGGAGCACGCCTCATGAAGCGTTCCGGCCCGCTTAATCTGATGCTCATGGCAACCACCGCCTTTGCGGTGGCAGGTTGCGAAGACCCTCAGGTGGAAGGCAACTATTATAAAACCGTCGAACAATGCATATCCAGCGGCGCATTTTCAGAGGTGGAATGTCGGGAAGCCTTTGTTGCCGGGAGACGGATGAACACTGATTCCGCTCCCCGATACAACTCCCGCCAGCTCTGTGAGCAACAGCATGGCTTATCTGATTGCGACCAGCGGACAAACACCTCTGGATCAGGATCTTATTTTGTTCCATTGGCAACAGGGTATTTCATCGGTCAGGCTGTTGGTGGTGCCTCGGATAACTGGAATAATCGTGTCCGGCCGATTTATCCCGCGGCCAGTCGGCGCGGCGCGTACACCTCGGGAGGCGGCGTTCTTTTCTATAATAACTCGACACGTCGATACAGCCTCCCGTCCCAGGATCTCTCTAAACCACCGGCTCCGGCGAAAGTGCAGACACGGACGTCGGTCGCCTCAAGAGGCGGCTTCGGCAGTCGGTCTCGCAGTGGCGGCAGTTAGCACCAGTAAACGAGAGAACACATTCGAGAAGGTTGGTTGATCAGTCACTGGTGACCTCCATGGAGAAGTTCAGCCAATTGCGGGACTAAATCAACGCGTTATCCTGACAGAAGGACAAAGACTGGTTGACCACAAATGCGGGATTTTCCATAGGAAGCATATGAGCAGTGCCGGGACAGGTAACGGACCTTGCGCCCCGGATTGAGTTCGCCATCATTTTCTGCCTTTCCAGAATGTCTGGAAAATCCAGATCGCCCTGAAGCAAAAGCACCGGCATTTCCAGATCGCTCAGTCTCTCAAGGGCTGACGGCGGATCACTCCGCTGCGTCAACTCAGGGTGCTGCAATGCGATGCCGTTCATGTCGAGAAACAGATCTCGCGTCGGGCCCGATATTCGCCCCTCCGTACTTCGCGGACCATCGAGCCACATATGCGCTTCAATCCGGTTGACTTCATCCCAGTCTTCCGCCTCTTCAGCGATGTCGAGCGCTTCTATCAAGGGTTGGATATCGATGGGGTCTTCGGATGCGGGAGCGCCACTCAGGGCGCTGGCAATGAGTATGAGGGCTTTGACACGATCTGGATTGGACAATGCATAATCAATGGCGATCCTTCCGCCTTGGGAGCAACCAAGTAAGACGGCGCGATCAATTGTTCTGCGGTCCAGCAGTGCCTCGAAGTCCCTCATATGGCTGAAGGGCACGTCCTGTGTTGCTGTTTCACCATAACCGCGCCGGTCATATGACAGCAGGGAAAACTGCGCGCCGAGCCCTTCCTGCAAACCCGTGAACATTCGATTATCAGCAACGCCGGCATGAAGGCACATAAACGGGGGGCCGCTTCCAGCCTGCCAGCCGGAGAACGTCGCATTATCCAGTTGTTCTTTAAAATCCAGCACGTTAGACATTGATCTGACGTTCCACTTAAAATTGAAGAATTGTGCAATAACCACCATTATATCAGATCTGATGTGGCTGCGCACCGCACGCATGGATTGACGTGGCAGCATATCTTGTGGCACACAACAGCCATGGGGCCTCGCGAACGCCCCGTGAGGCGTCAGCCCAAGGATCGCATCCATGTAACCCGTTGTTATGGGAGGATGCATTATGGCGTCACCAACTGAAATTACCGTATCCCAGCTTTCCAGAATAATTGGCACACCGGAATGTCCGGTGCTTGTCGATACGTGTATCGACGAAGATTTCGATGCTGATGCCCGGTACGTCCCATCGTCTTTCCGGCACTCCTTCAAACAGATTGAGGCGCTCATTCCGTCTATTGGCAGCCGGAAAGTCATCGTTATCTGCAAAAAGGGATTGAAGCTTAGTCAAGGTGCGGCAGCCTTGCTGAGAAATGCCGGTATCGCGGCAGAGAGCCTTGAAGGCGGTAAATACGCCTGGCGTGATGCCGGACTTCCGCTTGTTCCCGCTGAGAAAATTCCACAGCGCAATCCCGCCGGACAAACTGTATGGGTGACGCGGCAGAGACCGAAAATCGACCGGATTGCCTGTCCATGGCTGATCCGACGCTTCATTGATCCCGGCGCGCAGTTTCTTTTCGTTGCTCCGTCCGAAGTGATGAACGTTGCTGACTATTTCGATGCAACACCTTTTGATGTGGATGACGTTTTCTTTAGCCACCGGAGTGATTTATGCAGTTTCGATACCATGATTGAGGAATTTTCTCTTCTGACCGAACCGCTTCGTCATCTTGCCGTTATCATTCGCGGGGCAGATACCAACAAGCATGATCTCGCACCGGAATCAGCTGGATTGCTGGCAGCCTCTCTTGGCCTGTCCAGGATGTATCGGAACGACCTGAACCAGCTGGATGCGGGGATGCACATCTATGACGCGTTTTATCGATGGGCTCGGGATGCCACGGATGAAGGGCACGATTGGCCCGCAAGCAGCAATAAAAGGGCAGGGTGATGACAGCGTCCCTTGAAAGTGGCAGTTCAGTGGAAGGAGATCCTTCGCTGGACGAGACCGTCAGGGCGTTTGGCCGGATCGGTGTGATGTCTTTTGGCGGTCCTGCAGCGCAGATTGCTTTGATGCATAAGGTAATCGTGGATGAAAAAAGCTGGCTGTCAGAGAAGCAGTTCCTCAATGCTCTGAGCTTTTGCATGTTGCTACCCGGCCCGGAAGCGATGCAACTCGCAACCTATGCCGGATGGCGGCTGCATGGCGTGCTCGGTGGTCTGATTGCCGGGTTGCTGTTCGTACTGCCCGGCGCAACCGTCATTCTGACATTGGGAACGATATACGCCTATCTGGGCAATGTGCCCCTGGTCGAAGCTTTGTTTCTGGGTATCAAGGCAGCCGTTTTGGTGATCGTGATTGAGGCATTGCTGAAAGTCTCGAAAAAAGCGCTGCATCAGAAAATGCACTGGGTGATAGCCGGGTTGGCTTTCATCGGCATTTTCTTTCTTCAAATGCCGTTTCCGCTCATTGTTCTGGCTGCTGCCTTGTTTGGGTTCTTTCAAGCGCGAGGGCAGGCCGGGGCGCTATCGCCGGAAACAGCCCGCACGGTATCTCCGTTCGATACGCTGCGCACGATTGTCGTTTGGCTTGCCATCTGGCTGGTTCCGCTGATAGCGGTCACGCTGTTGGCAGATCAGGCCATCCTGACAGAGATCGGAACATTCTTCTCAAAACTCGCAGTGGTCACCTTTGGCGGCGCTTATGCGGTTCTGGCTTACATGGCGCAGGATGTCGTCAATCAATTCGGCTGGCTGACGGCGGGCGAGATGATGGATGGGTTGGGTCTTGCTGAAACCACACCGGGGCCGCTTATTCTGGTGACACAATTTGTCGGATTTCTCTCGGCATTTCGCGAAGGTGGCTTCATGCTTGGACTGGCGGGTGCGCTGGTTACTTTATGGGTAACGTTCGTACCGTGTTTCCTGTGGATCTTTGCCGGAGCGCCCTATATCGAGTGGATCGGCACCCAACCCAGGCTGAAGGGTGCATTGACGGCCATTACCGCTGCCGTAGTGGGGGTAATCCTCAACCTCTCGGTCTGGTTCGCCTTGCATGTGCTTTTTGCCAGTGTAACTCCGACAAAATACGGTCCGGTCACGCTTTGGCAACCGGACCTGACATCGGTCGATTGGCGAGCCTGGGCGCTGTTCGCCCTTTGCGCCGTTCTCGCCTTCGGGTTACATTGGGGCATCGGGCGGGTTCTGATCGTGTCCTCTTTGTTAGGGGCCTTGCTGACGCTTCTGTGAGTATCAGTCGACTGTCTCATTCGGCAGCTGAGGGGTCGGAAACAGGCAGGCGTACCAACAATCGGCTCAACACAAGAGCCGCAAGGCCACATAACGCAATTGTTGCGACCATTGGTGTTGCCGTGCCGTTGAAAAAGGGACTGGCGAGCGCGATCATGATGCCGCCGGTTACCATCTGTATGGTCCCGCCCAGTGAAGACGCCAATCCGGCAATGTCTCCATGATTATCCAGTGCCATCACCATGGTTGTGGGAATTACAAGACCAAGGCAGGCGTTGCCCAGGAATAACAGTCCGATAATCACATAGAGCTCTCCAAATCCCGAGAGCGTCAGCGCGAGAAGTATCAGGGTAAACAGCGAAAACCCGGATACAGCCAACGAAACCATCTTGGTCATTCCTATCCGTTGTCCGATCGTGGCTGCTGCCTGGGACGCACTGAAAAAGCCGACGGCGTTAAACGCGAAAGCCAGACTGAACTCAGTTGGAGAGAGACCGAATTGGCCGGTATACACAAACGATGCACTGGCAATGAACACAAAGAAACTGGCCATGCCAAACCCACCGATAAATGTCAGGCAAAGAAAACCACCGTCAGACAAAAGAACCTTGGTGCCGCGCATGAACGTATTGGCGTTGAATGGCACGCGATTCTCTTTGTTGAGTGTCTCGGGCAATATGAAACCTGTCATTAACAGGCTGAGGATGGCCGCTCCTGCCAATAAGGCAAATATCGCGCGCCATCCGGCCACCAGAATAAGCCCGCTACCGGCGAGAGGTGCCAGCATCGGCGAGATACTGATCACCAGCATGATCATCGCCATCAGCCGTGTAGCCGCAACTCCGGTGTGCAGATCGCGAATGATTGCGCGGGGAACCACCATGACCACAGCTCCCCCGACACCCTGAACGAATCGCGCAAAGGTGAGCCATTCGATGGTTGGAGCAAACACGCAGCCAAGCGAACCGGCAATAAAGATACCAAGCCCAAAATAGAGTGGCGGTTTGCGGCCGACCTGATCTGCAATTGGTCCGTAGACAAGCTGCGCGATACCAAATGCCAGAAAGTAGAGTGTCAAAGTCATCTGCACAGCGCCAACCGAACTGCCAAGATCTGCAGCAATTGCGGGAAGAGCAGGGAGATACATATCGATCGCCAAAGGGCCAACACAGACGAGCAGGCCGAGAATGAGCGCAGAGCGGAGCATACCGGAAGACATGATCAGACTTTCGAAACGGGGAAACCGGAAAATTATGAAAGACAATTAAAAAGCGAGCTGTCCTTATTACGCTTAATTCAGACGTTCGCCTATAGAAAAGGAAGATACACGTGTGAATTGTATGTAATGATTTGCGGCGAAAGTCAGACAAACGGCGGTGAGGACTGAACTGATGGCAAGCGAACGGGAAAAAATGGCGTCGGGCGAATGGTACACCTGCCTTGACCCGGAGCTCGATGCTTTACGCCAAACCGCGCGAGAAGCAGTTCATCAGCACAACACCGCGCTACCCTCCGAGCGGATAAGAATGGGATCGCTACTTGCAGAACTGGTCGGTTCAGGCGCTGATAACGCGATGATCGAAGCCCCGTTTCACTGTGCCTACGGTTTCAACATCCATCTGGGGTCAGATGTCTACCTCAACGCCGGGTGCACGATCCTCGATACCGCTCCCGTTCGGATTGGAGCGGGAACACTGATCGGTCCCGCAGTGCAAATCTACTGTCCGGAACATCACAAACACGCAGACAAACGCAAACAAGGCCTCGAATTCGCCCGCCCTGTCGAAATCGGCGCCAACGTGTGGATCGGCGGCGGCAGCATTATTCTCGGCGGAGTAGTCATCGGCGACGACGCGATCATTGCCGCAGGTTCAGTGGTGACACGCGACGTGGAAGCCGGGACAACGGTGAAGGGCAATCCGGCACGGTAAGGCTGAAATGACAAATTAATCAGACTTTTTGTCGAATGCGTCCGGTCATGAAGTCGTCAAAGCCATTGTGCTAGCCAGAAAACGCATCGCCGTACTGTTCACGCAGGACGTTCTTCTGAACCTTACCCATTGTATTTCGCGGTAACTCATCAACGACATAGAGACGCTTGGGTTGTTTGAAGCGGGCGATCTTGTCGCTGATCGATGCGAGGATGTTTTCCGCATCGATGGGCTGCTCACCATTCTGCACAAGAATGCCGATGACACCTTCGCCGAAATCGGGGTGTGGGACACCAATGACAGCGGACTCTCGGACACCGTCCTGTTCGTCCAGCAGCAGCTCGACTTCCTTGGGGTAGATATTATAACCGCCGGAAATAATGAGATCTTTGGACCGACCGACGATATGGACATAGCCCTCGTCATCGATCTTCGCCAGATCGCCGGTTATGAAATAGCCATCATCGCGAAACTCTTCTTTCGTTTTCTCCGGCATCTGCCAGTAGCCCTTGAAAACATTGCGGCCACTGACTTCGATTATGCCGATTTCACCATCGGGAAGAGGAATACCGGTCTCCGGATCTGCGATGCGCAGCGCCGTGCCCGGCAATGGAATTCCCACCGTTCCGGCACGTCTTTCTCCCAGATAGGGATTGGAGGTGTTCATGTTGGTCTCCGTCATACCGTAGCGCTCCAGAATGCGATGACCGGTGCGCCTTTCAAAGTCTACATGCGTTTCTGCCAGCAGCGGTGCGCTACCGGAAATGAACAATCGCATGTGATCGACACGGGTTTTGTCAAAGCGCGGATTGTCCAGAAGGCGTGTGTAGAACGTTGGAACGCCCATCATGGACGTGGCGCGGGACAGGGCATCAATCACGTCATCGGCATTGAAGCTGGGATGGAAAATCATGGAGGCACCGGTGAACAGAACGATATTCGTCGCCACAAACAGTCCGTGTGTATGAAAAACCGGTAACGCATGAAGCAAAACGTCGTCTTTGCTGAAATGCCAAAAATGACTCAGTGTTTTCGCATTTGAGAAAAGATTGTCATGGCTCAGCATGGCACCCTTTGAACGACCGGTGGTGCCGGAAGTATAAAGGATCGCGGCCAGATCATCCGCATTTCGGTCAATGTTTAAAAAACTGGTTTTTGCAGAATCTGCCGCGAACGCCAATGAACCCGTCCCGGTTCCATCGCTCTTCCAGATACCTAATGTTTCGAGCGTGATACCGCGCTGATCCGCGAGGTCTTTATAATTCTGCCGATCATCCGGAGCACAGACAAAAATTCCGGGTTCTGAATTTTCAAGGAAATAGTCAACCTCCGAAGCTGTATAGGCGGTATTGAGTGCCAGAAATATGCCTCCTGCACGGACGGTACCCAGATACAGCATCAACGCATCGATTGATTTGGGGATCTGAGCAGCAACCCTGTCGCCCGGCTTTATTCCGAGATCGGCCAGCGCATTGGCAAATTGCGCCGAACGGTCCAATACGTCCTGATAGGTAAAGAGGCGTCCGTCGCTTGATTTGGCAAAGCGGGCGGCTGGATCGACTTTTTCCAGCAACCCGTCAAAAAGATAATTACCCATTGGCCAGTTGCTTTGCTTTCTTTTCGGGGATCGTGCTACGCGACAGGGACAGAACAGCACGAGAAGTCGCAACCTTGCGATTGGTGACAAATTCCTCGTGATGCTGTTCTACTTTGCTCAGTTCGTAAACGTAGTTGACCATGGCGCTGCTGGATTGGCTGAGGCCATTTTCCGATGTGTCGGCCAATGCGTGAACATCATGAATGGCTGCACCGTTACCAAGATGAAACCGCGCCACCGGATCAAGCGGCAGGCCATCAGGTCGCTTGGCCAGAACCAGGTAATTTGCTGCCAGTGCCTGGATGGCATCGGCGTGACTTTCCAGCATCTGTTCCCGATGAGCACTGTCGGTTGACTCAAGATCGGAGAGGATCACTCCGGCGAGAGCATTTTCCTCTTCGTCACGCTGCTTTGCCAGCCAGGTGTTGAACCGGGGTATTGGGGAAAGCGTGACGAATGTTTTCAACTGCGGCAAGTCTGCTGATAGATCCTCGACAACCTGTTTGATCAGGGAATTACCGAAGGAAATGCCTTTCAGTCCTTCCTGACAGTTGGAGATTGAATAGAAAACGGCTGTATTCGAAGTTTCCGCAGCAATAATATCCCGTTCTTCAGCCAAAACGGACTGTATTGAGCCGGGCACACCCTTGGAAAGCGCAACCTCAACAAAAATCAGTGGTTCATCCAGCATAGAGGGATGGAAAAAGGCAAAGCACCGCCGGTCCTCTGGTTGCAGGCGTCGCCTCAGATCGTCCCAGTCATTGATCGCGTGAACCGCTTCATACTGAATAATTTTTTCCAGAATGTTGGCGGGCGTTTCCCAATTGATCCGCCGAAGAACCAGAAAGCCCCTGTTGAACCACGAGGACAGAAGATGGGTGAAATCGATGTCCGCGCGGGCAAAGGAGGGATGCTCTTTCAGATGCGCCAGCAGGTCCAGGCGCATATTGACGAGTTCAGCGGTGGCGCCGGGTACCTGATTGAGCCGCCGAAGCAGTTCCTGACGCGGGGGCTCGCTGGCAGACATCAGAGCAGCCAGTGTTTCTCCGGTGGGATCTTCACGGTAGGTAGCAGCACAGGCTTCTACGGTTGCGGCATCGAGATCCAGCTTTTCCGTCAGATAGTCGAAAAAACTGATCTTGGCGTCCGGCGACAAGGTTCGGTACGCGGCCAGAATTGCACGGGCGGTCTTGGTTCCGGAAACCTCTCCTGTCGCCGTGAGGAGCGCATCACAAAGTTCCTCAATTGGCTGACCGTCATAATACGCTGACCCTGAAAACCGTGTTTCAAAGATCGTCGACAGCAGATCAGCCAGAAAATTTGAACGCATCATATTGCTCTTCCCATAACCTGATTGGGCAACCATGTCGCCAGTTCGGGGATGAAACATAGTATCAAAATTGCAATCACCATGCAGGCCACATAAGGCAGTGAGCCGGTAAGAATTGTTTTCAGCGATATATCCGGCGCAATGCCGTTAATGACATAGAGATTGAGCCCCACTGGCGGCGAGATCAGGCCAATTTCCATATTGATCGTCAGGATAACAGCAAACCAATACGGATCGAAGCCGGCGGTGGTAACAATCGGCAGTAAAATGGGAGAGGCCATCAGAATGACGGCAACAGGGGGTAGAAAAAATCCGGCAACCAGAAGAAACAGATTGATCACACCCATCAAAACCCATCGATTGACTTCGAGCGTGCCGATCCAGGCGGCGATGGACTGTGTGATAAACAGACTGGAGAGCATATAGGCAAACACGCCTGCAGCCGCGATAATGAACAGGATCATCACGCTTTCCCTGGTGGAATCGCGCAAGACCACCCAAAGATCTTTGGGGTTCCAGAGACGATAAATCACCATGGCAATGATGAGGCAGAGCAGGGCGCCCACTGCCGCCGTTTCCGAAGGCGTCGCTACGCCGCCATACATGGCGTACAAAACACCGAAAATGATCAGGATAAACGGCAACACCCTCGGTAAAATCGCCAGTTTTTCCTTCAGGGTGTATGACCGGTCGGCGAATACAGAGGCATCGCCACTCCGCCAGGTGGAGTAAAGCGACCACACCATGAACAAGCCAACCAGAAGCAGGCCAGGCAATACACCGGCAAGAAACAGCCTTCCGATCGATGTTTCAGTGGCAATACCATAGACAATCATTGTCACCGACGGCGGTATCAATATACCCAACGTGCCGCCTGCGGCGATCGATCCCGCCGCAACGCCATCGGGATAGCCTCTTTTGCGCATTTCCGGGATGCCCATCTTGCCGATAGCGGCGCAGGTTGCAGGCGAAGAACCTGACATGGCAGCGAACAGCGCACAGGCGCCCAAATTGGAGATGACCAGTCCGCCAGGCACACGGGTCAACCAACGCTCCAGCGCTTCATAGAGATCAGCACCGGCCCGTGTGGAAGAAATCGCTGCCCCCATAATGATGAACATAGGGATGGAAAGAAGCGCAAAGCTGTCCAACTTGCCAAAAAATATTTCAGGCATGAGTTCCAGCGATCGCAAGCCGTCAAACGTGATCAGAAAGCCGGCGGAAACGATCAATAAGCCAGTTGCTACCGAAACGCCGGAGAAAAGAACGAGTATTGTGACGATTGCGACCAGAGCGCCGAGCAGAATCGGGTCCATTATCGGTTATCCTGTAGGCCGAACGGTCGGTCGATGCCGGAAATGACCGCCAATAGATCCGCGATGAGTTGAAGGAGAAAGAGACCGAATCCAACCGGCATGGCCAAATACGGTATCCAGAGCCGAACACCCCAGACCGTGTCGGATTTCCAGTTTCGCGACCACGCTTCGTACCAGAATTCAAAACCATAAAAGAACATCAGGCCAACAATGGCCAGACTTGCAAGGAGGGTGATAATTGCAAGAATCCGTCGGGCCACCTTCGGCAGCATCAACGGCAGCAGGTCAACATTCACATGGCCGCGCAACCGTTGAACATAGGGCAAGCCGACGAGGGTAGCGCTGATCATCAGGTAGACGACGGCTTCAGTCTGCCAAATCGTTGAATGATTGAGAACAAATCGGACGAAAATCATCTGGCAGGTAATCAGAACAGCCAGCACGATCATGCCTGCAGCAACCCAACCTGATAGTGTCGATAACGCCGCGACCAGTTTCAGAAATGGATTTGAACCTGTTTCAGCCGGTTGAGCATTGCTTTGTGTCGCCATGCTGGCACCCCCCACAAAGATTAACTGCAAAAAGGTAGACGGATGGCGCGCAGAACGCCATCCGACGTATCATCAGATTATTGAACCGCTAAAGCCAGATCGAGCAAATTCTGACCATTTGGCACATCTTCGAGGAACTTCTTGTATGAAGATCCCTGAGCAATTTCCCGCCACTGGTCAAATTCTTCCTGGCTCATTTCAGCAATTTCAACTCCGGCTTCCTTATAGACATCGACAGAATTGGCATCCTGTTTCTTTGCTTCCGCAAGATAGTATGCTTCTGCCTTCGCAGCTGCGGCATCGAGGGCGGCCTTTTGTGCATCGTTTAAGCCATCATACGCTGATTTATTGATCAGCAGCGGCTGGTACATGAACCACAAAGCGAAGTCTCCGGCTGGTGTGTAGCACTTGACCTGCTCGAAAATGCGATACGAAACAAATGAGGAAGACGAAGTATTCGCCGCCTGAAGAACCCCGGTTTGCATGGCATTGTAAATCTCGGATGAAGCCATGGAGGCAATGGACGCACCGGCTGCCGCCAGCATCTGTTCAAAGGCTTTGCCTGCAGCGCGTGTTTGCAGACCTGCGACATCTTCAGGTTTCGTAATGCATTTGTCCTTACCGGCAAAGCCCCCCGCAAGATATCCATGAACGAGAACTTTTACATCGTCCTCTTCCATCAGTTTTTCGATTTCCTGCATGAATGGAGATGTGTTCAGGCGTGCCGCATGATCGTGGTTTTTCACGAGCCCGGGCATTAATGTCAGATTGAATTCCGGTCTCTGACCACCAGCGTAGGAAAGCGGGAAAACCGTCATGTCCAACTGGCCGCGAGAGAGAGGTTTATATTGCTCGCGCGGCTTGAACAGTGACTTTGAGGGAAAGATTTTCACGGAAAGATCGACATCTGCGGCCGCGACTTCATCGGCGACTATTTGCGCAACCTTGTGCCGTACATCTTTGGTGGACCATTGATGCGACAGTCGGAGTTCCGTCGCTGATGCGACACCGCTTATCGCTAAGCTGCTGGTCAGAGCCATGAGGGCAACGGCGGCGGACAATTTTTTCATTTCTAATTCCTCCCAGAATCGTCGATCGCGGTGCCGATTTTAAATCTTCTGAATAAATCTCCGCGTCTTGTTTACGATAAACGCCTTGCATTCCATGTCAACGGTTTTGTATACAAAAAAGGAGTAATTGAATAATCAAGACCTGTGTGAGAAAGTCTCCTGATGACAATGCGCAGAGCTGACACGATCCGGGAAACGTTGGAACAGATGATTGTTACCGGCGAATTTTCCGATGGCGAACGTCTGGATGAAGTGCGACTCGCCGAGCGCTTTGACGTTTCCCGAACTCCTCTGAGGGAAGCCTTTCAAGCACTTGCGGCCTCAGGCCTGCTGGAACTGGTGCCACGCCGAGGGGCATTCGTCAGACATCCGGGGTTCGTGGATCTTGTTGAAATGTTCGAAGTAATGGCAGAACTTGAGGCACTGTGCGGCAGACTTGCTGCCCGACGGATCTCCGCTGACGCTCTGGCAGATATGCAGGCGGCGGCGGCGGCCTGTGAGAAAGCCATGGAAGCGGGAGATACCAATCTCTATTACCGTGAAAATGAGCGCTTTCACAATTTTCTGTACCAGGCCAGCGGCAACAGTTTTCTCGCTGAGGAATCAACGCGGCTCCATAAACGTCTTCAGCCATTTCGCCGGATGCAGTTGCTTGTACGAGGCCGAATGAGCCAGTCCATGAAAGAACATCGCGATATCCTTGCCGCACTGGAAGAAGGATCAGCAGAAAAAACTGCCCAGGTCCTCCGCAGCCACATCGCCATTCAGGGTGAAAAATTTAATGACCTGATGGCAAGTTACAGCGCCGATAAAAAGAAGGCCCGATCAGCGTAACAGAATTCAGCTTCTTTTTGTGGGCACTCTTATCCTGGCTGGCAATCTCCTCGACAGGGCAGGGCAGGGCGGGGCGGTGTCAAGTGAAGGCCTTTCCATTGCAGCTCTCAGAAACGCCCCGTGTGCATCGGACAGCCGTTATTGGTTGCCGATGACCCCACTTTTCATTCAGCTGATCCAACAACGACCAATCTTCCCCACGTAAAGCAAGATCATTTTTTATTGACGCCGTATTGCAGCGACAAGCGACTGCTCGCTTTTGACGATAAAACGGGGTTCTCCGTGCAGCATCTGACCTTGGAGTTTTGTGCCGCGTACGCCGGACAGTGTTGCCTTTTCAATCAGTGCGATGCAGCCGCAACTTCGATGGCCAGTTGTCAGCGGGCATACAGCGGCAATTGAGCCCGCACAGTGTCCTCAGGAATTTTCTACCGGGCTCTATTGTTTTTTCGATTTCGATTGGTATATGAACATACGTTCGTTCAATTTTATACGAAAGGCGTTCGCATTATGCATATTCCCAGTCGTCGTTTTATTCACCGGAACTCGAATGGAGGATCCTGCAATGCTCGACACACTTGATCTTCGTTTTTCAGCCTTTGGGGATATTTTGGGAATATTGGAGATCGTTGGTCTTGTCTTTCTTGTCTTGATCCTCTCGGAAACGACATGGGATTTTTTAAGCGGGAAACGGCGGCGCTATCATGAAACGCTGGCAAACTTTTTCATCGCTTTCGGTTACTTTCTGCTGGAGCGAACAGTTTACGGACTTGTGTTCGTCATCGGTCTGCTTGTTGGAGAACAATTTGCATTGTTCTCCATACCGATAACCTGGTGGAGTTGGATACTGGCTGTCCTTGTTGCCGATTTCACCTACTACTGGATGCACCGCATGGAACACGAAATCAGACTGTTCTGGGCCCACCACAGTGTTCATCATTCTTCGCCGGAGTTTAATCTCACCACGTCCCTACGGCTTGCCTGGGTAGAAGGTCTTGTCGAGTGGATTTTCCTGCTACCGATGATCCTGATCGGTTTTGATGCCGTGCAAACACTTATCGCATTTCTGATTGTGGTCTCTTATCAAACCTGGATTCATACGGAAAAAATCGGCAAGCTGGGATGGCTGGACAAAATTCTGAACACACCATCAGTTCACCGGGTTCATCATGGTTCAAATGAAAAATACATCGACAAAAACTATGGTGGTGTGCTGATCATCTGGGATCGCCTGTTCGGAACCTACCAGGAAGAAGAGGAAAAGGTTGTTTATGGTGTCACAGAGCCAATCAACACCAGTAATCCCATCAGGATAAACTTTTACGAATATGGACAGATTATCAGGGACATCCGGCGAGCCAGGACACTACGCGAAGTCATGGGATTTCTGTTTAATCGACCCGGATGGAAACCAGATAAGTAAGGGTTCGGATTTTGCTTGGCAGCATTGACGAGCCGTTGATCGGTCGGTTCAGGCCCGGGCCTCGCTTGAACCTATGGACCTGACTCGGATGGTTCCTGCAGGTGCCAAAATGTAAAAAAAGGCGCTTGGAACCATCGTTCCAAGCGCCGCAAGTTGCTGCTGCAATCGAAATAAAAAGGGTGCTAAAAGCTTCCTGTCTTAAAAGTGGTAGTTAACGCCAAGCCTGCCGACAAAGCCGGTGTTGTCGATTTCGTTTTCATAGTTGATAGCTCCCCCACCGAAGGCAGCGGCGGCTGCATTCGGAGTAGCCGTGGTACGGCTGTTTTCCAGATCAAAATAGAGACCGTCTAATTTGATCGAAAGACGTTCGGTTGCCATATATTCGGCTCCCGCTCCGGCCGTCCAACCAAACTTGAATGAGTCATCGGCGCCAGCCCACGCGAGCGTCGGGTTTAGAACCGAAGTGACGCTGGAGTCCGTTGAAACCTGACTAAAGGCAAGTCCGGCTGTGCCAAATACCATAAGTCGTTCCGAAGGTAGGAACCCCAGACGTCCTCGCAGCGTGCCGAAGTATTCGTACTTCCTACTAGCGCGTGTCGTAACTGCTGATGTCGGAAGTCCCCCGAAATTTGTTGATGCACCAGTAAATTCATCGGAGCCGCTCATGTCTGTCAGCGCAATATCACCTTCAACACCCAATACAAATTGATTTATTCGCTGGTTATAACCAGCATTGAGACCGCCAAGTAGGCCGTTTGATTGCACGTCCAGACTATTGGGTACAAATGTAGGTGCCAAAGCGAGAAACGGTGCATTTCCTGTCGAGACGGCATCATCTCCGGACCAGCCATAGCCAATGAATGCACCAATATAGAAACCAGTCCAGTCAAACTGCTGCGGCGCTTCTTCGACAATAACTTCTTCAAAAACCGGTGGATCAAGCGGCAGATCAGCAGCGGAAGCCACCGTAGGGGCCATCAACGCCAGAGTGACACCCATAAACAGGTGAGTTGTAGTCTTAACCATCAAAGCTGCCTCGCAAATTTCTAAATTGAACAGTTCCACTGCAACAGTCTTTAATCAGAAAATTTGACGAAGATAACCAGTATTTAAAACATAATTTTCAATATAATTTAATAGTGACCTTGGGGCAACAGTAGAAATATTTGATACATTTGATACATATCAATATTATTTAAATGTACAATTGCCATAATTATTAATAAAAAGGTAAAATAATTTCGAAAATTATTTCGTACCATATCGTTTACAACTCATATTTATATTATTGCAACGTGAAATGTTTGGAAATTATTGAATTATTACAGTCGTTAAATAATCAGTGGGGAGAGAATTCGGTCCACTAATCGAAATTCTGTTGAAACGTCATTTGATATTGTTTCAGATGCATGTACCCAATGAGCGAACAGCTCGTAAGACTAGTGGCGTAATACGAACCAACCGGGTCCAAACACCTCCAGGCTGTCTCCAATTCAATGAACAAAGCACTCAATTCAGAGAATCAGGCAGCGAAAGCCATCCTGTTGATGGCCGTCGGCATGTTGTTCATACCGCTTGGCGACTCGTTTGCGAAAATGGCCTCCAACGACACAACCTATTCTGCAGCGACACTTGCCTGGGCTCGTTTTGCATTGGGAACAATCATTGCGTTACCGCTGGCCCTCCTGTTCGGGCATCTCCGTGGCTTGACGAAACGGTTCTGGGGAACACAGTTGATACGGGCAGTCTTCTTATGTGCGACCATTGTTCAGATCATTACGGCTGTCAGTCTTATTTCCTTTGCCGATGCCTATGGCGCTTTCTTTGTCGGACCAACTGTTACAACGCTCCTGGCACGATTTGTTCTGAAAGAGCAGGTTCGTCTTATTGAGTGGTGTGCTGTCGCAGCAGGATTTGTCGGCGTTCTGTTGATCGTCAAACCAGGCATCGACATGTCTGCTGGATTGATTTGGGCGCTCTCTGCAGGGTTTACCTACGCAGCATTTCTGACCGCAACCCGCTGGGGCCGTGCCGTCGGCCCGCCATTGGCGCAACTGGCCGGTCAACTGCTGATCGGCACTTTCTTGTTACTGCCATTTGCCATCGGCAACATCTCACCGGGTGCTTTACAATCCCCCGGCTTGTTGCTGGGATCGGGGTTATCTTCAGCACTGGGAAATCTGCTGGCGATCATGGCTCTGGGTTTTGCCCGGGCGGCAATACTCACACCACTTGTCTATGTCCAATTGATCGGAGCAACTTTACTGGGATGGTTTCTTTTCGGAACCATGCCCGACGTGATTTCAGCTCTGGGGCTGGCGATACTCGTCTCGACCGGTATACTGCCATTCATTGTCTCTACCGCATCGGAAACGCGACCAATCAGAAAAAAGTGATCAAAACCTGACGATGTAATGGCGAGAGTTACAAGTTTGTTTTGAATTTGTTGAGAATTGAGCCGCCATTTTATCACCTGATCAAAAAAATCGAATCGGGAGCGTACCAATGACAATTCGAAGCAGACTATTCTTGCTGGTTTTTGTCCTGACGGTTCCGATCGTTTTGTGCGCTGGCTGGATCATCTATTCGGGTTATCAGAACCTGGCGCGAAATACGGCCAAACTCGACAGTCTTGTGGCCGTCGAATCTCTCTGGAACGCCGGTGTAACTGCTGACACCGTTACCATTCCCGATGCCGCGTTCGCAGCTTATCCAGGTTGTTCGCCACAAAAAATGGCTGATACCCGGTCTAAGGTGCTAGCTCAAGCGCATCTCTCAGTAACCTGTATCGGGCGCGAAGCCGGCCTGACATCCAACATGGCACAAACCACTGATCAACTGGCAGAGCTTGTCTCCAATAAACTGCCGGACCTCGCCAAACGATCGGACGCTCTGATACGCAATGGCGAGAAGATTTCCGGCAAATCCGAACTGAGCCATTTTGACTCAATGCTGGTGCTGGTCGGCGCTGGGCAGTTCAAGGTTTTGGCAGATCACGTCAGTTCAGTGACAAAGAACAATCTGGACATCATTCAAGACGCCGAGGAGACCCCGCTGAGCAAAGCGGCAACTGTTTATCGCCAGGCGAACGGAAAACTGCAGGGTGCCGTCGCTCAGATCGCATCAAAGGTTGGAAAAGGTGCTGATGGCACAACGATAGACATGATGCCTTTGCGCGACCGGTCCGCGTCTTTTCTCTCAGCTGTCGATGGGTTATGGCGCGCTAGTCAGGCGGAGTTCATTGCGCTGTTGGAGGCGCGGATCTTCGAGCTCAAGATACGCATGTGGGGCGTTGCAGCCGGACTGGGTTTCGCTCTGATGCTTGCGTTTTCCATTTCCTGGTACTTCAGTCAATCAATTCTGGGATGTATTCAGGCTCTCAATTGCGGAATCCGGAAACTTGCTGATGGGGATGGCGTTGAGGAAGACTTGCCATTTTCGCAGGGCAACACTGAAATATCGGAGATCGCCCGAGCGGTTGGCTACTACCGCGACAAGACGATTGAATTTACCAGGGACCGTCAACGGCAGGAAGGCGTTGCAGCGGCAGAACGCCAAAAGCAGATCGATGCATTGATCGGCTGTTTCCGCACACGGGTCACCAATCTGTTGAGTGAAGTGGATGATGCGCTTGGGGATATGCGGGGGACGTCCGGCGCACTCGAAGATGTTGCCCAGAATGCAGACAGAAGGGCGCAGGATGCAGCGACGGCATCTGCGGGCGCGTCTGAAAATGTGGATGCGGTTGCCAGTGCAACAGAAAACCTAGCTGTCGATATCGCCACGATCAGTCAACGCGCCCATAACGCGACCGACATCGCTCAGGCGGCCAACCGAAGTGCCGATGCCGCAAATACAGAAATCGAGAGCCTGTCGGAAATCTCAAACGCCATTGGCGACATTGTCTCGATCATTAATGCGATTGCTGATCAAACCAATCTTCTGGCCTTGAATGCAACGATCGAAGCCGCGCGGGCAGGGGACGCCGGTCGCGGGTTTGAAGTGGTTGCCGGGGAAGTAAAAACACTGGCCGGGCAGACTGCCTCTGCGACGGAACAAATCACTGAGCAGGTTTCACTGGTACAGCAGCGCACCCTGCGTGTCGTCGATGCCATCCAGAAAATCATCTCCGATATCGGCGAGGTGACGGATTGCACCACTCAGATTGCAACGGATCTGGAGGAACGCCGCCAGTCGACTGATGACATCAAGGGCAATGTCGTTCGGGCAGCCGAACAAACCAGATCAGTGGTCAAAGATATGGCCTGTGTTGAAAAGGTTGCACAGGAATCCAGCTCCGCAGCGGTTGATGTCGGTTCGCGTACGGGCGATGTCGTCAAACGGACCGAAGATCTCAGGCTGGAAGTTAGAGAGTTTCTGGACAAAGTCGCGGCAGCCTGACCATAAACTGTAGATGGGTGCACACGTGCCATCTTATCTGCTGACAGATCTACTGACCGTCAGTTCTCATTGAACCAATTTTACCATGCTTCCGGCATCCATATGGGAGCGACTGGTCTGGAGCCTCGGATGGATATTGAATCGCTGTGGATGTTGGCAGCGCTTGTCTTCCTCCTGGCCGGGGCCATAAAGGGACTCGTCGGAATAGGTCTGCCTACAGCGGTAATTGGCGTCCTTTCTCAGTTTACCGATCCTCGTCAGGCGATAGCGCTTTTGATCCTCCCCGTTCTGATTTCAAACATCTGGCAGGTTCACAAGAACCGGATGTTCAGAAAGTCATTGGTTTTGTTCTGGCCGTTTTCCATCACAATGGCTGTTGGCATCTGGTATTTCACACAATTTGCTGCTTCGGTTTCAAGCACAGTCTTATCGGGGCTGGTTGGTGGCGTGATGATGGTATTTGTCTTTGCGACCCTGTTTACGCAGCCTTTCTCGATCGCCAGTCACCTCGATAAACCGGTACAGATTTTCGCTGGATCCATTGCCGGAGTGATGGGAGGTCTGACATCTCTCTGGGCGCCGCCGATGTTGATCTATTTGATGTCCCAACCGCTCAAAAAAGATGAATTTGTCGGGGCACTGGGCTTTCTGATTCTCGCCGGCACCATTCCACTGGCGGGAGGATATATTCAGGCCGGTCTGACGTCTCCGACTGTTATGGTCTATTCCGCCGCGATGACGGTACCTACGCTTGTCGGAGTGTCGATCGGTGAATATGGTCGAAAATTCCTCAATGGCGATCAATTTCGCTCACTGCTTTTACTTATCTTTTTTCTTCTCGGCGCCAATTTGATCCGTATTTCGATCTTTTAATGAGATGGGCAAGACGATATTCAAGCAGAATTCTTCACGGATCGCTCACCGGGTTTTTATCTGAACGGTTACGTTTAACCGCTATATTACAGAGGAACCCTGACGTTGTCGGAACGCATGCTGAGCATTATTTTTGATAAATTGCGCCGTATCATCAACGCGCCTTTGACGCTGTGGCTCGTCCTTGCCTGGCCCTCATTGCCTGTATTGTGGGATTTTTACGAGAACAATCGGTATTTCGCGGAAATGATGAGCAATACCGGCGTGCTTTCCATTCAGCTGATGGTTTTGACCCTGTCGATCACACCGCTGATGCTTCTGTTTAAGCATTGGGAGATTGGTAAGCAGGTGATGCGTTGGTTCCTCAAGCGTCGACGCTATTTTGGCATCGCCTCATTCGGTTATGCTGCCCTGCATCTGCTGATTTACATTCGGGATATCGGCGACTTCACAAATATTTATCTTGAGGCGTTCGATATAGCCTTCACCGTAGGTTGGCTGGGGTTCCTGCTCATGGTGCCCGCAGCCCTGGCATCCAATGATTTTTCAATCCGGAAACTGGGAACATCCTGGAAGACGCTCCAGCGCCTCATTTATCCGGCCATTATACTGATTTTCGTACACTGGCTCTATTTTGAAATATTCTGGGATGATGCGCTGATGTGGATGAGTGCACTTGCGCTGATAAAATCCTATCATCTGATATATCGACTGGTCCAAAGACGCAGCCTGGCTTTTCGCACCCGGCGTGCCGCAACCTGAATGTCGCACCGCACTGAGCCATGGGAATTACAGCGGAAGGAACGCGGCGCGGCTGGACCGCTATGATCCAGCCGACGGAGGAAGACAATCGCCATCAGGCCGGGACGAGCGCATAACTGATTACTTCGAACTCGATATTGTCCTCATCACGATAGTAGAAACGACGGCCTGGCTCGTAATCGGCATGGGAGTGGGGCTCATACCCAGCATCTTTCACCCGACGCTCCGCTGCATCAAGGTCGTCAACGACGATGCCGATATGATTGAGTCCTCCACGTACTGAGTAACTCACCTCCGCCGGCACACTCGGCACACCTTGTCCATAGACAGCGATGTAACTCTCATCGGTCCCGACGTGGACGGTCGTCCCATCATTGAGTGCTTTTCCCTGCCAGCGGATATGCCAGCCAAACAGGTCGCACAACCGCTGCGCGGTGGCGACCGGGTTGCTGACAGTAACATTCACATGTTCAAGGGTCGCATTCTGCATGGAAATCATCCTTCTACTGTTCTTCATTGACAACGTTCAGTTAGGAGAATAATTCCTCAAGTTAACTTGAGGTCAAGAGATGTTCTGACTATTTTTTAATGAGGAGAGAACACAGTGCGGGCGTCGGACATTTTGACAATCGGCCAGGTCGCCGAGCGGACCAGTTTATCGGTCTCAGCCATTCGATATTATGAAGCAGAGGGACTGGTGACTGCCGCACGTAATGCCGGTGGGCAGCGGCGATTTCTGCGTTCCGATATCAGACGGCTTTCATTCGTGATGATATCGCAACAGTTCGGATTCACGATAAGCCAGATCAAAACGTTGCTTGATGATCTGCCTGAGGGGCGCACGCCGAACAAACGGGACTGGACGCGAATGAGTAAACGGTTCCGCAAGGATCTGGATGCCAAAATCGAAACCCTGACCCGACTGCGCGCCCAACTGGACGGATGCATCGGTTGCGGATGTTTATCGCTGGAACGCTGCAAACTATATAACCCTGACGACAGGGCTGCAGGACATGGTACCGGCCCCAGATATCTGCTTGGAGATCGCCCGGAAATGCCGGAAGACAACACACGAAATCGTTAGCAGCTCACCATTTGTTCTGTTTGGACAGCATGTCACCGTCGCACTAAGAATTGGGGCTGACCAGGAAGTAACATAACAAACCGGGAGCACCTGTGGTGACATTACGCATTAAACGGATGTTTTCATTGAGATCCTCAATTTACATTTTTGGAATAGTCCTTGTGACTTTGTTTTCCGCCGCCAGAGCGGAAGATGCGTGTGGCTCAGGTGGACTGTGTGAAGTGGAAGGTGGTTATTATCTGGCTGCGCTCCCGGAAGGGTGGGATGGCAAGACGGCGCTACCGCTGGTGGTCTATTTCCATGGCTGGAACGGATCCCCGGAAGGGACCTTTCGAAATAAAGCCATGGTCAATGGCATCACAAAACGCGGTGCTATATTCGTCGCGCCGTACGCCCGGACCGGATATTGGCGCCAGATCGGTCGCGACCGAGCCGAAGGCGGAAGAGACGAACGGCTCTATATCAATACGGTCATGAAAGACATCAAACGCCGGTGGCCAATCGATGAAGATCTAACCATGGCGTCGGGATTTTCGCGCGGTGCATCGATGGTCTGGAATGTAGCCTGCTATGCAGGCAATCTCTTTAACGCCTACGTACCGATCGCCGGAGGTTTCTGGAATTCAAATCCGGAAGACTGCCCCACTGGCCCCGTAAACTTGCGCCATATACATGGAACCAAAGATCGCGTTGTCGCCTATGGCGAGATCGGCGTCTATAATTCGATGCCGATCCCCGAAGGCATGGCCATCTGGCGCCAGATCAATCAGTGTCAGACGGAACCAACTCGAAAAAAAGCATATTCCCGCTATGAATGCAGCACCTGGTCGGCCTGCGGTACGGAGAAAGAGCTGGAGATCTGCCTCCACCCGAAGGGCCATTCCATCCCCGCCGAATGGGTCGGCGAGGGATTCGATTGGATGGTCAGCCTGGAGCACTGACTGCCGTGAACTGACGCACTCGGTTTGGAAGGCCCGTTTCAGCTAAAAGCCTTCCGCGCCTCGTCTTCCAGCCATTTGGTCATCTTCCGGTAGGGTACGGGTCCATAACTGATACGAGCGACGCCCAGTCCTGCCAGAACATTGGTGTCCGGAACATGGGGCAGGGCAATGATATTAATCGGCAACGCCACTTCCTCGCAGAGCCGTGCAATCATTTTTTCATCGCCAAGACCTGGCGCGAAGAACCCACTGGCACCGGCCTGTTCGTAGGCTTTTGCCCGCTCGATGGCTTCGTCCAACATAGCATCGGAATGTGTATCCGGTTTTGCCTTCAGGAAAATGTCGGTGCGTGAATTGATGTAGACGGATCCCACCACGCTGTCGGCGGCTCTGCGCATGGCGGCAACGCGCGCTGCCTGAGTGGTACTGTCATACAGATCCGATGTACCGACAATCTGGTCTTCGAAATTGAAACCCACCACACCTGAGGCGCAGGCGCGTTTAACATTCTCCTCAATGCCAGTCGGCGTGGCATCGTACCCGCCTTCAAAATCGAGTGATACAGGCAGATCAACGCTCTCCACGATACGGCGGACATTATCCAAAGCTAGATCCAGCGGTATTTTCTCGCCATCTTCGAACCCATGAGCGACGGCAGCAGGCCAGCTTCCAGTCGCGATTGCCTTCGCCCCCGCCGCCGCAACGGTCTTGGCGGTGCCTGGATCCCAGATGTTGAACAAAATGACTGGGTTACCCTTCTGGTGAAGGGCGTGAAACTCTTTTGCGCGGTTGGCTTGGCTGGTCATGAGGGTGTCCTTTTCGGCAACAGGAATGAAAACGAGGCGATGCCGGGAAGCGTCGTTGATACCAACAGTAATATTTTTTGAGGCAATTTGAATCGAAAATTCAGCGACAAACGGATGTTTGATGCTATTTCGATGGTTGCTCACCGCACCCGGTATATTGGGGAACAGCCAAAGCAGGAATGATTGTGTGAGTGAGGGCAGGAGGGAAAAATCGATGAGAACACGCTTTTGGGTAGTACTTCTTGCAATACTGTTTCAACTGCCTGTGCAGGGGCATGCGCAATCCCGAAGCGAAAGAAAGGCGTTGAATGCACTGGCCATCCAAACCCTGAACGCCATTCAAGCTCGCTCAATCAGTAAAAACCGCGAATATTGCGGACTGCTGGGATATGACAGTGCCGACAATCTTGTTGCGACCAAACCACGCCGGGGACGACGCGACAGTTGCAATCCTGGTAACGAGCCAAGAGGATTCGAGGTGTTGGCCTCCTACCACACACACGGTGGCTATTCGGAGGATGCTGATTCCGAAGTTCCCTCACTGAGCGATTTGGAGGCGGATATCGATGAGGGCATCGACGGCTACATTGCAACCCCCGGCGGCCGTATTTGGCTAAACCGGTTTGATCGGGAAACCGCGACCTTATTGTGCGGCCTTGGTTGTGTCCGTTCAGATCCCAAATTTCGACCATGCCGGGCAATGACCCCAAAGAAAAAATATACGCTGCGGGGGCTGGAACGCCGGGAAGACACTGACATTGATGAATGTTGAAGCAGGAATACCCATGCCATTTTCTACGATTATTTTCGACTGCGACGGCGTTCTGGTCGATTCAGAACGCATCTACGTCTCCGTTGAGCGAGAGCACCTTGCTGAAATCGGTCTGCATTATGAACTGAATGACTATATGAGCCGGTTTGTGGGTCTCATGGATGTCGATTTCATTGCGGCTTTGACTGAAGATTATCGCGCATTGGACAAGGGATCTTTTCCGCACGATTTTGAGCAGACTATGCGAGCTGCCTGTCTCACCAGGATCGAGAATGAACTCCTCGCCATCGACGGAATTGACGGTTTTCTCGATCACTATTCCGGTGATGTTGCGGTTGCTTCCTCGAGCACAATCAGTGGCCTGCACAAAAAGCTTAGACTAACCGACCTGCATCACCGTTTTGATCCGCATATTTATTCCGGAGAACATGTTGAGCGCGGCAAACCGGCTCCGGATCTGTTCCTTCATGCTGCAGAGTCGCTTGGAAGCCGACCGGAGGAGTGTCTGGTGGTGGAAGACAGCGTCAATGGCGTAAAGGCGGGCAGGGCGGCAGGAATGACCGTATGGGGCTTTACCGGTGGCGGTCATGCAGACGATGGCTTGACCGATCGGCTGAACGACGCCGGTGCGCATGACGTATATGATAGTTTTGAATCCATGCGGGCCCGGTTCTGACGGAGAGTCCCGGTTAAGGCGTCTTCAGTTTCGCGGATCCAAAAACGATCCCATAGGGTTTGCAGTAGATAAACAACCTCGAAAATTTCTTCGGGTCGATGGAAGCAGGCAGCTTGTAGCTCTGCTCACCGTTCAAAGATCTAAGCGCACCGATTTCCGCCGTCGGCTTGGCATGCCCCAGATAAACAAATAAAGCCGGTGCCTGTTTGGTCTTGAAATTCTTGCCAAGCTGGATCCGGTAATTTCCAGGCGTGCCGGTGATGATCACTGATCCTTGCGTCCACTTTACCCGTTTTCCCTTGATATCGCCTTGTTTCACGACATCTGCTGCAATCGCGAGGGTCATGCTGAAAGCCAACAATGGAACAATCAGAAGCAAGCGTAGGAAACGCGGGAATGTCATAAACTGATCTCCGATAGAAAAGGACTGTTTGATAATAGGTGACCCTTGGGATCTATCGAAGTCACAATCGCTCACGAACGGACTGGTTGCCCTCAAGGATTGGTGAGGTCTCGGAGAGGTAACAACATCATCGCCAAAACGACGTTCTACGAGTCGGCCAAACAGCGGCGTGCGCCCCAAAGAAGACCGCGGGCACCGGCATACACCAGGAAAAATAGAACACCAATCCAAACAAGGCTGCTAGCAAGAACGGTCATGTCGTCGGAATAGCTGCAATCGTTGTACATGACGCAATTGCCCGGAACGAGCGTCAAAATTGCTGCGCCAAGGAGAAACAAAGAGGCCAGAATATAATAACCGGTAATCAAGGTGCGACGCACTTTTGACGGATACTGAAACTTGAGATCTGAAAGTGATTGTTCTGTCATTTGGTCTTCTTCCGGGAACCTTTCTGGATGCCTGAGAATAACGACGGAATTTGACACCATATCGTGGATAGCTTGACGTCTGGACGTGACCAATATCGACACAAGCGAGTAGAGACCGAGCACAGCTTTGGCGAAAAAGCGAACTGTCGCCATAACGATATTGAGGTTCTTGTTCGTATGAGCATGCTCAACTTTCAGCCCGCGCAGAGCGTGACCAATTGTTGATCCTGTCAGCGATACCAATCCCGGTTCCAGCAAAAACAAGATGGAAGCCACAAAGAGTATTTTGATGGATGTCGGCAGGTCAAAACCTGAAATGAAAATACCCGAAAACGCGAAGGCTGTTGAAAGGATGACACCGTCCCATATGGCAGCCTGAAGCCTGAGCATCAGTCCGGGATATCTTTTTGTCGCGTTGATGTCAGAATTTTCCATGTGTCTGAAACACCCAAAGACTTCAGTAAGTAGCGCAAGAATTCAACAATTTACAGTGGCAGAACAAGCAAGGCTGGATTGAGAGTTTATAGCCGGGGGTCAACTGGTTCGCTCTCAAGCGCCAGAACACCCAAAGCACATGCATGCACCTTGGCCAGCGGCTGCCGCTCGACGAACCGGCGAAGCCCTTCCAGACCGAGTTTGAATTCCCTGAGAGCCAGCGAGGATTTTCGAGCGATATTACGGTCTCTGAGACGATCCATGTTTCCGGACATGTCATAGTCCGGGCCATAAATGATACGCAGATACTCCTTGCCGCGCACTTTCATGGCCGGTTGGATATAGCACTTTTCTCCCTTTGTCAGAAATTCCAGTGGCTTTAGCACCAGTCCTTCACCACCTGCAGCGGTGTGATCAAGCCACCATTGCAACAGGGCATCACGCTCGGCGCCGTGATCCGTGTCGATTTGCCGCCAGCATGTCGACTTTATAAACGGATCTGCTTTTGCAAGTTGCCCGAGCGTTTCCATGTGCCAGGCGTGGGACTGATCAGCGAACAGCCGACCCTCGACGGCAAGAATATGAAATGGCGCAATTTGATATTCGTCAACAGTCTCAGCGTCCCAGCAATAACCATCAATTGCCTTAGCCATCTTTTGAGCGTTGTCTCGTTGAGTCTCGGCCGTTTTCGCGAGCGCATCCAATCCGTCAATTGCCGGGGCGGAGGCGATGGCAGACAGGAGCGCTTCTGCAGACAGTTGTGCAGCTTGATGGGTGGGACGATATTGGCGCTCCAGCAAGGTTCTTGCCTTGGCAGACCACGGCATAACTTCCGCATCAAGCAACACCCAGTCAGTCTGTAGTCTTTCCCACAGGCCGGTTTCCGACATTGCCGATGCGAAGCGCGAGACGATTTGCGCTTCGGTTACATCATCGGCGAAAAACGGTCGGCCGGTTCGGGTGTAAATGATGCCGGATTTGCCATCCTCCACGCCAAACCGTTCCAGGGCGGTCTCACTGTTTTTGGCAACAACGAGGAGAGCCCGCGACCCCATATGTTTTTCCTGGGCGATCAGTTTGCTGACACCGCGTTTCGCAAAATAGTCGATAGCCTGATCAGGGTGTTCCAGATACTGTCCGGAGGGCGCTGTTGGCGGAGCCGCCATTGTCGGTGGCAGGTAGATCAACCAGCGCGGGTCGATGCCAAAACGACTGGTGATTTCAAGTGCCGCAAGGCTGTTTTCCTCGGGAATGACAATCGTGCCACCAAAGCGTGTCTCAATTCTCTGTTTGAGTGCATAGTCGTCAAAGTAGAGCAGCCGGTCGTTGTCCTGCTGCGCGCTTTTTCCCGTACCGGCGTCCAGCGGTTTTACCGGTTCGTAGTAGGTCTCCCTGGCCGGGACTGACACCGTCTCCAGCTCTGGCCAGCGCAGCGCCGTCAGTTTGCCACCGAACACGCAACCGGTATCAATACAGATTGTGTTGTTCAACCACTCCGCATTCAAAACCGGCGTATGCCCGTAAACGACATCGGCAGCGCCTTTATAGTCCCGTCCCCAGTTGAGCCGGACAGGCAGGCCATATTCGTCGCGTTCGCCGGTCGTATCGCCAAACATGGCAAAGTTTCTTATCTCCGATGAGCCACGACCATGCATTTCCTCTTTCAGTCCGGCATGAGCAACAACAAGTCGACCGTCCGCCAGCCAGAAATGTGATCGGAGGTCATAGAGAAAGTCGCCGACCATTTTTCGAAACTTATCGGATGTTGCTTCAAGTTCGTCGATGGTTTCCTGCAACCCGTGTTTGGCGGTAACTTTCCGCCCCTTGAGCCACTTGTTCAGCTTGTAATCGTGGTTACCAACGACACACTTTCCGGTGCCTTCGCGGCACATTCCCATCACCAGACGCAGACTGTCGACATTGCGCGGTCCACGGTCTGTTATATCGCCGACAAACAGCACAGTACGCCCTTCCGGGTGTCTGGCAGAGATCAGCGTCTCAACATCATCCGCAACCGGATCAAGCCTGTAGCCAAGCGTTTCAAGGAGTGTACATGTTTCCTCGAAGCAACCGTGTATATCGCCGATAATATCGAATGGACCTTTCTCCTTACGGAGGTCTGTCCACAAAGGGGTGCGCTCGATCGTGAGCGCTTCCACTTCTTCAGGGGATCGCATGACCTGGACAGAACGGAATCCATCCTTCTGAAGGCGGCGCAGATCCTTTCTCAATTGTCGCGATTGATTTTGAGCGACGTGAGGTCCGAACTTGCGACCCGGTCGGGACTGGTTTCGCTCATGGCAAAGGCCAGGGTCTATATTCAGGACAAGTGCCACAGGTAAGGCATGAAATTGCCTGGCCAACTTGATCAGATGTGCCCGATCTTCCCGCCTGACGGACGTTGCGTCTATGACCGTCAGCAACCGGCGCTTTAATCTGAGTGAGGCGGTATAGTGCACCAGATCAAAGGCATCGGCAGTCGCATCCTGATTGGTCTCATCATCACTCACCAGAGCACGGCAATGATCAGATGAAATGATTTCCGTGTCTAGAAAGTGCTTTCTTGCGAAGGTCGACTTGCCTGAGCCTGTCGGTCCTATCAGGATCACCAGGGAAAAGTCTGGAATGGACAGATGTGCCGATTGTTCAGACATTGGATGAGGTATCCTTCATCTTGAACACGGCCATCTGCGAGGGCGCCCCATACCTTTCGTCCTCCGGACCCAATCCGCGCAGTTCCACCTCATAGCCAAATTCATCGGCCTGCAGATGAGACCAGGTATTAAATTCCTCGCGTGTCCATTCAAACCGGTGATCGGGGTGGCGCAACGCACCTGCATCCATACCCTCGAACAGCGCGTTATACTCCCGGTTCGGGGTCGTTATCACGGCACATCTTGGACGGGCGTCACCGAACAGCGATAGAGCCAGAGACGGCAGTCTCTCAGGGTCGACATGCTCGATCACCTCAACAAGCACGGCAGCATCAAATCCCTGAAACCGGCGATCCCCATAGGTGAGGCTTCCCAGTTGCAGTGTGAGCCTCTTTCTCTGCCCTTCAGCCATCCTGTCCGGATGCAGTCGGTCCTGCGCGCGCTTCAATGCTGATATTGCGGGGTCTACGCCGACAATTCTGGTGATCTGGGGCATCTTCAGTAACCGGCCGATCAGTCGTCCTTCACCACAACCAAGATCGAGGACCGAGACAGCGTTTTGTTCCAACAGAACATCCGCGACTTGATCCAGACGAACATCATGTAGCCGGATGGGCTTTTCAAGAGCAGCTTCAGGGCTCAGAGCCTGCGGCCTGTTTTCGTTCTCATTCTCCTGTCCGTCTGTTTCGGACAATCGAGCAAGAGCCTGGTTTGCAAGGGCACGGCGGTGTTTCAGAGCCCGGCGGGTGATCACTTCCTTTGCCGGATGACCGGGCAGCCACTCAGCACCTTTTTCGAGCAAATTTTCAACTTCTGCTTCACCGACGAAATAGTGTTTTGCATTGTCCAGCACCGGGATAAGCACATACAGATGGCCGAGTACATGCCTGAGAAGCTGCGTTGCCTGCAACGAAAGGCGATAGAGGCCCCGGGTTTCATTGCCTGCCAGTTGTTCAAAGTTCAATTCATAGCCCAGCGGTTCAAACAGCGACGCCATAAAATCCGGGTCACCTGACAAGGCTATCGGCTCGATACGTACTTCAAAGGGGAGAGGCCGATCGGCAAGTGACTGCCGTTCCTTTGATTTACCGGCAAGGCTCTGGCCGAAACAGCGGCTGATCGCAACAGACAAAAGCGAGTTGGCCGCATAGGGCCGATCATTCACATACTGGCTCAACAGTCCGTCTGACTGTTGGGATTTACCACGAACAAGTGCAATCGGATCCACCTCAAGAAACAACACCGCTGTTGTTTGGGTGTCCGACAGGGAGCGATAGAAAATGTGTGCGGAACCGGCGCCCGTGTCCCGATGATGAAGATGGGCGGGATGTTTGTGCAGCAGAAAACCCAGATCAGATGCGGAATAGGATTCATCCGGTGGCGCGTTCAACGTCAGTTCAATTTGCATGATCAGATTTCGATAAAGGAATGCGAATACACGATACGCTTTTCGTCAATAATTGAGGGTGACCGAATGAATGTTGGATGGCCGTCGCCGTCACTGTCTTTTAAGAGATTTTGCCGCGCGAGAGAAAGAGCTCAGTTTCGTCCACGGTTATGCAAATTGAACGTCGGATCAGGTAGGGACCGGATCTGGATCAACCATTTGCGCTTCGTGCGACACCCCAGGAATATTCCCAACGGAGCAAACAACAAAAGCGTCGGTCCGAGCACGTCGATAATCCGCATGACGAAAAAGTTTATCGTCAAGGAGGGATCATAGCTGTGAACCGCATCAGAAAAAATGAGGAAGTAAAAGAGACCGGCAAAAATTGTGGTCAGCACGCCCGCGATCTCTGCAGCAAACAGCACGACAGTCAAATTCAGAACGCCGGCCCTGCGCAGTTTGTGAGCCATGTAATTTGCTGCAAAGGCTCCAGTGCCGACCATGATCATGCTGCCAAACGCCAGAAGTGGTAATACTGAAAATTGATGCTGCAACAACGTGATGAAATGATAGCCCGCCAATCCCGCCGGGAATGCGAAAAGTAAAAGACCAATACGTTTAATGTATTCCTTCGCCTCAAAGGACATATCATTGAGCTTTCAGTAGCGGGGTACACCCGTACAGTAGGAACGTCAAAACAACGAGTCCAGCCACACACGTGGCAGAATAGGCATATTGACAATACTACCGTATCACTGTTGCTAGAAGGTCACAACAAAACCGATTGTGGCAGCTCTGAGCTGTTGGGTTGGTCATTACAGCTCGAGGGAAATTTCAACCGGCGTACCGCCTGATTCATTGGCCATGCTGAATATCCCGGGAACGGTGCTGGAATATTCCAGTGCGAACTCGATTGAAACATTTTGCCATTTGCGGGCTTTCTCAATCATTTCGGTCAGGTCGGCTCCACCGTCGCTTTTTCGTACAATAGGCTGTAGATCGATGTTGCATCGTCGATCAAGGGACAAGTACTGTGCCGCCGTTACCTGCCACACTATGATTTCAATGTCTCACGGCACTGGTCGACCACGCTTACAGGCCCTCACGCTCTCTGACGATTTTCCTGAACAACACATTGGCTTCTTCAAGCAGGGGCCGGCTGTCCTTGGTCTTGTCAGTTGCACTTGCCCATTGAAATTCCCCGTCAATCAACTGATCCAGCAATTCGAATCGCTGTCCGTTACCGCATTCCCGTGTTTGCGCTTTCAATTCGATCAATCGGTTCAATGCCTCTTGTGTTGCCCCATCGAGATCGGTTCCATTGGCAAGCGCCTGCAAGTTCATGGGCGGCAGAACATCTGGATGCAACCGAAGCCAGCGGATCGCAAGGGC
Organism: Stappiaceae bacterium; assembly: GCA_039976075.1. GTDB lineage: Bacteria > Pseudomonadota > Alphaproteobacteria > Rhizobiales > Stappiaceae > JBDWFY01. The sequence continues at coordinate 235,399 of JBDWFY010000001.1, forward strand.
AGGCCGAAGAACATAGAAATACTTTTTCAACGGAACGGCGTCTGCGTTTGCAAAATGCCTACCCCACTGGCCTTCGCCCAGATGCAGATAATGATAGAGGCAGGAGGCGTGATGCGTGGTCTTTTTTGCAAAGGCAGTCAGCAACGCACAAATCCCGTCATCCCAGCGATAACGGATAGGGCTTGAAAGCCACTCCAGCAACACCGGGTTGGGTTTGATAAGCAGACCAAGTGCTTTTTGAAGGTCCCACCCACTGATGTCCAGTTCGCCGGTGATCGGTTTTTCAATCACATCTCTACCCGGTGTGATGGATAGGTACCAGTCGAGCGGGCGCACATAGACAAATCGAACATCATAGTCGCTGTCGGGCGAGGGGAAGCCCCAGGCCCGACTGCCGCTTTCAATCGCAAACAGGACGGAGACATCCTCTTCTTGCTCAATTTTGGCGACTTCATCTTCTATCGTTTGGCGCATGACCGCTGATAGAGCAGGTGTAAAGGATATATTTTGCATGATACAATCTCAGTGTTCTTTGCTGGATCAAGTTCAGTAGAACACGATCGAACAGACGCGTTCGCCATCCTGGCCGAAGCAGTTCTCCCCAGATACAAACAGAGTAGCATTTGAACCTGAATCAACACCTGCATGCAGCACTTGTTGTTCGGTGACTGCGGTTCCAAGCACGGTTGAAGCAAAGACGACGCAAATCAATAGTGCGACAATCTTTCTAGTCATTCTTAAGTGCCGCCTTTGCCTTTCGCTTCTGTCGCCAGGGCATGGTCTCCTGCCAGTCACCCGCCATGATGGAACCATAGGGAATGACTTCATCGACGACCTCGGCAAGCTCGAACCTGTCGATCTGGCGCCTTACTGCTGAAGCACTCTTGTAGGCCGAGGGCAGTTCGGTCACATCAGAAACACCGGAAAAGAATCGAACATCCAGCCCATTTGTTTCTTCAGCCAGAATGTCTGCCTCCGGCCTGTCACCAAGACCGCGTTTGTGAGCGGTACGGCTCAGGTTACGCCCGGCACCATGCGGAGAAAATCCAAGGCCATTGTCCGCGTTCTTGCCACGCACGATCAGCACCGGTTCCGACATGTTCAGCGGAATAATCGTCAGGTCTGTGGCGTCTGTCGCCCAGCCATCAAACGCCGGTGTTGCCCCTTTCGCGTGATAAAACAGACCATCGCTCTTCCGAAAGACGAAGTTATGCTCATTCCAGAACCGATCCTTCGGTTTGAGACCTGCTGCCTCCAGAGTCAGATCGTGGATTGCGGCATGGCTTTCCTTTGTCCATTGCCGGATCGTCTGAAGTGCGGCCCAATAGTTTTCACCTTCCTCTGTCTCGGCTGGAATCCAGGCATTCTGTTTCAAGGTTTCAGGTGAAAGGGTACGCCGGAACGATTCCGCAATGCCCATGCCTTCCTTGTACAGACGCGCGCCGGGTCCCCGACTGCCGTGGTGAGTTACAATTGCCGTTTCACCCGTTGATGCCATCTGACCGACATAGAAAAAGTGATTGCCGTCGCCTTGCGTCGCAAAATGACTTTTGACCATCTGCGCAGGCAAACGCTTCAAAACCCGGTTGGTTGAAAATTCATTCAGAACGGCTGCCGAAGGCTCCTTGCCCGTCACCTCTCTGCCGCCGCCGCCAAAATGAGTCACGCTTTGCCCGGCATCCAGAACCTTCCTGGGATCCGCGACACCGACAATCGTGATCATCATGGAACAGCAAATGTCAGCGGAGTGCATGCCCGGATGAATGGCTTCGGATGCAGCGACTCCGCCGACGGGGATGGTTCCATTCGGTCCAGCCGGGCAGGCGTCGGGCATGACCGCACCGTATTTGAGTACCGGAGTGCGCATCAGCTCGGCCATTGTGCGTTCTGCAGCGGCAACATTCTGCTCTTCCAGCTCATCGTCTGCTTCGATATTACGGTGAAAGGGCAGGGCCTCTTCATGTAGAGGCAGGCTTGGAGGCGGCATAAAGTCTCTTACGACTGCAAGCCAGTCTTCACCACGCGCCAATGCTGCATTGGCCGCAGGCAGCGCTTCCTTGAAATATTTACCCGGCGGACATCCGGCGGCGATCAGATCTTTGCCCGTAATCATCGTGCAAATCCTTTGATGCGTTTGTCAAAACCACTTTTGATCCACCGTCAGCGCTTTTTTTTGGACAATTTATGCGTGTGCTCTCAAGTGTCAAGCCCAAGAAGCAAATGGAGGAGTTGGCGTGACCTTGATCGCGCTATCTCGTGAAAATAGTCGATGCAGACTTTAGAGGTCTAACTGCAAAACACCATCGGCATCCTTTGCCCGAGAGCAACAGAGGATCACCTTGCGTTCTCTTTCCTTTTCCGACAGCACATAATCTCTATGTTCCACATCTCCTGACAGATAAGCGGTAGCACAGACCCCGCAAATACCGTCTGAACATTTGGTGTCGACGATGATACCCGCTGCGGCGAGCGCCTCAGTTCCCGTTTCTTCCGGCGAAACCTCAATTGTTTTTCCGGACTTTGTCAGCTCAAGCGTGAACGGATGATTTTCATATTCAGGCGGCTCCGGAACGGAAAAATACTCCTTCGACAACGCATCTTCCGGCCAGCCCTTTTCCCGCGCCTTGTCGAACACGCCGTCCATATATCGATCCGACCCACAGGTGTAGATTTTCAAACCTGGTTTATAGGGCGGGATCAATTCCTCGAGGTCAGCCCTGGTACCCGCAGAGGTAAAATGACAGAAGACGCGATCGGCCCACGGCATTGCCTTCAACTGATCAGCATATCCGCATTGTTCTTCGGATCTGGCGCTGTAATGCAGAATAAAATCCTTGGACACCGCATGCAGTCGGTGTGCCATAGTAATCATTGGGGTAACGCCAATGCCCCCTGCGAAAAACAGGGACAAGTCGGCCGCTTCATCGAGCGGAAAATGATTGCGAGGCTCCGAGATCATGACGCGTCTGCCTTCGCGGAAAATCCGGTACATGAGCAGCGAACCGCCACGCCCTTCCTTTTCACGCTGTATGCCGAGCACATATTTATCGTTGTCCGCCGGATCGCCAGCCAGCGAATACTGTCTCTGATATTCCGGTGCGATCACGACATCGATATGAGCCCCCGCATCAAAGGAAGGCAGCGGATTGCCATCCGGGTGGCGAAGCTCAAATTGCACGATATCATCCGCCAGATCGTCTCGCTTCGTGACAATCGCAGGCATAACAGGAGGTGGTCCATCCGGCTCTGACGTGGGCGGAGCCAGATCTTTGGTGTCGCCTTCCGCAATGCGCTGGCGATAGGCATCAGCTGTCAGCATTGTGCGATATCGCTTGATACCTTCCTCGCGGTTGAGCGGCGAAATCGTGGGGTATGGCGGAGGCATTGTATCTGCGGGGTAGACAGCCAGCGTCTGATCTTCGTATTTCAGATCCAGATCCTTCTGAAGGCCCCGCATATGGGTGGCGTTGGCTTTGACATAGCGTCCGGTCTGGCGATCCAGTTCAATATCCCACCACCACTTTTTGACCGGATTGATCGTGCCCCGATTGCGCGCATCGTCAAGCTTCGCCAGTGTTTTGGCCGAGCCCGGTACATTGATGGCCATCCAGCGAAATGCGCTGTCCGAAAACAACCCTTCAAGGTTCCACGGACAGGTTTTCATGCAACGACCGCACATGCCTCCAGCGGAATTGGTCAGTCTATACCGCGCGCACTTTTCAGCATCCGATTTCCAGATTTCGTAACCGTTATACATCAGCTTCGGACCGGCGGTAATTGCACCGGAGGGGCATTCACGGGCACATTTGTTGCAATTGTTGCAGAAAGTTTGCAGACCGAAATCAATCGGTTTGTCATGGGCCATCGGCATCGAAGTTGTGACCGTGCCGGCCTTCAGGCGTGGACCAAGAAACGGATTGAGGATCACTTCGCCTATCCGGCTTACTTCGCCAAGACCAGACAGCAAAAGCATGGGGGGCTGCAACACTTCACTGTCGAGCACGGAATGAACTCTCGCCGAGTATCCCAGGCGTCGGATCTGCTCGGCAAGCACGCCTCCAAGCAGGGAAAAGCGCAAGTAGGCGCGCATCGACTGGGCTACCGATATCCAGTCATCGCCACTGGCACCTTCCATCGTTTCATGGCCCTGATCGAGCAACATGGATATCGCGTTATCATGATAGGGGACGAGCGGTTCGCCTCCGGCATTGTGCGAGTAGTACGCCCAGTCAGGCACACGCGACAGACCGACCGCATCAGCTGCCAGAAAGTAGGAGGCGGCCTTCAGGTTGTCGGCATTTTTGACCGGATCGTTCGTTGTTTTGGACACTGCTCCTCGAGCGTCACCGAATTGCAACAGGAGAAGTGCTCCGAGCGCCCGTCTGGCACACGCGCCCATGGGGCTTTTCATGACATAAAAGCCGCCCTTGGCCGCCTCCTGGACCTGCTTGCCCATGTCACCAAACAGTGCTCGCGCGAAAAAGTCCGCACGCTTGGGGAAACGAGGAACCCGCTCTTCGTCGATCAGGGTGGTCGGCTTTTCCACGCGCTTGATAGTCTCAAACGGGTGCGGCCCCATGCGGAAATCGCGGTCAGCAAACGGAACGGCAGTACCGGCTTTCCGGGCGGTACCGTTGCCGAGCCACCAGTTTGGCCCATGGCTGTTCCAACCATTGCGACCTGCATTGTCTCCCAGGGGAGCATCCGGTTCCATGTCAAGCGTGGTCGTGATCGCTGCCAGCCCGAAACGGGAACCGACGAAGGGGTTGACCAATTGCACGTGCCCGTCAATTTCCATTGGAGCACTCAGACCGGCATCAACGGCAAGGCGATTGAGATCCACATCGGCGGTCGTTGCGGTTTGTGCACGCGCTTCATGACCGAGCATCCTGAGGTAATTTGCCAGGACGACAGCAACATTGCTTGTCAGCAGGGCCGCCCGGCCAGCTTGCGCATCCTGGAACCATTCTGTGCCGGGTTCGTCAGCTCTGGGATCCCGCGCATATTCAACAAGAAAAACAAGAGCATGCGTATGGTGCGCAATGGGCCCCAACTTTGCTCTGGCAGATGCAAGCACATCCGCATATATCGCATCGACACCGGCGGCGTACGTCTTTGGCTGGCCCTTTTCAAGTTCAGCACGAATGCCATCAATTGCCGGATTAATGAGAGGTGTCTTGAGATGATGTTCCGGTCTCAACTTGCAGATACCGACCATGGACGCGTCGAAATAGTAAGCTGCCGCTTTCAGATGTCGGGACCGCTCCGCTGTTTCATCCGGAATTTCTGCGGGGTCATGAGTGATCTCTCCATCACGGACAAGATCCATCATCGCCAGATAGCGCGTCATGGCGTGTACAAGAGACTCCTCGGATTGGCCTGAGAAATCCAGAACGCTGGCGGTTGGGACACGGGAGAGATCAGCTGGTCCAGTCGAGCGGGTCAACGTTTCCAGCGGAAAGGGGCCCAGATGAACTGGCCGGTTTTTATAAGAAAAGAATTTCATGCCGGATCTGGGTCCTCACGATCAGTTCACTTTACAGGGTGGTCAGTGGTGCTTTTTCATCTTCGGTCAATCGGTCAACGAGTGCGCAAAAGCGCGAAAGGTCCTGCTTTGAAATCTTGTCGGTGAAGTGGGCATTCAGCTCGTCGACAAGCGGTTGACACGCAAAAAGTTTGCGCTGACCTTCGTCTGTGAGAAATACGGCGATGCCCCGTCCATCAGCATCATGGCCAGCTCTCTCCAGCCAGCCTCGATGCTCCATGGTTCGCAACAGTCGTGATACTGCAGGGCGTGTTATGCCTATATATTGCGCGAGTGAAGATGGCGTGTTGACATCCTCGAGCCCAACGCCGCTCAGGACGCACCACATCAGACGCGTGACACCTTGATCCGCCATCATATTTTCCAGCCGAGCTTCCATCAGACGTGACAAAAGCGAGACTTTGTAGCCGATCCGCTCATGCAATCGATAGTTTGGCATGGTGACCCTCAACAGACCCTCGATCAATTCCTTCGCTATAAGCTTGACGAACTAATTAACATTGTCAATTATCTAATTATCGGTGGTAATCAAATTTACCACACGCGGCGTTGGGGGACGTCGACAAAATGGGAGGAATTCATGAAATCATTACGACAAGTCAAAAGTCTTTTCGCATGCGGCGCGGTGCTAGTGGGTATGGCGGGTGCCACGGCGAGCGCTGCAGAACTCAAGCTGGCACATTTCATGCCACCGAAACATCCGATGGACCGGGGTGTGATGACGCCGCTCACTGAAGAAATCAAAGCTGCGACCGATGGTGAGTTGACCATTCGGATTTATCCTGCCGGTGAACTGGGCAAGGGACCTGTACAGCAATATAAGCGGGTCGTGACCGGTGTCGCAGACATCGCATTTGGTATTCCGGCCTACACCCCGACACAGTTCCCCAAAACCACATTGGTTCATATGCCTGGCCTGTTTTCCGATGGCACGGCAGCAACAAATGCGCTGTGGGATAATCTGCCATCGATCGAAGACGAGTATGGGCAGGTCAAGTTGCTCGGACTGTGGGCCAACAATCCGGCTGTCTTTATTTCCCGCGAAAAGCCGGTACGCAATCTGGCTGATCTGCAAGGCATGAAAGTCAGGACGCCCAACCCAATCATGGCCAAGGTTGTCGAAGCCTGGGGCGCCATTCCGGTTTCAATGCCTATTACCGAAACATACAATGCCATGAATACGGGCGTCATTGATGCCGTTATCATGGGACCCTCCGGCATCCGTTCGTATAAGATGAATGAAGTGGCAAAATTCATTACAACCAACCTGCCGACAGCCGTCGACAGCTTCTACATCTTGATGAACAAGACAAGCTGGGATGCTTTGAGTGACGAGCAAAAGGCGGAGCTGGAAAAGGTAACCGGACGGGAAATGTCTCTTCGCGGGGCGGACGCATTCTATAATGCCGGACAGGCCGGATTGAAAATCGCGGAAGACGCCAATGTGGAAATGCTTGAGGCAAGTGATGCTGATGTTGCCGCGATGCGCGAAGCAATGGCTGAGGCTGTGAATGCCTATGTTGCGCAAGTGTCAAAGGATGCGAATGCAGATGGCGCTGCGATTGTTGCCGGCTTCGCCGGTAAATAGCGTTTATGGGGCACGCAAAAGAAAGCGGTGCTGAAGGCCGGGATCACGGCCATCAGTATCCGCGATCCGTCGCAGTCAAATGGCTGGAAGCGGCGTTGACGCTCATTGGCGGCATCGCCGTTTTTGCCATGATGATCCTGTCCGTAGGGGATGCGGCATTGCGGTCACTTTTCAATGCACCGATATTCGGTGCGAACGACTACACCAAGGTCATACTTGCCTTTTCGGTTGCCGTCAGTCTGCCGCTTTGTATTCTCGCCGGTCGCGCCATTACCATTGATACGCTGGTGCGACAGTTGCCACCCTCAATCGGGCGTGCCTTGCATTGGCTCGTTTCGGGACTGGGCGCTTTCATGCTCTTTTACGTTGCATGGCGCTGTTACCTGAACGGTCGCGATGCGGCCATGTTTGGCGAAACCACCATGCTGTTGCGACTTCCGCTGGGTCCCTCCTATTATATTCTGTCAGTTGGAATGATCCTTTCCGGCTTCCTGCTTCTTTTGGTGAAGCCCGCTCACGGGTCCAATCCATGAGTGTTGAGATTATTGGCCTGCTCGGTTTCTTTGCTCTATTTGCGATGCTCGGTGCCGGGGTGCCGGTGGCGATGGCCCTTTTGATTGCGGGGTTCGGCGGGACGGTCATTCTCTCAGGATGGCAGGCGGCAGCCTTCACGCTCAGTGGACAGATTTTTGCCACCGCTACCGTTTATGAACTCAGCATCATTCCCTTGTTTATCCTTATGGGAAATCTGGCCTCAGCTGCTGGATTGAGCCGTGACCTGTTTGACGCAGCCTACCGACTATTCGGCCATTTTCGAGGCGGGCTAGCCGGTGCCACGATCATCGGCTGCGCGGGTTTTTCAGCGCTCTCGGGCTCGTCGATTGCATCAGCGGTAACAATGGGGAAGGTCGCCTATCCGGAGATGCGGCGTTATAACTATGGATCCAAACTGGCAACCGGCGCGATAGCGGCAGGGGGAACCCTGGGTATCCTGATCCCGCCGTCGACCGGATTTGTGATCTATGCTGTCCTGACAGAGGAATCCATCGGTCGTCTTTTCATGGCCGGTATCTTACCAGGCCTGTTGCTGACATGCCTGTTCCTGATTGCCATTATTGTGGTGACGTATTTAAAACCTGAAGAGGGCCCGGCAGGTCCGCACTTTTCGATGCAAGAACGGTTCGCCGCTCTATTCAGAGCCGTCGGTATTCTCATTGTCATCTGCATCACCATCGGCGGCATCTACACCGGTTTTTTCACACCCGTAGAGGCTGCTGGTGTCGGAGCCTTTTTCACCCTTGTCATGTTGATCATCCGGCGACGGTTTACATTGCCAACTATCTGGCAGATCAGCCGTGAAACCCTCCGCACGACCGGGATGGCCTTTTTCATCCTGATTGGGGCCAATGTCTTTGCTCCCTTTGTCGCGCTGTCCCATTTGCCCGAAGGCGTTGCCTCGTTCCTTGCGACCCTGCCTCTTGGCGCCTATGGGACCCTGATCGTTATACTGATTGCCTACACGCTGCTTGGGATGGTGATCGAAGGCTTGTCGCTGCTCGTCATCACGTTGCCCATCGTGTTTCCATTGATTACCGGGCTCGGTTTTGATCCCATCTGGTTCGGCGTGATCATGGTGATTGTACTTGAGATGGGACTGATATCTCCGCCGGTCGGGGTCAATGTCTTTGTGGTCAAAAGTATCGTTGACGATGTGCGGCTTGAAACGATCTTTGCCGGTGTGATGCCGTTCTGGGTCGGCATGATCGCCTGCATCATTTTGCTGATCCTGTTTCCACAGATAGCGCTATTGGTGCCAAATGCGATGTTCAACTGAGTTGCTCAGACTTACAAAAAATAGATGTTTGTAGAAGCGCATGGGGCAGGGGTGGAAGAGCCAACGTTCGTTGGATGTTGTTTGCGGTTTCAGCAATGAACTACTGACCTGCGGTGTGAAGCAGGCATATGCCAAACAGGTCTATATGGTCGTACACAGCCTGCCATTCCATATATCTGTTGGAACAAGAATGTCCGAACCAGCTCAGCAGATCGGTTTTTTGGGCTTCACACTTAAGAGCTCACTTTGTTGATATGCGGTGGTAAATTAAAGGGCGTCTATCGTCGGAAGCGTCGAAGCGAATAATACCCGTCTGCGCATCACGAACAAAAAATCTGTCTTCAATATCAAACGGTTCTTTATCTTCGCAAAATGCCCGTGCATTAAAGCGATGAAGCCTGTTGTCATCAGCCAACCGACCCTCAGCCACGATCCAGCCTCGGCCATTCTTGCACAGCGACATAATTGAGGGGACCGTTCGAAGTTCAAACTCGCCAGGACCCGAAGGAGCAATCGACAAATAGTCAATGGAGCCGTCAAGGGCATCAAGTCCCTTATACAGTCCAGCCCAATCGTTTTCATCAGCCATGGCGGGGCTGGCCAAGGCGAGCAAACCAACAAGCGCTGACGAAAAAAATAGATCTCTCATACTTTAACTCCTTTAGTCACCGTCAATTGCGATCGCGAAAATTGGATTCCACAAGAGAATGAGCGTTGGTTCTGACAATCAAAACAAGCACAACTCCACCATTCCGAATTAACACCTGTTGCTCAAACCATAGATTGCAGCATGGGTTCTCGTCAAAATTGCACTGCAAGAACACCCACGGGGAAATTAAGCCGTGAGAGCACAGCCATTCGCCGCATCATACTGTAGGTCTGTGATGAGTTCGCAATGTGAATTCACTTCGTGAAACTCTAACGAGAAGTAATCGTTGCCGCGCCATTTTGGCGGCACAGAAATCACCATTTCCCTTTCCGAAAAATGACGGCGACATTACATTTATGTAATTGCTTTCATTATCTTTTTTTCTGAATGAAATGTTCATTTTGGGTTCATGAAGTTCGCTCTATTGCGGTGTCAGACAACAAGAGGAACAGAAAATGAAAACACTGACAGCACTGACGATCGCCGCCGTAATCGCTCTTTCGCCCGTAGCCGCATCTGCCGCGCCCAAGCATCATGGCGGCGGACAAAAATATGCTCAAAAGCATCAGCCTAAAAAGCCCGGTTTCCACAAAAATAACCGCTATAAGAATGCGCACTGGATGAAACGGGGTGGAAAACTTCCCGGTTGGCAGCGCGGGCACCGTGTTGACTACAGAATGCACAAATTGAACAAGCCCCCGCGGGGGCATGAGTGGCGGCGGATTGACAACAACTTCGTCCTTGTCGCACTGACCACCGGCATCATCGCTTCAGTCATTGGGGCCAGTCGGTAAAACAGAACGTTCAGATGATGTCCTGATAGTTTGGCCGCGTTGTGAGATGCGGCCACAATCATGTTCAATTCAGGCCAACTGACCAGCTTCCAGGATCATGCTCCGTGTGCTCAGTTCCTGACGAAAACTACGGTCATGGGAGACTATCACCATTGCCATGGGCAGTCCTTTGAGGATGTCGAGCATCCGTTCAGCGTTCTTTTCATCAAGGGCTGTTGTCGGCTCGTCGAGCAGCAGAACGTCTGGATCCATTGCAAGAATGGTTGCAAGCGCCACAAGACGCTTTTCTCCGCCCGACAGTTTGTGAGTAATGCGGTCACGAAAATCACTGAGATCAAGCTCATGCAGAACACGATCGACAATTGAAAGTGCTTCCTCTCGACCTTTTCCAAGATTTAGCGGTCCGAATGCAATGTCTTCGACCACCGTCGGGCAAAACAGCTGATCGTCCGCATCCTGAAACAGCAGGCCCGCACGCTGCCTCACTTCCAGAAAGTCGCGTTCCTTTTGACGGACTGCATCAAATGCGCGAACCCGTCCAGACGCCGGTTTTATCAATCCGACCATTATCTTCAGAAGCGTGCTTTTGCCGGCGCCGTTATGACCTTCCAATCCAAGTCGTTCACCTGAAGACAAGCTGAGGTCGACCTTGCTCAACGCCGGAGGGCGTTCAGGATAGGCGTAGGAAATGCCGGTTAGCTCAAACAGGAGCGACATGGGCTCCCTCGATGATAAACAGCATCAAAAGCGCGGTTAAGAAGATGCCGCTGAACATAAAATCCCGGCGACGTAGGCGAAGGGCATCCAACAAATGGAATTGTCCGTTGAAGCCTCTGCACCGCATCGCCTGAAGAATGCGCTCGGAGCGTTCCATGGACCGTACCAGCAGCATGCCGACAAGGTAGCCGACAGACTGGTAGGTATGGGCTGAGTTTCGGGCAACGAACGCACGGGCCTTCATCGCCATGCGCAGGCGCCGATATTCTTCGTGAATGACTTCGATGTAACGCACGGTGAACAGCATCAGGTGCACGAGAGACACCGGAACACGGAGCCGGGCGAGGGCATGCCCAAATGTGACGGCTTCCAAAGTCCCGACGAGGGACAGCAGCATCATGACGATGGCATTCGCTTTCAAACCGATTTCACAGGCTTTGAGAATACCTGCCCAGCTGCCCTGAAAACCCAAAACTGAAAAGGCCGGCTCGCCCGGCGTTGTGAAGGGCAACAGCACCAACATGAACAGGATGAAACTGTCCATCATCATCACCCGTTTCAATGTCGGGACAGGCTTCAGGCGCGCCAGGAACATCGCCGTCACAGAAAAAGCCAACCCCAGCAGCAAAGCGCCGAAGTCCGACAAACTGACAATTGCGATCGCAAAACTGCACGCAGCCAGGATGCGAATGCGCGGATCAATCCGCCGAACTGAGAGTGGCTGAACGGTGTGGGCGGTGGCCTGATCCGGCGCTGCAAGGCTGGCTGCATGTTGTCCAAGAACATCACTCATTTGCCCTGTGCTTTCATTTTGTGGCGTGCGACGAGGTAAAACCCGATGCCGAACAAGCCGATAATGTAACCGATCCCTCCCAGGATAGATTGAATATTCTGTGATTGACGGTCTTGTTTGAGTTCGGAACGCAGCTTGTTGATTTCTCGACGAACCGTATCGCTCACCAGCACATCCATCGCAGCCATATCGACGCCTGGGGAACCGGCGGGTAGGGGTATTTCGGTTTTTCCGTTGACACTGTCGTCGGCTGTTGGGTCGGAGCCACCGCCGGCAGTAAGAACAAGCCCGCGCGGCAGATCGTCCGCATGCAGCGTGAATTCCGCGACATGTCCCGCGCCGAGATCTGCCTTAAAAACATGCGCAATCGGTTGGGTCGGTTTGAAACTGAAAAACCCATCGACATCGGTTTTCACCGTTGCCAGTTTCACGCCATCTTCAGACAGGATCTCAACCACGACGTCTTTGGCGGCGGCCCCATTTGAAAATCCTATTTCACCCTCAATCAACTCTCCCTCAGAGTAGGCCGAGGCAATGACTTTATGGGCGGATGCTTCAATCGCGCCGGCAAACAAGAATATCAGGCTGCACAAGAGTGCGTTTATTCGGGAGATGCGCATCATGCTGTTCCCCCCGGAAGAAGAAACAACTCCGGTTTTACTTTTTTTATGAGATAAACAGCCGCCCCTGTTAGAGCTCCTTCGATGATCATCACCGGAATATGGGCGATAAAAACCAGTTTGGCCGCCAGCACAAATGGTTCTCCGGAGAGAGTAAGGGAAATCGCAACGAAAAGTGTCGTCAACGCGATTGACAAGCCGCCGCCAACTGCGCCCCAGACAAAGATCATTGATCCCGCTGCAGATTGAAGCGGTGTTCGGCAAAGGTAAAAAACCAGAACAGCGGGCAGGGCGATATTGACCGTGTTGACGCCCAATACTGTTAGCCCGCCAAAGCCGAAGAAAACGGCCTGAAGCAACAATCCTACAAACAAGGCCGGAAAGGCGGCCCAGCCGAGTATCAACCCGGCAAGACCATTGACGATGAGATGAACGCTGGAAACCCCGATAGGCACATGGATGAGTGAGGCAACAAAGAAAGTTGCACTGAGAACACCCGCAGCGGGAATGCGCTCCAGATCAAGTTGACGCATACCCAGTGCCACACCGCCAATGGCCAGCAAGCCACCGGCGATCAGCACAGGAGTAGAAAGAGCGCCATCGACTATGTGCACCTGCGCTCTCCTGTTTTACAGAGCACACTCATTGCATATCTTCCGCTTTGATCCAAACAACCGCATCCTGGGACAACTCTTTGCCCTCATGCTCGGTATCAGGACCTGCACCCAGCGCCGCGAAACCCCAGAACCCGGCTTTCGGAATCCCGAATGTAAATATTCCTGCCTCGTCACTGCGCGCGGATATTGTTCCTCCATTCATGGCCGCTACCGTTGGTGTTCCGGCGGTGTTCGTCTCCATGTCCGGTTCGGCGGCCATATATTCGATTTCAATTTCCGCACCCGCAACCGGTTTACCTTGAGAGAGGACCCGCCCGGAAAATGTCGAACCGGTTATGATATTTGTCGGTCTATTTAGCGGGACAATTTCCGTCGGCAATCCCAGTTCCTGATCCCAATCAGTGGGAACGGTTCCCTTGTTCAGAAAGCTTTTGGTGATCTGTTGAATATAAATATCTTCACTTTCCTCATAGTAGGGGGAGGGAACCGCGACCAGAATGTAATCACCGTTGCGTTTGACCGGAACAGTTGCCTCATAGGCTGACGCCTCGTTGCTTGCGCCTTTGAATGTAATGGGTTTCACCCTCTCGATGAGGTCCGTTTTTTCACCTTTGTGATGAACGTAAAACGCTTCAAGCGGCCCCATATCCATGGCGTGGCCATTTTCAAACGGGTGCCAGAAAATGAGCCTGACCGGAACATCTTCGGCCCGCTGCAGATTGACTTCCGGTGTATAGACGAGTTGGAAATGCGCACCGACGGGCGCAGGAAGGAGTGCAAGACAACTGAGAAATGGCAGTGCAAGTTTTTTAACAAACATACATAGTCTCCGCTTCGACAAGGGCCCGTTTGGGCGGGTCAAAAAATGGAGACGCGGGAATAAGCGTGTGTGGGAAACGGGGCGTCGTCTGCTGCCATATTACCCATCACGCGACGTTCACCCCGACGTCTTTCATGATAGTTGTCACCGTTTCCGGCAACCCATATGGCAGGTCTCCTGGCTTGCGGGTCTTGGCCTATTGATTTTCAACCTTCCCGGATATCATCGCTATCCAGTGGTTTATTCTGAAAACCGGCTCGCCGCTTACAGTTGCGGGGGCAGCCACGGTCTCGGTCCCTTTTGGGTACGCCTCACCGTGTTCCCTTTTAAGTGCCCGGCCAACTTGACCGGGTTCACCATATGCATCTGTGGTAGCAAGCAGAGGACGCTCAAGCAAGCGGGATTTTTCCTCTCATACAGAGATCGGTGAGGTTCCCTGTTTATATTATTGCTCGAATGAGCAGAGAACAGGACAGGGGTGGGATGTCGAATCCAAGGAATGAGGGAGAATTCACGCTTCCAGTGCCAGCCATTCGAGTGATTTTTATAACTGGATAACGCATCTGAAGATCAACAGGCAGTTGTGACCACCAATCAGTACTTTTCACGAGCACTGCAATATTCTTGAGTAATTGACAAGACTTGCTCAGAACAAAAAATATGCATACGCTAAGGTGACTTAGCGGTTGGGGAGATTTTTGGGTGACTGCAGAGAAAGACCACAAATCGGTTGGCAGACGCATATGAGCGCATCTTCACTCTTTCGGACAGAATTGAGAGGCGCGTTGTTGGATGGCTGAAGTGTCAGCTGATAAAACCAATGTGTCGCCGCTTCTTGAGATGCGCGGAATCATGAAACGGTTTGGCGCAATTACAGCGCTCGACCATGTGGACCTGAAGCTCTATCCCGGAGAAGTGCTCGGGGTCGTCGGTGACAACGGCGCCGGAAAGTCCACGTTGATGAAAGTGCTGTCGGGATTATACACCGCCAGTGAAGGGCAACTCGTATTCGAAGGCCAGGAGATTACCCTGCATTCGCCAAAAGATGCCCGGGATGTTGGCATCGAGATGGTCTATCAGGATCTGGCCCTTGCCGGAAACCTTCCCGTTTATGAGAATATCTATCTGGGTCGGGAACCTGGAAAAACAGCGTTCGGATTCAATTTCGTCGACCAGAAGCTCTCCAGAAAGATGGCGATGGAGCACCTCAACCGTCTCCATATCAACATCAAGTCCGTGGACCAGAAGGTTGAAGAATTGTCCGGTGGTCAGGCGCAGGCTGTAGCCATTGCCAGGGCGACGGCATTTGATGCACGTGTCGTAATCATGGACGAGCCCACAGCGGCGCTTGCCATCAAGGAAGTCGGCAAGGTCCTCGACCTGATCAAACGACTACGCGATCACGGGACTTCCGTCATACTGATCAGTCATCGCATGGATGACGTTTTCTTTGTCTGCGACAGGGTCATGGCATTGTTTCACGGTCGTAATTTTGAAGAAGCAATGATCGACAATACCAACCGGAACGAAGTAATCGGTTGGATTATGGGAACAAAAGGCCATACGGAAGCGCTTGCCCATGACTCACTCTGACGCAGCCTCACAGGACGAACTCGCCACCCCTGCAGCGCGCCGGATGCAGTTCATCGAAAAGTACGGCGTATTCGCTGTTGTCGTTTTGATGTGCCTGATTCTGTCGGCACTGGAACCTGATATATTTCCCACTACTCTAAACCTGACGAATATTCTGCGTCAGATTGCGATGAACGCGCTGCTGGCGCTTGGTCTTTATATCGTCATCCTGACAGCAGGGATCGATCTCTCCGTCGGCTCGATCATGGCGCTTGCCACCATGCTGCTGGCAATGGCCGATACATCAGGATATTTCCCTTGGCCGGTGGCTCTCCTTGTCGGTCCTCTGATCGGCATCGCGTGCGGCATGGTCAACGGATTGGGATTGACCGTCCTGCGGCTTCCCCATCCGTTCATCATGACGCTGGGAACACTCTATACACTGCGCGGCATTACCAATCTTGTTTCAGCCGGGCGCCCGATTTCCGGGATTTCTCCGGAAGTACGATTCCTTGGTTCAGGCGAAATTCCGTTACCGTTCCTGGGGGAATACGCCTCGGTTCCGGTTAGCGCGTTCGTGATTCTGATTTGCTATTTCGGAGTGTCCTACTTCCTGCGAAAGGCCGCTATCGGGCGACATATTGTGGCCGTGGGCGGTAACCCTCAGGCTGCGCGCGTCAGCGGGATCAACGTCGATCGCATACTGCTGATCGTATACAGCCTGTCCGGATTTTTCGCCGGTCTTGCAGCTCTGCTGATGGCGGGCAGAACCGGAGCAGGCTTTCCCAATGCCGGTATTGGTGCCGAGCTGGACGCGATTGCCGCGGTTATTATCGGGGGTGCCAGCTTCTTCGGCGGGCGTGGAACAGTGCTGGGCGTCTTTGCCGGTGTCCTGGTAATGGGCCTGCTCAGAAACGGGTTAAACTTGATGGATGTAAGTGCATTCTGGCAGCAGACTTTTATTGGGATGATAGTTGTCGGTGCTGTTTACATTGACGTACTTCGTCGAAAAGCCGGTACGGCCCGGTGAATAATTTTGGTGGTGATTACTACTGGAATGAATAAGAAAAAATAAATCAACCTTGGAGGAAGACCATGTCTCGCAGAACACTAACCGGATTTTTAGCAGTGGCGGCGGTCATTGCCACAACCAGCACATCACTTGCAGAGGACAAATACGCTTTAATCATGTCCAGCCTGGGCTCGGCCAACCCATTCTGGGGCGCTGTTGCTCAGGGGGCTGTCGATAAAGGCAAAGAACTTGGTGTGGATGTCGCCGCAGTTGGTCCACCCGGAGGGGAAACTGATGTTGCCGGCCAAATTGCGCTTGTCGAAGACCAAATCGCAAAAGGTGTGAAAGGCATTGCAATTTCACCGGCCGATACGGCTGCGCTTGTTCCGGCTCTTGAGCAGGCTCGCGCACGTGGTGTCGCCGTTATCTTTGTCGACAAACGGGCAGATATGCCTGGCACTTATATCGGTACTGATAACATTCCAGCCGCTCGTATGGGTGCTGCGCATATTTGTGAAAATGTTCCAGAAGGATCGGAAGTTGCAATCCTTCAGGGTATTATTACCGGAACGACTGGTCAGCACCGTGCTCAAGGCGCTCGGGAAGGGCTGGAAGCATGCGGCATGAAAATTGTTGCGGAACAGCCAGCAGATTGGGACGCAGCCAAAGCGCAGTCGGCTACGGAAAATATCATGACGGCAAACCCGAACCTGAAGGCGATATTCTCTTCAAATGACGGTATGGCTCTTGGTGCCGTTGAAGCGGTACGCAATGCCGGCAAGTTGGATGATATGTTCATCGTCGGGTTTGACGGAAACCCTGGTGCTGCCGTAGCGATCATTGCCGGTGACCTGGAAGCTTCTGTTGCTCAGCGGCCGTACCAGATGGGTCAAATCGGTATCGAATCACTCTTGGCGCTCGCCAAAGGTGACACGATTGACGAGAACATCGACACGGGTGCCGTTCTGGTAACCAAAGAAAACGCCGAAGAGTTCAAGTAAGGCGGTCTTGTTATCCAGGACCCGGGGCGCGATCTGAATTCGTGCGCCCCGGGTCCACATCTCCAATTCGGCATCTCATAAGATTGTCCGGTTCTCTCAGCGCCAATGACCGATTAAAGGGAGGATAATTCAGTCACCGTAGACAATATCGATTTGCCTTTTTTCTGACAGAGACTGGACTGCTGCCTCAAAAATTTTAGCAGCATCGCGGGCGTCTTCCAGCGTAGACAGCGGCGGCACGCCTTTCCCAACGCATTGTTCGACAAAATATCTGTCGACATGAAGAAAGCTGTCCCAATACCCGCCATCATCCCATAGCGGTTCTTGTTGCTGTCCGTATTTGATCTTATCCCAGGAGGCGATACCGGTGCCTTCCGTTCCCATCACCTTGACCAGATAGGACCAGGGTTCGCGCGCCAGATCCTCGGCAGCAAAACTTCCCCATAAATTGGCTATCCGGCCATCATCAAATGTTGCGGTAATCATCATCTGGTCAATGGCTGTCGGATCGTCAAAATGTCGGTTGGTACCGACAGTAGAAACTGTTTGGGGCCGTCCCATCATGTAGAGCATGACGTAGGTATGATGGACGAACAGCTCACGCATCATATAGGTGCCGGTCATACCGTAATGGGAAGGATGAAAGTTGCTGAACATCACCCAGAAATTCAATATTTTTCCAAGATTGCCAGCCAGTGTATGGTGGTGAAGCCGCCGCAAATCTTCCGAATAAAGATAGTTGTGGGAGGGCATGCAGATCTTGCCGTTTTCGCGCGCGACAGACATCAGCTCCGCGATCTGTTCAGACGTTTCGCAGACCGGCTTTTCGAGCAGTACGTGCTTTCCGGCTTTCAGAGCGGCCTTGGCAAAGTCGAAATGCGTCGGTGTTGTCGAAAGGATGACGGCAGCATCGATTGTCGAATTGTCCAGTAATTCATCAAGGGACTCAAAAGCTGTTCCGCCAAATTTGGCACAATAATTTTGAGCGTTCTCAAAAGTCCTGTTCCAGGCACCACCGATCAAATCTGGAGATATTTGCCGAAACGCCTCCGCGTGCGTTTGTGCTACACGCCCTGTGCCGATTATCCCAAGTTTCATTTCGTGCCCCTACCGCTTCTTTCGTCATAAAAGGTGGGAAATTCCATCTGCGGTACTACAATTTCCCTACCTGTCATTTTCGATTCAAGACAGGCATCCGTAACAAGTGCGGCACGCAGTCCATCCCAGGCTGAGGCACCCACATGATTGCCCTCCGCAACAGCCACAGCCCATGCAGTGATTTCGTCCTTGTAGGCATTTTTAAAACGCAGGCGCCAATCGTCAGTGATCGGCGAGCGCTCGGCACCTGAGGATTTAATCCTGGAATACACAGGGCGCGAAAGTGCTATCACCTGGTCTGAGCAAACAACTTCAGCATTGATTTCATAGCCATATCGGGATTGCATGAAGATCTCTACATTCACCAGAGTGCCAGACGTCGTGCGCATAACCACAAACTGGGGGTCATCAAAACCGCTTCCGGGAACTTTCTTTCGAGACATCACCTGAACGGTTTCAATCTCCTCCTTCAGGAGCCATCTAGCGATATCGATCTCATGCACCACAGCGTTCGAGAGTCCCAGTTCCGCGGTAAACCATTCCGGGCAGGTCGCATTGCGATGAGAGCAATGCATCATCATGATGTCTTCGGATCGGGTTGTGGCGCTCAGCATGGATTTCAGATCCAGATAGTGCGGATCAAATCGACGCATGAACCCTACTGTCACCAGCCTTCGACCACCTTTGATCTCAGCATCAATGATTGAACGACATTCTTTTGCAGAACCGGCCAAAGGCTTTTCGCAAAGGACTGGTTTGCCAACTTCAAGGGCAGCCAGAACAAGGTCAGCATGGGTATCGTCAGGCGAAGCGACGACGATGGCATCAACACTGGCATCCTGCACCACGGAGTGTGGATCAGTTGTGTGCCTGTTCGCTCCAACCCGCGCAGCGACATCGGCTGCAGTTGCAGCGCTCGCGTCACACACACAAGGCAAATGCACGCCCTGTATTTCGGAGAGATTCTCAGCATGTTGTGCGCCCATCATTCCGGCGCCAATCACCGCTATCCCAAAGCTCATGGTGAGTTCCCTATGATTGTTTTGAAGTGTCGCGGACGATGGTGGAACTGTCGTAAGCCATCAAACCAGACAGAAAGGCGCGTTGCAACCGGTCCCAATATTCTTTCGCAGGCATCAGTTCTCACAAAGACAGAATACAGTCTCAGCCGAAATTGATCAGGGTGCGATTTCAAGTGATGAGGGTGGCGGCGAGGGTATCTTCATTCAGTACAATCCCAAGACCCGGCGCATCGGAAAGTGTTAAGAAGCCCCCATCATCGATCGAGGTGGGAGACGCCAACATATAATCCCGCCGGTCAAGCGACCAGGCCGGTTCGTCATAGGGGAATTCAAGGAACGGCGCATTCGAGATACCGGCGGTCAAATGCGCATTTGCCAGCAGGCCAATGCCATTGGTCCACGTGTGGGGTGTAAAGAGTATCCCGTTCTCCTCGGCGAGGACAGCCACGCGACGCAGCCCCGTTATGCCGCCGACCAGGGCAGCGTCAGGCTGCACGATATCGAGACTTCCTGCGGCAATGAGATCCTTGAATTCAGAGACTTCCCGGTTCATTTCTCCGCCCGCAATCCGGATATCTGTCGCTTCCCTCAAGAGGCGCATGTTGTCCCTGTCAGCACGGAACAACGGTTCTTCCATCCAGTAGACATTCAATTTTTCCAAAGCCCGGGCGACGGCAAGCGCATCCTTGTAAGTCCATGGACTTTTTGTATCCCAAGGCATGCGCCAACCCTGATTACAGTCGACCATCAGTTCGAGCGTACTGCCGACCCGCTCGCGAATTGCCCTCACGATTGCAACATCGTCCTGCCATACTGCCCGATGAAAACGGACTTTCATCGCTTTGAACCCTTGCGCTGAAATGTCGGCCGCGAAGTCAGCCATCTCCGTGGGCGAGCGCAGCGTTCCCGAGGACGCATAGGCCCTTATTCTATCGGCATTACCACCCAGAAGTTTCCAGACCGGTTGTCCGGTAATTTTTCCGCACAGATCCCACAGTGCGAGATCAAGAGGCCAGCAGCGTCCATAGTGAAAATTGATGTTGGACAGGATGCGGTAGTGACGTTCGAGCCGCATCGGATCCTGCCCGATAAACAGTTCTTCATGGCCCTCAAAGCCGATCATGCGGTCGCCGGAACCAATGCCGACGAGGCCTTCATCTGTCTGAACCCGAACAATGGTGGCATCAAATTGGGTTCTGGGTTTCGTGTCCCAACTGGCATGAAAGGGAGGGTCGAGCGGGAGACGATGATGCGTGATGGAAATGTCCGAAATTTTCATGCCGTTCCCGCGCTTTGTTTGTTCAGTGACGACGACCATTTCGTATGAAGATTCAGCACCTGCGAAAGGCCGTCATTTAAGTGAAGACCAGGGCCATCCGCGCCAATGGCAACAGATCTTCTTCACCCATAACCCTGGCGTTGGCACGACGCATGGCCTTATTTTCCGGTGCGGCCATTTTCCCCGCAACGTCTTCCGCTGTGAGGGCAGGAAACTCTTCTGCCAGGTTTGTTCTGATCCCAAGATCGTGGATAAATTGCTCAAAGTCGGAGGCGAGCCTGTCAGGCCCCTCGGAGCCAAATGCACTCGCGACAGCCCGATAACGATCGATGTCGCCGTCTATGTTCCATTGCAGCGTCGCAGCCATTGCGATGGCAACAGCCCGACCGTGATGGATTGGCACCAGACTGCCAATTGCATGGGCGATGTTGTGCGCAATACCTGTACCGGCATTGTCAATCGAAATGCCGCCATACGTCGCCGCCAGCAACATGCCGCTCCGCGCTGTCAGGTCATTCGGAACCGCAACAGACTGACGAAGGTGGGAGGAACCCAGACGAATGGCTTCCAGCGTGTATGTCTGATTGGGCACCTGTCGACCCTGATTGGTTTCCGCTTCCATGGCATGAACAACAGCATCCACGCCGCTCGCTGCTGTAATTGAGGAAGGCAGGCCAACGGTCAGCTCCGGATCCAGGAGCACAAGGTCACTTTTCAGCTCCGGTCCCCAATACCAATATTTGTTGCCTTCATCATTAGAGACTACACTGACACTAGTGGCTTCAGACCCGGTACCTGCAGTTGTCGGCAGACAGACAATAGGTGGTCGAGATCGAGGGAGTGGTTTTGCCACCAACCGATGATCAATGACAGCGCTGCGCCCGTTGATCAGGCTGCCGATGAGTTTGCCCGCATCCATTGCCGAGCCGCCACCAAGACAAACGACCGCATTACGGTTCTGAGCTCTGGCAAGAGTGACCGCCGTTTGTATCTGGCTTTCCGTTGGATCGCTTTTAATCTCCTCGAAGGCGAGGACATCATGACCTGCCTCAATAAGAGAAGTGCTGACGATATCGGTAATGCCAAGTTCACGTAGTGCCGGATCAGCAACGAGTAAAACGTTGCGACCTTTCCCTGCAAGGGATGTGACTTTTGACCCTGTATCTGCCGCAATACCCTGTTCAAGGACAATGCGCGGAATACGGTTGATTGAAAATGCTCTCATGTTGAATACCTGATACTGTCGACCGCAAAGATGGCTTGACACAATAGGCGCGTGATCCGGCAAATACCAACCTCAGCTGGAGTGGTTGTTGGAGAGATCACTGTTGAACGATCGCACTTTTCCAGGCGCGCAGAAAACTTTGCCGTTTCATCCTATCCAGGAAGGACAGAAGTCCCGGGCCCAGTCGGATTGGCCGAAAGGCCTGTTCTTCGATGAGAGCATCCGGATCAAGGGGCGACAGGCCGGTAAGCGCAATGGCTGACCTCGTCGACGGCGCGACGAGAAAATCGACAAAGGTTCCAGCTTCCTCAAAATTTTGTGCTGTCGTCGGAATAAGGGCGGTGCGCAGCATCACATGGGCATAGTCTTCAAGAATGATGACCTCCGCACCATCATTGTGTGACAGGTGTTGGGACACATAACTGCCAAGGACATTATAGGCGAGGGCGAGCTTGCCGCTTCCGATATCGGCAATCATTTCCCCTGAGCAGCAATAAAGTCTCGCGCCCAGCCTTCCCATGACTTCCGTGAGACGCCAGTACGATTCTGAGTTGCGCGCATCCTGCGTGGCAAAAAGATAACCAAGACCGCTTTGGCGAATATCGTACGTGCCGATACGATCTTCAAACGTTTCCGGATGATCCCGTAACAGGTCAATCAGCTCCTGACGGTTGGTAGGCAGTGGCAGTCCGGCCAACCGCTGCCTTGAGACCATGAGAACAGCTGGTTCCTGTGTGAAGGCAAATATCTGATCCCGCCAGCGTGCCCAATCAGGAAGTGTTTCAGTCACCGCCGAATTGTAGGTGAGGGCGTATCCGTCATTTGCCAGTTTCGTTTGAAGGTCCATGGCTGAAGAAATGGCAATATCGAACTTGGCGCCTTCGTTTAGGATGGCCTTCTGAACTTCTCCGCTGCTTGCGACGAAATATTGCACATCTATATGTGGGTTCCGCGCTTGAAATGCCTCGATCAACGGAGCAAATATTTCCAGATCTGCCGTGGATATGACGCGCAGACCCACCAACCCGCGACCGGTTTTGAATTCTTGTTCAGCTTCTATTTCGAACGAATGGGCGCGAGAGGCCGTCGACAGAAGGGCGATGAAAATCAATGCGGAAATAAAAATGTGACGCATGCGCCGGATCCGTTCGTGTTTTGTGAAAGGTCCAGGCGTCCATTATGCGCCCGAGCTACTTCTTCTGCGATTGTGAGCCCCAGGCCGGAACCGACAATGTCATCAACATTTGTACCCCGGCTGAAACGCGCTTTGAGAAGACCGGGCTCAGCCCCGTCAAACCCGCGCCCTTCGTCTGTCACCGACAGACTAACGAAGCTGTCTCCATCGGAAACGCAAATCAGGACATTGCCGTCTCCAGGAGAATATTTGATCGCATTATCGATGATATTCCGGAACGCATTCTGCAGAAGGATCGGATCGCCCTTGATTTTGCAGGATACAGAATCCTCGGTCACTTCAAGATGAATGTCTTTCAGTTCAGCCGCCGGGGCTAGCCGTTGCTGGAGTTCGTGCGCCAATGCCAGCAGATCAATGTCACGTTTGTCCAGATTATCGGTTCGAAACGTCACCATGGCATGATCCAGCAGCTGGCCGGCCGAACGAGAGCTTTCATCAATCGCCCGGATCATCTGCCGCAGCGCCTTTTTGTTCTCAGGACGTTCAACACGTCTCAGAGCAATTTCGGCCTGAGTACGGACGGTTGCCAGAGGGGTTCTAACCCGGTGAGCGGCTTCGGCAATAAAATCTTCCGTTCGGGAGAGCGATGATCGCAATCGATCCATGAAAGTATTGAGCGCATCCAAAAGCGGGGCCAGTTCCGAGGGTGCTTCGGAGCGAACCGGTCGCATATCCTGTGGGCCGCGACGGGCAACGGATTGGGCAAGGCGGTTCAGCGGACGAAGCGCGCTCTGTGCCGCTAGCAGGCTGAGTACACCGGCAACCAGAAAGAATCCGATGCCCAGAGCCGCCGCTGTTGTCGAAATCCTGGCTGAGGTTTCTTCAAGTCCCTGGCGGGTCTGCGCCACTGTCACGAGGACGTCGATTGGCTTGCCCTCGACGGTGACCGCTCTGATGACCGAAGCCGTTCGGATGGGCTCTCCGCGATAGTCAAATGTTTCAAATTTCGGCGCATCGGCTGTAGGACGTTTTTCCGTTAAGGGCAGGTCTTCATAGCCGGTCAGTGTCTGCCCACCGGCAAAAACATTATAGAAAACCCGGTCTTCGCTGATAGTCCCCAGCATCGAAAGTGCAGAATAGGGAATGTCCAGCAGAACCTGTCCCTGTTCGGAACGCAGCTCGTCAGCCATGGACGTCGCAGACGCCGCAAGGATGTTGTCCTGCGCCGCTTCTGCCGATTGTTCGGCAAACGTCCGGACCATAAAATACAGCAGGAGCGACAGCAAAGCCGCAACGCCCAACAGCTGCAACATAAGGCGTCGACGAATGGAACCGGTCACCTTGATGGATTTCTCGGATGTCTTCATAGCACTGGGGGCACTGGGGGCACTGGGGGAAATTGGGACATCAGCCATGGGTCATCCGATATCCCACACCGCGCACCGTTTCAATTTTGACGTTGGAGCCTTCGAGCCGCTTTCGTAACCGGCCGACATAGACCTCTATGGCATTTTCAGAGACTTCCTCGGAGAACGAAAAAAGCCGATCAACGAGATGAGGTTTTGAAAATATGCGCTCTGGAGACGAAAAAAATACCTCCAGCAATCGCATTTCCCGGTTCCGAAGTTGTTGCGTGTTATCAGCAACTTTCAGCGTGCCGGCCAGAGGATCGAAAATGGCGTCCCCGAAACGTTTTTCATTGCTTGCCGCCCCATCTCGGCGTCGCAAAACCGCTCTGCAGCGGGCCTCCAACTCGGAAAAGTCAAACGGTTTGGTGATATAATCATCGGCCCCCAGATCAAGCACACCAACCCTGTCAGAAACTTCCGAGCGGGCGGTTAGTACGATCACTGGTGTTGTTTGATTTCCGGTGCGATGCGATTTCAGAAAAGATCTGCCATCCCCGTCCGGCAACATGATATCGAGCAGAATTAGATCGTACGTCGTCCCCGCCAATGCGCTTTCGGCGGTTTCAAGATCCATGGCGAGATCCACCGCATGGCCGTCCAGTCCAAGCCGGTCCACAACTGCTTCGGCGAGCTGGCGATTGTCTTCAATCAGCAAGAAACGCACATGTAATTCCGCTCATATCGTCACTTATTTTGAGTGTGACAGGTCTGTGTCAGGTTTCAATTGTCTGTTGGATGAACATGGGCGGGGACCATCCGCCCTGTCAACTGGGAGGATTCCATGACACACTTTAGTTTGACCCGCCGGGTCATGCTGGCGGCTGCGGCTGCCACATTCGCATTCAGCACACCCTCAATTGCCGAGCCTGCTGTCGACAAACTCCATTTTGTCATCCCCGGCGGCGCCGGTGGTGGTTGGGACGGCACCGCACGCGGAACGGGCGAAGCCCTGACAAAAGGCGGTATCGTTGGTACAGCGAGCTATGAAAACATGTCTGGCGGCGGCGGTGGTAAGGCCATCGGTTACATGATCGAAAATGCTGACAGTCTGCACGACACGATCATGGTCAACTCTACCCCAATTGTTATCCGGTCTCTGACCGGCGTCTTCCCGCAGAGCTTCCGTGATCTGACACTCGTTGCCGGCACAATCGGTGATTACGCAGCGCTTGTTGTGGGCAAAGACAGTGAAATGAATTCGGTGACCGACCTGGTCGCTGCTTTCAAGGCGGATCCTTCAAAAGTCGCCATCGGCGGTGGATCGGTTCCCGGCGGAATGGATCATCTCGTTGCAGCCATGGTTATGGAAGCAGCCGGTGAAGACCCCGTCGCGGTCAAATACATTGCCTATGACGCAGGCGGAAAAGCCATGGCCGGTCTGCTGTCCGGTGAAATTCAGGCGCTTTCAACCGGTTTCTCCGAAGCAATCGATCTTGCCAATGCCGGTGAAGTTAAAATCATCGGTGTGACATCACCTGAGCGCGTTGATAGCTTTCCGGACGCACCGACGATGAAAGAGCAAGGCATCGATACAGAGTTCGTCAACTGGCGCGGTTTCTTTGCCTCACCGAACCTTCCCGATGACAAACTGGCTGCTTACCAGGATGCGCTCGCAAAAATGTACGAGACAGAAGCCTGGGAAGAAGTACGGGCGCGCAATGGCTGGGTTAACATCCACAATTCCGGTGACGATTTCCGGGTATTCCTGGAAGGACAGGAAAAGACCATCGGCGATCTGATGAAAAAGCTCGGCTTTCTCTGATACCGTCAATCCTCTGTCCGGATCACTCCGGGCAGAGGACCCATTGCGGCATTGCGGGAGGACAAGCCGATGGCGCTCGATCGCTGGATCGCCCTGATATTTTTACTTATCTGCCTTGCCTACGGATATTCGGCCTACTTTTTAATGGATGTTGGACTTGCGCCGTTTATGAAGCGCAATCCGATCTGGCCGAGCACGTTTCCGAAAATTCTATCTGTCATGGGGATTCTGATTTCTCTTGCGGTGCTTCTGGGCCTTGAAAAAGGGACTGGCGAACCAAAACCGATGGAAATCAATTACCGCCGGTTGACGGATTACAAATTGGGGCAGGCGCTGTCTCTCCTGGGATTAATGGTCGTTTATGCGCTGGTTCTGCGGCCTGCCGGTTTCCTGTTGTCAACGGTTGTGTTTCTGACCCTTGGCGCGACAATCCTTGGCGAACGACGATACGTCGTACTGGGTATCGTTGCGGTTATTGCGACGGGAATCGTCTGGTATCTGGTGCAGGTGGTACTCGGGATTTTCTTACGCCCGTTACCATTCTTCCTTTGATGGGGGCCTATCATGCTTGAAGGACTACTTATCGGCCTGTCTACGGCCTTTTCGGTTACAAATTTGTTGATGGTCATCGGCGGCTGTCTCATCGGTACATTTATCGGCATGCTGCCGGGGCTTGGGCCGATGTCCATCATCGCAATCATGATTCCGGTTGCGATTACCATCGGGGACCCCAGCGCAGCGCTGATATTACTCGCCGGTGTTTATTATGGCGCAATTTTTGGCGGCTCCACATCTTCAATTCTGATCAACGCTCCCGGTGTCGCATCAACCGTGGCAACCAGCTTTGACGGCTATCCGATGGCGCGCCAGGGTAAAGCGGGCAAAGCGCTCACGGTCGCCGCAATCTCTTCGTTTGCCGGCGGGTCAATCGGAGCCGTGCTCCTGATGATATTTGCACCGGCTCTGGCATCCGTAGCACTGCTGTTTCATTCAGCGGAATACTTCGCCCTGATGGTGGTCGGGCTGTCGGCGATCGCGGCCTTTGCCGGGTCCGGACAGGTTGGCAAAGCGCTGTTGATGACGGTGCTGGGACTGATCATGGCAACGGTCGGCGAGGGTGCCTTATTCAATCTTCCCCGGTTCACCATGGGGATCATGGATCTGCAATCCGGTTTCGGCTTTATCACGCTGGCCATGGCGATGTTTGCTTTGCCTGAGGCGCTTTATCTTGTTCTGGATCCATCCCGGTCAAACTCCGGCGATGGTGGCAGCGGTGAAATCAAGGATCTGCGGATAACCAAAGAGGAAGCCAAGAAGATCGTGCCGGTTATAGGGCGTCAGTCCATTCAAGGATTCCTGATCGGTGTTCTGCCGGGGGCAGGGGCGACCATCGCCTCATTTCTGGGTTACGCAGTTGAGCGCAATATTGCCAGCAAGGAAGAACAGGAGCAATTCGGCAAAGGGTCCGTCAAAGGGCTCGCTGCTCCGGAAACAGCCAACAACGCAGCCTGTACGGGGTCGTTCGTGCCGCTTCTGACGTTGGGCATTCCCGGGTCTGGAACAACGGCGATCCTTCTCGGTGCACTGATCGCACTCAACGTGTCTCCCGGACCACGCCTGATGATCGATGAACCGCAGGTTTTCTGGGCGGTGATCATTTCCATGTATCTGGGTAACCTGATCCTCCTGGTTCTCAATCTGCCGCTCATTCCCTATATCGCCAAGATTCTTGCGGTGCCGCGCACGTTCCTGATCCCGTTCATTTTGTTCTTCACCCTGATGGGTGCATATATCGGGCAGAACAACGCGACAGAGCTGTTATTATTAGTGGGACTGGGAGTGTGTGCGACGATTCTGCGCTTTGCAGACTACCCGCTGGCACCCCTGCTGATCGGATTTATTCTCGGCCGGATGCTGGAGGATAACTTCGCTCGCTCAATGCAGCTCTATGACGGCATCGGCTTTATTGCCGAACGCCCGATGACAATGGGGTTGCTGTTTCTGGCAGTTGTGCTGGTAATCCTGCCTACTTACAGAGCACGGCGTGCACGAGCCCGGGCGGAAGGTGTCGCCGATGGTGACTGAGGCAGTTATTGCCTCCTCGCAAACGTCTGAAAAAGGAGCCTCTGATGACTGCCGATAAACCTCTTGCAGACGTCAGAGTGCTCGACCTCACCAATGTTCTTGCCGGGCCGTTTTGCTGCCACCAACTCGCCTATCTGGGCGCGGATGTCATAAAGGTGGAAGCGCCCGGCAGGGGTGATCTTGCACGGCAGTTGGGCGTCGATGCAGAACTCTGCGACAAGAATATGGGGATCTCTTTTCTGGCCCAGAATTCGGGAAAGAAATCGGTCACGCTCAATCTGAAAAGCGCCGAGGGCAAGAAACTTCTGAAACGTATGGTCGCAAAAAGCGACGTTCTTGTTGAGAATTTCAGACCGGGTGTGATGAAGCGGCTTGCCATCGACTACGAGACGCTCAAGGAAAGCAATCCCAATCTGATCTATTGCGCGATCTCAGGGTTCGGTCAGGATGGTCCGTGGGCAGGTCGACCCGCGTACGATCAAATTATCCAAGGCTTGTCCGGTGTTATGTCCGTTACCGGAAAACCGGGTGAGGATCCACTGCGTGTTGGATATCCGGTCGCCGATACAATTGGCGGAATGACCGCCGCTTTTGCTATATCCGCAGCTCTTCATGCCACCCCCCGTGGTTCCTTCATCGATGTCTCAATGCTTGAGGCCGTGATTGCGACAATGGGCTGGGCGGTGTCGAGCTTTCTGATCGGCGGGGTCGCGCCGGCGGCCCATGGCAATGAGAACATGGTGTCAGCACCCTCCGGTGCCTTCAGGACGGGTGACGGGTTGATCAATATTGCCGCCAACAAACATGAGCAATGGGCGGCTCTGGTTCGCCATCTGAACCGGGCTGACCTGCTGGAGCAACCGGAATACGCGACACGGCAGGACCGGATAGCAAACCGAGATGCCCTGCAGAGCGAACTTGAAACCGCGCTTGCAGCAAAAAGCAGCCCGGTATGGGCACGTGAACTGAACGCGCTTGGTGTTCCTTCCGGGGCAGTCCTGACGGTTCCCGAAGTGCTCGCCCACCCCCAGGTGGCTGAACGGGGGTTGATGGGGCAATTCGCTGATGTCCCCGGAGTGGGCCGGGACATCGAGATGGTGGGCACTGCCATGAAAATTGACGGACAGGCTCCCCATGTCTCTGAGCCTCCTGCACAGCTGGGTCAGCACAATGCTGAAATCTACGGATCATTGGGGATCAGCACGGATGATCTGGCGCGCATGAAACGAGAGGGCGTGATTTGAGCGATGTTTCGGACTGGTGGAGGACCAGCATCATCGATATGGAACCGGGGAAAATTCATCTCCGTGGGCAACCGATCGAGGAGTTAATCGGAAACGTCAGATTTCCCGCCATGATCTGGATGATGGTTCGAGGAGACCGGCCCGCCCCGGTGCAGGAAAAACTGTTTGAGGCAGCGCTGGTTGCAGCGGTTGATCACGGTCCTCAAGCGCCCTCCATTGCCGCAGCGCGGATGGCTGTCACGTGTGGTCTGCCGTTGAACAATGCGATGGCCAGCGCTGTCAATATGCTCGGAGATGTCCATGGCGGGGCAGGGGAACAGGCCGTCGAGCTCTATCATCTTGTAGACGAAGCCGGCGGCATATCTGCCGTTCCTGATACGCTGGATTACTGGCGAGAAGAAAACGGCGCGTTTGTTCCCGGGTTCGGTCATCGTTTTCACAAACCCGTCGATCCGCGAGCTCCACGTTTACTGTCGCTGGTTGATGATGCTGTTGCGCAAGGCGCAGTATCCGGCCGCTTTGCCGCGATCGGGTGTGCAATTGAGGCAAGGCTTCACGAGGAGAAGAACAAACCCATTCCGATGAACATCGACGGAGCCACCGCCGTCATCTATGCGGAACTCGGTTTTGCGCCACCGCTCGCACGGGGAATATTCTGCCTGTCGCGATCTGTCGGCATTCTTGCCCATGCCTGGGAGCAAATGCAGCAAGGCGGGCGAAACAAAGGGCCTACGCCACCAGATTATCGATGGACATATGATGAGCCTCAATAATCGGAAACATGTCCGATTTGTAATCAACTGAAACATTGAATACGGCACCACCCCAGACCATCTAAAAGCTATGATCAGACAGGAACTTGCCTAGCAACGAAGCTGACATTCCGCTGCCTGACCTAACAATCTCCGGCATCCAATTGTGATTGCCGGATGATCAAAGGAAAAGCGGAGAAATACGATGAAACGGATTGCATTAATTTCGAGCGTTATCGCCGGTGCCATGGCTGTAAGCGCTCTGTTGCCTGTCGCCAGCGCTGAAGCAGCAACACTGCCACCACCGCCTCCGGCAAAAGTGAACGTGGTTGTTGTGAAACCGGCTCCTTATTATCCGGTCTATCCAACACCCTATTACCATCCAGTCCATCCGGCAGTCGCCTATGGGGTAGGATATGCCACAGGTCATTATGTTGCCACGCACCCCCGGGTCTACTGACGACGATTAACCTGAGAACTCTAACCACACTTTCAGTTGCTCCCTGGAAAAGTGCCGGCCACCTGGTCGGCATTTTTCATTCTGGAGCTATTTTTGGATGAAAGTCCGTTTGTCTTTGAACACTGCCTGGATCGAACGGACCTTGCCCGGCAATGACCTCTCCAGCAGATATCTTTATGCCCCGTGCGCGTCCCTGACCTTTCAGAACGGCCGCTCTCAGATCAGGATCGGGATGGGCAAAGGTTTCGCCCTCGCCAAGCTCGCAATTTTCCACGGTGATAGGCCCCAACACCTGACTTCCCGAACCGAGCGCTGTATTGCCGACGATCGTCGCCCCGGATGTATAGCGACCACCATTGCCAATTTTGATGGCAGCACTTCGGTTAGACCGGGCGATGAACCCGCCATCTCCGAATTGATTGTCATCCCCGATCTCGACAACTCCGTTTTCCGACTGGATGCGAGTTCCGGAATGAAACGTGTTGTTGCTTCCGATAAGTACGCTTCCTTCACCACTGCATTCAATTGTAACAGCGGGGTAAAACAGATTGCCGTGTCCGATTTGAACCTGTCTGCCAATCAGGGTTGAAAACGGATCTACAATTGTATTGCCGAGCTCATTCAGCTGCAGAGTTTCGGCGACGGAGAGAAATCCCAGCCGTCGCCGTACATCATCAATGTTTTTCAACAGATCGGGAGTTATCGGCATTCTGTGCCTTCAAGGTTTGGTTGAGTGATGTTCCATCTAATAGCGCTACCACATTCGCCAGGGGCAACTCTTACAATCGGTAGATTGCGGGAAAGACACCAAGGCCGTTGTTATGGCGCTGATCCTTTTCAAACTCCTGTTTCTGCCTCTCCCGGACACGCTCTAAGCAACAGGATCGTCAGGTAGACCTATACTGCGTCGAGCAGCCGTCAATGTATTGACCATCAGCAGTGCAATTGTCATTGGTCCGACACCGCCAGGGACAGGTGTAATTGCACCTGCACGGGCGGATGCCTCCGCAAATTGGACATCTCCAACAAGTTTGGTCTTACCTGGCCCTTTTTCCGGCGCCGGCATCCGGTTGATGCCGACGTCGATAACGGTTGCTCCGTCCTTGATCCAATCTCCGAGCACCATTTCAGGACGACCGACAGCGGCAACGACGATATCTGCGGTCTTTACCAGGCCCGGCAGGTCTTTCGTGCGACTGTGTGCAATAGTGACGGTACAGTTTTCCTGTAGAAGCAGCTGAGCGACGGGTTTGCCGACAATATTGGACCGACCCACGACGACAGCATTCAGACCGGTGAGATCGCCACCGCGCGCCCGTTTGGCCAAGAGAACCGAACCGGCGGGTGTGCAGGGAACCATTGCCTTATCCGTTTGTCCGGCACCCAGCAGCCCCACATTGATGGGATGAAAACCATCAACATCCTTTTCCGGTTTAATCAGGTTCAAGACTTTGCCCTCATCAATATGGTCGGGCAGGGGCAACTGAACCAAAATGCCATGGATCGAACTGTCATCATTCAATTGTTCCACCAACGCCAGCAGATCCGCTTCGCTGGTGTCTTCAGACAGTTTGTGTTCGACGGATTTAAATCCACACGCTTTGGCCTTGATGCCTTTATTGCGCACATAGACCTGACTTGCCGGATCATCTCCGACAATCACCACAGCCAACCCCGGTTGCAGGTTATGGTCCGTGAGCAGTTTTTCAGTCTGGCGAGCGACTTCCTCGACGAGCGACTCCGCTGTCATTTTGCCATCAATAATTGTAGCCATTTGGCACTTCCTTACGTCTCGATCCATTTAGAGGAGGGCTATTAGAAAATGACGGTTTTATCACCGTTGAGGAGAATTCTGCGTTCGATATGGTATTTGACTGCTCTGGCCAAAACGCTGGACTCGATCTCTCGGCCAATAGCTATAAACTCATCAGCCGTCATTGAATGTTCGACCCTGCCGACATCCTGTTCGATAATGGGACCATCATCCAGGTCCGGGGTGACATAGTGGGCCGTTGCGCCGATCAGTTTGACGCCGCGTGAATGGGCGCGCTGATAGGGCTTAGTACCCATGAAGCTTGGCAAAAACGAATGGTGAATGTTGATGACTTTGCCAAACAGCTTTGCCGATAAGTCATCACTCAGGACCTGCATGTAGCGGGCGAGGATAACCAACTCGATTTTCTCCTCTTCCATCAGCAGCAGGAGTTTTTCCTCCTGCTCATCTTTGGACTCGCTGCTGGTCGGAATATGATGGAAGGGCACGCCCTCATGCTCGACCCGTGAGCGCCAGTTTTCATGGTTTGAGGCGACACCAACAAGGTTCATCTCCAGATTGCCGATGGAATGCCTGTATAGAAGATCGTTCAGGCAGTGACCCATTCGGGAGACCATTATCAGAACCCGAGGCTTCCGATTCAGGTCATGAATCTGCCAGGCGAGTTGATACGCTGTGGCAACGGGATCGAAGCCCCTGGAAAAACGTTCCATTGTCATATTTTCCGGAGCCATGAACGCAACACGCATGAAGAACCGGTTCGTCTCCGTATCCCAATATTGAGCGCTCTCAGCGATATTGCAGTCTTGCGAGGCAATAGAGTTGGCGACTGCCGCAACCAGGCCGCGCCGGTCATCGGTCGTGATGGTCAGAACAAAATCGGCGGCACCGGTGCTCATGGACGAAAGAACTTTTCTTGGGGTTGCAGCAATAGAACGCCGCAATAGACTGCTGATGACACTGCATTTTGCGTTTCAATTTAGAAAACGCAAGCGAATAAGAGAAGGTATGCTTTCAAGTATCATGAATTTTAATGCCTCAAAGCAGCGGATATAATGACGACCCCAGGGTGGAAGCCGCTTGACTTTCCGAACGGCTCCGAAGAATAGAAAGTATGGATATTCCTCAAGGGTTTGACCTGCGGGCGTTGCGTATTTTTGTTACAGTTGCTGATGCAGGTGGTATGACGCCTGGCGCGCAGCGTTTGAGCATGACGCAGTCCGGTGTTTCTCAGGTGATTTCAGGCCTCGAGAAAGCCATTGGTGGTCCACTGTTTGATCGTGCGGTCCGTCCATTGGCACTGACTGGTGCCGGCAACATCCTTTATGCTCGTGCAAGCGAATTGTTGTCGCTATCCAACGACGCCCTTCATGCCATTCGCAAGAAAGAACGCAAAGCCATCTCTTCGGTAACAGTCTCAATGGCCGAGAGTTTGGCCGGTACGATTGGTCCGGCGCTTGTGCGTCGACTACAGACCCGCGTCACCCGCTGGCACATCTGGTCCGGGAGCCCGCCGGAAAACCAGCAGGCACTGCTGTCCCACTCCGTCGACATGATCATAACCGCCAACGAAGAAATCGAAACTGTTGAAGGCATCGACCGGTACCCGGTTCTAAGAGAGCCATTCGTATTGGTGTTTCCAGCAGATTATGATGGTCCCGAGGCCAACCTGGATCAGGTCGAGGGCCTCCCGTTTATCCGGTACACGCTCCGTTCGACAATCGGACGACACATAGAACAGCAGATCAATCGCCTTCGATTGAAGTTACCTTTCTTTGTTGAGTTCGATACAGTTCGTGGCCAGTTAGGGGCTGTGTCGGAAGGCATGGGATGGTCTATTACGACACCCATGTGTCTGTTGCAGGAACAGCACCGGTTAGAAGACCTGCGGGTAATCCCGCTAAAAAAAGGACGGTTCGACCGGCGGATCAATCTTGCCGTCAGACAGCGAGATCTTGGTGACCTGCCTCAGGATATGGCCGCTGCCGCGCGTAACATTCTCCGGAAGCACAAGATGCCGATGCTGCTGGAACGGATCCCCTGGCTTGAAGAAATGATCAGTTGGCCGGATTAGACTGCATACTTACGCCCGGCGTGACTCAAAATTACAAACCGGATCGGTCAGGTCTCGGGCAGCTCTGCGGTCAGCAAGACATAGCCGATGGACGCAAACAATTCTCCTGAAGCGCGTAGCTCTTCAATTCCCTCTTGCCAGGTTGCGCATTCAGTTTCGTTGATTTCATCGGCCTTCAACGCATTGTTCCCGATCATGGAAAAATAGCCCGCGGCAAGATCATCTGGGAAAACAAGGAGGCGGGTAAATGAACGGATATTGTTCAGTTTCAAGCGCTTCACAATCGAATAAAGGCGGCCCGGCATCCAGTTTGTTGCCACTGCAGAGCGCGCTTCGAAATCCAGAGTCCGTTTAACCAGAGCACGATCCGGCAGATTGATGTTATTGCTGGTGAAATCCGGTTCGATGAAAGCCAGATGCCCACCGGGTCTGGCAACACGGGCCATCTCTTTGACGGCTGCTTCAGGATCTTCCAGATAACAGATGATACGTTCGGCCCGGACATAGTCGAAACTGCTGTCATCAAAGGGCAGCTGCTCAGCAACACCGGGACGAAAGTCGATATCCAGGCCAGCCTTCTTTGCACGAATATTGGCCTCTTCAATGAAGGCAGCGCTTTTGTCGATGCCTGCAACGTGCCCGTCCGGCACGGCAGAACGCGCCAGACGCAGCGTTTCCAGACCAAAACCACAGCCAACATCAAGAATGCGACCGGAGGACCCAATCGATGCAATCTCCATAGCCTGGACCTTCAATTCCTGTAATTCAGGGACAGTATCAAAGGCTTCCAGAGCCGCGATATACAGGCTCTGGTCCGGAGCGGCATCAATGGCGGTAAATTGATTGAGCTGAAAGTCACTCATCAGAGAAGGTCCCGGTTCAATTCAAATGTGACAGGTGTCGTTTCCTCGCCAAGTGTCACGGAGCTGACGACTTCAGGCGTGCGGGCAATGACTTCACCGCGCCGGATCACCGCAAGTCGCGGAGGACGGATGCGGATGGCATCAAAGACCGAATTTGCCTGCAACAGAACGAAGTCTGCGTTGCAGCCCTCCTCAAGTCCATAATTCTCAAGATGCATTGCCTTGGCTGCGTTTGTCGTCACGGCGTCAAAACAGGTGCGTATCTGATCCTGCGAAGTCATCTGTCCCACATGCAGTCCCATCTGGGCTACTTCCAGCATGTCGTGAGACCCAAATGAGTACCAAGGGTCCATGACGCAGTCATGGCCGAAGGCAACATTGATGCCCATTTCGGCCATTTCCTTCACGCGTGTCTGACCCCGGCGCTTGGGATAGGTGTCATGGCGACCCTGCAGGGTGATGTTGATGAGAGGATTCGCAATAGCGTGAATTTCTGCTTCATGAATGAGCGGCAAGAGCTTGGACACATAGTAGTTGTCCATTGAATGCATCGATGTCAGATGGGATCCGGCGACGCGACCATTGAGACCGAGCCTCTGCGTTTCAAAGGCAAGGCTTTCAATGTGCCGAGACATCGGGTCATCGGTTTCATCACAGTGCATATCCACCAGCAGCCCGCGCTTTTCGGCAATTTCGCACAGCACCTTAACGGATGCCGCCCCATCGGCCATGGTTCGTTCAAAGTGCGGGATGCCGCCCACGACATCCACGCCCTTGTCCAGCGCCCGTTTCAGATTTTCCGCGGCGCCGGGATCCCGGTAGAACCCGTCCTGAGGAAAGGCCACCAATTGAATGTCGATATAGTCGGCCATCTCCTTGCGAACATCGAGCAGGGCGTCCACCGCCAGAAGGGCAGGGTCGCATATATCGACATGGGTACGGATTGCCAGAGTTCCCTTGGCGATGGACCAACGGATCAACTCATGCGCCCGTTCTTTCAGGGCTTCGTAGGTCAGCAGCGGCTTCAGCTCGCCCCACAGGCCAATGCCCTCCAGCAGTGTGCCGCTTTTATTGACGCGCGGCAGACCGTAGGAGAGGGTCGCATCCATATGAAAATGGCAATCTATCATCGGCGACGTGATCATGCGTCCACTGGCATCAAGAACCTCGGCGGCATCGGTATTGATGACAGGGCCAACGCCGACAATCTTGCCATCCCGGCAAGCGAAAGAAAGCGGAATGTTGCTGTCCGGGGTTCTGGCATTTTTAATCAGCAGATCAAGCATGCTGCATCTCCCAATATTTTACCGCTCGCCGCGCCGGAACGGCACAAGGAGCGCTTTTGGATAGGCGGCTTTACGGGACATGATAACCAGCGCTGCAATCGACAACAGATACGGCATCATCAGGTAGAACTGATAGGGGATGAATGTGCCGGACATCTGCTGCACACGGATCTGCAAGGCATCAAATGACGCAAATAGCAGTGCGCCGAGCAACGCTTTTCCCGGGCGCCAACTGGCAAAAATGACCAGTGCAACGCAGATCCAGCCGCGACCGTTGATCATATCAAAATAAAACGCATCAAAGACCGAGATTGTCAGAAACGCCCCGCCAATGCCCATCAATGCGCTGCCAACGACAACAGCACCGGTTCTGAGGCGCAGCACATTGATGCCCTGGCTTTCCACTGCCATTGGATTCTCACCGACCATGCGGACCGCAAGACCGATCGGGGTCCGGTACAGCCCGTAGGTTACGACTCCAACAAGAATGAACGCCAGATACGTCAGCGGAGTCTGATTGAACAGCGCCGGTCCCAGCACCGGGATGTCGACAAGGACCGGGATCGGCAGGTTCTCAAACGGAACTATTTTCGGTGGCGTGGTAACCCCTGGCAAAAGCATGCGGAAGGAAAAATAGGACAGCGATGTTGCCAGCAGCGTGATGCCGATGCCGCTCACATGTTGGGACAGGCCCATATAGACGGCGAACAGACAATGCAAAAAACCGAACAACGCCCCAAACATCGCTGCAACAAGAACCGCCGTCCAAAGATCTCCACCCTGATAGACGGTCATCCAGGCGGTCATCGCACCCAGCGTCATGATGCCTTCGATACCCAAATTGAGAACACCGGCCCGTTCGCAGATCAGTTCGCCCAGTGTGCCGAAGATCAATGGTGTGGCCATCCGGATCGTTGCAGCCCAGAAGCCAACCGTAAGGAATAGGTCGAATATTTCCATCTTCCTGTTCCTACCCTCGTTTCAATCGGTATCGGCTGAGCGCTACAGCAGCCAGAACCAACAACAGAGAAGTCGCCGTGATGACGTCAGCAATATAGTTCGAAACGTCGATTGAACGGCTCATCGCATCAGCACCGTTATAGATTGCGGCAATGAAGATCGCAGACACAATGACTCCGAGCGGATTGAGACCTGCCAGCATGGCCACGGCAATCCCGGTATAGCCAAACCCCGGCGAGATATCGGCCGTGAGATAGCCCTTGGTGCCGGCAACTTCCGTAACCCCGGCACAGGCAGCAAGGCCCCCGGATATCAGTGCGGTACGAACGGTCGTCCAGGTCATCGGCATGCCCGCAAATCGAGCGGCTTCGGCATTGTGGCCGACAGCCCGGATTTCGAAACCCCAGATCGTAAAACGCATCATGATGAAGACCAAAACGGCCGCACACAGCGCATAAATCAGCCCCATATGTACCCGTGCCTTGGGAACCAGACCTTCCAGCAGTCCGTTATCGATTATTGCAGCACCCTGTGGCCACCCCATGGCCATGGGATCTTTCCAGGGACCGAACAGCAGATAGTTGACCAGGAGCAGAACAACGAAATTCAGAAGCAGTGTCGTAACAACTTCATCGGCTTTGAGATAGGTTTTCATCAGGGCCGGGCCCAGCAGCAACAATCCACCGGCCGCGGCGGCGCTGAGAAACAGAAACGGGATCATCAGGATTGGTGGTAGATCCACGGCCCCGGTGCCGACCCAGGTCACCATCAGTGCCCCTGCATAAAGCTGGCCTTCGCCGCCGATATTCCAGAGTTTAGCCCGGAAGGCAACGGCGACAGCCAGACCGGTAAAAATCAGGGGCGTTGCCCTTACAAGCGTTTCGGTAATGGCAAATCGGGAGCCCAGCGCTCCGGCGATCAGATCGCCATAGGCGCTGAGTGGCGATGCACCGGCCCACAGGATCAGGATGGCGCAGAATAGGAAGGATACGGCAACCGCAATCGGCGGTGCCAGCGCCGTCATCCAAAGAGGCACATGTTCGCGCGCTTCAAGCCGCATCTACCGCCTCCCCAAATCCTGATTGGCCGCTCATCATCAGTCCGATTTCCTGCTGGGTGACATTTTCGGGGCTGATGGGCAGACTAAGCAGGCCATGAAACATCACAACAATCCTGTCGCTGAGCGTCATCAGTTCATCAAGATCCTCGGAAATCACAAGAACACCGGCACCGCGTGCCCGGGCGTTGAAGAGTTGCTGATGAACATAGGCTGTTGCGCCGATATCAAGTCCACGAGTTGGCTGGTTTGCAAGAATAACGTGTGGAGATGCCTCAAGGACGCGGGCAAGAATGAGTTTCTGCATGTTGCCGCCGGATAGTCTGCGCACCGTTGTACCGATCTCACCCCCTCTGACGTCATATCGGCTCATCAAGGTGCGGGCGCGTTCATTGATGGTCTTCCAATTGACCCAACCGGCCCGCGAAGCTGGCGGGCGTCTGATTGATTCCAATGCCAGGTTTTCTCTGATCGACATTTCATCAATCACACCTGTTGCGTGTCGATCTTCCGGTATTCGCCCCACACCAGCCCTGACCGCCGTTGCAGGGGTGAGGGCATTCGCCGGATTATCAAGCAGGCTCATCTCTCCGCTATGGGGGTTGATGAGACCGCTCACCAGGTCTGCCAGAACGGACTGGCCGTTTCCCGAAACACCCGCAAGACCGACAATTTCTCCGCCCGAGAGTGTGAATGAAGCGCTTTTCAACGTCGGTCTGTCGACAGTGCCTCCGGCATCGACGTTGTTCAGTCGCAGGACGGTGGCACCAGGTTCCCCCGGCTGTCGGACCGGTGGATCAACCGGTTCTCCGACCATGGCTTCGGCGATCTTTTCCCGACTGGCTTCTTCTATCGGAAAGGCTGCAACCTTTTTACCGTGACGGAGAACCGCAATTTCATCCGCAATAGCAAGAACTTCGTGGAGTTTGTGGGAGATGAAAATAATCGACAGCCCTTCGGCCGTCATTTTACGCAGTGTATCAAAAAGATTGTCGGCTTCCTGGGGTGTCAGCACCGCCGTGGGCTCATCCAGAATGAGTATACGGACATCGCGATAAAGCGCTTTGAGAATTTCAACACGCTGCCGTTCGCCGACAGTCAAAGAACCAACGCTGGCATTGGGGTCGACAGCCAGGCCGAACGCACCGGCCAGTTTCGCAATTTTCCGTTTTGCCTTGCTCGTGTCCCTGCGCACTGCCGTCAGGCGCTCGGTACCCAGCATGATATTGTCAAGAACACTGAGATTTTCCGCCAGCGTAAAATGTTGGTGCACCATACCGATGCCGGCCTCAAGCGAAGCGGCCGGCGATCCGGCTTCAAGGAGGGTGTCCTTGACTTTGATGCTGCCCTCATCGGCGACATAGTGGCCAAACAGAACACTCATCAAGGTTGTTTTTCCCGCGCCGTTTTCTCCAAGCAGGGCCAGTATCTGGCCTTCGTGCAGGTCCAGCGAAATACCATCGTTGGCCGTCAGGCTGCCGAAGCGTTTGGTTATGGCGCTGATTTGCAAGGCGAGGGG
Source organism: Stappiaceae bacterium (assembly GCA_039976075.1). GTDB lineage: Bacteria > Pseudomonadota > Alphaproteobacteria > Rhizobiales > Stappiaceae > JBDWFY01. The sequence continues at coordinate 275,965 of JBDWFY010000001.1, forward strand.
GGTCTGTCCGGACATGGGAACGTGCCGCTCACTATGGCGTATCTCGGAAAGATTGAATCACCTTTGCGATAAGGATACGCGTTAAAACAAAGCCTTGGAGCATTTTACGCGATCCAGCGATCGCGAGAATTGCTCCAGTGAATATTGCAATAAGACCGATTGAGGCGTCGCAGCGCCATTACTGGGAATGCATCCGGCAGGAGCCCCGCATGTTGGAAGCCTCTGCCGAACTGCATTTGAGCACGAACTAGAATGTGGATTTCGGCTCTTCATCATTGATCGGAACGACAAAGGCACCCGACAGGATCTCGTCTTTTTTCTGATCGACGGCATCCCGAACGTCCTGCGGAATTTTGTCTTCGAATTCATAATAAGGAGACAGCGAGGCGCCGCCTTTACCCATCATGGTCCAGTCGCGGTAGTTCTCGGCTTTGAATGTCCCGCCCTTCACCTGTTCCACGGCGTAGTTCAAGGCATTCTCCATGTGCCAGAGGGCAGAAGCAACAACAACATCTGTGCCGTTTTCTTCCTTGTTCATGTCATTGACATTGCCAAAGGCGACGATGCCTTTTTCGCGGGCCGCATCGACAACGCCGGCACGTTCCGCATAGAGAATATCCACACCGGACTCGACCTGTGCATAGGCGAATTCCTTGGCTTTGGGTGGGTCGTACCAGGAACCGATAAAGGATACCTTGAACTCGACATCGGGATTGACTGAGCGTGCGCCTTCCATGAAGGCGTGGAACAGACGATTGACTTCGCCGATGGGATAGCCGCCTACCATGCCAATCTTGTTGGTCTTGGTCATTTTCCCGGCAATCATGCCCATCATATAGCAGGGTTCATGGATCCAGTTATCGAACACTGCAAAGTTGGAACCGTGTTCGACGCCGGGATCGCCCATGACAAAGGCAATTTCCGGATAATCGTCGGCGACTTTACGGGCTTCCTTGGAGATACCGAATGCTTCGCCAACGATCAACTGGACTCCGCTTTCGGCATATTCGCGCATGACGCGCACATAGTCTGTATTGGCTACTTTCTCTGAAAAAGTATATTCAATTGTACCTGCATCCTTGGCAGCGACAAGCGCCCGATGCAGCGTTCCGGCCCATTTTTGCTGGACGGGAACAGTGTAAATGCCGGCAACTTTGATGGTGTCTGCGTAAGCGGATGCTGAGACCAGCAAGCTCACTGCACCGATCAAGGCAGCGCACAGTAAAGTTCGGAAATGACTGAACATTATATCCCCCTGTTTTCAGGTCGTTTTTGTGGATTGGACGATCCTGCATCAAACGCAACTTATATGCCAGTCTCAGTTTCGGCGCGCTCGTCTGCGAGAAAAGCCGCTTCCTCCCAATTTTCAGCTATCAAATGGGATTCTCTCGAATCCCGGACGACAACTGTGCACAAAATTTACCCATTTGGTCAAAAATTTCGAGCAAAAACTGACGTAACCGTGATTTAATGACGTTGCCGGATCGTTGGCAAATGGATTTTGAGCAAGGGATACCGAGATTTTAAAAACTTACGGCTGGGCGCATCTGGCGATGCTTGTATTCATCGTTTTTGTTTCAACATCCTTTCCTTTGGGAGAGGCGATAGCACCCACTCTTGACCCCAAAGTGCTGACATTACTGAGATTTGTCGTAGCTGCCGCTCTGATTGGGCTTGCGACAATTGCGACGGGAAGCTGGCAACGCCCGTCATGGCGGCATGTTGGAAGTTACTTTCTATTGGGCTTTATGCTCAGCACATTTTTTGTCACGATGTTCAGTGCACTTCAAAAAACGACAGCTGCCAATACCGGCGCTATCTTTGCACTCATTCCGGCAATGACATCTGTGATTGCGTTCTTCTTGCTCAGGCAACGACCTTCCGGGATCCAGATCCTGTGTCTGCTGATTGGCTGTGCCGGAACAATCATCGTACTTTTCGGCAATGATTTCGCAGCGCTGAGTGGTTTGTCACTCGGACCCGGTGAACAGATCTATCTGATCGGATGCGCTGCCTACGCGTTTTATGCTCCGGTGTTCCGGCTGTGCTGCCGGGATGTGTCACCGATGATGTCAAATTTTGGCGTCCTGTCCGCCTCGGCCCTCATGCTCGCAGCCTACATTGCATGGGAACAACCTGATATTGCCTGGCAGGCCATCCCGATTTCGACCCATCTGGGCATCCTCTATCTGGCGGTTTTTTCTACGGCAATATCGGTGCTGATGATCAATTATGCCAGCGCGCGTCTGCCGGCAGGCAAGGTCATGTCCTACACATACCTGTTGCCAGCCCTTGTGGTGGTGGAAAACATGATGATCGGGAAAGGGTGGCCCGGAATCTGGATTCTGGCCGGTGTCGCCATCACTGCACTGGCCACTTTGGTGCTCCAAATGGGAACCACCAGCGAGCGCACCAACCCGTCGGCAGCAATTGCCAAGGGGTAAAACTCACCCGCGCATCTCGATTTGGTGATTTGCCCTCATCAGCGCTTTGACGCAGGCTGAGAGCGACACGGGCCGGGAGGGAATACGAACAGTCAAGGGATGGAGCAAGCCATGTTCAAGCAGGTAGGGCGCATCGCCGCTTTATTGTTACTTGTCGGTGTTACGACGTCTGTCTACGCACAGGAGGCCAAGCGAGCCATTACTAACGTGGCCGGTGATGTCTATCGGTTCCAAAACAACTTCCATTTTTCGTTGGTGACCGTGACCGATGATGGCGTCGTTATCGTTGACCCCATAAACGCTGAAGCGGCGCAGTGGCTCAAGGAGAACCTCAACACCATAACCGACAAGCCGATCTCTCATCTGATTTACAGCCACTCACATGGCGATCACGCCTCTGGTGGTAGCGTTCTGGCCGACGGCGCCACGGTCATTGCGCAAGCCAATGCGCCGGATGCCATTGACGGGGTCAAACCCGATGTCCGTTTCGAGGAAACGCACAGTCTTGAAGTGGGTGGCAAGACTTTTGATCTGACCTGGCTGGGTGAGGGACATGGTGTGGATTTGATCGCCGTTGTGGTGCGTCCGGAAAACGTTGCATTCATTACCGATGCCGCATCACCCAAACGCCTGCCGTTCCGCGATATGCCGAATTCGAACATCGATAAATGGATCGATCAGGTTAAAAAGGTTGAGAGCCTTGATTTTGAAATCTTCGCTCCGGCCCACGGCAATGTCGGTGTAAAAGCTGATGCGAGTGACGTGCGCGTCTACATGGAATTACTGCGTGAACAGGTTCTCTCCGGATTGAAAGAAGGCAAGAGCGTCGATGACCTTGTCGCATCCCTCACGTTCGACGATTACAAAGACTGGCAGCAATATGATGGCTGGCGCGAGCCCAACATCCGTGGCATGGCGCGTTTTCTGAGTGAAAGCGGTCAGATTCAATAGGCCCCGGTGGATACGTTCCTAGCGAGACTGGACAGCACCTCCGCGAAGCCTGTCCAGTCTCAATCGGTGTCTGTGATCGGTGAGCCGCCATACGCTGCTCAGTACAGCCGCAAGAACGCCCAGACCGGTTGCCCCGCCGATCAGAAACATAATCAGTAACTGATATTTGACCGCCTCTTGCGGATCGACACCTGACAATATCTGCCCGGTCATCATGCCGGGCAGAGAGACCACACCCGTTGCTGCCATCGAATTGATGATCGGCGTAAAGCCACTGCGCAAGGCACGCCGTGTCGCCGGCAAGACGGCCTCCCATCGGGTTTTCCCAAGCAGCAGACGAGCCTCCACCGTTCCGCGCTCCCGAAAGATCGTACTGTGAAGCGTATCCAGTCCAAGACTGACCCCTGTCATTGTGTTTCCAAGGATCATCCCAAACAGAGGCAGTGAATATTGCGGTGACCACCAGGGATCAGGTTTAATCTGCACTGCTAGTGCAAACAGGGTTACCAGGGTACCTGCCGCCATCATGGCACCTCCGCCAAGAGAGAGCCCCCAGATCCCAGACAACTGGCGCTCCTGACGTGCCCGGATTTCGCGCCCGGCAAACCCAATCATGATCGCGGCAATGAGCAGCGTTAGCCAGGGTGAGGCGACTGCAAAGACTGTTTTCAGAACCAGGCCGACCATGAGCAATTGAACGATCATTCGCAGTGATGCAAACAGAAGTTGCCTAGCCAATCCCAGCTGGAGGGCAAGAGAAAAGATCGCGTTGAGCAGGAGAAACACAGCGCCCAGAGCAAGGTCGATCGTGGAAAGCGGAATATAGGTCATCATCCGGTTTCACTCCCCCGTTCGACAAGCCGACCCGCATTCATCAGAAAATGACGCTTGGCCATCCGGTCCTGTTGCTGGCTGTCATGCGTAACGAGAAGGATAGATATGCCTTGTTCGCTTTGTTGATGAAGCAGGGATTCAATCCGTGCGGTCATATCGGCATCAAGCGATGCCGTCGGTTCATCCAGAAGCAATGCTTGTGGTTTGCCGACCAGTGCCCGTGCAATTGCAAGACGGTGGCGTTCGCCAGTAGAAAGACGTGACACTTCCCAGTTCAGAGCATCGGGCAATCCGACTTGGGTCAGCAGTGGACCAAGATCGGGTTCGGAATCAAAATGATCGCCAACTCTATCGCCCCACCATCCGCTTTCGGCCGGAACGTAGGCTACGCGGCGGCGCCATTCATAAGCGGGCATTTGATCTCGATTGCTTTCACCAATCAGCGCCGTGCCCTCGTTGGGATCAAGATCAGCAATGGCGCGAAGCAGGAGCGATTTACCGGCACCGGACGGTCCCATCAGCGCGATGCATTCACCGGGAGAAATGGAGAGGTCAATCGGCCCTATCAGTGCGGTCCGAATGTTGTTTATGCGAAGCATTAACCTGCTCCGACGGCCAAAATGTCCTGAAACTGGAATTGCATGTCGCGTCCCCTTTTTTCGGTTTTTACTGGACGCGAACTTTCGACCGGAGCCTCACGGGGCATTCGCTGTCCCCATACTTCAACAAGAAAGCGCGCCGGGCCTCTTGTCAAGCCGGGGCCCGAGCGAAATCTGGAGGGGACGAGGACCTCCGATGGTTTCCTGGATTGCAGCGTAGACTACTTCAGGGATGCAAGAGCCTGGTCTGAAATCACCCTGAGCCGGTCCTTGTCTCTCGTCAGGCGGCCGATGACCGCCAGTCCCTGATAACAGGAGACCAGGTGTAGAGCGAGGGTCTTGGCATTCTTGTCAGCAGCCAGCAGGTTTTTGCCTTGTGCTTCGGTCAGGCGGGATTCAAAGGCGCCTTCAATTCGACTGAGACCGGCCTCAATCCGCTCCTGAATATCACTGTCCGTCGCTCCTACTTCGGTCGCCGTATTTGTGAGCATGCATCCGATCAGCTGATCCGGATTGAAGGCCTCGAAGGTCGAGCGGAAAAAATCTTCGATTGCCTCCATGGGATTGTCAATTTCAAGCAGGTGCGAAACCCGCGTGTCGACGACCTGTTTGACATAATGATCCAGCGCCGCAAGAAACAAACCCTTTTTGCTGCCAAAGGCGTGATAGATGCTACCCGGCCTCAGGGAAGTGGCATTTTCCAAATCAGTCATCGATGTATCCCGATACCCGTTGGCCCAGAAAACACCCATGGCCTTGCCCAGGATGTCGTCGATCTCAAATTCAGGACTGCGACCCATACCGCTCTCTTTTCAATGATGCATTCCTATGATATCGATTGTTGAGCAAACGTTCAAGAAAAGAGTAGAGTGATGGCGAAGGGTCTATCTGCGTTTCGATCAGTCGAGGATTTGGATAATGTGTTTGTTGCAGAGAAGGGCGGATTGCGGTGCAGCGCGATACGGTTGAAAACGGGAAATATCTGTCTTTTCAGTCCGGTACAAGGTCTCGGTGACACAGCGAGAGAGTCTCTTGCAGCATTAGGTCCCGTCACCCAGGTTCTCGCACCCAACCACTATCACAACAAAGGCTTGATAGAATATTCCGAAGCTTTCCCTGAAGCGACACTCTGTGCACCGGAACGCGCAACGCCGCGTCTGGAAAAACAAACAGGCTTGTCATTCGAACCATTGGATAATGTAAAAACTGAGCTCCCCGACACTGTCCAGATTATTGAACCCCGTGGCCTGAAAACCGGCGAGATATGGCTGAGAGCTCAATCAGAAGACCAGCTTGCCTGGCTGGTCGTTGATGCATTCTGCGGCTCTAAAGGCTCGATGACCGGCGTCTCAGACACACCAGGGATGCTTGGCACATTCCCCAGTTTCGGCATCGCAGACAAGCCGGTCTACAAAAGTTGGGTCGAAAAACAGATCGAGGCCGATCAGCCGACCTCGATCATTCCGTGTCACGGGCAGATGGTAGGAGCAGATAATCTTGCCGGGAAGCTGTTGGCGCTGGTTGGCGATAAACTTAAATCCTAAGTTGTCGCCCCATTCGTCTGCTTCTTCAGCAGACTCCGGTAGATCTCTTCGTCGCCAATTTGGCCGGTGGGTGACCCATTTTCCTCGACCAGAACTGTTTTGCCGGTGCTCAGACGGATATCCATGACTTCTCGAACCGTCTTCTCACCGGGGACAGCTGGTAGGTCTGGATCAGGCGTTCCCTCAAGTGGTGCCATGATATCGCAGGCCCGCAGAACGTTGAGCGGGTTCATATGAGCCACGAAGTCAGCCACATACTCGGTCGCCGGATTGAGGACGATGTCCTGCGCGGTGCCAAACTGAATGACGCGGCCGCCTTCCATGATGGCAATCTTTGAACCGATTTTCACCGCTTCATCAAGATCGTGGCTGACAAAGATGATGGTGCGGCCGGTTTTCTTCTGAAGATCGAGTAACTCATCCTGCAGTCGGTCGCGGATGAGGGGGTCGAGCGCGGAAAACGGTTCATCCATCAGCAGAATTGGCGCCTGGGTCGCAAAGGCTCGGGCGAGCCCCACACGCTGTTGCATGCCACCGGAAAGTTCGTGGACCTGTTTGTTGCCCCACTCAGACAGATTGACCAGATCAAGCTGCTCCTGGACCCGTTCACGGCGCTTTGCAGCACTCATGCCGGCCAATTCAAGTCCGAGGCCGACATTGTCTGCGACTGTTCGCCAGGGCAACAGGCCGAATTGTTGAAACACCATGGCGACACGATTGAGGCGCAGTTGCCGAAGAGTTGTCGCGGGGCAATTGGTGGGGTTGATATAGCCCGAACCATCATTCACCAGGACTTCGCCGCGAGTGACCTTGTTCAAGCCATTTACGGCACGGAGCAGAGTCGATTTCCCCGAACCCGATAGGCCCATGAGAACCACAATCTGACCTTCATAGACATCAAGGCTTGCGCGCGCGCTGCCAAGGATTTGGCCTGTGGCGGCCTGTATTTCCTCGCGGGTTTTTTCCTGATCGATCAGGGGCAGGGCGGATTCCGGATCGTTTCCGAAAACAATATCGACTTCTTTGAAACGGACAATCGGTTCGCTCATATCAAACGGTCCCCTTGCCCTCTTTGCGAATGAAACGGTCCAGCACAATAGCGATCAGCACGATGGCCAGCCCGACTTCAAATCCCTTGGCGATGTTGACCGTATTGAGTGCCCTTAGTGTCGGAACGCCGAGACCGTCCGCACCAACCAGCGCCGCAATGACCACCATCGAAAGCGACAGCATGATCGTTTGAGTCAATCCCGCCATGATGTTCGGCAGCGCATAAGGCAACTCAACTTTCCACAACAGCTGCCAGCCTGTCGCACCAAATGCTTCTCCCGCCTCAAGCAGAGCTTTTGGCGTTGAGGAGACGCCCAGTTGCGTCAATCGAATCGGGGCAGGGATGGCGAAAATAACGGTCGCAATCAATCCCGGCACCATGCCGAGACCAAAAAGGATCAATGCCGGTATCAGGTAAACAAAGGTCGGGATTGTCTGCATGAGGTCGAGGATCGGTCGCATGACAGCAAAGAGCCTGGGTCGATGAGCGGCTGCAACGCCCAGCGGCACGCCGAAAACCATGCAGACCAATGCCGCTGCGATGACCAGAGACAGCGTTTCGGTCGTTTCTTCCCAATAGCCCTGATTGATGATGAGCAACAGGGCGACCAGCACAAAGAGCGTGAATGGGATGGTGCGGTGAATGAAAAAGGCGAGCAGGGTCGCTGCACCGACAATGATGAAAGGGTGCGGTGCTTCCAGCACAAAAAGAATGCCCGCAATAATCACTTCCAGCGTGTCGGAAATGCCGTCGAAAAACCAGGCGGCATTGTCAGTCAACCAGTCGACAAGGTTCTTCGCCCATATGCCAACTGGAATTTTATTGTCCGTAAGCCATTCCACGGATTGGCCTCATATCGTCTGGGAATACTGAGAGGGGCGCCAACTGAAAAGAGTAGAGCCGACGCCCGCTGAATGGTGTCTGCTGAAATCAGAAGTCGTAAAACTTCCGAACAGCTTCAACGGCATTCCCACCATCGACAGTGGTGACTTCGTTCAGCCACAGTTCAAATACATCGGTATGTTCTTTGACCCACGCTTTGGCTGCGTCATCGGGCTCTTCGCTGTCATTGAGAATTGCACCCATGATTTCATTCTCCATATCGAGAGTGAACTTCATGTTTTTCAGCAACTTACCAACATTGGGGCATTCTTCGGTATAACCGGCGCGGACATTGGTGAAGACGTTTGCGCCACCGAAATTTGGACCAAAGATCTCATCACCGCCAGCCAGATATTCAAGCTCGAAGTTTGAATTCATCGGGTGAGGAGCCCAACCCAGAAAGACGATGTCTTCGTCGCGCTTGGTTTTGCGTGCAACCTGCGCCAGCATGCCTTGTTCGGAGGATTCAACCACTTCGAAACCCTTCAGGCCGAAGATATCCTGATCGATCATACCGATAATCAAACGGTTGCCGTCGTTGCCGGCTTCAATGCCGTAAATCTCGCCATCGAGGGACTCTTTGAATTCCGCGATCTTGTCGAAACTGGTAAGGCCCTTGTCATAGGTATATTTAGGCACGGCGAGCGTGTATTTGGCGCCGGTAAGGTTTTCCGTAATTGTTTCGACCGAGCCGTCTTCGCGGTACGGTTTGATATCGGCTTCCATTGTCGGCATCCAATTGCCGAGAAATACATCGATATCTTTGTTTTTCAGCGACGTGTAAGTCACCGGAACGGACAGAATTTTAATATCGGTTTCATAACCCAGCGCCTGCAGCACGCCTGTCGTGACAGCCGTTGTCGCTGTGATGTCAGTCCATCCAACATCCGAAAAACGCACGAGTTTGCAGCTTTCCGGATCAGCAGCCTGTGCTGTACCGGCAAGTAGTAACGCGGCAGTAGCGCCACAAAGCGATTTAACAAATTTATTCATGAAGTTCCCTCCTGCGATCACGAAATACCGCCCCATGGATAAGACGGAAGTGTGCTCCGGACAACAGGCAACAATGATCCCCTCTGTTTTTATTGATCATTTGGCCGTTTTGTTCCGGATCTCGTTGCACATCGAAACATTACGAACCGAAAATAGCAAGTTTTTGTTGATTGACTGTTCAATCAAAAATAAGGTCACAGCAGTCAAGAGGTGAGACGATGCCTAGAATCGGTATGGAAACGGAACGTCGGCGCGCGCTGATCTCTGCGACGGTCGAAACAATTTACGAGAGCGGATTCTGTGATGTGACGATATCCCGGATCGCTCGCCGCGCAGGGGTCTCCGGCGGTCTGGCACATCATTATTTCGGATCCAAAGATCAACTCTTGGCAGCGACCATGCGGCACTTGTTGAATGAACTGGGTATAGGTATCCGGGATCGTTTGCGATATGCCGAAACCCCCAGAGCCCGGATAACGGCAATAATTGAAGGTAACTTTGCACCGGACCAGTTTCAGCCCGCTGTCATTGCAGCGTGGCTCGCCTTTTATGTTCAGGCGCAGACAACACAAAGCAGCCAGCGACTACTGAGGATTTATGCAAAACGGCTTCAATCCAATTTGACGCATGCCTTGCGCGAATTGGTGCCTCCGGATCGCGTGGAGGCATTGGCTGAAGGCACTGCTGCGATGATCGACGGTTTGTGGATACGACGCGCCCTAAAAGATGGTGCTGCGGATCCGGCATCTGCAATCGGGATGGTCGAGAACTATGTAGAGGCGCAAATCGCGGTTGGCGGGATGAAATCGTGACGGTGGTGACCGCAGACTACATTATCGTCGGTGCAGGATCTGCCGGTTGTGCGCTGGCCTATCGGTTGAGTGAAAACCCACAGAACAAAGTGCTTGTACTGGAATTTGGTGGTACGGACATCGGCCCGTTCATACAAATGCCGGCAGCGCTTTCTTATCCGATGAACATGTCACGATATGACTGGGGCTTTGAAAGCGAACCGGAACCCCATCTTGGCAAGCGCCGTCTTGCCACGCCGCGTGGCAAAGTGATCGGCGGGTCCTCTTCAATCAACGGCATGGTTTATGTCCGCGGCCATGCCTGTGATTTTGACAATTGGGAAGAGATGGGTGCGCGCGGCTGGGCCTATCGCGATGTTCTGCCCTATTTCGAACGGATGGAGACCAGTCACTCTGGAGAACCAGGATGGCGTGGTACCAAAGGTCCGCTGCACGTGACGCGCGGTGACAAATGGAACCCCTTATATGAGGCCTTCGTAGAGGCAGGCGTCGAGGCGGGATACCCATCCACGAAGGATTACAACGGTCATCAGCAGGAAGGTTTTGGTGAGATGGAAATGACCATCCACAAGGGCCGTCGCTGGTCCGCTGCCAATGCCTATCTCAAGCCCGCATTGAAACGGGAAAATGTTACACTGATATCCGGTGCATTCGCCCGAAAGATCCTGTTCGACGGAAACAGGGCCGTCGGAGTTGAGTATGAGCGGGGCGGCGAGGTTCAAGAGGTTCGTGCCAGCCGCGATGTCATCCTTTCCGCATCATCGATCAACTCTCCCAAACTGCTGATGCTTTCCGGCATTGGTCCGGCTGACATATTGAAAAAGAACGGCATTGACGTTCGTGTCGACAGATCAGGCGTCGGCGCAAACTTGCAGGATCACCTGGAACTATATGTCCAGCAGGCCTGCCTTCAACCCATAACGCTCTATAAACACTGGAATATTGTTTCCAAGGCAATGATCGGTCTACAATGGCTCCTGCAGGGGCGGGGCCTTGGTGCCTCCAATCATTTTGAAACCTGTGCCTTCATCCGGTCTCAGGCCGGGATCGAATATCCCGACATTCAATATCACTTCCTGCCCTTTGCCATCCGTTACGATGGAAAGGTCGCTGCGGAAGGACATGGCTTTCAGGCGCATGTCGGGCCAATGCGATCCAAATCACGAGGGCGTGTCAGTATAAACTCAGCCGACCCCATGGAAAAACCTTCCATCCAATTCAATTATATGAGCCATGAGGACGACTGGGCAGAATTCCGAACCTGCATTCGCTTAACGCGCGAAATCTTCGGTCAGAAGGCTTTTGACCAGTATCGGGGCAAGGAAATTCAACCCGGCAACGACTGCCAAAGTGATGAGGCTCTGGACGACTTTATTCGCGAGCATGTCGAAAGCGCGTATCATCCGTGCGGCACTTGTAAAATGGGGGCCGCTGAGGACGATATGGCGGTTGTCGATCCGGAATGTCGCGTCATTGGCGTTGACGGTCTCCGGGTTGTCGACAGTTCAATATTCCCACAAATTACCAACGGCAATCTCAATGCACCGTCCATTATGGTGGGCGAGAGAGCTGCAGATATGATCCTCAACAAAACTCCACTGCCAGCGTCAAATCAGACTCCCTGGATCAATCCTGCGTGGCATGCTTCGCAGCGATGAAACCGTCTTCGTGATATGATGAAGCGGGAAGGGACCAAATGGCGGCAACGATCCAGGCACCGGATTAGATTTGTCGTGCAGTAGAAAATTAAGACCATTCGGGATTACAGATGATGCGCGCACAACCAGAGGCCTCGCACTTCATTCATGGCAAATTCGTTGAAGACAAGGCCGGGCGGTCGATACTGAGCCAGTATCCCGCCACCGGTGAAGTGATTGCCCAATTGCATGCAGCCAGTCAGGAACTTGTCAACGAAGCTGTAGCCTCGGCCCGGGAGGGATTTAAAGTCTGGTCGGCTGTTCCTGCCGCCGAACGGGGACGTGTGCTGCGCAAAGCTGCGGTTATCATGCGGGATCGCAACCGGGAACTTTCAGAACTCGAGACACTGGATACCGGAAAACCACTTCAGGAGACGCTTGTCGCGGATGCGGCGTCTGGAGCGGACTGTCTTGAATATTTCGGCTCTATGATCGGAACTGTTTCCGGCGACCACATCGATCTGGGAAGTGCCTTTGGCTATACCCGCCGCGAACCGCTTGGCGTGTGTGTGGGGATTGGTGCCTGGAATTACCCGATCCAGATCGCTTGCTGGAAATCCGCTCCGGCGCTTGCCTGCGGCAACGCGATGATTTTCAAACCATCTGAAAACACCCCGTTGAGTGCGTTGCGTCTGGCGGAAATCTACAAAGAAGCCGGGTTGCCCGATGGTGTATTCAACGTCGTGCAGGGGTACGGCGAAACCGGAAGTCACCTGATTGGCCATCCCGACATAGCCAAGGTTTCCCTGACAGGCTCGGTTGGAACGGGCGTAAAAGTAGCTGAACTCGCAAGCAAGAACCTGAAACACGTTACGCTCGAGCTGGGTGGCAAATCGCCAATCGTCGTGTTTGAGGATGCCGATATCGACCATGCGATCTCAGGTGCAATGCTCGGCAACTTCTATTCAGCGGGCCAGATCTGTTCCAATGGTACCCGCGTGTTTGTACATCGTTCTATCAGCGAACAATTTCTGGAAAAACTTGCTGCACGGACATCGAAAATCATTCTTGGCGATCCGATGAATGAGGCGACCCAGATGGGACCCCTTGTCTCCAAAGAGCAGTTCGACAAAGTTTTAAACTATCTGGTTCTGGGCCAAAGCGAAGGTGCAGAACTCATTTGTGGTGGAAAAGTTGCCAAACCGGCCGGCAACACTGAAGGCTATTTTGTCGAGCCCACGGTATTTGCCGGCGTGCAGGACCACATGCGGATCGCTCAGGAAGAGATTTTCGGTCCGGTCATGTGCGTGCTTGATTTCGACCACGAAGACGAAGTGATCGCCCGTGCCAACGGCACGCAGTTTGGATTGGCCGCAGGTGTTTTCACCAAAGACATCCAGCGCGCCCATCGTGTGATCAATGCGCTGCATGCCGGAACCTGTTGGATCAACACCTATAACCTTACGCCGATAGAACTTCCCTTTGGCGGTTACAAGAAATCCGGTATCGGTCGAGAAAATGGTCGTGCCGCCATTGAGCACTACAGCCAGATCAAGAGCGTTTACGTCGAAATGGGTGGTGTGGACAGTCCGTATTAGAAAAGTGTTTACGCGCTGAATTTTGAATGGAAAGTCACGCTACGTGGATATTTGTCACGTAGCCGGACGGTTGGCAAATCGGTCTTCGTAATCCACTGCAACTTCGTAAGTTGGATCTTCGATCACCGACACTTCGACCATGCTGCCCGCTTTATCCAGCAGTTTGACGCAATCCGGGGAGAGATGGCGCAGATGCAGGCGTTTGTTTTTAGCTTTGTATCGTGCAGCCACATTGTCGATGACCTCAAGACCGGAATGATCGACCACGCGTGACTCTATAAAATCAATGATCACATCGTCCGGATCGTTTTCCGGATCGAACAAGTCCTGAAATCCGCTTACAGAGCCGAAGAAGAGCGGCCCTGCGAGCGTGTAGACCTTTTCGCCATCTTCATTGATGGTTGTCCGCGCGGATATCCGGCCGGCTGCATTCCAGGCATAGGCCAGGGCTGATACAATCACGCCGACAACAACTGCAACTGCCAGATCGCTGTACACCGTCACCCCGGTGACCAGCACGATAACAACGGCGTCCGTTCTTGGGATCTTGTGCATGATGCGGAATGTGCGCCAGGCGAAAGTACCGACCACCACCATAAACATCACGCCGACCAAAGCTGCGAGAGGGATAATCTCGATCAGGGGCGAGGCGAAGAGTATGAAACCAAGTAGAAACAAGGCAGCTGCCAGCGCCGCAATGCGCGTACGGCCACCCGACTTCACGTTGATGATTGACTGACCGATCATCGCGCAGCCACCCATGCCGCCGAAGAAGCCGGTGACGGTATTGGCAACACCCTGCGCCAGACATTCCTTGGAGGCGCCACCTTTTCGTCCGGTCAATTCAGCGACCAGATTGAGCGTCAGAAGCGATTCAATCAATCCGATTGCCGCAAGGATGACCGAATAGGGCAGAATGATCCAGAATGTTTCCATCGTCAGGGGAACACTGGGAATATGAAATGGCGGCAGACCACCGGCAATACTCGACATATCACCAACCGAGCGCAGGTCGAGATTGAAACCGATGACAATCAACGTCACTGCGACGATGGCAACCAGCGGTGCGGGAACGGCGGTCGTAATTTTCGGCACTACCCAGATAATCAGCATGGTCAGCACAACAAAGCCCAGCATCAGATAGAGTTGCATGCCTGTCATCCAGTGCTGCGATCCGGATGCATCCGCGATTTTAAACTGCCCAAGCTGGGCCAGAAAAATTACGATCGCCAGACCGTTGACAAACCCGAGCATCACCGGCGCAGGCACCATCCGAATGAATTTCCCCCACCGCATAACGCCGAAGAAAATCTGCAGGATTCCCATCAGAACCACTGTCGCAAAAAGATATTCGACACCGTGATTGACCACCAGAGATACCATCACCACAGCGAGAGCCCCGGTAGCACCGGAGATCATGCCGGGACGGCCGCCAAAAAGCGCCGTGATAAGACCAACGATAAAGGCAGCGTAAAGCCCCACCAGAGGTTCGACCTGGGCAACGAATGCAAAAGCGACAGCTTCGGGCACCAGGGCCAGAGCGACCGTCAGACCGGCAAGAATTTCAGTTTTGATTAGTAACGGGGAAACACTGGACGGCGCTCCGATAAGCGCGGCAATCTTTTGCTGCACACTGGATCCTTATGGCTTTTTAGGCGATTGACAGGAAGAAAATACGGTACTCGAAGATGCAGCTCAGAACGACGTTGCCGCTGAACGCAAATTTGATTCAAGTCAAACTTATGCGCTATTTAATCGATTTACTGCGGTGCAGCAAGGGCAATTAAGGCCCCATTTGGCAGGATTTGGCATTATAGCGCATTTTTGCTGTGTGCATGGTCACATTGAAACTATCGACCACCGCCAGTTGAACGACTATCTATGCAGGACAATAGATTCGTGGATCCGCTTACCCCATCCACCCTGGGAGGAAATATGAAGCCCACCAATCCGGTCTTCACCGGCGTCAAGACCACAGTCTTTGAGACCATGTCGCGTCTTGCCATGGCCCATGATGCCATCAATCTGGGTCAGGGCTTCCCGGATGTCGACGGACCGCTGGACATCCGCGAAGCAGCCGCGGACGCGCTGAAAACCGGACCAAATCAATATCCTCCAATGTTGGGATTGCCGCAATTACGGCAGGCGGTGGCAGACTGCAACAGGCGCTTTTACGGCCTGGAAGTCGACTGGCAGAGAGAAGTGATGGTCACCTCAGGGGCCACGGAAGCACTTGCGGATGCGATATTTGCGCTTGTTGAGCCAGGCGATGAAGTGGTGCTGATCGAACCACTATACGACTGCTACCTGCCACTGGTGCGCCGGGCAGGGGGCATCGTCAGACGCGTTCGGGTGTCACCACCTGACTGGCGACTTGATGTGGATGCTCTCAGAGCGGCTTTTTCTGACCGGACGAAACTTGTTTTGCTCAACAACCCGATGAACCCGTCGGCGAAAGTTTTTACCGAAACGGAACTGGGCACCATTGCTCAACTCTGTCTTGAACATGATGCCTATGCTCTGTGTGATGAAGTATATGAGCACATTGTATTTGATGACCGTGCTCACGTCCCCTTGATGACACTCGACGGGATGCGCGAAAGGACCGTAAGGATTGGGTCGGCGGGCAAAACGTTTTCTCTAACCGGCTGGAAAGTTGGATACATAACAGCGCCACCCCATTTGTTGGACCCCATTGCCAAAGCTCATCAATTTGTCACGTTTACAACGCCACCTGACCTGCAGGCTGCCGTCGCTTTCGGCCTCAATAAACCTGACGATTACTACCAGGGTCTCGCGGCTGAGATGCAGAGCAAACGCCAGCGCATTGGCGAAGGTTTGAAGAAAATCGGCATTCCGGTGTTGCCATGTGAGGGCACATACTTTGTCACGTGCGATATGCGTGAACTGGATCTGGGCGACAATGACGTCGCCATTGCCGAACGCCTGACAAAAGATGCTGGAGTTGCCTGCGTTCCGGTGTCAGCTTTCTATGTTTCAGAAGGCCCCGCGCATTTCGTTCGCTTCTGTTTTTGTAAAAAGGACACCGTGATAGATGCCGCGCTGGAACGCCTTGCCAACTTCCTGAAGTGAGCGGCAAGGCGTGCGAATAAGTGGGTTCCTGAGCCCAACAGGCCTAGTTTTTCTCGGCAATCTCGCTCCACTGGCCGCCTGCACCGCAGACTTGGTAAAGCAGTTTCTCATTATCGTTGCGGTCCTCAATCGGCGATCCGATTGAAATGACGGCACCTTGGCCATAGACCAGATTATGGTGCAAACAGATTTCCGCATTGGCAGAGTCTGAATCTTTGACCCATTTACTGTCGTTGCAAATGAATCCTCCGATAGAAAAGCCTTCCGAAAACAAACCGCCGTTCAGGTAACAGCCTGAAACATCATCCGACGCCATGGCAACGGGCGCTGACATCAGACTCGCAATCGCAAACGCATAAATTGTATGCTTCATGTATTTCCCCCAGTAATCGCATTTCAATTGGGCGGATTCGCCTGAAACTGTCAAAGCGAATTCACGCTAAAATTGTTGGCGTGATGTGTGTGCAACATTCAAAAAGATTGGTAGCAGGGAAAGCTGAACGAAGTGTTTGTCTGCGCATCAGTCAACTGGCAGAATCTCGTGAAAATACACCGTCCTTTACGTGAGAGCCACCTTGAACAATTCGCCATCGTATGTTCTGTCGTTTCGACAAAGTGGGATGCTCGCTATCAAACACAACACTGGATGATGAAAAACGTGCAGGCAATAATATCCTGGTCAAAGGAGTGACGTGTGATGAATTCGGCTCTGGTAGAGGTTAGTCGTGGCAATCGCACGGAAAGCGTCCATGCTGGCGTGATCGCGATTTCAGATGCCAAAGGGGAACTTGTTGCATCGATAGGCGACATTTCTCAACTGGTTTACCCGCGGTCTGCCGTGAAAGCCCTCCAGGCCTTGCCGTTGATCGAGAGCGGCGCTGCGGAAGCTCTGGGATTTGATGATGCGGAACTGGCACTGGCATGCGCCTCACACAATGGTGAGGAGGTTCACGTAAAATCGGCCAGGGTCATGCTTATGAAAGCCGGACTGGAAGAAGGGGATCTTGAATGCGGGCCACAATGGCCGGGGCGAATGGCCGATGTCGCCAAACTGCATCAGAGCTATTCAAAACCCTGCCCGCTCCACAATAACTGCTCTGGCAAACATGCCGGATTTCTGGGGTTAGCCAAGACACTTGGCGTTCAGACCAAGGGGTATATCGATGTCGAACATCCTGTCCAGGCGACGATCAGGGACGTCCTTTCTGAGTTGACGGGTCACCCGCATCTGGCGAGTGATCACGGTATCGATGGCTGTTCCATTCCGACTTATCCCGTGCCGCTCGATAAGCTTGCCAAGGCATTTGCGGTGTTTGGTACCGGAGAAGGACTGGCCCAGGATCGAAGAGATGCCTGCGATACCCTTTATGAGGCTTGTGTCAACGAACCGTTCATGGTGGCAGGTAGTGAGCGTTTCTGCACGGACATCATGCAGGCCATGGAGGGGCGCGTGTTCGTAAAAACAGGCGCGGAGGGCGTGTTTTGCGGGACGGTTCCTGAACTGGGCCTTGGAATTTCGCTTAAATGCCAAGATGGTACCACACGCGGTGCGGAGGCAATGATGGCCGCTGTCATAGAGACTTTACTCGAACTGGAAGATGAACAGGCCATTGTCGTCGGAGGCTATTCCAATCGCCCGATAACCAGTCGAAGAGACGCCATAGTTGGGTATGTTCGCGCAAGTAAAGAATTGCGCGATGCATTAGGCACGGCGTTTAGACGCTGAGGATGGTCGGATTCTGGTGATGCCAACTCATGTGCATCACCTATGAAACCTGATTTCCGTTGATCGTCAAATGATGCCACCCACGATTGCCCGCAACCAGGTCCCTTGTTGCTTTGTCGTTCCAACGATATCCGACGATACCTTCCTTGGAGAGTTCTTGGAGCATGTTACCGGTGATTAGGGCTGGACCAGCTCCTTCGACAACCGTGACGATTACACCGGTTCCCGACTGTCTGATAATGTTGTTGCTGACCAGCACGTTTCGCAAATATGGACCCCAGCCGAGGCCAATTCCGACCCAGGGCGCATTTTCAATAACGTTTCCGATGACATTTGTTTCTGCCTCAGCCCAAATACCGTAGCCGAAGCTTGCAACATCGTTGATGTAGGGTCCTTTGGTGGTAATATTGCGCACGATGTTGTTGGCGCAGATGGCCAGGCGCCCGCCCTCGTTGAAATTCGCAATGGAAATTCCCGCAGCGGCTCCATCAACAAGATTGCCGGTTACAACCGCCCCTTCAAACCCGAACTCAGAGTAAATCCCGACTTCTCCGGATCGAAGGCAGGTATTGTTGCTGATCTGAACGTTTGAACCGGCGTTGGAACGGATTGCAGAAAACGCGCAATCACTGACATGATTATCGGTAATCACAACATTATGGGCGCGAAAGACGTTGATACCGTTGCCGTTTTGCCCGGTGCCGCCAGCAAGAGAAAAGATGTTCTTCACTCTGTTGCCGGAAACGATCGTGCCGTCTTCTCCGGCAGCCCAGCGATGGATCAGAATGCCACCATTGCCGCAATCACGAACCTGATTGTCCCGGATGGTCAGCCCTCTCGCTTCAATCGACCGAATGCCTGCATCGCTGGCGCCGGATATATCGTTGCGGGTGATATGGCCTGAACTACGATCAATGGCCAGACCGCTCTTGCTGCTTCCTGAGACGATGCAGTCGGTAATCGTGAAATCAGCCACTTCATTAAAGTGAAGAAGGCCAGGGGTGTAGTCGCCGAGCGGCTGATTTGCACCGTCAAGCATCAATCCCTCAAGGCCGATATGGGCAACATTCTCAGCGAAGAAGAGATGCCCTTCACCCCTGTAAACAAGTCGGGTCCGGCCGGGTACGCCGACAAGGCGCGCGCCGTCCGGTAGCTTAAGGTTCGAAACCTGATAGGTTCCCGCTGTGAGGAAAAGTGGTTTTCCACGTTTGGTTGCATCGTCAATCGCCCGTTGCAGCACGCGGCTTTGATCATCGTCAGCGCTCGGTCTGAGCCCAAGGTCAGCACCTTCAATGGAACCACGGAGACCTGCAATCTGTGTGTTTCCGGTCGACGCATTGGCGTCGTTCGCTCCTGCGAGCGTCGCTCCGGCCACAATACCGGTCATGCCGGCTAGAAACTCGCGTCTCTTCATTTTTCTCACCATCCGCTGTTAACGACTTGTTAACTGCAGAAGGCGTGCCAGAGATAAATGTTCGATTTTGATACATATTTTATGATAATTTCAGTGAAATTGGCGCAATTGTGCCGAATTCGGGACTATCAAGGCGCTGCAAACAACCCTCAAAGTATCAATTTCAAAGCTTTAGCAGGTCCGAAACAGTGTCGACAGCAAGCGAAGCGGCCATTTTGCCTGCTCTGACATCCGCCTCAATTGCGGGAAGTGTTTCCTTCAGTTCCGGATGCGTTTTCAGCATTTCCAGCAGTCGGTCGCGGAGCATTGACCACATCCAGCTCACCTGCTGATTGCTTCGCCGTTTGGCCAGTTCGCCTGAGTCGGTCATGATCTGCCTGTGCGCTGCGATTTTTCCCCACAGAGTATCGAGACCGATATTACCGAGGCCGGAAACTGAAATCACCGGGGGCGTCCACAAAGGAGATTTAGGAGCCAGAATATTGAGCGCCGCACGGTATTCAGAGGCAGCGGCATCAGCACGTAACTTCCCTTCGCCGTCCGCTTTGTTGACCGCTATCATATCGGCAATCTCAAGGACTCCCTTTTTTATACCTTGCAGTTCATCTCCGGCGCCGGGAAGCATCAGCACGAGAAAAAAGTCCACCATCTCTTCGACGGTGGTTTCCGATTGGCCAATTCCAACGGTTTCCACGAGGATTATGTCGAACCCGGCGGCTTCGCACAGCAGCATGGTTTCGCGCGTTTTAGCCGCCACGCCGCCAAGCGTCCCTGAAGATGGTGAGGGGCGGACAAAGGCGTTTACATCAGTCGACAGGCGCGCCATCCGGGTTTTGTCGCCCAGGATGGATCCGCCGGTTCGGCTTGACGAGGGATCGACTGCCAGCACAGCAACTTTCTTGCCGGATGCCGTCAAGTTGGCACCCAATTGATCGATTGCCGTGGACTTACCCACCCCCGGCACACCGGTTACGCCGATCCGCCAGGCTTTGCCGGTAAGGGGAAGCAGGTGCTGAATCAGCCTATGCGCCGTGTGCCGATGTGTACTGCGTTTGGATTCGACCAATGTGATCGCGCGGGCAAGAGTGGCGTGATCTCCTGCTTCAATTCTCTTTGCAAATTCAGCGAGCGGCACTTGCATGCCACCAGTGCCGGTCGGATTTTCAGGATCGTGAGATTCGATTGTCATGCCTTACCGATAGCGCAAACCTGCGGTATCGTCACGAGAGATAACCTGGAACATTGGTCCAGTTCCCACGTAGGGACCGATCAGAATGTGAACACACATCCCAAAGGGAGTGAATAAATGGCTATTGGCAACGAACTGACTGTACGGGCCTTTGACTACAGGATCGAATTTCCACTCAACGCTGCACCCGCAGGCGTATGGGAAGCCCTTACAAGCAATATCAATGACTGGTGGCTGCCCGATTTTCATGTTGCAGCTCCCGATTCTCATGTCAGCCTAAACCCTGTCCCTGGCGGGCACCTCGTTGAGACAACGAGCGATGGGGGAGGGTTGTTGTGGTATACCGTTCACGCCTCCACCCCGGGGCGCTCATTGACGCTTGTTGGCCCCCTGTGTCTAGACTGTGGTCCAGCCACGACAATGCTGACATTATCGATCGAAGAAAGCGACACAGGTTGTACACTTGTCCTCGCGGATGCTCTGGTTGGCCATGTGACAGACAAGCTCATTTCCAGTCTGCAGGACGGATGGAAAATGCTGATGGAAGACGGTCTGAAACCATTTGTCGAAACGGCCGCTAGCGCATCCTGACTTGCAATTGGCGAAGAGAGACGCTGCCGGTCGTCTCCGGTCGAAATGACACGGATGTTCTTGTGACCAGCCAAACATTGTCATTTTTCGCATATGTCACAATTAACAATACGCTTAACTCCACAGTCATCCCTTTCGATATGCTGCGGATGTTTGCCACATTTTGTTCCGCATGTTGCCAAGCTTTTATCGGTATTTTGCCGTGACCGCGCCGTTGTTTATAAAATTTTTACCATAATAGTTGAACACTGCTTAAATCAAACAGGCAAGCTTGCCATCCTGCTCACGCAGTAAAGCTATACCTGAAAATTCCCGTTCAAGGAGTTGAAAATTATGCGTTTCTTAGCTCTAGCGCTTGCCGCTGGGATCGGCTTCTCTTTGCCTGCATCCGCTGCAGATCTTGCCGGTGGCGCGCCATACGGGACGCTAAACAGATCTGTGTTGGAACCGACGTTGGGACTGCGGGGCTCCATTGGATTGCGCTATTGGTATTCCCGGGCACAATCCAACACAACCGGTGGTGGCGTGACGTTGTTGGATACTGATAATGTCAGCGGCCACTCTGCCGAGGTCACATTCAAAATGCAGGATGAGTCTTCGGGCGGTTTCTTGCGAACCTATCTGGGACTTGGTGGTAACTTTGGTGGCGACCAGTCTGCACTGGGTGTAAACGCATCAAGTTTTGACAGCTCCGGCTTCGGATACATCACATTAGATGGCGGTTGGAATTTTCTCGAGTTTGCCGGTGGTGCTGTGAAGACAGAAGCTTTCATCGGGTATCAATATCTCGACGATCAGTTTGATGCGACCTATGGCGGCGTTTCGGTGTCACAGGAGCAGGAATGGCACCTGGTACGATTGGGATTGGGCGCGACAGGCGATATTACTGATAGGGTCAGCTGGGCTGCGGAAGCTGCCGCTATTCCCTGGGCTTACAATATGACAGCTGGTTCTGACAGCACGTATGCTTACGGTGCGCAGGCTGACCTTTTTGTCGACTATGCGGTGACGCCGAGTTTCGATGTCGGTGTCGGTGGTCGATACTGGTACTTGCACTCCGATCTTTCATCAACACCAGGCGCGGAAGTCGAATACCAGCGTTATGGTTTGTTGCTTGAAGCGAAGTATAACTTCTGAAAAAAACGTTTCCCAACTGCGAACCTCGCTCTCAACACACTGGTTGATTGCGGGGTTTTCGTTTTGGAGACATAAATCAGACAGCCGGGTTCCACACAATACGCTGTAGAGAAGCGCCACGAAGATCTTCCGAGGTGGGCAGTCTATCAAACGGTCCCTGATAGCCGGGAATCGCGTAAACAAGTTTCACATTCGCCGCATTCTTTGACGGACATACGGCCATCCCTCGCCACAAATCCTTGCCGACCCGGCAACGGGACTTTGACGATCCTATCTGCGAGAACGTCATACCGATCCGTTCACCGTTCGGGCCTGCTAAATGATGCGTAACCCCATGTATCTCACCAACTTTTCCGTTTGAGCCCTTCAGGACCTGAATAACCTGAAATCCATCCTGAAACGCAGCCAACGTCCACAGCGTTTTACTTTCAACCGCAATCTGAACCGGTTGTGTCGTGAAACCGGGAAGTTGCGATTCGATTGACTTGGATCCGTAGTCTGTATCCGCGGTTATGGTGCCGGCTCCCTGTTTGGTAATGGTCAGGAGCGTCGTCTGCGAGGTGGAGATAGCGCCAATTGCGCCATCAGGACCGTCTGAACCGGCAATACAGGCAGTCAGAGCACAGCATGACACCATAGCGAAGGCAATTCGCGTTAATTTCAAAAGTTTCTTCCCCGACAAACGGATTTTGGCGAAATTCGACACTTGGACAACGGGCTGAGCATCCTACTGACGAAGAAATCCAAGATGCGTTGACTGTGCATATCACTCCAGTGAGTCCGAGAAAAGAGTTCTCGAGGTTGTTGGTTGGCAAAAATAATAGGTGAAGAAAAACAGGAAGATATAACCATGGTCTGGCTAGTTGGCTGGAGCGGCGACGGACGTCATATGCCTTGCTTCATGCACGACACACTCAAAATACACGATAATCGAATCGCTTCTGAGGAAGGTTATTCTGCAGCTTGCGCCGGTTCATAACCGAGTCTGCGATTGAGTTTGCGGATTAAATCCTCCGCCGCTTGCGAGATTACCGTTCCGGGAGGAAATATCGCCGTCGCACCGGCCTGGTAGACAGCATCGTAGTCCTGAGGAGGGATCACACCGCCCACAACGATCATGATGTCGGCACGGCCTTGTTGTTCCAACGCTTCTTTGAGCGCAGGGACCAGTGTCAGGTGTCCCGCTGCAAGAGACGAGACTCCAATGATGTGCACATCGTTTTCCACCGCCTGTCGTGCGGCTTCTTCGGGTGTGGCAAAGAGCGCACCTATATCGACATCAAAACCAAGGTCGGCAAAAGAGGAGGCGATCACCTTTTGCCCGCGGTCATGTCCGTCCTGTCCCATCTTGGCGACCAGGATGCGCGGACGACGGCCATCATTGTCCTCAAATGCCTCCACCAGCCTCAACACTTTATTGACGTCATCCGCCATAGCGCCGGCCTCCCGTTTGTAAACACCGGAAATCGACTTGATTTCAGCCTGATGGCGCTCGAATGCTTTTTCCAGCGCGAACGAGATTTCGCCAACTGTCGCTCGGGCACGCGCCGCTTTGACAGACAGATCAAGAAGGTTACCTTGACCATTCTGTGCGTTGGTCGTTAAGGCGTCAAGCGCTGCCTGCGTTGCGTTCTCATCCCGACTGGCCCGCAATCGTGCCAGTTTTTCCAGTTGATTGGCGCGCACCTGCTGATTGTCAACCTTGAGAACATCGATCTGTTCTTCGAAATTCGGTTTGTATTTGTTTACGCCGACCACGGTTTGGGACTGGCTGTCGATACGTGCCTGGGTCCGCGCCGCGGCCTCTTCAATCCGAAGTTTGGGGATACCCTTTTCGATGGCCTTGGCCATGCCACCCAGTTCTTCAATTTCCGCAATGTGCTCCAGAGCTTTGTCGGCAAGCGCTTTGGTCAGGCTTTCAACATAATAGGAACCACCCCAGGGGTCGATGACCCGCGTGGTTCCACTTTCCTGTTGCAGGAACAACTGGGTATTACGGGCAATACGGGCAGAAAAATCCGTTGGCAGCGCCAGCGCTTCATCCAGAGAGTTCGTATGTAACGATTGCGTATGGCCCTGAGTCGCAGCCATGGCTTCGACCGTGGTCCTGATGACGTTGTTAAACACATCCTGTGCGGTCAGCGACCAGCCGGACGTCTGGGAATGTGTTCGCAGGGAAAGCGACTTGGGATTTTTGGGAGAGAACTCACGCTCCATGAGTTGCGCCCAGATCAGACGTGCCGCCCGCAATTTGGCAACTTCCATGAAGAAATTCATGCCGATTGCCCAGAAAAAAGAGAACCTTGGCGCAAACGCATCGATATCGAGGCCGGCTTTCACGCCTGTTCGGGCATATTCAATACCGTCGGCGATTGTGTAGGCGAGTTCCAGATCCGCCGTCGCACCGGCTTCCTGCATATGGTAGCCGGAAATGGAGATCGAGTTGAATTTAGGCATGTGCTCGGAAGTGTAGGCAAAAATATCCGAGATGATCCGCATGGATGGGGCAGGGGGATAGATATAGGTATTGCGGACCATGAACTCCTTCAGCACGTCATTCTGGATCGTTCCCGATAGTTTATTCTGAGGAACGCCCTGTTCCTCTCCAGCGACAATGAAGAGGGCCAGCACCGGCAAAACGGCACCATTCATTGTCATGGACACACTCATCCTGTCGAGCGGTATGCCATCAAACAATGTTTGCATATCCAGAATGGAGTCTATGGCAACACCAGCCATTCCAACATCACCGGCAACGCGGGGGTGATCTGAATCGTAGCCACGATGGGTAGCAAGATCGAAGGCGATGGAAAGGCCTTTTTGGCCAGCCGCCAGATTGCGCCGGTAAAACGCGTTTGAGTCCTCAGCCGTCGAGAAGCCCGCATACTGCCGAATAGTCCAGGGCTGTTGCACGTACATTGTCGGGTAAGGGCCGCGCAAAAACGGCGGTTGTCCCGGCCAGGTACCAAGATGACCCAGATTCTGAAGGTCCTCCGGGCCGTACACAGATTTAACAGAAATGCCCTCCGGGGTATCCCAGGCGTCACGTTTGCTCCGCATCTTCGCGCTGCGTTCTATTGACAAGTCAATTTCGGAGAAGTCCGGAATTTGCGACATTAAGAGCCTCGTTCCAACTCGGGTTCTATTCTCAAAAGGGCACGTTTGTACGCGGTACGCCCTATGCGGCGTCCAACGCATCTTCCAGGAGGCCAATCATATCACATCCGTCAAATAGCCGACTTTCTGCGCTGATTTCCTGGAGTTCAGCCAGAGTGTCACCTTCACCGGAATAGTATATACGCCGGGCGCCCTCAGCCCTCAGGGCAGGGACCATGGAGGTCGCCTGATCTCTGTATTTTTCATTTGTGCCGCAGAAACAGATGAGTGCTCCGTCTTCCCGGATCAATTGACTGTCCAACCCGCAGGAGCCATCCGGAACGACGACGATCTGCGCCTGGATACCGGCCGTCTCGAAAAAGTTCTGCGCAAATGTAGCCCGCTTGGTGAAAGTGGCCGGTGTTCCAAGGCAGACCAGGATCACTTTTGGTGCCCGGTCATTCGAAGCAGCATGTTCGGCACGATTCCGCAAGTCTTCAAACGGTTCGGACAAGCGGTGATAGGTGAGGGAGAATTCAGTCGGACTATCTTGTGGCGCATCAGATGCAGTGCCAATAGGGCGTCCCGATGCCACTGCGGCCATCAAGGCATTGAAACGTGCACCATCACCGGCGGCTGGCAGAGCAATCGGAGCTGTTTCTGATCTTTCCGGTACATCGACCGGAATTGCCGTGCCTGGTCTCGCTTCGCCCAAATTGGGAAACGAACTGACACCCGTAATCGGTATCTTTCCATGCCCGATCGCTTGAGTGCGTGTGTCCGCAGCGGTTCTGATCATCTCCATTATCAACCCGCTCTGCCAGGCGGCAATCAGGCCTCCGGCCTTTTCGATCACCTGAAAACGCTGCCATGCTTGTGTCGCGAATTCCGATGTCAATTCTTCAATCACGCCGGAACCTGCCGCCGGATCAGATACCCGGCACAAGTTGGATTCTTCTATCAAGATAGATTGGGTATTGCGGGCTAGACGTTCGGCCAGTTCTTCGGCCGGGCCAAGCGCTGTGGTGAATGGCAGGACCGTGAGGCTGTCGACACCACCGACACCCGCTGCGAAGCTGGCCATCGTAGTTCTCAGGAGGTTGACCCACGGATCACGCGCACTCATCATCCGCCACGAGGTTTCGCCATGCTGTGGTATGGGAACTGAATCGATGTTGCAGTGAGACAACAGCTGACTGGTCAGAAGACGGGCAGCGCGAAATTTGGCGATGGTTGAAAACTGATCAGCATCGGCAACCAACGTAACATCAATCCGCCGAACCAGATCGTCCGGTGATAATCCGGCTTCTTCGCCGAGACGCAGCAACTGGACGAGTTGAGCTGCCAGCAAGGCAAGTTCAAGAACATTGGTGGCACCGGCATTGTGCCAGACCCGCGTGTCCAAAGTGGCAATCCGGCTCTTGACACCGACGCTCTCCAGGTACCGGAATTGATCGGCGATGCACGCTGCTTGAAAGGACGCCAGTTCCAGCCCGGCAACCCGATTTCCGCTCAGTGTTATATCGGTCGCCTGAACAAGCGTCAGGTCGTGCAACGTTGCGTTCTGGCATCTTGCCAAATCGATCAGGCCTGCATGGACAGCCGACGCATCAGAGAAGCCCGAAATGCGCACCTCAATAGCGGAAAGGTCCACCCCTGAAAACAAAACCTCCAAGTCATCCCGATCCCGAATCGAGAGACCGCTTCCCGGCGCAGTGGGAGCTGATGGCAGGACAAGATCCACACCCTGGCACCCGTTTTCCAGGCAGCCTAGCAACGTGCCATTGGCGCTTTCAGCTGACCCAGTGTCAATCCGCTGAACGACTGTCCATGGCGAATCTGACGTCCGTCCCAGAGACGCAGAATGATTTTGAATGCCCTGATAAATTGGTTCCAGCTTGATGCCGTCCAACGTATTGGTACGCAAAGTCTCAATATCAGCTCCGCGTAAAATCTTCTTTGCTGAGGCAAGCCAATTCTGACCGTCTGCGGACACATTAAAAGGCGAATTTTCTGGGGACATTCCAATTACCGTCATGTCTGAAAGCTGTTTTATAAACATATAATTTCAATAGGCCGCGTACGGCAAGTTAGGCAAAGGGCGGGATTGCCGTTACAGATCTCATTTCACTTGATTAAATTTTTATCAAATGGAAAACTACGTCTTTTTAACTATCCGAAAGTATAGACATTTAAATTTTGAGTTTTTATGTAGTGGACAATACTTAAAGTTGAACATATCTGTGGTTTTTAACCTTACGCTCACTGGACCTGTCGAAAAATTAGCTGTAGACTGAGTAACGTTGGTAGAAACAACGTGGTAATTATATGCAAATGCATTGTCGGAATACCTTTTTTATGAACCCTTTTGGGGAGACCAGTAAATCCAACTTGAGTTTGATCAATGTGTTTCCCTGATTAACAAATTAGAAGAATTGATATGGACGCCAGATCAGATTTGCCGGAACGGGCACGCAATATAGCCCACCTCAACGATCCAAAGCAGGTGTTGGATCAAGTGGAAGCGGAACTTCGTCAACGGGGTGCAAGCCACATACTCATCACCGGCTTGCCCATGCCCAATCGTCCCATTGAAAACCTGCTGCTACGATTTCGGTGGCCGGACCGGCGCCACCAGGAAGAGGACCTCGTCTCCGTTTCGCCTCATGATGCGATTCTGATGGTTTGCCTGACCGCGACACGCCCTTATTTATGGCGGCCGGCCGAAGGTGATGTCGTGCAGTCTCAGTTGCTGGATGCAGCAGATGCAGAGAGTGGACGTCTGTCGGTGCTGGTTGTACCTGCTGAGAACGTGTCTCCCTTTCAAGCCACAATTATCGGTGCGGGCCGCAATATTCGCACGAATGAAGAAGATATCCATCAACTGGGACAATTTTGCTCCGCAGCCATCCAGCAACTCATTCGATTACGGTTCATTTCATCCGACCGACCGGGCGACCTTTCTGACAGGGAAAGACGTGTTCTTGAATTGACCGCCGGTGGCCGCACCGCGTCTGATATTGCGGGTGTTCTGGATATCTCCCAGAGAACCGTTCATGCCCATCTTCAAAATGCCGGAGCCAAATTGAACGCCGCCAATAAAACACACACCGTTGTCGAAGCGTTGAGATATCATCAGATAAAAATCTGATGTCGGCAGAAATATGAGCCGGTGGAATTCGATGGCCTGACCGGAACTCTGACTGTTCCGTTCCGTCATCTGTCACTCAATGTTGTGGTTCCGGCGTCCAAGCTTCGACAATTTGGCTTTTTTATCTCCTCCTTATCTAACGTCTTCGCCAAAAATCGTGAACGTCACGTGTTTGAATGTGAATTGCGGTTCTGCGCGCGCCGAGTTCTTGTTCTCCGCATAATTAATACGGATGCCCAACCGGTATCCGTGACGGAGAGGAACAGCTGAATGATCTTTCGACGCGCCCGTAAAACCACAATCAGAACACTTGCTTGTGCATTCGGCCTGACCGCCATGACGGTTGGATACTCGGCAGCCGAAGAAGGTGATCCCACCAAAGGTGAGAAAGTTTTCAAATCCTGCACCGCCTGTCACAAGGTTGGGGACGGAGCAAAAAATGGTGTCGGTCCTGTTCTGAACGGCATCGTAGGGCGTCCTGCGGGTACGTTCGAGGGATACAAGTACGGAAAAGGCATAAAGGCCGCCAACGAGCAGGGGCTCGTATGGACTGAGGAACTTCTGTTTGAGTGGCTTGGTAATCCAAGGAACTTTATTCGCGGATACCTTGATGACAAGAAAGCGAAGGTGAAAATGACCTTCAAACTCAAGAACGAGCAAAAACGTTTGGATGTCATTGCCTACCTGAAAACGATCTCTCCGGAACAATAGTCATTCCTTGACGGCAGTGGTAAAATCCGCGGAAGAGGTCTCGGTTCGGCCAATGCCGTCAGTATTGAAAAACTCCGACTCGGGCGTGGTTTGAGCCCGGGTTGAACGTCAAAGCTGAGTACTGTTCTCAGGCAGGTCGCCTGAATGTTCCAGACTCCATCACGAAACTGTTCACTTGAATGTGACCTGCAGTAAAATAATTTCTATCTGTCAAAAGAAAACGTTACTGGCCAACTTCTTCATCTCCCTACAGTGTTTTGCAAAGAGTGTTCTGTCCGCACAATTTTGGAGACGAAGATGGGGAAGTTGACTTTACGGTTCGGGGTTTGGCTGGCTGCAGTCCTGTTTTCGGGTGCTGCATTTGCTCAATGCACGACGACAACTGCCAAAGATGATCTGGAAGATCAAGAAATCCAGGCGCTTTATGAGTGTATCCAATCCCAAATGAGGGAAGGCTATGCCAAAGGCGACAACGAGTGGGCCAAGGATTACCACATAAACTGGAAACCGGCTTCCACTCAGCCTGCCGCACCAGGTTTCCATGGTGGACGCTTTCTGATGACCTTTGTGAACGACACGGGTCACGCGGAATATATCAAGTTCGAAGAAGAGCGTGCACCGATGCCGGTCGGCAGTCTGATCGCAAAAGAATCTTTCAACGTTTCCAAAAAAGGTG
This sequence comes from Stappiaceae bacterium, assembly GCA_039976075.1. Classification (GTDB taxonomy): domain Bacteria; phylum Pseudomonadota; class Alphaproteobacteria; order Rhizobiales; family Stappiaceae; genus JBDWFY01. Next base: position 306,094 of record JBDWFY010000001.1, read on the forward strand.
AGGCCAAGGTCGGTCCGTTATTCTTCATGGAAAAAGTTGCCGCCGGAACAGCGGACGAGTATGGCAATTGGGTCTATTCTGCGGTAACCCCGGGCGGCAAGGTAATGGGTATCAAGCAGAGTTTCTGCCACGACTGCCATAACAACTATGAAGATCAGGACGCTCTTGGTTACCCTGTTGAAGATTACCGGGTATCTGCACAGTAATGTAATTTGCTGTAAGGTGATGTTGTAGTGGCATCATCTTCGTCATCCGCTTCATTGCCCGGTATTTGTATCTTTGCGTACGGGCAATTATTGGCGCACCGATGAAAACGCGATGCGCCACAAAGAAAACCGGGGGAGTCAAACTCCCCCGGTTTTTTTACTTTCACAGATCAATAGCTAAATGGTCACTGCTCAACCGCCTGAATGTGTTTCAGTTCGTTTTTCCTGAACCCGGACCAAAATCGCCAGATCAGTATGTCATCATAGGCGGTAGTTCTTTGGCCTGCGCAACCCACTTTTCAACCTGACCTTCTGCCGGTACTTGCCGAACAAGTTTCTTTGTCTCGTTTACTTCAGCCATTTTTTCCGCAAGGTTTTTGGCATTTCGGTTTCTGAGTTCTTTGACAGTATCGACACCCGCCGCTTCCAGGAGCTCAGAATATTCCTCACCGACACCTTTGACTCGCATCAGGTCCGCCATATTGGCCCAGCTCAAGATACGTTTGGCGTCAATATCGGTTTCCGCTGCCAGAGATTTTCTTCCCTTAGGGTCCTTTGCTTTCTCAAGCAGATCCCCCGTTGTACTGATACCCACATCCTTCAGCTTGGCTGAATAGGCAGGACCAATTCCCTCAATATCTGCGATTGGATAGGACATTTGTTGTTCCCCGTATTGGTTATTCCGCTGCGTCTTTTTTTAACTGACCGCGAGTAAGGTCACTTTGTCAAGAACCTGCACCGTGTCAAAACTGTTTGATGTGCCCCCGCGGGACGAGCCATTCCCTGGCAACCGGATGTCTCGCCTGCAGAAGACCACTCTCCACAGATATCGTCCTAAACGAACTGTCCCAGTCCAGGGATGGATGAAATCACTTCATCAACCAGTTCAGCCCCGGCTTTTTCACGGGCAAAACCGACAACTTCTTGTGTAACCGTTTGAACTTCGCCCATTCCAAGTCCCGCATTGGTCAGTTCACTGAAAGCGGACATGGCGCCGCCACCGCCCATCATGTCGGAGAGTCCTCCCAGAAGGCCGCTGCTTCCGCCTTCACCATAGGAATCAAGCAGCGCTTGCGCACCCGGCAATGCCGCGATCAGTTGAGGAACTTTATCGGCAGGACCATCCCGATTGAGAAAATTAAGAATTATGCTGACCGCGGTTTTGGCGAGATCGTCACTAATGCCGGCACTGCTTGCAATGCGCCCAATGAGTTCATCCATAGAACTGTCCCTTAATAATTAGCTGCAAATGGCGTATATGCCATGACATTTAGAACAAACACAGAGGCGATGCATTCATTAAATTTGGGTGCGATGAAATTCGAAATTCAACCACGCAATCGGAATGAGCTCCTAGATTGTTTGAGAATGACCATCGCTCAACTGAAGGCTGTTATTACATGGGAAACACGGCAATTATCAGCCGCCAAGGTGAGCCATGGAAAGCGAATGATGTTTAGTAGGGAATTTCAGTCCGGTTGTTCATAAAATTGATCCAAGACGGTGAAAAGGATACCAAATCGCAGTCTCATCGCAGAATGAGGTGGCGAAATTGACGACAGCTTCTATTGTGACGTCATCATGGAATGAGAGGGGAACGATAAATTGTTTGCGGACGGAAAAGTCTTCGTAGGAAAGAGCGGTAAAGCAGAGTATCTGACGCTCAAGCTGGCAAACCGCCATGGACTGATCACCGGCGCAACCGGTACGGGGAAAACAGTCTCGTTGCAAATCCTCGCTGAAGGGTTTTCCAGAGCCGGCGTTCCAGTCTTCTGCGCAGACGTGAAGGGTGACCTTTCAGGGATCGCCATGCCGGGCAAGCCCAAGGATTTCTTGACCAAGCGCGCGGACGATATCGATTTTACCGAAGACTATGTTTACGAAGACTTTCCGACTGTGTTCTGGGATCTTTTTGGCGAACAAGGCCATCCGATCCGAACGACCATTTCCGAAATGGGACCGTTGTTGCTCTCCCGGTTGATGAATTTGAACGCCACACAGGAAGGTGTTCTCAACATCGCCTTCGAACTGGCGGATGACGAAGGGATGCTGCTGCTTGATCTGAAAGATCTCAGGGCACTGCTGGTTGACCTGGCAGACCGGACCTCCGAAATTTCAAAAATCTACGGCAACACTTCAAAGGCGTCGATCGGTGCGATTCAGAGACAGCTGCTGGTTCTGGAACGGGAAGGGGCGGAAAACTTCTTCGGCGAACCGGCGCTGGAAATTCGCGACATCATGCGCACCGGCACCGATGGTCGGGGCATCGTCAACATTCTTGCTGCTGACAAGCTGATGGCGTCTCCGCGGCTGTATGCCACTTTCCTGTTGTGGCTTCTGTCTGAACTGTTTGAAGAACTGCCCGAAGTGGGAGATCCGGACAAACCCAAGCTCGTTTTCTTCTTCGATGAAGCACACCTTTTGTTCGATGAGGCGCCAAAGGTGTTGATAGAACGGGTGGAGCAGGTTGTGCGCCTGATTCGCTCCAAAGGAGTGGGCGTCTATTTTGTGACGCAGAATCCGCTTGATGTGCCCGATACGGTTCTCTCTCAACTTGGTAATCGCATCCAGCACGCGCTGAGGGCTTTCACACGTCGCGAACAAAAGGCCGTACGTGCTGCCGCCGAAACCTTCAGACCCAATCCGGATCTGGATACAGAACAGATCATCACCGAACTCGGCGTTGGCGAAGCACTTGTCTCCACCCTGGAACGCAAAGGCGTTCCATCGGTGGTGCAAAGAACGCTGATCCGTCCACCATCATCCCGACTGGGTCCACTGAAAAAATCGGAACGACAGTCCTTGATTCAAAAAAGCCCCTTATTCGGACTCTATGATCGGACAAAAGATCGCGAATCCGCGTATGAAATTCTTCAACGAAAGGCTCAAAAACAAAGCGAGCTTGAAGAGCGACAACGCCTTGAAGAAGAGAATGATCGTTCCAAGGGCGGACGGATTAAACGCACACGATCGGGCTTCCAGTTGCCGGACTTTGGCCGTGATGATCGCCCAACCAGTTCTAGTCGTCGGCGCTCGTCGGGTCGACGCAGAAAACGGCAGTCCGTTACAGAAACAGCGATGAAATCTGTCGTACGTTCGATTGGTTCCTCGATAGGCCGGGCAATTGCTCGCGGTATTCTGGGTAGTTTCAAGCGCGGATTTTAGAGATTAAAATTGTTGCCCCATCCGAATATATCTCCCCTTGGAGCGGACCGGGCAGAACCAAGTATGAATTGCGGAGTGCAACATGAACCATATCGAGGGTGTTCTCGAGCGGATTGACGCAGATATTGATAACAGCACGGACAGGCTTTTTGACCTTTTGAAAATAAAAAGCATATCCACTGATCCTGCCTTCAAGGAAGAGTGCCGGAAAGCAGCTGAGTGGCTTGCACGCGAATTGTCGGAAATCGGCATTAAGTCGTCAGTTCGCGACACGACAGGGCACCCGATGGTGGTTGGCCACAGCGAGGCTGATGCGTCCAAAGCCGGACCGCATGTACTGTTCTACGGTCACTATGATGTTCAGCCGGTCGATCCACTTGAATTGTGGGAAACGGACCCTTTTGAGCCAAAAATTGTAACAAAGCCCGACGGGTCCAAAATCATCGTGGCGCGCGGATCCGCAGATGATAAAGGGCAATTGCTCACGTTCGTCGAGGCCGCTCGTGCCTGGATTGCAGAAACAGGCAGCCTGCCGCTAAATGTATCGGTGATATTTGAGGGGGAAGAGGAATCCGGATCTCCGTCGCTTGATGCGTTTCTGGACGCCAACAGCAAAGAACTTTCCTGCGACCTGGCCCTGATTTGCGATACCGGCATGTGGAACGAAGAGACGCCGGCCATCACCATCATGATGCGGGGTCTGATGGGGGAGCAGATTGACATTACCGCGTCTGACAGGGATCTCCATTCAGGCCACTTTGGCGGAGCAGCGGCCAATCCAATCCACATTCTGAGCTCGATTCTCGCCGGACTGCACGATAAAACCGGCAAAGTGACATTGCCTGATTTCTATGACGGTGTTTCTGAGGTGCCTGAAACCGTTACCGCAATGTGGGACGGTCTGGGTTTCACAACAGAAGGTTTTCTCGGACCGGTTGGTCTGGATGTACCTGCTGGAGAAAATGACAGAACGGCACTGCAGCAAATCTGGTCACGCCCGACACTTGAGATAAACGGCGTATGGGGTGGCTATACAGGCGCTGGATTTAAAACGGTGATCCCCTCCAAAGCATCGGCCAAGGTATCGTGCCGGCTCGTCGGTGATCAGGATCCGGAAAAAATCCGGTCGTCCTTGCGCAAATACGTCGAAGATAACCTTCCTGCGGACTGTTCTGTGGAATTTCACGAACACGGAAGCAGTGCCAGCACGCATGTCGACTACACCAATCCGGCTGTCGATCATGCAAGGAACGCATTAACCGAAGAGTGGGGGAAAGAAGCGGCGTTGATAGGCGCAGGCGGATCCATTCCAATTGTGGGTGATTTCAAAAACAAACTGAGCATGGACACGCTGCTGATTGGTTTCGGCCTAGAAGACGACCAGATCCATTCGCCAAATGAGAAGTACAACTTCTCGAGCTTTCACAAGGGAATCCGTTCCTGGGCACGCATTTTGGACGCGCTAGCAAAAGCCTGAATGTTTTTCTGTACCGCTGATTATATCGAACAAGGCTTTCGAAAATGAAATCTGTATGTGTGTTTTGCGGGTCCAGCATCGGCACCGATCCGGCCTTCGAGAAGATGGCTAGAAAGTTGGGTCGGACCATAGCAAACGATGGTCTGCGACTGGTCTATGGCGGAGCGCGTGTTGGGTTGATGGGTGCAGTGGCCGATGCCGCTCTGGAAAACGGTGGAGAGGTTATCGGCGTGTTGCCTGAAGCCTTGTCTGCCAAGGAGCTGGCTCACACCGGTCTGACCGAATTGCATATCGTTGGTTCGATGCATGAACGCAAGGCGATGATGGCTGATTTGTCTGACGGCTTCATAAGTTTGCCGGGGGGCATTGGTACTCTGGAAGAGATTTTTGAAGTCTGGACATGGGGCCAGCTTGGGTATCATCGCAAACCCTGTGGTTTCCTCAATGTGAACGGATTTTACGACAAGCTCATGGACTTCCTGGACTGGCAAGTAGCCTCAGGGTTTTTGAAGCAGGATCTTCGGGACATGGTGGCGTTGAAAACCGATCCGAAGGAACTGCTAACCGCGTTTGAAAATTATGAACCGATTGTTGTTCCCAAATGGATAAACCGGACACAGACATGATGGACTGGCCGCGAGTCGGGGTCGGCATGCTCATTGTCGACGGTGAAAAAATACTGTTGGCAAGACGAAAAAAAGCGCCGGAAGCAAACCATTGGGGAATCCTGGGCGGAAAACTTGAAAAGGGCGAAATACTCAAGGAAGCCGCTATTCGCGAAGCGGAGGAAGAATGTGGAATGCGGATCGGCGATGCGGCATTCCTGGTGCTGTCCGAACAGATAGACATTGATGGTCAGCACTGGATTTCAGCAATCTTCACTGCCCGCGAAATGGAAGGCTCGGCCAGCATTACCGAACAGCACGCCTTTTCGGAAATGGACTGGTTCGGGTTGGATCAACTACCGGCGCCACTTACTGTGGCGGCCGGTGATGCACTCCGCGCGCTAAAAGAAGGCGTCTGATCGGCACATAGGGAACTCAACCCAAAGCAGCAAGTCCGGTAAGATCTTTGAGAACCGCCGCTGCCGGCAGATCCATATATTCGTCAGGCTGTGAAGATCTGTTGATCCAGACAGTCCTGAAGCCTGCGGCGGTGGCACCGGCGACATCCCAGCGATTTGACGACTGAAAGGACACGGCTTCGGGATATACTCTGAAATGATTAGTCACCATTTCATAAACCTGCGGGTCCGTCTTGTAGTGGCAGATATTATCAACGGAAAACACTTCATCCAAAACATCTTCCAAACCTGCGGCCCTGACCGCACCATCCAGCATGGCCGGCGAACCGTTTGAAAGGATCGCAAGCTTTGAACCGCTTTGTTTCAATGCTTTCAGCACTTCAGGCACCTCCGCATAGCAATCAAGTTGTTGATATGATTCCAGCAGTTGCGCCCGCGTGCTTTTGTCAGCGTTTTCAAATTTTGAAAATGCGAAATCCAGAGCTTGCTCCGTCAGAGTCCAGAAATCCTCATAGCGGTTCATGAGGCTTCGCACCCAGGAATATTCCAGTTGCTTCTGACGCCAGACTTCAGAGAACTGAGCAGCATCGGGACCTATAGCGGTTGCATGACGACGCACCGCTGCGTGAACATCAAACAATGTGCCATAGGCATCGAATACATAGACTGAGAAACTCATCGCCAACCTTTTGTTTTCACTGCCGAAGCTGCACGATCTCATTCAGTGTCGGTCAGAGAAACAGACTTCGGAAAAATAGCCGTCACTTGGTAGGGTATGTAACCCCGATTGACGAAAAAAAACACTTTTGAGTTCAAAAATAGGGAAAAAGATTTCTGCATAGCCGTGTAACCATGCAGGGAGCACTCGACTTTCATCAATATCCGCGATTAGTGTCGATTGTTAAAGATCTCGTTGGAAACGTATTTCGGAGGCACCCCATGGGCGAGTTGTCCAAGACATTCAGCTGGTTCGACGGCAAGTGGCATGAAGGCAATGCGATGATCATGGGAGTTCGCACACATGCCTCCTGGCTGGCTTCCAGTGTCTTTGACGGCGCTCGCGCGTTTGAGGGGGTGACGCCTGACCTCGATTTACACTGTCAGCGAACCAATAACTCCGCTGTGGAACTCGGGTTGAAGCCCACGATGCGTCACGAGGAAATCGTGGAATTAGCCCGTGAAGGCCTGAAAAAGTTCACATCCGACATACCGATTTATATCCGCCCCATGTATTGGGGAGAAGAGGATAGTCCATCGGTTATCGCCGCGGATCCAGACAGTACACGGTTTTGTCTGTGCCTGTTCGAAGCCCCAATGGCACCGGCCACGGCGAGTTTCAGTGCGACACTCTCTCCCTATAGAAGGCCAACCAATGAAGTCATGCCTGTTGGTGCAAAAGCCGGCTGTCTTTATCCCAACAATGCCCGCGCGGTCCAGGAGGCCAAACAAAGAGGGTTTGATAACGCTCTGGTTACGGACATGCTGGGTAACATTGCGGAACTGGCGACAGCCAATATCTTCATGGCCAAAGACGGGGAGGTGCACACGCCGAGCTGGAACGGTACGTTCCTCAACGGTATCACGCGGCAACGGGTGATTGGTCTTCTCAAGAGTGCCGGCTACAAGGTTCACGAGCGCAGTCTGAAGAACGACGACTTTCAGGCTGCGGACGAGATTTTCTCCACCGGAAACTATTCAAAGGTTGTTCCATTGAACCGGCTCGACGAGCGGTCTTTTCAACCTGGGCCGATTGCAGCAAAAGCCCGGGAACTCTATTGGGAATTCGCCCACAGGTGACCCATCGGGGATACAAATTTATGGCGTCGCCAGAGGACGCAGAGCATTTTCAGACGCTTTATAAGTTTGTTGTAACAGTCGTGGGTCTCTCTGGCGCGACTTTCCAGAAAACCAGAATTGCGGCGAATACCAGAGCCACACTTGCGCAGACGGACGCCAAAAAGAAATCCTGATGGAGATCATAAAACTGGCTGGCGACACCGGGTCCGATCATTTGGCCAAGACCAAATGATGCCGTCATGTAGCCTAAGGCCCGTCTGGGACTGGCAGACGCAAGTTGACGCGCCTCAAACAATCCGATGGCGGTAATTCCAACAAACGTACCACCAAGCAGGATTGCACCAATTGCCAACAGCAGAGGTGTTCCTCCCAACACACTCACAGCAACTCCAGCAGCTTCCAGCAGACATGCCAGACCGAGCGTACGCCGGTTGCCCAGACGACGGGCGACCAGAACCATTAGCGATACCGATGGCGCGGCACTCACACCAACAAGCAACCAGACATAGGGCTCCAGAGGTTGCAGCGCTGGATCCTGCCGCGCGATCGTCGAAATGAATGTCGCTGTGATGACATAGCCGAAGCCGAACAGACCGTAGGCCACGATCAGGCGCATAATCGGCCAGCTCATTTTGAGCGACGGCTCGGCGTCGGGTACACCGGCCTCACTACGGCTCGGAGCGGGGACCAGGATGTAGGCGGCAATAAGTCCCAGAACACTGAAAAAACCGCTGTAATACCAAAATGTGCGCCAGTGCGTATCGGCATCACCAATCAACGAGACCATCGCAGCTGAAACGGCGATGCCGGTCCCAACTCCGGCGAAATAAAGTCCTGTAAGATGATCCGCACGCGCCTTGGCCAGCCAGGCGAATACCATCGATGATGCCAGGACAAAGGAAAAAGCACTGGCGAGGCCACTGATAAAGCGAATGACACCGAACACCACCGCTCCGTCAACCAGCCCCATCAGGGCAGTTGTCACCACACTTGTTGAAAGGGCCCACACGAACCACGTCTTAATGCCTCCAGGAAGTGTTATGCGCGCCGCAAGTAGTGCTCCTAGAAGGTATCCGGCATAGTTCGCCGTCGCGATTAACCCGGCTTCCGAGGGATCGACAACGGATTGGTCGATCATGAATGGCAGAATAGGTGTATAGACGAAGCGTCCGTAACCCATTGCGACCGCTAGTGTAATCAACCCGCCAATTGCGACCGAGACAGGTGAGGGGGCAAGTTTTGTCATGAAGTAAAACCGGACTAGGCAGGGCGGGATTGCAGCAGACCCCATAATGGCAACGAGGTAAAGCGGATTGTTATTACGATAAATTCAATCGCGTTTCGCCTGGTAATTTCCAAGGTAATGACTCTGGGCGCGCCATATAATGCGGCGGCAAAGCGTTTGCATTGTGAGGCGCGGTGAGGAAAGACCTGTCTTACCGGATAGATGCTGCGGAATAAAAAAGAAAAAAATATCTAAAATAATTTCCTCTGGTCATTGCCTCGCCCGGGTAACGCTCCTATTTTGCGCTACCAAATGACGGTCATTGTGCCGTTGCCCCAACTTGTTGGTCTTGAGACCTTTTCCCGGAGGATGTGTCCATGTCGTTTGAACTCCCAGACCTACCATATGCCTATGACGCGCTCGGCGACTATATGTCGGCTGAAACGCTTGAATTCCATCATGATAAGCATCATCAGGCTTATGTGACGAACGGAAACAAACTCCTGGAAGGTTCCGGCCTTGAGGGGAAAAGTCTTGAAGACGTTGTTCGGGGCAGTTTCGGCTCCAACGCCGGCCTGTTTAACAATGCGGCACAGCATTATAACCATGTTCACTTCTGGAAGTGGATGAAGCCTGGCGGTGGCGGTTCTTCGCTGCCCGGAGCGCTAGCCGCTAAAATTGATGCAGATCTTGGCGGCTTCGACAAGTTTCGCGGCGATTTCATCAATGCCGGTTTAACCCAGTTTGGCTCAGGTTGGGCATGGCTGGCGCTGAAAGACGGCAAATTGGCTGTTATGAAAACTCCAAACGGCGAAAATCCGTTGGTCAACGGCGCTGTGCCACTCCTGGGCTGCGACGTTTGGGAGCATTCCTATTACATCGATTACCGCAATGCGCGTCCGAAGTATCTGGAAGCGTGGTTCGACAATCTGGTAAACTGGGAATATGTCGCCGAACTGTTTGAAGCGGGTTCCTAAATTCCGTGCCATTCAGATGCACCCATCTGAATGGCTGGATATCTCAAATAAAACAGGTGCGGATTGGTTTCCGCGCCTGTTTTTTTAAACGCGTTTAAACTTTATATCCAAGGACGCAACTGTTTTCTCTGATGATTTCCAGGGGTGAACTGATGTTCGAACGCCAGAATTCGCATTGCGTCTGGTTGGGAAAGCATGCCCAACGAGAAACCCGCTTAAAACTATCGTTCTGCGGATCGGTGAAGGTTCCGGAAACGCGCCCCCACCAGACATTGCTCGCCCCGTAATTAGATGCAGCGATCTTGCAATCCATGGGATCACCAGACCCGTAGGAATTGGGAAATGTACCCGCGCTGGTATTGACGATAGGGTTTTGATAATAGCAAGATCCAAGTATCAGGCTTGTGGTCACCAATACCGCGGCAATGCGAAATCGCATAATTCAATTCCTCAACGTTTCCAACAGGCTACCTGCGACTTTTCAGGTTGCCAAGATCGTTAAACGATCAACTTGTTCAATTTTTCCTGACCGGGTGCGGCCTGGACGTCGGCCTTCGCACTCAAAACGAAGTCGAAAGTACCATATGGGATCGACTGTTTCATGAATTCCGACCCACGAATCTAGCTATATCTTAAAAGATTAAAGGCCAGATAAATCAAACATTTTTGAGGCGTTAAAGTGCGCGATGTTTGTCATACCATTGCTTCATTTTACAAACGTCAGCTCGACTTTGCCGATCGGAATTCCGAATTTGCTGACCCGCGCGGTGTTAAGGACCGTTCCATCCTTCTGCAGTGACAGCGTGTCTGAGAAGCGCAACTTGGTCGTCTTGTCGCCGTTTTTAACGTCCGCCACATATGAAAAGCGAATTTTGTTTCCGAAGGTCCTCAGATGCGCTTTACCCTCAACATCGGCGCGTGTTCCGAGATATTCACCTTCTGCTATCTTCTCAAAAAACCAGGTTTTTCTATCTCGTTCACCGTCTTCGAAAACAAAATCTTCACGCAATTCCAATGTTTTACCGTCCCAACTCCCCGTCGTTATGACTGTAAATGGTCGGTTGACCCCGGCAATCCAACTTCGGAAAACACCAGAGGCTTTGGTTTTACCCTGAAAATAGCGCTCCAGAACAAAATCCTCGGCGCTCGCGCTGGCCGGATTTAATGCCCATAACGTAAGAATAAAGAAAAATTTGGCGATAAGACCGCCTCGAGCTACAGGGGCGCGCATTCTTGTCTCCACACTGTGAGGTTGTTGGGGGTGTTACGTCGCCCGTACGGGGGCGGATCAACAACGCGCGTAGTAAACTTAGATTGTGCGTCAATCCCTGTAAGCGCTTGTTCACTCTGCAGCACACAGGAGTGGGGATGATTATACCGCCATTGGCTCTATTTGCTTGATATCGGATATTGCATCTTCGCCATTCTTGGCTGTTTTGATCGCAAATGCGTAGTTGAACGCAACTTCTTCCAGTCTGTCGAACCGTCCGGATGCGCCACCATGGCCGGCATCCATATTGGTTTTGAGCATCAACAGACTATCACCGGTTTTTGTGGCTCTTAGACGTGCGACCCATTTGGCAGGTTCCCAGTAAGTAACCCGCGGGTCTGTCAGACCGCCGATTGCCAGGATCGCAGGATAATTCTGAGCCGACACATTGTCATACGGTGAATAGGAGGCAATATTTTCAAACGCTGCTTTGTCGGCAATCGGGTTGCCCCATTCCGGCCATTCGGGCGGCGTCAGAGGCAGGGTATCGTCGAGCATGGTATTGAGCACATCGACAAACGGCACTTCAGCAATAATACCGGTAAACTGATCAGGCGCCATATTGGCAACGGCACCCATGAGCATACCGCCGGCCGAGCCGCCATGAGCAACAATACCGCCTGTGTACGTGATCCGCTCGGAAACAACATGTCGAGCTGCTGCGATGAAGTCTTTGAATGTGTTTGTTTTTTTCTCTCGTCGACCGTCTTTGTACCAGCGAAATCCTTTTTCCTTGCCACCGCGAATATGAGCAATGGCATAGATAAATCCGCGGTCCACAAGCGACAGGCAATTGGTATTGAAGCTCGCAGGGATCGCAATACCATATGACCCGTAGCCGTAGAGCAGGCAGGGAGCCGTCCCATCAAGCGGCGTATCTTTGCGATAGAGAAGGGACACAGGCACAAGCTCGCCGTCATGCGAGGGAGCCAGGATGCGTCTGGTCACATAATCTTCGGCATTATGTCCGCTGGGAACTTCCTGTTGCTTTCTCAGCGCCCGGGCGCGCGTTTCCACATCATAGTCAAACACCCTTGTGGGTGTGGTCATCGACGAATAGCTGAAACGGATGGAGGTAGTATCGTATTCGTAACCGTCCATCTGGCCCAGTGAGTAGGCTTCTTCGTCAAAAGCGATGCTGTGTTCGATACTATCCGCCAAGCGCCGAACCACAATGCGGGGCAGGCCTTCTTCGCGCTCGAGCCGTACCATGTGCTCTTTATAGCAAGTCACCGACAGGATCAGGCGACCTGGCTTGTGCGGTACGAAGTCTTTCCAGTTTTCTCTTCCGGGATTGTCTGTCGCTGTTGAGACAATTTTGAAATCTTCTGCGCCATCGGCATTTGTCAGGATCAGAAACTGGTCGTCGTGATGCTCGACAGAATACTCCTGTTCGACAATCCTCTCGGCAATCAATAAGGGCTCTGAATCAGGTTTTCCTGCATCGATAACTCTGACCTCCGACGTCTGATGATCGTGACAATCGATGACGATATAGGCCCCCGAGTGGGTTTTGCCGACGCCGACAAAGAACCCCGGATCAGCCTCTTCGTAAACCAGGACGTCGCTTTCCTGGGAGCCGCCCACTGTATGTTTGAAAACCTTGCACGGACGATGGTTTTCATCCAGCCAGGTATAAAACAGCGTTTTTCCATCCCGAGTGAAAACCGCGCCACCGGCCGTCTCCTGGATTTCGTCATCCAGATCTTTGCCTGTCTCCAGATCCTTGATCCGGACAGTATAATATTCAGACCCTTTGTCGTCTGAAGCCCACGCCAACAACCTGTGGTCGGACGAGTGCTCTACACCACCGAGCTTGAAATAGGCCTTTCCTTCGGCGAGCTGATTAGCGTCAAGCAGAACGGTTTCGTTCAGACCATCACGATCGGTTCGAACCAGCATGGGGTGCTGCGCACCCTCTATATAGCGAACCGCATAGGCATAGGGACCGTCGGGCGCTGGAACAGATGAATCGTCCTCTTTGATGCGCCCGCGCATTTCGGAAAACAGCGTTTTCTGTAACGCCTCGGTTTCTTTCATCGCCGCTTCGGTATAGGCATTTTCAGCCTCAAGATACGTTCTGATGTTTTCATCGAGCACCGATGGATCCCGCATCACCTGCTGCCAGTCATCATCCCGGATCCAGGCATAATCATCCGCAGTTTCGATGCCGTGATGTGAATCAGATACCGTTTTAATGGCTGCGACAGGGGGGACGGTTAATTCGGTCATGATCTCTTGCGCTCGTTTATCAACATAAAAATGGTGCTGCGATTGGCTCAGGCTCAGGTCCTGATAGCGCTTTTTATGCCTACTTGATTTTAATCGCAGATGGCCCGGTTGTGAAAGGCCGCTATCTCACCAATACGTTAGGTACGATAGGAAAAATGTGATATCCGTCACATATTAGTTAAACGTAATAAGACTGTGCCGATTAGGGTCGGCTGGCCATGTTTTCAAGCTACAGATTCACACTCGCAATCGCCTTCATTCTTTGTGCGGCGTGAGTTTCAAAGCAGTTCCATTCATACAATATCTCAATCCCGTCGGCTCAGGGCCGTCGGGAAACACATGGCCAAGATGACCTTCGCAATGTCCGCACCGGATCTCGGTACGGGTCATCATATGGCTATCATCCTGATGTTCCGTCACGGAATGTTCTGCAATTGTCTGGAAGAAACTCGGCCATCCACAACCGGCATCGAACTTTGTGTCGGACAGAAATAGCGGATTGCCGCACCCAGTACAGCTATATATACCACCGGAGAACTCGTCCCAGTACGGGCCGGTGAAGGGACGCTCAGTTCCCGATTTTCTGAGAACCTGGAATTCTGAGGAGCTGAGTCGCTGCTGCCAATCAGTTTCAGTGAAAGAACGTACATCCGGATCTGGTACTTGCTTGCTGTCTGTCATGCTGGATTCCAAAATACGCTGCGATGATACCTATGTAGAATTGCAGCTATAGCCACTGGACACGATGTAATAATACATGCACTTATTTCTTCGTTTATATAATGAATCAGATGGTTTTTTGTACCATGTTGGTTCAACAATACTGCGAATCGTTTTTTTGCGTGAAAATGTTCTAGATTTTCGCACGGGAAGAGCTTCAGGCAGTTATCACCGGGACGGTTGGAGTTGACGGGATACTCGAACAGTCAGGAAACTGAACCGGACGAACTGGTCGTAGCAGGGGGATGCGCATGGCGCTTGGCGGGGTAGACCCATTACTTATAGCTGTCGCTGCACCGTTTGTTGCTGCAGTTGCTGCGCCTTTTCTGGCGCGCATTCTCCATCACAATGCCGCGTGGCTTCTGGCCATCGTTCCAGCCCTGATATTTTATCACTTCACCGGATATGTGGCTGACGTTTCTGCCGGACAGCGGTTCGCAATCGGAACTGACTGGATTCCAACCTATTCCGTTCGGTTTTCGTTTTACATTGACGGTCTTTCGACGCTTTTTGCGATGCTGATCTCGGGCATCGGCGCGTTCATTGTCCTTTATTCGGGCGGATATCTCAAAGGACACCCTGATCTGGGGCGGTTCTTTTCGTTCATTCTGCTGTTCATGGGATCAATGATGGGTGTGGTTCTGGCTGACAACCTGATCACATTATTCATCTTCTGGGAACTGACCTCAATAACATCTTTCCTGCTGATCGGATTCAATCACAAGTCGGAACGGTCCCGTCGGGCGGCGATACAGGCGCTTGTGGTAACCGGCGGAGGCGGGCTGGTACTTTTGGCCGGGTTGTTGTTGCTCAGTTATGTTTCGGGTCAAACCGAAATGTCCGCAATATTGCAGCAGGGCAACTTCCTGAAGGACAGCGACTGGTATCTGCCGATCCTGATCTTGATTTTGGGTGGCGCCTTTACAAAGTCTGCGCAGTTTCCCTTTCATTTCTGGCTGCCAAACGCCATGGAAGCGCCGACCCCGGTATCGGCCTATCTGCACTCGGCGACCATGGTGAAAGCAGGCGTATACCTGCTCATGCGTGTGCATCCGATCTTCGGCGACACCGCGATCTGGTCGACAATTCTGCCGTTGTTCGGTGGTGCCACGTTGCTGGTCGGGACAATTTTGGCGGTGCGCCAGACCGACATGAAACTGATGCTGGCCTACACAACCGTCGCATCCCTTGGCCTTCTGGTTATGCTGACGGGCATAAGCACCGAAAAAGCCATCGAGGGTGCCGTTCTCTATTTGCTGGCACACTCATTGTTCAAGGGTGCCTTGTTCATGGTCGTCGGAACAATCGATCACGGTACAGGAACCCGTGATGTCACGAAAGTTGGTGGCCTCTGGCGCGCGATGCCGCTGACCTTTACTTTTGCCTTCCTTGCTTCTTGGTCAATGGCGGGACTACCACCCGCTATCGGATTTATTGCAAAGGAAATCCTTTATGAAGGCACCTGGGTCGCCGACCAATGGCACAACGTTCTGATCACCGCAGTTGCAGTTGTGGGTAATGCGCTGATGTTTGTCATTGCCTTCGCTGTAGCATTCAAACCGTTCTTGGGTGCGAAAGTTGAGACGCCAAAAACCGCACATGAAGGATCGCCGCTCTTGTGGCTCGGTCCGGCTGCCCTGTCTGTTTGCGGACTTGTAGCCGCTATTATGGCCCACACGACCGGTGAATTGTTCATTCGGCCGATGGCTTCGGCAATTGCTAATCACCCGCTCGACACAGATCTGCATCTGGTCCCCACCCAGTGGAAGGCGCCAGTAAATCTTTCGATCACAACCGTTGTGCTGGGTATCGTCATTTACCTCAATCTCGATCGGGTACGGAAACTCATCGCTGGCATTCTGACGTCAATTGGCTGGGGTCCGGACCAAGGCTTTGATCAGGCCATTCGCGGGATTGTCAGACTGTCTGCGTTCGTTACCGGCAAGATACAGTTTGGCCGGATGGAAGGATACATGACAGTGACCATTGCTGTGATGGTTCTGACATTGTTTGTCCCGCTTTATGCATTCAACGAGTGGCCGACTATGCCCGAAATGCCGGACTTTGCTTTCTATGAGTGGTCCATTTTCGCCATCGCAGTCGTCGGACTGATTGCTGTTCTGATGGCCGCAAACGGATTGGTGGCCATCGTTTCCCTTGGTATTCAGGGTTTCGCGGTGGCACTGATCTTCATGTTATTTGGCGCGCCTGACCTGTCGTTTACCCAGTTCATGGTCGAAACCCTTTCGGTGGTTATTCTTGCCTTGGTCATGACACGTCTCAATCTCGCGCCACGGGACCATCGCCGCAGATCTCAAAAAATTCTTGATGGGTTCCTTGCCATAACCGGAGGATCGGTTCTGGGGCTGACATTGATGGCCGTGACGCAAGTGCAGTTCAACGATGAATTGTCCGTGTTCTTCAATGAGTACAGCCGCGTTATTGCTCACGGTCGAAACGTCGTGAACGTTATCCTCGTTGACTTCCGCGGCGTTGATACCCTGGGCGAAATCGCAGTGGTCATGGTGACCGGCTTGGCTGTACTGGCGCTGATCCGAATAACCACACCAAAAGCGGTAGAAGAAGAGACGGAGAAAGCGGACGTGATCAAAACGCCGATACCTGAACAGAAGGAGGGCGTGGCGTCATGAGCACAATAATTTTGAGAACCATCGCGCCGTATCTGACTGCTCTGATGGTGCTGTTTTCGATTTTCGTTTTGCTACGGGGACATAATGAACCAGGTGGCGGATTCATCGGAGGGCTGATTGCCGTATCAGCATTTGCGATCTTGGGTATCGCAAGCGGTGTAGCACCGGTACGCCGCGCACTTGTTTTTCATCCGATGCATATCTCTGCGTTCGGACTGTTCATGGGTGCGTTTGCGGGCTTACCATCCTACTTTGCGCACGTTCCCTTTATGACCGGTCTTTGGGTGTCGCCCACAATTCTGGGGGTTAAAGTAGATTTATCAACACCGCTGGTGTTTGATATCGGCGTCTATCTGGTGGTTGTGGGATCGATCACGTCGATTGCCCTGGCGCTGGAAGAAAGGGAGAGTGACTGATGGAAGTTGGCCTTTCCGTTCTCATCGGTATTTTCTTTGCCGCAAGCATCTATCTTATACTTTCAAAGCAGATAATTCGGATTCTGCTCGGTATTGCCATTATTGGTAATGCGGTAAACCTGTTGATTTTCACTTCAGGGCGCCTGTCGCGCGAGATTCCACCAATTATCCCCCTCGATCAGGACGTTCCTGCTCTCGGTTCAGCAAACCCGTTACCGCAGGCGTTGGTGCTTACGGCTATCGTCATTTCATTTTCGTTATTTGCGTTCCTCCTGGTTCTGGCTTTTAGGGCCTATCAGGAACTGGGAACCGACAACGTCGATGAAATGCGCGTTGCTGAACCGGCTGACCAGCCAAAACCTCCGATGGGATACTGACGCATGGCCGGAGAGAATACCGCACTGGCAATAGGCAAAGCGATGGTCACGGCGCCGGTACCTGCGGCAGACTGGCTGGTTATTGCACCACTGATCGTCACGATGATGGGCGGAGCCTTGTGTGTGATGACACGCAAGCGTACCGAGTATCAGCCGCAAATTGCGTTTGTGTTTCTCACGGCCCTTGTTGCCGTCAATATCGCGCTCCTGTCGCATGTGACCAACAGCGGCGTCGTCGTGATGGTGATGGGAAAATGGCTAGCGCCCTTCGGCATTGCTTTTTCCGTCGATACAACAAGCGCGATCCTTTCACTGGTCGCCTCCATTGTGGCCTGGTGTGTCGGTCTTTACGGCATAGTGGATGTCAACAATACCGGTCGGCGCTATGGATTTTATCCTTTCCTTCTGCTGTTGATGACCGGAGTCTGCGGATCCTTCCTGACGGGCGACATATTCAACCTTTATGTTTGGTTTGAAGTTCTGCTGATCTCTTCCTTCGGCCTGCTCATTCTCGGCAACGAGAAAATTCAGCTCGACGGCGCGCTGAAATACGCCATTTTGAACTTCACCGCCACGACCCTCTTTTTGATTGCGACGGGCCTACTTTATGGCCTGATCGGCACACTCAACATGGCCGACATCGCTGTTAAGGTGAAAACGCTTCCCGACGGAGCGCCGTTAGGCGCTATCACCGCTCTTTATCTGTTGGCGTTCGGGATGAAAGCTGCAGCGTTTCCTGTCAATTTCTGGCTGCCCGCGTCCTATCATACCCCGCGTATTGTGGTTTCCGCTGTCTTTGCCGGCCTCCTGACAAAAGTGGGTGTCTATGCGCTGCTTCGGACGCTGGTCATGCTTCTGCCTGAAGGTCGCTCGGCCATGGCGGAAATAATTGCAATCATCGCCGTGGTGACAATGCTGACGGGCGTCATGGGCGCGCTTGCACAGACCGATATCCGCAAAGCGCTGGGCTATCTGGTGATATCGGGCATTGGTTCAATGCTGGCGGGTATGGCAATTGGAACAGGAAGTGCTGTCGCCGGTACGCTGTTCTATGCAGTTCACTCCATCATCGTCATGACGGCGCTTTATCTTGTCACCGGACTCATCGGCAGAATGGGTGGATCTTTCGATATTCGTGAGCTGGGCGGATTGTATAAGGGAAGCCCCGTGCTGGCCGGATTGTTTCTCGTTCTATGCTTTGCGGTCTCCGGACTGCCGCCATTTTCAGGTTTCTGGCCAAAAGTGATCCTGGTGGAATCAAGCCTCAAGGAAAGTTACTATTGGGTGGCTGTTGCCATCCTGTTGACTGGCTTCCTGACCACTTTGTCCGTAGGACGCATCTGGATTTATGCTTTCTGGCGCGGCGGGCCGGAAAGTGCGCCCGACAACTCAGAAGAGGGCAAAATCATTCCGCTTTCGGAAAGTCTTACCGGCTCACAGGCCGCACTGTGGATACCAATCGCTCTACTGGTCAGCCTCGTCGTCGTGATTGGAGTAGCGCCTGAAGCAATGTTCCGCATCGTGGGGCAGGGGGCGGTAGGCCTGATTGATCCCTCCGCATATATCTCTCAGGTGCTTGGAGGTGCGAAATGAGCGGCTTGTTCCTTATCAATCTGCTTTTGACCTTTGCCTGGGGGGCTGTCACCGGTTCTTTTTCGGCAATCAATCTGCTTTTCGGTTTTGTATTGGGCGGTTTCGGTCTGTTTCTCATCCGGGAACAGGTCGGAACATCACGATATTTTTCAAGAGGCTGGAAGGTTTTGGTTCTTGCGGCCATCTTCGTCTACGAACTTGTCCTCTCCGCAGTCCGGGTGGCGCGGATTGTTATTTCGCCGACGATTGTTCTGCGGCCGGGAATTATCGCTTATCCGTTGACTGTCGATAGGGATTTCGAGATTACGATGCTCGCCAATCTGATCACGCTGACACCGGGCACTTTATCTGTCGATGTTTCCGAAGACCGTAAAACGCTGTTTGTTCATTGTATCGACGTTCCTGACCCCGATGAGACCATAACGGAGATTAGGGACAGCTTCGAGCGTCGTATTCTGGAGGCATTTCGATGACCTTTGGCGAGACTTTCATCGATATCTGCGTACGGATTTCCCTGGTAATCCTGGCCGTGTCCTTTGTTATTTGTGTCGTCCGTATCGTGATTGGTCCCACGCTGCCGGATCGAATACTGGCGCTGGATATGCTCGTGGCACTGGGTATCGGTTTCATTGCCGCAATCGGCGTCAAAACCAATTTCTATTTATATCTCGACATAGCCATCTCGCTCGGACTTGTCGGCTTTCTGGCGACCGTTGCCTTCGCCCGTTTCATTCTGAATAGAGGTCTGGTGAAAGATCAGATGATCATCGAGGACGCGGACGGAGCTGCACAGGAAAGGGGAGGTGGACAATGAATGATGTTCTGGATGTAATTGTCGGTCTGGTATTAATCGGCGGCGCCGTGTTTTCCCTCATTGCCTCACTTGGTCTGATAAGACTGAAAGACGTTTACATGCGCATGCACGCCGCCAGTAAAGCAGGCACGCTGGGATCAGGCCTGATGCTGCTGGCACTGGCGATTCATGCCGCCGAGCTCAGCGTGGTAACACGGGCTGTTGCAGGGGTTGTATTTTTTCTTCTGACGGCACCTGTCAGCGCTCATCTTCTGGCAAGATCCGCATATCTGGTTGGCTATAAACCGTGCGATGACACCAAGATTGATGCGCTGAAGGAACACTTGTCCGATAACAAGTCATAACAAGATTCGTGTTATTACAACGATTTCTGGTTGTATAGCGCACACCGATATGTATTCGCTACGTCACATTTTGATCATAATGGTGAATATGCAGGTAAGCTGATACATGACGAATACGTTGAGTTAATTGGGTAAAAGATAGAGATTTATTGACAGGTTAACAAAAAATTCTCTTCATTTAAGAATATGCAATGATTTGCTCTTGTTATTTGCCTAGTCTACCCATATAAGGTCAAGATCAGTTTTGAGCCAGACTATGACTGGCCGTTTCTAGACGGTATCTGTTCTTATTGATAAATTTCAGAATAGAACCAAGAGTAGCCGCCTAACTCGCGAGTAAGGCGCTTAAATATTGAGCAAAACAGGTGCTAAATGACCGAAAATCAGGACGTTGCGAACTTAATAGATCTTACAGCAGACATTGTTTCAGCATATGTAAGCAACAATACTGTCGCTTCTACTGATCTTTCCGGTCTAATCAGCGAAGTTTATACTGCACTGCAGAAAACAAGTGGTGCAATAACGGAACCGGAGCCAGAGCCTCTGAAACCTGCGGTTTCAATCAAGAAATCGGTCACGCCGGACTATATTATTTGTCTTGAAGACGGCAAGAAGTTTAAGTCTTTGAAACGGCACCTGCGCACGCACTACAACCTGACACCTGAAGAGTATCGGGAAAAATGGGGCCTGGCGACAGATTATCCCATGGTCGCTCCCAATTATGCCGCAGCGCGCTCAGACCTTGCCAAGAAAATGGGCCTGGGACAGCAGCGCCGCCGCGCAAAATAAGCATCAATTACGAATACACTGTTTTACCGCGGCCTTACGGGCCGCGGTTTTTTTTGTAGTTTGTCAATGAAGATCCGCTAAACGCGCTCAAGCCTCCGATGCGGTATTTCAGGCAAGCCGACCTCTATGGAATCGCCGGGTCGAATGGATCCTCCGCTCAGCACAATACCCATAACGCCAGCTTTTCTGATGAGGCTCCCATCTTCCTTTTTAGTCAGAACGGCACCTAACAACCCTGATTGAAATCCATCAATTTGATGACAAGGGTTGCGCAAACCTGTCAGTCCAATTCTGACGGTTACACCTACTTTCAGAACCGTCGACCTGGGCATGGCAAGAAGATCAAGGCCGATCGTAGTGATATTCTCGCCCAGGTCACCAGGCATCACCGAGTAGTCGAGTTGTATCAGTTCTGAAAACAGTTCGCTCTGGATGAGATGTACCTGCCGCAGATTCGGTTGTGAGGGGTCCACCTGAATGCGGGAGAGATGCTGTATGGTTTCTCCAAAATGTGCATCGCCTTCAACACCTTTTCCAGCAACAAGCTTGATTTCCGTTTGCACTTCCTTGCTAAATCTATGATCTGGACTACTGCTCACACTGTTTACCGATCCTGACAGGTTGAACATTCACAAGTCTCCTGAATTAATAAAAGCGAGATCGACTTTTTACGCAGTGAGAATGTCGGTCTCTGCGATGGCGGATAGAGCTTGAATGCTTAAATCTCAGTCACTCATATACAAGTAATGCCAACAGGAGTGTGTCATTTGGCTATTGAATTATGGTTTGCTTTTTTCGTTGCCAGCGCGCTGTTGCTGATCATTCCCGGACCGACCGTTTTGCTGGTCGCTTCTCTGGCACTGAGAGGCGGCAGGAAAACAGCCAAATTTACCGTTCCAGGCGTTGTGCTGGGCGATTTTGTTGCCATGTCAGTCTCTCTTGCAGGGGCAGGGGCGATATTGGCAGCTTCCGCCACCTTGTTTACGGTGATGAAGCTGGCCGGCGCGGCTTATCTCTTCTGGTTAGGGTATAAATTATGGCGCGCAGAACCACAGCTGACTGAAACCGGAAACCCCAGCCACACAGCAACTGGTTGGAACATGTTCCTCAACTGTTTTGTTGTCACGGCGCTCAATCCAAAAGGGATTATATTTTTTGTGGCGTTCGTCCCGCAATTTGTCGATGTAACTCAACCTGTGTTGCCGCAGTTCCTGGTTCTCCAGGCCACTTTCCTTGCTCTGGCGGCGTTTAATGTTGCGGTCTGGGCCATCCTCGCGGGACAACTACGGCAACATGTCAGACGACCGTCTGTGCTGAAAACCATCAATCGCCTGGGCGGTAGTCTGTTGATCGCAGCAGGTATGATGACAGCGACCATGCGTCGCGTGAATTAGTGCGGTTCACGCGATCCGTGCAGCGCATGATATGTGCCAGGACATTGTGTTGGCACGTATCCTTATCGTAGCGATGAATGAACCTTTCCGGGAGACGCTTCTGGCACAATAACCGACGGAACCTCGCGTTCCGTCATCCGGAAACGAGGCTGGTTTCTGCGTCGCGTCGCATGCGCGCAACCATCGACGTCAGACCGTTAGAGCGCTGCGGAGAAAGATGCTCACGCAGCCCAATATTTTCAAAAAGGTTTTCCACATCCGTCTGCAGAATTTCTGCCGCCGTTTTATCGTTGAACAGCGCCAACATTATGCGAACCAAACCCTTCACAATATGCGCGTCGCTGTCGCCTTCGAATGTAAGGCGCGTTTCTCCACCGGTGCCTGTATCGAAATGAGTAGCCAACCAAACCTGCGAAACACATCCACGCACCTTGTTCACATCGGTTCGCTGATCCTCTGGAAACGGGTCGAGTTCTCTTCCAAGTTCAATAACATAGCGATACCGGTCTTCCCAATCGTCCAGATACTCAAGATTTTCAACGATTTCAGTAATGGAGCTTTTCATTCCAGGGACCCTGACAGCATTGCTTCTTGGTCATATAGCCTTTTGGGAAGAATGAGCAAACCACAATGAAGAATAAAAAAACGCCGTATGCGGAAAAAGGGCTTATTCGCATACGGCGCTGGCAGCAAAAATCTGCCAAGTTTAAGAGGCAAGTCGCTAATTCGGTTCTGAGTTAGACTTCAAAATAGAAGATCAATCTCAGCGTAATTGAATGCCGGCTGTACGAAGATCAAACGGGCCGGTCCCTGGGTAACGGACCTTTCCACTCAGGAACTTTGTCCCGCTTGAGCAGTGTTCCTGCATCGCTG
Organism: Stappiaceae bacterium; assembly: GCA_039976075.1. Taxonomy (GTDB): domain Bacteria; phylum Pseudomonadota; class Alphaproteobacteria; order Rhizobiales; family Stappiaceae; genus JBDWFY01. The sequence continues at coordinate 329,438 of JBDWFY010000001.1, forward strand.
CCATCGGGCGTCGAGCCGGTAATCAGTTCATGCGGGCCATTACCCTCACTGTCTTCCATATATTCAAAGACATAGTGCGCCCCGGCTTTGGCTTTTTGTCCGATAGTCTGCAAAATATCCGAGCCTGCATCGCACGCTCCCGGTGCACGACCGCAGAAACCTGAAATATCCTGGATCGTCTCCTTGGCAGCATCATAGGCCTGCCAGGCATTTATCTGCGAGGTGCTTGTTTGTCCGCTGTCATCCGTGCCAATCGGCAGAATCAGTAGAACCAGCCCCAGCCAAAACGCGGTTCGGAATAAGAAAAACATCTTTTAGCCCTTTCACTCAAAAACGGTGTATCGATAACGAACCGGTTTCCCCGGTTTCAGACGACGCACTCGCTACTCAATGGCAACAATATCACTCACAACTCAAAAAACAGTTCCGTTAAGTCGTTCATTTTTATGATAATTTCTCGATAGTTTAGATCAAATTGTCCGTAAATTAGTATCAAAACTCATCTCACCAATTAGGAATTTATTAAGCAAGAAACAAGGATCCATACCTACTACCCGCAATTGAAGGGGGGCAACTTTAGCGTTCTTTAAGCGGTTTGCGCCAAACTCCGTTCAAACAGATTCGAGGGCGACGTTTCGAATAGGACTGTCGTGAAGAGTGTATTGCGTAATTTCGAATATATAGCCTCAGTTAGGCGGTTTCTTGACGGACTCGTTCATCCCTCGGTGGCAGGGGATGACGTGGCTTTCGCCAAGCACAGATCATTCATCTTTGCCAATCTGGCCGGTGGTGCACTGGCATTTCTCGCATTTCCGATCTATCTGATCGGCGGCGGAATATTTTCGTTCGCACATACAACGATTTTCACATGGCTCGCTTTGCAGATGCCGTTGGCGATGTATCTGTCGCGGTACTCCAATCTTCAGACAGCCTACACGCTGGCCGCGCTCCTCTTTTCGCTCTTCATTGGAACCTTGCTGATTCTGACCGGTGGAATGTCAAGTTTTGCCGTTTTATGGCTGATGATAATTCCCCTCGAAGCCGCCTTGTCTTCCTCGAAGCGGGTGATCGCGGCCAGTCTTGTTTTTGCGGCAGTAACCCTCGGCGTAGTTAGTCTTGTTGGATATCTGGGGGCATTGCCCACGCCACTTCCGTTGACTGTTGGCATGATTAGTTCCAAGAGCCTGGCAGCCTCCGCTGCATTGATCTACGCATCGATAATCGGGTTGAGATTGGAGTGGGAGCGTCAAGGGTTGGCGGAAATCTCCCGGCGTCAAAAAGCGCGCTATCAGATGGTGACAGAATCCGTATCGGACATCATTTCGCTCCACAGCGAAAACAGCGATATCGTATTCATCACACCGTCTTCCGAGAAAATCCTCGGCATCAAAACCGAGGAGGCATTGGGTAACGGATTTTTCCAACATGTTCACATTGCAGACAGACCGGCATTTCTGACTGCGATAGCTGATGCGGGTTCTCGATTATGCGAAAGACGTGTCGAATTTCGTGCTCAGCCCAATGCATTGATCGGTCGGGCAATGCAGCATGCACAAGGAAATGGTCGAGGCTACGTGTGGCTTGAAATGATCTGTCGACCTCTGCTTGAGCCCGACCCGATTAATCCGGATGCAAAAGTTATAGCGATTACGCGCGATATATCCGCTCACAAAGCGCAAGAGCGCGAATTGCAGGCCGCATGGGAAACCGCCGAAGCGGCAAGCCAGGCAAAATCCCGTTTCCTGGCAAACATCTCCCATGAATTGCGGACGCCGCTGAATGCCGTTATCGGTTTCTCTGATCTCATGCAGAACAGCCCGCAGATGTTTGGCAATGATGAGAGAGGCATTGAATATGTTGGGCTCATCAATGATTCTGGCAAACATCTGCTTCAGGTCGTGAATGATTTGCTGGATGTCTCCAAAATTGAATCGGGCACCATGCAACTGGAAGCAGAGGCATTCGACCTGGCAGCTTCAATCGAACATTGTGGGCGGCTGCTGGCCGAGTTGGCCAAGCAAAAAGGTGTCTCAATCGACGTTAACGTCCCAGATCCATTCCCTGATGCGATAGCTGACCCAAGAGCCTGCAAGCAGATCCTTCTGAACCTCCTGTCCAATGCAATTAAGTTCTCCAGAAAAGGCAGCGTCGTGCAGGTGGGCGCGAAGCGGAAGGCAAAGAGTGTCGTGATTTCCGTCAAGGATGAGGGGATTGGCATAGACAGTGCCCACGTGGACAAACTCTGCGGCGCATTTTTCCAGACCGATTCCGGCTATGACAGAGACCACGAGGGAACAGGTCTGGGGTTGTCGGTCGTCAAAGGACTGGTTCAACTGCATGGCGGCACAATCGACATAGACAGCAAGCTCGGTGTCGGCACCTGTGTCTTTGTCACACTGCCAGACCAGGAGCTCAATATTACTCAGCTTGATGATGTGCGTAGCATACCGGAGGTGGCTGTAGCGTCACCGGAACCGGATGCCGATATACGAAGCAATGTTACGACAATGGATGCGGCTCGCAAGAGCCGGCGGCGTGCGATTTAATCGCAGAAAGGGACGTCTATGCCGCGTGGCGGAAGAAAATCAGCAAGAAAAAGTAAGGCAGGACCGTCGAATATTGTGGTTCGGGCCACCGGAATGGCAATTGACAACCCGTTGGCTGCCGGCGGTTGGATAGTCATGGGGCTGACAGGCAGCCTGATTGTTGCCAATGCGCTTTCGCTACAACCCGGTCCGCATCCCGCTCCGTTCTTTGGTGAACCAATACCGGTATCCAATGGACCGCAGTCTTTACTGGTTCCCTCGGCACTGGTGCGTGATATTCAGGAAGCTCTCCAGATTGCGGGTTACTATTCCGGAAGCCTTGACGGTCTGAGTGGCCCAATGACATCCGATGCGATTCGACGTTATCAGTCGAAAAACGGATTGAATGCCACCGGTAAGGCGACGCAGGCTCTTTTGGCGCAACTCACATTGACCGGCAGTGTCACAGGAGGTGTTCCCATCCCCCGAAGCCCGGGAGGCTTTGGGCCGAAAAATGTTTCACTCGAGAATTTCCCGCAAGCCAATCCAAAAATACGATTGCTACAGCAAACTCTCGCGGATATGGGGTATGGGCCGTTGAAGGTGGACGGCGTCATGGGGAGCCAGACGTCCAGCGCAATACAGCGCTTTGAACTGGATCGAGGCATGCCCATTACCGGTGAACCGTCAGACCGTTTGATAAAAAAACTGAAGTCAGTTGGCGGGCTTTGACGTGTATGCTAGCCGAGATCTGTTGGCCTGACATCGGAGGCTGCAACGAGGGAAAAAACTAAATGCGCGTTACGTCGGAATTCTGGACCTCAGCTTACCGTCGTCGTCAAACATCCCTTGGAAATTTTGCCACCATTGTGAAGAAGGGCGCGCTGGAAGCGGGCGCCATTTTCATTCTCGTCAATCGTCTGGACAGTCGCTTCGATCTGTACGGCCCTGCACCACAATACACTTTTTCAGTGGGCAACGAGGATATTGAACGGAAATTCGAATGTTTGTTGAGCAGCGCTCTTCAGTCCGAAGTCGACAAAAAGTTTGAAAATGAAGCCCGAATGGATCCAGATTTTTGGGTCGTCGAGATTGAGGACCGGGACGGGCAGCATTTACTGGACGTAGTGGCTCAGGATTAGGGGATTCCCGCAGAACGTCCTGCGGCTGATCCCGAAAAAAGTACGAGCTTTCTCAGCGCGTAACGCGTGTTACCGAAATAGTGTGGTTGGAGGCATGCGCAACTTTTTCCGCTGGCCTATTCGCAACATCGCGTGTTCGCAAAGAAATATGCCGTTCTGTATCCTCATGCAGCGGCTGATGTTTCCCTGCCTGCCTGTCAGATCGCCATCCACTCATCATCTGCATTGCCGTTTCCGGGGTCAGTCTGTCATAGACGTCGGATAGAATGCGGAGGTTTTTGAGTGTCTTTGCTGCGGTCCACAGACGCACGAGAATTGTATTCACTGTCCCGCCGGGAAGGCCCAAATATTTAAGGCAGACCAGTAGTGCTTCACCGCCGACATCAAATACAATATCTTTTGCAGACGCTGCATCGAGCTCGAGTTGACCGGCAAGAACGTTTGCAAATGCGGCGCGATCTCCGCTCATCGCAATTCTCTCCAACCGTAGAGCATCCTGTGACGACAACGGTTTTAAAGAGGTTCGTTCGAACTTCCCAGATTGTTGTATTGACTTGGAAATTAAAGTTCTTGCTTCGGCGCTGGCAAGAGCATGCAGTCGCTGGACGCCATCGTACGCCAGGAAACGTTCGAGGGTCAGAAGTGTTTCGCGGGTCGCACGCGGTTGAGTTGCACCTAGTGGCAAGTCATCATTACTCGGAACGGGCCTGGGTTTCTTCTGAACAGGGTAACCATGTGTGTTCTCCAAACCGGTCGTTTCGGAAGTGTACAGCTCAAGAGCAGCCAAAGTGTTGGGCGTCAGATCATGGCGCATTGCGATAGCCCTGCGTAAAGTATCGGGGCCTCTGCCAATTGCTGCGATCAGTTCGCGCTCGCATAATGACTTTGCGTGGCAGAGCACAGGAAATGCAACATTGGGGTCCCGATCACGGGCAAGCGAAATGAGCACATCTTCCGGCGTATTGTCACAGTGAGCCAGCAGCAATGCGACACGTTTCCTGCTGTCCGAGGGCGCATCGATCACAAGATTGCGAAACAATTCGGCAAAAATCTTTTTATCGCTGAAGTCGTGCGCCGGTGCTGAGGCATACAACTCTGCTGCAGCGATCAGTAATTGCGCTTTGCGGGTTTTGTCGGTTGCCTGGACCAGGGCTACTACACCATCCGGATTCTGGAAACGAGTCATGAACTGGAACGCCGATACTCAACTAACACGATGACAAGCTTTAGGGCTGCATCATGCACCAAAACCGTTAGCGCTATATTAACCTTGCCGTAGTTTTAATGAATTTATGAGAATTTTATCCATCGGGACAAAAGTGCAGGCGTAAAATCCCGCCTGAAGCCTTGAGGAGTTATTCCATGGGCACTTTGTTGAGTATTGACGCTTATCGACGCAGCATTCCAGTGCGTACCGGCCCTGTCGGCAAAAACAGCCAGATGACCGGTAATGCACAGATCATTATCTTTCCTGGCGTGCGGATTGAGCGGATGGAGGTTGATCTTGGTGCGCGAATCCGAAATGTGAGTAGGACGTCGGGAAAAACGGCCAGACCGAAAAACTGATCACTGGCACCATTCTGTTACTGAACAGCCCGGCAGGAGAAGGTGGATGCTATTCTGCCAACGCGGGCGAGGCGCCGTAAAGACCATACTGGTCGGACTACTTTTGTTTTCCGCCGCAGCCTGTGGTCGGCCTGTTGGTGATTTCAACCGAGCTGAGCCAAACGTCATCCATGACAAAGTCCTGCCCGCATTCGGCAATGGGTTAGCCCGGGCCAGAAAAGAACCCGTTTCGAACTTTCCCCTGACCAACGACGAAAAACTCCTCAGAAATCTGGGCTGGGGATTGGTACGTCCGCCGCACGCCGGCGACTGGATCGCAGCCACGATTGTGGAAGCTCAGAGAACCCGGATTACCAAAGCCGAAGACTGGCGACTGGACCCTAGAGAATATTTCCGTCTTCTGATTTCGGACAAGTATCGCTCAAGCGACGCTCGCTATGACCGAGTTATTGCCGATGCGAATGCGGATGCTCAACTGGTGCGACCATTTTGCCGCGTCGCAGAACGCGTCAATGCGGCGGACAAGGAGCGCCTTGCCGTTATTCGCCGGACACCTCAGGTGAGCCAGCAGCGTTATGCCGGTGCCACGGCGCGGGTGTGGGAAAATCAGCAGGTCATCGAATGGGCGGAGCGATCAATGGAATTTCGTCTCAAAGCCTATAAATATGCCATCGAACAACTGCAGATCGAAACGCCCTCGGCAACCCGTGTCTGGGACGCCAACACAGCGTGGCGTCGATTTGCAGGGGCTGTCGCGGCCGCTCAACAAGGGTGCAACAAGAACTTTGTTGACGTCACCGAAGCTCCGGTTCAACAATCCCGGATCTATACCGGATGGGGACTGGAACGCGAAGCGCCGATCAAATAATCCTCGAGGGGCCAAAACGCGAATTTAGCGCTCAATCGGCAGGCAACTCAATTCACCCAGCATTTTTCTCACGGCTGTGCCGGCAGATGGGTCGGTACGAAAACTGCGCACCAGAACGAACATTTCCTGTTCGGGCACCTCAACGATAACATACTCATCGATATCCTCTGGCGGATTTTCCTGTAGTTTCAGCAACTGGCGCTGTGTCGAAATAGCCAGTTTGAGCGGTCCTTCGCCGATTGACCGATCATTGAGAGAATAGAGGATTTCACCTCGGCGATTAAACAGACCCAGCGACCAGTAAACGCCATCCATCGAACCGGAAATGAGTTGAGCGTTTTTGCTATTGGAAAAACGACAGAGAGCATGCTCCATCGCCGGATCAAGCATCGGTAGCGTTTCCCGGTCGGCTTTGACGGCATCAAGAACGACAACAGTATCGTTCGGCGCCAGCGCTTCTACGCGGGTCCAGATACGATCAGGCGACAATGCCGGTAGACCGATAACCGCAACAATATGGATGATTGTTCCCAGGAAAAGACCCGCAACGATCCACAGGGTCAGTCTGATCATGGACAGGCTCCCCTCGTCACCTTCGGCATTGAGTAGTTTCCCTGACCTGAACCTGTGGTCAGGGGCGTATCATAAAGCCGTAGAACGAGCACGAGAGAACTGCGACCACCCAGTGGCAGCCAGTTGCCGGGACGCGCTTTGCCCGACACGGTAATCTCAAAGCTGCCATCTGTACGACGGACAATTTCGCGGCTGTCCAGGGAGTATTTGTCAGCCTCATGATTCTTTAGACCGCCATCGGCTTCATAGGCTGCCAAAGTCCACAGGCGGGCAGGGGGGGTTTGTCCATCTATAACGTAAGTGCAGGTTCCGTCCAGAGGAGCGTTCTGACTGTCAGTTTCTGCAAAAAAGGCTATGCCTTCGCTTGCACCCAGCGGCAATTGCCCTGTTCGTGCCTGTCGCGCTGCGGAATATGGATCGCCATCCGGTGTGCCCAGATTCGGCCACGCAAACCACGGTCCCATCGCAATGGCGCTGATGCGCTGGCCTTGATCCACCATCAGATAGGTGGCGCCGGCACCTAAACTGATCGCAACAATCATCATGATCAAGAAACGCGTCAGTATTGTCACGGCATCCCACTCGGCCCTGCGGTGTCACAATTGGAATTCCGTCTGCTGCCAGTGGACTTTGTCAACATGAAGACGGTGTTTCTCCGACGAATCTATAGCAGGTCGGACTGAGTTGTGAACGCATAAACTTGTTCGAAATGACAACAGCCCACACCTTGGGATAAGACAATCAGGTAGGGTCCGGATTCACCAACGGATTTTGCGGAGCTGAATTCTCGGCCCTTCTGTTCCCTACAGCACCATCTTTCGCCGGTAGTGACGCGGCAGAAATGCTCTGTGCTTCTATAAGCTTGGTATTGATATTACGAATAATTGCTTCAAGCTCGGAGGACAGTTTGGATGGCGCGGACTGAGTGTCGTCGAGGAGTTCAGCCTCCAGTCGCGCTACTTTGGCGGCTTGTTCCAGCGGCGTCGGTTCAACTCCCGGAATGGGTTTGGCCGGCACGGTCGACTGGGCGTAGCTCATGAACGCCTGCCAGGTCATGGCAGGCAGGCTGCCGCCGGTAACCCGGTTGGTCGGTGAATAATTATCATTCCCGAACCACACGGCGGTTGTGAAATTCCCGGTATATCCGACAAACCATGCATCGCGGTAAGCCTGCGTTGTTCCGGTTTTTCCTGCCGCGTTCACTCCCTCAAGTTGCGCCCTTCGCCCGGTGCCGTTCAACACCACGTCATTGAGAACGTCGTTCATCTGAAACACCTGTTCCTCAGGAAGCACGCGTTCCTGTGTGATGGGCGCATCCTTGATATCCCAGACAAGCCGGCCTTTTGAATCTTTGACTTCGGTTATTGTATACGGATAGGCCTTAAATCCACCGTTGCTGAAAACGGCGTAAGCCGCAGCCATATCAACTACAGTCACTTCGGCGACGCCAAGGGGCAGAGCACGTGTAATGAGTAACTCAGTTGAGATGCCCATTTTGTGAGCGACTTCGACAATCTTGTCCCTGCCGATCGCCTGCGCAAGTCGCACAGGAACAGTGTTATAAGACTTTGAAAGTGCGCGCTTGAGGGTGACGGATCCCGCATACCGACGGGTATAGTTTTGAGGTGACCAGCCGCCAATTGAAATTGGACGATCCGATATAACGCTCTCCGGTTTAAAGTTATTCAAAAAAGCGGTCATGTAGACGAAAGGTTTGAATGAGGATCCGGGTTGCCGAAGTGCGTTCGTTGCTCGATTGAATTGGCTTTGATCGTAATTGTTGCCGCCGACCATGGCCACGACCGCACCGTCGGGCTGCAGGGAAACCAGTGCTGCCTGGGAGACATTCTTTTCCAGACCTTGTTCGCGCAACGTGGTCAGAACGGCCTTATCAGCCTGCTTCTGGGTATCCAGATCAAGCGTCGTTCTGACCGTGAGTATCCGGTCATTGCCGGATTTGGCGATCTTTTTGACTTCTTCAAAAGCGTAATCAAGATAGTTGTCCGGCGAATAGGCACTGGTTCTATCCACGGCTTCTGCCGGTCTGCGGCGAGCGGCAAGGACCTGGCCTTCAGTAAGAAAACCTGCCTCCACCATATTGCCCAGAACTTCGTTCGCTCTTAGTCGAGCCGCAGGCAGGTTGGAATGTGGCGCATACTTGGTCGGTGCTTTATAGAGCCCGGCCAGCATCGCCGATTCTGCCAGTGTCAGTTCCTTCACTGACTTGCCAAAGTAAAAATCAGCCGCTGCGACCACACCGAACGTTCCGGCTCCCATATAGGCACGGTCCAGATAAAGCTTCAGGATCTCACGTTTGGTCAACGTGGCTTCCAACCAGAACGCAAGATAGGCCTCTTTGACCTTACGCTGCAATGTTCGCTCATTGGAAAGAAACAGATTTTTGGCGAGCTGCTGGGTAATGGATGATCCACCCTGAACAACAGATTTTGCTCTGACGTTGGCAACCATCGCCCGCGCTGTTCCGATGAAATCAATGCCAAAATGATCAAAGAAGCGTCGATCCTCCGTGGCCAACGTCGCTTTGATCAGGTAGTCCGGAATCTCCTCAAGCGGAACAGTATCGTTCAGAAGAATTCCCCGTTTGCCAATGACTGCCCCGTTGCGATCCAGAAACGTTACGGAGAAGTCGTCGGTTGTTCGCCAATCATCCTGACGTGTTTCCTCAAAAGCCGGTTGAGCGAATGCCAGCAAGACTATCAGGCCGCCAAGGCCCCATGTCAGGCCATCCGATCCCAACTCTGCCAGAACCCGCTTAAAACGGCGTACACGAAAGCGGCGGCAAAACGCGCTGTAGCCAGTGAATATAGCCATCAGCGCATTGCCGACTTTGAAGAGCGCCGTATCGAACCAGGAATCAGCGATCAGCAGCCGTTCGCCAAGGCTGAGATCCGCATTCGCAGAACGCTGTATTTCGGGCTTTTCTGTCCTGTTTTCGGACTCTTTATTCTCGTTTTCGTTCACGTTGTTGCGACGCCGATTAAAGGGGATAGGTCTTTATTCATAACAGATTTCCACACTAATTTGCCACATCAATAGATATTTTGCTTAACCCAAATGCAGAGCCTGCGGGTCCGCGGGTTGTTAATGAATATCAAATGATCGATAAGTCCGGTCGTTAATTCAACCTGCACCGTAGACAACACAGTTAGGTCGACAATATGGAGGAGCCATTCTGGCGCCGAAAATCTTTGAAGGAAATGACACCTTCAGAATGGGAATCCCTTTGCGATGGATGCGCAAGGTGTTGTCTGAACAAACTGGAAGACTGGGATACAGGCGAAATTATCTGGACGGATGTCGCCTGTACTTTGCTCGACCAGAAGACGTGTCGCTGCAAGGATTATGAGAACCGAATTGACGTCGTCCCGGACTGTGTCCCGTTATCTGTAGACGTCCTCCCAACGATTGCCTGGCTGCCGCCGACCTGCGCGTATCGCCTGATCGGTGAAGGGCGGGACCTTTACTGGTGGCATCCCTTGATCAGCGGCTCGGCTGAAACCGTTCATCAAGCCGGCGTCTCAGTGCGAAACCGGACCGTTAGTGAAGACGGTATGGATGTTGAGGACCTGGAAGATCATCTTGTCACGTGGCCAGGTGAAGAAGTCAGTTAGAACAATCCTGACCATCACGTGATCGCATAAAATCATTCAAGCTCATGTTCTGAAAATTATTCTGGTCCCCAGATGGTCAACCCTATCCGGAATGTGCTCCCGGCTGGCGCATCTCACCTTGCTGATTGACCACTTGCAGGGAAGGGTGCCCGCGCCGTTGGACGGGTTGGCGCGGGCTTAGCACCGGATCTGAAGAGGAGGGACACAGATCGCGGCGATTCGGATACATGAAGGAGCAAATTTCGATCGTTATTCACAGCGCCGCCGTAACGAGGATTGGACCGGCCGCTAAAAAACCTCCAATTTATCCAGATCTGCTGATTGATGCTAAAAGGGATGGTAATAAAATCAGCCGGATTGGATGACATCCTCTCAGAGCGGCATCAGTCTGTCCTTGAGCGAAATCAATTGTCGGGAATCACGCTTGATTGCACCGATGGCAGCGCCTGATTTGGGATGGCGAGTTCAATGGGTAGAAAACGGTCACACGGCATAGAATGCTGCCGCAACGGTCGATATGTGGTTTCTGACTGACTTGTTCATTTGATATTCAGGCGCAGCGATGTACGAATATGGCATGAAGATGACGATATTAAATAAGTTGCCGACGTGCCGTGGCTTGATCCTTGCCGCCGCCCTCGTGCTTGTGCCGGCGATTGCCGAAGCAGCGTGTCTGAGCAATGCACAGGCGCAGCAGGCTGTTGCCTCGGGCAAAGCCTTGCCTCTGGGTGCAGTGAGGGCACGCGTCAACGGTGAAATTCTTGCTGCGAAGTTATGCGAAAGCGGCGGCCGTTATTATTATCAACTGACTGTTCGCAGCGGTGGCAAAGTCAGTAAAATGCAAGTGAACGCACAATAGTCTCCCTTTGGATTTTCTGTGAAACATCGTAACACTTTCAATTAGATAACGAGGTTTTCGTGCGCATATTAGTGGTTGAAGACGACCCTGATCTCAACAGGCAGATTGTCGAAGCTCTCGGGGATGCAGGCTACGTGGTCGATAGTGCACCTGATGGCGAAGAAGGGCACTTTCTGGGCGATACTGAACCGTATGACGCCGTCATTCTCGATCTTGGCCTGCCCAAAATAGACGGTCTGAGTGTTCTTGAAAACTGGCGCCGCGATGGCAGAGATATGCCGGTTTTGATCCTGACTGCCCGCGATCGTTGGTCAGATAAGGTGGCTGGCATTGATGCGGGCGCCGATGATTATGTTGCCAAGCCATTTCACATGGAAGAGATTCTGGCGCGGGTACGTGCGCTTGTTCGACGGGCCAGTGGACTGGCTTCGAACGAGATAGAATGCGGCCCGTTGCGACTTGATGTTAAGGCAGGCCGGGTCACACTCGACGGTGCGCCCGTCAAACTCACTTCCCATGAGTATCGTCTGATTGCCTATATGATGCATCATCAGGACCGCGTCATTACGAGAACCGAACTTGTAGAGCACCTGTACGATCAGGATTTCGACCGTGATTCGAATACGATTGAGGTGTTTGTCGGCCGGGTACGCAAGAAACTGGGCGTTGATTTGATCGAGACGGTTCGGGGTCTGGGATACCGACTTCATGAGCCGGATAAGGCATGAAACTGGCCTTTGCGCGCAAATCACTTGCCCTGCGGCTTATTGCACTGGCCAGCATCTGGCTGATGGTGGCACTCGTTGTCGCCGGAATCTTTATCGTGACGGTCTACTGGGCTGCAAGTGAACGTTCCTTTGACAGGCGCATTGACGTTTACATGAAGGCACTCATAGCCGCGATGGCCGACGGCGAAGTGATACCCAAAGAACCCGAGAGGCTCGGTGAACCCAGTTTCGAATTGCCGCTTTCAGGATGGTATTGGACGGTGCGCAAGGAAGGGGACAAAATGGTCACCTTTTCCTCATTGTCGCTGCTCGGAGATTCGCTGGTCGTGAGCAATGTGGGTCAGGATATCGGACAGCTTCGAGACTATGGTATCGGACCAGCGAGCGAGGAAGTGCGGATCCTTCAGGAGCGTATCAATTTCGGCCACGACCACGACTACATTATTGCCATAGCTGGACGAACGGATGGTCTTCGCCGTGAAGTCTGGCAGTTTGCCTGGCAGGTTGCCCTGACGCTGATCGTTCTTGGCACAGGATTGGTCGGAACGATCTTTCTCCAGGTACGGGTCGGTTTGAAACCTCTCGCCAGAATGAGCGCTTCGCTCGCCGCCGTCCGGCGTGGTGACGAGCAAAGGGTCGATGAGGACCTGCCATCTGAAATTGCCCCCCTTGCGTCCGAACTCAATGCCCTGATTGTCTCCAATCGTGAAATTGTAGAGCGGTCCAGAACGCATGTGGGCAATCTTGCACATGCCCTGAAAACACCGCTGAGTGTAATTACCAACGAAGCTGCCCCGCAGAAATCTGCATTTGGCAAGAAAGTCGCGGAGCAGGCCGCGTTGATGCGGGATCAGATCAATCATCATCTGGAACGGGCCCGAATGGCGGCGCAAAGGCGCGTCATCGGCATTTCGACAGACGTCGAACCGGTCGTCAAACGCCTGGTCCGCGCAATGACCCGCATACATGAACCCTGCAAATTCAGCGAATCAATCGTCGGAACGGATCGATTTCGAGGTGAGCAGCAGGACCTGGAAGAAATACTCGGCAATCTTATGGATAATGCCGGCAAATGGGCCAAAAGCGAAGTGCGCATTGGTGTCAGCACCCTGCGCGAAGGGGAGAACGAAAGGGCAAGTCTGGTTTTCACCATCGAAGATGATGGCCCGGGTCTCACTGAAAAGCAGATGCTCGAGGCCCGCAAACGGGGGAAGCGTTTGGACGAGACCGTTCCCGGGTCAGGATTGGGGTTATCCATCGTCGCCGATCTGACGGCGCTCTATGGCGGTGAATTCGACTTGCGCGCCTCACCGCTGGGTGGATTGCAGGCGGTGATCGTCCTCCCGGCGATTTGAACAATTTTTCTGTGCATTGCGGGTGCATTCGACTCACTTAGGACATATATTCGTGCGAGCCGAGCCGTGATTGGCCGCAATGTGTTGGAATCCTGTCTATTGCGCTAATCGGAACAAAGAGCTGAATCAAAGCGAGATTTCCACGCGCATGCGACATAACTGGCGGACAGTCCTGATTGTGATATCGCCCCTTCTTGCAGGATGCACAGCCAATTCGCCGCTGACAGCTGACGGAAGTTTTTTCGGCAACCTCATCCCGCAGGAAGATTCGGTTCCGGACACAAAACGGAACAAACTGCTAGCCCCGCTTCTCGACAGCCCTGTGGGTAAGAATATGGATCTGGGCGACCAAAACGCCGCTTACAAAGCGCAATTTGCCGCCCTGGAACAAAATGGGCCGAATATTGCCGTTTCCTGGAAAAATATGCGTTCTGAAAATCGCGGTGAAGTTCTTCCCGGACCGCGCTATTCAATCAATGAAGCGAAGTGCCGCGATTACACGCACAAAGTGGTCATTGGTGGTGAAGCTGAATCGCTGCGTGGAGTTGCCTGTATGAATTCCGATGGCAGCTGGCACTCACTCATATAGCCATCTTCTGGTTTCGCTTCAAATTACGTAGGGTATCCCATAATTTTGTATTGTTTTTCGATACGAAAGTGCCCGTTGGAAATATTCGGTTAATTGTTTTGACCGATCCTGTCAGCTACTGATTCAAAGCGAAATGGATTGGCCGGTATCTACCGAAATGGGAAAAACTTATTCTGTACAAGGTAAAGTTCGCTCGTATCTGGAGGGTTTGACGCCCAAGGCGAGGGATATGCTGCTTCGAGGACTGGAAACAGCTCGTGATGAGGGTGCTCTTGATGAAAAAATGGCGCTTATTCTGGATGCTGCCCGCATAAAAGCCGACGTTCCCGCCGAACCAAAGATACGACTGAACACTTTCCAGCGTGAATACTTCGCATTGCTGGATCCTTTTTTGATTGATGAACATCTGCCACGACGACAATCCGCCCGGATCGAACGGTCATCACTCAATCTGATTTGGACTTGGATCATCCGCGACGTCGCACCTGAACTTGCAGCCGAAGTTGGTGGAAAAGTAACGGCCGGTACGGTGAGCGACGCCGAGTTTGTCGCGCTGATTGATCAGTTTCGAAATGATATCAAAGAGCTGATCGAGGAGAAGCTGGATTCCGCCAGTCACAATCCGGATTTCCGTCGCCGCCTGATTATGCATCTGGGTGGAGAGCATGTCATCGCCGATATCCGGGATATGGTGACCTATCAGACCCATCGTCATCTCATCGAACCCGTCATCGAAAACTTTGCGGACGGAATCGACCGGCACCGCCTCATCGAACAGGACCAACTCGCCGACAAGGTGTTCGAGTTCGCCGACAATCATCCTGATCTTGTGGTCTGGGTGGCGGCGGCTGCGCTCCACAAAGTCGACAATCCGAATTCTTTGCTGGCATTCAGCGCCAAGCTCGCGGAAAGCGAGAGCGCAGGCGATATAGAAGAGTCACCCTTTGCCCCATTCGTCGAAATGGTTCTATCCGAAGCGGACCGAAATCTGGTGCGCACGGAGTTAGCCTGTCAGCATGGTCCAAATCCTGATCTTCCATCCGACTTGCTTCAAACCAGCCTCAGTGACTATTATGATCTGATGCGCGGTCTCAGCCTGGAGATCGATTTGGATCACGCCGCGAACTGGCGGAAACAGGCAGCCACAATACGGCGGGACATATCTGCCATTGTTTCCCGCGATATCGAGGCAACGCCCGGCCTGGTGCGCCGGACACTTCGCGAGCCTCGCGTCAACTCGGCAGGTGCGCTCGATATTGATCAGCATGAAATTTCAGATGCCAAGCGCGCTTTGCAGATTTTGGGCATTGTCCGCAAGGCAGCTGAGTACATGGCAGTCAATGAAATGATCTCGCAGGCGAGCCAAACAGTTGATCAGACGCTGGACATTGTTTGCAGAACACTGATTTCGGACCTCGGACGTGCTCGCGGCAAGAAGAAAGATGCTCTGTTGGCAGCTGTGAATGTCGGCATCGACTATGTCGAGATTTTTTACGGCGAGAAAGACGCTGAACTGATGCGGCGTTCCCGTCAGGCAGCGCTCAATAAACAGAGTGGCAGTCAAGGCAAGAAGATTAGACGCTCCGGCGCAAAATCCGCCTGAACCGGCAACCTTTACGCTCACTCCCACTTGGCTTAGATCAATTCCCTTACCTGAAACGTGCGCTATAACAAAAAGTGCGCGGAATTGTTATCGATCCGTGACAGTATGTCATCTGCCATCGGCCACAGGGAGCGATAGATAGTCGCCTATCATGATTATATGGATTGTCTTCGCTGTTTTGACGATATGTGCCGTTCTTGCAGCACTTGTACCGATGTTGCGGAAGCGCGACACCGACGCTCCACCTTCTGCGCACGACCTCGCAGTTTACAAAGATCAACTTGCAGAAATCGATCGGGATTTCGAACGTGGCACCATTGAAAAGACCGAGGCCGACGCAGCAAGAACAGAGATTTCCCGCCGCATTCTGAATGCATCGGCCCGGTGCGAACAAGAAGGGCGCGCGCGCACAGGCGCGATCAACAAATGGGGTATAGTCGCCGTTATTGTGCTGATACCCGCAATGGCGGCAGCGATTTATGCAAATTTCGGACGTCCGGATCTACCGGATATGCCACTTTCGGCACGGATTACAGCACCTCAAGACCAACAGGACCTTTCCGTTCTTGTTGCTCAAGTCGAAAAGCACTTGCAGGCGAATCCTGATGATGGACAGGGATGGGAAGTTCTGGCACCGGTTTATCTACGCACGAATGCGCCGGATAAAGCGGTCGTTGCCTTCCGCAATGTGGTAAGGCTCTTGGGGCCGACGGAGCCACGGCTTTCTAGTTTGGGCGAAGCCTTGGTTGTCAGCAGTCAAGGGGCAGTCACAGATGCAGCACAACGGGCATTTGAAGAGGCCAGACGCAGCGATCCCGATGCAATCAAGCCACGTTTCTTCCTTGCTCTGGGTCTGGGCCAGCAAGGCAAGAAGGATGAAGCGGTAAAGGCTTGGAACGATCTTTTGGCCGATGCAGAAGGTGGAGAGGCGTGGATAGGCGCCGCCAGGAGCGAATTGCAACGCCTGGGTGCCGATGACGAAATCGCGTCTCAAACTGGACCGGACAAGGACGATGTGGAGGCCATCTCGCAGATGGCGCCTGCTGAACAGCAGGAAATGATTGTCGCAATGGTGGAAGGGCTGGATGAGCGCCTGAAATCCGAAGGCGGTTCCGTTCAACAATGGTTGCGATTGATCAATGCGCAGATGGTTCTTAAGAGAAAAGATGCGGCTCAAGACGCTGTAAACCGCGCACTGACAGCCTATTCGGGTGACCAGGCTGCAACCGAGCAGATTCAGTCAGTTGCCAGGAACGCAGGTCTTGATTTGCCGTGAGAACGCTAACGGATCCGTGTGCAGACAGATGCTAGAGATCCTGCAGATATATTGACCCGGACTAAGTCCGGGGGAACCAAAAAATGAGAATGTGACGATGACACGCAAACAACGGCGATTGACACTCATTGGCATCGCTGCGGCTGTTCTAATCTCCGCCGCTGGACTGGTGCTTGTGGCGTTGGAAGAACAAATTGTCTTTTTTCAATCACCGACGGACATAGCTGCCAAACAGATCCCCGACGGCCAGCGTATTCGCCTCGGTGGTCTGGTTAAAGAGGGTACTGTCAACCGCAAGGAAGGCACGGTGGTGACCTTTGAAGTGACAGACACAGAGCAATCCGTTCCTGTCACTTACACCGGAATATTGCCCGATCTGTTTCGCGAAGGGCAGGGGGTCGTAACGGAAGGTGCCATGCGCCCAGACGGTGTCTTTGTTGCAGATTCCGTTCTTGCAAAACACGATGAGAATTACATGCCCAAGGAAGTAGCCGCTGCTCTGAAGGACAAGGGAGTTTGGCAAGGTGAGGAATGACCGGGAAAAATCAATCCTCTCGCAGATGCCGGTCAAATTTAATTGAGTGCATAATCGATGCGTGAGGCGTTAAAAAAGAACACCTGCACCAAAATGGTCAAACACATCCATGCCGCCTCGTCAGAGAACAGGTACAGTTGATAGGGACAGAACATGATCGTTGAAACGGGCCACTATGCTCTAATTCTGGCGCTGGTAATGGCCCTGGTCCAATCGACGCTGCCGGCGATTGGCGCCAGACGCGGCGACGTCGGCCTGATGTCGGTTGGCAGTCCGGTTGCGCTCGCCCAGTTCGCATTTGTGACGCTGTCTTTCATCGCGCTGACAATTGCCTATCTGCAGTCCGATTTTTCAGTTCTCAATGTCGTGCAAAATTCCCATTCGGCAAAACCGTTGATCTACAAAATCTCCGGAGTATGGGGAAACCACGAAGGGTCGATCCTTCTATGGGTCCTCATTCTGGCGTTGTTTGGTGCCTTGATCGGGGTTTTCGGGAGCAATATGCCCCAAACGCTGCGCGCTAATGTGATTTCGGTTCAGGGCTGGATTTCTACGGCATTTCTTCTGTTTATTCTGCTGACAAGCAATCCGTTTACACGTCTCTTTCCGGCACCTGCAGAGGGAAATGATCTCAATCCACTGCTTCAGGATGTTGGCCTCGCAATCCATCCACCGCTGCTTTATGTGGGCTATGTCGGCTTCTCTGTTTCATTTTCCTTCGCCGTTGCAGCCTTGATCGATGGTCGTATTGATGCCGCGTGGGCGCGATGGATACGGCCATGGACTCTCGTTGCCTGGCTGTTTCTGACCCTTGGCATCTCCATGGGGTCTTACTGGGCTTATTATGAACTGGGCTGGGGTGGCTGGTGGTTCTGGGATCCGGTTGAGAACGCATCCTTCATGCCGTGGCTCGCCGGCACAGCATTGCTGCATTCTGCTGTCGTGATGGAAAAACGCAATGCGCTCAAGGTCTGGACGATCCTTCTGGCTATCCTGACGTTTTCTCTCTCGCTGCTGGGAACATTTTTGGTCCGTTCAGGTGTGCTGACGTCTGTCCATGCCTTTGCCACCGATCCGGCCAGGGGGATCTTCATCCTCATCATACTGATGATCTTCATCGGTGGTTCGCTGGCTTTGTTTGCCGTAAGAGCTCCGATGCTGAAACAAGGTGGCATATTTGCGCCGGTAAGCCGTGAAGGGGCTCTTGTCCTCAACAACCTTTTTCTCACAGCGGCGTGCGCTGCAGTATTGATCGGAACACTTTATCCGCTGGCGCTTGAAGCGGTCACAGACGAGAAAATTTCTGTTGGCGCCCCGTTTTTCAATCTGACGTTCGGACCGTTGATGATCCCCTTACTGATGGTGATCCCCTTCGGGCCTTTCCTTGCCTGGAAGCGTGGGGATTTGCTGGCTGTCTGTCAGCGGCTATACGCCGCGTTGGGTCTGGCGATACTGGCCATGCTCTTGTCATTCGCGCTCCAGGGAGAAAAAGGTGTGATGGCCCCGATAGGAGTGGGTCTCGCTGTTTGGCTCATGGTCGGATCATTGAGCGAAATTCTATGGCGGGGGAAACTGGGTCAGATATCGATCGGCAAAACCGTTCGTCGGATTTCCGGGTTGCCGAAATCTGCTTTCGGCACCGCTCTTGCCCATTTTGGCATGGGCGTAACAATGCTCGGAATTGTTTCGGTGTCTGCCTGGGAGACGGAGAACATTCTCGTCATGCAGCCGGGTGAAGTTCACGACATCGCCGGCTATCAAATTGTGTTTGATGGCTCGCATCAACGCACCGGAAGTAACTATGTCGAAGATGTTGCGAGTTTTACCCTGCAGAAACAAGGGCAGGCGATCAGCACCATGGAGCCGGCCAAGCGCCTTTACACAGCGCGTCAGATGCCGACTTCAGAGGCATCGATTGTCACGTTCATATTTTCTCAAATGTATCTTGCGGTCGGAGATGCTGTTGGAGACACTGGCATTACGGTGCGGGTCTACTACAAGCCTTTGGTGACGCTGATTTGGATCGGCACATTGTTCATGGCTTTTGGTGGCGCTGTTTCCCTGTTCGACCGTAGGCTGCGCGTCGGAGCGCCAAAGCCTGCGCGTTCCACCCTTGTACCGGCGGAATGAGCGAATGCGATCCGTAATTACTCTTTTGTGTCTTCTCATCGCGGTACATCTGGTTGGGCCTGCATTGGCGGTTACCCCGGATGAAGTCCTGGACGACCCGGTTCTGGAACAGCGTGCCCGAGACCTGTCAGTTAATCTGCGCTGTATGGTCTGCCAGAACCAGTCGATAGACGATTCCGATGCGCCGCTTGCAAAAGACCTGCGCGTGCTTGTCAGAGAGCGGCTTGTTGCCGGTGATACCAATGAGGAAGTGACGGATTATCTCGTGTCCCGGTACGGCGAATTCGTTCTTCTGAAACCGCGTTTTGCCTGGCACACCGCCATATTGTGGTTTTTGGGCCCGGCAATTCTTCTTATTGGCCTCATCTCCATAATTCTGAAAGTGCGCGGCAAAAGCAAACCCGGCGCACGGGTGGCCCAGGACCAATTGAGTGATGAGGAAAAGAAACGCCTCAATCAAATTCTGACTGAAGACCGATAGTACTCGGGTTCTCCTGCAGCGATGTCCTCACGTTGTACGCACGGACAAGTGACTCTTAATTCTTCCGCGCAGTTCCTATCTAAGCCCCGCTACATATGATCCAGTGTATTGATGGTGCTGCGACCATATTTCGTATGCAATTGTTTCGGGAAAGGTGAGGGCATGCCGGTAAAACCACTGCGGATATCATTTGACGGGGCACAAGGCGCCAAACTCGCAGCTCGACTTGACCTTCCTGCCGGACCGGTCGCAGCTTATGCGCTATTTGCACATTGTTTCACGTGCTCAAAAGACGTTCTTGCGGCAAGACGCGTTGCCGAAGAACTGACCCGTCATGGGATCGCCGTGCTGAGGTTCGATTTTACCGGCCTTGGTGCAAGCAAGGGCGAGTTCGCGTCGACCAACTTTTCGAGCAATGTGAAAGATTTGCATCTGGCGGTCGATTTCCTGCGTCAGAACTATGAAGCGCCGAAGATCCTCATTGGTCATTCGCTGGGTGGCGCGGCTGTCCTGTCCGCCGCTGGAGACATCAATGAAATTGTTGCAGTGGCAACAATTGGAGCGCCAGCCGACGCAAGCCACGTCGCCCACAATTTTCAGTCCGATATTGAGACTATTGAGGCATCCGGTGAAGCCAATGTGTGCCTGGCGGGGAGAGAATTCACGATCCAAAAGCAGTTTCTTGACGACCTGAAAGGTCAGAAACTCAAAGACAGGATCGCATCGATGAAGGCAGCACTGATGGTGTTGCACTCGCCTGTTGACGACACGGTCGGCATCGAGAATGCCAGCGAGATTTTTATGGCGGCAAAGCACCCTAAAAGTTTCGTATCGCTGGACTCAGCCGATCACCTGCTGAGCAACGAAAAAGATGCATCCTATGCTGCTGGCGTAATTGCGGCCTGGGCACGGCGCTATGTCGGAGAAACCGAACAGATCAGCGACGATAACAAGCCTGACGACGCCGTTCTTGTTTCCGAAACCGGTCAGGGAAAATTCCAGAACATGGTTACGCGCGGACAACACCGGTATTTTGCAGATGAACCAGTGGAGGTCGGTGGGCTGAATACGGGTCCTTCTCCATATGATCTTCTGGCGGCATCCCTGGGCACTTGCACATCCATGACTCTCCGCCTTTATGCTGAACACAAGAAACTCGATGCAGGCCGCATTTCGGTCTCGGTTACGCATGAGAAAGTTCATGCTTCAGATTGTGTTGAATGTGTCGACGCGCTGAAGGAAAAAGGCGGCAAGATCGATCGATTTGAACGAGCCATCTCGATTGAAGGTGATCTCGATCAGAAAACCCGACAGCGCATGCTCGAAATAGCAGACAAATGTCCTGTCCACAGAACATTGGAGGCTGGGGCTGCTGTTGTCACGAATCTGGTGAAGTGACGCGCAAACATTTGGGGCGGTCGATTCGACCAAAGCTAGATCAACCCACCAGGCCCAACGGTCATCATACAACCCACAACTGCCCGGACCGGTGTGCCGGGCAGTTGTTTTTCAAGCTCCAAGAACGATATTTTCCTCTGTTATTTCAGATAGATAATTCATATTTTTTGCTCATTACCGATTTTTAATTCAACCGACAGACATCGGTAATGTTGCCTTCCTCATATTAGGGCTGCGAGCTGGTCAGGTGGTTTTCCCCGCCCAAGAGGCGTGCCGGCTTGCGGATATGACTTTCAAGAGATTCCGGAGCAACCGAATGAGCGATTTCGATTTGAAAAACAACAAACAGCCTAAAATGAACAGACGCCGCAAAACCACATTGATCGCCGGTGCGCTGGCGCTGGGTGCTACTGGCGCGCTGGTCGCTCAGACAGCAATCCCCAACGGTCAATATGCACTGGCTGAACCCGTAACAGTAAACTCAGCAACTCCCCTGGACTTTTCCGACGTCGTCAAAGCCGTCAGTCCGGCAGTTGTGAGCGTAAAAGTGCGGTCGGCCGTTCGTCCGGCAGCCTTTGAAGGCGGCCCTTCCGGCGGTTTGGAAAACCTTCCCAAAGACCACCCCTTAAATCGTTTCTTCCGTCGCTTTGGCGGTGAAGGAGACAAAGGCGCCCCTATGCCTGGTCAACGCCGTTTCTCCCAAGGTCAGGGTTCGGGTTTCTTCATCACCGATGACGGCTACGTCGTCACCAACGAGCATGTTGTCAAAGGTGCAAATGAAATCACTGTCGTCATGGCAAATGGCGATGAGCTTGATGCCAAGTTGATCGGTTCGGATGCTCGTAGCGACATTGCACTGCTCAAGGTCGAAGGTGCACAGAAGTTCACATACGTGAAATTTGCAGAGGACGCGCCTGAGGTGGGCGAATGGGTCGTCACCGTCGGCAATCCGTTTGGTCTTGGTGGTACCGTTACTGCAGGCATCGTTTCTGCACGCGGCCGTGATATCGGCGCTGGCCCATACGATGACTTCATTCAGATCGATGCCCCGGTCAACCGCGGCAACTCCGGTGGACCTGCCTTCAATCTGAAGGGTGAAGTTATCGGCGTAAACGCAGCGATCTTTTCGCCTTCTGGCGGCAATGTCGGGATTGCCTTTGCAATTCCATCCAACACTGCTGACACGATCGTCGCCGATCTTCGGGACGATGGCACCGTGGTTCGCGGATGGCTTGGTGTTCAAATACAGCCGATCAACCAGGATATCGCAGCCAGCATCGGGCTTGAGACTGAAAGCGGCGCACTGATCTCCGATCCGCAGCCGGACAGCCCGGCTGAAAAGGCGGGACTGTATTCAGGCGATGCGATCCTTAAGATCAACGACAAGATAGTCGAGGGCCCCCGTGAGCTGGCACGCCTGATTGCCGACTACACACCCGGCACTGAAGTCGATGTGACCCTATGGCGTGATGGCGAAGAGAAAATCGTTGCTGTCGAACTGGGCGAATTGCCCGGTGCAGAAACAGCTGCGGGCAGTGTATCCGGCAAGGTCGAACCTACAGAGCTGACCAGTCTGGGTGTTGAACTGCAGAGTGCCCAAAGCGCCGGCGCCGGTGAAGAAGGCGTTGTGATCACCAGCATCAGCCCAGATAGTTCAGCCGAGAAAAAGGGCTTGCGTGTCGGGACTGTCATTCTGGAAGTGGCCGGCGAGAAAGTGAGTTCACCTGCTGAGGTGGCGAAGCTGGTCCGAGAGGCCAAGGAAGAAGGCCGCAAGGCTGTCCTCATGCGGATGAAACAGGGTGAAAACTCACGTTTTGTCGCTCTTCCAGTCGGACGCGCCTGATCTTTCCGCTGCACCTGATCAGGATGCGTCAGACCGGTCATCGTGGCGGTTTCGATGCCTCCGAACCGTCATGATGACCGTTGGCGGCAGATTGGATGTTCCAGTCTGCCGCATTTTGCTATTAAGTTAGAGGAGTATAAAAATGGATAATCGATTTGCAGAGACAGTTACTGTAACTCCAGTAGGAGCAACAATTGCTGATGTCGGAGGCGGAATAGAGAAGATGCGGATTCTGGTTATCGAAGATGACAAGGAGGCTGCTGCCTATTTGCAGAAAGCCTTCAAAGAGGCCGGACATGTTGCAGACCATGCCGGAGATGGCGAAATCGGGTACGAAAAAGCACGGGACAATGACTATGATGTTCTCGTTGTCGATCGCATGCTTCCTCGCCGGGATGGTTTGTCTGTTGTTGAACAACTGCAGAAAGAGGGCGATCACACACCCGTTTTGATACTCTCTGCACTGGGTCAGGTAGATGACCGCGTGACCGGCTTGCGAGCTGGAGGAGACGACTATCTCCCTAAACCTTATTCCTTTACCGAGTTACTCGCCCGCGTCGAAGCGCTGGGCAGACGGGCCTGGAGCGGAGACGTAGAGACCACCTATCAGGTTGCTGATCTTGTGCTGGATCGGCTTGCCCATTCTGTCAGCCGCAACAATCAGACCATCGTACTTCAGCCAAGGGAATTCCGACTCCTTGAATATCTGATGAAAAATGCCGGTCAGGTGGTGACACGCACCATGTTGCTGGAAAATGTGTGGGACTATCACTTTGATCCGCAGACAAATGTGATTGACGTTCATATTTCCAGACTGCGCGGTAAAATTGACAAGGAATTCGACAAACAGCTGCTTCATACCATTCGCGGAGCCGGATACAGCATTCGTGACGGCATTTAGCAGAACCATACGGACCACCGCTTTTAAGCTTTCCGCGATGTATGTGGCTGCCTTCATGGGCATGTCCATCATTCTGGTGGTCTATATCGGTCAGAATTCAGTCAGTATCATGAGCGAACAGGTCGATGAGACCATCCGCTCGGAAGTTAATGCGTTATCCGATCAATATCGGCTCGGTGGAATTCGCCGTCTGGTACGGGCGGTGGACCGACGGTCTCGGCAGCCTGGAGCCAGTCTGTATCTGGTAACTGACTTTGCAGGAAACGTGCTGGCAGGCAACATTTCCCGCCTCCCTGCCGGCGTGCTGGACGAAGCTGACGGAAGAAATCTCCAGGTCACATACAAACATCTGCAAAGAGAAACCGAACCGGCAGAACGAGAAAACACCAATCGAGCCCTGCGGGAAATAACGACACCGGAAAAAACGCAGGAAGCGATTGTTCGTGTTTTCGAGCTGGCCGGTGGATTCCGTGTACTGGTTGGACGCGATATCGGAGAGAGCAAGCGGTTCCGGGAAATGCTGGCCAGCGCGCTGCGCCTTGCTCTAGTGGGCATGGTAATTGTCGCTGCAATTGGTTGGTTGTTCATCGGGCGCCGTGTCCTCAAAAGAATTGATTCCGTTGCGGACACCAGCCGGACAATCATGGCGGGCGATCTGACGGAGCGGCTGCAGGTAACAGGTTCCGGAGACGAGTTTGACCGTCTCGCGATCTCTCTCAATGCAATGCTCGAGCGTATTGAAAGTCTGATGTACGGACTCAAGGAAGTTTCAGACAATATCGCACATGATCTCAAAACCCCTCTGACAAGACTGCGCAATCGGCTTGAAGCGGCATTGCGTGAAGATCAGGATACAGCCAATTATCGGGACACTGTTCAGTCCACAATTGAGGAAGCGGATCATCTCATTCGCATATTCAATGCCCTGTTACGCATCGCCCGCGTTGAAGCAGGATCACCGGATCAGGACAGAGAAGATATCGACCTATCGGATATCGTGCGCGAAGTGTCCGAGCTATACGAGCCTGTAGCCGAAGAAGAGGGCGTCGAGTTCACACTCGGGGAGTGCCAGACAGTCATTGTCCATGGCAGCAGGGAGTTGATTGCCCAGGCTCTGACAAACCTGCTCGATAATGCCCTGAAATATGGTCGCAGGCCGGATGATGGACCTTCTACAATTTCAGTATCCCTGGAGGTGAGTGACAAGGAAGCGGCGATCGTTGTGGCTGACAACGGCCCCGGAATTGCCGATGCGGATCGCGAGAAAGTCTGCCAGCGCTTCTTCCGGTTGGAGCAGAGCCGTTCCGCCCCGGGCTCGGGACTGGGACTAAGTCTGGTCAACGCAGTCGCCGGTTTACATGAGGGCACCCTGTTGCTTGAAGATAATCAGCCAGGACTGAAAATAACGCTGAAATTGCCACTCAGCGGCGTACTCAAGACTTAGAAGGTAGGGACCATTTAACCCATCGGCCAACTGATGTTGAGGATTGGACTGAAAGGCCCGATTTGCTACAAGAGCCATCCTGACTCTGTTTAATGCGGGCATTATGGCCCGGCAGGACGGACCTATCGATGACTGACGCGGCAAACCGGTATGATCTCCCCCTTCATGAAACGATCACAGTCGTTCCTGGGAATGAATACTCATCGGAAAATTCCGACTTCCTGAACGACCTTGCTAAGAAATCAACCACTTCTGACGCGGCAGCCACGCTTCTCAACTTTCTGAAAGAACGGCAAAGGGTTCTGGACTTTCTGATCGGAACTTTCGCCAACGCACCCTACCTGCGTGATCTTGGCCAGCAAGATCCGGATCGTCTTTACGCAATACTGACCAGCAATCCTGCAGATCGCGTGAAACAGCTGATTGAAAACGCCGAGAGCGGCACTGAGGAGAGTGAGGCGGATCTGATGCGCAATTTGCGACGCATCAAGCAGGATATCGCCCTCACCACTGCGCTCGCTGACATTTCCGGTACCTGGCCGACGATGGAAGTGACGTCCGCTCTGAGTGCATTCGCTGATGCAGCGGTGCGTGCGAGTATGCGATTCTGTCTGCGTGACCTCGCTGAACGCGGTCGATTTCATCCCGCCTCACAAGAGGATGTGTTGGATGATTGCGGCTGGTTTATTCTGGCGATGGGGAAGCACGGGGCAGGAGAGCTCAACTACTCCAGCGATATTGACCTGATCGTCTTTTACGACCCGGACAAGGCACCGATGGACGAAGCGGTAGAAATGCCGGTCGAATTCGTGCGGCAGACGAAACGCATAGTCAAAATTCTCCAGGAACGAACCGCCGATGGCTATGTCTTTCGAACGGACTTGCGCCTGAGGCCGGATCCCGGCGCAACACCGCCGGCGATTTCCTTGCCTGCGGCGCTGATTTACTACGAAAGCCTGGGACAGAACTGGGAGCGGGCTGCGCTGATCAAAGCCCGACCACTGGGCGATGTTGAAGCCGGCGAACAGTTCCTTGATGAGATCGGACCGTTTATCTGGCGCAAATATCTCGATTACGCGGCCATTGCGGATGTTCATTCTATGAAGCGGCAGATCCATGCTCACAAAGGGCATGGACGGATTGCTATTTCCGGGCACAACGTGAAACTGGGGCGTGGCGGTATTCGCGAAGTGGAGTTTTTTGTCCAGACACAGCAGCTGATAGCCGGTGGCCGCAACCCTGATCTTCGTGGCCGAAAGACGCTCGAAATGCTTACGAGACTGGCAAAAACTCAGTGGATTGAACAGGCAACGGCGGAACAAATGCAAGAAGCGTACTGCTTCTTGCGCAATGTTGAACATCGCATTCAGATGCTTCACGACGAACAGACCCATACCTTGCCGGACAACGAAGAGGGGTTGATCCGCATCGCCAATTTGATGGGTTTTGAAAAGCTGGATCTTTTCAAAGACTCGCTCCGCCGACGCCTTGAAACCGTGCAAACCCATTATGCGGAACTGTTTGAAGATGAACCTGCGCTTTCGGTTGACGTTGGCAATCTTGTCTTCACCGGCGATGATGACGATCCGGAAACACTGAACACTCTCTCCGAACTGGGCTATCGAGATCCCAAGGCCATAACCCGGACGATACGCGCCTGGCATTTTGGGCGGTACGCCGCGATGCGATCGACGAAAGCAAGGGAACGGCTGACAGAGTTGCACCCCGTTCTGCTCGAGGCCTTTGCTGCAACGGATAATCCCGATGCTGCTCTACTGGCTTTTGACCGGTTTCTGTCGAGGCTTCCTGTCGGTATCCAGATGTTTTCGCTACTACGGTCCAATCCCGGCCTGTTGCGCCTTCTGGCGACTATCATGGGCGATGCACCGCGCATGGCACAGATCGTCTCACGTCGCGCTCACATTCTCGATTCCGTTTTGGATCCGGCGTTTTTCGGCGCAATGCCCGATCGGGATGCCTTTGTCAGACGGCTTGAACGGTCACTCGGTGATGCTCGATCCTATGAAGACATTCTGGATCGATCGCGGATTTTCGGCCAGGAGCAGATGTTTCTGATCGGTGTGCGGGTTTTGTCAGATACGCTGTCTGCAGGGCAGGTCGGAAAAGCATATGCCCGGCTCGCTGAAGTTATGGTGTCGCGGCTGTTCGAGGCCGCCAAAACCGAAATGGCCCTGAACCACGGGATCGTCGAAGGCGCTGATGTCGCCGTGCTGGCCATGGGAAAACTGGGCGGTGAGGAAATGAGTGCAAGCTCCGATCTTGATCTCATTCTCCTTTATGATTTTCCTGAAGATGTAAAACAGTCCAATGGTGCAAAGCCGTTGTCGCCCAGCCAGTATTTCATTCGATTGACCCAGCGCCTGGTTGCCGCTTTATCAGCTCCGACGTCGGAAGGAACACTGTACGAGGTCGATTTTCGCCTTCGCCCCTCTGGCAACGCCGGTCCATTGGCAACCCGTTTATCTGCATTCGTCGGCTATCAGGCGGAAAATGCCTGGGTTTGGGAAAAAATGGCGCTGACCCGATGTCGCGTAATTGCAGCAACGAGCGAGAACTTCACAGGAAAAGTTCACGAGGCAATAGCGGTAGCGCTATCGCAATCGATTGAGCCGGAAAGGTTACGCGGAGAAGTCATTGAGATGCGGGTCAGACTTGAAAAAGAGAAAGGCTCTCTCGATCCCTGGAACATCAAACATGTCGCCGGTGGTCTCATCGACCTTGAGTTTATCGCTCAATATCTGCAATTGCGATATGGGCATGACTGTCCGGCTATATTATCGACAAACACACGCACTGTATTTGATAAGGCGGCAGAGCAGGGGATATTGCAAAGCGGGGACGCTGACATTCTTCGTCCGGCCATCAAGCTCTATCAGCAACTTGTACAGGTTCTCAAACTTGCGCTGACGGATCAATTCGATAAGGAAAATGTTCCCGACGGTGTACTGGTGCTGCTGGCACGAACCGGGGAACAACCGGATTTTCAACGGCTCGAAGTCAGTTTGATCGAAAATGAACAGGCTGTACGTGCTGTTTTTGAAAAACTGATCGGGCCTTTAAGCCTGAATGACTAAGTCGTTTCGACTTAAGATTACTCAGCCTTTTGCTGAGGACGGATTCTTTTCAGAAAATCCCAAACGGGCAGGGCGGAAAGACCACCAATAATACCACCGACATAGCTTGGCAAAACGAACCCAAGAACGGCTTCCCAGACATAACCAACGATCAGACTTGAAACGATCATGACCAGCATCGTGATCAGAAGCCTTTGCCACAATGGCAGTGTCAGTTTCATAACAGTCTCCCCAATACTCGGAGTTCATAGTTTATCTGCAAAGATCACCGGTTTGTATTTTATCTCAACATCGTAGTGCCAAGGTCAAGATAACTTTAGGCCAAATATTTTGGATTGTAGCTCTCAGTAATTGCTCTCTTGCCTAAACAGTTATTATTCACACTTCGACGATGAAAAACGTTCCATCGCAAACAATTTTTTAATCTCAGTATAATTACTAATATTCTCACTTGAAATTAAGTATTATTCAAATTCAAATATCCAAAACATCCAATTAAGGCGAAAATTACAGAATTAAAAATTGATACCCCTCCGCCATATAGATTATTTGACAGCATCACGCAGTTGTTATCATAGTATTGTCTCAAAATGACCATAATATGCCTTGAAAAATCCAAGAATGGTTTTTGCACTGGTGACGAGCTAATTCCAGTTTTCGTCGCCCGATTGTTCTGATTGAATTACTGCTGTTTTTGTGGAGTGTATCCCGTTATGGGAATTGTAGCAGCGACATCAAAGCCTTCGCGATTTTCCTACTTCATTTCGTTTGTGACGATGTGTTTTTTCGGTGTTATTTGGCTATCATCTGCAGTTGTCTCGTCCGAATTTTCAGAACGAAAGATAACGCAGAGTAAGAGTGAATTTTTATTTCTGAATTCCAGAGTGGGTTTTACGACTGACATTCACACCAATTTGTCCCACACACAAACCGGGCTTGAAACCGGAAGGATTGAATTCGCAGAAGCAGCAACTTCCGATGGCCATCAAACAGGGGCGCATCAGGATCATCATCACGACCACAGCGACCACCACGCACATGACAGCGATACTGATCACTCAGTTGAGAAAATAGAGCGCGTATCAGAATTGGACGATTGGTCTGTTGAGGGTATCAACGAAGCAAGCGGCTCGTTCAAGGACCTCCTGTCGCAAGGAACGATCGTTCACTTCTGGGCATCGTGGTGCGGGCCCTGCGAAGAAGAATTCCCTGAACTTGCAGCGTTCTATCAGCAACATGTTGCCGAAAACGAAAACCTGAAGCTCGTCACAATCAGCAACGACCAAGTCGCACTTCTCGCCGACCGTTTCATAAAGAAGCATAGAACAACTTTCCCCGTTTATTTGGATCCCGAACAGAAATCCAATCTTGCGCTTGTCGGCCAACGCGCGCTGCCCTCAACAGTCATGATCGACGCAGATGGGCGTATTCATCGGTTGGCACTCGGTAAACTGGATTGGACTTTCAATAAACTACCGGAGGTCCTCGCTTCCATCGCCGGAAAACAGTCGGAACATGACGGACACGCCAAAATTACAGAAGATAAGGCACATTGAGTAATGAACAGATCCCATCACAAAACGTTGGTGTTGGCACTTGCCGTATGTAGCATGTGGGCCGGAGAAACCGTTGCGGAGGAGGCAATAACCGGCATTGATACCAGGGCCGTGGTTGAAAAAGCGATCAAGGACGGAGACGCAAAACTCCAAGAAGAAATAGATCGCGTGCCTGGACTGACTTATGAAGATATTTCAGAGGTATCCAAACAGATCCCCGGCCGCGTCCAAATCCCTGATCCGCTCTCCTCAGACCACACAAGCCGAGCTGTATCGGTGCCAGGAGGACTGGTTTCAGCTCAGTGCAGGCACTTTGCGCGCGGATTTCTTGCCAAGCGAGTGATGGCAGCCAATCCTGAATTGAGCGCAGAGGCGGCACTAAATCAGATTACCGGGCACCTGGAGGGTCATCGCAAACAATATGAGAAGATTGCCGGCACGTCCGGCCTGAAGCGCTCTGATGTGGCTATCCACGAAGCTGACTGCCCTGTTTGTGGCCCTATCAATGCAGCGGAGATTGCCTGCCATAAGGAAGCGGTCAAAAATTCGCCTGTCCGTGAACTTGTGATGTTTGATTACGCCAGCCATGCCTTGCGCTCTCAATTTGATCCGGTGTTGAGCCAGGTTCAGTCGACATTGGCGGACGATCCCGCATTACAAGTTGCCCTGATCGGACGGGCCAGTTTACCCGGTGGCCCCGTGCCCAATTTCAAACTGTCAGCCGAGCGTATTTCATCTGTTTGGTATGGACTGACCAAGGCGGGCGTTGCGGCGGATCGGATCGTCGCCATACCAATCGGAGAAGACGAGCCGCACATCGACCTGCAGTTGGCACTCGATTATGGCCTGAGCGATGCGTTTCAATCCTTTGGCCAAAAACCACTTAATCAGAGTGTATATCTGGTCGTCTTCCGTCCAGATGAAAATACGGTTCCAAGATACTTCGACGTCGCTGATGGCGAAGAGGAAAACGGGCCCGCTTATTCGATCATCGTAACGGACGAAGATGCAACTCTCGTCCTTACGGATGTCACGATAACAGCCAGTAACGGCAAGGCCGATGAAAAGAGTTCCTTCGTAACGGATCATGACGGGATCGCCTCGCTTTATGGTCTTGCGCCCGGGAAATGGAGGTTGACGTTCGACAGGCGTGGATATGATGGCCATACGCAGGACATAGAAATTATTCCAGGAAAGGCTGAATCTCAGACTGTCGCCCTCAAAGCGACGATTGTTGCTTTTGAAGGCGAGCAGCCGGACGGAGAATCCAATGAAAGCAAACGAAAAGTACTAAATGAATTTCTTGCCGGAGAATCGGCTGGAGAAACTAGCGTTACAGCGTCCGGCACGCCAGCCGGCAACACCGCCCAGGACAAGAGCGACCCTCTGAATGCTGTGATCAACGCTGCGGTAGCGGATTCCGAAGATCAGCCGGCAACCAGGGTTGATGCACAATCCGGTGCAGCTGTGACGCTGGCAGCGGGTGGAAACGTTGGACAGGAAACGGCAGATCAGACTTCGCCAGATATTCAGCTCCAGGTTGGCAAGGCGGAGCCATCAGCGCCAGTGGACAAAGAAAAGATCATCACCTCAGCCGAGAAGTCCGCTGCTGACGACAATTCGGAAGTCATTACCGGTGCGGTTGATGAGGCAAATCCGGAAACCACAGGATCCGTTAAGGATGTGGTTGTTGTGAAAGAGGACAGCCAGAGCATTGAAGACAGGCAGGCAAAGCTCAAGTTGTTCATGAGTGGGAAAATTGGCTTGTATGAACTGAAAAATGAGTAATTCGACGGCGATCTGTCGACAGGATTGACGTCTTCTATTGAGATGAAAATGAACCTCTCACTCGGAGAGAGCGGCACCGGGACGAGCAGGGTCAATAATAACAGTGATATGGAGTTTAAGTTATGAAGTATGGCGGGCAAAAATTGCTGCAGGCGTTTGGAGTTGTCTTGCTGTTACTCGGTGCTGACAAAGGCTTGGCTGAAACGAAAAAGAGTACGGAAGCCGTCAACGACTGTGCCGCTTCCGATGACTGCATCGGCATGGTTATCGACTCCGGCGATCCAATTTTGATCCAGATGGGGCACGAGATGTCCAATATGGTATCTGACGGAAAATCCGGCACGAAGGTAAAGCCTACAGCCGGGCCGATCGCCAACGTTGCCAGAATGATGAGCCGGGAAAATGCCGGCCTCAGCGTCGTACCTTCCGACATGCTGCTATATACCCGGCGGTCAAACGATCCGATGCTAAAAAAGGCAGAGAAACGACTGCGGTTCATCATGACTATTGGTGAGAAAGTAGTGCATATCGTTGCTCGCGAAGGCATCGATAAAATCGAGGATCTGGACGGCAAACGCGTTGTCATGGGCCCGGACAACACCGCAATTTGGGTTGTTGCCAACAATATTCTGGCGTTACACGATGTCACGCCCTCAGAAAAAATTCAGTTGAAGCCCGCCGATGGCGTGACCGCTGTTTTGTTGGATCAGGCTGATGCAGCCTTTGTAGTCGGAAATGCACCGCTACCTGTCATTCAGAAGCTTGCCGACCTGCGACAGGGCGACGTTGCCGGCGTAGATGCAGAAAAGGTTCACCTGTTGGAGATCAAACTTCCCGGTTCTGCGTCTGAATATAAGCCACTGACCGTGGCATACCCGGGTCTGGTGGACGAACTGGATACAGTCGCAATTCTTCCCACTCTGGTAAGCTACGATTTCACCCATAAGAAGACGCCGTATTTCCGGCGCCGTTGCGAAGAACTCGCAGGAATCGGCGACACCATACGGAATCGATTGGAAGAGCTGAGAAAATCCGGCCACGAGCAATGGAATGCCACGACGTGGGAACTTACTGCTGGAAACTGGGAAAGAGATGACTGTTTCCTGGGCAATATACAGCCTGTTCAAGTCGCATCGTCGGTAAATGCGGATGTGCAGCAAGTTCAGCAGCTTCTGAACGACCTGGGCTATAATGTTGGTTCAGTGGACGGCATTATCGGTCCTAAAACAAGGGCGGGATTGAAGCAGTTTCAGACCGACAGACAAATTGAGCCTACTGTCGACCTGAACCCTGAACTGGTTGCACTGCTTTCCGAAGCCAGAGACGCCTCAGTTCCCGCTGCGACAGCTCAGAATTAGGGCATAATCCGTTGAAATGATTTCGTTAAATCGACGAGATGATGCCTCGACACTGCGTATCCGGAGCGAATGTCTCCCAATCAGATAGTTAGATCTGATTGGGAGACAGCCTGGAGCAACTTTGCTGCCGCTGGAAGCTGACCGGATGAATTATCACGCCGTTCCGTACCGGTGTGCTGCGAATAGAACACCTCTCCCAATCGTTCGATCGCATTGTTTGCCAAATGTCTTCGTTCTGTCGCGCGTCCCTATCGTGTAAATGTGCTTCAGACACGAATGCGCAGGGGGTGAACTCTGATCTTCCCTTCACCGGCGTGGAAGATTTTTCAAGTTCAGGAACATGACGAAACTTTAATTAGGAATTTTCGCAAGACACCCCCATCTTGAGATCATCGGCAATGGACACAAGTAGCCGAAAAACATGAATAAAAGGGCATATGGCTGATCCCCTATTTTCTTGCCCCAACGGCCAAAAAGACCCTTGAAGATGTGACTTCCATCCCCCCGCGGAAGCACAACAAACCGGAACCCGCAGGCCTCCCCCGACCGTTGGTTCCGGTCCCACTTGAAACCCTCGACTGAAAAGTCGGGGGTTTTTCCGTTGTGTCGAGCAACAGTCTGTTGAAGGCAGGTACACCTGTCCATCCTTGTGAGCCGCTTTAACGCGTGCTCATAACGCATGTTTTGGGATTGATGGGAGCCATTCACGATTCAGCTGGCATGTTTAAATGACGCAGCAAATCAATGGGTCGACAATGAAGGAACTGGCTCGGCGAGAGGCAATGCTATCGCAACCTGTGTCCCGATCCCTTCGGTGGATGTGATCAACATGTCCCCACCGTGGAGCTCGACCAGAGACCGGGCGATGGCCAAACCCAAACCAGAACCCTTATGGGTCTTGGTCATCTGGTTCTCAACCTGCACAAACGGCTGTCCAAGGCGTGAGATGTCCTTTTGAGGAATCCCGATACCCGTATCCTCGATCAGGAATATCGCCATGTTTTCCTGCTCTTGAGCAGAGACGCTGACGGATCCGCCATCTTCAGTAAATTTGATTGCGTTTGAAATGATGTTGAGCAGGATCTGTTTTATTGACCGCCTGTCAGCTCTCAGCTCAATCTCGTCGTCAGTAGAGATCTTCATTTTGAGATCTTTACGGGACGCTTCAGCACCGGCGATCCGAACAGTTTCCTGCAGGAGCGATTGAGCGCTCAGTTTTTCATAACGCAGCTCCATTCGTCCGGCTTCAATTTTGGACATATCAAGAATGTCATTGATCAGACCCAGTAAATGCGTACCGCTGTCATTGATGTCTTTGCTGTATTCAGAATATTTTTCAGACCCCAGCTTTCCGAACATACCGTTATTCATGATTTCCGAGAAACCGATGATCGCATTCAGCGGTGTCCGTAATTCATGGGACATGTTGGCAAGAAATTCAGATTTCGCCTGGTTGGCGGCTTCCGCTCTGGTTTTTTCTTCGGCATATTTCTCAGCAAGTTCAACCAGTTGTTGCGCCTGCATTTCAAGCTTCTGACGGGATTGCCTGAGGTCGGCAATTGTCGCCATCAATTGCTTTTCGCTTTCCATCAGCTTTTCTTCATGCAGCTTAAACGCCGTGATATCAGTACCGACTGACACCCAGCCGCCATCGTTCGTGCGGCGCTCTGCTATCTGCAGCCAACGTCCGTCGGCCAGCTGTGCCTCGCACCCCTGCATGTTGGTGCGTGGTTGCCCATCTTCCTTGATACGGCTGGTGGCAACAGGCTTACGGGCAGCGCGCATCACATCGGTGTAGGGCGTGCCTACAACCACATCCTCGGCCTTCAATCCGTTAAGTTCCTGATAGGTCGAATTGCACATCATCAGCTTGTTATCGGAGTCCCAGAGAACAAAGGCTTCCGTAATTGCTTCAATAGCGTCCCGGAGCCGCATATCCGCGGTCTTGTTGGCTTCTGCCAAACGACGCTGTTCTGTGACATCCACCCCGATCCCAATCAAATGGGGCTCATTGGATCCATCTTGTGCAACCAGCTCTGCCCGAGCGCGCATCCATATCCATGAGCCGTCCGCATGACGCATGCGAAACACCTGGTCGACATGACGTTGGTTTGATTCCATTATCTCCCGGGCAAGGTCGTATAAATTGCCGTCATCAGGGTGGATGAGTGCCACGATATCGGCAAAACCGATCAGGTCATCGCGAGGGGGCAATCCGAGCATCTCATAAAGTGAGGACGACCAGAACATCCGACCTCGCGCCAAGTCCCAATCGAACAATCCGCAACGGCCACGACTGAGTGCCGTTTCAATGCGGGTCCGCGTTGCAGCATAAATTGTATCGGCTTGCTTGGCCCGTGAAGCCTGTGCATAGAACCCGTAAATCAAAACAAGCAGAATGGAACTGGTTCCCACAAACAGCGTCACGTTGGCTGAGACATCGGCTCGCCACTCAGAATAAATGTCTTCAGTCGGCTGATAAACTGCCACCATCCCAATTCGGTCCACCAGATGATGAACAGAGGCGATAGCCTTTGAGCCGTTTTCCAGCGTAACAGGCATCACGCCGGCTCGTGCACCGAACACCAGCAACGGTTGATTGGCACCGATCAAATCGCTGAGATGGCGCCCCTCCAAATGCAGGTGCAGGGGAGCGCTGGCGATAATGTCGCCAGTTGGAGAGGCGACCAGAATTTGCCTGCCATCTCCGGTCGCACTGGGTGGCAGGGCTTCTGCCAGGGCCGCCTGCAACTGGGTTTTGAACCCCAGATCCTGCAAACTGCTTTCCGCGGTGGTCAGGCGCGTCGACAAGGTGGTTGCAATCAGGGACAGTTTATCTTCAGAGTCAATTTCTATGCGGGAATAGTCGCTGGCCAGTTCGACGCAGCGGTAAGTGGCCAGCAACCCGATAAAAATGAGGCTCAGCACCGGTATCGCCCGACGCAACAGATTCTCATTGCTGACAAGGCGTTTGTACGCTGGTTCGGCAAGCAGCTTGATATGACCGGACAGCGTTGCCGACGGATCTCTGAATATCAACCGCTTTATGCGACTACGCGCTGATGCGTTTCCGCTTAAAACCCGCGCCATCAATTTCCCCCGAATTCAAAATACGGCACAACTGAAAACGACAAGCCAAATATTTCAATAGGTTGCTCAAATGCCGATACACCAGCCTCGAATCCAGCCCATTTGAATCTACCGGAATCCACTTGTCCAGACACAACCAGCAGAAAATTCTCTACTGTGCTGATAAAGCAGCAGAAAAGAGGCGCAATTAGGTCGTTTTCACCTAATCGATCTATTCTTGCAACGATCGGTTGGCAATATCTGCGACATCACTCGATAGATTATCGGAATTTACCACCCGTTCCAGAGCGGCGCGGGCATGTTTTCTACGACCTGCTTCAAGCACCCGCCAAGAATTGAAACTGGTCAGGAGCCTTGCCGCGACCTGCGGATTGGTTTCATTCAACTTGAGAACCCAATCTGCCATAAATTCATACCCGGCACCGTCTTTTCTGTTGAATCCGGTCAGGTTTCCCGCGGCAAATGAGCCGATCAGAGCGCGGACTCGATTTGGATTGGATGAGTTGAAATCCGGGTGAGCAGTCAAATCCTGAACGGTTTCAAGTGTTTGAGCGCCAGGAGCCGTCGCCTGGACTGAAAACCATTTATCGAGCGCCAGATTGTTGGACTTGTGCCGCTGATAGAAACTATCAAGCGCTTCTTTCGCCTGGGAGTGGTTGTCGCGGACCAGCATTGCAAGCGATGCCAGACGGTCTGTCATATTATCAGCGCTCAGAAACTGATTGAATACCAGCTCTGCTCCGTCGAGTTTTCCGCTGGTCGAGCTGAGAAAGTTCAACAACGCATTGCGCAGGGCGCGCAATCCGGCAGATTGTGCATTGGTCGAATAGCGCGTGTGGCTGGCCAGGTTGTTGTAGTGCCCGAGCATTTTGTCCGCGTGCGCACGGCTGATGGCACATCTTAAGGTAAGGCGAGCATGTGCGATTTTGTCCGGATCGATGTTGTTTCCGATTTCCTGCACAATGTCGGTTTCAGCGGGCAGGGTGAGTATCAGTGCTTTATAGGCGCCATCCATATCCGCCAGATCGAGAATATCTCCTATTGCCGCCAGCAGAGCTGGTTGGGGCTGTGCACTCTCGGTTGCGTCAACTGACGTGGTTGTAGAAACCAAATGAGACGTCATGAGGCTTTGTGCCGCCTGCCATCGGTTAAACGAGTCCTTGTCCTTGGAGAACAAGAACAGCCTGTCTTCAATCGACAGCGCATCCACCAAACGGATCGGTGCTGAAAAATTCCTGAGTAACGATAGAACCGGCTTTGCCGGTAAATCGCAGAAATGGATTGTATGTTTCTCTTTACGAAGAACAATCGTGTCACTCTGGACGGCGGTATTCTCCGGGGTGGTAAAAGAGAGATCCTGACCGTCGGGGCCCACCAGCCCAAATTTGAGCGGAATGACCATTGGTTTTTTGGCCGGTCGTTCAGGGGTTGGTGGCACTGTCTGGGTGAGCGATACCGTCAGGGTGCTTTTGTTTTCATCCCACTCGCTTTCAACATCGACAACAGGTGTGCCTGCCTGCTCGTACCAGAGCGAAAACTGATCCAAATCGGCGCCGGTGGCATCTGAAAAGCACGTGAGAAATTGTTCGATAGTGGCTGCATCGCCATCGTGCCGGTAAAAATAAAGGTTTAATCCTTTTTGGAAGCCCAGATCCCCAAGAATCGTTTTGAGCATCCGAATGATTTCCGCCCCTTTTTCGTAAACGGTTGCCGTATAAAAATTGTTGATCTGCCTATAGGAACGGGGTCGGACCGGGTGGGCGAGGGGGCCGGCATCTTCAGGAAACTGATGAGATCTCAAGAGACGTACGTCAGTGATCCGCTTAACCGGTCGGGAACGCATGTCGGCGGAAAATTCCTGATCTCTGAAGACTGTCAGACCTTCCTTCAGGCACAATTGAAACCAGTCCCGGCACGTAATGCGATTGCCAGTCCAGTTGTGGAAATATTCATGGGCGATAACGCCTTCGATTCCTGCGTAATCCTGATCTGTGGCAGTATCGGGATCTGCCAACACGTACTTGTCGTTGAAGACATTGAGGCCTTTGTTCTCCATGGCACCCATGTTGAAGTCAGACACTGCAACAATCATGAAAATATCCAGATCGTATTCGCGACCAAAGACATCCTCATCCCATTTCATCGAACGCTTCAGAGCATCCATGGCATAGCCGCATCGGTTTTCATTGCCGTGTTCCACATAGATGCGGAGTTCCACTTCTCTACCGCTGGAAGTCCGGAAATGATCTTCAACGCACGCAAGGTCACCGGCCACCAATGCAAAAAGATAGGAGGGCTTGGGATGCGGGTCGTTCCATAGAACGTAATGGCGCGCTACACCATTTGACAAAGCAGGTAAATCGCCGCATTCAACTGGATTGCCGTTGGAGAGAAGGATCGGTGCTTCCGTTTTTTCCGCTTCAATCCGCGTCGAATAGATGGACATGACATCAGGCCGATCCAAAAAATATGTAATCCGCCGAAATCCCTCTGCTTCACACTGGGTGCAGTATGTCTGAGCGGATTTAAAGAGGCCCATCAACTGCGTGTTTTTGCTCGGATCAATTTCTGTAACAATTTCCAGTGTGAACTTTTCGTGCGGTGGAGAATGTATCGCCAGCTCTGACGGTGTTGCCTTGTAGGCAGCAGGCAAAAGCAATGTGCCGTTGATACTTGCTGAGATCAGAGTCAATTCGTCCCCATCCAGCACCAGCGGTGTTTCCACCGGCGTGTCTGCCCTTGGCTCAACCGTCAATTTGGCCGTGACACGGGTCGCTCCGGGATGAAGGTCAAATGTGAGATCCACGAAAGGAATGCCATAAACCGTCGGGCTGTAGTCTTCCAGCCGGATGACGCCATCTGTTGCACTCATCGTTTCACTCGCTTCTGATCGGTTATGCAGGATTTTCGGGCAGCTGGGCGAAATGACCAATCTGACCGGCAATGCGGCA
Organism: Stappiaceae bacterium; assembly: GCA_039976075.1. Classification (GTDB taxonomy): domain Bacteria; phylum Pseudomonadota; class Alphaproteobacteria; order Rhizobiales; family Stappiaceae; genus JBDWFY01. The sequence continues at coordinate 368,724 of JBDWFY010000001.1, forward strand.
GAAAATGTAGGACGGGCCGCCCGTAGGCAGGCTAACGGCGCTGTTGCCATACACTATAGTTGTGATAACGCAAGTCCGGTTCACAGCGAATTTCATCGCCGCGATCACAAAGAGAACATTCACGTTATAGAAAAACTAAAAACTATATCTTTTTATTATACGCCTATACCTTGACTGCTCGAGTATTACGTAATGAACATCAATTTTGATAAAGTTCGAAAATGCTGCAGGAGATCGAGAGAATGGCCGTGACTGACCCAAGTTTGAAATCCGCGCCCGCTGGGGGAGGACAGTTCGTTTGGGAGGATCCGTTTCTGATCACTGAACAACTGAATGAAGACGAGCGGCTGATCACGGATAGCGCTCGATCCTACGCGCAGGAACAATTGCAGCCCCAGATCATCAATGCCTATCGCGAAGAAACGACAGACCGTAAAATCTTCAACGACATGGGCGAAATGGGTCTGCTGGGTGTCACCTTGCCCGAAGAGTACGGCTGCGCGGATGCGTCATACGTTTCCTATGGACTGGTTGCACGGGAAATCGAAAGGGTCGATTCAGGATACCGTTCGATGATGAGCGTTCAATCCTCCCTGGTGATGTATCCGATATTTGCATACGGCGACGAAAGTCAGAGAAAAAAATATCTGCCCAAGCTTGCCAGCGGAGAGTATGTGGGATGTTTCGGTCTTACAGAGCCCGATGCAGGCTCGGATCCGGGGGGCATGCGAACGCGGGCTGAAAAAATTGATGGCGGTTACAGACTAAAGGGAAGCAAAACCTGGATCTCCAATGCACCGATTGCCGACGTCTTTGTCGTTTGGGCGAAATCCGATGCGCACGAAGGCAAAATCCGTGGATTTATTCTCGAAAAAGGTATGAAGGGTCTGTCTGCCCCCAAAATTCAGGGGAAGTTATCGCTCAGGGCGTCGATCACCGGCGAAATCGTTATGGACGATGTTGAAGTCCCCGAAGACTGCCTGTTGCCGAACGTCTCTGGGCTGCGAGGCCCTTTCGGATGCCTGAACAGAGCACGGTACGGGATTTCCTGGGGCGTTCTTGGTGCTGCGGAGGACTGTTGGCATCGCTCGAGGGCCTACACTTTGGAACGCAAACAATTTGATCGCCCGCTGGCTCAAACGCAGCTTGTGCAAAAAAAGCTGGCCGACATGCAAACCGAAATTACATTAGGCCTGCAAGCCTCGCTTCGTGTTGGGCGCCTGTTTGACGCCGGCAAGGTAGCACCGGAGATGATATCTCTGGTCAAACGCAATAACTGCGGAAAAGCTCTTGATATCGCAAGACAGGCACGGGACATGCACGGGGGGAACGGAATACAGGAAGAATATCATGTCATGCGCCACTCCCAGAATCTGGAAACAGTGAACACCTATGAAGGCACACATGATGTACACGCCCTGATATTGGGTCGCGCGCAAACCGGCTTGCAAGCGTTTTTCTAGAAGGTGGAAAGTGTACGACCCTTGTTTCAATTTACTTGAAACAAGGGTATGACGGCGCAATATCCTTCGTAGAAGACGGATTATGCTATCGTCCAGCAAGAGATATCGGATAAATCTGATAGCCCCTGTTTTTTTTGGAGCCGCATTGTTTGCCGCAATCGGATGAGAACAAAATCAGCGAAGACCGATCCGGGGATGCGGGAAAACGCCCCGTAAAATCCAGGCGCGGTTGGCCGATGACCCTGGTTGTGGGCGGAGCGTTTGGCCTGCTCATCGCAATATCGGTTGCGCTGGTTCTCTATCTCTCAATCAAGGCGAATGTCGAAAACACCTTTGCACTTCTGAACGACAAGGCCGTCTTGATCGTCAATAGCCTGGATGGCCAACTTACAGAGAATTTGGACCAGGCCCGGCAGACGACTGTGGGCGTTGCTGAACTTCTTTCGCGGCTTAAAGTCGATTTCAAACTTCAAAACAGAGACAGGCTGCAGGATATTCTGTCCTCCGCAGTCATGAGCCACGAACTGATCGACGTTGTTGTTGCCATAGACCTCAATGGGGACGAATACGGCGTATACAAAAACGAGGACGGTCAGCTTGAATATTTCCAGCGCAGGGTACCCGATGAAGTGCGACTATATGTGTTGCAGGACGATCTGACAGCCGATAGTGAGCCCGCTTGGGGACCGCTGGTACCTGCCGGTGACAAAGTTTTTGTCAACGTGACTGCACCGCTGGTGATGAATGGGAAACTTGCCGGATATATTGCCTCCGCAATGGCCACGACACACATCACCCGCTTGGTGACACAGATAGATGAAGGCATAGACCAGACAAACTTCGTGCTGGCCGGCGGTTATCAGGTGCTGGCACATTCCGATCAGGAAGAAATTGAAGCTGCAACCACTCTGCCTTCAACGGTTGCGCGGTTTGGTGATCCTGTCCTTGCACGTATTGCTGGTGCAGAAAAAGCGGCGCTTTTTGACAAGGCTGCAAGTGAAGGCGTTGAAGTGCGCACGGTCGAACTGCCTACCGGAATATTCGTGGTCATGTCCCAGACCATTCGCGGATTTTCATCCGACGACTGGACGATTGGTGCTTATTTCAAGCGGGATTCTATCGGTAGCGAGGTACAACGGGTTTTTCTAAGTGCCATTGCCGGTTTTGTTGCACTGATAGTGGCGCTTGTGCTTGCAGTCCTGATCGCACGTCGAACGACACGACCACTGCTCCATGTGGCCGCTGAATCCCAGAAAGTGGCAGAACTCGATCTGGATACCATCAAGCCGTTGCCGAGCAGCCGTGTTCGCGAGTTGAACCAACTCGCAACAGCATTTAATTCGATGGTTGCCGGCTTGAAGGCGTTTAACACCTACGTTCCAAAAAGCCTGTTCAGCAAATTGATGGATATTGGCTTTGAAAAAGCAACTCAGTCCCGTGAATTGGAACTGACCATTTTGTTTTCCGATATTGCAGAGTTCACAACCATGTCGGAAAATATGAATGCGTCGGAGACCGCCTCCTTTCTCAACAAACATTTTGCAGTGCTGGTTGAAGCAGTAGAGGCCGAGGGGGGCACAGTAGACAAATTTATGGGTGACGGCATGCTGGCGTTCTGGGGTGCCCCCGATGCACGTGACGATCATGCGCAGGCAGCCGTCCGGGCAGCGGAGAGAGCAGCTCGGGCCCTCCGCGAGCAGAACCGCATTGCCTCCGAAGAAGGCAAACCGATTACAAGAGTGCGGATCGGCGTTCATACCGGCAATGTTATCGTCGGAAATATTGGCGCACACGATAGGGTTGACTATACGATCGTGGGCGATGCCGTGAACGTTTGTGAGCGATTACAGGTACTTGGACGCGAAATCGCGCGCAAGGACGAACTGGTAGTGCTGGCCAGCCGGGCAACCGTCGATAACCTGGATGAGAAAGTCGCCATGGTCAGTGTCGGAGCCCATCACCTTCGTGGACGCGCGGAGCCAATTGACGTTTGGCGTTTGGTACCACCGCCTGAAATGGCAAGGCAGTCGATTTCCCTCATCGAAGGCAGCGGAGTCGCATAAAGCAATTCTCGCAATCATTGCTATCGCACGATTTGCTCCCGGTGCCCGTTGTATCACATGCCCGTTTTGCAAAAGGCGATACAGCGTGTGCGGGATGCCCTATAGACAGCAACATATCAAAACACTGAAGAATCAGCCCATCACGGGATTTTTGTGATCTGCAACACGTTTGAATGTGCCACACCCTTTAGTGTGAATGTGCTAAGGAGGGGACAAAAGGCGTATCAATTCGCTGTTCGGCGATAAAATTCACTGTAATCAAGTACCAAAAACCACAAGACGCCTTGCATTGGCCGCTTTGACAACGGACAAAATCGGCGCGCAAACAAAGCCTTGTCACATTGATTGTGGATTTTTGGCTTTATAAGGCGGGGGCGGCGCATCTATATTGCGTCTTACAATAATACCGTCGGGGGACGGGAGGGAACTCTGTGAACATTATTTCAGTCGATGGGCTGACGGTCGATTTTGAATCTAGTGAGGGAAAAAACCGCGCTGTGGATGCGGTTTCCTTTGATATCCCCGCACATCGAACTGTGGCGCTTGTTGGCGAGTCCGGATCCGGCAAGAGTGTCATTTCCCAGGCGATCATGGGCCTTCTTCCTCAAAAAGCGTCGATCTCCAGCGGGCGAATTTTATTTCGGGATCCGGCAAAGCCGAACACTGAGGTCGATATCGCTTCATTCGATCCAGGTGGAAAAAAGATGCGTAGCGTCCGTGGAAATCGGATTGCCATAATCTTTCAGGAACCGATGACATCTCTTTCGCCGCTTCACACCATCGGTGATCAGATTGGTGAAGCGGCAGAACTTCATCGCAATATGTCAGCACCCCAGGCACGCGAAGTCACCCAGGAAATGCTGCGTCTGGTGCATTTTCCAGACCCCAAGCGCGCGCTATCGAGCTATCCCTTTGAATTGTCAGGCGGCTTGCGCCAGCGCGCAATGATCGCCATGGCCCTTGTTTGTCGTCCCGCTCTGCTGATTGCGGACGAACCGACAACAGCATTGGATGTGACGATCCAGGCAGAGATACTGAAACTGATTAAAGAGGTTCAGGGCGAACTCGATATGTCAGTCCTGATGATTACCCATGACTTCGGTGTCGTCGCAAATGTCGCTGACGATGTTGTGGTCATATATCACGGACAAATCATGGAAGCGGGAACCGCACGGCAACTGTTCGAAGATCCGCAACACGATTACCTGAAAGCTCTTCTGAGGGCGGTCCCCCGATTTGATATGGCAGCAGATGAACGGCTCATCCCGATAAGGCCGATCGAGACGAGCGTTGCAGGGTTCTTATCCAAGGGCCACAAAGAAGAAACCAAGGGCGCTCCCCTGATGGAGCTCGAAGGCCTCAAAAAGCGGTTCACCCTCCGCAAAGGGGGCTTTCTGAAGAGCCAGGCCGTTCAGGTCAAAGCACTGGACAATGTCAGTCTGACCATTCGACGTGGGGAATGTCTCGGACTTGTCGGTGAATCCGGGTCGGGTAAAACCACGACGGCAAAAGCGATTTTGCGCGCGATTGAAATCGATGATGGTTCGGTAAGTTTCCACAAGGATGGAAACAAAACAGACATCACAACATTTGCCGGAGAGGAATTGCTGGACTACCGCCGCCGCGTGCAGATGATTTTCCAGGATCCATTCTCATCGCTGAACCCCAGAATGACGGTGAATGATATTCTGGCTGAGCCGATGGTGATACATAAAATCGGGACGCCTGAAGAACGGGCAGAGCGGGTGCGGGAACTAATGACACTCGTGGGACTAGATGCGCGTTTCCTGCGTCGATATCCGCATTCATTCTCCGGGGGACAACGCCAGCGTATCGGCATTGCACGCGCTTTGGCATTGCAGCCTGAAATTCTGCTGTGCGACGAGCCTGTGTCAGCACTCGATGTTTCTGTTCAGGCGCAAGTGCTCAATCTGCTCAAGGATCTGAAGGAAAAATTGGGGCTAACCTATCTGTTCGTCAGCCACAACCTGGCAGTTGTCGACTATATTGCCGATCGGATCGCCGTCATGTGCAAAGGGCGCCTGGTGGAAGTCGGCTTGACCAACGATGTAATTAACAATCCCCAACACCCTTACACCAAGGCGCTGCTTGAAGCGGTCCCGGAACCGAGCCTGGACGACCAGCTCGATTTCAACGCCCTGTCAGCCGCCCGTATTTCAACGCCGTCAGAGTGGTCTGAGCCGTATAAACTGCTCGACACACAGGTACCCAACCTGACAGAAGTTGGTAAAGAACACTTCGTGTGTGCACCCGGTATGGAGGTAATGGCATGATCAAACGAATAAACACTGTGGGATGGACAGTCGTTCTGCACAGAACCATCAGATCACTGCTCCTGGCAAGTCTCGCCGGCATTACTACATTGGTTCCCGTTCACGGTGCTGATCTCAAAGAGACACTAACGTTGACCAACAGTCACGGGCACATGGACCTGCCGCCAGTTGCTGAACGGGTGCCTGTCGAGCCGTTGGTCGTCGACCTTGAAACCAAAGGCCGCAAGCCGGGCAAGCATGGCGGTGACTTGCACACGCTTATCGGACGAGCCAAGGACGTTCGATTGATCAATGTCTGGGGTTATGCGCGCCTGGTGGGCTACAATGAAGAACTGGACCTGGCTCCGGATATACTTGAAAAGGTCGAGGTCGAAGATGACCGTGTCTTTACGCTGCATCTGCGCGAGGGACACAAATGGTCTGACGGCCATCCCTTTACCGCCGAAGACTTTCGGTACTTCTGGGAAGATATCGCCACGAATGAAGAGCTTTCCCCGTCCGGACCACCGGATTTCCTGACAGTCGAAGATGTCTGGCCGGTATTTGAGGTAATAGACGACACAACCGTTCGCTACTCTTGGCACAAACCCAACCCGCTGTTTTTACCCAGCCTGGCTGCCGCGCGTCCGCCGTTCATTTACAGACCGGCTCATTTCCTGAAAAAATATCATGAGAAATACGGCAAACCCGAGAAAATCGCCAAATGGATCGAAGATAAAAAGGTGCGGTCATGGGCACCGCTGCATAACGGTAAAGACAGGATGTACAAGGGAACGGATCACCGGATCCCAACTTTGCAACCGTGGATGCCAAAGGAAGGCAACTCCAAACAACGAGCGATAATGATCCGCAATCCCTTCTATCACCGCGTAGATACGAATGGATTGCAACTGCCATACATCGATCAGATCATCATGGACGTATCCGACGGTCGGCTCGTTCCAACCAAAACTCAAGCCGGGGAATCGCATCTGCAGGCTCGCAATCTGTCTTTCTCGGACATGACCGTACTCAAGCGCGGCGAAGATCTGCATCAATATGAAACGGCTCTTTGGCCGATCGCCAAAGGATCGGCAATCACACTTTATCCCAATTTGACAACATCCGATAAAGTCTGGCGCAAGTTGATACGGGATAAGCGCTTTCGACACGCACTCTCGTTGGGTATCGATAGAAAAATGATCGCGCGCGCGCTCTATTTCGGCATGGCTGAGGAAAGCAACAATACGGTTTTGCCTCAAAGTCCTCTGTTCAAGAAAGAGTATCGCGAAAAATGGACTGATTACGACCCGGCGCAAGCCAACGCGCTGCTGGATGAAATCGGTTTATCCAAAAAGCGAGGCGATGGCATTCGGCTGCTGCCAGATGGACGTCCACTCGAGATTATCGTTGAATCTATGGGTGAAAGCCCCAACGAGCTGGATGCGCTGGAACTGGTTGCTGAAACCTGGCGTGAAATCGGCGTCGCCTTGTTTCCCAAGGCATCTCAGCGTGACGTCGTTCGGGACCGGGCGCTTTCGGGTGGGCTCGTTATGAGTGTCTGGGGCGGCTTTAACAATGGACTGGCAACCGGTGATATGCCGCCGACCGAATTGGCTCCCGTCCTGAGCTCAAATCTGAATTATGCGGAATGGGGCGCGTACGAAGAAACAGACGGTCAGTCCGGGGAAGCGATCGATTATCCACCGGCAAAGAAACTCGCTGATCTCTATGATGAATGGCGCGACAGCACCGACAGCGCGGATCGAACACGGATCTGGCATGAAATGCTTGCGCTACGCGCCGAGGAAACATTTGATATCGGCATCATCTCGTCCAACCGACAGCCTGTTGTGATCCACAATTCACTTCGCAACGTGCCGGTTGAGGGCATCTATGGTTGGGATCCCGGTGCTCACTATGGCATTCATCGCATGGACGAATTCTGGTTTGACAATGAAGTGGCTGAATCCAATGCCAGCAAGGGAAGGGGCTGACATAAATGCTCAGTTACATCGTGCGTCGGACTCTGACAATGATTCCGACGTTTGTGATTATTAGTTTCCTGACCTTCCTGATTATCGAACTGCCTCCTGGTGACTATCTGACAAATCTGATTGCTCAGCTCAAAGCGCAGGGCGAGCAGGCCGCCATTGAGAAAGTCGAATTTTTGCGCGCTGAGTTTGCGCTCAATGAGCCCTTCTGGAAACGTTACCTGATCTGGGTCGGCGCCTGGCCGGGGATCAATGGATTTGACGGTTTGCTGCAAGGGAACTGGGGCTGGTCGTTTGAATATGAACAGCCGGTGTCGGAAGTTGTTGGTCCGACATTGCCCCTTACGGTCATTCTGAATACGGCAACAATCCTTTTCGTCTATATCGTCGCTTTCCCGATCGGCATTTACTCGGCAACGCGGCAATATAGCTGGGGCGACTACGGTTTCACCTTTCTGGGCTATCTGGGACTGGCCGTGCCGAACTTTTTGCTTGGCCTTGTCATGCTCTATATTTCGAACAGATATTTTGGTTTATCCGTTGGCGGATTGATGGATCCGAAATATATCGGCCAACCCTGGAGTGCGGATAAAGTCCTATCGGTTCTGGCTCATTTGATCGTACCAACGATAGTCATTGGAACATCCGGAACGGCTGGAATGATCCGTCGACTGAGAGCCAACTTGCTTGATGAGCTGCACAAGCAATATGTCACCACAGCGCGCGCCAAAGGGCTCGGTGAAACACGCCTATTGACCAAGTACCCGTTGCGAATGGCGCTTAATCCTTTTATTGCCGACATAGGCAATCTCATACCATCGATGGTTTCGGGTTCGGTCATTGTGTCCGTCGTTCTTAATCTGCCCACGGTCGGCCCGGTTCTGCTCAATGCACTTCAGTCCCAGGACCAGTTCCTGGCAGGATTTATTCTTCTGTTTGTCGCTGTCCTGACGTTGGTTGGCATGCTGATCTCGGATCTGTTGCTGGCCGTGCTTGATCCGCGCATCCGTCTTGGGACATGAGCAACTAATGGACAGTTCGGGGAAAAATATGAACAAGCCGTCAGCGGGCGGACATTATGTCAATCCGGAGCCCTTTGACCCACGCACCGTGGAAAAACTGAGCGCGGAACAGGAGCGATATTTCCAGGCGTCGCAATGGCAGATCATGTGGTGGAAATTTCGCCGCCACAAAATAGCAGTGTGGTCTGGTGTGATCCTGTTGCTGTTCTATCTCAATGTGCCGTTTGCCGAAATTATTGCCCCGTACGCTAACGGCGACCGGGATAACGATCATCTCTATGCTCCCCCTCAAGGTGTCCATCTGTTTCACGAAGGGTCGTTCGTAGGGCCTTTTGTGTACGGCTATAATGCAAAGGTGAATTTCGAAGAGCTGAAATGGGACTATGTTGTCGACAAAACAGACGTTCAGCCTCTGCGTTTCCTGTGTAGGGGCAGTGAGTACAATTTCTGGGGACTGGTTCCTTGGGATTTTCACGTCGTTTGCCCGGCGGAAGGCGGCACGTTCTATCTCCTTGGTACGGACCGGCTGGGTCGAGACATGTATTCAAGCCTCATTTACGGGGCGCGTTTGTCCCTGACAGTGGGATTGGTCGGTGTCACGATCTCAATCGTTCTTGGCATGTTTTTTGGCGGCATCGCCGGGTTTTTTGGCGGAATCATCGATTCAGCTGTAATGCGCATGATCGAGATCCTGAAAGCCCTGCCGGAACTGCCGCTCTGGATGGCTTTATCTGCAGCCTTGCCGGTCACCTGGAGCCCGCTATGGATTTATTTGGGGATCACCATCATCCTGGGTTTGCTCGACTGGCCGGGTCTTGCCCGGGCGGTCCGGTCAAAACTGCTGGCGCTTCGTGAAGAAGAATATGCCAAAGCGGCAGTGCTTATGGGAGCGGGGCCGTCAAGGGTCATCCGTCGCCATCTGCTGCCCGGCTTTACCAGCCACATCATCGCCAGTGCATCCCTGTCGATCCCGGCAATGATCCTGGGTGAAACGGCACTGTCTTTTCTCGACCTTGGTCTTCGACGACCGGCCGTGAGTTGGGGAGTGGTACTGAATGAAGCACAGAATATCACTGTGGTGACGGTTTATCCCTGGCTCATGGCGCCGGTTATTCCAATCATCATTGTTGTGCTTGCTTTCAACTTCCTGGGAGATGGGCTGCGCGATGCAGCGGATCCATACAAGTAGTATGAAGGGGTGGCAGTAACCACCGCCAACCAATGTTTACGCACGCCAAGGGGCAGTCCGGATATCCTGGACTGCTGCCATCGAGCACTGAGACCAACCGGAAAATCACTGATGAGTATCAAGCGCAACGAGACGAGCCCTGAAGGGCTCGACCAGGAGTACCGCAAGGGCCGCTGGTCGTTTCTGGGCAATATCCGCGAGATGTCCAGGCACGGCATTATTGCCTCATGGATGATGGGAACAGGAAACACGGAAACGATTCTCGATATCGGCTGCGGCGAGGGTCACTTTTACCGGCGCATCGAACCGCTTGGGCTCAAACGTTATGTCGGAGTGGACCTGTCGGAGGAGCCTCTTGCCAAGGCCAATTCCGTCATTAATCCGGAAATTGCCAATTTGGAACGCGCCGATCTGCGGGAGTTCATTCCCGCAGAGGCCGGGTTCAATGCCATCATATTCAATGAAGTGCTGAACTACGCCGAAGATGCAGCGGACCAAGTCGAACGCTATGCGGACTTTTTGGCACCGGGTGGGATAATCGCGGTTTCAATATATGCGCCAGTACGCCCCGAAAGCGGCGCTCACAAAAGAATTGCTGATGTCTGGACACGAATGAATCGTGAAGGATGGGAAGTCCTGGACGATATAACATTGACGTCGCACATCAAAGACACGACGTGGCGGATGAAGCTGGTTCGTCCAGAAGCAGCTTAAATGGATCGGAGACCAAATAGTTGGCGGATCGGTGGGAACACGGCTCCGGGATGGCCGGCCAGTGTCCGTAGCAGCTCGTTCAGGTACGACCAGACATCCTCATCATGTGCCAAATGATGGGTTACAAGGCCCAGAGGTGCATTGTCCCTGTCCGTTCGTCTCTCCAGTTCTTCAGCTAATTTCTTCCAGGCTTTTTCCGTTCCGCAAAAGCGAGCACCGCCCTTCCAGGTTATCGGATCCCAGTGAACATCCAGATGGCCACGATGGGCCTCATCATCTCCTGAAAGCTGGCCGAAAGCGGAATAACCCTTGAAGCCCACCTCACTCAGGCTTTGTGTAAAATCACCACCCATGCGGTTCCAGGGTGGCACGAAGACCGGGATTGCCCGTTCCGCGAACAGGCCGTGCATCCGGCTCCGTCCTTTTTTCAGGTCCCGCAAACTGTCTTCAAGACTGCGCTCCTCGCCGAACTCTGACGCGCCGTGCCCCTTTGTTCTGTCGCTATGATTTTTGTGAGCAAAGCCATGCTGAAGCACAGTCAGGGTGGGAGCCTGCCGAATGCGGTCAACCAGGGCACCGCTCGCCTGTTTCGGGATAACCGCCAGTGCCAGAGGCAGGCCGTGGGTTTCAGACAGCCCGATTAGCCGTTCGAGCGCCGGAGTAGGACGCGTTGCATCGTCGTCACGCCACCAGAATGCGATCGGTTTGTTCTGCTCAGCCCGAAGGTCGAGCATCGATAGAACCTGATCGCGATAGTGGTGAGACATACTGTTCATTATCGCGCTTCAATTCTCTTTTGTTTGTCGTCAAATGCATCCAACAGGGCTTTTGCACAGACATCGCCATTGTCTATCTGAACATGTATCGTCCCGGAACCGATCCGGAAAGCCTTGTCGACGGTTTCGGCAAGAGTTGTCGCAGACAACTCATCCTCTGCGAGCATCTGCACAACTCCCTGGTTTGCCAGAATGCCGGCTCGATCGGTCTGCTCGTTGCCATTCACGTTTGAGGGGACAAGAACTGCAGGAATATTTGCGCTTAGAATATCCAGAACGGAGTTATAGCCTGCCTGAGATACAGACACTCTTGCGCCAGCCAATAGTTCTTTGAAATCGCTGCGATTACGCTCCACTATCACCCCCATTGGAGATTCGACCTGCAGAGTTTCATAAGAATTCTGGTCGATATTGTGACCGACAAGAATTCGCCATTGCAGGTCTCTTGTATTTGTTGACAGCGCACGCGCGGCAACGGCTGTTTGAAGAAGTTTCAGTCCAAATGCCCCACCTCCGGCAGAGACAATGACTTCATTTGTTTTTTTCACTGACATATCAGCAGTTGCAGATGCATCATGAAGAAAACCGGTATAGCGAATTAGGTCTCTGACCGCGTCCACATACCGAAAACTGTCTTCCAGTCGGACAAATTTGGGGTCCGAATGAACGACGACCACGTCGTAGAATTCCGCGGCTATATCAGCCATCAGCTGTTCTTTTTCAAGCTGTTCCTTGCGCACAAGAATGTCACGAATCGAGGCTGCAATCAGACCTTCGGGTTTTTTGAGGCGCATGGCCTTCAGGACAGGCAATAGTTCGAAAGACAGTTTACGTCGGCCAAAAGGGAAGTGCTCGGTAATGAGAATATCCGGATCGATTTCCTCCCATAACGCGTAGAACGCTTCGGCACGACGAACTCGCCAGATTTCATCTACAGGTTCACCATTTTCTTGCGCCAGAGCAGTGAATCCGTGATCAAGAGACTTGGCAATAGGCAGCATTCTTACTGTGAAACTGGACGTATCCAGCGTTTCCGGCAGCGTATTCCCCGAAGCGAGAGTTACAACGCCCCCCTGCTTTGACAGTGCAGCACCCATTCGGCACGCGCGATAGGCATGCCCGGTTCCGAGCAAATGATTGACGTGGATTAGGGCCTTCATGAAGATCGCCCTTCATCTTGCGCTTTCGCATTTTTAAAATTCGCAATTGCGGCATTGATGCAAGTTACCAGTCTCTGCTTGCCGATTGTCAGGCTGTGTTCTGCTTCAACATAGCGGGCGGCATCCCTTCTAAATTTCTCAAGCATTGTCGCATATCTGAGTAGTTTTTTGAGGGCGCAGGCAAAGGCCGCAACATCACCTGCTGGAACCAGCAGACCACTCTCACCATCGGCAACAACATCCGGAACGCCCAGACTGTCACCAGCCACCACCGCAAGCGACGCAGCCTGAGCTTCAAGAAACACCATGCCAAAAGATTCATTGATCGCCGGCCAGACAAAGATATCTGCTGTTTTGCAGTTCTCTGCGATCTGTTCCCTGGTCAGTGCCCCTTTGAAGGTGCAGGACAGACCCTCGAAAAGCGGTTCAATTATTGTTCGCGCCTCACCATCGCCAATGATGGTTAGATGCCAATCCAGATTCTGTATCTCTTTCAGCGCTTTGGCCAGAATTTCATAGGAGGCCTGTTTGTCGCCGGGCCGCATCATCGCTACTGTCAGCAACTCAATGGGATTGTTTTCCATCAGAGAGTTTCCCGCACGCCGAAACGGGGCCGTATCAATAAAGGGCGGTAGACGCATCCTGCGGTGATCGGGGACTATTTCGGAAATTCCTATTTCATCACGGTGATGAAGCGAAGCCACAAGGTCGGCCCGTTTGAGTGCCTTTTCGGCAGCAGCAAATCCCGCAGCCCACGGCCCGTTTTCGCGTTTCGCGGCTCGACTGGCTTCAACCAGCAAATACGGAATACTTAGAGCAGAGGCCATCGCCGGACCCAAAAGGTCGGGAGCTTTGTAGTAGCTATGATAGGTCAACCAGATTTCCGGTTGTTTCATACTCTTGCTGTACTCATCTAGTAGCCGGGACTTCTCTGCCTGAGTTTCCAAAATTATCTGAGTATAGCGCGCTTGATCGGGCGTTCCCTGCCAACTGCGGAGATGCGATGCAAGGGAAACCTGATACCCTAGTTCTTTGAGTGCCTGCACCAAAACCCGCGCGATCTCGCGATCTCCGGAAGGAATAGGACTGTCCGGAGCTTTCATTGGGGCATAGAAGGCAACGTGCACCTGTTGATTATCTCCCAAATGTCGGACCAATATCTGGCGTTAAATGTACCGGTTGAACTTTTCCGCAAGGCGATCAAGTCCCGGAGCAGTGTCGAATTTATCGCGCACGGATTGAGAACCGCAGCATCCCATGTTTTTCCGCATGGTCGCATCATCCATCAATCTGGAGAGAGCGTCTGACAGTGCTTGCGGGTCCTGGGGTGGCACAAGCAAGCCGTTTGTACCCTCAACAATAATTTCCGGAATGGCCGAAACGTTGCCTGCGATAACCGGCAATCCCATCGCCTGTGCTTCCATCAAGACGTTGGGCAATCCATCGCGATCACCGGATTTGGCGATCAGGCACGGCAGAACGAAGATGTCTGAACGACCCAGTTGTTCAATCACAAAAGCACGGTCCTTGGAGCCATGCCAGGTTATTCGATCCGCAATACCAGCAGCAGCCGCCTGTTTTTTCAACTTCTTTGATAAGGCGCCACCGCCAATGTGATGAAAATGCCAGCGACTATCTCCGCTGATAATTTTGAGCGCTTTGATAAGGTCTCCGTATCCCTTCTTCTCCACAGCACGACCAACGGAGATAAGACGGATCACATCCTCAGTCGGCCCGCCATTTTCAGGTGGGGATGGAAATCGGTTGAAATCAAGCCCGTGATAAACCAACTCAATCTTTTCCGGGTCATCTTCGATCAGCCCTTGAAGATAAGTGGTATTAATCTGAGTGCAGGTAACACCCCAATCGGCATCGAGCAGCTTTTCTTCAAGCTCCCATTGAGCACTGGTCCATATATCTTTGGCATGCGCAGAAAATGACCACTTCATCCCTCGCAAAGCTGCTGCATAACGGGTGACGGAGCAGGGCGTGTGAAGGTAATGGGTGTGCAGCCAGGCAACATCGTCCGGCAACTCGCGCGCGAGTACACAAGCCTGCCCCCATCGGCGCCAGCGATTAATGGTTTTGTCGCGCGCGAGATCTTTTTCAAACAGCGTTCTTGCCGTTTCATAGGTCTTTTGTTTCTGGGCCCACCGTCGTCCTGCGGCAACGCGCTTGGGGTCGTCTTTCAGATATTCCGGCAGATACAGAACTTCAGCGGAAATTTCCTTGTTCAAATCATGGATGTGGGGGTCGGTCGGATGCCTGAGAGACACAATAAGTTGCTTGATACCGCGCTTCTCCAGCCCAAGAATTTCCTGTGCGATGAAGGTCTCGGATAAACGCGGATAGCCTTTGACGGTGACGGCAATTCGGGACATAGGCTCAGGAAACTTTCACGGACTGGTTTCAGGCAAACACCGGTTCAAACGTATCTTGTTGTTCCTGATCCTCGCTGATGATCTGCGCCACCCGGCGATTGATCGTCGTCAGGCCGTCAAGCAGACCCTGGTGCCCGGCATTGGAGGGCGGTGCCATTTTGGGCAGCCCCGTCAAGGCTTCCAGCATCGGTTTCGTGGCCGGATAGCATTCTATCGGGAGCACATGAACCAGACCCGCCTTTTTGGCCTGCGCTGCACGGATTGACTGCTCACGGCGTGGGACTTCCCTTGGTATCAGCAGAGTCGGTTTGTCAAAGGAGAGAATCTCACAAAACGTGTTGTATCCCCCCATGGCCACCATCGCGACAGCATTTTCGATCAAAGGTTCGATATGCGGTGTAAAACGAATAATTTCAACGTCGCGAAGATGCTCTGCGCGCGCCAGAAAGTCCGAATGCGCCTCTGCCGGCATGAATGGACCGAGCACAATCAGCGCCGGAAAAAGTGGAACATCACGTGCCTCATAGGCCCGCATGACCCAGTCCACCATTTCTACACCATCGCCACCACCACCGGGTGTCACCAAGATATAAGGCTCACGGTCGAACGGTTCGTCAATCGCTGGTGAATTCCCGGCCGGCACCTTGCGCCTTAGATAACCCGAAAACATTGTTTTGGCCGGGATATTCGCCGGGAGGTCGAGACCACTCAGCGGATCGTAAATTTCCGGCAAACCGTAGGTCCATATTTCATCGTACAGGTCGGACATAACCGGCACGACGTTTTTCCGCTCCCACTCTTCTTCGAGTAGTTCCGGATCGTCCATGACATCACGCAATCCCAGGATGAGCCGCGTCCTCGTTGGCTTGAGCATTTCAAGTGTGCTCAGGACTTCCCCCCGCAAACCGGTGGGCTCCTTGTCGACCAGAAAAATATCCGGATCGAATACCCGCGCCGTGTGCTGAATAATTGACTCTCGGATCGCGAGTATTTCATGAATATCGATGCGCAGGCTCAGCGAAGAATATTCACCGTTGCGTTGTTTTATCACCCCGGGAATACGGACAAAGTCGACACGGTTCCTGAAATCGAAACTGCCGATTATTGGCGAGCCAGAGAGGATAAGGATCGAAAGATCAGCGAATTCTTCGACAAGGGAATGCGCAATTGTCTGGCACCGACGAAGATGCCCAAGTCCAAAAGAATCGTGGCTGTAAATGAGAATTTTCGGTTTTTTCAACGGCATAGGCCTACCGGCAGTCGCTTTTGTTTGATAGAGCAATCGTCACCATGAACTCTCTCCGACGACCGAACTGGCCGATATTTGTGGTAGTTGTCGGGCTACCGGATCACACAGTGCGTTAAAATTGGCGTTTTTATAAATTTGTACTTGCTCCCAGGCAAATTGCCGTGTTCGTTTGTGCAGATGAACGACGATGTTTGACTCTCGGTTTAAGAATAGACACTGCTATGGCACATTCTGACCGGCAGGTTAATATGCGATGTACTTAATTGTCGAGAAAACAGACGAGTCTTTAGATTATATTAGAAAGGCGTAAGCCGGACCCGCCATATGGATAAAACGCTTTTCGGATTTATCTGGAAATATACAAAACGCCAGCAAATCGTGGTTTTGATGATCACGGTGCTCTCGTTTCCATTGCTGTATTATACGCTCGAGTTACCCAAACTCATCGTGAACGACGCCATCGACGGGCAGGGATTTCCGCGAGAAATTTTGGGATTCGAGCTTGGCCAGATCAATTATCTGCTGGCACTTTGTTTTGCCTTTCTAGCGCTTGTTATCATCAATAACGGCATCAAATACGTACTGAATGTATATAAGGGACGCCTGGGCGAAAGAATGCTCCGACGCCTGCGCTATGATCTGTTTCAGCGCGTTTTGAGATTTCGGCTGCCGCAGTTTCGCCGGGTAAGTTCCGGTGAAATCATCCCGATGATAACCGCCGAGGTGGAAGACCTTGGACCATTTATCGGCGGTGCCATAGCTCTGCCGGCCTTCCAGGGAGGAACTCTGGTTGTCTACATCACATTTATCTTCATGCAGGACCCCTTGCTGGGGCTGGCGGCGATTTCGCTCTATCCTCTTCAGGGATACATAATCCCCAAGCTGCAGAAGAAAGTAATCCGTCTATCGCGCCAGCGCGTTCAGAACGTGCGAAAGATTGCGGACAAAGTCGGCGAGGGCATCGCAGGTGTTGTAGAAATTCACGCAAACGATACCTCCGCCTTCCATCAGGCAGATCTGTCTGAAAGACTGTTTGAAAATTATCAAATCCGCCTGGATATTTTCAAGCGGAAGTTCATGATCAAGTTCATCAACAACTTCATGAACCAGTTGACACCATTTCTGTTTTACCTGATCGGCGGCTATTTGGTCATTCAGGGCGATCTGAGTTTTGGTGCGCTCGTCGCGGTACTGGCAGCCTACAAGGACCTTGCCGGCCCCTGGAAAGAACTTCTGGCGTATTATCAGGTGCTTGCGGACGTGCAGGTAAAATATCAGACTGTCGTGGAAAATTTCGATCCGCCGGACATCTATCCCGTAGAACGGATCACATCTGATGAGTTATGGGATCTCAAAGGAAACTTGAAATTTTCCGGTGTGAATTTCTCCAGCGGCTCAACCGGGCAGGAAGTCTTCTCTCTTACGACTGAAATTCCCCATGGTGCAAAATGGGCAATAGCCGGAGATGACGCATCCGGGCGCGGTGAACTTCTGCAACTTGCCGCCGGTTTGGTGGGACCAGATGCCGGTCGTGTCGAAATTGGAGAATACAATCTGGAAAACCTTCCCGAGGCCACCTTGGGACGGACAATCGCCTATGCCGGACCTTCATCGCACATATTTACCGGAACAATCAGGGACAACCTCTATTACGGGCTCCGCCATCGGCCGATGGACGCCGGCGAGGAAGACGAGCTTCGGATCAACGAGGCTCAACTCACAGCCAACTCCGACTTCGATATCAAAGCCAACTGGGATGATTACGTTGAAGCGGGTGCTGAATCTCCGGACGATTTAGCACAACGGGCACTGGAGCTCGTGGATGCCGTCGGCATGACCACCGATATCTACCGCATGGGTCTGCAATCCAATCTGGACAGTGGCAGTGACAGCGAATTGACTGATCGGATCCTTGCAGCAAGACGGGCCATTGCCGACAAGGTGGCCGGGGACAAAAAAGTACAGGATTTGGTCGAACTGTGGGATATGAACAGCTTCAACCGGAGTGCGACATTAGCTGAAAACCTGCTGTTCGCCGCACCTGCCGACCCGGAAGTGGATATTGACCGGATTCCTGAAGACCCGGTAGTTCAGGAATTTCTCATTGCATCAGGCTTGCAGGACCGTTTGTCGGAAATCGGATTAAAAGTCGCCGATACCATGGTCGATCTGTTTTCCAATATCAGTGCTGACTCGACACTTCTGGGGAACTTTTCGTTTATGTCCGCCGAAGAAGTCCCAGAATACGAAGCCTTGCTGCGCAAAGCTTCCATGGCGAGCGGTCAGGAAGGGCTAAGCAAGGAAGAAAAGGCGCGGCTTGTCGGTCTTGCTTTCAAACTGATTCCCGCCCGCCATCGTTTAGGCGTTATTACCGGGGAAATCGAAGAGGAAATCGTCGCCGCCCGGCATCGTTTTCACAAGGAAGTCGGCACAGCCGACGGTCGCTTCGTTCTCTTTGATGCCAATGTTTACATGCCTCCGTTGTCGATTGAAGATAATCTGCTGTTCGGCAGGGCACGGGTTGACCGCCGAGACAGCCGCGAGCGGATCGACAATCTGATCGGGAACATTGTGCTGGAACAGGAATTGCGCCAACCGATCCTTATGGCAGGACTGGAATTCGAGGTAGGAGTCCATGGGTCGCGCCTGTCTTCAAGCCAACGCCGGAAAATAGCACTGGTGCGGGTGTTGCTTAAACGGCCGAAGTATCTTGTATTGGACGAAGTAGCGACGAGTGCCAGCGACGAAGACCGGCATTTGAGAGAAATAATTCGCAACACAATTGATGATGGAATCCTGATTTTCGGTACGTCACATTTGTCAATTGCGGAAGAATTCCCACATATTGTGGTAATGAAAGGTGGCAAGATTGCCGAAAATAAAACAAATACCTGAGTAAAACAGTCCCCGAGCCCCAACGGGGGTAGATGTGATACGGGTAGGGTGGGAGATTAGAACGTGACGTTGGAAGCAGAAGTGGAAGCATTGCGGCAGGTTCCACTATTTAACGGAATTGAACCGGGCAAGTTACGTTTGCTGGCTTTTATTAGCGAGCGGGTAACCTACGAGTCCGACGAAAGGCTTTGCAGCCAGGGTGAACCAGGGGACAGCGCGTTCATCATACTGGGCGGCAATGCTGATGTTCGTGTGAATACCGACCAGGGAGAACGCACGGTTGCAGCGCTTGGAGCAAACGATATTGTCGGGGAAATAGCGATTCTGTGTGATGTGCCCAGAACAGCGGCCGTTGTTGCCACGTCAGATATGGATGTGTTGACCGTATCAAAAGATAATTTTCTGAAACTGTTACAAGAATTTCCTGAGATGGCACTTGAAGTCATGCGTGTGTTGGCGCATCGACTGGAAAGAACAACCCGCGATTTGGCTGAAGTTCGCGCTTCACTGCCGAAAAACGGTAATGGGTGAGGGCGCAGCCAGGTGACGCCCGATTTTTATATTCGTTTCTGGGGTGTCCGGGGATCCACTCCGGCACCCGGCCCGGATACTGTTCGTTATGGTGGTGAAACGACCTGTTTTGAAATTGGAGCGGGTGATCGGGTCATCATCATCGACTGCGGCTCAGGCGCTCGAAAAGCGGGCAATTCCCTGACAGAACGAGCACCGCGCGATCTTGACCTGTATTTTACTCATACACACCTGGATCATATTTGCGGCATGCCGTTTTTCTGCCCTGCCTATGACGGTACATTTCGAATTCGATGTCAGGCCTCGCATTTTCTTGATGACACACAACTTTCAGATGTGATCGGAAACCTGATGGCGCCCCCGGTATTTCCCCTTGCGGTCGACAAGCTACGGGCGCTTACGTTTGTGAATTTTAAAATTGGCTCCACATTTGATGATGCAGGTGGATTGAACGTCCAAACGTTGCCACTTAATCATCCAGGTGGTTGTTGCGGCTACAAGTTTACGTTTAACAACAAAACGATTTGCCTCATAACCGACCATGAACACGGTAACCCCGTGATCGATACCGCCATCGAACAGTTTGTTCAGGGTGCCGACATCATGGTCTATGACGGGATGTTTACGGACGACGAATACTGGAGCTACGCCGGCTGGGGACACTCAACATGGCAAGCAGGTATTCGACTCGCCAACAAGGCAGATGTAAAAGTCCCTGTCATCACGCATCACGACCCCAGTCGCACAGATGATATGCTGGACGAGATCGCAACAGCGGCCAAAACAATGCACGCAGGAAGCGTGATCGCGCGAGAAGGACTGATACTGGCGCCTTAACAAGTGAAGTCACAGTCAGGTCCGCGATTTGTGATAACGGCACACGGTGCTATCAACCCTGCGTAACCCATGTGTTTTAAGTATTTAAATCTATCTCTGCCGAACTATTCTAGAGTTCAGGAACTCAGCCTGTTTCCGATGACTTAGAGATCTTTTTGCCATGGCACGCGATGATATCGACGAGGGCCCGCATGCAGTCGCCCCTCCCAAGCCCGATGAAATACAGAATAAAAAAGTCGCCGGCTTTGCCTCGCTGAGGAATCGGGCAGCGACGAGCCGGTTGCCGGCGCGCGTTCAGGAAGAGATCCAGCGACGAGAGTCATCCGCTGAGCAACTGATCAGTTGGGTCCAGCTCTCTCTCGTCATTTTCTTTTCCGTTCTTTATTCGCTCGCACCCAGGGCGGAAGGTTCCGAAGGCTTTAACTTTGTGCCCCTGGCACTCGGGGCATATTTCCTGTTCACGATTATTCGTCTTGGTCTTTCCTACCGAATTGAGCTGCCAAACTGGTATCTGTACATGTCGGTTGTGGTGGACGTCCTGCTTCTCGTCGCGATCATCTTTTCTTTCCATATCCAGTACAACCAGCATCCGACATTTTATTTAAAGACGCCAACGTTGATGTACATTTTCTTGTTCATCTCACTCAGGGCGCTTCGCTTTGACCCCCGTTTCATCATTGCCACTGGACTGGTTGGCGCTGCGGGCTGGATAGGGTTGGTCGGCTACGCCATCCTTTCCGACATGGATCGGATGCGGATCACGCGCAACTACGTTGAGTATCTCACAAACAACGCCATTTTAATTGGGGCAGAACTCGATAAAACGATCATCATACTGGGGGTTACCGGTCTGTTGAGCGTGGCGTTGTATCGCGCCCGAGCAACCTTCTTTGATGCCATTAGAGATCATGCTGCCGCAGAAGATCTGAAACGATTTTTTGCGCCGGAAGTGGCGCAGTCGATCACCGATGCGGAAGAAAAACTGAAAGCAGGGGAGGGCTATGTTCGCGAGGCGGCTATCCTGGTCGTCGATGTTCGGTCCTTCACTACGGTTGCCGCGGGCCTGCCCCCTGAAACTGTCATGCACCTGCTGGCCCGGTATCAGACATGCGTTGTTCCGGTAATCCAGCGCAATGGAGGCCGGGTCGACAAGTTTCTCGGTGACGGCATTTTGGCGACATTTGGCGCCGTCAGTGAGAGCGAGACACATGCGGCAGATTCGTTGAGGGCAGCACAGGAGATCGTTGTTGCAATTGCGACGTGTCAGGAGGATTTTCATGCAGATGGCTGGCCGGGAGAATTCAGAATTGGCGTTTCCGTCGCCTGTGGTCCCGTCACGGTTGGTGTAGTTGGGGCAGGGGACAGGCTGGAATTTACTGCAATTGGCGATCCGGTCAATCTGGCCTCGAAACTGGAAAAATCAAATAAGGTTTTTGGCACGTGCGCTTTGACCACCCAATCTTGCCTTCTACTGGCGGAAGAACAAGGATATCAAGGCATTGGCATTGAGCCGATACCCGGCGTCTCAGTAGAGGGCACTTCGGAACCCATCGATCTTGTCGATCTCGTTCCCCAATTGCGCCATCGCCCAGGTTAGCTGCCCTCCGACCTGTTGACCTTTTCTGCGGGACCTGCCACCGATAGTTCAGTGATTGAATATTCGGAGATTTTTGATGCGTCTGGATGAAAGCATTTCGGCGATTATAACCGGTGGTGCGTCGGGTTTGGGAGAAGCGACAGCACGCGCTCTGGCTGCGCATGGTGTAAAGATTGCTCTGTTTGACATGAATGAGGACAGAGGGCGGGAAGTGGCCACCGAGATTGGTGGTGTCTGCTGCACCGTAGACGTCTCCGACAACAAGAGTGTTGAAGAAGGTTTTGCCAAGGCTCGCGTGTATAACGGGCAAGAACGCATACTGGTCAATTGCGCCGGGATTGCACCGGCCGCCAAGACGACATCCAAAGGACAACCACATTCACTGGAAATGTTCGAGAAAGTCGTCAACATCAATCTGATCGGCACGTTTCGCTGTATGGCGCATGCCTCAACAGGCATGGCCGAGCTGGAACCGGTAACCGATGATGGCGAACGCGGGGTGATAATTTCGACCGCCTCCGTTGCCGCATTTGACGGCCAGGTCGGACAAGCCGCCTATGCCGCGTCAAAGGGAGGTGTCGCCGCTCTGACATTGCCCGTGGCGCGTGACCTGTCTCGCAGCGGTGTCCGCGTGATGACAATTGCACCAGGTCTGTTTGAAACCCCTATGTTGAAAGGGCTTCCCGAAGACGTTCAACAATCGCTGGGTAATCAGGTGCCGTTTCCATCTCGTCTTGGCCGGGCGATCGAATATGCGGAACTGGTGGAACATATTATCCGCAATGAAATGCTGAACGGTGAAACCATTCGGCTGGACGGCGCAATTCGGATGTCACCGCGATAATGCGTTGTCGTTAAAGACCCCGATGTTGGGATATCGGGGTCATTCTACAAAATCGAAACCTGCTTGTTTCAGGCCGTTGCTTTTAATTGCCGGCGGTCGCGTCGGCGTGCCAGTTTTTCAACGACATTGCTGATGATCCGATGTCCTGCTTCCTGTTCCAGCGACATGATTGACTCAGGGTGGAACTGAACGGCGGCAACCGGTTCGGAAACATGCTCCAGAGCCATAGGAATACCGTCTTCAGTCTGGGCAGTGACAAGCAGGTCCGAAGGCACAAAATCCGGTCGGGCATAAAGCGAGTGATACCGCCCGGCGGTTACCGGCGACTGAAGTCCGGCAAACAGAAGACTTTCAGCATCGAAAGTAACGGGGGAGGGTTTTCCATGAACCGGTACATCGAGCTGCCCCAACGTCCCTCCAAACGACTCGCACAGAGCCTGCAAACCCAGACACACACCGAAAACAGGCAATCCCCTGGCGCGGGCCCGGCCAATGCTGGCCGCGCAGTCAAAGTCCGCGGGCCGGCCCGGTCCCGGAGACAAAACAACAAGATCCGGATCGACATCATCAAAAAGCGCATCGC
This sequence comes from Stappiaceae bacterium, assembly GCA_039976075.1. Lineage (GTDB taxonomy): Bacteria > Pseudomonadota > Alphaproteobacteria > Rhizobiales > Stappiaceae > JBDWFY01. The sequence goes on from JBDWFY010000001.1 coordinate 392,295, forward strand.
TGACCGGTGAGCGATACGTGACAACCTCGGCACCGGTTTGTCGGAAGTAGTTGGCCAGAGTGTGTACAAAACTGTCTTCGTGATCAATGAGCAGAACCTTCACGCCTTCGCCGACAAGATGAGTTTCCTGCGCGCTGGCCTGCTCCTTTATATTGCCGGCATTACGAACCGCTTCGATCATTGCAGAGGCTTTGAGTTCCGTTTCGGCTTCCTCGTCCTCAGGCACACTGTCATACAGGAGCGTAGCGCCGGCTCTGATTTCCGCGATACCGTTTTTTATACGCACAGTTCTGAGCGTAAGGCCGGTATTAAGGTCGCCGTTAAAATGGATCATGCCGATTGCACCACCGTACCAGGCGCGCGGGCTTTTTTCATGCTCTTCAATGAACTGCATCGCCCAGCGTTTGGGCGCGCCTGTCACCGTTACCGCCCAGGTATGGGACAGAAATGCATCCAGTGCGTCCATATCATCGCGCAAGATCGCTTCGATGTGGTCAACCGTATGAATGAGGCGGGAATACATTTCTATCTGGCGTCTGCCGATTACACGAACCGAACCGGGTTCACAGATCCTGCTTTTGTCATTGCGGTCCACGTCCGAGCACATGGTGAGTTCAGCTTCGTCCTTTGCGGAATTCAGCAGCTTGCGGATCTGCGTTTCATCTTCAATGGCATTCTTTCCCCGCCTGATCGTTCCAGAGATGGGACAGGTTTCAACCCGGCGCCCACCGGAAACGCGCACATACATCTCCGGAGACGCACCCACGAGAAACTCGTTATCACCAAGATTGATGAAAAAGGAATAAGGAGAGGGATTGATTTCTTTTAACAGGCGGCTAATGGCCGAGGGCTGGGCAGTGCATCGTTCTGTAAATGTCTGGCCCGGGACTACCTCAAACAGGTCCCCACGCTTGAAATACTCAATCGCCTCTTTGACTAGTTTGGCATATTCCCCCGGTTGATGATCACCGCGTCCGGGATCGTGATTTGCAGCCATGAATGGGACTGGTTCACTCTTCGATGACAGGTCTGCTGTCGATTTTCCTTCATGAACAAATGCATATTCATAGACAGTTGCCCGTCGGGCGTGATGATCGACGACCAGGACTTCGTCGGGCAGGAACAGGACAATGTCACGCTGATCCTCAGGGCGCGAAATTTTCTGCTCAATCGGTTCGAATTGAAATGCAACATCGTAGCCAAAAGCGCCGTAGAGACCCAGGTTGGGGTCATCGCAAGCAAAGAGATCAATAAGCGCCCGAATGACGATAAAGACTGATGGTTGACGGGAGCGTTCTTCTTCAGTGAATGAGCGCATCGCCGGTGCAATCGACAGATCGATGCGACTGTCCGTCGAGGAGACATCTTTGACCCCCTCCAGGCCATCCAGCGCAGGCAGAATGGCCTGAACAAGCAGCTTGCCCCGTTCGTTCAACGCGTCGACTTTCACTGTCATACCGTTTGATGAAATCATCAGCGGGGGATTGGCGATCGCGGTGTCCCATCGCGTATAACGACCGGGATACTCGTAGTTCGATGAAAAAACCGCACCACGCGTTTCGTCGATCCGATCTATCCAGTCAGAGGTTCCGGCTTCATAGTCTGAGGGTTTTGAACGCCGTACGACTTCGATACCACCGGCAGTTATGAAACGCTGATCTGCCAAATTAGCCATTTGATCCGTCTTCCTTCAAATAAAAACCGCGGTATCCAGTAACAACAAAGCCGCCCGGAAAATCCGCGGCGGCCCTGATCCATTGTCACATACAGAAATGACGTATCGTGGCCGCCTTAAGCGCACCACCACCAATGTTGAACTGACATTGTTGTCTGTATGATCATGCTCCCTGATTAGACCAGCCGCGACAAAGATGCAATCTTTGAGAAATGCCAAGGTGATTGTCGATCAAGGTTGGCCGGCGTGGAAGATCAGGCGATCAAGAAATGCACCACATTTTTCAAGCTCTGACCGGACGATGAATTCATCCGGTTTATGAGCCTGCTCAATTGAACCCGGCCCAACAACAACGGTCGGGACATCAGCAATATCAACAAACAAGCCTGCCTCTGTTCCGTATGCCACTTTTGCATGATCATTTCGACCGGCGAGCCGCTTTGCCAGCCGTGTCACATCGGCATCCTGAGCAGTGTTAAGACCGGGAAACTGCGAAATCCATTCAAATTTAATGCCACTGTTTTCAGAGCGGGATTTCATTTCCGGCTCTAATGTGTCTTTCGCAAATTCCATGATTTCGCTGACCAGCGCATCAGCATTCTCATTCGGCAAAACCCTGAATTCAAACGAAACAACACAATGTTCAGGGACGATATTGAGGATCGTTCCACCTTCTATTGTACCTGTGTGCGCCGTTGTGAAGGGGACATCGTAGAGCGCATCAATTGGCCCTGTCTCAAGCCGGTCGGCCATCTCCTTCAATTTGACGACAAAGCGAGCGGCAAAGTCGATCGCATTGACACCTTGAGGAGAGAGAGATGAATGACAGGCCTTCCCGGTGAAGAATGCGCGCAAGGATCGTTTTGCCTTGTGCGCGATCACCACTTGCATGTTTGTCGGTTCTCCGACGAAACAGGCTTCCGGTATTACAGGTCGTTCTTTCAGTTCATTCAGCAATCCCTGAATTCCGATACATCCCACTTCTTCATCATATGAAAACGCGAGATGGATTGGCTTAGCCAAGGGAGCCGCGACAAAATCCGGCACCTTTGCAAGACAACAGGCAAGAAAACCTTTCATGTCGCAGGTGCCTCGACCATACAGCCGACCGTCGGCAGCTTCCAGTTTAAAGGGATCTGTTTGCCAGCTCTGTCCATCGACCGGAACAACATCGGTATGGCCGGAAAGAATGTAGCCGGGAACGTCGCTGGGACCTATCGTTGCATAGAGATTGGCTTTCTGCCCGGTGTCATCGTAAACCCGTTCAGATGCGACGCCATGGTTGGCAAGATAATCTTCCACCCAGTCGATCAGTGCCAGGTTGGAATTGCGACTGGTCGTGTCAAATGACACCAACTGCGCCAGGATTTCTTCTGAGGTCAATTCAGCCACTCGCCGGTCGTATTGTCGAACGCTCTTTCCTTGGCTCGTTAGAGCACACAGGGCGCATTGTATAGATGTATTATTCAAACCGGCGTGGAATAGTCATCCTCCGGTCCGTACTTCCTTGCGTGTTCAACAAACCTCTGAGCGAGAGAGGTGGCGGGCCCGGAAGGTAGTATGAAGCTTGTCGTATAGGCCACCTCGGGAACAAATTTCCGGAACACCACCTCGGGATCATTTTGAAGAACCAGCGGAAAGGGATTAATCAGCGCAACTCCTGCACCCTGGCGGACCATCTCAAGAACTGTGTGGGAGGTGGCGGTCTCAATTATGATATTTCTGGCGATACCACGTTCGGCAAACAGCTTGTCATAGGCAGAACGTCTCTGAAAGCGACGATTGAAGGCGATAAAATTTTCTCCATCGAAATCTTCCGGTGTCACAATTTCTTTTCGCGCCAGAGGGTGGTTAACGGGTAAAATTGCATGAGCCATTGTTTGCCGGTAGGGCGTTATTTTCAGACCTTGATGGGAAACGTTACCATCCGTAAGACCGAGGTCTGCTCTGTCGTCTGCAACAGCGGCAATGACGGTTGAGGTGGTGCCAGACTCTGCGTGAATGCGCGCATCGGGATATTCTGCAAGAAATGACTTGAACAAGCGAGGCAACAGGAAATGCCCCAAGGTTGGAGGGGCGACAATTTTCAATCGATCCTTATGGTCCGGTCTCCAGTCCGCTTCCTCCAGTCGGGCAAGGGTGGAGAATATGGGATCGATCTCAGTATTCAACGCCAATGCATCTGCGGTAGGGCTCAAACGTCCACCTTCCCGAGCAAAAAGTTCCCGGCCCATTCGTGCTTCAACCTGAGCTATCGCACGGCTGACTGCTGGTTGGGAGATTCCTAATTTCTGAGCCGCAAGTGTCGTTTTGCGCAGAGCAATTACCGTGCGCAGAATCTCCAATTCCCGCAAAGTAAAACGTCCACGGCGTCTTGCGGCCGGCGAGCCCAGGTCGTTGTTCTGTGTCATCTCAATAAAATCAATACATTATCAAAAATTTCTTCAATGGGTAAATCATAGTGAGTATCGCTGCAGACAACAAGCAACCGAGAAAAATCCCTCCTGAAATGCAGTTTTTTTATCACTCATTCCATAGCCATGCAGCGCCGCGCACACCAGAACTGTCGCCATGTATTGCTTTACGGACCGGCGTATCGAACGCATCAGAAAAAATATGCGTTTCTATGAGCGCAGGGAGTTCGGTGTAAAGCCGATCGACATTTGACATGCCCCCACCGAGGACAACCACATCCGGATCCAGAATATTACAGATCATGGCAATTCCCCTTGCCAGACGATCTTTGTACCGTTCGAAGGCGTGTTCGCATTCAATGTCACCCTGATTAGCCCCGGCGATAATGTCAGACCCGGCAATCTTTCGCCCGGATACGTGTGCAAAATCACGTTCAAATCCCGTTCCCGAAACATAACTTTCAAGACATGCTTGACGCCCGCACCAGCAGGAAACACCCGGAAACTCTTCCTTGGTCATCCAGGGAAGGGGAATATGACCAATCTCCCCGGCAATAGCCTGATGTCCTGTCAGCGCTTTACCATCCTGCGCAATTCCCGATCCACATCCTGTGCCTAGTATGATCGCAAAAACAAGGTGAGAACCTGCACCCGCTCCGTCGATGGCTTCCGAAACAGCAAAACAATTGGCATCGTTCTGAACCCGCACCGGGCGCTCAAGAATTTTTGATAAATCCTTGTCCAGAGCCTCACCGTTCAGCCAGGTCATATTCGCATTCCTGACGAGGCCGGAAGATGGTGAAATGGATCCGGGAATACCCAGCCCAATGCTGCCCTTAAGGCCGGTGGCCGCTTCCGCCGATATGACCAGGTCTGCCATCACCTCAAGGCACTGGACATAACTGCTGCGTGGCGTGGGCACGCGTTTGCGAAACAGTTGCGTACCCTGATCATCGAGCGCAACAACCTCAATTTTCGTCCCCCCGCAATCAACTCCAATACGCATTACAATTTCCAGACATTTTCCGATGTACGCAGTGCCCCCGATCCAGCAACGTGCCGACCCAAATGATTTCAAGTCTGCCTTTCTTTTTTTCTCCGGCGCTTCAGCGCCTGTTGCAGATTGGGTGCTGCAGATACCAACAAACGTGTGTAGGGGTGTTTTGGATGATCAAAGACATCGCCGGTCGGCCCTTGTTCAACAATTTTACCGGCATTCATTACCATGACCTCGTCAGTTATCGCCCGAACCACCGAAAGATCGTGTGAAATAAACAAATACGAAATGCCCAGTTTTTCTCTGAGCGCAACCAACAGATCCAATATCTGGGCGCGGATTGAAACATCAAGAGCCGATACGGCTTCGTCGGCAACAACCAGCTTCGGACCGGTGACAAGAGCACGAGCGATTGCCAGTCTCTGCCGTTGTCCGCCGGAGAATTCATGTGGAAACTTGTCGAGATCATTGTGAGACAACCCAACAGCGTCCAGCACATCAACAATCCTGTCCTGCTTCTCTGCTTTGCTGATTTCCTTTCCCAGCAATCCCAGGGGTTCCCCCACCAGCCAACGCGCTCTGCGACGCGGATTGAAACTTCCGAAAGGATCCTGAAAAACAACCTGCAAATCGCGTCTGATTTTGATCAGGTCGTCAGGTCGCGCATGTGTGAGGGGCTGCCCCATAAAATCTACATGCCCGTCGCTGGGTGGTTCAAGTGCCAGTAGCGCGCGTGCCAGGGTTGATTTACCACACCCTGATTCCCCGACCAATCCCAGGCTTTGTCCGGGGTAAATATTGAAACTCACCGAATTGACAGCTTTCACGACCGGCCTTGCCGCAAATAACTTCTTTCGCTGAAGCTTATACTCGCAAACAAGGTTCTGCACTGACAAGAGCGGTGGAACTTTCGATTGTGCCGACAGCACGGGCTTGGTTTTTCTCACCGGAACGTGGGTCGATGCCTCGCGTAAGTTCAGCGAGTAGGGATGCTTCATCGTTTCAAACAGTCGCGCTGTCGATCCCGTTTCGACGATCGCACCGTCACGCATGATCCCGATGCGATCAGCCATATCTGCAACCACAGCCAAATCGTGGGAAATGAGCAGCAATGCCATCTTCTGCTTTTTGACGATGTCTTTCAGAAGCGTCAGAATCTGGGCCTGAATTGTAACGTCCAGGGCGGTCGTCGGCTCATCTGCAATAAGAAGGCGTGGTTTCAAGGCGATTGCCATGGCGATGACAACGCGCTGACGTTGCCCGCCTGAAAGCTCATGCGGATAACGGCCCGGCGAAAAGCGTTCCGCCGGCAGGCCAACCATACCCAGCAGTTTGCGCATGCGTTTGTCGGCATTCTGGGCATCAATGCCAAGATGCCACCTGATGCCTTCGCTGACCTGATTACCAATCGTTTTGACCGGATTGAGAGCTGTCATCGGTTCTTGAAAGACCATCCCCATCTGTCGCCCTCTAAGGCCACACATCTGTTTGTCGTCAAGATCCAGGACATTCTGCCCGTCAAAAACGATCTCGCCACGCGGAGAGGCCGCATGAGGCAGGAGTTTCATTGCCGAAAATGCGGTCAGAGACTTGCCGGAACCGGATTCCCCGACCAGCCCGAATATCTCGCCGGGATGAAGATCGAGGGAAATGCCCTTTATAATCGGAGCCGACCCGATATCGAGATGAAAGTCCCGGATGGAGAGCAGCGGCTTTTTCATATCAGCTCCGCCGCTGTAACTTGGGATCAAGAAGGTCGCGCAAACCGTCGCCCAGCAAATTGAGGCCCAGTACACTGATGATGATAGCCATGCCCGGAAACAGTGCAATATGCGGTGCCAGGCCAATCATCGTCTGGGCGTCGAACAACATGCGTCCCCAGCTTGGATCCGGCGGCTGTGCACCCAGACCGACATAGGACAATCCCGCTTCAGCCAGAATGCCCAGCGAAAACTGTATCGTTCCCTGGACGATCAGCAGATTGGCGATATTGGGCAATATGTGCTCAACCGTAATACGCGTTCGGCTCTTGCCGGCCACGCGCGCCGCAAGAATAAACTCCCGGGTCATCAGTGAAAGAGCAGCCCCTCTGGCAACGCGCGCAAACACAGGAATGTTGAAAATTCCGATCGCAATAATCGCATTGACGGCGCCGGGACCAAAAATTGCGGTAATCATCACTGCCGACAGCAGGGCAGGAAATGCAAAGACCAGATCGTTGAAACGCATCAGGAATTCATCCGCCATCCCCCGCCGCACTGCTGCTGCCAAGCCCAGAGGTACCCCGATAAACAATCCAATGCCGACGGCGACGATGGCAACTGCAATCGAGTTCTGCGCACCGACCATAATCATGGAAAGGATGTCCCGACCAAAATGATCGGTACCCAGCCAATGCGCAGCGCTTGGTGATTGAAGTTTAGCGGGGATATCCAGAACATCCACCGGATAGGGGGTCCAAAAAAAGGAGACAAACGCCATAAGACCCACCAAGGCGAAAATCGTCCCGCCAATGACGAAACTCATGCTGTGCAGGGAACGCCCGGCAAGGTCTTTTACCGCTGACAATCGAGCTTTAATCAAACTCATCAGCGGCGCCTCAATCGCGGGTCAACGACTGCGTATGCCAGGTCAACAAGCAGATTGACTGTAATGACAGCTGCAACCAGCAACACAATCACACTCTTCACCACGATCAGATCTCTTTGGGTAATCGCCTGAAAAATCAGTCTGCCAAGACCTGGTAGGTAGAACACATTTTCGATGATGATCGTTCCGGCAATCAAAAAGGAAAATTGCAAACCCATGATTGTCAGCACCGGTATCAACGCGTTGCGGACACCATGGCGCCAGAGCGTCACATATACTGGTAACCCCTTGGCGCGCGCCGTTCGCATATAGTCTTCATGCAGCACATCTATCAGAGATGATCGCATGATACGGGTCAGAATCGCGGCCTGGGGAAGCGCGAGTGCTATCGCCGGCAACACCAATGCGTTGAGAGATTTCCCGATTCCCTCATCCCAACCGGGAAACCCGCCAGAGGGAAACCAGCGCAGGCTTACAGCAAAGACAAACACAAGCATCATCGCAAACCAGAAGTTTGGGACTGCAATTCCTACCTGGGTAAGCCCGACTATTCCAACATCTCGAGGTGAATTACGCTTTGAGGCGGCGATAACGCCGAGCGGTATCGCAATCAGGGTAGATAGCGACAAGGCAATGAGCGCAAGTGGAAGACTGACCCACATGCGCTCCCCAATCAGTTCCGATACAGGAACCGAATAGGTGTAACTCTTACCGAAATCGCCGCTCAGCATGCCCACGAGCCAGTCAAAATACCGGATCAGGGCAGGGCGGTTGAGGCCCAATTCCTCTCGCAATGCGGCCAGGGTATCTTCCTGGGCATTAATGCCAAGCATCACCTCTGCCGGATCACCGGGGAGAACTTCCAGAACGAGAAATACAACAACTGTCGCAATCAGCAGCGTCAGAATTAGGCTGGCAAATCTGTGGATCGCAAATGAAAGCATATCCGAAGGAGATTTCCCTGTGCTGAGATCAGACTGTCATCTGGCGCGGTGTTTACGCTTGCTTAGAGGCAAAAAACAAATTCCGTCCAACGTCTGTGCCTAATCCGACAAACATTCAAAGAAGCCAAAGGGAGCCGCACGGATCTGCGGCTCCCTTTGTTGGTGCAGTTTACTTCCATTGAACGGATGTCAGGTCATTGGCCTGTATCGGCGAGTTGAGCCACAAACCGTCGACTTCGGTGTTTGCAACGCCTGTCTTGGCCAACTGGAACAAGAAAACATTGACCGCATCATCGGAGATAATCTTCTGCGCATCGCCCAGCAATGCATAACGCGCGTCGGTATCCGTTGTTTCCTCAAGCTTGGTGATCAGCTCATTAAATGCCGGGTTCTGATACTGAAAATAGTACTCAGGACGGCTGTAAATTCCGATATCCATGGGCTCTGTATGGGAAACGATTGTAAAGTCATAATTCTTTTCCTTGAAGACTTCCTTCAACCACTGCGCCCACTCAAGAGGTACAATTTCCAGTTCAATACCGACCCGGCGAAGCTGTGATGCAATGATTTCTCCTCCTCTTCGGGCATAGGCCGGTGGCGGCAGTTTTATGACGGCGCTGAAGCCTTTGGGATACCCGGCTTCGGCTAGCAGATCGCGCGCTTTATCCACGTCATACTCATACGTGCCGGACAGATCGGTATAGGCGGGATGGTGGGGCGCAAAATGGCTCCCGATCGGTGTACCGTAGCCAAACATTGCCCCATCAATAATCGCTTTGCGATCAATGGCGTGAGAGATGGCTTTTCGAACATTCTTGTCGGCGAGCGGTCCCGCTTTGTTGTTCATTGCCAGAATGGTTTCACCTTCGGTGGACCCCACGGCCACGGCGAAGCGAGGGTCTGCCTCCAGCTGAGAAAGGCTCTCAGGTGCCGGATAGACCGGGAAGGCATCAACATCACCTGCCATGAGAGAAGCCATGGCAGCCGCCGGATCTGCAATTATCTTGAATGTTGCCTTGTCGAGCTTTGCTTTTTCTCCCCAATATTCGGGGTTACGCTCTAATTCGATCCGGTCGCCTTTTACCCACTTCGAAAATTTAAACGGTCCGGTACCAACAGGATCGGTCTTGTTGCCTTCTGCAGATTCCGGAGACACTATGATGGCGTCACCCCAGCCTAGATTGAACAGGAAATTTCCTGTCGGTTTCTTGAGTGAGATTTCCAATGTCAACGGGTCTATCACTTTCACCGTATCAATAGCCGAAAAAAGCGGCTTTTGAGCATTAGTGGAGTTGTCACTCCGTGCCCGGTCAAGTGAGAATTTTGCATCGCTGGCGTCAAATGCAGTGCCGTCGTGAAAACTTACTCCGGCTTTGAGTTTGAACGTGTAAACCTTACCATCATCGGAAATCGTCCAGCTTTCGGCCAACGCGGGAGTAACGGCACCTTCCTTGTCGATGCGCGTCAGTCCCTCAAATATGTTGGCATATACCACTTCATCAATTGCCGCCGCAGCACCTGCCGTGGGATCCAGGTGAGGGGGTTCAAGCTGCATGCCCACTACAATATCCGTGCGTGCTGCCTGCGCCATTGACAGCCCGGCAACCGTCGCCACGACCATACAAAATATGCCCAGCGCCACGGATCCCAATCTAAAATGATACGTCATGCGTACTCTCCCTCGAAACAACTGACTTGTTAGTGTCTGGACATCAACAGGTTGTGCGCTGCCATTGCCATAACTTTTGCGCTTTCCATCATATCCTCGATTATGATGTATTCATCCGGTCGGTGTGCAAGATCCAATATACCTGGCCCATAGGCAATACAATCGTGCAGATGACCAATGCGCGCAATATGCTTTTGGTCATAAGTGCCTGGAGAGATCACATAATCCGCAGGCCGATCCATTATTGCTTCAATGGACTGGGCAACCGCTCGCACGACCGGGGCATCCCGATCCGTCATTGTCGGTGCCACGGTCATTATCTCTCGGATGTCATAGCTGAAACCGGGACGTGATTGGCTAAGACTTTCAAGGATTCCGGTTATTTCGCCTCTGACATCCTCCACATGTTCTTCGATCAGATAACGACGGTCGACGGTCATCCGACACGAATCGGGCACACACGCCGAGGGCAGGTTTTCCGTAAATTCCTGCTGGCCGCCATGAATGGAATTAATGTTCATTGTCGATTGCCGGGCGCCTTCGGGAACAACCGGCATCTCAGTCTTTTTGCGACCTAACGCAGGATAGAGTTCACTTTCGAATGCTTCCAGAACAGCCCCCATATGACGGACGGCACAATCCCCGAGAAAAGGCATCGATCCGTGAGCGATGGAACCATGCGTTTCAATTTCTGCCCACCACACACCGCGGTGCCCGAGGCAAATCCTGTCCTTGTTTAAAGGTTCAGGAATAATCACATGGTCTACCCGGGGTTTGGAAAACAAACCTTTTTCCGCAAGATAGGCAACACCGCCATAGCCGCCGGATTCTTCATCCACTGTCCCGGATATCTCAATCGCCCCGCAAAAGTCAGGGTCGGCTTCGATCAAGGCCTCGACCGCAATGATCGACGCCGCCAGCCCACCTTTCATATCGCAGGTCCCGCGGCCGTAGATTTTTCCGTCTCTGACGAGCCCTCCAAAGGGATCGACGGTCCAACCCTCTCCAGCCTCGACCACATCAATATGAGAGTTGAAGTGGACGGTTGGGCCGGGTCGTTTCCCCTCAATCCGCGCGATTACATTCGTGCGGGGATACCGGGCGGAATCACCAGGTGTGTCTTCTCCTCGAATATACTTAACATCAAAGTGCCTGCGACGCAGTCTCTCACCAACAAACTCCGCGCACGGGGTATAAGCTTCGCCCGGCGGATTTATCGTCGGAATTTTCACGAGATCCTGGGTTAGCTGGATTAGATCGTCGAGCTTGTCGTCAATCCGGCCAAACAATGCTTCCAGCATGCCATCTCCCGTGTGATCGCCGCTTGCGATTCATTATTTCATGCATGTGACATGCTTTCACAACGTTGTCGCGAACGCCAGTCGCAATCCCGAATTATTATTACAAGTAAGGACTTAAACTCAAAGCACGCGCAGCAACTTCCTCTGACAACAGTCGCGGCAACGCAACAGAGGCAGGGGAGAATCCAGGTGGAGGTTCAGGATTTCATCCCGATCCACGCCTGGGTTAACCGCGCAAATCTTTCTGCCATATCGGTCACCGCCTGATCGTCAGTGAAATCTCCCTTTAGCCACTGATCCGCAGCATCTGCGAAAATTGTTCTGCCGACCGCAAATCCCTTAACGTGTTTTGCGGTCTGAGCCGTTTTAAAAGAGTCCAGCAACTCTTGTTCGGGCGCATTCAGACCTAAAATGACGACACCTCGACAATAGGGATCCCGCTCGTCGATCAAACGGTCGATATTCTGCCAGGCTGCGGCATCCGTTTGCGGCTCCAGTTTCCACCAATCCGGCTTGATACCAAGATCGTAGAGTCGTCGCATGACGCGCGGGATCGTCTCGGCATCAAGGGGCCCGTGATTTCCGGCAATGATTTCAACCAGCATCTCTCTGCCTACAGTCCGGCATGCGTCATTCAGCCGAAGCAGTTCACGTTCCTGCTGGTTTCGCAGATCGGACGCATCGTCAGGATGAAAAAAGCACAGACATTTGACGCAGTGATCGACGGGCCATTCCGTCAAACGCGCCGCAAGGGATCCACCATGGTCAAAATCAAGCGGTCGGGATCCGGGTTGCTCAACGGGCCTGCCAATCCAGAAAGGTTGTCCTTCAGCTTCATAAAGAGCAGTCCGACCGTAGTCGCTATCCAGCAACATGCCGTAGCCGGGCTTCCCTTGTGCCACGCGCATGGCGGCCTGCACAGCCAGCTTCTTGAAGTGTTCCAGATGCGGGTAGGAAACATCATGGCGATCCGCGATCTCTTCAAGTTGTTTGCGGTGGTCAATTGCTAGCGCCATGAGCGTCTCTGTCTGCGGGCGCCGGGTCGTCGCATGATGGATATGGTTGATGTCCTGATCTTTTCGGAGCGCCCGATGCTGTGAGCCGTGTTCCAGAAAATACTGCAGCTCCGCCCATGTCGGACTTTCAGGCGAACATAACAGCCGGGAAACAGCAAAGGCACCGCAGGCGTTAGCCCATTGCGCGCACGTTTCCAGTGGCTCATTGCGCAGATACCCCCTCAGAAAGCCGGACATGAACGCATCACCCGCCCCAAGCACATTGTAAACATCAACCGGGAAGCCGGGGCCCTTGATCCCTTTGTCCAGATCATCGGGAATAACGTCCGGAAAGACCACACAGCCCATCGGTCCGCGCTTACACACAATAGTCGCATCGGACAGGGACCGAATTTCCCTGATTGCCGCCAGCGGTTCGTCCTGCCCGCCAGCAATCATCAACTCTTCTTCCGTGCCGACAACCAGATCGCAGTCAGACAGAATTGTTTTGAGTTTGTCCGAGACGTTTTTCGAGGCGATATAACGTTCTTCACCGGCATCATGTCCCGCAAGGCCCCAAAGGTTGGGACGGTAGTCGATGTCAAAGATGACCTTCAAACCAGCGTCGCGCGCGATCTTGATAGCTTTTCGGCTGGCCAGTTCGACATTGGGCGTCGAAAAATGAGTGCCCGTCACGACAATGGATGCGGCAGACCTGATAAAATCAGGATCGATATCTGCCTCCTCAAGCGCCATATCGGCGCAATTGTCGCGATAGAAGATCAGGGGAAAGGTCTCTTCATCCCGTACCGACAGGATCACCAGAGCAGTGAGGCGGGAGGGATCGGTCGAAATTCCTTGTGTTGAAACATTTTCCCGGACCATCTGCTCCATGATGAAGCGACCCATCTGTTCGTCGCCGACACGGGTGATAACGCCGGAATTCAGTCCAAGGCGCGAGGTTCCTATTGCAATGTTTGATGGACAACCGCCAACGGATTTTGCAAATGTATCGATATCTTCAAGTCGACTGCCAATTTGCTGCCCATATAAGTCGACGGAAGACCGCCCGATTGTTATGACGTCAAGCTGTCTGGGTTCCGGCATGTTCGCCTCCAGTAATTTGTTTGGCTTAATAGATTTTCTTGCCAAGAAGAAACAAGAATTCTATTACTCAGTCAATATGGAATATATATTCTCTAGCAGGAAAAAACATCATGGTTGGAATAGCATTGTTAGGTGCGGGCCGTATTGGTCAGGTTCACGCAAAAACACTGGTTGCAAACAACGACGTAGACCTGATCGCGATTGCCGATGCATATCAGCCGGCGGCGGACGCGCTTGCAGCGCAGACTGGCGCAATGGCCGTTCCGGCCGACGATGTTTTTTCAAATCCTTCGGTTGAAGCTGTCCTTGTGGCCTCCTCAACCGACACACATGCCGATTACATTGACCAGGCAGCAGCGGCGGGAAAAGCCGTTTTTTGCGAAAAGCCTGTCGATATGAGTTCCGATCGCATCAGACAATGTCTTGAGAAGGTCGACGCTGCGGGTGTGCCTTTGATGATTGGTTTCAACAGACGATTTGACCGGCATCTGGGAGAGCTCAAACAGCGTATCGACACAGGGGCCGTGGGAGATGTTGAACTTGTCACGATATTGTCGCGCGACCCAACCCCTCCACCACTGGACTATGTGAAACGCTCCGGTGGTCTCTTCCGGGATATGATGATCCATGATTTCGACATGGCACGCTTCCTTCTGGGGGAAGAGCCTGTCGAAATTCACGCAATGGGTTCTTCGCTGATTGATCCTGAAATCGGGCGGGCAGGGGATGTCGACACCGCCGTGGCACAGATGAAAACGGCGAGCGGAAAGATATGCCAGATATCCTGCTCGCGACGGGCGACGTATGGCTATGACCAGCGCATTGAAGTGCATGGATCAGAGGGGATGATCCGGGCGAAAAACGTTCATGAAACGAATGTTGAACTGGCCAATACCAATGGCTTTATCGCTGATCGCGCCAAGGAATTTTTTCTGGAAAGATATATGGAGGCTTATGAGCGTGAGCTGGCCGTCTTTGTTGATGTCGTGACAAAGGGAACAGCACCCTCTCCAAGCGGATATGACGGCCTGATGGCACAGGTTCTGGCCGATTCAGCGACTGTATCTGCCCAAGAAGGTCGCATGATCAAGCTGTAACCGCGCTCTTAATACAAAAAAAACCGGGCGACTTAACCCGGATTTTTGTGTCGGCGTTGAAGATCAGCAGCGCCGACACAAAGTGCCATTGCGACGCAGAATGTTCCAGATAGTGACCGGAAAGCACCCAGGTCCGCTTCCACAATCTCAAAATAAGCAAGCGCGGGTCCGGCAATCGGACTGAACGGTGAATCGGTAATGGCCAGAATCGGTACACCATTCGAAGCGGCCTCCTGGATCATTTCAACGGTTGCGGGCGAATAGGGTGTAAAACTGATCGCAACGATCAGATCGTCTGGGCCCGCAGACGCAAGCTGTTCAGTTCCCAGTCCAGCTACATTATCGATCAGATTGGCCGCAATACCCAGCTTTGCCAGGGCATAAGCCATATAGGAGGCCACCGGAAAGGCGCGCTTGTGAGCGACCAGGTAGACCATCCGCGCTTTTGCCAAGGCTTCGACACCCTGATCGAGCGCCGCTGGATCAACTGTATCACGCAATCGAATCAGAGAGTCCACCGAAGTGTCGACAAACTCCTCCATGAGGCTAAACGGCCCGGCATCCTGCTGAGGTCGCTTTCCTAGTGTGGACAGCCTCTCCTCATAATCCGGCCAACGCTTTTGCAGGCGGCGCCTGAATACCGTCTGCAAATCTGTAAAGCCTTTATAGCCCAGGTTCTTGGCAAAGCGCACCAGAGTTGAGGGTTGAACTTTCGCCTTTTCTGCAACTGTCGCTGCAGTCCCAAACGCAATTTCATCGGGATTTGCAACGGCGTAAACAGCAACTTGCGACAGGCGTTTCGGCAGGGCATCTTTGCGTTCAACAAGGCGGGCCTTAAGATCATCAAACGTCTTTGGCGCTCCGGTAATGTTGCTCATTCGGCTGTCCGCCCCGTTTTGGTGTTGTTGCCGCAAGTATAAAAATCAAAAATGGAATAAAAATTCCAAAATGTAAATATTGAGGTCGCGACGTTCTCATATTGGCGTTAAACTGCCGTTGTTCAACCGGGAACTTTTCCCATAACTTTGTAAATTCATTAGGAAGCGTTTGATGAAAGAAATCGGCATTGCACTTATCGGGACCGGTTTTATGGGTAAATGCCACGCACTTGCGTGGAATTCAGTTACCCCAGTGTTTGGCGGTAAGATCAAACCCCGCCTGGAAATATTGTGCGATGTTGATGAAGCAGCCATTCGGAAGTTGGGCCCGGAATATGGTTTCGCCCGTACTTCAACCGATTGGCGGCAGGTTGTGGCCGACCCCGCCATCGACATTGTCTCAATAACCACACCAAACGGACTGCATCGTGAAATGGCGATTGCGGCGCTTGCTGCGGGAAAACATGTCTGGTGCGAAAAACCGATGGCGTTAGACCTTGCCGATGCAACGGAAATGGCGGATGCGGCCGCAACGGCGTCCGGTAAGTCGCTGCTGGGCTACAACTATATAAGAAACCCTGCGCTCCAGCAGGCAAAAAAAATAATCTCAGACGGCACCATCGGCGATATCATTCATTTCAGGGGGCAGGTCGACGAAGACTATATGGCCGACGGCGACCTACCCTGGTCCTGGCGGGCACGGATCGCTGATGGCGGATTGGGTGTCCTGGGCGATCTGACCTGCCATCTGGTCAGTCTTGCACATTACTTCGTGGGACATATCAAAGAGCTGTCCGCCGATGTCGAGACGGTCTACAAAACCCGGCCATTGCCAGATATGACTGGCGAGCAGGGCGTTGTCGAAAATGAAGATATCGCTCACGCCCTGGTACGATTTGACAATGGCGTTTCAGGAACGATGTGCAGCTCGCGCACCGCATGGGGTCGCAAAAACCTGATCAGATTGGAAATACACGGCACCTGCGGAATGCTGACATTCGATCAGGAGCGTTTGAACGAAATCAATTTATTCGTCAATGAGGGTCCGAAGGAAATTCAGGGGTTTCGGCAGGTTCTCAGCGGTCCCCCGCATCCCCAATACAGCAACTTTGTTCCAGCACCGGGACACCAGCTGGGGTTCAATGACCTCAAAGTGATTGAGGCCGCCCATTTTCTTGAATGTATTGAAAAAAATGATCAGCCGTGTGTCGATTTTGCTGAAGGACTATTGATCGAGAAGGTTATTCACGGTTTCATTCGTTCAGCACAGGAACGTCGATGGGTCAGCGTTTCGTGAAACGCATGTTGGACGCAGCGCTGGGTACGTGCATGGATCAAGTGGCAATATTGGGGATGGATTCCACATTGTAGCAGTAGAGAATCAATGCCGATTTCCGAATAATTTGACGATCTTGGCGTTCAGGTGCCTTAACACGGCCCGATTGGGGCGACATTATCAAGCAAGCCAGTTTGCCAAAAAAGTCATTTCAATCCCGAAAGAGTGTCAATTGGGAAACACTTGCTCTTTCAAACACCTCTATGACGCTTGCGGGAGACGAAAAACGCTGAACTGTGATCTGGACAACATTAATAAAGTTGCAGTGAACAGTAAGGTAGGCTCAACGAAATTTGATGTCGGATGGCAACGATTGGTCAACCGACATCCTATATAAGACTATTGAATGGGGCCGATAGAGTCCTGACACGCAGGGTGCCGTTTGGATGAATCCTTCGAATTGTATCGGGTAATTCAGAAGTTTGGGTGGAAGTTTGGGAATGGCCAGGAAATTTCAGTTTGGTATTATTGCAACCCTGTGCGTCGCGGTTGCTGGCACTTCCATGGTGCCGATTACTCCTGCGCAAGCGCAGGGAATATTCGAATTTCTTCGTTCGCCCCGCGAACGGGAGCTTCGGAGGCAGCGTGCTTATCAGAAGCGACTGTACAAACAAGAGCAACAGCGTAAGAGACAACAAGTCCGGGCACCTCGCATCTCAGTAAAGGCCACTCGGTACTACAAGTACAAAGCTGAAAAGCCTCGTTTGATTTCCTTTAAGAGCCTGTCGACTATCGCAACCGCCTCTGCGGACGATCTGACGGCGCCTACCATTGGCAACAGCCCGTTTGACGAAGCGCGGCCATTTCTCGCAGAATTGAAGCTGCGGGCATTGCCTGAAGTGGGCGAAGCGCTCAAAGCACATTATCAACAATATCCGCATTTCGTGTGGCTTAACGACGGCAAGATAAACGCCAAGGCACGCAACGCGCTGGTTGTCCTTTCCTCAGCAGATAAGTATGGCCTGGACCCAGCGGATTACGATGTTGTCCTGCCAGCCCGAGATCAGGTGTTGACCGAGGAAGATTTGCGTATCCGCAACCTCGTGGAATTTGAGATGGCGCTTTCGGCGAAAGTTCTGACCTACGTGATGGACGCTACTCGCGGACGCGTTAATCCGAACAAGATCTCCGGCTATCACGATCTTCCCCAGCATAAGGTGGATCTGGCAGGCGCCCTGACGGTTGTTTCTGAGACAGACGACGTCGAAAAATATCTGGCTGGCGTCAATCCCAACAATGCACAGTTTCGCGCTTTGACCGAAGAGCTTGCGCGTTTGAAAGATGCCGATGAGTCGGAGCGTGTCGAAATAGCTGACGGTACGCTGATAAAGCCCGGCAAGCTGCATCCTGAGCTTCCCAACGTTATTGCGGCCATTCTTCTGAAGGGTTCAGACGAGCTGAAAGAGAAGCACGCAGCAACCTTTGCTGCCTATCTGGGCGGAGAAGACTACTCACCGCCACTCGTAGAACTCGTGCGCGACTTTCAGCAGGAAAGCAATTTGAAGCCGGATGGCATAGTCGGCAGGAATTCAATCCGCGCCATGGTTGATATGAGCAACGCTCAGAAAATCGAAAAAGTTCAACTGGCAATGGAGCGTGTGCGCTGGTTGCCACGTCAACTCGGCCCGAGGCGGGTATTCATCAACCAGCCTGCCTATCAGGCTGCTTATTTCGAAAATGACAAAGAAAAGTTGAATATGCGCGTCGTGGTTGGCAAAAAGTCAAACCAGACCAACTTCTTCTACGATGAGATCGAGACAGTGGAATACAACCCTTATTGGGGCGTGCCAAGGTCGATCATTGTCAAGGAAATGTTGCCGAAGCTCTATAATGATCCCTCTTATCTCGATCGCAACGGCTATGAAGTGACCACAGCCCGCGGCCGTCGTGTCGCCTCACGCAATGTCGATTGGTATAATGTTGCGGCACAAAATGCACCGATCAATGTTCGGCAGCGCCCGGGTAAACGCAATGCACTTGGTGAACTGAAAATTCTGTTCCCGAACAAGCATGCCATTTACATGCATGACACGCCCTCGAAGAGTCTTTTCAACAAAGACATTCGGGCATTCAGTCATGGCTGCGTGCGTCTACACGATCCAAGGGGTATGGCCGCTGCCGTTCTGGGAACGGACAAAGAATATATCGCATCTCAGATCGCGCTCGGTAAAAACAAGGCAGAGAAAGTGCCTGGTAATATCCCGGTTTACGTTTCTTACTTCACTGCTTGGCCCTCAGCCGATGAAGAAGTCAAATATTATGCCGATATTTATTCTCGAGACTCATATTTGAAAAAGGCAATTGCCAGCACCGTCAAGGCAAGGCAGGGCGTCTGAGACGTTCCAATCTATAAAACCAGTTGAAAAAGGGCAGCGTCATTGGCGCTGCCCTTCTTCATCAGTCTTGCTCAATCAATGGTCATGATCAATCAGTACATTCTCAGAAAAAATGGATCTCTCCTGATCAACAAGAGTATGGATGTAGTCGGAGACAGCTTTTATCCTGCCTAGGTTTCTGGTGTTTTCATGGAAAACGATCCAGTAGGCCCGGCGCAGAATGATATCGCCCAGTATACGAACCAGTCCCGGATCTCTTTGGGCGATGAAGCTGTGGAGCACCCCAATGCCATCGCCTGCTCTTACTGCTTCGGTTTGACCCAGCGCACTTGAACATTCAAACCGTGCCTGCCAGTTCTTGTCGATTTGCTGCGCATAGTTGAGTGGCGCACTAAAAATCAGATCCTCGACATACCCGATCAGATCATGATTTGTCAGCTCTTCGACAGTTTCTGGTGTGCCTGCCGATTCCAGATAATTTTTTGAGGCATAAAGAGCCAGCGTATAGTCGACAAGTTTCCGCGCGACCAACCTTCCATGGGCCGGACGCTCTACAGTTATGGCAATATCGGCCTCACGACGGGATATCGAGAACGATCTGGGAACGGGTACAAGCTGTATCGTCAGGTTCGGAAATTTACGGGTCAGTTCTCCCAGGCGAGAAGCAAGAAAGGCGATGCCAAATCCATCCGGAGCCCCGATACGCACAGTCCCGGAGACAGAAATATCGCTTTCTCCGATACGGGCTTGAACAGAAAACATTTCAGTTTCCATTCGCTCGGCGGCAAGCAGAAACTCCTCACCGGCTTCGGTCAGATCCGTGCCGTTCGTTCGACGGCTGACAAGCTGTGTATTGAGTGACTTCTCAAGTGCCGTCAGTCTGCGACTGACGGTGGCATGATTTATTCCCAACCTCCTGGATCCGGCTAAAATTTGTCCCGTTCGCGCGACAGCCAGAAATATTCGGACATCGTCCCAGTTCATTTTTTTACTCATTTACCATGAGCATCAAAATATGCACATCGGATGCGCTAAGTCGAGCATTGATCGACGATTATTGAAGTGCAATGATGGGGAGGAGTACAATGATATTTTCAGCCGGCCTGCCGGTTCAGGTGCCGCACAGACGGCCAGTCTACAGTTGAGAGGGATGAATATGACCCGAAAAATCGGTCACTTTGTTGGTGGTGAGCATGTGGAAGGGCGATCAGGGCGCTTCGCAGATGTATTTAATCCGGCAACAGGCGAGGTTCAGGCACAGGTATCCTTGGCCAGTCAGGATGAATTGAGCGCGGCTATAGAAAACGCCGCAGCGGCCCAACCCGAATGGGCTGCAACCAATCCGCAGCGCCGTGCCCGTGTCCTGATGAAATTCGTTCAGCTGCTTAATCGTGACATGGACAAACTGGCCGAAGCTCTTTCGGCGGAACATGGCAAGACACTGCCTGATGCCAAAGGCGATGTCATTCGCGGATTGGAAGTTGCCGAGTTCTGCATTGGCGCTCCACATCTGCTCAAGGGTGAATACTCCGAAAGCGCTGGCCCGGGCATTGACATGTATTCCATGCGTCAGCCGCTTGGTGTTGTTGCCGGTATCACGCCGTTCAACTTCCCTGCTATGATTCCGATGTGGAAATTCTGCCCGGCTATTGCCGCAGGTAACGCTTTCATTCTGAAGCCATCGGAGCGCGATCCGTCCGTGCCCCTGATGCTGGCTGAACTGATGCTTGAAGCGGGTGCACCTCCAGGCATTCTGAACGTTGTCAACGGAGACAAGGAAGCTGTAGACGGCATACTGGATAGCCCGACAATTCAGGCCGTCGGTTTCGTCGGCTCCACGCCCATAGCCCATTATGTCTACTCACGCGGTACAGCTGCAGGAAAACGCGTTCAGTGCTTTGGTGGTGCCAAAAACCATATGCTGATCATGCCTGATGCGGACTTGGACCAGGCAGCCGATGCGCTGATTGGTGCCGGATATGGTGCAGCCGGAGAACGCTGCATGGCTATTTCCGTCGCCGTTCCTGTTGGCGACACCACCGCGGATGCGCTCGTTGAAAAACTCATTCCGAAAATCGAGAATCTCAAGATCGGTCCCTACACCGCCGGAGACGATGTCGATTTTGGCCCGCTTGTGACCAGGGAAGCGCAGCAGCGTGTGCAGGGACTGGTGGAAAGCGGCTTGTCCCAGGGAGCAAAACTGGCTGTTGATGGCCGAGCCTTCAAGATGCAGGGATACGAGGACGGATATTTCATGGGCGGATGTCTGTTTGATCATGTGACGAAAGACATGGACATCTATAAACAGGAGATCTTCGGACCAGTACTCTCGGTAGTCCGCGCTCAGAGCTATGAAGAGGCAATCGATCTGCCCATGAGCCATGAGTACGGTAACGGTACAGCCATATTTACCCGTGATGGCGATACCGCTCGCGATTTCTGTTCCCGGATAAATATCGGCATGGTCGGTGTAAATGTCCCGATTCCCGTTCCGCTTGCCTATCACACCTTCGGCGGCTGGAAAAAATCGGGCTTTGGAGATCTCAATCAGCATGGTCCGGACGCGTTCCGGTTCTACACCCGAACAAAGACAGTCACCTCGCGGTGGCCATCAGGCTTGAAAGACGGAGCGGAGTTCGTCATCCCAACGATGTAAATTTGGGTATCTTCCGAACGCATCAGAAGGCGCTGTCCACGCAGCGCCTTCTTTCGATTCGGGGCATAGGGGTGTCAGGCAGGCAACAGAGCATCCTCGAAATAGTGGTCCATCGATATGATTTCATCGAGCTGGCACATGAAAGGAGCCAGAGCCGGGTCCATCAAAGCGCGTCCGCGCGCATTTCGGGCGCACTCATAGGTTCGCCAATGAACTATATCGGTAAACCGGCAGGGCTCATCGATTGCTGTGTAGTGTTGCCGGGAAACGAAACCGTCATAAAGCGAAATGACATCATACGCCGCCCGCCGTGCGTGCTTCGCTTTGTGGGCATTCTTGACGGTGTAAACAACCAACTCAAGACAGGTCATGCCTTCACTCCTCATTGAATGGGGCTTGGATAAGGTCCCATGCCATTGCAATCCGAATTCTCTTGAGGTCATAAATAAGCCAGACTTGCTGCCAACCTGATGGCAGCAGTGTTATCAAACTCGGAGAAAAATATTCATGAGGCGCGCTGAGCGGTTGTTTCGACTGGTGCAGATCCTGCGACAGGCCGGTGGGACGATGACTGCAGCCATGATTGCTGATGAACTGGAAATCTCGGTGCGCACAGTCTACCGCGATATCGGACATCTCCAGGGCTCAGGGCTGCCCATCGATGGCGAAGCCGGCGTCGGCTATATGTTACGCCCCGGATTTGATCTGCCCCCGATGACACTGACAATCGAACAGGCCGAAGCACTGTTGCTCGGAGCCCGACTTGTTGGTGCTGTCGGAGATGCCTCATTGCGGGCGTCTGCGGGAGAGGTACTTCAGAAACTGATTGAGGTGTTGCCGGAGGAAACAAGCCAATATGTGTCAAATGCTCCACTGGCGGCTGTTATCGGTGGCGGCGGCGAGGAGAAGGCACCCACACCCAACATGAGAAAAGCCATTCGGGAAAAACGAAAAGTCAGCTTTTCGTATTTTAGTTTGAAGCAGGAAAGGACAAACAGGACGATCCGCCCCCTCGGCCTTACCTGTTTTGGCGCTGTTTGGCTTATGACGGGCTGGTGCGAGCTGCGGAATGACTTTCGCGATTTTCGTGTCGATCGTATTGAAGACTTTGACCTCCTCGATGAAATTTTTGCCGATGAAGACCAGAAAACCTATTCCTACTATGTCGAGCATCGTGTGAAACCCTGTCTTTCTGCCGGAAATGACAAGGCAAGTTATGCACGTTCAGGCGGATTGCACTGAGCCGCAAAGAAATCCAATCTACCAAGCGACTATTTGCCGTTGGTGTCCCAATTGCCAAATCCGGCGGGTAGTTTATGTAAAGATCCAACCGGCCGAAATAATTCGGAACTCATCTTCATGCCTATACAGACAATAGTTTGTAATCAGGCAATGTAATTTGCCGGATCCGAGAGAACAATTATCAGCCTGTGAGATCAGATGGCAGCAGAGAAGGCCAGTAAAACCGATCAGGATGCGGATACATCAAAGCGGTTTTTATCAGCTTTGGTGGAGCCTGTTGCGGGACGGCTTCGACTGGCGGGATTGTTGTTGACCACAGCCGATGCGCTGTGGATTGCGCAAGCTTATTTGATCGCGGATCTGTGTTCTGAACTTCTGATGGGGTCGGATCTCTCTACATTGCCGGACTTTCTTCCAAACTTCGTCCTGTTTTTGTTGCTGGCGATCATACGGGTATTGGTGGTTCACACGGCAGAAGGTGTGGGATTTCGATGCTCGGACAAAGTCCGTCAAACCGCGCGACGGTCGCTTATTGACCGCGCAGGGCATCCTGTCAGCCAATCGAACAAAATTCACAGTGGAGAATTGGCTGTCATTGCTTCCAGTCAGGTAGAAGCTCTGGATGGCTATATCAGAGGGTATCTGCCAGTTCGCATTCGGCTCACTTTAACGCCGGCGATCATCATCCTCGTGGTACTGCCGGTCAGTTGGATTGCCGCCATTCTTTTGATAGTTGCTGGACCGATCATTCCGTTTTTCATGGCATTGATCGGCTCCGGTGCGCGTAAAGCCAGCGAAAAACATCTTGAAGAAATGCAGCGGCTTGGTGGATTTCTACTCGATCGACTGCAAGGTATCACGACATTACGCTTGCTGGGTGCGCTTGGGCGGACTGAGGGAAATGTTTATGACGCCTCCAACCGTTTCCGACAGCGAACCATGGCCGTACTCCGTATTGCCTTTCTGTCTTCCACAATTCTTGAGTTTTTCGCCGCTCTTGGCGTAGCCCTGGTGGCCGTCTATGTGGGGTTTTCTCTTCTTGGAACACTGAATATAGGCAATTGGGGCACACCCTTATCCTACAAGGCCGGTTTTTTTATTCTCTTGATTACACCCGATTTTTTCGCTCCGTTTCGGGCTTTCGCAACTGCCTTCCATGACAAGGCTGCAGCGCAGGCCGCCGCTTCTCGCCTCTGTTATGCCAGCGAGAACCTCACACAGCCTGACGATTGTCGCACGCCAGGACACAATGTTGCAGCATCAGGCGAGACTACGGTAACGACGTCAGCCCCTGCGCTTGCCCTTGTTGGCGTAAAATCAGGTTTTGAAGGTAGGAGTGCCGGGTCAGGTATCGATTTTCGGGTGACAGCAGGAGAACGTATTGCGCTGATGGGCCCCAGCGGCAGTGGAAAATCAACAATTCTCGCCATGATAATGGGGTTCCATCAACCGATCTCCGGCGAAATATTTGTGGATGGACGTCCACTGAAAGTCTATACCGCATCAGAATGGCAAAAGCGATCCGTTCTGATTGGGCAGTTTCCGCATCTCTTCCACGGATCACTGCGCAAAAATCTGTCCTTTGGCAACATGGCGGCTGAAGACCAGGAGCTGATTGAAGCTCTAACTCGGGCGTCAGCCGATGATCTGTTTGAAAAACTGCCCGCCAAGCTCGATACCCAGATCGGCGAAAACGGATTTGGTCTTTCCATTGGCGAACAACGACGCATCGCAATCGCCAGAGCCCTCCTAAAGCCTGCCGGCCTTGTGCTCGCCGATGAGCCGACCGCGGACCTTGATCGAGATAACGCCCAAAAAGTCCTCGCGGGATTGCAGGAACTGGCCAGCGGTAAAACCATGATCATCGCAAGCCATGATCAAATTGTTAGAAATTTTGTTGACCGTGTTCTCGTTCTGAAGGACGGGCAGTTGAAGGAGCTGGTTGCCGGATGATGCCGCTCTTCTCACTGCTTAAGCGATTTGCCCGCCATGAAGCACGCGCATTTTGGGTCGGGGTGTTTTTGGCATTGATTCCCGTCGTATCGGGCATCCTGTTATTGGGTGTTGCAGGATGGTTCATAACGGCGTCGGCTCTGGCAGGTGGAACGGTGCTGGCGTTGACGTTTGATGTGTTTCGCCCCGGAGCGATTATCCGTTTTCTCGCACTTAGTCGAACAGCGGGACGATACTTCGAGCGTCTGACGACGCATGAAGCGACGTTTCGATACATTGCTCTCCTGCGAAAACAGGTTTTTTCCGGCATTTCAAAGCTGAGCGGACAGGCACAAGGCCGGCTCAGACGGGGGTTGGCGCTCTCTCGGCTCACAACGGACCTTGAAGCGGTGGAGGCTCTTTACCTCAGGGTGTTCCTGCCGGTCTTTATCGCGCTTTTGGTGGGCATTATCTTGTGCGTATGTCTAGCCTTTATCAGTCCACTCATGGCACTCGTTATTGGGTTTTTTTACAGCGCTTCAGCACTTTTAGCACCGCTATTGGCCTATCGCTTGAACCGTAAAAATGCACGACGAACGGTACATGCAACAGATGCATTGCGGTTGCGTATAGCCGACCTTGAAGCGGGTGCCACCGAGCTGGCAATCTTTGGCAGACGAACGCACCAGGTGGAAAAAACGGAGAAAAGCGACGACATTCTTCGTCGGGCTCAGTCTGAGCAAGATCGTATCAATCGCATGATGAGAGCGCTTGTGGGCTTTGTCGGCCAGTCGCTGGTGGTCGTCACCATGGTGATGGGAACTTACCTGTATTCCGAGAATCAGGTTTCAGGACCTGTACTGGTCGCCCTCATCCTGGTGTCACTGACAGCATTGGAGACGGTTCAGGCCTCTGTTGCAGGGTGCGTTGAACTTGCGAAGACCTCATCATCGGCAAAGAGAATCCTATCTCTCACTCAGACAACCCGTACAGTCGATCTACCGGTTCAGATTACGAAAGCTTCAAAGGTTTCTCAAACAGGAACCACAGCAGCTCTGAACTTCTGCGAAGTCGATTTCCGCTATGATCAGAATCCAGTGCCTGTTGTAAGCAAACTTTCATTCACTCTTTCACCTGGTGGAAAAGCTGCCTTCATTGGTTCAAGCGGTTGCGGAAAATCCACTATTCTCAATCTCGCAGCAGGCCTTCTTCAGGCCGATGGAGGGTCGATAAAGGTCAATGGCTGCTCTATCAGCCAATTTGCTGATTCAACATTGCGATCACTGATCTCAATGGTTGGACAACGGACCGAACTGTTCAACGACACAATCGCCGGGAACCTTCGGCTTGCAAATCCGAGTGCTGCAAACGACGAACTTTGGTGGGCGCTTGAACAGGTCGGTCTGGCTGACATGATCCACGAAAGGGAAGGGAGGCTGGACCACTTGCTCGGCGAGCGCGGACACGGATTGTCCGGGGGCGAAAGCAGGCGCCTGGTCATTGCACGCACTCTCTTGAAGAATGCCCCTATTTGGATCGTGGATGAGTTGACCGAAGGAATTGATAAAAAAACCGCCGAAGAAATTGTGGACCGTCTGAGTTCAGTTTTGGCGGAAAAAACCATTCTGATGGCGACCCACCGCCAACTTGAGCTCAATATGGTAGAACAGCTGCATGTGATTGATAGCGGAATTCTCGTCCGGTCGATCGCGCAATCAAACAGTGAACTTTGGCAGAGCACTAAGGGGACATTGCGCCCGGACTAACAGTTGGCTGGCCTCTCAGCGGCCACATCGGAATGACAGGCTGCCACAGAGGTGTTTCGTCGCAAGCTATTTTCTAGCTCCCTGATATATATTCGATATAGACTTTTAAGTATGATCAGAGACGGCGTTGTATTTGAGAGTTTTCCGCGCCTCGTCAAAACGAAATAATTTTATCGTTTCGCGAGCCATTGGCTACACTGCAGGAGATAACAATGGATCTTGATGTCGTAGACCTATCGCGCTTCCAGTTTGCCATGACAGCGCTTTACCATTTCCTGTTTGTGCCTCTGACTCTGGGACTGTCGGTCATCATCGCAACGATGGAGACGGTCTATGTGATGACAAACCGCCCCATCTGGCGGCAAATGACAAAATTCTGGGGGATGCTCTTCGGGATCAATTTCGTTCTCGGTGTGGCAACCGGTTTGACGATGGAGTTCCAGTTCGGCATGAACTGGAGTTACTTCTCACATTATGTTGGCGACGTCTTCGGCGCACCGCTGGCAATTGAAGGCCTCATGGCTTTTTTCCTGGAGGCTACTTTTGTCGGATTGTTTTTCTTTGGCTGGGAACGGTTGAGCAAACTGCAGCACCTGATGGCCACCTGGATGGTCGCAATCGGTTCGAATTTCTCAGCACTGTGGATTCTTGTTGCCAACGGCTGGATGACGACACCGGAAGGCTCGTGGTTCAATCCCGAAACCATGCGAATGGAAATTACCAGTTTCTACGATGTATTCTTTAACCCGGTTGCGCAGGCTAAGTTCGTCCACACGGTATCTGCCGGCTATGTGACCGGTGCGACTTTCGTTCTTGGCATATCGTGCTGGTACCTTCTCAAAGGGCGCCACATTGCATTGGCGCGCCGGTCTCTGGCAGTGGCATCGGCTTTCGGTTTCGCATCAGCCCTTTCCGTGGTCGTTCTTGGCGATGAGAGCGGATATGCGACGTCTGAACACCAGAAGATGAAACTGGCAGCGATCGAAGCGATGTGGGAAACGGAACCGGCACCGGCAGCATTTAATCTCGTCGCCTGGCCCAATCAGAAGGAACGGCACAACGAGTTTGCTTTTGAGATCCCCTACGTAATGGGTTTGATCGCAACACGATCCCTCACTGAAGAAATCCCGGGAATTCACGAGCTTGTCGATAGAGCAAAAACGCGGATCGGTCATGGAATCAAAGCCTATGATGATCTGCAGGCAATCCGTAGCCGGACCGATACATCGCCCGAACGTCACAAAAGCTTTGAAGAGAACAGCAAAGTGCTGGGTTACGCCTATCTGCTGAAACCCTACATTGACGACCCGCGCCTTGCGACACCTGAAATGATCGAAAAAGCAGCGTGGGATACAGTGCCCATGGTTTTTCCAATTTTCTACGCATTCCGCATCATGGTCGCAGTCGGTTTCTTCATGATCCTGTTGATGGGCGTATTCTTCTTCATTTCATCAACCAGTCGCGTCGATGCCTTGATGGAAAAGCGTCGCTGGCTGTTCTGGATCCCTGTTCTGTCCATTCCCTTGCCGTGGATCGCCATTGAATCGGGCTGGTTTGTCGCTGAATACGGGCGACAACCCTGGATCATCGAAGGGGTATTACCGACTGCTGTCGCAGTGTCCGATTTGAGTGTCACGGAGGTGCTTCTGACAATTACCGGATTCATCGCCCTCTATTCGACCCTGGCGGTCGTCGAGATTACGCTGATGATCAAATACATAAAAAAGGGCCCCGAGCCTGATATCGGCGTCCCCGATGATGGGCAGCCCGTCGCTGGCGTCCTACCAGCTGCAGCGGAGTAATTATCATGATCCTGCATGAATTCATCGACTACTCGACGCTGAAAGTCATCTGGTGGGTCCTTCTCGGTGTTCTCCTAATTGCCTTTGCCGTTACGGACGGGTTTGACCTTGGGGTCGCAACCTTGCTGCCTTTTGTTGCAAAAACCGATATCGAACGACGCGTTGCGATCAATACGATTGGCGCGACCTGGGAAGGAAATCAGGTCTGGCTGATCCTCGGGGGAGGGGCTATTTTCGCCGCCTGGCCCGCCCTATACGCCGTGAGCTTTTCCGGATTTTACCTTGCGATGTTTCTGGCACTTGCCGCATTGATCCTTCGTCCCGTTTCATTCAAATATCGCTCCAAACGTCCCGGTGAACGCTGGCGGAGAAACTGGGACAGATGTTTGTTTATCGGCGGATTCGTACCGGCACTTATTTTCGGTGTCGCGGTGGGCAACGTTCTGCAAGGCGTGCCATTTCGGTTTGATGAAGACCTGAGAATTTTCTACGAGGGAAACCTGTTCGGCCTGCTTAATCCCTATGCACTGCTTTGCGGACTATTGTCCGTCGCCATGCTTGTCATGCACGGCGGCGCGTGGCTGGGTCTGAAAGCCGGGGGCATTGTGGCAGAGCGCGGTCGTGCCTATGGATCCCTGGGCGCTCTGGCGGTCATTGCTCTCTTCGCATTGAACGGCGCCATTCTTTACCTCTTCATTCAGGGATATCAGATCACGTCGGTCATTGACCCGGAGATGGAAGCAAACCCGCTGAACAAAGAAGTGGTTCAAGGAGGAAACGGCTGGTTCGCCAATTTCGGGACCTATCCGTATTTGCTCATTTGTCCGGCCCTTGGGTTCCTTGGTGCGGCCGGAGCGTTCTTCGGATTGCGGTCCAAAGTTGAAATACTGACATTTCTGTCTTCCAAACTCAGCGTGGTGGGAATAATCTCGACAGTCGGTGTATCGATGTTTCCATTCATTCTGCCAAGCTCAATTGATCCGCGATCCAGCATGACGGTTTGGGACACGTCCTCAAGCCACGCGACCTTGTTCAACATGCTGGTGGCAGTGGCAATTTTTCTACCCCTTATCTTGATGTATACGGCCTGGGTTTACAGGGTCCTCTGGGGAAAGATCGATGAAAATACGATCGAAAAAAGCAAGGATACCGCCTACTAAGGGCGAACCCGATATCATTGAAACAGGACTGGAGTGAAATTCGTGTGGTACTTTGCCTGGATCTTGGGACTGCCTCTGGCATGCTGTCTGGCCATACTCAATGCAATGTGGCTTGAAATGCGTGAAGATGACGACAAGCTTCGCCAAACACCCTGGGTGCCTGAAGACAATAAGTGAGCCTGAAACCGTCTTCTTCGGTCAAGTCGCATTTGAGTTGAACTTCAGGGGGCCAGTCGTCCGAACAGGTCGTCAAACGGCATCATGACGTGCTGACTATAGCCCTGCCGTTCCTGCAATCTCCGATACCATCGTTCCACATTGGCAATTGGTGGCCTCTCGATATCAACACCGAAATAGCGAAACAAATGCGTTCCAATCGGGATATCGGCCAATGAAAGGCGATCGCCGATGATAAATTGTTGTTGTGCCAACATGTCGTCAAGCAACGTAAAATAACGCGCGCATTCAGCAACGCGGATATTGATCGCACTGATGTCCCTTTGCGCCGCAGGCGTGCGATAGTACCCCCAGAAGATGCCGCCGAGAAAGGCGGGTTGCAGAGCTGTCTGCGACCAGTCCATCCATTGATCGACCTGTGCGCGGCTTTTCGGATCGTCATGCCAAAATTGATCGGCTCCGTAAGTGGCAGCAAGATAACGAAGGATCGCGTGCGACTCCCAGACGATAGTGCCCCCATCGTCAATAAACGGAACTGTTCCATGCGGATTCATCAGACGGTACATCGGGTCATCAAGGCCGCCAAAACTTCCACCCAGATCAACATGGCTGTAGTCTCGTTTGATTTCATCGAGGAACCAGAGGACCTTCTGGACATTAAACGAATTGCGGCGACCAAAAACAGTCAGCAAATGGGTATCCTCCAAAGTTCGAGACATTTTGGACTGCCGTTGCCCGACATCGCAGACGGCGGTCTTGTCAATTTGAAGCCTCGAAAGTGCACGGAATTCACGTAATCCGGCGCATGATGGCTTCATGGTTCATTTGAACTATGTGACAAACATGTAACGGTTGTTTCAATTTGAACGTGATTGTCTGCCCATTAGACTAGAAAACGACAATCCTGATTTGAACACCGGGCAATCCGACTGTAAATCAAAGGGCTCAAGGCATACAGCTCCGGACGATAGGGAAGGGACCATTCAGGATGACCTCGGTGGCTTCTCTGCCAATGTACGATTGGCCAGAATTACAGTCCGCGACCGATAACCTGTGGACTCGCTTGCAAGAAGCGCTTCAGGAGAGAGGCTTCGATGCACCGGTCAGTCTCAACAGAAATTCTTCAGTACTGACACAGTGGCGTAGCGACAAACTTCTTTTGTCGCAAACATGCGGATATCCGCTCATGTCCTGCCTGAAAGGTGCTGTCACCGTGATCGGAACACCGCATTACTTCGCCGATGGATGTGAAGGACCCAACTACTGCAGTCATCTGGTCGTTCGTAAAGACAGCGAGCTCATGACACCGGCATGTCTGGCAGGACGTCGCGCGGCGATCAATGATCGAGCGTCGCTGTCCGGTCACTCGGCATTTTGCACAATGATCGCCCCCCTGGCTGCTGGACGCCCCTATTTTTCTTCCGTTATTGAATCGGGAAGTCATCGCCGTTCAATCGAATTTGTTGCAAGCGGGCAGGTCGATGCGGCCTGCATCGACGCAGTTTGCTGGCAGCACGCATTGAATTTTCTTCCCGAGGTGACAGCACTACTCATCCCGATTGCGTCTTCCCCGAATATGCCTGGTCTGCCTTTCATAACGGCCAGGGCACGAACTCCCGCAGAAACCGAGCTCATTCAGGATGCTGTCGACACGGTATTAAATGCAGCATCGAGCCGTGATGTCTGCAGGAGATTGCTGATCTGCGGATTTAGTCGAACGGATGAGACGGACTATCATCCTGTTACGGCGATGCATGAAGGGGTAATTGCCCGCGGCTATGGTCAATTGTACTGAACATTCCATAAACACGACAGGATTGAGGTTTCTTGACAACGAATTCGTTTGTCAAAACTTTATTTTGGGCAAGCACGAAATTGAATGAAACGATATAATTAGGCATATATATCAATAAAAATATATTTACCCGAAATTTTTCCGCGTATATTAGAAATACATTATTATCAGTTATTTGGTACGTAAAATACAACCTAATATAAATACTTTAGATTTCAACATTGAATCAAAACAATTAATTTGAAAATAATTTAGTAATACTACTTCATTGCGACATGAATTATTATTATGCTAGGAAATCATTTGCCTGGCGTTAGATTCATACAAAATCCATATCAGGCGCATAAATCCATCGGTCGTCGCAGAAACGTCGGACGGAATATAATTTGCAGGAACGTCGCATCCGCCGGCGCGAATCTTGAGAGTAAGCAGTCAAATCGTTGGAGGACAAAAAGGTCCTATGAAGAACAATAATATGAGTAAAAACCAGCATCCAAAAGTCGCTGAGGCGAAAAACCTGATGGACGGAGGGCGAATGAGCCGCCGTGAATTTGTTCGCATTGCTGCACTGATGGGCGTCGGTGCAGGTGCAGCCTATTCAATGGCAGGCTTACCAAATCCTGCATACGCGGATGATGCCAATAACACTCCATTTCCCGCTGATGACCCCAATGCGCAGTCCGGCGGAATCCTGAAAGTCGGGATGCAGGTTCAGAAAATGGATGACCCTGCTACTTTTTCATGGACTGAAATGTCCAATCAGGCGCGCCACGTCGTTGAATATCTCGCTTTCACCACACCAGATAACGTGACGCGTCCGATGCTTGCTGAAAAGTGGGAGCCGTCTGACGACCTCACAGTATGGACTTTCTATTTGCGCAAGGGCGTCAAATGGTCCAACGGCGATGATTTCACGGCTGAAGATGTGCTGTTCAATGTCAAACGGTGGACGGATCCGGAATTGGGTTCTTCCAACGTCGGCCTGTCGTCCATCTCTGCACTGGTTGAAGAAAAAGACGGTAAAAAGATCCTGCGTGAGGACGCCGTTGAGATTGTCGACGATCACACCATCAAGTTCAACTTGTCCAAGCCGGTGCTGTCGTTTCCTGAAGACATGTATAACTATCCTACAGCAATCGTACACCGGTCGTTCAAACCGCCATTTTCCGACAATCCGATTGGAACCGGCCCCTATGAACTGGTCGAGTTGGTCGTCGGTGAAAAATGCCTGCTGAAAAGGCGCGATGCGGAGTATTGGGGCGGAAAAGTCTATCTCGACGAAATTCACTATTACAATTTTGATGAAGACAACCAGTTGACAGCGTTTGCCTCCGGCGATGTGGATGCCATCTACGAATTCGGCGTCGAACAGATGGAGTTGGCCAAGGCACTTGATGGCGATATTCTGGCGGCACAGACCGCGCAGACGCTATGCTGTCGCTTCCAGGTCGACCAGAAACCGTTTGACGACAAGCGGGTTCGTCAGGCGATCGTCAAGGGTGTCGACAACGGCGTCATTAAAGCCCTGGTCTATCCGGAAGGCGGCGATGTCGGACAAAACGACCACGTAGCCCCGATTCATCCTGAATACTTCCCACTCCCACCGCTGGAACGCGACGTGGAAGGCGCCAAGGCACTGCTTGCTGAGGCCGGTCACGGTGATGGCCTGGAACTTACGATCGATGTCGGCAATACGGACGGCCCATGGCACCAAACGGCTGTTGAGGCGATGCGCGATCAGCTGAAGGACATCGGCGTCGATCTCAAAATCAATGTTATGCCCCCGTCCAAATATTGGGAAATTTGGACCCAGACGCTTTTTGGAGCGACATCGTGGACACACCGTCCCCTGGGCACCATGGTGCTGTCGCTTGCCTACAGAACCGGCGTGCCGTGGAATGAATCAAAGTACGCAAATGCGGAATTCGACGAAGCGCTCGATAAGGCCGAAGCGATAGTAGATGTTGCTGAACGGAAAAAGGCCATGGAAGTCGTTCAGAAAATTCTGCAGGACGATGCCGTAATGGTTCAACCGCTCTACAGACCTGTCTACACGATTGCTTCAAAGTCGGTGACCGGGTATCCGGCGCATCCAACTCAATATCATCAGTTTAACAAGGTTTGGAAAAGCTGACCGGCTCATGGCCGCCTGCTTGTCAGGCGGCCAGCCAGTTTCGCCGCCAAACAGCCACAGATGGGAAATTGAGGGGGAAGGCCGCAAAGACGGCCTGCCAATATGGTCAATCTCATAGGAAGACGGCTGGCGCAGATGCTGCTGATCATGGCAGTAGTCTCGTTGGTTCTGTTTGCAGTTTTTGATTCAGATAAATTCCGCAAACAGATAGCGACGCAGGAGTTGGGCAATTTTGCCGTCTCCGCAATGTCGGAAATCGAATATCAGAACTGGCTTGAAAAAAAGGGGCTCAACGTTCCCTTTTATCAACGCTACAGCGATTGGCTGAGCGATGTTTTTAACGGCGACCTGGGCATGAGCATTGAGAAAAATGTGCCGGCCGGGCCGCTTGTCTATGGTCGTCTGATTAATACCGGCATCCTTGCTTTCTGGGTCTTTGCCCTAATGATCCCGCTTTCGCTGACTCTCGGTGTGCTCGCGGGGATGAAGGAAGGATCACTCACGGATCGTTCCATTACGTTTTTGTCGGTGTTCACGACGTCTATTCCTGAAATCGCCACAGCCATCATTCTGACAGTTATCCTGTCGCTTGGACTGGGCTGGCTACCCGCAAAGTCCGCCATGATCAGCGGGTTCAATGGCTGGGAACTGGTGCTACCGGTCCTGACGCTTGTTCTCTACGATTTTGGTTATATCGCCAGAATGACGCGTGCCTCGATGGCTGAAGTCATGACCAGCCAATATATTCGCACAGCCGTGCTCAAGGGGCTGCCCTACCGCCGTGTCATCATGAAACATGCCCTGAGAAATGCCCTGATTGCGCCGTTTACAATTATCGTTTTACAGCTCAACTGGCTGCTTTCGGGCGTTGTCGTTGTCGAAGTCTTTTTCGAATACAAAGGATTTGGCAAGTTGCTTCTCGAGGCAGCTTTATTCGGAGATATCGCCGTCATTCAAGCCTGCACACTGGTTGCAGTAGCAGTGGCGGTGTTCTCTCAGATCATCTCCGACATCGGCTATACATTTCTCAATCCACGTATCCGGTTCAGCTGAGGGAACTTTTCATGGCACTCGCCGAGATACATGCACCATCCATTCTTGATCGCCTCTACTCTCCGCGCATTATTGTTTTGCTGCTGGTGATCATGTGGATGCCGCTGATGCTTTATGTCATGGGTGCTGATCTTCTGGGCGATGCGCACCAGTTCATCCTGCTGCCAGCGATACCGGCTACGTTTATTCTTTATGCGCTGGGAATCTATGCATTTCGGGAAAGCTGGATTGCAATATTGGGCTTGTCACTTGTGTTCTTCTGGCTCGCAGCAGCGGTGTCCGTTCCTTATTTACCGTTGATTGATCCCAACAAACCGATTGCACCATTCACCACCCCGTTTTCAGAAAAGAAAGACATTTTTTTCCTGCTGGGAACTGATTTCAAAGGCCGTGACATGTTTTCCCGGACATTGTGGGGCGGGCAGCGGGTCATTGTCTGGGGTGTGACAGCGACTTTGATAGCTTATGTGATTGGTTCGGTGTTTGGTTTGATTGCCGGATATCTCTCGGGTTGGTGGGATGAGGTTATCTCCTTCATAGCCAACATCTTTCTGTCCTTTCCCGTGATGGTGCTGTTTATCGTCATTCTCAATTATCTGGGACCATCCGGTTTCAACATTGTCGTAGCCGTCACCTTTGCCTCTGCACCGGCAATCATGCGGATTGTTCGTGGGCTGACGATGGACATCAAATCTCGCGATTATGTCTACGCTGCGCAGACTCGGGGTGAGCATCCGCTCTACATCATGATCGTCGAACTTCTGCCCAATGTGCGCGGACCAATCATTGTCGATGCATGCCTGCGTCTTGGTTACACAACGGTTGCCATCACAACATTGACTTTCCTCGGGCTTGGATTGCAGCCACCTGATCCCGATTGGGGATTGATGATCAGAGAATCGGCAAAGACTGCAATGATCTGGAAATTCTCCTACATGCTCCTCATACCGGCTCTATCCGTCTCGAGCCTGATTTTGGGGTTTAATATGCTGGCAGACGGAT
Organism: Stappiaceae bacterium; assembly: GCA_039976075.1. GTDB lineage: Bacteria > Pseudomonadota > Alphaproteobacteria > Rhizobiales > Stappiaceae > JBDWFY01. Next base: position 428,352 of record JBDWFY010000001.1, read on the forward strand.
TACGGGAAATGAGCCTGCGTGATTAAGAAGAAAACAACATTGAAGCGCGGAGTACGCAAATGAGTGACGCAGTTCCCGTTCTGGAATGCCGTGATCTCTGCATATCCTATTTCACCAGAGCGGGTGAAATACCGGCTGTGGTGGACTTCAACTTGAAACTTATGCCGGGGGAGGCGCATGGCCTTGTCGGCGAGTCGGGTTGCGGAAAATCGACCGTGGCTTTGGCGATCATGCAATACCTTGGAAAGAACGGCGCGATTGTCAGCGGCGAAGTTCTTTTTAACGGTAAAAACCTTCTCGAAATGAGCGAACCGGAGTTACGGCATCTTCGGGGCTCGCAGATCGCCATGATCTATCAGGAGCCGATGGCGTCGCTCAATCCAGCTATGCGCATTGGCGATCAGCTGTCCGAAGTACCGATATTCCATGATAACGCGAGTAAATCCGATGCGTGGGCTCTCAGCCTTCAACTGTTGGAAAAGGTCCATTTGCCCGATCCCTCGAGGATTATGAATTCGTATCCGCATCAGATTTCCGGCGGCCAGCAGCAACGGGTCGTGATCGCGATGGCGCTCCTGTCCAACCCCAAACTGTTGTTGCTCGATGAGCCCACCACGGCACTCGACGTTACAGTCGAGGCGGGAATAATCAGCTTGATCAAGGAAATTTCCCGAGAATTCGGGACATCGATGATTTACATCTCTCACAATCTGGGACTGATCCTTGAGACCTGTAGTCGGCTGACCGTCATGTATTCAGGAGAAGCTGTCGAAAATGGCAGTATTCGGGATGTGTTCGAGACTATGCAACATCCATATACACGCGGGCTGTTCAGCTCTATTCCTCTGCCCACAGCGGATAAGTACAGTCGCCCTCTCACATCGATAAAAGGTCAATTGCCGCTGCCGCACGAGCGGCCTTCAGGCTGTAATTTTGGCCCGCGCTGTGATCATTTCAAACAGGGGCTCTGCGATCAACCGCCCCTGAAAATGCTTTCAGTTCCGGGGAACGGCCAGCATACAACCCGGTGTATCCGGTATCGGGAAATCGATTGGGCACCGGTTGCAAGCGATGTTGTTGCCAGGGAGGAAACCGAATCCGGCAACGTTGTGCTCAAGATAGAGGACATGACCAAGCACTACACAATTGAGCGGAGCGGTATTGCTGTATTTGGCGGTAAAGCCAAAACCGTGAAGGCGAACGAAAAGCTGAATTTTGTCGCTCACGAAGCGGAAACGATCGCAATCGTCGGAGAGTCCGGATGCGGAAAGTCCACCTTTGCCAAGGTGCTTATGGGTCTTGAAGAGGCGACATCCGGCAAAGTGATGCTGGACAATATTGAACTGGGCGACCTGGCTGTTGATAAACGCGACGAAGCAACGATTTCGCGCCTTCAGATGGTGTTCCAGAACCCCTTCGACACGCTGAACCCTTCGCACACAATTGGCGGTCAAATTGGTCGAGTGATACGGAAATTTGGTGTTGCCAGCGAACGGAAAGCCGTTGACGATATCGTCTTTCGACTGCTTGACACAGTTAAGCTGCCTCGAGATTTTGCGAAGCGTCGTCCAAGACAGCTATCGGGTGGACAGAAACAACGGGTTGGCATCGCGCGCGCCTTTGCCGGCAATCCCGACGTCGTCGTGGCAGATGAACCTGTGTCGGCGCTGGATGTCTCCGTCCAGGCGGCCGTCACCGAACTTCTGATGGATATTCAGCGTGAAAACCGCACAACCATGCTGTTCATCAGCCATGATCTCTCGGTCGTTCGATACCTGGCGGATCGGGTTGTCGTCATGTATCTGGGCCAGATCATGGAACAGGGCACAACGCAAGAGATCTTTTCTCCACCCTACCATCCCTACACAGAAGCCCTGTTAGCAGCGGTTCCCATAGCTGATACATCGATTCAAAAGAGACATGTCGTGTTGAAGGGGGAGATTCCCTCCGCCAGCAATCCGCCAAAGGGCTGTCCATTTTCCACGCGATGCAACTACGCCATCAAAGGCAAATGCAGTGTTGAACAGCCTCCGATCAGAGATCTCGCAGATGGCCATCAGATTTTGTGTCATCTTGACGAACAGCAACTGATGGAAATGGAGCCGGTTTTCCAGACCAAACGGCTCGATGCAGCTGAATAGAGCGGATGGTTGGATACACTCAATTAAGTCCGGCTTTGTGCGTCAGCATCCAGTTGATCGTCTCCCGCCAGTCTGTCATCCGAATTGGTGTCCCGTGCGTGCCTGTTTCAAACAGAACGAATTTTGCCGGGTAACCGGGTGCTTTTTTTCTGATCCTGTCGAAGAACAGAAACTGCTTTTTCCAGTCATAAACCCTGTCGAGACTGCCATAGCCGAAATAAACCGGGATATGCCGACTTTTGTTTTTGACAACCGGTGAATTCAGAAAGCCTGCATCCGTTGGCGAACCCAGGAAAATGAGCCCTCCAAGCAAACCAGACACCTGCGGGTCTCTCGCCAGTCGCCAACAGATGGCTCCACCCATCGACCCGCAGGCGACGAATATCGAGGCCTTCGGCATTTCCTGGCGATAAGCGGCAATCAACGCTTTGACATCGTTCTTACCCTGCTCTTTGAAGTCGGAAATATCAGTCGAAATATAAAGGCCCTTGTTGCGGGCCATCAGATTTTTGATGCGATTAAAATTTCCACCAAAACTGACGTCGTTTGCACCCAGATGCCGATTGCCGTTGCGGCCATGGATAAAAATTACGATGGCGCGAACATTGCGATTGACCTTGCCGGCACGAATATAGCGAAAGGCACGCCCATCCTGCTCAAAAGCCAGATCCTTCTGTGAGCGCCGGGGGTAGTGCGATACATACTCGCCAAAGACCTCCCGCTCATCGACCTTATCGCGATCCCTCAGATCTCGTTGCTTGTTGTAGTCAACATGCAAAAAATCACCATTGAGCTTGCTGTCCAGAATTTGCGGATATTTGAAAAGCCGGTCCTTGTGCGAGGATAACTGATAGGCTTGAGCGGTGACTGATAAGGCCAACAATATCAAAAGACCGGTAGGGATGACCTGACGATAATATCTCTTCATGATCTGTCTTTTGCTCTCCGATGCCGCGAAACAAATGCGGCGATAGTCCTATATCCAAGATTCGTGGCGATAATTCATCTATCGTCTTTGAACACATTCAATACCAACAAAATCAACCGAATGATTGATATTTGAGCGGGATACAATAGATCTGAGCCTTGTTTATTGAGCCATGTGTAAATAGTGACACTTCGCAAGCAACAATCAACAACCCGTGTTCGAGCCAAGAATTCGAATTTCGGAACATCGGCCTGGTGATCGGTTCCGGCTCTTTGTACCTTCAATGATTGCCTTGAGAGTTGTCATCGAACAAGTGTATTGATGATATGGATTGCCCGAAAAGGACAGCTCAAATAATCCGTGTAATTACAAGGAGAAGTGACCGATGCAGGTTGTTTCCACGAATGGCATTGTCATCAATTACTCCGATACAGGTCCACGCGATGGTCCGTGCCTGGTTTTCTCCAATTCACTGGGGACCGATTATCGGATCTGGCAGGGCGTTGCGGAGCAATTGTCAGACAACTATCGGCTCGTTTTCTATGACAAGCGTGGGCACGGCCTGTCATCGGCTCCCCAGGCTCCTTATGCGATGAAAGACCATGTCGACGATCTCACGGGCCTGCTGGATCATCTTGAGGTCAAAGATGCCGTCATCGTCGGGTTGTCAGTTGGGGGGCTCATTGCCCTGGGGCTGCTGGACAAGCGCCCGGACCTTGTACGGGCTCTTGTTCTTTCTGACACGGCACCCAAAATCGGTACACACGAGATGTGGTCAAGCCGGATTTCAGCTATCCGGCAGGGCGGGCTTGAGAATGCCGCTGATGACATAATGCAGCGATGGTTTCCGTCTCGGATGAGAAAGGAAAATCCGACTGAAGTGGCGCTTTGGCGTCACATGATGTCTCGGACACCTGTTGAAGGGTATCTGGGTACATGCGAGGCTATAATGCATACGGATTTCACGCATGTGGCATCCGCCCTGAGCGTACCGTCGCTGTGCATCGTCGGCTCGGAAGATGGCGCTACACCTGTTTCGCTGGTGACGGCAATGTCTGAAACAATCCCCGACAGTCGACTCGAAATCATAGACGGCGCCGGGCATTTGCCCTGCATCCAATATCCCGACCAAATCGCGGCGCTGATAGAGGCATTCCTGACTGAACACGGACTGACATAGGCCGATTACCGGAAACAGCCCAATAGCCACGCGTAGGAGTATGACGTTTGATGCAGGACGCTTTCATTTGCGATTTCATCCGAACCCCCATTGGCCGATATGGCGGCAGCCTGTCTTCCATTCGAACCGACAATCTTGCAGCGGTCCCCATTAAAGCCCTGATGGCCAGGAACGCCTCGGTCGACTGGGGTGCTGTGGATGATTTAATTTATGGCTGTGCCAATCAGGCTGGTGAAGACAATCGCAACGTGGCCCGTTTGAGCCTGCTCATTGCCGGTTTGCCGCAGAATGTACCCGGGACGACCATCAACCGTCTTTGCGGCTCCGGTATGGACGCGGTGTTAATGGGCGCGCGTGCCATCCAGACCGGCGATGCGGATCTGGTCATCTCAGGTGGTGTTGAGAGCATGTCACGCGCACCTTTTGTCATGCCGAAAGCAGAAAACGCGTTTTCGAGAAAGAACGAGCTATACGATACGACCATCGGTTGGCGCTTCATCAATCCATTGATCAAAGCTCAATATGGTGTGGACTCCATGCCCGAGACAGCTGAAAATGTCGCGACTGATTACGCCATTTCGCGTTCGGATCAAGATGCCTTTGCAGCCAGAAGCCAGGCGCGGGCGCATGCGGCTCAAAAATCCGGACGGCTGGCCAAAGAGATCGTGGCCGTTTCAGTACCCCAGCGAAAAGGCGGACCAGTATCGTTTAAGGATGACGAACATCCACGCGCCGGAACGACACCAGACTCCCTTGCAAAATTGCCAACTCCGTTTCGTGACGGTGGGTCAGTCACCGCCGGCAATGCTTCCGGTGTCAATGACGGCTCAGCAGCCCTGTTGCTTGCCTCAGAAAAAGCTGTCTCCCGCTATGGGCTTACACCTCTGGCCCGCGTTGTCTGCGGTGCAGCCGCCGGTGTTGAACCAAGGGTGATGGGGATAGGCCCTGTTCCTGCGTCAGAGAAAATTCTGGCACGCCAAAGTCTGGACATTTCGGATATCGACGTAATCGAACTGAACGAAGCCTTTGCAGCACAGGCATTGGCGGTGTTGCGCAAATTGGGCCTTCCAGATGACGCAGATCATGTCAATCCGAATGGCGGTGCCATTGCGCTGGGACATCCTTTGGGCGCAAGCGGTGCGCGACTTATCGGCAGCGCCGCAGTTGAACTTCATTCCAAGGGTGCCAAACGTGCTCTGGCGACGATGTGCGTCGGCGTAGGGCAGGGGATCGCCTGCCTTATCGAGAGAGTTTGAAATTTTCACTCCATCAGAACAATTGTCAGACAGACTAAACGAAAATCAGTCAGACAGGCTGCACCAGGGGGTTGAGTTCAGAGTGAGCGGGGAAAACATGCAGTCCTTTCAGCGGCACCGGGATGTCGGTTTGCGCGTGCTGTCGCTGACAGAGGGTGAAACGGATACCGTCTCGCTCATGGCGACAATAGCCTGCGAACTTTTTCATGCTGACGAACGGTTTGACTGGCTGGGGTTTTATAGAAATGTCGGAAATGAAACCCTGAAGATCGGCCCGTATCAGGGCGGCCACGGTTGTCTGGTCATACCATTTTCAAGAGGCATTTGTGGCCGCTGCGCCCAGACGGGACAAACACAGCTTATCGACGATGTGGAATGCGATTCTTCCCATATCGCCTGTTCCGCAACGACCCGCTCGGAGCTGGTCATTCCGATATATGACAGCACCCAAACGCTTATTGGTGTTCTGGATATAGATTCCGATCGCCAAGCGGCATTTGATCAGGTGGATGCAGATGAACTGCAACAGCTCATGGATGCTGTTTTCCGCAAAATCTGATCGTTTGATCCGTCCTCCCCAAATTAGTGGATAGTTTTTCCTATCCTTTGGAATAGTTCAAGACTGGGAACACCCCAACATATTTGCGGTCTCATTTTTGAAACTTGCGAATGAATAACTATGCTCTGCTGGCAATTCGTACAGGTATTCGACGACAAAACCCAAGTATATCTGCGGGAACACGCCTGCGTTCCGAAATGTAGAACATCCCGCAAATACCTCAAGTTCTACATTTTTGCCGACTTCATATCGTTCTTGAACTCGTTTCTATATTGGCTTTATCATGCTGGACGTGATGCTGATCCCAACTGGCTCACTATCTTTGGAAAAGTGGCGCTGTGCGTATGTATTGGGGCATCGTAATCTCCCGCGCATTGTTTTAACAGCCGAATTTGGAGGGTTTGACCTTTGAAGCCTTTGCATGCACTTGCAAACGGGCGCACTGAGCAGCCCTCAACGCCTGCCTCTCCCGTTGTTTCGGACGAAATCCGCAAAACCACTTGCTACATGTGTGCCTGTCGATGCGGGATCAACGTGCATATGCGCGATGGCAAAGTAAGATATATCGAAGGCAATCGCGATCATCCGGTCAACCAGGGTGTCCTGTGCGCAAAGGGATCCGCAGGGATCATGCAGCACTATTCACCGGCCCGCCTTCAGAAACCTCTCAAACGCGTCGGCGAGAGGGGCGAAGGTAAATTCGAAGAGATCGAATGGGAAGAAGCGCTGGAACTGGCCGTGTCATGGCTCGAACCAGTACGCAAAAACGCACCTGAAAAGCTGGCATTCTTCACCGGAAGGGATCAATCGCAGTCTCTGACAAGCTGGTGGGCGCAGCAATTCGGCACACCCAATTATGCAGCCCATGGCGGGTTTTGCTCTGTGAACATGGCCGCGGCTGGTATCTACACGATGGGCGGCGCCTTCTGGGAGTTTGGCTCACCGGACTGGGATCGAACCAAGATGTTCATGATATTCGGTGTTGCCGAGGATCATGATTCAAATCCAATCAAAATCGGACTTGGCAAACTCAAGGAGCGCGGTGCCAAAATTGTTGGAGTGAACCCGGTCCGCAGCGGCTACAATGCCATTGCAGACGAGTGGGTCGGCATAACACCTGGCACCGACGGTCTTTTCATTCTGGCGATGGTTCACGAATTGATCCGCACGGGCCATGTCGATCTTGAATATCTGATCCGCTATACAAATGCACCTGCTCTGGTCATCGATAATCCCGGCGAAGCGGATCACGGCATGTTCGCTCGCAATGCCAAAGACGAGATTCTTGTCTGGGATCGAAAAGCAGACAAGGAACTTCCGATCCTTGATAAAAAGGCAAAGCCGGCCTTGAAGGGGAAGGTGACCCTTTCCGATGGACGCAGCGCGCGTCCAGTCTTTGAACTGATGGCGGAAAAATATTCATCTGACGATTATGCACCGGCAGCCGTGGCGGATCGGTGTGGCGTTTCGGAAGCGACGATTAAAAGACTCGCTTCGGAACTTGCACACGTGGCCTTTGAGGAAGAGATCGTCATTGATCAGCCCTGGACTGATTTGCGCGGTGTCAAGCACAAGAAAATGATCGGTCGCCCTGTCAGCTTCCATGCCATGCGCGGAATTTCTGCTCATTCCAACGGATTTCAGACCTGCCGGGCTCTACATATTCTGCAAATCATCCTGGGGTCTGTTGAGGTTCCCGGAGGGTTCCGCTTCAAACCCCCATATCCAAAGCCGATGGAAGCCCACCCGGCTCCGCATGCCAAGTCTGAGGCAGGCGCTCCGTTGAATGGGCCGCACCTTGGCTTTCCGCGAGGTCCGGAAAGTCTTGCACTGAAAGAAGATAACTCCGCGGTTCGGATCGACAAGGCTTTCAGTTGGGATGCACCAATGTCATCCCATGGCATGATGCACATGGTGATCGCCAATGCCGCTGCCAAAGACCCGTACGGCATCGACGTCCTCTTTATGTACATGGCCAATATGTCCTGGAATTCTTCCATGAACTCCGGCGGTGTCATGGATATGCTGCGCGCAAAGGACGATAACGGAGACTATGTCATTCCGAAGATCATCTATTCGGATGCATACTCTTCAGAAATGGTGGCGTTTGCAGATCTCGTTCTTCCCGATACGACCTATCTTGAACGCCACGACTGCATTTCACTGCTGGATCGACCTATCTGTGAAGCCGACGCGGTAGCTGACTCCATTCGCTGGCCTGTGGTCGAACCGGATCGTGAAGTGCGCGGTTTCCAGTCGGTGATTATCGACCTAGCCAATCGCATGAAATTGCCCGGCTTTGTCGACGACAAAGGTGAAGCAAAATACAAAGACTATGCCGACTATATGGTCAATCACGAACGTCGCCCCGGTGTCGGCCCACTGGCTGGCTGGCGCGGTGAAAAGGGTGACGAAGGGGGGCGCGGTGCGCCAAACAAGGATCAGCTCAACCGGTACATCGAAGAAGGCGGTTTCTGGCTTGAACATATTCCCGATGAAGCAAGATTTTTCAAACCGTGGAACAAGGCCTATCAGGAATGGGCTGTTTCAAAGGGTTTTTTTGACAAACCGCAGCCCTACCTGTTTCAGCTTTATGTCGAGCCAATTCGCAAGTTCCAGGCCGCTGCAGAAGGCCATGGTGACAGACAACCACCAGAACGGCTGCGCGCGCGGATCAAGGAGACATTCGATCCATTGCCAATGTGGTATCCGCCATTCGAAGGTGCCATGGTCAGTGAGGACGAGTATCCGATATTTGCCCTGACCCAGCGTCCGGCCGCAATGTACCACTCCTGGGGCTCGCAAAATGCCTGGCTTCGGCAGATCCACGGAACCAACCCGCTCTATGTCTCAGGAGAACTATGCGAAAAGCATGGCCTGAAAGACGGAGACTGGGCATGGCTCATATCCCATCACGGACGGATCAAGATACCCGTTGCCCGGATGGATGCACTCAATCCCCACACCGTCTGGACATGGAATGCCATCGGCAAGCGGGAAGGGGCCTGGGCACTGAAGTCCGATGCGCCGGAAACAAAAAAGGGCTTTTTGCTCAATCACCTGATCAGCGAACTACTGCCTGAACGGGGAGACGGATACCGCTGGGCCAACTCCGATCCGATCACCGGACAAGCCGCCTGGTATGATTTGAAAGTCAGAATCGAAAAAGCGGATGCGGGAGATGGTGTGGCTCAGCCTCACATGGATGCGCAGAAATCTCCGGTTGGTGTCGGGCCTGATGACATTGCCTATGGCAAGGAGTGGACAAAATGACCCTTTTGCCCGAAACAACCCAGAAAAAGCTGGGCCTTGCAATCGATCTGGATACGTGTGTCGGCTGCCATGCCTGTGAGGTGGCCTGCAAGGAATGGAACACCGGTGGATATGGCGCGCCATTGTCGGATCAGGATCCCTACGGTGAAGATCCAACAGGTACCTGGCTGAACCGGGTACACACATTTGAAGTCAAAGCCACTCCTGACAGGGGGGCGAGCGAAAGCGGCACCCCGATGTCGCAATTGTCTCAGCTGGTGCACTTTCCAAAAAGCTGCCTGCACTGTGATGATGCCCCGTGCGTAACCGTCTGCCCGACCGGCGCCAGCTACAAAAGATCTGAAGACGGTATTGTGCTGGTGAATGAAGACTGGTGCATCGGATGTGGGCTGTGTGCCTGGGCCTGTCCCTATGGCGCGCGCGAACTCGATGCCGATGAAGGCGTGATGAAAAAATGCACCCTCTGTGTTGATCGCATCTACAACGAGAACATTCCCGAGGTTGATCGTGTTCCAGCCTGCGTGAGGACATGTCCCGCAGGGGCCCGCCATTTTGGCGATTTCAACGATCCTAATTCCGACGTCTCTAAACTGACGGCAGCGCGCGGCGGCATGGATTTGATGCCTGAAATGGGCACAAAACCCGTCAATCAATATCTGCCTCCCAGACCCAAGCACGACATAGATCTCATTCAGCTTGCCAAACCGGAATTGACTGAACCGACAGCGGATGGCGGTCTTCTGGGTTGGCTCGACAAGGCTCTGGAAAAGTTGGGATAAACCATGCATCCGGCACCAAGTATAATCATTTTTACGACTTTGAGCGGCGCTGGCTTTGGCCTGCTGGGTCTGCTTTTCCTCGGTATCGGGCCATTTGCATGCCCGGCGTTCCTTTGGGTATCTGCTATCCTAGGCTTTGGCATGGCAATTGGCGGCTTGCTCGCCTCGACATTTCACCTCGGTCATCCTGAGCGGGCCTGGCGTGCGTTGACGCAATGGCGGTCTTCCTGGTTATCCCGAGAAGGAGTACTGGCTGTTCTGACATTGGCGGCAGGCGGCATATACGCGATATTCCTGCTTTTCGGTGGTGTGGCAGTTTCACAACTTGGTACGATCGCCGCGTTGCTCTCAATTGCAACGGTCTACTCGACGGCCATGATTTATGCTCAGATGAAAACCGTCCCGCACTGGAATTCCGCCCTGACACCCGCCATGTTTCTGGCTTCTGCGCTCAGCACCGGGCTGTTGGCACTGACTTTCGTTGCATCCTTTGCCGGCCCGGTTCCAGCGGCCATGGTGGTGATCTCCATAGTGCTGGTTATTCTGGCGTGGGGCCTTAATCTTGCGATGTGGCGGAGAAACGCTGAGACCGGCCTCAGTGGTGTGGGCTCGTCACCGGAAACCGCAACCGGGCTCGGCGCGCTGGGCAGGGTGCGTCTGCTGGAGGCGCCGCATTCTTCCCCTAACTACCTGATGCGCGAAATGGTCTATAAGGTTGGCCGCAAACACGCACAGAAACTACGTCGGCTGGCGTTGCTTGTCGGTGGTGCCCTTCCGCTTGTTTTGTTGCTCCTGGCCGGTACAGGGTTTGCCGAACCCTTTTGGCTTCTATTGGCGTTTGCCACACACCTGGCTGGCATACTCATTGGCCGTTGGCTGTTTTTTGCGGAAGCCGAACATGCGGTGTCCCTTTATTACGGACACCGTTAGACCGCTACCCAGTCCGGTTTGCGTTTATCAAAAAACGCCCGCAAACCTTCACGTGCCGCCGTCGTTTCCCATGTATCAGCAAGGCGAACGACAGTTTCCTCGATGACGAGCTCATCAATCCTGGGACCAAGCGAGCGGGCAAGAGCCTTAGCCTCTGCAACAGCAATTGGTGATGCCGAAAGGTAGGGCCTGACTTCCTGTTCGGTCAATTTGTCCAAGTCGGCCGCGGAGGCAACAACAGCGCATAAATCGAGTGCCTGCGCTTCTTCGGCACCAAACAGACGAGCGGACATGAACACGCGACGGGCTTTTCCTTCTCCCATTCGTGCAATGACATAAGGGCTGATGGTCGCTGGAATTAAGCCCAGCCTTGTTTCGGTCAACCCGAATTTCGCTCCCGATGCCACGACAGTACTGTCGCAAACGCACATCAATCCGATGCCGCCGCCAAAGGCTTGTCCCTGAATGCGTCCGATCAGCGGCTTTACAAGCTCATTTAAAGTCCGCAGCAGGTTCGCCAGCTTCCGCGCTTCGGTCATACGTTGTTCTCTCGTGGCGTCAAACTGCTCCTTCATCCATGAGAGATCCGCACCTGCACAAAAACTTTTCCCTTCACCGGTCAGTACGACAACCCGAACGGCCTCATCCTGACCAAGCATAGTCGCCGCCTCAGTCAACTCCTCGATCATCTGGCTCGACAACGCGTTGTGTTTTTCCGGACGGCAGAGGCTCAAAGTGGCAACGCCGCGTTGGTCCCTGTCAATTCGAAGTGTTTGAAAGTTCATTCTACCTGTCCCTTGAGCTCGACGACATAGTCGGCGACACGTTCCAGCCCCGTGCTATCAAGCCCGGTTTCAAACCCGCGTGCATGTAGGAGGGCGTTGACCTTCAGCGTGTCAACATTGCCTTTCGCGCCAGGCGCATAAGGGCAGCCTCCCAATCCCCCAATCGCAGCATCGAAAGTTCTCAAACCCTTCTCCAAACTGATGTCAACATTCTCCAGGGCCCTGTTTTCGGTATCATGATAATGACCGGCAAGCATATGAGCAGGGAATTCACCCAGGATCACATCTAGCATCGCACCAATCGTTTCCGGTGTTCCGGCCCCGATCGTATCTCCCAGTGAAATCTCATAAACACCCATTGACGAGAGGGCACGCACTACACGTAAGACACTTTCAGGGGGTATAGGGCCTTCATAGGGGCACTGCGTTATGCACGATATGTAACCGCGCACAGGTACATTGTGTGCCGATGCCTTCTCGACGACTGGTCTGAAGCGTTCCAGACTTTCATCAATAGAACAATTGATGTTCTTCTGACTGAATGTTTCAGAAGCGGCGCCAAATATTCCGACTTCATCCGCAGCAGCTTCCAGCGCCCGGTCCAACCCCTTCAAATTGGGTGTCAGGGCACCATAGCTGATACCCGGCATTCTTTTGATACCAGCCATCACTTCTGTCGCATCCGCCAGTTGAGGAACCCATTTAGGGCTCACGAAACTCGTCACCTCAACTTTTTTGAAAGCGCATTCCGAGATCAGATCAACCAGCTTTATCTTGGAATCTGTTGGTATGTGCTGTTTTTCATTTTGCAGACCGTCTCTGGGTGCCATCTCATATAGCGTGACAAATTGGTTCATGATGGTTCCCGTGGAGTGATTTCAGCCGCTGCCAGGTCTCGAAGTTGCCGGCGAATTACCTTACCCGTCGTCGTCATCGGCAGTGCCTCGACAAATGATACTTCCCTGGGATACTCGTGCGCCGCGAGCCTCGTTCTGACGAATTCCTTGATTTCCTCAGCAAGGGCAGGGGATTGATCCACCCCCGGCTTCAACACGACGAAAGCCTTGACGATTTCAGTGCGCAGCGGATCAGGTTTGCCGACAACTCCCGCCATGGCGATTGCCGCGTGGCGCAGGAGACAGTCTTCTATTTCTCCCGGTCCTATGCGGTACCCCGACGAGGTGATCACATCATCGTCCCGACCGACAAACTGAATCCAGCCATCACTATCCATGATGCCCGTGTCACCGGTCAGTAGCCAATCACCTGCAAATTTGTTTTCTGTGGCATCGGCATTACGCCAATAGTTCAGAAACATTATCGGGTCCGATTTCCTTACGCCGATGTTTCCCAGCGTTCCGGTGGGCGTTGGCGCGCCGGTATCATCGACGATCGCAACAGCATGACCGGGAACCGGTCGCCCCATGATGCCCGGCCGTGCATCCATAATACGGCTGCACGATGAGACAATCATATTGCACTCGGTTTGACCGTAAAACTCGTTGATCGTCAGACCAAAAACCCTTTGGCCCCATTCAATCAACTCTGTACCAAGTGTTTCGCCGCCACTGGCAATGGAGCGCAGATTGTAGGACCAACGCGTTTGAGGGTCCTCGACCTGCCGCATCATTTTTAAAGCGGTGGGAGGAAAAAAAGCATTGCGGATGTTGTGTTCCGCGAGAAAAGCAAACGCCGCTTCCCCGGTAAACTTTCGAAAGTGACAGGCGACAACCGGAATTCCGTGGTGCAGCGCCGGCATAAGCACATCCAGAAGGCCGCCAATCCAGGCCCAATCGGCCGGAGTCCAGATCCTGTCGCCATCTTTTGGAAAAAGGTCATGGCTCATTTCGACACCGGGCAGGTGCCCTAGCAAAACGCGATGGGCATGCAGCGCGCCCTTGGGCTGACCGGTCGTCCCCGATGTATAGATAATCAAAGCCGGATCATCTGCTTTGGTTTGCACCGGCTCAAATACCTCGGACTGACTCTGGCGAAGATCATGAAAGTCGTGCGCTTGATCGTCCGCCCCATCGATGGAAAAAACATGCGTCAATTCAGGCAGTTCAGATCGTATCTGCGCTATTTTTGCTGCGCCGGATCGATCCGTGATCAGCATTTTGGCACCGGAATCCTTGAGCCGATACGCCAGCGCTTCTTCTTGAAAAAGTGCAAAGAGGGGAATTGATATCCCTCCCAGCTTATGGATTGCTATGTGGGCATAGGCGGTTTCAGGGGTCTGAGGTAGCAGGATGCCGATCCGGTCACCCCGTTCAGCCCCGTGCGCACTTAGCAGATTTGCGATCTGGTTGGACTGGTTCTTCAGATCGCCGAAACTGAGGGAATGTTTGCCATTCTCCTCATCGATATATTCAATTGCCAAACGGTCAGGATCCGAATTGGCCCATTTGTCGCAAACGTCTACGCCGATGTTAAAGTACTCCGGGATGTTCCATTCAAACTGCGCAATCAACTCCTCATATGATGTGCAATCAGGCAGCATCTTTCTCCTCCGCCATGACCAGCAGCATCGTGCCTTCGGAAACCTGACCACCCTCTGACACCATGATTTCACCAATGGCTCCATCGCGCGGCGCCAGCAATGTATGCTCCATCTTCATTGCCTCCAGCACCAGGAGCGGTGCGCCCTTGATAACCGTTTCTCCGTTGCTGACATGAAGGAGTTTGACCAGACCGGGCATTGGAGCGATCAGTTGATTTTCTCCACCTTCAGCAACATCGCCGGCATTGTCGAGAAGATCCGGTAGATTAAACAAACAACTTCGGCCATCGAAAAAGACCGTCAGCTCACGGTCTGAACGAACAACACACGCGCTTGTTTTTCGTCCCGACAGGGAAAGATTGACCGAATTGGTCGAAACTGAAAGGACGGAAATTGAAACGGCCTCGTTCTCGATTTCGACGCTGAATTCCTGTGCCCCTTTTGAGACAATGCACAATTCCCGGGTATCACCTTGCCATTCCAGGCGCACAAATTGCTTTGCTTCCGTCCAATGTCGCCAGCCCGAAAGCGTGTCAAATGGATCCGTACCCTTGCGGACTTCAAGCCGCCCTGCCGATGCAAGTGCAGCAATGGCTATGACGTCAGCGTTTGGCTTGTCTTCGACGACAAGTGCCTCGACGTTTCGGTCAATCAGGCCGGTATCGACATCCCCGCTTTCAAAATCCGGGTGGCGTGCCAGTGATGAGAGGAAAGCGATATTTGTCGTTGTGCCGGCCACATGAGAATTTTCCAGCGCCGTTTGCAGCTTGTTCAACGCAGCCTGCCGGCTTTGGCCGTGGACTATGATTTTAGCAATCATAGGATCATAGTAGGGCGTGATGGTATCACCCTGGCGAACACCTGAATCGATGCGGGCCCGGTCCTCCGGCAGATCAAGATAGTTGAGTGTACCTGTTGCCGGCAGGAAATTTTTAGCCACATCCTCAGCGTAGAGCCGCGCTTCAAATGCCCATCCGCTCAGCCCCAAATCTTCCTGACTCACGGGCAAAGCTTCGCCGGAGGCTACACGAAGCTGCCATTCAACCAGATCCTGCCCGGTCACCAATTCCGTTACAGGATGTTCCACCTGCAATCGGGTGTTCATTTCCATGAAGTAGAAACGGTCCGGCCTCAGCCCATCCGTAACATCTGCGATAAATTCAATCGTACCGGCTCCCTGATAGCCGATTGCTCTGGCGGCCTGTACAGCGGCACGTCCCATCTCTTCGCGCATATCCTGCGGCATGTCCGGGGCAGGGGCTTCTTCTATGACCTTCTGATGTCGCCGTTGCAGCGAACAGTCGCGCTCGAAAAGATGCACCACATTGCCATGGGCATCGCCAAATACCTGAATCTCGATATGCCTTGGTTTTGTGAGGTATTTTTCAATCAGGCAGACACTATCGCCAAAGCTGGCCATTCCTTCCCGTTGGGCGCCTTCCAGCGCGGATCTGAAGTCTTCGGATCCGTCAACACGTCGCATCCCTTTTCCACCACCACCGGCACGGGCCTTGATCAGCACCGGGTATCCGATCCGGTCTGCTTCCTTTGCCAGACTGTCCGGATCCCGTTCGCTTCCATGATATCCCGGCACGACGGGCACCCCGGCTTGCTCCATCAGCTTTTTGGCAGCATCTTTTAATCCCATCGATCGGATAGCCTCGGCAGGAGGCCCGACAAAGATGAGACCGGCAGCCTCTACTTTCTCGACAAACTCGGGATTCTCAGACAGGAATCCGTAGCCTGGATGTATCGCGTCGGCTTTCGACAAAACACCAATTTCCACGATCCGGTCCGCCATCAGATAACTTTCCGAAACGGGAGGAGATCCCACCCGATAGGCTTCATCGGCCATCGATACGTGGAGCGCAGTCTGATCTGCATCAGAATAAATTGCGACGGTCTTGATACCCAGCGACCGTGCTGTGCGGATGATCCGGCATGCAATTTCACCGCGATTGGCAACGAGAAGTTTTTTGATCATGGTTGAGCCTCTACATCCTGAATAAGCCGAAACGCGTTTCTTCAATCGGTGCGTTCAGAATTGCGGAAAGCGAGAGACCGAGCACATCCCGCGTCTTTCGAGGATCGACAATGCCGTCGTCCCAAAGGCGTGCGGACGCATAAAGCGGGTGTCCCTGGTGTTCGAATTGATCGATAATAGGCTGTCTGAAATTCTGTTCCTCATCGGGCGACCAGGAACCTCCTTTTCGTTCGATGCCGTCTCGGCGAACAGTGGCAAGAACGCCTGCGGCTTGTTCACCGCCCATTACTGAAATCCGGGACCCGGGCCAGGACCACAGGAACCGAGGATCGTAAGCGCGCCCGCACATTCCGTAGTTCCCGGCACCAAAGGAGCCGCCGACCACCATCGTGATTTTTGGCACGGCGCTGGTCGCGACTGCACTCACCAGCTTAGCGCCGTTTTTGGCGATCCCTTCAGCTTCGTACTTCTGTCCCACCATGAAACCAGTGATGTTTTGCAGAAACACAAGGGGGATTCCGCGTTGTGAGCACAGCTGAACGAAGTGGGCACCCTTAAGCGCACTTTCAGAAAACAGCACACCGTTATTGGCGATGATACCTACCGGAATACCGTGAATGTGGGCAAATCCGCAGACCAGTGTCGTGCCGTATCGAGATTTGAATTCATCGAAACGAGAGCCGTCAACGGTACGGGCCAACACTTCCTTGATATCGTAAGGGGTTTTCAGATCAGCAGGAACAATCCCCAGGATCTCTTCGGGATCATACAGCGGGTCTTCAGATATCTGAATGGCTATTTCCGGCTGCTTCAGTCGATTTAAATTGGCGATCGTCCGGCGGCACAGGGCTAACGCATGAGCATCATCATCCGCAAGGTGGTCTGCCACACCCGAGAGCCGTGTATGTACATCGCCTCCACCCAAGTCTTCTGCCGTGACCACTTCGCCTGTCGCAGCCTTGACCAGCGGCGGCCCCGCGAGGAAGATCGTCCCTTGCTCCCGCACGATGATCGTTTCATCCGACATGGCAGGCACATAGGCGCCACCGGCCGTGCATGACCCCATAACGACGGCAATTTGAGGAATGCCCTGCGCCGACATATTGGCCTGATTGAAAAAGATGCGCCCGAAGTGATCCCGGTCGGGAAAGACCTCGTCCTGATTGGGCAGGTTGGCCCCACCGGAGTCCACCAGATAGATACAAGGCAAGTTGTTGTTGGCGGCAATTTCCTGGGCACGCAGATGTTTTTTGACGGTCATCGGATAATACGTGCCGCCTTTGACCGTCGCATCGTTACAAACGACCATCACTTCCTGACCTTCAACCCTGCCTATACCGGCAATCATACCGGCGGAGGGAGAGGCATTGTCATACAGATCGTGCGCGGCAAGTTGACCGATCTCAAGGAACGGCGAACCGGGATCAAGCAACCGGCTAACACGTTCCCTTGGCAAGATTTTTCCACGCCCGACATGTCGTTCACGCGCCGCTTCGCCACCGCCTTCAAGTGCCTGTTCAACAGCCTGTTCAACCGCAGCCATCGCTCTTTCCTGCGCGGCATGATTCTTTGCGAATGTTTCCGATCCGGGGGAAAGGGTGGACCTCAGCAGTGTCATACGGGATCCTCTATCTTGTTTGGTTCGGGGGCAACGGTTGATGAGTGGTCAAGCCCCACGCATCGGGACACCAGGCCCTCATAAATCTCCTCGATGTCTTCAACATCAAGCCGGCCGCCGCTGCGATACCAGGTATTCACACCGGTCAACATGGAGATAACCGCCATACTGGTTACGGGTGCATCGGCAATGGAAAAGCTACCTGAGGTCTGGCCCGCCGACAGGATATCCCGCAGGTATCCTTCATACCGGCCGCGCATGTTCTCTATGGCAGAAAAGTTCTCCGGTTCGAGGTTCCGCAGCTCCATATAGGAGATGAAGACCTCATCCGGTCGCTGAATATGATAGCGGATATGGAATCGGGTGAAGCGCAGTAGAGCAGCAGAGGGGCTTTCATCTTTCTCACGCTCGCGCTCCCATGCATCAATCAGGTCCTGCATGTGTACCTGCAGAAGGTCGCACAAAATGTCCTGCTTGGTTGGGAAGTGATTGTACAAAGCGGCAGCCTGAACACCAACCGCCTCAGCGATCATGCGCATTGAAACAGCGGCATAGCCAAGCTGGGCAAAGAGATGCAGCGAACAGTTGCGAATTTTGTTGGCCGTGTCAGAACCTTTGATGCCGATAGGACGCGCCATACCTGAACCCTTCCGTTGCTCAGCAATATAAATGAACGTACGTTAATTTACAAGATATATCTGATCGGGGAATGAACGAGAAAGAAACCAGTTTCCCTGACCTGGACATGTGACCGCGCTGACCGAAGGACAGCTTTCGACTTGTTGAAATGTTGAAGCAGAATTCACGGGTTGTGAAACGACGAGCGATATGTTTGCTGTTTCTACAAATCGATGAATTATTACAACAATATGCGTTGTCAGAAATCTGTAATAAAATTGATAAACATCTGTAATCTAGCTACACTAAACGCCGTGCTACAAGGCGCGTTTGAATAAGAAAATACCGCCTGTTGTTTTTCAGAGAGGACAATCCATGATTTCTCGCCGTTCACTAATCAAAACCTCTGCCGCCGGTGCTGCACTTGTAGCCGCGCCGGCCGTTTTGAGATCTTCAGACGCCCTTGCGACTTCCGGCTCTGTCAATGTTTTTGCCTGGGGTGACTATATTCAGGACAACATGATCGAGCTGTTTGAAAAGAACACGGGTATCAAAGTCAATCTTTCAACTTACGGGTCAAATGACGAAGCCGAGCAGAAGCTGAAAGCAGCTGGAGGCAAGGGCTTTGACGTTATCTTCCCATCGGTGACAAACGGTAATAACTATTATCCGGACGATCTTCTTGCGCCGCTCGATGATGCCAAGATGACCAATGCCGGAAACATCATCCCTTCAATGGTCAAGGACTCGGTAGAACTTGGCGCGACATACCGTGGAAAGCGGTATTTGATGCCGTTTAACTGGGGTACCGAGGCGATGACATTTGATTCATCCGCCTTTGACCTTGCTGAGGGAGATGTATCCTACGGCTCGCTGTGGACTCCCGAAGCTGTTGGCAAATCAGCATTCAGACAGAAATCCGCCATTATGGGCGTTGGTCTTTATCTGGACTCCATCGGTGAATTGAAAACCGACCGGATGCTCGACGTTTACAAAACGGAAGATGATGCCCGTCGGGTATGGTCTGCGTGTGCCGACTTTATCATCAAGCACAAGCAAAACATCGCCGCATTCTGGAACAACGCCACCGAAGCGACCAACGCGTTTAAACAGGCTGGTGCGCAAATCGGTCAGACTTGGGATACAACAGGGCTTCTGCTCAGCCGTGAAGATGCCAAGTGGAAATACCGCATGCCCAAAGAAGGCGGCATTACGTGGCTCGATTCTGTGGGCATCCCCTCTGGTGCTGAAAATGTTGATCAGGGCTACGCCTTCATGAACGCCATGTTCACTGCGGAAATGGGCGGACTGCTTTCCAAAAACACCGGCTACAATTCAGCTGTCACCGGTGCCGCCGAATTTGCCGGTGAAGAGTATAAAAAGCAGTTCAACGAAGTGTACAATGCAGACAACCTGGCCAATCTCTGGTGGTGGCAGGCTGACACACCGTGGTTTGCGCCTACTCGTGAAGAGTTTGTCGACAAAATCACCAATGCCTGACCCTATAATCTTGCAAAAACTCAAATGGCCGCGTTTGTCGCGGCCATTTTCCGATTGATGCTAAGGGGACGAAATGCGCGGACAAGGTGTGCGACTGGATGGCGTCTCCATGACCTATCCAAATGGCTTCAAGGCGGTTCATGAGACCGACCTGACGATTGAATCGGGTGAATTTTTTTCCATTCTGGGGCCATCGGGATGCGGGAAAACCACTATTTTACGGATGATCTCCGGTTTTCTTGATCCAACATCCGGACATGTCGTCATTGGCGATGAGACAATGAACGGCATCGGGCCGAACAAGCGTCCCACTGCCTTGATTTTTCAAAACCTCGCCTTGTTTCCGCTTATGTCAGTTTGGGAAAATGTTGCTTTCGGACTGGAAGCACGCGGCGTTTCCAGGGCCGACCGCCGAAAGCGGGCAGAGGAATTGCTCGAGCTCGTCGCTTTGACAGGGCAGGAAGACAAGAAACCAACCGAATTGTCAGGCGGTCAACGCCAACGGGTCGCGGTTGCACGCGCGCTTGCAGTGGAGCCGGCGGTATTGCTGCTGGACGAGCCCCTGTCAGCGCTGGATTTGAAACTGCGTCAGCATATGCGCGCCGAATTGAAAGAAATTCAGCGAAAAACCAGCGTTACTTTCATCTATATTACACACGACCAGGGCGAAGCATTGGCCATGTCCGACCGGGTTGCGGTCATGAATGCGGGAAAAATCGAACAGGTCGCTACCGCTGAACAAATTTACAATACGCCTCTGACCCCCTTTACGGCCACGTTTGTCGGGGAGCAAAATGTATTTACCGGCAAGGTAACAGAAGCCGATGACCGGGAAGCAGCGGTGGAAACACCGCAAGGAATCCTGCGCGGCGTGAACCGGAACGGACTGAAGAGCGGGGAGGAAGCCCTGGTGATGGTGCGTCCGGAACGGATTGACCTCGTCAACGGTGCCGCTCCAGCCTCTGACGCGAACCAGCTTTCAGCCCGATTGCAGAGACGCGACCTCGAGGGAGCGTTGATCAATCTCTATTTGCGCTCCGGAGAGCAGCAACTTCACGTCAATCTGCACAATACAGGTGAAACCAGTCAGTCCACGACTGATGAAACCAGGCTTTCTTTCAAACACCTGGACACCATTGTCATGCGACCCGGCGCCATTGCGCGCGAGCAGGTGTAATAGCGATGGGCGGGCTGACAAGAACTTACGGAAAAGGATTGACCGGTGTCATCGTCGGGCTGGTCGTCATCTGGGTCCTGCTGATGATTGTCGTGCCGCAGTTTCGGATGCTGGAGCGGGCATTTACATTTGTTGATCGAGGCGGTGATACAGCAATGCTGGCGCTACAGATCGACCGTGCTTATTCGAAAAAGTTCACCATCGATCAGGAGATTGCCGAATTAGAGGCCGACGGAGCCGGCGGAGACGTTGGAACGACACCGACTGCACCATCACCGTTTGCTCCATCGCCATCCAAGCCGGGAGAGGGCGGAGATGGCAGTCAACTGTCTGACGAGGAGCGCACGGCAAAAATTGCTGCATTGGCCGAGGAAAGTGCCGCGCTGCAGGCCAGCATAACGGAATTGGAAAGCCAAGAATCACAGAACTCTGAAATAGCTGGAACGCAGGAACGCTATTCATTCGAAAACTTTACGACGATGAGCAGCATTCATCTTCGTATTTTCATTATGACGCTGATCTACGCATTCTGCGTCACCATCTGTTCTTTCCTAATCTGTTATCCGGTTGCCTTTGTCGCAGCGACGCTTGAAAGCAAAAACAAACTGACATTGATCATGCTGGGTCTGGTTATTCCCTATGCAATCAACGAATTGTTGCGGATATTTTCCTGGGTAATGATCCTGGAAAAGAACGGCATCCTGAATTCACTGTTCGATACACTTGGCATTCTGGATCTATCGGCCGGGGAGGGGATCCGGTTCGTTGCCTCCAACGGTGCCGTCTTTACAGTAATGATCTATGCCTATGTATTGTTTATGGTTTTTCCGATCTACAACACGATCGATACGCTGGACAAAAACCAAATCGAAGCAGCCCGCGATCTGGGCGCGTCTGCGTGGAAGATCCACACGCGGGTGGTTATTCCCCATGCGAAACCTGGGATCGCTGTGGGCTCGATCATGACGTTCATGCTGTCTGCGGGTTCTATTGCCGCTCCGGAAATCGTCGGCCGGGGACTGCATCCGGACTGGTTCAGCCAGCTTATCTATCGTCGGTTTTTCGAGGCTGACTCCTGGAACCAGGGCTCTGCCTATTCATTGGCGCTTCTGGCGGCCTGTATTGCGTTCATATTTATCAACATGGCCATCTTCAAAGTCGGTATCCGGGACATTGCCAAATGAGTACGGCAACTCAAGACACAAGCCCTGTTGGCGGTTCAGCAATTGACTCCGGACGCAAATCGACTCGAAACTGGTCTGACGCCATTTTGGGCGGTTACGTAATACTGTTCTTTGCGTACATGTTTTTACCGCTGCTCTTTATGGTTGCTGCCGCGTTCAACGCTTCACCGACCCCATCGGTTACGGACTGGCAGGGCTTTACATTCAAATGGTTCTCTGAGTTGAGGCAGGATACGCGGTTTATCCAGGGCCTGGGACACTCCCTGCTTATTGCGGCCGGAGTTATTGTCTTTTCAATTCCGTTTGGGTTGGCAGGCGCACTAGTCCTGACGCGCCTGCAATCCCGGGCAACGACATTGCTCTACACGTTGCTGGTGTCGCCGGTTCTGGTTCCCGGCATCGTTCTTGGTGTCACGACGATGATTTTCTGGCGGGATTATTTTGGCGTTCAGGCCGGGTTGTTTACGGCAGTCGTGGCTCAAACTTCCTTCATCTCGGCATATTGCATGCTGCTGTTCATGGCGAGGCTGCAACGTCAGGACAGGGCACTGGAGGAGGCGGCACTTGATCTCGGCGCTTCGCCATTTTTCATGTTTCGGCGGATCACATTGCCCTTTCTCATGCCGACGATCCTGACCGCCTCGGTAATTGCTTTTCTGCAATCGATTGAGAACTACAATACGACGTTCTTTGCCATTGGAAGTTCCTGGACTCTGGTGACGGAAATCGGCAGCCGCATGCGGTTTGGCCTGTCTCCGTCGATCAACGCCATTGGCGTCATCTTCGTTGTCATCACCATCATTGTAGCGATTGTCCATACGCTTATGTCGAGAAAGCGGGCATGAAGATCCAGTTTTCATGTTTGCCGGGTTACGAAAAATATTTGCCGAGGCCCCAACTTGCTTCCGGCGGCCTCCCGTCCTGGCTTAAAGCGATGCCGTCGGAGACGAACAGCACCGTGCTGGCCAAATCACCGGTACGCACCGTAAAGCAATGCCCGCCCTTCATTGATGCCATGCGTCTTGGCGTGTTGTTCCCGCTGGCAGCAGACCTTTCGTTCAGCGAGGGAGAGTTTTCCTGGGACTGGCCGTTGCCCCGGCATGAACAGGCTCGGACGACCCGATCCCCAATTGGCGTTCATGTGCCTGATCAGGCAAAAGGGATGCCTGAAGTGGATGAACAGGCTTTCGTAATTAAATTCAATAACTTCTGGACGATAGACCTGCCCGAAGGCTGGTCAATGCTGTTCTCCCATCCCGCAAACCGATCCGATCTTCCTTTTCGCACATTGAGCGGACTGGTTGATTGTGATCAATGGAAAGATGGTTTTGTCCATTTTCCAGCACAGTGGATAGATCCGTCTTTTAACGGAACTCTGCCTGCGGGAACGCCGGTCGCTCAGGGCTGGCTGGTGAAGAGGGAACCATTGGAGCTTCAAACCGGTGAAATGGGGAATGAGGCTCTAAAAAGGCATCTGGAAGTACAGGATAGTCTGCAACGGGACAGCGGGCTCTATCGCAAATCCTATCGGGTGGGATGAAAGCCGGATACAGCTAGTTTCAAACAGCCCTTTGGTCCCTGCGTCTGTATTTTCAATCGGGTGGCAGCCATCTCCGGACTGTGCGGTAACCCATCCAGTAAATCATTGCAGGCATCGAGATTACCGCAATCCCTTTCGGCAATTGCCAGACTTTGAGCCGAAAGTTCTGAATTGAGAATGGTATGGGCTTTTGACAAGAAGTCGCGCGCCGTTTGCACTTGGTTGGAATACAGATACGCATTCCCGATATTCAGCAACGCATCGCCATCGTCGGGACGGCTTGTGAGGTAATTGCTCAGATGCTGGATGGCCTTGTCGAAGGCGTTCATTTCCAGATAAATCGACGCGAGCTCAAACCGGGCTTTGAGATGACCGTCGTATTGATCCAGCACACCTTCAAAAGCCTTGCGGGCGTCCTCTGGTTTCATCAAGTTCTTGAGCACCAATGCACGATTATAAAGTAAGGAGACTTCGCCGGGCGTTGCCTCCAAGAGGGCATTGATTGCGATCAGTGCCTTTTGCCAGTCGCCAGAGGAAACCGCCTGCTGAAATTGTTGCGCACGCTTTTGAAGCGCTATTGTTGTTTCAGCCATAAGTCGCTCATATTTTATTCACACAATTGGCGGTTCGTTTGTCACGGGAATGCAACATCCAAGCGGTAGCGTCCCATCAGATTATTCATATGAGTAGCATCCAATGAAACTAGTGCACATTTCGGATATCCATATCAACGCGGCAAAAATTCTGGGGTCTGATCCTGTTGCCAATTTCGAGTGCTGTCTGCACCATGTCAAAACTCACCACAGTGATGCAGACAAAATCGTTATATCAGGCGATCTGACACACCACGGACACGAACAAAGTTACCGCAAACTGCGCCATATGCTTCAGCAATTCGGTTTTGTTGGGTCATTGACGCCACAGCTTCTTATTGGGAACCACGACGACCGTGAAACATTCCTGAAGATTTTCTCTGAAAGCCAAAGAGACGAAGACGGCTTTGTACAATGGGCCGAAGACACGCCGCTCGGAACCTTCATCTATCTTGATACAAACGAGCCGGGAACACATGCGGGTCACTACTGCGAGAAACGTCAGGAATGGTTGCGCGACGCTCTGGAAACTGCCCGCGCACTGAACCAACCGGCCTGGATATTCATGCACCACAACCCAGTTCCGGTCCATGTTGCGAATGCGGACATCATTGGAATCGTACAACAACAGGTGTTGGCCCGTTTATTCGCCGACTATAAGGGCATTGTCCGACACATTTTCTTCGGTCACTGCCACTTTTCGCTCAGCGGATCTCTCGCTGGCATTCCCATATCCGCACCGCGCTCGACGAGCCATCCCAACTGGCCGGAATTCTCCGGAAACAAGAATCTGATGGGCTATGGGCCAATCGCCCCCAACTACAATGTTTGCTTCCTTGGCAATGAGTACACAACCATTCACTCAATCGATTTTCTGGAACAGGATAATATCATCTGGCAGGAAACAAAGGATGATGGATGGATCGAGGAAGAAGAGCGGGCCTGAAAAATTGCCCGCTCATTGAAACAGAAAAACGACAGCATTTCGCGTCTAGTCAGCTGCAAGCATGGCCTTGGCTTCATCCATTGTAAGCGCTGTCGGACGTTCGCATGTTGTTGTCAGATCGACCGGAGTACCCGTTTCACCGGCTTTGAGGATCGATGTCATGACATCAACCGCATGAAGGGACATTTCCAGTGAGCAGCGATGTGGGCGACCTTCCATAATAGCGCTTGCCATGTCGGCAAGACCGGCTGTCCGGTAGTTGGCCATCATGCCGTTTCCATGCTCCTGGTTGGGCACACCAAGCGGATGATCAAATGCAGGTAACGCTTCGAGCGGTTCGCTACCTTTCGTCATCTGTAAATCGCCGCCGAAGAAATTGGGGTCAGGCACATAAAGTGTCCCGTCTTCTCCGTAAAGTTCCATGTTCTGGTGACCATGATGCCAAACATCCCAACTGGTGCCCATGGTTATGACAGCACCATTGTCAAATTCCAGCAACGCATGGATGGTGGTCGGCGTTTCTACGGGAATTTTTTCCCCCGCCCTTGGCTGCGACCCGATTGTGCGATGGGGTGAGGGGGTTGAAGAAATGGCCATGACCCGCTTTACCGGACCGATCAACTGGATGAGGTTGGTTACGTAATAGGGTCCGACGTCCAGAACCGGTCCTGCGCCGGGTTTGAAGAAAAAGTCAGGGTTCGGATGCCAATGTTCCATGCCGTGGCTCATGACGTGAGCCGTACCGCTGGTTACCTTTCCGATGGCACCGGAATCAATCAGGTGACGGGCGTGCTGATGCGCACCACCCAGGAACGTATCGGGGGCTGAGCCAACACGAAGCCCTTTCTGAGCAGCCACTTCCGCCAGATTGCTACCTTCTTCCAGAGAGAGGACGAAAGGTTTTTCAGAATAGACATGCTTGCCGGCCTCAAGAATCGATTTTGAAACCTGATAATGCGCATCGGGAATCGTCAGATTGACAATGATATCAATATCATCTGCTTTAAGCAGGTCTTCAATAGTGTCTGCTCGCAGTTCGAATTCTGCAGCGCGGGCTTTGGCGGCATCTTGGTTCATATCGGCACAGGCACGCACCGTGATGCTCTTGAACAGAGAAGAAAGGCTCATATAGGCGGCGGATATGTTACCGCAGCCGATAATGCCGACGTTCAATGACTGTGTCATTTTCAGCTCTCCAGGATAGCTTGGACACTGGCAAACGAACGGCGCGCAAATCGCTCGTGATCATTCGGTTTGTCGTGTTCCATGACATAATGTTTTACATTCAGGGTGCTGGCTGCCTTTAACAGGGCAGACCAATCCATTGTTCCGTGTCCCACATCAGCCCAGCCGTCTTCATCGGCACAATTACCAGCAGGCGCGATATCCTTGATATGCAGCGCGGTGATGCGATCACCATATTTCTGCAAATAGGCCATTGGATCCACACCGCCACGGACAATCCATGCCACATCGGCTTCCCACTGAAGGGAAGGAGCACCTTCCAGGATGAGATCCATCGGACGTTCACCGGTGGGCAGCGGGACAAATTCAAAATCGTGATTGTGCCAGCCGACTCGCACACCATTGGATGAAAACGTCTCGTCAATCCGCCCAAGTCTGGCACCAAACTCCCGCCATCCGTCGGCAGTTTCAGGGCGCTGGTCAGACATCAGAAACGGGCAAAACAAGGATTTTATCCCAAACCGTTGTGCTATTTCGGCGACCCAGTCCGGCTTGCTCTCAAGGGCGTCCAATCCGACATGCGATGAATCCAATGAGAGACCGCTTGCTGACAGCGCGCTGTCAAGTGTATCGGGATCATCGAGCAGGCCGCCATAGGCTTCTACCGACTTATATCCAATGTCGGCCAGCAATTTGAGCGTGTCCGCCAGCGGCGGAAATTCTCGAGACGAATAGAGTTGGTAGGAGAGATCCATCATATCGACACCAGTGTTGGAAGGTGATTGAAAAAACAGGCGTGCCCCGGTGTTGAACCCGGGGCAGGGTCGTCGGGCAAGGTGAATTCTTGTTCCTCTTGCTCTAAATTCTGAGTTCGTTCTGACTGTTGAACAGGGACGCTCTGGCCGGATCAAAATTGACGGCTACTTCGTCACCGGTTTTCAGCGTTGTTTGTCCGTCAACTCGAAAACGGAAATCCTGGCCTCCGAGCTTGCTCCACACGAGCGTGTCAGAGCCCATCGGCTCCACAACATCAATGGCCACTGTTGCATTGAAGTGTCCCGCTTCAGATGTTTCACCGAGTTGGATATGTTCAGGACGCACACCGAGGGATGCCGTCTGACTTTCCGCCGATACTGCAAAATCATAGCGCGCGAGGTCGACAACGACACCATTCGAGGCAAACTGGACACCGTCTGTCGTATCAACATTCCCCTCGAGGAAATTGATGCTTGGCGAACCAATAAACCCTGCAACATATTTGTTGACCGGCCGATTGTAGATCGTATGGGGATCCGCAAGCTGTTGTATGGCTCCATCACGCATGATGGCGATCCGGTCAGCCAATGTCAGCGCTTCAATCTGGTCATGCGTTACATAGATCATCGTATTGTTTTCAAGCTTCTGATGAAGCCGCTTGAGTTCAACACGTAGCTCGGCCCGAAGCTTCGCATCGAGGTTTGACAGTGGTTCGTCAAACAGAAATACATCCACATCTCGCACCAGCGCACGGCCGATGGCAACCCGTTGGCGCTGACCGCCGGACAGCTGTGCCGGCTTTCTTTTCAAAAGCGGTTCGATGTGAAGAATTTCGGATGTTCGTTTAATGCGTCGGGCAATTTCATCCTTTGCCATGCGGGCATTTTTCATCCCAAAGGAAAGATTGCCCTCCACAGTCATCTGCGGATAAAGCGCATAGGACTGAAACACCATGCCGATCCCGCGATTGGCGGGTTCTGCCCAAGTGACGTTTTTGTCGTTGATGAATATCTGGCCACCAGTGATGTCGAGTAGTCCGGCAATGCAGTTCAACAAGGTCGACTTTCCGCAACCGGATGAACCAAGCAGAACAAGAAACTCGCCTTTCTCAATATCCAGATCCAGATTTTTCAGTACTTCGACAGACCCGAAGCTGAGGTCGAGGTTTTTAATGGATACACTTGCCATGCTTAGCCCTTTACCGCCCCGGCAGCGATGCCGCGCACAAACAGTTTTCCAGAGATAAAGTAAACCAGAAGCGGAACCATTCCGGTTATGATCGTAGCCGCCATATTGACATTGTATTCTTTGATACCCTGCACGGAATTGACGATGTTGTTGAGTTGTACCGTCATGGGATAGACATCCGGTTTGGTGTAAACCACACCAAAGAGAAAATCGTTCCAGATACCCGTTACCTGCAAGATGATTGCAACTACAAAGATGGGTAGCGACATCGGCAACATGATCTTGAAGTAAATGGCCCAAAAGCCGGCACCATCAACGCGCGCGGCCTTGAACAATTCCTCCGGTACCGACGTGAAGTAATTCCGGAAAAGCAGCGTCAATATCGGCATTCCGAATATCGTGTGCACCACAACCAGGCCGGACAGCGAGCCATAAAGTCCCATTTCCCGCAGCAGGATAACGATCGGATACAACATCACCTGGTAAGGGATGAAAGCACCGAAAATCAAAATCGTGAAAAATACATCGGCACCTTTGAAACGCCAGTTGGCCAACGCATATCCGTTCACCGATGCAATCACAATCGACAGGACGACTGATGGTACGGTGATACGGACGGAATTCCAGAAACCGCGCGAAAGTCCGTCACAGTTCAAACCGGTACAGGCAGTCGACCAGGCTTTCACCCAGGGTTCAAAAGTGATTTCCAACGGTGGCGCGAAAATGTTTCCAATTCTTACTTCGGGCATTCCCTTCAAAGACGTGACGACCATGACATAAAGGGGCAGCAGGTAGTAGAGCGCGATAACGATCAGTGTGCCGTACAGGAATATGTTTCGACGAGAAAACGTTCTTTTCGGTTTAAGCCCCCAGGGCTCATTTCCTTTGGCGACTGTTGCATCAGACATTCTTGCGTCCTCCGAATTCAAGATATGCCCAAGGGATCAGTACAACGAGAACCGTAACCAACATCATCGTCGAGGCGGCGAACCCTTGCCCCAGATTCTGAGCCTGAAACATGTAGTCATATACGTATTTCGCCGGTACTTCCGATGCATTGCCTGGTCCGCCATTTGTCTGTGCAACGACCAGATCATAGAGCTTCACAATGCCGGCTGCGATGATAACGAGTGTTGTGATGAACACCGGTCGCATCATCGGGATCACAATAAAAATGTAAGTCTTCCACATGGGAATACCGTCAACGCGAGCGGCCTTCCATATGTCTTCGTCAATGCCACGCAGACCTGCCAGCATCAGACACATAATAAAGCCGGTGCCTTGCCAGAGCCCTGCAAACAGCAGTCCATAAATCACGATGTCAGGGTTATAAAGCGGGTCGAAATTGAAATTCGTCCATCCCAGATCCCTAATAATCGACTGGATGCCGAACTGAGGATTGAGTATCCACTGCCAAACAAGGCCGGTGACGATAAACGACAAGGCGAAGGGATAGAGCAAAATGGTCCGAAAAGTATCTTCAAACCGGATTTTCTGATCGAGCAGCGCGGCAAGAACAAATCCGATGACCAGCGAAAATACGAGCGAAAACAGTCCGTAAATGAGAATATTTTCAATAGAAATCAACCAACGACTGGTTGACCAAAGGCGTTCATATTGCGCAAGCCCGGCAAATTTCTCATTCGGAAGTAACTTCGACTTCGTGAATGAGTATGCGACTGTCCAAACCGTTCCACCGACAAAAACAACCAAAGCTGTAAAAATCATTGGAAGTGCCGCAATCTTCGCACTCAGATTTTTAAACAGCGGGTTGGGTCTACCTGCATTTTCCATGACGAACTCGCAAGAAGCATAGTGCCGGGCGGACGACACAAACGTGCAGTCCGCCCTAAGCCTTTAGAGTACTTTACTACTCAGCGGTTTTCAGGATGTTTGCCCAACGTTGATGTGCATCTTCTGCACTCATTTCCTGGGATTTCCAGAATTCAACAAGCAAATCCTCAAGACGCTTTTGCGTATCCGGCGAGCGCACTTGATCAAGACCGGGGATGATGTTGCCGCTGGCCAGGATCTCGAGGCCTTTTTTCATGCAGTCATTTGCGGCAGCAAGATCAACATCTCCGCGAACCGGAAGAGAGCCCTTCTTGAGGTTGAAGTTAACCTGCACTTCCTTTGCCAACATCAAGGATGCCAACTCCAGCTGCGCTTTGGTCTTCTCCGGATCATCATTCTTGGGGAAGTAAAATGCATCGCCGCCAGTGGAGATGTATTCATTAACCCCAAGACCAGGCAGGCAGGTGTAATCTTTACCGGCAACCTGATTGGCAACCTGGAATTCACCCTGAGCCCAATCACCCATCAACTGACCGCCAGCCTGTGCAGTGATCACCAGGTTTGTCGCCTGGTTCCAATCCTGAACGGTTGACTTTTCTGCAAGTTTGCGCGCACTGGCCGCTGCTTCAAACACCTTGGCCATTTCCGGACCAGAAGCTGCATCCATGTCGTTGTCTATATTGATCTTTTTCCAAAGATCCAATCCGCCAATAGCGATTTGCAGTGCGTTAAAGGCAAGATTTGACTGCCATGGCTGATTGCCCAGCGCCAGTGGTATTTTTCCCGCTTTTTCAAGAGCAGGGGCAGATTCCACGAACTCAGACCAGTTGGTTGGCACTGGTATTCCGGCTTCTTCGTAGGCTTTGTTGGAGAGCCAGAGCCATTCTGGCGAATGGATGTTTACCGGCACGCAATAGATACGACCGTCTACGGTGCAGCTATCGAGCAGCGAGGATGGGAAAACAATGTCCTTCCAACCTTCTTTTTCCGCCAACTCGGTTAGATCCAACATCAGACCGGCTTCTACCAGTTCCAGAGCCTGCTGTCCGTGGTTGAACTGTGTCGCGCCCATCGGATCGCCACCGGTGATGCGGCTGATCATGATTGGTCGCGCAGTGCCGCCGCCGCCAGCGATGGCGCCGTCAACCCATTTGTTTCCTGATGCGTCGAAAGCTTTTGCAAATTCAGCAACGGCAGCTGCCTCACCACCGGACGTCCACCAGTGAGTCACTTCGAGTTCTGTTGCACTTGCTGAGCCGGCAATGAACATCGCCGTGCTGCAAGACAAAATGGTTTTGAGTAGTTTCACGTTATTCCTCCCATGAAATTCCAAACTTCGAGCGCGTTTCACAACCCGCTCTGTGTTCTTCAACTTTGGCCCTCAACCAATGAAATCGATTACATTTTTCTGTTCCATATTTGACCAATCCGGCTAAGATGGTTACGAATGTAATCGATTACATTAAAGTTGAAGCGCGAACGTCCATCTGTCAAGCATTTTTCTGAAAGGCTGTTTTTCAAATTGAAAACCGGGAAATCAAATTCAAACGCAGTCGCAAAGTCCGCGCCTAAAATCAAGGACGTAGCTCGCGTTGCCGGGGTTTCAGTTGCAACGGTCAGCCGGACATTGAGCAAGCCAAATACCGTGGCGGAAGGCACCCGTAATGCCGTACTGGCCGCTGCAAAGGAAACCGGTTATCGTGTAAATCTCGCGGCACGGAATCTTCGGCGGCAGCGCGCGGGAGCGGTGGTTGTTCTCGTACCAAATTTGGGAAATCCGTTCTTTTCGCACATTCTTGCGGGCATCGAATCAACGCTGGCCAATGACGACCTGAGCGTGCTGGTAGTGGATACACAGCAGTCAAAATTGAAGTCTGAATTCTTTTATGAATATCTTCACATCGGCCGCGCCGACGGCATCATTTCCCTGGATGGATCCCTTTCCTCCGAAAAGTTGAACACCAATGACGGTTCCAACTCGCGATTGCCGATTGTCTTTGCATGCGAATGGTCGCAATTCGATGATTGCCCGTCGGTCAGGGTAAACAACAGACGGGGAGCCGGTCAGGCTATTCAACACCTTGCTGAACTGGGACACAAACACATTGGATTTCTTAATGGCCCCGAAGGAAATGTTCTTTCGGTGGCCCGAAAAGAAGGCGCGCTACGCGGCTTCCAAACCTATGGCTTGAACGTGGTTCCAGAGTGGTTCTTCGAAGGTGATTTCTCCATGGATGCAGGTGTGCATGCCGCAAATAACTGGCTGGGCCTGAGCGAGAGGCCTACAGCAATTTTTTGCGCAAATGATGAGTCAGCATTGGGATTGATTTCAACGCTTCACCAGAACGGCGTCGAGGTACCACGGGACGTTTCGGTCATCGGATTCGACGATCTTGAAGTTTCAGAACATTTTATTCCACCTCTGACAACAATCAGTCAGCCGAGAATGGAACTCGGTATTGCGGCCGCAAAACTCCTGACGCAACAAATGGAGGACCCTTTTGCTGGTGATCTTCCAAAAGAAGTGCTGCCTGTGGAATTGGTTATTCGCAAAAGCACAGCCAAACTGCCATCCTGATGTTGCGCGCATCGCTGCATGATCGGTGAACTGCGCAGCAACCATCAAAAACCCAGTTATGTGCGATTGCACACAAAACCAGCCAGTGACAAGGGGAATGAGCTTTGCCGAGTTCAGCGACAAAAATTACGCTCAATGAAAACTGGCGCCTGCGCAACGCCGGCGGCAACATCGACACCATCATCAACTTCCCCGGCGATGTACATTCAGCCCTTTTGGCGGCAGGCCTGATACCTGACCCTTACTATAGAGACCATGAACTTCAGTTGGACTGGATCCATGAAGACACCTGGACAGCCGACCGCGAATTCACTCTCGCTGACAGTGTCCTCGCAAGCCACGTGTCTCTCTTTCTTGGCAGTGTTGACTGCTTTGCGCGCGTGACACTCAACGGCGTCGAACTTGTTCAATCAGAAAGCCAATTTATCGATCACATCATCGATTTGACCGGCAAGCTATCCGATGGCGCCAATCGGCTGTCCATCGAATTCAAGAGCGCCACACAAATCGCTAAAACCCATGCCGAACGCCAACCGTTTCCGCTTCCGTATCAAACCGGCAATTGCCGGATTCCATTTGTCAATCATGTACGCAAGACACAGTGCCATGCGGGTTGGGACTGGAACATCGCCTTGATGCCGATCGGTATCTATCAGGACATAGTCATACAACGTCACGATGCCGTCCGCATTGATGCATTGCGTGTTCTACAATTTGATGATGATGGCGAGGGACCGGTTCGCATCGAAGCTTCTGCGCGTATTTACGCCTTTCAGGATTGTCGGCATTCGGTGTCTTTTGACGTTGGAGAACACACCATTTTGGAAGCATGTTCACTTTTAAAGGGTGAAAACCAGGTGTCGGTGGTTCTTGAAATCGAGGATCCGATTTTGTGGTGGCCGGCCGGGCAGGGCGATCAGCATCAGTATGAGGTATCGTTTTCCATCGGCTCCGAAAAGCACCGCTGCAGGTTGGGTATACGTCGATGTCAGGTCATCACAGAAAAGGACGACGTTGGTTCCAGCTTCAAGTTTCGAATTAATGGCCGCGACACTTTTATGAAAGGAGCCAACTGGATACCGGCAGATGCACTACCACAGCGCATTACCAAGGAGACGGTGCGCTGTCTCCTCCAATCCGCAGTCGATGCCAATATGAACATGATCCGCGTTTGGGGCGGCGGTCAGTATGAACCGGACTGGTTCTATGACATCTGTGATGAACTTGGACTACTGGTTTGGCAGGACTTCATGTTCGCCTGCAATATCTATCCCTCGGACAAGGCGTTTCTCGATCTTGTGCGGGAAGAGGTCGACCAGCAAATCTGGCGGCTCTCTCACCATGCGTGCATTGCTCTGTGGTGCGGTGACAATGAATTGATCGGCGCGCTGACCTGGTACGAAGAAACGCGGAACGATCGGGATCGTTATCTCGTCAACTACGATCGTTTGAATAATGCAATCGGGGAGGTCGCGATTGAGCAGGATCCATCTCGTCGCTTCTGGCCGAGCTCTCCCTCATGCGGACCGTTGAATTTTGGTGATGCCTGGCACGACGATAAATCGGGGGACATGCATTATTGGGACGTTTGGCATTCAGCAAAGGAGTTTGACGCCTATAGAACGGTCAAACCTCGTTTCTGCTCGGAGTTTGGATTTCAGTCATTCCCGTCCATGCCGTTGATCGAGCGTTTTACTGAATTGGCAGACAGGAACATTTCATCTCCCGTCATGGATATTCATCAGAGAAACAGTGGTGGAAACGCCCGTATCGTTGAAACAATCGCGCGATATTTCCGCTTCCCGGACAACTTTGAAGAAATGGTGTTTCTCAGTCAGGTACAACAAGCGGTCGCAATCAAAACCGCTGTCGAATTCTGGCGCAGCTGCAAGCCCAGAACGATGGGGACGCTCTATTGGCAACTGAATGACTGCTGGCCCGTGGCATCCTGGTCCAGCCTCGAATATGGCGGAGCATGGAAGTTGTTGCACTACAAGGCAAAACTATTTTACGCGCCCCTGCTTGTGAGCGCACAACCTGATTCGGAAAACGGCGATGTGGTTCTTTGGGGCGTTAACGACATGCCGGAGACCCGGACTTGCTCGTTGAGAGCTGAAAAAGTCTCTTTCTCAGGCACCATCTCTCAATTAGACGAACGTAAAATAGTGTTCGAAACGCAAGAGGCGCAAGAATTACTGAGATTGCCTGCTGACACACTAAAAGCGGACGAGTTTCTCACTTTCACCTGGCAATCAGAAGACGGAACCTTCACGGGGCAGAACGATTATTTTCCACGCCGGTTCAAGGATAGTCCGATTGAACATGCAACCGTTTCGGGAAAGTGGATGAAAGAGGCGGACGGTACAACGGTGTATCTCCTAACGACAGATAAGCCTGCTTTTTTTGTCACGCTTGACCTTGGTGGAGACACCCGGTTTTCGGACAACGGATTTACACTCCTTCCCGGTAGGGAGAAGCAATTGACCGTGCTTACTTCCGCCTCAAATGAGCAGAAACACCCTAATATTCAATTGCTAAAAGGCTGCAACTGATACGCATAACAGTATTCGAATTTTTCTTATCCAATCGCTACGTCAAACAATTCATGCCGATACTTAAAATTGTTCATATAATTGAGATTGGACCTTAAAAGTATTTTTGTAGGGTTACTCTGCGTAGTGTGGAGACCTGTTGTGTACTTTCTTCGAAATTTGTTACTGTCCTTTGTCATTGCTCCGTGGGCATTCGCTGCGATCGCGAATGAATACAAGACTCGAAATGCAACTGCGGACCAGATCGAGGCCAGTCAACCTTCAATGACAAGTCAGAGTGGCGTTCAGGCAATCACTTCTTCAAAATCCAAATCGGATAGGTTGCCGATTTTAGCGTCGGCAGGGCACACTAGTGCGGTGTTTGCGATTTCACACTCATCCTGGACAGAACAGAATTCCCGCAATGACGCAACCGTGACCACCGCAACTACACCGTTCACCTGTCAAGCATCCCGGTTTGTTGTATCAAGCCTGACTGCAACAAACGCCGATAGCCGGCCTTCCAAGGATGCTAATGCATCGCCTACGAAGAAACGCCAAGATCGCATTTCAATCACTGCTCAGGATGATCCGGTCGTTCCGGTATGTTTGGGAGAGGAACTGTTCGCAGAATGCGAGCAGTCGGGGAATTGTTCTTCTCACGGGGTTCTCGTCAGATATAACATTTGATATCCGGCGCATTTTCAGAAAATATAGCGCCGCGTTCTGAAACTTTTGTTCAGAACATGTTCGATACGCTCTAACATGGCTCTGTTGTTCAGCTAAATCTGAGAGGGTGGGATAGACCTCGGCAGAATTAGTATCCGGCAACTTCTGTTGAAGACGCACTGATTTCAGTATTTTCAAACAAAATGATGCCTGGCAGGGCGGAGTCCTCCAGCGCAACAAGTCAAGAACGATCAGGTTTCCGTGGAAAGCAAAACACACACGATTGATGAACTGAGCCAGATAGTCGCCCAAATAGCCAGAGATACGCCCGAGGGCGAACGAAAGATCCTCGCTATTGCAGGCGCTCCGGGCAGCGGCAAATCAACATTGGTAGAGACCCTCGCAAACACACTCAGTGCCAGTTATCCTGGATGCTCTGCCGTCCTGCCAATGGACGGCTTTCATTTCGATGACGAGGTTCTTATTCCGCGTGGCTGGAGGGACAGAAAAGGTGCCCCTCACACGTTCGATGTTGGCGGCTTGAAGTCTGTGCTGATGCGATTGCGAAACAATGAAGAAGAGTATGTTGCCGTACCGCGATTTGACAGATCGATAGAGATCGCCAGGGCAGGGGCCTTGATCATAGACAGGTCAGTTCGTCTTATCCTGGCTGAAGGTAATTATCTGTTGCTGAATGAGCCGCCATGGAATTGTCTGGCACCACTTTTTGACAATACCGTCATGATAAAGACCTCTGAGGCGACATTGATAAACCGGCTGAAGAAACGCTGGATCGACTATGAACTTGATGACGCGGCCATCAGGAAAAAACTGGAGGAAAATGACCTCCCTAACGGACGTCTGGTCTATCGAAACAGCCAGCAGCCAGATTTTATCTTGAGCACGTGATCTCTGGTCATACCGCGGGCACCCCGGATCACATAATTCTGCAGAGACTTACAGGCGTCTCAGGTTTTCGGAGTGTTCAGAAACGTCTGTGCCTGATCCCACAGCCCCATTTTCCATAAATCGCTGTGACCCGCACCTTCAACAGCGAGGAAGGTTTTCGGATCGCCGGCTCTGTCGAAAAGCGCCTGACCGTGCTCAAACGGTATCACCGCATCATTTGTTCCATGAATGATCAGGACCGGCTCTGAGACCTGTTCAATCCAATCGCGGGAACGAAACTGATCCTTCATAAGCAGCGATACCGGCAACCATGGGTAACTTTCAGCAGCAATGTCGACGGTCGCAGTATAGGGAGCTTCGAGAATAAGCGCCTGTGCATCCCTCTGGGCGGCGAGGGCTGTTGCCACACCGGTTCCCAAAGACTCGCCGTGAATGACGATATCGGGCGTTTCCTTGCTGAGACGATCGAAATGTTCCAGTGCATCCCCAACAAGTGCCCCTTCCGACGGTTGCCCCTCAGCGCCCGCATAGCCGCGATATGTCGGTGCATATAGCCCATATCCGCTGTCAATGATCTCTCGATACCGCGCCGAGCGTGTGGAGATATTCCCTGAGTTGCCATGAAAGTAGAGCACCGTAGGTGCCCCTTGGACGGTCGGTTCCGCGCGCCAAACCGTGACATTCGTTCCGTCATTCATCATGACCGTATCCGAAGCGACCGACGGCAATCCCTTGTTCGCGGGAGAAGCCAGTTCTCCAGTGGGTTTAAAGACGAAACTTCTTTGAAAAACATATAGATAAGTTGCCGCAAAGCAGTAAATAACCGCCGCAAATGCGAGTACGACAACAACGAAACGCCGCATGTGGGACAACCTCATTTTGTGATCTGTGATGCTCTGCCGCAACAATCTGTGCAGACCGCCAGTATTGCACCCCAAGGAGTAAAATCTCACAGGACTGATCGAGAGACGTTTATCGCTTGCTCCTGAACAGTTTTGAAGCGAAACGAATAGTCACCCGTGTCCGATACCGACAAAGACGGTCGCTCATCCCCATGAACGAATAAAGGCAGTTGCTTTTGAAACGAGACCTCAACATCAGGTGCCAGATATATATGATCGGCAAAGGAATTCGCAATGGACGTCGACAATTCTTGCACAAAGGATTAGCGGGCTTCGGAAGTGACCGTTTGTTTCGGTCAACTCACCAACGCAATAAGTCGCCATTGAAAAATGATTTCAGCTGCAGAAATAGCTACTGCCACCGGCATAACAGGCACGGTGGCAGCAAAACAAATCGGTCATGCATTCAGTGACGCAGCTTTTATTCCGCTGCTACACTCGGTTCAGATATTTGCGGTGCTTTTTGGCAGATGCGATCCAGCAGGCGGGTATGCCGACGCTGGAAGGTTTTTACATCTGTTCTAGTGCGGGCTGTCACCGCGTCAGAGTGCGCAATATCCAGTCCGCGGTCCAACTTTTCGAACTTCTCATTCGAAGTTTCCGACGCGTTGGCATCCTGTTCACTCGTCAGCTCCTTGCGTTTGTAGTTTGGCAAGATGGTCTGAATTCCTTCAAACAAGCCATCTACCTCACCTCTGAGCGCAGCTCTATGAATTTGAGTAAACCGACTTTTCAGCGTTGCCAACGGAACGGGATTAGGCATTGCACCCAAGACACCAGGTATCGGTGAGTCGACCCGTTTTTCCGACGAGTCGAACAGTTCCTCGAACAGTTTTTCACCGGGGCGGCAGCCGATAAATTCAATATTTACGTCTACATCCGGTGTGAGCCCGGCCAATCGAATCATCCGACGAGCCACGTCCAGGATCTTTACGGGCTCTCCCATATCCAAAACGAATATCTCGCCTTCTCCGACACGCTCTTCAAGTCCACATGCAGAAGCCTGAAGTGTCAACTCTACAGCTTCGCGTACTGTCATGAAGAACCGAGTCATTTCAGGGTCGGTCACGGTCAGTGGGCCGCCTTTGGCCAATTGCCGCTGAAACAGCGGGATCAGCGAGCCACTGGAGCCCAGAACGTTACCAAAGCGCACTGTCATAAATCGTGTGCTGTTGGCTGCGCCAACACCGTCAAGATCAAGTGCCTGACAATAGAGCTCTGCCAGTCGTTTTGTTGCGCCCATGACGCCTGTCGAATTGACGACCTTGTCCGTAGAAATCTGAACCATCGCCAAGGCGTTTGTTCTTCTGGCAGCGTCGGCGATATTCATCGTGCCAATGACGTTTGTCAGAACACCTTCACAAGGATTGAGTTCCACGATCGGAACATGTTTCAGCGCCGCTGCGTGGAAAACAAGTTCCGGGCGATGACGAGAGAATATCTCGTTGACGCGGCCGGCATCGCGGATGTTGCAAAGATAACTGTGACGCGGAACATCCAGAGCCAACTCATTCAACTCAAGCTCAATACTGTACATATTGAGTTCGTTGTTTTCGATCAGAACGATTTCTGAAGGATTTAAAGCAACAACCTGTTTTGCTAACTCGCTGCCGATTGATCCACCAGCGCCTGTAAGAAGGACACGTCGTCCCTCGATCATCCGTTTAAGTACCTGGCCGTCCAGGGCTGCCTGAGGGCGCAACAACAAATCGGTCAACTCAATCGGCCGCAGCTCGAACTTATCACCTTTTTTGGTGCTTCGCAGTTCTGTCGGGGACGTCAGTTGCGAAACGGTGATGCCAAGGCCTTCCGCTTTTTCGATCAACCGCTCTGCTTGCGATTTGTCTTCATCCTTGGAGAGTTCGGTAAAAATCAAACGACGAGGGCGCTCTTCCTTTGCCTCAAGGTCCCGGATGACCTGATCGAATTTCTCGTAAGTGCCCAAAACAGGGACACCACGGTGAGTCAGTCCTTGTTTGGCCCTGTCATTGTCCAGGAACCCAACCGGGTAATAGTTACAGGCAGTGTCGCGCTGTAGCGCTCTCAGATAAAGGTCACCGGCATCTCCGGCACCAACGAGGAGCACAGGCACACTCTCGTATGTCTTCGCTGCACCACTACTGCGCTTACTGCGCTTCTGCGCAAATGAACTGAAATCATCGACGCGGAATGCCAGGCGTGTTGCGAACAACAGGCACATCAGCACAGGAATTTCGATCGCGATGACAGACCGCGGCAACATGACCTGTCCGGTCGTTCCAAAAATAAGAAGCAATAGAAATGCAAATGTCGCCGATGCCAGGAACACTGCCTTCGAGATGGCAATGACATCCATAATGGATGCATAACGCCACTGGCGGTTATAGAGACCGACAGTCGGAAACACGAAGGCGCATATCACCATGAACGCGGGGATCACCACGGACAATTCGGACGAATAATTAAACACCGATTCAAATCCGACCCGGAACAAGCAAGACAGAGCCAAAGCGACGCCACAGAGAGTCAAATCAAAGGCGTAAAGAGAGAGTTGCCTGGCGCTCATTCCCGGAAGGGAGCGGATGGGTTTTTTTAATGTTGTGAAAGCCATTGATGGATTTCCAGATAAGCAGGGTGACTAAGGATAGTTGGCTGCAATTTACTGCACCGGTCCAACTGATAAAATCAGCGAACTGGCATTGCGTTTAGGCGCTTCGCGTAATTGGGATTGTCCCCCATAACTACTCATAACTAGCGAATCCTCGCTAGTCCCTGACTTGCCTGCAACAGTCGGTAAAATTTTGCCGTATTCTTCATTTTTTTGGAGCCGTTCGCAGGTTTTAGCACCCGTTCTCGAATTGCCCAGTCGTTCATTCTTTTTGTCTGCACCATAACCGGTAAACATCACTAAACTAGGTCGGTTTATGTCTTCAATTTGAGAATTGTTTTCTAAAAACAAATCCCTTTGCAATACATCAACAAATCTTATGTCGAGATATACATTATCTATACTCACAGCGACTCCCCACTTCGCTACTACACTAGCAATTGCCATGTAGTTCGAATTTTTCGACCGCCGCACCTTATTTTAGCCTAAAATAAACCACATAGCAACAATTTGGCGTCTGACATAATTGATTTTGCAGCCAAATTTCTAACTAGAGTTAATCCGTTTACAATTCGATAAGCATACGGCTTGTTGGCTCAGTCAAGTACTTTTTTCAAATGAAATCTGTGTCCCATGTCACAAAAATGTAGTGTTCACGATATTTTGCGTTTCAAACTAGAGTTTTCTGCCACATTTCCAGATAATTGAAATATGGCAAACAACCTTCCCTAGAGGCAGAAACCACAATTACAAATATAAATAAGAATTACATAATTCTAGATTGCCATATTTTAAATTACACTCAAAACGTGCATCAACGCACCCAATCGGTTAAGTCTCGGCCGGTGAGCGCGCTAAGACGAGCAGTCTCACTTGCATAATGCTCAATCAAACGCTGCCTGATATCACCGGTCATTTCTGGGTACTCAATTGGAGCTGCAACGCGACTGTGAAGTTTCTTGAAATATTTGTTTCCACGGAACGGCTGAACAATAGGTTTTAAAGGTTTCAACCAACGTTTCAATGAGGGATCAATCATTGGTGTCGTTTTATCTTTCACTTTTGATTGAGCCGACATTGGCGGAGCCTCTTCGTCCGCTCCGATGAATGCGCGGGTGAGAGCGACATTTTTGGTGGGGTCGGTTTTTACGTCTTCGTATAAAAGAACGAGAATCCGGTCTTTCGGATATAGGTCTGCGAAACGCTGTATCTGCTCGCAATAAAAACCGTCTGCGATGAAACGTTTGTCAGCATTTTTTCTTGGATCCAGATGATCTTCGACATTCCGTCCAACTTCACCGCGACGGTAGAGCATACAATAATCCGAGTACGCCCTATCGACCGGGTTTCTCAGTTGCACAATCAAACGGGCGTTAGGCAGCGATTTCGCAACGCGTTCGGCCGCATATGGAACTTCCATGTAGGAATTCGACTTCTCGCCGATCAGAACCGTTTCTTCAGTAGGTTGATACTGATTGAGGTACCAATCGTCACCTCTTTCGTATTCCCGACTAAAATAATGCAGTTCCGGATTGGGCAGATAAATTTTTGGATCGGCCTGAAGGGAACGCTGCAGCCATGTTGTCGCGCTCTTGGCCGCGCCGATGATCAAAAAGTCAATGTCATCCATTTTCATTGTACTTGCAGTCCCATACTTTTTGACAGCCGTTTGAAATCAATAATCCGACTGTGAAGGCTGTATCGAATTCTTTTGCAGGCGCTCGTAAACGTCTGTGATTCCGCCAACATGATGCTCAACGCCAAATCGAACCCTTGCCTGGCGCATGGCTGTTTCACTAATTGACGACCAGCACGACGGGTCACTCAACAATTTATGAATTGGTTTGACGAATGCATCCGCCTTTCGGGGGGGCACCAAAAATCCGTTCTCACCGTCCTGAATTGCTTCGGGATTGCCGCCATGATCAGTAGCAACCACGGGCGTTCCCAAAAACATCGCCTCGATGAGCGTCCGGCCAAAAGGTTCATTGAGCGCCGGAACCAACAACGCATCGCACGCGCACATCAGCGGCTCTATCGGCTGACGAAATCCCATCAAGTGGATCTTGTCCGATATTCCCAACTCTTCCGCTCGTTTCTCAACAGCGATGTCGAGCCGCTCTTCATAGGGGAAGGTGGTTCCAAACAGCAGGCCCATTACAGGCAATTCAGGATATTCGGACAAAAACGCATTTACTGCATCAACGAATGCCACTGGCTGCTTGCGTTCGACCAATCCGCCAAAATAACCCATGAACCGGGTGTCAGGTGAGCATCCCAACTCGTCTACCAGTGCTAGTCTGGATTGTTCGCGATCTGGTATTTCCGTCGGGTGATCAAAGGGACTGTGTACTGCCCGCGTCTTGTGATCAACGGACAGTATCGGGCGATTCGGTTTTGCAAAGTTTGAGACGGTGACAATCTGGTCGGCAAACAGCGGGGCAAGAACATTTATCCCCTTGGCGCCTGGATCTGCGCGGTGATGCCACAAATGTTTTGTTCCGGAAAACTTCGCCGCAGGGGACCAGTTCGTGTGAATGACGCCATCATTCGTGTGCAGTATATCAATCTTGTTTTGCTTCAGAAATGCGCGCAACCTCGGCAATGTTCTTGTAAAATATTCCCATCGGCTAGCGCTATCGGGGGGATTGCCCGGACGCATCAATTTTACATCCGGTGCGACTGAAAACGGCAATCCCTCGGCGGTCAGTTGTTCTGCAATCGGCCCGGCATCATCATGTAATACAATGATCGGCCTGTATTTCTGGTGATC
This sequence comes from Stappiaceae bacterium, assembly GCA_039976075.1. Classification (GTDB taxonomy): domain Bacteria; phylum Pseudomonadota; class Alphaproteobacteria; order Rhizobiales; family Stappiaceae; genus JBDWFY01. Next base: position 471,715 of record JBDWFY010000001.1, read on the forward strand.
GAGGCCCGTAATCAGCTTGATCGCTGAAATATGACTTCCACCGATCGTGTTGCCAGCGAAGGGATAGCAGATCGTCGTCACGTCACCCATGGGTATATCAACTCCGAATTTGATGCACTATTCTGGCAAAATGGGAAATGTGTCGGGGCCATCCCCAAGGTCGGTGACGATCGCGTGTACTTGAATGGTATCACCAGGTGAAATCAGTGTCCGCTCGACGGCCTCAAACGGCTCATTACTGGCGTCGTTACGGCGCGTAATCATGTATTTATAAGTGGTTTCCAGAGTTTGGCTGGAAATTGCACCGCTTCTGGAAGCTGTGTCTGCGTAGAGATCTCGCGCCACACGCAGCTGTACTCTAAGCTGATCGAGTTGTTCCCGGGATTTTTGCAGCTCAGTCACAACTTCGCTGCGCCGCACATTCACAATGTCCAATTCATCGCGCACTGCCTTGTTCAATTGCTGCTCTGCCTGAAGTTTGGCAACATCCAGTGTGAGAACCTTGGCTTCCAGTTCTGTCACAGTTGCACTGAGTTGACGCTGGCGGGAACTGACGACAAGTCCTCGTTCTTTCAACGAGGTCACATTTGCAAGTTCTTCTCTGGCAAGCAGGATCTGTTTTCCGCGGAGCGTAACTTCCTCGGTGAGTTTTGCGATCTGCGATCGCAGCAGCTCTTTCAGATCAACGAGCGCAGCCTTGCTGGAGTTGATGCTGTTCAACCGCGCCGTCAGAATTTCTTGTTCGGACGCCATCAATTCTTCTTCAATTGGGCGTCCCTTCAATTCTTCCGGTGTTTCAATGGTTTGCGCTCCAGCAAGTTCTGCCTTTAATCTTGCGATCCGAGCCATCGCGCTCCAGCCTTGAAGCCTGAGCGTTTCATAGGTTCCAACAGATGTCAGTGCCTCACGCTCCGTCCGAAGCTGGGGGTCGGTTGTTCTCAGATGACCACCGGCGATACTGACCGCCTGCAAAACCGTCAATTGCGGCACATAGGGGAAACTGCCGGGGTTATTGACCGCCCCAACAATGAAAACCGGCCCGAACCCGACAATCTCCACGGTAGTCGCAGGCGGTTGGTCCAATCCCAGACGGGCCTGAAGAAGCAAGGATATTTCTTCTGCGATAACAGGCGGCGTTCGACCGGCAGCCTCTATCGCGCCCACCAGCGCAAGATAAATCTTGCCGTCAGCACCGATTGTCTGCTCCCCACCAAATCCGTCCCAGTTTTGAAATGTACCTTCGGCAGGTTGCCAGCGGCCAACTTTGATCAGAACTTTGTCCTGAACACCAAGACTGTATTCCGTTGGCGCTTGACTGGAAGCGGGCGTTGCCAATGGGAGCATAAACAACAGAGCGGCAAACAAACCGCAAAATAAATTTCTAGATAAACTGTAGTGTGCCTGAGCGGACATATTGATCTGATCTGTATTTGCGCGACGCATTTTGTATTTCCCGTTCACCGGAAGGTTTAAAGCCATCAGATAATGTTTAGTTTGTTGTCTATACAGTGTGACAGTTCGCTCAATACCGTTTCGTATTTATACGAGCGAAGCATATGTAGGCAAGTTGCTGTGATGACTAATGAACTTTATGGCTAAGAAAGATCGTTAGCGCTCGCCTGAATTCGGGTTTTTCATCACGGAATTTTATAAAGCAGATCGGTGACAACCCTAGTGATGCTTATCACAACAAGGTGCCGGAATTGCAATCCTGGACATGGATAATTGACGCAGGGAGTGCTCGGCTGGTGTGCCGGTGGCAGGCGGTGCATACCGCCTGCTGGCTGTGTGGGGTATGTTTCGGCAAATAGAGTCCTAAAAACAGCTCGTGCGGTCTTAATTCTCAATTGCGCGTTCGGAATGTTGCTGGAAAGCAGACACCCCGCATCTTGTTAGATGCGGGGTGGTAATCATCACGGGGTAAAGATCTCGAATTGGCTTCAGTTTGTTGAAGCCATGGGGTAATCGATTAGCTACATCCGGATGTCGATCCGCACGTATCGCATTTCAGGCAGGTTCCGTTACGAACCATCGTGAAGTTTGCGCATTCGGAGCAGGACTCACCTTCATACCCTTGCATTCTTGCACGCGCGACTCGATCCGCGACTTTAGGCTGAGGCTCGACAACCCCCGCTGAAACCGACACAACCGTTTCCACTTCGACATCGCGGCTAAAGGCTGTGGCAGCTGCGTTTGTCATTGCGGAGACCGGATTGGTCCCTGCAGCGACGGCAACCTTTGTTGCTGCAAGCTTCTGCTCAACATCCGGAACGACACGGAACTTTTCAGTCTGGCCACGCACCAGACCTTTTGAAACCACCGCGTCCGGCCGGCTGTCTTCACCACCACCCATAACTGTCGTTCCAATATCTTCGGGATTGACATGAGCCAGGTCATGACGCCCCAGATAGGATACGGCCAATTCACGGAAGACATAATCCAAAATGGACGTCGCATTCTTGATGGCGTCGTTACCCTGTACCATTCCTGCCGGCTCGAACCGGGTGAACGTGAAGGCATCGACATACTCTTCCAGCGGAACGCCGTATTGCAGGCCAAGGGAAATGGCGATGGCAAAGTTGTTCATCAACGAACGGAAGGCCGCACCCTCTTTATGCATATCGATGAAGATTTCGCCAAGACGACCATCATCATATTCGCCCGTACGGAGATAGACCTTGTGTCCTCCGACTGCCGCTTTTTGCGTATAGCCCTTGCGGCGACCGGGAAGCTTGTCCCGCGAACGGATATTGCGTTCGACAATGCGCTCAACAATCCGCTCGGCGATTGCCTCAGCACGTGCCTGTGAAGGCTTGGCGATGATGGATTCCACTACATCATCCGCATCATCCTCATCGTCTGACAGTAACTGAGAATTCAGCGGCTGAGACAATTTGGATCCGTCGCGGTAGAGAGCATTGGCTTTTAGCGCAAGCCGCCAGGACAACATGTAAGCCTCATTACACTCATCCACGTTGGCGCTGTTGGGCATGTTGATTGTCTTGGAAATCGCACCTGAGATAAACGGCTGCGCTGCGGCCATCATCCGGATGTGACTTTCAACTGACAAGTAGCGTTTACCGATCCGGCCACAGGGATTAGCGCAATCAAAGACCGCCAGATCCGTTTCTTTGAGGTGAGGGGCCCCTTCAAGGGTCATTGCACCACAAACATGGGTATTGGCAGCTTCAATATCGGATTTCGAGAAGCCAAGGTGGCTCAGGAGATTAAATTCAGAATCTTCAAGCTGCTCGGCGCTGACATCCAGAGCTCCTGTGAGGAAGTCATCTCCCAGTGTCCAGCGATTGAAAACGAATTTAATATCAAACGCCGTCTCCAGGCTGTTGTTGAGCAACGCTAATTTCTCTTCGGTAAAGCCTTTGGCCGTCAGAGAGGAGGTGTTGATTGCCGGAGCCTGGCTGAGAGAGCCATGGCCCACCGCATAGGCCTCGATCTCCGCAATCTCCGCCTCCGTATAGCCAAGGTGCCGAAGGGCTTCGGGAACAGCTCGGTTGATGATTTTGAAGTAACCGCCGCCGGCAAGCTTCTTGAACTTCACCAACGCGAAGTCCGGCTCGATACCGGTCGTATCGCAATCCATGACCAGACCGATTGTTCCGGTAGGAGCAATCACTGTTGCCTGGGCATTGCGATAGCCATGTTTTTCACCCAGTTCCAGGGCTCTGTCCCATGCCTTCTGCGCTCGTTTGACAATTTTATTGTCAGGGCAAGATGCATAGTCAAGCGGTACCGGTGCAGTGTTCAGCTGCTCATAACCTTCACTTTTGCCATAAGCTGCCCGGCGATGGTTCCGCATCACGCGCAGCATATGCTCCGCATTTGGCTTGTAGTTGGGGAAACTACCCAGCTCTCCAGCCATTTCTGCCGATGTCGCATAGGAAACGCCTGTCATGACTGCGGTGATGGCCCCGCACAGCGCCCGACCTTCTGTAGAATCGTAGGGAATGCCCGACGTCATCAACAGACCGCCAATATTGGCATAGCCCAGGCCCAGTGTCCGATATTCGTAGGAACGTTTTGCTATTTCCTTTGAGGGAAACTGCGCCATCAATACGGAGATTTCCAGCACAACAGTCCATAGGCGCGTCGCATGTTCAAACTTGTCGACATCAAAACTGTTGTCACTTTTTTTGAATTGCAACAGATTCAGAGACGCCAGATTACAGGCTGTATCATCCAGGAACATATATTCAGAGCAGGGGTTGGAAGCCCGAATATCACCGGATGCCCGGCATGTGTGCCAGTCATTGATGGTCGTGTGATACTGAATACCCGGATCAGCCGATGCCCATGCCGCATATCCGATTTTATCCCACAATTCACGTGCTTTAACGCTCTTATGGAGTTTGTTGTCGGTTCTCCGGGTCAGATCCCACGAGCCATCCTGTTCGACTGCCCGCAAGAAATCATCCGTCACGCGCACGGAGTTGTTTGAGTTCTGGCCTGAAACCGTGAGATAGGCTTCGGAATCCCAGTCCGTGTTATAGACCGGAAATTCTATATCCTTATAGCCTTGTTTGGCGAACTGAATAACCCGCTGGATGTAATTCTCCGGCACATGGTTCTTCTTCGCCGCCCGCACTTCGCGTTTCAGAGCGGTATTTTTGGTAACATCGAAACAATCATCGCCTGAACCGTCACAATTGACGCAAGCCTTCATGATCGCAGTCAAATGCTTGGAGGTGATTTTCGAACCGGTAACCAGAGCGGCAACCTTCTGTTCTTCCCGCACCTTCCAATCGATGTATTTTTCAATATCCGGATGATCGATATCGACCACCACCATTTTGGCAGCCCGCCGTGTCGTGCCTCCGGATTTGATGGCCCCGGCTGCACGGTCGCCGATTTTCAGAAAACTCATCAGACCGGAGGACTTACCGCCTCCTGAGAGTGGCTCGCCTTCGCCGCGAAGGTGAGAAAAGTTTGACCCGGTGCCGGAGCCGTATTTGAATAGGCGTGCCTCACGAACCCAAAGGTCCATAATGCCGCCATCATTGACAAGATCGTCGCTGATTGACTGAATGAAACAGGCATGGGGCTGCGGGTGCTCGTACGCCGTTTTGGATTTCGTTAGTCGACCGGTCTGAAAATCAACATAATGGTGCCCCTGGCTGGGACCGTCGATACCGTAGGCCCAGTGGAGGCCGGTATTGAACCATTGTGGCGAATTGGGCGCTACTTTCTGAGTAGCAAGCATGTAGCGCAGTTCATCAAAGAACGCGCGCGCATCGCTTTCGCCGTCAAAATAGCCGCCTTTCCAGCCCCAATAAGTCCAGGTACCGGCGAGACGATCAAACACTTGCCGGGAATCGACTTCTGAGCCGTATCTCTCATCTTCCGGCAACTTCTTGAGCGCAGCGAGATCGGCTTCCGAGCGCCAGAGCCAGGACGGAACGGTATTTTCTTCGACCTTTTTCAGTCGGGCAGGAACTCCGGCCTTGCGAAAATACTTCTGCGCGATGATATCACTGGCCACCTGCGACCAAGTGTCGGGCACTTGAATGTCCTCAAGACGAAAAACAATCGATCCATCCGGGTTCCGAATTTCACTCGTTGCCGTCCTGAATGTAATTTCAGCATAAGGCGATTTCTTTGCCTTGGTGTATTGCCGTTCAATCCGCATTTAATAAAGCCCCTTCATCAGACCTAAAGCACGCGCATTCATGCCACCGTGTTAGATGACAATGCTTGGCTTCGAACCGACGCATCCCAATGTTGTGGCTGACCGCCATCTGCGAGTCAGCAAGCTATGCTATAAATCTGAACAGATACTAAATGTAGTGTGTTCAGACGTTTTTGTCACTAAATAACACATCAAAATCGGCACAAAATGGCGTTGCGTTGGACTTTTTACAAAGCATGACGCAAACCAGATTCGAACCAGATTTGAAGGTTACGCGAGGCGAACGCCTCAATTTCCCCAGCACGCAACAGCGCACTCGCAAAACCTAGTCCGACTCGGATTTCACCGTCAAGGGATAGTGCCTGCCCCTGCCAACACATCTAAATCTTGTACATAGCTGTGAATTATGGGGACCAAATTGTAAGCCGAATTTCCAAACACACTGTTTTTGCCTTGATATTGGCGGATTGTTGCACAACCGACCTCAATTGCCGTTCCATAACCTACCGGCATGCAGGTGTGATAATTGGGAGACAATCCAGTAGTTATTGCATGTCTCAGCGCCTGCAATTCATCGAGCAATAGCTCTCATAAATCTCTGAAAGTACTCAAATTATTTCGATGAAGTATGTGGAAATCTCACTTACAGAAAAAAGATTTTTTTCGCTGAATTGGTTGTGGAGAATGGCGGCATATTTTCCCCGCAAAACAATTCCGTCAGCTCTGATAGTACGTGCATGTTGCAGTTGGGAAACAGTTTTGATGGTGGGGATGAAAACTGGCCGGACAATTCGGACCTAATCGCTCATTAAGATCAATTTTATGCAAATTGTTCAAAGCAGATTCAACGCGAATTAAGGCGTCTGTGTCATCTTGAAGTCTGTAAAGTAACAGAGGCTTTGAATGTCCAGGGTGCAGACCATATATCGCCGTCAACATACGGCTTATCAGGTTCCGATCGAAGCATTGGATGTCATTGTCATCGATGACTCAAAATCCATGCAAACAATTGTCCGATCCATGTTGATCGCCATGCGTGTGCACCGTGTTCGCGTGTTTGATACGGCGGACGAGGCACTTCAGTCGATGTTGACGGAACCGCCTCACGTCATTCTGACGGACTGGAAAATGAAGCCGACCAACGGCTATCAGCTTTTGCGGTCAATCCGTCAGCGCCAGATGGCCCCTCTTTGTTATGTACCACTGATGTTCATTACCGCCCATGGTACCCGTGCCCTTGTCGAAAGAGCATTGCGATCAGGTGCACACCATCTTCTGGTGAAACCTCTTTCTCCCGCCGCTCTTTATGACCGTCTGCTTTGGGTGACCCAGGATCCGCGCTGCATGGTCCTCAACGGTGCGGACCACTACCAGATCGAAGGTATGGACCAAACCATGGACGGCCATCGTGAAAAATGGGATTCACTGAGCCGCGCTCGTATCCACCATGAGCAAACCAATCGCGCATCCACAGAACTACAAGGTCTGGTTGATCGTATATTCAATCATGACGGATCCGATGATGACGATGATTCAATCGCCTTTCGAGAAACGGCTCAGCTTATTGATAAGTTGGGCAGTGCCGAAAGATCGGCGGGACATAAGGGCCGGTCAGGCGGTCATCGTAATGGGGCCGGAGGCTTTGCTGAGGTAATAAGACGCATCTGAGGAGGAGGATCTCCGGATGGTTCGCAATCGCTAGACTGCAGTGTTGCTTAGGCGTGAAAACCGGACGGATTCCGGCAGACAGGCGCTGCGTAACAGCCCGAATTGCCTCATGCCGTTATACTTAACTTAATGAGGCCGCATCCTAGACAAATCCCCACCAACTATGCATAGTCTCGCCAGAAATTGGCGGAGCATCTTTCACGATGAAAAATTTATTTTTGCAACTGTTCACTTGGTGGAACGGTCAAACAATGGGCACGCGCTTCTTCACTTGGCGCAAAGGTGTCTTTGTTGGTGAAGATCAGTTTGGGAATAAATACTATCGTGAATATGACGGACCACGCCGCTGGGTAATTTATAATGGCGTTGCGGAAGCAAGCATGATCCCGCCGGGCTGGCACGGATGGATGCATCACCGCACGGACCTGCCGCCTTCAGATGAGACCTATCAGGCACACAGCTGGCAGAAAGATCATATTGGCAATCGGACAGGTACGTCCGAAGCCTATCATCCACCAGGATCCATCCTGACACCCGAACAGCGTCCGGACGTCACCGGAGATTATGATGCCTGGAAACCAAACTCCTGATACCTTGAAAATCTGACAGCACTGATGAACATAGAAAAAGGGGCGTAATTATTACGCCCCTTTTTCTATGTATCTATTTCATGGCGTTGCTGCTTAAGCAGCACCTGCACCGATCATTTCAAGTCGCCTATCAAGGTAGCCACCACAATAATCCATCAGATCATCAACCCGATTTTCAAAGAAGTGGTTGGCATTCTCCATAATCTTCTGTTCGATTATGATGCCTTTCTGGGTTTTCAGTTTGTCCACCAGACCTTGAACATCTTTTGAGGGGACAACTTTATCGTTGTCGCCGTGAATGATCAGGCCTGAAGACGGGCAGGGCGCCAGAAATCCAAAATCATGCAGATTGGCTGGCGGCGCAATAGAAATAAACCCTTCAACCTCCGGCCGACGCATCAGAAGCTGCATACCAATCCAGGCACCAAATGAGAAACCGGCAATCCAGCAGGCACGTGCATCGGGATGAATGGTTTGGGCCCAATCCAGTGCGGCAGCCGCATCTGAAAGCTCTCCCTGACCATGATCGAATGCGCCCTGGCTGCGACCAACGCCTCTAAAGTTGAAGCGCAGTACCGCAAATCCGCGTTTGGCGAACATGTAGTAGAGATTATAGATGATCTGATTGTTCATCGTCCCGCCAAATTGCGGATGAAGATGAAGCACGATCGCTAGGGGAGCATTTTTATCCTTGGCCGGTTGAAAGCGGCCTTCGAGACGGCCTGCGGGGCCGTTGAAGATAACCTCAGGCATTGAAAAGTACTGTCCTTCTCACCTGTCCATTAATTAGGGGGAATAAAAGTTGACAATCGGATGTAAGTTTCTTGACTTGCCCCGATCGGCTCCCTAGAACCCTGTTTAGAATTGTTCGAAACACGATCGGTTTCAATTGAAACCATTCAGTGTTTTCTTGTTTTCGTGTGCCCGTTATCACTGTGATCGGCCAAGTTTGCAAGTGTTGTGTTTAATCGACACGAAGTATTGCGCTTCGTTTTGGAGTTGAATGGGAATGAACGGGGCCGCTCGGCGCATTTATCTTGACCATAATGCCAGCGCACCTCTTCGTCCGGCGGCACGGGAAGCCATGCTGACTTCTCTGGACAATTTTGGCAATGCATCGTCGGTTCATTCTGAGGGCAGGGAAGCCAGGGCTCATTTAACGGCTGCCAGAAATCAGCTGGCAGATCTGGTCAGTGCCGACCCCAATGCCATCATCTTTACGAGTGGTTGTACGGAAGCCAATGTCACTGTCCTGACGCCTGATTATCTGCTTGGAAGCAAAGAGCTCGGACTATCAAAACTTCTTATCGGGGCGAGCGAGCATCCGTCAGTCCTTAGCGGTGGCCGGTTCTCTCAGGACACTACGGAAATAGTCCCCGTTGACGAAAATGGTATGACCAACCTTTCGCTCCTCAAGGAGCGGTTAGATGAATTGACCAAAAATGACAGACGCGTGCTGGTGTCGATAATGGCAGCGAACAATGAAACGGGCGTCATTCAGCCATCCGGTGAAATTGCTGAAATCGTGAAAAGTGCCGGTGGGATTTTCCACGTCGACGGAACACAAATTCTCGGGCGATGCCCTGCGACCATGGCAACGCTGGGGTGTGATGTCATGACCGTATCAGCGCATAAATTAGGCGGCCCGAAAGGCGCCGGAGCCATCATCATTGCCGGAGGTGTGTTGCGTATGGCTCCTCTTGTCACAGGTGGCGGTCAGGAGACATATCGACGCAGCGGCACCGAAAATATTGCTGCAATCGCCGGATTTGGTGCGGCGGCGAAAGAAGTCTCCGAAAATGTGGACGAACCCTCCAAAATAACCGCAATGCGGGACTGGCTGGAAGCTGAACTGCGGGCTATATCGCCGGATATAGTATTTTTTGGATCGGATGTGGATCGAATTGGCAATACATCCTGTTTTGCCGTGCCCGGCGTGAGCGCCGAAACAGCAGTGATTGCCTGCGATCTCGAAGGAGTCGCGGTGTCTTCCGGTTCAGCCTGTTCATCAGGGAAGGTGTCGGCTTCTCATGTCCTGGGCGCAATGGGCGTGCCAGCCGATCTCGCACGTGGGGCGATCCGGGTCAGTCTGGGCTGGTCAAACACGCAAGAAGATGTTGAACGCTTTGCGGATATATGGCGTTCAGTCACAAAACGCTTTCGACCTCAAGCGACAGGAGAAGCCGCTTAGTCGAAGTATGAGTTTCTACAACCGGCGGTCCTTGAAACCGCTATGGATGGAGAAGGGTAATGCCTGCAGTACAAGAAACGATTGACCGCGTAAAAGAAATCGATGTCGATCAGTATAAGTATGGTTTTGTCACCGATATTGAATCGGAGAAAGCGCCAAAAGGGCTGAACGAGGATATCGTACGGTTCATTTCAGCGAAGAAGGACGAGCCGGCATGGATGCTCAATTGGCGTCTTGATGCTTACCGGCGCTGGCGTTCTATGGAAGAACCGAACTGGGCGCGTGTCGATTATCCGAAAATCGATTTCGAAGACATTTACTACTATGCAGCCCCCAAAAGCATGGATGGGCCCAAGAGCCTGGATGAAGTCGATCCAGAGCTGCTTGAAACCTATAAGAAACTCGGCATTCCGCTTCAGGAGCAAGAAATCCTCGCCGGCGTAGCACCGGAAAACCGGATTGCGGTAGATGCTGTGTTTGACAGTGTCTCCATCGCGACAACGTTTCGCGAAGAACTTGCAAAGGCAGGCGTCATTTTCTGCCCGATCTCCGAGGCCATTCGCGATCATCCCGAACTGGTTAAAAAATACCTCGGGTCTGTTGTTCCGGTAACGGACAATTACTACGCGACACTCAATTCCGCAGTCTTTTCCGATGGATCCTTCGTGTATATTCCCGAAGGGGTCCGGTGCCCGATGGAACTCTCAACTTATTTCCGGATTAATGAGCAGAACACCGGACAGTTCGAGCGGACATTGATCATTGCCGAAAAGGGTTCCTACGTTTCCTATCTGGAAGGGTGTACGGCACCTCAGCGCGATGAAAACCAGCTTCATGCGGCCGTGGTGGAGCTCATCGCCCACGAAGATGCGGAAATCAAATATTCAACCGTCCAGAACTGGTTCCCAGGCGATGCCCAGGGCAAAGGCGGGATCTATAACTTCGTGACCAAACGTGGCGATTGCCGCGGCCGGAACTCAAAGATTGCCTGGACACAGGTCGAAACGGGTTCAGCAATTACATGGAAATATCCCAGCTGTATTCTTCGAGGTGACAATTCGGTCGGGGAATTTTATTCGATTGCAATTTCAAACGGTCACCAGCAGGTCGATAGCGGTACCAAGATGCTGCATCTTGGAAAAAACACGTCCAGTCGCATCATCTCCAAGGGAATCGCGGCGGGAGTTTCGCAAAACACCTATCGCGGCCAAGTATCAGCCCATCGAAAAGCCAGCCAGGCACGGAATTTCACCCAGTGCGATTCCTTGCTGATCGGTGACAAGTGCGGTGCGCATACGACGCCCTATATCGAAAGCAAAAATGCGACGGCGGTCTTTGAACATGAGGCGACAACCTCAAAAATCTCTGACGACCAGATGTTCTATTGTCTGTCACGGGGATTGAACGAAGAGGAAGCCGTTGCCTTGATTGTGAATGGATTTGTCAAAGACGTAATCCAACAATTGCCGATGGAATTTGCCGTGGAAGCGCAGAAGCTGATCAGCATCAGCCTTGAGGGTTCCGTGGGCTAAAACCCGACGCTGAACCATTTGTCCTTCCGATTAACGTGACTAATAGCTACGAGACGAACATGCTTGAAATCAAAAACCTCCACGCTGCCGTTGATGGCAACGAAATCCTGCGCGGCATAAACCTGACCGTGAATCCCGGTGAAGTTCACGCAATTATGGGTCCCAACGGATCAGGGAAATCGACGCTTTCCTATATCCTGGCAGGAAAAGAAGATTACGAAATTTCCGAAGGATCCATCACCTACAATGGTGACAACTTTCTCGAATTGAGCGCAGATGAACGCGCCGCAGCGGGCATGTTTCTGGCGTTTCAATATCCGATTGAAATTCCCGGCGTCGCCACGATGACATTTTTGAAAACAGCCCTGAATGCTCAGCGCAAAGCACGCGGAGAAGGCGAAATATCAACACCGGACTTCATGAAGCTTGTGCGCGAAAAAGCAAAAGATCTGAATGTCACCTCCGACATGTTGAAGCGGCCGCTCAATGTGGGCTTTTCAGGTGGCGAAAAGAAACGCGCTGAAATACTTCAGATGTCCCTGTTCCAACCCACACTCTGTGTTCTTGATGAAACGGACTCGGGCCTTGATATCGATGCTCTGCGAATCGTATCGGACGGCGTGAACAAACTGCGCGGACCTGACCGCTCAATCGTTGTCATCACCCATTACCAGCGATTGCTTGATCATATTGTCCCAGATGTTGTGCATGTCCTCTCTGCAGGACGGATTGTCAAGACCGGAGGCAAGGAACTTGCCCTTGAGCTTGAGAAAAACGGATATGCCGACATTGTCGGCCAGGCTGCCTGAGGGGAGCTGAGATCAAATGAATACCATGGAAAGAATTAGAACTTCCGCCGAGACCGACCTCGTTGAACAGTTCGGTTCGCTGCGCAATACGCTGACAGGCGGCGCCGATATCTCCAAATTGCGCGAAAAAGCGTTCGATGCGTTTAACAGCATCGGGCTGCCACACCGGCGCATAGAAGCCTGGCACTACACCGACCTCAAAGCCGGTTGGAAGGGTGTCCTCCCAATTGCCGGACCTGGCGACGGTCTGACAGACGTCAATGCTGTTTCGTCGGGCCTGGCGTCGATCAAGATTGTTCTGGTCAATGGATGTCTGGACAAGCAAAACAGTGACTTGGCCTCTCTCCCAGCGGGAATTGCGATTCGTCTTCTTAGCGAGGCACTGGTTGAAAATGCCGATACACTCGATCGCCTGGGAAGCATTGCGCCGGATCTCAAAGATCCGCTGATTGACTTGAACACTGCATTTATGGGTGAGGGGGTGTTTCTCGATATCGCCGATGATGCCAAGATCAAGCAACCCATCGAGATCGTTCATGTGACGGTTGGTGAGGCGACATCATCCTATCCGCGGCACTTTGTCGCTATCGGTAAGAATGCAGAGGCCACGTTCATTGAGAACCATGTCTGCAAAGGCAACGCGGCATACCAGTCGAACTCTGTGATTGAACTGAAACTTGGTGACGGTGCAACCGCCCACTGGGTCAAAATGCAGGATGAGGGCGAAAACGCTGTTCACGTTGGAACATTCAAGGCCGATATCGGTGCTGAAGCCGAATTGAATCATTTCACGTTTACAAAGGGCGGTGCCCTGACAAGAACACAGCTGTTCGTGTCTTTCTCAGGAGAGCATTCAAAAGCAAATCTTCGGGGCACATCCCTTCTGAACGGAAAGACGCACTCGGATATCACTTTGGTCATGGATCACGCGGTGCCGAACTGTGACAGTCGGGAACTCTACAAGTCCGTTATTGACGATAACGCCCACAGCGTGTTTCAGGGCAACATTATCGTCAAGCCGGATGCGCAGAAAACCGACGGCCAGATGATGGTGCAGTCACTTTTACTTTCCGATGATGCGGCAATGTCATCCAAACCGGAGTTGGAGATCTTTGCAGACGATGTGCAATGTGCACACGGGTCAACGACCGGTCAGATCGATGAAGATCTGCTGTTCTATCTGCGTTCGCGGGGCATCCCGGAGGCAGAAGCACGAACCATGCTGGTCCTTGCCTTTCTTTCAGAGACGATCGAAGAGATCGGAGATGAGGAAATTATTGCAGTTCTGGAAGAGCGCACACGGGACTGGTTGGGCGCCTGACATATTACGGGATTTGCATTCCCCAACCTGGAGAGTGCAAAAACATTTCGGCTGCATTCAACGACAACCGAAATTGGTGTCTCCAGGACTAGAGCGCTTTCCATTCAAAGGGACTCATTTGAATGACCAGAAATCGCTCCAGATTCAATTGGTTGGAGCATGGACTTTTCGTCCAATTGATATCAATTGAGCGGATTATGCTCTAGGAGAATATTGGTTATGAACGATCTATCTGAAGCCAATAATGCGATTGCTCCCTACGATGTCGCATCGGTAAGACAGGATTTTCCTATCCTGACGAAAGAAATCTATGGCAAACCGCTGGTTTATCTTGATAACGGCGCGTCTGCACAAAAGCCCCAGGTCATGATCGACGCGGTAACAAAGGCGTACTCAGAAGAATATTCCAACGTTCATCGCGGTCTTCACTTCCTCTCAAATGTTGCAACAGAAAATTACGAGGCGGCACGAGAATCCGTCAGGAGATTTCTGAATGCGGCTTCGACCGATGAATTGATTTTTACCCGCTCGACCACCGAAGCCATCAACCTGGTCTCCTATGCCTGGGGTGCGGACAACATAGAGCCGGGCGATGAAATCCTTCTGTCGATTATGGAACACCATTCCAATATCGTGCCATGGCATTTTCACCGGGAACGCAACGGTGCGGTTCTGAAATGGATACCTATAGCGGATGATGCGTCCTTCGACCTTGACGTGTTTGAAAGCCTCATTACACCGGCGACGAAGCTCATTGCGCTGACGCACATGTCAAATGTCACCGGTACGGTGGTACCGATCAAGGATGTCTGCCGGATTGCTCATGAGCGGGGAATCAAAGTGCTGGTGGATGGCAGCCAGGCGGCGGTTCACCTGCCGGTTGATGTGCAGGATCTCGATGCGGATTTCTATGTACTGACCGGCCACAAAGTGTACGGCCCGACAGGAATAGGTGTTCTTTATGCCAAGAAAGATCTCTTGGAAAAGATGCGCCCGTTCAATGGCGGTGGTGAGATGATAATGGACGTCACTGAAGACGTTATTACCTACAATCACCCACCGCATCGATTTGAAGCCGGGACGCCACCAATTGTGCAGGCCATTGGATTGGCAGCCTCTCTTGACTATATGGATGCATTGGGACGGGAACGTATTGCCCAGCATGAAGCCTCGCTACGCGCCTATGCCCATGAACAGCTGTCAAAGATCAATTCTCTCAAGATCTTTGGCCATGCACCGGACAAGGGAGCCATCGTTTCCTTCGAAATGGCCGGTACGCATGCACACGATATATCGACGATTATTGATCGCTCTGGTGTTGCGGTGAGAGCAGGGACCCATTGCGCGCAGCCCTTGTTGGCTCGATTTGGTGTCACGTCAACTTGTCGTGCATCATTTGGCCTCTACAATACACATGAAGAAATCGATAAACTTGCGGAAGCCCTGCAAAAAGCGCATGATTTTTTTGCATAAGGAGTGTCCATGACTGATGTTACGGCGCCTGCGCCGCAGGAAGAGAGCCTGCTTGGATCTGAAAACCAGCATGTTCAGACAGAGTTGACGAGTGAAGCCTCGGCCATTCCAGCCGAAGAAATTACAAGGCTGACGGATGATATAATTGCAGCGATCAAGACCGTATATGATCCTGAAATACCCTGCGATATCTATGAGTTGGGGCTCATTTATAAAGTCGACATCAACGATGATCGCGCCATAGAGGTCGACATGACATTGACGGCCCCTGGTTGCCCCGTCGCGGGAGAAATGCCCGGCTGGGTCGAGGATGCGGTATCCTCTGTCGCAGGCGTGGGGCCGGTTACAGTGAACATGGTTTTTGACCCTCCATGGGATCCAAGTCGCATGTCCGATGAAGCACGGGTTGCCTTGAACTGGTTTTAGAGCCACCCAACTATTAGTGACAAGAACGTCCGACCTTCTGAAGACGAGAAACGAAAGTGACACCGGCGATGCCAATGCCATCCTTCAAAGTCATAAGCTTAACCGACGCTGCAGCGGAGCGGGTACGGTCGTTGATGGCCGAAGCGGACCACGAAATTTCGGGCTTGCGGGTCGGCGTCAAAAACGGCGGTTGCGCCGGTATGGAATATACCATGGAATATGTGGACGAGGTGAACCCCGGCGACGATGTCGTTGAGGACAAGGATGTCCGCATTTACATCGACCCCAAAGCGGTTCTGTTTCTGTTGGGCACCGAAATGGACTACGAGGAAACAACTTTGTCGTCCGGTTTCGTGTTCAACAATCCCAACCAGACGTCAGCGTGCGGTTGTGGCGAGTCGGTGGAAATCAGACCGGCAGATCCCTCGGCATTGTCTGCGCTGTCCTGAGCACCGTTAGCAGAGCCAGTATCGCTCCTCTTCCGCAGCTATCGTGCCGTCTCAGTCGTAATTCTCTGAAGATTTGTCAGCTACGTTGGAACGTCCAGACTAATTTCCACACAGATGGTTGACCGGAAAAGTTAAAAACCGCATCTGATCAATTGTAGTTGTATTCGGGAAAGAGTGACCGGATAGCGGATTATGCAACCGCACCGTCGAGTTTGATACTCGGATCGTCTTCGCACTTCACTGCATTTCGACCGCTATGCTTGGCTGCATAAAGGGCTGCGTCGGAACGGGCAATCATGGCTTGAGGAGTATCACCGGAATGGAACGTTGATACCCCGATAGAAATCGTGATTCGGCCAAGGTTCTCACCGGTCGATCGTTTGACCAGTTCCTTTGAAATTACTGCTTTGCGAATGTGTTCAGCCACCGACGTTGCCTGTTGCATTGTCGTATGTGGAAGAATGACTGCAAATTCCTCTCCACCATATCGACACGCCGTGTCCTGGCCTTTGATGTTCTGCTTAACAGCAAGAGCGACAAGACGTAGAACCTGATCGCCTGTCTGGTGCCCGAAGTTGTCATTGAATTTCTTGAAGTGATCGATATCCGTCAGCAGCAAACTCAAGGATGTTTTGCTTTCCTGCGCCTGTTCGATCGATCGTTCAATGGCTTGTTCGAAGTGTTTGCGGTTCGCCAAAGTCGTCAGTTCGTCGGTGAGCGATTCATAGCGAATGGCTTCGAGTGTCTCATGCAGTGTCGCAATCTGGTTGCGTGATTCCTGCAATTGATCCTGCAGTTTGTTGTTGGCGGCGACGGAATCGCGCGTCTCGGTCACCAGATGCTTGATGATTGAGCGGAGTTGTTCAGCGTTTGCGACGTTTTTCAACGCCGACTGAGCGCCCATCAGCGAATTGCCGTACGATTTGCTGGCACCCTGTGAATCATCAATGAATTGCATGATGTGTTCGATTTCATTGGAGATATCATCACCAACTTGCTCGATACGTTCACCCAGCCGATTAGCAGAAAGATATTTCGTATAGAGGTTTGCTATCTCCTCTTCGGAAACAGTTCCTTTTTCAGCCAGAATTTCATTGATGGTTTTGTTGAGAGCGTGATTGAAGCCCGCAGAGTAGGTGTACCAAAGTTCATAATTCCGCGGGAATGCAGGGAGTTCATTTCGGCGCAGATAGGACATCGCAGATTCGCCATAAGCGATCGTCCTCTGAAAATCCTCTTTCTGCGCCATTTATCCCCCCGCCCAGGCGAGTCACCTGAGGATGTCTAATCCTTCGACTGTAAACATCGCTAAAATTGCTTAATCTCTAGTTAAGTAAACGTCCGCATCAACAGGATACAGTTAGCCTGCGGCACGTTTGGGGCGGACTTCTCTTAGTAAAAACGCGGGAACGTGATCGCCCATGCCAATAACTTTTGGTTCGGAATCACCTTTTCTCTTACCGCGTACGTTGTTGCGCTCATGCGATTTCTGGGGCTTGCCGTTGCTGTTGTCAGCCTTTGTCTTTTCGCTTCTTGATTGTTTTTCTTCGATTTTCTCGTTTTTGGCGGGCCGAGAAGCACGTTTATTTTTGGCTGAGCTGTCATCTTGCTCACCCTTTTGTTTTTTTCGATTACGCGATGGCCGTGGGCTTCGGCTTACCGGTGCAGAGAAATCAAGCGCTTCTCCCTCCCAGTCGATGGTTTTTTCGATGAGCCGTTCAATAGCAGCGAGATGCTTTTCGTCAGATTGCGTAACAATCATATACGTGGTGCCAGATCGTCCGGCACGGCCAGTACGACCGATGCGATGCACATAATCTTCCGCATGCACCGGAACATCGAAATTGAACACATGACTGACATCAGGAATATCAAGCCCGCGCGCAGCAACATCGCTTGCTACCAGAAGCGGAATTTTACCAGCGCGGAACGCATCCAAAGTCATCGTCCGCGCCCGTTGATCCATATCCCCGTGCAGACATCCCACTGTAAAGTCATGGCGCTCCAGGGACCGGAAAACGGTAGACACGTCTCTCTTGCGGTTGCAGAAAATGATCGCATTTTTCAAACCGTCGGCCTGATGGATCAATTCGCGCAGCTTCTCACGCTTGGCCCACGGTTCAGGACCGGCTGCCATCAGCTTCTGGGCCACCGTATCTGCCGTGGTCGCGGCTTTAGCGACTTCGATCCGTGCCGGGTTCTGCAAGAACATATCGGCCAGCTTCTGTATTTCCGGAGGCATAGTCGCGGAGAAAAACAGCGTTTGGCGCGTGAAAGGAATCATTTTGGAGATGCGTTCAATGTCAGGAATGAAACCCATATCAAGCATGCGGTCAGCTTCATCGATTACAAGGATGTCCACTCCCTGCATGAGAAGTTTGCCTCGCTCAATGTGGTCAAGCAGGCGGCCGGGCGTGGCAATCAGCACGTCGGCACCGCGGTCGAGTATTTTATTCTGCTCGTCAAATGAAACGCCGCCAATCAACAGGGCCACATTCAGACGATGATTCGCACCGTACTTGTCGAAATTTTCCTTGACCTGCGCAGCCAGTTCCCGAGTCGGCTCCAAAATAAGAGTGCGCGGCATACGGGCGCGTGCACGACCCTTTTCAAGAAGAGTCAGCATAGGTAACGTAAAGGAAGCTGTCTTGCCCGTGCCGGTTTGTGCAATTCCCAAAACATCACGGCGTTCCAAAATATAAGGGATTGCGCCGGATTGAATCGCGGTTGGTGTAGAATAGCCCGCAGATTCTACCGCGGAAAGTACTTTACTGCTGAGACCCAGTGAAGAAAAGCTCATGCTGGTTTGTTTGCACCATTATGCGCGCTTTACCGAAGGCAAAGCATGATTTCATGAAAGGATGATTGGCGCGCACAATACGGTGCGGATAAGAAAAGTCAACGTTTTTGCGGTATATTTAATTAATTCCACGTAACTTTTGAAAATAAATGGTGAATGCATTTGTTTCACAAAATTGACATTTACTTGCAACATTGTCGAAATATTTCGTTTATTTGCAATTTTTAATGCAAACACGACCACAGACTGCGAACGATCCCACTGTCTCGCGTGGCCTGAAGTTGCACTTTATCAGTGATCGCCCGAAACGCGCCGAGGACAGCAAAGTGGGTGATCAGATGTCCAGGTCCGTTGCAAACTCGGCATTTTCCTGAATGAAATTGAATCGAGCTTCCGGTTTGTTCCCCATGAGCTGCTCGACTTTGGATTTCGTGTTGTCGGCATCCATTTCCGGAACTTCGACCCGAAGTAATGTTCTCTTATCCGGATGCATTGTCGTTTCTTTCAATTGCGCCGGCAGCATTTCGCCAAGCCCTTTGAAACGACCGATGTCGATTTTTCCGCGGCCCTTGAATTCTTCGGCCAGTAACTCATCTTTGTGCGCATCGTCACGGGCATAGAGCGTTTTTCCACCCTGACTGATCCTGTATAGGGGAGGGACTGCAAGATAGAGATGCCCGTTTGAGATAATTTCCGGCATCTCTCTATAGAAGAACGTAATCAGCAATGACGCGATGTGAGCTCCATCAACGTCAGCATCAGTCATGATGATAACCCGGTCATATCGGAGGTCTTCTTCCCGATACTGCGAGCGCATCCCACAGCCGAGCGCCTGGCCAAGGTCCGCCAGTTGCTGGTTCGCTACAAGTTTGTCGCGCCCTGCATTGGCAACGTTGAGGATTTTCCCCCGCAGCGGCAGTACTGCCTGGTTGGAACGGTTACGGGCCTGTTTCGCTGAACCACCGGCCGAATCGCCCTCAACGATAAAGAGTTCGGTATTACCGGACTGCGAAGCAGAGCAATCCGCCAGTTTTCCGGGCAGACGCAGCTTGCGAACCGCCGACTTTCGCGCAACGTCCTTTTCCTGGCGGCGGCGCAGACGCTCCTCGGCGCGCTCCTCAACCCATTCCAGCAATTTGTTCGCCTGATTGGGAGAAGCCGTCAGCCAATGATCGAATTCATCACGAACAGCGTTCTCCACGATTCGCGTGGCTTCCGTTGTGGACAATTTGTCCTTTGTCTGGCCAACGAATTCCGGCTCGCGAATGAAGGCGGAAAGCATTGCTCCGGCCGACGTCAGCACGTCATCGCCGGTGATCATATTCATTTTCTTTCGGCCGACAAGCTCTCCATACGCTTTCAGACCGCGCAGGAGAGCAAAGCGCAATCCCGCTTCATGTGTGCCACCTTCCGGGGTAGGCACAGTGTTACAATATGAATTGAGGAAACCGTCACCTGCGAACCATGTCACTGCCCACTCCACCGACCCATGGCCACCTGGATTGCTGGTCTTGCCCGCAAACATATTTTCAATCACGCATTTTTCGTTTGTCAGCGCTTCTTTCAAATAGTCTCGCAAGCCACCGGGGAAATGGAATACGGCTTCGGCTGGTGTGGGGTCCTTTTCGGATATAAGTTCGGGCGCACAGTGCCATCTGATTTCGACACCCCCAAACAAATAGGCTTTGGAGCGGGCCATTTTATGCAGTCGGGCCGGTTTGAACTCCGCATTCTTGCCGAATATTTCTCTGTCGGGTTTAAATCGCACCGTCGTTCCGCGGCGATTATGTATGTCGCCAAGGAGTTGAAGACCACCTTGGGGAACTCCGCGCGAAAAATCCTGCCGATAAAGTTTTCTCGAGCGTGCTACTTCTATCGTCAGCTCTTCGGACAGAGCGTTGACGACCGAAACACCAACGCCGTGCAACCCACCTGACGTTTCATAAACTTTGGAATCAAATTTTCCACCCGCATGCAACGTGGTCATAATGACCTCGAGGGCAGATTTATTTTTGAACTTTGGGTGGGGGTCAACAGGGATGCCGCGCCCATTGTCTGAAACGGTCAAAAACCCGTCAGCCGATACTTCGACATCGATCCAGGTCGCATGCCCCGCTACGGCTTCATCCATGGAGTTGTCGATAACTTCCGCAAACAGATGATGAAGTGCTTTCTCATCCGTCCCGCCAATGTACATGCCAGGACGCCGCCGCACTGGTTCAAGTCCTTCCAGGACTTCAATATCCGCAGCGGTATAATTGGCTTCAGATGGACCGTTTATATTGGCAAGTTTTTTTTGAGCGGTTGCAGACACTAATTTTGATCTTCCATTGGGCTTGTTTTTTGCAGGTGCGGATTCTGATCGGCTTACCGGCAATCCACCGGATGCTTCAGCCGTTGCAAATAGATCGTCACTGCCTGTCATTGCGCCGGTATCTCAATCATCACAAAGCTGGTTGATCAGTTGCAGTCTATTCACCAATCGAATCGCTCCCAGACTCTGACAGGTACGGATTGAGTGTTCTACCCTGTTCGAAAAATGCTCCACACTCACCAAATTGCAACCGCACCAGCGATCCTCATCTAACAATCAGCTATTTTCACATCATTTCATCGTTCAATCGTCAAAGCTCACGATCAATGTGAGATCATTTGGTTAATTGAGTATTAAAATCGGCAGTTCAACTGTATCAACGTTGGTTATGGAAGGATAATTATCTTAAACTGTATTGTCTTCACCGCATTTGTCCCAGGATAGTCTTATCCGTGGCCACAAAAAGACATAATTAAACTTCAAAAACGATTGCTCAGGATGATGCGGCGGACTAGACTAAGACTGTTGCTCAATTGCAATAGAAAGGACAAAAGAAATTTAGTCGCGATTGATAGTTAACGAGAAAATCCAATACTGTTAGCTGTGGTTAAATTGACACATTTTTTTCTTCGTTGATGCGGTATAGCGAATTCAGGTTGTTTTCACGTTGTGGTTTTTCGCTTGGGCAGGTTGAAGAGCAGCAATACGAAATAGCGATAATAATATCGGGTGCGGATTGCTTCGAAATTGATCATTGATCGGCGATGAATTTTCGGCCTTTACGTAGTGGTTTTAGTTTTTGGGACTCTCTTTGATGGACGTGAAGACCTTCGATAAAGCACGGTTGCCAAGTCGGCATGTCACCGAGGGTCCTCAGCGCGCGCCCCATCGGTCATATTATTATGCGATGGGACTGTCTTCCAAAGAAATACACCAACCCTTTGTTGGAGTTGCAACCTGCTGGAACGAAGCAGCGCCATGCAACATTTCTCTGATGCGGCAGGCTCAATCAGTAAAAAAAGGCGTCGCAGCAGCGCAAGGTACACCTCGGGAATTCACTACAATTACTGTAACTGATGGTATCGCGATGGGCCATCAGGGCATGAAATCCTCTCTGGTCTCCCGCGAAGTGATTACAGATTCTGTTGAATTGACGATGCGTGGGCATTGTTATGATGCTTTGGTCGGCATGGCCGGTTGCGACAAGTCGCTACCGGGCATGATGATGGCAATGTGCCGTCTGAACATTCCTTCGATCTTCATTTATGGCGGCTCAATTCTTCCCGGCAATTTCCGTGGGCGGGAAGTAACCGTTCAGGATGTGTTTGAAGCGGTTGGCATGCATTCTGTCGGCAAAATGTCCGATGAGGATCTGGAAGAACTGGAACAGGTTGCCTGTCCTTCCGCCGGTGCTTGTGGTGCTCAGTTTACCGCCAACACGATGGCAACGGTGTCCGAAGCCATCGGATTGGCATTACCTTATTCCGCAGGCGCACCCGCTCCTTATGAGTTTCGGGACAAATTCTGCTACGCGGCAGGCGAAAAGGTGATGGAACTCATAGAGAAAAACCTTCGTCCGCGCGATATTGTGACCAAAGAAGCACTTGAAAACGCCGCCACGGTTGTTGCGGCATCCGGCGGATCGACTAACGCTGCTTTGCACCTTCCGGCGATGGCCCACGAATGTGGGATCGACTTCGATCTGTTCGACGTCGCAGAAATCTTCAAGCGGACACCTTATGTCGCGGATCTAAAGCCGGGCGGCAAGTATGTAGCCAAAGATATGTTTGAGGCAGGCGGCATTCCGCTCCTTATGAAAAGCCTTCTGGATGCAGGCTTTCTTCATGGCGACTGCATGACGGTCACGGGCCGTACAATTGCCGAAAACATGGAGCATGTTAGCTGGAACGACAAACAAGATGTCGTGAGACCGGCTTCAAACCCGCTGACACCAACAGGTGGTGTGGTAGGTTTGAAAGGTAACGTGGCTCCTGAGGGAGCTATCGTGAAGGTGGCCGGTATGACCAATCTGGCGTTCACCGGTCCCGCCCGTTGCTTCGACAGCGAGGAAGAATGCTTCGAGGCAGTCCGCAACCGGGACTATTCTGAAGGTGACGTTCTTGTCATCCGGTATGAAGGGCCCAAAGGCGGGCCAGGTATGCGGGAAATGCTGTCGACGACAGCTGCATTATATGGCCAGGGAATGGGAGATAAGGTTGCTCTCATTACCGATGGTCGTTTTTCGGGCGCTACACGCGGCTTCTGTGTTGGTCATGTTGGACCTGAAGCTGCAGCCGGCGGTCCGATAGCGTTGCTGCGAGACGGTGACATTGTTGAGTTGAATGCCGAAGAAGGGCGACTGTCCGTCAATTTGACGGATGAGGAACTCCAAGATCGGCGAAAGGCGTGGGTATCGAGAGAAACTGATTATACATCCGGCGCGATCTGGAAATATTCCCAGCTTGTCGGGTCGGCTCAAAAAGGTGCAGTGACACATCCAGGTGGCGCTGCAGAAAAAATTTGCTATGCAGATCAATAATATAAAAACGACTTTGTTCGCTCTGTGCATCTCTTTTGCTGCTTCCCAGGCATTTGCTTTGGATGCAAACCGGCAGAATAACTCTGACGCGTCCCCCTTGGATGCATTCAAGGCAGGCACGCAAGCCTATTATTCCGGCCAGAAACAAGAAGCGCTTGATGCTCTTAGCTATGCAGCCGATCAGGGGCATCCACTTGCACAGTGGAAGCTGGCACGCATGTATGCTGTTGGTGACGGTGTTGCAGAAGACGATTTCAAGGCATTCAAATATTTCAGCCTGATAGCAAATGAACACGCAGACGAATCGCCTCACTCTTCCAAGGCTCCCTTTGTTGCCAGCTCTTTCGTTGCTCTTGGCTCATATTATCTGACGGGCATCACTGATAGCCCGATTGATGCCAATCCCACACGTGCTCGGGATCTGTTCACCTACGCTGCATCCTATTTTGGCGATGCGGATGCTCAATACTATCTGGGCAAGCTCTATCTGAGTGGCGAATTTGGTGAAAACAATCCCACTATGGCAGCTCGCTGGTTGAAGTTGGCTGCAGCCAAAGGGCAGATACGCGCTCAAGCGACACTTGGGAACATGCTGTTTGTGGGCGAAGAAGTACCGCAAAACAAGGCGCGTGGCCTGATGTGGATGAATGTTGCCCGGATCAACGCCTCTCGAAAAGAAGATGCCTGGATCCATGAACTTCAGGAACGAGCCAGTGGCCTGGTTACCGACGAAGATCGGCTTCGCGCCACGGGAATGGCTGAACTCTGGATTGAGCAACACGCCAGTCGCTAGTCGGCACTGAAGATATTCCGTCTCTGACGGCAGTGATTGGGGATTGAAGCGACCCGTTGAGAGCGACAGGGCAGGGCGTTTTCGTGAAGTTCCAGGACGTATTGTTCAAAATCATTTCACAGCGAGCAATTGAGTCGCCTGCAGGTCCTTTGAGACAGATTTCCTGCCCTAGTTCAAAATTCTCTCCCTGATATCGGCAGGTACAAGGTACGCTGATCTGCTGAGCTACAGCGATTGAAGGCAGTATCGTTAGTGCCGATAAAATCAATGACAGTCTGGCGAAAACCATATTTTCACCCCGTAAACGGCAAAAGGTTCGTTGGGATTGTAGCTCGAATCCTGCTGCTCAAAAAGGTCTCAGCGACATTTCACGCAATAATAGTTCGATTTTCATGTAAAAACAGAACATATCGAACCGGTTATTGGGCCGCTGGGCATCAATGGCGATAATGAACTTTTCAAGCGTTTGACTTTTCGCTGACACGCGGAATACAGCAATTCGCATTCATTCGCCCAGGAAGCGGCGATATTGCAATTCAAGTGAAAGTCAAAAACGCTATGGCCCAATATGGTTGATCATTAGCAGTCCAATTGAACCCAAACCGGTACGTGATCGGATGGCTTTTCCCAGCCGCGTACAAATTTATCGATATCGCACGTGACCAACAGATCAGCGGCCTGGGGTGACATCAGAAGATGATCGATGCGAATGCCATTGTTCTTCTGCCAGGCACCAGCCTGATAATCCCAGAACGAATAGCGATCAGCGGCATCATCGCAAGCCCGATATGCTTCGGTCAGGCCCAGGCTGACCAGTTGCCGGTACGCTGATCGGCTTTCCAGCCTAAACAGGGCGTCTTCTGTCCAGTTCTCAGGATTGCGAGCATCCTTGGCCTCAGGAATAATGTTGTAATCCCCGGCAAGTATGAACGGCTCTTCTTCCTCAAGCCTGATACGGGCGTGATCTTTCAACCGTTCCATCCAGGCGAGCTTGTAAGGATATTTCTCGCTGTCGACCGGATTTCCGTTGGGCAGATAGAGCGATGCGATGCGGATGGGCGCCTTACCTGTTGGAATGACCGCTTCTATGTAGCGGGCCTGCTCATCAGCATCGTTACCGGGCAATCGCCGCTCAATTTCTTCAAATGGCCTTTTCGACAGAACGGCCACACCGTTAAATCCCTTTTGCCCGTGGGTAGCCACATTGTAGCCCAGCTCTTCTATTGAGCCGGCAGGGAAATTCTCATCTATTGATTTAATTTCCTGAAAACAGGCGACATCAGGTGATGTTTCCTTCAACCAGGAAAGAACGGTGTCGATACGGGCCTTGACGCCGTTGATATTCCAGGTCGCAATTCTCATTTGGGAATTTCCACTTCATCTTAAATCGAACCACAACCACGAACCAGATGTACAAATCCCGGCAGAGTGTTAATTCGGACCTTCAAACTGAAAAGCTGGTTCCGCATCCGCATGCGGCTGTCGCGTTGGGATTTCTGATCTGAAACGACTGCCCGATTAGGTCCGTCACGAAATCTATCTCTGATCCGTCCAGATAGGGCAGGGATATCGGATCAATCAGCACGGTTGCTCCTGATTTTTCAAGAATAAGATCATCATCCTCTCGCTGATCAACGAGATCGTATTTGTACTGGAAACCCGAGCATCCGCCGCCTTCAACACTGATCCTCAGCGCGTTGGCGGTCTTTTCTTTCGATAGAATCGTTGCAATGCGATCTGCGGCGCGATCGCTTAGACCAACAGGTTGGGACGCCGTCGCTGCTGAATCGATGACTGCAGCCATAAATCCATTTTCCTTGTTGCTTGGCGGAAACTAAGTCCGCCTAAATTCATGTACATAAAAGGCATATCTTGCCTTTCCTTATAAGGGATAGTTATGAACGACGGAAGCCAAGTCAATCCGCATCCGCACCCGGTTCGGACAAATGGGGAAAAATGATGGTTGCAACGCTGGGATTCGGCGCACAGCCGCGAGCGGTCTACGCCGTCGATCCGGACAACAGCCGGGGACGCCTGGTAGGGGAGAATGACAGTCCGACCCGCACGCCGTTTCAGCGGGATCGCGACCGGGTCATTCACTCTACAGCCTTTCGGCGCCTGAAACATAAAACACAAGTTTTCGTCTATCACGAGGGCGACCATTTTCGCACGCGTCTCACCCACACAATAGAAGTGGCCCAAATTGCACGGTCGATTTCGCGTGCATTGCGACTTGACGAAGATCTGGCGGAAGCGCTGGCGCTTGCCCATGATCTGGGGCACACGCCCTTTGGCCATGAGGGCGAGGATGTGCTGGCCCTCTGTTTGCAAGATTTGGGCGGCTTTGACCATAACGCACAAAGCCTTCGGGTCGTAACGAGCCTTGAACGACGATATGCGGATTTTGATGGCCTTAATCTGAGCTGGGAGACACTGGAAGGTCTGATCAAACACAATGGTCCGCTGACCAGCAGGGAAGGACAGCCTTGTGGCAAACTCTCAGGAAAACCACTTCCGTTTGGCGTCACGGATTACCCCGATTACCAGAACCTGATGCTGTGGTCCTGGCCAAGCGCCGAAGCGCAGGCCGCTGCCATCGCTGACGATATCGCCTATGACGCTCACGATATCGACGATGGCCTCCGTGCGGGACTGTTCACCATTGAGGACATGTCGAACGTTCCCCTTGTGGGCGATATCATCGAAGAAGTGGATAGCAAGTATCCCGATCTGGAGCGGCAACGGCGGATACACGAGATAGTCAGACGCGTCATAACCCGCCTTGTAGAAAATGTGATTGGCGAAGCAATCGTTCGCCTCGACAAGCTCAAGCCCCAATCCGCAGATGACATTCGAACAGCCGGTCACGCCTGCGTTTGTTTTTCGCCGCAGGCAGAAAGTGCAGAAGCAGCGATCAAAGCCTTCTTGTTCGAACATATGTATCGGCACGAAGAGGTATTGTCCGTGCGACGAAAAGTATCCGGAATCGTTGCTGATCTCTATCAGGCGTACCTGAAATGCCCAGAAGAGATGCCCGCCGAATGGCAGGAAAATCTGGATACTACCCGGATGTCACAAAAGGCACGTCGCGTTGCTGATTACATCGCCGGTATGACGGATCGATATGCCGTTGATGAGCACCGGCGATTGTTTGACGTCACACCGGATTTGCGTTAGGCCGCACCCTCTTGTTGGCGCACAATCTTAAGCCGCTTCACCTACGGAACCAGAACAGATCCGAACCATGAATATTTTTGCTGATTTTACACAACGTGTCCGTGCTGCAGTCACCAAACTTGAACTGACCACACCTGATGGTACAGCTATGGATCTGCAACGCGTCGCTGTTGAGCCGCCAAGGGATCCGGCCCACGGAGATCTTGCAACGAATGCCGCTCTCGTTCTGGCCAAATCCGTCGGTATGAAACCTCGGGATCTGGCGGAGCGGTTAAGCCAATTGCTAGGTGAAGATAGCGATATACAAAAGATCGAGATCGCAGGTCCGGGTTTCATCAATCTGCGCCTGTCCAAGGCTTTTTGGCCCAAGGTGTTGCAGGCCGTTCTTAACGACGGTCCGCGTTATGGCACCGGCTCGCGGGGCCGTGGTGAAAAGGTGAACGTTGAGTACGTTTCTGTTAACCCGACCGGACCGCTGCATGTCGGACACTGCCGAGGCGCTGTAGTCGGCGATGCATTGGCCAACCTGCTCGCCTACGCAGGCTGGGATGTTTCGCGCGAATATTACATCAATGATGCTGGTGCGCAGGTCGATGTGCTCGCGCGCTCGGCCTATCTTCGTTACCAGGAAGCGCTCGGGAAGACTGTCGAAGAAATACCCGCGGGTCTTTATCCCGGTGAGTATCTTGTGCCTGTCGGCGCTGCATTGGCTGAAAAATACGGTAGTACTTTACTTGATCAAACTGAATCTGACTGGTTACCGGCCGTTAAATCAGCAGCGATAGACGCAATGATGGACTTGATCCGCGCGGACCTCGAACTGCTCAATATTCATCACGACATATTTTTCTCAGAAAAGTCGCTGCATGACTCGACACAGGGCAGCTCCAAGATCGAAGAAATGCTGGATGCGTTTCGTGAAGCCGGTCTGGTTTACCAGGGCACATTACCACCGCCCAAAGGACAAGTTCCCGAGGACTGGGAAGATCGCCAGCAAACTTTGTTCAGGGCCACTGATTTTGGCGACGACATTGATCGGGCTCTGAAAAAATCGGATGGTTCCTATACATACTTTGCTGCAGATGTTGCGTATTTCCGATCGAAATTTGAGCGCGGGTTTACCCAGATGATTTATGTGCTGGGTGCAGACCATGGTGGCTACGTGAAAAGGCTGCAGGCTGTCGGCCGCGCAATTGCAGGGGATCAGGCAAATGTCGTTGTCCGGCTATGTCAGCTTGTGAAACTGTACCGCGGCGGCAAACCTGTAAAAATGTCTAAACGGGCCGGAGATTTCATCACGCTGAGGGATGTGGTGGATGAAGTTGGGAGCGATCCTGTTCGGTATATGATGCTGTATAGAAAGAACGATGCCCCGCTGGATTTCGACTTTCAGAAAGTGACCGAGCAATCTAAAGACAACCCGGTATTTTATGTTCAGTATGCGCACGCGCGGTGTGCATCGATTTTCAGGCAGGCAGCGTCTGAAATGCCAGATATGAACGTAGAATCAACGGCCCTAAACGGTGCTTCGTACGAAAAATTAAGTGATTCGGGCGAAATTGAGATCATTGCAAAGCTTGCCGAATGGCCAAGGCTTGTGGATGGAGCAGCAGAAGCGCAGGAACCCCATCGTGTTGCATTTTACCTCTATGAATTGGCTAGTGCCTTGCATTCTCAGTGGAATCGCGGAAAAGACCTGTCGGAACTTCGCTTCATCATTCAAGATGACGCGACGTTAACACAGGCGCGCCTTGCGTTAATTCATGCGGTTTCTGTGGTGCTTGCGTCCGGCTTGCGTATACTGGGAGTAAGCGCGCCTGATGAAATGAGATGATGGTGTGGTCCGACCGTGGCAATGATGTATATTTTGTGTCATTTCGGCGGCAACTATTTTAGGAACACAGTGACGCCATGTCCAACGACACTGCCTCAAGGAATTTCCCTCATCTGTCCAAAGCTGACAATGATTCACAGCCACCGGTGGCTGAGGATCCGTTGGTTGAGCTTGCCAGGATCGTCAGCGGCAGCAATCAGCCTCAGGGCGATGCCGGCTTAAGCAACAATTCATCATATTATGACCATGATGAGTCGGTTTATTCTTCGCAAACGGTGGATAGAAATACCGCTGCGGCATATACTGGTCACAAAACGGACCCAGAACCGCAGATTAGTGACCTGACAGCGAGTCTCGAAGCAGAGCTGATGGGCGAATTGCGGAGCACCTTACACGACGGTCCGCAAAGTGAGCCGAGTAATCAAACGAGTGCTACAGAATTGGGATCTTATGAGACCAATTCCGGTGAAGCCCAAAATGTAGGACAAACAGGTATGGGGAATCGCAGCCAGGAGTACGGCGAGTACCGCGATCCTGAAATCTCAGGCGACAGGCCTGACGCCCGAGATCAGTCAGTTCACAACCCGCATTATTCCGACGGGCGGCATGCGCCTGATCAATTCTATCACGCGCAGCAGAACCCGCAGGGAATAGATCATCCGCAAGAGCCGCGCTACGCCCAAGAACCGCGTTTTACTGATGACCCCGCACCATACGCTGCACCGACGACCGGCGGGCATGATTACGCACATCATCCCGACGGTCAGCAGGATTATGCCGACTATAACCAACATCCTGCGCAAGTTCCCCAGTCGAACGCACCTGCTCACGATATCGGCCACGGCGCACCCGGCAGCAGCCAACAGCTGGATGATATGGCCTGGCCCGATGCCGAACGACGTCTTGCAGATCGATATGAGCAGACCGGGCAGCAGGAGCAGCACACACAGTACGACCAGAACGATGCCTACGATCCCAATGCTGAACTGTTCGAGCCCTTGCCTGAAGACGATTATTATGCCGCTCAAGGTGCGTATGAGGGGGAAGAAGCTGATCTCGGCGATGGACATGTGGGAGCCGCAGGCGTATTGCCGCCCCATTCCGCAGCTGAACAGCGCGCAGCGCATCAAACATCAAGTTCACCGCGCAGAGGTTTCTTTTTTGCAAGCGTTATAGTCCTGATCATGTTGCTGGGCGGCGGCGGTCTCTATGCCTACAATATGCTTGATACCGGAGCGGTTTCCGGACCCCCGCAGATTATCCTTGCAGACAAGTCCCCGATGAAGATCATTCCCGAAGGTGCAGGTGCCGCCGTTCAGGAAGCAAACAAAAACAAATTGATTTACGATCGCGTTGGCGGCTCGGATGAGGTTGCCGAGGAGCGATTGATTGTTCCAGAAGAAACGAAGATTGCCGAATTACCAAACGCGGGCGGCACCGTTGATACGGCACCAACCGGATCGGAAAGCAGAGGACTCCCCCGACGCGTTCGTACGGTGGTTGTCCGCCCTGATGGTACGATTATCAATGATGAGGCTCCGGGCGTTCAGGAGACACAAACGGCAGCACTGGCCTCACCAGCGACAACAAGGGGGGTTGCGGTTCCTTCCACGCCACTGCCGGAAGTCACTCCGGAAGACGGCTCGGGGGATATCACTGCGTCTATTCCCAATGCCGATGGTGCCGCTGCAGAAAGTGCGGCATCGATCATCCCAACACCTCCCGGAAGCGCGGAAGTCCCTGCAGAGGCTATACCCGCAGGAAGCACATATTCCGGTCCGCTGCCAAAGAGCAAACCGAGCGGTGTTCGCCTGGCGTCAAACAGCGCTGCGCAAACCGCCCCGGCAGAACCATTAAATCTGACATCTGATGCTCAACCACAAGCCAGTGCGGAAGCACCTCCTCCTGCCGCGACTGAAATCCCCAGAGGCGCGTATTTGGTTCAGGTGGCCTCTCAGCGAAGTCAGGAAGCCGCCCAATCTACCTACTATTCACTCAAGCGGCGGTTCCCTCAGATCCTTGGTGATGTCAATCCGGTCATTCAGGTTGCCGATCTGGGTGAACGCGGTGTCTATTACCGGGTCCGCATACCGATGGGTGATCAGCAAGCCGCCAATACACTGTGCAGTAATTTGAAATCCGCCGGTGGTGACTGTTTCGTCAAGAGAAACTGACATTTTTGCATTCCGGTTCGCGGACGGTTCCCACAAAGATTGTTGGGTGGCCCGAGATTGCCGGAGCATCCTTCGTCGGGAGAGGCGGGCGTGACTAGCAAGAACTTCGTATCCGGATGTGCAGGGGGAACCCTTTCGCCTCAGGAAGTGTCTTTATTTGAAAACGAGAGACCCTGGGGTCTCATTCTATTTGCGCGAAACTGTCAGTCCCGCCAACAGGTAAAAGCGTTGACAGCTTCTTTTCGACAAGCAGTCAATCGCCCGCAGGCCCCCGTTTTAATTGACGAAGAAGGCGGTCGCGTTCAGCGACTGAAAGCGCCGCATTGGTCGTCCTATCCGTCCGGTCGTACTTATGGCAATATTTACAATCTCAATCCAGATGAGGGCCACCGGGCGGCTTGGTTGGCAGGTCGTCTCATTGCCTTCGATCTGGCGGAAGTCGGCGTAACAATCAACTGCCTGCCGGTTTTGGATGTACCAGTTGCCGGTGTTTCGGATGTGATAGGAGACCGCGCCTATTCAGACCGAGGCGAAACGATTATCAAAGTCGCGTCGGCGATGTGCGAGGGAATGATGGCCGGAGGCATCCTGCCGGTAATGAAGCACATTCCCGGTCATGGCCGCAGTCTGGTCGACAGCCATTTTGACTTGCCCGTTGTCAATGCAGATCTGTCGGAACTGCAAAGGGATTTCGAGCCGTTTCGCCACTTTCGCGGATTACCGTTCGCCATGACGGCGCATCTGGTTTACCGAGCGATTGATGCTGAAAATCCAGCGACGACCTCCGCGGAAGTAATATCAAAAATCATTCGAGCTGATATCGGTTTTGACGGTTGTTTGTTCAGCGATGATATCTCCATGCAGGCACTTAAGGGCTCAATTGGCGAACGGGCGCAAAACGTATTGGCCGCGGGGTGCGACATCGCACTGCATTGCAACGGAAAATTCGAGGAAATGGCTGCAGTCGCATCCGTGGCGACGGAGTTGACTGGAAAATCGGCTATCCGTGCGCAGCAGGGGCTGGATCTGGGCCTGACGGCTGACACTTTTGGCGAGGACGAAGCACGCCGAGAGTTTTCAGACCTGCTAGCGCAATATGACGCGGCACCAGCTTCATGAGCGAGATTGAGCAGGCCCACTTATCAGACGAGGCGTTTTCTGAACCACAACGGGCAGGGGAGGGTTTACCGGGCTCTTCGTTCGTCGTCGACGTTGATGGTTTTGAAGGCCCGCTCGACCTGTTACTGACCCTGGCTCGGTCGCAGAAAGTTGACCTGACCAGAGTCTCCATTCTGGATCTTGCTGAGCAATATCTTATCTTTGTCGCCGAAGCGCGAAAGGTTAGGCTCGAGCTTGCAGCCGATTACCTCGTAATGGCCGCTTGGCTTGCCTACCTCAAGTCGCGACTGTTGTTACCCGAACAAAAAGACGATGATGAGCCCACGGGCGAAGAACTGGCACAAGCGCTTGCATTTCGATTACGCCGACTTGAAGCCATGCGTGAAGCGGCAGGCAAACTGATGAACCGCAATCGCCTCGGGCGAGATATCTTTTCCCGCGGCCTGCCAGAGACGATATCCCTTTCCAAAAAGAGTGAGTGGTCTGCAACCCTGTACGATCTGCTTATGGCCTATGCGGCCCAACGTCAGCGAAATTCCGTCACGTCCGTCAGAATGCAAAGGCGCAGCGTTTGGTCGTTGCAGGAAGCTCGGGAAATACTGACGCGATTGCTTGGACGAAACGTAGAATGGGCGCCCATTGAGAGTTTTTTCCTGAAATATATCGATACTCCAGAAGACAGGGCTACCGTCATGGCGAGCTCTTTCTCCGCCAGTCTGGAACTGGTGCGGGAGGGCACGCTGGAACTCCGGCAGACAAGCGCGTATGCACCTCTCTATATCAGAGCGACCCCGCAAGACGATGGAAGCGCCAATGATGTCGATACCAAGCGGCGATAACCAAACTGGCGACGAGAACCAAATGACCGACGAGCAGGAAACTGTCGTTGAAGGGTACCATCCTGCATCTGTCGCAGAGGGCTCGCGCATCGTAGAAGCCCTTTTGTTTGCCAGTTCGGAACCGCTGGGCCCGGATCAGTTGTCGAATTTTCTCCCGGAAAATTGCGACCTGTCTCAAGTGCTGGAGCATCTGCGTGTCCTTTATTCCAACCGAGGCGTCAACCTTGTATCCGTTGCCGGAAAATTGGCCTTCAGAACCGCCGAAGATCTCTCTTATCTGATGTATAGAGAGGCCGTGGAACAAAGAAAACTATCGCGGGCGGCGTTGGAAACACTTGCCATAATTGCCTATCACCAACCTGTAACCCGAGC
The DNA here is from genome assembly GCA_039976075.1 of Stappiaceae bacterium. Lineage (GTDB taxonomy): Bacteria > Pseudomonadota > Alphaproteobacteria > Rhizobiales > Stappiaceae > JBDWFY01. Next base: position 505,779 of record JBDWFY010000001.1, read on the forward strand.
AGAAATAGAAGAGATTCGCGGCGTTTCTACATCAAAGGGCACGCTGGATGTGTTGATGGAAGCGGGCTGGATACGGATGCGTGGGCGCCGCAGAACGCCCGGCAGGCCTGTTACATATGGCACGACGGAGGGTTTCCTCGATCATTTTGTATTGGACAGCGTGACGGATTTACCCGGACTGGAAGAACTGCGCGGCGCAGGACTGCTAGACAGCGCTATTCCCGCCGGGTTCTCGATCCCGGCACCCTCCGATGACCCTGAATTGCGCGAAGATGAAGACCCGCTGGACGAACAGGATGTGTTTGACGGAGAGGATCATCTTGGTGTAGCCGAGGAGGATCAATAAGTCGCTAACCGCTCAGCTAATCGGGCGAGATCACAGATAGAGGCATGCGTGTCTGATAGAGTTCTGGCTGCGCGTACACAATCGCAGCGGCCCAATACCGATGAGATACGTTTGGCATTTGAGAATGTCAGTCATCAGTACGATGGTCTGGCAAGCGTGAGAGACGTGTCAATCTCAGTGTTGAAAGGCGAAGTTCTTTGCCTTCTGGGACATTCCGGCTGCGGTAAGACAACATTGCTGCGAATTGCCGCGGGCGTTGAAAAGCAATCGCAGGGACGCGTTCTCATCGATGGTCAGGAAGTGGCCAGCCCCACATCTTTCATCCCACCGGAAAAGCGGCATGTGGGCCTGATGTTTCAGGATTATGCGTTGTTTCCCCATATGAGTATCCTGGAAAACGTCTTGTTTGGGCTGAAGGACAAGAACAATGCCGACGTGCGGCATCATGCCACTGATACGCTTGTTCGCGTGGGGCTTGGCGAATACCTCCACGATTACCCGCATGTTCTGTCCGGAGGCGAACAACAGCGTGTTGCCCTTGCACGAGCGCTGGCACCCAAGCCCAGCGTCTTGTTGATGGACGAACCATTTTCCGGTCTCGATCGCCGGCTTCGGGATCGTGTCCGCTTTGAAACTCTGGAGATTTTACGCAATTCCGGTGCAACCTGCATCATAGTCACCCATGATCCCGAAGAAGCCATGCAGGTCGCTGATCGGATTGCCCTGATGCATGAAGGAAAGTTGGTTCAGGTTGGAAATCCCGAAGAAATCTATCTGAATCCCGTCAGTCCATTCGCAGCCCGCTTTTTCTCCGACCTGAATGAAATGGAATGCCCGCTCGTTGACCACAAGGTGATGTCTCCCTTTGGACCCATATCAGCCGATAGTATAACGGAGGGCGAAAAGGCATGGGTGGGGATAAGACCCCACGACCTGGAACTTGTCGAAGATGGTGCCGGGAAGGGTGCAACTGTCATCAACCACCGATTTCTGGGAGAGCTGGATTCCGTTAAAATTCAACTGGATGGAACCGATGAGACAATTCAACTCCGACTGCCCACCCGTGGAGGACAGAGTTGGCCCGAGCGGATCAATCTGGCTCTGAAATCAGGTCGTGCACTGATATTCAATTTACCAAGTTTAGAACAATAAAACTTGCTAATAGGCACCATACGCCTTAACTCGAATGTAATGGGAGTTGTCCGGTTACACTGATGTTGCCGGACGCAGACCCTACGGGTTAACTAAGGAGTACCAAGTATGGGTATCAGCATCTGGCAGATCCTCATCATTGCTGTTGTCGTTGTGTTGTTGTTCGGACGCGGAAAAATCTCAGAGCTGATGGGCGATGTCGCCAAAGGGATCAAGAGCTTCAAAAAAGGTCTTAATGAAGACGAACTGGACACAGCGCAGACAGAAAATGGCCAGACAATAGATCACAAGGCCTCCGAAACCGTCACGGTGAACAAGACCGAAGATCAATCCAAGGCCAGTTAGGGACAGACTATGCCCAAACGGATTTGTATTACCCGCGGAACGGCATAGCGCGGAGCGATGTTCGATATTGGATGGACGGAACTGCTTGTAGTCGCTGTTATTGCGATTATTGTAGTGGGGCCCAAAGATTTGCCCGGAATGTTGCGGACGGTGGGTCAGACGATCGGCCGTCTCCGTCGCATGGCGACCGAATTTCAGGGAACTTTCAATGATGCGTTGAAGGAGGCGGAGCGTCAGGCTGGCGTCGACGAAATGCGCAAAGAAGTGGAGTCTGTGGGGAATTTCGACCCACTGTCCGACCTGAAAAAATCGATTGAGATCGATAAAGATCCATCAGCCAAAAAAATCGCCAAAGATACCCAAACGGATGGCGCTGAATTGGCTGATACATCTTCAGCAGAGCCGAAATCCGTTCCGAAAAAGCCGGAAACCGGGTCGATCGCGACAAGTGAGCCTGCTGCTGCGCCAGCGCCGTCCAAATCAACGAAATCTGCGCCAACGCCAGCACCTTCCAAATCCGCTACCGCACCAGCGTCCTCCAAACCCAAACGAACCAGAACGGCTGCTGCCAAGAAACCGGCAACAGCCCAGAAAAAGCCGGCCGCAAGAAAAACTCCTGCAGCGAAGAAGAAGGCTGTGGCTGGGGACGGCGAAGCATGAGTCAAGACGATATCGAAGACAGCAAGGCTCCGCTGATCGAACATTTGATCGAACTGCGGCAGAGATTGATGTGGGCACTCATTGCTGTCGGGATAGCCTTTGTCGGCTGCTTTTATTTTGCAACTGACATATTCAATATCCTGATCGGCCCCTATGAAGAAGCGGCCGGCGAGACCCGGGATATCGAGCTGATCTACACCGCTCCTCAGGAGTATTTTTTCACACAGCTGAAGCTGGCGCTATTCGGTGCGCTGTTTCTGGCGTTTCCAATCATAGCTTCCCAGCTCTACATGTTCATGGCGCCGGGACTCTATAAACATGAGCGGAATGCCTTTATCCCTTATCTTATCGCAACGCCGATCCTGTTTCTGATCGGTGCGTGCCTCGTTTATTTTCTGATCATGCCGTTGGCGATGGAATTCTTTCTGTCGATGGAGCAAGTTGGTGAAGGACAGGCGCAGATTGTTTTGCTGCCGCGCGTCAGCGAATATCTTGGGTTGGTGATGATCCTGATTTTCGCATTCGGCCTGGTTTTCCAGCTACCGGTGGTCCTGACCCTGGCGGGGCGGGCTGGCCTTGCTACTTCCGAGGGTCTGAAGAAGAAACGAAAATATGCGGTCGTCGGAACATTCGTGGCAGCAGCTGTGCTGACCCCACCGGATCCAATTACCCAGGTTGGACTTGCAGTTCCTACTCTGCTCCTTTACGAGATTTCCATCTTTGCCGTCCGCATGGTAGAGCGGAAGCGTGCAGAGGCCGAGGCGTCAGCCTCCTGACTTCACACGTCAGCCATTCAATACTTAATTCCAGGTTCTAAGACCCGCCACCCGATAGGGGACACTCCATGTTAGACATGAAATGGATCCGAGATAATCCGGAAGCATTTGATCTTGCGCTCGAAAAACGAGGCAAGGATGCATCAGCCCAACGTCTGATCGACATGGACGAAGCGCGTCGCTCCCATATCAGCAAATTACAGCAGGTTCAGAGCAGGCGAAACGAGGCTTCCAAAGAAATCGGCAAAGCAAAAGCAGCCGGGGACGAAGAGCGGGCACAGGCACTCATCACAGAGATCGCTGAGGCGAAGAGTTTCTTGCAAAGCGCCGAGGAGGAAGAAAGACGTCTTTCCGAGGCTCTGGAAACCGAACTGATGAGCCTGCCCAATATCCCCCTTGAGGGGATTCCCGTCGGTACCGACGAAAACGATAATGTTGAGATGCATCAGTGGGGGGAAGTCCCAAAGTTCAATTTTGAACCAAAAGAGCATTTTGACATCGGTGAAGCGCTGGGCGGCATGGATTTTGAGATGGCCGGCAAATTATCCGGCAGCCGGTTCGCTGTTCTCAAAGGCCAACTGGCAGCGCTTGAGCGCGCACTGGGACAGTACATGATCAACTTTCATACCGGCGTACACGGATATGAAGAAGTCTCACCACCGCTTCTCGTCAGGGACAGCGCCCTTTATGGCACCAGTCAGTTGCCTAAATTCGCTGAGGACCAGTTCCGGACAACGGATGGACTGTGGTTGATCCCGACGGCGGAAGTTCCCCTGACAAACCTTGCGCGCGAACAGATTGCGGAAGAAAAAATGCTTCCACAACGCTACTCCGCACTTACATACTGCTTTCGCTCCGAAGCAGGTTCCGCGGGCAGGGATGTGCGGGGGATGTTGCGACAACACCAGTTTCTCAAGTGCGAGCTTGTCTCCATCACAAAGCCGGACGACTCTTTGAAAGAACTTGAGCGCATGAGAGATTGCGCCGAAAAAGTTCTTCAGGGATTGGGCCTGCATTACCGCGTGGTCACTCTGTGCACGGGCGACATGGGATTTGGTGCCCGTAAAACGTACGATATTGAGGTTTGGCTGCCGGGACAGAAAATGTACCGGGAAATCTCCAGTTGTTCAGTGTGCGGCGATTTCCAGGCCAGACGTATGAATGCGCGTTATCGTGATGAGAACGGCAAACCCCGGTTTGTTCATACACTGAACGGATCCGGCGTGGCCGTTGGCCGCGCATTGATTGCGGTTTTGGAAAATTATCAGCATCAAGATGGCACCGTAACCGTGCCGGAAGTGCTTCGCCCTCTGATGGGCGGGCTTGAAGTCATCGGCGAATAAAGGCGAAGTTCATGCGCATTTTGTTGACCAATGATGACGGCATCCACGCCGAAGGTCTCGCCGCTTTGGAGCGGATTGCGCGCCAATTTTCAGATGAAGTCTGGATTGTAGCGCCACAATCCGATCAAAGCGGGGTCGCCCACTCTTTGTCTCTGCACGACCCGCTTCGAGTGACAGTTCATGACGACAAACGGTTTTCTGTCCGGGGAACCCCGACAGATTGTGTTATCATGGCCATTGATAAGCTCATGCCGGAAAAACCGGATCTCGTTCTTTCCGGCATCAATAGCGGACAGAACATTGCCGAGGATATTACCTATTCAGGTACAGTCGCCGGAGCGATTGAGGGAACCTTGCTCGGAGTTCGATCGATCGCTTTGTCTCAGGCGTATTCTTTCCAGCCGGGAAGTCGTGCCGACTACGGTATTTCCGAACGATGTGCTCCGGCAATCATTCGAAAACTTATCGATTTTGACATGCCAAATGGCACTTATTTCAATGTCAATTTTCCGGACGCTCCCAGAGAGGGTCCCGTGCCAATCATGGTCACGCGACAGGGAAAAAAGAATTGGGATGCAATGTATATCGATGAACGCCAGGACGGCAGGGGAACGCCCTATTACTGGTTGGCGTTCAGGGGTTCGGACTTGATCCAGGACGACAATACGGATTTGCGGGCCATTAAAGATGGATATGTATCAGTGACGCCGCTCAAACTCGATATGACCGATCAGAACACACTTGAAAAGCTGTCAGTTTCCCTAAATGACTGATCTGTCGTATGGTTTACCCGTCCAACGAGAGTTCGCTAGTCGATGAATAATCGGTCTGAAACAGAGTCGCCCTCAGATAACGCCCAGATCAACGACCGCATGGCTCAGGCTGAACTGATCATGCGGCTGCGCGCGGAAGGCGTCCGGGATGCCAAAGTTCTCAGTGTCATGGAGAAAATTCCGCGACGGCTATTTCTGAATGCCAGGCATCAGACGCAGTCACTTCGCGACAGCGCTTTGCCCATCGAATGTGGTCAGTCTATTTCTGCACCCTCGGTTGTCGCATTGATGACTTCCGCATTGGAGCTGACCCCCGAATGTCGGGTGTTTGAGCTCGGAATCGGCTCCGGCTATCAGGCAGCAATTTTGGCCCATCTGTCGGAACGGGTTTTTTCCACTGAACGTTATAAGACTCTGATAGATTTGGCAGAACAACGGCTGCAAACGCTGAAGATCAATAATGTGACAGTCAGCCAATCAGATGGCAAAAGAGGGTTGCCGGAAACGGCACCCTTCGATCGAATTATTGTAACGGCAGCCTGCCCGGAGGTTCCGAAGGATCTAACGGATCAGCTGAAGCCCGGTGGCATTCTGGTTTTGCCTCTGGGACTTCCAGGGCAGATACAAAAACTGACCAAAGTCGTGCGACGCGGTAGCCATTGCGAGCAGGAGTTTCTGTGCGACGTCCGTTTCGTGCCAGTTCGCGACGGGATAGCCGAAAATTTGTAATTAATATCAAAAACAACCGAACTTCTTAAGCATTTATAAATGTTACTCGCCTGTAATAAGCACCTTACCGCAAGTGGTGTGTTTCGAGTGATGAGTGCGGCTGATGTCCAGTATTGTTTTGCGTAAACCGATTGTTTCCCTTTCAAAATTAACGGCTTCTGCCGCCGCAATTGTATTCCTTGCAGGATGCAGTGGCGGAGTTGAACGCTTTAACGAGCCGTTTTTCTCAGCGTCTACAGATAATCAAAAATCGATCATCAGCGGCGATGTTTCTCAGTCGACATATGATGGTGATGTGACCGGAAGCGCGTCTTCTTACGCCTCCACATCCAATGTTTCGAGCCAGCCATTACCGCCAGTTTCTAATTCCTCACTGGGATCAGCGACTTACGGTGAAACTGCGTCTATTGACAGAGAACCTGTTCGCTACCAGCAGCCGGTTCAAACCGCCTCCGTGCAGCCACGTCAGTCTAACAGCAGCGCAACATCACATCGTGGATGGAGTACTGCTGGTGGGACAAATATTACGGTAAATCAGGGCGATACCGCATACTCGATTTCGCGCCGATACGGCGTGCCGGTTGAATCCCTGATGGCCGTGAACAACATATCCGACCCGTCCTCCCTTCAATCTGGTCAGTCGATTTTGGTTCCGACCTACGTTTATAACGACAAAAATCCAACAGACTCGATTTCCGGAAGCGAGAAACGCGTTGTTGCCCGGGGCAATAATGGCGCGATACGCGGTGTTCCCAGTTCGGTTACCACGGCGCTGGCCAAACCGACCAGCAAGCCTGGTACCGGTTCAAACGCACGTCTTGCCTCGCAATCAGGTGGTGCGAAACCGGTACGTGTCGCCAGTCTCTCCATGCCGTCTTCCAAGCCGACTGGTTTTAGCTCGCCTGCACGGTCATCTTCCTCTTCCGCCACATCTTCAGCCCAACAGGTTCTTCGGGAAAAACCGGCCAAGATCGTGACAGCGACACCGAGTACCAAACGATCCGGAACGCGTGTCGCATCGTTAAAGGCAGATCCGGATGTGAAATCCGATGCCGGGCAGATCGCGGCAACTGGTCAGATTGGCGCATCCGGGAGAAAATTCCGCTGGCCCGTAAACGGACGCATCGTATCAAAGTTCGGCTCCAAACCCGGCGGCGAACATAATGACGGCATTAATTTGGCGGTGCCGGAAGGCACGCCGGTTCGGGCAGCTGAAGATGGTACAGTCATCTATTCCGGCAACGAGCTGAAGGGATATGGCAATCTGGTTCTTGTCCGTCATGACAAAGGCTGGGTCTCCGCCTACGCTCACAACAAGGACCTGACGGTTCGCAGAGGGGATGTTGTCCGGCGCGGCGATGTTGTCGCCAAAGCAGGATCAACCGGTTCGGTCAATCAGCCCCAACTCCACTTTGAGTTGAGAAAAGGCAATAAACCGATCAATCCTATGAAATATCTGCCAAAAAACTGACCTCGAAATCTGAGGTGGGAAAAGGCGCCTGACGGCGCCTTTTTTTGCTTCAGACAGCGAGAGTTTGTCCGAGACGCCCTGCCAAGTCCTGAATGAATTGAAACGCCACTCTGCCAGATCGCGCACCGCGTGTGGTCGCCCACTCCAGTGCGTCTCTGCGCAGAGTTTCCTCATCAATTTCCAGCTTGTAATAGGCAACATATCCCTTGATCATATCGAGATAGTCGTCCTGAGAACATTTGTGAAATCCCACCCAAAGGCCAAAGCGGTCTGATAAAGACACTTTTTCTTCCACCGCTTCGCTGGGGTTGATTGCGGTTGATCTCTCATTTTCCATCATGTCCCGTGGCATCAGATGGCGGCGGTTGGATGTCGCATAAAACACAACATTGTCCGGTCGCCCCTCTATGCCGCCATCAAGAACCGCTTTCAGCGATTTATAGGATGTATCGTCTTTGTCGAATGACAGATCATCGCAAAACAGAATAAACTGATGGTCTGCCTCTCGAACAAGCTTCATAAGTTTGGGCAGACTTTCGATGTCTTCCCGATGGATTTCGATCAGTTTAATCGGCTTTATGCCTGCGTCTTCCGTCGCCATCGCATTGATATGGGCATGAGATGCCTTCACCAGAGAAGATTTACCCATGCCCCGGGCACCCCACAGCAGCGCATTGTTGGCCGGGAGCCCCCTGGCAAACCGTTCTGTGTTCTGGACAATGATATCGCGGCCACGATCGACGCCGCAAAGTAGCTCCATCGAGATCCGATTGACATTATGGACAGGTGCGAGAAAATCGGGACTGGTCTGCCAGACATAGGCATCTGCCGTTGTAAAGCAAATGTCAGGAACAGCCGGCGGGACAGCGCGGGATACCAGCTCCATCAACTGGTCTATTTTGGTTATAAGAACTGCGAATTCTGATTCTCCGGCCATAAATGCCTCTATGTTGCTGCCCGAATTTTCGGTGAGATGGATGTCTAACGGTTTCAATGACGTCCGGATCGTTTATCATGCTTGCATTTCAAGGACAAAACCCACATGTGTAGCCCGAGCAATGTCTTGCATTGCGCGGAACGCCCGCTATAGTCCGGCCACCTTTTCAAAGGATGTCGGAACTGAGATTCCGCTTCTGAAGTACCAGGGCCTGCCGGCCAACTAGAAAATCAAGGAGACGATCATGTTCATTTCACCGGCTTATGCCCAAACCGGTGGTGCTGGAGGCACCGATTTACTGGTGAACATTTTACCGTTCGTGCTGATTTTCGTAGTGATGTATTTTCTGATCATCCGTCCGCAGCGCCAACGGGTGAAACAGCATCAGGAACTGGTCGCTTCGCTCCGCCGGGGAGACACGGTCGTCACATCCGGCGGTCTGATCGGTAAAGTGTCAAAAGTCGTTGACGATACCGAAATTCAGGTGGAAGTGAGCGATGGCGTGCGGGTTCGGGTTGTGCGCGGCATGATCCAGGAAGTGCGCTCAAAAGGCGAGCCAGCCAAGGACAATGGTTAAGTCGAGAACTTGACGACCGGCCTGCATAAACTCGCAGGCTGTTTTAATGGACCCTAATGCATGCTCTATTTTGCCCGTTGGAAAATTGTACTGATCCTGGTTGTTATTGTGGCTGGGTTTCTTGCGACACTACCAAACTTCATCGACAAGGAAACGCTGGAGAAAAACTGGCCGAGCTGGTTGCCTTCGCAGCAACTGGTGCTTGGATTGGATTTGCAGGGCGGCGCTTACCTGCTGTTTGAAGTGGACAAGCAGGACTATCAGACAAAACAGCTTGAAAATCTCTCAAGCGAAATCCGAAGGGTATTAAGGCAGAGCCCAAGAATTGGGTATACCGGTTTGGCTGCCCAGGCAGATTCAGTTCAAGTCCGTATTCGGGACACAGATAAAATTTCTGAAGCTGAAGGTCGCCTTGCAGAATTGGTGAACCCCCTTCAAACGTCGCTTCTGGGTGGTGCACCAGTCAACGAATTTGCCCTTGATGTTTCCTCCGTAGGTCTGGCGAGATTTACTTTCACGGAAGATGGGCTTGACCGCAGAATTTCCGGAATCGTGAACCAGTCAATCGAAGTTATCCGTAACAGGATTGATGAACTAGGTACGACGGAACCCAGTATTCAGAGGCAGGGCTTTGATCGTATTCTCGTGGAAGCACCCGGTGAAGACGATCCGGAACGATTGAAAAGGCTTATTGGAGAAACAGCGCAATTGTCATTTCATCTGGTCGATAGCCGGATGACAGGTGAACAAGCGCTGCAGGCAAGGCCTCCAGCCGGCTCAAAAGTTCTATACAGCGCTGACGACCCGCCAATTCCATATGTGATTGAAAGTGCGGCAATGGTTGAAGGCGACGATCTGGTTGACGCCCAAACCGGGTTTGATCAACAGACCAATGAACCGCTTGTTACTTTCCGTTTCAACACAAGCGGAGCGCAAAAATTCGGTCTTGTCACTCAACAAAACGTCGGGCGACCCTTCGCAATTGTTCTGGATGATCACGTAATCTCCGCACCGGTTATTCGGGAGGCGATTTTGGGCGGTTCCGGACAGATTTCAGGCAATTTCACCGTCGAAGGCGCAAATGATCTGGCGATACTTTTACGAGCCGGAGCACTGCCGGCCCGACTCAATGTGCTGGAAGAGAGAACTGTTGGCGCGGGGCTTGGCGCAGACTCTGTCGAGGCAGGTAAAATTGCTTCGCTCGTCGGCGCTGCCGCTGTAGTGATATTCATGTTCGCTGTATATGGCTTGTTCGGCTTGTTCGCCAATCTTGCACTATTTGTCAACGTGGCACTCGTCTTTGGCGCTCTATCGTTTCTGGGGGCAACGCTCACGCTTCCGGGAATTGCCGGTATCGTGTTGACAATCGGTATGGCGGTAGATGCGAACGTTCTGATTTTCGAGCGCATCAAGGAAGAAATGCGACTGGGAAGATCCGCGATCAATGCCATTGATGCAGGGTTCAGCAGGGCGCTGGGAACCATTCTTGATGCGAACATTACAACGTTGATTGCAGCGGTAATCCTGTTCTATCTCGGCTCTGGTCCGATTAAAGGGTTCTCGGTTACTTTGGCGATCGGCATTGTGACCACGGTGTTCTCTGCATTCACCTTCACCCGCTTTCTCGTGGCCCAATGGGTGCGTATGCGGCGTCCTTCTCATATTCCGATTTGATGGAGTGCTGATATGCGTCTGTTAAAAATAATTCCCGACACAACCAACATCCATTTCATGCAACATAGAAAGTGGACGTTTCCATTTTCGGTGATCCTGATTGTTGGTTCGTTGGCTTTGTTTTTGGTCTCTGGATTGAACCTGGGTATCGACTTCAAAGGCGGGACACTGATTGAGTTCACCACCAAGGATGGGCCTGCGGACATACCAGAGATCCGAAATCGCCTCGACGATCTAAACTTTGGTGATGTTCAGGTTCAGGAGTTTGGCGCGCCAAACGAAGTCTTGGTGCGCATTGAACGGCAACAGGGAGATGACCAGGCTCAACAACGGGTCGTTGCCCTGGTTAAAGAGGAATTCGGCGATACAGTTGAATATCAACGTACGGAAGTGGTCGGTCCGCGTGTCTCAGGTGAACTGGCGCAGGCAGGAACGATTGCGGTAATTGCTTCCCTGATGGCCGTGCTGATCTACATCTGGTTCCGCTTCGAGTGGCAGTTTGCCCTCGGAGCCATTATAGCGCTCATGCACGATGTCATTCTGACCATCGGCATGTTTTCAGTTCTCCGACTGGACTTTTCTCTGTCAAGTATCGCCGCAATTCTGACCATTGTCGGCTACTCGCTGAACGATACGGTCGTCGTTTATGATCGCATTCGGGAAAATTTGCGAAAATACAAGAAGAAGCCGCTGGCGGAGCTGCTTGATCTGTCGATCAACCAGACTCTATCACGTACCACCATGACCTCGGTAACGACACTTCTGGCATTGCTGTCGCTCTACTTCCTGGGTGGGGAGGTCCTCCGCTCATTCACCTTTGCCATGATCTGGGGCATCATCGTTGGTACATATTCTTCCATCTTTATCGCTGCGCCAGTGCTGATCCTGCTAAATCTGCGTCCGGGCAAAGATACGGAGAGCGGTGGATTACCGCCGGTTTCCAGTGAAGACAAAGCAGCAGCGGCTTAGACGCTGATGAGAGGGCGGAAAGAGGGACTGATCGTTCGGGATGCTCACTATCCCGGACGAGCGCCTATTGATGCCTATGGAAACTCAGGTTTCCGTTTCGCTGACATGTCCCACGTGGGCTCTGTTCTTTGCGTCCCTAGCGGTATTTATGGATGGTCGCCTGTATCTGCCGATGAGCTGGATCAATCCGCATTTGAAACGGTCTTCGCTGAAAGTTCCAACATCGAAGTTTTGCTGATAGGTACAGGTCCGGCTCTGGTCCGGATTAAGCCGGAACTTCGCGATATGTTTCGCAGCAAAGGCATCATGGCCGATTCAATGTCCACAGGCGCCGCTGTCCGGACATTCAATGTTCTGCTTGCAGAAAACAGGGCCGTCGCCGCATGCTTGCTCGCGGTGGACTAACGCTAGAAATGCGCTAAATCACATCCATGACCGATCCATTTGTCCATTGTCAGGAACTGGTGAGAAATCACGACAAAGACCGGTTTCTGACCGGACTGTTTGCTGACGAAAACGACAGGGCAGGGCTGTTCGCACTCTATGCCTTCAATCTCGAAGTCAGTCGAATCCGAGAAAAGGTAAGCGATGCGCTTCCAGGAGAAGTGCGATTGCAATGGTGGCGCGATGCACTATCGGGAACGGAACACGGATCGGTGTCTGACCACCCGGTTGCTCATGCTTTTGTTAGAACAATAGAAAAATACGACCTTCCCGAAACGGCGATCGCAAATCTGTTAGAGGCGCGCTGCTTCGATCTCTATGACGACCCGATGCCCGACATGAATACGCTTGAGGGCTATTTGGGAGAAACAGGGTCAATCATCTTCCAACTGGCATCGATGATATTGACGCACACCCGGGCAGCCACACTTGCCGATACCTGCGGCCATGCCGGTGTATCCTACGCAATGGTCAATCTTCTCAGAGCTTTGCCCTGGCACAGCCGCAGAAATCAGCTCTATATTCCGGCAGATGTTCTCAGTCGAAACAACACCGAGGCCCAAGCTTTTTTCTCGCTTGAAGCCGGAAAACCGGTTGATTCGGTCCTGGATGAAATGCGGGCACACACCCGTCATCATCTCAGCGCGTTCAAAGAACGGTTGGCGGACGTTCCTCGCCAAGCGATTCCCGCGTTTTTACCACTTTGTCTTGTTGAACCGTATTTGAAGCAGATGGAAGCTGGTACGTACCAACCATTTCACAGTCAGATTGATCTGGGGCCACTGCGCAGACAGTACATCATTTGGAAGTCAGCACGAAAAGCTCGTAAAATCACAGCCACTTAGAGCACCTCACGTGATCCGATTATTGCCAGAGGCGCACTGCCCGCAATAAACTGACATCAGGCCGGACGAGCGCGTGACTGCCATTCGCCAAAGTCATTGTAAGCGCGGCTTGTCAGCGCCTTTCGTTTTAATTTTGCCTTTTCCGGACCACGCAAACGTTTGCCGTCTTCCGACTTCTTGCTGAATTCGACAGACGGAAACAATCCAAAATTCACGTTCATCGGTTGAAAAGACCGCGGTTTGCCTTGTTCTTCATGAGAAATGTGCCCGGTGGTGATGTGAAAGAGCAAAGCACCCATTGCAGTTGTTTGCGGCGGCGGGGCGAGTGATTGCCCCAATCTTTCTTGTGCTGCGAATTGTCCGGCAAGACACCCGATGCCTGCAGATTCCACGTAGCCCTCACATCCGGTGATCTGCCCGGCAAATCGGAGCCGAGGTTCCACTTTCAGTTGGAGCGATTGATTGAGCAAAACGGGTGAATTTAAAAATGTGTTCCGATGCAGTCCACCAAGGCGGGCAAATTGCGCATTCTCCAATCCCGGAATCTGCTTGAGCACTTCGGCCTGTGCGCCATATTTGAGCTTCGTCTGAAAGCCGACGATGTTGTAGAGGGTCCCAAGCGCATTGTCCTGCCGCAGCTGCACGACTGCATAGGGTTTGGTTTGAGGATCATGAGCATTGGTAAGACCCATAGGTTTCATAGGGCCATGGCGCAATGTTTCCTTGCCCCGTGCAGCCATAATTTCAATCGGCAGGCAGCCGTCGAAGTAAGGTGTTGTTTCTTCCCACTCCTTGAAATCCGTCGACTCGCCGTCAATCAAAGATTGAATGAACCGTTCATATTGTTCCTGGTTCATGGGACAGTTGATGTAATCTTTTCCCGTGCCGCCGGGTCCGACTTTGTCATAGCGCGATTGAAACCAGGCCGCGTCCATATTGATGGAATCGTAATGAACGATCGGTGCAATGGCGTCGAAAAATGCTAGGGAGTTTTCGCCCGTCAGTTTGATAATCGCATCAGAAAGATCTGGCGACGTCAGCGGCCCGGTAGCAATTATAACCGAATCCCAGTCTTCAGGCGGAAGTCCATTGACTTCAGAACGATCAATTTCAATTAACGGATGATCATGCAGACGCGCCGTTACAGCGTCCGAAAATCCGTGTCGATCAACTGCCAGGGCTCCGCCGGCCGGCACCTGATGGCTATCCGCGCAGCTCATGATCACGGAGTCACACCGTCTCAATTCCTGATGCAGAAGTCCAACGGCATTGTGTTCCGCATCATCCGAACGAAAGGAATTGGAGCAGACAAGTTCCGCCAATCCGTCTGTTTTGTGGGCATCGGTTCCCCGAATCGGGCGCATTTCGTGAATGACCACGGGAACGTTGGCTTTGGCTAACTGCCACGCGGCTTCCGATCCAGCGAGGCCGCCGCCCACGACATGTACTTTTTTCATACCTGTTGCAATTCTATATTCTGTTGCGGGTCAATGCTTTAGCAATTTGGGCTCCCATACACCCCATTGCAATTCAAACTTATCTTTGCAATGTGATTACAGGGTGGTCTATGCGGAAGCAACCCGGCTGAAGTGCTGTACAGGCTCAGCCATGATTGGGGCCGTGGTGGCGATGGGGCAAATTCATCGAGTTATCAGAAATGCGACACTGTTCGCAGGACTTATGAGTCTCGTTGTGGGTTGTGCCGGGCAGGAACAAGGGTCTGCGACTGCCTGGTATGGTGAGCAGAATGGCGTGCCGCCCAAGACCAGCAAAATTTTCATTTGCCACGGATTTGGTTGCAACCTCAAAACTGCGGTCAGATTTTCACCCGGTGATATAGAAGAGCTGAGAGGGATTCTGGCCGAAGGTGAAGGCTCCGCCAGTCAGGAACGCATCGCGATTGCCAAAGCCGTTCAATGGCAGGAAAAGCGCGTGGGTCCCATTGTTGGATCAGACAAGGATATTGGCGGACTTGATATGCGAAATGCCAACGTCCCCGGACAGATGGACTGCATTGACGAGTCGACCAACACAACCAGCCTGTTACTGGTCGCAGAGGAAAACGGCATGCTCACCCACCATAGGGTTGGCCGTCCTGTGGCGAGGGGGTTTCTTCTCGACGGTCGCTACCCGCATGCTACCGCATCGATTATTGAATTTGACACCGGTACTGCCTACGCGGTTGATTCCTGGCCGCAAGCCAATGCTGAAAAGCCAGACGTTATCTTGCTGAGCACCTGGATGAAAACCTGGCCAGACTATTTTTAGCCAAAGGTTTTCTGGAATGCCAACCTACAAGAATATTCTCACATCAAACGCTTGATCCACATTAAACCGTGGTTCGGAGAAGAGGCTGTCACCAGCGATGTATCCGATACCGGGCACTATCGCGTCAGCGCTCATTCTGGCTCGTTGAGCCTGATGATTGGTCAGTATAGATTTTTTGGGAGATTAAGGACGGCCAAAAGCAGGTCCCAGAAAAACGTACGCCCACCAGCGGGAGGAGGTGCTGGTGGGCGACGTTTTTTCCAGATGTCGTTGGGAGGAGGTAACAACATCTGGCATTGTTTCAAGGATTGGGAGGAGGTAATCCTTGATACAAATTAGATTAACGGGTCGTGTTCCGTGCGATCTGTTCGATATCGACGCGGCCGATACCCAGATCACTCAACTGTTCATTGCTCAACCGGGACAGTTCACCAACTGTTTCGCGATACTTGTACCAGGAGCGATATTTACTTTTCAGAGCGCCGAACATCTGTCCGATCCCTTGTGACTGTGTGTTGTTTCGATGAACATAAGATAGGTTATTCATTCGCACATGAGGAGTGGAAATATTGCATAGCCGTTCTGCATTTTGTGCAGAGCAGCATTTTCGTACCGGGAACATTATTTGCCGGCAAAAGAAAAGCGCTCGTCAACTTTTGAGAAAGTCGGCGAGCGCTTTTTGATGGTACGATACGAACTGTTATGTTCGATTTGGTCTTAGAATTCTTTTAATTACAGCATGTTGGCTGTAATTTCGAGTTAGTGCGCAGAACTGCGCGCTACAAACTCGATATCGGCACGACCAATACCAAGATCCTGAAGTTCCCGGTTTGAAAGACGGGATAGTTCTTCGTATGTGGAACGGTACTGTTTCCAAGATTTGTATTTGCTGCGAATATTATCAAACATCGCGTTAATCCTAATTTCTATGCTTCATCGTTACTTTCAGCAGGCTGATGTTTATTCTCATCACTCCTGCCTTGCTTCACTACATAGATATTATTATTCAACGAGAAAAGAGGAAAAAATGCATGGGAGGCGTGCATTTTGTGCAGAGCAGCATTTTCGATTCGTTAATGAATTGATCGCCTTACAAGCTGCAATCATGCGCTCACAACCCGAACCGTTTCTCCTCTAACGTCAATGATTATTCCGCTGCAGTCATCTGAGATTGTGGACGTCGTCGCAAAAGTTCTCCCAGGAAATGACCGGTGTAGCTACGTTCGCAGTCGATAATTTCTTCCAAACGTCCCGACGCAACAATCTCGCCTCCGCCATCACCCCCTTCAGGTCCCAGGTCAACAATCCAGTCAGCAGTCTTGATGACCTCGAGATTGTGTTCGATAACAACGACGGTATTTCCCTGATCGACCAGTTCGTGGAGAACCTCAAGCAATTTGGCAACGTCGTGGAAATGTAGACCAGTTGTCGGCTCATCAAGAATATAGAGTGTCTTGCCGGTCGCCCGCCGGGACAATTCCTTGGCAAGCTTGACACGCTGCGCTTCGCCGCCGGAAAGGGTCGTGGCCTGTTGTCCAACCTTGATGTAACCCAGTCCGACCCGCTTCAAGGTGCTCATCCGGTCACGCACCGCCGGTACGGCGGAAAAGAAGTCTGCTCCTTCTTCAACCGTCATATCAAGCACATCGGCAATTGATTTGCCTTTGAATTCAACTTCAAGGGTTTCGCGATTATAGCGTTTTCCCTTGCACACATCACAAGTGACATACACATCGGGCAGGAAGTGCATTTCAATCTTTATGACACCATCACCCTGGCACGCCTCGCACCGCCCACCTTTTACGTTGAAAGAAAAGCGACCTGGCGCATATCCGCGGGCTTTCGATTCCGGTAATCCGGCGAACCATTCCCGTATCGGCGTAAACGCGCCGGTATAGGTGGCCGGATTGGAGCGTGGTGTACGTCCGATAGGCGACTGATCGATGTCGATGACCTTATCCAGGAACTCCAGGCCTTCTATACGATCATGCGGCGCTGGGTTGTCCCTGGCACCGTTCAGCTGCCGTGCAGCGGACTTGAATAGAGTATCAATCAGAAAGGTCGACTTGCCACCACCGGAGACGCCTGTCACACAGGAAAATGTTCCCAGCGGGATTTCCGCATCAACGTTTCTGAGGTTGTTGCCACGGGCACCAATGACCTTTACCCGCCGCTTCTTGGTGATTTTTCGGACCGTCTCCGGTTTCGGTATCTCGATCCCACCGGACAGGTATTGTCCGGTCAACGAGTTCGGATTAGTCATCACCTCCGCAGGAGATCCCTTCGCGACAACCTGTCCTCCGTGAACACCTGCACCTGGCCCGACGTCGACGACATAATCGGCCGACAACACAGCATCCTCATCATGCTCAACGACAATCACCGTATTACCAAGATCGCGCAGATGTTTCAGTGTCTCTAGAAGACGGGCATTGTCCCGCTGATGAAGCCCGATACTGGGTTCATCAAGGACATAAAGAACACCTGTCAGCCCCGATCCAATCTGCGAAGCCAGACGAATTCTCTGACTTTCCCCGCCTGACAACGTGCCCGAAGAACGAGACAGTGTCAGATATTCCAATCCGACATCGTTGAGGAACCGCAGGCGTTCGCGAATTTCCTTGAGTATGCGCGGTGCAATTTCGCCCTGCTTGTCTGTCAGCTTGCTCGGTAAATCCGCAAACCAGTCTGCAGCAGACCGGATCGAAAGCTTGGCGATTTCACCAATATGCTTCCCATCGATTTTCACCGCAAGTGCCTCGGGCTTCAGGCGCGCTCCTTTGCAGGCAGGGCAGGGTCGGTTGGACTGAAAACGCGCAAGTTCATCGCGCACCCAATTGGATTCAGTTTCCCTCCAGCGCCTCTCTATATTCCCGATGACACCTTCAAATTCCTTTTTGGTCCGGTAACTGCGCAAACCATCGTCATAGACATATTCGATTTTCGTTTTTCCTGAACCGTAAAGAACAACTTTCCTGACGGTATCATCCAGCTCGTGCCAGGGCGTGGTCATCGACACATTGTAATGCCGGCAAATCGCTTCCAGTGTCTGCGTATAATAAGGAGACGTGTTGCCCGTCTTTGCCCAAGGCAACACCGCACCTTCCCGAAGGGACATCTTCACATTGGGAACGACCAATTCTGGTTCAAAACTCAGTGTCGTTCCCAGGCCATCGCATGAAGGGCAGGCGCCGAATGGGTTGTTGAATGAAAACAGACGTGGCTCAATTTCACTGATCGTAAAGCCGGAGACCGGGCATGCGAACCGCTCGGAAAACAAGATCCGCTTGGGCTGGTCATTTTCGTCCTTTTGATCAGCATATTCGGCAACAGCAATGCCATCGGCGAGTTTGAGTGAGGTTTCAATCGAATCGGCCAGACGGCTGCCAATATCGCCGCGGATGACAATCCGGTCCACGACAACATCGATGTCATGTTTGAATTTCTTATCAAGCGCCGGCGCGTCTGCGATCTCATAATATTCTCCGTCGATCTTGACGCGCTGAAATCCCTTTTTCATCAGTTCCGCAAGCTCTTTGCGATACTCTCCCTTTCTACCGCGAACAATGGGAGCCAGCAGATAAAGGCGCGCGCCTTCTTCAAGATCCAGGAGCCTGTCAACCATCTGCGAAACAGTCTGACTTTCAATCGGCAAACCTGTCGCAGGGGAGTAGGGAACACCAACCCGGGCAAAGAGAAGACGCAAATAGTCGTAAATCTCCGTCACCGTACCGACTGTTGAACGCGGGTTTCGCGACGTCGTCTTCTGTTCGATGGAAATTGCGGGCGACAGGCCGTCAATCTGATCGACATCCGGTTTCTGCATCATCTCAAGAAACTGACGAGCATAGGCAGACAGGCTTTCAACGTAACGCCTCTGTCCCTCTGCATAAATCGTGTCAAACGCCAACGAGGACTTTCCTGACCCTGAAAGACCGGTCATGACGATAAGCTGATCCCGGGGGAGATCGAGATCGACATTCTTCAGATTATGCTCGCGCGCTCCGCGAATGGTGATCATCTTGTTGGCGCTTGCTGGCAAATTCGGCATTTAGCATTTCCTTGTGGGTTCACACAGGAACCCGCGTTCGCATTTCACCCGCCCTGACTGGTCTTGCGGCCGTGACGGACTGTTCTGATCGTTACCTAGCGCTTCGAGCTAACAGTCAAGCATCCCATCGCTCATTTCCAGGGAGACTAGAATTATTCAGGCACTACCCTTTTGAGAACATAATAAGAACAACTCGCGCGGTAAAGCACCAATCTGATGACAGTCAACACAAAATGCAAACCATCATATTGTCTGGTACGGATCAAGGTTCAGATCGGACGTCTGTTAATGTAGGGTCCGACATATCCAATTTCGCTTGATAGGCAACCAGGCGTAAGGATTTTTGACATTCTTGCTGCCAGCCGATAAGAACAAAAGAGAAACATATCAATTTTTTTACTGACCGCGCCTTTTATGCGCCCATTGTGGAAAAACTTGGATTTTTTCGAGCGGGCACCGCCTGAAAGCGCTAGTGTCCGCGCTCAGAACAAGGAAAATGGCTTCCGACAGGATAGGATGGAAGTTTCAGGACAGGAGCAGCGCAAATGGCTGGAAGCGTCAATAAAGTAATTCTCGTAGGAAACCTGGGCGCAGATCCGGAAATCCGTCGCATGCAGGACGGTCGTCCCGTCGTGAACCTGCGTGTCGCGACCTCGGAGAGCTGGCGGGATAAACAGTCCGGTGAACGTCGGGAAAAGACTGAATGGCACCGTGTCGTTATTTTTAGTGAGGGTCTTGCGAAAGTTGCGGAAAATTATCTGCGAAAAGGCTCTAAAGTTTACATCGAAGGGCAGATCCAAACGCGCAAGTGGGAAGATCAAGGTGGTCAGGAACGGTATTCGACGGAGATCGTCCTGCAAGGGTTTAACTCGACGCTCACGATGCTCGACGGTCGCGGTCAGGGCGAGGGCGGAGGTTCTGACTTCGGCGGTGGTAGCAGCAGTGGCGGCGGATCAGACTATGGACGATCTCGTCAATCTAGCTCACCACAGCCTCCCGCGCAGGATTCCGGCGGCGGATTTGACAATGACTTTGACGATGAAATCCCGTTCTAACCGGCACCGGGGAATTCACGATCCCTTCCATGATTGACTATGCCGGCCACAGGTGATCAGACGCCTGTGGCCGTTTCATCTGATCCCGGCAGCTTTGCGGAAAATCAATGGGGCGGAGCAGTGTCGTGCTCAGCATTGAACATTTCCCGGTGGTGTTCGGTACTTTGCACTTCAATGAAAAGCCGTTTCACAATCGGGTATTTATTCTTGATCGCAACCTCGAGCTGATAGACCGCGTTTTCGACGTTGCCGACCGTGAGGTTGTCCTCGAAGTCGACTGAAAGCGCTAGCAGGACATCCTCTGGCCCGCGGTGCAACGTCCGCAATTCGTTCATCGCATGCACAGTCGGCGTTGCTTCTACAATCCGGCGAATGGACTTCACCATTTCAGGGGAAGCTGACTCACCGACAAGCAGTCCCTTGGTTTCGTAAGCCAACAGAATTGCGGTGCCGGCGAGAATAACGCCGATCAATATTGAGGCGGCACCGTCAAGCCAGGGCAGGTTCAGATATTCAGCACCAAGCAATCCCAGCATTGCAACTATGAGGCCCGCCATCGCTGCACCATCTTCAAAAAGCACTGTAAACATGGCCGGATCTTTGGAATCCCTGACCGCCTGCATATATCCCTTTTTACCTTTGATCGATGTGAATTCTTTCAGGGCAATCCAGAACGCCACCGCTTCAAACACCATCGCAAGCCCCAGTACGATGTAGTTGACGAACGGATTCGTCACCGGATGAGGATGAAGAACTTTTTGTATCCCCTCGTAAATCGAGACCCCGGCACCGACGGCAAAAATCAAAATCGCCACAACAAAGGCCCAGAAATAGAGTTCGGCTCCGTAACCGAACGGATGTTTTGCATCAGCCGGCTTAGTTGCTTTCTTCATGCCATGCAGCAGCAAACCCTGATTGCCGGTATCGACCAGCGAATGGATACCTTCTGACAACATGGCCGATGAGCCGGTATAGGCAGCGGCAGCAAATTTCGTAATCGAAATAAGCGAATTCCCTATCAGGGCCGCGTAAATCACTTTTTTCGAACCGCTCGCCATTATTTGTTCCTCGCAGAAGCGTGATCACCTTAACTGTGATCTTTGGGATAGAAAAACACGAAGCAATGATCAAGTACGAAGGATACCATGATGGCAGGAAACCTCTTCATAAACACTTCTGGGGCAGCACTTTTGGCAATTGCCGTCATAATTCCGGGGTTTGCGCTTGGGGGAGAAGTGGATGTAGTGGATGCAACTGCCCGAAAGAGTGGTGGCAACACCTGGACCTTTTCAGCGACGCTGCTGCACGATGATACCGGCTGGGATCACTATGCCGACCGCTGGGACGTGGTCGGTCCGGATGGGACAGTTTTCGGCTCTCGCACATTGGCTCATCCGCACGAGAACGAGCAGCCCTTTACCCGATCTTTGTCCGGAGTATCAATTCCGGAAGGCGTTACGGAGGTTCGGATTATTGCCAACGATTCCGTCCACGGGACTGGCGGCAAGGAGTTTGTCCTCCAGCTACAAAACTAGCGTCCGCTGAGAAACAGATAGGTGCACAAGTACATAATGGCCAGGACCAGCGCCAACACCGACCCCACATAAATCCCCAGTGGCAAGACAAGATAGCTGGTCGCCAACGCATAGATGGCCAGGCTGCCCATGCCATAGGGAAAATGCTTGATGATGCTGTAGGCGTGCTGATCGGAATAAGAGATCTGCACAATTATGAGGAGCGGCAAAAGCGTAATGGGGAAACTTGAAAAAATTCCAGACCACGCTGGACCCACCGTGCTGGCAAGGCCTGTAATAAAGACCACCGCAAAGGCTGCAGCCGCGGAACGGTTTATCAACACACCCAGTGTCAGATTGACCTGATCTTCGGGGTCGACACGCTCATCAATGACTTCTCGCATCACGATAACCATGAGCCTGGCAAGAACCAAAGTGACGATCAGCAGCAACCATCGCTCTTGCGGCAGCAGAGCGATGGCAGACGCTGCAATCAAATAAACGATCGTGGCAAAGAAGCCGGCGAGAATAATCCGGAAACGACTGAAAATGTCGGAGAAAATCCAATAGGCGATCAGGAATACGAGCGTTGCACCAAGCCCACCCAGAGCAGATGTCGCAGCTTGTTCGACAAACTGATCGCCCTGTTCCACACCGATAAAAAACAAACTGAGTGCTAACCCCAGAGGCAACCCAGCCAGGACACCCGCAATTCGAGGGGATAGTTTTTCGCTGACAATCGACAGTCCCAGAACCGCTGCAGCAGAAGCGATAATTTTTATAAGTATCAGCAACAAAAGGCGTATCCTGATTCCCGGCAGATCGACAAAACCGCCTCCTTCATAAGGCAGGTTTTGCTATGAAGCCAGAATGAACGCCCTGATACCATCGGCGATAAACTGGACCGCCAACGCGGCTAGCAGCACGCCGAGCAGTCTGGTGAGAACCATTTGTGCCGTCTCCCCCAGTATCTTTTCGATGGCGCTGGCCAATATAAAAGAGATCAAACAGAGGGCGACCACCGTAATTGTAACGGCAATCAATCCGCCATAAGCGAGATCCGAGGGTGCATCGGCCGACAACAGGATTACCGCACTGATAGCGGCGGGTCCGGCGATGAGCGGGATGGCGAGAGGAAAAACTGCAAGCTGTCGATGGTCCGGTTCGGACGCAACTTTTTCCGCGGTATGCGATTTTCGCTTCTGTCTAATCTCGAAGATCATTTCAACGGCAATGATCAGCAATAGCAACCCGCCGGCGGTTTGGAACGCTGGTACGGAAATCCCCAGTGCCGCCAGAAGTCCGCGCCCGGCAACCAAAAAGACAAGAAGAATACCTCCGCCAATCATCGTTGCCTGCAGCGCTATTTTTGTGCGCTCTTTCTGGCTGCTTCCCGATGTTAAAGCCAGAAACATCGGAGCCAATCCGATGGGATCTATCGTGACAAACAAGGTAGCAAATGCGTTGATCAGATAATTGAGCATGAGATAGACCCCCGCGCCAAAATGGCTTTGATTCCCTCATTTATGCCAAAAAATGGCAGGGATCACGGAGAAAGAAACTCCAGTTCGGAACGGCACTTGGGGATAGTGGGCTAACCTTTTGAATAATAATGAATATTTTTCGCTTTTTGCCCGTTAACAAATTTGGACTGCAGTATTAAATCGGATATAAGAAGCCAACCAAAAATACGAATGAGTGAAATCCTTGTCAGATCAAGACAACAGTTTGCCGACCGAAGAGTTACCCGACGATATCCAGCCGGTTTCCATTACCGATGAAATGAAGCGAAGCTATCTCGATTACGCCATGAGCGTCATCGTTAGTCGTGCGCTTCCTGATGTCAGGGACGGTCTGAAGCCTGTGCACCGCAGAATTCTGTTCTCGATGCATGAGAACGGCTACGACTGGAACAAATCCTATCGCAAATCTGCCCGTGTCGTCGGCGATGTCATGGGTAAATATCACCCCCATGGCGATAGCGCGATCTACGACGCCCTTGTCAGGATGGCGCAGGATTTCTCTCTCCGCCTGCCATTGATTGAAGGGCAGGGTAATTTCGGCTCAGTGGATGGCGATCCACCTGCTGCGATGCGTTATACGGAATGCCGTCTTGAGAAAGTTGCGCACACGCTCCTGAATGATCTGGACAAAGACACAGTCGATTTTCAGGATAACTACGATAATCAGGAGCAGGAACCCGCAGTGCTCCCGGCTCGGTTTCCCAATCTGCTCGTCAATGGGGCAGGCGGCATCGCCGTGGGTATGGCCACGAACATTCCGCCGCATAATCTGGGTGAAGTGATTGACGCCGCAATTGCACTCATTGATGAACCTGCGCTGACAAACAGCGATTTGATGGAAATCGTACCAGGTCCTGATTTCCCGACCGGTGGCCTGATTTTGGGCCGTTCTGGCATCAAGAATGCCTATGAAGTCGGCCGTGGGTCCGTGGTCATGCGTGGCCGCGTGGATACTGAAACGGTCCGCAAAGACCGGGAAGCGCTTATTGTCACCGAGATTCCCTATCAGGTGAACAAGTCGTCGATGGTTGAGAAAATTGCCGAACTGGTGCGCGAAAAAAGAGTCGAGGGTATTTCTGATATTCGCGACGAATCCGACCGAACCGGTATGCGCGTCGTGATCGAATTACGCAGGGATGCGGTTGCGGAGGTCATTCTCAACCAGCTCTATCGCTTCTCGCAGCTACAGACGTCCTTTGGCGCCAATATGGTCGCCCTGAACGGTGGACGGCCACTCGTGCATCAGTTGAAGGACTTTCTGCAAAGTTTTGTGGCCTTCCGGGAAGAGGTCATCAGCAGGCGCACCAAATTCCTGTTGAACAAAGCGCGGGACAGAGCCCACGTTCTGGTGGGATTGGCCATTGCCGTCGCCAACATCGATGAAGTGATTCAGTTGATCCGCAGCGCTCCGGATCCCGCCACTGCCCGCAGCCAGTTGATGGAACGCAATTGGCCGGCAAAAGACGTTGCACCTCTCGTTTTGCTGATCGACGATCCGCGCCACATAGTCCATGAAGATGGCACTTATAAGCTGTCAGAAGCTCAGGCACGCGCGATATTGGATCTGCGCCTGCAGCGTTTGACTGCGCTTGGACGCGACGAGATCGCCGACGAACTGAACACTATCGGCGAGGAAATCAAAGACTATCTCGACATCCTTCGCTCGCGCGCGCGTATCATGGCCATCGTCAAGGCCGAACTCATCGAAATCAAAGAAGAATTTGCCACACCCCGTCGCACGGAGATCACTGAAGGTGGAGCAGATTTTGAAGATGAAGACCTGATTCCCCGCGAAGACATGGTGGTCACCGTCAGTCACGGCGGATACATCAAACGCGTACCATTGGCCACTTATCGTGCTCAAAGGCGCGGCGGCAAAGGCCGCTCGGGCATGTCGACAAAAGACGAGGATTTCGTCGCCCGACTATTTGTGACCAGCACGCACACACCCGTTCTGTTCTTCTCTTCCCGCGGTATTGTCTACAAACTCAAAGTCTATCGCCTGCCGCGTGCAGAGCCGCAAGCGCGGGGCAAAGCGCTGGTGAACCTGTTGCCGCTGGTAGAAGGTGAGCGGATAACATCGATCTTGCCACTGCCCGAGGATGAAGATTCCTGGGGCAATCTGGACGTCATGTTTGCGACAACTGCCGGTTCTGTTCGACGGAACAAGCTTTCCGATTTCGTGCAGGTCAACCGGAACGGTAAAATCGCCATGAAACTGGAAGAGGGCGATGGTATTGTCGGCGTTGAAACCTGTACCGAAAATGACGACGTATTGCTGACGTCAAAGCTAGGCCAGTGTATTCGCTTCCCGGTCGGCGATGTACGTGTCTTCCAGAGTCGGTCTTCCGTCGGCGTGCGCGGTATATCACTGGCTGATGAGGATACGGTCATTTCGATGTCCGTGGTGAATCACTTCAACGCCACGGCTGATGAGCGTACGGCATTCTTGAAACAGAGCAGATTGATACGCGGTGAGGCCGACGAGGCGGATCCGACAGATATCGGAAGTGAACTGACACAAGAGCAATACGCGAATATGAGTGCCGCAGAACAGATCATCCTGACCTTGTCTCAGAACGGCTACGGCAAACGAACATCCTCGTTCGAGTACCGCATAACCGGAAGGGGCGGCAAAGGCGTGACGGCAATGGCTGTTACCAGCAGAAACGGCCCACTCGTCGCGACATTCCCCGTCGAGGAGCAGGATCAGATTATGCTGGTAACGGATGGTGGACAGCTTATCCGGTGTCCGGTCAATGGCATCCGACTTGCCGGGCGATCGACACAGGGTGTCATCGTCTTCAAGACGGCAGAATCGGAGAAAGTCGTTGCCGTTGAACGACTGTCGGAGGTTGAGGCCGAAGACGATGAGCTGGACGAAGATGGCGTTGGCTCGGAACAGGGTTCGATAGATCCGGCTTCCGGTGATGAGGCACCGGATGATCCTGAGGTCGATTCAGGAGATCCTGAATAGGTCCAATAGCTAATCGAGAAGATCTCAAGCGAAACATGAATTGTTTCGCGGCTTTGGAATAGCCTGACTTTTGAATGAAGAATTCTGGTAAATGCAAATAGGTTAGAGCATTTCAGCTGTATTTCAGTATTGAAAATGCTCTAACTTTTTTTTCGCGATTCCCGCATGATCGAGGCGCGCGGGCAGGATAGATCCACTACAGAGAATTGCTTCAAACCGGCTTCCTGACAAGAACGGAAACGTTGTTTTGTGTATCGCGATTTTCGATCGTCACGGTGCCGATTGTACGAACGCTGCGTTCGGTAATCTCGTCGAGGCATTCTTTAGACCAGGCGCCCCAAGTCTGCCCATCGCAAACCGCTTCATTTATAACAGAAAGCCGATCGCTTTTCGCTGACACAGGTCCGGATTGTGCTTCGCTGCTTGTCAGAGCAAAAGCGCCGCCAAACACGACAAGTGATGTGACCGTTCCAGCCAATAGAACCCGTAAACCGCTTTTCTGACCCAACATTCTAATCTGTTCTTTAATCATGACGTTCTCCCAGTGCGCTGTATGTTTTGATCACCTTGCGCAATGTGAAGATGCCATAAGAGCATATTCCTTTACGTGATACGGGTCACATAAATGCCGCTAATGGAATCTGTTTCACACTTGGTAAGGCGATAGTCTCCGTGCAACACAACCAGGCTGCGGTTTGCCCAGTATTTGGTACGCATAAATAACCGGGCAAAATCATTTAAGTGTCTGATATATATTCATAAAATAGGTTTAGAGCCGCTAGTACCCCTGAATTCCGCGTAGAGTTTCTTGAAAAACTCATTCACCTCGAAAAAACTGTGGGTAACCGCATTATTGCTGACCATCTGCTGAACATCGCATTGATCATCTTGTTCTGGCCACAATAACGCTTCGCAAAAGTATTGATCTTCCCAATTTTGTGTTGGTTGAGCTAGCGAAAGCTCCGTCGCAGACCGGTCGTTCACCGGCAGGGTGAGGGCAAAGGACGAAAACAGTAATAACAGTACAAAAAGTACAACCGCACCGACCCATGCGCGCATGGCAAAGCTATGCATGGATTCACTCTCCAATTTACGTGTATTTCAGCAATCAAGGGTCAGTTCAAATTTGGACTAATGTCCGGGAACTGATGTGGAAAAACCGGAAACGCAAAAACATAGTGGTGCGCTGGATGTCCAAGATCTTTCTGCTCCAGGGAATATCTCCCAAATGGTCCGAACACCGATCTGCATCTCAAAATTGCTCTTTTCCAATCCTCAATCTAACAAGCATATGGGATTGAAAAATAAAGTTTAAAGTCAAAAACTGGTCCAAAACTTCCTTTAGTCAATCATCAATTTGTGAACAGATGGCCGAAGCTTCATTCGTTGCAAAATGACCAGGCATTGCCCAACGCAGCGTCAGCCGCCTGGCCGGGTCCGCAATATATAGAAAACCAGGGATCGCCCCCTTACTCAGCTGGAGTGCCAGCGGTGAATAAAAAGCGACGACGTGGCGGGGGGGGGGATACACGTCGTCGCTCTTAAACCAGAGCATTTCCTCGGCGGATTGCATCTGGACAAACGGATTGCTGCTGCCAAAAATCTGGCCTACGCGCTGCGATCCGAATGATCGTCATAACGAGTAAAAATATCCGACTTCAGTCGTCTGAACGACAATAACAGTCTATCAAGTTATCCCTGCCTAACCGCGGCACAATATTACTTATTCAATTTTGTCTTTATCAGCGTCGTCGCATTCGGTCCGGCTTTGACCGCATGGGTGATGTAGAGCCCACTCAGAACACCAGCACCGGAACTGCTGCCAAGATCGTCGCAAGGCCGGGCAATATCCGACATTTGATGATCACTGCAGGCAACCGTTATAACCGGAACCAATCGGTCACTTTTCTTGATAACGCCGTGGTCGGCGAATACATTTCCGTCGATCGCGGCGAGAACAAGAGCGAAACTTCCCACTACAGCGGCAAAGGCTGCACGTTTTTTAACGCCCGTCATTTTCGCCTCCTTCAATAGTATTAACTATACGTTAATTTCTTAAAATAATAAAGAATTATGTTGATAGTGATATAATTAGCACAACGCCGTTTTCAAGCATCTTGTTTTTCCCCTTCGCACCCGTTACAGATCGGCGCCATGACAGGAATTGCGCTTTATCCCGGGTCGTTCGATCCGATTACCAACGGCCATATTGACGTTATGCGTCAAACGCTTGGCATTGTTGACCGTGTTGTTGTTGCGATTGGAACCCATGCCGGTAAATCCGCGATGTTTGATTTCGATCAGAGACTTGAAATGATCAACAACGTGTCCCAAACCACATTTGGCACCTGTGATGCAGATCGCATTTCAGTCATTTCTTTTGACGGTCTCGTGATCGATGCAGCCCGAAAGCTGAACGCTTCGATTCTCGTTCGCGGCTTGCGAGACGGAACAGATCTTGATTATGAAATGCAAATGGCCGGCATGAATGGGGCAATGGCTCCTGACATACAGACGATATTTGTGCCCGCCACACCGGGCACTCGCCACATCACGGCCACTCTTGTGCGCCAGATCGCAAAAATGGGCGGTGATGTTGCCGCCTTCGTTCCTGAGGAAGTCGCCAAGCGACTCAACTCAGTTCGCTCATCATAGAATCGCAACGGTATTGTCGCTTTTGATTGTTTAGGAGAATCTTCGTGCTTCGTCTGTTTGCTGCTTTCGCGATGCTGTTTTTTGCAGTGTCAGCTCCAACTCTCGCTCAGGATACTGATCCGGAAAACCTGCTTCTGATGGATCTGAAAAACGGTCAGGTAAAAATCAAACTACGTCCGGACCTTGCCCCCAAGCATGTCGAGAGAATCAAGAAACTCACGCGGGAGGGCTTTTACGACGGTATAGTCTTTCACAGGGTAATTGATGGCTTCATGGCCCAAACAGGTGATCCGACTGGAACTGGTCTTGGTGGCTCGCCATTGCCGGATCTGCCCGCTGAGTTTTCCAGCGAACCCTATGTAAGGGGCACTGTCGGAATGGCTCGTGCTCAAAGTCCAGACAGCGCAAATTCTCAGTTTTTCATCATGTTTGACGAAGGCTCGTTTCTAAACAACAACTACACAGTATGGGCCGAAGTCATCGAGGGTATGGAACTGATTGATGCAATTGCCAAGGGTGAACCTCCTGCAACGCCGGACAAAATAGTCAAAATGCAGGTTGCCGCCGACGCAAGTTAGAACCGTATTGGTGAAAGTGCATTGGTTCATAGAGAACAATGTACGTATGCAAATGTATGAAGCGCTTTACACCAAACTATAGAAATATGAGCGCTTTGGAAAAGAAAGGGCCCAACCGTGGCTGATATCAAGGATCCAGAAAACGCACTTGTCTTGGACACAAGCCAGGGCGAGATTATCATTGAGTTGCGACCTGACCTCGCGCCGGGACATGTTGCCCGCATCAAGGAACTCGTGCGCGACAATTTCTATGACGGTCTTGTCTTTCATCGCGTCATTGACGGGTTTATGGCACAGACCGGATGTCCTCAAGGAACCGGCACCGGTGGGTCAGGCAAAAAGCTGACCGCCGAGTTCAGTCCTGAGAAGCATATTCGGGGGACCGTATCGATGGCCAGAGCAATGGATCCCAACTCTGGTGACAGCCAGTTTTTCATTTGTTTCACCGAAGCTCCCTGGCTTGATGGACAATATACCGTATGGGGTCAGGTTATTTCCGGCATGGACAATGTTGACAAGATCAAACGCGGTGAACCGGTTGCGGATCCCGATAAGATCAATGGTATCAAGATTGCTGCAGACGCCGCTTAGCGCGCGACAGTTGGCGTAAACATCAGATTTAAGGCGTCAGGCAGATTGCCTGGCGCCGTATTTTATCCTCTGCCAGAATTTGTGGACGCCTGCCTTTTCGTCTCGATGGCCGTCAGCACGATATAGCACTACAAATATCTCAAGTCGGTCGGTTCCGTTTTGCACCAGCGGATCTGGTATTAACGGGCCATGGTTCCTCAGGTACTTTCTATGCGCGTCGATGAATTTGATTTTGATCTACCTTCGGAAAATATTGCGTTGCGACCGGTCATGCCGCGCGATGCCGCTCGCATGCTCGTCGTGCAACCCGACACCCAGGAACCGATCATAAATCGCAATGTACTGGACTTGCCTTCTCTGCTTCGAGAAGGCGATGCAATGGTTTTTAATGATACGAAGGTCATTCCTGCGGAGCTGCGCGGCCAAAGGGTGCGAAATGGCAATGTTACACCGATCTCACTGACACTGCATTTGAGGAAACAGCCAGACCTCTGGATTGCCTTTGCGCGCCCGGCAAAGCGCCTGAAAGCAGATGATCAATTGGAATTTCTACGGAATGACCATTGCTTGCGCGCAACTGTCGAACAAAGAGTTGGCGCAGAAGTCTACGTGCGATTTGATCGGTCCGGCGAGGCACTTGATGCCGCTATTCAACAGATCGGGCACATTCCTCTACCGCCCTATATCGCCGCCCGTAGAGGCGAAGACCAGCAGGACCGGGATGACTATCAGACTGTCTTTGCACGCCGCGATGGTGCAGTCGCGGCGCCGACAGCCGGGCTTCATTTTACGGACACGCTGCTGAAGCAGTTGCAGGATATGAATGTATCGCAGCACTGGCTGACATTGCATGTCGGGGCGGGGACATTCTTGCCGGTCAAGAGCGATGATACAAATGACCACCGCATGCATGCAGAGTGGGGTGAAGTGTCTCGCCAGACGGCCGATGCTCTCAACACGGTACGGGCGGGGGGAGGCCGCATCATAGCCGTTGGTACGACTTCTCTGAGGCTCCTGGAAAGTGCGGCGGATACGTCGGGTCATCTCCATCCATTTTGCGGCGAGACAGATATTTTCATTACGCCGGGTTATCAATTCCGGGCCACAGATCTGCTGATGACAAATTTCCATCTCCCGCGGTCAACATTGTTCATGCTTGTTTCGGCCTTCAGCGGATTATCGACCATGCAAGCCGCATATCGTCACGCGATCGAAGACGGATATCGCTTCTATTCTTACGGTGATAGTTCACTCCTGTTTCCCAAGAAAAAACCATGACAAACAAATTTTCATTCGAATTGCTGAAAAATGATGGCCTGGCACGACGCGGCCAGATTACCACACCGCACGGTACAGTTCGCACGCCCGCGTTCATGCCGGTAGGCACCCAGGCCACCGTAAAGGCAATGTACCCGCAGCAAGTGCGTGAGTTGGGTGCTGATGTCGTTCTTGGCAACACCTATCATCTGATGCTGCGCCCAACAGCTGAGCGCGTGGCACGCCTTGGTGGTTTGCATAAATTCATGAACTGGCCGCACACCATTTTGACAGATTCCGGCGGATTTCAGGTGATGTCGTTGGCGCAATTGCGAAAGTTGTCCGAAAACGGCGTTATCTTTCAGAGCCATATCGATGGAAGTCGTCATGAAATGTCGCCTGAGCGGTCTGTCGAAATACAAGGCTTACTGGGGTCCGATATCCAGATGCAGCTTGATGAGTGCATCCGTTTACCCGCCGAAGAGACAGAAGTCGAAAGGGCTATGACCTTAAGTCTGCGTTGGGCGGATCGATCGCGACAAGCGTTTGAAAAGATGGGAGGCATCGAAAAAGGGCAGGGGCTGTTCGGTATTGTTCAGGGTGGCGATGTTCCGCATCTGCGTATCAAGTCCGCTGAATCCCTGTCCGACATGCCGTTTGAGGGCTACAGTATCGGCGGTCTCGCTGTCGGCGAGCCTCAGGAAACGATGCTGGCAATGCTCGACATTACCGCGCCGGTTTTACCGGATGACAAGCCCCGTTACCTTATGGGTGTCGGCACACCGGATGATCTTGTTCAGTCTGTCGCCCGTGGTGTCGACATGTTCGATTGCGTCATGCCGACCAGAGCAGGACGTCACGGGCTTGCTTTCACCCGCTTTGGCAAGGTCAATCTCAAGAATGCCCGACACGCTGACGACCATCGTCCGCTCGATGAACAGTCGGATTGCCCGGCAGCCAGAGATTATAGCCGTGCCTATCTGCACCACCTCGTTAAAACCGGGGAGGGGCTGGGCTCAATGCTGCTGACCTGGAACAATCTCCATTATTACCAGGCCCTGATGCAAGGCATCCGTGACGCGATCGACAATGGCTGTTTTGGAGATTTCACAGCGCAGACCAGGGAATTGTGGGACCAGGGCGACATGCCTCCCCTGTGATATATGAGCAGAGAGTGTGGACATGACCGATTTTCAAGTAGCCGTGATTGGCGGTGGGCCGGCAGGATTGGCCGCTACATTAACGCTCTCCCGTTCATTGATCAGAACCATTCTCCTGGATGACTCCAAACCAGCCAGGAACGCCGCGTCACCCGATATAAGCGCATTTCCCGGCCTGGATAGAATACCTCCGACTGAATTTCGCGAAGTTGCCGCCAGAGAAATTTCTGAGTACGGATATGCGGTGCGCGAACCGGTGGCCGCCAACAGCGTTGTAAAAACCAGCGACAACCACTTCGAGATCGTGACGTCGGACGGGAAATCGTTCACGGCGCGATTTGTCCTGCTGGCAACGGGAATGATCGACCTGTTTCCTGAGATTGACGGACTCGATAAAAGATGGGGTCGATCAGTCATCAACTGCCCGTTCTGCCAAGGTTATGAATGGAAAAATCGTGCCTGGGGAATCTTGGCCCATCGACCGGAAATTCTTGCTGCAGTAGAAATCTATCGTAACTGGACAGAAGATCTCACACTGTTTGTTGCGCCGGAAACAATCTGGCCGGTGGGAAGACGGAGAGCTCTTGAAACGATGGGCGTTCGTATCGTTGACGACGGTGTTGCCTCTCTGCATGGCGATGGCGAAGCACTATCACAAATCATCACGAACAGTGGAGAGACAATCGATCGGGAAGTCTTGCTGATCTGGCCCAGACAGCGACAGTGCGATCTGGTGACGACAATGGCATTACCCCTTGATGAGGATGGCAGTGTCCGAGTCGATGGACAGTTCGAAACTGACATGCCAGGCATTTATGCAGCCGGTGATTTGACCTATAGCGGCCATCAGAATGTGAACACGTCCATTCATATGGGCAACATGGCCGCTGCGAACCTTGTCTTTGAATTGTGCATGGCTGGCTAAAGACAGTCGATTGCTCAGGTTTGCAGCTCAGGTGCTTCTTTCAAAAAGCACCCGGTGATCAGCCATTCTCCGTCGGGCTGTTGCTCCAGAGTGTAAATGGCACTCCAGACTTTCCCCTTATCATCAACAATCTGCACCCGCATGGCCGGTCCCTGCTGGGTCATGCGTAATTCTTCAAATGAATATGACCGAGGCCGATAGACAGGCTGATACCCCTGACGAACCATATTCATGAATGTCGTTGGATTGGAAAAAAGTTGGCGGATATTGGGTGCTGCATGCGAAAACGCTTTGGCCGCGTCATCTGACTTGAAAGCCCGCAGTTGATCGTCGATTACCGAAACAATCGAGCCACGATTTGCCTCAAGCGCTCCGTCTTCTGCTTTCGCGCCCGCCATCACAAGCATTAAAGCAAGCGCCGCTGTCATCATTTTCGCAAACATCGCCATCTCACATCCTCCTGATGAAGAAAGATGGTGCGGCATCATTATTTGTCGACAAGAATTCTGATTTTATTGAAATGGGGTCAAGCCGATGAGTTGCCCGCGTCTAAACCTGATAATAGTCACGATACCAGTCGACGAAAGCTTTGACACCCTGCTTGACCGGCGTAGCCGGTTTGAAGTGAGTGATTGCTTCAAGTGACGTTGTATCCGCCCAAGTTGCGTGAACGTCGCCTGGCTGCATCGGCAACATTTCTCTTTCTGCCTTTTTCCCCAGAGCTTCTTCAATGGCCTCCAGATAATCCATCAACTGAACCGGGTTCGAATTGCCAATGTTGCAGATACGATACGGTGCCGCACTTATGGACGGATCGGGATTTTCCGGATTCCAGTCCTGATCCGGCGTTGCAGGCACCTGAGCAAGACGAACGATACCTTCAACGATATCATCAACATAAGTGAAATCCCGCACCATCTCCCCATTATTGAAAAGTGGGACAGGTTTGTCTTCGAGAATGGCCTTTGTGAATTTGAACAACGCCATATCTGGACGTCCCCATGGGCCGTAGACTGTAAAGAACCTCAATCCGGTGACGGGAATATCAAACAGATGGGCATAGGAATGTGCCATTGCTTCATTGGCTTTTTTCGTTGCAGCATAAAGCGATACCGGATGATTGCCGCCCCGATGTTCAGACAACGGCATTGCTTTGTCGAGTCCAAACACGGATGAAGTGGACGCAAACACCAAGTGCTCTGGTATATGCGCCCGGCATCCCTCAAGGATCGAGAGAAATCCGGTAATATTGGAATCCACATAATCCTGCGGCGCGTTCAAACTGTGTCGCACGCCCGCTTGCGCAGCCAGATGAACCACTTGATCCGGTTTATAGGTTTCAAACAGCTCCAGAACCTTATCGCGCTCTTCCAGGCCGATGGTGTGTTGATGAAATCGATTGCTGCCACTTAGTCGCTCCAGACGGGCTTCCTTGAGCGAGGGGTCATAATAGTCATTGAGATTATCAAGCCCTATGACCGTGTAACCGTCACCAAGCAGGCGATGGGCAACGCTGTTGCCGATAAAACCGGCGGAACCTGTAACAAGTGCGGTCTTCATCAAAATGTCCGTCTATTTGTTGAGGCAACAAAACCGGATCCGGCCCATAGGCGAACGGATCATCAACTGTTGGCAATCAAGGTTGAAAACGCTTCCCGTGCATCTTGCGCCAGATCTTCCCTGTCCAGGGCATAGGCTACGTTCGCGGACAGAAATCCAACCTTGTCGCCGCAATCGTATGTCGTTCCGTTGAACCGCACGCCAGTAAAACGCTGACTTTTCATCATGGTCAGCATGGCGTCCGTCAATTGAATTTCTCCGCCGGCACCGGTTTCCTGGTTTTGCAGAAGGTCAAATATATCCGGCTGAACAATGTAACGGCCGGTGATTCTCAGATTGGAAGGGGCAGATCCAGCCTTTGGTTTTTCGACCATATTCGTTATTTCAAAGACATCTCGGTCTCCTGAACCAATTTCCACGATGCCATATTTGTCGGTTTGATCTTCCGGGACTTCATCGACTGCAATGACATTTCCGGCAAATGAGTGGTAGGCCTGCAACATTTGCTTGAGGCAGCCCGGCCCAGCTTTTACTAAAACATCCGGCAACAGAACCGCAAAAGGCTCATGTCCGACGAGGTCGCGTGCGCACCAGATGGCGTGTCCAAGCCCAAGTGGCTCCTGCTGCCGGGTAAAACTGGTCGTGCCCGGTTTGGGGCGGATCGTGTCCAGCAATTCAAGAGCAGAATCCTTGCCGCGATCGCGTAACGTTTCTTCAAGCTCATAGGCAATGTCAAAGTGATCTTCGATAACCTGCTTGTTACGTCCGGTCACAAAAACGATGTGCTCTATGCCCGCTTCTCGTGCCTCGTCGACCACATACTGAATGATCGGTCTGTCAACGACCGTCAGCATTTCCTTTGGAACCGCTTTTGTAGCTGGAAGAAAGCGGGTTCCCAGACCGGCCACGGGAAGAACAGCCTTGCGAATTGGCGCTGGCATCGGGTACGACCTCCGAATATTTTACAATCAAACTTATCTCAGGACCAAATTTTTGCTGTACCGCAACAAAAGCCGGCACAATCAGACGCAGTGCTTATACCCAAATTACCTTTCAGCAAAAGCGAAAAACAGAATCTGCCTTAACGATGCTAGGTAAAAATTGGTTCTTTTGATGCCCATATGGGTTATAGGGACAGCGAAATTATCCGACTTTCGGGAGTAATGATGTCCATTTTGGTCACAGGCGGAGCCGGCTATATCGGCAGCCATATGGTTTGGCGACTTGTTGACGAAGGGGAAAGCGTTCAAATACTGGACAACCTTTCAACCGGATTTGACTGGGCAATTCCCGGATCGGTACCCTTGCATAAGGGTGATGTGGGCGATGAAGCCTTTCTGGATGCGCTGTTCTCGCGCGAAAAAATAGACGCTGTCATTCATTTTGCCGGATCAGTAATTGTGCCGGAATCGGTATCCGATCCTCTTAAATATTACAGCAACAACACCGGAAATTCCCGCAATCTCATCGCCGCGTGCGTACGGCATCGTGTTGAGAAATTCATTTTTTCATCAACAGCCGCCGTCTATGGCGATCCTGAAGTTGTTCCAGTCGAAGAAAGTGCCGCGCTGAAACCTCTGTCGCCCTATGGCACGTCAAAACTCATGACCGAACAAATGCTTGCCGACACCGCCGCTGCTCACAATTTCCGATACGTTGCATTGCGCTATTTTAATGTCGCCGGTGCTGAGCCCTCCGGTCGGACCGGTCAATCAACTGCAAATGCGACCCATCTTATCAAAGTGGCCTGCGAAGCGGCTTTAGGAAAGCGGAACAGCCTTTCCGTATATGGCTCAGACTATGACACCCCCGATGGGACAGGCGTGCGCGACTACATTCATGTCTGGGATCTTGCACTGGCTCACCAGCAGGCATTAAGGGCACTTAACAGTGGTGCTGACAGCGCCATTTATAACTGTGGCTACGGCAGTGGTTTTTCCGTCAGGCAAGTCATTGAGTCAGTGAAACGCATCTCCGGCGTTGAGTTTACTGTAAAAGAAGAGCCGCGCCGGGCAGGGGACAGCCCGAAAGTGATCGCCAACCCGGAAAAAATCCGTAATGCGCTTGATTGGCAACCGGCCCACGATGAACTCGATGAAATCGTTTCTCACGCTCTCGCCTGGGAAAACAAACTCAGCCAGCGAAACCTGGCTTAAACCGCTCTTCAATTGATCAGGACAATCGAACCGTTGAACAACACGCAAATAACCCAATCGTTTATTGATATGGCTCTTGAAGCCGGTGAGCTGATCATGAAGATATATGACAGTGGCGTCGATGTGAGTCAGAAGGGGGATGGATCTCCTGTGACCCAGGCAGACCAAGAGGCAGAGAAATTAATTCTGGCTCACCTTTCAAGACTTCTCCCAGATGTTCCTGTGGTGGCGGAAGAAGAAGTATCTGCGGGTCGAATTCCACCGATAGAGAATACGTACATCCTTGTAGATCCGTTGGACGGCACGCGTGAATTCATCAACCGCAACGGCGAATTTACCGTCAATATTGCGCTTGTTGAAAATGGAAGTCCGGTCTGCGGGGTTGTCTATGCGCCTGCGACATCCGAGATGTTCTGGAGTGACGGCTCGAATTCACAGCGCGCGGATGTTGAAAATAACGCACTGCAAAATGCCAGGACCATATCAGTGCGTCCCGAACCGGAGACCGGGTTGACTGTTCTCGCCAGCCGATCACACCTCAGCGAAGAAACGCGCTGTTTGATCGACAGGCTGCCGGTTGATGAACTGATTTCAGCTGGTTCTTCACTTAAATTTTGCCGTGTCGCAGCCGGAGAGGCTGACTTCTATCCAAGACTGTCGCCCACCATGCAGTGGGATACTGCTGCAGGCGATGCAGTGCTCAGGGGAGCTGGTGGAAGCGTTGTAAAAGAAGATCACAGCGATCTTGACTATGTTTCGCCACAGCAACCAAAGTCAGAAGATTTCAAGAACCCGTTTTTTATCGCCGTGAGCAATAAGGAAATTCTTTCCAAAATCGTATAGCGCTTTGGTTTTTGAGCCTTTGTAACGGTGACGGTGAAAGATTATGTCTACTACGAAATGCAATTTCTCCGGCTTTGGCCGGATAGTCTAACAGGAGATTTGGATCCCAGTGTCTACCTATGAAACCAGCCATCTGAAAAAGCTGGAAGCGGAAAGCATTCATATCATCCGCGAAGTTGCAGCTGAATTCAAAAAGCCGGTCATGCTCTATTCGATAGGCAAGGACTCTGCGGTGATGCTTCATCTTGCGATGAAAGCGTTTTATCCGTCTAAACCACCTTTCCCGCTGCTTCACGTCGACACGACCTGGAAATTCGGTGAAATGATCTCGTTCCGAGACGAGACAGCCAATAGACTTGGAATCGAACTGTTGTGCCACACCAATGCTGAAGGTGCTGCACAAAACATCAATCCGTTCGATCACGGTTCGTCCAACTATACCCATATTATGAAAACCGAAGCACTGAAGCAGGCGCTCGATCAATATGGATTTGATGCAGCATTTGGCGGTGCGCGCCGGGACGAAGAAAAATCGCGGGCCAAGGAACGGATTTTCTCATTCCGGAATGCCTCCCACGGATGGGATCCGAAAAACCAGCGTCCCGAATTATGGAATATCTACAATGCGCGGATCGGGCAGGGCGACTCCATCCGCGCATTCCCGCTATCCAATTGGACGGAATTGGATATCTGGCAGTACATCCTGACAGAGAACATCCCGATAGTTCCGCTGTACTTTGCAGCTGTCCGACCCGTGGTTGAGCGGGACGGCATGCTGATCATGGTGGACGACGATCGGATGCAGTTACGCGAAGGCGAAAAAATTGAGGAAAAGCAGGTCCGTTTCCGTACACTGGGATGCTACCCGCTAACGGCAGCCATTGAATCGGACGCCGAAACCTTGCCATCCATCGTTCGTGAGATGTTGATCGCCAGAACATCCGAACGGCAAGGCCGATTAATCGATCATGACGAAAATGCCAGCATGGAAAAGAAAAAGCGCGAGGGCTATTTCTGATGGATATGGCACCAGAAACAGTTGCCGCCAAAGATGACGCGGCACTCATCGACTATATTGCCGATCAGGAAAAGAAGAGCTTTCTCCGCTTCCTGACATGCGGCAGTGTAGATGACGGCAAATCCACTCTGATAGGTCGTCTGCTCTATGACACGAAGCTGATCTTCGAAGATCAGCTGGCTGCACTGGAAAAGGACTCTGCACGCCACGGAACCGTCGGCGATGATATCGACCTTGCCTTGCTTGTCGATGGTCTTGAGGCTGAACGCGAACAAGGCATCACAATCGATGTCGCCTACCGCTTTTTCGCCACCGACAAGCGTAAATTCATCGTCGCCGATACACCCGGCCACGAGCAATACACGCGAAATATGGCAACGGGCGCATCCACGGCCGATCTTGCAGTTCTGCTTGTTGATGCCCGCAGTGGTATAATTGCTCAGACAAAGCGGCACTCATTCATCGCGTCGCTGCTTGGTATTCGCCACGTGGTGCTCGCCATCAACAAGATGGATCTTGTTGATTTCTCACAAGAACGCTTTGACGAGATCAGGAAAGAATATCAAAAGTTCGCGGCGGATTTCAATTTTCAGAGCCTTGTCGCCATCCCGATCTCCGCCCGGTTCGGCGACAATGTCATTACCAGAAGCACGCAGTCTCCATGGTATGACGGACCTACTCTGATTGATCATCTTGAAACGGTGGAAGTTACAGGCGAGCAAAATAAGCTGCCGTTCCGATTTCCGGTGCAATGGGTCAACCGACCCAATTTGGATTTCAGGGGCTACTCGGGAACGATAGCCAGTGGGACTGTTCATCCCGGTGATGAACTCGTCGTGGCCGGCAGTGGCAAGCGTTCAACCGTTGAACGCATCGTCACCATGGATGGTGATTTGCCTGAAGCCCATGCCGGAGAGGCGGTAACAATCACCCTTTCCGATGAGATAGATATTTCCCGGGGTGATATGCTGGCAAGTGCTGCCAACCGTCCGGAGGTTGCCGATCAGTTTGCCGCTCATCTCATTTGGATGTCAGATCACGAAATGTTGCCGGGCCGCTCGTACATCTTGAAAATGGGGACGCGGTCTCAGACAGCTTCTGTCAGCGAAATAAAATACAAAGTCGACATTAATTCGTTCGAACATCTGGCTACAAAGACACTCGAATTGAATGAAGTCGGATTCTGCAATCTGTCGCTCTCAGAACCTGTGGCGTTCGATTCGTATGAAAATGATAGGCAAACAGGGTCGTTCATCCTGGTGGACAGGCTGAGCAATGAAACCGTTGCGGCCGGCCTTGTCAATTTTGCGTTGAGGCGTGCGACCAACATTCACTGGCAATCGCTTCAAATCGACAAGCAGACAAGGACCGAAAACAAAGGGCAGAAACCTGCCGTTCTGTGGTTTACCGGCTTGTCCGGCTCCGGCAAGTCGACAATTGCCACTTTGCTTGAAAAGAAACTTCATCTGTTGGGTCGCCACACCTATGTTCTTGATGGCGATAATGTCCGTCATGGCCTTAACCGGGACTTGGGATTTACCGACGTTGACCGGGTCGAGAACATCCGCCGAGTGGCAGAAGTTTCCAAACTGTTCGTCGATGCAGGGTTGATTACTCTTGTCTCATTCATTTCGCCATTTCGTTCGGAACGACGCATGGCCCGTGAAATGCTCGAAAACGATGAATTCATTGAGATTTTCATCGACACGCCAATTGAGGAATGCAAGCGACGCGATCCCAAGGGGCTGTATCAAAAAGCCGAGCAAGGCTTGATCAAGAACTTCACGGGGATCGACTCGCCCTATGAAGAACCGGAAAATCCCGATATTCACATCAGAACGCTTGGACAAGACCCGGAAGACATCGTCAACAATCTAATCAGGCAGTTAGAGGAAATGAAAATTCTTCCTTCGTAGCGGCGATTGCGGTCACAAGACCGCTTCCGCCTTCGTCCGGTGGGAAGGACTTGAAACGGTGCACCTGTTAACGACGTTATCCTTCCCCTGCGTAAGATCCTCTTCAAAGGCTTGCACAGAGCTGCTCCGAGCGATATTCAATCTTGCGGCGCTCCGCCTAATTTACAAGGAAAAGTTCGTGGCCACCTGTCATTCTACCGTCACAGTCGGCAATGTTGCCTTTGACAACCAAAAGCCATTTTCGCTTATTGCCGGGCCATGTCAGATGGAAAGTAGGGATCACGCGCTCGAGATGGCGGGGGCGCTGAAAGAAATATGCGCTGACCTGGGCATTGGCCTGATTTTCAAAACCAGTTTCGATAAAGCAAATCGTACCAGCCTCTCAGGGGGTCGCGGTATTGGCCTGGAAAAAGGGTTGCCTGTTTTTGCTGAGATAAAAGAGAGCCTGGGTCTTCCGGTTTTGACCGATGTGCACACAGCCGAACAATGCGCTCCAGTGGCTGAAGTGGTCGACGTCCTGCAAATACCAGCC
The DNA here is from genome assembly GCA_039976075.1 of Stappiaceae bacterium. Lineage (GTDB taxonomy): Bacteria > Pseudomonadota > Alphaproteobacteria > Rhizobiales > Stappiaceae > JBDWFY01. The sequence continues at coordinate 547,399 of JBDWFY010000001.1, forward strand.
CTTTTATGCAAGCAAACCGACCTTCTTCTTGCAGCAGGTGCAACCGGCAAACCGGTCAACGTAAAAAAAGGGCAATTCCTGGCTCCCTGGGAAATGAAAAATGTTCTGGCCAAACTGACCGATAGCGGTTCGCTTGACGTTATGCTGACCGAGAGGGGCGCAAGCTATGGATACAACACGCTGGTCTCCGATATGCGCTCGCTGCCCATAATGGCAGAAACCGGCGCGCCAGTTATTTTCGATGCCACCCATTCAGTCGCCCAACCTGGCGGGCAGGGGACATCTTCCGGGGGCCAAAGAGAATTTGTGCCGCCTCTTTCACGCGCCGCCGTGGCGGTCGGTGTGGCCGGGCTGTTTTTGGAAACGCATCAGGATCCCGATAGCGCACCTTCAGATGGGCCAAACATGATCCATCTCGGCGATATCAAATCCCTTCTTTCTCAACTTCAGAAAATTGACCAGATTTCGAAATCAATCGCCGAGTAATTCGTCGACCACAAAGGATAAATCACCATGCGCGTCACAATGATTGGCACCGGGTATGTTGGACTTGTGTCCGGCGTTTGTTTTTCAGAGTTTGGTTTTGACGTCACCTGCGTTGATATCGACGAAAAGAAAATTGAAATGCTCAATCGGCTGGAAGTGCCGATTTTCGAGCCCGGTCTTGATGATCTGATCAATCGGAACCACGCAGCCGGTCGCCTGACATTCACCACCGACTTTGAAAAAGCAGTTGAAGAATCCGATGTGGTTTTCGTTGCTGTTGGCACTCCCTCGAGACGCGGCGACGGAGAAGCCGATCTCACGTACGTTTTTGAAGCGGCAAAACGTATTGCGCGCTGCATGCGGCCGGGCCTTGTTGTTGTCGTCAAATCGACCGTCGTTGTCGGCACATGTCGGAAAGTGCAGGAAATTATTGAGCGGGAGCGCCCGGGCGTTGAGTTCTCAATTGCCTCCAATCCCGAGTTCTTGCGCGAGGGGTCTGCAATCGAAGACTTCATGCGGCCCGATCGTGTCGTCGTCGGCATCGAGGATGAACGGGGCGAAGAGATAATGAGCCGCCTTTATCGACCTCTGAACCTGCGGGAAACTCCGATTGTTGTCTCAACACTGGAAAATGCCGAGATCACGAAATATGCGGCAAACGCATTCCTGGCTTTGAAGATTACCTTTATCAACGAGATTGCCAATCTCTGCGAAAAGGTAAATGGCGATGTTCAGAAAGTGGCCAGTGCCATTGGCTTGGACAACAGGATCGGTTCCAAGTTTTTACATGCCGGACCTGGCTATGGTGGTTCTTGTTTTCCAAAGGACACCAATGCTTTTGCCGCAACAGGTCGGAAGTTTGGCACTCCGCTACAGTTGGTCGAATCCACCATCAAAGTGAATGACGAGCGTAAAAATGATATGGCCGACCGAATTCTCAAAGCGCTGGGCCCCGATGCGAGGGGCAAATCGGTCGGCATTCTGGGCATCGCATTCAAGCCAAATACGGATGATGTGCGAGATGCGCCGAGTCTGACGATTATCCCGCGTCTGCAAGAGGCGGGAGTGCATGTCAAGGCACACGATCCCGAAGCAAGGGGGCAGGCGGAGGAAGTCCTGTCCAACGTCGAATGGACCGAAGACCCTTACGAGACAGTTGCCAACGTTGATGCAGCTGTGGTCCTCACGGAGTGGAACGTTTATCGTGGCCTCAGCCTGCAAAAGATTGCCGATGGAATGACGGGCAACGAATTGGTTGATCTGCGCAACATCTATCGTCCGGAGGAAGCCCAGGGCGTTGGATTGAACTACAGCAGCATCGGCAAGCCAGTCCTGAAAGCCGATTAACCCGGTCTGGCATTCGATTAGCAGCAATCCAAATCTATTCGCGCGCTGCCCAAAAACCATTTGCCGGCAAATTGAAAGGGGTCAAATGTCATTCGTGGCCCCTTTACTTTTCTCAGTCGTCGGCTAGAAGCTGCATTCAAACAAACCAGAAAACTGAGACTCGGGCTCCGTTAAACGCATGCAATTCTGTTTGGAATGACGCAAAACTCTCACTGTTTCACGCTCTTTGACTCTCAATAGGAAACAATGTCTGTCTTCACAGAGTGCAAGTTTGATATGACCAGAGATCACTTTCCCGCCGCAAACGGAGTATTCTCACATGACCGCCATTATTGATATCGCAGGCCGCGAAATTCTGGATAGTCGGGGTAATCCCACTGTTGAAGTCGATGTTACACTGGAAGAAGGTTCTTTCGGTCGGGCAGCGGTCCCTTCAGGGGCGTCAACTGGAGCGCATGAGGCGGTCGAACTGAGAGATGGTGGCGCACGCTATCTGGGCAAGGGTGTCCTGAAGGCCGTTGAGGCGGTTAATGGCGAAATATTCGATGCTGTTGGCGGGATGGACGCAGAAGATCAGTTGGCAATCGACAGCGCCATGTGCGATCTTGATGGTACCGAAAACAAGGCGCGCCTGGGAGCCAATGCCATTCTCGGCGTGTCACTCGCTGTTGCAAAAGCCGCAGCTGAAGCTTCCGGTTTGCCGCTTTACCGTTATGTCGGTGGAACAAGCGCCCGCACCCTGCCTGTTCCGATGATGAACATCATCAATGGCGGAGCGCACGCCGACAATCCCATCGACTTTCAGGAATTCATGATCATGCCCGTCGGAGCGGCCTCTTTTCCCGAGGCTGTCAGGATGGGCGCAGAAGTCTTTCATACCCTGAAAAAAGCTTTGAAAGATGCCGGTCACAACACCAACGTTGGAGATGAAGGCGGATTTGCACCAAACATCGGCTCAACCGATGAAGCGATTGGCTTTGTCATGAAAGCGATTGAAGCGGCTGGCTACAAGCCTGGTGAAGACATGTTCCTCGCGCTGGATGCTGCTTCAACGGAATTCTACGTCGACGGCAAATATAACCTTGCCGGAGAGGGACGAATGCTGGATGGCGACGAAATGGCGAACTATCTCGCTGATCTCGTCAGCAGATATCCGATCATTTCCATCGAAGATGGGATGGCGGAAGATGACTGGGACGGTTGGAAAGCCTTGACAGAAGCAGCAGGCGATCGGTGTCAAATGGTGGGAGATGATCTATTTGTCACCAATACGAAACGTCTGCAGAAAGGTATCGATATGGGCGTTGCCAATTCCATACTGATCAAAGTCAATCAGATCGGTACGCTGAGTGAGACCCTCGACGCCGTGGAAACAGCCCACAAGGCTGCTTACACGTCCGTCATGTCTCATCGCTCAGGCGAAACCGAAGATTCGACCATTGCGGATCTGGCGGTCGCAACAAACTGCGGGCAAATCAAAACCGGCTCACTGGCACGATCAGACCGGCTTGCAAAATACAATCAACTGATCCGGATCAACGAAGAGCTCGGACCTCAGGCTCATTATACCGGCAAGTCGATCTTGCGCGGGTAAGAGACAAAAAAGAGGGCGCGTTGGCGCCCTCTTTTTTTCGGTCATTAGACAGACATTGAATTAGTCGCTGGTGCCTTTTTCAAGCGCCGCCTTTTTCAGAACGCCAGCAATGTTTTCTGCCGTCTCCGCACCCATCAGAGCATATTTGTTGTCCACGATGAAACAGGGAACACCTGTTATTCCCATCTGATGGGCCGCCTGAATTTCACCTTTGGTTTCATCGGCGTCGGCTTGGCCTTTTAACCGTTCCCTTGCGTCTTCTGCCGCCATTCCGACTTTTTCGGCCGCCTGAACCAGAGTGTCTGCCTCAGTGAGATCAGCACCCTCTACGAAATAAAGCCGGAACAATTCCTCAGCCAACGCACCCTGCACACCTTCCTGCGCGGCCCAGCGCAGTAATCGGTGACAATCAAGCGTGTTGGGAGATTTGGTAATTCTATCAAACTCAAACGGGATTCCCTCAAGTTTTCCCGCTTCTTCTATTCGTGCATAGATGGTGCGTGCCTGATCTTTGCCGCCGAATTTTTCTGTCAAATACTGTTGACGATCCTTGCCCTCTGCAGGCAACGTTCCGTCGAGTTGAAAAGGTCGCCATTGGATGTTGACGGAGACGTCTGGCGCAAGCTCCAGAGCCTTTTCCATCCGTCTTTTACCGATATAACACCAGGGGCACATGACATCTGAAACAATATCGATTTGGATGGTATCGGAGCCTGACATTGCGCGTTCCCAACTTGATCGTTTTGACAGTGCCCGCTGCTTAGCCATCGTAGCTGCGACTGTTCATCAGCAGGCAGATGAGCACACCATTAGGGGCTAACCACTCAAAGTTCAAATCACGTGGAAGTTAGATTCCGGCCCATTTAAATAGAAAACTCTCGTGGAAGACAGATAGTTCAATCGGTCAATTCTGGATTATGTGCATTTGAGACCGTGCGTCCGACAAGGAACAGCCATATGCCCAACAAGCTGTGAAAACCAGTGTCAGACCCTAACGATTATTGCCGCCCAGGCTTACCCGAATTTTCTGGCCGTCTTGCGTGGCGGGCAGATCGGTGGTTTTCAATATCGCCGCAATACGCCTTAAAGCGACCGCTGCACCTGATTTGTCCGTTCCGGCCAGGATTGTCAAAACCTGATCCTCTCCGATGAAAAGTGACAGATCTTCATCGCGCATGGCAATGGCCAGTACGGATTGGATGCCTTCGATTGCCTGATCTGACAGATCCTGAGCCATTGGCGCATCGGAAGAAGGATAGGCTTCAAACGATACAGACTGCATGCTGCTCGATCCAGGCAGCTGATCCATCAGTATGGCACGATATGTGTCCACAAAGGCTTTCTTGTCGGTATTCGGCAGACTGCTCAGGTCGAGTTTCGTTTTCGCCAATCCAGCCTTGGACCGGTCAACCCGTTCGCTGTACTGCAGTGACACCTCCACTCTGGCATGAAGATCGGCAGAGCCGGTCGAACCGGCGACCACGTCCAATGCGCCCTGATCATAAAATTCCAGCTGACGTAGATCGTCAAAGTCCGGCATCGAGATAATGAGCGGGATGTTCTTCAATACGGATTGAATGTCTTGCACATCTGTTTCGCCAAACTGATCGTGTATTTGGACGACAGCCAAACTGAAATTGTGCCAGTTCATGTAGTTTGCAGCTGCTGAAAGAGTTGGTACGGTAACAAAGGTGATTTTTTCGTTCGACGCTGTTTCGAAGAGGTCCGATAAAGACGCAGGCCCCACGATAAGCACACTTTTGTGGTCATCAACTGCATTCACGGTTGATGGTGAAACACCCAGACCAATGGTCTCAAGAGCTTCATGCCTCATCCACAATTCCTGTTCCTGCGTAAACAATCGTCGCAACTGATTGACAGTACCGGCCATGACATCAACAGGGCAGGGGGCTGTCAAAACCGCATCTGGCAAAACAGCATCTGGCAGAACGGCATCTGGCAGAACGGCGTCGGACAAAACAGAAGTGCTTAAACTGAAACGATCATTTGCCAGGCATATGACGATATTGGTGCGATCGGGATATCCAGGGGAGGCTCGGACGACGTGCTCCAACGCACCGTCTTCCACATCAGATGTAAGATCAACAATGACAATTGGCTCGTGCAACAGCAACTCGCGCGTCACACAGTCAGAAGATGCACAGTTTACGCTGCCCACCATATCAGCCAGTTCCTGCCAATATTCCTGCCTGTCGCCATTGCTTCCGGTCAGTACCAGAATTGCCTGATTGTTCTGCATCGGTCGCCCACTGTCATTGCCCTTGAGCGGAACAATGACAGCAGGATATTAATGTGCTCCTAATTCTATTGAGGAACTCTTCTCAAGCGGTTGCAGTTGCTGACATATTTGCTTCGGGGCTTAACGTTTCCCTAATAACCGATCCAATTTCGTTTCTCGGAATTGCCGTTACCGAAACAACTTCACTTGGCATCAACTGAAGTCCTGCACGCATATTTTCAAGATGGGACTGAAAGGCTGCCTCATCCAAACCGGCACCATCTGCCGGCACAACAGCTGCGCACAACCGGCATCCGATGATGGGATCGTCCATCAGGAAGGCCGCCGCATCCTTTGCACCTGGAAAGCCTGCATATATTTCATCGATTGCCTCAAGGTATCCGGTCGTTCCTGCATAGAAAAAGCGGTCACCAGGACTTGTTCTCAAACTGAGCTGTGAAACTGATTGCCCGTTTGTGAGAACCTGAAGCCTTGTTTCAAGCAGTCCACTATCATTGCTGGGCCAATACTCGTGCTCGCTGTCCCAGGGTTCAGTCGGCACCATCGGACCGGAAAGGCATAGGGGTGCCGAATTCTGTTCTGCTTTCCCAGAGAGCGTTAGAAGAACCGGTGCGCCCTCCGCCTCCGAGGGTGCGCTGCAATCTCCCATTTCAAGAGGTGCCGGTGTCGAGGAGCCTTCGGATCTTTTAATTGCGACGATCGCCAATTCATCCAATATCGTCAGGTCAACGATCGGTCTTTGGCGAGAGGCCTCAGGTTGGCCGTGCAACTGGACGCCGGACGCCCATGCGGCGCCTAACGTGACCCCATCAGTTGTCGCTGGCAAACGGGAAGTCAGGGACGCCAGCAAGGGTCCAGGTACCACTGCCAAGTCTGCTTCACTTTCCACAATACGATGGATAAGGGCGCTCATCGACACCGGATGACAGAGATGCAAAGTACCTGCCCGAAGAAGCCACGGTACAAGAGCGGCACCAAAACCCACCAGGTTACTGGGAGAGTAGGGCGAGACAATCTGGCAACCCTCTTTCAGATTGGCCTCCAGCATTGTCATAAGGCCGGCAGCAATCCAGTGATTGTGGTTCCTGGGCACAGGAAAGGGCAACCCATCAGGGCCGGTGCTCCATGAAAGTGTTGCAATATGATCAGCAGCAATTCCCTGGCGATTCAACTCGACTTCCGGCAACTCATCTCCCGCCTCGGCCAGAAAAGAATGGACATCGATCAGGCCATCGGGAAGATCCTCGCCAAGTCCGAGGACAAATCGCAGTCCAAACAGGTCAACCGCGGCGTCCCGGATATTTTCGCCAATCGAAATGTCTTCACACCGGTCCGATGCCACAATGGCTTTTGCAGAAATTCTACTCATCGCGGCAGTGATCTCACGATTACCCCATGTGAGAGGCAAGGGGGAGACGACCAATCCGGCCCGCAAAGCAGCCAGCATCGTGACGACGCTGTCGACGGTGCTGACGACTTGGAATCCAACAACATTATCGGGAGTGAGACCAAGTGTTGTGAACATGCCAGCGACGCGTTCAATCTCACGGTCCATTTCCCGGTAGGTCAGATTGCGTGGCGCACCACCGGTCCACGTCTCTCGGTCCGGTGCATCGACCATAGCCACACGATCGGGATGGGCCTCTGCGTTCTTCCGGAACAATCCATCGAGTGTCACATTTCCCCAGATACCCGTTTCATGAAATTTCTCAGCGTGTTCCGATGGTATTAGTATCATTATGTTGCCGCTTCTTTGGGTGGTCGATTGTTATTTCCCGTCCGACCACCAAGTGTCCAGTCGATACCCCACGAGGACGGGAACATCGGTATGTTGAATGTGTTTCCAGCGCGCGACCCAAATTTCCGGAAGATGGAAGAGTGGGACGACATACGCACCGGACAACAAGGCACGGTCATAAGCTCGCACAGCCGTAACAAAGTCTTCTGAATCCCGCGCCGCTAACATTGCCTTGATCATCGCGTCGACCGCGGGATTTTTCGCCCCAGAAAAATTCCAGCTGCCATCTTGGTCGGCGGATGCGGAACTCCAGCGAAAGTTCTGTTCATTACCTGGCGAAAGTGACGCCGTCCAGAGATTGAACATCATGTCGAAATCGAATGTCTGGCGCCGCTTTTGATATTGGGTATCGTCGTTGGAGCGCACTGTTGCATCGATACCGACGAGCGCCAACGTGCGTTGATAGGCCAGCGCAAGACGCTCTTCATCCCGCGACTTGATCATGATTTCAAACGCCAAAGGTTCGCCCGTTGTCGTATTGACTGCCTTGCCGTCCTTCAGTTCGTAGCCGGCTGCCTTGAGCAGTTTCAAAGCCTCTCCAATGACCTTCCGGTCGCGGCCCGAACCGTCCATTTTCGGCGGAACCAGGGTACCGTCCAGAGCCTTTGGATCAAGGTCGCTAAGAAAGGGTTTCAACAGTTCAAGCTCGGCTTCCGACGCGGGACGACCGACAGAGGAAAGATCCGACCCTTCAAAGAAACTGGCAGTCCGACGATAGGCTCCGAAATAGATATTCTTATTGATCCATTCGAAATCAAACAGCGATATCAAGGCCCTACGAACTGCAATATCCTTGAACACGTCGCGCCGCGTATTCATCGCCAGTCCGAACATCCCTTTTGGGGTACCGGTCACAAAAGCATCTTTTACAACACGTCCGTCTTTCACCGCAGGGAAATCATAGGCGGACTCCCATCGGCTTGGATCCTGTTCCTGCGTCAGATCGACAAGACCCTTTTTGAAGGCCTCAAACAAGGCATTTTCTTCCTTGTAGTAGTCGATACGGATCTCGTCGTAATTGTTGAATCCGCGACTGATCGGAAGGTCTTTTCCCCAATAGTCCGGGTTGCGTTTATAGGTAATTGATGAGCCGGGTTTGACATCGGCAATCAGATAGGGGCCAGAGCCGACAAAGGGCTTGAGAGTGGATTTGTCGAAGGTTTCCGGATCAATATCGTGCTTTGGCAGGATCGGCGCCATGCCAAGCAAAAGCGGCAATTCTCGGTTACTGGTATTTTTAAATACAAATCGAACGGTGTGATCATCTTTCCGTTCGATGGTCTCTACCTGATCATACATGTAACGATAATTGGGCCGCCCTTTGTCACGAAGAATGTTCGCGCTGAAAATGACATCATCGGCGGTAATTGGCTCACCGTCGGAAAATTTGGCCTCCTTGCGGAGACGGAACTCGACCCAGGCCCGATCATCCGGTGTCTCAATCGTTTCCGCAATAAGCCCGTAAAGCGTAAATGCCTCATCCCGATTTCTCATCATCAGGCTTTGATAGACGTTATTGCCGAAAAACGGATCGCGCAGACCTCTTGCACTGGAAGCCGCACTTTGAACGATGAACTGGTTGAGACTGTCGAAATTCCCCTGAACGCCATATGTGATGCGACCGGCACTGGGAGCTTCGGGGTTTACATAGGGCAGGGCGGTAAAGTCCGCAGGCATTTGCGGCTCGCCATGCATTGCAATGCCGTGTCTGGGTTCTGCATATCCGGCATCAGGCAACAGGGCAACTGCTGCCGCGAAGGCGGCTGCCTGCGACATGCGGATCAAGAATGACGTCAAACTGCACGAAATACTCATGACTTCAACAACCTATGTGACCAAAATCCGTCTGAATCATCTTCCGGCAAGTTCAAACCTGCCGATCTGAGGCTACTTTGCATGATTTTTTGTGATTCTGTCGAGTTAACCTGTTGCATTGTGTTCACACTTCTTGATTTGCAGCGTGAATCTCGACAAGAAAACTGGCCAAAGGCAGACTGACGGGTTAAGGATAGCCCGATTTGAAGACTCTCAAGGCGTCGCCCTATTTTAAAAACATTTCGAAAATATCGCAGGGCTCTAAGTTCGGTAAGCGCCGAAAGAAGAAGACGAAAGCAGTTACAGGATCAGTCAGGGAAATAAACGAATGCCAGCTATAAGAATACGCAAAGTCATTGGCGCCTGCGTTGCGGGATTTGCCTTTTTGGCAGCGCCCATGGTTTCAGGCGCATTCGCTCAGGAAGCCCCCAAACAGGATGCATGGGTCAAAATCTGTAATAAGGATCCCAAGACTCAAAAGGAACTTTGCCTGGTCACGCAGGAATTGCGAACCGCTACCGGTCAGTTTCTGGCATCCGTTGCTATCCGCGAAATCAAGGGCGAAGCCCGCAAGACTATGGTGATCGCCGTTCCACCAGGAATGCTGATCCAGCCGGGCCTGCGAACCGCAGTAGACGCAGGCAAGAAGCAGGAAGCCAAATACGGCATCTGTTTCCCCAATGCCTGTTATGCCGAAATGGTCATCGACGACACGTTTGTTGCTTCGATGAAAAAAGGCGGAAACCTTATCCTCACCGCGCTCAATCAGCAGGCCAAGGCGGTACCATTTAAGCTGACGCTCACCGGTTTCACCAAAGTGTATGATGGTGAGCCGCTTGATGCAGCAGAACTTCAGCAAAAGCAGCAACAGCTTCAAGACGAGTTGAAGAAGCGCGCCGAAGCAGCACGTCAGAAACTGATTGACGAGCAGAAGAAAGCTTCTGAGGCGGCATCCCAGTAATTCGGGCCAACAATCCGGGATCCTCCCGTGCGAACAAAAAAGGGTGACCCGATCGGTCACCCTTTTTTTATGCATCTGCTGAAGCGCTACTTTAGCCAGCCGTTGTGCGACGATGCGGGATTAGTGAGTCTCCACTGATCTTGGACGGTAGGTTCCGTCCTCCAGTTGTTCGAAAAATTCATTCAGCTGAGGATGGCGAACCGGTTCCCCGCTATCATCAGCCTCAAGATTTTGCTCCGAAACATACGCCACATATTCTGTGTCGGAGTTTTCCGCCAATAAATGGTAGAACGGTTGATCTTTTTTCGGTCGGACATCTTCGGGAATCGCTTCCCACCACTCGTCAGTATTGTCAAAAGTCGGATCAACATCAAAAATCACGCCCCTAAAGGGGTAAATTCGATGGCGCACAACCTGCCCAAGGGAATATTTCGCCGTTCGTGAACGCTCCATCGCGTCTGCGCCCTCAATCTACTCGTCACTGCAGCGGCTCACAATCCATGCCAGACTCTAACTGTCAAGAGTCATTTGGATTTATTGATAAACTACCGCCATTTCAGGATCTCTCTGACTGACTAGATCAGCCAGGTCCGCTATGACCTTAGCCTGTTTCCAGGTTGCATCATCCTGCATTTTTCCGTCGATCATAACCGCGCCAGTACCATCGGGCATGGCCTCCAGAATACGCCGGGCAAACTTGACTTCTTCCGGATCCGGGCTGAACACTTTTTTGGCAATGTCAATTTGTGAAGGATGCAGGGACCAGGCACCAAGACATCCCATCAGAAAGGCGTTCCTGAACTGGCTCTCGCAGGCGTCATTGTCACCAAAGTCGCCGAAGGGCCCGTAGAACGCCTTTATACCGGCGGCCATGCAGGCATCGACCATTTTGCCGATTGTGTAATGCCAAAGGTCCTGTTGATAACTGGTCCGTCCTCCAGCCCCCGCTTCATCGGACAGCACGCTATAGTCCGGATGCCCACCGCCAACACGGGTGGTTTTCATACCTCGAGAAGCCGCGAGATCCGCCGGCCCTAAACTCATGCCATGCATGCGTGGGCTTGATACCGCAATCTGTTCGACGTTTTTAACACCTTCTGCCGTCTCGAGAATCGCATGGATCAGAATTGGCTTTTTGACGCCGTTCCTCGCTTCTAGCTGCGCAAGTAGCTGATCAAGATAATGGATATCCCAGGGACCTTCGACTTTCGGCAGCATAATCACGTCGAGCTTGTTGCCCACGGCCGATACGATTTCGATAATATCGTCCAGAACCCACGGGCTGTTCAAACAGTTGATCCGTGTCCACAGACCGGTTTCCCCAAAATCGTTCTCTTTTGCCATCGTGATAAACCCACTGCGGGCAGCAAGCTTGTCTTCAGCGGGTATCGCATCTTCAAGATTGCCTAAAATGACATCGACTTTGGGGATGAGCGCTGGAATTTTGGCCCGAAGTTTCTCCAGTTGCGGCGGCACAAAATGGATCATGCGTTCAAGTTTTGCAGGGGTTTCGCGCAACGGGCCGGGGGCTCCGATTGCCAGAGGCTGGTAGAAAGCACGGGGCGATTTTTGCATGGTAACTCCGGTGAATTCACGTGGTATCGGCACATGGATACAACGGCACCGCAACATCGCACAATTGGCTAGAAGGAGCAGCGAACCGGTAAATCCTCGCGAGGGTTCATTAAAAGTTCCAAGATACAGGGAGTGTCAGCCCCCTGATTGCCGAACGACCAACCTGTTTCATTTGTCTGCATGTGCCCATTTTCGATGGATCCACATCCACTGGGAGGGATACTCGCGTATCCATTTTTCAAATTGATCATGCACAATTTGCGTTCCCGCTGCGATGTCTTGCTTACGATCGCCGTCCCTGGGAATGTCGACAAACTTGGCCTCAAAGTGAAAACCGCCTTCGTCCTTGCGAATGGTTCGGCAGGCGATCAGCGGGACCTTACAGGATCGTGCCAGCATGACGGGAAAGGGATTGGCATAGGCAGCTTTTCCGAAAAACTGAACCTTTACGCCTCTTACATCTCTCTGATCGGCCAGAAACGCAGCTATCTTTCCCGATCTGACGGCTGCAACCATATTTCGGGCGGTGTCATATGTTTTCGAAAAAAGCCCACCGGTATAGAGAGGCGTTCGCAAGTTGCATAAAAACCGGTCAACATAAGGATTGGTCAGCGACTGATAAACGCCGCATGTCTCAATGTTCTCGCGAACAGCCGGAATAACAGACAGTTCCCAATTGCCGGTGTGCAGCGAAACGACCACGTATCCACCACTACCGTTTTGAATCGCTTCACTGACCTCTGAAGTATCGAACGAAAAGAGATCGTCGCGTTTGGACAGCCGATCGAGCAAAAACGTCTCGACCATCACACGACCGAGACATTCCCACATTTCGCAAATTGTCCGTTCGCGCTTGTGTTCATCATATTCCGGTATTGCGCTTTCCAGGTGCCCAAGGGCTCGTTGATGCCGTTTGGTCAAAGGTGCAACAGCCCGCCAGGTTTTTCCAACCAACCAGGACGAAAACTGCAGGGGGAATATTCTAAGAATGGCTGTAATTGAATATATCCCGGCCAACTCAAGGCGATACCGAAAATTCAATAAAGGCGTATCTCGATTTTTTTTCACAGCCCGATCTTTAATTACATTGGGTGAGTCGGCACCCGGAATGGAACGTCGCAGCGTTCAGCAGGGATCACTTAGCCAAGCTTTTCAACTGGTGCAAGTCATTACATGCGATGGTCTTTCCTTGCGCCCAACGCAAGACTCGGTTCAATTCATGGCATGATCCAGGTTGTCAATCTTGCAATGCCGTTTTTCGGGCTGATTTTTATCGGTTATCTTTCCGGTCGCATTGGAAAAATGCCTGAAACGGGACTGGCGTGGCTTAATTTCTTTGTATTTTACATCGCGTTGCCCGCGTTGTTCTTTCAGTTGTTGGCTAAAACACCTGTCGAAGAGCTGACCAATCTGGCCTTTGTCGCAACCACGACATTTTCGACGTACTGTGTTTTCGCCATTGCATTTTGTGTCGGGATTATAGCCGCCAGAGGAAATATCGGCGAAGCCACGATACAGGGTTTGGCCGGTGCTTATTCCAATATCGGCTACATGGGCCCCGGCCTGACGCTTGCCCTGCTGGGACCGGCGGCCACCGTGCCCACTGCACTGATTTTCTGCTTTGACAATATCCTGCTGTTTACGCTGGTGCCCTTGCTGATGGCGCTTGGTGGCGCTGTCGATCAGAGTATCGGACGCACCTTGATAATGGTTTCTCGTCAGATACTGACGCATCCGTTTATTCTGGCAACAATTGCGGGAGTGGCTGCTGCTGCGTTTGATTATGAACCGCCTCAGGCCATCACCACTTTGCTGGATCTCCTGCGAAATGCCGCTGCGCCCTGTGCTCTGTTTGCGATCGGTGTGACGGTTGCTCTTCGACCGATTAAGAGGATTGCGCCAGAACTTCCTATTCTTCTCTTTATCAAGCTGATCGTACATCCCATTCTTCTCTTTGGAATGCTCATCTGGATAGGAGGATTTGATCCGGTTTGGGTGAAGACGGCTATCCTCATGGCTTGTCTGCCGCCAGCTTCAAATGTGTATGTCATGGCGCGGCAATACGACATTTACATCGAGCGCGCATCCAGCCTGCTTTTGATCGGGACTGCGACTTCCGTGATCACTGTAACCGTCGTCATTTATCTGATGACGGAAACAAACGTTTTTCCCTGAGAACCATTCAGGTTGAGAGCGGCACCCCTCGAGCCAACTTTGGACTGGACAGCGAGGGTGCAATGCCCTCTCGCATCATCACACGGCGCAACGGACCAACGCGTCCCGCCAGATAGAGCCCAACCGATCTGCCAGTCTGAATGGGAAGAAAGTCGGTCAGCAAAGTCCGGTTCAACAAATCGACTGCTGTAGTCCGAGAGCGGATATCGTTCATTCGGACATCGTTATAGGCTGATAGCGTGTCAGTACCTCCGATATCTGTCCCCTGTGTTTTTGCTCGCACAACGGTTTCGCCCAGCCAAGCTACATCACGCAGCCCCAAATTTAAGCCTTGCGCGCCAATTGGCGGAAACACATGGGCGGACTCTCCGATCAGCGCACAACGATTTTGCCCAACCCGGTTCGCGGTCATGCCCGACAACGGAAAGATCTGGGCAGCGCTCTCAAGGTCAAAGCGACCAAGAATGGAATGGGCTCGCTTTTCAAGCTCCAGAGCCAGTTGTCCAGCGTCAAATGACCTGAGTTGTTCAGCCGTATCCAGACGCACCACACAAACCAGGCTCGAATTGTTTCCTTTGAGCGGAACGAGCGTAAAGGGTCCCGTCGGTGTATGAAACTCTGTTGAACAGTCATGATGAGGAACAGTGTGGCGCAGGTTAGCGACCAGGGCATGTTGTTCATATTTCCATTTTTTAACTGGAATCGCCGCTGCCTCGCGTACGGTAGAGTTTCGTCCATCGGCACCCACAACCAATGCGCAGGAAATCGCCTCTCCGGTTTTCAACGAGACCGTGGCCCGCTCTCCGGTCGGCTCAACCGCTTCAGCAACCGTATCGTATGTTGCCAATCTCTCTTGTTCCGACACCATCGAAAGCAGAGCTTTGACCATTTCGCTGTTTGGTAAATTATATCCGAATGCGTCCAGCTCCAGCTCAGTGCTGTCAAACGTCGTCTCTGGTGCACGCAACAGACGCCCTGTATCATCAATTAGGCGCATTTTTTTCAAGGGCGCCGCAATTTCCAGGAGTTTCGGCCAGATTTCGAGGCTTTCGAGTATCTTCAACGACGCCTGTAACAATGCCGTGGTACGGCCGTCATCAGGCGTAACACACGGTGCAATCAGGGCGGTATCAATACCGGATTTGGCCATCATGAGAGCGCAAATTAAACCGGAAGGGCCACCACCTACGATGCAAACTTCGTGCGATATCGGGGCATCGCCGTTTGGGAAGTCTTTCTGGTTTGTTTTGTTTTTGACCATAATCAGCGTACCTTGGATCAAAACCGGTTATCGTGACCGAGGAATTCTTTCATTCTGAGCTTTTGATTGGCGCTCTGAGCTTTTTGATACTATGAGCGAATTATAGAGTGAAGGATATGGGAACGGGCGTGTTTCGTTGTCGCACGAGACAAGTTTATGCTCGCTCGGAGGCACGCATCTGTCATGGGACAACATATGACCGGGCCAACCGTCATAAACAGCCATCAGGCGGACGCACGTGGGCCTGAGCGGACCAGGTTGTGGGCGTGGTCATTCGTGGCCGTCGCCGTCCTGACGGGATGGTTCTATTTATTGCTCGTCATTGCTGACATGCTCCCGATAATGGATATGGGAGAACTGGGGCCAGGGATGGGCTGGCTCAACAATTTTAATCAGTTTAACGGCTTATCGGCAGAAATGCGGTTAGCACTTTCCATCATTTGCTCCCCCAATGGACTGACTTCCTTTGGCATGCCTGACGGCAATGGCTGGGGTGTGCGCGATCTATTTTACGTTTTCCTGATGTGGGAAATGATGGTTTTTGCCATGATGTTACCAACAGCCATTCCGATGCTCATACAGCATGCCCGTCATGGTTCCAATCAACAGACAGCAACGGTCGGCAGCGCTATCTTCGGTGCATCCCTTGGCTACCTGTGCGTTTGGACGGTATTTTCATTATGCGCAACGGCAATTCAGTGGGGCCTCACCGAGCTTAGCATTTTGAGCAACATGATGGCGCCGGTCGCACAAAGCCTGACAATTTCTATCCTCGTCGCAGTGGCGCTGTACCAACTGACGCCCATGAAGCGTGCCTGTCTGAACCGCTGCCGTAATCCCCGTTTCCTGAATGCGGATTCACGACCACAAAAGAAGCTGAGTAATTTTAGCTTCGGAATTGAGGAGGGGATATCCTGCCTTGGCTGTTGCTGGGCGCTGATGATCGCCATGTTTGCAGTCGGCATCATGAACATTTTCTGGATCATACTTCTCGCGGCTTTCATGGTGGTAGAGAAAACCAGTGAGGGCACATGGGCATCCAGGTTCGTAGCCATCGCCATGCTGGGATTTGCTGTCATCCTATTTTTGCAAAATATGCGGGGTGTGTTCTTGTCGTAATGCTGAAAAATCAGCAGCAAGATTCATCAAAAACAGGGGTGCGCTGGAGATGCATATCAACCCGTCAATTATTGAGCAAAAGCAGCTTCTTCGAGGTTTTTTTTAAAAACATTGCGTATCAATACCCGACTCATTCTGCTAAATCGTGAGTACTTCGGTCGAATTTACAGGTTGATATATTCTTGGCGCTCAATCCGAAAGGCAATCAGAAAACTGTTCCCGGCTGGGCTGCATTTGGTGTGCATGTTCTGACCGCATCGGGTGCGTTGTGGGCATTGCTTGGACTGATGGCGGGCGCCAGAGGTGACTGGGCTCAGCTTTTTGCCTGGCTTGGTGTTGCGCTGATTGTTGACGGTATTGACGGACCGCTGGCCCGTTCCGTCAATATCACGGATCGACTACCCAAATGGTCCGGCAGTTCTCTGGATTACGTCATCGATTACGCCACCTATGTCTTCCTGCCGGCATTTGCTATTGCCCAGGCGACGCTGTTATCCGGCCCGCTTAATCTGATAGGTGCCGGTCTCATAGTCGTATGCGGCGCGCTCTACTTTGCTGCCAAAGACATGAAGACAAGTGATAATTGCTTCAAGGGATTTCCTGCAGTTTGGAATATGGTGGTTTTCGACTTGTTCGTATTCGGTTTTTCGGAAATCACAATATTTCTGATTATCATTCTGTTTTGCATTCTCACCTTTGTGCCGGTCAAATTCATTCATCCTGTCCGTGTAACCCGACTTCGACCTCTTTCGCTGCTTATGACATTCCTGTGGCTGGGAAGCGCCGTGATGGCTGGTCGCAACGGAATGTCGGCCGAGGGACCTGCCGCTGTCATTTTAGCGGTGAGCAGCGCCTACCTTCTGGCGATTGGGGCGATTCTTCAGCTCTACGATGCCCGTAAACGATTTTTCTGACCCGGAGTTCTTGGATAATGCTGGAATGGATCGGATCGGCGGAGATCTGGGCGAGTTTGCTGACGCTGACAGCAATGGAGATTGTGCTCGGGATCGACAATATCGTTTTCATTTCGGTCATTGTTGGTCGGTTACCTGAAAAAGAAGGCAAACGGGCACGACAAATCGGCCTGGCACTGGCGCTGGTGTTTCGTATCATTCTGCTGTCGATGCTGACCTGGTTGATTGGACTGACCGCTCCGGTTTTCAGTCTGTTCGAGCAGCCGTTTTCCTGGCGCGATATCATTTTGATCGCAGGGGGGCTTTTTCTGCTCATTAAAGCAACCCACGAAATTCATGCGGGTATCGAGGGTGACCATGAGCACGGAAAAGGCAACGCTGCATCAATGACATTCGCGGCAATTATCGCGCAGATTATTGTCATTGATCTGGTCTTTTCAGTCGATTCCATAGTCACAGCCATCGGCATGGCACAGCATATTGAAGTAATGGTTGCAGCGGTGGTGATTGCGATGATCGTGATGTATGTGGCATCGGGCCCGATAGCCTCTTTCATAAAACAGCACCCAACTACGAAAATGCTCGCATTGTCATTTCTCCTGTTGATTGGTGTGGCACTGATTGCCGATGGCATGGGTTTCCATATCCCACGCGGCTACATCTATTTCTCAATGGCATTCGCTGCACTTGTTGAAATGATCAACGTGCTTGCAAAGAAAAATTCCGCCAAATCAAACAAGAAAAGCTAAGCGGTTTCTCTGAACATATCGGATTACGTGAATGCGTTCTGGCCTGCCGATTTTTACCGTCTTCTTCTTGCACGCCGTGGCATTTGCCAATTGGCTACCGCGCATCCCGGCAGTCAAGGAAGCGCTTCAACTGACAGACGCGGAACTGGGATACTGTCTGATGGGCGCGTCCCTGGGAACGTTCATTGTCCTGCCAGTCAGCAACTATCTTATTCAGATTACCGGATTAAACCGCTCGATCCTCATTCTATCCATCATTTTCTTTGCGACCATACCCGCAGCCGGTTTTGCAGGCAGCGGACCCGCTTTGTTTGGTGTGCTATTTTTTGTGGGGGCCTGCGTTGCCGGGTTGGAAGTCGCCATCAATACAAAAGCTGATGACATGGAGCGGGCATCAGGCCGCAGGGTCATGACAACCTGTCATGGTTTCTGGAGCCTGGGAACGGTTGTCGGCGCTTTCATAGGCAGTATTTTTGCAGGTCTTGATATATCGACCGGTGTTCACTTGCTGACCGTCGCGCCGTTCCTGATTTTCGCTGCAACTGTAGCAGTGCATCACTTACCAGTCAGCGAGCCTTCGCAGCTTTCCCGCGAGCACACCAAGAAGTTTTATCTGCCAGGCCCATCGCTCTTTGGATTGTGTATCATCGCTTTCTCCGCGCTCGCTATCGAGGGGTCGATCATGGACTGGAGCGCGGTTTATCTAAGTGATGTCCTGAATGCCTCAGCATTTGAAGCCGGTCTCGGATTTGCGGCATTTGCGACAACAATGACCGTCGGCCGCATGAGTGGAGACTGGTTGCGCGGGCATTTTAACTCTCAGATATTGCTGCGTTTTTGTGGGGGGTTTGCCGTACTGGGCCTTGCCATCGCTTTTTCATTCTCTCATTCAGCTGTTGTTCTCTTCGGATTTGCAGTTGCCGGATTGGGAATTTCGATTGCCTATCCGCTGGTTATTGTTGCTGCCGCCGGAAGAAGTGACAGACCGGCCGCCGTCAATGTGGCATCCCTGTCCATGATCAGTTTCCTGGCATTTCTTGCCTGTCCGCCATTGATCGGCATCGTGTCTGAGTGGGCTGGGTTGCGCAATGCGTTGCTGGGATTGATTCCCTTCGCCCTGGTAATCTTTGTTCTCGCCGGTCAAGTCCGCCCCGTTGAAGCACCAACCGAGGGCAGGGTCCAACCTTTACCTCCCGCCTGAATGAAGACGCCGGCGCTTGTATATCCCGGTCGTCGCAGGTTTTCTTTGGAACGCCTCTGTCAAATTTCGCGCATAAATGTAGATTGACCTTACAGACGTAGCAGCGTCTTTCGGACTTCGGAAAATAACAGGCCTGGTGGATAGGAGCGACAACTGGACCGAGCGCGTTATCTCTACTCACCCGCATTGCGATATTTCGCAGCGGTCGCTCAGGCGGGCTCCATACGCGGAGCAAGCCGTGAGTTGAATATTGCCTCATCAGCTGTCAATCGGCAGATTCTATGGCTTGAAGAGGCGTTAGGCACGCCCTTGTTTGATCGTACCGGACGCGGCCTGCGTCTGACACAAGCCGGCGAAATTCTCCTCGCCCATGTCAAAAAGACCATGGGCGACTTTGAAGCGACGATCAGCAATCTTGATGCACTGCGCGGGTTACGTCGGGGACGGGTACGAATTGCAACTGTGGAAAGCGTTGCCGATCAGGTTTTGCCGCGCATAGTTAGCACATTCATCGCCAACTATCCGGGGATCCATCTCTCCGTCGACAGATCCGGATCGACAGCGGTCGCCGAACTTGTGGAGGCAGGGGAGGCGGACATTGGATTCACATTTGAACCGCCAGTAAAGAAGTCCATTGCAATTCAGTTGACCCGGGATCTGCCGATCGGTGCGGTCCTCAGGCCAACGCATCCGTTGGCAGCGGAGAAGGACGTCTCTCTTGCACAATGCCTGGAATATACAATCGCTCTACCGGCTCACGGACTTTCGCTGCGCGAGAGAATTGATGCTGCCTTGATTTCCGGCCCGGAACTCCGTGTGAGTTACGTCGAGACCAATGCGTTGAGTTTCATGAAGGCCCTGGTTGAGGGAAGCGACACAATCGGGTTTATGACGGAAATCGGCCTGAAAGCAGAAATTTCTCAAAAATCATTGGTATTCAGGGAATTGACAGACGAACCTCTCAAACGTGACCGGTTCGCAGTCATAACGGCAAACAACCGCAACCTTGCTCTTGCGCCGGGAATCTTCTTTGATCATGCAATGGAAGAGCTTTCCAATACATTCTTGATAACTGATGCCAAAACGGCATCAGTCGGATCGTAAAAATGTTCTTCTGCGAACGCAGAAGTTGATGCACTGTAATTCATCATGCTCAAATAACAGTCGAACGACGAAACAGGCATGAAGCATAGGGGACGGATGACAATGGGGCGCCTGACAACCCATGTACTGGATACCAGCTCAGGAAAACCCGCAGCAGGTTTGAAAATTACCCTGTGGCGGCTTTCCGATGAACGGCAACTCATGCAGACCGCACGCACCAACGACGACGGCCGGGTGGATGGGCCCATGCTATCGGGTGACGCCTTCAGCACCGGTTCCTATGAACTGAATTTCCATGCAGCGGACTACCTGAAGGCTCAAGATATTGCACTACCGGATATCCCGTTTCTTGACGTCATAGTTATACGGTTCGGCATTAGCAGTCCCGATGAGCACTATCATGTGCCGCTCCTGCTCTCGCCCTACGGCTATTCGACCTACAGAGGGAGCTGAGATGCGCCGGACGATCAGGTTTGTTCGCAAGGGAAGCATTGTTGAATTGACGGACGTTCATCCAACGATGACGGTCCTTGACTATCTCCGCCTGATCGAAAGGGCCACCGGCACGAAAGAGGGATGCGGGGAGGGAGATTGCGGTGCCTGCACCGTTGCCGTTGGTCGACTTAAAGGCGAGCATCTCGTTTATGAACCCGTAAACGCCTGTATTCAGTTTGTCGGAATGCTGGACGGGAAGGAACTTATCACGGTCGAGGACCTTGCTTCGGATGGCACGCTGCATCCGGTTCAACAGGCAATGACTGACCTGCATGGCTCGCAATGCGGGTTCTGTACTCCCGGATTTGTGATGAGCCTGTTCACTCTTTATCATTGTGAGGCCGGTGAACCGGATCGAAATGTGGTCAATGACTGGATATCCGGAAATCTCTGCCGTTGCACAGGCTATCGCCCAATCGTCGATGCAGCTCTCTCCAGCTGTTTTGGAAAGATCGATGATGCATTTTCAGCGCGAGGCAGCGAAGCCATCGCACAGCTAAAAGAACTTCAGGCCACACCGGGATTTGTTCTGGGTAACGAAGATGAATTTTTTGCAGCGCCTGCCACCATGGAGGATCTTGCTGATATCTATTCGGCACATCCCGACGCAACGCTTGTTTCCGGTGCCACAGATGTCGGTCTTTGGGTAACCAAACAACTGAAAGAACTTCCGAAAATTATATGGCTGGGCAGCATCCGAGAGTTAAGCCATTGTGAAATGGTGGAAGAAGGGTTGTTGATCGGTGCCACCGCAACTTATGCCGATACCGTTGGTCATATTGCTGAGATAAACCCTGATCTTGGTCGCCTCTGGCGGCGGATCGGATCGCGACAGGTTCGCGCCTCAGGCACAATTGGCGGTAACATTGCCAACGGATCGCCGATCGGCGATACACCGCCGGCGCTAATTGCCCTGGATGCCCGGCTTGAGCTGCAAAGAGGATCGTCATCAAGAACGTTACCGCTTGAAGAGTTTTTTCTGGATTATGGCAAGCAGGATAAACAGCATGGCGAATTTGTAACCGGAATATTCGTTCCGCGTCTTCAGGCCAACCAGCAATTTCGCTGCTTCAAGATTTCCAAACGATTTGATCAGGATATCTCTTCGCTGATGGCAGCGATTTGCATCACGCTCGACGGAGGACGAATAGAGGATATCCGCATCGCTTATGGCGGAATGGCCGGAACTCCAAAACGTGCCGGTTTTACTGAAGATGCGCTCAAGGGCGCGCACCTGCAGGACCCAGGCACGTGGTCGACGGCAATATCACTTCTTGCCCGTGACTTCAGTCCGATGAGCGACATGCGCGCAAGCGCCGATTACCGCCTTGATACGGCTCGTGCTCTTCTTGTTAAGGCACTCATGGAGATTGCGGGCACATCGCCTGAAACGACAAGGTTACCGGCATTGAATGAACCCTATGGTGACCCAGGCACAAAGGCGCGGGCCAATGCAGTCTGAAATCCACAAGGATGATTTTGCGACTGTCCGAAAACCGGTGCGCCACGATAGTGCCGGCAAGCATGTTTCCGGCAGCGCAACCTATATCGACGATATTCTTGAACCGGAAGGGACACTTCATCTGGTTCCCGGATGGTGCCCATCCGCCGTCCATGCCGACCTTCTGTCCATGACGCTTGATAAAGTGCGCTCGGCACCTGGTGTCGTTGCGGTCCTGACTGCTGAAAACGTTCCCGGTTTGAACGACTGGTCCGGTTCAATCGGCGGAGATCCGGTGTTTGTCGAAAAACAGATTCTGTTCTATGGGCAGGTGGCTTTTGCAGTCCTGGCTGAAACACAGGACCAGGCCAGACGGGCAGCCCGCCTTGCAACATTTGAAACTGAGCCGATCACCCCTCTTCTTACTATCAGAGATGCGCTTGACAGCGACAAGACCGTCCTGCCGGACTACGCGTTCGGACGGGGAGAAACTGAAACAGCCCTGAAAGAAGGTGCAGCCCGGTTGAGCGGTGAGTTCTCGATCGGTGGACAGGAGCATTTTTACCTGGAAGGGCAGGCTGCTTTTGCACTTCCCGGTGAAGACGATGACATCATTGTTCACTCCTCTACGCAGTATCCCAGTGAAGTGCAGCATGTCGTCGCAAAAATACTGGGCGTGAGAAACGCCGATGTTACGATATTGGTGCGCCGTATGGGTGGCGGATTTGGCGGAAAGGAAAGTCAGGCGAACCAGTGGGCCGCACTGGCGGCATTGGGTGTCAAGGCAACGGGTCGTCCATGCAAAGTTCGTCTCGATCGCGATGACGATATGATCATGACCGGCAAACGGCATGATTTTCAGGTAAAATGGGATGTTGCGACGGACGAAGACGGGCGCATCAATGCGATTGACCTGCTATTGGCGAGTCGATGTGGATATTCGGCGGATCTGTCATTAGGGATTAATGACCGGGCAATGTTTCATGCCGATTCCAGTTATTACTATCCCCAGGTGGCCATCCGATCACGACGGATGCGCACAAATACTTGCACCAACACGGCCTTTCGGGGGTTTGGTGGGCCACAAGGTATGCTGGCCGCCGAAAGGGTTCTTGATGCCATTGCAATTACCCGAGGAGAAGATGCCCTCGATGTCCGCAAGCGAAACTTCTACACAGTTGATCGTGACCTGACGCCCTATGGTATGCCTGTCGAGGAACTCGATACGTTGCACGGCATTGTCTCAAGCCTTGAGGAGAGTTGCGATTACCGGACGCGTCGATCTCAGCTCCAGGCGTTCAATGCGGAAAACCACATTCTAAAGAAAGGCCTGGCGCTGACGCCGGTCAAGTTCGGGATCTCGTTCACGCTTATCCATCTCAACCAGGCAGGGGCGTTGGTCCATCTTTATACTGACGGCTCCGTTCATCTCAATCACGGCGGGACGGAGATGGGGCAGGGGTTGTTTGTCAAAGTCGGCCAGGTCGTGGCCGAAGTGTTCGGCGTGGATCTGGACCGGATAAAAATCACGGCAACCCATACCGGCAAAGTACCCAACACAGGGCCAACCGCGGCCTCAGCAGGTTCCGATCTCAACGGAATGGCGGCCAAGAACGGTGCAGAGGCTATCAAAGCACGCCTGATGGCGTTTGCTGCTGAAAAATATCAGGTCTCGGAAGACGCAATTCGATTTGCTGATAATCACGTTCATATCGGCACGGAGAGCGTCCCACTGGCGAAACTTGCGCACGAAGCGCATTTGGCGCGCATTCAGATGTCGGAAGCCGGGTTTTATGCCACCCCGAAAATCACCTGGGACAGAGATACAGCCACAGGAAGACCCTTTCTCTATTTCGCCTACGGTGCAGCCTGCTCAGAAGTGACAATCGACAGCATGACCGGAGAGATGTCGATCGATCGCGTCGACATACTGCATGATGTCGGAAAATCTCTCAATACCGCCATCGATATAGGACAAATAGAGGGTGGTTTCGTCCAAGGCGCAGGCTGGCTGACCACGGAAGAACTTGTTTGGGACGAGGAGGGACGCCTGAGGACACACGCGCCGTCGACGTATAAAATTCCCACAGCCAGCGATGTGCCGAGTGAATTCAACATCAATCTCTGGCATTCCGACGGGAATCCGGAAGAAACCATCTATCGGTCCAAGGCCGTGGGCGAGCCGCCAGTTATGCTCGCCAACTCTGTCTTCTGCGCGATAACCGATGCGGTTGCCAGTCTGAAGCCCGGTGTCGTACCTCAGCTAGATGCGCCTGCAACACCTGAAGCGATCATGAAAGCTGTCAACCTGATCAAGATTTCGGGGAGATGAATATGGCGGTCTGGCAACAGGTTAGCGATCATCTGAAGGCCGACCGTTCTTGCGTTCTGGTTTCCGTTCTCAAATGTCGGGGGTCGGTACCGCGTGAAACAGGTGCGCATATGATCGTTCTGTCTGACGGAAGTTTTTCCGGAACCATCGGCGGTGGCGCGCTGGAATGGGAAGCCATTCAGGAAGCGCGCAGACACTTAACGGAGTTGAGTGGTCCGGCCCACAGCATTCACGCCCAGAGTTTTGCGCTTGGTCCGGGTTTGGGACAATGTTGCGGTGGCAGCGTGGTGCTTGGCTTTGAAAAAATCACCCCCTCTGCCGGCGCTAATATTCATGCGCTTGTGAAATTGGAAAGGGCCGGGCCCTTCGAGTGCCTCCTGCGTCTTGATGGAAAGGGCGGATTTGACAGGCATATCTTGTCCAGTCCCGGAAGCGGATCCCTCGGTCTCCTGAAAGATGAGGGACAATTCATAGAATCTTTTGGCGAACGCCGACGCCATTTATATCTGTTTGGCGCCGGGCATGTGGGGCAGGCTTTGATGCTCGCTCTGGCGACATTGCCGTTCTCGGTTAAATGGATCGATCCGCGTGCCACTCAATTTCCAAAAGCAGTCCCGGCAAATTTCGAGTGCATCGTTAGCAACAACCCAAAATCACAGTTGGACCATGCTCCGCGAGGCAGCATGGTGTTGGTGATGACCCACAGCCACCCGCTCGACCTGGAAATAACGCGCAGCGCTTTGATTGAACCGCGTTTTGCCTATGTCGGGCTCATCGGCAGCAAAACAAAAAGAGCACGATTTGCCAGCCAGATGCTCAAGAGCGGTCTGACGGAAAAACAGCTTTCATCGCTGGTTTGCCCAATCGGTGTTCCGGGTATTCGCTCCAAAAAACCCGCAGCAATAGCCGCAGCAACCGCAGCGCAACTGCTGTGTGTGGATGAGGCGCTTGGGGAAGAACGCAGCGGGGATGCCGGAATGGCCGTGACAGAGGGCACCAGGGTGGGATGATGACCGTGACTAACATTGCCTACAGGAATGACAGGGGGAGCGCATACTGATGAGCGGGGGAGGGGAATTGCTTCTGGAGGCACGTGATATTGTCAAGCAATTTGGCGAGGTCAAGGCAAATGATCACGTCAACTTTCAGATCAACAAAGGCGAAATTCATGCGCTTTTGGGGGAAAACGGCGCCGGTAAGTCCACACTTGTGAAAATCCTCTATGGTGCCTTGGCTCCCAACGCCGGACAGATTCTGTGGCAGGGTAAACCCGTAACGATCAATAATCCGGGTAAAGCCAGAGATCTGGGCATCGGCATGGTTTTTCAGCATTTTTCCTTGTTTGACGCCCTGAATGTTGTCGAGAATATTGCCCTTGCGCTCAGTGCGAAAGAGGACCTGGGTGCACTCGCAGAAAAAGTCAGGATAGTTTCTGCGGAATATGGCCTGCCTTTGGACCCGTATGCCATTGTTGCAGACCTCAGTGTTGGAGAACGCCAGCGAATAGAAATCGTCCGATGCCTGCTTCAGGAACCAACGTTGCTGATCATGGACGAACCCACCTCCGTGCTGACACCTCAAGAAGCTGACCAGCTGTTCGAGACCCTGAAACGTCTCACGCAGGAAGGGTGTGCGATCCTCTACATTTCTCATCGATTGGAGGAGGTGAAAAACCTCTGCCATAACGCCACAATCCTCAGACATGGCAAAGTCGTCGGAAGCTGCGACCCGCAGCTTGAGACTCCCGCCACGCTGGCTCGAATGATGGTTGGTGCTGAGATCGACATTGTCAAAAGTAGTGATAATCAAGCGAATGTCGGCCAGACGCGCCTTGCATTGAACGATTTATCGCTTTCACAGGATGGTCCTTTTTCCGTCGCGCTCAAAAATGTCAATCTTGACGTGCAGGCGGGCGAGCTGGTGGCTATCGCCGGTATTGCGGGTAATGGTCAGAGCGAATTGTTTGATGCGCTTTCCGGCGAACGCCGCGCAGCGAAGCAATCCGCCATTGTGGTTGATCAGCAGGAATTTGGTCAAAAAGGGATTTCCGAGCGAAGAAAGGCCGGTGTTGCCTTTGTCCCGGAGGAAAGACTTGGACATGGGGCAGTTCCGGGCATGCTTCTTTCGGAAAATGTCATTCTGACCCGGCATGCCGACGACGCGGATATTGTATCCGGAGGCATGGTGCGGACCGGCCATGCCGAGCAAATGGAAAAGGACATCAAGACCCGTTTTGATGTTCGAATGAGCCATGACAATCCCGAGGCACGGGCTCTCTCCGGCGGTAATCTTCAGAAATTTGTTGTCGGAAGGGAATTGCTGCGCAACCCCGGTGTGCTCATTGTCAACCAGCCAACATGGGGTGTGGATGCAGGTGCAGCTGCCGTCATCAGACAGGCGCTAATCGATCTTGCCCGTTCCGGTTCAGCCGTGCTGGTTCTCAGCCAGGATCTTGATGAAATATTCGAAATTGCCGATCGGATCGCCGTTATTTCCCGGGGGCAGCTTTCCGAGGCTGAACCGGCGGTAGACATGACACGGGAAAAAATAGGACTCCTGATGGGTGGCCTTGGCGAAAAGCCGGAGGCAGATTCCCATGCGGCTTGAACTTGAAAAGAGATCTGAACATTCAAAGGCAATGGCTATCTTATCGCCCCTGCTTGCCATAGCGCTAACGGTGATATTCGGCGCTTTTCTATTCGCAAGCCTGGGCATCAACCCGCTCAAAGGACTGTATGCCTACTTCATTGAGCCCCTTACCGCGGGGTGGTCACTGGAAGAGTTGGCGGTTAAGGCAACACCTCTCGTTCTAATCGGCTGCGGGCTGTCCGTCTGTTATCTGTCAAACAACTGGAACATCGGCGCCGAAGGTCAGTTCACCATGGGAGCGGTGTTCGGGTGTGTGTTTCCGATCGTGTTTTATGAGTGGGAAAGCCCACTGACACTTCCGGCCATGCTGATTTTCGGAATTTTGGGAGGAATGGCCTGGGCTGCTATTCCGGCTTTTCTCAAAACCCGGTTCGGTACCAACGAAATTCTCACAAGCCTGATGCTGGTCTATGTCGCGCAGCTATTTCTCGACTGGCTGGTGCGTGGCCCCTGGCGCGACCCGGATGGTTTTAACTTTCCCGAAAGCCGCCTGTTTTCAGATGCCACCATTCTTCCAAATCTTGCGGAAGGGCGCATGCACTGGGGGACAATCTTTGCGATTGTTGTTGTACTGGTCATGGCAGTCATGCTGGCAAAGTCACTCAAGGGATTTGAAATTCGCGTGTTGGGTCAAGCGCCGCGCGCAGGACGGTTTGCCGGGTTTTCGCAAAAGCGTATGGTCTGGTTCGCGTTTTTACTATCAGGCGGACTGGCCGGCCTCGCAGGGATCAGTGAAGTATCAGGAACTGTGGGTCAGCTGACGCCCGTTATTTCTCCCGGATACGGGTTTACCGCCATTATTGTTGCGTTCCTGGGTCGCCTCAATCCGATAGGTGTCTTGCTGGCGGGACTGCTGCTCGCGCTCTCCTATCTTGGCGGCGAGGCTGCGCAGGTACAACTGGGCACTTCTGACAAGACGACCCGTGTTTTCCAGGGCATGTTGCTCTTTTTTGTGCTGGCTTGCGACACGCTCATTTTATATCGGATCAGATTTCGCCGCGCGAGCGCACCCGCAGCAGGGGGGAGATCAGCATGAGTGAAGCAGAAGCAATTTTGTTGACAATCATCACGGCCGCAACTCCGTTGCTTCTTGCCGCAATAGGTGAGTTGGTGGTTGAACGGTCCGGTGTGCTTAATCTTGGCGTCGAGGGCATGATGATCGTCGGTGCGGTAGCCGGCTTTGCGGGGGCACATGCGACCGGATCGACCACGGCCGGGGTGCTGGCAGCACTTGTTGCAGGCGTGGTGATGGCGGCCCTGTTCGGTTTTTTGACATTGCAGCTTGTCACCAACCAGGTCGCAACCGGACTGGCTCTGACGCTGCTCGGACTGGGACTTTCAGGCATGATAGGGGAAGCGTTTATTGGCGAACCGGGCCAGGACCTCCCTCAACTTGCAATTCCCGGACTGAGCGATCTACCCCTTATCGGGCCGTTGTTGTTTGGTCAGGATGCATTGGTCTACCTGTCTGTCGCGCTGGTGTTCTTTGTCTCATGGCTTTTGTTCAAAAGCCGCTATGGACTGATCATCCGCGCCGTCGGCAACAACCACACCTCAGCCCATGCGCTGGGTTACTCCGTCATCCGCGTTCGGTTTTTATGCGTTTTGTTTGGTGGGGCCTGTGCCGGCCTTGCCGGTGGATATCTCTCACTGGCCTACACGCCTCAATGGATCGAAGGCATGACTGCCGGTCGGGGATGGATTGCCCTGGCTCTGGTTGTTTTTGCCAGTTGGCGCCCACAGCGGATTGCACTGGGCGCTTACCTCTTTGGTGCTGTCACGATTTTGCAGTTCCATGCCCAGGCCTATGGCATCGCCATCCCGTCACAGTTTCTATCCGCTTTGCCTTACATCGCGACCGTTGTCGTACTGGTAATTATCTCCCGGAACAGAGATTTGACCCGGGCAAATACGCCAGCCTGTCTGGCCCAACCGTTTGTACCGGATCGATAATCCGGAAATAAAATCAGCAGGATGGAAGCGGTCTTCCTGACTGATTGAACCTTTCAAGAAAAACCGCACAAAGCAAGGGAACCGAAACTATGCGTAAAATAATCGGTATAGCCGCCGGACTGGCGCTTGGTCTGGCAGCGAGTGTCGCACAGGCTGAAAAACTCAAGATTGGATTTATTTATGTTGGTCCGATCAGCGATCACGGTTGGTCCTATCAACATAACCAGGGCCGTCTTGCGATAGAAGAAGCCTTCGGAGACAAGGTGGAAACCACCTACGTCGAAAGCGTGTCTGAAGGTCCCGATGCAGAACGGACAATTGAAAGACTGGCGCGTGATGGCAACAAGCTGATCTTTACCACTTCCTTTGGGTTCATGAACCCGACCCTCAAAGTGGCCAAGAAATTTCCTGATGTGAATTTCGAGCATGCTACCGGCTACAAGCGGGCTGATAATGTCTCGACCTATTCAGCGCGCTTTTATGAAGGAAGGTACGTGATCGGTCAGATTGCCGCCAAAATGTCCAAGAGCGGAACTGCCGGGTACATCGGGTCGTTCCCAATTCCTGAGGTAGTACGCGGAATTAATGCATTCATGCTTGGCGCTCAATCCGTCAATCCGGATTTCAAGCTGAAAGTTGTCTGGGTCAACAGCTGGTACGATCCGGGCAAGGAAGCCGATGCTGCCAAAGCTCTTATCGATCAGGGCGCAGATGTCATTTCGCAGCACACAGACAGTCCTGCGCCACTGCAGGTCGCCGAAGAGCGACAGGTTGTCGCGTTTGGGCAGGCCTCGGACATGATCCGCTTCGCACCGAAGTCACAGCTGACCGCTATCGTCGACGACTGGAGTAAGTATTATGTCGATCGGGTAGCAGCAGCGCTTGATGGGTCATGGGAAAGTACCGATACCTGGGGTGGTTTCGATGCAAAAATGGTGGTAATGGCGCCGCACACCAATCTCCCTGAAGAGGTTGCAGCAGCAGCCAATAAAACAACGGAACTGATCACAGCAGGAGAGTTGAAACCCTTCACGGGACCGATCACCAAACAGGACGGCTCTGAATGGCTGAAAGAAGGCGAAACGGCCGATGATGGCACGCTGCTTGGCATGAACTTCTACGTCAAGGGCGTGGACGATCAACTGCCTCAATAATGAAAAACATCGAGGGAGGACAGCAACTTGCCGTCCTCCTTTCAACTCTCTTCCTCAATTCAAAGTAATCAAAAATGACGGCAGCATTTGCAACGGACTGGCTCAACCTGCTTCTGCGTTGGGCCCACTTGATAGTCGGTATCGGCTGGATCGGCACATCCTTCTATTTCATCGCGCTCGATCTTTCGTTGAAAAAGCGCGCGAAAATGAAAGACGGCGTGGCTGGAACCGCCTGGGAAGTGCACGGAGGGGGATTTTATCATGTTGAAAAATACATGGTTGCGCCTGATGAGCTGCCTGAGGACCTGATTTGGTACAAGTGGGAAGCCTATCTGACCTGGGTCACAGGTTTCTTGCTCCTGGTAACGCAGTATTACTTCAACGCATCGGCCTATCTGATCGATCCAGCCAAAGTCGTCATGACACCGATGGAAGCCGTCCTGATTTCTGTGTTTTCCCTGGCCGGCGGCTGGATCCTCTATGATCGGCTCTGTAAATCAGCTGTTGGCAGAAATACACCCCTCCTTGCCGTATGTGTGTTTGTGCTCATCATGATCTCCGCCTACCTCTTTACGCACGTCTATTCCGGTCGCGGGGCCTTGATCCATGTCGGCGCATTCATCGGCACATTGATGGCGGTCAATGTTTTCGGCATCATCATCCCAAACCAGAAAAAGATTGCTGCCAGCCTGTTGAAAGGGGAAGCGCCGGACCCCGCACTTGGTGCGATCGGCAAGCAACGGTCAGTGCACAATAACTATCTGACACTGCCGGTTCTGCTGCTGATGGTCAGTAACCACTATCCGTTCCTGACCGGTCATCCGCATTCCTGGCTGTTGGTCGCCCTCATTCTTGTGATTGGTGCCGTGGTCCGCCATTTCCTCAACCGCCACGATGCCGGTGATCCGTTTCGGAAGATTGCCTGGACTTTACCAGTCGCCGCTGTTGGTCTGATTGTCGCCGTGGCCATGACCACACCCAAAAGCAATGCTGCGCTTACAACTCTGGAAGTGACAGATGCTGAGGTTTTGCAAATTACGGGTGCTCACTGTGCAGCATGTCACGCACCCAGTCCAAGACATGAGAGCTTTGACGAGGCGCCCAAAAATATCGAATTGGTTACGACTTCCGATCTGGAAAAATATGCTGATCTTGTACTGGGACAAGCGGTTCATTCCGATGCAATGCCGCTTGGTAACGAAACCGGAATGTCGGTAGAGGAACGTAACAAACTGGGCGCGTGGTTGCTTTC
The DNA here is from genome assembly GCA_039976075.1 of Stappiaceae bacterium. Lineage (GTDB taxonomy): Bacteria > Pseudomonadota > Alphaproteobacteria > Rhizobiales > Stappiaceae > JBDWFY01. The sequence continues at coordinate 579,034 of JBDWFY010000001.1, forward strand.
CAGATAAACCATCCCGCAGACCCAAAGTGCAGTGAACCCAAACAATGGCAAATCAGGACTTTCCGCTTTCACTAAATCAAATTAACGCCATGTCCGTTGCAGAATTTGTTGCAACGTTCGCGGATGTTGCAGAACACTCACCTTGGGTTGCCGAGGCAGCAGCCCGTTTTCGTCCCTTTGCCAATCGTAAGAGTGTTGTTGCCGGATTTGCTCAAGCCATGCTGGACGCTGACCCGGAGCGCCAGCTTGCCCTTATCAGAGCCCATCCGGACCTTGCCGGAAAGGCCGCTCAAAGGGGAGAGCTTGCTGAAGCCTCCCGCAAGGAACAAGACGGTGCGGGACTGGACAGCCTTACCAGTGAGGAATTCGAACGCTTTACGGCTTTCAACAACAAGTATCTCTCTCAATTCGGCTTTCCCTTTATCTTTGCGGTCAAAGGCGCGGATAAACACATGATACTTGAGGCCTTTCAAGCGCGTGTAACCAATGAGCCGGAAGTGGAGTTTCAAACCGCCCTGGTGCAGATATCCAGAATATTTCGCTTCAGACTTGAGGACCGAATTAAGAACGACGTGAATGATCATGAATGCGAATGACATGACCCTTGGCAGCAATGCCCAAAGCATGATTGATCGTCTGGCGGAATTCTCTTCCAGCTCCGATCATCTGACACGCCTTTATTTGTCCACGGAGCACCAGGAAGCCGCCTTCGAAGTTGCCCGATGGATGCAAGAGGCAGGTCTTACGGTCAGTTACGATGCAATGGGTACTGTTAGGGGGTTTGCGCCGGCGACCGCAACTGGAGCATCAAACAAGCGTCTGCTCATCGGATCGCACATTGATACGGTTGTGAATGCCGGAAAATTCGATGGAACTCTCGGTGTCATCGCCGCAATTCTGGCATTGGAGCAGATAAAGCAACGGGGAGTAAAACTTCCCTTCGGCATTGATGTTCTGGCGTTTGGTGATGAGGAGGGTGTTCGTTTTCCCTCAACCCTCTTGTCATCAACCGCAATAGCAGGCGGCCTGAACCCGGAAGTGCTCAAATCCCAAGACCGAGGCGGCATCTCCGTTGCGCAAGCCCTTGAGAAATTTGAGGCGCGCTCCGGCTCCCTTAACGATGCAGCCTATGACCCATCCGAAACGATCGGCTATCTCGAAGTTCATATCGAACAGGGTCCGGTTCTTGAAACTGAAGATCTTCCTCTGGGCATTGTCACCGCGATAGCCGGGGCGAGCCGTATTCGGGTGACAGCACAAGGTGCTGCCGGCCACGCAGGGACAGTGCCCATGTCGCTCCGACATGATGCCTTGACGGCGGCCAGTGAACTCATTCTTGAAATCGAAACGATTGCACGCGCCAACTCAACTGGCACACTGGTCGCAACAGTGGGCGAAATCGAAACGTCTCCTGGCGCCGTCAATGTCATCTCCAGCGAAACGACCTTTAGTCTGGATATCCGCGCTGCTGAGGATGTCGTGCGGCGAGATGCAATAGAAGCGATTGAAAATGCAGCCCATTCCATAGGTGCCAAAAGAGGGTGTGTCATTGGAATGGAACGCTTTCACAATGTGGATACGCGCCAGTGTGATCCTGGCCTCCAAGAGTTGGCAGCAACTGCTCTTTCCAGCATTGATGTGAAACCGCACCGCATGATGTCAGGCGCAGGCCATGATGGACAGGCTGTGGCCGCTCTGACAAATATAGGAATGCTGTTTGTTCGCTGCCGTGATGGGATATCCCACAACCCGCTGGAAAGTGTCACGGTTGCGGATATGGACATCGCGGTTGAAGGGCTCATCCGGTGGATTGAAGCAATCGCTGAAAAGGAAGGGAACCGTTCATGAAGTCCGCTATCGACAATCGATGGGAGGATCAGGTTCGGTTTCTGAAGACTCTGGTGCAGATGCCAAGCGACAATCCTCCGGGAGATTGCGACCTGCATGCGCAAAAGACAGCAGAGTTGATCGAGGCATTCGGTTTGAGTGTCGAACGGCATCCGGTGCCGGAGCCTTTTGTGCTTCAAAATGGAATGAAGAGCATCACCAACCTGATCGTTCGCAAGAATTTTGGGTCTGGTTCCGGACCGGTAATCGCATTGAATGCTCATGGTGATGTTGTACCGCCTGGCGATGGCTGGAATGAAGACCCCTATGGGGGCGAAGAAAGAAATGGCACGATCTTTGGCCGCGGTGCCGCTGTTTCAAAATCTGATTTTGCAACATATGTCTTTGCGCTGCTTGCCCTTGGCGAGGACACCGGCAATCTTAACGGCAGTGTAGAAATTCATCTGACTTATGATGAGGAAACCGGTGGCGTTGTCGGTCCCAAATGGCTCCTTGCTCAAGGATTGTCGAAGCCGGACCTGGCCGTGTCTGCAGGTTTCTCTCACTCAGTAACCACTTCTCATAACGGATGCCTGCATCTTGAAGTCGTGGCAAGAGGTCGGCAGGCGCACGCGGCCGTCCCGGAAACAGGGCACGATGCGCTGGAAGCCGCTACGCGTATCCTTTCGGCTCTTTACCTTGAGAAACAACGGCTGAGTGAATTGAACAGTGTGCAGGATGGCATCGGCTCTCCTAAGATCACCGTCGGTCTCATATCGGGCGGCATCAACACAAACGTCGTGCCGGACCGGGTCACACTGCGCCTTGATCGACGCTTGATCCCGGAGGAAGATGGGAATGCGGTGGAGGACGCTCTCATTGCCCTGATTGAAGAAGCCGCGGCGGCGAGTAGCGGCGTCGAGGTGGAATGCCGCAGGATAATGTTAGCGGAACCTTTGCGACCGCTTCCCGGTATTGAGAAAATCGTGCAGTCGCTGAAAACCCATGCCCGCGCAGTGTTGGGTGAGGATCTGGCTGCAACCGGGTCACCGCTCTATACCGACGCCCGGCACTATGCCGAAGCCGGTATCCCCACCGTCCTGTACGGAGCCGGTCCGCGTTCCATAATCGACGCAAATGCACACAGCACCGACGAGCACCTGGAACTTTCAGATCTATGGGCAGCCACAGAAATTGTCGCCCTGATGCTGAGAGATCTTCTCTCAAAATAAAAGAGAAGTCGCCTCAAGATCGAAAACGCACTACGAAAGTTCGCGCGTTTTCTGAAACTCAATGCCTTTGTTCTTTTCGGCAATATAGTCGACTTCCCAGGCGGACTTTGCCAGGAATACCGGATTGTCTTCCTTGTCCGTCACCACCTGCGTCTTGTTGGCTTCGACAAAATTTTGCAGCGCTAGACTGTCGTCGCTTTTGAGCCACCGAGCTGCCATATAGGGCGTCGGCTCAAAGTCTATATCAACGCGATATTCCTGCCGGGCCCGTGACTTCAGCACATCAAGCTGCAGGATCCCCACAACACCGACGATCCAGTTCGAACCGATGTTGGGACGAAACACCTGCACCAGTCCTTCCTCGGCAAGATCTTCCAGCGCCGAGCGCAGCTGTTTGATTTTGGATGTGTCACCCAGGCGAACCCGTCGAAGTGCTTCCGGCGCAAAGGCAGGTAGTCCGGTGAAGCGGATGGTTTCACCCTCGGTGAACGTGTCACCAACTCGAATGGTTCCATGATTGGGAATACCAATTACATCGCCGGGATAAGCGCTCTCAGCAATTTCGCGATCCTGCGCCATGAACAGGATGGGACTGTGGACCATGACGTCTTTGCCCGTCCGCGGCTGTTTCAGCTTCATCCCGCGCTTGAATTCACCCGAGCACAGTCGCATGAAGGCAACCCGATCCCGGTGGTTGGCATCCATATTGGCCTGCACTTTGAATACGAAGCCGGTGACATTTTTTTCGTCTGGTGTCACTTCACGCAGATCAGCCGGAGTGGGACGAGGAATTGGCGCAAACTGTCCAATGAAATCAATAATGGATTCAGGACCAAATCCGCGCAGTGCACTGCCGAAGATCACCGGTGTCAGATGCCCGGCCTGATAGGATTCCTCATCGAATTCCGTATACCCTCCGGCGGCCAATTCGGCATTTTCGCGGGCAGGAGAGAGAACAAAATCCGGGACGAGATCATCCAGTTTTTTATCGTCCAGTCCATCGCACTGAACAAATGTATCGCAAGTTGCGCCCTCTTTGGCCATCATGAACGTGTTGGACCGCAAATCGTAGCAACCCTTGAAATCCGTTCCCATACCAACCGGCCAAACAAACGGGCAGGCGTCCAGAGCCAATGTCTCCTGAACTTCCTCGATCAGCTCAAATGGATCGCGTCCTTCACGGTCGACCTTGTTGATAAAGGTGATGATCGGAATATCGCGGAGCCGACAGACTTCAAACAGCTTGCGTGTCTGGCTCTCAATCCCCTTTGCGGCATCAATTACCATTATGGCGGAATCTACTGCAGTCAGGGTCCGGTAGGTGTCTTCGGAAAAGTCTTCATGCCCGGGTGTATCCAGCAGGTTGAAAACAATGTCATCACGCTCAAAGGTCATCACAGACGAAGTTACGGAGATCCCCCGGTCCTGTTCAATTTTCATCCAGTCGGATTTGGCGCGCCTGGCTTCCCCTTTAGCCTTAACAGCACCAGCCATCCGAATGGCACCACCGGTGAGGAGCAACTTCTCAGTCAGCGTTGTCTTACCGGCATCCGGGTGCGAAATGATCGCAAAAGTTCTGCGGCGTTTATATTCCGCGCTCATTTTATAGGGCTCCGACTTATGGTGTAATTTGCGCACCGACGTACCAGATAACGGACAGGGCGCGATTGAACGTTTTTGGCTCCAAGGGAACGCTCACGCTAGGCACCTACGCGATAGCCATCAGATCGTCAACCTGAGCGCCGGAGTTGATGGTGCCGTCAGCCAAAATTTTGGTAATCGCTGCGAGCACTCCCCTCCTATTGACAGACAATGTTCACTTAACCCAATATTCCAAAGGATTATTAAGAATATAATTTTTTGTTTTTGTTCCGTTTGATTGTGAAACCCATGGATCCGTCGCTGAAGGGTATTGCCCAGCTATTTGATTTTGACGAGCAGCGCTATCGCAAGAATTTTTTGAACGGTTGTCAGCGGCTGACGACGCCTGCACAGACACTGGAGAACGTCCGGCCGCTGATGGCCCGGATGGGCATCACCCGCATCGCCAACATTACCGGGCTGGATCGGTTGGGGATACCGGTTGTGATGGTCTGTCGCCCAAATGCCCGTTCGATCGCGGTCTCACTTGGCAAAGGCCTGACCATGGATTCCGCCAAAGCTTCCGGGCTGATGGAATCTGTGGAGATCTATCATGCTGAACATATTGAACTGCCCCTGAAACTTCTTTCGAAAAGACTGGCAAGTCACAGCCACAATGTGATCGATACAAGCCGACTTGTTTCAATCGCCGACAGCCCCTTTCACGACGATACACCGATCATGTGGATTGAGGGCTGGGACCTCATGGGGCGATGTTCGTGTTGGCTGCCCTATGAAACTGTACATGCGAACTATACTGCCCCCAAAGCACCGGGACATGGCTGCTTCGATTCCAGTACCAACGGTCTCGCCTCCGGCAATTCACTGATTGAAGCCATCTGCCACGGCATTTGCGAAGTGATCGAAAGAGATGCTTTGGCAGTTTGGAACCATAGGACCAAGACCGAACGTTCCCAGACTTCGATTTCGCTGAAAACCATCAATGATACGGATTGTCTCAACTTGTTGAGACAGATGGCAGAACAGGGGTTTTCAGTTCAACTCTTCGACATCACCTCTGATATTGCCGTTCCCACAATCTACTGTGTCCTGCGAGACGACCGCAATCCAAACAATCACATTGGGATCGGATCGGGAACCCATCCATCCCGTGAGATTGCAACGATCAGAGCGCTGACGGAAGCGGCGCAAGTCCGAACAACATATATATCCGGTGCACGCGATGATCTGACAATCGAAGAATTCGATGATCAAGGGCGGCGCACAAAAAGAGATCATGCGGACCGATTGGTCGACGTTTCACAATCGACCAGGCATTTTCAGGATGTGCCGACATCGGATCATGATAATTTCCTTGCCGATCTGACCTGGCTTCTGGATAGGCTTGCACAAGGCGGAATTGAAGAGGTTGTTGCAGTCAACCTCTCTCAGGAAGAACTGGATGTGGCTGTCGCGCGCGTCGTGATCCCGGGACTGGAAGGACCAGACGATCACGGAGCGTTTGTGCCCGGGACCCGGCTTCGGTCTTTGCAGGAGGCGGCACAATGAGCATCATCGTGTTTGTCGGCCCAAGCTTGCGTTCTGAAGATTTGGAAAAATATCCATCGATCATATTTTTGCCCCCGGTCGCACAGGGTGACCTCTACAGCGCTGTTCAACAGCATGATCCCCGAGCGGTGGGCATCATAGATGGTTATTTCGATGGGATGCCTGCTGTCTGGCACAAGGAGATATTGTGGGCTCTGGACAACGGCATTGCTGTTCTGGGTGCCGCCAGCATGGGGGCATTGCGAGGCGCGGAGCTGCATGCCTTCGGGATGCGCGGCATTGGCAACATATTCGAAGGTTTCCGCGATGAAATTCTGACCGACGACGATGAAGTCGCGCTTGTGCACGGTCCGGCAGAAGCCGGTTATGTGGCGCTTAGCGAACCGATGGTCAACATCCGAGCCACCGTCGCTGCAGCGATGGCTGAGGGGGTTCTTGACGAAAAGATAGCCAAACAATTGCTGCAGATTGCGAAGGAGCAATACTATCAGGAACGCACTTGGAAGAGCGTATCAAAAGCAGCTGCTGAACAGATAACCACGGACAAGCTAACCCATTTCGTTCAATGGTATCCCGAGAACAAGGTTGACCAGAAAAGGCATGATGCTCTCGCTCTGCTGGATGCTCTCACCGCCGACGATGCGGCAGCACCTACGACCGGCGGACGTGAGTGGGTTTTCGAGTGGACGGATATGTGGCACGAGGTCTCCTGGCGGAAAAATGGAACCAATGCACAAAGGACAACTGCGGATACAGAAAAAGTCGCCGCCGTCCTGAACGAACTCCGTCTCGATCCAGGCAATTTTCGCGCAACAATGGACCGGGCCCTCTTGCGCCGGTTGGCAAACCATCCCTCTGACAAAGAGTGTGAGGGCACGCATCAGCAGGCCATACGAAACTACATGACCACATTCCGGCAGGTGAGGGGCCTTTTCAATCGCCAGTCTCTGGACGCATGGCTTCAGGAACATGATCTTGATGCCGTTGATTTCGAAAGACTGATGGTTGAAGCGACCGCCGTTGAAGAGAGCCGGTCGACTTCAACTGAAACCTTCAAAACCGAGTTGATTGAACAATTAAAACTCGACGGCCTTTATGTGGATTTATTCGAAAGGTCGCAAAACAAAACGAAAGCTTTGGCAACGTGCCGGTCCGACGGGCGCTCAGCACCACCAATACCGGCCCTGCTGTCCTGGTACTTCGTAACCCGTCTTGATGCGGGAATACCCGACGATTTAGAGAAATACAGCAGAGGACTTGGTTTACGAGACCTCCCCGAGCTCTATGAACTGCTGGCGGAGGAATATTTGTTCGAAGTGAGTTCCGAAGCGATGAATGATGAGAGTGATTCCGGGAGCTCAATAACCACAAACGTAACCTGAGCACTGGTTCTGCAAAACGAGATTGGTAGGCCGTTACTTCGAGAGTGGATGAAAATGTTGTCTAATCGAAACGATAGACGAAAAACACAGATCGGAACGCGATTTCGTTTGTTTCCCCAACCACCGTTTATTGACGCGTTCAGCGAGCCGGAAACCGTGGAAGTCTCCACGCCTGCAGGATCGATAGGACCCGGACCTTCAGATCAACGCATGTATGTCGTAGATCCAATTGGCAAGCCGATGGCATTTGGAGATGCAAGAAAAGTACTGGGAGATCCAACCCTGTTCATGCCACCTTGGCAGGGCGATCGGCACCCGCCTGTCGAGCCTACACCGGATGGACATTTCGATCATGTCAAAGTTGGCACACGGGCCTTCGAGGCAGCTCATCTCTATGGCAGTGTCAGACGCACGCTCGACATCTGGGAAGGGTATTTTGGGCATGAGCTGGCGTGGCACTTCGGTGAGCACTACGATCAGCTGGAACTCGTTGTCGAAGATACACTCAAAGAAAATGCCTATATGGGATATGGCTATCTGGAGGTTGGCTATCATGAGCAAGACAACGGTGAGATCCACCCTTTCAGCCTGAATTTCGATATCATTGCGCATGAGGTCGGACATCTCATCGTCTATTCAATGGTTGGAGTTGCGAGTGCCCAAGGTGAAACAGGGGAATATTACGGCTTCCACGAATCCGCAGCAGATCTGACAGCCCTGATTGCCAGTTTGCATTTTGACTCTGTCCTTGATGACTTATTGTCAAAAAGTCGGGGAAATCTCTACACCTACAATCTGACAAATCGCATAGGGGAGTTGTCTGCCAACGATCAGATCCGGCTCGCTGCCAATCCCCTGACGTTGGCTGACTTCATGTATGGCTGGGAAGACGAGCACAAGTTAGCCCAGCCTCTGACGGGCGCAATGTTCGATATTCTCATTGATATATTTCATGAAGAACTGGTCGAACGCGACCTGATATCCGCTGTGACAGAAGACATGTTCGATCAGGCTGAAGACCTCTCGACTTATCATGAGCTGGTTCAACCGATTTTTGACAAAGCGTATGAGATACACCCAGAAGCCATTAAAGTGGCACTTGAGGAAGCACGGGATACTATCGGTAAATATCTGGCTGAAGCCTGGCGTCTGTTGAGCGCCAATCATCTCAACTATGTGGATGTTGCGGATGCCTTAATGTCAGTGGATGAACAACTGACCAATGGCAGATATGGGCGTATTCTGTATTCAAATCTTCATCGTCGGGGCATCGGATCAGTTGCTGTGGGTCCGGAATTGCCGAACGCTAAAAAAGATGGTCATTCGATGTCGGACCGCTCGTTTGTGCCATCAGATGAGCGTTGTGCTCCTTCTTACAGAAGGCGCGCGCCGCGACGAATAAATCCAAACAGATTTGCAACGAGGAGAGGAATGTCAATTTGATTTTTCAAAAGCTGAATTTCAAAACGGGGGAGCAGTTTGGTGACAGTACGACGTGATGCCAAATTTCAAGTCGCCGGCAAACAGTTTGTAAAGACGTAACTATGATTGAGGGTACACAGATGACCAAGAGCTTGTTAGGAATCTCCGCAGTAAATTTTTTCGGCGAACGCTTGGCTGAAATTAAGATCGAAACTCCAGTTAAGGCCGGTGGAAACCGGAGTGGTCGCACCAGCCTTCTGGAAGAGCAGTTTTTGTCGGAAAAAGATCCCGGCTTTGCCCGGATCTACGGTTTTAGTTTCGAGGGTAGCTACTATCACCTACCACACGCGGTTTTGTTTTTGGTCCACGGACCGGGTGAACAAGTGACTGGCGACGATAAAGGTGTTCCCGTTGACTCTCGTGCTCCGCGGAAGCCTGAAATCAGCGGTGTTGGCGCAGCCGATTTCGACTATTCCGACGATATTCGATACTGGACATATGATCGGGAAGATATTTCGATGCGCCTGGATGTGGAAACAGGAAGACTGGAGGACATTCTGCTGGAAGCTTTCTTAGGAGGGGACGGCGATCAGGGCAGTGCGAGCCCCCGTGGTGCCTATGCCAGAGGAGCTTACGCGCGAGGCGCATATGCGAGAGGAGCCTATGCACGCGGCGCATATGCAAGGGGAAACAAGGACTGATTTCAACGCGCAATTTCAGCGTGTACTCATGAAACACGATGTCGTGCCGGTGATATTTCGTCGGCTCGATTTTGTGCGTTTGGGAATCAAACCTATGACGATCAAAGTATAATTTTTTTCAGCTATTCCCGAAATTTTTGCCAACGGTTCCAGTTTCAAAACCACGCCATCGATGTTAAACTTTGATCGCTACAATAATCTGTAGTTGCATGACTATATTCTAGACATTTACGGAGATTTTTTTATGAAACGTACGATGATAGACTTAGCAGTAATTAGCGCAACTGGTGGCACAAGCTCGGATTCCGATGGTAAACCGGTTGGCATGAATATACGTCCCAACGGTATTAATATCAGACCAAAAAATACAAACGGGCAGAATATTAGACCAAAAGTACCGAGTGGTGTAAATATTCGTCCCTAAATTATTATATTCGAATTTCTATTCATAGATAAACATAGATCTGGCGCCGTTTATACGTACGAGAATTACTGCGGCGCCAGCTTTTCAGCACTTTATAATAACTTATTTGATCATTTTAACTTGATTAAATGGTGAATCGGCCGAATTCGAAAGTATATTCTTGAATATAATTCGTATCTTCCATGAAACAAAGTTAACAATTGGTGTTCTCATCTGACAGGTTCTCCTTGCTCTAATAAACCTGCATAGATTATATTACTTAAAATTATCCCGCTGATATCGGACGCCTTTTAGTTGTGACACCGCAGGCTGCAAACAACGTCGAAACGCCGATAGATGGCCGCTTCGCGGTCACCTTGTTTGCCGATATTTACGGCTATGCGAGGTTGATGGATGAAAACGAACTCGAAACAGTCAATCGGGTTACACGTTCAATTGGGCTCGTTAGAGATCTCATAGGCGACTATGGTGGGCAAGTATTGAATGTTGCTGGCGACGGAATTTTAGCAACGTTTGAAACATCCGAACAAGCACTAGAATTTGCAGTTCAATTTCAACTGGAATTGTCAAATGAGAAAGTTTGGCAAAGCAAATATGATCCAATCGCATTCCGGATCGGCATAGCCGCCGGTGAAACATTCATGCGCGACAATGTATTGCATGGAAACAGCGTCAACCTAGCTGCAAGAATACAAGAACTTGCTGAACCAGGCGGTATTTGTATTACCGGAGAATTGCTGAGCAAGTTGAAGACGCGAGATAATTTCATTATTGAATCAATTGGCAAGAAGGTATTGAAAAATATTCTCACGCCGATTGAAGTATTTGCGGTCCGGGGCAATTTGCCAGAAAATTCTCCCGTCATTCCAATATCATATCCAGATAGAGTATTAACGGATATGCACGGTAATGACGATATTGCTCCGTCAGAAGCCTCGCTTGCAGTATTTCCATTGGACAATCTGTCGGGTGATCCGGCGGATAACCACATCTGTCTCGGCGTTGCGACAGACATAATTTCCAATCTTACCAGATTTAAGAAGCTGAGCGTGACAGCGCGACATTCTGCATTTCACGTCAAGTACCAGGCAAAATCTCTAAAAGATGCGGGAAGACGGCTTGGCGTTCGTTACATCATGACTGGTAACTACAGGCGCAGCGGACGCCGCATCAGGATTAATATCGAACTTGTTGAGTGCGAAACGGAGAACACCCTCTGGTCTGAGTATTTCGATGGATCTCCGGAGGATATTTTCAGTTTTGAAGAGGAAGTATCGAATACAACCGCTACCAGGCTTGTTGTTCACATCGACAGAGCTGAATTGCAGAGAATGTTAGCGTCACAGCATCCACAAGTCGATGCCTATGGTTTGATTTTACGTGGTGCGGAGATGAGTTTTCACTTCCGACCTGAGAGTAATTACCATGCACGGCGCTTGTTTATGCAAGCAAGGGATCTGGACCCAGGCTATGGTCGCACGTACGCGGCGATTGCTCGAACATTTAATTACGATTGGCGCTACAGCTGGATAGAAGATCGCGAAGCAGCACTGAGTAAAGCAGTGGAACTAGCACGAAGTGCTGTTGACTATGATGCAAGTGATGCAAGGGGATATTCTGAGTTAGGTTTTGCTCTCCTGTATGACAAACGTCATGACGAATCTCTTGCAGCCTATGAACGCGCAATTTCTTTGAATCCAAATGATGCCGATCTGCTTTCAGAAATGGGAGATTGCCTCGTCTATGTCGGACAGGAAAAAAGAGCGCTCGAGATGCTGACGCGGGCGATAAGACTGAACCCATACCACCCGGATTATTACCTATGGTATTTAGGCGGTGCGTATTTCCAACTTGGAGAGTATGAGAAAACCATAAGTACTTTACTAAAAATGCATGACCAAACGGAAGGACACAGATTGATGGCCTCCTGCTATGCGCATTTGGGGGAAATGGATAAAGCAAGATATCATGCCCGACAGGTCATGATCGCGCATCCAAATTTCACGATTGAAGCATGGCGACGAGTCCCGCCGAATAAATATCCAAAATATACTGAAATTTTCATCGAAGGTTTACGTCTTGCCGGTTTGAATTAATGCATAACCGCGACACACGTGTCTCCTGAGATGTACCAAATGTCTGATTGATTTTAAATAGTTTTCGTCGTTGAGAATATGACCTTCGATTGGCAAAAACTCGTTAGGATGCGGTGATTACATGCAAATTTTCTCGATTCAACATTTTGGAATCCCATGACCTCACGCCCCGGTTACCACACCATCACGCCCTACCTCGTCTGCAAAAGCGCCGCCGAGGCTATGGAGTTTTATGCTGAGCATCTGGAGGCGACGGAGCGATACCGGTTGTTGATGCCCGGTGGTTCCATTGCCCATGCTGAGATGGCTCTTGGTGATAGCGTCCTGATGATTGCGGACGAGTTCCCCGACATGGGTATCAAAAGCCCGAGTTCGCTAGGCGGCAGTCCCGTTTCTCTGTCAGTCTATGTTGAGGATGTCGACGCTACTTTTACCGCGATGATTGCTGCGGGAAGCGAAGAACTTCAGGCGGTGACCGATCAGTTCCACGGCGACAGGTCCGGCAAATTGAAAGACCCCTTTGGCCATATTTGGCATGTGGGAACCAACAAAGAGGATCTGTCTGTCGATGAAATCAAACGTCGTTTCAACGCCACGATGTCGCCCAGCTGACCCTCAAAGCCGGGCACAACGCCAAAGCACCAAAATTCCGGCTCGCTTAGCCTGACTTTTGAAAACTCGGCTGCCAGCCCAACTTATGGCAGAGAGACCGGTGATCGGCGAGCTAGGAGCCGGCTTTTACCCCTTTATCCATCAGGTCTTTGATGTCTGATTTTCTGGTACCGGCGACAATACGGCCAAGTTCATCATCACCCTGCAGTACAAGTAGAGTGGAGCGGCGCGGGATATTGCGCGAACGGGTTACTTCATGTTGCTTGAAATCATCCCAATCCACACGAACAAAAATCATCGCCTTGTCATAGGAGGGATCTTCTGCTCTGAGGGCCGAAATCACGCGCTCCTGTCGGGCACAAGTAGAACACCAGCTTGCTGCGTAGTCCACGAAAACTGTTTTTCCTTGCCCCAGCGCCTTCTGAATAAGACCCGGGCTGTAGTTGAGCGTTTCCGCTGCCCACGCAGCAGGAGATAGCGTCATCAACAAAGTTGAAGCCAAAAATATACGTCGATTCATCATTTAAACCTCTCAGAATTCAGAGTGCGACAGACAGATCCTGGAACCAATAGGGCAGGGTTCGTACGGCCCATGCTTCTATTATGTGGTGAACCCGAAACAGAATAAGAATTCCCACAGTCAGGAATACGACTCCCATTATCGTTTTGGATTTCTCAGCCAAACCGCTCAATGCCAGAACGCGGCTGCGGAGAGTGTTGCGGGCACCAAATGCCAACCCCACAATCAAGGTTGAAACACCCATAGCGAAGGCAACCATGATAAGGCCGGCCCAGAAGAGATCCTGGCCTTGTGATGCCAAAGCGATCGCACCACCCAGCGTCGGCCCGATACAGGGCGACCAGACGATGCCCAGCAGCATTCCTCCAAAAAATTGTCCTGTCAGGCCGGACATTTCGGTGTCATTCAGCCGCTGCCCTGCAGCACCCGATATCCCAGCTGTCGCGAGTTCAAACCGTCGTCCAACGAGCGGTATCAGCAGTACGATCCCGAAACCGATCATGACGCTTGCACCGATGGTCGTCAGCAGGTCCTCAGTCAGACCGATAGAATGTCCAAGCGTTGCCACAGCCATGCCAAACGCGACGAACGAAACGCTCATCCCGGCAGCCAGTACCAATGGGGCACGCCGGTCTTCATTCACAGCGGATGCCAGAACAATCGGCAGAACCGGAAGAACGCAAGGGTTGATCAGCGTTAGAAGACCGGCAAGATAAGCAAGAACAATTTCCATATAGCATTTCACTCGCAAATCTGGGCGCAGACACTCTATTCCAAACGTACCTATGGCGTTTTGGTGTGACCGCCAAGTTTTCATGACAAATAGCGTGCGCATTGGCCATTCAAATTTTAGTGGGTTAAAATTTGATCGAGGAGATTCATTCTTGCCGCTTTTATTTTATGAGAGGCTCGCCGCGGACAATCGCCGCCCCAGCCCCTTCTGCTGGCGAACCCGCTTCGCTTTGGCCCACAAGCGATTGGAACCGGAAATTTGCGCTGTGCGATTTACGGAAGCAGATCAGCTTGCCTTTAGCGGGCAGGGCAGGGTGCCCATTCTCGTTGACGGCGATCAGGTGATTTCAGACAGTTGGCTGATCGCCTGCTACCTGGAAGAGGCCTATCCTGATCATCCATCGCTGTTTGGCGGTGCCGTTGGCCGGGATCTGACACGTGTGCTCAATCACTGGGTCGATACAACACTACAACGCGCCCTCGCAGAGCCGTTCATTCCATCACTGCATGCCATTCTCGATCCGGCGGATCAGGCGTATTTTCGTAAGAGCAGGGAGGAAACCTGGGGATGCACGCTTGAGCAGCTGCATAACGAGCGCGCTAAATATCTTTCAGCTTTTCCTCCGTTGCTCGAACCGCTGCGGCTCAAACTCGACGAAACACCTTACATCTGCGGTGAGCAACCTACTTATGGTGATTATCTGATTTTTGCCGTCTTTCAGTGGGCACGCTGCACTGATCCGGTCGATATATTGTCTGAGCATGACACGGTGTTAAGGGAATGGCGAACGCGCATGCTGGACCTACATAACGGTCTGGCTCGTTCGGTCCCAGCTTTTAAAACTGCAGCTTAAAGCCAAAAAGATCTGCCACTTGTTTTATTTGACCGTAGATTTCATCCTGCCACTTTGTGAGTGATCAACAGGTCGTTGTGCGGCAATCTCATTCCTATCAAACGGCTTAATCGCGGGCTACTCGAGTTATCCCGAACAATCAGTTATTTACGGGCTTGACAAAGTGGGGGTCTAGAGACCAAACGTACCAGACTGGCTTGGATGGGTGGTCGAGTGGTTTAAGGCACCGGTCTTGAAAACCGGCGTGCGTGGAAGCGTACCGTGGGTTCGAATCCCACCCCATCCGCCATTTTTTCACATATCTCTATGAAATAGCAGCGTTTTTGTTCCATTGAACCAGCACGTTCTCTTTATAGCTGTCAGACCGACACGAACAAACGAGCACTTACGTTACATCGGACAATGCTGATAAACACAAATCCCGCAACCGGTTCACAGAACCTTGTGTTGCGGGTTGATGCCAGCATTGGTCAATGTCCGTAAGAGCTATCGTTCCCAACCATCAAAGTCCGGCATTGGTTGGTTCAAAAAGAAGAAACGAGTGCTTCAACCAACATCTGTTAAATCTTGCCAAATATTGTCTTGGCAGTTAACGAGTGCGACCTTGATGCACTGATGCCTAATGGGAACCTCTTGTGTGGCTATAATCGCAGAAATGAAAGAGCCGGTGAAAGACGCGCGCTTTTCAGATCGGCGTTTGATGGCGGCCGGCCTTGCGGTCTCAATAGTATTTCATGCACTGCTCGCGGTCGCGCTTATGGGCGGCATCAAATTGCCGGAAGTGGAACCGCTTCAGGTGCCTATCGAAGTGGAACTGGTTCCCGATCCGGAAATCAGCATCCCCGAACCACCCCCCGAGCCAGAAACAGCAGAGTCGGAAGAAACTGAACAGGAGCAGGAACAAGCTGAAACGGAAGTAGCCGCGCTCGAGGAGGAGCCACCAGCACCAGCGCCACAGGAAGAACCAGCCACCGAGGAAACACCGGAAGTGCGCGTGCTTCAGCCAATAGAGGAATTTGGCGAAGAGGACACAGCACCCAAGGAAAGCAACACTGAAGAGCCACAGCCATCTTCGACGGATGCACTGGAAGGGGAGCCCAACGTTGCTGCATCGACGAACTCAGCAATCGTGCCAGAGCCCGACAAAGGGGAAGTTGACACAGATGCAGTGACAGAAGAGCCTTCTTCTGAGACTGAGACTGAGACTGAGACTGAGACTGAGACTGAGACTGAGACTGAGACTGAGACTGAGACTGAGACTGAGACTGAGACTGAGACTGAGACTGAGACTGAGACCGAGAGCGAGACTGAGAGCGAGACTGAGAGCGAGACTGAGGCGGAGACTGAGGCGGAGACGGAAGCGGAAAGCGAGAGGGAAACAGAAACCGAGCGGATAGCAGAGCAGATTTTGGGCGAGGATCCACCCGAAGCAACGGAGGGTTTCGGCACCGTCGGTCCGATAGCAACCAACACAACACCCGCTCCAAAACCGGCAAAACGTTCCACCGCGTTTTCTCGTGAGAATTCCAACCAGAATTCCCAGCAAGCTCCAGTGCAGCGAACAGACCTACGTGTCGCCAGGCAGCTTTTCTCGGGAAACATATTGGATGACCAACGTGCAAAAACCGCCATGCGTGGTATGCCACCAGGGCAACGGCTCAACCTGTTATGCATGACGGAACTGCGTGCCCAACTGATTGAAGGCAGTCCATTTCCACCGGAGCTTCTGCCTTCATTCAGACCGCAATCGGGGACAGTGCTCGAACCTCAAAAGGCCGCTTACCGCAGCCTAGGTAGATGGTTCGACCTCGCTTTCAGGTGTGAGGTGAATAGCGAGATCACGCGTGTTGAGAAATTCAGTTTCCGGATAGGTAAACCTATTCCACCCAGCGAATGGGCTTTGCGCGGCTTACCGGAATCTTGATGCTCACCCGTATCGTTTTCGAGCCCTTGGCGTAAGTTTGCAGAGCATGTTCCACAAACTGAGGATCATGGCAAAGCCTCTAAAGGCGAAGTGACTTCCCGGAGTCTGAAGCGAACAAGTGGACCTGTTCGGCATCAAATTCCAGAAAAATCGTTGAGCCGATGCCGACGGTTGTTTGTCCGGGTTGATGAACAGTAACGAGCTCGCCGGTTGGCGTTTCAGAATAGATATATGAATCGCCACCAAGCTGTTCGACACTCTTGACAGCCACGGAAAGACCGCTCGTTTGCTTGTCGGTCGGTCGGAATTCATTTGGTCGCACGCCCAATGTAATTTTTGATCCATCGGATATTTCATAACCCGCCGTTGGAATCGTGACCTTCTCACCGTTATCCAATGCCAGCACACCTTCTGTGAACGTTCCGGGCAGGAAGTTCATTTTTGGTGATCCGATAAATCCGGCAACGAACATATTGGCCGGTGCATTGTAGAGATCCAGCGGTCTTCCAAACTGTTCGACGATACCGTCACGCAGAACCGCAATCTTATCGGCCATTGTCATGGCCTCGACCTGATCATGCGTCACATAGATCATTGTGTTGCCAAGGCGTTTATGCAGACGGGCAATTTCGCCACGCATCTCCACACGTAACTCAGCATCCAGATTGGAAAGCGGTTCATCAAACAGGAAAACCCGCGGCTCTCTAACGACTGCCCGGCCAATTGCAACCCGCTGCCGCTGGCCGCCGGACAAATCCTTGGGCCGACGATGCAGGAGCTGATCAATCTGCAGCATTGTTGAGACTGCTTGAACTTTCTCTTCAATTTCCGCTTTGGGTGTTCCGAGATTTTCCAGACCGAAGGACAGGTTCTGTCGAACATTCATATGCGGATAGAGCGCATAGGATTGAAATACCATTGCAAGACCGCGTTCGGCCGCTGCGACGTCATTCACTCGTTCGCCCGCAATGAGAAGCTCACCTTCTGTAATGTTCTCAAGACCGGATATCATGCGCAACAGAGTCGACTTCCCACAACCGGACGGTCCGACAAAGACACAGAATTCTCCGTGTTCGACGTCAAGATCAACGCCCTTGATAACCTCCGCAGTGCCATAGGATTTCCTTATCTGGCGAAGATTAAGTTGAGCCATAACGGATCTCCTGAATTATCGAGGCTGGTTGGATCATTTGCCACCCGTTGAAGCGATGCCGGTTGCGATGTATTTTTGGAGAAACATGAACACGCATGTGATGGGCAAGAGTGTCAAAACCGTCATGGCAAGCAAATTGCTCCACTGCGTCGTCATCTCTCCCTGGAATGTATTCAAGGCCAGCTGCAACGTGAAGTTTTCGTTCTCGGACAGCGCGATCAGTGGCCAAAGGAAATCATTCCATCGCCAGATAACGGAAAGAATGGCAAGTACGGCGATGGCCGGTGCCGACAAAGGCAGAATAATCCGCCAGAAAATCTTCCATTCGCTGGCCTTGTCCATGCGCGCGGCGTCCAGAATTTCATCCGGTATCGTCAGCATGTATTGGCGGAGAATGAACACCCCGGTCGGGGTGGCTGCCGCAGGAATGATTACGCCCCAAAGGCTGTTCAGCATGCCCAGTTCCTTGGTCACGATGAAAAGAGGGACCAGTATGACCGTCTGCGGGACCATGAGTGACCCCACAACAATCATCAACATGACATTTCTGCCCCGGAACTGATATTTAGATAGTCCGAAAGCAGCCATGGAGTTGACCAGCAAGGTGATCGCGGTCGCCACAACCGTAATGAAAGTCGAGTTCCAGAAGAATCGCAAGAACGAAAATTTCTCGAAGAGCTCCGTGTAGTTTTCTGTTGCCAGACCAATACTTTCGATGGCTTTTCGATCGGCAATATCGACTTTCAATCGCTCGGTTGGCGCTTCCGGATCAACCATCTGCGCGACCAGCCCGACACGCCTGATTTGAGCCAGACGTCTGCCTTCAAATTCGCCCGATACGATGTCATAGAGCGCAAGCGGCTTGTCGTACCCCTCTACCTGAATGGTTTCCTGCACATAGGGAAGAAATCGGGGTGGGTAGCGCTGTATTTCAGCTTCGGTCTTGAAAGAAGAAAGCAGCAACCAGACAACGGGGCCAAAGACAACCAGAAACCCAAGCAGGAGATATCCGTAGGAGACCCAGTCTGTCCAATCAAACCGACCGTTTCTGCCGCGTGTCAGTGTTAAGAACGATGTTGCGTTAGCCATCAACATTCCTCCTGTTGACCCAGAACTGCGCGGCGGTCAGAACGATCAAAACGACCGCAATTATGATAGACGCCGCAGCGGCCAGACCGAACAATCTCGGCGCTCCTGCAAAGCCTGTTTCATAAATGTACTGAATTATCAGTGTGGTTGCCGAACCGGGACCACCACCCGTAAACGCAAAGACCTCATCGAACGTTTGCACACCTTTGATTAAAGCAAGAACAAGCACGACGAGCATCGTCGGTGACAAGAGCGGCAAGGTGATCCGTCGGAACGTTCGCCAGGGTGAGGCGCGGTCCATCAGTGCGGCCTCGTAGACGTCTCTGGGAATTGCCTGAAGTCCTGCAAGCAATATCAGCGTGTAAAATCCCATATGCGCCCAGACAGATAGAAAAACGGACCACCCAAACGCCCAACTGGGGTCAAGAAGCCAATTGAAGCTCTCAAAGCCCATGGATTCGAGCGTGGCATTGAGTACGCCGTTTCTCAGAAGAATCCATTTCCAGATGAGGGCAACGACCACAGGTGACAGCATCACCGGAAAGAAGAACACGCTACGAAAGAACCCTCGAGCCCGGATGTCCCTGTTCAGAACGAGTGCCGTCAACAGAGAAAACCCGACCATGAAGCCGACCTGAAGCGTCACGAACAAGGATGTGTTCCAGAGCGCACGCCAGAAGAGGTCACGTTCGCAAGAGTTGGGCTCAAGATAGTCTGCACATCGCGACAGGCTCTGGAAATTCGACCAGCCGGTGTAGGGACGATCTGCAAGCAGAATTTGATCACCCGAAGTAAAGGCATAGACGAAATTCAGAAAAATCGGCACGAATGCAAAGGCGCCGAACAACAGGAGATTGGGAAGAAGAAAGAGCCAGACCATGCGTGACGTTCCAAAACGTCTTTGCACGAATGCAAACGGCAGTTCCACTATTCTCATAAGTGGCGTAAGGATCTGGAGCATATGAATACCTACAACCGGCGGGGAAGGTATCCGCATGGCCGTTCAGGCCATGCGGTTTGTTTGCTAACGCAACCTATTTGGCTTCCGCCAATGCCGACGCCAGGTCTTCCTTTGCCTTCTGCATGGCTTCATCGACCGAAAGCTCTCCGACAATGGCCTGAGTGACACGTTGCACCGTGATATTGAACATCGCACGGTTGTTCTTGTGTCCCTGGTAGGCGAAAGCGATCGGCTCAAGTTTACTGACCTGTGCACCCCAGCCGTTCAAGGCAGCAGCAGCCAGTGGTGCGGCTCCTTCGTAGGTTACGCCTGCGGCTGCCACTTTCGCATGAGCCGGTATCGTCCGTGCACCGGCTGTATACGTGGCGTAGTTTTCTTCCTGAGCCAGGTAGTCGATCAGCTTGGCAACGATTTCAGGATGCTCAGTCTGCTTGAAGCCGACAACACCGGTACCGCCTGGCATGCCGGTGCACCCACCATCTCCGCAAGGAGAACCGACGACCTGCCAATCAAAGAGATCTCCGATCTGTTTCTCAAAGTTACCAACCTGCCAGCTTCCCGCGTAGTAATAGACCAGTTCGCCGTTGATAAACTCCTGGGCCGCGTCACGATAAGAAGAGCCGCCCTGACCGCCCCACACATCCTTCGCCATGGTACCGTCATTGTTCCAGTCAACGAATTTCTGGACGTATGCCTGAAAGCCTTCATCGACGAGAATTGGTTCACCCGAAACGTCAAAATACTGTGCGCCATAAGATATTGCGGGGCCAGCGATCCTGTGACCGGAGCGGTCCATCGCCATCGGGAACGTCGTTTTTGTTTTCTCAGCAACTTCCCTGGCTGCAGCTGCCCAGTCGTCCCAGCTGGCATCCTCCGGCGGCACTGCAACGCCGGCCTGATCAAACAAAGTCTTGTTGATGTATGCACCGGTGATGGTCAGACCGGTATGCAATCCGTAAATGCCATCATCATCCGGACCACCACGATACCAGTTGAGCGTTTCGCCGAAGTTGTCAGTCCAGTAGCCACGATCAACATAAGGTGCGAGGTCGAGGTAATATTGGTTCAGACCTCCGAGGTCGGTAACGAACGCCATATCGGGCCCGGTGCCACCGGCCAATTGAACCGGAAGGCTTTCCAGAATGGCTTTGTAGGGAACTTTATCCAGCACAACGTCAACGCCGGGATTATCAGCTTCGAATTTGCTGAAAATCTCCATGGCAACATCGCATTCACCGCCGTCGGCGCTACACATGAAGCGAATTTCCTGCGCAGAAGCAATTGAGCCACCGGCAATCATTGCAAATGCAAAAGCGCTTGCGAACAGTTTGGTTGACTTGATCATTCCATATCCTCCCAGGGTTGATCAATTTCAGTTAGATATCTGAAGGGCACCATCCATGATACAAAGCATTTTCGGAACCCAGCGGCAGTTCTACAGTGCGCTGTTCCCGCGCAGCCTGATAGATGGCCGTCACCAATTCGACAGATTGGCGACCATCTTGCACAGTAACAGCTCGATTGGCGACCTGATCATCCAGAGCATTCGCCAAAGCCTCAAAAAATCCTGCAAATCCAGAGTGTACATCACCAACACCGGCCAGCACGGCATCTATTTTCTCCTGGCTGGCTGAACCGCGGGCTGTGAATGTCCATTTGTCGGTGGCCGGTGCGTATGGTGCTGTTCCGCTCTCCGCCGTCAGTCTTTCAAAACACACTCTGATCCGGCTGGTATTGTCTGCCGCCCCCAAGGTAATGGAGCTTGTTGCGACAGCACCGCTGGTCATCTGGAATGAGATTGCTGCACAATCTTCAATTTCAACATCGTTCACTCTGGTGGTGGTCATCGCTGAAAGACGTGCAACAGGTCCCATGATCGATGTCAATAAATCATGATTGTGGATCGCATGACCAAGGACAGCGCCGCCGCTCTCTCCTTCCCAGGTCCCGCGCCAGGGAACGGCATAATAGTCGGCGTCCCGATCCCAATGAGTTTCAAGACTGGCAGCATATGCCGGGCCGGTCAGATCTTCATCTATCAAAGCCTGCAGCTGCGCCATTGCCAGACCGAAACGATACTGAAATACCGGAAACAGCTTTCTCTGTGTCTGTTGGGCGGCTTCTATCAGCAAATCGACTTCGTTCAGCGAGGTGACAAGCGGTTTTTCGCAGACGACGTGTTTGCCCGCTCTCAGAGCATCCAATGTTGCAGAAAAGTGCAAATGTGGTGGCAAGCAGATATCGACCAGATCGACATCCGGATCTGCCAGTACAGCGGCAAAGTCTGCTTCAATGCGAATCGGAGCCCCACCGACGACTTCCGCAGCCCGCTCCATATCAAGATCACAAAGAATCCGGACAGAAAAACGATCCGGATGGGCCTGATATCCAGCCAGATGTTCCCGGCCGATACCGGCACCGATGATTGCAACTCGGATCATCAGACTTTTTGTCCTTCTGCCATCATTTGCGCCTTGATTCCCAGTTCCATCACCTTGAAGGCGTGGGCCTGAGGCATGGCAGTTTCAGTGCGGTTGCGAATATCCGAAGACAGATTTGCAAAATAGGGAAGACCGGCGTCCGAACAGTCAATTTTTTCACAGCGGCTCCCGTTCACGAGAAAAAGGTGATCGATCCCCTCAGCACCGGCAACATCGACATATTTGCGCAGTTCAATATACCCTTCTGTTCCCAGTATCGTCAGCCGTCCATCACCCCAATTGGGAAGCGCATCCGGGGTATACCAGTCCACTCTAATGTACCCATGGCCGTTTTCACTGCGAAGCGCGACCTCCCCAAAATCCTGCAGCCCGGGATGGTCGGGATTTGCGTAGTTACCAACCGATGCCAGTGTTACCTCAGCATCATCAGACCCGGTAAAATAGAGGAATTGATCGATCTGATGAGAGGCGATATCGCAGAGAATACCGCCATAGCTTTTTCTGTCGAAGAACCAATCGGGACGGGAAGGGGCATTCAATCTGTGTGGCCCCAATCCGGCGGTCTGCACGACCTTGCCGATGGCCCCTGATTGCACCAGTTCAGCCGCTTTGGTCACACTGGCAACTTCAAATCGCTCAGAGAAGTCAACCGACCAGATCCGGCCCGTTCGCTCTGCGCATTCTTTCAATGCCCCAAGCTGCTCAAGCGTGGTACACCCGGGCTTGTCCGCCATGACATCTTTACCGGCTTCCATTGCGCGAAGGGCAAGGTCAGCACGAGCAGCGGGGATATCTGCGATCAGTACAAGATCAATATCGGGATTCTTCAGCACATCCGCACACTCTGAAACGCGCGGCACGTCTGGAAAACGTTTCTCAAATCCTTCTTGTGGCTGCGGTTCGCCGGCACTCCACCAGCATACAAATTCGGCCCCCTCGTTCATCATGTTCTGGGCCATCCCAAAGATGTGGCGATGCTCTATTCCCAACGCAGCGAATTTTATCGGTTTGGCCATTCAGTTACTCCGTTGCGGACAGACGAATTGCGTGTTTCTTTGAAGAAGATTCGATCAGTGCATCAATTAGTTGATGAACGGACAGGGCTTGTTCGCCGGATGCAGCCGGTTGCCGGTCTTGGACAATAGCATCGGCAAAGTCTTCGATGATCGCCTGATGCCACTCGTGAGTGAATGCCATCGGATCCGCTCCGCCGCCACTGGCGCCTTCACTGCCAAAAGTTTCTGTTTTTCCATCGTGCCACAAAATATCAAGCTTTGCCGTTTTCAAAACGGCAGTTGCGTGTTGGCAATTCAGAGTAATGGACTCTCCAGAGCCTGGATAATTGCAAGTCGTTGCGACAAGTGATCCGACTGCACCGCTTTCAAATTCCAGGCCAGCAGATACAAAATCCTCGGATTCCATCTTGTGAAGTCCGGATGTGCGCGCCATAGCCTGAACTTCAGCTACGGCACCAGTATATGTTAAAGCCAGATCCAGTGTATGAATTGCCTGAGAAATCAGAACGCCCCCGCCGTCACGCGCATAACTTCCGCGACCTGGCTCATCATAATATGATTGAGGACGCCACCAAGGCACATTGATCTGAACCGCCTCTAGCGAACCCAGTTTTCCTTCATCCATAATGGCCGCAAGACGCTGGGCAGACTCCCGCATTCGCTGCTGAAACACAATCCCGAGTTTCACACCCGCTTCGTTGCATCCAGCCACGATTTCAGAAGCGGCACTGAGCGTCCGCTCTATCGGCTTTTCCATCAAAATGTGTTTCCCTGATCGGGACAGGGTGGAGGTTATTTCTGCACGCTCATTGGGCGGCGTGGCCACGATTACAAAGTCCAAAGCGGGATCGTTGGCGACCTCTTGCACGTTGTTATAGACCATTGGCGTTGAGTCCAGAGACGAGGCAATTTCCTCAGCAAATGCAGCGGCTTTGCCTGCGTTGCGGGACATGACACCCCTGAGGGAGATACGCCCGTTGGTTGCAGCGATCGCAGCCACATGGGTCCTGGCGACCATTCCCAAGCCAATTAAAGCTACCTGCATTTGAACTCCCGGCATCGTATGTTTTTTCTCGAGCACTCTATTTCGTTAGCACGCCGGAATGTTGGTTGTAAATAGCCGGAACACCGGTATACTGGATGCGATTTTGTAAAAATAGAAGTTAAAAATATGTCGAAATCAACAGCTGAAGCAACCTTTGGTGGTAGGCAAATCGCCGAACTGCAAATACCGAAGGTAGATGTCAGAAAACCGGCAGGCGAACAGATATTTCAGGCAATCAAACAAGCAATATTGCGGATGGATCTGTCGCCTGGATGCATCATTTCAGAATCAGAAATCGGTGCCAAGTTCGGCTCCAGCAGGACGCCGGTGCGGGAAGCTTTGATGAGGCTGCGTGAGGCTGGTCTGGTGACAACTTTACCCAGCAGAGGTAATTTCGTTGCGAAGCTGGACAGCGGAAAAATACAGGAAGCCCGATTTCTTCGCGAAGCCCTGGAAATGGCAAATATCCGACAATTGATCGAGCACGAGTTGCCCGACACAGCCCATGAGGCATTAATCGACAATCTGAACCAGCAACATCACGCGGTTGAGGCCTGCGATCACAGTCTGTTTGGCAAATTCGATGATGAGTTTCACTTAATCCTTGCTGCAGCAACGGGATATCCGCGCGCCGCCAAAGTGCTGGAAAGGGAAAAGATGGTTCTGGATCGGTTGCGGGTTCTTTCACTCCAGAAAGCGGATCACCTCGCAACGCTTTATGACGAGCATAGGGGACTGTTTAACGCCATCTGTGACAGAGACCTGTTCCAGGCATTTGATATCGCCCATATTCACCTGAATTCAATTCTAGCGGTATTGTCGGATCTCGAGGAACGGCATTCAGAGTATTTCGACTGACGTTCACTGCGATAACAACTCTCCCAATTCGCAGCTGGGAATACCAGATGCCCTTTTTCCAATAGGGTTCGTTACAAAACAAAGACTTCGAGCACTTCACGCGATCCGCTGATCGAAAGAATTGCTCTCGTGCACAAGGAACAATCGGTGTCCCGGATATTGCATTTTGGTGTAGGTAATTTCAGTCGCGCCCATCAGTTCTGGTATACGCAAAATACCAATGAAAACTGGCGTATAACAGGTGTTTCTCTGCGACGACCGGACATCCGAGACATCCTCAAAAAGCAGGACTTCGACTATACGCTCGCCATTTACAGCCCCCAGAAAGCTGACTTTGAGCGCGTGACAATCCTGGATGATATTCTTGTCGCGCCTGAAGATCCCGACAGGGTTATCCAGGCGGTCGCGGATCCTTCTGTCACGATCATCACTATTACAGTGACTGAGAAAGGCTATTCAATTGATCCTGTTACCGGAACACTCGACCTTGAGGATGCGCAAATCAAGACGGATCTGGAAACCGGCGTACCAAGCTCATTGATGAGTTTCCTTGCAAATGGCCTCAAGGCACGGGCAGACAACAAGAGTGGCCCGCTAACAATTTTGAGTTGCGACAATCTATCTGGCAATGGCGACCGCCTTAAGTCCGGCGTCGTAGCCTTTGCGCAGCAGGCAGGGTTTGAACTTGAGACTTACATTGAGCAAGAAGTAGCGTTTCCCAATTCAATGGTCGACAGGATCACGCCTGCTACCACCGAAGAATTGAAATCGGATGTCTTCGACAAGACAGGATGGAAGGATCAGGCTCCTGTTGCGACCGAACAATTTTCCGAATGGATCATAGAAGATCGATTTTGTTCCGCCAGACCCGATTGGAACAGGGCAGGCGCACGCATCGTCGACGATGTAAGCCCCTACGAGCTGCGTAAACTGCGTCTCCTGAACGGTCCCCATTCGCTTTTAGCCTATTTCGGCCAACTAAAACGACACCGCTTTGTGCATGAGGCGATTGCCGATCCCGAAGTTTTGAAAAACGTCCAGGGGCTGATGCGCGAAGCCATGTCAACTTTGCCGGAACCCATTAGAAGTGAAAGTCCAGCTTATTGCGAGGAACTGATTGAACGTTTTTCCAACCCCGCGCTACGACACTCCCTGAAGCAAATTGCCATGGACGGCACGGAAAAACTACCCATCCGAATTTTGCCCGTATTGCAGCAATTCGTATCGCATGGGCAGGAAGCACCTTTTGTGCAACACGCAATTGCCTGCTGGTTAGCCTACGTGGTCCGCCAAAACGAAGAGCGTCGACCTGTCGACGACCCCCAATCTTCCCGCATTGCGCAAATCTGCAGAGCGCACGAAGATGCAGCAGGGAAAGTGAATGGTCTGCTTGAACTGCTGGATCTGACCCTTTCGCGTTCAAAAGAAGCTGATCAGCTGAAAGATAAAGCGGTTCAGCTGGCAACGATCTGAATTTCGCTGTCTTCAAATCTCGTGCTTGACACACGCACCGATATGGCTCCGGTGTTCCCAGTCCTCTTTATCCAGAATGCGGTAGCACCACCTCTCAGGGACGGACAGGTCGGACCGATGAGCGTTGCCGGTCCAGAGAGCTGAATATTGATCGGTGCATCAATGAACGGAAGCAGATTACCGACCTGATCCAGGGCACGAATGACCACACGGGTTTCGTTTTGCGCCGCAGTCAGCTCCGACCGGTCAGGGGACAGTTGCAACCGGTCTGCCACCGGGTTGGAAACATAGTTACGTCGTGCGACTTCGCGCGATCCCAGATAACCTATGATTTCAATATCGTACCACTTGGTCCCCCACGACCCCAGTTCACTCTCAGGCAGGTGTTCATGACGCACGATGATGGGAGGATGGGGTAGGTGAGGGTAGGTGTTTTTGTCGGGAAACACGTCAGCATGGGCTCCGCTGGGAAAATTGAGGCGGACCTGATCGCAATTTGACAGAATTATCAATGGCAGGGTGCCGCCGATATTGCGTTCTCCGCGTGCCCAAAAAGTAACCGGTTCAAGAACGACGCGACGGTCCGGATCTCCCTGGCTGGCATAGGCAAACGCCGCAAATTTCGGCTCCCTGAACATTGTCATGACACCGTGGTGGCAAACTCTGTCGCCGGAACCAAAGTCATTGTGGGTGTTATAATCGAACATGCACCAGCCGATGCAGCCGGCAATACTGTCATCCCCATAAGCCGCATTCAGAATATCAAGATGCCGCGTGACGTGCTCGGCCTGCCGTTGTTCCTGATCGAAAACTTTCGTAGGAAACATATGTCCATTATATTCTGTGACCAGATAGGGAACGTTCTTTGCCAGTCCGGTGACTTCATTCTGGTCGCGCAATGGCAGGCGGGGTCGGTTGGAAAATGGTAGCTCGAACTCTCCCAGAACGAAATCATTGAAAGTATAGACATCCTCCAGCAACGAGCTGTTTGTATGCTTCCTGACCCCGCCGGTTTGACGTGTGGGATCCAGATCCCGCGCCAAAGCATTTGTCCGACGATAGAACGCATCATCGTCCGGTGATTCATTGATTCTGACACCCCACAGGATGATCGACGGGTGATTCCAATCCCGCTCAATCATCCGGCGAACATTTTCAACGGCTTCATCTTGCCACTTGGCGCCACCGATATGCTGCCATCCGGGAATCTCTTCCAGAACAAGAAGACCAATCCGGTCGCAATGGTCCAAAAACCAGGACGATTGAGGATAATGCGACGTCCGCACAATATTGCAGGCAAGTTCTTCTTTCAGGATCTCTGCGTCTTTTTCCTGGGAGGCGCGCCCCTGTGCGTAGCCGGAATAAGGGAATGACTGGTGACGGTTCAGGCCAATCAATTTCAGCTTTTCACCATTGAGCCTAAATCCATCCGGCGAAAATTCTGCTGTCCTGAAACCGAAAGTGTTTGTCACTTCATCTTTACAAGAAGCGGTGTGAAGCGCGACTTTCAGCCGATACAGTGTCGGCTCTTCGAGTGTCCACAGCGCAATGTCTTCAAGCTGTTGAAATTCAATTCGAGTCCGCGGTCCAGCCAGATCAGTTTCTTGCGTTTTGACGATGCTACCGTCCGGTGCCAGCAGGTCGACGCGCCAACGGCCCTCCAGGGCAAGGTTTTTCGGATTGGCGATATCGCACTCAACAACAACCGTCTTCTCCTGCTGAAGTACGTGCTGCGTCTCTATTCGTATATTGGCAATCGAAACACTGTCTGTAACCTTCAGCCAGACTTCTCGATAGATGCCCGCATATGTCAGATAATCAATCTGCCCGCCAAAAGGCGGTAAATCTGGATTTTCTGTGCCGTCAATTGAAACTGTTATCAGGTTGTCGCCAGAAGTCAGGTGATCCGTCAGTCGAGCTTCAAATGGTGTATAGCCGTCAGGATGATTGGCAACCAACGCGCCGTTTACAAAAACCTTGGCATCTGCCATGGCGCCATCAAACACCAGTGAGACTTCCTTGTCTTCCATGTCGGGAGGGCAGACTAGATTCTTCTGATAAGTGAATTGTCGCTGATAGCAACGCTCATCAAAGTAATCAAACGGGAGCTCAACAGCCGTATGAGGCAACTCAACCGTCTCGCCACTCTGGCGCGCGCGCGCCCACTCTTCTTCAAAGCCCTCAACGAAGGTCCAGGCAGCACAAAAATCCTGAATACGGCTCATGATGAAACTCACACTTTTGGCAGGAACAATCCCGGGAAATGCAATTCAGAATCTTTCCTATAAACCCAATTCCCGGATTTGCAATCAATTGGAACGCCCCAAGCAATATTTACAATACGGTAAGGATTTCATGCGCATTTGTATAAAGTTGGATCTTTAACCTGTCCTGATTTCGTACCCTCGGGGAAACGCGGACTGGATTGGTTACTGTGTTTGTCCAACAGCCGGCAATTAGTTTGAGTGTGGCGGCATGATTGGAAAATTTTTTAAAGTAGCGCGCGAGGCACGTTATGCGCCTTCCCGCATTCGATATGGTATCGATTCGTCCGTACAGTTCGGGCGATCGTTGCTTATTGTTCTCTTTTGCGGGTTGCTTGTTGCCTGCTCCGGCGGAGAGAAACCGTCGAAATCGAAATTCAGCCCCAAAAAATATGGCGTTGCCGGCAGCCCGCGCGTTGTTAAGCTTGGAGAGCCGGTTCCCAAAGGTGGCGGGCGCTATGTTGTAGGCAAGCCTTACACCATCGCGGGCAAGCGATATTATCCAAAACATGATCCTGACTATGCTGCAGTCGGCCTTTCATCCTGGTATGGGCCAACGTTCCATGGTCGTCTGACGGCGAACGGTGAAGTGTTTGATATGGAAACGCTGACGGCCGCCCATACCACAATGCCTCTACCGTCCTATGCTCGTGTCACGAATCTAAAAAACGGCGCATCTGTTGTCGTCCGGGTTAACGACCGTGGGCCGTTTCACGGCAAGCGCATTGTGGATGTTTCCCAAAAAGCGGCAACATTACTGGGATTCAGGCGCAATGGCACAGCCAAGGTGAAAGTGGAATATATCGGTCGTGCGCGAATGGATGGACTTGATCACCGACAGCTGATGGCGACCTATCGTGCGCCGGGTGCCTCTGCGCCGGGCGGGACACTTCCCGGCACCCAGTTTGCCGGCCTTGTAAACGGCCCCATACCCATTCCGCGAGCACGCCCGGAATATTGGGACGGGTATGGCAATCAATATGCGAAAAACCGCAGCGGGAGCGACGGGGCTCCAACGGCGCCCAAATATTTGCCAACCGGAGCTACGACCGGGTCAGCTGCGCCGGACACACGCTATGTGTGGAGTTCGTCCTTTGCGGAAAAACCATACATAAGTGCCAAGCGGGTCGCGGTAGCCCATGCCCTGGCAAAAGCCAGCAATGACAAGGGAATTACGTTGAAATCCTTGCTAAAAAGTCTGGCTCGAAAGCGTTAGTTTGAATGAAAAGACAGGTTCATGCATGCCTGTCAGAATTCAGATATCCGGTGTCGGAAACACCCGTCAGCATTGGAATGCTTGGTGGACGGACGGTGTCTTTCCAATTACCTGTTAGAAAATCTCGCCCGCTTGCTGAAATAGGCTATCCGCCCTGTTTCCTGATGCAGCATTTTTATGCCATTTAGAGAGTTAAAATCAAAACACGGAATTCGGCGACTAGAATGTCTTGGATTGGGGAGACACCGCTTGTTGAATAACAGGCCTTATCACGCTGTCACTCGTGGAGCGCTTGTAGCTTCTTGCGAAGCGATACGCATATTTGTGCGCCTCTTTTTGTTGCAGGCCCTTTTAAGCACGTTATTCCTGTCCAGTCCCAGCCACGCAGAAAACGAACGAAAACTATACCTTCTTGATTATAATACGGGAACTGTACTACGAGCGGAAAATTTCGAAGTACAATTTCATCCAGCGTCCGTAACCAAACTGATGACCTTGGCGGTTGTCTTCAAAGCGCTGCAGGAAGGAGAGCTGGATCTCCAGACCCGATTTGCTGTCTCCGAATACGCCTGGCGAAACGGTGGAGCGCCAAAAGGCCGGACGACAATGTTCGCTGAATTGGGGTCTCTGGTTTCAGTTGATGACCTGCTGCGGGGACTTGTCATTCATACAGCCAACGATGCGGCCCTGGTTCTTGCCGAGGGCATTGCAGGCAGCGAGGAAAAATTCGTCGAAAAGATGAACGACCTCGCTGCAAGTATCGGGATGACCAAGTCCAGATTTGCCGATGCGACTGGTTACGAAGACAAAGAAAACAAAACCACTGTTCGCGATGTCGGTCGCTTGATGACGTACATGATCAGAAGCTTCCCTGAATATAATCCGATGTTCCTGGAGCCGTCGTTCACCTGGAATAAAATTCGTCAGTTGAACAAAGGTTTTCTGATTGGCGGCGCTCAGGGTGTCGACATGATGATGGCCGGATTCGAGGAAAATTCCGGTTACAGCATTGTTGCAACTGCGGTGGCCAACGGGAAGAGAATCGTCCTGGCAGTTTCCGGGATCAAGGATGCTGATGATCGAAAAAAGGAAGCCATCAAGTACCTCGAATGGGCATTTAACAACATTGAAACCGTCATCCTGTTTGAAGAAGGAGAAACTGTTGGCTATGCCAGTGTGTTCGGCGGCACCAAAGGGCGCTTGTCGCTGGTCGGTGATGGCCCCGTAACGCTTTCAGTGCCCCAGGGACAAAAGCGCGGATTCTCTGCCAAGATCTTTTACAGGGGCCCGATTGAGGCTCCTGTTACAGAGGGTGATCCGGTTGGAGAGTTGCGGGTCTGGAACGGACCGGTTCTGTCGCAGCAGATTCCACTCTATGCAGGTGAGAATATTGCTGTTGGAAATCTACGCCAGCGTGCTCAGGATGGCTTGTTTGAACTGCTATTTAGCTGGGTACGACTGCTGTGAACAACCATGAGGAAAAACCGAAACGGATTGGTGGTCGACCATTCGTCTTTGACAGGCCAACTCAACAAGCCCGGTTTATCACCTTTGAAGGCGGGGAGGGCGCAGGCAAGTCAACGCAAATAGCCCGGCTTGCAGACAAGCTCCAGTCAGAAGGCATCGCATCCATCATAACCCGAGAGCCAGGGGGATCACCGGGCGCGGAAGCGATCCGGCATGTTATTCTGTCCGGCGCGGCAGAATCTCTTGGGCCCGATGCAGAAGCGATGCTCTTCGCGGCAGCCCGTTCCGACCACATTGAACAAACAATCAAACCGGCACTGAGTAGAGGTAAATGGGTCTTGTGTGACCGCTTTGTCGATTCAACTCAGGTTTATCAGGGCGAAGGTGGCGCGGATCCCAGAATTGTCGACGCACTCAAGCTGATATCTATTGGTTCATGTATGCCTGATCTGACGATTATCATCGACATTCCTGCCGAAATCGGTCTGGAAAGAGCTCGAAAACGGCAAACTGCGGAACATCCGGGCGCGCCTGACCGGTTCGAAAAGGAAGCACTCTCCATACATGAGGGGCGCAGACAGGCATTCTTGAAGCTAGCGGCTGACAATCCGGGTCGTTGTGTTGTCGTTGATGGCATGCAAGGCATCGATGGCGTCGAGCAGCAGGTCTGGAACGTTGCGAAGAGTCTGGTGCACGGACCTCAAACCCCTGGTAATATCTGATCATGGCAAAAGCGCCCAAGAGCGACATCATTCCGGACCTTGATGCCATGCCCGGAATGCCATTGCCACAAGAACAGCAACGGCTTTTTGGTCATGGATACGCCGAACGGACGCTTCTTGAAGCCTACCGGTCTCGTCGTATGCATCACGCCTGGATAATTGGCGGTCCCAAGGGAATAGGAAAGGCAACTCTTGCCTTTCGGTTTGCCAAATTTGCACAAACATATCCGGACCGTTTCTCACCTGAATGCGGCAGCGCAAATGATTTGTCCATTCAACCATCCCAGGAAGACACCATTGGCAACATTCAGGCACACACGAACATTCTGCATCTGAAGCGTCCATGGGATAAAAACGCCAAGCGATACAAAACAGAACTGACTGTCGATGAAGTCAGACGCACGGTGCCCTTCTTTGGAACAACGTCCGGCGGGCAGGGGTGGCGGATTTGCATTGTCGATTCCGCGGACGAGATGAATAAAAACGCAGCAAACGCCCTCTTGAAAGTATTGGAAGAACCGCCGGACCGATCAATATTTTTGATCCTGTCCCACGCTCCGGGTCGCATTCTCCCCACCATCCGCTCCAGATGCCGCCGGCTCGACGTCAAACCGCTGACAATGGAGGATCTGTCCGCAGCGCTTCAGAATTTGGGTCTCACCAAAACCCACACGTCAGAAGATGTGGAACATGCGCAAATCTTGTCCGGGGGCAGTGTTCGCAGGGCGGCGCTTTTGCTGGAGAACGGAGGCGTTGACACTGCACGTGCGTTTGACGCCCTTGTCGGTAGTCTGCCAAATCTGGACGTTAGAAAATTGCACGTATTTGCGGAAAAAGTGAGCACACGCGGTGCGGATGACCTGTATGACATATTCAAGGATTTATTGCGCGACCGTATAGCCTCAAATCTCCGCAAGGATGCAGATGCGGGCAGGCGCGCGCGCAACCTTGTCAGTTGGGCTGATGTGTGGGAAAAGGCCAATAAGTCCATAACCCTTGCTGATGCACTCAACCTGGATAGAAAACAGGTTGTTCTCAACGCTTTCCGTAGCATGGCAGACAGCATGGCAATGATGAGCACAAAAGACTGAGCCAACGATTCCACAAGTTCTGCCATCAGCCACCCAACGACAGTTTGTCAGAAGATCGCCATGACTGAAAATAGCAATCGTTTCTACATCACCACTGCGATCTCATATCCAAATGGCGCGCCTCATATCGGCCATGCCTATGAGGCTATCGCGACGGATTCCATCGCGCGGTTCATGCGTCTGGATGGAAGAGACGTCTATTTTCTGACGGGAACGGACGAACATGGCCAGAAGATGTATCAGACTGCTCAAAAAGAGGGGCTGACCGCTCGTGAGCTGGCTGACAGGAACAGCGCACAATTCAAGTCGATGGTTGACGCCCTGGGATGTTCCAACGACGATTTCATCAGAACATCGGAAGAACGGCACCATGTGGCCTCCCAGGAGATATGGCGACGAATGGAGGCCAATGGCGATATCTACAAAGATAAGTACTCCGGTTGGTACTCCGTTCGCGATGAAGCCTATTATCAGGAAGACGAAACTGACTTGCGCGAAGACGGCATCCGGTACGGTCCTCAGGACACGCCTGTGGAGTGGGTTGAGGAAGAAAGCTATTTTTTCCGCCTGTCACACTATCAGGATCGATTGCTCGACCTTTATGACACCCAGCCAAGTTTCGTCGGACCTGACGAGCGTCGAAACGAAGTCGCCAGTTTTGTCAAAGGCGGCCTGAAGGATCTTTCCATATCGCGCACAACGTTCGACTGGGGCATCAAAGTACCGGATACTAACGGCCACGTCATGTATGTCTGGGTGGACGCTCTCACCAACTATATTACCGGAGTCGGCTTTCCAGACCCAGCCGCAGAAAAATGGTCGTACTGGCCGGCCAACGTCCACATTATCGGCAAGGATATCGTCCGGTTTCATGCTGTCTACTGGCCCGCGTTTCTAATGTCAGCCGGCATACCGTTACCAAAACGGGTCTTTGCCCACGGCTTTTTGTTCAACCGTGGTCAGAAGATGTCCAAGTCTCTGGGCAATGTGGTGGATCCGCAGTCTTTCGTTGATACATACGGTCTTGATCAGATCAGGTACTTTTTTCTCCGAGAAGTGCCATTTGGAAAAGACGGCAGTTACAATCACGAAGCCATCGTCAATCGCATCAATGCCGATCTGGCCAATGATCTGGGTAATCTGGCACAGCGGTCTCTGTCGATGATTGCCAAAAATCTGGATGGTGTAGTCCCGCAGCCGGGAGAGCTCACTTCTGAGGACAATGACATTATTGCCAGGGCTGATGGCATGCACGCCCAGTGTACCGAGGCAATGAAAACACAGGCCATTCACACAGCACTTGCAGCCGTCTGGGCTGTCGTTGCCGACGCCAACCGGTACTTCGCTGCCCAGGAGCCATGGGCTCTTAAGAAAACCGATCCGGATCGCATGGGAACGGTCCTGTACGTAACAGCCGAAGTGGTTCGGCAAATTGCCGTTCTTGCCCAGTTTGTTATGCCCCAATCAGGTGGAAAGCTTCTGGATGCACTCGCGATTGGTCTCGATGATCGTTCATTCTCAACCCTGGGAGCCGATGGACGTTTGGTGCCGGGAGTGCAATTACCCAAGCCAACGCCGGTCTTCCCTCGCTATATCGATGAAGACCCGGATAAGGCGTGAGGATCGTTTCATGTTGATTGACAGTCATTGCCATCTGGACTTTCCCGATTTCGAGACGGAGCGGGATGAGATCATTGCGAACGCCAACCGTGCCGGTGTTGACCTCATGGTCACGATCTGTACCCGCGTGAAGAGATTTTCTCAGGTGAAAGCCATTGCAGATCAATATGATAACGTTTTCTGCTCGGTGGGAACGCATCCGCACAATGCTGATGAGGAATTGAATATTACGGTCGATGATTTGCTCAAATTCGCCGAAGACGAAAAAGTCGTAGCAATTGGAGAAGCGGGTCTCGATTTCTTTTATGACAAATCGCCAAGGGACGCTCAGGAGACCGGTTTTCGCATCCATATAGGGGCTGCGAGAGAAAGCGGATTGCCACTGGTTATTCATGCGCGAGATGCAGACGATGACATGATCCGTATTCTTGAAGAGGAAATGGGGAAGGGGGCTTTCAGTGCCATTCTTCATTGTTTTTCTTCCGGACGCGAGTTGGCAATGCGCGGCATAGACCTGGGACTGTACGTCTCTTTCTCCGGGATCCTGACCTTCAAGAACTCGGAGGAAATCCGGTCGATAGCCCGTGACCTGCCTGCGGACAAGTTGCTGGTCGAAACCGATGCGCCGTATCTCGCACCACCCCCACATCGTGGAAAACGCAACGAACCGGCTTACGTCGTCAATACTGCGCAGGTGCTGGCAGAAACCCGCCAGACAACGCTCGAAGACATTTCACGGCAGACAACCGAAAATTTCTTCCGGCTTTTTTCAAAGGTGCCCGCTCCTGTCTCAAGTATCCTCAGCTAGCGGAAAACAGCGATGACGAAAGAGGATCCCCTCAGCTATCTGGAATTCACGATACTGGGATGCGGCTCATCCGGTGGAGTGCCGCGCGTTGGCAATGTCTGGGGTGCCTGTGATCCAAACAATCCCAAAAACCGGCGATTGCGATGCGCATTGCTGGTTCGGCGATTTGGACCAAATGGAAGTACAACGGCGTTGATCGATACCGGACCCGACGTTCGAGAACAATTGGTTCGAACGGAGGTTGGAGCATTGGACGGTGTGATCTACACCCATTCGCACGCTGACCACCTCCACGGTATCGACGACTTGCGCCAGATAGCGATAAGCATGCGCCAGCGCGTGCCGGTCTATATGGACGAGCCGACTTCAAAACGAGCCCATGAGGCGTTTGAATATTGCTTTGTTTCGCCTCCTGGATCGAATTATCCTCCGATCCTGGAGGAGTACGCCATTAAGTGCGGCACGCCGGTTATAGTCCGCGGGGCAGGGGGCATCATCTCTTTCATGCCCTACATGGTTCACCATGGCGAGATTGACGCCCTGATGTTCCGAATTGACAACGTTCTATACACACCGGATGTTAAATCTATCCCCAAGGAAAGTCTCCCGGCACTCGACGGTCTGGATACCTGGATTGTCGATGCGCTAAGGCGAACGCCGCATCCGAGCCATTTTTCACTGGATGACGCCGTCTCTTGGATACATCGGGCAAATCCGGCACGGGCAATCATCACAAACATGCATACGGATATGGATTATCAGGAACTCTGCGAAGAACTTCCTGATGGCATCGAACCGGCATATGATGGGCTTGTTATTCGAACAGGTTGAATCCCTATCTAAGTCTCGGAGCGAATGAGGTGAGGGGGCGCCCTACTCTGTTTAGCCCCTAACTTTCATCTTTAGTTTTCAATGAATTAGAATTTGCGGCGCACCTGCCCCGCGCAACCTGAAATTCAACCGCGACTTCGACGTAGGATTTAGACTGGACACGCGGTGTTTTTTGCTGTCTTCAAACGTTCTTCCTGGAACGAGAGAACTTGATGGACAAGCGTAAACTGACGACAATATTCGAAGTGGCCGGCTCAGCTCTTGCCATAGCCTATGCCTTGTTGATTGCTTCCAACACAGGAAACGAAATTCTCGGATTTATACTGTTGCTGGTTTCCGCCGGGATGTTTGCAGCGTGGGGGCTTATTGATCGGAGATGGGCGTTTCTGGCCTTGCAGTTCTTTTACGCCGCATCTGCGATAATCGGCCTTATCAGGTGGAGCTAGACAGCATCCGTCTGTAACGGCCTTTCTTCCTTTCGATTGAACGACCTGGACATCGATAAAACCTGCGCAGCGTTCCAGTAGAACGAGCTCGATATCATCGACGGGAAGGTATGGCGGACACACAGTTACACGGCATGACCGCCATTAGTTCAATTCGCATAATATATATTATGGAATATTTTATATTTGCCTATTTGAAGCGACCAGGTGCCGATTGATCAGATATCTGTGCGCCCTCTATAGCGATACTCCAAAACGTTCTGTGCCCTGCGATATCGCCGAGCTTCAATGGTCACGCTGAAATCATTGAGTAAGAATATGCCACACGATCATCACCCAGGATTACAGTCCAGCCTGTCTAGATCAGTCTGACGGCTCTCCGATGGAAAATCTCATGAAAACCACGCTTGCGCGGATTACCCATGCAAAATGGCCTTTTGGGTCTGATCTTATGAACCGGCAGCGTGAGCGCGCAGAATTCTGCGGCGCCCGGCATTGATCTGACAATTCGGTTTTAAGAGGTATGGTAGATGGATCGGGCTCAAGCCGTGCATGTGTCATGCGGGCCGAACAATTGTTAAGTCACAGATTTGCGTCGCTCATAAACACACTACACAGCCCTGTTAACCATAAGGTACCGAAAATTTCTGATCAAAGTTTTCGAGGCATCCGTTCGGACACTCACAGCCATCACGTTTATGAGAGTTATGGAAAACATGGCTTGAATAAGCTGTTCGAAAGCGCCAGTTAACAGCACAACCCCGCCAAAAACGTCTGGTAACAATCAACGCCAAAAGTGACAGTGAAACCTTGCAGGACTATTCTGGTGGCCTCCTGTATCTATTGGAATTTCCAGAGCGCCTGCCATTCCACTTTCTCATAAATATGGAAGCTAAAGCATGACCAGTGAGTCCTCCTATTCACCGCCGAAAGTCTGGAAATGGGAATCAGAAAGCGGCGGTACATTCGCCAATATTAACCGTCCGATTGCCGGACCAACCCATGAAAAAGATCGGCCGGTCGGCGAACATCCGCTGCAACTTTATTCACTTGCCACCCCCAATGGCGTCAAAGTGACAATCATGCTGGAGGAGTTGCTTGCGCTTGGCCATTCAGGTGCAGAATACAATGCTCATCTGATCAAGATCGGTGATGGTGATCAGTTTAGCAGCGGCTTTGTTGACGCAAATCCAAATTCGAAAATCCCGGCTCTGATCGATCACAGCACACCCGAGCCAGTGCGGGTTTTCGAGTCAGGTGCCATCCTGCTTTATCTTGCTGAAAAGTTTGATGCTTTACTTCCCAAAGACCACGCCAAGCGAACCGAGGCGCTATCGTGGCTGTTCTGGCAAATGGGAAGCGCACCGTATCTCGGCGGTGGTTTTGGCCACTTCTACGCCTATGCGCCGGAAAAATTCGAATATCCGATTAACCGTTTTGCGATGGAGACCAAGCGCCAGCTGGACGTGTTGGATCGCCGCCTGGCGGATCACGCGTACATTGGCGGAGATGAGTATTCCATCGCCGATATTGCGATATGGCCGTGGTATGGCGCACTGGTGTCAAACAAGGTCTATGACGCGGCAGAATTTCTGGACGCGCAATCCTACAAGCACCTTATTCGCTGGACAGATGAGATTGGTGCCCGTGAAGCTGTGAAACGCGGTAAAATGGTCAATCGAACCTGGGGCGAACCCGAAGAGCAACTTCATGAGCGGCATCACTCTGATGATTTTGTAAATAAGACGCAAGATAAGCTCGAACCCGCTGAATAGGGTCAACTTAAATGCAATCGGCCGGCTGTTCGCCGGCCGACAGTTTCTCTTAAGCTTCTGCCTTTGCAGTCCCCTCACCCCCCGAAGCAGGTGATGAACTCCCCTCACCTGGCGCACCTGGTGTATCAGCACCGCGATATTGGCCTTTTAACCGCTCACGGGTGATTTGTAACGCTACGTAAAGTACGGGGATCAGGATGACGCCGATGGCCGTCGCAAAGAACATTCCGCCGAAGACCGCAACACCAATCGCTTGCTGACTGGCAGCACCTGCGCCGGAGGCCGCGACCAGCGGAATTACGCCAAGCAGGAACGACAAGGCCGTCATCATCACAGCTCTGAATCGCATATGGGCCGCTGTTTTGGCAGCTTCAATAATGGACTTTCCTTCAGCGCGCTGTTCAGCGGCAAATTCCACGATCAAAATCGCATTCTTTGCCCCCAGGCCTACCAGCATGATCATACCGATCTGCGTGTAGAGATTGACGTCGCCGCCATACACCAGAACACCAACAAACGCACCTGTCAGCGCAATCGTAACCGACAGCAAAATCGCTATGGGCATGCTCCAGCTTTCATACTGAGCCACCAGGAACAGGTAGGCGAACACGACTGCAAGCACCAGAATAAAGATGACAATATTGCCGGCTTCAAGCTGCTGCAACGCGGTGCCGGTCCATTCGAACGAATACCCGCTGGGGAGTGCTTCCTTCGAAATCGTATCCAACGTGGTAATGACCGTACCCGTTGAACCACCCGCAGATGGATTGGCATTCAGGGTCGCAGCACGGAACTGATTGTACCGGTTCAGAATTTGCGGTCCCAGTATGTTATCGACTTTCACCAGCGTTCGCATCGGAACCATATCACCGGCCCCTGAGCGAACATAAAGCTGACCGATGTCCTGAACCCTATTGCGATATTGTCCTTCCGCCTGGATCATGACTTTGTAGACACGACTGAACAAGTTGAAATCGTTGATATAGTAGGATCCCAGATAGGCCTGCAGCGTCGTAAAGACATCAGCAATGCTTACGCCGAGAGTCTTTGCTTTCTGTCGGTCAAGATCGACAAACAGTTGCGGTACGTTCGCTCTGAATGTCGTGTAGGCCTGTGAAATCTGCGGCTGTTGATTGGCTGAATAGACCAACGACCCAAGGGCGCTTGCCAGATCTTGCGGCGTCCCTCCCCCGGTCTGCAACACTTTCATTTCCACACCGCCTGTTGTGCCAAGACCTGGAATCGGAGGTGGGTTAAATGCAATGATATTGGCCGAAGCGACTGTGCTGAAATCTCGCCAGAGGCCTGCAAGGATCGCATCGACATGAAGCTCGGGCTCAGTACGTTCATCCCAGGGCGTCATTGTAATAATGATCAGCGCATTGTTGACGGCGGCACCTCCGTTCAACAGACCAAACCCATTGACGGTCACCACGTCTTTGACGCCAGGACGCCCTTTCAGCATCTCACCGATATTCTCGGTCACAACTTCAGTTCGTCCCAGCGACGCACCATCAGGAAGCTGTACATCGACCATCAGATAACCCTGGTCTTCAGACGGCAGGAACCCTGCCGGCAGTGACTTGTTCAGGCTATAAAGCACTCCAATAGCGACGATAACAGCGAAAATTCCAAGGAAGGAGCGAGAGACCAACATGCCAACGATGCCGGAGTAACCGTTTCTCACACGTCCGATTCCGCGGTCGAACATTGCCAGGAATTTTCCGAGCTCTCCTGTGCGTGGTTTCAGGATCAGACCACAGAGCGCCGGTGAGAGTGTCAGGGCGTTGATCGAGGAAATGACGACGGCAACTGAGATTGTCACTGCAAACTGGAGATAAAGCTGTCCGGTGATACCCGGCATGAACATTGTGGGCACGAACACTGCCAAAAGAACGAGCGTGGTCGCGATAACCGGTCCGGTTATCTGCCCCATCGCCTTGGCAGTGGCTTCTTGGGGCGCAAGCCCCTCCTCCGCCATAATCCGTTCAACATTTTCTACGACGATGATTGCATCGTCGACCACGATGCCGATGGCGAGCACCAGAGCAAACAGTGAAATTGTGTTCAGTGACATCCCGACCGCGAGCAAAATCGCGAAAGTACCGATCAGCGATACCGGAATGGCAATTGTCGGAATAAGCGTCGCACGCCAGTTACCAAGGAAGACGAAGACGACCGCAACCACCAGCATGAACGTCAGTATGAGAGTGGAAATTACATCTTTAAGCGACTGTTCGACAAAATCCGTCGTGTTGAATGGAACGGCGTAGGCGATGTCGTCGGGAAAACTACGGGACAGACGCTCAAGTTCTCTCAAAACTCCTTCAGAAACAGCGAGCGCATTAGCACCAGGTGCCTGATATACCGCGATAACGGCTGAGGGACGCCCGTTATACTTGCCGCTGAAGTTGTAAAGCTGGGACCCCAGATCCACACGGGCAACATCGCTGATTTTCACCAGCGCACCGTCTTCCCCGGTTCGTAATATTATGTCGCCGAATTCTTTCGCAGTCGAAAGGCGTCCCTTGGCCTTGATTGTGTATTGAAACTGCTGATCGCCGGGCGTTGGCGGAGAACCGATCTGTCCTGCGGCGACCTGGATGTTCTGATCGCGAACGGCCGAAATGAAATCGGTAGGTGTCATACCCAGGCTGGTCAGACGGTTCGGATCCAGCCAAATGCGCATGCCATAGGCAAAATCGGTCATCACATCCGCGCGACCAACTCCATTTACCCGAGACAGTGCATCTTTAATGTTGATGCTGGCGAAATTGGCCAGAAAAATCTGGTCGTAGGTCTCATTGGGTGAGAAAAGCGTGCTGACCAGCAGCATGTTGGTGCTTGATTTTTGCACCGTGACACCGGATTGGGTGACCTCAGAAGGGAGCTGGCTGGTTGCCTGACTGACACGGTTCTGAACATTGACAGTGGCAATGTCCGGGTCCGTTCCAACTGCGAAGGTCACATCAAGCGAATAACTGCCTGAGTCCGAACTGTTCGAACTCATGTAGATCATGTCATCCACCCCATTGACCTGCGATTCAATAGGGGAAGCGACGGTTTCCTCAACTACGGTTGCATTCGCACCGGTGTAGTTGGCGCTCACATTGACGCTGGGAGGTGTAATATCCGGAAATTGCTCGACCGGTAGCGCTAGGTAGCCGAGAATTCCTGAGATTGTAATGACCAGAGAGATGACCAGGGCGAACTTCGGACGATAAATGAAAAATGACGAAAACATAAATCAACTTTCTGCCGGCTGAGCATCGAGAACTGCATTGACCGGCACCCCGGGACGAACTTTCTGCAGTCCCTGCACGATTACCCGCTCACCTTCCACCAAACCTTCCTCAACCACATAGTTGGTTTCAACAGCCTCTCCGGTTTTGATGTATTTCTGCTCAACCAGGTTCTTGTCATTGACGGCAAGAACAAAGTCGCCTCTCTGATCTCGCTGGATCGCGGACTGGGGAACGAGCAGTTTTTTCTGCGGTTTCGCATCTTCTATTATGACGGTGACAAACGTTCCGGGAACGAGCACGCCATTTTCGTTTTTGAACTGACCGCGCATCGAGATCGTGCCGGTCTTAGGATCCACCTGGTTATCGATAAAGACAATTTCACCGTCCTCGGCAAA
Organism: Stappiaceae bacterium; assembly: GCA_039976075.1. Classification (GTDB taxonomy): domain Bacteria; phylum Pseudomonadota; class Alphaproteobacteria; order Rhizobiales; family Stappiaceae; genus JBDWFY01. The sequence goes on from JBDWFY010000001.1 coordinate 621,826, forward strand.
GCGCTCTTCGTTGGGCAGGATCAAATGAATATCAGGTCGATTTTCGGCGAGGGACAGCTTGGCGGGATCGAAATTATTTTCGGCAATCGCATTCAGATAATCACGTTCACTGACGGAAAACTGCACGTAAATCGGAGACAGGCTCGTCAGCCGAGCGAGAGGCTCCGATGTGGGCCCGACAAATTCACCGACGCTGAAGGTGGTTTTTCCGATCCGTCCATCAAAAGGCGCGGTGACATCCGTGTAGTTGAGGTCGAGTTCCGCCTGTTCAACGCCAGCCTCTGACGCATCAACACCAGCATCTGCTTCGGCCTTGCTTGCCAATGTGCTTTCGTATTTGGCCTTTGAAATATGTCCCTTTTCATAGAGGTCTTTGTCTCGTTCAAGGTCTGCAGCTTTCAGAGCGGCATCAGCCTTTGATTTCGCAAGCGAGGCTTTTGCTGACGTCAGCGCAGCATTGTACGGCGCCTTCTCAATGGCGAAAACCAGATCACCCTTTTTGACTGCAGCACCATCCTCGATCGGTTTTTTCTCAAGAAATCCGCTCACCCGAGCAACCAGATTGACATCTTCGACCGATTGGATCTGGCCGACAAATTCAACTGACGACCGGATATCATCGGTAAAAGCCGTTGCTATCGACACGGAGGGCGGGGGTGCTTCCGATTGCGCAGCCCCCTCCTCTTCTCCGTTACAAGCACTGAGTGCGAGCAAACCTGCGGCGGCGATTACATAACTGATTTTCATGCCAAATGAGTGGGCAGCCATAGTCCAGCGCTCCGAGTCAATCAAACACTATCGGGCACAGAGCCGATGTGTTCTGTTTTTAAATTCGTCGTATCCGGCCCCTGAAAAACGCCGACACTCAAACCATAGCCCGTTGATGGTACAAGCAAAAGACATTCTCTGCCCGGATTTGCAGAAAATGATGTCATATTCGAGGATTTTGCACCTTGGTGGAGCTTAGCCTGACAAAAATGCCAGTACTGTAATTCCGGGCATCGCAACTTCAGGAACAATTCGCCGGCCAACCGTTCTAAACGTTTGATTGTTTTTGTTTAAAATCGCTTTTACTTTATCAATATCTTCGACAATCACATCATAAGCTGAAATGGCCGGAAGAGTACTTTTTGCTGCCAGCGGGGCTCTGCCATACGCCCTTTCAAATCCCTCGGGTGTCAAAACGTTGATAGCACCATCCTCTGTTTCGATAGTGATACCGAAACTGGTGGCACGCATGTCTCGTTGACCGGAATAGGCTGACAGGAAAGCGTGATGATCACTGGGATTGTCAGCCACGATGGTGATACCGGCAAGCTTGCGGGCGGTATTGGCGTGAACCTGATACTCGGATTTCCAGAAATTCTCCGGAAACTTGTTAAGGCAGGTGAAAAAACTGATATTCGGTAATTTTTCGCTCGCTGCAAAAGCGAGATCGAACGCAACTTTGTGAACCGATCCATCCGGCTGACCGGCCGATCTTTCAAAACTGAAGAGATCAAAATCGCCTATCCCGGCCTCTTCAAACCGGTTCTGGTCGACCATGCCTTTTCCGTGTAGCACCATCATGGACGCCCCTTCCCTCTCAGAAAGAAACTGGCGATTATAGTCGCCAAAAGAGAACTCGCTGCCCGTAGCAGGTTGGATCAGGTCTTGGTTGGCGATACTGAGAATTTCAAGAAAGGCACCGTCCAGTTGTACCAGTCGGTTAGCAGTTCCCCATGAATGCAGCGCCTTCGGTGTCAGTGTGAACCCGGCACGTTCGAACTGAGATGCCACGGCTTCCAGATCCCGACAGGCCAGTACAATGTGATCGAGACCCGGCAATACGCTCTCCTGAGATTGAGTTACACCAGACGGCTCTGTTCCATCGCCGCGTTGATAAACGACGCAAATAGCGGATGCGGTTCAAACGGTCGCGATTTCAATTCCGGATGATATTGAACACCGACATACCAGGGGTGTGTGGTGATTTCGATCGTTTCCGGCAGAAATCCATCCGGAGAAGTTCCGGAAAAACACAATCCTGCTTGCTCCAGGCGTTCCCTATAATCGACATTGACTTCCCAGCGGTGCCGATGCCGTTCAGAGATGTCCGTATCGCCGTATATTTCGGCTATTTTCGTTCCCGAATTCAAAAGGGCCGGATACGCGCCAAGGCGCATTGTCCCCCCCAGGTTTCCTGACTGGTTCCGCTTTTCAAGTTCATTTCCGCGCAACCACTCGGTCATCAGACCAACAACCGGCTCTTCGGCAGGTCCGAACTCAGTTGAATTGGCCTTTTCGATTCCGGCGAGATTGCGAGCAGCCTCGATAACGGCCATCTGCATCCCGAAACAAATGCCGAAATAAGGAACATTATGTTCCCGTGCGAAACGTGCTGCCTCGATTTTTCCTTCCGCACCACGCTCTCCAAAACCACCCGGCACAAGAATGCCATGGACATTATCCAGATGAGCCGTCGGGTCTTCGCTCTCAAAGACTTCAGATTCAATCCATTCCAGATTGACCTTCACCTTGTTTGCAATGCCGCCGTGACTCAGCGCTTCGATCAGGGACTTATACGCGTCCTTGAGGACCGTATATTTGCCTATGATGGCAATTGTCACCTCACCTTCGGGATTGCTGATCCTGTCGGATATCTCTTCCCAGCGTGCCAGATTGGGTGCTGGTGCACCTTTAATTCCAAACGCTTCCAGAACCTGTGTGTCCAGACCTTCTTCGTGGTAGGCAATGGGCACATCATAAATCGACGCCACGTCGAGCGCTGGAATAACAGCCTCCTGACGCACATTGCAGAATAATGAGAGCTTGCGCTGTTCGGAATCAGGGATCTCCCGATCGCAGCGCACCATGAGAATGTCAGGCTGGATACCGATTGAACGAAGTTCTTTGACGGAGTGCTGAGTTGGTTTGGTCTTCAATTCACCAGCGCTGGGGATGAAAGGCATCAAAGTAAGATGGATATAGACAGTATCACCGCGCGGCAACTCATTGCCTAACTGGCGAATGGCCTCGAAAAAAGGTAGCGCTTCAATATCACCCACGGTGCCACCGATTTCGCACAGTACGAAGTCGAAATCTTCATTGCCATCCAGAACAAAGTTCTTGATGGCATCTGTGACATGCGGAATGACCTGAACAGTACCGCCGAGATAATCGCCCTTTCGCTCTTTCGCGATGATTTCCTGATAGATCCGACCTGTCGTTATGTTGTCCTGCTTATTGGCAGGGCGACCGGTGAACCGCTCATAATGCCCCAGATCCAAATCGGTCTCCGCACCATCATCGGTGACAAAACACTCACCGTGCTGATAGGGGCTCATCGTCCCAGGATCGATGTTGAGATAGGGATCTAGTTTGCGAAGCCGTACTTTGTAGCCTCGCGCCTGAAGCAACGCTCCAAGGGCCGCAGACGCAAGCCCTTTGCCCAATGAGGACACCACGCCGCCGGTGATGAATATATACCGCGCCATGGAATTACATCCTATTCACAGCCATACCGATTCGGCCAGACATTCTTGAAAGTTCACACAAAAGAAATCCGCCCTGCGAGAAGATCCACAGGGCGGCTGAATATGTACGGCCACACCGGCAGTTTTATTGTGGTGTTGGCACTTGCGGCCCTGTTGGCTGCGAACTCTGTCCTTTCAAGGCATCGAGCACATTAGCAGGGCTGCCGGAACCGGTTCCGTCACCGGCCGGAGCCGACGGCTGGGTCGAAACCGTGCTGTCCAGAATGGACGAAGCACTGTCGTTCTGCCGCGCCAAAATGGTCAATCCCAGCGACGTCGCAAAAAACACAACGGCCAGAATCGCTGTTGCCCGGGTCAAAACATTGGCAGTTCCGCGGTTTGACATAACGCCACCGCCGCCGCCAATACCCAATGCGCCGCCCTCTGAACGTTGCAGAAGAACCACCAGAACCATCGCAAGAACGACCATCAGGTGAATGACGATTATTACTGTTTCCATCGCAGAGACGAATGCCTTGTCAATTTTTTCGATAAACGCAATCGAATCCGATCAGAAAATTCGGCTCGCATCGCGTATCAAGCTTTTGATTCAAAAAACGTTTTCAATGGAAGAGCCACATCAATCCAAGTAAAAACGCATTCCTGTTGAGTGCCTTCTACACGATCCATTGCCCGCTTTCCACCCTTTGCGGAGAGAACAACAGCAGTCGGGACAATTATTTTGCCGCATCTTCATGCATATACGCCGGCTATTCCCAGGAAATCCGACGCTTTCAGACTGGCCCCACCTACCAGTGCGCCATTGACATTGGGGACCGCCATCAATTCTGCCGCATTCGCAGGCTTGACCGATCCTCCGTAGAGTAAACGAAAACCAGCCCCGTGCGCACCAAATCGATCCGTCATCTCTTTTCGGATGAATGTATGCATGGTTTCCACATCCGCGGCCGTTGGTGTCATGCCGGTTCCGATGGCCCAGACCGGTTCGTATGCGATAATTGTGTTGTCAGGGGTCGCGCCGTCGGGAATAGAAGCGCTGAGCTGTTTTCCAACGACTTCAAGCTCCTGGCCCGATTTGCGCTCTGTTTCAGTTTCTCCAACGCAGATGATGGCAGGCAAATTCGCAGACCAGGCAGCTCGTGCCTTTTCGTTTACAAGGGCATCATCTTCGCCATGATCTGCACGCCGCTCGGAGTGTCCGACTATCACGGCCCCGGCCCCGGCATCCTTTAACATCAGTGCCGACAGGTCGCCGGTGTGAGCGCCCAATTCGGCTGTGTGACAATCCTGAGCACCTACTCCAACGGACTTCCCGTTCGCCATCTTCGAAAACAAACCAATCAAGGTTGCTGGCGGGCAAATCATGAGGTCCACATGCTCGCCCAGATTTCCGGCCCCGTCACACATCGCTTCAAATTGATCGGAACTCTGAAGAATGCCGTTCATTTTCCAGTTTCCGGCGACGATTGGTTTGATACCTGACGACATTTTGAAGTTCCCCTGTTAAATTTGACCGCTCAGCGTCATTCCCATAAACATCATGCACCGATAGAGCATTATCGTCCGAAGTGAAATCATTTGTATGATGGATCCGTGGCCTTGGGTCCTGAATATGAAGCTGTTTCCAAACATTCAGATACTTGCGTGGAAACGAAAAACGATCTAGCAGAATTCGCAATTGACGATCAGCGACTTCACCTTGCCGTGCTGATAAAGGCTCACTATTATCTCGCGCAACGACAGACATGAGCGGCGTTGCCGTTCAAACCACAGGATTGAATTATGCTTGACGCATTGCGCAAAGGCGCTGGAACGTGGGTGGCAAAGATTTTTATTGCACTGCTGGTGTTCAGCTTTGCGATCTGGGGCGTCGCCGATGTATTCCAGAACGGAAATGCCGACAGTGTCGCACGGGTCGGCACCACCGATATCACTGCGCAAGAATTCCAGGCGGCCTATGATCGCGAGCTGCGTCAATTGGGTCAACGGCTTGGACGTCCGCTGACGCCGGCCGAAGGAGCCGCCGTCGGTCTGCCGAACCAGGTTTTGGGACGTCTTGCAGGGGATGCGGCTCTGACGGATATAGCACGCACCATGAATGTCGGCATTTCGGACCAGGAGTTGGCGAAAATCATCCAGACAGACCCGGCATTTAGAGGCCTCACTGGAGCATTCGATCGCCAGACACTGCAGCAGTACCTTTACAATGTCAGAATGAGCGAAGACCAGTATGTAGAACAGCGGCGGCGTCAGGCTGAGCGCATCCAGGTTGCCAATGGCCTTGCAGGCGGTATCAAAGCGCCACAGGTTTTTGTTGACGCCGCAAACCAGTATCAACTTCAGCAACGCGTCGTTCGTTTCCTGTCTCTCTCACCTGACATGATAGAGGATCCGGCTGCACCCGACGAAACAACCCTCACCGCATATTATGATGCAAACAAATCGTCCTATGGAGCGCCCGAATTCAGACGAGTGGAATATCTGCTTCTTGATCCCGAGAGTTTGGCAAAACCTGACGAGGTGACGGACGAAGACGCAAAACAGGATTATGATGCCGCAAACAATCAGTACATAACGCCGGAAAAACGGTTGATTTCACAGATTGTATTTCCGGATGCAGAAAGCGCACAAGCAGCGGGTGACAAGATTAAAGCCGGTAGCAGCTTTACAGATATTCTGACTGAACGAAATATCACCGCTGAAGATGCCAGCCTCGGTCTGATGGAAAAAGGCAAGCTGATCGACAAGGCCGTTGACGAAGCGGCTTTCGCCATGACCGAGCCGGGTGTGAGCGGCGTAATCGATGGGCGTTTTGGTCCCGTGATTATTGACGTCTCAGAAATTCAGGTTGAAGCAAAAACGCCGTTCGAAGAAGTCAAGACAGCGATCAAGCAGGCCATCGCGACTGACAGAGCACAGCAGGAGGTACTCGACCTCCACGATGAAGTTGAGGACGCTCGCGCCGGTGGAGCTAAACTTGCCGAAGTTGTCGGACGCTTTGGTCTGAAGATCAATAAACCAAATCCGGTTTCTCGACAGGGCAATGATCTGGAAGGAAACGCAGTCGAGCTGCCTGAAAAGGCGGAGATGATCTCTGAATCATTCGACAGTGACGTCGGGATCGAGAACGACCCTATTCAGGTGGGACTGCGCGGATTTGTATGGTTTGAAGTCATGGAAGTCATTGCAGCACGTGATCGACCGCTTGATGAAGTGAAAGAGCAAGTGGCAACAGACTGGATTGCAGCTGAAAAAGCGAAATCCTTGACTGAACTTGCTGATACGACTGTCGAACGGTTGAAACAAGGTGATGTTATCGAGATGGTGGCTGCCGGTCTGGGTACTGAAGCCAGGACCACCGAGTCATTTTCACGCAGCACAGGTCAATCCGATTTGTCCCAGGCTGCAGTCGTGGCGGCATTTTCTGGGCCTGAAGGGACCGTTACAAACACGCTCGGAAACGACGGCAATCAGGTTGTTTTACAAATTGTATCTGTTACCGAACCCACGATTGATCCAGCCAATCAGACAACCGAGCAGATAAAGACCCGTTTGGATGGGACCGTGCAACAGTCGCTTCTCAATCAATATATTCAAACAATAGAGAGCGAACTCGGATTTACCGTCAATCAACAGGTCCTTGGATATGTGCTGGGACTGGACAATGGGGCCAATCACAGCATGTGATACAAACGAGCTGTTTCGCATCTGTTGTCCGGTGGCCTGCGGGGAGATCCACGCCAAATGAGTAATCTCAAAACTCACATCGCCAAAGCGGCGAACGGTCAGGCTTTGAGCAAAGAAGAAGCCCGGGCTGCCTTCGACATCATCATGTCTGGAGAGGCCACGCCGGCCCAAATCGGCGGGTTTCTCATGGCGCTGAGGGTTCGTGGCGAAACCGTGCCGGAAATTGCCGGAGCCGTGGAAACCATGCGGTCCAAAATGACACCCGTCGTTGCACCGGACAATGCGGTTGATGTTGTGGGCACGGGCGGAGACGGTCTGGGTACCTATAACATTTCAACATGTGCTGCCATCGTCGTCGCCGGTTGCGATGTTCCTGTCGCCAAACACGGCAATCGCAATCTGTCGTCCAAAAGCGGCGCCGCCGACGCACTCAAGGCACTTGGTGTGAATATCGAAGCCAACCCTGAGACAATCTCACGGTGTATAAAGGAAGCCGGGATTGGTTTCATGTTTGCCCCTGCTCACCATTCGGCAATGCGCTATGTCGGACCACCTCGGCAAGAGTTGGGAACCAGAACCATTTTCAACCTGCTGGGACCGTTGTCCAACCCCGCCGGGGTACGTCGGCAAATGATCGGCGTCTTCGCTGAACATTGGGTTGAACCAATTGCTCATGTGTTGAATGAACTGGGATCTGAGCATCTCTGGATCGTCCACGGTAGCGATGGGCTTGATGAAATCACGACCACCGGCTCAACGAAGGTTGCCGAATTGAAAAACGGCAGCGTGCATACGTTTGAGATTTCTCCTCACGATGTCGGCCTCGCCGTTGCAACGCCTGAGGCGTTAAAAGGTGGCGAAGCGGAAGAAAACGCGGCGGCATTACGAGAGGTGCTCGACGGCTCGACCAACGCCTATCGGGATATCGTGCTCATGAATGCCGGAGCGACACTGGTTGTGGCCGGTAAGGCCGAGGCGCTTGTTGACGGTGTTGCACAAGCCGCCCACGCGATCGATTCCGGCTCTGCTCGAGATCGCCTTGAAAAACTGGTCGCAATTTCAAATGGATAAATGATGGCTGATATTCTGAATAAAATTGAAGCCTACAAACGTCAGGAAATTGCCGCAGCAAAAGCCGTCATTTCTGATGTAGAGATCAAAGCGCGCGCCCTTGATGCTGATCCCGTCCGTGATTTTTACGCTGCCCTCAGAGCTCGCGTATCCTCGGGTGAATTTGCATTAATTGCAGAGGTGAAAAAGGCAAGCCCCTCCAAAGGCCTGATCCGGCCGGATTTTGACCCGCCAGCCTTGGCCAAAGCATATGAAATCGGTGGGGCGGATTGTCTTTCCGTCCTGACGGATAGCCCCTCGTTTCAGGGCGCTCCGGAGTATTTGATATCAGCCCGTGCGGCAACGGCACTTCCGGCCTTGCGCAAGGATTTTCTGTTTGAACCTTATCAGGTTTATGAAGCGCGTTGCTGGAATGCAGACTGTATTTTGATCATCATGGCGGCCGTTTCAGACGACGAAGCCAAAGCTCTGGAAGATACTGCCTTGGATCTAGGCATGAGTGTATTGATAGAGGTGCACGATGAAGCGGAACTTGAACGGGCGCTTCTTCTTCAGTCTCCGTTGTTGGGAATCAACAACCGCAATCTAAAGACGTTTGAAACAACACTTGAAACCAGCGAACGACTTGCACCGCTGATACCCGCAAATCGAATGATCGTCGGGGAGTCCGGCATCTTTTCCAACACAGATTTGTTGCGTTTGTCACAAGTCAATGTCCGATCATTCCTTGTTGGCGAAAGTCTGATGCGCCAGGATGATGTCGCCCAGGCAACACGCCAACTGCTCAACCGTTCTCAAACGGCCAACGTCTCCTGATCAGGTTAGTATAATACGGAAGGCCCTGTGTTCTTTCGGTGCACAGCAATTCCACGTGGAAGGTAAAATGGCACAAGGCAAGGAATTAACGCATCTTGACCAATCTGGTTCGGCGAACATGGTCGATGTTTCCCAAAAAGCTGTAACAACCAGAACGGCGCTTGCCAGTGGCCAGGTTCGCATGAAAGCGGAGACTTTGGACCTGATCCGATCGGGCAACGCAAAGAAGGGTGATGTCATCGGCACCGCGCGCATCGCAGGGATTATGGCAGCGAAGCGCACCCACGAATTGATCCCGTTGTGTCATCCCCTTGCCTTGTCAAAAGTATCGATCGAAATAGAACCCGATGCCTCCCTTCCGGGATTGAAAGTCCAAGCCTTCACGAAACTGGCCGGTCAGACCGGGGTTGAAATGGAGGCGCTGACGGCAGTTTCTGTTACCTGTCTCACCATTTATGACATGGCCAAAGCGGTAGATCGCGGGATGCGCATTGAAGATATCCGTGTACTTGAAAAGTCAGGTGGTCAGTCGGGCAGTTGGACAGCTAAGACGGAGAGCAACTGATTATGGCGCTGATTTCCGTCGAAGAGGCGCTCGATCGATTGCTTGAGGACGTTTCTCCCCTGCCATCGGAGAACGTACCGCTGGATCAGGCGCGGGGACGGTACCTGTCGGAACCTGTTGCATCTCTCAGAACACAGCCCCCCTTCCCTGCTTCAGCCATGGACGGCTATGCGGTGAGAGCGCATGACATCGCCAATCCGCCGGTGCAACTGACTGTAATCGGGGAAGCGCCGGCCGGACATGAATTTGCCGGTTCGGTCGCACCGGGACAAACAGTGCGTATCTTCACAGGTGCACCTGTTCCCGACGGGGCAGATTCAATTCTCATCCAGGAAAACACCGAGCGGACAGGTGATCGTGTCACGGCTCTGAGTGGCGTTGAACCGGGGCTCTATGTCAGGCCAGCTGGACTTGATTTTTCACACGGGGATATTCTCCTGAAGAGAGGCCAGCAGCTGAATTTTCGCGATCTTTCTCTGGCTGCCGCGATGAACCACCCTGCTCTACCAGTCCTGAAGAAACCGAAAGTCGGAATTCTTGCCACGGGCGATGAGCTCGTGCCTCCCGGCGTTGAGCCGGGGCCGGACCAGATCGTCGCCTCCAATCATTTTGGTGTTGCTGCCTATGTTGAGCAAATTGGCGGCGAAGCGATCTATCTCGGCATTGCCAAGGATACACCTGCCGATATTGGTGAAAAAGTTGCTGGCGCTGTAGCCGATAACGTGGATGTTCTTGTTACATTAGGCGGGGCTTCCGTTGGCGATCACGATCTGGTTCAGTCCGTTTTGGGCGACCAGGGCATGGATCTCAAGTTTTGGCGTATTGCAATGCGTCCAGGCAAACCATTAATGTTCGGTCATCTGGGTAGAACCAGGGTCCTGGGGCTGCCCGGCAACCCTGTATCTTCTCTCGTCTGTTCTCTTTTGTTCCTTCGCCCCCTGCTCCTGCGCCTCTTGGACCAGGATATTGACCAGAGAGTTGAGACCGCAATTACATCGGCACATCTGCCGGCCAACGACAAACGGCAAGATTATTTACGTGCGGAATTGGGGATTGGGGCGAACGGTGAACTGACGGTCAACAGTTTTCCCAAGCAGGATTCGTCGATGCTGGCACTAATGTCAGCCGCGACCTGCCTGATCGTTCGCCCCCCCTTTGCCGATGCTGTGCCTGCCGGAGAGAAAGTGCCCTTTATTCGGCTGTGACCCACTGTAATTCAAAATATTCGTCGCTGTGGAATTGGACACCGACAAATAATTCCCCCTGATCGCCATGGCAATCGGCATGCAAAACATGAAAATGTTCCGCATTTACCCCAATTTTTCAGATTAATCCTCTTGTCGATCCAAATGGTAACCAATCCTTAAACACTTGCAGAACACAAATAGAACATGTACGTTATGTTCGTGGTTTGTCCAATCTGCCTGGAGCGGGATTATTCAATATGCTGACACGCAAACAATATGAGTTGCTGATGTTCATCCACGAACGTCTGAAGGAAGCCGGTGTTCCGCCCTCGTTCGATGAGATGAAGGACGCGCTGGACCTTCGGTCGAAGTCCGGTATCCACCGCCTGATTTCCGCGTTGGAAGAACGTGGTTTCATTCGCCGTTTGCCCAACCGGGCACGTGCATTGGAAGTGATCCGCCTTCCTGATTCCATTGCGCCGGGACTCGCGAACCCACGGGCTCGGAAGTTTGAACCCTCCGTCATTGAGGGAACGCTGGGGAAAACGCTGCCGACAAAACCCAAAGCACCTGAGCCGCCAGTCAACAACGATATCGTCTCTGTCCCGGTCATGGGGCGGATTGCAGCGGGTGTCCCCATTGAGGCCATTCAAACCCACAGCCACTCAATTACGGTACCCCAGGACATGCTTGCTGGCGGAGAACATTATGCCCTCGAAGTACGGGGCGACTCAATGATCGAAGCCGGTATCCTTGATGGCGATACTGTTTTAATCCGCAAGAGCAACGCGGCAGATAATGGTGAGATTGTTGTTGCGCTCGTGGATGATGAAGAAGCAACACTGAAGCGGATCAGAAAAAAGGGCGCGTCAATTGCATTGGAGGCGGCCAATCCCGCATACGAAACCCGCATTTTTGGCCCTGATCGGGTCGACATCCAAGGCAAGTTGGTCGGATTGTTTCGCAAGTACTAAACGGGTGCGCGACAAATCACTCCGCATCGGACGCATTGCGTAGAGAGCGAAATTTACCGGGTAATCGGGCGCGCATAGCCTGGTTGCCAGGGGCGATGAATTCCGGAATACGCGCTATGCATCTTGAAAGTATTATGCATCTCCGATTCGTTCGCAGTTGTTTCGGCGTTGCGAAAAGTCAGGTAAGAGGCACCATGGGTTTGCCAGAATGGCTTGTCCAGAACCATCGCCCCCTGCTGTTCGCAATTTTGCGGTGCGCGTAAAGCGGTAACAACGATATCAGCGCGTTTGCAATCTTCATCAAACGCGTGCGGCGACTTCACTTGTGACACTATGATTTCTCGGTTGCCGTTTCGATCATGCGCTGAGAGAATACAGGCTGATTTATCGCACACGCGTTGTGGGGAACTCATTCGGCGAGAAGCCAGAGATTCGGAAATACCGTTGGCCGTAAGCCAATTTTCTCCGATGAAATCAGTTTTCCTTCTGACACCGATCATCAATTCACCCGCTACAGACCGTGCAGCAATCTTCTTACCCTGATCAGAAAAAATGATGTCCGGAGGCACTGCTCCACTGGCCATGTAAAGAGCAAGCAATATTGGTAAAATGCCCGCAAACCGTATTGCAGTCTGCCAAACACAGAGCCATAGAAGTCCGAACGACATCAGCACGAGACCGACGGGCGAAAATTTTGGCAAAATACCGCTATCCGGTGCGATCAATTGGATCCGATGGGCAATGTCGACAATAGCCTCAACACCGATTCCCATGGCCCACAGCGGTGCAGCCTCCAATCCAAACGGCATGAGCAACAGCGAGAAAACGGCGCTGGGCATGACAATGATCGAGACAATTGGCATGGCGAGTAAATTTGCCAATAGTCCAAACGGAGCGATTCGGTGGAAATGAAACACCGCAAAAGGCGCTGTTGCGAGCGAGGCGATCAAGGAAGTTAAAAGCAGCGCACCGACAAATCGCGCTGGCGACCAGAAGATTGACCGGTTTACAACGCCAGACTGTCTCTCCCCTCTGTCACTGAAATTTCTGATGGCTTCATAGACTGCGACCAAAGCCGCGACCGCCATGAACGACATCTGAAAACCCGGTTCGAGAACTGTTTCCGGTGCACTGAGCAGGATTAAGAGTGCGGCGATGGCCACTGAACGCATTGTCAAAGCGGGGCGACCAACCAGAATGCCGACCAGAACGACCAGTGTCATGATATATGCACGTTGTGTGGGAATACTGGCACCGGAAACGATCAAATAAGCTGTTGCACTCAGCAGCGCCATAACGGCCGCCCATTTTTTCACCGGATATGAAAGCCCCGCCCCCATCATGACCGCGAGCCAACGAAACGCGAAAAAAACAGTTCCGGCGAACAGTGCCATGTGCATGCCGGAAATCGCTAGAATGTGAGATAACCCAACGTCTCGCAGCGCCTGTGTATCCGCTTTCGACACATGGGAACGGTCGCCGGTAATGAGCGCCGCTGCAATTCCTCCGGCAGGCCCCGATATGGTCTCGACAATATGCTGCGCAAGATTTTGTCGGAAACCACTGAGAGAAAACCTCAGCCGGTCGAACAAGTCAGAATTTCCTTCCGTCGCTAAGATTGTTGGAGGCCCGAAACTGAAGCCTGTTGCCCCGATTGAGCGAAAGTAGGCACGCCGTGAAAAATCATATCCCGATGGAAGGATAGCGCCGCCGGGAGGAAAGAGACGGGCAGCCAAAAGAATCCGGTTTCCTGGCTTTGGCTCCGGTGCGGCTTTTCCCCGAACGGTTATTCGTATTTTGTTCGGCACGCCTTCCTTTGGTATCGGCGTGATGTTCTCAACCAATACAGTCAATCGGATACCGCTCTCGCGCCGCTCAACTGTCTGAACTTTGCCAGTGATATCAGCACTCATCGGCTGGAGTAGTTTTGGTGCCCATACGAGTTCCGTACGTACTTTTGCTACTGCAAATCCGGAGACGAAACAAAACAGAAGAACAAGAACCGGCCATCCCGTTCCATAGCGATTTTCGACGAAAGCGCCTATTGAAAGGAGGCAAGTGACACCGAGCAATATCCAAAGAGAAGGTTCAACCGGAATTGCGAAGTAGCAGACGATGCCAAGGAGAAACAGGCAGATAAATGCAGGAAAAAATCGCCCGTATTCCTGTTCCAGGAGGAACCTGCGGGAAACGGCCTTCCATACGACGCCTGAATATTGCGATTTCGTATCAGCATATGGGTCATCAATACTTTGCCCGGAACTCCCAACAAGATCCGCATCCAGTTGTTCGTCTCGCCGCAACTACTCAACTCCATAATCTGAACGCTAAACGAGAAGGAACGGCACGATCAGGTACTACTGCCAAACTTTGAGCGCAACATAGCGCAAAACGCGCGATCAAGGAACTGCATGAATACGCTCCAAGCCTTTGTTATATCGCCTTTCCTTTCAAAATACCTTCTTCAACTCGTGCCGGAAATGCGCTTGCCCCTTGGGGCTTGAGCACAGCTATGCTACATCACCGGCAGTCGAAATGGCACGCTTACTTTCCATCTACCTCACACCCTGAAATCTGAGATCAACATGACCGACGCCGTCGTTACACGTTTTGCTCCATCACCGACAGGATACCTGCATATTGGTGGTGCCCGAACTGCCCTGTTCAACTGGCTGTATGCCAAGGGTCATAATGGCAAGATGCTGCTCAGGGTCGAGGACACAGACCGCGCCCGGTCAACAGATGAGGCAATAACTGCGATATCGGAGGGTCTCAATTGGCTTGGTCTTGACTGGAGTGGTGAGGCCATATCCCAATTCGGCAATGCGGACCGGCACCGGGCGGTGGCGGAAGAGCTGCTTTCCTCTGGCAAAGCCTATCGTTGTTATGCCACGGCAGAAGAACTGACCGATATGCGAGAGAAAGCTAAAGCGGAGGGACGGCCACCCCGCTACGATGGTCGTTGGCGCGACCGCAACCCTGACGATGCCCCAGCGGACGCACCGTTTGTGGTGCGTATCAAGGCACCGAAAGACGGCGAAACAATTGTCGAGGATCGGGTACAGGGAACCATTCGTTTTCCAAACAAGGATCTCGACGATTTTGTCATTCTAAGATCCGATGGTTCTCCAACCTACATGCATGCGGTTGTGGTTGACGATCATGACATGGCAGTCACGCATATCATTCGCGGCGACGATCACCTGACAAATGCCGCGCGCCAAACCATCATCTACAAGGCAATGGGCTGGTCGGTGCCGGTCATGGCCCACGTTCCGCTCATTCATGGACCGGATGGTGCCAAACTCTCAAAGCGTCATGGTGCACTGGGTGTCGATGCCTATCGCGACATGGGATATCTGCCTTCGGCCATGCAAAACTACCTGGCCCGACTTGGCTGGAGCCATGGGGATGAGGAAATTTTCAGTACAGAACAGATGATAGAATGGTTCGATCTATCGGGAATAGGCAAGTCCGCTTCAAGGTTCGACTTCGCTAAACTGGAAAACCTGAACGGTCACTATATTCGACACACTTCCGATACCGAACTGACTTCGGCTTTATTGGCTCTCTTGCCTCATCTAGAGGGAGGGCAATCGATATTGGACGTAATGAACGATGAGCGGATTGCACAGCTGAAAATGGCCATGCCGGGCCTCAAAGAACGTGCCAAAACTCTTGTCGATCTTGTCAAAAGTGCTTCCTTTATCTGGGCCCAACGCCCACTTGACCTTGATGAAAAAGCCGGCAAAATTCTCGATGTTGATGCCCGCGCGGTATTGAAACGCATTGTACCGGTTCTGAGTGACGTAAACGATTGGAGCGTTGAAGGTACCGAAGCTGCCGTCAAGTCGTTTGCTGAAACACAGTCTCTTAAGCTGGGAAAAGTTGCACAGCCCTTGCGGGCGGCTTTGACTGGAACGTCAACCTCTCCCGGTATATTTGACGTTCTCGTTGTCCTGGGAAAAGACGAAGCATTGGCCCGATTAACGGACCAGGCAGAAGCCTAACGGTATTTACGCTAACGCATTGAAGCGTCAATTTTAATTGACAAACAGACACTATATGTGACCAAAGCCTAAGTGCCGAGAGCTTGCGAGAAACCGGCAAATCGGATAGGCAATCGGTGATCATTTCTTCCGCTGTGTGCTGTGCTCGCGGTTTCCTTGCAAGGAAACACTTGTTTACCGATTGGTATCAATTGAGCACGGCTGCGGCCCATTCCAAGGGGCAGGCCTTATGAGCGAACAAAAAGCAACTTTGACCATTGGCGATGAGGTCCACGAACTCTCGATGCAAGAAGGCAGCATCGGACCGGATGTCATCAACATTGCCGCCCTTTATGGCCAGACCGGGAAATTTACCTACGACCCGGGCTTTACATCCACGGCTTCTTGCGAATCCAAGATCACTTATATCGATGGTGACGCCGGGGTTCTTCTCTATAGGGGATACCCCATTGAACAGCTCGCCGAGCACGGCGATTTTCTGGAGACATGTTATCTGCTGCTCTATGGCGAGTTGCCGTCACAAAGCCAGAAGGATGATTTTGTCAATCGCGTAACGTATCACACCATGATCCATGAGCAGATGTCACGGTTCTTTTCCGGCTTCCGCAGAGATGCCCATCCGATGGCGATCATGGTTGGCGTTGTGGGCGCCCTCTCGGCTTTTTACCATGACAGCACGGACATCTCTGATCCCCATCAACGGATGGTTGCCTCATTGCGCATGATTGCCAAGATGCCGACTATCGCGGCAATGGCGTTCAAATATCATATAGGTCAGCCTTTCGTTTATCCGCAAAACAGTCTCGACTATTCGGCCAACTTCCTGAATATGTGCTTTGCGGTTCCTTGCGAGGATTACAAGGTCAATCCTGTTCTGGCTCGCGCGATGGATCGCATATTCATACTGCATGCGGACCATGAACAGAACGCGTCGACATCAACGGTGCGGTTGGCGGGGTCTTCCGGTGCCAATCCATTTGCCTGTATTGCAGCGGGCATCGCCTGTTTGTGGGGGCCAGCCCATGGTGGAGCAAACGAAGCAGCGCTCAACATGCTTGCGGAAATTGGTTCCGTTGAGAACATTCCCGAATATGTTCGTCGCGCCAAAGACAAAGACGATCCGTTCAGGTTGATGGGCTTCGGTCACCGCGTGTACAAAAACTACGACCCACGGGCACGCATAATGCAGAAAACCTGCCATGAGGTGCTGGGCGAGCTGGGAATCAAAGACGATCCACTTCTGGAAGTCGCCATAGAGCTGGAACGCATCGCTCTGTCCGACGAGTATTTCGTTGAGAAGAAACTCTATCCCAATATCGACTTCTATTCTGGAATTACCCTGCGCGCACTTGGCTTCCCGACCACTATGTTCACAGTGCTTTTTGCTCTGGCCCGTACGGTCGGCTGGATTGCCCAGTGGAAAGAAATGGTGGAAGATCCCTCACAGAAAATCGGGCGCCCGCGCCAGATCTACACCGGTGCAACCACGCGAGATTATGTTTCAATCTCTCAGCGCCTGGGTTGATCGACATAAACTCAAGACAACGACAACTTAAACTATAGCCTGGGGGTTTGCAGTTAACTGCAAACCCCCATTTTATTGCGCATCGCAACGATGCATCTTATTTTCCAATAATTTGAAGGGTGATTTCGGCGGCCAGTTCGCCCGGTGCCTTGCCCGATGCTGGTCGCATAATATCTTCAAGAAGCGCAAAACTATCCAGCTGAACCTGGCGTTCCGGCCCGCTTGTCAGCAACTTCTCCAAAACGGATGCCATTTCCCCTGGTTGAACCGCATCATTGAGGAATTCCGGGACAACATTTTTCCCCAGTATGATGTTGGGCAAAACCATAGAATCGATATGCCCTATGGGTATGATTTTGTGCAGCGCATGAAGCTGCCGATAAAACCAGTCAACCTTGTACGCCACGACCATGGGCACGCCCGACAAGGCTAACTCCAGACTCGCCGTGCCGGAGGCAACCAAAGCGGCATGAGCCCTGCGAAAGGCCGCAAATTTTTGATTTTCTCCGACAACCACCTCAACCGGAATTGACCAACTTGCGGTTTTTTCCTCAATGCGTTTCGATAGATGCGGTACCGCAGGAATGATGACCTCCAGTTCCGGATTGACGGTTACGAGCGCTTCTAGAGTTTGTTGAAATGGATCAAGCAAGCGTTCGATTTCGCTCGTGCGGCTTCCAGGAAGCATCAGCAAGACAGGTTTGTGAGCATCACATAGATCGCGGCGTTCGTTGTTATCGACTGGTCTCAGGTCGGAAAATTTCTGGGTGAGTGGATGGCCGACATAGCTGCACGAAGGACCTCCAAGGCGCTGGTGGACCTCAGGTTCAAAGGGCAGAATTGCCAACAAATGATCAACGTAACGTGCCATCTTCTTCGCTCGACCGGACCGCCACGCCCAGACGCTGGGTGATACGTAATCAACGATCGGAATATTTGGAGCACGTTTTCTGACACGCTTGGCAACGCTGTGCGTAAAATCAGGGCTGTCAATAATGATCAGAACATCCGGGTTCGCTTCAATAACGGCATCTACGGTTTGATAAACTCGGCGAATAATGGTTGGCAGTCGTTCCAGCACAGCTGAGAGGCCCATAACAGCGATGTCGCTTAAGGGGAATAGTGACGTTAATCCCAGCTCCGCCATGCGCCCTCCACCAATACCGAAGAATGACACGTTTTTGCCTCTCAGTGCGGAGAGCCCGTTCATGAGGCTGGCTCCCAGCTGGTCACCGGATTCCTCGCCTACAACGACAAATATTTTCAATTCAGTGTGGGCGTTAGCGGTCATTCTTGGCAGCCATCAAATTCCCTTGATGAACAGATTGGCTTTTTCTGCAAGGGAAAGTGTCTTATCTTTTTCAGCGATAAACACGGTATCAGCACTAATGACAAGGCCAGCCAATCCGACCTGCGTGACTTTTTCTATTGTATTGGGTCCGATAGTCGGCAAGTCAACACGCAGGTCTTGTCCAGGTTTCGTGCATTTTGCCAACACTCCCTGCCGTCCTTTCCAAGAAAACCTGCCGCTTGACTTGAGATCAATACAGCGTTGAAGCATCAGATCCGTGCCCTCAGCAGCTTCGACGGCAAGGACACGACCACCGGACACAACAACCGCTTGTCCAACGTCGAGGTGGCCAAGCGTCGCCGCCACATTGATGGCAATTTCGATATCTTTTACATCGGCAGGATCAGGATCCGTGCCGATTACCATTCCCCTGCCGGCAAGCAGTGAAGGTGCGTATTCGTGTGCACCGACAATTCGAAACCCATCATCTTCAAACAACCGGATTACACCCAGTAGCACGTTGTCATCACCACCATTCAGCGCAGAAACGATCCTGGGAAGACGACGAATTGTACCCAAATCTCCCATAATTGATCTGAAGTCCGGACGATTTCTAACGCCGCCGATCAAGATGACATCCCTGCAATCGTTGCTTTTTAGGAGCTTGAAGAGTTTGCCTATCTGACCCCAATCCAGCCAGTGGGGAGATAACTCAGAAATTTCTTCAACGGCTTCACCCTTGATACCGACCACGAGAAGGTCGTGCCCGTTCTCACGAATTGACTGCGCAACCTCAAGGGGAAGCTGACCATTGCCGGCAATGAGCGCAATTGGAGAGGTCATGAATTTCGAATTGTTTTCAGAATTGACAACACAAGGCGGCCTTTTTCTGCCGATCAGTTCTTTGCTGGGGTGCAGAATCCTCGATTGGATTTCTCTGACATAAATTTCATCAGGGTCTCAACGAGGGGCTGATCCGGATACGCATCGGCCGCCTCTTGAGCACGTTCCTGAATGGTCCCGCTCTCTTTGAACAGTAATTTGTAGGCGCCTCGGAGAGCGTGTATCTGCTCGCGAGGAAACCCCCGACGTTTGAGGCCAACCAGATTCAAACCTGCCAGAGATGCGCGGTCGCCGACAACAGATCCAAATGGAATGACATCAAACTCAACACCGGTCAGACCGCCGACAATAGCTTGCGCACCAATGCGAACAAACTGATGAACTGCGCTGAGTCCGCCGAATATAGCAAAATCGCCAACTTCGACGTGACCGGCCAATGTTGCATTGTTCGCCATTATGACGGAATTTCCAACCTGACAATCGTGTCCAATATGTGAGCCGACCATGAACAGGCAATTATCACCAACCCGGGTGATCGAGCCACCGCCTTCAGTGCCGGGGTTCAAAGTCGCATTTTCTCGGATTACGGTACCTTTTCCGATGATCAGTTGATTTTTTTCCCCGCGATATTTCAGATCCTGAGGTGCATGACCAACGCTTGCGAAGGGATAAATCTTACACCCGGCCCCAATTGAGGTGTCACCGGCAATTGCGACGTGAGAGTGCAGTTGCACATTATCGTGCAGTTTCACGTCTGCTCCGACAACGCAAAATGGTCCGATATGCACATCATTGCCAATCGAGGCACCATCTTCAACGATGGCCGTCGGGTGGATTTGCGTCATTCAGGTATCCTTTAGTCTTCGATCATCATCGCGCCGACTTCGGCTTCTGCAACAAGCACGCCTTCAACTTTTGCCTCAGCGCGAAATTTCCAGATAGTTCCCCGACTCCGAATTTTCTTCACGTGGAATCGCACCACATCACCAGGAACAACTGGCTTGCGAAATTTCGCCTTATCAATGGTCATAAAATACACAAGCTGTGGCGTGATGTTCGGCCCCTGGGAGGACACACAAAGGGCGCCCGCCGTCTGCGCCATGGCTTCGATCAACAACACACCCGGCATCACCGGATGTCCGGGGAAATGCCCCAAAAAATGGGGTTCATTAATTGTGACATTTTTTATGCCGATACACGACTCATCAGTATCCATCTCGATGATCTTATCGATCATCAGTAACGGATACCGGTGCGGCAACAGTTTCAGAATTTCAATAATATCAGCAGTACCAAGCTCTGTCGCCGTCTCGCTGTCCATGGCGTCAACCCCTCGTATTCTCGACCCGGTTCTGTCAGGCCTCATCTTTACTTCTTTTTGCTCGTCCGGCTTGTGGATGCAAGTCGACTAAGGGCCGTCACTTCACGAAACCAGTCCTTCAGTGGCTTCGCCGGAACACCGCCATATTTTCCACCACCGGGGAGATCTTCATATACGCTGGATACGGCAGCAACTTGAGTTCCGGAGCCTACTTTAACATGACCGTTTACTCCAGATTGTCCTCCGATTGCAACGTAGTCACCCAGTGCGGCACTCCCTGCAATTCCAACCTGTGAAACCAGGACGCAATGCCGGCCAATGACCACATTGTGGGCTACTTGCACCTGGTTATCGATTTTGGTTCCCTCGCCAATAATCGTATCCCGGTTCGCGCCGCGATCAATCGTGGTATTTGCACCGATTTCAACACCGTCCTGGATAATCACTCGTCCGATCTGCGGAACTTTCAGGTGTCCGGCAACTCCCATCGCAAACCCAAACCCGTCCTGACCGATGCAAACGCCGGGGTGAATGATGACATTGTCGCCGATAACGACATGCTGGCAGGTTGTGTTCGGTCCAATTGAACAATTTCTGCCGATCTTACAATTGGCTCCAATAACCGCGTTGGGACCAAGATGTGTGTCAGCGCCGATTTCCGCATAATCTCCTACAACCACGCCTGCTTCCACGGTGACCCCTGCTTCAAGCACCACCGTTTCTGCAATTGTGGCTTTTGGCGAAACAGCATCGGCCTTGATCACTGGTAACGGCCGGATACCTTCCGGATAAAGCTTGGTCAGAACTTTGGCATACGCCCGATAGGGTTCTGCAACAACCAACGGCATTACATGGTCTGGGACACGTTTGGCAAAACGCGGCGCAATAAGGCAGGCGGTTGCCTGAGTATTCTCCAGTTGCGAAAAATATTTGTTGTTATCAAGAAATACCAAGTTTCCAGAGACCGCATCATCCAGCGGTGCAACGTCCACAATCTCTGCGGTTCCATTTCCTCTCGTCAGCTCAGCACCAGCCCATTCAGCGACCATGCTGACTGTCACGACGGAAGGTTTTGTATAAAATTGCGGATCTGTCATGGGTACTCAGCCAACTTTTTCTCTGGCTCGCTTATACATATTAAAATGGGTGGACCAAAGCATAATCCGGCCGAATATAATCTTCGGAATACCAAGGTACGACATTAGTTTTGGAAATCGGCACGGTTCCGCGCACTCGAACAGGTAAATTCACATGATTGACTTTTAAGGAGCGTACAGCTTCATTCTTCAGCCGCAACGAGAATGGAGTTTTTTTTGAATTGGGTTTGACGTGTCTTACGCTCACCCAATGGAGTATCAGGGATCCGAAATTCTGTTGCTCCTACTCAGATCCCAATAAAGAGGAATGTCTCCATTCGCATATCAATGCGACCCACGAAAATCAGATGTTCTCAAGCAGATATTCAAAACACTCATAAAAAAGACCGCTGCCAATGGCAGCGGTCACTGTTTATTTTACGACACCTGGTCGATCAGAAACGAGTGCCACCACTGAGCCGGAATATTTCTGTTTTATCCGCATCGTCTTCCAGCAATGGGTAGGCAAAGTCTGCTCGAATAGGACCAAATGGCGATTGCCATGCTATTCCAACGCCGACCGACGCCCGAAGATTAAAGTCATTACTTTCCACGTTTAGTCCGGGAATGTCTTGTTCGATTTCGCTGTCGAAATCCCATAGTGAGCCAGCATCTGCAAAGACAGCCCCTCTTAACCCAAACCCTTGTGGAATAAAGGGAAGTGGAAAGTTGGACTCCGCAGTGGCAGCGAAGAAGTATTTACCACCAATAGCATCACCCGTGTTCGCATCCCGAGGACCAATTCCCTGAGAATCAAACCCGCGAATTGTTTCACCACCGACAAAGAACTGATCCTGAACCTTCAGCCGTTCACCCCAGGAAAAGATGTTGCCGCCCTTGACACCCAGCATCCCGATCAAATCCCAATCCGATACCAACTGCGAATAGGTACGGGCCTCCGCCGTCGTGCGGATATATTGCGCATCACCGCCTACCCCGGCAAAGTCCTGTTGGAATTTTGCAAACGTTCCTTCACGAGGCAACTGGAAGTTATCCAGAGAATTATGGACGAGTGAGTATCCAAGGATGGATGTCAGAGTTGTACCGGTCGAATCTTGCAGCGCAACCGATGCGTCACTGTCGACATTTGAAATTTCACGATCATTGATCTTGTAGAAAAGATTGAGAGTGAGCTCATCATCTTTCAGCGGCAGACCAAAATTCACACCGCCACCCGTACTCTTTTCATCATAAGACCTGAAGTCGTTATCGGTCAGCTCCCGCTGATAGACATCAAATCCAAAGGATATACGGCGTCCCATGAAATAGGGTTCTTTGAACGCAAATTCATAAGTCGTCGAGGATTCGCCCAATCCAGCTGCCAGTTTGACAAACTGCCCACGGCCAAGGAAGTTTTTCTCTGTAATAGAGACGTCACCGAGGAAACCTTCTGAGGTGGAATATCCAACCCCAAATGATACTTCACCAGTCGGCTGTTCTTCAACGTCGATGTTGACAACAACTCTATCCGGCGCGGAGCCTCGCTCTGTCGAGGTACGGACAGATTTGAAGAAACTGAGGTTTCTCAGCCGGCGTTTGGCCTGATCCAGCAAGACCCGATTGTATGCATCCCCTTCGGACAAATCGAGCTCGCGGCGAATAACATATTCACGTGTCCGATCATTGCCACGAACGTTGATACGTTCGATGTAAACACGCGGACCTTCTTCAATGAAGTACGTCAGATTGATTTTGCGCTCTTCATAATCACGATCCGCGCGCGGTCTTACTTCGGCAAAAGCGTAGCCGCTTCGAGCAATCTCGACAGTTAGATCTTCAAGTGACTTCTCAACTTCAAGTGAGTTGTATCGAGCCCCGGAACGTGTCCGCAACACGCCACGTAACGATTCTGGATCGACAGAAGCCAGCGAGGTATCGATATCGACTTCACCAAACGTGTAACGCTCGCCTTCATCAATCGTAAAGGTGACGAAGAAAACATTCTGTTCGCGATCAAGGTCGGCAACAGCTGAAACAACCCGGAAGTCTGCATATCCCTGCCGGAAGTAGAACCGGCGGAGCGACTCCTGATCCGCATTCAGACGATCCGGGTCATAAACATCAGAAGACCGAAGCCAGCTTAGAAGCCCCGCTTCCCTCGTTTTGATTACATCCCGCAGACGACCGTCGCTGTATTCGCTGTTACCAATGAACGTAATCCGCTCGACACCGGTTTTGGTGCCTTCATTGATTTCAAAAACCAGGTCGACTCGATTATTGTCGCGCTGAATGGTTTTCGGCTCAACAGACGCACGGTAGCGACCAGTACGCCTATAGGCTTCAAGGATACGCTGGACATCACTCTGCACCCGAGCCTGGGTAAGAACCGCCCGCTCCTTGGACTGTATAACATCCACAAGCGCCTTGTCCTTGATACGCTTGTTGCCTTCAAATGAAATCTGTCCGATCAACGGATTTTCCGTGACCGTGACCACAAGAGCACCGCCTCTTTGGGCAATCTTCACGTCGGTAAACAAACCCGTCGCAAAAAGTGTTTTCAACGATTCGTCTACATCCGCTGCCGAAAAAGAACGGCCGGGCTGAATCGTCATATAACTCTCAACCGTTTCCGCTTCCACGCGCGTGTTGCCCTGCACGACAATCCGGCTAACAGTAGCAGCTTCAGCGGCCGACGACCCCCAAAACGCTCCGTTTTCCGGTATCGGACCACTCATGTAAAACAGGGCCGCAATCGTAACGGTCAGGAAGATTTTTGTATCAAATCGCATAGGTTGGCTATGCCTTCGTCGTTAAACACCGGACCCGAGATTAGGTACAACGGTGAAAAGATTCCCAAATTACCAATAGGTTTCTGACATTCTTTTAGGCGTGGTGCAACATGCTGATAGCGAGAATTCCTCTTTACACACCGGGCGTTGCGTCAATGACACGATAATTGACGATGCATAAAAACGAATGCCGGATTTGTGCCTTTTTCCAGTCACCCGAACCGGGTTTCAGCCACAATCAACACTCAGTGGTCAAGTGGCTTGATTCGGAATATTCGGACCTATGACTCCTTGCATTATCAGAAAAAGACACTGGGTCAGGAAAAGACACTGGGCCATGACATTTTTGAAATGTCATTCCAGGTGGCAAACACCATAAGCATGAGAACCAGCGTGAGACCGATTCTGAAACCGATTTCCTGCACCCGTTCACTTAGCGGTTTTCCTCGGATCGCTTCAGCAGCGTAGTAAACCAAATGGCCGCCATCCAGCATCGGAATAGGAAACAGATTGAGCAATCCGATACTGACCGACAAAATCGCCGCCAGATTCAGGATAGGACCAAAACCGAGTTCTGCAACCTGACCCGACACTTTGGCGATTCCAATAGGCCCGCTCAACTGGTCAGCACTTTCCTTTCCGATAATGATATCATATAGATAACCTAAAGTTCGGGTCACTATAAACCAGGTTTCCTTCGTCGCTTCAACCACAGCACCAGGAACTGAGAAGCTGACTGTGCGCACCTCTCCCAACTTGGGATCGTGTTTGACACCCAGCAGACCCTCTCTATGCACATTGCCCCAACGGTCTTTGGATTCATGACGCACGGGCGTGACAGTCATCGGAACTTCCTGACCATCGCGTCTCACAACAATATTGAGGGGAATATCAGCGCTTGCGGATACTATCCGCTTCATATCATTGAAGCTTTCAATCGATGTGCCATCAATTGAAATAACAACGTCTCCAACCATCATCCCTGCACGTTCAGCCGCGCTCCCGGCCTGCACACCGTCTGCTCTGGGATCCGAAACAATCTTGCCCGACGACATGAACAATCCGGCAAGGATGACAATCGCCAGAATAAAGTTAGCAATAGGCCCGGCTGCCACAATGGCCGCTCGTTGCCAAACGGGCCTCCCGGCCAGACTGTGTTCGAAATCCTCCGGCGTCATCTCCTGCAGCGCCTCGCTATCGGGCATACTTGCTGCATTTCCGTCACCGGAAAACTTCACATATCCACCCAATGGAATCGCTGAAAGTTTCCAGCGCGTACCTTGCTTATCGTTCCATCCGAAAATTTCCGGTCCGAATCCGACAGAAAACGCATCAATCTTCACGCTGCATAACCGGCCAACCCAAAAGTGGCCAAGCTCATGAAAAAATACGACAATTGTCAACACAAACAGAAATGGAATGATGTAGCCAGTGATGCCGGACCCAAAGCCGGTAATGATATCCATCAATTTGCTCCTGAACGTCTGTCTTGTGTGATTCAGTATTTATTCGACAAAGTGTCAAATTTCCATGAAGGCGCATGCCTCACCGGCATATCGGCGCGCTGCTTCATCCAACATTTCAGCATCTTTAAGGCACCCAGGAGTAGCCAACAGGCCCGCCCGTTCGATGTCATCAAGTACTCTGTTTACAACATCTGCAATTGCCGTAAAGCCCAGTCGTTTGTCCAGAAAGGCCGCAACTGCAATTTCATCCGCAGCGTTAAGGACAGCTGACGCCCCCTGCCCCCGTTCAAGAACTTCCAATGCCAGGCGCAAAGCCGGAAATCTCACGAGGTCGGGTTCCGCAAATTCCAAGCTCGATATCTGTGCAAGATTCAGCCGTTGACCGGGTATCGATATTCTGTCCGGCAACGACAAACAATGCGCAATCGGTATACGCATATCCGGACTGGCCAACTGCGCAAGCAGAGAACCGTCAACATATTGCACAAGGCCGTGAACAACCGACTGGGGGTGAACGAGAACATTGATCTGATGCCGCTGTACAGCAAAGAGATAGTGAGCCTCTATCAACTCAAGACCCTTGTTCATCATTGTTGCCGAGTCAATTGAAATACGCGCACCCATCGACCAATTCGGGTGGTTCAACGCCTCTTCAGGCGTCGCCGACTTCATATCAGCATACGTTTTTTTCCAGAAAGGCCCACCGGATGCTGTCAGTGTGATCATTTCCACGGCATGAAGCTGGTTCTGATCGAGAACCTGAGCAATCGCATTGTGCTCTGAATCAACCGGTAGAATTCGCGCACCACTTTCCTTCGCTGTCCGCATGACCAATTCACCAGCACAAACAAGGCTTTCCTTGTTCGCAAGTGCAACGGTTCTTCCGCATTCCAACGCAGCCAGGGTAGGACGAAGGCCGGCAAATCCGACAATTGCAGAAACAACGATATCAGCTGGCAAACAAGCCGCTTCTGCGACGGCGTGAGAACCGGCTGACACTTCTATATCGGTATCGGCAAGCAGCGCGCACAATGCATCATAATGTTGCTCCTGGCTGATTACGGCATGCCGGGCTCCAACTTTACGCGCTATATCAGCGAGGTCCCGATAATTCTTGTTCGCTGTCAGCGCACCGATGTCAAACCGATCCGGATTCCGGCAAACAAGGTCAATCGTGGATTGCCCGACGGACCCGGTCGCTCCCAATATCGTGAGGGATCTTCTAACGCTCAAGGATTACATTCCCATCAAGGTTTACCAAAGCCGCATTGCCATGCAGTTCGACCAGCAACAGTGTCGGATCCGCAAAACCATGCAAAGCAGCGGCCACGAAAAATGCGGCAATTGTTGCAAGCATCAAGCCATCCACACGATCCAGCAGCCCGCCATGACCTGGGATAATTCCCCCGGAGTCTTTTACATCGAAATGTCGTTTCAAAGCAGATTCCGCCAAATCGCCCAACTGAGAAATTCCCGAAAGAAACGCTGCCAATATCGCTATTGCACCCAGCTGATGATACCCGTTGAGCTGACCCGCCAAAACGCTCAACAGCACAGCGGCTAGAAGACCTCCAGTAGCGCCCGACCAGGTCTTGTTCGGCGAAACTGCGGGCCAAAGCTTGGGGCCACCAATCAAACGACCACTAAAGTATGCTCCGATGTCTGTTGCCCAAACCAGAATCAGCAACCCGAAAATTGCATGCAGACCAAATTCGCCCTGCCTTAGGAACATCAGGCCTGCCGACGCAAAAATCGTATAAGCCGCCCCCAACATTATCCATTTTCGCGCACCGTCGAATTGAGGCAGAATCGCCGCCATCCCCACGACCAGAATAATTGACGCGAGCGAGTATTCGAATTCTCTCAAAGCTGCAAGTACAAGCGCCACTATCATGATACCCGCTAGTATCCAGACGTCTCGTGTTGCCGAAAGTTTCGCGGTTATACCAACCCACTCCCGCAAAATCAGCACCGTGCCCAACGACACCATTGCCAAAAAAGCATATCCGCCAACCCAAACAACGCCTAGCGCGATTGGTGCTAATATCAGCGCCGATATCAATCGCAGACGAAAGTCTGTCCCAATCTTGCTTTCCAAGAGGGTTTTGCGTTTGAGCGGGTCGCCGCTCATCCGACGACTTTTTCTCTAAGACCGCCATATCGTCGGTTTCTGGAGAGGAAATCTTCAATACAGGCGTCAAATCCGGCAGGGGTAAAATCAGGCCAGAGTTCATCCCGAAATACAAACTCACTATAGGCGGCCTGCCACAACAGGAAGTTGGACAATCGTTCCTCGCCACTCGTGCGGATAATAACGTCCGGATCCGGATATTCCGCGGTATCCATGTGTTGGGATATCATCTCCTCGGTCATATCCTCCGGATTGATTTTCCCATTTGCGACATCACTGGCTATCGCCTGCACGCTTCGCATGATCTCATTCCGGGCGCCGTAGTTAAACGCAACGATCAGCACCATGCCGGTATTGTGCTTGGTCGTCTCTTCTGCATGTTCCAGCAACTGCCTGATATCCGGGGCAAGGCTGTCCCTTTCACCGATCACGCTTACTCGAACATTAGCGGAACATAATTCCGAGAGGTCTTTTTGAACGAAGCGTTGTAATAGCCCCATCAGAAAACTGACTTCCGCGATCGGCCTGCGCCAATTTTCCGAACTGAAACTGTAAAGGGTAAGGAATTCGATTCCTCGGTCTCCGGCATGACTGACAATCTTCCGGAGCGTCGCAAGCCCCTGCCGGTGGCCTTCAACACGCGGTAATCCTCGCGCTTCTGCCCAGCGGCCATTGCCATCCATGATGATGGCCACATGCCGCGGCAGAGCGGACTTTTCAACCGATAGTGCCGCCGATTGGCTGGAGGCTTCCGTCATTGCCATTTTATTAGAGCCCGTAGATCTATCTGTCGCCACTCAGACTTGCTTGATTTCTTGTTCTTTCTTTTCAAGAATTTCGTCTACTTCGGCAATCATGTCATCTGTCAGTTTTTGAACAGTGTCTGACTCGGCGTGGTGCTCATCCTGACTTATCTCGCTGTCTTTTTCCAGCTTCTTAAGAATATCCATTCCATCGCGGCGGACGTGGCGAATGGAAACCTTGGCTTGCTCACCATATTTGTGGGCAACTTTTGCCAGCTCGAGGCGACGCTCTTCGTTCAGTTCAGGAATAGGGAGACGCAGCAATGTTCCATCCACTACGGGATTCAATCCCAGGCTGGACTCTCGAATCGCCTTTTCGACTGCGGCGACCATCGTCTTGTCCCAGACCTGGACGGAAATCATTCTTGGCTCCGGCACGCTGACGGTTGCCACCTGTGAGATAGGCATATTACTGCCGTAGGCTTCAACCTGGATCGGATCCATCATCGACGACGACGCACGACCTGTTCTTAGACCCGCCAGTTCTGTTTTGAGCACAGAAATGGCACCGTTCATTCGGCGCTTCAGGTCCGCAATATCAAATGATGCTGTGTCAGACATTGGTTAACTCCCTTATTCCAAGGCTGGCATGCGCTGCAATTTCCACACGCAGACATGCAATGCTCAGTCTGTCACGATGGTGGATCGACCCTTACCATGCAAGACATCAATCAACGCACCCGGCGTATGAATTGAAAAAACGATTACAGGAATACTGTTGTCCCGGGCAAGCGCAATCGCAGCCGTGTCCATTACTTTAAGACCGCGTTTGAGCACTTCGCTATGGGAAATTGTATCAAAACGCTCTGCATTGGGTTCAATTTTGGGGTCTGCTGAATAAATGCCGTCAACCTGCGTGGCTTTTAGAATAGCGTCACAATTCATCTCCGCAGCTCTCAGTGCCGCGGCGGAATCCGTCGTGAACAGAGGGTTTCCTGTTCCCCCCACAAACACCAGCGTTTCTCCGCTTTCCATATATTTTTGAGCCGCTCGCTGGGTGAACATCTCGCAAACGGCAGGAATTTCAATTGCTGAGAGAACCCGCGCTGATATCCCCCGCGATTTCATCGCCTCGACCAGCGCCAATCCGTTCATAACTGTCGCAAGCATGCCCATATGATCGCCGGTAATGCGATTACCGCCTTTGGCTGCAATGGAGACACCTCGAAAGATGTTGCCTCCGCCGATGACGATGCCAACTTCCACACCACATTGTCGTGCTTCATCTATTTCCGTGGCAATGCGTTCTATTACGACCGGATCTATGCCGAATCCCTTGTCGCCCAGCAGAGCCTCGCCAGAGACTTTCAGCAGAATGCGCCGCCACTTTACGCCTGCGTCCATGGGTCAATGCCTCGTTACTGAGTTAAAGACAAAAAAAGGGCGCCGAATGAATCGGCGCCCGCAATTTTTAACCTGCCGCGGTTGCTGCGGCAACTTCGGCTGCAAAATCAGATTCTTCTTTCTCAATCCCCTCGCCCAGCCCAAATCGGACAAACGCAGTCAGCTTAACCGGTGAACCAAGT
Source organism: Stappiaceae bacterium (assembly GCA_039976075.1). GTDB lineage: Bacteria > Pseudomonadota > Alphaproteobacteria > Rhizobiales > Stappiaceae > JBDWFY01. Next base: position 652,383 of record JBDWFY010000001.1, read on the forward strand.
TCCGTGGCAGCCTCTTCGATTGCTTTTTCGACGGTCACGTCTGGATTGATAACAAACGCCTGCTTCAGCAGCACAACTTCCTGGTAGAATTTCCGCAGGCGACCTTCCACCATTTTTTCAACAATGTTCTCTGGCTTGCCAGAAGCGCGCGCCTGATCGGAAAAGACTTCCCGCTCCTTGTCCACGACAGCCTGATCCAGCTCATCGGTATTCAAAGCCAAGGGGTTTGTTGCGGCGATATGCATCGCAATCTGCTTGCCAAGCGCACGCAGCTTATCTGCATCACCAGATGATTCGAGCGCGACCAGAACACCGATCTTGCCAAGACCATCGGCAACTGCATTGTGAACATATGAGGCAACAACACCATCGCTCACATCAACACGCTGCATCCGACGCAAATTCATATTTTCGCCAACGGTCGCAATCGTCTCTTTAACCTGATCTGCAACTGTCAGCGCCGCACCGGGATATGTCGCAGCTGCCAGTGCATCGGTATCGTCCGCATCAAGCGCAGCTTTGGCGATGTTGGAGACAAGTGCCTGGAAATTCTCATTTCGGGCAACAAAGTCAGTCTCGGAATTCACCTCGACGACAGCAGCGCGCTTCCCGTCTGCAATAACACCGATAAGGCCTTCAGCAGCGACACGATCCGCTTTCTTTGCGGCTTTTGAGATGCCTTTCTTGCGCAGCCAATCGCCTGCGGCTTCCATATCCCCATCCGTTTCCTTCAGGGCCGTCTTGCAATCCATCATGCCCGCGCCGGTTTTTTCGCGGAGTTCCTTCACCATTGCAGCTGTAATGCTCATGGGTATCCTCGTTGCCGGATTAAAATTCCTTGCGGGGTACGCAAGGATATCTCGTAACAATGACGCCATCGGCTAAAACCGAAGGCGCCCGATTTGAATGTGCAGATGGGCTGCAACCCGTTGCAGCAGCCCAAATACGCATTTATTTCTTAGCTTGATCGTCTTCTGCAGTTTCTGCCGGAGCATCCGTGGAAACGGCCTCTTCGGCAGGTGCTGCAGTCTCTTCGACGGGCGCTGCAGCCTCTTCAGCGACTGCTGCTTCCACAGTCTCTTCAACTGTTGCTTCTGCCGCTACCGGCTCTTCTGCCAATACGGGCTCTTCGACAATTTCTTCAGCTTCGCCGATATCCACACCCATTGAGCCCTGTGCACGGGAAATCCCGTCAATCGCAGCACGAGTCACCAGATCGCAATAGAGATTGATCGCGCGCGCCGCATCATCATTTCCCGGGATCGGGTAAGTGATACCTTTGGGATCGGAATTGGAATCAAGGATAGCAGCGACTGGTATTCCCAGACGACGCGCTTCCTGAATAGCAATTGATTCCCGATTTGTATCAATCACAAACAACATGTCGGGAATGCCGCCCATGTCCTTGATACCGCCAAGGTTGCGTTCAAGTTTTTCGCGCTCGCGCGTCAGATTAAGCAGCTCTTTCTTTGTCCGCCCACTGGAATCTCCGTCCAATACGCTATCGAGCTGGCGAAGGCGCTGAATTGCCTGGGAGATGGTCTTCCAGTTGGTCAGCATGCCGCCAAGCCAGCGCGCATTGACAAAATACTGTGCGCTGTTGCGCGCGGCTGTCGCGACGCCTTCCTGTGCCTGACGCTTTGTACCGACAAGCAACACGCGACCGCCACCGGCCACCGTATCGCTGACAGCTTTCAGCGCCTGATGCATAAGAGGCGCGGTCTGCGCCAGGTCAAGAATGTGAATATTGTTCCGGGTTCCGAAAATGTACTCTGACATTTTGGGATTCCACCGATGTTTCTGATGGCCGAAGTGGACGCCAGCTTCCAAAAGCTGTCGGATAGTAAAATCAGGCAGAGCCATTGCTCTTATATCTCCAGTTTTCCGGTTAACCTCCGCGGAGCAACAGTAAATACTGTGGATTGCACCGGATGGACGCCGAATAGGATCGACCCCCGGCTCCGCGTGTGGGATGCGCGCCTTATAGGGGCAAGCAATCATTGATGCAAGAGTGAAATGACACCTGGCTTGCACACAAAAGTGCGCCGCGGAAGACAACCGGTCTCACTGGCTTGTTCGCTCAAGCCATTTCGACCTCAAGCACACCTGGTATTGCCTTGAGAGCACCGGCAACCTGCGGCGTGACCTGGTAGCGTCCAGGAAGTTTCAATTCAACTTCCCTTTCTCCCTGGTCGAGCAACAGGATCAGGCTGACATCACCCTCTCCCTGAGCCTTCAAATGACGACGGACACTATCTGCCGGATCAGAATTGCGAAGAAAAATTCGGAGGTTTTTCTTTAAACGGGAAGACGCCTTATCCAACGGTTCGACGGACTGAATTCGGACTCCGATATCTTCCTCGCGCATTTCAGCACCAACGAGCAGTACAACCGATTTACCCGGTTCAAGCGCTTCGCGATATTGGCCCAATCCTTCGGCAAATATGATCGCTTCATATTGTCCCGTCGGATCAGAGAAACGGATGATTCCCATCTTGTTACCGCTGCGCGTTTTTCTTTCCTGCCGCGAAGTGACAGTGCCTGCGAGCCTTCCTGCTGATGCGCCCTGCTTGACCGCATCAGCAAAATCACTCCACATTTGAACCCGCATTTCCTTCAAAATAGGGCGATATTCATCCAGGGGATGTGCAGACAGATAGAAACCGATGGCCTGATGTTCCCTCTGTAGTTGCTCCGCGGCAAGCCATGAGGGGGTATCGTTGAGACGCAACGGTTCTGCTGCACTCAACGATCCGAAAATATCAGCCTGCCCGGATGCTTCATTCTGATCGGTTCGCTGAGCCTCGCCGATGATCCGGTCCAGCCCGTCGATCAAGCGGGCTCGGTTGCGATCCAGTTCGTCAAACGCACCGGCACATATCAGATTTTCCAACGTGCGTCGGTTGGCCTGCCGCGCATTAATCCGCCGCGCAAAATCTCCCAGGTCTTTGAATGGTTCATCCCCGCGGACCTCGACAATGTGTTCGACGACCTGTTCTCCAACGCCCTTGATCGCCGCCATTGCATAGATAATTTTTCCATCCCTGACGCGAAAATCCGCACCAGACCTGTTGATCGACGGAGGAACGACGTCGATACCCATGCGCTGGGCTTCCTGTCTGAAATCATTCAGCTTATCCGTGTTACCCATATCCAGCGTCATCGAGGCGGCCATGAATTCCACCGGATGGTTCGCCTTGAGCCAGGCCGTGTGATAAGCCACAAGTGCATAGGCTGCGGCATGCGATTTGTTAAAGCCATAGTTGGCGAACTTTGCCACAACGTCGAAAATCATCGTGGCGTCGCTTTTGGAGACGCCATTTTCCTTGGCGCCCTCTGCAAAGCGTCCTCGCTGAACTTCCATTTCAGCAGCGATCTTCTTGCCCATTGCCCGACGCAACAGATCCGCCTCACCTAGCGAATAACCGGCCAGGAGCTGGGCCAGCTCCATCACCTGTTCCTGATAAACAATAATCCCGTACGTTTCCCTGAGCACAGGTTCGAGTTTGGGATGCATGTAGTCGGGCTTTTCCTGGCCGTGCTTGCGTCGGTTATAGACAGGAATATTGTCCATCGGGCCTGGTCGATAGAGCGCAACCAGCGCAATGATATCTTCAAACCGGTCAGGCCGCATACCGGCAATGGCACGGCGCATGCCGGCACTTTCCAATTGGAACACTCCAACCGTTTCACCTCGCGCCAGCATATCGTAGGTTGGCTTGTCTTCAATCGGTACGGCTCCGATATCGACTTTGACCCCGCGTTCGGCAATCAGCTTTGTCGCCACGTCAATGGTTGTCAGCGTTTTCAAACCCAAAAAGTCGAATTTGACGAGCCCTGCCTGTTCAACCCATTTCATATTGTACTGTGTCACCGGCATATCGGACCGGGGGTCACGATAGATAGGCACAAGTTGCTCCAGCGGGCGGTCACCGATAACAATGCCCGCCGCATGCGTACCTGCATGCCTGTTCAGCCCTTCCAGGCGAAGAGAGATATTCATCAACCGGTCAACGACATGCTCAGCTGCCCTCGCCTCCTGCAGGCGCGGTTCTTCCGCTATCGCTTCGGCCAGTTTCATATTGCTGCCCGGAGCATTGGGCACCATCTTGCACAGACGGTCGACCTGTCCGTATGGCATCTGCAGAACGCGTCCGACGTCCCGTAAGACAATGCGTGCCTGCATGGTACCGAAAGTGATGATTTGGGCAACCTGATCACGCCCATACTTATCCTGGACGTACCGAATGACCTCTTCGCGCCGATCCTGACAGAAATCGATGTCGAAATCGGGCATGGACACCCGGTCCGGATTGAGGAAGCGCTCAAACAGAAGTGCGAACCGAAGCGGGTCGAGATCGGTAATTGTCAATGAATAAGCAACCAGGGACCCTGCCCCTGATCCCCGTCCTGGACCAACGGGTATATCTTGAAGTTTGGCCCATTTGATAAAGTCCGCCACGATAAGAAAGTATCCGGGAAACTTCATCCGCTCGATGATGCCCAGTTCATATTCAAGGCGTTCCTGATAGTCTTCTTCCGTCAACCCATCTGCGGGACCATGAAAATCCAGGCGCTGTCGGAGCCCCTCTTGAGCCTGCCGGCGCAACTCCGCCGTTTCAACTTGTTCGGCTTTTTCGGTATCGCCGTCACCTCCCGTAAACCGGGGCAGGATCGGGTCGCGCTTCAGCATTCGCGTGTGGCAACGGCGAGCGATTTCAAGCGTGTTTTCAATTGCTTCCGGTAGATCGGAAAAGAGATCCACCATTTCAGCCTGCGTCTTGAAATAATGCTCTTCCGTAAGCTGCCGACGATCATCTTCAATGATCATGCGTCCTTCGGCGATACAGATCAGTGCATCATGAGCCTCAAAATCATCTCGCGCAGGAAAAAACGGTTCGTTTGTCGCAACCAGCGGCAGTCCATTTTCATATGCCAGATCAATCAGATCCGCTTCAATCAGATTTTCCGCTGCCACATGGTGACGTTGCAGTTCCTGATACAGCCGGTCACCAAACATTTCCTGAAGCGTTTTAAGGCGTTTTCGGGCAAGGTCGGGGCGATTAACCGATAACGCTCGCCCTATCGGGCCACCAATGCCGCCGGTCAGCGTTATCAGTCCATTGGATCGGTCACGAAGCGTTTGGAGAGTAATATGAGGTCGCGAGCCGGCTTCAGATTCGGTATAAGAACGCGAAACAATCTCTGTCAGATTGGCAGCGCCCTCGTCGCTCGCGGCGATGAGCACCAGATCTGAAAATCCCTCATCTTCCTTTCGTCCCAGAAATTCGTCGCCAAAATCTACAGAAAGCTGACAGCCGATGATCGGTTGAATACCGGCACCATAGGCCTTATCGGAAAACTCCAGTGCGCCAAACAAATTCCCGGTGTCAGCTATACAGACGGCAGGCTGGCTGTCTGCTTTGGCTAGTTCCACAATCTTGGGAAGTTGCAGCGCCCCTTCAAGCAGCGAATAAGCCGAATGAACCCGAAGATGGACAAAGGTCGGTTCACTCATTTTGCTGCTCCGGTATTGAAGACGATTACATCAAATGTTTCTCACTATTCTTTTCATCACAATCACCCGCCACACGACAAGAGCGATCACGATCAATCAGACGCTTGTCAACAATCGTCCTGGCCAAGGGTTTGTATCTCAGGAGAGCGAAAGCAGAACATCCGTCCAGAATATGAAAGTCATGCTGAAAAGAATGAGAGAACCGGCGGCGGCGATGTCACGCATGATCTGTTGCATAAGATACTCCAATCAGGTATGATCTTGTTATGAGCATAGTATGTTCACGTTTTGTTCCAAATGCAAGCACTAAAGAACACCAGCAATATTTGTGGTAAATTATATCTTAATGCGGCTCGCTGGTCTGATGCAGGCCACGCAGGTTTATGCTTGCGAAATTCGACATCATATTCAGTCTTCCCGTGCATCGTCGGCGTTACGGTCGTTCAACTTGAGCTGTGCATTTCAGGCTGAACGTATTGGAAACTGAACTGGTTGTCTGAATTTTCTGCCCTAAAGCAGGCCTTGTAGGCCTCACTCCAACTCGGCGATTCCGCCAGCACTCAGAGTGATTCTGCGATCCATTTTTGCGGCAAGCTGATGGTTGTGAGTCGCAATGATCGCCGCCAAGCCAGACGCTTTCACCAGCGTTGCCAGTGCATCAAAAACATAGGCGGATGTTTTGGGGTCAAGGTTTCCGGTCGGTTCGTCCGCCATCAGGACCGAAGGCGCATTTGCAACGGCACGCGCAATGGCGACACGCTGTCTTTCGCCACCGGAAAGTTCCGACGGGCGATGGCGCGCCCGGGGCGCCATCTTCATGTAAGACAGCAATTCAACTGCCCGCTTCATGGCCTCTTTTTTCTCCAGCCCATTGATCATCTGCGGCATCGCAATGTTTTCCTGAGCAGTGAACTCAGGCAACAGATGATGGAACTGGTAAACGAAGCCGATATCCTGCCGTCTCAATCGAGTGCGCTCGCTGTCACTGGCGCGGCCGCACGCATGACCGGATATATACACCTCACCCGAATCCGGGCGGTCCAGTAGACCAGCGATCTGAAGCAGTGTTGATTTCCCCGCACCCGACGGTCCGATCAGCGCGACAGTTTCACCTGGATTGACAATCAAATTGGCATTGCTCAGCACAACAATTTCGTTTTTCCCTTCCGAGAAGGTCTTGCCGATTCCAATCAGTGCCAGCGAGGCTCGCTGAACCTGATCTGCCAATGTGCTTTCTTTATCCTGTATCGTCATAGGCGGGTCATTCGTATCTAAGCGCCTCTACCGGATCCAGCCGCGCCGCTTTCCAGGCCGGATACAAAGAGGCCAGAAATGACAGGACAAGGGTCATGACAACCACGGAAATCGTTTCTCCGGTTTCCATCTTTGCCGGCAATCTGCTCAGGAAATACAACTCGGGCGAAAACAATTCGGTACGCGTCATCCAGGAAATAAACTGCCGGATTGATTCGACATTCAGGCAAATAATCGTTCCAAGGATCACGCCCGCCATTGTTCCCACGATCCCTATACTGGAACCTGTTATCACAAAAATGCGCATCACTGCGGAGCGCGATGCGCCCATTGTTCGCAATATAGCTATGTCGTGAGACTTGTCCTTCACCAGCATCGTCAGGCCGGAAATAATGTTCAAAGCAGCCACGATTACAATAAGCGTCAAGATGATGAACATCACATTGCGCTCTACTTCCAGAGCCGAAAAGAATGTAAGATTCCGCTGCCGCCAATCGAATACCGTTGTCGGTCTGACCGCAGCCTCCTCGATCACCAGCCGCAACCCATCCATGTTGTCCGGGTCGTCTACGAAAATATCAATCCCGTTCGCCAGCCCTTCCCGATTGAAGTAAAGCTGAGCCTGCTCAAACGGCATGAAAATGAAAGTGCTGTCATACTCCGCCATACCAATTTCAAATATGGCATTGATCGGATAGGATACGACCCGAGGGGTAACCCCCATTACGGTGACATTTCCCTTCGGCGTGACAATCGTCACATTGTCGCCAATCGCAACGCCAAGGGAACGGGCAAGGCGAGACCCGATGGCCACACCTTCCCCGCTATCAAAATTCTCAAGACTACCGATGACGAGGTTTTCAGACACAAGCGGCAACCGATTGAGGTCCGCCTGCATCAATCCCTTCACCAGAACACCTGAAGCACCGACAGGACCGGATGCCAGAGCCTGCCCCTCGATATAGGGCATGACGAACCGTACCTGATCGACATTTTCAAGTCGGGCTGCAACGGCATCATAATCATCCAGCGGCGAGTCGATGGGTTGAACCGTCATATGTCCGGAGATGCCCAGAATTTTTGACAAAAGCTCGTCGCGGAAACCGTTCATCACAGCCATCACAACAATCAGTGTGGCGACGCCAAGCATGATGCCAAAGAATGAAAATCCAGCGATAACGGAGATAAATGCCTCACGCCTGCGGCTCCGAAGATACCGACCCGCCAACATCCACTCGAAGGGCGCAAACGGACGGTTGTCGCGTTTTCCACCATTATCGGCCTGCATGGTTGTCTCGCTCATTGGGTCACTCCAACAAGATGCCGATGCACATTACTTTCGGTCAGAATCATTTGTTTCCAATATAAGGGAGCGGAATGACTTTACCGAATGAATTCGACAAAGCTATTCCGCCACATAGAAGTATTTGACTTTACCGTTCAATCAACGCTCAGCAACCGCGCGACGACACCATCAAGTGCCACATTTTCACGCTCTCCGGTTTTGCGGTTCTTGATTTCAACTTCACCGCTTTTCAGACCGCGCGGCCCGACAATCAACTGCCAGGGCAACCCAATAAGATCCATTGTGGCAAATTTATTGCCGGCCCGGTTATCCGTATCATCATACAGGACATCGCAACCGGCGTTGGTCAGCTTTTCGTAAAGGTCATCACAGGCGCTATCGACGCCCGCATCACCGGCACGCATGTTGATCAATCCGATGTCAAAAGGCGCAACGGATTTGGGCCAGATAATTCCTGCCTCGTCGTGGCTCGCCTCAATGATACCGCCGAGCAGACGAGACACCCCGACGCCATATGATCCCATGTGGATCGGCGTCTCCACGCCATCCGGGCCAGCAATTTTTGCACCCATCGGCTCGGAGTACTTTGTTCCGAAATAGAAGATATGCCCTACTTCAATACCACGGGCAGAAACACGATAAGACTCAGGAATCCGATCAAACGCACTTGCATCATGCATCTCGTCAGTTGCCGCATAAGGCGTAAGCCAGGTGTCGACGATCGGCGTCAGATCCTGATCAAAATCAACATCAGCACCGGGGACTTCCAACTCAAGCATGTCCTTGTGGCAGAAGACTTCACTTTCACCGGTCGAGGCAAGAATCACGAATTCATGGCTCATATCGCCACCAATCGGCCCTGTATCGGCTCGCATCGGAATCGCCTTCAACCCCATGCGTTCAAAAGTCCGCAGATAGGCGACAAACATCCGGTTGTACGCATGACGGGCAGCTTCCTTGTCCACATCAAACGAATAGGCGTCTTTCATCAGAAATTCTCGCCCACGCATAATACCGAACCGTGGCCTCACCTCGTCTCGGAACTTCCACTGTATATGATAGAGGTTAAGCGGGAGATCTTTGTAAGAACGAACAGACGAGCGGAAAATGTCTGTGATCATCTCTTCGTTTGTCGGTCCATAGAGTAGTTCGCGCTCATGCCGATCAGTGATGCGGAGCATTTCTTTGCCATAGGCATCGTAGCGACCGCTTTCCCGCCAGAGGTCTGCCGGCTGCAAAGTGGGCATCAACAATTCGACAGCCCCTGCCCTATTCTGCTCTTCCCGCACAATCTGCTCGATTTTCTGCAACACGCGCATTCCAAGCGGTAACCAGGAATAGATGCCTGCAGTCTGCTGGCGGATCATGCCCGCGCGCAACATCAGCCGATGAGAGACAATTTCCGCCTCTTTTGGATTCTCTTTAATGATGGGCAGAAAGTATCGTGAAAGACGCATAAAAATACTCTTTTTGTGGATTTCCGTAAGAGGAACATTTGCAGGTCAGTGAAACCTTATGCGGGCGAATATTACAACCCCATATCCATTTCCAGTTTATGGAATATGCGATTGAAGAAATTGCCCGTTTTAACGACAAGCAAAAATTTTAAGCGGAGCGTGCACAAAATGGTGACAAAGTGATTTTCATCAGCTAGTGTCACAAAATAATAACAATTGAGGCAGCCGAAAGGCTAACTCAGAGGCATCGCGGTCTGAGTCTTGGGAGGAATAGCCCTACTAGGCGCGGAATTCTGCAGCCGCCGTGGAAAGAGAAAAGCAAATCTTTTCCGCTGGATATGGTAGGGTTTGGACGCGAACTAACATAAGCAGGGCGAAAGCCTTGCTTTTTTTTTACCCATAAGCGTGAATGGTAGAACCACCGTCAGAAGTGCTATGGATCACGATAGCATCGAGACGAGAACGGTCGGATTTAAATTTTTAAATACAGACACTACCAATAGTCTGATCGAATCGACTATCAGCAAAATACGGCGTCCGTTCAATTTCAATCCGAACACCGAATCGCGTCGGCAGCAGTACATCTAAAAATGTTTAAAAACGTCCCGGCAGCGGAATATCGTCCAAGGTGTACCCTGAAACTGCAATAAGCCAATAGACACCTGCAAACACCACTGCCGCTGTAATCGTGGTCGCTATTGCCTTGCGGACGAGCATGGGGCGGACCGGAGCGGCAGGTTCCGTACCCTCCACAAATTCATCGGTCTCGTGTTGCGATTTGACACCCCATGGCAATATGGCAAACAGCACGATCCACCATATAACAAAATAAACCGCCATTGCTGTTGGAAGAGACATGTTGCTTTGAATTCCTGAAGATAGGGTCTTGTCTTGATGGTCAGAGGACGCGCTCAGAATTGATTGCGTTCACCTACGCTTCTTCGAGTTCAACCAGTGTACCGTTAAAATCCTTTGGATGCAGAAACAGCACCGGCTTGCCATGCGCACCAATTTTCGGTTCACCTGTTCCCAGTACCCGAGCTCCCTTTTCAAGCAAATGCGCTTTTGCTGACTGAATATCCGATACCTCGTAGCAGATATGATGAATGCCACCAGCCGGGTTCTTTTCCAGAAATTTCGATATCGGCGACTCTGTACCAAGCGGTTCGAGCAGTTCAATCTTGGTATTTGGAAGGTCAATAAAGACGGTTGCCACGCCGTGATCCGGCTGTTCAACACGTGCCGATACAGACGCACCCAGAGTGTCACGGTATGTTGCAACAGCTGCATCCATATCCGGAACCGCAATTGCCACGTGATTTAATTGTCCGATCATTCGTTTGCCTGCCAGATTGTCTGCGAGAGTTATAATCGTGCGTAGCCGCTCGACCAGTCCTTCCACAGCGTCGTTGAAAGAAAGGTCATCCAGTCCACACCTCTTGAAAGATGGGAGACCAGTGAGCGTTCCAAGCGCTTTCTTATATAACGTTGACCACAACGCGGCATAGGGGCTTTTTACCCCACCTTTCGGCTATAGCAGAACGCAATCCCCGCCGTGCTGCTTCGGTAACAACGTTCGCATCACGGCGGCGAGACTTGGGGATACTCATCACCGCGCCTTCCAGGCCATCAAGCGCAATGTCCTCAAAGTCGTCACCGTGCTGATCACATTCAGGCAGGCCGAACAAAATGACGTCCGGATCGCCCTGAATTTCCCCCGCCCGATTCATCGTAATATATCCTGTCGCCACCCCGACAAAACTCAGCTTCCGTCTTTCTTGAATTCCAGACACTTCGGGGTCGATCAGCAGTAATCCGTCCTTAACAAGGATACCGCTCGGCGCATCGTCAATTACCTTGCCGGGACCAGGGGCCAAGCGAATAATGTCCCCATTTCGACCGCTGACGATTTCCTTAATCCCATTTTTGCGGGCAAAATGTACCTGTGCCTCCAAGTGCAAAGGCTCCCCATGTACAGGCACGAGCAATTGGGGTTTCAGTAGGTTATAGAGTTGTTCCAACTCACCTTTTCTGGGATGTCCGGAGACGTGAACAAGCCCGTCCCGATCGGTCACAACATCCATTCCCTGATCTACAAGGCCATTGATCACTGCCCCAACCGCTTTTTCATTACCCGGAATGGTTCGGGCTGAAAAAATCACCATATCCCCACGGCTGAGCGTCACATGTCGGTGGTCGTCGTTGGCGATGCGTGCCAATGCTGCCCGTGATTCTCCCTGACTACCTGTACAGAGGGCAACAACTTTGTCCCTGGGAAGATAACCATAGGATTCCTCATCGAGAAATTCCGGCATGTCGTCCATGTAGCCAAGGTCCGTGGCTACTTCGACAGCCCTTTTCATCGCTCGGCCAACGACGACAATCTCCCGGTCATTCGCCTTTGCTGCTTTGGCCACTGCCCGTATCCGCGCGACATTCGATGCAAATGAAGTGACGGCAACGCGACGTTTGGCGCTCCCGATGATTTTCGTCAGTGTATCCGCTACATCCGCTTCACTCGGGCTGGCACCTTCGCGTACGGCGTTGGTCGAATCACAAAGGAGCGCACGTACCCCTTCCCTGCCGATTTCAGCCAAGCGGTCCATATCGATAGGTTCGCCAATGCCCGGCTCGTGATCAATTTTCCAGTCACCCGTATGAACAACAGTGCCATGTTCAGAACGGATGGCAACGGCCATTGGCTCAGGGATCGAGTGAGACATCGCAATAAATTCAAGATCGAACGGACCGAGGTTCAATCTCTCACCCGCCTTGATAATATTCATCGGAATCTCTTTGGGCCCACCATGGGTCAATTTTGCCTCAAGCAGACCTGCAGCAAACGGAGAAAGATAAAGCGGCGCTTCAAGGTGCGGCCATAACTCTACCAACGCGCCGTAGTGATCTTCGTGAGCGTGCGTGATCACAATGCCCAGAAGTCGATCCTTTTCTGCCTCGATAAATCGGATATCCGGCAACACAAGGTCAACGCCAGGCAAATCCGGGCCGGCGAATGTCACGCCGCAATCAATCATCAGCCAGGATCTGTCCTCAGCCGGCCCAATTCCATAAAGACCTAGATTCATCCCGATTTCGCCGACACCGCCCAGAGGCAGAAACACCAGTTCACTTGCCTGGTTTTGCATGTATTATCCGATCATCATAACGTGTTTGACAGGAAAACATCTCCCGCCGAAATAAGTCTGGTAGCACCGCCAATTTCTTCCAGTACCAGATAACCGTTTGCATCCAGATCAAGGAACCGCCCCTGAATTTCCTGGTCCGGCAGCCGAACGGTGATGGGTTTTCCAATCCCGACAGCGCGTGATATCCAGGCGGTGCGAACGTCAGAAAAGTTGTTGCCCCGGTCCCAGATGCCCAGCCAACGATCCAGCGTCTTCGCTAACGCTTGAAAAAGCGCGCGACTGTCAACGCGATATCCCAGCGCCGCCAGATCGGTGGTTGGATATAGAGCAGAGTCGGGATGACTGACGCAGTTTACGCCAAATCCAACAACCACAATGGAATTACCGGCGTCCTGCAGTTCGCTTTCAAGCAAGATGCCGGATATTTTTGCACCGTCAACAAGGCAATCATTTGGCCATTTCAACGACGAAAGCGCGTGTGTTCCGGTGACAAATTCAAGAGCCTCGGCCAATGCAACAGCAGCAAGAAGCGGCAATTCACCAATTGATGATGTTTTTAAAGCGGGATTGACCAGGAGCACTGAAGCATAGAGGTTCCCGGGAGGAGACTCCCAGGACCTGCCTCGACGTCCCTTACCGGCAGTCTGTCGATCGGCCGTAATCCATAGATTTCTGGTATCGCTGTTCTTGCGCCCAGCAGTCAGACAGGCTGCATTCGTTGAAGAGACGCTGGATAAGGCACGCCAACGGTAACTGGCGTTCGGGCCGTCGATAATCCCTTCATCATGATGGCTCATGGGCTAAAAAAGCGTTCTTGCCGCCGTTTCCGCATAAACCGACAACTGTCCAGCTATCAGAACAAATGCAATGACAAACACGCCGCTTGCACCCAAAATGACCTTCAGTTCCCCCGGCATTGGAGCAAACGCTTCCGCAGGTTCATCGAAATACATAACCTTGACGATCCGAAGATAATAGAATGCTCCCACGACGCTGGCGAGTACACCAATCACGGCAAGCATGTAAAGCTCGGCCTCTACGGCAGCCACGAACACATAGTACTTTGCGAAAAACCCGGCCAGCGGCGGTATACCGGCCAACGAGAACATAATCATCGCAAGAAGAAACGCCATGATTGGATTGGTCCGGGACAGACCGGACAGTTCGCTGATTTCTTCGACCATACCTTCGCGGCGGCGCATCGCCAGAATACAGGCAAATGCTCCCAGTGTTGTGGCGAGGTAAATGGCCATATAGAGAATAACGCCTTCAACACCGGCCTTGCTACCCGCAGCAAGACCGACAAGCGCAAATCCCATATGCCCAATTGACGAGTAGGCCATCAGCCGTTTGATGTTGTGCTGTCCGATTGCAGCAAACGCGCCCAAAACCATAGAGGCAATCGAAACGAACACGATGATCTGCTGCCACTCAACAGTGACCGGCTCAAACGCGGAAATGACGATGCGTGTCAACATTGCCATTGCTGCAATCTTGGGGGCAGCTGCAAAAAAGGCGGTCACCGGCGTTGGCGCGCCTTCATAGACATCGGGTGTCCACATATGAAAGGGAACGGCGGAAATCTTGAAGCAGATACCTGCCAATATGAATACCAGACCAATGGTAACGCCCAGTGACGTTCCACCGTGGGACAAGGCCTGCGCGATTTCTGAGAAGCCGGTCTGGCCACTGAAGCCATAAACCAGCGACATGCCGTAAAGCAGCATGCCGGAAGACAGAGCACCAAGGACAAAATATTTCAGTCCCGCCTCAGTGGAGCGAAGTGAATCCCTATTGATGGCCGCAACGACATACAGAGACAGGCTCTGCATTTCTATGCCCAGATATAGCGCAATCAGATCATCGGCGGAGATCATCATCATCATGCCCAGCGTTGCGAGAATGATGAGGATGGGAAATTCGAAACGCTGAAAATTCTCCGCACGTCCATACGCCCATGAGAGAGCGATCGCCAGAACAGCGCCGATAAGTGTCAGCGCCTTCATAAAGCGTGCAAATCCGTCGAAAATAAACGCACCGCCGAAGGTTGAAGCGTCAGGAATGAAAAAGACGACGATGCCCCCTACAACGGCCATCAACCCTGCGCTCATTCCCGTCACCACCAATGTCGAGCGGTCACCACCGAACACACCGATCATCAACAGAACCATGGCGCCCACGGCCATGAAGATCTCGGGCATGGCTGGCATCAGATCGGGGAGTAGGGAAAAATCTTCCAACATCGCTGTTCTCGTCCTTACGCGATCTGATCAGTGCGCCAGCATTGCGGTTTGTTGAGCCACTTCAAGAGCAGCATGATAGTTCTGCAGGAGATTATTCACCGACGCCGCCGTGACGTCCATGATCGGTGCAGGGTAAAAACCGAAGAACAATGTCAGGGCAACCAGTGGCAGTAGAATTACCTTCTCTCTCAGCGACAGGTCCAGAATGCCCTTCAGGCTTTCTTTCTCAAGCGCTCCGAAGATAATTCTGCGGTACAGCCACAACGCATAAGCCGCCGACAATATCACACCAAATGTCGCAAAGAATGCGACCCAGGTATTGACCTCAAAGGCACCAAGCAGCGTCAGGAATTCGCCAACAAAGCCACTCGTTCCGGGTAGTCCCACATTGGCCATGGTAAAGACCATGAAGACAAAGGCATAAGCCGGCATCCTGTTGACCAGCCCCCCATAGGCGGAGATTTCGCGGGTATGCATCCGGTCATAGATCACGCCAACACACAAGAACAGCGCACCGGAAACGATGCCGTGGGACAGCATTTGAAAGATGCCACCCTGAACGCCCTGGGCGGTCATGGTGAAAATACCCATCGTGACATAGCCCATGTGAGCCACGGACGAATAGGCGATCAACTTCTTCATGTCTTTCTGAGCAAGCGCAACCAGCGACGTATAGATGATTGCCACAAGCGACAGGAAGAAGACGAAGTCAGCGAAATAGTCGGATGCCAGTGGGAACATCGGCAATGAGAAGCGCAGGAAGCCGTATCCACCCATTTTCAGCAGAATACCAGCCAAAATGACCGATCCTGCAGTTGGTGCTTCCACGTGAGCGTCCGGCAGCCAGGTGTGAACCGGCCACATCGGCATCTTCACGGCGAAGCTTGCGAAAAAAGCCACCCATAACCACATCTGCATGGATTCAGGGAAACCATAGGCAAGCATCTCCGAGATGTCTGACGTACCGGACTCCCAGAACATCGCCATGATGGCAATCAGCATCAGTACGGAACCAAGCAGCGTATAGAGAAAGAACTTGAAACTCGCATAGACGCGATTGCCGCCGCCCCAGACCCCGATGATGATGAACATCGGTATGAGAACGGCCTCGAAGAACACATAGAAAACCACGATATCCAAAGCGCAAAAAACGCCGATCATCATGGTTTCAAGCACCAGGAAGGCGATCATGTATTCCTTGACGCGCTTTGTAATCGCATTCCAGCTGGCAAGGATACAGAACGGCATCAAGAAAGTCGTCAGAATGACGAACAACATCGAAATGCCGTCGACACCCATATGGTAAGAGACGAGCCCCGGTATCCATTCGTACTTCTCAACGAGCTGGAAACCGGCAATTTCATTGTCGAAACCACCCCAGACAAAGAGAGAAAGCAGGAATGTAAACACCGTGACGACAAGCGCCAGAACACGGATATTCTTCAGAGCCTGCTCATCTTCACCTTGGACAAGGAGAATGGCGGCGACGCCGAAGAGAGGCGCAAAGGTAACAAAGGTAAGGAGTGGCCAGTCGCTCATCAGTGGGCACCCCCGCTGCCCGTGAACATTGTCCAGGTGACCAATGCGGCCACCCCGATCAGCATTGCAAACGCATAGTGATAGACGTAACCGGTCTGCAACCGGACGACACGGTTGGTGATATCCATCACCCGAGCCGCAATCCCGTTCGGTCCAATCCCGTCAATAATCTTGCCGTCACCGACAGTCCAAAGGACACGACCAAGCCACATCGCTGGACGAATGAAGATGACATTATAGAGTTCGTCGAAATACCACTTGTTGAGCAGGAACCGATAAAGACCATCATGTCTTGCCGCCAGCCGCTTGGGTAATTCCGGAGAGCGTATGTAGAACAGCCACGCAACAGCCAGTCCGGCCAACATCATGACAAAGGGCGAAAGTTTTACCCAGTTGGTGACAATATCGTGGTCGTGCATGTCGTGGAGAACATGGTTTTCAGCCCCCATATAAAGCGCTGACCGCCAGAAGTGCTCATAACCATGCCCGGCAAAAGCATCCAGGAACACCATCCCGGCCAGTACAGCACCGATAGCAAGAATTATAAGCGGGACAGCCATCACCATCGGTGATTCATGCACGTGTTTCATCACATCTGCGGACGCTCTGGGTTTGCCGTGAAACGTCATGAATGTCAGCCGCCAGGAATAGAAGCTTGTCAGAGCCGCAGCAAAAACCGTCATCCAGAATCCGTATAGTGCAAAGGAGTTATGTCCTGTCTGGGAAACCGCATAGGCTGCCTCGATAATTGCATCCTTGGAGATGAACCCGGCAAAGCCGATATACGTCAGAGGTATGCCAACGCCCGTAATGGCTAGCGTTCCCATCATCATCGTCCAATAGGTAATCGGAAGATGCTTCCGCAGTCCCCCCATTTTGCGCATATCCTGTTCGTCGGATACTGCGTGAATGACCGAGCCCGCGCACAGAAACAGCAGCGCTTTGAAGAACGCGTGGGTAAATAGATGAAAGATACCGATTGAGTAGGCGCCAACACCAAGAGCAACAAACATGTAACCCAACTGCGAACAGGTCGAATAGGCGATAACTCGCTTGATGTCGTTCTGCACCAAGCCAATTGTCGCTGCAAAAAACGCAGTGGTTGCCCCGAAAAAGGTGACGACGGTCAGCGCGGTTTGGGAAAGTTCAAACAACGGCGACAATCGGGCAACCATGAAGACCCCGGCGGTGACCATGGTCGCTGCATGGATCAGTGCGGACACCGGTGTTGGACCTTCCATCGCATCAGGCAGCCAGGTGTGCAGCAGGAACTGAGCCGACTTCCCCATCGCTCCCATGAACAACAGCAGGCAGACAATTGTAATCGCCGTTGCGTTGTCGAGCTGATAGCCCAGGAACACCAGCGGCGCCGCATCTGAACCGCTTCCAATGAAGCCCGGCGCATTCGCAAAAATGACGTCCATATTGATGGTATTGAACAGAAAGAAAACGCCGAAAATACCGAGCGCAAAGCCAAAGTCGCCAACCCGGTTGACAACGAATGCCTTGATCGCCGCAGCGTTTGCTGATGGTTTCCGATACCAGAAGCCAATCAGAAGATAGGAAGCGAGGCCGACACCCTCCCAGCCGAAGAACATCTGCAACAGGTTGTTGGCCGTTACCAACGTCAACATCGCAAATGTAAAGAGTGACAAGTAGGCGAAAAACCGGGACCGGTGCGGATCGTTGTGCATGTAGCCGATGGAATAGACATGCACCAGAGACGATACCGTGGTGACCACCACCAGCATGACAACTGTCAGTGTATCTACCCGGATTGACCAGTTAACATCCAGCGATCCGGAAGTGATCCACTGCATGATGGTAATGGATTGGGTCTGTGCATCCCCGAGCCAGAATCCGAAAAACGCAATCCATGACAACAGGGCAGTCAGAATCAGCAGACCTGACGTTACATATTCTGACGCCTTGGCACCGATCGCACGGCCGAATATGCCAGCGATCAAAAAGCCGATAAGCGGAAGAAAGACGATTGCCGTATACATGCGGCTCAGCCTTTCATCACGTTGATGTCCTCAACCGCGATTGACCCGCGGTTTCGGAAAAAGACTACAAGGATCGCCAGCCCGATAGACGCTTCGGCGGCAGCCACGGTGAGAACCAGCAAGGCGAATATCTGCCCGACAAGATCTCCCAGAAAACTGGAGAAGGCGACAAGATTGATGTTGACCGCCAACAGCAGCAATTCCACCGACATCAGGATGATGATCACATTCTTCCGGTTCAGAAAGATGCCAAAAATCCCAAGCGTGAATAAGATCGCCGCTACAGTCAGAAAGTGCGAAAGTCCGATTTCCATACCGTCCCCGCCGGAGCCCCTGTTTTCATTTAGTCAGACATCTGTCCGCAGAGCGGACCCTTCAGATGCCCTTCCCCGTTTCAACTTCAACAACTTCAATGGCGTCTTCAGGCCGACGCCCAACCTGCTTTGATATATCCTGACGCTTGACACCTTCTTTGTGCCGGAGCGTCAGAACAATGGCGCCAATCATCGCAACCAGGAGGATCATTGCCGCCGCCTGGAAGAAGTAAATGTATCGCGTGTAGAGCAACTCGCCGATTGCGCGGATGTTGGACACTTCATCCACCGGCGGTATTGGCGCGACTGGCACCGCCGCCACGTTGGCGTCGATAACCCAGGCCCCGACGCCCATAATCAACTCGACCAGCAGAATGATACCAACCAGTGCCCCCACCGGCAGATATTGAAGAAAACCCTGCCGTAATTCAACAAAGTCGACATCAAGCATCATGACGACAAAGAGAAACAGAACAGCTACTGCGCCGACATAAACAACGAGCAGAATCAGCGCCAGGAATTCTGCACCCAGCATCAGAAACAACCCGGCGGCATTGAAAAATACCAGAATCAGAAACAGCACCGAATGCACAGGATTGCGTGCGGAAATAACCATGAACGCCGACGCCACAGCAACCGCTGAAAACAAATAAAAGAAGATGGCGTACAAAACCATTTTGGTTGGTGCCTTCCTTGCCTAGTCTTTCCGCTTCGGCCTTTTATACCGGCGGATGTCCCCAGTCCATCGCCCATTACCGATAGGGCGAGTCCAATTCAATGTTATTCGCTATTTCCCGTTCCCAGCGGTCGCCATTTGCCAGAAGACGTTCCTTGTCGAAATAAAGTTCTTCCCGTGTCTCGGTGGCAAATTCGAAATTCGGCCCCTCGACGATCGCATCAACAGGACAAGCTTCCTGGCAGAACCCGCAATAAATGCACTTGACCATGTCGATGTCATACCGGGTCGTGCGGCGTGTTCCATCGTTACGCCGTGGACCGGCTTCAATGGTAATTGCCTGTGCGGGACATATTGCCTCGCAAAGTTTGCAGGCGATGCAACGTTCCTCGCCGTTTGGGTAACGGCGCAAAGCATGCTCTCCCCGAAAGCGAGGGCTTGTCGGACCCTTTTCAAAGGGATAATTCACGGTCGGCTTGGGTTTGAAGAAGTATCGCATCGCGAGGAAAAACGCGGACACGAACTCCTGCAAAAACAGCGATCTGGCGGCCTGATCCAGTCTCATAACCTTTTGCGCCCTTCTTCCCCCGAGAGGGAACTAATCGATGATGCGATACACATCGCACAATGAACGTTCAGCTGAGTGTAATTCCCGCCCAATATCCAAGAGCGGCAAACCCAGCAATTATTCCAACTCGAAGCATCCCGTCGATTACCGGCCAGAAACGCATAATCGCGGATTTCTGCCCGTCATCATAGTCTGCTTCATTTCCTTTCAACCGACCAACCAGAACACCCGACACGATGCGATAGTCCAGCCACCCGATATACAGCCCCACAACAGCACCGATAATGCCCGGTAGCGAGACAAGTTCCATCCACTAACCCTGACTGACAGGCGCCCAACCGGTTGCCATCAAGACAGCCGCCACCACAAAAACCATCCCCAGCGAAAGCGGCAGGAACACTTTCCACCCAAGTCGCATCAGTTGGTCATAACGGTAGCGCGGCACCATCGCCTTAACCATTGCGAACATGAAGAACACGAACAGCGCTTTCAGCAGGAACCAGATGACACCCGGCACCCAGGTAAAGGGTGCGAAATCCAGTGGTGGCAACCAGCCACCCATGAACAGCAAGGTTGTCAGCGCGCACATCAGAGAGATTGCAGCATATTCGCCAAGCATGAACATCATGTATGGCGTCGAACCATATTCGACCATGAAACCTGCGACGAGTTCCGACTCAGCTTCCGGCAGATCGAATGGAGGTCGGTTGGTCTCCGCAAGTGCTGAGATGAAAAAGACCACGAACATTGGGAACAATGGCAGCCAGAACCAGTTGAGGAAACTCAGGAACGGCAAGCCGATCATTGTCGCAAGGCCCGTCTGTTGAGCCATCACAATGTCTGTCAGATTGAGTGACCCGACGCACAGCAAAACAGTCACGATAACAAAGCCGATTGAGACTTCGTAGGAGACCATCTGCGCAGCGGAACGAAGCGCACCGAGGAAAGCATACTTGGAGTTGGAGGCCCAGCCTCCCATAATTACGCCGTAGACCTCAAGTGAAGAGATCGCGAAAATATATAGAATTCCCAGATTGATATCGGCAATTGCCCAGCCTTCGGCGACCGGTATCACTGCCCACGTCGCCAGAGCGAGCGTTACAGACAGCAGCGGAGCCAGCAGGAATATTCCCTTGTTCGCACCTGAAGGAATCACAGGTTCCTTAAGGACGAACTTCAGCAGATCGGCGAAACTCTGAAAAAGTCCCCAGGGTCCGACAACGTTAGGTCCTCTGCGTATCTGTACGGCTGCCCAAATCTTGCGATCTGCATAAAGAACGTATGCAATGATGACGAGCAGCACCACCAGCAACAGCACACTTTGTGCAAGCATGATGATAAAGGGAAATCCGTACGTGGTCCAAAAGTCCGTCATCAGGCCCCCGCCCCCTATTCAGCGGCTTCGATCGCGCGGCCCTTGGCAAGGGCCGAGCACTCAGCCATCACAGCAGAAGCGCGCGCAATCGGGTTTGTGAGATAAAAATCGGAAACGGCACTGGAAAACGCCGCATCGGTCATATTTGCTGCAGAATTAGCCAGTTTGGCAATGTCCGCTGAATCGGCCTCAAGTATCGAATCGACCGCTGCCAGATCCGGATGGCGTTCGATCATGCTCGCCCTCAACTCTGACAGAGAATCGTATCCAAGCGCATTGCCAAGCATCGCTGACAGGGCCCGCAAGATTGCCCAGTCTTCGCGCGCTTCACCGGGAGGAAACCCTGCGCGCATTCCCATTTGAACCCGTCCTTCGGTGTTCAGATAGGTTCCGTTCTTTTCCGTGTAGGCAGCTCCGGGCAGAATGACATCGGCCCGATGCGCTCCAGCATCGCCGTGCGTGCCGATATAAACAACAAAAGCATCTCCAAACGCGCCCAAGTCCATCTCATCCGCACCCAGCAAGAACAGCGCTTTGAGACTTCCTTCCTGCGCCGCGTTTTGCATTTCAGAGACGGACTTCCCGTCCGTGCCGGGAACGAACCCTATTTCCAGACCCCCAACACGTGCGGCCGCGGTGTGCAAAACGGCAAAACCGTTCCAGTCTTCGCTCACCGCACCGACCGATTGCGCGAGTTTTGCCGCATTGGCAGCGACAGCGCTCCCATCGTCTCGCCTCAGCGCATCCTGGCCAATCAGGATCATCGGCCGTTCAGCTTTTTTCAGCTGATCGAAAAATGCACCATTCCCTGCCACGAGATCAGCCAGTGTTGACGCCCCCGCACCAAGGTAGGACACGTCATATGTCAAGTCGGCTTTTTCCCCGATGAACCCGATCGGGAAGTTACCAACACGCCAGCGCTTCCGAATGCGTGCGTTCAAAACAGCGGCTTCTTTGCGTGGGTTGGAGCCGATAATTAAAAGTGCATCGGCGTCTTCTATGCCCTCAATTGTCGGATTGAACAGATACGTTGCCCGTCCCATACCAGGGTCCAGCGCAGATCCATCCTGACGACAATCCAAATTAGTCGACCCGATGTTGCTCATCAGATCCTTGAGCGCCACCATCTCTTCGACAGAGGACAAGTCTCCGGCAATGGCGCCGACCGCAGAACCCTCAAGTCCCTTGATTTTCGCAGCAACCGCTTCAAACGCTTCCGGCCACGACGCCGGCTGAAGCCGCCCGTCCCGCTTCACGTATGGGCGGTCAAGCCGCTGAGTACGCAATCCGTCCCAAATGAACCGCGTTTTGTCCGAGATCCATTCCTCATTCACCGCCTCATTGAGACGCGGCATGACGCGCATTACTTCCCTGCCTCGAGTATCGACACGAATGGCAGATCCCACTGCATCCATGACATCAACAGACTCGGTCTTATTCAATTCCCAGGGACGCGCCTGAAATGCATAGGGTTTGGAAGTGAGGGCCCCCACAGGGCAAAGATCGATCACATTACCCTGAAGTTCAGAAGAAAGTGCCTGTTCCAGATAGGTTGTGATCTCGGCGTCTTCGCCTCGTCCGATCAGCCCCAGATCCGATATACCCGCAACTTCGGTGGTAAACCGGACACAACGCGTGCAGTGAATGCATCGCGTCATGATGGTCTTTACCAGCGGACCAATGTGCTTGTTCTCAACAGCGCGCTTGTTTTCGGCAAACCGCGATGCATCAACACCAAAGGCCATCGCCTGATCCTGCAGATCGCACTCTCCGCCCTGATCGCAGATCGGGCAATCAAGAGGATGGTTGATCAGCAGAAATTCCATCACACCTTCACGCGCCTTTTTGACCATCGGCGTGTTGGTAAATACTTCCGGCGGCTCACCATTTGGGCCGGGACGCAAATCGCGGACACCCATTGCGCACGACGCCGCAGGCTTGGGAGGTCCGCCTTTGACCTCAACCAGACACATGCGACAGTTTCCAGCGACCGACAGCCGATCGTGGAAACAAAATCTGGGCACTTCCGCACCGGCTTCCTCGCACGCCTGAAGCAGAGTGTATTCCGCCGGCACCTCGACTTCATTGCCATCGATGACGAGCTTGGTGGTCATAGACTATCGCCCTCTCCGGCTTCTTCCCTCGATTTCCAGGCACTCAGAAGATCGGTCACCTGAATGCCGTCTATCGTCATGCCCTGGAGACGACAATTTTCAATCGAGACACCGGCCATGTTTGCTCGATCTATCCGAAGGCCGGAAATATTGGCGTTATGAACCTTCCATCCGGACATGTTCACATCATCAAATGCACAGCCAGACAAATTGATGTCTTGGTAGGTACCACCAGAGAGATTGACATTCTCGAACCGGCAACCTGACAAATTTACATCGTTGAATTCAGAACCGGAAATATCACTCTCAGTTACGGTCAAATGATGTTTTTCGCTGTGTATCTTCATCACCTTACTCCGCAGCAATCAGCGGCAACGCTGAAGCTTTCTTGCTTGCTGTGTAAGTATCGATACGTTCTTCGATCACGTGACGGAAATTTTTGATCAGCCCTTGAATTGGCCACGCTGCCGCATCACCAAGTGCGCAGATCGTATGTCCTTCAATCTGCTTGGTGACTTCGAAAAGCATATCTATCTCACGCTTGTCCGCTTCTCCGCGAACCATTCTTTCCATGACACGCCACATCCAGCCGGTGCCCTCGCGACAGGGTGTACACTGTCCGCAAGATTCGTGCTTGTAGAAATGCGCCAGACGCGCAATGGCGCGAATGATGTCAGTCGACTTGTCCATGACTATCACTGCGGCGGTACCCAGACCTGATCCCAGTCCACGCAATGTGTCAAAATCCATTGATAGATCCTGACAGTTGTCTTCGGTCAAACACGGAACCGAAGACCCACCGGGAATAACCGCCAACAGGTTGTCCCAGCCCCCGCGTACACCACCACAGTGCTTGTCGATCAGTTCGCGGAAAGGAATGCCCATTTCCTCTTCGACCGTGCAGGGACGATTAACGTGTCCTGAAATACAGAAGAGTTTTGTACCTGTGTTGTTTGGCTTGCCGAGGCCGGCGAACCACCCTGCCCCGCGCCGCAAAATTGTCGGCGCTACCGCAATGGATTCAACGTTGTTGACGGTCGTGGGACATCCGTAGAGGCCGACATTGGCTGGGAATGGCGGTTTGAGGCGTGGTTGGCCTTTTTTACCTTCAAGGCTCTCAAGCAACGCGGTTTCTTCACCGCATATGTAGGCTCCGGCACCATGATGGACGTAAATGTCCATGTCCCAGCCCAGTTTGTTGTTTTTGCCAAGCAAATTGGCTTCATATGCCTGATCAATCGCCGCCTGTAGATGTTCACGTTCACGGATGAACTCACCCCGGACATAAATATAGGCAGCATGCGCACCCATCGCGAAAGAGGCGATCACGCATCCTTCAATCAGGTGATGCGGGTCATGCCGCAGGATCTCACGATCCTTGCAGGTTCCTGGTTCTGACTCATCTGCGTTTACGACCAGATAGTGCGGCCGACCATCGCTTTCCTTCGGCATGAAAGACCATTTGAGCCCTGTCGGAAAACCCGCACCGCCGCGACCGCGCAAACCGGAAGCCTTCATCTGGTCGATGATCCAGTCGCGGCCCTTTTCAAGGATGGTTTTGGTGCCATCCCAACTGCCGCGCTTAAGCGCACCCTGAAGGCCCCAATCATGCACACCGTAAATATTAGTGAAGATACGGTCCTGGTCTCTTAACATCCGCCCGGCTCCCTCACCCTACTTCTTGCTGGTCGGGACGTCACCCGCATCAACGCGTTTCGAAAATACTGTCTCTTCGCCACCGGCGAGTGTTCGGGACTGCCCGATCCAGTTCTCACGATCAATCCTGCCTTTAAACTTCAACCGGGAGTCCACCCAGGTCTTGTTTTCGCTGGTCCAAGCGGCAATCTGATCGAAATGGTAGATGCCCATATCATTGAGGATTCCCTCAATTTTCGGCCCTACACCTCTGATCTGCTTGAGGTTATCTTTTTTTCCATCACGGGGTTCGGCCAAAAGTGCCGGCTCACTTTCGGCAACGACCGCATCAGCGCCTTTGCTCGATGCAATATTCTTTTCCGCAATCGGCTTGGGTGCAGTCGCCTTCGCCTCTATCTTTTCAGCTGATTTTGGCTTTTCAGCAGATTTTGGCTTTTCTGCCGGCTTTTTAGATTTCACTTCCGTTTTGGCCGGTTCAGCTTTTTTCGGTGCTTCTGCTGCTTTGGCACTTTCGACCGTTTCAGCCGTTTGAGCGGCAATGGCCTTGTCACCCTTAACGACCGATCCGTCGTATAGGGATGGATCCGTCAAAGACGTTGGGCCGCCCTCGGGTGTTGAATAAACCCGGTCAATCTGTGGACCAGGCGTTATCTCTTTGCCTTGTTCAAGCTTATCCAAAAGCGCGTTGAAATTTTCTTCATTGAGATCTTCGTAGGTATCGGAAAAAATCTGCACCATTGGTGCATTCACGCATGCGCCCAGACACTCAACCTCTTCCCAGGAAAAATCTCCATCTTCAGATAGCTGGTGCGGTTTCTCCGAAATGCGGCTCTTGCAGACTTTCAATATCGCATCGGAGCCTCGAAGCATGCACGGCGTGGTACCGCAAACCTGCACATGCGCCTTCTTACCGACCGGAGCGAGTTGGAACATCGTATAGAACGTTGCAACTTCCAGTACCCTGATGTCAGGCATATCAAGCATTCTGGCGATATATTCCATCGCGGCCTTGGTCAACCAGCCTTCATGTTGCTCCTGCGCGCGCCAAAGCAGAGGAATAACAGCAGACGCCTTTCGGGCTTCAGGATAACGGGCTATCACCTGTTTCGCCCAAGCCAAATTCTCACTTGAAAAGGCAAAACTGTCCGGTTGTTCGGGGTGCAGACGACGAACGGCCATTAGCGGTCCACCTCTCCAAAAACAATATCCAGCGATCCAAGAACGGCCGAGACATCCGCGAGCATGTGCCCGCGACACAGAAAATCCATCGCCTGCAAGTGGGCAAAGCCAGGGGCCTTGATCTTGCATCGATAGGGTTTGTTGGTACCATCGGACAGAAGATAAACACCAAATTCACCTTTGGGCGCTTCTACGGCAGCGTAAACCTCACCCTCTGGCACATGGTACCCTTCCGTGTAGAGTTTGAAATGATGGATCAGTGCTTCCATTGACCGCTTCATATCACCGCGTTTAGGCGCAACGACCTTGCCGTCCACTGAAGAGATCGGTCCGGTTTCCTTGGCCAACAACTCCAGACACTGCTTCATAATCCGAACTGACTGTCGCATCTCTTCCATGCGGATCAGGTAGCGGTCGTAGCAATCGCCATTTTTTCCGATCGGAATGTCAAACTGCAACTCGTCATAGCACTCATACGGCTGGCTTTTCCGCAGGTCCCACGGTGCTCCGGAACCACGCACCATGACGCCGGAAAATCCCCATGCCCAGGCATCATCCAGATCGACAACGGCGATATCCACGTTGCGCTGCTTGAAAATGCGGTTTTCTGTCAGCAGTCCTTCAATGTCATCGCACAATGTCAAAAACGGATCGCAAAATTCCCAGATATCATCCAGCAACTGCTTAGGCAGATCCTGATGGACGCCACCAGGACGCACATAAGCAGCGTGCATCCGCGCTCCCGTTGCGCGCTCATAGAAAACCATCAATTCTTCGCGAGCTTCGAAGCCCCATAGCGGTGGTGTCAGAGCTCCGACATCCATGGCCTGGGTCGTTACGTTCAGCAAATGCGAAAGAATGCGGCCGATCTCTGAAAAGAGCACCCGGATCAGCTGACCGCGCTTGGGAACCGTCACGCCAAGCAATTTTTCCACCGCAAGCGCAAACGCGTGCTCCTGATTCATCGGAGCGACATAGTCAAGCCTATCGAAATAAGGCACGGCCTGAAGATAGGTTTTCTGCTCTATCAGTTTCTCCGTCCCCCGATGCAACAATCCAATATGCGGATCGACACGAGTGACGACTTCACCGTCCAACTCCAGCACCAAACGAAGCACGCCATGGGCTGCAGGGTGCTGTGGACCGAAGTTGATGTTAAAGTTTCTTACCTGAGCTTCAGCCATCTATATGTCCTCAGTTGGCCTTGGCCTTCTCATCCCCAGGCAGGACATAGTCTGTCCCCTCCCACGGTGAGAGAAAATCAAAATTACGGAATTCCTGCGTAAGCTTCACGGGCTCATATACAACACGTTTTTGCTCATCGTCATACCGAACCTCCACGAATCCCGTGACAGGAAAATCCTTACGAAGGGGATGCCCGTCAAATCCATAGTCCGTGAGAATTCGGCGAAGATCCGGATGACCGGAAAACAACATGCCGTACATGTCATACGCTTCCCGTTCGAACCATTCAGCCCCAGGGAAAACACTGGTCACCGAAGGAACCGGGCGCTCTTCATCGCAGGCAACCTTCACCCGTACACGCAGATTTTGGCGCGGAGACAACAGATGATAGACGACATCGAAGCGTCGCTCTCTTGCAGGCCAGTCAACACCGCAAATATCAGTGAGATTGATGAATTGGCATCGAATGTCGTCCCGCAAGAACCGGCAAACAGCAACGATTTCCGTCGCGTTGGCAACAAGGGTCAACTCACCGAATTTAACAACGGTGCCCTGCAGCTTGTCGCCCAGTGCCTGAGCGATATATTCGCCAAGTTCAGCGAGTGTTTCGTCCATATCATCCAAGCCCGCTTCTCAGAACGAGAAGCCTGTTTCCAGTTAGAATACCAATCAGCCGATTGCTATCGTTCGATTGTGCCGGTCCGGCGAATCTTTTTCTGCAAAAGCATGACGCCATAGAGAAGTGCTTCAGCTGTGGGTGGACACCCGGGTACGTAGATATCGACCGGTACAACCCGGTCACATCCACGCACGACTGAATAAGAGTAATGATAATAACCACCGCCATTGGCACACGATCCCATCGAGATCACATAGCGCGGCTCTGGCATCTGATCGTAAACCTTGCGAAGTGCGGGCGCCATTTTATTGGTCAGCGTTCCTGCCACAATCATCACATCGGACTGGCGCGGTGATGCCCGAGGTGCAAATCCGAAACGCTCCGCATCATAACGCGGCATCGACATCTGCATCATCTCAACAGCACAACATGCAAGACCAAACGTCATCCACATCAGTGAGCCCGTGCGAGCCCATTGGATGAGGTTGTCGGTTGCGGTAACAACAAACCCTTTGTCTGCAAGTTCATCATTTATATCAAGAAAAAACGGGTCGTTCTGGCCGATCGGCTTACCGGTATTGGGATCGATGATACCCTTGGGAGACGGAGCAACCAGCGTCCCGCTGTCTGTGCTTGTCAATCCCATTCCAAGGCTCCCTTTTTCCACTCATAAATAAAGCCGACAGTCAGGATCCCGAGAAAGATCATCATGGACCAGAAACCGAACCAACCAAGATCACCGAACGCCACGGCCCAAGGGAATAAGAATGCCACTTCAAGGTCGAAGATAATGAACAATATCGACACCAGGTAAAAACGGACATCGAATTTCATGCGTGCATCGTCAAAAGCATTGAACCCGCACTCATAGGCCGAAAGTTTTTCGCTATCCGGTTTTTTGTAGGCAAGAACGAAGGGAGAAATCAGCAAGGCAAGCCCAATGACAAGCGCGACGCCGACAAATACGACAATTGGAATATATTCCCGCAGCAGATCTTCCAATTTCTTTGCTTCCCATTATCCCGGCAGGATCAAATGACCATCCTGCTCGGCGCCCCCGCTTCAGCAACATTAGTCTATCGGGCAAAACCGTCAACCGCGCAGTGCTCTAACCTTCACTGCCAACTGCTGACGAATTCGACCGCACCGTTAGCCCACCCACGCGCTTGAGGCAAGGGCTTTAGTGCCGCAGTCATTGCAAAGTAACAGACATTTTTAGAATTGATAGAAGTTCGACCAAATCATCACTTGTTTCAACAGCTTTCAACCTGCACCTAAACCAAGAAATCGGCGTCCATCTGTCACGGTGGGCTGGCTGATTTTTCCCTGATAGCTAACGCCCCGCAGCGGCGCACAGGTGGGCAACGCTGCCGCCCGGCCGCCCCGGCGACAAAGTTTGAACCAAGTGCGCGACAGCGTAACCGGTGAAAAACCAAAGTGATTTCAGATGATTGGCGGGAGTGACGGGACTCGAACCCGCGACCTCTGGCGTGACAGGCCAGCGCTCTAACCAACTGAGCTACACCCCCGCATCGCACCGTAAACAGCGTTCCGGCGAGGTGGAGGTGATTTACGGTGGTGCGTCGCGCAAGTCAAGCAAGATTGAAGGGAATTCAGGACAAAGTTTAGCTGGTGCACAAAATTGACTTCCGACCATCATGTCGCAAGGTCCGATTTCTGTGCCATCCGGCATGCATCTATTTGTCTGGAAATTCTTTTTCCAAAAAAACATGCACTTCAGCCGGAGCCAAACTGTCCAATCGTGTAAGATGATTGCCCTTATGCCCGCATTGCTGTTTTGCGGGAATAGGAAATTGCCAGGGCGTCTCCCTCAAATTGCGCCAGCGTTTCTCCGATACATGCCTCTCCCACCGCTGAAGCAAAGTAATACCCCTGCCCCAACGCGCCATCCATGCTCCGAATGATCTGAAGCTGACTGGCCGTTTCAATTCCTTCAACGACACAGTCTATTTCAAGCGTTCTGGCCATGGACAATATCGACCGGACAATTCCGAAACTTTTGCTGTCATGTTCAATTTGAGCAGTGAACCCTTTATCGATTTTCATTTCGTCAAACGGAATACTCTGAAGATAGCCCAGACTTGAATATCCCGATCCGAAATCATCCAGACTCACCTGTATTCCAAGTTCCCGAACACTATGTACCCACCCTTTTACATTTTCGAAGTCAGTAATCAGCGCTGTTTCGGTTATCTCAAGTTTCAATCTGCGCGGATCGAGCCCGGTTTCCGCCAATGCGTCAACGACCAGCTGTTTTGCTTCGGATTTCGTAACAACCTGCGCCGACATATTGAACGAAAGCTTGACCGATTTCGGCCAAGCGAGAGCTGCCTTCATGGCTCGCTTGAGCAACTGCTCGGTGAGACTTTCAATGAAACCTGATTTTTCGGCAATCGGAATGAATTCTTCCGGGCTGACCTTGCCCAGACCAGGACACTCCCATCGAGCCAACGCTTCGAGGCAATTTATGTTGCGGGTATCAAGGTCAACAATCGGCTGATAGGTGATTGTAAACTCACCATGCTCTACCGCTCTCTGCAGGTTCTGTTCAAGCAGCGCGCGACGCTTTATGCGACTTTCCAGTTTTTTTGAGAATATGGCCATGGAGCCGCGCTGCGTCATTTTTGCATGGTAAAGGGCAAAATCGGCACCTGCAAACAGCTCTGTCCGAGAGCGACCAGCCTGGGGATAGATCGCAAATCCGGCACAACCAGACACAGAGGGTTTACCTGCATCGCATTCAAAGTTCTTTTTGAGTGACTGAAGCAACTGCTTCCCAATTGCTTCGACATCAGCTGGATCAGAAAGATCCCCAATGATAATTCCGAATTCATCACCCCCCAGGCGTGCAACATATCCAACGTTGTTCAGAATTGCCCGCAAGCGGGTTGCGACTTCTGCGAGAACCTGATCACCGGCCAAATGTCCGTACGCATCGTTGATCGGCTTGAAGCCGTCCAGATCGAGGACACCGATAGCAAACTGGCCCTCCTTTTCAGAGTACTGCACAAGAGCAGCATCCAGCGTTTCGTTGAAATCGCGACGGTTGGGCAGGCCAGTCAACGTATCCAGATGAGCTAACCGGGCGTTCTCTTCACTAAGTATCTGCGTCTCTCTGTTTATTGATTGCAGTCGCACCTGGGAGAGAACGGTCTGAGAAAAATTGCGCGCAAACAATAGAATGTTGAGATAAAGCACAACGCAAACCAGCGCCATATTAATGGTGATTGAAAGAAATACCGGATTGTCCATAAGCGCAAACCGGATCGCAAACGGAATCATAACCGTACCCATGACGAGCAAAGCTGCCAGCGGATGTGGAGAAAGAGAAAAAATACATCCAATCACTGTAATGGCCACATAAAAGGCCACATGGCTCTTCTGGTACGCATCCCCGTATGTTGAAAGCAGCAGGGCCCAGGAAACATAGCAGACACTAAACACGACGGATAAAATCATCACCGAACGCACTTTTCGGCGCGCACTGGCAACAGTGACTTCCTTGCCACGCAATCTGAGCCATACCGCGGCGCGAGCGACGGTAGCCAACACAAGTATGCCCGGAAATGCGACCGCCAACACATTTGGGACGGTGCCAATAAAGGAGATTGCGAGGATAACGCTGTTCACGGTAAGCAACAGATAGAGCATCGGTACTTGCGATGACAGCGACGTAACCTTGGCGATGATGAGCGAGTCGTCGAAATCGTTTTTTTCTTTTTCACCGACAGCGTCGTAATCAGGTTGTCCTGAAAGCAATTTCAATCGTTTTTGCAAAATCCTGTTGCCCTGCACTGAAGAAAGTATGCGCCTCAATCTCAGGAAAACGTAGCGTAATTTGGTAAACGGTTGATTATGTCTTCAGGAAACCTTCCGCATCGATGGGAAAGCGGGATCAACCAGTTATTCTGTAAGTGGCGCAATCCATTTCACTGAAGTTTCGAACCAGGAATATCAACGAAGCCGCACGTTTGATAATTGTGACTTGCTAAATATTGATAATTCTGGAATTCTCGAATTATGGATAAATCAACAGCACTGACCAGCATGTTCGCCCTTTCGCAAGAAACCCGGCTCGATGCCTTCCGGTTGCTGGTCAAGGCAGGTGGAGACGGTCTCCATGCCGGAGAAATCGCCAACCGCCTTGATGTGCGCCAGAACACACTCTCCACCAATCTGGCTGTTCTGGAGCGATCCGGCCTGATTGCCGCCAGCAGAGAAGGACGCAATATACGCTACCGCGTTCACATGGACGGCATGCGGTCGCTACTGGCGTACCTTATGGAAGACTGCTGCGGAGGTAATCCTTCTCATTGTCAAGCGGTGCTGGATGAACTCGCATGCGATTGCTGATTGTTTTTACGAGTATTTTTGGCCTGTTTCACCGATATGATGCAAACCGCAAAAGAGAACTGATTAATGATTGTCATCTATCATAACCCAGCCTGCAAGACGTCACAAAACACACTGAAAATTATCGAAGAATCTGGCGCTGATTTCAGAATTATAGAATATCTGAACACCCCGCCAACGCGAGAAGAACTCACAACGCATCTCTCGAACATGAACATTTCCGTTCGTGATTTACTCCGAAAAAATGGAACACCGTACGTCGACCTGAATCTTGATGATCCCAAATGGACGGACGATGAACTGATTTCCAAAATGCTTGAGCACCCGATACTGATCAATCGGCCTATCGTTATCACGCCGATCGGAACCCGACTTTGCCGGCCATCGGAAACTGTCAGAGAAATTTTACCTGAGTGACGGTTCGACCTGACGGACACAACACGTTGGCCAAACAAAAGGAATACGAATTGCCTGAGCAGTCGGACACGCTACCCAATATAGACAGGAAAAGTTTTCAGACCATCGACACAGATTGTCTTCAAACCCGCAAAGACGCCGGGAGTCCGCCCCGTATTCTTCTGCTGTATGGATCCTTGCGAGAACGTTCCTTCAGTAGACTCGTCGTGGAAGAAGCAGCCAGGATATTGCAGCAACTCGGAGCGGAAACGAAAATATTCAACCCTTCTCAACTTCCGCTGCCCGATGACAGTGATACAAGTCACCCCAAAGTTTCCGAACTGCGCGACCTGATGATGTGGTCAGAAGGACAAGTTTGGTGTTCACCTGAACGTCATGGCGCCATGACGGGCATAATGAAGGCGCAAATTGACTGGATTCCTCTTGCACTTGGTGCCGTCAGGCCCACCCAGGGCAAAACCCTGGCCGTTATGCAAGTGTCCGGTGGCTCTCAAAGCTTCAATGCGGTCAATCAGTTGCGGGTGCTTGGTCGGTGGATGCGCATGTTCACGATACCCAATCAATCTTCCGTTCCCAAAGCCTTCATGGAATTTGACGATAATGATCGAATGAAGCCCTCCGCTCGGTATGACCGGATCGTGGATGTCATGGAAGAGCTGGTCAAATTCACACTGCTTCTCAGGGACCGCTCGGACTATCTTGTTGATCGATATTCAGAACGCAAAGAATCGGCTGCAGAACTATCAAGGCGGGTCAATCAACGGGCAATCTAGGGTCTGTTGAAGTTCAGCTACGCGCTCCGACTGAAGACCACGGCATCACTGTTTTAAAACCGCGTGTCCAGATCACGGACTGTCCCGGCATCATGGTTTGCGCGCGGACCAATCGGTTCCCCGTCTGTCGCAGCAAAGTAAAAAGATCCAATCCGAGTTCCGCCTTCCACCGCCCCAACTCCAGCACGGCATCTTGTGGGTAATGCCTTGCCGGCTTATATGTGCGGCAAAACAGAGCAATCTAAATTCAAGGACAACACAACAATGAGCGATACAGCCAGTAAGGAAACCTTTTCCTTTCAAACGGAAGTTGGGCGATTGCTCGATATCGTCGCCGGTTCGCTTTATTCAAACCGTGAAATCTTCCTTCGCGAACTGGTCTCAAACGCATCAGATGCGTGCGACAAACTTCGCCACGATGCATTGACCACCCCTGCCCTCGCTCAGGATGACCCAAACTTTCGGATTGAGCTTTCCCTCGACGCAAAGGCAAAAACGGTCACCATCGCAGATAACGGCATTGGGATGAACCGCGATGACCTTTTGGAAACACTCGGAACAATCGCACGGTCTGGCACAAGCGCTTTTCTTGATAAACTGGCGACGGAAGACAAGAACGATCTCGGCCTGATCGGACAATTCGGTGTGGGGTTTTATTCTGCCTTCATGGTCGCAGATCGTGTGGAAGTCGTGACCCGTCGAGCAGGGGAAGAGGCAGCCTGGCTGTGGGATTCAGACGGAAAAGGTGAGTTCAGCATCGAGGCGGCAACCCGTGAACAACGCGGAACCACTGTGACGCTTCACATAAAAAAAGACGCAAAGGAGTTCCTCGAAAAGGAACGCCTCAGCTACATTATCAAGACCTATTCAGACCACATAAGTTTCCCGATCATGCTTGGCGAGGAAACTTTGAATGCGGCCTCAGCCCTATGGACGCGGTCGGCTAAAGACATTTCCGAACAGCAATATACCGAATTTTATCGCCACACCGCTCATGCATTTGATGAACCGTGGCTGACGCTGCACAATCAGGTGGAGGGCCTTACAAGTTACACCAATCTCCTCTTCGTACCCACGGTACCTCCGTTCGATCTCTATGAGCCGGAGCGTAAAAACCACGTCAAACTCTATGTAAACCGCGTCTTCATCACGGAAGACACCAAAGGTCTTTTGCCCATGTATCTGAGATTCCTGCGCGGGATCGTGGATTCGGAAGATCTGTCGCTGAATATCTCCAGGGAAATGCTGCAGACTGATCCAAAATTAGCAAAAATTCGCACCGGTCTGACGAAGAAAGTACTGACCGAACTGAAGAAAAAAGCGAACAAGGACCCTGAATCCTATGCGGCATTCTGGAACACTTTCGGCGCGGTTCTCAAAGAAGGCCTGGTGGAAGATGATGGATTGCGCGATCGGATTCTGGAGGTTTGCCGTTTCTCTTCTACCAATGATGAAAAACTGACTTCCCTATCCGGTTATGTAGAAAGACTGAAAGAAGATCAGGAAGCCATTTATTACATCACCGGCACTGACCCTTCAAAAATTGTTCTGTCGCCCCACCTTGAAGGGTTTCGCGCCAAAGGCGTCGAAGTTCTGTTGTTGTCAGATCCTGTTGATGAATTCTGGCTTCAGCACATCACCGAATTTGACGGTAAAGCGCTCAAGTCAATTACCCGCGGTGCGGCAGACCTGGACGCCATTAAATCCAAGGACAGTGAAGAAGACGACAAGGAGCCGGAAGCTCCTGCATCAATTGATGGCCTGATCGCCGCTTTCAAGCTTGAACTGGGTGAGGCAGTCAAGGATGTGAGACCCTCAAAACGCCTGACGGACAGCGCCGTTTGCCTGATCGCCGACGATGGCGATATGGATGTCAATCTTGAACGCTTGTTGCAACAACACGGTCAGCTCAAGGGCGGAGGACTGACACGCGTGCTGGAACTCAACCCCAAACACTCCATTGTCAAAAAGCTGGCCGAACGCGCTGAAAAGGAAGGAGCAGCGACGGATTCACTTCTGCAGGATGCGGCCCACCTGCTGCTTGACCAGGCACGCATTGCCGACGGCGAGGTGCCCAAGGATCCGGCTGAATTCGGCAGACGATTGAGCGCTGTAATGGAAAACGCATTGTAGTATGGCTGCGCTGCTGGATGCCAGTAGCTGCAGGACGCTGAGAGGTGCAGGGCACGAAGTTTTCGCCACCCAAGAACACGTTCCTACTTCAAATTTATAGGAGCGGCTCGCACCTCTACAGCCAATCGATCGACAGTCTGTTGGACAGTCAGGCCGCGATGTGCTGACGGCTTTCATCGCCTTGTTGGTTTGCCGGATTGGCAAGATACAGGTCGGCTTTCACTTTACCACCCAATGAAGCCGAGATTTCCTTCACCTGGTTTTCAGCGTTCTCGCTCTCGCTGACAAAAACAATCCTGTCGGCCCAGGCACATAGGCGCGTCACGAAATCCGTGAGCGCAAACGCTCCCAGATCGATGATAACGTGATCGTAGGTCATGCAAACCGCATTTGCGACAGTTTCAAAGCGTTCGCCTGCCAAATCTTCGGCATTGATGGGTGACCGGCCATGAGCAATGACATGTGCTCGAGAACGAACATCGCGGAAGATCACATCCGTAAAGGAAGCGTCTCCTCGCAACAGGTCGGAAAATCCTGCCACATCACGGCGCTCCCCGCTGCCCGACTGCGCTTCAACTAAGATGGGATGGCAATACCCATCTGCTTCACGCCTGAGCTGGCTTAAAGCCACCAGTCTCCCCGCCGCCGCTCTTTCGAGCGATACGATAACGGTTTTCCCGTGGGCAAAGACCGTTTCTGCGGACAACTCTCCGATAGCGCTTTTCGGTTTTTGATCATTTCGCATTTCACGTTCTGGTTCTGGTTGCGGCTCAGATTCCTCGCTAACGGGCATCGCTGACTTGGCATCATTTAACGCCTGCAGTTCGGCCTGTTCCCTGTAACCGTGTGCCAACGGTGTCCTCTTGATGGCGTTACCGCGCAAAAATTCACGCATGATTACAATCGCAACGGAAAACAAAGCGAGTCCCAGACCAACAACAATGGTGATGGCCATCGTCTTCGGAAAATACTTCTCAAGTGGTATCGCCGCTCTTGAAATGATGCGTGCATTTACTGGAAGATTCTGAGCGTTTGATATGACCACGTCATCACGATAGCGGCGCAGGAGAGCTTCAAGCTGTGTGCTTTTGACCAGCGCCTCCCGCTCCAGCGCTTTCAATTTTACCTGGCTGGAGCTGGCCTGCGCGGCTGCGGCTTTCAATTCTTTCAATTGGGAGTTGGCTTCGGCAACCTGCTGATTGGCAATTGTTGCATCATGTTCCAAACCGATCAAAATCTTGCGGGCTTCACCGCGAATCTGACGTTCATAATCAGAATTTTGCGATTTGAGTGCTTTGATTTCAGGATGATTGGCCAACAGCGTCGTCGACAGTTCCGCAATTCTTGACCGGATTCTAACCTGTTGTTCGCGCAATCGTTGAATCAGCTGCGAGTTCAGAACATCGCTCACCGTCTCCAAAGAGCCGCCTGAGTTCAAAAGAGTACGTAATAGACGTGCTTTCGATGACGATTGCGTCGCCGCCGTCTTGGCAGTTGAAAGCTGCCCGCTCAGGTCCGTCAACTGTTGCTGCATCAGGGGAACATTGTTTGCCCCAAGCAACAAATCCGATTGCGAACGATAGTCGGCAACCTCATTTTCAGCCCGGACCACTTCCTGCCTGAGTTCGGAGATCTCAGTATCAAGAATACTCGACGTCTCTCCCGTGTTCTGCCGCCGTACACTGGCTTGCAGGGCCATAAATTCGTCGACAATCGCATTGGCGGCTTCTGCAGCAAATTCAGGGCTCTTTGATGAAAAACTTACGCCGATTACGCGAGAGTTAGCGACCTGATGCACTTCCAAACTCTTGAAATAAGCGGCAAGGACTCGCTCCTCCTGAGAGATCTGATCAGAAGCCCGTTGAATGCCCAGCGAGCCAAGCAGCCCAGCTGAGAAGGACAGCTTATAGTCTCGAAACTCCGGTCTTTTCACCAAGTCTAATTTGGCGGCAACCTGCCTTGCCAGATCCCGGGATGCCATCAGCTGAACCTGACTGGCAACCCCTTCTTTATCGAGCAATGTCCTCTCGGTCTCGGCAGCACGCCTCCCATCACCCAGAACAGGTGCGGCCGCTTCAATGAGAACTCCGGCATCGCTTCTGTATTTCGGGGAGACGAATTGTAGAGAAACAAAGGTTCCGACGACACCGATGGCGACAAGCGGTACGATCCAGCGCTTTGCCTTCCAGATGGCGCCCAAAAGGCTTCCTAAATCCAGAGACACATCATCATCCGAATAGCTCGACTCATTACGCATTGAACTACAACTCCGCTAATTCTGGCGGAGAGTGTGCATGAGTATGGTAAGTAGAGCGTTAAAAGTTGATAGAAAAACCTATTTTCGCAATTTACCGGTTCATTGTTATTATTGACGGTAACTCGGGAACAGATTCACGCGGCATTAACTATATTTTGCAATTTCTAGGTTAGTTGAAACCTGGATTTGTAGTGATGTACCACCGAGCAATCTTAAGCGCCCTAATAATATTTGGCCTATCGGCCTGCACGGGATATCAACGTCCCTCGACCGCCTTTCATGAAGCGCTGACAGATGCCTATCGCCTGGATGCGGGCGATGAATTACGTGTTTCCGTCTACGGACAAACCGAGCTGACTCGAAGCTACAAGGTTGACCAGGCCGGATACATCACCATGCCACTGATCAACTTCGTACCCGCCAAAGGGCAAACAACGAATGAACTTGAAAGTGAAATAACCAAAAAACTTTCAAATGGTTACATGCGCAACCCTGATGTAACAGTTGAGGTTGCAACCTATCGCCCATTTTTCATCATGGGCGAAGTTCAAAACGCCGGGCAGTACCCGTATGTAGCGGGAATGACAGCGCAAACCGCTGTCGCTATTGGCGGCGGATTTACATCGCGCGCCAGGCAGGGAACTGTCGATGTTACCCGCCAGATCAATGGCGAAGTCCTGACCGGAAAAGTACCGATTACTGACCCCCTTCGACCGGGTGACACGGTGTTTGTTCGCGAACGGCTATTTTAGCGGGGTGCACGTCTTCCGTGCGTTAACGGCAAAAATACGAATTGCTTCTATCCTTTTTGGAAAGAGTCACAAAATCAATAACAAGGTAACCGCCATTGTCCCACAGGATAGATAGATGACAGGGCAACCCAGAAAAATCGTCCATTGCGTGCGAGCCCCGATCGGCGGTATTTTTCGGCACATCGCAGATTTGGCGCTGGAACAAACGCGGCAGGGGCATCAGGTCGGGATTGTGTGCGACTCAACTTCCGGCGGGACGTTTGAAGCTCAGCACATAGAACAGTTGTCACCCCACTTGGCCTTCGGCGTTGCGCGATTTCCGATGGCCAGACGCCTTACGCCAAGCGACATTGTTTCAACCTGGCGTCTTTACAGTCACATAAAGGCAATT
Source organism: Stappiaceae bacterium (assembly GCA_039976075.1). GTDB lineage: Bacteria > Pseudomonadota > Alphaproteobacteria > Rhizobiales > Stappiaceae > JBDWFY01. The sequence continues at coordinate 691,635 of JBDWFY010000001.1, forward strand.
CAACCGGATATCCTGCACGGACACGGAGCGAAGGGCGGCGCCTTTGCCCGCATGACCGGATCCTATCTGCGAGCCAAAGGGTATAATGTCAAACGTATCTACTGCCCCCACGGTGGCAGCCTGCACTATGATCCAAAGAGTCTCAAGGGTACCGTATTCTTCGCCTTGGAACGGTTTCTCGGTCGGCTGTCTGATGGTCTGGTATTCGTCTGTGATTATGAACGAGACCGCTATTTCTCCTCAGTAGGCGCACCCTCCTCTCCCTATAAAGTGGCCTACAACGGTCTTAGGAAAGAAGAATTCGAACCCGTCGAACTCGCCGCAGATGCTGCCGACTTCTCATGTATTGGCATGCAACGAGATCTGAAGGGCATGGATTTATTCATCCAGGCAATTGCAACACTCGCCAAAGAAGGTGCAGATATCCGGGCCAACCTCATTGGTGATGGACCAGATCATCAACGCTACCGGCGAATGGTCCACGATTTAAACCTCACCCGGCATGTACAATTTCTCGACCCAATGCCAATCCGCAAAGCGTTTACGCTTTCAAAATGTGTCGTTGTTCCCTCTCGTGCAGAAGCGATGCCCTACATCGTTTTGGAAACTATCGCCGCGGGGCGACCGATTATCGCAACCAATGTCGGCGGCATTCCGGAAATTCTGGCTCAGCATGACCCTGCACTCATTGCTGCTGACAATCAGGAAGCGCTGACTGCAGCGCTGAGAGATTTCATTCTGCATCGGCAGGAACGAGCGGAACTATCTCTGGATAGAAAGACAAGAATTGCCACGAAGTTCTCAGTCAACACGATGTCTCAAACGATAAGCGCATTCTACGACGAGCTCATCGAGCCGGGAAAAGACCCGGTCCAACCTCAAAACCGGAAGGCAATTCCAGCTGCAGGCGCACTTTCGTCTGAAAACGGCAACTAGGCCAACCGTCCGCCAAAATCTGAAAGCAAAGTACTCATCATGGCAAAAGTACCCAAAAAAGGTGCGGTAGAACCCAAAATTCCTAGCGATGCTTTCGACTCCGCTCATGATCTTGAAGACTGGAATTCCGATTCCAGGAATGAAGCATCAAGAATAGCCGCAGGGTCCATCTCCAAAGATGCATTGAATGTTGCGCGCCGGCTCAGACAGAAATCGATTTCCCATCAGGTCCTGATCGATAGCGTTCGTTTCGTTGAACTTTTGGCTGTTTTCGTTATCGGATTGGCTGGATACTTTGCTCTCGTGTACCCGGATGTTGCGGTGGCTTTTTACGTACCACCTCTGTTTGTTGCGCCATTTCTGGCAAGCATCATGATACAGGCGGCTGATGGATATCGTCTCCACTCTCTGGCAAATTTCGGTCCACGCATTGGGCGCATCTTTGCGGCCTGGACAGCGGTTTTTGCCTTTTTTGCCGTTGCCCTCTTCTTTTTGAAGGTTGGCGATATCTATTCCCGTGCCTTTACCGCGACGTGGTTTGCCGGCGGGTTCTTGTTCTTCACCCTTTTCAGAGCTTTCCTTTCGTTCAAAATTCGAGGGTGGACGAAAGAAGGACGCTTGGAAAGGCGCGCGGTGATAGTCGGTGGAGGGGGTGCAGCCGCAGACCTCATTCGCGAACTGGAGGTCCAGCCGGGCAATGATATTCGCATTTGCGGCGTGTTTGATGATCGTGCCGATGATCGTTCTCCGGCGAGTGTTGCCGGATACCGAAAACTTGGCAACGTCAATGAGTTGGTGGATTTTGCGCGGGTTGCCGAAATCGACATGCTTATCGTTACGATTCCTCTGACCGCTGAAAAACGCGTGCTGGAACTGCTGAAAAAGCTATGGGTTCTTCCTGTTGATATTCACCTTTCCGCTCATACCGACAAACTCAATTTCCAGTCACGCCGGTACACGTATGTCGGTAAAGTGCCGTTTGTCAGCATGCTCGACAAACCGATTGCCAATTGGAAATCGATCCAGAAACGTTTTTTCGATCTGATTTTCGCATCCATAGCCCTGGTGGTTCTTTCTCCGTTGATGCTGGCAACGATGTTCGCCATCAGATGGGAAAGCAAAGGGCCGGTAATTTTCCGGCAGAAACGGCACGGTTTCAAGAACGAGATAATCGACGTTCTGAAATTCCGATCCATGTATCACGAAATGGCGGATCCGGATGCAAAGAGCGTTGTCACCAAAGGTGATCCTCGGGTGACCAGAGTCGGCCGTTTCATCCGAAAAACATCGATCGATGAACTGCCGCAGCTCATCAATGTTTTGAAAGGTGAACTTTCGCTCGTCGGACCCCGTCCCCATGCGGTGAATGCTCATACCGACAGCAAACTCTGGTGCGAAGTCGTCGATGGCTACTATGCACGCCATAAAGTAAAACCGGGTGTCACCGGCTGGGCTCAGATCAACGGCTGGAGAGGTGAAATCGATACACCGGACAAACTTCAGGCTCGCGTCGAACATGATGTCTATTACATAGAAAACTGGTCGATATTGCTTGATCTGAAAATATTGTTCCTGACACCATTCCGACTGCTCAATACAGAAAACGCTTACTGAATATGCGAGATATCGGCACCAATGCGATCAGGCCTCCCATGTTGCTTTCGGGACAGCGGATTGGTGATTATACCATCGGTTTCTGCATCTTCATTAGTGGCTTCGTCATCCGTGAGCCAGCTCCTTACGATCTTGTGATGGTCGCGGTTATCGCAATCTGGGCTCTGTGCGGCCTTCGGATCAGGTCGGAAATTGGGCCGCTTACCGTCCTGTTCCTGCTGTACATGGCCGGCGGTTGTCTCGCGGTCACACAGGTGACGGCATGGGACAAGGCACCGCTCTATATGGCTGTTTCGGGGTTTCTGGTTCTGACATCGATCTTTTTTGCATCGATTGTCAGCGATCAGCCCAGTCGACTGGCATTGATTGAAAAGAGTTACATTGCCGCTGCCGTTGTGGTGTCGCTCATCGCGGTTCTGGCCTATTTCCGGCTTATTCCGGGTGCTGAAAACTTTATCCGGTACAGCAGAGCCATGGGGACTTTTCAGGACCCCAACGTGTATGGCCCTTTCTGCGTGTTGCCGACGATCTTCCTGTTCAGACGCATCCTCACTGGATCAGTCAGCAAAATTCTCCCGCTTCTGCCTTTATTCGGTATCATTATGCTCGGTATTTTCCTTGCCTTTTCAAGGGCGGCCTGGGGTTTGACCGCCTTTTCATTTCTTTTTGTATCACTGCTCACCTTTGTCAATGAAACCAATTCCCTCAAGCGGCTCAGGTTAATCGGCCTGGCCGTCGCCGGTTTGGTCATGCTGATCTTTCTCATTGCGTTTGCGCTCTCTCTTGATTCTGTTTCCTCTCTCTTTGCAGAGCGCGCAAAACTTGTTCAGGATTATGATGGCGGACACCTTGGCCGATTTGCTCGATTTGCGCTTGGGTTTGAATTGGTCATGCAAACACCACTGGGTATCGGACCGCTGGAATTCTGGAAGCTGTTTACGGAGGATCCGCACAATATCTATCTGAAGGGGTTCATCGCCTACGGATGGATAGGAGGCATATCCTACCTCATACTGGTTATCTGGACCCTTGCGGCGCTGTTTCCGCTTCTTTTCAAACCACGACCGTGGCAAAGCTACGCGGTGTGCGTGTTTGCAGTCCTGCTTGGCCATTGCATGATTGGAATGATCATCGATACCGATCACTGGCGCCATGTCTATCTTTTATATGGTCTTGCATGGGGCATGATTGCGGCCGAAAAATTGTGGCAGAAAAAACACCTCTCCCGGGGGATGCCAACGCACCAAAGAAATCGGCAAAATACCGCTCAGCCTCTTGCGAAGTATCTATGAAGATTGTAGGTACACCATTGCTCTGCCGTATTGAGGTTGGAGCTCTGAGAGGTTCGGGCAGTAGCGCAGCCTGGTAGCGCACTTCACTGGGGGTGAAGGGGTCGTCAGTTCAAATCTGGCCTGCCCGACCAATCAATTCAATATCTTAGCTTTCAAGAATAAAGCGTGCGCCGGTTCAATTGAACAGCGACACCCCAGTACACGTCCGAAGCCATCCAATTAAATCCAACTGCTGTCAGGGTGGTTTCTTGAACCTTGGGTATGTGCCGTGGCGCATCGCTCCATTTGATACACTTCCTGACATCCTTTGGAGCCAGTTACTATACGATCGAACTACCGCAAGTATCAAAATAGTCTAACATTCGCGCATTCTAACGTTGTGGAAGAAATGAGCCTCAATCCAAGGAGTAATTGCATGCAATGAAATTGCAACCTATAGAAATTTCTCATGATTACTCGCTTCGTCGCACTGATTTCAATTACTCTGTATTTTCACGCAGGGGCATTTGCTGGAACTGTTAATTCAAGTTGGGTTGAGGAGCGCAGGGCAAAGCACTTCGTTGTACTGATGAAAAAACAGGGATACGTACCCACAAAAATCGAATGCAGGCTTACTGGCTTCAAATTTCGCGATCTCCAACTAAGGGTCACAGCACGGCCTATTCCTCCGAAATTCCGTGCTCATTCGTATCGCAACTCCGTGAGAAACGCTCAAAAAATAGAAGTCATCAGGCTTAAAGCGTGTCCGGAATGCAGTCGCAAACTCCAGGCTGACACCATTGATTATGTTCAACATCCAACCTCTAAAGCCTGGTGCATATGCACCATACGCTCGCCTCTTCTTCCAAATTGATACGTCAACATCTTGGTGATCAACCAACAGGTCAGCCAAACCATCCTCCGGAATTATAAAGAGGTACTGTGGAAGTTCGATAAAATGAGTGTCACAACAGAGATCGGTCCTCGCACGGTGTTTGTCACTCGATGACGGGACTTTTGTCAGATGAACAAGTCGCACTGACCGGGGGCGCCGCAAAACGAATTTCTCAACAAAGCGGTTCCATATTCTACCGTAACTCAACATGTTACGGACATTTCGTGGAAGCTTCCCGCGGATGGTTTGCACGCGGCCGGACGATCGTTTTTGAGCCAGAACTATCCGGGTGCGACGAACAAATTCAGTCCCGCAAAATCCAACCCGTTTAGCGATTTTCAGGGGTAGAATGCGACTAGTTCGGCGCAACGGCAGGGTAAATTCTGTCGCTGCATCAGTCCTCCCTGGTGTGCATGAGGGTGACCCAAAAGACGTTGCAATACAGCTCACTCGCTCGCAAGATCTCTGATAATCGGGCAATTGGGACGCTCGTCACCTTGACAATTTTCGGCCAAATGTTCCAGCGTTCGGGCCATCGATTCCAGTTCGTTGATCTTGGATCGAAGTTCCTTGATATGATCAACGGCCATTGCTTTGACCTCTGAACTCGCGCGGTCACGGTCCTGCCAAAGCGCAATCAACTTGCTTATTTGTTCGATGGAGAAACCAAGGTCGCGACACCGCCGAACGAATTTCAGAATATGAATGTCATTCTCTTGATAGACACGATAACCGGCTTCAGTGCGCACAACCGCCTCAATCAAGCCGATTGACTCATAGTACCGGATCATTTTGGCGGATACGTTTGAGGCGGAAGCCGCTTGGCCGATGTTCATTATTCCATCCAGCCTCCATACAGATGGTACACAGATACCGCTCGGCTCACTTGTGCACAAACTTCAGTATTGGTTCAATTGTCGAAGCGATCGAGCGTTCGGTACAACCTGTCAGCGCGCCTGATCAAGCACCCGCTTGCACTCGAGGAGTTCAAACAGTGTTCCCTGCAGTCGTCTGATATCCTCCTTCGACAGGTTGACATCGAAGCGGTGCTCTCGATCTTTTCGACTTTCATCACGCAGACGACCAATAAACCCGAAGGGCGATCTACCGCTCGCCGCCGCGACGTCATCGTCCGACAGGACATCCCGTGGCCGTTCACCGAGGTCATCCATCAGACCGGCGACATCTTCCGGTTTTTCGGAGACGATGGGAGGTTTGTCCTCTTCCTCCGCCGCATCCGGTCCTGGGTCGCCCAAGGCCCGCGCCACAGAATTACTGATGTCTTTTGAGGTTTGTTCGGGAAGCTCTGCATCCGCAAGGTAGTCGTCCGCATCATCACGCCAAACGGCCATGACATATCGCACACCTTGCTCCTTGAGGATCCGCTGAACACCTTTGATTGTGTAGCCGTCACCATAAAGCAAGTGTCGAATACCACGCAGCAAATCGACATCATCTGGCCGATAGTATCGCCGGCCTCCGCCACGCTTCAGAGGTTTGATTTGGGAGAATCTCGTTTCCCAAAAGCGAAGTACATGTTGCGGGAGATCCAAGTCTTCCGCAGCTTCACTTATGGTCCGAAACGCTTCAGGGCTCTTTTCTATTGTCATAGATCACAAGCTGATTTCAGTTGCATTCAGCAACAGCCTAGAGAGAGTCGCTGATCAGTGCATCATTGATCTTTTGTTTTAAAACGTTACTCGGCTTGAAAACCATGACCCGTCGGGGAGAAATCGGAACTTCTTCACCCGTTTTGGGATTTCTACCAATACGTTCGCCCTTTGATCGCACCACAAATGATCCAAAAGAAGAAAGTTTGACCGCTTCGCCCCGTGTCAACGTGTTGGAAATTTCAGAAAGCACCATTTCGACCAACTCCGCAGACTCGCTGCGCGATAGCCCAACCTTCTGATACACCGCTTCACAGAGGTCGGCTCTAGTGATGGTTCTACCTCCCATGCCGCTCCCCTTATTTTCCGCCCGTAAAAAAAATAAATGTCTAAGATCAAGACGATATGCTTTTGCATGTCGCCGGTCAACAGGTCTGAGACGGAATCTGTTTTTTTATGGAATGGCAGTGATTGGGCAGCTTACCAGCGCACGAGGGCGGAGCCCCAGGTGAAACCGCCTCCCATCGCCTCAAGCATGACCAGGTCGCCTTTTTTGATACGGCCGTCTTTCAGGGCCACATCCAAAGCGAGCGGTATTGACGCAGCGGACGTATTGCCGTGCTTGGCGACAGTAACCACGACCTTCTCGTTAGGAATTTTCAGTTTTTTGGCGCTGGCGTCTATTATGCGTTTGTTGGCCTGATGAGGCACGAACCAATCCAGGTCATCAGAACCAGTACCTGTCGCGGCAAAGGCGTCTTCGATCACGTCTGTGATCATTCCTACGGCGTGTTTGAAAACTTCCCGCCCTTCCATTCTCAAATGGCCGGTAGTCTGCGTGGAAGAAGGTCCCCCGTCCACATAGAGCTTTTCTTTGTGCCGACCGTCAGAACGCAAATGACAAGAGAGTATTCCCCGCTCGGAGACACTTCCATCGCTTTCACGGGCTTCGAGTACGACAGCCCCTGCTCCATCTCCGAAAAGAACGCATGTGGTTCGATCTTCCCAATCCAGAATTCGTGAGAAGGTTTCAGCACCGATCACCAGTGCGCGCTTTGCCAGACCGCCTCTGAGATAGGCATCTGCAGTGGTCAAGCCATAAATGAAGCCTGAGCAAACCGCCTGGACATCAAACGCAAATCCGTGAGTAATACCAAGACGCGCCTGTATCGTAACAGCGGTTGCAGGGAACGTGTTGTCAGGTGTCGATGTGGCCAGAACGATCAGATCGATGTCCTGTGCGTCGAGGCCGGCATCCGCAAGCGCATTGACTGCCGCATTGAAACCCAAATCAGATGTCAGCTCTGCCGCCGCCGCAACACGTCTTTCAGTGATTCCGGTCCTCTGGACTATCCACTCGTCGGTTGTATCGACGATTTTTTCCAGTTCGGCATTTGTGAGGATTTTTTCCGGCAAATAGCTGCCGCATCCCAGAATCACGGATCGTGTCGTGCTCACTGTGCACCTGTGTCTTGTTCCGCTGCGGCCAGAAGACCTCCACGGTGATAGTGCACAAGGTCTTGTGCGATTTTGTGGATAAGTTCGTTACGCACCATGTCGTATGCAAGCTCTACCGCTGAGGCAAATCCCTCTCCATCGGTGCCGCCATGGCTTTTTATCACAATCCCGTTCAAACCCAGAAAAACACCCCCGTTGAGATTTCGGGGATCCATTTTCTGGCGCAAACGATCAAACGCACCTTTAGCCAGTACGTAGCCGATTTTTGCCCGAACTGTGCGCTGCATGGCGGAACGCAGGTAGCTGCCAATCTGTTTTGCCGTGCCTTCAGCAGTTTTCAGGGCGATATTTCCCGCGAATCCCTCAGTAACAACGACATCGACAGTTCCCTGCCCGACATCATCACCTTCGACAAATCCGGCGTATTTAAGCGATGGCAAATCCGCGTCCCGCAACAATCTGCCTGCCGTGCGGACTTCCTCCAACCCTTTGACTTCTTCGACCCCGATATTGAGTAGTCCCACTGTCGGTCTCTGAACGCCAAACAGTGCCCGGGCCATGGCGCCACCCAGAATGGAGAAGTCGATCAGTTGCTGGGCATCTGCACCAATGGTTGCGCCCACATCAAGAACAACGGATTCGCCCCGCAACGTCGGCCAGATTGCAGCAATTGCCGGTCGATCAATATTTGCCATTGTTCGGAGGCAGAACTTGGACATGGCCATCAACGCCCCGGTGTTTCCGGCGGAAACCGCGACACCCGCATCTCCATTTTTGACGGCTTCAATTGAGCGCCACATGCTGGAGCGCCACCGCCCCTGCCGCAGAGCCTGGCTCGGTTTGTCGTCCATATTGACGGACACATCGCAATGATGAAATACGGAGGATGCCTTGAGCCTGGGGTAATCGGCCAACATCGGCAGAGCGATTTTTTCGTTGCCATACAGCAGAAATTCAATGTCCGGCCGCCGCTCCAGCGCAATCTCCGCCCCGGCCAAAACGATTCCGGGAGCGTTATCACCGCCCATCACATCCAATGAAATTCGTACCGCTTTTGCCATGTGGCTTTTCGCCAGACCCTTGTATCAGTTTCGTCGACCAGTCGTTTGACGGCCTGCAATTATCGGCAACCAGTCCGGGAACATAACGTTTTCATGCGCTGTGACAACCGTTTTCTCGTTCCTACCCACAAAGGGGTAAAAGTCCGCCAATCAATTGGGCTTTTTTAGTTTGGACAGAACAGAAAACGGAGATGGCGGCCGGTCATCTGCAGCTTCGATTCCCTCCGGATTGGTTGTAAACGAAGGAAACTCAACGCCTTCAGCTTTTGGATATGGATCCAGCATCAACATGAACTGCTCCATGGCAACGACGCCCAGATCGATTGTCGATCCTTCAAAAAATTCAGGTGGCTCGATGCTTTCAAGATCGAACTCAATTTCACCCTCTTCATTGGGCGCGACGCGATACTTTTCCGCTTCCGACAACGGGACAACAGTGATTGAGAACTCCTCCGACATCGACGTCGCTAATGGCTCAAGAGTCACCACACACTTCTGCGTAACATCCGCCTCCAGTTCACCGACTATCTTCACACCGGTTTTTCGCCAGGGCCGGAGTTCAAACCTGACTTGGAAACTCTCCATGGCCTCCAGGGCAGCAGCACGAACAATCGCTTCCATTTCTTGCGGGCTGGCAGTCACCACAATCCGGCTCCCCTTGTTACTGAGCTCTTCAACATTGAACGGTCTTGAGAGTGGATTGGTGGATTGGGTCATATGATTTTTATCCTGCTTTAGGCTGTTTCAGGCCAGGAAATATCCCCATTGACAATATGCTGCGCCGCCTGCCCTTCGAGCACGTCAACACAGGAAAATGCGTAATCGGCCAATGCTTGACCATTCAGATCTTTGTCTGTTTCAGGATAAATATTTCGAACCAGTGCGGCAGCCAGCATTTGCGAATCGCGCTGCTCGATTGACGGGCGATAAACGCTTGCCCGCCCATAAAATGCTTCGATCATCTTTTTTACTTTTTTGGGAACACTGGTGTCGCTAACCCCCATTTCTCTCAGATTTCTGTCCATATCTTTAAAAAACAAGTCAAAAATCTGTTGTCCAAAGTCCTTCACCTGCTTGTCTTCCGACTGAAAGCGGTGGAATAAAAGGATAAGGTGCAACACAATCATGTCATAGCGACCGTCAACAGTATCCGGTACGGACAGCGTCTTGTAGAAATAGGGCTGCCGCGACTGTGCCACTATCTGGCTATAGATGCGGAAAACAGACTGATCGTCGCGCCGATTGAAAAGGCCAAACATCTTGGTAACAATTCCATTCGGGTCACTGTTGCCTTGTGACCGGATGCGGGTTAGGGATTTGACCGGAATGCATAGGAGGTCTGCGTCCAGAATGCGAGTCATGAAAACGGCTATAGATTTCACCGGTAGGAAACGCAAGCTCCGCACATTGACGTTGAGCGTTGTTTTGGTGGCATCCCTTTCCGGCTGCTTTACCAAAACGCTGCAACGAGGGCATGTCATCCCGGAGGATACGCTTGAGGAAATCCAAGTGGGATCCAGCGCCGAGCAGGTCGAATTGCTTTTGGGAACGCCATCCACAACATCTACGATCAACGGTCAGACCTACTATTATATCTCCCAGAAGAGCGAACAGATCGCGTTCATGAAAGAAGATATTGTGGATCAACGCGTGGTCGCCGTCTATTTCGACGAAGAGGGGCGTGTCAGGGATCTGGGGAATTACGGCATCAAGGATGGCAAAGTCTTCGACTTTATCGATCGCACCACGCGCACTGGCGGGCAGGATTACGGCTTCCTGACACAGGTTCTGCGCGGCGCAGCATCGCCCACGCTTGGTCTGTAAGAACAGACACCCTTACAGCATGGCGAATTCGTCGTCTGTGTTGTCCGGCGAATTTTCCGGCTCTACCATTTGCTGTTCGGGAGCAGGATGGGGAGCGACGTCCGTCGCTTCATTCTCCGACGCAGGATCGTCGTCCGGAAGCGGCTTTGGATTGATGACAGTTTTCGGATTGGCCAGTACACGGTTAATCCGCAAATAGAGCGACTTTGGTGAGATCGGTTTCGCCAGATATTCGGTGGAACCCAACCGCATCGCCTCCAGGACATTCGCCTTCTGAGTATGAGCGGATAGCATTATCACCGGTTTTTGAACCAGACCCGGATCGCCGCTGCCTCTGATCAACCGCAGAAATTCCGCACCATCAACCGGGGTCATAACCCAATCGCAAATGACAATATCCGGATCCCGCTCGGCAAGGACTTCCAGCCCGTCGGCACCGTCTGCGGCTTCATAGACACTTCTGACGCCAAAACCTTGCAGAATCGTGCGCACCAGCGTCCGCATGAAGTTGTTATCTTCAATATGCAGAAAGGATAAATTGCGCAGTTCAACCGGATCAGCCATGCACTTTATGCCACAATCAATTTTTTGAGAAAGGGCCGAAATTGCTCTTTTCTAAGCACCACAATGACGTGCTTTCGTAAAAATACGATTAAATCAGTAGTTGCGAATATAGCAATAGTGAACAAAAGAAAAAGAGGTGGACCAGAATCCACCTCTCTTCACTTTCGGTCACACCATCCAAGGTGCCCTGTGCAGTTCGCTCACTCTGTTCAAGCGCCAACTGCTACTGTTTCGGAGCGTTCATCTCGCTCCTTTTTCAGATTTTCTGCAATCAGAAACGCCAGTTCAAGCGCCTGATCGGCATTCAAGCGCGGATCACAGTGAGTGTGATAGCGATCAGAAAGGTCATTTTCAGAAATAGCGCGAGCACCACCTGTACATTCCGTGACGTTTTTGCCTGTCATTTCGACATGAACGCCACCGGCGTGGGTACCTTCAGCACGGTGAACGGCGAAGAATGCCTCGACCTCCTTCAAAATGCGATCAAACGGGCGCGTTTTGAAACCTGTGGACGCTTTGATCGTGTTTCCGTGCATGGGATCAGATGACCAGACGACAGTCCGTCCTTCACGCTCAACCGCCCGAACCAGCTTGGGCAGATGATCAAATACCTTGTCCGCGCCGAAACGGCAGATCAAGGTCATGCGGCCGGCTTCGTCTTCCGGGTTCAGCGTATCGAGCAATCTGATCAGCTCGTCGGGTTCAAGCGAAGGACCGCATTTGACGCCGATCGGATTTTTTACGCCGCGGAAAAACTCAACGTGGGCATGATCCGGCTGCCTTGTCCGGTCGCCAATCCAGACCATATGGCCTGATGTCGCGTACCATTCGCCCGATGTGGAATCCACGCGCGCAAATGCCTCTTCATATCCAAGCAGCAACGCTTCATGGCTGGTGAAAAAGTCCGTCGAACGGAGTGCCGGCACTGTGTCAGGATCTATCCCGCACGCCTGCATGAAGTCCAAGGCCTCGGAAATTCTGTCAGCAACCGCCTGATAGCGACCCGACTGCGGTGTATCCTTGACAAATCCCAGTGTCCAGCGATGGACATGATCGAGATTGGCAAAACCGCCTTGCGCAAAGGCGCGCAGTAGATTGAGCGTCGCAGCTGACTGCCGATATGCCATTTCCTGACGGTTGGGATCCGGTATCCGGCTTTCAGGCGAAAAAGAAATGTCATTGACGATATCGCCGCGGTAACTGGGAAGCTCTACCTCACCCTGCGTCTCGGTCGATGCGGAGCGCGGCTTGGCAAACTGACCGGCGATCCGGCCAACCTTTACGACCGGCTGGGCCGCCGCATAGGTCAGAACGACCGCCATCTGCAGGAAGACTCTGAAAAAGTCCCGAATGTTGTCGGGGTGATGTTCAGCAAAAGCCTCTGCACAATCACCTCCCTGAAGGAGAAAACCGCGTCCCTGTGAAACTTCGGCTAATTGCCCTTTAAGATTGCGGGCCTCACCAGCGAAAACAAGCGGAGGATATGTTGCAAGACGTGCTTCAACTGCTCCAAGGGCTCCCGCGTCGGGATATTCCGGCATCTGCAATACTGGCTTAGACCTCCAGGAATCCGGTGTCCATTTTTCAGCCATCACTCACTCCTGATATTCAATTCCACCGGCATCTCAGTATTTTACACAATGGTGCGAACAGGCCATTTTGGCCACACTGTTGCCGGGCTGCACCTGACGTGCGCGGCGTTATACACGCCCACCGTTACAAAAACCAGACGAAAGCGAGCTTTTTAGTACTCACAATGCAACATGAACACGAGCATACCACCGAGGCGATTGTAAAACGCCTTGTCGTGGGGCCGAAGATAAACTACCTGCGCGATTGGGTTTATGGCGGCATCGACGGTGCAGTAACGACTTTTGCCATCGTGGCGGGAGCAATTGGTGCTGAATTGTCGACCGGAATCGTTCTGGTTCTGGGGATTGCCAATTTATTGGCTGACGGATTTTCAATGGCCGCTGCAAATTATGCCGGCACCAAGGCGGAGATTGACGATTACAATCGTCTGCGAGCGATGGAAGAACGTCACATCGACTTGTTTCCCGAAGGTGAACGGGAAGAGATCAGACAAATCTACAAGCTGAAGGGGTATCGCGGCTCGCAACTGGAGCGCCTTGTGTCGCTGATTACGGGCAAGAAAGAAAACTGGATCGATACCATGCTCAACGAAGAACACGGTCTGTCCAATGTGCTCAGGTCCCCCGTCAAATCGGCCTTGGCGACATTCGCAGCTTTTGTTCTGTGCGGCGGCGTTCCGCTGCTCCCATTCGTCATCGAACCGGTCAGTGCGCCGCTTGTTGCGACGTGTATAACCGGTGCCGTCTTTTTCGGCATCGGATCGGTCAAGTCCCATTGGTCTACCGGGCGCTGGTATTTTTCTGGCTTGGAAACCACGCTGATCGGCATGAGCGCAGCGAGTATTGCCTGGGGCGTCGGATACATGTTGCAGGGATTTGCACAGTAATAACTGCCGGCAATCCTCAATACGGATGTTTACAGCCAGCGCGCACCTATCTCCCTGAGCGCGGTGTCAAAAAAATCGGATTCCTGCGCTGTCAGTTTCGCCGCACGAGGATAAACGGGATTGTGGCGATCACTTAACATCGGCACATGCCATCCTTCCGTCTCTTCAACAAAGTGCCTAACGCCCAATTCTCCCCAAAGGTCGTGAAATCCCTTCAATACGCAATCGACATAACTTTGAAGTATCGGGTGATCTTCATCTCCCCAGCGATACTGATCCTCCTTTGCACTGTAGATATAGGCCGACTGATGCCGTGCCGCGTTGAAATCAGCCCCATCAGGCGAAAAGTCGGATGTTTGAAAATCATGACGATTGTACCGCCACTCCCGCTTATCAAGATCCGCCAGCTCTTTCAATTCCTCTTCCACAAGCACACCGCGTATGGATGACGTGGCATCGGGGACTGCGGTTAGAGTGCAGATTTTACCCCGAGGTGTTTGTCCAGCGATGCGCCATTGGCGCTTCCAGCCGCGTAAAATCCCAGCCGACGCACTACTCGTTGCCGGTCGTGTTTGACCATTTACCAGCGACCCATATCCGAAATAGCAAAACCTGGTTTTCATTGATCTGTCAGTTTCCAATCGGCTCGCCTCCCAACGCGGCCATCGAACAAACAAAGGGGAACAATCCGACTTGATTTTCTTTAGCCAAGATCAAATATTCCAATAGAGTGAGGATCTAACAACAATCCGATCGAGGGCCAAACTTGTCAACAATAGACCTTGCAAGGGTTCGTGCGGAAACGCCCGGTTGCGAAACAGTCATTCATCTCAACAATGCCGGCGCTTCCCTTCCCCCGCTTAGCACGATCAACGCTGTGCGCAAGCATCTTGACCTTGAAGCCCGCATTGGTGGCTACGAGGCTCATGCGGTTGCCCAGAAGGCATTTGACGATTTTTATGGTGCCGTGGCCGAACTCGTTGGTGCAGACAGATCTGAAACGGCCTTTGTCGAAAACGCCACGCGAGCCTGGGATCTGGCGTTCTTTTCGATCCCGTTCGAGCCCGGTGATCAGATCATCACCTGCCGATCGGAGTATGTCTCCAACTACATTGCCTTGCTTCAGATGAAGGCCCAGCGCGGTATTGAAATCATACTCATCGATGATGATGCCGACGGGCAGGTCGATCTTAAAGCACTGGAAAATGCCATAACGCCCAAAACTCGCCTGATCTCAATAACGCATGTGCCCACACAGGGCGGGCTGATAAATCCGGCGGCTGCCGTGGGCGAAATTGCCCGCCGATACGGCGTACTCTATTTGCTTGATGCCTGTCAGTCAGCAGGTCAGCTGGACCTGGATGTCAAAGCAATCGGTTGCCATCTCCTTTCCGGAACCGGAAGAAAATATCTCCGGGGTCCGCGGGGAACCGGATTTCTTTACGTGAACAAAGAGATTGTCGATACCTTGCATCCTCCGTTTGTGGATCTGGAATCTGCAGAGTGGCTGGATGCGGACACCTACAAGCTGCGTCCCGGCGCCAAGCGATTTGAAACTTGGGAACGGTTTGTGGCCGGACAAATAGGCCTTGCTTCAGCGATCAGATATGCCCTCGATCTGGGTTTGCCGGCCATCGAAGCGCGGGTAAAGATGCTTGGAGCGGATTTACGCACCGCCCTGGAAAGAATATCCGGCGTTCATGTCCATGATCTTGGGGCTGAACGCGGAGGCATTGTCACGTTTGCGATGGATCACGCCACGCCGGATCAAATCAAAAACAGATTGGCAAAAAGCAACATCAATGTCTCTATTTCCAGCCACACCTCTGCTCAGATTGATCTGCCAAGGCGAGGCTTGCATTCTCTCGTCCGGGCTTCTGTCCACTACTATAATAGTGAGGAAGAGCTGGATACGTTCTGCCGTGTCCTGGCAGAAATGAAACCGTAAAATCCCTCCCTGTGACAGGCCAGACCTTCGCTTGCTAATCCAGTACCTTTCGACAATCTGATAGTTCAGCAGGCGACACCTCCCCTCTGTAAGGCGATGCCACCTGCTAGGAAGGTTACTGCTTGAGCAAACGATCGCCATGGGGATTGTCGATAATCATCCGCCAACTGCCATCTGGCTGCCGACGCATCACCGCAACAGAGAGACCTGACTGATGGATATCGCTACCATCAGGTGCCTTGGCCGTCATTTTCCATGGGGCAAAATGAATAGCAATGTCACCGGAGACATAAACCTCGTGGCCGTTATAGTAGTCAAACGCCGGATTGAGTTTGGCCATTGCGGAAAATGATGCGCGGATTTGGTCCTCCGCAGAAATGGGCACTCCTGGTTCAAACATGATCTGCGCGCCTGGTTCATAAACTGCAACGACATCTTCAATCGCACCTTCTTGGAAGGCACCGGTCATTTCCTGGACAAGGTCCAGGACTTCTTGCTGATCGCTCGACATGGTAATTTTCCTTTCCGCCAGAACAGGCGATACAAACGCCAAGCCAAGCAAACTCAGCGTGGTCGCCAAAAAAATAGTTTTCAATTCCAACTCCTGTGTTGAACAAGGGTGCAAGACGCACCTGGTTATGCGCGCGGGTCGGTTATCCGGCGCGTAGGAAATTCACAATTGAACCGATAAAGTCCGGGTTACCCGACAATCTGCATAATGAGACTGCCCAGTTCCCGAGGGCTTCGAAAATTCGGGGTGGCGGTCTGCAACGTCAGAGTTTTGAGGTCTCCCTCAACCCGCCGGACCTTTTCAACAACTGAGGCATAGGCGGGGGAATTCTTGTTCAAGAATTCGGTCCGCTCTCCAGTGACACGTCCGGCTGCTTTAGCAGTTGCAAGACGCCGGTCGCATCGACATCGGGCATTGTCATTGGCAAGACCGCAATTTTGGCTCGTAAACTCCACGACTTTTGCCCGGGCCCGTGACAGACGCTGTCTGTAGTTACTCTTGCTCAGGTCAAGAATCACCGCCGCTTCAGCGTGCTCCATTTCCAGAATATCGCCCAGCACATAGGCCACTCGGTGTTTTGTATCCAGACAGAGCAGCATTGCCATCGTGCAGGATATGCGCAGCTCGTTAAGCAGTACCGCGCTGTCGGCAGGCAATTCGGGCTCTGCCTGCAACCCGGTCTCCAGATCGGCCTTGAACATTTCAAAAGTAAGGCCACGATCCCGATCGCGCGACTTCTTCGCATTCACCAGGTAATTTACAGCAATGCGATAAGTCCAGGTAGAGAACGTGCTTTCGCCCCGAAATGTCGAGAGCTTTGTGACGATCAAAATCAATACTTCCTGCGTTGCTTCGAGCGCATCCTCCGGGTCAACGAGCATCCGGCGGGCGAGCCCATAAATCCTGTCCTGGCTGTTAAGAACGACTTGTTCGAGTGCCCGACGGTCACCCTGCTGCGCTGCCTCAACGACTTTCACGAAATCTGTATCCACGTTTAACGTCCCTCATCGTGTCATCTGAAAGGTTAGACGCTCGTTCGAAGCCATGTGTGACAAAAAAAGATCAGACTCGAAAGCGCAACTCAAATCACGCTCACAGCTAAGGCAATCACTCCTGACAGGAGGCTGTCAGGAGGCCTGTGCGATCCCTTGGAGGACATCAAATCAAAAGGAGATAAACGGATATGACATTCAGTCCCCAACATTTCACTGTCTGGGCGGAAATCCCGGTGACCGACCTGGACAAGGCAATCGAATTCTACAACGCAGTCTTCGACATTGAACTAAAGAAACAGGACGACGGTCCCAGCACGATCGCAATGTTCCCCACCGCAGACGGCATGGGCGTCGCTGGCCATCTTTACGTCGGAGAATCAGCGAAATCGGGAAATGGCCCGACAGTCCACTTCGCCTGCCCGGGAGACCTGCAGGAAGCCCTCAACCGCGTAAAAAGTTCGGGCGGCAAAGTGCTTTCGGATATAATTTCTATTCCTGCCGGCCGCTTCGGTTACTGTTTAGACCTGGATGGCAACTCGTTCGGTGTATTTGCCCGATAGTCATGACAAAGGGCGGCGATAACGGTGTATTCCAGGCACGATTATTGACCGCCCTCCTCCCCGAATTTAGATCTCATGAAAAAAACTGCCAAATATATTGCGAAGATTCTGCGGCGCTCGTAATTCGCCATTGAACAAGCATTAAGTGTGCTTTGGGTCACAATCTTGTGACCGGTTGCCTGCTAAAGTATGATCCTCACCACAATTTGAGGGAAATTCAAATGCGACGGCTCTCAGTATTTCTTAGCGCTGGACTGTTGATGATCGGCACAACAGCCAGTTTCGCGCAGAACGCCCAACAGCCTCCTGCCCCGGCACCGCTGCCGGTCAATGCCCCGGCGACGCCTTCCTATGAATATGTTCAGCAAGCCGCTTCGATGACGTTTGACGGTTCGAATATGGTCGTGGAAGGTTTGGCTCCTGCCACCATTTTTTTCAGTGACCATCCCTACCGACTGACCGGCCAGATGGATGCCAAGAAATTTGTTGATCTATGGAAATCGCCCGATGGCCCCTTTGCGATAGATCCTCCCAACGCGGCTGTCAGCGTGCTTGGCAATGTAAGCGAGGCACCGGCGATTGTTGAGATAACCTCCGCCGAACAAGCCGCCAGCGGCATCAAGTACGGGGTTAAAGTCCTGTCCGGGAAACTACCCGACAGCGCAAACAACATCGCTATCTTTGTCGACTCTGTTCATGTCAGAAAAGTTGGCCCTGGTTACTACGGCTACCGCACGAATGGCCGTTATCATCATCCGGTTCCCGGCCCCTACTGCTATCACGCACCACAAGCGCCTGAGTGCCGCAGGCCGTACCATCCGGTTCACCCCTATTATCCGCCCTATCACCCTTACCACCCCTACTATCCGCCGTATCACCCCTACTACCCCTATTATCCGCACCCAGCCGCTGCATTTGCAGCAGGTGCAGCCACCGGTGCGGCCATAGCAAACGCCAACCAGCCCACATACATCTACCCGATCCCTGCTGGTCCGGTTCCCGCACATTGCTACATCAACAGCAACCACTCGCGGATGATCTGTTCAGTCCCTATTCAATAGTCGCTTCAGATTGAGAGCAAAAATAAACCCGTCGGCGATTAATTCGCCGGCGGGTTTTTTACATAATCTGCCAAGACAAGTGTTTTGATCACCTGCCGTCGTCGCGATATCATCGATATACGAATGACACCATTTGCTTCATTAAATCCAACGATGCCTTGTTCAGCATTACGCCCAATTCTTCGCGACTAATTTTGCTTGAAGGACCGCCACCTCCTGCAAGCAAACATACGATTCCGATTAAATGTTCTGGGAACGTAGGTCCTTCTTGCGTTGAAAACACCCTAACTGTTTCGCCGGAATGCAGCAGTGATAGTTCCGCGTTCAGCCTAACCATCGCTCGCTTTAGTACGGGCGTCTCCCACTCTTCTGACGTCGTCCCAACTGTACTTCTCGCGGGATAGTCAATGAGTTTCAAATCAATGCCGAAATCAGAATCTAAAATTTGGGTTTCCGGCGGAACAGATGGTATGGCAAAGACTGTGGACAATTGGTTTAGCAGATCTTTTGTGAGATATTCATCCGGACGACTGAAAACGCTTGATCCAGCTGCGTAGGCGTCCTTTTCGAGAGAAACTTCTACATTTTTGAGAAAAATTCGCGGCTTTTTCAATCGGCTATCTACCAAAAAATTATTGGATGAATTGAGGGAGCTGGGCTTGCTTTGTGGCGAACGGCGTCCCGTAAATCCGATGCCAAATCATTTCACTCGCGTCCAGGTCTGGCCGCGGCAAACCAAGCCTCCGGCTGCGCAGCCATCGACTTCAAGACTGTCACCGCTCAACGTCATCTTTGCCGGATAGGTTTTATCCTGCGCAGGGCTCCAGACTTTCCCGTTATCAAACGCACCTCCGCCTTTTGCCTGCATATCCCAGATGATTTGTTTTCCGAGATATTTGTAGCTTGCGTCTTTTTGGCCTGAAGTGCTGAAAGCATCGGCAATTGTGCCGCATGTTTTCCCCCCACATGGCGCAATGGTCACATAGAGATACCCCTTGTCATTGGAAGCGGTTTTCCAGGTTCCGCTGACATCGGCAGCGAGCGCTGAACCAGCGAATCCGACCATCATCACTGCTGCAAAACACATAATCCGCATTAAATTTCCTCCAAAAATTCGACATCAAGCCGATGTCCCGTGAGTGTTTAAAATACAGTCAGAAACTGCGATCAATGCCACCGCAAATTCAATATAGGAATATCAAGTGTGATTTTCAGGCAGATATGATTGAATTTCCATATTAATTTCCGAAGGGGAAACATTTAGTCCCTCAGATCAGAGCACGCACAGCGTTTCCGGTTCATCCACACCCAAAGTGTCTTGTTGATCACGCTGATGTTCAAACCCGTCAAAGGGTGCGAGGGAAATGACGGCGTTATGCGAGGCAAGCAATATTGGCTGCCGCAACTGGCCATTCCAGGAACGAAAACTGCCTCTGAGCCCCTTGTAGAGATCGACGATTAGGTCTGGAGATCGGATTGCCCGGAGAATATCTTCTTTATTGCCCGATCCCGCTTCGGTTACGGCCGCCAATACCGCTTTAACTGCCGCCCAGGACGCCCAATCCTCTGAGGACATATTTCGTTTTGATTTTCGACGAAAACGTTGATTGAGTTGCGGTGCTCCGTACCGTTCCAATGTCCAGTGCCAGGCATTGGCAGTCAGACCTTCCGAACCGACAATTGGTCTTGGTTTCGCGGTCGCAAATGGCACATATCTACCAAATTCGCCGTTCTCATCGGCAATCCAGATAACATCATAATCGTGCTTGCCGGTCATCAACCGGATGTTGCTGAAGTCACGACGCCGCGGATCGTTGGTGAGTTGAAATTCTTCACGAGCCACCACATCAAGTCCGAATTTCTGTGCCGAAGCAACTATGGCATCAGCCTCCGTGACATCAGCCTCGGTGTCACCGTGCAGCAAGAGTATCTTTGGCCAGTTCTGAAATCTCAGATGCTGCGCCAGCGCATCTGTCAACATTGATTGGGAAGGCAGCGTGTGGAGCAGGTTCGCCACACATTCTTTTCCCCGCCAGAGATTTTTACGATGGCGTATATTGAACAGAAGAAGCCCTTCGAGATCTGACGATAATATCTCTTGCATCTCCGTTTCGGGTAGGTCGAGTAGCAGCGCCACAGCGCCGTCTTTTTGCGCTTTTTGAGCCGCTGCCAGGACCGACTCTTCGGGTGGCAGAATTTGTTCATCCAGTTCGAAGGACAACCCAAGAGCTCGACCCAAAACCCGGGTTCCCTTCATCCCCAGTCGGGCACCATCAATTGGACGTAACCGATCCTTCAGAGACAGCCCCGTATAGCTAACCTGTGGCTCGTAATAAGTGTCACCATCAATCCCCAGATAGACAATCCGTACTTCTTCTTGTGCCGCCAAGGACTCGTTGAAGAGAACCAGACTCGCCAGGACGAACAGTCTAAAGATCATCGATTAAAGTCCCGTATGGTACCAGTCCGACAGGTACCGTTGTGATCGCTGCAAGGGACTCTGTGTCGATGATGGTAACGTCGTCTGACAACCCATTCGCAACATAAAGTCGTTTCTCGTCACCTGTCAGGGTTAGCCCCCAGGCTCTTTTGCCAACCAGGATGTATTTCTCGATGGATCTGCTGGGAACATCGACAACTGCAACGTGGTTGGCGCGACCCAGGGCGACATAGCCACGCTGACCGTCCTTCGTCATAATGACATCAACCGGTGTCACTTGTTCCGGTCGAAAGCCGGTAGGCAAAAACGTAATGTCATCGGTGAGTTTGAGCGTCTGAACGTCAATAATATTAATGGTTCCAGCCAATTCTGCAGAAACCCAAAGTTCTTTTTGATCGGGGGTCAGGGCAAACCGACGTGGACGTGTGTCAACCAGAATATCGGCGATAACCTCATCATTTTCCAGATCAATAACATGAACCAGGTTGGCCGCCTCGGATGCCACAAAAACAAGTCGACCATCCGCTGTAACCTGTACGCCCTCAGGTTCCTCACCGGTTTCATATTCTGCCAGGAGTTCCCCGGTTTCCACATCGTAGACCGAAGCGGCGGCATCTTCTTCATTGGAGACGATCAGCCTGCGTCCATCCGGGTGCAGGTCGAACGTTTCCGGAGCGGGAACGCCTCGTATCCGCCTCAGTAGCTTTCGCGATTTGGTGTCATAGATAGCAATCTGGTCATCGTCGGCACAGGCGACAAAAAATTCACTTCTGTCCGCGCTGAAATGCATGCCTCGCGGGCGAGAACACGTTTCCATGTGTTCAACAACTTCATGCTCAGATGTGAGAATAGATAAAGTGTCATTGCGCTCATTTGCAACTATGATCAGACCCGTCGGCTCAGACGATACCGCGATGGTTGCTGCAAAACTCGATACAATCGCGATCAGCGTTACCAAAAGTCGTTTTCTTGACGCCAAAACTGATTTTCCTCTTTTGGTGTTTGCAATTGATTTTGAGGTCTGGTCTCATACCGGGTAGTCACATGTCGTGAAGTCGCAAATATAATAAACATACAGAGCCGGCAAAAAACAAGCAGCATTCGAAAGGAATAGTCAGAGCGATTTAACGACCAATTCAGAACAGTTTAGCGGGATATTCGCCTCGCAATGTGACTTTGTTTCCGAAACTTAACAATAACAGAATTATTGAGGATCTCGGGGAGGAGATTATCTATGAAATTCTATAAGCTTTCACTGTTGCCGGCCCTCGCAGCGGGCCTTTTCATGGGCGCCGCCCATGCGCAGGAGGAAACTTCTGCAAGCACACTTTACGGTGACCTTGCAAATGTCACCCAGGATATGCTGACGCGGGCGGACGGCGACGGTAACAATTTCCTTCATACCAATGCGAACTATGCTCAGACGCGGTATTATCCGGCCCGTCAGATCAACACTCAAAACGTCAATAATCTGCGGCCTGCATGGATCTTCCAGACAGAAATCGTCGATTCTCTGGAAACATCTCCGATCGTGGTCAATGGCGTCATGTACGTGACAACGTCGTTCAATCACGTCTATGCCCTGGACGCCAAAACCGGCGAGCAGATCTGGCATCACAAGCATAATATGGGTCCGATTACGACCTATTGCTGTGGACCGAACAATCGGGGGGTGGCCGTTGATGGCGACAGGCTCTTCTTCGGAACTCTGGACGCCAAACTGGTTGCTCTGGACGCCAAGACCGGCAAGCAGGTCTGGGAAACAGAGATCGCTGACCCGGAACTGGGCTATTCCGAAACAATGGCTCCAACCGTTGTCAACGGCAAGATACTTATCGGCACAAATGGCGGTGAATATGGAATCCGCGGATTTGTAAAAGCGTTCGATGTCAAAACAGGTGACCTGCTATGGACGTTCGATACAACGCCGGAAAATTCCGTCGGTGTATGGGCCACTCACGACGCCACCGGTCGCGATATGCACCGGGATATTGAAGCTGAGAAAGCCGCGCTGGCGGCCAATGGAGATCCCTATAAAACACTAGGTGGTGGCGTCTGGCAAAATCCGGCGGTCGATCTTGAAACAAACCGCATCTACTTTGTTGTCGGCAACCCGTCACCGGATCTTGATGGATCCCTCCGGCCCGGAGACAACCTCTACACCGACAGCCTTGTCGCCGTAGATTTGAACACCGGCGAGTATGTCTGTCATTTCCAGTATATTGCCCATGATGTCTGGGATCTTGATGCGGTCTCACCACCGATCATCACATCCGTACAGGATAAAGACGGCAACGCGGTAAAGGGTATTTTGCATGGTGGAAAAACCGGCCATGTCTATGTGCACAATGCTGATGATTGCTCACTTATCCGTTTCTCCGAAGCAATGGTTCCGCAGGAAGATATGTGGACCCTGCCAACTGCAGAAGGTGCGCGGATGCTTCCTGGCGCCAATGGTGGTGTCGAGTGGTCTCCGATGGCAATTGATCCAACGCTGCACCTGAGTTACGCGATCAATCTTCATCAGCCAATGACATACACGGTCAAATCAAGCCCTTATCCGGAAGGAAAACTGTGGCTCGGTGGATCTTTCGACGTCATTCCTGACGAAGCACAATGGGGCAATGTTTCGGCTGTTGACTACAATACCGGCAAAATCCGCTGGAAGGTTCGCACAGAGCAGCCAATGATTGGCGGCATTCTGGCAACCGCCGGTGGTCTGGTGTTTACCGGTGAAGGCAATGGGCAGTTCAAAGCCTATGATTCAGAAACCGGCAGTGAGTTGTGGCGCTTTCAGGCTGGCGCTGGCGTCAACGCGCCCCCATCCAGTTACACCGTTGACGGCAAGCAATATATTGTCGTGGGCGCGGGTGGCAATGCTCAGCTTAACTTCAAGCGCGGTAACAACATTATTGCCTTTACATTAGCCGACTAGACATCGCTTCATTCTGAAGCTCAAGCGGGCGGGATCTGTTGGTCTCGCCCGCTCTTTATCGACATGCAAATACACCAAGAATGAGACGCCAATGGTCCGCGCTTTTCTAATACTGCTTGTAACAATGTTCTGCTTGCCTGCAATCGCTCAAGATGATTTTAACCTGGAAGAAACAGTCGAACTTTGCGTAACCTGCCATGGGGAGGATGGTGTTCCAATAGAGACGGATATCCCCGTCATTTATGGACAGGAGTTTTTCTACATCTATACGCAGCTCAAGGATTATTCCGCCGGCCGCCGCGAAAACGAGATCATGACGGATATCGCAGCAGAATATACCCGATCGCAGTTAAAGGAAATTTCGCAGTATTTTGCGGAAAAACCGTGGCCCAAACTGGAGGCAAGCACACAAGAGGGTGATGCAAGCCTCGCCGAACTGGCTATTACCGGCGGTCAATGTAGCGCCTGTCATGGAAAGTGGAACGGTGACAGTCGCATCCCCAGACTGGCCGGCCAGCAAATCAGCTATCTGGAGAAGACAATGCAAGACTTCAAGAATGAGGTCCGGCTCAATGCACCCGACAAGATCAGCACGATGAAACAAATTGAGGACCCGTCCATCGCCGCGTTATCGCGGTATCTCGGAGCGCTTTGAACGAATTTCGACAAGCTCTTAAGGGGATAACAGCTTCGAGACGGCCTCTGATTGAGATAATTCCAGAGCTGTCAGACCCTTCTTGTCTGTCAGTGCTCGATCAGCTCCGGACTTCAGCAGAAATTCGATCATTTCTGTGTGGCCTCGGGTCGCGGCAATCATGAGAGCAGTACGCCCTCTGTTGTCACGGCGGTTGATGTCAACACCAGCATCACTCAGTAACGTGACCACTTTGATGCCATCCGACGATGGGGCGTCATTTGCATGTCCTGCGGCCCACATCAAGGGGGTCAATTCATTCCCCCAAACACCATCGGCAGCGGAACCGGCCTCCAGCAGATGTTCGACGATGTCTGGAAACGCTCGGCCTGCCGCATAGATCAGGGCAACTTTGCCGTCTTTATCCTGCGCATCCACATCTTTCACGATTTTGGAAAACACGCCGACCATTCGCAGATCACCGTTAAACGCTGCAGCCATGAGCGGAGAGACCCCATTGTTGTCACCGCTGTTGGGGTCTGCACCGTGCTTGAGCAACAGGCGCACCATCCGTCGCCGCCCATTCCTGGCTGCACGTAGCAGCGGTGTCGCCCCATTCAGATCCCGGTGATGGAGGTCTGCTCCGGCCTTCAGCAAAAGAGACGCCACGTCTCTCGATCCCTTGCCCGCAGCGATTGATAACGCCGTAGCGCCAATCCGGTTTCGCGCTTTGGCCGAGGCCCCTTGTTCCAGCAACCGCAATGCCAATTCAACGCAATCCAGCGATGCCGCTTCAAAAAGGAATTCGCTTCTGGCCCGCGCATCTTCCTGACCAGGTGCCTGCTGAATTTTCTGAACCAGTGCCTGACAGATGTGCGAACCATCCCTTGCATGTGCGGATGACGCCAGCCCCCAGGTGATGCAGAAAACAAGCAGCAGGCAGATCCTGGTCATTTTACAATAAACTCCCCGCTAAATCCCTGTGTCTCCAGTCCGACAATCGAATAAGTGTAGCGGCCCGGTCGAATGGGAATGAACCAGATGTCAATGTCACCTGCATCATCGAACTCCACCGCATGCAGGCCGAAGGGTTTGACCTCAAGGTCTTCCACCACAACCTGATCGATCCAGCTTTCGCGAAACAACTCCGGCGCGACAAGTTTGTATTCTTCGCGCCCATCGCTCCTGATACGCCAGCGATAATATGTGCCGGATTCGATCGTATATTCCTTGATCGAGAACCCATCCGCTGCATTCAACTCCAACAGATCCAGGCGCGTCGCGCGTTTTGTCGGATCTTCCGAGGCAAGCGTAAATGAGCACAACGCCATCAACGCAAGCAATGTGGACCAAACAAGTTTCATTTCCGGATCGCCTCCCCTACTCGTTCACAATCACATACTTGAAGTTGATGCGATCATATCAGTGCGAACTTCAAGCACAGCCTACGATATAGGCTTCGCCGGTTCCACCCTTCTATCTGGGAAACTTCCTTTAAATACATCAACTTCCCGGATGGCTCTCGTGCAGTGGCCAGCTGATCTGCGTGCAGCTGCCAGGACATATTCCGTTTTGATAACATCATCTGATTGTCGAGAAATCGATCCGGATTAAAGACGCCGGGGCTTCGCAAGATTTACCCTTACGTGGGCACAACACGCAACTTTGTGGTTCGTCCCGTAACCGATGTGGTCCGATCATCTTGCGGATTACCGCCTAGCTCGGAAACACCAGAGTCCGGCAAGTCGGATTCCGGGAATCTCCTCTCGAAAGCCTCAACAAGCGCGGAAATGCCTGTCGCAGTGCGCGCACTGCGATCAACATCAACGATAAACTCACCTCTTATAGTGCCGGGACGCGCTGAAAAAACCACTATCCGATCAGCAAGCTGCATCGCTTCGCGAATATTGTGCGTCACCATTAGCGCCATTGTCGGACGCGATGACCATATCTCCAACAGCAACTGCCGCAATCGCTGCGCAGTCGGCTCGTCCAACGAAACAAACGGTTCATCAAGTATCAGAAGCGACGGCTTTACCGCAAAGGCTCTTGCAAGCGCTGCCCTGCGTGCGAGCCCCAATGACAGCTGCCCGGGGAAAAAGTCCTTGTGGTTGGAGAGACCCAGCACATCCAGCAACTCCTCCACAAGCGGCTGGTCCGGTTCATCCTGAACCATCGTGATATTTTGCAAAACACTACGCCAGGGCAGCAAGCGGGGTTCCTGGAAAACCACCCCCGCATTCTGACCGGTATTGACGGAAATATGACCGTCATACCGGCCATCCAATCCCAATATCAATCGCAACGTCGTTGTTTTTCCGCACCCGGAGGGCCCGACGATACAAACAAATTCGTTGTTCTGCACTTCGAACTTAACGTCCTGCAATACGATATGGCTGTCCGTATTGCCCGAGGAAACGGCATAGCCTTTTTTGCTGATATTGACATCAAGCATGAACAGCACGCCACCGGGTCGCACGACCTTCCCAGGGTTGAAGAACCAGCATTTCAATAACCAGCATGACGGCCACGAATGAAAACGTGTAGGCCAGGATGGTGGCAACATCAAAGAGCTGGAAATGCAAATTGATCTGAAAACCCACCCCGTTTGACCGTCCAAGCAGTTCCACAACGAGGACTATTTTCCATATCAGCGAGATACCGGACCGACTTGCCGCCGCAAAAAACGGCTGCAACTGCGGGAGGATAACGTCGAAAAGCATCTGCTTCTTGGAGAATCTATAGACCCGGGCCATCTCATCCAGTTCCGGAGAAAGCGACCGAGCCCCCTCACGAAGAGTAACGATGACATTGGGAATTTTGTTGACGGCGACTGCGCCGATCGCTGCGGCCTCGTTCAGACCGATCCAGATGTAAGCCAAAACAATGATGACTAATGCCGGGATATTCAAAAACAGCGTCACCCAGGGATCAAAAACTCGGTTGGCAGCGGGATTAAGCCCGAGGAAGATACCCATCGCCGCACCGATGAACAGGGCAACGAAAAAAGCGCAAACAACCCGCAGCAATGTTGCGCCCATATGAACAAAGAGAGCACCGCTCTGTGCTTCGGTCCATAGTGCGCTCATCGTTTTTGATGGGCTGGGCAAAACAAGCGGATCAGCAAAGGTGGCCGCAATCCACCAAATAGCAATAAATCCGGCCATCGAAGCCGTAGCGACGAGAGCCGAATTTACTTTTCCATTCAAAAATCTCTCGCTAGGAGCCATTCTTCAGACCGGACCAATAGGTTCCTTCTGCCATTTTTGCGCCAGATCCAACCAGTTTGTTACCCCCCAGTTCAGCCAGCAGATCGTAAATTGCCGCAGCATCGACTTTTTCATCCGCCAGCGGGCGAGATGGAATGCCTTCTCGAAAACGGTCACGCAGTGTCGTCAGCGCCTTGCCCTTGTCCTTGATCTTTCCGTCGTCGTGCAGACGTTGCCACTCATCGTCAGAGTCCTTCAGCAATGCCTTTGTCTCACGAGACGCAGCCACGAACCCGGCAACCTGCTCAGGGTTGTCCCTGGCCCACTTCTCCGAGAAAACATAACCGATCGTCGACACCGGTCCCGTACCGCCAAGCTCACCGGCCGCATCGGCTGCACTGATCAGCCGGCGAAATCCCTTCGCTTCCAATCTGGCAGAATAGTGCCAGAAATTTAGAACGGCATCCAGTTCGCCCTGTTCTGCTTTCTTGGCCAGAAGGGGCGGTTTTCCAAATACGACGTCGTTGGTCTCACCCAGATCGACGTTCAGATCCCTTTGTGCCAATCCCTTGATCATCAGCCAGCTCTTGTCGAGCGGCCCACCGGCTACGCCGATTTTCTTGCCCTTCAAATCTGCAAGTGTCTTGAGGTCCGAGTCACCCGACACCATGATGGCGCCCACTGCAGAGGAATAAGGCACAAACGTATAGTCCCGCCCCTCTGCGCGCATGCGCGACACCCATAGCCAGTCGGTCACGATCGCATCCACGTCGCCACCTAGAAATGCGACGGTTGACGCATCTTTTCCAGCAAAGGGAACGACCTCAAGCTCAAATCCGTTTTTCTTATCGATTTCGTGATGTTTAAGCGCCGCCAGTTCCCAATTTACCGTCCCGAATTTGAGAACACCGAGTCGAATACCCTCATCTGCATTTGCCGTACTGATTGCCATTGCCCAAACGAGCACCGGTGCCAATAGAATCTTGAGACATGTAGCCACATTTTTCATCGCAACTTCCCTCCCACGGAAATCGAATTTTTATTGTACCTGCGATAGTTACCGGACCGTGCCATGGAAACAGTTGATGCAGAATAGGACTATTGTACATAAGCCCCGACGATTGACCACGTAGATTTGTTCTACACAGGTGCAATCCTCATCGCGGGGCACCCAGAAACCAGCAGGATTCCCGCCAGAGAGCTCACGTGAACAACTCTGAACCACCGCACCGATTTGCGAACGAGATGAAGGCCTTTGGCAATCATCCAATGATTTCAAGTGGCAAAGCGAGCAGCATTGCCATTACGACATGCCCCTCTCCTTCCAGTGCCGAGGACTATCAATTGATGGCTGGGAAACCAATCTTATTCAGCTCATCAATGATCAACTCTCTCTTGCGCGAGATCCGACACCCCCGACCGTTGACATCGCAATTGCGAAAGAGATCATCGCTATTGCCGAGCCGCTCTACCTGATCATCCACGATCCTGTCATCGTCGGTCGTCAGAGCCACACCAGCCTGAAAGGTCTCGGCCTGATCTGATGCATTCGAAAGAGAAGTCCGGGTTGCCATCAACCTTCGCGGCGCCTATTGCAAACATTGCCACCTCGACTGATACTTGCTGATATCACCACCACTGCTTTATAAATTCACCACAATTGAATTATGTATTTCTTAAGGGGGATCGGCGGGCGTGTCTGTATTCGACAAGACGCTGGAACAATTTCTTGTTCTAATTTGTTTAAGCGGGCTGGCAATCATCTTGCGCAGTCGAGCATCCATATTAAAACAGGAACAGGATGTATTCGCTCGACTGGTTACCGAGTTTGCGCTGCCCTCACTGATATTCTGTACAATCAGCCTGGAGCCGTTCACAATCACCCGGTTGCTCCCCGCTTTGTCGATGTTTACTTCGATTGCGGTCGTAATGCTGGTTGCCTGGTTCATCGGACGGGCCATGAAACTCAGCCGGCCTGTGCTTGGATCGCTGATCCTCGTCGCCGGGGTCGGCAGTTCATCGACCCTTGGTTATTCGATCATTCGCAACGTCTTCAACAACAATCATGAAGTCATGAACCAGGTAGTCACCATGGGCGAATTCGGCGTGGTGCTGCCACTCTTCACCTTCGGTGTTATGATCGCTATCTATTTCGGGCGCAAGGAAGACGATGAGGTCAGTTTCGGCGAGGCCTTTGCCAAGTTTTTCCGCTCTCCGATCTTTCTTGCGACCGTGCTGGGCATCGTGTTCTCGCACCTGGGCTTTGACCAAAATGCCTGGGTCATGAAATTCCTCTATACTCTGCTCAAGGTCATCGCTTCCTCGCTGGATGTACTGGTTGCGTTTGCCGTCGGCCTGATGCTGCGGCCAATCGAATTCAGAAAACTGATCCCGCTCATCGTCGTTGTCGTCGGGCTGAAACTTGTGCTTGAACCGACTTTGGCCTGGGCCATCGCGGAAACCGTCAGCCTACCCAAGATCAATCGTGAACTGCTAATAATCGAAGCTGCCATGCCTTCAGGCACCATCGCGGCTGTGCTCGCGGTTCGGTACGGGTGCGACGGCGCGGTGGCTTCCAACCTTGTTGTCGCGACCTACCTGTTGAGCCTGATCGCCCTGCCTCTCGTGTTGACATTCATCATGTAGCGACGACAAAGACCCCCGCATGCAGGACCGTTAGCTGCACGCCATCCACCAGGCTCGGCAGGAGACCCATCAAGACCGGTTGCAAAGCTGTCGCCAACAGCCACGATAACACACAGCTCGGCTATAGACCCCTTTTCACACGCGTTCAGGCACCCAGTGACCGCGCGGGATTAGTGTTTCAAAGCAGTAACCGAGCAACGAAATAGAGCGAGGTCAGAGTTTAGATCTTTGGAAAAGTGATGGTGGGCGATGAGAGACTCGAACTCCCGACATCCTCGGTGTAAACGAGGCGCTCTACCAACTGAGCTAATCGCCCTTGGGACACAATTCATTCAAATCACGCAGATCGAATGACCAAAACCAGTGTCAAGGAAACGATGCCGAAGTGATCCGGCAACGGGGGCTAGCTCTAAGGCCTAATGGTCCCGAACGCAAGTCTTTGTAGCGCGCGTTTCCAATTTTTTTGTACTAACCCTGCTTAGACAAAATAACCCCGTGAGCGCTGCTCAGCGGGGCTATTCTGAACCGTTTGGCTTTGCAAGCGGAAGTTACGCGTTCACCGCGTCCTTCAAAGCTTTACCAGCCTTGAATTTCGGCGTCTTGGAAGCCGGAATTTGAATTGTTTCGCCAGTGCGTGGATTACGACCTTCGGTCGCAGCACGTGCGGAAACTGAGAAATTACCAAAACCAATGATGCGGACTTCGCCGCCGGATTGAAGTGTTTCTGTGACAGCCTCAATGGAGGCTTCGACGGCTTCACCAGCCTGTGCTTTTGACAACCCTGTCTTCTCAGCGACTGCCGCGATCAGATCGTTCTTATTCATAGCGGTTCCTTTCTTCCAAAAGCGGATCGCCGGCGACTCGCCAGTTGATCCGTTCGGCGAACCTCTTGCGAATCTGACTGAAAGGCAAGCGAAAAAACGCGGATTTCCGCCAATTTTAGACTTTTTTCCAAAAAAAACCCCGGCTGAGGCCGGGGTTTAACAATTGAAGGCTAAGAGTCAATGCGCGGTGAGGATTGAGGCGTCTTCTTCACCCGCTACATTTCCGCTATCAACAGCCGTATTTTCGTCCCATTCTATCGCTTCCGGCTGACGAATCAGTGCGTGTTTCAGCACCTCCTCCATGCGTGAAACAGGTACGATTTCCATTCCGTTTTTCACATTGTCCGGAATGTCGGCAAGATCCTTGGCGTTCTCTTCAGGGATGATAACCTTCTTGATGCCGGCTCTGAGTGCCGCAAGAAGTTTTTCCTTCAGACCACCAATCGGCAGGACACGACCACGCAGTGTTATTTCACCCGTCATGGCTATTTCGCGCCTGATCGGGATGCCCGTCATGATCGACACAACGGTTGTCGCCATGGCAATGCCCGCAGATGGACCATCTTTGGGTGTTGCGCCTTCCGGCACGTGAACGTGAATATCACGCTTTTCGAATTGCGGTGGCTCGATACCAAAATCCACTGCTCGTGAACGAACGTAGGAAGCAGCGGCAGAAATTGATTCCTTCATGACATCGCGCAAGTTACCGGTGACGGTCATTTTGCCCTTGCCAGGCATCATCACGCCTTCAATTGTCAGGATATCGCCGCCGACTTCCGTCCAGGCAAGCCCGGTGACAACACCGACAAGATCTTCTTCTTCTGCTTCTCCGAACCGGAACCGGGGGACCCCCAGGTAGGATTCAACAACGTCAACCGAAACGGCGATGCTCTCGGACTCTGAGGTCAGGATCTCCTTGACTGCCTTCCGCGCCAGGGTCGCAAGTTCGCGTTCCAGATTCCGCACGCCAGCTTCCCTGGTGTAACGGCGGATCACCAGACGCATTGACTCGTCGTCGATGGAAAACTCGCCATCTCGCAGTCCATGTTCCTTCTCGGTTTTGGGCAACAAGTGCCGCCGAGCGATTTCCAGCTTCTCATCCTCGGTGTACCCGGCAATCCGAATAATCTCCATCCGATCCATCAGCGGACCGGGAATATTCAGCGTGTTGGCCGTGGTAACGAACATGACATTGGACAGGTCGTACTCAACCTCCAGATAATGGTCCATGAACGCATTGTTCTGTTCCGGATCCAAAACCTCAAGAAGCGCCGATGACGGATCGCCTCGGAAATCCATGCCCATTTTATCGATCTCATCGAGCAGGAAGAGCGGATTTGCCTTCTTTGCTTTCTTCATCGATTGAATGACTTTGCCCGGCATCGAGCCGATATAAGTGCGCCGATGGCCACGAATCTCCGCTTCATCGCGGACACCGCCAAGCGACATCCGGACGAACTCCCGACCGGTTGCCTTTGCAATTGATTTACCGAGCGACGTTTTACCGACTCCGGGAGGACCGACGAGACACAGGATTGGTCCCTTCAACTTGTTGGCCCGTTGCTGCACGGCAAGATATTCGACGATCCGCTCTTTGACTTTGTCCAGACCGTAATGATCGGTATCAAGGACTTCCTGAGCGAAGTTCAAATCGTTTTTTATCTTCGATTTCTTGCCCCACGGAATTCCCAGAATCCAATCCAGGTAATTCCTGACAACCGTTGCTTCGGCTGACATCGGACTCATCTGCCGCAGTTTTTTCAGCTCTGCATTGGTTTTTTCGAGTGCTTCCTTGGAAAGCTTGGTCTTCTTGACCCGCTCTTCCAGCTCCGCCAATTCGTCCTTACCGTCTTCAGAGTCACCCAGCTCCTTCTGAATGGCCTTCATCTGCTCATTCAGATAATATTCTCGCTGGGTTTTTTCCATCTGCCGCTTCACGCGGGAACGGATACGTTTTTCGACCTGGAGAACCGAAATTTCGCTCTCCATGATACCCAACACTCTTTCCAAGCGCTCGGAAACCGAGACGATACCCAGAAGTTCCTGCTTCTCCGGAATTTTGACAGCCAGATGAGAGGAAATCGTGTCTGCGAGCTTTGAATAATCGTCGATCTGCGTAACCGCACCGAGAATTTCCGGAGACACTTTCTTGTTGAGTTTCACATAGTTTTCAAACTCAGCCACGACAGAACGGGCCAAGGCTTCAACTTCAACAGTCTCGCCGCGATCCTCTTCCAGTATCCGTACATCAGCTTCATACAGATCCGTCCGGTCAGTATAAGCGGTAATTTCAGCGCGATCGGCGCCTTCCACCAATACCTTGACGGTGCCATCGGGCAATTTCAGAAGCTGGAGAACCGTCGCCAACGTGCCGATCTGATAAATTTTGTCGACATCCGGATCATCATCACCGGCGTTTATCTGCGTTGCGAGCAATATCTGCTTGTCGGCGCGCATCACTTCTTCAAGCGCGCGGATAGACTTTTCGCGCCCTACAAACAGCGGCACGATCATATGCGGAAAAACGACAATATCCCGCAGGGGTAGAACCGGAAAGGTTCCTTTTCCATCTTCACCAATCTGACGCGTCTCTTCTGCAGTCATGGTGTATCCCTTTCCTTAGGCGCCGCGGGCGGAATTGGGAAAAACTCGCCTTTGCCGGCACATTAAATGCAGCGCCGGGACCATTTCCCGGACCAGGCCGATGATGAATGCCTCTTTTGAGCACATTCAGCGTCGCCTTGACTGCTAGTTCCGCTATTAGGTGGCTACCAGGGAGGGAGGTGTCAAGTGAACGTCGCCTCCCCTCCTGTTGATAGTTAGATTATTCAGGCAGTCGTTGCAGAATTCTCAGCCCGGTCTTCGTAAATATAAAGCGGGCGTGCCTGACCATCGACGACTTCTGCTGAGATAACCACTTCCTTGACGCCCTTTAATCCGGGCAGTTCATACATGGTATCCAGCAAAATAGATTCCATAATCGAACGCAGTCCGCGCGCACCGGTTTTACGCTCGATCGCGCGCCGGGCAATTGCCTTCAGCGCATCTTCATGGAATGCGAGTTCGACATTTTCCATTTCGAACAGGCGCTGATACTGACGCACGAGAGCGTTCTTTGGTTCGGTTAGGATAAGAACCAGCGCTTCTTCATCAAGATCTGTCAATGTGGCCACAACCGGCACACGACCGACAAACTCCGGAATGAGACCGAATTTCAATAGATCCTCAGGCTCGACTTCCGAGAACAGCTCTCCTGTTCGGCGGTCTTCAGGAGCTTGAACGTGAGCGGAGAAGCCGATGGATGTTTTCCGACCACGATCAGAAATAATTTTTTCCAATCCTGCGAAAGCGCCACCACAAATAAAGAGAATGTTTGTCGTATCGACTTGCAGGAACTCCTGCTGGGGATGCTTGCGGCCGCCCTGAGGAGGCACTGATGCAACTGTGCCTTCCATAATCTTCAACAATGCCTGCTGAACACCTTCACCGGAAACATCCCGGGTAATAGAAGGGTTATCGGCTTTACGGGTAATTTTATCGACTTCATCGATATAAACGATCCCGCGCTGAGCGCGTTCGACATTGTAGTCCGCTGCCTGCAGCAGCTTAAGAATGATATTCTCAACATCTTCACCCACATAACCGGCTTCGGTCAGTGTGGTCGCATCAGCCATCGTAAAGGGAACATCCAGAATGCGGGCGAGCGTCTGTGCCAGAAGCGTTTTACCGCAACCGGTTGGTCCGATCAGCATAATGTTCGATTTGGCGAGCTCGACATCATTATTCTTGGCAGCATGATTGAGGCGTTTGTAGTGGTTATGCACCGCAACAGAGAGCACCTTTTTGGCGCTTTGCTGATCAATGACGTAATCGTCCAGTACACCACGAATTTCTTGCGGCGTAGGAATGCCATCTTGGGATTTTACCAATGAGGATTTATTTTCCTCACGGATAATGTCCATGCAGAGTTCGACACATTCATCGCAAATGAAGACTGTCGGACCTGCGATCAGCTTGCGCACCTCGTGCTGGCTCTTTCCGCAGAAAGAGCAGTAGAGCGTGTTTTTTGAATCGCCGCCGCTGGTCTTACTCATCAATTTAATCCCGCGTTGTTGTGAGAGTTTCCTCTCCGTCTCATTTTGTCATTGTGCCTGAGTGACCGTTAACAGATCCCTTCACAATTTCCACACACTGCTTTTAACCGCTCTCATCGCTTTGGCATGCAATCATGGTTTTCGGTCCAAAAGCAATGTTTCTATATAACGCACTTTCTAGTGTGGACACCGGGCAACGTTGGTTATTGTTAACCGGTTAGGCTAAAAAATCGATAAATCAGGCGGAATCCTCAGGGTTTGCCGTTGATCGCGACTCGATCACTTTATCGATAAGACCAAATTCGCAAGCTGCATCGGCTGTCATGAAGTTATCGCGCTCAAGCGCTTCTTCGATGGTCGACAACTCGTTGCCCGTATGTTTCACATAAATATCATTCAAGCGTCGTTTCAGGCTAAGTATTTCTTGCGCATGAAGGACGATGTCGGAAGCCTGCCCCCGGAACCCGCCCGAAGGCTGATGCACCATGATGCGGGAATTCGGCAAAGCTGCGCGCATGTCCTTGTGACCTGCAGCGAGCAGCAGACTGCCCA
This sequence comes from Stappiaceae bacterium, assembly GCA_039976075.1. GTDB lineage: Bacteria > Pseudomonadota > Alphaproteobacteria > Rhizobiales > Stappiaceae > JBDWFY01. The sequence goes on from JBDWFY010000001.1 coordinate 727,756, forward strand.
TGCTGGCAGCTTGACCGACACATAAGGTAGAAATTTCGGGCCTGATAAACTGCATCGTATCGTAAATCGCCAGGCCGGCTGTCACCAGACCACCCGGGGAATTTATATAAAGAGCGATTTCCTTGGCAGGGTTTTCCGCTTCCAGATAGAGCAATTGCGCACATACCAGGGTCGCCATGTGATCTTCGACGGGCCCGGTGATGAATATGATGCGCTCTTTCAGCAGTCTTGAAAAAATATCATACGACCGCTCTCCGCGATTGGTCTGATCGACGACCATGGGAACGAGCGTGCTCATGTAAAAGTCTGCGGAATTCTGCATCTGGCATCCGTGTTTTGAAAAACGTTAGAAACGGCTTCCTGCGGGGACACACGAACCGTCGGGATACTCGTACATAGGACAAACCAGCCCTGACGAAAAGACATAAACCGGCACTTAGCGGTTCTGCCCCCAACAGAACCGCTCAAAGGTTACCTTCAGCTTTCGCCGTTTCCTTCTTCATCGTCTTCGGCAAGCAGCTCCTCTTTGGACACTGTCTTGTCTGTCACATCCGCCAATTCAAGCAGAAAGTCGATGACCTTGTCTTCAAAGATCGGCGCACGCAGACTGGCAACGGCATTTGGATTCTTCTGATAGAATTCAAACACCTGCTGTTCCTGTCCGGGGAACTGACGCACACGCTCATAGAGCGCTTTCTGAACTTCGTCGTCGGAAACCTGGACATCGTTCTTCTCGCCAATTTCCGAAAGCACCAGGCCAAGACGAACGCGTCGTTTTGCTATCTTCTGATATTCAGCGCGCGCGTCTTCTTCTGAAGTGTCCTCATCTTCAAATGACTTGCTTTCGCGTTCCATATCTTGCTGGACCTGCTGCCAGATGCCGTCAAACTCTGTTTCCAGTAGTTTCTCGGGCAACTCGAAATCATACATTTCATCAAGTTGATCCAGCAACTGACGTTTCACTTTCTGGCGCGTCGCCGTCCCATATTGGCTCTCGACCTGACCACGAACGATTTCCTTGAGCTTGTCCAGGGATTCAAGACCAAGCTTCTCTGCAAACGCATCGTCCAGCGTGACTTCGCCCGGCGCAGCGACTTCCTTGACGGTCACGTCAAAGACGGCATCTTTTCCGGCGAGATGTTCGGCCTGATATTCATCGGGAAACTTCACATTAACCTGAAGTTCATCGCCGGATTTGGCTCCAAGCAACTGATCCTCAAATCCCGGGATAAATTGTCCCGAGCCAAGAACGAGCTGACCGTTTTCATCAGCACCGCCCTCAAACGCCTCACCGTCGATCTTGCCGACATAGGCCATTGTTATGCGATCACCGGTTTCCGAAGCGACACCCTCCGCCCGTGCCTCAAAAGGCCGGTTACTCTCCGCGATCTTGGAAATCTGATCGTCGATCTCTGCTTCATCGGTTTCAACGATGGGGCGTTCAACTTTCAGACCTTTGAAATCCTGCAGTTCGAATTCGGGAATAATCTCATATTTGATCAGGTACGAGAGATCTTCTTTACCATCCAGAACCTTTTCCGCCTGCTCATCCGGAAGGTCTATTTCCGGCTGTAGCGCGGGGCGCTCCTTGCGCTCATCAACAGCATTCTTGGTTGTCTCATTGATGAGATTGCCAAGAATTTCTGCCATCGCCTGGCGACCATAAAGGCGCTTCAGATGATTGAGCGGCACTTTGCCTGGGCGAAAACCGTTGATTTTGACCTTGGATTTCATATCGACGAGATAATCATCCAGCCGGCCGCTCAGATCAGAGGCGGGAACAACCACCTTCAATTCGCGTTTTAGCCCTTCGGCCAGATTTTCAGTTACCTGCATGATGTTTTCTTCGTCCTCATTCTCGAACGTCAACGAGATTCATCGGGTATCGCCGAACGCGTCAAATTCTATCGGATTTTCGGGGCAGTCGGGCTCTACAACACCAGACTAGACTGCCGCACGACACGATCCGCTGATCGAACGCACCCGTTGGATTGTTAAATTCGCAGCAACCAGATCCCTGATCAATCAGGTACCGGATCGCTTGAATATCTTTGCAGCAGGCTGAAACATGTCCCAACCGGCATTCAGTCAGACTCCCAGGATGGAAACATCCGTGGGCTTCGATGACGGAAACCTGCCGCAAAGCGGTTAGAAACTCTTACATCACAGCTGTGTCGCAAGAGAGTAATTCAGTGGTGCGGCTGGAGGGACTCGAACCCACACGTCAAAGACACTGGTACCTAAAACCAGCGCGTCTACCAGTTCCGCCACAGCCGCAAGCGTGGAGGTCTCCTAAGACTAAACGATATAGGTGTCAAGCAGCCATCAACTGCCAGAATTTCATTAAACCCTTTTCCGGCTGAGAAAGTGGTGTATCCGGTCAAATATTCCAAGTAAATCCGGAACTCGTGCGGGCATTTCTTCTCTCAGGCAGCAGGCTACCGGACTCCTTGCCTGCGTTGACAAAACCCTGACCCTTTCGCTGCTTCGTCAGGCCTTGGCGCCGACCGGACTGGCGGACCACGGTCGGCTCTTGATCCGACACCAGAGTTACTGAAATTTGTTTTGGAAATCGGTAACCAGGTCTTTGATGACGTGGCGCAGATTTGGCGAGAGATCTTCACTGACAAGTCCCGGACCAACCCGCTGGGCAGCAGCGCCGTGCATCCAGACTCCCATGCAAGCGGCGTCAAAAGCCGGAACCGATTGCGCCATCATCCCGCAAATTATTCCGCTAAGCACATCACCGGACCCGGCTGTGGCAAGCCATGGAGGGGCATTGTCGTTTATGGCAGCACGTCCGTCCGGCGATGCTATGACCGTGTCTGCACCCTTCAGCACGATAATGGCCCCCGACAGTTGCGCCGCCATCCTGGCGCGATCCAGCTTGCACCGGGTTGCATCAATCTTCAAAAACAGACGACTGAACTCGCCCTCGTGAGGCGTCAACACCGTGTCACCGGAGGATCCACTTTTGATCATTTCAAACAGATCAGTCCCATGATCTGCAAAACTCGTCAGCGCGTCCGCATCGAGTATGACGGCACGCGCGCTGCCCTGAATACAAGACACATAGTCTCGCGTTTTTTCTCCGATCCCAAAACCCGGACCAAGCGCAACTGCGTTGAACCGCTTGTCCGATAAAAGCTCCTTTGCTGCCGGAACATCACGTACCGATTTCAGCATAACGGACGTCAAGTGAGTAGCATTTACCGTTATTGCGGCCGGTGGTGAAGCTAATGTTACCAGACCAGCGCCGCTGCGCAGGGCTGCCCCGGCACACAGGCGTGCTGCGCCCGTGGACACAATCGGACCCGAAAAAACAACGGCATGTCCCCGATCATATTTGTGTCCGCCTTCTCCGGGAACAGGAAACCGGCGTTCCCACAACCGTGCTCCGTTTTTGAAGGTCGCCGGGCGAATTTCGTCAAGAACTCCAGTCTGAATACCAATATCAACGACCTTGACCGGACCGCAAAGTTCCCGGCCGGGAAACAAGAGATGACCAGGCTTCCGCCTAAAGAACGTAACCGTGGCACTGGCCTGAAACGCGGCGCCCTGGACCTGACCTGTGGCGCCATTGACACCACTGGGCAAATCCACGGCAATCAACGGTTTTTTACTGGCATTGGTTTTTTCTATGATCTCAGCAACGACGCCCTGGATATCCCGTATCAGCCCGGCGCCGAAAAGCGCGTCCACAACGACGTCGGCATCGTCTATGAGATCGGAATTCAAGGGGACTATCGGGATGTTACGACCTTCCAGGTCGGCAAATGCCTTTTGCGCATCGCCTTTGAGGGCACCGGGTTCACCCAGCAAGGCGATCCTCAGACGGTATCCCCGCTGATGCAGCAGCCGTGCGGCGACAAACCCGTCTCCCCCATTGTTTCCCGGACCGGCGAGAACAAGAATTCTGTTATCTGGCGAAAACAGGTTCGCGAGCAGATCTGCAACGCCCTGCCCTGCAACTTCCATCAAGTCGTAGCCGGTTGTTCCAGCGTCAATTGTCAGCTGGTCTGCCTTGGCCATTTCCTCTGGTGTCAGCAATTCGATCATTGACCGAACCAAACGCTTTCTATGGCAGTTGCCATCGTTAGAGATTTCGACAGGCCGAGCCTTGAAATGTCACAAGTTCTGCAAGCACGACCGTCGACGTCCGCTGGAGACCTCAACAAATCACGACAAGAGCAATTTAAAAAGAGAATTTCGGATGCCATCACATCCCCTCGCAAAAAATGCTCATTTTTTTATCAAATGCCTATTTTTCAGGCTACAACTAGCGTAAATGGATATCTGTTTTGTAGTTTGCATCAATTAAAGTGCCCGTTTTTCGGGCGAATTTAGACCACAGGAGAAATTGGCACGATACGTGCTAAATTGGTCAGCAAAAGACAACAATAGGTTTCTTGACCAACAGGCGGAGAGTCCCAAGCAATGAAAAAGATCGAGGCGATCATCAAGCCCTTCAAGTTGGACGAGGTGAAAGAAGCGCTTCAGGAAGTCGGTTTGCAGGGCATTACCGTAACCGAGGCGAAAGGTTTTGGTCGGCAAAAAGGACATACCGAGCTGTATCGCGGTGCAGAATATGTCGTTGATTTCCTGCCGAAAGTAAAAGTTGAAATTGTCCTGACGGACGGGCTCGTCGAAAATGCAGTCGAAGCCATCCGCAATGCCGCCCAGACCGGGCGGATTGGTGACGGCAAAATTTTTGTTTCCAATATTGAAGAAGCGGTTCGCATCCGTACCGGTGAAACCGGAGAAGAAGCAATCTAAATCTCCTGTTCCGCGTTTGTTAGTTCCATGCCTCTCGGCTGGATTATATGCGGACAGGCTCTCCATACAACACTCTCAACAACAATTGTAAGTAAGGGAAGGTCTCCATGACAACGGCATCGGACATCTTGAAAACGATCAAAGAAAAGGACGTAAAGTTCGTTGATCTGCGTTTTTCCGATCCACGGGGCAAGCTGCAGCACGTCACCATGGATGTTTCATGTGTTGATGACGACATGTTCGCCGATGGCGTCATGTTCGACGGATCATCAATTGCCGGGTGGAAGGCAATCAACGAGTCAGACATGACGTTGATGCCGGATCCGGAAACAGCACATATGGATCCGTTCTTCGCACAGTCCACCATGTCCATTTTCTGCGACATTCTGGAACCCTCCACGGGTGAAGCCTATAACCGCGATCCACGTATGACCGCGAAAAAGGCCGAAGCCTATGTCAAGGCTTCCGGCGTGGGCGATTCTGTATTCTTCGGACCGGAACCGGAATTCTTCGTCTTTGACGACGTTCGTTTCACTTCCGATCCCTATGACACCGGTTTCAAACTGGACTGTCACGAGCTCCCGACCAACATGGGAACAGAGTACGAAACCGGGAACCTGGGCCACCGTCCACGAACCAAAGGCGGCTATTTCCCTGTACCACCGGTCGATAGCGGTCAGGATTATCGCTCCGAGATGCTCTCAGTGCTCACTGAAATGGGTGTCGAAGTTGAAAAGCATCACCACGAAGTGGGAGCCGCGCAGCATGAACTGGGTATCAAGTTCGCGCCTCTGACGAAAAGTGCGGATAATGTGCAGCTATACAAATATGGCGTTCATCAGGTCGCCCACGCATACGGCAAATCAGCGACTTTCATGCCCAAGCCGATTTTCGGTGACAACGGCACCGGCATGCATTGCCATCAGTCCATCTGGAAAGAGGGCAACCCGATCTTTGCCGGTAATCAGTACGCGGACCTGTCGGAAGAATGCCTCTATTACATTGGCGGAATCCTGAAGCATGCAAAAGCACTGAATGCGTTCACCAACCCGTCAACAAACGCCTACAAGCGTCTCGTTCCCGGATACGAAGCACCTGTGCTACTGGCCTATTCGGCGCGTAACCGCTCAGCATCCTGCCGTATTCCTTACAGCGCGTCACCGAAAGGCAAACGCGTTGAGATCCGGTTCCCAGATCCGTCAGCAAACCCCTATTTGGCATTTGCAGCCATGCTGATGGCAGGCCTTGACGGGATCAAGAACAAGATCCATCCGGGGGAAGCCATGGACAAGGATCTTTACGACCTACCGCCTGAAGAGCTGAAAGAAATTCCAACCGTTTGCAGCTCACTCCGAGAAGCCCTTGAGTGCGTTGACGGCGACCGCGAATTCCTTAAGGCAGGCGGTGTATTCGACGATGATCAGATCGATGCCTACATTGAACTGAAAATGGATGAAGTCGAGCGTTTCGAAATGACCCCGCATCCGGTGGAATTCGACCTCTACTATTCCTGCTAGCATCAAGTGTCTGCCGAGGTATGTTGACTTCGGCAGACACCTGAGATCAGCGGGTATATCCCTCTGAAACGGACGCCTTGGCGTCCGTTTTTTCTTTTTCATGAATACTTACAAAGTGGCAGGACCGGATCGCGGGAGATGTTCTCGCGGTATCTTTTCCCGGATACTGGTTTCCTTCGTTTGGCGCTCCATGATGCTGAGTTGTTTTTTTCTTCAGTAAAATAAATTCTAATATTTGACACTCATATGAATAGCCTCCACACTACCTTTTCCAAAGGAGGTTATGAATATGACGCCGCCTGATAAGTATCAATAATTGTGAATGTTACCGTTTGGCATTCGCACACCTGAATTACTATAAATTTACATCGACAAAAAATGTCATTGACGCGGGAGTATTGCGCGAACTGCTGTTTGTATTTGAGTATGTTTAATCGCCCGCCTATGATCGGGTAATTGCAGGACGCACCGTTTACCAGCGGCATTTTTGTCGAACTAGATGTCTTAGAGACAGTGTCCCATTATGAGCCGAGGATAAATTCCGGCTCCGTGTTGAGCAACGGGACAAAGAAAGGGCTTCGCAGTAAACGTGCGGAGCCCTTGTTTTTGTTCACCACCGCCAACCTGCACTCCACCTCATGAAAGCGCGATGAAAGGTTGCTCACCTGATTTTCAGATTTACGATGATTTTTTTTTGAAAACAGGCTATAGAGCGCCGCGCTCCCAAGAGCTTCAAATATCAAAAAAGCTCGACTATCAGACACTGCTGCCGCATCAGGGTTGATGGCAGGTAGGACCGATATTCTTCTGAATGTAAGGCAATTATCCACAATGACCGCGTTTAAATCAGACTTCCTCCGTATCCTTTCAGAGCGCGGCTTCATTCATCAGATTTCGGATACAGAGGGATTGGACAAGCTGCTCTCCAGCCAGTCTATTTCCGCTTACATCGGCTTTGACTGTACTGCGCCGAGCCTTCACGTCGGCTCGCTTGTGCAAATCATGATGCTCTACTGGTTACAGCAGACAGGCCACCGGCCGGTGGTCCTGATGGGTGGCGGCACAACGCGTGTAGGCGATCCATCCGGTAAAGACGAAAGCCGTCAGTTGCTCACCGAAGGCCTGATCGACGCAAACAAGCAAGGTATCCGCAAGATATTCGACAGATTCCTGAGTTTTGGTGAGACGCCTCCCGACGCAATCATGGAAGACAACGCCAACTGGCTTATGTCATTGAGATATGTCGACTTTTTGCGCGATGTAGGTCGGCATTTTTCAGTCAATCAAATGATCCAACGCGACTCTGTCAAACTGCGCCTGGACCGGGAGCAGCACCTTTCACTGCTTGAGTTCAATTACATGGTGCTTCAAGCCTATGACTACGCAGAGCTGTATAGTCGGCACGGTGTCAGACTACAAATGGGCGGATCGGACCAATGGGGAAACATCGTTTCCGGAATTGATCTGGGGCGGAGGCTCAACGAGATCGAACTGTTCGCCTTGACGACGCCTTTGTTGACCACTTCATCCGGTGCAAAAATGGGCAAGACAGCTGCTGGTGCGGTCTGGCTCAATGCCGAACAGCTCTCCCCCTATGACTATTGGCAGTATTGGCGCAATACTGAAGATGCCGATGTCGGTCGTTTCCTCAAACTATTCACGACCTTACCGCTTGAAGAAATAAGTCGACTGGAAGCGCTCGAGGGAGCCGAGATTAACGACGCCAAAAAGGTTCTGGCAACCGAAGCCACCCGAATGGCACACGGAGCCGAAGCCGCTGAGAATGCAGAAAAAACATCGCGGCTCGCCTTCGAAGAAGGAAGTCTTGCTGCTGATCTTCCGTCCCACGAAATCGATAGAAGTACACTGGCGGACGGACTGGGTCTTTTGAATGCTTTCGTTCTGTCTGGCCTGTGCTCCTCTAACGGCGAAGCGCGCCGGAATGTGAAGGGCGGCGCGATCCGGATCAACGACAAACAGGAACCGAATGAAAAACGTGTGCTTGGACTGGATGACCTCACCGGTGATGACGTGATCAAGTTGTCGCTTGGGAAAAAGAAACACGTTCTTCTCAAGCCACGCTGACGGCCCCACACTTTCTCGCCACTCTCGGGTCACCTCATTTGACCTTGTAGTTGAATTCCTTTCGCATAAGACCTGTGAAAAAGAACAGCGTTGCGGCGGTGATGCCGATATACAGCATCCACATTGGCCATGCTGTTGGAGAGGCCAGAGAGGATGCAAGCCCGGTAAAACCTGCGCTGACAATTATGAACAACCCGCTGACGAGTGCATTTGCACTGCCTCCGGCGTTCGGAAAACGGCCAAGGCACTTGGAATAGCCATTGGGCCAGATCATCGCCATCAGAAAATAAATCATGCCCGCCGGAATAACCAAAGCGGCAATATTGAATAGTCCGGACACGTCGAGCGCCAGCATTATCACGCTGATTAAAAGCGAAGTACCGGCGGCCACCGTTATGATGCGGATGACAGTTATGCGCGTACTGAGTATTCGATTCAGGAAATTGCCCGCGAGCCAAAGACAGCCCAGAACCAGTTGTATATGACCGTAAAATACCGGGCTGTGTCCCAGATCGGTCTGGACATAAAATGGTGCAAGGACTTCAAAGCCATACATGACCGATATCAGGCAGGCCATTCCCAGTGCGGTTGGCAAATATACCTTGTCGGTTATCATGGTTCGATAAACCGCAAATGCCCTGCCAAGCGGTTCTTTATGTTTCTCGTTGCGGGTTTCCGGCAAATAAACTGCTGCAATCAGCACAACAATAATGCCCCAACCCGTCAGAAACCAAAATGATGCCGTCCAGCCGAACCACGATTGCAGATAGCCCCCCAACGCCGGAGACAGAATGGGACCTGTCGCCCAAGCTATTGTCATCCAGTTTGCTGCCTTGATCCGCTCAGCACCATCATAACAGTCCGCAACGATGGCGCGTGCGCCGACGGCTGAACAAGCAACCAGGACACCTTGTGCCGCCCGCAAGACAATCACAGCCCAGAGCGGAGGTGCCAACGCGATGCCGGCAGAGGCGATCACAAAAAGGATTGTGCTGATTAAGATCGGCCGTCTGCGACCGAATGAGTCTGTCAACGGACCCGCAACTATCTGTCCAACGCCATAACCGGCCATGAAGATCAGTAGCGTTGCCTGCACAGCAAACCGGTCTGCCTGAAAGAAACTTTCCATCGCCGGAAGCGAGGGAATATAAATATCCGTTGCGGCTCCCCCGAGCGGAACCATGATCAACATGGAGATGAAGGCCTTGTTTCGCTGGCCTATTGCAAAATCCGATCGTGTCTTGGATGTCAAATTCTTCACCTCAAAATCGGGAACAGTTCTACATACCCTTGGCGGGCACGAGGAAAAGATCGCGATCCCACCTGAGTGAGCAGACCATATTTTCCCATCTCTACCGGACCAAGGCAATCATCGGATACAGGCGTATTTAGTTCGGCAGAGTATTGTCGCTCAGATCCGAAATAGCATCCCGGCAATTCCTGCGGCGTCCCTGCCGGCGGTACTCTACTCAGCGATGATAAAACCGTTCTTGAAACAAAGAGCATTATCTGTATTCAAAAATTTTTCGGAAAATGCCCGGTGCGAGCGCCGATACCGGGTTAACGCGCAATTGCGGATCATCTATCGGACCCGTCAAAGCAAATGTAACTGCGAAAAGTCCACCGTTCTTGCCACCACCGACAATTTGCCCAATCACCGGCAGTTTTCCGAACAGGCTGTTCACTGCATAGATAGGAACAAACGTCCCGCTGAGCTTGATAGTCTGAGTGGACAGATCCAGTTGGCCGCTCGCTGTGCCTCCAACAACTGGACCTTTCACAATCGCATCTTCCACGATGAGCAAATCGTCTCTCAAACTGAAATTCATTTCCATAACGGCAAAATCAGCAGAGCCTTTTTCTGCTGCCTGGCGAATAACGATTGAGGTTCCATGCACTCTCTTTTCGTCTCGCCCCTGACGTCCAACAAGCTCCTTAACCGTCTCGTCATTTTCAATGGAAATTTCAGTCAACTTGATGCGACCTGTTGCGTTGTCTCCTTCATCCAGCGCCGCAGAAAGCACACCCTCACCACCGCGCATTTTCGTATAAATATCTAGAAATGCTAACAGTTTTCCCGCATCACCGGTATTGGCCTGCAGTACGCGCTGATTTTCAGTTGGCTCAATTTCAACAGTTAGCGGCGTTTTATCGTCAAGCCGCCCTGTGATTGTGCCGCTTCGAATGTGGTCTTTTCTCAAATCGAATCTTGCAGACAGATCGAACAGCGATGCTTTGTTGAAGCCTGTCATTTTTTCGATTTTTACAGAAACGGTCGCCCGGTCACCAAGTCCGCTGGCATCGTCCTCACTCGTGGTCTTCAATGAGGTTATGATGCCCCGTCCATCGAAACGGCGTGCCCTCAAATCGATTTCGTACCGGCCTTTTGCTTGTTTTATCTTCAGGGATGCATCATCTCCCTGACGAAAAGCAAACGTGTCAAAGGTTGCCGCCTGCAACCCTTTGTCAGCGTGCACATCAATGTGACCCCTGATGTTTACGCCGTCTGACGTTAGTGCAAAATCTTCCAGGTGCAGTTCTTCGCCTTGCTCTTTCAGAACAAATGACGCCTTTGCAGGCACTCCCTTGCCTTTTTTCCATCCGACAGATGACAGATTGAGCTGGGACTTGGTCAAATCTGCAGATACTTCCTTGGCTCCATCCGGCCGAACATTGACGGAAATCTGCATAGGACCGGAAACCAATCCCTCCAGATCGATGCCGTTCTGCTTCAATTCTTTTGCGGTGATGGATAGAGCAACGCCCTGACGAGCACTTGATGCACCCGACTCTCTCAATGGCTGTACGATATCGATATCAGCTTTCAGCCCATTGAGGCGTCCAGTGCCCTTGATAACCGCTCTCTCAGGCGTGACATCAAGCGTGAGGCTGGCATCCCCGATCTTTTGGCCATCAATGGCTTCGCTGGAGGAAAATTTGTCAACAGTCCCTTCAATACTCCACGCAAACTGCTCAATATCGCCTGAATTTTCCAGCGGAAATTCAGTATTGATAGTAATGTCTGCGGTTCCCCCAAGATTGGCCGGGTCGACACCGATCCGGGTCCCCATCAGAACAGGCTTTTGATCAAGTGCAGTACCGATATCGATGGCGTCGCCCGCAAGCGTCAGTGATAAAATCGCCTCTTTGTCTTTTACGCGCAGATCGGGAATCTCAAAGGATGCGGATTTGACCAGCACATCCTTGTCAACCGGCTTTCGGACCAGCCCCTCTGCGACCTTGAGATGAAATGCACTGGCATTGATGTCGGCATCGCCGGACATTTGAATTACGGATGGCAGTTCTCCGATCCCATGCAGGGTCGCCCCTTCAAATGAAAAATCTAGCGCCAATCCATCTTTGCCAAAGCCGGGTGTTCCAGGATCGCCATCAAACGCCAGACCGTTGAGCACAACATCCAATTGAGCACCAAGCATCTGGCCGCCTGAAATGTGTTTTATGAACCACCGCCGCGTCTTTGGCGATATCATACTTGGCCACAGCCGCTTAACGCTCTCTACCGGCATCGGGTCAACATTTCCGGCAAAGGAGAGCCAGGGACCTCCAGGGCTTAGGTCAAAAAATCCCACTCCGGAGATGCGTGAGGGTCCGACTCGTCCACCAACTGCTTCAATTTCAACATTGCGATTGTTAAGATCGACCAACGCGGAAGCATACAGGTTATCTAAATTGAGGACTGAGCCGCCAACATCGGACGGACCGACAGGACTATTGATGGCCTGAAAGGCGACTTTCCACTTTTCAGTATTCGGATCGTCACTTGGCTCTGCATACCCCCGAAAATCAAATGCCGTTCGGCCTGAGACAATCTTCAGGGTCGGAATAAACGTTCGCTTTTCGCCTTGTCGCCAGCGGATATCAGCGGCGATCTTGTCTACGGAGAATGAATCTTCAGGCGAGAAACTCAAAAAACCAGCACCCACATTCAGGTTCAGCATGGCTTCAGAAAATGCGCTGGTGTTATCAAATCGACTGGCAAATTTTATCGATAGAGGTAATCCGAGACCGCGACCCCGTTTCGCTTCCATATTGACAGGCAGGAAATCGGCGGCGACGACCTCGGGCGTGAATGCCACAACATCAACAGCCCCGGTCTGACCGTCTTTCGTTCTTTGAAGAGTGATGCGGCGACGCGAACCCGCAGCACCGAACGCACCGGAAATCACCAGATTTTGAGTGTCGCCCTTAATCTCAGCATCAAGATCATCGAACTTCCAATCCTGTTCGCCGTTCAGGAAAACTCCTCCGCCTCTGATCGAAATCGAATCAAGGCGATATTGCTTCAGACGTTCACCCAGTGCGTCCAAGCCGTTTTCCAGCTGGGAGCTTAGGGTAGAAATTTCAGGAACATTCAGACCACCACCGGAGAACTGCGTTTCCAGCCGAGGGTCGACAACCGATACGTCGTGCACAACGATATCGCCTGTTAACAAACTCAGGCGGTCGAGGGTAATATTGGTTTCCGGCAAATAGGCGGACGATTTGTTGGCCCAGGACGACAATGATGCCTGCTTTACAACAACCTTCACGCCATTCTGACCGAATATGTCCATTTCGACAGCCCCGATGGTCAGATCATTTCCAGGGCCCATAAAGGGCTGAAGGCGCGATTGAACCACGTCGCGTATTGTATCGCTTTCAACAGGACCTAGATAAAGTCTCCCAATACCTGCCAAAAGGAGAACAACGGCCGCCAACAGGACATATCGGGAAATTTTCCGTCGTCTCCTGGACGGTGGTTTGATCTTCTCACCTTCTGACTGCACAACGTGTGGTCCCGACAAGTACTGGGAACTCCTCGCTTCAGGATCTCGCAAGGCGAGCTTCATTCTTATTATTGGTATTTCTCAAGAAATACAGTTGTGTCTTACACCACTGCATTCCAATGTACGCTATTCTTTGAAGACTGGGGGGTAAAATATCCAACCCAATTCACGTTGAATGCGACAATAGTTAAAACGAGGAAAATACAAGATGACGGACCTGGAAATAGGCTCTCCGGCACCAGATTTCGATCTGGCGACAAACAATGGAGGCCGCGTTAGGATGTCAGACCTCATCGGCAGGCCGGTTATCATTTATTTCTACCCCAAGGACGACACACCAGGCTGTACCAAAGAGGCAATTTCCTTCACCCAGCTGAAACCCGAATTCGAAAAACTCGATGCTGTTATCATCGGGCTTTCACCTGATACGCCCCTCAAACACGACAAGTTCACAGCCAAGCATGACTTATCTTTGATTCTAGCGTCCGACGAAGATAAATCCACCGCTCAAGCTTACGGTATCTGGGTGGAGAAATCGATGTATGGAAAAAAGTACATGGGCATAGAGCGGTCGACATTCCTCATCGATGACAGCGGAAAAATTGCTCAGATATGGCGAAAAGTGCGCGTCGCTCACCATGCCGAAGCGGTACTTGCTTCGCTGTCTGAATTGGTGAAGTCCTAGCCGGATGATTACGAGAGCCGACGATCTGATGCCGTTCCATCCTTCCAGGAAAGATCCCGGCTCACTTGCAAGCGCCGCGCGTGCTATCGTGGCAAACCCAGACCCGGCTGAAAAAGTTCGCCTGGCCTACGGAACGGCACAAAAATGGTTTTCGCGTGGCCTTTCGATTCGCCAGGAAATGTCTGAGATTCAGATGCCGGACCGTCCAGGACGGCCGGAAAAACCGGTGTTGAAAGCGGCGCGTGACATGCCAAAGCGAGCAATTGGGGGCAGAAGCGGCAAGATTGCGTTGTTACATTCTCTGGCGCATATCGAACTCAATGCGGTTGATCTCACATGGGACCTTATTGGGCGCTTTGCCGCCGAAGTTCTGCCTCGGTCCTATTATGACGACTGGGTGCAGGTCGGGCTGGAGGAAGCCAAGCACTTTTCCATGCTTGATGCCCACTTAAGGGATAACAATGCCCACTATGGCGACCTTCCCGCTCACGATGGATTGTGGCAGGCCGCCCAGGACACGGGCCACTCGCTTATTGCCAGGCTGGCAATCATACCGCTGGTACTGGAAGCACGAGGACTGGATATCACGCCCTCAATGATCCAAAAAGCAGAGAGCCTGGGCGATTTTGCGACGGCTAAAATCCTCAACCGGATCTACACCGATGAAAAACGGCATGTGGCCTTCGGCGCCAAATGGTTCCGGTTTCTTTGCGATAAAAACAAGCTTCGCCCGGACACAACATTTCAGCATTTGGTCAGAACACATTTCAAGGGTCCGCTGAAACCGCCTTTCAATGACCGAGCACGCTCCGAAGCAGGATTAACTCCCGGTTTTTACAGACCTCTCGTCCGCCTTCTCGGATAAGAGCAACTGACTAGATCAGATTTTATTAACCTTACTAGTTTCTAATCATCACCTGAAAATCAATTAATCCTTCTGGATATAGTGCGATTGCTGGGGTGGGTATTGCGTTATGAATACGAACGGTTTCACCAAGAAATCATTTGGCAGACGTCGTGAACCGCATCGGGTTTATATTAAAAAGGGCGACCGAGTTCGCTCCTTTACGGTTTCTCCGATTCTCACCATATCCGTCCTCCTGGTCGGCGTTATATTTTCGTTGGGCTATATAGGGGCTACCGGATATCTCTTCCTGCGTGATGAGTCACTGAGCGGTCAAAACCAGAAAGTTGAAGCAACTGTTGCTCTTTACGAGCGCAAGATTTCTGCCCTCACAGCGCAGCTGGATCGTGTAACAAGTCGCAGAATGGTCGAAAGACAATCTTACGATGATCTGGTTACGGATATCGTTCAAAGGCAGACGTTCTTAGGGAAAAAACACGATCAGGTTGCCGTGATTCTGGCTAAAGCAGAAGAAAGCGGGATCATCATTGCAACGTCCAATCCGATGCCGGAAGCCAAACCGACGAACACGGCAGCTACGCGTGTTGAGGACACGAACGACACGTCAGGAATTGGCGGCGAACCTCATATTCTGGATGATTCGAGCAAAACCCTCGAATTGCGGGGCAGAACACTTTTTGACGATCAGGCTTCTCTGAACTCAGGCATTGGTTCGGATGGAGACCCCTTCAATATTCTTTCTCTCAAGCTGGGTGACATGGACAGCGAGCTCACTGCTGCTCTTGATGCGATCACCATATCAGCGAAACGGGATATCAGCACAATTCGTCAAACAGCAGCTTCCATTGGATTTGATATAGCCAAGCTGAAAAGTAAAAATTCTTCTCAGGGTGGGCCTTTTGTCCCGCTGACCAATGCCAGCTTTGAGCTGAGGTTGTCACGGGCCGAAGAAGCTGTCGAACAGTTAGCTGAAGCCAAGGCATTCGCAAGAAAACTGCCCATATCGACACCGCTGCATTCCGCCAAGATTACCAGTCGGTTTGGCCCCCGTGTCGATCCGTTTTTGGGGCGTCCTGCGATGCATACCGGCATCGATTTTAAAGCGGGATACGGAGCACCGGTCATTGCAACGGGCCCCGGCAAAGTCACATATGCAGGCAGAAAAGGCGGATATGGAAAAACCGTCGAAATCGCACATGAGGGTGGTATCCGCACCCGATATTCTCACCTCAGTCGCATCCATGTGAAAAAAGGTGCGAAAGTTAACTCCGGCGCTGTCATCGGCAAGGTGGGCAGCACGGGCCGGAGCACCGGTCCCCATCTCCACTATGAAACACGTCTGAACGGCAAGGCGAGAAACCCAAGCAACTTCATCCGTGTCGGGGCGAAGCTGAAGAAGATTCTCCGAAACTAGTACAGCATCCTTTCGACGCACTGATATCCGACGCCGGGAATATCATCCGCAAACACTGGTGATGTACCTACGCAAGCTGCTCGTCTTCCGTACCATCGGCACCTTCTATTCGCTGAGCAAGCGACGCTTCGATGAATTTATCAAGATCTCCATCCAGTACGTCGCCCGGTGCTGTACTTTCCACACCGGTTCTCAGATCCTTGACCAGCTGATAAGGCTGAAGCACATAGGAACGGATCTGATGTCCCCAGCCAATGTCGGTCTTTGCAGCTTCAGTCGCGCTGCTCTCGTCTTCTCGGCGCTGCAACTCTGCTTCATAGAGACGAGAGCGTAACATTTCCCACGCTGTAGCCCGGTTTTTGTGCTGCGACCGTTCGTTCTGGCACTGCACGACAATTCCCGAGGGAATGTGTGTAATCCGAACTGCAGAGTCCGTTGTGTTGACATGCTGCCCACCTGCACCCGACGCCCGGTAGGTGTCGATGCGCACCTCGCTTTCAGGTATGTCAATCTCAATGGTGTCATCAATGACTGGGTAACACCACACGCTGGCAAAACTCGTATGTCGCCGTGCCTGGCTGTCATATGGAGAGATTCTGACCAGTCTGTGCACACCGGATTCGGTCTTGAGCCAACCGTACGCGTTAGCGCCTTTTACAAGCAGCGTCGCCGATTTTATGCCGGCTTCCTCACCATCGTGCATCTCAAGAATTTCAACTTTGTATTTTCGCTTGTCTGACCAACGCGCATACATCCGATTGAGCATGTTGGCCCAATCCTGGCTCTCAGTGCCCCCTGCCCCGGCATGGATTTCGACGTAACAATCGTTGGAGTCCGCTTCACCGGAAAGAAGCGTTTCAATCTGCTTCTTCGCCACTTCTTCCTGCAGCGTTCTCAGGGTTTCTTCCGCCTCAGTAACGACGCTGTCGTCCCCTTCCATCTCTCCCAGTTCGATCAACTCGACACTGTCAGAAACTTCCTGCTCTATCCGGCGAACAGCGGAAATGGAATCTTCAAGTTGCTGACGTTCACGCATCATTTTCTGGGCACGGCCGGAATCGTTCCACAGATCCGGATCTTCAGCCGCAGCGTTTAATTCATCAAGGCGAACCAGGGCTTTGTCCCAGTCAAAGATGCCTCCTCAGCAGGCTTACGGCCTGCTTGATTTCGTCGACAACGGCCTGATTTTCCGCGCGCATCGTTTCCTCGTGACTATCTGGAGATTGATTGAAAGTCTGATTCTTCCTACGTCTTGGCAGAAAGAAACCGCGACCATACCCAGATGATCGCGGCCTGTAAACCTGGCTGAAATGGCGTTAATAGAGGCCGCCGGTTGCTCCGGTAACAGCCCGCTCTGCTTCGGGTGAAACGGTGCGCTGAATTCCCAACACATCCTCGTACCCAATAACCGAATAAGTATCGGGAGGATACGTACCGGGCTTGAATGCCTCAAGAATCGAGCCGGGAGTTC
This sequence comes from Stappiaceae bacterium, assembly GCA_039976075.1. Classification (GTDB taxonomy): domain Bacteria; phylum Pseudomonadota; class Alphaproteobacteria; order Rhizobiales; family Stappiaceae; genus JBDWFY01. The sequence goes on from JBDWFY010000001.1 coordinate 745,356, forward strand.
CGGCCGGAGCACTCAGACCTGTGCGCCGGTTGATGGAAATCAGGTTGATTCCTTGAGGCACCCGGAATTCGACTGCCGGCTGATCAGCCAGCGCTTCCTTCATAAATTCGGTGAAGATCGGTGCCGCAATCTGACCGCCGGTAGCACCACGTCCCATACGGCGCGGCTTGTCGTATCCAACGAAGACTCCAACTGCCAGATCCGGCGAATAACCGACGAACCAGGCGTCTTTTTCGTCGTTGGTCGTTCCGGTTTTACCCGCGATTGGCCGTCCGACTTCCCGAACCACAGGAGCAGTTCCTCTTTGAACCACCCCTTCCATCATGGATGTGATCTGGTAGGCCGTCATCGGGTCAAGCACCTGCTCGCGGTTATCGACCAGTTCAGGCTCTTCCTGATCGGCCCACTTGTCCGCTGCGCAATCATCGCACATGCGCTCTTCGTGTTTGAAGATCGTTTTACCGTGGCGATCCTGAATTCGATCAATAAGCGTTGGCTTCACCTTGCGGCCGCCATTGGCCATCATACTATAGGCGGACGTCAGTCTCAGCACGGTTGTCTCACCAGCGCCCAGAGACATCGACAACACTTCCTGCATATTGTCATATATGCCGAAACGCCTTGAATATTCCGCCACTGTCGGCATGCCCATGTCCTGCGCCAACCGAACGGTCATCACATTTCGCGATAGTTCGATTCCGGTCCTGAGCGTCGATGGACCATAATACTTGTTGCTGTAGTTTGATGGACGCCAGATACCCTGACTTCCGCCCTGCTGCACTTCAATCGGAGCGTCCATCACAACGCTGGAAGGCGTGTAACCCTGATCCAGCGCTGCTGCGTAAACGAAAGGTTTGAAGGAGGATCCAGGTTGACGATACGCCTGTGTAGCGCGGTTGAACTCGCTTTGGGCAAAACTGAAACCACCGGAAAGAGCCAACACACGACCTGTATAGGGGTCCATGGCAATCAGTGCTCCGGAAATTTCCGGAACCTGCTGCAATTTCCAGCGATTGCTGGTTCCCGCCAAAGCTTCCTGTTTCTCCACGTAAACAATGTCTCCGACATTGAGGACATCGCCAACCACTTTGGGAGCGCCACCATTTTCACCACGCGCCCACTTCATGTCACCGAATGACAAAATGCCTGTTTCGCGTTCGGACGCGAGTTTTCCGGTGAGTTCTGTCAGTGGCTGGATACCGATATTGGCAGTTTCATCGGCCACTTCCAGAACAACACCCATTTTCCACTCAGGGACATCACTCAAAAGATCGATTTCCTTGAATGCTTCGCCCCAATCGGCAATTGCACTGATATCCACCGAGCTGATGGGTCCGCGCCACCGCCCGCGTTGCCGATCAAATTTAATCAGACCATCCATAAGGGCTTTGCGGGCCAGTATCTGCAATTCGGGATCGAGTGTCGTTCGAACGGACAGGCCACCACCGTATAGCCGTTCCTCTCCGTAAAGCCCGGCCAATTCGCGGCGCACTTCTTCCGAAAAATAGTCCGAAGCAAAGAGAAATGTTTCTTTGGGACGAGGTTTGAAATTAAGCGGCTCAGATTTGGTTCTATCAGCCTCTTCGTGGGTCACATATCCGTTGACCGCCATGCGATCGAGCACCCAGTTGCGTCGCTCCAGCGCCTGTTCCCGTTTCTTGATCGGATGATAATTGTTGGGCGCTTTCGGCAAGGCTGCCAGATAGGCCATTTCGGCCAGCGTCAGTTCATGAACAGATTTATCGAAATACATAAGCGAGGCAGCGGCCACTCCATAGGCGCCAATTCCGAGGTATATCTCATTTAGATAGAGCTCGAGAATTTCGTCCTTCGAGTAGGTCTGCTCGATTCGCATCGCAAGAATCGCTTCTTTCATCTTGCGCTCATAGCTGACTTCGTTAGTGAAAAAGAAGTTTTTGGCAACCTGCTGGGTGATCGTTGACGCCCCGACCGGGCGCCGGCCTGAGCCATAGTTCTGAACGTTTTGAACCATTGCCTTGGCGATACCGGAAAAATCCAGCCCGCCATGGCTGTAAAAATTCTTGTCCTCCGCCGACAGGTAAGCCTGCTTCAACTTCTCTGGCACGGCCTGTATGGGCAGGAACATTCTGCGTTCACGTGCATATTCCGCCATTAGCTGACCGTCAGATGCATGAACACGGGTCATGACCGGCGGCTCATAGTTCTTCAACGCACTATAATCCGGCAAATCTGCAGAAACGTGCGTGAGATACATCCACACGCCGGCTGAGATCAGCAGGAAAAAAACGGCTCCGATACCAAAGAAGTATCCAAAGAGCTTTACCAAAAATTTCATATCGCCGGGCTCATTCAGTTTCCGGGTCTAGCCAGACCATCTTGCCTGTCTGGCGGGAAATGGTGTTTTTCAGATTTCCAGTTAGCTGGAATTGTTGTGCCTGAATTTATTGAACACCATTTGCACTTGTTACCTTTAGCAGCTGCATCTGTTACAAATTGGGCGATGCTGTGACTTCGCTTCGAAGACGTCGGTTTTTCATGTCAACGCAACTGCTTACTCTATTCTTCGCTTTTGGCCAATCGCGGACGAAAAAAATTATTCACAGACGATAACACAGCTTCCGCTGCACGGGCCTGCCATTCTTCTGAAATCAGAAGTTTTTCATCCAACTTGTTGGAAAGATATCCCAATTCAACAAGAACCGACGGAATATCGGGTGCCTTCAAAACGATAAAACCGGCAGAGCGTCTTGGATTCTTGATCATCTTCGACGCTCCCGACATCTCCTTAACCAGCAATCGCGAGTAAAGGGCTGAAAAATTTCGTGTTTCACGCCGGGCGAGGTCAATGAGTATATCACTGACGTCGTCAGGCTCTTTTTCGAGATCGATCCCAGCAATCAAATCGGATTTGTTCTCCTTTTCAGCCAGTGCACGAGCCACATCGTCGCTTGCCGTCTCAGACAATGTATAGACTGTCGCCCCTCTCACATATTTTTGATTGACACTATCTGCGTGGATAGAGATGAACAGGTCGGCATGTTTGCCTCGTGCATAATCCACACGTTTCGACAATGAGAGGAAACGGTCATCTTCCCGTGTCAGAAACACATCGTACGCACCGCTTTCCTCAAGTTTTCGTTTCAAAATACTGCTGAAATTCAAAACAATCGATTTTTCAAGCACACCCGAAGAGCCTCGTGCACCGGTGTCCAAACCGCCATGACCGGGATCAATGACGACAACAGGGCGTGTTGACTTGCCTGCGTCTCGAACGGACTTTCGGTCACTTTTTCGTGCCTGGCCAGCTTCAAGATCCTCTCTTTTAGCTGCCGTTCTTTTGACTTCCTCCAGAAAAAAGTCCCGGGAAGTTTTTACCAAATCGATGACCATGCGCGCCGGTTGATCGTCGATCGGTGGCAAAATGAAGGACTTATCTATCTTTACCGGCTGATTCGTATCAAGAACCACGCGAGATTTTCCCGGCGCAAACAAGCCATATCGCCACACATCGACAAGCCCCCGGCCTTCTTGCCCGGCTCCCCTTGGTAGATCAAACCTGGTTTGAGGCATATCGATGATAACGCGATAAGGATCGGCCAACACCGAAACATTGAACGACACCGTTTCGCTTAAATCGGCGACAAAGCGCGTACGGGTGCTGTCCCCAGCCACTCTTGCTGCCGAGGCAACAGGCAATTCATTAGCCTGTGCAACAAATGAGCCAGGACTTCCCCAGGCAAACAGTATCAATATCGTTATGGTTGCCAGAACGTTCCGCATCTGCCCTAAAACCGTTTGCGCCTTGCTGGCGCGCTATCCAGCCTTCCAGTTGAGGATATGCCATCCATGGTTAACCATTTGTTGAGAAATTCCTGTAACCAAATTCTCACATCCTGATTTTTTCCAACGCTTGCCAACAGCTCTTAGCAATCGTAAAAGGAAATTACGGATTTAGGTTTCACTTCGACTCAAATTCCCTCGCCGTGTTCGGACGGAACGGAATTGGACTAAGGCAATCAGCACTTAGCCGACTTCCCCAAAAAGGCACCGTTCGAAAAATGGGTGAGCCCGGCGATGCGACGCTGGAGAGTTGAAACGGTATAGCCACCCCTGCACGTTAATGCCCGAAGTTTTGGGAAAGCGGCAGGGCCCAGGCAAAATAATCCCAGATCTGATGCGCCCTGGCGCTATTGGACACAATAACCGGGCGCAGCGGCCCGGTAGCACAAGGTAATTAAACGGACGGTACGATGCAGTTGTACACGCAAAAGATGGGAGAATACAGAAACCTGGAGCGGGAAATCGCCCGGGTTCTTGAGTATTTCCTGTTTGCCGGTCCGATTTTCATGAGTCTTTTAACAATCAAACACAACAGCAATCCCGATCGGGAGAGGACCGAAAAAACGCGATACGCGCCGGTCCCACGCGGTGATTGCGGAGAAAATCCTAAATGGCGAATAAGATGCTTATCGATGCGGCGCACCCGGAGGAGACCCGGGTGGTTGTTGTCCGCGGCAACAGAGTTGAAGAGTTCGATTTTGAGGCCGCAAACAGAAAGCAGTTACGCGGTAACATATACTTAGCAAAAGTAACGAGGGTCGAACCCTCTCTACAGGCTGCCTTTGTCGAATATGGCGGCAATAGACACGGTTTTCTGGCCTTCAGCGAAATACATCCAGATTATTACCAGATCCCTCTTGCCGACAGACAGGCCCTCTTCGAGGAAGAGGCAATTGAGGAAGAAGAACCCGATTCGGAAAATGTTTCGATCGCTGCAAGCGCCAAATCCGAGAAACTGTCTTCGGAAATAACCGAAGATTCGGAAATTAGCGAAGACAATGCTGATGACTCGGACCAGTCTGATAGTGCCGAAGACACGACAGCCAATGCGACCGACGAATCCGAGACGCCGACAGAACCCGGTGGTCAGTCGGATGACGCTGAGCAGGTTTCGCAGCTCCAAAGCGATGAACCAACGAATTCTGATGCGGTCGTCGCAGACACAGAGATGGCTGATGTAGAAGCAGCGGAGGTAGCTTCCGAATCGGAGAGCGCTGACGAAGAAACTGAAGATGATGATCTGACATTGGAAAATTCCGCAAACGCTTCGGAAGTTGATGAAGCGCAAGCGGACACCGATGACGATTCTGAAGACGAAGATGATCAGGTAGAATCCGTAGGCGCAGAAGATGCCATGGAAGAAGTTCCCGTTCGGGCGCGCCGACCGCGAAAACACTACAAGATTCAAGAAGTCATCAAGCGTCGTCAGGTACTGCTGGTTCAGGTCGTAAAAGAAGAGCGCGGCAACAAGGGTGCCGCCCTGACAACCTATCTTTCTCTTGCCGGCCGATATTCGGTGCTAATGCCCAATACGGCGAGAGGTGGCGGTATCAGCCGTAAAATTACAGCGCCAGCCGATCGGAAACGTCTGAAGAAAATTGCTTCGGAGCTGGAGGTTCCGGAGGGCATGGGCGTAATCCTGCGTACAGCGGGTGCGATGCGCACCAAAGCGGAGATCAAGCGCGATTTTGAATACCTGCTTCGCCTTTGGGAAAACGTCCGAGAACTGACGCTTGCATCTGCCGCCCCGTGCCTCGTTTATGAAGAAGGCAGTTTGATCAAGCGCTCTATCCGGGATCTTTATAACAAGGATATCGAGGAAGTGCTTGTTTCCGGAGATGAGGGGTACCGGGAAGCCAAGGACTTCATGCGCATGCTCATGCCGAGCCACGCAAAGAATGTTCAGCCTTATCGCGATGCTGCGCCGCTTTTTACCCGATTTGGCATTGAATCCCAGCTGGATGCAATGTTCTCCCCCGAAGTGACGCTCAGATCAGGTGGATACATTGTCATCAACCAGACCGAAGCGCTGGTTTCCATCGATGTGAACTCCGGTAAGTCGACACGTGAGCACAGCATTGAAGACACTGCAGTTCAGACCAATCTGGAGGCTGCTGAAGAAGTCGCGCGACAGCTTCGACTGCGCGATCTTGCAGGGCTGATTGTCATCGACTTCATCGATATGGAGGAGAACAGGAACAATCGCGCTGTCGAGCGGAAAATGAAAGATTGCCTGAAGTCGGATCGGGCGCGCATACAAGTAGGCAGAATTTCGCATTTCGGCCTGCTGGAAATGTCGCGTCAAAGGATCCGCACTGGTGTTCTGGAAAGTTCCACCGAGCATTGCCCGCATTGTCATGGTACCGGCATTGTGCGCTCGACAGAATCCGTAGCGCTCCATGTCCTGCGTTCACTGGAAGATTTTCTGCTCAAAGGCGTTTCGAACCACCTTACCGTCAGAACACGGACGGCTGTTTCCCTCTATATATTGAATCAGAAACGGGTGCATCTGGCAGAGTTGGAGCAGCGGTTTGGCTTGACGGTTATCGTCACAGCCGACGAAGCCCTGCAGACGCAGCATTATGTTATCGAACGCAACGAACCTGTTGAACCCAGAGCCGTTACGGTTGAAGCTGCGGTCACTGTTCAGCCCGACACAATAGAACCTGTAGCCAAGCCGTCCTTCGATGCGGAGGAAGAAGAAGATACAGGTGGCCGCAAACGCAAACGTCGGCGCCGGAAACGCAGCAGAAATGGCAACAATACCTTTGCCGAAAATGCTGGTGACCAGGAAACAGAGACGAAAACGGCAGGCTCCGAACTGGAGCCCGGAACCGAAGACGCAGAAATTACGGCTGAAGCTGATGGGTCCACTGTAGAGAGCGACTCCGATGGCGATGGACGGAAAAAGAGACGCCGTGGTAGACGCGGAGGTCGTCGCAGTCGCCGGAGCCGGGATGGCGAAGACAATCTGCAAAGGGAAGGCCAGGCAGAAAATGCACCTGCCGAGGTTACCGTCGCTAATAACGATGCCACACAGGCCGAAAGCGCAGTAGAAAGCACTGCGGAAAGCGACGCGGCTTCTGCTGACACGGATGCCAATCCCGAGCCGGTGAACAGCGGTACGGAGAGCGAGACAGTCCAGAGCGACGTTTCGTCTGACTCATCATCCGAGAATGAAGATGGCGGTGTTCGGCATATCCCGATTACCGTTAGCGACACGAGCAGCACTCCGTCTGAAGAAGTACTTTCCAATGGGGAAACCAACGGAAAGCAGCCACAACCCGAAACCGTAGCTGCGACACAGCCGGAAGACGAAGCCGCACAAACTGCGGATACTGCCGAAGCGCCCCAAGACGAAAAACCGCGCAGTAAACGAGGTGGATGGTGGCAACGCCGGTCGTTTTTCTAACCGGCAGTAACCGTTTGGTTTTTATCAGAATCTGAATGGCCGGTTTAGCGGCGTCAGTTTCATTGTGACCGCTCAGATTCCACTATCTGAGCGGTCATATTTTATAATGGTCAAACAGTCCGTCTGTAATCCTTTGATCCATTAAATCCAGCTACCTCGACAAAAGCGTGCTTTATTGCAATTGCAGCATTTTCAGTAAACATGTGTATAAATAAGAAATATTTATGTATTAATCGAATAGAACAAATAATAATATCCAAATATATATGATTATTATTCGCATAAATCTCACTAATTCAATTTTTATTTACATGCCGTAAACTTAAAACATAGATATAATTCTGATGCGACATTCTTTATCGAGAAAATACGCCTAAGAAGTCCATATATATTTTGATATTTCGATTATAATATCGGAACAAACGTTTTATACTTCAACGTAATTATCGAAAACACGAATAGTAACAAATACGCTTGATATTATAGACAATATCACAGTAGCATCAGCAAACATTTGAATTGCAACCTTACTGAGCGTGCGCCCTTAACTGCTGGCTGGCTGCTCCATATGGGGAGGTTTAAGTGAATCGCTTCCTTTCTTCATTTTTCCACATACTCGTTCGTCGAGGCTCTCTGGTCGTGACCGACGCGGGAGGAAAACGCTCGGAATTCGGCGATGGTTCGGGGAATCCTGTTCATATCCGTTTCAAAGATGTCGCCGCAGAAAAAGCCATCCTGCGAGATCCTGAATTGAAAGTGGGTGAATTGTATATGGAAGGCGACCTGATTATGGAAGCCGGGACCATTTACGATCTGCTTGAACTTGTCCTGAACACATCGGGCCAAAACGAGAGAACCGGCTGGATGCAGCTTGTCAATCACCTGCGATTTCTTTCGCGGCGATTGGCTCAGCACAACTCCCCGATCAAATCCCGCGAAAATGTTGCGCATCACTATGATTTGGATAGCGCGCTGTATCGACTTTTCCTGGATAGTGACCAGCAATATTCATGCGCATATTTTGAAAAACCCGATGATGATCTGGAAACTGCCCAACTGGCGAAGAAGCGCCATATAGCGGCCAAAATGTATCTTTCATCCGGTCAGAATGTTCTTGATATCGGTTGCGGCTGGGGTGGAATGGGGCTCTATCTGGCAACCTGCGAGGATTTGCATGTCGAAGGAGTGACACTTTCCAAGGAGCAACATGGAATTGCAAATGGCCGGGCTCGGGAAATGGGTCTCTCCAACAGAGTTGATTTCTCTCTGAAAGACTATCGGCATATCGAGAAGACCTATGACCGGATTGTATCCATCGGTATGTTTGAACATGTCGGATTGAAGCACTTCGAAGAGTTTTTTAATGCGGTTCACGATCTGCTGGAAGAAGACGGCGTCATGCTGCTGCACTCGATCGGGCGAGCTGACGGTCCATATTTTACCAATCCCTGGATCGAAAAATACATATTTCCCGGCGGCTATATACCCGCCCTTTCAGAAGTCCTTCCTGCGATTGAAAAGGCCGGACTTTATGTTACGGATATTGAAATTTTACGCCTTCACTATGCGGAAACACTGAAAGCCTGGCGGGAGCGTTTCCTAGCAAGATGGGAAGAGGCAGAAGCGCTTTACGATGCTCGGTTTTGCCGGATGTGGGAATTCTATCTCGCTTGCTCGGAAACGGCCTTTCGCTATCAAAACACAATGGTGTTCCAGATCCAGCTCTGCAAAGATCAATCGGTGCTTCCCACGACACGCAATTACATGCATGAAGCCGAAAACACTCTTCGACAAAAAGAAGAAAAGAGCACCGTTTTTCGGGCGGCCGGCCAATAGGACATTCGTCAACAAAGTGAAATAGCGGCGATGTTCATGATCTGGCTCAGAGAATCTCAAGAGGTGAGACTTGATCACACGGTCAAGAAAAAATGAGTCTTTTCCCCGCCTCATCCACACCTTGAGGAAGGAATCGGCTTTCTTCCGAAAATTGACTCTAAGGAACCGGCTGACACCTTTCATGCACTCTATAATCGCGATAACCAGTAGCTCAGAGCTGGGGTGCGAGGTTTGGAATGAACACATCACTTAATCGAATTGAAGCCGCTAACGATGTCGTTCGGACGGCTCCGCACAATTCAGAGGCTGAAAGCCAGCTGCTTGGCGCGATACTGGTCAACAATGAAACCTTTTACCGGGTTTCGGAGTTCCTAGAGCCAAACCACTTTTACCTCGAACCGCATCGTGAAATTTACGAAAAGGCCAGTCAGCTCATTAGAGCCGGCAAGGTCGCCTCTCCCATCACGTTGAAAACCTTTTACACAGCCGACGCCAAGATCGCGGACATGTCGGCAGTACAGTATCTTCTGCGACTTGTTGCCGATGCAGCTTCAATCATCAACGCCGAAGACTACGGGCGCACGATCTATGATTTGTCCGTTCGCAGAAACCTGATTCGTATTGGTGAAGACATGGTCAATGTCGCATTCGATGCCCCGATCGACATGCCGCCTGGATCACAGATCGATGACGCAGAAAGGCGGCTTTACGAACTTGCAGAATCGGGGAGTTCGAATAATGGATTTTCATCATTCTCTGACGCTCTTGCTGAAACCATTGAAATGGCGGCGGCAGCCTATGAGCGAGACGGACATCTGTCGGGGCTGTCAACAGGTCTGCGTGATGTTGATCGCCGAATGGGCGGACTGCAACATTCGGATCTGATCGTTCTTGCCGGTCGACCTGCGATGGGTAAAACGTCCTTGGCAACGAATATTGCCTATAATGTTGCCTCTGCTTATCGCGCGGAACAACAACAGGATGGTTCCAACAAAACGGTCGACGGCGGCGTCGTTGGCTTTTTCTCGCTGGAAATGTCGGCCGAGCAGCTCGCAACACGTATCATTTCGGAGCAGACGGAAATTTCCTCCAGTAAGATCCGACGAGGAGAAATCAACGAAACCGAATTTGAAATGCTGGTCGCAGCATCTCAGTCGATGCAAATTGTGCCGCTGTTCGTGGATCAGACCGGTGGCATATCTATCGCTTCTCTCACAGCAAAAGCGCGCCGCCTGAAGCGACAAAAAGGTCTGGATCTCCTCATCGTGGATTACATCCAGTTGCTGACCGGTTCCGGCAAGAGCAATTCGAATCGGGTTCAGGAAATTACCGAAATCACGACAGGGCTGAAAGCGTTGGCGAAGGAGCTTAACGTTCCAATTATCGCATTGTCTCAGCTGTCACGGCAGGTTGAATCGCGCGACGATAAACGACCGCAACTGTCAGACTTACGTGAATCAGGCTCAATCGAGCAAGATGCCGATGTGGTCCTTTTTGTTTTCCGCGAAGAATACTATGTTGCAGCACAGGAGCCTGAACCGGGATCTGAAGCTTACGGGGAATGGGAAGAAAAATTTCGGCGTGTTCAAAACCGCGCAGAAGTCATTATTGCAAAGCAACGTCACGGCCCGACCGGGTCTGTCGATCTTGCGTTCCATGGAGAATTCACCCGGTTCTCGGATCTGGCCGAAGAGGACCATCTTCCAGAACGGATGGAATAGTCTGATGAAAGGAAGCGCGCGTCGAGGACGGATATCCTTTCCGATTTTGAATGGCTGTATTCGCCTTCGCACGATGGATAGATTCTATGGGTGGTGACCTTGGCGTACCTGACACACCGGTTGCTCTGGAGCATTCCGGCGCTCAGGTGACCATCGATTTGGCAGCCCTGGTCGCAAATTGGCAAGATCTGCAGAGTCGCTTTTCCGGTGGCACATGCGGGGCAACCATCAAGGCCAATGCATACGGATTGGGTCTTGCACCCATCGTCAAAGCACTTGGCGCGGCCGGATGTCGGACTTTTTTTGTTGCGCTCCCGCAAGAGGGATTGCTCGCAAGGACCGCAGCACCGGAGGCCGACATCTATGTGCTCAATGGTCTCTTCATGGACCAGGCCGAATTTTATGCAACGAATCGCCTGACGCCGGTTCTGGCAACACAAGACGAATTTGAAGAATGGGCGCAGTACGCCGAACGCACCAATCAAAGACTGCCTGCCGCCATTCATGTCGACACTGGCATGAACCGGTTGGGACTGAAATCGGATGTGTTTCACCGTCTGATTGAGAATCAGGGATTGATGACCCAAATCGAACCAAGCCTGGTGATGTCCCATCTGGCCTGCGCTGATACGCCGGACCACGCAATGAACCGGGAGCAGCTCGCGCGCTTCAAAGCAGTCTGCTCCGCCCTGCCCGGCATACCCGCTTCGCTCTGCAATTCCGCAGGGATCTTTTTGGGTTCGGACTTTCACTTTGATATTGCTCGGCCTGGGATCGCCTTGTATGGCGGCGAAGCGGTCGCGGGTATTGCCAATCCCATGAAACCGGTCGTCAGCGTGAAAGCCCGCGTCCTTCAAACCCGCATTGTCCGAAGTGGCGAAAGCGTTGGTTACGGTGCTGCGCAAACAGCAGACCGCGACATGAAAGTGGCTACACTCTCCTGCGGTTACGCTGATGGATATACACGTCTTGCTGGTTCAAGCGACCAAAGGCGTGGCGCAAAAGCCTTCGTCGCGGGCAAAGCAGTCCCACTCATCGGTCGTGTATCGATGGACATGATTGCAGTTGATGTCACTGATATTCCGGACAACCTGTGCCAGCGCGGATCTATGGTGGAGCTGTTTGGCGAGAACATCGCAGTCGACGACGTTGCACGCGCCTGCGATACGATTGGATATGAATTGCTGACCGGTATCGGTGCGCGTGCACACCGTCATTACAAGCCCTACATCGCTGAGAAAGTGGTCTGATGGCGAAACGAAGCGCACGGTTTATCTGTCAGGAATGTGGGGCAACCTATTCCCGGTGGACAGGAAAATGTGATTCATGTGGCCAGTGGAATTCTATCTCGGAAGAAACCGTCGGTGCTGGCATAGGCGGAGGACCGACCGCGAAGAAATCCAGGAAAGGCCGGATCGTTCCCCTGGTTGGCCTGACGGGCGAAAAAGACCAGGCGCCGCGGTTTCTGACCGGCATTGGCGAACTCGATAGAGTAACGGGGGGCGGGTTCGTTCAAGGATCTGCCATCCTTGTGGGCGGCGATCCGGGAATTGGCAAATCGACGTTGCTCATACAAGCCAGCGCGGCGTTGGCGCGGAAAAATTTGCGCAGCGTTTATATCTCCGGCGAAGAAGCCGTCGATCAGGTGCGGCTTAGAGCGTCGCGCCTGGGTCTGTCGGATGCGCCGGTCGCCCTGGCTGCGGAAACCAGTGTCGAAGATATTATTGCAACGCTTGAAGCCGGGCCACCCCCGGCTTTCGTTATCATCGATTCCATTCAAACCCTGTGGACTGACCTTGCCGAATCTGCCCCCGGAACGGTGACCCAGGTGCGTGCCGCCGCGCAGCTGCTGGTACGCTATGCGAAAAACAGTGGCGCAACGGTCGTCATCGTGGGGCACGTAACCAAAGAGGGGCAGATTGCAGGTCCGCGTGTCGTCGAACACATGGTTGATGCGGTACTATATTTCGAGGGCGATGGTGCGCGCGATTACAGGATCCTGCGATCTGTCAAAAACCGATTTGGCGCCACCGATGAAATCGGTGTGTTCGAAATGACGGGCGCTGGACTTCAGGAAGTATTCAATCCTTCCACCTTGTTTCTGGGGGAAAGAAATGCGGCATCGCCTGGCGCGGCGGTTTTCGCAGGGCTTGAGGGCACGCGACCGCTCCTTGTTGAAATCCAGGCGCTTGTTGCCCCCTCTCCGCTTGGAAACCCGCGCCGTACCGTTAGAGGGTGGGATAGTGCGCGTCTTTCGATGATACTTGCGGTTCTTGAAGCCCGCTGCGGCGTTCGATTTGCCCAGCACGATGTTTATCTGAATATTGCCGGTGGGCTGAGGATCGCTGAACCGGGCGCAGACCTGGCCGTCGCAGCGGCGCTCGTCTCGTCCATGTCCGGGGTTGCTCTTCCTGCCAATAGCGTCTATTTCGGCGAAATCAGCCTTTCAGGAGCGGTTCGGCCAGTGGCTCAGGCGCCTGCCCGCCTTAAAGAAGCCAAGAAACTGGGCTTTTCAAGAAGTGTTTGTCCCATGGCAAACATCAAAGACGAACAGACGGGTGGCATTGATGTCACAGGAATTGAAGAATTGGGTGAAATGGTTGTACGGATCGCTTCCGGTGGACAAAGTTCCAGTGAACAGTGCCCGGAAGACAGCAATGTGTGATACTGGGCGGAGAACAACCTGCCATAGTATGTTGATAAGAGGAATCGCCTGAATATGCCGATCACCGTTTTAGATGGATTGTTGATTGCCATCATGCTGGTCTCCGCGATTCTGGCAATGATCCGTGGATTTGTTCGTGAAGTATTATCTATCGCTTCATGGGTGGTGGCTGCATTGGCAGCGTACAAGCTCTATGGACTGGTTCTTCCTTATCTGGAACCCTACATACCCAATCAGTTTATTGCACTCGCTGTTGCGGCCGGTGCGGTGTTCCTCATTACACTGATCATTGTCAGCTATATCACAATGCGGTTTTCCGATTACATTCTGGACAGCCGGATCGGTGCACTCGACCGGACGGTAGGGTTTGTGTTTGGAGCTGTGAGAGGTTTCTTGCTGGTTGTCGTTGCCATGCTGTTTTTCAACTGGTTTGTTCCCGAGCCACAGCAGCCAGTATGGGTCGCCGGTGCAAAGTCCAAACCTATTCTGAATTCGGTCGGACAGGAACTGGTCGCGTTGCTGCCTGAAGATCCTGAATCGACAATTCTTGACCGAATACGAGGAAACTCCGGTTCAGATGATGCCGCTAAAGCCAATACACAGGAAGAAAACAGCGGATACAGCAACACAGAGCGAGACGGCCTGTCACAACTCACTACGAGTTCCGACAACTGAATTTCGTCAGCAATATGACAATTATACCCTATGATCCGAGACTGACGTTATGATAAGACGGCGGTCGACGGTGTTGCTGTGCTTGCCAGTGTTTTACAGACCTGAAAGAGCCAGCTCAAAAACCCCATAGAGGATATTCCAATGAATGATGGCAATTTCCACAATGCCGATCGTTACATTGACTCGGACCCCAATATTGACGGCGATACTCTAAGAGAAGAATGCGGCGTCTTTGGTGTCCTGGGGCACGATGATGCAGCAGCGCTGACCACTCTGGGTTTGCACGCGTTACAACACCGCGGTCAGGAAGCCGCAGGCATTGTAACGTATGATGGAGAGCAGTTTTTCTCCGAGAGACACCCCGGCCTTGTTGGTGATCACTTTTCCCACGCTGATACGATTGCGAACCTGAAAGGCCACAACGCCATCGGGCACGTGCGGTATTCCACCTCCGGCGGTACGATTACACGCAACATTCAGCCGCTTTTTGCTGAATTGGAAGGTGGAGGTATTGCTATTTGTCACAATGGACATTTTACCAATGCTTTAACTCTCCGCAGCCAACTGATCAAAGATGGTGCCATTTGCCAGTCGACTTCAGACTCAGAGGTCGTTCTCCAGTTGACCGCCCGCAGCCGGGCTGGAAAAATCACCAATCGGTTCCTGGAAGCGATCACACAGATGGAAGGCGGATTTGCACTCGTCGCCCTGACTCGAAAAAAACTGATCGGTGCGCGCGATCCAAATGGTATCAGACCGCTGGTTTTGGGCGATCTGAATGGCAAACCGATTCTGGCATCGGAAACATGCGCACTTGATATCATCGGCGCGAAGTTTGTGCGAGAAGTTGAAAACGGCGAAGTTGTCGTCTGCACTCAGGACAATGTGCAGTCTTACTTCCCATTCGAACCGCGACCGTTTACACCCTGCGTTTTCGAATACATCTACTTTGCACGTCCAGACTCAGTCATAAACGGACGTTCAGTTTACGATGTTCGGAAAAAATTTGGCATTGAGTTGGCCAGAGAATCTCATGTGGATGCCGATGTTGTCGTTCCAGTTCCTGACTCAGGTGTACCGGCAGCAATCGGGTATTCGCAAGAATCGGGCATTCCTTTTGAGCTCGGTATCATTCGAAATCATTATGTTGGACGAACATTTATTGAACCGACACAAACCATTCGTGCACTTGGTGTCAAACTGAAGCACTCTGCCAATCGTTCGCAGGTCGAGGGCAAAAAGATTGTTCTGATAGACGACAGCCTCGTCCGCGGCACCACTTCTGTCAAAATCGTTCAGATGATGCGTGATGCTGGCGCAAAAGAGGTCCATTTTCGCCTGGCGTCACCGCCGATCAAATTCTCCGATCACTATGGAATTGACACACCACTGCGAGACAATCTGCTGGCAGCCACCCATACGATTGAAGAGATGCGCACCTATATCGGTGCCGACAGCCTCGCATTTCTTTCTATCGAAGGGATTTATCGCGCCACTGGATATGACAAGAGAAATGACCTTCAGCCGCAATTTGCCGATCATTGTTTCACCGGTGATTACCCGACCCCGCTGACGGATATTGATGGCGAGGATCGTGAAATTCGGCACCCTCCACGGCTTGTAGAAGTTGGTTCCAGATGACGCGGAGATTTGAAGGCAAAGTAGCGCTCGTCACAGGCGCGTCGCGCGGCATTGGATATGCACTGGCAGAAGCGCTTGGTAATGAAGGCGCCCACGTCATCGCAGTTGCTCGGACCGTTGGCGGCTTGGAGGAACTCGACGATTCCATCACCGGTTCCGGCGGGTCTGCAACCCTCGTTCCTCTGAATATTACGGACTCACCCGGCATTGATCGGCTGGGCGCTGCAATTTACGAACGATGGGGCAAGCTGGACATTGTCGTTGGCAATGCCGGTGTCCTGGGACAACTTTCGCCCATGGGGCACATCGAACCCAAATCCTGGGACGAAGTCATGGCTGTGAACGTGACCGCAAACTGGCGTCTAATCCGATCGACAGACCCTCTGTTGCGGGCAGCTGATGCCGGAAGAGCGCTGTTTTTATCCTCTTCAGCAGCTCATTCTTGCAAACCATACTGGGGTGCGTATTCAGCATCCAAAGCCGCGCTTGAAGCGCTTGTTCGCACGTACGCTGCAGAAATGCAAAACAAGTCCAGTGTTTGTGTGAATCTTGCTAACCCCGGGCCGGCACGAACCGCGATGCGGGCCAAGGCAATGCCGGGAGAAAACCCGGAAACGCTTGTCAAACCTGCAGAAATTGTAGCCGAATTGTTACCGCTTCTGGAGCCTTCATTTACGGAAACCGGAAAGCTCTATGATTTTCCGACGCGCAATATTATATCGCTCGAAAAGGCGGCCTGAGCCTTTTCGTGCCAAATGAGTTGTATTCCCTGGCGCAATGCAGATCACTTGGTGCCGCAGGGATGTCCGCAATTTCGATCAAATTATCTATCAGCTCTACGCCCTAGCGCTTCTTTTTGCGGGCGTAGGGATTTTCCCCTTTGCGTGTACTCACACGGATCGGTGTTCCAGGCATTTTGAACGTCTCCCGAAGCGAGTTGCTGAGATAACTCAGATAGGAATCAGGCAGTTTATCGGGCCGGGACGCAAATAGTACAAAGTGGGGTGGCCTGCTTTTAACCTGGGTTGCATACCGTATCCTGATACGTTTTCCAGCCACTGCGGGGGGTGGATGATGAGCGATGACCCCGTCTATCCATCGGTTGAGCCGGGATGTTGAGATGCGCATATTCCAGATCTTGTGAGCGTCAAAAATCTCCTGGAGAAGTTTGTCCAGACCGAATCCGTTCAGACCTGAAATAGGCACCAAGGTTACGCCTTTGATCTGATTGAGTAATCTGGTGGCCTCTTCGCGTAACTCTCTCCAGGCAGTATCGCGATCTTCAACAAGGTCCCACTTGTTCAGAGCGATTACGACGGCTCGACCTTCCCTAGCCACCAGTTCAATGATCTGGAGATCCTGTTTCTCAAACGGAATGGTCGCATCGAGAACAACCACGACGAGCTCAGCAAATTTGATCGCTCGAATACCGTCCGACACAGATAGTTTTTCGAGCTTTTCATTGACGCGCGCTTTGCGACGCATCCCGGCTGTGTCAAACAGCTTCAAGTATTTCTCGCGCCAAACCAGATCAACCGATATGGAATCCCGCGTGATTCCGGCCTCCGGCCCTGTCAGCAGACGTTCTTCACCGAGAATATGGTTGATCAATGTGGACTTGCCGGCGTTTGGCCGGCCAACCACGGCAATTCTGAGAGGCTTGTCAACGCTACCGGCCTCATATTCCACATCCTCTTCCTCAGAAGAATTTTCGAGAGCGCTGTCCTCCAGTTCTGCTTCTTCCACAAACGGCCGTAGCGCATCGCCGAGATCATAAATGCCCTGGCCATGCTCCGCAGAAATCGGCACGGGTTCTCCCAGCCCCAAACCAAAAGACTCGTAATATCCCGCATCACTGGCGCGGCCTTCGGATTTATTGGCAACGAGAATAACCGGAACGTCTGTCTTGCGGACAACATCGGCAAAATGTTCGTCCAGCGGCGTGATCCCAGCTCGCGCGTCGATGACGAAAAGTGTCACGTCCGCCAGACGCATGGCCTCTTCTGTCTGGGCCCGCATACGCCCTTCAAGACTGCCCACATCCGCATCTTCGAGCCCCGCCGTATCGATCACCGAGAATTCCAGATGTGCAATCCGGCCTTCGCCTTCCCTGCGATCTCGGGTCACGCCCGGCGTATCGTCGACCAACGCCAGACGTTTGCCGACAAGCCGGTTGAACAACGTGGACTTTCCAACGTTTGGTCGGCCGATTATTGCAACTGTCGCACTCACTTCAAGCGCTCCACTATCCTACGTCAAAGCTTTTTGGTACCGCCAACGGCGTCCAAAAGCTTCAATACATTGTTTCACTTCACAGTCCTGAATCTGCGATGGCTTCTGATGAAAAATCCGCAAAGATCCAGGGTCACTGAATAAAAATGCTGCCGGCATGAGATTAAAATCTCGTGCCGGCAGCAAGAACTATCCGATTTAGTGCATTTGCCGAGATGTTCTATCGGCAATCAGAGACAGATATCAGCACATTATCTCAATGCCGTCAGCCCACCCGGATCGACCAGTATCATATACCCATTTGCAGCAATCGGCGCGACAAATGCTTTTTTGGTCGGGTTGGTCTGAGACTGAATTTTTCCGGTGATAGGATCAATCTGCGCAAGCGACCCTTCACTCGAAATGGCGTAGAGACGGCCGTTACCCAGGAGTGGTCCGGCCCAATTGGTCCGCTTCTTCTTGGTTTTCACAATAGGCAGCTGTGAGACCCAGAACGTTTTCCCGGTCTTTCGGTCAAGCGCCACAAGCCGGTCGTCAAGATCAATCATGAAGACAGCGTTGCCAGACACCGTCGGCGTGTGAACACCGCCAAGATCACGTTCCCACAGGCGCTCTCCGGTATTCAGACTGACAGCGATCGTCCTGCCGGCAACACCGGTGGCAATGACCGCTCCGTTGTTGATGACGGGACTGGCCGCAACATCAGATATACCCGAAACCGCCAATGTTCTGAACGGCTTGGTTACAGCGTCGACCCATTTTGGCTCGCCACTCTTGATACTGATCGCCATCACTTCACCGGAAGTAAAAGGAACCACCACAGTATCGCCAGACACAGCCGGATTGGCCTCAGACAACAGACCCGCGCTTTCCGGAATACCGGCAAAAGACCACAACTCAGTCCCTTCAGCCTGATCTACAGCGAAAACTTCGTTGTTCTGTGTGACGACAAAAACCTTGCCGTTTGAGGCGGCAGGCGCTCCGCGCGCCGGCGCAAGAAGTTCTTTACGCCAAAGCACTTTCCCGGAACCAGCATCCAGTGCCGCGAGTTCGCCATATCCGGTCGCGGCGAAAATACGCCCGTTATCGGCAGCGACACCGCCGCCTGCTCCAGCACCTTTTTCTTTTTCAGGCTGCAGGCTGGTTGTCCAGGCGCGCCCGCCTCCGGACAAGGAGAGTCCGCTCACACTGCCATTATGTTCGTAGGTAAACACCCGTCCCTGATAGATTACGGGCCGAGCTGCAACGCGCAGATCACCACCACCCAGCCATCGGCCACCACCACTTTGACCCAGAGAAACCGCCCATGCCCGGTTCGTGCCCCCTACCGATACATTACCGGGATTGTTAGCGGCATTCCCTGCCCCTTGCGGCCAATTGCCGTTGCCGGAGGCTCCGCCGATAATGACCGAACCCTTGGCCTTATATTCTTCGGATAAAACCTGATTGCCAGTGAACACACTTTCCCGCGTACCGGAAAGAGTCTTTTCCTCTTCCGCAAAAGGGTTCAACGAATTGACAGAGTCGGAAACTGATTCACAAGCTGTCAGCGCGAGGGCCAAAGCGGTGAAGATCATGCCTGATTTCAATACACCGATATTGGGGATCATCACTGTGTTTCGGCCTCCTTGGCCCCGTCGTCCTTCTGGCTTTCCGCTTCTGCCTTGATACCATCGGATGCCAACAATTCCTGCATCATTCTGGCGCGCGCTGCGATATCCTGAGGACTTGTCGTATCTTCCACAATCTTTTCTACCCAGACCAAAGCCGATTTTTCATTTCCGGCCTTCCATTCCGCCATGCCGAGAATTTCCCAGGCAGCGTGATGCCATGGGTTACCTGCATCCTCGAGTCCCGCAAGTCTCTGTGCCACAGCTTGCGCGTCTTGCGTGTCGAGCATCAGATAGGCTGATCGAATTGTCGCCATATCCCGGTAAACCGGTTTCAACGACGTGTCGCCAGCAATCTTGTCGAATGCCGCTATAGCGCCTGCCTGATCACCAGAATTGGCCAACTCCGTGGCCGAACGCATTCTGGCAAGAAGCGGATAGCCACCTGCAGCTTTTTCCAGACCGCCAAGCAGAGCCTGACCTTCTTCACCTTTGCCATCGTCAATAGCCTGAATCGCGGCAAGGAAAGCATCGCCCGACGTCTGCGCCTGGTTTTCCTGCCAGGCCTGCCACCCGCGATATCCTGCAGTGGCAATGACGATCAGGGCAGCAACTGCATACACAAACGGAGCAAACCGTTTCCACAGCTTGCCAAGCCGTTCTTTGCGCAGATCCTCATCTACTTCGCGAAATACGTCCGACATTCAATTCCTCGTGGTATCTCTGCCAGGCACGTTACTCGATCGCCCAATGGGGCAAACGACCAGTACCAAAGCATCTGCGAACCGTTTTTCAACCACGCCCAATCACTCATTCCCAAGCTTCATGGCATAAGAATGGCGGGCATTTCGACCAGCACGCGTGTTGTCGCCGAAATTCATTGGAATGGGGTTTACCGTTTTTCTGTGCCAAGCCCAAGAAAAAAAGCATCATCCGTCTTTGAACACTAATGAAATTCGCACCTCAGACGATAGGCACACCGATCAACCACGTGTGTACCTTCCACACAAACAATGCATAGATCGCGAGGCCGACGACAATCGCTATCAAATCAGCCGACACTTTCGCTTGCCCGTCTACGTTCCCAGAACCGACTCGTTCTCTATCCCGACGTTTCATGGATATTCGCCCAGTCACACCCCAGGCAAGAAAACTGCCGAACAGTATGACTGACGGAAGGTCTCCGTTTGCAAGAAGATGAGAAAACGCCCAGATTTTTATGGCAAGGATCTGGGGATGTTTGACGATTTTCTTGATGTACCCTGGCGCGCCTGACGCCACAAACAGGACAAAGACCGGCAACATCAACAAAAGAACGACATGTCGTAGAAAGAGTGGTGGATCATAGAGCACCAGTGGTCCGTCAGAACGGGCATTCCCATAACCAACGACCACCAAGATCAGCCCCGCAAGCGAAACAAGAAAAAACAAGCCCTTGTACCCTGCCGGTCCGAGCTTGCTTTTAACCGATGCTCCGGCGCTGGAGAATACTGGCAGTAAATGTATACCGATGAACAATATCAAACCTAAAATCAGAAGAGCCATTTAAAAAATCCAATATTGCCATGGAGATAGAGTGCCAGCTTCACGTCAGCAGTTACATTCATTTGAACGGTTTCAGCCCTGAGCTGAATTTAAGACACACAATAATGATTGAACAAATGCGTTTCTAGTGGAAAACTCCATGATTGGAGTATCATCAGATCGGTGTGTAATTTCCCGCTGATCGCCCCTTCATCAAGCAGCCTCGGAAGGATCGACACCATGACTTTCCCGCTCAAAAAGGCAAAAAAGCTTCTTTGCGAACAAAAGCATGAACTTGAGTCGCTGCAGCAGATTTCCGAAAATGACCGTGAGCCGGTCAAGCTCGATCAGCAGTCAGTCGGACGCTTGTCACGGATGGATGCCATGCAGATGCAGGCGATGGCCATGGCCTCAGAACGGCAGCGTCAATCGCAGATAGAGAAAATAAACGCGGCACTCCGGCGAATCGATGAAAATGAATATGGCTACTGCCTGTCATGCGGTGAAGATATCAATGAGAAGCGGTTGATGATCGATCCAGCCATCTTGACCTGTATTGAATGTGCCCGGGGCGCGGGCTGACAGACCAGCAGTCATGACTGCCTTTCACCTGTGCCGCGGCTGTTGCTTATCGAGTTGTCGACAAGTATCGGCGCATTTCATAAGCGTGTATCGAATTTATTTACGACTTGTCCTATAATTTCATCGCAATGGTATTCGATCGTTTCTGCAAGGATTGCTGATCATGGAAGACGTGCCTCTATCGGATGAACGGAGACGGGAAATTCGTCAGCGCATGCTTAAAGGCGGCAAAATTGTCTTTGGTGGTGGCAGCTTCATCATGGATTGCACAATCAGGAACCTGACAGGAAGCGGTGCGAAATTACGGGTCAGCGACAGCAAAGATGTCCCCGAAAACATTCAGCTTTTTACGAAATCAGATGAAAAAATAACAGCTGGAAAAGTGATTTGGAGAACCACACGGGAGCTGGGAGTGGAGTTTTCCGGTGAACCCGTGCCGGTTCGTGAAGCATCAGATCCGCGCATCCGCTCGCTCCGTGCCTGAACAGATAGTTCGGCAAAAAAACCATCTAATCAATCAATACAGTTGCCTACGAATCCAGTTTGATGGCTTTCAGCGATCTGATCAGTTCGTCGCAAACCAGATGTTTGGTCGGGCCCATTCCGATGCGCGACGATACAATCACGCCAATTCGAAGACGGCTCAACGCCTCAATGTCAAGCGGAACAAATCGCAGGTTTCCTGCTTCGATCTCATTGAGGAAACCAATCTTGGTGTATAGCCCTATTCCCCGCCCCTGTAGGATCATCTGCTTCGCCAACGGTAGAGAGTTTGTGAATATCTTTGCCGACAGCGGATCGACCTCGTCCGACGAGATATGATTGATGATCGAATTGCGTCCTCGAGCATCGATGGAGCGCACTTTGGCGTAACTCGCGATATCGGTGACAGAAAGCTTGCTGCGTTCAGCGAGCGGATGATTGGGCAGCATGACAGCGCCAAGCGGAGTAGATTTTTCTGCCAATGTTCTGACATCCGGTTGAATATCGTTACAAAAAGACAGGCCGATATCCGCTTCTTCGTTTCTAATTCCCGTCACGACTTCATCTGGCAGTGCTGTCGCAACTGAATAGGTGATCTCCGGATAGCTGTCGCTGAAACGTCCCAGCGCTTCCGGTAATATGCCAAGAGCAATTGAGTCCAGGGCCAATATGTTGATGTGGCCTGACCGCATATCCCGAATATCGTCAATAAGCAGCTGAACGCGATCATAGTCAAACAGCGTTTGGCGGCAGTGCTCCAGTACAACGGACCCGGCATTGGTCAGCTTGACGCCTTCCGGAGAGCGATGAAACAGACGGACGCCGATACGCTCCTCAGTACTGATAATTTTCCGGTTGATGGAAGTAGAGGAAACATTTAGAACGCCGGCCGCTTTGCGAATTGATCCCTGACGCGCAACTTCGTCGAAAAATCTCAAAAAAGTGTCGTGCATCCGGAACCTCGAAAATTCTGTCGTGAGGTGGTGCAATATCTGCACCACAGTTGGCAATATTTGATCCTTCTTAATGCACCTTAATCTCGGTTACGCTGAGAAAAAAGCGGATAGTCAGAGATTTACCAGGCCTTTTTGAGGGAGAAGAAGCAAATGGCTCATAAATATTTCGGTGGGATGACCCGCAGATCAGCATTAAAAGGTATCGGTGCGGCGGCAGGACTGGCCAGCGCTGGTACATTTATATCGGTTGTTCCCGGGCAAGCTGCCGATCCGTTTAAAGTGCGCATGCAGTTGGGCTGGCTGGCCTCAAACGGTATTCTGGGTGAAGTCGCGGCAGCAAAGCAGGGCTATTTCGCTGAAGAAGGTCTTGAACTGGAGATTATTCCTGGCGGACCGAATATTGACGGGGTGGCATCCGTGGCATCCGGTGCAAACAACTTCGGTTCAATTTCCTCCAGCCCCTCTCTTATGCTTGCGCGCTCGGCGGGCCTCCCTATCAAGTGCGTTGCCGCCGGCTATCAGCAGCATCCCTTTACATATTTTTCCCTTGAGAGGTCTCCCGTAAGAGAGCCGAAGGATCTCATTGGTAAAAAAGTTGCCACTCAAGGCACAGCACGCATCCTGTTACGCGCCCTGCTCGCCAAGAACGGTATTGCTGAAGATCAGGTTGAGGTTTCAGTAATGGGCGGTGACATGGGCCCTCTCATGACAGGCCAAGTGGATGTTGTAACGGGCTGGAAAACAAATACCGGCGCCTTGTCCATTCTTGGAGATGAGCGGGTAGACATGACCCTTTGGGACAGCGGCATTCAGCTATATGCGAACCCCTACTACACGACCGATGACGTCCTTGCCGAGCATGGCGACAAGATACAAGGCGCCATTCGAGCCATATCCCGCGGCTGGGGCTGGGTTTATGAAAACCCGGAAAAAGGCGTTGACGCTCTGGTTGAACGCTATCCAAACCTGAACAAGGAAAGCGAAATGAAGGCCGTCAGTCTTGTACTGGGCTATTCATTTAACGACCAGACTGCAAAAAATGGCTGGGGAACGATGACGGTCGATAACTGGAAAGCCCAGATTGAGGCCTACGACAGTCTCGAACAGTTCAAGAATGACACGCCGAAGGTCGATGACATCATGACATTGTCTGTGCTGGAAGCCACCGCGGGTGTGCGCCCAAAACTTGGTTGAATTAGATGAGCGGTTCTGTTGAGACGGCGGGGCGGGTTTCCCCTCCCGCCGCCACCCTTCGCAATGCATCGGTAAACTTCGGTTCATTCGTTGCGTTGTCAAACCTCACTCTTGATATTGAGGCTGGAAATTTTTGGACAATCCTCGGGCCTTCGGGTTGCGGTAAATCCACATTATTGAGGCTGGTTTCAGACTTGATTCCCGCCGCATCGGGTGACGTCACCGTTCTTGGAAAAACGACAGAAGAGGCGCGTCTTGCCCGCGAATTTGCGTTTGTGTTTCAGGATGCGACGCTACTGCCATGGCGCTCTGCGCTGAAGAACGTCGAATTGCCGCTCGAAATGGGAAGAAAGCGGGGAATCAAACTTCCCGTTGGAGATCGTTCGCCCAGGGAACTGCTTAAACTGGTCGGACTTGAAGGCAGGGAAGATGCCCTTCCGAAAGAGCTTTCGGGCGGTATGCGCCAGCGGGTTTCCATAGCGCGTGCCCTCGTATGCCAGCCGAAACTGCTGCTGATGGATGAACCATTTGGCGCACTCGATGAAATGACGCGCGATCGGCTCAATCTCCAGCTTTTGGAGATATGGGAAAAGACAGGGGTCACAATACTGTTTGTTACGCACTCCATTCCGGAAGCAGTCTTTCTGGGTCAGAAAGTCCTGATGTTGCAGGCCCATCCTGGACGGCTCAAGGAAGTTGTGGATATCGATTTACCCTATCCGAGGGATATCAAAATGCGAGATACGCCCGAATTCACCAAATATTCCGCATATTTGCGCGAACTTCTGGAGTCGTGCTGATGGGTGTTGCAGACACAACGGCAGGCGTACAAGGCAAGACTGCAGACAATGATGACGCCCGTGCCAGGCAGCAACAGTTCGGAAACATCGCAACACCGATTGGGACGGCGATCGCGTTGATCCTGATCTGGCAATTCGGCGTCAAGATTTTTGGTGTTCCGACATATATAGCACCGGCGCCCAGTGATGTGGCCGCCACACTTGTCGCCGAGTTTCCTTTGTTGATGCGTAACTTCGTACCGACATTTTATGAAGCAGTCCTGGGCTTCATTTTGGGAAACTCAATCGCGGTTCTGATCGCCGTCGCCTTTGTTCACAGCCGGCCAGTTGAAAAAGCGTTCTTTCCGATTGCCGTTTTCATCAACACCATTCCAATACTGGCCATTGCTCCGATACTGGTTCTGATTTTTGGCGCCGGACTGACGGCAAAAGTCGTGATCGCCGCGTTGATCTGTTTTTTCCCAACGCTTGTAAACATGGTGCGCGGATTACAGTCGGTCAGCCCTCAAGCCTTGGAACTGGCTCGCATCTTGTCCGCATCCAAGTCGGAAATATTCTGGAAAATCCGATTGCCCTCATCGCTACCCTTTTTGTTTTCGGCCCTGAAGATAGCCGCAACAACCTGCGTTATCGGCGCAATCGTGGGCGAATGGGTCGGTGCTGACCTGGGGCTCGGTGCGTTGATCATCGATAGCACATTCAACTTTCGCTCATCACTGCTCTACGCGACGGTTTTCATGTCATCAGGGCTTTCGGTCCTGCTTTTTGCTGGTGTGACGATAACCGAGAAGCTTGTTGTTCGCTGGTAGCTCCAGCGAACCAAACCATAACCTTATGTCGAATTACCTCGATTAACGGGAGGATACTCTATGACGGAGCGTCATCAGACTTTTTGTAATGTGGCAGGCGGTCAGGTGCCCGTAGTTGCAGATTGCGACGTCGTCGTTGTCGGTGCTGGTCCTGCAGGCCATTGCGCGGCTGTGTCAGCAGCGAGAAACGGTTGTTCCGTAACGCTGCTGGAACGGTACCATCATCTTGGTGGGATGGCGTCAGGAGGCATGGTCCTGGTACTCGACGACATGGTCAATGAAGGCAATGAAGTCGTCACAACCGGTCTGGTCAACGAGTTCGTGGAGCGTCTTGAGAAACAGGATGCCGCCGTCTATCCACCGCCGGAAGATTGTCAGACAAATTGGGAAATGTGGCAAAAGTGGTCTCGCTGGGGGTGTATTGACTTCCACAAGGCGATGTCACCGCAACCCATCATTCATGCAGTGGCCTTCGACCCTGATGCGTGGAAGCGGGTGAGTCTGGATATGGTCCGTGAATCCGGGGTCAATCTGCGCCTGCACTCGTGGTTTTCCGATGTGCTGATGGAAGGTGGTAAAATAACCGGTGTCATCGCCCAGACCAAACTTGGGCGACAGGCGATCCGGGCAAAAATGGTGATTGATGCCACCGGTGATCTGGATGTCGGTGCAGCCGCCGGGGCCAACTACACCGACGGGCAATTCATTGTGACGACCGTTTTCCGATTGACGGATGTCGATACCGACAAGGCGGAGGCCTTTGAATACGCCAATCCTGAAGAGTACAAGAAACTTGACCGTCAAGCGCGTCGGGTGATCGGTGGTGCATGGGGCATGTGGTGGCTGAAAACACCCCTGCCGGGCATTGTCTGGTGCAATTGTCCGCACATGCCGGGATACGATGGCCTGTCTCCAGAGCACATGGTTGCTGCTGAATATGAGGGCCGCGAGCGCATGATGAATTTGCTCGCATTTGCGCGCGAAAACATTCCCGGCTTTGAAAATGCAAAAATGCTCGGTGCAGCCGAACAGATGGGCATTCGGCAAACGCGACTGCTTCAGGGCGAATATGTCGTCACCAAAGAAGACGTACAGTCCCGTCTCTACTTCGAGGACACGGTCTGTCGTGGGCGGGATTATTACACGCCCTATCGGGCGCTCCTGCCCAAGGGAATCGACAATTTGATTGTCGCCGGCCGTCACTACTCGGTTGAGAGTGATGCGCAGAAGTTATCCAGGGAAATTCCACCCTGCATGGCGCAAGGTGAAGCAGCGGGCGTTGCCACGTCTCTGGCCATCAAATCCGATGTGGCTTTGCGTGATGTCGATTTCAAAACGATCCAGAAACAAATGCGCGCCCAAGGTGCTGATCCCGGCGATGTGCCCTCTGCAAATGCTCTGATCAAAGCGCCCGAAGCGGCAGAATAAGGATTTTAACATGGCTGAAGGCGTAATGCCGCTATCCGGCGTCCGGGTCATTGATTTCACGCAGGTGATGATGGGCCCCAGTTGCACCCAAATGCTCGGCGACTTTGGTGCGGATGTTATCAAAATCGAACGTCCCCGAGCCGGCGACTTGTCCCGCAACTTCTACGGCGAGACGTCTGAGGAGACGATGAACAATGCTGTTTACGCCTCGCTGAACCGAAACAAACGATCGATCGAACTGAATACAAAGTCCGAACAGGGACGTGCCGCTGTCTTTGCGCTGGTAAAAACAGCGGATGTCGTGGTGGACAATTTCCGGGCAGGCGTTATGGACCGTCTGGGTTTTGGATATGAAGCGCTGTCTGAAATCAATCCAAGAATAATTTGCGCTTCGGGCACTGGATTTGGCTCCAGCGGTCCCTACGCTCACAAAGGCGGACAGGATGTTCTGGCGCAGGCAATGTCCGGGGTGATGGAAAAAACCTCGGATCCGTCAATCCCGAAATCTATCTATCCCACAACACTCTGCGATTACTCTGCCGGCATGCATCTGGCACAGGGCATTATGGCTGCACTGCTGATGCGCGAAAAGACCGGAAAGGGACAAAAAGTCGAAGTTTCCCTTTATGACAGCATGATCGCGATGCAGATGCAGGAAGCGGCTCAATGGAGCAAACATCGGGAGATTTTGAACTGGGCGGCGATGCCGTTGACGGGCGTATTTGATACGACTGACGGCGCATTGGTTTTCGTGGGAGCCTTCAAGGAAAACCCATTACGCGACATTTGCGCTGCCCTGGAAATCGACGACCTGTCGCCCCAATATCCGAATCTCTCCAGCCAGCGGGCCAACAAACCGTTTTTGCAGAAAACGTTCGCTGAGGCGCTTGCAACCAATACCACGCGTTATTGGCTCGCCAGGCTTGAAGAACAGGACCTGCTGTGTGCACCGGTTCGATCGCTGGGCGAGGCATTGGACGATCCGCAGACTGCGATCAACGGAATGCTGCAATCAATCGATCATCCGTTGCTGGGTGAAGTCACCTTTGTCGGTTCGCCGGTTCATTTGAGCGACGCTCCCCTGGAAGTGCGGCACATTCCACCTCGACTGGGAGAGCACACCGAAGAAATTCTTCGTGAGCTTGGGCTCAGTGAAGTGGAAGAGGCTGCACAATGAGCGTTCTGTTTGAAGTCAAGGAACACGTCGCAAGAGTAACGCTCAACCGGCCAGAGCGCATGAATGCTGTCGATGCTGCAACCACCGAGGAGTTGGAGAACATCTGGCAGAAAATCGAAAGCGACCCCTGGATACGCTGTGTGGTGCTAACCGGCACCGGCGAGCGCGCGTTTTGCGCCGGGGCAGACCTCAAGGAAGACAGCGGTCTGTCCGGAGTCAACTATTGGGCTCATTCCAATCCAAATGGGTTTGGTGGTCTCTCCCTCAGAAAAAGCCTTTCAACCCCTGTCATTGCCCGCGTGAACGGGCTCGCTCTTGGGGGTGGCATGGAAATGGTGTTGGCCTGCGATATTGTGATTGCCAGCGACACATCCAAGTTCGGCCTGCCGGAAGCAAAAGTGGGGCGCGTGCCGCTTGACGGGGGCATGATACTCCTTCCACGCCTCATCCCGCGAAACATTGCAGCGGATCTGATGATGACCGGGCGCATGGCCGGTGCCGATGAGATGGCATCTCATGGGTTGGTGAATTCAGTGGTACCTGCCGACGAACTCGATACGGAAGTCGACACGTGGCTGGCCAATATCCTGAAATCAGCCCCCCTCTCTCTGAGAGCAATCAAAGCAACGATGCGCGACACAGCCACGTTGCAACCTTTGGCAGGACATGCACTGCGAACACCTGAATTGATGGCGGCTCTTGGATCTGAAGATTCCGAAGAAGGTGTCAAAGCCTTTGGTGAAAAACGCGAGCCGCTCTGGCGCGGAGAGTAACGCGTGACACTGGTGATCATCAGTCCCTGCATCGACGTCAAAGACGGCATCTGCACAACTGCCTGCCCGGTAGATTGCATCTACGAGGGCGAGCGGATGTTCTATATCCACCCTACAGAGTGTATTGAGTGTGGCATGTGCGAAACCATTTGCCCGGTCGATGCCATCCGATACGATGACGAAGTACCGATTGAAGAAACCGCATTCGTAAAACTGAACGAAGAAGCGTTTCTTGAGACCGGCGGAACCCTAGCAAGTCCAGGTGGCTGGAAAAAAGGCCAACCCGTCCTGCCGGATCCCGATGGGATCGGCAAATTCAAAAAATAACAATAAGTGAACTTCGGAGTGATTGTTTATGGAAGGCGTAATTGCCGCAGTGCCGACAGCGATTGATAAAGCTGGCCGACCGCAGAAAGAACCTTTTCTGGAACATTGCGCATGGGCATTGGCCAACGGCTGTGATGGCTTGAATATTCTGGGTTCAACGGGGGAAGCAAACTCGTTTGCACAGGAAGACCGGAAATCGATCATGTCCTGGGCCGCAGAAACCCTGGATCAGAGCCGTTTGATGGTCGGAACGGGCACACCCTCGCTTGGCGAAACGATTGCTCTTACCCGCCAAGCCGCCAGACTTGGCTACAAGACGGCATTGGTTTTGCCACCCTATTACTACAAGCCAGTCACCGACGCTGGGCTGATCGATTGGTATACCGCTTTGCATGAAGCGCTGGGTTCGGACCCGATTGAACTATACTTCTATAATTTCCCGCAGATGACCGGACTTGCCATCCCCGTGAACGTCATTGCCGCACTCGCCAGGAAATTTCCCTCCCGTTTCACCGGAATAAAGGACTCATCCGGAGACCTTGGTTACTGTCGAGACATTCTGGCTCAGAGTCCGGATCTTTGCGTTTTTCCCAGTTCTGAAACGTCTTTGGTGGAAGCTCAGAAATCGGGTTTTGCCGGCTGTATTTCAGCAACCACTAATATTACTTCTCTTCTTTGCGCAGACATCTGGAAAAACCGCGCCAGCCCAGATGCCAAAACAGCCGGTGAACTGGCCCGACAGAGAACCGCGATTGCGGGACCAACACTCATTCCCGCCATCAAATATCTGGTCGGAAAGAGAAGCGGTCACGACGACTGGCGATTGGTTCTCCCGCCGTTCCAATCGCTCGGCGAAACAGAAATCAAAGAACTCGAAAACAAGCTCAGCGCCTGAAACACTTGGATCCAAATATGAAATCGAAACAATCCAAATGGGATAATCGCTTCTTCGGTCTGTGCGATCACATCGCCGAATGGTCAGAAGATCGGGATTTCCAGGTAGGATGCGTCATCGTTGGCCCAGGATGTGAAATCCGCTCAACGGGCTATAACGGTTTGCCGCGGGGCGTAAAGGACATCGATCCAAGTCGATTTGACCGGCCGAGTGGAGAAAAGTTCCATTGGTTCGAGCATGCAGAACGAAACGCAATCTACAACGCCGCTCGAGTGGGTATCGACCTCGCCGGCTGCACACTTTATGTGAATCGGTTTCCTTGCGCAGATTGTGGGCGTTCCATCATTCAGTCTGGCATCACACGTTTATGTTGCCCACCTATCCCTGAAAGCGATGGAGCGCTTGACTACAGTTTCCGAGTGTCCGCCACCATGCTTGAGGAAGCGGGCATCACTGTAAGCTTCAAACAGTGAAAGCACACTCCATTCAGAATTGAGCACTTCAAAGCACTGCGCTCACACAACACGAACTGTCAGCGAGTTAAGCCCCTCAATATTGACTTCCATCGTATCGCCTCGTGAAACCGGTCCAACGCCCGACGGCGTTCCAGACATGATGACGTCGCCTGGAGCCAACTCGAAATATTCTGAAAGATAAGCGATCATTTCAGGGACTTTCCAGATCATTTGGTTCATATCCCCTTCCTGACGGATCTCCCCATTGACCTTCAGCTCTATGCGCCCGCTGTCCAGATGACCGACATCATCAACAGATTGAAGCGGGCCGACTGGTCCGGACCTTTCGAAAGCCTTGCCGATTTCCCACGGCCGTCCCATTTTTTTGGCTTGGCCCTGCAGATCACGGCGGGTCATATCGAGCGAGGGTGCGTACCCCCACACATGATCAAGAGCCTCGGCGACGGCAATATTGGTTCCACCTGATTTCAAGGCGACAACCAATTCCACTTCATGGTGGACGTCGGAGGTGTGCGGTGGATATGGAAATTCACCCGAAGGATCTAAATTGTTGGGGTTTTTCTGGAAGAAGAATGGCGGCTCACGATCCGGATCATGCCCCATTTCAACAGCATGGGCAGCGTAATTACGGCCGATACAATAAACGCGGCGGACAGGAAAAGTGCCGCCCCCGGCAACAGGAATGGAAACCTGCCTTGGGGCTGCAATCACGTGATCGGACATAAAAATACTCCCGGATAAACTGCTTACCAATAGTCGACTTATGACAGTTTATGGCGAAGATCAATCTCAACCAATCCATTTTTTAAAATTTTTTGTTGACCAATCTCTTTTATTAGCGGCTTATTGGTTGTATTGGTTCTGTATTGATACACCAATTTGGAGCATGCCGTGCTTGATGGAATGGCAAATTCAGATGGAAATGGCGCCCTGGCGGAATTGCGCAATTACATTTCCGAAAGTGGATTAAAACCGGGTGAACGTCTGCCCGCCGAACGTGTTCTTACGGCAGAACTGGGCGTAACACGCAACACCTTGCGTAAAGCACTGGATGCACTGGAGCGCGAAGGCACGATCTGGCGACATGTCGGGAGGGGCACATTTGTTGCTGCAACCGCGGACGACCTGGACCAGATGACGAAGTCACCAGCTGAACTGGGCAAGCAACTAACGCCGTTCAAGATGATGCGAGCCCGCCTGGCAATTGAACCGGCGATCGCGCGAGAGGCAGCAATCAACGCATCCGGTGAAGCGCTATCGCACATGCAAGTCGCCCTGGAACGCGCTCATTCCGCGTCGACCTGGAAACTGTACGAGGCGCAAGACGATGAGTTCCATCGCGCTGTTGCAGAGGGAAGCGACAATCTGCTTCTGCTGTCAATTTTCGATCAATTGAACATGGTTCGCCGAGCGGTAGCCTGGGGAAATGTTACCCGCCAGTCGGTGAAACCGCCTGACAATCACGGCAGCTTCAAGGAGCATGAAAATATTGCTGCTGCGATATCCGGACGCGACCCGGCCGCGGCCTATGAAGCAATGCGTTCCCATCTGCGATCTGTGTCTGAGCGACTGTTTGGCGATAACTAAATGTCATTGGGCTTCGGGGAGTCCTGATGAAGATAAACGCCAGCACGCACATTCTGCAGGAGACGCATAAAGATCAACCAACGGAGTTCTCAGGGAGGAAACAATGAGAAATCTACTTAAGAAAATCGTCGGCCTGGCAGCAGCTATACCGCTAGCGGCGGGTATAATGATGTCAGCTGCGCAAGCGGAAAAACTAAAGATCGCGCTTGCTGAAACGCCATCTGACGAACTTGCGGCATTCTTCGTAGCGCTGGACCGAGCCAAAGCAAATGGTCTTGATTACGAATGGACGGCGTTTTCCGATGAGGAACTCGCGATCCAAGCCGTTCTCAGCGGTCAGATGAATATCGGCTTCGGCACACCCTATGCCGCCATGCAGCGGTCCAAGGCTCCTATCCGCATCATATTCCAGCTCTCCAAATTGAAATTTTTTCCCGTCACTTCCAAGAAATACAGCGATCTGAAGGATCTGGATGGGCAGCCGATCCTGCTCCATTCGCGTGGGGGCGGTACGGATTCGATAGCGAACGTTATAGAGGACAAAGTCGGCATTAAGTTCGGCGATCGTTCGTACGTACCGGGTTCTTCCAACCGCGTCGTTGCGCTTGTATCCGGACAAACCGATGCGACCATCATCGATCTGTCCAACAAAAACAAAGTCATGAAACAGTTTGGCGACAAGTTCAACGTTCTGCCCATGTTTGAAGTGGACTCCAGCGACGAAGCTCTGTTTGCCAATCTGGACTGGATCAAAGAAAACGAAGATCAGGTCAATATTTTGGTTAGCGCGTTAGCAAGCGTCTGGAAGGATATGCAGGAAGACCCGACCATTATCAGCAAGGAAACTGACCCGAACGGTCCGATCGGACAGCTGCCAAAAGAAATTCTTGATGGTCTGGATCAATTCTACGCCGATGCCGTGGCGGGAGGCCTTTACGATCCCAATGGCGGTGGCCGCAATGCGGCTCAGGCTGACATGGAATGGTACTCAGCCGCAGGCCAGCTTGAAGGCGATGCGTCGTCGCTGAATATTGAGGACTTCTGGTATCTCGCTCCGCTAGATGCGGCGCTGAAGAAGTAATGCCCAACCGGCGGTCATCTGCTGCGGTGCCAGCAGCTGGCCGCCTTTCTTCTCTGGTTACAGGGATATAGGTTGATGAGAAATCGCTCTCTCTATCTTAAGATCCTTTCCGCCGTGATCGTGTTCGGCGCCTGGGAAATAGCTGGCCGTATTCCGGTCAGCTACGCATTTCCGACATTTTTCGAATCCATGCAGGCGCTCTATGAAATGACCGTCAACGGCACGATTTTCACCGCCTATGCCCAGACTCTGAAACCACTGGTCATCGGGGTCTCGATCTCCGCCGTGTTCGGTATTGCACTGGGATTGTGGATCGGGTTAAGCGCTAGGTTTGATTGGCTTTTCTCGCCAATTTTCATCGTCATGCAGGCGGCCCCGCTGGCAGCTCTCATACCCATACTCGTGATGGCGTATGGAATTGGTCTGACTTCCAAAGCATTTGTCGTCTGTATCATGGCCATGCCAGTGATCGTTCTCAACACCAGTACAGCCGTCCGCAATACGCCTGCCTCCATCAAGGAAATGGGCAAATCATTTCTTGCCAGCGACAGGGATATCATTCTCAAAATCATCATTCCCGCCGCTTCGCCGGTGATCTTCTCCGGCCTGAGACTCGGCATATCCGCTGGTTTTATTGGCGCAATATTGGCAGAGCTCAAAATCACGCCCACAGGTGTTGGCGATATCATTACCTATAGTCGCTCGATTGCCGACTACCCCAGCATGTACGCAGCAATTTTCTCCATCATCCTCCTGGCTGTTCTATTTTTGAATGTGCTTGAGCGGCTCGAAAACACACTGTTCGAAGGGAACAACCGTGGTTATGTCTCAGACTAATGATGCCTTTGCAAAGGCAGAGACCATCGATATCGATACCGCCGTTTCAGTAGAGAGCGTGTCGAAAAATTACGGCGAGGTGGAAGCGCTTAAAGACCTATCCCTAGAGTTCCCGAGAGGGCAGCTGACCTCTTTGCTGGGCCCCTCAGGTTGCGGAAAAACGACGCTCCTGAAAATAATCGCCGGGTTACTGGAGCCCACGTCCGGCGAGATCAGGATCGATGGAAAGAAGATTACGGGGCCCGGACCGGATAGGGCGTTCGTGTTTCAGGATTTTGCCTTGCTACCCTGGGCCAGCGTGATACGGAATGTGGCCTTTGGCCTGGAACTGCGCGGGGTTGCCAAATCCGAGCGTGAGGCCATTGCAGAGACTTATATCAACAATGTTGGTTTGGGCGGATTTGAAAAAAGCTATCCGCACGAACTGTCCGGAGGCATGCGGCAACGGGTGGGTCTCGCACGCGCTTTGTCGGTGGATGCACAGGTGCTGCTGCTGGACGAACCATTTTCGGCGGTCGATGAGCAGAACCGCCGCAAATTCCAGGAAGATATGCTGGCGTTGGTGCGAAACGAAAACAAGACCTTTATCTTCGTGACGCATTCCATCGAAGAGGCTGTCTACGTTTCCGACCAGATAGCGATCCTGTTGCCTCGTCCAAGCCGCGTCTCCGAAATCATTCGTCCTACGAGTTTCCGGGGAACGGGCGCTGACAACATTCGGCGCTCGCCGGAATATCTTGATATCGTCGACCAGATTTGGGCGTCGCTGCGCAACTACGTGGAGTAGATTGGCATGACTTTGTTCGGATACCGATTGCCAGGCATGTCTTCCCTGCTGCTGTGGGCCCTTATTTGGGAAATTGTCGGACGCACCGGCTGGACGTTTTTTATCCCGCCTTTATCG
Organism: Stappiaceae bacterium; assembly: GCA_039976075.1. GTDB lineage: Bacteria > Pseudomonadota > Alphaproteobacteria > Rhizobiales > Stappiaceae > JBDWFY01. The sequence continues at coordinate 780,803 of JBDWFY010000001.1, forward strand.
GAAGTGATCGTCACGCTTTTTTCAGTCATCGGAACCCCTGCTTTCGTTAAAGCGATGTCAGAAACCGCCAGGGCGTTTATAGCCGGTGTGTTTTTCGCCGTGGTCATTGGCATTCCTGTCGGCATCTTGATGGGCAAGAGCCGACTATTGGATGAACTCCTCCTGCCCTGGGTAAACATATTCCTCAGTGCGCCACTGACAGCGTTGGTGCCGGTCCTGATGGTCTTGTTCGGATTCGGGCTCAAATCGATCATTATCACGACATCACTGTTTGCCATCTGGATCATCATTTTAAATTCACGCGCTGGTGTGAAACAGATCAATCGCTCCCTGGTTGAAATGGCCCAAAGCTTCGGAGCATCGCCCCTCGATGCTTTTTTCAAGGTTTATTTCTGGGCGGCGCTACCAGAGATTCTCGGCGGTGTCCGTATCGGTGTTATTCGTGCAGTAAAAGGTGTGATCATCGGACAACTGCTGATTTCGATTGTCGGCTTTGGAGCTCTGTTCGAGCTCTATTCCAACAATTTCATGATGAGCCATTTCTGGGCTGTTTTGCTCATCCTGTTCGCGATGGCGTTCACGATTTCAGAATTCCTGGCCTATCTTGAGCGCAAGGTCTCCTATTATGCCGCATCCAGATGATCAGACACGATAATCGTTGCGCAGACCAGATCTGAAGTGCCGTCTATTGGAGACCGTCAGCTACCAGACCAAGCAACCATTTCTGGCTTTTGTTCGTTTGCTATCGAGGACTTGGCGTCATTCCCACTCGATGGTTCCGGGCGGTTTGGATGTTACATCGTAAACCACGCGGTTTATGCCACGAACTTCGTTGATGATACGCGTGGCAGACCGTCCCAGGAACTCCATGTCATAGGGATAAAAATCCGCCGTCATCCCATCAACAGACGTCACTGCCCTGAGAGCACAGACAAATTCGTAGGTACGCCCGTCACCCATGACACCGACAGTCTGAACCGGCAACAGCACTGCAAAGGCTTGCCAGATCGCATCATACAGGCCCGCCTTGCGTATTTCGTCGAGATAGATGGCATCCGCCTGCCGCAATATGTCGAGCTTGTCTCGCGTGATACCGCCAGGACACCGGATGGCAAGACCCGGTCCGGGGAATGGATGGCGACCGACAAATGCGTCAGACAATCCCAGTTCGCGGCCCAAGTCTCTCACTTCATCCTTGAACAGCTCGCGTAGCGGTTCGACCAGTTTCATGTCCATGCGTTCGGGCAAGCCACCAACATTATGGTGAGACTTGATTGTCACCGACGGCCCACCGGTAAAGGACACACTCTCGATCACATCAGGATAGAGTGTTCCTTGCGCCAGATAATCGGCGCCACCAATTTTTCGGGCCTCTTCCTCAAAGACATCGATGAACAGTTTGCCAATTGTCTTGCGTTTCGTTTCCGGGTCGGCTTCCCCTTCAAGCGCTCCGATAAACATGTCGCTGGCATCTACATGGACCAGTGGAATATTGTAGTGCTCGCGGAACAGAGACACCACTTCATCGGCCTCATTGAGCCGCATCAAACCGTGATCGACAAAAATACAGGTCAGCTGTGCGCCAATCGCTTCGTGAATGAGGACGGCGGCAACCGCCGAATCGACACCACCGGAAAGACCGCAGATAACTCTTGATGTTCCAACCTGCTCCCGGATCGAGGTTATTGCCTGTTCCTTGAACGCCGCCATGCTCCAGTCGCCTTTGCAGCCTGCAACCTTCAAGACGAAATTTTGCAGCAGTTTCGCTCCATCCGGCGTATGCACGACTTCGGGATGAAACATCAGGCCGTAATACTTCTTGTCCGGTCGCCCGAACGCCGCAAATGGTGCGCCTTCGGAGCGCGCAAATACCTCAAAGCCTTCTGGAAGATTGATCACTCTGTCCCCGTGGGACATCCAGACCTGATGCTGATCGCCCGTCTCCCAGACACCGTCAAACAAGGGACAGTCTTTCGTGACGGACACGAATGCCCGGCCGAATTCCCGGTGGTCGGAGTTTTCCGCCTTGCCGCCCAGCTGAATGCACAGTGCCATCTGGCCATAACAAATTCCGAGAACAGGAATTCCGGAATCAAAGATCGCCTGCGGCGCCCGCGGACTTCCCATTTCGGTTGTCGAGGCCGGACCACCTGACAGGATTACGGCTGCGGGTTTCATCTCTTCAAATGCTTTTTCGGCATTTTGAAACGGAACTATCTCGGAATAAACACCCGCTTCACGCACCCTGCGGGCGATGAGTTGCGTAACTTGGGAACCGAAGTCGATAATGAGGATACGATCTGTCATGGCCGTCCTTTATCCCGTTTGCCGTGGCATTTAAACCGTCATTCCACTGCTAATCCGCATTTTCCTTCTGGAATCTGACATCACTCAAGCGGACAGGTCATCAGATAGCTGACGGGCAACCTCTTTTGCGATTGCAAGCGATGCCGTCAATGCCGGTGATTCCATGCCGTACAGGCACATCAAACCCGGAATGCCGTGGGCATCCGGTCCGTCGATTTTGAAATCAACTACACGCCCGTCAGGGCCGGAAAGCTTTGGCCTGACGCCTGAGTAGTCAGGCTGTAACGCACCATCTGACAATCCCGGCCAGTAGGTCCGGATCGCCTCATAAAACTTGTCGGCCCTCTTGGGATCGACCTGATAGTCGATATTGCGCGGATTCTGATCCTCAAGCCATTCGACATCCGGACCGAACCTGACCTGGCCGGACATATCAAGCGTCAAATGGACGCCCAACCCACCCACGCTTGGCACCGGATACACCAGATGACGGAAATTCGTGCGTTGATTCAGGGAAAAGTAATTGCCCTTGGCAAGATGAAGTCTCGGCACGGTGTCAACCGGAACGCCCAGATCAAGCGCCAGCGCATTTGACCAAAGTCCACTGGCCAGAACCACCTGTTGACAGGTCAATTCAAACTCAGTCGGATCGGCAAACGAGAGTACAAAACCCGAGCGACCATCTCGTCTTCCTTCACGTAAACGCGTATTCAGTGCCAGTGAAGCGCCATGTGCTTGAGCATCGCCCAAAATAGCGAGCATGAGGGCGTGAGCGTCGACAATTCCGGTTGAGGGCGATAGCAGTCCGCAATCTACCTCCAGTGCAGGTTCCAGATCCAGAACAGCGTGTTTGTCTAATTTCTGTAAATCAAAAAGACCGTTACTCTCTGCTTTTGCAAGCAGTTGATCCAAAATGGGCCGTTCGATCGCATCTGCCGCAACAGTCAACTTTCCAAGGCGACTGTGAGGAACATTGTATTTGCCGCAAAACTCATAAAGCTGCTTCTTTCCCTCAAGGCAAAGCCGTGCTTTGTGCGACCCTTGAGGGTAATAGATGCCTGCGTGAATGACCTCAGAATTTCGGCTGCTTGTTTCCTGGCCGATTGCTCCGTTTTTATCAACGATGACAACGTCGCGCCCTGCACGAGCAAATTCGCGAGCGATGGCCAAGCCAACCACACCAGCTCCAACCACAACAACATCGGCATCAACGGTCATCGCAGCTCCTGCATTTCCTTATCAAGCGATATGAGAGTTCAGCTATAGAACCGACCACCAATCCAATTCCAAACCACACGGACCTCTCCCAATCCCTCAATCCTTCTGGTCGTTCGTCAATCGTTTCGGATCATCACCGCCAGAAAGAACCCGTCGGTATTTGTCGATGCGGGGGTCATGGTGATTGAAAGCATGTCGGCAGACCAGGGCTTGGCAGTGTCAAATCCAAAGCGGTCCTGCCAAACTTCACCGAGAGAGATGATTTCAAATTCTGGATTTTCTTCGATGAAGCTATAGACTTGTTGTTCGTTCTCCTCCGGCAAAACCGAACAGGTCGCATAAACGAGATAACCGCCCTTTCTGACAAAAGAAGCCGCTGAAGTGATGGCAGTTTCCTGTTCCGACAGGCGATCTTCCAGCGCTTTCTGCGTGAGACGCCATTTTGCGTCCGGCCGTCGGCGCCAAACGCCTGTTCCCGTGCACGGAGCATCGACGAGAACCCGATCCATTTTTCCCATCAGATCCTCGAGTGCATTGTCACGGGGACTTCGCACCTGAATATTTCTAGCGCCTGAGCGGGCAATCCGTTCATGAATGGGTGCAAGCCGTCGCTTATCCGCATCATAGGCGTAAAGCTGACCGCGATTTTCCATATCGGCCGCCAGCGCCAGGGTTTTACCGCCCCCTCCGGCGCAGTAATCGAGCACTTGCTCGCCTGGCCGAGCAAACACCAGCTGCGACGCAATCTGGCTTGATTCATCCTGGAGTTCAAACCACCCTTTTCGAAACCCTTCCTCAGCTTGCACATGCGGCATCTTTGAACCGCCGGGCCGCGGAGCGATACGCATACCCACCGAAGAGATTGGTGTTGCCTGAACGTCGGTAGAGGACAGACGTTTCAAGAGCTTTTCGCGCGTGGATTTCAGCGTGTTGACACGCATGTCAATCGGCGCACGCTGCGCCAATGCCCTGCCCTCTTCAATCGCAGAGCCTTCAAAATTGGCCACGAAAGAAGGCCAGATCCACTCCGGAACATCGGCCTGGATATGCTCCGGCGCAGAATCGGACAGATTTTTGCCGAGCACTTTTTTTTCCAGATCGCTCAGCCCTTCCGGTGCATGGCTGTCATCTGTGAGTGTTTTTTGTAGTTTTTCCAATCCCATTTGCCAGGTATGGCAATAGGTACCCAAAACGCGTGCACGAGGTGTATCGGCATCCATCTGCCAACTCACAGACAAGCGCCGCCGCATGGCATCGAATACCAGATTGCCGATCGCAGTCCGATCTCCTGAACCGGCGAAGCGATGGCTGAGCCCCCAATCGCGCAAAGCATCCTGTGCCGGGCGATGACGCTCTTCAATATCTGTCAGCACTTCAATTGCCGCAGCCAGACGACCGCCGTCTTTCATACTTTTTCTCCGGCATCAGCAAGCGATGTTTTGCTTCACTTGAAAATGCATCATCACGGCTCGCCTTTAAACAGGCGGCAGCATTATTGTTATCGCAGGATGGGGTGCCTAACCAGCAGATATCCAGGTGCGGTTTCGTTCAACAGCCAAATGATTGGCCGCCACATTACCTAAGTAGTTCAAGCAATGTTCCCGCGTGGTCCTCATAAACTCGCGTTAAGACGATGTCCAGTTCTCGCTACGTAGATAGTCGGTATAGGCGGTCAGTAGGCCCCTGCCCGCCAGTTGTCAGCGCCTCTCAAGGATTTCGAGAAAGTCCCTGTTCTTTCAATTCACTGAGATACCGTTGCCAAAGCGTGTCGTGGTCGAGACCCAGCTCTCTCAGGTAGGACCAGGAGTAAAGGCCGGTATTATGCATATCGTCAAAATGCAGTTTGACGGCGTAATTTCCTACGGGATCGATTTTGAGAAGTTCCACATTGATTTTGCCAGGTACTGTCTTGCGCTGATCCGGAGAGTGTCCCTGAACTTCTGCGGAGGGAGATTGCGTCCGCAAAAATTCAGCTGCAAGCAGAAAACTCTCTCCATTATTGAATGTTATTTCCAGGGCTCTGCGGTCTTTCTTCAGTTTCAGTTCCGTCGGCCAGACTTTCTTATTTTCTTCCATCATTCCCATCCAGATCGCTTCGGTACCACCAGGTTATTCTTCCCAGTCAGTACGGTGGTCCGCCAATGCCGCCTTTGCGGCGCTGAAGCCAAAACCCGCACGCGCCAGTGCTGCAAGGTCTCTTTTGGTGTTTTCCTCTCGCTTCCCTGATCGAAAAGGACCCAGCCGTTTTCTCTGTGCATAACGGCGGGCGGCATTCACATCATCATGGTCCGAATTCCGAAGGACCTTTTCGACCAATTCGGCATCTACACCCTTTTCCTGCAAGGAAGCTCTGATTTTTCTTTCAGAGCTGCCTTTTCGCTGCAATCCAACCAACCTCGTTTCAGCAAACTGCTCGTCGTCCAGCAGTTTATTGTCCAGACACCAGCCGACAACCGCGTCAATATCCTGACCAACCTGTTCAAGATCGAATTCCGCGCCCTGCGTCCGTCGCCTCACTTTTCGCATGAGAACCCGTTTGAGGTTCGATGTGCTTGAAGCATACCGCTGTAAATAGGCGAAGGCGGCCTTTCGTAAATAGCTTTGATCAACGGGTTTTGATTTATGTGGCAGCGTGGACATGGTCTGTCTTTGCTCTCGTCATACGGCAGAAAAACCAAGCTAAATCAAAAATCGGGGCTGGAAAAATAATCCCCAGCCCCGATCAATCTTTTGCCGTCACCCGAATATCGCGATTTACTTCATTTCGCTGACAAGTTCGAATGCATCGCCTGAAACCTTGAACAAGGCATAAGTCCCGGGCACATCACCTTTTTCATCAAAGTTCTGATCGCCAGCAGCGCCTTTGTAGTCAATGGCCGTGCCTTCAGAGATCAGTTTTTTGGCCTTTTCCCATTCGCCGGGGAGAATGGCTTCGCCTTCACCGTTGGAAACATCGCGCAGTGACGCAGACATTTTCGTTTTGTCACCACCGGCCTTCTCAAGTGCCAGAGCAGTCAGGAATGTCGCGTCATATGATGTCGTGACAAAAATCGCATCCGGATCTCCTCCAGCTGCCTTGAAGGCTTCATTGAAAATTTCAAGTGACTGACTTTTTTCACCAACGGGCGATGATGCCAGGAAAGTGGAAAGGTTTTCACCGCCCAGTTCCTTGATTGGAGCATCGGACTTCATGCCATCACCTCCGATGAAATTCTCAAAGAAGCCGTTCTCCAACGCTTGACGAAGGATGGTCAGGCCTGATCCATCGCCATAATCAAAGATCATCAAGGTGTCGGCACCGCCTTTGGCCAGCTCCGCAAGGTTGGATCGATAGGATGCTTTGCCCTCTTCGTGAGCCGCAAAATCCGTGATCTCGCCACCGTTGCCGGCAAACTCAGCTTTGAACGACTCCGCGAGCCCCTTGCCGTAATCATTGTTCAAATAGGTGACAGCGACCTTTTTGGTGCCATTACCCAGAACAGTACGCGCAAGCGCCCTACCCTGATAATCGTCGGACGGGACGGTCCTGAATACCGTATCCTTGTCATCCAGGCTGGTGACTTCCGGCGATGTTGCGGATGGGGAAATCAACAATATTCCAGCGGGAATGGTCACTGAGTTCGCAGCGGCAATCGTTGCGCCGGAGCAATGCGGGCCAACCAGCGCAACAATCCCGCTAACATTGACAGCCTTGGTAACTGAATCCGTCGCGTTTTGCGGGTTACAGGCGCTATCACCCAGGACAACGTCAATTTTCTGACCATCGCCAATTCCGCCTTGCTCGTTGACCTGGCTAATGGCAAGTTGTGCAGAATCAACCATTGCCGGCGCCATTGCAGCAATCGGCCCTGAAATCCCGCCAATTATACCGACCTTGATGTTGTCAGCAGCAGCACTTCCAGCCAACGCTGTTGCGGCGAGAAGACCACCGACAAGCACGCTTTTAAAATTTTTCATACCATAAACTCCCTTACAGATCGGGTTCCTTCCAATAATCGGAGAACACCCAAGTACTATGACGGCAAGCCGCCGTTCAAGCTTCTCGTTCTTTCGTTTTCTGACCGGTCGCTTCACTGGGCATTGGTGTCCCGCTTTGCGGTTCGGGCAAAAGGCCCTCGGGCCTGAACCTGAGTACGAGTTGTAACATCAGTCCAATCAGAAAAATACGTATGTACTTTGCTTTTATTGCATATTCATGCGGCAACTGATCCGTCAAGATTTCAGTGAATGACCAAATGATCCAGACTACAACTGCGCCGAGTATCGCCCCGCGATTGTTGCCTGACCCACCCAGGATCAGCATGATCCAGATCAAAAAGGTAGCGACCATCGGATCAATGGCTTCAGGTGTGATGGATCGGTTGAGGTGGGCAAACAATGCACCACCCAGACCCATAAAAGCAGCTCCGAATATGAAGGCCTCCTGGCGCCGGGATTCGATGTGTTTTCCCATCGCACGTGCTGCGGGTTCGTTGTCCCTGATTGCCCGCATCATCCGCCCCCACGGTGATTTTAACTGCCGCTCAATGAGGACGTAAGCGACAATCACCAACGCAACGACAATCACGAGATAGGCTAATTGGGATTCAAAATACGGCAGGTCGCCAAATGGGCGGGGAACCTGAGTGATGCCTCGGGCGGAGTTTGTCAGCCAGTCCTCCGACTTGATGACAAGACGAATGACTTCTGCGATGCCGATCGTGGCAATTGCCAGATAATCCGACCTTAGTCGTGAGCAAATTTTCTCGATGGGCCATGCAATCAGCATCGCGACAATCATCGCGCTGATCCACCCAATGACAATCGGCAGATCAAATCCACCCAGACGACCGTCGACAGGCTGTGTTGTCAGAATGGCGGAGGTGTAGGCGCCGACGCCGAAAAAACCTGCGATTCCGGCATTGAACAAACCGCCGAGACCCCATTGAATATTCAAACCCAAGCTTAAAAGTGCGTAGATGCCGATAAAGGTGGCCATGAAAATGGCGTAGTTGAGCAGTCCCCAAATTTCCATTTTCAGATCCTCACAATACTTTACCGCGCAAAAGGCCTGTGGGCCTGACCACCAGCATGAACAGCAAAATGGCAAAAGCCATGGCCGCCTTGTATTCGCTCGGTAAAATCAGAACCGACAATTCTTCCGCCAGGCCGACAATCAACCCGCCGAGTACGGCCCCCTCAATTCGGCCGACACCGCCAAGAATGGCAGCAGCAAACATCGGCAACAGCATATTCCATCCCATCATCGACCGGACTTCGGAATTGATCCCCAGGAAAAATCCAGCTGCGGCGCAAAGACCGCCCACAATTGACCAGGTCATGATCGTCACAAGACGATTATCAACACCCGAAAGACGGGCAAGATCGGGATTGTCTGACATAGCCCGCATAGCCTTGCCCCATTTGGTCTTTTGCAAAAACAGCTGCAAAACGACCACCAGCACAACCATTGCGAGAACCGTAAGGATTTCCCGGTCCTTGAGGCGTATACCGAAATAGTTTTCCGGCCTCACTATGCCCCGAGCATAACTCTCGGAGTCCACACCCCAGACAACCTGGATTACGGAGCGGACCATCAGTGCCATGCCCAATGAAGCCATAACCGTCAGGATTTTGGGTCGTTCCTTGAGATAGTCATAAAAGACCTTGTCAATGCCCACGGCAACGATGGCGGTCGCAATCATTGCGAACGGAAGCGCGGCCCAGGGACTGGCTCCGATACCGGAAACAATTGCGAAGGCTATAAATGCTCCCAGAGTTGCCAGATCCCCGTGAGCAAGATGAGCAAAGCGCAATATTGAAAAGACCAGGGTGATGCCAATTGCACCCAGTGCGTATATCGACCCAAGAACCAGTCCGGGTACGATGTAAAAATTGATGAGATCGATCATTCCGGTTTGCGCCCCACCTATCCGCCCAGAAACATTTCAGCAACTTCGCGATCAGCCAACAATTCCGCTCCGGTACCGGTATGTCTGTTTGCTCCGGCCGCCAGGACATACCCCCGATCTGCGAATGCCAGCGCCTGCTTTGCATGTTGTTCAACCAGAAGAATGGAAACGCCCGCATCCCGGACATCGCGCGTTATCTGAAAGATCTGTTCCATATATCTGGGTGACAGACCGGCCGTCGGTTCATCCAGCAGCAGCAATTTCGGATCCAGCATCAGTGCCCGGCCCATGGCCACCATTTGCCGTTGCCCACCGGACAGACTGCCCGCTAAGGCAGAACGCTTGGCGACGAGATCGGGGAAAAGTGTGTAAACGCGATCAAATGCATCGCGCAGGTCGCCTTTACGCAAAAAAGCCCCCATCTCCAGATTTTCGTGCACCGTCATTTCCCGAAACACGTTTTCAACCTGCGGCACATAACAGATACCGCTTTGAACAATCTTGTTCGGCGCCCACCGACTAACATCGTTACCGTCAAAATGGATGGAACCGCCCCGGGTCTTCAACAAACCGAAGACCGCTTTCATTGCCGTTGATTTCCCGGCTCCATTGGGCCCGACAATGACGACGATTTCCTTCTCTCCGACCGTCAGCGACACACTGTGCAGAATATCCGCATCACCATAACCGCCGCGATAGTCCTGCATCGACAGCACATCGCCCGTTTGAAGACCCATCAGGCTCCCTCCACGACAGTTTCACCCAGATAGGCTTCAAGCACTTTGGGGTCGGAGCGTACTTTTTGGAAATCACCTTCAATCAGAACTTTCCCCTCTGCCATGCAAACCACGGGGTGACACAGTTTTTCGATCATTTCCATGTCATGTTCGATGAGGATGAAGGTGTAGTCCCGTTCCTCGTTCAAAATCTTGATCTTGTCTTCCAGTTTACGCAGCAGGGTACGATTGACACCTGCGGCCGGTTCGTCCAGCAAAACAAGCCGGGCGTCCGTCATCATTGTCCTGCCCAGCTCAAGCAGCTTTTTTTGCCCGCCGGAGAGATTACCCGCTCTTACCTCGGCAACATGGGTAAGTTCAAGAAACTCCAGTGTTTCCCACGCTCGCTCGCGCACCGTCGCTTCGTTTTCCTTGACCCTGCTCCGCGCTAGCCAGTTGGCGAACAATTGCTCACCAAGTTGGCCGGGCGGCACCATCATCAAGTTCTCTATGGCGGTCAGTCTGTGAAATTCATGCGGAATCTGAAAAGTCCGGACGAGCCCTTTGTGAAACAACGCGTCAGTGGAGAGCGTCGTGACGTCCTCCCCCTGAAAGATGATTGTTCCGGAGGTCGGTGGCTGCGCGCCTGCGATCAGGTTCATCAATGTGGTTTTACCCGCACCGTTGGGACCAATCAGACCCGTAATCGTTCCCTGATCGACATTGAAACTGCAGCCATCCACAGCATGAAAGCCGCTATAATTCATAACGAGCTGATCGAGTTTCAGCATTTGGTTTCCCCAGAGCGCCCGTTGTTCGGTGCGTCTTTCAATTATTGGTCTTCCAGTCCGGGCAAAGGTCTCAGTACTGCCCGAACCGGAGCCGCATCCAGTCCGTAAAGCTTCAACGGCAAGCAAATCAACTCATAATCGCCAACACTTACATCCTGAAGCAAAAGATTTTCCACTATATGCATATTTTGGTCCCGCGCCATCATGTGAGCTGGCAGCTCTTTTGAGGTCTCCGGGTCGACCGAGGGTACATCAACACCGATCAGCGTCACGCCTCGCTCGGCGAGCAACTTTATCGTCTCGGGTGCCAGGGCACGAAAACCCTTCGGCCAGATCATGGGATCAAGGCTTTCCGCCAGCCGCAACAATATCCTGCTGGGATTTCCTTCCAGATGGGGAAGAATGTCTTCGGGTTGACAAAGGGAACCCGAACCGCGTGCATCAATAACCCGCGCCGGCCCAATGAACTCCTCGAGCGGCAACTGATCTATCGATAACCCATTCTTCTGATAATGAAGCGGGGCATCGACGTGGGCACCGCAATGGCAGGACATTGAAAACTCTGCCACATTCACCGGACAGTCCGGTCCGATCTCAAAAGTCGGTTTGGTTGAATAGGCGGCGTCACCTGGAAACACCGCCATTCCCGGTCGTAGAGCTGGTGATACATCTATAACTTCACTCACAGATCCACTCTCATATTCCAGAGTTCAGGAAACAGAACAACGTCCAGCATCTTCCTCAGATAGGAAACCCCCGACGTACCGCCCGTGCCCCGCTTCAATCCAATGACCCGCTCTACTGTGGTGACATGGTTGAAACGCCAGCGTCGAAAATAATCTTCAAAATCCACCAGTTTCTCTGCAAGATTGTAAAGTTGCCAGTATTTTTCAGGATCTCGATAAACGATCAACCAGGCGTCGCGCACGGCTCCACTTTCGCCGTAGGGCAATGATTTTTCCCGCTCTAGTATTTCCGCCGGGATTGAAATTCCGTGTCTTGCCAGGCAAGCGATCGACTCGTCATAGAGGCTCGGCTGGTTCAGAATTTCGGTAAGCCAGCGAGTCGCTTCCTGATCATGGGCATGGGGTCGCAGCATCGATGGGTTTTTGTTGCCGACAAGAAATTCAACAGCCCGATACTGAAAGGACTGAAACCCGGAGGACTGACCGAGGCTGTCACGAAAGCTGGTATATTCACTCGGCGTCATCGTCCGCAACACATCCCAAGCCGAATTCAGCTGATCGAAAATTCGCGCAACCCGGCTGAGCATTTTAAATGCGGGCTCCAGGCGATCTTCGGCAATACTGGACTTCGCAGCTTGCAACTCGTGAATTGCAAGCTTCATCCAAAGCTCGGAGGTCTGATGCTGGATGATAAAAAGCATCTCATCATGCGCGGATGAAACAGGATTCTGGGCGTCCAGTATCTTATCGAGCGACAGATAGTCTCCATAAGAAAGGCGACCAGAAAAATCCATCTGGGCACCATCTTCTGACGGATCGTATGATCCCGGTTTTCCCTCACAACCACTCATGTCACAGCTGCTCTTGTCTTATAGGTATCGCGGTCCCAAAGCCTGCTATCAAGAATTTCCGCGAGCACCAATACGGCTTTGGCAACATCCGCAAATCTGACGTACAGAGGCGCAAAACCAAATCGGATGATATCTGGTGCCCGAAAGTCGCCGATAACGCCTTTATCGATCAATGCCTGCATGATTGCGTACCCGTCGGGGTGACGGAATGATACCTGACTTCCACGCTCTTGGGCGTTTCTTGGACTGGCAAGGACCAGATCCGGACACAACGCCTCCACTTCACCGATGAAGAACTCTGACAAGGCATTTGATTTGTTCTGTATTTCTTGCATGTCGGCGTTATCGAAAACATCCAGGGCGGCATCGAGCGCAACAAGCGACAACACCGGAGGCGTTCCAACTCGTAATTTTGTCGTGCCTTCAGCGGGACGATAATCCAGGTCAAACGCAAAGGGGGCTTCATGTCCGAACCACCCGGAAAGGAACGGTTTGACATCGTGCAGCCGTGATGGTGCAACATAGGCGAAGGCCGGAGCGCCCGGGCCGCCGTTAAGATACTTGTAGCCACATCCAACCGCAAAATCCGCCCCGGCATCACTCAAATCGACCGGAAACGCACCCGCGCTGTGCGCCAGGTCCCAGATTGTGAGTACACCTTTCTGGTGCGCCAGACCTGTCAATTTTTTCATGTCGTGGCGACGACCTGTCCGGTAATCGACTTCCGTCAGCATCAACACTGAAACATCTTCTGTAATCGCATCCAGAACATCCTCCGGCTCGACCAAGGAAAGCCGATGCCCGGTATTCTTCAACGCCGCAAGGCCTTGTGCCATATAGAGGTCTGTCGGAAAATTACCCCGATCCGATAGGATGACTTTTCTGTCAGCATTGAATGCCAGTGCCGCCGCCAGAACCTTGAAAACGCTGATCGAAGTGCTATCGCCAACCGTCACACTGCCTTTTTCTGCCCCGATCAATCGAGCGATCCTGTCTCCCAGTTTTTCCGGCAAATTGACCCAGCCATATTCGTTCCATGCCCGAATGAGACTTTGTCCCCATTCCTGCTCAATCGCTTGGGTGACCCTTGCCTTTACACCGTTGGGGAGCGCGCCAAGGGAGTTTCCATCCAGATAGACCACATCCTCAGGTAGTTGAAAAAGTCTCCTGAATGATGCCAGTTCGTCGGCTTGATCCAATTCGGCGGCTCTTGCTTCTAGCGACATTGAGGAATTCCTGTTGGGCTATGTCTCATCGGTTCGCGGCAAGACGCTAACATTTGGCTCAAAATTCGGCAATTTTCCCATGCCACGTTCTTTAGCAATTTTGTCAGGTCATCCGCACGCATTGGCAATAGAGGCGATGAGTTAGTCCGCCAACGACACTCGCCCAGCATTGACAAGCTAATTCTCCGCCGATTAATTCTCATTTCCGTAATGCGAGGTCTTTGATATACCAAGCCCAGTTATCGCAAAGAGACGAGCGCTCAACCGAAAGTACCGATCATGCAATGCTTCTTCGTTCAGTTTAAATGTGAACTTGGCCGCGCCTATGAAGTGGCGATCGAACTTGCAAATCGCGAGATTGCGTCGGAAATTCATTCCACCAGTGGAGAGTTCGATCTGATTGCAAAATTTTATCTCGACCAGGACCAGGATATCGGACATTTCATCAATGCAAATGTTCAAACGATCCCTGGCATTCGCGACACGTTCACGACGCTGACTTTCAAGGCGTTTTAGGGTCAATGCAGCGGCGAAGTCGCACCATCAGATCGGCAGCGATGACGAAACTGTTGCAATCGACAGGGCCTATCGAAATCCCTCTTCTCCATCTTCGTGAAGACGAGAGCCCCGTTGGACCAAAGGTTCAAGCGCTGACTCAGCGGGAACGTTGTCGGCGGCATGTACGTCATCCAGCCGCGCTACCGGGCTGTGCGCCCAGTGCACCGCGTTTCGCAGTACAAGCTGGACATTGGCGTCATGGTAGGTCGGATATGTCTCGTGACCGGGCTGGAAGTAGAAGACGTTACCGGCCCCCCTGCGATAGGTCACGCCTGAACGAAACACTTCCCCTCCCTGGAACCAACCGATGAAAACGGTTTCCAGTGGTTCAGGAATTGCAAATGGTTCGCCATACATTTCCTCGTTCTCAAGCTCAAAATGATCCGGCAGGCCGCGTGCTATCGGATGCTGGCGTGCGGTTACCCACAGGCGTTCGCGCTCTCCCGCTTCCCGCCATGTCAAACTGCAGGGTGTTCCCATAAGTCGTTTGAAAATTTTCGAAAAATGCGCCGAATGCAAGAGGATCAGCCCCATCCCGCCCCAGACCGCATCCGCAACTCTCTGAACAACTTCGTCGGAAACCTCTCCGTGGGCAGCGTGTCCCCACCACAAAAGAACGTCCGTTTCAGCAAGTCGTTCGGCACTGAGACCGTGATCAGGTTCCTGCAGTGTGGCGGTGGTTGCGGAGATGCCGCTGTCAGTATTCAGCGTTTTCGCAATATCTGAATGCATGCCATCGGGATAAATCGCAGCAACCGCGGCATTTTCCCGTTCATGAATGTTCTCGCCCCAGACAACGGTCCTGATCATTGTTACTCTCTTTCGATGACCCATATCAGCTGTGCCCGTCGATTGCCCCATGGGTGATGAAACAAACAATCGAGCAACCTACTCATAGCCAGTCTGATATCTGAAACAAGCCGGTATTTTTTCCATCCACCTTGTGAGCGTTGATCGCTGCAGCGTTCAATTGAATTGAGGAAAAATCGGTTGTCAGGCAGCACCGGCAACAGCGCTATCCAGAGCGAACGCCACATCAGGGCCATCGTCGACGATTTCTTCGTGCAACTGGCCAGCCATCAGGGCATTTGCAAGTTCCACGTACAGTTTGGCAGGTAGCGGGGGAGCGAAGATGTAGCCTTGGGCCGCTGTTACACCCAATTCCCGAAGTCGCTCGATCTGATCGATATTCTCAACACCTTCGGCGATGATGCCCATGCCCAGGTTACCGGCCAATTCAACCAATGTGTCGACAATCGTCGCGGAACTTGCATCCATCCCGAGTGAATCGATGAACATCTTGTCGATTTTGATAATGTCGATCCCAAGCTTTTGCAGATAGGCCAGCCCACCATGACCGGTGCCACAGTCATCAAGTGCCAGTCGCACACCCAGAGACTGCATTTCTGCAATGATTTTTCTGGCTTTCTCCATATCCTGCAATGGCTGTCGCTCTGTCACTTCCATGACAAGATTCTGATAGGCGATTTTCGAATTGCCGTATATTTCCTTCAGATCTTCAATGATTTGGCGATCTTCAAAATGCCCAGCGAACAGATTGACCGACAGCTTCAGATCCGGGTTGTCGACATGAAGGTCACTGACTTCCTCACACGTGCGGCGCATGACCTGACGGGTCATCTCAAAGATATGTCCTGATGTTTCTGCAAAAGTCATGAATTGACCCGGAGACACGATCGAACCGTCCGGACGTTTCCATCGCATCAGCACTTCGCAACCGCGAAGCCGACCGGTCTCGATATCCATAACCGGCTGATAGTAAGGAATAAATTCACCATTGCGGATAGCCGCAACGAATTCATCTTCCGCATCCTGTTCCGGACGCCACGAGACCCACAGAGCAATTGCCACGAACAGGACGGCAAATCCCGCACTGGCAACCGCCACCATAAATTTAAGCTCGGCAGAAATAGCCAGCGCAGCATCCGCGGGCAGACTGAACTTCGCATCAATCGGATACCGTCCCGAATGATAGTCAGCGACAATGATATCTTCCGGCGGCAGAGACGCGATGTTACCCTCCTCGCCGACAACCAACCAGACGACATTGTTGGCCAAACGAAGAACACCGTAGCGTTTTGACTTGAGAATCTCATAACCCGGTTCGATCAAAACAGATGCGGGGGAAATTTCGGCCACAAGCCGCACGCCGTTGGCAACATGCCAGCTGACAACGCCCACATGGGCGCCGTGAAAGGATTTATCCAGCAATCCGATACCAACCGGAGGCGCTCCATTTTGGTAAACTGGAAGCATATCCTGACCAATTCTGGAATTGGTCGGAGCAAGGCACATTGAAACACCGTCCGCGTCCACCAGGCCGATCCGTTGAATGTAAGCGGAGTTGCCAATTTTCTGGCTGAATACCCGGCGATGGTTCGGAGCACAGGTTATTGCGCCATCCCGATGCAGCATTTGCAGTGTACTGACGGCATCCTTGATTGTCTGCTCGGCACGCATCACATACCGTTCGGCAGTGGAACGCATATCCTCCCGCGCGACAGTCTCGGCGTGATAGTCCAGAACATATTTTGCTGCAACAAGCGGCGCGACGGCCAACAACAGTGCCAACCCGACAGCTTTTACAAATAAAGCGTAACGACGTGACACATTGCCCCCAAGCGCACAGTACTCTTTGACTTATATTGTGCATGCAAGCGTAAACATGAGATAAATTATGGTGCCCATGGAGCGCTATTTCGAAGAAAAGCGCTCCTTTACGGTGAATGTTGAATTAAGGAAACAAATATATGCAAACGTTGTTTATCGGACAGGCCTATATTGATGTCACTTTCCTGACGGATCGCCTGCCGACAGGTGACGAAAAGACGATTGCCAAAGACTACTCCGTCAGCTTCGGCGGCAATGCCGTGACCGCTGCATTTTGCTGTGCAAAGCTCGGACTGAAACCGGATCTCTTATGTTCCCTGGCTGATGATTGGCTCGCCAGAATGTTTCTGGACATGGCGGCTCGATACGGCGTTTCTGTTCACGGTCGCAAAGTACTGGAGTCGTCGCTGTCGTTTATCATGCCCAAAGACGGAAAACGGGCCATCGTCCGTTGCCGGGATGACCATTACCTGCATCCATTTCCGGTTCTGAATCTAGGAGACTGTCGCGCTCTTCATCTGGATGGCCATCAGGCGGATGCCGCGCTGCATTATGCCAAAACATGCAGGGAAGCGGGTATTTTAACGTCCATTGACGGCGGCGCAGTGCGCCCCAATACAGACGAGTTATTACGCAGCATCGATGTCGCAGTGGTTTCAGAGCGATTCTGCGAACAAATGAACCTGCCCCCCTACCCCGTGCTTGATTATCTGAAGGAAAAAGGCTGTCGTGTCGGCGCGGTTACTTTGGGAGAAAAAGGACTGCTTTGGTATGATGAAACCGGTTCGATCCGCGAAATGCCGGCTCTGACCATTCCAAGCAGTGCCGTAGTGGATTCAAACGGTGCGGGTGATGTTTTCCATGGCTCGTATATGTTTTCCTACCTTTCGGCTCCGGAAAAATCCTGGCAGGAACATTTCATTTTCGCTCGCGGCGCTTCTTCCCATGCCATTCAGCACTTGGGCAATGAAAACAGCCTGCCATCCTATGAGGACGTCGAAGCTGCTATCGAACAATGGCCTGAACCGGCGCTGGCAGGCAGCTGATATCGCCGGGGTGCAAATGCCGTTCCCTGCTTCAATCCGTACTTTCGAGGATATCGAGAATGTAGCGAGGCAGGGCAAAAGCGGCCAGATGGACCTCTGGCGTGTAATATCGGGTTTTGATTTGTGTCGCAGCAAACCGGTCTCTTAACGTCGTGATATCTGTTTCACGATGCTCAGGGTCATCCGTGGCCCAGCCCAGCGTCATATGCCCCCCGAAATAGGTCGGAACGCTTATGACATAAGCGGTCACCTGGCTGAAAATTTGCGACCGGTGCCCAGTACTTTGTCCCAGCTCGCCTGCCTGGAGAAAAGGCACACCGTTCTGTGTGATCAGAATGCCGCCAGGATTCAGACAGGAATTGGCAGCGCTATAAAATTCAGGCGAAAACAGAACAGCGCCAGGACCAATCGGATCCGTGCTATCGACAATAATAATGTCAAATCGGCGTTCGGTTTGTTCTACAAAACGCATGCCGTCGTCGATAACCAGATCAAAACGCTCATCGCTGAAAACCGGTTCGTTGAACTCAGAGAAATGTTGTCGCGAAAAAGCGACGACGGCCTCATCAATCTCAACCTGGGTCAGACGATTGACGGACTGATGTTTGAGAACTTCCTCTGCGAGGCCGCAATCGCCGCCACCAACAATCAGGATTTCCTTCGCATTGCCGTGGGCAAGCATCGGCACATGGCTCATCATCTCGTGATAGATGAACTCGTCTTTTGACGTAACCTGCACAACACCGTCAAGAAGCAGTACTTTTCCGAATATCTCATTTTCGATCAGCACCAGTTCCTGATGACCAGTCTTTTCCTGATAGAGAATCCGCTCTGCTTCATATGACACTCGAACGCCGCCGTGCAGCGTTTCAGAAAACCACTGTTTTGAGCTCATCCGACACTTTGCCCGCGCAAAATTTCGCTGACGCCGGTACGTTGCGGTTTGAAGGCGTCTCGAAGAACATCGATGCATCGTTCGGGATGGGAATCGCCGCACATGAACACATCCAGTGCCGCGTATCCATTCTCCGGCCACGAGTGGATCGAAATGTGGCTTTCTGCCAGCACAGCAACTCCGGAAATCCCGTTGGGTTCAAATCGATGAAGATGGATGTGCAGCAGCGTTGCGCCTGCTTTTTCCACGCATTCCAACAAAGCATGTTCAATGTGATTGATGTCGTCCAATCGATCCCGGCAGGCATCGTAGAGATCAATGATCAAATGCGTTCCGGCACAGCGGACGCCGTTTTTGTTGATGAAATGATCTTTCTTCTCCTGGCAAACACCAAGAGCGTTCCGCGACAGTTCACGATCAAATTGGGCGGTGCTTGGAACCTCCAAGTCCATCCCCAATCGGGCAGTAGTGTGGGACATTTACGTCCTCCCAACCAGTAGATGAAACCCGGACGAGCCGGTGTTGCGCACGCTTACTATTTTCGCAGATCAAGATCAATCACAAAGCTTGCACAAATTGCACATTCGGTGATTAAGATCGGGTACCCTTTCCAACGCCATCGTGACAACAATATTGAAACCGGATGTGACACCTTATATGTGTCAGTTTTAACAAGGCTCCGCCGACCATCCGGTCGGAGGCAAAATCAATAAGAAAAATCGATTTCATTGCGAAACGCATCACATCACCGATGCACTTCGCATTGTATGGGATACCAAATACTTGTTCGCCGCTTCTGGAGAAAACAAAATGAATAAAATGATGAAACGTCTTGCTCTGAGCGCCAGTTTATCACTATGCACTTTTGCGGCCTTTCCCGCACTGGCGTACGAGCCGACCGGCAATGCAGCAACGGATGCTATTCTTGAGGCGCTGGAGGCATCCGGGGCAACGGACGTCAAGGTTGTCTCGGTAAGCGGTAGTGCGTCAGATCCGATCATTACCGGTTTGACCGCGCAAACTGAGACCAATGGAGAAAAAGGCAGCTTCTCCATAGACAGCATCGCTCTCACAAACGCCGCCCTTAACGAAAAGGGTGAGTTGACTGCCGATAGCGCGGTAGTTGAAAAAGTGACCGTCGACAGCGACGACGTGAATATGGTCGCCGCCAAAGTGAACGCCACCAAGGTGTTTATTCCCTCCGCCGATGACATCAAAAATAATCCCGGTGTAACGGGTCCGATGGATGGCAGCGTTGAATTTTTGGGAATCAATATTAAGTCGGATGACGGAAAACTGGTCCCGGTTGACCGCGTTTATCTCGCCACGTCCGATCCGGTGAATGGTTTCCCTACTAAATCGTCCCTTGAAGTCGACAACATACTGGTCGATGCTGGCTCATTGGATGCGGATGCCCATAAAGAGCTGACAAAACTGGGTTATGAAAAACTGAATATGTCGGCGCGCGCAAGCGGAACATTGAACGCCGACACCGGGATCATGACGCTCGACCAGTTTCAGATTTCCGGGACCGATGCGGGCGTCTTTTCCATGACCGCAGTCCTGGGTGGCATGACAGCAGAGGTTCTGGAGAAATTGAGCCAGAATCAGGACAAACCGGAAGAATCAATGGCCATTCTTCAGGGTCTGACTGTGCAGAACCTGAAAATTGATTTTGACAACCAGTCCATCGTTGATCGCATCCTGGATAGCAAAGCCAAGGAAGCGGGAACGGATCGCGCGGCATTTGTCAATCAGCTCACCACGATGATGCCTCTGGTGTTGGGCGCGTTGCAGAACCCGGAATTCCAGAAAGAAGTGTCCAGCACGGTTACGACATTCCTGCAGGATCCGAAAAACATCAGCGCCGAAGCAGTACCGCCAGCACCTGTACCTTTCGCGCAGGTCATGGGCATTGCGATGATGGCACCTCAGACGCTTCCTCAAATCCTGAATGTGAAGCTCAGAGCCAATCAGTAAGGCTATGAAACGAAAAAGCCGGCGGTCTCAGTGACCGCCGGCTTTTTTTTGACTGCATTGCAGACTTAGCTTTCCGGCAAGTTAAGCCGGATATGCAGGTCGCGCAATTGCGCCGGTGTCGCTTCGCTGGGCGCACCCATCAACAGATCCTGCGCCTGCTGGTTCATCGGGAACAAAGTTACTTCCCGCAAATTTTCTGCACCACATACAAGCATGACAATACGATCCACTCCGGCGGCCATTCCTCCGTGGGGCGGCGCACCATATTCAAGCGCCCGAAGCATGCCGCCAAATCGTTCTTCCAGAACGTCGGCACTATATCCGGCGATCTCAAACGCCCGCCTCATGATTTCCGGCCGGTGGTTCCGGATGGCACCGGACCCGATTTCATAGCCGTTGCAGACGACATCGTACTGATAGGCACCTAGTTCCAGCGGATCTTCGGTGTTTAGTCCGTCGAGTTCGCCCTGAGGCATTGAGAACGGGTTGTGGCTGAAGTCGACTTTTTCGTTTTCCTCGTCCCATTCATACATTGGAAAGTCAACGATCCAGCACAGAGCAAACTGATCGGTTTTCACCAGATCAAGATCCTGCCCGACCCGATCCCTCGCCTTTCCGGCAAAATCAACGAATTTCGACGGCACGCCGGCGACAAAGAACACCGCGTCACCGGCTTCAAGATCGAGTTGACCACGCAGCGCGGCTGTGCGCTCAGGACCAATATTCTTGGCAAGCGGACCGGCGCCTTCAACGGTTCCTCCCTCTTCCCGGAAGAAAATGTAGCCAAGACCCGGCTGACCCTCACTTTGTGCCCAGGAATTCATGCGATCGCAGAATGCCCTGCTGCCACCGGTTTTGGCCGGAATTGCCCATACCTGTACTTTTGGATCGGATTCGATCATGCGAGCGAATATCTTGAATCCAGATCCGGCAAAATGTTCTGTCACGTCGTCCATGATGATCGGGTTGCGAAGGTCCGGCTTGTCACTGCCATATTTACGCAGAGCTTCATCATGGGGAATGCGGGGGAATTCCTGGGTGACCGACTTACCGTCGGCAAACTCTTCGAACACGCCTCTGATGACCGGTTCCATTGTTTCCAGCACATCGTCCTGGGTGACGAAGCTCATTTCCACATCAAGCTGATAAAATTCACCCGGCAACCGGTCTGCACGCGGATCTTCGTCCCTGAAACAGGGTGCGATCTGATAGTACTTGTCAAATCCGGCCATCATCAGCAACTGTTTGAACTGCTGCGGTGCCTGCGGCAGTGCATAAAATCCGCCAGGATGTATGCGCGAGGGAACAAGAAAGTCCCTGGCGCCTTCCGGGCTTGAAGCTGTGAGTATCGGGGTTTGATAGTCCGTAAATTCGATTTCATCCATACGTCGCCGCAAGGAAGAAATGACCGCCGACCGCTTCATGATGTTGTCGTGCAGCGTTTCCCGCCTGAGATCGATGAAACGATATTTAAGCCGCGTTTCTTCCGGATAGTCCGGCTCACCAAACACCGGCAGCGGCAATTCCTTCGATGCGCCTAATACTTCAAGGTCGCGAATGAAGATCTCTATATGCCCCGTCGGGATATTGGTATTAATGGCGTCATCGGACCGTTTTTTGACGTCGCCCTCTATCTGGATCACCCATTCACTTCGAACGGTCTCTGCGAGCGAAAAAGCACTCGAATCCGGATCAACAACACATTGTGTAAGGCCGTAATGGTCGCGCAGATCAATGAACAGCAGCCCCCCATGATCCCGCACCCGGTGGACCCAGCCGGACAGGCGTACAGCCTCTCCAACATGATTTTCGCGAAGTTGGCCGCAAGTGTGACTGCGATAACGGTGCATAGGATCCTCAGCGTTCATACTATCTGGAAGGAAAGGCTTTCAGCCGAGGAGGCACAAGCCATGCCCGGAAGGCAATGTCAAGACAGACTGAAAAATGATCCGCCCCTAATGCACCTACAACAAATTGTTGAGACGCCGGGCCAAGGTTTTTTTTATCGTTGTAGCAACGAAACAAGTGGTTGCCACTGGACCTTGATCGGCACGAGTTCTGTGCTGGATCTGTCAAACAGGGCAAGTCCCTGCCCCGCAAGGGAATTATAGATCATTCTGTCAGTCAATCTGGCCAGGACGGGATGACCAATCCCCTTTGCGGCTTGCTCAAGCTCTTTGATGGCCACCGTTCGCATTTTCACTCGATTGGCTACCAGATGGATATCGGCTTTGCCTTTGCGAACGCGTTTCAGCGTTTCAATGCGTTTCAGGAATTTGCGGGTGCTGTCCAGATCGAGAACCGAGGGAAGTACAGGGATAACAATCGTATCCGAACCCGCAATCAGCGTCTTGGCCATTTCGCTGTTCAGTCCGCCTGGCCCGTCGATAACAACTGCATCAAACTTTTTGGCGACATCGCCCACGTCGCCTGATTTGGTCCAGTCCAGCACGGCAATCGGAATTGCATCCTTTGGACGTCGTTTCCCCCAGTTCAAACTCGATTTTTGACGGTCAGCGTCGGCAATGGCAACCTTCTCACCGTTCTTGGCCAATGCTGTCGCCAGCGTCGTCGCAATCGTGGTTTTCCCGCATCCGCCTTTCAAATTCGCAACAAGAATTGTCCGCATCACTTTTCCCAATAACGATTCGCTTCGTTAAGTTGGCATTTTGTGCACTGTGTGCACTTATTTACAATATATCTTTACGGAAATCCTTATTTCCGGATGCACTTCCCTTTTTTGCCTAGAACATTCCCATAGAGCTGCGTTATAGATCTTTGTAATATGAAACCAATAACAAGCACCAACGATCTCAATGATATCTGCAAGCGTTTTGCTGCATTTGATTTTATCACGGTAGATACAGAGTTTCTGCGCGAGACAACCTACTGGCCCAAATTGTGCCTGATACAGATGGCCAGTCCTGAAGAAGCCTGCACTATTGATCCGCTGGCGGATGGTCTGGATCTTGGTTCATTCTTCGAATTGATGGGTGATGAGTCGGTCATCAAAGTGTTTCACGCGGCCAGGCAGGATATCGAAATAATCGTCAATCTGGGAGATCTGATTCCTCACCCGGTATTTGATACCCAGGTTGCGGCGATGGTGTGCGGCTTTGGCGATTCGATCTCCTACGATCAGCTGGTCGGGAAAATAACCGGCGTTCGGATCGATAAAACTTCACGATTTACCGATTGGTCGCGCCGCCCTCTGACACAGAAGCAGTTGGACTATGCCTTGGCGGACGTTACACATCTGCGCGAAGTGTACCGGTTCCTGAGCGCAAACCTTGAGGAACAGGACAGATCCCACTGGGTGCGTGAGGAAATGGAAGTTCTGACAAGCGCTGAAACGTATAACATGCCGCCTGAAGATGCATGGAAGCGCCTTAAAATGCGCGTTCGCAAGCCACTCGAACTGGCCGTCATGCGAGAAGTTGCCGCCTGGAGGGAACTGGAGGCTCGGTCGCGCAATGTGCCGCGCAACCGAGTGATAAAAGATGATGCCATTTACGAAATAGCATCACAGCAACCTAAAGACCCACACGCAATGTCTGCGTTGAGGACGATCCCCCGGGGATTTGAGCGATCAAAAGGAGCCGGCGATATTCTCAGCGCCGTTAAAAGGGCGCTCTCCTTACCCAAAGATCAGCTTCCAAGATTGCCTAAAGGTAGACCGGCACCGGACGGTTCGGCCGCTGCGGTTGATTTGCTCAAGGTTCTGCTCAAGCTTACGAGCGAAGCCAACGGCGTGGCAGCCAAAGTGATCGCGACGGTCGACGAGCTGGAAAAAATTGCAGCGGACGATGCTGCCGATGTCGCAGCGCTAAAGGGCTGGCGCCGTGAATTGTTCGGCGACCAGGCACTGAAGCTGAAGCGCGGGGAAATTGCATTGGCGTTTCAGTCCGGGCGGATCATCTCGCTCCAACCACCCGCCCCTGCACCTGTGTCTAACAGCACAACGAACGGAAATGGACCCCACCCATCTATGAGCGAAAGCGGACAACTGTCTCGCTCGATGGCGGCAGAGAAATCCTGAACGCTGACCGGGCAATTTAAAGAATTCTGCAAAAGACACGTTTGCTGCTTATATTGATCCGAGGCCATCAATTCGAGGGATGGCAAAATCGAATCTAGCCGTTTCCGTACGCCAACTACGGCTGTAAGCGAGGAGAACAAGGCGTGGACCTGAGACTGGCAGTCAGATTGGTTCTGGTATCGCTGCTGTTCTGTGCGAATGCGTTCATGCTGTTTCTTGCTGTTCGCGCATTTTACTTCGGAGCGATTCTGGGTGCGATTTTCTATACCTGTCTAACGCTGCTTCTGTGGATTGTCGGAATGCCCATTGTGAGATGGATTGTGGGCCAAATGCCAGCAAAGAACACACCTCGTATCGAAACCTGGCCTGACGAGGAGAGCACGCTCGAAGACCGACAGCATGCAATCGACGTGTTTCAGGCGGGCAGTCCTCCTTCATCGACCCGGTTAACAAGTTCAAACGATCAGCGCCGATCCTGACCAGCGCTCAATGTCAGATCCGCCACGAAAAATTTCCGGCGGATCCACCAAGTCTGACATTCACGGAAACACGACTGGTGCTCCCGATGTTTTTTGATGCGCCAAATTCCGAATTGAGCCGTCCGCTATCGATTGATTCCTCCGCTACAAGAATTTCGCAACACATCTGAATTTCCATAGTAGCGTCCCGACTGCTGGCAACTTTCTTCGCGCGTCGTAAGGCTGTTATTTGTTGCCAGCGAGTCGCGACTATAGGTGTCACTATTTTTGGCACCGCGTGCCTTTCCAGCTCGATCTCCATCACGACCCTTTCCGCCGCGATCGCCATCATATCCTCGGCCGCCGCGATCACCGTCGTGTCCCTTGCCTCCGCGGTCACCGTCCCGCCCTTTTCCACCACGGTCGCCATCTTGACTGCCGCCATTGCGGTCGCCGTCGCGTCCACTACCTCCACGGTCACCATCCTGACCAGCGCTCGTTGAGTGGTTCCCTTCGGAACCGCTGCTGCCTCCTGCGGTTGCTGCAAGTGTTGAGAAACCAAATACTGAACAAAACAGAGTCGTTACCAATATTCTCGGCCACCGCTTTTGCGTTGATGACTGTGAAGCTCGTCGATTGGAGCTTTGTGAAAAAGACGATTCTTCATTTGTACTAATTTGATGATCGGTTCGCACGACTCTTACTCCTGAGGTGGCGATTACTTAATAATACCGATGACTCATCTCATTTTTTTACGAATTTTAATAATTAATATACGGTAATGTAAAACAATACTGAGTTATTACATATTTTTAATAATATTTTTACCGCAAAAAACATACCGAACTTAATGGACATGTAATATTATTGATAGTTACTTATAATTCTCAAATATTTCAGATATTCAGAAACTCTCGGCAATCGATTTCGTCAATCAAATTGATGGTAAGATTAGCTTTTCTTCCCTTGGCAATTGAGCCTAATAATACCGTCATGAAAAATAATCGGGTTTGCTGAAATGAAGCACGGAGGAGATCTGGGTGAAGCAGCAGTGCATTACGGTGGTGAGCCGGAGGAGTGGCTTGATCTATCCACCGGCATTAATCCACATTTTTGGGCTGTCGGAAAACTGCCGAGTTCAGTCTGGCAATGTTTGCCAAGGCAACGTGAACTTGAGGCGCTGAATAAGGCTGCACGCATAGCCTATCATGTACCGGATAATCTCGGAATTTGCGCAGCACCAGGAACGGAAGCAATCCTTTCCCGGTTGCCACAAATCCTGTCTTCCGGTGCTGTGGCTGTTGTCTCTCCAACATATTCAAGTCATTCAGATGCTTGGCGAAACGATGGTCGGACTGTTCATCCACTGGATCCAGGCAGTCAAATTCCGGCTGATTGCCGAATTGGTGTCATTGTAAATCCCAACAACCCCGATGGACAGGTTCTCTCGGTCGACTATTTACTGCAGATGGCAGAACAGTTGGCACAAAGAAACGGGTCCCTGATCGTTGATGAAGCCTTCTGTGATGTCGCCCCGACATCAAGCATCATTCCGCATATCGATCAGCTTCCCATCCTGGTCTTGAGATCATTCGGTAAATTTTTTGGTCTTGCCGGTCTTCGCCTGGGCTTTTTGATCGGAAGCCAGTCCGTAGCACAGACGTTGGAGAGACAACTGGGTGGCTGGGCAATCTCCGGTCCTGCCCTTCAAATTGGAATTGCAGCCCTGTCGAGTTTGGATTGGCAGATCAGAATGCGTCAACAGCTAAAGAAAGAAGCCGACGAACTCGACACGCTATTCCACTCCCGGAACTTAGCCGTGGCTGGAGGAACCGATCTTTTTCGACTGATCGACTCGCAGCACGCGCAAGAAATCCATAAATCTCTCGCCGAGAGGCACATATGGACTCGGATTTTCGACTACAATAAGAAATGGATTCGTTTTGGTTTGCCTGGTTCCAATGAGAATTTCGAACGGTTAGCCAACGCTCTAAGTTAAATTTATTGGC
Organism: Stappiaceae bacterium; assembly: GCA_039976075.1. Taxonomy (GTDB): domain Bacteria; phylum Pseudomonadota; class Alphaproteobacteria; order Rhizobiales; family Stappiaceae; genus JBDWFY01. The sequence continues at coordinate 808,105 of JBDWFY010000001.1, forward strand.
TCTTTTGAAACGCCGACATGCTCCTAGACACAAACACGCTGTATATTTTGATGGCCGCTCTATTTCTGGATGCCCTTATCGGGGATCCGGATCGATTGTGGCGCAAAATTCCGCACCCCGTTGTGATATTCGGCATCCTGATCACTTTTGGTGACAGCTGGCTCAACCGTGGGCAGACGTCAAATGCAGCCAGGCGCATTCTCGGATTCCTCTTTATTACCGCTTTAACTGCGCTGTCGTTCTGGATCGGACTGATTATCGTCGATGCTCTGGGAGACACCTTATTTGGCAATGCCATGATTGCAGCCATTGCTGCAGTTTTCCTGGCGCAACGCAGTCTTTATGAACATGTTCATGCCGTTTACAAAGCGCTCCGAAAAGGCGGAATTGAAGAGGGGCGAAAGGCTGTTTCAATGATCGTCGGACGCGATCCATCTCGGCTTGATAAAGCAGGCGTTGTTCGCGCTTCCGTTGAATCCTGTGCTGAAAACTTCTCCGATGGCGTTGTTGCGCCCGCATTCTGGTTCGCAATTTTCGGCCTGCCAGGCCTACTGGCCTACAAAGCGATCAATACCGCCGACTCGATGATCGGGTACAGAAACGACAAGTACCGTTATTTCGGGTGGGCTTCGGCTCGGATCGACGATCTGGTCAACTTAATACCCGCCCGCCTCTCCGGCATATTCATCGCGCTGGCCGCACCGATGACGGGAGGCTCTACAGGCCAATCGCTGAAGGTAATGTTGACCGATGCTGGCAAGCACAGATCACCCAATGCCGGGTGGCCGGAAGCGGCCATGGCAGGAGCATTAAACATTGCCCTCGCAGGACCGCGCGTCTACGCGACGTATCGGGTTGAAGACCCCTGGCTCAACGAAGGCGCGTCCAAAACGCCGGGAATTACTGATATTTTCAGAGCGCAAAAGATCCTGATCGGTGCCTGTGCCATGCAGGCAGGTCTTCTCTTTGTTCTGATCGTGCTGACATTCTAGCGTTGGAAAAACAGGCTTCACGAGGCCTTTGCTCTGGCAATACCCAAGATGCCATCAAGATCGAGATGCTCGCTCATGTGCGTAGCAAGCGCCTCGATGGTATCTTCCACCGTTTGTTCGTAATCAATTGCACGTCCGGCCGGGTGGTCTTCCATCAGAGTGCGCCGGAAGCCATCCGCGGCAAACAGTCCGTGCAAATATGTTCCGGCAATCTGTCCATTGCGCGAGACCGCACCATCGACTGTTCCGTTCAGCCTTGCAAACGGCCTGTCGCAATCGGGCCCGGTGCTTTTTCCAAGATGGATCTCATATCCGGACAACGCCTCGCCAGACGCCAGATGCTGCCCCTTAGCTGCCGTCACCGTCTTCTCTTTCACAAGCACTGTTTCGATATCAAGGTGACCAAGCCCTTTGATTGTGCCCGGCGGCCCTTCGATACCTTCCGGATCCGCTATCGACCGACCCAACATCTGAAGCCCCCCGCAAATTCCCAAAACACGGCCACCTCTACGAACATGGGCATGAAGGTCGACATCCCATCCCTGCGCCCTGAAATACGCCAAATCGCCAATTGTTGATTTCGTCCCCGGCAGCAACACAAGGTCCGCATCGCCGGGCAGCGCTTCACCTGCATTTACAAGAACGAGATCGATCCCCGGCTCCATCCTGAGCGGATCCAGATCGTCAAAATTGGCGATGCGGCTGATCACCGGCACCACGACTTTCATGCTGCCCTCAGCACGGCTCCGGCCATCAGCCAGACCCAAGGCATCTTCAGCAGGAAGCAGGGAGGCTTTGTCAAACCAGGGCAGCACACCAGTCGACTTCCAGCCAGTCCTTTTTTGAATTTCCTCAAGGCCGGAATCAAACAGACTTGGATCTCCGCGGAAGCGATTGATCATAAATCCTCTGATGCGCGCCTTTTCGGCCGGCTCCAACACCGCGTGCGTTCCAACGAGGCTCGCAATAATGCCTCCTCGGTCGATATCGCCGACAAGCAGTACCGGCAGATCGGCTGCTTCGGCAAAACCCATATTGGCGATATCGCCCTGCCGCAGGTTGATTTCCGCCGGACTCCCGGCTCCTTCGACAATCACAAGGTCCGCGCGTTGCTGCAAAATTTCGAAACTCTCCAAAACCTTCGGAAGCAGTTCCGACTTGTACCGCCCGTATTCGCGTGCGCGCATGGTGCCGTACCGCTGTCCCTGCACGATGATCTGCGCACCAACATCCGTCTCTGGTTTCAAAAGCACCGGGTTCATGTGAATGGACGCCGGTATCCGGCACGCCATCGCCTGAAGCGCCTGAGCCCGGCCGATTTCTCCCCCCTCTGGTGTTACCGCCGCGTTATTGGACATGTTCTGGGGTTTGAAAGGGAGAACTGTCAGCCCCGCGTTGGAAAAATACCGGCACAACCCGGCAGCCACCAGGCTCTTGCCGACATTTGAGCCGGTACCCTGTATCATGATGGCAGAGGCTGCCATACCGATTAAAACTCGATCCCTTCCTGGGGTTTGACCCCCGAACGGAACGGATGTTTGACCTGCGTCATCTCTGTCACCAGATCCGCAATTTCCATGAGTTCTTCTTTGGCATTGCGCCCCGTTACGATCACATGCACATCGTCCGGTTTTTCATCTCTGAGGAAGGCCACAACCTCATCGATGGGCAGATAATCGTATCGAAGGACGATGTTCAGTTCATCGCACAGAACCAGTTTCTTATCGCCCGACAGAATCATCTCCTTGGCGGCATCCCAGGCTGCCCGAGCCGCTTCGACGTCGCGTTTGCGGTCTTGCGTTTCCCAGGTGAATCCCTCCCCCATTCGCTTGACCGTGACCAGATCGTCAAACCGTTTGAGAGCAAGACGCTCACCCGTCTCGATTTTGCCTTTTACAAATTGAACCACTCCAACCTTGTGGCCATGTCCCAGGCTCCTGAAGACCATGCCGAAAGCTGCTGTCGATTTGCCCTTTCCCTTACCGGTGTGAACAACCAGCAGACCTTTTTCTATCGTCTTGGTCGCCATGATCTTGTCGCGGGCCGCTTTCTTTTTGCGCATTTTCTCCGCATGGCGCTCATTGAGTTCTTCTTCCGTCATTTCCTTAGCCATGACGTCTTTCCTCCTCAAGGGATGCTTTCAGGGTAATCAGTTCGCCGTAGGTGGCGTTGCGGCGCGGTGCCCACAGCCCTCGATCGATTGCTTCAGCAAAACGAGCAGCAATTTCCGCGAGGGCTGACGGGTTGTGTTCAGCGATAAAGGCGCGCACGTCTTCATTCTGTAAGTAAGCCGCGTGAAGCTGGTCAAAATGATGGTCGCGCACCGCTTTCGTTGTTGCAGAAAACGCGAAAAGGTAATCGACAGTAGCGGCAATTTCAAAAGCGCCTTTGTAGCCGTGACGCATGACGCCGGCAATCCATTTAGGGTTGGATGCCCGCCCACGCACTACTCGCCCGATTTCCTCCTCAAGTGTCCGGATGACGGGTCGCTCGGGTCGGGAATGATCGTTGTGATATACCTTTGGCGCGTCACCGCGCAGCGTTTCAACAGAGGCTGATAGGCCGCCTTCGAATTGATAATAGTCATCGGAATCAAGCAGGTCGTGTTCCCGGTTGTCCTGATTTTGAACGACAGCATCAACGCCGCTGAGCCGCTTCTCAAACAGCTCACGATCACGCTGGCCTTCTGCGCCGCCTCCATAGGCATAGCTGCCCCATTCAAGAAACGCGTTGGCAAAATCCTGCCGCTCCGACCAGATGCCTTCATCGATCAGCGCCTGCAACCCCGCTCCATAAGCACCCGGTTTTGACCCAAACACCCGATAGGTTGCCCGTCTGGATGCCTGTTCTTTCGACACGCCGGACGCGACCAATTCTGCCGTCTGCTGCTTCACGCGCGCAGCAATTGGGTTGGCATCTTCAGGTTCATCCAGTGCAGCAACTGCTGTTACAGCACTATCGAATAGATCAATCTGGTGGGGAAACGCATCGCGGAAAAAGCCGGAAATTCGCAAGGTGACATCAATCCGCGGGCGACTCAGTTCTGCAAGCGGGATAATTTCATATCCCGTCACCCGACCAGAACCCTTTTCCCATATCGGCTTCGCACCGATCAGTGCCAGAGCCTGGGCAATGTCGTCGCCACCGGTGCGCATATTCGAGGTGCCCCAGGCCGTCAGAGCCATGGATGTCGGCCATTCGCCTTCATCCATATAATACCGTTCAACCAGTCCTGCCGCAGACTGCCATCCAAGTCGCCAGGCGATTTCCGTCGGAACGGCTCTGACGTCGACCGAGTAGAAATTGCGGCCTGTTGGCAAAACGTCTGGTCGACCCCTGGTAGGAGCGCCTGAGGGTCCGGGGGCAACAAACCGTCCGTCGAGTGCATCGCGCACTGCCTGTAGTTCCAGTGCCCCTGAGTGTTCAATTGCAGGCTGCAGACGCTGTTCGACTTCCGCCATGACCTGCCGGGTATGAGGCCAACTCTCCTGCACATCACCACTCGCGACGATATTCAGTGCCAGCAATTCAAGCCGTTCGACTGTATCGCCCGCACTCCGCCATGGGTCGCTGGAAATGGAGGCCAACATTTCCGGCCTTGTTCCTGACCATGGCGCGGCCATATCGCAGTCCAGCGGGTCAAATGCTTCCAGCCTCAGATCAGCTGCCAAAGCTCGTTGGAGCGAAGCGTCCGTCGGTTTTGCACCACGTGGAACCCGCGCCAGCGCAACGACCGTTTCCGTCAGTTCGTCACCGGTCGGGCTCTTGCCCAAAATATGCAGACCATCGCGGATCTGCATTTCCTTCAAATCACAGAGATGGGCATCGATCCGGGAGAGTTGCGTCGCCCTGTCCATGTCTTTCTTGAGCCCGATATCCAGGTCAAGCCCATGCCGGGCCGCCAGATCGAGAATATCGTTTTCAATCAGATCCATGCGGCGTGGATCGACTCCGGTTGCCAGATAATATTCGTCAAGCAGGGTCTCAAGTTCTTCTGCAACACCGTGGCTTTCCGCGCGGGCCAGCGGCGGCGTCAGGTGGTCGACAATAACCGCCGAATTACGCCGTTTCGCCTGTGCTCCTTCACCCGGGTCGTTGACGATAAAGGGGTAAATATTGGGAACCGGCCCAAGTACAGCTTCCGGATAGCAGGTCTCCGACAGCGCAAGAGCCTTTCCCGGCAACCATTCCAGATTACCGTGCTTGCCAAGATGAACCACCGCATCAATGCCGTAGGTGTGGCGCAGCCAGAAATAAAAGGCAAAATAGTTGTGCGGCGGTACCAGCGACGGGTCGTGATACGTCTCTTTTGGATCGATATTGTAACCGCGTGCCGGCTGTATTCCGACTGCAACATTGCCAAACATCAGAAGCGGCAGCAAAAAACGACCGCCTCTCACATGCGGATCATTGCCTGGATTTCCCCATCGCTCCTGAATTTCAATTCGAACCTTTTCCGGTAACTCCTTGAAACGTTTTTCGTAATCTTCGACTGAAAAGGAGGGGTTGCGAGAGGTATCCGATGTTTTGCTCAGGTCATTTGTTGCCCCTGCAAGCAACATATCCATCAGATCGCGGGCAGTTTCCGGTGCGTTTTGAATGTCATATCCGGCGTGTTTCAGGTCCTGCATCACGGCCACTGCCGAGGCTGGTGTATCAAGCCCGACACCGTTGGCAATACGCCCATCCTTGTTGGGATAGTTTGCCAAAATCACGGCCAGCCGCTTTTTGCTTTTACTTTTCTTTCCTAGCGTCGCCCAGGCGGATGCGAGCTTTGCAACAAAGTCGATCCTGTCCGGCTTGGGCACGAAACGAACCGGCGTCGACTGGGTCTGGATATCAAACAGTCCCTCTTCCTTGAATGAGACGGCGCGCGTCAGAAGGCGACCGTCGAGTTCAGGCAGGACCACATGCATGGCGAGATCGCGAATACCAAGCCCCCGGTCACTTTCCTGCCACCCCTGCTCCGAGACGCTTGAGAAAACCACTTGCAGTACGCTCACACCGTGACTGTCCAGTGGCGTTGGTTTGTGGACGGAGCCCCCCTTTGAAACAGCAAAGGCCGTCCCGTTCAAAACCACATCCGGACGGTGCCGATCCAGCACATCATTCAGGATGGAAACCGATTCCGGGTCTTTGAGACTCGACACAAATATCGGCACGGCATTCACACCCGCCTCATCAAGCGCTCGAACCAGCGCTGCAACGGGTTTTGTTGCCGCGCCCTGCACCATGGCTCTGTAAAAGGTTATCGCCGCTCTGGGACGTGCGGGGTCGCGCCATCGGTTCTCAAGCTCTTCCAGGCCGGGCGTCGGCCCATCCGGCCACCACAGACCGGCCCGGGCGAGCGGTTTGGGTAATGCCGGCGGTTCGCTATCATCCAGGAGGCTGGCCGCAAACAACAACGCGTTTTGCTGGTTCTCCTCTCCGCCCTCGATGCAATACCGCCAGAATAGCTGAGCCGTTTCCGGCGAAACCGTTGACCGACTAACCAGATCTGCGTCCCACTTATCGTCGCCGGGCAGAACCAATAACTGAAGCCCGTTGGCAAGCGCTGCTTCCCGAACCCGCTCCAATCCGTAAGACCAGTAGTCGGCTCCGCCGAGTAGCCGGAGAATGATACAGCGGCTCGTCGACAGTGTTTTTTCAACATACAGATCAATCGAATACGGGTGACTGAGCGCCATGATGCTGGCAAGACGCAGAGACGTGCCTCCCCCCAGCACGGGTGCACAGTGGGCAAAGCCGGAAAGTTCGGTATCAGCGGCCGAGAGAATAACTATGTCACCAGGCGACTGGTCCAGGTCGACAGCATCACCACCATCATCAATCCGTCTGCTTTGCGCCGCCAGAATATGCATCACTCAGGCTGCGATCGTGCTGGCAAGAATGGTGTCGACCTCCGCCCGATCAAAATCGTGCAAACCGATTACAACCAGGCCCGCTGCTATCTCGCCGGGACCACCGAACCAGGTTTCGACCCGAGGCCCAACCGCCTGAACCACCAGCGGCGCGGGTTTCCCGGTGATTGCTAGTTTGCCTTTGACGCGCAAAACCCCCGGCAAAGCCATGATTGCCGCAACTTTTTCCTTGGCAGCAGCGGGGGAGCCGATCGGTTGGGGAGAAAGCACAACACTTTCAAAGTCGTCGTGATGATGGTGGTGGTGATCATCATCCCCCTCATCATGCTGATTTTCATGGTGGCTTTTGCGATCGTCCATATCGGCCTCTGCACCGGCGCCAAGCCCAAGCAGAACTTCTGCACTAATCAGACCGTTCTTCGCTTTGAGGAAGCTGACACCCGCCCGACTGTCCTCCCGAACACGTTCTGTGACTGTCAAAAATTGGCCCTCATTGACGAGATCCGCCTTGTTCAGAACGATCATGTCGGCACAGCGAAGCTGATCTTCGAACAATTCTTCAATCGGACTTTCATGGTCCAGCGCTTCATCTTCAGTGCGTTGCTGGGCCACCGCCACTTCATCGATGGCGACTTGCCCGGCCGCAACGGCAGCGCAATCAACGACGGTCACAACGCCGTCGACTGTCACGCTGTTCCGCACGCTGGGCCACTGAAAGGCCCGCACCAGCGGTTGGGGCAGCGCAAGACCGGATGTCTCGATGACAATGTGATCCGGCGCTGGATCGCGTTTCAGGAGCGCTTCCATTGTCGGCAGAAAATCTTCCGCCACCGTGCAGCAGATACAGCCATTATTAAGCTCGACGATTTCATCGGCCTTGCACGTGGGATCGCGGCAATCGCTCAGCAATTCGCCATCAAAGCCCATATCACCAAACTCGTTGACGATCAGGGCGATGCGTTTACCGCCGGCTGTGGCAATCAGATTGCGAACAAGGGTCGTCTTACCGGCACCCAGAAAGCCCGTAATGATGGTAGCGGGTATTTTTTCGCCGATGCTCATAGAAAGATCTCCGGTTGAATGCGTGGTTTTAAAAGCAAAGGCTGGCCAGCGGCGACCAGATAAACTGCGTCGCAGGCATCGCCAATAGTTTGATTGAGACGACCGGCGTGATCGCGAAACGATCGGGCCATCGCGTTGTCCGGGACAATGCCCTGTCCCACTTCGTTGCTGACGAAAACGACAGGACCTTCAGTCTGCCTGACCGACAAAGCAAGTCGATCCACCTGATCATCAATATCCATCTCATTCATCATCAGATTGGACAGCCAGAGAGTCAGGCAATCGATCAGGATTATTGCGTCTGGCGAAGACAATCGCATTATTGTATCGGCAATTTCGAGCGGTTCTTCCACGGTCTGCCAGTTCCGCCCACGCCGATTCTGATGTGTTTTGATTCTGCTTTCCATCTCTTCATCTCCGGCAGTCGCCGTCGCGAGATAGAAGCGTTGCTTGCCACTTTTGATCACAAGTGCTTCTGCGAACGCGCTTTTCCCAGATCGGGCTCCGCCCGTCACAAGAACCGATTTAACTGCCGGTAGTTCGGAATCAGAAGCAGCATCATGCATGAGTGCACTCCGCAGGTGCACGCGCGCAATAGATCGCTGACTTTACTGGGTAATTCTGATTGAAAGAGGCCGTCTGGCCTGAAACCGATGTCATCGTGTCCTCCTGGCTGTCCACCCGACGGCCGGTTGATGTTCGATTTCAGCTGGTCTCCTGGCTTGCGGTTCGATCAGCACCCTGCCCCTTCCCGAAGCGTTTGCCGCCTCAGTGGATTTATGCAGGGAGCCTCACCGCTTACAGTTGCGGGGGCAGCCACGGCATGGAGCCCCGATTTGGGTCGCTCGTCACCGTATTCCCATATCTGCCTTACCTGCCCGATTTCTCGAACAGAGGCACTGAAATCAATCGAGACAAAGTCTTCATTACCGACCCGTCTGTCAATGATTATTCTTGGAGGAAAAGCGGAACTCCGCCTGATGGCCTATTTTACCTGATCAAGGTTGGCGGACGGCGCCTTGGTGTCTGCGGAGTGGCCATTGTCCTGCCCCTTCCACTTTCGGCCAATCTTTATCTCGGCCCGCCGTCTGAACCGACGAATAAGGGCAATATCAACCGATAGGATCACCAATCCCAACGGGATCATCCAAAATCCGAGAATCGGCAAAAATCCTAGCAGACCCAGAAAAACCAGAGCCGAACCCAATATGACCCGGGCCACCGGTGTACCCGGCAGCTTGACGCTTTTGGTACCAAACCTGATTTTCGACAAATCACCTCACATATGTTGACCACAGTCCACCAAATATGGGGATTTGCACGGCCGGTGCCAACTCATTCTCCACAAAGTCACGTTTTTTGCGAAAAGGCACTTGGCAAACGCAGACAGCTTTTGTAGAAGCTCTCTTCACAAGCGCTATAGCAACACGCTATAAGCTTTTGGTGTTCCCCAGTAGCTCAGTTGGTAGAGCAAGCGACTGTTAATCGCTGGGTCGCTGGTTCGAGTCCGGCCTGGGGAGCCAATTTTTTCGTTTAATAGATCGTATATTGAGTTGCATTGCGCGGGGCATCGCATCTCGACTGTGATTGGTTGACTATCAACTTCACAAAGCTTTTCGCCCATCTTATTCGACGCTTAATAAAGTGGTGGCAAAGTAACCGAGCATCAACGCGGAGGTTGCAATGTTTGATATTGATGACCTCAAGTCATTCAACAAGCCGGGCACACCTAAACCACCCAAACGACATCTGAATAATTTTCTAATCGCAGTTTTTTTTATATTAATTTTGGCATTGGTGGCCGAATGGCTTGGATATTGGCCGGAAAGCTGGAAAGTAAATGACTAAACAGGCAGTTACTATGTCCTCCAGCATATCGGTACCTACAACCCCACAAAGAACTGAATAATAAACGCATTCGCTAGGTCCACAAAAAACGCTGACACCAGCGGCAGTACGATAAATGCCAGCGGTGCCGGGCCATACCTCTTGGTTACGGACGACATGTTGGCAATGGCGGTGGGTGTTGCGCCAAGTGTAAAGCCGGCAAAGCCGGCGCTGAGGACTGCTGCCGTGTAATCCCGACCAACAAAGCGGAACAGGATCAGCAGGATAAAGACGGTGGTTCCCAGCACCTGAAGTGCGAGCACGCTGAGGAGCGGTGCGCCCAGTTCTGCCAGGGTCCAGAGTTTCATGCTCATCAGTGACATAGCGAGGAAGATCGACAGGCAATAATCCGAAACGACGGCCATGGCGCGGCTTCTGGCAGGCCACTGGAGGTTCGGCATCACATAGGGGATGGTGTTTGACATCAATATGCCAACCAGCAGGCACGAGACAAACAAGGGCAGTTTAAGCCCCATTTCCAGGATCACCTCGTTGGCGCCATAGCCGAAAATGATCGCGATATTGGTGACCAGAATGGTGCGCATCAGGTTGATGTGATCGACATCGTTCTCATGCGTTTTGTCGCCCTCATACGAGAGGCCGACCACCGGTTTGATATGATCCTTTTCCGCTTCCAGACTGTGCCGATCGATCAGGAATTTCGCAATCGGCCCGCCAAGAAGCGCGGCGCAAACGAGCCCCAGTGTCGCAGAGGCAATGCCGATTTCGCTGGCAGCAAGAAAACCCGTTTGCTCCTGGATCGTCGGCCCCCAGGCTATCGCCGTACCGTGGCCGCCAATCAGGGAAGCTGATCCAAGAAGGACGCTGACGGGTCGAGGAAGATCGAACACGACGGTTCCCAGCAGCCCAACAAGGTTTTGCAAAAACATGAAAGAGATTGTCATGATCAGCAGCAGGATCAACAGGCGTCCGCCGGCAATCAGATCGGCTATACGGGCGTTGAGACCGATGGTCGTGAAAAATATGACCAGCAACAGGTCCCTTGTTTCAAGATCAAAACCGACTTCGATATCAAACATCGTATACAGAACCAGCGTAACCACAGCGGCAGCCAGACCACCGGACACCGGTTCAGGGATGTTGTAGTTCTGCAGGAAGGCAACACGCCGGGTGAGGAACGCCCCAAGGAAATAGACCACAATGCCGAGCGTAAAGGCGATGAAGCCGGGTACCTCATAGTGGGACATCTGCACTTCTCCTGGCTCCAGTCCGGCGACGAGAACCTGTCTATCTCGCATTGCCGAGCAATAGTCGATCCCATAAAGTGACGAAAATCGTAGGCAATCAAGATTTTAGTGAATCACTCACCGACAAAGTGCCCTGAGCGGCCTCAACCTGTTGTTGGAAATCAAGAATATAAAGAGACAAAAATGAACACACCGAAAATGTTCACCAAACCCTTCACACAACAGGAACCCGTTTCCGAAGAAGCCATTCAGCGCGTGAGCGACATACTCCGGTCCGGGAGGCTGCACCGCTACAACATACAGGGCAACGAGCAACCCGAAGCCACATTGCTCGAAGAGGATTACGCAGCGTGGCAGGGCAGCAAATACTGTGTTGCCGTAACATCGGGTGGACAGGCGTTGCAAATCGCCCTGAGAGCGGCAGGTGTTACCGCCGGCACGCCGGTGCTGGCCAATGCCTACACGCTCGCGCCTGTGCCAGGAGCGATTTTTGCCACGGGCGGGCGACCCATCCTGGTTGAAATAGATGATAACTGGCACACCGACATCGCTGACTTGCGCCTGAAAGCACAGCAAAGCGGGGCCAAGATATTTTTATTGTCCCACATGCGGGGACACATTGCAGACATGGATGCGGTTCTCGAACTGTGCAATGAATTCGGTATCACGCTGATTGAAGACTGCGCCCACACGATGGGTGCCCGGTGGCAAGGAAAGCGATCCGGCAATTTCGGGCATGTCGCCTGCTTTTCTGCCCAAACCTACAAGCACATCAATTCCGGCGAAGGGGGGCTGCTGACAACAGACGACCCGGAACTGGCCGCCCGCTCTGTGATCTGCTCGGGCTCCTATATGCTTTATGCCAAACATGGTGCGCGACCCGATGAAGAGATATTTCGAAAGGTCCGGCTCGATAACCCGAACTGCTCTGCTCGGCTGGACAATGTGCGCGCTGCGCTGATGAGGGCACAACTCGCCGGACTTGAGGAAAACATCAGGCGCTGGAACGCGCGTTACAGCGTATTTCAGACCGGCTTCAAGAAGATCGCACACTGCTTCGTGCCTGATCGGGCGGACCACGAAGAATATGTCGGGTCCTCCTTTCAGTTTCAGCTTCCCGGTCTTGATCGCCAGCAGATCCCTGCCCTCGTCGCAGCGTGTGGAGATCGCGGCGTTGAAATAAAATGGTTTGGAGCGGATGAACCCGTCGGCTTCACCAGCCGGTTTGACTCCTGGGGCTATCTTGGAACACCCCCAGACCTGCCGCAGACAAAACGGGTTCTCTCCAACACTTGTGATATTCGCGTGCCGCTGACGTTCGACGAACAGGATTGCGCGCTCATCGTTGCGATCGTCGCTGAAGAGGTTGAACGCCTGACGTCAACGTAAGCGATCAATTTGCCCGTTGAAACCACTCATCCAAAGCATAAGTTATTGGATGAAAAATAGAATTTATGCGGCTTAGCAATGCCAAATGATGTTTTCGCACTTTGTGATTTCTACCTATACGTGCAATTGCATGGCAACTTGAAGGCGAATATGTGTCGAACATAGGGACTTATTCACACTTTGTTCTCACAAACCTGTGATGATTCTCACTCTTTTTGGGAAAATTTCAGAGACGTCAACGCAAACATCAGAATTGTCGACAGATAAAATTTTATCTTTTATTTCAACCGCGAAGACAGGAATTTGTGAGACGCTCACGGCACGGGTGGAGACAGATCTTGCGTTACCTTGCGTCAAAGATCACGAATGCAATCTGCTATTGCAAGTCAATATGGTTAATCCCATGTATACTGGTAGCCGACCAGTAGAGGTAAAACCCGTTGGTCAGAAACTGTATAGCGTCATACTACGCATACAGAACACCTAAGGAGCCTGGGGAGGCACCTATGAGAAGTGCAGTAAAAGGCATTGCTGTGGGGCTGACAGCATTTGCATTAAGCGTATTTTCTGCGCAGGCGGACAAATTAGAAGGTGAAACCGAGCGGCACGTTCTCCGTTCAGACCGGCTTGCAGTACTGGTCCACACACCCTCTTCCATTCCAAAACCGGCCGTAGACGGCTCGGAGATGGATATTTGGATTGGCGAAGTCGAATTTTCGGATCGCCGTGCCGTTTGGGTGGAATTGATCGATTCATATGGCGAAGTCATCTACGACTCGGAAATCAAACAGAACGAGACACATCTTCTGCCAGACGGCAGAGCGATAGTTGTCAGGGCACTGGCAGACGACAGCGAACAACTCGTCGCTAAAGCCTATGATGATCGAGTAACACCAGATGCTAACATGGTTGTTACGCGCCGCATCGTGGATGATAGCAGCGATCAGAAAGCGTCCGTTGAATATGTCCAGGAAACCAGACCGGACAAGCAGTCGACGATGATGATGATTGCCAAATTTGGCAATTCCGTTTGGGATACCGTGGCACAGTTTGTGGGTGCCGCCGTCAGTTCAGTTCAGGTCGCCTGGGCATGGATTGTCGATTCTCTGACGGCCTGATCGAAAGTGTCGGCCTGTTCGATGCGCTTGATGTACAATTGACTCACTGACCGGCACTTGCCGATGTCACGTTACTAAGGCTGTTCCGCTTTATACAGATCGGAACAGCCTTAGGCATTCGTGTTGGTGCACGCCCGCAGAACACACCTTCAATACCGCCACATTCACGAAAACACTTCCGGATTTAAACGAAAAATTGGAATTTATTGGCTTTGCTTTTCTTTGAAACAAAGCGATAAATGCAAGACTATTCAGAATTTAAAAACAGCAAAGCCCGCATCTTCCACATATCCATCCACCGTAACGACAGAATTTGTTTTGGCAAAAAAGGTGGGCAGACCCATTTTGGCGCGAGGATGAGGGCAAATCAGAAGAGAAATCGTTCCGATGACCGTTAGACAATCCGCCATCGATGCAATCGGTAACACACCGCTCATTCGCCTTGGACGCGTCTCGGAAATGACGGGCTGCGATATATACGGCAAAGCCGAATTCATGAACCCCGGACAGTCCGTAAAAGATCGTGCCGGGTTGTTCATTGTTCGGGACGCGGAAAGAAAAGGGCTGCTACAGCCAGGCGGCGTGATTGTTGAAGGAACAGCGGGAAATACCGGCATTGGGCTGACAGTTGTTGCGAATGCTCTGGGATACCGGACGATCATCGTCATTCCTGAAACCCAAAGTCAGGAAAAAAAGGATACGCTTCGGCTCATTGGTGCGGAACTGATTGAAGTTCCGGCTGTCGGATATAAAAATCCCAATAATTATGTGAAAATTTCCGGCAGACTGGCAGAGCAGATTGCCAGGAGCGAGCCAAATGGCGCGATTTGGGCCAATCAATTTGACAACGTGGCCAATCGACAGGGGCATGTTGAAACAACGGCTCCGGAGATCTGGGATCAACTGGATGGCAAGATCGATGGATTTGTCTGCGCTGTGGGCACCGGGGGCACTCTTGCTGGTGTTGCTCAGGGTCTGCGAGAACGCAATAAGGACATCAAGATCGGGATTGCGGATCCGATGGGGGCAGCCCTCTACAATTATTATGTCAATGGCGAGCTGAAGTCTGAAGGATCTTCGATTACCGAAGGCATTGGTCAGGGGCGCATTACCGCAAATCTTGAGGGTTTGGCGGTCGACATGCCATTCCAGATTCCGGATTCCGAAGGCATTCCAATGAGCTTTGACCTTCTGGAGCACGAAGGCATGTGCCTGGGAGGATCCTCGGGCATCAATGTCGCGGCAGCGGTGCGGATGGCAAAGGAGATGGGCCCCGGGCATACCATCGTGACTGTGCTGTGTGATTTCGGAACACGCTATCAGTCCAAAATGTTCAACCCAGACTTCCTGCGGTCAAAGGATCTACCGGTTCCGGCGTGGCTAGAGAGAAAGTCAGACATCAACATTCCGTTTGAAGAAGTACCGGAGGCCTAGGTCAACCTCTGAAATTCCCCACCGGTAAAGCACCATGCGCGTTGCTGCATCTGATTGGAGCAACAAATCCACCGACGACCGCTGCCGACAGGATTTCTTCACAGGTGCACTACTGCAGAATCGACTTAAACTGCAATAATTCGGGACTGAATTGACAGACAACCGAGATCGGGACAAATGGACATTCTGGCTGAAAACCTTCACATCATTGCCATTGTCCTATTTGTCTTTTATTCCCTGGCAGGTATCTGCGCAGTTCGCGAAATTATGTATGGCAGAACAGCACAGGGATCCATTGCCTGGCTGTTATCCCTGGCTTTTTTTCCGATCCCTACTGTTTTTATCTATCTTATATTCGGCTGGAAAAAATTCGACGATTACCCGCGCCTCACGCAATGCGAAATTTCTACCATCCAATCGACATCAGGCGATGTAGAGGGATTGGCAGAACCACCGATTGAATCCAGTGTGAGTGACAAGCACTTCAGGGTTCTCACCAGTGTTGCCCCCATCCCTTTTCAATCAGGCAACAAAGCGAAATTGCTGATCGACGGTCAAGAGACCTTTTCGTCGATTTTTGCAGGTATTAAAGCTGCGCAACACTATGTTCTCGTTCAGTTTTTTATCATCAGAAACGACCGCCTTGGCAAGGAAATGGCTGATCTGCTGATTGAAAAGGCAACACAGGGCGTTTCGGTCTACCTGCTTTATGACAATCTGGGCAGCAAGGATTTGCCACGGCGATATCTTCGGCGTTTGTCGGATGCAGGCGTGCAGGTTGCCGGTTTCAATCAAACCCATCCAATGCTGCGTTTGACCGGTCCTTTTCGGATCAATTTTCGAAATCATCGCAAAATCGTTGTGGTGGATGGGGAATGCACTTGGGTTGGAGGACATAATGTCGGCGTCGAATATCTTGGCGAGAACCCAAGTCTGGGTCGCTGGCGTGACACCCACGTCAAGGTGATCGGACCTGCGACCACGGCAACTCAATTGTCATTTGCCGAAGACTGGCTATGGGCAACCGGCAAATCTCTGCCGGTGCGGTGCGAGAACACTGGTACTGCGAACAGCACCGAGTCGGTTCTGGTGATGCCGACGGGGCCGGCGGATGACATTGAAACCTGTGCCGTCGTCTTTGCTGATCTTATTTCCAGAGCGAATGACCGCGTCTGGATCGTGAGCCCCTATTTCGTACCCGGCATTGAAGTGATTACCGCCCTCTATGGCGCTCTGCTTCGAGGTGTCGACGTGAGGGTGTTGCTGCCGTCAAAACCCGATCACCGGATAGTCTGGCTCGCAAGCACCAGCCATGCTGCCGACATGGTCGCCGCCGGCGTGAAAGTCTACCGATACAATGATGGTTTTCTGCATCAGAAAATATTTCTGGTCGATGACGATCTGGCCGGCGTAGGAACGGTCAATTTCGACAACCGTTCTTTCCGTATCAATTTCGAGGTAACAATGTGGTTTGCCGAAAGCCCGATAGTTGCAGATGTTGAAAAAATGCTCATTGCGGATTTCGAACAATCCGTGCCGGTTGAAGAACCGAACCTCTATCATAAACCTTATTATTTTCAGGTGGCGGCGCGAGCCGCACGTCTGTTGTCACCTATCCTTTGAGCAATCTTTTGATAAATGACGCTTGCGAAGGCGACAATCTCAATTAACTTGTAGGAATACATTTCTGCCGTTGCTGGAGCCCTGATGACTGAACTCTTATTTCGAGACGATGCCTATCTGCGCAGCTGTGAAGCACAAATCACGGCCATCAACGAGCGCGGTGGCATCCTGCTCGACAGAACTCTCTTTTACGCCACGGGTGGTGGGCAGCCCGGCGACAATGGTCAGATCGAGTTTGCGGATGGCAGCAAGATCGATATCGCCACGACCGTCTTTGGCGAGACCAAATCCCAGATCGTTCATGTACCGGCGGAGAATCAGCGCATTCCCGAGATTGGCGAGAGCGTTGTACTCCATGTCGACTGGCAAAAACGATATCGATACATGCGGGCGCACACGGCTTTGCACCTACTGTCGGTCGCAGTCCCCTTCCCCGTCACGGGTGGACAAATATCAAAGGATGGTGGGCGGCTTGATTTCGATATTCCTGAAGCCGGTCTTGACAAGGAAGAAATAGCGGAAAAAACCAACGATCTGATCGCCGGTGATCACGGAGTGTCCAGCGAATGGATCACCGATGAAGAGCTGGCTGCAAATCCGGGTTTGGTAAAAACCATGAGCGTAAAACCGCCAATGGGTAGCGGCAGAGTGCGTCTGGTCCGGATCGGAGACTCCGTTGATCTTCAACCCTGCGGTGGAACACATGTGCTCTCAACACTGGAAATCGGAAAGATTGGAATTCCCAAAATCGAAAAAAAGGGGCGACAAAATCGTCGTGTCCGCCTAGCCCTCATTGACTGATGATCGGACCCGGAGAGTCTCATGCCAACATCTTACCTTGTATCCACAGACTGGCTATATGATCATCTGAACGCACCGGACATCGTTCCGGTAGATGCCAGCTGGTACCTGCCATCAGACAACAGGAACCCAAAGGCGGAATTTTTGGAAGGGCATATTCCCGGCGCAGTCTTTTTCGACATTGACGCCGTTAGTGACCCCCAGTCCGAACTGCCACACATGCTACCACCCGCCCACGTGTTTTCTTCGAGAATGCGTAAAACAGGTATCGGAGATGGACAGACGCTCGTTGTTTATGACACGCACGGCCTGTTCTCCGCGCCTCGTGCCTGGTGGACATTCAGGGCAATGGGAGTGGAACGGGTACTGGTTCTTGATGGTGGATTGCCGAAATGGCAGCTGGAGAAGCGCCCGGTTTCTGACGGTACTTCACTTCGGCCGGAACGGCACTTTTCGGCACGAATGAACCACGGCATGATTGCTCATGCCCATCAAATTGAAAAAAAAATGGGAAACGCCGAATTTCAAATCGCCGATGCCCGCTCCGCTGCGCGCTATGGCGGCCATGAACCGGAACCCAGACCCGGATTGCGTAGTGGTCATATACCGGGCAGCAAGAATGTGCATTACGCGAAGCTCATCGACGAGTCAGGTCGATTGAAGCCTCTACATGATTTGAGAAGCGCATTTGTTGAAGCCGGCCTTGATATAGATCGTCCCATCACCACAAGCTGCGGTTCCGGTGTAACAGCTGCCATTTTATCCCTGGCTCTTGCTGAACTGGGGAAACAGGAAGTCCAACTCTATGACGGTTCCTGGGCTGAGTGGGGCGGTCGCGACGACCTACCACTGGAGACCGGAGCGGCGTAGCAGCATTGGCTTGATTCTACACCAGCTCCATCCACCAATGCGATGTCACCGTTATCGGCGCGCCCATTCCTCTACGCTCTCGCGCAAGTTCGCGATAACCCGACGGTTCTGCGATTTACAGGAAATGTCCGGGCAGTCCCGAACGATCCGCTCTTTGCCGTATCCTTTTGCCCAAAGCCGATCCGAGGCAACACCTTTGGAAATAATGTAGTTCATCGCAGCATCGGCCCGCTTTTGAGACAATGCGAGATTCGCGGCCGCATCGCCGGGGTCGTCAGAGAAACCCTGCAGCTTGACTTTCCAGCTTGGATTCTTGTTGAGCCACGCTGCTTGGCTATCCAATGTGACTTTGGCCGTACTGTCCAGGGTCGAAGAGCCTGCTGTGAAATATATACGTCGACCAACATTGAGGATAAAGTCTTCCTCACTGCCTGTTTTCAAACTGGAGTAGCCCGAAGCAGGCGCGTTGGTGACATTGGGGGTCGCCACTTCTTCCACACTCTGACAGGCAGACAGTGCCATCGCTGCAAATAAGAAACCGGCATATTTAGGCAAGTTTCTGTTTAGCAAAAGTTTCAGCATTCCGACGGCCCCCATTCAACAACTCATAGTCTAACTTACCGGAAATTATCCAGCGCTTGACCCAATATGTTCCAGTACCAACACTTTTGTGCCAATCGGCGCCCGCTGATAAAGGTCGATCACATCTTCAGGGAACATCCGGATACATCCGCTAGACACATCATTGCCAATGCTCCAGGGCTCCAGCGTGCCGTGCAAGCGATACCCGGTGTCCTGTCCGTTATGATAAAGATAAAGGGCTCTCGGTCCGAGCGGGTTTTTAGGCGAACCACCTTTGACGAGTTTTGGAAGGTCCGGCTGTCTTTTCAGCATCTCGGGCGGTGGTACCCAGCGCGGCCATAGAGCTTTTCTGTCTATCTGCGCGGTTCCATACCATTTAAATCCCTCACGCCCGACACCAACGCCATAGCGCAGCGCAGTGTCATTACCCCAAATGATGTAGAGGAAATGGTTGCGTGTATCGACAACAAGTGTGCCTGGAGGCTCAGGGCTGAAATATTTTACCATCTGTCGGTGCCAGTTCGGGTGAATTTTTTGAAAATTCGTCGCCCGATAGGCAAAACCGTTATCTTCTTTTGCTCCGGTAAAGTAGGCAGACGCAGTGGCACTCAGTGCGGGCATAGCCGACGCAATGACCGCACTCGCAGCGACGCCAGCCAGGAACTCTCTTCTACCAATGGACATAATCAGGCACTCCTCCTTTAAGCGCGACTTGTCATAATCCGGTAAGAACGCGCATTAGTGCCGAAAATTTTCTCTAGGTCAACCGAAAGAATTCGGCATGTTCTGATCAATTATTTCAATTTTGTTTCAAGTTCTTCAACTCACTTAATTTCCCGGAACGCTTTTCAATCTGTGTGAAACAACAAACGGCTATCAATCTCCACCGTTCATATATGCCGACGCGCCACATGCCGTATTGATTCTAGTTGAGCCGATTGTATTCATATCGGAAACGTTCCCCAATCAATGCTTTGCCCATCGTTCCGATAGCAAATTTCTGAAGCTGCCCGATTTACTCAATTCCGTGTCAGCATCGGAATCTGCGGCCTCCGAATCCGAAAACGTTCGGCCTACAACTTGCTGTTGGCGGGCGACGGTCAGGAATTTCGGTTCTTGTTGAACGCTTTTGCTAGTGCAGCTGCCATGGCATTGTTTTCATCAGGAGGAGAGTGTTTTGAGGATTGTTGCTTTTCAACAGGCTTTGATCCCCGGACAGCTTTCTGAACCGTCTTGTTCCTCGGGTCTGCCTGCCGTTTGGGTTCAGCCACAACATCTTTTTTCATCGACAAAGCAATGCGTTTTCTCTGCACGTCAACATCCATAACACGCACCCTGACAATATCGCCGGTCTTGACAACCTTATGTGGATCATCAACGAAACGATCTGCGAGCTGGGAGATATGAACCAGTCCGTCCTGATGCACTCCAATGTCAACAAACGCGCCGAAGTTGGTGACATTTGTGACGGTTCCCTCCAGTCCCATTCCCGGTTTCAGGTCACTGATTTTTTCAACGCCATCCTGAAATGTTGCCGTCCTGAACTCCGGTCTAGGGTCCCTCCCCGGTTTCTCCAGCTCGCTCAGGATATCCTTGATCGTCGGTAAACCAAATTTGTCACTCACGAACTCCGCGGGATCAAGCGCTGACAGACGCGCACTGTCGCCCATGAGGTCTCTGACGTCTCGACCACAAGCCTTGATGATCTTCTTGGTGACGGAATAGGCTTCAGGATGCACCGTAGATGCATCCAATGGTTCATCACCATCGGCTATTCTCAGAAATCCGGCGCATTGCTCAAATGCTCGGGGACCGAGCCGAGGCACATCAAGCAGTTGCTTTCGACGTCGAAAGGCACCAACACGCTCTCGGTGCTCAACGACGGCATTGGCAAGGTTTTCCGTTAGCCCCGAAATTCGGGCCAGCAGCGGTCCCGATGCCATGTTAAGATCTACACCCACAGCGTTCACTGCATCCTCGACGACCGCATCCAACGCTCTGGCGAGACGGTTCTGATCCACATCGTGCTGATACTGCCCTACACCAATTGCCTTTGGTTCAATTTTCACCAGTTCTGCCAAAGGATCCTGCAATCGACGGGCAATTGAGACCGCACCCCTGAGCGACACATCAAGATCTGGCATTTCTGCCGCTGCGAGCGCCGAGGCGGAATAGACTGACGCTCCAGCCTCATTGACCATCACTTTGGTCAAACCGGTTCGTGCCATTTCCTTTATCATCATGGCGGCAAGCTTGTCCGTCTCACGACTGGCTGTCCCGTTACCAATTGCGATAAGATCTACATTGTGTCGTTCAGCGAGCATCCGCAGTGTCGCGAGCGTACCCTGCACATCATTGCGTGGTGCGAAAGGATAGACCGTTGCAGTGTCCAGGACCTTCCCTGTTTCATCGACAATGGCAACTTTAATTCCTGTCCGAATGCCCGGATCAAGTCCCATGGTTCTGCGCGCACCGCCCGGTGCAGCCAAAAGCAGATCTTTGAGATTTCTGGCAAAAACTGCTATTGCCTCTTCCTCGGAACGCTGCCGCAGCTGCCCCATCAAATCAAGTTCCAGGTGCAAGGCAATTTTCGTTCGCCACGCCCAGCGAGCGGTTTCAATCAGCCATTTGTCGGCGGACCGTTGCCGGTCTACGATGCCACCAGCTTCCGCGACCATTCGCTCGGCCGGTTTCATAGCGCCGTCATCATCTCTGTCTATGTCGAGCTTGACGCTCAGGATACCTTCATTTCGTCCACGGAATAATGCCAGAGCCCTATGGCTGGGGATTTTTTCAAGCTTTTCCTCATAACTGAAGTAATCAGCGAATTTCTCACCTTCCCCTTCCTTGCCTTTCACAACAGAGGAATAAACCACACCATGCCTATTCACATAAGATCGCAGCCGTCCCACCAGTTTGGCATCTTCTGAGAGCCTCTCGACAAGAATGCTCCGTGCGCCCTCCAACACCTTCTTCGTATCGGGAAAACCCGCCTCCGCATTAAGGAAATCTTTGGCTGCGCTTTCGAGATCTGTATCAGGCTTGTCGATAAGAAGCATCGCCAGGGGCTCCAACCCGGCCTCTCGAGCAATCTGCGCCTTGGTGCGCCTTTTGGGCCGATAGGGTAGATAGAGATCTTCAAGTACGGATTTTGAATTGGCGGCACTGATACTTTCTGCAAGAGTTTCGGTCAGTTTGCCCTGCTCATCGATCGATTTCAGAATGGTTTGCCGCCGATCATTCAGCTCTCTCATATAGATGAGCCGCTCGTCGAGAAGCCGCAGTTGGCCATCATCCAGCCCTCCAGTTGCTTCTTTGCGGTACCTGGCGATAAAGGGAACCGTCGATCCATCATCGAGGAGGTCAATTACTGCCTGAACCTGACCGGGCTTACAGCCAATTTCATCTGCAATCTGCTCAGCAATTGTTCTGGACGAAGCTAACCCAGCCGATTTTCCAAAACCCGACGTATCATTTCCGCGCAAACCGGCCTGATTGCTCATTTTTACTCCGCCTTCATCATCGAGAATTTCGAATTACCCGGACCATAGTTGCCCCGTTCCGACTTTGCTATTTCCACCGTGTGTCGAGGGCACAATTATCCCGTATTTTCTGGCTGCGGATTACACCCATATCCAGGTCGAGACCATGACCCTGGCTTTTTTAACAGTCACAGACATGTCGAATAAAAACACAGGCGAGTCGAGACACTGAGGAGAATGGCACCAATGCTCTAAAACTAACAAATTCCAACTACAGAATAAGATACTTAAAATTCTTCATAAATTATCGTCAATTTAAATTATTCTATGTATCTACATTAACTACATAATAATTACATATACAATAACACGATAAAGCTGAAGTTTAATAGAATATTAATTTTTTATATTTCACTTTATCCATATTTTCTTATATTTACCAAATCCGTTTATTCACTTTAACTGACGTGGTGCCCGTTGGTAACCATACACAATTAAGCACTACTATCTTCGTTTTTCAGTCCTTATTCCGACATTGTCGCAATGATATCAATCTCTTGCGAGGAGGTTCCCTTGTAGCCATGCGGGGCTGCGGCAAAGGGGCTTCTAAATGGTCAAACGTATTACAACACTCTTGTTCGCAGCCTTATTCTGCGGATTGTTCAGTATTTCTATTGTATCAGCCAACGATACAGATCCGGGAACCAATATTGACGGTGACACCGGCAACACCAGTGATGGTGGTACTAGTGGCAACAATCAGGACGACGACAGCGGTGGCGACGCCAAAGATCGTGGTGGTAAAGACCGCGATGGCAAAGATCGTGGCGGTAAAGATCGCGATGGCAAAGATCGTGGCGGTAAAGACCGCGATGGCAAAGATCGTGGCGGTAAAGATCGCGATGGCAAAGATCGTGGCGGTAAAGACCGCGATGGCAAAGATCGTGGCGGTAAAGACCGCGATGGCAAAGATCGTGGCGGTAAAGACCGCGATGGCAAAGATCGTGGCGGTAAAGACCGCGATGGCAAAGATCGTGGCGGTAAAGATCGCGATGGCAAAGATCGTGGCGGTAAAGATCGCGATGGCAAGGATCGCGATCGTAAGGACCGCGACGGCAAGGATCGCGACCGTAAGGACCGTGGTGGCAAGGATCGCGACCGTAAAGATCGTGATGGTGAAGATCGCGACCGTAGAGACCACCATGTCAAGCGTCACAACCGCAAGAAACGTGACCGCAGACATCAAGAAAAAGTTGTCGAAACGCTATTGGCTCCGGCAATACCCGCAACTAATAGAAGTAACTGTCAGCAGGACTATCCACCGAGGGATCTCCCTCTTAACCGCCCATCTCCAGTGTGCAGCGATCGGTTCTGATTTTATTGATCCAACCTGTATTAATGCACATTGAGAAATCAAAAATCCGCCGTCCGTCTTGACAGACAGACGGCGGATTTTAATCTTGCAGTTCCCTTTGGCACTTTGCCGACTAAATGATGACGCTCAGTTGATATTGATCCAGCGCAGGATCAGGAAATTGTCGGCCCGCTGCACAAGATCGATATTGTCCTTCGCACCCCAAATCAATGGCTGGACATAAAGCGGGATATACGCCACTTCGTCCTGCATGATTTTATGAACTTCGTCGAGCATCGCCTGACGCTTTTCGTCATCGATTTCGCGCTGGATAAGCGGTAACAGCTCATCGATACGGCTGTTGGAATATCCGCCAAAATTCCAGCTGCCCAGTTTCTTTTCATTGTTTGGCGTTGCCAGCAGAAACCGGATCGGATGCTCGGCATCAAACGTGCCCGGTGACCAGCCAAGAAGATACATATCGAAATTCCCGGCCTTAAGCTCCGGCCAGTAGTTCCTAACAGGCATCGTTTGCAGCTCAGCTTTCAGACCAGCCCGGGCAAACATGGTGGTGATTGCCTTGCAGATGGCTTCATCGTTGATATAGCGATCATTTGGGCAGACAAATTTGAAAGCGAACCCTTCAGGATACCCTGCTTCTTTCAACGCATCAGCAACAGCGCTCTGATCAGCGGGCCGCCTCTTTACAAGTTCCGGCGTCGCACCGCGCATTTTATCGCTGACGAGCAGCCCGGCCGGTTCGGCGTTGCCGCGCATGATCTTGTCGACAAGCAACTCGACATTGACTGCATCATAAAGGGCTTTGCGCACCTGAGGGTTTTTGAACGGATTATCGGTTACCGTATCCTTGCCACCCTTGAGTGCATCTGCATTATGCGGAAAACCAAGCATGATGACGCGGGCTTCAATGTCTTCAAGGACATTGATTCCTGCTGTTTCCTTCAGACGGGGAGCGTCCTGTAGCGGCACAGGATTGATAAGATCAACCTCTCCGGACAACAAGGCGGCCAGGGCCGTAGTCTGATTGGCAATTGGTGTAAAAACAGCTTCGGTGATGTTGTGCTCCGCTTCTGCCCACCAGCTCTCATTGGGTATGAGCACGGTTTTTACACCCGGCTCCCTGAGCTGGATCTTGAAGGGGCCAGTTCCATTGGCGTTCAGAGTCGCATAGGTTTCAGTCTCTGTAGCGATCTCCGCAGCGCCGTTCTTCTCCGTCCAATCCCTATCCATAATCATAAAATTCGCGATGGAATCGGGGAAGATGGGATTGGGATCTTTTGTCAGGAAATCAATGGTATAGTCATCCACCACCTTTACTTCGCTGACAGGTGAAAACCAGCTTTTGACGTCTGACTTGTCTGAACTGGCCCGCTCATAGGAAAAAAGAACATCGTCGGCCGTGAAAGGGGCGCCATCTTGGAACGTCACGCCTTTTCTTAAGTGAAATCGCCAACCATCCTCACCAAGAGGCTCCCAGGTTTCCGCAAGCGCAGCCTCGAGCTTCATATCTTTGTCGCGCCGAACAAGTCCTTCATACACGTTGTTCAAGAACCCGAGAACCGGGGACGAACTCACGGCATGAGGATCCATCGTCTGAGGATCCGTCGTAGACGCCCATCGGAATGTTTTGGCAGAAGCAACGCCTGGTGCCAGTCCCAATGCACACAGTGCGGTAGCTATGACCAAGCCTCTTAGGATAGACCTGTGCTTTAACATCTTGCCCTCTCTGTTTTTTATTTTACGGCAGCAACTGTCATCAGGAATCTGTAGGACAGCGACTGATTGAAGGAAAGAGACAACGCTACTAGAAAATCAACGCCACACAAACCCAAATTATTTGTGGCGATTTGTCCCCTAAGGAGAGACGACGTCTAAATCGCCAAAATTTTGGTGGTAGAACACCATAATGCCAGGCGACGCCTCCATCGCGCTCACGCGATGGTTGGCTTTCGAAAAATCAACCCTCAGCTAGTGGCAATCAAAGAAAAACGAATGAAGTTCACGCCGTGTTATCGGTCAAACGTAGGCAATGTTTCGCTGGTTTTTCATTTCATACATGCGTGTGTCGGCCATAGACAGGAGTTCGTCGATGGTACCAGCGTCACCCGGGAACCGGGCGCACCCGAAACTACTTCCCACCGAAATGGACTCACCACCAATATCCAACCGCTGAGAGACGATACTGCTCAGTTTGTGCCCCAATTTTACAAGATATTCGTTGGTGCAATTACCGCTCACAACAACAACGAATTCATCGCCACCAATGCGGGCAACAAGGCTATCATTGGGTACATTTTGCACTAAACGCTCGCCGATGGCAGCAAGCAATGCATCCCCTGTCTGATGACCATATCGATCATTTATTGGCTTGAAGCCGTTCAAGTCGACGAACAACACGGAGAAGGTGGTACCGAATTTCCTTGTATCGAGCGCCAGTTTCTCCAGTCGCCTCATCAAGCGTCTTCTATTTGGCAGACCGGTCATGTGATCGTGTTCTGAGACAAATCGAGTATGGAAATACATCTCCAGCAGGAAAAATGACAGTGCCGCAATGGCAAACGCAAAACCGTATCCAACGAACCGAACTGTCAATATCTCAGGCAGGTTTTTGCCCCAACCACCCACCGGAACTGCCGCGATCTCCCAAGCGCCAGACGGGAAACTGATCGGCATCTTCACCGCGTCTTGTTTGAAAACTTCCTGATCACCTGCGATTGGTACCGAGACACCAAGCGCACCGCTCTGGCGACGAAGGGCCATTAACAGCCCGCGGTTTTCAGTTGAAAAACCTGCCGTGGAAAAGAGATTTTCCTGCCAAATTGACATCGACACAAAACCCCAGAATTCGTCTTTTTTCCGGGCACTGTCATCGGAAATGAATACGGGATTTCTAAGCAGAAAGCCGGTTTTTCCTGTCACAAAATCCATCGGGCCGAAAAACACTTTTTCCCCGGCCCGTAGTTGCTGAAGTTGTGGCGCCCAATTCGGATCTTTGCTGAGATCAACGTGTAACAGCCCCTTGAACTGATCAAAGGGGTGGATGTATTTAAATTGGGTTTCCCTAACGAGACCGACAGTTTGGATGAACGGATAACTGCCGACTATCTCCATTGTGATGGCATCAAACGTCTTGCGATCCATATCCGGATCCAGAGCAACAGTCGACACCAGCCCCTGCGAGAGATAAAACACCGCATTGACCTCGGTCTCCAACCGAGACCTGATAGAAGAAAGACGCGAATAAACAGACGCAAGCTGCTGGTCTCTGGCGTTCTTTTCCAGAACGTGCCCAACGAATTCAACGGCACTCATGCCACCGAAAAAGATAGCGGCAGCAACGATCAAAAGCGCTGCTCGGCGTTTGAAAGAGTGTGTCAACCGGATTGTCCCCATCCCAAGCTGACTAACTCTACAAATAAATATAGTCTATTTCGTTAATACCGATGCGCACGGGAAACCCTCCGTCAGCCCAATCGGTGTTGGCTTTCACCTTGCGAACACGCCGTCTTTAAATATTCGCGTTGTGATGGGCATGCCAGTGCCAGGCAATGTCAATTCGTCTTGGAATCCAAACCTTGTCAAAGCCGGATATGTAGTCCAGAAATTTCGCCAGCGCCGCCGTTCGACCCGGCCTGCCGACAAGTCGGCAATGCAGTCCCACCGACATCATTTTGGCAGAACCTGCGGCTCCCTCTGCGTACAGGCAATCAAAACTGTCCTTCAGATACGAATAGAATTGATCACCGGCGTTGAAGCCTTGTGCTGTCGCGAATCGCATGTCGTTGGCATCAAGCGTATAGGGAATGACCAGTTGTTTCGTCTGTCGATCACCTATCCAGTATGGCAGGTCGTCCGCGTACGAGTCTGAATCGTAAAGAAACCCACCCTCTTCAATAATCAACTGACGCGTATTTTCAGAGCAACGTCCCAGATACCAACCCAGCGGGCGAGAGCCGACGACATCAGTATGCAATTGAATAGCTTCATCCAGGTGGCGCTTTTCCTCGTCGGGTGAGAAGTCCTTGTAGTCAATCCAACGCAACCCGTGAGAGGCTATCTCCCAGTCTGCTTCTTTCATGGCAGCGACTGCTTCGGGATTTCGCGCCAACGCCATTGCAACACCATAAACGGTTACCGGTATGTTTCGGCCGCTGAAAAGCCGCCATAAGCGCCAAAAGCCGGCCCGCGACCCATATTCGTAGATGGATTCCATGTTCATGTGGCGCTGATTGGGCCAGGAGGCCGCACCGACAATTTCCGAAAGAAAAGCTTCCGAACCTGCATCCCCATGAAGTATGCAGTTTTCGCCACCTTCTTCGTAATTAATGACAAACTGAACGGCGATATTCGCCCCTTCCGGCCATTTGGGATCAGGTGTGTGGCGTCCATACCCGATCATGTCGCGCGGATAATTGTCGGTCATGTCACACACTCCCTGCTGATGTTATGCAGCAAAGCAAAACCATTGTGCGCATCATGGCAAGAAAAAACTAACGCGCGGCATGCGATAAGATGCTGATATTGCGGAAATATCGGCTCGCCTGACCATGCATGGCAACGATTTGCATATAGTTTTCCGCGCATATGCCGTTGCGTAATATAATTTTCCGACATATGCACACTTGCCATATATCGGATCAATATATATATGACGTAACTATAACGAATAAGAAGGTGCAGCGCACGGTTGGGCGACCGCGAGGGTTTGCGGTGCTTTTCCATGGCGGAACGAACTGGATCCTAAAAATGAATATTAGAACTGTCTGTCTGGCTATTCTGTATTGCGGTGACGCAACAGGTTATGAAATCAAGAAGCTGTCTGTTGAAGGCAAATACAGTTATTTTGTTGATGCCAGCTTTGGATCAATATACCCAGGCCTTGCCAAACTTCAGGCAGATGGAATGGTGACTGTTCGCGAAGAAGCGCAGGTTGGTAAGCCGTCGCGCAAAATTTATTCAATCACGGACAAAGGGCGTGAAGCGCTCGTTGAATATCTCAGTGAATCTCCTCAGCCAGATGTGTTCAAATCAGAATTTTTGCTGGTTGCCCTGTTTTCGAACCTTGTCGGACCGGACAAAATCCGGAGTGCAATCGATCAGCGGCTTGTCCATCTTCACGAGGAAAGAGAACACCTGGAAAAAATAACAAGGGACAACGGTACGGCCTCCAACTGGACTTGCCGCTACGGATTGCACTGCATCACTTCCAGCATTGAATACCTTGAGAATAACCGCGCTGAAATTGAGCGGGAAACGGCAGAAGCCTGGGCTTCTGAGACCGAACCTGAAATAGCGGAATAATTAGATACCGAGTTAAGTGGAGCCTGATCGGCATGAAGATCAAATTTTCCTATATCCTGGCCTTGGCATTGAGTGTCGGTATTGGCTGGTGGATGTATAGCGGCACCATCGTCATTGGTGGACAAGCCGACGCTGCCAATGCCGTCCCTCCGCCTGCAGAGCGCCGCGACAATACGGAAGAGAAGTTGTTCCGTGTTCGTGTCTCCACGATTTCTGCCCAGCCACGGCAGGCCGTTCTTGAAATTCGCGGTCGGACTGAAGAATGGGCCCGGGTCGTGGTTAAAGCTGAAACCGATGCCCGTCTGGTTGAACGTCCTGCCACCGAGGGTGTCATGACAAAAGCCGGCCAAACGCTGTGCGTTTTGGATACAGGTACACGCAAGGCCCGCGTTCTGGAGACCAAAGCGATGCTGGCTCAGGCGGAACTGGACTTTTCCGCAGCAACAAAACTGAAAACCAAGGGATTTACCGCTGACAACCGTGTCGCCGCCTTAAAAGCCAGTCGCGATGCGGCTCAGGCCAGACTTGAGGAAGCCGAACAGGAACTTGGCCGTACAGTCATCAAGTCACCCATTGAAGGGACGATTGAATCCCCGATGGCAGAAATCGGTGCCTTCCTTAATTCCGGGGATACTTGTGCAACGATCGTGGACGCTGATCCGATGCTGGCCATCGGGCAGGTCTCGGAACGCAATATCAACGATGTCAGACTTGGAATGGCGGCCAAAGCACGATTGATCACCGGAGAAGTTGTCGAGGGCAAAGTCCGTTATATTTCCCCTTCTGCGGACCCAGACACACGGACGATCAGGATCGAGATCGAATTGCCCAATTCTGATGGAAAAATCCGCGGCGGCGTAACGGCTCTTACGACCATCCCCTTGCCGGTCAAGCCTGCCCACAAAATCAATTCCTCGACGCTGACACTGGATGATGATGGACAGGTCGGTGTCCGGATCATCGATGAAAGTAATGTCGTTGGGTTCCTGCCAGTCAAGATCACTGGCGGCGATCAGGATGGATTATGGATAACCGGCCTTCCTGAGTCGGCCAATGTCATTACCGTCGGACATGAATATGTCATCGATGGCCAAGAAGTTGAACCTGTCTATGTGACTGCTGAGGCACAGTAAATGTTATCGATGCTTGAAGGCGTATTGCGAAGACCCAAGACCGTTTTTGTGCTGATGCTGGCGCTTATTGCGGCAGGTACCATTGCGTATATCAACATTCCCAAAGAAGACAGCCCCGATATTGATGTTCCGATCTTCTATGTATCGGTCAGCCAGCAAGGCATCTCACCGGAAGACTCCGAGCGTCTGCTGATCAGACCGATGGAAACGTCGCTCCGGGGGCTTGACGGTCTCAAGGAAATAACGGCCATCGCCTCGGAAGGGCACGCTGGTATCGTGCTCGAATTCGACATATCCTTTGACAAGGATGAGGCGCTGGCCGATGTGCGGGACAAAGTCGATCAGGCAAAAGGCGAACTACCTGCCGAAGCCGAAGAGCCGACGATTTCTGAAACCAACTTTGCCTTGGTGCCGACCATCATCGTGACATTGTCCGGAGATGTGCCGGAGCGGACCATTTTTCAGCGCGCCAGACGTCTGAAAGACGAAATCGAAGCCATCGACACAGTTCGCTCAGCCGATCTTTCCGGTCAACGGGAAGAACAGCTGGAAGTTCTTATCGACACGCTCAAACTCGAATCCTACGCGATCACGCAGCAGGAATTGCTGGATTCTCTGTCACGCAACAACCGGCTGGTTCCAGCAGGTTTTCTTGATGGTGGCAACGGCAAGTTCAACGTCAAAGTTCCCGGGCTTGTTGAAACCAGCCGCGATGTTTACAGCCTGCCGATCAAGCAAAGCGGCGAAGGTGTCGTAACGCTTGCCGATGTCGCAGAGATACGCAGAACCTTCAAGGATCCGACAACCTTTACTCGGGTCAACGGGAAACCAGCCATTGCCATTCAGGTCACAAAGCGCATCGGTACCAATATTATTGAAAACAATATTGCCGTCCGTGATGTGATCAAAACTGCCACGGCTGACTGGCCCGAGCCTATCAAGGTCGATATCCTGCTGGACATGTCGAGCAACATCTTTGAGGTGCTGGGCTCCCTCCAATCCTCAATCCTGACGGCTATCTTCCTTGTCATGATCCTGGTGATCGCGGCTCTGGGGCTCAAATCCGCGCTCCTTGTCGGCCTTGCTATTCCTACCAGTTTCATGATCGGTTTCATGATCTTGAGCGGCATCGGCATGACCGTGAATATCATGGTCATGTTCGGACTGGTTCTGACAGTTGGGATGCTGGTCGATGGCGCAATCGTCATCGTCGAATATGCCGACCGCAAAATCCAGGAAGGCATGGAGCAGCGGGAAGCTTACATTCGGGCTGCCAAGCTGATGTTCTGGCCGATCGTCTCCTCAACGGCAACCACGCTCGTGGCCTTTCTGCCCATGTTGTTGTGGCCCGGTGTTGCCGGAGAGTTCATGAGTTACCTGCCAATCATGGTAATCATCGTTCTTGCAGCATCACTCGTGACGGCAATGGTCTTCCTGCCTGTGACCGGGGGCATTCTCTCTCTCATCTTCATGTGGGCAGGCCGTTATGCTGCGTACCTGTGGGCTCTGGTATTTACCGCTTGCGCTGCGATTATCACCTATTTGAGCCCGCTTTTTCCGCAACTGCTTGGCACCTACTTGCCGGCAGATGCCGTCGACGGCGCATTGCTTCCACTGGCAGCTGCAGTTGGAATCTCAGTTGGAACAGCCAGCTATTATTTCCTCAGGCCAATCGTCAGATGGAGCCGTGTACGCGCGAAAAAACGGGCTGTCCTCGAGCAGGAACAGGCCCATCTTCTCTCCGGTTCAGAAAAGTTTGACCTCAAAAAAGTTCCTGGCGTGACCGGGCTCTATGTCCGCTTTCTCAAGTTGCTGGCTGGCAATCCGTTTGGGAACATCGTCGCCATCGTTGCTATCCTTGGGATATGCGGTGTGATTATGTCGCAATTCATGCAGAACAATAATGGCGTCGAATTCTTTGTTGACGAAGAACCCGACCAGGCTGTGGTTCTGGTTTCTGCGCGCGGCAACCTCGCGGCCTCTGAAGCCCGTGATCTGGTCAGCCTGGTGGAGAAAGAGGTTCTTCAGACCAAAGGTGTGCTGAATGTCGTGACAGCAGCGTTTTCACCCGGAGGTGGCGGTGGACCGGATTTTATCGGCGGCGTGCAGGACAAACCTGCTGACGTTATTGGCGAGTTGCAGCTTGAGCTTGCTGAATATTGCTGCCGAAGAAAAGCCAGTGAAATTTTCAAGGAAATCCGAACCAGAACGGCGAGCCTGCCGGGCATCAAGGTTGAAACAAAAAAGATTGAAGGCGGCCCTCCGACAGGCAAGGACCTTCAATTGGAAATACGCTCCACCAGCTACGACGACCTCGTATCAGCTGTAGAAACTGTCCGGGCACGCCTTGATGGAACCGAAAACCTTCTGGACGTCGAAGACGGGCGTCCGCTGCCGGGCATTGAATGGCAGTTGTCCATCGACCGCGAACAGGCTGGCCGGTATCAGGCAGGTATTGCATCCGTTGGCTCGATGGTTCAGTTGGTCACCAACGGTGTGCTGATCGGTAAGTACCGCCCAACAGACAGCGAAGATGAGGTTGACATTCGCGTGCGTCTGCCGGAATCGGAACGGACGCTGGACAGGTTCGACAGCCTGCGCCTGCAAACACCGCTCGGACTGGTCCCGATAGCAAATTTCGTCGACCGGACTCCGCAGCAACAGGTGAGTTCGATCACCCGGCGCGATGGGTTGTATTCCATGATGCTGAAAGCAACTGTCGACCAAAGCGAAGGAGTGCTTGTCGACGACAAAGTCAAGGAATTGGACGAATGGTTGCAGGCCCAAACATGGCCGAGCAATGTTTACTTCAAATTCCGTGGCGCAGATGAAGATCAGAAGGAATCCGGCGAATTCCTGATGAAAGCCATGGTCGCGTCCTTGTTCCTGATGTTCCTGATCCTGCTTACCCAGTTTAACTCCTTCTATCAGACGTTTCTCACGCTCTCGACTGTGGTTATGTCTGTCATGGGTGTTCTGCTGGGCATGATGATTACAGGTCAGAAGTTCTCTATCATCATGACAGGGACAGGCGTCGTCGCATTGGCGGGTATCGTCGTGAACAATGCCATCGTTTTGATTGATACCTACAATCGCTTTCGGCATGATGGCGTTGATCCGCTTGAAGCCGCATTGAAAACGTCTGCCCAGCGGATCAGACCTATCCTGCTGACAACAATCACGACGATTGCCGGATTGATCCCAATGGCAACGGCCACGAACTTTGATTTCTTCAATCAGGTAACATCGGTGGGCGGAATCACAGCGATCTGGTGGATACAGCTTTCAACGGCTGTGATATCTGGGTTGGCATTTTCCACGATCCTGACGTTGGTCATGATACCGACGATGCTCGCATTGCCGAGCGTATGGGTAAATGCGTTCACCAGAGGCTCCAAGTCGAATAAAGACGAAAATGTGCCTCGCGTGGAAACGGAAACCATAGAACCGTCGACACCGAAAGTAGCCGCCCAAGTCGTCCCACTCGACCGAGCAACCAGACGACCGGCAGCTGGTGGGAACCAACCGCCCAGTAGCTTGCCCGAAGCCGCTGAATAAAGCTGTACAACTCGAACAAAAACGGTCGCTGAGTTGCCCACTCGGCGACCGTTTTTCGTTGTCATTATCGATGGTGCTCAATTAAACACCGAAGTGTGTCAGAGGTGACCGGTAACACTCCTATAAAACAAATCAGATTAAGGTGGCTCAATCAAAACTCTGTGCGCTGAAGCGTACTTTAGGCATTACAAAACAATAAGATAGAAAGTGTACGTCGAAGCGAAGACACGCAGGGTATTGGCTAACTATCTGAACTCTTGCCTTTAGCGGTGTCAGCAGTTTTAGC
Source organism: Stappiaceae bacterium (assembly GCA_039976075.1). GTDB lineage: Bacteria > Pseudomonadota > Alphaproteobacteria > Rhizobiales > Stappiaceae > JBDWFY01. The sequence continues at coordinate 842,067 of JBDWFY010000001.1, forward strand.
TCGGCTATAGCTATACCAGCTGCGCAAAGCGAACGGCAGAGAGCCCAGATATAGCACAGCGCCCACTGTCAGCATCAAGAACGGATAGCTTACGACCAACGCAGCGATCAGAACCGTTAGAACAAACGTCGGCAGCACAAGATCTCGGCGAACACGCGCACCGATTTTTTTACCCGAATAGGAAGGTACCCGGCTGACCATCAGCAAACCGACACCTATTGTATAGGCCATCACACCGGGTGCGAATTCCGGCCAATGAGGAATGACCCCCAGGAACTCCAGATAGACAGGGAGCAAAACAGTAATGGCGCCCGCTGGAGCCGGAATCCCGATAAAGAAATTAACTTGCCAGGCCGGCTTATCCGGATCATCCAGCATGACATTAAACCGGGCCAGTCGAAGGGCGGCGCAGATTGCGAAAATCAGCACAGCGATCCAACCCAGAGAATGCACTTCATTCAGCAGCCAAGCATAAAGAATTATTGCCGGTGCAACGCCGAAATTGACGAAATCCGCCAGCGAATCCAGTTCAGCTCCAAATCGGGAGGTACCTTTCAGAAATCGCGCGAGGCGACCATCCAGTGCATCCAGAATTGCGGCGAACACTATCGCCGCGATTGCCCAGTCCCAACGTTGCTCCATCGCCATTCGCATGGCCGTCAATCCGGCGCAAAGCGCAAGCAATGTCACGATATTCGGTAGAATCAACCGCATGGGCACACGGCGATATCGACGTTTTCGACGTCGTTTGTCCTGTTTGTCGCCAGGCTCATATGGTGCAAACGGCGTATTCAATACAGATCCTCTGGCATGGCTTGAAACGACCTAGGGCAATTCTCGCAATCTTCGGAACGCATCAACTGCCGCAAGCCTTTGTTTTTGCCCGCATCCTTGTCGCATAGGTGTTTCAACCTCTTCGAATTTGATCCTAGCTTACGCGTGTCAGTCGCGCCGCGCCATTTTGGTGTTTCAAATCGGCGATGAGTGTTTCACCGGCGATCATGGTTTGCCCCAGGGACACGGAAACTTTGGTCTCAGCGGGCATATAAACATCGAGGCGGGATCCAAAGCGGATGAGGCCAAACCGGTCACCAATGCCAATAGTCTCCCCTTCCCGGACGAAACAAACTATCCTCCGAGCAACGAGCCCTGCTATCTGTACCACACCGATTGAGACGCCGGACGGATCGTCAATCACCAACCCGTTTCGCTCATTATCTTCACTGGCCTTGTCCAGGTCGGCATTGAGGAATTTACCAGCACGATAGGCGACCCGGTTGATCTTGCCTGCAACCGGTGCCCGGTTCACGTGGCAGTTGAAGACATTCATGAAAACGGAGACCCGCATCAGCGGTTCAGAACCAAGATCGAGTTCTGCTGGAGGTCGCGCCGGGCCGATTTGGCTGACAATACCGTCAGCCGGAGACACGACCAACCCCTCTGCAACGGGCGTAACGCGCGGGGGATCTCGGAAAAAGTAACAAATCCAGCCCGTTATGATCAACCCGATCCAGAAGAGGGGTGACCAGAACCACCCGAGAATGATCGATGCAACACCGGCAATCGCGATAAAGGGCCAGCCTTCCCGGTGAATAGGAACCAGGGCTTTTTCGATACTTGCCACAATGCTCATAAATGCGCCCTCGTCCTTCTAGAGCACTTTTCACGATCGTTGGATCGAAAATTGCTCCAAGTCTTTGTTTTATCGCGTATTCTTATCATCAAGGTGTTTCAACCTTTCCGGAGTACGCTTTTGAACCATCCCTGGCAGGCATTGCGTTTCGGCAACGCAAACGCATGGAAACTAGGGCCGCTTTTTCATCTGCTCGCAGAGTGAAATGCTGTTCTCTTGGTAATCGCATTTGAGACCGGCTGCAAGCAGTCAGCTTTCAACACCAACGGTTTCTGCTGTCGGACCACGTCGCACGATTCCAAACTGATCCGCCTCCTGTGCCGCCCGTAAGCGTTCTTCGGCTTCATCAGCTTCTCTCTGACGCGCCCACATGGAGGCATAAAGCCCCTCTTTCTCAAGAAGTTTCTGATGCGTGCCCCGCTCAACGACTTCTCCGGCCTCCAACACCAGGATCTGATCGGCATTGACGACGGTTGAAAGGCGATGCGCAATAACGACAGTCGTCCTGTCTTTGGAAACCTGATCAAGAGCGGCCTGAATTTCTCGCTCGGTATGGGTATCCAGCGCAGATGTCGCCTCATCCAGAATCAGGATTGGTGGTGCTTTCAATATGGTACGAGCAATGGCAACGCGCTGCTTTTCACCACCGGACAATTTTAATCCGCGTTCTCCGACCTCGGTCTCAAATCCTCGGGGCAGCGATGCAATGAAGTCACCGATTTGAGCCATTTTTGCTGCCTCCTCGACATCCTGGTCCGACGCGGTAACACGACCATACCGAACGTTGTATCGGACGGTATCGTTGAACAGGACCGTATCCTGGGGCACCATGCCGATGGACTGCCGCAACGACTGCTGGGTAACCTCGCGGAGGTCTTGGCCATCGATCAGGATCTGACCGCTGGTAACGTCGTAGAACCGAAACAGAAGGCGGGAAATTGTCGATTTCCCGGCGCCGGACGGACCGACAATTGCAATGGATTGTCCGGCGGGTACGGTGAACGATACACCTTTGAGAATAGCCCGATCCGGATCGTAGTTGAAAGCAACATTCCTGAATTCAATCGATCCGCCATCGACCTGGAGACGCGCCGCATCGGTTTTGTCCTGAATTTCCGCCGGAACATCCAGTATCGCGAACATGGCACCTATATCGGTCAGGCCCTGTCGAATTTCCCGGTAGAGAAAGCCAATGAAATTCAGCGGGATCGAAAGCTGCATCAACATCGCATTGATCATGACAAAGTCGCCGATTGACTGAGTTCCGTTCAACACAGCTTGCCCCGACAGAACCATGCAGATGATCATTCCGATCGTGAATATCACTGTCTGGCCCATATTCAACCAGGCAAGTGACACCCATGTTTTAACTGCCGCCTTTTCATAAGAAGCCATTGCACCGTCGAAACGCTGCGCTTCCAGTTTCTCGTTGTTGAAGTATTTTACGGTTTCAAAATTAAGCAGCGAGTCAATCGCCTTGGAGTTGGCATCCGTGTCGGAGTCATTCATCTGCCGGCGGATCAAAATACGCCAGTTTGTGGCTTTCACGGTGAACCAGACGTAAAACCAGATCGAAATTGCAATAACGACAACATATACAAAGCCGAATTGATACCAGACGACCCCGGCCATCAACGCAAACTCGATGCCGGTTGGAATCGAGTTTAAAATCGTGAAACGAACAATCGATTCAATACCTTTGACGCCCCGTTCTATAATTCGGCTAAGCCCGCCGGTTCGGCGCTGGAGGTGAAAGCGAAGCGACAGATCGTGCAGATGGCCAAAGGTTTTGTCACCTAGTTGCCGAACGGCATTTTGACCGACCTGGGCAAACAGCGCATCGCGAAGTTGGTTGAACCCCATCATCATGATGCGACCCACCCCATAAGCGATCACCAGCATGATCGGAACCGCCAGATAAGCCGGAACGCCGTCATCACCCTGTGCAGCTGGCCTTACCAGAGCATCGGTTGCCCACTTGTAGCTGTAGGGAACGAGCACAGTTATGACCTTGGCGACAATCAATGCAAAAATGGACAGGACGACCCGCCTTCGCAGATCAGCGCGGTCATGAGGCCAGATGTAGGGCCACAAATTGATTATTGTCTGCAAGGTCGAATTTTCATCGACACTGGCAGCTTTTTTCTGAGCTGACTTCTTGCTCACTAATCCTCTTTCTTGCGCAAGGGCGCAGCTTCGTAATCCTCGCCGCCTTCGCAGCATTTTCCGGATTCAGTAAAAATGTACGTCTCAAACAGTGCCATAGTGCTGTTGCGCATGGCTTCAAAATTAGCCTTGTTGAGCCGGTAGGAAGATCTACGACCGTCGGCATGACAATCGATGAGACCCGCCTCCTTGAGGACCTGGAGGTGTTGAGAGACAGTCGATTGCGCAAGCAGCATACATCCGACCAGATCTCCGCAGCATGCACTGTCACAGGAGGCAAGTTTTTTCAGAATTTCAAGACGAACGGGGTGTCCCAGCGCTTTGAAGCGCAACGCAACGATACTGTCTGGTACTTTTGTCGAACCCACATCAGCACAGTCTGAGATTACAACTCTGTTCATGCCTTCCACCGGTATAATCGCGGTATTTAATTCATCGTAATATTACGATGAATATCCGCTTGGAGGCATGATGGCAAGGAAGATCGCCAGCGTGACGTCAGTTTTTCCAGTTAAGGTCACGTTCCGGGGTCATAAATACCTGGCCGGGGAAAATCAGATTCGGATTCCTGATCTGCTCTTTGTTGGCCTGATAGATCGTTGTGTAGCGCAAGCCATCACCGTAAAGACGCCGTGAGATAGTCCATAAATTGTCACCCTTGCGGATGATAACATTTGGAAGGTCCGACACCTCGATCTGTGCACTTGCACCGGCCGCACCAGACCCTTGTGCCTGCTCAGCTGTCACGACAGGACGGAGAATAACCGAATCCGGCACTTTCTTGAAACTGACAACAGCGCGGGCCAGAACTTTCCCACTTCCTCCGTCAACAACATCCGCCCGAACCTCATAGGTGCCGGGTCCGACGTCCTTTCGTGTCTCCAGGAGCCATCTGCTGTTACCTCCGGACCGAACCGATCCCACAAGGTCTTCGCCAAGATAGATCTGAACCTGCTCTCCGGCGGTTCCCTCACCAGCAACAAACAGTTTTCCCTTTTCAGTCTCAACCGCACTGACAGCAACCGAGTAGGATCCCGTCTGTATCGCTTCGCCTGTATTGGGGATCTCTTTTTCTTCGTCTGATGGTTGGCCTGCCACCTCACTCGCCGGTAGCTGATCAGTTTTGGCTTCTTCGGCCGGTGTCAGTTCAGCGACCTGCTGATCTGAGACGCCTTGAGTCTGTTCAGCCTGTTCGTTCTGTTCTGCCCCCTCACCTGTCGCTGCGCTTTGTGCATCAAGTGGTGTCGGGGATGACGTTCCCTCTGTTGTTTTCACATTGTCACCCGCTGCGATCGGCGGCTGAAGTGCACCTCTACTTGTTTCTGTATCGACGCTTTGCTCAGATCCCTCCTGCTGCGAAGTAGATGTATCCACTGCCGCATTGGAGGACCCGCTCGGGATGTCAGAGCCGCCGGAAACTACAGTTTTCCCGGTATTCAGCGAGGCGACTTTTTCTTCCTTTGTCGTGCTTTCTGCAGCATTGGCGGCCGTCTCGGGAAGCTGCAATACTTCCGACGGCGCACCTTCGCGGTTGACTACAACCAGAACTTCTTCGTTGGCACTTTCGGGAATATGAACGGCAACCCGTTCATCAGAAACAACTTCATTGTCCGTTTCAGACGTTTTTGCAGAAACGAGTACATCGTGGCTTCCCGGCTCCAGAGGACGTTCGACCACCACCGCCCATTCACCAGCCTCATTGGCCACGCCTTTGCCGCGAACTTCACCATTGGAAATAATCGCGATTATAGCGCCGGGTTCTGATCGCCCGGCAACCAGTGTTTCCCCGGTCGGCTCGACGCGAACAATATCAAACTCCGGCTTTACAGGTTTATCGCCTAAAGTTTCTGCAGCAGTTTCGGCTTCCTCTAAGGTATCAGACTTCTGGAGATCCACTGTAGGCTCACTTCCAGAGGCCGCCTCCGGCTCCTTGGTAACGACAGCAACACCTTGAGGCGGCTCTACCGCCGCCTTTTCGCTCTGCGCTGTGATTTCGGACGGGGATGTCATAAACCGATCTTTGACCGCCGTCCAAGCACCCAGGCTGTATCCAACGATCCCGAGAACCACCAGAAGAGCAAAGGCAATGCCTCCTGCAAGTCTGAAATCGGGCTTTGGCTGCGCCATTATTCAGTAGGCTCCTAACCTCTTTGTCTATCGTCTGTCGGGACGACATTGGATTGACGGCGTTGACACCGGCAAATCCGCAAGTCTTACAACTGGCTATACAGCTTTGTTGGACCGGGCAAGCACATGTGCCGCTAAACACCGTTTCTATTGGACGGTGTGGCCTGCTAACACAACGCTGGTGACCAAAATACTGCGACCGCAATCGCTATTACCAGAGATATTCGGGATCATAATTCTTTCCCGGATCGTAATCCCTTATATAGTGTCTTTTAAGGCACGATCCCAACTGCATCGCAGATGAATGGTTCAATAGCAACGTCCATTTTACAGGAATCGGTTGAAAATAGTACGTCTATGCCTGACATGATTAATTTTAGCCCCAATTGTCGATGAGGAAATATGGCGAAGATACACTCAGTTTGTGTTTACTGCGGTTCGGGTCCGGGTAATGATCCGGTATACGCCGCCACTGCAGAAGCGCTCGGTCGCGAAATCGCCTCGCACAACATCCGCCTCATATATGGTGGCGGATCTGTGGGCCTGATGGGGACTATCGCCCGATCCGTGCTTGATGCCGGAGGAAACGTTACGGGCATTATTCCTGAGTTCCTTGAAGAACGGGAAGTCATGCTTCGGCGGGTTACCGACCTGATCGTCACCAAAGATATGCATGAGCGCAAGAAGCTGATGTTCGACAAGGCAGATGCTTTTGTCGCACTGCCAGGGGGAATCGGAACACTGGAGGAAGTGGTCGAAATGATGACCTGGGCTCAACTGGGTCAACACAAGAAGCCCATTTTGCTCGCCAATATCGACAGGTTTTGGGAGCCCCTGCAGCAGTTGCTCAATCACATGCGCGAAGAAGCTTTCATCCGTGAGGGGATGGAATTGTCCTATCTGGTGGAGAATGATGTTGAGAACATTGTTCCGCGCCTGATTGCCAGCGTAGCCGATGCGAGCCAGGATGCTCTTTCCGTCACGGGCGACTCTGAACCGTTCCGCCGATTCTAATCAGCGAAACACCGTTTCGTTCCGGAGCTCCACCTTTGCGCTCTATGTCGCCGATGCCCCTGTTCGCATGGATCCGTAGGTGAACAATCCCAACGAACACCAGATCAAGACAAATGTAATCAGCGTATTCATCTCGAGAGGCTCGCCGAATATCCATATTGCGACAAAGAAGTGAAGTGACGGCGCAAGATATTGCAGGACACCCAGAGTCGTCATGCGCAACCGTCGAGCACCAGCCGCAAACAGGATAAGCGGCAGTGACGTCACCGCGCCCAGTCCGATCAACAAGGGCCACAGACTGGCCCCATATCCCAGATAGGGCCCGCCAGACCCTCCCGAGTAAATCAGATAAAACAAAGCGACCGGCAGAAGGACGAGTGTCTCAACGAAAAGCCCTGGCGATGCGCCCACAACAATCTGTTTTCGCAAATAGGCATAGAATGCAAATGAAACCGCAAGCAGCAAAGATATGAGCGGCAACTCGCCGATTGATATTGTCTGCCAGCCCACGGCGACTGCTGCGATTGCAATTGCCAGTCCCTGAAGTGGCGTCTGACGCTCAGACAACAGGACCATACCAAAGGCAACATTAGCCAGGGGATTTATGAAATACCCAAGACTGACGGCCAGGACGCGCCCGGTTTCAACCGCGTAGACGAAGAAGTACCAGTTGAGAGAAATCGTCGCGGCAGAAAGCGTCAACATGGCAAGGTTGCGTTTGTTTTTGAACACGGCAAAGACTTCGTCCATCCGCCCTTTTACAAAGAGAAATACTCCCACGAAAAAAACCGACCACACGATTCTATGAGCCACAACCTGGCCGGCATCCACATGGTCAAGCAATTTGAAATAGATCGGGACCATACCCCACAAGAAGTAAGCCGAAAGGGCGCACATAAAGCCAAAGCGGAGATCAGCATCCTCTGCTGTCCGGTTACGTTGGTTCACAACAGGCGATTTCTGGTTGGCCGCTCCTTCAGGAGGCAGGCGCATTATTTTTCAGGAGTTTGTAATTCACGGAATCGGTCAAAGCCTGGAAAGAAGCGTCAACGATATTGGGTGAAACCCCAACCGTAAACCAGCGTTCGCCCGTGAGTGTACTCATGCTCTCGATCAAAACGCGCGTGATTGCTTCCGTGCCGCCGTTCAGGATCCTGACTTTGAAGTCGGCCAGCACTAGATCCTTCATATAATCCTGATAGCGACCCAGATCTTTCCGCAATGCGATATCAAGGGCGTTGATCGGTCCATTGCCTTCAGCAACTGACATCCGAATTTTGCCGTCGACTGAAACCTTAACCACCGCCTCCGATACAGTCGTTAACTCTCCAATGGCGTTATGCCGCCGCTCCACCATCACCCGAAAGCTCTTCACATCAAAATAGCTGGGCACACCACCCAGTATCCGCCTGGCCAAAAGGTAGAACGACGCGTCCGCCGCTTCGTATGCATAGCCGGTCGCTTCACGTTCCTTGACTTCCCGTAGCAAGTGATCAAGGCGCGGATCGGATTTTTCTACATCGACACCAAGCCGGTTCAATTCGCCAAGGAGATTTGATTTTCCTGCCTGATCGGACACAAGAACGCGGCGGCGATTGCCAATTTTTTCCGGCGCAATATGCTCGTATGTTTTGGGGTCCTTGAGAATTGCGGAGGCGTGGATGCCCGCTTTCGTCGCAAAAGCCGACTCCCCGACATAGGGCGCGTGTCTATCAGGTGCTCGGTTAAGCAATTCATCGAACGTTCGAGACACGTGCGTCAGGGAGTGCAACCCCTCCTCCGAAACGCCCAGCTCAAACTGCTCCGCATAATCCGGCTTCAACAGCAAGGTTGGTACAAGCGTGACTAGATTGGCATTTCCGCATCGCTCGCCGATACCGTTTAGCGTACCCTGGATCTGGCGAGCGCCGCTACGCACGGCGGCCAGCGAATTGGAAACCGCCTGCCCGGTATCGTCGTGCGCGTGGATGCCAAGGTTTTCTCCCGGCACCACCCGTACGACATCGGCGACTATCCGTTCAACTTCCTCCGGCAGTGTGCCGCCATTAGTATCGCAAAGTACAACCCATCGGGCCCCAGCCTCATAGGCTGTACGTGCACAGGCAAGCGCATAGTCCGGGTTGGCTTTATAACCGTCGAAGAAGTGTTCGCAATCAACCATCGCGATCTTGTCGACTTCCAGTGTGGCCTTTACAGAATCGGCAATAGTATCAAGGTTTTCCCGATTACTGATGCCAAGGGCAACATCCACATGATAGTCCCACGTTTTGGCTACGTAACAGATTGCATCCGACTTGGCTTTCAACAAATCCTGCAATCCAGGATCATTGGCACTGGAGCGCCCTGCCCGCTTGGTCATGCCAAAAGCGGTAAAGCAGGCGTGTTTCGTTCTTTTCTTGCTGAAAAATTCCGTGTCGGTGACATTGGCCCCAGGATACCCTCCTTCAACGTAATCAATACCGAGGACATCAAGCATTTCCGCAATGGCGATTTTATCTTCGAGGGAAAAATCGATTCCATTGGTCTGAGCGCCGTCTCGCAGCGTTGTATCGAACAGATAGAGACGTTCCTTTGTCATTTCATCCGCCTTGTGGTGGCTTGTTTTTCGAAACAATTCCGGTGACCGGAATCCGCTTCCGGTACATTAAGGAGCTATCAGTTGCAGCCCGGTCATTTCAAAGACCAGCTCGTTTCAAGCGCACCCGTTTCCTCGTTTTTGGAGTCCATCAGGACAACACCCTTGGCAACCAACTCGTCTCGAATGCGGTCAGAAGTCGCAAAATCCTTTGCGTTGCGCGCTTCGATACGTGCAGCAATCAATTTTTCAATTTCCTGATCATCGGCAGCAAACCCTTCCGGCCTCCATGCGAACCAGTCCTCTGAAGATTGTTCGAGCAAACCTAAGAGACGTGCGCTGGCCTTGAGTTCACCCATCGCTTTCTGATCTCCCTTGGCGGCATCTGCACGTAACTGATGCAACGCGGCCATCGCCTGCGGGGTGTTGAGATCGTCCGTCAGCGCAGTCAACACGCTGTCGCTCACCGCGGCATCTTCTGGCGCATTCTCAGTTAGTCGATACCAGGTATCCAGAAGGCTCTTTGCTTCCCCAAGCCCGTTCATTGTGAAGTCGATGGGTTGCCGATAATGGGTAGTCAGAAGTGCAAGCCTTATTGCCTCGCCCGGCCACTTACCCAACAGGTCTTTGACCGTGATGAAGTTGCCCTGGGATTTGGCCATCTTTTCTCCTTCGACCTGCAAAAAACCGTTATGCATCCATATGTTGGCCATACGCTCCGTTGCATGGGCACCGCAGGACTGCGCGATTTCGTTCTCATGGTGGGGAAACACAAGATCTATTCCGCCGCCATGAATGTCGAACACTGTTCCCAGGTGCTTCTCCGCCATGGCCGAGCATTCAACATGCCAACCGGGACGGCCGGCGCCCCAAGGACTATCCCATGCAGGCTCGCCCTCTTTGGAGGGTTTCCAAAGCACGAAGTCCATCGGATCTTTTTTATAAGGGGCAACGTCGATGCGTGCACCGGCTCTCATGTCCTCGACAGACCGTCTCGAAAGTTGCCCGTACTCCGACATGGAAGGGACGTGAAAGAGAACATGTCCCTCTGCTTCATACGCATGTCCGCGTTGAATCAGCGCACCGATAATAGTGTGCATTTCAGCGATATGATCGGTGGCACGGGGCTCCACCGTTGGCGGCAATGCACGTAAAGCACTCATATCGGAATGATATTGCGCAGCCGTTTTTTCCGTCAGCTCGCGAATATCGATCCCTTCTTCCGCAGCGCGTGCGTTTATTTTGTCGTCAACATCGGTGATGTTGCGTGCATAGGTGACGTGTTCGGCACCGAAGAGATGTCGTAACAAGCGGAACAGCACATCAAAAACCACCACCGGTCGGGCATTGCCGATATGAGCGAGGTCATACACGGTGGGACCGCAGACATACATGCGGATATTGTTCGCATCGATCGGATCGAACGCGTCCTTCTGCCGTGTCAACGTATTATAGAGTTTAAATTCCATGTCATCCCCATACCGCAGCGCTGGGCGGGCGTTCGACAACCGATTTTGGGTATGAAGGAACGGCCACAGCCAGCGATGTCGCTAGCTGCAAATAATTTTCGCAATAATGTCGATTGCTCGTGTGACCATAACGATTGGATCTAGGCCAATTCTCTCTCAAAGGTCAAGCTATTTGGTCACAGCGCGGCAAAATACGACCAAACAACGGTCCTATTGAAGCGGCAGCACGGCAATAGACTGTCAAACTATCGAGAATCCCATAAGGTAAGTTGAGCGTTCAGAGCCCGAAAAAATGCAGACAATTTGTGTCATCATAGATTGATTTGCGAAGTGCGCGGACGGGATCCGCATTCGGATAGAAAGGGATTTTAAAATGGTGGTTGAGTCTGTTTTCGGTTTAAAGGACCATCTAACTCGATTTATCGTCGCATCGGTTATCTGTCTTTTTTCCGGCGCTGTGCTGGCACAGGCTACAGATGAAAGTACAGAAGAAAACACTGAACAGATTGTCTATGAGGCTCCCGCACCGGCGACACCATTAGCAGAGGCCATTCAAACCCGCCTCAATGAAGATGACGGCTCGACCCTGGGTGATGGCGCCGACAGCCGTGCATTGGCAATTTACACGTTTTACGAAGACTATGCGTATCAGCCGATATGGGTGGATGACGCGGGCCCCAATGACAACGCCGCTGCTCTTATCGATGCTCTGCGCAGAGCTGGTGAGGACGCGCTTCATCCGGCAGACTATCAGCCCGAATTGCTGGCAGATATGGCCAATACTGCAACGACGTTGCCGGAATTCGCCGAAGTTGAAATCAGTCTGTCAAAGGTCTTCGTTGATTATGCAACGCATCTGGCTGCGGGACGCGTCGAGCCAAATAAATTCAATCGGGAGATCAACCTGTTTCCCGGCGCACCAGACCCGGCCGACATTCTGACCGGCATCGCTGATACTGAGGATTTCACAGATTATATTCTGGCGCTGGCGCCCAATACGCCAAATTATGATCGACTTAAACGGGCACTTGCCGTTTACCGACAAAAAGCCGAAGACGGGGGTTGGCCACTGGTCCCTGAAGGAGAAGTACTCAAACCCGGCATGGATGATCCCCGTGTGCCGATATTGAGGACGCGAATGGTGGCTCAGGATCTCTACCAGGGCGATGGCGAGAATGACCGTACACTCTACGAGGGCGACATTGTCGACGCTATCAAGCGCTTTCAGGAGCGTCATGGTCTGGAGGTAGATGGTGTTATTGGCAAAAACACCCTTGCACAAATCAATGTCCCGATCGAACAGCGCATCCAGCAAATGGAACTCAACATGGAGCGCCGCCGATGGATGAAGGATGACCTGGGCTACAAATATGTTTTTGCCAACCTTGCAGATCAGGCAATCAAGGTGGTCAAAGGAACCAAAACCATTCACTGGGCCCGGATTGTCGTTGGAAAGCCGTATCACAGGACGCCGGTATTCTCTGAAAACATGACCTATGCCGTGGTCAATCCCTATTGGAATGTGCCTCGGTCAATTTCCGTCAACGAGTATCTGCCCAAACTCAGAAAAAATCCCGGAGCGCTCAGAGCGCAAAATATCCGCGTGCTGTCGGGTAAGAACGAGTTCGATCCCACTTCGGTGCCCTGGGGCAATTACTCCAAATCCAATTTCCCATTCCGGCTGCGTCAGGACCCCGGGAAAGGCAATGCGCTGGGACGTATCAAATTCATGTTTCCCAACAAATTCAATGTCTACATCCACGACACGCCATCCAAAAGCCTGTTTACGCGAGCCAGCCGTGCCTTCTCGCACGGATGCATGCGAGTCCAGGACCCGATCGCGCTTGGTGCGGTTCTACTGGCCGATGAGGGATGGGATCAGGCAAGTTTGGACGGGCTCGTCGCCAATGGAAAGAAGCGGGTTATCAAGTTGAAGGAACCTGTTCCTGTTCACGTGACATATCTTACTGCCTGGGCCAACAAGGATGGCTCCATTCATTTCCGGCGCGATGTTTATGATCGGGATACCCAGCTCTCCAAAGCTTTGACCCGTGTCCAGACTAACTGATTGCCGAGCAAAAGGACGTTAACCAAATCGATTAATGACGATGAATGGTAGCTGAACGCGCTTATCAGAGTGGGTTCAGCGAGGGACTTCTATAGTGGCTTCAACAACAGACATTCAGTTTCGGAGTAAGTCACATGTTCAAGAAGCTTCTGGGCGCCACATTGTTCGCAATCATTCTATCGCTGCCGGTCCTGGGCATTGCCGCAGTGAAAGAGAGTAAATTTACGTCGTTCAGTGTCAGCAGCAGCGGCATCTGCTCCGGTTCAAACGCACACTGCTACCATGTTTTCAGAGGCCGGTAAGAGGCGCTGGGATTGCTACTTGTCCAGCCATTCTGAACAGCGTGCAGCGTCTTCGGAGCCCCAGGGCATTATCGGCACCGTCGACGTGGAGTTTTTGGGCGATCCTTCAATCAACTTGTCGGAATATACCAGATAGACAAGTACATTCCGTTTTTCATCGCAGCCGCGAACAATCCGCATTTTCTTGAAAAGCAACGACCGCCGGGAGCGAAACATTTCCTCTCCCTGTTCAAACTTCTCTTTAAAGGTTACCGGCCCAACCTGCCTGCAGGCCAGTGACACATCCGACACTTCTTCTGCAACACCGATCCAGCCGGAGAATCCACCCTTTTCCGGTACAGTAAAATGACACGCAACACCCTCAATAAGAGGGTCGTCGATCGCATATGTCGCGAGTTTGTGGTCGGGGGTAAGAAATTTCCAGACCGTAGACTTCTTAAAAATAAGATCCGGATCGTCTGCCGCCAAGGAAGGCGCCGTCAATGTCATCAGAGAAATCAACGCCGCCAATACACTTTTCTTCATGAAGGTCTCCATCAGTTCCTCCTCCATGTAGGCAGACCGGCACCGCTTTGCGAGACCTCTACCGGACAGAATTCACGTCGGCAATTCGGCCCGCACGGAAATTGGATAATTGCTGTTCAGGAAATTGGGATTGCATCTCGAAATACTGTCATCAGTGAAAAGATCGCGTCTTCCCACGACAACATCATTCGCAGATCATTCTGACGCGGTACGCACCACCATCACCGATTGGGGAGCGTGGCGCACCACCCTCGCAGCATTTGGACCCAGCAGATAGTCCCGCAGTTTAGGTCGATGCGAACCAACAACAATGATGTCTGCCGAAACATTTTCCGCAGCTTCAAGAATTTCCTCATAGATATTGCCATGAGCAACAACATGCTGGACTTCCACATCATCCGGTATGTATTTGGCTGAAAACGCGTGGAGTTGTTTCGTTGCCTCTTCAACCGCTTTTTTCTCATGATCTTTGGGGAAAAACGATCCTACAACGCCCACGCCGTATTCCGGCACAACACACAGGACGTGTAGTGTGTCGCCTTTCTCGATCAGCTCCAGCGCTCCATTAACCACTGAGACGGAGGATTCGGGATCCCCAAGATCAATTGTCGCCAGCACTCTTTTGAACATGTTCATTTTAGCTCTCCTGCGCAGCAGTAGCTGGCACTGACGTTTCCCTTCTCCTGCGTTGCAGGAGATAGACAAGACCCAGCAGCAGCAACGCCGGAATATACAACAATTGCTTGGGCAACTGATCTGCCGGAACCAGAACGGTCGATATGACCTGATCGAAATCGAACCCGGCTTTTTCGGCTTTGGAATCGAACGTCGCATTGTCGACAATCATCTTGCCGTCATCCTCGAGCAATTCCAGGCCGTAGGCTTCCAGGCGTTCCTCGCCGGTTGCCTCATCGCCAACATCGATGACCATCGTGAGTGTCACGGGATCGCCAACTTCATCCAACCCGTCGACAATAGCCCGCATCTGACTGCCTGCCGGAACAGAACCGATTGCCTCGACAATCTGCTTGGGGTCGGTTTCGGTATAAGGTGGCGAAACCATATCCATCCAGAATCCGGGTCTGAAAAGAGTGAATGCAACCAGAATGAGCGCGATGGATTCCCATATGCGGGATTTCGCCATAAAGTAGCCCTGCGATCCGGCGGTAAATATCAGCATGGCCGCCGTGGCGACGATGAATACGAATATTCCCTGCATCCAGGTGACATCGATCAACAGGATGTCAGTATTGAAGATAAACAGGAACGGCAGCAACGCGGTGCGTAGCGAATAGAAGAATGCCACGAATCCGGTCCGGATCGGATCACCTCCGGACACCGCCGCCGCCGCAAAGGACGCCAACCCAACCGGCGGAGTCACATCCGCCATGATCCCAAAGTAAAATACAAACAGATGCACGGCGATGAGCGGCACAATAAGGCCGTTTTGCTGCCCAAGCGCAACGATCACAGGAGCCAGCAGTGAAGAAACCACGATATAGTTTGCCGTCGTGGGCAGCCCCATTCCAAGGATGAGACTGAGAATGGCTGTGAAGATCAGGATCAGCATGATCTGACCTTGCGACAAAAATTCAACAAGCGCAGCAAGAACGGCACCAACCCCGGTCTGAGAGACAGCGCCAACAATGATTCCGGCGGCAGCTGTCGCGATACCGATGCCGATCATGTTTCGAGCCCCGGTTATCAATCCGTCAATGAGCTCATTAAATCCCCGACCCCAGGCACCTTGTGCTCCATCTGCACGGAACATCGAGAACAGGGGACGCTGTGTCATCAGGATGAAAATCATCAGCAACGTGGCCCAGAAAGCCGACAGAGACGGTGATAAACGCACCACCATCAGGCACCAGATCAGCACGCCAACCGGCAGCAGAAAGTGCAGTCCGGATTTGATGGTTGGCCCCGGAGCAGGCAGTCTGACCACCGGTTCATCGGGATCGTCCAGTTCCAGTTCCGGATAGGCTGAGCAGAATTTCACCAAAAACACATACGCTGCAACAAGACCAGCTGCCAGTATCCAGGGGCTTGATGCTCCGCCGTAGACGCCGATCAAGTTAACCGAATAGAAGACACCAAAAGCAGCAATAACGACCACACCGAGCACCATGGCACCGGTGGAAAAATATTTCATCGCTGCATCTTCACCGCGGGTGCGAATAAAGTTCAGAGCGGCAACCACGGCGACCAGGGCAATCACAACGGCCAACAGTTTCGTTGTGTCTGTACTTAGCGCCTGAAAGGCCTGGAACAGATAATAAGTTGCACTTGCCAGCGCCAGAACGACAGCCATTGTCACACCAAAGGAAATCAGTGCCCATTTAGCCGGCTTGGGTTCGGTTGCTCTGGGCAGGCCATCCATACCTTGTTTGGCAGCCTCCAAATGCACGATGTAGACAAGCGCAATATAAGAAATCACCGCAGGCACGAAGGCATGCTTGACGACTTCAAAGTAGGAAATCCCAATATATTCGACCATCAGGAACGCTGCGGCGCCCATGACGGGTGGCATTATCTGGCCGTTCACGGATGACGCAACCTCGACGGCTCCCGCTTTTTCAGCGTTGAAACCAACTCTACGCATCATGGGAATAGTGAACGTCCCGGTCGTCACAACATTCGCGATTGATGAACCGGAGATAAGGCCGGTCATACCCGATGCGACAACTGCCGCTTTCGCCGGACCACCGCTGAAGTGCCCCATCAACGAGAATGCAACCTTGATAAAGTAATTGCCGGCACCAGCCTTGTCCAACAGGGCACCGAAGAGAACAAAGAGAAACACCAGATCGGTCGAAACACCAAGGGCGATACCAAAAACGCCTTCTGTTGAAAGCCACTGGTGATCAGCAACAGCGCCAAAACTCGCGCCCTTCCACGCCAGGAAGCCCGGCGCATACGGCCCTAAGAATGTGTATCCAAGAAACACAATGGCCACCACCATAAGAGGTGGACCAAGTGCACGGCGCGTTGCTTCGAGCAGGAAGATAATTCCCGCGACCGCAACAAGAATATCGAACGTGTTCGGATTGGCTGGTCGGTCGGAAAGCTGCGAGCCGGTTATGCTTTTAATGAGGTCCGTGTCGAAGATGAACAAATACAGGGCACAGAGAGAGCCAAGAATCGCAAACGCCCAATCAAGCCCCGGAATTCGATCGCGCGGCGATGACTTCCCCGCTGGAAACACCAGGTAAGCAAGAAAAAGGGCAAAGGCCAGATGAATCGGCCGCGCTTCCCGACTTGAAAAAACACCAAAACCCAATGTGTAGGGAAGCGGAGAGGCTATCCATAATTGGAACAAAGACCACGCCAATGCCGTTCCGGCGATCAGCAGCGCTATATTCTGATTGGAGGGATTACGCCCACCTGTGTCCGATGACGCGACTAGATCGTCAAGCTCCGTATCACTGAGCTTGGCGCCTGATGGCTCCGCATTCGTCATAGATCCCCCTCCCGATAGTCATCTTGCAACAGCACTTCAGAGGCGTGCTTCAATAGATTCCATCACCCGACCTGACATGAACCTGATGGCTGAGCATATACCCCTTTAGAATTGGGTGGCGGAGCTTCCCCCGCCACCCAGGTGCTGGACTTACATCCAGCCTTTTTCTTTGTAGTATTTCACGGCACCGTCGTGCAGCGGAGCGGACAGATTGTTTTTGATCATGTCTGCTTCATTGAGATTTGCGAAAGCCGGATGCATTTTTTTGAAACGATCAAAGTTTTCAAAAACCGCTTTGACCATTTCATAAACGACGTCCGGGGAAGTTTTCGCAGACGCGACGAACGTTGCACCAACACCGAATGTTTCGATGTCTTTGTCGGTGCCCGTATACGTACCGCCAGGAATGGTTGCCATTGCGTAGTAGTCAGCGCCTCCGGCAAGATCCTTGATTGTATCGTTGTTGACGTCAATCAATATGGATTCGCAGGATGTTGTGGCTTCCTTGATGGTTCCTGATGGATGACCAACAGTGAACACGATGGCGTCGATTTTGTTATCGCAAAGCGCGGCGGCCTGCTCGGAAGATTTCAGCTCGGAAGCGAGTGAAAAATCATCCATTGTCCAGCCCATTTTGTCCATCACCACTTCAAACGTGGCCCGGGCACCTGATCCTGGATTACCGACATTAACGCGCTTACCCTTCAGGTCTTCAAATGTCTTGATGCCTGAATCAGTTCTCGCGACCACGGTAAATGGTTCCGGATGAACCGAGAATACAGCACGAAGATCTTCAAACTTTCCATCTGGAAACTTGTCCGGAGCGGTACCATTGTAGGCGTGGAACTGCCAATCAGATTGCGCAACACCCAGATCCAGGTCTCCGGCACGAATTCCATTGATGTTTGCAACGGAACCGCCAGTTGTGTGTGTACACTTGATTTCGTGATCCTTCGTCCCCCGGTTTACAAGACGACAGATAGCGCCTCCAACCTGGTAATAGACCCCTGTCTGACCGCCTGTCCCGATCGTGACGAATTGCTCTGCAGATGCAATGGTCGACGAAAGACCACCAGCAGATAAGGCCAATAGTGCTCCAAAAACTATTTTTTTCATTTGTTTCTCCCACATTATTAATTCGGACTTGTGGCCTCGTACCGGCATGACTAAGACGCAAACCGCATTAGCACCCTCAGTCACACCCAAACCTTTTAGATGGTTTCTTTGCAGTAAAACGAAAAAACACCCAAGATACAACCGATTGATCCATTTCATCGAGAAATGAGACTGGTTATGAGTTCAATTCTGACCGGGGTGCAAATGTTATCCGCTTCAACGCTCTGCGTTATTCCACACTATCGAAGGTGAACGCGTCGAAATTAACCAACAATTCCGAAATCCTGGAATGACGCCGTACGACCACCACTTCTGAACGGAATGCTGTGCACAGAGAGACCCTTCGACAAATCGCGTCTCACAGTGGAGAGCATTGGTGAAAATCCAAAGCAGATGCGAAACGAGGATCGGTGACGACTAAAAAAAGACCCGGTTGGTAACCGGGCCTTCTGACTTCCAGAATTCGCAACCGAAGCGAATTTACATTTTGCCGGTTGAGAAAAACAACGTTTCGCCATTGCTGTCATCGACGCCATCGTTATCCGTGACTGCAAACCCCTCACCACTAACATCAATCGCAAATCCTTCAATCTTGTCGACCACGTAACCGTTTGTGGACAAGAGATCAGGAATGAAATCGCGTACCATTTCCTTTTTGACGATGGGCAGTTCATCACCAAGCTTGGCCATCTTCAGATCTGCAATCGGCACCTTGTACAGGCGTTTTATCTTCGCCGCTTCTCCAATCTGATTGTCGCGTTCGATGATATAAACGTTGTCGCCATAAGCGGTGATTTCCGAAAGGCCAACCCAACCGATATCAGCCGCTTCTGTAGGATAAAGGACGCCGCCCCACTCTTTGGATAGCGTGTTGTATCCGACAAGCTTCACGGTATTTTTCGGATCGTCTTTCCACTGACGCTGAATGGCGATCCAAAGTGTATCACCAATTTTGGTGATCCCTTCGGAGCCGAAGCGTCTCTCAACCGACAGAAGCTCGACGGGGAACGGGACCTGCGCTTTGATCTCGCCCTTTGCGTTCACATGATAAATACCATGCGGGATCATCCTGTCGGTGCGACCCTCTGATGCAAGCCAGAAGCCTCCTTCACCATCCGATGTAATGCCTTCCAGATCGAGCAATTGGGCATTGACGCCGTTGCGGGTAACCGGTGTAGCAGCGGTGATTTGAGCGGGCGTTGACGATGCATCAATTGTGAAAATCGTCGGTTGCATCGCATAAAAACTGTCATTTACCCCGTAGAGGATGCCGGGCTTTTCCGGATCTGCCGTGAGGCCGGACAGTGCGCCAAACCCGATAGGCTTGCCATTCTTCATCACGGAAGAAATCATCGGATAGGTTGGAGCCCCCTCACCCAGTTCGTACAGAGTGACATGAGAACGGACACCACCATCGTCGATCAGATCGACTTCGTTGGAAACTGCGAGCAGATTCCGAGCCGGGATCGCAATAGCGCCTTCCGGACCAAGGCCGGTCGGTAAAAGCTGAAGGAATTCAGGGTCAGCGCCGGTATCTTTGTAAACACCAATCAATGAACCGCGTTCGGAAAGGACAAAGATGAATGTGTCTTCTCCGAATTTCTTTACTTCAAGCCCTTCCGGTTCAACACCCTTGTTACCCGAGCGTTTTTCCGGATAATGGCCGGCAGTGGCCACGCGATATTCGAAATCAAGTCCGGATTCGTAAAGTTCCGTACCGTCTTTATTGAAAATGGTGAACCCACGCGACCCTCCTACGTAATCCCCTTCATTGGCGATAACAAAACGATCGTTATCCAGCCACTGCACTGCGTCTGGCTCGCGAGCCCGGCCTGGTTGTTCGCCGTCAAAAGTCAGCGCCCGCTCTTCGTCGAGATCTACATTTTTGAGATCAACAGCACCGGCGGAGAAATGCGATTTTATGGAGCCGTCTGCTCCGTCCAGTACAACAATGTGATTGTTTTCCTGAAGAGTTACGACAATTTCGTTGTTGCTGTTTATGTCAACGAACTCGGGTTCGGGATCAGGCCCGGCGACTGCGGCAAGTCCGGACACATCGGCTTCGATTAGGCTGCCACAATCAGGAATACCATCCGTTAGCTTCAGAATTGCGACTTTGCCTGCCGGAAACTGAGGGATCACACCTTCGTTAAGATCCTCATCTCGTTCGTTTTCAATGGCAATTGCAATAATAGACTTATCTGGCGAAACAGCCGTTGAGTCCGGCTGGCCGTTCAGGTCGCAAGTGGATTCTACAGCCTTTGTTGCGATGTCAATAACAGCCAGATGACCAGAAGGATCTGTGTAACTCTTCGACGTATTCACGCCGGCAAGAATTTTTGACGACGCAACCGAGACTGCCGTCGGCTCCCCATCCAGTTTTATGGATCCAGCGGGTTTGGGGCTTGTCGGGTCCGAGATGTCGATCAGCCCTACCGCGCCCAGCGGACTGTCAGAATAAACCAGCATCTTGCCATCTTCGGTTGCGACAATTATCTCTGCTGATGTTTCGGTGTCCTGACTTTGTCCTGCAGGTAAATTCGTATTTACCGGAAAAGAGGCAATCCGTTTGAAACTGAACTCCTGAGCCGCCACCGGTATTGTCGCGGACCCCAGAAGCAATGCCGCCAAAGAGACTAATTTGATCGACTTGTGCATACCCACCCGTTCCCTTCACAACTAAAAGAAGGTCTGATTAACGCCGTCGCTTAACAGTTTCATGACGGTTTTAGGTGGCAAACACTTTTGTCCAGGTCAGCATGCGCCATGCACTCTATTGTTCCAAAAACCTTCGACGAATTCTGGTACGCTGAGCGCGACGGAGAAATCTTTCATGTTATCAAGAAGGTCTTTACCGCTTTGTGTTATCCAAAGAGGTAAGTCAGTCACCTCTCGCGCCTAGTCCTGGTCTGGAGCCGGAACAAAATATGCTGAAGCAGACAAATAGTTGTCTTACGGTGATGGCTGGGCTTATCACCTTTGGGCTGTTGTTGTTTGCTGAAGACAGCCCGGCTCTTGCACAAAGCAATCACTGTCGTTCACTTGCTGCTGAACTCGCAAGAATGGGAACCGGCGGAACAGTCAATCCGGAATTCACGAAATGGGATCAGGCAGCAAAGCAGCAGGATGCGGCTCTTGCCAAAACAAGGCGGCAGATTGCCAGAGCTAACTGCCAGGCCAATGCCAGCCAATCCGGCAGCTGTAAACAACTGTTTGAAAAACAATCACAAATGGTTGCCAACCTGAAAAAACTGGAGAGACAGCGTAACCGTTACGCTGGCAAATCGAAAAACTCCTCCCGGAGCAGAAACCGCATCAAGCGACGTATGGCTTCCTTGAAATGTGGTGAAAATCGCCAGCAGGAAGCGCGTGCGTCCTCACCGGTCCAAACCGACGGGGCTAAGCCGGAATCCAGTCTCTTTTCCAGACTGTTTGGTGGTCGAAGCCGTGCAGAATACAACGAAACTGCGGCAACTGCCGAAGAAGCTCCGCGGTCGCGATACAATCCAAATGCACAGCGCCGAACCGCCGCCCTGGATAATCCGCAGACCGGATTTTACGGCGGTGGCCAGTATCGCACTTTATGTGTGCGAACATGCGATGGATTTTATTTCCCGATCAGTTTCTCGACACGGGCATCTGCCTTCGGCGTCGACGACTCTGTCTGCCAGAACATGTGCCCAGGAGCCGATGCACGCCTGTTTGTTCATCGTAATCCCGGACAAGACACCAAGGATATGACCGGCCTGGACGGCGTGCCCTATACAGCGCTGCCCATGGCATTCAAGTACCGTACCGAACTTGTCAAAAACTGCAGTTGCCAGATTTCAGGATCCGGTCGGATAAAGGCACTAAACAAAAGCGGAGACCCTATCCAGGATCTACGCCTTTCACCGGCCGATGATCGTTTTCTCTATTACGATCTGGAACAAACACTTGTTGTACCGGTAGCAAAAATTCCCGCTGGCGAAGACCCCGACACAATTGACAACATCCTGGGTAACTTCGTTCCCTATTCGCTTGAACGAAACAGTGTTGTCACTTTGGGAGAACGCAAATCCGAAGAGGCGGACCCGAATGCTGCCAACAATACCAAGCGAAAGGTCAGGAAAGTCGGTCCAGACTATTTTGTCGCCCAATAAGTGGCAGAAGACGTTTCAACTCCGGACCATGTTCCATGCCCGTCAATGCTTTGCGTAATGGCATGAAAAGACCACGACCTTTGCGACCGGACTGAGTTTTCACCCTGTCTGTCCAATCCTTCCAGGTCTGCTCACTCCAAGGCTCAGGTGGCAACAGGGCCCGGGCCTGATTGATGAACTCACGATCTTCCGTTTCAATGATTGGCTGAACATGGCCACCCATTATTCCGACCCATGTGCGGATATCGCTGAGTTTTTCCAGGTTTTCACGCGCAATATCCCATAACGCTTCTCCGCCATCGGCATCCAGCCCCTTCAATCGCTCAGCAACGGCCGAATAAGGCAATGCATGAAGTGTTTTGGCATTGAGGGTCGCAAGATCAGATGGTTCAAAACGAGCCGGCGCACGTGAGATCTTTCCGAAATCAAACGTTTCAACCAGATCTGAAAGGGCGGAAATCGGCTCCACCGGGTTGGAGGTGCCAATTAAAGCAGACAGAGCCGCAACAGCCAGTGGCTCGAATCCTTCTTCCCGCAATCCGCGAAGAGAAAGCGACTCATTGCGCTTGGAGAGGCCAGCACCGTCACCACCAACAAGCAAATTGTGGTGCGCAAATATGGGAACATTGCCCCCGAGTGCTTTGAAAATCGAGATCTGAACACCTGTATTTGCTACGTGGTCCTCTCCACGCACGACGTGTGTGATTTCCATATCGATATCGTCAATTATCGACGGCAACGTGTATAAATAGGAGCCATCCTCACGGATTAGAACCGGATCGGACATTGAGGATAAATCAACCGACTGTTGTCCTCGGCACAGATCATCCCAAACGACATCGGTCTTCTCCGGTGATCTGGGGTCACTCTGAAAGTTCGGCAACAGGAACCGCCAATGCGGACGCCGTCCCTGCGCTTCCTTTTCGGTCTTTTCCTCGTCAGTCAGAAAATATCCGGTCCGGTCATAGACAGGTGGCAATCCACGAGCGCGCTGTCGTTTGCGTTTGCGATCCAGCTCATCTGCGGTTTCGTAGCATGCATAAAGCAAGCCCTCTGCTTTCAATTTTTCCGCCAGGGCATCATAACGATCCGAACGATGAGACTGGTAGGCAATGCGATCCGGCACCACTGAAAGCCAGGCCAGATCTTCCAGAATGGCGTCAGCGTATTTCTGTTCTGACCGCGCCTTATCTGTATCATCGAAACGCAGCACAAATTGTCCCTGGCTTTTTTGTGCCAGCAGCCAATTGAAAAGCACCACGCGCAGATTGCCGATATGAATGTAACCCGTTGGTGATGGCGCAAAGCGGACGATAGCGGTCATGGGGCGCTCGGCCCTCCTTAAATTTACTTTGATGCAGGCTCGGTACTCGCCGCGGAGACCGGCGTCAACGTTTCAATACTCTCTTCTGGGCTTTTTGCTTTCAAATGGCGCACGGTCAAGAGCAGAATGAGCATGACGCCGAACGTATAAGCCGCTCCGACCATAAGCTGCACATCAATTGAAACATTCTGATCAATGAGCCAACCCATCAATCCTGGTGATAAGGATGTCGAAAAGGTAAAGCCGGCAAAGGCAACCGCCCGGATAGCGCCCAGATGCTGTGTACCATAGAGTTCCGGCCATATCGCCCCATTGATCGTACCGGTTGCGCCCACGGCACCGCCCAAAAGAAATATTGCCAGAGGAGCAAAGGTAGGATGTTCGGCAAGACCTAATGTGAACAATCCGCCAGCCACCAGCAACAACGCAGGAGCGAGTGTTTTAGGTGCTCCGATTTTATCGATTATGGATCCACTCAGAAACGAAAACGCCGCGCCAGCCACTGCAAACAAAGGTAACGACGCCGGGAACACAGTTCTATCCCATGACTTGGCATCCATGAGGTGCACTTGATGCCACAGAACCCCTGTCAACATGAAGGGACAGACCAACAAGCCAAGCATCACGATCCAGAACCGCCAGTCGCGCAAAACTTGAGACCGGGTCCAGTCGGGCACCTTAGCACTACTGCGCGCTTTGGTGCTGCCGCCTCCTTTGGGCGTCCGGTCCACCCTCAACAGGCCCCAGCATATCGGTACCATGGCAAACACCAGGATCAATGATGTCAGCACCCATGTCTCACGCCATCCAAACAATGCCATGGAAGATACGATAACAAGTGGAAGCAGAGCTTCCCCAAGCAGTATGCCAAGCGTCGCAATGGCGACAGCCTTGCCGCGTCGTTCATGAAACCATCGCCCTATCGCTGTAATCGCGGTTTGCGGTAGCATACCATGGCCAAACAATCGCAATCCGCAGAAGGCGATACCAAGGACCCAAATGTTAGGTGCGTAAGCGACAAGCAGAACAAAACAAGCCAGCATGAAGATTGACGCCACACCCACGGTCGCTGGGCTGAAGTGATCTACACTTTTTCCTGCCCAGATCAAAATTGCCGCACTCGCCACAGTTGCCAGAGAGTACAGCGATCCATAGGCTCCATGGGTCAGTGTGAAGGTTTCTCGTATTTCAGCAGAGTACTGAGCAATGATCAGTGTCTGGCCGGGACTTGAGGCAAACATCAGTAACAGTGAACCAGAGAGCCAACGCTTGTTGTCTGTCAGGAATTCTATGAAACCCATGTCATTTTCCTGATCCGAACAGCGTTGAAGGCAACACTATTGACGCCCAAATGCTTCGGCTGATCCGAGCACTATACCCGCGTCAGCCAGAAACCATGTATTCCCAACACCTGTACAACGACTTTCGGTGTTAGGCAGGCTAGGTGCGATCGCGGAATTTGTTCGTGATCGGATAGCGCCGGTCTCTGCCAAAGTTCTTTGGCGAAATGCGCACGCCGGGCGCTGCCTGGCGCCGTTTATATTCAGCGATATATAGCAGATGTTCGATCCTGTGAATGATCAGTCGGTCATGCCCCCTTGCGGCAATGTCATCAACCGACATTTCTTTTTCCACCAGACACTCCAGTATGTCATCCAGAACATCATAGGGCGGCAGCGAATCCTGATCGGTCTGACCTTCCCTCAACTCTGCTGTCGGTGCCTTGGTGATGATGTTGCCGGGGATGACTTCTCCTGCCGGACCAAGGGCACCTTTTGGCACGTTGTTGTTACGCCATTGGGACAACTGATAGACCTCGGTCTTGTAGAGATCCTTGATTGGGTTAAAGCCGCCGTTCATATCGCCATAAAGCGTCGCATAGCCTACGGACACTTCCGATTTGTTGCCGGTTGTGACAACCATCGGACCGAACTTGTTGGATATGGCCATCAGAATCGTGCCACGTGTTCGTGACTGAAGGTTTTCCTCTGTGATATCAGGCTGTTGTCCGGAGAACAGTTCGGAAAGAGCGTCCGTCAACCCCTCTACCGCGCCTTCAATAGCAACAATGTCATATCGGACACCCAAGGCTTTTGCACAGGCGGCAGCATCGGCCAGGCTCTCTTCGCTGGTATATCGAAAGGGCAGCATGACACAGTGAACCCGCTCGGCCCCCAGCGCATCGACCGCCATTGCCGTGCAAATTGCTGAGTCAATGCCTCCGGATAGTCCCAGAACAACGTTGGGAAATCCATTTTTGTTGACGTAATCCCTCAGCCCCAAAACGCAGGCGCGCCAATTCGCTTCCAGAGCATCCGGCAGAGCTGCTTTGGGCCCATCTGCGCATACCCACGTCCCGTTTTCGTCGCGCTTCCAGGCGGAGGTAGCGACGAGTTCCTCGAACTGGGGCATTTGAAATGCAAGTGTGCGGTCCGCCTGCAGAGCCAGGGATCCGCCGTCAAAAACCAGTTCGTCCTGACCGCAAACCTGATTGGCATAGATGAGCGGAAGCTCTGTTTCCACGACCCGAGCGATTATCACCTGCAGACGTCGTTCCGCCTTTCCCACGTGATAGGGAGATCCATTGGGAACAAGCAACAATTCTGCACCGGTTTCCATCAGGCATTCGGGAACTTCCTCGCTCCAAATGTCCTCGCAGATCGGCACGCCCAGACGAATGCCGCGAAACTCGATGGGCCCGGGCATCGGGCCCGGTTGAAATATGCGCTTTTCATCAAAAACACTGTAGTTGGGCAAGTCGACCTTAAACCGTTTGGCTTTGATGGACCCATCGTCCAGAAGGAAAACGCCATTGTAGAGTTTCCCTTCCTCTTCCCAGGGCGCCCCAACCAACACGGCCGGTCCGCCGTCAGCGGTGTCTTTTGCCAGTAGTTCCAGTGCCTGACGACAGGCATGAACAAAAGCCTGTTTGAGAACAAGGTCTTCGGTCGGATATCCGGACAAAAACAACTCCGGCAGAAGCAATAATTCAGCACCCTGATCGGCAGCTTCTTTTCTGGCTGCCCGGATCTTGTCACTGTTGCCTTGAATGTCGCCAACGGTGGGGTTCAGCTGACCGACAGCCAGCTTGAATGAATCTGTAATTTGCTCGACCATGACGTTGGTTTAGACCGCCTTGTTTGTCGTTGCAATATTGGATCTTCCGGAATTGGCACAGAAACTTACATCTATGGAAAATAACAGATTTATTGCTTCGGCCTATCCGGACCAAAAAAATTGCCGGTATCAAATACCGGCAATTCGAATGAGCAATTCATTGAAGTTCAGCCACCTCACGCCGCAGCGGCAGACCGGATACGCTTTGATGGCTCACGCAGTGTGACCAGTTCCTCTGCCGCTGTCGGGTGAACTGCAACGGTTGCGTCAAAATCGGCTTTTGTTGCACCCATCTTGATGGCAATGCCCAAAACTTGCGCCAATTCACCCGCATCGTGGCCCATAACATGCACGCCAAGGACTTTGTCAGTTTCCGCATCAACGATCACTTTCATGAACGTTTTTTCGTCTCGATCCGTCAGCGTCAGTTTCATTGGGCGAAAACTGCTGCTGTAAATGTCCAGTGCTCCGAAGGAAGCCTGGGCTTCTTCTTCCGTCAGTCCAACTGTGCCGATCTCCGGCTGGGAGAACACCGCGCTGGCAATATTGCTGTGATCAACGGTCTTGGACAGATTGCCGTAGACCGTATCAGCAAAAGCGTGACCTTCCCGGATTGCAACTGGCGTGAGATTGACGCGGTTCGTCACATCGCCCACTGCATAAACACTCGAAATGTTCGTATTTGAATATTCGTCAACGACGATAGCACCCGCATGGTCCAAATCTACGCCTGCAGCCTCCAGACCAAGATCTTCTGTGTGGGGTCTGCGGCCAATGGCGAACATGATCTGGTCGACATTTAGGGCCTTGCCCTGTTTGGTGTGTCCGACCAATCCCTGATCCGATTTTTCAATCTGTGTAAAGACATCTTCAGTGATGACATTGATGCCCTTTTTTACAAGCTCAGCATGCAGATGTCCCCGTACATCATTATCGAACCCACGCAGAATTTCCTCTCCGCGATAAATCAGGGTTGTCTCGACACCAAGTCCGTTGAAAATACCGGCGAATTCAACAGCAATATAGCCACCACCGACGACCGCGATGCTCTTAGGCAGTTCGGTCAGATGAAATGCTTCGTTAGACGTAATGACATGCTCGACACCCGGTAGGTCCGGATCGAGATTGGGTGTACCGCCCGTCGCAACGAGAATGCGTTCCGCCGTCACTTCTTTTCCGTCGGAAAGAAGCCGCACACTGTTGGGTCCGGTCAGAACCGCCCGGCTGTCAAACCGGATAACACCCGCTTTTTCCAGATTAGTACGATATATATTTTCCAACCGGCTGATCTCGCGGTCTTTGTTGGCAATCAGCACGTTCCAGTCGAATTTTCGTTCTCCAACCGTCCAGCCAAACCCTGCCGCATCTTCAAACTCTTCTTCAAATCGCGACGCATAGACCAGCAGTTTCTTGGGGACACAACCACGAATGACACAGGTTCCACCGTAGCGGAATTCTTCAGCGATTGCGACGCGCGCACCATAGGTCGCGGCAATACGGGCTGCACGCACGCCACCAGATCCGGCACCTATTACGAAAAGATCATAGTCAAACGACGCCACGCCGCCTCTCCTTCATAATTTGAGAGGAATTCAGTGGGGAATTCCAAAGCCCGATCCATATGGGGTGACGTGTCTCTCGTGCAACCCCACACCAGATCAAGTCTTATTGACCATGTCCCTGCTTGATGAGCTCTTCGCGCAGCATCGTCACCATTTCAGTCGACAACGCATCGCGCCAGATTTTACCTTCCTGGACGCTGAGTGCGGCAATTTCCGGGCTGAGTTTGTAGAACTTCTGACCCACCGGTGAATCGTAAAAGGTCTGAATCTGTTCAAGTTCTTCGATACTGAACCGTGCCGCCCACACTTCGATAATCTTCTTATCAAGTGCCGGACGTTTTGCAGCCAGTTTAAGAGCAATTTCATCCGCTGTCGCATTGATCACTTCGGTCAGTGCCGGGCTTGACCGAATAAACAAGGCCTTAGCCTGCTCAGACATAACTGGCAGAATATCGTCAAAGGACGCAAGACCACCACTGGTGATCACTGCGGCCCGGGCAGCATCAAGATGCTCTTTGGAATATTCCTGCGCAGTAACTGAGGATACTGAAAGGCAGCCCGCAAATGCGACGGCAGTCAGGTTGCGTATGATTGTGGTCTTCATGGACTTCTCCATCATCGTTCTGAAACTCTTGTTCGTCATCTGTTTTCCAGGATTGTCACGCCGGTCTGTCCGCAGACATAAGCTGCATCTGCCAGATCGATAAATAATCCGTTCTCAACAACACCTGGAATTAAATTCAGTTCTGCGGCAAGTTTTCCCGCTTCTGTTATCATCTCAAGCTCGATATCCAAAATGAAATGCCCACCATCCGTCACGTACGGCTTGCCGTCGGCGGTCTTTCTTAGAATTGTATCGCCCTTATAGCTGAGGGACACAAGAAGTGCTTCCACAGCGTTTATTGTTGCGCCCAGTCCAAACGGCATCACCTCAATTGGCAGCGGAAACCGCCCGAGGTTCGCAACCCGCTTGGATGAATCGGCAACGACCACCATTCGATTTGATGCCGCAGCAACAATCTTTTCCCGCAAAAGAGCACCCCCTCCTCCCTTGATTAACTCAAGCGCGTCGCTCAACTCATCTGCGCCATCGACGGTGAGATCGAGGACCGGCTCTTCTTCAAGACTTGTCAGTGGAATGTTCAACGACCGCGCAAGGTCTGCCGTGCGCTCAGATGTCGGAACAGCCAGAATATCCAGGCCGTTGGTAACTTTCTCACCCAAAGCCCTGGTGAAATAATCAGCCGTCGAACCGGTTCCCAGTCCAATCTTCATCCCCGTCCGCACTTCTTCCAGCGCTGCGACTGCAGCGGCCTTCTTTTCACTGTCGCTCATAAATTGCCTGTTTGACCCAACTTCGCTGTATTTTTTCGGCTATCGTTAAACCAAAAGCCGGTTTGGTGAAGACCCATATCACCGGCTGAAGTGCGTTTAACGGATTTCAGCTGATAATTCCAATTTATCCTGACTTCGCTGATCGGACTTTCCCGTATCACTCCGGATATCATCCGGCTCACACCGGCGGATTGTTTACAGCAACCGGCCTGAACAAGCATCAGTTCCCCTATAGCATGATTAATCGGTGCTCTATTACGCGACTGGCCGAACCGGCAAGCGCTACCGAAACCGTTCTCCCTATCGAACACCATTCAACAGCGCGTCATTCTATGAGTCCACGAAATCGGCACAAATACGGCGGCACGGTCGTTTGAGAGCGAAAAGCGGTTGAAGACAAAGAACCTGTTGCTTCTCAGTCAAATACTTGACCTAATCGCCAACCCCGCGTACCGACCTCACCGCGACAAATTTAACCGAGGACAGGTTCGATGACAGGACTTCTGATTTTTGATCTTGATGGCACGTTGGTCGATACCGCTCCAGATCTTGTAGGCACACTGAACTGGGTTCTTCAGGAACAAGGAATTGGGACCGTACCTCTTGAACAGGCAAGGAATTTTATCGGCCAGGGCGCACGTGCGATGCTGAAAATGGGGTTCAACACACGTGGTATCAGCCTCAGCGGTGATCAACTTGAAACGCACGTGGCGCAATTCCTCGAGCACTACCAAGCCAACATTTCCCAAAACAGCCGTCCGTTTCCCGGTGTCCTCGACGCAATGAACCGCTTTTCATCCGCGGGGTGGCAGTTGGCCGTCTGCACCAACAAACTTGAGCACCTGGCTGTGAAACTTCTGAACGAGCTGGATCTGGCCCAAAGGTTTTCGATTATTACCGGAGGCGATACGTTCGAGAAAGCAAAACCGGATCCGACACCTATACTGGGCACCATGAGTAAGCTTAACTCTTCGGCAGACGAGGCGATTATGGTGGGAGATGCCCGGCCTGATATTGACGGCGCGCGCAACGCCGGAATCCCGTCAATTGCGGTGGATTTCGGCTACACAACCGAACCGGTGGCATCGTTAAATCCAGATCGAATCATTTCTCATTTTGACGATCTTTGGGACAGTGTTCATAACATCCGCGCTTAAATTGAGAGTGATCAATCACTCTAATTCGTTGTTCTTACTGGTAGATTCAGACCTTCAAACCAATCCAGCATCGTTCCGGCCCAACCTTCGGGAACCGCGTGACCTTTCGGAAATAGCATCAGCTCCAACGCTGTTCCCGACGTGCACCGATCCCAGGCTCGCCGCCAGAAGACACCGGTGACATCAAAGCGATCGGCTCGAAGGCCGGCGCAGCCATTTTCCTGGCGCCAAAGCTGCAATCCCTCAAATATGTCACCTTGCTGAACTGTGCCGTTTCCGAGTGGGCGGCCTTCAAGCGGCACCGTTTTATCAGTCCACCCATGCGTATGGAGCATTCTAACCGGTCCGGAACAGTCAACCGGATGAGGTCGCCAGAACCCACCACCGACCGGAGCATAGGCCGCGAAGTCATCCGCTGCCTGACAGGCGAGATACCACACAAGCGACCCGCCAATTGAGAAACCACTCAAGATGACCTTGCCACGATCAATATTGAAACGCGCCTCAGCATCCTCAAGCACACTGAGGATGTTGGCATGTTCGTCTCTGAGATTCCGCCCGCCAGGCCGAAATGACCACCCGCGTCCAAAACGGCCGGGAGGATCGATCCCCTGAGGAGCAATGACCGCATACCCTCGGCCAAGTGCCGTATCAACCATATCGCGCATTTTCAGGACTCCGGCTGCGGATCCACCGGCGCCATGAAAATGCACAAGAACCGGGATCTTGGCTTCATTTCTCACACGCTCTGGCAGAAGAATCCGATACACACCGCTATCCACACGGCAATCGGTATGGGCAGTCCCACAGGCCTGCACCTCAGAGGGAGCAGACGACAAAAGTAAACCACCGGCGATTATCGCGGTCAGCTTCGCAATTAGAAAAGTCATTTCAATATCCCATTCTTGGTGACGCTAAATGTGCGCCACAGAGATGGGGAAATCATTTCACGATGAATTGTAGTCGTGTTTGCCGTGGAGGTGGCAATCGGCGACCCATAAAAAATTTACGTAAATTCAATGAGTTAAATCAATTTGAGCAGTTCCAACTGCACCAGAAACGCTTCAGCGGGACGAAAAAAGGCATCCCGCTGGGATGCCTTTCGATAAAAACAATATAGCAAAATCCGTTCAACCAATTCGAAGGCAACGAACTTCTATATAACAATACGGTCTAGCCGACGAACGCACGCTCCACGACAAACTCTGCTGGCCTGTTGTTGGCCCCTTCTGTCAAGCCGGCAGCTTCCAGCAATACCTTGGTATCTTTGATCATCTCCATGGAGCCGCATATCATTCCCCGATCCGTTTCAGGATTCAGGGGCGACAGTCCCAGATCTTTAAACAGCTTACCGTTCTCGATCAGCGTCGTGATGCGCCCTTGGCGATCAAATTCTTCTCGTGTCGCCGAGGTATAATGCGTCAGCTGCGCCTGTGCCATCTCACCAATCAAGGGATCATTCTTGGTTCGGGCCACCAGATCTTCCCCATACTTAAGTTCTGCCACTTCGCGGCAGGTGTGGGTCAGTATCAGCTCATCGAATTTTTCATACGTTTCCGGATCTCGAATGACGCTGGCAAAAGGCGCAATACCTGTCCCGGTAGAAAACATATAGAGCCTCTTGCCGGGGACAAGCGCGTCATTGACCAGCGTTCCAGTGGATTTTTTCTTCATTAAAACCCTGTCACCAACCTGGATCTTCTGCAGATGCGATGTAAGTGGACCATCGGGAACCTTGATGGAGAAAAATTCCAACTCTTCGTCCCAGCTCGGGCTGGCGATCGAATAAGCCCTGTAGATAGGCTTGCCATTGATCATCAGACCGATCATGACGAATTCGCCCGAACGAAATCGAAAACTCGTCGGCCGGGTAATTCTGAATTTGAACAGCTGGTCTGTGTAATGCTGTACTTCGGTAACTGTCTCCGCGAACACATTCGCAGGAACTGCATCAAGCAATTCATCACCTTGCATGACAATCGTCATATATCTAGCCACTCCGCAATCGGATTACTGACAATCAATTCATCGTCTATGTAAACCACACAGTACAGGTTTCCAATAGATTTTCATATGTACACAAATGAAAAAAAGTGCCTAATATTGTCGCATGCCTGAAAATAAATTTTGAGTTTAAAGTCCAAATTAGAATGGGGATCAATTCGCAAGCCAACCGCTCCTGTTGCCATGAATTGACGCGGTCGACCACCCTCTGGCAGTGGCCATTCGAACCAATACTGCTGCACCCTCCCTACCCTCAATCACCGCGCCTGGAGCGTATCGGGGAAAACTTGAAGTACCCACGCGACAAGGATACGGGCAAAAACAAACACTTGCAGCAATTCGCATGACCGACGCAATCGAAAGATGGTCTCCAAACCTCTGAATTCGTTCGTTTTGAATAGTCATGTAGGCAAACTTATCAGTGCGAATACATTCGCAATAATCAATTCGAAATAAATCGAATGTAATAATCAATATTTATTCGAAAATATCTATATTTAAAACTGCAACAATAGAATTTACCTTTAAGTTACTTAAACAAAAGAGCCATTCTGATTTTATGAAGCAAATTTTAATATTTTTCGATCTATAAACAGGTCTAGTTTCCCTGCGCATTGGTGCGGATACAACCGCCGCATGTTTCGCGCACCAGCCTGTGCAAGGTAAAATACTCATGGCTCTTGTGTTGATTGTCGATGATCAGCGAACAAATCTACAGATTTTCGCGAAAATAGCCGCATCAATCGACTCGGACATCACGGCTCATACAATCAACAATCCCATCGAGGCTCTTTCGTGGCTGGAAGCCAATACGCCTGACCTGATTATCACTGACTTCAAAATGCCGGAAATGAACGGTGCGGAGTTCATTGCAAATCTGAGGCAAAAGCCCAAACTGGCCGACATCCCGGTCATTGTTATCACAGTGTTCGAAGAACGCAGTTTCCGAATTGCGGCGTTAAATGCCGGTGCAACCGATTTTCTTATCAGCCCGTTCGATCATCAGGAATTTGTCACACGCGCACGCAATCTTCTGAAACTTCGCCGGCAGCAGCTGCTGCTTCAGGCCAAGGCCGACACGCTCGAAATCGAATTGGCTCACAGCGAACAATCACTGGCTCGCGCCATCCGGGATTCCAGCGAGCGGATGGCTCAGGTTATCGATACGGCGCCCGCTATGATCAGCGCCAGCGATTGCGAAGGGTACATTCTTTTTGCCAATGCAAAGTTCTGCCGGACTTTTGGGATCACCACTTCCAACGTGCTTGGCTGCAATATGGCTGACCTGATGGGAATTGAAGCCGGTGCCTGCAGCCGGACGATTGATCAGATGGTTGTTGAGACCGGCAAGGCCGTAAAGGACTTCGAAGAAGAAATAACCGCGGCTAACGGCAAGAAACAAGTATACCTGACGACGAAAGCTCCGTTTCGTGACGGCACAAATGGCGTCATCGGTGTTGTAACCAGCTCAATTGACATAACCGAACGCAAAGTGGCTGAACGGCATCTGCATTACCTCGCCCATCATGATGCGCTGACGGGTCTTGGCAATCGAACTTTGCTCCGTGAACGCGTCAACCGCGAAATCGGTCGAAGCCGCAGGGGCGACCGGCAGTTCGCATTTCATCTGATCGATCTGGATGGCTTTAAAAACGTCAATGATGTGCTTGGACATTCAATCGGTGATGGGCTGCTGGAGCACATAGCTCAGCAGTTGAACGGATTCATAGGACCCAACGATATCGTTGCCCGACTGGGCGGTGACGAATTCGCTGTTCTTCAAAGTAATATATCCGGTCCCGACGACGCCAAGGCGTTTGCTGAGAAACTATCCGAAATTATTGCGGCTGAGCATACTGTTTCGGGAGAGAAAATTACCGTAACTGCAAGCATTGGCATCGCTGTTCATCCTGCAGATGGCAACGAGTTTGAAACATTGCTGCGCAATGCCGACCTCGCGATGTATCGCGCCAAAGCAGCAGATGGCGATCAGCTGTGTTTTTATGCCTCCAATATGGATAAGCGCGTTCGCCAGGCGGCACATCTGGACTCTGAGTTGAAGACTGCGCTGGAAAACGACGAATTCGTGCTTTGGTATCAACCCCAGGTCGATAGTCACACGACCAAAATTATCGGTGTTGAAGCACTTCTACGATGGCAGAAACCGGATGGCCGCATGGCTATGCCTGGTGATTTCCTTCAGCGTGCGGAGGAAAATGGCCTGATTGTTCCGATCAATGAATGGGTGCTTTATGAAGCCTGTCGGCAGGGAACCAGATGGCAGAAGATGGGCATCAAAGATCTCCGTGTTGGGGTCAATCTTTCGCCCGTACAATTCAAGCGCCAGAATGTCCCTCTTCTGATTACAAAAATTCTCGCCGAAACGCGCTTGGATCCGTCGCTACTTGATCTGGAACTGACGGAAAGCATGATGCTTCATGATCGCGATTCCGTGGCGCAGCAACTCCAGCAGCTCAAGGATTTCGGCGTACACATTTCGATCGACGACTATGGAACCGGCTGTTCGTCCTTAAGCTACGTCAAACATTTCCCTGTTGATCGGTTGAAAATCGATCAGTCCTTCGTCCGAAACTTCCTGAATGATCCCAGCGATGCAGCCATTGTGCAGACGATTATCGCACTTTCCCACAGTCTCGACCTGCGCGTCATTGCCGAAGGAGTCGAGACTCTGGAGCAGGTTTCTCGACTGCGGGAGGAATCCTGTGACGAAATTCAGGGGTACTATTTCGGTAAGCCTATGAGCAGTGCCGACATCACTGACATATTTCTGGGTGAAGAAAAGCAGGAAAGTCATCACCCTGACCATCCCAAAACCGCGGAGTCGAAATGACGGTTACGAGAAAGCTCGCTGCCTACCTGCGCTGGACCCGCGCAACGCTGAAGGCAAGGCCCGACACCGAGCATGAGACGACGGCTAATCGCATGATTTTTGCGGCAATCGTCCTCATCTTTCTTGCCGTAAGAACACAAATGGGCAGCGCCGCGTCAGCGCAAATGTTCGACATTCTGTTGCCGATTTTTACTGTCTACTTCGTCCTGTCCTTCGGCATATTGCTACATATTATCTATTATCCGGCGGAAAATCCGACACGTCGCGTCTACTCAATTTGCCACGACGTCGCGATGACCTGTATTGCGGCCTATGTCTGCGGAGAGGATTCAGGTTTTTTCTATCCCCTCTTCATGTGGGCTATTTTGGGAAACGGGTTCCGGTTTGGCGTCAAGTACCTGTTCATCGCAATGGCTGTCTCAACAGTCGGTTTCGCTGCACTGCTGACTCTGGTCAATTTCTGGAGCGTCCATATGGCGCTTTCGATATCGCTGGTTGTCGGCCTCGTCCTTCTGCCGACTTACGTTTCCCGACTAATCAAAAAACTCAACGAAGCAAAACGTCAGGCAGAGCAGGCCAGCAAAGCCAAAAGCATGTTCCTCGCCAGTATCAGCCATGAGCTTAGAACACCTCTCAATGCCATCATCAGTCTTGGCGATATCATGGGCGAGACAAAGTTGGACGGCGAACAAAAACGCATGGTCCGGACAATTGCAACAGCAGGTCGTTCGCTTCTGCAACTGATCAACTCAATTCTTGACCTTTCCCGGGTTGAATCAGGGCAAATGCCAAGCAAGATCGAGACATTCGATCTCTTTGCACTGGTTGGACGGATCCGGCAGGTCATTGGTGTTCAAGCACAAACCAAGTGTCTGAATTTGAATGTCTATATCGATGAAACGATTCCTCGTCAGGTTGTTGCCAACCAGCGTTATCTGGAGGAAATCCTGACTAATTTGGCTGCCAATGCCGTCAAATTTACCGACAATGGGCATGTCGGGATTGTGCTGGAAACGGTTTCGGAAGCAGACTCAGAGGAAACAAAAGTCCGGTTCTCGGTCAGAGACACCGGTCTTGGGATTGCACCGGAAGCGCAGGCGCGCATATTCGACAGTTTCACTCAGGCAGATGAGACAATCATCGATCGTTTTGGCGGCACCGGTCTCGGACTGGCTCTGTGCAAAAGGTTCGTTGAGCAGATGGGCGGCGAAATTCAAGTCCAGAGCGCCCTGGGTGAAGGCAGCCTTTTCTGGTTTGAGATCCCGATCGCAGCGGCGGAAGACCAACACAATGAAGCCGTGCCAGAAAGCGGGCCTACCGGCACTCAGTTCCTGATATCAAAAACACCTTCCGCAGTACCCTCACCTGAGGGTGTGATGTTAGCGGGCTCCTTCCAGGACCTTGCTGAGCAGATGGAAAGCCTCGCAGAGAAACAGCCTGGACCGATACTCGTATTTGCAGAACAAGTGCTGATCGATCAGGAACTGCCTCCGGTTTATGATGCTATCAAACGCAAAGCAGCCGGTCATAATCTGTCGATTGTTGCTGTAGTCGCCGAAGCCTCACCCGTATCGAACGATCTGACCAAATACTGTATCAGCACAACCACGCTGCCGCTGACCGAAGCCTCCGTGGCACACTATCGGTCCATCACTCACGCTCTGTTTGAAAGTGGTCACGTCTCAGGTCTGAGCAACTACACACCATCAGGTCGGACATTCAGTGTTCTCGTGGCAGAAGACAATCGCACCAACCAAATGGTTACGCGCAAAATTCTCGAGCGGGCGGGCCATGAAGTCTCGATCGTTGATGATGGCGAACTTGCCGTGTCAGCGCTGACAGAACAGAGCTTCGATGTGGTTCTGATGGACGTCAACATGCCTAACATGAACGGTATCGAAGCAACAAAACTGTTCCGGTTTGCCTCGCTGGGACAGGAGCATGTGCCGATCATTGCCCTCACCGCCGATGCCACAGAAGAGGCCAACCACCGCTGCCTGGATGCGGGAATGGACGCCTGCGCAACCAAACCGATAGAGCCTGCAGTGCTACTTCAACTCATCGATGATCTGGTGAAAACCGAGCAGAAAGACGGTGAGAGCGTACAGATTGTTGGCAGCTCTCCAACGGTTGTACCGGCTTCGGAGACGGATGAAATTTCAGATACGCGCGAGCTGGACGACGAGAAACTCTCTCAACTTCTGAATTTAGGTGGCGCG
Organism: Stappiaceae bacterium; assembly: GCA_039976075.1. Classification (GTDB taxonomy): domain Bacteria; phylum Pseudomonadota; class Alphaproteobacteria; order Rhizobiales; family Stappiaceae; genus JBDWFY01. Next base: position 880,233 of record JBDWFY010000001.1, read on the forward strand.
GAGTTCGTACGCGAGCTGATTGCTCAATTCACAACCGACTCCGCTCAGATCCTTCAGCAACTTTCGCATTCTGTTGCAGATGAAGACGTGACAGCCTTTCGTGAGCAAGCACACTCGCTTCGTAGTGCTGCTGCAAACATCGGAGCCACGCAGATATTTTCCATGTGTCTTGAATGGCGGGCAGTCGACCATGAAGACCTGACATCAACTGGAGAAGAGATGCTTCTTTCGCTCAAACAGGCGTTCGACGCTGTCTCCCTGGCGCTGGATACATTTGAAGAGCAGCTTCAGGACAGTCCGGACACCGCAAACACAGCGATGCAATCAGGGCTGTCAGACCGGCGATGAAAGACGGCGGCTCTGAGCTTTTCGCAACTGAGACATCCTGCGTAAGTCTCGCGGAGACAACCGCAGTGCCGTATCCACCCACATATCGGTCACATCGCGCAGTTCGGACAATGTAAGCGGATTGACCCGTTGACGTACCTGATAAAGCGTCTTTCTGACGTCGTGGCTTCCCCTATTTTTGTTGGAAATGTAAGACCGTACGGCCTGTTCGGCCCCCCCGTCCTCTACAACCTGGTCTACCACCCCCAGATCGTACATCTCTTGGGCTGAATAAATTTTACCGCTGAAAATCATCCTTTCGGCCCTCGCAATGTCAAGCCGACGAGACAACAGGCTGTATGCTCCCATTCCCGGAAAACAGTTGAACAATATTTCCGGTAATCCCAGTTTGACGCTCTTCTCCGCAATCAGCACGTGGCAACACAGCGCGCCTTCGAACCCACCGCCCAATGCATCACCTTCGATCATCGCGACCGAAACTATCCCGCAATCAAACCCGGTTGCGATCTGATAAACTGCATCGACACAACCATAGGCATATTCACGCAATGACTCCTTGTCCCCCGCATTGATGCGATCGACCATGAAATCCAGATCACCACCCATGTTGTAGATTCCCGGAGACCGTGATCCTTGCACAAAATAACGGACATATGGGTCGTCAAACGGCCCTTGGGAATGTACCAAAGCCTGAAGGGATCGATGGAATATTTTCAACTCACGCACCAGTGCCGGCGTAAAACTGGGCGGCCCGTCCGGTTTCAAATAACACCAGACAGATTGTGTGTTCGGGTCCAGGCGCACTTCAATTTGCTGATATCGACGGTTCAAAAAATTGAGAAGCTCATGGCTTTCAACTGAACGGGATACTGTTTGCGTCGACGCTTCGCTTTCTTGAAAACCAAGCCCCCCGGCGAGCATTTCATCGTTTTTCATCAAAATCCGATCAAACTGCAACTCAGCCCCACTGCTCACTATCGACTCCACACGTATTTCGCATCTATCTTTAAGCTTTCATCGTGAGCACTATAATAGCTTAACAATTCAAATAAATAACAATCAATTAATCGTTAGGATATATTTTTAATATATTTGGTTAATTAAAGTATATATAATTTATAATACTTATAAAATAAGTAATAAAATCATAGAATCAATATATATTTTTTCATTATATTAGAACATTACGATAGCTTTCTCTGCGTCGCTTTTACGTATAAATCACATGCGACTTAATTTGTTTTGCTCAATGTCATTTTTTACATGAGCGCCAGAAGCAGACGGGCACCACGAAGTGCCACTTTCCGTAAATGAAATTCAATTTTTTCCCAAGATTTCACGTAGTTCATTGAAATTAGGGGGAGAAATTTATGCGAGATCACCTACCGGAGGTAGTAATTCAGCATTGGAAATTCGGGGAACCGATCGCTCGAGTCCAGATTATGAAATCGCAACCTAGACGGATTGGACGGTTTCGGCCTGTTGATTCAATCGTTGCTCCGGTACAGATGGACTGACATCCGGATTGCCCGGTTCTGTTTGCCACCCAAGATCGGGAAGCGTCACAATTCTGTTCCCGCGCAAATCGCTGGCACAAACAAGAAATCCACGCTCCTCCATGAAGGTCAAAAGCCAACGTGCCCGATTCCTCGACCTGGTTCCGTAAGCGGTGGCTATTTCCTCATTTCCCGGACACGGCCCCTTGAGCAGTGCAGCTCTGGCAAGCAGAAGGAAAACCCCGCGCATATCTTCTGGTAACTGGCTGGCTATCAGCACTGCTTGTTCCCAGTCATCCTGAGCTACTTCGGTAGAGTCAACACCTGCGCGCGCCACAGACAGCAATTTTCGGAATTCCTGCAATTCAGGTACGTTCCCCTGGATCCGTTGAATCCGATACCGAACTTGAAAATCTTGATAGAGAACTGACACCGGCTGAAACGCAGCCTCTTTGTCAGACATGATATCTGATAGAATTGCTTCGATCTTTCCGGACCGTTCCACCAAGTCGATCTGGGCAGGTTCGTCTGCCGACTCAATCCGGATTTGCGCTGTCTGGCTCCGAGCCAGTTGTTCCAGAAGCTCGCCAGTATCAACTTTTGGAACAGATCTTGGTTTGGCTATTTTCAGATCGGAGTCACTGGCTGTGAAAATCAGATCCGCAGCATTACCTTCTGTTTGGTCTGGTAACGGCAGCAGCTTTGGAGAACCACCCCTACCGGCTGTTTCAACCGGGCCAATGCGAACTTTTTCCGGTCGCCGGTACAGCGCCGGACCAAGGGCAACAAAATGTCCCCGGTCCAGATTACGGAATGTTTCTGCGGTACGCCGTTCCATACCCAGCAAGTCCGCGGCGCGGGCCATATCAATATCCAAAAACGTGCGACCCATCAGAAAATTCGATGCCTCTGCAGCGACGTTCTTTGCAAGTTTCGCAAGGCGTTGCGTTGCGATGATACCGGCCAGGCCGCGCTTCCGGCCTCGACACATCAGGTTGGTCATGGCCCCAAGGGACAGACGACGCGCCTCTTCTGTAACCTCACCAGCAGCGGCGGGTGCAAAAAGCTGAGCTTCATCGACAACCACGAGCATCGGATACCAGAAATCCCGATCCGAATCGAAAAGGCCGCCAAGAAACGCAGCCGCTGCTTTCATCTGTCGATCGGCGTCCAGCCCTTCGAGATTCAGTACGGCGGAAACGCGATGTTGCCTGACGCGACCCGCAATCAGAGCGAGATCGCGTTCAGTCCCCTGAGCATCAACAACAACATGACCGTGCTTGTCTGCGAGGGTGACGAAATCTCCCTCTGGATCGACGATGACCTGCTGGACCCATTTCGCACTTTGCTCCAGCAGACGTCTAAGAAGATGCGACTTTCCCGAGCCGGAATTCCCCTGCACCAGCAACCTGGTTGCAAGAAGCTCTTCCAAGTCCATAGATGCGGTGGCACCGCTCCCCATCGCGCCGATGTCAATGCTTACCGTCATAGGGCCTTCTTTGGTCAGGCCAGGCATCCCACCCAATCAGGAGAGAACGAGTTGCCCAAAGCCAATCTCACTTGGGAAAAGATCAAAGGTCTTTATGGCGCCCGCAGCCGACCCACTCTAGAGAGCTGGAACAGATATCCCCATTTGATTGATGGATGGAAAATCATCTTCGCCATAAAGCCCGGGTAAAACTGCGCCCCTGCCGTCCAAAGAGCGGCCACTATTTTATCCAATAGTGGCAGTTTTCCCACATTTGTTGAAATTGCTGTTACCTGCTCACACCAATCTCGTTAGTGTCTGTGACTTGCCTATTCCAGCGGACGTTATAAAAGAGCTGGCTGATTGATGCAGGAAACCCCTAAACGAATGTGAAGCCGCCTGGAGGACAACCGCAGCAGCATATAGTCCCCAGATTGAGAGGACGAGCCGAATTCAATTCTGTCCTCGAAGTATTTCTAGCAATCCAGATGAGCGGTGTGTCTTCGGCCAAACCCAAAGACCGCCAAACGAACAAAGAGACAAACTCGAAGATCCAATGGAGACGCCATATGAGTGCGGATAGTGCCCTAGTCAAACAAGCCAATTTCATCAACGGCGCATGGACCGCCGCCGACAGCGGCCAGACCATCGATGTGAATAATCCAGCGACAGGCGACGTGATCGGGTCTATTCCACGCTGCGGACGGACGGAAACAGCCCGTGCCATTGAAGCAGCCCATGTTGCTTTCAAATCCTGGGGGCGCACCACGGCCAACGAACGGGCCGCGCTGATGCACAAACTGGGCGACGCTATCATGGCTCGCCATGATGAGCTGGCACGGATACTGACGAGCGAGATGGGGAAACCGCTGGCGGAAGCCAAAGGTGAAATCGCGCTCGGGGTCAATTACATTCGTTTCTTCGCAGAGGAAGCCAAGCGGATCTACGGCGATATCATTCCCTCACCCTGGCCTGGAAAACGCCTTCTGGTGTCAAAAGAGCCAGTTGGCGTTGTCGGAGCGATCACGCCGTGGAACTTCCCCAACTCGATGATTGCCCGAAAGATGGGTGCGGCCCTTGCTGCCGGGTGCACTATGGTCATCAAACCGGCGACACAGACCCCCTATTCCGCTCTGGTTTTTGGCGCACTTGCAGAGGAAGTGGGTTTCCCGGCTGGCGTCCTCAACGTTATCACCGGATCCGCTGCCGAAATTGCTGCGGAGATGTGTGAGAATCCAAACCTTCGAAAAATCACCTTCACCGGCTCGACTGCAGTGGGCAAAACGCTCGCCTCCGCGGCCAGCGCTCACATGAAAAAGATATCAATGGAACTGGGCGGCAACGCACCGTTTATCGTTTTCAACGATGCGGATCTCGACGCAGCCGTTGCCGGAGCAATGATTTCCAAGTTCCGCAATTCCGGTCAGACCTGTGTTTGCGCCAACCGTCTTTATGTTCAGGCAGGCGTGTATGATGCGTTTTCTGCAAAGCTGTCAGAAGCCATGAACGAGCAGCTCAATGTCGGAAACGGTATGGAAGACGGAACCACCCAGGGACCGCTGATCGACGGGAATGCCGTGGCAAAAGTTGAAGAGCATATCGAGGACGCCCTTGCAAAAGGCGGTTCGCTGGTGACCGGCGGTAAGCGGCACGACAAAGGCGGCAGCTTCTTTGAACCGACGCTTGTTGCAAATGTGACTTCCGATATGAAAGTCGCCCGCGAAGAAACATTCGGGCCGTTGGCGCCACTCTTCAAATTCGACACAGAAGAAGAAGTGATCGCCAGAGCAAATGATACCGAGTACGGACTGGCCTGTTATTTCTTCACTCAGGATCTCGGTCGGACATTCAGGGTCATGGAAAGCCTGGAATACGGACTGATCGGCGTCAACGAAGGGCTGATAACAACTGAGGTTGCGCCGTTCGGCGGAATGAAAGATTCAGGCATGGGAACTGAAGGGTCGAAATATGGTGTAAATGATTACCTCCATATCAAATACGCCTGTGTCGGTGGACTAGGCATGTGATTTTCCGCAATACGTCACCAAGGTCAATTGTGTCTGGCCTTGGTGACTATTCCCATAAACCTGCCCGGATTACATTAAACTCCAATATTTTGCAGATCATTATCAGAGAGGTAGAGACCCTCATCGTTCGCCGATTGTTTTCGCACAGTCAGACATTCAAGTTACAAAGTCACCGGTTACTGACAAAAGCAGTCTTCGAAATTTCAGGCACCCGCTTGAACAGGTGTGCAATGTCTTATAAAAGATTAAAAAACAACCGGCGTACAGCGAACATCCGCTGCTTTTGATCAACGCCCAGAGGAGATGATCCGGAACATGGCTGGCGTATTATCCTGCGGTGTTGCCGTTATCGACTTCGTCTTCTCGATGGACAGTCTCCCTTCCGAAGCTAAAAAATATCGGGCGGAAAATGCGGCCATTGTCGGAGGTGGCTGCGCTGCCACCGCGGCAATTGCCGTTGCGCGGCTTGGCGGACAATCCTCTCTCGCTTCTCGTCTGGGAAAAGATCCCGTCGGCGACATGATCCTGAGCGGACTGGAGGCAGAACATGTCGACTGCGGTACCGTGCGCAGTTTTCCCGGCCGACGCTCATCGTTTTCGTCAATCTATATCGATGGTCAGGGCGAGCGGCAGATTGTGAATTATCGGGATCCTACGCTACCTGAAGAAACGGATTGGCTGCCCACCTCGATCCCATCCGGGATCGACGCCGTGTTGGCAGATAATCGATGGACCAGCGGTGCTGTGGCTCTTCTCAATACCGCCAAAGCACAAGGTCTACCGGCCGTGCTCGACGCTGAGAGACCAATGGACGATGGAAGTATCGAGGCGATAGCCGCCGCTTCGCATGTCGCATTCTCCGCCGAAGGTTTGCAAGAATATGCAGGGCCAGGTGATATGCGGCGACAAATTACCGACATCGCAAATGAGACCGGCAACTGGGTATGCGTCACGGATGGTGCCAATGGCGTTTTCTGGACCGGAGACAGCGGTGTCGAACATTGCCCTGCTTATCAGGTTGACGTCATTGATACTCTTGGCGCAGGCGACACCTGGCATGGTGCGTTTGCTCTCGCCCTGGCAGAAAAACAAACCATTCAAGATGCGATCAGCTTTGCCTCCGCTGCCGCAGCAATCAAATGCAGTCGCTTTGGTGGCCGGGACGGCATTCCGACCCGCGTCGAAGTCGACTCCTTCATTCAGGAGAGAAAAGTATGAAACTCAGCGCAGGCAAACTCTGGGGCATGCGGCGCATGGCCGATGACAACGGCCGCTTCAAGATGACTGCTGTCGATCAACGTCCGCCCATTAAAATTCCAGTCATGAAAGCACGCGGAACCAGCGAAGCCCCTTGGGAGGATGTCGCAGGATTCAAGAAAATGCTGATCGAAGAGCTGCAGGGAGAGAGTTCTGCAATGCTGCTCGATCCACACTACGCCTATCCGGCAGGTGTGTCGGTTTACAGCCCCCAAAAAGGATTGATTGTCACACTGGAAGACAGTCTCTTTGAAGAGAGCGCCGGTGGCAGGTTATCCGCTCAAATCGACGATTGGTCGGTTGAGAAAATCAAAAGAGTCGGTGGCGATGCGGTCAAAGTTCTCGCCTGGTACAGACCCGATGCCGACGTGTCCGTCAACGACGCGCAAAAAGATTTCACCAAACGCATTGGCGAAGCTTGTGCCAAATACGACATTCCATTTCTCTTTGAACTGCTTGTGTATCCTCTCGCCAAAGATGCCGATCAAACCAAAGACTATGTCGAGATGAAAGGCAAAAACTCTGATCACGTTTTGCAGAGCGTTGACGCCTTTGCCCACCCGGATTTTGGGATTGACGTCTTCAAACTTGAAAGCCCGATTGAAGCCAAAAACGTGCCGGCAATTGGCGATGATGGCTGGGAAGAAGCACAGGCCGTTTTTGCCGAAATGGGTCGGTTGGCCGGCCGGCCATGGGTGATGCTCTCCGCTGGTGCCGGAAAGCCGGATTTTTACAATATCATGACCCAGGCTTACAAAGCAGGGGCGTCAGGATATCTGGCCGGTCGGGCAATCTGGCTGGATGCATTCCAGCACTTTCCCAATTGGTCGGCAATCCGCACTGAGCTCGCAGGCGATAGTGTTGACTATATGAAAAAACTGAACACCCTGACCGACGAAAAGGCCCTGCCCTGGTTCGAGCATGCAGCGCTGAACGGCAACGCCGATGTGACGCCAAAGAGCGGCGACTTCCGGCACAGCTATCCAGGTTTTGGAGAATAAAATGGCGACCATCGGCATTTTACCCCTCGGACGCCCGACTTTCGATATGCCTTATGCAAACGAACTTCTTGATGCGGCTTTAAAACAACTTGATCAGAGCGGGCACCGGATCATTGGTTCACGCGCTCTTTTGATGGATGGTGAGTCCACGTCAAAAGCACTGGAAGGTTTGACCTCTGGGAAGCCCGACCTTGTGCTCGTGTTGCAGGTGACATTCACCGATGCCGCAATGACCGCAAAGATTGCCGAAACACTTACAGGCCCGCTGGCGATCTGGGCATTCCCCGAACCGCGATTAGGCGGTCGCCTGCGCCTCAATGCCTTTTGTGGCTTGAACCTGGCGGCACATGCGTTGGGGCTTAGGAACCGGCCATTTTCCTGGCTTTACAAGGCGCCGGGTCAGCCAGGTTTCGAAACCGTCATTGAAGATCTACTTTCCGGATCATCGCAAACCAAGCCTGTCGCTCTCAAATCATCCCGAGGTCTGGGTACCGAAGGCGCTCAGAACCTGGTGACCAAACTCAAGGGCGCGCGCATCGGACGGATTGGAGAACACCCCGATGGCTTTGATACCTGCGCCTATGACGATGGAAAACTATCGTCCCTCGCCGAGGTGACCGTTAGCGAAATTGCTCTGCCAGATTTGTTTTCCCGCGCCGGAGCAGCTTCAATACAGGGTGTTGCGGAAGTGCGGGAGGAAGCGGAAAAGTCCGTTTCAGGTCTTGATACTGTCGATCAGGAGCAACTCGACAAATCCTTGCGCCTGAAAGTTGCACTGGAAGAAATCAAACAGTCCGGTGGATTTGATGCTTTTGCCATTCGTTGCTGGCCGGAAACTTTTACCGAATATGGCGGAGCGGTTTGCGGACCTGTTTCAATGATGGGTGAAAAGAAAGTGCCCTGCGCCTGCGAAGCAGATGTTTACGGTGCCCTGACCTCCCTGATCGTTCAGGAAATTGCTGATGAACCCGCATTCCTGGTTGATCTGGTTGATATCGACACCCAGGATGGCACCGGCGTTGTCTGGCACTGTGGCCAGGCGCCGATTTCCATGGCCGATCCGGATTCAAGCCACGAAGCAACAATCCACACCAACCGAAAAATGCCTCTGCTTTACGAATTCCCGTTGAAACCTGGACGCGTGACGCTGGCACGGATCAGTCAGGCACGGGGGGAGGTCAAGATGGTGGTTGCCCGGGGGATCATGGAGAAAAGGCCGATGGCATTTACCGGTACGTCAGGAGTGCTTACTTTTGACTCGGAGCCGGAGACCGTCATGAAAATGATCATGGATGCAGGTCTTGAGCATCACATGGCGCTGGTCTATGGCGACCATGGCAGCGCATTGGCCGCAGTAGCCGCCGAGTTAAATGTCCCGATCCTCGAAATCTGAAGTTACAGGAACAACTGCGGCTCTCCCTGTCTTGAGAACCCTTAAACGCCGTTAGGGCTCAACGGAAAGAACAAGAACAATGCCACGCTATGCTGTTATTGGCTCAGGAATGATGGGCCAGGAACATATTCGCAATATCAATCTCCTGGGTAAATCGGTGACGGCCGTTGCGGATCCCAATGAAGCAATGCGGACTGGTGCAGCGGAGCTCGCAGGCAATGGGTGCCTTGCCTTTGCGGACTACAAGGATCTTCTTTCCGCAAATGTTGCCGATTGTCTTCTGATCGCCTCGCCCAATCATACTCATTTCGATGTATTGAACGATACGCTTTCAACCAATCTTCCGATCCTCGTCGAGAAGCCGCTTTGCACCACACTTGATCATTGTAAATCTGTTCTGTCCAAAGCTGAAAATCGGCCTGCTCCAACCTGGGTTGCGATGGAATATCGGTACATTCCTCCCGTCGCCCGCCTCATCGAGCGTGCGCTCAGCGGCGATCTGGGAAAACTGAGAATGCTGTCGATCAGGGAACACCGGTTTCCATTTCTCGACAAAGTAGGCCACTGGAACCGTTTTGCCGAGCAATCCGGGGGGACGCTCGTTGAGAAATGTTGCCATTTTTTCGATCTGATGCGCCTGATCAGTCAGTCAGAACCGGTCCGGGTATTCGCTTCCGGAGGGCAGGATGTCAATCATTTGGATATGAAAATTGATGGCCGCGTGCCGGATGTCATCGACAATGCCTATGTCGTTGTGGAATTCGAAAACAGCATGCGCGCAATGCTTGACCTGTGCATGTTTGCGGAAGGGTCCTACTGGCAGGAGCAAATTGTTGCAACAGGCGACAAAGCTGAAATGGCGGCGCACGTGCCCGGCCCGGCGCGGTTCTGGCCCGGTCATGAAGAACGCGAAAGCGAAGTGATATTTTCTCCGCGAGAGCCGAAGGGTCCGGTGGTCGAAATGGTTGATGTGGATCTGAATGTGCTTCAGGCGGGAGACCACCACGGCTCCACCTATTATCAGCATCAGAAGTTTTCACAGCTGGTTGAAAGCGGCAACGGGCAGCCGGAGGTGACACTCAAAGACGGATTTATTGCAGTCGCGATCGGTCTGGCTGCAGAACAATCGATACGGGAACAGCGTCCGGTCAATATCGCAGATGTCATGACGTGATCCGCCGGCACCTCCTGCCAATCACTGTTCACAATTCAGAAACAGACCATTCAATTGAATTTTTGATGATCGTCAGCATCTGTAGCGAACCGAATAATTTCGCATTTCCACGGAGACCTGACCATGAAGTTCTTGGCAACCGCAACAGCCGCAGCTGTCCTTTTCATCAGCCCGGCACTGTCTGCACCAACTGATTTTGAAATAGACAAATCACATACGAACATCAGTTTCTCAATCGACCATTTCGGTTTCTCGACCACGCAGGGTCGTTTCGCCGACTGGGAAGGCACCCTGGTTATCGATCAGGAAGCCCCTGAGAACTCCAAGGTATCCGTAGTCGTAAAAACAGAAAGTCTGGACACATTCTATCCGGACCGCGACAAACATTTAAAAAGTGCTGATTTTTTCAATGTTGCAACGTTTCCCGAAATCACATTTAACAGCACCGGCGTTGAGAAAACCGGAGACGGAACGCTGGAAGTGGCTGGAGACCTCACCATCCTCGGCGTCACAAAACCCACCGTTCTGAATGTCAAAGTGACGAAAATCGGTGAAAGCCCGATAACCAAAAAAATCACTGCAGGCTTCGATGCGTCGACAGTCATCAAGCGGTCGGATTTTGGCATGACCACATTCGCCCCCGCCATCGGTGATGAAGTCACTATCCAAATCCACTCCGAGGCGGCCAAAAAATAACCTCTTCCGTCGCCCCGGAGCGTATCCGCGAAAGAGTGAACCTCCTTTTCGACAAGGATACGCGCCAAAACGTAGGCTCGGAACCTGGGTGGTCGGTGCCTGTCACGGACCAGCCGCTCAGTTTTTGGATGAGGAAAACCGCAATGATTCGAAACACGGCAAACAGTTACGGGGTACTCGCTATCGCGTTTCACTGGATTATGGCTTTTCTCATTCTCTTCATGCTTGGCCTCGGTCTTTACATGCATGAACAGGACATCACTGCCCAACGAACCTTTGAGCTCTATCAGCTGCATAAATCCTTCGGTTTCGTCGCGCTGGCCATGGTCATCCTGCGCTTGATTTGGCGTCTCACCAATCCCACCCCTGCACTCGAGCCCGGAATGAAAGCCTGGGAGAAAGCACTGGCCAATCTCGCGCATACCGTTCTGTACGTCCTCATGTTCATTTTACCCCTGTCCGGATGGATGATGGTCTCAGCCTCGCCGTGGGATATACCAACAATCGCGTTCAACGTGCTTCATATCCCCCATCTGCCGATTCCGGAAAATTGGGGAACCCGGGAAAGTATCGAAGCTCTCTTTAAACAGGCGCATGGACTGTTTGCCTGGTTGCTCATCCTCACATTGGTCGCTCACATTGCCGCAGCGCTCAAGCATCACTTCATCTCGCGCGACAACACCTTGCGACGCATGATGGGGTTTAGATCCAAATAGAAGGCGGTCTGTCCAATCAATCCGCTTTCTCGACATTCGTTCAATCGGAGTTAACCCATGCATTTTCCGTTGAGAAAAGGCGCAGCCATTGCCGCTCTGTTGATGTCATTTGCATCGCCGGCGCTTGCTCAAGACTGGCAGGTCGACCACACGCAGAGCAGTTTGAAATTTGAGGCCAAACAGAGCGGTAATATCGTTACCGGAACATTTGGGAACTGGAATGCCAAGATAGATTTCGACACAGACAATCTGAAGGCCAGCAACATTCAAGTGCGTATCGATATGACAAGCGTGCAAACGGGCAACGCAACAATCGATCAAACGCTCCTGAATTCAGACTGGTTCGACACGTCGAATTTCACTTCAGCTTCCTTTGTGTCCACAAAAATTACGAAACGTGAGAATGGAAATTTTGAAGCGGCTGGCACTCTAACCATCAGAAATCGGTCGCAGCCTCTGTCATTGCCCTTTAGCCTGACAGTCGAAGACGGGGTCGCTACAGTATCCGGCGCCACAACTGTGTTGCGCACGGACTACGAGCTCGGGATGGCACAACCGGACAATGCGGTTGCGGGCAAGGTCTCAATCCTGTTTGCCCTCAAAGCACGAAAATCGTGAACCAGTTTGTGCTCGTGCGAATGTTTCGGATCGTTTTTTTTCGACAAGATTGGCCAAACAGGGTGAACTTGGCTAGAAGAGCAGAAACGCCTGAGTGAGTTGACTCACCGAACTCCTTTCAGGCGACTTCTGGCATTTGGACAGCACTCCTGAGGGCAGCAAGAAAATTCCCACAGTGTTGCTGTCTCTCAATGGAGATGGAAGCATCATGGCGACCGAGGCCCTTCCCGACTATCAGCACACGACACTGTTTCCGCTAGGAAAAGACGAAACGCCCTATCGCAAATTGACTTCCGAATTTGTCTCCACAACGCAGTTCAATGGTCAGGAAATGATAACCGTTGAAGCTGAAGGGTTGCGGCTGTTGGCAGAAACGGCAATGGCGGATATCAACCATCTGCTTAGACCTGGTCACCTCAAGCAATTGCGGGCAATACTGGACGATCCGGAAGCCACGGCAAACGACCGATTTGTTGCCTTTGACCTGCTGAAAAACGCCAATATCGCTTCCGCCGGCGTTCTCCCCATGTGCCAGGATACAGGTACTGCTATCGTCATGGGTAAAAAGGGGCGGTTTGTGTGGACGGATGGGCTGGACGAAGCGGCGCTGGGTCAAGGCGTGCGTGATGCCTATTTCAAGAAAAACCTGCGCTACTCCCAGCTTGCTCCCCTCTCAATGTTTGAAGAGCAAAACACTAAAAACAACCTGCCTGCACAGATCGAGATCTATTCCGAAGGTGAGGATGCGTACAAATTTTTGTTTGTTGCCAAAGGTGGCGGCTCGGCAAATAAAACTTTCCTGTACCAAGGCACTCCCTCGTTACTCACCCGCGACAGGTTGCTCGATTTTTTAAAGGAAAAAATCCTAACGCTCGGCACTGCAGCCTGCCCGCCTTATCACTTGGCAATCGTCATTGGCGGCACGTCTGCTGAAATGAACCTCAAGGCGGTTAAACTGGCCTCGACCCACTATCTGGATGGTCTGCCATCAGAAGGTTCAGAGCTCGGCCATGCCTTTCGTGATCACGAACTGGAAGCTGTTATTCACAAAATGACACAGGCGACCGGGGTTGGCGCCCAGTTTGGTGGCAAATATTTCTGCCATGACGTACGTGTCGTCCGTTTGCCGCGTCACGGCGCTTCGCTTCCAATCGGTATCGGCGTTTCCTGTTCGGCGGATCGCCAGGCGATGGGTAAAATCACACGAGACGGTATTTTCCTGGAGCAATTGGAAACCAATCCTCATCAATATATGCCGGAAGTCGAAGATCAATCGCTGTCCGACCATGTGGTAAAAATCGATCTGAACCAGCCCATGAGCGATATCTTGGGCGAGTTGACCAAACACCCGACAAAAACGCGATTATCCCTCAGCGGACCACTGATTGTTGCGCGCGATCTGGCGCATTCCAAATTGCGTGACCGACTGGAGGCAGGGCAGCCCCTCCCCGATTACTTCAAAAATCACCCCATTTATTACGCCGGCCCGGCCAAGACGCCTGAGGGTTATGCGTCCGGATCTTTCGGCCCCACAACGGCTGGACGCATGGATGCCTATGTTGATCAGTTCCAGGCAGCAGAAGGCTCCATGGTTATGCTGGCGAAAGGAAACCGCTCGGCACAGGTTCGCAGGGCCTGTCAGGCGCATGGGGGGTTTTATCTGGGTTCCATAGGTGGGCCGGCAGCCAGGCTAGCGCAGGACTGTATTAAAAAAGTCGAAGTTGTTGAGTTCGAAGAACTTGGCATGGAAGCAATTTGGCGCATCGAGGTGGAAGACTTTCCCGCCTTTGTCGTCGTTGACGACAAAGGAAACGACTTTTTCAAGGAATTGAATCTCGGTTAAGTCCAACCATGGTGTGAATACAAGTTAGTAGCGGCCTGCTTCTCGCAGGCCGCTTTGCTTCTATCGTTAATCCTGAACATATCACTATGTTGTGTTGCGCCCGTATTTTTCTCTTGCCACACAACCAGTGGCCTTTCTCACAATTGAAAATACTTTTCGAAGATCACGACTTTCCCTGTGACCGGCGTCACTGATTCATGGCAAAAAGACGGGTACTTTGTTGCGAACAGGGCACATTGACGCCATTGTGATCGAAATACGGCGCACAGCGGACAGTAATACTTGCATCCGCTACGGCATGTTAAGAAGATCGAAATGGCTCCACGTTATCGTGAACCCGAATTGAACGTGTTTGATTATGTATTTGGGATTGGGACCGTAAAGGGGGAATGGGATGCGTAGATTATTAGGAACAGTTGCAGCCGCATTGATTGGCGCAGTTGCGTTCACGTCAACTGTTGAAGCTGCTAGCCGTTTCTGGGATCCGGAAACGAAAAAATGGGTCAGTGCCCGCGGTGGTGGAAAGAGTGGAAGATCCCCCATTAAACGGAAAGTCGTCAAGTACAACGGCAAATACAAAGCCGGTACGATTGTGGTCAGCACTGAAGAGCGCCGCCTTTATCATATTCTTCCAAACGGAAAAGCCATGAAATACGGTATCGGCGTCGGTCGCCCCGGATTTACATGGGCGGGAACACACCGCGTTACCCGTAAAGCGGAATGGCCAGGCTGGACACCGCCTGCGTCCATGAGAGCACGGGAACGGAGAAAGGGTCGCATTCTTCCGGCGTACATGCCCGGTGGCCCGCGCAATCCACTCGGCGCGCGTGCGCTTTATCTGGGTAGCAGCATTTACCGCATCCATGGTTCCAATGAACCCCGGACGATTGGTCAAGCCGTTTCATCAGGTTGCATTCGTATGGCAAATGAAGACGTCAAGTACCTTTATGAACAGGTAAGTGTAGGCGCGCGCGTTGTTGTTCTGAACTGACCAACGAACAAATCGAATTGACGGACGAATAAATTAAGCGGACTTCGGTCCGCTTTTTTTATTTTTACCCTTTCCCCAACGCCGAAATGTTCCAATTATGAGAAGTTGTTGACTAAGATCATTGGCATGGTCACTAATGCTGTGAATAAGAACAGAAGGCCGGGATCTACCAACCGGTCACATGAATTGTTTGGGAGAGCACCATGACTGCGACCTTCGCACAATCCGCAAAGCCGGTTCTAACGGACCCTTTTGGCCGGGATGTTACCTATTTGCGGGTTTCGGTGACTGATCGTTGCGATTTCAGATGTGTCTATTGCATGTCTGAAGACATGACCTTTCTTCCGAAGAAAGACATTCTCAGCCTCGAAGAACTAGACCGGCTGTGCTCAGCGTTTGTCGAAAAAGGCGTTCGCAAACTGCGTATGACCGGCGGCGAGCCCTTGGTCAGAAAAAATATTATGAGCCTGTTCCGTTCACTGTCCAGGCATCTAGACTCAGGTGCTCTCGAAGAGCTGACTGTGACAACTAACGGGTCGCAACTCTCCCGTTTCGCCGATGAACTCTATGATTGCGGCGTGAGGCGCATCAACGTCTCGCTTGACACGCTCGATCCGGATAAATTCAAGGCAATCACGCGCTGGGGCAGTCTGGCAAAAGTGATGGACGGTCTCGAAGCCGCCAAGAAGGCCGGCCTGCAAGTGAAAATCAATGCGGTTGCGCTCAAAAGTGTCAATGCCGGTGAGATTCCTGAAATGATCCGCTGGGCGCACCAGCAGGGTTTTGACCTTACACTTATTGAAACCATGCCTCTTGGTGAAATCGAAGAGGACAGAACGGATCAGTATCTTCCGCTTTCGCTGGTCCGTGCCCAGTTGATGGATCAGTTTGCACTATCCAGCATCCCCTACAAGACCGGGGGGCCTGCACGGTATTATGATGTGGGAGAAACGGGCGGTCGTCTTGGTTTTATAACGCCGCTGTCTCATAATTTCTGTGAAAGCTGCAACCGTGTCCGGGTTACCTGTACCGGCATGCTTTATCTGTGCCTGGGTCAGGACGACTGCAAGGACTTGCGAGCGCCTCTGCGGGCCTCTGAGGGCAATGACTTGTTGAACGAAGCCATCGAAGAAGCAATCAGTCGCAAACCCAAAGGGCATGATTTCGTCATAGATCGTACGACGAAACAGCCTGCGGTCAGCCGTCATATGAGCGTCACCGGCGGTTGATGAGACAGAATTGAACGCCTCTCTTTAGTGTCCGATGCAAACGGAAACGTATGTTGACGGGTCTACCGCTTCTCAGGGACTGAATATCTTTGATCTCAGCAGTAGAACACTTAAGCGGTGCGTTCGGTCTCGGACCGTGCCAGCTGCCCGGTGACGAGCGCCAGTGTACCCGACGCCATCATAAACAACATCATCGGCCATATAGTCCCCGGCCAAAGCTGACCATTCAGCAGCCAGCCTACTAAGATTGTAGCCATGGCACCTGCACCGATTTGCATGCTTCCCGCCAGTCCGGCGGCGGCACCGGCAAGATCCGGTCGCACGCTGACAATTCCAGCCATCGCATTTGGCATGGTCAGTCCATTGGCAATGCCAATCAGCATCATCGGTCCGAACAGGGACAGCGGATGTAAATATCCCAGAGCAAACAGCGTTGAAATGAGCGTGAGACCAACCAACGCGCATAGGTTCCCAGCTGTGACCATGATGTTAATGCCCAGTCTTCCTGAGAAACGGCCGGTAAGAAAATTCCCGAAAATGTAGCCCAGAACCATCAGCATGAAGTACAGACCATACTCCCAGGGTGACATGCCCAACAATTGTTCAGCAACAAACGGCGCGCCGCCGATAAAGGCGAAAAATACTCCGGAGCAAAATAGATTTGTCAGCGAATAGAGCCAGAATGTTTTATACCCAAACAGGGTTGCAAAACTGGTCAGCAATCGTCCTGCAGCCTCTTTGTTTTCAGTCCGATGATTTGTCTCTGTAAGATTTAACCAGGCGAATGCAAGCACGATTACACCAACCACCAACGTGAATTCGAAACTGGCCCGCCAGTTGAATGCCTCGTGCAGGAGCCCCCCGATGAGAGGTCCCGCCATCGGCGCAACCGCCATCCCCATCGTCACGTAACCCATCATGCTGGCGGCTCTGTCACGAGGAAACAGATCTCGGATGATCGCCCTGCTGAGCGTCATGCCTGTTGCCCCGCCGACCGCCTGCACAACACGACCACTGATAAGCTGGGGCAACGTCTGTGAAACAATGCAGATCAGCGTACCGACCAAAAAAAGTGACAACCCGATCAGGAGCACAGGCCGGCGCCCAACCTTGTCGGAGACCGGGCCAGCAATCAGCATCGAAACAGCGCTGGCCAATAGATAAAGAGAAAGCGTCAGCTGGACAGCTGCCGGACTTGATTGAAAATATGCCACCATGCTGGGCATGGATGGAAGGAACATATTCATCGCCAGCGGATTCATTGCTGAAACGCCGATAAGAACGCCGACAAAAATTATAGAAGGATCGCTGCGGGATGAACTCTGCGGACTGACCATTCATCCCTTATGATCAATTCACCTTAATGACGCAAGCGCGGGTTGTACAAATTTAACATGAGGACCCAACCCATCCCGGGAAACTCAAACCGATCTGAAACTGCACGCCTCAAGCAACTTCACTTGAGGATGAGCGGTTGCGTGCCCTGCCCTGCAAAGGCCCATGACGATGATACCTACCGGAACTTTATCATTCTGCCCAATCGACCCAGCATCGAATGAAAGGCTTGAGAACGCATGTGTCGGCCACGTTCAACCAGCTCTGAATACGGAAGGTTTTCTTCTGTATTAAGGTCAAATTTTTTATATCGAAAATCAGTCATATCATGTCTCTCTCGCTGAAGAATTTGCCGGAATTGGCTCTTTTCAGAAGATAACGGCTCGACATAATCTCTACAAACGCGTATTTTTTGCCGTTCAGTTAAAATAATTTTGTGTGAAACAGGATGCGAAGACCGCCACTCAACGCAATACGGGCTTTTGAAGCGACAGCCCGCCACCTCAGTTTTACCAAAGCTGCAGATGAGCTGAACCTCACACCCTCTGCCCTGAGTTATCAGGTGCGGATGCTGGAAGATGTTTTGAGCGTAAAACTTTTCAAACGCCTGAACAGGGCGATAGAACTCACTCCCACCGGCCTTGCGATCTTTCCTGGAATTAGGGACGCTTTCCTGCGTCTAGACGAGACGTTTCGTCTGCTTCAGCCGGAAACACCTGACAACATTCTGGTTCTGGCGACCGGGCCTGCCTTTGTTGCCAAATGGCTGTCGCCTCGGATTGCAGGCTTTCTGGAAGCCCACCCGGATCTGGAGCTGCGCATTTCCGCCAATTTGAAACTGGTCGACTTTAACACTGAAGAAGTCGATATAGGCGTACGGTTCGGCTTCACGGATGATGACAACCTGCATGTCGAACCGCTGATGAAGGAAGCTGTGCTTCCACTCTGTTCCCCGGGGTTTCTTGAGCAGCATGGCGGCAGTCTCTCACTTGGAGACCTTCACACTGTCACGCTTCTTCATGACGATTCCCTGAAATTCATGCAAAATCAAACCACCTGGGAGACATGGCTCGATAAGGTGGGCGTGGAATCCCTCGATACTGATCGGGGTCTGCACTTCAATCACGCCAATCATAGTTTGGACGCCGCAGCAGAAGGCGCCGGACTCGTCTTGGCAAGGCAAAGTCTGGCTGAACACGATATCAGGACCGGACGTCTGATCGCCCCCTTTGACACCATGTTGCCCGTGGAGGGTATGTATTATCTGGCCGGACTGCCCGCAGCTTTTGAAAAACCAAAGGTAAAGGCATTTCGTGATTGGATACACGCGGAAATCGCCCAACTGTCACGCAACTGAGTTTTCATTTCACGTTCATTGTTGTGACTGTCCCCGTTCCCTCAGGAAGGTATAGATGCCGGTGGCAACCAAAATTGCGATACCTACCTGTGTCGGCAGATCCGGAATGTCATCCCAGACCAGATAACCAATAGCGATCGCCCAGAGGATGATGGAATATCGGAACGGAGATATCACGGCTATATCTCCGGTGCGCATCGCCATGATGATGAAGACGTATGCCAGCAGAATAAACCCGGCGGCACCGGCCAAAAACAACAGACTGCCTGCAGAAACCGGCTGCCATTCTTCAAAAGGCGCCAGCAAAATCCCCAGAATGCCGACTGCGATGCTCGTCAGCCAGGCGACAGCAAAGGTGGAAACGTTTGGCGACATCTGCCTGGTTGCCAAATCGCGCAGTGCCATGAAAAATACGGCCGAAAATGCCACTAGCGACCAACTATCAAATCCTGCGAGTCCGGGTCTTACAATCAACAACACGCCCATAAGGCCAATAGTAATCGCGGTCCACCGGCGCCACCCCACACGCTCGCCCAGAAACAGCGCTGAACCAGCTGTTACGACCAGGGGAAGAACTTGAAGTATTGCAGTGGCATTTGCCAGCGGCATACGAAAAAGCGCTGACAGATAAAGCACGGTTGCGCCGATCTCGCCCAATATTCTTATCGTGACCGCTTTTTCTCGAAGCGGAGCCAATGTCGAAAAACCGCTTTGGAAATAGATCAGTCCACTGAGAAGAACGAACACGAAAAACGATCTCAGAACAACGATCTGACTCAATGGAAGCGATTCACCAGCAAGTTTGACCAACATGTCATTGAGAATAAATCCAGCCATTGCAGCCATCATGACAAGGATACCAAGACCGTTTGACTGCCGTTCGGCCATTAAAGTCTTTCTCTGATGCGAGCATAATCAATGCGGATGGTGGGTCATGAAGTTCATGAGACGTCACAGTGGCGTGGCGCCGAAATCTCGAATGACACTATTGCTACCGGCTCATTATGTTGATGGCAATTGATTTTAGGTTCGCCGACTCCTAGTTCGCAAGATCAGCGCTGCACCGAAAAAAGCCTTGTGGCCTGAAAAACTTGCTGTTTGCAAAAAAAGCCCTCTAATACTAAGGCAGATACAATTCGTAACGAGGACTTTGGTAATCCATGGCTGATCAGCCTTATCTGCTGGCACCTGACCCGATGGCAGAAGGACTTTCCCGTTTGGTCAAGGGTATTGATCAAGACGGCAACCGGGTCGAAACGAGAGTTGTCACTGAGAAACCATTGACACTGTTTCTCAACAGCCAGGAGATCGTCACCATGATGACGATTGGCGATCATCCGGATTTGCTGGCTGTCGGCTATCTCAAAAATCAGGGAATGCTGTTCGACGAAGACACTATTACCGGTATCGATGTCGATGAAGATCTGGAAATAGTGGTGGTACGAACGGAACGGGAAACCAACTACGAAGATAAATTGAAGAAAAAAGTACGCACCTCAGGCTGCGCGCAAGGCACAGTATTTGGCGACGTCATGGAAAACTTCGATGGCGTGGCGCTCTCCAACGATGTTGTGATCAAAACATCATGGCTGCACCAACTTACCCGCCAAATAAACACAACACCGTCGCTCTATCTTGAAGCTGGTGCAATCCATGGATCGGTACTATGTCACAAAGACAAGCCACTCATTTATATGGAAGATGTTGGCCGGCATAATGCTGTAGACAAAATCGCCGGTTACATTGCCCTTAACGAAATCGATCCTTCCGACAAGATTTTCTACACGACCGGCCGGCTAACATCGGAAATGGTTATCAAAACCGTCATGATGGGCATTCCGATACTGATCTCGCGATCCGGTTTCACAGCATGGGGTGTAGAACTGGCGGAACAGGCTGGCCTTACATTGATCGGCCGCGCACGGGGAAAACGGTTTACGGCTCTTACGGG
This sequence comes from Stappiaceae bacterium, assembly GCA_039976075.1. Lineage (GTDB taxonomy): Bacteria > Pseudomonadota > Alphaproteobacteria > Rhizobiales > Stappiaceae > JBDWFY01. The sequence continues at coordinate 901,133 of JBDWFY010000001.1, forward strand.
TGTAGAACGCATTGTGTTCGATCTCGATGCGCAATTGCTCGGCGAGGATGAGCATTCAAAGTCTCAGCGCAAAGCCAGCCGTTATTCCGATGAGAGTGGTCGCCATGCCGGGAAGTGAAATGAGTACGCAAAATTCCACTGAAGGACAATCGAGCGCGGCGTTTGCCGATGTTGTCGGCTGCGTTCTGGCCGGCGGCCTCTCACGCCGAATGGGTGGGGGCGACAAGAGCCTTATTCACATCGGTGGCAGCCCCATGTTGAGCAGAGTATTAGAACGACTGTCTCCGCAGGTCGGTCATGTAATCATCAATGCAAATGGTGATCCCAATCGTTTTGCCAGCTATCAGTGCACCGTTGTCCGGGATCCGATCGATGGATTTGCGGGCCCTTTGGCTGGCATTCTCGCCGGGCTGATGTGGACCAGAAACCACAAGCCGGAGGCCACCCATGTTCTCACGGTAGCTGCTGATACCCCCTTTTTTCCAATTGATCTGGTTGAACGTTTCAGACATCGGAGCCAACAGGACGGCCAAGCCATTGTGCTTGCTGCGTCGGATGGCAAACAGCACCCGGTTTTTGGCCTATGGCCCGTGCAACTCGCCGATGATTTGCATACCTGGCTTGCTGAAAATCAAAGTCGAAAAGTCCTGCATTGGGTAGAACGGCATCCGAACCTGTCAGAATCATTCGATGGTCTGGATCTGAACGGCGCCCGCCTTGACCCGTTTTTCAACGCGAACACGCCTGAGGACATCGACTTGGCCAATACGCTGGCAGGCGCGATGGCTGAAAAGGACAACACCGCATGAGTACGCCTATCTTTGGCATCACCGGCTGGAAAAACTCCGGTAAAACAACGTTGCTGACGGAACTGGTTTCTGAATTTACGGATCGGGGCCTGCGCGTCTCGACAATCAAACACGCCCATCATGCTTTTGACATCGACCACAAGGGCACCGACAGCTATCGGCATCGGGAGGCAGGTGCAACCGAGGTGGTGCTGATATCTGGGCGGCGCTGGGCACTGATGCATGAACTCAGGGACGAACGCGAACCTTCGCTTCAGGAAATCATTCCTCAGCTGGCCCCTTGCGATCTCATCCTCATCGAAGGATATAAGCGCGAAGCACACCCGAAAATCGAAGCCCGTCGAACTCAAAGCAAAGACCGCGCGCCTCTTACCGAACAGGATCCCCATATCGTCGGTGTTGCCGCAGATCATCCTGTCGAGGAAGGCACGACACCGGTGTTCGCGTTGGATGACATCACAGGCATGGCCGATTTTATCGCGGAGTATCTGCAGCTGGAGTCTAGAAATGCCCTCGCCTAGGCGGCTGCTTGACGATTGCTTTCTGCATGATAAAGACCGGCTCAAACACGCCGAAGCACTCGCAATTCTGAAGCAGCGGATACACCCTGTCTGCCAGCGGGAAACCGTGGCGCTTGAAGCAGCCAATGGCCGAATTTTGGCAGAGGCAATTCTGGCTCCCCGCAATGTGCCCCTCACCGACAATGCCGCAGTCGACGGTTATGCATTCAGGCACGATGACCTTCTAACAGCCCAGGGTTTCCTGCCGGTAAGCAACCGCATTGCTGCCGGCGACACAGCCCGCCTGCCCCTTGAAGCGAACTCCGCCGCCCGGATATTCACTGGTGCTGTAATGCCCGAGGGCGCAGATACCGTCGTTATGCAGGAAGATTGTGCGCTGACACAGTCCGTGGATGGGGGCGGGGTGGAAATTCCCATTGCCATCAAACCGGGTGCCAATTGCCGCAAGGCAGGTGAGGATCTCAACGCAGGCGCTACGGTGGTGAATTCAGGTAAGCGCCTCAGAGCCCAAGAACTTGCGGCCATAGCATCGCTGGGATATGGCGAAATTGACGTTTATGCCCCCCTGAAAGTAGCGCTCGTTTCAACCGGGGATGAAATATTGCGCCCAGGGGCCGCTATTCGTCCCGGGCAAGTCTACGATTCCAATTTCTACTTGCTCAACGCCTTACTCGAACCTCTGCCGGTAACGGTTGACGATTTAGGGGTTCTGGCAGACAACCCCGATCAGGTTCAAAATGTGCTGGTTGACATATGCCAGCAGTACGATGTCGTTCTGACGTCTGGAGGCGCAAGCCGGGGAGAAGAGGACCACCTCATAACGGCCATTGATGCGCTCGGCTCTCGCCATATGTGGCAATTGGCGATCAAACCCGGCCGCCCGATGTCATTCGGCCAGGTGAATGACTGTGTCATCATGGCTTTACCTGGTAATCCGGTTGCTGTGATGGTCTGCTTTCTCCTCTATGTATATCCCATGCTCCTACGGATGGCCGGCGGCGCTTGGTCGGCTCCCAGACGCTACGCTATTCCTGCTGCGTTTGAAATTGTGAGCAAAAAACCCGACCGACGAGAGTTTTTGCGCGGATCGTTCGAAGAAGATGAGCAAGGAAACCTTCGCGTCAGGAAGTTCGCCAGAGATGGATCCGGCCTCATAACGGGATTGCGGGAAGCAGACGGCCTTATCGAAATTCCCGAGGCGACAACGCGTGTCCAGACGGGAGACACTGTTTCGTTCATTCCCTTTACCGAATTTGGCCTACCGGCAAGGCTGCAAGCAACCAACGCAGATTAACCGACAGATTTTCGCCATATTTACTAATTGGCGATAATCGAGCGGCGTATTTTGCTTCGATATTTACAATAATGTTCAGTATCTGATTACAACGGGTTGCAGTTTTGATGAACATAGTGTGAATAATGTGGTTCACCGGTCTGGTGATTGGCTTTCGAACGCCCGTTCATGACTGGAACGATACATAATTCAAGGGAACATACCATGCGTCTTATCATGCGTATCGCAGCAGTCGCTGCAATAACACTCGCTGCTGTTTCAACAGTGCAGGCAAAGGAATGGACAAAAGTCCGCATCGGAACCGAGGGCGCCTACCCTCCGTTCAACAATCTTGAATCCAACGGTGATCTGGTCGGTTTCGACATCGATATCGCCAATGCACTGTGCGAAGAAATGAAGGTCGAATGTGTCTTTGTCACTCAGGATTGGGATGGAATTATACCCGGCCTGCTCGCCGACAAATTTGACGCCATCATCGCGTCGATGTCCATCACCGACGAACGCAAAGAAAAAGTCGACTTTTCCAAGAAATATTACAACACACCGCCGGCAATTGCCGTACCGAAAGACTCCAAGCTGACGGAAGCGAGCAAGGAAGCGCTTGCCGGTATACAGTTTGGTGCGCAAAGCTCCACCACCCATTCCAATTATGCTGAAGCCTATTTCGGCGACAGCGATCTGAAGCTGTATCCTACACCGGATGAGTACAAGCTTGATCTGGCAAACGGTCGCCTGGACGCTGCAATCGACGATGTTGTTGTGTTAAGCGATTGGCTTGCGACCGATGATGGAGCCTGCTGTAAAATTCTGACGACTCTTAAAACCGATCCTGAAATCAATGGTGAAGGTGCAGGAATTGCTGTCCGCAAAGAAGATACAGATCTGCGCGATAAGCTAACAGAAGCAATCGCCACCATTCGTGCAAACGGCAAATATAAAGAAATCAACGACAAATATTTTGAATTTGACGTCTACGGCGAATAAGCTGGCTTAACAGTGAGAAAGACGCAGCGGAGAATCCTTCGCTGCGTCCAATAACAATCAGAAGCCGATAGAAACGTAGATTTAATGGAAGATCTGTTTGCGCTGCTTGCGTTTGGCGACAATGGTTGGGGGGACCAGATCGCCAGTGGAGTACTCCTCACCGTTAGCCTCGCGCTCGCCTCCCTACCCTTCGGCCTCATCATTGGTTTTCTATTGGCATTAGCCAAAAAATCGGAAGAAGCCAGCCTGCGAACGGCGGCCAATATATATACGACGATCTTTCGAGGCTTACCTGAACTTCTAACACTCTTTCTCGTCTACTACGGTGGGCAAATCCTTGTTCAGCAAGCCGTTCGTTTCGTGTTTCCCGATGCTCGCTTTGAAATTAATTCATTTGTTGCAGGGATGATTGCCCTCTCGTTTGTTTTTGCCTCCTATGCTTCAGAAGCGTTCCTTTCGGCCTTTCGCGCTATCCCGGCTGGACAATATGAAGGGGGATCTGCGCTTGGGCTTAATCGACTGAAGGTTATGCAACTAGTTGTATTGCCTCAACTGATTCGACTGGCACTACCGGCATTGGGCAACTTGTGGCTCATTCTCCTGAAAGAAACCGCACTCGTTTCCGTCATCGGTCTTACAGACACGATGCGCCAAACTGGAATCGCTGCTCGAGTGACTAAAGAGCCTTTTTTCTTCTTTAGTATTGCGTGCCTGATTTATCTGGTACTTGCACTTATCTCATCTATAGGTCTGAACAAAATAGAAGCCTGGACACGGCGGGGTGAGGTCAGGTCGTGAATAACGTGACGGACAATTCGGAAGTGAACGTCCCTCCCGCAGTTTTTAGGGCCCGTGGCTGGAGTGGAGCACGCATCCTTGGTTATACGGCCATGGGGTTCTGGATCGCAGCGGCAATTGGCTTAGGCTTGTTTATAGTTGATAGCTACAGTCCAGCTTTTACAGACCGATACGCGATGAAGTTTCTGGACGGGTTCGTCGTGACCGTTAAACTGGTTGTAATTTCACTTGTCATCGGGGCATTGCTATCTCTTCCAATCGCCGGAATGCGCATGTCAGAAAACCGGATATTGCGCGCGATTTCATTTGGATATGTGTATTTCTTCCGAGGTACGCCTCTGATTGCACAGGCATTCTTGGTTTACTACGGTGCGGGTTCGTTTCGTCCGTTTTTTCAGGATATCGGATTGTGGTGGTTTTTCAGAGATGCCTGGTATTGTGCAATTTTCGCCTTTTCTCTGAACACGGCAGCCTACCAGGCTGAAATATTGCGTGGTTCAATTGAGAATGTCGCCAAAGGTCAATGGGAAGCGTGTTCATCTCTTGGTCTTCCCAAGTACATCACATTCTTCAGGATCATCCTGCCTCAGGCAATGATTGTCGCGCTTCGACCATATGGCAATGAGATCATTCTGATGATCAAAGGATCGGCAATAGCTTCGATCATTACCGTGTTTGATATCATGGGTGAAGTCAGGCGCGCCTATTCAAGGTCTTATGATTTCCAAGCCTACATCTGGGCAGCAGTTATGTATCTCATTATGGTCGAGACGCTGCGCCGTGTATGGGATCGGCTCGAGAAGCGTCTGACCAGACATCTGGTACGAACGGGCAGCTAATTGCCAGACAAAATTGCGGAAAACGGACATGAGCCGAAACAAAAAGCATTTCAACACTCTGCTGGCACATGGCGGAGGCAAACCGGATCTGTATTCAGGTGCCGTCATACCTCCGATTCAGACGGCAACGACATTTGCCCGTAATCCCAGTTACGAATTGACCAGCGCCAATCATCTTTATGGACGAGATGACAACGATCTTTACCGGCAGACGGAAACGCTGATTGCCAATCTGGAAGCGGGTGCAGACTCCCGGTTATTTGCTTCCGGCATGGCAGCTATTTCCGCAATATTCAGGTGGGTACGACCAGGCAGAACGATTGTCGTGCAATCCGGCATCTATTGGGGCACGACACTTTGGCTCAGAAGCCATTGCACACATTCAGGCATCGCGCTGGTGGAGGTCGATGCCGCGAACGCTACTTTGCTCGACGAAACGATCCGCGAAACTGCACCGGACCTCGTGTTCCTGGAGGTTCCTTCAAACCCCTGGCTTGCGGTGGCAGATATCCGGCTCGCAGCAAAATCCTGCCGATCCGCAGGAGCGCTGCTGGCTGTGGACGCAACGGCGGCAACACCTTTGGTCAGTCGTCCTCTCGAGCTGGGTGCAGACCTTGTGGTGCACTCCGCAACCAAGGCCCTAAACGGTCATTCCGATGTACTGGCGGGCGTCGTTTCCACGCGGGATGCAACGAGCCAGTGGTGGGAATTTCTGTGCCAGGAAAGAAAAGGCGCCGGAGCCATTCTTGGCGTGTTTGAAACCTGGCTGCTGTTGCGGGGGCTGCGCACATTGTCTCTGCGCATCGAGCGCATGAACAACAACGCAAAAACAATTGCCCATTTCCTGTCCAACCACTCTAACGTCGAGCATGTTTACTATCCTGGTTTGCCGGAACATCCCCAGCACGATCTGGCGGCAGCGCAGATGCATGGGGGGTTTGGCTATCTGCTTTCCTTTCTTGTCCGAGGCTCTGAAGAAGACGCTTTGAAAGTCGCAGGCAGGCTTAAAACCATCCTCTGTGCGACATCGCTCGGCGGTGTTGAAAGTCTGATCGAACACAGGCGGACGCTGGAGGGTGACAGTTCTGGAATTCCGGAAAATTTGCTGCGCCTTTCAGTCGGCATCGAACATGATGAAGACTTGATTGAGGACCTCGATCAGGCACTCACAGGTTGACAAGCCCCCCACACATTCCGCTAAAAAAGGCGAAGACATACACCTACCCGTTTCTTTCCTTTGGTTGATGTGAAGCAGCGCACGTGAGCGCGCAATTGGCTGAGTGAAACATCACCTCGCAGAAAACAGAACAACAAGGGAGTTGCACAGCATGGCAACCGTTGCCTTTATCGGTCTTGGCGTAATGGGATATCCCATGGCCGGACACCTCAAAACAAAGGGCGGTCACGATGTAACCGTCTATAATCGTACAGCATCCAAAGCCGAAAAATGGGCTGCCGAATTCGGCGGCACCGCAGCGGCAACGCCCGCAGAAGCGGCTGCAGGATGCGACTTTGTGTTTGCCTGCGTGGGTAATGACGATGACCTGCGTTCTGTTACAACCGGTCCGGACGGAGCTTTTTCAGCAATGAAGCCCGGTTCTGTTTTCATAGACAATACGACCGCTTCCGCTGATGTGGCGAGAGAGCTCTATCAGGCAGCCAAAACCGCCGGGTTCGGTTTCCTCGATGCGCCGGTATCCGGTGGACAGGCCGGGGCTGAAAATGGTGCTCTGACGGTCATGATCGGCGGGGAAGAAGATGTGTATACACGGGCAAAACCCGCCATCGAATGCTTTGCAAAATTTACTGGCCTGATGGGTCCATCAGGTGCCGGACAGCTTACCAAAATGGTCAACCAGATTTGCATTGCCGGACTGGTGCAGGGGCTCTCTGAGGCAATTCATTTCGGTCAGAAATCAGGACTGGATATTGAGAAGGTCATGTCTGCGATTTCCGGCGGCGCGGCGCAATCCTGGCAAATGGAAAATCGTTGGCAGACAATGCGCGATGGTCAGTTTGAACATGGATTTGCAGTCGACTGGATGCGCAAGGACCTGGGCATTTGCCTGGGCGCAGCAAATGAAGTCGGAGCCCGCCTGCCTGTCACGGCGCTTGTCGATCAGTTCTACGCCGAGGTTCAGGCAATGGGCGGAAAGCGCTGGGACACATCCAGTCTGATCGCCCGCCTCAATAATGCAGACAAAGCCTGACTTTGTTCAAATCCGTAAAAGCTGGAGAGTGCAAAAACGCCCTCTCCAACAGATTTATTCACTGGCCGGTACTTTTTCCTTACTGACCTTCACATAAGACAGAGGCAGTTCAGTCGTATACTTGATCTGCTCCATCGCAAAGGTTGTGGAGACATCGGCAATATCAATTTTTGCAACCAGTTTTTTATAGAAGGCGTCATAGGCCTCAATGTCCGGGACCACCACACGCAAGAGATAATCCACCTGCCCCGCCATGCGATAGAACTCCACAACTTCAGGAAACTCCCGAATAATTGCAGCAAATCGCGTCAGCCAGTCTTCTGTATGCTGGCTGGTGGTTATCGCTACAAACGCCGTAACTTTGGCGTCCACTTTCGAGGGATCAAGCAACGCCACGCGTTTACGAACGACACCATCCTCCTCCAGCTTTTGAATGCGGCGCCAGCAGGGCGTCGTGGAAAGACCGACACGCCTGCCGATTTCCGCAACCGGAACAGTGGAGTCTTCCTGTAAAATGGCCAGAATCCGCCGATCAATACGATCAATCATATTTCAACCTTAAAAACTGATTTCCATTTCTCGCGTCATTAGACACCTATTTCTATTATTTTCAACATTTTGGCTATGTTTTAGATAATTTTTCTAAAAATAGAATACCACCGCAATTATTGCCTAGCAGGATTGTTGGGCAAAATTGCGCACTTTCGGGACAGTTTAACCCCATGATCTTGCATCCATATGGCAAAGTGCTACAGGTGATTAAAACCTGCACCGCTCCTCATAAGCGGCAGAAAGGCCCCTTGCATGCCAGTCTCATCTCCCGTCTGTTCTATCTGCGGTGGCACCACCTTCATCGCTTCACTGGCAGGACGGATCGCCAAAAACGGCCAGCCGCCCAAATGTGCATCCTGTGGCGGTCTGGAACGACATCGGATTGTCCGCCGGATTTTCGACGCACTGCCCGATGAGCTGCTCAATGAAAAAAATGCACTTCAATTCTCCGACGATCCAGGCGTTCCAAAAGACAGACTGGGCCAGATAGACATTTCCGTTTTCGGCAGTGATAACTCGTTGAATATCATGGATATCGCTCGACCGAACAGTCACTATGACTGGGCAATCGCCAACCATGTCCTTGAACACGTCGCCGATGATATCTCGGCGCTAAAGGAACTGCTTCGCATCATAAAACCTGACGGTCTTGTGCAATTCACGGTCCCAACCCCCTCCAGTCAGCTCTGGACGGAGGACTGGGGATACGCTGATCCTGAAGCTTATGAGCATTTTCGCGGTTATGGATCAGACCTACCGCTCAGACTTGGGGCGGCAATCGAGGATGCCGGCGGCGTGCAAGTTATTGGTTGGGATACAGTGATTACTGCCCGCTGGGATGTCGTGTATTTCTTCTCGCCCAGCAGAGAGCGCATCTCCGAGTTGGCAACTATTTTGCGAAAAGCCGGTTTCCCTGTTCTGGCTGCCACGCGGTAGCCGCAGTTCCCGGAAACCAGAATTTTCGACTGAATTTTATGAAATCAATCTAGCCACTTCAGATCTGAGAACCGGCAATACATCTTCCGCAAACCACGGATTTTTCTTGAGCCATCCGGTGTTCCTCCAAGACGGGTGCGGCAATGGCAGGTACCGGCATCCGGTTTCGTCAGAGTGCCAGTAGGTTTCCCAATTTTTTACGGTCTCTGTCAGGGATTTCTTTCTTGCCTTGCCCAAATGATAGGCCTGAGCGTATTGGCCGATGACGAGGATGAGTTCAAGCTGGGGCATCGCCGCAAAAACCTGATCATGCCAGGTGTCCCGACATTCCGTCCTCGGGGGAAGATCCCCGCCCTTCGCATCAAGACCGGGAAAACAAAACCCCATCGGAACAATCGCCAACCGCCGCTCGTCATAGAACGCTGATCGGTCGATGGCCATCCAATCTCTCAACCGTTCTCCCGATGGATCATCGAAAGGCAAACCAGAGGCATGAACACGCGTACCAGGCGCTTGCCCGGCAATGCACAAGCGCGCCGTCGACGTTGCCCGAATGACAGGCCTTGGTGCATGGGGCAATGGTATTTTTCTCGGCGTATCACGGCATATGGTACAGGCCCTGATTTGACCGCACAGCTGCGAAACAGCGCTATCCATCTTTTTCATCTCCCTCAAACGCATAGAGACTTTCGCAACAAGCAACTGAAAATTAACCACAATTTTGAGCGCGATCTTAACACATTTTGTTCATCATTCATTGAACGACGACTGACACAACTCCAGAATAATTCGGGCGACCATTGATGATCGGCGGCAAGGTTGTTGAGACCAACGAAAAAATAGCGATGAACAGTGAACGCGCGCGCCGACGCCGTCATGTCGCGCGCACGATTGGTGATGCACGGGATAAACTGACTTCCGCCACAGGTACACGGCCGTCATTCGATTATGAAATGACGCTTATGTATGCCCGGAACCGACTGAGTGCCGCTTATACACTGCCACTGTTTGCGGTGATGATATCGGTCATCTCCTGCTTATTCATTCCAGTACAGTTCGTGGCGATCTGGCTTGGGTTGCTGCTTCTTTGCCATGCTTTGCTGATCTCCATCTGCCACCGGTTTCAAAATGTCCCACAAAATGTCGTTGCGCTGAATAAATGGCGACGCCATTTCATATTCGGCGATTTTCTTTACGGCTTGTGCTGGGGTTCGCTGTTTTTTTTGCCCATGGCCGACCACGCCAACAGCGGGTTTGAGGTGTTTCAATTCGCCATCATGCTGGTGGTAATCGCCATGACGACCATGCTTTCGTTCAATCTCATGTCAGCCCTGTTTGCCAGTACCATCCCGATAACGCTTGCCAGCGTCGCAGTGTTTGCCCTGGATGGACAGCCGCTTCACTTTGCCATGGCAGCTATGGCATCAGGTTCTGAGATTTTCATGCTGATGCTGGGCATTCGCTTGAACTCTTCGTCTCTCATCATGCTGGAATATCGCGCGGAAAAGGACTGGTTGTTCGTCGAACTGGAACAAGCAAAAGCGATTTCCGATGAATCGCGACGGCGCGCGGAAGAAGCAAACCTCGCAAAATCACGATTCCTGGCAACGATGAGCCACGAATTGCGGACACCACTCAATGCGATCCTAGGCTTTTCGGAAGTCATGCAGACCGAAGTTCTGGGACCGATGAATAATGAAACCTACAAGGGGTACGTCACCGATATTCACACCTCCGGTCAACATTTGCTGAATTTGATCAACGAAATTCTTGACCTCTCACGGGTTGAAGCGGGCAAGTATACCCTCAATGAAGAGTCCATCCATTTGGGTGATGTGGCGCAGGATTGTTGTCATCTCATTTCCGTACGCGCAAAGAGCAAAGGCATCGTCGTACACGAGAGATATGAGGAAAATCTGCCGAAACTATGGGCAGATGAGCGCGCAATTCGTCAGGTCATACTCAATCTGCTGTCAAACGCTGTGAAATTTACGCCAACCGGCGGCGAAATTTGGGTCACCTGCGGGTGGACCACCGGCGGCAGCCAATACATCAAAATTCGCGATACGGGACCGGGCATACCCGAAGACGAAATTCCGATTGTCACCCAGGCATTCGGACAGGGGGCGATCGCCCACAGCAGTGCAGAAGCCGGAACCGGGCTGGGTCTTTCAATCGTTCAAGCTCTGGTCCAAATGCATGAAGGCAAGTTCGAACTTCACTCGAAATTGCGGGAAGGCACTGAAGTCATTATCACCTTACCCCGCAAACGAGTGTTGGAAGCGATGCCCCCCATTGAAGCAGGCGAGGAAGAAGAAGACCGGCATCAGATAAGAAGTGCCGCTATTGCCTGAGCAGTGACTGACTGTCGGGATATCAGCTTTTATCGGCAACACCAGCCTGCTCAAATGTGGCCATGCCATTGTGGATCTGAACGGCGGATTTAACCACACCGGCTGCCATGGCGGCACCGGACCCTTCTCCGAGTTTCATTCCCAGATCAAGGATCGCAGTTTTGCCCATATGCTCAAGCGCCCGGCGATGCGCGTTTTCTGCTGATAAGTGTCCAAACTGGCAGTGATCGAGCGCAGTCGTATCAACGGCATAAAGGATAGCGGCGGCGGCTGATGCCACAAAACCGTCGACGATCACGGGTATGCGCTGCATTCGGGCGGCCAGGAGAGCGCCCGACATCGCGGCTATTTCCCGACCACCAACTCGACGCAGAACTTCGAGGGGATCTTTCGTCGCTGAGCCTATTCGCGCGACGGCCCGTTGAACAGCATCCGTCTTGCGTTTTAATCCGGCAGAATCAACCCCTGTGCCGGAGCCGACCCAATCCGATGCTTCTCCACCAAACAGAGCGTTTAAAATCGCGGCAGCGACCGTTGTGTTCCCTATCCCCATTTCACCGATCATCAAAAGATCCGTTCCACCGGCAATTGCTTCCATGCCAAATGCCATGGTTGCAGCGCAATGTGCTTCATCCATCGCGTCATCTTCTGTAATGTCGGGTGTCGGCATCTCCAGCGCCAAATCAAAGACCTTCAGTCCCAGATCATGAGCAATGCAGATCTGATTAATGGCTGCTCCGCCCGCAGCAAAGTTCGCAACCATTTGCTGTGTAACTTCACTTGGAAACGCTGAAACACCCTGGGCGGTCACGCCATGCGTTCCGGCAAATATAGCAACGAGCGGGCGGGTGATCTGGGGCTTTCCCAGTCCTTGCCATGCAGCGACCCATTCAACAATCCCTTCCAGCTTTCCCAAAGAACCCGGTGGTTTAGTCAACTGAGCATCTCTTTCCTTCACCATGGCGACGGCGTCCAGATCCGGACCGGGCATATTCCTGAACAGATCCCGGATATCATCGAATGGAAGTGCGGATGCAGCGAGAGACATATCATCTTACCTTGCAGAGGAAGCGGATCAGAGTGGTAGTGACCGGCATTGTGTATTATTCAGGCAGATCTATAACCGCCTCATCACGATTCACAAGCCGTACATTCGGGCCATGCCGACGCAAAAACCAAAAAATGCGACACTAATGGAATGGATGCTCAATCTAGCGGCCAATCTGCGTTTTTTTTCCAGATTTCCAGTTCCGAGTTTTCATCCGCGCGATGACCCTATGGCCATGCCGGATTTCAGGCGTGCGCCACGCGCATTTGCGATCGCAGGCCTCGTGCTGGCGATGCCAGCCATGTTGTTGCTGGTAATTCTTGCGCAAACCGCGCTGCCTCCAACGGCGCTGGCGGTGATAGTTGCGGCGACGTTGTCAGCAACGACCGGCGGACTTCATGAAGATGGGCTAGCAGACTGCGCCGATGGTTTCTTTGGTTCCCATTCTCAGACACGCCGGCTGGAAATCATGAAGGACAGCCACGTCGGAACATTCGGCGTGCTGGTGGTTGTATTTGTCCTGATCCTGCGCATTACCCTACTTGCTGCAATACTCGGTGCCTATGGCATATGGGCCTGTATTTTCGCATTGCCTGCAATGGCAGCCGCAGGTCGGGCTGCTGCTTTATGGCCCTGGCTGCTGCTTAGTCCCGCTCGACCGGGAGGACTGGCCGAGCGATATGGAGCACCGGGGAAATCGATTGTTTTGCAAGCCAACTTAAGTGTTCTGATAATCTGCCTGCCTCTATTTGGATTTTACTCCCTAGCGCAAATCACGCTCGCACTGGCTTGCTGTCTGATCGCCTCGCTTTGCGTCGGGCAATTGGCTCACTTCAAGATTGGCGGGCACACCGGCGATGTCATTGGAGCATCAGAACAAATGGCCGAAACAGGCTTTCTGTTGGGCTTGCTGCTGCTACACTCTGCATAGAAATGGCACGCAGTCACATCCTCGACTAAAGTAATTACTCTCGCGCCACTCTCAGTTCTAAACGACAATTAATGTTCGTTCACTGTTAAATTATCTCTGGATCCCCATATATTCGATAGATATGCTTTATGAGTCACTGATTTGGTGAGAATAGTGTAGTTCAGTTGCGTATAAAAACTCTGGCAGAAACTATAGAAGGACGCCTGGATGCCGGAAATCATCTCACCATGCGTAAATATATGTAAAATTGACAGAGTAACCAATACATGTATTGGTTGCAGCCGCTCACTATCGGAAATTGCGGACTGGCAAACTATGTCGGACAAGAGGCGCGCTGAAATCATGGCCCGGATTGGTCATAGAAAACGTCTGCATTCGCAGGACACCTGAGGTAACAGAGCTATGTCGACTCGCCCTTTTGTCATTGTTGCAATAGCCCTTGCCTGCCTCGCGGTAATCGGCGCCACATTCCTGTATTGGCCACAAACGCTAGAGGAACTCAATTTCGATGATACCGGCCCGCGGCTCGTGTTCCTGTCTGCATTGCTCGTTTTCATCGGAGGTGGTTTTCTGGCAGCCCGCCCGCGATTTTCCGAGCTCGTAAAGGGCATTGTAGTCTGGGGTGGCCTGTTGGTATTGCTCATTGCCGGATACGCAATGCGCAATGATCTGTCTTACTACGCCGAACGAACGCTTGGATCCCTCATACCCGGCATGACTATCCAGGCACCTGACGGATCGATATCAGTGGTCGAATCTCAAAATGGGCATTTTTATCTGGACGCTGACGTTGACGGACAGAGCATCCGGTTTCTGGTTGATACCGGTGCGAGCACCGTTTCGCTGACAGCCAAGGACGCTGAAAAAATCGGTTATGCTCCGGATCAGTTGAACTATTCCTTCCCCGTCTCGACTGCCAACGGGGCAGCTTTTGTCGCACCGATAAAACTGGATAGACTTTCAATCGGAAACTACACCACCCATAAGCTCAACGCGACTGTCTCCCGTGCAGGTTCCCTGGACCAGAGCCTACTTGGAATGAACGCACTTCGAGGATTGTCTTCGTGGCGGGTTGAAGGCGACCGGCTCATTCTGACACCTTAGATTGGTTTGGTCGGTGAAGAATCCTGTCGTCCCAATGGATGGAAGTAGACGGAGTATGCGTTAGGGGTTGATAAGGCCGTAGGCAAATCGAAGTGCGACAATCAACAGAAAGATGCCAAACGCAACTTCCAAAGTCCGTTTTGGCAGAGAATGCGCGATGCGAACGCCAATAGGCGCTGTGAAGATGGTAATGGGAATGACCAGCACCACACCAAGCAGGTTGACATATCCGAGCGAAAAGGGCGGAAGGTTTGATGCATCCCAACCAGCCAAAATCATCCCGATGGTACCCGGAATGGAGATAAGAACACCCGTGCCTGCTGACGTCGCAACCGCCTGATGGATCGGTCGACCGTAAAGCGTCATGAAAGTGTTGTTCATGACACCGCCGCCAATACCCATCAGTGTCGAAAAGAAGCCGATCAGACCTCCACAAATGGCGCGGAGCGGGTTTCCAGGAATATCGGTGCCAAGCCGCCAACTTTCTTTATTGAACAGCATGCGCAGCCCGACAACGAGTGCAATCGCGGCAAATATACCTTTCAGGTCATTGCCGGATACAAACGCCGCAATGATCGAGGCCAGGACGACCCCCAGTGGCACAGGGATTAACCAGCTTTTCAACAACTCAAGATCAGCTGCGCCCTTCGCTTTGTGGGCTGAAAAAGAACGGATCGACGTGGGAACGATTATCGCCAGACTGGTGGCAACGGAAATATGCATCCGAATGCCCTCATCAATTCCCAGGGTGGTGAGGAATTGGTAGAGAACCGGCACAAGAACCGCCCCGCCTCCAATGCCGAATATTCCAGCAAGTACACCTGCAACTGCGCCAGAGGCGATTAACGCAAGTGCCAGCGGAATAATCTCATTCCACGAAATTGAAAGATCCATGATGCCCCAGCTCTTATGTTGTCATGACCCGAACTTTGCACGACTGATCGCCAAAGTCCTCATTCATCTCGATAATTCAAATACCACCACGGAGCCCTCGAGGAACATTGGTCCGTCATATGTCCGGTCCCTCTGTTCAATCTGTCGGCAGGCGCCGGTTATTGGGACATACATCCAATGTGGCGGCGGCAGTCTCACTCAGGCTGCGGCACTCTCACCCAGCGGTATAGTATCTCTTCTCTCTACAATTTCAGAAAATGCCGCCTCGACAACGTCCAGACCGGCACCGGGCTTTATCGAATCCACGGTCAGTCGCCGTCTCCAGGCGCGTGCCCCGGGGACACCCTGAAACAGGCCGAGAATATGGCGTGTGATATGGGAGAGTTTGACGCCCTTCTCCAATTGTTCCTCTATGTAAGGAAAAAAGGCACGCACAGCTGCGTCGACGTCAACGCAGGATTTTTCGAACCCCAAGATGACATCGTCAACGTCAAGCAATATGGAAGGCGTGTGGTAGGCAGCCCGTCCCAGCATCACACCATCAACTTTTTCCAGGTGGTCCTTACAAGCGCCGATACTTGCGATCCCACCATTGATACCGACAAAAACTTTCGGCATCCGTTCTTTCAGACGATACACTCGATCATAGTCAAGCGGCGGAACATCTCTGTTTTCCTTGGGACTAAGTCCATTCAGCCATGCCTTGCGAGCATGAACCCAGATCGCATCCGCTCCCCCTGCAATCACCGCATCGGCAAGCTGATCAAGAGCAATCTCTGTGTCCTGATCATCGATGCCAAGACGGCACTTAACCGTCACCGGAATATCAACCTCGGCCTTCATTGACCTCACGCAGTCACCCACAAGCGACGGCTCTGCCATCAGACACGCACCAAAAGAACCGGACTGAACCCTGTCGGACGGACATCCGACATTGAGGTTTACTTCACTGTAGCCCGCCTCTTGAACGATTGCCGCTGCCTTCGCCAAATCCGCTGGATCAGATCCTCCCAACTGGCAGGCAACAGGCTGTTCGCACGCCGAGAATCCCAGAACTCTTTCTCGATCGCCGTGAATAACAGCGCCGGTCGTCACCATCTCAGAATAGAGCAAGGCACTCCGAGTGAGCGTTCGATGAAACGCACGACAATGCCTGTCAGTCCAATCCATCATCGGGGCGACTGAGACAATCTTCGTTTTGTTTTTCAATGCTTTACGATACATACCAATACGATCAGTTCATGAACTACCCGCAGTTTTCAGAACGAGCTAGCACGTCTTTTACCCATTTTGACCTCTGAGTGCACGCAATGGTGCCAATACGCAAGACATCCCGATGACTTTACCGAGAAAGGGTTCACTGAAGAAGCATTTACACAGCAATTTCAGCCAGACCAAAGTCACGCGCACAAAAAGAGTGACTTTATAACTGCAAACACCGCCTGATTATTTGCCGGACGTTTTCACGTGAAGTCTACACGAACCTTAGAAAACCGGTGAGATGGTGATTGGGCGTATTAACCTCATCGGCATTAATCACTATCTCAATTGAGTTGAGTTTTCATTGGAAACAGGCGGTATAACCCGGTATCACTGCTGTCCTTGAGTATTGATTACGCAACGATGTTCGAAGCGGGCCGGCACAACCCGCAGTTAGTTAGAAATTGGATTGAGTATGCCAAAGCCTCCATACGACCTACCCCGCCATCGTACTGTTGCTCATCTGCATGTCCTCAACTGCCTCAACACACTCCTCGAATTGCCGGAGAAAAGCGAACCAATCCGCATTCTCGACATCGGCTGTGGGAACGGGGAATTCATGGCCTATCTTCAAAAGGCCCTGACCGTCATACATCCTGAGCAGAACTTTGAACTCTACGGGTTCGATATTGCCGACTATGGTTGGGGTGAGTCAGAGGAATATCAGAGAGCGATCAAGGCCCTCGAGACAGATTGCCCCGGCATCGAATGGCGCGAACGGCTTGTCAGCATTACCGGTGAAGAAGCATGGCCATTCCCGGACGACTATTTCGATGCAGCCGTTTCAACCTTCGTCATAGAACATGTGCCGGATATGGATCACTTTTTAGCAAATCTTGGACGGGTGGTCCGTCCGGAAGGCCAGTCGATTCATATTTTCCCCCTCGTGAACATGCTTTATGAGGGGCATATTGACGTTCCGTTGGCGCATTGGTTCAAAGATATTAATGGTCAGTCGGCTTGGATTACGCTCGCAAATCGCCTGGGCATAGGACGCTGGAAAAAAGATCGCGAGATCTTTGGCATTTCAAGTCTCAAAGAGTACGGGGAGCATCAGGCTGCGTACCTCCATAGCGGTACTCACTATCGAAATCTCAAAGTGCTACATCAACTATGCCGCAAACACGGACTGAGCCTTTCCCATCGGTTCACCCGTGATTTCTATCGCGTTAAACTGAACCAAATCTTGAAGCGGCCTCAAACGGTAAGCCACAAACGAGAGAAGAATGCTCTGATCAGCAATCTCAGTTTTCTGCTATTGCGGCACGTTTCAGCCGTCACTCTGGACATCAGGCATGTCTCTTACGACCTGGGCGCGCGAAAGCACGCGCAGCAGGCTTCGGCAAAGCCAGAATTGAAAGCCGCAGCGCAGTAGATCCAATAAGGATCATTTTGACACCGCTAGAAAATTTCTTTCATGAGCTTGACTGCCTCGGTCTGAATATAGTCGATGGTGATCGAAAATCTCCGCGGAAGATAAACGCATATCTTCGGTATCAACGCATCATCGCATCGAGTAGTTACACAGCGGTAATTGCAGCGAAGTTCAACTTTAGCCAGTCCCGCAATACATGATGTCGCGAGACCGGCATCGCCAATCTGATCAACCACTGTGATCAGTATGTCAAATCGACATTACCAGGTGCCAGAGCACATTGTGTTGTTGCATTGACTTACATGCTCTGACTTATCGACCGGTCCGGGATCTCATTCCGATATTCCCACCGGTGCTGGTTACTGGCCCTTTTAACGTTTGAGCGCGCCAACACCAGAAAACCGAAACGCTTCTTGCTGAAGGTTATCGATTTCCTCAGCACTCATCTCATCATGAGCCACCGTGATGCGCCCAAGGAACACAAGTGGTAATTCTTCGGTTTTCTGTTCCATATGAGCTTTAATAGCCTCGGCAGTCGCCGCACCGACATCGTCACCCATGCGCATAGGGGTCGCATTCAGCTCACCGCGGCGGATCGCATCAAGTTCAAGGCCTGTTCCGCCCCAACCTGTTGAGAAAATCTCTTTGTGCTTCTCCGCTGCAACCTGTGCTTCTACAGATCCCATGGACATTGCCGTATTGGCATTATGAATGATCTTGGCTTCCGGATAGGCCTGCAAGATCAGATTAGTACCGGCAAAACCGCCTTCACGCTGATATTCGCCATAGTGCTCATAGACGGCTTTCCAGTTGCCCTTCTTCTCAACGCAATCCTTGAAGTCGCCGGAGCGCTGGTTGTCCGTAATTCCCGGAATGCCACGATTGAGAGCATAGACCTGATCTTTTCCAAGCCGCTCAACCATGTAGTCACAGATCTTCTGCGCGCCATATGCTGAAGAGAAGTCGAGCCACATTGCCGGCTGTTCTTCCAGGAATTTCAGCGGCGTATGGAATGCCCAGACATACGTAACCAATCCGTCGTTCTTGGCCAGTTTGTCGATGTTGTCCGCCTGGGTCGCAAGCTCGGATGGGCCGAAAATGACATAGTCATAGAGATCCGCATCCTGGTCGACCTGACTCGCATAGGTGGACTGCAGCGAGTGCTCGATCTGACGAGAGGCGAACTCACGGGTCTTGTATTCAATGCCCAGTTCATCAAGACGCTTGGTCAGGGCCAGAAAGCTGCGCGCCCAGAAGTCAGATACATCGGCAGAAGGATAAATGAGAGCAATCTCAATCGGTCGGTCCTGCTTACCGGTAAATTTAACCGCTGGAGATCCGACAACATCCTGTAACTTATCGACTGTCCCTTCCTTGTTGACCTGGGCCGGCAGCCAATGATCCCGTGCATCATCATCAGGCAAGGTTTTCAGCGGCAGTTTGTCTTGTGCAAAGGCGGCGCTTCCGCTGAAAGCCAAACCGGCGGCGAGACACGATGCAAGCAATGTTCTATTCATAGTTTCCTCCATTGTACTCTTTTTGTAGTGTTTCCAGCGTCTAGCCGCTGGGAACCGGGTTTCCTGACGTCAGGAATCCGAGAAGCAGGAATGTGAACAATCCGATCATGATTGCACCGCCAAACCTGATAAGTTTCTGGCTGTCCGGAGACGCCAGTCCGGCAAGAAGACCTTTGCTGCCGTCCCGGTCCGTTCTCTGTAGCCATGTGTAAAGGGCAACTGAAGATACGATCACCACGCCTGAAGCCACCGACTGCCAGAAGAACTCGATGCGCAGAGTAACGAGTGCGTTGATCATCATTGCCAGCATCACGACACCGGCAAAGGATCCGATCATCGACCCCCGACCACCAAACAACGACGTTCCGCCAACAACCACCGCAGCGATCACATGAAGATTAAAGTAAGGGGCAGATGTTGCCTGAATTGCATTCAATTTTCCCGTCAGCATCACGCCCGCCAATCCAGCGGCAGCGCCCATGAGTGTGTAGGCGTAAACCCGATGGCGATTGTTAGACACGCCGGTCATTTCTGCCGCTTCCGGATTTGAGCCGATTGCAATGGTGTAGCGTCCGAAATGAGTTTTGCGCAGCAGGATGTATCCGCCGATCATCGTTGCAATGCCGATCAGAACCGGTACCGGCAGAAAGAACGGAATGCGCTCGCGGCCAATCCACGTGATCAGCTCGGGAAAACGCGAAAGAACCAGCCCTTTGGCAAGCACCAGAG
Organism: Stappiaceae bacterium; assembly: GCA_039976075.1. Lineage (GTDB taxonomy): Bacteria > Pseudomonadota > Alphaproteobacteria > Rhizobiales > Stappiaceae > JBDWFY01. Next base: position 921,288 of record JBDWFY010000001.1, read on the forward strand.
CAAATCCGCGATAAACCAGATCCATTGCCAGCGTGCCGATAAGATCCGGCACTTTCAGGCGCGTTATAACCAGCCCGTTGATCATGCCAAGGGTCGCGCCCAGCAGAATAGCAATCGCCACTCCAGCCCAGGCAGGAAATCCGTAAACCTTGATCAAAAACGCCATGATAATGGCGCTGAGTGCGGCAATGGATCCGATGGAAAGATCGATACCGCGCTGCGTGATAACGAGCGTCATGGCCATGGCCATCGGCATGTATAGCGCGGCATCAAGCAAGATAATTTCGATATTCGAAAACCGGAAGTAACGCGTCGGTTCCATGATCCCCATGAACACCACGATCATCAGGATCATGGCGATGGGACCGACAAAGCCGAGGTAGGGCTCGATAAATTTCTTCAGCCCGGAAGCATTGCTTTGAGTTGCTGTTGACATGGTATTGCTCTCAGACTGCGGCTTCGGAAGCACCGACAATCAAGCCGAGTACTTCCTGGTTATCAGTTTCACTGGTTTTCAGAACGCCGACGCATTGTCCACGCCGCATGACCATCACACGGTCGGATACTTCGAAGACGTCATCGAGCGAATGGGAGATCAGCACGACGGAAAGACCCTGTTCCCGAAGCGTCTTGATCAGCTTTAGCGTTCGGGCGGTTTCCTGAGGGCCAAGCGCAGCCGTCGGCTCGTCCATAACAAGTACGCGTAGATTTTCGTTATAGACCGCCCTGGCAATGGCGATTGCCTGCCGTTGACCGCCGGACAAACTGGACGTTTCAACCTCCATCGACTGGAGGGTTACGCCAAGCCGTTCCTTCAAAATGCGCACCGCTTCGGTGTGCATCCTTTTGTTGTCGAGCAACGTAATGCCCAGAAAGTTTTTCGTGAGTTCCGCCCCCAGGAAGAGGTTGTCGGACGGTTTGAGATGATCTGCCAAAGCAAGCGTCTGATAAACGGCATCGATACCCATCTTGATTGCGTCGGCATGACTGCTCATCTCAAGCGGCCTGCCTTCAAGACTTATCGAACCGGCACTTGGCTGATAAACTCCCGTCAGTACTTTGATAAGTGTGGATTTGCCCGCACCATTATCACCGACAATAGCCAGAACTTCGCCCGGATACGCCGCCATCGACACATCTCTCAGAGCCGTTACTCCGCCAAAGTTTTTGGTTATCCTGCTCATGGAAATGATTGGCTGTGGCTCAGACATTTCCTGCCTCCTGGTGGTTATTTCGCGTCATAAAACAAGAGGTTATCGTTAACCTCTGATGGCGAATTAAGAGCGGGACTTTGATGTCCCGCCCTCAGGCTGGCGCGCTACTTGCCCCAGATTTTGGCGTATTCTTCACGATAGCCATTGTCCGGATCAAACAGGTTGTTCTCACCGCCATCACCGGAAATGTTGTCGAGGGTCACCACATGCAGCGGCGTTGTATAGCCGGACCATTCTGCGCCTTGCATTGCGCGGTTCAGCTCATCGACCAACTGCCATCCCTGAAGATTGAGCGGCTCTGCGACGGTGACCGACTGGAACTGCTTACCCCGAATGCGCTGATAGGCACTTTCTGAACCATCACCAGCGGCTACAGCTTTGGGATTGGCGTCGCCCGCAACGCCGGCAGCGGCAAGTGCAGGGCCCATGAAATCAAAATAGATGTCATTGATCGCCAGGCTGTGGGTCCACTTGTCACCATAACGCTGGAGCAAAGCAGTTGTGAGTGTCGGCATCCGATTTGACGTATCAGCAATCGGGGTATCGACATATTCAAGCACTGTACCACCCAGATTCTCGATGGTCTCTTTAATGCGATCCGCTTTGTCGATCGCAATCTGGTAGGTTGAATCCGTGAAAATCACGACACCGGGCTTGCCACCTGCATCGGCAAATGCCCATTTTGCAGCGGCTTCAGATACCGTCATCGCATCAGTTGAAACGTTCGAGAATATGCCCGCTTCTTTGTTTGGCCCGATGATAGTTCCTGAATGCCAGCTGACGAGTGGAATACCCGCTTCAATGGCTGCCTGAATCGCGGTTTGCTGCTCTGTAAGATCAGATCCACCGATAATAATGCCGTCTGGTTTCAGAGCCATCGCCTGCCCAAATGTGGCAGCTCTGCCGGAAACTGTACCGGCACCATCCAGTACTCGAACTTCCCAACCGATCTTTTTGGCTGCTTCCTCGACACCGTTTGCGACACCAAGGACACCTCCGTTCTTCATATCAGCAGCAAGATAAACAATGGTTTTTCCCGACTCTGCTTTGGGACCAGATGTCGGTCCATCCCACTCCGTCTTCGGACCGGCGTATTTCTTGACCTCATCCATTGCTTCGGAAATTTGATCCGCGTGCGCAACGCTGACAAATGGAAGCACAGCACTCAACAAAAGTGCACCTCTAACAAAAGACCTTCGACGCATTGTTATCCTCCCTGCGTGATAAGACCCACCGATTGCCGGTTGATCCGTCTTTACAGCTACTTGCGAGCGGCGCCTTTCCGCCGCTGCGCATATCCGGCAATCCCGATCGCAACCAGGAGCGTCACCCCGTTAAACATGGGCTCGACCCAGAACGATCCGCCGAATTGCTGAATTCCTGAAATACCGACCGCAAGAATGGTGACACCACAAATGGTGCCCCACACATTCACGCGGCCGGGTTTGATTGTCGTGGAGCCCAGAAACGCACCGACCAGAGCCGGCAACAAATATTCAAGCCCGACACTTGCCTGGCCAATCCTGAGTTTGGAAGCGAGCAGGACTCCTGCCAGAGCCGTCATTGCTCCTGATGCGACAAAGGCACCGACAACAAATTTACGGTTTGGAATACCGTTGAGCTCAGCCGCTTTCGGGTTGGCCCCGATGGCATACAGGTATCGTCCAATGGGGGTGTATTCCAAAAGGACCCAAATTATGATTGTTAGAGCAAGTACATAAAATCCGGTGATGGGGATACCGCCGATGAACGTACCGCTCATTGCATAGAATCCATCCGGCAAGGCACCGACAACCTGACGTCCACCTGTGTGCCAGAGCGCCAAGGCGTACAGGACAGTTCCCGTACCAAGGGTCGCAATGAAGGCGTCGATCTTGGCGATCTCAACCAGAAATCCGTTCACCATGCCCACCACAACGCCCAGTCCGACGACAATCAGCACGGCGATGGGCCACGGAATGCCGAACATTGTCTGTAGTGAAATCGCAAGAATGTGCCAAAGGACAATGCCGTACCCGACTGTCAGGTCTATGCGCCCGGCGACCATCGGGATCATGGCGGCCAAACTCAGCAACGCGATGATCGCTTTATCGGAGATGATGGCCCGCACATTGAGCATCGTAGGAAACGTGTTCGGCAGCATCACCGAAAACAACAACACCAGAAACAAAGTCAGAATCACCAAACCATAAACTGGCAACAGTCGAATAATTTTGCCGCCCAGACTCATCCGGTTCAACTCAGCCTTGGTTGGCTCAAGGGCGCTGGATTCAATTGATTGCACTGCGATGCTCCCCTGCCTCATTCTTTTCGGACTTTTCGGCCTCAGCTTCTCCGGCAGAAGCAGCCTGAATGAGGGATTCTGTTGAAAGACCAACACCGGACAATTCACTCACCACCTGCCCTCGGCTGAACACTATGGCGCGGTGGCAAATTGCGGCCACTTCCTCGAAATCCGTTGATACCACGACAACGCCCATCCCTGTTGAAAGGGCGGCAAACAGCAGAGCGTAGATTTCGGCCTTGGCGCCAACATCCACACCGGCTGTTGGATCTTCGGCGATCAATAACTGCCTGTCAGTATCCAGCCAGCGACCGACAACGACTTTTTGCTGGTTCCCACCCGACAGGGCTTCAATGGCCAATGTCGGGTCGTTGGGGCTCAGTCCCAACTTTTCACCGAGATCGTGACACAGCCTGGTTTCCGTCCCGTTTGCCATGGGCTGTAACAGTCTTCGCCCAGTCGCTTCCGGATTGATGAAGGCGTTCTCTCGAATGGTCAGCACTGGCGCAATGGATTCGACAACGCGATCCCGAGCGACAAGACCAATTCCGGATTTCATTGCTGCGCGCGGCGATGAAAGGTCTGGCACCGTACCATTAAGCAGAACGGTACCCTCATGCGCTTCAGAGCCATAAAGGCTCCGGCCGACCTCTTCGTGACCAGCGCCTCGCAGACCCACAAGGCCGACGACCTCCCCCTGATTGACGTCAAAACTAAGCGGACCAATCTCTGGCATCGCCATGTCAGTGACACTCAAAATCGGCGCACCTACAGCCACAACCGGGCGCTCAATCTCACGTGCGCGGCGACCGACAATGAGGTTCACCAGCTCAGGAGCGTTCGTATGGGCGGTATTCCTCATGCCGACCATCATGCCATCGCGCAAGACAGCAACCCTGTCGGCAATCTTGAAGATTTCGTCGAGGCGATGGGAGACATAGATCATCCCGACCCCGTTATTTCGCAGCGGACGAAGTGCATTGAACAACCGTTCCACTTCGTCCGCCGGGAGGCTGGCTGTTGGTTCATCCAACACCAGAAAATCACACTCAACGGCGAGTGCGCGTGCGATCGCCACAAGGGACTTTTCAGTCCGGCTCAAGTCCGACACACGAGTCGTCGGGTCAAAATCGCAATCGACTTTTGATAGGGCAATTCTAGCGTTAACTTCGGCGCTGTTCCAATCGATCAGTCCGCGTTTGCGAGCGAAACCCTGAGCGAGGGCCATGTTCTCTGCAACAGTCATCCATTCGATCAAACCCAGGTCCTGGTGAATGAATGCAACGGCCTGCCGTTGATTGATCCGGGAGGAAGAATGGGTATAAGGCTCGCCATCAATCGTCACCCTGCCCGCGTCCGGCTGGTGAATACCGCCAAGGACCTTGATCAGCGTGGATTTGCCTGCGCCATTTTCACCCAAAAGTGCGACGATTTCGCCGCGGTCGACATGCATCGACACGCCCTTAAGAGCCTGCGTACCACCAAATGACTTGACGATATTGTCAAAAAACAATCCGTCGACTGGCGTTTTCGCCATGTCAGTTCCTCCCAAATCGGCAACAAATCTTGGTCAAAAAGAAACGTTACCGATAACCTAACAACATAATTGTTTGCACTTTCACTCGAAGTCAAGCAATAAAGTTACCGGTAACGGAAAAAAATGACGTCAGGCTATTCATGTCGAAAAGCAGCAAAAGAAAAAGAGGTACGACTCTCACTGAAGTGGCGGAAGCTGCCGGTGTTTCAAAAATGACGGCATCGCGCGTCTTGCGCAATGCCAGCGGCTTCTCCGAAGAAACACGGGATCGCGTCCTGAAGGAAGTTGATCGTCTGGGCTATGTTCCCAATCGGATCGCTGCAGCATTTGGTTCTTACGAAACATCCACCCTGATCGGCGTCAGCGTTCCGTGGCTGACCAGCGGGCTGTTCGGATCGGTTCTGGATTCGATTGACCGTTCGCTTTCAAAATACGGCTATCAAACGATGATCGGCGCACATGAACAGTCAGCGGAAACCGAAGAGAGTTGGCTGCGCGCCATCCTTGCCTGGCGCCCCGCCGGTGTGATCCTGAGCGGACGTCAGCATACGCCGGGAACGGTTGAAATCTTGCGTGCCCAATCGATTCCCGTCGTGGAAATCTGGAACCTGAACACCAGCCCTTTGGACATTTCCGTTGGCTTCAACCACCATGATTGCGGTTACGAAATGGGCCGTTTCATCGTCGGCAAGGGGCACAGACGGATCGCATATGTCGGCGCTGACATGAATGCGCCTGGAATGGGTAAAGTGCGGCTTGAGGGGTTTGACGCCGCGCTACGTGATGCCTCGATCGAATGCGTAACCAAGGAAATACTGATTGATCGTGCCGGATTTTATCCAGGCTATTATGGAACCGAAAATGTTCTCAATCGATGCGGCGAATTGGATGCAATTTATTATCAGGACGATACAATGGCAGTCGGCGGACTCTTTTACTGCAAGTCCAAAGGCCTGCACGTTCCCGATGACATTGCCATTGCCGGTTGGGGCGGCATGGAAATCGCTTCCGTTTTGCCCGAACGCCTAACGTCTACAACCGTTACAACCCAGTCTTTGGGCAAAACCGCCGCCGAAGCGCTCGTCGCGCGCATTCGTGGTGAATTCACGTCTGACGTAATTGTTGCTGATACACGGTTGGTGCCCGGCAACACGGTATGACGTTGTCCAAGGACCGCTAGGAAAACCTGATTTGAGTTTTCATGGCCTGGCTTCGGTCATTGGCAATTTCAAACCCCTTGACTGCATCATCGAGTGCAACAGTGTGCGATATCAGCGGCTTCACATTGATCACACCTTGTTGCATGAGTTTCACGGCCATGGCGAATTCTTCATGAAAGCGAAAGGAACCACGCAGATCCAACTCCTTGGCAGTTAACATCTGCATCGGAACTTCCATGTTTCCACCCAGACCCAATTGCATCACGATACCGCGCGGGCGTAGCGCTGCGATGCCTGCCGAGAGTGCAGGCGCTGCACCAGAACATTCAAACAGGATATCGAAATAGCCCTTCCCGGCCTGGTAAGGGTCCAACCCTTCCGCGTCCTTTGCTACGTTGATAATCTGTGTCGCCCCAACGCCAAGCGCATAATCCAGCGCTGCATCGACCAGATCGGTGACAACGATTTCAGCTGCGCCAGCCGCTTTTGCTGCGAGAATTGAAAGTGTACCAATCGGCCCGCTGCCAGTGATCAGCACCCTTTTTCCCAATATCTCACCGGCCCGACGGGCTGCATGCAGACACACAGACAGGGGCTCGGCCATTGCCGCCTCCCCTGCACTGAGTCCGTCCGCCTTTACGCACTGGCTGGCGTCGGCCACCAGCAGTTCGCGAAACGCACCTTGAATATGCGGGAACGGCATTGCAGAACCGTAAAATCGCATGTTTTCACAGTGATTGTGCAACCCTCTGTGACAATAACCGCACTCATGGCATGGTCGTGAGGGAGAAACGGAAACCAAATCTCCAGTCGCCAGACTGTCGACACCTTCCCCCAGCGCTTCCACAACACCGGCAACTTCATGTCCCAGGATCATGGGTTCCTTCAGGCGTACAGCTCCGAAACCACCGTGATTGTAATAATGCAGATCAGAGCCGCAGATACCGCCTGTCGCCAATTTTATCAGGACTTCGCCTCTACCGGGATCGGCGACATCTGCTGTCTCTATGCGGAGGTCCTTTGCCTGGTGAATTACAACTGATCGCATAACAGATCCTATAAAACGGGTGTGATCACTTCGCGCCCATCAAAATGAGCCAATAGGTTATTCAACACAAGGTCACCCATGGCTTTGCGTGTTTCCACGGTGCCTGATGCCTGGTGCGGCTGCAACAGCACATTATCCAGTTTCAGAAAACGTGGATTTATATCCGGTTCTCCTTCGAAAACGTCAATCGCCGCGGAACCGATTGTGCCGATTTCAAGCGCATCAAGCAGCGCGTTTTCGTCAATATTGGCAGCCCGGGATACGTTGATGAGCATTCCCTCCGGCCCCAGCGCCTCAAGCACTTCCTGGTTGACGATGTGTCGGGTTTCGGCAGACGCTGCCAATGTCACGAACAAAATGTCGCTTTTCTTCGCAAGCTCTACCGGGTCGGCAACAAACGTCCAATTGGCATCCACGTCACGCGGATTGCGAGCACTGTAGAAGATTTCCATATCAAATCCCGCTAGGCGGCGGGCAACTTCGTATCCAATACGGCCCAAACCCAGGATTCCCACCCGTTTGCCGTGGGCCCGCCTCATCAACGGGTACATGCCCTTTTGTGACCAATTGCCATTTACGACCCAGTGATGACCGCCGATTACACCGCGACTTTGCGCCAGCATCATCGCGACGGCGAGGTCCGCACAATCTTTGGTCAAGACATCCGGCGTGTTGGTAACCGTCACATTGTGGTCCCTTGCGGCCTCCAGATTCACCGCATCATATCCGACACCGTAGATTGAAATGATTTCCAGATTGGGCAGAGATTCAATAAGCGACCGGCTCGCGCCAAGGTCACCGCGGGTCGCAATTCCCTTTATTGACGCCCCGTGCCTCTCGAGAAAAACTTCTTTGTTATCTACATCAAAAAACCGATGCATCGTGAATATTTCGTTCAGTTTTTTCTCATCGTGCGTGTCGTAGGGACCGGTCTGCAACACTTCTATCTTTGACACCTGTCACCCCTTCTACACTTGCAATTGTTATCGATAACATATACGCAAATGAATGTTCAGTGTCCAGCGTGAAAACGACCCAACAGTTGAATGCAATGTGATTGATCTGTCAGAGACAGCAGCATTGATCACCGATGAAGCGCAAAGCCGAGGATCCGTGTTGGGCTAATTATCATGTGCTGAAAGCAATATGGGAGATCGATACTCTGTCCGTCGCATGGCTTGAGCGCAGAACCACCACCGGGATTTGCCATGGCATCCACAGATGTCGCAACCATCAGCACACTGAATACTGAGCACGGGATCAAAGATCTCCTGATGACAAAATTGCGAGGAAAAAGATGACATACTCTATAGCCTTGATTGGTGCTGGTGCGATGGGCGGGGCCATCGGTACGCGATTTTTGGAAATGGGACACCAGCTCACCGTTTTCGATCTGGACGCGGAAAAAGTAGGATTGCTGACTGCAAAAGGTGCAGAGGCAGCAAAATCCGCAGCTGAAGCGGCCAGCAAATCAGACTTCACGGTCTTCAGCCTTAATTCTTCCGCGATCGTTCGCCTGGCAGCCTTTGGCGACAAAGGTGCTGCGAGTGGCGCCAGGCAGGGCGCAATATTTATCGATATGTCATCCATTGAACCTGAAGCCACCCGGGCGCTTGCAGCCGAAGCGGAGCAGCTTGGCATCGGCTGGGTCGATGCACCACTGTCCGGCGGCGCACCCAAAGCTCTGATCGGTCAGCTGACCTTGATGGTCGGCGGGGAAGAGGCTCATGTTGATCAAGCGTTCAAGTGTCTGAAAGATGTTGCATCCAACTATACCCACATGGGATCCAGTGGTGCGGGCCAGACGACCAAAATCATCAATCAGGTCTTGTGCGGGCTTGGATTTCTGGCAGTTGCTGAAGCAACCCAACTGGCGCTTGATGCCGGTGTCAATGCAGCAAAAATTCCACAAGCGCTGAGCGGTGGCCGGGCCGACAGCGCACTCTTGCAGGAATACATGCCGCGGTTTGCTTCCAAGGACTACCGGCGTACGGGCCGGATCGACAATATGGTCAAAGATCTCATCTTCGCGCAGAACCTGTCCGCCGAAACCGGTACAACCATGCCTATGACGGCTCTGTGTCTGGAGATTCATAAAATGCTGACAGCAGCCGGCTTGGGTGGAGAAGACGAAGCCGCTATTATGGAGTATTTCAAGGGCCCAAGGCCGGAAAATATCAATCAGGACTGAGTCGCATTTGCGTCTCCTGATGAAGAACTGACACCCGGCCTGGCTGCGGCATTCTTTCGCCTGAAGAGCTCATGTGGCATTGTCGGCTCTTTAAAAGCTTCTGCTAACTGGAAACAAAGAATTGAGAACAAAGACAAAGTCGCCAACCATGGCGGACGTCGCCAAACTGGCGGGTGTCTCCACAATGACCGTCTCTCGAGCGCTTAAACCGGAAACCTCCGTGAGCCGCGCAACGCGCGAAAGAATTGAGAAAGCCGCTGAGGAACTGGGATACGTTCTGGATTCGATCGCCTCCAGTTTTTCTTCTGGCAGAACAGGGTTCGTGGCCGTCACGATCCCTTCCATCAACAACGCAAATTTTGCCGACACAATAAAGGCGCTGTCTGACAAGCTGGCCGAAGCAAACTTGCAGGTTATTCTGGGCTACACGAATTACGACACATTCCAGGAAGAACACCTTGTTGAACAACTGCTGAAAAGACGACCTGAAGCCATTGTTGTAACAGGTGGTGTTCACACGCTCCGATGCCGTACATTGCTGACGAACGCCGGGATTCCTGTAGTGGAAACATGGGACTTGCCGGATAATCCGATTGATCAGGTCGTTGGTTTTTCAAATTCGCGATCATCGCAGCTGATGGTCGACCACTTTATAGAATGCGGATTGTCAAAAATCGGATTTGTCGGTGGTGACAATGAACGGGACAACAGAGGTCATGATCGCTATCGCGGATTTTGTGACACGCTGGAAAAACACGGCCTCCAGGCAACGCGCGTTTCGTTCAATGTGCAGTTTCCATTTTCCATCAGCCAGGGTGCGGCAGGCATTCGTGAGCTGCTGAATGATTGGCCCGACACTGAAGCGGTTATGTGCGTTTCCGACCTGATTGCATTCGGCGCCATGACCGAGTGTCAACGGATGGGGCTGCGCGTTCCCGCAGACATCGCCATTGGCGGATTTGGCGCGTATGATTTGGGAGAATTTGCTTATCCTGCGATCACCACAATCGACGTAGGTGCTGCTGCCATTGGAAGACTGACAGCTGAAAAATTATTGAACATGCTTGCAAATGAAGATTCCGCCGTCGACACGGACGGAACATTGGAGACGGCCCCCCGGCTCATTGTGAGGCAAAGCAGTCAGCCGACATGAATTTGACTTCCTAGAGCATTGCTCGCGATCTCTGGATGGCGTGAAATGCTCCAAGTTTTTGTTTTAACGCGTACCCTTATCGCAAAGATGAATCGACCTACACGGGATACGCTCTAGGTCGTATTACCCTGCACGAACGTTACTTCAACCTGATGTTTGTCGATCTCTGTGTCTCCCTCAATGAACTTCAGGATTGCACTTGCAGCTGCTTCCCCGATTGCCCGTCGTGAAACGTTCAGTGTGGTTAGCCGTGTACGCACCGCCTGCCCTATCGATGTGCCGTTGAAGCCGGCTGCAGCCACTTGCTCCGGAATATTGATCCCCGCCTCATAGAGCCATGACATCCCTCCCGTGGCCATGGCGTCGTTGAGATAATAGATCGCATCGGTATCCGGATGTTTTCTGATCAAGCTTTCTGTTAGCTGCCGGCCTGTCAGGGACTGACGAGAGCCATCAATTGACGTCTCCACACGCAACTCTCTGGACGCATCCTGCATGGTGTCCCGGAAGCCCTGGAACCGTTGCCTTGCACACAAATCCAGATCGAGTTCCGATCCGACATAGGCGACTTTGCGGAAATCACACTCAATAAAATGGCGCGCCATCGTTTCTCCAGCTTCATAATGCGATAGCCCGATTGTCAGATCACCGACTGCGTCTTCTCCGTCCCAGAGTGATATCAGCGGGCAGCGCCGCTTTGCGATCAGAGCCAATGTTTCTTCGCTTCGATCGATACCGCCGCTTATGATCAAACCAGCCGGCTGAAGTGACAGCATGGTGGACAGCGCTTCATATTCAATCTGCGGATCAAATAGAGACTCTCCAATTAACGTATTAAACCCCTTCGGACGGATAACGCTGTTGGTACCGCTCAGAACTTCGGCGAAAATAGTGTCTGACGCCGAGGGAATAATTATCCCGATCATCGAACTTTTTTGCGAGCTCAGAAGTCCGGCCAACGAATTTTTCACGTAGCCAAGTTCATCAACGGCTTTGTGAATTTTATCCCGCGTATCCTTGGAAATGCTACCCGTGTCCCGCAATACCTTGGACACAGTCATTTTGCTGACACCTGCCAGCGCTGCGACATCTGCAATTGTTACATTGTTCTTTTTCAACTGCTTACTCGTTCCCTGTTCGATGCAATCTGGCGATTGTATTTATTTTGATAACCAGCGGCTTGCTTTCCCAGTTTCGCTAAAGTAGGTTATCGATAACCCAACTTCAATACAGATGAGGAAACGGAAGTGATTTGGGAGGCAGCAAAGAGGCTTTCGGAGGCGCTTTGGCATGTGATTGACGTCGTAATGGCTGGGTTGATGGCAATGATGGTCATCCTTGTTTTCACAAATGTCGTTCTGCGCTACGGATTCTCCTCAGGTTTACGCCCATCAGTAGAATTATCAAGGATGGGGTTTGTTTGGATCGTCATGCTGGGTGCTGTCGTTGTGCTCCGCCGAGGCGAGCATCTGGCGATTCCCGAGATTTCCGAGGCACTTTTTCCGCGATTTGTTCCCTACCTGCGCCGCTTCTCCCAACTTGTCATTCTCGTTTCAGTAGCGATGCTTTTCTGGGGTGCTTCCAAACAGGTCCTCGCTAACTGGAACAACGTTTCTCAGCTTACTGGTCTTCCCACCGGATTGCTCTACGTATCTGGCGGAATCTCGGGGTTTTTGATGTTTTTTATTACGCTCAGACAGCTGTTTTCCCCTCTTACAGCATCCGATAGAAGAGCGGAAAAATGACATTAGTGCTCTTCCTTGGCGTCTTGATCGGCGGCATCCTGATTGGGATTCCGATTGCGTTTTCCCTGTTGCTGAGCGCCATGGCACTCATGATCTACATGGGCATATTCAGTTCGGATATTCTCGCCCAGTCGCTGATCAATGGCGTCAACAGTTTTCCACTGCTCGCAATTCCGTTTTTCATGATTGCCGGTGAGGTGATGTCTTCCGGCGGGCTGGCCAAACGCATTGTCCGGTTGGCGAGCACATTGCTGGGCCATCGGAAAGGCGGGCTGGGTTATGTGGTCATATTCACCTCGGTTCTGCTGGCGGGATTGTCAGGATCCGCGGTTGCTGACGCCGCAGCACTGTCAGCAATGCTGTTCCCAATGATGGCCAAAGCGAATTACCCCAAGGGCAGGTCTGCTGGTCTTCTGGCTTCGGGCGGGATCATCGCGCCAGTCATCCCTCCTTCGTTACCGCTGATCCTGATCGGCGTTGCAGGCAACATTTCCATTGCCAAGCTGTTCATCGCCGGGATTGTACCAGGCTTGATGATGGGCGGCGTGCTGGTGCTGGTCTGGAGTATTCTTGTCCGGAATGAAGACCTGGAAACGCTTCCCCGAGCATCGACGAAAGAGCGCATCGACGCCTTTGGTGGTGCATTTTTTGCTCTCCTGCTTCCTATAATTATCATCGGTGGGATTCGGTTCGGCATTTTCACACCCACCGAGGCAGCAGTGGTGGCCGCGGTCTACGCCATCGTTGTTTCCGCATTAATCTATCGTGAAATGACATGGGGCGGTCTCTACCACCTGCTGGTCCGTTCGGCGCGATCGACCGCGATGGTGATGTTCCTGGTCGGTTGCGCAATGGTTGCCGCCTGGGTGATCACGATTGCCCAATTGCCGCAGCAACTGGTCGAGCTGCTGGGACCGCTGGTCGATAGTCCTCGCCTGCTGATGGCAACAATCATGATTATCGTCTTTTTGGTGGGCATGGTTATGGATCTGGGCCCCTCAGTGCTCATCCTGGCTCCCCTCTTCATGCCTGTCGTCAAAGAAGCGGGAATCGATCCTGTTTATTTCGGGGTCATGTTCATAATCAACGCCTCCATCGGGTTGATAACACCGCCCGTTGGAAACGTGCTGAATGTCGTCTGCGGGGTCTCACGAGTACCTCTGACATCAGCAGTCAGTGGTGTATGGCCGTTTGTCATTGCCTACACCGTATTGCTTGCGATCTTCGTTGCATTCCCAAGCATCATTATCATTCCGATGAAGCTGCTCATCGGCTAACCCAGGGAGGAAATAGTATGAAAACTATTCTCAAAACAGTCGCCGCCGTGTCGGCTCTCGTTCTTTCGTTGTCAACGGCACAGGCGGAAACCGTATTGAAATTCGGCCATCCGGCACCTGAAACCGATCTTTCACACAAAATGGCGCTGAAATTTGCTGATGCGGTGAAAGAAGGCACCAACGGCTCCGTGGTCATTCAGGTGTTTCCAAACGGTCAGCTCGGCACTGATCAGCAACTGATCGACGGCGTTCGTTCAGGCATCATTGATTTTGAGCTGTCCGGCCTGAACAACTTTACCGGCATGATCCCGGAGGCAGGTGCATTCACCCTGCCCTTCATGTTTCCCAACCGTGAAACGGCGTACAAAGTGCTCGATGGAGAGGTCGGCCAAGGCGTTCTGACCAGCCTGGAAGAATTCGGTCTTAAAGGACTTGGGTTTCCTGAAAATGGGTACCGCAACATCACAAACAATCGTGGTGCGGTAAAGGTCCCGGCAGATCTGGGCGGCGTCGTTATGCGGGTCAACAATTCCAAAGCTCTCAACGATCTTTTCCAGTCTCTGGATGCCAATCCTCAGCAAATTCCCGTGGCTGAACTCTACACGGCTCTGGAAACAGGTGTAGTCAACGCGCAAGACCACCCGATCTGGGTCGTGGAAGCGTTCAAGTTCTATGAAGTTCAGAAGTATCTCAGCCTGTCACAGCACGCCTACTCGGCTTTGACCATTGTGATGAACCTCGATCGGTTCAACAGCCTGACACCTGACGAACAAAAGGTCATTGTGGAGGCAGCGGCTGAGGCTGTCGCCTTCCAGCGTGCCGCAAATCAGGAAGCCGAAGAGGAAAAGATCAAGTTTCTTGAAGGTGAAGGCATGGTCGTTAATCGTGACGTTGACAGCGCTGCGTTTCAGGAAGCGGCCAAACCGGTTTGGGAAAACTTCAAAAAGGAAAATGGCGACGTGCTGATCAACGCCATTCTCGAAGCATCCAAATCTTGATTGACGGCTAGATGGCACCTTTCCAGGAGGGTGCTGTGTCCATCAATTTCGGTAAAGGTAAAGGCGGCCGATAGCGGTCGCCTTTATCCATTTCGCCCGAGCCATGATTTGTTGAGAGGGTTCTCGTAGTGTTGCAGACACGGCAACCGATACTTGGTTCAACAATCGAAATTCATGCGCCAGATATTAAAGCCGATGCTATTCTACGTTTAAGAATATCGTCCCATCTTCAATGGTAACGGGATAGATTTTTAGCTTCACGCAGGCCGGGGCAACTGTGGGATCACCCGTTCTGTAGTCAAACGCGCCAAAATGAAGCGGGCATTCAATCTCGTATCCATCCACGATACCGTCGCCCAGATGGGCTTTCTCATGAGTGCAGTACCCGTCCGTTGCGAAAAAATCGCCTTCCGGCCCGTGATAGATCGCGAAAGTGCGCTCACCATGATCGAAGCGCAAAACATCTTCTTCTTCAATCTCACTGGTTCTGCAGACTTTAATCAAGTTGTTCATTGTAAATCCTTTTGACGACAAACAAGCACCAACCGATGGATCGCGCTTACAAGCTGTTCAAAACCGTCCGAAACCGGTCAAGTTCATTGGGTGCAGCGCTCGGCGTTTCGGCGTCACCGGGGAACTGCCCATCCACTGTGGCATCCCGAAAAGCACTCAATGCGTCGACGCGGGCTCGGTACAGTTGCTCGTGTATCTTTCCCAGATCACCAAACCGCCTTGCATGGCGCGGAGCATGCGATGTCTCCCCGCAAAGATCGTTCATGAAAAGGAAAATTATGTCGGCTCCTTTTCCCGAGCCCAGTGACGATGTCAAAAGACTGGTTCTTTTGGAAATCTCAGCCATCACCTCCCCGGCAATGACCTCACATTCAACAGCAAAGGCACCGGCATCCTCGAGTCTCTTGAAGTTTCTGTAGAGTTCGGTCGCCTCTTCCGCCGTTTTGCCCACGGCACGCATGCCACCAACCCAGATGCTCTTGCGGGGAACAAGTCCAAGATGACCCATGACCGGGATGTCCTCCCGCGCGAGGGTTTCCACAACATGAAAACTGCGCGGCGTGATGATAGCGTCCGCACCCAGATGCAAGACGCGAAAAGCTTCACGCATAATGTCATCTGTTGTTGCGTGCTCCGTCATCTTGACGGCCGCTGTGACAAACGAAGTCGTGTTTGCTGAACGCACAGTATGAACATTTGCCGCATCGCATACGAGCATGTCGATTTCGGCTTCTTCGACAGCGCGGGCCTCATCGGCGGTGTTGGCCGTCACCTGCACCAGTTTGGTCTTACCCTTGGCTGCCCGCATCTCGGCAATGGTAATGGCGCGCTTGGCCGGTTGCCCACCGAATGTATATATGTTCTTCAACTTTCTTCCCCGATCAGCCCAATCAGAGCATTTCTCACGATCCATAGATCGCGTGAAATGCTCCAAGCCTTTGTTTTAGCACACATTAGTGTCAAGAAAGGAAAACCAACCTTTCCGGAAAACGCTCTAGCCACGCCCGATAAAGGGCATCGCTGTCGCCATCACTGTTATGAATTGAACGTTCGCGGTTAGTGGCAGGTTGGCCATGTGCAGAACCGAGTCCGCGACATGCTGAACATCCATCACCGGCTCGGGTTTTATCGACAGATCTGCTTGAGGCACTCCGGAACCCATTTGGGAGGTCATGTCCGAAGCGGTGTTTCCGATATCAATCTGACCACAGGCGATATTGTAGGGGCGACCATCAAGGGAAATGCAGCGCGTGAGACCGGTTATCGCATGTTTTGAAGCCGTGTACGGTGCGGAACCAGGGCGCGGAACGGCTGCGGATATCGAACCATTATTGATAATGCGACCACCCTGCGGTGATTGCCGTCGCATCAGATTGAATGCCCCCCTTGCGCAAGCAAACGCACCAACAAGGTTCACATTGATTACCTTCAGAAAATCTTCGATAGGGACATCGCCGATCGGAGCAGCCGGGACGTTGTTGCCTGCATTGTTGAATAGAACGTCAAGTCGTCCGTGAGCGCGTTCAATCTGCTCATAAAGCGCATCAACCTGAGCGGGATCCGTCACATCACACGCGATTGCCGAAGCGTTGTCACCGCCGATGTCTTTAACGGCATCTTCCAGCGCATCAAGGCGCCTTCCAGTCAGCACGACGTGGTAATCATTTTCAGCCAGCGTCCGTGCACAGGCTTTTCCGATGCCGGATCCACCGCCGGTTACCAATGCAATTCCTCTCATAATATCCCTCCTACTGCTATTTCTTGACGACAATCTTCTTCTTTTCCGGGACAGGTTCCGCTGATCGGTTCCTGTTCTCAAAAAGCGTAAGATGCCTTTCTATTGCTGCGATGCAATTCGCTTTGTCGCGTTGCACTGCAGCCTCATATATGGCGGCATGTTCATCTAACGTTATCTCAGCGGAAAAACCGAAATTACGGATTTCAGAGACGGCATACATTCGAAACGTATCAAAAGCGGATTTGTAACTGCGCATGAGCAGCGTCGAACCGCAAGCTGAAAGTAAGGTGGAATGAAACTCCCAGTCCTGACGTGACCAGCGTTCAAGATGTTCTGAAACATCGTTCAGTTCCAGCATCTGTTTTTCAACATATGTCAACTTGTTATGGGCAGCACTTACAGCCATTTCCCAATCGAAATCTCCCGCAGCAAGCGCCATTTCCGCTGCCTCACATTCCAGCACAAGCCTCAGGTGTGCAGCTTCGCGGAAAGTCTCTTTCGAATGGGCTACAGCCCGAAATCCGTGGTTTTTCTCCGAAACAACCAGCCCCTCCCCCGCCAACCGCAGAAGCGCTTCGCGAAGCATGCTCACGGTGCAGTTCATCTCGTCTCGGAGGTGCTGCGGCTTCAGGTGTTCGCCCGATTTCCAGCGTCCCCAAATCAGCCCGTTCCGCAAAGCTTCATAGACGGCGGTATCATTGGTATTTGCTGTCGACATTCTGAGTGCGGATCCCAAGAGGTTGAGTTGCGTACCTTATTTCATCTTAGGAGAACGCAATCAACGTATTCGAAAAAATACATTATTTTCGACACAAGTAATTTGTTTCGAAACATTGTTGACGTGTTTTTAGTTTACCGGTATCCCTGAGTCAATGCCGACCCGAAGAACCGGATAGACATCATGGCAAAATCCAAAATTACGATTGACGAACACGGGCAAGAACGAGATCGTCGAGGCGAGTGGCGCTCCGGCCGTCCTGTAAGTCTGGAACCCTTGTTCGATTTTCCAACCAGGCCCGTAAAAATAGTGAAATGGATAGTCGGCGTGCCGGGTTTCCTGTTTCCCTGGTTTATTTTCTACATGGTCCTGATCACGTTGGTGTATTTCTACGCCACGCCGGAAATGTCTCGAATGACGCGTTTCCAGTGGGACTGGATGGCGGAAATCACTGTCCGAAATATCGTCATCATGACCCTGTTTACAGGCAGTTTCCATATCTGGCTGTACCGATGGCGCAGTCAGGGACGAAAAAAGAAATATAATGGTCATTGGATGGCCACGAACAGCCCGATTTTCCTCTTCAGTGACCAGGTCAAGGACAACGTTTTCTGGTCCATGGTGGGGGTCCTGTTCTGGAGCGCCTATGAATGCGGTCTTTGGTGGGCCTACGCGAACAATTGGCTGCCTTACGTCGATCTGGAATCAAATCCGATCTGGTTCATCTTTGTGATGGCGATGGTGCCGTTCTGGCGTAATTTCCACTTCTACTGGATTCACCGCCTCATCCACTGGAAGCCGCTCTACGACTATGTTCATTATTTGCACCATAAGAACGTGAATATCGGTCCGTGGTCCGGATTGGCCATGCATCCAGTGGAACACCTGCTCTATTTCAGCTGCATGCTGATCCACGTGATTGTTCCCAGCCATCCACTGCACATGATGTTCAATGGATTTCAGACTGCCTTGGGGCCGGCATTGAGCCACTCGGGTTTCGATGAATTTATGCTGGGTGACGAAAAAGCGCTCAGAAACGACAAGCTCATGCATTATCTGCATCATCGCTATCACAATGTGAATTTTGGCGAGAGCAATATGCCGCTGGATAAATGGTTCGGCAGTCTGCACGACGGCACACCTGAAGCCGATGCGCATTTTCGAAAAGTTCACACCGAGCGCGTGAAAGCCCAATCATCATGACGGGTGCTGGTCTTGTCATCATCGGCGCAGGTCATGCAGGGATTTGCGCCGCCCTTGCCGCTCGTGCGGTCGGTTTTTCAGGGAGCGTGACCATCGTTGCAGATGACGGATTGAAAGATCCCTACGAGCGCCCCCCCCTTTCAAAATGGTCCGTCCCCGATGCGGATGAAAGCCGGTTGCGACGATCGATCTTTCCGGCAGCGCAGGTTGCGGACGCAGAAATCGAGTGGATCAGTGCCACTGTCACCGAGCTTGATTGTGAGAGCCGGATGATACGTCTGGATAGCGGCGAAACGCTCCCCTATTCACGGCTGCTACTAGCCACCGGAGCCCGGCCGCGACAATTGAAAGTGCCCGGTTCCGACACAGCGAATGTTCACTATTTGCGCACACACAATGATGCGAAAAACCTGCAACAGGCTTGCGGTTCAGCACGGCGCGCACTCATTATAGGCGGTGGATTTATCGGACTTGAGCTTGCCGCCAGCTTACGCAAACGCGGGATCGCCGTTCACGTGTTGGAAGCTGAGCAACGCCTGCTCGCCCGCGCGATCAGCGCACCCGTTGCGCAAATCGTTCAACGCCTGCACGTCGCAAACGGTGTGGAATTTTCTTTTGATGCACGATTATTGGCATTGAAACAGGAAGGGCCGCAAACAACAGCCCACCTGGATGGAGGAAATTCGATCACTGCAGATCTGGTGATCGCGGGGATTGGTTCGATACCGGAAACATTGCTTGCCGAGGCTGCCGGGATCAAGGTTGACAACGGCATTGTTGTCGACAGGAACTTGCAGACCAATATTCCTGGTATCTTTGCCGCCGGCGATTGTTGTCGGTTTCCGCTGTACGGTGCAGATGGAGTTCTTACGCGACTGGAATCCTGGCAAGCTGCTGGGGATCAGGGTGCTCTCTCTGGTCGGAATATGGTTGCCGACAGGAGCGCTGAACATGAGGCATTCCTGGGCACGCCCTGGTTCTGGTCCGAGCAGTATGACCATGTCTTGCAGGTCGCCGGTCTTCCAAATTCGGACGCACAACCGGCCGAGCGGTCGTACGAGGCTGATCATCACATTTCTTTCGGGGTCGATCGTTATGGTTCATTGGCGTCAGCCTGCGGCATCGCATCAGGCACAGCCATAGCCAAAGACATCCGCTTTTCAATGAAACTGATTGAATCAGGATCAACGCTCACGATTTCGGAATTGTCCGACAATAAAGTGCCATTAAAGTCGTTGCTGAAACGCTGACTGGGCTGATTGGACAGCGTTGACTGATCTCAGGAAAGGTGGAAAGCTAATTTGTTTCCGAAAACACTCAACCTGCCTTATCAAGAATTTTCGGCGGTTCATATGCAGTTACAGGTGGAGGATTATCGGCCCGTTCCATATCAACAAGGCACGAATGCGCGATCGGTCCCTGAGCCAGACTTGATCCCCCCTTGTCCAGGGTCAACATGTTCGGATTGCCATGTTTACAGGCGGTATCTTTCCCGTGTTCCTCGGGGTCAAACCATGCGCCTGTACTGACGCAGATGACATTTTCCCGAATGCCTTCACTCAGCACCACGGCACAGTAACAGCTGCCTCTGTGATTAAAGATCCGGACAACATCTCCTTCCGCAATGTCCCGTTTTGCAGCATCAGCCGGATGAATGATCACCGGTTCCCGGCCATCGATCTTGCCTGCACGGCTGACCGAACCATGATCAAGCTGAGAATGAAGTTTGTTGGCAGGTTGATTTGAAATGAGGTGCAGAGGAAACTCCTTCGCATTTCCCAGCCATTCAGCGGGCTCCATCCAAGCCGGATGCGGAGGACAATCTGCATAATCAAACCGTTCGATGGTTTGTGAAAACAGCTCTATTTTACCGCTGGGTGTCTTAAGAGGATTGCCTTCTGGGTCGGCGCGAAAGTCACCAAGATTCACAGCGGGACTTTTGGGTGGCGACATCTCAAACCATCGCTGATCGCGCAGCTCGGGAAATGTTGGCAGGTCGATCCCCACTTCCGCCGATTGTTGCCGCGTCCGGTTGTAGAGATGCTCAACCCAATCCTCGCCGGTTCGACCTTCGGTAAACTCCTCAAAAACTCCCATCTGTCGCGCGATACGGGCCAGTATCTCGTAGTCATCCAATGCATCACCCGCTGGTTCCACCGCTTTATGCATATGCACAATGAAGCCGTCACGGGGCGTCAGAGCAACATCCTCTCGTTCGAGGTGCGTGGTACATGGCAACACAATATCGGCGTGTTTTGCCAATGCGTTCCAGCACCATTCATGAGCGATAACCGTGTCAGGTCGTTCCCAGGCCCGGCGCAATCGGTTGAGATCCTGATGGTGATGAAAAGGATTGCCGCCAGCCCAATAGACTATCTTCACATCAGGATAGACGCCACGGTGCCCATCATAGTCAAACTCCTTCCCGGGATTGAGAAGCATGTCTGAAATGCGCGCAACCGGTATGAAGTCCGAAACCGGATTTTCGCCCTGAGGCAACGCAGCCCCGGGCAGTACTGTAAAATTGTTTCCAACTGAATTGACTGCACTTTTACCGAATGAAATGCCACCTCCCGGCAGGCCGATCTGTCCCAGCATCGCCGTGAGGGCGATTGCTGCCCAGAATGGTTGTTCGCCATGATCCTGCCGGGTCATTGACCAGCTGACGGAAAGCTTCGTCCGTTTGCGGCTCATGCGCCTGGCAAGATCGCGAATGGTATCAGCCGTCAGACCGCTGATTTCAGCCGCCCAATCAGCGGATTTGGCGATCCCGTCATCTGAGCCATGAAGATAGGAAGCAAATCGATCAAATCCGACAGTGTGCTGTTCAAGAAAGTCACGATCATATCGTTCTTCGACCAGCAACGTATGGGCAAGCCCCAGCAGAATAGCAGTATCTGTTGATGGACGCGGTTTTAGCCATTCAGCGTTGGCTAGGTCCATGACGTCTTCTCTGAGCGGAGAAATATTGACAAACTCAACTCCCGCCGCTACCGCTTCAGCAACCGCTCCTGGCTGAACATGCCGTCCCAGCCCACCCTGTGCGATTTGTCCGTTTTTTATGGGAATTCCGCCAAAGGCAACCAGCAATTCTGTATTTTCGATGATCGATTGCCAACTCGTACCGGGGTAGACGAACTCACGAAATCCTCCCAGGACATGTGGAACCACAACCTCACCGGCAGCAAAAGAATAGGTGTTTTTTGATCGTGTATAACCACCGATGCAGTTTAAAAAACGATGTATCTGGCTCTGTGCATGATGGAAGCGCCCTGCACTTGCCCACCCATAAGAACCAGCATAGATCGCCTTGTTTCCGAATGTCGTTTTCACACGGTTCAACTCATCTGCAACAAGCTTTTCCGCTTCTTCCCAGGAAAGTCTTATGAAGGGATCAGCGCCGCGCCTGTCGGTGCTGCCAGGCCCATTTTCCAACCAGCTTTTTCGCACCATCGGCGCATCGATCCGCGTGGGTCCCTCAAGAACATCGACGATCCCCTTTCCGATCGGCGACGGTGCCGGATCTTCCGAGAAGTCGTGAAGCGCTGCAACTTTGCCGTCGACAACGTCAACCTCATACGTGCCCCAATGTGTGCTGGTGAGCGGCTTCTTGTGCATATGGTCCTCGGTCATGGTGTCATTTGCGGTTCTTGGTCTTCTTTAGGCAACCGCCTCCACCCATTCGCTCATTCGAGTGATTGTTGATGTGTGGAGATTTCCTAAGCCGGATCGATAAGAGACTTTAGCATTTTACGAAGCAATGCAACTTCCGAATCCTTGAATGTATCGGTGATGGTACGGTCATAATCGCGCGCTGCGCGTTGAAGATCATCATAGACCTTCTTCCCCCTGGTTGTGAGCGACAAACGCTCCTGACGCCGGTCATTGGGATCCGTCTCTCTAACAAGAAAATCCTTGCGTTCCAGCTCGTGCACAGCGCGGCTGATTTTGGTTTTGTGAGTTTTGGCCTTCAAGCTCACATCCCTTGCGGTCATTAATCCGTATTTTCCAAGGTGAAAAACAACGCGCCATTCGGTACGCAGCATCCCATATTTCTCTTTATAGTAAGATTGAAAGTCGAGGCTACACTGCTCCGCAGCCTGATTGAGTAAATAGGGCAGGAACTCGGCAATATCGAAATCAACATTTTTTGACATAAATCAAATTACGCCTTGTTAGTTACAAAATCAACAGTTACATTTGTAACCAATAAAGGATGCAACGATGAAATACGAAACTGCAAATGTCTCCGGCTCCATGACGGTCGCTAGCAATCTTTCGGGAAACTACATGCCGGGGTTTGGCAATGATTTTGAGACTGAAGCCCTGCCCGGCGCGCTACCTCAGGGCATGAACAGTCCTCAAAAATGCGAATATGGCCTCTACGCCGAACAGTTGTCAGGAACGGCCTTTACCGCCCCCCGCGGCCAGAACGAGCGCACCTGGTGTTACCGCATTCGCCCATCGGTCAAACACACCGGGCGATTTAAGAAAATAGACCTGCCCTACTGGCATTCGGCCCCGCACATCGAACCCGATGTCATCAGTCTGGGCCAATATCGCTGGGATCCGGTACCTCACACTCAGCAAGACCTGACCTTCATCAGTGGCATGCGGACAATGACAACCGCCGGCGACGTAAACACGCAGGTCGGCATGGCGGCTCATATCTACCTTGCCACCAAATCGATGGAAGACGAGTATTTCTTCTCGGCCGACAGCGAACTGCTGATCATCCCACAGGAAGGGCGCCTTCGTTTCTGTACGGAGCTTGGCATCATTGATCTCGAGCCAAAGGAAATAGCCGTCATTCCCAGAGGCATGCTCTACCGCGTTGAAGTGATCGACGGGCCCGCCCGCGGCTTTGTCTGCGAAAATTACGGCCAGAAATTCGATATGCCGGGACGCGGCCCAATCGGAGCCAATTGCCTGGCCAACCCGCGCGATTTCAAAACCCCCGTCGCAGCTTTCGAGGACAGAGATGCCAAATCCCGCGTCATCATCAAATGGTGCGGTCAATTCCACGAGACCTTTATCGATCATTCACCGCTCGATGTGGTGGCCTGGCATGGCAATTACGCGCCCTGCAAATATGACCTGAGAACCTTCAGCCCTGTCGGAGCCGTGCTGTTTGATCATCCCGACCCGTCGATATTCACAGTGCTGACTGCACCGTCGGGTGTCGAAGGAACCGCGAACATCGATTTCGTCCTGTTTCGCGAGCGCTGGATGGTGGCTGAAAACACCTTCCGCCCACCCTGGTACCACAAGAACATCATGTCTGAGCTGATGGGCAATATTTACGGCATTTATGATGCAAAGCCGGAAGGATTCGTTCCCGGCGGCATGAGCCTGCACAATATGATGCTGCCGCACGGCCCGGATACTCCCGCATTTGAAGGAGCGTCCAACAGCGATCTACAGGCGGAGAAGCTGGACAACACCATGTCCTTCATGATTGAGACCCGCTTCCCGCAGCAACTGACGAAATTTGCCGCACAGGAAGCACCGATTCAGGATACATATCAGGATTGCTGGGCCGGTCTTGAAAAGAAATTCGACGGCACCGCGGGCACGAAGTAAGGATCACGACATATGAAATTAGCCACTCTCGACAACGGTACACGTGACGGCGTTCTGGTTGTCGTTTCAAGCGATCTGACACAGTGCTCCAGTGTTGGCCACATCGCAGCAACCATGCAGGAAGCGCTGGATAACTGGAGCCAGGTTGCTCCCCGGTTGGAACGGGTTGCCAAAAGCATGGAAGTGGGCGCACAGCCCATCCAGCGCTTTCATGAAAGCGAAGCCCGCTCTCCCCTTCCCCGCGCTTACCAGTGGGCTGACGGCTCGGCCTATGTGAACCATGTGGAACTGGTGCGAAAAGCCCGTAACGCAGAGATGCCGGACAGTTTCTGGACCGATCCGCTGATGTATCAGGGTGGCTCCGACACTTTTTTGGGCCCTCGCGATCCGATCATCATGGCCGATGAAGCTTTCGGCATCGACATGGAGGGTGAAGTAGCCGTGATTGTCGACGACGTTCCGATGGGCGCGAGCCGTGAAGAAGCGCTGAAATCCATCCGCCTTATCATGCTGGTCAATGATGTGTCGCTGCGCGGCCTCATCCCGGCGGAACTCGGCAAAGGTTTCGGCTTTTTCCAGTCCAAGCCCTCTTCCGCCTTTTCGCCAGTAGCCGTCACACCCGATGAACTGGGTGCGGCCTGGAAGGATGGGAAACTGCATCTGCCTCTGTGTGTTGATTACAATGGCGCACCCTTCGGTCGTGCCGATGCAGGCGTTGACATGACTTTCGATTTTGGCGTGCTCATTGCCCACGCGGCAAAAACCCGACCTCTGGGTTCGGGTGCAATTGTCGGCTCCGGCACGGTATCAAACAAACTGGACGGCGGCCCCGGAAAGTCGATCAGCGAAGGCGGGGTCGGGTATTCGTGCATCGCAGAAGTTCGGATGATTGAAACAATCGACAATGGCAAACCGTCCACCGATTTCATGAAATTCGGCGATACGGTCCGCATCGAAATGAAGAATGCCGATGGCAAGAGCATTTTCGGCGCTATTGAACAGGAAGTGCAAAAGTATAATGGCTAAGGCATTTGCGTCCCAGGGGGACATGGCGGAAAAGAATATTTCCTTCACCGAAGTAGGCAAGGATCTGTGGGCATTCACGGCAGAGGGTGATCCCAATACCGGCGTCATCATCGGCGATGACAGCGTGATGATTGTCGATGCGCAGGCAACACCGCGCATGGCCGATATGGTGGTGGAAAAGATCCGCACCGTCACGGACAAGCCGATCAGTCATGTTTTGCTGACCCACTATCATGCAGTGCGCGTTCTGGGCGCGTCCGCCTATAACGCCGATCAGATCATCATGAGCGAAAAAGCGCGTGGCATGGTCGTCGAGCGCGGGCAGGAAGATTGGGACAGCGAATTTCAACGTTTTCCGCGTCTGTTCCAGGGACATGAGAGCATTCCCGGCCTGACCTGGCCGACGACGACCTTCAACGACCGCATGACCGTTTATCTGGGCAATCGTCGCGTAGACCTCAGGTTTTTGGGTCGCGCCCACACCGCAGGCGATATCGTTGCCTATGTACCAGATCAGAACGTGATGTTTACCGGCGACATCGTGGAGTACCACTCAGCCTGTTACTGCGGCGATGGCCATTTTGCCGATTGGGGCAACACGCTGGACGCAGTTCGCCGGTACGATGTCGATGCGATTGCGCCGGGTCGCGGCGATGCGCTTGTCGGCTCCGATATGGTTGAGGCTGCACTGACGAACACAGCGGATTTCGTCAACTCTACCTATCGCTCGGTTGCAAAAATTGCCGTGAGTGGCGGGACGCTCAAAGAGGCAATGGACGCTTGCCGCGCAGCTTGTGACAAAAAATTCGGTGATTATGCCATCTACGAGCATTGTCTGCCCTTTAACGTCGCCCGTGCCTATGACGAAGCGCGCGGCATCGACAATCCTCGCATCTGGACAGCAGAGCGGGATCTGGAAATGTGGGCTCAGCTTCAGGGATAATCGACACATGCCCCGATATGACTACAAACCGTTTGATGTTGTGTGCCCACCGGAACTGCAGGGCACCGGCCATGCGGGGGATCGGTACCCGGTCGCAATTATCGGGGCAGGCCCGATTGGTCTGGCCGCCGCGATCGACCTTGCGACCAAGGGTATTGGCAGCGTCGTTCTGGATGACAACAACGTTGTATCAGTCGGCTCGCGTGCCATTTGCTGGTCAAAGCGGACGTTAGAGATCTTCGACCGTCTTGGCGTCGGCGAACGCATGCTTGAAAAGGGAGTGACCTGGAAAACCGGGCGCCTCTTCCACAAGGATGTGGAAGTCTATAATTTCGATCTGCTTCCCGAAGAGGGTCACAAGTACCCCGCCTTCATCAACCTCCAGCAGTATCACGTTGAACAGTATCTGGTGGAGCGGGCGCGGCAGTTTCCCGATCTCATTGATCTGCGGTTCAAAAACGCCGTCACCGACCACAAGGATCACGGTGATCATGTCACCCTGGATGTCGAAACTTCCTTTGGAAATTACGCGCTGAAGGCAGACTATGTGCTGGCCTGTGACGGCGCGGGTTCTGCAACGCGGTCCCGCATGGAACTTCCCTTCGAAGGGCAGACATTTGATGAGCACTTCTTGATTGTCGATGTTGAAATGGAAGAGAGCCCGTTTCACTCCGATCATCCGGAGCGTTGGTTCTGGTTCGAGCCAACGTTCCATGATGGCCAGTCTTCTCTGCTTCACAAACAGCCGGACAATATCTATCGCATCGATCTGCAACTGGGACCGGATGTGGACTGGGAAAACGAAGCAACAGAAGAAAAGGCGGTCCCCCGCATCAGGGCCATCGTTGGTGACAAACCGTTTCAGATCGACTGGATGAGCGTCTATAAATTTCGCTGTGCCCGGCTCAAGCGGTTCGTCCATAACCGGCTGATTTTTGTCGGCGACAGCGCCCATGTCGTTTCGCCGTTCGGAGCACGGGGCGGCAATGGCGGCATCCAGGATGTCGATAATCTGTGCTGGAAACTTGCGGCCGTTCTGAACGGCAACGCGCCGGGTACTCTGCTTGAGACCTACAATGAAGAGCGCACTTATGGCTCAGATGAAAACATTCTGAATTCAGCCCGCGCCACCAACTTCATGACCCCCAAATCACCGATCGAGCATTTGTTCAGAAACGAAGTGCTCAAACTTTCCAAACAGATGCCCTTTGCACGCAAACTGATCAATTCCGGGCGCCTCTCAACGCCTTGCTCTCTTGCTGGCTCCTCGCTGAACATCAAAGCGGATGTGGGTGTTCAACAACCTGCCACTGTTGCTGTCGGCGATGCTCTTTTGGATGTGCCTCTAAGTTTGGATGGAGCGAAAAAATGGTTGATCTCCGAAGTCCAGGGCGCTTTCACGCTTGTTGGATTTGGTGATGTTCACCTCCCGGACACTGAAGGTGTGCACCGGATAGGCGTTGCTCAGAAACGCGCTGACTATCCCGTTTTTGAGGATCCCGAAGGGCTGGCACTCAAACGGTACGGCAATGGTTTTGCCTATCTGTTCCGGCCCGATGGCCACGTTGCCGCGATATTTGACGCGCCGGACGAGACCACCATTCTACAGATAATCGACAGGATGGGATTGCACCACCCTATAAAGGATGTTGCCTGATGGAAAACGGATCCATACAAGCCGATAATCTGGGCGCTGACGGCGATGCATTCTACACCGCTCTCATGGTCACCCATGAAGGACTGAGCGAAGTGCAAAGCCACGCGTTGAACGCACGATTGGTGCTGATGATGGCCAATCAGATTGGTGATCTCAACGTTCTCAAATCGCTCCTGTCCAGCGCACGAGATGTCAAATGAGTGACATTACCCTTTTCGACTACTGGCGCTCCTCTGCCAGCTACAGGGTGCGGATTGCCCTCAATCTTTCTGGCCTCGACTACAGGCTGGTCAGCATCAATCTGCTGGAAAAAGAACACAAATCCGAGGCGTATCTGGCCCGAAACCCACAAGGACTGGTTCCGGCGCTCGAAATTGACGGTCACGTACTTACATCGTCTCTGGCGATCATCGAGTATCTGGACAGCAAGCGAGGGCTGGGGTTATTGCCTCAAGATCCTGTCACCCGTGCTCACACGCAGGCGCTCGCCCATTCATTGGCCATAGACATTCATCCGGTCTGCAATCTCAGCGTTGTTGCCTATGCCGCCGATATAGCGGAAGGAAAGGACAATGTGCGCGAGGACTGGATGAAACATTTCATCCGCCCCGGCCTGCGCGCCTTCGAAACGCTGCTCTCCCGGTTTGATCAGACCCCCTATTGCACCGGCAACGCGCCCGGCCTTGCCGACATCTGCCTTATCCCGCAGATCTATAACGCGGACAGGTGGGGCGTCGATTATGCCGACTGTCCGAAAATCATCACGGTTGTCGAGGCCTGCCGGGAACTTGCTGCGTTTCAGGACGCGCATCCGGATAGGGCAAAGGAGAAGGCAGTAATCAAACGATAGTGGTATTCGATGTTCTGCCAACTGACATTCCCCCCGCAACTCTGATAGGAGTCATAACGGCCAATAATTGAAGGTCGAGATGGGGGGCGACTGAGCAAAATGGCGGAACACCAGCATAAGATGAACTGGAAGACCATTGCGGTGGGTGTCTTTGCCGTCGCGATTACCGTTTTCGCGTTCTACATGCTTCATCATTTTACGGAAAACATCACGCTATCGGATGTTTTTGAGGATATTCAGAATACCTCTACCCGACAGTTGTTGCTTGCCGTTCTGGCCACGCTTGTCAGTTTCGCGGCCATTGCTTTTTACGAGAATATATCGGTGCGGCTTGTTGCGCCGGACCGGGTGTCATGGCGCACCGCGTCATGGGCCGGGATTTCCAGTTTTGCCATCTCCGATGTTGCCGGTTTCCACATCCTGACAGGCGGTGCATTGCGCTATCGGATCTATAGCGGCAAGGGACTTGATATCTCGGAAATCGGTCAGATCGTCGGGCTGTCCTGGATCGCGTTCTGGGCCGGTCTCTGTTTGCTTGTCGGTTTGGCCTTTACGTTTGATCCCGGCGGCATTCCGGTT
Organism: Stappiaceae bacterium; assembly: GCA_039976075.1. Taxonomy (GTDB): domain Bacteria; phylum Pseudomonadota; class Alphaproteobacteria; order Rhizobiales; family Stappiaceae; genus JBDWFY01. Next base: position 950,705 of record JBDWFY010000001.1, read on the forward strand.
TCATCTGCAATCCCCTCTACCGTAATCAGCGTTGCCGGGATCTCCGTTTTATTGATTTTTGTCGCCTACTTCGCCTGGGCTATGACCGGTACCCGGACGATTGAGTTGCACGGTGTAACGATCAAAATCCCCGGATTTGCGACCAGCCTGTTGCTGCTTGGTGCCGGGGCACTAGATGTGGCGGCATCCATCGGCGTTCTCTATGTGCTGATGCCCTCTGATGTCGTCGGCTCGCTGGGTGGTTTTTACGTCATCTGTCTGTCCGCGATCATCATTGGAGCCGTCAGCCACTCGCCGGGCGGGCTAGGCGTTTACGAAGCGACCATTATTCTGGGCCTGGGCGCAACGGGACGATCCGATGTTGTGGGCGCCCTCATTCTCTACCGCATCATCTACTTCCTGTTACCGCTTATTCCCGTCGCAATGGCTTTGCTTGTTATGGAACTTGCACGCGGCAGAAAAGCCATTGCCAATTCCGCAAGGAGCATTGGCAGACTGTCCGAACCGCTTGTACCGCCGCTCGTGGCCGGACTGGCCTTTGTCGGCGGTCTGGTCCTGTTGTTTTCCGGCTCTCTCCCTGTGGGCGACCTGCGGCACGAGTGGATCAAATCCGCGCTGCCGCTTCCTTTCGTGGAATCCTCCCACCTGCTTGCCAGCCTTGCCGGGTTCGCGTTGCTCGTTCTCGCCAACGCCCTGCTGAGGCGTCGTGAGAGCGCTTACTACCTGACGATGACCCTGCTAGGGGTCGGGGCGGTCTTTGCTCTCACCAAAGGTCTTGATTACGAAGAGGCGGTCCTCTTGGGCGTTATCTTTGTTCTATTGCTCCCCTTTCGGTCAGCATTTTACCGCAAGTCTTCGGAGTCCCTGCTTGCTGTTACGCCAGGCTGGCTGGCAATCATTGCGATCACCGTCGCTGCGGCAGTCTGGCTCGGCTTTTTTGCCCATCGCCATGTGGAATACTCAAACCAGCTCTGGTGGGAATTTACCTGGGATGGCTCCGCACCACGCTTTTTGCGCACCAGTGTCGCCGTCGTGGCTGCTTTGTTCGTGCTGGGGCTGAACATGCTGCTTAACCGGCGCGGCAGTCAGATTGCCCCGATTGAAGCTGTACCGGACAGTGTACGCAAGCTGGTTGCCCAGTCCGCCGATCCGGACACCACAATCGCACTTCTGGGTGATAAACATTTTCTCGTTTCCGAAGACGAGACCGCCTTCCTGATGTATGGCGTCATGGGAGGTAGCTTTATTGCCATGGGCGACCCGGTCGGCGACCCCGAACAGGGAGCAGCACTTGCCTGGAAATTCCGCGAAATGGCAGATCAGGGCGGCTATAGAACGGCCTTTTATTCCATAGGCCCGAATTTCCTGCCGCTTTATCTCGACATGGGTCTGTCGGTCTTGAAAATCGGTGAGAAGGCCAGCGTCGATATTCAAGCCTTTACGCTGGATATTCCTCGATTCAAGAGTATGCGCCACGCAAACCGCAGGGCGGTAAAGGACGGGCTGACATTCTCCATCGTTCCCCAAGCGGACATCCCGGCCATTCTGCCTGAATTGAAGGAAGTGTCTGACGCCTGGCTTGATATCAAGGCGGGCAGCGAAAAGCAGTTTGCGATTGCCAGTTTCAAGGAAGACTATCTGACGTGTTTTGACTGCGCCGTGGTCAAGAAGGACGACAAGATTATCGCCTTTGCCAATATTTTGCGCGGCGCGGAAAAGGAGGAACTTTCCGTCGATCTGATGCGCTATCGGCCGAAAATCTCGGGCGTCATCATGGATTTTCTGTTTGCGCAGTTGCTGCTTCAGGGCAAGGAGGAAGGCTATCGCTGGTTTGCCCTTGGTGCAGCGCCACTTTCAGGTCTTGCCGATCATCCACTTGCAACCTCCTGGAACCGCGTCGGCACGATGATTTATCGGCACGGAGAGGAATTTTATCACTTTGAAGGCCTGCGCTCCTACAAGGCAAAGTTTGATCCGACCTGGACTCCAAACTACCTGGCCTGCGCCGGTGGTTTTTCGGTCCCCAAAGTCCTGTTTGATGTGACCTCGCTGATTGCAGGCGGCAGGTTGAAAGCACTGAAGAAATGAAACTGCTTATTGTGGTTCTGGCATTAATGGCACTGAGCGCGTGCGATGAGCGGGATACTCCGTTTCCCGATCTGCCAGTCCACATCACCGAACCGGGAAGCGCACAGGCCAAGGGCGTTGTTATCTTCTGGTCAGGCGATGCAGGCTGGAGCGGCTCGATGCAGGGCATCGCCGATGCGCTTGCAAAGCGAGGGTATGGGGTCGTCGGCCTCAGTTCATTGAGCTATTTCTGGTATGAACAAGCCCCTGAAACCATGGCAACAGATACCGAGCGCCTTGTTGGACACTATTCTGACAGCTGGAAGTCCGATACCGTCATCCTGCTTGGTTACTCCTTTGGTGCAGACACACTGCCTTTCGCCTGGCCTCATCTATCTGAGGCCACAAAGGAAAAAACACGGCTGATCGGTTTACTCAGTCCCTTCAAGAAAACGGAATTCGAAGTAACGATACAGGGCATGCTTGGCATTATTCGCGGAGATCATGATGTTGTCGCCGCAATTGACAAACTACCGGCGGCCCAAACGTTTTGCCTGACGGGAAAGCAGGAGACAGACATGGCGTGCAATACCGACGATGGCTATGAAACAGTGTTTGTCGCCGGAGGGCACGGCTACGACCAAGACTGGAACCGGATTGCTGCGCTACTGGACACAGCGGTCGACGCCAGATCTGATTTTTGACCACAGGTTAGTCCGTCTTCTTCCCATTTTGGCCCAATAGTTGAACTGCAGTTTGATGCCCATCAAATAAATGCGCCCGGATCATCGATAAACTGTCCTGAGCACGGGACGTAACAGAACGAGCAAATCGGGATGTACCGAACCCTCTGTCGCACTCATATAATGTCCGATAGGATCGAATGAGCCACGGACAACAACTCACATTTTGGAAAGTCGAGCGGCGATGAAAATTGCATGGGTCAGTTCCCCATCTCAGGGCGAAACAGACCGCCTCCTGGCAGAAACAGCTGCTAAGCTGCGTGAAGAAGGCGTTGGTCTGAGTGGTATCGTAAAAGTTCTGGATCATATCGCCACCGCAGAGAACGGATGCGAGATGAAGGTGCGCGTCCTGCCCGAGGGACCGATCGTTCAGATCACACAGGATCTGGGCAGGGGCTCAAATGCCTGCCGTCTGGATCCCGGCGCCCTGGCCAGTGCGGTGTCATTGGTTCAAAATGCAGGCCTCGATGGCACAAAGCTGTTCATTCTCAACAAGTTCGGCCCGGAAGAGGCCACGGGACGAGGCTTTTGTGATGTCATTGGTGCCGCGCTGGAACAGGAAATTCCGGTACTGGTCGGCGTTGGCGCCAGTCATGAGGCCTTTAATCACTTTGCAGACGGAATGGCCGAAGAACTGAAGCCTGATCAAGAGGCGATTTATACCTGGTGCCAGTCGGCAATTACTGAAAGCGGTCCTGCACAATAGTATTCGGTCCCTGCCCCAGGCGCTATGTGGATGGCTTCATCGAGGCTATCTTGCAGACTTATCATTCAGCAACTGAATGGCCTTGATTGCTGCTGGTCGATCAGCCAGACGATCATACCAACGCTGAAGAGTCGGCCGCTCCTTGAAATCAGCGCCGGCTTTTTCCCGTCGCCACAACCAACCGAACTGCGCCATATCAGCAATCGTGTAATCCGGACCGGCGAAATACGCGGTATCAGTCAGTCGTTCTTCAAGACGATCCATCAGATTATTAGTCAGTGCGAGATAATGCGCGTGCGCCGCTTCATTCTGTTCCGGAGCGAGTAATCGCCAATATTCGGATTGTCCGAAAATGGGTCCGCAGGAAGCGGACTGAAACATCAGCCATTGCAAGGCTGTCGACCGATCTTGAACAGCTTCTGGCAAAAATTTCTCAAATTTCTCCGCAATGTAAATCAAAATGGCCGCAGATTCCCAGACAACGAAGGGCGCGTCTTTTGCAGTATGATCGACAATAGTGGGGACCTTGCCGTGAGGATTGATCGCCTGGAAAGTGGGTGATTTCTGTTCACCGGCACGAATATCAATCGGATGATACGTGTAGTCAGCCTCAATTTCCTCAAGTAAAAGCAGTACCTTGAGTGAATTGGCTGTATCGAAACCGTAAAAGTCGATCATGGGCCATGCCTAAACACAATAATGGTTACAGAGATGTCGGGGAATGATCCCAAACGGTCCTTTATCGTTGTCATCAGCTTTGGCGGTACGATTGCAACGGCAAAGGCCGCAGTTTCAGCGGTGTCGTTCCCAGCCGCACCCACGAAGACCTGCTGGTAACCGTACCGGCGCTGTTCGAGTATGCTGGCAAAACGAACAGCGACGACATCATCATCTGCCTTTAATCTCACCCTCTGAAACGCAAGACTGGATGGCTTGCCATGTGAGTCATCAGGATTGCTAGACCGAGGCAGTCAGACCTCCGTCAACGCGGATGTTCTGGCCGGTAATGTAGCTGGAAGAATCCGACACAAGAAACGCTATGGTTTCTGAGAGTTCACGCACTTTCGCATATCGTCCAGCCGGGATGCGCGCAACTCTTTCGGCCTTTTCCGGAAGACTGTCGATAAACCCAGGCAGGACATTGTTCATGCGGACTCCATCCGCAGCATATTTGGTGCTGAAAAGTTTGGTATATCCTGCCAGACTGGCTCGAAATACAGCGGATGTGGGGAAATCCGGGTCCGGTTCAAAAGTGGCAAATGTAGAGACGTTGACGATGGATCCGGACTTTTGAGTTTGCATAATGGGTAATACCAAACGTGCGGCGCGAACCACATTGAGAAAATAGTAATCCATCCCCAGATGCCAGTCTTCGTCACTTATTTCCATGATCGGGCCCTTGGGACCATGTCCGGTGCAGTTGACCAGCCCATCGATCCGGCCATATTTTTTTATGGACGCGTCGACGAAGCTCTTGAGGTCCTCTGGCACCAGGTTTGAACCGGTGTATCCCAGTCCACCCAATTCAACGCCGAGCGCCTCACCCTTTCCCGATGAAGACATCACTGCGACGTCACACCCATCTTCGGACAATTTTCTGGCCGTATCGGCACCAATTCCACTGCCAGCGCCAACAACCAATACAACCGGGTTTCCTGCCATTATTTTGCATCCTTATAAGCCAAGAAAACAAGAGTATATTCGGCTAGAGGATCGTTGGCACACCAATTTTCAATCGCCTGCGGCAAAATCCCACTTAATATAGCGGTATTGATTTTACCGCAGGCGTCATCCGATTCAATTGATTTTGGCGCATAATATCAATAGGTTGCCCGTCCGCCGGAGAGATCAAACGCAGCACCGGTAGTAAAGGAATTTTCTTCCGAGCACATCCAGCAGACCATGGACGCTATTTCATCGACGGTGACAAAGCGACCGCGAGGGATTTTCGACAACATGTAGTCAATGAACTCCTGGGTCACCTGGTCCAATATCCGGGTTTTTGCCGTAGCAGGCGTGATGCAGTTTACCGCTATATTGCTTTCCGCCAACTCCTTGCCCAGTGACTTTGTCAGAGCGATCACCGCAGCTTTTGATGCCGAATAAGCGGACGCGTTGGGATTCCCCTCTTTGCCGGCGATTGATGCGATATTGACGATTCGTCCATAGTTTTTTGCAATCATTCCCGGCACCACAGCCTTGCAGCAATGAAAGATACCATCAACATTGACGGACTGGACCTGGCGCCACTGGTCGACGGGGTAATCCACCAGCGAGTGGGTTGGTCCGGCAATCCCGGCGCTGTTGACCAGCACATCAATAGCACCGAATTTTTCCTCGGTATCTCGAGCCGCTTGAACCACACTTTCGAAATCAGCGACGTCAACATTGCATAAGGTCACCTTATCCTCGGGCAATGCTTCAATTTTTGCTTCGAGCGCGCCTACATCCATATCCCAGATTGCAGCGCTGGCACCGGATTTCACCATCCGTTCCGCTATGGCCGCACCTATGCCGTTTGCACCTCCCGTTACCGCAACGACTTTTCCTGAATAATCATACTTGTTCATAGGTGTGCCCTTTGTCTGCATCACTGTTTTGTTTGACGTTATACATTGAAAGCGCGCCAATTCTGTATTGTCAGCTATTCTGCTTCAAGATGGTGGTGCTTCTCCGTGCATTCATACTGTCAGCCATACCTGGCTTTCCCCCACCAGGTCTGCGCCAAAGGTTTCCCCCCCACAAAATCCTTTCCTCCGAGCTCATCCTGAATACGCAAGCACTCATTCCATTTAGCCATTCGCTCTGATCGGGTAAACGAACCTACTTTCAATTGTCCGGCGTTAAGTCCAACTGAAAGATGGCTGATTGCAACGTCTTCGGTTTCTCCGGAGCGTGCCGATACTATCCCGCGATATCCTGTTTTTTGGGCTGCGACGAGTGTATCAACCGCCTCTGAAACCGTTCCGGCCTGATTGACTTTGATCAGGACAGCATTGCATGCCCCTGCGCGCGCTGCCTCCTCAACGAGGGTTGCATTTGTCACCAGATAGTCATCGCCAATGATCTGAACACGATCTCCGTAGGCTTGAGTAAACGACTTCATGCCGTCCTCATCTGCTTCAGAAAGAGGATCTTCAATGGACGCGATCGGATAGGCATCAAGCCATCCGCCGAGCATCCTGATCATTTGGTCTGAACTGAGCGTCCTGTCTTCAAGCGCCAGACGGTACTGGCCATCCTTGCCGAACTCAGAGGCGGCAATGTCCAGCGAAATGACAACATTTTCTCCAGGCTTTTCTCCGGTCAGTTCTATGGCTTTTACCAACGTTTCAAGCGCTTCTTCGTTGCTGTCGAAAACCGGCCACCAACCCCCTTCATCTGCCACACCAACACTGTGGCCTTTGTCGGCCATGAGGGAACCGGCGGCTGTGTAGATCTCCGACGTCATCTCCAGCGCCTCATCGAAGCTGCTTGCGCCGGGCACCATGATCATGAAGTCCTGCACATCGACACGGCGCCCAGCATGCGCGCCCCCGCCAAAGATTTGTATCTCCGGTAGCGGAATGGACGGTTGCCCGCCATAAGCATCCGCAACGTAGCGCCAAAGCGGTTTTCTTACATAAGCGGCAGCGGCATTCAGAACGGCCAGGGATGTGGCAACCATGGCGTTGCCTCCAAGGTTCCCTTTCAGTGGCGTGCCGTCCAGCGCAATCAGCGCCTCATCAATCCCTGCCTGATCCGTCGAATTTCGTCCCGTCAAAGTCGCAGCAATAACATCATTGACATTGCCAACTGCACTTTTGACGTCGAGACCTCGCAGAGCTGTTCCCCCGTCACGCAGGTCTACCGCCTCCCGAGTTCCTCTCGATGCTCCCGCCGGGGCGATTGCCCGACCCATGGACCCATCATCAAGTTGAACTGCAACTTCGACAGTAGGATTTCCCCGGCTATCCCACACACGTCGACCACGAACAGATTTAATTTGAGAAGCGGTCATTCACTTACAATCCTTGCTGCAATGGCAGATACCAGTTCCGGCACATTTTCAACCGGCTGCTTGATCAGCGACAGAGCCAGCACCCTTATTGTCGCGCGTTCTGTATCCGACAAATATTCCACCGGGGATTTTCCATCGACACGCGCAAGCATCAGTGCGGGGATCAATTTGGCAATGCGTTTTTCAAGACCCGACAGATCTTCCCAATTGACTGCTTCTGCATATGTTTTCCAGAATCCCTCAACGGAGGCCAGAAGTTCCTTAGCGCACCTCGGAATATGAGCAGCCTTCAAGATCAGATGATTGATGCAGAACGATACGTCAAAACAAGGATCGCCCATGGTTGCGCATTCTGCATCAAGAATAATCGGCTTTCCCTTGCGGAACAGAACATTCTTGGGACTGACATCCCCGTGCACCAGCGCGATATCAGAATTGTACAGATCATCGACCAATCCGCTGAACTGTTTTTGGACATCCGGGTGTCGGCTGGCTGTAAAACTCAGATACGGCTCAAGGCGCAACGCTCTGAAGTCATCCCTATTATGAAATGGCCGGCGGTCAAAACCTGCGGCCGCGGACATTGCGTGAATGCGCCCCAGCACCTCAGCAACACCGATCGCTTCATTCCGATCCGGTGCCGATGACAATAGGGCTTGTTTCCAGAGATATACCTTCTTCCCCTCCAGAAACTCCATTGCAAAGCCATTGTCTTTCTCGGACCAACCAAACAGCTGCGGTACGTTTTCCGGCGCACAATGTCGCGCCGCCGCGAGCCAGGCATATTCGGATTTATTGCGATGGACAGGCGCTCTCCAGTCTTCGGCAACTTTCAACTTGGCGAGGGCGAATTTTACGCAGATCTTGCGATCAGACAAAGAAACGACCCCGATATCGGAAGCCACTCCGCCTGTCAGTGGCCGGATGGACACAACATCCTTTGCCTGAGCAAGGTCAAGATTTGAAAGCAGGGTCAGGCAGCGCTGTTCGAAGGAGTGAGACACAGCAAATACTCGTTATTGGGGCTGGTCGTTTCCGAGACCGAGATACCGGGCGACACACGATTGAGATCAGCACGACAGAGCACCGATCAGAGTGCCCTGTTGCCCTTTAACCCACATCTATCACCGTCCGGTTAGTGACTGGCCCCGTACACGCCGCTCGATGATGGTTTGAAGCACAACTGAAACCACGATGACAAGCCCGAAGCATAGCTGCGTATAGAAGGCATTGATGCCTGCTGACACGACACCGGCATTGATGGCACCAATGATGTATGAGGCGACAAAAGATCCGACCATCGATCCTGTACCGCCAAACACCGAAGTACCGCCCAGGAACACGGAAGCAATTGTATTGAGAAGAAACCCTTCGCCGGTGGTCGGCCAGAAATAATAGCCGTAAAACGAGGTAAGCAAGCCGGCAAACACGGCTACCAAACCCACGAGCGTGAAAGCCCTGACTTTGACGGAGACGACGTTGATGCCCATCAATCGAGCGCTGGTCGGGTTGTCTCCCACCAGAAAAACGTGAGCACCAAATCGCGTTCGATTGAGCAACAGCCACATCACGAACCCGATGATGATCATCCATAATGTCTGCACGGGAAAACCAAAAAACGGTTCTCGAAAGATCGCATGCATAACCGGATAATCTTCCTGGGTCAGGGGTACACCTGTTCCGTTCATCAGGACCAGTTCCAGACCGCGATAGAGGAACGACGTGCCAATCGTGATGACCAGAGAGGGAATATTGAGTTTCGCGACAAGAAAACCGTTAAGCAGGCCGCAGGCTGCACCGGTAGCGAAAGCGATAACCAGACCAAGATACCAGGGCAGACCTCCAAAGGCGGTCACAAGCGCAAACACCGCCGTTCCGAGCGCCATGATCGAAGGGAAAGACAGATCGATCTCACCAGTGATCACGACAAATGTCAGCGCAAGTGCGACAACCCCGAATTGCGGGGATGTCTGCGCAAAGGCAACATAGATGTCGATGTCGGTAAACACTGCTGGCGCGGCTACGACGAATACCAGCCACATCGCAAGACCGACGCCGATGATCCCGAACTGACTGCCATGGCGACGAAACGCAGATGGCCTTGCCACTCGATTATCTGAGGGCTTGGCGCTTTCAGAAACGGTTTCGGATGTCATGATTTTCCTACTCCAGACTACCTGAACGCGCGACGCGATAGAGACGATCAATCAAATCGTCCATGCTGATTTCATCCTTGGAATAGGTGCCTGCGACCTTGCCGCGATCAAGCACATAAAGCCGATCAACGACCGGATAAACGTGAAAGATATTGTGATCGATAAAAATAGCTGATTTACCGGCTTTCTTGATGTTGCTTACGAATTCCAGCGTTTTCTTGGTTTCAGTCAGAGACAGACCCATTGTCGGCTCATCCAGGATGACCAGCTGAGCCTCAAAATACAGCGCCCGTGTAATTGCCACGCCCTGCTTCTCTCCGCCCGACATCGTCGCCACAACATTGTCCGGATGAACTGCAGCGGATGTGAACCCCATATGTTCACTCATCAGGCGCGCTGCTTCGGACCGCATGCGCTTGACGTCTAGCAGTCCCAGTTTGGTCCGAAGCTCACGGCCCATAAACATGTTCCGCCAGATCGGTTGTTTTTCGCACAGCGCCCGCTCCTGGTAGACTGTTTCAATCCCCAAACCGCGCGCCCGGGCAACCGACCAGTCATGAATGCGTTCGCCATGAAAGTAGATTTCTCCGCCAGGATCCGGGCGGTGAAATCCCATAACAGTTTTCACGAGTGTCGATTTGCCGGCACCGTTGTCTCCAAGCAATCCGACAATTTCGCCGGGACGAACGACAAAATCGACATCTGACAATGATCGTACTTCGCCAAAGGTCTTCGTCACATTTTTCAATTCGATAACCGGAGGCGATCCGGAATCGGCGGTAGCTTGGGTCATGCTTTTCTCAGAATATCTGGAGCATTTCTCACAATCGCCACATCGTGGAAACGACCCCAAGGCCGTGATTTACAAACCATGCCGATTGAACAAAATTTCAATCTTTGCAGGTCGCGGTGAAGCCGTGTGGCACCACCGCAGACTGAGGATGGACGGGCAAGCCGTCTATCGGATTTCAACAGCTGCAAGAGGAGCAACAACATCCACGTTGCTGGCGTCGACAAAGGCACCGGCGGTATTAATATCCAGGCCGGAAAATCCGAATTTTTTCGTCAGACAGATATTAAGGATCGGCAGATATCCCTGCAAATAGGGCTGCTGGTCAATAACCAGATTCTGATAGCCTTCCTGTACGGCCTGAGCTGTATTTGGAGACATGTCAAATCCGGCAAAATAAACTGCGCCCGGCTCCAAAGAAGCCGCCTTTGCATAAACGCCTACATTCGATGTCAGTCCGCCATGGTCTGTGACGACAACCTTGACCTCGGGATTGGCCTTCATCAGACCAACAAATGTTGCTGTGCCGGCATTGGGATTGGCGTTTGTTGCAGAATCAATCTCCTGATACAGGACTTTCGCACCAATCTCTTCAAAGGCATCCAGGACACCAACAGTCCGCTTGCCGCGATCGCCGCCCTGCCCTTTGAGTCCCCAGACGAAAACGGTGTCACCGGACTTTACTTCCGCACGTTTTGCCGCCTCTTTACCAAGCGCATATCCGGCGGAGTGGTTGGGTGCACCGACATAACCGAAGCCCTGCGCGGAGTAAGCAGCCTGACTGTCTGGCAGCGCCGTGTTGAGTGAGGTAAAGATAGTGTTCTGCTCAAACGCTTTTTTGACAAGCGGTGCTGTTGCCGGTTCGCCGCCAAAGCCGTACGTCGCCAACCCATCAACCTTTGTCGCCAGCGCTTGCTGAATCTGCGTCAGCATCTTGTTGGGATCCCAGTCTGAAAAGTAGTAAGTCACATCCGGACCCAGATCCATTTCCGCCTGACGGAAACCATTCAGAACGTTATTGGCAAAAACACCACCTTGCGGCCCACCCGGGAACGCAGCAATTTTTACGCCGGAACACCATTTTTCAACCGGGTCTGCCGCCTGAGACGGCGCCGTCAGAGCCAACGACGACACGGCAGCGACTGCAGCCAGAAGTGTCGATTTTGCTAATACAGATTTCATGCTTTCCTCCCTGAAACACGCCTCCACCCCTCCAGGCAGTTGCGCATTTTCCTTTCCAAAACATAATTCGCTCAATCGAGAGAAACTGTAAAGGTATATGCTTTGTTATTCAATCGTACTAATTTCGACAAGGAAAAAATTCAACATTTTCTGGTATTTTTTCCAATAATTCGTAATCTTGACTGCATTTACGGATTATCGCATATATAACTTATATGATAAGTTTGGATATTGCCATGGCGAAACCTGCCAGCATTGTGCCCGCGAAAGGCCGAACCGCCGTCGTTGACGTCGCCGACCAGTTAACGGAGCTCATCTATGCGAAAATGACGCCCGGGGTCAGCCTGCCCAGTGAAGCGGAAATGGCCGCCCGATATGGCGTCAGTCGCGTAACGGTGCGCGAAGCAATCAAGATGCTGGCGGGGCGAGGATTGGTTGAAATTTCTCGCGGGCGCCGTGCCGTCATCAGCGAACCTACCGGCGAGGCACTGGGCGACTTTCTGGGCTGGATCGTTCAATTCGATCCCAAGGGGATGTTTGATCTTGTTGAGGTTCGCATGTCGTTGGAAGTAAAGGCCGTTGCGCTTGCGGCACAACGCGCCACACGTCCAGCGATCGCAGGCATTGAAAACATGCTTGACGGAATGCGGGAAGTTGGAAAAAAAATCGAACGCATTGATGCGGATATCGAAATCGAACGCCAATTTCACAGATATGACGTCGGTTTTCACGAGGCAGTTGCCCTGGCAAGCGGTAATCGGGTGATCACATCACTCATTGAAGCGATGGCTGTCCCGCTGGAGCGGTCCTTTTTTATGAGCCGACGGGGGAAAGCGGCACGCGGCATTCCTGTTGAGCATACCGTTGCCGCGCACCAGAAAATTCTCGATTGCATCAAGAATAAAGACAGCACAGGTGCTATCAGTGCAATGCGCGCCCATCTCGAAGAATCTGCACGGGACATGCGTGCCGCCCTTGAGAGCTAGAACGTTTTCGACAAAGGTTGAACCACCTTCTCGACAAAGATACGCTCCAAATCAAAGGGTTGGAACATTTCCGGCGATAGAGGGAGCGCGAGAACTTCTCCAATGCCGCCAATGACAACGACTGAAAGAACAGTAGTGAGCAATAATTTGTTGAAAGAACGTATGAAAGCCGGGGAGATCCTGGCAGGAACATTTATCAAGACACCAGCGCACGAGATTATTGAAGTCTTTGCCAAATCTCGAATGGATTTCCTGACACTGGATGCAGAACACGCTTCGTTCGACCGCAGAGGAATGGATGTCTGCTTGGCGGTTGCACGAGCGTTGTCGTTCCCGGCACTGGTTCGCGTACCGGCGGGCACCCCCAGCGAAATTCTGAAGGCACTGGATGCTGGTGCAACAGGAATTGTCGTGCCCCATGTCAATAGCGTTGAAAAAGCGCGCGCAGTCGTGCAGGCAAGTCACTTCGGACACGGTGGCCGGGGGTTTGCCGGTTCTACCCGCTGGGCGGGATATGCGACGCGCCCAATGGCGGATGTACTTGACCAGAGCGCACGCGAAACGGTTGTCATTGTTCAGATCGAAGAACCCGAAGCGGTGGAAGCGGCGGAAGAGATAGCGGCGCTTGAAGGCGTCGATGGATTATTCGTCGGCCCCGCAGACCTTGCAGTCTGCTATGGTGTGACTGATCCTGCGGGTAAGGAAGTACGGGATGCCATGCGGCACGTTGCCAATGCGACGCAAAAACACAACAAAACACTGATGACTTTTGCCCCCAATGCGGCAGCCTGCAAAGAGTTGCAAGAAATTGGCGTCACGATGTTCTATGTCGCTTCGGAGCACAGTTTCATGCTCAGCGTAGCAAACGATACCGCAGATAGCCTGCACTCGTTGGGCTAAATGTTCCCGCGCGTGATTCCACTGTTTACTTCGATGCACCGTGTCCGGCTTCGCCCAATCCAAGCCGGACACAGTGCCCACCAATTGGTTATGGAACCACCCACTCTTAACCGTCCTGGCGTTCCCGCTCATGGTTTCGCCGATGATGCACGAAGTACTTTTTCATCATTTCGCCTTGGTCACTCCCAGCAAGTTAATCCAGAAGATCTCTTGGCTGGCGACCTGCGCAGGAACGACAGTAAACGGTATCGTCAATCTGAGAACTGCGACTTTCCCACATGAGAATGTCTGAATGTCGTCGCATATCAAATGACGGAGAATGATTTCACCTGCAATCTGACCGCCCATTTCAAATAACGGTCGGACCAAACTTTGTGGTACCTCGTACCGGCTCTTTCAGAAAGGTGTTTATTGGAAACATGCTTTACACGATTGAATCCGTGACAAGCGTTCAGGACAAAGCAGGGCTGGAAGCCATGCTGGAAGACTACATGACGTTGATGCTGCAGAAACTGATATCTGCCGGTGGACCTGAACTAACTGTTGGCGACGTCCTGGGAGATATCTGGAGCGACATAGATAAATATATGCCACCAACGGGTCGACTTGTGCTGGCCAGACAGCCAGACGGACAGTTAGTGGGATGCGGCTTTATGCGTCAGATCGGACCGGATGCGGGCGAACTCAAACGCCTTTACGTCCGTCCAGAGACTCGCGGGCATGGACTTGGTCGACGTCTGGTAAAAATTCGGATGGATGAGGCAAGAACCATGGGCTGGAACAGTCTGCTGGTTGATACCTTCCAGGGAAATACCGAGATGCTGGCGCTGTACAAAAGCCTGGGATTTTACGAAATTCCCCGATATGCAGAAAACGCTAACGACCCTTCCCTCGATCCGTTTCTTGTTTATCTCAGATACGATTTTGACGCCTGAAGGTAAAAAAAACCGCCGGTTATTAGACCGGCGGCTCAATGTTGTTGAACTCTTCTCCCCTACCGGTCCGGCAAAGGCATCCAATCAGGCGTAGCCACATCGGCATGGGCGAACTGAGGCAGTTTGGCTGCAAGGTCTTCCATGTTCTTAATGTCCAGTTCGTTCAACATCGCCTGTGTAATCAAGGTCGGCGGAACAATAACCGATGCACCAGGCTCCTCCCCTGCGAGCAGCATCGCAAGCGTACGGACACTGACCTCACCGACAACGGCAGGATTCGTTGCCGCAGTCGCTGCCCAGGCACTGTTGGGTTCACGCATTGCGGATATGTCGGCAGTGGAGACATCTGCGGAATAAATTTTGATCTGTTCATTCATGCCGGCTTCATCTACCGCGATTTTTACACCCTTGGCGAATTCATCGTAGGGCGCAAACATAACGGTGATATCAGGGTTGGCCTGAAGCACAGAACGAGCCTGGTTGGCGTTTGAATTGGCAATCGGATTATCCAGAGTACCGAACACCGCCTTCTCGTTGATGCCTGCGTATTTGTCTTTGAATTTGCGCCATGTTTCATCGCGCCGGTCCAGCGGGGCAATTCCGGGTACATAAACATAGCCAGCCGTGAATTCCTCGCCATTGTCCTTGATCGCCTGCTCAAGCGCCAGACGGGCAAGGTCCCGGTCAGACTGTTCGACCTGTGGAACAGCGGCATTCTCGACATTCACGTCAAATGCAACAACCTTGATGCCAGCATCCAGCGCGCGCTGGACCGCTTCCTGCATCGACTCTGTCAGGCCATGCTGAACAACGATGCCATCCACGCCCAGCGCGATGGCCTGGTCCACCATATCAGCCTGCAACGCAGCATCCTGGCGGCTATCGAACACGCGCAGATCAACGCCAAGAGCCTTTGCCTGTGATTCCACACCGGAAAGATATGCCTGAAAGAAATCACCGGTAGACAGGTAGCGAACAAGCGCAATTTTAACATCTTCAGGCTTGTCAAATGGTGCCGGTTTATCAGCAGCAAGCGTTGGACTTGCAAACAATCCTGCAGCCATGGCCAGAGTTCCGGCTGCCGTGACGAATAATCGACGATTGAGTTTCATTTTTCTTCCTCCCGTTTAGATAAGACCAAGCAGTCAACCACCAGATCGACTGCGACCCTGCGACAGATAAAAAGTGAATACGAGCGCAACAACCAGCACTGCGCCTTTGACAAAATCCTGCGTATAGTAAGGAACATTCATCATCGTCAGTCCCTGCAACAGGATCCCGACAAACAATGCACCGATCGCAGTGCCAAACGCATTGGGTTTGGCGGCTCCAAGAACGGCATACCCGATGAGCGCCGCAGCGACGGCATCAAGCAGCAGGTTATTGCCCGAAGCGATATCGCCACGTCCAAGGCGCGCGGCCATCAGGATGCCGCCAACAGAAGCCAATACGCCCGAAATCATGTAGGCAACAATCTTGTATCGATTGACATTCGTCCCTGCGAGACCAGCGGCTTTTTCGTTCGATCCAATGGCATACATCAGCCGACCGTGGCGGGTCAGCTCCAGAAATCCCCAGACCAGAATGCCGATGACAATCAAAAACACCACCGAAACGGGGACAAGCCGATCCAGCACGAAGTCGAATCGATGACGTCCCAGCGCTAGAAATGCCGGTGAGAAAATTCCGTTGGCCACCGATCCATCCGGCAATGTCATCCCGGTTGCAATCGACCTGCCTTCCGTGGGAATGCGCTGGAGACCGACGAGCAGGAACATCATACCAAGTGTTGCGAGCAGATCGGGCACTTTCGTTT
The DNA here is from genome assembly GCA_039976075.1 of Stappiaceae bacterium. GTDB lineage: Bacteria > Pseudomonadota > Alphaproteobacteria > Rhizobiales > Stappiaceae > JBDWFY01. Next base: position 966,986 of record JBDWFY010000001.1, read on the forward strand.
TGACGATGAGAAAGCCATTTACCAGGCCGACGAGCGCTCCCATGGCAAGACATGCCAGAACCGCAACCAGAGCATTTTGCTCCCAGATGACCATTACATAGGCCGACAGCATCAACGCTGATGTTGCGACGGCACCGATTGATAGATCAAACCCGCCGACAACCAGGGTACATGTCACACCAAGCGCCAGAATACCTGTAATTGCGACAGACTGAAAAATGAAGACCGCGCTGATGGCGCTCAAAAAGCCGCTTGCGAAAATACTGAAAAAGATCAACAGGCCAAACAGCAGGGTCAAAAAACCGTATCGAATGGCAAGATCGATTGCGTCCGGTTTCGGTGCGACTTTTGCTGATTGGGTCGCTGCCTCCGGCTTCGATGTTCCGTTTGCCATCAAGCTGTTTTCCTGTCCGCTATCCATCGTCAGCTCATGCCGGCATGGTGTGAGGTGATTTTTCCGGCGACCTGCGACAGGACCGGGCCGATATCAATATTCTCGTTGCGATGATCACCGACCATGGTGTGGGCGCTCATGACGACAATCCGATCAGCTATTTCCAGAGCCTCATCCAGTTCAGCAACCATCACCACTGTCGCCCGTCCTTCCGCCGTCTCCCTTATTTTCCGGCCTATATCCCGACGGGCCTTTATATCGACGCCTTGAAACGGTTCATCCAGCACCAGAACACGGCAGTTTTCGGAGAGCCAGCGCGCCACCATGACTTTCTGCTGATTGCCGCCCGATAAAGTCCCTATCGAGTCGCGGTCAGACTGACAAACGATGCCCAGACCATCAATCATGGTGTTTGCCATCATGTGCATCTTGGATCGGCTCAAGAAGGACAACGTGGAATAGTTGGTAAAAAACGGTAGCGCGGTATTGCCTGCAATATCGAAATCGCCAATGACCGCGTTGGACGCGCGATCTTTGGGGCACAAAAAAACACCCGACGAAATGGCGTCACCTGGACTTCCAGGCTTAAACCTTTGGCCATTCAGGTGCATTTCGCCTGCATGGGGAGTACTGATCCCAAACAGAATTTCTGCCAACTGTGTCTTACCGCTACCCACAAGGCCTGTAACAGCAACAACTTCGCCATCGTGAAAATCCATGGACATTGGGGTGGCAAATTCATTCAATCGGATCTGGTTTAGAGCAAGCACTGCTGCGCCAGCGTCAGGCACCTGGATATCGACTTCCGTCATCCGGTGCCCCAGCATTGCCTGAACGGCAGCTTCATAGTCGAGCGGATCGGTCTCAAAGGTGCCGGATATCTGACCGTCTCGCATGGTAATGATCCGGTCCGCAATCCTGCGAATATCGGACATGCGATGAGAAATATACAATATCCCAACACCGTCATCGCGGAATCTGTCTATCAGTCGAAAAAGTCTATCGGCCTCGGCTGCCGATAGGGACGAAGTCGGTTCGTCGAGAATGAGAAGCCGCGGCTGATGGGCCATAGCCCGGGCAATAGCGACAAGCTGCCGGTCTGCAAGACTGAGATCTGAAATGGAGGCCTTGACGTCGACTTCAAGACCGATTGCCGCCGCTACTTCTCGAGCTTCGCGCTGGATTTTGCGCCTGTTGAGAAAGAAACCGCCACCGGGTTCTGCCAACCGATCCAGCATGAGATTTGACGCTACATCCAGGTCGGGAATAACGCCGTCATTTATGCTCTGATGAACTGTTACGACCCCAGAACGCATGGCATTTGCCGGGGAAACGGCCACATAGGGCTTACCGAGCAGCGTAACCTCTCCCGAGTCAGCAGCATGAACACCACTCAGAATTTTTACCAACGTGGACTTACCGGCACCATTGGCCCCCATGAGGACGGTGACCATACCGTTAGGCACAGTCATGTCGACGCCTCTCAGGACGGTGTTCTGTCCAAAGGATTTGCGTATACCGGTTATAACGGCCGCTGCCGACTGCATTTCACACGTCTCCCTATCACGATAAGAAAATAGGACTTTGCAAAAGTCAAGGGTAGTTGACAATTGAGTGCAATGCCTGAATTCTGACAACTCGACACTCATGCAAAGGGCATAAATCTGTGCAAGAGAAGAATCGAGTGGATCCTGCACCGGGCCCATGTCGAAAGAGGAGGTAGGTTTTGGATAATACATCTGGCGAATATGCACCGCTCACTGTCGAAACCCTTCCGGGGCGTCTGAGTTCGATCGGGGGCGCGAGTGCGCATCTCGGTCCGGATATTGCCAGTTGGCGCACCCGCGAAGTCGGTGACGGCAACCTCAACCTCGTCTTCATCGTCGACAGCCCGCAGGGCAGCATCGTCGTCAAACAGGCCCTGCCCTATGTCCGTCTTGTTGGCGACAGTTGGCCCCTGCCCCTGAAGCGGGCGTTTTTCGAGTATCACGCCTTAACACGACAGGCTGCACGCGACCCCGGTCGGGTTCCGGACATCTATCACTTCGACGAAGAACAAGCCCTGATCATCATGGAGCATCTGAGCCCTCACGTGATCTTGCGCAATCGCCTGATCAAGGGAGAGCGGACCGAGAGGCTCGGCGAAAATCTTGGACGTTTTTGTGCCCGGACACTGTTCAGGGGTTCAGATCTCCATATGGAAGCGGCCGAAAAGAAGCGCGACCTCGCGTTGTTTGCAGGAAATATCGAACTGTGTGACATCACAGAAAACCTGGTTTTCAACGACCCCTATTTCGAAGCGGAGATGAACAGTCACACAACACCGCAACTTGATCCGCTGGTTTCCCGGCTCCGGGCGGACATGAGTTTGAAAGTTGAAGTGCAGCATCTCAAGCGCGCCTTCTGCTGCAACGCTGAAACTCTACTTCACGGTGATCTCCATACGGGTTCGGTTATGGCGACGGATACCGACACCAAGATTATCGATCCGGAGTTTGCCTTTTACGGGCCGATGGGTTTTGACGTCGGCATGCTGCTTTCAAATTTTCTGATGTCCTATTATTCGCAGCAAGCCCATGCGGCCGTTCCAGGAGACCGTGATGATTTTCAGGAATGGATTTTGACGCAGACCGCCGCAGTCTGGACGACCTTTGCGGCCGAGTTTGCCACACTGTGGCGAACCAAGCGTAGCGGCATACTCTATTCGTCAGAACTCTACGAAAATCAGAACGACGCGTTGGCGTCTGAACAGGCACTCGGCCAGTTTTTGCACCACATATGGTCGGACGCAATGGGTATTTGCGGCATTGAGATGCATAGGCGTATTCTGGGGCTTGCTCACAATGCCGACTTTGAAGATATAGAGGACCCTGATCTTCGCGCTCCCTGTGAGGCACGGGCACTAATGCTAGGCAGGCAGCTGGTTCTTGATCGTCATATAATTGTTGGTCCGGAACATCTATTTGATTTGGTGCGGCACATTCATCAGGAGGACATGCTGTGAACGTTGAGGGTACTCATTACAGGTCGATCTGGTATGACGATTCGGCTGCAACAGTCCGAATCATTGATCAACGATGGCTGCCGCACGAATTCCGGATTGTTCCGCTGGAATCGCGAAGCGACTACGCTACAGCAATACGGGAAATGTGGGTGCGCGGGGCTCCGCTGATCGGAGCGACTGCAGCTTACGGCGTTGCCGACGAAATGCGGCGGGATCCATCCGATCAAGCGCTGGGCGAAGTCTGTGAAATTCTGCATGAGACGCGCCCTACTGCAATTAATCTTCGCTGGGCCCTCAATGATATGCGCAATCTATTGCTGCCATTACCGGTTTCCGATCGTGGCGAAGCAGCGTTTCGGCGCGCCGCTCAGATTTGCGATGAGGATGTGGAGAGCAACCGGCAGATTGGACTGAACGGACTTGAGCTGATCAAGGCGATAGCAGAAAGGAAGCCGGCCGGCGAACCGGTGCGTATTCTGACGCATTGCAATGCCGGATGGTTGGCAACGGTGGATTGGGGTACGGCCACTTCACCGATTTATCATGCAGTGGAAGCAGGTATCCCTGTACATGTATTTGTCGACGAGACCCGTCCCAGAAATCAAGGCGCCCATCTTACGGCATGGGAAATGAACAGCCATAAGGTGCCCCATGAATTGATCGTCGATAGCGCTGCCGGGCATGTCATGCAGACCGGCCTTGTGGATGTTGTCATAGTCGGCTCCGATCGCACGACTGCTGAAGGCGATGTTTGCAACAAAATTGGCACTTATCAAAAAGCGCTGGCGGCTCGGGATAATGATATTCCCTTTTATGTCGCTTTGCCCTCAACCACAGTGGATTGGACGGTTCGAGATGGTTTGAGCGAAATTCCAATTGAACAACGCAACCCTGACGAAGTCACCAAAGTCTGGGGTAAACTTGAAGATGGCACTGTTACTCGGGTTCAGATCTCTCCGGATGGCACACCTGGACGTAATCCGGCATTTGATGTCACTCCGAGACGATTGGTGAGCGGCCTGATTACGGAACGAGGGGTGTGCGAGGCATCGGGGCCGGGCCTGTCTGGGTTGTTTCCAGATAAGCTGACTGCCTAACCAGCGGAGCATCGCGTCAAGCCGGACTTTGTTTAGGATTTGCTGACACTGCCTAAGCGGTTGCGAGCATCTGCTCGGCGGTCTCTCGCGAGGTGACAACGTGGGTCACATACCCTCCGCGGATCGCCGCCAGCATTGGGGCAACTTTGTCTGTACCGACGGAAACGAGTAGACCAACATCGAGACCGGTCATCGTTTCAAGATCAACGCCGATCATGCGGTCGTTCAGGGAGCCTTTAATCGGTTTGCCATTCTTGTCGATGAATTGACCGCAAAGCACCCCGGCGGCTCCCTGCTGGATGTAATGCCCAAGCTCATCGCGCGTTGCGACACCGCTGCTGACAACATGACTATCGGGTTGAATCGAACCGGCCGCAAAGATCGTCTTGTTGCAATTATTCACCGCGTCCAGTTGCGCCTTAATCAAAGGTTCGGCCCGCAGATGTGCCGCGAGTTCCGTGCTGCTCAGCACAGCAGGCGCATGCAGGTTGATGCAGCGCGCGGAAAGGCGCTGCGCAAGATGCGCAGAGCATATTTCTGCGGTGAACCCATAGGGTGTCGCCATCGAACCAACAAGTTGCAGTACCGAAACATCGCGGGTGCGCACTTGAGGCATTGCTTCTGCTACCGAAAAAATCGTTTGCCCCCAAGCAACGCCCAGACGATCCCCAGGTTTCAGTAATGTGGGAAGCCACTCACCCGCTCCCCGCGCAACGCGGTGCAAAGCAGCGTTCGCATCTTCTGGGTCCGGTACAAGGTAAACCCCGGCGAGCGAAAACCGTTCTTTGAGCGCAATCGACGTCTGATGATTGACAAATGCTTCATCGGCAAGCGAGATCCGCACGTATCCACGGTCCCGGGCACTCTGCAGATAGTTGACAACCGTTGGCCGAGATACGTTGAGCAATCGCGCTATCTCGTTCTGGTTCTTGCCCTCATGATAATAGAGCCAGGCGGCTTCAATAACGGCATCTTCACCAGCACTCCGGCTCGATGACCGACGACGTACCTGTTTGCTCGGATCGTTGTCCATTTTTATATATGACAGCATGTTCTGACTTTTGTCAAAATCGCAATTTTTGTAAATTCGAGAGCGATTTCAAGGCACACTGCCAACAGTGAAGATTTACGCCACCAATTTCCTGTCCGGCACTTTCCATCCCATGCATCAGATGTGAATGTTAAAAGCTTTACGGATTGCCGCATCGACAGCGGGCTCGAACAACGGTTTCTCCGAGTTTTGCAATATCTCGTTTTTTCTCTCTGAGGCACGCTCCACAAGATCCGATTTGCCCAGTTCCATCCAGGCGTTGGGACTGAGTCGATCGCTGAGTTCAGGGTAGACGTATTCGCTCTGCATCAGCTCAAGGGTTTTTTCATGGCCCAGATAGTGGCCGGGCCCCTCGAGACAGACTTGCTTCATGGCATCGATGCTGAGACTGTCCTCCGTCACCTGGATGCCCCGGACACAGCGTAGTATCTGACCAAGCATGTCGTTACCCAGAATCAGCGATTCCATGCAAAATCCGAGAAGCGACGCATGCATTCCAACGGCTTCATAGACCATGTTGAGACCGCTAAGCCCAGCCATGACATTTGACGTGGCCTGCTCCCAGCCTGCTTGCATGTCGGGCAATTTTGAGTCTGCGATCCCAGCCGCCGCGCCACCGGGCAAACCATAGAACTGGTGCATTTGCGCGCAACCCGCTGATAGCAACGCCTGCTCTCCCGAACCGCCGGACATGGCACCCGTCCGCAGATCGGAAACGAACGGCCAGGTGCCGAATACTGCCGGGTGGCCGGGACTGATGGCGTTGACATAAACCACACCGGCCAGACATTCAGCCACAGCCTGCACAATGGAAGTTGCCAGATAAGCCGGGGCCGTCGCGCCCGCCTGCCCTGCCGACAGAAGCAATACCGGCATGCCTCCCCGGATGCAGGCTTCCATTGAAATACAGCTTTCTTCAGCAAATTTCATCGGCGGAACAACGAAACAATTGGTATTGGAGACAAACGGACGCGCGCGCCAGATATCCTCGCCTCCGGCGATCATATGGACGAGATCGAGGCAACTCTGCACGTGGGAAGGATCTGAAATACTCGTGCCGACGTGCTTTGTCGTGCCGGCACAGGACGCATATAGCGTATTCATGTCCATCTCGTAATTGTCGATGATGTCCCGCGCGACAAGTGCGCGCTGAAAGAAATGAACATTATCAAGGGCATGGGTAATCCGAGCAGCCACATAAAGGTCATGGATGGTGGAATCGCGGTAGCTACGCGTCAGAGGTTCAACAACATGCACTGCAGCGCCGGCGGTTCCAAAATGCACACGCGTACCGGACAGCTCAAGATCATGTGCAGGATCGCGCCCGCACAACGTGATGTTCCGAGCCGCAACAGCGAGCATGTCTTCAACCAGCGCTCGCGGATAACGAAGGCGCCCATCCTCTCCCAGCTCAGCACCTGCACCGACCATTGCCTCAACGCCTGAAGGGGGCGCATCGGCAAGTCCAATCACTTCCAGTGCATCCAGAGCTGCATGATGGATCTTCCGAACCTCTTCATCGCTCAGCGGCTTATACGTTCCTCCGCTCAACCCCGGCCGAACCGGCTTGAGTTCCTCTGCCAGTGGGGCACGCCTAACGGCGATACGCCCTGCCCGCCCGCCGCTGCGACGACCACGCCTTTCGATCTCCTGCCCTTCCATGACATCCTCCTCATCATGCCAGACCCAACAGATTATCTCCTGAACCGGAGCAATATTGAATTCGAAACACCTTTGTTTATTAATCGAAATATTCGATTAGCATATAATGTGAGAAATCGGGATAAACGCCATGCAGATAGAACATTTGGAAACGTTCCTCAATTTGCTGGAAACAAGCAGTTTCAATGCCACCGCTGACAATCTGGGTTTAACTCAGTCGACGGTATCCAGCCGCGTGAAAGTGCTTGAGGAATCGATTGGCAAAAAGCTGTTCATTCGAAGCAGAGCTGGAACACGCCCTACTGCCGCAGGCCTGCGATTGGCCGATCACGCCCGCTCGGTTTTGCATGAATGGAATGCAGCCCGGCGGTCCGTGCAACGCGTCGACAATTTCAACCAATCCATGCGGATCGGACTGCAAAGCGATCTTGCAGCTAGCCATATCGGAAATTGGGTATCGGAATTTCGGCAGGCACTCCCGGACACCGCCCTCTATGTGGAACTCGACTATTCCACGCAGATGTGCGCGGATCTACTCGCCGGTCAGATGGATGTCGCGGTACTGTTTTCTCCGCGATACATGCCGGATTTGTACTACGAAAATGTGGGAGAAGTTCGCTATAGGATGGTCAGCACCTGTGCGCCCACGCTCACAGATATTCCTTCAGCGAGTTACATTTTTGGCAATTACTCATCTGTCATTGAAAGAGCGCACCAGCAACAACTGCCCGGATTTAACAATGCGCCCATAACCAGTGGTCAGAACGCGGCTGTTCAGAATCTTCTGACCACACTGGGCGGTTCAGCGTTTGTGTTGGAGGAGACGGCGGATGACCTGGTGCGTACCAACCACTGTTATCTCGTCGACGATGTCGAGGCGATCCGGCAGCCGGTATATCTGGGTGTGCATCTTCGCAGGCGGCATCAGGGTGCCCACAAAAAACTCCTGAAAATCGTAAAGCGGCATTTTTCTCCGCTCGCTTAGTTCACGTTGTTTTCAACACTTTTCTTCGTTGGAATTGCCGACTGACATGTACTGATCAAAAGAGCGACCCTATACGAGATCCAGCATCTCTTCCGATCGTTCAGACCGCAATGCACGCTTTACAAAACCCCTTAAGTTCAACGGTAGATTTCTGAAGATGGAACCCGGTGGTTTCCGCAAGTTTTCTCAGGTCGGAACAGAGTTTATCATCAGAGACTTCAGCGACCTTGCCGCATGTATCGCAAATCGTAAAAACAATCGTTTCGTGGGTTTCACAATTGGGCTGACGGCACGCGACAAATGCATTCAGGCATTCAAGGCGATGAACCATCCCGAATTCAACCAATTTGTCCAGTGCCCGATAGACTTGAAGCGGTGCTCGAAAGCCCTGATCACGCAACTGATCAAGAATGGTATAGGCGCTAAGAGGCCCGGTCGCAGAGGATAAAGCGCCATAAACCAAATTCTGATTTTTGGTCAGATCACCCTGAACGGAATGATGGGTTGTCATGGGTGAGTTCTCCCGGTCGTTGATTTTTTGCGCGATATCCAGGTGACACCCGGCGAAAGGCTGAGAAGAAACAGGCACAGTGCCGCGACGACAATACTGGGCCCTGACGGCGTATCCCATCTCAGAGACCCAAACAGCCCCCCGATAACTGCCGCAATTCCTATGAGTGCTGCCAACACGGCCATTTGTTCCGGTCCACTGGAAAATCGGCGGGCGGTCGCTGCCGGAATGATCAATAGCGCGGTAATAAGTAAAACCCCAACGATCTTGATGGATATTGCGATCACACAGGCCATCAGTACCATAAAGATGAGATTGACCGTACCTGTATTTACCCCTTCTGCATCTGCCAACTCCAGATTGACTGTTGTTGCAAAGAGTGGACGCCAGATCAGGACCAGCAACGCAAGCACGGCGAAGCCTCCTCCATAAATCATGACAAGATCCGACTTCGAGACGGCAAGAATATCGCCGAACAACAGTCCCATGAGATCGATTCTCACCCATGTCATGAAGGCAAGAACAACGAGGCCTAACGCAAGCGAAGAGTGGGAAAGCAGACCAAGCAGCGAGTCAGAAGAAAGGCCGCCCCTTTGTTGAAGCATCAACAGCAAAACGGAAACCAGAGTAGAAACCAGGAACACCGCCAGTGTCAGGTTGACATCCATGAGAAAAGACAATGCAACGCCAAGCAGCGCCGCGTGAGACAGCGTATCGCCAAAATAGGCCAGCCGTCGCCAGACAATGAAGCACCCCAGCGGACCAGCAACAAGCGCAACACCTATGCCGGCAACAATGGCGCGAGTGAAGAAATCATCGAGCATGATCATCTCCATGCCCTGATTCTTTCATACTTGAATTATCGTGGTGATGATGACCGTCTTCGGGGTGGCAATGATCGGTTATGGAGCCGTCAGCGTGGCGCACACTCCCATCGGGAAGATGTGTATGGTCATGATTATGCTGATATATTGCCAGCGCAGCCGCCGCTCTGTCACCAAACAAATGTTTGTATTCGTCGCTTTGCACAACCGCACTGGGTGCACCGTTGCAGCACATATGGCCATTCAGGCATATAACCCTGTCTGTCGCTGCCATGACCATGTGTAAATCATGGGATATCATGAGAACCCCGCAATTCAGGCTGTCGCGAATTTTCCGTATAAGTTCGTACAGTGCAATTTCTCCGGAAAAATCTACGCCTTGCGCCGGTTCATCCAGTACTAGAAGGTCAGGCTTACGCGCAATCGCCCGTGCAAGCATCACCCGCTGAAATTCCCCCCCGGATAACGTGCGCACTTCACTTTTAAGCAAGTGAAACACTCCGGTACTATTCAGTGCCTGTTCAACCTCGTTCGCAGTGAGTTTTGACGTCAGTCGCATGAAACGGGCAACGTTGAGAGGCAGTGTCCAGTCAATAGCGATCTTCTGCGGAACATATCCGACTTGCAGCTTTGAGCGTCTTTGCGCCCTTCCCTCGTTGGCCGCAATAATCCCCAGCGCCATTTTTGCTGTCGTCGATTTGCCGGATCCGTTTGGGCCGATCAGCGTAACAATTTCACCAGGTTGAATTGCGAAACTGATTCCACGAACAAGCCAGCGGCCCGATCGCTCGACACCTGCATTTTTCAGGGAAATTAAGGGTTCTGGTGCTTTCAGCATACCTGTCCTGACCGGCAAAACTTTAACTTGCGATCTTTTATCGCACGCGTTATACCATTACGCAAATAATGTTATACCATAACATAGCAAATTCATTCTAAGGTGCCCCATGAATAAACCTGCCCTCCTGTTTAGTTCTCTCGCTTTGTCTGCCCTATGCACCTCAGCGGCATGGTCTGAGGTGTCGGTTGTCACGTCGATCAAGCCGATACACTCTCTTGTTGCTGCAGTGATGGAAGGCACCGGAACACCTGATTTGATTCTAGAGGGATCAGAGTCACCGCACAGCTACAGCCTGAAGCCGTCACAGGCCTCAAAACTTGAGAACGCGGATGTTGTCTTTTGGGTAGGACCACAAATTGAGACCTTCTTGGAAAGGTCAATCGAGACTATCGCTCACGACGCTAAAAGCATTGAATTGATGCAAACACCCGAACTCGTCCTTTTAAAAATCCGGTCTGACGCTGCTTTTGAGGCTCATGATCATGGCGCGCATGGTGCAGAGGATCACCATGACGAAAAGCACGAAGATCATGCAAGTCATGAAAAACATGATGATCATGCAAAGCATGAAGAAGAGCACGCGGATCATGGGCACGATGATGAAAAGCACGAAGACCATGCAAGTCATGAAAAGCATGATGATCACGCCAAGCATGAAGAGAAGCATGCGGATCATGGGCACGATGACGAAAAGCACGAAGACCATGCAGATCATGAAAAGCATGACGATCATGCCAAGCATGAAGAAGAGCATGCGGATCATGGACACGATGACGAAAAGCACGAAGAGCATGCTGGCCATGACCAGCACTCAAACGAAGCTGGCGACTATAATGCTCACATCTGGCTTGACCCTCAAAATGCGAAAATTCTGACCGGCAAGATCAAAGACACCTTGGTCGAGCTCGATCCGGAAAATGCAAGCCGGTATGAAGAGAATGCCGCAGCTGCAACCGAGAAGCTGGATGATCTGATAGAAAATATTCAAAAAGAGGTCGCTTCGGTACGGGAAAAACAATTCATCGTCTTCCACGACGCCTATCCGTATTTTGAAAACAGATTTGGCGTGTCCGCAGCGGGTTCCATCACAGTAAATCCGGAAGTGGCCCCTGGTGCCGAACGCATCGGAGCGATCAAGTCTAAAGTAAAAGAACTGGGTGCGACTTGTGTTTTTGCCGAGCCGCAATTCGAACCGAAGCTGGTTTCCGTCATCTTGGAAGGGACCGATGCCCATTCCGGCACTCTTGATCCTTTGGGCGCTCAATTGGTCAGTGGACCGGAACTTTACCCGGATCTTATTCGCGAAATGGCTCGGTCGATGAAAGAATGTCTTTCCGAGTGAACGACTGATAAAGATCGTTTCAAAATGTCGAAATGAAGGCGGCAGATCGCGCGTGCGTGCATAATTTCAGCAAGTTATCCACATGCGTTAAAAACAAATAATTTCATTCCACCCTGCGTATTGCAAACAACTTGTCAGGGAAAAATGAAAACAGTACTCCACGCGATCTTCGTCTTCATAATTAATCGTTATTTTTAACTAGTGCGTTTGACATAAAATACTTACAACACTTTTCACTGGCAAATATTCGTCCGCGTCTCCAAATTTATACTTTACAACTTATTAACACCTTCAGTTGATTGTGCATCTCACAAGTATTCATATTGCGAGACCTCCACATGCTGTCGCTCTTTAAAAACATTAAAATCACAACTGCCATGGCCGCAACCAGCGCCTCCATGGTTGCGCTATCGCTGCTTGTCGTCGGCGTCATCGTTTATACGGTGATGACACAAGGCGCGGCGTCTAATGCTGTTGCAAAGCAGGACGCAAGCCTTCGTGTTGCCGCCACGACATTCAAAAACACACTACCCGGCGCGAAAATCCTTTGGGACAAATCGGGTAATGTGCAGCGGATTGAAATTGCACAGCTTCCGGAATTTCCAGAACATGGCATGATCGACGAAGTGGGCCTGATGACCGGCGAGACCGCAACGGTGTTTGCATGGGACGTCGAAACAAAGGATTTTTGGCGTAAAACGACGAATATCGTCAAACCGGACGGAAACCGAGCCGTTGGAACGCCTCTTGGCAAAAACGGCGCCGTATATCCGATAGTCACCAAAGGCGATACATTCCGGGGTGAAGCAGTCATTCTGGGTAAGCCGTATTACACAATCTATCAGCCGATATTTACCCCGGCTGGTGAAACAATCGGAATCCTGTATGCCGGTGTCGAAAAGACAGCGATCAATGCCAGCGTTACAGAAATGATGACGAAGTTTGGCCTGTCGATTATCCCTGTCCTTCTGGTTGCACTTTTAATCACGATATTTGCAACCAAACGCCTCCTGCGGCCGGTGACCGAATTGGCGCAAGTCACAGAACAGATCGCCGACGACCACCTGGATATGGAAATCCCCTACACCTCACGCAAGGATCAGATCGGCGTCATGGCGGCTGCCGTTACCAACCTCAAGGAAAAGGCCGGTGAGCGTCAGCAATTGGTTGCAGCACAGAAGAACGAAGGCACGGACAGGGTAGAGCGCCAACAACACGTGGACAATTTGATCTCCGGTTTCCGCGAGACGGTGCAAAGCCTGCTGACTTCCGTTGGCGAAACCGCCAAAGGTCTGGACGATACTGCCGTGTCCCTGACGGAAATTGCCCGTGGCAGCTCTGGCAGAGCGGCAGAAACACAAGGTGCGTCAGATGAAGCAACGCAAAACGTTCAGACGGTTGCCAGTGCTGCAGAACAGCTTGCCGCCTCAATAGGGGAAATCTCACGGCAGGTCGAACAGACAACGGAAGTTGTCGACAAGGCGACTGAAGGCACTCGGATGACCAACGAGAAAGTCGAGGGTCTGGCAGCCTCTGCTGCAAAAATCGGGGAAGTTGTCACTCTCATTCAGGCAATCGCGGAACAGACAAATCTGCTGGCGCTCAATGCCACCATCGAAGCTGCGCGGGCAGGAGAAGCCGGCAAGGGTTTTGCTGTGGTTGCAGCAGAAGTTAAAGAGCTTGCTACGCAGACATCCAATGCGACAGAGGAAATTTCCAGTCAGATTGCGGCTATACAGGGCGCAACCAAAGAATCTGTCGAGGCCATTGCCGCGATCACACAGACGATGGAAGAGGTCAACAGCTACACGGCGACCATTGCTTCGGCAGTTGAGCAACAAGGTGCGGCAACTTCCGAGATTTCTCAAAACGTGCAATTGGCCGCCCAAGGCACTACTTCAGTGTCCTCTAATATGACCGAATTGTCCTCTGCCGTTGATCAGACGACCAAGTCAGCGGAAACAGTTCTGATGTCATCACGGGAACTGGGTGAAAAAACCGAAACGCTGCGCGGAGAAGTGGAAAACTTTCTCGGTGAAGTTTCCGCGGCGTAAAAGCAATCGATGTTGACGGAAATGCCGGGCTGTATCGCCCGGCATTTTATTTTGATCAATGTCAGTTGCCCAGACGGACTTCTTCCGCCGGATATCCAAGCGCGTCCTGATCTTCAAAAACACCGTGACAATCGTGGCAGAATTTCTGACTCACCTTGAAGTTCTTTCCTGAACCGGGTGATACGCCGGAGTAAAGCCAGTCACCGAATTCAGTCGCCTCACCCGCTTTGAGCTTGGTCATGATCAACAAAGGTCCGCGGACCGGCGACCCATCCTTCTTCACTTTCCAGCTTTCCTTCGCGACAATCGATCCCGCAGGAAGCGAAAACCCGCCTTCATCCTGGTACTTCACATACTCATCAAACCCAACGTCGTTGACGTAGGTCTGCAGGAAACGATTTCCATGACCGGCAAATGCGGGGCCAATACCTTGTTGGGCCAGTTTCCAATTTCGGTAATTTGCGCCTATTTCATGGTCAGCCTGCCCGTATCCTTCCGCCAGGCTGTCCTTTAGACATTCATAAAGCTTGTCGATCTCGGCCTGTTCGAAGTCATCAGGTGCCTTGTTGAAGTTACATCCGTCTGATTGGGCCTGTGCATGAGAGGGAAACAGACTGCTTCCTGAGATCCCTGCGCCTACAACAACTGCTAACGCGACAGCAGACAATAAGATTTTTTTCATCAAGTCGTCCTTATTCGAATTTTCGTGCCGCCCCCAACCAAACGCTGCGGGTCTCCGGAACAGGCTGAAAAGCGAAGATGATAAAGCGCTCAAGGAATTAGGTCTCACGCGGATCGCACAGAAAGCCGTCATATTCCACACGCTTGCATCCCAGCAATGTGTAATAAATGCTAGGCTTCTGAATGGCTTGCGGCAATTAAAGTCGCTATCAAATGATTGTGTGAAATTTCGCTGATGAGTTGATGAGCAGCGCCTGAACCGTAGAACACACGCAGCCCTAGCTCAACATGTTGCGTTTCAGCCGTGTATGCACGTGTCAAAACCCGATGTCGAAAATTGGCGACTCATAATCCAGCTGATTTGAAAATATTTTGGTTCTCATTTACGATATTGTGCAATTGCGAACAAAAATGCCCTATAGTAAGCTAATCTAAGGCAGAAGTATCCGCGACTTTTAAGGGCAGTTTATGACAAACGACACGTTTGGACCCATACACCCCGGTGAAATTTTGCGTAAGGAATATCTGTTGGAATACGGATTGACCGCAGAAGACCTTGCCGATGCACTGCATATTTCCAGTGCAACAATTGAAGGTTTAATTTGCGAAAAATCCCGTATTTCTGCGGATTTAGCTCTAAGATTGGGAGAATATTTCGCACCGCCTCCCAATTACTGGCTCTCTCTGCAGTCCCAATATGATGTTATCACCACAAAACGGTTACTGGGCGAAGATCTCGAACGAATCTCTCCATTGAGATTGATGTAGAACGGCGTAACTTTGATTTTTTCTAATATTGCAGCGCAAGATTTTGACCTTCGCAGCTGCGATCAGTCGACTATTTCTAAATTTGGATAACCCCATTGCGGTCTTTCAACTTTCAGGACATTCGTCTAGCCTGATTATCTTGAAGACGACGAGACTGATTTGGACGCAATGTTTCGGGATTTTCCAGGCATACTGCTGCAGTGAAGACTCTCAATAAGATATCGGCTGCACTTGCTGCCCTGTTTATTTGATTTTGCTCCATCAGGCTGACCAGTTGAGGACATAGCGACGATGGGGCAATCAGAAAGAGAGAGCGACAAGAGTGCCTTGCCGCCTTTTGTTTCATCAAGTTGCATAATGTGTGCTCTCCTCCTGCTCTCGGGATGCGGACTTTCTGAAGCCCCACTGATCGACACAAAAGGCCCGATAGCCACACAGGAACGCGATCTGCTGTTCACGGCTTTTGGGCTTATGCTCATCGTCGTTGTGCCCGTCTTTGTGATGACGGCGGTCTTTTGCTGGCGATATCGAGCGTCAGGCGGCAAAGGGGCATACCGACCGGAATGGTCGTCTTCCATGAAAATCGAAACTGTTGTCTGGCTTGTTCCGGCCTGCATTATTGCGGTACTTGGTTATCTTGTGTGGACATATACTCACAAGCTTGATCCTTACAAAAAACTTGCCAGCGACGGCTCTTCTTTTGAGGTGCAGGCGATCGCTCAGGACTGGAAGTGGCTTTTTGTCTATCCCGAATTGGGCGTCGCAAGCGTCAATGAATTGGCATTCCCCAGCAATCGGCCACTGAGTTTAAAAATCACGTCAGATACAGTGATGAATTCCTTTATGATCCCAGCCCTTGGCGGCCAGATCTATGCCATGGCAGGTATGACAACGCGTCTCAACCTGATTGCGGACGAACCCGGCAATTTCAGGGGCAGAAACACGATGTATAGCGGTGATGGGTTTTCCGATCAGCATTTTCAGGCGATCGCCATGTCGGACGAAGACTTCGCATCCTGGACCAACAAGGTGCAATCCGCGCCACAATCCTTGGATGCTTCGACATATGCCAACCTGGTGAAGCCCAGCATCGCAAATGCTGTCACGTATTATTCCAGCGTTGAACCCAGCCTGTTTGAAAAGATAGTTCGCAAATACGCTGCGCATGAATGTTCCGGACAGACACAAGTCGGTCAATACATTTGCCGGGGGAGCCGATAATGTTGGGCAGACTGACAGTTGAGGCGCTTCCGTTTTATAGCTGGGTTGCCTTCATGGGCGCATCCGTTACCGTATTTGGCGGCCTGATCGTTTTTGTTTTGCTGACCTATTTCAAAGCCTGGGGCTATTTCTGGCGGGAGTGGCTGACCAGCGTCGATCACAAACGTATCGGCATCATGTATATCGCATTGGCTCTCGTCATGCTGATACGCGGCTTTGTCGATGCCATCATGATGCGGGCACAGCAGGCAATTTCCCTCAACAGCGAAGGGTATCTTCCACCGGAACATTTCGAACAGATATTCAGTTCTCACGGCACCATCATGATCTTCTTCATGGCAATGCCCTTTTTGACTGGACTGGTGAACATCATTGTTCCCCAGCAAATCGGTGCCAGGGATGTTGCCTTTCCGTTTCTGAATTCTGTCAGTTTCTGGCTCACTGCAGCCGGCGCGGCTCTGGTTCTGGTTTCTCTGGTTATCGGAAAATTCTCCCAAGCCGGCTGGACGGGCTATCCCCCCTATTCAGGCATTGATTATAGCCCGGGCGTGGGTGTCGATTACTGGCTTTGGGCACTTCTGGTCAGCGGTATAGGAAGCACGCTCACGGGCATCAATTTCATCGTCACCATCATCAAGAACCGCGCGCCCGGTATGTATCTGATGCGGATGCCGATGTTCAGCTGGACCACATTGTGCATCAGCATTCTGATCGCTTTTTCATTCCCCGCTCTGACGGTCGTTGCCGTTATGCTGGGACTGGATCGAATTTTCGGAATGCACTTTTTCACCAATGGAGATGGCGGTAATATGATGAATTACGCCAATCTGCTTTGGATTTGGGGGCACCCGGAAGTTTATATTCTAATCTTACCTGCCTTCGGAATATATTCAGAAGTCGTCGCAACTTTCTCCGGGAAAAGACTGTTTGGATATACGTCGCTGGTTTATGCAACGGCCTGCATCGCAATCCTTTCCTTTACAGTCTGGCTCCACCACTTCTTCACAATGGGCTCCAGTGCCAATGTGAACGCCTTTTTCGGCATGGCTACAATGGTGATCGCAGTCCCGACAGGTGTGAAAATATTCGACTGGCTCTTCACTATGTTCAGGGGACGGATCGTTTTTCATACATGCATGCTGTACACCGTGGGCTTCATGGTTACGTTTGTGATTGGCGGCGTGACAGGGGTTCTGCTGGCCCTCCCTCCTGCCGACTATCTGATGCACAACTCGACGTTTCTTGTTGCCCACTTCCACAATATGCTGATCCCGGGGGCACTGTTTGGCTACTTCGCCGGTTTGCAATACTGGTTTCCCAAAGCGTTCGGTTTCACGCTGGATGAAAAATGGGGCGTTCGATCATTCTGGTTTTGGATCGTAGGCTTCTACCTTGCCTTCATGCCGCTTTATGCATTGGGCTTCCTTGGCATGTCCCGACGCATGGAACATTACGATATGCCAGAATGGCAGCCCTATCTGGTCGTTGCCGCATTAGGCGCTGTTTCAGTACTGATCGGGATCATTTGCACCGTTGTGCAGTTGGTGGTCAGTGTCCGCAATCGTGCCGATAATCTGGACCTGACCGGCGATCCCTGGAATGGTCGCACGCTAGAATGGGCAACCGGATCTCCTCCTGCTCCCTACAATTTCGCGGTTATCCCAACGGTCCAGGATATCGATGCGTTGTGGGAGATGAAAAAGAATGGCATCGCGTACAAAGCACCCGAACGTTACGAAGATATAGAGATGCCCAAGAATACCGGTATTGGCGTGATGCTGGGCGGGTTGGGATTTGTGTTCGGCTTCGCCATGGTTTGGCATATCTGGTGGCTTGCGATTCTCGGCTTCATCATGGTTCTTATCTGCCTGATTGTCCGCAGCAGCCACGACTATACCGAATATACGATAACAGCGGCAGAAGTTGCCGAAATCGAAGGCAAACGCTTACAATTATTGTCAGACCGAAATGCCGGTTCAATTGGCGATGAGGACCTGGCACCAGGCGCGCATCCTCTTCCGGATGGAGCGTAAAATGACTATCAATCGCACCACTGAAACAGTCACGCCTGGCACTAATGATGAATCGGAGACATTTGCTTCCAGAGAGTTCGGCTTTTGGCTTTACCTGATGACCGATGCGATCATTTTCGCATTGCTTTTTGCCACCTATGTCGTCATGTCCAAAAATTTTGCAGCGGGCCCCTCGGCAAGCGAATTGTTCAGCCTGGGGCACACCCTGGGCGAAACAATGCTGTTGCTGTTCTCCAGCATCACGTTCGGTTTTGCTTCATTGGCGATACTGGAATCGAGCAAGGCCCGGACCATATTGTGGCTGTTGGTGACAATTGCTCTTGGCATCGGCTTTGTGTCTATGGAGCTGATGGAATTTTCCGGAATGATTGCCAAAGGTGCCGGCCCGGATACCAGCGGTTTTCTGTCTGCATTTTTCACGCTTGTGGGGACACACGGTATCCATGTCACTTTTGGAATGATCGGTATCGTGGTGATGGTCGGGCAGATTCTGACCAAAGGTTTTACGCCCGCAGTAAAGTCGCGCCTGTTTCGCCTTGGGCTATTCTGGCATTTTCTGGATATCGTCTGGATCGGAATATTCTCGGTCGTCTATCTGCCCGGTGTGATGTAGAGGATTCTCAATGACCCGTGAAAGCACGCATTCATACAAGTCCTATATCACCGGCTTCGTGCTGGCGCTGACTCTAACGCTCATCCCGTTCGGTCTGGTCTGGTCAGGCACATTGCCGCAGCAAACGACCTTGGCCGTCATTGCAATTTGCGCTCTGATTCAGGTTCCAGTGCATCTTTACTTCTTCCTGCATCTCAATTTTCAATCGACCCCGACAGAAAACCTGTTGGCACTGGCCTTTGCCTGCATATTGATTGTGCTGATGGTCGGCGGAAGTCTTTGGATTATGTTTGATTTGCATAATCGCATGATGATGTAAGTCAGTGTTGGTCCGTTGCGTGAAAAAAAAGCGCCTGAGAAACAATGCTCAGGCGCTTTTTCAATGGAACAGACAACAATTCCGAGGAATTGTGATCCTCAATCGAGCTCGAATGCTTCTTCGTAGTTAAGCTTCAGCGAAGGATCCTGTTTTTCTTTCCGCATCACGCAGTTACCGACGACCAACAATTCGATTCCTGTGCCCATAAAGCAGCGGAATGCATCTTTTGGTTCACAGACAATCGGCTCGCCACGCACGTTGAAACTCGTATTGACGACAACCGGACAGCCTGTCTTCTTTTTAAACCTGCTGATAAGTTTGTAGTAATACGGGTTTGTTTCTTCATGAACTGTCTGAATTCGCGCGGAGTAATCCACATGGGTAATTGCAGGCAATTCTGACCTGGGTACATTGAGTTTTTCGATACCGAACAACTTTTGCTCTTCTTCGGTCATCGCACGCCGTTTGTCTTCAGCGACATCTGCGACCAGAAGCATGTACGGGCTTTCAGTATCAATCTCAAACCACTCCGACACATCTTCCTGCAGCACAGATGGCGCAAACGGACGGAAAGACTCCCGATACTTAACTTTGAGATTCAAGGTCTTTTGCATGTCCGGAGACCTTGGGTCTCCAAGGATTGACCGACCGCCCAAAGCGCGCGGTCCGAATTCCATCCGTCCCTGAAACCACCCTACTGCCTTACCTTCGGCAAGTGCATCAGCGGTTGCGTCGATCATCGCATCATCATCAAGAACTTCAAAAACAGCACCCGCGTCTGTCAGTTCTTTCTCGATGTAAGATTGCTCAAACTTTGGCCCCAGATAGCTGCCGCGCATACTATCGCGGCCGTTGCCCGGAACTGTTCTTGGTTGCCGTTTGAAACCGTAATGAACGGAAAGGGCCGCACCAAGAGCGCCACCAGCATCGCCGGCGGCCGGCTGTATCCAGATGTTTTCAAAAGCGTTGTCGCGCAAGACCTTGCCGTTTGCGACGCAGTTGAGCGCAACACCGCCCGCCAGACACAGGTTTTTCTGTCCCGTATCTTTGGCAATGCTGCGAGTAAGGCGTAGCATGACATCTTCTGTAACAACCTGAACCGACGCAGCCAGGTCCATTTCACGTTGTGTCAGATTTTCTTCTGACATGCGTGCAGGACCCTCAAACAATTTGTCGAAATTTTCATTCGTCATTGTCAGGCCGGTGCAATAGTTGAAGTAGTCCAGATTCAGTCTGAAGGATCCGTCATCTTTTATATCAATGAGGTTGTCGCGAATCATGTCGACATATTTGGGCTCACCATAAGGCGCCAGACCCATGATTTTATATTCACCGGAGTTAACTTTGAAACCGGTGTAGTAAGTAAAGGCCGAATACAGCAGACCAAGCGAATGCGGAAAATGGATTTCTTTGTGCATCTCCAGGTCATTGCCCTTACCGATGCCAAAGCTGGTCGTAGCCCATTCTCCGACGCCGTCGATTGTCAGAACTGCGGCTTCCTCATACGGTGAAGGAAAGAATGCGCTGGCGGCGTGACTCTGGTGATGCTCCGAAAACAGCAGCTTTTCTTCAACACCGGAGATCTCTCCGAGTTTCTTGAGCTCTTGTTTCAGGAATGTTTTGAGAAACAGCTTTTCTTTCAGCCAAATCGGCATCGCCATGCTGAAGGATTTAAATCCCTTCGGAGCAAATGCCAAATAGGTTTCAAGCAGTCGCTCGAATTTCAAAAATGGCTTGTCGTAAAAAGCAACATAGTCAATCTGATCAAGCTCAAGACCTGCCTCGCGCAGGCAATATTCTATCGCATGAGCAGGAAATCCGGGATCATGTTTTTTACGGGTGAATCGTTCTTCCTGAGCGGCCGCAACAATTTCACCGTCGACAACTAGTGCCGCAGCGCTGTCATGATAAAGCGCCGATATACCGAGAATACGCATCGAGATCTCCTTGGGCACGGCGGTTCTCGCCGTGCCAATTCAGTTATCAATCTCTTTCGGTGATCAAAAAAGAGTATAGATGAAGGGTGCTACAGCCGTTCCCTGTGTCAGGACGATCAAGCCGCCAAACATCAGCATCAGCAAAATAATCGGCCCGAGCCAGAATTTTTTCCGAACCCGCATAAAGCGCCAAAGCTCTGCAATCATTGACATTTTATAAAATTCCTTCGCGAGATTTAAGCATCAACACACGACAAGCCATCGTTCGTGTCAAAATTGATCTACCATCGATTTCGGCTCTGGACCGGGCGGCGTCCGATCGATCCAATAGCTGTCGGAGTCGTTTTTCATGTTTCGACCCATCGGATCTTTGCCAAACAACTGAAGTAAAAGACCGATTGGCGTAATGACAACGAGATATACCAGGCCCAATACCAGTGGATTGATGATCTTGGCCATCAGCAGCCCAAGTTTCATCCACAGGCGGTTGGGAACTGTCAACGTGGATGGTGCGACCAAACCCAACGCCATCAAAACGCCACCGATGCCCAGGAATATCGTGGTAAGAATACCAAAATCCTGACCCCAGTGCAGATAGACCCTAACCAGACCGATGGCAGCGAAAATACCACCCACAATTAGTCCGAAACCGCGGTTAGAACTACCTTTGTGATCGTCTTCCCGCTTATAATCTTCGATCATAGACAATGTATCGATTTTCCTTACTGAACGTTCGGTAGGTCCCACATCTTATATTGCGCCGCACGCTATCCATCGCTCTGTCTTTAGTCAACATAAAGGTTTCGGCAAAGTTAACAGGTGTGTGGAACCTCTCATTATTAGCCAACACATTGTTTTGCAACACTATCTACAATTCAGAGACGCAATCACTCTTGACTGAATAATAACGATTAGAAGATAAGGTCGAAAACTTCCGTTGGTGGGTGCAATTTTATCGAAATGGTGTATTTAAGACCTGTTTTTGATTTTGTTCACGTCACGGAAATTAAACTGGCACGGAAATAAGTGAGAGATACGAAGTTGTATTCATTTTTACGCAGCAGTCTCGTAAGCGTGGTTATTGCTGTTGTCTTATTCGCCGGATTTGAACTCATCGTCCGCTTTGGCTTTCCGCAAACCAGAAACACGACATATATAGGCGAGAAATCTCTTGGACAAAGAGATAAAATTGTCGGGCATATCAATCAACCAAATGCTCATGCCCTAATCACCAGCCCGGAGTTCGATGTCGAGTATGTCGTCAACGAGCAGGGATTTCGAGACACCAGTCTATATTCCCCCAATAAGCCTGCAGGCGTGACGCGTGTTCTCCTATTGGGCGACTCATTCACCTTTGGATCTGGAAATGACTATGCCGACATCTGGCCCGTGCTGATTGAAAATCAATTGCGAGACAAGGGGCACCAGATTGAAGTGATAAAGGCCGGCGTCCCCGGATACGATACCCACAAGGAAGTCCTTTACATGGAGCGGCTTTATGAAGAGCTCCAGCCGGATATTGTCATATTCACCTTCCTCCCCAATGATCTCTTTACAAATACACCCATCCTGGAAGCGTCCAATGAGCCGGCGCAAAAACGGGATGACGGGATCCGAAACAAGGGCGACAAAAAATCTGTTCTGCATTCTGTCACGCTGATCAAACGCATGCTCATGTCCAACGATACGTTGTATGAGCGCTTGTATCTGATGACCGGGCGTCGAGCCTATTTTTCAACGGAACCAGGCGATGAAGTTCTCAAGCAATATGAAGAAACCGAGAAGCTTCTGAGCAGGGCCAATCGCTTCTGCAAGGACAAGAACTGTGAATTTATGGTCTTGTCCATTCCGCAGCAATTCCAGGTGCTGGCGATTGCACGGGGGGAATCCCCGGAAGGAATTGACCCCACATTCATTGATACCAGGCTTGAAAGCTTTGCGCAGAACGAGGGCTTTGAATGGATTAGCCTCCTCCCCGGGCTTGCAAAGGCCTACAATGAGCGAGATGAAGACCTTTACTACCGGTTTGATGGCCATCTGAACAAGAGCGGCAACGAAGTGGCAGCGCAAATCATAAGCAATGCTTTGGAATCAACACTCGCGAGGCCGGGTGCTCAATCGAACAGTTCGCTAACAACACAATAGACCCAGCATAATTCTCGACCAAACTATGCGAATTTAGCCAACTATTCAGATTAGGTTCCGCAATAAAACCACAATGTAACCCACATCACACAATAATAGTTCGGATTAACTACAATTGAATTTTCAACCAGAAGTTATTCGATTTGTGCCGTGTGAATGTTACACATTACTAACATTATCTTTAAAGTAGTGTAATTCGGTTAAGTAAAATCGTTGAGACGGTCGTAAACAACTGAGTGTGGAACAATTCGTTCGAATTCGCTGATTCTTTAAGACAAACATTTGCGTGGGAAGTTTCGTGGAGACACAGACGATAAATTATGAGGTCTTGGGACAGGATATTCCTCGTAGTGAACAGTTCTATCGCTTAATAAAGTTGATTCGCGAGTTTGAACTGACGCTGCTCGACCTTTTCAGCAAGGATTTACTCTCCGGGACTACTCATACGTCCATTGGACAGGAAGCAAATGCCGTCGGTATTCTATCGGCTTTGAATCGGGACATTGACATGGTGTGGT
This sequence comes from Stappiaceae bacterium, assembly GCA_039976075.1. Taxonomy (GTDB): domain Bacteria; phylum Pseudomonadota; class Alphaproteobacteria; order Rhizobiales; family Stappiaceae; genus JBDWFY01. The sequence continues at coordinate 990,986 of JBDWFY010000001.1, forward strand.
CCAATCACCGCTGCCATGGACACTTCCTTTCGTACTGCGGACAGACCCGACGGCTCTTCGCTGAAATACTGGGTAAATCGACCGGCGTATGCAGCGGTCGCGGCGGTAGTCAGCACTTGCATTGGCGAAATTTTTCATCCTCGGGCATTCAAGGTGGATTTTTGGCAGCTGCGGTAGGCGCTGCGGTAGCGGAAAAGTCTACGGGCGCAATAGGGTGCGCTTTTCTTGGCGATGGCACAATGGGAGAAGGCACGGTTTATGAGGCCCTGAACCTGGCCTCGCTGTCCTCAGCTCCATTGCTGTTTGTCGTCGAGGACAATGCCATTGCACAGACGACGCCTAAGAAAGTCGGCGTTTCGGGATCAATTACCGACCGTGCTGCCCCGTTCGGTATTCCCACGCATCATTATCGAGGTACTGACGTCGATGAGATAGCAGACATCGCCAAACAGGTAATGTCAGAGATACGCGAAAGTGGCAGGCCAGCCTGGTTGCATATCGAAACAGTTCGGCTTGGTCCGCATTCAAAGGGCGACGATACACGCGATGCCGAAGAAATCGCAGCAGCCCAAGCACTCGACCCGTTGAAACTATACCGCGACAAAGTCGCCAACGCCAAAGAAATAGACGCCTGGTGTGAAGCCCACCTGGCAGAGATGCTTGATCAGGCCATGAAGGACGAACCAGCATGCGCGTAGTGGATGATCTTCGCAACGGATTGTTCTCACTGATGCAGCAAGCGCCGAAGCTTTCTGTTATCGGGGAAGACATTGTTGACCCCTATGGCGGGGCCTTCAAAGTCACAAAAGGCTTGCACGATGCGTTTCCTGATCGTGTGCGGGCAATGCCAATTTCTGAATCGTCCATTGTTGGCTTTGGACTCGGCATGAGTTTGCGCGGACACCCAGTAATCGCCGAAATAATGTTCGGCGATTTTCTGACGCTCACGCTGGATCAGCTGCTCAATCACGCTGCAAAAGTTGAGTGGATGTTCGACGGTGCGGTCAAGGCTCCCCTCATCATTCGCACACCAATGGGTGGCGGTCGAGGATACGGCCCAACCCATTCGCAGAGTATCGAAAAACACTTTTGCGGCATTCCTGGCCTGACGGTCTTTGCAGTCAATCAGTTTGCCAGCCCCGCGGAACTTCTGAAGCAGGCTTTTGCGCTGCAATCGCCGGTTCTTTTTATCGAAAACAAGATCACATACTCCAAACTTGTGGAGACGGAACGCCTCGTCAGTCACGCGTCCCCCGATGTTGTGTTGCTGACATATGGAGGGGTTAGTGAAATCTGCGTGAAATCCGCTGAGCGACTTCTCAAGGACGAAGAAATATCGGTCAACGTGATACCGCTGGAGCAGCTGTCCCCATTCCCCGCTGAACAAGTGAGACGTGCTGTTTCGAACTGTGACCGTGTCGTTGTGGTTGAGGAAGGCACTGAGGAGTGGGGGTTTGCAGCCGCCTGTGCCGAGAGCCTACTCGCCGGCGGGATGAGACCGAACCGTTTCAAAAGTATTGCTGCGCCCTCCATGCCCATTCCCAGCGCCAAAGACTGGGAAGTTTCCATTTTGCCTAATGTCGATCGTGTTTCAAATGAAATACTATCGCTGTTCTAACGGTGCGAAGTAAGCTTATGAATAAAACTGATATTCTCGCTCCCCGACTGAATGCCAACGAAGATGAATTGTTGGTCACTGAAATTTTGACGTCCGTCGGAACGGACGTGAAAGTGGGCGATATCCTGTTCATCGTCGAAACGACCAAGGCGTCGTTTGATGTTGAATCGACAGCCGACGGAACGGTGAACTCGATTGAGGTCGAACAAGGAAAGATGGTCGATGTAGGCGCGGTGCTGGCCAGAATCGATGTTGCTGGGGCTGCTGTGGGAGGCGATTCCGCTCAGCTACAGACAAGCACTTCTGTCTCCGAGAATGTAAAGACAACGACCAAGGCAAAAATGCGTGCCCAGGAGTTGAATGTTGACCTTGCAGCCGTCACTCCTGTGGACGGACGAATTGGCGTCGCAGAAGTAGAAGCCGCAGCAGCAATCGCGGGTAACCGGAATACCGGTGACGGCAATTCGGCCGGTGAAGAGCTGAGCACGCAGCGTGCCGTGGTCTTTGGCGGCGGAGGACACGCCGCAACAATTGCAGATCTGATTTTCGCCAATGGCTGGGATGTGATCGGCGCCGTTGATGCAAAAATGGCAAAGGGGACCAAGGTCGCATCAGGTCTTGAGGTCATTGGGTCGGATACAGATCTGGAAGAAATATATGCCTCTGGTGTGCATAACGCGTTTATCGGTGTTGGCGGAGCAGATTCCTCCGAGACCCGCAAAAAGATCTACGACCGCTTGCAAGAAATTGGCTTCGTGCTTCCCCATCTGGTGCATCCAAGTGCCCATATCGGCGTCGATGTAAAAATCGGTCCGGCAACCTACGTGCTTCCCAATGCCATGGTCGGGCCACGTTGTCGGATTGGTGCAAATGTGGTTGTGAATTCGTCCGTAACGGTCGCCCATGACTGCAAGATTGAAGATCACGCACACCTGGCACCGGGGGCCATACTAGCCGGTATGGTTCGTGTCGGAGCCATGTCTGTGGTCGGAATGGGCTCAACAGTCCTCTTCAACTGCAAAATCGGGCGAAACTGCCTGATTCACAACCTGAGTTCAGTGGTCAGCAACATCCCTGATGGAAAGATCGTAAAGCCGTAGACAGTTGGATTCCATTGATTGTAGCGGAAATTTGGATCGAGTAACGGGAACAAACAATCGAATGACGAAACACAGTTCAGAACCAGTCCTTGTCCGGAAAGGAGTTCGTGAGACGTTCACGAGTAACAGGCGTGCCATTACGCCGAATTTTGTTCGAACATCTGACACAATCAAACTCAACTGATGAATATTTCCTACAGACCAGAAATTGACGGCCTGCGTGCGATCGCTGTTCTTGCGGTGATAATTTATCACGCGGAATTCGTTGTTTTTGGCAAGCCTCTGTTCGAAGGCGGTTTTATCGGCGTCGATATCTTCTTTGTCATCAGCGGTTATTTGATTTCAAAGATCATTCTCCGGGAACTCATGGATACCGGATCATTCAGCTTCCTGCATTTTTATGATCGCCGAATAAGACGAATACTTCCGGTTCTGATCGTTGTCATACTCGTCTCAATGCCGTTTGCCTGGGAGCTACTGGTTCCTTCGGCCTTTGTGGAATACGCCAAATCAATCATTTCATCGCTGCTATTCAGTTCCAATATTTATTTTCTCATTACAACAACCCAGTATGGCGCCGAATCCAGCCTGTTGAAGCCTTTTCTGCACACCTGGTCTCTGAGTGTTGAAGAGCAGTTTTATCTCATTTTCCCAATAATCTTCCTTTTCATCTACAAATATTTCAGACGATTTATGTTTGCCGTCATCATCATAGGCCTTCTTGCCAGTCTGCAATTCGCAGAAGTGATGAGTACCCGTGATCCGGATTTCAATTTCTACCTTCTTCCGACACGCGGCTGGGAACTCTTGGCGGGAACGCTCCTCGCCATGCTCGATGCAAAATACCGGCGGGAACACCATAAAATACTGCATTTGATTTTACCGACGATCGGACTGGTCCTGATTCTACACTCGGTGTTTTATTTGGACGAAAACGTACGCCATCCAAGCTACTTCACGGTCCTGCCAATCCTCGGCATTTCGTTCATCATCTACTTTTCCAGGCAGGGAGAACCTGTTGGCACGCTCTTGGCTTCAAGGCCATTTGTCGGCGTCGGCCTGATATCCTATTCGCTTTACCTGTGGCATTTTCCGGTGTTCGCATTTGCAAGAATTGGTTCGCTGGACCCCGGCCAGACCGACAAGATCATCTGGATCGCTATAACATTTGCCCTTTCCATTGCATCGTACTACGCGATTGAAAAACCGTTTAGAGGAAAGAGTGTCATTCCGGCAAAGGTAGCGTTTCCGGTGATAGCCGTCGCGACTTCTGCTGCATTTGTTGCCAATGCGATGGTCGTTCGGGACCAAGGCGACTTCGCACGGTTCGATGACCTCCGGGCAACCCTGCAAAATTATGAAATCGACAATCAAAAGTTACAGCGGCTGTCATGGAGCCTTCTGGGAAACAAGGCAAAAGCAGCTGGACTGAGTACACGCGATTCTGAGCATACCGCGCGTTGGTTTTCCGAAGAACCCGAAACAGTAAAGGTTCTTATCGCCGGAAACTCGCATTCAAAGGACTTCTACAACGCATTTCAACAAAACCGCGAGAATTTTCCCTCCCATGAATTCGCGCGATATGGCGTCGAGCTGAATGTCTTTCAATGTGATGACAGAGCAGCCGAGGAATTTTATTCTTCACCTAATTACAAAGCGGCTGACGTGGTCCTGGTTTCGACGTTCTGGAGAAGAGACCGCCACTGCGCCAATGTACATTCCGCTCCGATCGTGAGTGATCTCAAAAGCGTAGAGGTGTTGTCCAAGCGCGTTGTAGCAGACGGAAAAAAACTTGTAATCACCTCCAACATGCAGGGGTTTGAAGCAGGGAAAAACACCGTCTTCGATAATTATTTCCTGCACGAAGTTGACAGAAGTGTACCGCTGGACATCGATACGTTTGCTTCGACCATCCGACGTGAATATTTCGAAAAGAGAGATCTGGATCCGAGTAAAATTAATGTCGAGCTTCGCGAACGGGCGGCTTCTGTCGGAGCACCTTTTCTGGACAAGGAAGAACTAGTTTGCGACATCGCCGACAATATCTGCCACGGCATAACTCCGAACGCCGAAAAATCATTCTATGACAAAAATCATTTCACTCTCGAAGGTGCCAAATTTTTTGGCAAGCGGATGGCGCTCCTTGGTTGGCAGACTAAACTTCAATAACAACAGCCTTTAAGGCGAGACGCCGAAAAGTCCCGCCCCGTTGCAAAGTGCATGAGATCTCGCCAATCTTGAGAACAGAGTCCCGCAGTGTCCTGTCGTTGTCAGTTCTTTCCAGCGGGATGCAGCAACTCTTCAATGAGCGTATCCCAGCGCTTCATGATCTTGCGTCGCTCAAACCGACGCACATTTTTCTGCGCTGCCTGACCGAGCTTCTGCCGCAAGCCTTCGTCGCTCATGACACGCGACAGTGTTGAAGCCAACTCGTCAACGTCCTCCGGCGGCAATAAAATGCCGTCTTCACCGTCGGTGATAATATCCCCAGGACCGAACGGGCAGTTGAAACTCACGATCGGCAACCCTGCGACCATAGCCTCGGTAAGAACATTTCCGAAGCTTTCGAAGCGAGACGAAAGTACAAAAACTTCGCCTTCGCGAACCCACGTCCCGGGCTCGGAGGTAATGCCGGGAAAGCTGACCCGGTCCTTCAGTCCCAGACTGTCTCTCAACGCTTCCAGTTTCGATCGCAGACGGCCCTCCCCCCGTATGACAAGTGACCAATCAGGAAAGTCCCCTTCAACGCGGCTGTATGCTTCAAGAAGCAGGTCAAAGCCTTTCTGCTGATCCAGTCTTCCGACAGCGATCAATCCGGGGGGCCCCGGTTGTCGTGGCACTATTTCATCAGGCAGATCAACCGGGTTTGGGATAACCAGACCCTTGTCTTTGATCCGTTGCGGAAACCAATCGAGCACGCCTTGACTTGGTGTAACGATCTTCGTGGACCGGTCGTAAGTGCGTTTTCGAAAAAATTCCCACAATGGGCGCAGAACCTGGTGATCTGGATTGTTCCGTTCGGAAACGACAACGGGAATGTCCATCCCGCGTGTTGCCAATACCGTCAGAATGTTCGTTTTAACCAAGAATGAAATAACGATATCAGGCTGGCTGCCACCAATTGTCCTGCGGAGGTGCGAAACGCGTTTCACGCTGCTTAACACGGCCCGATGCAAAGGACGGCCTTGCGATGGAATATCCAACTGACGCAGATTAATCCGTTCATCAAGCGGATAGTAGGGTTTGCCACTATCAAACGTGATGAGCGTAACTGATTTGCCTTCTTCAACCAGATAGTTGGCAAGACTGGTGACAATACGTTCAGCGCCACCAGCCGGGAGCCCCGAGATAACCAGGCATATATTCACGGTCGGCTCCCCACTACACCCTTACGCTCTCCAATGATCTCTCAGCTTTAGGCTTGGGAGAGCGGTATGAATCCCCACATGTTTTAATTCAGTGCTGTCGTCTTTTGGGGAACTCTTTTGCCGATTTCCTCAAGCATGAAACTGGCTACCATCTCATTCCCGTTGGGCGAAAGGTGACACCAGTCGATATAAACATATTCGTCAGTGTCCAGCGCGTGGGTCAGGTTGACAAAATTAGGTTTGAGGTCCGGGAACTCACTATCGAGCAGCTCAAGCACTTTGGGATAAACAGCTGAGTACTGTTCACCCAGGGCCGGATCCAGTTTCAGATGGTCAAGCGGCGTCTTGCTGACAAAAGCATGAGGCTGAAGAATGGAGATAAATTCACCACCATACCCTTCCACAATGTCCTTCATAATCTGCCAGTCTGAGAGCAGAAAACGAGCCACTTGCTCTGCTTTGGCTGCATCCTTGTCGCAATCATAAAAGGCAGTGGAATCCTGCGACCGCTTCTTGAGAACACGGGCGACCTTACCTGCCAGGTTGCGAAGTGGCTGAATAATAAACCAGAAGGATTCCGGGTTGGAAGCACTTCCCTCCTCCAGCGTCGTCCGAATGTCGAGTTCCCGGGAATGTGAATACGGACCCAATTCACGTCGACATTTGTTCCAGACATCATTCACGCCATCGTAAAAAACGACAACTTCCGGCCGATATCCTTCGTAATAGTGTTTCAAAAACCGGTTCAGGCTCTGATGAGCGACATATCCAGTTTCACCATAATTCGTCGCTTCGAAATCCGGTAATTGCTTGGCTACGAACGATGGTATCGTCGCCATGTCATCCGCCCCGGTTCCCCATGTTGTGGAGCCGCCAAAAAAAGCTATTTTTTTGGTTGGATTCCCGCCCTCCGGCTGGAACGTAACACGCTGGCCATTCTCATCGATATTGATCGTTGTGCTTTTGGTTTCCGGTCGGCGCCAAGCATAAAAAGACTCATAGTAACCTTTGGTCAAGTTGTCGTATTCGCCAAACATAACCTTGGCCGCTTCCGGATCATCTTTGTAGTTCGGAAACAGATGGGATTGCGCGTATTGCTTGGGTTTCTGCCAGTTAAAAATCTGAATAGTTGCAATCGATGCTGCGTTGAGCACAAATATCAGAAATCCGAGGACAACGATATTGATCCCAACGATTCCCAAGAACTGTTTCATTTTTTCCAAACTTTCGTTCTTTGTTACCGCAAATAAATCCGGTTAAAAGTCTTGCGCGAATCTGCGCAATATCTATCCTTTTGGCAGTTCGCAATCAACCACAATAGCATTTATTCACTCTCACAATTGCGATTGTGGTTAAATACGTTTCCCCCGGATATGGACGCTTTTAAGCCGTTATCTAGTTCCTGTATCGTGCGTCAACGCACCTGCCTCACGGTTGCAATGGTCCTGCTATGCTCTGTGTTGCAACAAATAGTCAAAAACCGGCGATCTCATTTCGCGCGTTTCAGGCTCTACTCCGCCGCAGCCGGCGTATTTGCAGACAGATCAGTTTGCCGGGTCGCTGATCCAACAACCGTCCGCAAAGCTTCCGCCACCCGATTCATTGCCGCTGTGTCCTGACTTGGGTCCACCAGAAATGCCAGGCTCGTTTCACCAAGTTCCTGTGCATATTTTAGCCGCTCCGGCGGGCACATGCCGTTTTTAACAAATGCCTGTTCAAGATAAACTTCCGAGCAACTTCCCACATAACAACCAACACCCAGTGCACTCACCTCCCTCATTATCCGGTCCCTGTCCCAATCTTCCTTTAGTTGGTCAGGACGCACGAAGGTATAGAACCGGTACCAGGCGTGCTTGCTGTCATTGTCAGGCAATGGTGTGCGAAGTGCGGGCAATTGAACACAGGCATCGACAAGTATCTGAGCATTGTTGCGGCGTCGTTCCCGCCAGGCGGGTAATCTTGCGAGTTGAACACTGCCTAGCGCTGCCTGCATCCCCGTCATGCGCCAATTTGTTCCAAAATCTTCATGCAGCCATCGAAACCCCGGCGGGTGTTTCTTGCGAAAAACGGTATCGAAAGACTTTCCGTGATCCTTGAAACTCCAGGCGGCCTTCCACAATGTTTCGTCATCCATCGCCAACAGACCGCCCTCTCCACCTGTCGTCATGATCTTGTCCTGACAGAACGAGAACGACGCAATATCGCCGAAGCTTCCTACTGGTTTGCCTTTGTAGAAAGCACCGTGAGCCTGTGCACAATCTTCAATCACAACGATGCCGTGCTTTCGCGCCAAAGAGCAGATTGGTTCCATATCACAGGGCCAACCCGCAAGGTGCACCACAATGACAGCTTTCGTTTTAGGCGTAATTTTTTCGGCGATGGTCTCAGCGGTTAAATTCTGGCTGTCCCGATCAATATCTGCAAATACTGGCACCCCACCGGCCAGTGGCACACAGGATGCCGAAGCAATGAAGCTTCGAGGTGTCACAATAACTTCGTCACCATTTTGCAAACCGATTATTTTCAGAGCCAAATCCAGAGTAACGCTGCCGTTTGCCAACGCTATCGTATGGTTACGTCCCAGATATTCCGCATATTGTTTTTCGAAATCAGGCACTTGGGGTCCGGTCCAAGCATTGACTTTACCGGACCGAAGAACCGACACGACCTCAGCAATCTGCTCTTCATCATATTCTGGCCAACCTGACACTTGGTTGTACTCCCACTTGGATTACCTGCTGCATCAGCAAATCGATCTATCAACTTTGCTGCTGTTCAGCCGGACTCTGATTATCGTTCTCGGATAAAGTGGCCACAAAAGCTTCAGCCACTTCAACATGTTTTTCATTCAAACGTTCGCCGAACAGGACAGTCCCGACGGCAAGAAACAATATCCTGATATCCAGCAGAAAACTGCGATGTTCCACATACCAAATATCCAACGCTATTTTTTGCGGGTTTGAAAGCAGTGTCGCTCCATTGACTTGAGCCCATCCCGCAAGGCCAGGCCTCACCTTGCACCGATGGTGTCCCAGCGCACCGAATTCTTCTATTGTCTCCGGCCATAGTGGTCGAGGCCCAACGAGCGTCATGTCTCCGCGCAAAATCGAGATCAATTGCGGCAACTCATCAAAACGTAACCGGCGAATCAGATTTGTCACCGGCGTTGCACGCGCCGCATCGGGCAGAAGGTTTCCGGATGAATCGCGATGCTCGTGCATTGTTCTGAATTTGTATATCATGAAGGGAGTTGTTCCCCGGCCGGCGCGAACCTGCTTAAACAGGATTGGTCGCCCCAAGATCGCCCAGACAACCAGTGCGGTAACAGCCATTGGAATGACCGCAACGCAAAGTGAAATAATAGCGAAAACACCGCGCAGAAGATCCTCAGACCAGAATGAGGAAGTCGGATTGCCGCCTGCAAAGTTACTCATTCCAGTAGTGTGCTCAACGTTTGTCGAATTCCGTGATGGGTGATTGAATTGCGAAGCAACGAATATCAATGTAACGAGGGATCATGCAACAGGAGATGCGACCAAATAGCCCTGGCAAGGGTCATGAATCCGGTCATCACCGCGATCTGCAACACAACAATGTACGGCTACCTCTGCGTAATTCACTGAATTGATAGAAACCCTCTCCTGAATTTAAAGTCTAAAACATTCATTATATTTATCATAAAAACTATGAACATCTTCAATAATAGATTTTTATTACAGTTAATTGACTGGATATTTCCCCAAAATTGAGACTTAAAGAGCGAATTTAAAATTCGGTTAATTCTATTTGCCAAATTAAGCGAGTGTTTATTGAATATTTTAATAGACCTCGCCATTATAACCATCAAATTCGGTGCGCGGACATCAAACTCAGGATATTGTCATGCAGGTGGTACTCTTGGCAGGCGGGATAGAATCCCGCCTGGCGGAAGAAACGGTTAGAATTCCCGAACCTATGGTGGAAATCGGCGGACGTCCCATCATACTCCACGTCATGGATATCTATGATCGTTGGGGCTACCGCGATTTCATCGTCGCTTGTGGCTATAAATCTTCTGTCATAAAACACTTTTTTTATGACTACCATTTGATGGCCAACGACTTCACGGTTTCCCTTAGTGACGGACAGGCAACATTGAAGCCTAGTCGTGATCTTGATTGGAACGTGTCAGTTGTCAACACAGGCAATACAACAAAGACCGGCGGTCGCCTGCTTCGGCTGAAGGACTGGCTCAAAAATGAAACCTTCATGGTCTCATACTCCGACAGTGTCGGAAATATAGACATGTGCGCAGCCTTGGAGTTTCACAAATCCCACGGTGGTCTTGCGACTGTGGTCGGCGTGCAGCCCCCTGCCCGGTTTGGCAGTCTGGAAATGGATGGAGACCGTGTCGTCAACTTTACCCATACAATTCAGAGCTTTCAAACCTGGATCAACAGCGGCTTTTTCATATTTGAACCAGGGGTTCTTGACTATATATCCGGCGATCACGAAGCACTGGAACAATCTCCTTTGGAAAATCTGACACGAGATGGCGAATTGCATGCGTTTAAGCACCGCAATTTCTGGCACCCGATGGATACTGCACGTGACCGCAATCATTTGAATACTTTGTGCGCACAGGGTATGCCGCCGTGGTTGGATTTTGGAAACAAAAGCGCTGAGTAGTTTCGTTGTTCCAACCTGACCACGGAGTCATGGTACGGTCGTTTTTTGGGATGGAATCATCGGCAATGAAGTTTGTTGAAATTCACAGAGCATCCGCTAATCCTCACGAACCGGTCTGAGAAGACGATTGTATGAATGCACAAATGCTGCGCTTTGCCTCAGTGGGGCTGGTGACAACAACGCTCGACTTCGTTCTTTTCGCACTCTTCACTGAGCAGTTTGGATTGCTGCCCACAGTGGGGAACCTTGCCTCATATACCTGCGGCATGATCACCAGTTTTGTTCTTAATCGTTGGTGGACTTTTGCGCGGGAGCGAAAAAACGCCCGTGTGGATCAACATGCCTGGCGCTTTCTGGCGACAAACATCACCGGTCTATTGATATCGACAGGGCTGGTTGCGTTGTTCGTATTGTTTCTGCCGGGTGTCGTTGCAAAAATCGCAACCGTCCCCATCGTATTTTTCTGGAACTACCTGATCTCCAAATTTTGGGTCTTTCGTTAGCGCAGTGGGCACATGCATTTCCTCGTCGCCCAAATTGAAGATAGCGAGGAACACAACAAACCGCGTGCAACCGGACAAAAACCGGTTATTGGTCGAAAAACTTCCGATAAATTTTTGAAATTGCGTCGATCGAATAGTTTTCGCTCACTCTGTCATACGCTTTGTCAGAGAGCGCTTTGTATTCTTCCGGCGACATCTGCAGAAACTTCATCATGCCACTGGCCAGTTCTTCCGGTTCACCGGGCGTGGCGATGAACCCGGTATGAGCTACAATCGCTGCTGCATCTCCCACGTCAGTTGTCACGGCAGGCCTACCGAAACTCATCGATTCAACAACTACGTTGGGAAATCCTTCCGTCCGTGATGATAAAACCAGAACATCAATGCTTCTGTAGAAGCTTTCCATATCGTCGATGGGACCACGCAATTCAATCCGGTCAGCTGGAATATTGTTGTCGTGGAGAAGCTGTGTGACCTTGTCATTCTCCGAAGTCAATCCCGATCCAACCAGGATAAAGCGACAGTCCGGGCTGGACTTCAAGACCTTGCCGGCAGCGGCAAAAAATGTATCGTGCCCCTTTTGTGGGTGGAAACGCCCGGCGACTCCGAATACCCGCGCTTTTCGGGGAGGTTCGTTGGGTTTCTGGGGTATCGACAGTCCGTTTGGAATCACAGTGGCATTGTGATTGTGAAATCCCTTTTCACCGTGAAGCTCCAACGCTCTTCTGGAATTGTAGATTGTCCCGCTCGGCATGCCGGAAAGAACTTTGCAAAGCCTGACGCTCATCCGGGTGCTCAGCGACATGGATCCCCAATCATCCAATGACTGGCGGACATTCCAATAGACCGGTACTTTGATACCGGACAGTCTCGCTGCAATGGAGCCCGCAGCCATCGCATGATACATCCAGCACACAATGGTGGCTGGCTGTTCGGACTTGATAATTTTGCGGAGTTTCAATGTGGCACCGGCAAGTGAGGCGGCCGAATGGGCACCAAGTGGTTGAAAACGCGTGCTATTACTCTCAATTAGTTTTTGAGTTCTCTCTGATACGCCCATCAGGGGCACAACCAGAGCATCACCCGTAGACGCGTGATTGAGCAATCGAGCCAACATTTTTTCCGCACCATTGGGCTCGGAAAAATTGGTAATTACGTGAAGATCCATCGATTACAGTCCTGCTGAGGGTCAAATTGTTGTCGATTGCACGATTGACGTTCTCAGCTTGCTCAACTGGAACTCTCCACCCAACTGTCGACTGAAACGAACATTGATCTTGTCAGTATCACCGACGCCTCCTGGCAAATCTCTTGACGCGGAGATCTTCCGGAACATCGCCGAAGCGCGTCATTGCAATACTGATTGCCAATGCAAGGGTGATCGGGATCATCCAGAATCGTGCGTAAAAATGAGCTGTACCATTGGCCATCGCAGCGAAGACGGATGCTATGCATACACAGATCAACGGCGTCAGCAACGAACTACCGGGCCGCCTGTTCACGAACGGGACTGTAAACCAGACGATCATCAAGAGTAGAAAACCGGAAAGGCCCAGAAGTCCGCCCTCGGTCAGCAACAATAAATAGGCGTTGTGAACAGGCGCACCATGGGAGCTGATCTTACTGTACTGGTCTGCTCCGAAGCCGAGAAATATTGTGCCGTTGGAGAATCTGAGCGCTTCAAGAATGAGCTCGACCCTATCCACAAATGTTCCGGCCTGTTCCAGGTTTCCGCTTTCGAGCGAACCCAGTACTCTCCTTTGAAACACTTCCGGCAGAAAGTACTCGCCCCAGGCGCCGACAATAACAACCGTCGCAATCATCAAACCCAAGCCAATAAAAAACCGAGCCCATGTAATCGAAATTAAGAAATAGAAACCAAGACCGAACAGCGCCGCCAGTATTCCGGTGTTTGAACCGGTCAGCATCAGACCATATAAAATTATGAGAAAGGTCACCATCGCGACGGTTTTTCTCACCAGTCTCTGCTCTGCCAACCAGATAACCAGGGGGATTGTCATTGCAAAAACGCTGGCTGCGGAGTTTGTGCGTTCCATAAAACTACGCCAACGACCATTTCCGCTGACAAACACTGTGTTTGTCTCCCCGTCAATGTGGATGAAATAAACACCGGCCAAACAAGAAATTACAATCGACAATACAAAAACCTTGATCAACAGGATCAGTTGCCCCCAGGGGCGCGCCACCAGCACAAGTGGGAGGACAAACAATGCAAAGAAATATTGGCCGGTCACCACCAGACCACGGGTGGGATCACCATTGATAATGCTTCCCAGCATCAAACCAGCAATGATCATCAATATGCTGGTCATCCAAACCGGTGCAAGCGCCTCAAACGGACGAAGCGGCAACGTGCGATTGACCAGCATCACCAAGATACATGCCATGACGAACAGGTCACTCACGGTCATGTAAAAGCTCGGATGTCGTAAAAAATTCAGCGGCGCGAAGAACACGATTGCTGCCGCGAGATAGAGTTCGAGCATGTCGAGCTTGGATTTCCGGTATTTCTCCGGATGTACGCCCGGTCCACCGTTCGTCTGAAAACGGCTACCATAGTCGTTCAGACCCACCATTCAAATCAATCCGAATTGTTCAAAGTTGCTTACGCCAACCGCATGGTGCGTACTCCATACCACAACTCTTTTCCACGATGATACAATTTGCTACAAGGCCATCCACAACGCAGATATACCTTGTGTCAGCGCTATAAAAATCTTACATGGCCCTTAAAGCCGTGATATTTTCAGCAGCATTTAAAATTCTGCTCCTGAAAGGAGCTGGGCTCATATTGTATGTGAAAGAAGACGTTGTTAACGAAGCATTTGAAAACTTAAACATTCTGGTAGAACACGATACTACATATGGAGTAAATTACCGGCGTGCTTGGCACAGGTGTCTGTGCTCATTTACGTTTAATGGAAATATCTTAGTACGATAGCATGGTAGCAGCCCGTTCAGATTGCACTCATTCGGACGAATCAAGTGGACAAGGGAGCGCGTTCTAGGCAAGGACTACGCAAACATTGCACAGGTTAAAGACCGTCTTGAATATATAAGCGCATCCGTTACTGCAGAAACCTCGAACGGATCAGTGAGAGCAGGAACTTAATTTTTATGGTTGCCCACAACAACTCCAATCATGGTGGAACCGGAAATCAGCGTCGGCTGTTTATTGTTCCCGAGATTGAAGACAAGATGATGGGATTCGGAGACATTTTAGCGCTGCTCCGTCGCCGATTGCTGTTGATTGTTGTGGTTGTGCTGTTGGGTACCGCTGCAGCTTTTGTCGCAGCGACCAGCCTTCCTGACAGCTTCAAGGCAAGTTCGACGCTGGTTCTTGGTGGCGATGGAGGACCTCAACTTGGCTCCGAACTCACAGCAAGCGTCAAAGAATTAAATCATACGGCCTTCGAAACTGAAATTAGTATCATGAGGTCCCGTGGATTTGCGGGTCAGATTGTTGACGAATTCGATCTCGTGAATGACCCCTATCTCAATTCGTACTTGAAAAAGCCTGAGGATGAGCAGACCGACGGACTGAGTGAATTTGTCGGATCAACCGTAAAGACCGTGAAAAGTTTTCTGGGGCTCGATGCCGGAGATTCAACTCCAATCGCGCCACCCGAACCTGCTGTCCAGAGAGACAGAACGATTTCCAAATTCCTCTCAAAGATGACGATTGGCCGGTCGGGTGAAAGCCGGGCGATGTCGGTGACGGTTTCTCACTCCGGTGCCGAAAATGCCGCCGGACTTGCGAATTCAATTGCCGATTTTTATGTCAGGCGGTCATTTGAAAGAATACAGAATGACAATATTTCTGCGATTGCAATCCTGCGCGGCCGTGCGGAGAATTTGGCAGAAAGCATTGCTGAATCGGAAGGACGTATTTCGGACCTTCAACGCATCCATCAACTGGATGGAACGAACGACAAGGTCGGTGATCAGATTCAGGCGGAATCGTCACAATTGGATATCAGGCTAAAAATTGCCAATTCCGAATTGGATAAATCTGAAGAGCAACTCCAGAAGATTGATCAGGCTCTGGACGATAGAACAACGGACTTCAGGCCGGCCGAAGCTGACCCTGCCTTTGCTGCATTGCTTACCCATAAAGCCGAGGAAGCGGCTCTGCTGAAGGACAAGGTCAGACTAGCGCAAGTTGGAGAGGCCGGTCAGCCGGAGCTTCTGCGTGCCAATGCTCGATTGGAGAGCATCCGGGAAAAGATCAGACTGGAAGTAGGTCGCCTAAAATCTGTTGCGATTGGTAAAATTCAGCAAAATGAATTGACGATCGCAAAACTGAAGACACAATCTGACAGCCTAAAGGCGCGTATTCGTGAACGCAGCAAAGCCAAAATTGAGTTGAGTAAACTTGACCGACAGCTGCTGACGGATCGCGACAGATACACTCAGTTGACGAATAGTCTGGGAGAGCTCGATCTGAAGGCAGAGGTCCTCAGTCCGACATCGCGGGTTGTATCACGGGCCGAGATCCCGATTGAACCAGCAGCGCCCAAACGTAAAACCATCGTCGCTGCCGGTTTCGTCGGTTCTGCAATTTTGGGATTGGTTCTGGCCCTTTTGTTTGAGGGATTGAACAAAAAACTTCGCACGGATCAGCAAACACGACAAATTTCGAAGTTGCCCAATCTGGCATACGTTCCGCAAATTCCGAGCAAACTATTCAGGAAACCGCTGAAACCTCACCAATATTTGGCGGAGAATAGTCATTCATTTTTTTCCGAAGCTATCAGGTCACTGTATTTGGGCTGTCGGCGGTCCATCAACAATAACCCGCCAAAAGTGGTTATGGTCACTTCCGGTCTTCCCAGCGAAGGCAAATCGAGCATTTCGATCAGCCTGGCAGCCATTGCGGCCGTCAATGGGCAACGTACAGCGCTTGTTGATCTGGATTTGCACCGCAGTGGCGTTAGTGAAGCGTTGGGATTTCGCGGCTTGGATGGTTCCATCGAACATTTTATCGAGGATAGCCGGCCCATCAACGAGATTGTCCATCAACATGATGCCCTTCCGGGCGTGGACGTCATCTGTGCGACTACTAAACTTCAGCAACGCAGCTCACTTCTGGCCTCAGATCGATTGCTGGAGTTGTTCAAAGAGCTGAGACGAGACTACGATTTCGTCGTGGTCGATACACCGCCTATTTTGGTAGTCAATGATGCCAGCTGGGCAGCACCGCTGACTGACATTGCCATCACTGTCGTCAGATGGGGCGAGACAACCGAAAACGTGCTGCGAGACTCCGTGTCGCGATTGAACATGGACAAGGTACCGTTGGTAGGTACCGTTATAAATCGCGTTAATCCACGTATTCATGCAAAATCCGGCTATGGCGGATCGTTGGCGTACTACGGTTACGCTGAAGGCTATTATTCCCAATAGTTGACCCCACGGGATATCGTTGAATTCACTTTAGTTTCAGGGAGAGCACGATGCCTTACGTCATTCGCTCCAATAGTTCGACTCCCACGCGCAAACTCAGAATTTATCGTTCTGTGATGTCTGCCCTTGCCTGTGGTGTTCTGCTGTTTGCTTCAGCGGGATCGGCGGTTGCAAAACAGGATATGCAAGCATTTCCCGGAGCAGTTGGATTTGGCAAATTCGCCAACGGATGGCGTGGTGGTGCAATTGTCTCTGTCACCTCATTGGCAGATCACGGACCCGGTTCACTGCGGGCGTGCGCCGAAGAATTTATTGGTCCCAAGATCTGTGTCTTCGAGGTGAGTGGAACGATTGAAGTGGACCGACCCATTAAGGTCGCCTCTAACACGTATATTGCCGGACAAACAGCACCAGGACAGGGTGTCCAACTGAAACTGGGCAAATCACTGAGTACGCCGCTTGTCGTAGAGAATGCCAACAATGTACTGATCCGCTTTCTCAAAGTTCGTCCCGGACCAAGTTTGCAGCCATCCCCAAGCGTCGACGGCGTCATGATCTACAATGGTCACGATGTGTATCTCGATCATTTGTCCATTCAGTTTGCCACGGACGAAAATCTGAATGTTTATGTAAAGAACGTGCCCACCGGAAATATCACCGTCGCAAATTCGATCATTGCACTGGGACTGGACAGGGCTAATCACCCTAAAGGCAGACATTCCAAAGGTGCCCTCATCTGTTCAGATGAAGGGCCGGACGCTGAATGCGGACGGATATCGCTCATTGGTAATTTGTTCGCCCACAATCGGGACCGAAATCCGGACGTGAGAGGAACGGACAAGGGACCGATCGAAATCATGAATAATGTGTTTTACAACCCGATCAGCCAGTTCGGGGAATTCTATAATCTCGTCGGCAATACAAAGATAAATTATGTAGGTAACGTGACACTGCCGGGACCTAATACCAAGAAAAAAGACCGGATTACTTCGGTGGAAGCATTTATGAGGGACGAAAATAACTCGTTTTCAATTTTTGCAACCGATAATACCAATATCATCCGCAACAAATGCAGAGAAAGCCGGATGAACCCGATTCTGAATGAGACCGCCGAAATGCAGCGGGTGGACGCACCACTGGAACCGGTAGCCTATGAGGCCTATCCTGGTTCCGAAACGCTGGAACGCGTTCTTTCGGGCGCGGGCAGTCGTGTCCCTGGAGGACGGATGGATGACACTCTGGATATGAAGGTAGTACGGGATGTCCGCGAATGCACCGGCAAGGTCGTCAGCGCGGCATCTAAGGCAGGTGGGTGGCCTGATCTGATTTCAGAAACGGCAACGCCGGACAGTGATAACGACGGTATGCCAGATAGCTGGGAAACAGCCAACGGTCTGAACCCTGCTGATCCGAAAGATGCGTGGACTGACAACAATAATAACGGCTGGTCCAATATTGAAGATTATCTTTCTGGTCTCGCCGGGGATCCAAGCGATGAGTGATAAGAAGCGATTGTCTGCCGCGGCAACAGTCCGTTGGAAATGACAAGAGCCCAATGATCAGAGAGTTTTTCAGATCTTCAATCAGCGACGACATTATCAAGCGTCTTGCTCACAACATCGCTTATCTGTTTTCGGCAAATATGATCGTCGCCGGCCTTGGTATGCTGACACTCATTGTCATGGCCCGCTCACTGGGTCCAACCGGTTTGGGCATACTGGCTATTATCGAAGCGTACGCACGTTCGGTTGACCGTCTTTTTCGATTTGAACCCTGGCAAACTCTTATCCGCTACGGTGCGGCCGCACTTGAAAACGGCGATGAAACTGAGTTCCGGCGCCTTGTAAAATTTTCTACATTATTCGATCTTTTTGGCGCAGCTCTTTCTGCAACTGTAGCGCTGCTGGGACTTTATTTCGTCGCGGATTGGTTTGATCTTGAGGATGAAAATCGAACCATGGCCATGCTGTTCGCAGCAACTCTGTTTTTCGGACTGGCGTCGACACCTACCGCAATATTGCGTATTTTCAACAAGTTTCAGTTTGTCTCCAAATTGACCGTGATTACGGCGTCTATTCGACTGCTAATGGCCTCTACGGTTTGGCTCATGTCCGGCGATTTGTGGTCTTTCCTGTATGTTCTGATCATTCACCAGATCCTCGAAAAAGTGCTCCTGCTGATTTTTGCCTGGCGAGAGTTGTACAGACAGGGGCACGGGCAAATCTGGGATTTACCTTTTAACGGTTTGCTAAATCACAATACTGGAATCCTGAAATTTCTCTGGAACGTCAATATCAATGTCATTGCGAGAACCAGCACGCAGCGATTTGATGTTCTGCTGTTAGGCGTCATTTTGGGCCCAGCCGCCGTGGGTTTGTTTCAGTTGGCAAAGCGCGTCGGCATCGCAGCTCAACGCCTGGGCAGACCGCTTCAACAAGCCGTTTATCCCGACATATCACGGCTGTGGGCTCGAGGAGAGGTTTCGCGATTTCGCTGGATTATATTGAGAGTCAACTTTGTGATGGGGTCGGTTGCCCTCGTCGCCTTTCTCGTGCTCGCATTCAACATGGAGTTCATCGTCCGTCTGGCATTTGGTGATGCGTTCGTACCGGCTGTACCAATCGTGATTGTTCAGGTTCTGGCGACAACCATTTTCTTGACAGGTAACACAATGGGGCCTGCATTGATGAGCATGGGTGAAGACCACAAGCTGGTTCGAATTACGCTCGTCGCCACGCTGTTTTTCTTCGTTGCATTCTGGCCTCTCGTTCAGACATTTGGGGCTATGGGCGCGAGCATGGGGCACGTGCTGTTCAATACACTTTGGCTGGCCGTCTGTCTGTGGGTTTTCCTGCGCCGGACGCACTCAGCCCCCAAACATGCGACGCATACGGAAGCCCCCGATCCCAAGGATAGCAACCAGTGATCGGGTTGGAGCGGTAAGCCGGAAAATGCAATCTGTCAGTTTAGTGCGGGAGTACCCGTCCTAAAAATTGCCAGCCCTGCCGATGAGCAAATCTGATTGCCACACGTATTTGAAACGCACCGGCGCAACTGGGACTTGAACCCATTGCCATTCACGCAGAGGAAGTGATTTGGAGGGAAAACGCTCTAGCTGGTAGCGTTGCCGGTAGGTTCAACATCCGAGCATCGCAGCAACCCCATTTCGCCAAGCAGCAGCCGATTGACAGCATGGACGTCAAATCGTTCAGAAGCCAGAACATGGGACGCCTCACCCATCTGCGCAATCAGCTGGGTATCCTGAATTAGTTTTTCCATCGCACCGGCCAGGTCTTCCGGCTGCCTTGGCTGGACGATGTAGCCGTTTCTTCCGTTTTCCACTGTATCACGGCAGCCTGGATTATCTGCGGTAATCACTGCGCGCCCCATGGCCATCGCCTCCAGAATCGTTCTGGGAATTCCTTCACGGTAGTAGGAGGGCAAGACATAGGCGCTGCAGTTTGCCAGGTATGGTCGCACGTCCTTGGTTTCCCCCAGATACTCTATTGCTCCCTCCCCGACCCAAGCATCAACATCCCCCTGTGATATTCCAGCAGGATTAGGGTCGAAAGGTCCTAACAACTGAAATCGTGCATGAGGGTGCCTTTTTTTCAGCATTCGAGCAGCATCGACAAATTCAACAATACCTTTGTCTCGGAGCAATCGTGCAATGAGCAGAAACACCGGAGGATCGGAAACAACGGGTGATTTTTTGTATAGCTCGAGATCGACACCGGAGCCCGGAACCATGACCAACGGCGTGTTGTCGCTCATGAGCTTGTGATTGAGAATGTCGGCCTGATCCGCATCGTTGTAGGCAAACACTTTTTGCACACCAACCAGTGCTGATCGGTACAGCATCACACTGATTGACCTCACGATCTTTGCCTTACCCTTTGGGTGGGGGTCGCTAAAGACGTGTCCCAGTCCGGTGACCAGAGCAAACCTGTGTTTCACCCGCGCCATCCGCGCTGCCAGACAGCCGTAAATGATTGGCTTCATTGTGTATGGCAGCACGACGTCCGGCCGCAATCTGCGAAACTCGCGCCATAAAAAATACAAAGTCTGTAGATCACCAAATGGATTCAGGCTTGTCCGTGCCATTGGCATCCGAATGAACTCAACACCAAGCTGATTGAGCGTCGCAATGGTGTCAGCGTCGTCTTCTGGGCCAAACGCGATAACGTCGTGACCCTCCGCCACCATTTTTTTCAGCAATTCAAGCCGAAAATTGGTTAGCGACCGTGTCAGGCTTGCTACGACAGCGATTGTACGTTTGCTCCCCGCAATCGTTCTCTGCCCTGTGATATTCGGCATTGCCGCTCCTGGTATGGATATTTGTACTGCTCCCCCGGCACGCTCACTGCACTGGGGACAAAGAGTTGATGGATAGAGATAGATCCGCCCTGTCCGGCCAATCACCTCATATTTGCCGGTGAATATAGGGGAACAACCTGCCAAGCAGAACCACCCGGTCGGCGGTTTTTGTGGGTTTGATTAACAACAGATCTGAATACCCGACTAATCGTCCTCGTTGAAGGGAGGGAGAGCGCTTTACTCCGTTCCTAAACTGACCTGCAATTCCTCAAGTGGAATACCTTTTGTCTCAGGTGCGAACTTGAAAGCGAACAGAACGCCAAGGCCGCAAAATCCGGCAAAAATGGCAAAGGTCGCGACGAGACCCAGAGAACCACTCACCACAGGGAACAGGAACACCACCAGGAAAGTCATCGCCCAGTTGGTCAGAACGGCAAGCGCCATCCCCCGACCACGCAGTTCGGTCGGGAAAAGCTCGGACATGTAGATCCAGGGCAGAGGTCCGATGCTGATAGAGAAAAAGAAAATGAAAATACACAGAGCGTACAGGGCAACAATGTCATCTGATTTTGACGACGAACCCATGACATAAGCAATGGTTGCAAGACACATGGCAGCGCCGATAAAACCGACAATCAGCAGTGGTCGTCTGCCAAGGCGATCCACCAGCAACATGCTGAATGCAGTGGAGCACACCAGAATGACACCAATCCCGACTGTGGCGGACAACTGAGCTGTTACAGCCTGAAATCCGAGATTTTTCATGATCTCGGGCGCATAATATATCACCACATTAATGCCACTAACCTGCTGAAAGAAAAAAGCAATCATTGCAAACAGCGTGACGTGCCGGATGTTCGGCGCGAAAAGATGGGACCAGCCGACCTCTTCCTGCCATTCCCTGTCGTCTGCAACCATTTCGCCAACCATTCGATCAATCTCTGCCTTAGGCAGGGCTGGCTGAACGCCCGACAGGACAGAAGCGGCGGCATCGGATCGCCCCTTCATGACCAACCAGCGCGGGCTTTCCGGTGCTGTTCGAATGCCGACCAGCATCAGGATTGCCGGGGCGATGGCGACGAGGAACATCAATCGCCAAACAACATTGTCACCCGACAGCGTTCCCATATCGAGTGAAACCAGCGTCAGGTCGGACAGATAAGAGCAAAGAATGCCGATATTGATCATGAGCTGGAATGTCGCGACAACACGACCACGCACATCCGCCGGCGCCAACTCGGACAGGTACTGCGGTGCAACCAGCGTCGAACAACCGATTGCTGCGCCAATAATCAGTCGCGCACCCGTCAACATGCCTATATTGAAAGAAACGCTGCTCAGGACCGAACCGAATACGAACAACACCGCGCTTCCGATCAGCAACAAGCGCCGACCGTAACGATCACTCATGAGCGCCCCAACCAAGGCGCCTCCAGCAGCGCCCAGGGGAACTGCCGCCGTCATAAGACCTTCCCAGGTGGAACTGAAACTGAAAACTCGCTGCAAATAAGGCAGGGCCCCGGAAATTACACCTTCATCAAAACCGAACAAAAATCCGCATAAGGCCGCTACTATAGTAAGACGAAGAAGCATCAAATTTCCATTCAGTTTTCAAATGGGGCCGGCATGTCGGAATAAACAGTTATTCGATGGAAAAGAAACGTCAATATTGCTGTGTGCATCAACTATAGCCGATGAAATCTCAATGCCAATCCCCGCCACCGAAATGAAGTAGGGAGCGAACCCGATGAACAAATTCTCTCATCCCTATCTGGGAAATCGGAAATTTATCGGTCTGGCACATCGGGGTGGCGGCGGCGAAAATCCGGAGAATACCGCGATTGCGTTCAAAGCCGCGCAGAAGCTGGGGTTTACCCATATCGAGTTAGATGTTCAGGCAACTTCCGACGACGTCCTGATTGTTTTTCATGATGATAAACTGGATCGTATCACTACCGGAACAGGGCGCATTTCACGTATGCCATATTCCGAGGTTTCGAAAGTACACATTGCTGAAACCGAACCCATCATGACGCTTCAAGAAGCGCTCGAACAGTTTCCCGACCTGCATTTCAATATCGACATCAAGACACCGCAGGCTCTGAATCCGACGATTGATCTTGTCAGACGGATGAATTGCCTTCCTCGCATTTGCCTCGCCTCGTTTTCCGACAAAAGGCTCGCGGCTGTGCGGAAGGCGCTGGGAACGGAGGCGTGTATGAGCGGCGGACCTAAAACGGTAGCGGCGCAAAAGTTTGCTTCCTGGGGCTGGCCGGTCAGGAGCGGATCGGTGGACTGTGTGCAGGTGCCAATTCGCCGATACGGCATTGAGATTGTGACAGAGGGGTTTATTCACCATTGTCAGCAAAACAACATCGCAGTTCATGTCTGGACGATCGACGAGATGGCTGAGATGCGACGACTGATCCGTATGGGTGTCAATGGTGTTGTGACCGACCGTCCCAGCCTGCTTAAGCAAGTCGCTGTAGAAGAAGGCGTGTGGAGCTAACCATCGTCCGCGCCTATAATCCATCACCTAAAAATACGTGATTTTTACAATTTTTCCTTTCGATTTTTATCATTAAATAACTGATCTAATTAAATAAAATTTACCGGGTACCGAGTGTGATATTTCCCATTATATATTTGACCATATGGTCAAATTATAATATGAGCAGCCTTGACTCTTCCTACCTGTACACTCCATAAATCATTCATGAGTTCATCAGTAAAACTTACTGCCGGGGATCACGGTTCCAATGTTCATCCGCGTAACACAGGATGTCAGTTGGAACTGGATCTGCTTAGGGATATCCGCATAAATCTGTCGGCAGCAGAGAAAAGGATATCCACTCTTTCCGGCAGACGAACGGTCAAGAAGGAAGCACAGGCGGGCTGGTTGCTGAAGGCACTGAGCTGCATCGACCTGACAACGCTGAACGGGGATGATACCGCGCAGCGAGTCCGCCGGCTGTGTGCCAAAGCGCGTCATCCACTCAATCAAAGTCTTTTGGAAAAGCTTGGCTTTGCTCAGCGACCGATAACCGTAGGCGCTGTTTGCGTTTATCATCGGTTTGTTGAAACCGCTGTTGAGGCTCTGGACGGCTCGGATATTCCCGTCGCAGCTGTGTCGACAGGCTTTCCTGCAGGGCTTATTCCTCACCCCCTCAAGCTGCGCGAGATCGAAGCGTCGGTAAGTGATGGTGCGAGGGAAATCGACATTGTCATTACCCGTGAACATGTTCTGACCGGAAACTGGCAAGCGCTGTACGAAGAAATGAAAGACTTCCGCACGGCCTGCGGCGATGCGCATGTAAAAGCAATTCTGGCCACAGGGGATCTCAGAACGCTGCGTAATGTCGCGAAGGCGGCCATGGTTTGCATGATGGCCGGTGCCGATTTCATCAAAACTTCTACCGGGAAGGAAGGTGTCAACGCGACGCTACCTGTATCGTTGGTAATGCTGCGGATGATCCGAGCGTTTCAGGAACAAACCGGCCAAATAGTTGGTTTCAAACCTGCCGGCGGTATCTCGACGGCCAAAGACGCCCTCGCCTATCAAATTCTGATGAAGGAGGAACTTGGACGCGCCTGGCTTGAACCGGATTTGTTTCGGTTTGGTGCGTCATCGCTTCTTTCTGATATTGAGCGACAACTTGAACACCACGTCAGTGGCCGGTACTCGGCCTTCAACCGTCACGCGATGGCTTGAGCAAGGATCTGGGACAGATGAACACGAAATCGCCCTCGGTCGCCACGTATTTTGATACGATGGAGTATGGCGCGGCACCGGAAGCAGATGGCGACGCGCGCCGCTGGCTGGATTACCACAAAGACGGTTTCGGTCATTTTATCGCGGGCAAATCGCTCGAGCCTTCCAACGGAAAACATTTTAAAACGCATGAACCGGCCACCGGTCATCTCCTTGCAAAAGTTGCGCAAGGGACAGTTGAAGATGTGGATCTGGCTGTTTCCGCTGCGCGCAAAGCACAAGCGGCCTGGCAAGAACTTGGCGGCAAAGCCCGGGCACGACATCTTTATGCGTTGGCCAGGATGGTTCAAAGACATGGTCGCTTGTTCTCGGTGCTTGAAGCCCTCGATAATGGCAAACCCATCCGTGAAACCCGCGATCTGGACATTCCGCTCGTTGCCCGACACTTCTATCATCACGCAGGATGGGCCGCGCTTCAGGATGAAGAATTTACCGACTGCGCTCCGATCGGCGTTGTAGGTCAGATCATCCCCTGGAATTTTCCTCTCCTGATGCTGTCCTGGAAAGTGGCGCCCGCCCTGGCACTGGGCAACACGGTTGTCTTGAAACCGGCTGAATTCACACCCCTGACCGCACTCCTGTTTGCTGAGCTCGCTCATAAATCCGGTCTGCCGGACGGAGTGCTCAATATCGTGACAGGTGACGGCTCAACGGGAGAGGCCCTTGTTCAGCATAAAGACGTCAACAAGATTGCCTTCACCGGTTCAACAGAAGTCGGGCGCCGCATTCGAGAACAAACGGCCGGCAGCGGTAAATCGCTCACACTTGAACTGGGCGGTAAATCACCGTTCATCGTTTTTGACGATGCGGATCTGGACGGCGCCGTCGAAGGGGTCGTCGATGCCATCTGGTTCAATCAGGGGCAAGTCTGTTGCGCCGGTTCCCGTCTGCTGCTTCAGGAGACAATTGCCAACCAATTTCTGAGCCGGCTGAAAAAGCGCATGCAGACACTGCGGGTTGGGCCGCCACTTGATAAGACCATCGATATGGGGGCCATTGTCGACAAGGGCCAACTGGAGCGGATCAAGACACTGGTTCAGACAGGTATTGCGGAAGGCGCGGATGTTTTCCAACCCGATTTGGACCTTCCCAAAAACGGATTTTACTTCCCGCCCACCCTTCTCAGCAACGTTCATCCGGCGTCCACGGTGGCGATGGAGGAAATTTTCGGCCCGGTCATCGTATCCATGACATTTCGCACCCCGGATGAGGCCATCGCACTAGCGAACAATTCCCGCTATGGACTGGCCGCCAGCATCTGGAGCGAAACACTCGCTCTGGCGCTGGACATTGCGCCGAAGGTGAAGGCCGGCGTTATCTGGATCAACGCAACCAACCTGTTTGATGCCGCCGTTGGATTTGGCGGATACCGCGAGTCCGGCTACGGGCGCGAAGGGGGTCGGGAAGGTGTATTGGAGTATTTGAAACCGGTCGCCTGGGGTAAACGAAAACCGCGGAAGGTCCCTGCCCTTCACAAAACGGATAATCAGGATCCGTTGATGGGTGAGCCCCTCAATGCCGGAATTGATCGAACTGCCAAGCTTTACATCGCTGGAAAACAATCACGGCCGGACGGCAATTACTCTGAAATGGTTTTGACAGCCAAGGGAGAAATCGTCGGCGAAGTAGGCGTTGGGAACCGTAAAGATATCCGGAACGCGGTTGCTGCGGCTCGAAAAGCTGAGAACTGGTCCGCAGCCACCGCTCACAATCGCGCACAAGTACTCTATTACGTTGGCGAAAACCTCTCTGCTCGAGCAAAAGAGTTTGCTGACCGGATAGCGATAGTGACCAGTGCAAAATCGGCAGCAGCTGAAAAGGAAGTCAGTGTGGCGATCGACCGCCTGTTTGCTTATGCAGCCTGGGCGGACAAATTTGAAGGGCGCATCCACACCCCGCCGCTCCGCGGCCTGGCTCTTGCGGTGCATGAGCCAATTGGTGTCGCAGGTGTTGTCTGCCCGGATGAAGCACCCCTGCTGTCGTTTGTTTCGCTCGTTGCTCCTCTGATTGCCATGGGAAACCGTGTTGTAGCCATCCCCAGTCGGCGAAATCCATTGGTCGCCACAGATCTGTATCAGGTATTTGAGACGTCGGACGTACCCGCTGGTGTCATCAATATCGTGACCGGTGACTGTGCTGATTTAAACAAAGTGTTGGCTGAACATGATGATGTCGATACATTGTGGACTTTCGGCTCACCGGAGATGAGTGAGACGAGCGAACGTCTGTCCACCGGTAACATGAAACGCACTCTTGTCGATCACGGCATGGCAACGGACTGGTATGATCCCAAAAGTGCCGCGGGTGAAATTTTCCTTCGACACGCGGTTCAGATCAAAAACATCTGGGTGCCTTACGGCGAATAGGGTTTTTCTTTCATGAGAGCCTTTGCCGATTGAATGTACGACCGGTGCACGCTAGGTCGCACCCCATCTGGCTCAAAGGAATCTCCGCATCTGGACCTCGTGGATGGGTCCAGTCCCCAGTAGGTTGATACCAACAAAAGTGCTTCACGTTTCGGACAACCGGAATATGGACACGCTGTTTTGTACGCCAAGAACTTTGACGATGGGTTTTGAGCGCAAAAACAGGCCGAAACACTCGAAAGTTAGACACACACGGCACTGGACAAGCGCCGTTTTTTCGAGTCGACCTGAATGAGTGAGCTCCAAACCGGGCACTGATCGGCACCTCAAAAAGCCGAAACACTCTTGAAATTCGATATTAATGGGAGCAGCGCAATGAACCTACAAGCGAGCCAAAATGATTTCCGCGCCATTATCGAAGCTGATAAAGCGCATGTCTGGCACCATCTGTCACAACACAAAAAGTATGAATCGGTAGATCCGCTTGTCATCATCGAAGGCAAGGGCATGCGCGTCTGGAACACCGCAGGACGTGAGCATCTTGACGCCGTTTCAGGTGGCGTTTGGACTGTCAATGTCGGCTACGGTCGTGAATCCATTGCGGACGCTGTGAGAGACCAGCTGGTTAAAATGAACTACTTTGCCAACTCGGCAGGCAGCATTCCGGGATCTATTTTTGCTGAGCGTCTTATTGAAAAAATGCCGGGCATGACTCGGGTTTACATGTCCAATTCCGGCTCAGAAGCCAATGAAAAAGCCTACAAGATCGTTCGGCAGATTGCTCATAACAAAACCGGTGGGAAAAAGCATAAAATCCTTTATCGCGAGCGGGATTATCACGGCACGACAATCACCGCCCTCTCCTCTGGCGGCCAGGACGAACGCAAGGCGCAGTATGGCCCCTTCACGCCCGGTTTCGTGCAAGTTCCCCATTGTATGGAGTATCGCTCCCAGTGGGGTGATGTCGACGATTATGGGCTCCGGGCAGCAAATGCGATTGAGGAAGTTATCCTTCGCGAAGGCGCCGACACTGTCGGCGGTCTGATTCTGGAACCGATCACCGCCGGTGGCGGTGTCATTGAACCGCCAAAGGGATACTGGGACCGCGTTCAGGAAATCTGCAAGAAATATGAAGTCTTGCTGATTATCGATGAGGTTGTGTGCGGCATGGGCCGAACCGGTGCCTGGTTTGGTTATCAGCATTATGGGATCAAACCGGATATGGTGACAATGGCCAAAGGAGTTGCCTCCGG
Source organism: Stappiaceae bacterium (assembly GCA_039976075.1). Lineage (GTDB taxonomy): Bacteria > Pseudomonadota > Alphaproteobacteria > Rhizobiales > Stappiaceae > JBDWFY01. The sequence continues at coordinate 1,019,378 of JBDWFY010000001.1, forward strand.
CTATGCCGCCATCTCCTGCACGGTCACAACGGAGGATGTCTTTAATCAGTTCAAAGCCGATCCAGATGATCCCATGAGCTATTTCCGCGATATCTCCACTTTTGGAGGCTGCGCTGCCGGGCCGGCAGCGGCGCTGGAAAATATGCGCATTCTGGAAGACGAGAACCTTTTGGATAATTGCTCGGAAATGGGCGACTATCTGATCGAGAAACTGGAAGAACTAAAAGGCAAGCACACTATTATTGGCGATGTTCGCGGCAAGGGTCTTTTCTGTGGTGCAGAGCTTGTGACCGACAGAGAAACGAAAGAAGCCGTTCATGAAAGCGTTGCTCAGGCCATCGTCGGAGACTGCATGAAGAATTCGGCAGTCATTATCGGCGTTACGAATCGTTCGATAAGCGGCAAAAACAACACGTTGTGCCTCAGCCCGGCATTGATTTGTACGAAGTCGGATCTCGATGAAATTGTCGATGCCATCGACGGAGCCATTACACGAACTCTGGCGTAATGTTTACCCAGCGGCCAATTTAGGCCTGCTGATCATTGTTGGCTAACAAGAAGCCGGGGCAATCCATCTGGATTTCTCCGGCTTTGTCGTTTTCGCCTTACAACATTCCGAGCGGGAACTTTTTCGAGCCTTCAAATTGACGAGCAGTCCTCTTCGTATGCACGAATACAATTTTCGCGGGAAAATTAAAGTCGCGAATTGGATGAAGAAGGCTCAAAAACACGTATGTTGTTTTTTCACCCCGGAAGGGACCGTATTCACGAAACGCGAGACCGAGACCAATGGTAGGGCAACGCGCTGCAAGCGATCCATCATCAAAAGATGCGACCGCCATTGCTTCTTCATCGATTGCCGCTGAATTCAACAGTCCGGAGCTGATATTCCTGAACGACGCCATTGAAGCACTCGAAGAGGGAGTTGCCCTCTACGATACAGAAATGCGCTTCATCTTGTGCAATGACAACTACGTCGATTTTTTCCTGCCCAAACAGCATCCCAAACCGGCAAGGGGAGAAAAGTTCGCGGAAACAATCAGAAAGGCAATGACGCCGGATCATTACTTGTTTCCTCAAACGACATCGGAGAACCAATTTACCGACTCCGTACTGGCGCATGTTCAATCCCATGGCACAGGCATGGAATTCGAGCGATCCGATGGTCGCTTCCTGCTCGTGTCGTCCAAACAGACTGGCCTGGGCGGTTATCTCATTACGATCCTTGACATCACCGAGCGCAAACGAGCTGAACAAGCAGAACGAAAAGCAACGGGATTGCTGAATGATATCATTGAAAACTGCCCATCCAATTTACTAGTGGCCACTATTGATACCGGTGAAATTTTATATCGTTCTCCCTCATCAAAAGAACTTTTCGGAGAAAAGAAAAGTGCCCGCAGCCATTGGCAAAATCCCGAGGACCGAGATCATTACGTTCAGACTTTGATGCGTGATGGGCATGTCGAAGACATGTTCACATATGGGGTGAAGCCAGATGGAACGGCGTTCCCTGCGCAACTTTCCGCTCGTCTTATCGAGCATTGCGGCGAACGGGTCATCATCTCCTCAACAACCGACCTGACAGAAATGATTGCGTTGCGGGCTGAGACCGAAAAGGCTAACGCAGCATTACGGGAAGGCATTGAAGCGCTTGATGAAGGTTTTGTCTTTTATGACGAGGACCTGCGGTTCGTAACAGCGAACCGAAAATATAAAGACGCGTTGGCACCCTATGATCATCTGATGCTTCCCGGTACGCCGATCTTGGACATAATCGGCAAGGCGATCAGTGACGATCATATCCGCCTGATCGATGACAACTATGCTGATTTCAATGATGTTCTGGAGACTCTCCAGACGAAACGGCAGGCGCGTCTTGAAATCAGGTTGCCTGATAACAGACATAAGATCGTGACGGCATCCAAGTTGAACAATGGCAGCCTGATTGCCACGATGCTGGATATAACGGATCAGCGTGATACAGAAAACCGTGCCCGCGAAATGTTTTCCGACATTCTGGAAACATTGAGCGAAGGTGTTGCGCTTTACGATGATGATGAACGATTGCTGCTACACAACAGTCGATACCTGGAGCTTCTCAACCTTGATCCTACGATAGATCTGATTGGCACATCGGCACCCAAAATGGTGCGTTCCTTCATCAAAAGCGGTTTTTTTTCCGTGCCAGAAGGGTTGACAGCAGAAGATCACGAAAAGGCACGGATTGAGCAGATAAGAGCCGGTATCCAGAGCGCCGAGATCACAACAGTGGACGGATGCCTTCTTGCTTCGTCGAGCATTACGCCCCTGGGCGGTCGATTGATCACACTTGAAAATCTGACCGAACAAAGGCGCGCGGAGCAAACACTGGTAGACGCCATCCACCACCTGCCGGTCGGTGTCGCAGTCGAGCGGCCAGACGGAACAATGAGCCACTGCAACGATGTCTTTGCTTCATTTTACGGGCGGACGGCGGAGCAACTGCAAGCCCTTTCATTCGATGAGCGCATGGGCATCATCTATCCGCGAATTGCAACTCTGTTCGGTGAACCCATTTCAGATGATCCGATGCGTCCGCACCGCGAAGTAACGGCAGTGCAACGCGGATCCTTTGCGCCCATCGAAGCGAGCATGAAGGACGGTCGCCACTATCTTCTTGATCGCGCTGCCACCAGCGATAATGGGCGCGTGGTCATCATGACTGATATCACCGCGTTGAAGGAAGCTGAGGCCCGAAGTCTCGCAGCATTCGATGATGCGATCCAATCCCTGGACCTTGCACTTGTTCTTTGGGACCCGGACATGAAATTTGTAATGGCCAATAAAAAATGGCTGGAATACTTCGTTGGTGAGGTCAAACAACCAGAGGTGGGAGACCGCGCATCAACTGTTTTGGAGACATTGACGGCCTCCGGATATTTCAAAGTACCGGACGAAATGTCTAATAAGCATTATGCGGATGATCTGGTTATGGCCATGGCCGGTTACGACAAAAGGCTACCACTTGAGACGACGGCCGGTCGAAGTCTGCTGGCATCCGTGCATGAAACCGGTCCGGGTGGCTATCTGATTTCGTTCAACGACATCACCGAACAGCGCAGAGCCCAGGCAGAGTTGGAGCAGCAACGCGCATTCACGCATCAAAACGAAAAACTTCTGGCTCTTGGTGAATTGCTTGCCGGGGTTGCCCATGAGTTGAATAACCCCCTGTCGATTGTCGTTGGCTATGCCCAGATGCTGGAAGGAAAGATCAAGGACCCGGTCCTGGCCCGACGTGTCGAACGAATATCGCAAGCGGCGGACCGCAGTGCGAAAATAGTGAGAACTTTCCTGGCTATGGCCAGACAAAGACAAGTGAGTCTGAACGACTGTTCGTTGAATGATATTGTTCGCGTTTCTGTGGATATTGCCGGAGAAACGTTGCGAACCAACGGAACGAATATTGTGCTGGAGCTGGATGACAATCTACCGGAGATCGCCGGTGATGAGGATCAATTGGTCCAGGTTTTTACCAACCTGATTGTTAATGCCGAACATGCTCTGGAACACAAGGGCAACAACGGGAAACTCACGCTGCGCACCTACCGGGACGTCGATTCCGGCGATGTGGTGGCCGAGGTTTGTGACAACGGCGACGGGATCCCAGCAGCATTACAAGACCGCATCTTTGAACCATTTTTCACGACAAAACGCATAGGCGTTGGCACCGGGATCGGTCTTGCCTTTTGCCATCGGATTGTTGACAGCCATGGCGGCCTTATTGGTGTGGAGTCGGCACCGGGCACCGGCGCAAGATTTTTTGTTCATCTGCACACCGCAGAAACCGAACCCACGACTGAGTCCAACGATGAAAACTTGAGCGGTTATCGAACCGAGTGTCGTGTGCTGGTAATTGATGATGAAGAGGATGTGGCTGAGATGATCCGCGATCTGTTGCAGGAAAGCGACTTGAGCGTTTCAACTCATACAAATGCAGCCGATGCATTGCATCTCATCCAGAACCAGACTTTCGATGTCATTTTGGCTGACTTTAAAATGCAGGGCATGAACGGCCGGGTATTCTACAACGCGCTGCTGGCGACCGCTCCTTCCTATAAAGACAGTGTTGGTTACATCACCGGCGACGCCATGGGCGCTGAAACTGCGGACTTTTTTAAAAGAACCGGATGTCCATATATTGAAAAGCCAATCGATAACCGAGAGTTGTTCAAGCTTGTTGAGCTACTCTCCACTCCCAAAAAAAACCACTAATGCTGATGATCAAGTCAGAATATGTATCTCGCCCTGCCCGCCAAACAATCTTGCTAATTGATTGAGCCGCTTCAGGACACGTTCGCCTTCCAGATCGGCAATTGAACCCGGTAACGTCAGACGTAAGCCATCTGGTCCTGCATCCATTTTAGTCTGCAGTATGACACCGGGCATTGTGCCCGACAGATGGTGGGCAAGTCGCAGTATTGCGCCAAGAATACGCGCTCTTTCCTTCAGGCGCGTTGTCGCCAACTCCCTGACATTCGGGCCCAGTGCATCGTCGACCAGTCCCCGATGACGATAAAAAACCGCCAAACCCAGATAGGCTCGCCCCGGATGATCGACACCCACGAAACCGGCATTGGAAATGATATTGAGGCTTTGCTCGCCGCGATAATCGGGATGTGCCCGCCAGCCGATGTCACTCAACAGGCATGCAACGGCCCGAAGCCGTTTTTCTTCTTCAGTTTCATCGACGTCCAGAACACGAAAAATCCGATCGGTCCATTCGATGAGCTCCTGCATGTGTTGCGGGGAGCGTGACCGCAAAAAAGCCAACTCCACGGCGGCTTCAAATAGCGGATCCTTTTGTTTGTCTGCTTCATTCAGCAGGTGATAGAGCAAACCTTCTCGGACACCCAGTGCCGAGAAAACCACTTTGGAGGGCTGCATGCGTTCTATAATCGCAACAAGCGCAGCTGCGCCGAAAGGCAACAGTTGTCGCCGGGGTTTTGAAACCACTTCGATTGATTCAAGACTGTCGGTGTTCCGCCTAACAACCATTCTGCAGAATTCGAGCGCCTCTTCGGCTGGAATAGCATACTCGTGCATAACATGGAGTGGATAACCCGTCTGATGTACGTGCAGCCGGGCAAGCGAGCGCCAGGTTCCGCCAACGGCGTAAAACGGTTTTCCCTGATTGTTTCTCAACCAGGACACATCGGAGAGTTCATCACGGCAAATTTTGAGACCTCTGGAAGGCTCAGCCTGCGCATCTTCCTGAAGTCGAATGCCGCCAAGCGGGAAGGTTTTTCCCTTTCCTATAGTCTCCCCATCGATTTCCACCAGCTCAAGGCTACCACCACCCATGTCTCCCGCAATTCCAGCGGGATTATGGAATCCTGAAACGATACCCATTGCGGAGTAATAGGCTTCTTCTTTCCCGGAAAGGACCTCGATCGGGACACCGCAGATTTCCTCGACACTGGCTACGAAAGCAGGACCGTTTTCAGATTCCCGGGCCGCAGCGGTTGCCAGAACATGAAGTCGTTCAGCGCCGAGCTGATCGCTCATGCATTTGAACCGCCGAATGGCCAACAATGCCTGTTCGACCGCCTCAGAACTCAACTGGCCGGTTTGTCCGACTCCTCGGCCCAGACCGGCAAGCACTTTTTCGTTGAACAGCGCAGTAGGCGCTCGGGAAAGACGTTCATAAACAACGAGTCTCACCGAATTTGACCCGATGTCGATAACAGAAACGGGTCCGTTCCCCCTCAGTCGACCGGGAGCTGCATAGTCAAACTCGTCAAATATGTCAGCCACGAGACGGTCGGTCGACAAAGAGCTTGGGTGAATCGCTTTTGATTGATTTGCCACGGCCAGACAATGATGGGTTCGTCATGAAGTAACTGTGGGCATTGAACGGAAGTTCGCCTGTTGCCGGCTGGACACGCTCATGACTGCCATCGGATTGGATCATCCAGCTCTGCTGATTATCCTTGAGGCTCGCAACCATGATCTGATCCAAAATCTGTTCATGCACCGTCGGATTGGTGATCGGAGCCATTGTTTCAACGCGCCGATCAAGGTTTCGCGGCATCAAGTCCGCAGAGCCGATATATACGTCTGCCTCCGGCGAGGGAAGCCCTTTTCCTGCACCGAAACAGAAGATTCTGCTGTGCTCAAGGAAACGACCGACAATTGATTTTACCCGAATGTTATCTGAAAAATTCTCAAGGCCCGGGCGCAGACAGCAAATGCCGCGCACGACAAGGTCAATCTGAACACCGGCCTGGCTCGCTTCATAGAGCTTGTCGATAATGCCAGGATCCACAAGAGAGTTCATTTTCATCCAGATTTGAGCAGGACGGCCCGCCATTGCATGGGCGATCTCTGCGTCAATTTCCTCCACAATGCGGCTGCGGATCGAATAAGGGGAAATCGCCATTTTATTCAAACGGCCCGGTTCTGCGTAACCGGTAATAAAATTGAAGATCTTGGCCGCGTCTTCTGCCAGCGCAGCATTGGTCGTGAAATACGAAAGATCCGTATAAATCCGAGCTGTTATCGGATGATAGTTGCCCGTACCGATATGGCAGTACGTCACCAACTTACCGTGTTCACGTCGGACGACCAGTGATAGTTTTGCGTGGGTTTTGAGTTCCATGAAGCCGAAGACGACCTGCACCCCGGCACGCTCCAGATCTCTTGCCCATCGAATATTGGCGGCCTCATCAAATCGCGCCTTGAGCTCCACCAGGGCCGTAACCGATTTGCCCGCTTCTGCGGCTTCAGACAACGCCTTCACGATCGGAGAATTATTGGAAGTTCTGTATAGCGTCTGTTTGATTGCAACGACATCGGGATCATTTGCAGCCTGGCGCAAAAACTGCACCACGACATCGAAAGATTCATATGGATGATGAACCAGAATGTCCTTCTGCTGGATCGCAGCAAAACAATCCCCGCCCATATCTCGTATCCTCTCGGGGAAACGAGCAGAATAGGCATCGAATTTCAATTCCGGTCGGTCAAGGCTCACGATTTCTGACAGGTTGTGAAGAGCAGGCAACCCGTCAACCAAAAATGTCCCTTGCTCTGTCACATCGAGTTCATCGGCAACAAACGTTCTTAGTGGTTTTGGCGTGTTTGCATCGATTTCAAGTCGAATCGCCGAACCGCGACGGCGGCGCCTCAACGCCGATTCAAATAAGCGTACAAGATCTTCCGCTTCTTCCTCGATCTCGATATCAGAGTCGCGAATTACCCGGAAAACCCCCTGCCCACGCACCTCGTATCCCGGAAATAACTTGGTGACATATAGTCCCAGGACCGCTTCAATCGTCAGATAGCGCTGAGTACCATCTTTTACCGCCACGAGATTGGGGAGTGGGACAAACCGGCTAAGCTGAGCGGGAATGCGCAACAGCGCAGTCAATCGCGAACCGCCCTTCAAGGCTGCCAGCTCAAGTGCCAAAGACAAACCCAGATTGGGAATAAAGGGAAACGGATGTGCCGGATCGATGGCGAGCGGCGTCAGAACAGGAAAAATTTCGGATAGGAAGTAATTCTCCAGCCAGGCCCGGTCGTCGGAAGTAAGATCCTGGGTTTCGCACAAAACGATGCCGGCTTCATTCAGATCACCGCGCGTCCGCCGCCACGCTCGCTGCTGCTCGGCCTGCAGGTGATCAACAGACTCATTGATTTTCTGTAGCTGCTCGTTGGGCGTCAGGCCATCGATGCTTTTGCTTTCGACCCCTGCACGCTGCTGGCCTAGGAGTCCGGCCACGCGAACCATGAAAAACTCATCAAGGTTGTTCGCCGAAATGGATAGAAAACGGAGGCGCTCAAGCAGCGGATGGTTGACGTTCATCGCCTCTTCCAGAACGCGATGATTGAACTGAAGCCAGGAAATTTCTCGATTTACAAACCGTTCCGGAGACTTCATCAAATCCTCGTTGCCAGGGGATGCGCTGTTTTCCCGAACATTCATCTCGTTTAGATTTTTTGCAGCTTCAACATTCATCGCGGCCGAGTCCATTTGCTTGGCGGTGTTCACTATCTCGGCAAAAAAGGCTCATCCAGCCGTCTTTTTCACCGATAACCTGCCGAAAACCATGCTTGCGCCTATACCGCCATCGTTTTCTACAAGGCGTAGAAACGGTATGACATGCACAAAGCCTTGAGAACAATGACGTCCATCAAAAGAGCCAATGTTTCTATAGTACTCATATGACATTTTGATATACCAGAACAATAAGCGAGCAGAAGAATGTCTCACCACGCTTATCCAGACTGACCAGCAAGCTCGAATTTTTGGTAATCTCTGGTGCAGACAGTCGCCGCCCGTTTCTGCAAGCGCTACAAGTCAACTGGGATGAGAAGAGGCCCGCTGACGTTGAACGGGCCAAACTTCTGAGCTGTCTCTTTACACCCTTTTACAGCCTAGAGCGCCTTGGTGGACTCTGGATCAAACCACCGAATGCGTTCGGCCATAGGCGCGAAGGATACACTGTCGCCTGTCTTGAACGACAAATCGCTTTCCACGACGGCGCGGAATGGCTGACCGGCAACCTCGCACGTCAAAAGCTGATGCGGGCCAAGAGGTTCGACAACCTGAACAGATGCATCCAGGCCTGCTTCAGCAGGTTGCAAATCTTCCGGACGGATTGCAAATTCGACTTTTTCCGGGCCGTCCTTTGGGCCGTCGAACTCTCTTTCGGCAACGCTGTAACGACCGTTGCTCTTTTTCGTCGCGTGCAGAAAATTCATTGGTGGATTTCCGATGAAGGAGCCGACAAATCTGGCGGCCGGATCGCGGTAGACTTCAATCGGCGATGCGGCTTGAACTATGCGTCCCTGATGCATCACGGAAATCCGGTCCGCCATGCTCATGGCTTCAACCTGATCATGGGTCACGTAAATGGTTGTTGTATTACTTTCTGCAAGAATGCCCTTGAGCTCGGCTCTCATTTCCATGCGAAGCAGCGCATCAAGGTTTGAGAGCGGCTCGTCCATCAGGATTACATCGGGTTCCATGGCAAGGGCCCGGGCCACGGCAACCCGCTGACGTTGCCCGCCGGAAAGTTGGCCGGAATACCGTTCCAGAAGCTGCTCGATATGCATCATTTCAGCGCAGCGATTGACACGCTTTGCCACTTCCTCCTGATTCATTTTTGCCATACGCAGTCCAAAGGCGATATTCTCAAACACCGTGAGGTGAGGGAATACAGCATAGTTCTGGAACACCATCGCAATGCCCCGCTCGCGCGGAGGCAAATGATCAACGCGCCGATCCCCGATCCAGACCTCCCCCTGACTGGGCGTTTCAAGTCCTGCAATGATGCGCAGCAAAGTCGTCTTCCCGCAGCCGGAAGCGCCCAGAAGCACCATAAATTCCTGGTCGGCAATCGTCAGGTCGATCGAGTGAAGGGCGGTGAAACTGCCAAAGTTTTTTGCGACATTTTTTATCTGAATTTGTGCCATGAGTAGCCTCCTGTCAGCGGTTCGCAATGCCCCACATCGCAAAAAGATATTTGCGAACGGCAAAAATGAAAATGAGAGCTGGAATGACAAGCACCAGGCCACCAGCAAACTTGAGATGAAGCGGTGATTCATCAAGGCTCTGTATCAGGAAGGCGGTCAGCGTCTTGTTCTGAATGGTCAGAACAGCCGCCGCAAATACCTCGTTCCAGGAAATCACGAATGCAAAGATCGCTGACGCTGCGATGCCCGGAAGAACGAGCGGCATAATGACCTTGATGAAGGCCTGCACCCTCGTGCATCCCAGAGTCCAGGCCGCCTCTTCAAGTTCGATCGGAATGCCTGAAAACAATGAGAATGTGATCAGCACCGCAAACGGCAAGGCCAATGTGGTATGAACAAGCGCCAGGCCAAATACCGTGTCGTCAAGCCCCGTGCGAATAAACATAACAGCCAGTGGCAAGGCCAGAAGCGGCAGCGGAAAGGCCCGGGTGATCAGCACCAATACACGAAAAGCACCCTTCCCTTTGAATTCAAATCGCGACAGCGCATACCCCGCCGGGGCACCGATGCCGATTGACAGGATCATGGTCATCCCCGCAACCAGCACCGAATTGAGAAGCGCAAAAGCAACCCCCTGAAATTGCAGGAAAAACATAATGTTTTCCATGTTGAATGAGGGGATAAACGCTTTCGGAAAACTACTAACTTCCTCCTGCGTCGAAAGCGTGTTGACGACCAGGAGATAGATCGGAACCAGTATCCAGGCACACAACATCAATGTCGTTGCCATCAGCAGATAGCGGCTTTTTTTTCGGAAGTCCGTCTTTACCGTTGCCGTACTCATATCTGAGCCTCCTTAGGAACGCGCAGAGCCCTCAGGAAAAAGAGCGTAAAGCCGATTGAAATTGCCAGAATGACCATGGCGAGCGCCGCCGCGACACTTTCGTCGCGAAATTCGAACTGCCATTTGAACGTCTCGCCCATCAACACCGGTAAGGTTGTACCGCCCAATGCTGCCACAACGGCAAATACCTCAAATGCGAGAATGGTCCTCAAGATCAGCGCTGTCTGCAGGCTGGGGCGCAGCAAGGGCAGAGTGACCTTGACAAAGCGTTGCCAACGGCTGGCACCGAAGACTTCTGCCGCTTCATCATACTCTTTGGGAATGAGCCCCATACCGGCCACCAGAATGACCAACATGATAGCCGTGGCGCGCCACAACTCAGCCAGAACCACAGCAAGAAAGATGATCCAAGTACTCTGATAGCCCAACAGAATGACCGGCTGATCAATCGCACCTACGGTGAACAAAAGCGTATTCAAAAAACCGCTCTGTTCGAAAATTGCCAGCCAAATAATCCCGGCTGCCAGATCCGAGATGCCCAGCGGGATCGTAAAAATGTACAGGTAGATGTCGCGCCCCGTCGTGATGCTGGTCACCAGCTTGGCCATCATCAGTGCCAGACACGTTTGCAACGGCACAACGGCTATCGCCAGCAATATCGTGTTCCAGAACGAGATCTTGAACTTCCAGTCGTCCGCCATTGTCTGGAAATGTTCAAGCGTGAACCCTGCTTCGTTGGTGAATGCCTGGACGGCGACCAGAACAAAAGGGTAAACAAAGAAAACTGCCAAAAAAGCGGTTGCTGGAAATAATAACATATACGGCAGGTTGCGAGGATTCATAGATTCAATCCTTCTCCCGGTGAAACACCGTGAAGTCTGCGGGAAATTTGCGGTTTGTTGAGAGTCAGGAGCCGGAACGTACCGGCTCCTGAAGCCTGAGGTTTACTCGACCGGGCAGGCACCCTCGGAAGGTGCATCGGGTGCCCAGCAAGGTGCGCCCGCTTCATCCATCACCTTGCGTAGTGCGTTGGCCTGATCGTCAAGCACGGTACGGACATCCTGGCCGGCAAGAATGATGCGTTCGAAGGTATCGACATAGACCTTGTTGAACTTTCCGCCCAAATCGCCAAGTCCCACCGGTAGTAAGCCCGGGTTTGCATCCGCTGAACCGGACATTTCAGCAATTGCTGCACCTGAAATTTGCACAGCAGCAGGCATATCGCCCGAAAGATCGGCATCGACAACCGGGAAGAAGCTGGTTGCACTCAATGTTTTGACTTGCGTTGCTGGCTGCATCAAATAGGCAACCAGTGCCTTGGACGCATCCATGTCGGGCGCAGTCTTAGGGATGCCGATACCCGCGACGACTGGCATGAAGCCCCGACCTGTCGGTCCGGCGGGTGCAGGAAAGGCTATGAAATCGTCGGGACGGGAGTTGAAAGCATCGGCCAGACGGGCGGTATGATCAAAAGCAACCCAGACATCGTCACTCAGTAGCTGTTCTTGCATGAACGAGAAGTTTGTGGATGCCGGATTGGTATATTGCCACAACTCCTTGAATTTGTTCCAGGCGACCTCGGCTTCAGGTGACCGGAACTTCGTTACCATGGAGTTTGTGTACGAGGGATAGAGATATCCCTGGAAGAACCGGTGTTTCAATCCCTTCGGGCCGGCCGGGAATCCAAATTTCGGACCACCGGTCTTCTCAGCAAGGTTCTTCGACCATTCAATCAGCTGATCATAGGTCAGCGCATTGATATCTGCACCATCGGGCAGGAATTCAAGCGCCTTCTTGTTTGCGGCCATGACATATGTGGCTTGCATCCAGGGCAGGTATTTCTGCTCGCCGGTGCCAAGCATGCCAAGCTTCCTGAAAGTCTCGTTTAAGGCCGTTTCGCCAAGATCCACACTGGAAAGGTCAACCAGATTAGCAGTATCCAGCGAAGAAAAGTCTCCGTGCAGCGCACCCAGTACACCTATGGTGCCTTTTCCAGCTTCGATCTCCGCGCTTAGGCGCGTTATCCATGCGCCGCCATCTACCGGTTGAAAGTCCACTGCCTGACCAGCATCGTTCAACACATTGTCCCTCACAGCCTGTGCTTCTTCGACCGGACGTGCTTGTGTTGACCAGAAAAGTACGTCCGCCGATGCAACTGCGACCGAGGCACCCACCATCAATGCGGTGAGAACACCTTTAGATACTATGGAAAGCTTACTCATCTCATCCTTCCTCCCAGGTTTCTTGAGATACTGCGTTTGTTGTCCGCCATCAGCAGGAGCCCTGCTCTTTCCGGTTCCGCACCTCTGATCGACAACTTATTTTTTGCGGTGAACAGTCCGATTCCGATAGTGTTCATCCGACCTGCTTCAAACATCTACACCGCCGAAACCTCTCGAAGACAACGCTACCTTTTCCGATTGGTTCAGAGCTGATTGAGCGTTTTATATTTCAGAGATTTAGGCGCGAAAATTCCTCCCGATTTTCATAATTCCGGTTTTTGAAAACCAATTTTCGGAGTGTTATCTACACGGCGTGAAAGTTCTTCAGACTTCCGCCGGTTGACAGCATGCAACCTCATTGATCTTCAAACCTCCCGCCTCTTTATTTCCGTATCAAATCGGTTGGACCGATAGCAGGTTCAACGCGTTCAAACCCCCGAGAGCTCTCAAAGCGCCTTGTCGTTATTGCCGTCTGTGCCCAACGAACTGATGCAAACTATAGCTTACGAAACCGGTTTCGTAAATGGGCCAATTTAAACCTGCCTTGAGAAACTACCCCGTTCAGCAGTGCGCTCTTGGCAAGTGTCTACAGGAAATCACATTCTCCGACCTTCGTCAAAAAGTCCGTAGTGAGGGGCTGGAATATGAACGGTGCCACCACATATTGCCTCTGGTTACTAACAACAACTACTGGGTTATTAATATTTAAAAACAATATTTTATCAGTTTTTTGGATCGCGATATCTGCTGAAAAAAAGCTGCAAACGAACTCTTCGTTGCGGCTATTTACGACATCGGAAAAACAGGTATCAAATGAATTACGAGCTATGCGATTGCGAATGCTTCAACCGTTTGATCAACGTTATGGAGTGCTACCTTGCCTAAAGTAATTGATTCAGGATCCGATTGAGCAATATCCGCCGTGGCCACAATTTTGTAAGTGCCGCGCTTTCCAAAATCACCAAGGCGAGCAGCAATATTTGCAGCTGATCCAATCACCGTAAAGTCCAGTCGTTCACGAGAACCGACGTTGCCATAAGTCACACCGCCAAAAGCAATTCCGATTGCACAGTCAATGTTTTCCGATGGTTGATCGAACACAGAAGCATTGATTTTTGATACGATCTCCTTGGCAGACGTGAGCGCTTGCTCACACGCAAGGTTCCGCTCCTCGTCAGCTGGAAATATCGCAAGAACGGCGTCACCGATAAATTTCAGGACTTCGCCACCGTGCGCATTTATAATTTCCGTGGTTTCTTCAAAAAAACCGTTCAGCAATTTGATATAATCGTCTCGCCCAAGCGTGCTCTCCAGGCGTGTTGATTCGCGTAAATCACAGAATAAGATTGCCGCATCGATCTCATCGCCGTCACCGCGCCGAATTTCCCCGCCAAGAACACGTTTTCCGGTTCTTTTTCCCAGGTAGGTTTCCAGCAGAGACTGAGCGTTTTCTTTCAGCGCAAACACTTCGTAATAGCGACTAAGCACGGCGGACGTTTCAAAAACGAGACCGAGATTAGCGGTCGTGAAACCACTGGGATGATCACATGCCATCGTGAGAACATTGGTCTGCCCTCCCGAAAAGGGCAAGGGCATGGCGACATAGTCTGTCGCGCCATCCATTTTCAGATCCTGCAGAATGGGAAATCTGAATTCGGAGCCATCGTCGTTCAGCCTTTGACGTACTCCGCCCAGACCATTGGAAACGTGACGGTAGGGACTGTTCACAAATGCCGGATGGGCGTGAATATCATACGAAGGCGTATAGGTCTCCACTGCATCGGAATGCTTCGACCATACATAGATTTTTCCCGCAATCATCGGATGCAGCGACCAAATCATCACACTCATCCGGGTAATTGCGACTCCTTCTTCAAGTAGCTTGCGCGCAGTTGCCGCGGTCAACTCCTGGGGCGTCTCACACAACCACGCTTCACGCATAATCCAGTCAACCGTCGGGCCGACAATATTTCCATCATCAAGAGGATTGAGCTTGTTTCCCGCCAGGTCGAATTCGGTCACAACGCCCGGCATGAATGCCACATGACCTTCTACGCTTTTACTCTCCGGAAATGCATCATTGTAGGCCCAGGCTGCAGACCCGATCTGCTCTCCTTCAACCTCCAAATCAAAATAGGAGGCAGTTCCCTTGAACGGACAAAATGAGCGGCGGCCGGTTGCCTCAGTCAATTCCAAACGGACATCGTTTATCGGAAAATAGATTATTGGTGCCAGCCGCGTCTCATACATCACTTTGGCATTATTGCTTTCAGCAACGGTCACACCGTCTCGTAACGCGCGGACGCGCCCTTCCAGAGGTGAGACACTGATGCTGTATTGGTTTGCAATTTTTGGCGCAGGTGCGTTCATCACAGAATTATATGGCGCGGCATTCGAAAAACTCCAAGAAAAATAAGTATCCCCCATCGGTGCACAACACCGCCAAGACAGATCAAGGTGCCATCAAAATCACAGCCATGGGAACGGGTAACACGGCAAGGCACACCGCAATGACGAATTTTGGAAAGGTGAATAGACCGCTGATGCCTGCGAGAAGGGCAATACCACCACCTCCTCCAATGATTGCATTGCCCGGCATATTGAGTGCAATCACAAGCGCCACGTAGTTGTGATTGAGCAAAAAAGGGACAATGCGTTTTGGTGCCCGTTCCATGAGCAGGTCAAGTCGTTGACCAGCACTCAAAGGTTCAAGTCGGTAAACAAGTTCCTTTGCCTGATCCAGGCCCAGAAATTCAAACAGGGTCGCCGTTGAACGCAAAGGCACCAACCGGCCAACAAGATAGGATACGCAAAGGGCAATCACCGTCGCAAAATAAATCAGTATGGCAAATTGCTGGCCAAAAGCAGCGAGCAGTGCCAACGAGATCTCGATTCCGGGCACAAAAGGTATCGCAAGCAGCACAGCATAAAGAACGGTAGCAGCCACAACCATGCTCCTCGCATGGGTGCCAAGAGAAGTGCCAATCAGCCACTGGCTGCCAAAATGTCCACCCGCGAGCAGCCCCCCGTAAATCAGGACCAAAACGCCAACGCGGATCCATTGTCGCTTTTTTGCCCGAAGCCCGGTTTGCTCATGTTCGCCATCCATCACGGAGGAAAACTAAACGATTTAATTCCGCTTTGCAGACTTATTTTACCTACCGTTTTCCAAGCGGAATAATCTCCGGACTTCCCGATCCAAATTCGCCGCCGACATAATCGCCTATCCATCGATCGACCGATAATCCAGCTTGCTCAAGCAATTGGGCGATTTCATCTTTTGCTGCAAAGGCGATTTGCGAGTAACCGGAAATGAGTTTGCCACTTTCGAGCCGATAGAAGGTGCCGTACGTCACCACGCCATCTGCCTCATTGAACTGTGCATCTTTCCAATGCTCTACCAATCCATGATCCGGATGGTGTCTTGTCGCCCTTGTATTTTCAGGTGTCCATTTATCCCATTCGCGAAATTCAGGGTTCCTGCTATCGAAGAAAAATTTTCCGCCGGGCAGAAGATGACGGGCAATGGCTCTCACAGTTGCAGAGCGATCCTTGTGTGTTAGCAGCGTCTGGAACGCATGACCGGTCATCAGAACCATATCAAATCGTTGATCCATTTCCAGCGTTCGGGCGTCTGCTTCGATCCATTTAACAGCCTCGCCACCTCTGCGACTTCGTGCGATATCCAGCATCGCCGCGGCTGGATCAACACCAGTCACCCGATGTCCACGCGCTGCCAGTTCAGCGGAAAAAATGCCTGTGCCACATCCGAGATCCAGGATATGTTTAGAACCGTTGGCCAGGCGGGCAAAATAATCGAAATCTTGCGGCCAGGGATTTTCCCAATCGTAAAACTGGGCCAAGTCTGGATCGCAATATATGGCTTCGTCAGTCACATCCATTTTCCGTTTGGGAGTAAAACAGTTCAGACTGAACTGTGGGTGCACGATCCAATTGATGATTTATATTGCATCACTTTAGTCTTATGATTTCGATCATGCAGTATCATTTATCAATGCGAATCCATCGATCCGAATTGATGGCGAGGTTCAACCGCAGATGAGAATGGCGTTAGCCAATCTGGTTTCACAATCCGCAGGATTTCAGAATGACCGATCAAGTGCATCTCGGGGCCGTTACAGAGTTCTACGATACTCATCCCATCAACGAGCAGCAGATACTTGATAAGCTGCGGCAAGACGGTTTTGATCCCAACGACATCTCAGAGGATATTCTACAAAATTACGATCAGGACCATTATGGCGGCACTGAAGCGAACGATGCACTGGCAGCTCTGGCTGCCATCAACAGCTCCTGCCATGTTCTGGATGTTTGCTCCGGTGTGGGCGGACCATCACGGTATCTGGCGCACAATTATGGCTGCCAGGTAACGGGTATTGACTTGACTGAAAGCCGAATCGCGACTGCGACACGTCTGACGGCCTTGGCTGGCCTTGAGCATCTGGTGACATACAAGTGTGCAAATGCTCTTGACCTGCCTCTTCCGGACGGTTCAATTGACGTCGTTATCAGCCAGGAAGCCTTTTGTCACATTCCCGACAAGAACAGGCTGATCTCTGAATGCACGCGCGTGCTTAAACCAGGTGGCCGGATCGCCTTCTCGGATATTCTGACAACCGACACGACACGCAGCACAACGCGCAGACAGTTGCAACAACAATTGACTTTCACTGACCTGGTCTCGCAACAGACATACCGACAACTGCTCGAACAGAATGGTTGCAAGGTTGAATTTCATGACCTGGCCAAGGAATGGCGTAGCATCCTCGCAGATCGCCTTGCGATGTACCGGAGCTTGAAGCAACAGACCGTCGATCGTTACGGTGAAGCGCACTTCCAAAAATGGGACGACGCCTACAGTTTCTTTGTCGGGCTTTACGAAACCGGCGAGTTGACTGGCGGACGTTTTCTTGCAGTGCGATCAGATAGCAACTGACGCCCTCAGCCATGATCACCGCGCCGCTGAGCTAGCAAACCCTTGATTTGGTGCGGAGCCAGTCAAGCACTTCCGCAACTTTGGTATCTGTCCTGCGCAATGGATTGCTGCGGACGAAATACACCCAGTCTCGATCGGTGGTGACATCGGACAACTGAACCAGTTCACCGCTGGAAATCTCACTCTGTACAAAGGCAAGCCGACATATGGCCACGCCCAAGCCTGCCAAAGCCGATGCTTTGAGAAGGCTCGAGCCTTCCAGGTAAATCTGAGGCGTACTGTCGGGATTAAAGTCAGGTCCCGCAGCCTCTTTCCAGTCCCGCCACATGCGCAGATCTTCATCATACAAATGCGGCCCCAGGCGCAACGCCCCTTCCCTGTCACGGTCCGTGTTTGTCAAAAAGGTCGGCGTACAGACCGGGGCTGCTTCACCAGAAAACAGAACGAAGCTGTCCGAATCAAGTGCGCCTTTTTGGGCAAATGAAATAACGATATCCGGTTCAGGTTGCTGTGGCCGGTCCGACAATGCATAGGATAAGTGGATGCTCAATTCGTTGTTGTTGTGCAGCAATTCAGGGATCAAAGGAACCAGCCATTCCGCAGCAACAATCGGCAGGGCCGCAATGGAAACTGGTTTTTTCGACCTTAAAGGCAACCGATCAATTTCATGACGGATAGCATCAAAGCCCTCCCGCGCAACGCGCGCCAGGCTTTCTCCTTCTTCAGTCAACCGAGACTGGCGACCAACACGGCGCACCATTGACCGACCAGTCCAGTCCTCAAGCTGACGGATCTGGTGACTGACTGCTGAATGAGTCACGTTCAGATAGTCAGCGGCCTTGGTAACGGAACCGGTCTGATAAAGTGCTTCCAGAACCCGAAGGCTTTGAAGTGGCGGTAGTCGGCGCTTTCTGCTCATTCACTGAATATGTGAAAGTTATCGACGTATTGCAAATATATGTAACTATACGATGGCGAAAAAAGCATTTAGTGTTTGTAAAACTAACGCTATGGAGTTTTTTGTTGTTCAAAAACAGACTGCGAATAAGTCTGGCGCAGATGTGCTCTACCAACGCCCATGCCGGTAATGTCGACGAAGTGAGATCTCTTGCAGCTCGAGCCGCGGCAGAGAGTTGCGATATACTCTGTCTACCCGAAGCGGCCGGGCTGATGAACCGGGATGTTACCAGCGCCCGCGCCATCATCGTGGACGAGCGCGAGGATCCATTTGTTTCTAACTGCCAGGAGATGGCGGCACGGCATGGCATCTGGATCCATAGCGGTTCGACTCCCGTCCGAACATCAACCGATCGCCCGGCAAACCGCACCCATCTCATCGATGATACCGGGACTATTGTTGCCCGCTACGACAAAGTGCATTTGTTCGATGTCTATTTGCCGGATGGTGTTCAGAGGCTTGAATCAAATCGATACACGCCAGGCGAAAGCGCGGTGGTTGCTGACACGCCCTGGGGCCCGTTCGGACTTTCAATTTGCTACGATCTCAGATTTCCGCATTTTTATCGCGATTACGCCAAGGCTGGCGCTCGCATTTTATTTGCGCCGTCAGCGTTCACGCGCATGACCGGCCAGGCGCACTGGGAGCTTCTGCTGCGCGCACGAGCCGTGGAAAACGGCGCTTTTGTAATTGCTGCTGCTCAGACCGGCACCCACGACGATGGACGCCAGACATATGGTCATTCGATGGTGGTCCACCCGTGGGGCAATGTGCTTCTCGATCTGGGTGAGCCGGTCGTCAGCGGCATTCTCGATCTTGATCTCGCTGAGGTCGAGACAACACGACAACAAATTCCATCGCTGATGAATGAACGCACTTATCGTTCGAAACGAGTGCCCTCCAAATCCGATCTCGCACAAGGGGTAGCATGATGAAACGAGTACGTACTATCGCAATTGCCGCGGCTTTTGCCTTGTCTGCTGTCGGTCTTTCAGATCTGACAAGCGGAGTTGCACGTGCAGACGAAAGGCCGTCGATGGTATTCGCGGTTGATAACTTATGGCCGACTATGGACCCGGTTATCGGTCTGTCAACAACCGGCGGTCGCGTGCACTGGAACCTGTTCGACACGTTGCTGAGGCGCAATCTGCATGAGGATGAAAACGGTAACACGCTGATTCCGTGGCTTGCTACCAAATGGGAACGCACTTCACCTACTGTCTGGACGATAACCCTTCGGGACGACGTGAAATTTCACGACGGACACCCGATGGATGCCGAAGACGTTGCGTTTTCAATATCGGAAAAGCGTTTGTGGGGCCCAGAACCAGAGGCCCCACGCGGTACCCGCTATGCACGCGGTATTGTACGGGTTGAGGCGACCGGCCCATTGACTGTCGAAATTGAGACAGCCAAACCGGATCCAGCGTTTCCCAATCGTCTTGTCACGAATCTGGGGTTCGTATTGCCAAAGCACTATTATGAAGAGGTTGGCGTCGACGCATTCGGTCAGGCCCCTATTGGCACCGGCCCCTACAAGCTGGACAGCTTCGATCCTTCTGACAAACTCGTAGCCAAGGCCAATGACGATTGGTGGGCGGGTAACCCGCCAATGAAGGAAATTACCTGGAAAGTCGTTCCGGAATACTCCACGCGATTTGCAGGTCTCGCCGCCGGTGAATTCGACATGATTGTGGGCGTTCCGACGGACCAGATCCCCGTCGTGGAAAAAACGGACGGAGTCAAAGTTTTTTCTCAGCCAATCGAAAACTACCCGATGCTTGCCTTCAACATGTTGGCCACCGAGCAATTGCCGGATAATCCGCTTCAGGATGAGAACCTGCGCAAAGCGATGGTGTCGGCAATTGATCGAGATGCCATTACGGAGGCGTTGTGGGCCGGCGCAACATTTACGCCTGCTCCCTTCAACTTCCCCGAATATGGCGACTATTACGATCCTGATCGTAAGGCGCGATACAGCTTCAATCCTGAACAGGCGAAAGAACTGCTCGCCAAGAGCAACTATGATGGACGTGAATTGGTGTGGCACATCACTCGCGGTTTTTATCCCAATTACGAAACCGCCGCTGAAATCATGATTGAGCAGTGGAGAGATGTCGGTATCAATGTCAGAATGAAAGTCGTCGACAATTTTTCTCTTGCCTACGAACGGCCATTTCACCTGCTGAATATGTCCATGTCGAGTGAGTTTTCCGGGGATCCGTACCGCCCGCTCTGGCTTGATTGGGGACCCAATTCCAGTCGGGTCAAAGCCAAACACAAGACCTGGGCAGCAACACCTGAATTTTACACGGCTGGTGAAGCATTTGAATCCGCAGAAGATTTCGATGCCCGCAAGGCTGCGTATCTGACGCTCGTCGACGAGTGGGAAAATGTTACACCGGGAATGTATCTGTGGCGAAACGTCATCACCTATGCGCACAAGGATGATCTGGACTTCAAAACCGGTTCAGTTGCGCGCACGCTGTTTGACCACCTCCATCTCAAGGTGGCAGATAAGTAGGCCAATTGAAAACAGGAAGCGCGCCTTTGACTGCCGAAATATTGAAGGTCCGTGACCTGTCCATTTTGCTCCCTGAGGGCGCTGACCGCACATACGCGGTCAGCGCAGCTAATCTCGAGCTGAAAAAGGGGGAGACCCTCTGCCTGGTGGGAGAATCTGGTTCGGGAAAGTCTGTACTGTCACAGGCCATTATGGGCATGCTCCCCCCTCAATTGACCGTTGAGAGCGGTGACATTCGATTTGAAGGTGACCTGCTTCCACCTCAAAGATCCAAACTCTATCAAAAACTGCGCAGTCGAAAGATTGCGATGATTTTTCAGGATGCCGCAGCAAGCCTCGACCCGATCAGAAGGGTTGGCCATCAGCTTGAGGAAATTCTCCTGGTACACGGAGTTGAGCGCGCATCAGAACGTCGTGACCGTACCATGGCCCTTCTTCGCTCGGTACGATTGCCGGATCCTGAGCGTATTTACAGGTCCTATCCACACCAAATCTCAGGTGGGCAGGCACAGCGCGTGGTGATTGCCGAAGCCTTGGCGCTTGGACCGGACGTTTTGATCGCGGACGAACCGACAACGGCGCTTGACGTCACAACACAGGCTAAAGTGCTGCAACTGATTGTCGAACTCTGCTCTGCAAACCATACCGCTGTCCTGTTTGTTACCCATGACATCGGTGTCGTGTCAGAAATTGCCGATACCGTCGCAGTAATGTGCGATGGCGTAATCGTTGAAGTGGGAAGTCGGAATGAAGTGCTTGAGACGCCCACGCACTCCTATACGCGTAAATTACTCGCAGCCGTTCCCAAGCCCGAAAACATCTCCAATGCGCATAGTCAGAACTCTCCAATTTTGAGGGTGAAAAACCTCTCCCGTACCTACGCAATCAAAACCGGACTGTTTACAAGTCGCCCGCTGACAGCTGTCCAAAACGTATCCTTTTCCCTTCATCGGGGCGAAACTCTTGGCATCGTGGGAGAATCAGGGTCAGGCAAATCCACACTCGCACGGTGCGTTCTGCGACTGGAAGATCCTGACATTGGCACGATCTCCTTCAATGACGAGGATATCACCACCGTCACGGGAGCTGCATTGCGGTCTGTTCGATCGGACCTGCAGGTTGTATTGCAAGATCCGTTCTCTGCCTTGAACCCACGTCAGACCGTTGGCAACGCTATCGCGGAGGGGCCGCTCATCCACGGAGCGTCCCGAGAGGAAGCCGCAGGGAAAGTTTCGGATTTGCTCAAAAAGGTAGGCCTTCCCGAACAGGCCGCCAAACGCTTTCCGCACGAATTTTCCGGCGGACAGAGACAACGGATCTGCATAGCACGGGCTCTGGCAGTTCAGCCCAAGGTTTTGATTGCCGATGAGGCGGTTTCAGCACTTGATGTCTCCATTCAAACGCAAATACTGGATCTTTTCAGGGAACTGCAGGCAGCAATGGGCTTTGCCATGATTTTCATTACTCACGACCTCGTCGTCGCGGCCTCCATCTGCGACAACGTCTTGGTGATGCGTAACGGTAACATGGTAGAGTATGGCACTGCCAACGCCATTTTCACACGGCCAAAGGAGACGTATTCCCAGGAACTCATTGCGGCCATTCCAGGCGGTATTCCCAGAAACCCACCGACTGATACCAATGCGACGGAATTGAGATGATTTCCTATATCGCCTCTCGTTTTCTACGCGCAATAATCACACTGCTGATAACAGTGACGATCGTATTTGTGTTTATCCGTTTATCAGGTGATCCGGCAGCTGCGCTCGCGCCACCGGACGTCGGGCAGGAAGTGATCGATCAATACCGGCAAAAGCTTGGACTCGATCAACCTTTGTGGCGACAGTACACCACCTACGTGAGCACATTGGCCACGGGCCAATTCGGCTATTCGATTCATACGGGTTTGCCAGCACTGCAGTTGTTCCTCGACAAGTTGCCTGCGACGCTTGTTTTGGGCGGCACTGCTCTCTTGATTGCTCTCGGTGTTGGCATACCACTTGGTGCCATTGCCGCCCTGAACCGCGACACAGCACTTGACCGCGGGGTGATGGCATTTTCCGTCTTTGCTTTCGCCATGCCAAACTTCCTTTTTGGCCTTGCGGTTATCTTAACAGGCGCATTGGTGTTTGGGACATTCTTTGGCGCATCGGGCAACCTGTTTTCGCTGGGAACATTGTTGGCTCCCGCCGCGACTCTGGGTCTGGCCTCCATGGGAGCGTTCGCACGATTTGCCCGATCCTCGGTTCTGGAAACAATCAACAAACCCTTTATCATTGCGGCTGAAGCACGCGGCGTTCCCCGCACAAGACGGCTATTGCGCCATGTCGCCCCCAATGCGGCCATACCTTTGGTGACACTTCTTGGCCTCAGCCTGGGCGGATTGATTGCCGGATCGGTGGTCACGGAACAGGTGTTTGCGTGGCCGGGTGTCGGCCAGCTGCTTGTTCGTTCCGTCATCACCCGGGATATCGCTGTGGTGCAATTTCTGGTTCTAATGGTTGCATTTACGATGGTGTGCGCCAATTTTCTGGTCGATTTGCTCTATCTGGCAATCGACCCGCGCATCAGGGTGCGTTGATCCGATGCGCGCTCACATATCGTCAATGCCCTGGGCTGTACGGCTTGCACTGGTCTACATTGTCCTGTTCGTTCTTTTTGCCCTGTTTGGCGAGTTGCTCACAGAGCATGGGTACCGTGATACATCGTTGCTAAAGCGTCTTAAGCCACCGGAGTTTCTGGGCGGCGAACCGGGCTATTGGCTTGGCACCGACGAAAAAGGGCGAGACCTTCTGGCAAGACTGGCGATCGGCGCGCGCATAACACTGGTTATTGCCATAGTTGGAACCCTCATCGGCGCGATCATTGGATCGTTACTCGGCCTGCTGGCAGCCGCTCGGCGCGGTATGACAGAAGCGGTGATCATGGCAGCCGTCGACGTTCAGGCCTCGCTTCCAATTATCATTGTTGCGCTTTTCGTGTTGGCCGTTTTTGACAATAGTTTTCTTCTGTTTCTGCTCCTGATCGGCATCACCGGGTGGGAGGTTTATGCACGTCTCATACGAGGAGCAGCTCTCAGCGCTAAAGAGCATGGCTTTGCGCTTGCAGTCCGAGCACTCGGCGCCTCTCCGGCTCGCATCTACTTGCGCCACGTTCTTCCCAATGTTCTTAACATTGCGCTGGTACAGCTTACGATCAACTTGCCGCTCACAGTTCTGCTTGAAACGGCGCTCAGTTTTCTGGGACTGGGCGTGCAACCCCCGCTTACCAGTCTGGGCCAGATCATGAGTGAGGGTCGCGACCGGCTCTTGACTGCCTGGTGGCTGACAATGTTGCCCGGCATGATCATTTTCTTTCTTGCGCTGTCCATCAGTCTTACGGGAGATTGGCTGCGGGATCGGCTCGACCCGACCCTGAGCCGCCTGAGGACGTAAGGGACCGCATGAGATTCTCTATGTCAGACCTGCGCGGTAGAGTTCCTGCAGATTTGCCATGACACTTCGCAATTTCTCAGTCCATGACAAAGCCAGCGCCTCAATCCTCTGCTCTGCATCTTCCGTCCCCGACGTGTTATTTCCCGACATGTAGCTATCCCACGGAGAAGACTTGATTTCATTGATCAGTGTCTCCAATTCCCGGCGGGTCACGCCATAACGCCCCATTGCAGACGCACTTTCGTCCGATGCAGCAAGAATATTGATCGTTTGATTGCAGGCGCTGAGAACTTCCGTGAGCTGACCTTGATTTTCTCTCGCTGTTCTGATGCCAAGAATAGCCGCACCCAGAGCCTGAAACGCATTGGCAAAGTTTGAACTTTCAGAGGAACGGGACGCTTCACCGGAATAGATAAACTCATCGATACTCTGCGCGTTTTGTGCAAAAAGAACCAGCGCCTCACCAGGTTCGCCGGCGCCGATGTAAGTCAGAAAACTCTGTGGCGGGCTCTCAAGGCTTGGCGACAATGCCCCAAGATGCTGAGCCTCCGGATCTTCATTCTGGCGTTTCAGCGCGTCGATAAAAACATCCCGATAGGCAAGAAGTGCAATTTGTATTTCAGACCAGTCCGGCCGGAACGCCAACGTTTGCAGAGCCAAAACGACCGACGTGTCCAGCAAGGGATTGATTTTGCGCACAAGGGTGTAACCGTTGATATATCGCTTGATTTCCCTCGGGTTCACCCCGCTGTCATCCACCAGATATCTCAGATGCGGAGATACATTCTGATCTATTTCTTGCCACTGCGGCGGTGGCAGATCGGCATGGGTCTGAATAGACCAGAGAAAATCATTGATTTGCTCTGCTGACACGGGCGCAAGGCCATAGGGAACCTGAAAGATCTTGCGAAGATACTGTGCACCCGTGACCGATTGATTTCTTTGAACAGCCTGGTCAGGGGCGTCGGAAGGCATCATTTCACGGTACCGTTTGTCAACGCTCATCTCGACCACATGACGATCTACTCCGACAACAAACACGAAGCCTGCCAGATCGAAAAACAGTTTCATCGACTCCAGTACATCCAGTGCCCCTTCAGGAAGACACCGGTCCAGATCGTCCACAAACACGACAATGCGGCGTGCACCTCTTTCCGTAAACTGGCTAAAGGCGTGTTGGAGCGCAACAAAGCTCGCGTGATAATATGACCGCGGCACCCGCGCGGCCATGTCAGCCTCGTCGAATTTATCTGCAGAAATCAGCGCCTTGTTCACATCATAAGATAGCTGAGGGCCGCCTGGAACGCCAACTTTCACCGACAGACCTGCCATCAGACTGCCGACAACCTTCCCGATCGTGCTGGCCACACGCATCGCCGTATCGCGCGCGTTTCCGCTCTGATTGGCGTTGCGATCGGCCCAGTCGACGATGCCTTCACGAATAACATCGAGCAGCGGTGTAATCAGATGTTCTTCTTTCTCGTATCGCCATGCGGAGAACCAGACGGTGGCACATGTTTTCTTGTCCAGCTTGCTTTCGATCGCGCGCATCAGCGTGGTCTTGCCGGAGCCCCAGCCACCGAACAAGCCAATGGCAAATTGCGGATCGGAATGTTCTATCGCTTCCTGAAACGCTGTCGCCAGTTCATCAAATCCCAGCGCAAGATTGGCCGCCCCGTCCTTAGAGGTCCGAAGCGGGATATCCAGGAGAATTTTGTAATCCTGCGTCATGGCCTGTTGTGACCTTCAGTAACTCAACTAAAAAATATCTACATCAAAGTGAGGCACACCCGCTTGGGACAACTACTCCTCGTCACGCCCCCTGCCATGCGTAAAATCGTCGAGCACCTTCCCCACAACCGGGCGGGTAATCGCCCTGCCCTCGCTCAGCGCGTGTTTATCGACAGCTTCAACAATTTCTGCCGCAGCCTGAAGCGAGCGCTCCATGCGTGTGACGAGGAACTCTATGACGCTGCTATCGATCATCAACTGACGGTCCGAAAACAGTTTCACCAGCACTTGACGCAGCAGTGCATCATCGGGTTCTGACACCTCGATCAGTGTGGCAGAGCGCATGCGTGAGGCGAGGTCAGGCAGAGTAATTCCCCAGCTGGCCGGCCAGCTTCGCGACGTAATCAGCAGATAGCTGCCAGCCTCCTTAATCGCGTTGATGAGATGAAACAGAGCAACCTGATCCACGCGCTGCTCGTCCGCGTCTTCCAAGGCAACAGGCCCATTCTCTACAAGAACAGCCACGCTCTGGTCATTCAGATCACTGGCACACATTCTTTGACCGTCGCACTTGGATATCCAGATTTCAGCAAGATGTGTTTTGCCTGCGCCAACCGGTCCGGCCAAGAGAACAACATGGGAAGGCCAGTTCGGCCAGGCGTCAATCAGGTCGAAGGCCGCTTTGTTTGCAGCGCTTTCCAAAAAGTCTTCTCGTCCCATCGCTGCTTCATGCGGTAGCGAGAAGGCCAGTTGGCGCGGCATATTGCGGCGGTCGCCTGTCATGACTGTGTGCCTTTGGGGACCTCCTTTTTGGCCCCGGAGTAAACCGAACTTACAAGATACTGCTGGAGCGCAAATCGCACAAGCACCGCAATCATTGCCGAAGCCGGAACGGCGATCATCAGGCCAACGAATCCAAACAAAGCCCCAAACGCAAACAGTGCAAACATCAGGGCAACCGGATGAAGGCCGACGCTGTTACCAACCAGTTTGGGATGGAGAATATTGCCTTCCAGGAACTGGCCTACGGCAAAAATGGCGGCAACAATCAATATGGAAGGCCATTCCGGCCAGAATTGGACCAGAGCCACACCGACCGACAGCACCAAACCCACGGATGCGCCGACATAGGGGATGAAACTGATCAGTCCCGCTCCCATGCCAATCAGGAGTCCAAACTGGAGGCCCGCTAAGGACAACGCAATTCCGTAGAAGGCACCAAGCAACAGACAGACACTCAGCTGTCCCCTGACAAATCCCGCTACCGCCTCGTCCATCTCATGCGCCAGCCGACGGATCGTATGCACATGATCTCGTGGAAGCCAACTATCGACCTTGGCGATCATTCGATCCCAGTCATACAGAAGATAGAACGCCACGACCGGAGTGACCACAGCCAACGAAATGATGGACAAGAGCGCCTGTCCACCACTCCAGGCAGATTTCAGCAGACCGGTAAGCCAGCTTGCGCTTTGGCCGAGCAAGTCGGTGACCGTGGTTTTGAGTTCTTCAGAACCGATTCCGGCGACCTTATGCAATTGGTCACTGACCAGTTCAGTCATCAACCCCTGAAGGGACGAAATATAACCGGGGAGCTTGCTGGCAAATTCCGACAACTGATGGCCCAGGATCGGCAGGATCATGATAAATGCCAGCACAAAAACCACCAGAAATATAAACAGGATCGCCAAAGTAGCCCACATCCGGCTCAGTCCGACTTTCTCCAGCCAGTCCGCGAGTGGGTCAAGCAAATAGGCCAAAGCCATGCCGGCCACGAACGGCAGGAGTACCGTTCTGAAGACAAATAGAAAAACAACAAATCCAATCAATGCGATGAGCCAGAAACTCACCTGCTGACGCAAACTCATGGAACACTCCCCTAAGATCCGGGTAAAACGAGATATTGCTCAAGTCAGTCCGAAGGCACATCACGTGTCATGTGGCGCAACCAGTCAATCATGTAAACTGCGGCGGAAACTAACGTTAAACCGCCGGTCACAGCAATAAGAAGCTGGCTGACATCCCCGATATTCAGATTAAAGGCCTGCCCGCCTAAAACGGTTGCAGCGAGGATAATTTGAAAAAGTGTGTTTGCCTTGCTGACGATGGAGGGGCGCACGACAACCGGCCGGTTAAGCAACCAGGACAGAATGACGGCAGTCACAATTAACAAATCACGGCTGACAACGGCGATCACCAGCCAGTTTGGCAGATGCCCTGTCAATCCCAGCATGATGAAGATCGAAACCAGCAGAGCTTTATCTGCAAGCGGATCGAGATAAGTTCCCAGCTCGGACATCTGGTTGAAATGCCGGGCAATAAAGCCATCAACACCATCTGAGATACCGGCAAAGATGAATATCCAGAAAGCCATTTCCAGCAGGTCTGCATTGATGGCCCAGATAATCACCGGCACCAGCAAAAGCCGCATGACGGTCAGGATGTTAGGTATCGTCAATAAACGCCTTCCTGAAGACTCACAGTCCTATCTCGCTCTTCGTTCGGACTGAACTTCAATGCCTTATCTCAATTCAAGAATCAATCATGGAACGTTATGTGGTCAGATTGAGGACCACAGGTTGTTTTTGTAAACCGGCGTTGTTTTCGTCGACAGGCTCGGCCGGTCATGTTGCTGTAATTCACCGAATAATAACCAAAAAGAATATCAGCGTGCAGTTCAGGATCAGCAGAAGGGGCCCGTCCAGGCATGACAAAGTGAACTATCGTTACCATTGAACAGAAAGAGCTAAATTGCCTTTTTAAGGGCGAGGATACGAAGATAAGATCGCGCCACTGTTTCCACAGGTACCCGGCCTTCGTCCACGGCCTTTCGGATTGCAAGATTGATGCGATCACCAAGACCCGGTTCCGCACGCTGATGCGAGGAGAAGACCAATAGATCATTGCCTGCCAGCACAGCTCTGACGGCAGCTTCCTCATCTGATTGGTGGTCGAGTATTGCACGCATTTGAAGGTCGTCCGTGATAATAACTGGACGATCTCCAATGATCGCCCTCAGTGCGCTCATCCCTTTTCGGGAAAGCGAAACCGGAATGTCCGGAAGGTCTGAGAAGGCGTTGTGAACAAGATGCCCAGTCATGACGGTATCGATCATGTCCGCTTGGGCTAACGCCACATAGGGTTCCAGTTCCGCCTTGTCCCAGGTGACGGTGATGTCGGGAAGTTCATAGTGGCTGTCGACTTTGGAACTGCCGTGCCCGGGGAAATGTTTGAGCGACGTCAGAACGTTCGCCAATCGATGCGCCCGGACAAATGCCCCGGCAAGTTCTGTGACGGTTTGAGGATCTTCAGAATAACTTCGATCAAGTTTGCCTATGATCGGGTTGCCGGGATTGATATTCAGATCCACTACCGGCCCCAGATTGAAATTGATGCCCAACCCGCGCAAATCACGGGCGCGATCGGCATAGTAATCAAACGCATAATCCTTACGCACAGCGCTGTTCTGTTCAGCAACCTCAACGGCGGATGACCATTGGGCAATGCCGTCAATGTTCCTAAGTCTTTGAACTTTTCCGCCTTCCTGATCGATAGCGATAAACGGTTTTCGGGAAGCGGGTTGCCGATTTAGAAAATCAGTAAGCGCGGATAACTGACTGGCACTTTGTACGTTCCGACCAAGCAACAACACGCCCCCGACCTTGTTATCAGCAATCTGACCAGCAACGGACTGAACGCCCGAATGTTCAGCCGTTTCACCGTCAAAGCCGACAATGATCATCTGACCGATCATTGCTTCAAGCGGCGATGCTGGCTGCGGTTCGCGGCCAGCGGTCTGTGTTGGAATTGAAAACAACCACCATGCAATCCCCAGCACGGCAAAAATCGCGATGGAACTCAAAACAGCGATGTGGCGCGCTGTGAAGATCATGCGGTTTGGAACCTCATTCGCCCGTTAAATACAGAGCTTGCTCGTGCTGTAGAAATACCAAGCGACCTATTGTTTTTGCAATAAATTCTCGTATCACAGTGACGCAGTACGGCGACAGTGGCAACTTCAAGCCAGTATCAGATGTCAGATGCAGCAGAAGAGACCTGCTGGTAAAGCGTACCCGTAAAA
Organism: Stappiaceae bacterium; assembly: GCA_039976075.1. Taxonomy (GTDB): domain Bacteria; phylum Pseudomonadota; class Alphaproteobacteria; order Rhizobiales; family Stappiaceae; genus JBDWFY01. Next base: position 1,049,588 of record JBDWFY010000001.1, read on the forward strand.
GCAAATCACCGTTGCGAAACAATCGTCCATTAAGGCAATGGTTTATTGCGCATTAATTCTCGGATAATCATTGGAAACCCGCATCGGCCTTAGTCGGCAGCAAACGAATAACGAATCTGATCGGCATCCCGCTCGGCATCACGAAGCCGGTCTTCGGCGCTGCGGAGTTCGGACTGTTTGACAATCAGGCTTGTTTGAATTTCCAGACGTTCCTTTTCGTCCGCTGCAGCGCCAATGGAGGAATTTAACCGGTCGATTTCGCGGGTGATGGCATCGCGATCTCTCTTGGCGGAATGGACACGTTTGCCCACTTTGTAGGCGCGCTCAAAACCCGGTGCGACATCTGCCGGACAGGACTGCGCATAACTGCTGCCATTCCTGCCCACACGTAAGCCATTCTGCGGTGTGCAATATTGTCTGATACCGACTTCCCAGCCTGCGCGCCAGCTGGCGCTATCAACCGGAATTCCATACTTTGCACAGGCCTTTTCGTGTTCGACAACGTAGGATGCTGCACGACCCGACTGGCCGTTCCGCTGTCCAAGGTCCCGCCAGTTTGCTGTTTCGCATTCGGACTCATTCAGCGTCACGCAGGCTGATAGCAGGAGCGGAAAAATCAAGACAAGTGTCGTTCGTTGTAGCCAGCCCAATCGCATTCCCGCCCCCATCATCTCAGTCCCGAATTTTCGCCCGGGCATCTCATTGAATAGTGACGATAATCAAGAGTGCCGGTAATTGGTAGTGCAAATTCACGGCCATCCCGCTCTGGTTTAGCCGAAGGCTGCCATTTGATCGCTATTCCATCCGCGTTACTTCGCTTCAACACATTTGACAGGGGTTGCATTCTCACCCTCGTGGACGTCTTCCAGCATCGCCCCACCCTTTGAACTCCACCAGATTTTGCTTCCCGCTGCGTATCGTGCACCCGATGCAGAGAGCACATTTGCAAAAACTATCGGCTCACCATCTATCGGCACCACAGCCAGACTGTTTGGACCTGCATTGATATAGGTGACGGTAATTTTTCCCATGCTCTCGCACGTGTAGTCCTGACTTGTTTGCTGAACATCGACGGCAGGCACCGGAATCATCAAACCATCGGCTTGTGCCAACGCAACAGAGCCCAAAAAAGCGCCAGCAGTAATCGCAGAAAACGTAAAAAAGCGGGGCATGGACGAACCTTTCATAGATGAGGCTATCACGCGGAGTACCAAGACCTTTGGTATGAGGTAAAGATTGCGCGCAAGTGTAATCTCGCAAAATGACAAGAAGTCAGGAGTATATTTGGTACTCGGGATACAGCTGGTTACAGCACGATGAAGACTAAAGGAATTGTGTTCGATTTGTTCCGAATAGTGCCGAACACGCTGGCGTTGAGTCAATAGGAAATGCCCGCATATGTTAGTGTCTGGTAATTTTCTAAGCTGGCGGGTGTACTATTCCCTCAGCTGCTCATGTGCGATCAATAGCTCCCTGGTTATCTCCTGCGCCGCCTCCGAACCACCTTCAGCAAGCAGATCGACTTTTTCAAACGGATCGGCCTCAAGATCAAACAACATAGGCTGAACGCCTTCGACAACCACCAGCTTGTAACGATCATCCCGGATTGCCCAGCCAAGTGTCCCTCGTCCGCGCGGTGTCTCATTGGTGAAATGCTCGACATAAACATGATCCCGGGCACTTTCTCCGCCTGCCAATGCGGATCGGAGGTCAAATGCATCTGTTGTCTGCATGTCAGCCCCAGAGAGTGAAGCAATCGTGGCAAAGAGGTCCGTCGAATTCACCAGCGAGGTGTTACGACCATTTTCTACTTCCGGACCTGTCACGATCAGCGGCACATGTGTGCCACCCTCAAAAATTCCGCCCTTGGCGCCCCGTTCTCCATAATACTGCCGGGCGACTTGACCGGGAGTTCCATTGTCACCGATGAAGATAACAATGGTGTTGTTCCGCGTCTCTTCTGTCAGCGATCTAAGCAGACGCCCCATTTCCGTATCCAGCGCCTGCAGAGCGGCATTATAGTAAGGGAGCCTGTTTTGCCTGATTGAGGTTTCATCGGTCGGCAAATCGCCATAGCCATGCAGCTCAGACGGCGGCAAATGAAATGGGGAGTGAGGCGCGTTGTATGCCAGCCACAAGAACCAGGGAGCTTCCTGTTCAGCAATCCAGTTTATGGCACGGTCAGTGAAAACCGTCGTGGTATATCCTGACACGGCGCGCATCTCGCCATTCTCAACAACCTCCCAATGATAATAATCGCGAATTGTACCGGAATAAATCCCGTAAAAATCCGAAACGCCAAGTTCGGTCGGGTGATCAAGCGATCCGCCTTGATCTGCCAAATGCCACTTGCCGATCAAAGCACTTGCATATCCCTCGTCTGAAAGAACGTCAAACAGGCTGGTTTCGTCCGCCGACAGGCCCACATTGTTTCCCGGTGTAATGGCGCCGCCAACACCTGTGCGAAAACCATATCTGCCTGTCATGATTGTTGCCCTGGTGGGCGAACATGTCGGCGCGGCATAGGCATTTTCGAACACCACGCCCTGTTCACAGAGTTTTTCCAGATTGGGCATCGGAGCGGCGTTATTGCCAACTGCATAGCAGGGCGACGCATCGAGGCCCATATCATCGGCAATAATCAGCAGAATATTGGGCTTGGCCTGAGCATATGCCGACACAACGCTGGCCGGTAGAGTTAGCATCAGCATCGCCGCGACAGTGATCCAAGAACGCATTTCAGATCTCCTTGAAACAACCAATCCAGCAGAACCGGAATTAGCAGGATAAATGGAGCGAAAAGTCACAATTTCAGCCCAACTTGCCTGCCTGAAAATCGCACAGTCGCTATGAAAAGTGGACGCAGCATGAAGAAATCATCTATGGCATTGCAATTCGCGGCGCCTGTGTTTGTATGCGCGGAATCTCGGAATCAGGAAAATGCGATGAATAACGGCCAGAACGGGCTCACATATGCCGATGCCGGTGTCGATATCGATGCGGGCAATGCGCTTGTCAAAAGAATTGCGCCATTCGTCAAAGCAACCGCACGTGCCGGTGCTGATAGTGATATTGGCGGTTTTGGTGGCCTGTTCGATCTTAAGGCATGCGGCTATGAAGATCCTTTATTGGTTGCTGCCAACGACGGCGTGGGAACCAAACTGAAGGTTGCCATAGAAACCGGCATTCATGACAATGTCGGCATCGATCTGGTCGCAATGTGCGTCAATGACCTGATCGTTCAGGGTGCCGAGCCATTGTTTTTCCTCGATTATTTTGCCAGTGGTAAACTGGACATCGAAACCGCAACCACCGTCGTCAAAGGCATTGCCGAGGGCTGCAAGTTGGCCGGAGCGGCGCTGATCGGTGGCGAGACGGCAGAAATGCCGGGCATGTATGCCGCAGGAGACTACGATCTTGCCGGATTTTCGGTCGGTGCAGTTGAAAGAACTGCCTTGCTGCCCCACCTGGATGTTGCAGCTGGCGATGTCCTGCTTGGTCTCGCATCCAGTGGCGTTCATTCCAACGGATTTTCGCTGGTACGCCGTATCATTGAAAGAACCGGTCTCGGCTGGAACGATACCGCACCATTCATGAAGAATGCCACATTGGCCCAAGCCCTGCTGACCCCGACCCGAATTTACGTAAAAGCGCTCCTGCCAGCTCTGAAAACTGGCTCGATCAAAGCTCTAGCGCACATCACCGGCGGGGGTTTGCCGGAAAATCTGCCCCGTGTCCTGCCTGATTCCCTGTCCGCCGATATCGATCTTTCAGCCATTCCCTGCCCAGCCGTGTTTGACTGGTTGGCCAGAGAAGGCGGCGTGCCGGAAAATGAAATGCTCCGCACGTTCAACTGCGGTGTCGGCATGGTTCTGGTCTGCGACGCGGCGTCGGTTACTGACCTTTCCACTCTTCTGAACAACGCCGGAGAAACAGTATTTCGGCTCGGGTCTCTTTCGGATCGAGATGGCGAAGCAGTCAGGTTCAGCGGCGAGCTGGAAACGCTTAAATGAGCGGTGACAAGAAACGTATTGCTGTTCTGATTTCCGGGCGAGGTTCCAACATGAAAGCCCTGATAGAGGCAGCACGAGCGCCGGAATTTCCGGCGGAAATCGTACTGGTGCTTTCGAACAAATCGGATGCGCCGGGTCTTGAAAGTGCCGCTCGGGCGAGCATTGAAACGCTGGCAATCAGCCACAAAGATTTTTTTTCGCGTGAAGCGTTCGATCAGGCGCTCGTCGAAGCGCTTGAGGCGGCGCGAATCGATCTTGTCTGTCTTGCCGGTTTCATGCGGATTTTCTCACCCGTTTTCATCAAGGCCTGGCAGGGAAGAACAATCAATATCCACCCTGCACTCCTTCCCTCCTTCAAGGGCCTGAATACTCATGCGCAAGCTCTTGAGGCGGGCGTGACAATTCATGGCTGCACCGTGCATTTCGTGACTGAGGACCTGGATGCAGGTCCCATCATCGTCCAGGCCGCAGTGCCTGTTCTGGGCAACGACACTGAGGCAACTCTTTCGGGCCGGGTCCTGGCAATGGAGCACCGGATATATCCTCAGGCGCTATCGCTTGTCGCTTCGGGGCAGGTTCGGATTGAGGGATGTCGGGTTGTCCGAAACAAAAAAGGCTCCGGAGATCAAATGCTGATCTCTCCGGAGCCCGATCTTCAGTAGAGATTTACTGATATCAGCCGACGATTTCAGTCTGGGCGAACCAGTAAGCCATTTCTTCTGCTGCAGTTTCGGCAGCGTCCGATCCATGCACTGAGTTTTCGCCGATCGACAGAGCAAAATCCTTGCGAATAGTACCTTCATCAGCATCCGCAGGATTGGTTGCACCCATCACTTCGCGATTTTTTGCAACGGCATTTTCGCCTTCAAGTACCTGAACGACTGTTGGACCGGAACTCATGAATTCGGTCAGTTCCTGAAAGAACGGCCGTTCACTGTGAACAGCATAAAAACCTTCGGCCTCACGGAGCGACATCCATACCCGCTTTTGTGCAACGACGCGCAGGCCCGCGCTTTCCAGCCGGTCGACGATCTTTCCGGTCAGGTTACGTTTGGTTGCATCGGGTTTGATCATCGAAAATGTGCGTTCGATTGCCATGACAGACGGGTATCCTCAAAGATGTTGGAAAAAGCCAGGGGAGCCGGGAACGGATGCCCCGGCATCACAGTTGCGGCACGATATAGCCGCGCAAGGACAACGCTGCAAGAAAAATAAGACGCCATTTCCAACTGAAGACCCGAAGTGTTCTACAGCAGCGTCTTTCAACTCCCCGCGCAGAAGTCTGACAAAAGCAGAAAGCCGGGCACCTAACTGGCGCCCGGCATCGTTTGTCTATTCGGCAGGTTCCGCCACGACTTCTTCACTCGTGCTTGCGACGCCGACTTTTTCACGGTGGGTGTCTCGCCAGATCGCTTTGACCAGGGCGATACATTGCAACACCATCACAATCGAGAACGGGAAGGCCCCGATGACCATGGCCGTTTGGATCGCCTTGTGCCCCCCTGCAATGAGAAGTGCAGCCACAACACCGCCGAGCGCGATGCCCCAGAAGTAGATGTGCGGCCGTGCCTTGGGTCCCTCATCGCCCGCGGCGTTGATCGTGTTCACAATCAGAACCGCGGAATCCGCTGTGGTCACAAGATACGTCATCAGCAGAACCACAATAATGACCGACATGATCCAGCCCAGCGAGGCGTTGAGCATGTGCTGCACCATGGCAAAGATCTTGTCCCCATCAGGCGCGCTGACGATCACACCATTGGCTCCTTGGTTGAGTTCAAGATCAATCGCCGTACCACCAGCCCATGTGAACCATACGAAGCACATCAGCGAAGGTACAATCATTGCACCCAGAACGAACTCGCGGATCGTGCGTCCCTTGGATATCCGGGCAAGGAACAGTCCCACGAACGGCGCAAATGCCACCCACCAGGCCCAGTAGAAGACTGACCAGCCTCCCTGCCAGCCTTCGAGCTGTGTCGCTATCGAGCCGTCAACACCATCCGAGCGCCAGACGCGGAACATCATTTCCGGCATCGCCACCAGGTAATCCCAGAGGCCAAGGATCAGCGCCTTCATGCCAAAAAAGGTCGATCCGAATATAAGGAAGAAAGACAGAAGGAAGATCGAGAGGCCCATATTGATGTTCGAGAGCCATTTGATGCCCTTACCAACGCCGGACAGCGCCGACATGGTGGAAGCACCCATGATCACCAGGATGGCCACGATGATGCCCATCGTATTGGCAGTACCTGCTTCATTCGTCAGACCGCCAAATCCAATTCGAGTCAAACCGGCCACGAACTGTTCGACACCGAAACCCAGTGTCTGAGCCACACCCAGGATGGTGGCAACAACAGCGACGATGTCAACCACATGACCAACACCACCGGACAATGTTTTGCCGAATATCGGAGTAAGAGACGAGCGCATTGTCAGCGGCAGTCCCCGCCGATAGCAGAAATATCCAAGGGCCAGACCTGCGATCGCGTAGCACGCCCAGGCTCCCAATCCCCAATGCAGGAACGACCATTTATAGGCGTTACGGATGTTTTCCGCCGTAGAACCCTCGACCAGTCCCTGAATCACTTCCGGGTTTTTGCCGAAATGATAGACCGGTTCGGCAACAGCCCAGGTCAACATGCCAACACCGATACCGGCGCCGAACATCATCGAAAACCACGAGAAGTTGGAAAACTCCGGAACGTCGTCCTCGAGCCCGAGCCGCAATCGTCCCGCAGCGGGCCAAATCGCCAAAGCAATGCAGAGCAGCACGAACATGGCAACAATCCAGATGTACCAATACGCCGTGTTGGATAGAATGAAGCTGTTGATTGTATTTAGAATTTTACCAGCCTGCTCCGGGAAGACGACAGCCCAGATCACCAGCATTGCCACGATAATTTTTGAAATCACCGCAACATGTTTACTGAATCCCTCATAGAAACCGCTATCCGCAGTTTCGATGGGCAGATCCATCAATGGTGGTTTTATCGACATAAATATCTCGCTTTTCAGTTGGTTCCCCCGTCCGCGCGTGGTCCGATGACTTGGTTAATCGGCCTCCTCAGTTGACACGCGCGACACCCACAACATATTAGCAATAACAATTCGTTTGATAACCGGCAACATATGCGGGTAAAGTTTCCTTGGATGGAAACATTAGTATGGTAAAACGCGCACTTATTTCCAACTTGGGCGATGTCGATATCCGCCTGCTCCGTATTTTTGTAACAGTTACAGAATGCGGCGGTTTCGCAGCATCCGAATTGGAATTGAATATCGGCCGGTCAACGATCTCAAAACACATTGCGGATCTGGAGTTACGGATTGGGCTGAAACTCTGCAACCGTGGTCCTTCCGGCTTTTCGCTGACAACGGAAGGCGAGCAGGTTCTTGAGTCCACGCGACGACTGCTCTCCAATATCGATAACTTTCGCAATGAAGTTGACGACGTCCATGCCAACCTGTCCGGCACGATACGCATCGGTATTTTCGATCAATCAAGCACAAATCCCAGCGCTCATCTCCATGATGCAATCAGACTTTTCAACGAATCCGCACCCGATGTATTGCTGGAAATCGACCTAGACACGCCCAGCGCCTTGGAATCGCGCGTGACGGACGGTGCACTCGAATTGGCCGTTACGCCCATCTTCCGGCAATCATCTTCACTGCAATACATCCCTCTCTACGTTGAAAGAATGTCACTGTATTGCGGGGAAAATCATGAGCTCTACGGTATCTCACCTGAGAAGGAGTTGGATCTAGTGACGCTGGCCGACCATAAGTATGCCGGTTACAGCTTCAACTCACCTAACATGAGTGCCGGGCGTGATCTCGGCCTTAAACGTTCCGCACGGGTGAAGGAAGAAGAAGCTCTTGTGCTCCTAGTTCAGTCCGGCTGTTACATTGGATACTTGGCTGATCATGTAGCAGAAACACTTCTCAGCAAGGGCAAGGTTTGGCCAATTTGCCCGAGCAAAACAAGCTACACCACTGTCTTTGGAGCAATAACCCGAAAAAAACCAGAGGCCGATCGCAAAACTCTCCGGTTTCTGAGCTGCCTGACCGCGACGCACGGCAAGGCAGTTCGATCACCCTGATCGGTTCAAGTGTTTTTCAGTTCATGGCGTGATGGACACAACCGAACTCGACCTTGTTTGTTCAGTCGATTTTGCCGAGAAAATCCTCAACCACCTTGGCCTGCAACTTCTTGCCATCCGGATCACCTTCGGTTTTCATGCGGCAGAGGTCTTCCGACCACTCAGACGTTCGAGTTCGGACAGGCGGAACTTCAGCTTCGATACATTTCATCACCACAGCAGCGACTTCTTCAGCGCTTTGGTAGGCAACATCACCCCTCGCCTGAGAGGTTCCAATATAGTTTTTCAGGATCGGCAGATATTCATCTTCGAGCATACCTCCCGTTTTCCCAATGTGTTTCATCACATTATTGGCGAACTCCGAACGGATTCCGCCCGGTTCCACCACAGTGAAATGTAGTCCGAAGGATGGCCCGACATAGCTGGCCAGGGACTCCATATAACCTTCGACGGCAAATTTGGAGCCGCAGTAAATTTCGTTGAACGGCTGCCCCACAAGCCCACCTACAGACGAGACCGTTAGCACATGCCCCCTGCGCTGCTTCCGCATGTATGGCAACACCGCTTTGGTGCACCGCACGACACCCATGAAATTGACATCCATTACCCAGTTTATGTCGTCTTCACTCGCCTGCTCGGTTGAGCGCACAAACCCAACGCCTGCGTTATTGACCAACGTGTCAATCCGCCCTTCCGCTTCGACAATTCGATCTACAGCGGCCAGTATAGTACCTGCGTCCCGGACATCCAGCTGCAGTACGTCCAGTTCAACACCAGCGGCTTGCGAAGCCTCATCCAATCCGCCACGTTTCTCAAGATTGCGCATGCTCGCATAGACCTTGTGCCCGGCTTTGGCTGCGTCAACAGCGATACTGATCCCAAGTCCAGTCGACGTCCCGGTAATAAGAATGACTTTTCTCATTTTCAGTTTTCCCGTTGTTTTTTTAGGTAATGCGACCTGAATCCGTCGAGGTCGACGATCCGGATCAGTTGCAATCGATTGGCAGTAAATCTACTTTGATATTTTGGGGGCAGACTTCAATTTCGCCAGGCGGCCCTCAAAGTCTTCCGCCAAATCAGCTACTGTGATCGCTGCCAATTCTTGTGAAAATGTCTTTGCGGCACAATCCAGCGCTCGCGCTGTTGCAGCGTTAGCCGCCTGCTCCATCAGACATGAGGGCGCATCAACCGCCGGCCCAAGCGCGAATAGCGGCGGTGCTCCAAGAGCGTCATAAACATCCCCAAGCGTGATTTCAGATAACGACTTTGCCAGAAGCCAACCACCGCCGTGACCTTTGGTTGAGCTGACCAGTCCCGCTTTACGAAGGCCTGCCATCGTACGGCGGACAACAGACGGGTTGGTCCCCAGCATCTGCCCAATCACATCTGATGTGGCTGGCGCTTTCATCTGATCCAGATGAAGCAACGCATGCAGCACGCGCGGAAGTCGGCTGTCACTTGGCAAGATTTTAGCCTCCCTGTTAGTGCCTTGATATCAAAATTTCACTCTCGTTGCAAATAAAAGCACATGATATTGACAACATGAATTTCATGTATCATACAAAGTTACACTACTAATCGAAATCATGACGACTGAGGAGCGAAAAAACGGAATTGAGCAGAGACCACCGACCGGGGTGCACTCCGTTTTATTCGTTTGTTGCGCTCCACCGTTACACCATGTTTCCAACACTGGGAGTTTGAACAATGGCAATGCCTAAACTCATTAAAAATGCCAGCACATTCTGGGATTCGGTCTACGAAAACGGATCCCAGGAATCGACCGGCCGCCCCTCGACCGCCCTTGAAAAATATGCAGAAAATCGAACTGCGGGTCGCGCACTCGACCTTGGGTGCGCCAAAGGGGATGATGCCATATGGCTTGCGCGAAAAGGATGGCAGGTAACGGCAGCTGACATCTCTCAAACTGCCCTGAATTACGCGCAGAAAAATGCGGAAAATGCAGAGGTTGCCGATCGTATTACCTTTGAATGTCGCGATTTCTCAACCAGCTTTCCAACGGGTAAATACGATCTCGTCACCGCTCTGTTTCTTCAAACACCCCTGGCCTTTCCACGTGCCCAGGTGTTGAACAGGGCCGCGCATGCGGTCACCCCCGGAGGTCTGCTCCTTATCGTCGCTCACGGCTCTCGAGCGCCCTGGTCCTGGAGTGATCCCGATACGACTTATTCAACAGCGATGGAAAGTCTGGAAGAACTCAAGCTTGAACTGTCACAATGGTCACAGATATTCGTTGGCCCAAACGAGCGGACGGCGACGGGCCCCGAAGGGCAAACGGCAATGGTCACAGACTCCATCATCGCTATCGAGAGACAGTGAGCAAAGGGTCAAAACCGTACCAAGAGCGGCATGTCGTTATAAATCGCAACACTGCTTCTGGTCTTTATAATGACGCGTATCTTTGGCGCAGCAACTTTCTCAACTCATTTGAGAAACACCTTAGCCGCTCACTTTTACCGCCGAATGCCCGATACCGTCATAAAGTGCCTGGCAGCGCTCAAACCATTGATGGATAGGGTCGCCTTCTTTCAGCAGCTCAAACGCACTGGACACATGCGGCCACTTGAGCGCACCGAATAGAATGTAGTCAGCGTAAAGCGGTGCTGTGCCGCCGAGATAGGGTTGGAATTTGACCATTTTGCTAAGAGGGGCTAGAGCCTGATGCAATAGGTCGATCCGATCCTCTCGCCCCATCTGCACTTCTTCCAGTGTGCGGCCGATTTTTGCTTCGCGGCTTTTGCGGAAATATTCCTGATCGGCGGGTGCGAGAATATCGTGAATATCTTTGATCACCAGACTACCGATGCGCGGCGTTACTGACATATCGACCCAGCTTTCGACAAACCGTGTGAGTGCCATACCGGACGGGCCGCCAAACAAGCTTGGCCTGTCTGGGTAGGTTTCTTCCAGATAGAGAGCGATATCCCAGCTGTCGGAAACAACTTTTCCGTTGTCCTCAATCACGGGTACGGTGGCCGAAACACCTCCTGCCACCTCGCGGATCTGAGTGAAAGGCGTCGCGATCCCCTCAATCTCAAATCCTTTGTGTGCGATCGCCATTTTCGCGCGCCAGCAATAGGGGCTGAATCGATGCGCCTGATTAGCGCCGCAGAGTTCGTAGAGGGTTATGGGCATGGATGTGTCCGGAGCTTGAGGAGGATTTGAAGCGCAATTTGTCGTGGCAAGAACCGATATTCAAGTGCCCGCACTGATCCCTTTCGTTCAATTATCCGGCATATCAGAAATACTGACGGCAATTTTCTGACTGACACAACCTGGCGATAAAACAAAAACCGCTTATTTTACTTCAACCGCCCCCTCCTATGGGTATCGACATACGTACCTTCTCCGAAAATGAAGTCGGGCATCGTGCCTTCGATGGTGAAGCCGTATTTTTTTGTAGAGGGCAATGGCGGCTATATTCGGCGTCCAGACAATCAGGTTCAGACGCCTCAGTTGAAGCCAGTTGTCGCTGAGATCGATCATGGCGTCCATCAGTGCGGCCCCGGCTCCTCTGCCGCGCCATTTCTCATTGGTGGCGATCATGTTGAATTCCCCGACATGACAGTGCCGGTGAGCATCGGAATAGGTGATCAGCTCGCAAAACCCGGCGATCTCATCTGCCATGAGAGCCACTAACTTGATAACACCGTCCTCCGGCGCCAGTCGTTTTTTCGTGTAATCAAGCGCCTGATACGGCAGACGCATCGTGCCCAACATTGTGCGATTGCTGGGAAAAATCCGGTGCAGCGCTTCAACGTCTTCGATTTGCACATGTCTGATCCCGATACTCACGATTTTACTCCAAAACAGGCGAACAGACTGTGCAAGTTTGGCACGGGGTGGCAGGGATTCCAATTCTGGCATGGTTCCCTCTTGCGCCCCTGCCCGCCTTCGTTCAAAAGGACGCCATGTTGCAAATAAATGATCTTGTTTACCGGATTGGCGGGCGTACGTTGATGGACGGCGCGACCGTTACCATTCCCGAGGGTGCTAAAGTCGGGCTGGTGGGCCGCAATGGCACCGGGAAAACAACCCTGTTCAAACTGCTGACCGGAGACCTTGCCCCGGAAAGCGGATCGATCAAACTGCCGCGCAATGCACGGATCGGACAGGTGCGCCAAGAGGCACCTGCGACCGATGACAGTCTGCTGGATACGGTACTCGCCGCCGATCTGGAGCGGACCGAGTTGCTGGCTCAGGCGGACACCGAAACAGATCCGATGAAAATCTCGGATATCCATACAAGACTGATCGATATCGACGCCCATTCTGCAGAAGCGCGTGCTGGCGCGATACTGGGTGGTCTGGGCTTTGATGCCGCCGCCCAGCAACGTCCGTGCAAGGATTTTTCAGGTGGCTGGCGCATGCGTGTCGCCCTGGCCGCAATCCTGTTTTCGCAACCAGATTTCCTGTTGCTCGATGAGCCGACCAACTATCTCGACCTTGAAGGGACAATGTGGCTTGAAAACTATATCGGTCGCTATCCCTACACAGTAGTACTGATTTCCCATGACCGGGATCTTCTGAACAAAGCCGTCGGTACAATTGTCCATCTGGAAGAACTGAAGCTGACCTCCTACAAGGGCGGCTACGATAATTTCGAACGTCAGCGCCGCGAAAAGATGGAACTGGCGGGCAAGATGCAGGTTAAGCAGGAGGCGAACCGAAAGCACCTGGAAGCGTTCGTAAACCGGTTCCGTGCCAAGGCATCCAAAGCGCGACAGGCACAGTCTCGCCTGAAAATGCTGGAAAAGCTCAAGCCGATTTCCGCTATCGTCGACTCGACCGTCAAACCGATCCAGTTACCCGATCCCGAAAAGACACTGTCGCCGCCGATCATCTCGATGGAAAACGCGTCGGTTGGCTATGATGGCAAACCGGTTCTGAAAAAACTCGATCTCAGGATTGACCATGACGACCGTATCGCGTTGCTCGGCTCAAACGGCAATGGCAAATCCACATTCGCAAAGCTGCTCAGCAACCGTCTTCCGGTTATGGCCGGCGGCATGCACAGCGCCTCCAAACTTTCCATCGCCTATTTTGCTCAGCACCAGTTGGATGAGTTGGTTCCCGAACAATCCCCGGCTGATCATGTCCGCAAACTGCTCCCCGGTGCCAAGGAAGGTCAGGTTCGGGCGCGCGTTTCACAGTTCGGCCTCCCCACTGACCGGATGGATCTGCCCGCCAAGTCACTGTCCGGCGGCGAGAAAGCACGGCTCCTGCTTGGTCTTGCCACCTTCAACGGGCCCAACATGATTATTCTCGATGAGCCAACCAACCATCTGGATATCGATAGTCGCGAGGCATTGATCCACGCGATCAACGGGTATCAGGGCGCGGTCATTCTGATCAGCCATGACCGCCATCTGGTGGAAACCTGCGCCGACAGTCTATGGCTGGTCGATCAGGGCACAATTCACCCCTTTGATGGCGACATGAACGACTATCGACGTCATGTGTTGAAAGCCGGTTCCGGTAAAAAAGGGAAAAAAGCGGCGGCAGAAGCCGCGGCCGCAGCAGCCGAAGTGGCCGCTGAGACCGAACGCAAAACCGGTCAGGAAAAACGCAAGGAAAATGCCGGGCTACGCAAAACAATGGCCCCCTTGCGCAAAGACATTCAGGCCGCGGAGCGGAACATCGAAAAGCTTCAGAAGAAAATCGCAGAGCTCGACAATAAACTCGCGTCTGCCGATCTCTATCAGAAGGACCCAGAATCCGCGACGAAATACGCAAAAGAGCGCGCCGACACTGAACGCGATTTGCAGCGTACGGAAGAAAAGTGGCTGGCGATGTCGGCGGAATATGAGGAAGCGGTTTCGGCGTAATAATTCGCCACGATTCAACGCGCTGGTTTGTTGAACAACGCCGTCACAAACGGGGCCATACCTGAGCTTTCGATATGAACACCCGGTCGCTGGATATCAATTTCCAGCCCGTGTCTTTTGAACGCATCAAGGTCGCTCAGGGTCAGTGGCCACGGGGGACCACCATCGAGATCGTCGCTGTCCTTGCCGAGCAACGAATAGACGAACAGTATGCCGCCCGGGCGAACCAAGCGGGACACCGCTTCAATCGCTTTTCCTCTGAGGTCGCCGGGCGCAAAGGCCTGCAGATTGTAGCACTCAAAAACCAGGTCAAACGCACCGCCCCACAAAGGCGGTGGTTTCATCAGATTGGCGGCCTCAAAATTGACCGCAGAATCCGGAAATCGTTTTTTTGCCCAGCTAATTGCATCCTTGGATATGTCGAACGCCGTTACTTTCCATCCCGCCTGAGCCAGCGCATCGGCATTGTCGCCGAGGCCGCAGCCGACATCGATGGCCATCCGACCCTCGCCGGGATTCTCCGTCAGCCAACGCAGCAGTTCGGGTTTTGGTCTCAGATCAGCCCACGGCACAGCCGCCTCATCGCCACCGGCTCCCTCATACGCTGCCTGAAACCAGGCATTGTGCTTGCCCATATCACCGCTGCGAATACTTTGATCTTGCAGGAGTTTTTGCGCTGCCGCTTTCCTGCGGTTGAAAAAACCTGATTCCCGCGCGGAACCACCGGCGGGAGCCGGAGCGCCTTCCTGGGCAGCATCCAGCCCGAGCCCAGCTTCCAGGCTGGAGGCCAGAGCTGCTTCAAGAGCCGCTGCATCAAGATCAACCTCAGGATATGCGTTGTCTTCGCCTTGAGACGGTTGGTCCCCGCCAGCAATACTTTCCGATGGTGAGGATTGCTCGCTGCCTTCGGCAGCTTCCACGGGTTCAGTATCCTGAGAGCCGGACAACTCCACCTCCAGAGCACCTGCCAGCCCAACATCAAGACCCTCGGGCCAGGCCTCATCAGAAGCCGGCATGGCCTGTTCCAATGCCTGACTTATCGCGTCTTCCAAACCCGAGTCAGTCTGATCGGTGATGTCGTCTTTTCCATCACCGCTGTTATCATCCTTTTTGGGAGCGTGCGGCACAGGCTCCTTCATGGTGCGGCCTTCCTCGTACTCACGCCTTTTGCTCCCAGCGACCAGCCTCATTTTGCTGCCAGTAGGTTAACGATGCATCGGTTCCTTGCAACCGTTTCCAATGCGTTCGCGCATCGGAAACTGCCGACTGATCATGTCCGTCAAACATGAATACGGCACGATTATAAGAATCAAGTTCCGGTGGTTGGGCCCGATCAACAACAAACCGCACTGTTGCGCTATTGGGATTATCTTGAGTGTCTGTAATAAAAACCGGCTGAAGTTCGGAATAATCGTCCGACGCTGTACCGTGCGGTAAAAAACTATCTTCCCGAAAAGTCCACAGGTGCGTATCCAAAGCCTGGCACCGTTCCTGAGAGCCACACTGGATCACCACTGCCCACTCTCGTTCAAGACACTTCGCGACCAATCCCGGCAGAGCTTGTTCAAGTGACTGATTCTGAAGATGATAAAACAATATTTCGGACACGATGTTCTCTCTACCAACCATGGAATTGTCCGGCGAAGGGCTTCGCTACACGACTGAATTCGTATCAACAAAGCAAGAATCCACAACTTCTTTGCCATGTCAGCGACAATTGTTCAAATTGAGGCAAATTTCAGGCGGATTTACCGATGCTATGTGTTTGATAGATCACACCCATTAAGCATCATAAGCAAATGTTGGCGCCAAACGACCATTGGTGTGTCATTGTGTGGCCGAAACACAGTTTTTGTGATGCGAATCATATATCGAGGCCCCGGTCTTTGGCAAAAAGACTTCAGAATTAACGAAACTGTCATTGGTTGGCTCTTAAAAACGCTGCCGTCGATTTGCCTCTTTGTTGGAGGCAGCGTTTGGGGATCAACTGGGGGATCGTCAGGAAATGATTACGCGTATTTGCATATTTTTCGTTCTTGTTGCCGGCCTGGCAGGTGCGACAGCAAGCATGGGTGTGGTGCTAACCGAAGAGGCAAGCGCCTGTCAGACTTATAAAACCTGCTGAATACCATTGTCGGCAACCGGGGTGGCGGCCGACGAAAAAGCAGTTTTAATTCAGATATCTAGAATGTTTTTTACCTATTGAGGCACGAAGGCAATCTGAACGTCGAAATGAAGTAAAAAAAAACCGCTGGGTCAAACCAGCGGTTTTTGTTTTGCGCAGCTGATCCGCCTGAACACGTGCGGAATATCCGCATTCAGCTTTCGTAGCGATTTTTCACAAACCGATCCAGCAACCGAACACCGAATCCCGACGCCCATGATTTATTGATCTCAGTTTTGGGAGATCCGAATGCAGTACCGGCAATATCCAGATGCGCCCACGGCAGTTCATTCACAAAGCGCTGCAGGAACTGAGCTGCAGTGATTGATCCCGCTGCCCTGCCCCCGGTGTTTTTAACGTCTCCAACGCTGCCATCGATGATCTTGTCGTAATCTGGATCAAGCGGCAGACGCCAAACTCTTTCCGCAGTCTCGGTTCCCGCCTGGCCAAGATCCGCCGCCAGTTCATCGTCATTGGAATACAGTCCGGCATAGTGATGACCAAGTGCAATGATCACTGCGCCGGTCAAAGTCGCAAGGTCGATCATAAATGCGGGTTTAAACTTCTGCTGAGTGTACCAAAGCGCATCTGCAAGAACCAAACGCCCCTCGGCGTCGGTATTCAGAACTTCGATGGTCTGACCGGACATTGAAGTGACAACATCTCCAGGCCGCTGAGCATCCGCATCGGGCATGTTTTCGACCAGACCAATCACCCCAATGACATTGGCTTTGGCTTTTCGTCCGGCAAGCGCCTTCATCAGGCCAGTCACAGCAGCGGCACCGCCCATGTCGCCTTTCATATCTTCCATACCGCCGGCAGGTTTTATCGATATGCCACCCGTGTCAAAAACAACTCCTTTGCCGACAAACGCAGCCGGGGCCTCTTTTGCCTTGCCGCCCTTCCAGTGCATGATCACCAACTTGGCCGGTCGCACAGATCCTTGAGAAACGCCAAGCAACGCTCTCATGCCAAGTTTCTGCATATCCTTCTCTTCAAGGATATCGACTTTCACACCGAGGCTTTCGAGCTTCTTTGCTTCACTGGCAAATTCAATCGTCCCCAAAATATTTGCAGGCTCATTGACTAGATCGCGGGCCAGATGAACCCCTTCGGCGATCGCCAGCAACGGCGTAAAGGCCTTTTTTGCAGCCAGATGACCTTCAAGGCAGATCTGTATCTTTACCGCACCGGTTTCTTTTTTTTCCTTATTGTTTTTGTCGCCGTCCTTATCCGATTTATGTCGATCAAAAATGTACTGGCGCAGTTTCATACCTTGCGCAAAAGCCGCTGCACTCTCGGGATCAAGCACCGAACCGTCCGGGTTCTCAAGCAGCACTGAAATCACTTTGCCGTTCACACTGGAGAGTGCACCCATGACAGCGCCCCCAAGTGCCTCCCAGTCCGTCGCCTTTTCCAGAGTGCTTTCGCTGCCCATCCCTGCAATCAGGATTCGTTCTGCATCTGTGCCGGCAGGATTGATAATGTCCAATATTTTGCGCGCGGCACCGGAGTAGTCAGCGGTTTGCATGGCCTTGGTCAGCACGCCGTCAGCGGTTTTATCAATCGCACCCGCTAGCGGTCCCAAGGTTCCCTCATTCCCTGCAAGGACAACAAGCGCTTCGCGCCCCGGTTTGTCTGGTTTGGCAAATGAAATCGTGTAGGTTTTCGGCATACTCATCTCGAATCGTTGGATCGGAATTTTGGGTAAAGGTGGGTTTGCAGCTTTTTGCGACGCATAAACTGTGGCGCCTGATACACACAATGGCCTCAACCGGTCAATTCAGCAAGCTTTTCAACGCCCAAAGCTTTATTAACTACGTTTGTTGTGCGACTCTTCACCAAATTGGAAACATATGAAAAGCCATAGCATTGCCATGAGTTTAGGTATGATGCGGGGGCAAATCACAGTGAACCATTTGGAACCACCGGTAACCGAGAACGCATGAGAACAATCGAGCGCTATATTTTCGGCCGGCTGTCATCCGTTTTTCTTATGACACTAGGGGCTTTGACCGGCATCGTCTGGTCAACGCAGGCTTTGCGTCAGCTTGACCTCGTTTCCTCCAAAGGCCAGACCATTCTCCAGTTCCTGGAAATGACGATGATGGCGCTGCCATTCCTGATGATGAACATTGCCCCGTTCGCCCTGATGATCGCTGCTCTGCTTGTCCTCAATACGCTCAGCAATGACAGCGAACTCATTGTCATCAGCGCAGCCGGTGCATCTCGGCTCAGAACCCTCAAGCCGGTTCTCTACTTCGCGCTCATACTGACAGGCGTTCTCTATCTTTTATCCTTTTATGTTTCGCCGATGGGTTTGGCGGCCCTCCGCGATGAAATCGTGCGGGTCCGCGTCGACCTTGTTGCCAATATTGTGAAACCCGGCCAATTCCAGACAGTGCAGAAAGGCCTGACATTTCATATTCGCAACCGATCCGGCGACGGCCGACTTGAAGGCCTCGTGCTTGACGATCGGCGGGAACCAGACCGATACTTCACGTACGAAGCATCCAAAGGTCACATCGCTGAAATTGGTGGCCAAACTCTATTGATTATGACGGACGGCACCATTCAGCGATTGATTCCGGATTCCGGCGCAATTTCCATTGTGCAGTTCGAGTCTTACGCGTTCGATCTGACCGCAATGATGCCGCAAGCCGGCGACCCGACTTACAAACCAAGTGAACGAACCTTGCCGGCTATTTTCGCCCTGACGGACGATGATCCTTATTACGCGGAGAAAAAAGACCGGTTTGACAAGGAGGTCAATGATCGGCTGACACTGCCCCTTTATACGCTTGCTTTTGGTCTCATCGTATTTGCATTTCTAGGCAGTCCAAAGACTACTCGCCAGGGTCGCAGCAGCGCGGTTTTAGGCGCGCTGGTCTGCTGCGTAGCGCTAAGAGCGCTGGCCTTTGGAGCCGTCAATCTGTCCGGCACTAATCTTTTGGCCGATATTATCGTATTCGCACTCCCTGTTGTTGCCAGTCTTTTGGCACTGTGGTTCATCATCTCAGACAACACGCCCCGCATCTTCATATTTTTTGCCGCGATTGGTGAGGCAGTCGTACGATCCGCCGAAGCTCTCAGTATCCGCCTTTCCGGCGGCAGACACTCGGGGGCATAGGCGCGAGGGATGCTTGGTCGTACACTCACTCTTTATTTTTCCGGGCGCCTCCTGAAATGGATATTGGGGCTGTTTCTTTTTGCGGCAGTACTCATTTTCATGTTCGACTTTCTGGAGTTGGTGAGACGTGGAAGTGACCGCGAAGGGTTTTCCGTAGTTCAGGTCGCTCTTATTTCCGCGCTTAGAGTACCCAGCCTATTGGAACAGGTACTACCGTTTGCGACCCTGTTTGGCGCTATCGCTGCCTTTGTCAGCCTCAGCCGCAGTCTGGAGCTGGTCGTAGCGCGCGCCGCAGGCATTTCGGTCTGGCAGTTTTGCGGACCTGCGCTGGTACTCGCCCTTCTTGTCGGCGGAGTCGCGATTACGCTTTACAATCCCCTGGCCGTTTATATGAAACAACTGTCGGAAGACACGGGCAGTTCCCTGTTTGGCACTGGAGGAACCCGGCTTCTAGCTAAAGAGCAAGAAATATGGCTGCGCCAGGACGGAGCAAACGGCGAAACCGTTCTTTATGCGACCAGCGCTGAACAGGGCGGCATCGTTCTTTTTGATGTATCCGTTCTCCAATTTGACAGAAACGGTATTTTCGAAGAACGCATCGAAGCGGATCGCGCTGAGTTGCAGGACGGACATTGGCTTCTTTCCAATGCGACCGCCTATGAAATGGATGCTCGACCCCAGAAACTGGACACTTACGAAGTCAGCACATTCCTGAGCCCGACAGAGGTCCGTGAACGGATTGCGGATCCCGAATCAATTTCGTTCTGGGAACTGCCTAAATTCGTCGAACTGGCGCATCGCGCCGGTCTTCCGGCATATCGATACGCGCTTCAATATCAAACACTTCTTGCTCGTCCACTACTTTTGGCGGCCATGGTCCTTATAGCCGCTGCGGTATCTTTGAAATTTTCGCGTTTTGGTGGCCTTGGAAGGATGATTCTGGGTGGCATATTGGCAGGCTTCGTGCTTTATGTGCTGTCACAACTGACAAGAGATTTGGGTGGAGCCGGTATAATTCCGCCTGTCATCGCCGCATGGTCGCCTGGGATAGTCGCAACGCTAATGGGATTTTCGATTCTGTTACATAGGGAGGATGGATAGTGGTCCTCCTTTCGGCTGTTGGCAGGACATGCGGATCGCTGCAGCGACTTGGCATGCGGTTCAAACCCATCGTCATTGCGGTTATGGCTTCCGTTGTGACCGCTGTCCCTTTGTATGGATCCGTACAAGCTCAAGATGGTGTCGAGAGCTTTCTGCCTTCCCGACTGACCGAAGCAAACCAGCAGATGCTTTTGGAAGCCGACGAGCTTCAGTACGATTACGACAATGATATTGTCTCAGCAGTCGGCAACGTTCAAATCTATTACGCCGGGTATGTTCTGGAAGCACAACGGGTTCGTCTGGACCGGAAAACATCGCGTCTGTTTGCCGAAGGCAATGTTGAACTCATAGAGCCGGATGGGAATGTCGTTCGGGCACAGAATCTGGAGCTGTCCGACGATTTTCGAGACGGCTTTGTCAATTCACTTCAGATCGAGACGATCCAGCGAACGCGTATCAATGCGGAGCGGGCGACGCGGTCGGACGACAACGTCACGACATTTGAAAATGGTACATACAGCGTTTATGTCAACCAACCGCCCTCCAAGCCCCCATTGTGGCAAATCAAGGCCGGCAAAATTATCCATGACCAAAAAGAGAAAGTCATCAAATACAAGAATACACGAATTGAATTTTTCGGTGCACCCATCATTTACCTGCCATATTTTTCGCAGGCAGATCCCAGCGTCAAACGCAAATCTGGATTTCTAACCCCCTCCTACGTGGCCAAGGACCGATTGGGGTTTGGTGTGAGCATTCCCTATTATTTGTCACTTGGGCCCAATTACGATGCCACAATTTCTGCTACGCCGCTGACGAAGCAAGGGTTTCTGGTCGGGGGCGAATGGCGGCACAAGCTGATGGATGGCGCCTATTCAATCCGGGGACTCGGTATCCGTCAGGAAGATCCCGGTCTATTTGAAGACACCAGTGGCAATCGGGAGTTTCGTGGCTCTCTTAATACCAAGGGTGACTTTCGCATTAATGAACGTTGGAACTGGGGTTGGGATCTGAGTTATTTCAGCGATCGGGCATTTGTGAAAGACTATGGAATTTCGGGTCTCGGTACCAATAATTCCGTGTCGGATATATTTCTGAAAGGCATTTCGGATCGCAACAGTTTTGAGACCCACGCCTACGCGTTTCGGGTTTTTCAGGAAGACTCCTTTGATGCAACAGATCCAAACCCTGTCGGCCCCTTCGTCCCATTTGGTGAGGAACTGCAAGCTAAACAGCCGGTCGTGCATCCAGTCATCGACTATAACTACATTTTCGATCAACCGATAATGGGCGGTGAATTGTCACTGAAGGGCAACCTCACCAGCCTGACGCGTGATATAACGGATGCCTACTCCTTCAACGGAACGGATTACTTCCGAGGTGTGGAAGGAACCTTCACCAGAACGACTTTTGAAGGAGAATGGCGACGCAGCCTGATTGATCCGATTGGACAGGTTTTCACGCCCTTTGCCTATGCAAAGGGCGACGTGTTCTTCCTTGCCAGTGCCGACAATAATGTGTCCGAATTGTCGCCCGACGCGGTCGTCGCGCGTGGTGTTCCCGCCGTTGGATTGGAATACCGGTACCCCTTCGTCAGCACGTTCAGCTGGGGAACGCAGGTGATTGAGCCCGTCGGTCAGATCATTGCCCGCCCCGATGAAACCGGTATTGGCAAACTGCCCAACGACGATGCGCAAAGTTTGGTGTTCGACGCTTCAACACTGTTTGAATATGATAAATTCTCAGGCTTTGACCGCAGCGAAGGCGGCACGCGGGCAAATGTTGGCCTGCAATATCAACTGCAGTTCTACAATGGCGGTTCACTGAGTGCCTTGATTGGTCAGTCAATCAATCTTGCGGGGCAAAACTCTTACGCCATACCGGATCTTGTAAACTCCACGGGTGACTCCGGCCTTGAAAGCGATGTCTCGGACTATGTTGCATCACTATATTTCGACACCAATCTGGGCATGCGTGTCGGCGCCAATGCCCGCTTTGACGATAGCGACTTTGAACTTAAGCGAACCGAGGTTCAGGCTGCGGGAATATATGGGCCTGTGACGGGCAGTCTTACATACGCATTTCTGGGGCAACAGCCGGAGCAGGGAATTGATTCCGACAGGCAGGAAACACTGGCCGCGGCAAGTGTCCGGCTACAGGAAAACTGGCGGGCATTTGGCTCGATCCGTTATGATCTGGAAAATAAGAACTTCGTCAGAGATAGCTTCGGCCTCGGCTACGACGATGAAGGCTTCTCGCTCTCTTTGTCTTACTCACAGGACCGCAGCCGAGACGATGGCAACGACGTCGACAGAACCCTGTTCTTGCGCTTTGGTCTGAGAACGCTCGGCGATACAGGCTTCTCACAAGGGGTTGGCTCCTCACAATAATCCTGACTGGCAGGCTGAAAAGCGGGAGAATTCAATAAGCTGTTCCAAGGCTAACCACCTGGTGACATACAATACGGCGCCGCAGATAATGACCAAAGGGATGAGCTGCCTGGCTGGCAGATAAAGTGATTTTGATTACGGGTCCCGATTGGGCGTGTCCCAATGATTGGTAAATTTATTCTGTTCGGTGTAAACCCGTTACGCATGATCCAGAATAGTCGTGCTTCCTACAGCCTATCCCGGATAGAGTTGACGTACTTTTCCGACAAAGATAGGTGGAAAACAAAGGCTTAGTGTAATTCATAGCAACTGATAGTCATGAGAACTATTCTGGAAGAACAGTTGAATCGGCCTTTCGTCGAGGAGAAAAAAATGAATTGCTCACGTTCATGTTTTACAGTTTTTGCGGTTGCTTTTTCCGTCATGCTGTCGGCCAGTTTACCGGCGGAAGCCCAAAACAAGATCGCCGTCATTGTCAATGACGAAGCCGTAACGAGCTATGATATTTCTCAGCGAGCTCGCCTCCTGAAACTGACGTCAAAGCGACGTGGTGGCGCTGCCACAAAGGCTGCAACCAACGAGTTGGTCGACGAGCGTTTGAAGCTGCAGGAGGCTACCAGAATTGGCATTTCTGTCTCTCAATCAAAGGTCGACGACGCTTACGCGACCATTGCCAAGCGTTCAAAACTCACCTCCTCGAAGCTGACCCGGGCGCTAAAGCAATCAGGTATCAATCCCCAAACACTGAAAGACCGCTTGAAAGCAGACCTTGCATGGAGTGAGGCCGTTCGTATGCGTTTTCGCAGTACAGTCAGCATCAGCGAGCAGGACGTTATTGCAGCGCTGCAAGGTGGGAGCAATGGTGAAGAAGAAGATGATCCTAACAAAACCACGGAATATACTCTGACGCAGTTCGTGTTCGTGGTTCCCAAAAAGGCATCCGGTGGTTTTAAAGCTAAAAGAAAAAGAGAAGTGGAAGCTTTCAGAAAGCGCTTTACCTCCTGTGGAGACGGCACGAAACTCGCCAAGGGCTTGAATGAAGTCGTTGTTAAGCCGCTGGGAAGAAAGCTTGAACCTGACCTTGGGTCTGCTATTGCCGGAGCGATAAAAGACGTTTCCGTCGGACGTACAAGTAAGGCGATCCAGTCTGCATCCGGCTTTGAGATCTATGCTGTTTGCGATAAAAAAGTGATTGATAGCAACGCCGCCGCTGTTGCTGAAATGAGAGGCGAGTTGCGCAATAAAGAAGGTCAGTTGATGGCACGCCGGTACTTGAGTGATTTGAAGCGGACCGCAGTTATCGATTACCGGTAGCGTATGAATATTGATAATCAAAGGGCGCGCCCACTGGCCTTGACCATGGGCGACCCGGCAGGGATTGGGCTGGATATTGCCATAGCAGCCTGGGCTCAGCGGCAGGAACTGCCGCTCTTTTATCTTGTAGGCTGTCCTGAAGCGGTCCAAAGACGGGCAGAGCGGCTGGGAATTCCGTTGGAGCTCACGGTCGTCTCGCCGGAGCAGCTCGCGTCCACTCGCCAGACAGCATTGCAGATTGTTCCCCTCTCATCCAAGGTGGATGAGACGCCGGGCAGAACGCGGCGAGGCGACGCTGCTGGTGTCATCGAAGCAATCGAACGAGCGGTAGAGCATGTGCGAACCGGCATTGCCGGGGCGGTTGTGACCAATCCGATCACCAAAAAATCCCTTTACGAGGATGGATTCAACTATCCGGGACACACGGAATTTCTTGGTCATCTGGCGTCAAAGTGGTTCGGACAGGAAGTCGAACCGGTCATGCTGATGGCCGGGCCAGATTTGAGAACCGTACCCGTTACCGTACACATTCCCGTTTCAGATGTGCCTGCAGCCCTGACAAAGAACCGTATTGTAACAGTAGCCCGTACCGTCGACCGGGATCTCAGGTCACAGTTTGGAATTCAATCCCCCCGCATCGCACTGGCCGGTCTCAATCCCCACGCAGGCGAAGGGGGCAGTATGGGGCAAGAGGATGAGCAGATCATTCAGCCGGCGGTTTCTGACCTCATCGCTTCTGGCATCGATGCCAGGGGCCCCTTTCCTGCAGATACGCTGTTCCATGCCGCAGCCCGGCAACAGTTCGACTGTGTTCTGGCGATGTATCATGATCAGGCGCTGATACCGGTTAAGACACTGTCTTTCGACAAAGCCGTCAACGTCACGCTTGGTCTTCCCTTTGTCAGAACATCGCCCGACCATGGCACGGCACTTGATATTGCCGGCAAGGGCATCGCCAAAGCAGACAGTCTGATTGAAGCGCTTAAGCTGGCCGATCTGCTTGCGCAAAATTCGATTGTTGAATAATGGCTCACGTTGACACCCTGCCTCCGTTGAGGGAGGTGATACAGAAATATGGCCTTGATGCCCGAAAATCTCTAGGTCAAAACTTCCTCCTCGATCTCAACTTGACGACACGCATAGCTCGATCAGCCGGACCGCTGACCGAGTGCACTGTGCTTGAAGTTGGGCCGGGCCCCGGCGGGCTGACCCGCGCCATTCTCGCACTTGGTGCTCGAGATGTTGTTGCGATTGAGAAAGACGCACGCTGTTTGGGCGCGTTGGAGGAGATTGCACACGCCTATCCTAAACGTCTGAAAGTTCTAAACCAAGATGCACTTGGGATGGGCGCTGACGGCCTGCCCCAGCGTCCCGTCAAGATCATTGCCAATCTCCCTTACAACGTGGCAACACCGCTCCTGATTGGTTGGCTTTCCTGTGATCCATGGCCACCCTGGTGGCAATCCATGACGCTGATGTTTCAAAAAGAAGTTGCTGATCGTATGTGTGCACAGCCCGGTGACAAGGCTTATGGACGCCTGGCGGTGATTGTCGGCTGGAGGACTGTTGCCGGTAAAGTTTTCGACATTTCGCCAAAGGCCTTCAGCCCTCCGCCCAAAGTCACTTCCACTGTTGTTCACCTGGTACCAAGGGAAAAGCCGACCCCCTGTAGCGTCAACGATCTGGAACGCGTCACGGCAGCTGCGTTTGGACAGAGAAGAAAAATGCTGCGAGCCAGCTTGAAGTCGCTCTCGGTCGACACCAATCGGTTAATCCGAGAATGCGGCCTGCGCGAAACCGCCAGAGCAGAGGAAATTCCGGTAGAAGGATTCGTCAAACTTGCTCGAGCCTATGCTGATCAGCGCGCAGGAGGTTAGACGCCTGGGAACAAACCGCCCAAAACACCAAATTCACTTGTCCAGCTCGCGTTTCAGATCCTCAACCATTCCGTCGACGAACGCACCAATGGAGGGTGACCGTTCACGACGCAGCCGTTCGGCCTGCAAAATGGCACGTAACCCTTCAAAGGCATTTTCCAGATCATCATTGACGATTACATAGTCATAATCGACCCAGTGTTTCATCTCGCCGACTGCCGTTTCCAGCCGTCTAAGGATAACTTCTTCAGAATCTTCAGCGCGGCGATGTAAGCGGGATTTCATTTCACCGATAGACGGGGGTAAAATGAATACAGATACGACATCTTCCCGCATCCGCTCATATAGTTGGAACGTGCCCTGTATATCGATGTCGAACAGGACGTCTTTTCCTGATGTAAGTGCTGCCTCGACCGGATCTTTCAATGTGCCGTAGAAATTACCGTGGACTGCCGCCCATTCAAGCAGTTCTCCCCGGTCTTTCATCTGTTCGAACCGATCTGCGGCAATGAAGTGGTAGTGCACGCCGTCGATTTCGCTGGGCCGCCGCGTTCGCGTCGTCGCAGAAATTGACAAATCCAATCCACGCTCATGAGCAAGAAGGTTTCGGGCCAACGTAGACTTTCCCGCGCCTGACGGGCTCGAAAGTACCAGCATCAGACCTCGGCGGTTGGCCGACAGCACATCCGATGAAATCGTCGTTTGGGGCATGGCGCTCTATTCCAGGTTTTGTATCTGTTCACGCATCTGATCGACGAGCGTCTTAAGTTCCAGCCCTAAGGCTGTCAGGTCCTTGTCATTGGACTTAGAACACAATGTATTGGTTTCCCGATTGAATTCCTGGGCCAAAAAATCAAGCTTGCGTCCAATCGGACCACCCTTTGACAGCAGGTCGCGGGCGGCAGAGACATGTGCATAGAGCCGATCCAATTCTTCGCGAATATCTGCTTTGGTCGCAAGAAAAACAGCTTCCTGGTGAAGCCGTTGCGGATCGAGTTCGGAATGGGCGTCCATAAGCAACTCGATTTGATCCTTCAATCGTTGCCGGATCGCATCAACCGTTCTGGCCGGAGATTTCTCTGCTTGAGAGGTAAGGTCTTCAATAGCTGACAATTGCCCCTCTAGCAGTGTGCGAATAGCTTCCCCTTCGCTCTGTCGCATTTTCAGCAGATCCGCGAGTGCCTCATTCAGAGAATCAAGTACCGCATCAAACAGTTCCCGCTGTGCATTCTCGCTCATTTCCGCTTCAGCAAGTTCAACGACGCCCTTAAATCCAAGTATGCCGTCAAGTGTCGGTCTCGACGCATCAACCCGATCGGAAATTGCCGCCATTGCGTCCAACACCCCGTTCAGAATAGCCTCATTGACCACCAGTTCCTGTTTACTGCCGGTATCTCGTTTGACGCTTAGAGACAATGAGACATTGCCACGTGCCAATACTTTGGAAACCAACGGTCTGATTTGCGGTTCAAGAGCATCAAAGCCGCTGCCGAGGCGCGCGCGTACTTCAAGCCCTTTGCCATTGACCGACCTAAGCTCCCAAGTCCAGCGGACATTTTCATAGGAGCTCTCAACGCGGGCAAATCCGGTCATGCTGGCCAGTGTCATAGATCACCTGCAAAGCTATATGCGCTCCATGGTGAGGCTGAAGCGCTGATTCTATAGAGAAATATCGGCTGATAGGGTCCGTGAAACCTCTGTCACAGTATGATAGATCCTGCAGAATTGAAACACCAGGTCCGGTGAACTTCGACATCTCGCATGCAAGCGCCTCTATTCGGTCTTGGGCGCTTCTTCTGTTGGGGCGTCCTCTGCAGTTTCTTGCGCCTTTACCCGGTTTTTCTCAACATCACGCCAGCGCTGAACGTTGCGCTTGTGATCTTCATATGTTTTGGCAAATGCATGACCTCCGGTTCCGTCCGCCACGAAATAGAGATCACTTGTGAGCGACGGGTTGGCAACAGCTTCCAGTGCGGCGCGGCCGACATTGGCTATCGGTCCGGGTGGCAAAG
Organism: Stappiaceae bacterium; assembly: GCA_039976075.1. Lineage (GTDB taxonomy): Bacteria > Pseudomonadota > Alphaproteobacteria > Rhizobiales > Stappiaceae > JBDWFY01. Next base: position 1,077,544 of record JBDWFY010000001.1, read on the forward strand.
CCGGGATCTGGTACGTGTTGTAGCTGTTCGGCTTTTGAAGCTCGCTTCTCAGAATTGTCCGCGGCTTTGTCCAGGCGGCTCCTCCGTAGAGACCATAAAGAATGGTCGGATCGGACTGCAGCCGCATTCCCTTGTTCAGACGATTGACAAAAACGCTGGCAACCCGGCTTCTTTCGTCAGCCTTTCCAGTCTCTTTTTCAACCAGGGACGCTAAAACCAGCATTTCCTCCGGTGTTTTCACCGGCAGATCATCGCGCCGATTCTCCCAAGACTCAGCGAGCACTTTCGTATGTGCATCCTTCATTCGCTGAATAATGTCGGACCGCGATGTACCCCGCGTGAACGTGTACGTTTCCGGCATCAACGTTCCTTCGGCAGGAACCTCGTTCAAGTCCCCAATCAATATAGGGTCCGCTTTTACTCTCTCGACGATCTGAAGGCTGGTCCATCCCTCAGGCAACGTGACAGAATGATAGACGGCTTTGCCCGAAACGATCTCGTCCATCACGGTTCGCATCGGCACGCCGGCTTCGAATTGATACTCTCCGGCTTTGAGCTTGCTCTGATTTCGATAGACCTGCACCGCCCCCTGAAAGATCCAGGAATTGTCGATGACATTACCGCGTTCAAGAATTCCAGCGATTCCGGCAAGATTGGAGCCGTTCGGGATTATAACGGTTGTCGTCTTGTCCAGGGGACCATTTTTTTCAAATTCCTGCTTACCCCAATAGATGACACCGCCAACTATCAGAACGCCCAGCACGGTAATTGTCATCAAAAAGTTGATAAACACCACTACCGGATTGCGCACGTGACGCGACCGGGAAGGAGGCTCGGGCACAGGGTCCGGCTGGATGGCCTGCCGCGGACTTTTAGGATTGAGACGCGGCATTGCGTTATTTACAGAAGCTGCCGGTTGCTCCTGTTTGTCGTCACCGTTTGTCGGTTCCTGCATGATTTAGCGCTCGACCCGAATCTCGTCAAATATTGTGAAAGCCCTTGCCAGCACAGTATGGCTTTTTTGCGCTTGCCTACTGTGTCCTGTCAATCATTCCGTCTGTCTTCAGCAGTCCATTGTAGCGACAGCAGGGCTGCTGAAAGTCATGTTGCCCTGTTTCACAATCAGTCGCTCAACTTGCGAAAAACCAATGACGCGTTGGTACCACCAAATCCGAAGGAATTAGACAGAGCAATATTGATATCCATCTTTTTTGCTGTCTTGGGCACAAGGTCGATCTCCGTCTCAACCGACGGATTCTCGAGATTTATCGTCGGAGGTGCCATACCGTCACGCATTGCCAAAATCGAGAAAATCGATTCGACAGCACCTGCCGCGCCAAGCAAATGCCCGATTGATGACTTCGTAGAGGACATCGTCAGAGAACTTGCAGCATCGCCGGCCAGTCGTGTGATCGCTCCCAGTTCAATTTCGTCTCCCAGCGGAGTCGAGGTGCCGTGGGCATTCACATAGTCAACTTCAGCCGGTGAAATCCCCGCGCGGTTCAGCGCAGCTTCCATACATCGGTAAGCTCCATCGCCGTCTTCTGAGGGCGCCGTGATATGGTAGGCATCGCCTGAAAGGCCGTAGCCAACCAATTCACCGTAAATTTTTGCTCCACGCAGTCGGGCGTGCTCATATTCTTCAAGAACAACAACGCCTGCGCCTTCGCCCATAACGAAACCATCCCGACCCTTGTCGTATGGTCGAGACGCCTCTTCGGGACGGTCGTTATATCCAGTAGACAGTGCGCGACAGGCGGAAAATCCGGCCAGCGCCAAACGGCAGATAGGAGATTCGGTACCACCGGCGACCATGACATCCGCATCGCCCAAAGCGATGAGACGACCGGCATCACCGATTGCATGAGCACCCGTAGAACATGCTGTCACAACAGCATGGTTAGGACCCTTAAGCCCGTGCCGGATAGAGACATGTCCACCAGCGAGATTGATCAAGGCACCGGGAATGAAAAAGGGACTGAGACGCCGAGGTCCTTTTTCCTTTACGGTAATCGCGCCCCGTTCAATGCCCTGAAGACCGCCAATGCCGGAACCGATCAGAACGCCAGAACGAACCTGGTCCTCATAATCGACCGGCTTCCAATCGGCGTCAGCCAGAGCCTGATCTGCGGCAGCAATCGCATAAAGAATAAAATCATCGACCTTGCGCTGTTCTTTGGGCAACATCCAATCGTCAGGATTGAATGTGCCTTCCGAACCGTCGCCTTTGGGTATTTGGCCGGCAATTTGGCAAGGTATATCGCTGACATCAAACTCTTCGACACGGCGGGCGCCGCTCTTGCCTTCGAGAATTCTGCCCCATGTAGCATCAACGCCGCATCCAAGCGGCGTGACCATTCCAAGTCCGGTGACGACGACCCGCCTCATTCTCAATTCCTTAAATCTCGCCGAATTTACAATCTTCTCTCCATTAACCGGCGTTCTTTTCGAGGAACCCGACTGCGTCGCCAACGGTCAAAATCGTTTCTGCGGCATCGTCTGGAATTTCAACACCAAACTCTTCCTCAAAAGCCATGACCAGCTCGACAGTGTCCAGGCTGTCAGCGCCCAGATCATCGATGAAACTTGCTTTATCGGTTACTTTTTCTGCTTCTACGCCGAGATGCTCAACGACAATTTTTTTAACCCGATCCGCGATATCGCTCATATTTGCTTTCCTTGGTAGTTCTTAACGGATTTCAAACGAAACGGGCTCACCCGTATCATTCATTCCACACAATCAGTCAGGAATCCATTGATGGACAGAGTACACGCCAGTGTGAGTAACTAAACCAACGATCCGGCCACTGTCACATTGATAGGTCGGCGGCTAGGTAACACACTTTATCAGCCTTGACCAGCCGCCAGATGAGCCCCGTTCAATGGACAGGCACCGTCCGGAATTCCTTTTGATTATCTCTTTTAAATCATGGCCATACCGCCATTCACATGAAGTGTCTGCCCTGTTATGTACGCGCCTTCCCGGCTTGCAAGGTAAACAACGGCGGCGGCAATTTCATCCCCTTTGCCAAGACGGCCGGCTGGAACGCTGGCAAGGATTGATTCTCTTTGCTTCTCATTCAACTCATCAGTCATTGCCGATTCAATGAATCCAGGCGCCACAGCATTGACCGTTATATTCCTGCTGGCCACTTCGCGGGCAAGCGCCTTCGTCATCCCAATCATACCGGCCTTGGCCGCTGCATAATTACCCTGACCGGGGTTGCCTGTGACACCAACCACGGAAGTAATGCCGATGATACGCCCGTGCCTGCGTTTCATCATGCCCTTAACCACCGCTCTGGACAGTCGAAAGGCCGCTGTCAGATTGACTTCGAGAACAAGATCCCACTCTTCGTCTTTCATCCGCATGAACAGGTTATCACGCGTAATCCCGGCATTGTTGACGAGTATATCGATCCCATCCATCTGCTTTTCCGCCTGCGGGACCAGATTATCGACGTCTTCACGGTTTGACAGATTGGCAACGGTTACGACAGCGCGTTCGCCAAGGTCCGACGCGAGCGCCTCCAATTTTTCTGCACGTGTCCCGGATAAGGCGACAGTCGCGCCCTGCGCATGAAGCGAGCGGGCAATCTGTTCGCCGATTCCCCCGCTGGCACCGGTGACCAGTGCTTTTTGCCCTGTAAGATCAAACATGTAGTCCCTCCGCACACCGGCACAACCGGATAGACACTTGGAATCAGTATTCCGCTAATTAGAAGATAGACGTTCCATCAGACCGTCAAGATCCGCCGGAGAATTAACTGCCACACCCTCGAGATCTCTGGATATTCGTCGCACCAGCCCGGTCAGCACTTTTCCGGCACCGATTTCCACCAGCACCGTGGCTCCGGACTGCCCCATATTCAGAACACTCTCCCGCCAGCGCACGGTTCCTGTTACCTGTCGTACAAGACCATCTCGGATTTCATCAGCAGTGGTAATCGGTCCGGCCTCAACATTGGCCACCAGCGGAACAACAGGATCATTTACATCGACATTGCCCAGTGCGTCGCGCATGGCTTCGGCAGCAGGTTGCATCAACGTACAATGAAACGGTGCGCTAACCGGAAGCAGCATCGCCCGCTTGGCCCCTTTTTCTTTCGCAATGACCAGCGCTCTTTCCACCGCTTCCTTATGTCCCGATACCACCACCTGGCCTGGCGCATTGTCGTTTGCAGCCTGGCAGATGTCTCCTTGCGCGGCTTTATTGGCAACGTCTGCCGCAGTCGCAAAATCAAGACCGAGCAGAGCGGCCATGGCCCCTTCTCCTACGGGCACAGCCGCCTGCATTGCCTCTCCCCGAATACGCAAAAGACGGGCCGCATCACTGATAGACAACGAACCGGCAGCAGCCAGCGCTGAGTACTCGCCAAGGGAATGTCCGGCAACCATCGAAACAGATTGCTTCAGATCAAGCCCTTTGTCCTGGAGGACACGGATCGCGGCTAATGATACCGCCATCAGAGCAGGCTGCGCATTTGCTGTCAGAGTGAGAGTTTCCTGTGGACCTTCCCAGATGACACGACTGAGTTTTTCACCCAGCGCATCATCAACTTCATCGAAAACAGCCCGTGCAATGGGAAATGTATCGGCCAGTTCCTGTCCCATACCAACCGTCTGGCTTCCCTGTCCGGGAAATGTAAATACAACTGTCATCGTTGCTTTCGCCTACTATCTGGTCCAGTCGACAACAGATACAAAAATCTGCCGCGACACCAATCAACTCAACGCTTAAGAGCCGCCACAATGGGTCCCTGTCAAGAGGCTCTTTAAATAAACGCGCAGTTTCTTCGAAAAAGCTTGAGTTTTGCGAAATTTGGAGTAAGAGAGCGCATCCACTGGCTTCCCGGCCGGGGGCTGAAAGGAACGTTTGAACAGTAACCGTTGTCGAAACAAGTTCGATGGACGGTATTGTCAGACAGGACAGACAATTGTCCGTATTCCCGTGTCTCCGCTCTCGAAGATTGTCTTCTTAGCCTTTCCGAGGGCTTCGAAGAGGCTTAGCGCCGGCAGCCAAAAATTGAGGAAGGCTTATATGCCACTTTATGAACATGTGTTCCTGGCTCGCCAGGACGTTTCCGCACAGCAGGTTGAAGCGCTTGTGGAAGAATTCAAAGGTATCGTTGAAGAAAACGGTGGTTCTTTCGCTAAAATTGAACCCTGGGGTCTGCGCTCGTTGGCTTACAAGGTCAATAAAAACCGTAAAGCCCACTACACGCTGATCAACATTGATGCTCCCCATGCAGCCGTTTCTGAAATGGAACGTCAGATGCGCCTGAATGAAGACGTGCTTCGTTTTCTTACCTTGCGCGTTGATGAGCATGAAGATGAACCTTCTGCCATGATGCAGAAGCGGGATCGCGATGATCGTCGCCGGCGCGACAGAGACGATCGTGGTCCGCGTGAAGACCGCGGCCCCCGCGAAGATCGGGGTCCACGTCCGCCACGCCGTGAAGCCGAAGCTGAAGGAGCCAGCGACAATGGTTGATATCGCACAACTTCCAACACGCCGCCCTTTCTTCCGTCGCCGGAAAACCTGCCCATTCTCTGGATCGAATTCGCCGAAGATCGATTACAAGGATATTCGGCTCCTTCAGCGCTACGTTTCTGAGCGCGGCAAGATTGTCCCAAGTCGCATCACTGCGGTTTCGGCAAAAAAGCAGCGCGAACTGGCCCGGGCAATCAAACGCGCCCGATTCCTGGGACTGCTGCCTTACGTAATCAAATAGAATGACGGACTCTCTGTCTGCATTTTGAAGGTGCGGGCAGGGTTGTTCGATCAACGCCGACCCACCGATACTTTGAAGTTTGGTGGGTTTGCCGGTTGAGGCTCGGCAAAGTTCAGTTGAACCGGACCAGTCTCTAACCGCTTGAACCTCAGATGGTTTTGAGCGGGACAGACGGAAAAGGAAAAAGATAATGCAAGTAATCCTATTGGAACGTGTCGCTAAACTCGGCCAGATGGGTGATACAGTACGTGTCAAAGACGGGTTTGCCCGTAATTTCCTGCTGCCTCAGGGCAAAGCACTGCGCTCTACCAAGAAAAATCTGGAACGATTTGAAACTGAGCGGACACAATTGGAAGCACGCAATCTTGAGCGCCGCCAGGAAGCAGAGGCCGTTGCGGCCAAACTCGACGGCAACACGTTTGTGGCAATCCGGCAGGGCGGTGAAACCGGCCAGCTTTATGGGTCGGTCTCCACACGCGATATCTCAGAAACACTGACTGAAGAAGGTTTCAGTGTAGCGCGCAGCCAGGTCGCCCTGAATGTGCCCATCAAAACCATCGGTCTGCATACTGTGACCATCGTGCTTCACCCGGAAGTTGATGTTTCAATCACCATGAACATCGCGCGTTCTGATGATGAAGCCGAGCGTCAGGCTCGCGGTGAAGATGTCATCGGCCGAGATCAGAACCTGTTCGAATTTGAAGAAGAAGTCGAAGGCGAAGAAGAAGGTGATGCTGAAACCGGTTCTGACGAAGAATCCGACGCAGAATCTGGGGAAGTATCTGAGGCTGATGAAGCTTCCGAAGCCGAGACTGAACAACCCGTCTGAGCAATCGGCGCATTTAAGCGCTCACTTCATACGGTTATTTAGAACCCCGCCCATTCTGGCGGGGTTTTTATTTGAACCCACCATCATCCCGCCAGCGTTGCAGTCGGTCCATCGCTTCGATCATGTCATCCAGCGCACCTGCAAACGAAAAGCGGATGTAGCCCGCACCCCGCGCGCGGTCGAAGTCCAGGCCCGGGGTTGCCGCCACGCCGGCTTCCCTCAGCATGCGTCCGGCAAACTCCATTGAATCGTTTGTCATATTCCGAACACTGGCATAAGCGTAAAAAGCGCCATCGACAGGCAAAATTTCCTGAAAACCGATTTGCGGAAGACGAGAAAGAAGCAACTCCCGATTTTCGGCATATCCCTGCTTCACACCTTCGAGCGCTTGGGGCGCATCAAAAGCGGCGATTGCCGCGCGCTGGGATAGATCTGGCGCTGAAATATAGAAGCTTTGCGCCAGACGTTCTATTGGTCGGACCATATTTTCGGGAACAACCATCCATCCTATGCGCCATCCAGTCATACAATAGTATTTTGAAAAGCTGTTGATGATGATCGCCCGATCACTGAACCGCAGGGCCGTCTCCGCTGTCCCGCCATATACAAGACCGTGATAAATTTCATCGGAGATAAACCAATGACCCTGCGCATCGGAATGTTCGCAAAGCGCTTTCAAAGCGTGCGGCTCAAGCATTGTTCCGCTTGGATTTGCAGGACTGGCAACCAGAACGCCCTTAACAGTTTTCTCCCGGCTCGCATCCTCAATCATATCGGGCGTCAGAGCCCAGCGGGTTGAAGCGCCGGTTTCGATTTCTACACCATTCAGGCCAAGTGCCTGCAATATGTTCCGATAGGCAGGATATCCCGGTGCCGGCATCACTATTCGATCACCAACGTCAAAACATCCCAGGAATGCCAGATTGAACGCCGCCGAAGAACCGGTAGTGACAATGATCCTTTCCGGAGAAACTTCCAGACCGTGAGCGCGGTAGTAGTAGTCTGAAATTTTTTCCCGCAATGCCGGACGGCCTTTGGCCTCGGTATATCCGATGTTACCGTCAGCCAAGGCTGCTCTTGCAGCCTCAAGAACGGGTTCCGGAGCAGGTGCACTGGGTTGACCTACTTCCATATGCACGATGCGATGCCCCGCCCGTTCCAGTTCATTGGCCGCGCTCAACACGTCCATGGCATGAAACGGCTCCACATGACTGCGTATTGATGCGCCCGTATCCGGAATATTCTTGTTGATCAACTCTTGCTCCGATTACACCAGTTTGGAATTCCATCAACGCGGCATGGTTGTTTCCGTCTCAGATAGCCGAAATTGAGGATGACTATAGATGACCAGTTCCCAGGTCTGTTACCATTCGGGAATGGGAGTGTGCCGAGTACCTTTTATCCTTGGCTGGATACATGCACGGCTGCGTTAGGGAACACCATGCCGGCAACCTTATACAGCAGCGGAGAACCAATTTGTGACCTCACGAGAACGTATGTGGCCAGATCCCCACAACAAACCGAAACTCGCCAGACCCTAATACCGCTATCTGATAATTGATAGAGTTTAAGTTGACCCGCTTAAGCGCTCCTCATACGTTGCCGAAAATATTATGAACCTTTTCAGGCAAGCGCGCGTCTTAACTGTTGAACGCTCATACAAGGATCACGCTGTTCCGATGTCCAAAGCCCCTTGCGTTATCAAGCTGCTTAGAAAAACAGCCACGGTTTCATTGGCTCTGGCGGTTATATCATCCGCATTTACTGCGCCATCCTACGCGCAGAAAGGCCGGAAACTCGCATTTGTTCGCGATGCTGAAACCGAACAACTACTGAGGGATTACACCAAACCCATTCTCAAAGCTGCGGGTTTGAATGCAGGTTCGGTGGAGCCTGTCCTGATTAATGACAAGTCGTTCAACGCGTTTGTGGCTGATGGCCGGCGCATTTTTATGAATGTGGGTGTCATCATAGATGCGGATACGCCGAATGAAGTTATCGGCGTACTGGCGCATGAAACCGGACACATAGCCGGTAACCATCTGGTCAGGTTGCGTCAGGCAGCTTCCAGAGCCCAATTGATGGCCGTAATCGGATCCCTTCTTGGAGCTGGCGCGATTGCGGCCGGTGCCTCATCAGGTTCAGGCGGCGTTGCTCAGGGCGGTGCTGCAATCATCGGCGGTGGCGCAAGCGTAGCCAAGCGATCTCTCTTGTCTTATCAGCGCAGCGAGGAAATATCGGCCGATCGTGCGGCGGTAACTTATCTCCAACGTACGGGCCAGTCCGCAAAAGGCATGATCGACACTTTTCGTCGAATGGCCGGTTCCGAACTCTTTTCTGCAAAATATTCCGATCCCTATGCCGTCAGCCACCCCATGCCTCGTGAACGGATCAGCCGACTTGAAACTCTTGCAAAGAAAAGCAAGCATTATAATGCCAAAGATCCCAAAGGGTTGCAGCTACGCCATGATCTGGTTCGCGCCAAACTGATCGCTTTCACGTCACATCCCAAAAGTGTCGCTCGGCGCTACCCGAAGTCTGACAAGTCCCTGCCGGCAGATTACGCAAGAGCCGTTGCTGCAATGCGAGGTGGCAATATCAATCGCGCCGTTAAATCTATCGACAGACTGATTAAACGCCAGCCGAAAAATCCCTATTTCTGGGAACTGAAGGGCCAGGCATTGATTGAAGCAGGCAGGGCCAAAAAGGCAATTGCACCGTTCAAACAGGCTCTGGCTCTGGCGCCCTCCCAGGGGCAGTTGCAGATCTGGTACGGCTATGCACTCGTGGCAAGCGAGGACGATAAATACCTGCCCGCCGCAGTCAAAAACCTTCAGACGGGATTGCGCAAGGATCCCAATTCACCTCTGGGATTTCGACAACTTGCGATCGCCAAATCCCGAATGGGTCGCAACGCCGAGGCTGATGTTGCCACGGCACAGGGCTTAATGCTTGCCGGGGATGTTAAATCGGCAAGGCAATATGCCAATCGTGCGATGAAGAGACTTAAACGCGGCTCCCGGGAGTGGATCCTTGCTGAAGATATCATGACCTATAAACCGCCCAAATTTCGGCGATGACGCCAAAGTTACGAAAGTACACTACCTATCAATTTGCTTCTGACCGGAGCGCAAACCAAGCGAGAAAACACTATGCTCAGCTTCATTAGACTGGCGGCAGGCCTGGCACTGACAATTTGCCTGCTCGTAACCGGACCGGCTACGGCGGCCTCGTTCAAAGCCGACCAGAAAGGTGAGATCGAACAGATCGTACGGGATTATCTTTTGGCCAATCCGGAGGTCATTCGCGATGCGATGCAGGAACTTGAGCGGCGACAGGCGGAAGAAGAGCGTCTGGCTGCGGAACAGGCCGTTGCTGACAGTTCAGGCGTTCTGTTCAATTCAACGCGTCAGGTTGAACTCGGCAATCCCAAGGGCGACGTAACGCTGGTGGAGTTTTTTGATTATAACTGCGGCTATTGCAAAAGATCACTTTTAGACATGTTGCGGTTGATCAACGAAGACAAGAACCTGCGAGTGGTCTTGAAAGAATTTCCGGTGCTGGGCCAACCTTCCGTGGAGGCAGCCCAGGTATCCATCGCTGCAAACATCGTTGATCCGTCCAAATATTCAGATTTTCACCAACAGTTGCTCCAAGGTCGCAACCGCGCAAACAAAGCCAGTGCGTTACAGATCGCAGGAAAAGCAGGATACGACATTGCTGAAGTTGAAAAAGCGATGGAACAACCTGAAGTTATCGCAACAATCGAGGAAGTATACGAGCTGGCGAATCGACTTAGTCTGACCGGGACACCTTCCTTCGTTGTGGGCAATGAAGTGGTCATGGGGGCCGTTGGTTATGACAGCCTCAAGCAAAAAATTGCCGCTATTCGCGATTGCGGTACCGCAACCTGTTGATCGTCGTTAAAAACAGGGTTCCCCTTGCTTTCGCAAGCCCTTATAACAAAGAGTTCAAGGCGGCTTTCGGGCCGCCTTTGTTTAACAGTTTCGTCAGTGGGCGTATTGTCAGGTCAACAGCCCACCGCCGGATGAGTACACTCGAGTAAGCCCGACTCTTGGCGGCAGTGCAGCAGCATCAGTTCCTTGGGAACACGTGATGCGCTGGAGGGATTGCGATGACGGCAAGCGTTCATATTTTGAATGGACCGAACCTCAATCGGCTTGGAAAGCGCGAACCGGATAAGTACGGCACCGCGACACTTGCTGATATCGAGACGCTTTGTCGCACGGTTGGGGCTGATCTTGGGTTTGATATTGTTTTCAAGCAGACCAATTACGAAGGTGAGTTGGTTGGCTGGATTCAGGAAGCTGGAGATCAGGCAGCAGGTGTGGTTATCAATCCCGCAGCCTACACCCATACTTCCATAGCCATTCACGATGCGATTCGGACTGCCGACCTGCCTGTAATAGAACTTCATCTTTCCAATGTTTTTGCACGGGAAGAGTTTCGCCACCATTCCTACGTATCGCCTGTTGCTCATGGCGTTATTTGCGGTTTTGGAGCCAATGGATACAAATTGGCCCTGATCGCGCTTTCTGACCTGGTGAATGCTTAAACGCCACGCAGATATCGATGGATTAATAATGTCAAACAGAAATACGATCGATCAGGAACTAATTCGACAGCTTGCAACATTGCTTGCAGAAACCGACCTGTCTGAAATCGAAGTAGAACAAAAAGATCTTCGGGTCCGTGTAGCCCGGGAACGCAAAACAATCGAAGCGCCGGTTTATGCCGCAGCGCCCCAACCTGTTCCAGCACCGGCACCGGCACCGGCGCCGGTTGCAGCTCCGGTTGCCAACGCCGCCGCGACAACAAAGGAACCCGCGAACTCCGCAGGCACGCAAACGTCTCCGATGGTTGGCACTGCGTATCTGGCAGCAGAACCCAGTGCGCCGCCGTTTATCGAGATCGGCAGTGTGATAAAGGAAGGTCAGCCTCTTTTGATCATTGAGGCGATGAAGACAATGAACCAAATTCCGGCGGAACGTTCGGGCACCATCACAGCCATTCTGGTCGAAGACGGCCAGCCGGTGGAATTTGGCGAGCCCCTGGTGATTATCGAGTAAGGCTGGCACCGCATGTTCTCAAAAATACTGATTGCCAATCGCGGCGAAATCGCTCTTCGAGTACTGCGAGCCTGTAAGGAACTTGGCATTTCCACAGTCGCGGTTCACTCCACGGCGGATGCCAATGCTATGCATGTGCGGCTCGCAGACGAAAGTGTCTGTATCGGGCCACCTCGAGCGATTGACAGCTATCTCAATATTCCGCAACTGCTTGCTGCGTGTGAGATTACCGGTGCGGATGCTGTGCACCCCGGATATGGTTTCCTGTCGGAAAACGCCCGGTTTGCAGAAATTCTCGAAGCGCACAATGTCCGCTTTATCGGACCCAGCGCTGACCATATCCGCATAATGGGTGACAAGATCCAGGCCAAACAGACAGCCGAGCGCCTGGGCATTCCCGTTGTACCGGGTTCTGAAGGCGAAATCCGCTCGCTGGATGAAGCTCGCAAGGTGGCCCAGTCCATTGGCTATCCGGTATTGATCAAAGCGGCATCGGGCGGTGGCGGGCGCGGTATGAAAGTCGCCTTGTCAGAGGCAGAACTTGAAACGGCCGTATCAACAGCGAGAACAGAGTCAAAAGCCGCTTTTGACGATGATGCGCTCTACATGGAGAAGTATTTGCAGAAACCCAGGCACATTGAAATCCAAGTGCTGGGTGACGGACAGGGGAACGCGATCCATCTCGGTGAGCGCGACTGTTCATTGCAACGACGGCATCAGAAAGTGCTAGAAGAAGCGCCCTCACCTGCGCTCAACGCCGAGCAACGCTCAGATATCGGTGGCATCGTTGCAAAGGCCATGGCGGACCTTGGTTACTCAGGCGTCGGAACTGTCGAGTTCCTTTATGAAGACGGCGAGTTCTATTTTATCGAAATGAACACCCGTCTTCAGGTGGAGCATCCGGTGACCGAGATGATCACCGGCATCGATCTTGTCAATGAGCAGATCCGTATCGCATCTGGTGCAAGCCTGTCGTTCAAACAGGAAGATATTCACATGCATGGCCATGCCATTGAGTGCCGTGTTAATGCAGAAAACCCCAGAACGTTTGCGCCCTCGCCGGGAACGATTACCTACTATTATCCCCCCGGAGGTCTGGGGGTTCGTGTAGATTCCGGCGTATATCAGGGCTATACCATACCGCCTTACTACGACAGCCTGATCGGCAAGCTTATCGTCCACGGACGCAATCGGGTGGAATGCATGATGCGGCTTCGACGCTGTCTTGATGAATTCGTCGTTGACGGTATCGAGACCACAATTCCTCTGTTTAGCGACCTCGTAGACAATCAGGATGTGGCAAACGGTATGTATAATATTCACTGGCTGGAAAAGTATCTCGCAGCGCCGGAAGACGATTGAGACGAACACGCATACCCAAAAGATGCCGGAGGACGCATGTCCCGGTCTGACGACAATGTCGTAATGGAAATTACACCGCAGGTGCTGCTGAAGGCTTACGCCTGCGGCATTTTTCCTATGGCGGAATCCGCAGACGATCCGGGACTGCATTGGATAGAACCGGTTCGACGGGGCATCCTGCCACTTGACAAGGTCCATGTTCCCCGTCGTCTCAAGAAAACGATCCGGGCCAAAAAATTCGACATTCGTATCGATACAGATTTTCAAGCGGTGATAGACGGATGCGCGGCACCGGGTGCGGGACGGCAAAAAACCTGGATCAACAAACGCATTCGCAAGCTCTACGGTGATCTATACGAGATGGGTAACTGTCACACCGTGGAAGCCTGGCTTGACGGCAATCTGGTTGGTGGCTTGTACGGTATTTCGCTGTGCGGCGCCTTTTACGGCGAGAGCATGTTCGCCCGCGAACGAGATGCTTCCAAGGTCGCGCTCACCCATCTTGTCGGTCGGTTGATTGCCGGTGGATTTGAGTTGCTCGACACACAGTTCGTAACTGACCACCTCACCACATTTGGTGCCGTGGAAATCCCCAAAAGTGTTTATACGGATCTGCTCGATTCTTCACTGAAACATCAGGGGGACTTTTTCGCACTGCCCGAAAATGTCACCGGTGGTGAATTACTGAACATTATCGAAAAATATCAGGCAGATTGACCTCAAACCTGTCGCATAGACTCATCATTCGACAATGATCTATGTGTCAGCTGAAACAACTTTTCTCATCATGGTACTGGGGGAGGCTCACGCCTTGCCCCATATCCACCGTCAGTGGCTTCACCTTCTCTAAACCAAGAGACGCATAAAACGCCTCGGCGCTGAATGTGGAATAGCATTCGAAAGTAGACGCATCTGGCGCGTTCCTGAGGCAGGTTTCCAACAGCAGCCGACCCGCACCTCTTTTAAGATGCGCTGGATGGACCGCGAAGTGACGGATATGCGCAATTCCCGGTTCAATCTCTCCACCAATTTGACTGCTGGTGCCGGGTCGCTCATAACTCCAACCACCACAAACCGCAGCTTCATTTGCCATTGTCCTGACGACATAGAACCTCCCGGACTTCAACAAGACGGGGTTTGCCTTGGTCATCCGAGGAAGTGCCAACGCAAGGGCGTCGTTCGAATAGTCATTCTTCAGCAGTGTGGTGTAGGATGCGGTCAGAATATCATTGATGTCGTTTTCATCCGCCAAACTCGCAATATCAAGTCGGTAATCTGCCATCCCAATGAGCCGTTCCAATTTACCTAATAAATTAAGATATATATACGAAACGCGGGTAGGTTGCGTGCAACGTCCCTTTTCCAATCGTAAAACACGCCACAGAGAAGCGCAATTTCTGGGCTTACTAAATGGTGACCCCGGCAGGACTCGAACCTGCAACCGTCGGATTAGAAGTCCGGTGCTCTATCCAGTTGAGCTACGGGGCCATTTTCTTTGCGGGAAACAACCTGGTCAATGAGTCCAGGGTGTCCGGCGGTCATATTTGAAATTATCTGAATAAGAGGCGCGATTGATCTTGCGTTCCTGCGCCTCCTGAATCCGGTAAGGAATGCCATTTCTCTTTGCGTATGCGACAGCGTCCTCCTGAGTATCGAAGAACAGCTTTACCTGGCTGGTCATGTCTGAAGAGGACGTGTAGCCCATCAACGGGTCGATGGTACGGGCATTCTCGGGTTCATAGTCAAGAACCCAACGCTTCAGCTTCGCTTTGCCGGATTGCATGGCTGTTTTGGCGGGGCGGTAGATGCGCGCAAGCATGGTGCCGTCCATTCAGTGATTGACCGAATTACAGATGACCGAATCTTATCTGAAACTACAGTACAATTCAGCCCCTTCCCGCTCACAAATGTTTGTCTTTGTTGAAATGGTCGGGGCACGAGGATTCGAACCTCGGACCCCCTGGTCCCAAACCAGGTGCGCTACCAGACTGCGCTATGCCCCGTTATTCCATTTCAAATTGACGCGCCGTGACGCGGAATTGCGTCTGGATACAGGCATTTCCTCCAGGCCGCAAGCCTGAAATGGAAAGTTTTCACGGGGTTGTCGACATTCTTGGGTGGCGCACCTTATCACCGCTCTTCAATCCCATCTGATTGGCGACTCCAGCTTCCACTTCGAGCACGAAACGCACCGGAACTCCTGAAGAAATAGCCTTCTCTGACAAAGGTTCGGTGTTTTTTCGGATTGCGGCGACTGTGCCGTCTGTTTTGATGAAGATCATATCGAGCGGCACATAGGTATTTTTCATCCAAAAATGGACATCCTGCTCCCGACCGAAATCAAACAGCATGCCATATCCGGAAGGAAGCGATTTACGGTTCATCAGCCCTTGCGCGCGCTTGGCAGAATCGTCTGCCACTTCAATGCTCAAGGGAAATGTGCCCAATCCGGTTTCAACCGTCAGGTCTTCCGGAGAACCAAACTCCACCGCCAACGCACGAAAGGTCAGAAGCAGGCTGAAAAAAGCCACACCGATAAGTCGCATCATCAATTACCCTGTAACGGTTACATTACAGGGTAATATGCACACTCAGTGAGAGGATGGAATATGTCCACCCGAAATTGGCCGAATTTCCGCAGCCATCAGGCCTTTCGGTCCCGGACCGAAGCGCACCTGAACAACCTGTCCAGGCCTGAGCTCTGTGATCCCGAAACGCCGCAGCGTTTCCATATGGACGAAGACATCATCCTTACCATCATTCATCGTAACAAAGCCGTAGCCCTTGATTCGGTTAAACCACTTGACGGTGGCTTCGACGAATCCCCCAACGGGTGTGACCTGCACGTGTGTTCTTGATGGTGGGAGCTGTGAGGGATGGACCGCTGTGGATTCATCCATCGAAAGAATTCGAAACGCCTGAAAGCCTTTCGGCCGATCAAGCACTTCACAAACTACCCGAGCCCCCTCATAGGCAGTCTGATATCCATCCTGCCGCAAACAGGATACATGGAGAAGAATATCTCCGCGATCATCATCCGCGACAATAAAGCCGTAGCCCTTGGCTACATCAAACCATTTAATGGTGCCGGCGACCTCAATGACGTCTACCGCTGTTTCTTCGGACAGGTCCTCAAGTGGACGTATATCCGGCGAAAGTTTCGCCCCCATATTCCTTGCCCCGCGTCCGCTACCGCATTTACTAGTTGAGCAACCAAATTCGAACAAATCTGATTCCTTACATAAAGGATAACATCGGCGATTGTGTGGGCTAGAAAAAATTCGACGCCTCGATCCTATTTCAGAATAGCTGTGGCATTTTTCCCAGATTTCAGCCGGATACACGCCTCAATATAGGACCAATAAAACTGTGGATGATAAGATCTGCCGCAGGGTCAACGGGAGTTTTATCGTGGTTGATCACAATAAGACGTGCTCCGTTTTCTTTCGCAATTACTGGCAGTGACGCTGCGGGATATACCTGAAGCGAAGACCCCATAACAACGAAAAGATCGCAAGATCTGCACCACCGATCCGCGCGCCGCATTTCAGTTTCCGGCATCGCCTGGCCAAAACTGACAACGGCTGCTTTAAGCAGGCCGCCGCAATCATCGCAACGCGGCGCAGCCCCGGTTTGTTCGATCACCGTCTTCGCCCATGACAACTGGTACTTCTTGGCGCAGTCAAGGCACAGACCAAATGTTCCATTGCCATGCAGCTCAATCAGGTTTTTCTCCTGCACACCGGCGCGCCGATGCAGTCCGTCAATATTCTGCGTAATAACGCCGGTCGCGCGCCCCTGACCGATCGTTCGGGTAATAAACTGGTGGCCGATGTTGGGATTGGCACTGTCAAAGTCATTCTTCATCACAAAACGGCGGCGCCAGTCTTCGACGCGCGCCGCTTCAGATGCGATAAACTCCTGATAGGTAATGGGTTTGAACTGGCTCCAAATACCGCCGGGACTGCGATAATCGGGAATACCGGATTCGGTCGATATTCCTGCACCGGTGAAAAACACAATTTTTGAGCTGCTCAACATTAAGTCGGACAGCTTGGCTAATTGCCTCTTGATCTCTGCGTTGTCCGACATAATGTGTTCCCATAATCCGCACCAAAGGACTGGCTGCTTCCGGTAGGCAGATTCTATATCAGCCACGTCAACGGGCAACCCGATTCTGCTTCAACAATGAACCCACTGAGGATTTCCTATGAGATATCTGCACACCATGGTTCGCGTCACCGATATTGATGCGTCGCTTGATTTCTATTGCAACAAGATGGGCATGAAAGAAGTACGCCGACACGAAAGCGAAAAGGGACGCTTTACCCTTATATTCCTCGCAGCTTCGGAAGACGAAGAGTCCGGTACCAACAACAAGGCGCCTTTGCTTGAGCTGACCTATAATTGGGATCCTGAAACTTATTCCGGCGGCCGCAATTTTGGACATCTCGCATTTGAAGTCGACGACATCTATGCCTTTTGTCAGAACCTGATGGATCAGGGCGTCACCATCAACCGCCCTCCCCGAGACGGACACATGGCGTTTGTAAAATCACCAGACGATATTTCGTTCGAGATACTTCAAAAAGGGACATCCAAGGCCGCACAGGAGCCATGGGCTTCGATGGAGAACACCGGCAGCTGGTAGGCACGTTCCGGTTTTGACATCTCCCGCCTGAGGCAACATCATCTGCCTCAGGCTGCTAAACGTGGAAACATGTCGAATCGACATGTTGTCTCTTGCGGCTGCGGAATTTCCTCACTATAAGATCCGCTGACAACCGAAGACCACGTTGCAGGCGCCCATCGTCTAGCGGTCTAGGACGCCGCCCTTTCACGGCGGAAACAGGGGTTCGATTCCCCTTGGGCGTACCAACTTCTGCAACAACCGTCCGGCTCCGGTCTGTCTGTTCAAATCTCACCAGTTACCAACTGATACTCATAACCAACTGCTCAGACGCTCCTTTAGCGTGCGCTTCGGCTCTATGACGTAACCGCAGTTAAACTAATCCATTTTGCGATGCTGTTTAGAAGGGTGATCGCTGCGCCGCTCTCAATGGCTGCAGGGTAGAATTAGGCAGCAGGGTTCATCGCCCTCTTCTCTTGGGCCTTATACCTGTAGAGCATGCGCTATCGTCTGCATGATCCCGGTTGTAGCCGCACCAAGATTATCCGCTTTCAGAACCATCATCACCCCATCGACGCTATTACGCAGACTGACGACAGTCGCAAGAGGTGCGTCAATCGGAAAGCGTTCGCGTTCCGTCGGAGCATCGGCCACGGCAATTCCATCCACTCCCGAAAGGGTGTCAGCCACCGCAATCGCATCTGCGTTATCAGCCAACCTCACAGACATAGTTATCGTATGGCCACGCCAGACCGGAACTCGGGTCGCAAATGCGTCGACAGGGAAAGCCTGGTCAAAGATAATCGACAACTCATCAGACAGCGCATCAGCTTCGCCCGCCAGATGACCGTCGACTCGGTCGTGAATGGTATGAGCGGCAATACCGGGCAGATCCGTGCCGCTGATTGCTTGTAGCGTCGTAATTGTAACACCGGTCACGCCATGGGTAGTGTGCAGGTATTGCAGCGGCAAAGCGCAGATCGCCGTGGTGCAGTTCGGGGTTGCCAAATGTGTTGCGCCGGGATCGATGTCGGTAACTCCGGGCATTGCCAGAGGAACAGCAAGGCGGGCATGTTCGCAATGTGTGATGATCCGGGTACCGCGCGCCAGATGCAGTGCCTCGATCCCCGCCGCCCCATCTTCCGGCAGGAATGAAAGAAGGACCGAAGCCCGGGCGGGCGCTTCTGCTGACAGAAGCGGCACGTGGGAAAAAGCCCTCGCAACCTCCGGTGCCACTTGCCATTGTGGTAAATCCAGGAGGCCGGTCCGCGGATCTCCGCCCATACAGTCGTGCAGGCTTTCAACGCTGATCAACCGGTCCTCAGACAATCTAACGAGAAGATGTTGCCCAAGCAGACTAACGGCACCGGCAACCGACACCCTCTTTCGCATCCTGACCTACCCCCTCTAAACATTTCAAATTTACCACTTGAAAATGTTTTCAAATGTCAGTTAACATGTCAACACACATTAGTTGAGGTTTTTATGTACGATCCCAGTTCTCCAATGCTGCGACCTGTCGTATCGGGTGAAGGAGCTCCGGCCCCCGAGGCCAAGGCGCGATTTGCAGAAGATCGCCTGCTGGATGCCGTCATCTGGTGCGAGATAGCACCGGGCGAAATTGTGACCGAGGCCGATATGACGGAACGCTTCGGCCTCACCCGGGCCGCCGCCCGCTCTGGTCTTACACGCCTGGGATATGACGGATGGGCTACCCCGCAACCGCGTACCGGTTGGCTGGTCCTGTCGATTACCGGTGCACTGATCGGTCAGGTACTGGATGCCCGTCGTATCGCCGAACCCGCCCTTGCCGACGTGGCCCTGAGCAACGAAGCCCGAACGGAATTGAGCCAGATCGCCGAAGTTCTCGACGCCTTGGGCGACCGGCGGGAAGCCGGTGCAATCGCTTCATTCCGACATTATGTGGACCGTGTCGACGGACTTTTGCTGCAGGCGATAAATCCATTCACGGCAAGACACTTGCGCAAACTTTGGCATCACTCCGCCCGCATCACCCACTTTCTGGAAGACGCGTCTTCCGGTCGGCTGCTTCATCGCAGTGACGCCGGGGCACTGATGCGCGCTTTATTGGCGAACGACGGTGATGGCATCGTTGCGGCGCGAACAGCACTGATCGATGCACAAGAGGCGTTTTTCTTACGTCAGCTGTTACGCGATGAAACACCGCTGAACCCCGGCAGTAGGGCACAGCGCGGTACAAAAAATCAGATAACTGCCACTAACAGGAGAGAAGCATGAAACATTCTATGAAAGGTTTCTTGAGCGGCATAGCACTGGCTGTTCTGGTCACGCCAGCCATCGCCCGAGATATTACAATCGATCTTGCCGGTGAGCCCTCATCGCTTGATCCCCACATGCAGTGGAACCCCGACAGCTACTACGTCTATCGCAATGTTTTTGACAATCTGGTGACACGCGACAACACCGGCAAGATCGTGCCCCAGATTGCCACCGAATGGGAGCAGGCATCTGATACTGAGCTGACCTTGACCATACGGGAGGGCGTGACGTTCCACGATGGGTCACCGCTTACGCCCGAAGACGTCGTGTTTTCCGTCAAGCGGATAACCGACCCGGAATTCGGCTCTCCGCAATTGGGTCAGTTCAATCAGATCACCGATGCCAAGGTGGTCGATGGCAACAAAGTTGTTCTCACCACCGCAGGCCCCTACCCGGCATTGATGGCGCAGTTGGTGAAGCTGTCAATTGTGCCCAAGAAAGTGGTTGAATCGGTTGGCAATGAAGCGTTCAACGCAGCCCCCGTCGGCTCCGGTCCCTACGTGTTTGACGAGTGGAAGCGCGGCGTATCGGTCACTTTGGACCAGAACAAGGATTATTGGGGCACGGCTGGACCGTTTGAAAAAGCCATATTCCGCGCAGTGCCGGATGCAGCAACGCGTATCGCCGACTTGCAGGCTGGAACCGCCGACCTGGTGGTCAGCATCGACGCTGATGCCGGTGCACAATTGAAGGGCAACGCGAAGGCCAAACTTTTGTCCGCGCCTACCGAACGCGTTGGATATGTTGGGTTGAATCTCGACAAGCCCCCTTTCAATGACCTTGAAATGCGCAAGGCAGCGAGCCTTGCAATCGACCGGCTGGGAATCACCGAAGGTCTCTTGCAGGCCGGTGAAGTACCGATGGCGCAGATGTCCAGTCCTGCTCATTTCGGTTACGCCCCGGACATCCCCGCATTTGAATATGACCTTGAAAAAGCCAAGTCCATTACCGCCGCTAACCCCGAACTGGCTGCAACGCCGGCAGTATTGGCTACCGCGCCTGTTTTCGATCAACGTATCGTGCAGGCAGTACAGCAAATGTTGAACGATGCAGGTTTCAATATTTCAATCAGCATGACGGATATGCCCACCTATCTGGGTATCGTTCGTTCCGACCCGGCTGAGAACTCGGAACTGAGTTTCGGGCGTTGGTCATGCGCGTGTCAGGATGCTGATGGCATTGCCTATCCAACGCTTCATTCAGACAGCAACTGGTCTCGCGTGAATGTGCCCGAGATCGATACGTTGCTTGAAGAAGCCCGTGTATCGCTTGATCCTGAAGTGCGTCAGGCTGCTTATACCAAGGTCCATCAGATGGTACGCGACAATTACTATCTGTTGCCGATGTATCAGGCGGCTGTGCTGTACGGTGCCGTGTCCGATCTGGAGTTTGAACCAACAGCCAACGAAAGCATGTTCCTCAATCGGATGAGCGTCGCTCAATAACATGCTTCGCTTTCTTCTGCATCGCGGTGGACAGGCACTGATTGCGGCCTTTGGCGTGGTGACGCTGGTATTCTTTATCCAGCGTCTCTCCGGCGATCCAACGGCTCTTTTGTTGCCCGAAACCGCAACACAGGCGGATATCGAGGCCATGCGCGTGACGCTTGGCCTCGATCAACCGATATGGGTACAATATTTCGATTTTTTGTGGGCCATGGCGCAGTTCGATCTGGGTCGTAGTTTCGTTCAGAATACGAGTGTTTGGGAAATCATTCTCAGCCGCGTGCCGCAGACTTTGCAACTTGCCGGAGGTGCATTGGTTGTCGCTCTCGTGGTGGGATTGCCGCTGGGGCTGATCATGGCGTTGACGCGAGGCAAACTGGTCTCCCGGTTCGTCATGGGACAGGTGCTGGCGTTTCAATCCATGCCGACTTTCTGGTCAGGCATTATGCTGATCCTCGTGTTCGGTGTGTGGTTGCGCTGGTTGCCCTCTTCCGGGACAGGTTCACTGGCTCACCTCATCATGCCATCCATTGCGCTGGGACTTCTATCGCTCGCCACCTATGCCCGCATTACACGCACAGCGGTTCTCGATGAGCTGGGCAAGGACTATGTCCGGTCCGCCCGCGCGCGCGGAGTTGGCACGGGACGTCTTGTGCGGCGCCATCTCATGCGTAATTCTCTTATTCCAATAATTTCAATTACCGCGCTAGAGCTTTCCCAATTGCTTGCCGGAGCGGTCATCGTGGAAACGGTTTTTGCCTGGCCCGGTCTTGGATTGCTCATGGTTCAAAGTGTCGCTGCACGCGATTTTCTCGTTGTGCAGGCCGTGGTACTGTTGGGCGCTTTCGTCACCATCTTTGCCAACCTGGCTGCGGATATTCTCTATTCGATCATTGATCCCCGTGTGCGCCTGGCAGGTAAATTGTGAACGTTCGCATACCCAAATTGTCGACCGTTCTTTCCTGGTGGCCCGCATGGTTGCTCCTGGCACTGGTATTATGTGCTGTTTTTGCGCCCTGGCTGGCACCCTTCGATCCGGACAGGCAGAACCTGTTGGCACGCTTGAAAGCGCCGGGATTTGAAGCGCGTGGCGCCATCTATCAACTGGGTTCCGATGAGTTGGGCCGCGATATTCTGTCCCGGCTGATCTACGGCGCACGCGTTTCAATTCTGGTCGCGGTCCTTTCGGTCATCCTGTCGGGTGTCGTCGGGGTGACTGTCGGCATGGCGGCGGGATACCTGCGCGGCTGGGTTGAAACCATATTGATGAGGTTGGTGGATATCTTCCTGTCCATACCGGCGATCCTGTTGGCCATCATCACCGTTGCTGTACTCGGTCCGGGTTTTATCAACGTGATTTTGGTGTTGGCTCTGACCCGGTGGCCGCGATATGCGCGCGTTGCCTACGGTCAGACTCTGGCCATTGCGGATCGTCCTTTTGTCACACTCGCCCGTTCAATGGGGGCAAGTACTCCCCGGGTACTGGCAGTACATATCCTGCCCAACATCGTCGGTCCGCTTTTGGTGGTTGCCACGCTGGAGTTCGGATTGATGGTCCTGTTTGAGGCAGGCCTTTCCTTTCTGGGACTGGGTGTACAGCCGCCCACGGCAAGTTGGGGATCGATGCTTTCGACCGGGCGGAACTATGTCGCTTCGGCCTGGTGGATCGCAACGTTCCCCGGTCTTGCCCTGTTTTTGCTCGTGTTGAGCGCCAACCTTATCGGCGACCGGCTCGGGGACCGCATCGGAAAGGGACGATAGATGGATTTCGGAACCGACTTTGAAGGCAAGCGCGTGGTAGTGACCGGTGCGGCAGGTATTATGGGCCGCGCACTTGTCGCTCACTTTGCCGCAGCAGGTGCAACCGTCTGCTCAGCAGACCGCACCAGTGAAGGACTGGAAGGTTTTTCTGTTGCCGCCGATTTAACGAGCGATGCCGGTTTAGACACGTTGCTTGATGCCGTGAAAGATAAATGGGGCGCACCGGATGTGGTGGTCAACAACGCGGCGATCTATCCCTCATCGTTTCTCCTTGACATGGACGTTGCCGATTGGGATCGCATAATGAGCGTGAACGTCCGCGCGCCTTTTGTCCTGATGCGTGGATTTACGCTACAAATGATTGAACAGGGCGTGGCTGGCAACTTTGTCAATATTTCCTCCGGTGCTGCCCGCAAGATGCGACGCACGGCAGTCACATATTGCATGTCGAAAACGGCACTGGACCGTATGACAAAAGGCTTTGCGCTGGAACTTGCGGAATACGGTATCCGGATCAATTGCCTAGAACCGGGTTTTGCATCCGGCAGCGCCGTCTCCTCGCTGTCGCAAGAACATGTTGATCGTGTTATGGCGGCAATCCCTCTGGGTACTGAAACTGCAGCCGAAGATGTTGGTCAGGCTGCTTTGTATCTTGCTTCATCTGCGGCCAAGAACATTACCGGTACCTCATTGGCGGTGGACGGGGGCAACTCCGCCGGAACTATGGATGTTTATCAAACAAAGAAGAGTGCACTTTGATCTGGTCTCCGCAACCCTATAACTGGCCCAAAGGCTTTGAAGCCGCCGCTTGTCTCAGCGTCGATGTGGACGCAACAGCGCCCTATCTCTGGCAACACCGGGGGGGTGTTCCCAACACCTTGGCGGATATGGAACATCGCCGCTACGGCATGCGCAGAGGCCTCGCTCGAATGGCGGCGATGCTGGATCGGATCGGAGTGAAAGGCACTTTCTTTGTGCCGGGCGTTGTCGCCGAAGAAAATCCCGACCTGTTGCCCGGCCTGCTCGAACGCGGGCATGAAATCGCCCTGCACGGCTATTACCATGAACTGGTATCGGAGACGTCGGACCAGCGATTCACGGATGCTCTGGACGCGTCAATCGAGGTGTTCATCAAGCAGATCGGGCGCAAACCTGCCGGATTCCGCTCCCCCGCCTGGGAAATGACACCCCATATGCTGGCTGAGCTCACCCGTCACCATCTGTGGGACAGCAGTCTCATGGGCGATGATGTGCCCTACACGATTGGGGGAGTGACGGAAATACCCGTCCGCTGGGACAATGATGATGCGATCTTCTTCAAGTTCCTGGGTGCCAGTGATAAATCCCCGCGTCCGGACCGGGAAGTGGCTGATCAGTGGCAAAACGAAGCCGATGCGCAAATCCGCGATGCAGGTCTGTTCCTGTTGACTGTGCACGACTGGATTTCGGGCCGCGCAGCGCGCGTGCACTTGCTGGAGCGATTGTTTCGTTCTCTTGTTGAAAACCCGAAAGTATGGGTGACCACCTGCGGAGAACTGGCAGCCTATCATCAATCAATCGACAGCGGTCTCAACATTGCACTTGACCGCGTACTGCCGGTCGATGAAAGGCATGTGAAAAATGGATGATCGCAGCAGCAACGGTGCTTCGTTGACGTCACCGGTCTCGCATCAGACCTGGGCTGTCAGCAAACAGCAAGTGGAGTCTCACGGCGGTATCGTCGCTGCGCAGCATCACGAAGCAGCTCAGATCGGCGCCGATGTGCTTTCAGCCGGAGGCAATGCCATGGATGCCGCAGTTGCCGCGGCACTGGCGTTGTCGATTGTCGAACCCTGGCTCTCTGGTTTGGGCGGCGGTGGCTTCCTGCTGCATGCAGACGCCAGAGGCAAGGTCGCGACACTGGACTTCAATATGCGCGCGCCCGGCGCTACTGACCTTGCCGATTATCCATTGGTTGGTGGCGAGGGAGGTGATTGGTTCAACTGGCCTTCTGTCGAAGGAAACCGAAACCTGATTGGCCCCATGTCCATATGCGTGCCGGGTGCGGTAAGTGGTTTGGCCGAAGGACTTGAACAATACGGCTCGATCAGCTGGGCTGACGCCTTGGCACCCTCCATCGATTTAGCCGAAAGAGGCATGCGTGTTGACTGGTTTGCGGAACTGGCTTTCGCCATCGATACGCCGGACCTGTCAAAAGAAACTCATGCTGCAGCGTTATTTCTGAATCCTGCAGCCCGTTTACCCGATCCGGAAGACCCTACCGCCCGGCTTTTGCCGATGCCTGTGAAAGCAAAAATGCTGCGCCACCTGGCTGAGTATGGCGCAAGAGATTTCTACGAGGGCGAAACTGCAGACCTTCTGATCTCGGACATGCAAGCCGCCGGATCGAAAATGGCAGCGGCGGATCTGGCCGGCTATAATCCTGTCTGGTCCGGCTCCACTTCCGGCGTTTATCGCGATCGGGAGATCCACACGATACCCGGTCTATCCGGGGGGCCCAGTCTGTTGGAGACCCTGGCGCAGCTGTCCAATTATGAACTTGCAGGCACGGACGAAGCCACCTTTGCATCCCGGCACGCCGATGCGATTCGCGCTGCCTACGAAAATCGTCTCACATCCCTGGGCCACGCCGCAGCCGCGCAAGATTGCACCAGTCATCTCTCCGTCATTGATAAAGCGGGCAATATGGTTTCCCTGACCAACACATTGCTGTCGCGTTTCGGCTCGAAGGTGGTTTCTCCCTCTCTCGGACTGACGATGAACAATGGGATGATGTGGTTCGACCCACGCCCCGGCCAACCCAATTCAATTGCACCAGCGGCTGCCCCTCTGGCCAATATGGCGCCCGTTATCACCCTCCGCGATGGCAAACCGGACATTGCCATAGGTGCTGCCGGCGGTAGACAGATCTTCCCGGCCATTGCGCAATTGCTGTCGCGTCTTATCGACAGAGGCGACACGCCGGAGGAAGCCTTTCATGCGCCTCGCATCGACGCGAGTTCGCCCACCATTCTGGTCAACCGTAAAGCCACCCGCGATACAGCCACAGCCATTTCGACAAACCACGCCGTACAGATTACGGAAGACAGTCTCTATCCCGTCCAGTTTGCAATCCCTTCCCTTGTCCAGGCCGGACATGGCGGGATGCCCAATATCGGCATGGTGCATCCAAACAATCCGTGGACGGCGGTGCGCACCGAGGGCGCATCATGACACTGCTTTCCATTGAGGATCTGGCTGTTAATGCAGGAGCACTCTCCCTTGTCGACGGGGTTACATTGGATGTGGATCCGGGAGAAGTCATGGCTCTGGTTGGCGAGAGCGGTTCTGGGAAATCCCTGACAGCATTGTCAGTCATGGGGTTGCTGGGCGAGGGCCTGTCTGTCGATCGTGGGTGCATTGAGCTGGACGGCGCCGACCTGACGCAGATGAACGATGAGGCGTTGCGGACCTTGCGCGGTGCGGACATGGCGATGATTTTTCAGGAACCTGTCTCATCCCTTAACCCGCTTGTTCCCGTGGGTGCACAGGTGGCCGAGAGCTTGATCGTTCACGGCCGGGCAAAACCCGGCGAGGCTATGGCCCAGGCAATTGACATGTTGCGGCGCGTTGGCATACCCGATCCGGCCCGCCGGGCAACTCAATTGCCAACAGAGCTGTCAGGAGGAATGTGTCAGCGCGTCATGATTGCTGCCGCGTTGATTTCAAAGCCCCGCCTGTTGATCGCGGATGAGCCGACAACCGCACTGGATGTAACGATTCAGGCACAAATTTTGGATCTGATGAGCGTACTGACGGCTGAAGTCGGGACAGCAATTCTTCTGATTACCCATGACATGGGCGTTGTGGCCGAATTGGCCGACCGCGTTTGCGTCATGTATGGCGGTCGTGTGGTTGAGCAAGGGCCGGTTGGCGACATATTCGCCAACCCCTGCCATCCCTACACACGGATGCTGTTGCGAACGCTGCCTCGTCTGGACGAGAAACCGAAGGGCGAACTGTTCGCAATTCCCGGCAATGTGCCTAGTCCCCTGGACTGGCCCGAAGGATGTCGCTTCCGAACCCGGTGCGACCGATCATCCAATATCTGTTCCACCCGCCCCCCCTTGGAGGGAGGCATCCATCGCACCGCCTGTTTCCACCCCGAAAGTGTGCCCTCATGACATTGCTTTCCATCGAAGATCTGAAAGTTCACTTTCCGGTTCGAGCCGGTCAATTCGGTGGCAGAAAAGCGCTGGTGAAAGCCGTCGATGGCGTCAGCTTGACGATAAACAGCAATGAGACGCTTGCTGTCGTGGGTGAAAGCGGTTGCGGTAAATCAACCACCGGCAACGCCGTTTTGGGCCTCGCGCCGTCCACGGGCGGTAAAATCCTTTTCGAAGGGCGTGATCTATCCCTCCTCAATGCCGTGGAGCGTAAACATGTTTGGCGGGAAATGCAGGTGGTTTTTCAGGACCCGGTTGCCGCGCTCAATCCTCGGCGGACGATTGCACAGTCGATTGCCGAACCCCTGGTAATTCACGGATACGCAAAATCCAAAGTCGCTGCGCGCGTGGACGAACTGATGGATCTGGTCGGGCTTAATGCCGATCAACGCGATCGTCGTCCCGGAGCACTTTCCGGCGGTCAGCGTCAGCGCGTTGTTATCGCGCGTGCCCTCGGGCTCAACCCCAAACTCGTCATATGCGATGAACCGGTCTCGGCCTTGGACGTTTCGATCCAGAGCCAGATACTCAATCTCCTGATGCGCCTGCAACGGGAACTGGGACTGAGCTATCTCTTTATTGCCCATGACCTTTCGGTGGTCCGCCATATCGCAGACCGCGTTGCCGTCATGTATCTGGGGCTTGTCGTTGAAGAGGGGCCAACCGAGCAGGTATTCTCCCAGCCTATCCACCCCTATACAGAAGCCCTTCTGTCGGCGATCCCACTGCCTGACCCGGCCCTGCGTGGCAAACGCAAACGCATTATTCTGGAAGGTGATCTTCCCAGCCCGCTGGACCCGCCCAAGGGATGCCCCTTCGTCACACGTTGCCCTATTGCGGAAGCAAGGTGCTCAAGCGATCGCCCGCAACTGGTGACAGCAGCGCCCTCTCATCTCACGCGCTGCCATGTGCGTGCGCCGGAAAATACTGAGTAACGGGTGCGTCCGTTCGCGAGTGTTCTTATGCCGGAAAAAGCCGGACACATTGCTGTGCCCGGCGCCTCGTTTCTTTATTGGAGCTCAACGATCACTTTTGCGCTGAAAGCAATTCAGCTAAATCGACCAGCCCGACAAATTCATTGCGGAGCGAGCCGTTACCACCGGACAGGCCGCGTTTGGCCAGGCTTTTGATCTCATCGTAACTGTAGTCGGCACTGTACTCACTTCCGCTGAGCTTTTCGGCAAATGCTGCAACACCGGTTGCAAAGGCGACCTCATTGGAAACTGCATCCAGTGTCTGTTTGGAATCGCTTTTCAAGATCGGCAGCGTTATCAGCTTGCTCTTGTCGCTATCAGGCAATTTGTAACGCAGCTTCAGGAAAGCCAGCTCATTGGACTGGGCCGATGGTTCAGCAGATGATCCCGTATCAGTTGTTTCTTTCTTGTAACGCAGCGCATCATTATAGGCGCTTTCCGTACCCGCCGGTGTGAATTCATAAAGCGCAGTCACCCGATGACCGGCATTCACATCGCCCGCATCGACCTTGTCATTGTTGAAATCGGCCCGGTTCAAAGCGCGGGTTTCATATCCAATCAAGCGGTACTCACTGACGGTTGCCGGATTGAACTCGACCTGGATTTTCACATCCTTGGCAACCGGGACCAGCGCACTGCCGGCCTGTTCAACCATGACTTTTCTAGCCTCTCCAAGCGTGTCTATATAAGCAGCCGTTCCGTTGCCGTTCTGGGCAAGAACCTGCATCAGGCTGTCATTATAATTGCCGGTACCAAAACCGAGCACTGAGAGAAACACACCTTCATTGCGCTTCTCGGAAATCAACTTCTTCAGCTCATCGTCGCTGCTGACCCCGACATTGAAATCGCCGTCAGTCGCCAGAATGACACGATTGATGCTGCCATCCTTCTTGGACTGATGTGCAAGGTCATAGGCAGCACGGATACCGGCTGCTCCTGCTGTCGAGCCACCGGCGGCCAGATTGTCGAGAGCGGAAAGGATTTTACTGCGTTCTGCGGCACTGGTCGGCTCAAGAGCTGTGCCTGCCGAACCGGCATAGGTCACGAGAGAAATCGTGTCTTCCGCATCGAGTTTGGACAACAGCAAACGCAGGGATGCTTTCAGCAGCGGAAGTTTGTCCGGCGCCTGCATTGAACCCGATACATCAACAAGAAACACCAGATTGACCGGAGGTCTTGCATCCTCAGGCACATCAAATGCCCGGATTGCCACATGCATCAGCTGCGTATTCTGGTTCCAGGGTGTTGGATAAACCGTAACGCTCGGCTTGAACGGCTGCTCTAGGTTCTCCGCCAACGGATAGTCATAGGTAAAGTAGTTGACCATCTCCTCGGTCCGCACAGCATCAGCCGACGGTAGTTCGCCCCGATTGAGCAATTTACGCACATAAGAATAGGACGCGGTGTCGACATCGATAGAAAACGTTGAAACCGGATCAGTATCCACCGCCAGGAAGCCATTACGATCAAGCTGACTGAAGCGGTCACCAGCGGATTGAGCGGGCAGCGCGTCTTGGGGTCGTGGTTGATGGCGCGCTGAACTCAAAGCCTTCGAGTTCAGAGCTATTGCGCGCTCCCGTTTTGCTTTTCTCTCGGCAGCAGGAGCTGGTGCAACTCGACCATACAATGAAGATACTTCGTTTGATCTGGGAGCCTGCGCTGTCACGCCATCTATCGACCCTCCACCCTGTCGCACGATGTGACTATCCGTCGACGGGGCCGGAGGCGCAGCAACGATACCCTGCAGGTCCGATGGTTCAGCTTCGCTCACGGATGGAGCAAATCCTACGATGTTCGGAGCCTCGGTCCTATCAGTCCTACCGAGTGAGCGATCCGACAAAGCAACGGGGGACGATTTCTCTGGTTTATTGGCTGGAGTGAGTTCAACAAGCGCCTCCGTTTCTTCTGCCGGAGTGGGTGAGGAAAACAATCCTTCCAAAATCGGACGGTCGTCATTTTCGTCCATCTGTTGCACCGTCAGATGAACAGCCAACGGAGCAATCAATAGACTAGCTGCGACTGGACCGACATAATATCTTTTTTGCATAATCCATTCCCATAAGGATGTTGTTGAGACAGCCTTAAGACGGGAGGGGTTATCCGATCCTTTGGTTTTGTTCGAAAAAACTTTTTCGTTGGCGTCAAAAGCGGCCATAGCGGATTGAAGCGCTTCGGCTTTTCGCTCGGCACTGGCTTCCGGGATCGGCAGATCCTTCAGACGGTGAAGATCGCGGTCAGACATGACCTTCCTCCTTTAAGATATGTCGGAGTTTCTTTCGCGCTGCATGAAGATGCCAGGAAACTGTTTTTTCCGAACAGTTCATAATGCCGGCGGCCGTTTGGTGCGTACATTCCTCGCCATAAACAAGGAGCACGGCATCCCGTTGTTTGGGCGGTAGCTTTCTGACGCTGAACCAGAGGTCATCGAGCTCAGCATCATCCGACTGGACCTGTTCTTCGCCGACAACCTGCATGAACTGAAAATATTTGCCCAGCCCCAGATTACGTCCGGCGCGCTGGCGCTCAAAATCGCGGACCGCATTCAGCGTTACGCGATAGATCCAGCTGGAGAGTGCGCTGTCGCCGCGGAAATCAGCAATTTTTTTTGCAAGTTTGACACTGACATCCTGTGCGACGTCTTCGGCATCTTCACGGTTCCCCAGCCATTTATAGGCGCAGCGGAATATCCGTGAATATTGCGTCTCAAGCAAAGCGGCGAACGCGGATCTGTCGCCGCTTTTGGCTCGCTCTATCAGAACGCTTTCCTGGTCAATACAATTCATAGCCCCGCCGGGTTACATTTCTGCTGACCTATAAGACGACGTCCAGGTGAGAATCCTTTGGTCGACGGAAGAAAAAAATTTAGTCACGCTTTGAAAAGTTTCGAATCCGCTTGTAATCAAGGATTTTAATCCGGCCGGAAACCATTTCCAGCAAATCGCTTTTTACCCAGGCCGCCATCTGCTTGTTGATTGCTTCCCGCGTTACACCCAGCATCTGTGCAAGATCAGTTTGCGAGTAGCGCCGATTGAAAGTGACAGCGTTGCCATCCAGGTCGCCATGCATCACCGCCAGATCGATCAGTTTACGGGCAAGCCGGACAGGCAGGTCGAGAAAGGCAAAATTGCTGATATCGTCCGTGTTTCGACGCAGACGTTCGCACAACAGCTGAATGAGATGCATGGATAGACGCGGTGTGCTTTCCACTATCTTCAGGAAAGAATCCCGCGGCAGATAAAGCAGCGAAGACGCGTCAATCGCCGTCGCACTGGCCGTGCGTGGAAGGCCATCCAGAAGCGCAATTTCACCAAACGCATCACCTGGCTCTAGAATGGTGAGAGTCAGTTCCTTGCCATCTTCATTGTTCACCCAGATACGGACCAGGCCGTCAATCACAATATAGAGGCCGTTCGCTTCGTCTCCCTGACTAAAGAGACTCGTTGACTTGCGGCACGTTTGTTCACTGCTGACTTCGGCTATCCGGCTCAACAGATCAACCTCAACTCCGGCAAACAGATAACACCCTTGAATCAGTTTCAGCCGTCTGTCGTTTTCATGCAGAACCATTCCATCCACCCGCTTTCAAGGAACGTCGACCGGTTCACCCCCGTAAGAGCCGACGCGCCATAGCCGTTATCTAAAGCCGTTTGAACGCTCGTGACAAGCGCAATCGCCCTACAAGCAACTGATTTCGTTCATTTTAAGCGTCGCAGAGCCGTCTGAAGAGTACCGATTTCGAAAATTCCGATTATCTGAGAATCGGTCACTGGTTACGACATATCCGACAAATGGCACTTCTAGATGCCCCTGATTGCCGGGTTTCGTTCAATCAGTATGGTTGCACATATCGCTCAATCACACCTCGTATAATTGACAGGTATTTTTTTTCTTTGTCAAAAATACACCCCAACGAAAGTTCTGATTGGCTCGCGCCTTGTGATGTTTCCAATCAAAAACGAATAAAATTTGTGTTGCGAAATCGATTTGAAAGCAGAATTTATCTTGTTTTTTTTGCTGACTGAAATTTTTTTCACATTTTCGCCCTTAAGAATCCCAATTTGGGCTTGCGTCCGATTTTGAAAAAGAGTGCAATGCGGAACCTCGCACAGGGAAATGACTAATACAGACAATCAATGTCTGAGAGGGAACCTGCGCATTCGTCCACTAAAGGGGAAATAAAATGTATCTACGTACCTCGCTGACTCTTGGAGCGCTCCTGGTTGCAACAACCATGATGGCGGCCCCGGTTTCAGCAAAAACTCTGGTTTATTGTTCCGAAGGGTCTCCGGAAGGATTCGACCCGGCGCTTTATACCTCCGGCACTACCTTTGATGCCTCGTCGAAACCAATTTACAACCGCCTTGTAGAATTCAAGCGCGGCACAACACAGGTGCTTCCCGGCCTGGCCGAAAGCTGGTCGGTTTCTGACGATGGTCTTGAGTACACATTCAATCTTCGCAAGGGCGTAAAGTTTCATTCTTCGGATTCCTTTACACCGACACGTGACTTCAACGCCGATGACGTCGTGTTCTCCTTTGAGCGTCAGCTGAAAAAAGACAGCCCCTGGCATGAATATACAGCCGGTGCTGCATGGGAATATTTCAACGGCATGTCCATGCCGGATCTTCTCAAGGAAGTGGCCAAAGTAGATGATCACACTGTTAAATTCGTTCTGAATCGGCCCGAAGCGCCGATGATCGCCAACCTGGCGATGGATTTCGCGTCGATCTTTTCCAAGGAATATGCTGATTCACTTGAAGCATCCGGGAAAAAAGAAGACCTCAATCAGGCGCCAATCGGAACCGGTCCGTTCCAGTTTGTCGGCTATCAGAAAGATGCCGTCATTCGATACGCAGCCAATGCCGACTACTGGGCGGGCAAGCAGCCAATTGACAATCTGATTTTCGCTATCACGACCGATGCAGCCGTGCGTCTTCAAAAACTGAAAGCCGGTGAATGTCACGTCATGCCTTATCCCAATCCCGCGGATGTGGAAGGTATCAAGGCAGATGGCAATCTGAACATGATGGAACAGCAAGGCCTCAATGTCGGCTATCTGGCCTACAATGCCCTGGTTCCGCCGTTTGACAAAAAAGAAGTGCGCAAAGCACTGAACATGGCGATCAACAAACAGGCTATCCTGGATGCCGTTTTCCAGGGGTCAGGTCAGGCGGCTAAAAACCCGATTCCGCCAACCATGTGGTCATATAACGACGCAATCAAGGACGATGCGTTCGATCCTGAGGCTGCCAAGAAAATGCTGGCAGATGCAGGCGTCAGTGATCTCAAGATGAAGATCTGGGCCATGCCCGTTCAACGCCCCTATAACCCTAACGCCCGCCGGATGGCAGAAGTGATCCAGGCGGACTTTGGTAAAATCGGCGTGGATGTTGAGATTGTTTCCTATGAATGGGGCGAGTACCTCAGCCGTTCCAAGGAAAAAGATCGGGACGGCGCTGTTCTGCTGGGGTGGACCGGCGACAATGGCGATCCCGACAACTTCCTGGCTGTTCTGCTCGGATGTGACGGCGTTGGCGGTTCCAACCGCGCGCAGTGGTGTAATGATGACTTTGAAAAAGTCATTCAGGAAGCCAAGAGCGTTGCCGATCAGGAAAAACGTGCAGAGCTTTATGAACAGGCGCAGGTCATATTCAAGGAAGAGGCTCCCTGGGCCACGATCGCCCATTCGGTCGTCTTCATGCCGATGTCCGGCAAAGTCAGCGGCTATGTCATGGATCCGCTTGGCGGACACTGGTTCGATGGCGTAGACATCGCTGAATAATTAATTACGGCACGCCGGCGGAAAAATCCGCCGGCGTTTTTCGATCCCGCTCATTGCGTGCGTTTCACAAGTGGACATCACCTGCTGTTAGACGCACACCGATTGCATTCCAATGAAAACATCGGATAGTGGTTCGATCGTTCGATAAACAGGCTCACTCATGTTTCGATTTCTACTTGGTCGCCTGGGATTGCTGATCCCGACTTTTCTGGGCGTTACCCTGATCGCGTTTTCATTCATCCGAATGCTTCCCGGAGACCCTCTGGAACTGCTGGCCGGAGAACGGGGCGTGACCCCCGAGCGCAAAGCTCAGCTGATGAAGCAGATGGGGTTCGATAGACCTTACTGGGAACAATATCTAACCTATCTTGCCGATATATTCCGGGGTGACCTGGGAACATCTTTTGCGTCAAAACGACCGGTTCTAGATGAATTTCTGACCCTTTTTCCGGCCACCGTGGAACTCGCGCTGTGCGCCATCATCCTGGCTGTGTCCATAGGCATTCCGCTTGGCATTTTCGCCGCCATTAAACGCGGCACCATTGCCGATCAGGCCATCATGGGAACGGCTCTGGTCGGCTATTCGATGCCAATCTTCTGGTGGGGGTTATTGCTGATCATTTTGTTTTCTGGCGTTCTGGGCTGGACACCGGTATCCGGTCGCATTTCACTCCTTTACTACTTCCCATCGGTAACGGGTTTCATGCTGATTGACAGCCTTCTATCGGGGGAAAAAGGCGCCTTCATTTCAGCAGT
This sequence comes from Stappiaceae bacterium, assembly GCA_039976075.1. GTDB lineage: Bacteria > Pseudomonadota > Alphaproteobacteria > Rhizobiales > Stappiaceae > JBDWFY01. The sequence goes on from JBDWFY010000001.1 coordinate 1,112,414, forward strand.
CCGCCATCTGATCCTGCCCGCCATCGTTCTATCCACCATCCCGCTTGCAGTGATTGCCCGCCAAACAAGGTCAGCAATGCTGGAGGTTCTGGGCGAGGATTATGTTCGCACGGCACGTGCCAAAGGTCTGTCGCCCTTCCGCGTCGTCGGGCTCCATGCCCTGCGCAATGCGTTGATTCCGGTTATTACGACAATCGGTCTGCAAGTAGGCGTCCTGCTTGGCGGAGCGATCCTGACGGAAACAATCTTCTCCTGGCCGGGTGTTGGCAAATGGCTGCTCGATTCCATTGGTCGTCGCGACTACTTCGTGGTTCAGGGTGCTCTGCTGCTGATCGCCGGGATCGTCATGTTTGTTAATCTGGTGGTCGACATGCTGTATGGCATGGTCAATCCGCGTATCAGACATCATTGAGCCAAAGGGAAAAGAAAATGAGTGTGTCCCCAGAGGCAAAAACACTGCCGCAGACCACAGAAAATCCGACAAAGGAAGTTTTGAAGGAGTTCTGGTACTATTTTTCCCAAAATCGCGGTGCTGTGATTGGACTAACTATCGTTATCTTGCTGATATTGATGGCAATTTTTGCAGCATTCATCGCGCCGCACAACCCGGATATACAGTATCGCGACAGTTTTCTGGTTCCGCCGGTTTGGCAGGAAGGTGGGAAATCAGCCTTTATTCTCGGCACGGATGCCGTGGGGCGGGATATTCTTTCTAGACTCATATACGGTGCTCGATACTCGCTCTATATCGGTATAGTCGTTGTATTTATCGCACTGACGGGTGGCATAATACTGGGACTCATTGCCGGTTATTTCCGCGGCATTATCGATACAATTATCATGCGGGTCATGGATGTTATACTGGCGTTCCCGGCGTTGCTTCTGGCGCTCGTGCTGGTGGCCATACTGGGTCCCGGCCTCATCAATGCCATGTATGCGATCGGCATTGTTCTTCAGCCGCACTTTGTCCGTTTGACCCGCGCGGCGGTCATGGCCGAGCAATCAAGAGACTATGTTGTCGCCTCCAAGGTTTCCGGTGCCGGTCATTTACGCCTGATGTTCAGAACCATTTTACCCAACTGCATGGCGCCCTTGATTGTGCAAGCGACGCTTTCATTTTCAAACGCAATTCTCGATGCCGCAGCTCTGGGTTTCCTGGGAATGGGCGCGCAGCCGCCGACACCAGAGTGGGGAACGATGCTCTCGGAGGCACGCGAATTTATTCTCAGCGCGTGGTGGGTGGTGACATTTCCTGGGCTTGCAATCTTGATCACGGTACTTGCCATCAACCTCGTTGGTGATGGACTGCGCGATGCGCTTGATCCAAAACTGAAGCGGAGCTGAGGTCATGGGCATTCTTGAAATTAAAAACCTGTCGGTAGAATTCGACACCGTTGCCGGTCCGTTTCGAGCGCTGGATGGTGTTAACTACTCGATCGATCCGGGCGAAGTGCTTGCCATTGTCGGCGAAAGCGGTTCGGGAAAATCGGTTGCCATGCTGGCGGTTATGGGATTGTTGCCCAACACGGCGACAGTGACTGCAGACAAGATGATGTTTGAGGACATTGATCTGGCTTCGCTTAATACCAGTCAGCGGCGTCAGGTCATCGGCAAAGATATTTCAATGATCTTTCAGGAACCGATTGCCAGTTTGAACCCTTGTTTTACTGTTGGTTTTCAGCTCACCGAAGCGCTCAAGGCTCATACATCCCTATCAGGTTCTCAACGTCAGAAGCGAGCCGAAGAACTTCTGGAGTCAGTCGGCATCCCCAATCCAAAAGGCAGCCTCACCGTCTTTCCCCACCAGATGTCAGGCGGACAATGCCAGCGCGTGATGATCGCAATGGCCATCTCCTGCGCCCCCAAACTTCTGATTGCCGATGAACCGACCACCGCACTGGATGTCACAATTCAGAAACAGATCCTCGACCTGCTGCTGACCATTCAGCAAGACAGCGGCATGGCCCTTATCATGATAACCCATGACATGGGTGTCGTGGCCGAAACCGCCGACCGCGTGGTGGTGCAATATAAGGGACGTCAGGTAGAGGAAGCCGACGTGCTGTCGTTGTTTGAGAGCCCGAAAAATGCCTACACCAAAGCGCTCCTTTCAGCGCTACCGGAAAATGCCACCGGCGATCGCCTGCCAACAGTTCAGGATTTCGCCAAGGAATTGACCGACGCCGGTATTTCGCTTGAAGGAGTGAGCAAATGAGCAATACTGTCCTCCGGGCGAGAGATCTGAAGCGCGATTATCATGTCAAAGAAGGGCTTTTTGGCAAGACACGCACGATTCATGCGCTCAAGGGCGTAAGCTTCGATCTTGAAGAAGGTAAAACGCTCGCCGTGGTTGGCGAATCCGGTTGCGGTAAATCGACCCTGGCACGGATTCTCACTCTGATTGATCCGGCAACGGCTGGGTCTCTCCTTATCGATGAAAAAATCGTAGACATTTCGGCTGGCCATTTGACATCGGAATTGCGCCGCAAGGTTCAGATTGTATTCCAGAACCCCTACGGCTCGCTCAATCCGCGCCAGAAAATCGGTGCGGTTCTTGAAGAGCCACTTGTCATCAACACAAATACCTCGCCGATTGAGCGCACTGCGCTGGCTCATTCGATGCTGAAAAAAGTCGGATTGGGACCGGAGCACTATAATCGCTATCCGCACATGTTCTCAGGCGGTCAGCGGCAGCGTATTGCCATCGCCCGTGCACTGATGCTTAAACCACGTCTTCTGGTGCTTGACGAGCCGGTCTCTGCGCTTGATCTGTCAGTGCAAGCGCAAATATTGAACCTGCTGGCAGACTTGCAGGAAGAACTGAACCTCACCTATGTCTTCATCAGCCATGATCTGTCTGTAGTAAAATACATCGCCGATCAGGTCATGGTGATGTATTTCGGCGAGGTGGTTGAATATGGCAGTCGCGACGACGTCTTTGACAATCCGCAACACGATTATACCAAGACGCTGTTTACCGCGACACCGCGTGCAGACGTGGACAGCATCAAAAAACGGCTGGCAAAGAAAAACGCAGCCTGAGTTGAGCTACAACACAGAATGACTGTAACTCACATGGTTCCAGCATTGTTCCACCGGGTTCATCGGTAAGCCGATCAGCGAAGCAGGAAGCCCTTGCCCAGATTGTCATTCTCGTCCAGCCAGAATGTCGACTCGCCAACATAGTTTGCCCGGCCGGAAATCTCCGTAACCACAGCGAGATATTTTCCGCATTCAGTCTCTTCGATAATTTTCCCAGTGAATTCAGCATCGGTAGCACTTTTGAATCGGCGTACCTGATGGAGCGCAATCTGGCCTCTGGCATGTTGCACTGCCAGGCGTGCACTCACTCCTGAACCGGTCGGGCTTCGATCAATCTGACCGTCTGCAAAAACGCAGACATTGCCGGTTGGCTGATCTGCAGAAAACTCATCTTTGCCATCGGTCAAGATTGTACCGTAGAGATACGAAAGATCCGCATCCAGTGGATGTTCCACGCTCAAGGTGTTCCTCACGGTGCGGGAAATTGTATCGGCAGCATCAAGCAACAGCCGCGAAGGAGCGCGCATGACATCAAGCTTGAACCGTGACGCATCGACAATGGCATAAAATGCACCACCATATGCAACATCGATCGCGATATCGCCCAGACCCGGTACACGAACAAGATGATCGAGGGAATAAACAAAAGACGGTACAGATTTGAAGGAAACAGCACCGGCTTTGCCGCCTGTCACTTTGATCGTGGTTTCAACGAGACCGCACGGACAGTCAAATACAACCTTTGTCTCCGGCTCTGAAACCTCTACCAACTCGTGGTCGACGACATACCGGCCCAGTGCGATGATGCCGTGACCGCACATCGTGCTGTACCCTTCATTATGCATGAACAACACGCCAATATCGGCGTCGGAATTTTCGGTTTTGACAAGAACCGCTCCATACATGTCCCGGTGCCCGCGCGGCTCCGCCATGATGAAAAGCCGCAAATGATCCAGCTTTTCTTTGGCAAACCGTCGCTTTTCCAGAATGCTGCTGCCGTCAATATCCGGATATCCGTCAGTGACGATCCGCAAGGGTTCACCTCCGGTGTGCATATCCAGCACTTTGATACGGTTCTTCTTTTCTTTTTCGCTCACGTCTGTCCCGTACCCAGCTTGTTCTCTGCAATGCGTTTTACACTTTCCCCCACCGGCGATCTCCCCTTCAAATTTTTCAAAATAAAAATCCCCGGCAAAAGATGATATCTCGATTGAAACATCAATTTATCGGTCCCGTAAACCATTCCCGTCCATTTTGTAGGCTAATTGCTTAATAAACCTCTCCAATTCGCCCTCGATTTGCTTCCAAGTTAATGTCAGCCGGAGTTCTGTTGCTTGGTTTGCCGTTTGACGACGGGTTTGAAAACCGCTAAATCGCCCAACATCCTATCGCTGACCTTTGGTCACCAAATCTGGTTGCGAACTGCCCCACTATACCCAAAGAATGAGGTCTCAAATCACCTGCTATGACGTATTGATTGTCGGGGCGGGCGCTGCGGGGTTGATGTGCGCTCAAACAGCTGCCGCCCGGGGGAAATCTGTCCTTCTGATCGATCACGCAAAAAAACCGGGCGAAAAAATTCGTATTTCCGGCGGTGGTCGTTGCAACTTCACAAATATTCACTCAACGCCAAAAAACTTTTTGTCCGGCAATCCGCATTTCTGTATTTCGGCGCTCAAACGGTACGGACCGAATGATTTTATTGAGCTTGTGAATGCGCACCAGATAGCCTTTCACGAAAAAACACTCGGGCAGCTGTTTTGCGACCATTCAGCAAAAGATATCATCGAGATGCTGACAGGTCTCTGCAATCAGCACAGCGTTGAGATCTGGCTCGACTGCAAAGTTCGTACCTTACAAAAGCAGGGGAATGGATTTGAGGTTATCACCGGGCGCGGCATGGTTCAGGCAGACAGCCTTGTCATTGCTTCAGGCGGTAAATCCATTCCAAAGATGGGTGCGAGCGGGTTCGCCTATGAGGTGGCCGCCCAGTTCGACATTGATGTCACCCCAACCCGAGCCGGTCTGGTGCCCTTTACGTTTTCGCCGGCGATACTGGAAGAATGGAAGGCCCTGCCCGGCATCGCGACCGACTGCACTGTCGACTGCGGGGCAGGTTCTTTTTCCGAAGCGATGCTATTCACCCACCGCGGGCTGTCTGGTCCGGCTATGCTTCAGATTTCAAATTACTGGCGGGAAGGTGACACACTGACCGTCAATCTGTCAGTGGGCGAGGATTTGTTTCTCTGGTTGAGAAACGCCCGGCAGAAGACGCCAAAGCAGGACATTCACACCGCACTCAGCCAATTGCTGCCCAAGCGCTTTGCCGAGTACATGACTGCCCAGTCAGCAATCAAAGGCCGCTTGGCTGATCAATCCGATAGCAAACTGCAACATTTGGCCGACTGCATTCAAAGCTGGAAAGTGACCCCGCTGGGAACGGAAGGCTATCGTACGGCGGAAGTGACATTGGGCGGCATCGACACCAAAGCCCTGTCGTCAAAAACCATGGCCGTCAATGCTGTCCCCAATCTGTATTTCATTGGCGAAGCCGTCGATGTAACCGGCCATCTTGGCGGACACAACTTTCAATGGGCTTGGTCCTCAGGTGTTGCGTGCGGGCAGTCGATTTGACTCCAGCCGGTGTATGGTTTTTTACATCGTCAGTCGGAACACTTAGTCTCCTGATCGCGTCGCTGTGATGATGCGGTTGGGGAGTGGCAAACAGACCATTCCGTCACGAACAAACTGTTCGATTTTTTCCCGGAGCAAGGCTTCAATTCGTCGCTGAACCGTCAGTGGTTGAGCCTTCAACACCAGAGTAGCACGCACGGTTGCGGCTTTTAGGAATGGTACAAACGCATCGGGTTCGCAGGTGATTTCAGATTGGAAGGTCTCGACGGCGATGTTTTCACAGCCGGCCGTGCTTAGGATATGCGCCGAATTGACCTCATCCGCCAGATGAAAGGGATCAGGCGCCGGTGGCAGGACAATCTCAGGATCCAAATTACCAAGGATCGTTTCAAAAATCAGTCTAAATCCTTCTGATTCCTCAGGTCCCACCCAGGTTGTAAATCCATATCTTCCCCCCGGTTTTAGAACTCTGGCCGCCTCTTTGATCGCCTGTTCAGGATCCGGTAGGTGATAATGACCAAAGTTGGTGAGCACGGCATCAAAGACGGCATTTTCAAACGGCAGATTTTGTGCATCTGCCACAGAAAACCGGGCATCTGGAATATTCCGCTCAGATTGCTCAATCATGGCAGCAGAGAAATCGACCCCTTCCACGCAAGCACCGGCGGCTACGAGATGGCGGGTTACGGCACCGGTACCGCAACAGACATCGAGAACTTTTTGGTTAGCACGAATATCAGTACGTTCAACCAATCTGGGTATCGTGGTCCCCGTCATCTTCAGGGTAGTTGCATCATAATTGGTTGCCCGCTCTTGCCAGCCGGCCCATTCACGTTTTTCAAACTCCGGATAGTTGGACACTTTGTTCTTCCCTTGTTGGGTTGGAGGCATATTTTTGTCCGGCAGACAGTGGAAGCTCGTTCCAGCTCATTTCATATTGCCGAAATTAATCTACCTGTTCTCGCAGAGAGACTGATCCGCACTCACTCGTACGGATCAGTGTCGTTCGATGAAGGCAATCCTCACCTCAGATGATCAGGTTCAATCGATGATGACGGTGCCATTGCCGTCATTAACCGTTGTCGCAGGCCCTGGAGCCGGTGCTGGCGATGGTGAGGGCGCGTTGCCTGCGTTGGTAGGCTGGTCGGATTCCAGGATGTTGCGGCAAGCATATTTTACTTTGCACTGCTTCCCACCTGCTACAGCAGCCTTCAGTTTGAACCCCTTTTGACCGTGCACACACATGGTGCGCTTGGCAACGAAACGGCGGTATATGCCGGGTTTGATGTCGATCGTGACACTTCCAAGGGACCGGATGAGAGCGTTGGAACCGGCACAGGTCATCTCCAACAGACTCGGTCTGGCGATACCGGGCGTCACGAGGATTGGTGTGATCAGGATGGAGATCAAACCAATTTTATAAAGTGTGTTGAACATGGTTATTTCTTTCAATAATTATCAAGTTGAGAGAGGCATGAGAACTGGCAAGCACTGTCAGGAGAGCCTCGCTTCAAGGATGATGTTGAAGGGCGTCTCCGCAACGCGACGTACCGAGGTAAAACCGGCTTCCTCCATCACTTCAGACAGACGGCGTTCTCCGGCCTGCGCACCCAGAGCAAGACCGACGTCCTGCGAAAGAGAACACGGCGTACACACGGCAGTAGAAGCAGCGTAATAGAGCCGGCTCACAGGATTGATGTTGTCTTCGATGCTGTCTGCAGCTGCCGGTTCAACCAGCAAAACACTCCCGTCGTTTTTAAGTGATTTCGCGGCATGCCGGGCAGCACCGACAGGATCTCCCATGTCATGAAGACAGTCCATGAAACAAATGAGATCGAAACTCTCGGCAGGATAAGACTGCGCATCCACCGTCTCGAAACGGATATTGCCTTTCGCATCCCCTTCCCTCGCACGCTGTCTTGCCGTTTCAATCGAGGCAGCGTGATTGTCAAAGCCGGTGAAGGAGGATTTTGGAAAAGCATTCGCCATCACAATGGTCGATGCCCCATGACCACAGCCGACATCCGCAACGTTGGCGCCAGCCACCAGCTTTTCTTTCACACCATCCATGGCCGCAATCCAGTCCGATGTCAGAAATGCCTGATATCCCGGCCGAAAAAGGGATTCACTGCCACAAAACAGACGATGATGATGTTCGCCCCAGGCGATCCCCTCCCCCGTGCGGAAAACATCGGCGATGCGGTCCTCATCGAGCCAGAAAGACGCGGCAACTTCGAGTGCCGGAACCAGGAAAACCGGGCTGTCCGGATCGACCAGCACAGGAATATATGCCTCCGGCAGAATGTAGGATTGAGTGGTCTTGTTATATTGCAGGTAGCCGCCAGCCACCTGGTTATTGAGCCATTCGCGAACGTAGCGTTCAGTGAGATTGCATTTTAGCGCCAGCGTTTTGGAGGTCATTTCACCGCCTCCCGCCAGAGCACGATAGAGACCGAGCTTGTGTCCAATGTTCGTCATGACACCGGAGAGCGTGGCACCAATGTCACCGACAACCTGTCCGGCAAACGCCTCGGTTGAAAGGGTCTGAGTATCCATAATTTAATCCTGATAGATGTGGGAATGTCTGAAATGCGTCCGCTCAACTAGCGGCCGCGATAAAGTCAGGCTGCTTGTGCAGCGTTTTCCGCAGCGGACCATTGGAAGACCGAGAAAGCGTCATCCAGCGCCAGGCCTGTAACGCCCACCACCTGATTGCTGAACATCTTGACGGTGATGCCGAGGACGACGTCGAACACCTGGTTCTTGCTGTAACCGGCAGCAAGGAGATCTCGAAGTTCCTGACTGGCGTCCGATCCTCGGGTCGAAACGACGGCCTGCACGAATAACCGCAAGGCTTGACGCTTGGGATCTTTTATCGGAGCGCCGCTGCGAACGGCCGCGATCTCCGCTCCATCGAGGTTTTGCATCTGCGCAAAGGCGGTGTGCCCGGCAACGCAATAGCTGCAGGCATTGCTCACGCTGGCAGCGGTTTGAACGATCTCTCTCTCAATCGCTGAAAGATCGCTTTGTGCAAACAGACCATTGAGCGTTGCAAATGCTTCCAGCGCCTGTTCATTACCGCCAAGCACCGCAAAAACATTAGGAACGATCCCCAGTTGCGCTTCAATACCCTTTAGAATGTCGGAGGTTTCTGATCCGTATATCTTGAATTCTATCATCGATTTCTCCATCGAGTTGGTCCGGCAACCGCGCCGGATCTGATGAGGGAAACCTAGCCCTGCAAGCATTGCGCAGAATAGTTCACGCAGTGTAGAGATGAACTACACAAAGTGGAGTAAGCCACTATCAATCCTGGAGAGTGATATGGAATATGGCCAGTTTTGCCCAATTGCCAAGGCTTCAGAGTTGATAGGCGAGAAGTGGACCGTTCTGATCATTCGGGAAATTCTGATGGGCGGCAACCGATTTTCGGAACTTCAAAGAGGCCTTGGCACTATATCGCCAACGCTTTTGACCCGGCGCCTTGCCGACCTTGAGACCAATGGGCTGATCTATCGTAAAACAATCAGCGGGCAACGCGGTCATGAATATTATCCGACAGAGGCCTGCAAACAGCTCCAGCCGGTCCTTCTGTCCCTGGGCAACTGGGGGCTGACGTGGGCCCACGAGAATCTGCAGACTTACGACTACGATGTGGAATTGCTGCTTATCTATCTGGAACGAAGCATCCAGACTGACAAATTACCGCCTTCTGAGACCATCATTCAATTCAGCTTTTCAGATATGATCGAAAAAGCAAACTGGTGGCTTATTGCTGAAAACGGCTCAGTCGAAGCCTGCGACAAGGATCCCGGAAAAGATATCGATGTATATTTTCACACGACAGTGAAAACCATGACCGATATCTGGATGAAGAAGATTTCCTATCGCGAAGCAAAGAAAGCAGGAGAGCTGTCAATAACGGGCAACAGTTACCTGGCAGAGCATGTGAGTTCCTGGATGCATTACACCCCGTTCGAAACACTCCCGCCGGCCGAAAAAATTCTTTGAAGGATCGCTTTCCTCACCATTGGCCGTGACGACTCCGACCAGCAAAGTCTCCCAAGCACAGCGTTTCATTCTGGTTGCTGTCGAGCCGTCCCCAAACAGTTTTTCATCAGCGAGACCCCGGTCGTCCGGGGTTAGCCTGCAGATAATCTGCTTGAGAACTCATTCTCTGACATCGGCAGAAAACAATCTCTTCCGAGCGCTACGATACCGAAACGGTATTGGGCCTCAAATACCAATACCAAATCCGATAAGCTTCCAATCCCGCCAACGGTGCAAAGTGGACAATGGCGCCCATCGGACTGGCCCAATCGTGCAGCGCAGCCCAATGGACAAGCGTCAATATCGCAGCGGCATAGACCCATCGCTGCAACGCTTTCCAGCGCCTGCCCATTATTCGCACGAAATAGTCAAACGACGTGACCGCTAAGGGAATAAAAATCGCAAAGGCGAGCCAACCGGTCCAGATGTAAATCTGCGGCAGTTCGTCAACGACCCGAGCCAAAGACGCCTTATCCATCAGATAAAAAATAGTGTGCAACGCCGCATAAAAAAATGCCGCAACGCCAAAATATCGACGGTTTTTCTTCAACCAGGCCGGCCCACGCCATCCCCGGAATATCATGGTCAACGGCGTAGCCATCATGGCAATGATCATGAAACGAGCCGAAAACTCACCGCTGGGGTGCAGCAACTGATGCACCACGCGCGTGTTTTCCGCCGTAAATGCTGTATTCAGCATAAAGAATGCCGGCACCGCCAGGAGTATCCAAAGCCAATATGGGCTGAGCGCAGAAAGTCGGGAAACCATTGGAAACCTCTTTTGAACGAAAAAAATTGGTCTTCATCTGGTGTTAAACGTCCGCAAAACGGAAACCCGACGCGTGTTTGGAAAAAATATCTCTTTTTAGTTCGGAGGAAACCTTCCGTGTGAATTGAATTCATTCCGTTATTTTGAAGCGGTCAACCTGCCTTCAGCGCCTTCCGAACCGTATTCTCCAGCACATTCAGGAAATTGGATCGGTCGCGCGGGCCAAACGCAGCGTTGTAACCACGTATCACACCGGTATCACGCAGTTCGGCGTTCAGCTCACGCATGGCCATTGCCATACCTATACTGTCCTCTGTAAACGGCTTTCCCGTTGGTCCAAGCACATCTGCACCGCGTTTTATACAACGGTCGGCCAGAGGAATGTCCGAGGTGATCACGATATCGCCTGTTGCCGCACGTTCTGCGATCCAATCATCCGCGACATCCGATCCTTCGGAAACCACGACCCGATTGACAAAGTCACTCTCATCGAGCCGCATCCAGCTGTTTGAGACAATATGAACCCTCAGGCGATGCCGTTCGGCAACTCGGATGACCTCGGATTTGACAGGGCATGCATCCGCATCGACATAGATCTCGGTCAATTTCCTTCAAGCTCCTCGCGCAGCATTTCAAGTTCCAGCCACTGTTCCTCGCACGCTTCAAGCTCAGACTGAAGTTCGGAAAGTCGCGCCATCGTTTTCTGGAATTTTTCCGGATTGCCGGTGAACAGCTTCGGATCCGCCATCACGGATTCAGCAGATTGTATGTCGTTCTGAAGTGCCAGCATCTTGTTCGGCAACGTTTCAAGGGCATGTTTATCTTTGAAGGACAACTTGCGCTTTTTCGCAGATTTCGCCGCGTCTTCCTCTTTCCGGGAAGGCTGCGATGGGCGCGTTTCCTCGGCCTTGGCGCTCTCACGGAGAGCCGAGACACCAGCACCGCGCTGGGCAACCATATCGGAATATCCACCCGCATATTCCTGCCAGCGCCCCTCACCTTCACTCACCACAACGGAAGTGGCGATCCTGTCCAGAAAATCACGGTCGTGGCTGACGATCAGAACAGTGCCGTTATATCCGGTCAGCATTTCCTGCAGGAGTTCCAGTGTCTCAAGGTCAAGATCGTTGGTCGGCTCATCAAGCACCAGAAAATTCGACGGCTTGGACAGCGCAACAGCGAGCATCAGGCGCCCTCGTTCACCACCTGACAGCGCGCTGACAGGCGAGCGAGCCTGTTCCGGTGCAAAAAGAAAGTCTTTCATATAGCCGATGACATGACGCTGCTGTCCGTTGACCTCGACCATATCGCCGGAGCCCTCGGTCAGTACCTCCTTGACCGTCCAGTCCGGTCGGATACCGGAACGTTGCTGATCAAGAGTCATCATTTGAAGATTGGCGCCAAGACGCATACTCCCGTGATCGGGCGGCAGCTTTCCGGTGAGCATGTTCAATAGCGTTGTCTTGCCGGCGCCATTCGGCCCGACCAGCCCGATCCGATCTCCCCGCTGTATCAGACTTGAAAAATCCTTGACGATATCCCGGTCGGCGTACCTCTTGCCGATCGATTTGGCTTCAACAACCAGTTTACCCGAAACGGTGCCTTCGGTTGCCGTCATAGTGACCGAACCGGTGGCCGCGCGGTGGTCGCGGCGGGATTGGCGCAACGCCTGCAACTCTCTCATACGGCGCATGTTCCTTTTGCGCCTTGCGGTCACTCCGTAGCGGACCCAGTGTTCCTCGCGAACGATTTTGCGATCCAGTTTGTGTTGTTCGAGTTCCTCCAGCTCCAGTACCTCGTCGCGCCAGACTTCAAAATGCGAGAAACCCTTGTTCATCAGACGCGTCGTTCCACGATCAAGCCATACAGTCGACCGCGAGATGGTTTCAAGAAACCGGCGATCATGGCTGATGAGAACGATCGCAGACCGCAGGGAAGTAAGTTCCTCTTCCAGCCACTCAATGACGGGAAGATCCAGATGGTTGGTCGGCTCATCGAGCAACAAAATATCAGGTTCGGGTGCCAGCGCCCGCGCAAGCGCTGCACGGCGTGCTTCGCCACCAGACAGCCGGCTCACATCCTCCGCACCGCTCAACCCCAGTTGCTCGAGCAAATATTGCGCACGATAGGGTTCATCCCCCGGACCAAGACCGGAAAGGGTGTAATCCAGTGCCGTTTTGTGATCATCAAAATCGGGAACCTGCGGCAGATATCGTACGGTTGTACCTGGCTGAATGAACCGTTTGCCGGAATCGCATTCGATCTGACCTGCAGCGATTTTCAGAAAGGTTGACTTGCCCGAGCCATTGCGGCCGACCAGACATAGCCGCTCACCTTCGGAAATCGAAAGTTCGGCTCCTTCTAGCAGCGGTGTCCCGCCAAAAGTCAGATGGATGTCTTGTAGAGTCAGAAGTGGTGGCGCCATGAAACGCGGTGTACACAGTGTCTAAAGACGGAACAAGAGGCCTTTTGTCAAACAGCCTGAAAACACCGGATTATCCGGCCGGATGCCCAGCGATTCCAGAAGAATGCCTCTGTCCGCTTTGAAGCCGGCGTCGCATCAGCCGAAAATTCCGCAGGCGATAGAGCTGGCCGAAGAAAAATCCGAAGCAAACCAGAAACAACAAAAACATCACCGTGATGCCGATCAGAAGATATTGCTCGTAGATATACCGGTCCAGCAATCGGTCGATGAAATCAATGCCAGTAACCATCGTGTGTTTGAAGAGGAAATTGAACGGACGCGCCGTTAGATATCCGTTCTTGTAGGCATTGCCGAACTGAATCGCAAAAACGGCAAGGATCATAACAAGATAGGGCGGTATCAAGATCTTGCCAAAGAACAGAAAACTGTTCTCATTACGCCGGTCCTGACGCAGGAGTATGGTTTTGCTGCGCTTATCAAGCCTGGACCTGCCAACAGTGTTGATAATTAACAGCACCAGACCAATTACAAACGCCGCCAGTGCGATCGTTATGAATACACTCATGTTGCAGGCACTCCCAAACCAGAGGATTATCCTGACTTCTTTTTGCCCTCAAGAAGGATTTTCGTTAGATTTTCAACCTATAGAATGGCCTGAGCCAGACGATTTGCCAATATAATAATTGTTAACGTCCCAACGCTGGCGGCGATAATCATAAATCGGCTTGAACGCAATTCCAGGGACCAGGGCGTACGGCTGACGCCCGCAAGTGACATCTCCGCGCGTTGTGCGGTCGCCCGGAGTTCCTTGAGCAACGTGCCGGCTTCAGAGTCAAATTGGTCGACATGATACATCGGGCGCAAAACACTGTCCGGCTTTGTTTGGTGTAACACGGCACCCACGCGCAATTCTTCGCGTTTGGGCTTTAAGTGCGTTGGTGCCTGTTCCATGGCAAATCCCGACCAATCCTTGTCTTACTCATCGAGTAGCGACAAATAATTGCTGTGACGTTAATTTGGCCCGTCAAAAGCGATGAGTTTGAGATTATTTCAGAGACTTAAACTGTAGATCGAGAACAGAAATTGAATTATATCTTTAAATTACAAAATGTTACCGATATTTTCTCGGATCGGCAGCATCAATAACTCTTAGCTGCACCTTGGGATTTCCTTGCCAGTAGTCAATCGACAATGTGCCCGCAAAATGCATAAAATTTCCACGCCCGGCCAGAAGTGCCTGTCCCAGCGGTTTGTCCGCGGCCCGAAAGGCAATCGCTTTCAGTGACGTGCCGTCCGTCCCGGCAATCGTAGCCCGGATGTGACCGCTCCCGACTGTATCGGCGTAGCGGAGTTTGTGCGACGGAAAAGCAAAGACCGGTTCACTGTGCCCTGCCCCGTACGGGCCGGCTTTCTCAAGCGTCTCCAGAAGCGAAAGCGACGCGCCGGATGCTGTCAGCGCACCATCAACAGTGAGGCTATCCACCTGTCGCTTTTGCTGCACATCCTCGGCAAGGCGCTGATCCATGAAGGCTTCCAGGTCGGAAAGCTTCTCTCTTTCAACTGTCAGTCCGGCCGCCATGGCATGACCACCGCCCTTGATCAGAATGCCCTCTTCAACAGCTGCCCGAACCGCAGCGCCAAGGTCTACCCCGGGGATGGAGCGACCAGATGCCGTTCCCTGACCGTTCTCGCCCCACGCGATGGCGAAGGCAGGACGACGATGCGCTTCCTTGAGGCGCGAAGCGATCAGCCCAACAATACCGGGATGCCAATTATCAGCGCCGGCGAATATTACAGCGGTGTCCGGGCTGGTAACCAGCGCCCGACCAACCTGCAGCTCTGCCTCCTCAAGCATGATGGCTTCAATGGCTTGCCGCTCTTGATTAAGCCGATCCAACTCAGTGGCAATTCCCTGAGCTTCACCGCGATCTGAGGACAACAGCAGACGCGCACCCAGCGCCGCATCCCCGATCCGTCCACCGGCATTGATACGTGGTCCAATGAGGAACCCCAGATGATAGGGTGCTGCCGGGCCGTTCAGCCGCGCAACATCGCAAAGCGCCGCGAGACCCTGATTTTCCCGCTTCCTGATCACCATCAATCCTTTGGTGACATAGGCACGATTGAGCCCCTTCAACGGCACCACATCGCACACCGTTCCAAGTGCCACAAGATCCAGCCAGGCCAGGAGATTGGGTGGTTTCCCGTTATAAAAACCTGATCCCCTGAGAGCTCTGTTCAACGCGACCAAAAAGAGAAAAGTGACGCCGACCGCAGCCAGATTTCCCTGCCCGGACAGATCATCCTGTCGGTTTGGGTTTACCAAAGCCTCGACTTGAGGCAGCTCAACACCAACCTGATGATGATCAATGGTTACAACGTCAAGACCCAGTCCTGCAGCCGCTTCGAAGGCTTCAAAGCTTGTGCTGCCACAGTCAACCGTGATGAGCAGCGTTGCCCCCCGCTGCTTCAACTCCTCAATCGCCGGGATATTCGGGCCGTATCCCTCTGTCAGCCGATCCGGAATATGGATAAATGGCCGCAAACCGACAAAGGTTAGAAAGCGTGCAAGCAGGGCTGCTGAAGTCGCCCCATCGACATCATAGTCGCCAAATATCGCGATCTGCTCACCGGCCTGAACTGCCCGCACGACGCGGTCAGTCGCTTTATCCATATCCATCAGGGTTGAGGGATCGGGCATAAGGTCGCGCAAACTGGGATCGAGGAACGTCTCGGCCTGTTCAAGCGTGACATTGCGCCCGGCCAATACCCGGGCGACGACATCGGGCAGATCATAGCGCTGGGCCATGGCCAACGCCTGCGCCTGCGCTCCGACGTCGAGCCGTTCCTGCCAGCGCTTGCCGCCAAAAGATGCTGTCACGCCCAGAAAGGCGTCTGGGCTGCTCACATCGGCCCTCTTCGGATCAGTGTCAGTGTCGCGTCAACAACCAAACACAAGCAGTTGTCACATGGTATTGCGTCAATCCAGGTGGAACTTGTCCAACTGCGTATGGATCGCCTTGATATATCGAACCGTTTCAGAAGACGAGCGCATGACAACGGTGTGTGTCGTGATCTTGTTCTGGGAGAATTTTACGCCCTGAAGAAAATTGCCATCGGTGACGCCGGTTGCGGCAAAATAAACATCACCGCGCGCCATTTCCTCCATGGTGTAGATCCGTCTGACATCATCGATGCCCATGCGAACAGCCCGCTCTTTCTGTTCTTCACGATTAATGACCAAACGACCCTGCATCTGTCCACCAATGCAACGAAGAGCAGCCGCTGCCAGAACGCCTTCCGGCGCACCGCCGATACCCATGTAGATATCGATGCCGGTTTCCTCCGGATCAGTCGTGTGGATTACACCTGCCACGTCACCATCGCCAATCAATCGCAGAGCAGCACCGGTTGCCCGGATTTCCTCGATCAAACGGGCATGCCGGGGACGGTCGAGCACACACGCCGTGATGTCACCGACTGATACCCCTTTAGCATCGGCCATAGCCTGCACATTTTCAGACGGCGACTTGTCCAGATTGATGAGGCCGGGTTCAAATCCGGGGCCGATTGCGATTTTTTCCATGTAGCAATCCGGCGCATTCAACAGTCCGCCCTGTTCCGACATTGCAATCACAGCCAGGGAGTTGGGCAGGTTCTTTGCGCAGATAGTCGTGCCCTCGAGCGGATCCAGCGCAATATCGACTTTCGGACCATCCTTTGTACCGACCTCTTCACCAATGTAGAGCATCGGAGCTTCATCACGCTCCCCTTCGCCGATCACCACCGTTCCATCGATGGGAAGTTGGTTCAACTCGCGGCGCATGGCATCGACGGCTGCCTGATCGGCAGCTTTTTCGTCTCCGCGCCCCCGCAATCGAGCCGCAGATACCGCAGCCCTTTCGGTCACGCGAACCAGTTCCAGTGTCAGGATACGATCCAGAACAGCGACAGTTTTATTCGTTTGGCTCATTCTTTGGTTCCCAGAAAAGACTTAATCCAATTTCTCGATACGGATCATCTGCGGTTTTTCGGCAATGACATTATCAGCTGCAATTGCCTCAAGCGCATCCTTGACGGCATTTTCCGTAGTTTCGTGTGTGATCAGAATGACGGGCTGCGGATCGACAGCATCGACGGCACTTTGAGCGAACTGCCCGTTTCTGCGACGCTGGACAATCGACTCCAGAGAGATCGAATGGGCTGCCATTGCCTTGGCTATGCTGGCAAATGCGCCGGGGCGGTCATAGACCGACAAGCGGATGTAGTAGCCGCCCTCGTGCAGACGCATACGCGCCCGTTGATAGGGTCGAAGCTGGTCTGCGGGCCGCGCCAGAACCGGTACACTGATACCCCGTGCAATATCGGTGATGTCACCTGCAACAGCAGAGGCCGTGGCATTCCCGCCTGCACCCGGCCCGGCGAGGATAATCTCACTGACGAAGTCAGCATCCACTGCAACCGCATTAAGAACGCCATCCACCCGAGCGATCGAGGAAGCGATCGGCACCATCGTCGGATGAACGCGCTGCTCGATGCCTGTTTCGGTTATCTGGGCCACACCCAGCAATTTGATCCGATATCCAAGCTCAGTTGCTGCTTCGATGTCAGCCGTCGTGATCGACGAAATGCCCTCGACATAGATCGAGTCCGCTTCGATCTCAGTGCCGAACGCCAGACTGGTCAGGATGGCCAACTTGTGAGCGCTATCGAATCCTTCGACGTCAAATGTCGGATCCGCTTCCGCATACCCCAGACGCTGTGCATCTGTCAGACATTCCTCGAAAGAAATGCGGTCCTGCTCCATCCGGGTCAAAATATAATTGCAGGTACCGTTCAGGATGCCATAAATGCGGCTGACCTGATTTCCGGTCAACGTCTCTCGCAGAGTCTTGATAATCGGGATACCACCCGCAACGGCGGCTTCATAATTCAGGCTCACGCCTTTTGCTTCCGCCGCCCGAGCAAGGGAATTGCCATGCTTGGCGAGCAAAGCCTTGTTGGCAGTGACAACATGTTTGCCGCAGTCAATTGCCGCGCGCACGGACTTTTCGGCGGGACCGCTGTCCCCTCCAATCAATTCCACAAACACATCAATCGCTTCTGAGCGTGCAAGTGCCACCGGATCTGAAAACCAGGTTGCGTCGGACAGGTCGATTCCGCGATCCTTCGCACGATCGCGCGCGCAAACCGCAGCAATTGTTATCGGCCGTCCGGAACGGCTCGTCAGAACTTCCGAGTGAGTGTTCAAGATATTGGCGAGCGATGCACCGACCGTTCCCAGGCCAGCGATGCCAAGCTTTAGTGCGTCAGCCATAAATTACGTGATCCAGATCCTGTTCCTCAGCGGGAGGCGCTGATTGGGATCACGTTGTGCAATGTTTTGTCCGCAGATTCAAGAAACCGTCGAACATTCCTTGCCGCCTGGCGAATCCGCTGTTCATTCTCCACAAGTGATATCCGAACATATTCATCACCATATTCCCCGAAACCAAGGCCAGGAGACACAGCAACATCTGCTTTTTGAAGCAGCAGCTTTGCGAATTCCAAGCTGCCCAGAGAACGAAATTTTTCCGGAATAGGCACCCAGGCAAACATCGTCGCTCCCGGAGCGGGAATATCCCAACCCGCTCTTGCGAAAGAATCGACCATGACATCTCGCCGTTGCTTGTATGTGCCGCGAATTTCCTCAATCACCTCTTCAGGCCCGTTGAGTGCGGCTGCGGCGGCCACCTGGATCGGCGTGAACGCGCCGTAATCAAGATACGATTTTACCCGCGCCAGAGCTGCTATCAGTCTTTCGTTGCCAACCGCAAAGCCCATACGCCAGCCGGGCATGGAAAAGGTCTTGGACAGCGACGTGAATTCTACCGCCACATCCATTGCTCCCGGGACCTGCAGGAGTGAAGGGGGCGGGACATCATCAAAATAGATTTCCGCGTAAGCCAGATCCGACAGAACGAAAATGTCATGCTTGCGGGCAAACTGAACGACATCCTTGTAGAATTCGAGGTCGGCCATGCATGCCGTAGGGTTTGCAGGATAGCAGAGGATGATTGCAATCGGCTTGGGAATGGAATGGACGACCGCTCTCTCCAAAGCATGGAAAAATTGTGGGCCAGGTTCGGCAGGCATGTATCTTAAAGATCCACCGGCCATAAGGAAGCCGAAAGCATGAATCGGATAACTTGGATTTGGAACAAGCACAACGTCGCCCGGTGCGGTTATCGCCTGGGCCATATTGGCGAAACCTTCCTTGGAGCCCAGTGTTGCAACGATCTGCGTTTCCGGATTGAGCTTAACGCCAAAACGGCGTTCGTAATATCCCGCCTGTGCTTTACGCAGGCCCGGTATTCCTTTTGATGCTGAATATCGATGCGTTTTGGGATTCTGGACCGTTTCCACCAGTTTCTCGACGATGTAATCGGGTGTTGGCAGATCAGGATTTCCCATCCCCAGATCCACAATGTCCGCGCCATCTGCTCGCGCTTTTGCCTTTAGACGATTGACCTGTTCAAAAACATAGGGCGGCAATCGCCTCGTTTTGTGGAAATCGTCCATAGCTTCAGCACCTCATCGATTATTGCAGATCGCGCTCCGTCCGGCATTATGCCTCGATCACAAGCCGTCATACGTCTTATAATTGCTTTTAACGGCAGAACAACGTCTTAGGCCCAGAGCCTCGAAACTAGCGACAGGCAGGTGAAAGCGTGTCGGAAGCCTCGTTCTGTTCGCATGCGGCAGCGGCTTTCTCAATATCGCTGCTCATGCGATCCGCATGCCCATCCCGCAGGTCCAGCAGTTCCTGCAGAGACGCGGCCGACTCAGCTGTGGCGGGCGCGGATCTTGATGATGCAAGTGCCTGTAAATCCTGACGCGTTTGTTCTCTCGCCGCCTCTGGAGTCAAGGGTGGAAGCGGGTTGTTTGTGACTGCAGCCTGCACATTGTCCGCTGCTGGCGAGGCGCCCTCAACGGCGCTCTGCGCTTGTGGAGGGTTTGCCAGACCATCGCCCTGCAAACTCCCCAAAAGGGTGACATCCGTGCTGGCTGCACAACCGCTCAACACAACCGAACAGCACAAAATCACCGTCAATTTCATAATTGTGGACATGCATTTTCTTCCTGGTGCTGCAACCAGAGTGCAAGAGGGGAGGAATCCATCTTGTTTGTTCGCACTTTAACTGACTCTCGACCTCGCCGCCACTCCCTTAGCAGTGCAATTGAGCGATGCCAATTGAATTGATTGCCGCACCTCGCCAAACAATAATCTGTCCTGTCGGCATTACCCTCTGTTAAGTCAAGCAATCTATAGGTATAGACGCGGAGAATGTCGGTGTGTCTTCATGCTGAAGACATCATTCAGATGCTAGGAACATGGTCGAAATTCAATATCCCGGCGCTTGGACATGATAAGCGGATGTTTTTATTCGTGTAAATTATGCGCTACCGTGGTGTTGCTGTAGACTGTCGTGGTGTCAAAAATAGCCTACCCCGGAAAAGTTGAGCCACTTCTGCTGTTGGGATAGGCGATAAAACAAAGACTTGAAGCAATTGGGTCGATGCAACGATCGCGAAATTTGCTTTAGAAGCGTTGATAAAAACAGTTTCGACCCGGAAACGAAACGCGTTTGTAAAATTGGGGAATACCGAACTATGAGCGACGAGCACAAGGAGCCATTTCTTCAGTATATCGTCAACAATCCTGAAGCCTTCGCTCAAAATATGGCCAAAGTCGTTGAAAGCACTGGTAAGGCTGTCGCTGCCTATGTAGAGCCTCGCGAAACTGGAGAAGTCAAATCCAATCTGAGTGACGACATGACGGAAATCGTCAAAACACTCGCCAAGGTTGGTGAATATTGGATGTCAGATCCTCAACGCACGCTGGAAGCACAGACCAAGCTGATGACCGGATACATGGATATCTGGAACAACACCTTGAAGAAAATGGCCGGAGATGAAAACGGCGATGCGGTCGTGGCCGATCCCGGCGACAAACGTTTCAAAGATGAAGATTGGGAAGCAAATCAGTTCTTCAACTTTCTCAAACAGATGTATCTGCAGACCGGTAACTGGGCAGATGATCTGGTAAAAAATGCTGACGGACTGGATGATCATACCCGACACAAAGCAGATTTTTATGTTCATCAGATCATGAATGCGATTTCTCCCTCAAACTACGTGTTGACCAATCCAGAGCTGCTAAGGGAAACGCTTTCCAGTAATGGTGAAAATCTTGCCCGCGGCATGCAAATGCTGGCAGAGGACATTCGCGCCGGTCAGGGCGATCTGAAAATTCGCCAGTCTGACAATACCAAATTCAAGGTTGGCGAAAATCTGGCCATGACGCCCGGCAAGGTCATTGCCCAGAACGATGTTCGGCAGCTTATTCAATACACGCCGACGACCGACAAAGTTTTGCGTCGTCCGTTGTTGATCGTGCCACCTTGGATCAACAAGTTCTATATTCTCGATCTCAACCCGCAGAAGTCATTTATCAAATGGGCCGTCGACCATGGCCATACAGTTTTTGTCGTCTCCTGGGTAAATCCCGATGAACGGCAGGCTGAAAAAAGCTTTGAACACTATATGAAAGAGGGGATTCTTGAATCCCTTGATATTGTCAAAACAGCCACGGGGCATCGACAGGTCAACTCAATTGGATACTGCGTCGGGGGCACATTGCTCTCTGTCACGCTCGCCTACATGGCAGCCAAGGGAGACGACCGGATAGCGAGCGCAACTTTCTTTACGACCCAGGTTGACTTCACCAATGCCGGCGATCTGAAAGTCTTTGTCGATGAAGAGCAGATCGAAGCGGTTGAAAAAAGGATGTCGGAAAAAGGCTATCTGGACGGCAGCAAAATGGCCTCTGCGTTCAACCTGCTGCGCTCAAACGATCTCATCTGGCCGTATGTCATCAATAACTACATGCGCGGCAAGGAACCGTTTCCGTTTGATCTCCTGTACTGGAATTCCGATTCAACCCGGATGCCGGCAGCAAACCACTCATTTTACCTGCGCAACTGCTATCTTGAGAACAATCTGGCCAAAGGTAAAATGGTCATCGACAATGTTCGGCTCGATCTGAAGAAAGTCAAAGTACCGATCTATAATCTTGCTACCAAGGAAGATCATATCGCGCCGCCGGAGTCGGTCTATCTGGGCTCCAAGATGTTTGGTGGCCCTGTGAAATATGTTCTTTCAGGTTCAGGACATATTGCGGGCGTCGTCAATCCTCCGGCCAAGAAAAAATACCAGTATTGGAGCAATGGACCGACAAAAGGCTCTTTGGAAAACTGGATCAAAGGCGCACACGAAACCGAAGGGTCGTGGTGGCCCGACTGGAACGCCTGGATTCACGATTTGGATGATGCTGAGGTCAAGGCACGCGTGCCCGGGAAACGTCGAAAGACGATTATCGAGGACGCTCCCGGCTCGTATGTGAAATTGAAAGTCTAGGTCGCTCGACACCTGTATAGAACTGTATCTCCATTCGCGATTGGAGAAATCAATCTTTTCCCTTTTCAGCCAGCATTCCGATATATGTCTGCGCAACAGTTGCTCCCGCAATAGCGGTAATGTCGGCGTGATCGTAGGGTGGCGAGACCTCGACGATATCTCCACCGACAAATTCAATGTCGGACAGAGACCGTAGAATCATCAAAGCTTCCCGCGAGGACATCCCTCCGGATACAGGCGTTCCGGTCCCCGGAGCAAAAGCCGGATCAAGGCAATCAATATCGAACGTCATATAGGCAGCCCCCTCGCCGACCCGGTCTGAAATCTGCCGGGCGATATCAACCAGGTCGGTGCGCTCGATCTCTTCTCCGTAAATGATCTTGATGCCACAACTTTCCGGCGCATGTGTCCGAATGCCAACCTGGATCGAGCGTTCCGGATCAATCAGGCCCTCTCGCACAGCTCTGCCGACAAATGTGCCGTGATCGATACGATCCCCCTGATCATCCCAGGTGTCCTGGTGCGCATCGAACTGCACCAGAGCCAACGGTCCGTGCTTGTCGACATGTGCCTTCAGCAGGGGATAGGTAACAAAATGATCGCCGCCCAGAGTGAACAGCTGTGCCTGAGAAGACAGGATGTCCCGGGCCTGCTTTTCAATGCAGGCTGGAATATCTGCATGGCGGCCGTAATCGAAAACACAGTCCCCGTAATCCACGACGTTCAGCGTCTCATAAGGGTCGGCGGCAAAGGGATATTGCGGGTCTCCATCAAAGATTGCCGATGCCCGGCGGATCGCCTGTGGTCCAAACCGTGTTCCGGGCCGATTGGAAACAGCAGCATCAAACGGGATACCCCAGACAACCAGATCGACGCCATTGAGGTCCCGACTGTAACGGCGTCGCATGAATGAGAGTGCTCCGGCATAGGTCGGCTCGTGCGAACCACCCTTGCTCGAATTTCCAAGAAAGGCATTATCGGTCGGTCGCGGAAAGTCCTGCGTCATTTGCACTCATTCATCTGATCTGTCCAAACGGTTTCGCTCCAGCATATATCGCGCGGATTACCGGGCCAAGCGCTACAGTTCCCTCAAAACGCCAGTGCCTGAAACGCAAAAAGGGCTCGCAAACCATGCGAGCCCTCGATGCATTTCGGTATAGAAATATCAGCGTTTGGAGAACTGGAAGGAACGACGTGCTTTCGCGCGGCCGTATTTCTTACGTTCAACAACACGTGAATCACGCGTAAGGAAGCCGTTCTTTTTCAGAACACCGCGCAGTTCAGGCTCATAATAGGTCAGAGCTTTTGAAATGCCGTGACGTACCGCACCAGCCTGACCGGACAGTCCACCGCCGGATACCGTGGCGACAATGTCGTACTGGCCATCGCGATCAGCCACCATAATCGGTTGACGAAGAATTAGCTGGAGAACCGGGCGACCGAAGTAAACAGAAAAATCTTTTTTGTTTACGACGATTTTTCCTGTTCCAGGCCGGATCCAGACACGAGCAACCGCGTCTTTTCTTTTGCCTGTCGCGTAAGCGCGACCCTGTGCGTCCAGTTTCTGCACATAAACCGGAGCAGCTTCAGCAGCCGTTCCGTCAATTGCGCCGCCGAGATCCTCGAGGGATTGAAGCTCTTCAGCCATTATTTAGCCCTCTTCATGTTTTTCGGATTCAGGCTTCCGAATTCAATTGTTTCAGGCTGCTGTGCCTCATGAGGATGTTCGGAACCTGCGTAAACGCGGAGGTTCTTATATTGCTTGTTCGAGAGCGGCCCACCAGGCATCATGCGCTCAACAGCCTTCTCTACGACACGCTCGGGAAAGCGACCCTCGATAATGGCGCGTGCTGTCCGCTCTTTAATGCCGCCGGGATAACCGGTGTGCCAGTAATACTTCTTGTTCTCGTATTTCCGGCCGGTCAAAAGGACCTTTTCAGCATTGACGATAACAACATTGTCACCATCGTCGATATGCGGTGTAAAACTTGGTTTGTGCTTGCCGCGCAAACGATTGGCGACAAAGGATGCGAGGCGCCCCACAACGACGCCGGAAGCATCGATTATGATCCACTTTTTCTCAACATCCGCCGCTTTGGCAGAATAAGTCTTCATCTCTGTACCATCTGGTAAGACGTGATCTGGGTGACGAACCTGCAATGAAGCTTCATTCTAAATAGAACGGACTGATCAGTTGGTTCATCAATCGAAAACGGGCCAAATCTTCCTAGCCCATCGGTCGGCATGGGTAATACGGCAAGAATTCGAGTTGGTCAAGAACATATTTTTTAAATTATTTATATATATCAAGCACTTAAAAAATAGGTATTATAATACCACACATTATTTCGGTATTGAATATGTGGCCATTGCCTGCGCAACCAGTTCATCATTGTTTTCCGGTCGAATTCCACACTCAACCACAGCCAAACGGCGCCCGAGTTTGAGCAAGCGGCAGTCACAGACCAAATCACCCGGAGCGGGCTTTCTGAGAAAGTTGATGGTGAAATTCGTTGTGACTGCCAACGCTACCGGGCCTATGTGGGCGAGAATGACGACATAGGCCGCCAAATCGGCCAATTCCATCATTGAAGGACCGGAGACGGTGCCTCCTGGCCTGAGATGCCTCTCAACGGCCCTCAGTCGTACCATCGCCGTTCCGGAGTCGATGGCCTCCACAAAATAAGCCCGCCCACCGAAATTAATCTGCGGAAATCGCTCATCGAGGAACTGTGTGATTTCCTCAATGCTCATAATCGGCTTCATAGTCGCCACTCCTGTCACTCCATGATCGCCCGTTACAGAACTACGCAATTGATCGGTGCGTCACTGCAACTTTGGTCTTAATAATCCGCCCGTGTCTCCGCTGATCAATGACAATTGGGACGAACTTGCCCTATATGTGCGTTTCAGGATATTTTTTCACAGGATCAGATCCGTTACTGCGTTCCAAGCGCACATGGTCTGGCGTAACGCTTGCTAATTGAGGGGACACCGCTGTGTCAGTAGCACCCGCCGCCTCCAACACAACTGACGGCCCGATTGCAACACTCCTGCATCACGGTGTCTTTCGGATCGTCATGAAGCGGCCTTCCCGCATGAATGCGCTGTCGCTTGAGATGATGGCAGCTCTTTCCGAGGCGCTTGATCAGGCAGAAAAGGACGAGGATGTTCGCGTTGTTCTGATCGGGGCGGAAGGAAAAGTGTTCTGTGCCGGTCATGACCTGAAAGAACTGACAGCCCACCGTGCAGACGAAGATGGCGGCTGTGCGTTTTACACCAGAACCATGCAGGCCTGTTCGACGCTCATGCAGAAAATCATTCACCTGTCCAAACCGGTGATCGCCGTCGTCACCGGGCTGGCGACAGCGGCAGGTTGTCAGTTGGTCGCCTCTTGCGACCTGGCAATGGCAACCGATACGGCGACCTTCTGCACACCAGGAGTTAATATAGGTCTTTTCTGCTCCACGCCGATGGTCGCTCTCTCCCGAAATGTCGGTAAAAAGCACGCTATGGAAATGCTCTTGACCGGCGAAAGCATCGACGCTTCGACCGCAAAGGAGTTCGGTCTGATCAACCGTATTATTCCAAGGGATTATCTTGAAACCGTGGTTCAGAAATATGCAGAGACAATTGCTTCCAAATCTCCACTCACGCTGAAAACCGGCAAAGAGGCGTTTTACCGCCAGGCAGAGATGCCACTAGCCGAAGCTTATGATTATTGTGCCGATGTGATGGTACAGAACATGATGCGCCACGATGCGGAAGAGGGCATAAACGCTTTCCTGCAGAAACGCCCACCATCCTGGCAAACGGACTGAAGCCGGATTGCAACTTGATGCAGATCATAGGTTCGGAAACCTTTTCATCTGACTATGTTCTGAACCCGCCTAATTTTTCGACACTCCTTCATTGGTCAGGAACAGAATGAACCACGATACCTATAGCGATGTTCATATTCGCGACATCCTGAGCAGCGTCAAAACGATCGCGATAGTCGGCGCCAGTGCCAACATTGTCCGTCCCAGCTATTTCGTCCTGCAATACCTGATTGCAAAGGGATTTGAAGTCTATCCGGTGAATCCCGGCCACGCGGGCAAAACCATCCTTGGCCGCCCCGTCTACGGAAAATTGGAGGATGTGCCTGTTGCTCTGGATATGGTGGACATTTTCCGAAGCTCCGAAATGGCGGGCCCGGTAACGGATATGGCGTTGACCCTGCAGCCATTGCCAAAGGTCATCTGGATGCAGTTGAGCGTCAGAAATGACGCTGCGGCTGAACGTGCAGAAGCCATGGGTGTCGAAGTGATCATGGACCGCTGTCCAAAAATCGAATATGGACGACTGTCCGGCGAAATCAGTTGGAATGGCGTCAATTCACGAACGATCAGCGCCCGCAAGCCCCAACTGCGGCATGGCTTTCAACACCTTCAACTCGTTCCCGAGAAAAAATAAAAATATTTCAACGATCTGACACCTCGCAATCCCCTACAGGCGCGATTTTTTCAAAGCGTGAGAGGTGGAATTGCCCCTCGTGCTGAAGGTGCCAGACCGGAATTGTGAACAATCACTTTGACCTTCCGTCAGCCTTCGTTAAGAATTGCGCCACTAAGGGCAATAAATGACGGCCGAGGTGTCTCCGATCCACTGGACACACAGAACGGCGCGAAACGAAAAGGCACGACCATGAGTGAAGAACGCGTACCAAGCTTTGCAACACTTGCAATCCATGCCGGCGCCAAACCCGATCCGACAACGGGTGCCAGAGCTACTCCCATCTATCAGACGTCATCTTACGTATTTGACGACGTTGATCATGCCGCCTCTCTTTTCGGGCTTCAGGCATTTGGAAACATCTATACGCGCCTGGGCAACCCAACGACTGCCGTTCTGGAAGAACGGGTTGCAGCACTGGAAGGCGGTACAGCGGCGCTGGCGGTCGCTTCAGGACACGCGGCGCAGTTCATGGCCTTTCACGCGCTTCTTCAGCCTGGCGATGAGTTCGTCGCTTCCAGCAAGCTCTACGGTGGTTCGATCAACCAGTTCAATCACTCATTCAAAAGTTTCGGCTGGCAGGTCGCCTGGGCCGATACGGATGACATTTCCACTTTCGAAGCAGCGGTAACCGATAAAACAAAGGCAATTTTTGTCGAAAGCATCGCCAATCCCGGCGGCATTGTCACCGACATCGCCGCCATATCTGCCGTTGCAAAGAAACATGGCATCCCGCTCATTGTCGACAACACGCTGGCAACACCATATCTGTGCCGCCCAATCGAACATGGTGCCGACATCGTTGTCCATTCCCTCACCAAATTCCTTGGCGGGCATGGTAACTCCATCGGCGGCATTATCGTCGATGGCGGTAGGTTCGACTGGTCCAAAGACGATCGGTATCCGTTTTTGTCCCAGCCGCGTCCGGAATATCAGGGCATTGTGCTGCACGAAACCTTCGGGAATTTTGCCTTTGCGATTGCCCTGCGCGTTCTGACACTGCGCGATCTGGGTGCTGCAATTTCGCCGATGAACTCGTTTCTCTTCCTGACCGGTATTGAAACGCTGCCGCTGCGCATGCAGCGCCACTGTGATAATACTCAGGCCGTTGCCGAATGGCTGGACAATCATGATGCGGTAAGCTGGGTGTCCTATGCCGGGCTTCCCAACGCCCACACCCATGAATTGATGAAGAAATATTGCCCCAAGGGTGCTGGCGCAGTTCTGACCTTCGGCCTCAAGGGTGGTTATGATGCGGGTGTATCGCTGGTGTCCAATGTCAATCTGTTTTCGCATCTGGCAAACATTGGCGATACGCGCAGTCTGATCATTCATCCTGCCTCCACTACCCACAGGCAGTTGTCGGACAGCCAAAAAGTCGCGGCCGGTGCAGGACCGGATACGGTCAGGTTGTCAATCGGCATTGAGGATACAGCAGACATCATTGCCGATCTTGAGCAGGCTCTGTCGGCCTGATCAGCAATAAGACATAAGCGATGCGTCCAGAGACTTCGTCTCTGGACAATCTTTTCCGGGCGCAGAAGCTGATCTGACACGCGTTATAAAATACTTGGGCTCAGGGCCAGGAAGTCTTGCTTGTTTCATTGAAAAAGCTTTGTCGCGTTAGCGACAGAGACTTAACAGGTAATGCCCAGGCGACACATTGTCTTGCGCATTATTCTGACTGCATTCCAGGCACGCGGTGAGCTGCGAATGAAGCGTTTCATTGAATTTTTCCCCTTGTGCATCACCGCATAAGGGTACCCAAGCGCCGATATCGGAATAGTGGTATCGAACAGATCTTCAGGCGTACACCATTCCGTTTTGTAGCTTTCTTCCCCAATTCCCATATCAAGGGTTTTGTAACCGGCACCAATAGCCCGTTCAAATACATACATTAAGAGATGTGTGCCGGGCGAGTAACGCGTCAGCTCATCATCCCGGAAGCTGTTGGCATAACAGGAATATCTGTCACCCTGAGCTCCACCGATGTAGGTGGCCCGAATGATCCCGCCGACCTTCAACGCATATATTTCCTTTGCCGGCTGCTTGAGATCAAGATTTTTCAGCAGCAATGACAAGGTAAAATTGCGGAAGGATTGAGAGCTGTAAATGCTGGGAATGCCAGCCAGTCGTTCGCGATGTCCGCGTTGCTCGACCAGCGCGTCCAAAGCCTGCTGTACGTCGTCCGACGTCGTCGCCCTTGAAAACTCAACGGGGCCCGCCTCTTCAAGCCGCCGCAGCTTTTTATTCAGTTTCTTGCGCGCATTCTTGCTTCTCTTGGCCGACACAAACGCGGAAAAATCGCTCGACAGTTCTGTCGCATACGACGTGCTGCAGCTTATGCTTGAAGAAAATTGTTGTAGGGGATGCTGCTGTTGCAGCCAGGTTTTCGGCTGGTTCGTCAATCGAAACGCATCGATCCCGGCCTCACTTCCAATACGGCGGAAAAGTGCCTCAATTTCAGATTTTGATGCGCTCTCAAAATATGCTGGGTCCCAGAGACCAACATTGTAGTTGGTATTCTCCGCCCCCAACCAGGAAGCAATCGTGAAGGGCCCGCGTTGTCGGCACCCCAACGGCCACAAAAACACTGTACGGCCCTGTGATCGTCCAACCGCGATCAGTGGCTTCACGCCCGATGCCTGCCCGACATGTTCCTGCCAGCTTGCAAGCCATTCATACCGTTGAAAAACCGAATGCACCGCCTCTTTTTCGAAACTGGTCCATTCGTTGTCCGCAGCCGACAGCGAATCCCACAGCACGAGCTCGATCTTTGAGCTCGCATCAAGATCTACCGCCTGCGCTTCCGGCAGGTGATCTGCTGTCTGAACCAGTGACACGTTGGCATTCCCATTAAACACGACTTAACACTATGGCCGCAGTGTATAAATCAGATCTAAAGAAATCCCTCATAGGTTGTTCGCAACGTTGAATATGGTTAGGAAAATCTAAGTGGCCGGTGTCAAATCCAATCTAATTAAAGCTGCCATTCAGGTTTTGCATATGGGCGGTCTGTGCAGACTTGGCAGCGGATTTACGGGCGGTATGGGGGTCGTATTCACATTGCATCGGGTCCGGCGGCCGGTGAACGACGCCTTTCAGCCCAATGCTCATTTGGAGATCACCCCGGCTTTTCTTGATCGTGCAATTTCACGGATTCATCAGAACGGTTTGGAGATCGTTTCTTTGGATGACCTGATTGAACATTTGCAATCAGGGCGGCGTGACCGACGGGTTGCGGCGATCACTCTGGACGACGGATATCTGGACAATTTCGATCAGGCCTATCCCATTTTCAAAAAACAGGAGGTGCCGTTCACTGTGTTCACGATGAGCGGGTTCATCGACCGTGAGGTTGCTCCCTGGTGGATTGTGCTGGAAGATCTCATTCGGCAAAATAACAGTATCTCGCTGGACCATCCGGTGCGCAGGCATACTTACGCCTGTGACAGTTTGCACGGAAAAGTGGAAAGTTATCAGACGCTTGTCTCATCTCTTACCACCGACTTTTCCGAAACACAGCAGCGAGAGGTTATCAACACGCTCGCAGAACGATACGAGTACGATGCCGTGGATCTCTGCAATTCCATCGCAATGAGCTGGGATCACATTCGGCAATTGACCCAGGATCCGATATCGACAGTCGGTGGGCATACCCATGCCCATCATGCACTGGCCCGGTTGAGTGACAAAGAAGTCCGTCATGAAATTGACAAGGGGCTAGATCGCATTGAAGAGGAAACCGGAGTTCGGTCTAGGCACTTCGCATTTCCTTACGGTTATCCTTCAGCCATCAGTGAGAATGTGGGAAATATCATCAAACAAGCCGGGCTTGTAAGCGCCTACACAACCCGGCCTGGAATGTTGAACGCGTCGCAAGCGCAGTGGCCTTATCTCATTCCGCGTATTTCGCTGAACGGATATCAGCAGAGCCTTAAAATGATCGATCTTTTTTCATCCGGCCTGCCAACGGCCCCACTGGGTACCGTAAACAAATTGCGCGGACGCCGCGCCAATTGACTGTCAGGGTTCGAACTCGCCAGTGACGGATTTGCTATTTTTTGGGCTTCCGTGCCATCCAGCTCATGATAAGACCGGCAGGCACAATCCAGATCAAACCGGCAGGTATAAAATAAGACAATTGAATTATTGTGCTCTTGTCGGCCATCGCCGTGCCGATAATCATTGCAAAAAAAGCATAGACGATCACAAAGACCACCAGGGCAACCATCCCAACAAACTGTCTAATTCCCGGTCTCATTCTTCGCCCTGATCTCTCTTTCGTCAAAGTGTCGCGGGTGTGAATTCCCCGCCCGGTAGATGATATTAAACTCATGATAGTTATCGGGTATTTCTTTCATCATCCTTCAGGTAACTGGAAGAACGTAAATATCTCTGATTGGCACGGGCAACCGATACTTGCCTGCGCCCCTCTCTCCGGTTAGAGCATATTCCGTTCAAATAGTACCAAGTGAATGACCCGTTACAGGAATGCCTGATGACCGCCTCGTCACTGACCGATACCACACAGAAACTGTCGGAGAAAGTAGTCCGTGACCGCTTTCATTTGCGCATCTGGCTTTATGTTGTGTGCTTGATAATTGTGGTCATGGTTTTGGTCGGCGGTGCGACAAGATTGACTGAGTCTGGCCTTTCCATCACCGAATGGAAACCTATTCATGGCGTGATCCCTCCCCTGAATACCGAAGAATGGCAGGAAGAATTCCAGAAATATCAGCAAATTCCGGAATATCAGCAGATCAACAAGGGCATGAGCTTATCGGAATTCAAGTATATTTTCTGGTGGGAGTGGACGCACCGGCTGCTGGGTCGTTTCATTGGCGTGGTATTTCTCATTCCTTTTCTCGGTTTCCTGTTTGCTGGAAAAATCGAACGACAGTGGACACCCCATCTTCTGACACTGTTTGTGCTTGGTGGTCTCCAGGGGGCAATAGGATGGTGGATGGTCGCATCTGGTCTCGTCAACCGTGTCGATGTCAGCCAGTACCGTCTGGCAATTCATTTGACTCTTGCGTGCCTGATATTTGCCTATGCGCTGCTCTTGGCCCGAATGATGAAGCCACCCCAGATGGAAGGTCCGGTCCGAAACAGCGTGAGAATTACCGCAGCAAGTATTGTCGGCGCGCTGTGCTTACAGATATTTTTGGGCGGTCTGGTAGCCGGTCTCAATGCGGGTTTGACGTTCAACACCTGGCCACTGATGGACGGTCAGTTGATACCCGACGGACTGATGATCATGAAGCCCGCGTGGATCAACTTTTTCGAAAATGTGCTGACGGTGCAGTTCCAACACCGCTTGGGTGCCTATTTGATCTTGCTGCTGATCATATTTCATCTTCTCCAATGTCGCCATGTTACCGATCGGCGCGCAATCGTCGGTGCGGCAATGCTATTGGTCCTGACCATCATCCAGGCAGCGGTGGGCATCATGACGCTTGTGCTGTCGGTTCCATTTGATCTGGCGCTCACGCATCAAGGAATTGCAGTAATCCTGCTTGGTTTGAGTGTCTGGCACTTTGCGACAATTAGCCGATCGCGATATGAGTATCAGTGGTAATCTTAGACGACATTCGAACAGGAGGTGCACGTGGCCCAAATCACAGGTGTAGGCGGCGTCTTCTTCAAATCAGGTCGGCGTGAAGAACTCAATGCCTGGTACCAGGACGTCCTGAAGCTGCCCAGAGCGTTGGATCATCCAAGTTTTCGGTTGGAGGATCGGCATCCAGATGCGGGAACCGTAATCGGGGTGTTCAAGCAGGAGAGCGACTATTTTGGATCGCCCGACCAATTATTCATGATCAATTTTCGCGTTGATGATCTTGAAGTGTTTTTACTTGATCTGGAGAAAAAGGGCGTCGTTCCCGAAGCCCCAACAGAGGTCCATCCCGAAGGTAAATTTACCTGGATCAAGGATCCGGATGGAAATCGGATAGAACTATGGGAACCATCGTAGAAAGCCCGATAGTCCATTACCGTTTCACATGAAGAACAGCGAAAACCGCACCAGACAGTTTTCCCTGTTCTTCAATTTGAATATTTTCGTCAAAAGCAGAATGATCCGTTTCCGAATTAAACCACTTTTCGAACTTCTTCGAGGAAAGTAGTAACTTCGCTCCGCAAAGTCTCACCTTTGCTCGCCAATTCGTTCGAAGCTCCCAGAACTTTTTCCGCAGAAATACTGGTCTCGCTTACCGATTGGCTGATTGTCCCGATACTGGAGCTCACTTCTGCAGTCCCGGTTGAAGCCTGATTGATGTTGCGGGAAATCTCGGCCGTCGCGGCGCCCTGCTGTTCAACGGCGGCAGAAATAGCAGACGCTATCTCGTTCACTTTTGATATTGTTGTACCAATCGATTGAATGGAACCGACAGCCTGGGAACTCGCCGTTTGAATTTCACCGATCTGCGCCCCGATCTCATCGGTCGCCTTTGCGGTTTGTCCTGCCAGTTCCTTGACCTCAGAAGCAACCACAGCAAATCCCTTGCCCATTTCACCGGCACGGGCCGCCTCAATCGTTGCATTCAGTGCCAGAAGATTGGTCTGATTGGCAATATCAGTGATGAGAGAAACTACCTCGCCAATTTTGTCCGATGCTTCTGAAAGAGCACTGATATCTCTATTTGTCTGCTCGACTTCCTTGACGGCTTCTGTCGTGATCTGAGCCGACTGACTGACCTGCTGATTGATCTCATTCACCGATTGAGTCATTTGCTCGGTGGATGCGGCAACGGAACCAACATTGACCGACGCTTGTTCGGCAGCCGCAGCAACCGTAGTCGCCTGTTCGTTGGCCGAAGAAGATGAATCGCTCATAGACCTGGCCGACATTTCCATATCGTTCGCAGCGGAGGACACGGATTCTACCACTTCGCCCATCGTGTTTTCAAAGCCCTGCACAACCTCACCAAACGACGTTACTCGGTCTTGCATGTTCTGCATGGCGTTGTTGATCGAACGGCTGGCCTCGCCAAAGGAACCTGTCATCCCACGTTCTGAGATACGACGGAAATATTTATTCTCGGACACGTATTCCAATGAAGCCTTTGATTCACGCACATAGGCGTCCGACCGGTCTATCATGCGGTTAATCGCATGCAGCAATTTTGCGGCTTCACCTTTTTCGGTAATGTTTGTAAT
This sequence comes from Stappiaceae bacterium, assembly GCA_039976075.1. Classification (GTDB taxonomy): domain Bacteria; phylum Pseudomonadota; class Alphaproteobacteria; order Rhizobiales; family Stappiaceae; genus JBDWFY01. The sequence continues at coordinate 1,146,448 of JBDWFY010000001.1, forward strand.
GCGTGCTTCAAAGTTGCCTTCGGCCACTGCTTCACAGACGCCAATCGCCTTGGCTATGGCGGATTTTTTACTACCTAACATCATGAACTACCCCCGCTATCTTGATGTCTGGATTCAGATTTTTGTGTGAGAGCTCGCACCTAAAGGGTGGCGACAAACTCGTCATATTGAAGATTTTTATCTGCCAGCATGCTGGAGATCATATCTGTTGAAGAATGAAGACCTTCCTTTCGGTTGGTGTGCTTCTTTTCTTCAGCCAGCAAGTCTTGATAGAGAGGAATAATAGCACCTTCCAGAATCTTGCGATCTGGCACCCGGCGATTGGAGTGGTAGCCGACTATGTTTCCGGAACCATCCTTACTTGGAGTGACATGTGCCTGCACCCAGTAGTGATCGCCGTTTTTGCAACGGTTGACCACATAGGCAAAAATTTCACGACCATCTTGCAGTGTTTCCCACAATAGGCCGAATATGCACCGAGGCATATCAGGATGCCTGATCATCGAGTGCGGCTGCCCCAGGCACTCTTTTTCTGTATACCCTGCGATACGCAGGAATACATCATTGGTGTAAGTAAGGCGTCCCTTAAGGTCAGTTTTACTTACGATCAGCTCGTTATCATCAAAGAATTGTTCTACACCAGTGATGGACGTATCTCGTGCCATTAGTCTTGGCCTCATGATTTTATAGCAACGCCAGACAGCACAATTGTGCCACCCGAGCGTTAGATTAGCGAACGGGGTGCCAGCCTACTACGTTGTTTGCAAAGCCGAATTTTATCCCCCAATAGCGTTTCTACTGATCAGTTATTAATTGAGAATTAAAGCGATATCGCCAAACAATTCACGCGTTCTTAACCCGTGAAATTTGTGAAAATGCAACCTGAACGCCACTGGAATTCCAGTAATTATCTGTAACGCATTGATGAAAAAGACTATTCAATTTTTATATATTTTTGCTCATTTGAATAATTTACAAGTATATCGAGCGTAGAATATTGGATGCAATCAGTTTTATCGATGGAATTTTATCGAACAAAAAAATCGCTATCAAACATTCGCGACGTCGAAAACAATCGCGTGTTCTCAGCATAAGCGAGACGGAAACGGAATCAAGTTGACGTCATAATACAGATCGTGACCCGGATGGCTCGATTTGCCGGGTCATAAATTTCAGCTCCTGTTTGTTCAAGCTGCACCGGGGTAGTTGGGCGATTCCCGTGTAATTGCAACATCATGGGGATGGCTTTCGCGCAAGGAAGCTGCGGTGATGCGAACAAATTCGGCCTTTTCCTGGAAGTCGGAAATGTCTTTGGCTCCCACATAGCCCATGGCGGCTCGAACGCCTCCGGCCAGCTGATGCAGAACGCTGGAGAGCGCTCCCTTATACGGAACCTGCCCTTCGATTCCCTCTGGCACGAGTTTCAACGTGTCGCGCACTTCAGCCTGAAAATATCGGTCAGCAGACCCCCGCGCCATGGCGCCGACCGACCCCATACCGCGATAAGCTTTGTAGGACCGCCCCTGATGCAAATAAACTTCGCCCGGACTTTCCTCCGTTCCGGCAAGGAGTGAGCCGATCATTGCACAGGACGCGCCGGCGGCGAGTGCTTTGGCGAGATCACCTGAGTATTTGATCCCTCCGTCGGCAACAATCGGTATGTCCTGTTTGCCTGCTTCATCGGCAGCTTCAAGCACTGCGGTCAGCTGGGGCACGCCCACACCGGCGACAACCCGGGTCGTGCAAATTGAACCTGGACCAATTCCGACTTTGATTGAGTCGGCCCCGGCATCGATCAACGCCTTGGTGGCGTCCCTGGTGGCCACGTTTCCGGCTAGCACTTGGGTGCTATTGGACATCGACTTTACTTTGTTGACGACCTCAAGAACCCTCTGCGAATGACCGTGCGCCGTATCCACGACAAGTAGATCAACCTCCGCATCGATCAGTCTTTCGGCTCTTTCCAGGCCCTCGTCGCCTACACTGGTCGCCGCGGCAGCCCGCAATCGTCCCTGACTATCCTTAGATGCGTTGGGATTAAGCTGTGCTTTCTCGATATCCTTGACTGTAACCAGGCCAATGCAGCGATCTGCATCATCAACCACCAGCAATTTTTCTATACGATTGGCGTGCAGCAATCGCTTTGCCTCATCCTGCGAAACATTTTCCCTGACAGTGATCAGATTATCGCTGGTCATCAGCTCCCGCACGGGTTGATCAGGTGTGGAGGCAAACCGTACATCCCTGTTTGTCAGGATACCCACAAGCCGACCAACCACCATTCCGCCTGTTCCTGCATTCTCAACAACGGGAATGCCCGAAATATTGTAGGCTTTCATCAGATTGAGAGCGTCTTGCAGCGTCGCATCGGGGCCGATTACTACCGGATCGACGACCATCCCTGATTCAAATTTTTTGACCCGCCGCACTTCTTCCGCCTGCTGATCCAACGTCAGATTCCGATGAATGACACCTATTCCGCCAGCCTGTGCCATCGCAATGGCAAGTCGCCCTTCGGTGACAGTATCCATCGCCGATGAAATAATCGGAATGTTCAATTCAAGATCGCGCGTCACACGAGAACGAAGATCAACCGCCCCAGGCAGCACTTCTGAATGCCCGGGCAACAGGAGAACGTCGTCAAATGTCAGCGCTTCGCGACCAAATTTGGGCTGAAAAAAAGATGGCATTTGCCAATTCTCCCTAGTGAATAACCACAAACGCCTTTCGAACTGTTTCGAAAAGCGTATTGATTCGGCTCAGTTGTGCCAGAGAAGTTGACGTGGGTCATTACCACGCGACTGCCACAAAGGAAAGCCTCTCGTAAAACCCTGCAGGGAAAAAATCATTTCAATTGCCGACGCCACTTTTCGGAGGGGACCGAGCTCATCCTCCCCGAAAACCACGTGCAAGCACGTACATTTCCGGGCTTTCCTTACGGCTCGATGGTGGCTTTACATGCACGATGCTCTGATAATCGCGTTTCAGCTGAGCGAGCAGTTCATTTTCAGTTCCACCCTTGAAAACTTTAGAGAGGAAGTTTCCGCCCGGCACAAGCGCTTCACGGGCGAAATCTGCAGCGACTTCAAACAAATGCACCGTGCGCAGATGATCCGTCCTTTTGTGGCCTGTGGTTGGAGCCGCCATATCCGACAGAACAAGATCAGCCTTGTGTCCCTTCAATTCCATCATCAGGGCACCCGGCGCATCATCGTCCAGAAAATCTTTCTGAAGAAAAACCACGCCTGGAATCGGTTCCATCTCCAGATAGTCAATGCCCACCACCAATGGGCTGTCATCGGTTGACTTAACCCGCTGTGCGGCGATGTCGCACCATCCGCCCGGCGCCGCACCAAGATCAACAACGCGCATGCCCGGCTTCAACAGCTTATGTTTGTCGTCGATTTCAATAAGCTTGAATGTCGAACGCGACCGGAAACCTTCGGCTTTGGCCCGGCGCACATAGGGGTCGTTCAGCTGTCGCTGCAACCAAAGCGTCGAAGAATTCGAGCGGCGTCGAGCCGTCTTTACTTTGACATGCATACCGCGATCGCCTGTGCTTCGACCGCTGTTCCTACCGTCTTTTTTCGCCATCAGCCGGTTCCCTTGCTGGGATGGCGGCGGCGTTTGTCAGGGGGCCGTCGCCTGCGCCACACACCGTCGGAAGACATGAGTTCAGTCAAGATGCCTTCGCGCAACCCCCGATCAGCGACACGCAGGCGAGGACAAGGCCAACGGCGCCTGATCGCCTCAAGGATTGCACAGCCTGCCAGAACAAGGTCAGCACGATCTACACCAATACAGGGATTCTCCACGCGCTCCCCATATGACATATCACGTAACTGATTGATCATGTTGGCAACCTGCTCCCCTTCCAGCCAGATCCCATCAACCTGACGGCGGTCATAGCGTTTCAATCCAAGATGGATCCCGGCCAAAGTCGTTACTGTCCCCGATGTACCCAGCATATGCACACCGCCTTCAGCAATCAGTTCAGCAAGTCGTTCACCTCGGGCAAAATTATCCAAATGCGAAGAGACGTCATCAATCATTGCCTCGAAGCGTTCAAATGAAACATCCGTGCCACCATGCTTTTCCGCCAGCGTCACCACACCCACAGGCAAACTCGTCCAGGCTCGGATGAAGCGGGTCAGGGCATATCCGCGCGCACCGCGGCTATTTCGCAAATCAAGCCACACCAATTCCGACGAACCGCCACCAATATCGAACAGCACGACACCGTCAGCTTTGGGATCAACCAAAGAAACACATCCTGCCACAGCCAGCCGCGCTTCGGTTTCCCTCGTAACGATTTCTAGAGACAACCCCGACTCTTCGCGTACTCTTTCGATAAATAGAGGGCCGTTTTCTGCGGCTCGACACGCCTCCGTTGCAATCAAGCGGGCTCTGGTAACGCCCTTGTCCTGAAGTTTTCGACCGCAGATTTTCAGAGCTTCGATAGCCCGCTCCATCGCCTTTTCCGACAACCGACCCGACGCAGAGACGCCTTCGCCCAGTCGAACGATACGAGAATAAGCATCGACGACACGGAACCCGCGTTCCTCGGGTCTTGCAACGAGGAGCCGACAGTTATTTGTGCCAAGATCCAAAGCCGCATAGAGCTTCCGTCCGCTGTTTCTCTGATAGCCCGCCCCGTTTTTTTCTCCAGGGCGTCCTTTCCGGGTTGGATTGTGACTCTCTGTATTTCGATTGGGTTCTTTTGGCGCTCTGCGCAGACTTTCCGCCTGTGCCTGCCCACGCTGCGGAGATTGTCGGCCTTCGACGATCCCATCCGTTTCGCGCGGTTTGAGCATCGATCTAGTCGACGGTGTTGATGGATGCGCGTCTCGCCCGCTCGATTTCGCTGAAGCAGGACGTGCGCCACCTGTCCGCACTCTACTGTGCGCAGACTTGTCAGGCTCTTTTTGAGACGAAGGAGCATTATGTTGCCCGTCCTTCGCCGATCCGGCGCCATTCGGCGGTTGCGCGTCCTGTGCATGTGGTGCTGTGCTACCACCTATGCCGACGCGATTTTCCTGCCGTTCCGAAGCGACACTATTGTGTCCACCCCACCGCTTCCGCCCGCGTTTCCTGCGGCGTTTCTTGCGACTGACCCCGGACGCTTCCGGACCATCCACTGGTCCATTGCCATCCGCGCTTGTCAATTTATCGGCCTTTCAGGCGACCAATAGGTGGCCTGTTAGAATTTAAAGTTGGTACGAGTTTATCAGTAAACACCGTTCCAGCAAGAACGATTATCGCCCGCGGCAGCAAATGTACTTCCGCACCGCGCAATGCAGATTGATTTTCGGACAGCATTTACTTGTGATGTTCTATCTCTATCAATCGAATTTCAGTTTCCGCACCACGAACGAAATTCCTGACAACCTTGCTCGATTTATCCGAAGTATTCGCGGATGGATTTGCAAATGTCGAATCGTCGATAACGCTTTTCGCAATCAACAAGCTAACGATCGACATGCCAATCTCACGCGTGGTCCTGTATTTCCGGTTCTAATAGTAAAATACATGTGAAAAGTATTCAGACTGCATTCATTAACCATTTCCTAAAATTGCCCGAATTGACGCGCCTAAGTAGCCGTCAAATATCGAACAAAACTGCCTTTTCGACTGGAGTTGAAAAACATGTATCTCAAAGCCATTGTGTCGGCTTTAATAATTCTGGGGCCAGTTGCTGCAGATACCGCGCTGGCTCAGGCACCGGCGCCATCAGAAAACCGAATCTACCGATCCCTGCAACGTCCGCCCAACGCAGTCACCCCTGACGGGTATGGCGTCTATAGCATGGACGAAGTGATTCAGGATCGAAGTCTCAGACACTCAGCCCCCAGCTTCGACGTGCGCACGATCAACTTTGCATTTGGCTCAGCCGTCATACCGCTGTCCGAACGATGGAAGGTGGAACCGCTCGCCCGAGTCATACACCGGTTTGTTCGACGGAATCCTGGAGAGCGTTTTCTGCTTGAAGGTCACACCGACTCCGTCGGAACCCCGTTTGCCAATCGCGAACTTTCGCAGGCCAGAGCTGACTCGCTCAAAGCGACCTTAATGCATTATTTTCGCGTACCCCCGTTTGCCGTCACAGCAGTAGGGTATGGAGCCAGCGAACCGGTCGTGAATGTTTCCGGACCCGAAGTAAAAAACCGCAGAGTAACATTGAGGCGGGTAACCGGTCTCGTTACTCCGGGAGAAACAAATATTGTTCGATATTCACCGCCACAACGAAACAAGCGGAAATCGGTGGCTCGGCAGCCCAAACAATATCGCTACAAGAATTTGGCTAATCCTCCCGTGCCGGACATCAAACCCGAAGCAGACGTAGCCCTGGCGGTGCCACAGACTTCACAGAGCCCTGAACAACCTTCATACGCGCCAAAGTCAAAACCAAATGCGGTAAAGAATCCAGGCCCTGTCGCTCCTGAGACGGGCAGTCCGGAAAAGGAAATCCGCAAGATACCGATTGTGCCTAAACAGCAAGACGACGCAGCGCCGGTTGAACCGATACATCCTCAAAAAACAACTGAGGATGACGACCCCTACATCGATCTTTGAATAAGCACTTCATCGTTTCTTTCAAAAAGAAAGGGTGCTGAAACATCAGCACCCTTTTTTGTGATCAAATGTTCGGTCTTCAGGTCAATGCAGGATCTGGCTAAGAAACAATTTTGTCCGCTCATGCTGAGGACTGGTGAAGAACGGCTCTGGCTCATTCTCTTCAACAATCTGACCGGCATCCATGAAGATGACCCGGTTGGCGACCTGCCGTGCAAAGCCCATTTCATGGGTTACGCAAATCATGGTCATGCCTTCTTCAGCAAGACCCACCATGACGTCCAGCACTTCCTTGATCATTTCCGGATCGAGCGCTGACGTCGGCTCGTCGAACAGCATAATTTTGGGGCTCATGCATAAAGACCGCGCTATGGCCACACGCTGTTGCTGTCCGCCTGACAGCTGACCGGGATACTTCAGGGCCTGCTCAGGAATCTTGACGCGTTCCAGATAATGCATCGCAATTTCTTCAGCCTGCTTCTTGGGCATCTTACGGACCCAGATCGGCGCCAGCGTACAGTTTTCCAATATTGTCAGATGCGGGAAAAGATTGAAGTGCTGGAAGCACATACCTACTTCACGGCGAATTTCATCAATTTTCTTCAGGTCGTCAGTCAACTCAATCCCGTCGACGATAATTGATCCTTTTTGATGCTCTTCGAGCCGATTGATACACCGGATCATTGTCGATTTGCCTGACCCCGACGGTCCGCAAACAACAATCCGCTCACCCTGCATCACTTTCAGGTTTATGTCCTTGAGCACATGAAAGTCGCCATACCATTTGTTCATTCTGGTGATTTCAATCGCTACATCGGTTTCAGAGACCTGCATTTTCGTGCGGTCGATGTGCAACTCTTCTGCGTCAACTGCGTTTTCTGACATTGAGGATAACCCCTCTTATTTTCTTTTCGATTGGCCGGCGAACCGGCGTCCTTGTTTAGACGTGCCCAGAGACCACCCTGAAGCTAACGCTTGTGCCCGGTATGAAGTCGATTTTCCATGTAGATGGAATAACGGGACATGCCGAAACAGAAGATCCAGAAGATTGCTGCGGCAAACAGGTAGCCGGTATGCCCCTGCGACGGTGTCGACCATGTCGGGTTGGAAAATGACTGCTGCACCTGCCCGAGCAAGTCGAACATGCCAACGATCAGTACAAGCGTTGTATCTTTAAACAGGCCAATAAAGGTATTGACGATACCTGGGATCACCAACTTCAGCGCCTGCGGAAGGATGATCAATCGCATCATCGAACCAAACCGCAGCCCAAGGGCCATTGCACCTTCATATTGTCCTTTCGGTATGGCTTGAAGCCCACCACGAACAACCTCGGCCATATAGGCGGCAGAAAATAATGCAACACCAATCAGCACACGCAACAATTTATCGAAGGTTACTCCTTCAGGAAGGAATAGCGGCAGCATCACCGATGCCATGAAGAGCACCGTTATCAGCGGAACACCACGCCAGAATTCGATAAAGATAATAGAAACCAGCTTTATTGCCGGCATCTTGGATCGCCGCCCCAGAGCCAGCAAAATACCCAAAGGCAAACTCGCTACAATGCCTGTGATCGCGATAACGAGCGTAACCAACAATCCGCCCCACAAGGGTGTTTCGACTTCCGGAAGACCAAACATGCCCCCCACAAGAAGAATGAAGGCAATTATCGGGAAAACCACCAAGAACAGAAGGACATTGGCTCGTTTGAACGGCGCCGTTGGCATCGCAAGTGGCACCAGCAGAAGCACAAACAGAACAAAAACGATATCAACCCTGTACCGCTCTTCTACTGGATACCGCCCGTAGATGAATTGCGGGAAGTACGCCTCCACATAAGCCCAGCAGGCGCCCATATGTGTCGTTGCATCAGGCGGTGCCAGACAGGCAGTTCGATCATCACCGGTCCAGACCGCATCAATAAACGCAAACTGAATGAGCGGCGCGATCAAGGAATAAGCCAGATATATTCCCACGAACGTCATGATTGTATTGAGAATGCTGGAGAACAGATTTTTCCGCACCCAGCCGACAACACCGGTTTCCGAAGTCGGCGCCGGTAGCTCCGGCGCTTCATCGGTTCGCACATAGGCAAGATTGGTTTGAGCCATATCGATCTTACCTTTCCACCAGGGCCATGCGCTGGTTGTACCAGTTCATGAACGCCGACGTTGCAAGAGAAAGTGTCAGATAGACAAGCATCCATATGCCGATGATTTCTATCGCCTGACCTGTCTGGTTCAAAACCGTGCCTCCAATGGAAACCAGGTCCGGATAGGCAATCGCCACTGCCAGCGACGAATTCTTGGTCAGGTTGAGATATTGACTGGTCAGAGGCGGGATAATCACGCGCATCGCCTGAGGAATGATGACAAGGCGAAGTGTCGGTCCTTGTCTGATTCCCAATGCGTGCGCCGCCTCGGTCTGACCATGGCTTACCGCCTGAATGCCCGCACGCACGATCTCGGCAATAAAAGCAGCCGTGTAGATTGCAAGAGCCAGCAGCAGTGCAAGAAACTCAGGAATTATATTGAGGCCTGTTCCAAGCTGGAAGCCCTGCTTGAAAATGGGACCTGAGTCTACATAAACGGGATGCTCAAAGTGGATCGGCATCCCGGAGACCAGATAGGCAATAATGGGCAAGCCGAGTATCAGGCCAACCGCAGTCCCGAACATCGGGAATTGTTGCCCGGTTGCTTCCTGACGTTTGCGTGCCCAGCTGCGAACAACAAATGTCGCGATCAAACCGACAATCAGTGCAATACCGATCAGCTCCGCACCGGTTTCAAGAATCGGTTTCGGTCCCCGCAGTCCGGCGATATTCAGATGGAACGTATCAAACAACGACCATTTGCTACGCTTGTCCGGAACCGCTCGCAAAACAGCAAAATACCAAAAGAATATTTGCAGCAGCAACGGGATATTCCGCACCAGCTCCACATAACAATAAGCGATCTTACTGATCACCCAATTGTTGGAAAGCCTGGCAATACCCAGGATAAATCCAAGAATAGTTGCCAAGAAAACACCGACAATGGCGACCAGGATGGTGTTGATCACACCCACCAGCAAGGCACGGCCATAACTCGATACTTCGCTATATTGGATTAGAGATTGGTTGACGCCAAACCCAGCTGTGTTTCCCAGAAACTCCATGCCGGAGGCTATGTTTTGTCGCTCAAGGTTTACAATCGTATTATTGATGATCTGCCATACGACAAATACGATCATTCCGATAACAACGATCTGATAGAAAATCCCTCGGACTTTCGGATCGTTCACCATTGAGCCACGTTGCGGAATGTCCGCTGCGCTATGCTCTTGAACAGCCATGTACCCCTCGCCTTTTTCAGGCGTTGTTGCTCCGCATCGTTTATTTTTATTGATGCTGGAGAATGTCTTTCCGCTGGGCCTACTTCCCCGTCGAACCCTGCAGTTAGCTAGTAGTTACTCGGCCGGGATGGAAACCCCGGCCGAGCATAGTCACTTTAGATCAACGAACCGGTGGACCGTAAATCAATCCGCCATTTGACCACAGGGCGTTCTGCCCACGGGCAATACCAAGCGGTGTATCGGGACCAACATTGGCCTCGAAGATTTCACCGTAGTTGCCAACATGCTTGATGGCCTTGAGCGCCCAGTCGTTTGACAGACCAATGGCCTCACCAAATGCACCCTCGGTTCCAAGCAGACGCTTGATGGAAGGATTGTCAGAACCCTTCATTTCTTCTGCGTTTGCTTTGGTCACGCCAAGTTCTTCAGCGTTGAAGAGTGCAAAACCAACCCATTTTACAATATTGAACCATTCGTCATCGCCCTGACGGACAACCGGTCCGAGGGGCTCTTTGGAAATGATTTCAGGCAGAACAACATGATCTGCAGGGTTCGTCAGCTTGAGGCGCTGAGCGTAAAGACCGGAAGCATCCGTCGTATAAACATCACAACGACCGGCATCATATGCTTGTACAACTTCGTCGGCTTTTTCGAACGCGACGATTTCGTACTGCATGTTGTTCGACCGGAAATAGTCTGCAACGTTCAGCTCGGTGGTTGTACCTGTGTTGGTGCAAACCGATGCGCCGGACAGTTCAAGTGCCGACGTAACGCCGAGCGACTTGCGGACCATAAAGCCCTGACCGTCATAGTAGGTAACGCCCGTAAAGTTCAACCCCAGGGCGGTGTCGCGCGACATCGTCCAGGTTGTGTTACGGGACAGCAGATCAACCTCGCCCGACTGCAACGCCGTAAAGCGTTCCTTGGCGGACAATGGTGTGAATTTTACGGCTTCAGGATCATCGAAGATAGAGGACGCAATTGCGCGACATACATCAACATCCAGCCCAGTCCAATTGCCATCTGAATCTGGATTCGAAAACCCTGGCAAACTCTGACTGACGCCACACTGCACGAAGCCCTTGGCTTTTACGTCAGCAAGCGTCGCAGCAGAAGCGCTGGAAGCGACGATGCCGAACGCAGCACCCAAAACTATTGGCAGAAATTTACTTGTCATCACTATAACCTTTTCTCTTACCCGGTTATTTTATAGCGGAAAGAGGACTTTGCCTTTTGACGAATTCCCAAACAACCTTTCGGAATTTACCTGCCCACGCATCTAGAATGTTGTTCCCCTTATGACACGTAAGCGACAAAATGCCCCTGGCGCACATACGAAGGTATTTATTGGTTGTGGTCAAGAGTATGTTATCGCGAACATAAGAAAAAACTTTCGTTATCGTTACCACTGCTATTTTCAGTAAGTACAGAACGTGAACATGACAAAAAAAACTTCGAAAACTGAAACAAAAACTGCGACCAAACTTGCCCACGCAGGCCTCAATCCGCACGATAATCATGGATTCGTTAATCCCCCAGTTATTCACGCGTCTACTGTTCTGTTCCCTGACGCTGAAACGATGCGGAGCGGCAAGAAGAAGTATAAGTACGGGCGTCGCGGTACGCCGACAAGCGATGCGCTAACGGGTGCCGTGACGGAACTTGAAGGTGCGAGTGGCAGTGTTCTTGCACCTTCTGGCCTGGCTGCAACCTCTCTGGCCTGCATGTCCTGTCTCAAAGCAGGCGATCATCTGTTAATGACCGATTCGGCCTATGAGCCAACTCGCCATTTTTGCGATGTTGTTCTCAAAAGTTTCGGTGTACAGACGACCTATTACGATCCCATGATCGGCGCGGGAATCAGCACGCTTTTCGAACAAAACACGCGCGCTGTTTTCACCGAATCGCCAGGCTCACTCACTTTTGAAATCCAGGACATCCAAGCCATCGCCGATGTTGCGCATAAACACGATGCGCTGGTGTTGATGGATAACACCTGGGCGACGCCGCTCTATTTCCGCCCATTGGATCATGGAGTGGATTTATCGATACAGGCAGGCACTAAATATCTGGTCGGACATTCAGATGTAATGCTGGGAACGATTGCTGCGAACGAACGGGCCTGGAGCGATCTGATCCGATTCCATGGTGCATTGGGGATACATGTCGGGCCTGACGATGTTTATCTCGGTTTGCGCGGTCTTCGAACGATGGGTATCCGTCTGGCCGAACACCAGCGCAACGCCTTGGCCATTGCAACGTGGCTGGATGGTCGGGATGACGTAGGCAAGGTCTTCCACCCTGCCCTGCCAGGTTCACCGGGACACACCCTCTGGAAACGTGATTTTAAGGGATCCACCGGCCTTTTCTCATTCGAACTGAAGCGCAGCACAGAACAGCAGGTAACGGCTTTTCTGAACGCACTTGAAATTTTCGGGCTTGGCTATTCGTGGGGAGGCTTTGAAAGCCTCGCGATTTGGGCACGCCCGGAAACCTCGCGAACGATAGAGCCACAGAAGTGGGATACCCCTCTTATCCGGCTCCATATCGGGCTTGAGGATCCTGAAGATCTGATGGACGATTTGAAAAAAGCATTCCAGGCGGCAAGTAACGCCACCGGTTCATGAACGACGGTTTATCTCAAGTCGTTGATACGCCACTACGACAAAGATACACGGCCCAACGATCGTACAAATTGCTCTAGACAGTTGGGTCGCGCCGCTTTTCTTTGAATATGAGCCAGAGATTGCGGAAATAGATAATCAATCCAAGACTCTGTCCCGCAATAAAGACCGGATCCTGTTTGTAAATCGAATAGATCAACAGCAGTGTCCCACCGCCGAGGGAGAAAAACCAGAAGGCGATTGGGACAATTGATTTTCCGACCCGTTCAGATGCGATCCACTGCACGACAAAGCGCATCATGAACATCGCCTGGGCGACAAAACCCAGGACGATCCAGGCACTGAACTGGTCGATAAAAACCACCTGAAACCAGGATACGATATCTGCCATCACGCTCTATTGCCGATTATCAAGTACATTTGAAATTTGCGGTATTTTCTTGCGACGGCGTCGTAGCCACCAAACGCCGAACAAATCGAGCACGCCAATCAGTGCGCGATCAAACACTCCGTATTTTGACGCACCATGACGACGTTCACGATCAATCACGTCGACATGGACAACATCATAACCTTCACGAATTACCAATGCAGGCAGAAATCTGTGCCAGCTATCAAAATAGGGGAGTTGCAGAAAAACCGTGCGACGCAGTGCTTTGAGGCCACATCCGGAATCTCTCGTTTTGTCCTTCAGTATTGCACCGCGCAAAGAATTGGCAAATTTTGACGCATAGCGCTTGAAAAGACTGGCTTTGCGGCCCAGGCGTTGGCCCGCGGCCAGTGCCGTGCCAGGACCAGCCGCCTCCAATGCTTCCAGCAACGCCGGAATGTAGGCGGGATCGTTCTGACCATCACCATCAATGGTCACGACAACGTCCCCTCGAGCATGGTGCAGTCCGGTACGCACCGCACAGCTTTGCCCACAAGCGTGATCATGCTGCATGACGCGCAGCCAATGCCATCCGGTCGAAGCTTTCTCAACCAGCATCGCCTCAGTGCCATCGCTTGATCCATCATCAATGACAACCACTTCAAACCGGCGATCTTTCAGGGCGTCGGAAATTTCGGTCAGAAGCGTAGGCAGATTGCCGATTTCATCTTTCGCCGGCACCACCACCGTCACTTCGCAGCTGTCTGTTTCGCTGCGATCCATAGGATTGGCCGTAGTTCCGGCATTTTCAGACTGGGTTGTCATTTTATGCTGTCTTTGGCTTGTCAGTAGAGGTCTGAGGCTTGTTGGCAGATGAGTTGTCGGCCTGATTTACACCAATTCGCTCAGTGTCCAATTTTGATTCATCGGCCTCTGAACGATCGACCGATACTGCGCCTGTCTTGGGAGACCAACCAAGAATTCGACGCAGACAAATAACGCCACTTACTCCGTTCGCCAAGGGAATAATGCCGCGTCCGGGTGCGAGTTTGAATCCGACCCTCCGCACCGCCAGATATCGAGCAGTCCAGAGTGTTACTGTGATCCCCAGCAACGTTCCGGCAATTACGTCGCTGGGGTAATGCGCACTGACCATAATGCGACTGAAAACCAGCCAGAAACCGACGACAACAATGAACCAGAGCCAACTTGGAAACAGCAGACACAATGCTGTACAGAGCGCCGCAACGGTCGTCGAATGGCCGGAGGGGAAGCTTGTGAAATGCGGATGGAACTTGAACAGATCGAAAAATACCGGTCCGAGTTCTTCGTAATATCGCGGTCTGGCGCGACCGAGAACCCATTTGAAGATTAGGGCAATGATTCCGCTGGATGCCACAACAAAAAATATGAAACCGGCATAGGTCCAGAGAATGACCAAACTCATGCGTAGCCGAAAGCTGAATTTTGACCAATCAACGGTCAGAATACCGAGCATGAACAGGCCGGTGCTCCACAGGATCCAGTGGGACTTGCCAACATCTGTAATGGCACCAAAGAACCATTTATATTCATTTGGCAATTGCCGGATCCAGGGATAGGTCGGAATATCCAGGGCGATAATCGCGATTCCCACCGTGAGTATCAACGCCGCCAAAATATCCTGCGGGCGGTGACCGGGCGGCAGATTGTCTTTTATCTGCGGCTTCCGATGATTTCTGTGCTGATAGTTTTCTTTGACCTTGAGCGCGTTTAAGCGCCATTGCTGCTTTATGGCAGACCAAGTCGCCTTAAACCCTCTTGGGGTATCCATGTCACGATTGTCAGCACCCGATGCTTCACCGTCCTTGGATGAAACCGACATCTCTCCAGGTTCGGATGTCTGACTGTTTCCCTCAGATTGGGTCATTTTCCGTGATCCATCTGAAAAACATGCAGCGCCAATTCCTTGCCCCCATTGATGTTTAGCCCTTGAACCAGCGCAATTTCGGCTGGCTTCATGCCCTTTTCATCAAAAAATGCGGTGAAGTCATGCAGTTGTTTAGCGTCAACAACCGCAATTCGACAACCGGGCATCGACAACCATTCGGCGATGCGCCCCGGATTGTCAAAGGATGTATCAGTGCGGGTGAGAAAAACGAAACTGGGTTCATGAAATCCCGCACTCTTGATTGCAGGATTAACACAGGCTGAATTTTCGTCAATTGCAGCGGCAAGTCTGGGACTGATCCAGATCGTGGATAAGGCAGGAAACGCACCGCCCCAAATGCCGCCGTAACAGAACAGAACCGCTATTATCGCAGGGACAAACGCCTTGAGAGGCTCAAGTGCAAGATAGAGGCGCTTCGCCGAAATGAAGGCAAAGACGGCTCCAATCAAACACAAGGAGACAGCAATAAAGGATACAGGGTCGTCGAAATAGAGCGGGGCTCCGATGGAGACGACAAGCAAACCCAGGGGCACCAGCAACATCAGCACCGCTGCAATGGCTCGCCCGAACCGCCAGGACTTGAAACTTCCCGAGAAAGCCAGAACAACCAGCAGAGCAATCGCCGGCATGATGGGCATTGTGTAATGCGGTAATTTGGTCGCGACCAGTTCGAAGACTACCCAACTGGGCAAAGCCCAGGCAAGCAGGAACAGAAAAGCCGGTTCGCGGCGTCGGCGGAAAGCGATTGGCGCAGCAAGAATGGCAAAGGCTGACAATGGCCAGAACGTGCCAATCATAGCAGCCAGATGAGTTAAGGGCGGCGCTCCGTGGCTTTCTTGCCCCTGCCCCACTTTACCAAGCAAATCCTTGAACACAGCTTCTTCAAAAAATGCTCCATCCGTTGCGATCGTGATTGCAACGAACCAAGGCATGACGAGAACGACACTCAGCAACAAACCCGAAACTGGCATCAGGCGGGCGACCCACCCCACTTTCCGGGTAAAAATACAAAGTGCGCCAATCGTCAGGGCCAGAACCATCGGACCGACAGGTCCTTTTATGAGAATCCCTGCTGCAAACGCTGCCCAGAAAATCAACGCCAGACCAACCGGGCGTTTAACTTTATCCCGCTGCCAAATTCGGACGAGAGCGCCTTGTGCAAAGACGACCGTTGCCAAAAGAAACGCATCCGTTTTGGCCAGGCGCGCTTCGACACCCAGAATGATCGTTGCGCCAACAAAACAGGCCACTATCAACGCTTCTGGCGGTCCCGTGAACGCGCGAGCGCACCAAAACGTAGCCAGGATCGCAAGAATTGCCCCAATAAGTGAAGGAAGCCGATAGACCCAGATCGGGCTCCCAGCGTCTAAGCCCGTGAGTTTCGCAAAGCCGCTCTGTAGCCAATAGATGCCGACAGGTTTTTTGTGTCGTGGTTCTTCCTGAAAGCGAATATCAACATAATCGCCGCTTTCCAGCATCTGCTTGCTGGCCTGCGCAAAACGCGGTTCATCTCTGTCCAAAGGCGGTACCGTGAAAAACCCGGGAAGAAAAAGAAGCAGCGCAAGAACAATCAAAGCAACCGAAGCGTTTTTGTCGTTGCAAAGAAACGCCGGAACCAGCTCGGTTTGCCGTTTAATCGGCTTTTCCATTTTTTCAGATGCCACTGAATTTGAATGCATTCGAACCGGATTCCCGACCAGGATCATAAACACCCCGGCATAACAATTTCTTCCCGCACGTCGAAGAGCGATGGTTCCGCCACATCGTCAATCGGATCTCCTACAGGAGAATGGATGAAAGGTCGACTGCGCTGGAACCAGGCGGCACATAATTCTGCATGCAACTACGTCTGAACACCATTTTTCTTGCTTGCTTTTAGTATCGCATGGGGACTGTTCAGGTTCCAATTGTTAAAAAAAGCGACCGGGCGAAAATGCCCGGCCGCAATACTGCGCAAAACAAAACAGGATCGTAATCGAATACAGAACGGACCAACCAATGAGCGCAGATTAGGAAAACAGGAAGTCGTCGGTGCTGAGATCTGCAGCGTTGACATCGATCAGTGTCACCGAATTTCCATCGCCCAGGTCCAACACGGCATTGCCGTTATTATCTGAGATATCCAGATCATCGAAACTGTCAAAGTCAGTGTCGGAAAGATCGATATCATCAAGATCTATCTGAAAATCCGAAACGATGTCATCGCCATTACCTTGTAAGATGACAAATACATCACTGCCATTGCCCCCTACGAGTTCATCGTCGCCTGTACCGCCGGACAAACGGTCATCACCATTGCCACCCTTCAGCAAGTCGTTTCCAGCGCCACCAAGCAATGTATCATCATCGTTACCGCCATAGAGCCGGTCATTACCCGATCCACCTTCAAGAGTATCGCGCCCGGAGCCACCGATCAGCAGATCATCCCCGCTACCACCCCGCATCGAATCGTGCCCGATTTCTCCACGCAGCTCATCATCGCCGCCCAAGCCATTCAGCGAATCGTTGCCAACACCGGACATCACTTCATTATTGAGAGCGTTGCCGATAACGGTGTCAGCACCATTACCCGTCCGGGCGTTTTCGATTTCCGCATCATAGGCGATACCGATATTTTTCGTCATGTTGTTGACGGATGAATATTGACCTTCCCTAAGATCGACGACACTGCTTGAAGAAAATCCGGAAACATCAAGCGTATCAATCCCGCCACCATCCCAGATTGAAAGGACCGGATGGCCGTTCTGAGCAAAGTTGTACACTTGCGAGGAGACATTGCTGTTGAAGCCGTAAGTTGTATTGCCGGCGCGCGTTTTCATATCAGCGCCGTACATTCGCTGAATAGCAGCGATATCACTGACCATCGGTGTTTGTGCGAAATACAAACGACCATCACCGCCTACCCAGTCGGCAGTCCCTGCTTGCTGAGGCGAAAAGTACGACATGATTGAATATTGCTGCGTGTCCTGGATGCCAAACGCATCGTTCTCATAGGTTGGATTACCGCCATTGTATTCCCCCATATGCTCCAGGCCGAGCGCATGACCAACTTCGTGCATGTAAGTCAAATATCCATAATCTGTGATATCCGGGTTCACCAGATCCGAAGTTCCTCGATTATATTGGGGATTGAGCCAGACACTGCCGGAAACCGGACCGCCACCGGGCAAATAGGCGTGGGCATATCCAATCCCGGTTGTGGTGTTTGCGACGGTTATATCGGCATTTGCACCCGATCCACCCGTTTCAACCAGATCCGGCGCGATCAATTCGTCCCAGGACTGCAACGCCTGCCGCGCAATACTTGCCTGATTGCCTGTCAAGGCGCTGAAACCGGCACTCTCATTCATATTCGCCCATGGAGAGGTGGGGAATGTATAACTGATCGTATTTCCCTGCCAGGTCCGGCCTGAATCAAGCTGGTTGATTATCTCTTCTAAGCTTAAGTCACGAAGTGCCATACAAATATTCCCCGCCGCTGGATTCCAGTCCCACGTCAACCATGTGGAACGAGTGGTAATGCTAGGAATCGGGAAAGACGAAACTGTGGCGAAAACCGTTCGATCCCAAGATCATTTTCGGCAAAAAAACTGGAGGCTGCATTCCCGTACCGCAAATCTCAATGGACTGCTCAAGATGTTGCTCTTGCCCTGTGCTATTCAGCCACGGCATGGTGCCACCAACGATAGTTTCAGCGGTATTAGAATCAGGACCGAATCATGACGCTCATTGCCCAGATAACGGACATTCACGCCCGGCCACGCGGTCAAACCTGCTACCGCAAGTCAGAAACCAACATGTTGCTCAGCAGAGCTGTGGATTCTCTTTTGGCACTCGCCACGCAACCAGATGCTGTTGTGGTCACTGGCGATATCACAGACCAACGCGATGAACGCGAATATCGGGTCGCCAAAGAACAGTTGTCGCGTCTGCCGATGCCTGTCTTTCTGTTGTCCGGCAACCATGACAACTCAACGCGAATGAAAGACATTTTTTCTGATTTTGCCGGTATGACGGATGGCCCGGCGGACAGAACACAATATTCGACGTCTTTGGGTGATGTGCAGCTGATTGTACTGGATAGCTCGGTACCTGGCGCGCCCCATGGCGAATTGGGCGCAGAGCAATTGGCCTGGCTGGATCAGGAACTCGTGTCTTCCTCAAACAAAGCCGCCATGATTGCCCTCCACCATCCGCCTGTTGATCTCGGCATTCAGCATATGGACGCTATCAAGCTGATTGACGGCGACAGGTTTGGCGACATCGTCAGCCGTCACGGACACGTTGAGCGAATCATCTGCGGGCATTTGCACAGGACCATCATAACGGGGTTTGCCGGTTCCGTATTGGTTGTTGCACCCAGCGTCGCCCATCAGGTGGTGCTCGATTTTAATGATAACGCACCTGCGGAATTCGTGTTTGAACCACCCGCTTTTTTCCTTCACCACCATTCACCCAAAACAGGCATGGTGACCCATCAGGCATTCGTAAATCGCTACGACGGCCCCTACCCGTTCTGGGCGGATGAAGGTGTCTCCTGGCCGGGATATTGATGGGTGGTCTGAACGTTTCCGTCAGTCTGAATATGGGAACTCAATTCCGACCCAATGACAGCGTCAGCAATGCTCGCCCGAGTTTTTCAGGGTCATAGATAGCATCGCCCTGGGCGAAAACGAGATCTTCTGCATGCAGCTGGATTCCCCGTTCCTGTAGATTGCACTCGGCAAACTCATGTGCATCACTGCTATCCACTAGAACATCGGTCAGCATCCGGTTCGGCGCGAGAGATGATCCGCTGCCGTGACCAAGCTGTTTTGCTAAAAACCGAAAGGCATCAGCGGCCTGCCATCCCGGACATTCAGGGTCCGTGCCCCTGTTAGGCACAAATATCTTCGGGCAGTCGCTGCCAGCGATCGCATCGGTAATCCCCGATGGCAGGAGGTTGGCCATAAGACTTGAGAAAAAACTGCCCGGCGGATAACAAATCAGATCAGCATGCCCGATTTTTTCTGCAGCTTCTGAGTCACACTGGATTTGTACGCGCTGACAATCGTCACGGGACGCAGTCAGCCAAACATCTTCAATCGCGTGCACGATGGGTTCGAATTCCTTTCCAGTCATGCGGTCTTGCCCCAGCACGACTTCGCCATCGAAGAGCCTTGCAGCCAGATGCAAATCCGCATCGGCTGAAACAGCCACAAGCCCGCGCGCGCCGATCAACCCTGAAAACCAGGAGATGGCTTTCGTCATCATGCGGTCGGACCGCAGATATCGCGATGCAAGAACAAGATTACCGATACTCGCTCCGCGCAATTCGAAATCTGCCGGCATGATCTGGGCAAAATTCGCCAGCTCTTGGCAAACCGCAACCAATCGGGGATCATTCTCAACACGGCGACCCATCGCTATGCCGTCCGCAAGCCTATCCAACTCCTCACGTAGTTCCTGCGCCGAGACGAGTGTCGAAAAACGGCGCCCCAACAGCTCCGATACCGGGCCTGTCTCCGGATTGTGATCATCTGCGAGAGCCAAAAGCCGGTTTCGTACATCACCTACGGCGGGAATCGCAAAAGCATTGCGCAGCGCTGCCGAACTGCCCCCGGAATCAAACGGTGTCACGATATGAATGGAATTTGCGGTATAGGACTTCAGGTATCTGGAAACAGAATTGAGCGCCGAACCACCGCTGAAGAAAAGGATAGCCGGACCAAGGTTCGGCTTCGTTTTCAGGACAGACATGCGCTCTTTCAGGAGATGGCGGTTCTTCTCCTCCATAAAGTCTTCAGATCCCGATTTGTTGTTGAGATCGCAGCGCATTGATGGTCCTCGAGATCAATTTGTTGTCGACTGTCCGACCGGATGGAACCCTTGAAGCAGAAAAAGCGCTCACGCCGCAATGATTTAGAGCACAATTTGGTCGATTACTCGACGCCGCTTCAGTGAACTAAACTTCACTGTTATCTGATCCTCTGCTGCGCTGTCTACCGGGAATCCAGTGAAAATCCGGCTCAAAGGATGGCGGTAACGACGTACTCGGCGTTGTCTCATACATCCTCTCGTACAGTGCATCAGCGACCCGGTGCGCGATACCAAAGCTGATCTTGAAGCCGCCAGTTGCAACATATGTTCTTGCTCGACCTGGAACAGCACCGACGAGAGGATCGCGGCGCGTACATTTTGGCCTCACCCCGGCCCAGTGTTCCACAATCCTGGCCTCTTTGAGGGATGGGCAGAAAAGCTCGGCCCGTCTCAAGAAATCAAGATTTGAAAGGTCCGGTTCAACCGGATCTTTCCAGGTCCTTTCGGACGTGCTGCCAACAGCGACCAGATCACCCTCATGAGGCACCACATAGACCCCGCTGTCGTAAATGACCGGCAGTCCATCGGTGTTTATGCCCGCAAGCAGTGTTGCCTGACCTTTGACACCGCTTCCCAGTTGAACGCCTTCCTTTTTCTCAATCATGCGAAACGTACGATAGCCGGCAGCCAACACAATTTTCTCAGCGACAATCGCAGGCCCGTGCCGTTCGAAAGAAATGTGACCGTTTGTGTCATCAAAATCTGTCACAGTCGATTGTTCCAGAAAATGGCAACGTCCTTTCAGCGATGCAGTCAGCGCCGCAATATAGTGTCGGGGGAAGATGCGGGCGGCCAGTGTATCGAACGCATATCCGAAGGGCGTCGATGTCGGGCTCAACCAATCGGAGGAAGGTGACGTCTGGGACACCTGAAAGGTGAACCCGGTTGCCGCGCTCTGCCAGCGCTCAACGCTCTCCTGAGCGCGCAAGCGTGCATGATCCCTTTTATCTTCAGTATAGATCGGCATAAGGCGGCCGGTTCGGCGATATCCGGTTGCAATGCCGGTCTCGGCTTCAAGTTCAGCGATGTGGGCAGCCAGACTTGACAGTGCGGCGAATTGGAACGCCTTTTTTTCGTTCCACCGAGCCGGAATATGCGGCATCAACGCACCCAGTACACCACCGCTGGCTCCCTGCCCGACTGCAGCCTTGTCGATCAACACAACACGCTTGCCATTCTGAGCGCAGCGGCGCGCAATGGACAGGCCGAATATACCTGCCCCGATGATCGCAACATCGTGGGTGAGAGTTTCTTTCATCTGGTTCACTGACAGCCTATAGAGGTTCAAGTTTTTCAATCTCTTCGGCGAGGCACTGTTATGCCAGATCACCCGGAATTGAAATGGATATCTGACGCTATTCCTCAGTCAGTCCGTTTTGACGACACCTATTATTCACAAGATGACGGCCATAAAGAAACACAGTACGTGTTTGTCGACGGGAATGGATTACCAGAACGGTTTGGAAAATCAGCCACATTTTCAATCGGAGAGCTTGGTTTCGGGACCGGGCTGAATTTCTTCGAAACGGTGCGGCAATTCCAAATCGCCAACCCCTCAGGAGACCAAAATCTCTTGTTTTACTCTTTTGAAAAGTACCCCCTTGGCGCTGATCAAATGAAAAGGGCGCTGTCCCAATGGCCTGATGTAGCCGCCATCGCCACGAGCTGGCTCGAAGACTGGCGGCCGGAACCTGGAGTCAATCTGCTGCGGCAAGGGAACATCAGCCTCGCAGTTGCCATCGGAGACGCTCAAGATCTCCTACTTTCCAGCGAGGAAAAAGTCGACGCGTGGTATCTGGACGGCTTCAATCCGAAAAACAACGGAGCCATGTGGACACCAGAGCTTATTTCGGGCGTTTTTGAGAGAACGAATGCAGGCGGTACCTTTGCTACCTACACCGCAGCTGGATGGGTCCGCAGAAATCTGGAGGCTGCGGGTTTCAGCGTACAACGGCGCAAAGGCTATGGAAACAAACGTGAAATGCTGTTGGGCAGGCGAGAACTGATTTGACGATTGGAGCGATTATTGACAACTGCGCCTGCGAATTCCGGTTTCCCCGTTTGATAGATCGCCCTAAAGTGCACGGCAGCTACCGCCCATCCTATCAATTCGAACATTCCTGGAACCGATCATGAAGCCATCCCGCGATATTGAGACGCTTCTGCAAATAATGGCTGCCCTGCGCGACAGAGAAACCGGCTGTCCATGGGATATCGAACAGGACTTCAGCACTATCGCTCCCTACACCATCGAAGAAGCATACGAAGTGGCCGACGCAATTGCGCGAAAAGACATTGATGATCTTCGCGAAGAACTGGGTGACCTCCTTCTCCAGGTCGTCTTTCACGCTCAAATGGCACAGGAATCCAACCAGTTCGACTTTGGCAGCGTTGTTGAAGCAATTACAACGAAGCTGCTGCGGCGACACCCCCATGTATTTGGTGAAGAAGAAGCGCGTGAAAGCGGGATGGTGAAACACCTTTGGGAGTCAATCAAAGCGCAGGAAAAGGACGAACGAAAAAAGCGTCGGCAAAAGCTCGGACTTGAAGATAAAATCGTCGGATTGCTGGATGAAGTTCCCACCAATCATCCAGCGCTCACGCAGGCTATCAAACTTCAGGACAAGGCTGCAAAAGTTGGTTTTGACTGGCCAAGTTCGAACGAAGTTCTCGAAAAAATAGAAGAAGAGATTACCGAACTCAATCAGGAATGGTGCGAGAACACTGTGTCTTCTGACAGGATAGAAGACGAGTTCGGAGATATTCTGTTTGCGATGGCGAATCTTGCTCGGCACATGAAAGTGGATCCGGAAAAAGCCCTTCACCGCTCCAGTCAGAAATTCCGGCGACGGTTTGCCCACATTGAAGAAGTTGCAGCACAATCATCGATGGCGCTGACGGATATGGGCCTTGAGCGCATGGAAGCTGCCTGGGTAAGTGCCAAAGAGTCGGAAAAGAAGCAGACTAAAACAGCAAATTGACCATCAAACCGCCTGATCGGACAAACCAACAATGAACTGCCGGTACCGCTGACGAAACTCGTTTCCTATTTTGTCGGGCATCCGCACGACCAGGTGCAGTCCTTCTTCAGACTCCCGACGTTCCAGCACTTCGCCATATTCGTAAAGCCACGCAAGAGACTGTCCGGCATCCTTATGCGGAAGTTCCAGCGCACTGACCTGTCTGCCCTTTGTTATTTCCGTTTCGATTCGTTCTGCCAGTACATCGATCCCCTCTCCGGTCAACGCGGACAGAACGACTTCGGAATTCTCTTCATCATTACGGGTAAGCAGTTCCGCACGGCGCTCTTCCGATAGCCTGTCGATCTTGTTCCAGATCTCGATGGTGGTTTTTTCTTGTTCATCATCCACACCGAGCAAAGCCAGAGTTTCGGCTACATCCTCTGCCTGTGCGGCACTGTCCTCGTGCGAAATATCGCGCACGTGAAGTATCAGATCGGCCTCAAGCACTTCCTCCAGTGTTGCACGAAATGCAGCGACTAGATGCGTCGGAAGGTCGGAAATGAAACCCACTGTGTCGGAGAGAATGACTTCTTCGCCATGGGGCAACTTGATTTTTCGCAAGGTTGGATCAAGCGTCGCAAACAGCAGATCTTTTGCAAACACTTCCGATTGGGTCATGCGATTGAACAGCGTGGACTTGCCGGCGTTGGTATAGCCGACAAGGGCGACCACCGGGTGCGGTATCTTTTTGCGTTGCTTGCGATGTAGGCCACGCGTGCGTTTTACTTGCTCAAGCTCGCGTTCAAGGCGTCCAATCCTATCCTGAATCTGGCGTCTGTCTGCTTCAATCTGTGTCTCGCCCGGACCACCCATAAAGCCAAAGCCACCCCGTTGACGCTCAAGGTGTGTCCAGCTTCGCACAAGGCGGCTTCGATGCCAGTTCAAATGAGCAAGCTCCACCTGAAGCCGACCTTCTTTGGTTCTTGCACGCTCACCGAAAATTTCCAAAATCAATCCCGTGCGATCCAGAACCTTACACTCCCATGCGCGCTCGAGATTTCTCTGCTGAATGGGTGTGAGCGGGTGGTCAACAACAACCAGTTCCACATCATGGGATGCTATGATCCCTGCCAGTTCTTCAACCTTACCACCCCCCAGAAGGGTTGCAGGCTTGACGCGTGAGACGCGGGCAATATCGCTGAAGACGATGTCCAGACTGATGGCCTGCGCAAGACCGACGGCTTCTTCCAGTCGGGCTTCAGGGCTACGAATATGGGCGCGTTCACGCTCTTGCGCAGCCTTGGACTGGGCAACGCGATCAGTAATGTGGGGTACAACAACGATGGCAGGGGTCAATTCAATACTCCAACACAGCAAGCCCAAAGTCGCCCCGTCGACTTCGGGAGTAAATCGATTTTAGTGTGATGTATTTGAAGTACCCTTCATTTTGTAACCGGCACCGTCAGGCACTTCAAATTCGCAAACCACGCCAAAGACAAGATCTCGCCAGTGCATATGCTCAATCTGAAATTCGTTCTGAGTACGCGGTAGAGTCTAACGAACTTCGGCAACAGGGCACCGGCTGCAGCAACCCCGACTTGTTCTTTATTCTTCGCTGTCTTTGGCGTCTTCTTCAACCGGTTCGAATAACTGAACGGGTTGATTCGGCATTATTGTTGAGATCGCATGTTTATAGACCAATTGGGAATGGCCGTCCCGACGTAGCAGCACGCAAAAATTATCGAACCACGTGACGACACCCTGCAGTTTGACGCCATTTACAAGAAAAATCGTAAGTGGAGTCTTATGTTTCCGAACATTGTTCAGAAAAGTATCTTGCAAATTTTGCGTCCGGTCAGCCATTTCTCTTATTGTCCTATATTAATGAACGCGGCCGATGCGCTCAAATTTTCAATATCTCTTAAACGTTCAAATGGAAGAATTTCACTGCCCACCATGCGCCTTAGCATACGCACACCTGCAATGACTACCCCCGACAATTACTCACGTGAGCATTCCACATAGCACTTTATCGCAGAAGTTCACCAGTGAATTTACAATTTAATATGCTCAGCATGTTGATGAAACAGTTGGCGAAGTTCTGTTGCGATTGAACCGGGCTGCCCATTACCTATAATTGCATCGTTTACCTTCACCACCGGCATGACAATTGTTGATGCCGCCGTTATGAAAGCTTCGCGAGCCTGCTGCGCCTCTTCCACGGAAAACGACCGTTCTTCAACGGGAATGTTATGTGCTTCAGCAACACGTAAAACCGTAGCGCGTGTAATTCCTCTCAAAATGCCATGCTCAGCCGGCCGCGTAATCAAGACACCGTCCTGATTGATTATCCAGGCATTTGTCGAAGAACCTTCAGTTACCTTGTCGTCCCCATCGACGAACCATGCTTCAAAAGCACCGGTTTCGCGCGCCTTTTGCTTTGCCAGGACATTGGGCAACAACGACACCGTCTTGATATCGACCCGGTCCCAGCGGTTGTCCGGCAGGCTGATCACCGCAACTCCCTTACTCGCCTTCGCATCTCCGACTGTGCTTGCCACCGACTTGGCTGTCATCACGATGGAAGGTGCAACGTGTGGCCCCGGGAACACATGATCCCGCGGTGCGACGCCGCGGGTAACCTGCAGATAGATCATCCCGCTATTAATTCTGTTTTTTCTGATCAGGTTCTTCATGACCAGTTTTAGAGCTGCTCGAGACATCGGCTTGGCGATCTCAAGCTCATGCAGCGAACGCTCCAGCCGATCCAGATGCCCTGTTTCGTCAATGATATAACCTTCGCGAATTTCGCAGACTTCGTAAATGCCGTCAGCAAACTGATAACCGCGATCTTCAATATGAACGCTGGCCTGTGCATGGGGAATGTAACGCCCGTTCACATACGCAATTCGACTCATGCCCAATATTCTCCAGAATTCCGCTCGCTTGCGCCACGACAGAGCGCAGCCAGCATCGCGGGGGATCTCATATACCACCCAGTAACTTCTGCAAGAGCCTGCATCCTTTTGGTTCAATCACGCAAGCGGCTCTAACGTCGTGTTTCATGTAGCGCCGATTTTGGTTTCTGACATCAAATAAATTTTGATGACCCTCAGTCTTCCGTCAACCGCATCCTCACACCGAACAGCTTCAGAAATACTTCATTGTGTCCAGTATGTTCGGTTTAAGGCCGCAAACAAAACAAGAATCTCCAACCTGCCCAAGATCATGATGAAACTAAGCGTGAGTTTTGAAACATTGTCCATCTGGGTAAGAGCCGGCCATTCTGCGGGCTGAGCATGCATCCATCCTGGCGTGTAGATCGTCCCCAGATTAGCAAAACTCGAGATGGTCGCTATCAGCGCCCCCTCAAAATCGATATCTTCCATTGCCAGGAACAGCGAGCCCAAAGCGATGACAAAAATTGCGATCGCAAAATAGCTCCAGATCGATTTCATCAGTTGGATATCATAGGGCTGGCTTCCAAAATGAGCCGGCCTGATACCGTGGGGATAGATCAATCGACTCAGCTCACGGGTGGCCTGAACCCACATACCGCCCATTCGATAGTGTTTCAGGCCACCGGCAGTGGAAAAAGTTCCACCACCGACGAAGGCCACAAACAGGATCACGGTTAGCGGTAATACCGTAAAACCGTCATGCCTCACCTCAAAACCTGTGGTTGTCACGAGGGAAACAGCCGTGAATATACCCTCCCGCAGGGCCGTTAGCGGACTAAGAACTGTGGCTGAGCCTGCCGCCCTGAAAAGCAGCGCAGCAATAACAATGCCGAGTAAAACGGCTGTGCCGATTACATAATAGCTCTCGCGGTGCTTCAGAAGCAGTTGCAAGCGCTGCTGCATCAGCATTCTGTGCCAAAGGATACTGGTGCCGCCTATCAGCATAAAAACAATCAAAACCACTTCAGCTGCGGCATTCTGATAGGAAGATATATCACCTGCTCTTGGCAAGAATCCGCCCGTAGAAAGAGTGGACAGGCTCAGGCACAGCGCATCAAACGCATCGATGCCGCATAAAAGCAGTGAGAGGTAACAGATGCCCGTGAACAGCGCATAAGCAGAGGTGACTTCCCTGACGGTGTTCAGAACACGGGTGCCGCCACCTTCTTCATTCTGATCGATAAGCTTGATATGGCGATCCGGCAGTCCACCAATTCCCGAAGGCGCCAGGATGAGAATGATACCCAGCAAAGTAAAAAGCCCGCCACACCATTGAAGCATGGAGCGCCACAACAATATCGGCTGTCCGAGGACCGACGGGTCGCTCACAATTGATGCTCCGGTCGTCGTAAAGCCCGATACGGCTTCAAAATAGGCGTCCCCGAGAGGCATGTCAGACACAATGAGAAAAGGGAGCGCACCCAACAGTGGCAGCAACAGCCATGATATCGTCAGCAGAAGATAGCTGTGCACCCGTCCAATACGCCACTTTCTTCCATACAGCGCTATATAGACACTCAGACCAACG
The DNA here is from genome assembly GCA_039976075.1 of Stappiaceae bacterium. Taxonomy (GTDB): domain Bacteria; phylum Pseudomonadota; class Alphaproteobacteria; order Rhizobiales; family Stappiaceae; genus JBDWFY01. Next base: position 1,174,591 of record JBDWFY010000001.1, read on the forward strand.
AAAATGCCGAGGCCCGACAGGATCGCAAAATCAATTGCCTGGCCCTCATTACCCAGCCAAAGCGCATAGAGGGCGGGCAGCGTCGCGAAGGCCGCCAGCACACAGATCAGGATTGAAAATAAAAACAAGACCCCCGACATTCAAACTATCCGTATCTGACAAAAAACGCGTCGACAGATGACCGGGCATCGAGTGTCTTTATCGGTATTGCGTATGTTCGCAGCGGATAATCCTTTTAGTCAGTTAATGCATGTAGGTGTCACCAACGCTGGCGCGCTCCACAAACACACAGCCATTTTAGAAAAACTCCAGGCTTACCCGGAACATCTGTTCAACCTGTCGTACTCGTTCGGCAACCGCAAATATGACGACGCGATCTGAAGACTGGATCTGCGTCTCCGCACTCGGTGTAATCACTTCGTTTTTGCGGAATATCGCTCCGATGCGTATTCCATCGGGCAAGTCGATTTCACTCAGAGGGCGTCCCACAAGCGGCGATGTTTCAAGCGCTTCTGCCTCGATTATTTCCGCCGCTCCGTTTTGAAGCGAATGCACACCACGAATTCTGCCTTTTCGTACATGTTGCAAAATTTTTGAAATCGTTACGGACCGCGGGTTTACATACGCGTCGATGCCCAGAGCATGAGCGAAAGGCGGATAACTGGTGTTGTTGATCAGCGCCATATTGCGCTTGCAACCAAGTTTCTTGGCCATCACGCAGGAGAGGATATTGACTTCGTCATCATTGGTGAGCGCGATCATCGTGTCGGCAACCTGGGTATCCGCTTCACGCAAAATCTCCTGATTGAGCGCGCTACCGTTCAGGATCACCGTTCGCTTCAATTCATCGGCAATCGTAATCGCCCGGTCGCGGGAAGCTTCAATGACCTTCACTTTCGAACGGGCATGGAGGCTTTCCAGGGTCGAGGCAACAAACATACCGATGTTGCCCCCGCCTGCAATCACGACCCTCGTTGCCTCGGGCTCTTCATGTCCGAAGATGCCCAAAGTGCGCCGCACTTGATCTTTGCGACTGACCACATAGGCCAAATCCCCCTCCAGGAGCGCATCGCTGCTTTTGGGCACGAAGAGCCGGTTGTTTCTATAGATCCCGACAACGACGGCCCCCAGATCCGGAAACAGCTCGGTCAGCTGTCGCAGAGGCGTGTCAACGACGGGACAGTCATGTTGGCACAAAATACCCAGTACGATGACCTGATCGTCGGCAAACCGGATGGTCTCTACAGCGCCAGGCGAGGCAAGCCGACGCAGCACCATCTGCCCTACTTCGATCTCCGGAGAGATGATGACATCGATCGGCATGTGTTGACGGGAGAATAGATCGCTCCAGTGCGGCTGCAGATAACTCTGAGCCCGCACGCGGGCAATCTTGGTCGGCACATTAAATATCGAGTGAGCGACCTGACAGGCCACCATATTCACTTCATCGTAGAGCGTGACTGCGATGATCATGTCAGCCTGATCTGCACCTGCGGCCGCAAGAGTGTCAGGATGCGCTCCGTGCCCGACAAATCCCCGCACATCCAGCGTATCCCGGATTGCGTTGACCAGAGTGGGCGAAGAATCGATGACAGAAACATCATTCTGTTCGCCGGAGAGTTTCTCCGCGATGCCATATCCCACCTGGCCGGCGCCGCAAATCACAATCTTCATATGGTGCTATCCAGTTGACCGAACCGGACTACGATATACCAAGCGCTTTCAATTTTCGATGAAGAGCCGATCTTTCCATACCGACGAATTCTGCGGTTTTGGAAATATTTCCCCCGAAACGTTTCAATTGCGCCTGCAAGTAATCCCGTTCAAATATTTCCCTGGCTTCTCTGAGCGGCAACGACATCAGATGATCGCCGCCGTCATTACTCGGTAAGGAGGGCAGCATGGAGCCCACTTCGGAGGGCAAGAGATCAGCGGTAATTTCAGCATCCGGTTCCGCCCTCGTCAGAATCATCAACCGTTCTACATTGTTTCTCAACTGACGTACATTGCCGGGCCAATCGTGCGTCTGCAATACAGCCATCGCGTCTGCTGCGATCGCTCGTTTCTGCATCCCCGCGGTGCGCGCAATATGATCCATGAAGTGATCGACAAGGAGAGGAATGTCCTCACGGCGATCAGAAAGACCCGGGACATTAAGCGGCACGACGCTCAACCTGTGAAACAGGTCTTCCCGCAGGTTCCCAGCCGCAATTTCCGATTCAAGGTTCTTAGCACTGGAGGAAATAATTCGTATGTCGACTTTGACCTTTGTGGCCCCGCCAACGCGCGTGAACGTCTGCTCCACAAGAACACGCAAAATCTTGTTCTGCGTTTCCCGGGGCATATCTGCAATTTCATCCAGATAGAGCGTTCCGCCATGGGCTTCTTCGAAGGCCCCTACTTTCTTTTGCGCGCCGGCGACACCTTCTACGCCAAACAACTCCTCTTCCATACGCTCCGGTGTGATTGCTGCTGCGTTCAGAGCCACAAACGGCCCCTTGGTACGAAGCGAAAGATCGTGGATGGTCCGTGCGGCCAATTCCTTACCCGACCCGGATGGTCCGATAATCAGTATGCGGCTGTTTGTGGGGGCAATTTTCTCGATGTTCTGCCGAAGCTGATTAACGGTCGATGTGCCACCGATAATATGGTCAACCTCACCGCTTCGTTCTTTCAGCTCCTTGACTTCACGTCTTAATTTGGACGTCTCAAGCGCGCGCTGCGCAATAAGAACCAGACGGTCGGCTTTGAAGGGCTTTTCAATATAATCGTAGGCGCCACGCTTGATCGCTGCGACAGCTGTTTCGATGTTGCCATGGCCGGAAAACATGACCACCGGAAGATCGGGATGCTGTTCCCGCACCGCGTCCAGAATACCCAATCCGTCCAATTTGCTGCCCTGAAGCCAAATATCCAGAATAACAAGAGACGGACGCCGATCGTTAATTGCAGATAATGCCGCATCACTGTCCGCTGCAGTCCTCGTCTCGTACCCCTCATCTTCAAGAATTCCCGATACCAGTTCCCTGATATCAGCTTCATCATCAACAATTAGAATATCAGACGCCATTTTGCTCAACCGTCACTTTTTTCTGCAATTTTTTCTGTTATTTGATCGTCCGGCTCGGCAGCCACGCTTTTTGCCAGCCTCAACCTGATAAGCGCACCCTGTCCGCCATCTGCAACTTCCGGGGCGTCGAGAAGTTCAATTCCGCCACCATGCTCCTCCATAATCTTTCTTACAATCGCCAATCCCAGGCCAGTCCCTTTTTCTCGGGTCGTCATATAAGGCTCGAGCAACCGCTGCCTGTTTTCTGCCGGAAGTCCCAGGCCGTTGTCGATGATGTCGATTACATATCCCTCATTCTCTTCGCGGAGATCGATCCTGATCTTGCCTGACCAGTTATCCCGACCGGTTACCGCAGACACCGATTCAGAGGCATTTTTGATCACATTGGTTATGGCCTGACCAACCAGCCTGTGATCGAGCCATGCGGTGGCCGGTGCATCCGGTAAATTGGTATCATACTCAATCTCCGGATTGGCAACCGATTGCATAAACGCACCTTCCCGAATGATTTCGGCCAGATCTTTTTCCGCCTTGGTTGCCTCAGGCATGCGCGCAAAAGATGAAAACTCGTCGACCATACGCCCGATATCACCAACTTGCCGGACAATGGTGTCCACACATTGGTCGAACACCTTGGTATCATCATCCTTTATCTGCTTGCCGTACCGTCGACGTATGCGCTCTGCAGATAACTGTATGGGCGTGAGCGGATTCTTGATTTCATGTGCAATACGGCGGGCGACATCCGCCCATGCTGTGTTGCGCTGAGCGGCGACAAGATCGGTGATATCGTCCAGAGTTATGACGAAACCATGTTCGCGCACCTCGGTATCTTCCGTGGTGAGCCGGATATTGACAATACGCTCCAGCCCACCCCGCACCATGGTGATCTGTGTCTGACGAGAGCCGGCAATATCGAGAGAAAGAGAATCTTCTATGAACGAGGCCAACTCCGGAATTACAACGTCAATCCGCTCACCGATCAGCGGCGCTTCCTGTGCATCCAGCAAAGTCAGGGCAGAGCGATTCAACAGCGTTATCACACCATTTTCGTCGATACCAATGACCCCGGAAGTCACACCGGCCAACACCGCCTCGGTGAACCTGCGACGACGATCGATCTGATCATTTGCGGCAAGCAAGGCATTTCGCTGGCCTCTCAGTTCGGACGTCATGGTGTTGAACGTTGACCCGAGATCCGCCAAATCGCCATAGCGTCGATCCGTGGGAACCTGCACATAGAGGTTCCCGCGCGATACCTGACCTGCGGCGCCGATCAAGCGTCGGATCGGAGCAACCAATCGATTGGCGAAGCCAAAACCAAGCCAGGTGGAGCTGAGCAAAAGAACCAGACTTACACCGATATAAACCAGAGCAAAGGCAACCTGAACACCAAACCGTGTGCCTTCCAGACTATTGAAATCGGCGGCACTGTTCTGGGCGATCCTGAGATACTCAATGACCCGAGGGTCCATGGCACGTACGACGAACAAGTACATGTCGTCATAGGCTTGCAGCTTCATCAAACCGCCTACCATGTTGGAGATGCCCGGGGCGATGATTACCGGCTGTTCCTTGTCTGCCTCTTCGTATGCCTTTTCCGGTGGTAGTGGAAATTTCCGTTGACCGGGCAGGATCGTCCGCATCAGGACAGTACCGTCTCGTTTCAACAAAAATGCAGCAGGCACGGAGCGCAAGCTTGCCTGTGTCTCGAAGAACTTGTCAAACCGGCTGGGCTCAAAATTATAGACAGGCTTCGCCCGGTCGACATCCGCCGCCATTGCCATCAGATCAGCACGCAGAACATGACCATGTTCCTGGACATAGGCTTGTGCGACCGTCAGCGCGTTGTCGACGATCTGCCGGGTTCTTTGTTCGAACCAGCGGTCAAGTCCCTGATCGAGCGTGATACTTGCCACAACGGCAATCAAAATCGCCGGTATAGCCGCAATGATACTGAAGAGCGTGACTATTCTGACATGCAGACGCGCAGCAGCGCGTCCCCGACGGCGAGCGATCAGAATAGTCCTGATTTCCCAGCCAATCGAGCCAATCAGCCCCGCCACCAGCAGACTGTTGACGATCAAGCTGACTTGAATGATGTCCTGAGTCGGCTCGATCCTCGTCAATCCGGTCAAGACGGCGAATGTGACGCCGACCGAAATGATGGCAAGCACCATGAACAGCAGACCGATGGTGCGTGCCGTTCGACTGGTACCGTCGCTGCCGGATATCAGCAGCGCCCTATTGAGTGTTTCGATTGTCGCCATTTAGATGTGCCTGAAGGCCGCCAGCCTATAAATCCGCCTATCATACGATGTCATCTGGCTTACTGATAGCACAATGTTGCAAAAATACGACATACGAAACATAAATCACACAATGATTTGCCCGCATAGGTCGCATCATTCCAAAAATGGGAATGAAATCCACTCACAACCACGTCTGCCAAACGCCAAAAATCAAGCTCAACTGATCTACGAAGTTAGCGGGAACTTCGGATGACCTGAATATCAAGATCTCTGATTTTTTTTCTCAAAGTATTGCGATTAACGCCCAGCAGCTCAGCCGCTTTGATCTGATTTCCTCTGGTGGCCGCCAACACCGCCCCGATCAGCGGGTATTCAACTTCCCGCAAAATTCGATGATAGAGGCCCGGAGGCGGCAGTGCGTCGCCAAACTGTTCAAAGTAACCGTTCATGAACCGCTCGACTGAGCGGCCCAGGCTTTCATCGCCCTCCGGCTCACTGACGTCCGCGTTCAATGCAGGTTGTGCGAGCTCTTGATCGACAATGCCGGATGTGATGACCTCCTGTGGATAAAGTGCGGCCAGCCGCCTGATCAGATTTTCGAGTTCACGGATATTACCCGGCCAGCGATAGCGCTGCATCCGTTCGACAGCTGCCTGCTCAATCTGTTTAGCTGGCAGTCCTTCTTTTTCGACCAGATTGAAAAAATGCCGGACAAGATCGGGCACATCGTCGCTGCGTTCACGTAGCGGAGGCAAGCGAATGGGCACAACGTTGAGCCGAAAGAACAGGTCTTCTCGAAACAATCCCTGATTTATCAGCTGCGTCAGGTCTTTATTGGTGGCGGCAACGATTCGTACATCGGTCTTGATCGGTGTCCGACCACCGACTGTTGTATATTCACCCTGCTGCAGAACGCGTAACAATCTGGTTTGGGCTTCCATCGGCATATCGCCGATCTCATCAAGGAATAGAGTGCCCCCGTCAGCCTGCTCGAAACGCCCGGCACTCCGTGTTTGAGCACCAGTGAAGGCGCCCTTTTCGTGACCAAACAGCTCCGCTTCAATCAACTCGCGGGGGATTGCCGCCACATTGATCGCAACGAAAGGTCCGTTGCGCCGCTTGCCGTAATCGTGCAGAGCGCGGGCGACCAGTTCCTTACCGGTTCCGGACTCGCCATTGATCATGACGCTCAGATCGGTCTGCATAAGTCTTGCCAGAACCCGGTAAATTTCCTGCATTGCTGCAGACCGGCCAACAAGCGGAATGTTATCCGGCGCCTCTTCATCTGCCGGGATGCGTTCCTTTTTCGGCTCCGCAAGTGCCCTGCCGATAATTGAAATCAGTTCCTTAAGGTCGAACGGTTTGGGAAGATATTCGTACGCGCCTTTTTCTGACGCTTTGATCGCCGTCATGAATGTGTTCTGCGCGCTCATGACAAGAATGGGCAGATCCGGTCGCAGCTTTTTCATTCTGGGCAGCAAATCGAAAGCGTTTTCATCCGGCATAATGACGTCGGTAATCACCAGGTCCCCTTCCCCAGAGCTGACCCAGCGCCAAAGCGTCGCCGCATTGGAGGTCAGGCGAACCGAATATCCGGCCCGGGAAAGCGCCTGATTAAGGACTGTGCGAATAGCCGCATCATCATCGGCCACGAGAATGGTGCCGGTGGGCATGATTACTGGTTCCTGTTGTGCATTAAGGCTTTTTTCTTGTCAGAAAAGGCAGGCATCAGAATTCGGAATATCGTGCCGCCGGAGCTTGAATCGCATTCGATCACGCCGCCATGGTCACCAATGATCTTCGCCACCAGCGCCAATCCCAACCCACTGCCGTTGATTTTCGTTGTTATAAATGGATCGAACAGATGCGGCAGGAGATCTGCGGGAACACCAGACCCATTGTCTCTGACACAAAATTCAAGGGGCAGGCTTACCCGGTCTCGTGAACCTGGAACGGAAAGTCTTATTCCAGGACGAAACGATGTGGAAAGCGTGATTTCGCCCTCGGGATTACCCGCAATTGCTTCCGATGCATTTTTGATGAGATTGAGAAAAACCTGCACCAGTTGATCCCGATTGGCAAAGACCGGTGGCAGTGAGGGATCGTATTCTTCAATCACGTTTATCTTGCTTGCAAAACCCGACTGAGCCAACCGTTTAACGTGATCAAGCACGACGTGAATATTGACCGGTTCGCGCTCGACCGGCCGCTCGTCGGAGAACACTTCCATCCGGTCGACCAGTTTCACGATCCGGTCCGTTTCATCCATGATCAGCCTTGTCAGAGGGCGATCTGCTTCCTCAGCATTTTGCTCCAACAGCTGAGCCGCGCCGCGTATTCCCGAAAGGGGATTACGGATTTCGTGGGCAAGCATGGCGGCCAGCCCTGTGACGGTCCGCGCCGCGCCGCGTGACGTCAGCTGTCGATCGATCTTGTCCGCCATGGTGCGTTCCTGCAGCATCAACACCACATGGCCGGGCATTTCATTCATCGGGGCCGCATAAATATCGACCATTCTTTCAGCACCAATTCGCGGCGTGCCTATATCGACCTTGTATTCGTTTACAGCCGCGCTGCGCTCGCGCACCTGCGTCACCAACGTCAGAAGTGGACTGCCAAAAGGAACGAAATAGGACAAGGGATGTCGCTTGAGAACCGACGAACTTGACCTGAAAAAGACTTCAGCCGGTCCGTTGGCAGATGAAATATCGCCTTCAGGATCAATCAGAAGCACTGGATTTGGAAGCGCGTCCAAAACAGTCTGGCTAAGGTTCGCATCCTGCTGTCGGCTGTTTGCGCCACTGTGAGATGTCGACACTAGGCGGCGCTCCGAACTTGTGCATCGCCAAACCAGCTTTTTGCCAACTGAATGATTTGTTCAGGATTATCGCCTGTGAGCATTGTTTGACGCACATCTGCAGGGACAGTCTGCCCGCTGCTGGTCGTCTCCATGTACCAGGACAGATGCTTGCGCGCGGCCCGGATGCCAATTTTGCTGCCGTAGTGGGCGAGCATTCCCTCATAATGCTCGATAATCAGATCACTCAGCGCCGATCCTTCCAAGGGGGCTGCGGTAGATTTACCGGCAAGACTTCTGGCAATGTTTCCAGCCAGCCACGGCCTGCCATAGCTTGCACGACCAACCATCACCCCCTGTGCGCCGGACTTCTCAAGCAAGGCGTCGGCGTCAGCAGCATTCATGCAGTCGCCATTGGCAATTACCGGAATATCGACAGCCTCGCTCACGGCGCGAATGGCGCTCCAATTGGCTTTACCTTTATAAAACTGGCAACGGGTGCGGCCATGGACAGTAATCATCTGAACACCTGATGTCTCGGCGCGCTTGGCAAGGTCAGGCGCGTTGACGGAACTCTCATCCCACCCAAGTCGCATTTTCACCGTAACAGGAAGGTCGACCGCCGCAACGGTGGCATCGATCAGCGTCAGCGCATGATCCAGATCACGCATCAACGCCGAGCCGGAATACCCGGTTGTCACCCTTTTGGATGGACACCCCATGTTGATATCGATGATATCCGCGCCGGCCGCGGCTGCAATGCGAGCGCCTTCAGCCATCCAGTGGGCTTCGCGTCCCGCCAGTTGAACGACATGGGGTGAAAGGTCACCACTTTGTGCACGAAGACAGGTATCCCGGTGACCACCAGCCAGCGCATCGCTTGCAACCATCTCCGAAATGACGAGCCCGGCACCGAATCGATGCGCAATCCGTCGAAACGGCAAGTCCGTCACACCGGACATAGGCGCCAGAAGTACAGTGTTGGGAAGCGTGACCGAACCGATGGTCAAAGCACCACAGCGATTTTCTTCAACTCGCAATATGCATAATTCCTAGGCAAATTTAATGCTGCCTATATTATAGACAGCATCTCCTGATGAGCAAGCCGTGCCTGCATAATTTTTTCGTCAAGGCACAATTCTGCTGTTCGAGAGCGCCTGTGTGGTGCGATGATGCACCAAGATATTGATTTTTAGTGGTTTTCAGGCATGCAGATAATTCTCTCTTGCTAAAAAACGCTCTACGGTGATTGCAAGAGGGCATTTGATGAGAGAAAACCGGATTGTCAATGACCGTGATGGATGAAACTGAGAGAGGTAATGTCCCAAACGCCCAATAATAAGATAACCGCTCTAATCGTCGCCGCCGGCCGAGGAAGCCGCCTGGTGGACGGAACCGACAATGCGCCCAAGCAGTATCGGAGACTGGGAAACAAATCCATTCTTGCCCGCACGCTATCCATTTTTTTGACACACCCCCGGATAGATTCCGTGCTGACAGTCATTCACGAGGCAGATCAAACCGCCTGGCAATCTGTGATCGATGAACTCGCCGCACTCCTGCCCACCGCAACGATGGCCAAGTTGTCGCCTGCATGCACCGGCGGGTCCACGCGACAACAATCAGTGTGCCGCGGTCTGGAACATCTCGCCCCCTCGCCTCCCTCCCATGTTCTTATTCACGACGCGGCCCGACCGTTTGTCAGCGACCAAGTAATCGGCGACGTTATTCAGGCACTTGTCGGGGGTGACGTGGCAGTGCTCAGTGCAATTGAGACAGTGGATACGCTCAAACGATCCACCGACCAACATTTCGTTGAGGAGACATTGTCCAGGACCGACATCTGGCAGGCGCAAACACCTCAGGGCTTTCAATTTCAACCGATCCGTGACGCCCACCTACGGGCGGCCAATGAGAGCATTGACCCCTTCACGGACGACGCCTCGATTGCCGAGTGGTCTGACTTGCCCGTACGGCTGATTGCCGGGGACAAAAACAATATCAAGATCACGACACGCGACGATCTGGAACAGGCAAACAGACGCAGCACAATGGAAATCTTTGCACAGACTGCCGATATTCGAATTGGCACCGGGTTTGACGTTCACGCCTTCGAGAAAGGGGACGGTGTCACTTTGGGCGGCATTACAATTGATCACGACCACACGCTCAAAGGACACTCAGATGCGGATGTAGTGCTCCACACACTCACAGACGCGATCTTTGGCGCCCTGGCCGAAGGTGATATCGGTGATCATTTCCCCCCATCCGACGACCAGTGGAAAGGCGCAGCTTCGGATATCTTTCTTAAAGCCGCCTGCGAGCGTGTCAGCAAGCGCGGGGGCCTGATTGCCCATCTCGATGCAACCATCATGTGCGAGCATCCGAAAATCGGCCCTCATCGTCTTCTGATGCGCCAATCGATTGCTGATATCTGCAATCTGACCATTGACCGGGTTTCAGTGAAAGCCACCACGACAGAAAAACTCGGTTTCACGGGCCGCGGCGAAGGTATCGCCTGTATGGCAACCGCAACGATCCGACTACCTCTCACCTGACGCGGACACAAACATATGCATTTTCCGGTAGACACACGCAATCTCGCTGAACAGGTCATCGATCAATGTCGACGCCGCGGTCACATGGTGGCAACGGCTGAATCATGCACCGGCGGTCTGGTTGCGGGGGCACTGACAGAGATTGCAGGCTCATCCGACGTGGTGGATCGAGGTTTCGTCACCTATTCCAATGATGCCAAAGCAGACATGCTTGGTGTTCCCATGCCGCTGATTGAGAGTGTCGGCGCGGTAAGTGAAGAAGTCGCACGCGCGATGGCGGAAGGTGCGCTCAGCCGATCAAACGCGGCCATAACCGTTTCGGTCACCGGCATCGCCGGCCCTGGCGGTGGGACAGCTCAAAAACCGGTGGGACTGGTCCACTTCGGCGTGGCTTCATCGTTTTGTGAAACCCGTCATATCGAAAGACGTTTTGGTGATCGCAGTCGAAGCGAAATCCGGCAGGCTAGCGTGAATCAAGCCTTAAGTTTGCTTTTGGATTTTAGCGTTTCCATCAACGGCCTCTAAAATAAATGCGCGTATATTAGAAGTTGAGAACATTCATTGCGCACTACACGCGCCGGATGGAAACAACAGTAACGCCGAGTCCTGAAATGCATCGACAGCCGATCATTGCCGTCCTTGTCACAGTTGCCTTGAGTTTACCTGTGGCTGCGGAAACCATGCACATGGTTTCCCGAGAATCCCGTGGCGAATTTCACGGTAGCCAACGCGTTTTCACCTCACCAGCATCACAATACAAAGCCGTTGAGTTTTGTGACCGCACTTATTGGGTCGATCCATTTTCAGTTGCCTGGGCGCACTGGGAAACAGAAAATCGCCGCGCAATCACGATTGAACACGTCACAGATGACGGCTGGCGGATTGTTTGCCACGCCATTGAAGAAAAAGTTTCGCTGAAGGACTTCGGCATAGAGGAACACTATGCCTCGTACTACAATCGGGGCGTTCGTGCAGCAGACAAACGCCGGACGATCACCCGCCTGCAGGCGGCATTCTCCTATCTGAAAAAGAACAAGTCCAAAGAATATGGCCTGGTCCGCTGACTAAGGTGAGCACTCAAAAATTCGCCTGAACGATGGATCAAGCGGTGGCACCGTAAATTTCATCGGCTCTGGCTTCGAACGCGTCGGAGAATTTTCTGAACGCGCGGTCAAACATTGTTCCCATCAGGGCACTCAAAGCACGGCTCTTGAACTCATAAGCAATGTAGAAACAAACTTCACTGCGATTGTCTTCAAGAGCAACAAAGTTCCATCGGTTTTCAAGATGCCGGAACGGACCATCCAGATACTCAACCAGTATTTCCTGATCCGTCGGCCGCAGCGTCACGCGGCTGGTAAAAGTCTCTTTGAAGACTTTGTAGGCAACCGTCATGTCCGCCACCAACATGGTAGATCCGTCGGCAAGCTCACGGCGCCCTTTTACATCCAGAGACTGACATAACGGCACGAATTTGGGGTACTTTTCGACATCAGCCACCAGGGCAAACATCTCATCTACGCTGTGATCAACGGCGTGTTTTGTCTGAAATGACGGCATTCAGTCGCACTTTTCTATATTTTTTTCCGAGCTGAGCACCGCATTTTCAACTCGCATCTACATCCGTACTATTAGCGCATTCAATGCTGTGTTTCTGCAACGACCTGCCATTACACACAAGAACACTCGGATTCAACCAAAATCATCCATCACGATTGACTGATCAATCCGCCAGAGATCTGAGACCGGACTAATGGCCCAGTTTCGCCAATCGCGCGGCCTTGAGATCCGCGAAATCTTCGCCCGCGTGATGGGATGAGCGCGTAAGCGGACTGGCAGAAACCTTCAGGAACCCTTTGGCATAGGCGATGGTTTCATAGGCCTTGAATTCTTCTGGTGTAATGAAACTGATCACCGGGTGATGTTTCTTGGTCGGCTGCAGGTATTGGCCGATTGTGAGAAAATCGACCTCTGCTGATCTCAAATCATCCATCAGTTGCAGAACTTCATTCCGCTTTTCACCCAATCCGACCATGATGCCCGACTTGGTGAACATGGATGGATCCTGTTCCTTGACCTGTTGCAGCAAACGTATGGAGTGAAAATAGCGCGCACCGGGACGGACTGTCAGGTAGTTGGACGGCACCGTTTCAAGGTTGTGATTGAACACATCAGGCTTGGCTGTGACGACCTGTTCAAGGGCACCTTTCTTCCGAAGGAAATCGGGCGTCAATACTTCGATGGTGGTGCCCGGGCTCTTGTGCCGGATCGCAGCAATCACATCGGCGAAGTGCTGTGAACCGCCATCGGACAGGTCATCCCGGTCGACAGAGGTTATAACAACATGTTCAAGTCCCATCGCAGCAACGGCTGTTCCAACGCCATCAGGCTCATTAGGGTCGACCGGTCCGGGCATTCCCGTCCGTACGTTGCAAAAGGCGCAGGCGCGCGTGCACGTGTCACCCAGGATCATGAAACTGGCGTGCTTCTTTGACCAGCATTCACCGATATTGGGACATCCTGCTTCTTCACAGACCGTCACAAGGTTGTTCTCGCGCACAACTTTGTGGGTTTCCTTGAAGATCGGCGAAGTGGGTGCCTTCACACGGATCCAGGCCGGCTTACGCTGAACGGGGTTGTCCGGGCGATGCGCTTTTTCGGGGTGCCGAACACGCGTCGTATCTTTATCGGTGCCCTTTTGCGGACGGTTCAGTGTATCGACGATTGTAACCATACCCGATATGTGTCTTTCTCACGCGGTTTCGTCAAGGTCCGGACCGGCATAGCCGATCCGGATATTTTGCACAGGTGCGGTCCTATCGCCTGACTTTCTGCCAGACAAACAGGAAAATGATCGCTCCCAGTGTTGCGATGACAAGCTGATCGATAATCCCGCCGGTTATGTTCAGATTTAGAACTTTGGCAAGGTATCCCCCTACCAGTGAACCGATCAGGCCGACGACAAGATTGACGATTAGTCCGCCGCCGGAGTTCAGCACGCGACTGGCGATAGCACCGGCAACGATTCCGATGATGATCCAGATTATCAATCCCATATTTCGCCCTTCCTCAGATCTTGGAAACTTCAGGCGAGAAGACGCGCGATCAGGACGACGACAATAGCGCCCCCGGTAGCAATAACGATCTGATCAACAAATTCATTTCCCAGATTGAGGCGCAGGCCGAATTGCGACGCCAGAAAGCCGCCGGCAAATGAGCCGATTAATCCCGTTATGAGATAACGGACCAAGCCACTGCCACCAACAATGAAGCTGGCAAGCCAGCCGGCCAGAATTCCGATCACGATCCAGATTGCAATATTTCCAGCGCTCATAATTTCCGTTCCCTAAATTGGACAATTACCGAAGCCGGAAATGGATCAACGCGATTACAGCATCCATCCCCGTAAACAACAATCAGATATTCAGCACTCTATCGTAGGCGTCAAGCACACTTTCTTTCATCATTTCAGACAAGGTCGGGTGCGGGAACACCGTATGCATCAAATCTTCTTCTGTGGTTTCCAGCGTCATTGCGACAACAAAGCCCTGAATAAGCTCGGTTACTTCAGCTCCAACCATATGCGCCCCGAGCAACTGACCCGTTTTTTTGTCAAAAACCGTCTTGATCAAACCATCGGCCTCGCCAAGAGCAATTGCCTTGCCGTTACCCATGAACGGGAACCGACCGACGCGGATATCGTGCCCGGCTTCCTTGGCTTTGGCTTCTGTGAGGCCAACAGAGGCGACTTGCGGATGACAATAGGTACAGCCCGGAATCTTGAGTTTATCCATTGGATGAACGTTCAGACCGGCGATTTTCTCGATGCAGATGACACCTTCATGCTCGGCCTTGTGGGCCAGCATTGGTGGACCGGCTACATCGCCGATCGCATAGAGCCCCGGCACATTCGTGCGCCCGAAACCGTCAATGACAACACAGCCCCGATCGGTTTTCACGCCCAGCTTATCCAGACCGAAGCCTTCGATGTTGCCCTGGACACCCACCGCAGAAATGACCCGATCAACCGTCATGGTCTCCGTTTTTCCGTTCTTCAGTTCCACGGAAACGGTAACATTGTCCTTGCCTTTTTTGACCGAGGCGACTTTCGCCTCCGTCAATATGTTCATGCCCTGTTTTTCCATCTGCTTGCGAGCCAGCGTGGAAATTTCCTTGTCCTCTACCGGCATGATCGTCGGCATGACCTCGACAACGGTGACATCTACGCCCATCGTCTTGTAGAAGGAGGCAAATTCGATACCGATAGCACCCGAACCGATCACCAGCATCGATTTTGGCATCGCCGGCGGCACCATTGCCTCAAAATAAGTCCAGATGAGCTTGCCGTCAGGCTCGATACCCGGCAGAGCGCGCGGACGAGCACCTGTCGCAATGATGATATGCTTGGCTGAATAGTCCCCGGCCGCTTTGGCACCTTTTGGCGCGTTATCCGTCGCCTTGACCGAGACTTTGCCGCCGCCACCCAGAGACGCTTCGCCCCAGATCACATCGATCTTGTTCTTCTTCATCAGAAAACCGACACCGGTATTGAGCTGGGAAGAGACGCCACGGGACCGTTTCACCACGGCGGCGGGATCAAACCCGACCTTCTCGGCCGTCAGTCCATAATCCTTGGCGTTTTGCATATAGTGATAGATTTCTGCCGATCGCAGCAGGGCTTTGGTAGGGATACAACCCCAATTCAGGCAGATGCCTCCCAGATGCTGTTTCTCGACAATGGCCGTTTTAAATCCAAGCTGCGATGCGCGGATTGCCGTTACATAGCCGCCAGGGCCTGAGCCAATGACAATGACATCATAATTTGTATCGGCCATGGTTCATTCCTCGGATTAAATTATTCGTTTAACTGGTGAGGGCCGTTAAAGCGCGCCCTGCAAATGATAGTATTCAGACTTGGTGGGTGCTCCACTTGAAAGGATCGGCGGGATAAGAAGTTCTTTCCTGGTCCGATCCTCTCGCTGGAGTTAATTTCGCCCTAGACCAGCATGCTCATCGGATTTTCTATAAATCCTTTGAAAGCCTGCAGCAGCTGTGCACCAAGCGCGCCATCAACCGCGCGGTGGTCAGTTGATAATGTCACTGTCATCACAGTCGCAACAGCAAGTTCCCCGTCTTTGACAACCGCCCGCTGCGATCCGGCACCAACAGCCAGTATCGTGGCATGGGGCGGATTGATCACAGCGGAAAAGTCCTTGACGCCGAACATGCCCAGATTGGAAACGGCTGTTGTACCGCCCTGATATTCCTGAGGCATCAATTTTCGATCCCGAGCTCGCGTGGCCAGGTCTTTCATTTCGCCTGATATCGTGGAAAGAGACTTGCTCTCAGCTTTGCGAATGATTGGCGTAATCAGGCCGCCATCGATGGAGACGGCCACACCGACATCGGCATGCTTGTGCATCAACATCCCACTATCCGTCCAGGACGCATTGGCGTCCGGCACGGCATTCAGGGCCAGCGCGTGCGCCTTTATGACCATATCATTGACCGAAAGCTTATAACCGGGCTTCCCATCCTTGTCGGTCGGCGCGCTATCGTTGAGCTGCTTCCGCAGTGAGAGCAACGCATCCAGATCGCAATCCACTGACAGGTAGAAATGTGGAACCTGCTGCTTGGATTCCGTCAGCCGCTTGGCAATTGTCTTGCGCATATTGTCGTGCGGCACCAACTCGTAACTGTCTTCGTCGAACAGTTTGAGCACAGCGTCCGTTGACGGCGCTGCGGCCATCGCCGGTTGAGCGGCTGGTGTTGCGCTGACTTTGCCTGTTCCTGCTGCAACCGCCGCATCGATATCTCTTTTTACAATGCGACCATGAGGCCCTGTCCCGGCAAGCCGGGAAAGATCCAGTCCGTTCATACCCGCCAAACGGCGAGCCAAAGGTGAAGCAAAGATACGGGTGCCGCCGTTGGCCGAGGCGGCAGGGGGTGCAGAAGGAGCCGGTGCAGCAGCCGCTGCTGGCGCGACGCTCGCTGCGGCAGGTGCAGGCGCTGCGGCGGGAGACGCAGCAACCGGTGCCGCTGCTGGTGCAGCGGAAATGGCACCGGCATCCTCACCTTCTTCAAGCAGGACGGCAATCACTTCGTTGACCTTGACGCCCTCAGCGCCCGCATCAATCAAAATCTTACCCACCGTACCCTCATCAACCGCTTCCACTTCCATCGTCGCCTTGTCGGTCTCGATTTCAGCGATCACATCGCCAGAAGATACAGTGTCGCCCTCTTTGACGAGCCATTTTGCCAGGTTGCCCTCTTCCATCGTCGGAGAGAGCGCCGGCATTAAAATATTAATAGGCATTGCAAGGTCCTCTCGGGCAATCAGGCGTAGGTGACAGCTTTAACGGCTTCAATCACTTCTGCGACGTTCGGCAAGGCCAGTTTTTCAAGGTTGGCCGCATAGGGCATGGGTACATCCTTGCCCGTTACCCGGGCTACCGGAGCATCCAGATAATCAAACGCATTGGACATGACCTGATAGGCGATCTCTGCAGAGATCGAGCAAACCGGCCACCCTTCTTCAACCGTTACACAGCGCCCCGTTTTGATTACAGAAGCAATGACCGTATCGGTATCCAATGGCCTGAGTGACCGCAGGTCGATGACTTCGGCGGAAACGCCCATCGCAGCCAGTTCATCAGCAGCCTGGAGCGCATAGGTCATGCCGATGCCAAACGACACCAGCGTGACATCGGTGCCGGGCCGGGCAATTCTGGCTTTTCCTAATGGCAGGACATGATCATCAAGTTTGGGAACCTCGAACGAGTGCCCGTACAGCATCTCGTTTTCCAGAAACACGACAGGGTTCGGGTCACGAATGGCGGCTTTCAAGAGGCCCTTGGCATCGGATGCCGAATAAGGCTGCACAACACGAAGACCGGGCACCTGGGAATACCAAGCGGAATAGTCCTGACTGTGCTGGGCCCCAACGCGCGACGCCGCGCCATTTGGACCGCGGAACACGATGGAACATCCCATCTGCCCGCCAGACATATAGAGGGTTTTTGCTGCCGAGTTGATGATATGATCAATCGCCTGCATTGCGAAATTGAACGTCATGAACTCGACGATCGGTTTCAGGCCCGACAATCCAGCGCCTACGCCCAGACCGGCAAATCCATGCTCGGTAATTGGCGTATCGACGACCCTGTCCGCCCCAAATTCATCAAGCAGCCCTTGTGTGATTTTATAAGCACCCTGGTATTCGGCGACTTCTTCACCCATGACAAAAACATCGCCGTCCCGGCGCATTTCTTCTGCCATGGCATCCCGCAAGGCTTCACGGACTGTAGTGGTCACCATTTCAGTTCCCGCCGGTACATCAGGATCGGCATGGGCTTCCGGAGCAGCAGGGGCAGCGGCAGTCGCAGCGGGTGCCGTGTCTGCAACAGGAGCGGCTGTGGCAGCTGCAGCCGGTGCAGCTTCTATCGCGCCGGCATCCTCTCCATCTTCAAGCAGGACAGCAATCCGCGTATTTACGGCCACGCCTTCAGTTCCGGCGGCAATCAGAATTTTGCCAACCACACCTTCGTCAACCGCTTCCACTTCCATAGTGGCCTTATCGGTCTCAATTTCAGCGATCACATCCCCGGCGGAGACAGTATCGCCCTCACTTACCAGCCATTTGGCCAGATTGCCCTCTTCCATCGTTGGAGAGAGAGCCGGCATCAGAATATCAACAGGCATTGTCAGAAATCCTCTCCAACTCAGCGAACAATATCGGTCCACAGCTCCTCAGGAGCCGGTTCCGGATCGGTTTGCGCAAATTCAGCAGCATCGGCGACGATCGCGCGAACATCTTTGTCCAGCGACTTCAATTCGTCCTCGTTGGCCCACTTTTTCTTAAGGATCCGGGCCCGAACCTGCTCAATCGGATCATGTTCGGTGCGCATTTTCTGCACCTCGTCCTTGGAGCGGTACTTGGCGGGGTCGGACATGGAATGGCCGCGATAGCGATAGGTGATCATTTCGAGAATATACGGGCCGTTGCCGTCGCGGGCATGAGCCAGGGCTTTCTCTCCAGCGGCCATCACAGCCCGCACATCCATGCCATCAACCTGTTCACCAGGAATGCCCATCGACGCCCCGCGCTGAGACAGATTGGTCGTGGCGGAAGCCCGTTCAATGCTGGTGCCCATGCCGTATTTGTTATTTTCGATGATATAAACAACCGGAAGGTTCCAGAGTTCCGCCATGTTGAAACTCTCGTATACCTGTCCCTGGTTCGAGGCACCGTCACCGAAGTACGTGACGGAGACAGTCCCGTCTTTGCGGTAGCGATTTGCAAATCCCAATCCGGTTCCCAGGGAAACCTGAGCCCCGACTATGCCATTTCCGCCATAGAAATTTTTCTCTTTGGAGAACATGTGCATGGATCCGCCCTTGCCCCGGGAATATCCGTTCCGGCGGCCGGTCAATTCAGCCATCACACCGCGTGCTTCCATGCCGGTGGACAGCATATGGCCATGATCGCGATAGCCGGTAATCACCTGATCGCCGTCCTTCATCGCCATCTGCATACCGACAACGACAGCTTCCTGTCCGATATAAAGGTGGCAAAATCCGCCAATGAGGCCCATGCCGTAAAGCTGGCCGGTCTTTTCCTCAAAACGCCGTATCAGCAGCATTTCGCGGTAAGCGGCGAGTTCTTGTTCTTTCGTGAAATCAACTGGAGCAGTTGTGACACTGCTGCTTTTCCGGGAGGCGCCTTTCGAACGCGTACCCGACCTGGTGGACTTGGTTGCTGCCATGACCCTCGTCTTTTTAGTTGTCGCGTTTCCTCGCTACGATGTAGCGGAAAGTAACTCACGTCAGCTGTCAATCCAATATCGTCATCGATCACTCAATTAGGATGTTAGCTGCATGAAATTTAAGGCTTTATTTCGATAAACTATATTTCAGTTAATTATGATCGATAAACTGAAATTCAGTTTATTTCATTATAATGCGGGACGTCGCAGAACAGCCACTTCGTTTGGATGAAGCAGGTTGAGGCTCGCTCGGGCTCTTTCGTCGATCATATCAGGATCAAGACTCTCTGGTCTCAGCAACGTAACACGTTCTTCGAGCTGCATACGCCGTGCAGCCAGGCCATCGAGCACTGTTTGCAGCTCAGCCGCTTGCCTTTCATAGCGCTCGCGTCCGACCAACCCATACTGTCCGTTCAAGGCATGAAAGCCGAAATAGGCCAAAACCCCCAGAGTAACGGTGGGCAATATCAATCGTCTCAGAACGGATTTTTTTCGATGACGGGTGGTAAGGGATCTATACAAAGCAGACCTACGCGTTACAAATTCGGTCGGTCGGAACACAATGCGCAATCGATATTAAAAGAGCGTTTCCGAACAAGGTAAATATGTCGGTAACAGCTGTGGCAGCCTACGCAGTTGGCCGTTATATTACCAGAAAACGGCCTTAAGCCGCCTTCTGTTCAGCTTCAGATATTTTCACCAGCTTACTCAAAACTGTCGCTGCACCAGCGAGCCTTTTTTCCGCATCCGGCCAATCTCGCGTTAGAACGACCCGTTGATCGGGTCGGATTTTGCCAAGAACGCCCTGCTCGGTCACATAACCAACGAGGGCCGGAGGGTTGGCGAAGACATTATTGCGAAATGCGATGACGATACCCTTCGGGCCTGCATCAATTTTTTCGACATTCGCTTTTCGGCACAAACCTTTGATGAAGACAATTTTCAGCAGATGTTCGACTTCGCCGGGCAACTTACCAAACCTGTCGATCAACTCGGCTCCAAAGGAGTCAATTTCATCAGCTTCAATCAGATCTCCCAAGCGCCGATACAGGGACAATCTTACCTGTAGATCAGGTACATAGGCGTCCGGAATGAGAACCGGTGTGCCGATAGAAATCTGCGGTGACCACTGTTCTTCGCCCTGCCCTTCGCCTCCGTCCCTTAGTTGTGCCACGGCTTCTTCCAGCATCTGCTGATAGAGCTCGAAACCGACCTCCTTGATATGGCCGGATTGCTCTTCACCCAGAAGATTCCCGGAACCGCGAATGTCAAGATCGTGACTGGCCAGTTGAAAACCCGCACCGAGTGTTTCCAGCGACTGCAGAACCTTCAGGCGCCGTTCAGCCGTAGGCGTCAGCGTCTTGTTGGCCGGCACTGTGAACAGCGCATAGGCGCGCGTCTTGGAGCGACCGACCCGACCGCGGATCTGATACATCTGTGACAGGCCGAACATGTCGGCCCGGTGCACAATCAGTGTGTTGGCGGTGGGAACATCGAGGCCCGATTCAACGATCGTGGTGGACAGCAAGACATCATATTTTCCGTCGTAAAAGGCGTTCATGACGTCATCGAGTTCGCCAGGTGGCATCTGCCCATGAGCCACGGCAACCTTGAGCTCCGGGACCTGCTCCGCCAGAAATTGCCTGATGTCGGCAATATCAGCAACGCGTGGACATACATAAAACGATTGCCCACCCCGATAGCGCTCGCGGAGCAATGCTTCGCGCACCACAAGCGGATCAAAAGGTGAGATAAATGTGCGCACGGCCAGCCGATCGACCGGTGGCGTTGCAATCAATGATAGCTCGCGGACTCCGGTCAGTGCCAATTGCAATGTACGGGGGATCGGGGTCGCAGTCAGGGTCAGCACATGGACATCGTCCTTGAGCTCTTTGAGACGTTCCTTGTGCTTTACCCCGAAATGCTGTTCCTCATCGATTATCAGAAGTGACAGATCCCGGAACTGGATCGATTTGCCCAGTAAAGCATGGGTCCCGACCACAACATCGACCGTCCCGTCGGCAAGCTCTTTTTTCGTCTGGTTGACTTCCTTTGTCGCCACAAGTCGCGAAGCCTGTGCCACTTTGATCGGCAGGCCTTTAAATCGTTCGCTGAACGTTTTGAAATGCTGCCGCGCCAGCAGCGTCGTAGGCACGACAACAGCGACCTGTCGACCGGTAATCGCCGTCATGAACGCCGCTCTCAGTGCCACCTCGGTTTTACCAAATCCGACGTCCCCGCACACCAGCCGGTCCATCGGCCGGCCATTTGCAAGATCATCAATAACCGCCTCGATCGTGTTGAGCTGATCTTCGGTCTCTTCATAGGGAAAACGAGCCGCAAATTCGTCATAGAGCCCATCGGGCGGCGCGATCACAGGTGCCGTTCGCATGGCGCGCGCTGCTGCCGTTTTTATCAAGGCGTCCGCCATATCGCGGATCCGCTTCTTCATTTTCGATTTGCGTGCCTGCCAGGCACCTCCGCCAAGGCGGTCAAGCTGGGCAACTGCGTCTTCGGAACCGTAGCGTGTCAGAAGCTCGATGTTTTCAACCGGCAGATAGAGTTTGTCGCCACCGTGATATTCCAGCTCAAGGCAATCATGAGGTGCACCGACAGCTTCAATGGTCTTCAGTCCCAGAAATCGACCGATTCCGTGGTCGACGTGAACCACAAGATCGCCTTGTGCCAGGCTTGACGCTTCCGTCAGAAAGTCCGACGCCTTGCGGTTTTTACGGCGCTTGCGAACGAGCCGGTCCCCCAGGATATCCTGCTCGCCAATGACCGCCAGATTGCCGATTTCAAACCCGTTTTCAATTCCGAGCAATCCCAGCGCTGTGACGGTCGCAGGCAACGCCCGCATGCCCGCATAACTCTCAATCGGCACGGAATTTTCAAGACCGTGATCGGCAAGGACCTGCGCCAGACGCTCGCGCGCGCCTTCACTCCAGCAGGCAACAAGGATGCGTTTCTTCTGTTCACGCAAGTCGGAAAAATGCCGGATTGCGGCATCAAAAATGTTAATGTCGCCAGCGGCCCGCTCCGCTGCGAAATTGCGTCCTGCCCGGCCACCCAGATCAACGATATTTCCCTGCCCCTCGGGCAACAAAAATGGTGTCATACGTGCCATTGTCGTATCGGCCAGACGCGTTATCCACTCATCGCGTTCAAGATAAAGCGCACCCGGTGCGATCGGTTTGTAAGGGACGGACCCACTGGTGCGGCTGATATTTTGAGCATCTTCACGTGCCCGGAAATGATCTTCGATCTGATCGATCCGTTCGTTGACCGCTTCACCCGTCAGATGGTCGACCACAACCGGTGCGTTGCCGATGTAATCAAAGAGTGTCGCAAGCTCCTCGTGAAACAGCGGCAGCCAGTGCTCCATGCCCGCATAGCGTCGCCCTTCGCTGATCGTCTGATAAAGCGCATCGTCTCGATCAGCCGCGCCAAACTGGGAGACATAGTTCCGGCGAAAGCGTGAGACAGTCTCGGACGCCAGCGCGGTTTCGCTCATCGGTACCAGATCAAGATACTTGAGTTGGCCGATCGTCCGCTGTGTTTCGGGTTCAAAAGTACGGATTGATTCCAGCGTATCTCCGAAGAAGTCCAGCCGTATGGGCGCATCTGCACCGGGCGAAAATAGATCGAGAATGCCTCCCCGTACCGCATATTCGCCAGTTTCACGCACCGTCCCGCTGCGGAAAAAGCCATTTTCCTCCAGCCAGCGGACGAGGCTGTCCATTGAGACCTGATTGCCTGGAGCGAGATTGTAGACCCGATCCCTGACCCAGTCCTTGACGGGCATTCGCTGCAGCGCCGCATTAACCGTCGTGACCAGGATAGCCGGCTTTGATGCATTTTCTCCCCGGTCCGCAGCCAGCTTTCTAAGCAAGTTCAAGCGACTGGCAACCACGGAGGCATTCGGCGAAACACGGTCGTAGGGAAGACAGTCCCAAGCGGGAAATGTCAGCACATCAACACCGGGATCGAAAAAACGAACGGTGTCGGAAACGGTCTGCATATGTTGCCCGTCACGGGCGACAAACACGAGGCTTACAGGATAAGTAACGGCACTTTGTCGCGCCAATTCGGCGAGAACCATTCCCTCCGCCCCATCGGGAACGGAGCAGAGCGTCGCGTTGGCATTTTTCTTGAAAAAACCCTTGAGTGCCTTCACGTTTATTCGTCCATTCTAACAGATCGCCAACAGATCAGCGTGTGGTTTTGGTTTCATGGAAAGAGAGGATGTCCCGATAAATTTCGGTTTCCATGTCCTTGGGAACAGGTTTACGGCCACTCATCCACGAAAACAGCTCCTGATCGCCGATTTCCATCAGGTCCTCCAGAGTATCCAATTCTCCTTCGCTCAGGGAGGAGAGCCGTGCATCGGCAAACCGCCCAAGCAGCAGGTCCATTTCCTTCATGCCACGATGCCAGCAGCGAAACAGGATCCGCTTGCGCCGGACATCCAATCCGCTGGTGCTTAAGGTCGACCCGCTCATTTTCCTCAGTCCGTTTGTTGATGGCCCAGTCAGAAGATCTCTGTCAGGTAACGCTGTCCGTTGATTGCGTACCAGGCCGGTGCTGCCCGGCTCGTTGTATATAGACCTAGACGGCGTCTGTCAGCGGTCAAACACGTATCTTTTGACTGAAATGCAAACCGGTTGTGCACGAGGCAGACCCAGTATTGCCTGAGCGGTCTCGAACATGCCAATAAACAATGTGAGAATGCCGTGAAGCACATGTCGTTCCGGTGCGATTATTGCCAGCAGAGGAAACAATGAGACCAACTGTTCTGGATCCGCTGTTTGCACCCGTAGAGAGCCTTGAGGGTATTGGCCCGAAATCCGCCGAACGTATTGCGGGGCTCGTCGGTGGCAATAGTGAACGGGCCGCCCGGGTTGTCGATCTGCTGTTTCATTTACCTGCCTCGATCATTGATCGACGGAATCGGCCGGGAATCGCCTTTGGTCAGGAGGGGGCGATCGTTACGCTGGAAGTCAGTATCGATCGCCACATGCCGGTGCCGCCCCGTTCCCGAGCGCCCTATCGCGTGAGCGCACATGATGACACCGGTGAAATCACCTTCGTCTTTTTTCATGCGCGACGGGATTGGCTGGAAAAAACGATGCCGCAGGGAGAAAAACGATTTGTCAGCGGTAAAATCGAATGGTTCAACGGTCGGCCTCAGATGGTTCATCCGGACCTGATTGCAACGGAAGAGGAATTTGCCACCCAGCCGCTCATAGAACCCATATATCCGATGACGGCAGGACTGGCGGGAAAGACGTTGCGAAAAGGTGTTGAAGCCGCGCTTGCCCGCCTGCCCGATTTGCCCGAATGGCTGGATGGTCCGTTTTGCGCCCGCGAAAATTTTCCCGCCTTTTACGCGGCGCTGAAAAGCCTGCACCATCCGGTCGAAACCAGCGACATTGCACCCGATGGACCGCCCCATCGCCGACTTGCCTATGACGAATATCTTGCCAGCCAGGTTGCGCTGGCCATGGTTCGGCAACACATGCGCAAACGGGGCGGGATCTCCCGGATTGCGTCGGGCAATTTGAAACAGAAAATTATCGATGCATTGCCGTTTTCCCTGACAGACGGACAAACCAAAGCGCTGGCGGATATCGAAGAGGATCTGGCCGCACCTGAACGCATGTTGCGCCTGGTTCAGGGTGATGTTGGTTCGGGAAAAACGATCGTCGCGCTGCTAGCCATGGCCCATGCCGTGGAGGCAGGTGGTCAGGCTGCCTTGATGGCACCGACGGAAATTCTCGCCCGTCAGCATTACGCTTCTATTGCCCCGCTGTGTGAAGCTGCCGGATTACGGGCTGCCGTTGTGACAGGTCGGGACAAAGCACGGGTTCGAAGAGAGATTGAAACCGCCCTGGCGGATGGTGAAATCGACATTCTGATCGGCACTCATGCGTTATTTCAGGCGGCGACTTCGTTCAAGAACCTCGCTCTCGCCGTCGTCGATGAACAACATCGATTCGGTGTCCATCAACGTCTGGCTCTGTCTGACAAGGGTCGCAACGCCGATGTGCTGGTCATGACGGCAACACCCATTCCCCGCACGCTTGTCCTGACCTTCTTTGGAGACATGGACGTCTCCCAACTCACAGAAAAACCGGCGGGCAGACAACCGATACAAACAAATTCGGTGTCCCTGGATCGTCTGGGCGAAGTGGTCGGCCGCATAAAAAGCGCCACAGAGAACGGTCAAAAGGCCTATTGGATATGCCCGTTGGTGGAGGAGAGCGAAGTTTTGGACGTCGCCGCAGCGGAGGACCGGTACCAAACCTTGAAGCAGGTGCTGGGAGACCAGGTCGCTCTGGTCCATGGGCGGATGAGTGGTGAGGAGAAAGAACAGGCGATGCAGGATTTCAAATCCGGCACAGCGCGCGTACTTGTCGCGACCACGGTGATTGAAGTCGGCGTGGATGTTCCCGATGCTGCAATTATTGTGATCGAACATTCAGAGAGGTTCGGCCTTGCTCAATTGCATCAGCTGCGCGGTCGTGTGGGGCGCGGCAGTCAGGCTTCGCACTGCCTGCTGTTGTACAAAGCCCCGCTGAGCGAAACTGCGAAATCCCGCCTCAATGTCATGCGAGAGACCAATGACGGCTTTCGAATAGCGGAAGAAGACCTCAAACTACGCGGTGAGGGCGAAATTCTGGGAACCCGCCAGAGTGGCCTGCCGGGCTTTCGCATGGCCGATATGGAACATCACGCCGATCTGATGGAAATTGCCCGCGACGATGCCCGGTTGATCCTGGAAATGGATCCGGACCTGACGTCGGATCGGGGTCAGTCGCTTCGCCTGCTCTTATACCTGTTCAATCGCGATGAAGCGGTCCGTCTGCTGCGCGCAGGTTAGACTCCGGACCTATTGAGCAGGTTCAGATTCCCGCTCCGTGGAGTCTCTGTTTTGTGCTTCCTCCACCAGTTCCTGTGCCATATCCTGATATTCAGGCGTCACCAGACCGGCTGAAATAACCAGCTTTGCCGCGTCTTCGACCGACATATCGAGTTCGATAAGATCTTCTGTCGGAACGAAGAGAAGAAAACCCGAGGTCGGGTTCGGCGTCGTCGGCAAAAACACGCTCACCAGTTCGTCGTGGGCACTGATTTTGCCTGAAACCTCACCTCTTGTCGGCGTCGCCACGAACACAATTGCCCAAAGTCCTTTGCGGGGATACTCAATAATCGCAGCCTTCTGGAAACTGTTTCCTCGCTCGGACAAGACGGTTTCGAATATCTGCTTGAGTCCGCGATACAGATTGCGAACCAACGGCATCCGGCCCACGACCTGCTCGCCATAGGAAATCAGCGTTCGCCCGACAAAGTTTGCCGTGAGAAAGCCGATGATGGTCATGACGATGAACGACATGATCAGGCCAAGACCAGGCACCGCAAAGGGAAGATAATTTTCCGGATTGTAGACGGCGGGGATCAACGGCTTCACCCAGCTGTCGACCCACTGGATCAACGACCAGGTCAAATAGAGTGTAATGCCGAGCGGCCCGGCAATGACCAGACCGGTCAGAAAGTAGTTTCTTATGCGGGTCATGAGACCCGGCGGTCTTAAACTTTTGTCCGGAGCAGACTTGCGGCGATCTTCTTTTCGAGCCATCTATGGAACAACCTCTTTCGCGACGGCGGACACTACTCTTATCAAATCTACCTTCTACATAGTGGTGAAAAAGCTCAATAGACAGTCCTGTTTATGCATCTTTTATTGGATTTTTGGTTACACAATTGTCAAAGGGACCGCTGATGCATTCAAAATACCATCAATTCAGTAATCTTACAGTCTGATTGACAGAACACCATGACGCGTACTTTTTTCGCACTTCTTGGGTGGGTCTTCGTCGGCATCGGATTTGTCGGCATTTTCGTGCCACTGTTGCCCACCACGATATTCTTCATTCTGGCGGCCAGTTGCTTTGCCCGTTCATCACCCAAATTCGAAACCTGGATTCTTAGTCATCCACGCATCGGTCCACCGGTACGTGCATGGCGAGACCATGGTGCTATTTCACGGTCAGCCAAGCTGCTGGCCGTCTCAGGCATGCTGGGAGGTTTCATGATTTTTTACTTCAGTGCCACGCCGAGCCTGGCGCTTTCTGTGCTGGTTGCGGCGGTTTTATGTGCTTGTGCCATATATGTTATCAGCCGACCGACAGCGGCATAATCGCATGAAAATCCGGTTTCTGACGTCCGAAGATTCATGCGTTATCTGACAATTCATTCAGATTGGTTGTAGAGGAATGCGAATGGCGTGGATCAAGAATATTGCCCTGCTGATTGGCTCAATATTCGTTACCTTGGTGATTCTCGAAATCGGCCTGCGCGCCTTTCCGGTCACGGATGTTTCCAGAACCAAACCCCTCGCTCTTGATTCTTCTCCCCTGGAGGTCTCATCCCAACCGAATGAAATTCTTTCATATTCCAGAGAATGGAATTTTAAAAATGCCCGTCAGCGCAAAACCAACAATCTGGGATTCTTTTCCGATTACGACTACAAACCCGGCAAAGAGGGGGTGTTTGTTGTCGGCGACTCTTTTGTAGAAGCAGCCCAAGTTGACTTCGACCAGACATTTCATCAGTTGCTGGCGAACGAACTGGATGCTGAAATATACAATTTCGGCGTATCCGGATCGCCTCTGTCCCAATATCAGGCCTATGTTGAGGACTTGTGCCGGCGCTTCAAACCGAGCACCGTTGTCATTCCAATAATCGCCAATGATTTCAATCAGAGCATGCGGTCAAATGCCCGTCGGGCAGGATTTTTCCACTATGATGACACAGGCGCGCTGAACCCTACCCCCTATGTGATCTCAAACATACGGAGCGCGGCAAACGCGTCCGCACTTGCGCGCTACGCCTATTTTCACCTCGGCATTGGAAACCTTATCAGGTCAGGTCTTTCCGATGTTGGAAGTGCGGTGTCAAAAGAAAGCGCAGATAAAGACTTCAGCATCCATAAAATGGCTGCAGATTACTTCCTGGACCATATGTCGAACACCTGCCTGGCACGGGATGAGATTCTGTTCGTGGTTGATGCGAACCGTTCTGAGAGCGGCATCTACAAAGAGGGCAACCGTGTTCCCTACATGAAATACTTTATCGACAGTGCAGAAAGACGCGGTTTTCGTGTCGTGGACCTGACTCCCATCATGATGAAGGAGTTCAAAAAAAACGGAATCCGATTTGAATTCCCCTTCGATGGGCACTGGGATGCCGCTGGCCACGCCCTTGTTGCCAAGGCCGTTGCAGCGGAATTGAGTGTTACCAGCCGGTAACAATCGCAATTGGACAATTTAGAGAAAATGACATTGAAAAAGTTGGCTGCATGAGGCCAAAAAACAAATCCACGAATTCTCTCAAAGGCTGAAGGGAACGCGGGGCTCAGGTCAACGGGCATGCTAGATGTAATGATTGTTTCTACACCGTCAATCGCCGCTATACAGCTGGCGCTCAACCCTGACAGTGAACGTCTTCTGACCACTGTTTATCAGACGTCTAATATTTTATTTTTTTGGATAGGAGTTCCATGGCAACAAACACGCCATGTTTATTCCAATGATTATCTCTTTCGAGTTCCGCCACAGAAAAATAACATCCAGAACAATTCTCAAAAGTGTCATACAGATCAACAACCCCGCCCTTATATCCTGAATTCTGAATGCCTCTGAGAACAAAGTCGCTTATGTTTCGGGGGTTATATTTTTCACAATACCGTGCAAGCTCGCCGCGACTTCCTGGATGATTGTCGGTAACATCCGATTCCGAAGGCTGGATTAATATTGTTCCATCGATATTACGATCATCCAATATTTCTTGAAATTCCTTGAATATAGCGGTTGCATTGATCTGAAGCTCTTCAAGGGCAGCCGTGTCTGCTACACAAGCGACACTAACATCATACCGATCATTCATCATGTAGGGAACAATCTTACCACTGCTGCTTATCTTATACTCGGTTTCTGAGCGTTCCAGGCTCTGGGCAAAACTCTTTTGCGGGTCGGCATAACGATCAATGTATTTAGGTAGGCTGCATTTTTCGGAATGACCCAATGAATGTTCCGCGTACGTCGACACAATCCGATAATCAAACACTTTATAAAAGGCAGATTTGATTGCTTTGAACAACAGAAAGTTATCCAGATAGACCGGTTTTACGTAGCAATACCCGTGATTTTCCAATTTCTCATTGTCGAAGAAATTATTATTTCTAACGAGATCTCCCAGGTCGTTGTCCGCAAATACATGAAAAACGATATGGTCGTAATGTGCTGCGTCCGTTTTGGCTCTCACAGCAAACAGTGATTGATCAGGACCAAATCCCGAAACACCAAAACTGTCTACAACATAACAATACTCGTTTGAGCTATTCAATTGCTTGCTTAGGACATTGCCAGGGGCATCTTCGTCGGAAAGAAAAGTGGCGGCAATGTTAGAATCTCCGACCAGCAATATGCGCTTTGCAGGCACATCAGAACCGACGCAATCCGCGACTTGATTTCTAAATCCAAGTTCATCGAAATTGGCTGTGTTTGGCAACTTTTTGTGTTTATGGCTCACTTGTTTGGGCAGTAATGGATCACTGTGATCTCTGGTCGCTGCAGCAGGTTTGTTTAACTCTGGAAACAATATGCGCAAACCAAATTCTGCAACAATTACCGAAAACAAAATGGCGGCAAATAATAGCCCCATATTCTTCAAATATATCATATTGCACCCGCCACTCGATATTACAGGTTCACACAACATAATTCAGTCGAGGGATTTTTTTACTTCACCATCTTTCATTTACATTTGGCCCGAAACCCACTTGTAGAAACGGAGCCGAATATCCCCTTCGAACACGTCGTTTTGCCTGGAGCCCTAAAATGCAGGCTTCGAATGAAAACCCCACAGTCAGAATAATCGCATCTGCTCATTGTCCAGAACACAACCTCAGCTGCTCCGGCATAGTAATTTTCTACAACAACCACCAACCAATACTATCCCTCATTCCACAGTCACAGACTTTGCCAAGTTGCGTGGTTGGTCTACGTCGGTGCCCATGATGACAGCAGTGTGATAGGCCAAAAGCTGGATGGGAATGGAATAGACAATCGGGGTAACCGTCGCCGGCATATCCGGCATTATGATGGTTTCCACGCCTTCCATAGCCGCTGCTTCTGCGCCCTTTTCATCCGTGACCAGAATAATTCTGCCTTCGCGCGCAGCCACTTCCTGCATGTTGGAAACGGTTTTGTCGAAAATTCGATCGTAAGGTGCAATCACGACCACCGGCATATGCTCGTCGATCAAGGCAATAGGACCGTGTTTCAGCTCTCCGGCGGCATATCCCTCAGCGTGGATATAGGAAATTTCCTTCAACTTCAGTGCGCCCTCCATCGCCATCGGATAGCTGGTACCCCGTCCCAGATAGAGCACATCTTTCGCCTTGGCCAAAGTACGGGCGAGCATTTCTATCTGCGGCTCGAGTTTCAATGCCTGCACAGCGTAAGCGGGTACTTCCGCCAAAGCAGCAACCAGCTTGCGCTCATCCTCCTGGCTCAGAACGCCTCGCTGCTTCCCCGCCGCTATGGCCAGCGACGCCAGCACAGATAATTGGCAGGTGAAGGCCTTCGTCGAGGCGACACCTATTTCAGGTCCCGCGAATGTCGGGAAAATGACATCGGATTCCCGCGCAATGGTCGATTCCTGCACATTGACGACCGCACCAATATGCTGTCCATCGGACTTGCAGTAACGCAAACTTGCCAATGTGTCCGCCGTTTCGCCGGACTGGGAAATAAACAATGCCAGCCCACCCGGTTCCATCGGCATTTCGCGGTATCGAAATTCCGATGCAATATCAATATCCACCGGCAATCGCGCGAAGCGCTCGAACCAGTATTTGGCTGTCATTCCCGCATAATAGGCCGTACCACATGCACAGATCACGATGCGGGATAAATTGGCAAAATCGAAGGGAAGATCCTGGTCAATCTTCACAGTGCCGGCACCGATATCGAGATAGCGTGAGAGTGTGTGACCGATCACTTCAGGCTGCTCATGAACTTCCTTGGCCATGAAATGCCGGTAATTGCCTTTTTCAGTCAGCCCGGCATTGACGTCGGACTGCTGTACCGGACGTTCAACTTCCTCTCCTGCTTCATCGATAATCGTACAGCCGGACCGGGTCAGGATGGTCCAGTCGCCTTCTTCAAGATAGCAGACCTGGTCGGTGAAGGGTGCAAGCGCGATTGCATCAGAGCCCAGATACATTTCTCCTTTGCCGTAGCCAATGGCAAGCGGGCTGCCCTTTCGAGCGCCAAACATGAGATCGTCCTGTCCTGAAATAAGGATCGCCAGCGCAAAAGCACCCTCTAGTCGCCCAAGCGTGGATGCCACAGCGGTTCGGGCGTCCTGCCCACCGGCCAGGCCTTGTTCGATGAGGTGAGCAACGACTTCGGTATCGGTATCCGTTTGAAACTTCGCCCCCTTGTCACTCAGCTCTTCGCGAAGCTCACGGAAATTCTCAATGATCCCGTTATGGACGATCGCTACCCGCGGCTGCGCTTCATCCGGTGCAATATGTGGATGCGCGTTACCCACTGTCGGGGCTCCATGGGTTGCCCATCTGGTATGGCCAATGCCGGATAGTCCTGCCAGTGGCGCACGCTCCAGTTTTTGCTCAAGATTGCGCAACTTGCCTTCGGCCCGGCACCGAACAATCTTCCCGGCATCCAGCGTTGCAACACCCGCTGAATCATAGCCGCGATACTCCAGTCGCTTGAGCGCATCAACAAGCTGAGGCGCAACCGCCGAATTTCCCAGGATTCCGACTATGCCACACATAAGAGTGTCCTTTCAGCCATCAGCAGATCGAAGAGGTCGGTACGATGTAGACCAGGCCCAATAACAAATAAAAATAAAGAAGTGTTTCATTCCATGACAGAAGGAGCCTGTTTCGGCGCTAAAACAGAAAAAT
Organism: Stappiaceae bacterium; assembly: GCA_039976075.1. Taxonomy (GTDB): domain Bacteria; phylum Pseudomonadota; class Alphaproteobacteria; order Rhizobiales; family Stappiaceae; genus JBDWFY01. The sequence continues at coordinate 1,207,030 of JBDWFY010000001.1, forward strand.
GTCGGCTGGTTATTCACCATTACCCTGATTATGCTTCTTCGTCCGGAACTCAGTCGCCCAGTCAGATTTGTTTTCATGCCGACCGCGCCCGATGCCCAGAGCATTGGACGGCACATCGCCTGTTATAACACTGCCGGATCCGATGATGGCCCCCTCGCCGATTGTCACCGGTGCAACAAGCGCGGAATTCGATCCGACAAAACTGCCCGCACCTATATCGGTAAAAAACTTGTCAAAGCCATCGTAGTTGCAGGTAATCGTACCGGCACCAATATTGGCTTTTCGTCCAACACGGGCATCCCCGATATAGCTGAGGTGATTGACTTTCGCGCCTTCCTCGACCACCGCCTTCTTTATTTCCACGAAGTTGCCGACTTTTGCGCCTCCACAAATCTCACTGCCCGGCCGTAACCGCGCATAGGGCCCAACAACCGCCCCCTCAGCAACACGAGCACCTTCAAGATGGCTAAAAGCCCGAATTGTAGCTCTGCTTTTCACGGTGACATTGGGGCCGAATACCACATTCTGCTCGATCAGCGCATCGGATTCGATTTCCGTATCGTGGCAGAAGAAAACAGTTTCCGGCGCCAGCATAGTCACCCCGTCCAGCATCGCCTTGTCGCGCATTCTTCTTTGGAATACGCGCTCGCACTGAGCCAGCTGCAAACGATTGTTCACCCCCTGAACTTCTTCCTCATCCGCAACAACGACCCCTATTTTCAAGCCCTTGTCCCGACCAATCTCAACAGCGTCGGTCAGATAGAATTCGCCCTTGCTATTGTCGTTTCCAATTGCCGCCAGAAGGTCACCCATGCCGGATCCCCGGAAGCCAATGATGCCGGAATTGCACAGGGTTACCTGCCGCTCTGCCTCAGTCGCATCCTTATGTTCGCGAATAGCAACAAGTACACCGTCCTTCTCAATCAGCCGGCCATAACCGGTCGGGTCCTCAGCATGAAAGCCCACCACGGCAATATCAACGTCTGCGGCTAGTGTCTGTCTGATTCTGCTGATCGTATCCGGCGTCACCAAAGGCGTGTCTCCAAACAGAACCAGCACATCATCCGGCAAACCAACGAGTGCATCTTCAGCACAACGCACAGCATGTGCCGTTCCCAGACGTTCTTTCTGAATAAAAAGGCTCGCATCCGGCGACAGTTTTTCCGCCATTTCCTCAAGTTCGGGCATGTCAGGCCCGACAACCAAGGCCAAACGATCCGCACCAGCTTTCTTGACCGCCGTGATGACATGCCCGGCCAAGGGCATCCCTCCAATCGGATGCATCACTTTGGGCAAGTCTGAGCGCATTCTGGTTCCAAGCCCGGCAGCAAGAACTATGGCTAAACAGGAACGGTCCGTCATTATGTCAAAACCCCAAATTTATATATTCCAAATCGCCCGATTGGACTTGATCCATCGCCACCCGGAGCAAGTCTTTTACACAAATACAGCTTAACAACATTAAGGCAGGCATTATCAGCGCCGTATCACATGAAGTATGGTTAGTAAAATCATGTGAAGATTCGGCAAAGTCATTTAACGCCAATGAGCCAAATGCTTGAACTTGATAAGCGATCAGGCGGTCAATCCAGACCGCTACCTGACGGCTATGCCCTTGTCGGATGGGGGTTTTTGGCTGTCCTAGCGTTCATCTTCGCATTTGCATCATGGCATTATGATGGCATTAGTGGGGCGTTCACCCAACAAACCTTCGCACAACTTCCTCCTGCAGGCCCGATAGATACAACCTCATCGATTGGGCAAGATGCGATCAGTTCCGGACAGGAACCCACCGATCTTGATGTGTTTTCCACACCTTCGATCCGGTCGACAGCGGAATTGGACAAGCGGTTCAGCGCTGAACTTACAACACTGCGGCGAGAAGTTGTCCAATTGCGGCGATCCGTGTCTGCCTTGCGCGAACTCAACACAAATTTGTTCGCGCGTATCGATCAGCTCGAAGTAGCCGGACCAGTTGTAACGGGCAGCATACCGGGCAATGTGCGCACTGTAACGCAGCAATCACCCCAACCAACCGCACTGCCTCAAATCCCGGAGACCCTGCCATCTTCATCCAGTGTCGGATCAGAGTTCGTAGGGGAAGCTGAGATCGTCAACCAAAGAAATGAACGCGAACCGCTGCCGCAGACCATTGAAGCCTCAGAATCAGTACCGCCTTCAGAGATTGCTGAATTCGAACCAGTGACTGACGGGCCCGATCTCAACTCGGAACCCTTCTCAATCAGCGAGGAAATTCGCTCGCAAAACAGAACTTTGCCCAGTTCTCGAGAAACATCAAAACGCGAGGCAGTCGACATCGATGAACTCGCCGAAAACGAGCCGCAACCGGATAGCTTGGTTGAGGGACCCGATCAGTCGCCAAGACCAGACAGGCCCGTCAGGGTCATCGCTCTACGCGATCCGCCGTCAAGGGACCCGACAGAAGCAGCACCCGCTCAGATAGCCGCTTTGGCACCGATCGACCCGGATGTCGTTACAGATGCGGGTGGTCTCAGCCCAATTGTCATGCCTTCAAGCAAACCTGAAATTTCTCTGGCAAGCAATCCGGAAAACGCCCCCGCAAGCGGGGAGGAAATTGCCGTGCTCACGCCTTCCGGGGCCATCCCGGCAAGAACTCGAACTACGGAAGCGCCCGGCAGCGTATCGGCTACGCGAACGTCATTTGCTGCCGATTTAGGTATCTTTGCAACCCGGGATGAGATGGTGCGTACCTGGGTCCAGCTCAAGGAAGACAGCCCCGACCTGCTGGAATCGCTGACTGCCGTTGTCCATATCCAGGAAAACGGACCGACAGACCCCTATCGATTACTGGCCGGACCATTTGTAAATGCGGCAGACGCCGCGACTTTGTGTGTTCGACTTGCCGCAAAGAAAATCGAATGCCGCCCCAGCCTCTATCTTGGCGAAACGCTTTCCATTGAATAAATGCTTTGTGATGGGCCGCAGACCTGTTAGAGGCTGAAACTACAGCAGCTTTCTACACCACGTCTTTTCAACACCTCAGTATCGAGTTCTCCAGAGAATGGATTCCAAAAAGAGAAATGCCCTCCTGCTGCTGTGCCTGATGCCCCTGTTCTTTTCATCAAACATTGTTTTCGGTCGGGCGACCGTACCGACTGTTGAGCCATGGACGCTCGCGTTTCTACGCTGGAGTTTGGCATTTGTCGTGCTGCTCCCTTTTTGCGGTCGTAGCATCACTGCGCACAAGTCCGTTTTCATCAAGAACTGGAAACTTCTGACGCTGCTTGGTTTTTTGGGTATGTGGATTTGCGGTGCTATCGTCTACCTTGCCTTACGGCATACCACTGCGACCAACGGAACGCTGATCTATACAACAACACCGATCATGATATTGCTGCTGGAATGGCAATTTCGAGGCCGCGCCATCTCCATTCGCGAGATTGTTGGAGTCGCTTGCGCCGTGATCGGTGTCTTCGTTATTGTCAGTCAGGGATCACTAACTGTGCTGACCCAATTTCAGTTCAATTTCGGTGATCTGCTTTTTCTGGGGTCGGCTTTCAGTTTCGCTGTCTATTCCGTACTTCTCAAACGATCCGAGTTCAACGATGTTCCCACGATCACGCTCTTTAGCGTTGTTTGTCTGGCTGGTGCCCTGACCCTGCTGCCCTTCTTCGTTGGAGAAGTTCTGATTACCGAGCAATTTCCCACCGATCGTTTCCAATGGACAAACATCGCCGGGATTGTCGTCATCTCATCGATTTTCGCGTTTTTGAGTTATCAATACGGAGTCAAAATCGTTGGGCCGGCAGTCACGGGTTTGTTCATGTACCTGATGCCTGCTTTCGGCGTCGGGCTCGCTGTCTTGTTTTTAGGAGAGCGGCTGGAAGACTTTCATATTGCCGGTTCGGCATTGATCATGTTCGGGCTCGTTCTCGCAACTCTGCCAAAAGATATGATCAGAGGCCGCGCACGAACGCCAGTCTAACGATAGCAGCTAGCGAAAAAGCAACTCACTCTCTGCCTCAAAGAGACTGTTTCGATTACCGGATGGTCACAAATGCTGCGCGATCTTTGTCGGGAGGCGCCTTATCCGAACTGGGACAGTGCCGGGAACGCCTCCAGAAGCCAGTAAGAGAAATTGGCCATCTGACCGGTCAAAAAAGCAACGCCGGTTACCACCAGCACGGCGCCCATCGCCTTTTCGACTTTGCCCATATGTTTGCGAAACCCCTGCATGAAACGCAGGAAAGGACCGGCAAAAAGAGCAGCCCCCATAAACGGTGCGCCGATACCAAGTGAGTATGAAGCCAGTAGAAGAGCGCCTTGGCCAACCGTATCTTCTGACCCGGCCACCGCGAGGATAGCCGCAAGGATCGGGCCGATGCAGGGGGTCCAGCCAAATCCGAACGCAACCCCGAAAAGATACGATCCAATTGGCCCGGCGGGTTTACGTTGAACATTTACCCGCGCTTCCCGGTAAAGCAGCGCAATCCTGAATACACCCAGAAAATGAAGCCCCATTATAATGATGATGGCTCCAGCCACATACCCAAGTACATCAAGGTACTGCGTCACGAATTGCCCGATTAGCGAAGCGCTGGCACCCAATATGACAAATACGGTAGAGAAGCCGAGGACGAATGTAAGAGATGCGAAAAACACGCGCATCTTCGCACTTTCCGCTCCCTCTTCACCCTCTCCGGTAAGTTGGTCCAGAGAAACACCCGCCAAAAAACCAAGGTAAGGTGGAACCAGCGGCAACACACATGGCGACACAAAGGACAATACTCCCGCAAAAAATGCGCCCCAAATTGTGAGGTCCTGCAGCATAAATACGATCCCTTTTCACCGTCCGGGAATACCCACCCGTTCATTCGACAGCCAATTGCATTTCATTCAGGCAGCAATGCGCCAGAAAGCGTGGCTCCCGTATAAATCTCTGAATGTTTATAACCATTCTTGCAATAACAAAACGCTCACCTTTCCGCGAGTGTCGTAATCTCTCCCCCAGATCAACGGATCCGTAATACCGACGACACAGTGCGAAACAGCTTGGAATTTCAACATGAACAGTAAACGTCAATCGCGCACAACCATCACAGATTGGCTTGCATGACGCACCACGCGTGCGGCGTTCGGTCCCAGAAGGTAGTCTTTCAATTCCGGCCGATGGGACGCCAGAATGATCAGATCGCACTCCAGTTTATCGGCAGCTCGGTTGATTTCCTCGTAAATCGTACCGTGAGCGAGATGTTCTTTTACACGCGTTCCATCAACCACATTTTTCTCGATAAAGTCCTTCAGTGAAGCGGAGACTTTTTCAAGCGCCGATTTCTCGAACTCCTCCGGGAAAAATCCGCCGACCAACGCACTCCCGAAATCCGGGACAACTGTCACAATATGCAGTTCTGCGTCGAAAGTCTTACACAGAGCCAGAGCCGCAGGTAGCGCCTTACTCCAGGAGCTTGGCTGATTGAGATCGATGGGTAACAACACAGATTTGTACATTTTTTTATCCCCAGTAATCGGAAATTGTTTGAGCCCGGGCGCTCTATCAGCGTCCAAACCTATGGTTTGCAAGAACCTCAGCACGCTTTTGCACGAGGTGTCTAAAGGAATCGCGCGATCCTTGCCTGCAATACAGACCTCATCTGATATCAGTACGGAAACAATGCTGGCATCAGAAAGAACAGCCTCTCTGAAAACCAAACATATCTTATTGTCCCAGATGAGGGGCAAGGATATGGCTGCAGTTTGTAAGGGTTGATCGGAGCCGTAGTCAAACCTGACCAGTGTATAAATCCGAGATGTGTCCGCAAAGAGCTGCTGCCACCGGACCGGTTGTTACATCCAGCCACGTTCTTTGTAATATTTCTCAGCGCCGGGATGCAGCGGTGCAGTGAGCGAGTCTGCGATCATTTCTTTCTCGCTTAAATTCCCGAACGCGGGATGCCGTTTTTTGAAATCTTCAAAATTGTCGAAAACGTTCTTTACAACAACATAAACAACATCATCGGGAACATCTGAAGACGTCACGAATGTTGCCCCCACGCCAAATGTCCGAACATCTTCGTCATTGTTGTACATGGCGGCGGGAATTTTTGTTGTTCGATAGTAAGGTTTCTCTGCAACGAGCTTGTCGATTTTCTCACCCGTTACCGGCACAAGAACAGCATCACATGTCGAAATGGTTTCCTGTATCAGAGCAGACGGATGGCCAACCAGCCAGAAAAATGCATCGATTTTACCATCGCACAAAGCCTGTCCTACTTCAGTCGCTTTGAGTTCTGCTGCATGCGCAAGATCCTTGCGATCGACGATTTCCTCAGCTTCCATCACTTCCCAGGTACCGCGCTGACCTGAGCCGGGATTACCGATATTGACGTTCTTTCCGGAAATCTGATCGAGGCCGTTAACTCCCGTATCTTTACGCGTCAGCATTGTGACGGGTTCCGGGTGGACGGAGAATACGGATCTCAGCTTGTCGAACGGCTTCCCGGCCCACTGTGCATTGCCGCGATAGGCATTTGCCTGCACATCGGATTGCGCCACACCGAATTCAAACTCGCCCGACTGAATAGCATTGATGTTGGAAACAGATCCGCCGGTCGTTTCGACCGAGCAGCGGATTCCATGGTCTTCCCGTCCCTGGTTGACAAGCCGGCAAATGGCGCCGCCTGTAGGATAATAAACACCTGTGACGCCGCCCGTGCCGATCGAGACAACTTGCGGGTCGCCTGCCAGTGCGACCATGGCACTGCAGATTAAGCCAACAGACATGACCGCATATACAGTGGCTCGCATTGAGCGCACTCCCTGAAACAAACATTATTCATGAATTCAACGAATTCGCGAAATTCACTGTATCCAGTGGGATCTCAGTTGTAATCATGATCTCCCGGCGAAACAGCCGGAAAATTTCCGACTGCTGTTTGTACGCCAGATTGAGTGAATGATGAAACGGAAGTGTTGGGTATATTTTTCCAGGCAATGCAGTTTTCAAAAACTTCGGGCTGCTGCCTATTCTTCAGCGCGCCCGCCAACAATCACTTCAAATGGTGCCGATAACTCTGACTCCGGCGTTTCAGAACAGGCCTGCTGCGATCCCTTCATGCCCTGGCACCACTGGTCCAGAACAAGCCGTGTTGCAAGTGTGCTGCGGTCACCCGGCATGTTTTCAATCCGCTGCAAGAAATACTTTTCGAGCGCCGCGTAGTCGATCGCGTTTTGATCAATAAGTCCCTGAAGCAGAATGTTTGTAGCCGTCACATTCGCTCTAAGAAACTCGATGTCGGCACTCCAATCAGTAGGACCGTGTTTCTCCTCATGCATAGTCAGCTGTTCCACCCTATCTGGCTTACCAATTCTTACTGGATTGATATTGAGTTCGTGATCAAAAAGGAACGTGGAAAAATGCCGTGATCAACGCACGCCAACCCATCCAACATCCGAGCAAATCTTTTTTCGTATTTTTTTTACAAACCTCTTCACAACGTTCGGCAGCAATCCGCTCCTGATATAGAGCTCACAGCAACAATAACATTTACTAATGCCAAACTAACGCAGCGTCAATTTCGATGTTGAGACAACCCGCTCTTGCCAGTTACAATTGAACGTGAACTGTCGCAGTCTCGATAACCCGACATGTTACAAATTGGCGCAATTTAAGAACAAACTCCTCCGAAAATGTTCTCTGCGAACCGACCACGCGTTACCGTAACGGGACCGGCACTAAAACTGCTCACCGGATATTGGCAAAAAAACGGCAGATTTTGATCAATAGGGCAAAAATCAAGAATCATGGGGAAACTGTCACAAGATAGACGTGCCTCCGTGCCCGGTCATACACAGATTGTGTAGGAGCCTCGCACCACTGCACTGGAGAAAAAAGTCGGCATTATCGCGCACCTCCGCGCTTGACATGCATTTTGATGGCCCATATACGAACGTCCAGCAATGACGATTTGCAGAAGAAAACAGTTTTCTGCAAATCATAAGCCCTAAGTTATTGGGTTTATTGGGGAATAGTTTAACGGTAGAACAGCGGACTCTGACTCCGTCGGTCGTGGTTCGAATCCACGTTCCCCAGCCAAGTACCACCTTACAATTTACAGTAAAAACCGCAGTTTTCTACCATTCAATACTTTGGTCTTTTCTTCCGTTTTAAAACAAATCCTAATGTAAGGCACATTTTAAGGCACTTTCTGGGTACATTGCGCTGTATCTGCCGGCCAGAAGGTCACCGAAAATCCATACACAGCCGCCGACCCGCGTCATTTCGACTGGGAAAAGTGCTGGCAAGTCCAAATCGCCAGGCTGGCGAGCGACGCAAGTCGCGAGGCCAAGCCCTGAACCTCCTTTCAAGTCCGAACATGCCATGTCCGACTCAAGCCTAACCAAAGAAAAAATCGAACGAGCCGTTCGCGCTTTGGCGGTCGCTGCCTTGCACCACGGTCCGGAGGCGGAGCGAGCATTCGAACGCATGTTGGATATCCAAACCAAGTTCGAAAAGCGAGAATTGCTGCTTCAGAAAGCTCGAGAGATTGTCCGCAGTTCAAACGAAGGTCCGACGTGAATGTGAGCCATAAACAAGGAAGTAATCGAACACTGATTCAAGCCACTCGGAAGTAAGTGAGTTTATTTTACACTTGTTTTTAAAGCCAATGTTTTCAACAATATGCTTATTATTTTAAGGCATTGTGAGACGTTGAAATGGATCAATCGATATTTTGTGGTCGAGTCGAAGAACTCGCGGTGCTTCAGTCTGCATGGGATAGGGTCAAAAACAATTCCGATTATGCGCCAGAAATCCATGTTTTGACCGCTGAAAGCGGACTGGGAAAAACTAGAATTGCCCAAGAGTTTTACAATTGGCTTTCCGTGAATGACGATCAGTCGGGCGATGCAGGCTACTGGCCGGATGACCTGGGAAAAGAAGGCCGAAGCCTGCAGGTCACACCGCCACCAGGGGAGTGCCATCCGGAAAATCCGATTTCATACATATGGATGGGTTTTCGTTGTCCCGATACAGCCAAACACAATAGCGTACGCCGAGGCCAAGTTCTTGAGGGCGAGATGTCTTCCCTCCAGCAACACCTGTTGGTGTTGCAAGAGCAGGCGCTTCAACGCAAATCTCTTATTGGAAAAATCGGAAAATCCGCGATCGAAGTAGCTGCGCAGTTGGCGGGTTCGGCAGCAGTAGTGGGCGAACCCATTGGGGTTCTGAAGTTCGCATACGATCTCTATAAGATTGCCTCTGAAGACAACTCCTCGAGAGAACCGGATGTCGCGGAACGGGCGATTGCTGCTGTTCGGGCATTCTTTGATGCCACGAAAGCAGTGCGAATCCCGTTTGTCCTTTTCCTAGATGATATCCAGTTCTCTACTGGGGAAAAACAGTTATCGAAGTTTGTTCGCCAACTCCTGATTGATGCTCAGGAACGCAGCCGGCCGCTTTTGGTAATTGCAACCTGCTGGCATCAAGAGTGGAGCGATACAAGCAGCGAATATCCGATTATAACAGTGTTGAAGGAGGCGCGCCTTCTTAGACATATCCACGCTGAAAACCTCAAGATCCATCCCATCGAACCACTACGCGGAGTTGAGGGCAAAGGATCTCTGGAACCGCTAATCACAAATTCATTTCCCGGCCTTACGGAAAGGCAGGTCCTTCACATCCTAGAGAAAGTTGATGGTAATCCCCTCTATCTTGAAGAGATCATATTGTACTTAGGCGAGGAGGACGGCTTCTTTCAAAACTTTGACAGAACCAAAGAACTCGAACCCGACGCTATGGAAAACATTGATCGTATGAACATTGAATCCGTCGTGCGAAAACGCTACCAAAAAGCCGGTATCGAAATCTTCGCTCCTTTGGCGTTGGGCAGTCTGCAAGGTGTGCGTTTCTCCAAATCGATCGTGATGGAATTATTTGAGAGGCTGCCCCAAAGAGCTGATTTCTCCATTTCAGAACAAGCATTCGCCCGCGCAAAAAATCCGCATGGATTTTTGGGAGAAGATACTTCTGCCTTTTCAGAATTTGTACAAAGGCTCCACCACAAAGTAGCGCGCGAGTTGTTGGCTAATGTCTCAAAACCGAAACAATCAGCTGAGGAATGCCTTGAAGCTCTTGTACGTGAAAAAATAATAAAAAAAGAAAATAACTCCCCGGAAGAATGGATACATGTCTGCGAGTTAGCGGTGGAACTTTTTCAAGATAATGCGGATCCTGAAACGCAGCTAATCGTGATGATTGCTTTACAATACATAGGAGATGAAGCGCAAAAGCTGTTCGCTTTCGAAGACGCCATCACCGCTTATGACCGTGCAATTCAGATTGGTTCACGCCTTGAAGCCACGAATGGTCCAACCACACCGCCTGCATTCATCAATGATCAGGCCGCCGCGCACGTGAACAAGGGCAACGCGCTGCAGAGCCTGCAGCGGCTGGACGAGGCTGTCGCTGCCCAAGACGTTGCCATCAAGATACTCGAGGCGTTGCGGAAGCGCATGGGAGACGCCACACCGCCCGCATTCCTCGATGATCTAGCCGCCGCATACATGAACAAGGGCAACACGCAGCAGAGCCTGCAGCGGCTGGACGAGGCTGTCGCTGCCTACGACGCTGCCATCGAGATTAGAGAGCGGTTGCAGGAGCGCCTGGGAAACGACACACCACCCAAATTCCTCAGCAACCTGGCCAAAGCCCACGATAATAAAGGCGTCGCATTGCGGAGCCTCCAACGACTGGAAGAGGCTATTGCTGCCCATGACGTTGCCATCGAGATTAGAGAGCGGTTGCAGAGGCGCATGGGAGAAACCACACCATTCCCATTCATTGATTTCCTGGCCAATTCGTACGTCAATAAGGGAAACGCACTCCACGATCTCCAGCGACTAGACGAGGTTGTTGCTGCCAACGACGCAGCCATCGAGATTATGGACGCGCTACTGAAGCGCCTAGGAGACGCCACACCACTCGATTTCCTTAGAACACTGGCCATCGTCCGCATCAATAAGGGCAGGTTGCTCCACGCCCTGCTGCGGCTGGACGAGGCTATCGCTACCCATGATGCTGCTATCAAGATACTGGATGGGCTGCAGAACCGCTTGGGAGACGCCACACCGCCGGCATTCCTCCGTGACCTGGCGACAACCTACATGAATAAGTCCGTGACGCTACGGGGCCTCAAGCGACTGGACCAGGCCGTTACTGCCAGTGACGCTGCCATCAAGATACACGACGCGTTGCGGAAACGCCTGGGAGACGCCACACCATCCGAATTCCTCAATAGTCTTGCCAGCGCGTGTGTCAACAAGGGAAATGCGCTGCAGAACCTCCAACGGTTGGACGAGGCTATCGCTAACTATGACGATGCCATCGAGATTATGGACGCGCTGCAGACGCGCCTGGGAGACGCCACACCGCCCATATTCCTCAATGATCTGGCCACAGCCTACTCGAATAAGAGCCTCGCGTTGCGGGGTCTGAAGCGACCGGACGAGGCTGTTACCGCCAATGACGCTGCCATCAAGATAGGCGACGCGTTGCGGAAACGCTTGGGAGTCGCCACACCGCCCCATTTCCTCAGTCGTCTGGCAATCGCTCACTCGAATAAAGGCATCGCACTACAAGACCTCAGGCAACTGGACGCGGCGAACATGAGTTTACAGTCTGCGCGTAAAATCTTGGCTGACCTTGTGGAACAGTTCCCACAATCGACAGAGTATCGTCATAGCTATGAAGTGGTTTGTTCCAATATTGTATCGTTGGATTAGCCCTGCCATTCAACACCTGACTGTTTTTTACAGAAGGCCAAAGCCATCATTAGCAAGTCAAAATAGTACAAAATTTTAAGGCACATTTAGGGCACATTTTAAGGCTAAAATAGTCACATCACATTAGTTCTAAATATTTTATTGTTGTATTTCAATCTATTAAGTGTTCACACGTATTCAGTTGTAATCCAGGTTCCCCAGCCAACTGATTTTCAGCTTGAATTGATTTGCGCGCTGACGTCAGCACTCCCCAGATAGCCCTAAATTTTTTTCGCATTCAGATGCGTCACCTTCATATTGCTGACAATGACCTTGTTTCAGATAGCAAGGTAATTTCATGCATGACACCATTATTTGTTCATGATATGTTCGATATATTTGGAGGCGTTTTATGACTGAAAAATTGACATTTTACACCAATCCCAGATCACGGGGTCAGATCGTTCGATGGATGCTGGAGGAAACCGGGCAGCCTTACGAAACAGAACTGCTGGAATACGGTTCGACCATGAAGGCGCCGGATTATCTTGCCATCAATCCGATGGGTAAAGTGCCCGCCATACGCCACGGTGACACGGTCGTAACGGAAGGCGCGGCAATCTGCGCTTATCTCGCCGATGTTTTTCCTGATGTCGGTCTTGCTCCCCCGCTCGATCAACGCGGTTCTTATTACAGATGGATGTTTTTTGCCGCCGGACCGCTGGAGGCTGCTGTGATCAATCGCGCCATGGGCTGGGAAACGCCCGAAGGAAAAGAAGTCATGCTCGGCTATGGCGATTACAACACCACACTCGACGCGCTGGAAAAAGCGGTCTCCGCAACCGATTTTGTCGCCGGGAACAGCTTCACTGCAGCGGATGTTTATGTTGGATCGCACATCAATTGGGGCATGAGTTTTGAAACAATCGAAAAGCGACCGGCCTTTGAAACCTACTGGTCTCGCCTGAGTGATCGCCCTGCATTGCAGCGGGCAAATGCAATCAGTGCAGCTGAGCAGGAGTAACGACAAGGCAAACTCTCAAAGTCTTTCTCGCTTCCTTCCAAGCCCCCGGACCGGCATTTTGGCCGGTCTTTTTTTGTGCGGAGGCAGAAACGAAGCCTATCGGTATGCACGGATTTCTGAAAAAATGGTCGCCGAAAGCCCTTAGCACCTCGGGCCATCCTTCATGGCCCAGCTACCTGCCACTTGCCTTTGAACAGAAAGCAGACAATGCCGGAAACCTACGATTACATCATTGTTGGTGGCGGGTCATCGGGATGTGTTGCTGCTGCAAAGCTGGCTGAAAAAGGCAAGTTTCGGGTTCTCCTGCTCGAAGCAGGTTACTCGCATCATCACATGTTGCTGGACATGCCGCCGGGCATCTCAAAATTGATCAACCGCTCCAAGTACATGCATTATCATAAAACGACACCGCAGGAGCAGCTTGACGGGCGAGCGCATGATATCCCGCAGGCCAATGTTCTGGGCGGCGGCTCTTCGGTCAACGCACAGATATATATCCGCGGACGCCCATCCGATTATGCGCAATGGGATGAAGTCCTGAGGGGCAATAACGACAGTATTGGTTGGGGCTGGGACGATGTTCTTCCGCATTTTCGAAGGATGGAGGGCAACAACCGCCTGAACAATGACCTGCATGCGTCCGACGGTCCGTTGCACGTCTCTGATCCCGGTCACATAGATGATGTCTCACGCTGGTTCGTGCAGTCGATTCAAGCGCTTGGTGAGCCATTCAATCCGGATTTCAATGGTCCTGCACAGCGCGGTGTCGGCTATTATCAGTTTACAAATCGCCATGGTCAGCGCTGTTCAGCCGCCTATGCGTTTCTGGAACCATTAAAAGACAATCCGCACCTCACCATAAAACTGCATTCCGCTGTTCAGCGTATTCTGATCGAAGACAAAAAAGCTGTCGGCGTGTCCTACAAAGATCGCTTCGGAAAAGAGCATTTTGTTCACGCAGATCGCGAGGTACTCCTGACGGCAGGTGCCTTGATCACGCCCAAAATTCTGATGCTGTCCGGCATCGGTCCGGCCGACCATCTCAAACAACACAATATTGACTGCAAACTGGATCTGCCGGGCGTCGGCCAGCATCTGATCGATCACCCCGAAGTACCCATCACCGCAATCGCCAACGGTCCGTATGGCTATTACAAACAGGGTGACGGTTGGCGGATGTTGCGTAATGGCGTGCAGTTCAAATTGTTTGGTTCCGGCCCGATCAATACAGTTGGCTTGGAAGCAGGGGCCTTCGTCAATCCGGTTGAACCCGAGGCCGATCCGACGATCCAGGCCTATTGTGTACCGGTCATCTATCTTGCCCGAGACCAGAAAGACCGCATCGCAGATCAATACGGAATGACAGTAACAACGCTTGTCATAAAGCCGAAATCGCGCGGGACCGTCCAGTTGAGATCAGCAAATCCGGATGATATGCCCCTGGTCTCACCAAACTTTCTCAAACACGAAGACGACATGCGGTCGATGATCGATGGACAGCGCTTTTTCATGCGTGCCTTTTCAGAAGGGCCGCTTGCCAAGTGCGTCGAGCAGATCGCCATCCCCTCCCCGGACGATTTGAGCGACGAAGCACTCGCAAACCACTGCAAACAGTTCGTCAAAACCAATTACCATCCGTGCGGCACAGCTAAAATGGGCGCTGATGGCGACGAACACGCCGTCCTCGACGCAAAATTCCGCGTTCGTGGCATCGACGGCTTACGCGTCTGCGACATGTCCGCCGTCCCAAACATCATCGCAGGAAACACCAATTCAGTCGCGCTGATGCTGGGGGATAGATGCTCGGATCTATTGGTTGAAGAATAAGAGGGAAGCCATCCAACTGGAACCGCTTCCAAACGCACCAAAACTACCTCCCCAACGCCTTCAATACGCCGTCTACATTTGACACATCAGCCACTTGGCTCATCGCGTAGTCAATCGATGCCCGGTGCCAATCTGCATTCATGGTGGAGCAGGCGTCTTCAGGGATGATCACCCTGTAGCCTTTGTCTGCGGCGGTGCGGGCGGTGTGCTCGACGCTCATGTTTGTCCAGGCACCGGTATTGATGATCGTATCGCAGCCCCTGCCCTTGAGATAGCTTTCCAGACGGCTGGTCTCCCAGGCGCTCATTGACATTTTTTCAACCACAAGGTCGTCGCCTCTAGCCTCCAGGCCAGGTACGGGCGCCCCTCCCCAGGTACCCCGCACCAGCGCATTTGCAGCTTTCAGCCCTCGGAAAAGGGGCGCATTTTGCCCAAATGCCGGATGGCCTGGTTCGCACGCCAGCCAGACATGAAGAACAAGAACCCCCGACTGTCGACAGGCTTCGAGCAACCGTCGTGAATTTTCAATGACATTCTGTTCACGAGCATGATTGGGCGAGCCGGTCTCGGCAAAGGCGCCACCATCCATGATCACATCGTTTTGCATGTCCTGAATGATCAACGCAGTTTTTTGAGGAACGATCCTTTCCAATGGCGCGGCAACTGGTGCAGAGCTGGTCGCGGAAGATGCGGATTGCGGATTCGGGTTCATGAAAGGCTCGCTATGTGGTCTGGCTTTGGTTGTGACCGAGTACAAAGAGGTCGTTGCACACACAAACAAGGTGTCCCAATTATCTCCCCCCCAATGCAGGTTGGCTGCCATTTCGGGAATCGCAACCTTGCCCAGCAGCAATCCGTCAAATGAATAAACCCAGAGACCGCCCGGCGCCGTCACCCAGATGTTTCCCTGACTGTCAGCCTTCATGCCGTCGGGCACGCCCGGCAGCACATGATCTTTGATGCCCGAAGCAAAAGTGCGGCCATTAATCAGCCTGCCGTCATCGGCAACATCGAACATGCGGATATTCGCCTGATCTGTGTCGTTGACCCACATGAAACGCTCACAGGGCGACAGGCAGAGGCCGTTGGGCTGATTAAACATATATCGATCGGAAACCAGCATCGGCTCGTCGCCCGGCTGGTGATCCGGAGCCAGTCGGTACACCCCCTGAAAACCGAGCTGCGTGGGACGTTCCACTCCATAATGTGGCAAGCGTCCATAAGTCGGATCAGTAAAATAAATAGCACCATCTGAGCGAACGCAAACATCATTGGGGGAATTCAGCTCCTTCCCCTCAAAATGCGAGCACAGAACTTCCCGCCTACCGTCCGGTCGCAGCCGAACCAGCGAACTGGTGGCATGTTCGCATATGATCAAATTGAGGGCGGCATCGTACGTCATGCCATTGCCCTTGTTGGACGGTCGCTGCACTTCTTCAGGTCGTTCGCCCGGCTGCCAGCGGCGGCGGACATCCCCCGGCATATCGGAGAAAAGCAGATGTTTTTCTACCGGATGCCAGATCGGCCCTTCGGTAAAGACATATCCTGTGCCGAGCTGGGTAACCGGCGCATGTTCATCGATCAATTCGAGAAACCGCGGGTCGATAACTGTATGTGACATACCCTGCCCCTGTCATTACAAAAAGTGCACACCGTGCGCCTATGCAGCGCCGCACCATTGGTTCAATTGTGGATGTTCAAAGCCCTGATCAGGCCGGAAACCACGGTCGGTCGGGAAGTGTCTCCGTCAGAGGTCCCGGAACGGTCATCCCAAGCCGGCCGACAACTTGCTGGTTCTCGATTTTTGCCGGTCGATCATGAATTGGGAGAAGGAAACGATAATTGTTCAACAGCTTCTTGATCGCACCCTTTTCCTCGCGTTTTGAACCGGCATGATTGCCCGTCACGCGCGGCTCCATATGATTGTTGGTGTTAACGTGATTGACGATCTGATCGTTGAAATCGTAAATCACGTCACCGCAGATACAGGCGAGGCCTTCAGCGGTTTCAACCATAACATTCATCGACCCCTCGGTATGGGCACCGGCCGCTTCGCACCAAACGCCGGGTATGATTTCCTCTGCTGCGGTAATTTCAAGATCAAGGAAACGCATCGCTTCGGGTTCATAGATCCGCTCGACCAGATGCAGGATGTCCGGTTTTGGATATTGCGGATACATGATTCCTGAGACTGAAAATTCCATCTCTTTCCGGTTGATAACCACTGTTGTGTTCATCGGAAAGAGATCGTCCTTTCCGGCGTGATCGATATGCAGATGGGTATGCAGGATATAGCGGATATCACCCAGTTTCAGGCCGTGCTTTGCGAGCTGATTTTCAATCATGTTGTCGTGGAACTGCAGCCCGCGCATGCCCAGACTTTCCATGATTGCGTTGTCCCGGTAGCCGGTGTCGACCAGAACCGGATAGGTGCCACCCAATATCAAAAACCCGTAAACCGGTACACGGCGTATCCGTCCGCATTCATGACCCAGAACCAGAAAAGACGTTTCCAGCTCAATATCACCGTAATCAAGAACATGAATGGTCAAAGCCATTTTCTTACTCCCTCAGATCAGTCTGTTTTTTTCGGCAAAATCGGATGCATGGCTGCTTACAGCCGATAGACCCGTGCCGCCGTATCGCTAAAGATCGCCTTTTGTTTCGCCTTTGAGAGCCCGGCTGCTCCCTCCTTGAATGCGCCAATCAGCGCTTCATAGGATGTCCAGAGTTTTTCGATTGGAAAGTTCGACCCGAACAGACACCGCTTCGCGCCGAAGATTTTTTCGGTTGTCATGATCATGTCCGCAATGAACGCCGGATCATTTCGATGAATGAAGGTTCCGAATGCCGAAAGCTTGGTGACCACGTTGTCGCATCCTGCCAAACGCTGCATCCCCCCTTTCCAGGCTTTGCGGCCCTCAACGCTGGTGTCTTCCAGCATGCCGGCGTGCTGCAGAATGAATGTGACGTCCGGGCACGCCTCTGCCAATCCGGCGGCGATCTCCATCTGCGGTGCAAAGACCTGTAGATCGAAACTCCAGCCATAGTCTGCCAGATGTGCGATGTTGCGTCGTACAACAGGATCACTCGGCAGACCGGGATTTAGCGCAAACCGGTAAGTCGGATTTTCATGCCAGTGAAGCTGTTGCCGGATCCCGCGCATCAATGGGAACTTCTTCAGCCGATCCAGCTGGGGGCGAACGTCTTCAATCGTGAAATCGGCAAAGCCGACAATACCATGGGGCCACCCATGTTCATTGGAGACCGACTGGACCCACGCAACTTCATCTTCAAACCAGTTCGGAGCCCAGTTGGCCTGCACATAGACAGACTTCTCAATGCCAGAGCCTGCGAGATCCTCCAGATATTCCTCAATCAGATAATCCCGTTTGATCGCAGCGTAGGGTCCAAAAATTCGAGGTTGCTCCGGCCCCAACAGCCACGGAAGATCCTTCTGGCGCCAGATATGGTGATGGGCGTCTATCATGCGTTCCTCGTCCCCGTTTTTGCCATCGTCATTGTCAGCACATGATCGCAAAGGGCTTCGGTCCGGCTACCGTCTGACAGACTGGTGAGATAAGGCAAGACCGTTGAAAGCGCTTCGGTTTTGGGCTCATAGCCCTGATCGCTGGCCAAAGGCGTCAACCAATCCACACGCCAGGCGATGCGAGACATCCGCCATACCGCGTCAATCATGGCGTTGGGCGAGCCGCGTTCCAGTCCGTCGGAGATGACCAAAACAACCGCACCGCGCGTGAAACCGGCATAGCGGGGCACGGCCAAGAAAGCCTGCAATGCTTCACCTATCCGCGTACCGCCATCAAAATCTGCGACGAGACGGCTGGCACGGATCAAGGCCTGTTGACGATTTTTTACTGAAAGAGCTGCTGTAATGCGGGTTAGCCGTGTGCCGAACGTGAAGGCTTCAAAGCGATCGCATATGGAGGAAAGGGCATGAGCAAACTGCAAGGTCTGATCGCTCTGTTCTTTCATCGATCCGGACACATCGATCAGTAAAACCAGACGCCGTTGCCAGGTCTTGCGCTTTAAAAACGCAAGATCCGTCACCTCGCCATCCCGCTGCACGGCCCGGCGAAGCATGCGCCGCATATCGAGGCGATCCCCTCTTTTTGCGCCTGTACGCCGATACGACAAACGCCTTGGCAGGCGTGAAGGACCGAGGCGCATTAGACGCTGCAAGTGTTCTTCGATATCGACTTTGCCAACATCTCTGCGGCCCAGCATTTCTGCGCTTGTGGCTTCAGCACCTATTTCACTTGGCTCGTCCGCATCGGGAATTTCAACGTCTTCGCCGGTTTCCTCGTACGCAGAAACGTCTTCCTCATCCTCGCTATCAGCGGCAGCAGCAGCCACCGTCTGGCCTAGAAAAAATGCGCGGAAAAGCGCATCGAATTCAGCTTGCCGTTCGTGGCGAATGGCCAACATCGAGAGCGCTGCCAGGCGAATATCTTCTAAGGATCGAGGCCCGAGCAGGCCAACGGACTGGATGAAGGCCATTG
Source organism: Stappiaceae bacterium (assembly GCA_039976075.1). Classification (GTDB taxonomy): domain Bacteria; phylum Pseudomonadota; class Alphaproteobacteria; order Rhizobiales; family Stappiaceae; genus JBDWFY01. Next base: position 1,226,143 of record JBDWFY010000001.1, read on the forward strand.
TCTGGTCCGGTGCCACCGCAAAACCATGAGCACGCAGAAGGGCTGCGAAATCGACAAAGACCTGACTGGCTTGCGGCAGGCTCATGCAGCCTCCCCAGGCAATACACCTGCCAATTTCGGCTCCATATAGAGCAGATCTTCATGGTCTTTCAGGGCTACACCAATCGCCCGCTTGAATGCCTCCGGCCAGGGTGTGCCCTGGCTGTGCAACAACGTCACCGCTTCGGCCCACTCAACACTTTCGGCAACGCCGGGTGGTTTTGCCAGTGGCTCGCTGCGGATCTTTGTAACGGCATCGACAACAGCAGCGGCGGTCTCCCGTGCAACAGAGCTGGCCCTGGCCAGAATAATTTCTGCCTCGAGAGCGGCATCAGGATATTCGATCCAGTGATAAACACAGCGCCGACGAAGCGCTTCGTGCAAATCGCGTGTCCGATTGGAGGTGAGAACCACCACCGGATGACGCGCTGCCCGTATCGTTCCCGTTTCAGGAATGGAAATCTGGAAATCAGACAGGAATTCCAGCAAAAACGCTTCAAATTCATGATCTGAACGATCAATTTCATCAATGAGCAGAAGGCTGTCATCAGGAGAGCGAAGCGCCTCAAGCAGCGGGCGCTCAAGTAAAAATTCGTCCCGGTAAATATTGATATAGTCATCCCCGGCTTGCCGGATCGCCAACATCTGCCGCGTGTAGTTCCATTCGTACAGAGCCGAGGCTGCATCAATGCCTTCAAAACACTGCAGCCGAATGACCTTGCGCGACAGGACCGCACCAAGCGCTTTTGCCGCTTCCGTTTTCCCTACTCCCGGCGCCCCTTCAAGCAACAAAGGTTTTCCCAGCGCAAGCGCCAGATAGGAGGCTGTAGAAAGCCCGTCATCCGCCAGATATTGAGCACCCGTCAGCGCAGAACGCAGCGCATGCGGACTATCTATTCCGGAGATAGTTGGAGTGACGGGCACGGGTTAGCGTCCCCCTTGCGGCCGAGCGCCGCCGTTGGCCTGAATGCCGCGCAAAACCTTCTCCGGCGTGATCGGCAACGTATCGCACCGGACACCGACAGCGTTATAAACTGCATTAGCCACGGCTGGCAGCACCGGATTGGCGCACATCTCACCTGGTCCCTTGCCGCCAAAGGGCGCATCCTCAGCCGGTCTTTCCAGCACGGCAATATTGTGGGGAACGGTTTCCGCCGGTCCCGGCATCAGATAGGTATTGAAGTCGGTCGGACCATGGGAGCGATCCGGATAATAAGGTTCCGTCGTCTCGTAGAGTGCATGGGAAACGCCCATCCACGCACCCCCAATCAATTGTTGTTCGACAAGCCGGGGGTTAAGCGCCCGGCCAACCTCGTAGGCGGAGTTGATCTCCTTGACTTCGACCTCGCCGGTTTCATCATCAACTTCAAGATCAACAATCAAGGCAGCATGAGCAAAACAGGAAACGGGTGTCATTTCGCCGGTATCTGGATCGACATCGGAGGTGGGGATCAGAAAAATGCCACGCCCGGATAGTGTCCTGCCTTGCTTGAACTGCGCAGCAATGGCTGTTTCGGCGACTGTGATCGAACGTCCCGGTGCACCCTTCACCTGAATATTACCGGTACCATCGGTTTCAAGATCGCCCGGATCAACTTCCAGCTCATCAGCGGCAGCTTCCAGCATCGCCGTCCGTGCTTCGGTTGCGGCCCTGATCACGGCATTGCCGACGCGGTGTGTGCCGCGCGAGGCAAATGACCCCATGCAATGCGGGCCGGTATCGCTGTCCGCCGTATCAACATAAACATCGGCCACCGGAACACCCAAGGTCTCCGCAGCAATCTGGCGGGTCACCGACTTCATGCCCTGCCCCAGATCAATCGAGCTGAGGGAAACCATGAACTTGCCATCAGGTGTTGAATGAACCAGCGCCTGACTGGGATCCCCGCCAAGGTTCATGCCGATTGGATAATTGATGCAGGCGAAACCCCGCCCCTTATGAACAGTCATAATTATCGCCTCCTCGTACCTGAAATAAAACTGGACACACCCGGACGCTTGACCCCGCGCTGGAATGGGCTGTCCGGCTTGTAAGGTTGCGATGCTGCGCCGGCGGACGGAGCAGGAGGCACGGGAGGCGTCGGTGGTGCTGGAGGCTGGGGAACAGGTGGTCGTGATGCCGCCGGTTGCGCAAGCGTATGTGAGGGCGCTGGTGGTACAAGCGGCGGAGCATAACCCGGTGGCTGCGGCGGCACAGGCGGTTGATGCGGGGCGGTTTGCTGAGGGTGCTCGGATATTTTGTGTCCGATCCGGCTCGCCTCGATGATCATATCGTCATCTTGCGGCGGTGCTGCATTGATCGCCTGACTGGCCGTTCCCGCTGCAACCCGACCTTTGCTTTGCGCCCCGGCACCGGGCTCGCGCGGGACTGGAGAGCGTCTGCGTTCGCCAATGCGGCCAACCTGATCCGTGACTGTTTCCGGAATTTCCGTCCTGCCACCGCCGCTGAGGCTGGTCTGTGCGGCCATGTTCGCGCTGATCGGCCATGCTGCCTTCTGGGCCGCTACCTGACAACACTCCACCAGCGCAGTATTTTTCGCAAAGCGGCGATGGGCTTTGATGTCCCCGTCGCGATAGGCGTTCAGAATACGCAATTCAATCGGGTTCATCCCGACAGATTCTGCGACCTTGTCCATATGACACTCAATGGAAAAATCGACAGCTGTGATACCAAATCCCCGCATCGCTGTTGCCGGTGTGCGGTTGGTGTAAACACAGAAGACGTTGGAAGCCACATTGGGGATTGTGTAGGGTCCCGGCAAATGGCCGGTTGCCTTGATGATGGCGTAGGAGCTGAGACGCGTATACGCACCGGCATCAAAGTATCCGGTGAATTGACGGGCTACTATTCGACCGTCATTCATCACGCCGTCTTTGATATACCAGCGTTCGGCACCGCGCGGCGCACCGACCTGCATTTCTTCTGCCCGATCCCACATGAATTTGACCGGAGCTCCGGTCAGCACCGATCCAAGCACCGCAAGCGGTTCATGCAGGCTATCGACTTTTCCGCCGAAACCGCCTCCGACCGTGCCTCCGATGAAATGAAGGCGCGAGGACGGTATGTCGAGCAACTTTGCGGTTGTCCCCAGCGAGAAAAACAACGCTTGTGTAGAGGTGTAGCAAACATACCGGTCATTGGTTTCCGGTGCAGCAATCGCACCGCATGTCTCAATCGGTGCCTGCTCAATCGGCGAAAGCTGATACTTCCCTTCGACGATCTGATCGGCCTGGGCAAACCCTTTTTCAACATCACCGAAACGCAACTTCTGATGATCGTAGAGTTCGTGATAATCAAAGGTATTGTTCGGATAAGCATTGTTGACCACTGGTGCATCCGGTGCCAGCGCTTCTTCCGGGTCCAGCACATGAGGCAGAACTTCATAATCGATGCGCACCGCCGCCACGGCGTCGCGTGCCTGACGATCTGTTTCTGCTACAACTGCAACGATGGCCTCGCCTTTATATGACACCCGTTCGCCTTGCAGCAGCGCTTCATCATCCTTGCCGAAGTTGATCAGCGCTAGCAGCGTGTTGATATTGTGCGGCACGTCGGCGGCAGTGATAATGCGTTTTACGCCAGCCATGCGCTCTGCGGCGCTGGTGTCAATCGACCTGATGCGCGCATTATGGTGCTCAGAACGCACGCAGCGCATATGCAGCAGTCCATCAAACAGATGGTCATCGTAATAGGGTGAGCGGCCTGTCACATGCCCCAATATATCCTGGCGCTGGGTTGGCTGGCCTATTTCCTTGAGATTGTCATCGCGTTCGTCGGAAAACAGGTCTTTTCTGAATTCAATCGAAGACATTATCCAACCCTCCGGGTTGCCTGTCCGGAGGCGATAAGAATGGCGTCAACGATGGCTTCGTAACCGGTGCATCGACAAATGTTACCGGAAATGGCTTCAATCACTTCGTCCCGACTGGGTCGCGGATTGGCCGAAAGCAATGACTTGGCGGCCATCAGCATGCCAGGCGTGCAATAACCGCATTGTGCCGCGAAACCATCCATGAACGCCTGTTGCAAGGCATCCAGATCAGGTCCGTTCTGCATGCCGTTGACTGTGTCGACTCGACGGTCTTCCACCGTTTCAGCCAGCGTCAGACAGCTAACATGAGGCTCTCCGTCAATAAGCACTGTACAAGCACCACAGGCTCCCTGCCCGCAGCCATATTTGGGTGAAAGGTCGCCCAGGTCACGCCGTAAAACATCCAGCAGATTGGCGCCGGGCTGGACAAAAACCGCCGCCTCCGATCCATTGAGCGTGAAACGAACTGGTGTTTTGGTCATCGGAAACTCTCCTCACCCAGAAGCAAGCGCCTTAAATGAACCGGCGCGACAGACGCCCGGTACCAGGCGGATGCAATCGGATCGTCTTGCGGAGCGAGCCCCTCCATGGTCCTGTTCAACGCGCTGGCTACACCGGCAGCATCCAATGTCGCGCTCTCAAGGGCGGCCTCGGCTGCTTTGGCCCTCAGCGCCGTCGGGCCCATTGCACCAAAGGCAATCCGGGTATTGCTGAGACGACCGACCTGGCGGTTCAGGGCGACAGCAATACTCATGACGGCAATGCCCTTCGGTTTCACACGGCTGACTTTTTTGAAACGCAGTTCGATGTCCGGCCGTCGGTTCACTATCACCGCTGCAACCAATCCTCGGGACGAATGCCTATTGGAGAAAAAGGATTCAATCGGTGTCTCAGACCCGTCTGTAAAACGAACATCGGCATCAAGAGCCAGCAGGGCAGTGGCAAAATCACCGTACGGATTGGGCGCAAACAGATTGCCCCCTACGGTAGCCATATTGCGGATTGCCGGACCGCCAACTGCGCGTGCCGCCGGTGCAAGGAATGAAAGCTCCGGATTCCGCAGGATATCCGCCATCGTGACACCTGCCCCGATGACAATGCGGCTGCTATCCAGCGAAATAGATTTCATTGCTGGGTCTCGCGTCCGGACGATCCGATTGAATCGCTGGCTGCCATAATTGACTGCCTCCATGACCAGAGTACCACCCGCCAGAAATCGGGTTTCCTGGTTCATGGCGCCTGCTGCTTCGGCAATATTTGCGAATGTTTCGACCCTCACCATGGCTTACTTTTCCAATTCCAACACACCCCGGATGGCGTCAATTCCGGCCTGATAAATATCCCGCCCAACCATCTCGGCCAGTTCCTCTTCGCGTCCAGCAGGCGTATCAAAACGCCCTTCCCATTCCCACACAGTCACATCGCCATCTGTCACCGGAAACAGACGGACATGCGCCACATAGTTGAACAGGGGAATTGGCGTATCGAGCAGGCAATAGCTGAAGCTCTGCTCCAGGTCCGACAGCGTGAGCAACTGTTCGCGAAGTTCAGAACCATCCTGGAGTTTGAACCGGCGAATACATCCCACACGGTCCGGCATTTCACCCCGTTCGATGGTGCTAGTAGCAACTGCCGGATGCCAATGGTCATGGCCATTGAAATCCCGCACGACGTCCCAGACCTGCTCAACAGGAGCCTGAAGGACTGAGCTGCGAATGACTTTGACCACGTTTCCCTCGTTCAACTCTCTTCAAATCTGCGATCAGGTTTGCAGCGGAAATCACGCATCGAAATGCCTCTTCAACGCATCAAACCCACCCTGGAAAACATTGGTGCTGACGCCGGAGACCAGATCGCCTTCATTGGCCGCATCGCAGTTGAATTCCGCTGACCATTCGACAAAGCATCTCTCACCATCCGTTATTGGCGTCAGGCGTAGCGTGGCGATATAATCCCACAACGGCATGGGGCTTTCCAAAATCGCGTAGGTGTAGAACATGTCGTAGTCCGACAGACCCAGGAGCTGTTCGCGGATATTGTCACCGTTCTGCAGATTGAAGTTGCGAATACAGCCGACCTTGTCCGACGGCAGCGCATCTTCGATCCTGCTTTCCCGGATGCGCGGGTGCCATTTCGGCAGACCGTTAAAGTCCCGTACCCGCTCCCAGACACTTTTGGCCGGCGCCTGGATAATCGATGAAACATAGGCGCGCGCCATTTATTTACTCCCCGCGGGTTTGGTGGGTTTTGCGTCGCCTTTGGACTTGCCACCCGTTTCCTTCGAAATTCGCTGCATATCCGATGCTTCGCGGATCAAACCGCCTTGTTTTGCGATATTGGCGCCGTCGATGCCGATATCGGCGAGCAGGCTGTCGATCATCGGAGCCTGAACCCGATATCTCAGCGCCGAATTGATGACCTCATCGGTTGGGCTTCCACCAGCGCCACCACCGCCACCATCACCGCTGCCGGAACCTTCGCCGCCTCCATTGCCCCAGCCGACACCATTGGAACCACCACTGCCAAGCTGCATGATCTTGATATCGTTGATCTTCTCAAGCGGTTTGACCGATGCGGCCACGATGCCCTCCACATGCTCGAGCATCTTGCGTTTGAACAATGAATGCCTGGCTGAATCCGTGAGCACATTTTCTGCTTCGTTGATGAGTTTCTGTGCTTCAGCCTCAACAACAGACTGGATACGTTCTGCTTCCGCAGCGATGCGTTTTTCCTCGGCGGCCTTTTCCGCCAACACAACATCCACCGATTTGCGTCGGGTGGCCTCCTCGGTTTCCTGAGCGGTCCGCACTTTCTCGCTGGCTTCAGCTGCTCGGGCACGTGCCAGATCGGCTTCAACAGCCGCTGCACTTTCATCAAGCGACTTCTTGTAAAGCTCGATGGCTTTTTCCATCTGTGCGGATTCGACTGATTTTTCCCGCTCGATTTCCAGACGACGCCGGTCTGTCTGATGCCCGATCCGCGCTTCGTCCAGGCCACGTTCGGATGCGATCTTCGCCCGCTCGATTTCTTCCTGACTGGCAATCTCCGATTCCCGGAGAGCCTGAACACGCGAGATTTCAAGCTGTTCCAGCACTTTCTTGCGCTCGAGCTTTTGTGCATCGAGTTCCTGCTCGGCCCGGATTTTCTCCGCATCGATGGTTTTTTTCTGCGCAACTTTGGCCGCCTCAAGCGCTTCATCAGCTGCAACCTGAGCTTCATCGAGTGTTTTGTTCCGCTCGATCTCCAGATGGCGGACTTCCTGATCCCGTGCAATTTTCTCTGTTGTCGTCAGCTGCTCTTTCTCGATCCGCAGCTGATCCACAAGTCGCCTCGAGGAAACTTCAGCACTTTCAATCGCCTCGTTCTTCTCAATTTCGCGGGTGCGGATTTCCGCATCCTTGATGATCTCGGCAGCTCTAGTCTTGGCTTCTTCCGCGATCCGGGCATCGTTGACTGCTTGCTGGGCATTGATCCCGGCCATATCAACGGCTCGATTGCGCGCAATTTCGCGTTCTCTGAGATCCTGCTCGTATGCAATCCGCTCGGCTGCGACGACCTTCTCTTTAGCAAATCGCGCCGCTTCCAAAGCCTCTGCTTTGGCGATCTCGGCTGCTTCCACCGCCGCAGCTCGCGCAACGTCGCGTTCACTGGTCGCCTCTTCGGTTTCAATTCGGCGAACGGCCGTTTTTGCTGCTTGTGCTATGCGCGCTGTTTCGACCGCTTCACGCGCCGCCACTTCAGCTTCTTCGACGGCCTGATTGCGGGCAATTTCGAGAGCCCGGATTTTTTCTTCCTGTGCAATTCGGGTCGTGTCTGTCACTTCCCGCGCCTCGATTTGCGCCAGATCCAGCGTCCGCTGACGATCTATCTCAAGCCCACGCGTTTCCTGTTCGGCTGCAATTCGTTCAGCGGAGAGTGCTTTCTCACGCGCGATTTTGGCAGCTTCTGTCGCCTTCTGGCTTGCGATCTCCGCCTCTTCGAGTGCTTTTTGACGATTTATTTCGAGTTCGCGGATCGCCTTGTCAGCGCCTATCCTCTCTGCGTTGACCAGTTGCTCCTGCGCAATTCGCAGCTTTTCAGCCACTTCGCGTGAGGCTATTTCGGCTTGTTGAACGGCGAGATTCCGAGCAATTTCCTGCTCCTTGGTCGTCTGCTCAAAGGATATGCGCGCTTCAGTGACAGACTGTTCCTGTGAAATCCGCGCCTTTTCAATCATCTCGCGGGCCGCGATTTCCGTCTCATCAATCGACCTTTGTCGTTCGATCTCGAGAGACTGGGTTTCGCGATCCTTGGCGATCCGGGCTTCGGTAACGCTTTTCTCCTGCGCGATCCGAGCTTTTTCGATCGCTTCTTTTGCCGCGATATCCGCCGCTTCCGTCATCTGCTGGGTTTTGATCCGCTTTTCAGAAAGAATATTTTCCTGAGCTATGCGGGCGGTTTCCAGGACTTCTCGCGTGGTAATTTCCGCTTCTTCGACAACCTGTTGACGCTCGATTTCTCTCTGCCGAGTATCCCGTTCCGAAGCAATGCGTGCTTGAGAAATCAGCCGCTCATTTTCAATGCGGGCGGTCTCTATTGCCTCGCGGCTCAGCAAGGATGCCTGCTCGGCATCTTTCTCGCGTTCTGCCCGTTCCCGGACCAGATCGGACCGTTGTTGCGCCCGGTGAAATTCGATTTCCCGTTCTTGTTCCAGCCGCGCTTCTTCGCTTTCCCGTTCAATATCCAGCGCTTGTTTTTCCGCTTCCAGATTGCGGGCGCGGATCTGGATCATGGAGTCCTGTTCAATGTCATTGCGTAATTTGCGCCGGTCTTCGATGTCACGGATGACAGTGGTCAACCCTTCGGCATCAAATCTATTGGAGGGATTGAAGAACTCGATTTCAGTCTGATCGATGTCCGTAACAGCCACGCTTTCAAGCTCAAGTCCGTTCTTGTCGAGGCCCGCCTGCGCGGCGTCCAGAACGCGCGCAACATAAGTGTCCCGATTTTCATGCAGCTCTTCCATCGTCATTTGAGAAGCGACGGTTCTGAGTGCCGAAATGAACTTGCCAACCAGCAGCGAATGGAGCCGCTCTTGTTCCAGGGATCGCCGCCCCAGTGTCGCTGCTGCCAGACTGACAGCCTGTTTGGAATGAGCAACGCGGACGTAAAACTCAGCGTCAACATCGATCCGCAGCCGATCTTTGGTGATCAGCGCATCGTCCTTCTCGCGGGTAACGCCCAGCTGAAGGGAATTCATATTGACCGGCGTTATGTCGTGGATGATCGGCCAGACAAAAGCGCCACCGTCAATGACCACTTTTTCACCCAGGAATCCGGTTCTGACGAACGCGATTTCCTTCGTTGAACGCCGATAGAGCCAATACATCACCCAGTAGGTGATAAACACCACAATAACGGCGAGTATCAACCATAGAACCAATTGTCCGATCAGTTGCCCAGCCATGGCTTCCTCCCTTCGGATCGCTTATGCGCGTCCGATTTCCTTGAATTTTCGTGTCTGTTCCGTCAATGCGATTTCAGTTGGCAGGCGTTCCATGGAAGACGCGCCGTAAAATCCATGACAGTGTTTGGTGTGTTTGAGCACAAAGTCCGCATCCTCTGGCATGGCGACAGGGCCACCATGAACAAGGATGATTGCATCGGGATTGATCGCAAGCGCAGCCGCGGCCCACTCATCCACGAGGGCCGGGCACTGCTCGAGTGTCAGTGCCGTATCTGCGCCGATTGAGCCACCCGTCGTCAATCCAAGATGGCATACAATGATATCGGCACCGACCTTGGCCATCGCCTCAGCGTCTTCGGTGGAAAACACATAGGGTGTCGTCAGCATATCTTTCTGCCGCGCCATCCCGATCATGTCGACTTCCAGACTGTAGGACATGCCGGTTTCTTCGAGATTGGCGCGGAAAGTCCCGTCAATCAGACCGACTGTCGGGAAATTCTGAACACCGGAAAATCCCGCATTGCTTACTTCATCAAGGAACTTGTCCATGATCCGAAACGGATCTGACGCACATACTCCGGCCAGAACCGGGGTGTTCTTGATAACCGGCAGCACTTCACCAGCCATTTCCATCACAACAGCATTGGCATCACCATAAGGCATGAGACCGGCAAGGCTGCCGCGTCCGGCCATCCGGTAGCGGCCCGAGTTGTAGATGACAATCAGATCGATGCCGCCCGCTTCTTCGCATTTGGCGGATAAGCCGGTTCCGGCACCGCCACCGATGATCGGCTGTCCGTCGGCCACCATGGACCGGTATTTGGCCATAAGGGTGCTGCGATCAAACATCGCTCCAGTCTCCTGATGCTTTTCGGAAAGATGACGTGTTAAGTTCCCGGAATGTCTGCACGATTTGCTTGGCAAATTCCGGGTCGTTTATGTTGTGTGGCACACGGATCAGTCGCCGCTGCGACGTCTGGCGCACTGTTTCCTCAAGCGCCTTGAAAAGCGCCTGGTTCGCTACCGGATCATGGAACGGCATGCCGGGCGCATCCAGAAGCGAGACCCCACCTTCGGGGAGGAAAAAACGAACCGGCCCGCTCATCAGATTGAGCCGTTCCCCAATCCAATGCCCCATCTGAGTGTTTTCTTCAGCCGTCGTCCGCATCAAAGTGATCTGCGGGTTGTGCTCATAAAGATTCCGCGAGCGATATTTGTCAGGCACGGTATCAGGAGCCCGGAAATTGACCATATCCAGAGCGCCGCATGCGCCGATATAAGGGCGACCTGCCCTGATCGATGCACCAAACCGATCGTCGTTGGCGGCGAAGACACCACCGGCGACCATGTCGCAGATTTCCGTGGTGGTCAGATCAAGGACCGCAGTCAACATACCGTTGTCCAGCAGCTTTTCCATCGACCGCCCACCAACGCCGGTAGCATGGAACACTAGGCAGTCGAAATCTTCTTCAAGGGCAGCAGATACCTGCTGAACACAGGGGGTGGTAACCCCAAACATGGTCAGGCCGATAGCTGGTTTATCTTGACCGGTCTGAACCGTTTTATTGCGATTCTGCACCATCCCGGCCAGCGCATTTGCACCATTTGACAGGACCTGGCGGGTGATCGAGTTGATGCCCTGCACGTCGGCAACGGAATGCAACATCAGGATATCGGAGGGTCCGACATACTGTTCCACATCACCGCTGGCGACCGTCGATATCATGACCTTGGGAACGCCCACCGGAAGCTGACGCATCGCGGGCGTCGCGAGGGCTGTGCCACCCGACCCGCCTGCGGATATCACACCGGCAACATCCTCTTGCACTGCCATCCAGCGTTCAAACGCTTCGGTCATTCCCGCAACGGCTGTTCCGCGATCACCGGTAAAGACCCCCGCTGCGCCGCGGGGATGATAGGCCGCGATGGCATGGGGCGGCACTTCGGCGCCAGAGGGTTTGCCGCCGGTTGACAGATCCGCCATTCGGACAAACACACCGCGGTCTTTCAGTATATCGCGAATGAATCTTAGCTCCGCGCCCTTTGTATCAAGCGTTCCTGCCACATAGACTGTGCGGGAAACACCTCCACCGGCCCGGTGCGTCTTCAGATCGGCAGAGCCGGTATCAGTGCTTGTGATCGTCCGTGCCGCATTCTCAATTACCTGTACCGGAACTGAAGCGGACCAACGCGTGGGTGGATTGGGGTTGGATATGTAAATTTTTGAAGGTGCGGACCGCGTCGAGGTTCGCGCTTTAGTTTCGCCCGATGGAGCATCCGGCGTTTCATCATGTGCGTGCCGCCCAACGCCGAGCAAAGCCTGCTGCAAATCCCGGTCACTGGCAAGCAGGCCCGACTCGATGACCCGGTTGATACGCCCGTTGACCATGATCGCGACCTGATCGGCCACAGCACACGCAACACCGATATTCTGCTCGATTACCAGAACATCGACATCGCCTTCCTGCCCAAGCCGGATCAGCAGCTCAGCAACCTGATTGACGATAACCGGCGCCAATCCTTCTGTCGGTTCGTCCATCACAAGCAGGCGTGGATTGAGAAGTAGCGCCCGGCCGATCGCCAGCATTTGCTGTTCACCGCCGGACAATTGAGCACCGCCATTGTTCCGTCGCTCTGCCAGTCTTGGAAAAATTGAATAGACACGTTCCGGGCTCCAGGCTCCGCCCTTTCGCGCAACGATTTTCAGATGCTCATCAACGGTCAGCGAAGGCCATAACCGGCGCCCCTGCGGGACATAGCCGATGCCCATCCGGGCGATCTCCGCCGGACCAAGACCGGGCAAGTTCATCCCGTTGAAGCTGATCGCACCGGAGGCAATTGGAACCAGCCCCATGATTGCCTGGCATAGGGTTGTCTTGCCCATCCCGTTGCGGCCAACCACAGAAAGCACGCCATGATCGAGTGTAAGATTGACACCCTGCAGCGCATGGGACTGACCATAATAAATATTGAGGTCGCGGACTTCGAGCGCGGATGTGGAGCGTTCAGCCATGACTGAGCCCATCCTCTCCGCCCAGGTAAAGCGCCTGAACTTCTTCGTCGTCTTCAATTTCCGCCGGTTTGCCTTCTTTGAAGATCCGACCGTTATGCATCATGGTGACGTACTCGGCGACCCGCAGGGCAACATCCATATCGTGTTCGATGATGATGTAGCCCATATGAGAGGGCAGACCGGTCAGGATCTCGATGAGTTCGCTTCGTTCAGACGGTGACAGACCCGCTGCCGGCTCATCAAACAGTATGAAACGCGGCGCACCGGAGAGCGCCATGGCGATTTCGAGCTGGCGTTGCTGGCCATACGACAACGCCGATACCAGCGTGTCCCTGACGTCTTCCAGATGCACGACACGAACCAGGTTTTCAGCGCTGGCCATCAACGCATCATTGCGTCTTGGCCTGAAGAACGAAAACCGCCCGCGCGACACGCCACAACAGGCAAGGTACACATTGTCGATGACACTGAGACCGGTGAACAGGAGTGAAATCTGGTAGGTGCGCCGCAGGCCTCGGCGAATGCGCTCGTGGGCGGGAAAGGCGGAAATATCTTCGCCAAAAAACCGGATTGAGCCCGCTGTCGGCATAAAATCGCCGGTAATACAATTGAAGAGCGTGGTCTTGCCGGCACCGTTGGAGCCCAACACGGCGCGCCGTTCACCGGGACGTACCGTCAACTCTATGTCCGACATGGCAGCAAGGGCGCCAAACATTTTCGTAACGCCGCGCAACTCCAGTGCATTGGCTGTGCCCGTAGCACTCAGGCGCTGAGCGACATTGGCTTGAACATTCATAACGGATCGCTCCCACCACGCAGAAGCGGATCTCTTTTGCGGTACACCTGCCACCGGTCCCAGAGCCCGAGCAGACCGTCAGGAGACCAGAAAACGATGATCAGAAAACCAAGGCCGATAAGCAGTTGAAACCGTTCCCCTGAAAGTCCGGCGGAGATCAGCACATCGACGGCAAACGTTTTCAAAAGCACGTAGATCAAGGCACCGATAAACGGACCGATCGGGCGTCCCAGCCCTCCGATCACCGCGATTACCAGAATATCAATGACCGGGCCGATTCCTGCTGTGCCCGGCGAAATCTGGGCAGATTGCCAAGTGAGAAGAATACCGCCAACCCCGGCGATCACAGCTGCAAAGGAATAGGCGGCTACTCTGTGAGCCGTAACGTTGAACCCAAGCGCAGCCATCCGGCGCGGGTTGTCTCTAACACCCTGCAGCGCTAGTCCGAACGGCGAGCGCGAAAGATAAAGCACGGCAAGATAAGAAAGAACCGCCCAGAAAAGCGTCAGATAGTAGAACGCCTTGGCCCCGCGCCAATCAACACCGAACAGGTTGGGTGGCAGAACCCCGTTGAAGCCCGAAAAGCCGTTGAAGACCACATAGTTCTGGCGCACGAAATAGAAGAATGCCGCAGCAATCGCCAGTGTGATCATGATCGTGTAAATGCCCTCGGTTCTAACCGCGAGCCAACCCGTGAGCGTCGCGAAAATCACCGCCACGATCAGCGCAAGTGGAATGGCAACAAACCAGGGCCAACCAAGAGAGATCGTCGTAATGGCGCTGTCACCAAAAATGGCCAACATATACCCAGCCAGGCCCGCGACGGTCATTTGAATCAGACTGACCATCCCGCCATAACCAGCCAGAAACATCAGGCTGAGGGCAATCATGCCGAGAATAAATGTCCAGCCGAATATCTGAAACAGCGCAAAGTCGCTGGCAAAGACCGGCATGATCAACAACAATATGCCGATGACCCAGTAGGCAGCCGGAATTCGGTCAATCCACGCTCTGGATTGCTTCTTTTCCCGACGCCCCGTTTCTCGGTTTTCCACCAGCACCATGGTCTACGACCTCCCCAACAGGCCTTGGGGCCGGAATGCCAGTACCACGACCATGATCAGGAACGTCAGCACAACGGCGTATGTTGGGAAGTAAACCGATCCGAATTGTTCAGCCAATCCGATCAGCAGAGCACCGAGCGCAGCACCGGTAATCGACCCCATGCCGCCGACTATCACCACGACTAGCGAGGCAAGCAGAAAGCGGATATCTTCGCCGGGCGCCAGAGACTGGAAGGTCCCCCCGACGACACCGGCGATTCCGGCAAGTCCCGCACCAAACGCAAAGACACCGGCAAAGATAAATTGAATACGGGCACCGGTAGCCGATAGCATGTCCCGGTCATCAACACCGGCACGGATCATCATGCCGATCTGGGTTTTGTTGAGCAGCAACCACATAATGACGCCAATCACCACCGACGCCAAAAAAATCACGATCCGGACGACTGGATATTTCATAAAGATCGCATCGCCTGTCGACCGTTTTACACCGGTGACGAAAAACGTTTCCATGGGACCGCTCAACCATGAGGGAGGAGTGATGTTGAAGAAGTCACCTCCAAATCCCCACAACATCAAGTCGGCCATCACAATGGATATCCCGATGGTGACCAGCGTTTGCCGAAGGTCTTGCCCCTCCATGCGCCGGAAAACGAATATTTGTAAAAGAACACCAAAAGCGCCGACGAGAAAAAACGACACGGGAAAAGCCAGCAGCCAGTAACCTGTACTGTCGGCAACGATGTAACCGATATAACCACCCAGAAGATACAAGGACCCGTGCGCAAGGTTGACGTTACGCATGAGACCGAAAATCAGAGTGAACCCACTGGCAACGAGAAAGTACAGTCCGCCAAGCGTAATGCCGTTGAAGAGCGCATTGAGGAAGATTTTTTTCCGACCGATCAGATCTACCAGCCCCTTGGGCCAAACGGCAAAGATCATCCATAAGAGCACTGCGCCGCCGACCAAGAAGATCAGAGTCCACACCGGATGACGCGCTGCATAGTCCTTGATGACCGCTGCAGAGGTCCGGGGACGTTGCGCAAGATTGTCACCTGCTCTCATATGCAGAAAATCCTCCCATTCTTCAGTATGCGGTTTTGATGCTTCTGGATCGCCCAACGGGCTATGGCACCGCACAGTGAACATTCTGCTTTAGGAGATGCTATGCGGCCTTGCCTGAAATCGGCGTACCTGAAAGTCTTTTCCATTGGCTGAGCATCGGGAAAACAGCGCTTCAGCTGGAAAGAAAATGGCTCCCGGAGGAATTATCCGGAAGCCATGCATCTCACTGTACGATTAAACGGCGATGAGATTGGTTAGTTCACGTGGGCGACACGCCTGTAGTCACTGGGTGGAATACCCACATTTGAAGCGAAAAACCGCGTAAAGCTCGCCTGCGAGGAAAAACCCAGATCGAAACTGATTTCCGTTACCGATTTGTCCGTCTTCATCAGATCCTGGATTGCCTGTTCAGCCCTCAGTGTGTTGAGGTACAAATTTGGCGTGATCTGCATTTGCTTCTTGAAAAGTTTGAAGAAATGCGGACGAGAAAGGCCGACCTCCCGCGCCAGCCAGTCCATTTCGACATCCTCGGTAAAATTCTCCTGCATCAACCGAAGCGACCGGCGTACACGAAAATCCGTAAACCGGGACCGGGTCGTCTGCAGCAGAGAGCCATGGTTCACGCCGCGCCAGGATTGCTCGAAACACTGCATGGCTGTCTCGTAAAGAAAGCCATCAAACAGCGCCGAATTTTCGTCTTCCAGCAGCAGCGAGGTTAGTTTTCGAACCCAGTGGGTCACTGCTGGCGTCATTTCGATAGTTGAATTACCGAAACTCAGTGCGAATTCAGCGGATTGGCTCGTTTCCAGAAACCAGATCGGCTTGATGTAGAGCACCAGGCACATGCAGGCTTCATTGGCTTCCACGACCTCGAAATTATGAGGCTCCCACGGACTGACCGCCACAGCGGACATTTCGTCGACACGGCAGTCACCATCACCAATGCGGACACTGGCCCGAGCACCGCCGAGATAAAAAATCAGATGCCCCTCACGATGGGCGTGTGTGATGATCGGTTTGTTCAGCTCATATAGCGCCGCACGGCCAAAGTCGCCGTGTTGTACGGATACGCCTTCGCTCATAAACCCCTCCTCCCAAAGGGACAATGCCGACATTACCCTCGACATCGCCCCCCTTTATCACAGCTACATGCGCCCTGTTGCAAGTGTTTGGGCATGGGAAAAAGACTCTGAGGTACGTAAAAGCACTCTCAGTCACGGCAAGTCAAAGAAAGGTTACGGTGAAATATAGGTGGTTTTTATTGTCGTGAAGAACTCATGCGCATAGCGCCCCTGCTCTCTCTGACCATAGCTTGACCCTTTCGTACCGCCAAAGGGAACATGATAATCCACTCCGGCGGTTGGAAGGTTGATCATGACCATTCCCGCTTGACTATGCCGCTTGAAATGCGAGGCATGCTTTAGGTTCGTTGTGCAAATTCCAGCTGACAACCCAAGCGAACTGTCATTGGCGGTCGCCAGAGCCTCTTCATAGCCATGAACTCTGATGACGGACGCAATCGGTCCGAAGACCTCTTCTTGATTGATACGCATTGCGTTACTGGTGTCCGTCACGAGCGCGGGGGTAAAATAATATCCGTTTTTGGTCCGCTGAACACATTCACCGCCGGTTCGAATGTTGCCACCCTGGTTGCGCGCAATCTCGACATAATGCAGGTTTTGCTCAAGTTGGCGCTGATCCACCACAGGACCGATCTGAGTTTCAGGCATCAAGGCATCATCGACAACGAGGTGCCGAACGCGTTCAGCTACTGCCTCGACAAATCTGCCATAAATCTGTTCCGTCACAATGAGGCGCGACGACGCTGTGCAGCGCTGACCCGTCGAATAGAAAGCTCCGTTGACCGCACAATCCACGGCAACATCCAGATCTGCATCGTCCAGAATCACAAGCGGATTTTTGCCACCCATTTCAAGCTGAACTTTTCGCATATGACGCATGCAGGCTTCGCCGACGATCCGGCCGGTCTCGACCGATCCGGTGAAGGTAAGGGCCTGGACCTTCGGATCTTCTAGCATCGTCTGCCCTACCACCGACCCTTTGCCCGCCACCAGATTCATTACGCCTTGCGGGAGGCCCGCACGATGGAGAATATCGGCAAGAACCCACGCACAGCCCGGCACCAGTTCCGCCGGTTTGAATACGACCGTATTGCCAAAACACAGCGCCGATGCGATTTTCCAGGAAGGAATGGCAATGGGATAATTCCAGGGTGTAATGACACCCACTACGCCCACCGGTTCGCGTGTGACTTCAATCTCGACACCCGGTCGAACCGAAGGTACTTTGTCACCTGCCAGTCGCAGCGCTTCTCCGGCAAAAAAATCAAAGATATGAGCGGCCCGTGTGACTTCGGCTATCCCTTCAGGCAACGTCTTGCCTTCTTCCCGGCTTAGCAACCGACCAATTTCATCCCTGCGGGCGTAAAGTTCATCGCCTGAGGCCTTGAGAATATCATGCCTGACTTGAGGGGTGCTCAGTCCCCATTCCGGTGCGGCTTCGGCAGCCGCAGCAATTGCGGTTTGCGTTTCGGCAATACCCGCCTGCGCATAAGCATCAATTATGTCCGACACATCTGAAGGATTGATATTGTCGATCGCTTCGCTTGTCGTGTGCCACTCACCGGCAATCAATAGGGGTTTCATCTGGGGTGCCTTATGCGATTTCTATTGAACCGACAGCATGATCGAGCGCAGGTCATCGCTCTGAACGGCTCGCGGGCTTTTGACCGACGCCAGAT
The DNA here is from genome assembly GCA_039976075.1 of Stappiaceae bacterium. Classification (GTDB taxonomy): domain Bacteria; phylum Pseudomonadota; class Alphaproteobacteria; order Rhizobiales; family Stappiaceae; genus JBDWFY01. Next base: position 1,244,142 of record JBDWFY010000001.1, read on the forward strand.
CGTGCGCTGCAAGACTGGCAGCCTCTTTGATCTGATCGATATCGATACCCAAATCCGACAACCGTCTGGGCAAGGGCAAGGGGTCAAAAAAAGCCTCGACACCGTCCGCAAGAGAGACCGAAGGTTTGACTTTCAGGATGCGACGCAAAGGTTGATATTTTTCCTTGGCCGCATTGGCATTGAACTGCAACACGGCGGGAAGCAGCAATCGGCTCAGCGTTCCAGGGTCCAGTCCTTTGTCCATGACGGTTTCCAACGCATTGCCGATGGCGTGGGTGGCACCAAGCCCTTTCTGAAGGGCGAGTGCACCGTTCAGGCTTGCCGCCATCAATTCGCGCCTTTCTACCACTCCGTCCTTTCTCAGTACGCGGTGAAGGTTTGCCGCTGCGCGATTGAGCCCGTCCAGCGCAATACCATCCGCCGGCGGATTGAAACCCGGCGACAGATACGCCTCGATACAACGGGTAATCGCGTCCGCCCCCGCACTGGCGCTGATATCAGGCGCAGCCCCGAGCGTCAGCGTAGGATCGCAGATGGTCACAGTGGGAATGAGTTTTTTGCACATGATCCGGGCCCGCTGACCATCAGCCAACATCACCGGCGCATGGGCACTGACCGACGCTCCAAATCCGGATATTCCCGGAATAGCAAAAAGGTCAGGCAAGTTCTGGCCAATACGACGCGCACCACCCTGGCCTTGCGAAAAAGTCAGGAGCGGATTGTCATGGGCAATGGCGACCCGGGTAATTTTGGCGAGGTCAATCGCCGTGTTGCGACCGAAGGCAATCAGAATATCGCGGTCCGTTTTGTGATAGATTTTCGCCAGATGCCGCGCAGCATCTTCTGTCGGGATATCAGGTACATCCGTAAAAGTTTCGACAGAGGCTCTGACCGGCAGCCCGGCATAGATTCGCTCGGCCAGGTCATCTGCAATATGGGTAGTGTCTGAGACGATCAACGGACGATGTTTGTCGTTGACTTCAAGTTCGGACCACAGAGCTTCTTCAAGAACCCCATCGGCAAAATGGACGCGGGTCACATAGGTTATTAACGTCATCCGCCTGCCCTTGGAGCATACACCCGCCAAAGCGTTTCCCCCCGAAAAATGTGAAGCACCTTTGCGATAGGGATACGTGACAAAACAAAGCCTTGGAGTATTCTCGCAATAAAATTGAGACGCGAAATTACCCTATCCAAACGGAACCGCACGGTCGATACGACGCTGGATCGAACCGCCAGATCGAGAACGATAAATCACAAATCCGAGTGTGTCCGGGCGGCGGATAAAACCGCCCGGAGTTGTTACTTCTACTCGTAAGAAGACTTGCACTCAGGAATGTCGCGACCGGGCAATCCGATCTTCGCAAAGACAGCAGGGTCGATACCCAGCGTCTGATTGACGTTTTCCTTCATGCTCACCAGTTTCGTTGCGAGTGTGCCATCCGGCTGCTCGACCACTTCCGATACAAAATTCGTACCGACAGCCTGACGGTTGTCATCAAGCGTGATCTTGCCGTTTGGCGCATCCAGCTCAAGTGTCGAAAGGCACTGTCGGAAGGCTTTGTGGCCATCGGACAGGTCACCCTTGGTTTCGTTCAGACACTGAACTGCTGCATGGGTTGCATTGTAATAACCTGTCGCCAGAAGCGATGGGCTTGGGAAACGCTGGTCCGGCGGGAAGGTATCCTGATAGGACTTCACATATGCCTGCCACTTTTCATTGTCCCAGGTATCAGCCTGAGGACCTGAAGATGGCGTACCAATCAGTGCTTTTTTGGCATCGCCCTTGGAATTGAGCACCGTGCCGTCAACCATGATCGTTCCGCCAATCAGGTTCGCATCGCCACCAGCCTGCTGATACTGATTGAGGAAGTTCACGGCATCACCACCGCCAAGACCCAGATAGATCGCATCCACATCATCTGGCAAAGACGCAATGATTGAACCGAAATCCTTGGTACCAAGAGGAACCCAGAATCGCTCGGTCACTTCTCCGCCAGCTGCACAGAACTCGGTAACCAGACCAAAAACCTGCGTATAGATGAAGGAGTAATCCTCACCGATTGTCGCGATGGTTTTGTAACCTTTGTCATTGTAGATGTAGTCGCCAAGACCAGCGGACCACTGAGCACCATCTGTGTTGAAGCGGAAGAAATTATCCGACGGCGTCACATAAGTGGTTTCCTGCGCACCGGAAATACCGTTCAGGAATGTTACTTGCGGCTGCGTTTTGGAGTAGTCGCGAATGGCAATGCCTTCTGATCCGGAAAGCGGGCCGATGACAAGCTCCACGCCATCCTGCTCAACCAGCTTACGGGCACCACGCACGGCGCTGTCAGGAGACGCGTCGGTCGACTGAATAATCAGTTCGATTTCCTTGCCGCCCGCTTTGTTTTCCACTTCTGCCAGTGCAGTTTTCAAACCGCGAACGCCATCTTCCCCAAGAACCGTATAGGTGCCTTCAAGGGTTGCAAGCACGCCCACTTTCAGTTTGCCATCATCAGCCAGGACCGGTCCGGCTGTCATCAGCACGGCCAGCGAAGCGGCTGCAAGATACTTGTTATTCATCAGTTCCTCCCAAGGAAATTCGTCCCAGTGGCAAGCTCCGCGATCCGGCGGACCATGCAGCGGTGTAAGCGCGAAAACAATCGCACCTGCCATCTCAAGTGTGCCGTAAGGAGGGGAAATTCCGTATCTCACACAGTCTAACCCACGTAACGCTCAGTCTGTTTTTCGTGCGTTGCCGAGCTTTAAACGCGACCGGCAGATGACCTGACATCCTCATGTCCGGCACATCTGTCGCAGCAAACGTGCTTCCTCGCGGCTTTTCTATTTGACATTGAACGGGTGGGACGGTTCGATCATAAGTCGATGTGACTGAATGAGTTTTGGGAGGAATTCTTCAATGCACAATATGGATCAGGTCATAACGACCAACATCTTTATTGACGGGGAAAGCCGAAACGCTTCCGATGGCGGTGTTTATGATATCTATAATCCTGCAAGACCTTCCGAACTCGTAGGCCACGCCGCTGCTGCAACATCTGCAGATGTTGACCAGGCTGTCAAAGCCGCACATGGCGCGTTTCCGGCCTGGGCAGCGCTTTCCTTTTCAGAACGAGCGGCCAAGCTGCGCGAAATTGCCAAGGCTCTGACTGCCGATGAAGAAGATGTCAAATACCGGTCGCGATTGTTTACGCGTGAACACGGCAAAATCGCCCGTGAAACGATGTTGGAAATGTCTCGGCTTGGCGACCGCTTCATGCAAGCTGCTGATTTCGGAGAACGGCTGGAAAAGGACGAAGAGATCTCCGGGCCACCCTTCGACACGCTGATCCATCGTCAACCACGCGGCGTGGCTGCTCTGATCGTCCCCTGGAACTGGCCGCTGTCCATTCTGGGCGCCAAACTGCCCCAGGCCCTGGTTGCCGGCAACACAATCGTGGTGAAACCCTCCTCGAATTCCGCGCTTGCTCCCAGCCTGACACTCCAGATAATCGCCAAACTGCTGCCCCCTGGTGTCCTCAACATTCTGACCGGACACGCCGCAACCATTGGCGACCCGCTGGTTGGCCATCCGCTGGTTCGAGCGGTCAATTTCACAGGTTCGATTGCCGTGGGCAAACACGTCATGAAGATCGCGGCGGATAACGTAACACCGGTGACGTTGGAGCTCGGCGGCAACGATGCAGCATTGGTGCTAGAGGATGCCGAACTCAGCCCGGAAGTATTTATGCGCATGTATCTGGGAGCTTTTGCTTCTTCGGGCCAGATCTGCATGGCGCTGAAACGGCTCTACGTTCATGAGAGCCGCTACGATGAAGTCGTGGGCGGCTTTACTGCAGCCTGCGAACGCGCCGTCATTGGCGACGGTCTTCTGCCGGACACCTTGATGGGGCCGGTGAATAATGCAAAGCAGCTCAAGGTCGTCACCGACATGATTGCACAAGCGCGATCCAGAGGTGCTGATGTGAAGGAATGCGGCACCGTGCCGGATGAAGCGCTTTACAGCGGCGGTGGCTATTTCCAGAAACCTACTCTGGTCTATGATGCCGACCCTTCACTCTCCATAGTCAAAGATGAGCAGTTCGGCCCTGCCCTTCCGATCATGAAGTTTTCAACGGACGATCAGGCGATCGCTTTGGCCAATGATAGTCCATACGGTCTGTGCTCATCTGTGTGGACGCCGGACCGGGATCGTGCCGTTGCTTTAGCCAAACGGCTCGAAGCAGGCTACACCTATCTTAATGGGCACGGCCCCATGGCGCAGGATGGTCGCGGACCATTTGGTGGTTTCAAGCAATCAGGTATTGGCCGCAATCTGGGTTTTGACGGCGTGCTGGCCTTCACTGAACCACACTCCATTTCCGGGCCCGCCGGGTTTCTCATGCAGGCATAGTCCACAAAACAGCTGAATGCGAATTCATATTTCTGGGAGGAAACCAAATGAAACATGTCACCAAACTGATCCTTGCGGGCCTTGTTGCCACCGGCACGTTGTCTGCGGTCAAATTGGATGTTGCACAGGCAGAAGAACTTTCGCTGGCCTATTTCATGGGCCCCAAGCACCCGATGAATAATGGCCTGATGACACCCTTTGGAGAGAAACTGGCCGAACTGTCCGATGGCCGGCTCACCGTCAAACAGTTCCCCGGCGGCGCGCTGAACGGAGCCCCGCCCAAGCAGTATGCTATCTTGCTGGACGGTGTCGCTGATATTGTCTTTACGCTTCCGGGCTACACGGCGGATGTTTTCCCCAAAACCAATGTTGTCGGTTTGCCCGGCGTCTGCAATTCGGCTGTTGAATGCACGGAAGCTTTGCAACGTGCGCGTGACGACCTCGAAAAGGAATATAATGCGAAGGTCATTGCTCTTTGGGCCAATGCACCACCTGTCCTGATCACCAAAGACAAGCCGGTCACAAAACTATCGGATCTTGAGGGCATGAAAGTGCGCGTTACTTCCAAGGGAGACGTGCCGTTCGTCGAAGCCCTGGGCGCTTCGGCGATCACGCAGCCGGTCAATGTCATCAATCAAAACCTGGCCAACGGCGTCATTGACGCCATCATGATCGATCCCTCGGCCATAGGCTCCTTCAAGCTATACGAACCGGCCAACTACGTTACGACTTGGTTCCCCGGTTCCGGCTCCTCATTTGCACTGCTGATGAACAAGGAGCTGTATGACGGTCTTTCCGATGAAGACAAAGCCGCTGTCGATGCCGCTGCTTCGGCAGAACTCGCCCTGGGAGCCGGTAAAGCCTATGACGCGGTTGCTGGGAAAGGGCTGTCTGCCGCGGAGAAGAACAATGTCCAGCTGCTCGAATGGGATCCCGGTGAGCGCGAAAAAGTGCAGGCTGCCATCGACGCAGCCATGGTCGATATCGGCCAGACAATGGTTGGTGACGCAAAGGTTGCGGACGTGATGAAGAAAATGATGGGCCAATAAGAGTGCCAAAGAGCGCTTCTTCTTCAGGCTCGATGATCGACATAGTCACCGGCTATTTTGCCGGTGCTATTGTCTTTGTCGGTGCGCTGGGCGTCACAGCGCTGATGCTGATCACCATTGTCGGGGTGTTTTGGCGATACGCCCTCAACGATCCGATCTTTGGTATTGGCGATATTTCCGTTCTGACACTGACAATCGTTGCAGCCTGCGCCGTCGCCTATGGTGCAACCCAGCATGCCCATGTCAGCGTCAATGTAATAAAGATGTTTTTCGGCCGGAAAATCACGCGCTTTACCGACACCATCATGCGCATCGCCGCTATTTTCATAACGGCGCTGGCCACCTATGCACTGTTCACCAAAGCCTGCGGTTTTGAAAAAGCCTGCATTACGGAGAACCTTTCGGTTGAGCATCGCAATTTCTATTATGTGCTCGCCGGGGCAATGGCATTTTACATGCTGATCTTCACCTCCCAGCTGTTGATCGGTCTCAAGCACTTCGCTGGCGTCGATCCCAACGAACCGGAAGACTGACACACTCCATGGATGGTTCTCTTATCGCACTCATCGGCTTTATCAGCCTCTTCGTCTTGTTGTTCATCCGTATGCCGGTCGGTCTTGCCATGATGCTGGTGGGTACCGTGGGAATTTACTTCATTCGCGAACGCGCCGCCATTCCCAAGCTTGCGGGAGAGATTTTCAACGAAGCATCCAGCTACCCGCTCACCATCATCCCGTTGTTTGTTTTGATGGGAAACCTCGCCGGCGTTTCCGGCATGAGTCGCGATCTCTACGATGCCGCTCATTCCTGGCTCGGTCATCTCAGAGGCGGGCTGGCCTCGGCTACTGTAGTCGGATGCGCAGGTTTTTCTGCGCTTTCAGGCTCCTCGCTCGCTGCGGCCATCACAATGGGTCGTGTATCGCTGCCGGAAATGCAGCGCCATAACTACGACAACGGGCTCGCAACCGGCGCTATTGCAGCCGGTGGAACGCTCGGTATTCTAATCCCGCCATCCGCCGGATTTGTCGTCTACGCAATTCTAACGGAAGAGAGCATCGGCCGGTTGTTTCTTGCCGGTGTCCTGCCCGGCCTTCTCCTGACGCTGCTGTTTATTGTGGCGATCTGGATCGTTGTCCTGCGCAATCCGGAAAAAGCACCCCAGGCTGCCAAGGTCGCACCGGTGCGCGACCGGCTGATGGCGCTTGCCCGGGCGGGCTGGATCATCGCGATCATCTTTTTGACCATTGGCGGCATCTATACCGGCATATTTTCGGCGGTCGAAGCAGCAGGGATCGGCGCTGCCCTGGCTTTCATCGTGACACTCATTCGCCGCGCTCTGACCTGGGAAAATCTGAAGACCGTTTTTTCCGGGACGCTTAAAGCGTCCGGCACCTTGTTCCTGATCCTGTTTGGCGCCTTTGTCTTCAAAACCTTTATCGGATTTACGGGCATCACCTTCACATTGGCACAATGGGTCGAAGCGCAGGGTTTCACAGGCTTTCAAATCGTTCTGGCGTTCCTCTTGATGTTCATCGTGCTTGGTACCTTCATGGAAGGTTTCGCAATTCTGGTACTCACCGTGCCGCTTATTCAACCGATAATCGAGCCTCTGGGCGTCGATATGATCTGGTTTGGTGTGATGATGGTGATTTGTCTCGAAATGGGTCTCATATCACCCCCTGTCGGGGTCAATGTCTTCGTCGTCAAAGGTATCGCAGAAGGAGTACCGCTGAACACGATCTTCCGGGGCATCTGGCCATTCTGGTTCGCCATGCTTGCCTGCATCGGCCTGCTGCTGCTGTTTCCGCAGCTGGCATTGATTTTACCCAATACGAAGTTTGGATAGCCGCAGTAACCACAGGGAAGCTTGCCGTGGATTGCGGCTGCACCAAGGGGCGAGCTAACAGCGACAGCTATCGGTATCCGAAGAGTGGCACGTATTCTGGGGAAATAATGGTGAGCCCGCACGGGTTCGAACCGTGGACCTACTGATTAAAAGTCAGTTGCTCTACCAACTGAGCTACGGGCTCGTCCATTGAGCGCGTTGTGTACTCATTCAATTGGTGTTGCGCAAGGGGAAATCGGTCTTTTTTTTGCTGTAAGCTCAGTTGAGGTTAAGGATGTGCCGTTGGTACGGCTCATTTAGTAACTGGCTGGGCGTTTGGCGCACCGTAACGCAGGCCGCCTCAAGCGGATTTCAATGCTGACCGGCAGCGAAAAAGACTTCCCATCCAGCGCCATCATCGAGCCCGGCAAACTCCTGGACACCATTGAAACCTGTTGATAACCCGACCGGTGTCCAACTGTCATTCCCGATCAAAACTTCAGGTCCGAAACGCAGCGCTGTTATGGGAATTTACGGTGCCAATCGACGGTGCGCGCACCCCTTCCCGGCCAAATTATGACGGCGTGACGGTTTCACCTGTGCGCTTGATCATACTTAGGTGATTCAAAGTAATGATAGATTCTCTGAAACACGAAGAGCTAATATGAAGATCAAGTCATCGTGAATGGTGATTTGACAGCTAAGGAAACAGTTAACAGTTTCTTAATCATTCTCAAATCGATCACAATCATATTACGTTTTATTATATTGCCAGCACTCTGGTTTATGACTAATACATGTCAATATAGTTTCAGTGCTACCCTTGCGTTATCCACCAGTTTCGTGCAAATATTCACAAGGGCGGGCGTGCACATCGGAGCAAAGTCTATGGGCACTTGGATACTAAGGGCCGCAGGTGGTGTGTTTTGGTTTTTCGCACTCACCAGTAGCGGCTACGCCACCCTCAATGCCGTCCACGAAAACAACTACTTCATCGCAACAATCTGCTTTTCTTTGATGCTCTTACTTAGTTTTTCGGGTCAATCCTTTAAACATAAACGTGCAGCTATGACAAAAAACAACTCTCTCAAGAATTCGCTTAAAAAAGAGTCAGATTCCACGCCGTTTGGCGATGCTGTGGTGCTCTCCGTCAATCAGCAGGCCGTGCCAAGCCCGTCCCGTGTCCGCGCTTCTGATTTTTGGAGTAAAAGTGGCCAGTCCGACCACACAGCAAAAACAATTCACGCCGCGGCGACCCCGGCAGCGGAGTGGGAAAACGGAACAACTGTTCAGGGCTCTGGTCCACCCTCCATGATCATGAAGGACGATTCAATACTCTCGCTACGGGCGATGCCCCTTGAAGAGGGGGAAAGCGTCGAACTGCGTCGGCAACTTCGTATCACCTTTTGCCGGGAGGACTACAGCGTCGTAAAACGGTTGATCAACGCACAACATCTTGTCCGGTACGACGGACAAACGTGGCTGGAAGCACATAGTTATTCCGACTGCGCCGACATCAGTTTCAAGCTAGAGCGTATTTTGGAAATTCATGACAAACGCAGCGGAGTTACCCAAACCGAAGAATTTGAAGAATGGCTTACTGCGCTCGCTTTGACGAACGATATCAAGGAAGCTGCTGAATAAAAAGAAGTATTTTCATTGCGAGGCAGCTCTTTTTCATCCAACCCAACCCGACAGCGCATTGCGAACAGGCGGCATCATATACAGCCCGATACAACTGAATTGCACGATGGCTATTGTATAGAGAATTGTCCGAAACGGTTCTTTTCGCGTTTTGTGCCGGAACCATTGTTGTGCAAAAAGAGCACCATAGGAACCGCCTAGCAACGCCATGAACAAAAGCGTGCTTTCCGAAATGCGCCACAACTTTTTCCGTGCGCAATATTTGTCCCAGCCATAGGCGGCAAATGTCAGGATGTTAATCAGCACCAACGGCACAATCAGTTTGTAATCGCTCATCAGCCGACCCTACAGCGTATCTCGTAAAAGTTGGAATTGACTTGGAACTGTCATCCTTCGCCTGAGCAACGGATGAGGTTCACTTTCAGAGAAACGAGGGTTTGGGCCGCGGGATAATCGCTATGTTATCGCCTGCCACGCCTGGGCCTTCCGGGGTACCCGTATCCGTGGGCGTTTCCGCCGGCGGATCTTTTTCAGGTTCTTTCACTTCAACCGGCGGGCCGGAATAATTCTCAGGCGGGGCAACTGCCGTCGTTGTTTTGCAGTCCGTCAACCAAACGTCATAGATACTATGCTCAACGGCGTGGAGCGCCGGGCTGGCAGCAAACATCCAACCAGAGAATATACTTTGAACTTCGTTTTCCAGCGTCACCTCATCCACTTCGATAAACCCGGTCGTCTGGGGTGTTTCGGTTGGAGGGCGTGAGTTGCAAACACGCGGGGTCACCTGGAGTGCACCGAACTGGACGGTTTCATCCATGTAGACATCAAATGATATGATGCGTCCGGTGATCTTGTCCAATCCTGCAAATTCGGCAACGGGATTGATTATTTTCTCCGCCTGGGCGGCAGCTGATGTCAGGAACAGTCCGGCAAAAAGCAGATTTCTTGTCAGAGGTTTACTGAATGAAATTTTCATAGCCAACCTTCATGTAAATTGCCTGCTCCGTCCAATCTATTGACCGAATACATCATGCTTTTCCAGAATCGCCCCGATCATGACACCACTTCTCTCAGATTATCGAGTTCAAAGTAATGCATGTATGTCAGTTTTGAAGTGTGACTTCCACAATTTCCGGCCATGTGCCCAAACGCAACGGCAATCCACTGGTACCCAGTCCGCTTGACACAATCATCTGACTACCAGATTTCGTGACGATATGCCCATATGTATGGGTTAAAGGCGCAACAGATGCATTAACAACCGGGCCGAAAAAGGGCAACACCACCTGACCACCATGTGTATGACCAGCCAGCACGAGTGCGGAGCGACCTTCCAGATCGGCAAAAGCCGCAGGGTCATGGGTAAGAATGATCAGTGGCTGGTGATTCGGAACATCCCTGATGGTTTCCTGCAACCGTCCTCTGTTCGTGGCATAGTCATCCACGCCGGCCAAATGTACAGAGGTGCTTCGATGCTTCAGCAAAACTGCCTCATTTCGCATGACAGGAATATCGCACGCGGTCAGGGCCGCTGTCACAGCGCCGTACCCATACTCCCAGTCATGGTTTCCCAGCACCGCCCACGCACCAAGAGGCGCAATCTTTAATGGCCCGAGTCGTTCAGCAATAATTTCCGGTGGAACCCGACCGCCAAATGCCGGCATCATGTTGAGGAAATCACCCCCCAGGAGCACCAGGTCCGGCTCGAGCTTCGCGACCTGGGAAACAACGATGCGTAGCCGCTCCGGATCCCGGCTATGCGAACCAACGTGGAAGTCGGTCAGGAAGACAATTTTCATCCGGCAATTGTCAGGCCATCCGCCCAATCGAACCTGATACCGCGTCAGCCTATGGCGCCGCGCCTTGCACAATGGACCCCATAACCCTTTTCGCCCTTCAGGGTCTTCGAAGGGCGCCTGAGGCACGTGTCGTCGGAAGGGAACAAAGCCCAGTAGTTGCTTGACCTTTGGCAGTGTCTACGACGCCTCCTCAAGCCGTATGATCGCCGCCTTGACCTTTTCAAGCCGCTGCAGAAGTTCTTCACGCTTGTCACGTTCTCCCGCAACAACCTCTTGTGGCGCTTTTTCCACAAACTTGGGATTGGCAAGCTTCTTGTCGATGCGAGCAATATCGTCGGACAGCTTGTTTTCATCCTTGCGCTGGCGTGCCATCTCCGCCTCGAGGTCAATCACTCCGGCCAGCGGCAGACAGACCGTTGCTTCCCCCACAACTATTTGGGCCGCGCCCTTCGGAGACGTGTCAGCGAACGAAACGGCATCCACCCGCGCCAGTCGTGCCAACATCACCGCATTATCGTCAAGCCGTGTTTTTGTCGTCTCTGCGGCCCCGACAAAGACCAAAGGAACCTTGCCACCTGCCGGTACATTCATTTCCGCACGCACGGACCGGATGTCCGTGATCAGACCAATCAGCCAGTTGATCTCATCCGCCGCAGTGGATTGTGTTTGTTCCAGGTCCGGCCAGCGGGTTGTGATCAGTTGTCCCTGACGCGCCGGCCCTGTCTCGCCGGTCCGAAGCCACAACTCCTCCGTCAGGAACGGCATGAAGGGGTGCAGTATTTTGAGTATTTCGTCCAAGGCCCATGCAGCGGTAGCCCGAACTTCTGCCTTGGCCTGCTCATCATCGCCATTCAGCAACGGTTTAATCAATTCCAGATACCAGTCGCAGTAGGTATTCCAGACAAAACGATAAATTGCACCGGCTGCTTCATTGAAGCGGAACTCTTTCAAAGCGGCTGTTACGGCCCCAGCGCATTGCGCTGTTTCCGCTACAATCCACCGATTCACGGTCTGCTCAACGGATGCCGCGTCAAAGCTTTCTACCCGGACACACTCGTTCATCTCTGCAAAGCGGGCGGCGTTCCAGAGTTTTGTTGAAAAGTTCCGATATCCCTCAACACGGCTGGTCGCCAGTTTGATATCCCTGCCCTGAGCCGCCATCGCAGCGAGAGTAAATCGCAGAGCATCGGCGCTGTATTCGTCGATCAACTGCAGTGGATCGATAACATTGCCCTTGGATTTTGACATCTTGGCGCCGTGTTCATCGCGAACCAGCGCGTGAATATAGACTGTGTCAAAGGGTTCCGTTTCCATAAAATGGATACCGGCCATCATCATACGGGCAACCCAGAAGAAGATGATGTCAAAACCTGTGATCAAAACGCTTGTGGGATAATATCGAGCCAACGTTTCGGTATTTTCCGGCCAACCAAGCGTAGAGAAGGGCCACAAAGCGGAGGAAAACCAGGTATCTAGAACATCTTCATCCCGATGCAGAAAAACGGTGTCACCATCGTTTTTTTCCCAGCTCTCTCTCGCTTCCTTCTCTCCGACTACGGTGACATTCCTGCCATAATGCGCTCGGGCAAGCTCAGCTGCCGCGTGCTCGAACTTGGCTACGAAGATCTCTCCATCCGGGCCGTACCAGGCCGGAATCTGGTGTCCCCACCAAAGTTGGCGAGATACACACCACGGTTGGATGTTCTCCATCCAGTCGTAGTAGGTTTTCTCCCAATTTTTGGGAACGAATTTCGTTCGCGCATTTCTCACAGCATCAATTGCCGGCTCGGCCAACGTCTTGGCATCGACATACCACTGATCGGTCAGGTACGGCTCGATTGGAACATGAGAGCGATCACCATGGGGAACCATGTGAACATGATCCTCAATCTGTTCCAGTAGTCCCTGTTCCTCAAACATCTGAACAATCAACTTGCGCGCGACGAATCGGTCTTGACCATCGAGCGCACGGATTGTCGCGGTGAGTTCACTGCTTTCCGGCACATCATCAAGAAACGCTTCGTTGTCCTTCAGCGCTATTGTCGCTTCCCGGTTCATGATACTGATCATTGGCAGGGCATGACGTTTGCCCACTTCAAAGTCGTTGAAATCATGCGCCGGTGTGATCTTGACGGCACCGGATCCCGCTTCCGGATCCGCATAATCATCCGCAACGATTGGAATGCGCCGCCCCACAAGGGGTAGCACAACATGCTTGCCAATCAATTCACTGTAGCGCTCGTCCTCTGGATTAACCGCGACCGCTGTATCGCCAAGCATTGTTTCAGGTCGGGTGGTGGCGACGACAACATATCGCCCCTCCATACCTTCAATCGGGTAGCGAAAATGCCATAAATTGCCATTGACTTCCGTCTGTTCAACTTCAAGATCGGAAATCGCCGTGTGAAATTTGGGGTCCCAGTTAACGAGCCGCTTGTCCTTGTAGAGCAGACCGTCTTTGTACAGGCGGACAAACACCTCCAGAACCGCTTTCGAAAGCCCTTCATCCATCGTGAAACGTTCGCGGTCCCAATCGCAGGACGCACCCAGCCGACGGAGCTGATTGAAGATGATACCGCCAGATTCAGCCTTCCAGTCCCAGACGCGCTGCACAAATGCTTCACGCCCCATATCGCGGCGGCCAGGCAACTGTTTTTCCATCAGTTGCCGTTCAACAACCATCTGCGTCGCGATACCGGCATGATCCATGCCAGGCTGCCAAAGCACATCCCGCCCTTGCATGCGATGGTAGCGAATCAGGATGTCCTGGAGAGTATTGTTCAGTGCGTGCCCCATATGGAGGGAGCCGGTCACGTTGGGTGGTGGAATGACGATGCAATAGGGATCGGCACCTTCAACAGCACCAGCACCGGCTTTGAACGCCCCGCTTTTTTCCCAGTCCTGATAAATCCGCGGTTCAACCGCGCTTGCATCGTAAGTCTTTTCCAGCATGGCTTCCGTCTCGATTTACATACAGACCCGCTGTAAATCGAATGCAGCGCCGCAAGTCAACCGCAGCAGCCAAAAAGGCGGCTCAATAAGGTGTATTTCGCTCTTCTCAAGCCAATATCGTGCAATTCACTGCACTTTAGTGGGCGACAGGAATGCGCCCGTAGCCATCAGATAATTTCAAAGCTGTTGAAGGGTGTGTTTTCTAGCCGCGTCGTCCTCGAGCCACTCGCTCAATTTCCTGCTGGACAAGACGCTCCACCATCGGCGGCAGATTGGTATCAAGCCAGGCTTTCAGCATCGGCCGCACCAGATCCTCAATCACTTCCTCAAGCGTTCGTGCTTCTCTTGAGATGACCAGATTGGCAAGGCTGCCCAGCGCTTCGCTGACAGCATCTTCGGTGGGACTTGAAGACAGATTTTCTCCGGCGGCAAGACGACGAACATTGCCGTAATCAACCGGTTCTATATCGGGAACGGTCGGCGGCGCAGGTTCCTGTTCAAATTCCGCTTCCGGCTCTGTTTCCGGCTCAGCCTCGAACACAGCGCTGTCTTCTTCTTCCGGCTCAGCTTCCTCAAAACCAATGTCACCACCCGTTCCATCGGGCGCAACAACATCGACGATTTTCAGGTCATCCTCATCATCAACAGCAAAATCTTCCGTTAATTCAAGGACATCGTCGGCAGGATCGTCTTCAGGTTCGGGTTCGGGTTCGGGCTCAGGTTCAGGTTCAGGCTCGGGTTCGGTGTCATCCGTATCGAAGAGTTTGTCCAGATCATCCTGAGACATGCCGGCTTCGTCTTCTGCATCAGCAGTTGACGCACCATCGGACTCTGCATCGCCATCTGCATCAGCTGGCGCATCATCGTCGGATATTATCCGGCGGATCGAGGCCAGGATATCCTCCATCGAGGGATCCTGGGCTTGCTCTGCCTTGGCCATGACATTCCCCAAATTCCAAGTACCGCATCAATACGCAAGGGAACACTCACTTGCGATTCGCCTATTTCAAACTATACGGCGATATCTAGGCAGTTAAAAACAGGAGTAAGAAAACTTCGCACAATGTGGCGATTTACCCACACATACAATTGGCGCACGGCATCAAAGATGCTCTGCGCCAAATTACGAACCCGTCTACTCGCCTGATCCTGACGGTTGAGAGGAAAAACCAAACTTATTTGACTGATCAACCAGAACAAGTCTGGGCGAAGCAACGATTCTGCAACAACGGAGTTGGTCTTTATTATCGACCGTCCGGAGTGCGTAGGCCGATCCATTTGTCCCGGACCTTGGAATAATGCTCCGTTGGCTGATAGGCAGCGACATTGAGACTCAGCGAGGAACTTGTCAGCCCGCCAACCGAGG
The DNA here is from genome assembly GCA_039976075.1 of Stappiaceae bacterium. Lineage (GTDB taxonomy): Bacteria > Pseudomonadota > Alphaproteobacteria > Rhizobiales > Stappiaceae > JBDWFY01. The sequence goes on from JBDWFY010000001.1 coordinate 1,259,176, forward strand.
ATACAAGGGCATAAGCCGCCACGATACGGTCTCGCTGCGCTTGAACCAGGCTCACTCTCGCATTTACCAGTGAACGCTGCTGATCCAGCACATCCTGTGTCGTACGTTGTCCGACCCGTTGTTCTTCAACGACGCCGTCAAGTGCCAGCTGTTCCGCCCGAACACCAGCCTGACCGGCAACAATTGAAGCCTCGGATGCTTTATATTGGCCCCACGAAGCTATGACAGTTGCCCGAATTTGATCCCGCGCAATATCAACCTGAATACGCGATTGCCCAAGCTGTTCTTTGGCCTGGCGAACGCGTGAGTAAACCTGCCCACCCTGATAAATGGGAATAGATACTCGGCCCAGAATGGTAGCTGAATCCTGCACGTTTGTCGCCGAATTGGGATTGATTGAACGCTGCACGGTTCCTTCCAAATCAACGGAAGGCAACAATTCACCCTCAATTGATTTCACTTGAAACAATGCGACATCGACGGAATGTTGCGCTTGCCGAATCGTTGGATGCTGCTGGTGCGCAATATCGAGCGCTGTCTGCACATTTTTAGGCAATAATCTCAAAACACTCAGATCCGGCTTCAATTTACCCGGATCGCGCCCGATGACTTGACGGAAAATCGCCCGACTTGAATTCAAGTCAGCTATCGATTGGTTTAAATTGGATTGCGCTGACGCCAGCTCAGCCTCTGCCTGGGAAACGTCTGTTCGCGTCCCTTCACCAACATTGAAGCGATCTCGTGCTGCACGAACTTCGCTTTCCAGAAATTTGATATCCGAGCGGCGCAACGTGACAATGGCACTGTCACGGATCACATCCATATAGGATTGCGCTCCATCAAACAGCACATTCTGTTCAGTCGAAACCAGGCTCTCGCGTTGAGCCAATACGGATGATTCTGCTTGCCGAATGCCATTTACCGTTCGATACCCACGAAAAATTGGCTGAGTAACAGTAAGGCCCAAAGAGGTCGTGTTGGATTCGGATGTCGATCCATCACTATCTGTGGTCGTGTAGGATTGCTGAATCGAGCCGGAAAGTTGCGGCCGATATCCCGCCAAAGCCTGAGGTACAGATTCGTCGGTTGCCCGCAGTCCCGCGCGAGCTGAATTAAGCGTCGGGTTATTCGCATATGCCAGCGCCAGCGCTTCAGACAAAGACTGAGCCTGCGCACTGCTAATACCAAAAACCGCGGCTAGTCCGGCTGCGATTATTGATGCTGAGCCACGTCTTAGCACTATGCCACCCCTCTCTTCAGTCGGCACTAACGAGCCGCTCTGCGAACATGTCTTACTCTATATCGGCGTTGTCCCCTTTGGGAAACATGCAACGCAGGACCTGCTTCAATTAACAGTCGGTTGCGACATCTGCGCAACATCTTGGAAACAGACAATTGTTCGGCGGCGAGCAAAGCACACGCCACAGCTCCAATCATCAGGTCTAATGATTAAGATCACTTGAAAATTGCGGCGCTGAGAGGACAAATTTCTTGCAATTTCGTGAATGCCCACCGGTCTTGCGCATTATCCGCACATGCCGACATGCAAAAACGCCTTATGCGAGCAAATCTCGCGGATTAGCAACCAGTAATCGCAAGTTTGATGCCCTGGAACCGCTGGGGACCCGAATCCCTCAAATTCGATTACCGAAAAAAATGGGTTGCGAATTCTTGAAGAGAGAGTTGTGCACAATCTCGTGCCAACTCAGGATTTTCAATCCAGGCTGTGTCCGAATCGCATGAATGCAGGAACTTCGGATCCTAAAAAACAAACTCAGAGGGTTGTTCCGTACCCGGAAGCGTTGGAGCAGATGCATTGAAGGCCGCAACACCGCTAATCGCTTCGCCCGAGCGGCGGTAAAGATAGGCCTGGCCTGCCAATCCTTGTCCACGAATAACGACCAGCCTGCCTTTGTCCTTCAGTTGTTCTTTCAACGCTTCGGGAACTTGAGACACCGCACCATCGACGATAATAACATCGTAGGGGCCTTCGGACTTCAGACCGTCGGTCAACTTGTTCGACAACACCGCCACATTGTCGATACCCAGTTCTGAAATGGTCTCGCTCGCCTCACTCGCGAGTTTTTCGCTGACTTCGAGTCCCACAACAGATTCGGCAATCTGAGCGATCACTGCTGCTGAGTAACCAGATGCACATCCGACAACAAGCGCCAGATCAGAGGTCTCGAATTCCGCCAATTGAAGAAGTTTTGCCAAGACATGCGGTTTCAGCAAGTAACGCGCCGGCGTGTCTTCCGAAGCTGGTGAGACGCATACATCGTCGTCAATATAGGCGGTCGGCCGTTTTGACGCCGGAACAAACATCTCCCGAGGAATCGCTCCCATCGCACTCAGCACGCGACGATCAGTTACGTCGTTGGTTCTCAGTTGATTGTCCACCATACGCACACGCGCTGTCTGATAGTCGGCCATCCGGTAAAATCCTATCCGGTTAGTGCTTCGCCTCTTTTCATTAGCGGCGCGGCTTCACGTTGACAAGTTCATCTGTTGTACAGAATTAAACACACTAACGAAAAAGCAGCAAAAACCGTTCAGAATAGTCCGCACCCTGTAGCGATTTATCTCGAAGCGGTTTTGGCTGAATTGCCGTGAAACGAATGCATCACCCAACAGCTGCAGCAAGCGACGATTGCCATCCAAAAAAGATTTAGGGAAACACGCGCATTCGGCTGCGGGTGCCCTGGTAAAAAACCGGCAACAAAATCCGACAGTTAAGGTATTCATTTTAATTGGGAATGGAGGCCTCGCCCGGATTCGAACCGGGGTACAAGGATTTGCAATCCTCTGCGTAGCCACTCCGCCACGAGGCCGATGTTGGGGGTAACTAAACTGTCAGGAAGCCATTGGCAAGAGCCACAATCTCAATTTGGTTTATCGCAAGTGAAAATCGTATCAATTGCACTGCGGACTCTCGTCGAATTCCACCAAAAATCATTTCTCCACAGGCATTTGTCTACCGCGCAACAAAAAGGGGCGCTCGAAAGCGCCCCTGAGAGTCCCAGATCGTTTTTGCGTCTAGTGCGCCAGCACAGCCAGCAGCAACAGAGCAACGATATTGGTGATCTTGATCATCGGGTTCACGGCCGGACCAGCGGTATCCTTATAGGGATCACCGACAGTATCACCGGTCACTGCAGCTTTGTGGGCTTCTGAGCCCTTACCGCCGTGATTACCGTCTTCAATATACTTTTTCGCGTTGTCCCAGGCACCACCGCCCGCTGTCATTGACAGCGCAACGAATAGACCCGTCACGATCACACCGAGCAACATTGCACCCAATGCAGCAAATCCATTGGCCTTACCGGCAATCGCCGAGATGACGAAATAGCAAACGATCGGTGAAAGAACCGGAAGCAATGAAGGAACAATCATTTCCTTGATCGCGGAGCGGGTCAGCATATCCACAGCCCGTCCATAGTTCGGACGTTCCGTCCCCGCCATGATGCCCGGCTTTTCCTTGAACTGCCGCCGAACTTCTTCAACAACGGATGCAGCCGCCCGGCCAACAGCCGTCATCGCGATCCCGCCAAACAGGTAAGGCAACAGGCCGCCAAGGAACAAACCTACGACGACATAAGGATTGGATAGCGAGAAATCGAGCGTTTGCTCGGTTATGCCCGCAAAATAGGGAAACTGTTCTGAATTGCTGACAAAGAAGCGCAAATCTTCCGTGTAAGCCGCAAACAGGACCAGAGCTCCCAAACCGGCAGAACCAATCGCATAACCCTTGGTGACAGCCTTTGTTGTGTTACCGACAGCATCCAGGGCGTCCGTGGTGTCACGCACTTCGCTTGGAAGTTCTGCCATTTCAGCAATACCACCGGCATTGTCCGTCACCGGACCAAACGCATCAAGTGCCACAACAAACCCGGCTACTGCCAGCATGGTCGTTACCGTGACGGCAATACCAAACAGACCTGCCAATGAGTACGTTACGATGATACCCGCAACAATTACCAACGCAGGCAACGCTGTTGCTTCCAGCGAGATGGCCAGTCCCTGAATAACGTTGGTGCCATGGCCGGTTTCGGAAGCCTGTGCGATCGACTGCACGGGACGGTATCCGGTTCCGGTATAGTATTCTGTTATCCAGATGATGAGACCGGTGATGATCAGGCCACTCACGCCGCACAGATAAAGATCCATCGGTGTAAAGCTGAGGCCACCGGCTGTCGTCAGGGCTGCATTCATATCACCGAACACGAACATCGTGACGGGATAGAGTACGATCAGGGAAAGAACAGCTGTGGTAATAAAGCCCTTATAGAGCGCGCCCATGATTGAGTTGTTGGCACCCAGTCGAACAAAGAATGTTCCGGCAATTGAGGTAATCACACAGGCGCCACCAATTGCCAGCGGATAGAACATCGCTTTCATCGCGACATCCGTTCCGGCAAAAAAGATCGATGCCAACACCATGGTGGCAACGATTGTCACCGCATAGGTTTCGAACAGGTCGGCAGCCATGCCTGCGCAGTCGCCAACATTGTCGCCGACATTATCGGCAATCGTGGCCGGGTTGCGAGGGTCGTCCTCCGGGATGCCGGCTTCGACCTTACCCACAAGGTCACCACCAACGTCAGCACCTTTGGTGAAAATTCCACCACCGAGCCGCGCAAAGATGGAGATAAGCGACGCACCGAAGCCGAGCGCCACAAGAGCATCGATAATTACACGGTCTCCGTTGGCAAAGCCCATCAGGTCGGTCAGAACGAAATAGTAGACAGCGACGCCCAGCAGTGCCAAGCCGGCAACAAGCATTCCGGTTACCGCACCCGCTTTAAAAGCGATAGCCAGGCCTGCAGCCAGGCTTTGGCTTGCTGCTTGTGCGGTGCGTACGTTGGCCCGCACGGAGACAAGCATGCCGATGAAACCGGCTGCTGCGGAAAGGATCGCGCCAATGGCAAAGCCGATCGCAACCGGTAGCGACAGCAGCCACCAGCCAAGAACGAATATGACCACCCCGACAACACCAATCGTTGTGTACTGGCGTGTCAGATAGGCCTGCGCACCTTCCTGGATAGCACCGGCAATTTCCTGCATCCGTTCATTGCCTGCATCCGCTGACATGACGGATCCGGCTGCCCAGATGCCATAGACAACGGATAAAAGTCCGCAAATTATTACAACATAGAGCTCAACCATGGGCTCCCCCCTTGTTCTTTCGTATTCTCACCAAAAATCTCCTCTATGCGAGCAGACTATAGGCATGTGCGCATTGCGCCGCGACTATCAATTCGAAGCATGGCGCACGGTATCTCTCCAGCCTTTCAGGTCAAGCCAAACATCATTATTTGCCGATGCAAATTCAATTTAGCAGGCTTTGACACCCCCAAATGGTGGCTTGCAAATACGCGTGCACCGCGTAAGGACACACTGAATGGCAAGAAATGGCTCTGATTTCAACATGGTTAGAGCGTTTCCATAGACGTATTTCTAATTGATCGAACCATTGACGCTCAGGCAGCTGCAGCGTTTTTTTCGTAAAAGACCAACCAGCAAAGCAAGGCAAGACAAGCTGCGACAACAGGAAACAGGAACAGATTTACAGCGTTCCAACCGAAGAAAAACAATAGGTTACCAGACGAAAACGAGGCAGCGGCAACGAAGCCAAAGACCATGAATTCATTGGCGGCCTGTACTTTGTTGCGTTCCTCTGGCCGGTAGGTTTCAGTCAACATGGACGTCGCGCCGATATAGCCGAAATTCCAACCAAGACCCAAAAGTACAAGCGCAAGCCAGAAATTTTCTACATTCAAACCGGCTAGCGCAACGATTCCACAGCCCACCATCAGAAAAAGTCCCGCTGCGATGATTCGGACATTGCCAAAGCGACTGATGAGCGAGCCAGTGAAGAAACTGGGGCCAAACATCGCCAGAACATGCCACTGGATGGCCAGAGCCGCATCGGACTGGCTCAACCCGCAGGCAATCATGGCCAGCGGCGTTGCGGTCATGACCAGAGACATCAATGCGTAAATCGAAATGCCGCAGGCCACCGCCACGATAAAGCGCCGGGTGCGCATGATCTGTTTCAGCGGTCGGCCGCGCATCTTTCTCTGGGACACGGACAGTTTGGGGACGTTAACAAAAGACAGCAACAACAGCGACAGGAAGCAAAGTGCCGCCTGCGCAAAAAAGCAACCGACAAACAGGATCGATTCAAACAGATCCTTGGTAAAGATCACAGTCTGAGGTCCGATAATTCCTGCAAGAATACCACCCGCAAGAACCAGTGAAATCGCTTTTGGGCGATATTTTTCGCTGGCAGTATCTGCTGCGGCAAACCTGAATTGCTGAACAAAGGAGGCGTTCGACCCGCTCAACAACAGCGAAAGGCAAAACAGCACGAAACTGTCCGCCAGGATGCTGTAGCCGGCCAGGACACCCCCAAGGATTCCGATCACTGCACCCAGTTGAAATCCGGCTCTTCGGCCGATACGACGCATTAGCATCGCAGCAGGCACCGTGCCGCATGCCGTCCCGATAATAAAGGATGTTATCGGCAGCGTCGCCAGTGCCTTGTCCTCACCAAGCAATTCAAATCCGGCCAGACCGCCAACAGCAATAACGATGGAAGCTGATGCACCGCCAAGCGCCTGCGCGCCGGAAAGGATTAAAGCGTTTCGCTTTGCCAACGCATCATTAAATTCGACGCTGTGTTCGACATCGGCTTGAGCGGGCATAAGACATCCGATTTTTGGACAAAACGTCCAGGCAGGACAGGGCCTCTCATTTGACCGATATTCGGACCAAAATCAACTTGCCGTGGTGGACCGAGAACAAACTCTCTGTCTCCATGCGTGTGCAACAGCACACGTCAATCCACCGATTTGGCATGCTGATCGACCCACTTCTTTGCGATCGGCTCCGCAATCCCAAGTAAGTCAATCGCCCGGGCGGCGATCTGATCGATGATCTCCGTCATCGTGTTTGGTAACAGATAAAAAGCCGGGACCGGCGGCAGAACGATTGCGCCAAGTTCCGTCGCAGCGGTCATGTTTCGTAAATGGGCGAGGGTGAGAGGGGTCTCACGCGCCACCAAAACCAGACGCCGACGTTCCTTCAGTTGCACGCTCGCTGCGCGGGTCAGAAGATTATCGTCCAGACCGTGAGCAATTGCTGCCAAACTCCGCATGGAACATGGTGCAACGATCATTCCAGCAACCGGCACAGATCCTGACGCAATACCAGCGCCCAGATCTTCCACCGCATGCAATTTATGCACACTTGCGCGAAGCTCCTCAAAAGCATTTGGCCCGCATTCCACTGCAAGTGTTTTTTCTGCAGCTGCGCTGACAACCAGATCTACTTCAGCAGTCAGAGCCGATAACTGCCTCGCCACGGAAATCCCCAGCGCAGCACCCGACGCTCCCGCAATTCCCAGTACGACGCGCGGTGCAGTCATACAAACAACTCCGGCAGGTTCCGCTTCACCAGATCTGTCGCAAACGATGTATCCTGAGACGCCGCCCTCATAACGGTGCCCCAATCACGCAAGGTCTCCGGTCCCAACTTGGTGGTCGCATCGATTCCCAGTTTTCCCGCAATACCCGATTGTGGCGACGCAAAATCAAGGTAGTCCATCGGCGTGTTGTCCAGGATCATCAAATCGCGGGATGGATCCATGCGCGTTGCCAGAACCCAGGCGATATCGTCCCAGTTTTGAACATCGATGTCGGCATCGACCACCACAATCATCTTGGTGTAACTGAATTGCGGCAACATGCCCCAAAGCGCCATCATCACGCGCCGCGCCTGTCCCGGATACCGCTTGTCGATGCTCACGACAGCGATGCGATAAGAACACGCAGCCGGGGGCAGCCATAGATCGCGAATTTCCGGGATTTGGGTCCGGATGGTCGGCAGTGCCAATCGATTGAACACCTTGCCAATGATGGCCGGTTCATCCGGTGGACGCCCGGTATAGGTGGACAGATAAAGTGGTTCCTTGCGACAGGTAATGGCGGAAACGTTCATCACCGGAAACGGTTCGGCGGCATTGTAGTACCCGGTATGATCGCCAAACGGACCTTCCGGAGCCGTTTTCGTTGCTGAAACCCATCCCTCAATTACAATCTCAGCATCCGCAGGTACCATCATGGGAACCGTCTTCGCGGGAGAGATTCTCGGACGGCTCCCGCTAAAGACGCCGGAAAAAGTCAGTTCCGATACGGTTTCCGGCAACGGCAAAGCAGCGGCAAGAAGCATTGCCGGATTTGCTCCCAAAACCATAGCAACAGGCGTTGACTGGTCTTGTGCCGTCCAGTCCCGATGATGCGCCGCACCGCCCCGATGGGGTAGCCATCGCATAATCAATTCATCGCGTCCCAGGATCTGGGCGCGATAGACCCCCGCATTGTAGCGAGCAACATCCTCCATCTGAGACCCGAAAGGACGGGTCAGGACGACAGGCCAGGTGATCAGCGGACCCGCATCATCCGGCCAGTGCGTCGGTACCGGCAGACGCCCCAGATCCGCTTGTTTCCCTTCCCGAACAATTTGCTGCACGGGGGCCTTGCTGAAAATCTTCGGTCTGGTCTTCAGTGCCGCCTTGAACATAGGCCATCGGGAGAGCACATCACGCAGTCCTTCTGGTGCGGCAGGAGATCTGAGCGCCGCTAGAAAGGCTCCCAGATCATCCAGATGGTCCACCGACACACCCAGCCCGGCGGCAACCCGGTTCGCAGTCCCGAAGACATTCACCACAACAGGCATATCGGCATGATCAATTCCGTCACCTATGGGATCGTCGAACTGCAGGACCGGGCCACCCTTCTCCAGAACGGCACAATGGACTGCAGTCATCTGGTGTTGCAGGCGTACAGGATCGGTAATGGTGTGGAACTGTTCTGTTTCACGGCACCAGTTCAGGAAGCTCCGCAGGGTCGGATAAGGCGGCAAATCGCGAATAATGTTTCTCCAGAAACTGACCGAAACAGAGTGACAAGCCCCTACCATCAAAAATGCATGCTGAGTTTGAGGAGCATCAAACTCTGCATGTGCTGGGCCAGATACGAAGGGGATGCTGTCACGCGTTTGGAGCGCCATCGAGAAAGGACCGTCACTTGCCTCAGGCATTCTTGCCCATTCCCCGATTTCCGCCGATGCTTGCGCGGACCTTTCAGGTTTTGCCTCTCGCTCCGCTTTCACTCACTTTGACAGTCTATGCTGGTGCCGTTGCAAGACAGCATCCAAGCCTTTTTCGCCGAATGGGCGACCATCAACACGCACGGTTTGTCCTTGATCCCACAGATTTGCCCTTCGTCATTTGTCTGGAACCCAAGGGCGGCAAACCAACCGTAACGGCAACGCGGAGCGGTGGGGATTTCGACGCTCGCATTGCCGGGCCGCTGGCGGCGCTGCTTGGACTGGTGAACGGCGCCTTTGACGGAGATGCTCTGTTTTTTTCCCGAGACCTGATCATTGAAGGCGACACGGCTGCAGCTCTGGCTTTGCGTAATGCCGTGGATGATGCAGAACTGGATCTCACCGGGGAATTCGAAAGGATCTCAGGCCCCTGCGCGCAACCCGTTCGACTATTGATGGGTTTTATTGAACGGAAAACCGGTGTCTGTCTCTCCCGGCCGCCGGAGGAAGTCTCATGGTGATGGAGATCGTCTGCCCGGCAGGAACCCCGGCTGCATTGCGCACTGCGGTCATGGCCGGTGCCCACACAGTTTATTGCGGTTATGCCGATGAAACAAATGCACGCAATTTTCCCGGATTGAATTTTGACCGCTCCGAGATGCGGGATGGCGTCGCCTACGCCCACGCGCGCGGCGCAAAAGTTCTGGTCGCGATCAACACCTATCCACGAGCCGGAGCCGAACAGATATGGCAGGCTGCCGTTGGGGATGCCAGCGCGGCGGGTGCTGATGCGGTCATTCTGGCTGATCCGGGACTGCTGGCTTATGCGGCTGAGTACTATCCCGGATTACGGCGTCACCTGTCGGTACAGGCCGCAGCAGCAAATGCCGATATCATCAACTTCTATGCGCAGGAATTCGGCGTGAAGCGCATCGTGCTGCCACGTATTCTATCGGTACGTGAAATTGCCGCCATCAATGGGGAAATTGACGTTGAGACCGAGGTATTCGTGTTCGGTGGCCTGTGTGTCATGGCTGAAGGTCGATGTTCGCTCTCTTCCTATGCCACCGGAAAATCGCCCAACATGAACGGCGCCTGTTCACCGGCAAGTCACGTGGCGTACGAGGATAAGGACGGCAGGCTGGATGCGCGCCTGGGCGGTTATACGATCCACAGGGTGGGCCGAGGCGAAGCGGCACCCTATCCCACGCTTTGCAAGGGGTGCTTCGTGACGGACGATAAATCGGGACACCTGTTTGAAGATCCGGTCAGCCTCAATGCCGAACAGCTCATTCCGCAATTGCAGGATGCGGGCGTTACAGCGCTCAAAATTGAAGGCCGACAGCGGTCCCGGTCCTATGTAGCGCAGGTTGTTAAAAACTTCCGGGCTGCCGTGGATGCCCTGCACGCAGGACAGCCCCTACCCCAAGGAATGCTGGCCAACTTATCCGAAGGTCAGGCCGGTACAACCGGCGCATACCACAAAACCTGGAGATGATGGTGATGGAGCTGACGGTCGGTCCCAATCAATTCTTCTGGAAGTCTGATCAATGGTCGGAATTTTACGATCAACTGGCAAGATCGCCGGTTGATCGCGTCGTGATTGGCGAGTTGGTATGTTCCAAACGCCTGCCCTATTATCAGGACCGTCTGCCTGGGGCGATCACGACTTTGCTGGAAGCGGGAAAGAAGGTTTCATTGACCAGCCTTGCGCTGATTACGTTGAAACGCGAACGCAAGAGCACCGCAGAACTGGTCGAAATGGGCATGGAGTGCGAAGTCAACGATCTGACCACCCTCGCCTATTTGCCAAAAGACACCGGTTTCACGGTGGGTCCGCTCGTCAATGTCTATAATGAAAGTACGCTCAGGTGGCTGGCTGAGCGTGGCGCGAAGCGGATCTGTCTCCCTCCGGAGTTGCCGCTGGAGTCAGTTGAAATTCTGACTGCGGCGGCCACCAAATTGGATGTTGCTGTCGAGATCTGGGGGTATGGACGCGTTCCGCTGGCGATATCCGGGCGGTGCTACCATGCCCGTCTTCACGGTAGAACCAAGGATAACTGTCAATTCGCCTGCGAAGAGCACCCGGACGGATTGGCAGTACGGACGCTTGAGGATCAACCTTTTCTGACAATGAACGGTGTGCAGACACTCTCTGACACCTATGTCTGCGCTTCATATCAGCTAGCGGCCTTGGAGGTTGCAGGCGTATCAGCTATTCGGTTGTCTCCCCAATCAACCGGTTTTGTTAATCTCTGTGATCTTTTTCGTCAGCAACTGGATGGTGTGATCGATCCCGAAACTTTCTCCACCGCAGTGCGCACGCTGTCGAAAGATACGCGCTTGTCGGATGGTTTTCTCTTGGGGACGTATGGAGCGGATTGGTCCGGTGCTGAGCAACACACCTGAGAATGCCACGAGCAAAGGAAACGGCTCTAAAAGTGCGTGAAGCCGCTCTTTGAAACCGCAAGCCTCTCACCGGCTTCATCGAGAAACAGGCGGTCTGCACCCTCTGTGACTACCCCGATTTGGCTTACCGGGGTGCCCAATCTCTCGGATGCCAGTTCAAAGGCGTTCTTATGTTTTGCAGGAACACTGACCAGTAATTCGTAATCGTCTCCGCCCATAATCACAGCACTGAATCTGTCCCTGTCCTGATCGAGAACGACACGGGCGGCAGCAGAAAGTGGAATCTTTTCCAGCTGTATGCGCGCACCGACGCCGGAGGCGTCACAGAGGTGTCCAAGATCAGCTGCAAGGCCGTCTGAAATGTCCATCGCAGCGCTTGCAAAATCACGCAGGACGGTGTGAGTGTCCATTTTTGGCTCCGGCAAGAGATAGCGTCCTGTCAGAAACTCGGTGTGCTCTTTCGTCGAACTCAAGCTAGCGCCCTGCCGGATAAGCAGCCCCAGTGCAGCATCGCCAATCGTGCCTGTGACATAGAGCGCATCGCCAGGCCGGGCCCCGCTGCGTACGACCGCACTTCCTGTTGGCACATGACCGATAGCGGTAATGGAGATCGTCAAACCGCCGGATGATTTGATGGTATCCCCGCCGAACAACGAAAAATCGTAAGTCCGTTGATCCTCGGCCAAACCGGCGCAGAATTGCTCAATCCAGTCCTCGGTCCAGCCCGTCGGCAGGCACAACCCCATCAGATAACCCGATGGTGTCGCTCCTTTTGCAGCCAAATCTGAAAGGTTGACCCGGAGCGCCTTTCTGGCAATGAGGTCGGGCGGATCATCGGAGAAAAAGTGGATATTCTCGGCCAGAACGTCTTTGGTAAAAACCAGCTCCCTATCTGCCGGTGGCCGAAATACAGCCGCATCATCCTCTAGCCCCAGACTAGAGCTGTTGTCTGCAAGGGGCGCAAGATGCCGTTTGATCAGCTCAAATTCACCTGGTCGCTGGTCACTCAACGATTTACCCGCTCTCTGAGTTATTCTCTTTGAATTCGCCGGGTCGATGTTCATGGGCAATTCTGTCCAGAATACCGTTCACAAGCCGGGTCTCGTCTCCCTCATAAAACGCCTTGGCCACGTCGAGATACTCGGAAATGACCACGCGAGCAGGAACATCTTTTCGTCGATAGAGTTCATAGGAGCCGGCGCGCAAAATCGCGCGCAAAGTCGAATCGATCCGGCGCAACGGCCAATCTTCGGTGAGTGCCGTATGGATCCACGGATCGATGGAACGCTGATCTTCGACAACGCCCTTTAATATCGAGGTGAACCAATCATGATCGGCATCGCGGTACATATCTCCATCAATCTCTTTTCCAAGCCGAAACGACTTGTACTCTGCAATAAGGTCCGCAACATCTATGTTACCCAGTTCCATCTGATAAAGCGCCTGAACGGCAGCAAGCCGTGCCGACCCGCGTTTGTTGGCTGGTCGGACAGCACTTGCGTCTGTTTCCGGTTCTTTATCCACCATCTCACTAAACTCCCAGACGGTCGCGCACGGCCATCATAGCCAAAGCCGCCTTTGCAGCGACACCGCCTTTATCACCCTGATCTCTCCAGGCGCGTTTTTCTGCCTGTTCGCGGTTCTCAACCGTCAAAATTCCGTTGCCGATCGCAAGGCATCCATCGACCGCCAAATCCATCACTGCTCGTGCTGATTCATTGGCGACGATATCGTAGTGGGACGTCTCACCGCGGATTACGCAGCCCAGAACGACAAAGCCGTCATATTCAACCTCATCCTGCTCACCGCCCAGCATCGCCATCGAAAGAGCTGCCGGTATCTCGAGCACGCCAGGCACCGAGATGTGCTGATACCTGGCACCGGCGCTTTCAATGACCGCGATAGCGCCCGCAACCAGTTCATCGGCAATGTCTTCGTAAAACCGCGCGTCGATGATCAACAATAAGGGTTCCGGTTTGCTCATTTCCGATATTCTTTCCCGGACCCACGTCCGCTATAAGTACTCTGCAATAGTAAAAGCTGGCGGCACAAGAACCATCTCGGCCGATCTTTGTCCAGTCGGAATAATGTTATTCCCGTAAGATCTCAGGCGCTATCGACCCCGGTCATGTGGTGCCGTTACTGCGTCTCTCCAAGACGCGCTATATAACGCGCCATCATGTCGACTTCCAGATTGACGCGATCACCAACATCCCGATTGCCCCAGGTTGTCTGTTCAAGCGTATGAGGAATAAGGAAGACTGAAAATTCTGTCCCCGCAGCTTCGTTGACCGTTAATGACGTCCCGTCCAGAGAAACGGAGCCTTTGCGCGGTATGAAGCGAGCCAGTTCCATGACCGTCTTGAACTTCAGATAGCGGGAATCGGCATGATCATTTCGTTCTGTGATCAACGCCGTTCCATCGACATGACCAAGAACCAGATGTCCCCCGAGTTCGTCCCCCATTTTTAGTGACCGTTCCAGGTTGAGATCGTCGTCCTGCTTCCAGTCGCCGGCTGTCGTCAACGCCAGCGTCTCCGCCGCAGACTCGACTTCAAACCAATTGGTCCCGTTGTCGCCACCCTTGGAAACCACCGTGTGGCAAGGACCGCCACAGGCGATACTGCATCCGATTTCAATCCCCGCCGGGTCATATCGGGTCGCAATACGGGTGCGCCGACCAGCCGGTATATCGGAAATGGTCAGGATCTTTCCGACGTCTGTGATGATACCTGTAAACATCGAGGCTCCTACCTTGTACGCCGATATCGAACGACCTTGTCACCACCAAGCCGTCCGGAATCGATTTCTGAAAATCGCCTCATATCCTGAAACCAGTCGAGGGATACATCATCAAGTGGCGCAATCCCGTTCTCACCGATGTTAACGCTGCCGAATACAAAAGTCGCCTCATCAATCAGGTCTTTCTTTGCAAAGGCGCCTGCGAGACGAGAGCCACCCTCAACCATCAAACGGGTCAGACCAAATTCGGCAAGTCGGGCAAGGGTCAGCGGCAGTGCAATATGACCGTCTTCATCTTCCGGCACTTCAACTACTTGCACTCCGGCCGCAACCAGCGCTTCGCACCTGTTCTGCTCCGCACCCTGACCAGTCAGGCAGAAGACCGGTACATCCTGTGCGGTTTTAACGAGTTGAGATTCCAGCGGCAAACGTGCCCTTGTATCCAGAACGATGCGGACCGGAGAGCGCTCCTCCAAACCGGGAATTCTGCACGTAAGCATTGGGTCATCAGCTAAAACGGTACCGATACCAACGACAATGCCATCGCTTTGAGACCGCATCACATGAACAAGCTGCCATGAACGGTCGGACGAGATCAGTACCTGCCCCTTTTCCCTACATCCAATGAAACCATCGGCAGAGATCGCCATTTTCAGATGGACTGTCGGCCGTCCGCGAATGACCCGGCAAATGTGACCCGCATGACTTTGCCGACATTCCTCCTCAAGTACACCCGCATAAACATCGATACCGGCCTCTCGCATCATGCGAACGCCCTTGCCGGAAACACGGGAATCCGGATCAGTTGTTCCAATCACCACACGGCCAATACCGGCTTCAATCAAAGCGAGCGCGCAGGGACCGGTCCTGCCAAAATGGGCACATGGTTCCAGCGTGACATAAGCTGTGGACCCCCAGGCCCGGCCTCCCGCCTGGGTCAAAGCGCATATTTCCGCGTGCGGCCGCCCACCGGGCGCTGTGGTGCCCCGCCCGATTACGGTTGTCTTACCGTCCTCCGTTCGAACAAGTATGCATCCAACGGAAGGATTGGGCCATGTAACGCCGAGGTTTCGTCGCCCGAGCGCAAGCGCTGCCTTCATCCAGCGCTCGTCCTCATAATGTGATACCGGGGAAGCAGACACTCCATTTGCCTGCGCCATTCTTTTATCCGTATCAGCAGGAGGCATGGTCACGATCAGGACGGGTCGCTGTCGTCAGGATCGAATAGACCATCATGCATTTCGCCAATCAGATTTTCAAAATCCTTGGCTTCTCGGAAATTCTTGTAAACCGACGCAAATCGCACATAGGCAACATCATCGATTGCCTTCAGGCCTTCCATCAACAATGTACCAATCTGCTCCGCCGGAATCTCGCTTTCTCCAGAACTTTCCAGTTGCCGGACGATTCCGCTGACCATCCGCTCGAGTTGGTCGGGATCAACAGGGCGCTTTCGTGTTGCAATCTGAACTGAGCGCATCAGCTTTTCCCGATCGAAGGGCACGCGCCGTCCGGAGCGCTTGGAAACCGTCAGTTCCCGCAGCTGCACCCGCTCGAAAGTCGTATAACGACCGCCGCACGAGGAGCAAACACGTCGACGACGGATTGCCGTGTTGTCTTCGGTTGGGCGGGAGTCCTTAACCTGGGTCTCCTCGCCACCGCAATAGGGACATCGCATGCTAGTATCCCTGGTAAATTGGAAAGCGACTGGTCAGCGTATTCACCTTTTGCTTAACCCGCATTTCAACCGCTTCGTTGGCTTCCAGCGAATTGGCTTCGGCCAGGCCATCGAGCACCTCAACAATTAACCGGCCAATTTCCCGGAACTCCGCCGGACCAAACCCGCGAGTTGTTCCCGCCGGTGTCCCTAAACGAATTCCGGATGTGATTGTTGGTTTTTGCGGATCGTTCGGTACGCCATTCTTGTTGCACGTAATATTTGCACGGCCAAGAGATGTTTCAGCATCTTTGCCTGTCAGCGATTTTGGTCTGAGGTCAACCAGCATCAGGTGCGTATCGGTTCCCTCCGAAACAATGTCATACCCCGCCTCGCGGATCACATGTGCAAGAATCTGCGCATTGTCGACGACACGGCGTGCATACTGTTTGAACTCAGGCTGCAACGCTTCACCAAAGGCAATTGCCTTGGCCGCAATGACGTGCATGAGCGGCCCGCCCTGAAGACCGGGAAATACGGCAGAATTGATTTTTTTGGCGATATCGGGGTCATTGGTCAGCACCAGGCCGCCGCGCGGGCCTCGCAGTGTCTTGTGGGTTGTCGACGTTGCGACATGAGCGTGCGGGAAAGGATTTGGATGCGTGCCGCCAGCCACCAGGCCGGCAATATGCGCCATATCAACCCACAAATAGGCCCTGGACTGGTCGGCGATTTCCCGGAACTTTGCGAAGTCCAGCTCTCGCGAATAGGCCGAACCGCCGGCAACAATGATGTCCGGCTTATGTTCCAGTGCCAACTTCGCGACCTGGTCCATGTCAATCCGGCCGGTATCGGGATTGACCCCGTATTGTACCGCGTTGAACCATTTGCCGGAGAGGTTGGGACGGGCACCATGGGTCAGGTGTCCGCCTGCATCGAGGCTCATGCCCAGCAATGTTGCACCGGGCTTAGACAGGGCCATCAACACGGCCTGATTTGCCTGGGAACCGGAGTTGGGCTGCACATTGGCAAATTCACAACCAAAGAGTTGCTTAACACGCTCAATTGCCAGGTTTTCTGCAACATCCACGTGCTCGCAACCACCGTAATAGCGCCGCCCCGGATACCCTTCCGCGTATTTGTTGGTCAACACCGATCCCTGTGCTTCAAGAACAGCTCGAGAGGCAATGTTCTCGGAGGCGATCAATTCAATTTCGTGCTGCTGCCGACCCAATTCTGCATCAATTGCCTCTGCAATTGCCGGATCGACGTCTGCAATTGAACGGGTGAAGAAACTGTCGTAGATCGCGGTATCGGATTGAGGTTCAGCCACGGACATTAAAAAGACCCTTTCCAAGGTGCCGTGAAACAAATGCGGTGCATCGATTCACGCATCAAATTCAGTGGCAAGCGCATACCATACTCATTTCGGCGAACCAAGGCCCGGCGCACCGTTCTGGGACTTCAAAAGTGTGTTTTTGGGCTGCTATTCGTCCAATTGCGACAGTCTGCGCTGTAACTTTCTCAATGCCAGTGACTTGAGATCGGCTTCCGAAGCACTGGCAGGGCCAAATACCGACACCTCCACTCCCGTTGCGCCATCGATTGCTGCGACTCGAATTTGCTGGGCAATGCGCCGCAGTTCAAAATACACCGCGCCATTTCCACCTGTTTCCGCTGACATGCCGCTTCCGTTCCCACGCCCTGTGATAGCGACGCTTCAAGTGATGGAAAATCCATCAGCCGCATCACTGTTTTTATCAAGAACTGAACCAAGTACTCGCTCTCGGTATCAATTCAGGTAGTTTGAAATTTTTGTAGTCGTAAATGCAACACAGGGACGGCGTTCTTACAACGCCGTCCCTGTTAAAATGTCATACGCCCGGCATTCAGGCGACTGCCGATCAGCTTACTGAACGACAGAAGGTGCTGCGGCAAACTCTTCCAACTGCACTTCACCGTCACGCTGATAGATATCATCACGGAAGTGAACGACCCCCTGAGCATTGGACCAGGCAGTAATATACGCCATGTAGATCGGCACCTTGGTTTTCAACTTCACGTCAAGACGTTCCCCGGTCCGTACAACCTCATCCACGCGGGTTCTGTCCCAATCTGGCGTGGTCGACTGAAGCAACCAGGTAATCAGCTCACGCACGTTCTGCACGCGCACACAGCCTGAACTGTGGAACCGGTAGTCCTGGCCGAACAATGTCTTGGACGGCGTGTCATGAAGATAGACTGAATGCGTATTGTGGAAATTGATCTTTACCGAACCCATTGAGTTTTTCGCGCCCGGATCCTGTTTGAAAAGGAACTGAGTCGCCTCGTCAGTACTCCAGTTGATCTGCTCCTTGACGAGCTCGTTACCCTTCCAGTCAAAGATGCGAATCTTGTTTCTTGCAAGATATTCCGGATCCTCATTCATTTTCGGGATCAGATCTTTTCGGATAATGCTCTTTGGCACATGCCAATAAGGGTTGAAATTCAGTTCGTGGATCTTGCTTGACAGAATGGGTGTCTGGCGATCGAGTTTGCCTACAACTGCCGTATGACGGGATCTGACACGACCATTTTCAACCGCTTCGATCTCAGCCGCAGGGATGTTGACCATCACATAGCTGTCGCCCAGGAACCCGGACATGGCCCGAACGCGCACCAGGTTGGTTTCCAACTGACGCAGCCGGACATCAGCCGGCACATTTAACATCGCAAGCGTTTTAGTTGAGACGACACCGTCGGCAATTAATCCGTGACGCAACTGGAAACGGCGGACCGCCGCATCGACGTACGAATCGAACGTGTCGTTCAAGCCGGTATTTTGAGCCAGATCCCCCGACACCATCAGCCGTTGACGCAGAATGACAACATTTGGATGTCGACCGCCGACCCGAAGCGCTTTTTTGGCTACCGGCACATTCTGCCAACCGCCGGCAGCGACAATTGACTGATATTTCGCAATTCCCTGCAAAATAAAGTCGGCTGTGCTGGGCGATAATGTTGGATCAGAGGAGTTAATCGAATCAAATTCCGCAACAGTTTCATCGAAACGGTCACGCCACTCAGCGCGCTGCGATTGCCCTTTGGCAAAACTCAGCGCTGATTCACTCTGCGCTTGAACCGTATCTGGAGCAACACCAATAACCGCCAGAATAGCCGCCGAAAGCGTTGAAACTCTCGCAATTCGGAGCATCTTGAGACTATTGCTCATCGTAAAATTCACTTTGGAAATCTCCCGCAGCATTGCTCACAATGGTTCAATGCATTTTCAGAACGGTACCACCGGTCTGTTAACAAAGTTAGATACGCCCCATCGGGGTCGATCTGAATTCTGCACCGTATTCAACGGTCTTGACGCCACAAATAGTGACCCTATCAGGCAATTCTAGGTCATATTTACGATTGTTCAGCCAAAAACGCCAATGCAATCTTCAGCGTCACCCCGATGCAACAGTTTTGCGCATGCGTTCTTCCGCCGTAAAATATGAAAAGTGAGAGCAAACCTGCCACAAACCACGTCATCTTCAACATTTCGCGATCAAGTCGCCAACTTAAAAAAACGAGGTTTTTCTATCTCAAACGACAAAAAAACCGCTGGAGATGTCACCAGCGGTTTTTAAATTTGTTTCAGGCTTGGAATGTTCCGTCCGACAAAACGGATCGGTATCAAAGCCTGTAAAGAATCTGATCTGTCCAGAAACGCTCAAGACGCTTCAGGGACTGGTTCATCATCTGGAAGTCTTCCGTACCAATCTCGGCAACCTGATCCATCGACAGGATCTGTCTTTCATAGAGGTCGTTGACGATCCGAGCGACTTCAAGACCATTTTCTGACAGACTGATCCGAACCGAGCGGCGATCAACGCGAGAGCGTTCATGATTCACGTAGCCGGCTTCGACCAATTTTTTCAGATTGTAGGATACGTTCGATCCCAGATAGTAACCGCGACTGCGCAGCTCACCGGCAGTCAATACCGATTCACCGATGTTGAACAGAAGAAGTGCCTGAACGCTATTGACGTCCGTCCGGCCCATTCTCTCAAATTCGTCCTTGATGACATCAAGAAGACGACGATGCAGTCTTTCAACAAGTGTCAGCGCTTCCAGATAAAGCGGTTTTATACCGGCTTCCTCATCTGTCTGCGCGGGGACCTCAAGGGCCCTTTCCGCTGTGTTCATTTTAGCCTCTCATTCCTGTTTTTTAGCGTCTCTTTGTACGCCTATTGACAGGCAATATAATTCAGCGAGTCTAAGATCCGCTTAAGAGGATGGGTGAATCAACCCTTAATTTATGGCTGTTTTCTGCGGAAAACGATTCACTTATTGGTAAGCATGACCGAAGGCGAGGCAACCTCGATCTGCAAGCAACCAACACTTAGTCCTGCTTGACGCCGCGCAGGAAATTTATGATCCCCGAGAAGTCGTCGCCCGCATGACCGTTTGCGCAAAACAGATTGTAGAGTGCTGACGCTTCCGCACCAAGCGGCGTCACCGCACCACTGGCGGACGCTGCATCCTGTGACAGTTTAAGATCCTTGAGCATCATTGCGGCGGCAAAGCCAGGCTGATACTCACGGTTGGCCGGCGATGTGGGAACAGGGCCGGGAACAGGGCAGTAAGTAGTCAGAGACCAGCACTGGCCGGAAGCCGTTGAAGAAATATCAAACAGCTTCTGATGATCCAGTCCAAGTTTTTCGGCAAGAACAAACGCCTCGCTTACGCCGATCATCGAAATACCCAAAATCATGTTGTTGCAGATCTTGGCCGCCTGTCCGTTGCCGGCACCACCGGCATGAACAATGGTTGCACCCATGATATCAAGATAGGGTTTTGCCGCAGCAAACGCAGCATCCGGCCCGCCGACCATGAAGGTCAATGATCCTGCTTCCGCGCCGCCGACGCCACCGGAAACCGGCGCATCCACCATCCGGACATCAGCCTTTTCTGCCTCAGCGGCCACGGCGCGCGCGCTTTCCACATCAATAGTGGAGGAGTCGATCAGGACAGCGGACTTCGCGCAGCGGGACAACAAGCCGTCTTCTCCCAGATAAACGGACTTGACGTGCTTGCCTGCCGGTAACATCGTCACGACGGTATCGGCTTGTGCCACAGCGTCGCCAATCGTTGCGGCCGTTTGGCCGCCGGCATCCCGATGGCGTTTGACCGCAGCTTCGCTGAGATCAAATCCAGTCACCTGGTGGCCGGCCTTGAGGAGATTTATCGCCATCGGTCCGCCCATATTGCCAAGACCGATAAACACCACCTTCGCCATATCCATCCTCCCACTGCACTGAAAGCCGTGCTGCCGACAGCATTGTGCCTACTTCTGTTTCTCTTTTTCAGCGTAGTAATGCATGATGAGATAAATGGCGATGGTCAAAAGGTAGAACGTTATTTCATAGGGCCGTTGACCAAATGAATCGGCAAATACCGTGTGCATGACCACCTGGGAAAGAGCGCGGAGCAACCAGATTACGACGCCCCAGGAAGTGACCAGCCAAAGCCCGACTGCCGCCACAAGATCGATGACGGCAAAATACACCGTTGCGATTTGCCAGTCTGCCGGCATTTCGGAAAAGAATTTTCCCCGCCATTCGACATATTCCACAATCCGCGCCCAGTGAATAACACCGCCACCGAGCAACTGAATTGCCATGAGGCGAAAATACCACCGGATCATTTGCTGAAAGGGTGTCTTGGAGCGAAAATATCCCTTAACGGACGCAATCATGAATTATGAGCCAATCTCAATCGAGGACAAGATCGCCACCTGGCGGGGCAATGAAATGGTTCTCAATAGCCAAACTTGTGACGAGATCATGACCGTCCGGTTTCCATTTGGGCGCATTGTCCCGATCAATCAGGACAGCGCGCACTCCTTCATAGAAATCGTGACCCTTCAAAATCTGTGAAACGATTCTGAATTCGAGCCGCATGCAGTCGACGAAATCCAGCGTGGCGCCCCGCTGCATCTGACGCAAGGCTATCTCCACGCTTGTCGGGGATCCCCGCTCCAAAAAAGACAGGGTCTTCTTCGCCCAGTCTTGATCTGCTCCAGCAGCCTCGGCCAGACCCTGACGAATGGCGGCAACCGTCTCTCGAGCAAAGACGGCCTCAATAAAATGAGCATGATCTGCGAGCGGTGCGTGGCCGGGTTCAAACGTAAATTCATTCAGAACTGTGTCGGGATCATCCGTCTGTGTCAGCGCGCTGAAAACATCATCAAACCGCTCAGATGGCACCGGGTGGGTGATAACACCGCTCCAAACAGCGTCTTCCAGTTTCATTCTTCCGCCCGTCACCGCACAATAAATTCCCACTTTGTGCGGCAAACGCGGCAGAAAATACGTTCCACCCACATCGGGGAAAAAGCCGATTGACACTTCCGGCATGGAAAACAGCAATTTTTCCCCGCCAATCCGATGGCTGCCATGCACCGATATGCCGACACCGCCGCCCATTACAATGCCGTCTATCAACGAAACATAAGGTTTTGGATAATGCTTGATGACCGAATTTAACCGGTATTCATCGGCGAAGAACTCCAGAAGCCGAGGATCGTCGGATTGACCTGCAGAACACGCGTGACGAATATCGCCGCCAGAGCAAAAGGCTTTGGCATCTTCATGCGTTCGAACGATGACGCTTTTGACTTCCTCGGCATCACGCCAGGTATCCAGCGCGGAGCGCAATCGGCGAATCATATCGTGTGTCAACGCGTTAAGCGCCTTCGGACGGTTCAGCGTCACAACACCGGCCTTGCCCACAACATCGAACAATATGTCTTCTTCAGCTTCGCTCATATGGCCTTTCCGCGTGCATCGGAGCAGATCTCACGGTCGTTGGGTAATGACAAAAATGCGCTCGTTCGTTGTTCCAGTGCGTAACATTTCCGACAAAGACGCTGCAACCTTATCTGGTCGTTTATAATTGGCTATTTGGGCAGAGCTCTCATGACCTTGAGGGTCAGTCTGCCAGCAACTCCCGACCGATAATCAACCGCATGATTTCGTTCGTCCCTTCGAGAATCTGATGCACACGAACGTCGCGCAGGAATCTTTCTATTGGGTAATCCCGGAGATATCCATAGCCGCCATGCATCTGCAGAGCCTGATTGACAACATTGAACCCTGTATCTGTGGCCAGACGCTTGGCCATAGCGGCAAATTTTGTTGCTTCTGGAGATTTTTCATCCAGACACGATGCCGCTTTATGCAGAAGCAGACGCGCTGCTTCCAATTCAGTTTGCATATCGGCAAGACGAAACTGAAGCGCCTGATAGGATGCAAGCGGCTTTCCGAACTGATGCCGTTCCTTCAGATATTCTATTGTCCGATCAATACAGGATTGGGCGGCGCCCAGTGAGCAGGCACCAATATTTATCCGCCCACCGTCGAGTCCGGACATGGCGATGCGAAACCCCTGCCCTTCTTCACCAAGCAGATTGGCTTGCGGTACCCGGCAGTTCTCGAAATTGACCTGTGCTGTAGGTTGGCTTTTCCAGCCAAGTTTCTGCTCTTGTGCTCCAAAAGAAAGCCCCGGCATATCCTTTTCAACAATAAGGCACGAAATACCGCCGGGCCCCTCTCCTCCCGTCCGCACCATGCACAAATAGAGATCGGAAACACCGGCGCCGGAGATAAAGGCCTTGGAGCCGTTCAGCACATAGTCCGTCCCCTCCTTGGTCGCTTTTGTTCGCAGCGCGGCAGCATCAGACCCCGACCCCGGTTCCGTCAGGCAGTAGCTCGAAAGATTTGCCATGCAGGTCAATTCCGGAAGATACTTTTGGCGTTGTTCTGGGCTGCCATACGTATCGATCATCCAGGAAACCATGTTATGGATCGACAGGTAGGCTGCAGTTGATGTGCAGCCTTTGGACAGCTCTTCGAATATCATTGCCGCATCGAGGCGTTTCAAACTTGAGCCGCCGACATCTTCGCGGACATAAATACCGCCAAATCCGATCTCTGCCGCCTTGCGGAGCGTGTCAACCGGAAAAAAGGATGTTTCGTCCCATTCCTTGGCATTGGGTTCAAGTTCATCGCGCGAAAACTGCGCAGCTAGGTCGATAAAAGCGCGCTGATCTTCACTTGGCGAAAAATCCATGCCGTCCGTCCTTTTGCTTCTTTGGCTTAAAATCCGCCAGTTGGGGTCATTAAGATCAGGATTATACCTCCGGTCAATTTGACCAATGGTCCAGCACGCAGCCTCTTTTTTGGCAATTTGATCAATGACAACCCAAACAGCGGATTTCCATGCCACTCATATTTCCGGCTTTTTCAGACCAGGTGTGTTCCTGGTGGTAATTCGTCCGAAATTACCGGCCGACTGGTTATTTTTCGAAGGATCATATACGGAATATGACACACACAAATCACCAGCAGAAATCGGGCGACAGGATCATCAACAGGAATAATATCATGAACGGGAAACCCGATTTCGACGGAGAACGAGCTGCCATGAATATGGACGCGATTTTGGGCGGCCGCAGAATGCGCCGTAATCGCAAGACAGCCTGGTCGAGAGACCTCGTTCGGGAAAGCCAGCTGACGGCTGCAGATCTGATTTGGCCAATATTTGTCGTCGAAGGCGAAAACGTCCGGCAAGCGGTTCCTTCCATGCCCGGCGTGAGCCGCTTTTCGATCGACGTTGCGGTTGCTGAAGCGGAAGAAGCCCGATCCCTTGGCATTCCCGTCGTCGCGCTTTTCCCCTACACCGATCCCGCCCTGCGAGATGAAAACGGTTCTGAAGCACTCAACCCGGATAACCTCGTTTGCCGAGCGTGTACCGCCATTAAAAAGGCGGTACCTGAAATCGGCCTCATGACGGATGTTGCCCTGGACCCCTACACAAGCCACGGGCACGATGGCCTGATGCGCGGCGAAGAAATTCTAAACGACGAGACCGTCAACCAACTGGTAGAGCAAGCCTGCCTTCAGGTGGAAGCTGGATCTGATATTATCGCGCCCTCCGACATGATGGATGGTCGTATCGGCGCGATCCGCCAGGGTCTGGATGCGAAAGGTTTTATCGATAGGCAGATCATGGCCTATACGGCGAAGTACGCGTCGGCATTTTATGGACCTTTCCGCGATGCTGTAGGCACCAATGCCACGCTGGTCGGCGACAAACGCACCTATCAAATGGACCCGGCAAATACTGACGAAGCTCTCATGGAAGCAGAACTGGATATCTCCGAAGGAGCGGACATGATCATGGTGAAACCCGGCATGCCGTATCTGGATATCGTGTACCGGCTCAAACAGACATTCAAAGTACCAACTTATGCCTATCAGGTATCCGGCGAATACGCGATGATATGTGCCGCAGGTCAAAACGGGTGGCTTGACCAGGAAAAAACGATGATAGAAAGCCTGTTGGCATTCAAGCGGGCGGGTGCGGACGGCATATTGAGTTATTTTGCGCCCACTGTTGCCCGACTTCTTAAGGAACAGTGCTAGACAGATTATCCGCCGGCGGCGGGATCTTTCACAAGCGCATAGCCATCCAGCGCTGATTTCCGCGCTTCGCGATGGTCGACAATCGGAACCGGATACGTCCGACCCAGTACGACCCCTGCCCTGGCAAGTGCGTCGAGGGGCACTTCAAACGGAGCATGGATACTTGCCCCATCCAAATCGGACAGCTCCGGGCACCATTTTCTGATGTAAGTACCCTCTGGATCAAATTTTCGAGCCTGGGTAGTGGGATTGAAGATGCGGAAGTAGGGGGACGCATCAGCGCCACTGCCAGCGACCCATTGCCAGCCGGCGCTGTTATTTGCCAAATCCGCATCCAGGAGCGTTTCAAGAAACCACCTGGCCCCTTCCCGCCAGTCGATCCGCAGGTGCTTTATCAGGAAACTCGCTGCCACCATTCGAACCCTGTTATGCATGAAACCGGTTTGCCATAACTCCCGCATGCCAGCATCGACAATCGGATAGCCGGTCAGACCCTTTTTCCAAGCATTGAGCGCTTCATCATCTTTATTCCACGGATAGCGGTCAAAAGTTGTCTTCCAGTTTTTTTTATCAAGATCTGGAAAGTGAAAATGAAGATGATGCGCGAACTCTCGCCAGCCAATTTCGGACATAAACTTGGCTGCATCCTCTTCGAGCAACGGGTCTGTTTGGCTGGCAAACGCCGTCACGTGTGCGATCTGCATTGGCGAAATTTCTCCAAAATGCAAATGTGCGGACAAACGCGACGTGTTTGGCCGGTCCGGTCGATCCCGCAAAGCAGCATACCCACGCAGTCCCGCGTTAATAAAATGATCAAGGCGAGCGAAAGCACCTGCCTCCCCGGGGGTCCAGTGATCGAGCCAATTCTCTGCCCAATCAGGGTTACGGGGGCAAAGTTGCCAGTCTTCCAATCTCGACGGTGTCGGTGCACTTGAGCGAGTGTCGTGCGGAAAGTTGTAAATTCTCAGATTATCCGGACGAGGCAGTGGGGGCTGGAAACGACGACCACGGACTGAGCGCCAATAGGGCGTAAACACCTTGAATGGCAGGCCGCTACCATTTTTTATCGTCCAGGGTTCCGCCAGAAGCGACGCCGCAAAACTTTGTACTTCGATACCGTGATCGCAAAGCAGCGTCTTGGTTTTCTTGTCCCGCTCAATTGCCACCGGTTCATAACGGCGGTTCCAGAAAACAGCATTAGCGCCTGTTTTTTTTGCTAGTTCGGAAAGGATCTCCTCAGGCCTTCCCCTGAACAGACGCAATTCAGGCAGATCTGAAGAAAGGGCCTGAAGGCTGTGATGCAGCCACCATGCTTGGGCTGTTCCTGAAAATGAATGAGTGCCCGGGCTGTTTTCTTCCAGAATAAAGACCGGAATTATGGGACCAAGCGAAGCTGCATGTACCAAGGCGGGATTGTCGCACAATCTCAAATCCTGCCGAAACCAAACAATGCTGTTCATGCAACTTTCACCCATCTGCTACCTTGTTGATGAAATACGGACGGGAGGCCCTGAAGGATCAGGACACGATCCATTACTCATGGGATCAGACCAGTACTCTTGGGATCAGACCAGCACAGACATTGCATTGCCGGTATTCAGCCACCATGTCTATACACAGACCAAAACTTTCGGCCCACAACGCCCAATGGGAATCGCAACATGAGCGACACTTCACAGAGTTACGAGGTTCGGCGACCACCCGCCTTTGATCCCGTTTCTGACCCTGCGTTATTTACCGGCGTGCGAACAAGCCGCATTTTCGCCTTGCTGATCGATGTGCTGGCGATGTCCATCATGACATTTGTCGGTTACATCGTTGTCGCCATTTTGGGTATTTTTACGCTTGGTCTGGGATTTCTTCTCCTGGCCGTAATCTGGCCCGGCGTCGCGCTCCTTTACGTGGCCTTTACCCTTGGAGGCCCCTATAGTGCTACTCCCGGCATGCGCGCGATGGGGCTCGAAATGCGCTTATGGCATGGAGAGCGGATGTACCCACTGCTGGCTGCCATGCACGCCATACTCTTCTGGGTTTCTATTTCTATTTTAACCCCGTTTATCCTGCTGGTTTCGCTCTTTTCCAATCGGAAGCGTCTCCTGCACGATATTCTGCTGGGAACTGTGGTTATAAACAGCGACCCATTGAGAAAACTTGCCTAGGTGGTGAACTCATAAACTCACTTGAGATGGCGGATCGTACGGCAAAAGCTGCCAAGTAAATCTCGATGAGCGGGCTCTGTGCCCGGTTGAGAGATCTAGCGCAGCAGATTTCCGCAGATTGTCCGTCCTCAGGGATTTGGCCGATTTGTCGGGCTACAGCGTTGCAAGTTCCTGAAAACCAGACGATTCCCGGAAAACGGGCGTCTCGTATCCGGACTAATCGGCGCATGCCATTTTTTGCAGAATCATGAGCCCACAGCCGCAAGTGCATTCCGTAACGGATGAACCGCCTCATCGACGAGGATACGTTCCAATACCAAGGCTTGGAGCATTTGGCGTAAACCAGGGATTGCGTGAAATGCTCGTGTCATCTGACCAGATACGCCTTGTCTTCCAACGTGTAATCCGCTCAAATAGGTATATCTGACCGATGGATGATGCGGTAAAACGCTGAATCTGAACAGATTTCTCTTCGCTCGGATTGAAGAGACTGAGCGCAGTTCGCCCTGGTACACAGTTAAGTTCAGGCGAAATATAGGCAACGAAGGCGAATGGCGGCAGCTGACCTTCCCATGCTCCTGACCTTTGCGGTGATTGTGGCAACGATCACCCTTTACGCGCTGGAGCTCTATTCCATAGAGGCCGTATCACTTGGCTCTCTGGTCTGTTTCATCCTGATATTCACGATTTTTCCCCAACAGAGCGGTAACCAGGAATTTGGCGTCTCCGAATTGCTTGCCGGGTTTGCAAACCCGGCTCTGATTACGGTGCTGGCCTTGCTGGTTATCGGGCAGGCCCTGTTCCAAACCGATGCGCTGGAACAACCGGTTCAATTCGTCCTCAGGCATACACGCAACCGAAAAAGACTGGCGATACTGGCTATTTTGATTGTTGCAGGGGCCATCAGTGCCCTCATGAACAATACGCCTGTCGTCGTCATGTTTTTACCGGTGCTTGCTGCAATCGCAGCAGCGCAAGGAAAATCAGCATCCACGCTTCTCATGCCTTTGTCGTTCATTGCCATTCTGGGGGGCATGACCACGCTAATCGGATCCTCCACCAATCTTCTGGTGGCCGACGTTGCTAAACGAACCGCCGGTATCACGCTCGAATTTTTCACCTTCACGCCACTGGGTTTGATCCTCGCAGCCATAGGATCTGTCTACGTTATCGTGATTATGCCGCGGCTATTGAAACCTCGTAAAACGATGGCGGAGGAGATGCAGGAAGGCACAGGCAAACAGTTCATTGCCCAGATCGCCATTGATTTCAATCACCCACTCGTTGGTGCCCGGTCCGTCGCCGGCCTCTTTCCAGATTTGAAAAACATGACCGTACGGCTGGTTCAGCGGGGAGAAGAACCGTTTCTGCCTCCGTTTGAAAATGTTGTCCTTCAGGCGGGCGACACTGTAATCGTTGCCGCGACCCGGTCCGCCCTGTCACATGCACTTTCCCAACGCCAGTCTATTATCGGCAAGAAAGTTCACGACACGACGGAACCGGAGGAAGAAAGCCAGCAGCCCAGTACGGGAATTTCCCTTTCCGAAGCCGTGGTAGCACCGGGGTCCCGCTTCATCAGCCGATCTATCAGTCATATCAATTTGCGCTCACAGACCGGTCTCATTGTGCTTGGCATTCAAAGGCGCAGCCGCATGCCTCGCATGGCCATGACAGATATGCGTCTGGAAGCGGGTGATGTTCTGCTCCTGACGGGCCAGAGACCAGACATTGAACGGCTACGCAGTAATCGTGACTTGCTGTTGATGGATTGGTCCACCGATGAGGTTCCCTTGCGCCGGTATGCAGGAAGGGCGCACCTGATATTCTTCACAATGGTAGCAATGGCGGCAAGCGGTCTCGTACCTATTGTTACAGCATCACTGCTTGGATGCGCAGGCATGCTGGCTGCACATTGTCTCAATGTTCGTCAGGCGTTGCGGGCTGTCGACAGCCGGATTTTTATGTTGATCGGCACGTCCCTGGCTGCCGGCAAGGCGCTTGAGATGACGGGAGGTGCCGGAGCGATTGCCGATATGATGGTCGCATTGCTGGAAGATCAGTCGCCAGCCATGATGCTTTCCATAATGTTCCTGGTCGTTTCCATACTGACGAATATATTATCCAACAACGCAACTGCTGTTCTCTTCACGCCCATTGCGGTGGAAATCGCAACGCGTATGGGTGTGCCGGTAGAAGCCTTCGTGGTTTGTCTGATATTTGCGGCAAATTGCTCCTTTGCCACGCCCATCGGCTATCAGACTAACTTAATAGTGATGGGGCCCGGCCACTATCGTTTCATTGATTTTATGCGAGCAGGAATGCCACTGGTTCTGGTCATTTGGATTTCCTTCTCCATAATAGCACCGTGGTATTATGGATTTTAATCCAGCTGACAGAGATTATAGAAAGAAATCGGACATACGTCGCAGCGGTGATAAACGGACAACTGAATTGACACAAAAGCCAACCCATAACCCGCAGTTCTACCTAACGGCTCCCTCTCCCTGTCCCTATCTGCCCGGACAGCAGGAGCGGAAAGTATTTACTCATCTCGTGGGGGACAGGGCGTCTGCGCTCAACGATATCCTGACCCAGGGCGGATTTCGCCGAAGTCAGAACATCGCATACAGGCCAGCCTGCGAAACCTGCAGGGCCTGTGTTTCTGTACGGGTTTTGGTTGACCAGTTCAAACCTTCCAAGAATCTGCGCCGGGTTCAATCGGCAAACCGCGATTTAGTCGGAACGGAACTGCCGCCAGCACCCACCAGCGAACAATACGACCTATTCCGGGATTATCTCGACCTGCGCCATGCTGATGGTGGCATGGCAGACATGACCGTTCTGGATTACGCGATGATGGTGGAGGATTCCCATGTTGAAACCTCCGTTGTCGAATACCGGCTTCGAGGACCAGACACTTATTTGACCGGCAATGGGGAAGGCCCACTGATTGCTGCAGCCCTGACGGATTATTTGTCTGACGGTTTGTCCATGGTCTATTCGTTCTTTGACTCTGGCTACGAGTCCAGAAGTCTGGGAACTTTGATGATCCTCGATCATATCGAGCGCGCGCGCCACGCCGGGCTGCCCTACGTCTATCTGGGATACTGGGTCTCAGGCTCACCGAAGATGGACTACAAGATGCGGTTTCAGCCTCAAGAACATCTGGGAGGCCAGGGGTGGGAACCGTTTGCGCCTGAAGATGTCTTTGAATGATGATACAGCGGCGACAGAAATTTTCGCGATCATGGGATCCCGTATCCCGGTAGCCAAAGCCGTCAAACTTTTCTGAGATACGCGGCGGCGTGGATTGAACCTCCGCATCACTTGTTTCAGTCAGCAGACTGATCGACATAAGCTCGGATATCGTCAAAAACCGAACGAAACATATCCCGCGTCAATCGACCGGTATTCGTATTATACCGGGAGCAATGATAGCTATCGAAAATGACCGGGCCAGAGCCCGGATTGTGACACGCTCGATGACTGAACGGATATGACGCGCGCCGCAGTCCCAGTGCTGTCAAAAGCGTATCATGGGCAATGCGGCCCAGTGCAAGATAGGCGCAAAGGCCGTCCATGCGATCGATCGTAGACAACAGAAATGGACGACAGGATTTAATTTCTGCGCCAACCGGTTTGTTTTCCGGGGGAACACATCGTACCGCGTTGGTTATCGAACAGTCTGTCAGGGTCAGACCATCATCAGGAACTGCTCTATATTCTCCCCGGGCGAAACCATAATCCAGCAAAGTTTCGTAAAGAAGATCTCCAGCGAAATCGCCGGTGAAGGGGCGACCGGTCTTATTTGCTCCTTTTAATCCCGGGGCAAGACCGACAATGAGAAGCCGAACTGTATTTTTGCCATTAAAAGTCGGAACGGGAGCATTGAACCAGTCCGGATCGCTTGCACGATATTTCTCCCTGAACTCCACCAACCTTGGACAGAGAGTGCAGTCACGCTCAGGGTCTGCAGGAACATTCAAATCCAAATTCTTAGCCTCCACCTTGCTCAGCGCACTTCAATTGATCACCGGATCGCATGAAGACCTCCAAGTCTTTGTTCTGGCGCGTATCACCTTAGAAAAGGTAGTTCATCCTTTCCGGGAATCGCGCCAGGTTGAGGTTCCATAAATGAAAAAACCCACAGGCTCACTACACGCTCTCAAAAGGTGCAGTCTGCCAATGGGTCTTACGTCACAATCGATCGTTGTTCAATTCGCCAACAGGTTGTTGGTTTCAGAATCAAATATCGTCTTCGAATTCTTCTTCGAGCTCAGGACCGCGTTCAGGTCTCTGCGGGCGCTCCGAAGGTGCACGTCCGACGGTTTTGAATAGATTTGCAAGGTCAATGAAGTTATCAGCCTGCCGGCGCAGATCATCTGCAATCATCGGAGGTTGTGTCTGCAAGGTCGAAACGACACTCACTTTACGCCCTTTGCGCTGAACAGCTTCGACGAGCGAGCGGAAATCGCCATCGCCTGAGAAAAGAACCATATGGTCAATGTGGTCCATGATCTCCATGGCATCGACGGCCAACTCAATATCCATATTGCCCTTGATTTTACGTCGCCCCGTCGAATCGTAAAATTCTTTGACCGGCTTGGTGACGACAGTGTAGCCGTTGTAATCGAGCCAATCGATCAAAGGTCGGATTGATGAATATTCCTGATCTTCCACCAACGCCGTATAATAATATGCCCTGAGCATGTAGCCTTTTTCTTGAAATTCGAGCAAAAGGCGTTTGTAATCAATATCAAAGCCCAGAGTTTTAGCCGTTGCGTACAGATTTGCACCGTCAATAAACAAAGCGACTTTTTCGCGAGGGTCAAACATTTCGTTCACTTTCTTTTATTTCTTACCCTGAGCACTAAAGCAGGTCTGGGACAGACATTCCCGCCAAAGTAAATTTGTCAAAAACCAGTAAATTCTATGTAAAAAATTACAATATCGAAAATATCACGTGGTCTCGTACCATTCACCTTAACCAAACTTACAACAGGGACTTTTTTGAATTAACTGTGACACATCTTGTGAGCCGATACACTGGTTCCGTACTTCAATCAATACGTAAAAGCGAAATAATTCATGACAAAAAGTACATTATAATCTTCAAATTCATAAGTTCGCTTTTCCGTACCGATAAATTCGGTTTTAAATCATTCTATTCTTCTTGCCATATGAACATCTTAGCACAAAAGTTCCAAAACTCTTGCAATTGTCTGCTCATCAGAATATCTAGGGCGTTCATTCCCCCAGAAAAGAGTGGAGATACTTCATGGCGCGCGTGACCGTCGAAGACTGCATCGATAAGGTCGATAACCGCTTTGAGCTTGTTTTGCTCGCGGCGCATCGTGCTCGTATGATTTCCAGCGGTTCGCCCCTGACAATTGAACGGGACAACGACAAGAACCCGGTTGTTTCTTTGCGCGAAATCGCAGACGAAACCGTGAACCCGGAAGATCTGAAGGAGGATTTGATCCATTCGCTTCAGAAATATGTCGAAGTTGATGAGCCTGAGCCCGAAACTGTTCCGCTGATGCCTGCACCGGCTGCAGCCAATGCATCACAGGACGACGCGGATGTGGAATTTGACAGGATGTCGGAAGAAGAGCTTCTGAAAGGCCTGGAAAGTCTCGTACCACCGGATCGTTCTGACGATATGTGATATCGGCGTTTTTGAGGGTCAGAGTACCCTTGTAAGATCTGATATACACAAGATCTGAAACACGGGCAGCGAGCTAATCGTTGCCCGGATTGTGTTAACGCCAATGATGCGCCACTACGAACTCCTTGAGCGTGTAACCCGCTACAATCCAAATGCGGATGAAGGCCTGCTGAACAAGGCATACGTCTATGCCATGCAGAAGCACGGCTCCCAGACACGCGCGTCCGGCGACCCATATTTCTCCCATCCCCTGGAAGTCGCTGCGCTTCTAACAGACCTGCGGCTGGACGATGCGACCATCGTCGTCGCGCTGTTACATGACACCATTGAAGATACCGATGCCACGCGCGCTGAAATCGACAAGCTGTTTGGCGAGGAAATCGGCAAACTGGTTGAAGGTCTGACCAAGATCAAAAAACTCGATCTTGTCAGCCGTCGGGCCAAACAAGCAGAAAATTTCCGCAAACTCCTGCTCGCTATTGCCGATGACGTTCGGGTGCTGCTCGTCAAGCTGGCCGATCGACTGCACAATATGCGCACTTTGCATTATGTGCCTGAGCAAAAGCGTGCCCGAATTGCTGAAGAAACAATGGAGATTTATGCACCGTTGGCGGGCCGCATGGGCATGCAGGCAATGCGCGAAGAGCTTGAGGACCTGTCGTTTCAAACTCTGAATACGGAAGCGCACGAAACAATTTCTACGCGTCTTGAAGCTCTTCATCGCAAGAATGAAAGCCTGATCAACGATATCGAAACCGATCTCGACAATCGCCTGAAGGATAAAGGCATATCGGCAATCGTACGCGGCCGAGAAAAACGCCCCTACTCCATCTTCAGGAAGATGCAGCAGAAATCAATCGGGTTCGAACAGCTGTCAGATATTTTCGGCTTCCGTGTAATCTGCAAAACCGTCGAAGAATGTTATCAGGCGTTAGGTGTGGTGCATACCACCTGGCCAACGGTTCCCGGTCGGTTCAAGGATTATATCTCAACACCGAAGCAGAACGATTACCGCTCGGTTCACACAACGGTGGTTGGTCCCAGTCGTCAACGTGTTGAGTTGCAGATCCGAACCGATGCGATGGATCGGGTTGCCGTCTACGGCATTGCTGCCCACGCTCTGTACAAGGATGGCGAGACCGGTGGTCGCAACATTGCGCAACTTGACAAGGAAAGCCAGGCATATGACTGGCTGAGGCGCACAATTGATCTGCTTTCGCAGGGGGACTCCCCCGAAGAATTCCTGGAAAACACGAAACTCGAACTGTTCCAGGATCAGGTTTTTTGTTTTACGCCCAAGGGACGGCTCATCGCCCTGCCCCGCGGTGCAACGCCGGTTGATTTCGCTTACGCCGTGCATACAGATATCGGCAACACCTGTGTAGGATGCAAGGTAAACGGCCAGATCACGCCTCTGGTTACCCGCCTGAGAAATGGCGACGAAGTTGAAGTCATTCGGTCCGACGCACAGACACCACCCGCTGCATGGGAAAACATCGCCGTCACCGGGAAAGCTCGCGCAGCTATTCGTCGCGCAACACGCGAAGCTGTTCGTGAACAATA
The DNA here is from genome assembly GCA_039976075.1 of Stappiaceae bacterium. Taxonomy (GTDB): domain Bacteria; phylum Pseudomonadota; class Alphaproteobacteria; order Rhizobiales; family Stappiaceae; genus JBDWFY01. Next base: position 1,293,946 of record JBDWFY010000001.1, read on the forward strand.
TAGCGGACTTGGTCGCCACATACTTGAGCGCGCCTTCTCACGTATTAGCCAGGAATTTTCCGACAAAACTCTTGAAAGCATTCTCAATCGCTTCGGACAGCCGACCATCGTCGATCTTCTCGCTGTGGTAGGGCGTGGAGAAATCAGCTCCAGCGATATCATCAAGTCTCTTTTCCCCGACTATCAGGATGAAAGAATAGTCAGCGAAAAACCCGACAAGAAAGACGGCTGGTTTGGCATCGAAGGGGGTGAAAGCATGAAATTTCGATTGCCGGAATCCGAAATCGGACCAAGCTCATTTCCCATCCGCGGTATTCGTGGAAATTTGCCCGTCCGCTATGCGCCTGATGGCGGTGCGGTTCCTGGAGACCGTATCGTCGGCATTTTGACTCAAGGCGAAGGCATCACTATCTACCCCATACAGTCCCCGTCGCTGAAGCAGTTCGACAATGACCGTGCGAACTGGCTGGATGTCAGATGGGATATTGATGAAAGCAGTGACGAACGATTTCCAGCCTGCATTCAATTGTCGTCGATAAATGAACCCGGATCACTTGCGCAGATTGCAGTCATCATTGGCGAGAATTCAGGCAATATAGACAATATTCGGATGATCCGGCGTGCCAGCGATTTTCACGAAATGGTCATTGATCTTGAAGTATGGGATCTTAAACATTTGAATCATATAATAAGCCAACTGCGCGCCAAGCCGATTGTGGCTCGTGTTGAACGTGTCAACGGCTAACAAAGAGAATAGGATCAACATCGTATGCCCAGTGACGACGTTCCGGCAGTTGCAGGTTGAGTATTAGATGTCAGTAGAGTACGTGAGCCACCTACTAAAAGTGTTTCGGAGCTAGCCAAATGTTGTTCCAGCGTCGAACGCGTCCCTCCTGGCTTCACAGATTGCGGGTCGCGCTATGGCCAAAATCTGGTTTTAAGCGTTCGTATAAATACTTCGGCAAGCGTGTTCTTCGCCTCACTGCAAGCGAACACGCAGTGGCTGCAGGCGTTGCTGCCGGTGCAATGGCATCCTTTACGCCCTTTGTTGGTTTTCATTTCATCATCGCATTCTTTTTTGCCTTTTTTGTTGGCGGCAACATGCTCGCCGCAGCACTGGGTACCTCCGTTGGCAATCCGCTGACCTTTCCCTTCATGTGGACGGCAAACTTCAAAGTTGGCAGCCTGATCCTCGATGGAAAGGTCGCCAAGGGTGCTCATAAAACCGTGATGATCGAGTTCGACAGAAACGTCGTACATGCAAAATCCATCGGATCGGGCATGAGAGGTCTCTGGGAAATACTGACCGGAGACATCGGCTGGCCACTCCTTGTCGGCTCCATCCCGAACGGACTGATTGCGGCGTTGCTGATTTACGTGATTACCCGCTACGCTGTTCGAATTTATCAGAACGGACGTCGCCGACGGCTGGAGGCGCGTCGTCTCATACAAAACGGCAGAGAACGGCTCTCACTCGCCAAAAACAAAACAGAAAAAACTCAGAGTTCCCCGCACATGGGAGAAAATAACGAATGAATGCACACTGTGATGACTTGCGGCTGGGCGTGAATATCGATCATGTTGCAACCATCAGGAACGCAAGAGGCGGCGCATTTCCCGATCCGGTGAGAGCCGCCCATCTTGCAGCCAAAGCCGGTGCAGACGGGATAACAGCCCATCTGCGCGAGGATCGGCGCCATATCTCCGACGATGATATTGCCCGCCTGCGCTCAGATCTGACAATTCCGCTTAATCTGGAAATGGCCGCCACAGATGAGATGACGGAAATTGCGCTGAAGCATCTCCCCCATGCAGCCTGCATTGTGCCTGAAAAACGGGAAGAGCGCACAACCGAAGGCGGCCTTGACGCCGCCGGTGGTCATAACCATCTGTTTCCCATCATAAAGCAGCTTGGAAATGCCGGAATACGTGTTTCCCTGTTTGTTGAACCCGACAATCGGCAATTGGAAGCTGCCCTTGAAATGGGTGCGCCGGTGGTTGAAATCCACACAGGAGCCTATTGCGAGGCTGTGCTGACAGCGCACACGGAACGAACACAAAAGGAACTGGAACGGATCAGATCAGCTGCCGCATTTGGCGCGGCCAAAGGATTGGAAGTTCATGCCGGTCATGGCCTGACATTCGACACCGTCGGCAAGATCGCAGAGATCCCGGGACTGAAGGAACTGAATATTGGTCACTTCCTGATTGGTGAGGCCATTTTTATCGGGCTTGAGGCATCAGTTCGCGAAATGCGGCACAGAATGGATCTGGCCCGCGCAAATACCGGCGTCACCTCCGCATGAGGCCACCCAACGATGAACCGACGGAACGTAGATGATCCTTGGCATTGGCAGCGACCTTATTGATATCAGACGGATCGAAAAATCGCTCGACCGGTTTGGCGAGCGGTTCACAAACCGAGTTTTCACCGAAGTCGAACGCGCCAAATCCGACCGACGCAGACTCCGTGCGGCTTCCTATGCGAAAAGATTTGCCGCAAAGGAAGCCTGCTCAAAAGCCCTTGGTTCAGGCATCCGAATGGGCGTCAAGTGGCGAGAAATGGGCGTGGTCAATCTGCCGACGGGGCAACCCACAATGGTTCTCACCGGCGACACTCTGCTGCGTCTTGAGAATATGACGCCCGAAGGCTGTACCGCCCGGATCGATCTGACCATTACCGATGACATGCCCCTGGCTCAGGCCTTTGTGGTTATTTCCGCATGGCCACTGAATTGGCCGCATAATTAGCCGTTGACACCGCAAAGTCACACTCACTAGACAGTTACATGAGAATCCGTTGCACCCTTGGCAGCAAGTCGATATCAAGGGCCTGTTTATTTTCTGAGCGTTTTCGGGACGAAAACCGAGTATACGCTCACTATCGACGCTGGCTGATTTGACACCCTTTGTCTTTGAGTTCCTGTCAAAGGCATCATGGTCGGCACGTGAAACGAAAGAGCCGGCGCTCAAAACGCCAGGGCTTTACCATACGATTTGAATGATCGGCGAAGGACCATGAGTGTGTCGAACGAAAAAACTGAAAAACAGGGCGGCCTGTATGAAACCGTCAAGGTGATCGCGCAGGCGTTACTCCTTGCCCTGGTTGTCCGCTCATTGCTTTTTCAACCGTTTAATATCCCCTCGGGATCAATGATGGATACATTGCTGATCGGCGACTACCTGTTTGTCTCCAAATACAGTTACGGATACAGCCGCTACTCACTGCCATTTGGCGCGGTTCCCTTTTCGGGCCGTGTCTGGTCCGCCCCGCCAGAGCGCGGCGATGTGGCTGTTTTCAAGCTCCCAAGAGACAATTCAACCGACTATATCAAGCGCGTCATCGGCTTACCGGGTGACGAGATCCAGATGATCGAAGGCATTCTTCACATCAATGGCGAGGCTGTCGAGCGCAAGCGCATCGATAACTTTATTTCACCGGAATATCCCCGAGGGATTCCGCGATATATCGAAACACTGCCAAACGGGATCAGCTATCATACATTGGACCTCACCACCAACGGACAGTGGGACAATACCGGCGTGTATAAAGTGCCCGCCGGCCACTTCTTCATGATGGGAGATAACCGCGACAACTCTACTGACAGTCGAGTGACGAACGCCGTTGGATACGTGCCGTTTGAGAATTTTGTCGGGCGCGCGGAAATCATATTCTTCTCCGTAAAAGAAGGGTCTCCTGCCTGGCAATTCTGGTCTTGGCCATGGTCGGTTCGCTGGGACCGGTTGTTCAACACGCTGTGACCGGTTGAAGGAACTTTATGGGCAAGGTGGTAAAATCGCGCGCTGACAAGGCAGTCCTGAACCAGCTGGAAAAGCGGATTGGCCATACCTTCAGCGACACCTCCTTGCTTGAATGCGCGCTGACACACGCCAGTGCACTGGGCTCGAATGTTCCGCCGGAGAAGAGCTACCAGAGACTGGAGTTTCTTGGTGATCGTGTTCTGGGACTGGCAATCGCAGCCATGCTCCACGACACCTTCAAAACCGCCGACGAAGGCGAATTGGCCCGCCGTTTCAACCAACTGGTCAAACGGGAAACATGTGCTGAAGTTGCTCAGGAACTCGACCTGGGCGCAGCCATGATTGTCGGAACAAGCGAAGATCAGGCCGGAGGCCGGAAAAAGACCGCGTTGCTGGCTGATATTTGCGAAGCGGTCCTGGCGGCGATTTATATCGATGCCGGCTATGACAAAGTCACGGCGTTTATCCAACAACATTGGAAAAGCCGGATGATGGCCTCTTCCGGCCCCTTGCGAGATGCCAAAACCACGCTGCAGGAATGGGCTCAGGCAAAAGGGTTGCCGACACCGGTCTATCAGGTCAGGGAGCGCACCGGCCCTGATCATGCTCCTCTCTTCAAGATTGAAGTGTCCGTGGAGGGAATAGTAGCAGGGCTGGGAACCGGCAACTCGAAACGCCATGCCGAACAAAGCGCAGCTGAACAAATTCTCAGACGGGAAAAAGTCTGGGCGGAGACCTGACGTGATATCACCGGACGATAGTGACAACGCAACTGAATCAAAGCCTGAGCAGACGTTGGCTCACACCGATATAGGTGATGAACCAAAAACCCGCAGCGGGTTCGTTGCTCTGATCGGCTCGCCTAATGCCGGCAAATCGACGCTGATCAATCAACTGGTTGGCACCAAGGTTTCGATTGTTACCCACAAGGTGCAGACGACACGTGCAATTGTCCGCGGCATCGCAATGCACGATGATGCCCAGATCGTATTTGTCGACACCCCCGGCATATTCCGGCCCAAACGGCGGCTGGACCGGGCGATGGTCGATACGGCCTGGTCCGGGGCACGGGATGCGGATGTTGTTGCGGTACTGATTGATTCCCGCAAAGGGATTGATGAAGAAAACACGTCCCTATTGGAAAAACTGGCGGATCTGAAAAGACCGAAAATTCTCATTCTGAACAAGATCGATCTCATCAAGCGAGACGATCTGCTGGCTTTGGCGCAAAAAGCCAATGACCTGGCAGGCTTCGATCAGACATTTATGATCTCTGCCCTCAGTGGAGACGGCGTGTCTCACCTGCTGAATTTTTTCGCGCAGTCAATGCGCCCTGGCCCCCACTTTTATCCCGAAGATCAGGTTTCCGATCTGCCAATGCGAATGTTGGCGGCGGAAATTACCCGGGAAAAACTGTTTTTGCGACTGCATGAAGAACTCCCCTATGCGTCGACGGTCGAAACTGAAAAATGGGAAGATTTCAGGAACGGCTCTGTCCGCATCGAGCAGGTCATCTACGTGGAGCGGGATAGCCAAAAAAGCATCGTGCTGGGTAAACGGGGACAGACAATCAAATCGATCTCTCAGGCTGCGCGCGAGGAACTCGCCAAGCTCATCGATCAACCAGTGCACTTGTTCCTGTTTGTCAAAGTCCGACAAAGCTGGTCGGATGACCCTGAGCGCTACCGCGAGATGGGGCTGGACTTTCCCCACTGATGAGCCGGTGGAAAGACGCACAACGCGCCACTTGCGAAAATTCGGCTTTTGAAAAGTTCCGGTATAAAGTCCAGTTGCTGCTCAAATTATCAGAACGAATGCCCTGATCTTATTCACAAGAGAGACCTGGCTGATGGAATGGAACAGCCCGGCCGTTGTGCTTGGGACAAGAAAGCTTGGTGAGAACGACTGCATCCTGGAGGTCATGACGTCCGAACGCGGCCGGCACCTGGGGTTGGTGCGTGGCGGCCGTTCGCGCAAGAAACAGCCCGCACTTCAGGCAGGCAATCACATCGACGTCATTTGGCGCGCGCGCCTCTCGGATCATCTGGGATATTTTACAGTCGAGCCGATGAAGATGCGTGCCGCTGATTTGATGAACAGGCCGGTCGGTTTGCTCGGCGTTCAGGTTCTTGCCAGTCTGCTACGCCTTCTGCCGGAGCGAGATCCCCATCCTGCCCTGTACAAGGCTCTTGAAATCATATTGGATAATCTGAGCGAACCGGTCGTGGCCGGAGCGACGCTGGTGCGCTTTGAACTGCAGATGTTGAAAGAACTCGGGTTTGGTCTGGATCTGGATGCCTGTGCCGCAACCGGTATCAACGAAGAACTGATTTGGGTTTCTCCCAAGTCGGGACGCGCCGTTTCCCGGTCGGCTGGAGAGCCTTTTGCTGACCGCCTGCTCCCGCTCCCTGCGTTTTTGCGGCCCAATGCGCTTGTGGGAGACATTGATCACGCCGCCATGCGTGAGGCATTTGAACTTTCGGGCTTTTTTCTTTCCCGTCATGTCTACCAGCCCCGAGGTCTGGCCTGGCCGGAAGAGCGGGATCGCTTTCTCAAGGCTCTTGATCGCGAACTCGCCTGAACAGGGCAATTCTCACGATCGTTGGATCGCGTGAAACGCTCAGAGCCCCTGTATCAACGCGCAACGTCATCGTAAAGGTGATCCACACCTCTGCGGCACGCAGTCTGTCACAACAATCCTTGCAAAAACGCCACTGTTCTGTGGGTACATGCGGCCGATACTTGCGGTTTCTGACCCTGCAATATAGGTAGAACAGATGGGAAACGAGTTGATTCCGCCTGGCGGTATAGAGAATATAAATCTGCGGGAAGCGCTGGAAGAGCGCTATCTGGCCTATGCACTGTCTACCATCATGCATCGGGCCTTGCCGGATGTTCGCGATGGGATGAAGCCGGTGCATCGCCGGATATTGTTTGCCATGCGCCAGTTGAAGCTGGACCCGGGCGCATCGTTCAAGAAATCCGCCCGCGTTGTCGGTGATGTCATCGGTAAATACCATCCCCATGGCGATCAGTCCGTCTATGACGCCCTTGTGCGGCTGGCACAGGATTTCGCGCAGCGCTATCCGCTGGTCGACGGACAAGGCAATTTCGGCAATATCGATGGCGATAACGCAGCCGCCATGCGGTATACTGAAGCCCGGATGACCGACGTCGCCCGACGGCTCCTCGACGGTCTGGACGAAAATGCCATAGATTTCAGGGAAACCTATGACGGAGAAGAAAAAGAGCCGATCGTTCTTCCCGGCGGTTTTCCCAATCTGCTCGCCAATGGATCCGCCGGTATTGCGGTGGGCATGGCAACATCAATTCCGCCTCACAATGTTGCAGAGATCTGCGACGCATCCCTTCATCTGATCAAGCATCCCGATGCGACGGTGGAAAAACTCGTCACCTTCGTACGCGGCCCGGATTTTCCAACCGGTGGCACCCTGGTTGAAAGCCAGGCTTCGATCCTTGAATCCTATCGGACCGGTCGGGGTGGTTTCCGCCATCGCGCCCGCTGGGCACAGGAAGACGGCGCTCGGGGCACCTGGAACATCGTCGTTACCGAGATACCGTATCAGGTTCAGAAATCGCGATTGATTGAAAAAGTCGCGGAATTACTTCAGGCAAGAAAACTGCCGCTGTTGGCCGACATACGCGACGAGTCTGCAGAAGACATTCGCATCGTGCTCGAACCGCGGTCACGCAATGTCGATCCAAAACTGCTGATGGAGTCGATGTTCAAGCTCACCGATCTTGAAACGCGTTTCTCGCTCAACATGAACGTGCTGTCCAACGGTCAGGTTCCCAACGTTCTGGGTTTGAAACAAGTCTTAAAGGAATGGTTGCAACATCGGCGCGAAGTGCTTGTCCGTCGTAAGGAATATCGTCTTGGTCAGATAGAGCACAGACTTGAAGTTCTCGCCGGGTATCTGATTGCCTATCTCAACCTCGATGAAGTGATCCGCATCATCCGGTTTGAGGACGAACCCAAACAACAGCTCATCCAGACCTTTTCTCTCACGGATGTTCAGGCCGAAGCCATCTTGAACATGCGGCTGCGTTCGTTACGCAAGCTTGAGGAAATGGAAATCCGGACAGAGCACGAAGGTTTGGAGGCCGAGAAGAAAGAAATTGAAGCCTTGCTCGGGTCTGATGATCTGCAATGGCAGCATATTTCGGACGAACTCAAGGAACTCAAAAAACACTACGGCCCAAACACCGAACTTGGCAAAAGACGAACCGATTTTGGTGAAGCGATGACGATTGATCTTGAAGAGATCAATCAGGCGATGATCGAGAAAGAGCCCATTACCGTCGTGGTTTCGGAAAAAGGCTGGATTCGTGGCATGAAAGGCCACATCCAGGACCTGAGTACCTTGGCTTTCAAGCAGGGAGATGCGCTCAAGATCTCGTTCCACGCCGAAACGACAGACAAGCTTCTTGTCGCGGGATCCGGTGGACGCTTCTACACACTCACTGCCGATAGGCTGCCTGGCGGACGGGGACATGGCGAGCCGATCCGCTTGATGGTGGACATGGATCAGGATCAGGACGTGCTCGAAGTATTCGTGCACAAACCAGGTCGAAAGCTGCTGGTTGCTGCTGACGATGCCCGCGGTTTCATTGTTCCGGAGAACGATATTCTGGCCAACACCCGCAAAGGCAAACAGGTCCTGAATGTCAGTGCCGGGCATGAGATGGCCGTCTGCGTTCCCGCTGAAGGTGATACGGTTGCCGTCATCGGTCTGAACAGAAAGCTGCTGATCTTCCCGATTGAACAGATTGCGGAGATGAGCCGTGGCCGCGGTGTACGCCTGCAGCGGTACCGGGACGGCGGTATCTCCGACGTGTCGATTTTCAGCGCAGATGTGGGACTAACCTGGCTCGATACATCAGGTCGGAGCTACACACGCTCGCTGGAAGAATTACAGGAATGGCGCGGCGACCGAGCACAAGCAGGACGACTGCCTCCACAAGGCTTCCCTCGCAACAACAAATTCGGCAAACGAACCCTTTGACGAACAGTCGATAAACCAGTTTCGTAAATTGATGGTTCGATAGCGTCACATACGAATGCTCTACCGGTAGGCGCTCGCCAACCAAGCGTAACCGCCAAAAAGTGTTCGCTTTTCGACAATCAAATCTTTCTTCTGTCCCTTTGTAGAAAGAACCGTGATCATATCAGCGCGCGGTGATACATGAAACCGCGCCAGCCATGCAAACAACAGGTTGCGAAACGGTCTCGGCAGTCTTTCCTGCTGCCCAAAGTCGACGATGAGCATCCGCCCTTCCGGCGACAAACAATGAATGGCATTTTCAATCGCCGCCTGCCAAGACGGGATCATTGAAAGACTGTAAGAGAAAAACACCCTTTCAAACGCGATCCGTCCCAGAAGACTTTCAGGATCAAACTGAGCGGCATCCCCTCTTGCCACTCGAACACGATTGGACAAACCGGCTTTTTCTATATTTCTATTCGCAACTTCCAGCATGGACGTAGAAATATCGACACCAAGGAACTGGGCACCGGGGTAGGCGCGCGCGGCTGAAATTAGGTTGCGTCCTGTTCCGCACCCGATCTCAAGAACAGCTCCACCGGCAGGCACATCCAGCGCATCGATCAACTGATCTCGCCCGAGCAGAAAGAACTTGCGGGTCAGATCATAAATGTGCCGCTGATGACGATAGATTCGATCCATCAACGTGCCGTCGTCAGAACTTTCTGCATTTCCCATGATGTCTAACCATCGAAAGTGTAAAGGTGGAAGCCACCATAAATAGAAGACCGGTCCTGCTTGCCAAAAGCAAGGCTCTCCCCTTCCCGGTAGGACCATCGATCCAGAATGTCCTGAGCAACCCGGCCAGGCAATAAGGAGGGGTCCGCAGCAGTCCGGAATATGACCCGTGCGCCCGATTTGGCGGTTCGGGTAATGCCTGACCACAGATCATTCAACTGCGCATCGGTCATCCAATCCTGTGCATCAAGTAGCACATAGGCATCGAGACTTTCTTCACGTTGCTCTTCCAGTTCTTCGGTGAACGAGCGGTTGACCACGCTGACCCGGTCAGCCATATCCCGTATCAATTCAAAATTTTCTTTCTTAAGATAAGGTGGTAATGGGCCCGTCTCTGCACCTGCATAGCTTCTTCCAAAGGCCTGCCAGGCAAAGTAATTGTCGCTCAGTGAAAAGTCGCAGGCCAGTTTTTCAAGGCGCTGCTTCAACACTTCTGCCATGCTGCCGTTTCCTGCTGAAGCCAGGGCCTCATATTGAGCTGGCGGAATACCCAATCCGTAAAGCGAGACCTTTTTGGATGTTGCCCAGCGAACCAGACGCTTGTCGAATAGGGGTGCAAGAGCATTATCAAAAAAACTGCGCTGCTCGTCCAGGCTTCCTGCATTCATAAATCTTTTGGGATCGATGCCATAGAGCTTGGCGACAAAGTGTCCGGCACCAATGAAATAGCCAAGCAGACCGTGACGATAAAGATCTCGGGAAAACAGCGTGATGCGGCGGCGGTGAAACACGTCACGCCCCTCCCAGTATTGTCGGGCGGTCTCATCTAGACGCGGCTGGATGAAACGTTGATAGGCAGCAACATTCGCCTTTTCATCCGCTTCACCGAAGAACCTGTAGAAGCTGCCATGACTGGGTAGATTCTGAGCGGCGGAAATCTTCAGTAGGGTCAACGCGACATGAGCTCGATTGAGATCAACGGCAATGATCTTCTCAGGTGCCACCGTGAGATAAGACATCACATTGCAGCCTCCGGAAGCGATTGCAATCATCCGTGCACCGGGCTCAAGAGCCAGCGCCTGCATGTCGATTTCGGGATCTTCCCAAATCTGAGGATAAACCAGTCCTTTGAAAGCGAACGTGAAAAGTCGTTCCAAGATACCATCTGTGGAAGTCGCTTTGGAGCGATGGACTGCTGCTCGCAGATTTTTAGTCGTACCATTGCGCGATGAACCTGCCACCGACGTCTCCCTTCAGGATTGAACGTCCTTAACCGATACGCCCTCAACACAACACTATGGTGACGTTCTTCATGCGGCTGATTTCACACAGTAATTGCAGTCAATACTGCTCATAATTCGGCACGTTTTCGAGATCTGACCGATCAGCCTCGAATCGCCGCTACTTCGTGTGCATTTACACCTCCCGTTGAGCCGGTAAGACTCTGAACTGAAAGCAATCTATTTACCGTGAACAGCACTGAATTTCACAACACATCTTGACAATTAAATAATCATAGATATTTTTTATCCACGATATCGAGAGAGAACCAATGAAACTCAGCGATGGCATCGAACAGGCAATCCATTCGGTAACAATGCTTGCCGCACTTCCGGAAAACGGCCTTATGTCTGCTGCGTCTTTGGCCGCGTTTCATGGTGTTTCGACCAGTTACTTGCTCAAACATCTTCAGGCTCTATCAAGAACCGGTATTGTCCGAACAGAACCGGGGCCGCAGGGTGGATATCGCCTTGCAAAACGAACCGGCGACATCACCCTGCTTGATATTGTCCTTGCCGTCGAAGGACCGGAACCAGCATTTCGCTGTAAAGAAATTCGGCAGAACGGGCCCAGCCCGCTTCCACCTGAACAATTCACAACGCCCTGTCAGATCAACGCGGCCATGTTGCATGCTGAACGCGCATATCGGAATGCGCTGCGAAATGTCACGATCGCACAGCTCAATAAGCAAGTGGAGGCGAAGGATGATGGGTCGATTGCCACCCGAGGTTGCGCATTTATCGAGCAGAACATGCGCCACATCAAACGCTGATTAACAAGGAAAGTCCCATGGAAATGCGTCTCAATTATATGAATGCAGCGCCCGATGCCTTTCAAGCAGTCTTGCAGCTGGAGCAATATGTATCCGGTAAATCCGGACTGGACCCGCGCTATATCCACCTGTTGAAGCTGCGAGCATCTCAGATCAATGGATGTGCGTATTGTGTCGACATGCATACCAAGGAAGCGCGCAGTCACGGATTGAGTGAACAATGGATCGCACTGGTTTGTGTCTGGCGTGAGTCGCCAATTTTCGACGCCCGAGAGCGAGCGCTTCTGGGCTGGACAGAATCGCTGACAAACATTGGCGAAACGGGGGCTCCCGATGAGGATTTTCAGGAGCTGCTGGTACATTTTTCCGAAGAAGAGGCCACCAAACTCACAGTCGCCATCGGCACCATCAATATATGGAACCGCCTGGCAGTCGGGTTTAGAACTCAGCACGCAATAGACTGAATGGCCAAGAACAACGAGAGAGTTTATTCTTTGCACCGGTCGAGGAACTCAATGCTTCCGGTGACAATTGAAAAGTTGATAGCCGCAACACCCCGTTGGCCAACAAGTTCACTTTTTAGGGATAAGCCGCCTTTGTTCAGAAGTGCCTCATCAGAGCAAGATATCGATGACATCGTTAGCCTGGGTCGAGAAATATGGACACAGCACTATGTGCCAATCATCGGCGCAGAACAGGTCGACTATATGCTTCGCACATTCCATTCCAAAGACGTCATCCTGAGACAGATCGGGCATGAGAATTACTTGTATTTCATCATCGCGGATCATGGTCAGGCTGTCGGCTATATCGGGGTGCAACCTCAGGGGGAGACGTTGTTTCTCAGCAAACTTTACATACTCTCTGCTGAGCGAGGCAAAGGAATTGGCAGGCTGGCCATGAACTATGTCTGCGACGTCGGTAGGCAGCTTGGTCTCTCGTTGATTCATCTAACGGTCAATCGGGAAAACCGCGCGACCATCGCAGCCTATGAGAAAATCGGGTTTGTGAAGACAGGGGAGATAAAGGCGGATATTGGCAGTGGATACGTGATGGATGATTATAAAATGGAACTGGCTCTCGAAAAACCAGAACACTGAGCCGCGCGCAATGACCAGATTTTGTTCTAGCCGCAAGGTCGTTGCGAGCATCTAACCTCGAAGCAAATTCAACCCTGATGGTGCGTAAACGGACTGGGAATTTTCGTGAAATCCGTCGGCATCAAACGTCGGACCGGCCTAAATGAGTTTGTTGAGATATCGGCCGACGAAACTCGAATTACCGACTTGAGCAGATTGCTGGTTGAATTGGCTATTTATCGAAGCAATGCTGTTGGTAAAGCTGGCGCTGAGTTGACGGGATTTCTGAAGAGATTTGCTACGTTGAGCTTGCCAGGCTTGATTCACCTCGTGAAACGACGGGCGCCTGCTGGCATTTGCAGATTTGGTATACACGACAACCACTCCTTGGTTATTGCACAATCCTAAGCGATTTATGGTTAACAAAATGTAGTATGGGGAAACTATCCCATACGCCTGCTAACGATAGTCCTTCATAAGCCGCGCTTTTTCGCGGTTCCAGTCACGCTGTTTTTCTGTTTGCCGCTTGTCGTGCAGCTTCTTACCGCGCGCAATGGCAATCTCAAGTTTTGCGCGTCCCTTGTCATTGAAATAAAGTTTCAAAGGAACCAGCGTCATGCCATCTTTTTGGATGGAACCTGCCAGTTTGCCTATTTCCCGCCGATGCAACAGCAGCCGCCTTGGACGCCTAGGTTCGTGGTTAAATCGGTTAGCCTGCAGATACTCCGGAATATAGGCGTTAAAGAGATACAATTGCCCGCCGCTTTCTCCGGCATAGGATTCAGCAATATTGCTCTTGCCCATGCGAAGAGATTTGACCTCAGTTCCTTTGAGTTCAATACCCGCCTCGACGGTGTCCATAATTTCGAAGTTAAATCGCGCCTTGCGATTGTCCGCAATGATCTTGCGATTTACTGGCTCTGCACCCTTTTTCGGGGCCATGGTAACACTCTTATATTTGGACGCCCTTGGCAGAACTCACCTGTCAAGGACGCACCTTCAATTCTCGTATTCTGCATCCTTGCCAAAGCGAAAACGTTCAGCGGGATACAACTCAATTAATCAAGCCGGCGTGAACCATGGCAGATCGAACTTCTGACTGCACCTGCTCGGATACCGGCATGATCGGCAACCGTAGTTCGTTCTCTATCTTGCCAAGCAGAGAGAGCGCATACTTGGCGCCACCCGGGCTTGGCTCCAGGAACATCGCCCGATGAAGTGGCATCAACCGATCCTGATACTCAAGCGCAAGCTGATAGTCTTTTTTCAGACACGCTTCCTGAAATTCAGCGCATAATTTTGGTGCAACATTTGCGGTCACAGAGATGCATCCCTGCCCGCCATGCGCCATAAACCCCAGTGCCGTTCCATCTTCTCCTGACAGTTGGCAGAAATCCGAACCCATCACATGCCGCTGCATGGATGTGCGCTGAAGATCAGCCGTGGCATCTTTCACACCCTTGATGTTATCGCATTGATCGAACAGTGCAGCCATCGTCTCAACAGTCATATCGACGATCGAACGACCGGGAATGTTGTAGATGATAATCGGGATGCTTATGGCGTCGTTGATTGCCTTGTAGTGTGCAAACAGACCCGATTGGCTCGGCTTGTTATAGTAGGGCGTCACAACCAACACGGCGCTCGCACCCGCCTTTTCCGCATGTTGTGCCAGACTGATCGCCTCGGAAGTATTGTTTGACCCTGCACCCGCGATCACGGGCACGCGACCTGCGGCGGCCTCAATGCACAATTCGACGACACGATGATGTTCATCATGGCTCAATGTTGGCGATTCACCGGTTGTGCCCACTGGAACAAGACCATGGGTGCCCTGTTTTATCTGCCATTCCACAAAATCCTGAAACGCTTTCTCGTCAACAGCCCCGTTTCGAAATGGGGTGATGAGCGCTGGATAAGATCCTGTGAACATGAGTCAATTCCTTTGGTAGAAAACCGACCGACACTGGTGCGGTATTGCGATGCGGACAATAGTCCGGCAAGGAACATACGGCAAGCAAAGCATTGAGTGAAATTTGTTTCCAAATGCATGAATGCTATAAATCTTTTTTTCACCTTAACGACCTATCGTGACTTTGCAGAATTTGGCCACATATATGCCTTATGAAATGCCGCCCGCGCGAACGGCGCAGGAAGGTGTGGCTTTTACCCAATTACCGGACTGGGTTGTGATAATGTATTTCAGAGTATTGAGTAAATCAGGCAAGGTGCTGAGTGGTACAGGCAAAGTCCTTATTGCATGCGCAATTGCTACTGTTTCCGTGTCTCCTGCTGCGCAGGCGTATAAACCTAAACCCAAACCGGGTGTCGCCTCATCCCCTCCCGTTGTTTATGCGCAGTACGGGACACCCGTGCCCAGAGGAAAACCTGCGGGATCAGTAAACACAGCGACTGCGGCCAGCACGCAACCGCTTAGCTTGTTGCCCGGCGACCATTCTTCTGCCTCTGCTCCCTCCTCTGCGGTCAACTCCCGTCTGGCAAACACGCAACTGGCCATTGCAGCGGCACCGGCGATTAAAAAACTTCCTGTCATAAGAAACGGTACGTCCGCACCCGGCAGTTCGGGGTCCGTTAAACAGCTAAAAGCTGGACTTGATGCTCTGGATAAAGGTCGCGTTGGCGACGCATTCGCTATTCGAAAGGCAATGCGCCCCTCCCTTGATCGGCGGATCATGGACTGGCGGCTTATTACCAGCGCACCCACGGCTGTTTCCTATGATTTTGTGACCAACTTTGCGAAGGATGCACCTCATTGGCCGACAGACGAACTGGTTCGCTCGCGCGCAGAGGCCGCACTTTCCAGAGCACGTCCTGATCCGCAAACCGTCTTGAGAGTTTTTACGCAGAATCCCCCTCAAACGACTACGGGTAAACTCCTGCAAGCAAAATCGCTGAAAGCTGTTGGTCGAACGAAGGAAGCGAAGGCGCTCGTCCGAAATATCTATCGAACGAAACGTATGTCTTCTGGATTGGAAAAGCAGATCCGGCGCGACTATGGCAGTTACCTCACGAATTCGGATCATCTGCATCGCGTTGATATGTATCTCTTTGAGGATCGCATAAACGACGCAAAACGGACACTTCCTTTACTGACCGGAAACCAGAAAGCCTATTTCAACGCCCGGTCAGCAGTCATTCGCAAAAAGAGCAGCGCCAAAAAACTGCTAGCAGATGTTCCTCGTTCGATGCGCAAACATCCTGGTTACATTTTTGCGAAAATACAGCATCTGCGCCGGACGAAAAACCCGCGGGATGCTGCCAAACTCATGGCTTCTGCACCTACGGATCCCAGGGTTCTTGTTGACCGAGATGAATGGTGGGTCGAGCGTCGTCTGACTTCGCGAAATATACTGGACGTCGGCGACTCCAAAACAGCCTATCGGATCGCCGCCAATCATGCTGCCGAAAGTCCGGCCAAATATGCCGAAGCTGAATTTCATGCCGGCTGGTATGCATTGCGATTCCTGAAAGCACCTCGCAAAGCAGAACCGCATTTTCGCAATATCCTTAAAGTTGCGACCCTACCTGCGACGATTTCACGTGCATACTACTGGCTGGGACGAACGGAAGAGGCCCGCGGCAGAAAAAGGCAAGCAGCGGATTACTATGAAAAGGCAGGCGCTCATGGCACCGCCTATCATGGCCAGTTGGCTCGCGCTCGAATGGGCAAACGCACTGTCGGATTGGCGCGCTATCCTTCGCCCACACGAGAAGACAGGAGAGCATTTAAAGCCGATGAGCGTGTGCAGGCCATTGAACGCCTGATGAAAGCCAAGCACCCAAATAAAACCGGTCAGCTCTACCGGCAGTTGGCCCTCAGTCTGCCAAGTGCCGGCCAGGTCGCGCTGCTGACTGAGATGGCGGAAAAGCAGGGACAACACCAACTGGCTCTCATGGTCGGAAAAACCGCGATCAAAAACAATCCAAAAACCGCATCGCTCGCATTCCCGATTTCGGCTATTCCCAAGGGAGTCAAAATCAGTAAAGGCGTTGGGAAACCGATGGTCTATGCCATCGCCCGTCAGGAAAGCGCCTTCAACCCGGCCGCCAAAAGCCACGCAGGTGCTTTGGGTCTGCTGCAGCTTATGCCCGCAACAGCCAAACGAACCGCAAAAGACATCGGTGCATCCTACTCCAAGGGACGTCTGACGAGTGACCCAACCTATAATGCAACACTGGGTGCAGCTCATCTTGGCGTACTCGTCGATTCCTTCGGTGGTTCCTACATCATGACCTTCGCCGGTTACAACGCCGGTGCGGGCCGGGTGAAACAGTGGGTGGAACGTTATGGCGATCCCCGGAATCCCAAAGTTGACCCCGTCGACTGGATCGAGCGCATTCCGTTCACTGAAACCAGGAACTATGTGCAGAAAATTACCGAAAATCTGCAAGTCTATCGTGAACGGTTAGACGGCAAAGGCTTGAATATCGAGAAGGACCTGCGTCGGGGCGGATAAGCCCCCTCGCCTCCGGTGGTGGTAATTGAATTGTTGGGTTGCCTTGATCGCACCAAACGAGACAGGCAGTCAAGTGTGGCACATCAAAGACGTGCTCCACCACTCAGTAGTGACTTTTGAAAATACCGACGTTCGGCCTCAGAACGGTCAATCAAATTTCTGACCTAAAACGTCAAGCGCTTGTATCCGGAACCAGGTCCTTCGTTTCCCTGGTCACATGCTTTAAACAGAGACAGCGCTTGGGCCGCCTGCTCCAACCTCGTGGCAAATCGGTAATTGTCCTTTTTGTCCCCTACTTCCCACGGATTATTCTCGGTTGGTTATCCGCTCTAAATTGCTCACGATTGAGCAAGGAGAAGCGGGCTCTCTGTTGTGTCCCGTGACACTTGAATCCGAAAATGGCAGACTGTCCGTTCAGTAAAAACAAAACCTAAAATGAACTGCTGAGAACGAGAAAAATGGCTCATCATTATAATGAATTCACTTGGCAGAGCGGCGACGGCCTTGATCTTTATGCAAAAGACTGGCCCTATACAAACAGCCCACATCCTCCCCTTCTCTGCCTTGCCGGTCTAACCAGAAATTCCAATGATTTCGACCAGTTGGCGCACTTTCTTTCAGTGACATCAACGATAAAACGGCGTGTCATCTCGATGGACTATCGGGGGCGTGGAAAGTCCGATTATGATCCTGATAGCGGTAACTATTCCTTCGAACGCGAGCTCATGGATATCATCCAGGGACTTGATGCACTCGGGCTGGATACCGTTGACATCATCGGAACGTCGCGCGGCGGCATTCATATCATGTTGCTCGCCAGTCTGTATCCGGATCGAGTTGGTCGCGCCATCCTCAATGACATCGGCCCAGAAATACCATCCGCAGGACTAAACCGGATCAGCCAATATGTCGGCAAGAAAATCTGCTTCAGCAACTTCGAACAAGCCGCCGAACACCTGAAATCTCGCGAAGGTGCATCTTTTCCAAATCTGTCGGCTGAGGATTGGTACCGGTTCGCAAAGCAAACCTATCAGGAGTCCAACACGGGAATTGTTCTCAACTATGATCCAAAACTCGCAGATATCTTCCAGGATCAATCTGATGAAGCAAAATCCGTAGATCTCTGGCCGCAATTCTCGAAATTGCAGACCCACAAGATTCTTGTCATCCGTGGGGAGCTATCCGATATCCTGACACCTGAAACCACCACAAAGATGAAAGCCGCACATCCGGACATGAAGCTTTACACAGTTGCAAGCCAAGGGCACGCGCCACTCTTGTTTGACCAGGAAATCATCGCCACAATTGACAATTTCCTAGCGAACGGCGAAGGCGCTTGACAGCGATCAAGGCTTCAAATGAGCTTCAAAAGTTCTGTTTGCGTACACCTCATACAATTTCAATTGCAAAAAAACAAAAAGCCCGGCGATTTCTCGCCGGGCTTTTCTCTAATTGACCGTTAAGTCAGATTAGAAAGAACGTACAACCTGCAACGTGATTGCATATGCACCGTCGTCAAGTTCTTCATCACCGGGGATCGGATCCTCAATGTCGATGTATTCAACACCAACACCAAACGTCAGACCGGAAAGCGGCGTGTACTCAGCAGAGGCACCAACCATCCAACCACTTGGATCGGGAGCTGCAAAACCATGATCTACATCAAAGTAACTACCGTTCAAGCTGACGGAAACTTCTGAGTTGAAGTCATGCGTGATACCCAAACTAGCAGTCCAAGCTGTTGTATTATCTACGCTTGTACCGGATACAACCGCATCAACCGCTCTGTCACCAAGACCAAGGCGAGACATCATACCATCGCCGTAGAATGCAGTACCACCTATCTTCGTTGTGCTAAGAATGTTGAATTCTGCACCGGCACCGACAAACCAACCAACATTGCTATCAAGTCCAACACCTGTTGCGCTAGCTGGACGAACCTGATGAATACCAGCTACGATCCCTGCAGAGCCCCAGCCCTGATCAATACCAAGATTGAAACCTGCATCAGGCCATGTTGTACCACCATACGTTCCGTCACCACCACCGATATCAAGGATACCATCGCGCTCAGGCGCTTCGACTGAAGCAGCAAGGTACGCGCCGTTTCCAAGATCAAATGTGTAACCGGCCAACCAAGTTGTTTCGTCCGAGTCAAATGTTCCGTATACGTTATTGATCGCATACGCACCATATGTCAGGTTCATGAACGAAGATGCGTAACCGGTAACAAAGTTACCAACCTGGATGAAAGCACGATCAAGCTCTGCACCGCCACCAGCAGCACCACTAGCAGTAGTAGATGCTGTGTAACGAATATAGGTACGGATCGAACCCCATTCGCTTTCGTTACGAGCATCCAACCAGATACGGCCACGTGCACTCCAATCGCTCGGGCTACCAGCGCGTGAATTGGCGTTAACATCGTTATATGTATAACGTGAACGAACGTCGCCACCTACCTGCAGGCAGGTTTCAGTTCCAGGAATGTAGAAAAAGCCTGTGCCATGCACGTCGCAGACGCGAACATAGTCTACAGGTTCCGGAGCAACCGGAAGATCGGCAGCAGAAGCGCCAGTAATAGCCATCGTACCAGCAGCAGTGCCGAGGAGAATGCTCTTCAGTGTCATCTCTGACCTCCAAAAAATTCCAAATTTGAGTTCAGTGTTTAGGCTCGGCATCGCCGAATTTATCTGATCTCGATTTTTCCCCGCGAAACCGTTGACTATAACTGGTTACGAATGAATTCGGTGTTCCGGTTAGAGACAACAGGCATACGACGTTTCCGCCGTTCGCAATATGACCATTATCGATCTGAGCGCGGCGATCAACCTCCAAGGCAGGTTTCTCCACCTGATACGGGCCTTTTGAAAATGGGTGTTGCGTGAAAGTCACGAAATATCCCTGAATGACAAGGTTTCGTTAAGGAACAAGGGCTTGCTGAAGCTGTTCGGGGGGGCTCCTGTGGTTAAAAAAATCGTCATTATTGATGATGTGAAGGTCAAAACGAGCCGAATTCGACCACCCGATTCTTCAGAATCATCGGAATCGGGTTCCTGACGTACTCTGTGAAAATTGGATTCTCCAACGCGTCTGAAATTGATTCCGAAACCTGAGAAAAAATGCCTCACGGATTTCATTGAATTCTAAAAGAGACCCTATCCGATCTCCCCTTTGCATCCAGAACTGTGATCGTTGAGAACCCGGTGCCATCAATCGGCACATCCAGTTGGCGGTTGAATTGCGGCGATCCAATCGGCTTGCCGTTGATCAAAATGTGGAACGGTGCATCACCAGACCGAAACTTCACCGCAACCGACCGGGAATTCCCCTTTGCCAAATGGGGAGTATCAAGTTGCGCGCCTTCCAGAGGAAACGATATGCTTGGACCGTCTCGCTGTGAAAGATCGCGCCTATCGGTCCGCCCGACATGTGCAAGCCCCTGTGGCACACTCGTTCGAACAACGCCACTAAGCCTCCAAGCTGAGTCGATAGGCGTCCGATTTGGTCCAATTCTGGAAAAAACACCTTTGAGAATTGGTACGGCAGTCTTATTTCCGGTTTGCCCCGGTACAGGAGCGCCGTCCGCGCGTCCAACCCAGATGCCGACAACGTGCGCGCCATCGTACCCAATAACCCAAGCGTCTCTGTAACCGTAGGACGTTCCAGTCTTAAATGCGATGTTGCCGTGACGCGGTGTGGCCCTTTTTTCAGCAAGCATTTCCGTCAAGATAGCAGCAGACTTCTGGGATATCACCGGTTTCGGGTTCTCCGACCTGTAGGCCATGCTCAGTTCTGCATTGCCGGACTTCTCAGTTGGTGCGCGGGTCTGGTCTGTCAGGATCAACGGAGATCCCCCGCGCGCCAGCGATGCGTAAGCCGTGACCAGATCCCGCAGGTTGACACCCAGCCCGCCCAGTCCAATTGCCAATCCCGGCGCCTTACTCCTTGGTAGTTTAGGATGAACACCCGCCCGTTTCAGTGCCGAAACAAGACGGGCCGGTCCAATCTGCTCGAGCATCTGAATAGCCGGAATGTTCAGTGACAGTGCGAGTGCTTCCCGAATGGTCACCGTGCCCATATATTCCTTGTCAAAGTTTTTTGGGGAGTATCCGCCAAAAGAAATTGGCCTGTCCGCAATCAGGCTATCGGGGTGGGCGAGACCTTCATCGAAGGCCAATCCGTATATAAATGGCTTCAACGTTGATCCCGGTGAACGGCGCGCCCTGGTCATGTCAACATGCCCAAAACGAGATTCGCTGAACAGGTCGGAAGATCCGACTGACGCCAGAATTTCCCCAGAGCGATGGTCGGCAACAAGTATGGCAATGGACACTTTTTTGCCCAGACGTCTGGCCCGTTCACGCGCAAATGTCTCCAGCCGCTGCTGCAGATCCCTTTCTACAGTCAGACCAACTTTCGTCGCGACGCCATTCGAATTGACAGAAACTGCATGCTGAGCAAGATGCGGTGCCAGTTTCGGTATCGCGCGCCGCTGTTTCGGTACCGGTTCGGTTTTCGCAGCAAGTACTTCCTCTGCACTCAGAATTTCCGCTGACAATAATCGGTCAAGTACTCTGTCTCGAGCAACCCTTGCTTTTTCCGATGATCTGTCAGGACGCCGGGCCTCCGGAGCTTGAGGCAAAGCAACCAGCAATGCCGCTTCGGCACGGGTGAGCCGTTTGGGCTCCTTACCGAAATATATCAAAGAGGCGGCACGAACCCCTTCAATGTTACCGCCAAACGGCGCCCGGGCGAGATAGAGTTCGAGTATCTCCTGCTTGCTCAGATGCGCCTCATAGGCTCTGGCCCGACGAATCTGCTGAGCTTTTCCCTTTAGTGAACGCGTACCTGTCTCTTCAATGAGCCTGACTGTTTGCATTGTCAGCGTCGATCCGCCGGAAACAATCTTCGCTGACGCGAATGCCTGCCAGGCGGCACGCAACAGCGCACGCTCATCGACACCCTTATGCTCATGAAATCGGCGATCCTCATAAGCAATCAACATCTTTATGTAGTTCGGATCGACATCTTTCAGCTTCACCGGCAGTCGCCAACGACCGTCTTCGGTCGTGAACGCCCGCAAAAGCAGCCCATTGCGATCAAGCACCATCGGCGAAGCGGTCAGCGCTTCAGCTCGCCGGATGGAATCACCGCTGTCATCCGGACTCCACAAGTAAAGGCCCAGGACGCCGGCAAGCACCCCAGCCGCAGCAACGGCAACTACGAAGATTGACCGATATATAGTCCAGGACGATTTCATATCGGGAAATCCTGGTCGATATCTGATCCACGCACGCACATTGGCTCCGACCTATCGGACGGGGCCAAGTACGGTGAAGCGACCTGTTGCCGTCCATGCAGCTTTTTCAGGTCGATACATATCTTCTACCGTTGCCGGAGGATGCATGAAGTCACCTGGGCTCACAGCTCGTGCAATATAGGCGTATGTCACCTCCGGTCTGTCACCCGAACGGCGATCAAACGCAACCACAAACCGATCTTCCCTGAACTCCGTATGGGTCGAACTGCCTGAGGATTGTAGCCATCCCAGTGTAGCAACATCACCAGACTGCAACAGTCGTGGATTGTCGATAGAAACGCCCGCTGGCAGGCGATCAACAAGCAGCAACCGTCCAGCTGCCTGATCATTGGCAGTGATTTTGACGACAACAACAAATCGATCGTTCTGCCTGATGGCAGCCAGGTCGAGTGGCGTTCCATCCATAGAATAAAGAGCTCGGGTCACCGTCATTCCGTTTCCACCCGCCGGTTCCGGCACGGTGGGCACACCACTTACAGTCACACTCAGCGTCGCCGATCGGGCGCCCTCATTTGAAACGACAATAGGTTTTTGGCCAAGGTCCTCTCCTGTAGACTGCTCAAAAAGCGGTCCAGCTGCTGGAACACCGTTCACCGAAAGTTTGGATTGGCTGCCCGCCTCGATCAGTCCATGAGCGGCCAGCAGTGTCCAGGCCATATCCTGTGTCGATAGATTGTTGGTCGCTACATATGTCTTTTCAAGTCTTTGGGTGACAGACGCCAACGAGATGCCGGCGGGCTTGGTTTCCGAGGCCAGTGTTACGATCCCGGCCATATCCCGCAAGGATGACCCGTAATCAGCCTCATACCCGGTTCTCCTTCTTGAACCCAATGCCTTCAACGCCGCATTGAAAGACAGATCTGCGCGCTGGTTTTCTCCGTAAAGAGCAAGTCCGGCTCCCAGCTGAGCTTTCGCCAGCGGGCTCGCAAAGTCATTCAGTTTGGTATCGGCGTAGTAGCGCAGATCTCCGACCAAAGCCTTGCCGTTTTTCGCAAGAACATAAAGCGCATAGGCAATACCCTCTCCGCCATCGGAAAAATCTGATGCGTAGGCCAGTCTGTTTTGAAGATTGTCCAACGCTTGTTCGAAGGCCAGCGAGGGCACGGCATAATCGGCCTGCTTTGCGCGGCCCAGGAAATCGGCCACATACGAATCAAGCCACAGGTCGCTTTCGCTATAGGAACTCCAAAGACCAAAACCACCACTGGATGATTGATTGCCCAGCACGCCTATGATCGCTTTCTGCACTCTTTCACGCAGGACCGAGTCCGTACCAACTCCGGCGCTCTGGGCAACCTGATTGAGATAAAGCAGCGGCAGCGCCCGACTGGTCAATTGCTCGGTACATCCATAGGGGTAGCGGTCAAGCGCCTCCAGCAGACCCACAACATCCAGTGCACCGGCAGCACTGGAGGAGAGTGTCACGCGTGCACTTCCGCTCTTCAGCCCGGTCAGAAGGTCTCCACCAACGGTTACGGTCCCTCCATTCGCCGAAAGACTGAACGTGCTCTTTCGCGTTATTTCCGGTTGAAGGTCTTCAATACCGAGGGTCAAGTTTTTGACGTAAGACGCATTGTCAGGTCCGGTCAAAGTCAAGGTCAGATCGGCGTTACCGGTATGATGAGCCAAAATCGGCACGAGAACTGAACTTTTCTGCCCCTTATTCAGTTCAAGCGCGCGCTTCTCAGTTCCCGTAGACAGCCCGATGGGATCCGTACTCTCAACCAGGAAATCATAGTTTCCATCTGGCCCCTCTACATTATCGATGGTCAGAAAGAGACGGGAACGATCTCCCGGCGCCATGAATTTGGGCAGGCTTGCCGTCATCACAACAGGATCCCGTACAATGATGTCCTGCTCTGCGTGACCAACTCCTTTTTCGCTCCAGGCGACAGTCATCAATCGCAGGCTGCCATTGAAATCAGGAATTTCGAAATCAACCGTTGCCTTGCCATCGCTATCCATCGAGACAATTCCCGAGAACAATGAAAGCGGTTTTTCGGTGGGCGGCGGACCTTCGATACCAAGCCCTCCCCCGTCTCCACCGGAACGAACCCTTCCCCGGGAACCAGTCATCCGATCAATTAGCAAACCGTAGAGGTCCCGAATTTCGGTACCTAACTTACGTTGACCGAAATACCATTTATCCGGTGCCGGACTTTCAAACCCGGTGAGGTTGAGAATACCTACATCCACTGCCGCAACGGTGACATATGCCTGCTCGCCTTCAACAAGATCGGCAATCTCAATCGGCACAGACAGCGTTTGCCGTGGTAGAATATTTTCCGGCGCTCTCGAGCTGACCTGCAAATGCCGCTTGCCCGGATCAACAGCCAGCCATTGCAGTCCCAATGATCTTGAGGGCATGACTTTAGCCTCCAGATCCATGGGTCTATAAAGTGCCGCAGTGACGTAAGCTCCCACGCCCCACTCGTCGGTTACTTTCAGCGAGACGCTGGCATCGCCCGCTTTGACAGCAACGGCATCGCTATAAACAAGACGGTCTGTCACAACATTTACCAGTGCGACGCCATCAAAACGCGGTTTCAGTCTCAGAAGCGCCGTGTCACCGGAGCGATAGGATTTTTTATCAAGAGCAACTTCCAGCACATCAGGCGTTTCCACTGTCGCACTGGCAGTATACCAGCCGGCATTGAATTCAACGCTCGCCGCCGTCGCGTTATCTCCCTGAACGGTTACCTCAAGCACATAGCGCCCCCAGTCTGCCGGTCGACTGATCCGGGCTGGCTGGAGGGGGGCCACATCTATCGTTCCGTTTGCCACTCTCTTTTTACGCGACACAGACTCATAAGAGTATCGCCCATCCTGCCGATACCACTGATAAGAGGTTTCGATTTTGGACAGCGTCCATGCAGCCTGCTTGGTGGCGATTGGTTGTCCTTCGGCCGAAACCAGAACGACGTCAAAAGTTGCTTCACTTCCCTCACCAAGTGCAGCGGGGTCAAACAGCGGTTTGATGCCAAGACGCGCCCGTGCCGGTTTTACGCCAAGATCCAGAGTTCTCTCGACACTGCGGCCCCCTGCATCCGTTAAACGGGTTACCAGATCGGCACGCCAGAGCTGTGTAGTCGAAGGCAAATCCGGCGATGCCAGCTCGAAAGAGAGCTTTCCTTCAGCATCTGTTTTCAAGTCTGGTGGAATGGATGTCGACACAGGTATTATCTGCTCGTCGGCCAACCCGAAAAAATACCCTTTATGTGCATCAGGCCATGCCCTGGTCGGTTTCAGTCGCAATTCGCCTGCGAGTGTCTGGTCCGAAGCGGGTGAGCCGTAAAGATATTGCGCGTCGATGGAAATGGTAACCGGCTCTGCGGATGACAGTGTTTTGTTGTCAGCCACCAGCTCGTAATCAACGCGCTCGGGCTCAAAATCTTCAACAAGGATGGTTTGCTCCGCCAACGCATCGCCTTTTGCGTCGAGCTTGGCCTCAATCGTCCACGGTCCTTGCATAGCCCCTGCGGGCAAGGAAAATGCGGTGCTGTATCCTCCGGCGCCGGCATCCTGCAGGGTTTGGCGCGCAAATTCGACGCCGTCCGGCCGTTTAAGCAGCAGTGTCAGCGGAACACCCACACGCGCCTGGGCCTGATCGTCTCGGATCAACGCACTTGCATAAATGTCTGCACCCGGTCGGTAAACGCCGCGTTCGGTATAAAGGAAGACATCCTGCGGTCCCGGTGCTTCCCGACCTTCAACACCACGATCACTTAAATCGAAGGGTGGACGATCAAGATCGAGAAATGCGTAATCTCCATCCGCCGTTTCGGAAACCAGGACAGCTGGTGCCAAGCCTCCCTTGCCCCGCGCCAAGCCCGGATCAAAGCGTAAATAACCTTTTTCATCCGTGCTTCCGCTACCTAATATTTCATTGTTCACCGCGACCAGGCGTAGATCGACATCTTTAACAGGTGCGGCGCTTCCTAAAGAACGGACAAAGACATGGACGCCATCCTGTCCGGTAAATGCCGTAAGTCCCAGGTCCGAAACGATGAACCACTGCGTGGCAACTTGTCCCCATTGCTCCTGTGGACTTTCGTTTCGGGGCCGCACGGTCAGCACATAGGCCCCCGGGGCCGTTGCAAGTCCAATTTCCGCAAGCGGAATTGCGGTCGTTACGTCCTGATTGAGATCTCGGCGAACATCGACCTCTCCCTTCCACACAGCCGACCCAAATCTGTTCTCGATCTGATCAATCTGATAGCTGCCAAGTTGTTTTAGGAAAGTATCGTCTTGCAGAAACGGTGCAATTCCCCTGTCGCCAATCCGGAATATACGCGCCTCGACTCTGGCCGTATTGACGGTGACCACGGGAATGCTCGCATCTTTCCCCGCTGGAAGAACATAGGCTTGCCCGGCGAACCGGGCCGACGGCTGACGGTCACGAACGTAAATACTTAGATCGCTGGATTTCTCAATGCGCTCACCTTCTAGGGAAGGGAGACCGGCACGGACCTTGATAATATACCGTTGGCCATGGGCAACACCATCAACACAGATTTGGGTGTCGTCAACATCAACGGTGGTCACTCCTTCACCCGCCACCTTTATAAAGTCAGCAAGCGTCGCGTCTGATTTTTGTAGTTTTTCAGAGAACAAAAGACAGATTCGTGGAGACACGGCATTTGAATCCACTTGATGGGACAGTATCCGGAAACCATGTTCGGCGATCAGCTGGTCATAGCGTGCCCGCAAATTCGGATCGTCTTCGACCGCCAGTGCAGCGCGATAGGTCTTTATTGCCGGTTTCCAGATTTGTCGCTTGGCCAGCCCCTGTCCAAGCAGGCCCAGAGCGGTCAACTGTTCGGATTTCGTTGCAGATCGCAGATAGGCATTGATCGCTCCGGATACCGCATCCTGTTCCATTTGCTGGCGCTGTCGCCAATCGTCCGGCTCGGCCGCGAGGGCTGCAGAAGAGAAATTGATCCACAAGCCAAAGGCTTCGGGTGTCAGGGCGAGAGCCTGGCCATAGAACTTCGCCGAGTCAGCATTTCTTCCCTGCTGGCGGGCTTGAAATGCCTGATCTACCAATTGTTGATGACTGCCGGTGCCTGGAAACTTCCGTGAGAGGGCCAATCCGAACCGCTGTGCATCATCGCGTATTCCCTGTGGCAGGAAGGCCAGTTCCGCTTCGCGGTCAGCAGTAACGACCTCAGCACGGTTGTGCACATCAACCACACGCCCGGCAACAGCCCCTGGAAACGTCTGAAGATCGCCGAAGTCACTCTTCATGAAGCACCAGTTTGCGCTGGTATTATATGTGAACGCCTGACAGATATTGTCGTCAAGGCAGGCCGTTTTGCAGGCCTCCAGGTCCACATCTTTCACGGTCTTGTAATCGGAACCGAAATAATCGGCATCAGGAACGGTAACGATGCGCCGTTCAACTGTTTGTGCCTGCACGACACTCCCGACGACCAATAAAAACAATCCCGTAAATAGGAAATGGAACAGACTGCGCGTATTCATCAAATGCCTCCCGGAGGATCGATACCGACCTCCGCAACAATAAACCAAATGGCGATCAATCACGCCAAAAAATTCTGACCTATCAAGCCTGGCTTGCCAACATGGCCTTAAAGCGCGACAGCGCTATGAACAAGATCGCTATTCCGATGCCGGCCATGATGAGAATGCGTGGCCATACAATAAACAGATCTGCCCCACGATAAAGCACAGCCTGTGCGAATGCGACGAAGTGAGTGGAAGGCACGGCCTGCATGACCGTCTGCAACCAGACAGGCATGCTCTCCATCGGCGTCATGGTTCCCGACAGCATGATCATGGTGACAAATACCGGTATCGACAACAGACCGAATTGAGGCATCGATCGCGCAACTGTTGCCAGCAGGACCCCGAGCGATGTCACCGCGAACATGTAAATGCCGGCCCCAAACATGAACAGCACTTTGGAGCCTGCGACCGGCACATTCATGAATATCTCGACCACAAAAAACAATGCTGCAATGGCTGCCGCCAGGACAACAACGCTATTGGCCCATATTTTTGCAAACGCTATCTCGCTGGCCCGCACGGGCATCACCAGAAGATGTTCAATCGTTCCGTGCTCACGCTCGCGGATCACTGCCGCTCCGACCAGAATTATCGTCAGGATTGTCAGGTTGTTGATAATTTGCATGACCGAAGTGAACCAGACCGCATCCATGTTCGGGTTGAAGAATGCTCGGATAACCGCGTTGATCGGCGGCTTTGGCGCGCTTTTTCCGCTTTCATCCAAAAACAGATTCACTTCGTCCATAAGAATGGTCTGAATATAGCCGCTGCCCACGCCTGCCTGCGTCATGGCCGTTGCATCAGTATTGATCAGGACGCCCGGATTGCGGTTGTTCAGAACGTCTGCCTCAAACCGGGGCGGGATATTGACAACGAATGTGTACTCGCCCGCGTCCATCAGCCTGCCGACATCAGCGGCATCAACAACCACCACCGGCTTGAAGATCGGCTCGAGAAACGCATCCCGCAGGCGCGCTGATAGAACCGACCTGTCATTATCGACAAAGGCGATCGTAGCGTTCTTGACATCCGTCTGCACACCGTTGGCGACAGCAACGATTGCAATTGAAAACGAGTAGATAATCAGGACGACCATGACACGGTCGCGGGAAAGGCTTGTGAACTCCTTCAGTCCCAGCCGAAATACATTTTTGAACCACTGTTCCATGCTCATTTCTCCTGTCCGGCCAGAAGCAGACGGGCGGCAAGCAGAAACAGAATCGCAAACAGTGCCAGAACGGCATATTGCGCAGGGAAAGCTTCTACACCCATATCTTTTGCGAATACCCCGATACTGATTGTCTGGAACCAGCTCGACGGAAATCCATAACCAGCGACCTTCGCAGCGCCGACCATTGTCGATGCGGGGTATAAAAATCCCGAGAAATTTATCGAAGGGATAACCGTCAAAATGGCAGCAGCAAATATAGCCGCCACCTGGGAACTGACGATCGAGGAAAGAAGAAGTCCGAATCCGGTTGAGCAAAAGACATAAAGCAGTGCCCCAAGTGTCAATGCAACGAAACTTCCTTTAACCGCCACCCCGAACAGGAACACAGCCATGAGCACCAGAGTCAGGAAACTCACCATCCCAACGACGATATACGGCAGTTGTTTGCCAATCAGAAATTCGCCGACCGTCGCTGGCGATGCATAAAGGTTCAGAATCGACCCCATTTCCTTTTCGCGCACCACGCCGACCGCCGTCAGCATTGCCGGGATCATCATCAGAAGAAGCATAATGACGCCCGGTGTTATCGCAAAAACAGATTCAAACGATTGATTATATCGAAAACGCGGTATCGGGTTAATCGGCCCACCCGCTTGCGGTGAACCGGTTGTCTGCTCACTCAAGGTTTGCGCATAATCCTGGACGATCCCGCCGATATAACCGCTGATGGTTTCACCCCGAAACGGCACACTGCCGTCAATCATGAAATTCACTTCCGGCTGCCGGTTGTTCATCAGATCGATGCCATATCGGGGCGGAATGTCGATCACCAGATGCACAGTACCCTGCTTCAAGCGCCGCTGAGCCATCACCAGAGAGCTGACAGGCGCTTCCTGCACGAAATATTCGCTGCCGCCAAACGCATCGATAAACTGACGGCTGTAATAGCTTTGATCTCGATCCAGCACGGAAAAACTGAGATCCTTGACGTCAAACGAGATGCCAAGTGAGAAAGTGATCATCAGAATCATCGGTCCGAATACAGCAAAGGCCATACGGATCGGATCCCGAATGATCTCGACACTCTCACGTCGGGTGAATGCCCATACTCTGGAGAGAGAAGCAGTATGCCCGCTGGTCGCGGAATGAGCAGGCTCTCTGACATCTGCCGAAGTCGGGACCAATTGTGCCGTTACATTGACCCCATCATGCATGTCCTGGGGCTCATGTTCTTTCTGATCATCTTCCAGGTAACCGATAAAGGTCTCTTCAAGCGTGGGCACACCGCGCTGTTGCGTCAGGGCCTTCGGCTGCCCCACAGCAAGAACGCGTCCTGCATGCATCAGAGAGATGCGGTCACATCTCTCTGCCTCATTCATGAAGTGGGTTGAGACGAAAATCGTCACTCCCTTGTTGCGGGACAGGTCGATCAGATAACGCCAGAAAAGATCCCGGGCGGCAGGGTCTACGCCAGAAGTCGGCTCATCAAGAATAAGAACTTCCGGTTCATGTAAAATGGCGGCTGCGAGCTGTAGCCGTTGGCGAATGCCCAGCGGCAAATCGGTGGGCGACAGCTTTGCAACGTCCTTCAATCCGAAATTATTCAGCGCGTCCTCTATACGCTGTGCTGCCAGTTTGTCATCGAGCTGATAAAGCTGGGCATGAAGCCGCAGATTGGCAATCACCGACAACTCTTCATAAAGCGAAAAGGCCTGTGATACGTAGCCAACCCGCTTGCGGACTGAAAGATCCCCGGCATCAATTGGTTTTCCCAGCAGATTGGCAGAGCCCTCACTGGCTTCCAACAGGCCGGTGAGCATCTTCATCGTTGTGGTCTTACCGCAGCCGTTGGAGCCCAAAAATCCGAATATTTCGCCCCGCTCAATTTCAAAACTGACGTGATCAACAGCAACAAAGGACCCGAAACGTCGTGTCAGCCCCGACGCTGTGA
The DNA here is from genome assembly GCA_039976075.1 of Stappiaceae bacterium. Classification (GTDB taxonomy): domain Bacteria; phylum Pseudomonadota; class Alphaproteobacteria; order Rhizobiales; family Stappiaceae; genus JBDWFY01. The sequence goes on from JBDWFY010000001.1 coordinate 1,325,036, forward strand.
TGGCGGGAGGACCATCAAGATCAGGTTTTGGGGGAATGACAAGTGGTCCCGAGTCTCCGCGTTTCTCCTCCGGCAACAAACTGACATACGCTTCTTCCAACGACGCACCGCCGGTCTGCTCAAGAATGTCGCCGGTCGCACCATCCGCCAAAACTCGCCCATCATCCATGGCAATCAGACGGTCAAACCGCTCAGCTTCATTCATGTAAGCGGTTGCAACCAGCACACTCATTCGCGGACGGTCTGCCCGAATCTGGTCGACCAATTCCCAAAACTGGCGGCGTGACAGCGGATCCACACCCGTCGTCGGTTCGTCCAGGATCAGAATATCCGGGTCATGAACCAGCGAGCAGCAAAGCCCCAGCTTCTGCTTCATCCCGCCCGACAGTTTCCCGGCTGGACGGTCGGGAAACGGTGCCAGACCCGTTGCGATCAAAAGCCGCTCGATACGCTGTTTGCGCGCACGGGCATCCAGTCCGAACAGACGACCAAAAAAGTCTACATTTTCAAAGACCGACAGACTGGGATAGAGGTTTTTACCCAATCCCTGGGGCATGTAGGCAATACGAGGAGCAATCGCGGATCGGTGATCTGATTTGGCCAACGACCCCCCGAAAATATCGATGGTGCCCGCCTGAATTTTCTTTACACCGGCGATGAGAGAAAGAAGCGTGGACTTTCCCACACCATCGGGACCGACAAAGGCGAGCGTCTCTCCCTCCTTTACCTGGAAGGAAATACCCCGAAGGGCTGGGGATTGGCCATATTGATGAGCAATATCCGTGACTGTCAAAGCGACAGTGACATGTGATTTTTTCCGGCGATCTTCTGCCTCAATTGACATCCGGCAATTTCACTTTCAGCGATTCCGGCCATTTGGCGTCGGGATCAATCCGCACGTATCCATCGCCGGTCATCCCGGGTTTCACAAAATTCGCATATTTTTGAAGAAGGTCTTTGGGCACTTGCAGCTTGAGCCGAAACATTAAAGTCTGCCGCTCCGACGTCGTCTCCACATATTTGGGTGTGAACTGGGCATCACCGGATACAAAAGAGATCGTTGCAGGAATGACGTATCCCTGGGCGGCGTCCAGCACGATGCGTGCTTCATCACCAAAAGCGACCCGGCCGACATAATCGGTGGGCAGAAAAAGTGTCATATAGGTGTTGGAAAGATCCAGCACCGTCAGAATACGGCCACCAGCACTCAACACTTCTCCCGGTTGAACAAGCCGATATTCAACCCGTCCGTTGATCGGCGAGTCCAGTGTCATCTCATCGATCTGCACCTGAACCTGCCTGGTGTCCGCTTCCGCCTGCAATTTGGACGCCTTTGACAAACCGACCTGCGCTTCAGCCGATTTTACCGAAGCGGCATAGACATCCCGTTGCGCTTCACGCTGATCCACCGTCGATTGCGGTGTGTTATCGTTCTTGAGCAATTCCTTGGACCGGTCCAGTTGCACCTGCGCCAATGTTAAATTGGCCTTCTCGATCTCAACCTGCGCTTCGGACTTGGTGATGTTTCCCGATGCCTGTTCGACACCCGCCTGCCCAGCTGCCAACTGCGCTTCCAACTCGTTGACATCCATTTGAACCAGAACTTCACCGAGCTTGACGGTGTCCCCCTCATCCACGTTTATTTCGTTCACCCTGCCAGCGTATTTCGTTGAGATATCAACTTTCTGGACTTCCATTCTGCCATTGACCCGGTAAAACCCCGTCGGCGTCGCCTCAGCAGTTACTTTTTGCCAGTAAAAATAGCCGACTGTTCCACCAGCCAACACCGCACAGGCCACAATTACGGGAAGGATGCGCATGGGTGTCCTTTCTTGCCGCCGCTACCAAATCTGATTTGAAACAACTGTCCCTTGGACATGGCAGTCAAAACGGAATCTGCAATCGTAAAAGCAATAACAGGGTTTCAAATCGGGAACAGCCCGAAAAAAAAATCTCATTTCAGGACAGAAATTTTCCTCAACGTCACTTTGGACCTAAAATATAGTCAATCCGACACTCATATAAATCGATTACGCATATTCAAGAGGAGAATTTAACTATAATTACGCATTAATTTTAGTAAAACGCTTGTTATCGGTACTAATGGCACCCACTTTGCTTTGTCTGGATCAAAGTATTTTTACCAGGTGGGATTTATGTCTGATATTGTTTACCTAATGAACGTTGACGAAACACCGGCCAGTGGCGAAACACTTCTCAACACGCGGGCAATGAGTGACCATATTCTTGAGTGGGTAAATCGAAAAGTCGTTTACCTGACGAGCGATGACACCATTGAACGGCTGGTCAATCGCGTCCCGGGGCACCTCATGCGAAGAACGGCCGGTGCGTTCACATGTGGCGGAACCGAATTCTGGATGCATGGCGAACGTGTATGGGTCCACCCTCACTCCTTTTCTTCCGAAACGTTGGAAGCAATTCAAATCATTATAGACGACCATTTTCCGGAATATTCCAACAGCCTTGAACTGACAAACCGCCCGGGGCTGATAAACGCCTCGTTAATCGCACGTCATGCCTCGCTCAAGGACAGGCAGTCGTTTGGCCTCTATGACGAAGAACATGATGTGCGCAAGCGCATCGCAGATCTTCTGAGCGAACAACTTCCACAATATAAAATTCGGATAGCGGGCGAAGTCAGTCTCGACATCTTCCCACACTCGGAGCCTTACGAGGCCGTTCGCCAATTCGTTACGGAGCGGCATCGTGGCGCCTCAATCGGTCACTTGCATCCCTTTACCTGAAGGGACGACAACCCTCTGGCCCACGCGGACAGGGGGTATCTCCCACCGGAGCACTCCCGGTCGAGTTGATCGCTACACGACTAGCCGTTCCACCCTTCACGCTTTCTATAGAGCGTCGATGGACTTACATCGAGAACCTTTGCAGCCTTGGGCAAACTGCCGGAACAGGCCTCAATGGTCGCCTCAATAACCTGCTTTTCGATATCGGCCAGGGATTGCCCCAGCGGCACCGAGATCCGGGCAGATTTGACCGGTGTATCAAACCCACCGAAACTCTCATTTATCGGCGCTATATTCGGGGTGGTTGACGCCATGTGCGCGCCAGCCGTCTTGCCGTTGTTCCCAGCAAGCATCGGCCTTTCGATGACAGTTCCCTCGTTCAACACAATGGCATTTCTGACGGCGTTCTGAAGTTCCCGAACGTTTCCCGGCCATTGGTGGGTCACAAGAAATTCCTGAGCCTCAGTGCTGAATGTTTCAAATTCCTTGCCTTCTTCCTTTGCGTACCGATGCAGCAGGTGAAGCGCAATTTCGATTACGTCCCCTTCCCTATCTCGCAGCGGGGGCAAATGGAGGGGCAGAACATGCAGGCGATAGTATAAATCCTCGCGAAAGCGTCCCTGTGCCACTTCCTCGGCAGGGTTGCGATTCGTCGCACAGATTACGCGAACATCAACTTCTGCAAGCCTGTCGTCTCCGACACGCTGAACACGCCCTGTCTGCAGAAAACGAAGAAGCTTGGATTGCAACGCAATATCCATTTCACAGATTTCATCCAGAAAAAGCGTTCCGCCGTCTGCCTGAATTGCTGCGCCTGTACGGTCGCCGATCGCCCCTGTGAACGCACCCTTAATGTGGCCAAATATCTCAGATTCCATGAGATCCTTGGGAATTGCAGCGCAGTTTATAGCGATAAATTTCTTGTCCCGCCGCGCGCCAACCCGGTGGACGGCTTCAGCGCACACTTCTTTGCCTGTACCGCTTTCGCCGGTGATAAAGACGGTCGCCCGTGATCTGGCAACGCTTTCGATCATCCGATAAACGGTCCGCATGGCCAGGGATTGACCCACAAACCCAAATTTCCCGCCGGCAACACCGCTGTTCAACGATCGAACGGTCTCACGCAGCGACGAACGTTCCAGCGCATTGCGCGCCGTTGTTATCAAGCGCTCCTGTGAAACCGGCTTAACCACAAAGTCATACGCACCAACTCGCATCGCCTCGACTGCCGTTGTCACAGAGCCCTGCCCGGTTACAACAATTGTCGTAATGGAGATATCCCGGGCCTTGATCTCGCGCATGACATCAAACCCACTCATATCCGGCAATTGCAGATCCAGCAGCAAGACATCGTAACGACCGGTTTCCAGCGCTTCGAGCGCCTGCCCACCGGTTTCAAGATGGTCAACATTCAATCCCGCAGCGCGTAGTTGCGCGCAATAAAGCACGGCAATTGAAACGGTATCTTCCACCAGCAGAAATCGCTTGCTATTCATTTTATCCATACTCACCCAGCTTCAATTTCCGGACAGGCCTGTGCTGTCTTATCGAAAAATTGGCGCACTGCATCGAGCGTTGTTGCAGCAATTTGTCGTAGATCGTCAATATCGGTTTGAAGAGCCTTATAATCGGGATCCGCATCGATCTGGCTGATGACGTCTGTTATTCGGCCAAGTTCCCGAGCGCCAAATGTCGCCGAGACGCTTTTCAGAATATGGCAGGCTCTTTGAACTTCGGCATAATCGCGCGCATTGAAACCCGATATCAGGTTTCTGGTTGTCACCTGAATATCCTTGGCGAACTGGTCAACCACGGCGTCCCTGACCGGCAGTGAAAGACCAGAAAGTAATTTGTTGAGAACGACCTCGTCCAGGATAGCCGATTGATATGGTTCTGATCGTTTCCTCTCGTATGAGGCATCGGGCAAAATCGAGGCAAGTGTCGCTATCAACTGGTTCCGAACAACGGGCTTGGAGAGAAATGCATTCATGCCGGCCTTTCGAACATGTTTCTGATCTTCAAGCGACACATGCGCGGTAAGTGCAATGATTGGTATGTCGGAATAGGGGTAACTGGATTTCCGGATCAACCGGGTCGCCTCGACGCCGTCCATTTCCGGCATGGAAATGTCCATCAAGATGGCATCATACCGGGAAACCCCAAGTCGATTGATCGCTTCCCGTCCCGTCCCGACACAATCCACCTGACACCCCAGTCTCTGAACAGTGTCGGCAATCACCATCTGATTGGTCATGTTATCCTCAGCGATCAGAATCCTGGCACCGCTGAGCCGCTCCAAATCGACTGATGACAGCTCATGCGTCAACGGTGCCAATTGCGTGCTGTCGGCGCGAGCCAGTGACAAATCGAACCAGAATGTCGTGCCCTCTCCCTGTATGCTGCTGACCTCGATTTTCCCGCCCATCAGTTCCACGATTTCCCGGGAGATTGCCAGTCCCAGTCCGCTGCCCTCATGACGGCGCGAATAGGAAGAATCCAGTGTTGTAAATTCGGAGAACAACAGTGAGAGCTTGTCTTTGGGAATGCCTATACCCGTATCCTGAACAGAAAAACGGACGAGCGCTTTTTCATCCGTCACCTCCAGAGGCGCCACATCTATCGAAACGGAGCCCTGCTCCGTAAATTTGACGGCATTACCGACCAAATTCAGCAGCACCTGTCGAATGCGCCCTGCATCAGAGCGTAAAACCTGAGGGGTTTCGGCTGCGATGCGCACCCGCAACTCCAGTCCTTTTTCCTTGGCATGGGGTGCCATCAGATCCCAAACGCTGTTGACGGCGGGACGGAGTTCAAAAGCACCGTCTTCCAACCCGAGCTTTCCGGCCTCCAATTTTGAGAAATCCAGGATGTCATTGATGATCTGCAGCAATGCTTCTGCTGAGTCACGCGCCGTGGAAATGTAACGGCTCTGGCCTGAATCCAGCTGGGTTTCGCGCAGCAGATTGAGAATGCCCAGCACTGCATTCAGCGGCGTACGAATTTCATGGCTCATCATCGCCAGGAAGCTGGCTTTGGCCTGCCCCGCCACCCTGGCCTTCTCCAGCGCTGTCTCCAGTGCAGCTTCGCGGGCCTTTTCATCGGTTATGTCGCGCATATAACCGATGAAGATCGGATCCTCTCCGCCTTTGGAAACGTTGATCGCAAGTTCCAGCAGAACTTCCGATCCATCCTTCTTCAAACCCTCAATTTCGATGCGCTGCCCCAGGACCGGCCCCAGTCCGGTTTGAGTAAAGGTATCAAGCCCGTTTGCATGAGCCTCACGGTGCCGCTCCGGTATGATAAGCTTGGCCATGTTTTGCCCAACCATGGCCCTTCGCTGATATCCGAAAATAGCCTCTGCGGCTGGGTTAAACTCCACCACCGCACCCTGGGCATCCATGATTACAATGCCATCGAGCGCAGCGCTGATCGTTGCCCGCAACTGGCTTTCGCTGTCCCGGAGTGCAGCCTCCCGCACTTTCAGCTCCGTAATGTCGATCCGAAAGCCGACGGTTCTGCCATCAGCAGTCCGGTGCTCGAATGCTCTCAGCCACCGACCGTCATCCAGATGCTGCTCCATCGGGTCTTTTGGATTGCGGTGGAGCTCCAACCGATCTTCAACCCAGGCGTCGATGTCATCATCGGGAACAACATATTGTCCGCGCCGTGCCCCTTCCCGGATTATGTATTCAAACGAATTACCCGGGACCAGCAAATCAGCGCTGGTGGCATAAAAATCGCGATAGCGCTGATTGCATATTTCCAATCGGTCATCGGGCGAATAAAGAGCAAACCCATCCGGCAGAGCGTCAATGGCATCCAGCAACCGCGTCTCGAATTCTTTGAACTGTTCTTGTACGGCTTTTTCAGCCGACAGATCTTTCAAGGCTGCAATGAAGAAGCTGGTGTTTGCCTGTGTGATTTTCGACAGCGTGGCATCCACATCGAATTGTTCACCATTTGCCCGCCACGCTTTCAGATTCTGCTTTATCGATAACTCACTGGTCAGCTGCGAAATGCGCGCAATGAGCTCGCCCGGCGCTATATCGAATTTGAATATCGCAAGATCTTCGCCGAGAATTTCTTCTGATCTATATCCGAACATCTCGCGCGTCGCACAGTTTACAGACAGAATTTTTCCCTGGTGATCAAAGGTCACCAGACCGTCGGCAATACTGTCCAAAATCGCCTTCAGCCGCGTTTCACCAAGTTCAACCGCCTTGAGCGCTGCATATTGTTTGCGAAATCTGGCTGTCTCGTCTTTTGCTTCCCGTCGCAATTCGGCGATGACACGACGATGGTGCAGCAGAAACAACCCACTCACCACCGCAATAAGGCACAGAACAAGAAATACAGCTGTCGATAAAAATCCAGGCTGTGCGGTCAGCGGCACAGTACTTTGCGCATAAGCACCGGAAGGCAATCCGAATGTCCATACCAGAGCGATCGGCATTTGCGATGCAAGAACGCGACCCATCGGCAAGACCAACCCTCCTTGCGGTACGCCAACACCCGAATCAACTCGAACCGACGCCTTCCTCAAATCCGAAGCACGCATCAGCGGAGTGTCGTGCACAGCTGCACATGCGCTACACTGAGTAAACTCTCCACCCGCAATTACGACGCTCCGATTTAATGCCCGCTTCCCAACCATGGGGTCCTAAACGGCTTCAGCGAGAGCATAGCAACAAACATATCTTCGCAAAATGCAAATTTCAGTTCTAGAATATTTCTAAAATGCAAAGTCTGATTGTGCCAAAGTCGGAATGCGATCATTTCAAATGCCCTGAATTCAGCCATTTTCAAAATTTTCGGCTAAATTTTACAACTGGCACGCTAATTGAATAAGTAAAGCAATCATATGAAGTCTGACGTGACGGCCATAAGAACCAAAAGGTCGACCGTTACATCGAAGCGACTTAGTGCATGTGGTCCAAGTCGTCCGTCTCTTCCGACACGGGGCGACAGAATTAAACTACGGCAAGAATACAAGACCGTAGACGTCTAAACTTGGTCCCGGATTGTTTGTTCATTTCGGGACCTGTTCATTTAAAGTCAGCATTCACGAAAAGAGGGGCTGATCTGCGCTTCCCTGCGCCCGGATCGCTCTATTCAAGGTGGTTCTTGAGTTCACGATAGAGGGCCGCAATTTCATCGGCAGCCTTGCTCGAGGGCATGGTTTCCTGCACAGAACGTCCTTTGCCCATTGATGCCGCAAAACCCGTTCTGTTGCCCAAAGACGCATCAGCCAGCGGATATCCGGATTCACTGATCGCGTTTTTCATTTCTTCTGTCAGTGATGCCCTGGACAGCACACGATTGAGAATCAGCAATGCTTCCGTTCGCTCATTCGTCGCCATTGTGACGGTACTTTTGGTTGCCCAATAATCTATCGGTGTTGGCTGCACAGGAATCAAAACAAGATCGGCTGCGTCGATGGCTGGTTTGGCTTCAGTATCCGATTTGGGGGGCGTATCGACAATCACAACCGGAAAATCTCGCGCCATTGACCGGGCTTCGCGCCGGGCACCCCAGCCGCTCGCGGTTCGAAATACCAGCCCGGTTTCCGTTTCGCCCAACACATCTTCGCGCATCTCGAACCATTCGCCGAGACTGCCTTGAGGATCCACGTCAAGAACAGCCACTTCCTGGTCTTGGCCTATGGCCCAGGCAACGGCCAGATGGGCCGCCAGTGTCGTTTTTCCCGAACCGCCTTTTTGCTGAGCAATTGTTATTATCCGGCCAACCATATTTGTCTTCCTCAGGTGCTCGCCAGGTAATTTTCGCGCTAACCAGTCCGAGCGCATTCATTCAGATGAGTTCCCCTGAATGATCCGTGTTGAATCCGGGGGCGGACGTTTTTAGTTCGCACCACCCAAATGTCACCTGATGACAAACACACTTTCAGTGTTCTTATGGCGTGGTTCCTGATCAAATCCGCCAATTCGAACGAAACTTGGAACAACCAGCACTTTTGCACCGCAACAGACATTCAGCAAGACCGATTTGCCAATGATCAACGGATTGATACGATCACAATCGAAAATAATACAGGTGCGGCTCAAACCAGGCGCTTGCGCACCTGTGAGGACAGAATATCGATCAAACTGACAGCAACAACTACCACGACGATAATCGCCGCAGCCCGGTCATACTGAAACGAACGAAAGCTCTCATAAAAAGTGAACCCGATGCCCCCTGCCCCAACGATGCCAAGCACCGTCGCCGAACGAACATTGGTTTCAAACCGATAAAGTGCAAAGCTGGACCATAGAGGCATGACCTGTGGGATCACACCGTAAATGATTTCCTGCAATCGGGAGGCTCCGGTGGAGCGAAGACCTTCGACCGGCCTGGGATCGATGGCTTCGACAGCTTCGGAAAACAGCTTGGAAATGATGCCCAGATTGTGAATAAACAGAGCCATGACACCGGCAAACGGACCCAGCCCGACCGCAGCGACAAACAAGATGGCGAAAACCAGTTCGTTGATTGCCCGCGCGGCGTCCATCAGGCGCCGGACAGGCTGGACAATCCAGAAAGGTGCTATGTTGCTCGACGCCAGAAGCGCCAAAGGAAAGCCAAAGAGAATGGACAGAAAAGTTCCCCAGAAGGCAATCTGTATCGTTTCGATCATTTTCAGAACGAATGTATCAATCTCCGTAAAATCCGGGTGAAGGAAGTCGGCAATAAACGTCGCCATGTTTCCCGCATCGGTAAAAAGATACGTCCAGTTATTCACTTCTACCGGATAGTAGGAAAGCGCTAAGATAGAGACGATCACGCAGGCAATAGCAATGTTGATCAACGTCTGGCGCCAGCGCGGTTTCAGCTGCTCAACAATGACCGGCGAGAGTGTCTGCTCCTTCGTATTCATCGTCAGCTCTCCTAAAGCGCAGTTTCAGGCCTGGTACGCGCGTCCTGCGGGATAAGGTGGAAAAAACCGATCAATAGCCTGATCGGCATCATGCAATCCGGAAAGGCAGACAAGCCACCTTCCCGGAAAAACCTGGATCAATAGCCGGCTTGTCCAACGATGTCGGCCAGTTCTTTGAGGTCAGCCAATGTCTTGTCAGCGACTTTGATCGCTTCAGCATCCTTGGCGCGCTCAGCTTTCAATTTGGCCTTGAACGCTTCGATCTGGCGCACATCCAGCAGTTGGGCATTTGACGAGGCAAGGAATGGTCCCCAGCCATCGGAAACGCTTGCAAGTATTTCACGTTCGGACTTCACTTTTTCCATATCGCCGAACCGACCGTACTGGATGAAGAAATACAGCAGCTTCTCCTTTGCGTCTTTGTCCAGATTGGCACGCCAAACCATCGGGTCTGACGGGATCAGGGGCGAACGCCAGATTTCCTTTATATTGGCAGCGGCTTCGGGCTTGCTCTTTGCCAGTCGCTCGTAAATGGACTCTGTATTGTTTGTGGCGACATCCACTTTCCCGTTGGCAACCGCCAGAGCATTGCCTTCGTGGTTGGAATTCGTCACCCGCTTAAAACAATCTTCGGGCGTTTTGTCATTCAGTGCCCACACATAGTAACCGGGGATGGCAAACCCGGACGTCGAGTTGGGATCGCCATTACCAAATGTCAGTGTCTGATTGCAGGCCAGAACATCTTCCAGCGAATTGACCGGCGCATCCTTGTGCGCGATCAGTAATGAATAGTAGCCGCGGGAACCGTCTTCCTTGATCGTCTGGGCAAACACTTCGCCCCCTGCCCGATCGACAGCCTGGATGGCTGACTTGTTGCCGAACCAGGCAACATCCACTTTGCCGAAGCGCATGCCTTCAATGACGCCCGCATAGTCGGACGCAAAGAACGGCTTTACCGGCACGCCCAGAGCCGATTCCATGTCTTTCAGAAACGGGCTGAAAGACTCCTGCAATGCGCTGGTGGACTCGGTGGAAATAATGCCGAAGTTGATCTGCTGAGGCATATCGGCCTGAACACCCTCAAGTCCCGCTATGGCGAACGCCGCCGTCATTACCAGTTTCTTTAACATCTGTTTTTCCCTGATCTCAAATCGCCCTATGGGGCGGCTCCATTTGCAACCAACGCCCCACCGAACCGACCGGGATCGCCGACGATGATTGCCTTTGGACCGGGTGCCTTGGTGCCCCCGTCCCTTTTGTCGCTTGGAAGTGCAAGCGCGCCTTCTTCCAGGCCGTAGAGGCCCGCAAGATCGTCTTGACCAATCTGAGCAACCGGACCGTCGTAAATGACGGCACCGTCTTTGAGCGCGACAATGCGCTTGAAGTGCTTGAACGCATGGTCAATTTGATGAAGTGAAACAACGACTGTCGTTCCGTCTTTTTGATTGATTTCGCACAGCATGGTCATCACGATCTCCGCCGAGGCAGGATCCAGCGATGCAATTGGCTCATCCGCCAGAATCAACCGGGCTTCCTGGCACAATGCGCGCGCAATGGCGCCGCGTTGTTGCTGGCCACCTGACAGGGTAGATGCGCGCTGATGGGCATATTCAGCCATCCCCACGCGCTCAAGCGCCTGAAGTGCCTTGATCCGATCTTCTGTGCTGAATTGCCCGGTCAGCCCCCGCCAGCCAGACATGCGACCCAAACGCCCGGCAAGAACGTTGGTCAGGAGCGACAGACGCGAAACCAGATTGAATTGCTGGAATATGACACCCACATTGCGGCGCATCGATCGCATATAGGCTGTGGTCCGACCATTGAGTTGAACGGGTTGGTCAAACAGCGAGATGCGGCCCTCGGTGTGTTTGTCAATCAGTTCCAGGCTGCTGACTGAACGAATAAGAGTAGATTTACCTGAACCTGAGGCCCCGATCAGCGCGACCATTTCTCCAGGTTCGATTGTGAGGTCAATCCCTTTCAAGACTGCCTGGTGCGAGACAAAGGACTTGTAGACATTGCTGAGATGTATCGCGGTAGTACGCATGGTCGGGCCCCTCCAGACTGACTGGAGGCGCTGATATCATTGGGCCGTGACAGCTTTTTTACCGTTATCTGACAGATTTGTTACATCGGGGAAGCGTCCGGTCATTTTGCCTCTCCAGAAGGCATACTGTGCCACCCCGTTTGAACAATACTCCCCATCTTGACACTCTCGCACACCAACACTCCAAGCGCCTATTCGTTGGGAAGGAATCGAAGCAATATCAACTTTCCAATGAAATGAAGCCCTAGATTTTCACGCGGTTACCGCACCAATCACAACAAAAAACAGCATTTCCACCGATGACACCCAAACTTACACAATCGAATGCACGCTTTTTTTTGAGAAAAGGCTCAATATTTTTCAGTCATTCTCAAAGTAAACACCCAACGACCAAACAAAGACGCATCAAAAACTCACAAAAACAGTCGAATAAGTATATTCACGTATCAGTATATTTTCGCCGCAAATTAATTTTTACATATATATTTATGTATAAAAATAATGTATGCATAATTTAATATAACTACTTAGAAAAAACTGGTTAATTATCTTAAAATTTTGCAAATTGCTAAAGTATAAATACATCTATTTACTAATGGTATACATAATATTTCCTAACAACCTTCTCATTTGTTATGAATTTGAAAATAATTTTACATTTAAACTCTCCGTAATTGGAGGGCACAATGATAAAATCACTTCGCACACAAATAGCTGTATTGGCCTTAGTGCCACTCACAGGTCTCATCATACTGGCCGGCGTTTCAATCTACGAGAAATATGTCGAACGGCATCACCATGAAATAATTCAACCACTGAGTTACATTGCCGAGCAATCCGCTAACCTGATTCATGAACTTCAAAAGGAACGCGGAAAATCGGCCGCAATGATCAGCTCGGAGTTTAATCCTACCAAGCAGACGGTTGTTGCAGAACAGCGCACCCTGACCGACATAGAGCTGGCAAAATTTCTCAAAATGATCGACGGCTTCCATATTGACGACGAACTGGTCATGGGCGAATTCGAGATCATTGAAAAGGATCTGAAGAAAATAACCGGTATTCGTTCTGCCAACGACGCAGGAAAAATGACGGTTACGCAGAATGTGGCCGCTTACAGTGCCCTCATATACGATATGATACACTTGGCTGGACGTATCACGGAGGCCAGTCCTTCCGAGGCGGTAACGCTGGAGCTTGTTGCGTTTCTGACCCTGACCGAGGCGAATGAGCAAGGCGGTGTTGCCCGCGCTATGGGGGCATCAATGATCGATGCCCATGCAGCGGGGAGCTTCACGTTCCCGCAATATGTCAAGTATCTGTCGAAAAGTGCCAAGGAAGAGGGCTATCTGGAAGAGTTCAAATTGCTCGGCACAAAGGACCAGATCGAACATTTCAGTAAAACCGTATCAGGGCCGGAAATCGATCGCTTTAAGGAAATCAAGGCCGTTCTCGAAATGCTACCGGTCACCGATGATACACAAGGAATTACCGGTTCGGAGTTTTTTGACGCAGCAACAAAACGGGTCAATCTCATTCATAAAGTATCGATTGATATGATCCACCGGGCTGAGAAGGCGGTTGACGCAGATCTTGCCGAGATTGATTTTGAAATGACGCTGATCATTGCATTGGCAGCCCTTATCCTTCTGGCTACAATCGCGGTTGTTGTCTGGCAGATCCGCGCCATAATCGGCATGATGGCAACAACCCGATCATTCATTTCAGAGTTGGCTGAAGGCAACACAGATGTAGAGATCAGCCTCAATGACCGTCCGGATGCCATTGGAGATATTGCCCGGGCGGCGGAAGTATTCCGCGCGAATGCGATTGAACGACAATCACTTCAACAAGCCAACGAAATCCGCGTACAAGATGACCGACACCGGCAGGAAAAGGTCGATGAACTGGTTGGCCATTTCCGGGATACATCCAGGAACCTGCTTGGTGAAGTTTCCAACAATATGGATTCCCTGCAGCAAACCTCGCAATCGCTGAATGCTATTGCTCACGATACCAACGGCCAGGCAAGTGTTGCGGCGGAAGCATCAGAAGCTGCGTCTGAAAGTGTCCAGGCCGTTGCAGCGGCAGCCGAACAACTGGCAACGTCGATAGAAGAGATTGGTAGGCAAGTTGATCAAGCCTCCACTGTTGCAAATGAAGCAACAGGTGCGGCAAGAGATACCAATGACAAGATCGGTGGTCTTGCCGAGGCGGCAGAACGCATCGGGGCGGTCATAAATCTCATTCAGGACATCGCCGAGCAGACCAACCTTCTGGCGCTGAATGCCACTATTGAGGCGGCCCGTGCCGGTGAAATGGGCAAGGGATTTGCGGTTGTAGCATCGGAAGTCAAAGAACTTGCGACCCAGACATCCAAAGCAACAGAGGAGATTTCCTCGCAAGTTGCCGGTATCCAGTCCGCCACCGGCGAGTCCGTTGATGCCATTCGGCTGATTTCCGGACAAATGGAGGAAATCAACCAGTTTACTACGGCGATCGCGGCAGCAGTGGAACAGCAGAGTGCGGCAACCGGCGAAATCACCCGGAGTGTTCAGAAGGCGGCAGAGGGCACACGGTCCGTTGCCACAAATATGGAGACTGTCACTGGCTCCTTCTCGAAGGCGAGTGGCTCAGCCGAAGAGGTCGGAACGGCATCGCACGAGGCGGTGGAGAAAACCCAGCAGATCCGACAGACGGTGGATTCCTTCCTCGAAAACGTCGCCGCTGCTCAGCGTAGCGCCTGACCAACAGGGTCTGTTCAAATTAAAAACCGGCGGTCGTTAAACCGCCGGTTTTCTTTTGCCCGGTCGATATCCAGGCTAACGTGCCCTCAAAGCATTTTGTCCAAACATTTCAAATTGTCATCGAACCTTTATTCGATTGTCATCTGAGACTTTTATCGCAGCGACACCCCGAATGACACACAGAGTTATCAGCGTGGAGAGCATTTCAGGGCGCACTTAATCTAAAGCTGTGGAGAGATCAGCATGTCCGTTTCAGAAAGTAATAATCTGTCATTCGACGATTTTGATGAGGTAGGTAACACACGACCAGAGGAGAGTGACTTCGACCAAATTGTTGAAAGTGCCATTTCGCGCCGCGGCTTTATGAGTGTGGTCGCCATGGGTACAGGGGCGTTTCTTGTCAGCACAAATGGTCTTCTCTCATCGACCGCACATGCGTCGGACAAGTTTGGCTTTTCACAGATCCCTGCCAATACCGAAGACACAGTCACCGTCCCGGCGGGCTATGACTGGGAGGTTGTACTGAAGTGGGGCGATCCGCTTTGGACTGATGCACCCCCCTTCGACCAGTCCACCCGCGGCACTGGTGAGAGCCAGGAAAAAGCCTTCGGCGACAATAATGACGGGATGGCGCTGTTCTCGGTGGATGGACGGAATATTCTTGCAGTCAACAACGAATACACCAACCGCGACATCATCTATGCCGCACGAAAAACCAAGCTTCCGGAAAACGACGATGATGTCAGAAAAGGAAAGGCGGCCCACGGCGTAACCATCGTTGAGGTAGTCCAGAAAGATGGCAAATGGTCGATTGTGCCAGACTCGCAATTTAACCGACGGATCACCGGCGATACCCCGATGGAGCTGACGGGCCCAGCCCGCGGTCATGATCTTGTGAAAACCGCCGCTGATCCGGATGGCACAACGCCACTTGGGACCTGGAACAATTGCGGCAACGGTCGCACTCCATGGGGTACCTACCTCGCGTGCGAGGAGAACTTCAATGGTTACTTCTCCTCCAGCAATCCGGATCTGAAGCCAAGTGCCGAACTTTCCCGCTATGGTGTAAAAACCGAGGATTGGGGCTATGGCTGGGCGACGGCTGACGAACGCTTTGACATTTCAAAACATCCCAATGAGCCTAATCGCGCTGGATACATCGTGGAAATTGATCCCGCGGACCCGAACGCGACACCGAAAAAACGGTCTGCACTGGGTCGTTTCAAGCATGAAAATGCAGAAGTTGTAGTCGCCGACAATGGAAAAATCGTTGTGTATATGGGCGATGATGAACGCGGGGAGTTCCTCTACAAGTTCGTGTCCGAGGGTACGTATTCAGAAGGAGGCGACAATTCCGCTTTGCTTGACGCAGGCACTCTTTATGTCGCCAAATTCCACGACGATCAGACAGGAGAATGGCTTGAGCTGTCTCCTGCAACGACCGGAATGGCGAGCCAGGCCGACATCGCTATCCACACGAGGCAGGCAGCATCGGCCGTTGGCGCAACGACAATGGACAGGCCCGAATGGGTGGCAGCCAATCCGACAAAAGCCGAAGTCTATTGCGCCCTGACCAACAACAAGAACCGTGGCATCAAACCCAACGCTGGCGGCGATGCGACCCCGGTTGGCGGTCCAAACCCACGCGAAGCCAATAAGTACGGCCAGATTGTCAGATGGATGCCCGACAACGGTGACCATACCGCTTCGGCGTTCAACTGGAATCTTTACGTACTGGCCGGGAACCCCGATGTTCACTCAGATGATCGCAAAGGTTCCGACAACATCAATTCAGGCAATATGTTCAACTCTCCCGACGGCATCGGTTTTGATACACAGGGGCGATTGTGGATACAGACCGACGGCAACTATACCAACGAAAAGGATTTTGCCGGCATGGGCAACAACCAGATGCTTGTTGGCGACACCGATACCGGCGAAATCCGCCGTTTCCTCGTGGGGCCAAAAGAAGCCGAAGTGACCGGCATCACCTGGAGTGGTGACAAGAAAACCCTGTTTGTCGGCATTCAGCATCCGGGTGAGAAGGGAGACAGTCATTTTCCCGAGGGTGGAGATACAGCCCCTCGTTCGGCCGTGATCGCGGTAACCCGTCAGGATGGCGCAGCATTTGGCTAGGGCAGTCTGAATTTTGGTCAATTATACTGGTTGGCAGTAAACGAAAAAATCGCGGCGACATTTCTTACTATGTCGCCGCGATCTTCTGAATAGTGATACCGGTCGTCGGTCAGAGACCATCAGGCTGCAGCAACATCCCGCAAGAAACGTTCAATCGTTCCGGACAGGTGTTCCGTCCGTTCGTTAACGGCATTGGCGGCCAAACGCACCTGCGCGGCAGACTGCCCCGTCTCTCCTATCGAAGAACTCACAGCTGCAATATTGGCAACAATGCCCTGCGTGCCTTGCGCAGCCTGGTTGACATTTACATTGATTTCAGATGTTGCCGCGCCCTGCTGTTCCACTGCACTGGAAATGGTTTGTGTATAGGTATTGACCTCATCCATGGTGTTGGCAATCGCATCGATGGCCGCCACCGCTTCGGTCGTCGACCCCTGCAGCGTATTAATCTGCGTGGAGATCTCTTCCGTTGCCTTCGCCGTTTGCTCCGCCAGCTGTTTGACCTCAGAGGCAACAACCGCAAACCCCTTGCCGGCATCCCCGGCCCTGGCCGCTTCAATCGTCGCGTTCAGAGCCAGCAGGTTGGTCTGCTCGGCAATATCCTGGATGAGAGCAACAACCGCCCCAATATTTGTGGCCGCTTCTGCAAGACTGGCCACTTTCTCGTTTGTCGATTGTGCAGAAACCGTTGCCTGACCGACTGTCTGGGAGGTCGTTTCCACCTGGCGGCTGATTTCAGAAATGGACGCCGCCAGTTGTTCGGCAGATGCGGCGACAGTCTGGACGTTCACGGATGCTTCTTCCGTCGTGGATGCAGCGGAATTGGCCTCGTCACTGGTTGCGTCAGCCAGTTGTGTCAGAATATCGGACGTGGCATTCATGGCTTCCGTATTGTCCGCAACCTCCTGAAGCGCATTCTCAACTTCACCCTTGAAACTTTCAATCAAACCATCGATACGGTTTTGACGTCCCATCCGTTCCTGCTCGGCTTCCTGGGAGGCCGACTCCAGCCGCTGCCGTTCGCTCATACTGTCGCGGAACACCACCACAGCTTTTGTCATGTCGCCAATTTCATCGCTTCGCTCAGCACCCTCCAGCGCGACGTCGGTATTCCCTGCAGCCATTTTGTTCATGTCTGCAACCAACAGACCAATCGGACGTGTGACCCCCCGTGCCGCAAGCCACCCCACGATGCCGACAACAACCAGAAGCACCAATCCGATAAAGGCCATGCTCAACCCAAGAGATTTGACTGGTGCCTGCGCTTCAGCAACGGATTGCATCGCAACGAAGGCGTATTTTCCATCACCCAGGTGATCGAAAGCCGTCGCAACGACCGCCATTGGTTCCGTGTGATTGGCATTCGCCACACCGCTGGCCGTTCCGTTTGCAAACGCCTCGCTTAAAAACGGCAAGTCCGGTCTTGTTTGCAAAATGTCATTGGTATCTTTTGATGTAGCGGAGTCGTTCCGCATCAGGCCGTCTTCGCCTACGAGGATGAATTCTCCCGTTTCGCCCAGACCTGTGTCATGACTGAGTGTTGCATTGATCCGATCAACCGGCATCTGAAATGCCAGTGCACCCATCAATTTACCCGCTGGATCAAATACCGGCCGCGCAATGAAACTTGCGGCAGCACCATTACTCGGTCCGTAACCCTTGAAGTCCGTGAACACAGAACGGTCTTTTTCACTCGCAATTATCGCCTTCTGGAACACTATGCCAAGGTCTGTATCAGCCCACTCACCTCCGCCCTCGGCGAAATTTGTTGCAAAATCGGCCTCTTTGAAAACCGAGTAAACGAGATTGCCCTTCGCATCGAAGAGAAATAGATCGTAGTAACCACCACTCTCCTGAATTTCGCGAAAAATCGGGTGGAATTTGGCATGAACAACATCGTAGTGAGATCCCGTTTCGGCCTTATCAAGCAATTGTTTTTCACCAATTGGATGCGGATTCTCGTCAATGTAGGCTTTTTTCAGACTCTCTGTCGGATTGCCACCGAGCATCTTCCAGGCGTTCCATGTGCCACCGAATTCTTTCAATGCGTCCGCCGTCATCAGATTGCGCGACAGAAGTGTCAGCTCAGCATCGATGTTCTTGAAGTAGTCTTCAATGATCGTTTTGCCGGTCTGGGATGCGGATTGCAGGCGCTGATTCGTAATGTCCGACAATGTTGCGGAGGCGGTTACGTAACTTCCAACACCAATACCTGTTCCAAGAATGATCGCAGCCCCCAAAACAAGAGCAGGAAGTTTTTTCGTCAATCGCATATTATTAAACACAGGTATCCCTCCTGGGCTTTCTGTGAGCCCGACAAGCATAGAATAATAATGTCCCGAAATTCGCCCCCGCCCTCTTCCGGAAATGGTTATCGGAGGATGCGCATTTATGGTTAAATATTTGCAAACTGATCGACTAATGCATACGTTTTTGCATTAATTTAACGTTGCGTCACAACGGGCATTAAACTTTAGTATAATGAAAATGAACCGTTCACTCAGCCTGGGCTAAGCGGTGCTCATCTCAGCCAGACCAGGATAGTTGCCCCTGCACCGGGTCGAATTGAATCAACGTGGATGCATGCTGTGGCTGAAATTTGAGACAATCTGTGACGGAGGCTGACTCAGCAATTTCCTGGGCCATAGAGAACACGTGCAGGACGATGTTGGAGAAACCACACTCCTATCCCGGCAAACCTGCGCGCAACGCCGCTCGCGGGCTTTCAGATTTACGGGCGCTCATCTTGCAGTTCATTGTCGGACCGGCAGAACGCATTCATGCTCCGGCAGGTTCCAGCCCGAGCATCTGGCGCGCCTGGCTGACTGTCGCAACCGGTCTTTCGTATTTTTCGCAAATGTCCGCCGCCCGCTTGATCAAGGCAGCGTTTGACGGGGCAAGCGTCTGGCGGTCAAGGCGCACATTATCTTCCAGACCGGCCCGCGTGTGTCCACCAGCCGCAATCGCCCACTCATTGACGACAACCTGATTAGCGCCGATACCCGCCGCACACCATTGCGCCAAAGGAGCGCGCTCTTCCATAATGCGCGCATAAAAATCAAAGACATCCTTATCAACCGGCATTGCATTTTTCACCCCCATGACGAACTGAACATATAGCTTGCCGTAAAGACGTTGCTCTGAATGCATTTTGATGGCTTGCAGGATATGGCTCAGATCGAACGCTTCCACTTCCGGTGTAATCTGGTATTGACGCATCTCTGACGTCAGCCAGTCGATCAGATCGGGCGGATTTTCATATACGCGGGTCGGGAAGTTGTTCGACCCGACAGCCAGTGAGGCCATATCCGGACGCAGTGAGAGCATGCCGCCTCGCTCCTGCCCCGCACCTGAACGTCCACCTGTCGAAAACTGGATGATGACACCCGGACAATGCCTCTCAAGACCGGATTTCAACTCTGCAAATTTTTCTGGATCCGACGTCGGCGTTTCATCCGGATTGCGCACATGCGCATGGATGATGGCAGCACCAGCCTCGACCGCTTCGTGGCTGCTTTCGATCTGCTCTGCAACGGAAATAGGTAGGGCCGGATTGCTGGCTTTGGTCGGCACCGACCCGGTAATGGCACAACAGAGGATGCACGGCTTTTTAGAGGCATCAGACATCGAAATACTGTTTCCTTTGGTCCTGCAGATGAACGTCGATATCACGCATCCTGCCACAACGACCGGAAGTCATAATCGTCAGACCGGATGAAGCACAGCTTCCGATAGGAGCACGTCGGAGACATTGACCAACCGAACTTCCGGTGGAAATCTCCCCACCGGTTGCTGCGATAAGTATCTATATCTGCAATTCAATTTTTGGCCAACAATTGTGGCGCAGCGAGGCTGCCGGATTATGGAGCCGTCGCGCGTTCGAGCCCACGCAGAGCCGCAAAATCGAGAAAAGCAAAAATTGCCTCGACAATGTAACGGTTACTTACCTGTCAAAAGCTTGTCGTTTGGCAATCCATTCCTATCTTGTCTGGCAAAGCTGCACTGTTCTGTTTTGATTTGTCCAGCTTTCAATTTTCACATTGCATTCCGTTACAGACACGTTCGCCAGATGCGGCGGACCGGGCTTGCTCCGATATATGCCGGCTGATCCTTCATGGGTCTGCGTACGGCTTCGCGATTGGACCGAGCTGACGAGGCACAAGGTAAAAGCACCAAAATGAACAAGACTGTTTCGTTGCCGGCATCTCTGTTGAGTGCCGGCTCAAAGGCCTATTCCGACACATACACCATCCGCGAAGCCGCTGAGATGCTCGATATGTCGCTCAGGACAATCCGCTTTTATGAAGAAAAGGGATTGGTCCGCCCATTGAGAGAAGGGACCGAGCGTGTTTTCACCCCCGCTGAGATTGATGCGCTTCGCACCGCCCAAAAATATCGCAATATCGGCCTGACACTGAGAGAAATCAAAACAATGTTGGGCGAACTTTCGCAGATATCGCGAGCGGAGGAACAAAATGTAATCATCAAACGTTACATGCAGCAACGCCTCAAAGAAATTGAGAGCGAGCTGGAACACTCCAAGAAACAAGAGCAGCTGGTGTTACGCCTGCTACAGAAAATCGCCGAGGCCACCCCAGAGACATCAATGGCCGTCACAGACGAAGCCTGAGGGGGTCAACTGTCCTAGGCCCGTCTCCCAACGCGCAATTGACCGTCAGACCAGAAACAAAGCGCGCGTGTGCCCAAGCAGGCCCGGGACCGCGCGAGGTATCAATCGGTTCAAGGTGATTGTTCGGACGAGCACCTGCATTGATGCCGGTCTCATGGCTCAAGAGAGCGTTTAAGGTCGTCGTAATAGTCCAGCATCACGTGCCCGCCTGGAAAATCGGTACATAACCTTGGCATGGTGACATTCGAAAAATGAGCCGGATCGATATTCGGCCAGTTTTTCCTTTGAGACTTGATCAATTTTGCCGCTTCCGCAGGACGGCCGAGTTTGTTCAAAATAACGGCGTGCCGCATGACAGTGTAAGGAATTTGAAAAATCTGAGCGGCCCGCTTTTCGGCATCCAGCGCCAGCTCAAACTCCCCCCGGTTCAAATGCAACCATCCAAGCCATGTCAAAGTTACCCATCGGATCGGATTGTCCGGACCAAGTGATTCATCAAATGCGATGGCATCCTGCAGGATATCGTCCGGCGCGACAGTGCATGTGTAGGGGATGACGATAAGCAGTCCGCGCGCCAATCCATGGTTTGGATCAAGTTCCAGGACACGCTTCATGGAGCGGATAGCGTCTTTCACCATGCCGGAGTGCCACTGCGACTGAGCAACATTGAACAGGACATTCGCATCGCCCGGAGCAAGTTCCAGCGCTTTTTGCCAATGAGCCTGTGCCTCCTGCCGGGCTTCTGGCGTATCCGAGGGGCCATCGACACTGGAAAGATAAGCCAACTTGTCCGCCAGAACCGAATAGGCCGGACCAAAAGCGGCGTCTTTCTTGATGGCCAGGCGGGCCAAAGTGACGCGTTCCTGCTCCCATTTCAGGGAATTTTTGGCAGGTCCGGGAACCCAATTAGCAAGAACAAACAATTGCGCAGCAGAGAGTGTCTCCGGATCCCGACCCTGCAACGTGCTGATCGATGCACCCAATATCTGCATACTCAGTTCACGAACGACCTGTGCAACAACCCGCTCAGAGGCGGCATTCTTTCTCAATTGATGCGTTCTGGCCCAAACCAGTTCGTTGGTGTGACCGTTGATCAGTTCAACTGAGACGCGACGGTATGTAGGGGCATCCTGAACTATGCCCACAACCGAATAATCCGGCTGTTCTTCATCGGAATTCGACCTTTCCGGGGCTCCCTCTTCCGGAGGCTGTTCAGGCAGGATGATGGACAAGGTGTCGTTTCGCAGCAGTGCGGACCGGATCCCCCGCAGGAACTGAAAGGTTTCCCTTTTTTCCGTTTCGTTTGAAGGAGTATGCGCATTTTCCTGGACGCGGACCTTTATGGTGTTGCTCGCCCGCATCACCGTGTCTCGCGCCTCAAACCGAAACAATGCCGGCAGAAACACCCACGCACCGATGATACAGAGCGCCAAGCCGAGAATAATGGCTGCAAACAGGCGTTTATGTCCCAGCTTGGAGGAAGTCGGTTTCGTTTCGTCTGTTTCGTGTTGATCGAGACCGGCATTGGACACCTCACGCCGTGAGAACGAAGGCCTGTAGCTCCCCTTTGGAACGGAAATTTCAACCCGGTCAAGGCGCCCGCTATTGAGATAATATAACTGCAGCGCGGACCGCAGCCTGCCAACACCAACCCTAACACTTGGATCAGTTTGCGGATCAAAGGTTTCTGCTTTGCCCAGCGCATCCAGGGCGATGGAAAACGCCTTGAGTTTTCCGCCCCGCCCCTCCAGTTCCTCACAGACGACAAAGCGCAGAATTTTCCTGAGTGTTGGCGATGTTCGCAGTTCATCGGAGTCAAGAACGCGGGACAATGCCGCCTGAATCTCCGCATGATCGGGAACACCTTCCACACCGCTCATTCTGCTTCCTCCAAAGCAATGCGTTTGAAGGTACATTAATCACGGTTTTCATACAAAGAGGATGACGCTGCTGAAGCAAAATACAGGTTATGCATCTGCATGACTTGAGGCGACCGTTAGAGCCAATGTACTTGGCCTACACTTTTCCGACGGGCTCGAGCGACTGCAAATGCTCATTCAATCTGCCACGTGGTTGCTGGTGGTTTCGATTGAGAAGGGTGCGCACATTTGCTAGGAAGCTCAGACGTTTCGCACCATTTTGGAAAAATATGACCGGACTTGTAACTTACTACGTGATCAATCTCGATCGATCGCCGGAACGTCTCGCAGCCATATCGGATAATTTGAGCCGTCTGGGATGTTGCTACTCCCGAGTAGAAGCTGTCGATAGCCAGCAAATGCCGGACGATGAAATCGGCAGGTACTACGACGGAAAGTTTTCAGTGGACGGTGGCTGCTATTTGAAAAAAGTCTGGATCTGTATCACCCTTTCGCATGAGCGGGCACTAAAGGCCTTTTTGAACAGCGATCAACCCTACGGCGTAATCCTTGAAGATGACGCCATCCTTCATCAGGATACGCCAGGAGTCGTAGACTATCTGATAGAAAATCACGCCGCGGGCTCAGTTGAATTTGATATGGTGGAGTTGGCCGGGCCTGATAAAAAGGGCAAACGGGATATCATCAAACAGACTACAGAATTCGGCCCGTTTAAAATTGGCAAACCGCTAAAAACCACGCCGTTGGCTGCAGGTATGATTTATTCCCGGGCGGGCGCTGAGAAGATATTGCGTCATGCTTTGCCGGTTCGAACTCATTGGGATAACTACCTCTCTCTCTCCTGGCGCCATGGTGCGCGAACCCTTACAGTTCGCCCCTATCCGATTACGTCCCGAGCACCCACAGTGTCGTCTATTGAAAAAGATGACGCCATTCCCGTTCCAACACTCTGGGATGCATTCAAGCGAAGAATCTATCGAATCTACCAAGGACCGCGACGCTGGTGCCACAACATGCTCTGGATGGGTCCTGCAGCCTGTCTGAAAATTCCCGGCTCTTATGCCTGGGGAGAACGGAGCGGGCACAGAAAACAGCCAAGCGAGCGTTGATATCAGTCGCAGTTGCACAGGAACTGCTAAGTGACCAAAGTGGCCGCTCAGCCAGTACGGTATAAAGGACGGCTGAATCCAATGGAGTGCCAAACGCTATCGGCCCCAACACACAAAAGGTGCAGGTAACCCTTGAAGCTGCGGGATTTCTGTTCATTCCTGAAAACGATGGTGGTGCCAGCGTCAGGCTTGGGGACCGTGATCAAGGCGGAAAAGCGATGAGATCGATAGCTCGTATAAAGTGCAGAAAAGTGCTGCGCGCAGCTCTGACCATATCACTGGGGTTCGTTGTCAGTGTTGGAACGGTCCAGGCTGCGCCGAGTGACTTAGAGTTGAAAATTGGACCTCAGACCGGCGATGTGAATCGAAACTTGGTGACGTATATACCAATGATTTGCTCAGGCAAGTCCCGTGTTGATGGTCCATATCGCTGTAAACACCTGGCCAAAATAATGAAGCAGATTGCACACGACAACAAATATCTGAAAATCTATCGCGCGCCTGGAAGAGATGACTTCAGAAACAAGTTGACTGTCTTGTTCTCAAAGGTCGGCGACTCAGATGACCTGAAAGAAAGAGCCCATCGTGATCGAGGCATTGTTTCGCACCAGATTGCTCAAGGGTGTATTTATATCAAGGCCTCGCGCAGTACCTATTCAGTGGATGTTCTCTACATCGAAGATAATATCAAGGATTTTGAGAGGTGTGTTTTAGCTTCTCTGTTTGCATTTATGAATGTCACGCCCCTGGGACAGTTCTTCAATTATGACGCTGAGAGGTTGAGGGGCATTCTGAAGGCCTCATTCAATTGAGCCATGAACTTCAACAGATTTGGATTGAGCACATTTGTCGGGCTGTTTGCGATGGAAGAAACGATCAAAATCATTGAACGCCGCAGATCGCGTGCTCACCTAATCAGGCGCGGCGATGGCGCGTTCACATATCGCGAACAACTGTCCGTACCTGACGGCTGGGGCCCGATGAGCTTGGACGCTGGAATAAATGATTCAGATGAAACTGTCGAAGCCGAGGCGCGCTCGCGAGTATGGTGGCTAGCCAACGACTAAAATGCATCCTCTGGTTTTAACGTTTCTCAAACGCAATTATTGAATAATCGCCGTTCATTTTTAAATAGCTTCGCTTTTGCCTCGGGAGGAGATTAAGCCGTGAACGTATATAAAATAGCATCTTTCGCGCTGATTTCCCTGTTCATTGCAAGTCCGAGTGACGGCGCCTCGGGCATGACCGGAGAGCAGTTGTACAAGTATTGTTCGGCGAGTGAGGACGATGTAGTGCCGGCGACATTTTGCCGAGGTTACCTCATTGGGCTGGTAGATGGCGCTGGGTACGGTACGAGCAATACATTTCACCTACTTGACCTTCTTGGAGAAAGAAGAGCTCCTACAAACTGGCCAGAAGCGGTTTCATCTTTTTTAAACTACTGTCCGCCTGAGGATACAGACTTCGAACAGATTGTCGTAACGGTTGTAAATTTCCTTGAAAAGAACCACCAGGATCGACACTTGTCGGCTGATTATACTGTCTGGGAAGCGTTGCGCGACAAATACCCCTGCGTTTAGCACCTCGTTCAAGTCGAATTGAGCCCACCAGAAATCTGAGGCAGGCTTTTGTGCGTCTGTGTGCCGAAATTCATAATCGGCGCTTTACGGGGCGTTTCTATTTAAGCTCCTCCGGTATCAATTCCGGGTATTCTTTGAATATCGGATCCAAAATATTTTCCCGCACAGAAACCATAACTTTTCCAACGGAGTACTTATAATTTCTGTATTCTTCCTCATCACAGTCGTCTTGAATCTGAACGATGGATTCATCTAACTCCCTTAGTACCAATTTCATTGATTCAAACGTTTTTGATGCAGCAGCCTTGTCCATGCGAAATCCAATTTCTGTGAATTTTTTTAAATGGAAAAAAGAAGATTAGCTGGATGGGTACAAAGTGCAATTTTTTCAATCCAGTTAGATCTCTCGACCAATTCAAGTACTTGGCGCCCTTCGAATTAAACCACAAGAGCCGAAATAGGCCCGCCGCAGAGTCGTGACGGGCTTTTGCGCGCCTTCATGCCGAAGACGTTAAACAGCGCTGTATGGCCCGTTTCTGAGTCCTTTACCACTTCCGACGAATACCGTCGCACGTCCGACCTTTGTCACTTTTGTTCTTTTGTCCTGGGGGGTAGAGATTGACGGATGAGAGTTTGGTAGAAATCATTCCACCAAATTATCATTTGTGGGTTTTGAGGATACATGGCACCCAAGAAAATTGAGATACTGGATGAAACTGGCGAACTGCTAAAGGCGTACACGGTGCCGGAAGGCAAAGATCAGTTCGAAGGTGTAGTTTGGGAGGGTGTATTTCTCTACGGCGCGCAACTTTCAGGGGCCAATTTCAAAGGCGCGGATTTGTACTGGGCAGGCTTATGTATGGCCAATCTCGACGGCGCCAATTTCGAGAAAGCTCAATTGCAGGGAGCTAATCTACGGGATGCATCCTGTGTTGGAGCAAACTTTCGGTATGCCAATCTTGGAAGAGATAACCTCGGCGGTAGTTCTCAGCTTCAAGGCGCAAATCTGTCCGGCGCAATTCTGAACAGAGCCAAATTGGACGGGGCCGAATACGACGGTTCGACTGTCTTTCCAGAAGGTTTCTACCCGCCGTCACACGGGATGGTGGATACCGACGATTAGTCACTGTGTTCAATTTGCTAGACGCTCTGGCACAATGAAAGAAAGTGACAAAATCGCCTTTTGCATCCTGCTGTCATCGTGTCACCGAGTTGAAACGTCCGACCCTGACCATGGCGGAAATTCTGCAGTTCATATCGATATCCATACAACTGAGTTCACGGCAAAGACCCAAGCGGAACAACCTAATAATTGAAGCTGTAGTCTATGATGACCTGGGGCGGACACCCGACCAAGTAAGAAACGTCGGCACTAGAGGAGCACTGACCACAATCTTGTTCAGTGGTATTCTTTCAGGTTGATATGATGATGTTCCAAAATCTTCTCATATGATTACGTACGATTTGTCCAGCAGGACAGACATTGAGGAAAGCTGATTATTGCTCTAGTTTGAGGCACTATCAGCACATTTAACTTCGCGCGCATAAAGAAGCTATGACTACAGAATTCCGCTCACACCGTTTGGCTGTCTTGATAGACGCTGACAATGCATCTGCGAAGATTGCAGATGGTCTGTTCGAGGAAATCTCCAAGATTGGAGAAGCCAGCGTCCGCAGAATATATGGCGATTTTTCGGGTACACGTTCGAAAGCTTGGGCTGACATACTTTCCAAACATGCAATCATTCCACAGCAGCAGTTCGCCTATACGACTGGCAAGAATGCGTCCGATATCACGCTGGTGATTGATGCCATGGATTTGTTGCACAGCGGTCGGTTTGATGGTTTTTGTCTCGTGTCATCCGATAGCGATTTTACGCGCCTCGCCGCACGCATTCGAGAGGAAGGTATTGATGTTTTCGGGTTCGGCGAACAAAAGACCCCGGAAAGTTTTCGACAAGCATGTCGGCGTTTCTTCTACACGGAGAACCTGCTGCCTGGAGCCAACGGGAAAAAATCCGATGAGGCTGCTAAGCCATTGCAATCTCTGACCCATGCCAGGCGTATTTTGAGCAAGATTATCTCCGAAATGGAGAGCGAAGATGGATGGGAAAACTTAAGTCACGTTGGCAATCAACTCGCCAATTTGGCACCAGATTTTGATCCCAGAACTTACGGCTGCAAAAGTCTGAGCGATCTGGTGCGCAAGATTGACACTCTTGAACTTATTCAATCTGAGTCAGGACATATGAGAATTCGCTCAAGACCTGTCATCAAAACCAAACCGCAAAAATCCAAGACATGATCCGAAAAGGAAAGTGGCCACTAGTGTCAGTTTAGTGAATAGCGCCAGCGGCAACGCGGGGAACTCTGAACGAACATAGTCCACGACATCGATATCTATCGAACCTCGTGGACTATGAGCACACGCATGGCGACTCAGCGCGTATTTCAGCGGCCGAGCGTGAGGATCAGGTGCTTGCGGAAGGTGATATCGACGGCGTTGCAGTCTGGAAATGGATCAATGAGGCAATTCGGGAGTTGGAGAGTACCGGTCTGCCGGATTTGCCCTCGAAGAATCACCAACATTTAGAAACTATTGAAAAGTCTCTACCGCCCTTTTAATATCTTTACGGAAGCTGGGGGACGAAACTTGCGTCGAAGAGAATTTCTTGCTGCAACCATATCGCTGACATCCATGGGTTTGGCGTTCGCACAGAATGATAGTGCGATACCCGAAATCGAAAGCAACGTTAACTTACCCGGGCATCGTGAGTCGGTGAGTGATCTGGTATTTGGGCCCGATGGCACTTTGTATAGCTTAAGCCGAAATATGCTTGCGGTATGGGACTGGCCTTCAGGTAAAACTCGAGCACAATACAGCTCCAACAAAGCTCATAAAATGATCTACGATAGTGAGCTTGACAGAATGATCCTGTGGACCGAACAGGGTATGGCTTTTGTTTTTGATTTGACCAAAAAGACTGTTCAAAATTTAGTCTCTCCAGCCAATCCACAATCACGGCTTAGCGCAGTTTCTAACGCTTCGATTCATCCGAGTATTGAGCTGTATGCTTTCACGCATCAGGGTGGTGTATCATTGTTTGAGCGGCAGTCATTGGAACCGTATGACACAATCGCTGTCTCTGAAATGGAACGCGTCGGGACATTCACTCCTTCAGCAATAACTCCCGATTTGTCGCTGATATTCTGGGTTGAGAGCGATGGTCTCATCAAATCTTTAAGACTTCCCGACGCTGAAATTGGACCGGAATTTGGCGGACACAGGGGAGCCAGTCAAAATTTTATGAAGTTGTCTGTATCAGCCGACTCCTCGAAATTTGTGAGTAGCGACCCAACACAAATAATTAGTTGGGATACAAAGACCGGCAAGGAAATTAGCAGAGTAGCGGCCAACAATCACGATGCGCTTAAGGTTCACAGTTTAGATAAACCAGGGCAGCTTATTCTAGCGGGCGGGCGACCTCTTGGAATCTACGACTTACTTCAAAATCAAATGCAAACGATACTGAAATCGGGTCTATCGTTTGTTTACCGCGCCAAAGCGAATTCAGATTTCAGCGCGTTCGCAGCATCGGATGACAAAGGTCGAATTGTCGGTTGGAATCTGTCAATTTAAGGAAACCTCATGCGAATATTAGTTTTAATATTGCTCGCCATATTCGCGATTAATTCAGCTCTTGCAGATGAAAGCACAAAAACCGCTACCGAAGCGGTCTCAAGAGAGTTTGGCATACCGATAGTTGCTGATCACCTGCTCCTACCAGGCTATGCAAATGGTGGAGACATTCAGAAAGACGCTCGCCCTCTAAAGCAGCAAAATTCTGACATTTTACGTCGGTGGCGACTGTACATTTCAATGTACAATTTTCTCAATGGTCCATCGAAATACCAGCACAGTGCAAAGATGGCGAACTTAGTTTTGAATGATCAGCAAAAATTGTTTGCACTCGATGAATTTGGCATCTCAGGCGTATTGGAAAGATCGCACGGCATACCAAATCGAGACGATCATCTGGAATCCTTCTCAATTGGACTGAGGGGATTAAATGAATTTGACCAAATGCGGTTCAATGACTGGGTTCGCTCCATCGCGGAAAAAACTTTTCCTTCTGCAAAGCATCAGTCTGTTTTAGTTAATTCGATAGGGACCGTCCGCTTCAAAAAATACAACTTCGCGCAACGGGTTATGCCAATTGGAACAGCCCACTTTTTCAGCTTGGGAGGATTACTTCCGGTATCAAAACTTGGAGACGCTCGGTTCAATGTGGTTTTATTAAATCGTGCATGGAAACCTTCGATGCGTATGGATCCGAAAGTCGCTGAGATGATTGTGGGAGCGACCGATCAGCGATTTAGATCGGTCTATTTGTCAGTGCGCGGTCAATTGAATTTGTATTCATATAAAAAAGCAGGCTCTACAAATCCTGTACCAGCGATTGATGTTTCATCGGTATATATGAGCTACGATCCGCTCGGTAAGCATCCAGTGTTTGCTAAGCTGACAGTCGATGAAGTGATGCGGGACTTAATCGCTGAGAAAGATGCAAAGGCGGTTGCAGAAAGTGAAAAAAAACGAAGAGCTGAGGAAGCAGAAATTGCGAAATCCGAGGCGGCCAATAAAGCCCGGTTGGTGAGTTTTCCCGATCGAACGTTAGACTTTCTTGGTGTTTCACTGGGTATGCCGATTGGGCGGGCAGTTGAAATGTTGAAGAGCCGAATGGGGAGCGACATACAAATCGCACTTGACACTGGTGCACCGGTTCGGCTGCCGCGCCATTGTAGAGAGGTCGCAGAGGCAGGAACTGGCGGGTCGACCAAATTTAAAATGCAAGCTGATCTACGAAGGCGGATGTCAGGTCAGTCGTCCACTGCCGAGCAGTTAAGATCAGATTTCAATGCAAATCGAGACGCATTGATCGCGCAGTTACCGAATGATTGTAAAATTGCTATGATGCCTATCTTTAGAGTGGCCGCTCAGGTTGTTAAGGGACGAGGTCGCCAGCGCGACGTTTTCGTACTCTACTCTTCGGGATTGCCAGGAGCATCTGAGAACGTCGTCGCGATATCGCGACAGATGTCAAATAAGCAAATCGATTTTCGAGTTCCTCTCGAGAAAAAATACGGAGATGTAGCAATCAAGTCGCGGTATGTGACCACATGGTTCGAGACTGACGATATGCATAACTATGTAACTGTGGATCAACAACGGCTAGATGATTGTATTGCTGATACGCCTTGGCCCATAGACAACCAGTTTTATCCTGGCCTATTCAAAGTCAATTGCGGACGATACATAGCTAGCCGTAAGAACTCCGCATATGCCGTGGACACCTCTTACGTCCTATCCGCTGCGGATCAAATCCAAAAACTCGTTGTTAGCAAAAGTCAAGATGAGGTCAAAATTGATTTTTGAAAATAGTGACTATCGCCAGATCAATGCTTGATCTCAGAGCCTGCTTCTTCGTCGCTATCAGGTAGCTGCCTGATTGATGGTCTTGACCCTTGAACTGGTCCGAATGATTTGCCGATTTCTCGATCACGCTCTGCCTTGGGGCCCCGGCCCTCCACAACTGTGCGTCGACACTCTTCAGCGCGTTCTCTTGCCGTTGCCAAAGAAATGGCCGGATAAGAACCAAGTCCCATTTCTCGAACACGTTTATTTACGGTCCAACGGTAAATCCAGTGCTTTATTCCTGAGTGAGTGACATTCAATATAAAGCCGCCTCCGTCAAAGAGCCGTCCTCTCACCTTATGCTTTTCGCACTTGGTTGCTGTCAGTCCGTTTCGTCCGCTGCCCATTTCGAGCCGCCGCTCTTTCTTTGAATCTTTTTTATCACGCAGATGGCAGCAAACAATGTCGAACAAAATACAAAAAAAATCCTCAAAAGCTGGGGCTTTTATTAACGACAGTGAATTTGGAGGATTGGAGTTCTGGCGGAGACGGAGGGCGTCTAATCAATCATATAAGTCATTGGATTTATTCACTATAATACCGTGAAATACATTAAAATCTTTCTTTTAATCTTTCTTTCGATCAAAGTGCCAACCTCAAAATACCTTACTGTAAGCCTGAATCGAGGAGAATTTAGACCTCACTACACATGATTGCAGGAATCACCTACTTTCAACCATTATTTCAGAAATATGGAACGGGTAAATTGATGGGTATCAGCATTTGGCAAATTGTAATTATCATTTTTTGGTTCGTTCTCATTGGCTATCCAATAGCGCGGATAATCGGACGTATCGGTTTTTCTCGTTGGACGGTAATATTGGCATTCGTCCCCATAGTGAATTTGGTTTTCCTCTGGGTGCTGGCGTTCGTCAAATGGCCGGTGGAAGAATATAATGATCCTGCTGCAAACCCAAGAACGTTTGAATAAATCTGGTTATGACGTTTTGGTGTATCGGCTCAGCCAATCATTGACGGACATGGGATCGCTGTATCGATTGCCCTCAAATGCCTTCATGAACACCGCGCCGAAATGTTGTCATTTGTATTCATTCTTGCATGAAAAGGTATGGAGATGGTCTCTATACCTTTCGGCAATGGACTTTGAAATGCATTAAATCGCTTTCATTCGAATTGAGGTCACGATTGACGGCGGTCCGTCTTCCTAATCAGCAAGCCAAGATCCCGGGCAATGATATTCGCATTCAGCAGGCCAGCGGCAGCGCCGGTAAATTTCTGATTTCGGATAATTTCCTCTACACGCGTTATGACGTTGGAAAAACCTTCGCGGCTTCTCCATGCAAACCAAGTTGATCTGTCGATATCGAGAAAGGTGCAAAGCCCGGCTATAGTCATGGCCCGCATTTTGCTGACCTTTGTCCAGGCGATTATCCCTGCGAAGTTAAAGATTTTCTCTTCCTGAAGCGGATTATCATCCACCCACTGGAAATACTCTTCGCAGACATTGAGAAGCTGAACCGGATCTTTGAACTTTGGAGTTCGCCCATGCTTGCTTCTGGCTTTCCAATATTCGTTACCAACGGGAGCGGCCATAACGATCACTCCGCCTTCAGTTCACCAGTTCGCCGGACGTGTCCCAGGCGGCAAGCGCTTCCTTGCGCCATTGGACGTGAACCATGTTGATAAAGCACAAGACCATTTCCCAAAAGCTCTTATCGGCTTCATTTCCAGTGACCGCGGCATCAGCAATCATTTTGATCGCTTCCTGATCTGCATCGGGGCCAAACAGATCGAGGCACATTTCCGCTGCAGTCTGTGGTGTCGATACTTCCCATAACTGCGCCGACTGCGCTCAAGCCTTCACCGACATTCCGCAGCGTTCGTGACTTCGCTCGCATGAGTGAATTTGCAAGGTCACGTTTGCGCTTGATCGACTTGAGTGTTTCGCCCTCTTCGGGGTTGAAAATGAAGGTCATTGCCCGCCTCAAAAATTGATCTCAATCTTGGCGGATATTCTACCTTTGTTCTCGCAAGGGAACAAGGGTTTCCGCCGGTTATGGCCGGGTATATGGCTTTGAAATGGAGAAGGTTTTAATGTTTCAAGCGGTGCGAATGTTGTTCAAGCAATGTCAGCTTTTGTCAGGTTCCCCATGGGGTCTTACATTGCACCGTTATTTGACCGTTTGTTTATTATACCGATAGGCAGATAGGTGCGCTCAGATGTAATAGCTGAGATCCTATCTGACAGAAAGTTTCAGGTTTCAGAACGGACGCTGCCGTACTCCTTTTCCAATACCGGTTCTGACCACGGAACGGTCGTTCGTACTTAGTGCAGCAAATGGCCGGATCGAGCCCATTTGGTAAATTTTCGGCGTTGCGCTTAGCGACTGAACCTAGATGGAAAGCGGGCATTCAATGAGATGAAAATGGTTGTGTGTTCTACGGAACTTCTAGCACGCGCAAGTTTCGTGTTGGCTGAACCTCTTAATTATTTGGCCAGCGTTTATTCAATGCGAATTTTGATTTTTTTGGTTGCATCAGATTCAGTTGTCTTAACCGGAAATTCCGACGTTCTCAGTAATCAACTGAAAAATATCATAAATTTCGACATATATTCACACCAATGAATTGTGATAATTTCGTGAATTGTCAAAAATGACAATTGAAATCCATACTCACTAAAAGTGTATGTTAGAAAAAAACAATTCAATTTTAGGAGCTTCGTTTGCGATAGGAACATACTTATTTGAAATGCGATTTTAAACTGTCTGACTGACAATTTGCCTTGTGGCATGCCCGGCCCAACAAGGAATTTTTCCCATCATTTGCACCTTTCAGATTGATTTACTTAAGATGATGATAGCAGCCTCTTTTCTTTTATCATGAGGAAATATATGACGAAATTTATGCGGCTTAACAACGGGACTGCTCGGTTCTTATTGCTCACGGCCATGACCCTGGCATTCACCCAAGGCCATGCGAGCGCTGCGCTCTGTTCACTGAGTTCCGACCGCGAAATCGTTGACGCTGTAATTGAGCGCTATGTTCAACTGGGTGCTTCTCAACGAGCTTACATCGCGGAAGGTAGATGCCCCCCGGGAAGTGGCCATCTCGCGCAGCCCCCATGCGTAAATTACTACCCCTATTCCTCGGTCGAGGACTTTAGAGAGAAAAATCCAGATTGTTGCTCAATTTTGACCGATATTCCGGGAGATGAGGCACATACATATCGTCCGAATATTCGCGGCGAGAAAAACCCAAAAATGTATTTGGTCAATGTTCAATTCAATGCTTGGTCGAAACGATCGAATGGAACAATCTACAGTTACAAAAAAGAGAATAATATTACAATAGATTGCAATGGAAATTTCCCAGACACAGACGTTAAATAAGGATCGTTATGCAAATTTCGCAAGAAACAAAAGACATCGTACTTGGGTATCTTTACGGGGACACAACTAAACCTGCGGATATGTCTAGTGATTCCTTAATTCGCGATCAGACATTGAGTGCGGCCCAGCAATTTATTTATTACAAAGATGTTGAAGAATACATGGCCGGGCCCGGCAGGTTTGCGCTAGGAAGTATGTCTTCACTTGTAGACCAGTTTTTTCGTCCTGAGGCACATCAAGGCCTGCCGACACTGCAGCCTGGTGTTTACACCAAGACGCAACTGGCCAGCCTTTACAACAATGATAGCTATGGCATAAATTTTCAGCAATACGATTACCAAGACAGCATTGATGACTTGGCTGAAAGAACGTGGACTTGGAATTCAACGGCAATAAAACTAGCTGACGATGTTCAATTCGTTGTTGATGCTAACGGTAACCGGTTCATTGACAACTACTACCTTGTGCCTCGCTATAATAGCGAGAATTTTGACTTCGATACAAATGATTTTCTACTGAATATCACGGCCGATTATGTTCAGGATCTCATGGATCTCTCTAGGATCGGACGGACAGTAGAAATTGAGTTTACGGGCGGTGTTTCTTCAAGAATAACCTACACTCTGCAAGACTTTCAAAACGATCGAAACCTAGAGAGTCAGCAGTTTAATCCCACACCAAATTTATTGCCAAAGATCAATGATTTGCTAGATCAGCTTTGGGATTCAGACATCACTCAGTTTGTGCATGAAGGCAAACCGGTGCTTTACGGCACAAAAGGCGATGACTTGTTGTTGGCCAAAAAAGTAGAAGAAAATTCCTATTTCTCAGACGAACTAGAGCAAGATGTGCACCTCATCGGGGGCGACGGAAACGACCTATTGCTGGGAATGAAAGGTAGAGATCGTCTCGATGGTGGAAAAGATAACGACGTTCTGCTCGGTGGTGGAAATGAAGATCAGCTGCAAAATATAGAAAACGCAAATCAATTTGATTTGGCAAGTCAGTATTTCGCTTCAGATGAAGACAAAGATATACTAAATGGAGGCTTGGGAGACGATACATATTATATTTTGAGTACCCAAAAGGTTCTCTCTAATTCTATTAACTGGGGGGACCAATCTGCTTCCGGTAATCCGCTTTCGCATTTCGATGTTGTTTTCACTTGGGAGGATGGCAGTAATGCCGCCCAAAAAAGTTTTGATCCCTCAACTGTACCGAATATCGACAGCATTATTGATGAAGATGGAAAGGGCGAGATATTACTGAATACGAGGGACATCGATAGCAATGCCCGCCTATTTAAATTCAGCAACCCCGGTCAATTGCTAAAACTGCAAGATGGCGTCGATATTAATATCGGTTGGGATGTTTACGTCAAAAACGACGGCAGTGGAGAGGATGTATTCTTTATACAGGATGGCCAGAAGCTGTACGGTTTTTCCGGCGTTTTGGCCGAAGCCGGCGCCGGATATGCCGATCATTGGGGCGGGTTGCATGCACACTTTGTGATTGAAGACTTCTCTGACGGCGACTTCGGGATCGATCTTGCAGGAGCCGAACCGATGAGCTCCGGAGGAACTGGCGGACCGGGGTCCGGTAGCGGCGCTTCCGGCGGTTCTGGTGGATCGAATACAAACGGTGGCGGAGCTGGACCAGGCTGGGCAATTTCTTCAGCAGCGTTCCATTCCCCAGTAATTTCTCCGTTAGTTTTTGATCTCGATGGTGATGGTCTTGAGACAATCACGCTCGACAATGCGACTGCCTATTTCGATCTCGACAATGACGGGTTTGCAGAAAAGACAGCCTGGATCGCTCCGGATGACGGCTTTCTTGCCTATGATGCCAATGGTAACGGCACCATTGACGACAATTCCGAACTGTTCGGCAGCGGCGATGTCGATGGCTTTTCGATACTCGCGGCGCACGATTCAAACGGCGACGGCCTGATCAATGCCAGTGATACGATTTTCAATGATTTGAGGGTTTGGCAGGACGCGAACGGTGACGGTGTATCGGCTTCCGGAGAGCTGATCTCGCTGACACAGGCTGGTATCACAGAAATCAACTTGTCAGCCGACTATGTCGATAACTGGATTGATGCGGGCTGGATCAGCCATTCAAGTGGCTACACGCAGACCAGCGGAGCAACGGGAACGATTTACGATATTTGGTTCGAAAACGATCAAATGCTCTCTGTCGATCGTAACGGTACGAGCGTGACAATTACCAATCCGGACGTGCTTGCTCTGCCCGACCTTGCCGGATACGGAACAGTCACCGATCTCCAAATTGCGCTCAACAGCGATGATGCGCTCCGCCTTGAGCTCAAGGCGCTGGTTGAGGGTTCGGTCAATCTGACCCAGGCAGAACTTTGGAGCCAGGCGGAAGCTTTCCTTTTGAAATGGGTCGGTGTCGATCAGATCGCAACGGGCAGCCGCGGTCAGCATGTTGATGCACAGCATCTGGAATTCCTGGAGGCTCTGCATGGTGTTGACTTTGAAGCGGTTGGTGGTGCTTCTGACCCGGGCTATCGTGCCGGTGCGGATCTTGAGATCTACTACACGACTGTCATCAACTCTTATATTGCCAAACTGATCATCCAGATCCCGGATGCTCTGTCAGCTCTCTCTGGTGATCCTGCGGACGGTGCAACGAGCTTCTATGCGTCCTTCGCAAGTTTGAATTATCAAGTGGACAGCGATAGTCTATCAGGCGATTTTTCTGCAGTATTGACAGAAATCAAGGATGATCTAGCGCAACAATCTGCTGGCGGCAATATTGACGGCTTTCTCCGGCATATGGAGATTTTCAGTGCCCTGAGAACGGATCTCGGCAACAGCGATGCCGCCTTTACTGGTTGGCTTTCCCTCAAAATGATGTTTGGTGGCTTCGAGCAGCAATATGTAATGATCGCTCGCGAAATATTGGAAACAACCGGTATCCTCTCCGGTACCACCGGTTCTGATACGATCGATGGCACAATCCTAAACGACTTCGTCTACGGAGCAGTCGGTGACGACACACTCTCAGGTGGCACGGGTAACGATGTCTATCTGTATAATCTGGGTGATGGTGCCGATGTCATTTCCGATGGTTATCTGAGTGGCAATGCCGATAAACTGCTACTGGGTATCGGAATTGTGCCGAATGAAGTCACCATCACCCGATCTTCGACCAATCCCGATGATGTCACACTCACCTTCAGTGACGGCGGAACTGTTCTGCTGAAGGAACAAGTCCGGCAGGGTGATGGCTTTGGCGTTGAAGAAATCATCTTTGTTGATGGAACAACTTGGACCGATGCAACGATAAGGGAAATGCTTCTCGCCGCTTCTCAAACTGATGGCGATGACAGCGTTCTGGGTTATAACGGTGAGGA
This sequence comes from Stappiaceae bacterium, assembly GCA_039976075.1. Classification (GTDB taxonomy): domain Bacteria; phylum Pseudomonadota; class Alphaproteobacteria; order Rhizobiales; family Stappiaceae; genus JBDWFY01. The sequence goes on from JBDWFY010000001.1 coordinate 1,363,018, forward strand.
TGATACACTCCAGGGCGGTCTTGGCAACGACAACCTGGATGGCCTGCAGGGCGATGACACCTATGTCTATAGTCTCGGTGATGGCGCCGATACGATCTCAGAAGGCTTCAACGCCGGTACTGCGGACAAATTGCAACTTGGCGCCGGCATTCTGCCTGTTGAGGTGACTGTAACTCGATCCGCCAGCAATCCCGATGATGTAACACTGACCTTCAGTGATGGCGGAACCATTCTGCTCAAAGAGCAGGTCCGTCAGGGGAGCGGGTTTGGCGTCGAGGAAATCATCTTTGATGATGGTACGATCTGGACCAAGGCAACGATCCGCTCAATGGTTCTTTCCGCTTCCCAGACCGATGGCGATGACACGGTGCTTGGCTTCAATGGCGAGGACGACACGCTTGAGGGCGGTCTTGGTAATGATGATCTGGATGGTCTGCAAGGTGATGACACCTATATCTATAGCCTTGGCGATGGCGCCGATACCATCTCTGAAGGCTACAACAGCGGGACTGTGGACAAACTGCAACTTGGTGCGAGCATTCTTCCAGCTGAAGTCACTGTCACCCGGTCCGTCATTGATCCCGATGACGTCACACTGACTATGAGCGACGGCGGTACTATTTTGCTCAAAGAGCAGGTTCGACAGGGTAGCGACTATGGTGTCGAGGAAATCATCTTCGATGATGGAACGATCTGGACCAAGGCAACACTCCAGACGATGCTTATTGCTGCCTCTCAGACCGCTGGCGATGACACGGTGCTGGGCTTCAATGGCGAGGACGATACGCTTGAGGGCGGTCTTGGCAATGACGATCTGAATGGCCTGCAAGGTGACGACACCTACATCTATAATCTTGGAGATGGTTCCGACACGATCACCGAAGCGTTCCTTGGGGGATCTCTTGACAAGTTGCAACTGGGTGCCGGGATCACGGTGGCGAGTGTCACGTTGGCTGCATCCTCAACCGATGCAGATGACGCGGTTCTGACGTTCAGCGATGGCGGTACGATTACGCTTATCAAGCAGCTCAATACCGGTTCTCATTACGGCGTTGAGGAAATCATCTTCGCGGACGGTACCGTGTGGACAAAGTCCGATGTGATTGCGACGATTGCCGGACAATCCGGCGGTTCAAGCAGTACCATCACACATGATGGCACAGCTGCGGGAGAGACCATCAACGGAACAGCCGATGACGATGTTATCCGTGGTCAAGGGGGTGACGATACGCTTAACGGCAAGCAGGGCAACGACACCTATCTCTACAGCTCAGGCGACGGTAACGACTTCCTGGATGATCAGGATACATCGACGACCTCGGTTGATATTCTGAAACTGACAGATCTGACGACGGCTGATGTGACGCTCTCGCGGGAAGGCAATGACCTTATCGTCACGACGATCGCGACGGGTGAACGGATTCAAGTTGACGATCAGTTCTATTCTGCCAGTTACAACTACGGTGTCGAACAGCTCCAGTTCGTTGACGGAACCATCTGGGATCGAGACAAGATGAAGTTGGAAGCCTGGTATCGTGGAACCGATCAGGCTGAAACGATCAATGCCAGCACCACGGACGATACAATTGACGGTGGTTTAGGTGATGACACACTGAATGGCAAAGCAGGTAACGACACTTACGTCTACAGCTCTGGCGATGGAAACGACTTCCTTGATGATCAGGATACCTCGACGACCTCGGTAGATATCCTGAAGCTGACGGATTTGAACGCAGCCGATGTGACTCTGTCGCGTGAAGGCAATGATCTGTTCGTTATGACGATCGCCACCGGTGAGAAAATACAGGTCGACGATCAGTTCTACTCAGCCAACTACAATTATGGCATTGAGCAGATAGTTTTTGCAGATGGTTCCATTCTGGATCGCGCGCAAATCAAGGACGCGGCCTGGTATCGTGGAACCGATCAGGCCGATACGATCAATGCCAGCACCACGGACGACACACTCGACGGTGGTCTGGGTGATGACACCCTGAACGGCAAAGCCGGCAGCGATACCTATATCTATCGTTCCGGTGATGGCAATGACTTCCTCGACGATCAGGATATCTCGACGACCTCAGTTGATATTCTGAAACTGACAGATCTGAATGCTGCTGATGTCACTCTGTCCAAGCTGGGCAACGACCTGATCGTAACGACAGATGCGAACGGTCAGACAATTCAGTTGGACGACCAGTTCTACTCGACCAATTACAATTATGGCGTTGAGCAGATTGCGTTTGCAGACGGGTCGACCATTGATCGGGACGGTATCCGGCAGATGGTGGTGGATGATCAGCAGACTTCCGGTGCCGATCAGATCACTGGCTTCTCCAATCAGGACGACACGTTCATCTTTGTTGGTTCTGATTTTGGCCATGACACCGTCACGGACTTCGAAGCCGGAACATCGGATGGTGATGTCGTCGAGTTCGATACCAATGTGTTTGGAGCTTATGCGGATCTGTTGGCTGCGGCAGCGGATGACGGCACCGATACGACGATCACCATTGATGCGGATTCATCGGTTGTTCTGAAAGACGTCGTAATCGCCGATCTTCACCAGGATGATTTCCGTTTTGTCTGAGTAAGTGATGTCTTCATCCTCTAAACGTTCGCCTCGACAATCGCCGGTTGCCGAGGCTTTTGCCGCTCTCAGGTCAGCCTTTATCGGTGTTGGAACAATCAGTCTGGTCATCAATCTGTTGATGCTGACCGGGCCGATGTTCATGTTGCAGATCTATGACCGGGTACTGGCCAGCCATTCTGTACCAACCCTGGTGGTCATCTCCGGCTTTGCAGCAACGCTCTATGTGTTCTTTGCCCTGCTTGAGGGGATTAGGGCTCGCAGTCTCAGCCGTCTGTCGCAGAAGCTGGATGCTCAGCTGACTGGTGCCAGCTTTGCTACCGGCATCGGGCTGCCCTTGGCGCTTGGTGCCAAGAGCAAGGGGCTTGATCCTGTGCGGGATCTTGAGCAAATGCGGCAGTTCTGGGCCGGACCGGGACCGGCTGCGATCTTCGACTTGCCCTGGATGCCGGTTTATCTCGGCATTGTCTTCATCCTGCATTTCTGGCTTGGCGTCCTGGCCGTTGCCGGGGCCTGCATCATCATGGTGCTGGTCCTGTTCAATGAGTTTATGGCACGAGGGCCAACGCGGGAGCTATCCCAGCAGAGCGGGCGACGGAGCATCTATTCTGCGGCTGCCCGTCGCAATGCCGAAGTCATCAAGGCGATGGGCATGACCCGGGACCTCAAAGATAGATGGGTCGGATCAAGCGATGAATTCTATAAGGCCCAGGCGAAATCAACGGACCGGGCCTCTTTCTTCTCCACTGCCATCAAAGCCTTCCGCTTCATGCTGCAGTCTGCGGTCCTTGGCCTTGGTGCCTGGCTTGCTATCCATCAGGAAATCACCCCCGGTGTGATGATCGCCGCTTCAATCATTACCTCACGGGCTCTGGCGCCGGTGGAAACCGCCGTCGCGCACTGGCGCAGCTTCGTTGGTGCCCGCCAAAGCAAGAAACGGCTCTCCGAAGTGTTGGTTGCTGGGCAGGACGCGGAGCCGGATATGGCGCTGCCGGTGCCGGAAAAGATGCTGACCGTCGAACAGGTCGCCAGCGCAGCACCGGGCGAACGCGTGTTGACCGTTCAGGGTGCCAACTTCCGTCTTTCTGCTGGAGAAGGGCTTGGCATCATCGGACCCTCCGGTTCCGGCAAGACCAGCCTGATCCGAGCAATTGTCGGTGTCTGGCCCATCATGCGCGGCTCTGTGCGACTTGATGGAGCCGAACTCACGCAGTGGGATGAAAAACGCATCGGTTCCGCGATCGGCTATCTGCCGCAGGATGTGGAACTGTTTGACGGATCGGTCTCAGAAAACATTGCCCGCTTTGATCCTGAACGCACACCGGAGAAAGTCATCGCCGCGGCCCAAATGGCCGATGTGCATGAATTGATCACCGGCCTTCCCGATGGCTATGACACACCTATTGGCGAAGGCGGCATGCGCCTGTCTGCCGGTCAACGACAGCGCATCGGTCTGGCCCGAGCTCTCTACGGAGAACCATTCCTGATTGTGCTGGATGAACCCAACTCCAATCTGGATGCAGAGGGCGAACTTGCCCTGACCGCCGCCATCAAAGCCCTGCGTGAGCGGGGCAGCATCGTCATTGTAGTGGCCCATCGGCCCAGTGCTGTTGCCGCGGTCGATATGCTGCTGTTCATCAAGGACGGCAAACAGGTCGCGTTCGGTCCCAAGGAAGAAGTGCTGAAGAGTGTCACGCAGGCAGCGGGTAAACAACCGCCGCTTCCCAAAGGATTGGCAGGGGCATGAACGATAATTCTCCCATCCGTAGGATCTCTTCTTCACTGGGCCGCCATCTCTGGTTTGGACTGCTGATTGTCTTTGTCCTTGTCGCAGGTATCGGCGGTGTTGCTGCGGTTGCGGAGATCAGCGGTGCGGTGATTGCACCGGGTGCCATCGTAGTTGAGGGCAATGTCAAGAAGGTTCAGCATCAGGAAGGCGGCATAGTCGGTGAGATCCACGTTCAGGACGGCGACAACGTCGAAAGTGGAGATCTGTTGATCCGACTGGACGATACGGTTGTCAAAGCCAATCTGTCGGTAACCAACAAACGGCTGCGTCAATCTCTTGCCCAGGAAGCACGCCTTGCCACAGAATGGCGTTTTGAGAGAGAGATCGTCTTTCCGCCAGAGCTGACATCAGATGCTCAATCAGACGAAACACTCAAAGAACTGCTCGACAATCAGCAATCGCTGCTCATTGCCCGTCTTGACGGTCTTAGAGGGCGCAAACAGCAGCTTGAAGAGCAGATCGCTCAGTTCAATGAGCAGATCAAGGGCCTCAAGGTCCAGAAAGAGGCCAAAGAGATCAGCGACGGGTTGGTCAAGGAACAACTCGAGGACTTTGAGAGCCTTCTGGCCAAAGGGCTTGTGACGGAATCCCAGGTGATTGCCCTAAAACGCGATCAGTCCGAGCTAATGGGCGAACGGGGTGGTCTGATTGCCGAGATTGCGCGGGCACGGGAAGCGATCAGCGAACGCCGTATCCAGATCATTCAGATCGACGATGAATTCCGGGAGAACGTGCTTCAGTCGCTGCAGGAAATCAGGGCTGAGATAGCCGAACTTGTGGAGCAGAAAGTCACGGCCGAAGACCGGATGAAACGAGTAGAGATCCGAGCCCCGCGGACCGGTAATGTGCACCAGCTCAATGTGCACACCATTGGTGGTGTGATCTCGCCGGCGGATCTGCTGATGCTGATTGTGCCTGAGGACGTCGAACTGATCGTCGAAACCCGCGTGCTGCCCACCGATGTTGATCAGATCAAACAGGGCCAACAAGCCTATGTCCGCATGGCAGCGCTGGACCAGCGCACGACACCAGAGCTCAAAGCAGAAGTCACCAGCATCTCCGCTGATCTGGCAAGAGACGATGCGACCGGCGAAACGTTCTACACCGCTCGTCTGTTCATTCCCGACGAAGAGTTGGTCAAGCTGGATGGGCAGGTCCTGATCCCAGGCATGCCGGTGGAGAGTTTTATCCAGACCGGTGATAGGACCGTGCTTTCCTATCTGGTGAAGCCGCTGCAGGATCAGATCACTCATGCTCTCAGGGAGAACTGAGTAAAACTCTCAGTTCTTGTAAGCAAACTTCTGCTAAGTTGAATGTCTGGTAAGGGACTGTTTATTCCAATCGGGCGAACGGCAGCTTTGTCCGGTGTGCCGTCGTTCGCTAGGTCGATACCGAATGTCCGCTTCGGTGATTTGCAGAACTATCACTCAAGTCCGCATTGTGGCAATTGGAGCGCTAGTCTCGACCTGTTCCAACACCGTATGCCAGATAGGGTCTGAACTGATACAGCTTACGGATACTCCATGGGGTCTTATATTCAAGTTCTACTTTGCTCTATTTCATTATTCCGCTTTGGCCCAACGCTTTCGCTGTGCGGCTGCAATCCGATCCCTGCCCGCCTGGGTTTTCGGTCCGGTAGAAATTCCGCCATGAAACTTACACCGGCCATTTGAGAACGGCTCATTCCGGCATGGTCTGCCCCTACGGGTCTGGGCCCCACAAAGAGAAGGCCTGTATTTCTGCGTCGGTTGGTTTCGCCTGAAGGCCTCGCGCCTTGCTTCCTGTTCGTCCCACAAGATATCGCTCAGGCTAATGCCAATCTCTTCGAATGCTTCCTCGAACCGATCAACAGCATATCCGGCGATAGATCCGTCCTGCCGTTCCCAATACTTGACCGTCTGGATATGAACGTCTGCATGTTCCGCCAGATCTCGTTGAGACCAGTTTGCACGCTTGCGTGCCGTTTTGATCGTGTCTGCCTCTGGAAACATATTGCTTGTCCGAACTGGTGATTTGACCCGTTCGGATTATCGCATATTTGCGCTATGCATGTCTTTGGATTGAGAAGAGGATTGTGTTTTATCTCCCCCTCTCGTTTTCTCCCGAATATCGACTGCCAGAATAAACCTCAAGGGCGTAGCGATGCTGAAACTTGCCTACGTCGCAGCCGCATACCCGCTAAACCATGTCACTAAGACGATGAAAAAGATAACCGTCCAAGCGACAACAAATGAAATTGGCAAGTTCCTGGATCGAAAAATGGTTTTATCACCTTTTTCATTTTTTTCCGTCCGAACCGAACCTAGACCCCCGGCGACGTGAAGGTAGAACCGGCGATGTACTTCGGGAATGTCGTTTATGATTTTTGACCATTCTATTCGGATTTCGTCTAAAGCAACACCTGCGTTGTCAACAATTCTTCGCCCTATCATCCCTATAAATGCGCCCAGAAAACATATCACGATGATCATCAGATCAACTGCCAATATTCCTTCGGACGCCGATTCATAAACTCGTGCTCTCGTCATCAAACCTAACGTCGCGAAAAGCAGTGCTTGAATGTAAATCAACCATAGTATTCGTTGGTTGTATAAGTTATTTTCATGCTCAATTTGACTTCTGAAACGATAGTACGTTTTGTCCCAACTATCACGGTCGGCATTTGAAGCGCCTGTTCCCACGATCATCCCCCCAATCTAAAATATGTATAAAGACAGCGAATTTGGCGCAAATGGCAGCCAAGAGAATAATACTCGTTGTAATGGCTCAGAGATAATTCCGCAAACAGCTAAAAAGATAGGCCTTATGTATAGAGAGCTTACTATATATTTTTCGACACGCCGTGGCGGAACCAGGCAAAGCGACCGTAATTGTTTGAACATTTCATTCAGGTTTTCACCCGCAACGGTTTTCAGCATAGGGCAGCCTTGATTATATTGAGGCACAGCAAAAAATGGATTGCATTTTATGACCTATAAAAAGTCCATCTCAAATGGTTCGATTGCCGTTGCCGAAGTGCTGTCAGCTTTCGGAGTGCCTGGTGGATCAATAGTTGGAAAGTTGGCTAGTAACTACATTGCTGCACGAGAAAAAGAAGCAATCGATATTTTTATTGAAGAAACGTCCGAGCGTGGATTTCATGGTGCGTTTGTCTTGGCAGAAGACGAAGTGCCGGTATTCGTGGATATGATATACCGATTTACAAAGGCAGTGGATCACGGTACCGCGATGGAAAATTTGCGACTTCTGGCGCAAACCATTGCTGGCATGCAGAAACAAGAAATACTCTCAGGAGACGGATTCAGACGCTGGTCCTCAATTTTGGAACAACTTACACGTGATGAATTATTCCTAATTGGTGCAGGGTATCAAATCATAAAATACGCTGACGGGAAGCCTGAATTTTGGAAAGAATTGGCCGCTAAAATGAAGTCCGTGAAATTCGAGCATGAAGAAATTGCAGCGATTGCTGCTTCTGTGAGTCGTACGGGGTTGTTGCTACCAGCGAGCGCTTGGGGTGGGATTACCTATAGACCATCACCATGGCTAACAGAACTCGGAAAATTGGCTGATCTCGAAGCAACAACGAATGGACAAGCTGAGGGACACAACTCTTCGCAATCCTATTAGGCGAAGATTTCAGACGGCTTACCTCTGATGATAGGCCGCTTCATGCCATCAGGCGAGAAACGCCTCTCCGTCTGCGAATGAGACGGAATAGAGATAAGGGAGATTGTGGAGGAATTAGAAAAATAGCCGGAGACAGGCTGGAAACACCCCGTGGTGATGGTTACTTACTGCCCGCTTGCTAGATAGTTGCTGGTTGAAGACAAATATCTTACAATTTCCGAATGATCACATAGATTTAAGATCGCATTCAACGCCCATGAAAATTGACATTTCCAGCCTTGCGGTTCCTGAGTTATTGCAGCTATTCGGCCAAATTCTCCTGGAATTACGTCAACGGAGCATTTCCCGCACGAACAATTTGCCGACCGGTGAATATGCCGAATATCTTTTCAGCAAAGCGTTCAATATTCCTTTGGAGACCAATTCAAAAATGGGATATGACGCCATTGCGCCGGATGGTACGCGATATCAGATCAAAGGGCGCCGGATTACCCAGTTTAACAAATCCCGCCAATTATCCAGCATTCGCGATATCTACGACCGCCCCTTTGATTTCATCGCTGTTGTTCTGTTTGACGAACGATACAAAATAATAAAAGCAGCGCTCATACCTTGGAATGTTTCAACCCAAATTTGCTCTCATGTACCTAGGACCAATAGCTACAAGGTAATTGCGTCAAACAAGCATCTGTCGATCAAAGGTGTTTTAGATGTTACCGATGAATTGAAGCAGGCAGAGGAAACAGAAGGCGCCCCAGAAGAGACACGAACTGTGTAGTTCATAACACTCCCAAATTGGGATTTAAGAAAGATTACGTTTCACAACATGCCGGATAGCATACTCACTCATTGCTGTTGATTCAGCGTTTTCACCCACACCATGGGCGGATCTGATACACTGCCTGTCAGCATTGTAGGTGAGGATCGGGATAAATCTAACAATAGCTAAAAAGCCGACTATTTTGTTCAAGCAGTATTAACTCGTCATATCTATTTAGGGTTGCAGAATTTCTTGGAGATTAGTTATGCGCCTTCTTAATAGTACGCTTATCGTAGTTGGCTGGATGTTGATTGGCGGCGCCGGGTGCGTCTTCCTGGGCCTCAGTATTTCGACTTTTGTGATTAAGCCCACAGATGATATTTCTGCGCTGATCCCGATTGTGACTGCGGCACTATTCCCCGGGAGCCTAGGCCTGATACTTCTCAGTCTCGGTAAGCGCTTGGCTGCCACTTACGGTATGCTGCCACTATTGAGAGACAGATAACTGGCCACTCCCGCGCCAGATCTTCTGAAATGAGTCAGGTTGAAGGCTTGAATTTTGGCAGTGGTGGCCGACCGGGAACCGGATAGTCGCACCAGAATTCATCCCCCTTTGGCCAGCGACGTGCAAGGCGTTTCTCGATTAACATGTCTCCAACGTCTTTCCCGTCTATGCGGATCGTAGCCAAACGACGCTTACCGGACCTGTCCATTCCGAAATATTCAATTGTCCAGCGCTTGTAATTCAGAAGATACAGCAGCTCCAAAGCTGCTTGTCTGCCTAGAGCTTTTTCGTATCTTTGTTGTCGTTCGTCTTCTTTACAAAAGGCCGTATAAGTCTCAGGAGTGTCGAAGTCCCTTAGCCGGATCTTCTCTCCTTTAAGCCAGACAGTGTCACCGTCCACCACACAGGTTGTGTCAGCGGTTCTTTGCTTGCCAGATACGCAGTACTCAAACTGCGGTAAAGGCTTTGGCTCCGGCACATTCTTTGGTGGGAATGGCGCAGAGTCGTACAGCAGTAGAATCGCAGGCAGGAGTTTCATGATCTGTTCAATACATGATTAGAAAAAAGCCTGCTATGATGACTGCGCGTGCCGCATTGTTTACTCAGAACATTCAATTTTTCATGCAATAGTAAAGCGCAATGAAAGGCGGCATGTTATTGTGGGCTTGATTACCACCCTTCATAGCCGTTTGATAACCAGCGTTATGCGGATCATATTCATTGCTTCCTCCTTGTAGGGCGGCAATCGGACCGCCAGTAATAAACCCCGAACCTTTCCACCAAAAATCGTGGTAATCATGATCGTGCGAAGCGATTTCATTCACTTTTAGAATATGAGCTTCTTCACCTCCGCTATAGTGAAGCGCTCTGGGCGTCAGAGAGATCTCTTCCTTACCGCCTTCCAGACGCTGTTGGTCCCAAGTAGCATGTTTGGGGTGAAATTCTTCTCCAGCTCCAATAATCATTCTTGCTGTAGCCGGTTTGTATACATCCCAGTCTTTAGGGCACTCAATGGCAAATGCGAGTACAGCGCCTTTGGGAACGCCACCGGCATTTTCAGAAATGTATTCCTTTAACTCTTTGTCTAAAACAAACCACCATCCGCTCAATGAAATTACAAAAAGTGCGACGATAGCCGCAATCATCCATTTTACAAACTGTGCTCTGGCTTGCTTACTAATTTCCGCAATAAGTTCTTGAGAAACTGTTTCTGCCATTGTCTAGCTCCAAATTTTTTTCTGAAAAATTCTTATCGGCCAGTGTCGAAGGTAGCGACAAATGCCCCACCATCTGAGCCGAAATCTCCTCAAACGGAAGGTGAAAAAATCTTATATTCCGGGACAGTCAATAAAAAACGGACCTCGAATCACTAGGACTACGTCGCGCACTGGAATCGATCGAACTTTTTGAGGTCGAAAGTTTTTGCTGAGCGTATACACGCTTTCTTTGAGGCTCAGCCGCCTTCCAGTTGAGACATATGTCTGACCCTGTTGTTTGTACCAAATACGATACCCAAAAGATTGTTCGCTACGTGAACATGTTTTCGGGCCAAAATCGCAACACTCGCACAGTGCGCAAGTCGAGTCTTCGTTTCTCGAGTAAATCCCATCTCGACCGCGACATTTACTGGGATCTATCTCATATCCAACTAGTTCATCGGTTCCCCACGGAATATGAATTATCTTTCCGCTGCAACCTACGCGGATTGCGATGTGTGAATTCGTGATTTTAATGATTTTTCCGTACACGAACCAATCGTCCACTCTTCTGTGATCATATACCCAATCTGCTAACGCAGACCCGACATAGAGGAACGTAAATAGAGATAATGACAATGGTAATAGAAGCTTATGCAAGCTCTCAATCGCAATAGCTGTAATATTCTTCATGACTAATACTGCCCAAATTTATTTTTTTTTCAAGATCACGCAAATATGTACATAAAAATAAGCTTTCTCTTCCGTTGTCTTTGGTCCAATAGATGTTTTTACTTACTTTATATTTTAGAAGAAAAAGCGCTATGAACTCAGATTCAATTCTATTTTCTGACGATAAACGATCATGGAACGGACAAACTGAGTTTAAGAATGCCGTCATGTCCTTTGCAAATAGCCCGATCGTCGTCTCCGCATCGCAATTACCGCGATCGACGCAGATTATAACAGATCGAAAAAAGAGCGAAATTCCACCAACCCATCTGCCATCGATGCTTTGAATTCTCGAGAGGGCCGAAACAATTCGTTCACGCAAAATCTCACGTTGTTTAGTGGTGACCTGAGAATTGAACGACTGAAGAATGTTTAGGTGATCGTGAGATATGTGAGCACAGTTTGGCAATTTCAGTGAAGTTTCGAGCAAGCGGCCAGCTGCGACCTCTTCTGAATAGTAGTCGCATCGCAACCGAAGTGTAAGAGATCTATTTGTGATTTCTTGTTCTCTTGTTAATAGATGATCTAATTTCCCCGAGTATTCCTTTGCATAGTACTTGTGCAGTTCTAACGCGGTTTTTATCCGTTGAATTTCAAGGTCATTTCTATATTCGAATATGGCCCAAAAACCTGCTACTGCTGCCAATGTCATTGAAATCCACGGCAACACCCGCTCAGTTATGTGTTTGGGAGGAAAGCAAAAAGAGACACTCCCTAATAATTTCCGCAACATCTCATGCACCAATATCAAAATTTATAATAGAAAAAGGTATTTACAGAAGTATAGCCAATATAACAGTTTTCACAAATCTCGAAAATTCAGATATCAGACATTAAGAGCTGACCAGAACTAAGGGGTTGATCAATGTGCGGGCGTTTTACCATTCGATACACATGGTCTGAGTATTATGAAGCCTTGAATCTGATCCCTGCAGAAGCCAAGGGAAGAAACGACCCTCCCAGATACAATGTCGCTCCCACACAGCAGGTTGGATATGTCCGGCAGACTGAGGACGGAATAACCGTCACAGACGGTCGCTGGTGGCTGGTACCGCACTGGGCAATGGAACTGACCTCTAAGTGGCCAATGTTCAATGCAAGGTCCGAAGACGCTCACAACAAACCAGCGTTCAGAGACGCCTACAAATGGGGCCGCTGTTTAATCCCGGCTGACGGCTATTACGAATGGACCAAGAACAAAGACGACGGCAAGAAAGATCCGCATTACATTCACCTGCCGGAATTCCAGTCGTTCATGTTTGCCGGTCTGAGCGCATACAACAAACAGCTTGATATCCATAGCTGCACGATTCTGACGGCTGCTGCTGTTCCAGAGATCAGGACGCTACACAACAGAATGCCAATAATTATGCAACCGGATTTCTTTGACCAATGGCTTGATCCGGATGTTTCAGTTTCGACTGCGGTGGAGTTGTTGAACAATCACCGGGATTCAGAGTTGGTGAGCTATCGCGTAGGTCGGGAAGTTGGATCGAGCATAGCGACTGGTGCGCAGTTGATTGCGGCAATTTGAGGAAATGAATTTGAGCGGAAAAGACCAATATTTCATAGTGACCTGCCTATTTGTGGCGGTCGTGCAGATTGCGATTACCGATATGCTAATTCCACGACCGTACGGCATTTACGTTGGTTATGCGATTTCCGGTGTAATTGGATTCATCGCTTTTCGCCGGTATAAAGGCTGGGATTAGCAATTCACCGTTTCAACCGCCTCCAATAATTGTTGTTGCTCGGTGAATAATTTTTTCTTTAATCGCAACACACTGTTAGCAAAGGCATCAGTTATGAAAACTATATTGACAGCTGTCATTTTATTGGTTGCGAATTTATATTTACCTTGGTCAACAGCATCAGCTCAAAATAACAGCTGGCATTTTCTCGGCGACAAAGCCAACTTCGATTATTCTTTAATTGGTCAACAGCCACCGACGTGTATTCTTGATGGAATCGTGAGCTTCCATTACCGGCGCAATCAACTTGGATTGGTAATCTACAGTGAAAAAGGAGATCACGTTTTCGATTACCCGGAAATTGACGTGCGATTTACACCAAGCGAAACCACCTACGAATTTAGATTCCAAAAAGTTGGTGGTACAGCCAATGGCGAAAAAGTTTACACATCGTTTTTATTAGATGATCCCAAAAGACTCCCCGAGTTGGTTGAGAGAATAGCGCGAGAAAGTAAAATTGTTGTAGATGCAGGCCCCCGAGAACTTCGGGGAACCCTCAAAGGGTCTGCGAAGCCTGCGCGGGCGTTTATGAACTGCATAAAATCAAAAGAAACAACAAAAACGAACAAAAATGAAAGTCTGCAACATGTGCAATCATGTGAGTGGTCGAAGCGAATTTGGACCTCCATTGACACCGACTACCTGAAATCTCACAACATCTCGTACAGATTCTTTCTGTCTGGCCCTGGAATTTCATCTGGCACAGCGAATCTCGAGCTCTTTGAAAACGAAAAATTGGTTTGGAAGGCAGCATTCAACTATAATTGCGCCAACAGAACTGGTTTTTGCTTTTTTGACCTCAGTTCCGAGACCAGTTCGGACGACACCATTAGGATTGAAACATTCAAAATCGACGGCATAGAATATTTGGCTCTGAATGATATCTTCAGATTATCCGCGGAGAGAATACCAATTTCGAGCCAATTCAGTGAAATCAAATGGTTTGGTCTAGATGACGCTGGCGAAAAAAATACAGCTGGACTCACTGTGATTCCAAACCACTATTATATCAGCGGCTGTGCTGCAGAATAAACAAATACAGCACTCTTCTGGTACCTTTTCGACAATCGCACCCGAAGCAACCATTAGTACTTCAGTTGATCGGCAATGGATTGCATTTTTTCCTGATATGCTCCTGGTTTTGGAACTCAGTTCAAGCTGCATCTAGCCCTTTTCTTTAATACACTGAAGCATCCGTTTAATCGCTTTCCCGCTCCCTGAAAGGGAAAATTTTGCTTCTATCTTTTCGTTGTCATCAAATACAATTAGGGTTTTCTTCTCCGACAATCGCTCATATATATATTTCGTTTCAGATTCATCTTTTAAGTCATAGTATATGCTGAATTCATCTATTCCTCCCACGAGCCTAATCGTCTTATCGCCATCAAATTTGAACGTAAATTTCTTCGAGATACTCTGTGTTGGATTGTTTAATTTTACTTTTAGGCCCAACCCAAACACTTCAATAAAACTATCTCCTGAGAAATAATTGACAATTCTAAATTGCGCCTTGATGTCCCCCTTAGTTTCAGCTGCACAGAATAGTTTGCTGTTTTCGTGGTTCTGATACAGCACAGCTCGCCATTTGCCGTACGTTTTCACCCACATCTCATGCAATTTCACAGGTTGTCCTATTGCTCCAACCGTGAGATATATTGAAATGAGCACCCCGAAAACAAAGCGTAACAACAATTGCACAGCTGTCCTCCGTGATATTACGGTGCTGCACTTGCAGTTCACCATTACAGCAGAGTGTACTCGATTTTACGCTCCGTGACATCCTGCGGTTGAAACAGTATCAACGAATAAGCCCCGTCATTACGACGGGGCCGAATGTACCGATACCAGTTCGGTCGATAATTCGAGTTTCGCTACCGGTGAAAGTTCTTGTGCTACCACGCGACCATCTGTCTGGGATTCCGGCGAACACGGAATTGAATGCATATGAAAGGTGGAAGTTAAGTCGTAAGTGAATGCAGATAAAAAATGCCAGCCCAAATCTGAGCCGGCATCCTCTCCACTGTTCCTGCGCTGTTTTCAGCACTAAAATTTCGGTTTTGGCCAACGAGCCACCCAATCCGTATTACAGGCGTTTTCGGCTTGATCGGTCAACAAGCTGCAAATTTCCTGAGAGGCATAAAGCAGATTCAGTACGTCTGTAAATTTACCTTCAAGATGCCGGCGAGAAGCCATATCGATAAGCCCTTTAAGCGTTCCGGCTTTGTACTCAATGCTGTCGAGCTGCTTCGAGAAATCATCGCGATCAGGAGAAGCTTCGTTCTCGTCGATTATCTTCGTCTGTGCTGTCATTTTTCAATCTCCCTCAATGAGCGAACCAGTCGGCGCACAAATCCCGTTCGTCTTCGTGTTCGAGTTCGGTCCAGTCTTCGCGGTCCGGATCACCGTCGATATCATCCAGAAGCGAGATCAGCCTTTCGATTGCCTCAACAATCAGCGGACGCATTGCGGCGTTGCGTTCGACCGTCGGCGCCTCTATTTTCGCTGTAGCCATTTCCTATAGATCCTATCGGTTTGTGGTCAGGACCGGATCAGGGCTGCAATCCCTTTTCCGGCCCGCTCTGAATTGCTTTAGTGAGCGATCTTCCTGATACCGCCCTTGAGCGCGTTCTGAACGTCCTTGTCCAAGCCGTGCGCCATCTCGAGGCTTTCCAGCAGCATTTCATTGAAGAACTCACGGCGCTTGCTATCGCTGTTCATGGCCATGGTCGCTTCGATCATGCAGTGCAATTGATAAACACGTTGCTGAAGCCACGGCATGGTCTCCTCGATATCCGGCTTGCTGGCTCCGTTCTTTTTGATCACTACTTCCGTCATAGAGTTGCCCTTTCGTGGCCTTGAGAAATGGGTGTGATTGGGTTTGTGCATGTCGCCTACGAGTAGAGAGGCTGAACAAGCTCGGTTGGCTCTCTCGGGTCGGTGTGGATTTCGTGACCGGCAAGATTACTCTGAACGTTCTCGTCAAGGTGGAGCGCAAGCTCGAAGCTGGCCCGGACCAAATCCCTGTGCAGGTGTTCCCAGCCTGCATGTTTTGAAATGGCGTCGGCGGCTTCAACAATAGCCTTCAGCTTGTAGAGCTGAGGCGCCAGCCACGGCGCGACGTCATGAATGGTGTACGGGCGCGGATCGTTCGTGCGGTTGTCGTTGTCCATGTATTTGCCCCTTCTATGCGGCCTCTGCATACCGCTGTGCGCGCCGGTCGCGATCTGCAAGCCGGGTTGCGGTTTCAATCATCATGTTGCGGGTGAATTGTGTGGTTGCCTGTTTGGCTTCCGGTGTCTGGTGATCAGCTTCATATTCAGCGCGGACCACCTGAGCGTGTGCCCAGGCTTTCAGAAGCCCGACTTTCATGGCTGTACGAGCCGGAACGCCCTTTGCGCGGTATTGAGCGGCAATCTCATGTGCCGTGATCATGATTGCGCGGCGGTCGTATTTTCCGAGATCGTTTACCATGTTGGTCATTTCAGGCCCTCATTCGGTACAAAACACTGTCTAATGCTTGAAATATGCGCTTAAGTGAGTACAATGTACCGATATTCATTAACCAAGTCAAACATAATCGGAACAAAACATTCACTTATGAGGAAAATGTTATGAATGTGAGTCAATGCAAGATGGCGCGAGCCGCTCTTGGGTGGGGTATCCGCGATCTAGCGAAATACTCAGGAGTGGCCGTCTCAACCATTTCGAGATACGAAGCCGGAGAAAACATCAATCTGAGAAGCTATGAGGCATTAATGAATGCAATTGATGTGGCCGGAATTCAGTTCATTCCTGAGAATGGCGGCGGCGCTGGCGTCCGGTTCAAAGACCGTGATCAGGGCTTATAGGCAATGAGAACGAGGTTCAATCAGACACGCATAGATCTGATTTGTTTGGTTCTGACGGCAACATTTGCAATTGCTGTGAGTAGCTTTACCGCCAAATCCGCGCCGAGTGACTTAGAGTTGAAAGTTGGACCACAGACCGGCGATGTGAACCGAAATCCCGTGATGTATGTACCAATGAACTGCTCGGATCAGTCCCGTGTTGATGGCTCATATCACTGTACACACCTTGCAAAACTCTCGAACCAGATTTCACAGGACAATAAGTATCTGAAAATCTTTCGCGCTCCGAAAAGAGACGACTACAAAAACGAACTGACGGTCCTGTTCACAATGGTCGGTGAGTCCGACGATTTGCGCGAAAGAGCCTCTCGTGATCGAGGAATTGTTTCGCACGAGATTACCGACGGGTGCATTTATATCGAGACGACGCGTGATACCTATTCAATAGACGTTCTATACATTGAAGATAACATTCAGGAATTTGAACGGTGTTTTCTAGCTTCGCTGTTCGTCTATATGAACGTTACGCCGCTGGCGCAGTTTTTCAATTATGATGCTGAGCGGTTAAGCGGCATTCTGAAGGCCTCATTCAACTGAAGGTATGACCGTAACGGTTGCACCTTCGCCCAAACCCACTACACAAACCGAATTGAGCCCGTTGCAGACTCGTGACGGGCTATTGCGTGCTGTGTGCCGAAAACACTAAACGACGCTCTAAGGGGTGTTTCTGAGTCCTGCGCGACTTCCGACTAAGACCGTCGCATGTCCGGAATCCGGCTTATGTCGCTTTTGTTCTTTTGTCCTGTATTGGAGGGGTGTCGATCACCTCACTTTTCAAAAACGTAATTCCTCCCTCGGCTGCAGGTAATTCCCAAATCTGCTTATTTCATATCACCCTAGATTGCACTGTCCCGTGAGTCACAATAGTCTCCGATGAGTTGAATGGGGAATTAGATTGGCAGATTCATATGCAGTGACTTTGCTCCTGGTGGAAGGTGTCGAAGCGTGGAACAAACACTATGACAAAGGGTCAACCGTAAAGAACCTACAGGGTGCGGATCTGAACGGCGCGGACCTGCAAGGTGCAAATTTAGACCGGGCAGACCTACGGGGAGCCGAACTGAAAGGCGCAAACCTGAGAGGGGCGAACCTCGGCCAAGCGAACTTGCGTAGAGCAGATCTGCTCGATGCGGACTTGCGAGACGCGAATGTTCGATCAACAAGATGGATTGCGAACGAAACAGATTCAGGCAAAGTTGATTTTACGTTTGTACAAAACCTGACGCAGCGCCAAGTTGATTCCATGATCGGTGATACTGGCGTGTTGTTGCCGCCAATGTTGAAGCATCCCGAGCATTGGCCGAAGTGGGGGGATGAATCTGAAGAAGCGACCGCCTCAGAGAACGATGAGAGCAAGGCGAAAGTTCAAATTTCTGAGCTTCAGCAATCGGTAATCCAACATAGTCCGATCACTGGTCGGATGGTCGAAGGGCGCTTTGATGTCGTGGATGGTCCTCCGGGCGGTCACACGCTGGCGAACAATCCCAGTGATCAAGAAAGCCTCTTAATAGGAATTGAAACCGGTTGTGAGTTGTTTATTCGAAGGTTCAATTCTCGAGATCACAACATACCAGCTGATGTTGCAGAGGGGTTTGAAATCGCGCGTGCTTTCGCCGTCGAAAGGTGTGAACACTGGTACAAATGGGAACATGCACTGGCGGTAATTGAGGATGATCTGGACAAGTTCGCTGATGCTGGATGGGGAGGGACCCGGAAGAGTGCGGAGACGGTCGCAGGACAGATCCAGGCCCTGGCCAAATACCTAAAATTGTCTTTGCCAGCGGAAGAGGCTGACAAAGTTAAACGTGTTCAGGTTGGAGAATACAATGAGGAAGGCTCAGAGTCATTGGCCAAGGCAGCCAAAGAAATCACCAATGTTCCCGGTGCAGATAAGGCTCTAACTGAAGACACTATCGATTTAATTGAACGGAAGATTTCGGAGCTCAAAGATATCGCCACAGATCTGGAGCTGACGCCCACTGGTGAACAGGCCGAAAAGAAAAAGAACCGTTGGAAAACGGTGGTATTTGGCTTGGCCGGCTTAATTGCAGCGGGAATTGTGACCTTGCCAATGGATATAGCAAAAGCCGTCGCCACAAAGGTTCTCACCAGCAAGGATGCTGGCCCGATGGTGCTCGAAAAGTTCAATCAAGCCTGGGACATCATTTCAAAGTTACTGACTTTGGTTGGTTGATCCCATTTTTGCGGTACAGATACGAGGGCATGACCATAACGGTCACACCTGCCGCATATGCTTGACGTTGTTAATTGGGTTGTCCCGCAAAACTCTATTCCAACCAACAGCGACTCAAAAAAAGCGCTAGCGGCCAGCCTTGGGGTATGTCCAAATGTGGACAGACCTCATAGGGGGCAACTACAGGCATGGTCCAACAAATCGACATCTACCGAACTGCCTGGATCATGATCGATACGCACGGCGACTTAGCGTGCATTGAAGCGGCAAAGCGTGAAGATCAATTGCTTGCGGAAGGTGATATCGACGGCGTTGCTGTCTGGAAACGGATCAATATAGCAATTAAAGAATTGGAAAACACAGACCTGCCGGATAAGCCATCACTGATCAACTAAGGCATCAGGATCACGCCGGGCTATCGGGCCGTGTGTCGGCAAGTAGCATGTTGCTGATCCCTACAGTAGGTCTCTTGGCTTCAGTCCGGGCCGCATGCCTGATGGGTTCTTCTCCAACACTCTAAGAGCAGCAGACAGCCATTTTTGATAGTCCTCGTCCAGAATAGTCTTGGCTTTCGCAATAACGGGCGTTGTGATGCACTGACGAACTTGTTCCGGTATGTCACTCGGAAGATTTTCAGCATCTAACTGTGCCAAATAGGCCTTGGACTCGATGTAGGCTGAACGAACTACTTGTATGCGAACAGCTTCAATCGCTTGACCTGCCAGAACACTGTAAACTGAAGTGTACCCTGGAGGAATTTCGAAGACGTGCTCACCGGTCTTTACCGCCGCTTCAACAATAGCGGCCCAGGTAAGGGCTTGCCAACCAAATGGCTTAAAAACACTCTTAGGTTTGTCCTCGTTTGTCATAATGGTAAGTGCCAGTTCAAAAAAAGATTGTGCCCATACAATAGTGTCTGAAAAAAGCGACACACTCGCCGGATTGCCATTCTATCAGGGACTCGAGAATTTTACCTCGGGCATATTTGCCCTTAGTCCATCCGGCCAGCGTAACACCGAAAATTTACGGACTTCAAATATGGAGCCGCAATGTAAAAACCCCGCCTGAATAACGGGCGGGGCTCTGCCATCAGAGATGGTCTTGCAAGCCAGATTTACTGGAGACTTTTCTAGCTCAACAAACCACCGGCTGGGCGGTCGTGCCCCAGATGTGGGTCTTCTACTGCAGCTATCGCAAGCTGAGCGATCGATGGCGGGAACTCGCCCTTCTTCGACTTACCGGAAATATACTTTCGAAATTTCCCGCCTGCGATGTAGGTATTTTGAAGCCATAGGCGGTATGCACCCAAACTATCCAACGGGTAGCACCAGGAAACCTGCGGATTGGATTTCGACTGTGGATGATCATCCGGATAACGGTGCGGATATCTCCCCCGCTCGCCATAAAGGAGTTCGAGATCATTTTCTTCCCAATATCGCGACCAGTAGAGCCCTATGGAAATATCAACAACCGTCTTTTCGTCAACAGGCGCACCCGCCTGGATTAGTTCATAAATGATCGTGTGCGCTTCGTTGAATACATGGAAAAATCCATTCGGTGCAGATCGATAATTCAGACTGATCCTATCGTGCCATTTCTCAAACCGATTTTGATGCCTGCCAGTTGGGTCATAACCAACTTGGCTATATATCATCTCCCGAAGTTTCGAACCGGCCAGCATTCGGTAATTATCGCGCGCTTGAGGCTGGCAATTCGATCCTGCATCAAAGGCATAATATTCGAGAACAGCCAAGCACACTTCAGCTGGGTAACACAGATGTTTTACATTTCTATGCGAGATCTCAAAGTGGGCAGTTCCTGCAATGAAACCAGCCTTCTCCAAAATACTCTTTATCGCCTTGATTCGGGGCTTCTCAATTTTGAAGCTCCACTGCGTACTTATATTTCCTATATGGGTGTTCTGAACTCCGCAAAGCGCGGCCAAACCTCGCTGATTAAGGTACGGCGTGCCATCTGATAATACACCCATACCAATTCCGCCGACATCTCGCTCCAACTCAATACCAAGGTCTAATTCTCCTTGAGATGAGGTGATTTCCTCTGAGCGCTGTTTTGGTGCTAACGCTTTGATTTCATTGGCGTTAGAGGTGAGTTCCTTTGGTGGAATATTCTGCATAGGACATAAACCTTTCGTTATGTCTTAGGGCAGATGGCCTAACAATCAGCTTGACAATCGTCGAGTCGTGTATATTTACTGTCCGAGTGATCACAACGCCATCTCCTTGATGGTAATTTTCAGGCCCGGTTGGTGTTAGCGCACCGCCGGGCCGACTCATGTTTGCATGCATAATATGCAACCGGCGAAGAATGCTTACTGATTTGTTAAAATGCAAGTGGTGTCAGTGATGATTCTCATCAATTTGCAGAAAATGTTAGACTAAAGTCACCAACCACATCGGTATATCTGCCAATACTTGGCCGGCATCTGCGTTGCCTTCATGCCAATTCCAGTAATATGTTGCAGGAATATTACACTGTCGCATCATCCGTGCCCCTACTGACAATCCAGCGTTGAAATGAACATAGAAGAAGGCCTCGATATTACCGAGATCCTTTGAGATGACCTCCATAGTATCGACACCATCGGCAGCACCGATGTAATCGCTGCCTAATGTGAGCACATCACACTGAAGTGATCCTGACAGTTCATCAGAGATTGATCTGGCGGTAACAGCAACGCTACAATGTAAACGGCTTCGTAATCCAGCAGTGACATGCCTCTGAGGTGTGTCCCTATTCCGAAACTTGACCCGCACGGTTCCCCCTGTGGGTCTTTTTTGTGCCGCTCATCCCTCAAGACCTGTGTGGCCGCTTAGAACACCAATAGATACGACGCGCTATGAAGCTGACTTGTCTGCAGTCAATGCTTGGTATCAGTATCCGTGTCGTCACCACCGTCAAGGATCGGCCTGACAATCTCTTCAAGCGCTTTTATGCTCAGGCGTAACTCGTCGTCGGTCATGTTTTCTAACGGGTCAGCCGTGATATTCACATCTTTAGGAATAATGGAAGCGATCACCTTGAGGTAGATATCCGGTTTGGTCTCACGGATCTCCTGGATTACGTCAGCGCCATGTTCTTCGAAGTCAGCCAGTAACGCGGCAACGAACGCCTCGCCAAGCTTATGCTTACTGCCTTTGGGCCGTCCATTCGGGTTCCTGACTTCACCTGGCTGTACCGGCTTCAGGTGTTTGTTCTGCGGTCTTTCCGTCATGGCTGTATTCACTTATTTGTTTCAATGTGGATCAGCAGGGCGCTGATAACACAGTGCCTTCATTCTGGCAGCTGCTCAATCTATTCGTTTCCGTTCATTTTGGTGTCTCTGAATCCCTATGTTCGTACATAGCAAGCACCTGAATTCATTGGCTAATATTTTTTATTTTAAAATGGCTAAACCGTTGATCTCATTGACTAGCCCAATCAGTTCGGGTTTGAATGCGGCTGAACAGCAATCTGCTTTCAACAGTCTCAATTTTTATCACCGGCTTTAAGCCACTCGCCCTGTCTTTCTAACCACGAAATATGCTCCGACCGAATTTTATGCCTGGCAAGAGTAAGCATAATTCGATCAACGTAAAACATTTCGAATAGCTCGATTACCACTATGGTTTGTACGTCATCATCTCCATCGGACATAAGCTCATTTGCAAACTCAAACAGTTTGACCACCAATGTATCACTTTCCAGTTGATGCTCCGGAACAGAATGAATGTGGTTTGCGATAAATGTCCCAAACCCACTCCAAACGGCGTACGGCAGATCATGGTCTTGTTTATCGTAGTGCTCGGATCTCGAAAATTCAGGAAATCTTTCAAGCAAAATTTCAACAATGTTCTCGTACAAAAACTTAGCCATTGCGCATAACTCGTTCGACCGTTTTACCCCGTAATATCAAGGCCAGTAAGCCTCTATTCTTTGTCACTTCACAACCATTCATTTCCGTTCATTTCGTAGACTCGGAGTTTCCAGGCTTCGCCCCTTGGACGTTGGTAGTTCAACCAATTGCAAGTGATGAGAACTGTACCTTATGGTAGAGAGATTAAACATCGTCTGGGGGCGTTTTGATGTGTTCTAATTTATATTCAAAACTTATTTTCTGGTAGGCACCGTGGCCAAGAAACGAGTTTGGCCGTGGGTGGCTGGCGCATTGGTCTTGGGTTGGTTGGTTGGCCGGCTGCCGGAAAACAGCGAAGTAAACGCGCCCGAACCCGTCAATGTTCAGCAAACAACTGGGCAAACCGCGCCTGTGGTATCCTCAGAGCCAGAACAGACCAATAAACAATCCGTCACCAGTACACCGGCGATAATCAGAAATCCTAACTTCAAGTCCCGAACGATGTACGTTGATGCGTCACGCCTCAACGTGAGAAACGGACCGTCAAAATCAGCAAAGCAAGTTTGGAGTTTGAAGCGCGATGAAAGAGTTGCAGTGGTGGATGAACAGGGCAGTTGGCTTAGGGTCAAAGGAAGCAGATACGACGGCTGGGTCTTTGGGACATACTTGACGCCGCAAAGAGCACCGAGACCGACCAGGGAAGCCCCTCCCAAGGCAGTTGCAGCGCGAACCAGTCTCTCGGCAGATAAAGTGAGAGATATCCTCATCGAGCGTTCTAAAGCTTATTACAGAGGTTCTTGTCCGTGCCCGTACAACAGAATGCGCAATGGACACCGCTGTGGGCGCAGAAGCGCTTACTCCCGCCCAGGCGGTGCATCGCCGCTTTGTTATCCTCGCGATGTCAGCGATCAAATGGTTGCTGACTACATTGCAAGGCAGTAAATAATCGAGTTCAGCCTGGTCGTTGAAATATTTGGTATGTGTGGCAAGCGCCAACTAGATCTGCCATATCCAGCGGTTTGTGTGAAAGTTCGTTATCCCTGAGCCACCTCTCTGCGAGGGATTCCATATAATGATCCGGCAATTTTTCTCTGCCATCCGCGATATGCTGGTCGATAATGTTGCGAAGGTAGTTACGGCAGGCTTTGTATGTTTCACGGTCTGAATACGAACATGTCATGCTGTCCTCTTGGATCTGAATTGTGAAAGAGAGGCTTGGATCTCGTGAATGGGCAATTCTACAATCTGCGGAACCAAGTTGTCGGGGACTTCAGGCGTTGCGAGTCTAACTGGGTCGTACCCCCTATGGTTATATATATATGTGTCAGTCTGGACTGACTGTGAAATGGCGGATTTGGGCTTTACGGTCAGTCTGGACTGACTGTGAGGTGCGCTGAGTGCACTTTTTGTAGGCTTACTGTCAGTGTGGGCTGACTGTGTGTCAGTCTGGACTGACTGTTGTTTTTTCTTCGGCACCCAATTCATGAACTCTTTTGTTGGCAATTGCCCGGTTACATCGCACGAATATGCAGTCAATCTGTACTCGGCGGTAAGGCGATTTTTAACGCTGAACCCTGACTTTTTCTTCGTCTCAATGAACCCGTGTGCTTCAAGCTGTTTGAATGCCTTGCTCATGGTGTCGCGATTGCTATTGAGGGCTGTCGCCGCCTCTCTGCAGCCGAACCCAATCCGACCGTTATTGAAACCGTCGTAACGCATGAGAAATTGCGTATAGAGCGCCATTGCTGCAAAACTTAAACCGCTGTAAGCCTCTGATTTGATCAACCAGGCATCCAACTTGACGAATTTACTTTTGCCCTTGCGTTTACGGGGTTTGCTCACGAGCGTCTCCATATTGATTGTCAGAAGCTCGTTTTGCCGCCTCAATTGCTTCAAGGATTGTGAGGTCAAATTTCTCACGGAGGATGGGAACGAACGATCTCTCGTTCGCACCCTTATTGACCGCCCACCAATTGGCGGCTTGCTCTATCTTGTCAGGACGTTTCGGCATCTTGCTTTGCCTTCCTGACATCGCGAGCAAAAGCTCCGAAGTGATGCCGTTCCGCTTCACAACGGACGGCTACGGCGTCGGACAAGCATTGAAATCGGCCCAGGCGCTTGTTCTTGCCCTGAACGCCGATTTCCGCCAACCATTTGCCGGTTTCATTATCCAGACAAACACCGGGCTGACCGCTCTTGTTGCGCCGGCTGATACAGCGGTTCTGAGCGTTCTGGCTGTAAGTCGCCTGTCTCAGATTGACCCACCGGTTATCCATCCCATCGCCGTTCTTGTGGTCGATCAAACAAGACGGCCAGGAGCCGGTTCTGAGAAACCACGCTATCCGGTGTGCCCGATAGTTGAGACTATCAATCTGAATGGTGATATACCGGCCACATACAGCCCCGGCACGATCACCAGGGCGAGCATTGCCCGCCCGATGAACTTTCCATTTAAGGGTACCTGTCTTTTGATTGTAAGAAAGCAGCTGTTTTGCCCGCTCCTGCGTCAAAGGCAGATCACAGCGGATGTTCCCCTTGCCGGTCGGAACAGATTTCACGAGAGCGTTCATTTTCGCACCCCCAATCCGATCCAGCGCGGGAGTAGTTTCAGCACTTTGCGGCCTGTGCCATCCAACAACTGACACCGTTGCAAAAAGGCCAGCAGGTCATCAGAGTTAAGAGCCAGAAATTGCGGTTCCCACCGACGCAAACCTCGACCGGTCTGTGCAAACTCTTCAAAGGACCAATGCAGATTCAGATTGTTTTGAGCTACGCGCCATGTGCCCGGTGGACCGGACAGAATGACGCCTGCTTTTCTCCCTGAAGAGATCAGGTTCCCGAAGCGATCAGAGATTTTCATGACAAACCCCCGATCCCGGACAACTCACAAATCAGTCGCGCTCTGAGTGGCGTAATATTATAACGCCGAGCAATCGTGCGAACCGCTAGACTTTTAGAAAGATCAGGGTTATTTAATTGGGTATCGTTTGGCGGTGGTGTGCCTTCGGTTTTTCCGGCTCGGAGCGTGTGATGGCGCTCCGGGCCGTTCCATTCTCGCAATGTCATGGGGCGACCTCACGCGGCTTCCGGTAAACTGGAAACCCACTTGAGGGCATCTGGCATTGTGATAACACTTTTGCGACCGATCTTCCGTATCTTGATCCGGCCTTCGTTCACTTCCTGATAGAATTTCGTTCGGCCAATCGACGCCCATCCGCAGAACTCATCTACGGTTAATGCGCCTCGGTTTTCAGGAGAGATGGTAATCATTGAAATGCGTCCCTGTTCGTTGAAGACACAGGAACGGTAGTCGGCCTGGTTGTAGGCCTCTATCGGGTAAAGGCTTCAAGCCTTTCACTCGAAATTAGCGAAAAATTGGGTTGACCCCTAAAGCATCTAATTGAATTTATTGATCATAAAGGGGTCACCCCTTTATGCCGAACCGCTATCAGTTTTTCTTTGCCCGACCTTGTTGACTTTCAGGTAGTCGCAATATTGTGGCCATTTTTGAGATCAGAACCTTGCTAAACGGCAGACCTCGCTTCTCAAATTCACTCTTTATTTCTGCGTTAAGAGAATCTGCTTTGATTTGGTTCTCATTCGAAATCTTGAGTCTTTGATGCAAATCCACCAACAGGCGAAGATATGGCGATGGCTCTATTAAATTATCCGTGGTGAGCAAGATGTTGTTTCCTGGGGCCGCATCGGAAATCTCGGCATGCAACTGATCCAGGCTTTGACCATCTACGAATATGTAGCAGTATGGTGGATCCATATTGATCTTGAATCCTAGCCCCTTTGGTTGCTGCATACCGCATTTTGTAAAATAGGGATGTAGGAGTTCGCTGTTCCAGAAATGCGCGGGTAGACTGTGTGAAAATTCTCCACCTCTCGCTGGACGCAAGCACCAAGGCAGCTTTCCTTCTACGAGCCAATCAATCAGCGTTTCTTTGACATCGCTAAATCGTTTTCTCTCAGCGCTAAGCTGTTTTTCCTGATCTGCCAAAATGGCGATGCCTTCGCTCCATTCATCCTCTGTGAACTTTTTATCGGCACGAAAGGGTGTGGCGGCACGGATGGTGCGGATGGCACGATGAACAGAAAACTTGAGTTTGTCATCCACGTTCGAGTTCGATTGATCGAGAAAAAGCCGGATCGGGCTCGATACATACATTTCAGCACCAGTCCATTCTTCGGCAAACAATGTCTCACCCAATTGAAGAACAGCTCGTGCCAAAAAAACATTTCCGCGCCTATCTTTCGGCCAACTCGCGCTATTGCTCCAAAATTTTCGATCACAAGGCTTCCAAGTATTCAAAGTGCTGTTCCTCGAAAATATAATCTCAAGATTGTGATCGCTTTCCGTCAACTACGGAGAGTCACGACCTTTCCGGTTTGGACGCCCAGACAATAATCCGCCCACATTTCCATAAGTTGGCGCCGCTTTGCGAGTGCATCGCCCCGTCGATACGAACGCTCAACTTCAGAACCGACAGCGTGAGCCAGTGCGGCTTCGGCTATCTCCCTGGGGAACGAGGTTTCATCTCCGCACCAGTCCCGGAAGGATGAACGAAAGCCGTGAACGGTAGCGTTCTGGATCTTCATCCGGCGCAACAGCATTTCCATGGCCATATTACTGAGCGGCCTGTCTGCCTTGTTGCCGGCAAATAGAAAATCCGAGCGGTGAGTGTCATGGAGTGCCGTCAGAATTTCGACAGCTCGAGATGTAAGCGGAACTCTATGTTCTGACCTTGCTTTCATGCGTCCGGCAGGAATGACCCACAACGCTGCATCCAGATCAAATTCCGGCCAGGTAGAGTTTAGAATTTCGCTGGTCCTGGCAACGGTCAGAATCGTCAATTCCAATGCGCGACTGGATAACCCATTGCTTTTTCGCAATCGCTCTACAAATGCCGGTACTTCTTGATACGGCATGGCTGCGAAGTGCTTACGGTCCGTCTTTTGGCGGGGTGGCAGTATGTTTTGAAGGTGCCCCTTCCAGCGGGCAGGATTTTCACCGATGCGCCAGTGTTTAGCTTTTGCGAAGTCGAGAACATTCTCCATTCGTCCGCGCGTTCGAGAAGCTGTTTCGGGCACTTTCTCCCAGATCGGTTGCAAGATATTCAGAACGTCAATCGTCTCAATGTCAGCAACCTGTTTCGTCCGGATCGGTTTACAGGTTTCTACCAGAGTCTTCTTCCATTGGTGACGGCTTTTGTCGTTAGACCACTTGCTCTGCATGGACTTGAAATAAGAATCAGCAGCTTCACCAAACGTTTTGCCACTCTCCCGGTCACGTTCTGCTTTGGGGTCCCTCCCCTCCGCAACCGTCCGCCGGCACTCGTCAGCGCGTTCTCTCGCTTTGGCCAAAGAAATTGCCGGATAAGAGCCAAGCCCCATCTCTCGAACGCGTTTATTCACCGTCCAACGGTAGATCCAATGCTTGGTGCCTGAGTGTGTGACATTCAAAATGAGGCCGCCACCGTCAAAGAGTCGCGCACGACCTTTGTGCTTTTCGCACCTGGTTGCCGTCAGTCTGTTACGTCCACTACCCATATCGAGCTGCCACTCTTTCTTTTAATCTTTCTTTCACACGCGGATTATAGCGTATTGCAGTGAACAGTGGCAAACAACATAAACGATAAAGCCCCAGAAATCGGGGCTTTTAAGAACGACAGCGAATGTAGGGGAACAGTAATCTGGCGGAGACGGAGGGATTCGAACCCTCGAGACAGTTTAACCCGCCTACTCCCTTAGCAGGGGAGCGCCTTCAGCCACTCGGCCACGTCTCCGGAACATTTGGGATAGGCGGAATTTCGGAGGGGGTCAAGATGTTTGCGCAGCGGGCTGCAAATTTCCACAAAGTGGCCCATATCCTGCGGCAAATTGAGTGTCACATAAAAGGACAGCCCGGAGCTTTGTAAAAAGCGAACCGGGCTGCAAGTTGATATGGACGCTGCAGGCAAGATAGCAGCGCAAAATCATCATGCGCGACCTGCCCGGCCGATACCGTGCCGTGCATCACAAAAACGTCAAATCCGTTTACCAGGAAGCTGAATGGTCGTGATCATCCGGGTTCGACAGCGCGCGCAATTCGAATGCCGGAGAAAATTCTGTGTTGAATACGAGACTCCGGCGGCATCTTTCCATGATGCTCAAAACTTTTCTAAAATACTGATATTTATCGAGATTCTATCTCACCTGAAATGTCCGAACAAGTGGTTCGGTGAGCGCGTACTTCAATCAACTAAATAATAGAAAAGAAAAAAGGAAGCGGTACGGACTGACCGTCCCGCTTCAATGGCATAAATCCATGGATCTTTGTCTTTCCACTACAGCGTATCCCTGAAACGTTGAAAAACTTTTCCGACAAGGAAACGCGGCAAATTAAAGACTTGGAGCATTTTTCGCGATTCAATAATCGCTAAAATTGCTCTAAGCAGGTAAAAAACAAGATCGATTAGTGCAGTGACAACCACTCGCGTGCTTCGCGCTGTGCTTGTGCAATCTGATCCGCCGTCATTTCCGAAGAAATTTCCTTACGGTAGTCAGCTGCTTCCTTGCTGCCTTTCAGAGCGGCAAGATTGAACCATTTGTGCGCAGTAACCAGGTCAGATTCAACATCACGACCCACTGCATACTTCAGACCCATCTGGTAAAGGTTCTGTGCATTTACCGGTCCCTGCCCCATTCCAGCCATGTCGACTGAATTCATTTCATAACGTGCCATTTCAATTCTCCCTTTGCCGGACGCTGCCGGCCCCCAAACAATCGTCCGCGTCCTGTGACGTGGCGTGCTGTGGAAGGAAGTTTGGCTGCAGGGTTTGAATCCCTCGTTAATTTCCAAGATTAATGGAATCAAAAAAATTTAAAAACAAATCATGAATTTAGGTTCCCATTAACGAAGTAATTCCTAATAAGTGTTATTATTCAATATCTTATATATAAATTCAACCCAACTAAAGTTAGATTCCGGTAACCAAACTACACTTTTAGCACTTCAGAATTCTGCATTTGATGGCTTTTACGTGGCATCAAAGCCACAGAAATGTGGCGCAATCGATGCTTTTCAATCAGGAAAATGGGTCGAAATTTCGAATTGGGAGCCATTCTCGGGCCGAATTTAACCTGTTCGCGTACTGCAAGAGGACGCTTTAGAGCATCATTTTGAAACCGATATGGCTGGCTTCAAATCCCAGTGACTGATAAAATCTGTGTGCATCCGGACGCGCTTTGTTCGTCGCAAGCTGGATCAACACACAGCCCCGTTTCCTGGCTTCCTCCTCCGCGAAAAGCATCATCTCCCGGCCAATACCTTTTCCCCGCATATCGGAACGGGTTCTGACGGATTCAATTTGCGCACGCGTCCCCCCGGTAAATGCAAGGCCGGGAAGGAAGGACAGCTGAAAGGTTCCAACGGGCTTCTCGTCGGCATCCAATGCAACATAAAGAACGTTGTTGGGGTCAGCACTGATCAGAGAAAAGGCCCGTTGGTATTTCGACAGATCTGCCGTTGAGACACTCTCACGTGTTTTTCCAAGAAAATCATCGTTCAGTAGCGACACAAGAGCCGGCAGGTGTTCAGCTTCAGCTTCAACAATCTTCATGAACGCCCCTTATCGACACAGGCTGTTATCCGGTGCAAGCGACAGGATGCCAAAGGTTGTTACGCGTTTGTCACCCAGTCCCATTCGCATCGGCCAATTCGCATCAATAAATTGAGGGGTGTTCTTTGTATCTTCTGTCGCCTTTGCAAAACGGCCATTTACCTGTGCCAAGGGTTTGGGTCCCTCTTCGCCCGCATCCCACACCAGATAGCATGCGGACTGCGCGACCTTTTTCGGCGACGTCCATCGTGGATCACTGATGCGTGCGTTTGGAAACGCCACCCGCAGGTTGCCGGCAGTATAGGTATCCGCTCCGATCAGCGTTCCGCCCTCAAACCCCAGTTTTTCCAATGCTGGTTTCAGCGCCATGTAAGGCTTCATCTCGCGGCACTTTCCGCAAAGAGATTTGGTCGGTGCGACAAATGTCGGGATCCGGGCAACGAAGGCCACGACGACAACTATGACAATCAGAGCCAGAAGATTGGCATAGCGGAATGATGCGGCTTTGCCGGCCTCCATGCGCGCAAACAGGTAGATCGGCAGCAGCAGAAGGATCGGATGCATATGCCGTTCCTTCACGTGAATGGAGCCGCTGGCTATGATTCCAATGGCCGCCAGACCAATCATCACCGCCACAGTCCGTCCAAACAGCTGGGCTGTTTCAGCCTGATCCACATTTTCGATCAGCCAGAGATTGCCCCGGCGCAAGGGCTGATAGAACATCAGAACGAGAACCGGTACCAGCAACGCAGAAAATCCAAACAGCGAAAAGGCAAACCGAGGCAGCCCGATTGCCACGCGCTCCCAGTGCGCGGTGGCGCCACCGCCGGTCATCTTTCCATTCATCGCACCAAATAGTGAATGGTCGCCGGAAATGATCCAGTAAGCGAACGGGCTGATGACACACAAGGCAACGATCAGTGTCAGCATCAGTCCGGTGACGCGCAGCCTTTGACGCAGTGACGACAGACTCAAGCATCCAATCATCAGTGCCAGGGGAAACAGCGGATAGGAAAACTTGGCCACCAGGCCGCAACCGACGGCAATACCCAGCAACGCATAATCGGCCAGCGCCCGCGTTCTCAAGGCGCGAACGAACAACCAGGCAGTTGCGGCGCAGGAACACATCAGAACGTTGGTATGGGTAACCCCCTCAAAAAGGTTCCAGCCAATTTGAATGAGCAACGAATAAGACAAGACGCAAAGCGCCGCGAGCCGAGGGTCACTTAGCGCATATCGAGCTGCCAGAAACAGAAAGACGGATGTTCCGGTCAGAACCGTATATTTCAGAGCGAGTATGCTCTGAATTGTCGGTCCGAATATCTGCTGAAAACCATAGAGCAGCCACTCGTAAAGCGGCGGCTGCGCCAGGATATAGCCGAATTCGAGCGTCTGAACCCAGACATTTTCAGCATCGTCGTCGGTTCCAAGAGCGGCACTTGCCCAGACCCTCAAAAGCGTGTGTACCAGTCCGTAAAGGACAACGATCAGCGCAATGCCGCCTGGCGTCGCGACCCAGCGAGCTATGGGAATCTGACGCTGATCGCTCCACATTCCGGCTTTACTCCAGGCCGATCTTCTTGCGCAGCAGTTCGTTCACTGCTTGCGGGTTTGCCTTGCCCTGACTTGCCTTCATCACCTGTCCAACAAACCAGCCCAGCAGCCCCGGCTTCTCGAGAGCCTGCTGAACTTTTTCGGGATTGGCAGAAACTATGTCATCGACAATCGCTTCGATTGCGCCCAGATCCGTGACCTGTTTCATGCCTCGATCTTCAACAATTTTTGCCGGATCGCCACCTTCGGTCCACAAAATCTCAAACAGATCCTTGGCAATCTTGCCGGAAATCGTTCCGTCCTTGATCAGGTCGACCAGGCCACCGAGTTGGCCGCTTGAAATAGGACTGTCATCGATTGCCGTGCCTTCCTTGTTCAAACGGCCAAACAACTCGTTATTGACCCAGTTGGCGGCAAGCTTTGCGTCTCGCCCCTCGGCAACCTCTTCAAAAAAAGCTGCCGATTCACGTTCGGCAACCAGAATATCGGAGTCATAGGGGGTCAAACCGTATTCGGCGACAAACCGAGCCTTCTTGTCGTCCGGCAATTCCGGGAGATCGCTTGCCAGTTTGTCCACGAGTCCCTGCGTAAATTCCAACGGCAGCAAATCCGGATCAGGGAAATACCGGTAATCATGCGCTTCTTCCTTGGAGCGCATGGACCGTGTTTCACCCTTGCCGGGATCAAACAGCCGCGTTTCCTGATCAATACTGCCACCATCTTCCAGAATGCCGATCTGGCGGCGCGCTTCAAATTCAATCGACTGACCGGCAAACCGGATCGAATTGACGTTCTTTATTTCGCAGCGCGTCCCGAACCCTTCACCCGGCCGTCGGACGGAAACGTTCACATCGGCCCGCATTGAACCCTGCTCCATGTTTCCATCGCATGTTCCCAGATAACGCAAGATGGTTCTGAGCTTGGTCAGATAGGCGCGTGCCTCCTCGGAAGAGCGTATATCCGGCTTGGAAACGATTTCCATCAGAGCAACACCCGACCTGTTGAGGTCGACAAAGGACATCGTCGGATGCTGATCGTGCATGGACTTGCCCGCATCCTGCTCAAGATGCAGGCGCTCAACACCCACCTCCACACGTTCATCGGGCATATCCAGATAGATGATACCTTCGCCGACAATCGGTTGTTTGAACTGTGAGATCTGATATCCCTGCGGCAGATCCGGATAGAAATAGTTTTTCCGGTCGAAAACCGACTTGAGATTGATCTTTGCTTTAAGACCAAGACCGGTTCGGATTGCCTGTTCAACGCATTCGCGGTTGATTACCGGCAGCATGCCCGGCATAGCGGCATCCACGAGGGAAACGTGATCATTTGGCTCGCCGCCAAATTCAGTCGAGGATCCGGAAAATAGTTTAGCCTTGGATGTCACCTGAGCGTGGACTTCCATGCCGACAATGATTTCCCAATCTCCGGTCGCACCCTTGATAAACTTCTTCGGATCAGGTGTGCGTGCGTCAACAATCGTCATGCGTATTCAACCCTGTTTCGCATTTGGGGTCTGAGGATCATAGGCGGCAATGATGAGCCCGTCCGTCAGAAAATTTCAGTGTGTTGGGTAGAGCGTCTTGAGCAACCCTGCAAGACCTCGGGGCACTTTTGAGTGTGCTTTTTTCTCGATAAACAGGTCGAATGACCAAATCGAGAGGCGTGACATATCTGTTTGAGTGAACAGACGCCTGACGACTCACGCACGATTGCGAAGGATAAATCCGATGATGACTGCAACAGCCTGGTAGAGGGTTTCAGGAATTTCGTCTCCAAGCTCTATCTGCGATAGCGCCGCGACCAGAACAGGATTGTCTTCAATCGGCACATCGTGCTCCTCCGCCAGGGCCCGTATCTGCTCTGCAATGGCACCGTTACCTTTGGCGACCACACGCGGTGCCCCGACACCATCATAATTTAATGCAACAGCGCTCGGGGCGCCGGCGCTGGGTGTTTTTTGCTCCTCACTCATGCCGTCCAATCCACGAAATATCCAGAAGGAGATGATGCCACTGTCGGCGTACCCTCCGTGACAGAGATTTCATCAATGTCCAGCCCCGCTTCTTGAAGAGCAACACGCAGACCCTCGGATTGAGAGGATAACAGGTCCGCCATGTTTTGCCGTTCGGTCCACAAACCCACCGAAATCCGCTCGCCGTGCAAACCAACCAATGCATCGATGCGACCGGTTTCAGGCAAGTCCAATGAAAATTGCAGGCGCCAGTGTCTTGCTTCCCGATCTGCGTCCGGTCCGCTCTCGCTGTCTTGAGAGATCAGAAACTCGGCGACACCAGTGCCTCCATGAAAGACAATTGGGATTTCGAACCGCCACTCCGACTGATCTGCTCCATGGGGCTGAAAATGGCCCTGTTCCGATGACCCCAGACTGGAAATCTGCAGCAGGCGCAGACGCGAGAGCGCTGCTTCGACATCTGCCTGCAGCAGAAACGCCAGCTGCTTCGCACTCATATCCGGTGTGATGGTCGATGCCGCGGGGGCCTGACCCACTGGTTTTGACCCAGCTCTTGGAGGCGGAGGCGCAAGTGCAGCCTGAGATCGAGGGTGAACGTCCTTGCCAAGAAAACCTGCGAGCGCTGTCTTTAGAAACAAGAGTTGCGCCTTGACGTCACTGGATTGCAATCCGTTGGCCGACACTGGTGAGTTTTGTGGCGACTGACTGCCTACTGAAAGTCCTGCCTCCCAAAATGTGCCCGATGCCATCGCGTGTTGTTTCAGTGCAGTTGGCGTAACCGGCTGATCCAATGTCATGCTCAGCGCAGCCAGATTTCGTAACGGCTGCCGGATGTTTGACGGCAATTGAGCCGCCTGCTCTCGCGAAATGGCATGCAGATTGGCAAAAAGCGCTGTGATGCTATCCTGACGACCGGCAAGGACCGGTAAGATCTGATGCACAATCGCTCCAAAAGCGCCCAGGGGTGAGGCAGCGCCGGAAGGTGCGCTGTACCCAGCTGACATTCCTTCAGCTGTCCCCGCACCCCCGGCCATTGACGTGGTCCCGACAGCACCGGTTTGACTTCCTGTAGCAGAAGCAGTCGTTGTGTTTTGACCAGAGGCCGTTGAATTTGTGGCATTAGGCTGAAGAGAACCGGAAACAGGTTTTGAACTGACAAATACAAATCGAAGACTTTCCCCCTGGCCTTCAAGTCTGAGCTTCACGGTGTCGCCCAAAGCAACTTTTACCGGAAGAGTCAGGTCAAAATTAGCACCCTGTGTGGAAAGCCTTGCGACGCCGGAAGAGAAAACACCGGTCACGCGGGCCTCAATGACTTCGCCCTGTTTCCAGTTTGCACCCTGTCCGCCGTCATTGACGACAAATGGCACGCCGGATGTCGATATTGGAACAATCAACCGGTTTCTCCCACTGGGATCGGTATTCTCCAATTTCCGGGAAAATACTCAAATACCGGTTCTTCCGGAACGATTCTCTGGCGTCATTATCGCTGTTTCACGCCGTTTTGTCAGCACGCGTGATTCGTCCAGTCCCTACAATCAGTTGCGATGGGTGCTTCCGGCTATCCCACGATCGTCAATTCTCGAGAATACGACGTCAGACACTCACTTCCGTTTTTATTGAGCAGCACTTCATCCTCAATCCTCGCTCCCAGCTTGCCGGGACAATAAAAACCCAGCTCACCTATTAAGGCCTACCACCATTTTTCGGGCGTGAAGCTCCCCGCCGCATCCTCAATCACCTGCCCCACCTGAAACAGCGTTTCTTCGTCGAACGGACGACCGATCAGTTGCAATCCGAGTGGCAGACCATTTGCATTCAATCCTGCGGGGACTGAAATTCCAGGCAAACCGGCCATGTTCACAGTGACGGTAAAGATGTCATTGAGATACATGGTGACAGGATCGGTGATTTGACCGGGCGCAAAGGCAGCGTCAGGTGTTGTCGGCGTCAGGATCGTGTCGATCCCCTGCGCGAACGCCTGTTCGAAATCCTGTTTGATCAGAGTGCGAACCTTTTGCGCACGCAGATAATAGGCGTCGTAGTATCCGGCCGATAAAACGTATGTGCCAATCAGAACGCGCCGCTTTACTTCAGCGCCAAAACCCGCTGCACGCGTCTTTTCGTACATGTCCGTGATGTCGTTGCCATCGACCCTGAGACCGTAGCGAACACCATCATATCGAGCAAGGTTGGAAGACGCTTCTGCAGGCGCGACGATATAGTAGGCAGGTAGAGCATATTTCGTGTGCGGCAACGAGATATCCACGATCTCCGCACCGGCATCACGCAACCAATCTGCGCCTTTTTGCCAGAACTCTTCGATTTCCGGAGGCATGCCGTCCATACGGTATTCTTTTGGCAAACCGACTTTCAATCCTTTAATTGATCGACCGATCGCGCTTTCATAGTCGGCAATCGGCATGTCAACTGAAGTCGTGTCCTTGGGATCAACGGATGCCATTGACTTGAGCATGATGGCGCTATCGCGCACCGATCGGGTGAGAGGACCTGCCTGATCGAGCGACGAAGCAAAGGCAACAGTTCCCCAGCGAGAGCAGCGGCCATAGGTCGGTTTCAGTCCGACTGTTCCGGTTAGGGCCGCAGGCTGCCGAATTGATCCGCCGGTATCGGTGGCCGTTGCTGCAGCACATAACCCGCCTGCAACGGCTGATGCCGACCCGCCCGAGGAGCCGCCGGGTACCAGCGCTTCATCACTGCCTTTCGCTTTCCACGGATTGACGACATTTCCGTAAAAACTGGTTTCGTTGGACGAGCCCATGGCAAACTCATCCATATTGGTTTTGCCGAGCATGACGGCACCGTCTGCCCATAAATTGGCCGTCACGGTGGATTCATAGCCTGGTTTGAAGCCGTCCAGGATATGACTGCAAGCCTGGGTGTGGGTGCCCTCGGTGGCAAACAAGTCTTTAATGCCAAGGGGCATACCTTCCAGGTCACGCGGATTGCCACTGGCTATTCGGCTATCGGATTCCGCAGCCATCGCGCGCGCTTTGTCCGGTGTTGCGATGACAAAGGCGTTGAGTGCTCCCGCACCCTCAATGGCCGCGAGGTAGGAGTCGGTCAGTTCGACGGCTGAAAACTCTCTTTTGGCAAGCCCCTCACGGGCTTCGGTGATCGTTAGTTTCGTTAGGTCTGACACGGCGCGTTTCCTTTCGCCCTGAATTATCCACTGGCCCAGATCGGGTCGAGCGCGGTGGGCTCAAAAATTTAAGAAGAGAATGGACTGAAATGCAGCCGGATTACTCGATAACCTTGGGCACCATGAAATAGTTGTCTTCCGAGGCCGGGGCATTCGCCACAATGGCGTCGGCATATCCGCCATCAGCAACACCATCCTCACGCAACTTGATGTCAGCTGCGACGACCGATGTCATCGGTTCAACCCCCTCAACATCAACCTCATTCAGCTGTTCAACCCAGCCGATAATCCCGTTGAGTTCGCCGGTCATGGTTTGCGCATCTTCTTCCGAGATCGCAATACGCGCCAGGCGTGCCACCCGTTTTACAGTGTCCGTATCAACTGACATGTCTTCTCCGCTGAAACTTGTGCCCCAACAATGGCGGGAGCTTTTCGATTGCGCCCTGTATTTCTCAAAAAATTCTCCTGCACAAGGTTACAAACTTGTTTCAGCGCGTATTTTCCGCCATTACGGTACTAATAATAACCGTAATAGGAAATTCCATGCTCATGCCGCTTTCTATGTCAGTCGTGGTGTATCTTGCATGTGATCCCCGTTGGCTGTCTCTCTCACGGGCGGAACAGTGCTTCCAAGCGGCAATTCCTATCGAAATACCAGAGCGTTACCTGCGCGTCCGACTTGCCTGGTATGACGCGGATGCCCTTTCCAATGTATATGCCGATTTCAGCCTGTATCAGTTCACCGGCTTGGAGG
Organism: Stappiaceae bacterium; assembly: GCA_039976075.1. Lineage (GTDB taxonomy): Bacteria > Pseudomonadota > Alphaproteobacteria > Rhizobiales > Stappiaceae > JBDWFY01. Next base: position 1,400,985 of record JBDWFY010000001.1, read on the forward strand.
TCACGCATGGGTGATTTGGGGCGACCACAAGCCGCGCGCGTGACAGATGCCCTCTTGGGGGCCGCCATAAAGGCATTGGCGAACCAGGGCTACGAACACGCGACGATTGCGGCAATCGCAGCAGAGGCCAAAACCAGCAAACAGGCTGTCTACCGCCGATGGAGGGACAAGCCGGCCCTGATGGCGGCGGCGGTCAAGGAGGCACTCGGAAAGGCAAATCAATCGCCACCCCAACGGGGAAGTGTCGCGCTGGATCTACGTATTTGCCTCCAAAATACGACACGAACCCTGCAGGAGACACCGCTGGGTGAGGCACTGAGGGCCTTGGTTGCCGTCCGACATTTGCCAGAGTTAGGCTCGGTTCTCAACGAAGCGGAAGACGATCGCCGGTTGATCATGAGACAGATATTCATTGCGACGCCGTTTGAGGCCGGTATGGAGATCCGGATCGATTTGCTTTTGGGGATGATTTATTTCAGGCGTCTTCTCCGCGGCACTCCAGTGTCCAACGACGATATCGACACCGCGATCTATCTCGTCCTGGGCCTCAATCCTCCGCGTTCGGTCCCGTGATACTCCTACCAGCCGGTGCAGCATAAGAAGGTCAATTTCAGCAACTCAGATTGTCACCGGGCTTTCCCGACCACATGCGTCCCGCGCGCTCTCCCAAATGTTTTCCAAAGGCGGCACTGTCCTGATCGATGATAGGAAAAGTGCCGAAGTGGCAGGGAACAATCGTTTCAAAGTCAAAGAACCGGTTGCAGGCAAGAGCAGCTGAACGGGCACCCATTGTAAACCGATCGCCAATTGGGACGATCCCGACTTTCGGCTCGTAGAGCTCATGGATCAACGCCATGTCCGAGAAAATGTCGGTGTCGCCCATGTGATAAAGGACAGGTTCATTGGGCGCTGAAACCACGATTCCGTTTGGTTGACCGAGATAGAACAGGCCCCCGCCGTCCATGCTTGTGGATGAGGAATGATGGGCTGTGGTCAGGGACACCTTGAAAGGGCCTACATCAACGGTACCGCCGCATCCCATGGGATTGATGTTTTCAATACCTTTGCCTTGCGCCCACATGCAGATCTCGAAGTTTGCCGACAGCTGAGCTCCGGTTTTTTTCAGAATATCTATGGAGTCGCCAATATGATCGTCGTGACCATGTGTCAGCAGGACATGCGTCACTTTACCTGCGACATCTTCCACACTGAGTGTTTCAGGAAAGCTTGGATTGCCCGAGAGAAACGGATCAATGAGAATATTTGCACCTTCGATTTCTATGCCGAAAGCAGAATGGCCATACCAGGTAAGTTTCATTTTTCTCTCCAGAACTGTTTCTTGAAACATGCACTCCATTAATGTCGACAGTTTGTGGCATCGCAACGAATTTCTTGCCTGGTTCATCACGCCATTTGGTCCCTCCTCTCAAGTGTGATAGAGCCCGCTCATGTCTAGCAACACCGATATGACGATTGATGTATTGGTGGATGGCCTGCCACGGGATCATCGGCTCATGGGATTGGATCTGGGTTCCAAAACCATCGGCCTGGCGATATCGGATCTGGGTCTCTCCATCGCAACGCCACTTGAAACCATCAAACGGAAAAAGTTCACACCCGATGCAGAGTATCTTCTGGAGCTGTGCCGGAAGCATACCATCGGGGGACTTGTCATCGGACTGCCCTTGAATATGGACGGTTCCGAAGGTCCACGCGCTCAGGCAACGCGGGCATATGTTCGCAATTTGGCGCGCCTTTCGCAGCTTCCTGTCTGCTATTGGGATGAACGCCTTTCGACTGTCGCGGTGACCCGCACGTTGCTGGATGCCGATACATCACGGGCGAAACGGGCAGAAGTCGTCGACAAAATGGCCGCATCCTTTATTCTGCAAGGCGCTCTGGATCGCTTGACTTACATTGCGGGCAGCAAAAACACTTAGCGCCAAATTCAAAAGTGGTTCAATCACACATTCTCGCAGGCATAATGGCAATAATTCTCAACAGCGCAACGGACGCTAGCAACGGTGACTGAAGCGCTGAACGCTCTGGTCCCGGTTCTGTTCGTCATGTTCGCCGGTTACACGATAGCCCGGATAGGCCTTGTCGAGCCGGATCAATGGAGAGGCTTTGAGAAAATCGCCTATTACGTTCTCTTCCCCAGCATCATCATGCACAAACTTGCGCTGGTAGAGTTCGGAAAACTTCCCGTACTCCCCATGGCCGTGACCCTGATTACCACAATCCTGATCATGGCAGGTATCGTGCTGGCGCTGAGACCGGTTCTATCGAAAATATTCGGCATCAGCGGCCCCCGGTTCACATCGATTTTTCAGGGCATCACACGGTGGAACAGTTTCGTCGCCCTGGCGATTGCGTCAAATCTATACGGCGAAGACGGCCTTGCGATGATGACGGTTGCAATCGTGGCGATGATCCCGCTTCTCAATTTATTGAATGTGTCGGTCCTGACCAAATATGGTGATGGCCACACAAGCGGTTTATCTTCCGTGGCGCTGGATTTGATCAAGAACCCGTTCATCTGGTCGACTGCTATCGGTCTGTCACTCAATTCCTTTGCAACACTGTCTGGCATCGCCATCCCATCCATGTTGATGAACAGTCTGGACATGATGGGCCAGGCAGCCCTCTCAGCCGGAGTATTGGCCGTGGGAGCCAGTCTCGATCTGAAAATGTTGAGACGGCCCGGGCCGGCCTTGACGACAGCAACAATAGGTAAACTTGTCGGCATGCCCCTCATTGCCGCAGGTATTGCCACCGTTGTGGGGCTGCAGGGCATGGCATGGGGTATTGTTATCATCGCAACGGCTGTTCCCGCTGCGTCGGGCGCTTACCTCCTTGCGCGTCAAATGGGAGGAGATGCAAAACTGATGGCGGAGATTCTGGCGCTTCAGGCGGTTGCGGCCATTTTCACTCTGCCGTTAATCCTTGTTCTGCTGGCACTGTAGTCTCGCTTCCGTCCCTCCGGCTCAGTTCAGAGCCTGACTGGAACCTAAATTCAGCTCTCAGACGGGTAGGCAAAATCGACCAAAGCACTGTCGTCAACTTTCCCTTCCAGCATGCCATAGGTGGACCGCCATCGGCCCGTCAGACGGCTTTCAAGAAACGCATCGGCAAATTCGCGCGGCGCGGTATGGCGCAGACACGCTGCGCTGACGACAATGGCCAGTTCTTCGCATAATTGCCTGGCCAAACCTGGATCGGAACTACAGGCTTCCGCCGTCTTTCTCAATCTGTCGATGGCCATAACACTGGATGCGCCAAGATCCGCCTTGATCTCGTCAATCACCAGATCCAGCGCGTCGGCATGCTTCTCCAGTACACGCAAAACATCGAGGGCCATCACGTTACCCGACCCTTCCCAGATCGCATTGACCGGCGCTTCCCGATAGAGCCTCGCGACATCAAATTCCTCGCTGTACCCGTTGCCGCCGTGGCATTCCATCGCCTCGTAAATCAGGCCCGGAGCAGACTTGCAGATCCAGTATTTTGCAGCCGGAGTGACCAATCGTGCAAAGGCTGCTTCCGCGTCACTGTCCTGACGATTATCAAACGCCCGAGCAACGCGCATGGCGAGTGCCGTCGCCGCCGCAACATCAAGCGACATATCAGCCAACAGCCGTGCCATGATCGGCTGCGCCACCAGTTTTTTCCCAAAAACACTTCGGTGACGGCAATGGTGAACCGCCTGACCCAGTGCACTGCGCATCAGTCCAGCGGATGCGAGCGCACAATCCAGCCGCGTCAGCGTCACCATCTCGATGATTGTCTGAATACCCTTCCCGTCCTCTCCGACCAAGTGACCGGCAGCCTGTTCGAACTCGACTTCCGCCGATGCATTCGATCTGTTACCCAGTTTTTCCTTCAATCTCTGAAGGCGAACGGAATTCACGGAACCATCAGGCAGAAGTCGAGGTGTCAGAAAACAACTCAGCCCGACTTTCGTTTGCGCAAGTATCAGGAATGCATCTGACATCGGTGCGGAAAAAAACCATTTATGACCGCTGATGTGCCACAGATCGTCATCACCGCTCTTTTCGGCTCGCGTGATAGCGCTTTTTACATCCGTTCCACCCTGTTTTTCAGTCATGCCCATTCCAAGAGTGACACCGAGTTTTTTGTCAGGAGCGAGGAACCGGTTGTCGTATTTTCGCGACTTGATCAGCGGCGCCCACTCTTTTTCGAGGACGGAGCTTTTTGATAGCCCCGCCAGTGAGGCGTTGGTCATGGTCATCGGGCATATGTGACCGCACTCAGTCTGTGCTGTCAGGAACAGACGAGCCGCTCGAATCTGATGAGCGGAATTCTTTTTCTCAGCGCCGTTCTTCTCCCATACCGAGCAGTGCAGACCGGCATCAACGGATCGCCGCATAATGGCATGATAGGCCGGGTGGAACTCGACTTGATCAATCCGGCGGCCTTGTGGATCATGTGTTTTCAGCCTGGGCGGATTGGTGTTGGCGAGCCGCGCCAGCTCTGCTGCTTCGCTTGCACCCCAGAAAGCGCCGGTTGCCGCAAGACCCTGCTCCGTTTTGCCGTTTACGACGCCATCTAGGCATGACCTGAGAACACGATCTTCGACAAAAAGGTTTCGGCTGTGATAGGGCGGCGACTGATTTGCAACGTCTTTCGCTTCAAGATCTGGTGTCATTATCGTCGCCCCACCGATTGAGTACCTCGCATGATCCGGCTCACGGCCATGAGGATACCTGTTTTTCCGACTCGACAAGCAAGAATATTCTAACATGTTGTACGCTACGCGCTTGTACTGATGGGCGACTCCCCCTATAGCCATGTCTTCGATGAACCAACAAACAGACCATCGAAGCATTATATTCCCTCACCGACACCTTTTGGGCATTGAGGGACTGCAACCGCACGAGATTCTGCCGCTGCTGGATCTTGCCGATCAGGCCGTCGAAGTAAGCCGGCAGATCGAAAAGAAAAAATCGGTGCTGCGCGGCAGAACCCAAATCAATCTTTTCTTCGAAGCTTCAACCCGTACACAGTCCTCCTTCGAGCTCGCCGGCAAACGTTTGGGCGCTGATGTGATGAATATGGCTGTGGCATCTTCTTCGGTGAAGAAGGGTGAAACCCTCGTCGACACAGCCTCGACGCTGAACGCCATGCGGCCGGACCTGCTTGTCGTTCGGCATCAAGCCGCCGGCGCCGTTCACCTCCTGGCACAAAAGGTGGATTGTTCAGTCGTCAATGCCGGTGACGGCGCGCACGAGCATCCGACTCAGGCGTTGCTGGATGCCCTGACCATTCGGAGGCACAAAGGCAAGATCGCCCGCCTCATCGTTGCGATCTGCGGTGATATTCTTCATTCCCGCGTCGCCCGCTCCAACATCCTTTTGTTGAACGCGCTTGGTGCCCGGGTGCGGGTTATAGCTCCTTCGTCTTTATTGCCTTCCGATATCGACCGGTTAGGCGTTGAGGTATTCAACTCCATGGAGCAAGGTCTGCAGGATGTGGATATCGTCATGATGTTGCGTCTTCAGAGAGAGCGCATGAACGGAGCGCTCATTCCCTCGGTTCGTGAGTATTTCCGCTATTTCGGACTTGATGAGGAAAAACTGAGTTTTGCGAAATCCGATGCACTGGTGATGCATCCTGGACCCATGAACCGTGGTGTGGAAATCGATCCCTCCGTTGCCGATGGACCCCGAAGCCTGATCCAGGAACAGGTGGAGATGGGGGTCGCGGTCAGAATGGCGGTGCTCGAAGCACTCGCTGCGCATTTACCGAATAATTGAGGGCACCGAACTTGGCAGATTTCGAAAAACCGCTGGTTCTTGTCAACGCCCGGGTGATTGATCCGTCAAGAAACCTCGATGAAACCGGAACCGTTATTGTCAATGAAGGAAAAATTCTGGCGGCTGGGGTTGATGGCGCGAATCAGGGTGCCCCACAGGATGCCGAGTTGGTTGACGCCACGGGATTGGTGGTTGCCCCGGGCCTGATCGACATGAGGGTCTTTGTCGGCGAGCCCGGACGCGAACATCGGGAAACACTCCGCTCAGCCAGTATGGCTGCCGCAGCGGGTGGTGTCACGACCATGGTGACGATGCCTGACGGAGACCCCGTCATCGATGACCCTGCGCTGGTCGATTTCATGCTGCGACGCGCACGCGACACGGCGATTGTTCGCGTTCATCCCATGGCAGCGCTCACCAAGGGGCAAGCCGGCAAGGAAATGACTGAAATCGGCCTGCTGCGGGAGGCCGGTGCTGTGGCTTTCACAGATGGTCGAAGGTCAATCAAGAATGCACAGGTCATGCGGCGCTTGCTGACTTATTCCAGGGATTTTGAGGCGCTGGTCGTCCACTATCCGGAAAATATCGACCTCGTCGGCGATGGCGTCATGAATGAGGGTGAAACAGCAAGCCGTCTTGGCCTACCCGGGATTCCAAGAGAAGCTGAACTTATCCAGTTGGAGCGGGACATCCGTCTTGTTGGCCTAACCCAGGGACGGTACCACGCCAGCCAGATCTCCTGCCAGGCATCGGTCGATGCTGTCATGCTTGCCAAAAAAAGCGGCTTACCGGTCACTGCAGCCGTTTCAATCAATCACCTGACATTAAACGAAAACGATGTTGGCCCCTATCGGACGTTCTTCAGGATGTCTCCGCCCCTGCGATCGGAAGACGATCGGCTCGCCATGGTCGAAGGACTGCGTGAGGGCACGATCGATGTGATTGTTTCCAGCCACGACCCTCAGGATGTCGAAACAAAAAGACACCCTTTTGCAGAAGCTGAAGACGGGGCTATCGGGCTTGAAACATTGCTTACCGCGGCCCTGCGGCTGGTTCATACCGAAGAAGTGCCACTCATGACAGTTCTGGCTGCGATGACAAGCCGTCCTGCAACGTTGCTTGGCCTTGATGGGGGTACATTGAGCCCCGGATCCCCGGCTGACCTTGTTGTTTTCGATCCCAATGAACCATGGGTTCTCAAAGAGGATGACATTGTTTCCCGATCCAAAAATACACCATTTGAGGGAGCCCGCTTTCAAGGGCGGATCAAGCGAACAGTTGTTGCAGGAAAGACGGTCTTTGCCTAACCTTGCACTGAGATTTCAAGAAACAAGTTCGGGTTCATTTGTTTTGGCAACAAATTCGACATCACAGTTGATGAAAAGGCGGAAACCGGTGGATGTTGTTCATGCCTGATCCAATCAGCTGGTCCCTCGCCTGGCCTTATTATCTGTCGGCACTCGTGTTCGGCTACGCGCTGGGATCAATCCCATTTGGTCTGGTGATCACCCGATTGGCGGGTCTGGGCGACATCCGTGCCATCGGATCAGGCAATATAGGCACGACAAATGTGCTTCGTACCGGCCGCAAGTCACTGGCTGCCCTGACACTGATCGGCGATGCGCTGAAAGGAACCGTGGCCGTTCTCGTTGCCATGAACTGGGGGCCCGATCCCGCGACGATTGCGGGTCTGGGTGCCTTTCTCGGGCATCTTTTTCCGGTTTGGCTGAAGTTCAAGGGTGGCAAAGGCGTTGCAACATACATTGGTATTTTGCTTGGACTGTTCTGGAAAGCCGCCATCGCCTTTTGTCTCATCTGGATTCTGACAGCACTTATCAGTCGTTATTCTTCTCTGTCGGCACTCGTTGCGAGTCTGCTGGCTCCCTTTATTCTGATTTATTTTGATCAGTGGCAATTTGCCGAACTGTTCGGCCTTCTTTCGATCCTCTTATGGATAAAGCATCGGGAAAACATCAGCCGCCTCATCTCCGGATCTGAAAGTAAAATTGGTAAGTAGAGTCAGATGGTAGTGAGCAATGAGACGCCTGTCCGCGTCCGCCTGAATGATCGTCAGCGTCTGGATTGGTTACAGCTACTCAGATCAGAAAATGTCGGCCCTGCGATTTTCCGGGATCTGTTGAATTATTTCGGCTCTGCCGGCGCAGCTCTTGAGGCCCTTCCTGATCTCGCGCGCCGGGGCGGATCAAAGAAGAGGATCCGCATTGCGCCACTTGAAGCGGTTGAGCGCGAAATGCACGCGCTGGAACAGCTGGGGGCTCGGCTCGTTGCACCGGGTGAAGAAGGATATCCTTCCCTGCTGCAACATATACATGCCCCTCCACCCCTGCTCGCGATTCGAGGATCCCTCACCATCGCTGCGCAGCCTGCACTTGCCATTGTTGGCGGGCGCAACTCGTCACTCGCCGGTCGGAAGCTCGCCGGAGAGATTGCCACCGACCTTGGCAATGCGGGGTATTCCATCGTCTCCGGACTTGCCAGAGGAATCGATGCTGCAGCTCATCATGCTGCTCTCAAGACGGGCACGATTGCTGTTTTGGCGGGTGGGCCGGACATCATATACCCGCCTGAACATGACACGCTTGCGAGAGACATTCTTGATCAAGGCGGCGCTATCATCTCTGAAATGCCACTTTCCTGGCAACCGCGTGCGCGCGATTTTCCAAGGCGTAACCGACTAATTTCCGGCACCGGTCTTGCAACGATATTGGTTGAAGCCGCTGCGAGATCAGGGTCTCTGCACACGGCTAAATTTGCGTTGGAGCAAGGACGCGACGTCCTGGCGATTCCAGGCTCACCCAAGGATCCGCGCGCGAGTGGCTGCAACTCTCTTATTCGACAGGGTGCTACGCTTGTCACATCCGCTCACGATATTCTCGAGGCCGTCAGAGCTCAAAACGGCCTCTTTGAGACCTCACCACCTTTGTCAACTCCCTACCCGGTTGACAGGATCCAGGCTACCAATGAAGCAACAACGCAGTCCGCGCCGGCGGCCAATACCGATGATCACCGCCAGGCCATTCTCGGCGCACTGGGCAGCACACCCCAGGAAGTAGATGAACTTTCAAGATTTCTGCAGATAGATATTCGCGAGATCAATCTGATACTGCTGGAACTTGAAATTGCCGGTAAACTTGAGCGACATGCCGGGCACAAAGTGTCTCTCGTGTGAAATGAAACGGCGCTATATTTCGAAAAAATAAGTGGATAATGGAACAGCTAATAATAAAATATAGATATACATAAATTCTATCTTTTAATACCATAAAATACTTGATTTACATTAAATGGTTTACTTTTTATATTTTTAACCCTATGAATTTCATCAATAAATCTCATTTCTACGGTGCTTTTTGCCTTTAATCGGCCAAAAAAACTCTATTCACCCTTGACCGAACGAATTACAAAGTCCAATTGACTTACCGCAGTGGATTTCGGATTTTCCAAATTCTCGCATATTTTCGTGCTGAGGGTACTCACCTGACGCACGGCCAACAGATTACTTCCTTGGGACAGCATGAATATAGTTATTGTGGAATCGCCGGCGAAAGCGAAGACCATCAACAAATACCTCGGCTCGGACTACCACGTCCTGGCTTCCTACGGGCATGTGCGCGATTTGCCGCCCAAGGACGGGTCCGTTTTGCCGGATGAAGATTTTCAAATGAGCTGGCAGGTCGATTCCAAGAGCCAAAAGCGCTTGAATGAGATAGCCGCCGCCGTCAAAGACGCTGACAAACTGATCCTCGCCACTGACCCTGACCGTGAAGGGGAAGCAATTTCATGGCATGTGCTGGAAGTACTCAATAAAAAGAAGGCCCTGAAGGACAAACCGGTCCAGAGGGTCGTGTTCAATGCGATCACCAAGAAGTCCATCCTCGAGGCGATGGCGAATCCGCGCGAGTTGGACACCCCGCTGGTTGACGCTTATCTGGCCCGTCGGGCGCTCGATTATCTGGTTGGATTTACACTCTCTCCGGTACTGTGGCGTAAATTGCCCGGAGCACGCTCTGCAGGACGCGTTCAGTCCGTAGCCCTGCGCCTTATCTGCGACCGGGAAACGGAAATCGAGAAGTTCGTCTCGATCGAATACTGGTCACTTCTGGCAAACCTTGCCACATCAGGTGACACGGCGTTTCAGGCTCGTCTCACACAGTTTGACGGAGAAAAGATCGCTCGTCACGATATCCGGACAGAAGATCAGGCAAACAAAATCAAGGCGTTTCTGGAGGCCGGCAACTATACTGTCGCTTCCGTTGAATCAAAACCGCAGCGGCGGAACCCTTCCGCTCCATTCACAACGTCAACCTTGCAGCAGGAAGCCTCGCGCAAACTCGGATTTTCAGCCACCCGCACGATGCAGGTTGCCCAGAAACTTTACGAGGGTTTCGACATTGGTGGCGAGACGACCGGCCTCATAACCTATATGCGGACCGACGGTGTACAGATCGCAGGCGAGGCCATAACCGAAGCACGGAGCGTCATTGGCAGGGAATTTGGTGATAATTACGTGCCGGAGAGCCCGCGCAATTACTCCTCAAAAGCCAAGAATGCCCAGGAAGCGCACGAAGCCATTCGGCCAACAAGTCTTTCCCGTCTGCCCAAATCCGTGGCCCAGTATCTGGATAAAGAACAACTGGCCCTGTACGAGCTGGTCTGGAAACGGACAATTGCCAGTCAGATGGAGTCTGCCCTTATGGAGCGGACCACAATCGACATCGACGTGTCCGGTTCAGGTCATGGTGCGCAGGTGCGCTCGACCGGGTCGGTCGTTCGGTTCGATGGTTTCCTCACTCTCTATCAGGAAGGTAAGGACGACGAAGCCGATGAAGAAAACCGGCGTCTGCCTGCTGTCACACAGGGCGAGTCGATCAACAAGAAATCGATAGAAGCAAGCCAGCACTTTACTGAGCCGCCTCCCCGTTACACCGAGGCAACCATTGTCAAGAAAATGGAAGAACTGGGTATCGGTCGCCCCTCGACCTATGCTTCCACGCTTCAGACCTTGCGTGATCGAGACTATGTCGAGCTGGAGAAAAAGCGACTGATCCCGCAGGACAAAGGTCGACTGGTCACGGCTTTTCTGGAGTCATTCTTTGAGCGCTACGTCGAATTTGATTTCACTGCCGGTCTTGAGGAAAAACTCGACAAGATCTCCGCGGGTGAATTGTTGTGGCGCGATGTTCTCAAAGAATTCTGGGCGGAGTTTTCAGGCGCTGTCGGCGAAATACAGGAACTCAGAGTCAGCAACGTAATTGATGCGTTGAATGAAATTCTGGCCGCAAGGATATTCCCTGAAAGGGAAGATGGCTCCGATCCCCGGTCCTGCCCGACGTGCAATGAAGGCCAGCTTTCACTTAAACTGGGTCGATATGGTTCATTTGTCGGCTGCTCTAACTATCCCGAATGCAAATTCACTCGACAGCTGAACTCCTCCGCTGATGAAAATGGCGAAACATCGGATGGGCCTAAAATTTTGGGTCTGGATCCTGAATCAGGACTTGAAGTCAGTTTGCGCAGCGGTCGGTTCGGACCCTATGTCCAGCTGGGTGAGGAAGGCAAACCCAAACGCGGATCATTACCCAAAGGCTGGCTCGTGGAGGAGATGGATCTTGAAAAAGCGCTGAAGCTTTTGGCATTGCCCCGGGACGTGGGCATGCATCCAGAGTCCGGGAAACCCATCAGTGCAGGCATTGGCCGATATGGACCTTTCGTTCTGCATGACGGACTTTACGCCAATCTGGATTCCGTTGATGAAGTCTTCACCGTCGGGATCAACAGGGCTGTCGATGCCATTGCCCAAAAGGCAGCCAGCGGCGGCCGGAAACGTGCAGCCGCCGTCGCGCTCAAAGAACTCGGCGAACACCCTGATGGTGGCGGCGCAATCACGGTTCGGGACGGCCGCTACGGCCCCTATGTCAATCACGGCAAAATCAATGCAACTTTGCCCAAAGATCTGGATCCGCAAGCCGTTACCCTGGAGCGGGCTTTGGAATTGATTGCCGAAAAGGCCGAGAAATCGGGTAAAAAGCCGGCTGCGAAGAAAAAGCCGGTTGCAAAAAAGAAAAAAGCGGCTGCAAAAAGTGCGAGCCCGAAAAAAGCAGCAAAGGCGTCCGAGGGTGATTTATCGCCTGCGGACGAGTAAGCAGGGTCCCTTTGGCGCAACGCAAGAAACCGAGAGCCAACATCAGCAGTATTCCGTCGCGCGAAGACGTCTTGGCATTCATTGCCGAAAATCCGGGTATGGCGGGGAAACGTGAAATCGCCCGGGCATTTGGTATCAAGGGCAGTGATCGCATAGGGCTGAAGAGAATTCTCGCTGAATTGGCCGACGAAGGGTTGATCCAGAAAAAACAGAAGAAACTGCTCCGCCCGGGAGATCTTCCCCGTGTTCTGGTCGTTTCTCTCACAACGCGAGACAGAGATGGCGAATTGCTGGGTGAACCGGCAGATTGGGACTCCGAGGAGCAAGGCGAAGCCCCCCGCATTTTAGTCGTGCCGGAGCGACAAAAACGTCCCGGTAGACAGCCGGGCATCGGCGACCGCGCACTGGTCCGCCTCGCTGATATCACACCGGGTCCTGAAGCCACGCATGCTGCCCGGGTCATCAAGGTTCTTGAAAAGAAAACCGGTCCTGTTCTGGGTATTGTTCAAAAAACAACCGAGGGCATACGACTCGTTCCGATCGACAAGAAACAACGGGAAATGGATGTCGATCCTGCTCAGATGAACGAGGTTGAAGACGGAGACCTGGTAAGGGTCGACGTAAAGCGTCACGGTCGATACGGTCCGTCTATTGCCCGGATCGAAGAACGTATTGGCGCCATGGGCAGCGAAAAAGCCGTATCGATGATCGCGCTCTATGCGCACAATATTCGGCACATATTTCCTGAAAGCGTTCTTGAAGAAGCCGCCAAAGCAAAACCGGTTGCACTGGCGGGTCGAGAGGATTGGCGCGACGTCAAACTCATCACCATCGATCCCCCCGATGCCAAGGATCACGATGACGCTGTTTATGCCGAACCGGATACTGATCCGGACAACCCCGATGGATGGATCGTTTTCGTCGCCATCGCGGATGTTGCCCATTACGTGCAGCCGGGTTCACAGCTTGACAGAGAAGCACATCTTAGGGGCAACTCGGTCTATTTTCCCGATCGGGTCATTCCGATGCTACCTGAAGGAATTTCCAACGATCTTTGCTCCCTGAAGCAAGATGAAGACAGACCGGCAATGGCTGTTCGGATGATCTTCGACAAAGAGGGACGGAAAACAAATCACCGGTTTCACCGAGTGATGATGCGCTCACACGCCAAGTTCTCCTACGCCCAGGCCCAATCGGCCATAGATGGCGTGCCGGACGATCAGACCACACCGCTGCTCGAGAGCGTGCTAAAACCTCTGTGGGAATCCTATGCCTGCGTCAAACGCGGACGTGAAAACCGGCAGCCACTCGAACTCAATCTGCCTGAGCGCAAGCTGGTTCTCAAACAGGATGGCACCGTAGAACGGGTTGTCGTCCCGGAACGTCTCGACGCCCATAAACTCATTGAAGAGTTCATGATCCAGGCAAATGTTGCAGCGGCAGAAACGCTCGAGAAGCATCGAACCGCCCTGCTCTACAGGATTCACGATGCACCCACGCCGGAAAAACTGGAAAACTTACGCGAATTTCTGTCCACAATTGAGATCAGGCTTCCCAAAGCCGGGAACATGCGACCATCTCATTTCAACGGAATACTGAGCCAGGTGGCGGAAACGCCAAACGAATCTCTCGTCAACGAAATTATCCTGCGATCACAGGCGCAGGCGGAATACCATCCGATGAATATCGGCCATTTCGGCTTGAATTTACGTCGATATGCCCATTTCACGTCTCCGATCCGCCGCTATGCCGATCTGATTGTACATCGCGGTCTGATCCAAGCTCTGAAGCTTGGGAAAGACGGTCTTCCTGACGGATATGGTGAAAAACTGGAGGCAGTCGGCGCTGAAATTTCAGCCACTGAAAGACGGGCCATGGCAGCGGAGAGAGATACTGTCGACCGCCTGATTGCAATGTGGTTGACGGACAAGATTGGCGCACGCTTCCTTGGCCGGATCGCCGGGGTCACCAAATCCGGCATGTTTGTCCGGCTTGACGAGACCGGTGCAGATGGTTTCATTCCCGCAGCTACGATTGGTGACGATTATTATCACTATGACGATATGGCGCATGCCTTGATTGGCAGAAGCACTGGCGAAACCTATCAGCTTGGGGATAAAGTAGAAGTTCGGCTGGTCGAAGCAGCCCCGTTTGCGGGTGCGTTGCGTTTTGAGGTCTTGAGCGAAGGCCGTTACTTGAAATCGAACGCCAGGACAGCCAAATCGAAAAAGAAACGTTTTGCCCGGGACAGGCGAAAAGGACGAACCAGATGAGCATCGATTACAACATCAGTTCTGAAACTGCTGCAGGCGTTAAAAGCCTCCCTAAACGAAACCTGCTACAGGCGATGAAAACCGGTTTCCTGATGCGCTGCCCCAATTGTGGAAAAGGTAAGATCTTCGGACGGTATCTCAAGGTGGCCCATTCATGCGAGGCTTGTTCTGAAGAACTGCATCACCATCGCGCCGACGATGCACCTCCCTACTTCACGATTTTCCTCGTCGGCCATATCATCGTGCCTGCCGTTTTGGCTCTGGAAGTTGCTTACGAGCCGTCCATGTGGATTCACATGGCGCTATGGTTGCCTGTGACAGTGCTTTTGTCATTGGCATTGCTGTCACCGATCAAGGGGGCAGTTGTCGGGCTGCAATGGGCGCTTTATATGCATGGGTTTGATCCCAATAGCGAGGACGATCACGCGATAATGGCCAATGCCGATGTGAGAACTGGTTGATGGGATCGGATTTGCTGCCGCAACTCAATGCAGCCGAACGCAAGACCGACAATGCTAATATTCGACCCAAAGACGCTGCAACGTTGTTGATACTGCGGCGTCAGAACGCCGGTGAGCCGAAAGTACTGATGGGACGACGGCATGAGCGCCATCGTTTCATGCCTGGGAAATTCGTGTTTCCCGGCGGTCGCGTCGATCCTTCCGATTCCCGAGTGGCACTGAGCGGCAGCTTCGATCCGACGGTGCATCAAAAACTGATGTACAGGATGAAACAACCGCGGTCCGAGGCCAGGGCTCGTGCGCTCGCTATTGCTGCGATACGGGAAACATACGAGGAAGCCGGCCTCTTCATCGGCAAAAGCACCGGAAAACATTGGAAAGCGCCCTCGCCCATGCAGCCGTTCGCAGAGAGAGGTATTGAACTTGACCTTTCTCCGGTTCGTCTGATCGCACGCGCAATCACACCGCCTCGCCGACCAAGGCGATTTGATACCCGGTTTCTTGCTGTATTTGAGGACACTATTGCCGATAGCCTGCCGGAAAAGACAGGCCCTTCCGGGGAACTTGAGGATTTGCACTGGATCGCTCTGGACGACGCCCATCGGCTTGAATTACCCAGCATAACGATGACGATCATAGAAGAATTGCGCCAACGCCTTTCAGCGGATCCGGATTTATCTCCGAACACGCCGGTGCCTTATTATTACTGGCAACGCAAAGGATTTGTCCGCGAAGAAATCTGAGCAGATGCCTGCGACATTTGCAGTGAGATATTTAATTTCAACCGGTGCACATGGCGCTCATGACGATTGAACCCACGAGTTGGCTTTTATCGCCAATAATTTGAGCTCACAAGACACGCAAGTCTTGACTTTCTTTGCTTCTTGCGTAATTTGGCCGCTTGAATTTCCCTACAATCGGGTTGACAACTGAGCGCATATTCGAGCGCCTGGCAAGCCCGCTTTGAAAATGACAGGACACCAAGGCCATGGCCAAGGCGACAACTATTAAAATCAAGCTGCAGTCAACAGCAGATACCGGTTTCTTCTACGTGACCAAAAAGAACTCACGTACCATGACTGAAAAGATGGTTCAGCGGAAATACGATCCGGTTGTTAAAAAGCATGTTGATTTCAAGGAAACGAAAATCAAGTAACAGTACTCTGTCGCTTCGATTGAGAATTTGCGATTAAAAAGACGCTGCGTTTACCGCGGCGTTTTTTATTTGCGTGTAATAATCATCCTTACAGCTTAATCTAGTACACGTGGAAAGCGGCCAAGTCGGTCATATCAATACGCAAGTTACCGAACTTTCGCTCTTTCGGTGCCGGTTTTTGTTCGGTTATTGGAAGTTTTCGGACGCACCACTTTCGCCAAGAAAGTGATGGACCAGCCATAGATTGTTGAATTTAAAAGACTTTATTATTCAATACGCCGAAAAAAATTGTTTCCGTGTCTCCACCAATTCTCAGTCCTGCAGTTGGCATAAGCAACCAACACATGGTTCAGACCACGTCCAGAATCTTGAATAAAATGGGAACCAGTCAGAAAGGGTGGCCGGCGGGGATGGGAATACGAGGAGGCCACTCCTCCCAATCCCCAGCCGGCCTAACCCCACGGACCCAGGAGATGCGGCGGACCTGAGCACTCCGTAGGGTAGTCAATTGAAACAGGTCTAAACCAGAGACGTAGTGTTTTGCATCACACGAAGCCACTAATTTCTGTTTCGTTGCTGGTCATACTATCCATAAAGATAAAATTTTCAAGAAATTCCGATTCAATTGTAGCTTTCTCTCAAATTAATGTAAATTTCATTGGTTAATTACGAAGCCGGCAATACTTTTCTGTGATTTGCATTGGGCTCTATTTAAGAGAGGCTAAATATCGGAAATGTGACCGGTCAATATTTAGTGAAAACTATGTGGCATAGAGTTGGCCATCATGCGACTTTCTAATGGCAACGCACATGTCATTTCAATCAAACGCAAGTGCGGCAACAACAATGATTCCAGCAATGGTCTAAGTGGCGTGTTGTGATCAAATTGCAGCGTCTTGTGCCGATGAATCAAGAACGACTTTATTGCGCCCGCCCATCTTGGCTTCATAAAGAGCTTTGTCAGCCCGACGGAACAGATCGTCTGATGTGTCATTCTGACCGATGGTATAGCTTGAGACACCGATACTGATCGTAATATCCAGACTGTGCACACCGCCACTGACGACAAACGGTTCGATGGCGACTTTTTCCCTGATCCGGTCCGCTGCGCCATAAGCAAGATTTGCGGCTGTTTCCGGCATCGCTATCACGAACTCTTCACCGCCATAACGGCACAGAAGGTCAAGTCCGCGGGTATTGCGCTTGAGACGTCTAGCCAGATCCTTCAACACTTCATCACCTACGTGATGGCCATAGGTGTCATTAACGTGTTTGAAATGATCAACATCCAGCACCATGAGGGACAGAGCAGACCGGCGCTGACTGGCTTCCTGCGTCAGCAAAGTCAGATGGCTTTCAAGATAGCGACGATTATAAAGGCCTGTGAGCGAGTCCTTGATCGCCAGTTCCATCGTTTCCTGGACGCTATCCCGCAAAGTATCGTTGAACCGTTTACGCCGGATTTGCGTGCGCGTGCGCGCGAGTAACTCGTTCCGATCGACTGGACGCACAACATAGTCGTTGACGCCCAGTTCAAGCGCTTTCATCAGTCGGTCATTATCCTGATCTTCGCAGATCAAAAGAATCGGCAAAATGCGTGTTTTGTCAAAAGACCTGATCTGCGCACATAACCGAAGCGGATCGAACCCCTTGATGTCCATGGAAATGATTGCAAGGTCGTAGTCGCCTTCAACCAGACGCACCTGTGCGTTCTGCGCCTCGGTCTCCACATCGACATGGCTTTCGCGTGACAACGTCGCGACACTGCGCTCGTAGGAAGACCTGCGCTCGTCAATCACCAGGATCCTGGACTTTTTCTGTGCCAGTAGGGACGCGAGGTCGATGCCGTCCTCAAACCCCATGACCCGGCCGGTTGATGCGCGCATGCGAAATTCGTCATGCAGACGCTTGAGACGGATCAGGTTTTTAACTCGGGTAGTCAGAGAAATATCATTGACCGGTTTGGTCAAAAAGTCGTCTGCTCCAGCTTCCAGACCCTTAACCCGGTCATCAGGCTGATCAAGCGCCGTTACCATCACGACAGGGATATGAGCGGTTTTGGGATCGCCTTTGATACGCCGGCAAACCTCAAAACCGTCCATCTCCGGCATCATCACATCCAAAAGAACGATATCAAACGCATCGCCTTCCAGTTCTTGTAGCGCTTCGGGACCGCTGGAGGCTGTCACAACCTCAAAATATTCTGATAACAGGCGTGCTTCGAGCAACCGAACATTGGCTATGATATCGTCGACTATAAGAACACGTCCGGTCATGCAGGAAGTCCGACTGACAATTATACTTCGCCCAGATACGAGCGAACTGTTTCCAGGAATTTTGCGACCGATATCGGTTTTGAGATATACGCTTCGCACCCGCCCTGTCGAATTCTCTCTTCGTCGCCTTTCATGGCAAACGCGGTGACGGCGATCACAGGGATGGTCTTCAGATCGTCGTCTTCCTTTATCCAACGTGTAACGTCAAGCCCTGAAACTTCAGGTAGCTGGATATCCATGAGAATCAGGTCAGGTCGATGCTCTCTGGCAAGGTCAAGCGCCTCATGCCCGGTTCGGGTCTGAAGAGTCTGATACCCATTGGCATCCAATAAATCGTGGAAGAGCTTCATGTTCAGCTCGTTATCTTCCACTATGAGCACTGTTTTCGCCATTTACTCGCCTTAACGGATCAAAAGCACAATCTCAACCCAAAACCGGCTTTCCTATTGTTGGAATTGCTTCTTAATCGTCTACAATTTGGGCCACAATAGCGCGGATTCGTTTCAGAAAGGCAAATTTCCCAATGAATCTCAATGATGGTAAACGATTATCTCGGGAAAACGCTGAAGAATTGGCGATTCAGGTACTCGGTTTTATTGGCCGCGACCCAGAACATTTAGGTCGATTTCTGTCTTTGTCAGGCATTGGTCCAGCACAATTAAGAGAAGCGGCAACCGAACCGGGGTTTTTGCTCGGTGTGCTGGAATTTATAATGGCCGATGAAACACTGTTGCTTTCCTTTACAAGCAATGCCGGCGTGAGACCAACCATGATCGCTGCTGCGCATTATGCATTGATCGGCTCCGATGCGGGAGCCGACAATGCCTGACACGGCACAACCAGATCCCTATCTGGATGCCCAGTTGGCTCAACTGGACATCAAGCAGGAGCATCTGGTTATCTGTGATATTGATGAAGTGGTGCTCCACTTTCTGAAGCCATTTCGTATTTTTCTGCAGGAAAACGGCTATAGGCTGGGCAGTAGCGATTATTCTTTAAACAACAACATTATGAAACAAACGGGAGATCAAACTGCGGGGTCAGAAGAAACCCGGGCAATGATTACGAAGTTTTTCGATGCAGAAATCGGAAATCAACCGCTTGTCGAGGGCGCGCAAACAACGCTGAACAATTTGTCAGCGCAGTCACAAATTATTTTTCTGACAAATATTCCGTACGGCCTCAGAAGCCGTCGTATCATTGCGCTGGAAAATCACGGACTTAAGTACCCTTTGATCACACATAGCGGTCCCAAAGGACCCACAGTTGAGCGGCTTGCCAATCAGACATCAGCTCAAGTGTTTTTTCTCGACGATAGTCCATCCAACCTCACGTCGATAAATTCCCCGTCCAGAAACATACATCTGATTCAGTTTGTAGCAGATGATGTTTTCTTTCACCTGGCACCGGACTTGGCCGCAGTCCAGCTGAAAACGAACGTTTGGGCAGATGTTGGAACCTACATAACCCGGCACCTCACAGCCTCGACTATTGACGATGAGTAGCAGCGTCACACATTCAACGCAGATGAGCTGCCTCTGCCGGGATTGTCTGTCCTGGAGCAAACCACCCACCTCACAGCAATCAGGCAGGCGATGTCCAGAGTGCGGAAGTCCCCGTCTTCTCTTCCACCCCGAGATCGCAAAACTGTCGATGGCACACATTGATTGTGACGCGTTTTACGCCTCTGTAGAGAAACGCGACAATCCGGAATTGGCTGACAAACCCGTCATTATTGGTGGCGGGAAAAGGGGAGTCGTTTCAACGGCCTGTTACGTCGCCCGCATTCACGGTGTCCATTCTGCAATGCCGATGTTCAAAGCACTGGCTGCCTGCCCCAATGCGGTTGTTATCAAACCGGATATGAAAAAATACACCGCAGTCGGCCGTCAAATACGCTCAATGATGCGGACGCTGACCCCGATGGTTGAACCATTGTCGATTGACGAAGCATTTCTGGATCTTTCTGGCACAGTCCGTCTGCACCACGCGCCACCGGCGGAAACCCTGGCGCGATTTGTTCATACTGTCGAACGCGAAGTCGGCGTGACAATTTCCGTCGGCCTTTCTTACAATAAGTTTCTGGCAAAGGTCGCTTCGGATCTGGAAAAGCCAAAAGGGTTCTCCATCATAGGCAATGAAGAGGCATTGGATTTTCTGGAGGACAAATCGGTGAGTTTGATCTGGGGCGTCGGCAAAGCCTTCAAATCCAGATTGGCAAAAGACGGTCTCCACACCATCGGGCAATTACAGCACATACCCGAAACGGACCTTGCAAAAAAATATGGTGCCATGGGCCTGCGTTTATCGCGTCTGTCTCGTGGGCTCGATGCGCGAACGGTTAAGCCCCGCAATGCGGCCAAAAGCGTCAGCACCGAAACCACGTTCAACACCGATATTGCCGATATTGATGCGTTACTCATTTCTCTGCGTCGCCTGAGCGAATCTGTCTCCCGGCGCCTGAAAAAATCCGAGATTGCCGGCAGAACGGTCGTTCTGAAACTGAAGACGCACGATTTCAAAACCATCACGCGGAACCGGCAATTATCCGACCCTACCCAACTGGCGGATCGGCTATTCAGCATTGGCAGTGCTCTGCTCAAGCGCGAAGCTGACGGACGCCGGTTTCGTCTACTAGGCATCGGCGTCAGCGACTTGTCAGATGCTGAATCAGCCGATCCTGTCGATCTGGTTGACCCGGATGCGGAAAGGCGAGCAAAAGCCGAACGGGCTATCGATCACCTTCGCGATAAATTCGGAGACAGTTCGGTCGAGCTGGGCATGACATTCGGCAACAAACGCAAGCCGGAATCAAAACCTCCCTAATGCATCATACCCATCGGTCAGTTGATGCTATTATTCGCATTTCTCTGATGCGAGAAATTCAATTTCCTTCAACTCACCCCTGACAGTGAAATCACCATATTTCATATTGAGGCCGCCGCTGACGCCGTTTTCAAAGAGTTCGAATTCAAGCTCGTAAATTGGCGTTGTCTCACCTTGACGTTCGTTTTCAAGATCAAAATAGGCGATAGTAACGGGCCAGTATTTCATCCCTTCCAGCGCGCCAACTCCGACTTCATTTTCATCATTAACCGGCTGAACGCGGGATTTGATCCCGCCGATAACAGATGTTGTCGCGAATACTTTGTGTCCGTCTTCTGAGCCATCATAAACATCAGCCTGCAGAAAATTCGTCCCTTGCTGAGCCTTGCTGATAATTTCCAGAAGGTGTTCGGTTGGAAACAAGGCGGTTTTCTGGACGCCGAATTTCTCTTTTTTCGGCCGCTCGAGATCGACGGATATTTCGTCCCCGTCACGCTCAGCCTGGCCGTGGCTCTCCTCGGCCAAAACCTTGTCGATATATGTCTTGTTGATAAACTGAAATGCGCCACCGTCACCCTTCTCAAAAGACGACGTTCTGAGATCGGTTACTCTGCTTGCACCTTCGTCACTCTCGATTCGGGTCAGGAAACGGAAATTGACGGTGTAGCCTTCGCAGGCAGATCCGGAGAATTCAAACACCATCCGGCCGGTCACGCCGCTGATACCTGATGTATCGTCGCTTTCGCCCAGAGACATGTCGTAAATAGCGCGATGGGCATGCAAAACAGGCTTACCTGTCAGTGCATTAGCCTGATCGGTCCATAATGTGATGCCGAGAACACCGGCCATGGCAAGACTGCCCACGAATCTCGCAGTGCGAGCTCGGCGGTTACGAGGCTTGCTGGCTTCAGAACAAAGATATGCAGCGTTCATTTACTTTCCTAACTCATCACCTATCAACGGCACCGTACAATCGCGAGTTTAGCCGAATTTAGTTTCAATTCTCCCAAAAAATCTATCAACGCTTGCTCCCTCCCCTAATATGCGCCAAGGTCCGGCGAAATTATGATCAGGAGTAAGCCATGTCCGGCCGCGTCGAAGAGCGCCTGTCCGAATTGGGGATCACCCTCCCCACACCGTCTGCCCCGCTGGCGAATTATGTCCCTTACGTTGTGACCGGCAATTTGCTCTGGATCTCCGGCCAATTGCCGATTGGCGCTGAGGGACTGGCATTCTCCGGTAAATGCGGTAGCACCCAGACCACCGAAGACGCAGCCAATGCGGCGAAGTTGTGTGCAATCAACCTGCTTGCTCAGGCAAAGGCTGCCCTTGGCGATCTGGAGAAAATTACCCGACTGGTGAAACTCGTCGGGTTCGTCAGTTCCACACCGGAGTTCCTTGACCAACCCAAAGTGATTAATGGCGCGTCGGATTTCATGGTCGATGTCCTTGGAGATCGTGGCCGACACGCCCGATCCGCCGTGAGTGCTGCATCATTACCGCTTGATGCCAGCGTTGAGATTGAAGCCGTCTTTGAATTCGCCTGATGTTCGACCGATTGCCGGAAACCAAAAATGCCTGATTTGGATTGGCTGACAAGCCGGCCCATAGCGCACCGCGGTTACCATGATGCCAGCCGCGGTGTCGTTGAGAACTCCCCCAGCGCCATCAAAGCGGCAGTTGACCACAACTTCGCGATCGAGGTGGATTTGCAGGAGACCGCAGACCAGACGGCCATTGTCTTTCATGATAATGCATTTGATCGATTGACAACGGCCAGTGGCCCCGTGCGAACACACAGTCTTTCCCGGATCAAATCTATCGACATGCGTGGTTCCAACGATCCGATATGGAGCCTTGAGGATCTTCTGGATGAAGTAGCGGGTAAAGTCGGCCTTTGTATTGAAATCAAATCCCAGTTTCGCAATGATTCCGAACCTTTTGTGAAAAGCATCTGCTCTGCGGTTCAAAGCTATCGTGGTCCGGTCGCGCTCAAATCATTCGACCCGGAAATTCTTGCTCTTTTGCGGCATCATGCCCCTAACATCCCAAGAGGTGCGCTCGCTGACGGGATCAGAAATTTAAACAATTGGGGAAGGTTCTCGATGATGGAGCGATTCATCCTCCGGCATATGCTGCACTGGCCGCGAACCCGTCCCTCTTTTGTTTCATATGGCATAAATGATCTGCCTGCAGTGGGTCCGTTCCTGGCACAGAAAATCGCAGGCCTACCCGTCGTTACCTGGACCGTCAGAACAATCAAACAGAGAGAAATCGCTGCGAAATGGGCAGATCAAATGGTATTTGAGGGCTTCAACCCGGATAAATAGCTGCCGTTCCAATCGCAAATTCTGCAATATTGTACTCTGACGTTTCAGCGCTATCGGCTACCTGATGGATCAAAATTAAGTTATCTAGGCTCATACCAAATTGCGGCCCATCTGGTAGTCCATCTTGACGTTGTCCTCCGGGTCTCCATCTGATTGACTGAAAGAATGCCAACCTTTGTCACTGTGGTTCAGTTCCGTGCTCATACATCACCCTCATTGCCCGATGTGGTTGCCTGGCCTGTTGAAAGGCTCACCGCATGAGTGAAGAAACCGCTTTTCGTATGCGGATTCTGTCAAGCCTCTCCGAGATTTCCGAAGAGAGCTGGGATGGATTGGCAAATCCCGGCTGCCAGGGATCCCGCAAGCACAATGGAGCGCCCCAGTCCGGGCTTACTCCGCCATACAATCCCTTCCTTTCACACAAATTTCTTCTGGCGCTTGAAGAATCCGGCAGTGCAGTACCGGAGACCGGCTGGTATGGACAGCACCTTATCCTTGAGAATGAAAACGGGCAGGCGCTTGGGGCAGTTCCCTGCTACCTGAAAAACCATTCGCAAGGCGAGTATGTGTTTGATCACGGTTGGGCCGACGCTTTCGAGCGGGCCGGAGGGCGTTATTATCCGAAGCTCCAGATCAGCGTCCCTTTTACGCCGGCAACCGGGCGGCGACTGTTGCTGTCCCCTACTCTCAACGAGCAGGCTGGTACGGCTGCGATGGCCAGCGGCATTATCCAACTGACAGAAAAAATCGGTGCTTCTTCGGCTCACCTGACTTTTCTGACCGAGCCCGAATGGAAGGCGCTGGGTGAATTCGACTATCTGCTGCGCAAAGACCAGCAGTTTCACTGGGAAAACGATGGGTATCAGCAATTCGACGACTTTCTTGATGCCCTCGCCTCCCGCAAACGAAAAGCAATACGTAAGGAACGACGCGCAGCGCTGGCTGACGACATCGAAATCGAGCTGCTGACCGGTTCCGATATTCAGGAGCAACACTGGGATGCCTTTTTCGAGTTCTATCAGGATACCGGCAGTCGTAAATGGGGTCGTCCGTATCTCAACCGCGTGTTCTTTTCGCTTCTAGGCGAGAGAATGGCCGATGATGTCCTGCTCATCATGGCAAAACGTGAAGGCCGATATATCGCGGGTGCCCTTAACATGATTGGCTCGGCGACACTCTACGGCCGATACTGGGGCTGCAACGAAGATCATCCGTATCTTCATTTTGAAGTTTGTTATTATCAGGCGATTGATTTTGCAATTGCCAAGGGGCTGAAACGCGTTGAAGCAGGAGCGCAGGGTGCACACAAGCTTGCGCGTGGTTACATGCCCACGGAAACCTATTCGGCACACTGGGTCGCCCATGAAGGTTTACGACATGCGGTCGACCGATACCTGTTTGGTGAGAGAGCTGCCGTGTCAATGGAAGCGAATGCGTTACGGCAGCACGCGCCGTTCAAGCAGAGCTGAAAGCAAGTCTATTGAGCGTGGCTGGTCGATGCATGGCAACGGCTTGCTGTATCAGGCATATTCCGTGTTATAGATTGGCACTGACCACAAATGTGCGAGTCCGGAACCGATGCAGAATCCAAGCTATGATGATCAAAATGTCTTCGCCAAAATAATCCGCGGTGAGATGCCGTGTCATCAAGTCTTTGAAGACGACCAGACGCTTGCATTCATGGACATAATGCCTCGGGGCGATGGTCACTTGCTGGTTATTCCGAAAAACGCCTCTCGCAATATTTTCGATATTGCTGAAAACGATCTCAATTCCCTTATGTCGACGGTTCAGAAAATGGCTCATTCGGTGATCAAGGCATTTGAGGCTGACGGTTGTACAATTCAGCAGTTTTCAGAACCGGCCGGAGGACAAGTCGTTTTTCATACACATGTTCATGTCATACCGCGCTTTACGGATGTTCCTCTGCGCCCCCACACAGGTGCCATGGCAGACCAGGAAGTGCTTGCCGCACAGGCTGAGAAAATCCGTGCAGTCGTGGATAATTGTTGAGATATCGCATTTTTTAAGTCTCACGGGCATCGACCTATCAGCACACCCGGTGAAAGTTAGAATATGGCAAAGACAGACTTACCAATTCTTGAACAGCGCCGCATCGAAGCAAATATCATCAAGCCAATTTTTGAGGAGATGACACGCCGGATTGGTTATGAGCTGGCCGCCGACATATTGAAGAGCGCCATTACCAGCGACTCGATCAGACAGGGGGCCGACTACGCCAGAAGCGAAAGTGAGGAAACCTCCCTTGCAAGCTTTCACGAGTTATTGCCGCAATGGAAAGCCAATGGCGCGTTGGAAGTTGAGATGCTCGCGGAAAATGAAACGCAGGTCCACTACAATGTAACGCGTTGCAAATACGCGGAAATGTACAAGGAAATGGGACTTTCTGACATCGGCCATATCTTATCCTGCGGACGCGATGGCACTTTTTGCACCGGTTACAATCCCAATATCAAACTGGAGCGGACACAAACGATCATGCAGGACGCCGATCACTGTGATTTTCGCTATCGCTGGCAGGAAGAGTAGACGCGCAAAGTCAAAAACTTCCTTTCCTAACGAACGCGCTCATAAAAGTTCATGACAACATTGTTGGTCGTCACCTTGCTCTTCGATAGAGCAAGTTCGTACAACGGATTTCCGTTTTGGAATAAACGCTTGCCAGAACCGGCCATGAGCGGGAACGTCCATAAACGATATTCGTCAACCAGATCATGCTCGATCAATAGCTGAATGAGCTCCCAGCTGCCGTGGACCTGCAACAATGGCCCCTCGCCATTCTTGAGTGCCCGCAACTGTTCAACAAGGTTGCCCTGAACCACGCTTGTGTTTGCCCAGGCAAGCCCCTGATCATTGCCGGTAACAACATATTTCGTGGCCTTGTTGAACATCTCTGCGACCGGACTGTTGCTGTCTGAGGAAAAATTTGGCGCAAAGATGTCGTACGTTCTTCGCCCCAGCAGCAGATCATAGGGGACAGACATCGCTTCAACTTGCACCTGATCCATGACGGGCTGCCAATATGGCATCGCCCAACCACCGTGCTTGAAGCCTCCTGAGCGATCTTCGTCCGGATCTGCCGGTGCCTGCATGACACCGTCCAGCGTCATAAAGGTTAGAATTGCCAATTTCCTCAATAAACAAGCTCCCAATCAAAAGTCATTGTCGAGTCGCTCACAGCACGGCGAGCATGTAAACCACACTTCCTGCCAAAACGAGGTTGGCCAGAAGACCACCGACATAGCAAATGGTTCTCGGGCCCCCGGCAATCTTCCCGAACCCGCTATAGTAAGCCACCCAGAAGGCAACCCGGAATGCCAGATAGAGTACTGCCAGCCAGTTGACCAGCAAAGGCGCAACGCCAACGATGATGGCCGGAACCAGGGAAAATCCAAACGCTGGAAGGTTTTCAGTAGAATTTGCGTAGGTTCGCATCGCCCGAAAGCTCAACCTGGAGTGATCATGGACCAACGGCATTCCAGGCACCTGCTCCTCGGTTACAAATGCCAACGGTGCCGTTAGAAATGATTGCAGCAGCACGATAATGCACAACGCTGCAAGGATGAGGAGTGAGGTATGATAGGCAGCCAGTTGCGGGATCGTCTCATACAATGTCGTCATCTATGTCTTTCCATCATAAAACATGCAGATTGCTGCAAAATATCAAATGCATTCAGCTTCATGCTCACTGAGCCTTCTTCGGCCACCTGATGACCTGTCGCTGGACTGTTATTTCAGAAATTTATATATGTTAAAGAACATATTTTAAATTATGCTAAGGCAGATGGAATGAGGAAGACATCCGATGCCCTATAGCGCCGAACATAAGCAGCAGACCCGGGAAAAAATTGTCGAGTCAGCACGAATACTGTTCAACCGTCACGGCTTTCAGGGAGTAACCATTGACATGGTGATGGCGGAGGCCAACCTGACGCGCGGTGGATTTTACAATCATTTCAAAAACAAAGAGGCACTCTACAGTGCTGCCGTCTCATGCTTTTTGATGGGTCGGGGTGCTCAGTGGCGCGAGGAAGCAGGAATAGACCCCGCAAATCTTGACCCTAATATGGTTCACCAAATGATCGATGGGTATCTTTCTACCAAACACCTTGGCGATCTGGATGGCCAGTGCCCGATGATCGCCCTGCCCTCTGACGTCGCGCGATCCACACCTGCTGTCCAGCAGGCCTATCAGCGACTGCTGGATGCCATGGTTTGGATATTTGAAACGAATCTTACCGATGAAGAAGATCGGTGTCGGCAAAAAGCGCTGTCTCTCGCTGCGCTGTGTGTCGGCGGCATGGTTCTGGCGAGAACACTTCCAGAGTGCAGTCTGGCTGAAGAAGTACGTCTGGCCGCTCAGACGACGGCAAAAGAGATGTCGAACTTTTGAAACAGGACCATACAGCGTAGTTCAGGCCATCAGCGATTGATCCGTTTATTCGCTGTCAGCAGAACACCGATTTTGTTCAACTGAATTCAAGTACCCGTTGACTGCCTTGTTTTTTCAATCAGTGTTTTATTCCAGACAATTAAGCATCGGTTTTACGCTGTGTCATCAAGGCGCAAAAAACAGTAACCAACCACCGATCAGCACCATTTCGGCCACGGCAATTCCTGGCAAGAGGCGATCTCGCGACAACTTGAAACAGACGAAACCCGCAATGGCTGCACCGACCCGCAGTCCCATCGGCGTCTCAGATAGAAAGCCGGTTGGAAACAGGATCAGTCTGGCGATCACACCGGCAACAAGCGCTGTGGCTACAGCCCTGACCCATAGGAGTATTTCACTGTCTTCACGCAGCTTGCCGGCTGCAAATACACCAAGGAATCGCCAGATATCTGTCGCAAACCACCCCCCGATCAGGATAGCGATGTAAGGCCACCAGGCATTTGTCAGAGGCAGAATTTCGCTCATAGGGCACGTTTGAAAAAGCGAGCGGTAATATAGGCAGCCGATCCTCCAACCAGTCCGGTTAAAAGCAGATCAGGTCCCGGCAGGTAAATATAAAAGACGGGCCCCGCAATCAAGCCAAAAACCATAGCGAATTTGTCAGCGCTGACCTGCGCTGCCGACCACAGGGATAGCAGAAAATAGACCGGTGTCAGGAAGAAGAGCGCTCCCGCGGCAAGCGGTGGAATTTCGTCGATCAGCACATAGGCGGCGGCGCAAGTACATAAGACACAGACATTCAAGGTCACGGCAAAACCCAGGAAATAAGGCAGACGTCCGTGTCGAGGGAGCTCCGGTAACTTCTGCATGGCAAAGACCCACGCGGTGACCGCTACAAAATGCGATACCAATAGCAATTGCCATTGCTTGGTCTTTCCGGGCTGCCGCAGAACTGGAATCAGAGCAATCGTCATTGGCAGCAAACGTACGGCGGAGAGACCGACGGCGATGGTTGTTGTCAGCAGTGACGCGCCGGACGTGATCGAACCGACCAGAACCACCAGGCTCGGCAATGCCCACACCATCCCTGCCATAAAAACCGTTTGCGGGAAATCAATGCCACTTTGCCGTGCCAAACCCGCAAAACCAATAAAGGCCGCAGCCAGAATAAGCGCTGGAATGGATACAACTGCCCTGGCCCCTTTGCCAAACCAACGCAGCCCGGACTGCTCTTCCGGCAGCTCCTGCTGCTCATCAGCTTCAGCATCCGACATACTAAAACGATACCCTCGAAAAATATTGAATATTCTTAACTGATCCGAGAAGAGATCAATTCCTGTTTATAGAAAAAACGAAGGTAAAACAATCAAGTAGAACAGACGGGACGAACAAAATACAACAATGCACAATTGTGCTGTCTGTATGAGAGATGTGTTGGGGGATACTGCAGTTTCAGTGGCCTTTTTCCAGTACCTCTGAACTGATAAAAAAAGGCGGAGCAACTGCTCCGCCGTTTTTTGTCATTCCACCAGAGGAACTTTAGGGACCAGCGACCCCTTACCTCCGCTGGATTTTCCGCTATTTTTCGGCTTGGTCGTTTTGCCTTTCGACACCGATTTAGAACGCGTGGACTTTGCTTTGGTAGCCGCTCTGCGTTTTCGGGGCACCGAGGGTTTTTTCGGTTTTATCGGTGCGTCCGGCAGCGCTTCCAAATCAAGATGACTCTCGCCGTCGGGTTTCTTTTCGACGGAAACCCGTACCGTTCCACCTTTTTTCAGTTTGCCAAAGAGCACTTCATCAGCAAGCGGTTTTTTAATATTTTCCTGAATCACGCGCCCCAGAGGCCGCGCGCCCATCTGGTGATCGTATCCTTTGGTTGCGAGCCATTCCGTTGCTTCATCCGTCAACTCGAAAGTCACACCACGATCTGCGAGTTGAGCTTCAAGCTGCATGACAAACTTGCTGACAATCTGATTGACCACGACCATCGGCAAATTGCCGAAGGATATTACCGCATCAAGGCGGTTCCGGAATTCCGGTGTAAACAGTTTGTTGATCGCTTCCTGATCATCGCCCCTTTGTCGTTTGGCAGCAAACCCAATCGGTTCCCGAGCCAGATCGGCGGCGCCTGCATTGGTTGTCATGATCAAAATAACGTTTCGGAAATCAACTTGTTTTCCGTTGTGATCCGTCAGTTTGCCATGGTCCATTACCTGCAGCAGGATATTGAACAGGTCCGGATGAGCCTTTTCGATTTCATCCAGAAGCAGCACGCTATGAGGATGCTGGTCAACACCGTCCGTCAGCAATCCGCCCTGATCGAAGCCTACATATCCAGGAGGAGCCCCAATCAACCGCGAAATTGTGTGGCGTTCCATATATTCGGACATGTCAAATCGCAGCAATTCGACACCCATGAGGCTGGCCAATTGCTTGGCAACCTCGGTTTTGCCAACACCCGTCGGTCCGGAGAACAAATAACTGCCGATCGGCTTTTCAGGTTCACGAAGACCTGCGCGCGCCAATTTGATGGCGCTGGCCAACGCCTCGATGGCATCATCCTGCCCATATACGACACGCTTTAGATTGGTATCGAGCATGGACAAAACTTCCGCATCATCCTTGGAGACGGATTTGGGCGGAATGCGCGCCATGGTGGCAATAGTCGCTTCGATTTCCTTGACGCCGATCGTTTTGCGACGCCGGGATTCCGGCAGCAACATTTGCGAAGCACCTGTTTCGTCGATCACATCAATGGCTTTGTCGGGTAGTTTCCGGTCGTTGATGTACCGATCAGACAGTTCCACTGCGGTCTTGATCGCATCATTGGTGTATTTGACGCTGTGGTAATCCTCGAAATAGGGCTTCAGGCCCTTCAGGATTGCCACGGCATCGGTGACGCTTGGTTCCTTGACATCAATTTTCTGAAACCGGCGCACGAGCGCACGGTCTTTTTCAAAGAACTGCCTATATTCCTTGTAAGTTGTTGAGCCTACACAGCGGATCGTTCCCGATGCCAGCGCCGGCTTCAGCAGATTTGATGCATCCATGGCACCGCCTGAAGTCGCACCAGCTCCAATTACCGTGTGGATCTCGTCGATGAACATAATCGCACCGGGATAGTTTTCGATCTCCTTGACGACCTGCTTCAATCGTTCTTCGAAATCACCCCGGTAACGTGTTCCGGCAAGAAGCGTGCCCATATCCAGTGAGAAAATCGTCGATTCCTGAAGCACTTCGGGCACATCTTTGTTGATGATGCGCAGCGCTAGGCCTTCAGCAATTGCAGTCTTGCCAACGCCGGGGTCCCCAACAAACAGCGGATTGTTCTTCTGCCTGCGGCACAAGACCTGTATCGTCCGCTGGATTTCCTCATCGCGGCCAATCAGCGGATCGACTTTTCCTTTGGCAGCCTTCTCGTTCAGGTTGACGCAATAGGCATCGAGAGCATCGCTTTTCTGCTTTGTTTCCTCGGCATTCTCATTCGTGGAAGCAGAGGCACTTTCGGCACCGTCCACCGGACGGTTTTCAGACATGCCTGGCCGCTTTGCAATACCGTGGGAAATATAGTTCACCGCATCGTAGCGGGTCATATCCTGTTCTTGCAGAAAATAGGCGGCATGACTCTCGCGCTCGGCAAAAATTGCAACCAAAACATTGGCGCCGGTTACTTCTTCCCTGCCTGATGACTGAACATGGATGACTGCGCGCTGAATTACGCGCTGGAAACCCGCCGTCGGTTTGGAATCGTCGTCACCCTCGACGACAAGATTGTCGAGTTCCGTATCCACATATTCGGCAAGATTACGCCGCAACAATTCAAGATCCACATTGCATGCACGCATAACAGATGCCGCATCTTGATCATCCACAAGCGCCAGCAGGAGATGTTCAAGCGTCGCATACTCCTGGTGACGCTCGTTTGCGTAGGCGAGAGCCTGATGTAGTGCTTTTTCTAGACTGCGCGAAAAAGATGGCACGTGCTACCTCTCAGTTCTTCTCCATGACACACTGCAGCGGATGTTGATGCTTGCGCGCAAAATCCATGACTTGTGTCACCTTGGTTTCAGCCACTTCGTGGGTATACACTCCGCACTGACCGACCCCATGCTGATGTACATGCAGCATGATCTGCGTCGCTTCCTCGAGATTCTTCTGGAAGAACCGTTCAAGTATATGCACGACGAACTCCATCGGCGTAAAATCGTCATTCAGTAGGAGCACACGGTAAAGGTTGGGCCGTTTTGTCTTCGGCTTGGTCCTTGTTACGACGCCTGTTCCGGCATCGCCGTCATCTCCATTGTCAATTCTGTTGCTCATCCTTTGTTCAGTCCCTGCAACGTCAGGGACGAAGATCCCTTCATCAAACTCAATTAACGCTCTGCTCATCGACTTTCGATGAATATGATGGCCAATTTTCAAACCGGCATTTCTTATTTAGGCGCTCTGGATACGATTGTAAGGCGAACAATGCCCACTGCAAATAGATTGAACGTGTTCTGCGAAAAAAACAGCGCTTTTTTTCGATCCTTTGTGCTTTTGTGGACAAAGCGATCACAACAATTTTCAGTCTTGACACAAACATCAATCCGCAAAGCAAAAAAAATGGCCCGGAGAACCGGACCATTTCATTCAAACAGACGTTCGTTTGACAATTTACTTCGTCATTTTACCCATGACGTTTTCAATCGGCTTGAACACTTCTTTGTTCATGCTCATAACCATTTCGCCGATTTTGTTTGCCTCGGCAACAAATCCTTCATAGGCAGATTTTGCGAACATGCTCTGAGCTTCAACAGCTTTGTCCAAAGACTTTGCGCCCATCATTTTCTCTGCAGCGGCCGAGCCGTTTTCCAGAGACTTCTTGGAGTAGTCAGCAACTTCTGCTGCAATAGCCTGAACGCCCTGATTGTAAGCGTTTGCACTCTGCATAGCCAATTCAACATTTTCTTTGCTTAGTTTCTGAATGTCTTCAAATCCGGTAACCATCATCTCAATCCTTTGTCATTCTCAACAGCGCGCCACAGCTCCGCAGACACGCTCAACAATTTGCTTGCCTCTAATTTATATGCAGTGCACAAAAAGTCAAGAATTATTTTGCAGTGCAATATAAAATTCTGCTGTTAACCGAAGATTGTTTCATTGAATCAGATTTTTTCGATTCCTTTTACGGATTCGTAACCGCGATTGCGGCATTGTGTTTATCGACACGCAGCCAGGCTGAGTATCAGTCGGGTTGTAGGGGCAGCAAAACCCCGATAACACCAGTAATACCAATGAGTGAGGTTCCCCCAATGAGGTGTTCCACGCTTTTGG
The DNA here is from genome assembly GCA_039976075.1 of Stappiaceae bacterium. Lineage (GTDB taxonomy): Bacteria > Pseudomonadota > Alphaproteobacteria > Rhizobiales > Stappiaceae > JBDWFY01. Next base: position 1,433,977 of record JBDWFY010000001.1, read on the forward strand.
AAAATATTTATAATATCGGCTGTATCCCGATGTATTGAGTTATGGGACCTGAATTGTGTTGAGTATCGGTCTTCCACGTATTTTGAGCGCCAGCCTCGCCTGTCTGCGAAAATCGGCCTTGGTATTAGGATTGTGCACGGTTGGTGCTGCCTATTCCGGCGATGTTGCGGCAAATCCGAAATATTCGGGTATTGTCATTGATGCAAAGACGGGCCGCACACTTTATTCATATAAGGCGAACACCCTCCGTTATCCCGCGTCCCTGACCAAGATCATGACCTTGTACGTCTTGTTCGAGGAGCTGGAAGCCGGACGCATGACCTTGAACACAAAACTCAAGGTCTCAAAATATGCCGCCGGACAGGCACCGTCAAAAATCGGATTCAAGCCCGGTCAGACGATCTCCGTTCGCAATGCCATACGTGCGCTGGTAACCAAATCAGCTAATGATGTTGCAACGGCTATTGCAGAAAATGTTTCCGGATCGGAGAAAAAGTTCGCGGCACGCATGACCAGAACTGCCAAACAGATCGGGATGCGTAAAACAACATTTCGCAATGCGCACGGTCTCCCCAATTCAAAACAACGGACAACTGCGAAAGACATGGCCGTTCTGGGTCGTGCCATCCAGGAACGGTTTCCGACATATTACAAGTATTTCTCCACCAGGACCTTTTCCTATCGCGGCCGAAAATACGGTAACCACAACAAGTTGCTGGGTCGCGTCCGCGGAGTCGATGGCATCAAAACCGGCTACATTCGTGCTTCAGGTTTTAATCTTGTCACATCCGTCAACCGTGATGGACGCCATATTGTGGCGGTCGTAATGGGCGGCAAAAGCGGCGCATCACGAAATGCGCAGATGAAGAAGTTGATCGGCCTGTATCTCCGTAAAGCCAAAAAAGGTAAAAAGCGCTCTTATGTGCTGTCTGCGGCGCAACGCCGGTATGGTGGAGCAGTTGATCTGGCATTCAAAAATGCACCGGTTCCGGCAACTAAACCGGTTCTGACAGTTGCTGTCGCTGCACTGCCAATTCAGGCTCCGACGGTTACACAGGCAACTGCTATCGCCCCGGTCATCGACCGTTTTGCGGCAACGGACGCGACGACACCCGTCCGTCGACATTCGCTGGAAACCCAGGTCACACCTAAAAGTCGGATATCGCCCAAAAGCCGGATATCGCAAAGCTTCGACGTGGCAAAAACCCTTCCGCCTATGCGTAAACCCGCACAGACCGATACCATTTCCGCCGTGATAGCGCAGGCGCCCATCGCCGTTCCTTCTCAGGCTACGCCAAAACCGCAGGAACTGAGAGAGTTCGTCTCCACTCACAATTCACAAAGCCCCGTTGGCGGCTGGCAGGTACAGATCGCCGCAACGCCGACACAAAACGGTGCCATCAGTTTACTGAAATCCGCGCAGACAAAAGTAGGGTCACCCCTTCGGAGCTACGATCCCTACACTGAGCCTGTTAGCGCAAAAGGGGAAACTCTTTTCCGTGCCCGATTTGTTGGTTTTGACACAAAATCCGCAGCAGTAGCTGCATGCCGATCGCTTAAGAAAGCGAAATATGCCTGTTACACTATCTACCAGTAATGCGTTGAGGTGGTTCTAATGCCCGCTGAGAAGTCTGTCTTTGGCCTGATTGATCTTGGCCGCAAGAAAAGTCGATCCGCCACGGTCGGGGTGCAGTCGGATCATCAAGCGCCGGTGCGCTTCCCTAATTTCCGTCTTCCCGGCGCCGGGAGAAAGCCCCAGGACCTGGTAAGCCTCCTTATCGGTCATAGCGCCCGTGCTCGCAGAAGCGCTCTGCCCCGAGCTCTCGTTCGCGTCGAAGTCTTCACGCCAGCTGGGGTTCCTGCGGTCAAAGTACGCCTCTAAAAGTGCGCGGCTTTCTTCGTCCGCGCCGCAGTCCAGCCACAGGGCGCGAAGCATGTCGCGATCCATCTGATCAAGATCAGAACCATCATACGTTCCGGCAATCACGCGCCCCCGCATGGCACCGCTATCGTGATCCAGCTGCATTTCCAGCATGGCTGTTCTAACGGTTGATATTTTACCCGAAGTCGGTCTTGAGCCACCAACCCTGCCAAAACCTGGTATGCCACCCAATCCTAGAAGCGAAAGGCCGAATCCGGCAACCGCCAGACCGAATACCCATCGACCTGTAAACATCAGTATCGCAGCAATAAATAGCAGCACTCCACCGGAGACTTGTTTGATCTGACGGGCTAAATCAGCGGGACTGGCCGCGACAAAGCGTTTTGCAGCGAAAACAAGCAGCACAAGAGCGGCCACCCCCAAAAAGAAATACGGCATTGGTCTTCTTTTCCGTCTCGTATCCTCAGGGTTTCATCTGCGTCAGCAATTGCTGCGCGCTTTGTGCACTTTCGCCGCGCAGGTTCTGTAAAGCCTTTCGACCGCCAGCCGCATAGACCGCAATTGCACGCAAAAGATCGCCCAAATGTTTGGCGGCAGCGTTGTCGAAGCGAAAATAAGCGCCGTTGGTCAATCGGGCAATTTCGCGAAATGTCGGTTCTGCGTCAGCATCATGACCTTCCTGAAAAACAAAGACCGGTACACCCAGCAATCCAAGCTCCCCGGCACGCATACACAGGTCATCGGCTTTTTCCTCCATGCAGTCACCGACAAATACCAGAGCCTGCACTTTTTTCCTGCGGGTTTCTTTAATTGCGTGCGCCAGAACCTTGGTGATCTGGGTATGTCCACCTCGGCAATCGATCCTTGTCATCAGATCACGAAGCCTTTTTGCATCGGACACCCATTTGCTGCTCCGGCATTCCGAGTATCCGCGAAAATAGATCAGCTGAATATCCAACCCGCTGACTTTACCAGCCTCTTCGAACATTCCTGCCTGCAACGTACAGGCCCGATCCCAGGTGCGTTGTCGGCTCATGGTCGCATCAAGTGCAAACAGTAAACGGCCATTGGCACCGTCGGAGGGTTGAATTTGCTGCGCCCGATCGAGAAACGACTCAATATCCGCCTTGCTGGACTTATCCAGCGACGCAGGGTTTCCTGTTTTGCCAGTCAGTTCGTTTTTCGCCATATTCTCAATTGGAAGCGTGAGTGCTCTCTGCTCTTTAATATGTGGGCGATTTAATGATCGCCAAGGGATTCATCCCCGAATTATGACTCATTGTGCCTCGATAGCAAGAAACCGCATGGCCGATCTCTTGTTGATATTGCGCCGCAACATTTATTTCTTATGCTGGCTTACATATCCCACAACTGCAAGGCCCAGATCGGTTCAAAAATCAAATGACTCATTTCCCGCTGATAGTCCGCGATATCCGCACTCTGCAAGAATGGTCCCACAATCTGAAAATGAACGGCGAATCCTTAGGGTTTGTTCCGACGATGGGCGCTCTTCACGAAGGTCACTTGTCCCTGATATCGGAAGCAAAAAAGCGCTGTGACAGGACGGCTGTTTCGATTTTTGTCAATCCAGCTCAATTTGCCCCGACCGAAGACTTTGAAGCCTATCCTCGCACAGAAAAGCGCGATCTTCAGCAATTGCGGGACCTCGGCGTCGACACAGTGTTTGCTCCAAATGGTGCAGAAATGTATGCCGCAGACCACTCGACTTCTATCCATCCAAACGGTCCGGCTCTTGGACTTGAGACAGATTTTCGGCCTGATTTTTTCAATGGTGTGGCGCTCGTGGTAACAAAACTTCTGCTTGCCGCGCTGCCGGATATCGCAGTTTTCGGTGAGAAAGACTACCAGCAGTTGCTGGTGATAAAAAAGTTGGTAGACGATTTGAACATTCCGGTCAGAATTATCGGCGCGCCGACTGTCAGGGAAGCCGATGGCCTCGCGCTGTCCTCCCGCAATGCCTATCTCAGTTCAGAGCATCGGCAGATCGCACCGAAACTCGCCAGTGTGATGATGCAGGTGGTTTCGCAGATCAAACAGGAACATAAACCGAGAGAGTGTCTGTCCGAAGGCTGTGAGCAGCTAAGGGAAGCGGGATTTAAAATTGACTACCTGGAACTGCGTGACGCCGAAACTCTGCGAAGACCTGCAGATGATTTTTCGGGGCCTCGCAGGCTCCTTGCAGCAACATGGCTGGGAAACACGCGCCTTATCGACAACATGAGTGCTTAGTGCGCCTCAAGAAAACAAAGGCGATACTCGGTTTCCAGCTAAGGTCTAGATCAGGCACAATTCCGCAAGATCACGACGCATCGCTTCAGGAATTTCTACGCCCTTTGCTCCCCGTTTCAAATCAGCGGGTGCATCTTCTTCCTTGAAGTAACGCCACCCCTGAAACGCGCGGCGAGGCTGCCCTTTTGTCAATATGAGGCGAGGATCCAACACAAGATCGCATCGACGTATCCCTGCACTGTCGGTAAAAACCTGAATATCGACAAGAGTTTGCCGAACCTGAATGACGCCCTTGATCACCCAGTAGAGAGAACCGCCATCTAACAATTCATCGCGGCGTGTGGGTACCATTCGCGTGGTATGAACGCTATTGCGCGGCCCGCCATGCTTCTCAGCTTCGAAATCGCGATAGGCTTGCAGTTCCTCAACCGAGCCAACGCCGACACAGAGTTTTACCAAATTAAGTACCATGTCTCATGATTTAGCAATTTGTGCAGCCATGGCAAATCAACAAAGGGGCTGACAATTGCTTTTGCACAGTCTGGTATTCTCCATACTGGCTGCATAATTGATAATTATCGGTTGAGGGACCTGAAATTCAAGCAGATCGATTGACCCGGCGATTGGATCGCATGAAATGCCGAGGGTATCATTTTTATCTTGTGTCCTTATGGACAAATTGCTTCAACTTTTTCAAACGACCAGTTCGCCATGGTTCCGGAAAAAGGGACGGATGAGACGCCACACCAGCAAGATAGAGACTGTGTGCCAAAGACTGGATAGCCAGTCCGTTATACCTATTAGGTAAAATCCGAAATGTCGGTAATAGAGCCTTACCTCGTCGAAAGTTTCGGGTTGCGGTTTGTCGGAATGGACATTACCGGGTTTTATGTGTTGGCCGTCACAGATCTTTGTCATCTAATGACATTAAGTATTAAACGGAGATTAGGACAGCCTCTAAAGAGATTAGTCAATATCAGATTAGTCTTATATGGCCTAATTCACCCTTTAAATGTAAACTATCAACATGCGTAATAGGCGGCATTTGCGGAATGTTGTCGACAATCGAGTATAATCGAAAAAAAACAGTGAAGTAAACTAATGATGCCACCATTGTAATATTTACTAGGTAGTCAAACGAAGTTATACAACCAATCCATGTTGCGGGAAAATGTACTCGTTATGCGGCATTTTTGATTTGCAACCATCATCAATACAACAGCAAGGCAACATGTGACTCTTACGATCAGCGCCATGGAAGTCGGGAAATCAGACGTCGTCGATATGACCGAATTCTACCAAAAAATCGAAGAACCGATACGCCTGTTGAAGCTTCTGGCCAACGACAAGCGACTATTGATTCTCTGCCAGCTTGCCCAAAGCGGCGAAATGTCAGTTAATACCCTAGCAGACTCAATACAGTTAGGTCAGTCTGCACTGTCGCAGCACCTCGCGAAAATGCGCGCCGAAGGTCTCGTAAAATATAGACGGGAAGCACAGACACTTCATTATAGCATTGGCGACCCTAACGTCGCTAAAATACTGATGCTACTCAAAGAGCTATATTGCTGAGCAGCCAACAGGTGGCGACATTGAAAGCAAGGCCTCCCGCGGAGGTTTCCTTGTATTTATCGCTCATGTCGAGCCCGGTCCGATGCTTTGTCTCACTACAGGTATCGAGCGCCACAAAATGCTCGCGCTGACCTCTGAGCGCCAGTGACGGCGATGTAACGACTTTGCCTGCCTCCCGCGCTTACGTTCGATGCAGGGTACCTGAACAAGTCCTTCAACAGGGTCACACGTCATGCCCGGATGAAGCTCAGGAGCGGTCTGCGGCATAGCCTCATAGAAAAGAGAATTTCCGGCAACAGGCATCGGTAAAGACACTTGAAGGGTACTCTCCGGTGTGAAAGAGACAGCCGTTCAATCAGCTTCGGTTATGACGTCCAGATGGGCATCAGAGCATCAACATATTCACGGAATCTCTTGTATCCGGCATCATATGTTTTCGTGTTGTCTGCATCAGGCAGGCACGGCGGTTGTGGATCGTCCGACGCCTGTGCTGCGGGAGGCTCTCCAGCGCCTAGTGCGGCACCCCCCAAAAGCGCTGCGCCTCTGATACCAATATCATCGGCAGCAAGTCGTACCGGACTTCCCAACACCTCGGCCAGAATCTGCCGCCACAACTCACTGCGAGCCCCTCCCCCTGCAACAACAAACCCTTTTCGGGAAACAGTCGCGGCTTCATCAACGCAGTGGCGCAGACTGAAAGCCACCCCCTCCAACACGGCACGGGCAAGATCAGATTTACTCGTTTCCGGCCGCAACCCAATAAATACACCACTCGCATCCGGCGCGACGAACGGAGCGCGCTCCCCGGTCAAATACGGAAGGAAAATGATGCCATTTGAGTTTAGAGGCGATTTTTCTGCGGATTTGACTACATCTTGTGCGCCACCAGGCCAAATCTCCGGATGAAGATTGGCCAGCCAATCGACGGCGGAAGCGCCCGACTGAGGGCCTTGCACATATAGCCATCTGTCACCGTAAGGATGAATGACCGTTGCTCCGATAGGGTGTTCCGGCTGAGAGGACGGTTCCAACACTGAACTCACCACTGCGGTCGTACCCAAAATCAGCAGCGACTCACCAACCGTATTCAGTCCGGCACCGATATGCATCGCGGCAACATCAAGCGCTCCGACGGCAACCGGTAATCCCTGTTTTAGACCCAGATCTTCAGCAGCCTGGCTTGTCAGGACTCCAAGCAACTCTGAAGACAAACGTGGAGGAAGAACCTTGCCACTCAGATCTTTCACACCGCAAAGCGCGAATGCTTCTTCGCTGTACTGCCGTTTGTTGAGATCGAGAAACGGAATGGATCCATCAGTAAAATCAGTCTTGAGCTTGCCTGTTAAACGAAAGCCGATCCAGTCCTTCGCATTGCAGATATGGGCAATGTTTTCCACTGTGTCAGGCTCGTGCCGCTTGAGCCATGCATAAAGAGGAGCACTGGCACCCGGCCAGATTACAGTGCGGCAGATTTTGGCAAGTTCGCTTGATACACCACTTTGTATCCAGTGCTGAACGATGCTGCTGGCACGCTGATCATTCCATAGAATTGCATTTCGCGCCGGCCGCAAACTGGCATCCATGGCCCATAACCCATCGCCCTGCCCTGCTACTCCGACAGAGACAATTTTGTCGGCCGCACACCCGCTTGCAGCTGAAGAAACCGCATGACGCACATTGTCCCAAACCGCTTCCATATCCTGCTCGGACCAACCGGTGTGGGGGGAAACCGTCTCCGTTTCTTTCGAGGCAACCGATATGCAGGTGCCATCGGTGTCAAAAACTGCTGCTTTCACCGCAGTCGTCCCAACATCAACACCCAGATGCAACATAAAACCTCCCACCCGTCCAACTGACGTTACTTTAATTCTTGTAGTTACTAGAATAAACTAATATGACATTTGAGATTGTAAAGACCCACAGCAGCGGGTGAGCAGTGTCGGGATGCGATCTACCCGAACAGCATAAAGCCGTGTCCACGATGCCATCGTACGAGGCTGTTTTGAATACCAAAGGATTATTTCCATGCACCGAAAAATTGCGATCATTGGTGACAACTTCATGCTGCCAGACATGTTTTGCGAAAAGTTGATCGAGGTAGTTGGAACAGACCACATACTCCGTACGCATTGCAACAATTGGCCTGGAGAACCCCTGGTCCACGGTCACACAACTGCGGGAATGGATGGCTTAAAGGAGTATTTTGGTGAGGCTGACTCAGTCATCGAATTCATCGACGACGCTGAAATACTGATTACACACCTGGCGCCCATGTCCCAAGAGATGCTGATACAACTGCCCGCGCTCAAACTGATCGTCGTCTCGCGCGGCGGACCGGTAAATGTCAACCTCAAGGCCTGTCGTGATCGGGGTGTACTGGTCGTCAACACGCCTGGACGTAATGCAACAGCCGTTGCGGAGTTTACAATTGGCGCGATGTTGACTGAATCCAGAAAAATCCGTGTCGGACATGAAGCCCTGCGGCGCGGCAAATGGCGCGACGATTTATACCGCGCAGACACAACTGGCCGGGAACTCAATGAGATGACCGTTGGTATAGTCGGATATGGGGCAATCGGCAGGCTTGTTGCGCAATTGTTACGTGGATTTGGTTGTCAAATTCTTGTCCATGATCCTTATGCAAAGCTCTCAAAGGATGATGAATCCGCAGGTGCAAGAATGACGGATTTAGAAGACCTGCTCACCAATAGCGATGTTGTCACACTACACCCGAAAGTGACCCCCGAAACTGTCGGCATGATGAACTCGGAGGCATTCAATCGAATGCGGCCCGGCGCAATTCTGATCAACACCACGCGAGGCTCACTCTGCGATGATGACGCTCTCTATGGTGCGCTTACCGAGGGATCTTTGGGCGCGGCGATGATTGATACATTTACGACGGAGCCTATTCCCAAGGACTTTCCTCTTCTGACGCTGCCCAACGTGACTTTGACACCCCATATTGCAGGGGCTTCGGTCCGGACTGTTGCGTTTGCTGCCGAAAAAGCCGCCGAAGAAGTGCGTCGCTACATTGCGGGCGAACCACCGATGAACAGTTGCTGATCTCCCAACTGCCAACCACGTTGCAGTCATTCCGTTATGGACAAGTGCACCCGAGCCGTATCAGAATTGTAGTAAGCCCGATAATATTCAAGCGGCGTATTGTTTGCCTCGTAGGCAATTGACTCAATCCAGATCATAGGGGTGTTTTCAGAAACGTTCATCGCCAACGATACGTCCTTTGGCGGAAAGCAGGCTTTGAACCATCGCTCTGCTCTTTTGAGACTCAGTCCGTAACGCTCACGAACCAGTCCAAGTACAGACCGGTCTTCAATATCAAGCGCTTCAAATCCCGGTAATTTTCCACCGTGAAGGGTCATTTTCGTATGGGTAATTGGGTGATTGTCCATCCAAAAGACACGCCCGATACGAATGACCGTTTCGTCAGGTTTGAGCTGCAAAGCTTCCTGTTCCTTGGCATCAGGAAGCGCCCGCAGGAACTCAAATGTATGCGTACTCACTTTATGACCACGTGCAATCATATCGTCATAGGCACTGAGGTTGGTCGTTATGAAATCCGTTTCCAGCGGTGGGGCACCGACATAGATACCCTTGCGATGAACTTTAACGATCAACCCGCGACTGGCCAGAGTTTGCAACGCGTTCCGAACCACAGGTCGGGATACGCCAAACATTTCAGCCATGGCTTCTTCGGATGGTATGCGCGAATGAGGCTCGAGCACGCCATCCCTGATTACGGCCTCCAACTGCTCTGCCAGCTGCCGCCACAGCGGCCACTTGATATCTTTTGAAATAGATATTTTTCGACAAGCAAAAGTGAACCGATCTGCAGCATCTCGGTTTGCCTGATTAAACGCTGGCCGGCCAGGGCCGCGCAATGGAATTACATCATCTGCCATAATTATAGATGGTCGTAATGTGAGAAACGATCACACACAAACACTATTTTCAAATTTAACGGTCACACCTAGCTTTCTGTGCGGCCATATCCGCCGATCTTATCGATTACATCCTGTATTTGCCCGTCCGTCAGCAACGGAGGATCTCCCAACTGCAGACAGGCATGGTACTGACGGGCAACAGTCTCCAATTCCACAGCCAGCCACATGGCCTGCTCCATTGATGCGCCTGCCACGATCATACCGTGATGACCCAATAGACATGCCTTGCGATCGACCATTGCTTCAACAGCATGGTTGGACAGTTCCTTTGACCCATAAATTGCATAGGGTGCGCATCGTATGTTGGGACCGCCGAAGACAGCCAGCATGTAATGGACCGGTGGGATCTCCATGCCCAAGATGGCAAGTGCTGTACAGTAGGTAGGATGCGCATGCACCACCGAATTCAATTCAGGTCGCGCATCAAGAATGTCCTTATGAAACCGCCATTCGCTCGAGGGCTTGCCAGCACCGTCTGGATTTCCATCTTGATCAAGAAACACGATATCTTTCGGTTTCATATCGTCATAGGGCATGCTTGTGGGCGTAATCAGCAAACCGTCCTCGTGTCGGATACTGATATTTCCTGACGTGCCCTGATTTAGTCCCGATCGGTTCATCTCCAGGCAATGATCGATAATTGATTGGCGCTTGTTAAGCTCAGTCGCTTCCACAGTCGATGTCCTCTATTGGTTTGTTACACAAGGCCAAGTCGCTCGAATTGCTCAGGGGGCGCGCCTTCTTCTTCAATCATTTTGCACAACTTCGCCACTAGACGATCCCGCTGCGCCGGTTCTTTTTCCCAGAGATTATCTTCCTGATTGGGGTCTCTTTTGCGATTGAACAGAAAGTTCTCATGCGTCCGAGGATCGATATTGATCGGAATTTTCCACAGAGGCATCGGCACGGTCGGATCAAAATATCCCTGGTCCGCCGGAGGTTCCGGCAAAGCACCCACTCTTCCATCGACCGGGTTGTCAACGATAAGGGGACGATTGATCATGGTCGAATAATTGAACAAGGGTTTGCCCTCGACCGGCGCTTTGAAAAGGGTCCACTCCCCGTCGGTCAAACAAACTCCCTGACCATATGTTCCATAAAGAATGGCCTCCCGGATATCCGTACCTGTAAGGGTCGGCATGATACTGCGTGAATGGCGGGGCTCCTCCGGTGGGGTGGCACCAGCGGCTTCAATGACTGTAGAAAAAATATCCACTGTCTGGGTCAGCGCGCCTACACGACTGCTGCCGGTGTGCTCGGGATGCCAAACCACCATGGGAATGTTGGCATGGCTGTCATAATGAGGAAACTGTTTTCCAAAAATGCCTCTTTGGCCGAGGTCATGACCGTGATCCGTCGTCAGGACGATCATGGTCTCATCCCAGAGGTCGAGTGCGCTGACCTTGTCAAGTAATGTGCCAAGCCAATTATCGACCATCGTTGTTTTACCCATGTATTGGGCTTTCAGAAATGCCAATTCCTCTGGACTGGTCTGCTCCATGAACGCATCAAGTGCCGCATAAACCTGATACGGAGGCCAGATGTTGAAATCGTCTTTCGAACCGTTTCCATCCGTATACATGGACGTATAGGGTTCCGGTACGTGGAACGGTTCGTGCACATCGAAACTTTCAACCTGCAGAAAGAACGGCCCCTTGGAAGCGTTCTCCTCCAGCCAGTCGGCTGCGCCTGAGAAGACTTTGGCGGGAAAGAAGTCTTCTTCGGTTTTGAAGTCCTTCACGTTGGCATAGTATTGCTCCATGTGCTCCGCAGCTCGGAATTCGGACATCTTTTTCACCCAGGCAGGTGCATCATCCTTGATTGGGACTTTCCAGTTGTCAGTCTCGTGACCGCGCACAAACGTCAGGGATTGAAAACCCTGTATGTAGCCGTTCGCCATTTCTTCCCAGTAGTGATAGTGGTCGGTCACGATACCGGTATTGTACCCTGCACCGGCTACAATCTGCGGCAGACGGGGGTCGAACAACTCAAGCGGCCCCCACGGGCGCCACATAAATTCCTTGCGACCGGCAAAGATCTCCCGGCGTGCGGGCATGCACGGCAAACTCGAAATAAAGTGGTTGTCGTATATGGCGCAGCGCTTTGACAATCTGTCGATATTGGGCGTCTTGCAGATGGTTTGCGGATTGTAGATGCTGAGACAGTCTTTGTTCAGACTGTCGATCAGGATCAGAATAATGTTCACAAAATCTCTCCCAGAAAACCACTTTTGCAGAGTCAACTATATCTCTATAATCTAGTAATTACTAGATTGACAACCATGATGATTCAGACCTATCGTTACGCAACCGTTGAAAAGGGAATTCGGCGGGATGGGAGGAGTGAAAAATGGCGAATAGATCTGTATCGAAGAGGACTTTCCTAAAAGGAGCAGCTATAGCGACCACGACGCTGGCGGCTCCAAATTTTTTCATCGGCAAAGCGCATGCTTCAACGACAAAAACCCGAGTGGGCATCATTCCAGCCTATTCGTTCGGAATGTACTGGCTCGTTCAAGACCAGGGTTTTGCTCCTGGCATAGAAATGGATTTTAGAGTGTTTCCATCCGGCCCGCCCGCTATTGAAGCGATGGTTGGGGGCTCTGTTGATGTGATCACGGTCGGTTCCGTTCCGCCCTTGGCTGCGATGTATAAAAAAGTCGCCGATTTCAGAGAAATTTCGATTTGCGGCGATGCATCGGGCCTGTTTACCGTTATTGGAGCCCCAGATGTTAAGAGCCTCTCCGACATGGAGGGCCGCAAGATTGCCGTGACACAGGGGACAAATTTCGATTTCTTCCTTGATGTCGTTCTGAAGGCTGAGGGTCTGCAGGACATGGAGATGACGCGTGTCAACATGGAGCCAATCGATGGACAGGCGGCGCTCATCGCGGGTGCAGTCGATGCTACTGTACCTTTGGCAACCTCTAAAAAGTTGATCTTCGATGCCAAACCAGATGCAACCATGCTGGTGGACGGAGCAAATTTGCCACTGGAAAGCCGTCCCAGCATTATGGACGTTTTAATGACCACCCAGCAATATATGGATTCCAATCAGGACGCTTTGGTGGAACTTGTTGGCGCCTTCCACGAAAAATCCATCGGTATGCTTCGCGATGACAACAAAGAAGTTCTGAACCGAATGGTTGCCTGGCAGGAAGGCATGGGACGTGCCGGAGTGACGATTGCCGACGTTGAACCGATCCTGAACGGCTACTTCTACTTCAATAAGCCGGAGATAAAGGACGTTTACGCAAAAGGCATTCTGAACAAAGCACTGACCGTTCAGTCTGAATTCCTCGTAGCCAACGACCGAATCGGAGGACTTCCGGACATTGATGCCCTTGTTTCCGATCAGATTGTCTCACGGATCTGACCGATGGCGGCAGGACACAGGAAACATTCACGACGGATACTGCTCGGAGGTCTCTCGATAGCGACTGTTGTTTCGTCATATATCTGGTTGACGAACTTGCCCGGCAACAACCCGTCTCTCCTGCCTCCTGTCACCGATATTGCTGAGGCGTTTTACGTCAATATTACCAAAGGCAGCCTTTTTGACGCACTCGGCGCCAGTCTGTTCCGAATTACTCTTGGCTTTATTATCGGAACGAGTATGGCACTGGTCTTGGGCTGCCTCATTGGCTGGTACAAAACAGTGGAGTATATTTTTGATCCGCTGATCGAAGCGGTTCGGCCAATCCCTCCGCTGGCTTACATTCCGATTGTGATCATCTGGTTCGGTATTGAGGAATTCAGCCGCGTTCTTCTGATCACAATCGCCTGTTTTCTGGTCTGTATCGTCAATGTTGTCGCGGGTATGAAAAACGTTCCCAAAGTCTATGTCGATGCCGCTGCGACGATGGGTGCCACGCGGTTTCAGATTTTCAGAACAGTTGCAATTCCGGCCGCGACACCGTTCATTTTCACAGGATTGCGCATCGCTCTGGCAGCCGCCTGGACGACTTTGGTCGCCGCTGAGCTTATCGCTGCGCCGAGTGGGCTCGGTTTTTTGCTTCAAGAGGGGCGTCGATATTTTCTGACGGCGCAAGTCATGATGATTATCGTCATCATTGGTGTATGCGCCTTCACGATGGACCGGATCTTCAGAACCATTCAAACCCGACTGACCCAATGGTCGGAGGCCCATGAATAATGTCTAACATTGTTGTTGAAAATCTAACCCATACATTTGGCAGAGGTTCGCCGGGCGAATTGACAGTTCTTGAGGGCATCAATCTCGACTTCACGTCAGGAAGTTTCAATGCGATTGTTGGGACCTCGGGTTGTGGCAAATCCACTCTGCTAAAAATGATGGCCGGCCTGTATGCACCAACCGACGGGCAAATGTCACTGGACGGAAAAGAAATTCAAGGCACGGCACGAGAGCGCGGGATGGTATTCCAGCAGGACGCCGTATTCCCCTGGATGAATGTCTCCCGAAACATATCCTACGGACCGCGCTTGAGGGGCGCATCCAAAGCTGAATGCAAGGATATCGAAAGCAAATGGATTGAGCTGGTCGGCCTTACGGGTTTTGAAAGCCGTTGGCCACGTGAGCTCTCGGGGGGGATGCGCAAACGGGTCGATATCGGACGCGTTTATGCCAACGACCCTGAAGTATTGCTCATGGACGAACCCTTTGGCGCCCTGGATGCGCAAACCAAAGAGCGTATGCAAGAGGAGTTGCAGAAACTCTGGCAGGTGACAGGAAAAACAGTCATTTTCGTAACTCACGATCTTGAAGAAGCGATCTTTTTGGCAGACCGTATCGTCGTGCTCTCGGCCAGACCGGGCCGAGTTCGCCATATTGAAGATATACACCTGCCACGTCCGCGAACCAGCGAGACCAGACTTTCAGCTGAATTACTTGGAATAAAACGCCGCCTCTGGGACATGCTGGAACACTGAAAGTCGACGCCTTGTCGACAACACAAACTGTCTTCTAGATAGTTTCAGGAAACTCGTCGGCTCCGGCCTTAGGCCAAAAAATTCTGAAAAAAAAGAGCACGCCACGTTAATTCAAAACGAGACGTGCTCACATTTATTGCGATTTACTGAAATCGCGAGCGCAACACACTGATCCAGCGACCAATTCTTCACTATATGATTGAGCGTTCCTGAACCGCGAATCGGTCCCCCAAGAATATCGGAACTGCTCTAGCGTGCTGCGACGGCTACTGCGCCGACATCAAATCCTCCGAAGAGATAAACAAAAGCCATAACGCCTCCAAGTGCCACGACAGTCCAAGTCATGACGCCCCAACAGGACTTCTGTACGCTTTCTTCCATGTAGATCCTTGCCTGTGTAGCAGCGGTTGTTGAACGATGCCGCTGTCTCTTTCCAGTGGCGCCTTTTAACGAGTTGTAAACCATGCCGCAAGTCCTTCCCCATGCATTTGTGGACTGTCCGATATGCATGCCGCGTGAACATAGCGAAAAGCATGGTCAGCCAACCTCAAAGGCACCCAGTAATACTCTCAACACCTAGTGGACAATTCACGCACGCCTGATAGTGTTCTGACAAATTCAGGCGAAACGCGATACAAGAGACTCAGTCTTACTAATGACTATTCTATCTAATACGGACATCGCGGCAATATTATGGTTTGCATTGTCGTGGATCGGCTTCGTATTTCTTGTGGACCGCAGTCGCTGGGCTAAATACTCCTTGACTTCACAGATGAACGCACACCGACACCATTGGATGATGGTCATGGCTGAGCGGGAAGTCAGGATCATGGACGCAGGAATCTTATCCGGTCTGCAAAACGGCACGGCCTTTTTCGCATCTGCTTCCCTGCTGGCAATGGGCGGTTGTTTCGCTTTGTTGGACGGTACCGATCTGGTTTTGAGAATAATTGCCGATCTCAAACTCGGGATGGTAGTGACCAGAACGGAATGGGAAGTCAAGGTAATCGGTCTGATTGCCATCTGCGCCTATGCGCTCTTTAAGTTTGGATGGTCTTACCGGCTGTTCAATTACTGTTCTATCCTTGTCGGTGCTGTACCGGAGCGGGATGATCCAAAATCCGATTCTGAAACAAGAAAAAACGCTGCCGAACGTGCGGCAAGACTGAACGTTATCGCCGGACATCATTTTAACCTGGGACTACGAGCATTTTTTTTCAGCGTCGCCTATATCGGCTGGTTCGGTGGCCCTTATTTGTTTGTGGGCTCAACGACACTCGTCACGCTCACACTTGTCCGGCGTCAGTTTTTCTCAAGATCACTTAAAACCGTTTCAGTTTTGCCATCCAGCTCTTCAACACACTCTTCAGGCACCGTGTAAACAGGCACTGCCTTTTCGAATCCACGCAACTCGTACGTCCCGATCGGCGGATGCTGCCAGCCAAGCAGATCGGCCACCGTCTGTGAAACGACGATCGGTGCACCTTCCCGCTTTCCCACGTCAGCCAATCGATTGGCAAGGTTGACGGTAGGCCCGACCACTGTGAAGTCCAGTCTCGTTTCGCTCCCGACGTTCCCAAAAAACAGTTTCCCTGCATGCAGGGCAATCCCGCATCGAAGCGGCGGCATAGTTTCAGGTGCACAGGAATTTATCTCCAGTACCTTCTTCATCGCTCTGATCGAAGAAGACAAGGCGCAGTGCGCCGCCTTGCGGGCTTCCTCCCGCGTTTCAAATGGAAATACAGTCAGCACCTCATCCCCAATGAATTTCAGGACTTCACCTCCACAGGCTTCGACGGAGGTGGCCATTGCATCAAAGTAGGTGTTCAAAAGGCACAACAATTGATCACCGGGAAGAGAGTTCGACAGACGTGTAAAGCCGCGAATGTCGGCAAATCCAACCAACGCCGAAACTTCTTCGCCATCACCGCGCCTGATCGACCCTTCAAGCACTCGCTTTCCCGCCCGCTTGCCCACATAGGTCTCAAGCACCGTCTCGGCAGTACGCCGCAAAGTATGAAGTTCCAGCAAAAGGGCGAGAGGCTTGATCGCAGTTTCAAACATCAGAACATCGCGATCAGAAAAGCCCACCGGATCACGCGTTGCAAAAGTTATCCCTTTGATGGATCCGTCGGAAAACGGCATCGGCAGTGCTACATAGTCGTGCATTCCTGCTTCACGCAGATCGGCTGAAACGCCATATTCTCCCTGCACAGGTTCCGAATTCACCTGAAATCGAACAGCGCGTTCTTCTGTGTAGACAGTCTTGAGCGGGCTGTTCTGATAGGCTTCGTCAAGGTCCGGAGTTCCGATGAAACGACGCATTTCCGTCTGCTGACCATCCTGCCACAGAACACTTTCGGCACGTACGTTGGGATGCAACAAGGGAATTGCAGTTGTCATCCGATCGACCTTGAGCCCAACCGCACGCAACCTTTTGGCAAATTCTTCGATAAGCTGTAATGTATCGGGAATACGGCTGGCGGGGCCGTGCAACCATTCCATCAGTTCCGCAATCAACAGACTCGCCTGCATTGTCATTTGAAAGGCCCCTCAATTCTTCATTTGCAGCACTCTTATGTAGGTATCATCCTGCATAAACAAAGAGAGCTTCCCTATCCGATTCGCATCTCAAGTCAGTAAACTCTCCCCTGGCTTGTTGTTCGGTTGACAACTCACAATGCATATACCGATAGCAAAGTTGTATCACTCAGTTGGCGCAGTAGCATGATCCGCAAACCAACGACGCTTGATATTGCTATTCTGGTATTTCTGGCAGCAATTTGGGGATCGGCATTCCTTGGCACCAAGATTGCGGTCGCTGAAGTTACGCCGGTTGACATCGTCTTTATTCGCGTTGCGATCGGATTTGTCATTCTTCTGCCCTGGTGTTTGTGGCGAGGCTGGCTATGGCCCGTCAGCACCAGACAATGGCTTTTGATACTTGTAATTGCCGGATTGAATGTCATTGCTCCCTATTTTCTGATTTCCTGGGCGCAACAAACAATCGATGCGGGTGTCACAGCCTTGCTGATGGGAGCGGGCCCGCTTCTCTCCATCATCGCAGCCCACTTTGCCACGCACGACGACAAATTGACCGCGGCAAAGCTTATTGGAGTCGCGTTTGGTTTCACTGGTGTGGCGATTGTTATCGGTCCCGCAGCGTTTAACAAACTGGGGCAAGATCTCCTGGCGCAAGGAGCCGCACTGGCGGGAAATATTTGCTACGTGATTTCAGGGCTTCTCATTCGTAAAGTGGAAGGCATACAACCCACACGCCTGTCCGCCCTGGTGCTGGGTTTGTCCACCGCAGCGCTGATCCCTGTCATTTTCACAATGGGGATTCCCAACCCTGCCCTCTTGTCAACCGATGTTCTTTGGGCACTGCTCTATCTCGGCATCGTTCCAACCGGGCTTGGATATCTCCTGCGATATCACATGATCAGAACCGTCGGGGTCGGTTACTTCGCACTGGGTGTCAATATGGTTCCGGTTTTTGGGGTATTGCTTGGTGCTCTGTTCCTCGGAGAGCCCCTGACCCTTTCGGTCGGATTATCACTGATATTCGTTGTCACAGGGTTGTTTATTGCCCGTTTACGCCGTCGGGAGCCTGACAAGGTATTGACCGATACGCTATCTTGATGCACATAGCTTTTTATATGAAGCGGGGTGCCAAGAATTTGTGTTTGGCTGAGAATCACCCGTTGAACCTGATCTGGATCATGCCAGCGAAGGGACTTCATGTGCCGGTCATCATACTGCGGTACGCGGTTCCTTCGCCTCAACCGGGCGAGCCAAACAAGCAATGACCACAACGTCAGCGATATACTCCAGACCTTCGAAACAGACGGGATCACTGCCATCCGTGATGGTAGGTCGAGTCTCGATTGTACTGCACGGACCCTGGTCGTGATTACTGTTTTGGGCGCAGGCGCTGCCGGCCTGATGTTCGCGGCAATGGCCAGTCGCATCGGTCACGAGGTCCGGATATTTGAGCAGGGACCGGAAGATTTATCCGCTGCCTGTGCATGGAGGGCCGGCGGAATGCTTGCACCCTGGTGCGAAGCGGAAATCGCAGAACCTGTCATTGGACGTCTCGGACAACGGTCACTTCAAATCTGGCCAGACTATACCGATAATCTTGAACTGCGCGGGTCCATCGTTCTGGCACCGCCCAACGATGGCGTAAGCCTCAATAGATTTTCCCAGCGAACGAAAAACTGGTCCTTCCTGAAGCAGCAGGAACTTGACGAGCTCGAACCCGATCTGTCGGACAGGTTTTCATCCGGACTGTATTATCCAGGAGAGGGTCATCTCAATCCCAGAAAAACGCTCACCGCTCTCGTCAGTACGCTGAGGGAAAATGGCGTCGGTATAGTTTTTGACAACAAGCAGGAAGTAACTGCTCAGTCGTCGCAGGATTGGATCATAGATTGCCGCGGACTGGCCGCGAGAGATACGCTAAGTGGGCTGCGGGGTGTCAAAGGCGAAATGATGCTCATAAGGACAGAGGATGTGGCACTCAATCGACCGGTTCGTCTTATTCATCAGCGCCATCCGATATATGTGGTCCCCCGCACAGATAATGTTTTTATGATCGGGGCGACGACTATTGAGAGTGAAGCCTCAACGGGGGTCACTGTGCGCTCGGCGGGCGAATTACTCACTCAAGTCTACACGCTCCATCCCGCTTTCGGGGAAGCAGAAATTATCGAATTCAACGCTGGACTGCGCCCGGCATTTGCTGACAATTGCCCCCGAATCCATGTGCAGGACAATCGGCTCTATATCAACGGACTCTACCGGCACGGAATCATGCTGGCCCCTGCCCTGGCAGAACTCGCCTTGAATTACATCGAAACACAGGAAACGGATGCGGAGGTTTTTGATGTTAATTGAAATGAACGGCACGCAACACAAAACCCAGGCGACCACCTTGCAACGTCTTTGCGATGAACTGGAGTTCGACCCGCTGGTTGTAGCAACCGCACTGAACGGCGATTTCATACCGCGTGAAGAGCGCGGTATCACAGGATTGACCAATGGCGACCGCGTCGAAATCTTTGCTCCGATGCAGGGAGGCTGAGCAATGCTTGAACTCTACGGGCGCCAACTGGAAAGCCGTTTGATGTTGGGTACGGCTCAATACCCCTCCCCCGATCTGCTGTCACAGGCCGTTCGACGATCTGGTGCTCAGATTGTGACTGTTTCATTGAGGCGTGAATCTGCAGGGACAAAATCCGGCCATGCTTTCTGGACCCTTATCCAGGACCTCAATGTCAATGTCCTGCCAAATACCGCGGGCTGTCAGACAGCCAGAGATGCGGTTAATACGGCGAAAATGGCCCGCGAAGTATTCAGCACCAACTGGATCAAACTTGAAGTAATTGGTGATGAGGCATCGCTACAACCAGATCCGTTTGGTCTCGTGGAAGCCGCCAAAACTCTCGCCGCTGACGGTTTTGAGGTCTTTCCTTACATGACAGAGGACCTGGTTCTGGCCGATCGCCTGTTGCAAGCCGGATGCAGGGTTTTGATGCCCTGGGGAGCGCCAATCGGCACAGGGCGCGGCCTTAACAATGTGCTTGGACTTTCCATGTTGCGGACCCATTTTCCCGAGGTCCCTCTTGTGGTCGATGCCGGTATCGGTGCGCCCTCCCATGCTGCCAAGGCCATGGAACTGGGCTATGACGCCGTCCTGATCAACACCGCAGTTGCGAAAGCGGCCAACCCTGCGGCCATGGCAGATGCTTTCGGTAAAGCGGTCGAGGCAGGGCGTCTTGGCTTTGAGGCCGGATTGATGCCCAAGCAGGACACTGCTCAGCCTTCAACGCCGGTATTTGGTGCGCCCTTTTCTCCATTTGGCTAACACGACTGTCGAACTCGGAAACCGGAATTCCGCCAGAGACCCGAATATCAAACGACCCCAGAGTGAAAGATGCAGGCATGCTTGATCGTTTCTACCAGATTGTCGACGGTTCCCACTGGCTCGAGAGTTTCCTGCCGCTTGGATTGAAGCTGGTTCAGTTGCGCATCAAGGATTTGCCGGAAGCGGATGTCAGATCGGAAATATCAACGTCCGTTCATCTTTGCAAAGAAGCCGGGGCAACACTGGTTGTGAATGATTTCTGGGAACAGGCAATTGATCTGGGAGCGGATTACGTTCATCTGGGTCAGGAGGATCTTGCTGACGCGGATCTGGCTGCCCTGCGACGGGCTGGCATCAAGCTCGGAATTTCAACGCACAGCGACGAGGAACTGGATATAGCCCTTTCTGCGACGCCCGATTATGTCGCCCTTGGACCGATCTATCCGACAATCCTGAAGAAAATGACCTGGGCGCCACAGGGTCTGGAAAAAATCGGTATCTGGAAGCAGCGCGTCTCCTGTCCGCTGATCGCAATTGGCGGCATCACCCTGGAGCGGGCTCCCGGCGTGTTTGCTGCCGGAGCTGATTCTATCTGCGTCGTCACAGATGTTCTGAGACATGCGGCCCCCGGACAGCGCCTCAGTGACTGGTTGGATCAGCGCTCGGTCTGGAAGAATTGACCCGAAGCGACAGGAATTCCCGTATCTTGATTGCGGCTCCGGACGTAAAAGCACCACCTGAGGTATAAATCGATAACACGAGTGTGATCGCCTGTTTCTGGAGGGCACGTGTTGTAACGGTTGCGGCTGATCGGTGGTTGAATATCAATCGCCCAACTTACTTTAATTGTTATTTTTCATTAGTTTATTGAACGACCTCTCACGCCGGTCCGTGAGCTTTAGACGAGTTTTGCGTCAAAACACTCACAGATTCCACTTTGTCAATCGTGAAAATTGACAATGAAATACCAAAAGCAGTGAACACGGTCACAGCAATCACACACTGGGAATGCTCTTATAAATCAAAGAGAAGTTGTATCGATCGAGAGGGGTTGATCATGACACTTTACTTGAGACTCGGAGGGCGCCAGACGCTCAAATCCGCTGTGCTTGTCACATTGGATTTTTGTCAGGACGACCCGTTGTTGTCGCCTCTGATGAGCAACTGCTCTCGTGATGATTTGGAAGAGCATGTTGGCGAGTATCTGTGTTTCTTTTACGGCGGAGCGCCAAACTTCTATGGTCCCAGTGTGCGCAAGATCAACGAGAATTTTTATCTGACCGACGAGCATTTTGATCGGATGACCGACTATTTGGCAGATGCCTTCCGGTTCATAGGCACGCCTGCAGATCTTACCAAGGAAGCAATAATAACGCTGGATCAGATGCGTGACTACATGCTGTTTCGCCTGCCCGAAGATGCCTGAACCAGATAACAATGGTCCGACACCTTTCCCTCCCGGGCCGAGCGGACTCCTGGTTCTAAAAAAACGGCACATCCATGTGACAGGATGTGCCGTTTTCATTTAATTGCCTTGAATCGTCTGTCTATTTGATGTCGTCTGCGTTTTCGACGACTTTTCCGACAAGACCGTACTCGATGCCCTCTTCCGGGGTCATCCAGTAATCCCTGTCAGTATCTTTTTCGATACGCTCCAACGACTGTCCGGTTGCGATGGAGAATATCTTGTTCAACCGATCCCTCATACGCAGCATTTCCCGCGCCTGGATTTCAATGTCCGTGGCCGGGCCGCCAGCACCTCCAGATGGTTGGTGCAATAGAAAGCGGGTATTCTGGGTACAGAAACGTTGTTCTGTTGGCACAGATACGTAAATCAGTGCGCCGGCGCTTGCGACCCACCCGATCCCCAACATGTACACCTTCGGCTTGATGAACTTGATCATGTCATGGATCATGTCGCCGGATTCAACATGCCCGCCAGGAGAAGACACGAGGACCGTTATCGGTTTGTCCGAAACCTGCGCCAGTGCCATGAGCCGTGCGCTGACATCCCTTGCCAGTTCCATCGTAATCTGACCCGTAATCAGAACCGTGCGCGCTTCAAACAGGTGTTTATCCACTTGCAAAGACTGAAGCGTTTTTGTGGTCTCGTCCTCTTCCTCCTCATCAAGGCGGGCGGACAGTTGAGTGGAATATTCCTTCATGCGATGAAACCTGCTTCTCGGAATTACGCCGTTTTGTACAAACGGCTCAGATTGTTCATTTTATCTACTTATGCGATGGCACGCGCGACTGCAATTGTCGACCCTAATTTGTTTTCACAAGGTAGTGCATAGTCCATTTTGCGTGACTGTACCGCAGTTTCCTAGCGTGAAATTTCATCGTCGTTTTCTTTCCGATGTTTCCGCTTCTTGATCAGAATATAGGCCAGAAATGGAAAAGACGGCCAGAAAAACCATATTACCGAAAGCCCGGACAACAGATTGATAAAGAAAAACAAACCGATAAAACTGATGGAGACTTTGACCCCATGTGCCTGCCTCTGAAACCAGGACCAGGCACGCGTCGCAGAGCGTCTAAACTTGGGAAAATCTTGGTTGCCCCGGGAGTTGTCCGAAGTATCGCCAACTGATTCTGTTTGTTCTTCGGTCTGTGCGTTGCTCTCCTGGGTCACGTGCTCCGCATTGTCTTCTGAGTATGTATTTTCACCACCGATTCGAATACGGAAACAACGAATTGGCTCGCTGATGTTCTTAACTTTCTGAGATCCAATATACTCGAAACCCGCCACAAGCTTGTTCCGTATTTGCTCATGAACTCCAGCAGAAATCGCAATTTCTCCGGGACCAGCCGTTTCCTGCATTCTTGCCGCTATATTGACGCCGTCACCGTAAATATCATCGCCTTCGACCATGATATCGCCGAGATTGACTCCGATGCGAAACAGCATTTGAGACTCTGGAGGCAACTGGCAATTTCGATGGAATACTTCCTGTTGGAACTCAATGGCACACTGGACTGCATCGACCACACTGGGAAATTCAGCGATGGCAGAATCGCCCCAGGTGTTCACCAGTCGGCCGCCGAAAGTTTCCAGGAGGACAACCAATGCGCCACGGCAGTCTTTGAGACGCCGCAAAGTGCCTGTTTCATCACTCTCCATCAAGCGTGAGTAACCTGCGACATCCGCACACAGGATTGCTGCAAGACGACGCCTCACCCTCTGCATTTCGTCCTCCTTCTGCCCCACACTCAGGAATGGTACTTGTGCGAGTCATTTACAAGACCTGCCTCGCGATTGCGAGTACGCCGGTAAATTTGACACTAACGGTAAGTAAAGGTTTTCCGATCACACTGCGCATTCATACCGAACCAATGACGATTGGGGATGGCACATTCGCGCAAGAACGGAATTAAAGACTTCCATTCCAACCTCTTGTGCGCTGCAGACCATCTGGAAATATGACAGACATCGAAGCGCCCAGTTGGCCCAATGAAGGCCGGGAAACACCGTCCCTGTCAATCGGGCAGATGGGGGCGTTTGACGCCTTGTCAATTCCGGTATGGATTTTTGATGCCGATGAAGCCCGGATCGTCTGGAGCAATCATTCGGGTCTGGAATTCTGGCGGGCCGAATCCTACGAAGAACTGTATTCCCGCGCTCAGGGCGAGGACATGTCACCAGCTGTTCGTCTTCGCCTTAATCAGCTTACCACGGACCTTGCGACAGGGGGCACGGTCGAACAAGTCTGGACACTGCATCCTGATGACGAACCGGTTTCGCTGCGCATAGCATTTACAGGCGTAAAACTTGCCGACAACCGCAGCGCAATCCATTGCATTGCAATGGGTAAACTGAATTCGACCCCGGATGTCCTTCGCGGCGTCACCGCCCTGGGGCACACCAGCACGATGATCAGCCTTTATGACGAAGCGGGGCAGCTGGTTTATGGCAACACCGCAGTTCGGGAAAACCTGCCGTCTCAGGATTTTAATCTCTCCAATCGGTTCGTCGAAGAAGCCGATTACCAGCAAGTGCGTGAGGCTCTGACCGGTGCTGAGGATGTCAAAATATCTGCGCGCGTATCAACCTCCAAAGGCATGCGTTGGCACGAAATCTCAGCCACGCGCACCATGGATGCCGCGACCGGAAATTTGTCGCTTCTTCTTACCGAAGTCGATATTACTTTGCGTATCGAGGCCGAACAGCAGGCCAGACACCTGGCCCTTCACGACACTCTGACCGATTTGCCGAACCGCATTCATCTCGCCGATGAAGCGAAACGTATCCTCCAGGACGCCGTGGATAAAGAAAACTCGTGCGCCTGCCTGTTTCTGGATCTCGACCATTTCAAGTCTATCAACGACACGCTGGGTCACAATATCGGTGATCTGCTACTCGTGGAGGTCGCAAACAGGCTGAAGAACTGTCTGAAAGAAACAGACGTTGCCGCCCGTCTTGGCGGAGACGAATTTGTTGTCCTTCTTCACGATTACGACGGCCGGGATGCGATGCGCGATATGGCAGAGGCGATACGCTCTACGCTATCGGAAGCGATTTCCTGTTCCGGTCACGAGTTGCGCACTTCACCCAGCATCGGTCTCGCAGTTTATCCAAGCGATGGCGAGACAATCGACACGCTCATGATGCATGCCGATATGGCAATGTATGCCGCCAAGGAACATGGACGAAATCGTATCAGGTTCTTCACTCAGAATATGACCGACCGTGCCTCAAGACGTCAGGAGATGGAGACTGCTGTTCGTACCGCTCTCCAAAAGGGACAGCTCGAGGTGGTTTTCATGCCGCGTCTTGACGTCCGGAATGACGCGCTCATTGGTGCTGAGGCACAGATCCGCTGGAATGACCCAAAGAAGGGTATGCTGTCCGACGGGGCATTCCTCCCCCACCTGGCTCAAACTGATTTCATCGAGGAAATCGGTGCGATGGCGCTCGACAAGGCGCTCCAGTTCCAGTCCGAAATTGCTTCCGGCAAGTTGGATCTATATGTCTCTGTCAGAATTCATGAAAGGCAGATCAAAAATCATTCGTTCCTATCCATGATTCAAACCAGTTTAAGCGATAGCGGTGCAAATCCGGCCTCCATGGAATTGACGTTTTCCGAGGCGGCCTTCGCGGATGGCACCTCTGAAATTACCGAAAAATTGTTGGCACTTGCGAAAATGGGTTTCCGGCTGGGCGTTCAGGATTTTGGCAATGGTCGTTCAAATCTGGGATATATGCGCGCGTTTCCCCTTTCTTCTCTCAAAATCAGCGGTGATCTGATTGCGGACGAGAGTAAATGGTCAATCACACAAATGGTCGTGTCGATGGGGAAACTCGTTCGAGCCGATGTTGTCGCCGACGGCGTTAGTGACATCAGACAACTGGATCAGATGCAGGACTGTGGATGCGACTTTTATCAAGGTCCACTGTTCAGCAATGCAATAACGTCTGCCGAGTTTCAGAAATTGCTGCGTACCGACCGGATCAATTCCGAGTCCAACCAGACCTCCAAACACGAACTCTAGACCGCATGAGCGGCCGTCTCACTGACGGTTTTTCAGTGTCCGCAAGTTCATCAAATTTTTATTTAACATTTTTGTTAAACAATATATACTCTTCTCAGACACGTAATTTACAGCATACCGAGAGGAGCCAACGATGACCGTCCTTCACGATAAGAGATTTCCGGGGGAAAATGAGGATTACAGAACTGCTCGCAATGCGCTTCTCAGGGAAGAACTGGCGCTGGATGAGCAAGTGCAGAAAGTGGCACAGCTTCGCCGTGCCCTTCCCGCTGGCGGTAAGATCCAACAGGACTATGTTTTTGAGGAAGTTCAGCCCGATCATGGCAAAAGCGTGCATATGTCGGATCTGTTTGCACCCGGCAAGGACACCCTGTTTCTCTACAGCTTCATGTATGGTCCGGATAGCGAAGCGGTTTGTCCTTCTTGCACTTCTCTTGTGGACGGTTTCTCGGGGGTCAGCCACCATTTGAAGGACCGGATCAACATGGCGGTGATCGCCAAAGCGCCGGTTGAGAAACTTCAAAAACTTGCCAACAGCCGGAACTGGTCCGGAATCCGGCTACTTTCCTCTTTTGGCAATTCGTATAATGAGGATTACTTTGCTGTTGGAGCAAGCGGAGGACAGATTCCCGCCGCTAACATATTCACCAAAGGAGACGATGGCATTCGTCATTTCTGGTCAGCAGAACTGCTTTATGTATCGCGTCCAGGTCATCCCCATCACGTCGATCAGATCTGGCCGATCTGGAATATTCTCGACCTGACACCGGATGGCCGGGGATCGGATTGGGAACCAAGACTGGTATATTGACCCGTTTTTCGTGTTGACGGGCGGACTGCAGTTGAATGTCACACTCAGCGATCGGGTTTTGACACGCTCATCAGCGTGAACAGTCCGGTTGCAACATGCAGCAATCTATCATCGCCAACGCTGTAAACATCCGACTGCGCAATGGTCAGGGTTCGTCCGGGTTTGACAACCCTGCCCTTCGCAACAAGCATCGGTCCCCGGGCCGGGTTAAGAAGATTGATTTTGAATTCCGTGGTAAGAACGCCATCTCCGGCGTTGAATAGCGTGAAAGCAGCATAACCTGCGGCTGAATCAGCAATGCTTGTCGTCGCACCGGCATGAAAGTAGCCGTGCTGTTGTGTCAGTTCATCTCGAAAGTTCATTTCGATATCAATTGCGCCGAGCTCGCAACGGGAAATCCGAGCACCCAACAAAGTCATAAATTCCTGTTTGTCAAAACTGGAGCGCACACGGCTGTTCCAGTCCGGATCCCGCGCCACAAACTTCTCCATCTCGCCCCCATTTCAAAAGCTTGCCTGCCCGGCAGTCAGAGCCTGACAGTCAGAGCCCGCCTGTCAGAAAGTGTGTGTCATCAAACGCCATCACAATCCCCGTCCGTGAACGTCACATTCCCAGGCCGAACCACCAGGCTGCAAGCCCAAGAAACGCGAAAAAACCAACGACATCCGTTACTGTGGTCACAAATACGCCCGATGCAATTGCCGGATCAATATTCAGTTTATCCAGCGTTATCGGAATGAGAATACCAGCCAGCCCGGCCGCTATCATATTGATAATCATTGCCGTTCCGATGATGCCACCGAGCGCCGGGCTGGAAAACCAGATGCCCGCAACGAGCCCAATCAGCACCGCAAACAGCAGACCGTTGAGAACCCCGACTGACATCTCACGCAAGATGACGCGGGCTGCATTGTATCGCCCGATATCTCGTGTTGCGAGCGCGCGCACGGCAACGGTCATCGTCTGGGTGCCGGCATTTCCCCCCATGGAAGCAACAATGGGCATGAGCACCGCCAAAGCCACCATGTGCTCGATGGTCGCATCGAAAAGACCGATCACCAGAGACGCAACCACCGCAGTTCCCAGGTTGACCGTCAGCCAGGCAAATCGCCCTTTGACCGTATCGAGGATGCTGTCAGAGATCTCCTCATCACCCACACCAGCCAATGCGCGAAAATCTTCTTCCGCTTCTTCTTCCAGAACATCGAGAATGTCATCGACTGTCAAAACACCGACCAAACGGTCGGACTCATCTACAACTGCCGCCGAGACGAGATTGTACCGCTCAAACTGGCGGGCAACATCTTCCTGATCTTCCGTCGCTCTGATCGGTTCGGCCGTTTCCTTGAGTATCTTTGTAATTTTGCGTCCGCGCTTGGAACGCAGCAATTTGTCCAGTGGCACAGAGCCCAGCAACCGGAACGCAGGGTCGACCACGAATATCTCGAAAAAAGACTCCGGAAGCTCCTTTTCAACACGCATGTAGTCGATCGTCTGTCCGACTGTCCAAAACGGTGGAATGGCGATGAAATCGGTCTGCATCAGGCGTCCGGCGCTCTCCTCCGGATAGTCCAGTGAGCGTTGCAGCTGCACACGATCGGTGAGCGGTATCTGTTCAAGAATCGCGTCCTGATCCGCCTGATCAAGGTCTTCCAGAATGAAGACAGCATCATCAGACTCAAGTTCGCTGATTCCTTCGGCAACATCCTGAGCCGGCATTTCCTCAAGAATGGCCGCACGGATTGCCTCATCGAGCTCCGTGAGAGCGGCAAAATCAAAACTGTCGCCCAACAGCCGGACAAGACCGGGACGTTCATCCACTTGCAACGCTTCGATCAGATCTCCCAGATCCGCTTCATGAAGCGGTTCCGTGAGAGCCAGCAATTCTGTCTGATCACCTTTGCCGATGGCAACTTGAACGCTCTCGACAAATTCATGCGCAAGTCCGCCATCCTCCGCGCGCGGCGCTGGAACATAGGCATCGATTTCCTGCTCTATGGTATCCTGCTCGTTCAATTTTCACTCGGCTCCAAGTGGCGCGCAGCATTGGACAGTAGTGTCTGAACATCTACCGGCTGAAGGGCTTGATGCCAACGGAAATCAGGATCAAATCAGCTCCGTTTCCGTTCCTTCACCATCAAATTCAGCCACTCAGTCAGTATTTGCCTTGCACCCATCCCGATTTGACGGTGAGATCCATATCACCATTTGTACTTGAAGCATGCCCATAAGATTTTGTACGGTTCGGCGCACCCCATGCTGAGAGACGTGTACATGCACCGTTTTATGCACAACTTACGTGATGGTACCGCAGTTGAACTTTCAATATTTCGCTGTCGGCAAACCGCGCTGTTCTTCTGGATCTTCCTGACATTCTGTTTTGCTATTCCCAATCTCGCTGTCGCACAGAAGAAATTGGCACTTGTTCTTGGCAATGACGCCTATCAGAACGTGGCCCCGCTCGCCAAAGCCATCAACGATGCCCGATCCGTGGCTACGACGATGCAGCAACTGGGGTTCGAAGTCAGTCTGGGAGAAAATTTAACCCGTAGCGACATGAGTCGCGCTCTGCTCGATTTCGACCAGAAAATCCAGCCCGGTGACACTGCGCTGTTCTTTTTCGCAGGCCACGGGATCGAAATCACCGGAAGAAACTATCTGCTGCCCATCGATGTACCCGCAGCCGGACCAGGTCAGGAATCGCTGGTTGAAGACGCGGCCTTCGCCGCCGACAGGATTGTCGATCGTCTGCAACAGCGCGGCGCACGCACTTCCATTCTCGTACTGGATGCCTGCCGGGACAATCCATTTCCGAAAAAAGGGACACGAGCGCTGGGCACATCGCGCGGATTGACCCGCATGGCGCCACCCGAAGGCGTGTTCGTTCTTTACTCGGCGGGCACGCAACAGGCCGCACTGGATACGCTCGGGACCGGCGATCCGAACCCCAATTCCATCTTCACCCGTTCCTTTGTCGAAACGGTCAAACAACCGGGACTTTCGCTGATCGATATCGCTAAAAAAACCCAGGTCGACGTCCGGAACCTGGCTCGAAGCGTCGGTCACCAACAAACGCCAGCCTATTACGATCAGATTATCGGCGACGTTTATCTTGCAGGTGAAGCTGTACAGACGGCAGCGCTCCCGGCGGCAGGTGCAGTAACGCCAACCACCACGACCACCGCTGAGCGCAATCTTCCCCCGGCAACAGATATCACCCAAATAGCGAAGGGGTTTGCCAGTTTGTCACAGACCGGCGGACCAGTCTCTGCGCCAACCAGACCGGAGCAGTATTATCACAACGCGCGGGTCTTCGAAGCACGTGGAGACGCTTTTTCAGCCCGACGCGCCTATCGGGCGCTGCTGGAATTCGATCTTGATGTAATCGATCCACATTTACGATTTCGCCGGATCCTGAGGGCTCAGGATGGTCGCGCCGATGCGAGATCGGAATACGGAAAACTCCGCAACAGATACAAGGCGCCCGCCGTGGCGTTGGCATATGCCCTGCAGTTTGACGGCGAAAGGCGCCGGGAAAAGCTCGCCGAATTTATCCAGAACAATCCCGATTACGGACCTGCCTATTTTTTACTTTCTCAAGAATATTCCGAAGATAGTCTTGGTCATCAGGCGATTGCCGACAAACGCAATCAGTATGAAAATCTTGAAGCCTTTTTACGGGCAGATGAAGAAGGATCACTGACTCAGTACTTTCTGGATCAATCTGTGCTGGGCGAATGGCTCGATGACGCACGCAGGCAACTTGAGCTCCTGTCGCCGGTTATTGCCCGCATCGCCGCTCCGACGATGCAATTCATGCGGCACAATACCGGATGGATAGCCAATATCGCCGTGCCCGAAGCTGCACAATCCATCTCATACAGGATTGGCAATCAGGGCGCCTTCAGGCAAACACCAAAAAATACGTATGTTGACCAACGTACCGGCGAAAAGATGCCGCAGACGCATTTCGAAATGAAACCCAACACTGCTCCCGGTCCGATATTCGTCAAATACACGGATGCCAACGGGCAGGAAAACGGCCCGTTTGAAATCATGTTCAATCCGGGTCTGGAGCTACCGACCGGAGACAAAAACACTCTTGAGCAGACATCGACCGGATGGCTGAGCTTTCGCGATTATGATGGCAAAGTACTGCTTTATACAACGCATCTGCAAAGCTATGCCTGCGGCATAAAGGAGGCTTACTACGGATTGGATGGCGCTTCTGTTTCAACGAAAATATCGATCAACAATTGTAATACAGACAATCCCCATGCGGTCGATACCGACAATCAGGATCTCTATTTTTCAGTTCCTCAAACGACAAAAATGGTGGCTGTGAAATTGGTTTATTTCGATGGTACTGAATCGGAAGTCGTTACATTTGAACGCTAGTGGTCGTCTCTGATCGAGAGGCGTTTCATGATCCCGTGTTCAGTGCCTACTTAAAAAAGCAGGGTGTACTCACCCCGCTTTGAGATGTGGTTCGTATCCGGCTGCCAGAGGACTTTCCTTGGCTGGCAGTTCAATATCAATACCCAGAATGGCAATTCCATTGTCGCGTTCCATCTCGACACGGACTTTGTCCGCCTCGATATTGATGCGTTTACCAACGGCAATCAGGATATCTTCCTTCAGTTGGGCGATTAGCGTCCCATCTCCCCCGTCAGACATGCGTTCATGGGACAGAAGTATCTTTAACCGCTCATGAGCGACGGAAGCCGTACTCGGTTTCCGCGCAAAGAATGAAAATGGATTCATGCTGCTCTCCGGCGAAATATCTTGTTGAAGAGACCTGTACCCTCATTCGGGATAGTGACTGGTATTTCTGCTCCTTCTAGCCGTTTGGCAGCTTGCTGGTATGCCTTTGCCGGCGCACTGTCTTCACTGGCAATGGTAACCGGCGCCCCGATATTCGAGGCCCGCAGCACTTCCTTGCTCTCTGGTACGATGCCGATCAACGGAATGGACAAAATGTCGAGAATATCCTCGACGGGCAGCATATCACCGGTTTTTGCGCGTGCCCGGTCATACCGGGTAATCAGGAGATGCTTCGGCATATTCTCACCGCGCTCGGCGACTTCGGTTTTCGAATCGAGCAATCCGATAATCCGATCACAATCCCGAACGGAACTCACTTCGGGATTGGATACAACCACCGCTTTATCTGCGAACCGCATAGCCAGAGATGCGCCCCGCTCGATGCCTGCCGGGCTGTCGCAGATCACCCAGTCAAAATTCGATCTCAACTCGCTGATTACGCTCGCCACACCATCCTCGGTCAGCGCATCCTTGTCCCGCGTCTGAGACGCCGGAAGCAGATACAGCGAATCGAGTCGCTTATCGCGAACCAGCGCCTGCTGGATTTTCGCTTCGCCCCGAACCACGTTTACAAGATCAAAGACAACCCGACGTTCCGCGCCCATTACCAGGTCCAGATTGCGTAAGCCAACATCAAAATCTATTGCACAAACCCGGTCGCCATTTGCGGCAAGAGCTGCCGCCAATGCGGCTGTCGACGTCGTTTTGCCAACACCACCTTTGCCGGACGTTACAACAATTACTGTGGCCATTTTGTTTATCCTGTTTTTATACGATCAGAGGTTCACGATAATCAGGTCTTCAAACTCGAGCTGAATCTGAACCGATTTTTTCAGGTGGTCGGGACCGATGTCTTCGGCGGTTTTGTAAAGACCGTTGATAGCAACCAGTTCCGCATCCAGTTTGCTGCAGAATATGCGAGCGTTATCAGCCCCCGTCGTCCCTGCCATCGCCCGTCCGCGCAAGGCTCCATAGACGTGTACGGATCCACCGGCGATCACTTCCGCACCTGAAGACACCGAACCGATAATTGTGACATCTCCGTCAGGGAATACGATGGACTGCCCGGAGCGAACAGGCTGGTCGATCAGTAGCCCAGAAGTCTGCCGCGCCTTGGGTTCCGGTTCTCGTGGTGTAAAAGGTTTTCGAGGTGAAGACTTCCGAGCCTTATCCTCCGCCGGGTCAAAATCGCCAGCCGACCGCCCTCCAGTGATAACCGGAGGCATGCCCGGACCAAGGGTTGTTTCTGAAATACCTTCGATGCCCATCACCTGGATACCCCGTTCGCCCAACAGCGCGAGCAATTCAGGAAAATCAATCGACTCGGCATTGGGGCTGGAGCAGTCAAGGACGATCGGTCGTCCAACGAAAAAACCGGGAGACCGGCTCAATATCCGATCGACCTCAGCCAGCCAGCTGCCGATCGGAAGATCTGGCGTCAAGACCATCGCGAGGAAGGACTTGCCGCGAAAGCGCATCTTCTGCCTTTGTTTTACTGCTATTGTCATGAGTTCGGCTTCCGCTCTTAATACTCCCTTTACGATGCTTAATGTTCATTAACGAATGGTTACCAAATCCTTGATAACTCGACGTAATTCTAAGATTATTCTTTATATTACAATGCGTTAACCATATTCATGAGCTGTTAATATTTTTTACGCCCACACAATTTCCGCAAGTTGGGCTTCAAGTAGCCACACAAACCGCCTCAATTCGCCCAAGACCCTAACAATCTCTTAACGAATCCGCAGTGAACACTGCAGATTGCGAGAATCAGCGGTTTCTCATTTCGCACCAATTCTCTGCGAAAGAACCCCTTTTTCGGCTTTGGGGGCGGCAATTTGACCGACCGCAATAAATTGCCACATTCAGATGGACAAGGTAGATCATCTGAAATCTCGGCAGCGGATGTTTGATGTTTTACCACCTGCGGAACAAGGATTTGAGCATGGCCGTCGGCTTCTATTATGCCGTCGCCATCTTGCTGTTCTGGTTCGCGCATCCCGCTGCCGCCGCGACGGGCACGCCGCGGGGCTTTGAATCCGCCCACGCGCTTTCGCCCTACGCAGCCTTATCGCTATGCATCAACAATGGAACAGTTGAAGCGGACCACGAAAGTGAGCATTGCGACTTTTGCCGTCTGACGACGGGCCGTACCGTTCCCACACTGCCTGAAGATATCGGGCATCTGTACGCTTTCCATCGGCTGTTCCAGACCGTGCCTCAATCGGTGAGCAAGGAAAAACTGGTGCAACGGTGTGGCTTCGGCCCCCGATCCCCTCCCCTGAGCAACAGCTGACCAACAACCGCAATCCGCTGGCAGTCCAATAACTGCCTGGTAGCCAAAACGGGACCTTGGTCAGCAAACAGATCTTTTGCAGAGAATGGGTGATTTACGCTCGAGCCATGCTCATATCGGCCCTGCCCTGTGAATTCCCATTTCTATTCAAAATCCGGTTCATCAACCACGGTAGATTCAATGCCGTTTTTCGTACCCGAACGTAAGCGAGTTACAAAATGTTCAAAAGCACAACAAAACTTATCCTTGCCCTGACAGTCACCGGCGTCATGACGCTGAGTTCCTATGCAAGCGAATTCAAGGCCGGTGACCTGACCCTTACGGATCCCTTTAGCCGGGCAACACCTGCCGCTGCGCCTGTGGCCGGGGGTTTTGTCACCATATCAAATGGCGGATCTGAGCCGGACAGGTTGGTTAGTGGAAGCGCACCGTTTGCGGGAGTGGTTGAAATTCACCAGACCAGCATGGAAGGCGATGTCATGAAAATGCAAAAAGTTGAAGACGGCATCGTTATCCCCGCCGGAGAGACCGTGGCTCTAAAGCCCGGCAGTTATCACATCATGTTCATGAAACTGCAGGAGCCGCTCAAAGAAGGTGAAACCCGCAAGGCGACACTGGTGTTTGAAAAAGCCGGGCCGGTCGAGATTGAATTCTCTGTGCTGGCCCTTGGTGCCAAAGGTGCTCACGCCGATCATGGTGATGCCAAGAAAATGGATCACAGTGCACACGGCAAAAAAGATGACCATGTAGAGCACAAGAAGACCAACTGACCTCAAACAACAACCCCCGCCTGTGAGGCGGGGGTTGAAACTGCTTCAAAACAGTTTCAAGCGTTCGACCAGGAAAACAGCCGCAAGCAACAGCAGCGGCTCTGGAATCACCGAGCGCCCTGTTTCATTCATCTACAAAGAATAATGGTGCGGTCGAGAAGACTCGAACTTCCACCCGTGTTACCGGACAGCGACCTCAACGCTGCGCGTCTACCAATTCCGCCACGACCGCATTAGAGCAGATTTCGCAATCGCCGGATCGCGTGAAATGCCCAAGGATTTATATTAGCGCGTATCCTTTTCGCAAAGGTTCTTCGACCTTTCCTGAATACGCTGTAGTTCCAAATCTGCCGAAGTACCCGGCAGCGGGCCTCCGTTTAACAAAACGGCTTCGATGGTGCAAGAGCTGTTTCGTTGAGAATTCAAATCTTATTGGTATTTCTTGGTGGTCTTGCCTCTATCGGCCGCATAAGCACTTCTGTAATGGAGACAGCAATCTTATCGCCGCGCAAAACGACCTGCCCCCGCGCCACCGGAATATTGTTTGCAAGAATTTTGACGTCTTCATCTTCGTTGGTATCCAGCTCGATAACAGCACCTCGTCCCATCCTCAGCAATTGATGGATGGGCATCTTGTTGGAACCGAGCTCTACGGAGATATCGACAGCAATTTTTTCGAAGGTGGTCATTAGCCGGTTACCTGTATATTTAGATATCGCCACGCATGGCGTGCGCGAGGCTCACGCGTCATTCGTTATTAGAACCTTGCGATGTAATTGGTTAATCAAAGCTTAAGAATTTGTGACGATGAACAACCCACGTGCCGAACTGCAACATAACTTTGCTCTGACATCGGAAAAGACTCCCGTTGAATGGGTCATCGAGGAAAGGCCGGTTTCCTATCAGGATGCCGTCGCTGAAATGGACAGTTTGGTTGCTGCGATTGCAGCGGGTGATGCCCACGAACGGGTGTGGCTGATCGAGCACCCTCCACTTTACACCGCCGGTACAAGCGCTAACGCTGCCGA
Source organism: Stappiaceae bacterium (assembly GCA_039976075.1). Lineage (GTDB taxonomy): Bacteria > Pseudomonadota > Alphaproteobacteria > Rhizobiales > Stappiaceae > JBDWFY01. The sequence continues at coordinate 1,469,650 of JBDWFY010000001.1, forward strand.
TCTGATCATGCCCGACCGATTTCCGGTCCACAAAACAGGGCGCGGCGGCCAATACACCTATCACGGACCGGGACAACGGGTTGCATATGTCATGCTCGACCTCAAGCGCCGTCAGCCCGACATTCGTGCTTTCGTGTCAGCTCTTGAAGAGTGGCTCATCCAGACATTATGGCACTATCATATTCGGGGAGAGCGGCGCGAAGACCGGGTCGGTGTCTGGGTTCAACGACCGAATAAAGGCGCAGGGGTTGAAGATAAAATTGCCGCGATTGGGATCCGTGTGCGCAAATGGGTGACCTTTCACGGTATCAGCCTGAATATAGAACCGGAGCTTGATCATTTTTCAGGCATTGTCCCCTGTGGCATTGCAAAACACGGAGTTACAAGTCTGGTAGATCTTGGCTATCCGGTGTCAATGGCGGAGGTCGACAGTGTTCTGAAAGCCCAGTTCGAAGCCATTTTTGGTGAGACAGAGAGGAAGCCATCTTCCTGCGCGGCGGAATAGATCAAGCCTAGACGGTCTCCACGATATCAAATGGCCCGCTCACTTGAGCAGCTCTGCCAAGGACTTTTACCTCGTCCACGCGGGCAAAACCCGGCCCAACAGCGCAGATCGCAAGAACCTGTTCCAGTGACGCGTCGGAACCGCTGAATACAATTTCCACTTCCCCTGATTTGCGATTGCGTATCCAGCCCGACAGTCCATGACGATTGGCTTCGCGGGCACACCAGGATCGATATCCCACTCCCTGGACACGCCCTGTGATCACAACATGTACGGCCCGCATGGCCCTGCCTTTCAATCAAGTTCAGGCGGTCTGCTGATTAGCCCGCCGCCCCATAGCTTCATACCGCATGATGAACAAAGAGGCTGCAAGGATCAAGCTAACCCCAATCCAAAGATGCCCGGCAGGTGCCCATTGGAACACAAGCCATCCCGCCAGAATGTTCAGCGGTAGTTTCAGATGATCAAATGGCTGTATGTACGCTGCATCGGCTCGTTTGTAGGCCATGGCCAGACAGCCCTGGGCCAAACCTACCAGGACACCACTGGCCGCCAGCAACCACAAGGCTGTACCAACCGGCATGGTAAACCCCGTCGCAAAAGCGAGACTTGCATTAATCGGACTGAGAAGCAGCAGAAGATAGAGAGTAAGCGCCTCGGGGCTTTCCTCATCGGCTATGCGTTTGAGGCAAAGCGTTGAACCGGCCCACAAAAACGCCGCTAAGACCGGCAATAACAGACCAATGTGAAATGCATCCGACCAAGGTTCGAGGATCAACATACCGCCGACAAAGCCAACCAGCGTCGCACCCAGCCGGTGTACTCCGATAGGTTCTTTCAGTAAGAATGCTGCTCCCAGGGTAACAAAAAATGGTGACGTCATGATCAGGGCGATTGCCTGCCAAATCGGAACTGGCCACGCAAGACCCGCAACCCAGGCCTGAACACCGAGGGCGGCCAGAACCACCCTGAGCAAGTGCAATCCCGGTCGCCTTGTCCGCCAATGAGACATCGGCTGACTGATCAGCCAGGGCAATAGAACAATCAATGCAAAAAAGTACTGCCAGAATGCTGCAACTGGTGATGCTGTTCCAAGAGTCATTGTCGCATACTGAGTTATGACATTGACGACCGCGAATATGGCGCCGGCCGATGCCATCCAAAATGCCCCGGCGACCGGTGCCGTACCAAGACTGAGCAGCTTCTGCGATAATTTCATCAGTCGGCTCTCACACACTTCCGATTGCGTTCGTTATTCAGCTGCAAGAGTGCTGACAGCTTCCAGGTGTCGACGATTTTCAAGAACTTTACGGGCCGCAACAGCGAGCTCTTCACCTTTTCGACGAAAATGCGAATAGTAGAATTTCTGATGTTCAGCTGTTTCGTGAAAATGGTGCGGTGTGAGCACGGCAGAGAGAACCGGAACCTCCGTTTCAAGCTGCACCTGCATCATGCCGTTGATAACGGCCTGTGCAACAAAATCGTGCCTATATATCCCTCCGTCAATGACAAAGCCACAGCACGCTACCAGTTCGTATCTGCCGGTCTTTGCCAGCATTTTGGCTTGAAGGGGAATTTCGTAACTGCCCGGTACATCAAAAATTTCGATCCGGCCGTCCAGAATGCCAAACTCTACCATTCGTGCGACAAATGCCTGCCGACACTGATCGACTATGTCGGTATGCCACTGAGCGCGAATGACCGCGATCCGGATACTTTTTCCGCCCGGAATGCCCTTGTCGGAGATGTCTTTGTTCGAATTGGCTGGTGTGCCGCTATGCTGATTCATCGGTTTCTCTTTCATATTCCAAAGAGCCGCTAAACCAGGGCAACGGGGCAACGAACGCATCAGCACGGACCAGGTCCGCGACAGAACACGCTGCAAACTATGCCCGCTCTCTTCCATCCGGACTTTGACCGTCGGCTCCGGAGTTACACCGGATCTGCTGACCCTTCCGAAACGATCGAAAGGCGCTCGCGGGCTTAAGGCATCGCCTTTTACCGCCGGTGGGGAATTTCACCCCGCCCTGAGAACGACTGTCGGATGTATTGACACCGACACCATCGCATTTAGTGGAGATTTAACATCATGGCAATGCGTTTTTCAGTTCCTTGGAATTGAAAACTCAAATCAAACTGAAACTATAATATTAGAAAAATATTATATAATATTGTTTTTAAACAATAAAATAATTTCTTTCGGTGAGGATACAACTGTTACGGGCTTCTCACCTGCCAGCTCGTCCTGCGTTCCGTACCCGTAGGAAACACCCACTGCTCTTATGTTATTTGCATGCGCCCCGATCAGATCATGCTTTCGATCGCCAATCATGACTGTGTTCGCCGCGCGAAGCTCTTCCTCTGCCATCAAGTGAGCTATCAATTGAGATTTATCAGAAAACCGGCCATCTAATTCTGCCCCATAGATCCCCGTAAAATAGTGATCGATAGCAAAGTACCGAACGATTCTATCAGCAAATACTTTGGGTTTGGATGTCGCAACAAATAGCTTTAATCCAGCTTTCTTCAACCGTTCCAGACATTCCGGCACATCGTCATACAAGACGTTTTCGTAGATGCCGGTACTGGAAAACCGCTCCCGGTAAAACGTCACAGCCTGGTCAATTTCGCTTGCATCGTCACTCTCCAGCAGTTGAGCGAAGCTTTCCTGCAATGGCGGCCCGATACAAAATCGCAGATCAGCTTGATCAGGAACGGTACGCCCCAGTCTATCCATCGCATACTGGATGGATTTGGTTATTCCGGGGAACGGGTCCGTCAAGGTCCCGTCCAGATCAAACAAAACCGACGCCACCGTCATGTTTCGTCAGACAGGCTGAGCATTTGACCGGCTGTATCCTTGTCTGAAATCAATCTATTCAAATTCCATGATGACCGCATCCACAGCAAGGCTGTCTCCTGCATCCGCCTTGATCGACGCAATAACCAGATCCCGCTCAGCCCGCAGGACGTTCTCCATTTTCATGGCTTCAACGACAGCCAGTGTCTCTCCGGCCTTTACTTCCTGCCCCTGACCCACATTGATCGATACGATCAGACCGGGCATGGGACAGAGCAGAAGGTTTGATGTATCCGGCGCTTCTTTAACCGGCATCAGCTCTTCAAGTTCTGCAATTCGCGGGGTCATCACACTCGCTTCAACGCTGAAGCCCTGCCAGTCGAGCTGATACCCTGTCAGCGTCGTGCGGACCTGCACTGTCACAGCGCGCGCACCCACCTTCCCCATCCACAGCATCTCACCTGGCCGCCAGGAACTTACGACGGTTTGCGAGGGATGGTTGTTAATGGCAATATCCATTTCAATTGGCGTATTTGGATTACCGGCTTTCAGCGCAACGGGCAATCGAACATCACCCAGCTTCACGACCCAGTCTTCACGGACGTTTCCTGTATGCGGTCTCAGCCGACCGGGGAGATTATCAAGCCGGTCACGGTTGATGAGTTCCATGGACAATGCAACCGCCGCCAGCACGTCCAGCGCTTCACTGTCAGGCTCTGCCGGCACAAAACCATCCGGATAAGCCTCCGCGATCAATCCTGTTGACAGTGCGCCCGATCGCCAGCGTGGGTTTTTCATCAGAGCGGACAGAAACGGCACATTATGCTGTATGCCATCGACCAGGAATCCATCAAGCGCGTCGCTCATTGTGTCAATTGCAGTTGCCCGATCCGGACAGTGGGTGATCAGTTTCGCAATCATCGGATCGTAGAACATTGAAATTTCAGACCCTTCCACAACGCCAGTATCATTGCGGATCGTGATACCGTTTTCGACTGTTTCTGCTGGGGGGCGATATCGAACAAGCCGTCCAATAGAGGGTAGAAAATTTCGATAGGGATCTTCCGCATAAATGCGGCTCTCAACAGCCCAACCGTTGAGGTGGACATCATCCTGCCGAAGTCGAAGTGGTTCACCGGCAGCAACTCTGATCATCTGTTCCACCAGATCAATGCCCGTCACCAGTTCAGTGACAGGATGTTCGACCTGCAACCGCGTATTCATTTCCAGAAAATAGAAGCTTTTATCCTGTCCGGCGACAAACTCTACCGTTCCCGCCGAATCGTAGCCCACCGCCTTGGCCAGTGCCACCGCCTGAGCACCCATCAATTGCCGGGTTTCTTCGTCAAGCAAGGGCGATGGCGCTTCTTCGATAACTTTCTGATTGCGGCGCTGAATAGAACATTCCCGTTCGCCCAGATGGATCACATTGCCATGCTTGTCGCCCAGCACCTGAATTTCAATATGACGGGGGTTTTCGATGAATTTCTCAATAAACACCCTGTCATCGCCAAATGAGCTGGCAGCTTCCGATCGAGCGCGATCAAATCCATCTGCAGTCTCCTCGACATTCCAGGCAATCCGCATTCCTTTGCCACCGCCGCCTGCAGAGGCTTTAATCATGACGGGGAAGCCAACATCTTCCGCAATTTTCACTGCTTCGTCCGCGTCGGCTATGACACCGATATGGCCGGGAACCGTGCTGACTTTGGCTTGATTGGCGAATTTTTTCGATTCAATTTTGTCGCCCATGACTTCAATCGCGTGAGAATTGGGCCCAATAAACGCAATCCCCTCTTCCGACAATCTCTGGGCAAAGCCTGCCCTTTCGGAGAGGAACCCATAGCCGGGATGAACCGCTTCGGCACCGGACTTCTTGCAGGCTGCAATAATCTTTTCCATCACGAGATAGGAGTCGGTTGCCGCAGGTGGCCCGATATGAATCGCTTCATCAGCCATTTCGACATGCAGCGCATCTCGATCAGCATCGGAAAAAACCGCGACAGTCTTGATACCCATCTTTTGCGCCGTTTTAATAACGCGACAGGCAATTTCGCCCCGGTTTGCGATCAGAATTTTAGCGAACATGACATCGGCCCTGCATTACGGTTGCCCCTTTTATTGGGCCACTTTTACAGGAACCGCAACTCAACCATCGACCATGCTATGTCGTTCTTTGGACGAAGAAGAAGAAACGAGTGCAATACTCGCAGGATCTACCGCTTGCCAGTCAGATTGATCCCAAGTCGAACCCTGTTGGCATAAATCGGCTGACCGAGATTCATGCCGTATTTACTGCGGTTGAAACTTCCGTCGGCCTTTAGGCGAACTTTCTTCCGACCACCGCTTAACAGGTCAACTGTCATGGTCACCGGGTGTGTTTGGCCCTTGAGGGTCAACAATCCCACCACCTTGGCCTGTGTATCGCCTGAAACATCGACCCGTGTTGAAACAAACCGGGCAGTTGGATATTTTTTGACGTTGAACATCACGCCGCTTTTCAGGAAACCCGTCATCCGCGCGGAGCCGGTTTCAACGCTTGCGAGTCGAACATTCATTTCAATTTTGCTTCGTTGAGGCCGTTTACCATCCAGAACAAGAGATCCAGTCACTTCAGCAAAACGACCAGCGACAACTCCACCGCCTAATTTTTTCAACGAAAACTGCAGGTCAACATCGCCGCTTCGAAATTTATATGTGCCAGTAAGGCTCCGGGCGTTGACATCAGCATAGGCGGCTGTCACCGGCAGAAGAGGTCCAAGATGAATGACTGTCGCTGGCAAAAAACATACCGCCAAGCAAATAGAGCGGAATGACCTTCTAAAAATGTGCTTGTCCATCAAAATCACCTGTTTTTTGTTCTCTGATTACTCAGAGTCAATTCCACAGTGATAATGTGGGTATACCTAAGGCTGGTTCACAGTAAACTCTACACACAAACCTGCCACAAGCGAGTGATCGACAAGACTGGTCAGCCGACCTTTTCGAGCAGGTTTTTCAAGCTTGGATGAATTCGAGGAGACTCCTCCTTGAGGAAACGCAGAAGAGCTTTCTCGTTCTCATGCAGCTGCCGATCGGCGTCGATGCGCCCAATCAACCATTCAGCCTCGCCCTGTTCAATCAGTTCTGCAACCCGCCCCTCTGCTTCAAAGGCCTGATTACAACTGGCAAGCACGGATTCGTCCTTGGAAAAAGCGCCCCTGAGATCGTTCAGACTCATCGAAAGCAATCCAGAAAACAGCGAGCCAAACTCGGTTTTCTCTGACAGCCATTCAGACTGACGCAACGCCTCTTTACGCATGGGAGCCCGGTATCCGCGGGCAGCCATCAGATTATTCGCGATTGCCTTGACGAACAGATCCGACCACGCGGGGTCGTTTTCCGATTCAACAGTCGCATCGTTCAAGTCAAACAGAACGTCTGCCTCTTCGCGAGAAATCGCCAATGATCCCTGGCTGCCCCGCGCATGAAGTGTTCTGCGTAAGCGGTCGACATCGTCAGCCGAAATGATCCCCGGCAACTGTGCCCGTTCCAGAATACAACTTTTCAGCATCTGCAGAACGTAGAGTTGGAAATCTAAGGGTGCCGAAACCGCTTCTTCAATGACGGCGATCAGGGCATCGAGTTCCAGGAGGGACTCGTTGCTGACAGAGATCGGAAGATTCTGTTTTAGCCAGTCCGCATTTTCCGGCGAAATGTAACCCAGCGGCGTTTCCTGCCGAACGACATAGTCGGCTACAGCTTCCAGGTACAATGCCCGCCATGCCGGAACAGTCACCTCACAGGTGCCATTCAATTCAAACAGAGCGATCATGTCCGATACATCGACCCGGTCATTCCGATAGATGTGCTGCCGCAAAGCCAACACATCGTCCTCGCCGATTTCGCTTTTTTCTGCGATATCTGCAAACGGTTCGGACAGCATACCCAATTACTCCTGATACAGAATGCGGTGCCTCTTCAGCACGCATAATCTCAACAATTTCAATCAGGTTACCGGAGGAAAGTTGTAATTCACCTAAAATTTTAGGTTTCCAAAGTGTCAACGAACCGGGAAACAAGCATTATCTGGCGTTAACGGGCAGTCTGACGCTACTGGCATTCACTCCTTCAGAAAAAGTCGGTTCGTCTTTTGATCTGGTAATTGGGGAGCGCATCGTTTAAGTGGCGGCAAGGTCCGCCAACCTTTGCTATCACCCGTTTATCAGCACAACCGATCCGAGAACTCGTCATGGACTTTATCGTTTTAGAAAACCTGACCTTTTATGCATTTCATGGTCTTCATGAAGAAGAAGCCCGGCTTGGTCAGAGATTTCATATCGATCTTGAGTGCGGACTTGACCTGACGGAGGCCAGCGAGACGGACGATATGAAAACGTCCGTTTGTTACGCCTCTTTGACGAAGTCCGTGGAAGATGTTGTCACCAAGTCGCGATTTTATTTGATTGAACGACTGGCCGGAGCCATTGCCGAGGCGGCATTTGCGGTGGATAGAAAGATCCTTACCGTCAAAGTTCGCGTCCATAAACCCGGAGCGCCGCTGCCGCTTGCGGCTGGACGGGTCAGCGTGCAAATCACAAGAAAGCGGCCATCCGATTAAATCAGGATGCGATGGCGCGTTGCTACTGTTCATCGGAAAGGTGAAGAATACTCCTTCGGAAGTCCTCATTGGCGATTTGGGTGCAAAGGTCGAACCACTCACACCCACCGCAGGCTTCGCGAACAGATCCCGTTTTGAAATGCCTTCTCAATTGACCGATTGCCTCCCCATCCAGTGAAAAAGCATTGCCAAAAGCAAGATCAGAGTGCCCCAGATCCCCAATCGCCTGAAACGCTCGTTGATCGCGGTCACGTACCGAGTGATTGTTACAATGCGCCTTATCACCCTCCCACAGCATCGGCTTGCAGATATCGTCAGGCCCGGAAACAAGCATTACGTCCGCTCCGTCGGCAATCTGATCGACTATTTTGCGAAAATTCCTGGAAAAGGTCGGCGTATAGCCCTGACCGGAAAATGTGAGCATGCAAAGAAGATGATGTGGTCTCAGCTTTATTGTCATGTCAGTGTCTTGCTGTTAGCGCAGCCCGGTATTTCGAACTGTGTGGCTCATGCTGTGTGAGATGGCACACAACATAATTTGGAATTTTACAAATCTGGTTTATCTTAGGAGTAAGACTCCTTGAATTCAAAAGAGTTTTTGTAAACTAGCAGACAGGAAAAAATGATCGATCGAGATAGAAAACACGGCGCGCAGGATCGGAAACAGGACTGGAAGGCGTACCAACCCATCCTATCGTGTTCTGTTATTGTGGCATGCCTTTTTCTGACTATGCCTGCGTTCGGGCAAAGTTCCGAGAACGTGCGCCACTGTCTCGTTTCCAGTTTGTCTGGCCAGACGGTTCAGATCGAGCGTGGTGGCGCTATAGAACCAGCGACAATGGGATATTCGATAACGCTGAGCGACACTATCCGCACCGGTGAAGCATCCAGAGCAGAGATCTCGTGTGAGGATGGCATAAAAATAACCATTGCCCCTCAATCTGTTGTCAATCTGGGTAATCTGGCGGGACCTGCGAAGAATGACCAAAACATCCTGATTGAACTCTTTTCCGGCATTGCGGGATTCATCGCGCCAAAACGGAACTGGAATTCATTTGAGGTACGCGCGCCCCGCGCCATCGCCTCGGTACGCTCAACCGAGTGGCTGGTTTCCGCAGATGCGCTTAAAACAAGCGTCTTTGTCAGAAAGGGTGCCGTTGCCGTGAGTCCTGAAGGTGCGTTGGCCGAAACATTGCAGGTCGGACAAGGCATGGACATTGAACAAGGCATGCGTGCCGTCAGTTTTCCGGTAAAAACCTGGCCGCAGGAACGGGTAACCCAAATAGGATCCGAACTCGGGTTTTCCTGGCAATAGACGTTGAGTTTCCATAGTTTGTTCACTTGGTCTGGGAAAATTATACCTTTGAACTGAAGCTGGAAACGGGCAAGATCGCATCTGACACTTGAATCGATCTGATCGCCCCTTCTCGTTGGCAGGACCACATGCAATCCCCGCAATTTCGATTATCGGGAAAATTATTGGGCATACTGCTTCTGCTGGCATGCGCGATCTCTTTCTGGTACCCGGGCAGTCGCGGCGGACAGTTGTCAGGTATTGAGGGGCAACTTCTCAATCTGCGATATGAACTCCGAGGGCCGCGCATTCCGCCTGAGGAAATTGTGATCATCGCTATCGATGATGCCGCTCTTGCAAACCAAAGTGGCGCGATATTGCCCCGGCAGGATATTGCCCGTCTTGTCAATACCGCCTCCCAGGCCGGAGCAAGAACGATCGGCTTGGACTTGCTGTTAATCGGCTCGGGTGGGGATGCGAGTTCAGTAGGTGGTCAGGCGTTGGTGAATGCGCTTTCAGAGCAGGAAAGTACCGTCATTGCAGTGGCTGCCAGCCCGACAACTGCGCTGCCGGGTTCCACGGCGTCCGATCCATCCCGGACAACTGAATTGCGAGACCTGATTGCACCCAGCTTGTTTAAGGTCGTAATCCGAAGCGATGACGACGAAGTACTTCTTCGCAGCATGTCCGCTCCCGACACCATGCTGGTTCCTGCACCGGAATTTATACAAGTTTCCCGTCTTGGTCATGTGAATGTCAATCGGGAGTCTGATGGGTCGGTTCGCCATGCTGCCCTGGCATTACCAGTTGGAGATAATCGCTTTTTGCCATCACTGCCTTTGATCACCCTGCTTCAATACTTCAGGTTCTCTAATAGCGACCTGCAGCTTGCAATTGGTCAATCCGTCCGTATCGGTCCAATGAGCATTCCAACTCGAAACGACGGCGCTGTGGCCCTGAATTATTACGGCGGGCGCCAGACTTTTACGACGATATCCGCCAGTGACATTCTTGCGAATAAAATATCCCCTGACACCTTGTCAGGGAAAATTGTGCTGATCGGATCCGATGCGTCAGGGCTTGGCGACAAATATAGTTCACCCTATGCATTGGATTTGGCAGGTGTTGAAGTATTGGCGACCATCACCGGCAACCTGATCCAGCAAAAATCGCTCAAGCGCAATGAGACGACCTGGGCGCTGACAGCGCTGCTGGCCTTTCTGTCCGTTGCCATGATCTTCGTTGCGGCAAACAATCGAAATTCTCTGGTTAGTTTGATGCTGATCGTCCTGACCTGGATCACCATCCTGACCTTTGCGCAATGGGCTTTTGCCAGTGCGGATATCTGGCTCGACGGCATGACTCTGGTCGCAACTCTCGCTGTTGCTACCCTGGTTGCCATGATCGGTCGCATTCGGACTCTCAAAGGAAGAACCGATCAGCTAGCAACAGAGCGCGGCAATCTGGCCCGTTACCTGCCGCCGCTTCTGAGCGACGTCCTTGCCCGGTCGGCCCGACCCAGCTTTGATGCCCGCAGTCAGGAAGCAGTCGTTCTCTTTGTCGATGTCACCGGCTTCACGGCAAGAAGCGAGAAGCTCGGTCCCGAAGGCACTGTCAGTTTCCTGCGCAACATTCACGCAATTTTCGAAGAGTCCGCCTATGCCAATCAGGGTGTGCTTGAGCAATTTATGGGTGATGGCGCGATGATTATTTTCGGCCTTCCCGAGACCACGGAAAAAGATACGGTACATGCGTTGAACTGTGCGGCTTCACTTCTGAGACAAGTGGGGGATCTGAATGAACGCTACGAAGAAACAAATGAAACACCGGTAACCATCCGGATCAGCATCAATCGCGGCCCTGTGATAGCCGCCGTGCTAGGCAGCGACCGCCAGGCGACAGCGACCGTTGCCGGCGATACCGTCAATGTTTCAAGCCGACTGCAAGACACTGCCAAACAGGCGAATGTCGAGTTGGTTGTTTCTCAGTCAGTCTCTGAAGACGCAGGTCTCATTCTTGGAGAGGCCTTTCAAAACCTGCTGTCGCCACTAGGCGAACTGCCTGTCAGAGGGCGTGGTCACGGCATAAAAGTCTGGCAATTACAGCCGAAAAAGAGAGACGCATTTTTGCAGTTTCTCGAGAACCACGACACCACTGATTAAAGCGGAATATTATCGTGCTTTTTCCAGGGGTTTTCTTCCTGCTTGTTTCGCAGAAGCGCAAGCGCGCGTGAAACGCGGCGCCTGGTAGAGTGCGGCAGGATTACTTCGTCTATATAGCCTCGCTCTGCAGCCACAAACGGATTGGCAAAACGGCTTTCATAGTCGCGCGTTCTTTCCTCGATTTTATCCCGATCTTCGAGTTCACTTCTGTAGAGTATCTCAACTGCACCCTTGGCACCCATCACTGCGATTTCAGCACTGGGCCAGGCGTAATTGATGTCCCCCCTGATATGCTTTGAACTCATCACATCGTAGGCGCCACCATAAGCCTTGCGTGTGATGACCGTTATTTTCGGTACCGTTGCTTCGGCATAGGCAAACAACAATTTAGCGCCATGTTTGATCAGGCCGCCATATTCCTGTGCCGTGCCGGGCAGAAAGCCCGGCACATCAACGAATGTAACCAGCGGGATATTGAAACAATCACAAAAACGGACGAACCGTGCTGCCTTCCGGCTGGCATCGGAATCAAGGACGCCTGCCAACGCCATCGGCTGATTGGCGACAAATCCAACTGTCCGCCCTTCTATGCGACCAAAGCCCGTGATGATATTGCCTGCAAAACTCGGCTGTATCTCAAAGAAACGACCTTCATCGCTCGTCTTGAGGATCAGCTCTTTCATATCATAAGGCTTGTTTGGGTTCTCAGGTACGAGAGTATCGAGGCTGTTATCAACGCGGCTGGGATCATCGTACGTCGTCAATTCTGGCAAATCCGCCTGATTGTTCATGGGCAGAAAATCGATCAAGCGTCGCATATCGATCAACGCTTCAACATCATTGTCGTACGCGCCATCAGCGATTGAAGATTTGGTCGTATGGATGGAAGCGCCGCCGAGTTCTTCTGCTGTCACAGTTTCATTCGTCACCGTTTTCACGACATCGGGACCGGTAACAAACATATAGCTCGTATCCCGGACCATAAAGATGAAGTCAGTCATTGCCGGTGAATAGACATCACCGCCGGCGCACGGTCCCATAATCAGCGAAATCTGCGGAATAACCCCCGAAGCCAGAACGTTACGTTGAAAAACTTCGCCATACCCTCCAAGCGCTGCCACCCCTTCCTGAATGCGGGCGCCACCTGCATCAAACAACCCGATTATGGGGGCCCGGTTCTTCAGGGCCATATCCTGAATTTTAATGATCTTCTGGGCATGGGTTTCCGAGAGAGACCCGCCGAAAACCGTAAAATCCTTCGCAAACACATAAACGATCCGACCGTTGATTGTGCCCCATCCGGTAACTACCCCATCGCCGGGGATCGTCTTGCTTTCCATGCCGAAGTCTGTACAGCGATGCTCGATGAACATGTCGTATTCTTCGAATGACCCTTCATCCAGAAGCACATCCAACCGTTCACGTGCCGTCAGCTTGCCCCGTTTGTGTTGAGCATCGATACGAGGCTGACCACCACCCAGACGCGCCGTCTCACGGCGTTTTTCCAGTTCGACAAGGATTTCCTTCATCGCGCAGTCCTCCAGCAAATTTATTGGTGGTCAACAGTCTCCATGACGCGCTCATACCATGCTCGCGTCCGGTGAGGAAAGTTCGCCCTTGGAGGGAGCAACGCGATCTCTCACGCAAAAATTGCCTAAAATTTAGGCAGTTACAAACTTGTTTTTGTACTTCCCCTGCACGGCTGGCTTTGCAATGCTGTGAGTAAGCAACAAGGGACAGTTGGCAATGTCGTCAGAGGAAACCAATATTTTCAATGAGATGCTCAGCGCCAATGGCAATGTTCGATCACCTTACAGCCAATTGGGCGAATGGCTGGAAAATCAGGACAAAGGTTTTTTAGGGCGAAAGCAACGTGAAGCCGAAATCATGTTCAAGCGGCTGGGTATCACCTTTGCCGTCTATGGTGCAGGCGAAGCAACCGAACGGCTCATCCCCTTTGATGTTGTTCCACGCATCATAAGCGCGTCGGAATGGCGCAAATTATCTGCTGGCATCGAACAACGTGTTCGCGCGTTGAACGCCTTTATCCACGACATCTACCACAGACAGGAAATAATCCGGGCAGGACGCATTCCTGCAGAACTGGTCATTCAAAATGAGGCGTTTCTTCCCGAAATGATCGGGCATACTCCGGCAAGGAAAGTCTACGCTCACATTATCGGAACTGACATCGTCCGCGTCAGCCCAAATCAGTTTTATGTTCTCGAAGACAATACGCGAACACCCTCAGGCGTTTCATACATGCTGGAAAACCGGGAAACCATGATGCACATGTTCCCCGATCTATTCCATCAGCACAGGGTTGCGCCGATAGAGCACTATCCTGAACTGCTGCGGCAGACACTCACCAGCGTCGCGCCCGCAAAAAACCGAGAAGATCCCACTATCGTCGTGCTCACACCGGGCATCTACAATTCCGCTTATTTTGAACACGCCTTTCTGGCCGACCAGATGGGTGTTGACCTGGTTGAGGGTCGAGACCTTTATGTCGATGGCGGCTATGTCTATAAACGAACGACGCAGGAGCCTGAGCGTGTCGATGTGGTTTATCGACGGGTTGATGATGCGTTCCTGGATCCCCTCACCTTCAATCCAGATTCCGCGCTTGGCGTCCCCGGTATTTTTGATGTTTATCGCGCGGGTAACATCACCATCACTAATGCACCGGGCACAGGCATCGCCGATGACAAGGCAATCTACACGTATGTTCCTGATATCATAGAGTTCTATACAGGGCAGAAACCCATTCTGCAGAACGTACCAACATGGAATTGTGCCAACCCTGATGAGTTCGCCTATGTAATCGAACACCTGCCCGAGCTCGTTGTAAAAGAGGTTCACGGCTCAGGTGGCTATGGCATGCTGATCGGTCCCACCTCCTCCAAAAGGGAAATCAGTGAGTTCAGCAAGAAACTGCAAGCCAATCCCAGCAATTACATTGCTCAACCAACTCTGGCACTTTCGGCCTGTCCAACGCTGACACGCAGCGGTATTGCCCCCCGCCACGTCGATCTCAGACCATTCGTTCTCGTCGGCGATCAAGTACGGATTACACCCGGCGGACTTACCCGCGTTGCGTTGAAACGGGGCTCGCTCGTGGTCAACTCAAGCCAGGGTGGCGGCACCAAAGACACCTGGGTTCTGGAGGACTGAGCCATGCTGGGAAGAACCGCCGCATCCCTGTTCTGGCTGTGCCGCCAGATTGAACGATCAGAGAACCTCGCTCGTTTGCTTGATGTTGGATATCGCGTGGCCATGCTTCCTTCCAGCGGCGAAGGCCACCGTGAAGAATGGCGGTCAACTCTGATCAGTGCTGGTTGCGAAGAGGGTTTCAGAGAGAAATACGACGAGCTGACTGAGCGCGCTGCGATCAACTACATGTTGTTCGACATGGATAATAGCGGTTCAATCCGCTGCTGCTTACACGCCGCCCGTAACAATGCCAAAGCGGTCCGGACTGCCCTGACTTCGGAAATGTGGGAAAGTCTCAACACAACATGGTTGGAATTTTCTGAGTTACGCGCCCAGAACATGACCTCGAACCGTCTGCCGGAAGTGCTCAGTTGGATAAAGCAGCGATCCATGTTGTTCCGTGGTGCAATGCTGGGAACCATGCTGCGTGATGATACCTATTACTTCAGCCAACTCGGCGCTTTTATGGAACGCGGCGACAACACCGCCCGCATCCTCGATGTCAAATATCACCTTCTTCTGCCGGATAATGAAATCGTTGGCGGCGGCGTTGATCGATATCAGTGGTCGGCTATCTTGCGGAGTGTGTCCGCTCATCGATCCTACCGCTGGGTTTATGGCGACAAGGCCAATCAGCCCTGGTACGTCGCCGAATTCATGATGCTCAACCAGATCATGCCCAGATCACTGGTCCATTGTTACAGTTGGATCACCGAAAGCCTGCTTGGCATCGAGAATTTGTACCAGGAAAAATCCCAGTCAGCAGCGGTTGCCAGCGATCTTTTCCAGAAGCTGCGAACCAGCAAGATGGACGATATCTTCGCAGACGGTTTACACGAATTCCTGACAGAATTTCTCGTCAGTCAAAACGGTCTGTCCAGTCAGATCGCGGAAGACTACCATTTTTATTGATCTGCTCGTACAAGAAGTAAGTGTCTCATGCAGCTTTCAGTTATTCATAAAACCCAGTACCACTACTCATCGCCGCTCACTCAGGCCCTGCAGCAGCTTCGATTGACTCCAACCGATAGCCCCGGCCAAAAAGTTTCCAACTGGCGGATTTCCATGCCTGGCATTGAAAATGCGCTTCAATTCAATGACGCGTTTGGCAATATCACGCATCTGGTTTCGCTTAACCCGAACGCCGACATATTGACGATAGAAGCCTCCGGCGACGTGGAAACAACCGACCTGAGCGGTGTTTTGGGTAAAATGCCGGGGTCCGTTCCAGCGCGGGTGTTCTGCCGAAAAACTGATTTGACTGGGGATAATGCGGGAATTCGAAAACTGGCTGGTGTCATGGACAAAGAAGACAACCTGATTGCCGGTTTACACGCATTAATGCAATCGGTCCGAGAAACGGTATCCTACAAGGTTGGGGTGACTGAAACCCACACTCCAGCTGCCGACGCTCTTTCAAGGGGCGAAGGAGTCTGTCAGGACCATGCCCACATATTTATTTCCGCTGTACGGCATAAAGGACTGCCCGCTCGATATGTATCGGGATATCTGCTTGTCGATGAAGTCGATACATCGGAAGCTCACCATGCTTGGGCTGAAGTCTGTTTACCGGACCTTGGCTGGGTCGGGTTTGATGTTTCCAACGGCGTAAGTCCCACGGATCAGCACATCAGATTGTCCACAGGGTTGGACTCACGCTCCGCGGCACCCATTCGCGGTGTTCGTTGGGGTGGCACCGAGGAAAAGCTTGAAGTGCAGGTTGACGTTGCACAAGGCGCAGCTCAACAGTAAATAGGGTGCTGAAAACATGTCTGATTCTCCGGTGGGGCCAACGACCGGAGTTATTGATACCGGGGACTACATGACATATTGCGTTGGGCTGAAGCTCGATCGCGGGCTTGTATTTGGGGCTGACACCAGAACCAACGCAGGTCTGGACAACATCGCCAAATTCAAAAAAATGCACGTTTGGGAAAACCAGGGCGACCGCGTCCTTGTCCTGCTGTCGGCTGGCAATCTTGCTGTTACACAGGCAGTCATCAGCAGTTTGGACGAACATCTTAATAATGCCGACGAGGATGATGAGACGCTGATGAGCGTCAAAACAATGTTTCAGGCGGCACGCGTGGTAGGGCGGGCGACCCGAGAAGTTCGGGAGATAGATGGAGACGCGCTCGCTGCCAATTCAGAGAGTTTTTCCGTTTCATTTATATTGGGTGGGCAAATCAAAGGGGAAGAACCTCGTCTTTTCCAGATATATCCCGCAGGAAATTTCATTGAAGCGAGTGACGAAACCACGTACTTTCAGATCGGTGAGCACAAATACGGCAAACCCATATTGGACCGCGTTTCACGCGACGACATGCGACTTGGGCAAGCCGCAAAACTAGTGTTGCTGTCGTTTGATTCCACCTTGCGTTCAAATCTTTCCGTCGGCATGCCGATCGATTTGCTGCTCTATAATGAGGGCACTTTTCAGATCACCCGTCAAACCAGGATTGAACGAGATGATCCCTATTTCCGGAAACTTTCGCAGGATTGGTCCGATGCGCTTACGGATGCGGTCAGCAGAATGGACGACTTCGACGTTTAGATTCGAACCAAAAAAGTCCACCGGACAGTGAGTTCCAAACCTGGGCATTCCAACACGTTACCATTCAAGAGCATAGAATTATCGCAGCGGCGTCAAAGTCGTTACGCTTATAAGCCCGAACACGTTTGGCTTCATCGTCCTCGCCCCATCTTTCGATATTCCAGTCATCATCCACGTGAGCGGCCTGCCATATCTCCGCCGGTGTTTTGCCGTGATGGGAGAGCGTCAACGCCAGCAAGACCGAGCCGGTAATGCTGGTCACTGTATGAAGTGCGGACAATGCAATCGGATCATATTGGTCCAGCGTTGCGCGAATTGTTTCCAGCATTTCTTTGGATTGCTCGACAAACATCACCCCTTCGGCCAGCTGAAAGCGCGCGCCAAGATTTTCTTCAACCCAGCTCAGTACCGGATCCCAGTGCTGTCTTTGACGTTCGCACAAACCATGAGGACCGCTGGCGCGATAACAAAGCAAATCTGTACCCGCATATCCGCCGATTTCGTCGGCGACAGCATCCATCGTCTGTGCAACTCCGTCCAACGCTGAGTTGACGATACGTGTCAGCGGCATGGTGG
Source organism: Stappiaceae bacterium (assembly GCA_039976075.1). Taxonomy (GTDB): domain Bacteria; phylum Pseudomonadota; class Alphaproteobacteria; order Rhizobiales; family Stappiaceae; genus JBDWFY01. Next base: position 1,487,354 of record JBDWFY010000001.1, read on the forward strand.
CGGGATCAATATGGACCTGTTGTGCATTCCATTCTTCAACCAGACCATCAGCGACGGCCTCGGCTGCAACGCTCATGATTTTTCGAGCCGGTGTACGAATGGGTTTACCATCCAGCAGGGTAACAAACCCTACATCTCGCATTTCTGAAGTCACATTCTTGTAGAACCGTTTTGGCAGGACCGGTTTCATTGAATCCGCTGCTTTTCGCATCGGATCTTCCCGAACGCTTTTACCGCCCGCCTCAACATTCCCAAGCAAATCACGCACAGCCGTCACCCCTCAAACCAATTGAATTTTGACACAAGTACACCGTTCAACTGGTCAAACTCATCAATAACAGTCTCCGCCCCTGCTTCATATAGATCCTGCTTTTCATGATATCCCCACGACACACCCAGACCCGCAACGCCAGCAGAGTTCGCCATCTCCATATCAAACCTTGTATCACCGATCATGACTGTTCTTTCCGCATCGATCCCCGTTTCTGCCATCGCCTGGATCAACATGCCAGGATGCGGTTTGGAGGGCGCCTTATCAGCCGTCTGTATCGTCACGAACAGATTGTGCAATTCATGCACATCCATCATGTGATGCACACCGCGAAGTGCTTTCCCGGTCGCAACGCCGATCAGCACGTCATCCCGCTCGGTGAGGCGGTCAAGCGCCTCCCTGGCTCCGGGATAAAGAGGATCATGATCCAGACCCTTTGCCCGGCGGTCAATCTTGGACTGACGGTAGGCATCCGCCATGAGTGGCACCTGGTGATGATTGTCTTCATGAAGCAGCGCTGCAAACGCTGTCTCCAGGGACAGCCCGACAATCGACAGCGCTGTCCTCCGGTCAGGTGGCGCCAGTCCCGCCGCTTCAAAGCCAACTGTCAAACCATGAAAAATTGTATTTTGACTGTCGATCAACGTTCCGTCGCAGTCAAATACGACCAAATGCATGCAATCTTCCTGTTCGTCTCAGCCCCGTTATGGCACCGGTTGGCCACGGCACGCCTCAAGAACGGCGTACCAGTCCTGATGCTGCATGGGATTATCCAGGGACTTCATCGCCGACTTGATGCGATCCACCCGTCCGGTACCCAGCACCGGAACCGGACAGCTTGGATGCGCCATCACAAAGGCCAATGCGGCATCTGCAATGTTTGCATACCCGTTGGCGCTAGCTATTGCCGACAAGGCATTTCGTACGCGGATCGCCTGCGGCTCTTCGCTACGGAACAGGCGGCCATTTGCTAGCGGAGACCACGCCATGGGTCGAAACCCAACTCTTTGTGCCTGGTTGAGAGTTCCGTTGTCCATTGCATCCGGGCACAGAGCTGAAAACTCTACCTGATTTGTAGCGATGTCTGTTGACAATTTGCTGGCAAGCAGATCCACCTGATCGGGCCGATAATTCGACACGCCAAAAGATCTGATTTTTCCGCTTTTGATCAGCGTTACTATCATGTGAGCGGTATCATCTGCGATCATCAGCTCATCAGGCCGATGAAGCAGAAAACAATCGATTCTGTCGAGCTGCAACAATCTTAGAGATTCATCGACCGCACGCTCGACATAGGATGGACTCGAGTCATAGTGCTTGTGACGATTATCCCGATGAGATTTCAGCGCAACGCCGCATTTGGTAATCACCTCTATTTGCTGCGCAGTATCGCCAAGCAATTTGATGGCCTCTCCAAGGAAGGCCTGGACCTGGTATCCGCCATAAATATCCGCTGTGTCGACACTTGTTACGCCGAGTTCAATCAGTGAGCCGAGGAACCGGCTTAATTCGGTCGCTGATCCAAATTGTTCAAGACAGCGCCAGGATCCCCATACAATGGGAGACATCTCGGGTGCGGATTTCGACAATTTGATGCGTGACGCCTTAATCATCCTCCCTCCGTCAAATCGGCTTCCCGATCATAGTCACCTATGTCAAATCCCAGCAGATTCCAGCTCTGTTGCATGTGCGGTGGTAGGGGTGCGGAGATATCAAGCGTGCCTCCAGCAGGGTGAGGAATAACGATCCGGCGCGCAAGAAGGTGCAGTTTATTTTGCATGCCACCGGGCAGCTCCCAGTTTTCAACATCAAAGTACTTGGGATCCCCAACGATCGGATTTCCGATTGACTGGCATTGAATACGAAGCTGATGGGTTCGACCGGTGACGGGTTTGAGCGTAACCCAGCTCAGTGCCTGTCCGGATGTTTCAACAACGTTGTAGTGCGTCAGAGCGTGCTGAGCTTCCGGCTCGCCATGCTTTGCAACGCGCATGAATTCGTTGTCCAACCGTGCAAGATAATTCGATATTTTTCCTTGCCGCGGCGTTGGCACCCCTTTGAGCAATGCCCAATAGACTTTGCGGGTAGCACGGGCCCTGAACGCTTTAGTCAATTCCTGGGCCGCGCGGCGGGTCTTGGCAATCACCAGCACGCCCGAGGTATCGCGATCCAATCGATGTACAAGGCGCGGCTTGTTGCCGCTTTTGTCGCGAAACGCCTCAAGCATGCCGTCCACATGCCGTGTCATTCCCGAACCACCCTGAACAGCCAATCCAGGCGCCTTGTTCAACACCATCACCGCTTTGTCTTCATGCAGGATCATCGACTCAATAGCTTCACGATCATCCTTGGAGATTTTTCGCGGTCTGACTTTTTCAGGCGCAAGTTTTACAGTTTCAGCTGCCATTGGTGGAATACGGACCGCCTGACCCTCTTCCAGTCTCTGCGACGTTTTTGCACGCCCGCCATCGACGCGGATTTGACCTGTCCGCAGTAATTTCTGCAGCTGTCCAAAAGCCAGTTCAGGAAAGTGCGCCTTGAACCAGCGGTCAAGGCGCATTCCCTCTTCATCTTCTTCAACGTTGCGAGACTCTATCGCTGCCATATTTCTTCATACTTCTTGTTGATCAGGAGATAGCGCCCAAAGTCGAAAGTCCGTCGCGTCAGAGCTCATCGTGCCCGGTATTCCAATTGGACTAACACCGTCAGAGGCTCTTAAACACCGTACCGGCCAGCAGAATAATATAGGCAAGCGCCAGAACTTCAAACAGATTACCGCTGATGATTGGAAACTGAAATCCGCCGTACCGTGCAGCGAATACCAGCCCTCCCAACACCAACGCAATGAGAAATATACCAATCGATGGAGCAGAAAGTTTCATGATACCGCCATTTCATTTATTTCGACAAAACCCATTGGAGACTTTGTCACACCGCAAGTGTTCTCACGACCCAGAGACCGGCAAATAGCGCGAAAACGGAAAAAAGAACAGACGCAAGAAGGTAAAGGCCCGCCTGCGTGACATCCCCTCGCTCCCACAAGACCGCAAAGTCCAGAGAAAATGCAGAAAATGTCGTGAAACCACCCAGGAACCCGGTTGCAATAATATAGCGCAGATCGGGACTGCCACCGAGGCGATGAAGCAGCATCTCAATAAATACCCCCATCGCAAATGATCCAAGCACGTTGACCGCAAGCGTTCCCCAGGGAAAACCCGGGCCAAGAAGACGCAATGCTGCCAGACCGACCAAATGCCGACAACTGGCGCCCACAGCACCCCCAAGCGCAACCAATAGCAAGTGTTTCATGCAGAAAGCTACTAACCGCCCTGTTTCTTCAGGTCCAGCAGAATTGCAAAACTGCCGACAGATCATTGCCTAAAAAGCCAATTGTCCCAATCGGCATCGTCAGCCTATACTTGGTCTGATTGGGGATAAGGCAATAAAATGAAAACAAATTTTTTCAAAGCATTTGTCTGTTTGCTGCTCGTTGGATGGGCAACTCAGGCTCTCGCTCGGCCGGATGCTCGAAGAATGACGTGCTCCGCCATTCAGAACCTTATCAAGCAGCAAGGTTCCGTTGTGTTCACGACAGGGCAGTATACCTGGGACACGTACGTTTCAGATGGACGCTATTGCGGACGACGCTCACGCACGGCACCGGCCAAAATACCAAGTTCAGACAAGAAAAAGTGTGTCGTTAATTACCAGTGCCGCCAAAACTTCAATACCGACGATTAAGGTCTGTTGAATTTCAGGGGGAAGTGTCAGGCACGCTTCCCTCACGAGTCCTGAGAACGCCGCTCCTGCCGCAATCGAGACCAATAGTCCATGCGCTTTTTGATTTCTCTCTCAAAACCGCGCTCAACTGGCTGATAAAATGCCTGTCGTCCTATCTCTTCGGGGAAATAGTCCTGACCCGAAAAGGCATCCGGTGCATCATGGTCATATTGATAGCCCGACCCGTATCCCTCACTTTTCATCAACTTTGTCGGCGCATTGAGGATTGTTTTGGGCGGTGGCAACGATCCAAACTCCTTTGCGCTACGCATTGCGCTTTTATAAGCACCATAAAGGGCGTTTGATTTCGGTGCAGTCGCCAGATATACGGCTGCCTGGGCAAGACCCAACTCTCCTTCCGGCGACCCAAGCATTTGATATTGTTCGACAGCTGCGATGCATTGAACCAGTGCCTGTGGGTCGGCAAGCCCGATATCTTCTGTCGCCATTCTCACCAGACGTCGCCCCAGATAGAGCGGATCTTCGCCCGCATCGAGCATGCGACACAAATAGTAAAGGGAAGCATCGGGGTCCGATCCCCGCACCGATTTATGAAGTGCGGAAATCAGATTGTAGTGACCATCCTGCGACTTGTCGTAAATCGGCGCGCGTCTTTGAACCACATCCTGTAGTTTTTCACTGTCAAAGATCTCATTCTCGGCCGCTGCGCGCCAGACATCTTCCGCAAGCGTCAACGCGGATCGGCCATCGCCATCCGCCATGCGGATCAGACTTTCAAACGCCTCCTCGTCAAGCGGCAATTCGCGCTCTTCCAAGGCTGCCGCTCGCTTCAATAATTTGCGGATAGCTTCATGATCGAGCGACTTGAAAACCATGACGTGCGCCCGAGACAGGAGCGCAGCGTTCAGTTCAAAGGAGGGATTTTCTGTTGTCGCTCCAACCAAAGTGATTGTGCCGTCTTCCATAACCGGTAGAAATGAATCCTGCTGTGCCCGATTAAAGCGATGGATTTCGTCAACAAACAATAGTGTTCCCCGTCCGCCAAGACGACGAGCACGGGCAGTTTCAAATGCCTTTTTCAGATCAGCAACACCGGAGAAAATGGCCGAGATCTGTTCAAAGGCAAGTTCGGTGGAGTTTGCCAGCAATCGTGCAATCGTTGTTTTCCCCGTTCCCGGCGGTCCCCAGAAAATCAGAGATCCCAGCGAACCGGACGCAATCATCCGCGTCAGAGTGCCATCCGGCCCCAGAATGTGGTCCTGGCCAACAACCTCATCAGGAATTTCGGGACGCAATCGATCGGCGAGCGGTCGCGGACCACTCTTGTCCAGACCCGCTGCGGCAAACAAATCTGTCATGGCATGCTATCCGCGCAGATTGATCCGAAGAAGTTTGCCCTTACGCTCGAACCGGATTTCCCAGGAATAAGGTACCTGACGAACGATACCCGCAAGCGTTTCCGTCAAATCGACATTCACACCGTTAACCCGACGAATGATATCTCCGGTTCTCAAGCCAACCCTCGCAGCAGTTGAGCGCGGCTTGATGCTGGTGATCACAACCCCTTCCAGGTGTGTCTCCAACCGAAGTTCTTCTGCGACTGCCGGTGACAAATTGGCAATCCGGGTTCCCTGAAATGGCGAACGGGTGGCCAGATCTCGTGCGTCACGCGGAACGGTTTCCGGGGCTGACTCCAGAGCGACCATCAACACCTGGTCAGTTCCGTTTCGGCGCACAACCAATTCCACGGTTCCCCCGACACGTTTGGTCGCAAACCGGTAACCGAAGGCATCAGGGCCGTTAATCTCATGTCCTGCCACTTCCAGGACCAGATCTCCGACCCGCAAGTCCGCCCGACTGGCCGGCGTGTTCTGATCGACCCGGGTCACGATGGCTCCGGTAGGACGCCTCAATCCCATACTTTCGGCGATATCCGCTGAAACGCTTTGCAGGGCTGCGCCAAGCCAGGGGCGTTGTACACGCGTACCGCCTGCGGCGCTGTCTGCCACCTGTCGCACCATATCGGTGGGAATAGCGAACCCGATACCGTTTGATCCACCTGAACGGGAAAATATGGCGGTATTGATACCGACGAGATTCCCGCGCATATCGATGAGGGCACCTCCGGAGTTCCCGGGGTTAATCGCAGCATCCGTCTGAATAAAGAACTGGTAATCTGTCACGCCGACCTGGGTCCGCGCCAGCGCAGAGACTATGCCCTGCGTCACCGTCTGCCCTACCCCAAAGGGATTGCCGATCGCCAGAACAATGTCTCCTACCTCCAGATCGTCGGAGTCTGAAAATTCAACAAAAGCAAACGACTGGTCATCAGCATCCTTCATTTGAAGAATGGCAAGGTCGGTCCGTTCATCCTTCAGAACGATATCGGCTTCAAATTCTCTTCGATCACTCAGGACAATGCGAACCTGATCGGCGTCCTTGATCACATGATGGTTCGTCACCACCACACCACCTGGAGAGATAATCACACCCGAGCCGAGTGAACGTTGTGCCTTCTGCTGCGGACGTCCGAATGACCGTTGCCCAAAGAACCGACGAAAGAATGGATCATTCATAAACGGCGTCGCAGGAGTCTGGCTTACCATGCGACTGGCATAGACATTGACCACAGCGGGCGCAACACGCTTCACAAGCGGTGAGAATGATAATTTGATCTCCGCCGTATTGATCGGGATTTTTCGTTGTTCAGCGTTTGCAGGACCAAGTGAGATTATCACTGCAGAAAAGGTCGCAAATATTAACGTTACAATGTTGGTGGCAATTCCTGAATTTACGCGGTTCATTCCCAACATCTGATCGCTCATCCGTATCACCCTATCGACAAGTTTATTCCTGCTCGCGCCAATTTGCGAAACCGATTCCCTTTTTGGAACATTCTGAGTGTTGAGTTAAGGCGGTTTCTTTCAAAAATCAAAGAAACCGGGCACAATTTAATGTGCCCGGTTTCACAAAACCCTGTTACTGCGCAGTCGTGTGCAGTTAAATTCGTAAAATCAGTTCCTCAGACCCCGTCATTCCGCCAACACTCATGCAGCCCGGATCTGTTGAACAAATGCCCTCACCTGCTCGTCCAGAGAATGAGACATCGTTTCGAGTTCGGTTGCTGAAGCGACTACTTGTGCTGCCGCATCACCTGTTTGCTCGGATGCAGATCGGACTTCAGCGATGTCTTCGCTGACCTCAGTGGTCCCGCTGGCGGCGCGCTGTGTATTTTCAACGATCCCCTGAGTGGCGGCACTTTGTTCTTCAACCGCCGAGGCTACTGACCCGACTGACTCAGAGATTTCGCCAATTGTTCCGCGAATTTCTGATATGGCATCGACCGCATCACCCGTCGCACTGCGGATAGCATCGATCTGCTGTCCGATTTCATCGGTTGCTTTCGCAGTTTGTGAAGCCAGTTCCTTTACTTCAGATGCAACAACTGCAAAACCTTTGCCGGCTTCTCCAGCACGGGCTGCTTCGATCGTGGCATTGAGAGCCAACAGATTGGTTTGATCAGCTATATCACTGATAAGCTTCACGACCTCACCAATCCTATCTGCTGCTTCAGCCAAAGACCGCACGGTCTCGTCGGTTGTTTCGGCTTTCGACGTTGCTGTCTGTGCGACACCAGAGGAGCGGGAAATGAGGCTCGAAATCTCCTGAATGGATTTGAACAATTCATCGCTTGCAGTAGCAATTGTCTCTACTTCCTGCCTGGCTTGCGCCGAAACTTCCGATGCACGCGCAGAGTTATCACCAGCACCCCGAGCGAGACCCGCCATATTTTCGGCTGACCCATTGAGTTCTGATGAGGCCGTTAGGACAGATTGCACCACCTGCCCGACTGACGTTTCAAAATCCTGAGCCAGTTTATCTACAAATTTTCGACGATTTTCTGTTTCTCTTTCCGCTTCCGCTACCCCTTCCGCAGCCTTCTTTTCTTGCTCTTCGACTGCGTTCTGCCTGATTTCAACAACTGCCCTGCCGATATCACCAATTTCGTCGCTCCTTCTCGCTTCGCGAATTTCCGCCCCCAGATCGCCTTCCGCGATGGCACGCAGGGCTCCAACCAGTCGATTAAGTGGTACCGTCACACTTCTTGCAAAGAAGACACCGATTACCGAGACGATCGCCAACGTGACAAGCATGGCAAGGATCATCGCTTCGCGCATTTCGGTTACAGACGAGAGGGTTTCCTCTACACTTCGTTCCGCCGCAATAATCCACTTGCCCCCCATGAAATCAAATGGTGCATAAACAGAGTAATTTGCCGCTCCGTTCAGACCGGTGGTTTCCCCAAACACTTTTCCTCCGGCGACTGCCTGCGAGAGCAGGTCGTTGGCTATGGAAGTCTTCAAGGCAGTGGGTTCTGTGCTGAGCGGCTGGTCTGTCAGTACTGTACCGGCTTCGTTGAGCAAAAACGCCTGGCCGGTTTCACCGAGTGCCGTGCGATCGCTGAGGAGACCTTCAAGCAGATCGCTGTCTACCCGCACAACAACAACGCCTTTGAACTTCACCTCACCGAATTTTTCAAGATATACCGGCTGGGACAGGAACATTCCCGGTGTGTCACCATTGAGTGCATATTCTTCGAAACCTTGCAAAGACTGGGCAAGATCCGGGGCCTGGTCCGCTGCTGCGAAGGCTTTGTTGAGACCGGTCGATGCCAATTCTGCGTCTTTGACGTTCAGCAGGAAGTCGTTCGACTTCGTGACGGAGTACACAACCAGACCATCTGGATTGAGGATATAGATTTCGCCGAATCCGCCCTTCTCCCAGGATGTCTTGAGGGCCGCATGCACATTGGAATGCCGCCAGGAATACATGGTCTTGTTACCTGCACCGTCAAGCGCAACGCGATCGGAAACCCCCGCACCTTCCGGCTGATAATACTGGACGATATCGGGGCGCTCTATCTCGAGATTGCCAAGCGCGTCATTCATTTCGCTTAAGGCAATTGTTACATTGGCGCTGGCACTCAGCTTTGCGAGTTCAGACTGGAGGCTCTGCAATCGCGCCTCAACCAACGACTTCCGACCATCGGCGAGAATCTGCAATTCACTCGCGGCGGCCTTAACCAGACCATCTCGACCGTTGACGTACCCCATATAGCCAACCGCTGCGCAAGCAGCAAAAGCAAGTCCGATAACAAGTGTCGGCAAAACCACCGAAAGCTGCCGAAATTTACCCAAGTATCCGGTAATGTTGCCAATCGTGCCCGTGCCCACTGAACTTCCCCCAAGAGATTCCAAATCGTTCTGCGGGAGTGTGCACAGGTATATTTAATACATTATAAATTGCATAACTATTTTTTTACAATCGTTTACCATCCGCGGTACCAGCGCAAGTCTGGCCATCTTTGGAGCGCCCAAACTGTTCCAATCCTGCGGTTATCGACCATCCTTAACGTCTAGGTACTCCACCTTTGCGGGAAACACCTTAGTCAATATGTTGGGCTTATCTTTTGACGAAAAGGGGACGCCTCGGTCTTCTCTTGTGATATCCTGCTGCCAGAATATGAAAAAGGCGGCCAATGGCCGCCTTCAATCAATTCGCACGTTGATCGCTGTGCCCTTAAGCTGCGACTTCTTCGCTTACATCTTCAGCCTCAGCCCGTGCGCGATCTTCAGCGCCCTTGGCATCTGCATCCCGATCTACGAACTCAATAACGGCCATCGCGGCATTGTCGCCATGACGGAAGCCTGCTTTCAAAACTCGCGTATATCCGCCTGCCCGTTCCTTGTATCGGTCGGCCAGCGTGTCAAACAGCTTCTTCACCATTTCGACATCGCGAATTTTGGAAATTGCCTGGCGACGGGCATGCAGATCGCCCCGCTTGGCCAAAGTCACAAGTTTATCGACAATTGGACGCAGTTCCTTCGCTTTGGGCAACGTTGTGACGATTTGCTCATGTTTGATGAGCGATGCCGCCATATTTGCAAACATTGCCTTGCGATGGCTCGATGTCCGGTTGAGCTTGCGGCCGGAAACTCCGTGGCGCATGGCCCTCTCCTTCCAGTTTTACTTTCGGCGGTCAAAGCCGCCAGGGGTCACCAACTGACAAATCACGTCGAGATCAATAGTGATGCTCTTCGTAGCGTTTAGCCAGATCTTCAATGTTTTCAGGCGGCCAGTTGGCCACTTCCATGCCAAGATGCAGTCCCATCTGAGCCAGGACTTCCTTGATTTCGTTCAGCGACTTGCGTCCAAAATTCGGTGTACGAAGCATTTCCGCTTCGGTCTTCTGGATCAAATCGCCAATATAAACGATGTTGTCGTTTTTCAGGCAGTTTGCCGACCGAACAGAAAGCTCCAGTTCGTCGACTTTCTTCAGCAGAGCCGGGTTGAACGCCAACTCCGGAACAGCTTCTTCCTGAACTTCTTTGTTTGGCTCTTCAAAGTTGACGAAGATCGACAACTGATCCTGCAGAATACGCGCGGCGTAAGCAACGGCATCATCCGGAGATACAGAACCGTCTGTTTCAACGCGCATCGTCAATTTATCGTAGTCAAGAACCTGTCCCTCACGGGTGTTTTCCACCTTGTAAGAAACCTTTTTGACCGGCGAATAAAGTGAATCCACGGCGATCAGACCAATTGGCGCATCTTCCGGACGGTTACGCTCCGCCGGCTGATAGCCTTTGCCTACATCTACGGTGAACTCCATACGAATTTCAGCGCCCTCATCGAGGGTGCAGATAGCAAGATCGGGATTGAGAACCTCGATATCGCCTACCGTCTGAATATCGCCCGCTGTCACAATACCTGGGCCCTGCTTACGGGCAACCATGCGTTTTGGGCCTTCACTTTCCATCCGCAACGCGACCTCTTTGATATTGAGAACAATATCGGTCACGTCTTCCCGCACACCGGCGATAGACGAAAATTCATGCAACACGCCATCGATCTGAACGGCAGTTACGGCTGCTCCCTGCAATGAAGACAGCAGGATACGGCGCAATGCGTTTCCAAGTGTCAGTCCAAAGCCGCGCTCAAGTGGTTCTGCAACAACCGTTGCAACACGCAACGGATCATCGCCCGGCTTGATTTCCAGCTTGTTCGGCTTAATCAGCTCTTGCCAGTTTTTCTGAATGCTCACAATCAATCCCTTTTATGGCTTTCTCGTTCTCTCATGGCAATTGCCGGAGAACTATCCTTTGCCTGAAGGTGATAGCTAACGACGTCCCAAGGGACGTCAGACTTAGACGCGCCTACGCTTCCGTGGACGGCATCCATTGTGCGGTATCGGGGTCACGTCACGAATCGAGGTGATCGTAAATCCTGCGGCCTGCAATGCACGCAGTGCCGACTCACGCCCCGAACCAGGACCACGAACTTCCACTTCCAAGGTCCGCATACCGTGTTCCTGCGCCTTGCGGGCAGCATCTTCGGCCGCGACCTGAGCGGCATAAGGTGTCGATTTACGAGATCCCTTGAACCCTTGGGCTCCCGATGATGACCAGGAAATAGTATTTCCCTGCGCATCGGTTATCGTGATCATTGTGTTGTTGAATGTAGATGCTACATGGGCAACGCCCGATGTAATATTCTTCCGCTCGCGCTTCTTAACGCGTCCAGCTTCCTTAGCCATTACTTACCTTTCATGCGATCTCAACGCCACCGTAACACCAGTGGCTCCACCGTGCCGACACAGGACGAGAAATTACTTCTTCTTGCCTGCAATCGCTTTCGCCGGTCCCTTGCGGGTCCTGGCATTCGTATGCGTCCGCTGTCCGCGAACTGGCAGACTACGGCGATGCCGCAGGCCGCGATAGCAACCAAGATCCATCAGACGTTTGATGTTCATTGCCACTTCGCGGCGCAGATCACCTTCAACGATGTAATCACGGTCGATTGTCTCACGGATCTGAAGCACTTCCGCATCAGAAAGTTCATTGACCCGACGTTCCGGCGCAACATTCACTTTCGTGATTATTTCTTGCGCCTTGGTGGGACCAATGCCGTGAATGTACTGCAGCGCGATGAGTACGCGCTTGTTCGTCGGAATGTTGACGCCTGCAATACGAGCCACGTCGTTTCTCCTTTGAAAGACAGCAATCAAGCACGCTGTCTAAATAGTTTGGTTTTGTAAGAGAGTGCCCCAAGACGAAAAGATCGGCTCCGGGCATTCAAAAATACCGGCACCAATCGAGCTTGATTCACGATAGTGCCGGTTGATATCGATTTCACACCGCGACGTCAACCGTCACAGTCAAATCAGACTGCAACTGTTTCAGCCAGAATACTGTCAATCTGCTGAGAAACGGCTTCAATCGGTGCCATGCCGTTCACCGCTTGAAGAATGTTTCGACCTTTGTAGAACACCACAAGTGGTGCCGTCTGCTCATGATAAACGGCGAGACGCTTCTTCAATGTCTCAACATTATCATCCGAGCGCGCCCCGCCGGTTTCCCGAATGCGGCTTTCAATACGCTCAACAAGAATACTATCGTCCACTTCAAGCTCGATTACCGCATCAAGCTTGAGGTCCTTCTCCTGCAGCAATTTCTCAAGAGCTTCTGCCTGAGCAATCGTACGCGGAAAACCATCGAGAATAAATCCGTTAGAGCAATCCGCCTGATCGATCCGATCAGAAATTATCGAGACAATGATATCGTCAGAGACAAGCTCTCCCCGATCCATGACATCTTTTGCCTTCAGCCCAACGTCAGTGCCGGCCTTCACGGCAGCGCGCAACATATCACCCGTCGACAATTGTACGATTTTGTGGTTGTCGACAATACGTGCAGCCTGCGTCCCCTTCCCCGCTCCCGGCGGGCCCAACAAAATGAGCCTCATCTACGTTTCCCCCTGAGCTTAGACTTCTTAACCAGCCCTTCATATTGATGCGCCAGCAGATGACCTTGCACCTGGGAAACAGTATCCATTGTAACGCTCACGATAATGAGAAGGGACGTTCCTCCGAAATAAAACGGTACACCGGTGGCCGAAATAAGAAATTCCGGCAATAAGCAGACAATCACCAGATAGATCGCACCGACAACCGTAACGCGCGTCAGCACAAAATCGATGTAACTGGCGGTTCGCTCACCAGGCCGAATACCGGGAATGAAGCCACCATGCTTCTTCAGATTGTCAGCTGTCTCAGTCGGATTGAAAACGATGGCCGTATAGAAAAAGGCAAAGAACACAATCATCGCGCTATAGGCGATCATATAAAGCGGCTGGCCGTGACCAAGCAGCGCCGTCATAGTCGTAACCCAGCCCGGAGAGGTCGCGCCCGCACCACCTGAAAAGCCTGCAACAGTTGCCGGAACGAGCAACAAAGAAGACGCAAAGATCGGCGGAATCACACCAGCCGTATTCAATTTCAAAGGCAGGAACGACGTATTGCCTTCGAACATGCGGTTGCCCATCTGCCGTTTTGGATACTGGATCAACAATCGGCGCTGAGCTCTTTCGACAAAGACGATAAAGCCAATAACCACAATCGACAGAACGATAATTCCGAGGATCAATGCCGTAGACAGTGCGCCCTGACGGCCCAATTCCAACGTGCCTGCGATTGCAGATGGCAATTCGGCGACAATACCGGCAAAAATGATCAGCGAAATACCATTACCGATCCCTCTTGAGGTGATCTGCTCGCCCAACCACATCAGGAACATTGTACCGCCAACCAGCGTAATGACCGCTGTCAGCCGGAAGAACCAGCCCGGGTCAGTAACGATACTTCCGCTCGATTCCAGTCCGACGGAGATCCCGTATGCCTGGAATGTTGCCAAAATAACCGTACCGTATCGGGTATACTGGTTGATTACTTTTCGCCCCTGCTCCCCTTCTTTCTTCAGCTGTTCCAGTGTGGGAACGACTGTCGTCATCAACTGAATGATAATGGAAGCAGAGATATAGGGCATAATGCCCAGGGCGAAGATCGCCATTCGCCCCACGGCACCGCCGGAGAACATATTGAACAGACCGATAATACCAGTCTGCGCCTGATCAAACGCTTGCTGTAGCGCAACGGGGTCGATCCCCGGCAGCGGAATATAAGTCCCGAACCGATAAACAAGCAGCGCACCCAGTGTGAACCAAATACGCTTCTTCAGTTCTTCGGCCTTGGCAAAGGCAGAGAAATTCAGATTTGAGGCTAGTTGTTCAGCAGCCGATGCCATTCCGAACTCCGCATTAGGAATGCTACACTAATAATGGATCCGCTCAGGCTTCTTGAGCCGGAGCAGCTTTCACCGTTACTTTTCCGCCTGCTTTTTCTACCGCAGCAATGGCGGCTTTGGAAGCGCCGGCAATCTCAAATGTGACCGCACTCTTCAACTCTCCGTCAGAAAGCAGCCGGACACCGTCACGGGCACGCTTGACAACCCCGGCCGCGATCAGTGTTTCCACAGTCACTGCAGCCTTGGCGTCAAGTTTTCCGGCATCGATCGCAGTCTGAACACGGCCCAGGGACACAATATTGAAGTCCTTGGAGAAAATGTTCTTGAAACCACGCTTTGGCAGGCGCCGATGCAAAGGCATCTGGCCGCCCTCAAAACCTTTGATCGCGACACCTGAACGAGACTTCTGTCCCTTTACACCGCGACCGCCGGTTTTACCCTTGCCGGACCCGATACCACGCCCGACGCGCGTACGCGTTACAGCAGCACCGTCATTGTCCTGAAGTTCATTGAGCTTCATATTACTTCTCCCGTATCCCGGTTCAAGCGTCGTCGACGACGCGAACGAGATGCTGGACCTTCCTGATCATTCCGCGCACTGAAGGTGTATCCTTCAGCGTACGGCGGCGTTTCATTTTATTCAGACCAAGACCGATCAGCGTTGCTTCCTGATCAGCCGGGCGGCGCAAAGGGCTGCCAATCTGTTCGACCGTAATGGTCATGTCGGACTTCGCCATCGAACTAACCTTCGTTTAAGTTGGTGTCGTGCAGCGGCAGGTTCAAGCCTCGCTTGCTGCTGCACTTTCATCCTGTCCCCGGCGTCGTGCCTGAATGGCAGAAACCTTCAATCCGCGACGAGCTGCAACTGAACGCGGGCTGTCTTCACCCTTCAGTGCATCAAACGTTGCCCGGATCATATTGTACGGATTGGATGTGCCAAGCGATTTGGCCACAACATCCTGAACACCCAGGGTCTCAAATACCGCACGCATCGGACCGCCGGCAATAATACCAGTACCAGCCGGAGCTGCCCGAAGCAGAACTTTACCCGCACCGTGATGGCCTTCGACATCGTGGTGCAATGTCCGACCTTCGCGCAGCGGCACACGGATCATCGCCCGCTTGGCCGACTCGGTGGCCTTACGGATTGCTTCAGGCACTTCACGCGCCTTACCGTGTCCAAAGCCAACACGGCCTTTTTGATCACCCACGACAACGAGTGCGGCAAAACCGAAACGACGGCCGCCTTTTACAACTTTCGCGACGCGGTTGATATGCACGAGTTTATCAACGAATTCGCTGTCGCGATCGTCCCTGTCCCGTGAGTCATGTCTCGCCATTTTAACTGTCTTTCGTTCTTAAGAGCGTGTTACCTACGCCGGTCAGAATTCCAATCCGCCCTCACGCGCCGCATCGGCCAAAGCCTTTACGCGCCCGTGGAACAAATATCCACCGCGGTCAAAGATCACCTGCTCAATGCCAGCTTTCTTCGCGCGTTCGGCAAGTAATTTGCCAACCGCTGTCGCAGCTTCTGCATCAGCGCCGGTTTTCAAACTCGACCGCATATCTTTTTCCAGAGAAGATGCTGCAGCGACTGTCGCGCCGTTGTCATCATTAATCACCTGGGCATAAATATGTTTCGAAGAGCGGAATACGCTAAGGCGCGGACGCCCATTGGATACCGCTTTGAGTGAACGACGTACACGGTCGCGACGACGCTCGTAAAGTGTTTTTCCCTTGGCCATGATTCTCGCCTACTTCTTCTTGCCTTCCTTGCGGACGATATTCTCGCCCTCGTACCGGATCCCTTTGCCCTTATAAGGCTCAGGTGGCCGGAACTTCCGGATTTCGGCAGAAACCTGCCCAACACGTTGTTTATCGATACCGCTGACAACAATCTCAGTTGGCTTCGGACACTGTATCTGAATACCTTCAGGGACTGCATAAACGACATCGTGGGACAAACCCAGCGCAAGCTGCAGGTTCTTGCCCTGCAGCTGAGCACGATACCCCACACCGGTAATCGCCAGCTTTTTCTCAAAACCCTGGCTGACACCATGCAGAATATTGTCAATCATCGTACGTGACATGCCCCACATCGCCCGCGCTTCGTTACTATCGTCACGCGGATCGACCTTGATGCCATCATCGGTCATTTCAGCCAAAACCCGGTCATTCAACGCAAAGGAGAGTTCTCCCTTGGGTCCTTTGACCGTTACGTTCTGGCCATCTATCGTCGCCGTTACGCCCGAAGGGACGGCTACCGGCCTTTTACCAATCCGAGACATGAGTCCACCCTGTCCGGTTCAAATTCAAAGAAAAGACTGACCGCATTAGAAGACGCGGCACAGAACCTCTCCACCTACGTTATTCTCGCGCGCATCATGATCTGCCATGACGCCGGATGGTGTCGAGACAATCGATACACCCAGTCCATTTGCAACACGAGGAATGTTTTTCACTGACGTATAGACGCGGCGGCCAGGTTTGGAGACACGTTGAATCTCCTTGATGACCGGCTCGCCATCGAAATACTTCAGCTCGATCTCAAATTCCGATTTTCCATCAGAATAATCGACCGACGAATACCCGCGGATAAAACCTTCCGCTGCCAGAACATCCAGAACACTGGCGCGCAGTCGTGATGCAGGCGTACGGCAATTATTTTTGCGACGCAGCTGCGCATTACGAATACGGGTCAGCATATCACCGAGCGGATCTGAAATAGCCATGCTCGATTCTCCTTACCAGCTCGACTTGACCAGGCCCGGGATACGACCCTGGGAACCCAACTCACGCAGAGCGATACGTGAAACCTTCAACTTGCGGTAATAGGCCCGCGGACGACCAGACACTTCACACCGGTTACGTACCCGTGTCGGCGCTGAATTTCTTGGCAGTGCTGCCAACTTCAGCCGTGCATTAAAGCGTTCTTCCAATGAGAGCGCCTCATCCTTGGCCATCGCCTTCAGTTCAGCTCGTTTTGCAGCATATTGATCAACAAGCTTCATACGACGCTTGTTTTTCTCAACCGCGCTTTTCTTCGCCATCTTTTTTTTCCTTAAACGTCCGTATCTGCAGCCTGGGGAAACGGAAAGTTGAAAGCACGGAGCAATTCACGCGCTTCGTCATCCGTTTTGGCCGTGGTGCAGACGATCACGTCCATTCCCCAGATCTGATCAACTTGATCGTAATTGATCTCAGGGAAGATGATGTGTTCCTTGATGCCCATCGCATAATTGCCACGCCCGTCAAAACTCTTGGGATTGAGGCCGCGGAAATCGCGGACACGAGGCAGTGCGATCGTGACCAGGCGGTCAAGAAATTCAAACATCTGGTTTTTACGAAGGGTCACCTTCGCGCCCAGCGGCATCCCATCACGGACTTTAAAGGTCGCGATTGATTTGCGCGCATAAGTAATCTGCGGCTTCTGGCCTGCGATTTTTTCCAGGTCAGCTGCAGCAATCTTGGCTTTCTTGCTGTCGCCAACTGCCTCGCCAATCCCCATGTTCAGGACAATCTTGTCCAGAGCAGGAACCTGCATCGGGTTCTTATATTCGAATTTCTCGAACAGTTGCGGCCGAATGACTTCGACGTAAGTCTTCTTCAGACGCGGTTCGTATGTTGCCTCAGCCATCGATCAGATCTCCCGAACGCTTGGCAAAACGGACCTTACGGCCGTCATCTTGAAATCTGAAACCAACGCGTGTCGGCTTACCGTCTTTTGGATCGGCAACAGCGATATTGGAAACCTGAATCGGGGCTTCTTTGGTAATGATACCCCCTTCGGCTGCCTGCGTTTGTTTCTGGTGGCGACGCACCAGATTGATGCCGCGAACAAGCGCGCGACCGGAATCCGGTATCATCTTGATAACTTCGCCGGACTTGCCCTTGTCGCGACCGGACAGGACAACGACTTTGTCACCCTTTTTAATCTTTGCGGCCATTTCAGAGCACCTCCGGTGCGAGCGAAATAATCTTCATGTGGTTTTTGGACCTCAACTCACGTGGAACCGGGCCAAAGATACGAGTCCCGACAGGTTCTTTGTTGTTGTTGACCAAAACCGCAGCATTGCGATCAAAGCGGATCACAGATCCATCCGAACGGCGAATGTCTTTTGCTGTACGCACGACAACCGCCCTCATCACGTCACCTTTTTTGACACGCCCGCGCGGATTAGCCTCTTTCACGGAGACGACGATAATGTCGCCCACGCTGGCATATTTCCGCTTCGAGCCGCCAAGCACTTTGATGCACATAACGCGACGGGCGCCGGAATTGTCTGCCACGTCCAAGTTTGTTTGCATCTGAATCATGACTGGAAGCCTTGTTCTTTTTCTCGGCTCCCTACTAAGCAGGGACGCCGGATGCGATTGTTATCACCTAGGAAGCGGTACTTTCGAGCACTTCCCAACACTTGTTTTTCGAAATGGGAGCACATTCCTGTATCTGGACGGCGTCGCCGACCTTACGGGCATTACTCTCATCATGTGCGTGGTACTTTTTCGACCGGCGCACAGTCTTCTTCAGCAGCGGGTGCGTAAAGCGGCGTTCCACTTTTACAACAACCGTCTTGTCGTTCTTGTCGCTGACGACGATGCCCTGAAGGATGCGTTTTGGCATCGTAGCCTCCTAAGCTGTTTCAGAATTGCGTTTTTGACGCAAAACTGTCTGAATACGGGCCACGCTACGGCGGATCTGCCGAACGCGGGATGTGTTTTCGAGTTGCCCCGTCGCCTTCTGAAAGCGCAGATTGAACTGCTCTTTCTTCAGTGTAATCAACTCATCTTTGAGCTGATCGGGGGTCATTACATTAACGTCGGACGCCTTCATGGCTTTACTACCTTCTCGTATCGCCGTTATTCAGTGATACGCTGAACAAACCGGCACTTGATCGGCAGTTTGGCCGCCGCCAGACGCATGGCTTCACGCGCTATTGGCTCTGAGACACCGTCGATCTCGAACATGATCCGACCGGGTTTCACGCGGCAAGCCCAGAATTCCGGGGAACCCTTACCTTTACCCATCCGAACTTCGGTCGGTTTCTTGGAAACAGGCACATCCGGAAAAATCCGGATCCACACACGACCGGCACGTTTCATGTGTCGGGTCAATGCGCGGCGTGCTGCTTCAATCTGGCGTGCAGTCACACGCTCCGGTTCCATGGCCTTCAGGCCAAAAGAACCAAAGTTGAGATTGGTACCGCCTTTAGCAGCGCCGTGAATCCGGCCTTTGTGCTGCTTACGGAATTTGGGACGCTTTGGTTGCAGCATCTTACTCTCTCGTCTTTCCTATCTCTAGCAAGTCGCCCGCTGGTTAAGCGGATCGATTGCGGCGGTTACCGCTGTTGCCTGAGTCAGATCCTTCGGTCGCACGGCGTTCCGATGCCATCGGATCGTGCTCCATGATGTCGCCCTTGTAGATCCAGACTTTGACACCGCAGATGCCATAAGCTGTCTGAGCACGGGCAACGCCGTAATCGATATCGGCGCGCAGCGTATGCAGAGGCACACGGCCTTCGCGATACCATTCGGTCCGAGCAATTTCAGCACCGCCAAGACGACCACCGCAATTGATCCGGATACCTTTTGCACCCAAACGCATGGCTGACTGAACAGCCCGCTTCATCGCACGGCGGAATGCAACACGGCGTTCCAGCTGCTGAGCGATCGAAGCCGCAACCAACGTGGCGTCAACTTCCGGCTTCCGCACCTCAACAATGTTGATATGCACATCCGAAGACGTAATCTTGCCAAGTGCCTTACGCAGCTTCTCGATGTCCGCACCCTTTTTACCGATGATCACGCCAGGACGCCCGGAGTGAACAGTGACACGGCATTTTTTGTGCGGACGTTCGATCACGACTTTGGATACAGCAGCCTGCTTGAGCGCATTGATAAGATAGTCGCGAATGCGAAAATCTTCCTGCAACAGATCGCCATATTCGCCCTTGTCGGCGTACCAGCGCGAATCCCATGTCCGGTTTACGCCAAGACGCAATCCAATGGGGTTTACCTTATGGCCCATCAGGCGGCCTCCTCAATTTCGCGAACCACGATAGTGAGGTTCGAAAATGGCTTCTGGATGCGACCCACACGTCCGCGGGCCCGAGCCTGCCAACGTTTCATAACCAGCGCCTTGCCGACAAAAGCCTCTGAAACAACCAGTGCATCAACATCCAAATCATGGTTGTTTTCAGCGTTGGCTACTGCAGATTCAAGAGTCTTGCGAACTTCTTTCGCGATACGTTTCCGCGAAAATGCCAAGTCGTTCAACGCCTTGCTGACTTTCTGGCCGCGAATACCGGCAGCAACGAGATTCAGCTTCTGCGGCGAAACCCGCAACATACGGGCGATGGCCTTAGCCTCTGTATCTGCAAGAACGCGCTCGCGTTTTGCCTTGCCCATTGTTACTTCCTCTTCGCTTTCTTATCGGCCCCGTGACCGTAGTAGTTACGGGAAGGCGAGAACTCGCCCAGCTTCTGTCCGATCATATCTTCGGTAACCAGAACCGGAATGTGCTTCTGGCCGTTATAGACACCGAATGTCAGGCCGACAAAATGCGGCAATATGGTCGAACGACGGCTCCAGGTCTTGATGATTTCCTTACGTCCGGAGGCGCGAACAGCGTCGGCCTTCTTCAGCAGGTAGCCATCCACAAACGGACCTTTCCAAATGGAACGTGACACGATCAGTCCCTCTTATTTCTTCCGCGCATGGCGGCTACGAACAATGTACTTGTCGGACGATTTGTTCGAGCGCGTACGCTTGCCTTTTGTGGGTTTGCCCCACGGTGTCACCGGATGGCGACCACCAGACGTACGTCCCTCACCACCACCGTGGGGGTGATCGACCGGGTTCATGGCAACACCGCGCGTATGAGGACGGATACCCATCCAGCGGCTACGCCCTGCCTTGCCCAAATTCTGGTTGCTGTTATCCGGATTGGAAACAGCACCGACGGTTGCCATGCACGTGCCAAGAATACGACGCTGTTCACCTGAGTTCAGACGAACGGTTGTATAACCCTGGTCACGGCCAACCACCTGGATATAACTACCGGCAGCACGGGCAATCTGTCCGCCCTTGCCAGGTTTCAACTCGACATTGTGAACAATCGTGCCCACAGGAACCGACGCCAACAGCATGGCATTACCAGGCTTAACGTCAACGCGTTTGCCGGCAACAACCGTGTCGCCCGCAGCCAGGCGCTGAGGAGCAAGAATGTAGGCCTGCTCACCATCTTTGTAGGTAATCAGGGCGATGAAAGCTGAGCGGTTGGGATCATATTCAATCCGTTCCACTTTCGCTTCAACATCGAACTTGCGACGTTTAAAGTCGATGACGCGATAAGTCCGCTTGTGACCGCCGCCAATATTGTTGGCGGTCTTGCGACCTTTGTTGTTACGACCACCGGATTTGCTCAGGCCTTCGGTCAGTTTCTTGACCGGCTTGCCTTTCCACAAATCAGACTTGTCCACCAGTACCAGCTGACGGCGTCCTGGGGAGGTCGGATTGAAGGTTTTAAGAGCCATTTTTCCCTTCCCCGTCTCAGAGACCAGTGGTCACATCGATGGATTGGCCTTCAGCAAGCGTCACTACTGCTTTTTTGTAGTCGGACTGCTTACCCATGATGCCGCGGAAGCGCTTCACTTTACCCTTGCGGACAAGTGTATTTACTGCCGTGACTTTTACACCGAACAGAGCCTCAACAGCGGCCTTGATCTGCGGTTTCGTTGCTGCACCGGACACTTTGAAAACGACTTTGTTTTCTTCCGAAGCCATTGTCGACTTCTCAGTGATCACCGGGCTGAGGATCGTGTCGTAATGTTTGACATTGCTCATTTGAACCGCTCCTCAAGCGCCGTTACGGCGGCTTTCGTCAGAACGAGCGTTTCACGGCGCAAAATATCGTACACGTTGATGCCCTGCACCGGCAGGATGTCGACGTTTGGAATATTGCGAGCCGCTTGCCCGAACTTTTCGTTGACTTCCGCCCCGTCAATAAACAGTGCGTTTTTCAGCCCAAGTCCAGAGAGTTGACCAAGCAGCGCCTTCGTCTTGCCTTCGACCGCCGCCTCATCAATTACAATGAGATTGGCACCCTTGGCTTTCGCTGAAAGCGCATGCTTGAGGCCGGCTACCCGAACCTTTTTCGGCAAATCATGCGCATGGGAGCGAACGACTGGGCCAAATGCACGGCCACCACCACGGAACTGTGGAACCTTACGGTCGCCATGCCGAGCTCCGCCGGAGCCTTTCTGACGAACGAACTTCTTACGCGTTGCGGTAATTTCCGAACGACCCTTGGTTTTGTGCGTACCAGACTGCCGCTTTGCAAGCTGCCAACGAATAACCCGGTGAATCAGATCAGCGCGTGGATCAAGTCCGAAGATTTCATCAGAAACCTTGATCGACCCGGCTTTATCGCCTTCCAGGGTCTTTACTTCGATTTCCATCACTCAGCTCCCTTCTCGGCTTCCGCAGCAGTTTCTTCAACCGCCTCAACCGGAGCAGCAGCTTTCGCAGCATCACTCACCCGGAATGCACCAGGTGTAGGCACGCCGTCAGGCAAACCCTTTTTGATCGCATCGCGAACCAAAATCCAGCCACCTTTGGATCCGGGGACAGCGCCTTGAACGAGGATCAATCCGCGTTCAACATCTGTCTGTACGATCTTCAGGTTCTGTGTGGTCACGCGCTCATCGCCCATGTGACCGGCCATCTTTTTGCCTTTGAAGACCTTACCGGGATCCTGACACTGACCCGTCGATCCATGTGACCGATGCGAGATCGAGACGCCATGAGAAGCCCGCAGGCCGCCAAAATTATGGCGTTTCATTGCACCGGCAAAACCCTTACCGACTGACGTGCCGGTAACGTCAACAAACTGGCCAGAAACAAAATGATCCGCGGTCAGCTCGGCGCCGACGTCAATCATGTTGTCTTCAGAAACCCTGAACTCAGCGACTTTGCGCTTTGGTTCAACCTTTGCAATGGCAAAATGCCCGCGCATCGGCTTGGTCGTGTTCTTTACCTTGGCTTTGCCTACTCCCAACTGAAGAGCAGTGTAGCCGTTCTTTTCAGACGTCCGCTGGGCAACGACCTGACAATTCTCAAGCCTGAGAACCGTTACAGGCACATGTTCACCGGCATCGTTATAGATGCGGGTCATACCCACCTTTTGTGCGATCACTCCGGAGCGCATTGGCGTATCCCTCCTGAGCCTTAAAGCTTGATTTCGACGTCGACACCAGCAGCCAGGTCGAGCTTCATCAAAGCATCGACGGTCTGTGGTGTCGGATCGACTATGTCCAACAAACGCTTGTGCGTCCGCATTTCGAACTGGTCACGGCTCTTTTTATCGATGTGAGGGCCGCGCAGTACGGTGTATTTCTCGATCCGGGTCGGCAAAGGAACCGGGCCGCGAACTTGAGCACCGGTACGCTTCGCCGTTGAGACGATTTCGCGTGCCGACGCATCAAGAATGCGGTGGTCAAATGCCTTTAGTCGGATTCGAATATTTTGACCGGTCATTGTATTTTTTTCCCAAAAGACAAGGGGCGGTCAGATGTGCCCCAATCGCCCCTATGTCCGTGGTTTACTCGAAGATTTCAGCGACGACGCCTGCACCGACGGTGCGGCCCCCTTCGCGGATAGCGAAGCGGAGTTTTTCTTCCATCGCAATGGGAACGATCAGTTCAACCGACATTTCAACATTGTCGCCCGGCATGACCATTTCCGTGCCTTCCGGCAAGCTCACAACACCCGTCACATCCGTCGTACGG
>JBDWFY010000002.1:0-55666 GCA_039976075.1 Stappiaceae bacterium
GTGCTTCGCCTGCCTGGTGGTTCTAGCGGGGAGCCTGCACCCGATCCCATTCCGAACTCGGCCGTTAAACTCCCCAGCGCCAATGGTACTTCGTCTTAAGACGCGGGAGAGTAGGTCGCCGCCAGGCATGCTAAACACACAACACCTTCTATAATGATGTTATTCTTCTCAAAAATTACAATTATTTTCGCATTAAAGTGCCGCTAAGTGCGCGCTTTGATGTCCGAGACAGTTAGCGATTGTACCACTTCTACTGTTTGTTGATTATTGCGCACTCCTATTGGCTGATCTGAGCAGCCCTCATGTCGTCTCATCCAAAACCAGTCAAATCTCCACCATAAATATCAATGGAAGTATCGCAGTCGCCAGCATGTCGACAGTAATTTGCTAGATCCCGCCAAATTCGGATTGCCCGACAGGGTCGTTTTTCTATAGGTACGAAGCCAGCCCGTCCCAGATTAATTTAAGTCCGACCAGAAACACGGTGGTGTAGGTAATTCCGTAAAATACGTCTATTGGAATTCGTTTGACGATCCACACACCTGCCAGGGTTGAGAGCGGTGCCAGTGGCAACAGGACCAACGCAGTGGCGATGTTCTCATCGCTGAATTGTCCCAGTGCGAAATAGGGTATGACTTTTACTGCGTTGACGATGGCAAAGAATATAACTCCCGTACCGACAAAGATGCGCGGCTCGAGCCTGATTGGAAGCATGTACATTTGAAAAGGTGGGCTACCGGCATGGGCAATGAAGCTCGTAAAACCTGCTGTCGCTCCAGACAAGAGCCCTTTGGCCAGTCCGGGTCGTCCAGACTTTTTCGGACGCAGCTTTATCCAATGATCAAGCGCAAACAAGATCGCAATAGAGCCAAGCAGCAGACGGATGAAGTCGGCTGTAACCCATGCTGCTGTCAACCAGCCAATAAAAATTCCGACCATGGCTGCCGGCAGGAGAGAGAGTAGACTGGATCGGTCATAGACCCCCCTGTAACTCCATAAAGCAACACCATCCATAACCAGCAGGATTGGTAACATGATCGCTGCAGCCTTGACCGGCGAGATGACCAGTGACATGAGCGGCACGGCCATCAGGGCAATTCCGCTGAAGCCACCTTTTGACAGACCAACCAGGATGACCGCCGGTATCGCTGCCAGGTAGAAAATCGGGTCTGAGATCATACGCTGAGTTGGCTCGTCTTGAGGATGTCGCGGGAGACGCCTGCATGAGAGCAAGACTGAACAGGCGGCATCAGCCTGTCCTTGCAGAAAATCAAATTCACCGTCAACTCAGTGGGGCATTCCACCGATAAACAAAATGATTTCATGGAGTGGGCTGGGGACGATTACCTTAACACCAATCAGAACGATCCCAAATCTTCATTTGAGCCTGTATCCCGCTGGCAAGTGCGAGGAAACATTTCCTGAACTCGCCCTAGCCAACAAGGGCCTCTTTATTCATCTTGATGCGATTTTCGACGATACCGTCAATATGAGCTTTAAGATCGGGGTGTTTGACCAGCAGAGCATTGAAATCAGACACAGGCAGTGCAAGCAGGTGACAAAACCCCATGGCAACAACATCGGCTGTGCGCGGTTTGTTTGCAATCAGGGCCATCTCGCCAAAGAAGTCGCCTCGGCCTAAACGGATACGCCTTTCCTCCATCACGACTTCGGCAGCGCCGGAGGAAATGAAGAAAATAGCGTCTCCTTTGCTACCTCTGCGTATCAAAACCTCGTCGGGTACCGCAAATCGTGGGCGCATAGCTTTAGAAATGAGTTTGATTTCTCGATCTTTGAGTTTAGTGAAAATTGGAAAGGACTTGATCATTTCCTGGGACTTCAGACCCAGATCAAGACGAGGCCGAATATCCGCATCACGCCGCGTTTGATCGATAACAGATCGCAAGGTGCCGTAAAGCTCCTGGCCGATGAGACCCTGACTAAACAAGGCCTGATACTCCATTTCTTCAACGCGCAAAGCAGTTTTTTTGATAAAGAGGCGTTCGAATTTGTCGGAATAGTCTGGATATTGCAGGCGCAGGGCATCCAATGCCTTGCTGGTATCCCGGAGACGGATTTGCAGAATTTCAAGCAAAATTTCGGCAACGCGGCGGCCATGCAGGGTAGCGATTGTCTGTTCCGTAAACACGATCAGTTCGTCCAGAACCTTTCGAGAGAGCAGAAGCTGCTCGAACCTGTCCGCAATGTTGCCGGCAAGCAGGAAGTTGATATGAAAGGCGCGCTGAAGCAGCTTGGAAAATCGGAAACCAATATTGTATCCCAGCATACGTCTTGCTTCACGACGATAGTCAACGCGACCGCCTGTCCGTGCGTGGTCCGACAGGCGCCCCACTTGGGCAAGCAGAGCATTGATGATACGGCTTGACACTGTCCTTTCCTGGAAGTGAACCAGGATGCATTCTCTCTCCTTGTCGGCAAGTGCAACCAGGCCAAGCGTGATCAGGTCCCGGTCGGCGATATCAGTGCCGATATCTTGCTGATCGGCAAACTTTTCGGAGCGGCCCCGATTATCCAGTCCGACTTCTCGCGCAACTGAGGGGGCAATGTGATACGTTTCTGCTGCTGCTTCCACGGCATTGGTCACTTTGTCATTGGCCAGCGCCAGCACCTGTTTTCGAAGTGCCAGATCGAGAGGGGACAGCTGGTTGAGTTTGAGCAGACGGATCAACGGCTTCAACGTCGTGCCATTTACAAGCAGCGTGAACAGGACAAATCCGGTGGCCAGGATCGCAACGAATTGTTTGGTTTGATCATCAAGACTGTCGTGTTCAGTTACCGACAATGCCAGGGCCAGCGTCACAGCACCGCGCATTCCTCCCCAAAGCATAACGAGTTTGAAGGAACTGCTGATGCGCTCGCCCATGCGAGCAAAGCTCAAGATTGGAAGCAAACCAAATAGAACAACGGCGCGCGCGGCAAGAGCCGCGACGATGAGCACCAGAAGCATCAGACCGTGCCATAGCGTGATGCCCACAATCAGTTTTGGTACAAGGATGGATGCCAATATGAAAATCAGTGAGCTCGACCAGAAGGCAAGCTGTTCCCAGATATCCTTCAAAAAGCGCCATCCATCGGGGGATATTCTGGAGGGACCGGTCAGATTGAAGTAAAGGGCGGCAGTGACCACGCCGATGACGCCGGAAACATCAAAGATCTGTTCATTGATGACATAGACCAGATAGGGCAAGGCCAGACTGAGAGTCATCTGAGCAAGCGGTAATTCCCGCACAAGCGGCAAAAGAAGATTGAGCAGCCGCACCCCGATATACCCACCCAGAACACCACCGACGAAAATCCTCGAAAAATGAAGCAGGCTTTCCGCAATGCCTGGTTTCGCATCCACCGTGATGATGGTCAGCACAACCGTAAACAAGGCGATTGCGGCGGCATCGTTGAGAAGACTTTCTCCCTCGACCAGTCTTCCAAGTCGGGCCGGCGCACCGATATCCCGGAATATCGCGACAACGGCTACGGGATCGGTGGTGGCAACGATCGCTCCCAGCAGAAGGCAGACCATGAGCGGCATGCTGGACACTTGAGCCAGCGTTATACCGATAAACGCAGTCGCAATCAGCACCGCGATGACAGCCAGCGTCAGAATTGCACCGGCATCCTCGCTCATCCGTCTCACATCGAGTGTCAGACTCGTCTGAAACAGCAGGATTGGCAGGAATATATAGAGGAAGATCTCCGAGTTCACCGGCGGATGTACGAATATCCAGGCAATATCGTTAAAGGCATCAGTCTTGTCCGTGTAGAGCAGAAAGCCTGATCCTATCCCGATGCATATCCCCACAGCTGCCAGCAAGACAGATGAAGATAACCCCAGAGTCCGAGCTAAGGGTTGAATCAGGCCGATGACGATCAGAAGGCCGGCAACAACCGATAATGTAATCGGTAGATTGGACATTACTCACACTTCTCCAACCAAATGCTGCCGTTTAAACTCAAATTACGCTTCCGAACAATTCTCGCAGATGTCGCCGGTGTATCGCGACTTTCGGTCGACTATATATCAGAATGATGGAATTTAGGGGAATCTTGCTATCATCACTGGCGCCGAAGACATGTATATATTCATGTATTATTCAAATGAAAGCGTCTGATGCGCCCGAAGAAGTTAACGATTTTTCTTCGGCGCACTATCCAGTTGTCCGCATTGGCAGATTTCGCTGTGTTTACAGGCCAACGTTCTGCAACTCGTCCCTAAAAACGAGAAAAGCCTCCAAGACTACCCGGTCGCCTTCCATCCCATGGATCCATTGAGCACGTGTAGCCCACAACGCAGCGAGGATTGTCGCGCGACGGTGCTCGGGTGCGGACAACAATCTGATCAGGATCGCAATAGAAACGATCTCTGACGAAACGCCGAAAGGTATGTTGCCCGGTGGTCAGCACCACTGCGCCATTTCGCTGCACCAGATTTTGTGCCTGGGCACAGGAAAGCCGCCGAACATCCTGTCTGGCCTGAACTGAACCCATAGAAAAAAGTATCGTCGCCAAGGTGAGGAGAAAAATTTTTTTCATCGTCCAAATCCAAATTGCCCAACGTTAAAGTGGTAGTGTGCCGCAGTTCCGTGCCATCAACAATGAACAGGGTATCACTTTGGCGCTGTTGATGCGAACGATCCGACATTTGGATTTCACCTAGGTTGATGCGGCAAATTGTTCTGGCCGATAAAAATTCTTGAAATGGAGAATTCATTATATTAACTAATTCTAATATAATGAATTCTGAATGACGAGTACCATATGGAAACTCAAGCAACTGAATTTACACCGGCTTTGTCTGCGCTGGGTGGTGCGTTAATTGGTCTTTCGGCCGTCTGGCTGATGGCATCAATTGGGCGGATTGCCGGTCTTTCTGGGATTGTCAGTGGTGTACTTCCAACATCTTGGGACCGCCAATCCATCTGGAAAGTTGGTTTTTTGATCGGTGCTATCGCAGCTCCCGTTTTCCTAAGTGTCATTGTCGGTTTCCGGCCGGACTTCTCTGTTCCTTCCAACAACTGGTTATTGATTGGTGGAGGGCTGCTGGTTGGCGTGGGCGTCTCGTTTGGCGGAGGATGCACGAGCGGGCATGGAGTTTGCGGCATTTCCAGACTTTCGATGCGATCGATATTCGCAACTGTGATCTTCATGGCAACGACTGGCATCACGGTCTATGTCATGCGTCATTTAATAGGACTCTAGCGGATGAATGTTGTTTCAGCACTGATTGCCGGTTTGATATTTGGAGTTGGTATCACTCTTTCGGGCATGGGAAATCCGGCAAAAGTAGTCAATTTTTTTGACATTGCTGGCCATTGGGATCCCAGCCTGGCGTTTGTCATGGGTGGAGCCGTGGTGGTGACTTTCATCGGATATCGCCTTGTGTGGAGACAGACTCAACCTCTTTTCAGTGCACAGTTTTTTGTTCCGCAGCGATCCGATATCGATCGAAATCTTGTCGCGGGGTCGGCCATTTTTGGGATTGGCTGGGGGATGGCCGGTTTTTGCCCGGGCGGTGCCATTCCAGCACTGGGATTCGGTTACTGGGAGCCGGTTCTGTTTGTGGCGTCGATGATCGCAGGGCTTTCATTGGTGTCTGTGCTGCGTCGGCAGGGCGGCGGTTCGGCAGTTAGTGCCTGACGGGCCCGACAGACCTGTCAATAGTTTGAACTTCAATGGATCTTGGAGAGTTTACCACAATATCGGTTCCCATTTTTACCGGAATTGCATTAATATCTGACCATGATCCAAGTCACCGATACAATTTATCTGCAAGACGAAGAGATTGTTGAGACGTTCATTCGAGCGTCTGGTCCGGGCGGTCAGAATGTCAATAAAGTTGCTACGGCGGTGCAGCTGCGATTTGACGGACTGGGTTCTCCCTCACTGCCAGACCATGTGAAGCAGCGTCTGCGTGCTGTTGCAGGACAGCGTATGACGAAAGACGGCATAATCGTCCTGACAGCAGATGGGCACAGGCTGCAAAGTCGCAACCGCGAAGATGCGCTGCAACGTCTTGTCGAGCTTATCCGGGAGGCGGCCGTGGTACAAAAAGTCCGGCGACCGACCCGCCCATCTCGAAACGCGAAGAAGAAGCGTGTCGATTCGAAGGTTAAGCGCGGTCAGGTTAAACGAATGCGTCAGAAGACCAGTCATCACGAATGATCCGTTTGGTGAAATTACTGTGATTGATCTGCAGTACACGATAACCATTGCGGGAAAACCGCACGAGACGGCTGAATTTTAATGAAAAAGCGATTAACTTGAGAATCGGGATGGTTGGCTGGCTCTGCTGGAAAGTGTCTGTTTCAACCCATTTATTCTGGCGCGTCATCCGATCAGCCTGATGATTTCAACTGAACGGAAAGTGCTGTAGTCCTCACCGATTGGGATGGAAAATGGAAACTGCTGAAACACTCATCTTGCTGACGCAGATTTATGCGGTCATCGGAATGATCATCGCCATTCCATTTTTATTGTTCGGCATTGATCGTGTCGAGCCATCGGCGCGCGGTACCTATGCTTTCAGACCGCTTCTTATACCTGGAGTTATCCTGATCTGGCCCCTGGTCATCCATCGGTGGATCATGCTTGAACGGGCCGGGGTGGAGTAACGTGCAGTACCAATTTCGAAAAAACCATGCTCGTATCTGGACAGTCTTGGCGGTTCTTCTGCCAATACTGATCGTGGGAGGACTTGTTCTCAGGCAGAACGGCCCCTTGGAGCAACCGGCCGTCCCGCTGGATGAAACAGCCAAATCGATTCAAACCCAGCGGGGAACGTCCAATTGAGCGTTAAATTCATTCCCGTGACCTGGAACAATGCAAAATGGGGTTACGATGCCATATTGCTGCTGTCCGTCGTAATTTACATCTGGATGTTTCTGATGATTGCGCCGGCATTTCAGGACGTCACTCGCCCGCTGGACGGTGCCATTTTGCGAATGCGGGCATTTGGCACATGCGCTTTTCTGATGTTGAGTTTCATACTGTGTATCGGCCCGCTGGCCCGGCTGGACAAGAGGTTTCTACCGCTTCTTTATAACCGACGGCATTTTGGCGTGCTCACCTGTGCGATCGCTTTCACTCATGCCAGTTATGTTCTCAGCTGGTATTACGCGTTCTCGCCAATAAATCCTTATGTCGGTCTACTTGCTTCAAACACCAGTTATGGTCAGTTGCTTGGATTTCCGTTCGAAGCCTTTGGAATTTTTGCTCTTTTCATCCTGCTCGTGCTGGCTGCCACAAGCCATGACTTTTGGCTTTCTTTCCTGACACCACCCGTCTGGAAAACCTTGCATATGGGCATTTATGTCGCCTACGTCGCGATTGTCCTGCATCTCGTTCTTGGCGCATTACAGGCAGAGAACAACCCGTTGCTTGCGATAATGTTGGTGGCGGGCGTGGCGCCAATTTGCGTATTGCACGGTCTTTCAGCACGCAAGGAACGCACCCGCGATAAGGCGGGAGTTACCACGGCAGACGATGGCGATTGGGTGATAGCCGGCGATGCTGAGGACGTGCCTGATAAGCGCGCAATCATAGTTGCTCTGAATGAAGGAGAGCGCGTAGCTGTCTTCAGAAATGGCGATAAGCTATCAGCTATTACCAATGTATGCGCGCATCAGAATGGACCGCTGGGTGAGGGGAAAATCGTTTTCGGATGCGTGACCTGTCCCTGGCATGGCTTTCAATACAACCTTGAAGATGGTCGGGCACCAGCGCCATTCACCGAAAAGATCGCGACTTATCGGCTGAAACTGGTGGGAAGTACACTGATGCTGGATCCCAAGGCACAGCCTGCGGGTACCTATGTTGAACCGGTTGTGTCGCCGTTGCCTGACAAGGAAGGAGCCTGATGGCCATGCCTAACAAAGAGCCCTTTTTTATCGGCTGGGCCAAGAAACCACCCCGAGCGCTTTGGCCCTTCCTATTCTTTGTTTCTGCCGTTTTGGTCGGCGGTATGGGTGGTATGGCGTTTTCTCTCAGTGCCAGCGTCGATGATCCGGGGGATGGGCGGTTCGCCGGACGAGCAATGCTGATGGGTGTGATCGAAGCCAAACCGTATCCTTTGCTGCGGTTGCCTCCTGATGACGAGAACCCTGAGGCCCGCGCAATTCTTCTTTCCGGTCCAGGCAAACGCGGCGTGCAGAATTCTGCTGATCCATTGTCCGGCAAGCCGGTGCTTGCGATGGGTGCCATGCTAAAGCGGGGCACGATTGACATGTTGCAGGTCAACGGTCGTGGTGTTCAGGCCTTATCTGCCGAGAAAGTAGGTGAGTTGACGAATTTCCGTCCAGCACCTGCGGAAGATCTCGGGCGCTGGCGGCTCGTTGGCGAGATCTGTGACGGGAAATGTTATCAGGGAGCCATGCGTCCCAGCAGCGGTCTGGCTCACAAAGCCTGCGCTAATTTTTGCCTGATAGGAGGCACGCCACCGGTTTTCGTATCAACAGCTGAAGTGCAAGGTAGCACCTTTTTCCTGCTGGCAGATCAGGATGGAAACGCGCTTCCGGAGACGGTTACCGATTTGACAGCATTGTTGATCGAGATTGAGGGCGTTGTAGAAAAGCGCGATAATCTCATGATTTTCAAGATCGATCTCGATCAGGCCAAGGTAATGTAAAATGCTGAAAATTCAAAACCTCGCAGCTGGTGGTTTGATTTTCATTTTGCTGAGCGCGGGCAGTTGGATGATCTGGACAATGACGCCTCAGTTTGTGCGGCGAACAGTTTTGTGGGACTATCGTATATTATTGAGCGTTGTTGTCATTTTTCTGTTTTTGACGCTAGCGGAAGCTGTAGTTTCCAGAGTGTGGGCGCGTCTGTTTCCCGATCCGCACTGAACTTGGCCCGGTCTGAATAGTGGACCATCTGCTTTCCTCTGTGGAGTGCTTCGTCATTTATCTGTTGGATTGGAAATCACAATGAATTGGCTAAAGCGTAAGATGTGCCTTCTGACAATTCTGAGTGCAGGTATGGTCGGTTTCGATCTCAGCCCTGTTATGGCAACCGGACCGACCATTTATAGACCTCCGACAAATACGGATCTTCTGTCGCGGCAGCAGCGCGATATAAGGCAACTCCAGAATCGGCTGGATCAACGTAACAGGCAGGAGCTCGAAGCAAATCGCAAGGCTCAAGCAGCGAGAAAACAACGCGATCTTGAAACGGAGTATTCTCTCTGTCGGGCTCGCAATATTGACAAGAAAGATTGCCTGCCCTGATACCTGTTCCCGTCAGCGCTGTTATCAGGTCTGACCGCGCGTCATACGAAGCAAAATGCCGTCGTGCTTGATAAAATGATGGAACAGCGCAGCGGCGATATGGACAACGACAGCAGCTGTAAATATCCAGCCCATCACCTGGTGAACTTCAAGAACTGTCGTGGCAAACGCTTTGTCCTTGGCGATGATTGGCGGTAGCGTAAATAACCCGAATACCTTGATTGCGGCACCATAGGCCGATGTGCCGATCCAACCGATCAGGGGATTGATCAGCAAAAACCCGTAAAGAATGACATGAACCAGATGTGCTGCGCCTTTCTGCAAGGCAGGGATATCCGCGGGAAGGGGAGCCGGTTTGTGGGTTATCCTGTAGGCCAGCCTGAATGCAGTTATCACAAACAGCACCACACCCATCGAACGATGAAAATCAAACAGGAAATTCTGCAGCGAACCGGATCCAATTCGCAGCATCAACAATCCGGCAGGAATCATTGTCAGGACGCAAAGAACAGTCAGCCAGTGAAAGAAACGGGCAGTTCCAGTATAGGCAACGGATGTGTCTGACACATTTTTTCCTTCCACCGTTCACAGGATCACGGAGGATTCAAATCCGCGATCCCAATTATGTTGCGGTGTCAGGCGACGGATGCGGCGCTAGTTTGATCGGAGAAGCACGCTAGGCCGGTTTTGCGGCAAACACCGTTTCGCTCTCGTTTTCTTCCACGTGATCAAGCCAATGGCCGGCTCGTTGTGCTTTGGTTTTTAAATAACGATGGTTATCTGCATTGACAGGTGCCAGAACCGGCAAACGGCGAACGACGTTCATACCCGCACTGGTCAGCGCAGCAACTTTTTGCGGATTGTTTGTCAGAAGCTCGACTTCATTCCAGCCCAGGGATCTCAGCATCGCTGTGGCAGCGAAATAATCGCGCTCATCATCATGAAAACCGAGGGCTGTGTTGGCATCAACGGTATCCAGCCCATTGTCCTGAAGTCGATAAGCGCGCATTTTATTGGCCAAACCGATCCCGCGCCCTTCCTGTTCCAGATACAGAAGGCATCCGCCACCCAGTTCGTTGATTTGTTTCAATGCCATTTGCAACTGCGGCCCGCAGTCACAACGACGGGAGCCGAAAATGTCGCCCGTAACACAGGAAGAGTGTATGCGGATCGGAAGTGGGTGATCAGTGGCGGGGTCTCCGATCACGACTGCTGTGGAAATATTGCCGATAGCATCCCGGAAGACGACGAAGCGTGTATCAATATCGTTGTCCAGCGGCACTCTTGCGTCACTCGCGACGCTCAGCGTATGTGCCAGTGTTTCCCTGAACCCCATTATTGTATCGGCGCTCAGTGACTGAATATCAAAGTCGCGGCACAGTCGTTCATTTTCGTCCGGAGTGCGCCGTTCCGATAGCAACACAGCGGGCAGGTGACGGCCGGTTTTAGCCAACTCGAGCGCAGCTCTTGCCACCGGTCCGGCCGGTGCAACATCATGTTCTGCTACATTGGCGGAAATTGTGCGCGGATCGCACATGGCAATAGCTTTCAGTGTTTCCACCGTGTCGCCGGAGTTAACCCGAATTGTCGCAGGAACATCAGCCGTGTGGCCGAGTGCCTGCGCTCTTTGGCCGGTAATGACGAGGGAGGTACCACCCGATCCCAGAATGTTTGAAAATCGATCAAGTGTCGTCTGGTCCAGATTTTCAACCACCGTCATGAAGCGGCTTTCTGTCCCGGCTTGAACACACAAAGGTCGATGACCGGCAAGCTCGGTCAGTGCGCGTTGGACAGGAGTCAGAGAGGCTGTTCCAAATGGATTGCGGCGCGCTTCTGTATGTTCGCTTTGCATATTTACTCGTTTGTTTTGTCTCATGTGAGCACAATACTGTCTGATTATATTGAATTTTCGGAGGCACAAGCCAATTGACAGTCCCGGTCAATTCTCTCACTTCTCCGTGATAACACATCGCATGTAACAATGAATTGGGGCGCTATGACGCTTAAATTCAGGATCTCAATTGGCAATCTTACATTAAATTCAATTCCTTGGACATCTTTCGAAGATCAAGGGACACAGTTCGCCGGACGTCAATCCGATAAAGCCTCTCCAAAAAGGATGTAGCCACTGCCTCGATATGTCGGCGCTATTGGCACGCTTTTTCATGGCAGAATTGCGGCGTTGCAGCATAGATCAAATGTTCCTGGTTGTGGTCCTTTCACAGCTGTGTAGTTTCAGACTATTGTCGCAACCTTTAGTCAGTCGATCTGGGCAAAAATATCCTGATGCCCGACAATCACGCGGCATTTTTTTGCTTCAATAGCGGCGAGGCGATGGGTCAGCCATTGTGAAAGCACCACTTTCTCAACCAATCCGGTATCGTCGGCTGCCTGCGCCCACCCCGACAGGAGAAGTTTTTGAAAATCTGTCGACGTTTCTCGCTCCCCGGCGCGACTGTCCCAATTTGAAGGACCGGTCGTCACCTTGTATCCTGCTGCCTCAAACAGTGTCATTGCACGCTCAGCGGCATTTGGTCCCAGCGCAGGCCCGAACCCCTTGTCACTGCCCTGATGATGATTGAATGCACTCAACACTGCTCCATCTGCAGCATGGCCCGGTTCAATCACGCTATGGCCATTGTAGGAAAGAGCTCCATAGAAGGGGAGCCTCCGATCCGCCAGCGCGCTCACAAATGATGAGAGCCATTCTTCGGAAACCAAGTCGAGAAATGCTGAGGTCGAAATCAGATCCGCACGCTCATCCAGAATGTCAAAGGACCGGCTTAGATCACAGGTCAAAAACCGGGCGCTGTGCGGAGACTGCGATAGGAGAGATTGAGATTGGCTCGCTGCTTCCTTCAAGAGCGCCTGATCGTAATCGGCCAATATCCAATCCTGCGGGTTGCTAATTTCATGGACAAGACTTCTCAGTGTCGACCCGGTGCCGGAACCGACATCCAAAATCCGTATCCGATCATTGGTCGCAAAGGTTTCGCAAACAGCCTGTAATACGTCTGCGT
Source organism: Stappiaceae bacterium (assembly GCA_039976075.1). GTDB lineage: Bacteria > Pseudomonadota > Alphaproteobacteria > Rhizobiales > Stappiaceae > JBDWFY01. Next base: position 12,260 of record JBDWFY010000002.1, read on the forward strand.
TTCGTGCGGCTTTGTCTTCCGGTTCACGAACGGAAAGCCAATCTGCTGTAAATTCGCCCATTACACGCTCTCCAGCACCTGGCGGACAGTCGCTGCTGTGTCACTCCAACGTGGGAGGTTTTTTGCAGCCTGTAGGGATCCGGCCCTCAACAGGTCTCGTTTGTTCTTGTCGGCAATCAGGCTTTCAAGAGCGATGCGAAACGCTCTGTTGTCTTCTGGCGGCAAGACAATGCCAGCCTTTTCCGGTACCGTATCTCGTACCGCCCCGTGGCCGGTCGCAATAATGGGCAACCCGTAGGTGACGGCTTCGGTGAATGCCATCCCATATCCCTCATAGCGACTGGCCAACACAAACATGTCTGCACCGGCATAAAGCGCATCGACCTGTTTGCGCTGAAGAGCGCCGTGAAGAGTGACCCGTTCGCTGAGATTCAAGTCGCTTATTTGTTTTCTCAGCGCTGTCGCGCAATTGACGTCGAGACGATCGTCGCCAACGATGTCCAGCACCCAGTCCAGGTGATTCAGCTGATTGAGAGCTTCAATCAGCGCCGAATACCCTTTCCGCGGAACAATCGAGCCGACTGCGATAAGACCGACCTTGCCATCATCGCGCCCCCTTGATGGCGACGCGGGGTCGTTTCCTGGCACCGCAACGGTAATTCTATCTCCGGGGATGCTGAAATCTTCCTGAAGAAATGTTGCCGTTCTCGGGCTTGTGACAATTATTTCTTTCGTGCGAGTGAGAATTCGTTTCTCACATTCAAGCATGTTCTGCGCCTTTTCAGGCGAAAGGCCGGTCTCCAATCCCAGCGGGTGGTGCACAAGAGCTGCTATGCGGTGGCTGCGGCAAAGCTCCTTGGAGCACGCACTCATAACACCAAAGGCGAGACCGTCGATCAGTATTGGCATGCCCTGTGGCTGAGCTGCCAGGCATTCAAAGGCGCGATCAAGCGTTTCACGTGCTGGAAAGGGAAACCCGTCGCCCAGAGACAGCAATGTTCCGTTCCAGTCGAGTTCCGCCAGTTCCGCATGAATGCGCCGGTCATATTCATAGCCGCCGGTTGGCAGGCTGAAATCGCCGGGGTAGGCGAAAATATAGTCAGGCACTGTGCAGCGGCGCCTCGTACCAGGCTCGGGCAACATGGGATTCCGACAGCGTCACGCGGATCGCGTGGAGTTGCGATCCCGGACGTCCCAGTCCGTCGGACAATGCCGCTTCGGCGAGTGCGTCGTAAATGTGCTTCGTCAGGAACTCGGTGGTGGTATTCTTTCCGGCAAACTGCGGAAGGTCGTCGAGGTTTTTGTAATTCAGTGGAGCCAAAGTCGCTTTAAGGACATCCAGCGCCCGGCCAATGTCGATGACGACGCCGTTCTCGTCGAGCTCCTTGGCGATAAAGCAGGCATCAACCACAAATGTTGCCCCGTGCAGGGCTTGAGCCGGGCCGAACAAGGCCCCGTTGAAACTATGGGCGATCATGATGTGATCGCGAACTTCTACAGCAAACACGCGCTAAAGACCTCTTGGTGACGGGGTGAACAGACAGGACCGGCTAGTATCTTGGGTGGGCAGGTCCATCAGTATCAGTCAGTAAGTTATAACGGGACAAAGTATGTCACTTTCCGGTTTCAGGATATGCGGAAGATGTTGGGCAATATCATGGAACGGATAGGTGTTTGTCAAAAGCGCATCCAATCTGCCGTCACTCAACAGCGTAAGAGCTGTCTGTAACCGGCGTCGAAACGTCCAGCGCGGTTGCCTGTAGCTTGGGATACTGCCGACCTGACTGGAAATGATAGTCAAGCGTCGGCTATGAAATGCGCCTCCGAGCTGCAACGTCGATTCCCGTTCGCCGTACCAGCTCATTTCAATGATTTTTGCCTCATTTCCGCCAAGATTCAGCGCGGTCATCAAGCCTGCGGGATTTCCGCTTGCGTGAAAAACGACATCCTGATCACCTCTGGCCGCTTCAGGATCAGAAAATTCCACGCCCAAATTGGCGGCCAATGCCCGCCGAGCAGGGTTTCTGTCAATGAGGGTGACCTTTGTACCGGGGATTTTGCCTAAAATGAAGGCAGTGAGCGCGCCGACCACGCCAGCGCCGACCACGGAAATGTGATCGCCTGGCCCCGGCGAAGCGTCCCATACCGCATTAAGAGCGGTCTCCATATTTGCGCCAAGTATTGATCTCATAAGGGGAATATCGTCCGGGACGGGAATCACCGCGTTCACAGGAATATCAAAGAGAGTCTCATGCGGATTGAGGGTAAAGACAATACGACCCATCAGGTGCAGCGGTCCCTGGACCACCCGACCGGTAAGGGCGTAGCCGTATTTGACCGGAAAAGGAAAGTCCCCTGCCTGAAACGGAGCCCGCATCCGCGTCCACTCACTTTCGGGAACTTTTCCTGCAAAGACGAGGCTTTCGGTTCCCCGGCTGATGGCACTGGCCAGGGCCTGAACGCGAACCGACTCGTCCGTACAGGTTCCGTTCATCTTCGATGGTCTAATTTCCGCTTGCAATGGTCCGGTATACCAAAGCGCACTGGCATGGACAGGGTTGATCGCAGAAGCGTGATCGTCGGTTGCACTCATTGTGTAATTACCTAGCTTTACCAATGCACTATACCAATAAACAAGAAACGCCAAATTTGGCATAATTTGATTACAGGGTTTTACGTCATACTATGATTGAACGATTGCTCGTTGAATTTCCTGTCTCGAACCGCCGCTGGCTTTTTGCCGGTCTTGTGGTTCTATCGGTTCTCGGTCTCATTAGCCTGATGATGGCGACTTTGGCCTCGCAGGGGTTGTCGATTGCCGAACTTTTCATGATTGGCTTTTTTGCTATTACATTGCCCTGGCTGGTTATCGGCTTCTGGAATGCCATTCTTGGCCTTCTGTTGATGCGGTTTGCCAAAGATCCCGTCGCTGCCGTCAATCCAATGGTTAGCGCCTTGGATGCGGATCTGCCGATAAAGGCCTCCACAGCAATTCTTTCCTGTATTCGCAATGAAGACACAGCCACCGTGTCGCGCAATCTTGACAGTATGCTGGCCGGACTTGCCCAGGCCGGGATGTCCCGGCGGGAAAAATTCACGCTTTATGTGCTGAGTGATACGTCTGAAGCGGATATCGCGCTGGAAGAAGAGCGGGTTTTTGAGGATCTCAAGACACGCTGGCGGCATGATTTTGAGGTCGTTTATCGGCGCCGTTCAAGCAATCCGGGTTTTAAAGCGGGCAATATTCGCGACTTCTGTCAGCGTTGGGGCTCTCTGCATGATTTCATGCTGGTGCTCGATGCAGACAGTTACATGTCTTCCGATGCGGTCCTGAAGCTGGTTCGCATGATGCAATCTCATCCCAAAGCCGGGATATTGCAGAGTCTGGTTGTCGGTTTGCCGACAACCAGTGCTTTTGCCCGCGTTTTTCAATACGGTATGCGTCTTGGCATGCGTTCCTACACGATCGGCAGCGCCTGGTGGCAGGGCGATTGCGGACCATATTGGGGCCACAACGCGCTGATCCGTCTGGAACCTTTCATAGATTCCTGTGAATTGCCGCATCTGAGCGGCAAAGGTCCCTTGTCCGGCACTGTTCTCAGTCACGATCAGCTCGAGGCCACGTTCATGCGCCGTGCGGGGTACGATGTCCGCGTGGTACCGGAAGAAGATGGTTCGTTCGAGGAGAACCCGACAAGTTTGCCTGAATTTATTCGCCGCGATCTGCGCTGGTGTCAGGGAAATTTGCAGTATTTGAAACTCATGACTCTTCCGGGTCTCAAGCTTGTCAGTCGATGGCAGCTGGTGTTGGCCATCTTAATGTTTGTCGGCTCGCCTGCTTGGATGCTGTTCATGTTTACCAGCGCATTGGTGACAATGTTCTCGAATGATACCTCCATTACGTTTGACCGAACGATGGGCATAACCACGCTCATTGTCGTGATGAGTATGGTTTTCGCACCAAAAATCGTGACAGTCGTCGATATCCTGTCCCGAAAAGATCTCCGCAAGGCCTTTGGCGGACCGCTGGGGATCTTGGGCAGCACCCTGGTCGAGATAATTTTTTCAGCGTTGCTAGCGCCAATAATGGCGGTTGCTCATACGATCTTCATTGCCGGCTTGATTTTTGGCCGCAAGATCGGATGGTCTGCGCAGCAACGTGATGCAAGTGATATTTCAATAGGATTCGCTGCCGCTCGGCTGTGGCCGCAGACTTTGTTCGGCTTGCTGGGTGCCGCTTTCATTGGTTTTTATGCAAGCGGTGCGCTGTTGTTCGCACTGCCGGTTATTCTCGGCCCGCTGCTTGCCATCCCGTTTGCAATGACGTCGGCATCCTCGCGGTTCGGTCGGTGGTTCATGGCGAGTGGATTTTGGCGCATTCCGGAGGAAACCGCCACACCGACTTCTCTCCTGTCCTTGAATCTTCCGGCGTTGCCGGGTGCGACAGAGGCAATGGCGGGCGATGTGACGGTGGTTGGAGAGTCCGAAGCACCTACAATAGTTCCCGGCGAGTAGTTCGCGCATTATCGAACAGTATGAGGTGAGGTGCTTTCAACATCTCACCTTACTTTGTTCCTGCTTCATGCTGAAGCTGCCGGTAAGTGATCAACTCAATATCGGAGTGTCGAATGGCGCTCTTTACCGAAGCGCTCAGCAGTACACTCAAGCATGTGCCTCGATCTTCACAGACATCGTCATACCCTTCGTGTCCCAAGGCCGCCAGTTCAGGCGAGGCTTCGGCCGGGTGGTCGACGAAGATGTGAGTTCCCTCCTGCAGCGATGCCAAACGGTCTACGAAACTATTGATCCTGGCAGTCTTGTCTCTCGGTAACTTTGGATAGCCATCAAATCTGGTTATTGCGTTGCCCATAGGATCATTCATCAACCCGAATTCTTTGCAAAGGTCGTTCACGAGTGCGCTAACGTGTGGATCAAAATCCTCAAAGTTGCGGATCATGTGCGCGCTTACGTGGCTGGCTTGGGGAAATCGTTTAAGTCCGAAGGCAATCTGGGCTCGAAACTCTTGGGCAATATCGTCAAGGCACCACATGGTCTCCTTGAGGTTGGGACGATTGTCCAAATGGCGGGGAAGCAGTAGTGGCCTGAAGTATCCGTCTTTGCCAACCAGGCTGGGGGCAGCAGTTAAGGGTCTCCATTTGATGTTGTCCCATTCACTTGTCAGCGTGAGGTGTATCCCAACGTCAATGTCTGGAAGTCTGCCGAGGCAGTGAGCCAGATGTTCAACCCACCCACCAGGTGACATGACCTCAATACTGGTCGCGATACCGCCTATGCAGGCCTTCAGGCAGCCAATGTTGGAAGCCAGAGAGGATCCAGCATCATCTGCCCGCACAAGCAGTCTGATCTTCTTTTCCTGTTTCATGGGTTCCCTTTCAAACCGACGGTTCAGCCATACTCCAAATATGGTTGGGATACGTCATTCGTGGTTGCCATGAATTGTCGCGCTCGAAGAGCTCACTGTGTGACCGAAATTGTCGTCAATGCAGATGAAAGGTCACGTTCCTCTTGATGTACGAAAAGACCCGGTCAGTTTCCCGACCAGGTCTCTAAAATCGATTGACTGACTGATCTACTATTCCGCCGGGCTTAAAGCGCCGTGCCTTTTTGTAGACCTGTCTCCGCTGTCGGACTTGGCAGTGATCTCGTGTCGGCCTGGCCCGCCAGCGAGTGCCGTCTTGGACGGCTTCTTCCAGGGTGTCGACTTAAACCAGCCCACTACGTAGGCAATGATCGTCAATAGGACGAATGCTCCCAGTATGTAGTAAAGGTTCAGCAGCATCGGCGCTTCCGGGGGCGGGGTTGTCTGGTCGCGCAAAACGCTGAACAACTGGGCCAAAACCATGCTGGACAGGAAAACGGCAAGCGACTGTTGCCCGACTTTCTGGATGGCTTTGACCAGCATGCCCCAGAGACCGCTTGCCAGCAGGCGCTTGCCGCCTTCGCCGACGGCAACCCAGCTGACATAGGCCAGCGACAGAAAATGCAGGTAACGTAACAATCCAAAATTGGTCTTGTTGATGAGTGGCTTGTATTCCTCTCGCGTCGCCTTGAAAAGGGCAACCAGCGACTGAAGCGTTTCGTTGTCCGGCTTTGCGTTGTAGATGGGAAAGTATGCAAACGGCAACGACACAAGAAGAAAGACGATACATCCGATCACCAGGCGGCGATCCACTGGAGGTGCGGGAATCCAGCCGCGCATCAGCGCAAAGCCGGTAAAGAATACCAGTTGCCACGCAAAAGGATTGAAAAACCATTTTCTTTCAGACCACGGCTCAGCCGGCAAATTGATGGCAAAAAACTGCGCAGACAGCCACAGCCCAACAACGAAGACACCTGCGAGTGCCGGGCTGATTTTTGACAGGCCCATTACAATCGGCAGCATGATCAGTATGCCGATATACATGGGAAGAATGTCAAAGTAATTCGGAACGTAGGTCAGCGTAAACAGTGCCGGTAACAAGTTGGCGGCGTCATTTATGAACGCATCAAGATTGAGTATGTTGGTATAATCGCGCGCGCCCAACGAGCTGGCGTCGATGGCCGCCAGCATGGTGGTGATGGTGAAGAACAGCAGAATGTGTGACCAGTAGACTTGCCATGTTCTGTGGGCGACGCGGGCAGCCCCGATCAGCATCCCGTGACTATCGAATACTTTGGCAAACGCAATTGCAGAAGCCATACCTGAACAGAACACAAAGATTTCCGTCGCGTCGGAAAAACCAAATCGGGCCGGGATCCACCAGAAAAACGGGCTCCAGTTCATGTGCGCAACGAAGATGATATACATCCCGATGCCGCGAAAGAAATCCAAGCGCGGGTCCCGCACTCTTCCGTGCGGATGGGTTAACTGCCCTGCCGGTTGCGATGTTTGATCAGTCATTTCAGTCCTGGTTGGTTTATTTATTCGGCCTAAACCGAAGCCAAACCCTAATTGGGGCTACTTCACGGTTTGTTTCAATGAACCTTATCGGAGCGGTTTGATCCCGCTATTTTTGCTCTGGCTCTGGATATTTCCAGTGCCTACCCGTTTTGAGGGGCACACCGCTCGGTGTGACCACTAGGAAACAATAGCAAATCTCTGCTTGTCCTGCATGAGTTCCGAGGCTTTCAGCATTTTTTCGACAAGTTCGAAACGTCGGGCAGCATAACCATCAATGCCGCCCCGCCTGCTCAGGCGGTCATTCAGCAGCTCATTGGCATCCTTGGCGTGGCCGGAGCGGATCGCGGCTTCGATGGTCAATCTGTCAAACACGTCACGCTGTGCATGTGACCCCCCGACATTCTTCAGAACTGGCAGGGCAGCAGACAGGTTTTTGTACGCAGAAAAATAGTTGCCTTCCCGATAAGCTTCCAGTCCATTCATTGCGGGGATTCCGGCTTCGGATGCAACCTGACCCATGTCCGTATCCTGTTGTTCCGCCAGCGTCACCACATTGGTCATGAGACGATTGGCAGCTTCCTGACGATTTCCGCCATTCAGCGACAACATGTAATGAAGGTCCGCAAAAACGACACAATTATCCGCGGTCCGTTTTTCTGATAATGCTGCCAGTTCTTCCCAGCGGTTTCCGACATTCACACCATCGATTTCCAGGCGGCTCAGAAGCGATGCGCCGTTTGAAATGTCACGGTAATCATCGGTTTTGTCCTGCCTGACTTCATTGTCATACAGTGTCAGAACTTCATCAATTTCACCGCGATCCAGATGCATCAATGCAAGGTGCCACCAGCAATGATAGCGGAAATTGTTGCAGTGGGACCAGGCGTCAGGACGCGCGCGCATCCATTCGACACCTTCTTCCGCCCGGCCAGTCATGTCATAGACATGGGCCACCGCATGAAGCCCCCACGCATCGTCACTCACTGTGTCAAGCGCTGTCCGCCCCATCTTTTCGGCACGTTCGTACTCGCCGGTTTCTTCCAGTGCGAAGGCATAACAGCCATACATATATCCGGTGGCGGGATTATCGTCAGAATAAGAATCCAGAATTTGCTCAAGCGATGCGCGCATACCCGCTGCATCACCCAGGATGAAGCGGATCGCATGCACCAGTTTGGCAGCAAGTCCATCTCCGGGGCAATCTGTCAGGATTGAATGGAGTGTATTGGCTGCGGTGGCATAGCGTCCACTCAGCAGATGTTTCAATGCATCAAGATAGAGCTGTTCCCGCTTTGTGATACCGATTTCCGCAACCTGAGTTTCAGCAACGGCAAACGCCTCTCTGGCTGTTGCCACAAGTTCTTTGCGTCCAAGCAGAATGCAAAAATATCCTTTGGCAATATGCGCCATAGGAAACTTTTCCGCTTTTGTCATCGAAGCCTGCAGATGATCCGGGGTCACCGCGGCATGGGCCAGAAAGGCAAGAACCGTCTTGTTCCACGATTCAATCGCCTCGTCGGTACTCACCGAAAGTTCGTAGCCGAAGAGATCAACTGGCTTCATTTTAAAATTCCCTGTTCGGTCAGGCTTGTTAAACTACATCGCCATGTTGTGAATTCCAACGTAACGATCCGGCGCATATAGTCCCTGACACAGTTATAACCCTAGATTTTCCGCTTGTCTGGCGGAAGGAATACGTATGACAAAAGTCACGAGATCAGTGATTACAAGCAACACACAAAAAGTTGTTCCCAGTGCGGCGGCGTTTGGGCTAATTGTCGCAGCCCTGCTTGCCTGGCAGCAGGGCAGTGAAAGGCTTGCTATTGCTACACTAATTGGCGGTCTGGCAGGGTTTTCGCTTTATCACGCAAAGTTCGGTTTTACAGCCGCATGGCACCGATTTGTAGTGGAGCGGCGGGGGGCCGGACTGCGCGCTCAATTACTGTTGATAATCGTGACATCGGCGATCACGTTTCCCCTATTTTATTATGGCAAAGACTTCGGTTTATCCGCGAACGGGTTTGTGTTTCCTTTCGGCGTCGCAGCGGCGATAGGGGCCTTTTTGTTCGGCATTGGCATGCAACTGGGCGGAAGCTGCGCGTCCGGAACGCTGTTCACGGTGGGCGGTGGATCAACGCGCATGATGGTGACGTTGATCTTTTTCATATTGGGGTCGGTCATTGCCACGGCCCATCTTCCGGAGTGGAACCAGCTACCCCGATTACCGGCCCTGTCACTGGTGCGTTCGTTTGGTGCGTTCGGAGCGCTGGCTGCAACCGCAGCTCTTTTGGGTGCTATTGCGCTGATTTCAGTGCATCTTGAGAGAAAGCACCACGGCGATATCGTTCAGTCTGCACCGACGGTATCTGTTCTGAAGGGCCCCTGGTCCTATCTTTTGGGGGCGATGATGCTTGTCGTGGTTTCCGTTGGTACCGTCCTGGTGCTGGGGCGTCCCTGGGGTATCACTTCCGGATTCGCATTGTGGGGCGCGAAATGGTTCCACGCTGTCGGTATTCCCATTGAGACCTGGCCTTACTGGGCCAACAGTATGGGGAGGGTCGAGCGAAGTGTCATGACGGATTCAACATCTGTCATGAATTTTGGCATCATTCTGGGCGCGATGCTCGCGGCAGGGATGGCCGGACGGTTCGCCCCGGTGCTCAACATCAGCGTTAGGGGATTACTGACTGCCATTGTCGGCGGTCTGCTCATGGGTTACGGAGCCCGGCTTGCTTATGGCTGCAACATCGGCGCCTATCTTGGCGGACTGATATCAGGATCTCTGCACGGGTGGGGGTGGCTGGTTTTTGGTTTTCTGGGCAGCATTGTCGGTTCCAAATATAAAGCGAAATACGGCACGGATTGACTGAGTCCGGTCTCGCCTCACGAAATAGCTCGCAAACTTGTGATCGAGAATGACGCCAGATCCGTCGAAAAACCAAACAACTGATGCGGCTTCATGTTCTTTTGTCGCTTCGATATAGAACGGGCTCCTCCCGGGAGCAGACTTTCTTAAGGGATGAACTAATGCGCTATCTTGTTTCCGGTCTGATGATACTCTTCATGTCCTCTACGCTTGCGATTGCGCAGCCGATCGCGCCAAGAGAGGGTTGGCAGATATTCAACACTGACATTGCCTATCAGGATCTCGTAGACCGTCTCAAGGCATCGATTAAAGCGGAAAAGATGGGGCTGGTAACGCAGGCGAGCGCATCAGCCGGTGCCAAGGGGCAAGGCTTCGACATCCTGGGAAATCGGGTCATGGGTGTTTACCGCAACGATTATGCACGTCGGATGTTGGATGCGAGCATTGCTGCTGGCATAGAAGCTCCGATCCGTTTCTATCTTGCCGAAAATGAAGATGGTGGAGCGACCCTCTCCTGGAAAACGCCAAGCTTCGTCTTTGCACCCTACATGGATGAGGGCGGTGAGAACCTGAAAGAGCTGGCGGCAGAGCTCGATGGCGTTTTTGCGACGATAGCAAAGAATGCCCTGGCTCAATAATACAGCTGATTTAGCTCGACTGGCACTTCATCGACGGTGGGAACCGACAGGCTATTGCCGGCCCTGCCGACTGTCAGTTGCGCACGCATGAAGACCTCTGTGTTAAATTTGGCGGCGTCAAACACGATGTTCGATGTCAGCCTTCTGGCTGTTTTTCTGACTGAAAACACTGAATCGGAGCGACAAGTCGAATGAGCAGTCAGATGGCGACAATGATGACGCGGTTTTCCGCTCCCGGAGTTGTGGAATGGATCGGTGTTCGCCCCGAGCGCCTTGGTAAAATGGAAATTCTGGAACGCGTTGATATCGTCGCATCGGGACTATCTGGTGATTATCGGGCAAACCCTGGGAAACGAGCGGTATCCCTGATTCAATACGAGCATATTGCCGTTATTGCCGCCTTGGCTGACCGAAGTGGTCTGTCACCGGATCTGCTGAGAAGAAATCTTGTTGTTCGCGGGATCAACCTTCTGGCCCTCAGAAAAGCCGTGTTTCGAGTTGGAGAGGTGGTTTTGCAGGGCACCGGATTATGCGCACCCTGCTCTAAAATGGAGACTGCACTGGGGGAAGGTGGCTTCACCGCCATGAGAGGACATGGCGGTATTACTGCCAGCGTGTTGGAAGAAGGACCGGTAGCAATCGGGGATCAAGTGATCCCTGGCTGAAACAACAGTCCATCTCTTTGTTCTGTTTCACATTTTCCGAAGAACAACGCGTTGAGAAGTTTTTAAAACTTCCCATCATAAGCCCGACGGCTAATGCGGCATGCCAATACGGTAAAAGTTTCGCGCTGAAGAGCCTCACCGGCTTCACGCTCCAGGTCTTCGTTATTGTCAACCCAGACACCGTGTCCACCAAGTGCCATGGCAAGTGCCGGAAAATTGGTCTCATCGAAATCGACACCAACATTAGGCCGTTGAGAATTGCGCTGTTTCATTTCGATCAGAGCCAAACTCGCGTCAACCAAAACACAGACCACAACCGGGAGCTTCAAATCCCTCAGTGTTGCCAACTCACCAAGGCCCATTTCAAGGCCGGCATCCCCGACAAATACAAGTGATGGTCGGTCCGGAGCGGCCAGCATATGGCCAATTCCCATCGGCAATGCACAGCCCATGGTGCAAAGGGCTGATGACTGGATCATGCCACGCGGCGAAAAGCACTCCCACATCTGACTGGCGAGTATACGGTGAGCGCCGCTATCGGCTGTGGCAAGGGTGTTTTCCGGAAAGACCCGTCGCAGAGTGTCAAAGACCGTTCCGGGTCCGAATTCTTCAGTTTCAGCGACGAAAGCCTGTTTCAGTGCATTTCTCGCAGCCGTCGGCGCACCGTTTTCCCATTTGAGACTGTTTGATGGACCCTCTTTGAGCTGAGATAATATTGGTTTCAATCCACCGCGCAATTCATGACTGACACTGTGCATTCCGTGAGACCGTGACATTGAGGTAATCTCGACCGCGTTTGTCTTTTTGTCCCACGGGTCGCGCCACCCAATCCGCATTTCGATGGGGTCGTAGCCAAGAACAAGAATGAGATCAGCTTCAGCGATCAGCGGCATCAGGACGTTGTCGGCCTTGGGCGAAAGTCCCGCGCCACCGAGGCAAAGTGGATGGCGTTCATCCATCAGACCTTTGCCCTTGTAAGTCGTGATCAGCGGTATGCCGAAGTACTCACAGAATTCCGTAATGTCTTTGCCGGCGTTTTCATTCACAGCATCGACACCGGCGATCGCCAGTGGTCTTTCTGTTTGCGCCAGCAACGTTTTTGCTTCCTGTAGCACCGGCCCCGTTGCAAGCATTGCATCAGGCCGGATGATTTGCGGGGGCGTATCGTCAAGAACCTCCGAGGAGACGCCTTCAGCCACAGATATCGGTACGTCCACATGGACGGGGCCGGGCTGCCCTTCCAGAGAAAGCGCAATTGCCTTTTCAATCATCGGCCCGATTGCACCCTGACTGGCCCTGAAGCTGCCCTTAACGACCGGACGTAGCAAAGCCTGATGATCGAAAACCTGATGGGTGTAGGTTTCCGCTTCGGCACCATCGACGCATCCGGTCAGAAAAATCAAGGGAACGCGATCTTGCAGGGCGTTGGCAACGACATTGACGGCATTGGCAACACCAGGTCCAATTGTTGCCAGAAGGATACCCGGCGCGGCCATTTCAGTGGCAGACTGTGCATGCCACACACCTTCAGCCATGAAGCCTGCGGCGTTCTCGTGTTTGGTAAGGATGAATTTCAGACCGGCATGATCCAGCGCTTCCATCAGTGCCAGAACTTCTCCGCCTGGTATGCCGAAGGCGAAACGGCATCCGGCTGCTGCCAACCGACCTGCAATGATATCAGCACCGTTCATGTTTCTGCTCCAAGGGCGATCACACCGGTCGCGGCAAGGTTTTCAATTTCGTCTTGTTCAAGTCCCAGAACACCGGACAAAATCTCGGATGTGTGTTCACCCAGGCGTGGCGGCGCCTTTCTGTAATGGACAGGTGTCTCGCTCATATTGATGGGATTGCCGATCAGAGAGACCGAGCCATCTTCTGTCAGGGCATGAGGCATGGAGAGTTTCATACCGCGATGCAGAATGTGAGGGTCTTGGAAAACTTGTGTGATTGTGTTCACCGGTCCACCGGGCACGCCGGCCTCTTCCAGAAGATCGATCCATTCAGATGCGGTTTTTTTCATGGTCATGGCGCGCAGGAGCGGTAGAAGCGTGTCGCGGTTGCCGACGCGGTCGGCGTTCTTGGTAAAACGCGGATCATTCGGCAATGAAGGATCTCCCAGCAGCACACACAGGCGCTGAAACTGGTCATCATTGCCGGTAGCGATAATAAAATCCTTGTCGCTTGCGGGAAATGTCTCGTAAGGGACGATTGTGGGGTGACCGTTACCCAGACGCTTTGGGGTTTCCCCGGAAACCAGATGGGCAACACCCTGATTGATCAGCCAGGCGACCTGACAGTCCAGCAAAGAAATGTCGATATACTGACCTTTTGCTGAAGCGTGGCGCGCATTGAGGGCTGCCAGAATGGCATTGCACGCATACATGCCGCACATGACATCGGCGATACCGACCCCGGCTTTCATCGGTCGACCGCCATCCTCGTCCGGATCGCCGGTGATGCTCATCAGGCCGCCCATGCCTTGAATAAGGAAGTCGTATCCGGCACGGTTCGAATAGGGCCCGGTCTGTCCGAACCCGGTGATGGAGCAATAGATCAGCCCGGGATTGTCGTCCCGAAGACTATGATAATCAAGACCATAGCGCTTGAGATCACCCACTTTGAAGTTCTCAACCAGGATATCTGATTTGGTTGCGAGGGCCCGGATGAGGGCTTGACCTTCCGGGCTGGCAAGATTGACTGCGACAGAACTCTTGTTGCGATTGGACGACAGATAATAGGCGCTTTCGCGGGTGTTACTTCCGTGCTTGTCCTTGAGAAATGGCGGTCCCCACCCTCTGGTGTCATCCCCTCTGACCGGGCGTTCGATCTTTATGATCTCCGCACCCAAATCACCGAGCAACTGGGTCGCGGTCGGTCCTGCCAAAATTCTGGAAAGATCCAGAACGCGTAGACCCGAGAGCGGGCCCAGCGCGCTCTCGGGTTCTGAATTATCGATCGTACTAGTCACCGGTTTGGTGCATCCCTGCCTGTCAGCTGTGGAAGCGGCTGCCGGCAGCTTTGAGACCGAACTCGATCACGCCACCAAGCACAACGCCCAGGATCACATGACCGACCAAAGACGCCCAAGTCAATGGAATGAAGTTCAGGAAAGGCGGCATGCCGGCCACCAGATGGGCCATGCCATACATTGCGAACACCCACAGCGCAACGCCATAAGTTGCTGCAAGAAGTGTGGGAGACAGCCAGGGTGTAATGGCATTTGCTATCGGCCGGGCGACGTAGAGATACCCTGCGGGAAAGAGGATAAGTCCCGTAGCGAAGTGGATAGCCTGCGCGAGTTCAAGGCTTTTTACACCCAGCGCGGCTTTAACCAAAGAAGCTGGTACGAGCGGTCCGCCAATCCAGAGAGGTGCCAGAAGGTTGGCCCAGATTTCCCAGGCAACGGTTGAGAGACCACCTGCTACAATCAGCAATATGGCGTGCGACAAGTCGAACCGAAATCCGGTTTTCTTCAAGCCGGGCACAAATGTTGTATCGCTCATGAGGCGTTGCCCTCCCTAAAAATTCGTTCAGAAGATCAAACGACCGAATGCAATACGGTGCCGATCTGTGTGTGTACTGGAATTTGGGGATGCTTCTATTGAATTGAAAAACAAATAGAATCGAGAAATTTAAAGTTAACGATCACGTCAATGTGAAGTCTAGCACTCCGCCAGCAGAAATGGGTTTTCATACAAAGAAGCGGCGGACTTACCTCCTCTTCCACTGAAGTCGTCCTGAAGGGTTTGCGGGAATACTCATGGCGCATCCGTTTTAGCTGCGGCTGCCAACGCAATTTTGGTGGCTTTCAACGTCTCAAGAAATTTTTTGGAATTCTGAATAGTACGTTCCACTTCCTCGATTTTTTGCTGAAGGAATGTCTCGCCGTCAAATTCACTTCCGGACAGGGTTTCAAGTTGTTCCATGAAGATCGTCAGGTCGGCAATGGTCATTCCGGCGGCCCGCGCCTCCTTTATCAGGTCAAGTGTAAGGATCGTGCTTTCCGGGTAGTCACGATAATTGTTGGTTGGACTTGGCTCCGATAGAGAGGCAATCAGCCCCTTTTTTTCATAAAAGCGAATTGTGTCCCGGCTGATGGACGTCCTCTTTGCAAGCTCACCGATCCGCATTTAGTTTCACCATAACCGTTGACTGAACTCCATGGTTTATGCACTGTACCAAATACCAGTTTCAGGCACAGCCGCCGTGTCAGTGTAAACCAGTCTCAGGAGAACAAATCAAATGTCCGGAATGTGTCAGAGTTGTGGGATGCCAATTAAAAAGGACCCGCAGAAGGGTGGAACGGAAGCGGATGGCTCCCGAAGTTCAACCTATTGTTCGCTCTGTTATCGGGATGGGAGATTTATCCACCCGGATTTTTCGGTTTCAGAGATGCAAGCTTATTGCGTGACGCAATTGAAGAAAAAGGGCATGCCGGGCATCATGGCCTGGCTGTTCACCCGCGGTATTCCAAAACTTGATCGCTGGAACGCACCGGGAAATGCTGTTCACTGAGAGCAAACCGGATCAGGTAGCGATAATGACTGCTAACCGGAGGTGCTTTTTTGCCAACCTTTCGGGCGGAGGACCCTGGGGCTCCGTTCAAACCCGACAACTGTGTGCGGTCCAGGAAACGCGTGAACTGCCTTAAAGGACAACCACCTTGGCACCTGTAGGGACGCGGTTGTAGAGGTCGACCACATCCTGGTTGAACATTCGAATACAACCCGAAGAAACGGCTTTGCCGATACTCCGAGGTTCATTCGTGCCGTGAATACGGTACAGCGTATCAACTCCGTCATCGTACAGGTAGAGAGCACGAGCCCCTAGTGGGTTAGACAGGCTTGGCGGCATGCCACCGGCAAATTTCCGGGTTTCAGGTTGCCTGGCAATCATTTCCGCGGGTGGAGTCCATGTCGGCCATTTGCGTTTTGCACCTATTTTTGCCGAACCGTTCCATGCAAATCCCTGACGTCCGATTCCAATGCCGTAACGCATCGCCCAGCCGTCCTTGCGAACCAGGAGCAAATAGCGGCGTTTTGTATCGACAATGACCGTTCCCGGTTTTTCAGTGCCGTAGTAGGGAACAATCGACCGGCGATAGTTTTTCGGCACCTGACCGATTTTGATCGCTGGCAGTGGAAATTTTTCCTGCGGCTTTGCAGCATACGCCGTTGTCCAGTCGACATTTTCCGGCGGTATTATGCGTGTCATCACCTCGTTACAGCCTGACAGGATCAACCCAATGATCACAAACGGAACGAATCGTAAAAGAGAAATGCCTGTCATTATGTGTCCCCGCAGGACTTTGGGCGTGACGTCCAAAGTCAGATATCGTCTGTTTGCCGAATCAATATTGCGCGGAAAGTAGCGCGGATTGGCGTTCAACTAAACTAGCGATCAATCACGTGACAAAAATTGGGCTAATTTTTGGCGGTTTGAGGACACAGTGTTCCTGTGCTCTGCGGAACACCCTGTGCAAAGCGGCCTGTAATTGCCGAGTAATGAGGTTAGAGGGCTTAAAAACAGCAGGGCATCTTTAGTCCCCGGAGTTAAACAACGACGACTTTGGTCTCATCAGGTACACGATTGTATAGATCGATGATGTCCTGGTTGAACATGCGAATGCAGCCTGAGGAGACGGATTTCCCGATACTCCACGGCTCGTTTGTTCCATGAATGCGATAGAGCGTGTCCACACCATTATCAAACAGGTACAGCGCCCGGGCTCCAAGTGGATTGCTGAGGCCCGGAGCCATGCCGGTACGAAATTCTTCGAGTTCGGGTTGGCGTTCGATCATCTCCGATGGTGGTGTCCAGGTCGGCCATGCTTTCTTGTATTTAATCAGCGCGTCACCGTTCCAGGAAAATCCTTGTCTGCCGACCCCGACCCCATATCGCAGAGCTCGTCCGTTTTCCAAAACCAGATACAGAAAATGGCCGTGCGGATCGACAACGACAGTGCCAGGTTGCTCTGCGGAAGGGTAACGAACGATCTGCCGGTAAAATTGCGGATCGACTTTACTCATGTCGATTCCCGGCAAGGGAAACTGCTCTTGGGGCTGAGCTGAATAGGCCAGGGCAATATCCGGTGGAACGCGGGAAACGGGTTTGCCCGCTGTGACCGGCGCTCGACCGGTTGAAGCGCATGCGCCCAGTGTAAGAGACAAGGCAAAAGGTGATAGTTGCAGAAAGCGGCGGCGATTCATGGCATCAAACCTGAAAATGGGGACAAATGCAGTCGGTCAATGGTGTCGAGAGGTCTCTGCTCAGCAGGACTCAGATAAGGACCGCATGTCTTGGAGGCGGCCGATCCGCCTCAGTTGTCACAAGGTCAGGCCTAAGATGGGATTGCCATGGACCGAAGGTACTTGAGGCAGGAACACCGATTGCAATTGTCCGGCAAAGCACTCCGTCTGCCTGACACTGCATTGAGGAGCCATTGGGCACAATCAGCATGTTTGTGTCAGTGCAGTCGTGCTGCTTCAGCTTCGGTCGTTCCAATCCGAAGATGCGTGCAGTCCCACATTTTCGATTATTGAATTTTTGAGTTTCCGCCGCAAACGAGGGGGCGAAAGGAGAAATCTCGTCCGGCATTTGAAAAATTGGCGCAAGCACAAGAAAACACATCGCAACGACGATGGAAGTTGCGATGCTTTTCAATCCGGAAGTGGCCTTACTCCGAAACAGCATGCCGCCTAGATAGGTTCGTTGTATTTATAAATCAATTCAAACCCGGCGATGGGCCGATCACGGTGAAGTGATGAACTGCGCTGAATTGCAGAATGCCCGCGTCGCTTTAATCCGAATTTATTTTTTGATCCGATAAGCCTTGTGGCAGGTCTTGCAGGTCTTGCCGATCGCGGCAAGCTGGTTCTGCAGATCTTTGGGTGTGGAGAGGGTGCCCGCGTCGGCACCAAGCTGTGAGGCGAGAACCGAAAGGGAGGCTGCCTCGATCTTGAAATTGGGCCAATTGCTCCAGATCGTTGCCGTCGCTTCGCTGGGCTTTTCAAGGCTGTTTGGCGGAAACAGATCGGGGATATTGTCCGCAATTCGGACCATTTCCGTGGCAGACGCAGTAATTTGCTTCGCGTTAACAGGTATCTCGCCTTTGGCCATTTTCGCGAGCGTATTCATCTGTGAACCCAGTTGCTCCATTTCGTTCATTCGGACCTTGATGATACCGGTTGCGCCATCATGCCCGGATGCACCATGCGCAACCCATAAAAATCCAAAAGCGATCAGAATTAGTGCGGCTCGCTTGATCATCGGTATCTCCACAAACTGACCAGGGTGGCAACTGCCAGGTGCCTTGATCAAAGGGTTTTACTAATCGTTAGTGGAGCCTCCCGCGATGGGAAGGTCAAGGATTGTGGCACCTTCCCTGGGAAAATTAAACAAAAGCGTGCAAAAAGAGTGCAATGGAGTGAATCGAATCAACTAAACATAACAAGAACAAAATGCATAAGGACCGTTAAATAGATGGTTTGGTCACCGCAACAGGATGCCGCTCTGAGTGCAGTATCGGAATGGATGAAAACTGGAATCCCGCAAGTGTTTCGCTTGTTCGGGTTTGCCGGTACAGGAAAGACAACGCTTGCCCGACATATCGCCGATGGGATCGATGGTGAGGTCTGTTTTGGCGCGTTCACCGGCAAGGCGGCGCATGTCCTTCGCTCCAAAGGGTGTCAGAACGCCGCAACCATTCACAGCCTGATTTACCGACCGCGCGCTTCCGATGAAGAAGATGATACACCTGTTTTTGCGCTCAACCGGGAAAGTGATATCGCCGGGGCCAGTCTGGTCATTATCGATGAATGCTCAATGGTTGACGAAGAACTTGGCAAGGATCTGCTGTCTTTCGGGGTGCCGGTGCTGGTTCTTGGCGATCCGGCGCAGTTACCACCTGTTTCCGGTGGTGGTTTCTTTACTGAAGCAGAACCGGATGTGATGTTGACGGAGGTTCATCGTCAGGCAGCGGATAATCCGATCATTCGCTTGTCGCTCGATATTCGAGAGGGCAGGGACATTGCTCACGGGACCTATGGCGACAGCCGTGTGATCAGACGCAAAGAAATTGATTCCGAGGCGATTCTTTCGACCGATCAGGTTCTGGTTGGCATGAACCGGACGCGCCACCTTTACAATCAACGTATGCGCGCACTGAAAGGCTACGATCAGGCGATGCCAGCGTGTGGTGAGAAGCTGGTTTGTCTCAGAAACGACAAAACCAAGGGGTTGCTGAACGGCAGCATCTGGGAGGTCAAGCGTCTTCGGGCGCCGCGCGGCAACAAGATCAAGCTTGATGTGGTTTCCGAGGAAGACGCCCGCAAGTCGGTAACCGTTTCTGTCCTGCCGGCCTTCTTTGATGGAACCGCCAGCGAACTGCCATATGCGGTACGACGGAATTCAGAAGAATTTGACTTCGGTTACGCTCTGACTGTGCACAAGGCGCAGGGCTCACAATGGGACGATGTGGTTTTGTTCGATGAAAGCGGAGCATTCAGAGAGCACAAGGCCCGCTGGCTGTATACCGGCGTAACCCGAGCGGCTGAGCGCATTACCATTGTGAAGTAACGCATTCGGCGGTCAATTTTACCAGTCGGTACGCCTATCGGGGCCCACTTTAGATGACATATCTCCAGCCAAAATCTTGGCACAAACTAAGACGCGAGCGACCGTGCAGCTATCTCAGCGTAAGAATTTCCTGCGGGATCCGCTGATAAAGCGGATCTCCCTGCCAGAAGGCATCGGTGGGTCCGATTGCGTGGTCGATGAGGTTCCAGCGCCCATAGTCAAATCGCAGCAGAGCCAAAGTGTTCAGGCCGTCCATATATTCAAGCTGGCCGGCAAATACTGTGTCTGCGGGGCGTATTTTGCCGCCACCTGGCCGTTGTGGGGAAACCCCCAAAAACACCCATCCCCGTGAAGCATTCATGAAACTAACCGCAAATTCCACCGGTTTACCCAGTCGCGCTTCCAAAGCTGGTCGGAGTGTATTGAGGATTGCTTTTCGCTCCGCCGAGCCTTTTTGCGGTGTGTATAATTGCTGGGCGGCTGCCGCGGATAAACCGCTCGCTATCGCAAGAAAGAAAATGAAAAGAATGCCCGTCCGGAAGCCCATCTTCACCTCGTGCATGACAACAGAAATTTGTCCTCTCGCAGCCCCGGACGAATGTCAGCGGGATGATACTCCTCAACTCTATCAGAGCTGATTGAGGGTGTTCAAGCACCTATGGTGTCTCCACCTGGACCCACGGTCGGCAGCCATCCACAAATCCCAGGCGATTTCCATCGCTGACCCGGCAAGCACCACATTGTCAGGTGTAAATCTTGGAGTGTGTATATAAGATATTGAATTTAAATAAGTTATTATAAGGCTGAAAGCTCAGCAAGGCCTGATTGGGATACGGTTTTTTCTATGGTACATGTTGGTAATGTTCCATAATGTAAAAATTGTTCAGACGAATAATCAAAGAAGTTGTGTCGTTAACCGACATTGGCACTCCAAACAAAGAAGCGCCCCAAAAAGGGCGCCTCCACAGATTTCATAAGCCAAGTCTGCTGTTGTCAGGCCATCGCCGTTTTCAGATTGGTGTCGATGGCATCAAGGAACTGATTGGTCGTGAGCCATGGCTGGTCCGGACCAACCAACAGGGCCAGGTCTTTGGTCATCTGACCGCCCTGCACGGTGTCGATGCAGACTTTTTCCAGCGTTGCGGAAAAATCAGCCAGCTCGGAATTTCCATCCAACTTGGCGCGATGGGCAAGACCGCGGGTCCATGCAAAGATCGAGGCGATCGGGTTGGTTGATGTCTCTTCGCCTTTCTGGTGTTGGCGATAGTGACGTGTCACGGTGCCATGGGCTGCTTCAGCCTCAACAGTCTTGCCGTCTGGTGACATCAGAACGGACGTCATAAGCCCAAGCGATCCAAATCCCTGCGCTACAATGTCAGACTGAACATCGCCGTCGTAGTTTTTACAGGCCCAAACGTAGCCGCCCGACCATTTCAGTGCAGCAGCGACCATGTCGTCAATCAATCGATGTTCGTACCAGATTTTCTTCTCTTCGAATTTTTCCTTGAATTCGGCATCAAAGATATCTTGGAACAGATCCTTGAAACGGCCGTCATAGACTTTCAGGATCGTATTCTTCGTCGAAAGGTAGCAAGGCACGCCGCGCTGCAGCGCATAATTCATCGACGCACGGGCGAAGTCCTTGATGGAGTCATCAAGGTTATACATGGCCATCGCAACCCCGGAGGAGGGAGCATCGAAAACTTCGTGCTCAATCACCTGACCGTCATCGCCAACAAACTTAACAGTCAATTTCCCCTTGCCCGGGAATTTGAAATCAGTTGCACGATACTGGTCGCCGAAAGCGTGGCGACCGACAATGATCGGCTGTGTCCAGCCCGGCACCAGCCGTGGAACATTATCCATGATAATCGGCTCACGAAAAATCACTCCCCCCAGAATGTTACGAATGGTTCCGTTTGGTGAGCGATACATCCGCTTGAGATCGAACTCCTCAACACGGGCTTCGTCCGGCGTAATCGTCGCGCATTTAATGCCCACACCATATTCCTTGATGGCGTTGGCCGCATCGACGGTGATCTGATCGTCGGTTTCATCACGTTTTTCGATACCCAGATCATAATATTTGAGATCGATATCCAGGTAAGGATGGATCAGTTTGTCCTTGATGAACTGCCAGATGATGCGTGTCATCTCATCGCCGTCAAGTTCAACGACGGGATTGGCTACCTTGATCTTCGCCATGTCTAGAAACCTCGTTTTTTGGATGCGCGCGAATTTTTAATGGGTCCACCGAAGACAATACCACTTCGCGGGCCGGTTTCGAATGCGGTTAACCGACCTCGTGCATGAATTGTGTACCAGTGTGCACATTGTTCGCCGCCCCTATAGCAAAGGGCGCTCCCTTTGCAAAGATCAGCATGGCGTTGTGATCCCAAATATTGCCCAAAAAGTGAAATCTACCAGTATGAATTCAGTTATTTCTGCTTGCCTTGGCAGCCAGTGCAATAGCGATGTAACTCCATCCGTTGAATAAAATTGCGATTCCCGCCAGCATACCCAGAGCCCAGGCGCCGGAAATCGGAAATTCGCCCCAGATCGCAAGTCCGGCCACAGCAGAAATTACACCTGAAGCCAGCATCCAGCCCCAGCCATCATGGGGACGAATACGAAATCCCAATATCACTTGCGAGATACCCTGAACAAAGAATATGGCTGCGACCAGCAAAGTGAGTGTCAGAGCGCCCGCAACGGGGTTTGTGTAAATAATGATACCGCCAACTACAGCGATCAGGCCGACGATAAGCTGCCAGATGAATCCAGACCATTTCTGCACTTTAAAGGCATGAATGATTTGGAAGATACCGCCAATGACCAGTGCGGCGGCCAAAACGATTGTGACGGCGAGGGTGGAAGCCAGGGGGGCTGCGATGGCAAACATGCCGATCAGCAGCAGCAGGATGCCCAGGCCCAGGAACCAGCCCCAGTTTTCCTGCACACTCTGCGTTATCGATTGGGCCATCTTGTTGATGTCTGCGTCTGTCTTCTCTGTCATGGATAATCTCTATCAAGGAATTGAGGGGAACAACGACGCGGTTACTGTCGTTAATCTATTGTAAATCGGGCGCGCAGGAAATCGCATTTTCGATGCAAATCGGTTGATATCGGCAATTTCGGGGATGATATCACCAAAAACCGGTTCATCTTGATGTTCTGTTCTGAGACGGCTGTGACGTGGCGCATTGGGAATTGGTGCTGCTGGTATGCCCGTCAGGATTTGAAATTACCGTACCAGTGCAGTTTGCCGAAGTGGGATTTGAAGAATACAATCAGGAATTCAGTGGTTTGACGTCCTATCCTGCGGGGCGGTTCATTGCTCTCGAAACAGTGACCCTGAGATATAGATAAAAGGACGGCGCGCGCCTGTCCGGCACATTTAAGGATGTCTGCAAGTCGTGTCGCTAGATCACGCCAAGATTGAAGAGCTCTTTTTGTGGATGTGCGACGGTGCCCGGCCAAGTGCCGACGCCAGGCAAATTGTTGCGGGGATATGCGAACGGGCACGGATGGCCGGCATTGCGGTCGATCGGTTCGCTTTGTTCATTTACACGCTGCATCCGAACTTGCTTGGGCGACGCTTTATTTGGTCTCCAGAAACTGAAGTGCAGCAGCATGATGCGCACATGACCGCCTTTCAGGAAGAAGAATATCTCGCAATTCCGCTGCCGACTGTTCTGGAAACACAAAAATCACTGCGTCGTCGCTTGACTGATCCCGATTGCCCGAACGATTTCAAAATTCTCAAGGAAATTCAAGCTCAGGGGGCGACCGATTATCTGGTACAGCCGCTGATTTTTACAACAGGTGAAACTCATGCGGTATCCTGGACAAGCAATGCGCCTGACGGTTTTACCGATGACATGATCGCGGCACTTGAACGGTTAAGGCTTCCTCTGGCTCGATTGGCTGAAACCTACATGTTGCGGCTGAATGCAAGCACGCTGCTGTCGGCATATATCGGTCGAAACAGCGGTGGTAAGATTCTCGCCGGTCAGGTCCATCGCGGTGATTTTGAGGTTATTCATGCCTGTGTTGTGTTTGCTGATCTTGTCGGGTTCACGAAAATGTCGAATGAACTGCATGCCGAAGCCGTCATAGAGAGGTTGAACAGGTTTTATGACCACGTTGTGCCACCCATAATTGATCGGGGAGGCGAAATCCTGAAGTTCATGGGCGACGGTTTGCTGGCAATATTTCCCGTCTCAGATAGGTGCTCGGAAAAGGAGGCGTGCAGACAGGCCGCGGAGGCTTTGTCGGAAGCTTCCGGTGGCGATGGAGTGTCTTATGACGCTGAAGCGCCGCCATTTCGCGCCAGTATTCATGTTGGCCCGATACATTACGGTAACATCGGTTCGGTCAATCGCCTTGACTTTACGGCGATTGGCAGTGCCGTGAATCTGGCATCGCGCCTTTTGTCGAAAGCGGAGTCGGTTGGGGCTCAAACAGTGATTTCAGAGCCCGTCGCGGACATGCTGGACATTGCTCACGCGAGGGCTCCCCACATACACTTGAAGGGATTTACAAAAGCGCAAAAAATCGTCGTGCTGCGTGATATGCCCGAAAGTTCATGATGGAATCGTCCCCTGAGCGAGAGCGGATTTCATTTGAAGCGATTTTGTTCTACAGCGTATTCCGGAATGGTGTGAAACACCTTTGTTATAAGAATATGCATGAAATGCTCTAAGTGGAGCCCATGAACGAACAATCAGAAAATAGGGCGGTTCAATTGCCGCCGACTATAATTTTGTGCGAGCCGCAGTTGGGAGAAAACATCGGCACCGCCGCGCGCGCGATGGCGAATTTTGGCGTAACCGATCTCCGGATTGTCAATCCACGGGAGGGCTGGCCCAACGAAAAGGCGCGGGCCGCAGCCAGCCGGGCAGACCATGTGATCGATAATGTGCAAGTTTTCGAGACACCGGAAGAAGCGGTCGCTGACCTCCAGTTTATTTATGCCACCACTGCCCGGAACCGCGAACTGGTAAAGCCGGTTCGAGGGCCAGATGAAGCAGCCCGCACGCTTACCCGATTTGGTGCGGATGGCACGAAAACGGGCTTGATGTTTGGACGCGAGCGCTGGGGATTGAATAATGAAGAAGTGGCGCTCGCCGACGAAATAGTGACATTGCCTGTCGATCCGGATTTTGCGTCCTTGAATATCGCCCAGGCTGTTTTGCTGCTCTGCTATGAGTGGCGAACCAAGGCAATGGGCGAAATTCTGCCTTTCGGAGCACCGGACTCCCTTCCAGCACCAAAGATTGAGATCATTCGGTTATTTGAGCACCTTGAGAGTGCCCTGGATAAAGTCAGATACTTCAGGCCACCGGAAATGCGGTCAGTCATGGAACTCAATTTGAGAACGATATTTGGCCAGGCGCAGCTGACAGAACAACAGGTCAGAACCTTGCGTGGCGTCGTCGCCGCATTGGAAGGTCGCAAGTCACGCCCCAGAAAAAGAGAGGGCGTTTCACCTCCCGATGAAATTGAGAAGGGCACGAATGGCTAGTGTACTTGTCTTCGATTCAGGCAGTGGCGGATTATCCGTATTGAAGGAAATTCGATCTCTTCTGCCGGGGCAGGATTGTCACTATCTGGCGGATGTCGCAGCCTTTCCTTATGGCAATTGGGAGGAGGGTGCGCTTGCTGAGCATGTTGTGGGGCTGACGTCTGACGCAGTCGAAAAAACAGGTGCCGGGGTACTTGTCATCGCTTGCAGTACGGCTTCCACACTTGTTCTGCCGCTTTTGCGTGAGCGGTTGACAATCCCAATCGTCGGCACGGTTCCAGCCATTAAACCCGCGGCGGCACTGACGGACACGGGCGTGATTTCGGTACTGGCGACACCGGGCACTGTCAAACGCGATTACACTTTTGAACTGATCGCCAAGTGGGCGCCTGAGACTGCCATAAATCTGGTTGGTTCTGAAAACCTCGCTGAAATGGCGGAACAAAAACTGGCAGGTCATCCGGTTGACGGCCAAAGGCTCGCGGCAGAGATCGATCCCTGTTTCGTTGAAAAAGATGGGCGCCGCGCTGATGTATTGGTATTGGGGTGTACCCATTACCCATTTCTGGCGGATGACATCGAACGCTACGCCAAGTGGCCGGTGCGGCTGGTTGATCCCTCTGCCGCAATTGCCCGCCGCGTCGCGGAGGTTCTTGGCAAGAATATCGCCGATGTTCTGCCCGGCGGGCATCAGTCAGATAATGGAAGGGCATCGGAAGCCGGGGCTCTGACCTTTGAAACGACAGGAGCGCAATCTGATTTCCCGTCAATAGCCAGGTCAGCGCTGGGACTGAAGAACTTCAATGACTTGAGCACTGACCCTTAAATTGTTGCGCCGCAAAATAAAACTTGACTTCTCATGCTCTAAAGACGACATAGAGCAGGTTGCCGGCATGGAGTGATCTCCTTTCCGCTGGCAAGAGGGTTTCGGCCATTTGCCTGACATTCCCTCACTAATGGGAATGACCTCGATTTCCTTTCATATCACCTAATGCTCCTGCAGCGGGTGCGACCTGTCTTGTTGATGCGACTTTCGAGGTGATTGTCGACGGGGTCGCTTTGTGCTTGCAGGGCTCCGAAAGATAATAATTTTGACTGGTTTTGAAGACCTGGGGCTGGCTGCGCCGCTCCTCAAAGTATTGGCTGCTGAAAACTATCAGGATCCGACACCTATCCAACAACAAGCAATCCCTCACGTTCTTGCTGGCAATGACCTTCTGGGTCTGGCGCAGACCGGTACGGGAAAAACAGCCGCATTTGCTCTGCCGATGCTGCATAATTTGATCATTGACAGGAAACGTGCCGTCGCTAAAGCGCCGCGTATTCTGATCCTTAGCCCAACCCGGGAATTGGCGATGCAGATCGCCGATAATTGTCGGAAATATTCCCGATTTGCGAAGATAAGGACAATGGCAGTGTTCGGTGGAACGCCAATCCGTCGTCAAATACGCAATCTTGAACAAGGCACGGATTTGCTGGTAGCGACACCGGGTCGATTGCTTGACCTGATCCGGTCCCGGGCACTGACTTTGGACAAGGTCGAGTATTTTGTCCTCGATGAAGCGGACCAGATGATGGATCTGGGCTTCATTCATGACATGCGCAGACTTGCGCAGATGCTGCCACAGCAACGTCAGACACTTTTCTTCTCCGCAACGATGCCCAAAGCCATCGCGGATCTTGCAGCGTCCTTCCTGACAAATCCGGTCGAAGTGAAAGTGGCGCCACTCAGCTCAACGGCTGAAAATGTCGATCAGAAGCTGATCTATGTGTCCAAGGGCCAGAAGACAGCGCTGGTCCAGCAGTTGATCAGAAACGAAAATATCCAGAAAGCCATTCTTTTTACGCGGACAAAACACGGTGCGGACAAAGTTGCCAAATCTCTGGCGACCGGCGGTATCCAATGTGAAGCGATCCACGGAAACAAATCACAGGGCCAGCGTCAGCGTACATTGGCATCATTCAAGAACGGTAAGATTCAAATACTGGTTGCGACCGATATTGCGGCCCGGGGCATTGATGTCGATCACGTAAGTCACGTGTTTAACTATGACTTGCCGGATGTGCCGGAAATCTATGTTCACCGTATTGGCCGGACTGCGCGTGCTGGTGCATCAGGGCAATCGATTGCGTTGTGCAGTGGCGATGAGCGCGGTTCCTTGCGTGCCGTGGAACGCCTGATAAAGCGGTCGATCGATGTGATTGATGAGGTTGACGGCATCGAACTGGCAGCAGTTCCAGCCGGAGAAAACAAGCCGCGCGGCAATCGCCGTCGGGGCGGTCCTTCCGGCTTTCGCGGCGGTGAAAAACGCTTCAATGCCGGTGGTCGCAATTCCGGTGCGCATCGCAATGGCGGTCCGAACCGCAAGCCTCGATCAAACCGTCCGGGCAAGAATGCGCGCAGAAAAGATCATGCTGTGAGCGAAACCGGCGGAAGCTACGCAAATTAAGCTCAATTGGCCTTGATGTTTGTTGACATCAAAAGGTCGATCGACTAGGAAACCTCACATCACGCGGGTCTATTCAGGCCCGCGTGATTAATTTACGCACCCGTGGGGCATGGCAAACGCTTTGTCAGGTCCCTGTCAGCACCACTCAAGTGTGACTGTTTCGGCAAATTCACTTGGTTGGGCAGAGGAGGGGCGTGATACCTGAAACACTACAATTGAAATTCAAAGGTATACGTGAATGTCGAAGCGTCATAGTGCGAAATATAAACTCGATCGCCGCATGGGCGAAAATATCTGGGGTCGTCCGAAGAGCCCCGCCAACCGTCGTGAATATGGACCGGGCCAGCATGGCCAGCGTCGTCGCGGCAAGCTCTCCGACTTCGGTGTTCAGCTTCGTGCCAAGCAGAAGCTGAAAGGGTATTACGGAAATATTTCCGAAAAACAATTCCTGCGGACATACAAAGAAGCGACGCGCCTGAAAGGCGATGCATCGGAAAACCTGATTGGTCTTCTTGAGAGCCGACTGGACGCAGTTATCTACCGTGCCAAATTCGTTCCAACCGTTTTTGCAGCGCGCCAGTTCGTTAATCACGGTCACATCAAAGTAAATGGCCGCCGGGTGAACATTCCCTCCTATCGGGTCCGTCCTGGCGATACGATTGAAGTGCGTGAAAAGTCAAAGCAGCTGGCACTTGTTATCGAAGCGACACAGCTCGCCGAGCGGGATGTGCCAGACTATGTGACTGCCGATCACAACAAAATGACAGCAACCTTCGGCCAGATACCGCAATTGGCCGATGTGCCTTATCCGGTTCTGATGGAACCGAACCTGGTAGTGGAATTCTATTCACGCTAATAGGCTTCCCATACTCGGAAGTTAAATCAATAAAAGCCCCGGTATCAACGATACCGGGGCTTTTTGTTGTCGTCTGCCTCAGGGAGGGAGACAGACGATCTACAAACTGCTTGCCACCCTGAAATTTCAACTCAGTGACAGACAAACACTTCAGTTTATGTCATCAGCGCATGCGTTTTCCATCGGCATCAAACAGATAGGCACGCTCGACAGGGATGGTCACGGTGATTTCTGCACCGTTTTGAGCCGTGCGCTCAGCGCGACGTTCAATGATGATACGTTCACCATTGGGCGCGTTGGCATAGACATAAGTCACATCGCCCAGATGCTCGGTTACGTCGCTTTTCAGGGTCAATTGCGTGCCGCCGGCTTCGGCCGATTCAAAGTGCTCAGGGCGAATCCCCAGAATGACCTTTTCCCCGACAGTCGGAAGTTGTTCTTTTAACGGTATTGAAATTGTCGAGCTTTCATTTTCCAGCAAAACGACGGAAACCGTACTATCGTTGACGGCACTGACTTTACCGTCAATGAAATTCATCTTCGGAGAGCCGATGAAGCCTGCGACAAACTGATTATCAGGGTCATCATACAGATGCAGCGGGTGACCAACTTGTTCGATATAGCCCCCATGCAGCACAACGATCTTGTCCGCCAGCGTCATGGCTTCAACCTGATCATGGGTTACATAGACCATGGTCGCGCCGATTTCCTGGTGAAGCCGAGCGATTTCGATCCGCATTTGAACGCGCAATTCGGCATCAAGGTTTGAGAGCGGTTCATCAAACAGGAAGACATCGGGGTTTCTGACAATTGCCCGGCCAATTGCGACGCGTTGCCTTTGACCACCGGACAATGCCTTCGGTCGCCGGTCCAGATAGGGACCAAGCTGCAGTATCTTCGAGGCTTCATCAACGCGTTTCTGGATGTCTTCTGCCGGAGCCTTTGACATGCGCAAGCCGAAACTCATATTTTGCTCGACAGTCATATGAGGATAAAGAGCATACGACTGGAACACCATGGCAACCCCGCGTTCTGCGGGCTCTACATGAGTGACATCCCGCTGACCGATATGAATTTCGCCTGATGTCACATCTTCCAGACCGGCTATCGTGCGCAACAAAGTAGATTTACCGCAACCCGAGGGGCCAACAAATACGGCGAACTCGCCGTCTTCAATTTGAAGATCGACACCGTGGATCACGTCTACGTTGCCGTAGCTCTTCTTTACTTGATTTAGTGTAATTCCGGTCATGAATTGCCTCCTCCCAAAACGTCGTGTCCTCTCTCGAGGTGACGGTCTCCAGTCTATGCCTGTTTCATTTGATATTCGGCAGCTTCGCCGATTTGAGAAGCTGCTTCTATGATTGTCGGCGCCAGATCTTTCATGGCATCAATTGTTGTAATGAAGGTTGTGCTCGTCGCCGATAGGGCGCCCAGAAGCGTGCCATTTCTGTTCCGGATGGGCGCTGCCACACAGATGATGCTCTGCTCATGTTCTTCGTCGTCAAGGGCATAACCATGCTTGGCGATTTTTTTCAGTTCATTCCGCAATGCGTTAGCGCTGGTCAGTGTTTTCGAAGTGTGGCGGCCATAGCTTTGAGCCGTCAAAGATATTTCCTGCTGGCTTTCCGGCAGATGAGCAAGCAAAGCCTTGCCGACGCCGGTACAATAGGCAGGTCCGATCTTACCGGGGCTGGAATACATCTGGACTGAACTCGCCGGAACCCGCTTGCCGACATAGAGCACCTGATAATTGTCCAGCACCGCCAAATGGACGGTCATATTCAGCTTCTGGCTCACCGCGTCCAGAACCGGCTCAGCAACATTGGCAAGCGTATTCGAGCTCCATGCGGAATGGGCCAGCCGCAAGAGCCTCAATCCGACACGATACGTGTGGGTCTTTTGATCGAGGCTCAGCATTTCCTCATTGGTCAGGCTTTTCAGCATTCTGTGCAAAGTGGCCTTGGACAGAGGCAGTATGGTGAGAAGATCTGCAAATCGAGGGGGCGTTTCGGCCGTTCCCACAGCATCCAAAACAATGAGTGCTTTTGAAATAGGGCTTGACAGATCACGCTCGACACCGGTCTCCAATGGAACCAATACCGACTTCGTTTCTGTCATATCCCTCTCCCCACCTGTGCTGTTTACCCGGCACATCAAACCATACTTGACAGCCTACATTATTACAATCATATTTCCAACTGTCAAAACTTTGTATCACTGAATGAAACTACTGGGAGGTTTCTAGATGGTATTCTCACTTAAGGGCGTGGCGCTTGCGACAGCTGCGTCTCTCTTTATGGCGACCGCATCGTTTGCGGCTGACCTCGTTATCAACTTCGATGATTTGAACCCTGGCCCGAAAAAAGGGTTCGAGGACGCTGTTGAAAAATTCAAGGCAGCCAATCCTGATATCAACGTCATCATCAACAACACGGATCGTGAAGCGCATAAAACAGCTATTCGCAACTTTCTGACAGCCGAAGCGCCTGATGTTACCTCTTGGTATCCCGGCAACCGGATGGCTCCGTTTGTGAATGCAGGTCTGTTTGAAGATGTGTCTGATGTTTGGGCCGATAACGGATTCAACGACACACTTGCCTCGACAAAATCGGCTATGACCATCGATGGCAAGCAGTGGGGTGTGCCTTACACCTATTATCAATGGGGTATCTACTACCGCAAAGATATTTTCGACAAGCTTGGTATTGAAGAGCCAAAAACATGGGATGAGCTGCTTGCTGCTTCCGCCAAACTCAAGGAAAACGGAATTACGCCGATCACAATCGGCACCAAGTTTCTTTGGCCTGCGGCCGGTGTCTTCGACTATCTCAATCTGCGCACCAACGGTTATGACGTTCATAACGACCTGACCGCCGGTAAGATTAAGTACACCGATCCGCGCATCAAGGACGTTTTTGCCAAATGGAATGAGCTGGTCGAGCCTGGTTACTTCATTGATAATCACGCGACGATGAGCTGGCAGGACGCTCTTGCACCTTTCTCCAAAGGTGAAGCTGCTATGTATGTGATGGGTAACTTTGCTGTCGATGGGATGAAAACTGCTGGTCTCACTGAAGATCAGATCGATTTCTTCCCGTTTCCGGAAATAACACCCGGTGTTCCGCGGGCAGAAGAAGCACCAACGGATGCATTCTTTATTCCTGCAAATGCAAAAAACAAAGAAGATGCCCGGAAATTCCTCGCCTTTATTGCGCAGCCGGAAATCCAGTCTGAGTGGAACAAGACCATTGGTCAGCTGCCGATCAACAAAGACGCAACTGTTGCTGACGACAAGTTCCTGCAGCAGGGCTTTGAAACACTGAGCGGTGCTCAAGGTCTGGCACAGTTCTTTGACCGCGATGCGCCAGCTGAAATGGCAAAAGTGGGTATGGAAGGTTTCCAGGAATTTATGATCAAACCTGATCGTCTTGATGCAATTCTCAAGCGTCTCGATAAGGCACAGGCTCGTATCTACAAATAATATTAATCGGCAGTGGCGGCTGAGATGCCGCCACTGCCCATCAACTATAATTGCGGCTCTTTACGAAACAATGCGAGGCTGACAAAGGCCCAAAACGACAGAGCCGAGGCGTTCCGCATATCGCATTGCGTGAGGCGAGGAGACGATCTCAATGGCACTTGCAAGTTCCGGTGGCTCGGCGGCCGCCACCCAACGCAGTTGGTTTCGAAAAAACAGACTGGCGATCGCGCCCTGGCTCTTTCTTGCGCCTGGCCTGATTATGTTTTTCATCTACGTGATTGCTCCGATTTTTCAATCATTGTGGATTTCATTTTATGCATGGGATGGCCTCAACGAAAAAGTTTGGGTCGGCATGCAGAATTATCAGGAACTGATCGACGATGATCGGTTTTACACATCGCTTAAAAACAATGTGATCTGGCTTGTTCTTTACATGCTGGCGGTCCCTCTGGGGCTTGCCATTGCTCTGTTTCTCAATCAGACCGTGACAGGTATTCGCCTTTACAAATCCCTGTTCTTTTTCCCGTTCGTGATCAGTCAGATTGTGGTTGGGCTTATCTTTACGTGGTTCTACAATCCTGACTTCGGGATCGTCGGCGTGGTTTGGGAGTTTTTTGGTGCTGAACCGCCGGCCATTCTCGCCGATGAGCGCTATGTGACGTATGGCATTATCTTTGCCGGCCTTTGGCCACAAGTCGCCTATTGCATGATCCTGTATCTGACTGGTTTGAACAATGTTTCTCCTGATCAGGTGGAAGCCGGACGACTGGATGGCGCGAAAGGTTGGACGATGCTCAGGCACGTAATCCTGCCACAACTGAAGCCGGCAACCTTCATCGCTGTTGTGGTGACGGTGATCGGAGCGCTGCGGTCCTTCGATCTCATCGCGATCATGACACAGGGCGGACCTTACGGATCGTCAAATGTGCTCGCATACTACATGTTTGAGACCGCGCTGTCGGAATATGGCTTCCGCTATGGGTACGGGTCGGCGATTGCTGCCGTGCTTTTCTTTATCATGCTGATTTACATCAGCTACTTCCTGGTGCGGATGTACCGCGACGAGAAGGGAGGATTGTGATATGTTCCCGACACCTATCCAAAAGGCTCCAGTGCTTACACGACGGGCGTATACGATCGCTCTGCCTATTGCACTGTTCGTTTGGCTGTTGCCACTCATTGCCATCTTTCTGACGTCAATTCGTCCGGCGATGGATATCAATTCCGGTAATGTGTTTGGCTGGCCATCGGATTTCCTTCTGATACAAAATTACACGGCCGTTTTTGAGCAATCGCCGGCAGGAAAATACATCCTCAACTCATTGAAAATAACGATCCCAACGGTCATTCTGGCGGTCGGACTCTCCTGTCTGACCGGTTATGCATTGGCCGTGTATCGATTCAGATGGGCTCTTCCACTGTTCTTTGTCTTTGTGGCGGGTAACTTTGTTCCGTTTCAGATCCTGATGGTACCGGTTCGCGACCTCTCCGTTCAGACCGGACTATACGACACGGTTACGGGTCTTGTGTTGTTTCACACGGCATTCCAAACTGGGTTCTGTACGCTCTTCATGCGGAACTTCATACGAGCATTGCCGCATGAACTCATAGAAGCTGCGCGCATTGAAGGCGTCGGGGAATTCAAAATTTTCTGGCACCTGGTGATGCCTCTGGTCCGTCCTGCAATTGCAGCCTTGTCGGTTCTGATTTTCACCTTTATATGGAACGACTTCTTCTGGGCGACTGTTCTCCTCCAGGGTGACCACGCACTTCCAATTACCGCAGGCGTGCGGGCATTGAACGGACAGTTCGTCAGTCAGTGGCAGCTCGTATCAGCAGCCTCTTTGCTGGCTGCGCTACCGCCGGTAGCGATGTTCTTTCTGATGCAGAAGCACTTTATCGCGGGTCTTACTCTTGGAGCGACCAAGGGCTAAAGTTGCGATACAAAACATGTGCCGGGAACGGATCTGTTCCCGGTACCGATCATAAAAATCTTCGGGCGCTTCAACGCTAAAAAAAGAGCGCCGATATCATATTGCCGAGGCGGGCACATGACACTCAGTGGCAGCAGTCTGCTGCAATCTCAGGACAGTGTAATCACCGGCCATCGGGATGGGCGGTCCGAATTCACTGTGGAAGAGGTTCCAAGTTTGTACCGTCTTGATTCTCCTAGCCAAACCTTGGTGGTGGCCAGCCTCAGTGGCGGGATTCCGGAGGTGTTGCATTGGGGAGCCGTCTTACCGCTTGATGAAGATTTGGCGCAGTTGGTCGCTGTTAGTATCGGTCCACTTGGGCAGCAAATGCTTGATGAACGGGCGCCACTCAGTCTCTCGCCGGAACGTGGCTGGGCATGGCCGGGGCATGCAGGATTGATCGGCTCCAAAGAAGATGGAAGTGGTTGGGTCGGGCAGTTTCGGCTTGTTGAAGCCGTGCCGATCAGCGGTGGTTACGACTTCCGGTGCAAAGACGAGATTGCCGCTCTTGAATTGTCTCTGATTATACAGCTCGACCAAGAGACAAATGTTCTTGAAGTCAGGGCGCGCGTGACGAATCTCTCCGGTTCACCTTACCGGGTTGATTGGTTGTCAGCACCGGTGCTTCCAGTTAGCGATACCACCGGAGAGATGATCGCGATGGACGGTCGCTGGTGCCGGGAGTTTACGCCGCGACGCGAAAAATTTCCACGTGGTCAGTATGTGCGTGAAAGCCGGTATGGCCGCACCTCTCACGAAAACTTTCCCGGTTTTTTTGCATTGAGTGAGCGGGCGAACGAGGGTTCAGGTGAAGTCTTCGGATTTCATTTGGGCTGGAGCGGCAATCATCGGCTGGTCGCAGAAGAAGTGTCGGACGGGCGGCGTGCCGTACATTACGGCGTCCTGAGCGAGCCGGGTGAAATCCTTTTGGCTGAGGGCCAAAGTTACACGACGCCAACCCTTTACGCCACGTGGTCAGATGCGGGACTGAACGGGTGTTCTCACGCGTTTCATGATCATGTTCGGCGGCGCATATTGAGCGTGCCTCAGTGGTACCAGTCTCGTCCGGTACACTATAATTGTTGGGAAGCCGTTTATTTTGACCATAATCCGGAACAGCTGACGGCACTCGCACAACAGGCGGCAGGCGCTGGCGCGGAACTGTTCGTGTTGGATGATGGCTGGTTCCCCGGCCGCCACGATGACACGGCAGGACTGGGAGACTGGGAAGTCGATCATGCCAAGCATCCGGAAGGTCTGACACCGCTTATCGATGCAGTTCATCAGGCGGGAATGCGATTTGGCCTGTGGTTTGAGCCGGAAATGGTCAACGAGCAGTCAGTCCTGTATCGACTGCATCCGGACTGGGTCTTGAATGTTCCCGGATACAAACAGATTGAGGGTCGGAACCAGCTTGTACTGGATATTACCCGGAAGGAAGTGGCTGATTATCTTTTCGAACGCATGGATACGCTGCTCAAAACGTATGAAATCGACTATATAAAATGGGATATGAACCGTCCCATTATCCTGGCGGGTAGCAAGGGAGGCCACCCGGTATCCCATGCTCACGTTCTTGCCGTTTATGCGCTTCTGGACCAGCTGCGTTCTGCCCATCCGGAGCTTGTGATTGAAAGTTGCAGTGCCGGTGGCGGGCGCATCGATTTCGAGATTCTAAAGAGAACGGATCGCGTCTGGCTATCGGATTCCAATGACGCGCACGAACGGTGGCGAATGCAACATTTTGCGAGCCTGTTTCTTCCCAAAGAAGTCGTGGGTTCACATGTTGGCCCGGCAATTTGCCATACATCCGGGCGTCGCTTGTCGATGGGTTTTCGAGGGGCTGTTGCCGCGACTGCTCATATGGGTATCGAAGCGGATCTGTTCGATGTGGACGGCTCTGATCTGAATGAACTAATGCGGGCGACGATCCGCTATAAATCATGGCGTGACTTATTGTTTTCAGGCAGAATGAGCCGATTGGACCATGCGGAACCGAATTCCTTTGCGCATATCGTCGTGTCTGCCGATGGCCGGCGTTTCTTGACATTCGCAGGCCAACTGGACACGCAGGATGTTGCGGGAACACGACGCTTGCGGCTCACGGATCTCGACCCTGAAGGCCATTACCGTATTGCGCTCGTTCTTGGAGACGAAAATCTCGGTGCGCTCAACCGACTGTTTGTTTCACCGTTGCTGGATCCTGAAGGTGCAATATTGTCGGGTGCCACACTGATGGGCGCAGGTGTTTCACTGCCCATAGCGATGCCGGATACCGTGTGGATTTTGGAAGGATGCCGGATCGATAAAGAGGAAGTGCCACAATGATGGGCCAAGTGTCCTGGATCGCAGTGGACTGGGGTACCAGCCGCCTCCGGGTTTGGGCCATGTCATCGCTTGGACAGGTTCTGGATAACACTGAGTCCGATCAGGGCGCGGGCTCACTTCAATCGAGTGAATTTGAACCGGCGTTGTTAGCGTTGATCGACCCCTGGCTGTGCGGCGAAGCCTCCATGCCGGTGTTGATCTGCGGCATGGCGGGCAGTCGGCAAGGCTGGCTCGAGGCTCCTTATATCTCGCTCCCTGCGAAACTATCAGATGTGGCATGCCGCGCTGTTTCCGTGCAAACCGGAGATGAGCGCCTATCCGTATCGATCCTTCCGGGGCTGTGTCAGCGCGATCCATCCTCTCCTGATGTCATTCGCGGTGAGGAGACACAGTTACTCGGTCTGGCAAATGCGATGCCGAATTTTTCCGGTCAGGTCTGCTTGCCCGGAACGCACAGCAAGTGGGTTGAGCTGGATCAGGGGAAAATCCTCTCCAGCAAGACCTACATGACGGGCGAGCTGTATAAACTTCTCAGCACGCAATCGATCTTGAGGCACTCTGTCGGTGGTTCGACCAGTTGGAGTGAGACCGGGTTTGCCGAGGGCGTGCGGAAGGGAAGTTTCGATAATCACTCATTTGCCGCGGACCTGTTCCCGATACGTGCGCATGGCCTCTTATTCGGTGCCGACGCTGATCGCGCCGCTGCGTATTTGTCCGGCCTGGTCATTGGAACAGAGATCAGCGCCGAACTGGGCACGAACCCATTGGGAAAAACAATCATTATCGGCGCTCAGAAATTGGCCGATCACTATCGGACAGCCTTCGGGATTGTTGGTGCGGATGCCGAGTTGATTGATGCGGGCGAACTGACTCTGCTTGGACTGAGCACTGCACACAAACTGACCGAACAGACATGTGACAAATTAAGGGATCCCGTATGATGACGGAATCAGGACGGCGCCTCATAGCGATCCTGCGCGGAGTAGGGCCTGCGGAGGCGGTTGAGATCGGCGAGGCTCTTGTCAAAGCGGGTATCACATGGATTGAAGTACCGCTTAACTCGCCGCAGCCATTTGTCAGCATAAACATGATGGCAAAGGCTCTGGAGGGGCGTGCTCATATCGGCGCAGGTACGGTGCTGACAAAAAATGATGTGCAGGATCTGAAAAATGCCGGTGGTTCATTTGCTGTCTCACCCAACATGGATCAAAGCGTCATCGAATACACAAAAGCCATGGGACTTGGTTCCTATCCCGGTGTTTTGACCCCGACTGAAGCCTTTCAGGCAATATATGCCGGCGCTGATGGTTTGAAGATTTTTCCTGCGTCTCTAGTCGGGCCCTCAGGCATCAAGGCGATGAAGGCTGTGCTTCCGCCAGAGGTGCCGGTTTATGCTGTTGGCGGTGCTGACATTGAAAACTTTGCAGACTATGCCGCGGCTGGCGCTGCAGGTTTTGGGTTGGGATCGTCACTCTACAAACCTGGAGATTCAAGCGATCTGATTTTTGAACGTGCACAGCGTTTTTGCTCTGCCTACGACGCTCTCTAACGGCTGATGCGTTCATTCTTCCGTTGGGATGCCCGCCGATGACATTCAGAATTGATCAAACCGGAAAACTACCTCGAGCAACCAGTTTTGCAGGAATTGTGATCTTCTCTGGAGACCTGCTTGGTTTTTCTTCCCGCGTGTGAATCAGATACATGATGGCATCAGCAACATCATCTGGTGATTGCCGAAATGTTGTTAGATCATATCCTTTCCAGTGCGCCTGAGGAATGTCGTCAAACCCGATGACCGCGATATCCTCGGGAATGGAGAGGT
The DNA here is from genome assembly GCA_039976075.1 of Stappiaceae bacterium. GTDB lineage: Bacteria > Pseudomonadota > Alphaproteobacteria > Rhizobiales > Stappiaceae > JBDWFY01. Next base: position 50,347 of record JBDWFY010000002.1, read on the forward strand.
TGTGGTAACAACGCGCCGCATCGATAAATCCCAATGCAATGAGATCACTGAGACAGAATGCGCCATCGGGACGGGGTGAAACCCTGTTTGCGGGATCGAAGATGCGTTTGCCGATCGCTTGTCCGCAATCATAAGGAGCATCTGTATCGGAAAAGACCGCAACTTCTATGCCGGCTTTTTCGGCGATCTCCAGAAAGGCACTTTGCCGTGCAAGCAGACTGGGCGTACCGCGGGTCGATGTTATCAAGGCGGGATGCTTTATGCCGGCTTTCTGAAAGATATCAAAGGCACTGTGTGCCGCTTCCTCGTGATCAAAAACGATCCGGTCCGGGCCGGTATCCGGGTCGTCCCGATTAATATGGATCACCTGCTGTCCGTTTGAGAGGCATCCCATGGTAATTTCGCGCGGAGGGGTTCCGGAAAGGACAATGGTAACGTCGGCTCTGTACTGAAAAATGCGATCAAGCGCGGTTGAAATGTTCGGTTCGTCTTCTTCAGCAATGATGAGTATCGGCACCTTGCCGTTTTGCTGGAGCCGGCGCGAAATCGTATGCACCAGAGACGAGCGAAACGGTCCGTGGGCGTCGGCAGTGACCAGGCAGACAATGTTGCTGCGTGACTGGATCAATCCCCGCGCGAGGTGGTTTACCTGATAACCGAGTGCTCGTGCGGATTGCAGCACTTTCTCCCGCGTTTCCTTGGAGACGCTTGCCCCTTCGGTAAATGTCCGCGAAACTGCTGAGCGCGAAACGCCTGCATGGCGAGCGACATCGCTGGCGCTGACAAAGCGTCGCGGATTTGCCGACTGTTCGGTGCTGCCTTTATCCAAATCCGGGCTTTCCTTAACGCCGATTTCCAACTGACCCTAGACCGAACTGATATGTTTGAAAAGTATCGGAACTTTTCAAAAGCTTATCTGTCATTGAACATTTATGGTTAATGAATTGGTTAATTTCATTTGCGACTATGGCGTCTCAGTCAACCTGATCCGAGCTTGTTGGGCTCATCTGTTTGCGTAATTGCGTGATGTTCTTTCAACAATGAAGAACAAATCACACTTTTCGTTGGGGCAATCCACCCAAAGACGAGAAAAAGGCGTTACAAATTATCGAATCGTGTTGATTGTAAAAATAGTTATGACTCAGAGGCCTGTGGCGATTATTATGACGAAAAGCTGAGTGTGCCAGTCGGTGCGTTTCAGCGATTTGACCTTGATCTCCATGGTAGAGCGTAGTCGGAAGATGAGGTTGATGATCGGGCGAAGGAAATCGCACAGCGACTGGTTGAGCATTGCTCCCGGCGGTCGGTTTTTTATTGTCTGCTTTCTGGCACTATTCGTTTCAATTTCTCCGGCCTCGGCATTTGAACTCTTTGGCATTCATTTGTGGGGCAAGAAAGAGGAAAAACCAGCCGAGCAGGTCATCGACCCAGTGTCCTATGATCCTACGCTGACAGTCAGCACCGGCAAAGACGAACTGAAGAAGAAGCTCGAGACCGTATCTACGCTTTTGAGCCAGAAGGAAAAACCACCATCGGGAACCGCCGGATTGATCGGGCGGGCACGAAATGACAGGGAAAGGCTGGTCGCGGCGCTTTATCAGACCGGTCGGTATGGTGGTCTGGTTGAAATTAATCTTAATGGCAAACCACTCGACGACGTGCGACCTGATGAAACCCTGTATCAAGCAGGTGGGAGCCCGGTCAAAGTCGCCATATCTGTTACCCCCGGTCCTGTTTTTTCGTTCGGCGATGTGAAACTGGCTGAAGTCGATCCCGATGGACCTGATCTGACACCCAAAGACTATGATCTGGTGTCAGGAGAAATTGCTGAAACCACGAAAATTCTCAGTGCCGAGGAGAAAGTCACCCGTGATATCCGGGCTGAGGGGTATCCTTTTGCCAAAGTGTCCAAACGGACCGTGACGGCCAATCACGCCGACGATCTACTGAATGTGAGTATTGTCGTTGATAGAGGGGTCAAGGCCTACTTCGGATCGGTCAGTGTTGAGGGCAATGAACAGGTCAAGACGTCCCTGATCCTCCGTGTGGCGGATATTCCCGCGGGCGGCGTCTATTCCCCGGAAGTGCTGCGCGACGCCGAGACGCGATTGCGGGCACTGGATGTGTTCGACCGTGCCCGCGTTACGATTTCAAAGGATGTCGGTCCGAACGGTGTGGTGCCGGTTCTGATCTCCGTGTCAGAGAAAAAGCGGCGATTCATCGGAGCCAATGTCTCCGTTTCAAGCATCGACGGCCTGACTGGCAGCGCTTACTGGGGCCACCGAAATCTTTTTGGCGGTGCCGAGCGCCTGAGATTGGAAGTGACAGGTGCAGGTGTCGGACGCGGTACGACCTCAGACGTTGACTACGGCGCGAAGGCCAGCTTTATCAAACCGGCAGTATTTGATGCCTATACAGACTACACGCTGGACATCGGATATCAGGTCGAGAACCCGGAGAATTACAGTTCCGAGGCAGCCACGATCCGGACAGGATTTGTGCGTCGTTTCAACAAGAAGCTGACGGGAAATATTGGTCTTGAATATGAACACTCGCGTGTCGAGGATGATCTGGGCACCAATCGATATGATTTGTTCGGACTGCCTGCCGGGCTCTCGTGGGATAGCCGGGATGACAAGCTCGACCCCTCGAGTGGATTTACGGGCAACCTTTCAGTAGAGCCGATCTACGATTTCAGGAATTCGAATTCTTTCGTCATCACAACGGCAGATGCGACCGCTTACTGGGCGCTGGACGAGAAGAAGCGCTTTATTTTTGCAGGACGGGTCGGTGTCGGATCTATTCCAGGCGCCAGTCTTGAGGATATACCGGCGAACCGTCGTTTCCTTCTTGGCGGCGGCGGTTCGGTCCGAGGGTTTAAATATCGCAATATTGGCGTTGATTTGGGCAACGACTCCATAGTTGCCGGACGTTCGATGCTTGAACTGTCTGCCGAGGCGCGCATCAGGATCACTGACTCCATCGGCATTGTGCCGTTTATTGATGCAGGCGCGGCGTACGATTCGCCCTATCCGGACTTTTCTGAAGAATTGCGTGTTGGGGCCGGCCTTGGTCTCAGGTACTATACTGCGATTGGCCCGATCCGGCTTGACGCGGCGGTCCCGATTAACCCGGGAACGAATGATCCGCAGTTTGCGATCTATCTCGGTCTAGGGCAGGCATTTTAAGCATGTTGATGCGGCTATTACTGTGGTTTGGTGGACTGATACTGATCATTGTCGTGCTTCTTGGCGCGGCAATTGGGTATCTGTCGACCCAGTCCGGACGCACGATGCTGGCGGGACAGATTGAGCGATTTGCGTCGGGCGATGATCAAACGTTGAGGCTGGGGCCGATAACCGGATCACTCTTCTCAAAGTTTGAAATTGCTTCTGTTAAATTGGCGGACCGGGACGGTCAGTGGCTCGATATCAACACCATATCTGTTGACTGGTCGCCCATCCATCTTCTGTCTAGCCGGCAGCTTCGCGTTCTTAACCTGAGTGTGAAGACCATCGCGGTTGAACGAACGCCGTTGGCCGGTAAGAACCAAACCGAGACCGATGAATCTGGCAGTGCGGGATTGCCCGTCGCCATCGATGTCGAAAACCTGTCTGTTGGCGAAGTTCGATTGGGCGAGAAAGTTGTGGGTGTTCCGGCGCGCTTCGATCTGAATGGTCGAACCGCCGTTCGGTCTCTCGAGGAACCCGTCTTTGTCTCACTGGCGGCCAAAAGAACAGATGGCATTGAAGGCAATCTGGAACTGGAAGGCACCTTCAATCCGGCGACTGAACAACTCAATCTGGATTTGGGAGTCACCGAGGCCGAAGATGGCGTTTTGGCGAACATGCTGGATTTACAGCAGAAGCCGTCATTGTCGTTTCTTGTTAAGGGAGAAGGTGCGCTCCGCGATTGGCAGGGCAATCTTCGATTTGCCGCAAATAGCCAAACGGTTGCTCAGGGGACGCTATCCACCCGCTATGTGAATGACGGCCTTGATCTTGATCTCTCATTGAATGGAGATGTTTCGGACATTGCCCCCAGATCTTATGCGGAACTGCTGTCGGGGAACCTTAATCTCAGAGTTCAATCCCGCACAAATGCGGAAGGTGTCACCGAGTTGGACACCGTTAGGCTGAATACGGATGCCATCAATGTTACTGCACAGGGAGCGATATTGCCTGATGGAATCCCTGATCGCCTTTCTGCAGATGTTTCGCTCACGGCACCAAAGGGGCGTGTGCTGACATTACCGGGATCTCAAGGGATCAGTCTCTCTCACGCCGATGTTTCTTTGACCGTCGGTGCCGATGGGAGCAATCGATCCTGGTCCGCTAAGGGCGAGATTTCTCATCTGGGACTTCCAGGCGGGGGTGGCGATACCATTTCGCTTGTTGCCAATGGGTCATTGATCGATTTTGACGATCTTGAAACCCTGCGTGCTCCGTTTGACGCCGATTTGACGATCAGTGGGCCTGTTCTGCAAAGCAGACAGATGCGGGATATCGCCGGCTCGTCAATTTCCGTGTCAGCGAAAGGCGAAGCCCGCGGTACCGGCGATGTACAAATTACTGCCGGACGATTGTCGAATTGGCTGGGTGCGCTTGATTATACGGTCAGTTTTGCATCGGGTCAGCTGGACGCTACAGCGAAGACTGCGATATCTGATCTTGCAATTCTCGCCGATATAGTCGGCCAGCAACTCGGCGGTGGAATTTCGGCAGAAGTTGACGTGTCATCCAACACGATTTCCGGCAAATTGAATGTTCAATTGTCAGGGCAAACGACAGATTTGGCTATTGGAAGCCTGCCGGTTGATAATCTGCTATCGGGAACCGGAACCCTGTCCGGGGAGATTTCCAGCGGGGACAACGGAATCTTTCAAATCTCCGGTCTTAGCTATGCGACATCAGGTATTGGGCTTACGGCGGAGGGAACTGTTGCGTCAGATCAGCTGGACCTGGCGGTTGAAACGGCAGTGGGCAATCTGTCGCTGATCAATCCGGATGTGAAGGGAGCGCTTGATCTTGTCGGCAAAGTGAATGGTGCTCTGTCTGCCCCCGATCTTGATGTGACCCTGACAAGTTCAGCGATCGATCTGGCCGGCAATCAGCTTGATGATCTGAAAGTCGACCTGAAAGCCAAAGCTGATCCCGCCAACCCGCAAGGCAGTTTCGATCTGTCTGGTTCCTTCAAGGGAAGTCCGCTTCAGGGCAAAGCCAGTCTGGGAGCCGGGCCGGATGGAGATTATACGGTCGAAGCCCTGAGTTTTTCCGGTGCGGGTCTTTCGGCGGACGGGCAGGCGCAGATCGGATCAGAT
>JBDWFY010000003.1:0-3676 GCA_039976075.1 Stappiaceae bacterium
CTTTGCCGACTTTGCGATTTAACGCATTCAGAGAAAACACAGAACGATGAAACTGGAACGCATAGTGGAATTGGTCGAGACATCCGGAGATATGTCTGTCCGCTATTCCCGCAAGACTGCAACGATGCCTGAGAAGGACAAAAAGCGCTTGCAGGAGATGTTGGCGGACGACCGCCTGATCTTTTTTGATGGCGCAAACATGAGAACGTATGAGGCGCTCAGTTACGAATTTCAAATCAAGTTCAAGAGAAAGAGACAGCCTTTCGAAAAATATATATGCGTCGATTATGAAGTAGAACTTGTTATCGATTGCTGGTTCGAACGTGACGCCGCCTTCAAGCACACAATGCTAATTTTCGAAAATGCCGATCAGATTCTCCGCGATAGCAAGGAGCAAGATGGTGTTATGGCCGGGAGTTTCGATGAATTTGTTCGTGATTTGGAAAAAGCCGGTAACCACGCTGCGCGCCCATTCAACGAACCTGATTTAAAGCTAAAGCGCGGCCCCATTGGATTCAACGCCATCCTGCTTTTCGATCCGAAGGTCAAACGGCCTGATGTTGGTAATGCCCAGCATTTGAAGCTTTGACGGCGTGCGGCTCGGTTTTCGGTCCGCACTTCGTTGCCCTATAAGACGCACTTGTTTGGCGCTGGGAGATTGGGGCGGTAAAGCGGCGCTGTATCTCGCTCCTTTATATCTTTTTATCTATAATGTTGCGAAAAAAACAACGATTGCGATAATAAGGACCGAATGTGAATTCCGTCATTGTTGACAGGAGATCCCATGGCACGTGTACCGATCTTTGAAGGTGGCCAGCGGCGGACGCCTTTGCATTAGAGCAATTTCACCGTTCGGGCACGGCCCGAAGCGTTCGGCGCGGCTGCCGGGCGTGGTCTGTTGGCGCTCGGGCAGGGCGTGGGCGATGTCGGGGAAGCAATCACGACCGTCGCTGACCTGCGCGCCCAGAACGCCCTGAAAAACGCTCAGGCGGATTACATGGAAGGGGCGCGGGCGCTTGCGAGTGACCCCGATACCGGCTTCCTGTCACGCACTGGCTCTGCGGCGCTTGGTGGCCGGGCCGGAGTAGAGCAGTTGCTCAACGAACTGGGACAGCGCACCGCCGAAACTCTGCCCCGCCGTGTCCACGCACAGTTCAGAGATTTTCGCACGCGCCATGACACCTCGATCCTGGGCGAATATCTCAAACACGAAGCCCAGCAAACCAAAGTCCAGACCCGCGCTGCCTCCCAGCGCCGGGTTTCTACCCTCAGACAGGAAGCCGTCCGCAACCACACCGACCCGGTCGCCCACCTGGCGAGCCTCGCTGAAGCCGAAGAGGAAGTCCGCACCATGGCGGGGTGGGATGGGCTATCGGACGAGGCGACAGAACAGCTACTGGCCCGGCACCGCGACAACGTGCAGTCCGACATCATCCTGCAGAAAGCCGAAGCCGATCCGCTGGCGGGGGAGGTTTATTACAACAACGTCAAGGACAGCCTTCAGGATGAGACCCGGCGGCAGATCGACAAGATCCTGAACCCGACTCTGACAATCGCCCGGGCAGAAGCCACAGCGGAAGAGATCACGGTTGGCCTCAGTGCTGCCGGGAGCGGCAACATTGTCCAGGACACAGCGGATTCACTGGTCGATAGTGTTGAGAAAAACGCAAATATTCTGACCGAAGCTGCGAATAGCGCGACGCTGACAGGCTCGGCGGGCAACGACAATCTCACGGCACCTGATCCGGAACACATACAGCGTGTCGAACAGGTGCGGCAGCGTGTCCGGCAACGAAGCGATATCAACGCCATTCGGCTGGCCCGTGCCGGTGTCATGCTGTCGCCGGGCAATTTGCTGCTTTCAACGATTTTGGGCGCACCGATGGCGATTGCCGTTCATCGGGCCGACCCGGCAACGCAGGTTTCCTCTCTGCTGGCCGACACGTTGGGGCTGGCTTCTGATGCACCGCTCAGAGCCGAGCTGGACAGTGAACTTGGCGAGGCCACGGCGGGTGATCTGAGTGCCGAGTTTTCCAAAGGCGCAGCAATCCATGCCGGCGGCGTGGATGTCGAAGCATCGATTAGCGGGGTGGCTGACCCCGAAGAGCGGTCGCTGGTCCGCAATCAGATCACAGCCGCTCTGACCACGCAGGACCGGCAGCGCCGCGAGGCTGCAACCGCACGGGTTCAGGGAGCCTTCGCAACCATCAAAGAGGGCGGCAGTCTGTCCAGCCTGTCGTTGGAAGACCGGGCTGACCTTGATGGGGAACTCCGGCAGGCTGCCCTTGAGTATCAGCAGGCCCTTGCAGCGGGTGGAGATCCAAAAACCGACTTTGTGCTGGCCCATGTGTGGGCCCGCCAGTTCGCCGAAGATCCGGACGGTTTCTCCGCCGTCAACATCTACAAGCATCGCGCCAGGTTCAGCGACGCCGCCTTTGGTGTTCTGGAAAGTTGGCACGAACTGGCCGGTTTCGGCTCGGATGAAGCCGATGAACGGGCGGCAGAGATTGCATCCCTCATCGGTGAAGCGGGCACTTCTCTCGCCGAAGCGGGCCTTGATCTCAGCAATATGAACGAGGAGGACGGCAACACGGCATCCAGGTTCCTGTTCCGCTTCCTGACCGATGCCTATGCGTTCCGGCTCGCCAAGGGTCGTTTGCCGAACGCGGAAGAAAAACTGGAAATCGCCCGACAGCACAGACCGCTGATGCCGGAGGCGGGGACGGAAGTCGAAGGTTCCGACAAAGACGCTCATGCGGTTCCAGCAGCCGGGGAAGGGGACTTTGAACCACAGCAGCCGGAATATGATATCCGGACCACGCAAGCCTGGCGTGACACCTTCGTACGGCTTGTGGAGCAGCATGGTGGTGATGAATTGGCCGCTGGTGAGGAGCTGGACCAAATCCTCCTCGCCATCCAAACCGAGCCGGTTGAGGCGCTTTCGCCGCAGGAACAGGACGTTGTGGTTCGGGCTCGTCTCGAACGACTGAACTTTCCTGATGCCGAAGACCTCTCCTCCATTTATCGGAACTGGGAGCCGTGGAAACAGCGCTATCAATATTTCCTGGATCAAAATGGCGGCAAACACGATGAAGCGGCTGCGATGGCGGATCTGGCGGTCGAAGAAGCCATCCGGATCAATACCGAAAATGCGGGCCTTCCGGCAGGCGAGCTGAGTGACGCGCAATTCCGCTTTGTTCAACAGATCCGCCTGCAGATGAACGGGGAAGAGGCGGCAGTCTTCAGGAAACCGCCGCCGCTTCTTCGGCCTCAGCCGCAACAGGAACGCGTCCCTGTTCCGGAGCGCAAGGGGCAGAAACTGCCGGAGTTTCGTCACCGTCAGCCCTGGAAAAATCTGCATGCGCAACTGCTGCCGTACTTCGGCGGCAACGAAGCGATGGCGACGATAGTTGCCGATGCGATGATCTCCGCCGCCGAGAATCGCAAGCCGGAAGAGTTCACCCTTGGCGGTATGACACCTGAACAACGGGCAGTCGCTGATCAGGTTCGCTTCAACCGTTTCGGCGGTCCGAAGGACGTGCATGGCCCCGGGCTTGAACTGCTTGAGAAGCCTTTTGATTGGGGACTTCTCGGCCTCGTGGTCGATTTCCTGCCGGTCATCGGCGATGCCAAGGCGTTTGCCGAGGCCGAAGACGCGGTGGACGTCGGCATTGCG
>JBDWFY010000004.1:0-379201 GCA_039976075.1 Stappiaceae bacterium
GTAGGCTCGGAGCGCCATTTGCGGGAGCCGTAATCCCGGTAATCAAGATCGACCATTTTGATCGGAGCGCCGGTATTGTTGGTGACCTGGATATAGACTTTCTTGCAGTGCTCGGAAGCATCGGCTGGCGTGACAGAAGCAACGTTCATCATGCCGGCTACAGCGAGGGCAGAAGCGGCCAGGGCGATTTTTGCGAAATGTGTCATGGTTTTATTCCTTATCTTCAGTTGATTGGTTTCAAGTTGGTTCAGGCATAGACAGGCCGTGGCCTGGTGAGAGCTTTGGGTTGTTCAGAGAGTTTGGAGGTTGATGATCCTGAGAAGATCAGAAGCGTTTTATTGTCGGTGTCTGGTCTTGGTCATTCTCGTCGTCCCCGGTGTTTGCTGTCTTTCGATGATTAGAGAATGACATCTGCAAACAGGTTTCTGTATGGGGTCGATACCCCAATCGGTCAAAGCGCTATTTTCAGGGTATTGAGGCTACGGTTGAACGTTGGTCGAGCTGCATTCAGACCAACACCGGCGCAAGGCTGTACCGATGAGGGAGCGGTGCTTCGCAACCACAGCCTTTTCAGGAGGGTGAGCGCGTTGTTAAATTGTGGTTACATCAAAGACATTTCCGTGCGTGCAGGTGCCCTCAGCGCAATAGGCAGTTTCCCTCTTGTGCCATTTGCCGGAGCGCGTCCGGTACTTAAACAGACTGCTGAACTGCGTTTTTCACCAAATGCGTCATGGCGTTATTCTTCGTAGTCAGTTAAAGCACTCGCCGCGTTTCCCTATTGGAAAAGCGTTTCAACGTTTCAGGAATGCGCTAAAGGCCGCTCTTACCCTTCCGGGCAAAGCAAAACATTGGCCCGGCTTCCGCCGTGGCCAATTTCAATATGAATGAGGGTGCCGTGCGGCTTAGGCGTGGTCGCTGATCACGGACATTGACCATCAGTCGGTTCGCCCCGATAGCAGAGCGGTTTGACGCTTAGATCAATCATTTCCCAGCCTTGTGTGGTCTGGATGATCGTTCCCCGGAAATGTTCGCCGGAAACGCTGTCGTCGCGATAACCCGTTTTGAAGAGATCGAATTTCAGAGCACCATCAACCTTGACAATTTCCAGCGAAAGAGCCGGATTGCCACTAAGTGCTTCGGGATGATCCTGGAGAAACGGTACCAGGACATCGAACACATTTGTGCCGGTGGATACGCCCGGAGCGATGCGAAGCTGACGATAACCGTCGGCATCGACCGGGAAACCCTCAGATGCTGCTGGGGTCGACAGAGCGCCCAATGCGACGAAAGCCGCCGTGCCGAGAGCCTTTAAGAACATGCGTCCGGTGCTTGATGGTGTCTGGGTCATTGTTTCGTTCCCGTTGTTTGAAAAAGGGAACGCTGACACCAGCGGCGTTTCGGAGCTATGGGGTCGATACCCCAATCTCATTCAGAGCTCCTTCGAGGGATCGATCAGGCCTTCTTTAAGGGCCAGTGCCATCAGTTGAGCGATTGAGCGCACCTGCAGTTTCTGCATCAGACTGGTGCGGTGCTTGTCGACCGTCTTTGCACTGATGCCGAGCGCCTCAGCGATTTCCTTGTTGCTGCGACCGGACAGGACCAGTGTCAATGTCTGACGCTCACGATCGGTCAGAACTGCCGGACGCGGGTTTTCCTCGAGTATCGACATGAAATGGGATGCAATATGCCGTTGGCCACGCAGGATACCAGGCAGCTTTTTATATAATTCATCGTTGTCGGTGGCTTTTGAGAACAGACCGTCGACCCCGGCTTCGACCAGCTCGCCAATCAGGCCCACGGCGGATATGCCGGTAAAGACAACCACTTTCGTCTCCTTGGACCAACGACGGCATTCAACGAGAACCTCGACACCTCCCGCCATCGGCATCTGAACATCCAACAACAGAAGATCAGGCCGGTGCTGACGCACAGCAGCAATGGCTTCAAGCCCATTTTGCGCCTCAGCCGCAACGGCTATACCCTGCTCTTCGATCAGGCCGGGGGTCTCCAACGCCGACCGCAATCCGGCTCGGACTATTGCGTGATCGTCTGCAATCACGGCATTGTAGGAATCTGACAGCGAATTTTCCTCACCTGGCAAAGAGAAACAAATGGTCCGAAAGATTGACTAAGCCTGAACTGTGCAAGATCGCTGCGAATATTTCCAGCAGATTTGTCTGGCCACTTTGCCTGCTGGTCATGATCATGTCGATATCGGCAGTTCCCGCCGCTGCTTTGGAGCTGACGGCAGGACAGAGCCGCATCGATGTAGAAAGCGCCCTCTCCTTCACGCCGGATGACGGGAGAGCTTTTGGCGACGTCGTTGAAGCGTTCCGAACAGGATCCTTTGACGGGGACTATGATCGCAGCTTCAACGCCGCCCCGATATGGGCCGCCGTCAGGCTTCACAACATTTCCGCTGACGATGGTCGGCCACCTGACATCTGGGTTCTGACGCTTTCAACGCCTCTGGTGGTTGGTATCGATGTTTATCTCGTGCGGGCGAACGGGGTCACTGAGAATTTGCTGGCCCACTCTTTCAAAACCGAATTTGTGGCAGCCAATTACGAAGTTTCCGCGTTACGCACCGGGGACATTTCGCTGGCGCCTTCGGAATCCGCCACCTTGTTTATCCACTACACGTTCGGTCCAGTCAGGACGGTGTCGGTTGATCTTGAAACCCTCCCGGACCTGAAGGCGGGTGGTTTGCTGGATGCAATTTCCAATACCGCTTTCTATGCCTTCAGTCTTGCCTGTCTCGTATTCTTTTTTGGTTTTCACGTCGCCATGCGCAATCTGGTCGGTGTTATTTATGCAGTTGTTTTCGCAGTATTGTTGTTTTTCGTTGCCTACCTCGATGGTCTCCCGTTCCGCTTTCTCTATCCAAAAAATCCAGATTGGGATCCTTTTATCGGCAACTCGCTGTTGTTCCTTATCACCTCGCTTGGGTTTTTGGTCGCCAGTCGCTCTCTAACGGCACCAGAGGGTGAAACCCGCGGCTCAAGGATCATCGCATTGATGGCGCTATTGCCGCTTTTGGGCATCTTGGCCCTCACCAGCGCACCGCCGGTGTTACTTGCGCTCTACTGCTATGGTCTGCTGATTATTATGTTTGCTGCCAACCTGTACGCGACAACCGTTTGGCGCAGACAGGAAGGCAATGTTCATCTGGCGGCTGTGTTTGTTGCCGCTCTGTGTCTCCTCGGCGTCGCGGTTATCATTTATCAGCTGCTGACGGGCAACGAATTTGCACCACTGCCGTTCACGCGGGCAGTGAAATTTGTCTATGTTACAGCGGGAGCCATCACCCTCACGGCCTTGACGATACATGTTGTCAATCTGCGACGACAGCACGCACGTGCTCTGCACGGTGAACTGGAGGCCCTGGGCAAAGAAGCCCGGGCCGCCCATGAATTGCTGGAAGCAGAGCGAAACTACACCCGTGCCCGCGATCTGGCTTCCCTGCGCCAAACACAACTTGCAACAGCCTCCCACGATCTGCGTCAGCCCCTTGCTTCTTTGCGCATGAGCGTCGATGCCCTGGCTGAAGGAACGGAAGAAACCGGTGTTAAGGAACGCCTGGCTGATGCATTCAATTACATTGAAGCGCTTTCCACCAACTATCTTGATGAAACACGTCCCGGGGATCCCTCCGAGGAAAATAATGTCGAACCAGACGGCCATTCCGATCCTGAGGTACCGATAGAGGAAACAAGCGCCCTTGAGATGATATTCGATACGGTCCGGCAAATGTTTGCCCAGGAGGCGATCTCCAAGGGCATTGAACTGCGGGTCGTCCACTCTTCACTTGAGGTTAGAAGCCCGCCGCTCATTTTGATGCGTATTCTCAGCAATCTCGTTTCAAATGCCGTCAAATATACCGAAACAGGCAGCGTTCTTCTGGGGGCCAGGCGGACGCAACACCACGTACACCTTCAGGTTCATGATACCGGTATCGGTCTCTCAGCCACTCAGATTGACGAGTTCATGCAGCCGTATAAAAAGGGAGAGCAGTCCCAGGGTGAAGGTCTGGGACTCGCCATCTGTTTCGACGTGGCGAAGAAAAACGGACTCGAGCTATCCATCGCTTCAGAACAAGGATGCGGCACCCGATTTGATCTAAAGGTACCGCTCTCTCGCCAGCATGAGCATGCCTAAGACTGCTCAATGCCTCTAACGCGATTATTGCGGGCGTTGTGCTCAAGTTCGACCAGGCCCATCAATTCAAGGACCGGCGGAACGTAATTGGCAAACCGGCCGCGATAACCTTTTCTGAGACCATAATAGCCGCCAACCGGATTGTCTTCGCTCCGCGCCCAGGCCTCAACGCTGCCTTCCTTGACCGGTTTGCCTTCGTCGGCATTACCCAGCAGCATCCAGTCCCCATCTGCAAGCAGCATGGCATGAAGGTCTTCAATACATCGGAGCTGATAGGACAGCCGGGTCTTCCCCACCTGCACCACCAATGCCGGCGGCTCTGCACTCTCATCGCGCCAGACTTGATATTCAGAAGATTGAGGCGGTGTTTTCAAGATCCATGGATCGTCTTTGATACCGGTCCCATAAGTGATCGTAGGCATTCTGTGTTTCCTGTTGCGATCGTGTGAGAGCAGAAGAACCGGTGCGGAGCGGTTTCCTGCCGGGAGTGTCCCTTCCCGACAAATTCATATAAACACCCTTATATGACGCCTTATGTCATGTTTGGAGAAGCGATATGCGCGCAGCCAGATTATTACAAATCCTGTTACTGCTTCAGAACAGAGGTCGGATGACAAGTGCGGCGCTCGCCGAAGAACTTGAGGTGGTGCCCCGAACTATCCTGCGCGATGTGGATGCGATGACTGAAGCCGGGCTGCCCATTGTCGTTCACCAGGGCAATCGCGGCGGGATTGAGCTCGGTTTCAACTACCGTACGCGGCTGACGGGACTGGCGGCGGATGAGGCCGAAGCCATGGCGGTCATTCTTTCCCACCCGGTTCCAGCACTCCGGGATCTGGGAATGAAGCACGCCGCCGAACGCGCACGAAGCAAGCTGATCGAATCCTTTCCCGATGGTGTCCGACAGAAAGTGCAAGCTGCCCAGCGCCTGTTCCAATTCACTGCTGAGGAACCATCAGCCGTTGATCCCCGCATTGAGGCTTTCGTCAAAGCGATCAGAAACCACCAGATCGTACGGATCAACGCCCGGTCCAAATCACCACATGTCCTGCATCCGATAGGATTGACTTACGCCGCGAATGGCTGGGCTGTGATCGATGCTCAACAACCAGACACTCCAACGCCGATCGATGAGTGCGGCGATCTGAATATATCGGCCAAGCGTTTTGATACTGCCGTACCCTAACATCTATAACTTAAATTCTGACAGCACATCCGCCAAAGTCCGATCATCCTGCCAGTGCACAGCTTGCCACCCGAAGGCACGTGCTGCTTTTACATTGTCGAGCGTGTCATCAATAAAAACCACCTGGTCCGGATCAAAACCAGCTTTTCGGCCAGCGTCCCGAAAAAAAATGTGAGAGGGTTTCCTATGTCCAATTTCTGCGGAATAAAGCATGCCGTCGACATGATTGGAGAGCCTCATGTCTTGCATCAAATACTCTGCACGTCGATGCTCTTGATTGGTCGCAAGAAAGACCCGAATGCCGCGTCGCCGCAAAGAGCCAACGGTCGAAAGCATTTCGTTATCAATGGCGGATTCGCGCTCAAACCAATACTGGATAAGCGCTTCGGGATCTGTAGTGGGCGCGATGGTCTTCAAGACAAAGGATAACCGATCAAAAAGCTGCTCTCGTCCGGTGACAATGTCGCGCCAGAAAGGCTTGAAAAATCGATGCTGCAATACATCCGGGTCAATGCCCATATCGTGTTTCAAAGTCGAAAACTGGCTTGTTCCTTTCCCGCGATTGGGAAACACCAGCACTCCGTCGACATCCAGCATGATCGCCTTGATTGAGACAGACGCCGGAATTATCCCCGCCCCCGGTATGGCGCAACATCCTGCGCGGGAATCCAGACATTCTCCGGTTCCGGGCCGGTTTGATAAAAGACATCTATGGGAATGCCGCCGCGCGGATACCAGTAACCCCCTATTCTCAGCCATTGGGGGGCAAGACGTTCGACCAGACGGCGGGCAATTGAGATCGTGCAGTCTTCGTGAAACGCGCCGTGATTTCGGAAAGACGAGAGAAACAGTTTCAACGACTTGCTTTCGACCAGCCAGTCACCAGGGACATAATCAATCATCAGATGGGCAAAATCCGGTGCGCCTGTGATCGGGCACAGCGAAGTGAATTCCGGTGCGGTAAACCTGACCAGATAGGAAACATCCTGCTGAGGATTTGCAACGCGCTCCAACACAGCGTCTGCTGGGCTGTCGGGAATTTTCGCGCTACCCCCGAGCTGTGTCAGATTTTCGTAGATTGTATTGTCACTCATTTCACAGGCCATACCATAGAGAAACAATGCCGTCTTGTGATCATTTCGCCATCACCATCCGGCACGGGTCTTGTCGAAGATTTCGAGGAATCCTTTGGCGGTACCCGAGAAGATGTATTCTCGGCGTATGAGCAGTTGAGTGCCTATGCCGGTAAAAAGAGTGCAACGGCTGCAGAACAGCAAGGAAGTGAACCGCGCGAATCCCGGCAGACAAGCTAAAAATGTAAAATCGGTCACCGAGACATTGCATGGCCAAGCCCGTGAACTGCGGGAATGCATTGAGACGTTCGTTTCCAATATCCGTGCAGCCTGAGCCTGCCACTGTGTGGCCACGCAAAAAACCTGCCCTGATCCAACGATCAGAGCAGGTGGCCATATATAAATAAAAACAGAGACGCATTCCGGCGCTTCAACTGGTTTCAGTCAATCAGGAAGCGCGGTTGTGCCGGGATAGATTGCAAATATGCAACTGTCAGGAAATCAAGCGCCGCTTCTGGCTGTGGGCACTTTCTTCTTTCTCTGCGGCAGGAGTCCTTCGCGCTGAGCGAGTTTCCGATCCATTTTTCTGGTCCGGCTCTTGGCTTCAGCTTTCGCACGTACGCGCTTCTCCGACGGCTTTTCATAAGCCCGTCGTGCCTTCATTTCGCGAAAAATACCTTCTCGCTGAAGTTTCTTCTTGAGGACTCGGAGGGCCTTGTCCACATCATTGTTATTTACAATAACTCGCAATTCTATCCCCTGTCATCGGATCACCGCATCCCTGATTGATAAATGCGAATTCGATTGAACTTCGGGCAACTTCCCGATCGCATAGCCGCGATGCCATCGGATTGAACGCCCTGACTTGCTACCGTCCAGCCGCTCATCACGACGAGACATTTATTTCGTAACGCCAACAACCCGTCGCAGCGAAGTTCGCTACCCGGTGCATTTGGCGTTACCAGATCAAAAATTTCCCGGAGTAGGTTGACCGAACAAGCGGACAAATCAGTCGTCCAGGAGAACGGCCTCATATATGATCGTTTATTGCTGCAAATTCAAGCGATATATATCAATATTTTTTTAGAATAAAAATAACAATCGCTGAATTGAAAATACGCCAATTTACAGACCATGTCACAATATACTTACTGTACTGTGCACACGCATATAATTATCCAAAATCTACAAGTAAAAATATCCTATTTTTCATCTACATCCCTGAAATCGGACACTTACGTCGCTGGCTGTTGCTGGGTTGCGCAGTGGATTCCTCCTCCGGTCTCTCCAATTGGATCCACGTTTAGCATGACAATTTCGCGATCCGGATAAAGATCAGAGAGCATTGTTTGAGCGGCTTCATCTTTCGAACGGTCGCCAAACTCCGCAGCAATGACGCCTCCATTGCAGATGTAATAATTGACATAGGCCGCAACGAAATCAGGTGATGTGACCCGTGTATCGAAAGGTTCTGACAGAACCAGGAGTTCAAATGCACCGCCGCCGGGCTTCGTCGCTGTTTTGAGAATATCATACGTCTCGTAAGCTGACGCAGACCAGGGATCACGCGTGTCAATTTCGTCAGGCAACTGAATGAGGATCGTGTCCGGCGTTACAAAACGGGCCAGAGAATCAATGTGATAGTCCGTGATATCAGCCCCTTTCACACCGGGGGCCCAAATCAGTTGATCGCCGCCAACGGCCTCAAGAAGCCGTGTCTCGACTTCCTGTCGAGAGTCTGCATTGCGATTGGGATTTATCCAGCTGCTCTCATGCGCAATCAAGGTGCCCTGACCGTCTGATTCAAACCCACCGGCCTCACCCACCAACCCATTGTCAAACACCGGCAGATCCAGATACTCTGCAACGCGCCGTGCGATCCGGCCATCATTTTCGTGCAGTTGCTTGTTACCCCATCCATTGAAGTTCAAGTCGGAGATCGCAAGCCCACCGTCCTTGTTTTTCACAAATAGCGGCCCGGAATCCCGGCACCACAGATCATCTGTGGGGATGTGCCAGATCGTCACCCTCTCAGACAGCCGATTTCTTGCACTTTTTTCATAGGCAGCATCCATCAGCATCACCACCGGTTCAAATTCCGAAATGGTGTTTGCGACATCCGCGATAGATTGCTGCAGCATTTTCAGGAAAGAGGGATCGGAGTGCACCACATTGTTAACTGGCCATTGCATGAAGGTACGCTCATGCTTCTCCGCTTCCTCCGGCATTCGATAGCCCGCTTCTTTTGCGCTTACCGATACTTTTGCCATACTGGAATTACTCATGCCGATCAGTCCGGCCCAGCCGGCCGCCATTTTATGAAATGCGCGCCTGGAAATCATCATTCCTCATTTTAGGCAACAACGCATTGGGCGTATAGACTCCCATTCAAGAAACAGGCGTTGGTTGATATGCCGGTGCCTGTTTCTTGTTCATGGCAAGAGATTTTGATCAGGCCAGCTCAAGCTGAACGTCAATGTTATTGCGGGTCGCATTGGAGTAAGGGCAGACCTCATGCGCTTTGGCAATCAATGTCTTCGCCGCACTCCCCTCAAGACCAGGGAGATCAATCTTCAAAGAAACTTCCAGACCAAAACCTCCCGCTGAACGTGGGCCGATACCGACCGTAGCGACAACGGAAGTATCCGCTGGCACGGAAAAATCGCTGTTTTGAGAAGCGACAACCTTCATCGCCCCGATAAAGCAGGCTGCATAACCGGCGGCGAACAGCTGTTCTGGATTATTGCCGTCTCCACCGGCACCTCCCAGTTCCTTCGGTGTGGCAAGGGCGACCTCGAACGTGCCATCAAGCGTTGCTGATCGGCCGTCGCGGCCACCTGTGGCACGGGCCGCGGTTGTATATAGAACATCAACAGACATAAACGGATTCCTTTCTGGAACAAGAAGACTGAACTTTGCAGAGAACAACGAGATACATCTAGTTATATCGTATACGATTTTATCGTGCACGATATAACTAGATGTATCAAGCCTGTTTGTCAACGAGTTGCGATTTAATCGCGCACGATATATTTAAGGTACCTTACAGGGATCCGCCCCTGCCCGTCCCATCCGCTGGAGGCTGTATCAATGACCAAAGCTGGCAACAATTCTATTGATCACCTCGGCATAGAGGACCTTCTGTGTTTTTCACTCTATTCCGCCAACCACGCCATGAACCGTGTTTACAAGCCTCTGCTCGATAAATTTGGACTTACCTATCCGCAATATCTGGCACTGTTGGTTCTGTGGCAGGAGGACAATCAGACGGTGGGCCAGATGGGGGAACGGCTGTTTCTGGAATCCAACACACTGACGCCACTGTTGAAACGGCTGGAAACAAATGGCTATGTCAGTAGGAAGAGAGACCCGGAGGACGAACGCCAGGTTCGGATCTCTCTTACCAAAAGCGGCAAATCGCTTAAGAAGGAAACCGGATCCATCTCTGTCTGTATTTTCGAAGCAGCCTCGATGGACGAAACAGCAATTACCAGACTGAAAAATCAGATCAGCTCGTTGAGGGATAATCTGGCACAGTCAGCAACCTGATTGCGTCAATCCATCAGACGCGCTGTTCCGGAAACGCGGATCGAGCTGCCGGACACCGGCGAAATTTCAGCCTGCAGCGCGGAAGGCACTCCCATATCCACACCCTGCATGATATCGATTTTACCCCCATGCGGCCAGTCGAGGTCACGCAGATATCCCGCGAACGCTGCTGCCGCTGCTCCTGTGGCGGGGTCCTCGAGAACACCGCCTGATGCGAAGGGATTTCTGGCCTGAAAGCGCTGATTACCTTCTATATAAATCAGGCTGACTGTAACCAGATCGTGTGCCCGCATGAAAACGCGTCCAGCGTCAAGATCATAGGTCATGGAGGCCAGTGTATCGCGATCATTAAGGGCGAGAATCAGGTGCGTTGCGCCGGCTTCTGCGATAGCGGGTGGAATTCTGCAATCAAGATCTTCGCGGGCATAGCCAAACAGACTCAATGCCTCTTCAATGATGGCACTGTCGGCCTTGCGGCTTCTGGTCGGTGGAGATTGCAAAGCAGCGGCAATTTTGCCGCCATTGCGAACGCCCTCCACAATGATTTCCGCTTCGTTCAAGGTCAGCCCAAAAGTCCCGTCACCCTTGTTCAGCGCCAACGCCGCGCCCAAGGCTATAGTTGCATGACCACAAAACGGAACCTCCGTTTCAGGGGAAAAGTAACGAACGCGCCATCCATCGCCACTTGGCGCAGCGAAGGCGGTTTCTGAATATCCAACTTCTGCAGCAACTGCCTGCATGCGATCTGCATCCGGCAATGTATCCAGTAAGGCAACACCCGCGGGATTTCCGCCTTTGTCGCCATCTGAAAAGGCAGCTATCCTGAGAATATCCATGTTGCTCTCCTGGCTTCGTTCAGTCGATCTTTGGTTGATCCCTGAATTAAGCACTCCCAATCGCCGAGCAAAGGGATATATTCTATCTCCAACATTAGAAAAACTAATGAATGATCCACTCCTGCCGAGTGGATCGGCAGGAGTACTTTTACGTCTTGCACACAAACTGATGTGATCCAGCTTGATTGGCAGTCGCCACAATCACTTGACAGGAAGTGACTGTTTCACATGCCCCACAGCACTCACATCGTTACTTGCGATCTGCTGCGCGGATACCGCATCGCCAATCCCTGATTTTGGTGAAATCCCGGCCAAAAGTGCCACGCTGAGCGTAACCACTGCGATGCTCATAAAAACACCGGTGGTATCGCGGCGAGAACGGCATCTGTTTTCTTCAGCCGCGCTTCGGGAGCCAGCATGCATCTGGCACAGGGTGACGCGCGAATAGCGTGTTCTGTTCAACATCCTCTTCTCTCCTTAAAGCGTTGTCTTCAGAAACGGGGTGCCGAATAAACGCTCTGTCCTGAGTCGGACAACGGGCTCCAATCCGGCAATGTCAACTTATTGAAGATAAGGGGTGTCACCGGGGAGCGCTGTGTCGCAAGTCACCAAAAGAACGAATCCCAGGATGGCGCTCAAATCGGTTTGTTGCACGCCAAGTTTACCGAAGCCTTTTTGATGAATGATTCATCAGATGCGCATAGGCCGTATCGACATTTGCACGATACTGAATGGAGTTGTGTCCCAGAATCGTGCCGCTGCCGAACCAGGATTGCATCATCATGACCCCGGCTGCCGCAAAAGCGAAGATCATGCAGATCCCGAAGAACTGAGATCGCTGACATCGCTTTCGATCATCTGCCGGACGACAACGGTATGTGTGTTTGTGTGTATGATAAACTGAATTACGGACATGGGAAGGGATACGCCGCATACTAAGATTCCCTCACTATAAAACTGGCCTCTTACCGGCTCTTTTTACGAGATACTGGCCGGCCAAGGGAAAATAGCTATAATTGTTGTCACTGTCTGTGTCGAACGTCACGTAAGTGACAGGTTCTGAGGTGGCTGCGCGTCAAACAGAAGCGGCTGAAGGATCATTTGAACGATGAAAAACGTCCCGTCCCGGACGATACTGGGGATCCTGCATTGAAGATCACCGAGATCAGACACGCTCCGGTTGGTCTGTCCCGGTTTGCTGATGCTTCAATTACACAACCGTCTTTAACGACCAGCATTGTTGCCATCATGAGTGATCGTCATGACCGCAACGGTCCTCTTGTCGGCTTCGGATTTGGATCGTTCGGTCGATATGCGCAGGACGGACTGATCAGTGAACGATTTGCGCCACGCTTGTTGAATGCACCACCCGGTGACATTCTGGATGAGAATCAAGACGGAATTGATCCCTTCAAAGCCTGGTCGACGATAATGAGGGGCGAAAAGCCCGGAGGGCACGGCGAGCGCTGCGTAGCGGTGGGTGCGATCGACATGGCACTTTGGGATCTTGCCGCAAAAACTGCCGAACTGCCTCTGTACCGGCATTTGAACCAAGTAACAGAACAATCAGACACGCAGCCCGACGTGCCCGTTTATGCCGGTGGTGGATACCTGTACCCGGACCGTGATCTTGCATTACTGCGAGACGAAATGAACGGCTTTGTCGAGCGAGGTTTCACCAAAGCGAAGATTAAAATCGGCGCGAGTTCAATTTCAACGGATATCAAGCGTATCGAGACCGCCCTGGATAGTTTCGCCTGCGGAAAGCAACTGGCAGTCGATGCGATGAACGCTTATTCCCCCGCCGAAGCGAATGAAGCGGCCGGGCTTCTGGCTCCCTATGATCTGATGTGGTTCGAAGATGTTTGCGACCCGCTCGACTTTGAAACACACGAAAAAATTTGTTCGGACTATGCACCGCCAATTTCCGTTGGAGAGGCACTTTTCTCCTGCGCTGATGCGCAAAATCTACTGCGGTATGCCAGCCTGCGCCCCCATCACGATGTCATGACGTTCGATCCCGTTCACTGCTACGGGTTGCCGGAATATATCAGGATCATTGAGATGTTCGAAAAGTGGGGTTGGTCCCGAAAATCCTTCAACCCTCATGGAGGACATCTGTTCAGCCTTCACGTCTCTGCCGGTCTTGGCCTAGGCGGATGCGAGTGCAATCCGAACATCTTTCAGCCTCTGGGCGGATTTGCACCCGATGCATTGATACAACAAGGAAAAATGCGACCACCTGACATGCCGGGCATCGGCTTTGAAACCCGTCCAGATCAGATGGATCTGTTCAAAACGCTCCTCTTTTCTTGAACGAATGGATGAGTTTTCTACGCTTCTTGGTGCTATAGGAGGGCTCATGAAACGAGTTCCACCACCCCTTCTTGTCCTTCTGGGTCTGATCTGCATGGCTGCAAATCATTATTTTTTCTCGTTTCCTAAGCTTGTCCTGCCTCCTTACAACACTTCTGGTCTTGTGATGTTTGTGGCCGGCATATTGGCAGGTGCTTTGGGGGTCAGGAAGTTTCGCTCCGTCAAAACCAACATCAATCCACTCCGCAAACCGGACTTGCTGGTCACTGACGGGATTTATCGATATTCCCGCAACCCTATGTATCTGGGGCAGGTTTTTGTCATTTTCGGCGTGGCCATTTATTTGGGCACCCTTGCAGATATAGCAATTGCCGCGGGCTGCTTTCTGGTTATGGACCTGTGGTTCATCAGGCAGGAAGAAACAGTCATGCGTGCAGCCTTCGGTGAAAGGTTTGACGATTACTGCGCGAAAGTACGACGCTGGATTTAGCCTCGCTTCTGATTTCACATCAAGCTGAATCCCAATAAAAAAACGCCGACAAGTATCTCACTTGCCGGCGACTTTGATTGCTTTGAACAATACTCGGGTAAGTCGACCTTACGGCTGCCGCAAGGGCCGCGGCCTTCTTATCGGCCGCACCGGGCGGACAGGCTGAACTGCCACAGGCGGACGCACTGGGCGCACCGCAGCAGGAGGCCGAATTGGTTGAACTGCGACCGGGCGTCTGTAATATCGGTTCCAGTTATTATACCAGGGACGACCGACATAGTATCGATTCCAGTAGTTCCGGTTAAAGACAATGACATTGATACCAATGACCGGAGCGAGTGCCGGGGTCAGCACTCGGCGACCGCCGTTATAGGTAATGTATATGTAGGAAGCGGACATCCAGCCGCGCTCGCCTCGCCATGCAACGTCGCACCAGGTATAATTGGCCAGACAGCCATAGGTCGTGATCGGCGCACCGTTGGGAACAGTGACCACCACCGGATAGCCAGTGCTCGGTCCGGCGCGTAAATTCACGTTGGCTGTGGTAAATCCCGGCGTCGCGGCAACTGCAGATCCGGTCAGGAAAGCCAAGCCGACGGCAGAAAGTATGCTGAAGAATAATTTGCGGTTCATTGCCGTCCTCAATTCAATGTAAGCTGCACCTCTCACACGCGCTTCACCCCTGGCACCTGGACATGTATGCGGCATGACCTGTCTGCACACCCATTCGACACAACCGACGGATCAAGAGTTTCCTCGTCGACTTGCATGTATGGCTAGAAATCAGGCTCGTGTGATCCTGCGCACACGGTAGGTGTGTTTTTCGCGCGCAGATGTGTCGCAGATCACCAAAACGTGTATTTAAGGTTTCAACAATCATCGCTTACGGCACCCCGCATTCAATCATCTAATCCGATAAATTTTTAGGTCACAGCTCCAATGGATCGACATGTTGCGCTTTACACCTTTGGCATTTTCATGCGGCCGTCAGAGGATCAGGCAAACGATGATTTTCATTCGCTGAACGATCAAATCCTGCCACTTGTCGACAAAGCGCCAGGCATGGTCGCGCGGTCGGGTTATGACTTTGAGCCCGGACCTGACAGCTGGGGAACGCAGATCTTTCCCAAATTCTACAAAGAGAAGGGCGATGGCTGGTCACCCTCGACACTGTCCCTTTGGGTGGACATGGAATCTGCCATGGCTTTTTCCTACTTCGGTTTGCACGCATTGGCTTTGAAGCGCGGTAAGGAGTGGATGGAACGACCCAAGTGGCCTCCCTACATCTTGTGGTGGCCGGCTGAAGGTCACAGGCCAGACTGGACTGACGCCGTGGCGCGGCATCAGCACATGCATGATCACGGCCCCTCGCCGCGCGCATTTGATTTCAAAAACGCCTTTGATTTGACCGGAGAACCAGTCGACGTTGATCATGGCAAGGTCAAAGCTATTGCCGCTCGGCAGCAGCCATCGGGCACTATGTAAGCACACGCCTATTTCCGACAGCCATTTTCTCCTGGCGCCGGGACTTGTATTTATTTCAGTTATAACGTATATTTCTGTCATGACAGA
The DNA here is from genome assembly GCA_039976075.1 of Stappiaceae bacterium. GTDB lineage: Bacteria > Pseudomonadota > Alphaproteobacteria > Rhizobiales > Stappiaceae > JBDWFY01. Next base: position 15,181 of record JBDWFY010000004.1, read on the forward strand.
AATTAAAGAAGAAACTGAAATGACAGACAAACTTCCGAATGCTGTTGAAGGATTTATTTTACAATGGGGTGATCTTGGTGGGAAATGGGGCGTGAACCGCTCCATCGGTCAGATCCACGCGTTCCTGTATCTCGCCACCCGACCCTTGACCGCGGAAGACATCGCCGAACGCCTGGGAATGGCTCGCTCAAATGTTTCCAACTCGATCAAAGAGTTGTTGAGCTGGAACCTGATCCGTCGTGTGCCTCAGATGAATGATCGACGTGAACATTTTGAGGCGGAAACCGATGTGTGGGAAATCGCCGCACGGATCGCCGCAGGCCGCAAGGCGCGGGAAATTGACCCTGCTCTTTCTGCATTACAGAACTGTGTTGGCGAAGCCAAAGACGATCCCACTGTTTCCGATGAAACCCGTCAACGCCTGCAGAATATGCTGGAGTTCACGGCCTCCGTCGACAATTGGTACAGCCAAATGCTGGCCATGCCCCAGTCAAAACGCCAGATGATCCTGAAGCTGGGCTCCAAGATCGTCTCCTTCCTTCCCGGTGGAAAAGACAAGGACTAACACCAGGAAGGGTGCAAACTGTTCGTACCCTTTTGAAATGATTTTTAGTTTGCCGGTCCATTGCATGTGAGTATGGCCATGAATAATTCCGCAAAAAAATTGCATCAGATTCGCGCCTATGCGCTGGAAAGACCGAATTCTGGTCCGATCGGTACCAAACCGAAACTTGGGGATCTGCGTTTCCGTCAACTATTGAGCGACACGCAGTGGGCCAGCCTGCCGCACGCCGTTCGAAATCGATTTTCAAAGCGCGTCGAGGGAGGAGCAAGCGCCGTTTATGTCGGACTGATCGACGCCGTACGAATGAACTGGGCGGGCCGCCTGCTAACACAGGTGCTGCGTCTTGTCGGTGCGCCGCTACCGATCAGCCGCGATGTAAAAGTCCCTTCTGTGGTAACCGTGACGGAAGATGTGGCCACCCACGGCCAGGTCTGGACGCGGCTATACGGTAATAAACAAGGGTTTCCCCAAATCATCCATTCCGCCAAACGATTTGCCGGACCGACCGGACTTGAAGAATATATCGGCGCGGGGATCAGCATTGCGCTCAGAACGTCGGTTGAAAACGGCGTACTGGTTTTCAGCAGTGATCAGTATTTCATGAAGTTAGGCAAATGGAAAATTAGACTTCCTGGCATAATCTTCCCCATAAAACTTAAAGTAACACATGAGGAAACTGATGCGGATGCCTTTGTCTTCACTCTGACTCTCAGCCACCGTCTGCTCGGCGAGTTGATCTATCAGGCCGGTCACTACCGGGAAGAACAACAATGATCGTCTCCACCTCTGTGCTGCGCGCTGACCCCGTCCTGCTCTATGACGGCGTGTGCGTCCTGTGCTCGCGCGCAGTCAGCTATACGCTGGCGCATGAGCGAACCCATACGATCCGCTTTGTTGCCATCCAGTCGGCAGAAGGCGGCAATCTGGCAAACCAATACGGTATCAACCCGCACAATCCGGATAGTTTTTTGTTCATCGAAGACAGAACGGCTTTACGAAAATCTGACGGTGTTCTCGCCCTGATGCAGCATCTGAATGGACCGGCTCGCCTGTTCCTATGGGCGAAATATCTGCCTCGCTCCCTTCGAGACTGGTGCTACGACCGGCTCGCCCGCAACCGCTATTGCCTGTTCGGCCGGAAACAGGCCTGCACGGTACCGGATAACACAAGCCGTCATCGATTTATTTTGCCAAATACCGATGAATGAAGGAGGCAACTGCATGAAAAAGCGCGTTCTCCTGATCGGAGGGACCGGACAGTTTGGCCGAAGACTTGCTCACCATCTTGCAACCAATCCTCAGATCAGCCTCACGATTGCAGGGCGCAATCAGCACAAGATCGATGCACTGGTCGCCCAGTTAAACAGCAAGACATCAGCTGCGGACATCGACGGTCTGGTTCTTGATCATCACAAGGACCTGGACGGGACGCTTGCTACACTCGCTCCGTGGCTTGTCGTCGATACATCCGGCCCGTTTCAAAACGCCGATTATTACGTTGCTAAAGCGTCCCTCGAAGCAGGTGCCCACATTATCGATATTGCTGACGCACGCTCCTATCTGATGGGCTACACCGATGCGCTGGATGCTCTTGCCTGCGAAAAAGGCCTCTGCGCACTCGCCGGGGCCAGTTCGACTCCGGCTCTCTCCGCAGCCGTCGTCGCTGACTTGACGCGTGAGTGGCAGCGAATTGACACCATCGACCTGGCGATAACCCCGGCGGGGCGTTCCGCGGTGGGACGCGCTGCGATCGAGGCAGCACTGAGCTACGCAGGGCACTCAATTCCAGGCTGGGAAGCAGGGGGGCCAGCAGAAGTTCGTGGCTGGGCAGACGGACAAAGCATTGTCATGCCCGGTCTTGGCAAACGTCGGGTTGCGCGAGTGGAAACCGCCGATGCCGATTATCTGGGCAATAAATTTCAGGTCCGTTCACGCATTGCATTTTACGCAGGCCTTGAGTCCATACTTGAACAACGCGGGATGGAAACACTGGCCTATTGTTGCAAAAATGGCTGGATCGACAATCTGACCGCATTTGCCGCTCCGCTGCAGGCAGCCCGTCAGATGACCCGTCTCACCACGTCGGAAAGTGGTGGCATGCTCGTCAGAATTGGTGGCATCGACAAGAGTGGCACGTTTTGTAGAGCTGAGTGGTCGTTGCTGGCGCAAAACGGCGATGGGCCTTCCGTGCCTGTTTTGCCCGCAGCAGCCGCTATCAGCAAACTGCTAAAACAACCGGTCGATCCGGGTGCAAGGATCGCAGACGACTGCCTGTCACTTGCAGAAATCGAGACGGAGATGGCTCCCTACGCCATCGCGACCGACACGAAAATTCAATGTACAAACGAGGCACCATTCGATCGCGCTCTCGGCACGGCGACGTTTGAGCAAATGCCGCCTGTGCTTCAAACGCTCCACCGGGCAGACAGCCCACCGGTCTGGCAAGGCAAGGCGCATATCGACCGCGGAACCTCCTTGCCTGCCCGCCTTGGCGCGTGGCTCATTGGACTGCCAGCCTCGGGACGCGACGTGCCGGTAACGGTTACACTCGACCGCGACCCTTCCGGTCAAACTGAAAAACTGACGCGCAATTTTTCAGGCAAGCGCTTTTTTTCTCACATGCAACTCGGTCCCAACCGGGAGGTCATTGAGGGTTTCGGCCTGTTGCGCTTTGCGATTGGTGTAACAGCCGATGAAGAAGGCACAAAAATGCCCGTCACCCAATGGTGGTTCGCCGGAATCCCCCTGCCCCGTTTCCTGCTGCCTCGTTCGGACACGCGAGAGTTTGAGGACGCAGAAGGCCGGTTTAATTTCGACGTTCGCATCAGCCTGCCGCTCTTCGGGCTGCTGGTGCATTATCGAGGCTGGCTGGTCCCCTTGCAGTCGGGCCCTGTTGCCTCGACGAAGAACATTGCAGTACACAAAAGGACATCCGTCAATTAGAGGCTATTTCTATGAGATTGAATGTCTTACTCGCTGCAGCATCACTGCTTTTTGCCACAATGGCTCTGGCCCAGACTGACGAAAAACCACCAAATATGCTTGGTGACTGGAAATGTAACATTGAACACGGGGCCTATTATTTCGATATTCTAACCGGCCCCTACGCATATGACATGACCGTCGAAGAACAAACCGGCCCCGCATTTAAGGGGTATGTCGTCTGGGTTGGCAATCGTGAGAAAATTCCCGACACACAAATCGATCGGCCCGGTCAGAAAATTGTGAAAGAAGAAGGAAGCAAAGTCACTATTCATGAGGAGTTCTTGGGAATGATCGGATGGGGGCCATACAATCTTCACATGGTCGATATGGCGGATGACGGCTACAAAAGCGGCCGCATATTACGCGAAGGCGAAATTGAGTTCATTTCGGCTCGCTCTGGCGAACACGCCGCAGTGATAAGAACACGCTGCCTGATAGACAAATCATCAAATTGAAGCGATCCGAAAGATCAAACAACGGTTGCAAGGATGTGTAAGAGAGAGCTGTAATCGACACTAGCAATCGTACTTTTTCCCAATGAGAACACTATTCATCCTCGCCTACGAACCGGAGTATCAGCCGTGGAGGAAATCTATTTCAATGCCGCAGGCCATGGGACACCGGATGCCGCTGTTGTTCGCCGGATCATTGAGCATCTTGAGCTTGAACTGGAAGTTGGTCCCACGCGCGCCTATGAGACGGTTGGCGACGAGCTGGAAGCGGCCCATACCAATGCTGCCAGGCTGATTGGTGGAAATCTCACGCATACCGGTTTTCAGCCGTCAACTACCGTTGGATGGCGCTCGGTGATTGCACATCTGCCGATCTCGGGCAAACGCCTTCTGGTTGCACCGCACGAGTGGGGCGAACATGTCCATCTTCTGAAGACGCTTGCTGCAAATGGCGGCGCAACGATCGAGTTGCTGCCGCAGATCGATTTTGCAGCGCCCGACTTGAGTGCATGGCAGGCCGCAATGGGGGATGATGTCGCCGCCATCTTTGCACCGATGGTTTCAAGTGTTGCCGGTATTCATTATCCGATAGAAGCGATCGGCGCGCTTCAAAGGTCACCTGATACCATGTTCATTATCGACGCGGCCCAGGCGCTGGGACAGATCCCGGTCGATGTCAAAAAGCTTGGCTGCGATGCGCTGGTTGGCACAACGCGCAAGTGGGTTCGGGGACCGCGGCAAACGGCCCTCCTTTGGCTCTCGGAAAATATCTCCCACAGGTGCCCGGCGGTCCACGCTGATACACTCGCTTCCCGCGACTTCAATATCTCAGTTCGGCTTGGTCAAGGGGTCGCTCTTGATCTGGTGCTTGAACGAACAGTCGAGGCGATACGGATTGAACTCAAGACGCGGACGGACCAAATTCGCGCCCACGCTGAAAAACTCGGACTGCCAATTCTTTCCCACACATCATTTGGCACGGGTGCGGTGGCGCTGCGTATCCCCAAACAAGCACACAAACAAATCGAAGCGAATCTGGAAATCGCGGGGATCACGGTGAAATGGCCGGTACCGCAGCGCGACGAACCCTTTGCCGGAGTCGACGATGCCAACAATAAAGTGATGCGCATTGCACCACACCTCTACAACACGCTTGAACAAATCGACGCCCTGTTCGAGGCGATTGAACGGACGCTCTGAAGCGTCCATGTATCAATTACATTTTGCGGGAAAGCCTCGGCTTTAAAGTCGAGTTGTCAGCAGCCGAATTCCCGCAAAAGCAAAGAATGCACCGAGTGCGCCCTGGATCGTTCGCCGGGCGCGGGAATACATCCGAACCATCGGCACAGAAGAGAAAACCAATGCGTACAGAGCGTGAATGGCAAATGAGAAGAAAGTCGTGCCGATCACAATAGTGGCCGCCACCCAGACTGGCGCATCCGATTGCAGACCCAGTGAGATGATCGCTATCCAGGCCAAAGCTGCCTTGGGGTTGGTCATCTGAACCGTAAGGCCACGAAGGAAATACCGCCGAAACGTAAGTCTGTCACCGGCCAGCGGCTGTGCCACAAGGTCATGTTTGGTGGCGGCGGCACGGAAAGATTTGTAAGCCAGCCATAACAGATAAAGCCCACCGACAATCTTGATAGCCGTCAGGGCGACAGCGTAAGAAGCCAGCAGTGCTGACAGGCCCGTTGCCGTCAGCAGGCCCCAGCAGAATGACCCACTGGCAACCCCAAGCGCCAGTGCAAGACCAGAGGAACGATCAACACTCATGGACGTCCCCATGATTGCCAGAATGTTGGGACCAGGGCTCATGATCGAAAGAAGAAACGCACCATAGGCAAGAAGAATGCCCGGCAGGTATATCGCTATCTGGTCCATGATTTGTTTCCTGTCATTCCGAAAATACGATTCTCAACGAGACACGTTTTAGCATCTTGACGGCTACAAACAGTTTGGCAATGATCAAACTATGAAAGAAGGACCGGATATTACCCAGGTTGCCGCTATGATGGGCGACCCTGCAAGAAACCAGATGCTGATGGCTATGATGTCAGGTATGGCACTGACAGGCACAGAGTTAGCGCGAGAGGCAGGTATAACCGCATCCACGGCCAGTGGTCATCTAAGCAAGCTAGAAACATGCGGTCTGGTGAACAGCGTCAAACAAGGCCGCTGTCGGTACTATCGCATAGCGGATCCCGACGTTGCCCAAGCTCTCGAAGCGTTGACAAGTGTTGCTGCGCGCGTTGGACACCTGCGCACCCGGCCGGGCCCCAGGGACAGCGCAATGCGGGAAGCGCGTTCCTGCTACGACCACCTCGCGGGACGGCATGCGGTTTCCTTGTTTGAACACTGGGTTGATCATCGTGTGCTGAGTTTGCAGAAAAGCAATATCACCCTGACGAATAAAGGCACACGATTTTTCGATCACCTTGGCATCGAGCTCGAACCTCTTCTGGCGAAGAAACGTCCGCTGTGCCGAACGTGCATTGACTGGAGTGAACGGCGCAATCATTTGGGCGGCTCTCTGGGTGCGGCGATTTTATCCAAGGTACTTGAACAGTCCTGGGCAACCAGAGAAGCCCAGTCCCGTGTTGTTGACTTTTCAGCTGACGGGCTAAGCGCATTCAGCAAGTGGTATACTGGCGACGTTTGAGAGCCCGATGCTGTTACGCGCTGAGCAGCAGACAAAAAAACAGCCGGTACCCATGGTACCGGCTGAACGGATTAATCCCTAAAAGTATTCATCCTTCTGCGATCCGTCATAACGCTTTGACTTCATGCAACATTTCTTGAAATCTGTGTCCTGATCCGCAGGGACACAGATCGTTGCGTCCCAACTTTTCGATCAATTCAACATCACCATGAACAGTGCGATAACCGCGTTTGACATGCGTTTCGGAAGGGAATGACTTCCGGCGTTTGCTCATGACCTCAAAAGGACGGCGACTCTGTCGTTGATCTGTATTTTGGCATGATACACCTCCCGTTTCAGCTACATGGCGCGCAATGCAATCGGCGCCAGCGTGCTTCAATAGATGAGGACGAACGACCGCACAAGCGTTATTGTCGGCCGCAGAAATCTGAGTGCACGCCGCTAAAACGATATTTCCTGTTGAAGAACAACACTATTCCTCATTTCAATCAGCCTCGAATTGGGGCTAATGTCACTTGCTCATCACACATTGCGAAAGGCTCTGGCTTCTTCATGTCTCCGTTAGTGAAAAACGCCGCTACATCTTCAGAATCCGTACCGTCCATGCCAGACGATGTCGAAACCGCCTTTAACGCGTTTCCGGAGGGTGCCCGTGTAGACTTGATCGCGCTTCGAACGCTGATCTTTGAGACGGCTGAAGCGACAGAAGGTGCCGGCGAGATTGTTGAGACTTTGAAATGGGGACAACCAAGCTATCTGACCGTGAAACCGAAATCCGGGACGACCATCAGGCTCGGCACGGATGCACAGGACCGGCCTGCCCTGTTTTGCCATTGTCAGACAACATTGATTTCTGAATTTCGAGACCAGTTTGCCGAAGAGTTTGAATTCGAGAAGAACCGCGGGCTGATTCTGAAAAACGGAATCGACAAGAAAAACGATGCTCTTGCCTATTGCATTGGTCAGGCGCTGATGTATCACCGCCGGAAATAGCAAGCAGGAAAGGGTTACTGCCTAGCCGGAACGGCGAAACACCGCAGGACCGTGTCTTGCCTTGATGTGTATCGGCGTAGCCGGTATGCAGACTTGCCGACTAACTATTTGCCGACCCTCTCGACAGGAAAGCCAATGACCTCAACACCGCCTTTTAAAGTCGCCATCGTCGGCGTGGGAAAAATCGCCCGGGACCAGCATATTCCGGCCATAGCGGCCAATGCGGATTTTGAGCTGGCGGCAACTGTAAGTGGCAGCGGCGGCATTGGCGGTGTTGAAAACTATTCCGCCATCGAAGATCTACTGGAGGCGCGGGAAGATATCACCTGTGTCGCGTTGTGCAATCCACCACAGGTTCGCTACGCCATAGCGACCAAAGCGCTGGCAGCTCGAAGACACGTTTTGCTCGAGAAGCCTCCCGGAGCGACTTTGAGCGAGGTTGAAGCGCTCCGCGAGCTGGCGGCAATGCAAGATGTTTCGCTGTTTGCGACCTGGCATTCCCGCCATGCGCCATCCGTTTCAACGGCAAAAGACTGGCTGAAATCCCGAAACATCAAGCGGGTTAGCGTCATCTGGAAAGAGGATGTCAAACACTGGCATCCCGGTCAGAAATGGATCTGGGAGGCCGGTGGCCTGGGTGTGTTTGACCCAGGCATCAACGCCCTTTCCATCATTACTGAAATTTTGCCCGACCCGATGCATCTGACCGGTGCCTCACTTGAATTTCCAGCGAATTGCGAAACACCGATTGCCGCTAAACTGGCCTTCACTGACGCAAAACAAGCGATGATCGAGGCCGATTTCGACTGGCGTCAGACCGGTCCGCAAAGTTGGGATATCCATATTGAAACGGATCAGGGTCGCCTTGATCTGTCAAAAGGTGGCAGCGATCTCACGATCGATGGTGGCCCTGTACCGGTCGGGTCCAAGGAAGAGTATCCTGAAATCTACAAGAAATTTGCATCGCTGCTGACATCCGGAACCAGCGATGTCGATATCGCTCCGCTGCGTCATGTAGCGGATTCCTTCATGCTTGGAAAACGGTTGGTGACCGATGCGTTCTTCGATGACGGGAACACAGATTGACAGCTCTCGGCGGTCAATCGGGGATGAACAGTTCAAAGGACGAACCGCCGAAACTCACGCCGTTTATCTTAACATCCAGTTCGTGAAGCCCTGGATAGTACACCCGGGTGGTGATCGGTTTCATCGGGTGCTTTTTCGACAAGGTGAGACTTTCGTGGGCCGGTAAGTCAATGACTTTCCATTTGAAAACCTTTGGTGACAATTGTCCGTTCGCCTTGCGATGATGCACGACAAAATCGATGATCAGTGGCTGTGCATGGTCAGCGGCAGATCGGAGTGTCATGTCAAACTCCAGCGCACTGCCTAATGTCACAACTGGTGTTTTCAAATTGATCTGTTCAATTTCAATGGCCGGGCTGGAATAACCCAGCGCTCTGAGTGTGGGTTCGTGCCCTTGCTTGATCAATGTTCGGCAGGCATGTCTAACGAGTTGCGTTCTTTCCTTACCTGCCTTGTTCAGCCAACGTCCGGCAACGCCGGCTACGCGGTCAGGATGGTCTTTTGCGATATCATTGAGATTGTTGGCGACGGATCGCCTGACATAGTCCGACGGATCATCCTTCAGCTCCTCCAGAATATGAAGAACTGGCTCCGGATTTTTAACGAATTCCGGCAATCTCAACGCCCACGGCAATCGGGGTCTGGACCCTTCGGAAGCCAACCGCCTTATATGGTAATTCTTATCAGTCGCCCACCGCCGGAAGTGTTCGAGCGTTCTGGCAGTGTCAGCCAGGAAAAATGGCCGGACTGCAAATTCAGATGTGAACCGCTTGGTGAATTCCCGCAAGACATCAAGGCTAAAATCAAAATCCTCCAGGCCGCGACCGGCCACGAGTTCAGCCATCGGCATGATTGCCCAGCCCCGGATGCCCCGTTCCTCGATTGAAGTCCCGGACAGGTCGATATCATCTTCGGGATGAAGCGATGTCACCATAAGTTCGCAGGCGGCGCGATAGTCGGAAGGCAGTGTCTGCATCAACGCCTGCCGGATCTGGGCCGAACGTTCTTTCAGCTCCAGCGCTTCAAGATTTTGTGTCGCAACGTTGACGAACTTTTCGCGGTCAAAACTCTTTTCGTTTCTTAGCAGGACATTGCCCATCACCGTGATGATCTTGGTATTGAAAAGGTTCTTCAGCGGTTCCGCCATTGTGAGGTTTCCTTCCCGTCAAGCGACGATTTACCCGGTCAGTAGTCATGAAAGACCCCTATCTCACGGCAACTGACAACGGTGTGTCAGTTATCTGGATCGTCGTACTGGACTATGAGAGGTTTTGATTGTCAGACCGTCGATTTGAACTCCGACCGCAACAGCCCCATCAGGATCGCATCGACCGGGACACCATCCCACCACAAGGCCTGACGACGCGTCCCCTCGGCAACAAATCCCAACTTTTCGTAGACATGCCGTGCGCGGGGATTAAAGGCATAGACTTCCAACTCTATTCGGTTAAGCGCTAATGTCTCAAAGCCATAATTGAGAGCTAAACCAAGTGCTTCAGTACCATACCCATGGCCACGTGCCTGTTGATACCAGATGGCAATCCTGAGTGACGCACAGCGGTTGCCCGTATCGATATGGTTCAGCACAACCTCGCCAATGAGACGCCCCCCCGCCAAAATACCGAAATCCGCGCGATCTTCTGCGATCTGAATGTTGCTGCAATGCGCTTCTACCTGGCTGAAAGAGAAGTTTTCCTTTGTTCCGGTAAGACGCATCGCCTCTTCATCCGACAGCGTTTCGAACATTGGCTGTGCATCATCGATGGTGAGGAAACGCAACTGCACTGTTGGACCTTGAGCGATTATCTCAGACTGCTTCATCGGATTTTCAATCTGACCAATTTAGGGGTGACGGCAGAGCCTCGGCAGAATAATCAATCCGGTAGGTCCGTCGGCTGCTGGGTTCGGTTGCAGGGAGGGATCGATGCAGAACCAGCATCTTCAATATCAGAACGTCGCCGCGCCGTGCGCGGCAAATCTCTGTTTCACACTTTTTCGAGTGATCGGCGGCTTCCGCAGCACCCACGCATCCCAATCGATGAGAGCCTGGTGCAATTTCAAGGCATCCGTTCTTTTCGTCGGCATCGTCCAGGTGAACACGTACAAAAATCATGCCCTCAAGCAGCGAAACCGGTGGCTCGCAGTGCCACTGGCCACCCTTGCACGACCAATTTTCAAAACCCGGTACTGCATGCTTCTGATTGACTGCAATAACCCGATCCTGATGCCAGGGAACGCCCCAGTTATTACTCGGGCTTTTGTTGAAAGAAACGAGGCGCACAGGGCGAGCACCTGGCAATACCCTCTCAATACAATTTGAAAGCGCAGACCCCGCGCCAATAAGGGTGTCCATGCCCTTGCCTTTTTTTGAAATGGAAAGACGCTGTCCGGGTTTTGCCTCATCACACTGGTCTGCATCCAGCGCTGCCAGATCTTCCGTGTCCAACGCGTTCCGCAGCCAAAGCCGACCCTCGCGCTCGAAACTTTCGCTCATATCCGACTTTGGTGATGTCGCCTGACTGTTCTGCAAATTCTGAAACATTCTGTCATTGGTTCGCAACATCAAACTCTGGTCAACCAAATATATAACCCACACCCCGGACCGTTCTGAGCGTTTCAGGCTTGGATGGATTGGATTCAATTTTCTTGCGCAATCGAGAGATCCTAAGATCGATGGACCGATCGAACGGCTCCCAACCCCGATCATGCGCCTGTTCCAGCAATTGTGCCCGGTTCAGGACACGACCGCGGTTTTCAACGAACACCCGCAAAAGGCTGAATTCCATCGCCGTCATGGCCATCTCGTTTCCATCAGCACCAAACAACCGCGCAGCTTCCAGATCCAAACGACAAATTCCCACAGGTACGACCGCTTTTGTGTCGGTGGCGACGGTGTCTTCCTGTTTGGGAACAGGGGCGCCCCGCCGCCGAAGAGAAACTTTTACCCGTGCTTCAAGTTCCCGCAGATCCACTGGTTTACCAAGATAGTCATCGGCCCCCATCTCCAGGCCGATTACCCTGTCAATGACATCCGCCGCCGCAGTCAGCATAATCACGGGGACATCGGAAAGGGTACGGATCGTTCGCAATGCCGTCAGTCCATCTTCTCCGGGCATATTGATATCCAGTATGATCAGGTCAGGTGTGTTGCCATCCATAATCTGAAACATCTTTTCAGCGTCTGCCGCCTCTATGACCTGATAGCCCCTGTCAGAGAGATATTCGCCAACCATTTCACGCAAATGCGGTTCATCATCACAAACAAGGATACGAGCGTTGTTAACGTTCATTCTGAACCCCCTTCGCTCTGACCGCCCAGTTCCTCGACAAGCCTGATGACCTCAGTCGGCACAATCGGCTTTTCCAAATAGCGGACCGCAGCTGCTTCGATAAACCGACCAACACGCTCGCTCATGGCATCTCCTGTAACAAATGCAATTCTCTCGGCATGGCGGGGACTGATCTTTCTTAGTTCATTGAAGAATGCCGCACCATCCAGTCCCGGCATTTTGAAATCACTTAGAATCGCATCGAATTCCATGAACTTGAGTTTTCCAAGTGCCGTCCTTGCATCGTTTTCGACAGTCACTTCATAGCCCGCTTCTTCAAGAATTTCGCGCATCAGGTCTGCAACACCAACCTCGTCATCGACAATCAGTACCTGATGCCCGACGATCTGTTTAACTTCCTCACCTTTTATATCCGGCGACGCGACGACCGGATCAGCCACCGTTAGTCCGATCATAAAACAGGCGCCACGTCCTGGCTGTGAACGAACCGTCAGTGTTCCCCCATGGGCTGAAATAATACGATGACAAAAAGCCAGTCCGACTCCTGTCCCTGTACCGACATCCTTGGTGGTAAAAAACGGTTCGAAAATTCGCGCTTGTATCTCAGGCGTCATTCCCTTGCCATTGTCGGTAACTTCCACTTTGACAAGTCCCGCATCATGATCGCCATAGGCACGGATGGTCAGGGTTCCCTTCTCTCTTAGCCCTTCAAGGGCATGTTCGGCATTCACGATCAGATTTGTGAATACCTGTGCCATCTGATCGCGATCAATTCCAACCAGCGGCAGATCGGAATCAAGATCAAGAACAATACGCGCCCCGCTCGCTTTCAGGCTGTATCCCGCAACATCCACCGCCATTTCAATGATATCGGATATCGCGCTTGCCTCGATATTCGCCGGACGTTGCCGGGCCATCGCAAGGAACGTCTTGACGATTTTGGCACAGCGTTCGGCCGCATCGCCTATTCTCTCCAACTGGCGTCGCTGTTTTGGATCGTCAATTTTTTGCTGCAACATGAGTGCGTAGCCGACGACAATGGAGAGCGGATTGTTCAACTCGTGTGCAACGCCGGCCAGAAGTTCTCCCAGTGCGGATAGTTTCTCGTTCTGGTGGGCGACCTCGCGTTGATGCTCCAGTTCCGCCTGCATCGCCAGCTGTTCTGATATGTCTCGGGTAGCGGATACGATGACGTCTTCACCTTTGTAATCTGTCACCCGTGCAGCTGTCAGGCCTTCCATTATCGAACCGTCAGCGCGTCTGAAACGAACCCTATAATCGTTGAGATTCCCAGTTGGCAGCAGCGCGGCAAGATAGGTTTCCCTATCCTCCGGGTTCAGAAAGAAGCTAAGCGTTGTTTCAATTTCACCAAATCTATCGCGCGATGCCGGAGGGTAGTAAATTATCTTCCCATCGGAGACACGGGAAACGAGAAACGTTGTTGGACAGGCTTCCACAATCTTACGCAACAACATGTCGGCTTCGCGCTCAGCCTGCTCGGCGTGTCGCTTTTCGGTGATATCCTCGATTGTGATCAATCGGCCGCCCAGCGGCGTGTGGTGGGCAGATCCGAGCAAATGCCGGTTGCCCGAAGCCGGGACATCAACTTCCTTTGCGCAATCCCGTACCGCTTCCAGTAGCAAATCAGCGAATTCGTCTGCAGATACCCCCTCAGGAGGCACCATTGCACCCTTGTGAACAAGCGCGCGCGTCATGTCGGCAAGATGCCCACCGATGCGCAAAACAGTTCCCTCGGGGTCGATATGTTGCTGTTGTCTGCTGTTGAAGAGCACCAGCCGGTCATTTTCGTCAAAAAGCGCAACACCCTCGCTGAGTGACTCAATTGTATCGCTCAAGAGGTCGACTGCGGGCATCTGGGGAAACAGACTACCGGATCGATCCGATTCAATCAGTTTTGCTGAAAGTTGCTGCTTTCCGGCTGCGATAAAAGTATCGGTCCAGCGAGCCAGGTCTTGCGGGGAGATGCCTTCGCGCCGACATAGATCAGCACTGTCGGTTTCAGCGCGCAATCCACACAAAACAACACGTGTTATATCGTCGGCCGACAACCTTTCCGGTCCCACAACAGACGCATCAGGACTATGCGGCGCGGAGGAATTTTCTGGGAGGTCTCTCATCATCTTGATTTATTATTTTTGATGATCAGAGTTTGCAGTTTTTCGCGTGTTTTCGATGGGACCACGTGCATGTTTGACGCCGTTACAACCACACTGTCTGATACAATTATCAATTTGATGTCGCCAATTGTATCAATTGTATCAAAACAGCGTTTTTCAATGGGAGAATAGATGATCATCGCTCACCCTTCGCTGCACAGGAAGAAACGCCGTGCCTGACTTCCCAGCACACGACGTTTTCTTCAAAAATTTCTACCTGCATCTTGGATTGAGGGCGTAATCCCCGATTACGATCTGCTGGGCGCGCGAGGATTGGTTCTTTTGGCATTCAACGGCACCGCTGGCGTACCAGAATTGGTTTTCACCTTGGAACCATAGCCGGGAGATTTCGGTTTTACGCCACCATGCTCGGCACAGAGGATATTATCCGCGATCGCATCGCCCACCGTGAACGACGTGCCATCCGCACAGACAACCGTGTGCATGAGCGGTGTGGCATTTGTCGTCGTTACGCCTGCATAAACAGGAAGAGCAAAAAGGGTCGCCACGGTTACATTGATTATCTTTTTCATCTGCTACTCTCATTCGTGTTTGAACGCATAGGCATTCGTTTTTTAGCGCCAACCATTTGACGGTGAACACGAATTGGTAGAAATACTTTTCAGTTTGATATCTGAAAGTGTATTAATTGTATCAATTTAAGTTTTAACACAGTCTACGTGATCTAAATCACTAAAATTAGCACCTGATCACCAATAGAAATCACAATTTTTCGAAATAATAAAAAATTATAACTGGATAATATATTCTAGTTCGCCCTGACGCGCCCAGTTACCTCAAACTCTACTTCAATGCCGCTAATTTCATCCGGCAAATCCCGAGCGACTGACTTCTTTTCAACCATCACCTTAAAAGCATAATCGGTCCGGCTGTTATTCAGACCAATGCCAACACCACACACGCCGGGGAAACCGGATACCTGTCGTTCCAGATCCGCCTGAAGGCGCCGTAGCTCATTGACGGTATGTTTGCGTGCCGTTTGCATGCCCTAAATATAGACCCTAAATCCTGTCATTCCAGTAAACGCCTTATTCTAGCACAGGTTCATCACCGTACAATATTCAATCCCAGCTGATCCAACACCGTTGCGATTGGGTTGGCCCATGTGAAACCCGCATTTTCAAATCCACCCGATCTGGAGCCGGCAAAAAGCAGTCCGACCGGCTCGGACTGTGTGTTGACGATCAACGATCCGCTATCGCCTCCGGCAGAAAATGACCCCTTGTTGAGACTGGTAATCTGGATCTGATTGTCAAAGCGAGCGACAGCACCTGCACCCATATCGACATTGAGGTTGTTCACGTTGATCGCATCGACTTCACCCTGAGTGTATCCCGTGGTTCGACCAATTTTCATCACAAACTCACCAGGCAGGATGTCACGCGGTGCGGACCCCATCAGTTTCCCAACGGAGATATCCGCACTATCAAATCGCTCGGATGCGTTCACCGAACGCGGCGGCTGGTCAAAAGACGCCCACGCCGCATCAACAAGATTGGTCATGCCGCCAAACTGTATGGGCACAAAGGCGCGCAAGGACGCAATGCGATCTGCGGGACTACCATCATCAGAGCGACCCGGCTGACGAATTTCGTCTCCGGGTTTGCCCCGATTGACATTCGCAAGCACATGATTGTTGGACAACAGGCCATTGGCTCCAGTTTCCCGGTGCTGAACAAAACAGCCCAGCGTACCCGCGGTGATACGAAAATGGCCGACGCTGGAGCCCATCCGCAGTGTCGAATTTAGTTCCCGGTGCCAGGCACCACTTGCTCGAACCCGCCCACCATAAACCAACCGCATTTCACCTTTGCAGTGTTTCGCAATCCGCTCCAGCAAGCGGGACTTCTTTAATCGCCGATCCTGATAGATAACGACCAACTCGTAGCCGTCATCCTGCTGAGCACCCTTGTGGCCGATGCCAAGCGCCAACTCGTCTGTTTCCCGCTTTTCAATTTTGCCTGCCCGCCGCTCGGTTGCGAGAACCTGCTTTTCGGTTACGTCCGCAATCGGTTTGAACTCCGGAGCGCTCTCCGAAATTGCAATAGGCTCAACCTGGACAATGCTCTCATCAAGGACGCGGGGATCGACCAATACCGGTATCGCCGACGTTTCCAGATCTGCAGAGGCCGGCAACTCGACAAAGTCAAACAATGTCTTGAAAATGTCTGCCTGTAAATTCAGCACGCTATCGAATTTCATGTGCGGTCCTTGAAGTGGTTTCGCCCTGAGTTGATAAGCACGAAGCGTGGCGACAACTCGTGTGTAATCGCGTCAACAACCTGTTTGACCAGATCGCAATGACTTGTCGGTAATTATGTGATTTCACAGATAGTTTCCGGCAATAATAAGAAGAGCGTCTCATGCTCTGCTACTTTCCACACATCATGATCCAATAGCGGGCATCCAGGAAGGTTGAGGAGAAAGTTGTGGTTCAATCGACCGCGAACCTGTCAACCTCGGCACACCCACTGAAAACACTGCGCATCCTTTGCCTCTGCGAAATCTTTGGTAGAATTTCCTTTTACGCGTTGTTTTCCGTTTTGCCGCTCTTTCTCGCAAGCGTTGAGGCTCTGACCAGCTAGCTGGTACCAGAACGCCTGGAGAAATCTGCAATGGGATTGTGGGGACTGGCTGTTGGCGTTGCTTTCTATAGTGCCGGTGTCGTCTCACAACCCCTGGCCAGCCACACAATCGACTCGGATGTGACCCGAACCGCCTGCGAACAGAATTTCGCTCTGTACGGGTTTTGTGGTTTGAGTGCCGGCATTGTTCTGGATCTCTTGCTTCCACGGCTCCGCAGGGCAGCCGGATTTAGGAATAGTCAAGATTTA
Organism: Stappiaceae bacterium; assembly: GCA_039976075.1. Classification (GTDB taxonomy): domain Bacteria; phylum Pseudomonadota; class Alphaproteobacteria; order Rhizobiales; family Stappiaceae; genus JBDWFY01. The sequence goes on from JBDWFY010000004.1 coordinate 32,246, forward strand.
TAGCGCACTATTGAACGGAACAGTTTCTCTGATTCCGGACCCTATCCATGCTTTTCCGCGCCCTGTGCACATCCCTCATTGTGGGGCCAATTCTGACGCTGATCAATCAATGGGACGCGTTTATGGGCAAGGTAGATCTGGCCATCATCCAGGTGGCCCTGACGTTTCTCGTTCCCTTTTCTGTTTCCTTGTGCACAGCTTTTCTCATCGCTCGAAGAGACAAGAAACTTATCGGGACGGTCGAAAAGCCCCAAGAGATTGAACGCTCAGACGAACTGAGCACATTGGATGACATGCCAGCCACCGAGGTGGGCAGTGCATTCCCGCCGGAGGAGGATCTGGAAGTACGGGCAACTCACAGCGTCACTCTGGTGGCGCAAATCCAGCAGAATGCCCGCAAGGTAAATGCTGTAAGCAAAGAGCGGGCAAGTATGATTGATGGGCTGATTGCAGAATCCGATCAGCTTCAGGAATGCCTGCAGACCATGCTTCTGTCTACGCAAAACGGCCGAGAAAGTCTTCAGGAAGCCGGCGAACAGACTCAGAATGTAATGACCACCAGCGAAACCGTTGCCGAACGCAGCAGCAGGGATGCAGCCACGACTGATGATTTGAGCAAGTCGGTGGCGCATTTCTCAGACAATTTCGCGGAAATTCAAACCCTGTCCCAGGACATTGCATCCATCGCATCGCGCACCAATCTTCTCGCGCTGAACGCAACAATCGAAGCGGCACGCGCGGGGGAAGCCGGCCGCGGGTTTGCTGTGGTTGCCTCCGAAGTCAAACAACTATCCGTTTCAACCGAGAAGTCGGTCGGTATGATCAACACGATCATAGAGCAGATGACCGGGTCAATCGAGCAAACGCAATCAATCGTTGAAGAGCTGCTGACCGGCGTTCGTCAGACCGCAGATGACAGCCGAAATTGCGCATCATTATCCGGCCAGGTCAGAGAAAACGTTCAGGGTGCTGTTGCCCTGTCACAAGAGCTGTGCACGCAAATGGATCAGCACCTGCAATCCTTCACCGGTATCGCCGAGCATCTGGGAAAGATCAAACAGGATACCGAAAACGCCATCAAGGGCTCCGCCAATAACATCCAGCTTTCAGGCGATGCTCTGGAACATCTTGAGGCGATCAAGGGGTAGGAATTTCCGCCTCTCGGCAGGCATTGGCAATGTCCACCCTCAAGAATCCTGATAGGCTTCACACATCAGGTTACCCATCGATAGGGAGAAGCGGAGATGATTGCTCTGTTATTTGCACTCGTGGCAGCGGCGATGCTGTTGGCCTGGCATGACCACTGGCGGTGGTCCTACGCCGTGTTTGCGGTAACGCTGGTCATGAGCATTTACTGGCTCGACTACCATGCCACTACACCTTTATCGATCCGGCTCTGAGGGAGAAAATCGATGATTGTTGCCCCTCACCCTTCCCGTACTTTGAACTCCATTGGCCTGCTGGTCATTTGCGGCATTCTAATCGCCGCTTATACCTATCAGTTCGCATTGGACGAACTGCCCTGCCCACTTTGTCTGCTGCAGCGAGTTGCCCTGACGATGGTCGCCTTTGGCCTCTGCCTCAATCTGATCTACGGAGCCAAACCTCACCACTATGGCATCATGCTGATCGCGGCGGTCTATGGCGCCAGCGTTTCAGCGCGCCAGATTCTGCTGCATATCGTTCCGGGGACCGGCAGTTATGGCTCCCCCGTGCTGGGGCTTCATTATTATACCTGGGCCGGGCTCTGTTTCATTCTCGTTATATTGGGCACGGCCATCATGTTGCTGTTCGAGGGGCAATATAAAGGCCTCTATGATGAACCTTCGCACGAGCGGTTCGGCGGCCACAAACTGGCAAAATTCGCGTTCATGCTGGCCGTCGCTCTGACGGTTGGAAACGCGGTCAGCACACTGCTTGAATGTGGTCCGACTGTTTGCGCCGATCCGCCGACGGAATACAAGCTCATTGACGAGCTGAAAAACGATAGCTAGAGCAATTGCCTCGATCCGAAGTTTCTAAACCGGCCCTCAGTTACGTTGCTCAGGAAAAGACAGATGCCACGAAAAAGTATGGTGATGGAATTTGGTATGGGCACCGATATCCGCGGTGACGATTATACCAAGGCGGCGGTGCGCGCCCTTCAGAACGCTCTCCGGCAAAACACGATCCGGTTTGCCCAGGCCTTCGGCCAGAGTCCGGAAGATATGCATGTTACCGTGGATATCGGCGTAGCGAAACCGGACCAAGTCGACCCGGACGCCGTTGCTGCGGTGCTGCCCTACGGCAAGGCGACAGTGAATGTGGTTGAGGGTGGGCTCGACACACCGCGCGAAGACGTCGCCGGTGTGACTATTGTCGCCAATGCCGCCGTGACGGTCCATCTCGATCTCCCGGACTCCGTGGTAGAGGGAGCGGCAACATGAGTGGAGAAGCCAAGGAGCTGAAACGTCTGATCCTGGAAATGGGAATGGGCACGGTGCTGCATAGCGGCGACTATACCAAAGCTGCCAAACGCGCGGTAGAAGACGCCCTGCGTCATTCGTCCCTGACGATTTTCAGAAGCCTCGATATCGATCCCGGTACCATGCAGGTCGATCTGACGCTGGCTGCACAAGAACCGGATAAAATAGACCTCGCCGCCGCTGCCGCAGTCCTGCCCTTTGGAACAGTGAACCCGAAAGCGGTCAAAGGCGGTCTGAATGTCACCGACGAGACCAGCGGTCAGAAATGTGTCATCGTCAATGCTGGCATCGTGGTGCGCGTGCCTCTGTAGAGAAATACTAAAAACTCTCGATATTCCTACAGAACGTCTGATTGATTACCCGTAAACCATAATTACTACTTATGATTGAGCCATACACTCATCACGGCTAGTTTTATCCCGGTTCTGAGATCGGGGTATCTGCATGAGATTGTTGAAGTGTGTATCGACTGCGCTCATTATGTGTGGCTTCGGGCTGTTCCAGGGTCTATCGGCCACCGATGCAGCGGCAAAGACCAAGCGTTATGGCTCATTCTTCTACCATTCGAAGAAACAGGACGCATTGTTTCTGAACGGTCCCATAACCCTGCAATCCGCCGGCGATCTCAAAAAGGCCCTGTGGCACCACCCTCGTGTTCGTGTGATTTATCTGAACAGCGGTGGTGGCAAGGTCAAGGGTGGGCTGGAGGCTGCTGATATCATTTATGACCGGCAGATAGCCACGGTCATTACCAAAAAAGGGCGCTGCTACTCGTCCTGCGCGTTTCTCTATTTTGCCGGACAATCACGCACGGCAAAAGGCCGTCTTGGTGTTCATCAGATGACGCGGGACGACGACCTGGTGCGATTGGGCAGCGCTCAATCGCTGATTTCGCATCTGGTTGCTGCCATGAACAAGTTCGATGTCGATCCAAGGGTTACGGAGATCATGTTGCGAACGCCCAACCAGAGCATGCATGTATTCTCCAAGCGTGAAATTGCCCGGTTTGGCATCAATGAAAAACCAAAGCGCAAAGTCGCCAGCTCACGGTACAAGTTTATTTCCCCCAAACCGGTGGCTCAGGACAATGACACAGGTGTCAGAATCTGGTCTCCTGGAAAATGAACGACCCTTTCGCCGCGTAAGTCGTTGCTATTGCATTTCGTGTAGCTGAAGCGTCAGGCCGCTTTCACCCCAGCCAAACCCGCGCCACTCCTCAGTTTTTTTCATGCCTTGCGGGAGGTTCTTTTCTACATCGGTCATCTCGGCGCGGCTGCTATGGACCAGCATCAGCCACAGCCGCCCTGCCTCCGACGCATCCGGAAACGGTGTGTTCGGATCCACCAACTGAACGCGATCATCTTCCCGCACGTAGTAATGAAGCGCGGGCGCGGCAAATGGCTTGAAAAGGTAGATCTTCTCTCCCTTCTGCCCCTGTTCGTGAAAATGCGCGGTCACGCCGCGCCAGTCGGGCCGCACTTTGTAAAACAACGTGAATTGCAGCGATGAAAGCAGGAGAACAACGGCGCTCGCTGCGACCGCTAGCGGCAGAATCCGGCAGGAAACTTTTCTGATACAGGCGGCAGCCAACAGTAAAAAAGCCGGCCAGGCAGCGATCAGATACCGGTCAAACAGGATCGGCTGAACTGTAACAGAAAGCAGATAGGCAATAATCAGTGCCCCGAAGGCAAAGGAAGCCAAAAGCCAGAATGGCCAGCTGCCATAGATGGCGACTGTGTTCTTCGGCCCTCGTGTGCGGGGTATCAGCTGCGCAATAGCCGGTATCAGCAAACAAGCCAGTAGCAGCAGCATCGCCCAGTCTGATCCGGCCATATCCCGGGCCATCACTTTCACGAATTGCCAGTTGGGATAGGCAATCCAAAACCCGCGATCAACAACATCCTGCGTGCGGGCTATCAGCACGATCAACCACGGCAGAAACAGCAATCCGGACAACACTTGCGCACCAATCAATCGGGCCGGTCCGCCCGACGTCATTTCTGATATTGCTCCCTTTCTCCGTTCCAGCAAGAATAGAACGCAGGCAAGTAGGCCGACCGCAGCGAAAGAAAACAGCGCGTAGATGTGTGTGTAAAGAAACAGCGCACCAAACAGCGCCGTGAGCAGGAACGCACCCCATCCCGGTCGTTTGAGGGTCGCGACTGCCGCCACCAGAAACGCCAACCCCATCGCTGCAAAGACGGCATACATCCGTGCTTCGGTTGAGAACCAGATATGAAACGGTGAAATCGCTAGAAGAAACGCGGCCAGCAATCCTGCTTCAGGCGCAAACAACGTCCTGCCAAGTCGATAGACCAGCCAGACCGTCAGCAAACCCATCAGGATGGACGGCAGGCGTAACGCGTATTCACCGTCACCGATCAGCGGCATTGTCAGCCACAGCAGGACGTTGTGCAGCGGTGGGTAATTATCTCCGGCAACCAACATGATCATGTCGGTAAAACTGCCGGAAGACTGCTGCCAACTGACTGCCTCATCATACCAGAGGCTGGTCCGGTCGGGATCGAGAAATCGAAGGAAAGCGGCGAGTGCCATGATGCTGGCAATCAGGAAAGGTTCAGCCTTGCGCATAAATATCCTGCTCGGAAGTCCTCAATTTAACATCGGACCCGGACTGTTGCCGAAACAGATCGATGCCCTGTATTTCTGAACTGGTTGGAACAGCACGGCCACTGTCGAGTGATCGCCGCGCTGTCGCGATGAAGGCACCACATAGGCTGACATGGCTGAATTATGCAAGCGTGCCTGCATACGTCGCCTCTGTGAGATTATCTCCCTACAGTTTCCATCTGTACCTGGCCGTCGTTTATGAAACAGGCCTTGTTGAACAGCGACAGGTCAACAGGATTGGGCAAACGAATGTCTCCCATGTCCGGGCACGGCCGATCAGAGAGCTCGAAAGACCGGTCTATCTGGGAAATCAGCACCAGGATCACACCGCTCGCTTTGGAAAAAGACTTCAAGCGCTGCAATTGGCTGCCGAGATCCGGGTTTTCCCGTCTTTGATCCAGAAGTTGAAGATAGTCAATGACTACGACCGACCCTTGAGGGGCATCTGTCAGATTTTCGATGATGTAATCGGCACAGATTGCGTCGGATGTATCATAGTCAAATCGAGCGCTCGCTGCTGCAAGATCTCCGCCAACACGCCGGAAACGATCAAGAACTTCTTTCTCATTACATTCAAGAGTGAAGAAGAATCCTCGTTGCCCGCGATTGACAGCCGTGGCCAGTAGCGAAAGTCCCATCATCGTTTTGCCATGTCCGGGGCGAGCCGCCAAAAGCAGAAGCTCACCGGGTGCAAGTCGGGACAGCAATTGGCTGGCGGAGGTTGTTGAGCTGGCGTGTTCTGCCAGCAGACTCCATCTTGCAAAGCCTTCCCCGCTGGCAATTTGGTCAAGCGCTTGATGAAGCGGAATTTGAGCTTCGCGCGACAGAATTTTCGCGCGACGTTTGAGATGGAAAATTGGTGCAGATAGTTTCATCGACAGGCCTCCTGCAACGAGCAGCTATCGCAATCCCTCCTTATGCGCGTTGCCCGAACAGGCGGTTAATTCTGCAGAAGCCCCATAGGTCGCTTATTTTCCCGGATGGAGGGGGGAGGCATGGGCCATGGCCTTGCCGAGAGTATGACTGACTCGCAGATGATGGAAAAGGCGTCACCTGACTATTCGTGCGATTTCCTCGCCACCACGCACAGCGAGTACGGCACCTTCCTCGATTGGGTCCCAGCCTTGCTGATCGAGCGGCACGGAAGCGAGAAGCATTGTCTTCCTGTCACCCATCTGGACGTGACAGCCATCGACTTTCCATTCGTCTTTTTCATCGCATATCAGGCAGTTGCGGATGGATAGCCCCGGAGAACGGGGCTCGGAGTAGCCGCCATTTTCTTCGTAAATTCGTTTATGTGCATGAACGAACAGCGCATCGCCGTCCGAGTAGAGAAAATTAGCTGAACCCAGTTGGGCCATTTCGCGTGCAAAGACGGAGAAGACTTCGAGGCGATCATGAATATCCGCAACAGCCGCGCCATCCTTCCACACCGGCATCATGCGCTCAAGCAGCATGCAGAAGGCCAGTTCAGAGTCAGTCTCACCAATCGGTTCATGCGTCAGTGACGTCAGGTCCTGTTTGTCGTGCAGGTTTTTCAAGGTGCCATTGTGAGCGAAAACATGGACGCGGCGCCCCAGCGCCCGGCGAAATGGATGGGTGTTTTCAAGCTTGGGCTGACCGACGGTCGCATGACGAACATGCGCTATGACACAGTCCGACTGGAGTTCCTGCCCAGCAATAAAATTTACCCAGGGGCTGTCATTGGCCGGTTCAGGTTCCTTGATAAGCGTGGTTTCCCGGCCATGGGCGTATGCAATCCCCCAGCCCGATTTGTTCTGATAAAGTCCACCGCCATGGCGGGCAAATTCCTTCAACGAATAAGTTACCGCCGCCGGCCGTGAACACGACATCGCAAACAGTTCGCACATGGCGCCTCGCCCCCTTCAATCTCGTTAAAACTGACAAAAACCGACCAGCCAGTTTGATCGGCAACTATAAAGCTGATCTCAATTGGCTGGTCCGGTTTTTTGTTGAGTATGCGATTGGGTCTCTGTTCAGGCAAGCAAGGCGGAAATCGCCAGAGCCAATATAGCACCGGCTGTGGAAATCACGAGCATCTTAAGCAGAGCTTTTTGCGGTGCAATTTCCGAGCCGCGCACATCATTCGCATCGATATCACTCATCAGACATCTCCTTGAGTTTCAAAGGTTTCGTCTGTGTTCGAGATAGGAATCGGTGGTGAGAAATTCAATTCAAAAGTAAATAACGGCTCAGAGAGATATTGCTGGAAGGCAATCCCGGTGCTGTGATCACAGTTTTCCTGGGCACAAAATCAGGACTGATCTTTCCAGTCACACCACGCCTTGCAGATTGCCACCAACTCACCGCCCTTCTCTTCCAGTTCATCAAGCGTTGCCACTTTGAAACTCCTTGCTTCCTTCCCCTCCCCTTCAAGATTGGGAAACTGCCCTGGAATTTCTGCACCTTTGTGAAACATCAGGCTTGCGTGTTTTTTGGCTTTGGGAAAGAAGCTGGCGATATTGCCTTTATAGAGAAAGGTCGGCGCTTGCCATTTGATTGTCTCGGTTACGCGCGGATCACCGGCAAGAATGCGCTCGCGGATTGCCATAACCACAGGCTTCATCGGGTTATCGTACGCTTCAAGCCAGGCATCGACATCTGGATTTTTGTTCATGCGGCTCCATCCGTCCGTAAAGTCGTGATCAGGCTGACAATCAGACCGTCCTTGATCTGAAACCGATTGAGCCCGGATCCCTGACCATCAGGTAGCGAAGGTGAGAAGCAGGTCCATTCGATATGGACTTCCTCGCCAACAGATGCAGCCCGGTCAACGCGGATCCGTGTCTCCAGCATCGGCATTTCCCACCCCAACGCCATCGCCTTCATGATGGCGGGCTTTCCCTCATGACGCCGCGCTTCTCCGGTGAAAGGTTCTTCATAGACCGCCCCGTCGGCAAAACAGGCCTCGATCGCATCATAGCTTGTCTTACCGGCTTGCATTGCCAGGAAAAAATTGCTCACTTCTATGGGAATAGCAGTCATGGAGGTTCTCCGAATAATGTCCGTATTGGATCGCAAGAAAGCTGAGCGGGTCAAGGATGCGCTGAGTGCATTGGCGGTTGGCTCGCCATCTGCCGGGGTTTGGGAGGCACTGCCTGCTCTTTCGCGTCTGAGTGAAACAGGTCATGACATCGCCATCGATTTCAGGGCAACGGACCTGATCGGTGCACCGGTCGTCATCGCGACGGAGCGCAAAGGCAGGATCGAAAGCGCGCCCAGCGTACTTGATTGTCTCACCGCACGGCAAAAGGACGTTGCCAGGAGTATGGCGCGTGGCCTTTCCAACAAGCAAATCGCCCGCGCCCTTTCCATTTCCATCCCAACCACCAAAGATCACGTCCACGCCGTATTGAAAAAACTCAAGCTGACCAGCAGAAACCAACTCGCTGCCCTTCTCTACGGTCCCGATCTTAACGGGTGAGTGAGCAAGCGGAAATCCATCCTGTGATGGATATGGTGTCTCTCTCCATTTCGAGCGCCTTCCATCATGCGTGCTGATCGGTAATTCGAACAGTGAATATATGGGCACCTGCAGTAGAAACCGCTTCTCATTACTCGCCAATCACGATATTCAGTGAGGCATTATCCGCGTTCATTACGTTCCCCCAGTTCATTGATTTCACCCCATGACGATTTCCGCAAAAATCATCGAAGATGCCGCGCCCGATCAGGCGTCCCTGAAGGCTGCGACCAAGCTGCTGAAGCCCGCTCAGTGGCCAGTACGCATGCAGGCCAGCGGTGGCGGCCTTATCTGGGGCGCTTGTCAGGGCTCAGGCGCAAATCCTTATCGTGTCGCCGTCGACTTGTCAGATCTGGGGTCAAAATGCTCCTGTCCTTCTCGCAAGTTTCCCTGCAAGCACGCCCTGGCACTGATGCTTTTCTGGTCAGCGCAGCAGGCGGACTTTTCTGCCGGTGAAACACCGGAATGGATTACTGACTGGCTGGGAAGGCGTCGGAAATCTGCCTCCGGCGCAGCAAAACCGACGGCCGAAAAGGCGCTCGGGAAGAGCCTTCAAGCAGCGCGCGAGGAAGACATTCCGACGGCAGAAGATCCCAAAACCCAAGCCCGGCGTCAGGCCGCCAAAATAAAGCGCGCCCAGGCGACCCGCCAATCGATCAATGATGGTCTTGTTGAACTTGAGGGCTGGATTGCCGATCAACTTCGTACCGGGCTGACGGACCTTTTAGGCGACCTCACTGCACGATGCCGACGAATTGCATCGCGGCTGGTCGATGCCAAGGCAGGGACATTAGCCGCCAGAATCGACGGATTTCCATCACATATTCTGGAATTGCCTGCCCGTGATCGCCCCGATGCATTGATCAGCGCTCTGGGCAAACTGGTTCTGATCTCCCGCGGCTGGCGCAACGAAGAAATCACAAGTGCAGCCCTGAAAAGAGAAATCGTCGGAGCTGAACCGCGCGACACGTTGTTACAGGCACAAGACGCGGTGCACCAGAACGGTTACTGGGAAGTGTTGGCCTCACGGGAGGAAAACCGTCGTGACGGTCTGATCGCCCGATCAACGTGGCTCTTGTGTCTCAGCAATCAGGACCGGCAATTCGCCCTGTTGCAGGATTTTTATCCTGCCAGCCTGGGCGCACAGGGAAACGGATTTTCTCCCGGCGAACAATTTCACGCCGAGGTGGTGTTCTATCCCGCTGACCTGCCGCTTCGGGCTCAGATCGTGGAGCGAACATCCTGTTCGGAATATGTTGGGTGGCCGGGCTCTACCACCTCCGACACCGACATACTTGAGCCTTATGCTGATGCCTTGATCGCAGAACCCTGGCACACCACCCTACCCCTGCATTTACCACGGGGGCGCATTGCCCTGTCGGGCTCCGATCCGTGGTGGCAGGGAAACCATGGTGCGCTGCCGCTTGTCGATGCCGCATTTGACAGATCGTTGCTGGGGGCAGAGCTATCCGGTGCGGTGGTTTTGTGGAACGGTTTCCAGGCCGATCTGTTGGCTGCCGAAAGCAATCTTGGGAGGTATCATGCCGAGCGCTGAAACGGATATGCCCCTTATTGATGCTGCGCGCCTGAGATGGATGGGCGGTGGCGGCAGTCAGACAGGCGACGATGCGTTTTTTGCTGAAACATCTGACGGCGAGGGCCAATTGCGATTGCTTGCTCTAGCCGCTCAGCTCAAACCGGTCTGTCTTCGACCGCGCGCACCAGAAGACCTGCAGACACAGGCGTTGTTCCCCGAACCATCACTCCCTCTGTTGGCCGAGCCGCTCCGCCCGCTGTTTCGTCGCCTGATAAAACAGGCCGATACGCGCCAGAAAAGCGAAGGTTTGATCACCCTGATGACCCGGCGCGGAGTAATGGCTCACCCGTTCGACTGGCTGCCGCCCAGCGATCCCACCGGGTATCCGGACGCCTATATGCCGATCTCCAAATGGATTGCAGGTGTCGCGTCACCGGAAAAAACACCCTTGACCGCTGACACATGGGACGATTTGTTTCCCGCTGAAAGACGGCTTGCTCTTGAACAGTTACGCCACACCGATCCCACCGCGGGACGCTCACTTTTGCAGGAAAAGTTCGGGACCGCTCCGGCAGAGGAACGTCTGCGCCTGGTGGAAACACTGACCATCAGGCTCTCCGGGGATGATCAGTCCTTGCTTGAAAATTTGCACGCTTCTGACCGGTCAAGAAAAGTAAAGGAACGAGCCCGCCAACTGCTTGCTCGGCTTGGCGCCGTTGGCACCGCTGAAGATGCGATTGAACTTGCCCGGTATTTTGAAACGGGAAAAACCGGACTTCTGCGTCGAAAATCCGTCATTCGCGTCAGAAAAAAACTGAATTCAGCCCAGCAGCGCCGGGCACACGAATTGCTGCAGTCGGTTCCCGCGCTGGCGTTTGCAGAAGCTCTTGAGCTGACAGTCTTCGAGTTGATCAGCTCGATTGAATTCACGGAAGAGGACTGGAACCAGGCATTTCTGGCAACACTGGCGGAAACGGCTACCGAACAGGACCTCCTTGCCTATTGGCAACGTCTCCGAGATCGGGACGAGGCGCGCTTTGTTCATCTTGAAATGCTTCAGGACCGGCTATCCAGAGAGACAATTCTTTCAGAAGCCCATGCGCTTGTCGCAGCCGGATCCTTTGCCCTTGATGCCTGTCTGAAGGTCGTTGGACCCGATGCGCCTTCTTCGTTTTCCATCGCTCTGTTGAAGGCAAAAACGGTCCGCGAACCGATTGCACAGGCACTGGAGGCACACAGAGGCGATGCGGGCGCGCACTCAGCCAATGCGATGCAGCACACGCTGCGTATGGCCCTTGGTGGACTGGGTCTCATTCTGTCGCGCGAAGCCGCACAGCTGCTTCTCGATGACATGACGGCAGGTGGTCTGCACCTTGCCGATCCCTTGCTCGATCCTCTCAAATTCAACGCCGCGCTTAAGAAAACCGCCCATGAAGGAGCGTCCCCATGACCGACATTCTCAGACAGCCGGCAGAGACTATCTGGCAAAGTGAACTGGATGCCCTGAGGCAATCTGACGAACACCCCAAACCGGAAGGTTGGGCGCTTTCTCCCCGCGCAGTTGTGACCTATCTGATGGGTGGCCGTGCGGCAAACGGGACTGATATCACTGCCAAATATGTTGGTCAGCGAAGGCTGATTGAAACCGCCGTGGCAACACTCGCGACCGACCGGGCGTTGCTGTTGCTGGGCGTTCCCGGAACGGCAAAGTCCTGGGTGTCGGAACATCTTTCAGCGGCGGTCATGGGCGATTCCACATTGATCATCCAATGCACTGCCGGCACGGATGAAAATCAGGTTCGGTACGGATGGAACTATGCTCAGTTGCTGGCTCATGGCCCTTCAAGCGAGGCTCTTGTTCCCACCCCGCTTTATCGAGCGATGAATGAAGGCAAACTCTGCCGACTTGAAGAACTGACCCGCATGGGCTCGGATGTTCAGGATACGCTGATCACCGTGCTGTCGGAAAAAATGTTGCCAATCCCTGAATTGAACAGCGCGATTTATGCCAAGCGCGGGTTCAATGTGATCGCCACGGCAAACAACCGTGACAAGGGAGTCAATGAGCTCTCTTCCGCTCTCAAAAGACGCTTCAATGTGGTGGTGCTGCCGCTGCCTGACGATATCAGGGAAGAGGTGTCGATCGTAACCAAACGGGTCTCGGAATCGGCGGAAAATCTGTCACTGCCGTTGCCCAAAAACGCAGCCGAGGAAGTCACGCGCGTAGTGACAATGTTCCGTGAATTGCGCGACGGTAAAACGCTGGATGGCAAAACCGCGCTCAAAACACCTTCTGGCACACTGTCAACTGCCGAAGCAATCTCCGTGATGGTGGGCGGTATTTCACAAGCCGCATTTTTTGCCGACGGTGCCCTGAGTGCCGAAGGTCTGGGACCGAATATCCTTGGCGCAGTGGTCAAGGACCCCGTTCAGGACAAAACGGTGCTGGCAGAATATCTGGAAACCGTCGTGAAGAAACGCCGCGACTACGCTCCGTACTATTCGGTTCTGACAGAGATGCTGTGATGCCCGATGTCACCTATCTGGGTATACGGCATCATGGACCGGGTTCAGCCCGGCGCATGCTGGATGCGTTGCGGGAAGTTCAGCCCTCTGCCGTTCTGATCGAGGGACCAGCAGATCTCAGCGATCTGTTAAAGCCACTCATCCATCCGGACATGGTGCCGCCGGTGGCTTTGCTCGCCTATGCGGCGAACGCGCCTGAACGTGCGAGTTTCTGGCCTTTCGCCGAATTTTCTCCCGAATATCAGGCCATGCGTTGGGCGCTGAAGAACCAGGCTGAGCTGCGCTTTATTGATTTACCTGCCAGCTTGACCCTGGCAAAGGCCGAATTGTCCGACGAGAAAGGCGCGCCGGAAGATGCTGCCAATGAAGAGGCGTCTGCAGAAGCAGAGACTGAACCGCTTTCCCTTGCCTCTGCGGTATCTGCTGATCCGATTGGCACCCTCGCACTGGCGGCAGGGTACGAGGATGGTGAAAGCTGGTGGTCGGATGTTATCGAGGAGAATCCGGATCCCGGCCTGGTGTTTCAGGCTGTCGAGACGGCGATGACAGCCTTGCGCGAAGGCCACGAGCCCGAAGAACGTGAAGCCCAGCGTGAAGCCTACATGCGGCTTGAAATCGCCGATGCGTTGAAAAAAGTGACCGGACCGGTCGTCGTGATCTGTGGTGCCTGGCACGTCCCGGCACTCAAGCAAAAAGTCAAATTAAGCAATGATCGAGCATTGCTCAAGGGACTGCCCAAAACCAAAATCAAGGCAACCTGGGCGCCCTGGACATTGGCCCGCCTTGCTTTTGCCACCGGCTATGGCGCCGGTGTTGCCGCCCCCCAATGGTACGCGCATCTTTGGAGCCATGGCACTGGTCCGGAAGCGGATGCCCTCTGGGTTGCTGAAATGGCAAAGGTCCTGCGACAGGACGGCGATGTCGTTTCCACCGCCTCGCTGATTGAAACTGTCAGGCTGACCCGTTCGCTTGCAGCTATCCGGGGAAGGCCCGCGCCTGGGTTTGAAGAGATGCGGGATGCAGCCATTTCGACACTGATGATGGGCGAAACCCTGCCCTGGCGTCTGGTTGAAACGCGTTTATTACTGGGAAAAGGCGTTGGTCGCATCCCCCCTGATCTGCCACTTGCGCCGCTGCTCAACGATCTCCAAACCCAGCAGAAAAAACTTCGATTGAAACCCGAAGCGCTTGAACGTGAACTTTCGCTCGACCTGAGATCCGATAGCGGTCTCGCCCGCTCGACTTTGTTGCACAGGCTCAACGCGCTTGGAGTCCCTTGGGGCCAGCTAAACGATCCCGGACGGAGCCGTGGCACATTCCGTGAAAAATGGGTTATAGCCTGGGACCCAGAATATGCTGTGCGGCTGGTGGAAAATCTCGTCTATGGACCGACCATTGCCGCCGCTGCCCAAGCGCGTCTGTCCGAACAAATCAGACAACAGAACCGACTGTCCGATCTCGCACAACGCATTCGCGACGCGCTGGTGGCGCAACTGCCTGAAGTCGCACGCATCGGTACCGACCGTCTTGAAGTGCTTGCGGCACAGACGGATGACTGCGCAACACTGCTTGGCACAATTCCGCCAATTGTCGATACACTCCGTTATGGTACCGCCCGCGCCATGCAGCTTGACCGGATGGGCACCCTGCTTGACCGCCTGGCGGTGCAGGCCGGCCTTGCCCTGCCCTACGCGTCAAGAAATCTTGATAGTGAGGAGGCCGTAAACTTTCGCAAATTGATCATCGAGGCCGACCGCGCGATTGCCCTGGCAGAACGCAATGATGATATTTACCGGCAATGGATCAGCGCTTTGCGGGAAACTGGCATGAGCGGTCTGACGACCCCACCAGTGGGAGGTCTGTGTGCCCGCCTCGCTTACGAAGCCCACGTCATGGATATTGACGAAACATCGGCGCTGATGAGCCTCCGCCTTTCCGCCGCAACGCCAACCGCCGACGCAGCCGGATTCTTCGAAGGATTCTTTTCCGGCACCGGGATGAAGCTGGTTCACGATGCTGCTCTCCGCCAGGCAGTGGACAGCTGGATGCTTTCCCTCGACGAGGACGCTTTTACCGAAAACCTGCCTCTGTTCAGACGCGTCTTTTCCACTCTGGACGGACATGAGCGCAAGACGTTGCTTGACCATCTACTTGGACGCGCTCAGAGCGCAAATCGACACCTTGTTCTGGCAGACAGGGCGGATGAACTTTGGCGAGCGCAACGGCAGACAATTGAACAGCTTTTTGGCGGAGGCCGCTCATGAGGGAACCGGAATCAAAAGAACGGGATCGCCGCTGGCGCATGGCACTGGGCGAAACAGAAGATGCTGATGCAGGCACCCTCTCTGATCGGGACCGGGGGATCGCCGCCGCTCTGGATGCGCTTTATCAGACCGATGATGGCGGCAGCCCCAAGCCCGGCAAAAAAGGCGGCCTTGGCAAATCCGCACCGCGCGTCTCACGTTGGTTGGGCGACATAAGAGAGTATTTTCCGGGGCCCGTCGTTCAAGTCATCCAGCACGATGCGTTCGAGCGATTGGGCTTGCGGCAGATGCTGCTCCAGCCGGAGTTTCTCGAGGCCGTAGAAGCGGATGTTCATCTGGTTGCGGATCTTGTGTCGCTGCGCTCCGCAATGCCTGATAAAACAATTGAGACTGCCCGAACCGTCATTGCCAAAGTTGTCGACCAGCTGATGAGACGGCTCGAGCAGAAAACGGCCGAAGCCATTCGCGGTGCCGTGAACCGATCCGCCCGCACATTGCGTCCGCGCTTTGCCGATATTGACTGGCCGCGCACGATCACGGCCAATTTGCGCCATTACCAGCCGGACCACCGCACCATCGTCCCGGAAAAATTGATCGGTTTTCTGCGCCGGCAACGCCGTCTGGCGGACCTGGATGAAGTTGTGCTGTGTGTCGATCAATCTGGATCCATGGCGACCTCGGTTGTCTATTCCTCGATCTTCGCAGCAGTCATGGCCTCTATTCCGGCTGTGAAGACAAAGCTGGTTTGCTTCGATACGGCCATCATCGATTTGACGGAAGAACTGGAAGATCCGGTCAAAGTCTTGTTCGGTGTTCAATTGGGAGGCGGAACGGACATCAACCAGGCCGTTGCCTATTGCGAAGAGCGGATCGAGCGACCTGGCAAAACGCACCTGATTTTGATTACTGACCTGATGGAAGGCGGCGACGCCAATGCCCTGCTCGGACGCCTGCGGGTGTTGCTTGAACAAGGCGTCAACGTAATCGTCCTGCTTGCCCTCACGGATACAGGTCAGCCTTACTATGACAAGGATATGGCAGCGAAGGTTGCCGCACTGGGAGCGCCTGTTTTCGCCTGCACCCCGGATCAGTTCCCGGATTTGATGGCCGCGTCCCTGCGCCGCGATGACATTCAAAGCTGGGCGGCGGAGGCCGATATCAAGACGATCCAGCCCGGAACGGAAGAAAATCCTCCGTTCTGAGCTGGCGCCAAAACAACGGCGATTTATGCTGTCAGCATCGGTCGGCCCTTTTGTTCGATTTCCGGCCGGGCGCGGGTTTCCATTTTAGTTGCCCAGTTTTCTGCAAGATCAATGAGAACAGTCTTGAACTTGCCACCGGCCATGAGCGAAAACAGGCTGCGGGACAGGAAATTACCCTTTGGCGTGGCTTCTATATCGATAGTGAATTCAGATGTGCCATTCGCGCGGGGTTCAACCGACCATCGAGCGACAATGCCTGAAATCGGATAGGGATAATCCGGCGCCTCGGTGTGGACACGAAATCCAAATGCACGTCCATCCTCGAAAAGATTGCACGTCTCCTGCCAGTTTTCACCCTTTGGCCCAAAACACCGCCGGACCATTCCCAGTCCCTGCCCGGAAATGACGTCGACTTTTGAGATGTTGCTGGCAACATCAGCATAGGCGGGGTGATCGTTCATGATGTCCCAGACCTTTGCTGCGGAAGCATCCACAACGCGGCTGGTGCGAAAGACAAGTGCACCATTTTCCCTTTTCATCTCCACTTTGGATAAGGGAGCGTTGATACGGAGCGATCCGACCAGCTGTCCGAGGGCAAAGACACCGACAATCACCGCAACCAGTTCAACAACAGTCTTGCCTCCACTCGTCAGAAGATCACCAAAATCAAACACGAGCAAGGCGCTTCCGACAACCCAGCCCAGGTCCGCCAGAACGATCAGAACCACCTCACGTCGGCTGACATACTTGTTGGCCGCCATAAGTGCCAGATCAAGTGCAAAGATCAGAAGCCCCACACCCAGCAATCTTAGGATAAGCGGACCGGGACTGCCTGAGTCAGAAAGCAGAATTTCTGAAACAGGACCTGCCGCCGAAATAAGAGTGAGGCCGCAAACGCTGGAAAAGACGGCATTGCCGCCAAGAAACCATCGGGCAATAGAAGAGCCGCTCATGTTCAAATCCTTTCAGAATTATCATCACGAGTGGAACGCTCTCATTTTGCCTGAATGATCTCAATTACCTGCCAGGTAATGCCTTGTCGGTCATGCCCGCCCCATGCTCTAAATCATATTCAGATGTAAACGGACTGCGACGAAAAGAGTGAGCCTTGAACAAAGCGGCACAAGAGTATGATGTCATCGTCATAGGCAGGGGATTGATGGGATCGGCAGCAGCCCGCCATCTGGCTCGAGCGGGCTTGAGCATTGCATTGATCGGTCCGGACGAACCGGCAGACAAATCCATCCATTCCGGTGTTTTCAGCAGCCATTATGATGAAGGCCGCATTACCAGATCACTCGATGGCGATGATGATTGGAGTCTGTTGTCGTCTCGCTCGATCGATCGGTACCACGACATCGAGCAGCAAAGCGGCATAGAATTCTTTTCTGAAACCGGAGCAATGATCGCCGGCCGAGAAAAAGGAACTGAAAGCGCCTATATCGCGCAAGTCCAATCCGTGCAGCAGCGCCTGGGGATCAACGCAACCCACCATCGTGGGGCAGATCTGGCAAAGCGCTTTCCCTATTTCCGGTTTGAGGACGGGACTGTCGCTTTGCACGAGTCTGTAAATGCTGGACACATTAGTCCGCGACGCCTTGTAGAGGCTCAAACTGTCGCCGCTCAGAAGTCCGGAGCAACGGTTATTCAGGAAATCGTTCGAAAAACATCGGAAAACTCTTCCGGTATCATCGTGCAGACCGATGCTGGCAACACGTACGCAGCCGACAAAGCCCTCCTCGCTGCAGGATATAATTCTCGTCTTCCCTCTCTTGCGGACAACCCACCTCTACTGGATGTTTATGCCCGCACTATCGCCTTTTTCGAAGTGGGCCAACAGGAGGTCACGCGCCTTGAAGGCATGCCATCACTGATTTTTGAGCCAAGAGACCGGTCGTGCGATCCTTATCTTCTGCCGCCAATCAGATACCCTGACGGCAAAACATACATCAAAATCGGTGGTGATCCCGAAGACATTCCGCTGAAGAGCGAAGACGAAATCTGCAACTGGTTTCGAAGCGACGGCAGTCCATCGGTGCGTGACCACCTTGAAAGAGTTCTTTTTGACCTGATGCCGGATCTGGCGGTTCAATCTATCAAGTCCGGCTCGTGCGTCACGTCATACACAGCGACTGGCAAAGCGATCATTCAGCCCTTGAGTGACCGCTTGACGGTTCTGACCGGTGGCAATGGCAAAGGTGCAAAATGTTCAGACGAACTGGGACGTCTGGCGGGCCTGTTACTCACGGGTAAAGAACTGAGCGCAGAGCCTTATCAAACGGACTTTAAACACACTACCTGACGCATCATTGATATTGGTCGGTTTTGCGGCGGAAACGATCGAGGTGAAGATTGAAGGATTCATAGTCTCTGAATATCCGCACGCCTTCCGGTTCAGGCAGTGCGCTGAAACGTGAATGCGCGCCAACGCCCAGCCAGAGTTCAACGTCTTCGCCGATCCCCTCTTTGACTTCAGCGATCTGCTCCGCCTCGTCGTCATGGCCGGCACCGGTCACCGATCCGATGGCGAGGGCCTTTGCTTTGGCTCTGTGCACACCGCGGATCATGTCCTGAGGCGGCAGATCCGGTCCCAGATAGGCACAGCGGAATCCACTTGATGCTGCAATATAGCAGGCAATCAGCGTTCCTATCTCGTGCCGCTCACCGCTCAGGGTCGTGAAGGCGATGGCGGGTCCTCTCCCTGCAAGTCGCAAGGTCGCGATCGTCGCATTGAGTTGTTCGCGTAATATGCTGGAGAATAAATGTTCAAGTCCGACATCAATTTCACCTGATGCCCAGGCATTGCCAATCTTGTGCAAAGCCGGTGCAAGCACATATTCGGCGGCAAACGGCGGCGGAAGATTAAGCAAGGCGGATGAAATTCCACGCCGAAACTGCTCATCGTCTCCAGCCTTTATAGCATCGCTTATGTTCGCCAGAACATTATCACCTGCAGCCGCAGGTGTTCTATCCGATGCCAATTCCCGCACCATCTGTTCAAGCGCGGGTGTCTCCATTCCGGCCAAAAGGCTGATCGCATGGCCATCTTTCACCAGTGTCGCAATCAGATTAAGCCGATCAATGTCGGACTGCGAGTAGAGGCGCCGTCCGCCTTCGTCCCGAGCCGGCTGCAACAGGTCATACCGCCGCTCCCAGGACCGGATGGTGTCAACATTGACTCCCGTAATTCGGGAGACTGTTTTTATCTGATGCATCGATCCGCCGCTAATTCGAATCAGGGTGAACAATCTTTGCACAATAAACTTTTGTTCACAAATTGTGCGTATAACGAAACGCATGGGGCTTGCTGCAAAAGATAGCCACGGCATCAAGATGCGGCTCTACAAATAAAAAAGTGCGCCGATTAATTACGCACGTATTTGTAGAATATCTGGAGGGGAAGTTATGTGGACATCAGTCCGGAATGCTAGATTCCCCGCGCTTAGCGTGGGTATGAAAATTTTTTCCATTGTCGGATTTTCTCTTGTCATGCTGGCACTGTCTTCCGCGACGGCCATTTGGCAAATGGCCGGGATCGGGCAAGAAATAACCTCCATTGCTGAGCGCGACATTCCGCTGACGGCAAATCTTTCCAAATTGACGACACATCAGCTTGAGCAATCTATCAGCCTGGAGCGAGCACTGCGCGCTGGAGCAAGCGATCTGAAATCTACCGAAAACGAGCTGACAATAGAGACCGAGAATTTCTTCAAGCTGGCTGAGCTGGTCAATAAAGAAGTGAAGGAAGCGCAGGTACTTGTTGAATCGGCATCCGGCCAAATTGATTCGGAGCTTGAGAGGGCAGTCTTTGCCGAAGCAGGCAAAGAACTCGCCAGACTGGCGGTGTTGCATAAAACGTTCGATCATCACGCAGCAGAAGTTCTCTCGGCACTCAAAGCGGGTGATATGACGACAGCGTCCAGTCTTTTGCCGGCGGTTGAAAAGGAAGAGCAGCAGATCAACCATGCGCTTGAGACTTTGTTGGAGCATGTTACAGACATGACAGCAAAAGCTTCCCTCACGGCAGAAGCGCATGAAAAAAGTGCGCTGAAGTTGCTGATCATTTTGGGCATCGGAGCCATGATCACCTCTATAGTTCTGTCTTACTTTGTTGTCCGAAGCGCCATTTCTCGCCCTTTGGCGCAGGTGGTAAATGGTCTCAACGCTCTTGAAGAGGGCGACACAAGCATCACGCTGACTGTCAAAAGCCAGGACGAGATCGGCGCAGTGGCCAATGCTTATGAAGGGTTCAAAGCAAACGTTGAAAAGACAAAGCAACTGGAAGCGGCCCAGGCTGAACACAAAGCAAACGAGGAAGAAACTCGCCGTCGAGCGCTGAACGAGATGGCTGCGGAGCTCGATGCCAGTGTGGGCGATGTGATCAACAATGTATCGCAAACAGCAAGCGAACTCACCGCATCAGCCCAGTCCATGGCTTCGATCTCGGAAAAAACCAGTGGGCAGGCCACAGCCGTTGCCGCAGCATCTGAGGAAGCAACAAGCAACGTTCAGACTGTCGCCGCTGCCTCGGAGCAAATGTCCAACTCCATCGCTGAAATCAACAACCAGGTCACACAGGCAAGCGAAATTTCCCGCGAGGCGGTACAGCGTGTTGAGGAAACCAGTGGTCAAATCGCTGTCCTGGCGCAAACGGCAGACAAGATCGGCG
Source organism: Stappiaceae bacterium (assembly GCA_039976075.1). Classification (GTDB taxonomy): domain Bacteria; phylum Pseudomonadota; class Alphaproteobacteria; order Rhizobiales; family Stappiaceae; genus JBDWFY01. The sequence goes on from JBDWFY010000004.1 coordinate 53,024, forward strand.
AAGTTGTTGCAATGATATCCGACATTGCCGCCCAGACCAATCTACTGGCGCTCAACGCCACGATCGAATCTGCTCGCGCTGGAGAAGCAGGAAAAGGGTTTGCCGTCGTGGCAAGCGAGGTCAAGGCGCTTGCAGGGCAGACATCCAATGCCACGGATCAGATTTCCAACCAGATCAACGAAATCCAGGGCGCGACCCAACAAGCTGTTTCGTCGATGGGCGAGATCAGCAAAGTGATGGAAGTCCTCAGCGACACATCCGCAGCGATAGCCAGCTCAATGGACGAGCAAGGCTCGGCCACGCAGGAAATTGCCCGCAACGTGCAGGAAGCCGCAACGGGTACCGAAGAGGTCTCTCGCAATATTAATGGCGTGACACAAGCCTCACAGGAAGCCGGAGCAGCTTCCAACGATGTCCTGTCAGCGTCAACAGAACTCAGCGCTCAGAGTGAAACATTGAAATCCGAAGTGGCGCGCTTCATCCAAACGGTACGAAGCGCATGATCGAAGCCGTCCCCCCGGCGCATCCGATCAAGTCACACGGTCCTGCAGCCGGTGCCCCCCGCACCGGCTGCTGTCATTTATTGGGAAGTACATGCACCGTTAGTTTAAACAATTAAAACTGCAACCAAGAGCAAAAATATTAAAAATACCTGTGATAAGCTTACAGGTAACATTGCATCAAATCGACAATTATTTGAATTCATTACGACTATCTCGACTATAGGTAGTAATGCCAGTATAATACCTTGTTTATCATTATAATCTAATATTACTAAATACAGGGGCAAGATTAGATCAAGTAATACATATCGTATACATCTTTGTCCCGCCGAGAAGTTGAATATACGTAATTTTACGTACAGACGCCCACCATTTCATCTTTCGGGGGAAAGAATGAGAATTATCAATACGATTATTCAGCTGCCTGCAATTGGCGTGGGTGGAAAAATTTATTCTATTGTTGGCCTCTGCCTATCCATGCTGGTTCTTTCAACCGGCATAGCGATTTGGCAAATGAACCTCATTGGACAGGAAATCGTCAGCATAGCGGAACACGATATTCCACTCAGCAACAATATTTCGCAGGTCACATCCCATCAGCTGGAACAATCAATCAGCCTTGAGCGGGCATTGAGGGCTGGCGGTACCAGTCTTGAGAAGACGGGGGGAAACCTGGATGAGGAAATACACCGGTTTACAGAATTGGCTTCCCTGGTGGACGTTGAAATCGAACAGGCACGAGCCATAGTTGCCAATGGTCTCGAGAAGGGCCTTTCTCCGGAAGAGCGCGCTGCTTTTATCGAAACAGGCAAGGAACTGGAAGCACTGGCGATTCAGCATAAAGAATTCGATGAGCACGCCAGCGAAATTCTGAAGGGGCTACAGTCGGGCGACACCAACCATGCCGGCGGTTTGCTTGAAAAAATCGAGGCAGAAGAAGAGCATATCAACCATGCTCTGGAAACTCTACAGCTGAGTGTGGGTGAAATGACGGCCCATGCCACTCAATCAGCAGAAGCACATGAAAAGGGTGCGCTTCAGCTTTTGATCGCTGTCGCTGTAATTGCTTTGATAACCGGAGCAGCTCTTTCGGTCTTGTTTGTCCGGTTGGTTCTTACGCGACCATTGGGCCGGATTGTACTGGGCCTCGCAGCACTTACCGACGGTGACACAAGTTACAATCTGAATGTTAAAAGTAGGGACGAGATTGGTGCTGTTGCAAGAGCTTACGAGACGTTCAAAGAAACCGTTGTCCGGACAAAGGAACTCGAAGCTGCGCAGGCAGTGGAAAAGCAGCGGGCGGAGGAAGAGCGGCGACGTGTTCTGAACGAAATGGCGGAAACGCTTGACCAGAGCGTTGGCAATGTAGCGACAACTGTATCGGCAACTGCTAGTCAATTGACCGCTTCCGCTCAATCGATGGCGACGATTTCTCAGCAAACCAGCAGTCAGGCAACCGCAGTCGCCGCAGCCTCGGAAGAAGCATCGAGCAATGTGCAGACAGTGGCGGCAGCTTCAGAAGAAATGTCCAACTCGATCGTGGAGATCAGCCAGCAAGTCAACCAGGCAAGCACGGTGTCTAGGGAAGCCGTTGAAAAAGTTTCTGTAACCAGCGAACAAATTGCCAATCTGGCTGAAACCGCCGAACACATCGGGGAGTTCGTCGCGATGATTTCAGATATTGCCGCACAGACCAATTTGCTGGCGCTGAATGCAACGATCGAGTCGGCCAGAGCCGGTGAATCCGGCAAAGGGTTTGCGGTGGTGGCAAGCGAAGTAAAAGTTCTGGCGGGAGAAACATCTAAGGCAACAGAACAAATCTCAGGTCAGATCAGTGAAATCCAGAGTGCCACCCGCGGCGCTGTTGAATCCATTTCCGAATTCAGCGGAATAATCCAGAGTTTGAGCGAAACATCCACCGCCATTGCGGCGGCGATGGAAGAACAGGGCGCTGCGACCCAGGAGATTGCACGCAATGTACAGGAGGCCGCCACCGGAACCGAAGACGTGTCTCGCAATATCGGTGGCGTCACCCAGGCCTCTCAGGAAGCGGGGGCTGCATCTTCACAGGTTCTGACCGCATCGGGTGAACTAAATGACCAGGCAGATACACTGAAATCTGAAGTTGCCCAGTTCATTCAAACAGTACGGAGCGCCTGATCGGAGAAGCGCGTGACATTGCCCGCCTTATCAGAAACAAAATATGCCATTGCAGCATGGATCTATTTAGCGGGTCCTGAGCCTAGGGTGTCACCGTGATCGGCAGTTTCTCAAGGCATCGCATGTTGAAGTTTTTGGCATGCAAATGCTCTCCAGCCTTGGCTTCGATAGAGCCAATGCTGGAAAGCAGCACTTCAAAAGCAACCTTCGCTTCAAACCGGGCTAGTTGAATACCCGCACAAAGATGCGGCCCCGTCCCAAAGCCAAGTTGATGAATATGCGGCCGCTGGATATCAAGGGTGTCCGGATTGTCGAAGACCATGGGATCACGATTGGCGGCTGCGATAACCGGTATTACCATGTCTCCAGCACCTATCCGTTCCTCGCCCAGTTCAATCTCTTCCAGCGCAACTCGGCCCAAAAACTGCACTGGCCCTTCAAGGCGCAAAAATTCTTCAATCGCCCCGGGGATTCGCGTGGGATCTGCCCTCAACAACGCCATCTGATTCGGGTTTTTCAGCAACAAATCCAGACCGTTCGCCAGAAGGCATGTTGTGGTTTCATTCCCCGCATTGAGCAGCAACATGCAATTTGCTATCAGCTCATCGATATCCAGCAAATTCTCGTTGTCCGCCGCAACGACGAGCGAACTGATCAGGTCATCGCCCGGCGCCTTGCGCGCAGCCTCCATCTTGTCTTTGAGATAGCCATGAAATTCTGCGATTTTCGCGCAGCACTCGTCCAGCTGCTCATCGGAAATGTAGACGTAAAAATTCAATGCAATGGTGGAAAATGCATCGCACCAAACTTTGATCTTCGCGCGTTCAGACGTCGGAATTCCGACGATTTTTGAAATAACAAGGATCGGCAACGGCGCAGCGAACTCTTCAACGAACTCCATCTCGCCTGTTTTGAGTCCGGGTGCCAACAGTCCCTTGCACAAATGCCTGATTCTCTCCTCATACCCTTCGACCGCAGTGCGGGTAAATGCCGAATGGACCAGGTGCCTGAGCCGTTTGTGCTTGGGATCATCGCTTTGCAGCATGAGGCGGGCAAACAAATCGAATGTGCTCTGGTATTTTTCCGAATATCGCAAGCGTGCACTGCTTACCCGGTTGGACGACATGCGGCGATCTTTCAACACTTTGCTGACATCGCTATATCGCGTCACCACCCATGCCTTGAGTGTCTCATTCCAGCATATTGGGTCGTTTTCCCGCATTGTTCTGTAAACCGCGAACGGATCCTCCAGCATATGGGGACCGAACAAACGTCTGGCTTCGGCAGGTGAAGACATCTTGATTTTCCGATTCTTCAGGCGCGTACACTTTGCGCTACAACAAACCGCAACGTGCCTGTGATGAATTCCAATGCAGCACCTCCATCACGCCAATCAACACGAATGACGTCAGGAGATCCGCCGCCTGAGGGGTGTATTTGACGGTCCAATCATGGTTTCAGCTGGTGTTTGCAGGGACTTCTATTTTTTATTCAAACTTAACATCATAGCCTTGCTAACAATCTGATTTTGAGAGTTTTTTCTGAACTCGCAACAAAGTGCAACGGCCTTAAGTTACAGCGCATTACAATATGTCCTCACGTCCAGAATTGTACGTCCATAACGACCTCGCGAGGGCATTTACACACATCACTTATAACGATGAATCTGGCAATTCTCGAATTGGAGGCCGGTAATTTCCCTGAACGCGTTACCATGACCGACGATTGCGACCGGACGATCTGTTATCTCCGCCAGATTTTCTACGAAGCTGGACATTCTCTCCTGAAACACCGGCAGGGGTTCAGGAGTAATTTCATCCAATGCGCCGGTCTCATGATGCCACCATCTGCGCGGCAGATGATCGAATTCCAACTCAGGAAACGCTGCTTTCAACGCCGAAACATCGCTGCCGACATCACCACTATGGAGCAGCAACTCATGATGACCATGACGCACGTCGATCGGCACGATGCCATCAAACATGATTTGTGCCGTTTGTATCGCACGTCTCAGGGGCGAAGAAATCACTCTTTTTATCCCCAGATCCTCAATCTGCCTTCGCGCTCGCGCAGCTTGCTCCTCTCCCAGTTTGGTCAGCGGTGGATCAAAAATCATCGGGTCTTGTTCACCGTCATAGGCGGCATTGAACAAAGATTGCCCATGCCGAATAAAATAAATCGCCAAGTTTTCTGATCCTTTTCTTGTTGTTTAACCGGCAAACTTTACACAGGCGAGATACGCCAGTTGTTTTCATGCAAATGACAATATACGCTTTGGCGGAAAAGTTTTTTTGGGAGGAAAACTATGAACATCAAGAATATCTTACTGGGCGCGGCAGCGATTGTCGCGATGTCTTTCACCTTTTCAACCCCTTCGAATGCGGAAGAGTGCCCACGCGGCACGCTTGATGAACGCTTCTGTGATCGAGATGGCGACCTCGTGGCTGACACACCAACCGACGCTTCTCAACTCGTTGATCCTGACACGTTGATCTTTGCCTATACACCGGTAGAAGATCCAGCCGTCTACAAAGAAGCCTGGAGTGACTTCCTTACGCACCTCGAAAAAACAACCGGCAAAAAGACACTCTTTTTTCCAGTCCAGAACAATGCTGCACAAATTGAGGCGATGCGTTCGGGCAGGCTGCACATTGCTGGCTTCAACACCGGATCCAACCCTCTTGCTGTTAATTGTGCAGGCTTTAATCCCTTCACGATCATGGCCTCCAAAGACGGCAATTTCGGTTACGAGATGGAGATCATCACGCATCCCGGCAGCGGGATCGAGAAAGTCGAGGATATCAAGGGCAAGCAGTTGGCCTTCACTTCTCCAACATCCAATTCCGGTTTCAAGGCACCTTCAGCGATCCTGAAAGCCGATTTTTCCATGGAAGCGGAAAAGGATTTCGAACCGACATTTTCCGGCAAGCACGACAACTCCATTCTTGGTGTTGCCAACAAGGACTACGCCGCGGCCTCGATTGCCAACTCGGTTTTGAAGCGCATGATCAGTCGCGATGTTGTAAAGCCTGAGCAGATCGTTTCGATTTACAAGTCGCAAACATTCCCGACGACCGGCTTCGGTACGGCTCACAATCTCACTCCGGAGCTGAAAGAAAAAATCAAGGAAGCGTTCTTCACTTTCGAATGGGATGGATCAAGCCTCCAGAAGGAATTTGAAAAGTCGAACGAAGGCCAGTTCCTGGAGATGGACTACAAGACATTCTGGGATGTGATCCGTAAAATCGATACCGCCAATGGTGTGTCCTACAGTTGCAACTGATGGCAATTCGGCTGCGGGAACTCTGCCGCAGCCGCATTCGATTTTGGGGGCCTTATGCTTGAACTGATGAAACTGACCAAGACCTATGCTACGGGCGATCAGGCGTTGAAGGCTGTCGATCTGTCGGTACCAAAGGGACAGGTTCTGGCACTGATCGGCCCTTCCGGAGCCGGAAAAAGCACGCTTATCCGCTGTATCAATCGTCTGGTCGAGCCCACTTCTGGATCTGCGCTTCTCAATGGAGAGGACATCACAAAACTTGGCAGTGCGGGTTTGCGCAAGGCGCGGCGCACCATGGGCATGATCTTCCAGGAATATGCCCTGGTGGAACGATTGACTGTGATGGAAAACGTGTTGTCCGGTCGTCTCGGTTATGTCGGTTTCTGGCGCAGTTTTCTCAGAAAATATCCCCAGAGCGACATTGACGAAGCATTTCGACTGCTGGACCGGGTCGGCTTGCTGGAAATGGCCGACAAACGCGCCGATGAGCTGTCCGGTGGTCAACGGCAACGCGTCGGCATCGCACGTGCGCTCATTCAGAATCCCAAACTCTTGCTGGTCGATGAGCCCACAGCGTCGTTGGACCCAAAAACGTCGCGTCAGATCATGCGACTCATTTGCGAGTTATGTGCCGAACGCGGTCTTGCAGCCGTCATCAACATTCACGATGTGGCATTGGCTCAACTGTTTGTTCAGCGCGTCATCGGACTAAAACTGGGTGAAATGCAGTTCGATGGCCCTCCGGAAGCATTGACTCCGGATGTTCTGACAAAAATCTACGGGGAAGAGGACTGGCAGGCCACCATTGAAGCTGTCGAAGACGATGAGGAAGAAGCCGCATGAGCGCGGCAACGTTAGACAGCCGTATTGGTGAAAAGTGGCGCAAACCGCATTTTATCAAGAACCCGGTTTTGCGCTATGCATTGCTGTCCGGCACGATCATCTATCTGTTTCTTGCCTTCAATTCCATCGAAGTGAATTGGAACCGTGTCAGCGAAGGATTGGTGCGAGGCTGGGAATTCGTCAAAGCCTTTGCCAATCCGGATTTCACGTCTCGCTGGAACGACATCTATGCGGGCATGCTTGAAAGCATCATCATAACTATCACATCGACAGTTGTCGGTATTCTGATATCTGTACCAATCGGCCTTGGCGCTGCGCGCAATATTGCCCCACTCCCCATCTATCTGGTGTGTCGCGGTATCATCGCCTTGTCCCGTGCGCTCAACGAAATCATCGTGGCGATTTTGATGGTTGCCATTTTTGGATTTGGACCACTGGCGGGTTTCATAACTCTCAGTTTCGCGACGATCGGCTTTCTTTCCAAGCTTCTCGCTGAAGACATCGAGGATATCAGCAAGGTCCAGGCCGAGGCGATCAAGGCGACCGGTTCAACCTGGTTACAATGGATCAATTACGGTGTTCAGCCCCAGGTGATGCCCCGGCTCGTCGGGTTATCCATCTACCGGCTTGATATCAATTTCCGCGAGTCAGCCGTACTGGGCCTGGTGGGTGCCGGAGGCATTGGCGCTACGCTTAACACCGCGTTTGACCGGTATGAATTCGATACCGCTGCTGCGATCCTGCTGATCATAATCCTGATAGTCATGTGCCTTGAGTACCTATCCGGCATCATTCGCGCGAGGGTTCAATAATGCCGGTCATCACCGCTGCAGAGGGTGTCGTTTCATGGAAGCGGCGCACGTCTAAACAGTCGCTAGTCCGTTGGTTTGCTTATCTTATTGCCGTCGCTCTCTTTATGCTCTGCTGGCAGAAAATTTCAGAGGCAACGACGTGGTTTTTTGTCTGGGATGCTCCGCGCATTGCATCGGATATCGGCGGACGCGCCTTTCCACCTCGGTGGGATTACATCAACAGTTTGTGGGGGCCAATCTGGGACACGCTCAATATTGCGACGCTGGGTACCATATTGGCGCTGTTCATGGCGGTGCCTGTCGCCTTTCTTGCCGCACGTAACACTACGCCCAGCACAGTGTTCGTGCGACCAATCGCACTGCTGATCATTGTGTCCACACGGTCAATCAATTCGCTCATTTGGGCCCTCTTGCTCGTTGCAATCATCGGGCCGGGCGTCATGGCCGGTCTGATTGCTATCGCCATTCGATCGATCGGATTTTGCGCAAAATTGCTGTATGAAGCGATCGAGGAAATCGATACCAAGCAAGTTGAAGCGATTACCGCCACAGGCGCCAGTCGCTGGCAGGTCATGGCCTATGGCATCCTTCCGCAGATAGCGCCCGCTTTTGCGGGTATCTCGGTGTTCCGCTGGGACATCAACATCCGTGAATCGACGGTCCTTGGGTTGGTCGGTGCGGGCGGTATCGGGCTTCAATTGCAGGGGTCCCTCAATACGCTGGCATGGCCTCAGGTTTCCCTCATTCTTCTAGTCATATTGCTCGCCGTCATTATCGGAGAGTGGGTTTCAGCAAAGGTGCGTGGTGCCATTATCTGACAACATGCCGGCTTTTTTTGAAGGCTTTGATACTCAATCGGCTTTTGATTTTTATGAATCCGTGCGCCACCGTCTTCCCGAGGCAACCTTTCCTCGCTCACCCACCGTGGCTACGGGGTTGATGGACATCGCTGAGCATTGCGATGTCTTTGTGCTCGATGCCTTTGGCGTTTTGAATGTCGGCAATACCGCTATCGCAGGTGCGGTTGAACGCATAACGCAGCTCCGCGCGATGGGAAAACAGGTCTACGTCATTACAAATGCCGCGACCATGACAAAACAGCGCACAATCGAAAAGTTTGAGAGACTGGGGTTCGATTTCACATTTGACGAGATCGTAACCAGCCGCATGGCCGCAGAAAACGCTATTGCTCCTTATGACGTCAAGCTGTGGGGCGTTATGTCCAAAACAGATTTTCAATCCGAAGATCTGGCCGTTCCTTCCATTCTGCTGGCGAATGATATCGATGCTTATGACAAGGCCGATGCATTTTTATTATTGAGCACCGGGGATTGGTCATCGGCGCAACAGAAACTTCTGGAGGCGTCTCTTTCTGCACGTGCCCGCCCAATTGTGGTTGCAAACCCCGATGTGATTGCACCACGAGAAACCTGCTTTTCCACCGAAACCGGATTTACAGCCCATCGCATTGCAAATCGCCTGAGGCTGGACATTGAATTTCACGGCAAGCCGTTCCGGTCTGTCTTTGATCTTGTCGAAGCCTCTCTGAAACCGGGATTTGACCGATCACGAATTTGCATGGTGGGCGATACGCTCCATACCGACGTACTGGGTGGCGCTGCCCAGGGGTGGTCGACAGCACTTGTCACCGACTTTGGCCTGTTTCAGGGCCACGATGTCACGCCCTTTATCAACATAAGCGGCATCGTCCCGAATTGGATTGTGCCTGCTATCTGAGCCAGATCCCTGCACACACCAGCAATTTCACACGCCAATGTTCTTAAACCTGCCCGATAGAAATACTACACTATCGATATGGATCAGGAATCATTGATAACCTCTGTAACGGAACGACTGCGCTGTGCACCGAACCTACGCGCTCTTTTTCTGGCGGGCAGTTTCGGGCGCGGCAGCGCGGACGCTTTCAGCGATGTCGACTTTGTGGCCATCGCAGATCCGCAGCACCACCAGGAACTATCCGAACACTGGCGGACGGTGTTGCAGTCGATGGAACCCATCATCTTCTGGAACGAACGCCGGGGCAATAGCATTCTTCTCAATGCCATCACAGAGACCTGGCTGAGATGCGATTTTTACATCGTATCCGACACCGACTTAATCGGCCGCGCCAAAGATACACTTAAACCACTCATCGACGCGGCCGATATTTATGGAACGCTACCGGTCACCCTGCCCCTTCCCACGCCAGATGTTGAACGCATCGGCAGGATGATCCGTGAATTCATAAGAGTCCTTGGCCTGCTTCCAGTTGCAATGGGTCGAGGCGAGTATGTAACCGCGATTAAGGGGCTTGGTTTGCTGCGAGATATGCTGACTGACCTATTGCTCGAAAACACACCCACCGTCGACAGGGGCGGTATTCTTCATTTGAGCCGGCAGCTTGCGCAGGACGATATGGCTCTACTGGCTTCACTGCCCTATCCCGGACCAAATCGAGATGAGATAATCAAGGCTCACATCGCCATAGCCGACATATTTTTACCGATGGCAAAACGGATGGCGGTCAGTCTTAACATGGAATGGCCGCAAGAATTTGAAGCGAAGACCAGAGATCACATTAGCTCCGCCCTGAATATCGAGTTCAATGATCTCCAATGAAAGCCGTACAGACTATACCTTCTTTAATCGCCAAACGATCCAGCCTTTTCAAAATCCTGCCACGCAGCTTTCACGTAGTTTGACCGGAATGAATGCCCGCCGGAAAATTCGCAGAACCGCAGCAAGCTTCCTTCCGGGGAAGTTTGTTCCTCACACACCATATCCGCCATGGTCATTTTTTGCGCCGGACCGAACTCGCCAAATTCTGCGTACATCTTTAACGCATCAGGTACGGATCCCTGCCTGGTGTCAGCTATGTTGCGTCCCGATTGAGGCACGATCTTATCTGCATCACCGTGAAAGTGCATGATGTCCGCAACCGGTTTTTCGCATGTTTCCGGCACTGGTTCCCAAAACGTGCCGGCCATTGGCAGGAATGCTGCAAAACTTTCCGGCCGATGACAGGCAAGATTCCAGACCATCATACCGCCCGCTGAAAATCCGGTCGCCATCAAACGCTCCCGATCGATCGGAAAACGCTTCTCTGCATCCTCGATCACCCGATCGAAATAAGCCAGCTCGTCAGCACCCGCAATCACACTCTGGGATGGCGCTCCGGGGATCGACCAGTCCGGTCCGGCAGATTTGGTAGCGATAAAGGCCACACCAAGCTCCGATGCGACCTTTGCCAAAGACTTGTTGCGCATTGTGCCCTTTGCACTGCCTTTGTATCCATGCGCAAAGACAATTGCTCCGACGCGAGTTACGCCGTCGTGGCCCTCCGGCATCCTGATCCGATAATACCGATCTCCAATCTGACAATCTGTGTCGGGCCCGCACGCGTGAGCGGAGGTGTTTATGGCCAGCCATACCAAAGCAACGCCAAGAGGCGTCGTGAGAAAGCTTAGTTTCATGGAATTTTTTCCCTCAATGGCCGGTGAAAACAGCAGACCCTGACTTCAGCAATGAGGACATGTTGCCAACCATATCAAACGGTTGCAATTCAATTTCCCGTGCCTGACGCTCGCTGTTTCCTGGAACGTTGGCTCTACAACCACGGATCAGATTATTGTTTTTTGGTCAGGATACTTTCTTGAGAAAACTATCCACCGCCCCCGAGAGATCGCCATAGACATCATTCACCCGCTTTGACACGGTCATGACATTATCTGCTTCGGCATTGGTATTTTCAATTGCCTGGAACATCGCCGAAACGCTCTGACAGGCTGTTTTGCTGTCCTCAGCGGCCTCACTCAGTTTACCGGACATCTGGCGCGTTGCCTCGCCCTGCTCTTCGACCTCTTCGACAATTTTGATTGTCAGGTCACGCACAGTGGATATTGCGTCAGACACAGCCTCAATTTTTTCGACTGTATCATTGGAAGCGGATTGCACTTGTTCGATCTGACCCGCAATCTGGTCCGTTGCGCTGGCGGTTTTTTCCGACAATTGCTTAACTTCATTGGCAACAACTGCAAAGCCACGGCCCGCTTCCCCTGCCCTGGCCGCCTCAATCGTCGCATTGAGAGCGAGCAGATTGGTCTGCTCGGCAATCTCTCGAATGAAACTGATGATTTGCCCAATTCTCTCAGTTGACTGTGACAAAGCGTTGATGCCCGCACTGGTCTGATTGACAAGGTCCGCCGCAGTATCGACCGACGTGCTGGTTTGTTGCGCCTGCCCGGCGATCTGATCGACGGTCTGAGCCAACTCACCTGTTGTATCGGCGACCAGCGCAACATTTCCTGTTGCGCTTTCCGAGGCCGATTTAGTGTTACCGGCCTCTTGCGAAGCGGCTTCAGCGACACCCTCGAGCCGCCCGGCGCTGTCAGCCATTCCGGTTGCTTCTGCGCGCAGTTTATCAAGAATCTGAGAGACATCTTCTTTGAAAGCAGCAATCTGGTTCTCAAGATTTTCCCGCTGCGCAACCTGACGGAGATTTTCCTGTTCGTTTTCGGCCTCGAGCCGCTTTTTCTCCCGCAGGTTTTCAGTAAACGTAGAAAGAGACTCTGCTATTCTTGAAATTTCAGTGAACTTGCTTTTCACGTCACTTTCCGAACCAGTGTTCCCGGCGGCAATATCGCGAATGACACGGGATACACGCGCCAATGGTTTAAGTGTTGTTCCAATCACCAGCGAAATGGCAATACCGCTGAACACAATAATGACAAGCGCAATCATCCCAAGTCTGACCGCCATCTGGTCAGAGGCCAGAAATATCTCATCGCGCTGCTGCTGAACCAGCAATCGAACGCCAGGGGACAGCGTCGGCGCAGACGTCAGAGCAAAGCGAACTGTTTGCCCTGAGAGAGTTTCCGCTTCACCCAGGATCGGTTTGGCATTTTGCCCTGCAGCGGGAACAACGCTCATCAAGCTTTCTGCTTCGTTATCATCCAGGATAGCCATGGGTGCACCATCGGTTGCCACCATGGCGATGACACCAGTATTTCCAAGCATGCCGTATGTATCGAATTCAGCGGCCAGCGCTGACGCCGGCAATTGCAGGACCAAAGTACCTCCAGGCTCCCCTTCAACATTTATCCGCGCTGAAACAAAAGAAGAAAAACGACCGTCGGGCCCGGTCGTAAATGGGGATTGATAGACCCCCTGCTCCGATACAGAGACTTTTTCAATGGCATCCCGAAGATTTGATGCAACGCCTAATTCGTTAGCAGGATCTCTCACATCTGTTCCGAATGCATCGTCTTTCATCGCTGAGTAGGTGACGACACCATCATTACTGATGAAAAATATATCGCTAAATGGAGAGTGGCGCAGGTAGCTCAACAGCGCGTCGTGATGAGCCTCGTGCATGAATTCATACATTTCGACACCATCGCCAAGAACCTTTTGGCTGCGGTCAGGCTCGTTTGTCAAAAAGATGGCCTGGACCGCTTCAGAATCGCTGGCATCCCACCCGGACGACAAATCGATCAGCGCTTTGACGGAGGCTGTCGTATTGGCCTGATAACCGGCCTGTTGTCTTGCACTTTCCAGAAAAGAGCCAATGCCTTCCCTATTCGCCTCCACCACATTTCCCAGAAGGGTTCGTGCATTGGTATCGTAGGTCGTTTCAACCGTCAGGCAGCTCAGGACAAAAAATATGAGGATCGCAATGCTGCAGGTGAAGATAACACCCGCTGAAAGTGCCCTGGAAAGACGAAATTGCATTCACTCCAACCCTTCGATCGCTGTTGCGGACAGCCTCAATACACCAATGTATGCATTGGTAAAGAATTATGGTGAAAGCTTTATTAAGTTCGCCTGTAAGTTGACCGGAACCTTACGTTAATTCCGCTTCTGTTGCATTTTTATGGCCTGAGCGGTCTATCTATTAGACGCTCTTTCAGAGGAGGAAAGACAGGCATTTGTTCAGCCACCTGCCTGTCAGACCTCAAAGATCTATCGCCAACACTATCCTTGCGCTTCGAAGTAATCTTCCCGCAACAGAGCGTCGCCGTTTCTTTGCACGACCCACAGTTCCTTTGTAATGACACCCTGAGCCTTGTTCATGGTCCACCCTGCCGACAAGAGCCCCGACTGGTCATCAACAACCTCAATCGCCGGATCGACATAGGCGACATCGGCAAAACCATCGGCAATGATTTTCTTCCAGAATGCGGCAATTTCAGTCCGCCCGCGAAACGAGCCAAACGGTTTTGCAACCATCAGAGCATCCTCTTCATAGCAGGCAGCACACGCCTCACCGTCTCCGGCATTGAAAGCGGTCTGCCATTTTGTGCTGGCCGTTCGAATAGCTTGTTCAATTGTTTCGGTCATTTCAATCTCCAGACTTGAGGGTTGTCCAATAACCCGCTGACGGAGACTTTCTCAGATTAGTACCGATATGATAAGGTCGATTATCGCGAAATAATGTTTAGAAAAACTGGACAATGAAACCCAATCCGACAGATATGCTCATGTTCCTCGAAGTTGTGGATGCACGCAGTTTTACCGCAGCTGCAGAACGGCTTGGCCGGACAAAATCCGCCCTAAGTCAGGCCGTTGCCCGTCTTGAAGAGGACGTTGGAAGTCGATTGCTTCACCGAAGCACCCGCTCTCTTGCGCTGACTGAAACTGGAGCAGCAATGCTCGGACATTGCCGCGATATCCGACAGGTATACAAAGCTGTACAAACAGATCTGAATGCCGTTGACAAGAAACCGGCAGGCACGCTTACGATGACCGCCCCCCACGCCCTATGTACATCGGTGCTGTCACCTGCAGTCGCCGATTTTGCCGCGCAGCATCCCGACATGTCGTTCAGACTGGTTGCCGACGATGCCCCGGTCGACTTGATTGAGCGCCAAGTAGACCTAGCGGTCAGGGTTGGCACACCGGGTCAACAAACCGCGCGTTTATCGAAAATCGGCACCCTGAGCGAGGGCCTCTATGCAAGCCATGCCTTGATTGAAACCAAAGACATGCCGCCCGCCAATATCGAGGCACTGGAAAATTGGGATCATATCGCCAACGAATGGCAGGGCACCCCCATCACTTATTCAGACCCGATGGGCCCATCGCTCCGCGTCACACCGCGATTCCGGTGTAATACGGTTCAAGATGTCCTTCGACTGACAATGGAAGGTGCCGGTGTTGCCCGACTTCCGGACATAATGATCCCGGATCAAGGATCAGACGGAAAGCTTACCTGCCTTTTTCCGCTGGACAGCACGCCTATATATGTCGTCCACCAATTCGCAAACCGACCACCGCCCAAGGTGACGCATTTTATCAAATTCTTGCGAAAAAATCTCAGAAGCAGCCGCATTGGTCTGAAGGCGTGAGTATATCCTGAAATCAACTACCCGCACGAAGCCCTCATGTTCGGCATTGCAAACGTTCGAAAACCAACGTCACTTAGCTGGCATGGAATTCGTAATGACGATCCTGCCCAGCCCCAAGTGGGAGAACTCCTTTGACTGAACCTCGCATTGTCTGTCATCGAGGCGCCGGATTGAGCGCACCGGAAAACACATTTGCCTCCGCGCAAAAGGCTATTGAGATGGGAGGCTCGGTGATCGAGCTGGATATTCGTCAGTCCATCGATGGTGTTCTGTATGTCATGCATGATGAAACGGTCGACAGGACAACCAACGGATCCGGGAGGCTGGCAGAAATGACCAGCATCGAAATCGACCGACTTGACGCCGGCAGTTGGTTTCATGAGCGACACACGGGTGAATGCATCCCGCGCCTGAAAGACTTTCTCAGAGCATTTGCCGACAAGGCCGGTTTTTACCTGGAGGTCAAAAAGGCCAACTGTGAGGATATTTCAAACGTCGTACGGGACCTCGATATCGCCCACCAGTGTTTCACCTTTTCGTTTGATCCCGATATGCGCTCCGACATGAAGCAATACGCGCCGGATGTCCGCCAGATGATACAATGGAGCACTGCCGGTGGTACGGACGCAGTCCGGGAAACCCATGGTGCTGCCATTGTGGAATTTGATGCTTTCGATTTCGAGAAGTCTCCGGTCCTGGCATGTCGGCAGGCAGGCCTGGAAGTCATGTTCTATACCGACAAGCCCGACCGCGAAAATTTTCGAAACGCCATAGACTGGCACCTCGATTACCTGAACATCGACCACATTGATCTCTTTGCCCGAATGCGTTCCAAACCCAGTTCTTCAAAATAGATTATTCTATAGCAATCGACTTTCGCAGAGCACCCTCAACGAGACCAATCGAAACAGTAAATGCGACGTCAGGCAAACCCCTCCCCGGCAAGACAGCGGTCCAGACAATCGCAGGGCAGTAGATCCAGTTGTCCGAACAGCCCCATAAAATCGATGTGATTATGCGCATCGACAATCTTTCCGTCGATAATCTTGACCAGGATCTGGCCTCCAATTTCAACGGGGACACCGTCTCTGCGTCTTGTTGCCTTGATCGTAACCAGTGAAAACACCCAGTCTCCGTCTGTCGCCTGACGATCGATGACAATATTGACATCTCCAATCAGAGCAAGGAATGCACGATGGAACTGCTTGAATTCTGTCGGGCCCTGATGTGCTTTTCCACCAAGCCCACGCGCCGATGTTTCCGGAACAAGCATGTCATCTATTGCGGTCTCATCTTCTTCCGCCCAAACACGTTTGAACCATGTCTCAATCACTTCTGAATTTGTCATAATTCGTTTCCTGAAAATTTTTTCACTTCTAAATAATGAAAGACTACAGGCACATCTGCCTCGAAGGCAACAAGGAACTATTACTAATTTCCAACCCGGCATTAGCAATTAAACAACCATAAATTGCATTACCGCTTCTTATTATACCGCCCTTAAATCTCACATATTACAGTCTGTCGAAATAGGACTTCATGGAATGTTCTTGAGGCTTGGAATATGTCATTTGGAAAACGCGTATTGGGCAAAAGGGCTAAGTCAGCAGCTCCACAGGGTAGCATCCCTGCACCGCGATCGGTCGTAGACGGAGTTACCAGACTTTTTCCAAAAGAGGCGTGGGATGGTCAAAGTGGAGATTTTTTGCGCGCCCTTGGTCTTTCACCAGATGATGCATCCAATCTTGCACCCACGCCGGATCTGATACAGGCGAAATTTGATCGCATGCGTGAACAGCAGGATGCGTTTGTTGCCTCCATAAACGACCAACTGCCCGATATGGTGAGTGTCATTCCCTGGGCAATGGTTCCGGCGACGGTCTGGAGCATGCAATATGGGGACTTCCTATCGGTGACATGCGATATGTACCCATCTGCACCCTGGAATATGATGCTTCTTCCAGAAGATCAACGGAGCGCGCTTGTGCTTGAACTACCGGAGCATCTGCACGTTGCGCCAAGTGGATTCGATGTTGCCTGCAACGCTGTAATCGGTCGGGTTGTCGACGAATTCCAACGGTCCACCGCAGATGCAAGACATGATTTGCTTCAGGGAAAAATCGGAAAACTGGGTGAGTTCGAAGCAGCGCGACAACAGACGCTGGTGACACTTTGCCATCTCGCCTACTCGTTTGGTCAGGAGATTTACGGCGAAGACGCATTTGACCGCCATAAATCGATGTTTGGTGATGTACTGGGCTGGCGGATTTAGTCAAACCGTAGTGCCGCCAGCCCAAACACCTGCATGAATTTCATAATTGTGAGATCAATTCAGGGGCAAAAGACGCCTCTTCAACAGCAATCTCGCTGCACCCTGCCATCAATAGTGCTTTCCGAACTTGCGATAACCGAACCCAAAATGTTTGAAACCATGGCGTTTCCTCGAAAAGCCATGCCCGCGATGATGACGGTTTCCGCGATGAAATGATTTTTTGTATCTGTGTTGCGTGCTCAAACCGCGGCGATGGTTGAAGGTGCGATGGTTGAAACCTCTATGCCCACGGGCTCGCCGATGTCTGAAATTGATCGGCGTTACGGCTGCTTGGGCACCAACGTTCCGGGCCAATGACCTCTCTCCAACATTTTGGGCAACTGCAGAAATGACGGGTGACACCGCGTGCGCCGATAGTGGAGCAGCAATAACCATTGTTGCAACAATTGCAGTCTTGACGATAGAGCGCATAGCTATTCCCTTCGTGGCATAAAGACTTCTTTGATGATCCGACAGGCAGAATGATCTGCAAGTCGATGGTTATTCCAAGCTGGGAAGTCTCGTGCCGAATGGGAAGATGTGTCACCGGGTTGTCATGATATTGTGAATACCAACTTCGATGTGGGAATAGAATCAGCGCTTGCCATTTCATCGCCAAATCCGCTCGAAGGCGAAGCAGCCAGTATATGAGCACATGGAATACACCATTACGCACAGGCACTGTTTTTCAGATTCACGAGTGACATCAACAGGCAAGCTTGTGTCTCGATAATTGATGTTGAAAACAGATCACACTCCGGTGAAAAATCACATTCTAGCCGTAATAAATGGTTAGCTATTTCGTGTCGTTCAGGGACTATAAGTTCGTGGGCAAAGTGACTTTGGTCGCTTTGTTTAAATGGGCAGGGTCCTGAGCGTCGAGGCAAAGTTTTAATCCGAGACGTCAAACAGTGAAACCGATTTGCTGGGCAGTGTCATCACTGATCCCGATAGTATTCTTGTCGCTGGCAGCCAACGCTGAATCCAGCAATGACATACTGAGTATGCGTGGAATTTCGACGTCACCCCGTTCGGTGATATCGCTGACAACGCTGATTGCAGAACGTCGCCCACAAAAATCTGAAACGACAAGGCTACAAGTCGCGCAAGCGGACGAGGATGACCATTCCGGGCACGATCATCCGCCTGGTCAGCATGATGCGCACGAGCAGGAAGAGGATCACTCAGGCCATAATCATGGGCCAGGTGAGCACGGTCTCGACCTGTCGTCGTCAATGGTCAATAATGTCAGTGAGCTGAGCACACGGCTCATTGCCGGAGTCAATACAGCACCCAGCGATCTGCGCAGCCTGCTCAAGCCGGGAACAATCGTACATTTCTGGGCTTCCTGGTGCGCGCCTTGTGAAGCTGAAATCCCCGGACTGGATAAATTTTATCGGACGCAAATACAGAATGAACTTGGATCCAAGGGCATTCGGCTGGTGACAATCAGCAACGATAGAGTTCCTGCCGGTGCGACCCGTTTCATTGAAAAACACAAACTGAATTTCCCCGTCTATTACGATGCCAAGCAGTTATCAAATGCAGCCATTGTCGGCCAGCGATCCCTGCCCTCCACAGTGATCGTTGATAGGAACGGCGAATTGCAACGACTGTCTCTGGGCCAACTGGATTGGTCATATCCCAAGCTGCCGGATCTTCTGATTTCTACCGTATCAAGAGGTTCCGTTGCCGAAAATGGTCCCAAGAATTCGAAAAATCCCATGATCTCGCAAAAGAAGGAACAATAGAGCGTGAAAAAGTCCCATACATTCGCCTTTTCGTTCGCCCTTGTCGCCTCCGCTGTGACTGCTGGATCTTCCTTTGCTCAGCAGACTGATGCACAGACCTATCGGGAAGTTAACATCCGTGCGGCGGTCGATCAGGCACACGCCATCTTTGGACCAAACTCAGGCACCGCAGAAATTCTCTCACAGAATTCAATCGCTGTGAAAGCGGTTGTAGAAAGCGCCATAAGGGAAGGCAATCCCAAGATGGCCGAGGAAGCAGGCCGCGTTCCGGGTTTGAAATACGACGATATCGCTCGCCTGTCGGTTCAGATACCCGGTCGCGTTCAAATTCCGGATCCAACAGCGCGTAACTCGGCAAACCGGGCAATTTCGGTACCTGGCGGGCTTGTTTCAAAGGAGTGCAAGCATTTCGCGCGAGGCTACGTCGCCAAAAAAATTGCGGCGCAAGAGCATGGCCTGACCGAAGAAGCGGCACTGACAAGAATTACCCGCCATCTGGAAGCACAGCCTGCTGCCTATGCCAAGCACGCCGGAAAAGAAGGCTTGAGCCGCTCGGAAGTTGCAACCCATGATGCGGACTGTCCAATTTGTGGCCCGCTGAACGCCGCGGAAATTGCGTGCCATAAAGACGTAGTCAAGAAGTCACCCATTCGCGAACTGGTGATGTTCGACTTTTCCAGCGATGTACTGCGCGGCAGTTATGTTGCCAAAATCGATCAGATTAAAACGCTGCTCCAAGCCGACCCGGCTCTCAAGGTTGCTCTTATTGGTCGCGCCAGCATTCCCGGCGGTCCGGTACCCAATTTTGCCCTCTCGGCGCAACGTATCACCAGCGTCTGGAATGGTATGGCCAAGGCTGGCATTCCATCTGATCGTATCGTAGCCATCCCTATTGGTGAAGATGAGCCGCACATCGATTTGCAACTCGCGATTGAATATCAACTTGACGATGACTTTGCAAAATTTGGCCAACAACCACTAAATCAAAGCGTTTACATGGTGGTCTTCAAACCGTCCGAACCCCGCCCCGCTGACACCACGGCCTCGACTACCGTACTGGCTTTTTCCAAGCCAGACGTAAAAAAGCACGCGGAACTTGCTGCAACACAGGTAGGACAAAACAGCGAGCCAATGACTGAAGAACAGAAAACCAAGTTGTTCCAGCGCTTC
Source organism: Stappiaceae bacterium (assembly GCA_039976075.1). Lineage (GTDB taxonomy): Bacteria > Pseudomonadota > Alphaproteobacteria > Rhizobiales > Stappiaceae > JBDWFY01. Next base: position 73,203 of record JBDWFY010000004.1, read on the forward strand.
GTGCAAAAACAAACTGCCGATAATCAGCTCTTGGCTGCCCAGTAGGCCATCCGGATCCGGTCTTTTCCTACCGAAGCTCTGTGGCAGGGTGAACGGTCTGCCGCTGACATTCGGACAGACCGTGTCGCAAGATCATGAAGCTCATGATGGCAGACCTGGACCAATGAATTGCAGGAGCATTCCGAACGCGTGCAGCAATGAAGTCCTTCAAATGGCTTTGGCCATCGAAATGTCCGTAACCCGATAATCCATTTTTTCGTAAAGCGCTCTGGCCCCTGGATTATGGCCGAAAACATGAAGGCCAATTTTCGAAGCACCAAGCTTACGTGCTTCATCTTCAAGCAGTCTCAAAGTCACTTCTCCGAAGCCCTGTCTGCGGTACTCAGGAGCGATCTCAATATCGTAGATAAACGCCGTCTTTCTGCCAAGACCGGTCAGCATGGCAATCCATAACGACCCGACGACGACTCCATTTGCAGCAACTACCGAATAGAGATAGTTATCCGGTGTATCCATCGCGTTCGGCAAATCTTCCTTGAACGAATCCTCCGACAATTTCAATGCCTGTTCGTGGGTCGTGTCCAGTGCCACCATTTTGTCCTTGGCATATTCAAGCACACAATGATCGTACCATTTTTGATATTCAGCGTCCGTCATGGGGCGCAAAGTAACGGCTGAAGAGGTCATGTCCGGAGGGTCCAAGGTTGCTTTGCGCGATTACGTAACGCACAGGAATTCCACATATTATCCACAATTCGTACACAGCGCGGTTCGAAATCAAAATTGAGGGAAAACGATGCAAGTCGCCTCGTGTAATTTCGCTATAAGCGTTGCACCGATATTATTCAGCAATGCTCATCCTGCTCCATATAACAGGCACCGATTAATTTGACTCGCGAAACCGTGCAATCCACGCTCCACAAAAATGCGCTGATAGGGACAATTTGGCTTTCGAGTTTTCTCGTCAGCCTCGATTACACGGCCGTGACGGTGGCGCTTCCAACGATCGCGCAGGAATTTAATGCCGGAACAAGCCTAATTTCATGGGCATCGCTCACATACATGATTGTCATGGCCGCGTTGATGTTTTTCGCCGGACCGGTCATTGCGCGCTTCGGGTATCGAAAAGCGCTGAGCGTCGGCTTATGTATTTTTGTGGCAACGGGTATCGCCTGTGCCCTCTCTCCTGCCCTGTGGTTGCTGTTCCTTATGCGCGGGCTGCAGGGCGTCGGTGCGGCGATAATGATTGTGCTCGGTTCCGCCGTCATCAAGACATTGCTGCCACTTGAGGACCAATCGCGGGCGTTTGCCATTTATGCGACCGGACCGATGGCAGGACTGTTGGCCGGCCCAACCATCGGTGGCGAGTTGGTCTATCTGATCAACTGGCAGTCAATCTTTCTCATCAACATTCCAATCAGCACTGTGACGCTGTTGCTCGCCAGATCAATCCCTGCTGATGCTGGCGTTTTCACCAAGGGACCAACGGCGGATATCTCTGGTGTTCCTCGTGGTGCATCGACAGTGGTTTTGGGGACGATTTCGCTGTTCTCGTTTCTCGTTGCTTTAAACCAGGGTGCAGAATGGGGATGGCTGTCACCTGGCATCGTCAGTTTTTACGGCCTCTGTCTGTTGAGCGCAATCGGCTGTTTCGTTTCCGAACATCGCTCTCAATCACCCCTGCTCGATCCCCGCTTCGCCTCCGCAATTGACTTTAACCCCTCTGTTATCGCTTTGTTCTTTGTATTGTTACAATTCGGCGCGATGGTTTTTTTGCTGCCGTTTTATTTTCAGTGGCTCAGAAACTTGAATCCGGACACAATCGGCATCATTCTGGCGACACAACCCCTTGCGACGATCCTGATGTCGATTCTGCTCGGTGTTGCACTGGGCAAGATTGCCCGCCGTACTCTCAGCTTGGCAGGCATCGTGCTGCTGGTGCTGGGCGCCATAATATTCGCCCTCGCTCAACGTGAAAGCCCGCTTCTGTTTCCGATCGGTGCCTTGATTTTGATTGGCGCTGGAGCAGGACTGTATTTCCCCAGTCTGTTTCAACTCAGCATGAGCCATGTACCGGACAGGCATGCGGCTTCCGCTTCCAGCATACAATCTGCCTTGCGCATCATCGCGCAAATGCTGGGCGTCGTTATTTTTGAAACGATCTTCTCCGGTCTTTATCCTGAAGCCCTTAACGCCGACAAAGCAAACGCTGCTACAGGGGCACAACTCTCTGCAATGCAGATCGCATTTCAATTCACCTTCTGGTGCGCTGTGGCAGTTGCTGCTCTGGCTCTCATTCCTGCGTGGTGTTTATCCCATGCGTCAAAAAAGTCTGCTGACAAATAAGCGAGTGGCCAAATGTCCAAAACTCCACTGAATGCTGGGTATATCGAACAAGCAGTTGCGCCAAACCTGCTTGATGCATCCGCGGATCCGGAAATTGCAATGACGCTGGTTCTCGCAAATCTCATGTCGGACCGCTTATGGGAATGTGCAGCAAAACTAGGGCCCACAGTGTCTGGAGAAACCGAACATGAGGAAGCCGGCAAGATACAAAAATTCATTGACCGTCACTACGAACACATCACGCCAGTCCGCGTATTTGAGGCAAATGGAGCTCTGGACCTCGAAGCAGAGAGTGATCGCCTTGGAGGGGACGTGGTTGAAAGTGCCTACGCCAAAATGCTTGAAAACTATACGTGGCGGGCTGAAAGAGGAACCTATGCTCCACAAGACTCTGCACTGGACCAACTCAGACAGCGCAGGCTACCCGCTTATGTCTACACAACAATTGATGAAGCACGCGCATCTCGCAGACTTATGGGGAGACGCAAGCACAAACCATATGGCGTAACGTGCTGTATGGAAGAAGCGGCACTTTTTGCGGCCCTCGCCTGTGCGCACAACAATGGTATGAGTGATCAGTTCGCGATATTGGGAAGTCCGTCCCACTATACCGTGCTGTCGTGGTATGGCGGCGAGTTGAATTGGTTTTACGGCAAACGAAGCCTCTTCACACAGTCCCAATGGGCCACCCGCATAGACGATGATTACAAGGGAAATGAGCAACTCGCACTTGATGAGCTTCTCCTGAATTTCGACCGGACCATCACCGGTGCCGGTGTCCTCGATTTCAACCAAGGCAAACTGACGATACCCGACAACAAGCTAACGTCTCTGGTACGTCGGCTTGACACTTTCTTCGGCGTTCGGAGCCGACAATTGACCAATGGCCTCGCAAAGTCTGCCAGATCGGCTGACGTCAACCATATGTCCGACGCTTTTGCAGCCATACAGGGCACAAGGGACGCTGCTGCAGTCCGTCAATCGATTGCCAGCCTTTCTGAGCGAGAACGAAACCCAACAGCGTTGCGAGCGCTCTATTGCTATCGCTCACTGGATGTACCCGATCATTCAATTTATCTCGCTGCAGCACGGCGCTCACCCATGCTGGGACACAAATTTCCTGATCCGACTTCTGTGGAAGCAGCCATCCGCCAGGTAACGGAAATCCCCGGCCGGGAGTCGATTTTCCAGGACAGGGACCGAATTGCAATGCCCGACGAAACGTTGCGGTTTGGCACTGGCACCGACAGGGATAAGGCACTGCTGTTGCATGTTCTTTTAGAACGCATCAAGGGAGAAGACGATCCTGATCCTCTCCCCGTTGAAACGATTATGACGGATACTGACAGCTTCGTTCAAGGGCCGGATTTCTGCTTCAGTCTCCAGTCACAATCTTCTGTTCCGGAGATAACCGGCACGCCGGTATATTGCATGAGAAACAGGCCGGATCGGAATGCCAACGTGGTTTGAGAGCGGTCTGCGGATTTGCTTTTCAGGAAAATTCAGTTGATGCTCTCCGTTTGTCCTACAACGCCCAAAACTCACTCGCTTCAATCCGGAGCAATAATCAGCCTTATCGCCCGTAGTGCCCAAATCGTCCGTCGCGCAAGCAAGAGGATACGCCTATTTCCATCGATCGAGCGCCTGCGAGTTCAGTCTCGACAAGCATCAGACAGTCCAACAGCATGCTCGGTATCGCCTATATGACCGGCGGCATGTTCTTGTTCGCAGCAGCAGACATGCAGGCTAAACTTCTGACCGACACGCTCCATCCGATCCAGATCGTCTGGTCGCGGCAACTGGGTTTGTTGATCGGCGTTGTTGTGCTGCTGGCCTGGCGTGGTTTTTCGGTGTTGCACACACAATATCCAGGCTTGCAGATCGCAAGGGGTACCCTGGCTGCCGGCTCGGCAACGATTTTCGTCTTCGCCATCAGTTATGTACCGCTGGCAGATGCGGTTGCCATCAGTTTTGTCGCGCCGTTCATCGTCACCATTATTGGCGCATTGGTTTTACGAGAACATGTGGGCATTCACCGCTGGACAGCCGTTACAATCGGGTTTCTGGCAACCCTGATTGTTATCAGGCCCGGTATGGGGGTCATTCATCCGGCGGCAACGCTTGTGCTTCTGGCAGCAACGCTGTTTGCCTTGCGCCAGATCCTGTCACGCTACCTAAGCGCGTCGGACCGAACCGCGACCACTGTCGCCTACACCGCTATCATGAGCAGCCTGATCCTGACCCTGCCGCTTCCCTTTGTCTGGCAATGGCCGGCATCGAACGCTGAAATTCTGATATTGATCAGCCTGGCCATAACCGCCGCGATTGCTGAACTCCTGGTCATCAAGGCACTGGAAGTCGCCCAGGCGGTTGTGGTGGCTCCGGTTCAATACACGCTGCTTCTGTGGGGGACGATGTACGGTTATCTCGTCTTTGCAGATCTGCCGGATTTCTGGACCTGGATCGGCGCCCTGATCATCGTCGCCACCGGGATTTACACGCTCCACCGAGAACGACTGGCGTCGCGGAGATCTCCTGAATCTATCCAGCGCGGTTGATCATTCCGTAGAGGTCACGGGGATCATCGGGGTCGGCAATCATATCAAGTTGCTGACAGAGGTTTGAATTTTTCAACTTATCGCGGACAAAGCGCAGGGCGGAAAAGTCTTCGACAGCGAACCCGACCCCGTCGAAGAGCGTAATCTGCTGCTCGCTGGTGCGTCCAGGGGCTGCGCCGGTTATGACTTCCCACATTTCGGTGGCGGTAAAGTCATCCGGCATCTGCTGGATTTCACCCTCAATTCTGGTCTGGGGAAGAAATTCAGCGAATATGTCCGAACGCAGTAAAATATCGCGGTGGAGCTCGGTCTTGCCGGGACAGTCACCACCAATCGCATTGATGTGGATGCCCGATCCGACCATGTTATCCGTCAGAATCGTCGCGTACTTCTTGTCCGCGGTACAGGTCGTGACAATCTGCGCCCCCTCGATTGCCTCCTCGGGAGATTTGCACTCGGTCAGTTTGAGACCGGTTCCCGCCAGATTTCGAATTGCCTTTTTTGTTGCCGCCGGATCGATATCGTACAGCCGAACATTCTCAATACCGCAAATCGCTTTCATCCCAAGAGCCTGAAATTCAGACTGCGCACCGTTTCCGATTAACGTGAGTGTCTTAGAGTTTTTAGGCGCAAGATAACGCGCCACCATCGCCGATGTGGCGGCCGTGCGCAGCGCTGTAAGGACCGTCATTTCCGATAGGAGAACCGGGTATCCCGAAGAAACATCTGCCAGAAGGCCAAAAGCCGTGACGGTTTGCAGCCCCTCCTTCATGTTGTTGGGATGGCCGTTGACATACTTGAAGCCGTAGACTTCGCCGTCTGATGTCGGCATCAACTCGATCACCCCTTCGGCAGAGTGCGAGGCAACTCTGGGAGTTTTGTCAAACAGTTCCCAGCGCCGGAAATCGTCTTCGATATAACCTGCCAATTCCCTCAGCATCGCTTCGATGCCAATCTCAAGGACCAGCTTCATCATATTGTCGACGCTGACAAAGGGAACGAAGGCGATTGGCGATGGGGATGGCGCGGTCATTTTGCGATTCTCATGAGAAGGTTTGTGTTTGCCGGTCGAAGATCCGGCGCCCGAACAAGGATGCCGTCAAGTCGAGCATGACGGAAGCGGTCCGGCCGCGCTCATCAAGAAACGGATTGAGCTCGACCAGATCAAGCGAAGAAACCAGTCCTGATTCATGCAGCATTTCCATAACCAGATGGGCTTCACGGAAAGACACACCGCCGGGAACTGTCGTGCCCACCGCGGGCGCGATACTGGGGTCAAGAAAGTCAACGTCAAAGGACACGTGGAGCAGACCGTTGGCCGCGGCCACCTGAGTTAGAAAGGCAGACAGTGGTTCCGCCACACCGCCCTCATCGATCGTCCGCATATCAATCGCCAGCATATCACTGTTTGAGAGCCGCTTCTTTTCCGGACCATCGACCGATCGCAAACCGATCAGGCAGATGTTTTGTTCTGGAACGGCTTGCGGCATCGGACCAAAAGCCTCAAATCCATCATGGCCGGATATATAACCAAGAGATGTCCCGTGCAAATTGCCCGTCCGGGTTGTTGTGAGTGTATGCAGATCGGTGTGGGCATCCAGCCAAAGGACGAATAACGGCCTGTCTTGTTTCAAGGCACTGGATGCGACGCCGGCGACGGAGCCGATCGATAATGCGTGATCACCCCCCAAAAAAATGGGAAAACCGGAAGAAGCGGCCCTCTCCGCTTCTCTTTTGAGTGTCTCGCACCAGGCAATGGTCTCCGACAGCGAATGGACAGCCTCATTGGTACAGCTGACGTCTCGTCGCGCGGCCGGTAATATATTGCCCCAGTCGGTGACTGAATGCCCCAGTTGCTGCAACGTACTTTCGAGACCAGCGGTCCGATAGGCGTCGGGGCCCATAAGACACCCTTGGCGTTTCTTGCCACTGTCGATCGGTGCTCCGATCAGAATGCAATTTCTGAGACTCATATACTTTCTCGCAAACGCAAAAAATTACTTAAATCGCAAACAGAATAACATTCATAATGGTAAGTAAGAAGTGTATATTATATACAAAGTGAACGATATAATTTCGTAACGAAAGATATTATTTCCAATATGGACAAACACGATCACACTATAATCGCCGAATTGCGCAGAAATGCGAGAGCGTCCTTGTCCGATTTATCGGCCGCGATCGGACTGTCACGCGTGACCGTTCGCACCCGGATAGACCGTCTGGTCAGCCAGGGCGTCATATTGGGATTTACTGTTGTCCTCAAGGAAGACACGAAAAAGAGCCCCATTCGCGGACTGACGATGCTGGGAATTGAAGGGCGCGGAACAGACCGGATCATGCGGCACTTGCGCGGTGTGCCTGCGGTCCAGGCCATCCACTCTACCAATGGCAAATGGGATCTGATTGTTGAGGTTGGAACAGAAACCGTTGAAGAACTTGACCAGGTGCTGGCCACTATTCGCCGAATTGAAGGTGTGAATACCAGCGAAACCAATCTGCTCCTTTCCACTCAGATGACAACGTCGACCTGACCTCGACCCGTTCTCATGAACAAGAATATCATGACAGGCGTATTGTTATGGCTCCCGTCATGGAGACCAGGTCAGCGGGTGCTATCTTGAAGATGGCACTGGGCGCTCCCGCAGCTGCCCAAACTTCATCATAACCAAGAAGCGTCCTGTCGATGAACGTTTCAACCGGTACAAGGTGACCGATGGGCGCAACACCGCCAATGGCAAATCCGGTTTCTTTACGCACACGCTTGGCATCGGCGCGCACGAGCGTTTCGCCCACTTGTTCAGCCGCTTTGTCCAAATTCACCTGATTGGCTCCACTGACAAGCAGCAGCTTTAACGCCCCGGATTCAGTTCCCACAAAAATCAGGGACTTCACAATTTGAGCCACATCGCAGGCGCATGCTTGTGCCGCTTCTTCCGCCGTGCGGGTGCTGTCGGGCATTGTAATCACGGCAAGGTCAAGCCCTGCTGTTTGTGCCGCCGCCTTCACCCGTCTCACACTTTTTGACATGGACTAACCTGCTCTTGGATCATTGACCTTTCAGATACTCGATCAGAGCCAATCGCTGATCGTGCGTCAGTCCACCTTTGGGATAGTTGTGCCCCTGATTGCCATTTCCGGGGATGGATGTATCGAACCTGAACAGACCCGGCGCCTCATCGCTCACATATCCCAACTTGTCCAGATCAAGATCGGACCCGCCCGTCCAGAAAACCTTGCGTCTCTCCTCTTCGGGGCTCAGCAGCTCGTAAATTGTCGGCACTGATCCATTATGCAGATAAGGGCCGGTTGCCCAAACGGCTTCCAATGGCGAGGCCTTCAGATCCTGATAGGAAGGTGGCAGATACGGGCCGGGCTTTCCGTCCGCCATCTTTCTCGTCCTGAAACCGTTCCATTCCGCTTCTTCCTGTTGGGTCAGTTTGGCCGCCACCATCGCCTTTCCCACGATGGCACCCACTGCCCCCAGATAATATTCGCTGACCGGAACAAGCGGCGCGTCCTTAAACAGAGGAGCCGTCGCTTCGTTCGTCAAGACATACCTGTCGATCATCGACTGCACATAGACTGGATCGGTTCCGACAGCCTTGTAATCGACACGCCCGATTTCGATGAAGGTCTTTCCGAAAAAATTCTTTTTTGGATCCGTTCGCCGATAAGGCATCTCGTTGTGGCAACCCGCGCAATTCTGTTTGAACAGGAGAGCCCCGGCCTCGGCCAACGCACGATCTATCTTTCCCTGGATGGATTCGTTCCAGGCCGGGGCTTCGAGTTTACTGACGAGATCTTCCAGCTCATACAGATTTTCAAGCAACAGTGTGGATCTGTAGAGATCTTTGCCATTACCAGACAGCACCGCACTGCCAAAGACACCCATCACTTCACCGGCATTCCTGCCGATCGGACTGGCTGCAATCGGATTCCATTGCACAAACTCCAATTGCGGGGTCAACCAAAGCGATGGATAACTCACCGGCGCCGCAACACCTCTCAGGTTAAGCGGCTGCATCTGATCGCGAACGGCAAGGGCATTGGCAATCTGGGTCAATCCATCCAGTCGACCAAACCCTGAATGAACGACCGGCTTTCTGATAATGGCATCGGCGGTCATTTCAGTCTGGAGAACCGCAAATTCCTGCTCGAGTTGCGCGATGGCCTGTTTTGTAGGTTTATCAAGAACTTTCGCAGCAAATTTTTCAAACCGTGCCGGCTCAAACAGTGTCTGGTTCACAGCCTGCGCGAGATCCTGATAGAACGTATCGAAGTCCAGCATTGCCGGAGCGCCATCATATCGGATTGTCTTACCCCGAACGGTGACGTCTGCCGTGTGACAAGCTGCGCACGTCAAGCCAACGATTGCTTTCTTCTTACCTGTCTGCGCTGACCCATCATTCGTTTCGCCCACACGAAAGGCGCCCCCATCGTGCACTTCTTCAATTGCGAAGCCTATCGGCAAACCGTCCGGATTTGATTTCCCGGTATAAGGCGAGGGAATAAATCCATATATCTGCAGGTTTTCTCTTGATGAAAACAGCGCTGTGCCTGCTTCATTTTCCAGGGCACGGAACCACTTGTAGGGCATCATCCGGGAGCCCTGTGGCAGATGATAATACCGCTCCCGCTGATCGTCAGTCCATCCCTGGACTGTGTCTGCGGACTGCGCCGACATCGTTCCGCACAAGCCAAGAAACAGACAGGTCGAAAGAAGCTTGAAAAACTGCAGCGGTCGAAGCATTGCTAAACTCGCCCTAACAAAAGTTCCAGAGAATCGCATGCACTCCAGCGCGCGATGTTAAATCATACGTGGGCAGAGCTTTCTTTCGCAACCATATGCACACCAATCAATTCGATAGCTATTGTGCAGGGCGTCGCTCACCAAAACGCTTGACAATTTCCCATAAATAAGAATTTATTTCATTTATGGGAAGTTTATCCAACAATGACTCCAGCCTGGACTTACGTCTCGCTCAAAATCTGAAAACGCTCAGAAAAGAGCAAGGCTGGTCGCTCGACGATCTCGCCGAAAGAAGCGGGATCAGCCGAGCGACTTTATCTCGCCTGGAAAATGCAGACGTCAGCCCAACTGCAGCCGTATTGGGCAAGCTCTGCGCCACCCATGGTCTGACACTCTCACGTTTGATGAAGCTGGTGGAGGAAGATTTTTCTCCCCACATACCACGCGATCAACAGCAGCTCTGGGTGGATCCCGATACCGGATTTCAGCGGCGAACCATCTCTCCTCCTGGCGGAACACTCGCCGCAGAAATGCTGGAGTGCATGCTTCCCGCCGGGCAACGCATTAAATACGACAAACCGCCCCGCCTCGGTCTCGAACATCATCTTTATCTGCTATCGGGCGCTCTAACGATGACGCTTGGGGAGCGGACCTACACCCTGAAATCAGGCGACTGCCTCAGGTACCAGCTTGAAGGCCCGAGCACTTTTGAAACACCGGCGAAACTCGCTGTCCGATACATCCTGACCATCGTGTGAGACCAGATGCCGGAACAGACGATCAAAATAGAACGACTTTCACCAGAAACCCTCGATGCGCACATTCCTGCGCTGGCAGAAATATTGAATGCGTGCGTCACAAACGGGGCCAGCGTCAGCTTTGTTTTGCCCCATTCGCTTGACGATAGTCGATCATTCTGGGTCGATTCCGTCCGCCCTGCACTGCATTCCGGTCATCGGACTGTCTTGATCGCAAAGGTCGGAGACGATGTTGCCGGAACCGTTCAACTGGATTGCGATACGCCTCCAAATCAGCCCCATCGAGCGGAGGTTTCAAAACTGCTCGTCCATCCGGATTTCAGGCGGAATGGCATCGCCAAAGCGCTGATGATTGAACTTGAGATCCACGCACAAGACCTGGGCCGATCGCTGATTACCTTGGACACTGCCAGCGCAGGTGCAGAAGCACTCTATGCATCGCTGGGATATCAGCGCGTGGGCTCAATTCCCGGATTTGCGAAGGATCCGATTGACGATCGCCGTGACGCGACTACGATCATGTTCAAACAACTGTAGGACGGACGGATTCACCAAGGCACTGCCCTGTCAGCAAAAAGGCTCATTGAATTCTTCCAAAGCTTCGTCCATATTGCGTTCAGTTACCCGCCCACCAAACACCTTACTGAAAGGAGTAATTTATGATTGTCGTTCACAACCTCGCAGAGGTCGGGAACTAGATCAGCAAGCATTGAACCAATGTCGGTTGAATGCTGTTTTTCAGTATTGTTTGCTATCCAGCGCTCTTGCTCCATGGAACAGAAATCCAGCGATAGATATTGCGCTGAATAATCTCCCTTTCTCGATCCTGCCCAAATTCAGCGGTCCGCGCGCGATGCGACGGCTCCTGGATGCCTGATTTCAAAGACTGCGTTGATGGCTCACACCATCCGCAGAGCAGGACGAGAGACCAATGTCATATCAGATTTCCGATCCGGCCGAATTCGGCTGGTCACCTTATTTTTCTTCCCAACTTTCCTCGGAAGAAATCGTCGAAGCCCTTCCCGCCCGCGTCGTTGAAGTGCACCGCAACCGACTGCGCATCGTCGGGCCAACACTCGACACCAACATATCGCCATTCCACTCACAGCAAGACGATGAAGACACGTCTGCGACGGTTGGTGATTGGTTGTTACTTGATCCTGAAACCCAGCGTCCCATCCGCCTCCTGCAGCGCAGGAGCGTGTTCAAGCGGCGTGCTCCGGGCACAGATAGAAAAGTGCAGCTGATCGCTGCCAACATCGACACGCTGTTCATCGTTTCTTCCTGCAATCAGGATTTCAACACCGCCCGGCTCGAGCGGTATCTGGTGCTTGCCCGAGAGGCCGATGTCATGCCGGTGGTTGTTCTAACCAAAGCTGATCTCGCCGATGATCCATCGGAATTTGTGAGCGCGGCAGCTAAATTATTGCCCGGCTTGCTGGTTGAGAATATCGATGCCCGTGACCCATCGGAAGTCGCCTGCTTGTCCGGTTGGTGCGCGCGCGGTCAGACTGTGGCGGTGGTCGGCTCATCCGGCGTCGGCAAATCAACTCTGATCAATACGCTGACTGGTGTTGATGAAGCCAAGACACAGGACATTCGTGCAGATGACGACAAGGGGCGGCATACGACAACCGGCCGCAGCTTCCATCGCCTGCCCGCCGGTGGTTGGTTGCTCGATACGCCGGGCATGCGTGAATTGCAATTGACAGATGTGCAGGCCGGGATCGAAGACGTGTTTGCCGACCTCATCGAACTGGCCACAAACTGCCGGTTTGCCGATTGCGGACACGAAACCGAACCTGGCTGCGCCATTCAGGCGGCGATTGAAGACGACACACTTGAGCCGAAGCGATTGAAACACTGGCGAAAACTGGAAGCCGAGGAACGCTATAATACTGAATCGCTTGCCGAAAGACGCGCACGGAACAAGTCTTTTGGCAAGATGGTCAAGCAGGTGATGAAGGGTAAAAAACGCAATCAGCAAGAGTGAGAAAATCGCACCGGCAGGCGCTTGTCAGAGAGTGTCTGCTTGGGCCATCTCAATTGGTGGCAACACATAGATGTTCCGCTTCAAATCGTCTGGAAATTCAATTCGGTCAACAATCGTCCCGCCCAGCTTGAGCGCAAGATTACGTGCGGGATCGTTGTTGTCATCCATATGTGTTTCTACCTGTTCCCATTTCAGAGTACGGTAGGCAAACGAAATTGCAGCACGGGAGGCTTCCAGCGCGTATCCTCGCCTGCGAGCGCTGGGAACAATCCACCAGGTCAACTCATGACGTGGCCAGCCCTCGGGCCAAACCAACCCGCAAGCCCCGATCATTTCGTCCGTCTCATTTATTTGAAGCGCCCACATGCCGTATCCGCGCAGATGCCAATGTCCCAGATCTGCTGCCAGCTTCTTCCATGCGCGCAATGGTGACATCGGCCCACCGTAAAATTTCGAAGCGTTCGCATCGCCAAAAAATCGTTCATAAATCGCAAAGTCAGCACCATTTGGCGCCCGCAATGTCATCCGCTCGGTTTTGATTTCAGGTGTTTTCATAGCATTTCAATAAGGCGTACTGGTTCCGTTGTGGGACCATCTTTATCTCTTCTCTTGTACCTCAGATGCCGGCCATTGGAACACCCGCCATTCTCTTACGAACAGCTACGGCTTCAAATCTTTATAAATGAGAGCAAGTTATTGGTTCTACATGATCGCGACCGGTCTGATCATGCAATTCCTGCGCAATTTGAACAGACTCCAATTGCGATGCCTGAAAGAAAACTCTCCACAGGCATCGCTCTGTCGGCTCGATCATCAAACCGGTATCGAGAACTAGCTTTTCGTTGCCGCCAACCGTGTTGAACTGGATTTCCTCGCAGTCTGGGCTCGTTGAGACACCGTGTCCCCTCTTCCAGCGACCTTGCCTGATAACAATGCCACCAAGCCGGCCCTGATCCGCTTCCAGAACCGCAGAACCGTCAGAAACATAACCATCATGAATCCGATGATGCTTTCCGGTTCCGGCGCCGAGCTGCCGCTGAGATTGAGACTTGGATAGGCTGATTTTTTGACACCAGCCACCTGGGATAGCGGGACAGCGCTGGACACCGCTCTTTCGGGATCTGTATTGACGGCCTTTTGCGACACGGCAACAAATGACGTGAAACGTGATTGAAGGCTGAAGTCGAGCCCCAGTTTGGTGATTTGTCGTTCCAGCACGGCCTTGTCGCCATCGCCAATCATATGGTTCCGGTTCTTCTGTGCAATCTGCTCGCGGGCCCAGATGGTCGGCAATGGCGATTGTGCCGTCTCGTTTTCTTCCACCTTACGAGGCAGCGAAACAGTAACAGGAAAATACGCCTTTCTGCCGTTAATCAGACCATTGATATGGATGGTATGCTCCCCGCCGTCTTTATACCGTGCAAGCACCCGAACCGAATTCCCCGCAAAGAGATCCGGGATTTGAGCCGGTGCCTGTTCCTGAATCGCAAGTCCCTTCCAATCGATCGAAATATCCGTCAGGACGGGCGATTTGAGATCCCGCGCCAATGTCTGCGCAACGTCCATTGCATCTTTGGTCGGATCAACATAGCGCGCATAGCCGCGTCCTTCCGAGGCCATCGCATCCAGCAAAAACCGATTGACGGACGTACCCACACCGAAGGCATAGATGCGGGCCTTGCCAATCCGTTTGCGAATGGAAGCAATGACATCGTTCTCCCTGCCAATATACCCGTCAGTCAGAAACACCACGATCCGCATCGTGTTGTCAGGTTGGGCGGTATCGAACGCAGCATTGATCGCCCGATTCATTTCAGTGCCACCACCCGCTGTGAGCCCGGCAACAAACGCTTGGCCGTTTTTGATATTTTCAGGCGTTGCACGCACGGCCTCTTGTGCAAATTGCGAGGTGTTATCGGAAAACCGCAGAATACGGAAATAGTCCGTCGGCCGAAGCGCTGCCAGCGCCGCGTCCATAAACGATTTACTGGCGTCGACCGGCTCCCCATTCATCGATCCGGACGTATCCAGCACAAACACCAACTCACGGGGCGTGATCGTTTCTTCTGCCGGCATTTTCGGCGGCTCGATCATCAGGGAAACGAAACCACCGCGCTCATCAAAGTGTGACACGGCACCAGCCCGAATTTCTTTATCTTGCAGTCCATACCGCAAGACAAAGTCCCGGTTGTCGATAGTGTTCCCTTTGGCCAGAGAGATGGATTTACGGGTTTCGTCACCTTCCACTGAAAGTGCATGTGTCGCGCTAGATACTGCGGAAATGGGCATCGGCGCGACTATATCCAGTTTGATTGAAACCCGTTCGGGGTCAATCGCCTTTGGCGTATCCTGACCAAAAACGTTGGGATAGTCCGGAAGCTTATCGACATTCCAGCCGGAAATCGTCTCAAAGTCGGAAACCGAAGGACCCTCACTGTCGCCATGAGCGGCAATCTTTTGCGATGGTTGGCTCGGAGATCCCTCGTACCGGGGACCGACCACCAGCGGGACAACAAGTTCATAAGCATCCTCAATCATCGGCACACTCTGAACGTAGGTCAGCGTGATTTTGACCGGTTTGCCCGGCATCAGATTGGCAATATTCTGCGTAAACATATTCGGGCGGTGCTGGGTCAGCAGCGACGCCGCCTTCCCTTCCGCCTTTGCCTTCTCAAACGTTGCCTCGGCTTCCTGCTTTTTCTTGATCGTCGCCTTGATGAGCTCATCGCCCACTTCCATCTGCATTCCGAACACAGCCGCGTGCTGATTCAGCGGAAAAAGGTAGGTGGCGTTAATGGCAAGTGTCGTTGGATTGAAGAACGTTTGCGTGACCTGAACGGTCGCGACGCTTCCCTCAATATCCACATCATAATCAGCTCTTAAAAGCGGCAGACGTACCGTCTTTCCATCCACAACCGTGACGACTTGCCCCGCGTCTTCTGTTTTTCCAACAGCTGCAAGTGCCGAACCAAGCGTCGTGAAAACCGCAAGGCTCAAAGTAGCAAAAATCAATTTCATGAACTGTTTCCTTGTTTTTTGGAAATGATGGGGGCGGAAGTCATTCGGGGCTCAGAGAACAAAGGAGCGGTGAGATCGAGCGCGGCAACGGCCGCTGTCTCGAACATCAAACGCTCTGCATCATCCATGTTCCAGGGCGTGATGCGCTGAATGCTGGTCCATTCACCGCCCGGGTGCTTGAGCCAGTGCCAAACTGCTTCGGCAACATTGGAGGAGGTAAAACCACTACTTGAGGCATAACTCACAGCAACATGCCAGGCATCACCTTTCGGCCCTTCGGCTCTGAACAGCGCGGTCGGTGCCGGTTCGAAACGGGTTCCCAAAAATTCGACCGTGTAACCAAGACCGCGTAGGCAATCTTCCGGTGAATGGAGGTGTCTCAAAGGTGATGTCGTCTGCACGAGGGTCAGTCCGACGGGTCCATAGAGCGCTTTCTGCGCTGTGCCGCCATATTGCTCGAAATAAGCGCTCTCCATTGGAAGCAATTGCTGATCAGTACGTGCGTGACCGAGCAGTTGCATCGGCATCGGCATTTTCACCAGCGTACGGGAAACATCCAGCGCTTGCCGGGGAAGAAAAACGACCACCGTAGCGAGGCAAACAAATCCCGCAGCCGCCGCAGCACGTGCTGATTTGGACACATCTACGCGCAGCCCAAAGGACCAACGCCACGGTTTTGCAGGAGATGGTCGATAGAATATCAGGAGCGGTAAGAGGGATAGCAGTACAGTTGCATAGCCGATGATGTCGTGCAGTGGCTGCACCATCACATCAAGACCGAACAGGCTCTCCTGATAAACCAGACCGAAGGCCAGAACACTGATCCGAACGGCATTACCTATGATACTGAAGAAGATGGTTAGTCCGGCCCATAATAGAGCGACTGCCATGCGCGGCCGATAAAGCGCACTCAGCACGACAAACATCGCACCGCTGAGCATCAGACTGGCAGTTCCCGAACACGGCAAATCGACCAGAACATCCTGCCCGGCCACCTGGATACGAATACCCTCGCACGCAAGATCCTCAAAGAACATACCAAGGAGTTGGCACGCACCCGCCGCAGACAGTTCCTGCATCGGATAGCCAAGCAACCGCTGCAACACTCGTTCGATCGGTAGGGAAAACAGAAAAAGAAAAGCGACCCAAAACGCGGAAAGCGGCCGCTTGCGATGGGGCATATTGAGCAGTGTTAGGATGGCAAAAATATCGATAGCCAGCGCTAGCCCGCCGAGTATGTTAATCGCAAAAATCTGGCTTGCAAATCGGATCAACGCCGACAGAACAAGCAACAGAATTGCATGATGCTGGGTGTCCCGGTTATCCCCTTCAACACGGCTCGAGGCACTCCAGCCGATCAGCAGCAGAATGAGGATGCCATAGACATAGCCGTGGGACTGATAGGATGAGTCAATCCAGGTTCGCCCAAGCCAAAGCATCGGCTCCAGAGCCAGAATAAGCGACGCCCCAGCAAAACTGAGGGCAACGGGGTTTTTGAGATACGAAGTAACCATGCCGAAGAGACTGCAACGCCGATGTGCAATCCATGCCGTTGGGCCATGCAGATTTTGTGCATTAGCCGATGGTTGTTCGATGAGGTTCTGTGGAAATGGTGTTAACTCGAAAATCGAAGGCTTGCGGGGGTCTCTATCGATGGGGCGTGCCGACTAAATTTCACTTTCATGCGTTTCTCACACTGACTGCCGGCAGATTTCAAACGCCGGATTATCGGAACCAAAGCGCTCGGCGAAATACGGCCACAGAGTTAGTGTTCCGATAAGGACAGCGAGTATGGCGCTGATGAGAACAGCTCCCGCAGCCACGTCTTTGGCCGCCTTGATGCCCTGATTGATTTCCAGCGAGACAACATCGCAGACGTGTTCAATTGCCGTGTTTACGGCCTCTGCAATCCACACCAGGCAGATTGCAGCAAAGATCCAGCGCCAGTCTGAAAAACTGATCTGCAACGTCACACCAGCAACAATGACAATCAGTGTGGCTGCCAAATGAACCCATGCGTTGTGTTCGTTTCTGAGCATCCCGTTCAAACCGTTCACGGCATAGGCAACGCTTTTCAGGCGCAGTTTCATGCTGAATGGTGCCAAGGCGGGCATCGTTGGATGCGGTATTTCCAGTCGCCATTCAAGCGGTTGCTGTCCACCGGAGCCAAAGGCCGGAACAACCCGTCGAACGAGCCAAAAGACGGACGCAAGCAGCGTCGCAAACAGAGCGCAACAAACCACGATCTCTCCTCAGTCTGATTGATGGATGCAAAAGGCTGTTCGACCGTGGACGGGAATATTGAGGCGTGCCTCTCCATTCTCATCCGCTCTGAAATACGAGCGGCCGTTTAGTTCCAGCTGATAGTCGGTGAAAGGTTTGAGACCACCCAAAACCAGTGCCTTAAAACCAGCTTCTTTACCGGGATAAAGAACGACACAGAGCTGCTCAGTATTGTGGATCGCCTGCGCGACAAGCACATCCGGGTAACGGGCCTCTTTGACAAAGGGTTTTCGCTGTTGCGCAATGCGTTTATTACTCGCCATTGTCTGAAAAGCACCGGATGCACCGCCCCGTGCAATTAATTCAACAGCATGTGCCCAAAGCGACGCATTTTCGCGGTGTGCAACACCGTCCGAAACATTCAACGGACATTCTTCATCCAGACGACCCAGCAGGCTGTTGGCCAGATCAGGATCGCCCATTTCCACGGCGGCCGCGGCCGTTGCTGCATAGCTTGCGGCCCGGGAGAATCTGTAATTGCCGATATCAATTGGCCAGAAGGCCTGTTTCCAATTCTGTTTTTCAAGCCGCTCACGAAAGCGCGTCCATTGTCGCTCCGCAATATCGGGCATGATCGTGTTGAGAAACAAACAAGGGAAACTCTGTATGACAGCCCCGCCAATCGGCGGTACCGCAAGGCCCGTATAACTGGAACGGAAGGGAACGAGACGCCCATCGGCACGAACGAATTCTGCCTCCAGTTGATGTCGGAACCCAGGCTCGATTTCAGACCAGAATTGCGTATCATTCTGTGTATCGAAGGTTCTGATCGCTGATGCGGTTATGGTGTTGCAGAGCGGATAAATCCAATTCGGTTCGCACGCCAGCAGTCCGAATTTTGCATCTTTATATTGCTGGGACAGAATATCGATCAGATCGGGCAACGAATAGGAAAACGACCCGCCACCCGGTGTCTGAAACTTCAGGCATCCCGGCTCATTATACGTTGTCCCCCCACAGGCGGAGTGAAAGTAGGCCAACTGCGCTGCCACGAACCCTGTGAACATGATGTTGTCCCGTGGAATGGGATCTGCTCCCAGTCGAAGTTTCCCCCAGGCGTTTTCAAGTCGCCAGTAACGCCAGATCCGATAGTTCTGTTGCTTGGTGGCAAGGTTTTCCTGTGCTGTTTTAAGATATCCATCAAAAGCCGGCAAATGGACCGATTGCGCGATCGAAAGCGCATAGGAAAGGAAATTCAGCTGATAGCGAACCGCTGCGGTTTGAAACTGATCAGCCCATTCAAAACCATTGAACTCATCAACGGGCTGAAGCGCCCTGTCCAGCAACAATCGCATTCGCTGCAGGTCACTCTCCGATAACTCACAGTGTGATGAGTGCTTTCGTTCAACAGCCGTCACCAAACCTCTTGAACCGGTGGCTTTCGGCAAATTTAAACTCGTGTGACTGCTCTTGCGTTTGCGTGTGCTTGCATTGATTTGAATTGCTGCGATCAGCGCTGAAGTCGCGCATGCTAGGACGAGAACAGCGCTGGAGAATTGCCCGCCGGGTTCTGCTCCCCTCGCCCAGAACAAGGACTGCGCCAAACCTGCAATAATTGCACTTATTAGCCAAATGACGGGTGGCAAAACGATGTTGCCGGTGCCAAACCAAATGGCACAACTCACGACAAACATCGTCATCGCCAGCGCAGATGCACTCAAGGCAGTGAATAAAAGCGGATTGTCCCATTCCGCCCAGTGGAGAAACCCTGCACCGGGCACTATCATCCCAAGCAGAAAGGCCTGAATTGCAGGCACTTCAATGCCGAAGAACAGCACGGTTGTGGAGATACAAAGGCCGCAATAGCCGTACACAACCTGCTGCGTACGACGCTGAAAAGGTGTTGGTCCAAATGTCCGATTTTCAGAAGAAAGGCTTGAAATAGCAGTCGTTTTTAGTCGAGACAAATACAATATCCAAGTTAGGGGTTTCCAAAACGTATTTCGCTCCCCGGGGATCCAAGCTTCCCGTTTTGCGGCAAGCGTGCATCGAGGTGCAGGAATCGCCGGTCCCGTCAAAACCGATAACGGTCCCTGATCTGTTCGCTTTCCAAAAGCCGGTCGACAATTACCTGAAACACTGTGGCGACCATGCGCACGAACAGGCTCAGGAAAGTCGTTCGGGGATAGGAAGCAGAAGTCGGATACTCATTGATATTAAAGGCTCGATGGACGCCATGTTTGCTGCGCATAGTTCCGGTTCCCTGATGGACACCCAGGCGTGTGTCAGAAATTTGAAATCGAAATCGCCATAATGCGTACCCTGCACCGGCGGTGTGCAGTCACTGTCGCGGGAACGTGCAGATTTTGTGCATTTTGCTATGGTTGTTGGATGAGGCCATACCTAATACCGGTAAGGAAACGAACTCGGAGCCGGACAGCGCGGGTAGATCTCCAGTTCGATAAAGCTGCAAATCTGAATGGATGTGTCAGGGAAGACGGTCTTCTTGAAGATTTATAATTGAAATCTCACCTGACTCTCCTCGGTTTCTGCACAACAGGGAGTTACTGCACTGAAAGCACGTCATTTTCGCACACAGTATTTTTATAAAGGCACCAATTCTTCATGCCCCTTCACACTCACAGGGATCTTTTCAAATCGGCTTTGCTGCTTACAGTTCTCAGATTTCCGGTTCCCGTTGCGATCAGCATCCTTCTGATGATGGTTGGCAATGCCGATATTGCCGGGTTGATCGACCTGAAATCATATGACTGGCGCGAACCCGGCGACGGTTTTTACTCCGAGCAACTCTATGCCGCGCTGATATCGGGCTTTCTCGCCTCTGGGGCCGTGCAGCTTTACTGTGAAAAATATCAATGGCGCAAAATGGTCAGCGCGCTATTGGCATTCACCACTGCTTGTGGGATTGCGATCCTGCTTTTGATCCCCACACCTCAGGAAGCACAATATCTGTTTTTGCTGCCCGGACTGGTTCTTGCCGTCATGGTAGCGGGATATGTACATAAAGCGCCTGACGACAATGCCATTTGGATCTTCAATGCGCGCCTTGCATTCGCGGTGCTTGCCAGTGGTCTCGTCGCGGGGGTTTTTGTTGCCGGCGTGCTGGCCGTGCTGGAAAGCTTCAGCTATCTCTTTGACATTGTTATACAACACAATATCCATCGTTACGTCTGGACCACAGCTGCGTCTCTGATCGCACCGATCGTTGGTCTTTCACTGGTATCGCGAAATCTCTCCGAAACATTCTCACCGGACGGTGATCCGAGCCTGCTCTCAACCGGTACCTCATTGGTGTTGAACTTCCTTTTGATCCCCTTGGCGCTTACCTACCTGATCATCCTCTATTTTTATGCTGGTAGAATCCTCATCGAGGCCGAACTGCCAAAAGGGCAAGTCGGGATCATGGTTCTGATCTTCACTGTCGGAGGCGCTGCCATCTGGCTGATTGCTCATCCATGGCGGCAGACAGGTTCCCGTCTGATAAAATTCTTCGACAGGATCTGGTTTCCCTCACTTGCGGTGCCATTGATCCTGCTGGCAACAGGAACCTATCAGCGCATATCTGAATATGGCGTCACCCCTGAACGGTACGGCCTTGCCGCCATCGGAATATGGGCCGGGCTTCTTATAGTGTGGTACCTGCTGAGGTCTCGGTCGGTTCAACCGCGCATCCTTGTCGGGACCCTTTCAGCCATTCTGATTGCAGCCTCCTTTGGGCCATGGAGTGCCACGTCAATCTCCGTTGCTAGCCAATATCAGCGCCTCATCAGCCTCATGCAGACGGCCGGATATTTTGACGGAGATGCCCTCAAAGTTCCCGACAACATTGAAACATCGGTGTCCAATGAAGCGCATTCCAAACTGGACTTTCTCGCCAGGGCGGGCCAGCTGGAATTGATCTCCCCCCTGTTTGAGGGTCGCGCAGACAATCCTTTCAAAAATAAAACACCTGGCTTAACGGAATCGATTCTACTTTCGGACCGCAAGTCAATTGGCGACATCCTGTCGGATGCTTTTGATGTGCTGAAATTCGAACCTTATGGCCATGACAGTAGCAAAATATGGGTCGAACATCGCGAAACCAGACCCGTTGTGCTGAAAACTCAAGAAATGACGTTTTATTCCGGAACTCATACTTTCCATGACCGCGGATCAAACGTACCTGAAGCGGATCGGATGTTCGACATTCCCCAAATTTCAAGTGCTGACAACAAAATCACGATTTCTTATCAAAATCATATCTGGGAAAGGGACGTCGCCGTCTTTCTTCAATCGGTGCTTGAGGCACAATCTACCAGTGAGCCGACCAACACCGTTATCCTAACCATTGCGGGAAAGTCAGGCGATGCCAAAGTGGTATTTCACCACCTCAGCGGATATCTTGATGGTAACAATGGCATCATCCTGAATGGGTCGGCCTCACTGTTTCTTTCCTTGTCTTCAGATCCCGACCATTGAAATCCGTCAGTTGAAGTGTTATCTCCCCTCTTCGCACAACACAGGCAAAGACGATGAAAAGCTCGATTACAGACATGAAAATGCGCAATGCGACGGCGGATGCCGGCGTTGATGCGCTCTATTGTGTGGATTTCTAGCTTTGCCTCAATTTCTGGAGGCATGAAGCCTCCTGCTGGTTGTGATGAACCCTGGATGGCTTCGGTCTCCGGGTTTTTTTAATGCGCTTCGCCAGGAAACTTGGTGATCGCGAACCAGGATCGGCAGTGTTCAAATGCGCCACGAGATGATTGCAAAAAATTTCTTCGATGCGGGCACCTTCATGCCGCGCAGCGATGATGCATGGCCATTTGACATGTGAGGTCCCCGGACAGTTTCAGCACCGCGGGATTTTTGGACCCGTGGAGCGCAAATAGCCCGCGAAAGGTCCATGCACCTTTCGCGGGCTATTTGATTCAGGCAGACGGTTTCTCCGTTTCGCCTTCCCTGAATTGGCGCGCCAATGCCAATGGCCGCCAGATCCCGGCTTGGCCAGCCGAGGTTTGGCGGCGTCTTTCGACCGATCCACGCTCCATCCAACGCGTTGAACGCGGATCGGTCGATACCAGAACGAGAAAGTGAGAAGACAAATGACACAGAAAGTTCACGTCAATGTCGGCACCATCGGGCATGTGGACCACGGCAAGACGACTCTGACCTCAGCGATCACGCAAGTTCAGGCGGCTCGTCTTGGCGGGGACGCCTTCTCCTTCGATCAGATCGACAAGGCACCCGAGGAAAAGGCGCGCGGCATTACCATCAACACCAGCCACGTGACCTATGACTCAGACACAAGGCGCTACGCGCATATCGACTGCCCAGGTCATGCTGATTACGTGAAAAACATGATCACCGGCGCCTCACAGATGGATGGCGCCATCCTGCTCGTCGACGGCACCGAAGGCGCTGCCAGGCAAACCATCGAGCACATCCTGCTCGCCAGACAGGTCAATGTGGAGCACATGGTCGTGTTCGTGAACAAGATGGATATGTTGTCCGTCGACGAGCGTGCCGACATGATGGAGCTGATCCAGCTGGAAATCGGCGCGCTGCTGGAATCACAGGGATACAGGAACACCGCCTTCATATTCGGCAGTGCCCTGAAAGCCCTGGATGCTGCAGAACGTGGTGAGCTGGATGGTGAAGATGTCAGGTGCATCATCGATCTCGTTGCGGCCCTTGATGCCGGCATTCCGGACCCTGTCCGGGATTTCGACAGCCCGTTTCTGATGCCGATTGAAGGCGTACACACCATTCCCGGTCGCGGCACGGTCGTCTCCGGCCGGGTTGATCGAGGTATGCTGAAAGTCGGTGACAAGGTGGAGATTATCGGCCTTGATAATGAAGGGTCGGAGGTCACCGTCACGGGTACACAGGCCTTCAGGAAAGATATCCCTGAAGCGCGTGCGGGCATGAATGTCGGGCTGCTGCTTCGAGGTCTGAAGCGGGACGAAGTGCGTCGTGGTCAGGTGCTCAGCGCACCGGGCGTGATACGGCCCTTTGCCAAAGGCAAGGCCCAGATCTTTGTCCTGACTGAGGAAGAAGGTGGACGGCATACGTCTTTCACCAGCGGATACCGTCCGCAGTTCTTCTTCGGTGTCACCGATGTTACCGGCGTGGTCGATGTCGTTCAGGATGCCATCGTTCAACCTGGTGATCAGGCACAAATCAGCTTTGCGCTGAACAAGGCCATCGGGATCGAAAAAGGCGTTCGTTTTGCCTTGCGTGAAGGTGGCAAGACGGTGGGCGCTGGTTTGGTGACCGAAGTCGCTGACTGAGCTTCAAAGAAAACACTTCCGGACCTTTGAAATACAACTCAAAGGCCCGGAAGTAATGTTAGAAGGCGCACTTATGTCATTTTCTTCCGGGTGCTTAGAAATTCAATAATAGTCTTTCAATCCCAATCGTGTCTTCCACTTGCTAAAATTTTCAAACAGTTCCCCGTCGCCAAAATCATAGTCAGACTCTGCAACTCGCGTTCCCCGATAATCGTACACGTAATTTGGAACAGTCCAGGCCAACCCTTCTCCACTGCTGAGGCTTTTATGTTCCCTTTCCCTGTAGAGCCCGATGGATCGAACATAGTCATTGCCGCTCATTTCCCTACTCGGAAACAAACTCCTGTTATTGAAATCATTTTTGTGCCAGCGATCGGATATCTTTTTACACGTCTTCCAACCGGTGCGATAAGATGAATGCCCTAATTCACTGGGGTCCAGAGATTTAACCCAATGGCTTGCCTCAATAAAAAAGATGTAGCAGGCAGTGCCCATATCGCACGAAGGCTGTGAGACTATCCAGTGGAGCGGATCAGACCCATGATCCCAGTTCCATCCGGTGGCTACCACGTGCCACGTATCCGAGTTCTGTTTTTCCAACCATTGAATGATACCATTCAATGGCAAGTCAATCCTGGCCTCTTCAAGCCACTGCAACTGTATATTCTGATATTTTTTCACGTCGAGCACCTGCTATTGCAATCTGTTGTGTTTGGCCAAAAGCAATTGTTTCAAAACTAAAGCTGAATTCGGAGAACCAGATTGCTACCAATGGTTTTATTTTTTTATTAACACCATCTATGCGCATTCAATGCTGGTAAATCGATTTATAAGAATTTGAATTCAATTTAGACAATCACGATTGTCTTGCAGCAGGCGGAGATTGCAATTATCTGCCATTCGTGATGACCTGTCGGCATCGAATAGTCCTATACGGTTTTCCAAATTGATCGATCAAGCGACCCTGTTCACCTATATTGCCATTCTCTTCGGCTTTGTGCTTATTCCCGGCCCTGCTGTTCTTTTGACATTGGCACGCGCCTCCAGTTCCGGAACGCGGGTCGGAATCGCGACCAGCCTGGGAATTGCGGTCGGAGATATTATTCATACATTGATGGCAGTTCTTGGCATCTCCGCCATCATTCTGGCCTCGGCATTCATGTTCAGTCTGATCAAATATATCGGTGCGGGATATCTGATCTATCTTGGCATTCGGGCTCTGCTTGAGAGGACGCCGGAACTGAACGAAACGCAGGCGATAAAACTATCACCCAGGCAGGCATTTCGGCAGGCGACCCTTGCTGAAGTTCTGAACCCGAAGTCAGCGCTATTCTTTCTTGCATTTCTTCCGCAGTTTGTTCAGCCGGAAAATGGCGCGGTCGCCCTTCAGTTGACGACCCTTGGTTTGCTCTTTGTCCTTATAGGCCTTCTCAGCACCGTGGGATTTGCCCTTGCCGGTGGTGGTGTCGGCCGTTTTCTTCGCAAGAACCCTAAAATATTGAAATTACAGGGAAAGGTCGTCGGATGCATTTATTGCGGTGTCGGCATTCGACTGGCTCTGCAGGAAAAGTAAATTTTAAGGTATCCCGCCGCCAACAGGCTTGGAGACCCGGATTAACAACGGCAAGCCGACGGCCGTAAACGTAAAAGTGTGAGCCATACCCATTTTACGTGATGGAAGGCTGTGCGACACTCCGGTTTGAAATCAACCGTCAGGATATCGCCCTATGCGTTTCTTCTTTTCGTTACTGGCCCTTGTCACCTGGTCACTGGTTCCCCATCAAGCCGGAGCGGTAGGTACCGATAGTCCCAATGAACTGCCTTGCGGAGCTGATACCCCCTGCACCATCGACGGGGGAGAGTACTACCTGATGTTTCCGCCGGACTGGGACGGCGATAGCCCTCTTCCTGCGATGATCTATTATCATGGTCATCGGTCGTCCGGCGCATCTGTCTTTCGGGCTGGAAGCTTGAAGGAAGATTTTTCGAAAAACGGATACCTGATCATCGCCCCAAATGGCGCAAAGCGTCCCGGTTCAGACGTACGGGCCTGGCCCGCCCGCCCTGCAAAGGGTGACCAGCGCGATGACGTTGCATTCAGTCTGGCAGTCATTGACGATGTGTCTTCCAAGGTGCCATTGGACAACAATCGTCTTTACGCGTCAGGCTTTTCCGCAGGCGGATCAATGGCCTGGATGATGGCATGCTATGCAGGCGACAGGTTTGCCGGATTTGCCTCCGTCGCAGGTGCGTTGCGTCGCCCTAATCCCGAACAGATTTGTCCAGGCGGGCCGGTTAAACTCCTTCAGGTCCATGGCTTCGCTGATAAGCAGGTACCCTTTGAAGGCCGAGGTATTCGCGACTGGCACCAGGGTGATCTGCATGAGTCTTTCTCCCTGATGCGCGCAACTAATCAATGCCGTTCCAATCCAGATGAAATAGATGTGGGCGAAAAGTTCCGTTGCCGCACGTGGGGTCAAAGCTGCGAAAACGGTGCACTCCGGATGTGCATTCATGATGGCGGCCACGGCCTTCCAAAGGGCTGGACCGGGCTTGCACGCGAATGGTTTGAAAAACGATAACCAATTCGCGTTATGAAAGGGTATGGCAACACCCAAGATCCTAGAAACTGACCTTTACGACCCCGTCAAAACCTTGCTGGAAAACCAGGGCTACGAGGTGAAGAGTGAGATCGGCTCAGCAGATGTTGTTGCAGTCAGAGGGGCGGAAGAGCCGGTCATCGTCGAGCTGAAAACAGGATTTTCCCTGTCTCTTTTTCATCAGGGAATCGAACGGCAACGTCTGAGTGAAGTCGTGTATGTTGCTGTGCCGCGAGGCACGGGAAAAATGTTCCTGAAATCACTCAAAAACAACAAAAACCTTTGCCGCCGTCTAGGACTGGGCCTGATCACCGTGCGGATGAAAGACAGCTTTGTTGAGATCCACATCGATCCCGCCCCGTACAAACCCCGCCAATCCAAATCCGCAAAAGCGCGTCTGCTGAAGGAATTTGCCAAGCGCGTTGGCGATCCCAACACCGGAGGAGCAACACGCAAAGGGCTGATGACTGCATACCGTCAGGATGCCCTGCGCTGTGTCAAGATACTCCATGAGAATGGCCCGACAAAAGCCGCCATTGTGGCCCAACTGGCCAACGTCGATACCGCCCGGCGCCTGATGTCGGACGATCATTACGGCTGGTTTGAGCGGGTTCAAACGGGCATCTATGCGCTGACACCCAAGGGGCTTAGTGCGCTCGAAGACTTTTCATCCGAAATAGAAAAACTCTCGACAGCCGAATAAAATCAACCGGCTAAATATTTTGAATCGGCACAGCCGCAGCGCAGAGCGGGCAGCTCTTTGCGGGCCACATCTGACGGTCAATATCCTTCAGAGACATGCATGGCGCACCAAACTCATTGGCAATCCGCTCACGCGCGCCACCAAGCGTCAGGAATGATGCAAATCCAACCACTTCAGCTCCACAGTGCACCAGCTCCCGGTGTGTTGCCCGGATAGCCGAACCGGCATTGATCGCATCATCGACTACCAGTACTTTTTTCTCTGCAAGCAGCCGTTGTTCTGGCTCCGGAATTCCATACACAGCCATGCCGTCCGCATTGACTTTGCGCTCCGAATAGATGAACTGCTTTCCCAGCGCCGCCGCCATCGCATACCCAATAAATCCACCGCCGAGCAACGGGCCGCATACATACTCAAATTCCAATTGTGCCAGCAACACACAAAGCTGCTTCACCCAGCCGTTCGTTTTTGACGGCTGGCGAAACAAACCATCCAATTCAAGCCACAAGTCACCATGATGGCCAGACTCATAGATAAAATGCCCCCGGCTCATGGAAAGGCTGGAGGAAAATTCCAACTCGTCGAAAACTTCAGCCATCAAAAGTTCTCTTTAGTTGGCATCGTGCGCTCGATGGGGAGGATTTTCAAACTGCCTTCACCGCCTTTTCGAGCGTACTGACCGCTGCATCGACATCGCCCAGCTTGTCCAGACCGAACAGGCCCAGGCGGAATGTTGAGTATCCTTCTGGCTCGTCGCACATCAAAGGCACGCCTGCGGCAATCTGCAGGCCTTGAGCGGCGAATTTCTTGCCGTTTTGAATTTCCGGATCGCTGGTGTAGCTGACGACAACGCCCGGCGCCTCAAATCCGGCAGCCGCAACGCTTTGATATCCGTTCTGGGCCAGCATGGACCTTACCGCCTTTCCCAATGCCGCTTGCTGGTCGCGAACGGTGTCAAATCCGATATCACGGGTTTCGACCATTGTATCGCGGAACCCTCTGAGCGCATCCGTCGGCATCGTTGAATGATAGGCGTGTCCACCATTGATGTAGGCCTGCATGATCTGGTGCCACTTGCCCAGGTCAACAGCAAAGCTGCTGCTTTGCGTGCCCTCCAGGGCGCTGAGTGCGCGCGCACTCAGCATGACCAAGCCGGAAGAAGGCGAAGAACTCCAGCCTTTTTGCGGAGCACTGATCAACACGTCGACCCCCGTTGCCGCCATATCGACCCAAATCGTCCCTGAGGCGATGCAATCGAGAACAAACAAGCCGCCAGCAGCGTGTGTCGCCTCGGCAACCGCCTTGATGTAATCGTCGGGTAAAATCATGCCCGATGATGTCTCAACATGGGGTGCAAAGACGACGTCCGGCTTTTCTTCCGCAATTCTTTTGACGACGTCCTCGATCGGATGAGGCGCAAACGGCGCTGTCGCGTGATTGCCGGTCTGGCGTGCTTTCAACACAAATTCTTCTGCCGGAATCCGTCCGGCTTCGAAGATCTGTGTCCACCGGTAGGAGAACCAGCCGTTGCGGATCACAAGCGCCTTCTTGTCGGATGCAAACTGGCGCGCGACCGCTTCCATCGCATATGTGCCGCCGCCGGGAACAACCACAACGGTCTCCGCGTTATAGACACCTTTCAGCATGTCATGGATGTCGTTCATGACACCTTGAAACGATTGCGACATGTGGTTCAACGACCGGTCGGTGAACACCACTGAGAATTCGGCAAGGCCGTCAGGATCGACTTTCGACATGATAATTCCTTCCGCGGAGAGCGGCTGGCCGCAGATTGCTGGCAGGCAGACGCCAAAATGGATTTTCCTCAGCATTAAATGCATATGATGCGCGCCGCAAGGGCGACCCGTGAGCGCAGGAGAGTTGGACCCTCAAGCATTCAATTTTGGCACCGAATAGGTCGTATGTTTTGGCGACAACGGTGACGCGGCAGGTTCGCGCGTGATTGCCGGGATTGGAGATTAAATGATTTGACCCGCACACCCCGATGCACAAGCGCAAAGTATCTCAGAGTATGAAAATCACACCTCGTCGCTTCATGAATTCCTTTGGGCTCGCTAGGGTATCATGGCAACAGATTTGATCATCGAAAGTGTTCCCCTCATGACTGCAGATTGTTCACCCTTGGTCCCTCGCCAAAAAGTGCCCTCCCTGTCCCTGCCCCTGGTCGGCGGTGCTCCCTGGTCTATCCACAACGCAGTCTTCGAGAATTTTCTGTTGCTGGTTTTTTATCGTGGCTGGCATTGTCCGATCTGCCGCGATCAATTGAAGGACCTGCAATCACGCCTTTACGATTTCGAACGACTGGGTGTATCTGTTGTTGCCGTTTCCACCGATCAGGAGGATCGGGCCACTTCGACCAGGACGAATTGGAGTCTCGACCGATTATCGATCGCTCATGGTTTGTCAATATCTCAGGCCCGGCAATGGGGTCTTTACATCTCAACGAGCCGAGGCCAAACGTCTCTTGGCGTCGAAGAACCCCGCCAGTTTAATGAGCCGGGTTTGTTCCTCATTAATCCCGATCACACACTTTACTATGCCGCCACGCAGTCTGCGCCTTTTGCAAGACCTCAGATGCGCGATGTCATCAGTGCAATTTCATTTGTGATCAAACACGGTTATCCGGCCCGTGGTGAGGTTTTGCAGCCATAACTCAAGCTTGAAAAGATACGGATGATCAGCCGGAAAACCCCTTGTTGCATCAATCTGTACAGGGTTTGACCGGTTACTTCGGATCAGACAGTATCTTTGTAAAATCCTTTGTTGAATTGCTGTGCGGATAGGGTTCATCAGGTATTTGCTTTCCAAGAAACCTGCACAAAGGCTCCCAACCATCACCAATCGTGTAAGTGAGCAGGCGGTCGGGTCCGAAGGCCGATTGAACGTCAGCAATGTTTTTCTCATACACTGCAATGGCATGCTCCCGATCTTCCATGCGACCGCCAAATACACCATTTGCAATAAGTTTCAGCCCCAACGACTCTTCATCAGTGCTTGCGCGGAGACCTTTGAAAATCGTATTCTCCATGCTTTTGTGCCAGCTATCGACATCGCGGACAGTCAATAAAATCTTTGCATCGGGGTAGAAGTCGGCAAGCTCCCGCCAATAGAAAGCCGAAGGCCAATCGACCGCCGAATTATAGCCCGCAAACACCGCGTGCCAGTCGGGTACATTTCCCTGAGCAATCGACCGCCACATTTTGACCTGCTCAGGGTTCGGAATAACTTCCTTCATATGATGACACGGACCCAGGCCGAGCATCGTCAATGCCGTTTTCATGGAATCCGTCCCCGTCCGGCCGAATCCCGCGCCAATAACCGATAACGCCATTGCTAAGTATCCCTTGAAGTATTTAATTCCATCATCAGATGAACGATGTGCGCTGGGCACGTTGCACCGTTTCGGCATTGAACACCAGCGTGTAAAACATGATTGGTTCACTGCTTGTCGCCGAACCAGTCTCAACAGAACTGCAATAGGCGATGTGGCACGCAGATACACCGATGGAGAACGCGACATGCATATAGGGTTGATTGGCGGCATCGGGCCTGCCGCAACGGATCTTTACTATCGTGGCCTCATCAATGTCATGAAAGCAGCTGATGCACCGCTTGATCTAACGATTGTTCATGCCGACGCACCGACCCTGGTAAGGAATTTCGAAGCCCGGACACCCGAGCCCCAAGCTGAAATATTTTTGAACCTGACCGAAAGGCTGGTAAAGGCCGGGGCACAAGCGGTGGCTATCACATCAATCGGCGGCCATTTCTGTGTGGATGAATTTCGAACGAAATGTCCCCTCCCCATCATCGACCTTATCGATGTCATGAATGAGCATCTTGCATCAAATGACATCAGGCACGCCGGTATTCTTGGCACCGACACGGCGATGAAAACCCGATTTTACGGTGGTGTGAAATCGACCGAAATCCTCATTCCACAGGAAGCCGACATAGAGCGCGTCCATCGGGCTTATGTGGATATGGCGTTATCGGTCAAAGTGACCGAAGAGCAGCGCCGAACCTTCTTCGACGCCGGTCGGGAAATGACGGATAGAGGCGCGGAGGTCATCCTGCTCGGCGGTACAGATTTGTTTCTGGCTTTTGATGATCACGATCCCGGTTTTGCGACACTGGACTGCGCGCAGGTCCATATCGAAGCAATTGCAGCAATGGCACAGAGTACGCCGTAGCTGTTTTTGCAAAAGAACCAAGAATGTCCCCGGCGTCGACTCCCTTGGTTCCGCCCTGATTGTTCCCTATGGCATTCACTTCAGATCGATTTTCAGCACGGAATTTACTTCATGTCTCAAGTCCTGTCTTCAGAACGGTTCATCACCGATGATGGCGTAACGCTGCATTACCTTGAGGCAGGGAGAAAGCATACCAACGGTCCAGTGCTGGTGTTTCTACCGGGATGGACGCTTTCCGCTTCCGGATTTCGCCATCAGCTGTCGGGCCTTTCGAACCACTATCGCTGCGTCGCATTGGATTATCGCAGCCATGGCCTTTCTGAGTGCCCCGATCATGGGTACCGGGTCTCTCGCTTTGCTCAAGACGTGAATAACCTCTTGAGCCACGCGCAAATCGAGCAAGCCGTGTTTGTCGCACATTCGGCCGGGTGTGCCGTTGCCTGGAGTTTCCTTGAACTGTTCGGACAGGAACGTCTCAAGGCCCTTGTTCTTTGCGATCAGATGATCGCCCGCCTGAAAAGACCGGGATGGACAGAAGAACAATGCCGCCAGTTTGGTGCCTCTGTAGGCGGAGACCAGGCGGTGACGGAAGCCCAAACTCTATCTGGACCAGAGGGCACCGAAACGATGCGATCGTTTCTGGAGAGCATGTTTACACCGCGATGCCCGGCGGGAGACCGTAGTGGCATCATCGAATCCAGCCTGAACGTTCCAAGGAACAATGCGGTCCGGCTGCTGCTTGATGTCACCTTTTCAGATTACCGGGACCTGCTGCCGAAGATCAACTTGCCCACTTTGTGCATTGGTGGTCATGCCAGCCACCTTGGCCCGGATGTGATGCCCTATATTGCCAGCCAGATCCCCCGGGCCACGCTGAAAATGATATCCGTGGAGGAAGGTGGCAGCCACTTCATGTTCGCTGAGAACCCACCTTTGTTCAATGAATGGCTGAGCGCTTTTTTACATTCCCAACTGTCTCGGTAAAATGGTACGCGCTGGTTCCAATGGAAGACAATTCTGGGTCTACCGCAGTGCCGGAATGATTGATTTCAATATGTATCTCAGACGAATGATTTCCGGTTTACCGGCTTGAGGAGTTACGACACCATGAAAATTGATGGTAGCTGCCATTGCGGTAAAATCACCTATCAGGCCGACATCGACACCGATGCGATCAAGATCTGTCACTGCACGGATTGCCAGTCTCTCTCAGGAACGGCGTTTCGCACGGTAGCGCCGGTTCCGGAACAGAACATTACCCTTTCCGGACAACCCAAAATTTACATTAAAACCGGTGACAGCGGCGCAAAGCGTGAGCAGGCCTTTTGCTCCGATTGCGGGTCGGCGATTTATGCGACGTCTGTCGGAGATGGTCCGAAAGTCTACAATATGCGGCTTGGAACTGCGCGGCAACGCGATCAGCTTGTTCCCAAAACACAGGTGTGGGCGCAGTCAGCCCTGAGTTGGCTGTCGACGCTCCCCTCCATTCCTGAGGTCGAAAAGCAGTAGTCCGACGGGTGTCCCGAGCAACCAGCGAAGAATGAGAACCCGCTATTAAGTGATATGAGGCACAGTTGTCCAGGCACAACCCTTGCAATGTGTTCAGGCAACAGGGCACATGCCCGGTTGTTTTGCCCGTTGTTAAATCAGGACCTTCTCAATGTCTCGTACCCAGCGCTTATTACTCGCCACTGCCTGTACGCTCGCACTGACGACTGCCGCTTTCCTTAGTACCGGCCTTCAGGCCAGAGATCTCAACGAGACCAACCTGGACACCAAAGGGTCTCAAACATTGGTTGGAGAAGTCTGGGCCGACAACTGGTTCCAATTATCCGTAAACGGCAAGAAGCTGATCACGGACAGTGTTCCCATCACAACCGAACGCTCTTTCAATGCCGAGCGGTTCACATTTAAAGCGGACCCGCCCTTTACCTTCGCATTCGAGTTCCGCGACTTCATGGAAAATCCCACCGGGCTGGAATATATCGGATCCCGGCGTCAGCAGATGGGTGATGGCGGAGCTATTGCACAGTTCAAAGACGCTCAGAGCGGCAAGACGATTGCAGTAACCGATGAGAACTGGCGCTGCATGGTCAAGCAGCACGCGCCGGTCAACAAGTCATGCGCCCGCGAACGCAATCCGACAGCAGGAAGCGGTGCCTGCGCAGAACAAAAAACAGCCGTGTCAAAGAGCTGGACGTCCCCTGCATTCGACGACAGCAGTTGGCCGAAGGCAACGAGCCATTCGGCTCAGGCTGTTCGGCCCAAAGACGGCTATGATGCAATCCAATGGGATCGGTCCGCAAAAATAATCTGGGGACCCGATCTCGAGCAGGACAATATTGTTCTGTGCCGGATAACGGTGCGCGGTTGAATACGCACTCAGGTCGATCAGGGCCGGAGAAAGATTTCCGGTCCTATTGCTGCTGACGCCACTCAACAAAATCCTTCGACATAACCATCGCCTGCCTCGTATCCAGGCTCGACTGAGGCTTGTGCCCCTCTTCAAGCAGGAATTGCTCGAACAACTTTCGCAGGGCAACTTTCTCGCGCTCAGTCGGGTTCTGTGCTTTTGCGACTTTCGGATTGTCGTCAATCCATTTGGCAGCCGGTCTAAACCGCTTCCATCCAGGCACTGCCACTCCAATATCGAGGTCGCGCCAGTTCGCATGACGTTCCGGATGGTTGAATTTTTCAATGTTATCAAACAAGGTTTTCGTAAATCTTTGAATTTTACGATACCGTTTGGATCCACCATCCCAATTATAAACTGCCAGCAGTACGGCTGCTCCGATGGTCTCAACCGCCTGACCTTCAGGGATGAGTTCAGGATAATCCTCGTGGGTCAGGGAAGCCGGTAAATAGATCTTTGAAAGTTTCTCGTTAAAGGGAATGGGTAACAGACGCAGGTTCCGACCGGTCGTCAGATCCACTACGGACTTTGCAGGCTTCTCCACCACCACGACACTGGCGGCAATTTCGCCACTCTCAACTTTATCAAGTGCAAGGGCCTGTTCCATGTGAACGGGTTCAGGCTTGACGCCCAGCGCATTGAAAAATGTCTCTGCTGTAATGGCGTTTCCCTGCGATTCCGTGTCAAAATTGACCTTTCGACCTTCAAGATCCGCAACCGATTGGACATCTGAACCAGCAATCAGGTGAACTTCACTGCTGTAGAGACTGGTAATGTAACGAAGACGTTTATCCAGATTGGTGTGCAAACGATTTCGTTTCACATAGGCCAGGACATCTGAACGAACGATGCTCAGATCAACGCCCTTGAGATAGAGTATGTCGGCAAATCCCTGCAACTCGCTTTGAGTGAGCAAGGGAAGAACCCTCAATGCACCCATGTCGTTCAAGACACTGGCCATGTCCGTAGCTACGTAGGTGCAAGCACAGTCAAGACCGGGCGTAACCACATTGACAATGCCCCCATTGACCTGCTGCCGCCATTGACCTTCATCACGCGGTTTTGCAGCCGGTTCCGCAGCGTTGGCCGTCCCGATAACCGCCATGGCGAGCGATGCCGCAATGCCGATTAGAAGAACAGAGCGCCAAATCAAAAACACGTACCGCATCCGCAATTCTCCCCTGTCCCCTCTCCGCCAATCCGTCAGGTGCATCAATGCGTCAACACATCCGCATAGCGATGAAACCTTTCGACCGTTGCTGTGAGGCCACGTGACGGCAGATCCCAAATAGTCACCTGCAAATGATCTCGATCACCGAGACACTTAAACCGGATCCTCCGACATGAAAGGGAACAGCTCATATCGGAAATATTCGTGAACTAGAAGTCCGGTTCATAGAGACCGGATACATAAAGATTACAGTCAAAAGTAGTCGAAAATGTTGCAGATATTACGGCATTTTGTCGAAGCGCACCCTTGTCGATTTTCACAATCAAATATAGGAAATCAGTAATCCCTTGTTACGGTTGACTTTTCTTGAAAATCTCTCACACCCTCTAGAAATAAGGCAGATATTACAATTACTTATTTTTCTTGCGAAAAATGAAATCCACTATGATCGGGCAAAAAATACCTTGCGGGAGTTGGCACCGCATCATGTGAGCACTGCCGCTCGCAAGTTCCTTATTTGTGGCAATATTGGGGCAATATCACACTTAGCTGGGGACAAATCTCCGCCGGACAGGCTAAAAATTATTAGAATGAGATGAAAGCAGAAAACACTCATCACATTTATAATGAAATGCATCGTGTAAAGGGCTCGACAATACCCAGTCATTCTTGCATTTGGGACAGATACGAGCCTGGTCTTTACGCTGCCGATATCGATAGTTGAAGAGATGGTAGTAGGTCGGGGTTCCAGTAAGTTCGGCTATATTCGCAGAAATTTCCAAACCTTGCTGAGAAAGTTGCGAACGCACGTTTTGCATCTGCCCTCGCGCCCACCGCTCTCCAACGTCATCGTTCATGAACAAGTCTTCGCTGGCATGATAGTTTGTCTGCCAACGCAAGATCGGCATGTAGCCGTGATCGTAATAGATGGGCAGTCGATATAGCGGCACCATGCGGTAGCAGTTACCGCACGCAACAGGTGCCCCACTCCAATATACAGACCCTTCTAAAATGTACATTTGAGGCTTTTCGCATTGACATACCGACAGCGGTTTCTCGTAAGCCGTTCCGGCAGTCTCGATTTTCAAATCAGATCTACAATGTTCTTCAAACCACTCGATCTGCTTTTTTACGTAGTGATTATTCAGCTCCCTGGAAAGTGACCCTTCCTCGGGCGTGTACGGCATTCCAATGACAGTGTTGCCAGATATGTACTCTGACTGGACTTTCCCCAAGACTTGACCGTTCCCTCTATAGAACGCCATCAAGCTCTCGAATTTTTCAATTACAATCCGGGGAGAAATGTCTGAATTGATTCGTATAGAAACGCGCTTCATGTACATACTTGTGATTACATAAAGTAATCTCACAACCACGCAATCGTTTCTTCATCGCGCGGTTATGTAATGAAAACGAAAAAGCAAAAGTTTAAGTCGATTTGCCACCTATATGAACAATGCACATATCAAGAAACAATCGAGCCAACCGGGACAGATTGGGAGTTCCTGGATGCACGCATTGAAAATCGATTTCCTGGAATGCCCAGCCAGGTAAAATTTCCTCGACCAATCCCTGTTCTATCGCCTCCCGGCAGAGGATCGAGGGTATCTCGGCAATGCCCTGCCCCGTGGTAACAGCCCGCAAAATAGCATCATAGTCATTGAAGCTGACATGCGGCTCAAAGGTTATTCTCGAGTGCCTTTTTCCCCGCACAAGAGTCCAGGTCTTTTCTCTCTCCTGCAGAAAACCAAACGCGATGAGGCGACGCTTCAGAAGGTCCTGGGGAATGCGCGGCGCGCCATCGTGGCTGAGATAGTCGGGTGCCGCGATCAGTACGTGCCGATAGGTTAGAAGTCTGCGCGCCACAAGAGAAGTATCGCGGACAGGACCAGCGCGAAACGAAAGATCGATTCCATCGTCCACCCGGTCTGCAATCCTGTCGGAAATATAGACCGCCACTCGGGCTTTAGGGTAATGCGCCTGGAAAAGTCCGATGATCGGCACAAACAGCGTTTCAGCCAGACTTGGTGGAACGGATATCCTGAGCGTACCCTCAATTTCCACCTGTCTGTTTTCCACCATGAGGTTGGCGGAGTTGATGGTCTCGACAGCCTGACGGCATTGCTCGTAATAAAGGGTTCCGATTTCGGTTGGCCGCAAACTGCGCGTCGAACGCTCCAGTAGCTTGGACTTCAGCTCGCCTTCCAGCATCGCAACCTTGCGACTGACGGTCGACAGCGGCATTTCCAGCTGTTTGGCAGCTTTCGAAAAGCTGCCCGCCTGCACCACTTTCACAAACACCGCCATGGCATTAAGGTCGATCATTTTATTCCTGTTTATGGGATAATCATTCTCAAATTATACTACTAATCCTTTGAATGGAAATATTGTACTGTGCACAAACAGCCATTCCAATTTTTCCCACACCAAGGCGAAACACCGATGAGCACCAACAACCACATCGACTATATTGAGTTCCCGATGATTGATAACGCAGGGACAAAGAACTTCTACGCGCAGGTATTCGGATGGGAGTTTACCGACTGGGGAGACACGTACATCAGCTTCGCCGGCGCCGGCATCGATGGCGGATTTAATGGCGAGGATGACGCAACAGTCGTCAAACCCGGAATTTTGCCAGTCCTTTATGCAGATGACTTAGCGGGGAAACTCAAAGAGGTCGAAGCCGCAGGCGGGACGATCATAAAACCAATCTATCCGTTCCCTGGCGGACGCCGGTTTCACTTTCAGGACCCCAATGGCATTGAGCTCGCGGTCTGGTCAGAGTGAAAAGCATCAAGCCCTCATTAGCAAACAATTAAATCTGCTTAGCCAGCGCATGATTGATCTCGCTGTTAGCGCGGTACGCATGCTTGAACAGGTCGAATTTTTCGTCATACCGGGCGCGCGTTTGCAGGTTCGGTTCAAATGTTCGGTCAAACCTCACGACTGAACTGAACGCGGCCTCAATTGAGGGTTCCAATCCTGCCGCAACTGCTGCCAGTCCGGCGGCACCCAGCAGGCCGGGATCCTGTACGGCGAGCCGATTGAGCGGAAGACCGAGTATATTTGCCCGAATACGGTTCCAGCTCTCTGAGCGAAAACCGCCACCGCCGCAGTTCAGGTATTCAGGTGTAAAGCCAGCGGAGACTTCCAGCGTTTCAAGCAGCCAACGTGCAGCAAAGGCAACGCCTTCGAAAACAGACGCGGCTAGCTCAGCCTGACCGGTCTGTGTTTCCACCCCCAAAAAAGTGCCACGCGCATTGATATCCCAGATCGGGGCCCGTTCTCCTGCCAGATGGGGCAGGAACAACGGCACAGCCACCCCGTCGTCCAGTTCTCCAACCAGGCGGGATATCTCATCCGGCTTCAAACCCAGCAGGCCGCAGGCCCACAACATTGCGGCTCCTCCGGACTGCGTTGGCCCGGCATGCAGGCGAATGCCATGGGTTTCAGGAAAAACAATAACACCAGGTGCCGGTGTTTCCTTGTCGGAGCGAATACCCAGAATTTCGCTTGTTCCACTCAGGTAAAGGGCAGATTTGTCTGCATGGAGACCCAGTCCGAACATGCCAGCCCATGCATCCATGACGCCGGTGGCGACAGGAATGCCTGCGCATGGTCGGCCGGGCTTCACATTTCCCATAATGTCGGTCATTTGGGCGGCCGGTAAAATCCGGTCACCCGCACCGGGCAACAAATCCAGAAGCGCGGGTATCGGTTGTAATTCCCGGTCAAAGAGATGAATATTTGAGATCGGGTCGGTTGCCGCTTCTCCAGTCAGTTTGAACAGGCAGAAGTCTTTGGGGAGCATGACCCATTTGGTCTGCTGCCAGATATCCGGATGCATCTGCTGCATCCATTTCATGCGAGCGAGAGCGTGGCTGGCATCGACCGACATCGGGCCACCCCACCATTTCAGCCGGTCCGCCTCGCTAATTTCACCATCGAGCGATGCTGCCGCCTCCGCAGCCCGTCCATCCTGCCATACGATTGCAGGCGCCAAAGGATTTCCGTTCTCATCAACGAACACATGGGTGTTAACCTGCGATGTAAGACCGATTGCCCGCACAGAATCCAAATTGTGATCAGCAGTAAAATGCTCAAAGGCGGTATCGATACGCTTTAGCCAGTCATTTGGATCCTGTTCCACAAATCCGTTTTTGCCATGTGTGGTGGCGTAGGCGTTCGCATAACGGGACAGAACTTTCCCATTTTCATCAAATAACGCAGCTTTGACAGTTGTCGTGCCGACATCGATCCCAATCAGAACTGGGTCTGTCATGAGGGTTTCCTTTTATTCGATAACCGTTCGAGCATTATTTATAAGCGCAGCTGTTCAATCGCACCACGACCAAGATTTCGTCGAACTGGCGCTCCAGGTCTTACCGTGACTTGCCACATCCGACATTTATGTCAAACTCGGCTGATGGATCAGAATTGGAACATTCGCAGGGCAGCACCCGAAGACGCAGAGGGCATGGCACAGTGCCTTGATGCGGCCTATGCCCATTACACTGAAACGCTGGACGACTTGCCGAACATGTCAGAGGGATGTGTCGAGGAAATAGAACAAAAGCAGGTTTGGCTGGCTTTTTATGACAACGGCATTGTCGGCGTGCTTGTCTTGGACCCGAAAGAAACATTCATGCAGTTGGTAAATGTTGCAGTTCACCCGGATCTCAAAGGCAGGGGCCTTGGAAAGGCTCTCATAAGTTTCGCTGAAACACGGGCCGAAGTTCAGCACCTGTCGCAGATGCGTCTGAGCACCCATGCATCGATGCTAAACAACATTCACCTGTATCAGCATCTTGGTTGGCGGCAGACCCGCTCGCATGGAACGGTCATTTCGATGGAAAAACTTCTATCGCCGTGACTACAAGACGCCCTGTTTTTGGGCCGTTTTTACCAGGTACGTCGGCGCCCCGTGTCGATATGGTAGTGGCCGGAGGCATAATACTTATAGCCACCAACTTCCGGCTGTGCTTTCAGGAAAGCAACCACGGATGACGGATTACCACCAACGGAAAAATCCACCGCCTGGCATTTTAGATGCAACGAGTTACGCGCGCCGCCCTTCCACCAGTTCTCAAGCCACCAACGTTTTGTCGAATGCACATTGACCTGCCCATATCTGTCGGCGACGCGGTTCAGAACACGTTTGAGTTTTCTGGGCACGCACCATTTCGTGTCGTGATAGGAGACCGAAGATGACGACCCCATCCAGCCGAACCCGGGCAGACTTGAACAGCCTGCCAGCATAAGCCCAGCTCCCACCAGTGCAATCGCCGGAGATACCTTCGCGCGCATCGTAATCTGCCTTACTCAATACAAGAAACAGGACAGTGAGCATGACGGTGAACCGTTAAAATTGTCATGAAAAACATGGTTAAAGAGCAAGGATTTTTGCAAAGCCGTTCGACGGTGACGTTATCTAATCAGCGTCACGGACAACCGATCGGCACTTGGACAAGACGGGGTCTTGAGTGCTGCTTCCGCTCTCCAACAGTAGTCGAATCGCACCTTGCTATATCCCCTCCAGGGGGATAGGTTATTTACATGATACACGAAAGCCACCCGGATATCCTGAAGCGCTTGAAACGGGCTGAAGGCCACCTGAAAAAAACCATTGCAATGGTTGAAGCCGCAGACCCCTGCCCTGCAATCGCTCAGCAACTTCATGCCGTGGAAGCAGCGGTTCGAAAAGCAAAACAGATGTTGATCCACGACCACATAGATCATTGTCTCGAAGACGCACTGACAGAGACGCGCGGAGCCGGTGATGTGCTCGGGGAGTTCAAGGAAATATCGAAGTATCTTTAACTTCGGCAATAGGGTGACGTGTCCTGAGCCTGAACAACCGCTGGTCAAACGACGTTTCTCCGGCGAATTATCTTCCTGCCTCGCGTCCGGTCTGAGACAGCAATGGCGTGAACTTATCTACGGAGCACAGTGACGATCATGGATATACTGTCTCTGGTTGAAACCGGTAGTACATCACCGGTCATGCTGATATTCATCGCCTTGGCAATCGGTGCTTTGCACGGTCTTGAACCGGGACATTCCAAAACCATGATGGCTGCCTTCATCATTGCGGTCAGGGGCACGCCATGGCAGGCAATCCTGCTGGGACTGTCTGCAACGTTTTCTCACACACTGATCGTCTGGGTTCTTGCCCTGCTCGCCCTCACCTATGGCAGCCAGTTCATCGCCGAAGATCTCGAGCCATGGCTGATCGTGATTTCAGGCGGGATCATTATGCTCGTGGCTTTTTGGATCTTCCTGCAGACGCGGCAAGCAGCCAAAGCTCGGACACAAAGTCACGAGCACGGGCACACCCACGTGCACGAACACCAACATAGGCATGGGCATGGACACTCCAGTGATCACGCTCACCACCACCACCCGCATGGGCATTATGACCACGATCATCTGAGCGGAGATGCACACGCTCGCGCCCATGCACAGGAGATCAACACCCGCTTTTCATCGGGAAAAGCGACCAACACGCAAACGATCCTGTTTGGCTTGACCGGTGGTCTGATCCCCTGCCCCGCCGCCATCACCGTTCTATTACTGTGTCTCAATCTTCAGAAATTCTGGCTCGGTGTAACGCTGGTCTCCGCCTTCAGCATCGGCCTCGCACTGACGCTGGTTACAGCTGGAGTTGTCGCGGCCGTCGGGCTCAGTTATGCCCGCAAGAAAACCGACAAGGTCGACGCTTTTTTGCTCAAGGCACCTTATTTCTCTGCCGCGCTGATCGCGCTCATCGGCTTTTACATGCTCTGGTCAGGATGGGTTCACCTGGTTGAGCATGGATAGTGTCAACAAATACTGCCTGCCAAGCTGATCATTCGGGTGCGACTATCGGGAATCCCGTGAACTTGTAATTGATCCGGTTTCCCGGCATTCCGGCACCCATCGGATTATCATAGAGCGGCAGATAGACGATTGCGGTCTGGCCGGTAAGTTCCTTCTTTTCAAGATCGTACGTCGCCCGCGTGATCACGCGGGAAATTTTCTGCCTTGGATCCTGATGCGTTGGCAATGTGAAGTGAAACACCAGAACAGAAAACATCACCTTGCCGTCTTCGTTCGATATACACCGCCATGACCCGCGACCTTCCGTAAAAGGTTGGAATGTCAGTCCCCCGCCTTGCGCGGAATCGGTGAAAAACGCCTGCCCGCCATTGGTCAATGACAGCATGCTACGGCCTTTTTTCTCTGCGCCATCATCCTTGATTGACCGGTAAGTCATAAAGGTTCCGACAACATCCAGGCAGGCTTCAAGTTTGGCATCTGACTGGGCTGAGGCGGTGTTCGGACCGATAGCAACCAGCATCGCCCAAAATGCTGTTCCAAACCACCCGACTTGTGCAGTTCGCTTCATCAAGTATGCAGTCCTTTTTGTCGGCGCCGGCAACAACATTGCTGCCCCGTTCGAAATGTAGGCTTTTCCGTAGTTTTGGAAAATGCCGATCCTGTGTCAAAACGTATAATACTATTCAAGAGCACTATCCCGTGAGCCATCAAGGGCCGGATTTTGTGACTGATCAGGTTGATTTTGATAAGCGATACCGGGTCTTATTCCAGACAAGTCGTACCCCTGCTGATTGTGTGGAGCAGCTCGATCAAGGATCATAATCTTCTGCCAGATTTTGCGCGTCAAATTGGTCGAGAGCGCCTCAAGCTCATTCACGGTCTCAATCACAACCTGATCCTGCACACTCTGGGTATAGAGCGCTGCCAGTTTCCCCGAGAGGGACAACATCTCCGAGCAGTAGTCCAGATACCGCTGTAGCGCGACTTCATTCATGGTTCGTTTGGGTGAGCTGGCAGTAGGTGTGATCGCCCCTAACAGCACACTGGGATCTTTGGTCAGTTGATGCATGTCGATAACGTGGATCATGGAGCGTAACGAGTGCAGCGATTCCAACGCGCGCTTGCGTTTCCAGCGCACTTCAAGACGCACAAGAAATAGAATACCCAGGGCAACCAGAATGGCTATGTTAGCTGCCGGTTCCAGAATTTGCACCAATTTTCCAACTTCAGAAACCGGTTCATTGAGCTGCAGTTCTTTTGCGACCAATCCAAACAAAATCAGTCCCGCTGTCAGGACACTGACAGTCATTATGCGCAAGCGCCAGTTTGGTCGCCGAAGCGCGATTGCATCGTTGCGCATGGCCCGGGCAACGTGGGTAAAATCGTCTGCCAGCCGCGCCAACCCAGCGTTGGGAAACCGTTCTTTCACCCGCTGCGCCAACGTATCCACCGTGGCAATGATTTTATCTGCATCCAGGCGCATCAGCATAAAAAGTGTGGGTCCCAAATCGATTCAATAGTCATTTTGCCAACAGTCATCCGGTTCTAAAACTAATCTACTAAGAATTATTACATGGAAAAGAACGATCATCTTCACAGTTTTGCTCACGAAGAACGATCAATCAACCATAAGCGGGCGAACCGGGCTCATGGCTTACGCCTTAATATAGAATTTCGTGCGCTTCAATATCCAGATCGTAAATGCTCACCATGTGCGGCCTGGTTGCAAAACCGCTGCTCGATCCGACTTTTTTTATGACGCGATCAGTTACCAGGATCTGTCCAGGTCGCGCTGTATCCTCCCCGAGTTTGCTCGCAATGTTCACCGGCATGCCATAGTAGTCAGTCTGCTTAACCAGCAGTATCCAGCCGAAATCAATTCCGACCGATGCGTTGATTTCAAAATCCCGATGCACGCGCTCGTTCATAGCTGATAAGGCCTGATTACATTCTACCGCCGCACGGACCGCGTCCAATGGATCGGAAAACCGGGCAAAGCAATTGTCGGCTTCGAATTTGACGACATCTCCCCTGTGGTCTTCCACCAGGGGCTTCAGCAATGTTCTCATTTGCTGAATAAGTGCCAGAAAATGAACAATCCCATGCTGATCGGTCCCTTTAGAAAACCCGCTCAGATCGAGAATGAAGACTGCCTGTTCTACCCCATGTTTCTCCCAGAGTTCCGCTTCAATCCGATTGCGAGCACTGGGGGAGGCCGTTCTGGAGAAATCTGTCAATCGATCG
The DNA here is from genome assembly GCA_039976075.1 of Stappiaceae bacterium. Taxonomy (GTDB): domain Bacteria; phylum Pseudomonadota; class Alphaproteobacteria; order Rhizobiales; family Stappiaceae; genus JBDWFY01. The sequence goes on from JBDWFY010000004.1 coordinate 117,312, forward strand.
TAAAATTCAGACACTGTGTCTCACCCTGAAACGATAAAGAATCCTCTGCCAACTCTATGATTTTTGATCCAGTGATGCCATTGAAAGCAGATCAGACATCAAAATTCATCCAGTAAATTTGTCAAGGCAGGCAAGGTCCGAGCTCGGATTCAAGTTCTTCCGGTTTTATCACGTCTCGCAGATCAATCGATTTTGTCAGAAGAAAGAAAGGCCGGTCATTTCTCGTTTTCAACCAGGTTGTGGTTGGTATCAATTCAGGCAGTTCGCTCGTTAATCGGCAGGCACTAACATCGACACTCAAAAATCCTTGTACATCATCGGGATAACGGGCCTTGCGCTCAGCGATCTCGTTCTGCAGCACACGAATTCGAGGCAGATCAATTATCGAAATTTTGAAAATCATTATCCGCTCCTGAATGTCGGTCGCTCCCGGAATTCCGGCTAGGCCAGTTGGAGATTTCTCTTTTGCAAGGATAAACGTCTCAGCTTTTGCTTCTCCGGCTCTGGATTCATGAACCCCGACTTTCAGGACCCCGCCCCCCTTCCTGACGTCGATACCATCCGGCATTGAAACGGCCACCCTGATGTCGCCTGGATCAACCGTCAGCACATCGACTTTGTTGAGTTTCAAAAGTGAGGATACCGGTACATGCCCACACCCGACCATTATCAGGACAACGCAAAGAAAAATACTGAAACGCATTATAAACATCCTAATTGACAATAATTTTTTATTGTTTTACATTAAAAAAATTACATGTCAATTTCGAATTATTGGTTCAGGAGCGCACGAAAATGCCCACAGACTCCCTAGTGAGGATCACGACCATGAGCCAATGGCTCAAGCATTTGACCACCGTAGGCATCTTCATATTTGTGGGGTTTGCTCTCAGCGTTCTTCTTGTGCCGGAATGGTTCGATACCATGGTTACAATCGCATATCAGGGTATCGCCTACCCATCGGAACTGACTCTGTTCAAGCGGTTGGGTCTCATTCTTCTCCTGGCCGGCCCATTTGGCAGCGCCCTTTACGGGCTATGGAACCTCCGAGCATTGTTTGACTGTTATGGACAGGGAAATATCCTTGGTCGGGCGCCCTCCCGGTTCATTCGCGCCGTTGGTTTTGCCATGGTGCTCAACGCCGTCCTGACCGTTTTGACATTCTCCCTGGGAAGCCTGCTGCTAACTTTTGATAATCCTGCAGGTCAGAAACAACTCGCCGTATCCGTTTCAAGCGATCTCTTTTTCGTCTTCCTCATGGGGGGACTGTTACTGGTGATCGGTCACGTGCTGCACGAAGCGAGCCGCATCAGCGACGAAAACCGTCAGATCGTCTGAGGTCATTATGGCTATTATTGTCAACCTGGATGTCATGCTTGCAAAACGGAAGATGCGTTCGCGCGAACTTTCGGAAAAAATAGGCATCACGGAGCAAAATATCTCCCTGCTGAAATCCGGAAAGGTCAAAGGCATCCGCTTTGAGACCCTTGAAAAAATCTGCCGTGTTCTGGACTGTCAGCCGGCAGATATCCTGGAGTATCGGGATGAGTAATGCGGGATCTGTTGGGCGGGCGGGATGGTGCTGTTGCGATCGACGATCGCTTGACGCTCATCCGCTACAGGATCTGACTGAGAAACTCTTTGGTTCTGGGATCTTTCGCTTCGTCAAAGAACGTGTCCGGCCTTCCGTGTTCGACAATAACACCCCGATCGGTGAAATACACATGATCGGCGACTTCCCGGGCAAAGCCCATTTCGTGTGTCACAAGGATGCACGTCATTCCTTCTTCCGCCAGTTCCTTGATGGTGACCAACACTTCATTGACGGTTTCAGGATCAAGGGCAGCTGTCACTTCGTCAAACAGGATGACATCGGGTTTCATGGCCAGCGAACGTGCAATGGCGACGCGCTGCTGCTGACCACCGGACAGTTCACCGGGATAGCTGTCTTCCTTACCTTCAAGGCGCACTTTCTTGATGAGGGCACGAGCAGTCTTTTCCACTGCGTCTTTTTTCTGCTTAAGAACACGGATCGGCGCCATCATTACATTCTCAAGCGCGGTCTTATGCGGGAAGAGATTATATTGCTGGAAGACCATCCCGACTTTCTTGCGCAACTCCAGCTTGTTCAGGTACTTGTCGTTGACTTCCTGGCCTTCAACCAGAATAGACCCTTGCTGGATATCATTCAGCGCATTGATACAGCGGATAAGGGTAGACTTACCTGATCCTGACGGGCCGATGATGCAAATGACCTCGCCCTTCATCACATCAAATGACACGCCTTTCAGCACTTCCAATTCGCCAAACGACTTGTGTACGTCCTTGACGGACACCATTGGTTGGTCTGCGGTCCAGCTCATGGTTCTGTCCTCTAGTTTTTAACTGCGAATTTCTTTTCGAGATAAACCGTCCACCTGGCAATCGGGTAGCAGTAGATGAAAAACAACAGCAGCACGAAGGAATAGAACGGTGCCAGCAGATCCGTACGACCACCTTCAGCTGCAAGCGCCTGTCCAGTTAACGTCATCACCTCGGACACGCCAACAATCGAAGCCAGAACGGTTGCCATGGTCAAAATGGAATAGAGGTTCATCCAGGGAGGCAGCATGCGCTTGACGCATTGAGGCAGAATAATCAGCCACAATGTCTGACGCCGGGTATAGGCAAGGCTCTCAGCTGCTTCCCATTGCCCGCTTGGCAGCGACTTGATGGCGCCTCGTACGATTTCGGCAACATTGGCCATCACAGGCAATGAAAGTCCGAAAATTGCTTTCAGCCAGTCTGGCAGCGGTATGGAGATGCTGCCGATTTCAAACTCGAACGGCAGTAGAAACATGGCGAAAAACAACAGAACCAGCCATGGAGAGTTGCGGAAAAACTGGGTCACAATCCAGCAAACTTTTCGCACCCATCCAATCAACGAGATCTGTCCCAGCCCGAGCACCAGTCCGACACCGGTTCCAATCGCCATTGCCAGGACGGAAATAACAAGATTGAACACAAACCCCTGCAGCAAGAGTGGCATCCAACGCAAGAGCGTTTCAAAAGGCGAGGCAACGGCATCGGACGTTGCTGTGAACGCCATTGTCGAAGAGAAGAGGCAGACACCCGCTATGATGAAGCCGTGCATCGGTTTTAACCGAAATCCGGAGGATTCTGTGGTGCGATTTTCCGGCGCAAGCATGACCGGCAGGTCGGTCTTGAACTCTGTGTTTGTCATCAGCCGTACCCCGGGATTTTCAGCGCTCGCTCCCACCTGTGCATGGCCCAGACAAGGACCCCCACAAGGACGAAATAGGCAAGCAGCAAAAAGATCATCATTTCGGTCACGTTGACATTGTCAGACCAGATCTGATTGGCCTCATACAGCATTTCCGGCACCGCAATGGCGTAAGCCAGGGTTGTTGTCTTGACCAGGTTGACGAGATTGTTGTTAAGCGAAGGCAGCACTACGCGAAAGGCCAGCGGCAGCGTGATATCGGTGTAAACCTGCAAACGGGAAAAACCCAAGGCTTCAGCGGCTTCCACCGTTGATTTTGGCACTGCCTCAATTCCGGAGCGAAAAATTTCAACGTTGAATGCCCCGGCAAAAAACGACAGAGATATCACCGCCCAGGCAAAATTACCCAGGAGCGGCGCTTCGCCGCCATATTCGGTGGCCACTTTCGGCATAAGTGCACCAATGGCAAAATAGAAGAAATACAATTGAACCAGCGGGGGGGTATTTCGAAACAGCTGGATGTAGCCGTTCACAAGACGCCGAGTCCATTTGAGCGGCGAGTTCTGAAGCCATGCGCCTATGATGCCAATGATAATCGAGAAGAAAAGGCAGACGACCGATAATTTGATGGTCATCAGAAACCCATCAATCATCCGGTTTCGGTCGTAACTGTCATAAAGGAATGGAAGATTGATCCCCGTCGTTTCGTAGAGAACCCTGAACCATTCGAAAAACGCTTCCATTGATGCCTGCCCCCCAGCATCAGCACCATCGGTGCATGATTGTCCCATTCAGACTAGCGATCCGAACATGAATTCGGCTGAATGTCGCTATGTTTTTTCGACGGAACCGGTTTCCCCAGGTCCCGTCGAACTTAGCTGTCGATTGCGAACCGAGCGCTTATTTGTATTTTTCGTGCATGGCCTGAGCAAAAGCCGTGTTGTCAATTTCCCATTTGCTTTCGAGTTCCAAGATCCGGCCGGATTTATGCCATTCCGTGATCATTTCGCCCATCATCTTGTGAAAATTGTCTTCGCCAAGCTGTACCGCAAGACCCCAGGGGGCATCGTCGATCGTCGGCAATGGCATTTCGTACTCTGCCCAGTCGGCTTCCGTTGTCTTGGCATTGATCGCTGAATCGTCATAAACGAAGGCGACGCAGTTACCCGCCTGCAAAGCCGCATAGGCTTCGGCAGTTCCTTTAAAAGCAACGATTTTCGCCCCGAAATCCTTGGCTGTTTTCTTGTTATAGAACGCACCCTGGATACCGCAGACGGGCTTGTCTCTTAGATCTTCCCATTCCTTGAATCCGAATTTCTTCGGTGCAAGGATGTTGGTACCTGATGAATAATAGTTTGGATCAGCAATATAGACGACTTTCCGGCGGTCCGGTTTATCAGTCATGGTTGCGATCATCAGATCGACCTTGCCCTGTTCCAGAAATTGCATTCGGTTGGAACTGACGACAGGTATGAATTCGACTGTGACGCCGAGCTTGTCTGCGACATCTTTGGCCAGATCCGGCTCAATGCCGATGATGGCCCCTGAAGGGTCGCGGAAACCAAAGGGTTTGTAATCGGCCTTGACACCGACTTTCAGCACACCTCTTTCCTTGATGTCGTCAAGGACATCAGCTTGAGCAGATTGGCTTGCAAACGCAAAAGCGCATAACGCCGTGGCGCAGGCGAGTGTCTTGATCGTTTTTTTTATCATATAGGATCTCCTTCCGAAAACGGCCGCGCCGCCGAGGATAGGCTGAGACGCACCGGAGATCAATTCTCCTAATTATTTCATTTCTGTAACAGAGAGATCAATCCATGAAGGAGGCACATGTCGCTGGCAAGAACATCCCGCTCGCCCCCTTCACTCCGGCAGGACGATGCAGTCAAAAGCGGTGATGTGCCCCACCCTACCCTGCACCGAACAACAACATGAACGCATAGACATTGGCCGCAATACCGATGAAGTACAAAACCGACCGTACTACAGGAACGGCTAGCAGATAGCAGATCAGATACCCAACCCGCGCGAAGAAAAAGATCTGTGCAGCGAGGACAGCCTGGCCCAGATTAACATCCCTGATCGTAAGACTGAGAATGGCCGGAACGAGAAAAAATGGCAGATTTTCCTTCAAATTCGTAAGCGCCCGCTCAGCACGCCCGGCGTAAAGCCCCTTCTCCGGCAAGTTATCCCGTCCCGCCATATGCTGCTTGATGCCCTCCGCAGGCATGTAAATGGCGGTCGAAAGATAGATTTGAGCCAGGTAGAGAACAAGAACGGCAGCGATCCAGGTCAGCAAACTATTTCTCCTTCAAATGAAGATGCTGATTCATTTGTAGGGTCAGGCTTCGCCATATCAACCGGGTCTGGGAGTCTGAGCACCATTTGCTTGAAAAAATGACTTCTCAGTACGCTGCTTTCTCCAGGCTAAGAATCGGAATTGGCAAACCCGAGCGGTTCGAAAAAACGACTTGACATAATGTAAAGAGCACTATACTTGACATCATGTAAATTAACATCGTGTCAAGTATGAGGATATGAGATGAAAATTATCGTTTTTGGAGCCACCGGTACGCTTGGGCGCATCATTGTAGAGCAGGCATTGAACAATGGTCATGCCGTCACGGCCTTTACCCGCACCGGACAATTCAATCACGCCAACCATCCTGCACTGGATGTTGTTCAGGGTGATGTTCTGGATGCTGCAGCCGTTTCGTACGCGTTAAGCGGACATGATGCCGCCATCTGTGCCCTGGGAGCCGGTCGCAAGGGTGGGCTCCGTGCTGCGGGGACCAGGCACATTCTTGCCGGCATGAAAGAACACGGCATTCGCCGGTTCGTTTGCCTGTCCAGTCTGGGAGTGGGTGACAGCGCGGGCAACCTGAACTTTTTCTGGAAGAACATTATGTTTGGTCTGCTGCTGCGGCCAGCCTATGCCGATCACGGCATTCAGGAAACCATTGTCCGCAATTCGGAGCTGGACTGGACCATCGTCAGACCCGCAGCCTTTACAGATGGCCCCAAAACCGGCGCCTATAAACACGGGTTTTCAGGCAAGACCCAGGAGGGGCTGCAATTGAAGATATCAAGGGCCGACGCAGCCGAGTTCATGCTCGCGCAGCTGAACAGCAACATGTACCTGCATCATGCTCCCGGCGTTTCCTATTAGGGTTGTTCGCCATTCAGTGTAGGAAAAGGTGTCAAGATGCAGTGAAGGAGCGGATTTCACATCCTCCATTGTAAGAAATGGCGCACGTTCACTCATGAGACTGCGTGCGCCATTCTTAGTATATTTACTGTGTTCTGGTGCGATGTTCGGCCATGTGCCTTGCGACAATCCGGAACCACTCACCAGAATCCTTGATCTTCTTAATGCCACTATCGATCGCAGCAATAAACTCTGGTCCACGCGGATTGGTTTTTGCAATCACAGCGTGAATGGTCGCGACCTGTGACAGATGTTCATGAAACGTCACCTTGTCCTTCGCGCCAACTGCTGTGATTGCCCCCTCAGCCGTATCCGATGCAAGCACAACGGCGTCGTACTTTCCGGCGATCAAACCTTCAAAACAGTCTGTTGTCTTGCCGGGGCGCTCAAGCTTGATGTTCGGCTCCACCAGGTTGTTTTCTTCCATCATGAAAGTCGCATAGCCGGAGGGACGGCAGATCGTCTGACCGAAAAGATCCTGATAGGATTCCGGCCGGGGATGATCTGATCGGGTATAATACCCGATAATCTGCTCGAACATCGGCGCAGACCAATCCAGGTTGTTACAGCGAAACTTGGAGTCGTCGCTGAGCCGATCAACCACAGCACAATTCGGCTTGAACCAGGCGATGCTGAAATCATAGGCATGATCTGAAATAAGCGGCTGCAGATGGGCACCCCAGTCATTGATGAAATCAATTTTATAGGCCGGATTGCCCTCTGCGTTGGTCAGCGCCACATTGGTGACTTCGGTGATCAGCCCCCCTTGCTCCTGATCTTCATTGGTAAAGGGCGCCCAGTCCGTCCCCACGACGACTCGGATCTGCTGATCCTCTGGTGCCGGCAGTGCACCGGTGGTCTTTGTTTGACGAATGGCCGCGGCGTTCGCGTTTGAAGGTGCAATATTGCCAACACACGGGATCGTCAGAACCGTGCCGACAAATATCAGTCCCGGATTTGGTCCGATGGCTCTCGAGTTAGCGCTATAGATGACCTGAGAGCTGGCGGCGTTACCATACGCGCGCTCGGCTATCAGGCTCAGGCTGTCACCTGGTACAACCGTATAAGTGCCACCGCACTGAAGCGACTGCGCCATCGGTTGGCTGGGATTAATTGCTGCCCCAATAGTTAGGGCACCAGCAAATGTTAGGGACGTGAACAGATTTAGGGGTTTCATAATAATCTCTGAGCGCTGAAACGAAGAGTAACTGGAAGGGAAAGCGGCCGATATCTTGTCTTTGCCGCCGCGTAACGAATGGTTGTGACGATCTATTGCTTCGTTCGTATCATCTCATACAGCCTCCCCTTGGTTTATTCTGATATCTCGCCTCGCAAGCCAGATTGTTTGTGAAATCAGGAGTGTTAACCGGATAACGCCGATCCGTTGCCGGACAATTCAATTTGTCTTGGCATTGGCCTTGCGCCATTCAAGAAACGACTTGAATTGCTCCGTTTGAGGATCACCAGCAGTTTCTGGCGGCAACTGGTCCTTCGGGAAAGCATTAAAGGCTTCAAAAAGCTCAATTTTTCGCTTTTCATCAAGAGGCTGGGCAGTCGCTGTGAGATCCGGGCAAGCCCCCCCTTCACAGGTCACCTCGTCGATCGGTATTGTTACTTCACCAATCGAAGTCTTTAGGATGTAGAACTCACTATCAAATTTAACGATTTCACCGTCGAAACTGAATTTTCCATCATTTGATATGAGGGACACTGGTTCAGCCAAAGCAATCGATACTGAACCCAAAATACAGAGCGTAAAACCGGCCGCACGCCTCATCCTTATCTCCCAAATCCACTCCGTACGCCGACACGCACAAAATCTCTAAACTACGTCGAGAAAATGCAAACCCTGTTCGCTACGCCTTGCCTTTTGCAGGCCATATTTTATGCGCAGACGCGCCCATGTTACATCCAAATGTGTCGAATTTGTGCGGGCGCTACAACCAAAAATTCCGATCTGTCCGAAAGGAAATTTTCCCTCTCCAGCCTATTGAGGGCACGCAACCTCTGATCGCATCACAGTAACTTGCCTTGGCCACAGAATTGCGACTTGGTGATTGGCATTTAAGAGTAAATCAAGGGTCGCAGGACGCTTCCCACTCGGTTAGAAACGCCATAATTTCGAGAGAGTCTTCAAGACGTGGAGATGGCCTGTCCGCCTCCTTTTTCCCGGCCGTCAGCGCCGCCTCCACCAGTTTTATCTGATAATAGAAAGCATCATTTGCATCGTCGATAAATATGTCCTCGCAGGGGCCATTATAGGGACACCATTGCAGGTGATTGCGGCCTGCGAGCGGATGCCAGGGGTTGGTTATGAAACGCAAGACTCCTTTTTCTCCAAATATGGAAAAGTCGTAAGCCATTCCGTAACTGTCCGTCGATTGAAGGTTGGCAAGCACTCCGTTTTCAAAGCGCACAGTGACAGCCGTGTCGCAAATATTTCCGTCTGTTTCCGAGCGATTACCGACGGCCTGCATCCGCCGCGATTGGAAGGCATCATCGCCGCACATCGACTGGACAATGAAATGCAGCAGCGAAACCGGATAACACCCCAGATTATAAAGCGTGCCACCACCCGCCGGGTTGACGACCTGCCAGATGTTTGCCGCGTAGGCACCGTTCACGGCGCGCAGTTTTCCCAGTCTACCGTCGAGCAGCAGCTCACTCAATCGACGGTAAAGCGGATGTGCCAGATACATCAATCCTTCAAGGAAAAACGTTCCGTTCGTGCGCACTCCGTCTACCAACGCTTTAGCCTGTTCCATGGTCGTGGTCAGCGATTTCTCCGAAAGGACGGCTTTCCCGTTTTCCGCCGCCTTGATCGTCATGGAATGATGAACATGATTGGGAAGTCCGATGTAAATCACGTCAATGTCGGGATCCGCCAGGATCGCATCATATCCAATGGAGTAGCGTGGGAATTTATGTGCCTCCCGAACTTCGGATACCCGTTCGGCGTTGCGACCGGCAATCATGGCAAGTTCCGAGCCAGAGCTGGACTTGATCGCTTCAATAACCGTATCAGAGATAAACCCGGTCCCCAATATTCCCCACCGCAACATTTCTTAATTCTCCACCATACCAACAACTGTCCAATATTATTGAAACAGTGTTAGACACATTCGGCCGCACCATCCAGTGCAACCGGATCATTGTCGCAAAAGCTGATTCAGCTGTTCCGGAACTCGATCCGCGACGCTACGACCGCTTGATCGGCCTCATCACTTCGACTGTCGCGCCCAGTCCGATCAATATTGCGCCAAGACTTTCGGGCCATCCGAAGGGTTCTCCCAGAAAAATAGCACCTGACCCAACACCGGAGATAATTTCAGCGGTCAGCACAAAGCTCATGGTTGCCGGAGAGAAACGGAGTGCACCCCACAGCGTAACCAACATCACCGGCAGCACATAGAACGCACCGAAACCAAATGAAACGCCAATCAACTGCGCACTGATTACACTGATCGGCGACAAAAAATCGCTTAGAAGCAGAACGCATAACCCAGAGGTTAAAACAGCTGCACCCATGCTCGTTGCGACCAACGACGGTAAACTCGGATTTTTTTGAGCAAAGATTGTCGCGGCACCGACTGACCAGGCAAGACCTGCGGCCAGCGCCATCCAGTCTCCAAGCGCCCCGGCCCCTTCGAGGGGCACTTCACCTCGGCAAATCAGAATAATGCCGGCGAATGAGACAAGCAAAGCCAGAACACTCCGCCATGTCCACCGACGGCCCATGAAAAGACATTCGATCAGCGTGCTCCAAACCGGCGCCAGATAAAACAGCAACACGGCGCGAATGACGTCCGTGTAGGAAAGCGAGATGCCATAAAGGGAAATTGCAACACCAACGGCGATCGCACCGAGAATGTGAGACGATTGCATTTTCTTGTGCGGCGCGAAACAAAAGACAATCAAAGCTGGCACCAGCGCCGCAAGTGAGAGAGAAAATCCAGCCCATGGCCCGGTCAGGCCGTACCCTTCCAAAACCCGAATAGGTACCCAGTACAGGCCCCAGAGAAGTGCGCTCAGGATAACAGCAACCAACGCTCCAGTACCTGGAGATGCCTTTGGCAAAAGCATGTACTGGTTCGCATTGTTCATTGATGATTCAACTCTTCAGGATTTGGTACCGCAACACGCATTATCCAGATAGCACAGCTTCACCACGGATCACCCTCAATCCCTGTTCTGGGGAATTGCACCAAGCTGCAGGCATGGAACCTATTGGTGGTGTTGCCGGGGTGTCTGCTTTTCACTCACCTCGGGATAGGAGCGTGTTCGGAAGTAAAGGGTTCATATTTGCGATCAGGATACGCATCTCACACCGGATCGGCTCTGGTCATGTAACATCAATTGGATATGACGCACGGCGTTTACTTGCATGCTGCGTCAATATTCTTTGCCTTCAGCCCGGTTGCCGAACTTGTCTGTTTCTTTGCTGTGAATGCCTCACCATAAAAGCTCGAACATCCCGCTTGAAATGAGCATCACAAACGTAATCAGGTGGACATATCGACCGCGAGCCAATTCCTCGTTTATAGTGATCTGTGATAATTGCCTTGTTATGCAAGAAGAATAAAAAAACTGGGGCTGGGGTGAATGAAACGCAAACTGACAACGATAATGGCCATGGACGTTGTCGGATACAGCGGTCTCATGGAACGAGACGAAGAAGCGACACTGGGGCGTTTGAAAGCCATTCGTCGGACCATCATTGACCCTGCAATGTCTCGACATGCGGGGCGCATTGTCAAATTGATGGGCGACGGAACCCTTGCGGAGTTTCCCAGCGTTGTCGAAGCGCTGCAGTGCGCTATAGATGTTCAGGAAGAACTCAAGGCAAATCACAGATCTAACAGCAAAAAACCAACAATTGAGTTTCGTATAGGCCTGCATGTCGGCGATGTTATCGTCGAAGATGAGGACATATACGGCGATGGCGTAAACGTTGCCAGTCGTCTGGAAGGTCTCGCAGAACCCGGTGGCATCGTCTTGTCCCAACAGGTCTATGACCATATCGGAGACCGAATTTCAGCCAATTTCATCTCGCTTGGCGAGCAAATCGTGAAGAATATCGCTCGTCCGATTGAGGCCTATAAAGTGGATTTCAGTGCTGACGAGCAGATTGACAGGTCCGATACACACGTCGACGTCATCCGATTTGGTGAGTTTGAACTCGACATAGCCCGATACGAGCTCCGCGCCTCCTCGCAATCTGTTGCAGTAGAGCCCAAAGTGTTTGACCTGTTGGCCTATCTTGCCCGCAACCACGATCGAACTGTCAGCAAAGACGAGATCTTTGCTGAGATCTGGAACAACCGCATTGTGTCCGATGCTGCGCTGAGCAGTCAGATTAAAGCCCTTCGTAAAGCGCTCGGAGACGACGGAACGGCACAGCACACCATCCGCACTATTCATGGCCGCGGGTTTCGATTTGTTGCGCCTCTAACGGAAAGTTCGCAGAAATCAGCCGCAGATGTAGCCAGCGCATTTGAAGTGGAATCGATGGCAGCGATCACGACGAAACCTTCTGTCGCGGTTCTTCCGCTTGCCAATCTTAGCGGAGATGCGTCGGAAAACTACTTCTCCGATGGCATCACGGAGGATATCACGACCGCTCTCTCCAAGAACCGTTGGCTGACCGTCGTCGCCCGTAGTCCCGCTTTTTCTTTTCGGAACAGTTCTGAGGGCCTGAAATCCATCGGAGAGAAACTGGGTGCAAATTACATCGTGACGGGAAGCGTTCGCCGGGCTGGAAACCGCGCTCGAATTTCGGTCCAGGTGGTTGATGCCAGCACGGAAACAAGTGTGTGGGTGGAACGATTTGATCGCGACATGGTGGACATATTCGAGCTTCAGGATGAAATAACTGAAACATTGACCGCCCGCATTGAAGCCGAACTGGGCCTGAGTGAGCAGCGAAAGGCCGAGAGACGCCCGAGAAAAAACCGCGGCTCGTGGGACTTGTATCAACTTGGTGTCGCCGAGTTTTACCGCTTCACTCCTGAGGCCAACATCAAGTGCCAGGAATTGTTAAGGCAGGCTCTGGAAATGGACCCTGAATTTGCCGAAGCATATTCGCGACTCGCCTATGCCATTGTGCTGGGCATGGTCTATTTCGATGCACCGCCCAGCCCGGTAAAAATGGATGAGGCCCTGGAAGCAGCGCGACGAGCAATTGAACTCGATGACAAAGATGCGAACAGCTTCTTCACAATAGGTCGCGTTCACCTGGCAAGAAAGGAATATGATCTGGCGCTTGATGCACTGGAACATGCATTGGAACTCAATCCCTGTTTGGCCGTTACGTATTGCGGCCTGGGCGACTCCCTGGCCTATGAAGGGCGGCTGGACGAAGCGATAGAACATTTTGAAGTAGCGATACGTCTTAGCCCGCACGATCCCTTTCGCTGGGCTTTTTATTCATACAGATCTCTTGCACACCTGTTTCGCGAGGAATTCTTCGAGGCGGTCACCTGGGCTCGAAAGTCGGTTCAGGTCCCCAACGCCCAGTACTGGGCAAGGGCTCACCTTGTATCGGCGCTGGGTCACATAGGTGATGAAATTCAGGCTGAAAAAGCACTTGGAGAATTGAGGAAAGTTAAACCGGAATTTTCCCTTGATTTCGCCAAGGAACATTTATTTTATCTCAAACGCGCCGATCAAATGGACATGTATCTGGAGGGATTGAAAAAAGCCGGTGTCTCTTGAAATTTGAATAGGGAGCCGATTTCTCGGCCCCCTGCACTTCTGTATGCTCAATCCTCTCCGAAACCGTCGAATAACGCCGTGGACGCATACCGTTCGGCGAAACTGGGTAAAACAGTGACAACCGTTTTTCCCTTCATGTCCTCGCGTGCTGCGACACGCATGGCACAGGCGAGTGCAGCGCCGGAAGAAATCCCACCGGGTATACCCTCCAGTGCCGCAAGTCGGCGCGCCGTCTCAATCGCCTCTTCGTTGCTGACAAGCAGCACTTCGTCAATTAACTCCGTATTCAGAACATCGGGTACAAAACCGGCTCCAATTCCCTGAATCATGTGCGGTGAGTGCTGGCCGCCTGACAAAACGGGGCTGTTTTCCGGTTCAACAGCAATTACCTTTATGTCAGGCTTTCGTTCTTTCAAAACGCTGCCGACACCGGTCAGCGTTCCCCCAGTTCCCACACCAAGAACAATGGCATCAATCACACCATCAGTATCTCGCCAGATTTCTTCCGCCGTCATGCGACGATGGATGTCGGGATTGGCCGGGTTGCCAAACTGCCATGGCATCACCGCCTTGTCGGTTTGTGCGATAATTTCCTTGGCCTTCTCGATCGATCCGTTAATGCCCTTCTCCTTGGGCGTCAGCACCAACTCCGCGCCAAGAAATTTCATCAACTTGCGGCGCTCGATGGAAAAGCTGTCCGGCATGGTCAGAATACACCGGTAGCCCTTCGCTGCACAGGCAAAGGCCAGACCGATACCCGTGTTCCCCGATGTCGGTTCGACAATGACACTGCCCGGCCCAATGGTCCCATCTGCCTCCATCGCCTCAAGCATCGCCACAGCGATCCGATCTTTCACACTGGCGATAGGATTGAAAAACTCGAGCTTCGCCAGCACTTCTGCCTGACACTCCTTTTCAGCGGTCAACTTGCTGATCCGAACTAATGGCGTATTGCCGATCGTTTCCAGGATGCTGTCATAGACCCGACCGCGGCCGGGCTTATCAAACGAAAGGCGAGTCGGTTCCAGATTGGTCATTTTAGTTCTCCTCAGTTTATTGGATTGGTTCCGCTAATCACCCAGGACGAGCTGTCCATGACAATGCCGTCGGATGAGATCTTCTGCTGATTGATCGCCTTGGCCAGTGCCTCTTCGATCTCGTTTCGCTTTTCTTCCGCGATCGCACCAGCCTCACGGAAAACCTCACCGGCGGGACCTATCGCGAGCTGAAATGCAATGGCGTCCTTGACATCGTTGCCCACCAGAACCGGCGCATCAACGCGTTTCAGTTCAATATTTTCATATCCGGCGACCTGCATCATCTTGGACACCGTGTCGGCATTTGACATCGAAAATGGACCCGGTCCACACGTCTGCGCATCCGCACCCGGCTGCGGCAGAAATTCCAGAACAACATCCTTTGCCATCGAAAGCCACGGATTATCGTCGCGATTGCGCCAGACTATGTGAGCCATCCTGCCTCCTGGCTTCAACGCCCGACGCATGTTGCGCAGACCGGCTACCGGATTGGAAAAGAACATCGTACCAAAGCGGGCAAACACAAAATCGAATTCCGCCATCGGTAACGAAATCTCTGCATCGCCACGGATAAATCGGATGTTTTTCACCCCCCGCCTTGCAGCGTCCTTGTCAGCATAGTCAAGGAATGCATCGCAGCAATCAACACCGACCACACTCCCCTCAGCTCCGACACGCTCGGCGAGTTGAATCGCCGTATCACCAAAGCCGCATCCGACGTCGAGCACCCGTTCACCGGATTGAACCGGCAGCGTCGGGAAAACAGCAGCACTATGTTGCGTTAATCCGTCAACGAGAACGTGTTTGAACCGGATGAATTTTGGGGCCAAAACGTCATTCCAGAATTGTACAAAGTCAGAGTCTTCCTGTTGGACTGGAGTCGGTTGAACAGCGGACATGATCTTTTCCTTTTATCTGTCTCAAATCATGCTCAACAGATAAAGGCGACCGGGAAGGCAAGCTTGGAGACTTCCTGAGGAAGTTCTGGAATTTTTCTGAAGGAATACGAGAAAATACACTCATTCATGCACATACCGGAGAATCCGACGACCATCGATGCAGATCGATGTGAGGAGCGACAGCAAGTTTTTCCCGCGCCTCTTCCCACATTTTTCGCCACGTACCGGCATCGCGGAGAACACTGTCCGGCGCGATCCGACTTCGCGCAACAAAGTGAGGAAAATGAGAACGCCCCGTTGGCTCGCCGCTCACATTGTAACGCAAATCAAAGGACCACCGAAAACCGTCGGTTTGATTGGTGAGGGACGCATGGGGTGTTAACGGATGGAAGATGACGACCCCGCCTGACTTCACGGGCAGCGGCACGGCCTTGCTGATGTCGATCTGCCCATCCGCAATCGCGGTCTGGGTCTTTGGACAGTGGGTTTTCATCCCTTCCTTGTGTGCTCTGGGAATAACCTGCAAGCACCCGTTTTCAACTGTGGCATCGGAAACTGCGCACCAGACGGTGATCATCGTTGTATTGTCCGCTTCATCCAGAGCGACGCCGCGATCCTGATGCCAGTCTGTTGAGGTAATGTGTGCTCTGATTTCATCCTGACGCAAATCCGTACTGGGTGGTTTGATACGGACATGCTGGATGGGGTTGGATGTGATTTCAGGGCCGATCAAGTCTTCAACAAGATCCAGCAACCGGGTATCGGTTAGCATATTGAGAACCGCCGGGCCGAAATGCATGGGCGTGTTACTGTAAATTCTGTCACCGGGCAGCGAAATATCCATTGGCTGAAACCAGTCGCATTTTGCCCGGTAGGCAATCAGCAGCTTGTCATGAAAGGACAATCCTTCCGGCGCGGTCTGCACGTCTCCAGCTTCAAACCACTGGGCGTATAGCTCATCCAGCAGTGACGAATATTCGGCCTTGATCGGCTCGATAACTTTGTGCCGATCGAGAACGTTTTCAACAACCAGATAACCTTGCTCTTCGAAAAAGCGACGTTGTTCATCACTAAGCATCACGCACTCCCAGCCGAAACTCGTTCTCTCGGACATTACGAAAAACGGAGGCCCTCGCTACGTAAGCCAGGCACCCCCCGTGTCTCCTCAGATCATCGCAAAAATCCGTGCAGGTCCACCGGTTCCACCTTCATGTTTGGGAGCACCGACAACCAACGTCGCACCCGTTACCGGTACTTTATCGAGATTGGCAAGATTTTCGATGCCAAAACGACCAGCTGGCAACCAGGCATAGTGCGTCGCAAAATCGGCTGACATACCATGATCGAGTGAAAGCGTGTCAGAAGCCAGCGACGCAGCGCCAGTCTCTTCGAGCAACATCTTTGCAGCCTCTACATGAAAGCCCGGATAGTGCTGTGCCTTACCGTCAAACCCGCGATAGTCGTCCGTCTCGACCTTGCTCCCCCAGCCGGAATGCATGGCGATGCAGGCATTGTCCGGAATCTCGCCATTGGCGGCGATCCACGCTTTGAGGTCGTCCGGCGTCACCTGCGCATCTGGGTTGTCGGCGGCCTTCGCTGCAATATCGATCACACAGAGTGGTGCCACCAGGTTCGATACCGGAATTTCATCGACGGACGCACCGTCCGCTGAGAAGTGCAGCGGCGCATCAATATGTGTGCCCGTGTGTTCATTCATTGTGTATTGGAACAGATTGAAGCCGTGCTCATTGATATTGAACATCTTCTCGGCGGAGAATCCTGGATCGCCACCGTAGGTGGGGAACTCAGGACTGATCGTATATGTCATATCCTCAACAGTTTCGTGTCCGGCTGACAGTGCCGGTGTTGCAACTGACGTTGCAACAGCTGTGGCGGCAATACCGCTGGCGGCCGCGCCCTTGAAAAAACTCCGGCGAGAGAGCATCTGGTCCTTCACACGGTTCATCACACACACGTCGCACATTCCAGGATCTCCGTTTCTTATGTTGCGCAGCCCGCAGCTTGGAAGCACAGTCCGGATGCGTCAAGTCTTGTGGCTCAACGGACGCATGTTAGTGGCAGCAGCAGAAATCAATGAGGGAACGAAGTGTCAGTGCAAATATTGACTTCAGGTCAATTAGCCGCTTTCAGAAAGATAAAATTCGTGTATTCATATCTATGTAAATATTCGTTTCATAAAATCAAAATTACAAAATAGACGCATTGCGAAATTTGACAGAAAACGCACAATATTTCCTTCATTAGAACAAATAAAATTCAAAATTTTAACGAAATTTTACTCAAACATAATTCGTTCCGGTTGCTGGAGGCATTTGATTTTACTTTACCGGCAGCCAAGGCGAACACGCGCGTGTCGCCAACAACGAAGGAGTTACCAATATGAAACGCATACTCGCATCATTTTCTGCGCTTGCGCTATTGGCCCTCGCCGCCTGCAATGGCGAAAAAGCACCAGAAGGCAGTGCCGATCAGGTTCAACAGCAAAGCGCAGTCCCTGAGACAGGCGAGCAAACCACTGCTGCCAGTGAAACCGGTGCGGCAACAGAACCTGCGGCCCAATAAACTTAAAATATTTTATCTCTAAATTACTGAAGGGACCGCCCGGGCGGTCCCTTCTCAATCAAATACTCAAACTGCAAACACGTGGCGAAACTTCCATGACACTCCATGGAAACTGCCAAGACCACGACCCACTATCTCCAGTGGCAACGTGATGTGTATACCTGCCCTCGGGAGTTCCTATACTGGCAGCGACCGTCAGCGGTTTCCAGCAAAAATGTCCCAAAACCCGCGATAGCAGCACCAGCCACCGCACCGCCGACGCTTTCCGTAGCCACCGCGCCGACCACCGCGCCAACTCCGACTCCTGTCGCCGTTTTCTCCGCCGTTGTACAGGCCGCTAAGCCAGATGCTACAACGAGCGCTAGTGCTAAAGCTTTCATCACTCACCCTCAATTTTTTGATTGCCGCATTAATGTCGACCGGGAAGCCGATCACAGCTTAAGGAATAGACTGCGACCCATTACCCCGCAAGGCCGCCAGACAAATACCGAGCTGTAATTCATGACCTCGGCAACACAATACACGGCGCAAGTTAAAGTTGTTATTATTCTTTTTCCGATAGGCTCTTGCGCATCTCGTTACACCAGTTTTTATTCGGATCTGCATGGCGCCCTTTGAAACCTACATACTTCCAGCGAGAGCCCGAACCGCGCTATGGCGTTTCATCGTCGGCTTCCTGGTTATAGTCGCCTTCTATGTTGCGGGCAGCATCCTGTTGTTCATGGCCGGATCAGCGTTATTGGGTGTTGATCTTTTGGGCCTGAATGTTCCGGAGCCTGGCTCTGTAGCAGGAGCACTTTCAAATACGCCCAAAGGATTGATCGTGATGCTGGCCTCTTTTGCAAGCATCTGGATTGGTCTCTGGGTCGCAGGACGGTTTCTTCACAAACAAAATTTTGCCACTTTTTTTTCACCCAAAGCCGGACCTCAACTGGACCTGTTTCTCAGAGGCACTGCTTTTGGGCTTCTGTTCGCGCTTATCTCCTTATTGATTGGGTTGCTGATATCGACACCAGTTCGAACGGACCTGGAGTTCAGCCAATGGACGTTCTTTCTCACCCCTGTTGTTGGGATGGTATTTGTACAGGCAACGGCTGAAGAACTGTTGTTCCGCGGCTATCTCCTCCAACAATTCGCCACGCGGTGGAACAGCTGGCTGATTTGGGCATTCTTGCCTTCGTTCTTCTTCGGAATGCTGCATTTTGATCCTGCGCTGCCAGATCACGTCGGCTACTATTACGTCCTGGCAACTCTGTTATTCGGGTTGACCGCATGCATACTGGTCTGGCGTAGCGGGAGCCTGTGGCCAGCGATCGGACTGCATGTTTCCGTCAATATTGTCGGCCTCTCCTCTCTGAGCGTCCCAAGCCACGCACTGGGTATGGAACTCTGGATGGCATCAGACAGCGAAGCGCTTCAATTGATGCGTGTCGACATATTTCTGGCATTCATTGCTTTGGCTGTGGTTCTGAGCCCTGTTGGACGGTTCTTTGAGGCCAAACCCGAAGAAACAAGTCAGCTGTTTAAGTGACAGCTCATTCCGGCAGACCCGCTTTTCGCAAGCCTTCAACAAATCGGGCAAGGTGCTCAGGTATCTTTGTCGGCACACGACTGCCATCAGCAATGGTGTGGCCCGGCTCGAGGCGCAGATATTCAGCCATGGCCGCCCTGGCTTGATCAAGCTGTCCCAAATGCGCATGCGCTGAGGCCAGCTGGCGCCGAAATGTAGGATTGTTGGGCGCAATACGAATGGCACGCTCCGCCACGTCAACCGCCTGCTCGTAATTCTCCAGCACGTGATTGGCCCAGAACAGCCCCATCATCCAGATCGGCAGGAACCCATCAAGCGGGCTCAGACGAATAGCAGCGTTGATCGCTTCAATTCCCTCCTCCGGACGTCCCAGAAGGGCCAGTTCCGAGCCTCGGATACCAATGGCAGGTGCGAAATTGGGACATAACTTGATGGCGCGTTCAACCGGAGGCAGGATCTCGTTCCAACGGTTGGCCACCGTGTTGGCCCAGGAGAGTATCGTCAATGCCAGTGGGTCACTGTCGTCGGAGGCAACAGCCCTTTCGGCCACCACCACCATCGTGTCGAGCGACTTCTGTGGCGAGTCGCTCCATCGATAATACGCTTCCAGAAAATAGAACAAGGCCAGGTCGCTGGTGCCGAATTCGCCGCTCGGGGCCAGTTCTATTGCCCGCTCAAACAGCTTCTTCGCCTCCAGGGCATCGTCACGGCCAAACTTCCACAGTAACGCCCTACCGCGTACAACACATTCCCAGGCATTCAGCTTCGCGGGATCTTTGCGGCGAGCTTTCCTCGCTTCTGTAGTCAGGAACTGAGGTGCGATGGCGCCGACGATCGACCGGGTGACTTCATCCTGCACGTCGAAAATATCAACTATTTCTCGATCGTAACGATCCGCCCATACATGTTTTCCGTCTGTCGCATCGATAAGCTGAGCGGTAATGCGGAGCCGTCCGCCGGCTTTGCGAACACTGCCTTCCAGAACATAGCGCACCCCCAATTCTGCAGACACTTTCTTGATATCGACGGCCTGTCCCTTGTAGGCAAAACTCGAGTTTCGGGCGATGACGAAAAACCACGGCATGCGGGATAGCTCAGTGATGATATCCTCAGCGATACCATCGGCAAAAAAGTCCTGATCCGGATCACTGCTCATGTTGTCAAACGGCAGTACGGCAATGGAGGGCTTGTCCGGCAACGGTGTGGGAACAACCGGCGACAGAGGCAATCTTTCTATAAAGACGCCATCAGGACACCATCTGAAGACCCGAATGGGGCGTTCGATGTTTTTGATATCTTTTTCGCCCAAGTCCTCAAAAGGAATATTTAGTCGATCTCTGATTTCTTCATGAACTTTTCCGGATATACAAATCCCGCCGGGGTCGGATAGACCCTCCAAACGAGCGGCGATGTTGACACCGTCCCCATAAATATCGGTTCCTTCGATAAGGATGTCGCCGACATTGATCCCTATTCGCAGCTCAATTCGCGTGTGTTCAGATTGTTTTTGTTCGGCCTCTGCGACAGAAACCTGGATCGCAGAAGCGCATTCCACCGCCTTTACGACGCTGCGAAATTCAGCCAGCAGCCCATCCCCCATGAGCTTGACGATTCTGCCACCGCTTTTCTTGATTTCAGGTTTTATGCGCGTTTTCAGCAATGCATTGAGATGCTTGAATGTCCCAGTCTCATCCACTCCCATCAGGCGCGAATAGCCGACCACATCCATTGCCATGATTGCTGCCAGCTTGCGTTCCATGCCGGTCCTTCAGTTCGCGATAAGAGAAGCAACTGAATACAATACCAGCCGGTAATTTGATACCAATCATTGCGGAGAAAAAAACAGATGTGGCTGCCATGGCGGCGGGTCTACATCTGCGAGAGCACATCCCAGCAGGCACCAAGGGTGTGATAATCTGTCTTGCCTGTTGGAGACTTCAGATCGTCAATCTTTGTGCCATCTGGATTGAGAATGCGGTACCACGCTCCGTATCGATGATCGACGAGGTACTTCCAGCTCCAGCTCCAGAGCCGCTTATAGTCCTCAAGATAGCGTTGTTCACCCGTCACCTTGTATAGACGCCATGCTGCAGCGATGGCTTCAGCCTGCACCCAGAAATACTTGTCGGCATTGCAAAACGACCCATCAGGTGCAAACCCGTAAACCAAACCACCCCACTCCGGATCCCACCCCTTTGTCATCGCTCCATCAAAGAGCTGGGCAGCACGCTCCACCAGCCAGGGTGATGGCCGATGTTTGTGAAGTTGCATCAGCAACTTTGTCCATTCAACCTGATGGCCTGGCTGAAACCCCCAAGGCTTGAATCGATCGTCGGGCTTGTCCCGGTTGTAGTCAAAATCCGGTTGCCAATCCCGATCGTAGTGTTCCCAGATGAGGCACTGGTTGAGATCTGCCAGCTGGCCCGCAAATTTTCGTACCAGAGTTTCGGCGCGATCCAGGTAACGACTCTCTCCCGTCGCTTCCCAAGCCTCCAGAAATGCTTCGCAGAGATGCATGTTGGCGTTCTGGCCACGGTACGCATCGAGAGTTTTCAATGAGGAGTCGCGCTCATCGGCATAAGCCTGAGCTTTACTATCCCAGAACTGTTCTTCAAGAAAATCCCAGGTCTCCCCGATCAGCGTCGCCGCATCGCTTATCCCTGCGCGAACTGAACTTGCCGCTGCCAATACGACAAAGGCATGACCATAGGCCATCGCCCTTCCATCGCTAACAGCACCGTCTCTGAGTTGCCAGGCAAAATGCCCTTCCGGTTGCCGGTGATGGGTCTTGAGATATTCAAGACCATGCCGTGCCCAGTCCTGATAATGCGTTTTGCCTTCCAATCGATACGCCGTCGCATAATTGAAAATAAAACGCGTCGAACTGACCAGATGCCGATCCCCGGGATCGTAAACGGTCCCGTCATCCCGGAACGTCTGAAAAAAACCCCCAGCGGGATCGACAACCCGATTTTCGTAAAAGTCGAGAATGGACTGGATGTGGGCATGCAGAAAATCCGGATCATCAAAACTCTGCACCGATTTACCTGGATCCTCCATCAACCACCAACCATCAGTTTCACAACTTCATCTGCATTGGTCTCAGATATCAGCCGCTCGCCCGCAAGTTCACCCCGTCGCAATACGGCAATCCGATCAGACACGGCAAAGATATCTGCCAGATTGTGTGAGATGAAGATGATGGCCACGTTTGATTCTTTCAGAGACTTGATCAATTCGACAACCTTGCGCTGCTCTGGCACGCCAAGAGCAGCTGTCGGCTCATCCATGATCAACAATGACGCATTCCAGTAGATCGCTCGCGCAATCGCAACAGCCTGTCGCTGACCGCCGGAAAGCATGCGAACGGGGTTACTCATTTTATGGGCGGCGATATCGATGTTGAGATTTGCAAGAACTTTGTCGGCTTCCCGTCGCATATGGGCGCGATCAATCGCCGGCAGGACACCAAACCGTTTCATCAGCGGTTCACGACCTAGAAATACATTGGCCCCCACATCAAGATTGTCGGCCAACGCGAGATCCTGATAAATGGTCTCGATCCCTGCATCACGAACTCTTTGCGAGTTTTCAAACCGAACCTTTTCACCTTTGAAACGGATGGTCCCGGCGGTCGCGGAATGGACGCCGGATATAATCTTGATCAGTGTCGACTTCCCGGCTCCATTGTCACCGGCCAGCGCCACGACCTCTCCGGGATGGACGGACAATGACACGTTATCAAGGGCCAAGACTCCGCCAAAACGCTTTTCTATTCCTTCAACTTCGAGAATGGGATCAGCCATCGCTATGTTCATCCCCCGTAATCTTGCTTTGGGTCTGATCGACGAGCACCGAGACAATGATGACGGCACCTACGGCGACAAATTGCCAGAAAGGCTCGACGTCGACAAAGACCAGCCCGTATTGAATGACCGCAATAATCAGCGCGCCAATAACGGTGCCGATAATCGTGCCGGACCCTCCGAACAGACTGGCCCCACCGATCACAACCGCAGCAATTGAATCCAGCAACAGCGGTTCACCCGCCTGAGGTGCTCCAGCAGAAAAGCGGGCCGTGTAGATGATCGCGGCAATTCCCGCGCACAGGGCAGAAATTAGATAGAGTTTCAACGTGTGGTTTTTAACCGGAATGCCTGCCCTTGAGGCTGCATTGCGATTGCCACCGATGGCGTAGGTATATTGGCCAAATCGCGTTTGCGAGAGAATGTAGTGAAGAACACCGACTACAACGACTGTAATGATGATCGGAACGGGAATTCCGAACACGCTGCCATTGCCAATGAAAAACAGAAAGTCGTTGTTCACCGGCACGGTCGAGCCACCGGCAAACAGAAAGGCAACGCCGCGCGCCACACCAAACATGCCCAATGTACCAATGAAGGGCGGTACGTTCAGCCGAGAAATCAATGCACCGTTGATCAGACCTGGGATCAATGTCACCGCAAGAGCGGCAATACAACCGAGTATGATCCCGATCAGCGGGCCTGTCGTCGGCGTGACCCAAACCATAACGAGTGCCATAAAGACCGCCGCCAAGCCCAGTACAAAGCCCACCGACAAGTCAATTCCACCGGAAATAATGACGAATGTCTGGCCGGCACCGAGCAACAGCGGAATTGCCGCAAACAGCGCTATTGAACGGACATTATAGGGATTGAGCAGGAATGACGCGCCATCGTATTTGGTGCGCGCCCAAATTTCGAACGTAATCAGCAACGCAACGAGGAAAAACCATGACCAGGTGGCCGCAAGATTGCGCTTCAGGCGTTGTTTACGTTCATCTTCAGTGAGCATCAGCTCTGTCGACATGGATCTTTTCCAGGAATTCGTGCGCATTCCACGCCGATGCGAGCATCCGACCGGCGAGAATCCGCTTCACATTCAACAAATTGCAACACGATCTCGATCAGAAACAAACTGAATTGAACCGATCATGCCCTATGAAGTGGAAATTTGGTGTGGCCCACCAATACAGTCCCGTATGGCGGGCCAACACCTGTTCTTCCGGATCTTTCACTCAGTCCGAATAGACATACTGAGCAATTTCAGGATCATCGACATTGTCTTTGTCCATGACGGTGAAGCCGGTTCCGATCGCGACCGGTACGGACTGTCCCGTTATGTGAGCGTAGGCTGCCATAACGCCGAAATAGCCGATTTCAGCCGGATGCTGAGCGATCGCAAGATCAACCAGGCCGGACTTCAGATCGTCCACAATCCGCGTGGGAGCGTCAAACGCAACGACCTTGATTTCTCCACTTTTGCCAACGGCTTTGACACCATCGGCAGCACCGATTGCAGAGAACAGGTTCGCACCGAACACACCTGCCAGATCACTGGTACGCGCTACAACAGCCTGCAACTGGGCAGCGGCCTTGATCGCATCGTCGTCATTGAACTGTGTTTGCAGGATTTCGATATCCGGGTAGTTTTCAGCCATTTCCAGCTTGAAGCCTTCCTCACGCTGATCTGTCGTGGAAATATTGGGCTTCGTGTTGGAAACATACACCTTCCCTTTACCACCGATCGATGCGGCAAGGGCTCGGGCTGCCATTCGTCCACCCAACACATTGTCCGATGCGACATACGTAATCGGGAAATCACCGGGTCCTGCCCCGTCCTGATACTTGCCATCGTCAATGAATGTATCGACGGTGATGACGGCGATGCCGGCATCGACTGCGTTCTTGAGTGGCGCAATCATTTGATTGAGATCGTTTGGAGCGATCAATATCGCATCTGGTTTCCTGGCGATCACTGCATCAAGAACCGGCACCTGCAGAGCGGCATTCCACTCCGGTGCGCCTTGGTAGATCAGTTCGACTCCCAGAGCTTCGGCAGCCTTCATCGCTCCTTTATGCATGGTGATATAAAAAGCATCGGTCGTAAGGCCGGGAACCAATGCAATGGTTTTCTTGTCGGCGGCGAGTGCCTGTCCGCTCATACCGATACCTGTCGCAACTACACCTGCGACTGCAGTCTTCAACAAAGTTCTACGCAACATGATTTTCCTCCAGTTTATCGCGAATTGGCGGATATTTTTTTATTTGATGTCTGCAGATCCACCAGTGGCTGCAGACAATTTACGGTAGGCAAGTAGTTACATTCATATCGAGACTGATAGAACGCGATCTGTTCTGCATCCGGGGGTACCGGAAACACCGAAGCCCCAACCCGTTCCACCGCCTCGCGCCAATGAGAAAAGACACCGGCTCCGATTCCAGCCAGCAGTGCCGCACCCAGAGAGACCGATTGAGGCAAGGTCAGGACATCCAGGGTACGCCCGAATACATGCGCCTTAAGGCGCATCAGCAACTCATTTTGGGATGAACCGCCGGTTATGAAAATACGTTTCGGCAACGATTGGCGGCCGACGAGGCCAGCCATGCACTCAGCAACCTTTCGCGCGTCAAAAGCCAACCCTTCAAGTACCGCTCGGAACAAATGCGGGCGATCCGTCCAGGTGCCAATGTTCAGAAATGCTCCATGGCTTCCTGCCTGGGATTGAGGGGGTGATAACCCGCGCAAGTGAGGAACAAAAAGAACCCCGTTGGCGCCAGGCACCACATCATTTGCAGCGGAGCAGATTTCATCATAGTCCGCTTCATCGGCCAGCTCCTTTCGGAACCATTCAACACTGGCACTGCCCGCGTTCAGACCACCCAACACGAAATACAATGGTTCCCCCGCAATGCGCAGCATGCCCTGCTCAACGCCGTAAGATGGCGGAACATCGTCTTCAATCATCTTTTTCGTGGGCAACAGCAACGCTTCAGCTGTTCCAAGCGAGTCCATAAGGACATCATTGTCAAACACACCGCAGGCCAGCGCTCCCACGACATGATCGTGACCACCAAGGACGATGGTGCAGTCTTCGCTCAAGCCAAGGCTGTCGGAAATCTCCGTGCGGATTACGCCCAGCGGCACACCATTGTCGACCAGAGGCGGCATGAGATGAACAGGGATGTGCTGTTCGCGGAGCATATCAGTATCCCAGCATGCCTTCACCAGGTCGAGCACCAGCGTCCTTCCTGCCAGGCTGAAGTCAGTCGCCGCCACACCGCAAAGACGAAACGCAATGTAATCACTCACAGCAAGCCAGTGTTTTGCCCCTGCCAGCGCTTCGGCGTGATGGTCGCGCATCCACATAAGCTTGCAAAGTCCGGCAATCGGGGTCACCCGCATTCCGCTGCGACGGGCGAGATAGTCCTCACCATATCGCTCAACAAGCTGCTGCATCTGGGCAACCGGACGTTCATCGTACCAGGCGAGAGAGTGGCAAATTGCGTTGCCGTCTTCATCTACCAGAACGCCGCT
Source organism: Stappiaceae bacterium (assembly GCA_039976075.1). Lineage (GTDB taxonomy): Bacteria > Pseudomonadota > Alphaproteobacteria > Rhizobiales > Stappiaceae > JBDWFY01. Next base: position 143,848 of record JBDWFY010000004.1, read on the forward strand.
TTCACCGACCCCGACACTCGCGATGGCTGTGACATCACGAGGATTTTCCAACTGTCCAAGTGCGTCCTTCACGGCAACCAGTGTTTGTTGCCATAGAGCCTCTGGATCGAACTCAATTCCGTTATCTGCTGTGTGGATATAATCCAGTCTCTGCGACGTCTGAACCAGCGAAGATCCTGTCGCATCTATGACATGAACCTTCACAGCCGTCGTACCGGCATCAATTCCAAGCAGCAGTGGTCCCATTATGCTTCCTCAAGCAGAACAGGATCAGTCAGCTTGAGATCATCCTCGAGCGAACGATTCGGTGAAATTCCCTTTTCAGCCAATGCTTTATGATACTCATGAACGCCCTCTACCGGTGGCAGTTCGCCATCAACCACGGCCCGCATCAGACGGACTGTGTCCAACGGGGATTCCGATAGATTGATCTTGCGACCGAACAATGCGACCCATGCACCGCAGTCAGCGCTGCTTTTCAGAAGTGTTAGAGTATCACAGGTGGTGCCGGAAGATCCGCCGAGTATACCGACCACGATCTGATCATCGTAGTTGACCAATTCCCTCAGAGACTCGCGACCGCCATAAGCTATCTTCAGAAACCGAGGTCGCTCTGCGCTCATGAGTGGAGCCACACTGCGGGCGATACAATCATTGACGAAAGCGCCGGTTTCACGAATGCTTCTGGTATTGCCGGTGTTGGGATTAAAGACTTCGAGAAAGTATGGCATGTCATTTGCCAACGCATCGTCGCGAAAGTCCTTGAAAGCCTCGAGTGTTCTGAGGTCGTCTTCGACATTTCCCATGAATGTCATGGAGTAGAGGCCGAGTTCACATCCCAGCGCACGCGCGCGGGCTAGATCTGCGGCTCTATGTGGCCGGGAAGGTTGCTGCAAGTAGCCCGCGTTTCGATTGTTCCAAATATCGGTGCTATCATTCGTCCGCACCGCCATTGTTACGTCGGTATCGGCAAATGCACCCTCGGCCACCAGCCGCTCAAGATTACTGGCAGACAACAGACAGATATCGATCTTGTCCTGATCGATAATGGATCGTGTCTGTTTCAGATAGTCCTTTAGGGTGCCGAACTGACCTTCGTGTCCGGGAATTCTGCTTGGTCCGGGCGCCAGGAGCCCAAACCCCATATCGCCATCTTTCGCATCTGCAATGATGAAGTTTTCTGGGCTACCGCGCCCTGCCAAAATTGCCTCAAGTTTGCGGTCCAGACGCTTCATCAATAACTCCCATGATTTACTTTTACACGTGTAATGGTATTTTTGACGCGTGTCGTATGTCAAGCACAAACGATTATCTTTTTACAGGACCACGCTATAATGAGGTGGCATTGGTCGTCGCCGGGACGCGACAGGGAGGTTCAAGCCACGGTGAAACAAAAAAGAATCGCGACAATGGAGGAATTCGCAGAAGCGGTCGATCTGTCACGCCAGACTGTTTCCCGTTACTTCAATGACCCCTCTTCAGTGAGAAAAGGAACTCGGGACATCATCGAAGCCGGGCTGGAACAGTTCGACTATCAGCGCAATTTTCATGCAGCCAGCCTCACCCGCCGCAAGGCCCGCTCCATCGGGATCATTGTCCCTTCAATTACCGATCCGTTTTACAGCGAATTGGTCAGCACGATCGAGCTCTATGCTGAAGATCGGGGTTATCTGACGGTTCTGCAATGCTCCCATAATGATGCTTCGATGGAAGGCCGTGCACTGACACGTCTGTTGGCCAACAACGTGCAGGGCATCGCCATGGCACCGCTGGGTTTCACGACTGACCTGCAGATGGTGGAATCAGCGCAGAGAGATACACCAATCGTTTTCATGGATTCTCGGCTGCATGCGGATGCCGCCTATATCGGCACTGACAATCAGCAGAGTATCGGTCAGTTGGTCGATTATTTGTGTGAAACCGGCCAACCTCCAGCCCTTTTCACCATGCCGGCGGTCAACATCAATGTGGTCGAACGTCAGCAGGCGTACATCAGCCGGATGGAAGCTCTTGGTCACACGCCGACCATCCTAAATCCGGATCCGGAGTCTGTTTGGGATGACTACGAGAGATTCGGATTTGAACAATTTATGAATTTGCCACCGGAGAGGATCAGAAATGTTTCGACAATCCTGTGCCTCAATGACCGGATCGCCTTTGGCCTCATGACGGCAGCCCACCGTCTTGGATTGCGGGTCGGCACAGGTGATGATGCAGATATTCGCCTTGCCGGACATGATGACCAGCATTTCAGCCGGTACACCAACCCGACACTGACAACTGTCGCGCAGGATCCAAAAGCAATCGGTATTTTAGCGGCTCAAGCCTTGTTGGAAAACGAAGGTGATAACGAGCTGATGCATCGCGGTCGGTTGATTCAGGGAAAGTTGCGATTGCGGCAGTCAGCGTGAACGCGAATTCGTCCTATCAACCTAATTTTGCAGAGCGCTGCGCACTCGGCCAAGTTGGCAATTCCTGAATAAACTCATCAATCAAGTGTATCACCATATCGCGACGACTGTGATGCAGCGCGTGACCCGCACCCTCAAGTTCCACAAGCTTTGCGTCCGGCAATCGTTTGGCCAATCGATCGGCATGATTCCATGCCGGCACGATCGTGTCCTTTTCTCCGGTCACCAGTAAAAGCGGTACCTCAATCTTATCGTAACGGCGTTCCTGTAATTCAAGAAAGGCACTGAGGTTGCGAACATCTTCTGCGCTTGAACGAAATGCGCCTGGTCGGATAGCCAGAATTGCACCGGTCCTCTCCAGATAGCCTGCCGGTGGTTGTTCGGGAGAAAATACGTTTGAAACTGCCGATTCCAAAAGCGCTTGCCCTGCCGGAAACACGATCGTCGAGCTGAAAACAGGGCCGACAACGGCAATGCCCGCTGCAGAATTAGACCAGCTCACACCCGTTTCCCAGGAATTGACAGCGCCAGCAAGCAGAACTGCGCCAGATATCTCGTCGGGATAGTCGAGCGCATAGGCAAGCGCGACCGATCCGGCCCAGGAATGCCCGACAATGATCGGTCTATCTGCACCGATTTTTTCCAGCGCTTCCCGAATAATTGCCGCTTGTTTTGCCGGACTAAGCCAGCCATCTGCGATCCGCTCGCTGTACCCGTAGCCTGGCCGATCAAACGCTATCACACGATGCTTTTTCGCCAACTCAGGCAGAATACTGGCTTGGAAATCCCTTAGAGATGCGCTGGCTCCGTGAAGCAAGACAATTGGTACGCCCTCACCCGCGTCGAGATAATGCAGCCGACCGCTGGAGACCTCGACGAATTTGCCAAGCGGCGGATAGTTACTCTCGATACGCCATGTTGCAAGCACAGTATAAGCGCCGAGGCCGACCAAAAAAACAGCCAACCCAAGTAAACCCTTAACCGCCAGTGACATTTCCAGTACTCCAGATAGATCCGACAATTTTTGCTTCTCTGGTTCGAGTACGGTGTAAATGCGCCAACGGTTCGTTCATTGATGCGACAGCAGTGACGTGGTTCACAGTTCTGTCATATCACGGCGTAACCACACATCTGTCTCGAGCAAATATTGGGAATCTCCAGGCACCCTTTTGATGCCTCCGTCATTTTCGATCTGTGTTTCCACCTCGTTACTGCACGGCGATATATGCATCAACGTAAGGCAGGGATTAACGAATTCCCGCTAGGGTGGCACATAATATTCATGCACGGAATGTATAAATTTTGAGCCTCGACAACCTTTTACAGCAAATCAGGTATTAGATGGCAACCTCTGCGCTGACAAACTGTGATATCGAAAAAGCGATCAACCAGCTAAAGCAATCCTTGGTAAGCAGTGATCGCGCTTTGACGGGTAAGGCATGTCAAGTTCTCTACAATGCTGGCGACGAAGCCGTAAAACCGTTACTCAAAGAACTTGAGCGCATAGATTTCGAAAATGTGGCTCACCCAATTGCGATACCCGCCATCTGTGGTTTGGCCACAATCCTCCACGATTTAAATGAAACTGAGTCCCGCGCTTTAATCACACTCGCTCTGAGCAAACCTTGCCATCCATCCATTCAAAGCGCATTTCGGACCATTCTCAGATTTAGCAAAACTAACTACCGGCAATCATTCTTCAACGGCATCGTGATCTTCGAGGAAAAAACAATTGATCCACGTTACGACGCAAGCAAACACGTTCAAATATGGCTGAAAAACCTTCCTGAGGAAGATCTCGAAGGAATTCCATTCCTGTATATCGTCGAAGACCAATCCTCATTTGATTACCTGGGCCAATACCTGCCTCATTTTGGCACTATCACGCTGATTTGGAACACCTTTTTTCACCCCCAGAATCCTATCCAATGGCTCGCCAGGATCGGATTTGAAGGGACACTTTACCACGAGGTAGGACATCATCGTAATAAGCACACTGAGGGTGGACAGGTTCCTGAGCAGGAAAAAGAGGCCAACACATATGCACGGCACTATTCTACACGAGCACATCCGCACATTGCTAGAGTAGTATGGGCCGTTAAGCGTGGACTCCGCATGTTTAAGCGAAAACGCTTAGATGCCTAAAATACTGTCCTTCGCCATGCAACCCGTTAGATGCGTCAAGGAAGTCCACAAATGAAAAACCCGCCAATTTTCGACGGCCACAATGATGTATTGACCCGCCTTTACGAAAACGGGGGCCTGTCCCAGGTACCAGGTTTCATCACTGGGCAGGAAGGCCATATCAACCTGCCGAAAGCGAAGGCAGGCGGGCTGGCAGGTGGTTTCTTCGCGGTCTGGATCCCGCCGATTGAAGATCTGGGCAACATCATTGATCAGATGGAAACTCCGCCCTATGACCTTCCCCTACCCGCAATGATCCCTCAAGCAGATGCCCTTCAGGTTGCCATGGCTCAGATCGCGATATTAAATCGGCTGGAAACGCATGGTGCCGTTCAGATTTGTACCTATGTAGATGGCATCGAACACTGTATGGAGCATGGCGAAAAGCTGGCTGCCATCCTTCATATGGAGGGTGCTGAAGCGATTGATCGGGATTTTCACGTTCTTGATGTCCTTTGGCGCGCAGGACTACGGTCCCTCGGACCGGTTTGGAGCAGAAACACGATCTATGCGGAGGGCGTTCCGTTTCGATTCCCCTCCGGCCCCGACATCGGTGGTGGTCTGACCGAAGACGGCAAGCGTCTGATCAAAAAATGCAATGAGCTTGGGATTCTTGTCGACCTTTCTCACCTCAACGAAGCAGGGTTCTGGGACGTCGCCCGCCTCAGCGATGCGCCACTTGTGGCGACGCATTCAAATGCTCACGCTCTTTGTCCTCATGCTCGAAACCTGACGGACAAACAGCTTGGAGCGATTGCCGAGAGCGATGGCATGGTTGGACTGAATTTTGCTGCCGCTTTTCTCCGGGATGATGGCCGGATGAACCCGGATATCCCGATGGCGCGTGTCCTTGAACAACTGGACTATCTTGTCGAGCACCTGGGAGAAGACCGGGTCGGCCTGGGCTCTGATTTCGATGGCGCGACTGTGCCGGATGTCATTTCAGACGCAAGCGGCCTCCCGGCCCTGCGCTCCGCGATGATAGAGCACGGCTATACCGAAACCCTGATCGAAAAAATCTGCTATCGGAACTGGATGCGCGTGCTGAGAAAAACCTGGAAATAAGGAGCGAGCATCAACTGTTAGCCGGATACAACTTCATATGGTTCAGAGAAGAAGTACTCTTGCAGATTTTCCCCATTTCCTCCACGGTCAACGATCACAAAGTCGGCTTGTTGCTTCAGAGGTGACAAAACCGCATGCCACACATTGCGGTGGTAATTGATCCCCTGCCCCGGTCTGGTCAAAAACGCCAGCGGCTTTCCGGGCCGACCATCTGTATCGGGCGCCACAACAACAAGAAACGAAATCGGTGCCAAAGGGATAAATGCCTGGCTTCCCAGGGGATGCCGTTCCATCATCTCAAGTTTCAGCGGGATTTGATACGGGCGGGCGCGGCCCAGACTGATGATGGTGTGTCCCTCTTCACCGCTCACTTCTGAACGCGCCAGCCCATGATAGCGGTCGCACATGCCGTTGTTGATGGCAAAATCCGGTGAACGCTCGAAGTCAATCAAATCCCCAAACGGTGCAAACCGCTCCGTGTCCATAGGGCTTATCGGGATCTTTTGCATATCGTCCGTCCTGAACCGGGTGATCTCACAAGCTTGCGCTTCATTGTCGTCGCGACGCTCACAGCATCGATGTTGGATCCAGCGGATCGCGGTTCCAGTTTTTGTAAATCAGATAGCGTGCATTTGACTTGCCGATCGCTCCAAACCACTGCGCACAAAACGGTCCCATCCAGATGATGTCTCCCTCCTGAACAGAATACCAGCTGTCGTCAAGCCGATACACCCCGCCACCGTTCAGCATCAACAGGCCGTGTTCCATGAAGTGAGTCTCGACATAGGACAGCGACGCACCAGGCTCAAAGTCCATGGTATTCACCTCGAAGTCGTATCGTTCGTCTTCCGGCATCAGTTTTTTCAACTGCAGGCTCTCATCACCTTTAAGGGGTCCGCTTGTAATCTCCAAAGTGCTGCCGACGACCATCGGCGGCACTTCACCCTGATGAGGTAGCCCGCCATAGCGCCGCTCAAGCACAACGATCCGCGCACTGTCACTCCTAGTCGTGATCTGATGGGACGTTCCTGCAGGCAGATATGCATAACCTTCAGCTTCAAGCGTGTGTTCCTGTTCTGCTACGGAGAGGCTCACCGCGCCGTCGAGCACAAAAAAGAAACGTTCAATCCCTTCAACATAAGGTGCGCCGCCTACACTCGCAGGCGTCAATGTTGCAAAATACTGGCTGAAAGCAGCGCCCACATGCGGAGAAATGACCACAACAATCGCTGTCTCTTTCCAGTTGGGCAACGTTGTCTGTTCAAAACTGTCCGCTGACATCAATGCGTGTTTATCTTTTATCGATGAGCGCGTTTCGCCGAATTTCTGTCGCATGGGTTTAACCTCAACCTGTTCTGTGAGCAGACCTTTTGCCTGCACAATAGGCGAGCGCCACGTACCTTTCCAGCTTCCCGCTGCTTATTTCTGCAAGCCACTCAGGAAGTATCTGTGCATTAGCAGGATCACCGCACTCTGATAGAGAAAACTCGCCACGAGTATTTTCCACCACCCGTTCATACCCGCTTCTGCCATCCAGTAAGCCTTGTGAGCCAGAAAGGGTGGAAACAGCGCGCACAGCCACTGATAGGGTTCAGGAAGGAACCAGGCTCCAATCACGATCCAACCGGCGATGGCAACAAATTTTGCCATTGCAAACCCCTGCACCTTGTTGTCCGCTGCAATCGCATAAAAGAGGACGACAGTCGGTGCAAATAGCGAGGCGCTCGCAGCGATAATCAGAAGCTGCCAGAATGAGATCAACGCCTCCCCCATGATCACGATCATGATGATAGAAAGCACCCAGGAAATCACGGTTGGCACGATCAGACGTGCTGCCATGAAACTGCTGAAAGGCACAGGCGTCACGCGGATCGCCTCCAATGTGTGGCCATCTTTCTCATCCAGAAACACGAAGCCAAAGATGGCACCTGCCAGCAGACCACTCTGCAGCAGGCCGATGTAACTCACAAGCATGGGATAATAGTGGGAGAGGTGATTATCCGTTGCGTCACCGGGAAGCAGCTGCACATCTGCCAGATAGACGTTGGCCCAGGGCAGCAAATAGCGCATCAATACCGCAATGAGCAGTCCCATTGCCGCCATCATCACAAGAAACCTGTCCCGGCGGATCAGTTTGTAATCGTTGAGGATGAACCGGCCAAGCAATGCCATTGCAGACGCGCGATGAGGTGCATTGTGGGACATGCCCTTACTCTGCTCCACCAATGATATGCTTGTTGAAGGCGGCATTGGCCCAAACTGAAAGGCCCACCAGCAACACCGCTGTATATCCCAGCCCATAAATCCATTCCCACGGCAGCAGCGGCCGATAGGCACTCATCAGGATCATTGCCGGGGCACTGGTCGGAATAGCCAGCAACGAGGGGTGGGCAAACACGCCCATGAAATAGAAGAACGGCAGTTGCAGGATGGTCGCAAGAAAGCTCAACGGTACAAGATAATCGGTGATCGACCTGAAGCGCACAACCATGATGATCCCGATCAGCGTATAGAGCACGCTCATCGCCACTGTTGCCAGTAACAGCAGCAATACGTTGGGAATTGGTATTGTTGCATCGGCACTCAAGATGACCGTAGCGCCACCGACGATAATCGCGGTTTCAATGGCAGCGATAATCGTCAGCGTTATAACCTTGGCACCCAGATATTCCCAGGAACGAACGGGCGATACGGTCAATGCCCGCAACGTACCCTCATCTTTTTCGAACACGATCATCGCCCCGACATAGAGAAGCGTGGACCCGCCGGCGATCAGAATAAGAGCCGCCGCCGCCACGATCGGCAATTGGTCCGGCCGTGCAAGAAAGGCCATGGCAATAGCCAGGATCACTGATACGATAATCCCGATCGCATAGAGATTGTTGCGGACCTGCACCTGAAAGTCAGTCCGGATACCGGCGCGAAGGCGGCTCATGCCATCAACTCGTTTCCGGTGACTTCGATGAATATCTTGTCCAACGTCGCTTCTTCGGAATGCATGGTCTCAATCCGATGCGGCGCTTTGATCAGTTCCTGAAACGCCGCATTATCGCCCAGTCCGTCGAGAGAAAACTCCCTCATCTGACGCTTGTCCGCACCATCACGATAGTCAACGCGCAGAACACGCCTTCCGTGCTGCTGTTTCAAGCTGGCGGGTGCATCGATCGTGGCGATCTCACCGCGATTGATGAAGGCAACACGATCACACAAATCATCTGCAAGCTGCATGTTGTGGGTCGTCACGAAAACCGTCGTTCCTTGTGAGCGCAATTCAAGCACCAGACGGCGGATCTTATCGGCATTAACCGGATCAAGGCCGCTGGTCGGTTCATCCAAAAACAACAATTTGGGTTTGTGAATCAGACTCCTGGCAACATTGAGCCGGATCTTCATGCCCTTGGAAAATCGGGCAACGCGCTCATGACCATGATCGCTGAGACCAACCCATTCAAGAACATCCTCGGGATTGTGGGTTTTGCCGCTATAAAGCGAACGGAAATAGCTCAGGTTTTCCAAAGCTGTAAGCTTCAGGTAATGGTTCGGCAATTCAAAGGAAACACCTATATTTTCAAAATATTCCGGTCCCCAGGAGATCAGCTCTTTCCCCATGATCCTGACAGTACCCTGATAACCGGCCAGCAAGCGAATGAGGATATTTTGTGTGGTGGATTTTCCAGCGCCCGACGGTCCGAGAAATCCGAAAATTTCCCCCTTTTCAATCTGAAAGTTCAGCCCGCCTAATGTTGGCTTGGAAACGCCTGGATAGGTAAACGCCAAATCTTCAACAGTTATCAAGGGCATCCCTTTCCGCGCCGGACTATCGAGCCCATCGATAAGTCAGCAAAACATGTCTTTTTTTATTCCAGAACCCCAAAATATCTTGGGTGGCACTTCAAATCGTCATAATGCAAAAATTGTTTTGGCGGTCTCACCGCTGGCCAAGCCTGCTTTCCATTTTTCTTCCAATGCCAGCTTCGCTTCTGCCGGTTTAATCCATTTCTTGAGGTCTGCGGCAGACAAAGCAACCAATCCATCATCATCGCCGATAATCAGGTCGCCAGGGAGTATCTGACACTTGCCAAACGATACCGGTTCGTTGACAGCACCCAGTTTGGCGCCTTCGGGACCTTTGGGATTGATAGATCGGCAATAGACCGGAAAATCGGACCATCCAGCCATTGTCGCCACATCCCGGATTGGACCGTCGCAAATCACACCAACGCATCCCTTGGACCGCAGATGACCGCAAAGCACGTCACCAATCATTGCATTGCCTGCAAATCCATGCGCCGCAATTACCAGCACATCACCCGGCTCGATCAGATCCAGAGCATTGAGAACCGCCCCGAAGTCAGGCGGCTCGCACCGGGCCGTGACAGCACGGCCAAACAGAAGCGGCTGAGTGCCGGCAGGTCGCACAGGCCGGATCGCAGCATCAATCTGACGAATATCTGAAGACAGGTCGACCGCAACGGCGACCGGAACAGTGCGCCAGCGAGCCAGGTCCGCTTCAGGTGCGTTCAACGCGGGGGTCTGATTTATTGTGATCGTCATTTTCTTACTTTCCCCAAATTTTTCATAACTTTTCTCCCGTACCTACGCCGCCCGCCAGCCAACAGACAAACGTTTCGGTCCACGAACCGACAACCCCCGTTTATAGACAACGGCATCTTCAGCCAACTCAATCTCGTTGAATCTGCGCAGCAGAGTCGAGAAAATGATCTTCATATTCAGTCGGGCCAGATGATTGCCAAGACAGAGATGCGGACCCCGGCCGAAAGCCAGATGACGGTTTGGTTGACGATCGATACGGAATGTATCCGGGTCATCAAAGTGTGAGGGATCGCGATTGGCGGCGCCATAAAGCAATCCAAACGTTGTGCCAGCCGGATAACGGTTCCCTCCGACGTCGGTGTCCTGTGTGGCATGGCGATGAAAAAACGGCAGTGGTGATTCAAAGCGGAACATTTCCTGAATGGCATCTGGCAGCATTTCCGGTTGGTTTCGGAGGCGTTTCATCGCGTCAGGATTTTTGAGCAGCGTATGCATGCCGCTTCCCAGGACATCAATCGTCGAGCCATGCCCTGCCATCAAAATCAGCATGCAGGTGGAAATAAATTCATCATCGGAATATTGCCCCGCCCGCTGTTGCTCGAGCATGGTTGAGATCAGATCGTCTTTGGGCCTCTTTTCCCGTTCGACCTTGAGATCAACCAGATATTGGTAAAACTCCCTGGTCGCTGTCTCAGCAATCACTTTCTTTTCGTCGTTTCTGTCAACATCAAAAAACCGGACAACCTGCTCCGACCAGCGACGTAGTTGCCGGCAATCTTCCGTCGGTGCACCAAGGAATTTGCCGATAACATAGCCGGGTATATGGGCAGCAAAATCTTCGATAAAGTCGAATTCCGACCTGTCGGCCAACTCATCGATCAATCCATCGACAAACGTCTGAACCATCGGTTCAAGCGTCTCAACCGACCTGCCGGTAAAAGCACCAAACACCTGCTTTCTGAGACGCCTATGCACCTCCCCATCGCTATCCAGGAGGCTGAACTGAACAAACCGTTCGTGATAGGGCATATCGTGCCAGTTGTTGAGCCGTTGCCGCTTTGCAAGCTCTTCGGCCGGGCTGATGCCGACCAGCGAACGCACCATCGTCGGATCCGTTGCAACCGCACTGACATCGTCATAGCGCGAGAGCAGCCACATATCCTGTTCTTCAAAATATAAGATCTCTTCCTGTTCCCGCAACGCACGATAGACGGGATAAGGATCAGTGGAAAACGCCGTTGAGAGCGGGTCAAAGCCCAGATCCGCTAATGATGTCATTGACCCTGCCTTATGGATTTGCGCCCTCAACATAAGGCGCCTGACGATTCATGAATTGATGTCTTTCAAATTTCACACCCATTCTTCCAAAATCGCAATCTGAATATGCAGTCCAGCTTTTTGCACACGCACGGGGTTCTCGCCTGATCGTGAACAAACATGAGTTGCGCGTGTGAAACCAAACAAGGAAGATTTGTTCACCCATTCCCCCGGGACCTTAGACACAGTTACTTGGAGAAACATCGATTATGCGTTTGACAAAGTACGCCGGCCTGATTGCAACCATCGCCATTGCTGTGGCGGTATCCATGACGTCACTTCCCGCCTTTGCAGCCAGCGGGACTTTCAAAGGGATCAACAATCACGTTGCATCGGGTAAAGTATCGGTAGAAAAGCGCGGCAACGGTTATGTTATTGTTCTGGCTAACTCATTTAAGTTTGATGGTGCGCCTGATCCTCGCATCGCTTTTGGCAATAACGGCAAGTTTGCTGCCGATACAGATTTCAAACCATTGAAATCAAACAATGGTGCCCAGGAATACCTCGTACCAGCGTCAATCGACGTTTCAAAATATAACGAAGTTCAAATCTGGTGCCGTAAATTTTCTGTCGGACTTGCAATCGCCAAGCTGAAGTAACGAATGCACTAGTAGACTTGTCCAACTCCAAACGAATTGTCCGGGAGGGCGTGGTGTATCCGCAATCGCCATGCCCTTCAGTTTGTCGTGCCCGTTCTCAATATGCGTCGACACGGCCACACTTCATGGCAAGTCTGTCTATTTACTTCACAACTTTAGTCAATATTTCGGTGGTCGTTTATCTTGACGTTAGATAATTTCAATTACTATTTGCTGTGAACCATTTCAATTTTGAGCCGATGATTTACCAACACGATGACACAGTTTGAATCTTTAACCGTTTCCGAAGCGGCCGATCAGCTCAACATGACAATTTCTACTCAGCCGCAAAGGACGCCCGCTCCAAAATGGTGGTCTTTTCGGTTTCTCGGCTTAAATATCTATTGCTACAATTTTAAATGGCGACAAGAAGCTTTGGCGCATCACGATCTGCATCACATCGTGACAGGATATCCCTGTACAATGCGGGGAGAAATGCAAGTAGCGACATGGGAGTTCGCTGCCGGACGGTATCCAAATATTTTTGCCAACCTGTTTTGCTTACCACTCGTTTCGGTGGGAGTGGTACTGATACCCAAATTGATATGGCGGGCTTTCAGGTTGGGACGCAGATCCAACAGTTTATTCGGAGCGCCAATCACAGAACACTTGCTTGCGACATCCGTAGGTGACATGCGAAAACAGGTTAAGAGCATGTCTCCCTCGGCTCCCTTGATCAAAGATGTCTTTGCATTCGGCGCATTGATCATCCAGTCAACTTTACTTGCGGTATCACCACTGATTCTCTTGTATGTGGCGACTAGCTGAGGTTTTCAGTTGCAGCAGTTTCCGTGGTGATGTTCTGCTGTGTCGCAACCAGAGATCTCAATCCCTTTCGGGCGGGTAGGTTCTGAGGGGTCTGAATATCCCAGGCCAATCCCAACATCTCCAGAAGCTGAATAAATCTAAACCCGATATCTGTTTGCCCGGGGAAAAGGCCGTGTCTGGCAGATGCAGGAAAGGCATGATGGTTGTTGTGCCAGCTTTCACCCATTGTTGGGATAGCCCAGAACGGTACATCATACCCCATCAAGCCAACACCCTCGACCATCCATGAACGCGGCCCGCGAGTGTGTGCCAGCCGTGAAATGTACCAGTGCATGGTCGTGCAGGCTGCTACGCGTACACATACTCCCCACACGACCCAAGGGATGCCTCCAAACGCATAGAGCACAATGGCAATAGGTAGCTGCTGAAGATAAGAAGTCTTGTTCAAGAACCGGTAAAAGCGATCATTTCCAAATTCAGGACCGGGATCAAATCTTGGAGGATTTTCAAGTTCGATACGACAATGTAAATACCACCATGCATCGCGCAACCATGAAGCTTTATGAACGAAAAAAGGGTGGCAATCCGGACTGCGCTGTGCCCAATCACGCATGTCATGCGTTCGGATCGTCCAATAAGGTCCCCCCATCCCCACCGCGTTTCCAAGATAAATCAGAATCCGTTCAAGCCATTTTGGACACCGGTAACTGCGATGAATAAGACGACGATGAAAACCGACGGAATGGCCACAACAGAGCGTGAAGAAACACAATACGAAAAAAGCACCCAAAGCGGACCATGAGAAGTAAAGTGGACCTAGAACCAGAGCGGCCACCAGCATGCTACCATTCCAGAACGACCTGCCTTTGTCCCAGCGTATGGTGCCAACCGCTGGATCGCATTTTCCATCAAACACCAGTCCGTTTATTCTGAATGGATCAGACATTTTGTTCTGGTTTTCATCCGCAATCGCATGCATTTGGTAGAACCCCCGCTAATCTTTTCTTCGACCTAGAAATTTGGAGACACGACCGCTCAGCCTGACCGCAGTTTTAAACGCACCGGATGGAACGTAGTTCATTTGATCTCCCACAGACGATAAATCCTGTAACAACTCATAGAGGCTGTTGATCCGAGCTATAGTGGGTCGCGGCGTACCATCAGTACCAGCCGCCTTTGCTGCATCGCCGATTGCCGCTATCGCCGGTCCGATTTCCCGACGCCGTCGTTCTTCCATACCTGCAAACAGCAGGTCCCACGGTTCACCATCCGTCCACACGAGACCATCGACGGAGGTCTTTACGACGTCCCAGTTGGCAAGATCTTCAAGTGCTGCCTGAGCCGAAGTCTCATCAATTTGGAGCATTGTAGCCACTTCGAGCGCTTTCATTTTCCTGCCGGTCAAAAAAAGCAAAGCATGCACGGCGCAAGATTGGGACTGAAGCCCCCAGCGCGGCCCCAACTGTTCGAAAAACTCGATCACACCGCGCATTGCACTTGTCAGTTCGAGAGCCATCCGGATTTTTCCTGCGCGGGAATCAATTTCAATCTACTAAAAATGTATATTCAAGCTACCTGCAACCTGCGTTTCGATCAAAACAATGTTGAAGTGTGGCGGCTCGCTCCAGGCGTTTTGCACAGATGGGTTATCCCTGAAAAAATCAGCCTTCCATTTCGGACCAACTTGCTGGCAGTAAGACCGACTGTTCAGACGTCAATTTGCGCAGAGACGGCTCCCGACTTTATCTTTCCAACCAATTCACGAATACATGGTGCGGCGAAATGATCACAACCATTGCCTTTGATGCAGATGACACGCTTTGGGAAAATGAGCATTTTTTCAAATTGACTGAAGCAAAGTTCGCTGACCTGCTGGTGGACTATGCTGACAAAGACCACCTCCTGGAGCGTCTGCTCGCTGCTGAGCGGCGCAATCTGAAACTATATGGTTACGGTATAAAGGGTTTCATGCTGTCGATGGTCGAAACGGCCATTGAGGTCACTGAAAAACGTATCCCGGCATCCGTGATAGAAACCATCCTGGCGACCGGTCGCGCCATGCTTGAACATCCGGTTCACCTTCTGCCTGATGTCGAGCAAATCTTGCCTGATCTGGCCAAAACCTATCGTCTGATCCTGATCACCAAGGGAGACCTGTTTGATCAGGAGCGCAAAATCGCCTTGTCCGGCCTCGTCGACCTTTTCAGCGCCATCGAGATCGTCAGTGAAAAAGACCCAGCCACCTATCGGCGCATATTCGACGCACATACCGAAGGTGCTGAGAAAACTGTGATGGTGGGTAATTCCCTGCGCTCCGACATTATACCGGCACTTGAAGCCGGCGGCTGGGGCGTTTTCATTCCCCATGATCTGAGCTGGACGATTGAACATGCTGAAGCGCCGGAAGATAATGCCCGGTTCCGTCAGCTTGAGACACTTGCAGCCCTACCTGAATTGATGAGCAGACTCCACTGACATTCCTTTTAGCGAAGGACGAACGTTACACAACTGCTCAAGCAGCCAAGTGGCTTGACCCGCTTCTGAAAATGCTCATAGATCCCGTCATCTGTATGAAACCGGACAAGGTAGGCCAATGCTGCATGAAGACAGGCTTTTTCCATCTGAGACAACGACCAAAGATGTGGCCCGGCGGCTCTACAGCTCCGTAAAAAACCTGCCGATTATCAGCCCGCACGGCCATACTGATCCGGCCTGGTATGCCTTGAATGAGTTGTTTCCTGATCCGGCGCAATTGTTTGTCGTGCCCGACCATTATGTATTCCGGATGCTCTACAGTCAGGGTGTTCCGCTTGAAACGCTCGGCATACCGGCAACGGACGGGACTCCGGTCGAAACTGACGGGCGAAAGATCTGGAAAGTGTTTGCGGAGAACTTTCATCTGTTTCGCGGCACCCCCACCCGCATGTGGCTTGACCATGCTTTCTCGACGTTGTTTGGACTGGAGGAGCGGCTGTCGACTGACAATGCGGACACATTTTACGATGTGATCAGCGATCATTTAAGTCGCGAGGCGTTCCGCCCGAGAGCCCTTTTCGAGCGCTTCAACATTGAAGTCATTGCCACAACTGAAGGACCGCTGGATGCACTTGACCATCACAAAACCATCCGCGAAAGCGGCTGGTCCGGTCGCGTTGTCACCGCCTACCGACCGGACGCTGTGACTGACCCCGATCTGCCGGACTTTTTAGCGAACCTTGATAGCTTTTCCCAGATCACGGGAGAAGATTGTCGTTCCTGGGAAGGGTATCTGACGGCCCACAGGATACGCCGTGCTTTCTTCGCGGAAATGGGGGCAACATCAACCGATCACGGACATCCCAGCGCGGCAACTGCCGATTTGCCGGATAGTGAAAAGAGAAAATTGTTCGCAAATATCGTCCAGGGAGACTTTACTTCTCAGGAGGCAGAACTTTTTCGCGCGCAAATGCTGACCGAAATGGCTGGAATGAGCCTGGAGGACGGACTTGTGATGCAGATCCATCCGGGCTCATACCGCAATCACAACCAATTGCTATTCGAGCAGTTTGGCAGGGACAAAGGCGCTGACATCCCCACGCAGACAAACTATGTCGATGCTCTGAGGCCGCTTCTGTCGAAATTCGGAAATGAACGCGATCTGCGCATCATCCTCTTTACGCTCGATGAGACAGCCTATGCCCGGGAACTCGCTCCCCTCGCCGGTCATTATCCGTGCCTGTTTCTCGGTCCCGCCTGGTGGTTTTACGACAGCCCCGATGGCATGCGACGCTACCGCGACCTGGTGACAGAAACTGCCGGGTTCTACAACACAGTCGGCTTTAATGATGACACCCGCGCTTTTCCGTCGATTCCGGCGCGACATGACATGGCGCGACGAGTCGATTGTGCGTTTCTGGCGGAACGTGTCGCATCTCATCGACTAGACGAAGACGAAGCCCATGAGCTTGCGCATGAGCTTGCTTATGGATTGGCAAAAAGAGCCTATAAGCTCTAAAATCTGCTGAGATTTAGAACACGGGTTAGAGGATGTGAGGTCCCTGTTCCCGACTCCCTGTGTGTTCGCCAAGGCTATTCTTTAGGTGCAGCAGCGCTTCACAGATGCGGTCCGATAGCTCCGGACTACGTGCAATGGCCGAAGCGTCAAGCGCTGTACCCAGCAAGGGAAGAGAAAAGGAAGCCTCTTCGATAATTGACGCCGACATCGTTTTCAGCACTTCCCGTATCTGCTCTTGAGCATGGGTGGCACGGGGTGAAGTGTTCATAAGCGCGACCGGTTTTTCAGGAAATTCGGCGCTACCCACCAGCCAGTCGAGTGCATTTTTCATCGGCCCTGCAATTCCATGGGCATATTCGGGTGACGCAATCAGCAATCCATCACTCAAACCGACGAGTCGCCGCAACTCGCCCACGGCTGCCGGTGGTGATTGTGTATCAAGATCAAAATTATAAAGTGGCAAGTCGCCAAGGCTCTGATAAAGGACGATTTCCACGTCAGCCGGGGCAAGAGTTGCCACTGCTTCGAGCGCCGCACTATTGTGTGAGACTTGCCGAAGGCTCCCCGAAATTCCTAGAATACGCATTTGAATATCCAATAGGCGCTCAGCTCGTGAGTAAGCAAACGCAAGCGAATCGTGTTTCGCGAGGTCACCGACGATGGCATCGAAAACTGGTTTGAACAACGCGAATTTACGAAACCGTCACTGCCCTCATTGGTGCACCCTGGTCCGCTCCGATTTGCTGCAAGAAATGTCTTAACACAAGCAATTGGGATGCTTGTCGGTTAATCTGCCATTGTGTAGTTTTGGGTTTCAGGATCGGTGAATGCAGGCCGACGGGAGACGCTGCGGGTCAGCTCCAAATATCCGTTCGAAACGGGAACACTCTGTTCGGCCGCCCAGGCCAAACAGCCAAATGAGTTGAAACATGGGAGATCAAACGTGAAAACTCAGCGACGCCAGATCCTGAAGGGTGCAGCTGCGTTGACTGCCGCTTCTGCTCTCAATCCCACGCGCACCGCATTTGCCGCCATTGCGAACACCGACTTCAATGAACAGGTCAAACGAGTTCAAAACATTTTGCTGCGGCACTTATCGGCGCAAGGCTACATTGAGATCGAATCCAGTCCATTGGTGACTGAAAATCATGACTTCAATGGCGGTCTCCAGTTTGATACCAGCACCATTCCAGCAGCGCATGGCCAAATCGTCGTTCAACCCAGTGCGCGCATTGGTGATATATCCCAAAAGAACCGGCATGACGTCTTGCCGATCTTCCATATATTGCGGTTTGACCGGCTGGTAAATCAGTCGGTGAGTGATGGACTGAAAGACGGGTTGAACACGCTCACCGGGCCATTGGAACTTGACGTAGAACGACTGGTTTTTGTCAGCGTGCCCGCCTTTGAAGCGTTTCGGTCTGTGCTGGAAGAAAGCGGGATTGACTGGGCGAGACAGGTTTATCTCAGAGACGATCAAGAAGCCCGTCACGCAAAAGACGGGTCCGGTTATTTTCAGTATCCGGGGAATGACAACGCGCCGTTGCTGCTGACAGCTGCGGCTCATTATTGCCTTGATGACAAACGTCCGGACGGCAAACTCTCATATCCGGTCCCCTCCAATATGACGGAAATTGGGGAGCTCCTTCTTGATCCAGAAAATCTTATCAGCGCGGGCTTTGGAATTGAACGCCTTGCCTACGCCCAAAGCGGCTCCATTCCATCCTGGGAGGACCGCTTGGTTGATCTGTTGTCTGAAATAGAAGCAGCGAGTGCGGGCCGGACCACTCCTCCCGCCAAAGTTTTGTTCGAAAAGGGCTGAACGGACTGGGACAAGTCGCAAGGGGCAGCAAATGGGTGGGGAATTAGCGGGCAAGAACCGGGTCTGGTGGCTTCTTGGCGCGCTGAGCGGCGTTATGGGACTCATCGTGCTGGACGAGACGGTCGTCGGCACCGCTCTGCCGACAATCCGCAGCGACCTTTCTATGACCACCGTAGGCAGCCACTGGGTGGTCAACGCATACTTGCTCACATTTACCTGCTTTGTCGCAGCAGCCGGGCGGCTCAGTGACAGGCTCGGCCACAAACAGGTTTTTCTGATCGGAGCCTCTTTGTTCGCACTCGCCTCACTGGGTGCTGGCCTAACGCCTGGCGGCACAGGTCTGATCATTGCGCGGGGTCTTCAGGGTATCGGCGCCGCGCTACTGTTTCCGACATCAATCGCCATGGTTACGGCAAGCTTTCCGCTGGAAAAACGCGGAAAAGCATTTGGTATTCAAACAACAGTCGGTGCCGTCTTCATGTCCAGCGGCCCCTTGGTGGGCGGGCTGTTCTCGCAAGTTATCTCCTGGCGCGCAGTGTTTTTGATTAACGTGCCCATCGTGGCAGGTATCGTATTGTTGGTGATCGCGTTATGGCAAGATCCGCCCGTCAAAGACGAAAAAGAGGCAACAGATCCGCCTTTTGACGTCAAAGGATTCATCACCTTGCTGTTTGGACTGGTCGCATTGACCATATTCCTGATGCAGGGCACGGATTGGGGCTGGATTAATCCGCTGTCCCTCATGATGCTGGTTGCCGGACTCGGCCTTCTTGCCGGATTTTACATCTACGAGTTCTATAACAGCCAGCCTCTGATCGAACTGGACCTCTTAACCATCCGGCCCTTTGCCGGTGGCGTTCTTTCCTTTTTCAGCTTCCAGTTCAACAAGATCGTCATCTTCGTCTTTGTCGCCATGTTTCTTCAGGAAAAGGTCGGCCTGTCGCCGATCAATTCCGGATTGCTTCTGATGATCGGCATACTTCCGACATTGGGAACGTCGCTGATCGCAGGAAAACTGGCAGACAAATATGGCTCCCGCCCTCCCCTGTTGTTCGGCTTCACATTGAATGGTCTGGCCGTCCTCGCCATCGCCTTTCTGAGCTACATTGAAACGTATTGGGTGTTTCTGCCACTTATCATCTGGGGAGCCACTCTGCCGTTTTGCGCCATCCCAGCCCGCAGAACGTTGATGAGTGCAGTACCAAAGACAAAACTGGGGCAAGCAAGCGGTGTCAATCTCACCGTTCAGATGGTCGGGGGAACGATCGGCATCGCGCTGTGCGGCTCCATCATTGCAAGCACAGGTGCTTATTGGCTGGCCTTTCTTCTGACGAGCGTACTGATACTAACGACGACCCTGGTGATCAATGCGCTCATAGAAGTAGAAGACACTGCCTGAACCATCTAGAGCGCATCCCGTAAGGGTTGGATAACCACTACGATTAGGATGCGTGTTAAAACAAAGGTTTGGAGTTCTTGTTCCGACTTTTGGATTGCTTTACATGCGCCAAACCTCTGTTGGAATGCGCATTATCAAAAAATTCAGCACTGGAAGGTCCGCAACAATTCCGAATGCAGGTGCTGAATTTGCCAGTTCGGAACAGATTGCCCGCCAAGATATCGTACGATCGATGTTACTTGAAGGACGCAGGCATCAGCTGCTTTGGCAACCAAAGCGCAATTTCCGGTACGAGAATGATCAGGAACAGGATCAACAGCATCGGGATCAAAATGATCACGACATCTCGCAATACCTGCACAACGTTCAAATTGCCTATCGCCGCAGATATCAGCAAACAGAGACCATAGGGTGGTGTGACCAGACCGAATGCCAGCGATACGATGCCGGTTATGGCAAAGACAACCGGGTGAATCTGGGCCGCAGTGGCGACTGGATAAAGGACGGTCCCAAGAATGATGATTGTCGGAATAGCATCAATGAACAGGCCGAAAAGCAGAAAAAGTGCGGCGATGATCAACGACGTTCCAACTTGACCGAATTCCAGACTGGTAAGCACACCGACGATCAACCGCGGCACGTTGTAAAAAGACAGCATCCATCCGAACGCCGAAGCCGTTCCGATCGCAAACAATGAGATGGAAGCAAACCGGCCTGTATCATATATGACATCAACCAGTTCTCTGGGCGTAATGCTCCGGTAGACAAAGAAGCCCAATATAAACGAATAAAACGCCGCGATTATTGCGCTCTCCGTTGGCGTGACGATCCCCCCAACAATGCCTCCGATGACAAAGACCGGGGTCAACAATGCAAGGCCAGCCCCCTTTAACGCCACCCAGAATTCCCCGAATGTCGGACGCCCCGATGTCGGATATCCATAGACCTTTGCGTAGCCATAGACGGTCGCCATCAGTGCCACGGCAATCAGCAGACCCGGAATAGCGCCCGCAAGAAACAGCGCACCCACCGAGATTGACATGACACCGCCCCAGACAACCATCAAAATACTCGGAGGTATGATGACACCCATTACTGAGGAACAGGCGGTGATAGCTACCGCAAATCTTGGATCGTATCCCTGCTTGACCATTGCGGGAATGAGGATCTTGCCACATCCGGCCGCATCGGCGGTGGATGAGCCGGAAATGCCGGCAAACAGCATCGAGACTGCAACATTCACCTGTCCCAGCCCGCCGGGTAGCCATCCGGTCAATACCCGGGCCAGTTCGATCAGTTTTTCGGTAATTTTACCCGAATTCATCAGGTTTGCCGCCAAAAGAAAGAACGGGACGGCGAGAAGGATGAAGGAATCATAGGACTGGAACATCCTGTCCATGATCAAGAAAGGCGTCAGCCGCAGATCCAGAGCGACGACAGGGATTGTCGCGATACCCAGGGCAAAGGCGACAGGAACACGCAGCGCGACCAAAAATACGAAGCTGCCTACAAGCATCAGACAGGCAATTCCGGTTGAGATAATCATGAAACCGTCCTGCGCTCTTGCCGGTAATTCTGAAGAGACTGCCACAAGCGGAACAGTGCGAATATCGCCCAGCCTATTCCTGCAAGAGGCACGGTTATGTACGTCACCAGCAAATTTGCCTGCATCATCACTGATTGCTGAATGGAGCCGAATTTTGCATAGCCAAAACCGTAGAATGAGAACAGCAGGGCGAAAATGCTGATCATCAGCAGCACGAACCCTGATTGCAGAAATCGACCCAGCGGTGTCGCTGCTTCGGGCACAACATGCACATCAAAATGTGTCCCTTCCCAGACAGCGATCATTGAGCCGACCATAACCATCCAGATGAAAATGAATGTCGCCAGTTCCTCAGTCCATAAGTAGACGGGAATGATGCCGGTGTACCGTGCAAGGACTTGCATCGCGACCGGAATGATCAATGCCGCTGTGAGGATGCCGAGCACAATGCGGAGCAACTGACAAAAACTTTCAAGAATACGTTCGATCATTCAAATGCCCCGAGCTGGCGGAGTAGTCAAAACACGAAGAAAAGAAGAAAAGTCGTCTCCCCTGCAAACCAATTCTGCGGGGGAGACGTTTGCTGCCTTACTTGGAGCGAATTGCTTCAAGCAGTGCTTCTGCTTCAAGTTCCTGGGCATAGGCGTCCTGAACGGGAATGACGAGCTCCAGCAACTTGTCACGGTCCGCAAATGCATGCACTTCAATCTGTTTCGCATCCTGCATCTGCTTCAGCTTTTCTCCGTCCTGGCGGGATTCCAGCTCGCGTCCGTATTCCCCTGCTTCCTTGCCTGCTTTCAGCAGAGCTTTCTGGACGTCCTCTGGAAGTTTGCGGAAGGATTTGCCGCTGAACACGATGGGCCGCACTGTGATGGAGTGCTGTGTTTGCGTGATATGGGGAGCAACTTCGAAGAATTTGTACTGTAGAAGGCTGGCAGCTTCGTTTTCCAATCCGTCCACGACGCCTGTTTGAATGGCGTTATAGACTTCAGAGTAAGCAATCGCCGATGGGGCAGCCGTCAGAGCATCAAACACCCGCGCCTGAATGGGGGCGCCCATAACGCGCATTTTGTGACCCGCAAGCTCGTCCATGTTCGAGATTTTTTTGTTCGAAATCAGATTGCGCGTACCACCTCCGGCGTAACCGATTATGACAAGATCGGCTTTCTCGAGCAGAATGTCTTCAAGTGGTTTAAGAACATCACTGGACAGCACAGCATTCCAGTGATCGAGATCCCGGAACACAAACGGCATATCCATCAATGGCAATGAGGGCGCAAATTTTGCCAGATTTGATGGTGCGATAATCGCGTAATCAATTGCGACGCCCTGGCTTAGGAAATTGACATAGTCCGGCTCGATGCCCAGTTCGCTGTTTCCGCGAAGGTCAAACTCAATTTCTTTGCCTGAATGTTCGTTCACCAGCTCACCAAGGCGAATGAGCGTCTTGCTATATGCATGGTCATTGTCGAACAGACTGGCACCGCGGAGCGTAAGGTCAGCAGCTGATGCGATCGTCGTCGATGCGATCAGCACACTTGCGAAAGTTGCTCCTTTGATTAGCTTTTGAGCGTTTTGTAAAAAAGTCATTTGAAACCTCCCAGAGACCTTAAATTTACCGTTCCGACGGCTTGCCGGTGCGGTTGGATTTTCCCAAATCTCGCCTTCAGAAAATACACGCAGATCCAGTAACGTCAATAAAAATGTCGACTAGTATGGTAATTTTAATCATTTTGCGCTCTAATGACCTTCAGAAATCTTGTCGATGAAATCGTTGGCAAAAAACATGAACGGTTGAAAAACCTGTAATTTAAGGCTTTATCGCTCGTTTAAGGTAGATAGACACGTCCGCAGTGTTATTACGGTGCAAGAGTTCCGTACGGGCGGCATGAGGATTGAGACTGTTTTTGCGCGTGATGATCGGCGTGTAGGTAAGCAGAAAGTGGCATTCGCAGCCGGTAAAACGAACGCAACATCTGGGTTGATGCATGGGTATTCAAGTGAATTTCAGTGAGGGCGGGAGACGCACATCAGCAGATGATGTTTTCGATCGCTTGCGAGCCGACATTGTCAACTTGCGCCTTGTACCGGGCACCAAACTTTCGGAAGTTGAAGTGGCGAAACAGAGTGATGTTTCCCGCCAACCTGTTCGAGAGGCATTCATCAGACTGAGCAACATGAATCTGCTTCAGATCCGGCCTCAGAAGGCTACGCTCGTTCGCAAGATTTCCATTCAGGATATTCTGAATACGCGCTTCATACGTACCGCCGTTGAAGTCGAAGTTGTCCGAACAGCATGCGAAAATGTCGAAGAAAAAGACCTCAACTTACTCAGGGAAAACCTCAAGCTACAGAAGAAAGCCGTGGCGGATGGAGACGGTGACCTGTTTCACGACCTTGATTATGCCTTCCATAAGGGATTGTGTCTGGCAGCTAAATGTGAATTTGCCTTCAAAACCATTGCCGAAAACAAGTCGCATGTGGACCGGCTTTGCATGCTGGGCCTCGCCGATAATTCAGGCATGAAGGATTTGTACCGGGATCATTGTGAAATATTCGATGCTTTGCGACAAGGTGAGGCCGACACCATTGTCTCGTTAACCCGACAGCATCTGATGCGGCTGGACACAATTTTGGACTATGCCCGCACCAACTATTCTGACTATTTCGAAGATTGACATCTGGAGCCTACTGCTACACGCAGCTTCGCACATCGGTCGGTGTTGATCCGGTGACAGAGCCAATGGTTGCATTTATTGATCCTTCAGGCATCGACTGCGGCGCGGCAGCCCCCGCGTCCGGGTCTCCAAATGGTTCATCTTGCGGATTGCGAACGCAGTTTTTCTTTTGGCGCGAAGATTCAGCAGCAACAGTCATTTGCAATCCCGGAACGTTGGTTTCACAGAATATTCTTCACGCGACGGCATGAGGTTCATAGAACCGGTGTTTCGTTCGCAGCCAATCTGCAGGGCGTTGAACTCTCTCCTTGACATAACTGGTCGACTACCATACCAGAATTAGTGCACTGCTGATTTGTTCAGTTGGTGCCATTGAGATGGTGAGGACGAGTTGATGAACCTGAATGGAAAAGTTGCAATTGTAACAGGTGGTGGGCGCGATATTGGCCGCGCCTGTGTCATGCGTCTGGCTCAAGAAGGCGCAAAAGTAGCGATCAACTACCATTCAAGTGGCGAGGGAGCCGAAACCGCTGTATCTGAAATCAAGTCAGCCGGCGGTGAGGCTTTTGCTCTTCAGGGTGATATGACAAATCCGGGCGATGTGGAAAAGCTGGTCAGCGAAACCCGATCTCGGTTCGGCGAACATATCAATGTGCTAATCCATGTGACCGGTGGCCTGGTTGCTCGCAAACGCATCGAGGAATTGGATCACGCCCTTTGGACAAAGATCATGGAGCTGAATACCACGTCCCTGTTCCTGATGGTGAAAGCCGTTGAGCCCCATATGCCCGAAGGCAGCGCGATCGTTCCTTTTGCCTCCCAGGCTGGTCGGGATGGCGGCGGACCCGGTGCGGTGGCCTATGCGACTTCAAAGGGAGCTGTCATGACAATGACCCGCGGTCTGGCCAAGGAATTTGGCCCTCGCATCCGTGTCAATGCGCTGTGCCCTGGCATGATCGACACCGACTTTCACAACGTCTTCACAAAAGCTGAAGTCCGAACCCATGTTGCCAATGCCAGCCCTGTGAAACGTGAAGGCACATCGATGGACACGGCTAATCTCGCTGTTTTTCTGGCCTCGGATCAGTCGGCATTCATGACCGGTGCTTGCGTCGACATCAACGGCGGCATGCTTTTCTCCTAAAGCGAATCCCCGAAAGCTGGCTGACTTTATCGAGAAGCACATGCGGGATCAGGACCGACATTCGAAGGCTATCCTGATCCTGCGTTACTTGTTTACAGTACCCGCTCGTGACCACATAAAAACGCGATCAATGCGAGCTGCTCTTCGACACCAGGAACGTCTCTGATCGCAGGACAACTGGCAGACAAATGTGGCTCCCTCCCCAGCCATTTTGCACCACACCAGCCCGGCAAGCCCTGTGAGCGCAGCGCCCAATTCAAAAAAGTTTGGACAATCAGGTCGCGTAATTCCTGTCATTTAGATGGTGAGCAGAATGATCGAGACCTGACTAGCAGGCTCACATTGCAAGAATCGACGCCTGATGTATTGCAAATCTGCAAACCCGCGCGCCGATTAAATCAAAACGCTTAGTGCTCTCTGGAATGAAAGATCCAACTCCGGTTCACCAAATGCCGTGAGTAAAATAATACTCAAGAAAAATCGCAATTAATCGGCAAAAATACCTAATACAATTCTAAAAAATACATAGATTTATTTCTACCTTAAATAGAAAAAAACAATCACAAGCAATAGCTTATCGCTATAAAACTTATGGTAAGTAATTAATTAATTTTATTGTGAAAATTTCTTAGCAATTCATTTAACACCGAGAGGAACTCATTTCGTGGCCAAATTTTCAATGCCGACACTTAAAGTTTCTCATAGGTTAACCGCCGGTTTTGCACTGGTTGTTCTTCTGCTTGTGGCAGCAGTGGGCACGACCGTTTGGCGGGTTAATGACATTGGAGCGGCAACCAGCCGCATTCAATCTCTGCGTACGCCGACGGCCAACGCCAGCGCCTCGCTCACAAACAACATCAATGCTTCGCTGGCAGCCCTGCGTGGCTGGATGTTGACCGGCAATGAAGGATTTAAAACAGAACGCGCGGTGATCTGGAAAGACATCGCCGCTGTTCGGAGTGAGATGGATGTGCTTTCCCAGAACTGGACCAACCCGGCCAATGTCGATGCTTGGTCGGCGTTCAAATCTGTTCTGGATGAGTTTGAGATCGCGCAGAACCAGGTCGAAGTGATCGCGAATTCGCCGGACGAACAGCCTGCCACGAAAATGTTGATCCAGGACGCCGCACCTCGTGCTGCAGTCATGGTCAGCAAGATCACAGAAATGATAGACTTGGAACTAGCTGGAACATCCGAAGGTGCAGCGGCAGGAGATCGTGTTCAGCTGCTTGGTATCATGGCCGATGTGCGCGGGACGTTGGGGCTCAGCTTGGCAAACATACGCGCGTACCTTCTCACTGGCGACACAAAGTTTGTGGAGAACTTCGACAAGCTTTGGACCAAGAACGACCGTCGCTTTTCTGATCTGCAAAAGGCAACAGGCCTGATGTCAGCAACACAGAAAAAAGCGTTTGATACGTTCGCAACGGAGCGCGCCCAATTTACAGCATTGCCGGCACAGATGTTCGCGATCCGAGGTTCCGATCAGTGGAATTTAGCCAACTATACGCTGGTCACGGAAGCCGCCCCCCGGGCCGGAAAGCTTCTCAGTACGCTGCTGGGCCCCAAGGGGGAAGACGGCTCCCGCACCGGAGGCATGAAGGACAATCAGGCCAAGTTGCTTGATCAGGATGCCAATATGGTGGCTCAGGAGATCTCCACCTTATCGCTTATTCTTTGGTCGCTGCTTGGCCTGGGCTTGGTCGTGGGGAGCGCAATCGCGTTCTTTACGGCCCGATCAATCGTCACTCCTCTGATTGGAATGACCGCTTCCATGCAAAAACTTGCTGATGGCGACCTGCAAACGGAAGTTCCGGCGCAAAACCGACGCGATGAAATCGGTGACATGGCCGGGTCCGTTCAGGTATTCAAGGACAATGCGATCCGTACCCGGGAACTGGAGGCGGATCAGCATGAGCAGAAAGAGCACTCGGAGAAAGAGAAGCGCGATCTGATGAACCAACTTGCCGATGACTTCAATGCCAGTGTTGGCGGGATCGTTGAAACAGTTTCCTCTGCATCGGCAGAGCTGAACTCCACCGCCCAATCCATGGCAGGCATTGCCGAAGAAACCAACAGTCAGGCCAATTCTGTTGCCGCTGCTTCTGAAGAGGCTGCAACCAATGTCCAGACCGTTGCCTCGGCTACTGAGGAGATGTCTCACTCAATCAAGGAAATTAATTCCCAGATTATCGAAGCGTCCGGCATATCCAAAAAGGCTGTCGAGGATGTTTCCCAGACTGCTGAACAGATCCAGGCCCTGGCGCAAACAACTGACAAGATTGGCGAGGTCATCTCGATAATCTCTGATATTGCCGAACAGACAAATCTCCTGGCATTGAATGCCACGATTGAATCTGCGCGCGCTGGTGAGGCCGGGCGAGGGTTTGCAATTGTTGCCAGTGAAGTGAAAGAGCTGGCAGGGGAAACCGCTAAGGCAACTGTCGGAATCTCCGAACTTATTTCCGAAGTCCAGACCCAGACAAAAACTGCCGTCGATGCCATCGCTGGCATTGGGTCGGTCATCGATCAGCTTGAGGGCACCTCAACGGCGATAGCATCGGCGATGGAAGAACAAGGTGCAACCACGCAGGAAGTCGCGCGGAGTGTTACCGAAGTCGCCTCTGGCACACAGGAAGTCTCCGCCAGCATTGCAGGTGTAACTCAAGCCTCGCAGGAAGCCGGAGAAGCGTCAGGCGAAGTCATGTCGGCGGCGGACGAGCTTTCCAGACAATCCGAGTTGATGAAGTCGAAAGTTCATGAGTTCGTGACGCAGGTTCGTGCTGCATGACAGACGAGCTGCAATTCCTCTATTCCGGCACCGGGATAGAGGAACCCTTCAACCAATGAGCGCAAATTACGAAATTGTTCGCGCCTGCGGAATTCCTGTGAGCGCTATGCACAGGACAAATTTGGAATAGGCAAACGGCATCACTCTCACTTTGCAATTGGTTGACGGAACTGTCAGCCATGCTCAGTGTTGTCTTCTCATCGCGAGCACCGTTGCGGATTGGGCTGTCTCTCTCTGATCATGGCCATAAAGTCACTCGTAAGGCATTTGAGTGCCCGCGTCTTGATAAAGACCGGAGTGGAGATGAAACGGGGCCAACAATCAGAGAATCACATTTTGGTCGGAACGACGGTTGAAATTTCAATCGATTTAGGCTTTATCATTTGGCACAACTCAGCCGCTCAGCCGACGCTATGGTCT
Source organism: Stappiaceae bacterium (assembly GCA_039976075.1). Classification (GTDB taxonomy): domain Bacteria; phylum Pseudomonadota; class Alphaproteobacteria; order Rhizobiales; family Stappiaceae; genus JBDWFY01. Next base: position 172,579 of record JBDWFY010000004.1, read on the forward strand.
ACGCGCCTGTCCCCTCGCCTCAATTTTTAAAGATCAAAGATATGACCATAAAAAACCGTTTTCTGGGTATTGGCGAATGCATGGTTGAGTTGTCTGGTGCAGGCAATGGGTTGCTTCGACAATCTTTCGCCGGCGACGTTTTCAACACACTGTGGTACGCCAAAGCGGTATCCGGACCGCAGTGGGCAATCCAACTCTATACAGCAGTGGGAACCGATACGGTTTCCGAGCAGATGATTGGCTTCATCGAACAGGCTGGCATCGATTGCAGCCTGGTTTCGCGAATTCCGGATCGCCGTCCGGGTCTTTACATGATCCATCTGGATAATGGTGAGCGCAGCTTCTCCTATTGGCGGGAAACATCAGCAGCACGGCTGCTCGCCAGAGACAAGGCGGCCCTTCGGGACGCCATTGATGGTGCATCCATCATTTATTTCTCCGGCATCACTCTGGCGATCCTTTCGCCGGATGACGTCGACTATCTTCTTTCCTGCCTTGCAACGGCCGCGAAGAACGGCAAGACAATCGCCTTCGACCCCAACATTCGTCCGATCCTGTGGTCATCGCAGGAAGTGATGCGGGAGACGATTCAGCGTGCCGCCGATCACGCCACCATCATCCTGCCCAGTTACGACGACGAAGCTGCCGCCTTTGGCGACGCGACACCGGCTGTGACACTCAAACGGTACGGAAAAAATTCCAGTGCTCTCGTCATTTTGAAAAACGGTCCCGGTTCAGTTCTGGTCGGACATCAAGGCAATGAGACCGACTATCCGACGGACTTAATCGGCAACCCTGTCGATACAACCGGTGCGGGCGATTCCTTCAATGGAGCGTTTTTGGCCTCCTATGCTCAAGGCGGAGATATTGCTTCATCGGTCAGTGCCGCGCAAAAGTGTGCTGCAACCGTCATCTGCAATCCCGGCGCGCTTGTTCCGCAGGAAAAATTACGCCCAAATGGTTAACGTCTCAGCCATATAATTTTCACCAATTAAATCTATCAACGCACTGTTTTTATTTCTTAAATTAATAATTATTCCAAAACAATGTTCTGACCTGAAGTCTGTGAACGGTGAAATTTAACCCTAATTGCGGCCTATGATTGGCAACAGGTATTTTACACCATCAGAACAACTTCATTCGAACAAAATGCGGTCAATTTTGAGCCGCAATCAACTCCTACCAACTAGTATATTGATACACTATAAGTTGTAGTTTGTATCGAATAATCACAGTGTAAAAAATACCAATTTCGTGTGAATTTGGTGCCGGATCATCGTTGATCCGCCCTCCTCTATTTGCGCGTTCCTTCCTCAGCGCTGTCAGTTGTTTCTTCGATTGACGGCAGGCCGAACAATTATCAGTTGCCGGTGTTGCCAATGAAAATTTCCCGCCATTCTTCGTCCGAAAACCACCATCCAAAGTCACCTGCCAAATACGCCGGCATAGTTTCACTCACAGTAGCAAGCCTGATGGCCCAATTTTCCGCGCCTGCCCTCGCCCAAAGTTTCGTCGTGCAGAACGGCCAAACCGTAGGTGCGCAGACTTTGCCGAACGATGGGGACACCGGCGTTGTTGATACAGGCGGTGCTATCAGAACGAATGGAGTCGGCGAGGTGGGCGTTGATATGCAGGCTGCAAATCAAACGCTGACCAACAGCGGCGAAATACACACAACAGGGAATAATAGCGCATTTGGCGTCAACTCAACCGGCGCAAACGCCAGGATTACGAATATCGGCTCCATCAGAATCGACGGAAATTTTTCCGGCGGAATTCATGCAAGTGGAGCAAACGTTGTCATCGACAATCAGGGTGAGATCCGAACGTTCGGGCACGATACATACGGCATCAAAACCGAAGCAACCGCAGAAGGCGCACGGATCACCAACAGCGGTACAATTTCAACCACCATCGAGAACGCGTATGCGATCCAGGTTGGAGGCGCATCCACAAGCGTGACAAACAGCGGCATTATCAACACGGCGGCACAATCGGCTCACGGTGTCCAAGCCTTCGGTGCGTCAACCACGATCCGTAACACCGGTTCCATCAACACAGTCGGAGCCCAGGCACACGGAATTCAGCTGCTTGCTGGCGCCACATCAAGTTCAGTTTTTAACGGTGGCACCGTTAAAACAACAGGCAAAAGAGCGCATGGCATTGAGGCAATCTCGGCCGGCTCCGTCATCACAAACACTGGTTCCATCGTGACAGAAGCAGAAGAGGCGATTGGCATTTCCGCGCTTGGCACCAACGGACAAACCTTTAACTCCGGTCGCATCAAGTCGACCGATTTTGCGGTCGTCATCGAGGGCGCAAACAGTATTCTCACTTTGCAGCCCGGTTCGGTCATTGAAGGAAAAATCCAGTTCGACAACGGGACGCCGACCCAGACGCTGGCCGTCGAAAATGGCTTGTCGATCAACAAAACACTCACCGGCGTCGTGCCCGGTACGATAAATCCTAACGGTGCTCCCATGGCGATATCGGGCACACAAGTTGCCGTAGTCGACCCGACCAATCTGTCCACGCAGGATGAACAATTGGCAGATCTGACCGGCGGCATTTCCTCGGCGCTGCAAAACAGGTTGTCAGGCGTGAGGAACAACTCAACGGGTACTGTGGCCACAAGCGGACCGTTTGACACTGCACTATCGCCGGTAGATCCCGGCCATCCATTCTGGATTGAAGGATTTGGATCCTACCGCCAGCAGGAAGCCAGCTCTCCCGCCGTCGAGACCCAGCAATGGGTCGGTGGCTTCGTCATCGGTGCTGACGATCTTCTGCGAGACAATCTCCGGGCAGGTTTCTTTGGTGGTGCGGCCTGGGGCGGTGTCGAGGCCGATTTCAATTCGCAGGATACCGACAGTCAGAGCTTCTTCGTTGGCTCTTATGCGTCGTTGCTGAAAGCAGGCCTTATCTTTGATCTGGCACTGACGGTTGGTTATTCGGATTTCGATCAGGAACGCTCTGTTGCCAACAACCTTGTGGCGGGTGGTCTTGAAACGGCCACCGCCGATTTCAGCGGCTGGTTCGTCTCGCCGGAGCTGACGGTCACCAAGCCGACTGTTATTTTGGGCCGTCGCCTGGAGGGAAGTCTGGCACTGCGCTACGCAGGGCTGTTCCTCGACAGTTACACCGAGAGTGGCACGACCGCGCCGTTGACAGTTGACAATCGCGATGTCCATATCGGTGTTGCCCGCCTGCAACTGGCCGCTCCCTTTGAAAGTCTCAACGCTGACGGCTCCGCCTTTCGCTACAAGGTCAAAGCGGGGGTCGAGGCCCGGACCAATTTCGGCGGGGACACCATTGACGGGGCTCTCCTGGGGCAAAACATCAGTTTCAATCCCGGTGGCGACGACAACACTCTTGGAGGCTATGTGGGCCTTTCAGGAGAGTATGACACTGGCGGAGGCTTGGTCCTCAGCGCAAGCACGGAAGGCCTGATCGACACAACAGGATCCTATCAGTTTTCCGGTCGTGCGGGTGTCAAATTCAGATTTTGATGTAATCACGCGTCAGCAACGCCCCCCCTTGCTGCTTCCCGAACACGGACGCAGGCAAAAAAACGCGAACCCAGGCAAAAATTTGTCGAAAACGGATTCGATGCTTGTGATCATCCGCTGACTGACAAACACGGCTATCGATCATCACCAACAAAAGCTAATTCGGCGGAGCGTACTGCTGGCATACAAGACGCAGCAGCAGATATGTGTGCGGAAACCTGCACTTGCCGCACTTTCACCAATTTTACGCCACATTCGCCCAAATTCCGGGTGATGCCAGCCCTGATGACGCGTTCACAGCAGCATTTTTATCACGATGGCAGCTTCGTTAACGAACAATGAATTTTTGAGTGGCTGACGCCAGCCTTGCATGTCAGGATTGCATTCAGTTTGGTCTGGCAGAATCGGGTTGCGGTCCCGGTCGACAGTTTGTCGATATGTGCCAGTTGTGCGGTGGCCTTGATGATTTTTAAATGCGTCTCTCCCTTGACTAATCTACCTCAAAGCAAGCTCAAGAACAGCGTTAGTGCGCTCGCTATTGTTACTGCAAGCATGGTGCTTGGGCTCGGCACGTCCGCGCTCGCGCAAAGTTTTGTTGTGCCAAACGGTCAGACAGATCCTGCAAAGACGATGGCAAATGATGGTGATACGGGCGTTGTCGAAACCGGTGGGACGATTGACACAACAGCAATCGTCGCTATTGGCGTCGACATGCAAAATACCAATCAATCGCTGACAAATGCCGGAGACATATTGACTCTCGGCTTAGACGCTTATGGCGTCAACTCAACCGGTGCAAATGCCACCATAAACAGCAGTGGTGAGATTACTACCGGAGGCATCGGCGCACACGGAATCAGATCTACCGGGTCTTCTGCGACAATCAGCAACAGTGGTGAGATCACAACCGGCACCGTTGCAGTACCATTTGACAACGCCAGCGGTATTGTCTCTGAGGGTGACAATTCAACAATCAACAATAGTGGTACCATCAACACATTTGGCACAACAGCTCATGGTATCTCGTCTACCGGTCTTGCAGCTAAAGTAACCAATACCAACACGATCAATACCGGTGGTGCCAATGCCCATGGCCTTCAAACCACAAACGATTCCAGCTCGATAAACAATAGTGGGACAATCAATACGCTCGGTTTTCAGGCTCGCGGGGTCCAGTCACTTGGTCAATCAAGTTCAGTTGTAAACAGCGGCACGATCAACACAGCTGGCGATTCTGCTCACGGCCTTGAATCCACCAAGGCTTCAACTACGGTAATCAACCGTGGCACAATCAATACATTAGGCATGCAAGCCCACGGTATTGAGTCCCTGGGCGACTCCAGCGCGCTGTCAAACAGTGGGTCGATAAATACAGCTGCTGTTCTCGAGGCCTTTGGCATTCGCTCAGAAGGCGACGATACAAGCATCAGCAATAGCGGATCCATCAATACCCTGGGCCTTCGCGGACACGGCATTGTTTCGACCGGTGCCAACGCGACAATCGTCAATACCAATGCGATCAGGACAGGCGGATTGGAAGCGCAGGGAATCAATTCGACAGGCGACTTTGCCAAGATCAACAATAGCGGAACGATTTTTACAAGTGCAATCGACGCAGAAGGCATATCTGCAACAGGTACGAACTCCCAAATTGTCAACTCAGGCCATGTAAAATCACCGGGCACTGCCATTCTCTTCGGCGTAAGCAACAATGTCCTCACACTGCTTCCCGGATCGATTATCGAAGGTGCAATAACGTTTGCTGGTGGCACGGATACATTGGTCGTCGGCAACGGTCTATCGATCAATAATACGTTCGACAAAGAGCCAGAGATAATCAATAGCAATGGTGCGCCTTTTGCCACCTCCGGGGATCGTGTCGCCGTCGTCGATCCCACCAACCTGTCTACACAAGACGAACAACTTGCCGACCTGACCGGTGGCATATCTTCCGCGCTTGAAAACAGGCTGTCAGGCGTGAGGAACGGCTCTGCCGGGGTTGTGACAACCAGCGGCCCCTACGATGCGGCGGCACAATCCGATCCCGGCCATCCGTTCTGGATTGAGGGTTTCGGGTCCTATCGGCAGCAGGAAGCCAGCTCGCCTGCGGTTGAAACACAGCAGTGGGTCGGAGGCTTTGTCATCGGTGCCGATGATCTGCTTCGAGACGATCTGCGCGCCGGTTTCTTTGGCGGCGCTGCCTGGGGTGGGGTCGAGGCGGATTTTGACTCGCAGGAGACAGACAGCCAGAGCTTCTTTGTTGGCTCTTATGCTTCCCTGCTGAAGGTGGGGCTGATATTCGATCTGTCGCTCACAGCCGGCTACTCGGATTTCGAACAGGATCGTTCTGTGGCCAACAACCTGGTGGCAGGCGGACTTGAAACCGCAACAGCCGATTTCAGCGGCTGGTTTGTTTCACCCGAACTGACCGTCACCAAACCGACCGTTATTCTGGGGCGTCGCCTGGAAGGCAGTCTGGCCCTGCGCTATGCCGGGTTGTTTGTCGATGGTTATACCGAGAGCGGTACCACTGCCCCGCTGACCGTCGATGACCGCAACGTCCATATCGGCGTCGCCAGACTGCAACTGGCCGCGCCTTACGAAAACATCTTTGCTGATGGTTCGGCGTTCCGTTATCGCCTCAAGACAGGTGTCGAAGCGCGAACCAATTTCGGCGGCGAGACCATCGACGGTGCTCTGCTTGGCCAGAACATCAGCTTCAACCCCGGTGGTGATGACAACACCCTTGGCGGTTATGTTGGTCTGTCCGGAGAGTATGATACCGGCGGTGGTCTGGTTCTCTCCGCAGGCACCGAAGGGCTCGTTGATACAACCGGCTCCTATCAGTTCTCGGGCCGCGCGGGCGCCAAGTTCAGATTCTGATACAAACGCCGGTCAATTCGTGTTCAACTGACTATGACAAGCGCTCCCGCGCATGGAAGTGGAACACGACGGAGGCGTCGTTGTGGACGGCAAAACGCAGGCAGAAGCAGCAACCATCATTGCCCGCCTGGACCGCATTCCGGTCTGGCCATATCCACGTTCGGTACTGTGGATAGTCGGCTTCGGATTTTTCTTTGCTTTCTTCGATATCGTGACCATTGGCTTCGCTGTTCCCGTAGTGGTTGAACAGTTCGGCATCACTTCGGAACTGGCCTCCTGGGCAATATCCGGCAGCCTGATCGGCTATATCATTGGCTCGTTCCTGGATAGCCGCATCGCAGACCGTTTCGGCAGACGCATTAGCCTCATGATATCCGTGACGTTTTTCACATTTGGCTCGCTGATGTCGGCAACCAGCCCGGACATCTGGTGGCTCATCGGTTGGCGGGTTATTTCAGGCATGGGAATTGGTGCTGAAATTTCCGCTGTCAGCACCTACCTTGGAGAATTGTCACCCGCGTCGCGCCGCGGTCGCAATACGGCGTGGGCAATTGCAGCGGGCATGCTGGCATTCGCGGTCGTCCCGTTTGTTGCACTGGCTCTTGTGCCAAATTTTGATTGGGGCTGGCGCGCGCTGTTGGTTGTCGGTGCGCTTGGCGGACTGGTCATCGGTCTCATGCGCGGCGGGTTGCCTCAATCAGCCCATTGGCTTCTCAGCAAGGGACGTATTGCAGAAGCAGAAGCGGTGGTTGCAAATGCGGAAAAACGGGCAGAGAACAGTCTTGGTGCCGGATTACCTGAACCTGAGCCGGCCCAAGTGCAGGCACCGTTTGGTCAGTCGACCTTCGGCAGCCTGATAAAGCCGCCTTATGTGCAGAGACTGATCCTGATCGCCACGATCTGGTTCGTCTACTACATCGGAAACTACGCTTGGCTGACACTGGCGCCAACGCTCTTCGTCAAAGAAGGGTACTCCCTGTCTCATAGCATTGTCTTCATGGTGCTGTCGGGCGTCGGTTTTGTGGTCGGCGCTCTGATTGCCGTTCAACTGAGTGACCGGGCAGAGAGAAAAATCACCATTTCTTTTATTTGTCTTGTCTGGGCCACTTCACTTTTCATCATTGGATGGAAGCCTTCGGACGTCGTGATCATGATTTGCGGCTTTGTCGCCTCAACGACGATCGGCCTGTTGATTCCGATCCTCTACACGTACACGGCAGAAAACTTTCCGACTGGCATTCGAGCAACCGGCGTGTCCGCTACAGATGGGCTTGGCCATATCGGCGGCGCCCTCGCCCCGCTCATCGTGCTTGCAGCATTTCATCACTGGCACTTTGAAGGCGCGTTCGCGGTCATGGCGTGCACCGGACTGTTGGCAGCAGTCCTCTTGATGCTGGGCATTAGGACGACGGGGAAACCGCTTTCAGAGACGGCAAAGAAATAACAACAGCGGCAGTTTAGCTTACGACAGGCCGGCTACTCCTCCGTCAGTTCTCTATTTCAATTGTTCAAATTTTCACAATAAAAAAACCCTATGTTCACCAATACATCAATTAACCATGCGAACAATCGATATAAATGACGTGTATTAAATAATTTTACGCGCTCTTTTGCAACTATGCCTCTAGTATATGAACAGAGGCGAGAAAATGAATCTCCTTTTTAATTTCGAAGGTCGCATTGGTCGCGGAAAGTACTGGCTTGGCACCTTAATACAACCAATTTTATTGCTAATCGCCGCCTTGGTTGTTTTTGGACTGTTTCCGTTTACTTACTTTACACCCGATCACTCATTTACATCAACAGGCTGGTTTGCGGTGGCTGCCCTGGCGATTTTCGGCTATTGGACGTCTGCTTGCATCATCATTAAGCGCTATCACGATCTGGACAAGCCCGGCGTGTGGTATCTGATGGTCTTTGTACCAATCATAGGACCAATCTGGGTGCTCGTCGAATGCGGGTTCTTTGCGGGCACACCAGGAGCAAACGATTATGGACCTCCTGATAGTGGCGGTTGGGGCAGTTCCGTTGATGATGAAATCGAGGCGCTGCGCAGAGGAAGTCAGGCGGTTGCCCAAGCCAGTACCTTTTCGACCTCCATACGTGCCGCACGCAATACCCGCGAAGCTCAGCCGGGACTAGCTCGTCAAGCTCCAGCAGGCTTCGGACGACGTGGCCTTCAAACATAGGGTGCACTCTGGCCGCGCCGATCTCGGGCCGTAAAAATCAACCGATCAGACGATCAGCGGCATCAAAAAAAGGCGCGCAGCCAAACCTGCGCGCCTACTGATCTTCAAAAGTCTTCGTCAGGGCCGCAAACCCAAACCACGGCGACCTGTCCTTCATGAAGCAGTTTGGCATTGCAGAATAAACTGTCGCTATCGTTGTAGCTCAGCACGGTATTTTCTTCCTGAGCACCAAGCAGCTGCGCAAGCCTTGTTGCACAGGTTGATTGCCGGTCGCCAGGAGCACAGATTTCCCGACCGAAAAAAACGTTCCACTGAGCTACTTCATGCGCAAGCAGAGCGTCATCAAATTCTGTCAGTTTCTGAATATAGCGGTCGGTTGACGTTTGTTCCCATTGGCCCGCAATTACTTTGCGCAAATACCTTGCCTCATTCAATCGGGACAAGGCTGTGTCTTTTTGCAGCCGATGATAGCGGTAGAAAATGGACGATAGAATGTGATTGTCATTGTCGAACAGGCAATATTCCTGGTTGAGTTCCAGAAAGTTGCGGACATATTGCTGAAAATCCTGTTCTTGCTCGACCCCGTCAGGCTTGAAACTTGCCAGTGCCAGAACGTAGCGATTGAGAACATTTTCCTCCTGAATCGAAGCGGATGAAAGATAGAGTTCCGCCACCGACTGAAGCTTTTTTTCCGCATTCTCATTTGTAAGATTGTCGAGCTTGTATATGTAGTCCATGTACGCTGCCACAGCAGCGCCGGCTGTGCCCTGTGTTTTCAGCGCAGCAATGACCGGCACAGGGTCACCATTTCCCGCATCAACGATACTTTGCAGGCCCGCCAAACCCATCGGCGCTGGACAATTATCTGCCCAGGCGATGTTGATCGGCCAAAATAGACAGACGAATAGAACACCAATAACTCGAAACATAAGTACAATATCCGACAGAGCGATTAATGCGTCAGCGGACACATTATCAACGTGACAACCCCCTATTAAGATCATAAAGAAACGGCGGTCAATCATCGAAATTTTGACGCACCAACTTCTGATCCGCCCATTGCCTAGAGGCAAGCGTCCTGAAACCCATGTAATTATGAGACCGCATGCGCCGCCTCACCACCCTAACGCTTTCCTGCCTGTTGATACTAGGCACCCTTGCGCTGGCCTTTTCCCTGAGCGCTTACTTTTACAACAGTCACGCCCACTATCAGTCAAATCTACGCGGCTGGCCTCCGTCTGAGTTTTTTACCCAGGCAGTGCAGTGGAAACCGGCAAACCCCGAGCAAATACGCATTCTATCGATTGATGGCGGTGCGATGCACGGGCTTTCGTCATTGGAAATTCTGAAAGAGATTGAAAACCAGGCCGGGCGGCCAATATCCGACCTTTTTGATTTTGTCGCTGGAACGTCAACTGGTGCGATAATCGGCACAGCATTGTTGTTGCCCGATGAGAAGGGAAAACCCAAATACTCAGTAGATGCAGTCATAGCGGCCTACCGGGATCTGGGCCGTCAGATCTTTTCTGCTCCGCTCTATCACAAGGTACTCACGCTCGATGGTGTACTGGGCCCGATGTTGATGAACCACACGCGGTTCATCACTTCTCATGACTTGTTCACTGACAGAAAATTTGGCGATCTTTTGAAACCGGCCATGGTGCCCGTTTTTTCACAACATCGGACGGAATTGCAGGTGTTTCTCAATCTCAGAGAACCGGACGCCAACTTGTTTATGGCACCGCTAATATCCGCTGCCACCAGTGTCCCAGCCGTCTTTCCGGCCGTGGAACTCACCGGATATAACGAGCATGATGGGCTTTACTCCGATGCGGCGTTGATTCTTAACAACCCTGTTCAAACTGCATTCCTGCATGCATTGGAACGTAGCCCGGACGCAGAGTTTATTGTGGTCTCAATCGGCACGGTAACAGAAGCGGAAGTAACACGTGAAGAGGGTGTCAAAGGCGGTATCTGGAACTGGCTGCAGCCAATGATGTCCATGGTCATTGCCGGACAGTCGCGTAACAGCGAAAACGATTTGCTGATGTTGCAGGAAGTCTATCCCGAGATCCGCCTGCGTTCCTTTCGCTTTGCTCCACAATTTCCCTGGGTTTGGAATACGTTTGACGCATCCGACAAAAACGTCGAGCACATTGAGAAAATAGGCAAGGATTATGTGTTGAAAAACACAGACAAAATCAGTGAAGCCGTCAAAATGCTGATTGAAAACAAACCCGTTGAACTTTCAGAAAATTAGCCTTCTGCTACTCACCCGTGATCGGTATCCGGATCGCAATACACGGGTACTCACGCAGAATTTGAATTGGTATCGGCCTGCAAAGCAATGCGCTATTTATCGAAATCGTTGAATTACATCCTGGTCACCGGCTGTCTTGCTGGATTGGTTTTTGCGCTGAGCGCATATATTTACAATCAGAACGCCCATTATCAGTCAGAGCTTAAAGCATGGCCACCTGCGGAGTTTTTCGCAAAGCCGGTTCTCTGGAAGCCGGATAATCCCAAGGTGGTCAGGGTCCTGACCATTGACGGTGGAGCGCTTCACGGCCTTGCCTCGCTTGAGGTCCTGAAAGGGCTCGAGGAGGAATCTGGCAGACCCATTTCGGACCTGTTTGATTTTATCGCCGGCACCTCGACGGGAGCAATCATCGCGACCACCATTTTAATGCCCAATGCAGATGGTAAACCCAAATATTCTGTCGATGAAGTAATTGGACTTTACAGAGATCTGTCTGAGCAGATTATGGACGTTCCTTTCTACCACACCGCGTTGACCTTGAACGGGCTGCTGGGTCCGAGGCTTTTCAACCACACCAGATTTCTGACCGCAGACAATATCTACGAAAACAAGAAATTCGGAGAGCTGTTGCGTCCGGCAATGATACCCGTATTTTCGCAAGATCGGAGTGCCGTGCAGCTGTTTTTCAATGTGCTGGAACCGGACGCCAATCTCTTTCTCGGCCCAATCGTTTCAGCGGCCACAAGTTTCCCATCCTTTTTCCCGGCCGTTCAACTTAGCGGCTATAACGAGCATGCTGGTATTTATGCCGACGGTGGATTGGTTCTGAACGATCCGTCCCTGGTAGCGTACTTGAGAGCTGTTGAAAGAAGCAAAGATGCAGAGTTCATAGTCGTGTCTATTGGCGGCAATGCCATGCAGAGCGTCTCTGCAGAGGAAAGTGTGGAGGGTGGTTTTTTGGCCTGGCTCCACCCGATATTTTCCATGGTGTTTCGCGGACAGGCAGAAATCAACACAGATTCCCTTTCCGTGCTTGAAAACATCGGGTCACCCACTCGGTTGAAATCATTCAGATTGGAGCCGAGACTTTCAGCAAATTGGCATGCGTTTGATTCATCGAAGGAGAATATCACCCGGATATCAAATGCCGGCGTCGATTATGTGAACCGCAACAAACAGACCATCGCTGAAATTGCAGAATTGCTGACCAGGGACCAAGCCGATAAATCGGCAAATGTCGGCGAAAAATAATTCGAACCATGGCTGACAATCAGCCCCCGGACGCAAAGATTAAATGATCGTCATTTTCTCCATATTCCTTCGACATTTCAGTGCAACGCTCTATCTCTGATTATGCCAGACGGTAAACAGATCGAGACCGCGCATCATAAACAGACAATTTCTAATACCTCTGAGGGAGCAGGATTATGAATGAAATGAGCCCTATTCGCCGCAAGACGGCCAAGGATTTTCCGCAGGAACTGCTGGACCTTTACGATTATTACGCGCATGGAAAAATTACAAAGCGCGAGTTTTTGCAGGGCGCTGCCAAATTCGCTGTCGCCGGTGTAACGGCCACGGCGCTGTTGCATCAACTCTCTCCCAATTACGCGCTCGCGCAGCAGGTTGCCGAAGATGACGCCGGAATCGTAACCAGCCGCATCACCTACACGTCTCCAAACGGGCACGGCGACGTAAATGCCTACCTGGCACGTCCCGCCGGCGTTGATACCAAGCTACCCGCCGTGTTGGTCATTCACGAAAATCGTGGCCTCAATCCCTATATCGAAGATGTGACGCGTCGTCTTGCCAAGGCCGGTTTCATGGCGATGGCCCCGGACGGTCTTACATCACTTGGCGGCTATCCCGGCACTGACGATGAAGGCCGAGAAATGCAACGAAAAGTTGATCGCGAAAAGCTGATGAACGACTTCTTTGCCGGATTTGAATTCCTGCTCAAGCGCGATGACAGCACTGGAAAAGTAGGCGCAGTCGGATTTTGCTATGGCGGCGGTGTCGTCAATGCTATTGCGGTTGCCTATCCTGAGCTTGCAGCCGGTGTGCCATTCTACGGTCGTCAGCCTGACGCGAAAGATGTGGCAGCGATTGAAGCACCTATGCTGATCCAGCTAGCTGAACTGGACGAGCGTATCAATGCGGGCTGGCCTGCCTATGAAGAAGCGCTCAAGGCAGCTGGAAAAACCTACACCGCGCATATCTACCCAGGTGTTAATCACGGCTTCCACAACGATACCACACCGCGCTTCGATGCTGATGCCGCAAAGCTTGCCGAGGACCGCACGATTGCGTTCTTCAAGGAAAATCTGGGTTAACTACCCGTCTGTCATGAATTGATTGCATCGATGGCAGCAATTCCGATTGCTGCCATCGACTTTGCCTGCTTGTGACACAGCGATCCGATTGCCCAGACAGTCGTCGTACGTTAGGCTTGCCCCTGAATATTTCAGGAGGCCATCGAACATGCCGACAACGGCTAAAATCACACTCTTGTTCGTTGTGTTTGTGGACCTGATCGGTCAAGGTCTCGTCTTCCCGATCATCAATGCGCTGATCATGGAACCCAATTCCGGATTTCTGCCGGAAAATACCACCATGGGCGCCCGGCATATCGACTATGGGCTCGTAATCGGAGTCTTCTTTCTCGCGTGGTTTCTGGGGGTGACCTATGTCTCTAAACTCTCCGACTCGATCGGGCGCAAGAAGGCCATTTTGATTTGCCTGTTTGGAGCGCTGATCGGATACGCAGTAACCATTGTCTCACTGTACGCCAATAGCCTTTGGTTACTGATGTTGGGACGGGCAATTACCGGTTTCACCGCTGGCAACCAACCCATCGCCCAGGCAGCCATGATCGACGCCAGCGTCGACGACGCCGACCGGGCACGCAATATGGGCTATATCGTTACCGGCATCAGCTTTGGACTGGTGGGAGGGCCGATCATCGGAGGTTTCCTTTCTGACAAATCGCTTCTTGGAAATGTCGCCAGTCTGGACTTGCCGTTCTATGGAGCTTTCGTACTTGTTTTGATTGCCATCGTCATGGTGATCACTTTGTTTAAAGACGTTCGACTTGAGCGGGCACCCTTCGTTTTCCGTCCGCTGGAAGTCTTCGAGCTGCTGTGGCAGGTCACAAAGAACCCTCTCGTTCTTCGACTGACACTTGTCTATAGCTGCTTCATGGTTGCAAACGTCACGTTCTATATTTTCATGGATAACTATCTCACCAGTGCATTCGGATATGGAACGCTCGGCGGTAGCGCAGCCATGCTGGTTATCGGGCTTGCTTTGGCGACATCCAGTACCTTTCTTGTGGCCCCGGTACAGAAGCGCTTCGACAAGCAGCGTATAATCGGGTTCAGCCTGCTGATCTGGGTGCTTGCCGGTATCGCCTTCATTTCATCCCCGATCGCGATTCTCTGTTTCGTTCCGATTTTCGTCACGTATTTCGTCTTCGGAGTCTCCTATCCGACGCTTTTGGGCATCTATTCGGCAAGCGTCAGCGATTCAGAACAGGGTTGGATCATGGGTATAACAACGGCTGTCTTCACGCTCGCCGCCGGTATCATGTCGCTGATCGGAGGCGGGCTCATGGCGGTTGATATCCGCATGCCGTTTTACATCGTCATCGCCGCAGCCACTCTGGGGCTCGCCTTTCAATTTTTTGCATGGAACAAGCCGGATGTCCGGCGCCTGACCAAAATTCAATGAGAAACACCCGTTATGTCTGATCAAACAAATCCAAAGACCGTCCTTTGTTTTGGGGATTCGCAAACTTGGGGATTTGACCCAAGAGGAGGAGCCGACGCAATCCGGTACCCATTTGTCGAACGATGGACGCGGCGTCTGGGCGCTAAACTTGGTCCCGGTTTTCATGTTGTCGAAGAAGGTCTGAACGGCAGAACAACGGTTTTCGACGACCCTGTCATGGGTGGCATGAGCGGCCTGAACGATTTGCTCAACATCCTCAAAAGCCACATGCCCGTTGATCTGATGATCATCATGCTGGGATCAAATGACGTGAAGACGCGCCTCGGCGTTAGCGGCGATGAGATTGCCCGATGTCTTGGGCGATTGCTCGACGTCGCAATAAAGTCCGCCTGCGGTCCAGACATGCAGTCCCCTGAAATCCTGGTGTTGGTTCCTCCCCCCCTGGGAACACTCGAAGGCAAATGGCTCGAACTGCTTTTCGATGCTCAAAACGGTCACGCCAAAACAGAACGACTGCGCGTCTCCTACCCGGAAATAGCCGCGCTCTATGGTGTGCATTGCTATGATACGGCCAAGGTTCTCAAGCCGGGCGAAATTGACGGTGTGCATATCGATCCGGACGGTCTAGAACCGCTGGCAGATGCATTATCCCATGTTGTTGAGCAGATTTTCGCAAACAATAAATGAGACAGACAAGTCAATTTTAGCCAAACATGTGCATGATATGACGCGAGGCTGGCAACCAGCTCATCCGGTTGGTACTGTCGGCAAAACCGATCTGGATACTTAATCAAATCCGAGTAGAGAGCCGGCCAGATATTGAACGAGCAATGCTGAAAATATTAAATGTTATTCCTGTGCCGAACATCCGCATGTTGTTCCAAGAAATTTTCACAATAGCGCAGGCACCTTGCACGAAAAGTCTCATCGCATGAAACGGACTTTATTTTACGCAATCATGCTGCTTATTCCGCTCGTATGCGCGGAGTTTTTTGCTTACCAATTGACCCGATCGTTCGGTTCCCTTTTCGGTCCCAACGACCAGGTTCTTGATGCTGCGCTTGACGAAGAGACCTATCAAAAATTCCTGACAGAAAGCTATCATCCTGAACTTGGTTGGCAAAATCCGACCGATCGGACAGTCACCGAAGCCAACTGCATAGGTGAGGAAAAAACGTACAATTGGGATGAGCACGGAGCGCGCCACACCAGCCCATTGGAAGGCGATGTCCAGATAATCGCCGTGGGTGATTCCTATACGCATGGACACGAGGTGTCGGATAACGAAAGCTATCCCAACCGTCTAGAAGAACTATTGGGAGTAAAAGTCGCAAACTATGGGGTGAACGGTTTTGGGACACTGCAGGCTGCTTTGCAGTTCGAACATGTCCAGGAACACCACCCCGCAGCCAAGATAGCCGTGCTGGGCGTCATGAGTGAGAACATTCGGCGTGTGCCCAATTCCTACCGAGGCATCTTCTCTCCCGGCCGTAACACCTATCTTTTCAAACCGTATGTTGAGCAACGGCACAATGAACCGTCCGTGCAGGCCAACCCCAATGCCCCTCCGGCAAAATCAGTCAAAGACCTCCGACCGAAAATCGACTCCGCTCTCGAGACCGACTATTGGAGTCTGCCGCAACCCTCATTCCCCTATCTGTGGAGCGTGGTCCGTGCGCTCAAAACAAATGTTTTTAGTTTTTTGGTGCAGAGGAAACTTGCCGGAAATGCAGCCAAGGTTGACTACGATAACAGCGAACTTTCGGACAATCTCCGGCATGTCGTGGATCGCTTCATTGAAAGTTCCACGAAACGCGGAGTGCTTCCGATCGTTGCTTTCATTCCGGAAAACGGCAAGCATGTTGACGCCCCCACAGAGTTCATCGCCGCGTTGCGAACCGACAGGCCCGACACTTTGATTATCGACATTGGCAGAGCAGAGATCGACTGGGGCCGGTACAATCTGAACGGTACGGTTTGTCATCCCTCCCCCTACGGATACGAACAGATTGCCCGCTATGTCGCCTCTGCGATCGAACCACTATTGTCCGAGGGAGATTTGCTTCAACTTCCGGGGCAAAACGGTCCGAAATCATCTGAGTAATAGCCGCATTTCTGCAACCGAGCACTTGACGTTGGGTCACGTTATCCAAGGTCTTTACAAATCGTTAATTTTTTTCCAAAAAAATGTTAATTAACTCGTTTCAGCTCCGAGCTGTGACCTATTTGTACTTGTAAGCCAGAGTTTAATTAGAACTATATGTATTTAATTAATCGCGTAGAAACGATAAACAAATGTTCGCGTGCACATTCGGGTTTCAGTGCTGTTTTTGAATTGTTTTAGGTAAAATTGTCAGTAGGTTAGTAGCGTACAGCGACCTTTAGCATTTTCTATTAAAATTGCACTCTAGCTAATGAATGTAGCTATTTGGTTTGAAATTGATGCGGCAGTCCAATTCAAAATCGATTTCAATGCCGATTGTTGAATCAATCGGCAAGGAAGGACTGATTCTAGCAGTCGTCGTTGTTCTTTATTGCGCTTTTGTTTTGATGATAGATATGGGTCGTACCTATATCGGTTACAGCGAAACTGATTTCATCAATTTCACGATCCCCGAAGCAGAACGGGCACTCTCCGACCAACCGCTTCGAAGCCTGTACCATCCGCCATTTTATGTGCTGGTCGTTTCTACCTTTGCAGCCATATTCGGCAAATGGCTGATTGCAGGCCTTGCTATTTCCTTGACGTTTGGCGTGGTTTCCTTGCTGGTCAGCTTTGCCCTGCTGAGAAAACTTGCCGGATGGCCCGCCGCCTGGGGCTCTGTACTGGCACTCCTCAGTTCGGTGGTGTTCATGGGCGAGTCGGTTCGGGCAGCCTCTGATCTTCTCTTTCTGGCGCTGTTTCTTTTGTGTTCCTGGTTTGCCGTATTAGCCCTCACGGAGCGATCGTCAAAGGCATGGTTTGGATGCGGGGTCATGATCGGCCTGGCTCTCATCACGCGGTCAAATGCCCTGCCACTGCTCTTTTTGTTTTTCGCACCGGCATTACTGGGTAGCCGAAAAATAAGGGAAGCCGCCACAGACACGCTCGCAATTGCAATCGGATTTGCATTGCCCCTCCTGGCATTGCTGTTTTACGCCATGCTCACCGGATCAAATATTCTGCCGGTGAACAATCATATGAATCTTGCCATGACCTATTATTCCACGGGCACGGATCGCGGTTCGATTGATGCGGCTATAGCCATCGGGGATCGGTTTACCGGCGTGTTTGAACTCTTGCTGGCCGATCCGGCAAGAATTATCAAAATGTACGTGTATGATCTTTATCATCTCTTATCCACCAACATACTGGGACTGGTTGAAAAGCCGCTTTTGCTTTTGTTTCTACCTGGTCTGTTTCTGTTACTGGCAAATCATTTTTCCCGACCGATGGCCCTGTTTCTTTTTTTGATTGTGACGCAGGTGTTACTGGTCAACTTCAAACCCTTCGAGCCGCGCTACTATCTGTTCCTGATTCCTCTGATCGGTGCCTCCATCGGCCAAATGTGTTGGTGGCTGATGACAATGAATCTCGCATCGCCTGTCCGCCGAATGTTTGGAGTTGCAATTACGCTTGTTGCTTTCGGAGGGGTGTCTACGGCTGCCCTGAAAACTTACTTTTATACGGTTTCCCAGGAGGCTGAGCTTGTGGAACTCATGCCTCAGATTGGGGCTTTGGTGGGTGAAGATTCCGCTATCGTTGCGCGTAAACCGCAAGTTGCCCATCACGCAGGGGCGCAGGGGCTTTACATGCCGGACTTCGCGTCCCTCGATGAACTGCGAGACTATCTGGAAGACCCCACGCTTGATCTGCCGCGCCACTTTGACTCCTTTGTCAACGTGACGACACAGTCTGATGACATCTATCTTTTGTATGGTGGGAACAAAGCGAGCAGGCACCCTCAGTATCTGACACTCTCCGATCCGGCGACCGCTCCGCATTGGCTGGAACCAGCGCTGGTCAGCAGAGAATCCGGAGCCTGGATTCTCTATCGGTACCGGCCAAAGACGAAACCTTCCTGAAGTGAGAGCGATACCGCGCGTTACCAAACGTCTCTGAAACCGAACTGCCAGATGCAGTGTTTCGACAGAGGTGACGATCCTATTTAAGCGGAATGTTTTTCGCTTCGCCTTTTCTTGCCTGATAGACATCGGACAATTCATCGTAGATAGCTCTGATACGATCCATCCGGTCAACAAATCCTTGCCTGACAGCCCCTTGACAATTCTCGACCAGATCTACCACTGAGTACGCTGACCAGTAGTCGTTCTGCCGTGCATACCCGCCCGGTTCCTGCTTGAACACCTGTTTCAAAATGTTCAGATCGTGACCTATGGAAAAGGCGTCGCGCGAGTCTTCGTGACTGAATAGGTAGTAATAATTGTCATAGCCGCCCCAGGCGATCGCGGATGAGCATAATGTGCAGGGTTCATGTGTGCTCAGAAATATTTTGTCCTTGGGATCGACTCGCTTGCTCTCATCCGCATTGACCATGTCGTAATAGCTTTTCATGGCGTGAATCTCTCCATGCCAGAGCGGGTTTTCAGTTTCGTTGTTCGTAGCAGCCAAGATGGTTGAGAGATCAGACTTTTTCAGCATGGCCGCACCGAATATCTTGTTTCCGCTCTGCACCCCTTCCCGCGTCAGCGGGATGATATCCTGCTCGATCACTTCGATCAGACGATGGATCAATGTCGGATCCGGTTCGACCAACTGCCCCGGGCGCTGAGCAGGGGCATCGCCGGAACAGGAAATATCTTCCTGGTTTTCATTGGTCATGTCATTCATTGCGGGCCTGCATATGATTTCTTTTCTGGGAACCGTGATACTGCCTTAGCACCCCTCCCCTCTGTTTGAAACGGCAAGTAGCTATTGCCGATCCATTGTCAGCTCAGAAAAGTAAGAGCGGTGAAATCGGGCGTATCCATCCTCGGTCACCGTTAGACGAGTTCGGATCATGCGATGAAATTCCGGCAACCTGTGAAAGGGCACGCCCGGATACGCATGGTGCTCGGCATGATAGGGCATGTTCCAGGCAAGGCTGCGGACCAACCGGTTCGTGAACGTGGTGCGCGAGTTTTCAAACATATTGGTCACAAAGGCGCAGCGTCCATGTTCGGCGAGCAGATAGAGGCGCAAAAACGGTTGCCCCAACAAAACCGGTAATACCCAGATGTACAGAGGCAGTGTCACTCCAGACACAATGCACATACCCACAATACCGCCATATGTCGCGAGCATCAGACAGGCTTCGCCCTGAACCTGCTTTTGCGCCGATGTCGGGACGAACGCGTCATCACAACGACCACGCGCATTGCGCAACAGAGTACCGAGGTGGCTTTTCCACGTAGGCAAACCAGACAGGTAAGTCAGATATTGCCCGACCGTTTCAGGTTTGGGCACTATCAGCTCGGGGTCGTTTTCAGGATCCTGCGTGTGCCGGTGGTGAGCAAAATGAAAATAGCGGAACCAATTTGGCGGGAGCAGGATCAGGAATCCACACAGGGCAGCGACAACATCGTTGATCCATGTCGAACGAAACGCCGTTCGATGGATACTCTCATGGAGCAATGTGAACAGAAAGACGATCAGAATGCCTTGAACAACCATCAGCACCGGCCAGTATGGTACGCCTGACGCGATAAAAACCCCGACAATTGCAATCGCACCTGCGTGCAACACCAGATGAAGCAATCCCGGACCATTCGTCTTTTCTATCAGCTTCTTACGTTGCTCTCTTGGTAAGGCAGCAATGATGCGTTTGTGGTCCATGATGTCCTTACCGCAGGCTTTTGGGGGTGGTGGAGCAATCATACAGACTTCCTTCAGGTGATGGAAATCAGAACGAAGGCAGACCGCTGCAGTCGGGAAAGCCATAGTTACCGCACGACAAACGCGTCGCCTTGGACCCCCATTATGGTCACTATCGACAGTGTGACGTTCCCAATGTCAACATTGCCGGATCCGCATAGCCGGATTAAGATAGGGCGCAATCCAATTCTGCCTGGGGCCACCGGATGAGATTCCTGATTATCAGCATTTGCCTGTTTGTTTTGGCAGTTATTCCGGCACAAGCCGACATTTTTGACGATATCGCCGCAATGCGCGCTGAAGTGAAACAAGCGAAAAGCAATCATGATCTGCGCCTTTCCTATTCTGCAGCGCCTAAAACGCTGGAACAGGCGTTTGCTTCAGAAGGGGTGGTCTGGGCCATGCGCTACACTTCTCCCTGGGGCAGCTGGTTGTTCCTGGACTGGAGGCGCGCCAGAGGTTTTCACGATCAGGCCGACAATACCTTGAAAAAATGGGATCAGGCCTTGCGCACCGGAGCATTCGACCCGGCAGCGGTCGGCCCGGCGTTAGCGGTCGGATTGCAAGCCTTCCAAGTGGTCGACCGGGATATGCAATTATGGTTTGACGGATATATTTCCCGCGCCACGACGCGGGCACAACTATTGGACCGCGCGCAGTCGAGCCTGCTGGCAGGAAACCGCGAACTGTACGACTACTATTCTAAATTAGCGGAGGATGTTCGTGAGAATGTGCCCCATCCGCTGCCTGAGGCGATGGGCGCCATTGTTGTGTTTCCGGCTGTCCCCGAAGCTGGCCAACCTATTGATTCGGGTCGGAATTGGGCCTTTACGCTTGCCGATCGTGCAGCACAGCGGGCCATTACATCCGGCACGCCTGGAGACTTGCGTGCTGCCCTGGCAGAAGCACGTAGTGTGTTGCGACGCTATCCGGACCCCCAATCGCAAGAATTGGTGCAGGTCCTTTCTTTGCTGGAAGAGCGTGCAAGATTTGCCGAGGCACCGGTCGCAGCCGTGCTCGATCAGGCCCAGGCCATGGCGCCCGGCCCATTGCGCGATGCACTGCTGGATGCAGCTCAGGACGATCTGATGGACCGGATAGGACACCTTGCGCCCCTGATCGCAGCCGGGGCAGAGACCGAAGCCGATCAGGAAGATGCCATCATGGACATGCTGACCCTGGCCCAGCGGATCACGAAGCTACGGGATGATCTTGAACACCCGTTCGACAAACCCTCCGGCCTGCTCCGCTCCGTCAACGGGTTGAGGGCCGCAGCAGGATTGATGAATCTCGCCAGCAGTGACGACCCCAGAGCCAAGGATATCATGGAGGTGATCAACGATGCTGCCGGCACATTCCCGACGCTGGTAACACCAACGGCGCCGTTTGCCGCACCGGCCGGAGCTGTGGCGGCGCAATTGGATCAGACCCGACAAGCCTGGGACCATGCCAGTGATGCCATGCAGGGCGTCGCCGATGCGATCAGTGGCGACGCAAATGGCGTAGCAAGAGCGCAGCAGGCTGCAGCGCGGCTTAGGACAGCCCTGTCACCCCGGGCATTTGTCCGCAACATGTCAGATGGGTTCGTTGACGGTCTGGTCTCGAATGTGCCCTTTGCCCGATCGATCGTCTCTTGGTTACGCGATTGAGAACGGTAATACCGATCAGACGGCGTCTCCTCTGTCGGCCCTTTATTCAACGTCGCTACGCATTGCCTTTGGACTCCTGCCAGCCACTCTCGCAAACGATGGCCACCGCAAACCGCGCCTGCCCCTCTCGGCGTTTAATCACGTAATGCGCATCGATATTTTCAATAACCGACCCATCCCCGCGCAACCGGGCAACATTCCGCGCATCGAGGATCGCCATCTCTTGATTACATCTGCGTGCCACGACCGAGCCAACGGTGGAATGGCTAAAATTTTCCGCTTCCAATCCTGAGAATATTCTTTCAAGCAATGCAATCAGCGCCGCTTCATCACTGAGCGTAACTGTCGCCTCCGGCAATACGAAAACCGAAGGGTAGTCAAAACAAGCAGCAACCGCTGAGAAGTCCTTATCATTCCAGGCCTTCAAATAGCCGGCAAACAGTTCCCGTGCAGCCTGATGCAGATCCATCCCGTTCTCTCCCTTATCAACACTTCACCTCATTGGCATATGGTGTACGATCCGCCGATAACACCAGCTTCCACCAATATCAGCACTGAATTGAATGCTGCTTCAGTTACTAAATCAACCATTTCTCCCGTGACGCTTGAGAACTGAGCGGCGTTTGCGCAATAATTACTCCCATTAAGGCGACCTGTCCGAGTTGAGACAGCCGCATCCTTCAATTGTTTGATCCTGACCAGGTAATATCTTCATGAAAAAAAGAAAAATCGGACGCACAGACCTGGAGGTTGATGTGCTGGGCGTCGGCGGCGCACCATTTGGCGGCAATTTCGTGACACTGGACCGGGCGGACGCAGCAGGTGTTCTTGATACAGCACTGAAGGGTGGCGTAACATTTGCCGACACTGCTCCATTTTATGGCTTTGGGCGGTCCGAACGCGTTGTGGGCGATCTGCTACGGGGCAAGTCCTATAGATTATCCACCAAGGTTGGTCGCCTGCTGGAGCCGGGGCCTGCGCCCGATCCGATGCTCTATGGCATGATTGACCCCCTGCCGTTTCACCCGGTTTACGATTACACCTACGAAGGCGTCATGAAGTCCTTCGAGGCCAGTCTTCACCGGCTGGGTCTGGATCGTATCGATATCTTGCTGGCCCACGACATTGGGGAGTTCCAGCACGGTGTCGAAGAAAACGCACGACACTTTGCCGATTTAAAAAGTGGAGGCTACAGAGCTCTTGAAGAGCTCAGATCATTCGGGCACGTCAGCGCAATTGGGATCGGTGTCAACGAAAACGAGATTTGCCGACGTGTCCTGGACATCGGTCAGTGGGACGTTTTCCTTCTGGCCGGGAGATACACCCTGTTGGAACAGACCCCGCTGGAAAGTCTGTTCCCGGCATGCGAAGCCGTCGGGACGTCGATTATTTGCGGTGGTCCTTTCAATTCCGGCGTTCTGGCTGGTCGTGAAATGTGGAACTACGCGGATGCACCGGAAGAAATTGTCAGCCGGGTGTCAAAATTGAATTCGATTGCATTGGACCACAAAATCCCTCTGGCCGCAGCCGCCCTACAATTCCCGCTTGGTCATCCGCTGATAAGCAGTGTCGTTCCCGGCTCACGTTCCGCGTCGGAATTTCAGGGAATCCTGGACTGGGCTCACTGCGACATTCCTTCTGCCTTCTGGAGCGATCTTCGCAGCGAGAACCTGCTTCCCGCAGAGGCACCGATTCCGGATGGTAATCCATATCGATAGAGCAGCTTGAAACCTATCAAGCTGTTCAGAATTTAAATGAACGGATTTGGGCCGCGTGGGCACTTGCGTTGCGACGGGGGAAGAAAGCCATACCCACTCTATCAATCGCTTTTAAAGATTCCCCACTTGTCGGACAGCGGCGGCATCTAATAGGAATTTTGGTTGCATTCGGAGAGTTAGCCATCATCAGACTTGCTTCCAGGAAGCTGGACCGTTGTGAGCTGGAATTTTCCAATTACTATCCCGGTGTCGGAAGAAAAAGACATCCGTGAAGAAGTCAAAGTTCGCTGACACACGGAATGCATTTATTTTTCAGCAGGCAAATGAAGGAACGTTGGTCGCGGAGGTTAGCCGCAAGGTGGGGAGTGCTGAAAGCGTTTGCCTGTTGGTCGGCGAGAACTACTCAAGTGGCGATCCCACTGGGCATTAAATGTCTATCACTGAGGACTGGTCTTAATCTGTGGCTATGTTACCAATCATTTCCTCTGCTACAGAGACGAAGTTCATCAGGGCCGGTGTCTTATAGGCGCGGTTCCAAACTAACAAGGTCGATATGGATGCATCGCACCCCTCTATCGACTTTGTTACGATGGTGCGTGGCTGAAAACGCACAATTCCATGGGAATAAATGGAAAGCCCAAGGCCAGATGAGACAAGCCCTATAATACCCATTGCATTCGAGGCCTCATATCGAACGTCAATTGTGTTGCCGTTTCGCGCAAATAACTCGGTCACAAAAGGTCGAAAGGAATCCCATTCGGCCATACTTCCAAGCACAACCGGGTATTGCGAAAGATCATCCAGTGAAACTGATGGACGCCTTGACAGCCTATGGTCGACCGGCAGGATTGCGACAACCGGCTCATCTACGATGAGCCGCGTTTCGTATTGAGGATGGACGAACGGTCCAAGCATAAAACACACATCCAGCTTGTTTCTGGAGAGCTCGATCTTTTGAGCTTGGGTTCTCATGTACTTGAGCTCAAGTTCTATGTCGGGAAATCTTATTGTGAATTGACGCACGATCCGCGGCATAATTTCCATTGCCGCGAATGACATGTACCCGATGCGCAGAACGCCTCTTTTTCCTTCAGCAGCAACCTTCGCCGCATGGACTGCAGCTTCAATCTCTGTTCCAATCAATCTGGTGCGCTCATGAAAAATTTCTCCAGCGACCGTAAGTGATACTTCACGGGTGGTTCGCCGCACCAACTGATAGCCCAGTAATTCCTCCAATTGTCGGATGCGACGACTTAGGGCACTTTGGTCGATAGCAAGCCTTTCGGCAGCTCGTCTGAAACTCAATTCAACGGCCACCACATTGAATGCCTCAATATCTCTAGAATTCGGTAAATGGGCCAACTCAAAAGTCCCGAATAATTAAAAATATCAATATATATCAATACACTACCAATTAATGCAAAAAAAACAATAATATTGGGTAAGTCGTCAATTGCAAGTGGCACGACATTCGCGTTTTTTATGAAACTCAAGGTGAATTCAAACCCGCGAATTTACTGAAAACTATGTCCGAGAAACGGCAAAATCGAACAACGAAACCAGGGAAAGACGATGGGCGAAATTGACAATGCAGAATTGGACAAAATGCTACAGGCGGCGTTTGATGCCTCAACGGAGCTGTATAAAGAACGTGGCTTTCAACGCAGGATTGGCTTCGGAAAAAAACCGGCTCTTGTAAGTGTTGATTTAGCAAATGCCTGGACACGTCCTGGCAATCCATTCACCTGCGACCAGGACAAAATGGATAACGAAATCATCCCGGGTATGCAGCGATTGCTCAAGGCGTGCCGGATGAACAACATTCCGGTGATCCATATCACCACTGCATACGAGATAACTGACCGCAATGCATCCTTCACAGACATGGGACTATGGCACGACAAAATTCCGATTGAAGTCGTAGATTTAGCCGACAAGGACCTTTGGGCGATCGATAGTCGCATCGCCCCCGTCGAAGGTGAATATACGCTGATGAAAAAGCGCGCCAGCGCGTTCCACGGAACAGAATTGGCAGGGATACTGCGCGCCAACAACGTCGATACAATCCTCGTCACCGGTGTGACTGCTTGTGCCTGCGTGCGCCAGACCATCTGTGATGGTATTGCCGACGGTTTCCGAACCATTGCGGTGAAGGAAGCGATTGGTGATCGAGTGCCTGGCGCAGTGGCATGGAACCTGTTCGATATCGACGCTAAATTTGGAGACGTTGAAACCGTTGATACCTGCGTCAACTACCTGAACACGGTCAACGACTGAGGTTGAAAATGGTCGGCGCAATCGTCGGCCAATCCGAAACAACGGGCGGCGGATGAATGGTGTGAAATGGCCGGTATCAACCAGAAAGATATCGACGTAATCAGCCATGGCACCACTTTGGCCACCAATATCACGATTGAGCACAACGGCGCCGAAACCGGATTTATGACGTCAATGGGGTTTTGCGATATTTTCCATACTGGCCCTCACGAACCCCTCAAGCCATCGTACCAATGGACCAATGGACCAAAGACCAATCATGCACTCACCTTCAATATGGACCACTGAAGTGAAGCTGTTCAATCCAGAGGAAACAAAATCACTCCAAGTGTTAGACAGTGTGTTATCCGAACTGTTAAAACAAACGCCCTCCAGTATTTGATCCAGATCAATGCCGCTATTTTTTTCAACCAGAGACTAATGATTGTTGTTGAGTATCGACAACACGGGATACGGTGGCTGTGTCGCAAACGTAGATGATCAAAAGATTGCATGCTGGGAGAGAGTGTGAGCCATTCAGAAGAAACCACCACACCGCCCTCGCGGTTGATACATGTTCGAACCGTGTCTTTTTCCGATGTTTCGGAAGCATTGGCTGCGGGATGGAAAGACTTTACCCGACGACCGCTGATGAGTGCCTTCTTCGGATGTGTTTTTGCCTTTAGCGGTCTCTTCATTCTGATAGCACTGACCTACTACGGTGAGGCCTGGATGATCATACCCGTGGCGATCGGGTTCCCGCTCGTTGGCCCGTTTGTCGCCGCAAGCCTCTATGAAATGAGCCGACGGCTCCAAAAAGGTGAGGATTTCGGCTGGCTGGACATCTTCGGCGTTGTCTTCAAGCGGCGCGAACTAAGCTGGATGGCCTTCGTCGTGTTGTTCGTCTTCTGGATGTGGATCTATCAGGTCCGCATCTTGCTGGCGATTTTTCTCGGTTCACGCTCAATGGCATCGCTGGATCGTTTCGGAGAGGTCATTATGACAACCAGCGATGGCTGGTTGTTCCTGGCAGTGGGGACCTGTGTTGGCGCCATCCTGTCGACCATCCTGTTTTCTCTGACTGTCATATCAATGCCGCTACTTCTGGATCGCGATGTCGATTTCATTACGGCAATGGTGTTCAGTGTAAAAACCGTTTTGACCAGTCCGGCAGTCATGTTGAGCTGGGGGGCGCTTGTCGCCGCTATGGCGATCTTTGCCATGGTTCCGGCTTTTCTCGGTCTGATCGTCGTGTTGCCGGTCCTGGGACACGCAACCTGGCACCTTTACGAACGTGCCATCGAGATACAGCCGGAAGACGGAGCCGCAGGCTAGCATCCCAAACGAAGGCGCATCATAGTTCGATCAGAACCGAACTATACTTCGAAGATTATCAGGTACCGTTCCTCATCTTGTAAAGGGAGAGAAGTACGGTGTTGCTGAATTATCTTTTTGAGAATTTTTACGAAGAAGCCGCTTTCATCCATCACGCAGGCCTCGATTTTGACAGTCTGCGCTCCCTATTGGAACAGCGGGTTTTACCCAAACCATCTTATGTACTGAACAACACCGCATCATCCAAAACCTTCCTGGGGCAGCATGAGGAAATGGGGACGTACCGGTTTTATCTAAAGCGATATACCGACTGGGTTGTGAAGGTCGAACGGTTCGATCTCCACAACGAAAAAAAGCCCTGGACTACTTTGAAGCTGAATACACGAACGCTCGGGACCTGTTTTTCGATGGAGAAAATGGCTGTGAAATTCTGCGGGTCATGCCCAACCTTTCGAACAATTTCGATAACAGGCATATCGACGAAACATGGGCCCATTTCCTAAATGGTGTTTATGGAATTTGTACGCGCGATGGGATGCCAGACAGCATTTTTTTCAAGCAGGTGACAGTTAGGCTGATCGACTATCTGATCGATAAACATGGAACCACCGGCATACCTGAATCGTTGCAACCGTTGCTTCGTCGGGCAGTAAATTTTCTTGACTCTGTTGAATCTGACTTTGCTCCTCACGAAGTGAGCACGTCTTCCAGACAGCGATGCATCATTGATCTCCGGGCTGCGCTCTGACGCGCAACCCGGAAAACTCAATCCACCTTTTCGACATGGGTAGGTTCCAATACAAATCTTGAAGCATTTCCGATACAATCTGCACACATTTTAAGAAACATCTGAGGGGAAATGCTTCGTGATATCTGTTGTTTTTATTCTCCTGCCGGACCATTTTGCTCAATGCATCGTTTAACATTTTTGTAGCGAAACAATTTCAGGTCACAGGGGCAGCGGGTTGATCAGCCGACGGAATTTCCTTAAAGGCATGGGTGCTCTGGTTTTAGGCGGAGTTGCGTTCAGCGGGTATGCATTTGGCGTCGAGCCGCTTTTGAGACTGCGAGTGCAACCCTATCATTTGCAGCCTGCGGGATGGCCGGATGGTCTTACGTTGCGCATTGCAGTGCTTGCAGATATTCACGCCTGCGATCCCTGGATGACCGCAGAACGCATCAGGCGCATCGCCGAGCAGACAAATGCACTCAGTCCGGATATTATTCTGCTGCTGGGTGACTACAGTGCCGGTCACCGCTGGGTGACGAGAAAAGTTGCTTCTTCGGACTGGTCGCAGGCACTGGCTGAGCTCTCGGCACCGATGGGTGTTCATGCAATATTGGGTAATCACGACTGGTGGGATGATTTGACCGCCCAGGAACGCGGTCACGGACCGGTTTACGGGCACAAGGCTCTGCAAAATGTCGGTATCAACGTCTATGAAAATGACGTCGTGCGCCTTGAGAAGGACGGTATCCCGTTCTGGCTGGCCGGACTTGGCGATCAATTGGCATTTCCCCCCAATCGAGGACGAGGACTTCGACACTGGCAGGGAGTCGACGATCTGCCCGGTACCCTTGAAAAAATCACCGATGATGCGCCCATAATACTGATGGCGCATGAGCCGGATATCTTTCCCAATGTTCCAGAGCGGGTCTGTCTTACACTGTCCGGTCACACACATGGCGGGCAGATCCGCCTGTTCGGCTACTCTCCGGTTGTTCCCTCCCGCTATAAAAATCGCTATGCTTATGGACACATCGTTGAGACTGCTTCGGCAACGACCGAGGCAGAAAAACCGCACCAGAACTCCCGACCGCGACACCTGATTGTTTCAGGCGGTCTGGGGTGTTCGATGCTGCCAGTTCGGTTTGGCGTTCCCCCGGAAATCGTTCAGATTGATATAGGTTGAATGGGAGACCTTCAAATGCCGACATCCCTGAATGAGATTGAAGCGGAGTGGATCTGGACAAGAGGCCTGACCCGCGATCTCTTGGGCTCCTGTTTTCCATCCGATCTCACATTTGCACTGACTGAAGCTTCCGGCCCACTTTGGAAGCAGTTTCGTCATATTGGCAGAGTGCACGAAAATTATCTTGATGCCCTCGCGACCCGGCACGTCGATTTTAGCGTCAAGGGAGGCTCGTACGATGGCAGTGCGTCAAAACCGGCACTTCTGAGTTACTTTGCCGCTCTGGAAGACCGCCACAAAAGTTGCCTGTCAAAAGCCGATCCCGTCAAAACAATCGACTGGATGGGTGAGCCCATTTCGCTGGACAACCACCTCATCCGCTTGCTGGCCCATGAAAGCCTCCACCACGGGCAGCTGATACTCTACTGGCGCGCGCTTGAGAGAGATTTCCCGCCGAGTTGGCAAAGCTGGGGGATGTGAGCGGCGCTACGCGTTCAATCTCTCCACAATGTACGCCCACTCGCGCTCAATAGCGTCCCCTGTCTGAGCCTCCCCTGCTCTCTGGAACCAGTATCCGGCATTTCCAACGTCTCCTTCGATCAGATGGGCGAGTGCATGCACCCAGTCATAGGCTTTGGTACCTTCTGCACTCTGGCAGATTTCGTGAGCTTTTTCCCATTCCGGACCCACAGAAAGATCACCTTTCTTCAACCACCAAAGGGCTTGTAGCGGGGCGTTCAGCCCGGCCGGTGGTTCATGGCTGTCGAAATTTCCTAGCGGTGTGTCACTCATTCCGTTCTCTCTATTGTTTCTCAGTCTGGTGCCCTGCGGCGACGCGCGGTAGATCCGCATCGGTAATGGTAATCAGAGGCTGTGCTCAGCGCAATTTGCTTCGTTCTGTTTGCGCTTCAGAATAAAAACTGCAACTGCCAACGGCAACGCCGGCAGCAATTCTACCCAAGATCAATGCTTGATGAAAATCACTTAACCGATTCCACACTGGTACGCTTTTTCTCCGTGATGTTCATCACCAGGAGAGAAGCAAATCCGTAAAATGCAAATCCAGACACAAGCGGCATCACACCACCCTCAAAACTCGCACCGATCATCCAGGCCAGCGGCAATGAAATCAGTGTTGTAACAGAGCCAACAAAGGCCGCCCCGAGCCCTGCCAAATGGCCCAGCGGCTCCATCGCCAGCGCATTGATGTTCCCGAAAATCATTCCCATGCAGAAAAAGGTGATCATCATCCAGATCATCAGCAACCAGAGAGGCGGAACGCCTTCCATAGCAAATGCGGGGATCAGGAACAAAACCGATATCGACGTAACGCCAATCAGCGCCCAGCCGGTAAGCGGGCGCATACCCAGCTTCATCACCAGACGGGAATTGACGATCGATCCCGCCCCGATCGCCAGCGCCGCTGTTCCGAAATAGATCGCAAACAGATCATGCACATCATATGCAACGGCAAATATCTGCTGCGCCGAACTTAAATATCCCAAAAACGCACCAAAGATCAGCCCAGCGGCCAGCGTATACCCAAGTGTCGCCGGATAGCCGCAGGCCTGACGCAGACCAGACAGGATATTGGTAACGGATAATGGGCGACGTGAGGCCACAGGTAGTGTTTCAGGTTGACGTACGGCAAACCAGAGGCACGCGATAAGCGACATAAACAGCAGCATGACGAAGGTGGCGCGCCAACCGGAAATCTTTATCAGTCCCAGTCCAATCATGGGTGCAATGGCCGGGACAAGAATGAAAACGGCCATGACAAATGACATGATGCGCGCCATCGCGCGCCCTTCGTAACAGTCTCTGACAAGTGCAAGCGTGACCACTCGCGGCCCAGCAGCACCCAGCCCCTGCAGGATACGCCCCGCCAGCATGGTCGAAAAATCTTCTGCAAAAATGGAAAGCAGGCATCCGGCAAAAAACAGAAGATATCCGCCATAAACCACCGGCTTTCGCCCAAAGCTGTCGGAAAGCGGTCCGGCGATCACCTGTCCGGCAGAAAAGCCGATAAAAAGAAATAGCACGATCAGTTGGACATCTTTGGGATCCGCTACACCGAGATCGTGCCCGATGATATCCAGTCCAGGCAACATGACGTCCGTCGACAGCGCCACGATGGACACGATCATGGACAGCATGACGACAAATTCAACAATGGAGAGAGACTTGGCAGGAGGCTTCATACCCTCCCTTTTGTCCGAACCTGAACTGTCTGGCAATGAATAATATTGACACGTAAAACAAACACGATCTCAAACCGGCAACTGGGTCGTGTCCTTGATATCATCCATCACAAAGCTGGCAGAAATATCAGCAATTGGTACCCGGCTGATCAGACGCTGGTAAAACCTGTCGTAATCCTTGACGCTCTCGACACGAACCCGGAGCACATAATCAAGTTCACCGGTCATGCGATGCGCACCGACAATTTCAGGCATGTCTCCCACTGCCCGATGAAATTTTTCAAGCCATTTTGGCTCATGCTCATTTGTCCGGATCATGACGAAGACAGAAAGCCCCAAATCTACCGTTTCCGGGTCAATCAAAATGACGCGCCCGCGAATGACCCCCTGCTCCTCCATTCGTTTGACGCGCCGCCAGCACGCGTTTCGTGACAGATGGATTCTGTCAGCCAGCATATCCACACTGATCGATGCATCCTGTTGTAGAATTCGGAGTAGCTTACGATCTGTTTCATCAATATTTTTGCTCATAATGTGGATAATATCCTAATTATGCTCAAATTATAAGGATTTTTGGGAATTATGCTCGCACTTGTTCGAATATGCTGCTGAAAAGCGAACGGAGAGATCATCATGGACACAACATCGCAGTCAGCAAAGCCCGGGTATTTTCAAAAAACCTTCAAGGAACACCCAGCCAGCGTTGGGGAAACATATCTTCAGCACATGGCATTTGCCGGTGCATTTGCAGGTAAACTGTTCCTTGCCGGACTGGCGGCAGCTATCCATGCAGTTATTCCCTCGCTCTTCGAGACCACCGCCAGCCGTATAATTCGCGAGCTATATCTGCACATCGACAATCGTGGAAATGTCGACAACTGAGGCCAATATTTCATGTGTCGATTGGCAGCCTATGCGGGGCCGGAAATCCCGCTAGAAAATATTATCATAGCCCCCCGGCACTCGTTGCTTGAACAGAGTCACGGGGCAACAGAAGCCAAAATGGCGGTTAATGGCGATGGGTTTGGCATCGCCTGGTACGGTAATGGAACGACTCCCGGTCTCTACCGGGATGTGTTGCCGGCTTGGTCAGATGGCAATCTCACAAGCATTTGCAAAATGGTGCACTCACCCTTGTTTCTTGCCCACATCAGAGCGTCGACAGTCGGTGAGACATCCCGGGCAAATTGCCACCCGTTCGCGCACAAAAACTGGTCGTTCATGCATAATGGGCAGATACCGCAGTTCTCCCGCATTCGCCGAGGGCTCGAAGCAAGCCTGCCAGATTCACTTTATGAATTGCGGCGGGGTACGACGGATTCGGAACTGTTGTTCCTGCTCCTGCTGGCAAATGGGCTTGAAACCACACCAAGAGCGGCATGTGAAACGGTCCTGTCGATGATCCTGGCCGCGCAGAGCGCGAGTAAACGCCCCAATCGTGTGACCTGTGTGTTTTCAGATGGTGATACGCTCTTCGGATTCAGGTATTCCTGCGATAACCGCAGCCCAACTCTCTACACATCAGGATTGCTGGATAACCAGGGTCGGGCCATCGCGTCGGAACCGCTCGATGGCGATCACAAAAACTGGACACCCGTATCAGAATGCCAGTTTGTCTGCCTGTTTCAGGGAAAACTGACGACTGAAGATTTGCATGTTTGCATACCCGTCTAAAAAGATTGCATAATCGGGTTTGTGTTCAGCACCCTCACAAAACGACAGTGCGGGCAATGGAGTCCGCCCGGCCTAATGAGTGCCTACTTCAAAGAGATCGCCTACTGCCCGACACCAATTGGTGTGGTCAGTCTGCGTCGCCGCCGTATTCTTTCGCTCGATCAGGATGTTTTTGAAATCCTGCTTGACGATGAACACCTGATGTCCAGCCTATTCATCACGTCAGAAATCGCATTGGCCAACCTCGCCCTTGCCGAGCTGGAAGGGAACGAGCTGGACATTGTGGTCGGGGGCCTTGGCCTGGGCTACACGGCTCGGGCGGTTTTGGATCACGACACCGTTGGGTCCCTGACCGTCGTGGAAATGCTGGAACCTGTCGTAGCGTGGCACGAAGACGGGTTGCTGCCACTTGAACCGGGCCTCGCAGAAGATCCCCGTTGCAAATTTGTGTGCGGAGACTTCTTTTCTCTCGCCCAATCTGCCGAAGGCTTTGATCGGAAAAAACCCGGACGGCGGTATCATGCAATTTTGATTGATATCGACCACACGCCTGAACGATTACTGGATCAGCGTAGCCAGAATTTCTATTCGCCCGAGGGATATGACCGCTTGGCAAACCATCTGCATCCTGGCGGAATCGTGGGGCTGTGGTCCGATGAAGAGCCCGACGAAGCCATCACCAACGTCCTTGGACAGTCATTTAGCGAAGCGTGGGCTGCACCGGTGGTTTTCGCTAATCCGTTACAGGACAATCGGCCCGTTACTCAAACCGTGTATCTCGCAAGGAAAGCGGGAAAAACCCCGATGGATCAATAGCCTGATATGACGTCAATTCCTGCCGCACAAAGCGATCCGTTTACTCACCACCCCGAACTCCGCGACAAGATAATCGATCCAGAGAAGTCGTTCTTTCGGACCTTCAATCCCGCCGACATCGACGATGAAATCAGGGCGCGCGGAGCGCCGGCCAACTGGCGCAAAAGCGATCTTGAGATTGAACAATCCCGACATCAATTTCTTGAAGAATACCAGAGCGAGGACCTCTGGGTCTTTGGCTATGGATCCCTGATGTGGGATCCGGGGTTCAAGTTTACCGATGTCCGTCATGCCCACACTGCCGATTATAGGCGTCGCTTTTGCCTGCTCGATATGTTGGGGGGGCGTGGGTCTCGTGATGCGCCCGGTTTGATGGCTGCCCTGGATGACGGGTCCGGCTGCGATGGCTTGGTTTTCCGCATTTCGAAAGAAGACATAGTCAAGGAAACACGGATTATCTGGAACAGGGAAATGATTATCAGTTCCTATGAACCACGGTTTATTCCCGTTACGACTGCCATCGGAGAAGTCAGCACGCTTGCGTTTATCGCTAATCACAATTCAGAGCGGATCTGCGTGGATTTGGATCGCGATCAACAGGTCAGATATATCGCTACCGGTGCAGGTATTCTCGGAACCAGCCTGGAATATATTGAAACACTTGTGCGGAATCTGGCTGCGCTTGGAATTGAAGACCCGGACATTTCATCCTTGCTGCGTGATGCGCAGGGATACCTTCCCGAGGCTTAGAGCATTAGCTTTGCAAATGCGTTTAATTGACAGACGAGACTATGCTCCCCGTCCTTGTATTGCGACATATCGCAGAGAGATCAAATCACCCATTGGCAGGGAACGTTTGGATCAGCCTTTATTGAACAATCCTGAGGCAATCCAACCGCAGGCTACTCAAGCACCGGCCTTGGCGAAAGAGACCATTGTTCTCCGAGATTCATCCCACAAAGCAAGTGGAACGCATTTGAAACTCTCGAAGAGCGTCAGGCGATTTACGT
This sequence comes from Stappiaceae bacterium, assembly GCA_039976075.1. Lineage (GTDB taxonomy): Bacteria > Pseudomonadota > Alphaproteobacteria > Rhizobiales > Stappiaceae > JBDWFY01. The sequence continues at coordinate 207,575 of JBDWFY010000004.1, forward strand.
TGATCAAATCCGGATAGTCCTTGATCACACGCGATAGTCGATAGTATGGAATGCGGCTGGACAGGTGATGAATATGGTGAAGCCCGATATTAGCCGAGAACCATTTCAGAGGTTGAGGCAGATCGTAATGAGAGCTGCCGTACAAGGCTGCCTCATGCCAGTTCCACGTATCGTCATGATCCCAAGTGGTATCCTCGAACTGGTGCTGGACGAAAAACAGCCACACGCCGAACGTTGCCGCCAAAACCGTGACAGGCAACTGCACCAGCAGAAATACTTCCCAACCCACGAACCAGATTAAAACCGCAGACAGGAGAGCCATGGAGAGATTGGTACCCATGGTGCTGACCCATGGTCGCCAACCACCGCGCATCTGTCCCAGTGGCAGTCGTTGGTCAAGCAGGAATAGGTATCCCGGCCCAACGCCGAACATAACCAATGGATGGCGATAGAGTCGATATCTCAACTGCGCCCATTTTGACAGGCCGCGATATTCCTCGACAGTTAACGTGTTGATGTCACCAAATCCACGGCGCGACAGACTCCCTGATCCGGAATGGTGGATCGTGTGGCTGCGCTTCCAGAAGAAGTACGGTGTAAAGGTGAGAACACCAAGCGCCCTGCCCGTCCAGTTGTTGGCGGTTCGACTGGAAAAGAAAGAACCATGACCGCAATCGTGCTGGATCATGAATAACCGAACAAGAAATGCTGCCGCCGGAATGGTCAGGAGCATCCCCACCCAGTAACCCGACGACACAAGCACCCCTATTGCAGCCCAAAGCGCAATAAATGGCAGGAGGGTGAAACAAATTTCGGCAATGCCGCGCAGGTTCTGTGGCCGGCCATATGGTGCAAGAAGCCGTGCCCAGTCTCGTGCAGTCATCGCATCGGACTGAGCCGGTAGCGCACTAGTGATGGTCAAAATAACGCTCTTCTATTCTTATTTTTTTGCAGAAGAAACGCAGCAACCACTCGCAGGTGCTGCGCGAGAATCCTCAAGCGTTTTCGATCGTGCTCACAGCGGTTTTACCGCTACGCTCATCAACTGAGGTGTCGAACATTACGACCTGACCTTCGCGCAGACCTGCCATGCCACTTCGTTCCAGTGCGGTCGCATGCACGAATACATCCTTCGATCCGTCTTCAGGCTGAATAAAACCATAACCTTTTTGATCGTTATAGAATTTTACGGTGCCTTTAATCATTATAGTGCCTTTCGCTTGCCCCGCCATCCGCGGCATTTTTCTAGACCGTGTCGATTTGAAAAGACCGATACGAGCGCGATCGTTAGACACGAAGCGAAACAGGCCAGTTTTTCGACAAAGATCGATGTGCGACATTTAATGGGCGAACTCGGGAACTTCAACTGTTTTACGGGCTGTTTACGCAATTAAAACAGATTTTTCCGGCGACAAGCAGATGTGAACCTTTCACCGGATACAATTTTGGTTGATGTCTATGTCACCGAACCCCATTTGAGATCTGCCCAATATTCTCCCACGTCGAAAAAATCGGACACGTCTAATACAATGCGCCTTCAACGAGTTGTTTCATGATCGACCCTAAAATTGCCATTGCTCTGGGAGCCGGTGGCGCTCGGGGAATTGCTCATATTCACGCGCTTCAGGCACTTGATGATCTGGGTATCACGCCGGTTGCGATAACTGGAACGTCCATTGGTGCTATCATGGGTGCGGCATTCGCTTCAGGCATGACCGGTGAGGATATTCATGAGTATGTTGACCAGTTGTTCAATAACCGGCGGCAACTACTGGCTCGCCTGTTCAAAATCAGACCGGAGAGTGTCCGGCAATTTATGGACGACGGCGGTATCCGCTTCGGAGAAATTAACATTGAACGGGTATTGGAGGTATTTTTACCGCCAGACATTCCCGAAAATTACTCTGAACTGAACATACCGCTTCGAGTCGTTGCCACCGATTATTATCAAAACAGGGATCGATTTTTCTCTGAAGGCCTTCTGCGACCAACCCTTGCGGCCTCCGCCGCAATGCCGGCAATTTTTCTACCTGTGATCATCGATGGACATGTTTTTATTGATGGTGGCACGACCAATCCGGCGCCGTTTGATGATTTGTCCACCCTTGCCGACATCGTCGTTGCAATTGACGTTTCTGGCGGACCGAAAGGGGACCCAGGCACGCGACCGGGAAAAATTGACGTCGTTTACGCGGCAAGCCAGCTGATGCAACAGTCTATTGTCCGTGCAAAAGCGGAAACTCATCGCGTGGACATTCTCCTACGACCGGATGTCGCGGATTTTCGCGTACTTGATTTCCTGCGAACCAGCCATGTGCTGGATCAATCAAAAGCGCTACGCGATGACCTCAAGCGGGCTTTGTCCCTCGCGATTGATAATTTTTCAGTACGAAACGGTTAGAGCCTGTTGTGCTCAGTTACGCAGCATAGGCGGCGTCAAAAAACCGTTTCTCAAGCATAACCATGTGCTCAAACGCCCTGCGAACGCCGTCCTGCTGTCCAGGCGAGAAAGTCGGCCAGAGCTTGTCCAGCTGGCCGCGCAGATAGGCAACAACCCCCTCAAAGTCCGGCCCGGCATGCAAAGTAATCCACTCGGAAAAGTAAAATGGCAGACCATTTTCTGGCGGGTTAACCGGAGAGGCCCAGCTCAAATAGACCCATTCAGCAACGATCAGCACTGTGATCATTTTTTCGTATGAGCCGGACTGAGCCGCATCCCGCATGGTTTGCTGAAAGTCGCGCGTCACAGGCCAGAGCTCCGGATCGCGCCACTGCGTTTCTTTTACACCCAATGCATCAAATGAACGGAGGAAATACGTATTCTCAGGACCGGTAATCACAGCCAGAAACTGCGCAAGAGGCACAGAATCCGCCAAAGACGGTGCATGGGCGATTGCAGACGCGGCCAAACGGACAAACGCGTCGATAAATGTGTAGTCCTGAACCAGATAGGCCACCATTTTGGCCGGCGGCAGAGTTCCATCCGCCAACTCCCGACAAAACGGGTGGGTTGTGGCCTCAGCCCAGATTCGCTGGTTGGCGGTTTTCAATTCGGCCGAAGCAGACACAAGCACTCTCGCCTCACATTCTGGAAGATAAAAGCATCAATATCACAATGTTTTAGGAAGAACAGTCCGAAGTTCTCTAACGGCGTCGATTGCCCGGATGGGATTCATCAGGTCCCCAAATGGCCTGGTAGGTGTCAACCGCCCTTCCCGCTAACTGCAGCACGACCGAAAGCGTGATGAGTCCCGCCCAGTAGGTTGACAGCAGAAGCCACATCCAGTTTGGCGCATTGGCAATCCACAAACCGGCGATGATGGCAGCTGCACTGCTGAGGAGAAGAAAATACCCAACTGTCTTGTGAATTTTTTCAAAAACAATCCGCCGCACAGTCATGTCGTAATGATCGCCAGCCAGACTGGCGCCGGATGCCTGGTCGCCAGGCCCGCCTTTTGTCCCGCGCAACCATCCTGATAGAAACTGCAGACCGGCCAAGGCTATGACTGTCCAGCCGATTGCACGATGATACCAGCTGTCTGCATAACCACCCTCAGCGACAAGCACCACCAACAGGCCTCCGGTCATGATGACACCACCGGAGATCTGGAGGGTCAGATGGGATCGCCACCAGAACTTGTTATCCAGTTCAAGCGGCCAGTTCTGACCGGGAAGAACCTTGAAATAGCGCGCTATTACCACGCCAAGCGGTAGCAGGATGCCCCAGGACAACACCATTAACCGCGCATGCCAGGAAATTGCACCGCCAATTAAATGCTCTCGGCTTGGGTCCATCGATGCAAAGAGCCACTCTTCCATCAGCCCTTAACTGCACCCGCTGTCATTCCGGTGATGATCTGGCGCGCCGCAAAAAATGTCAGAAGCAGCGGAGGGATCACGATCAGCGTTCCCATGGCCATGATCCGTCCCCATTCAACACCCGTATCGGTGATAAATCCGGCAGCACCCACCGGCAATGTCCGGGTCGTGCGTCCAGTTAGCAGCAGTGCCAGGATGAATTCGTTCCAGGCAATCCTGAACGTGAAAATGGCAGCCACGGCATAGCCGGATTTCATGAGCGGCAGAAGCACTCGGAAAAAAACCTGAAGGGGCGATGCGCCATCAACAATCGCTGCCTCCTCGAGTTCAACAGGTATCTGTTTGTAAAAGCCAAACAGCAACCAGATCGCAAACGGCAGGTTTAGCGCGGTATAGAAGAATGTCAGGACCGCCAGATCGCTCTTGACGCCGGAGAAGGCAACAAAGGCAAAGGCCGGCACCGCCAACACAGCAGGCGGGACCATGCGAACCAGCAAGGTGGAATTCGCCATAAGATTACGACCACGGAAATCTGTCCTTGCCAGCGCATAGGCACAAAACCCACCAAGCAGAAGTGTGATGACGGTCGATGCACAACCGACGATCAGCGAGTTGGTGAGGTAGCGGTCGAATTTTCCACGCGTGACAATATATCCGTAGTTTTCCAGCGTTGGAGCAAAGAAAAACCAAAGCGGTTTTCCGTCCTGAACGAGGACGTCATCCTTCACGGAAGTCGCAATCATCACCCAGATTGGTCCCAGCGCAACCATCGCCAGGATGATCAGAGCCGAGTAATGCCAAAACTGTCGAAGGAATGTATCGTTCATTGGGCTGGTTCACACATCTGATTTGCTCTTCATCGGATTTGCCATTGTCAGGATCATCGTGCTGATACCGAATACTATAACGATCAACAGGACTGAAATAGCGGATGCATACCCCAGTTGCTGGGTGTCAAACGCACGATTGTAGATATGAAGTGAAAGCAGTTCAGTTGACCTGCCGGGCCCGCCCCCGGTCATGATCAGCATCACTTCAAGTCCTCTGAAAACATCAATCAGACGCATGAGAAGAGCGATGATCAGAATGGATTTGATCATCGGCAACTTGACGAGAAAAATCTGCTGATACCAGTTCGCACCGTCGATGGTGGAGGCTTCGACCACTTCCGAGGGCAATGCCTGTAAGCCCGCGATAATGATGATGAAAATAAACGGAGTCCATTGCCAGATATCCGTAAAGACAATGGCGAAGAATGCCAGTTGCGGATCACCCAGCCAGACTTGCGGTTCAATGCCGAACCACGCACCGAGATAGTAGTTGATCCAGCCAATGCGCGCATCGAACAGATAGCGCCAAATGAGCCCGACAACGACAGGTGAGACCATCAGGGGCAATATAAAGATTGTCCGAAAGATTGAGGCTCCGCGAATGGGCTTTTCCAGAAGCAACGCCAATGCCACGCCGAGAAACATTTCAATACTTATCGTCCAAAACCCAAATCGCAGGGTCACCCACAGGACTTCCCACACTTGCGGATCGCCGACCATGCGGACGAAATGATCGAATGAAACAAACGGTGCTTCGCTAAGCTTGCGCCCAATTTCCCAGTCATAAAACGACAGGTAAAAGGCCATGAAAACCGGATAGAGCAATCCTCCCATCATCACCAGAATCGCAGGTGTGATGAAGGCGTAGGGCGTCAGGAAACCTGGCTCAAATCGGGGCTTGGTGCTGATCTGGGACATCGATGCCATCAGTGAGTTGATTACGGATGAACCCGGCGAAGGCCAATAATGACCTTCGCCGATGCCGACCTATTGCTGCCAGACGTAGTACCCTTCGCGCTCCATGATGGCGCGCGCCTTCTCATTGGCGGCATCCATGATGGGCTGGATGGGTTTGTCCGTTGTGATGACTTCCGTCAGCGCCTGACCCAGAACGTCGATGTTCAGCTCGTTCCACTCAGGAATAAGCGGACGCCAGTCCGGATCTGCACAGGGAAGCTGCTCCGCAACCACCGAATACTCATCGAACTTGTCGGCATTGTTGTTCAACGTCGAAATCCGGACAGGATCGCCGCCCAATTCGACCATGCGCTGGTCACCTTTTTGGGACGTGATATATTGCAGGAACAAAAAGGCTGCTTCCTTGTTTGGTGCGTTGGATGGAATTCCCGCCGCAAAACCGCCGGTCTCCGACCCGCACCGGGAACCAACCGGATGCAAGGCGTAGCCAACTTTACCATCGATTTTCGACAGCTTGGGGTCCCGCGACATCGCCGCGATCTTCAGCGTATCCAAATGCATGGCTGCTTCGCCTTGAAGAAATGCAGCTGCAGCTTCACCAAAACCAAACGTTGGAATTCCTTTCGGACCAGTCTGCGCAACTTCACGCAGCACCTGTGCCGCCTCGACCGCTTCGGGCGAGTTGATCACCGGGTTCCAGTTGTCATCGAAGATCTTGCCGCCAAGCGGAGCCAGATGCAGAAGCCATGCAGCCGTCACCTGATGGCCGGTTTTGCCGCGCGATGTCAGAGCGGGGATGCCGGCTTCCTTGAGCTTGGCCATGACGGCTCGCAGCTCGTCATAGGTTTTGGGCACTTCCAGCCCCTGCTCTTCGAAAATATCCTTGCGATAGGCAAGGATCGAGGTTTCTGCCCCAAAGGGCACACCATACATCGCACCCGACTTGCCGGGCATGTATCCCTTCGTTCCACCAACAACGCCACCGTTCTGCAAGTATGCATCTGCAACATCGTTGAGGTCGTAAGAGGGGTCTACCAATGATCCACTAGTGTAGAATTGTGAAAGCGGGGTCAGCAAACCTTTTGAAACATATTCCCCTTTCCACATCACGACCCACGAAACAACGTCATACTCCCCTTCATCTTTGGACATTTCCAGCAGTTGTCTGTCGCGGAGCTTCAAGTATTGAAGCGCATCGATTTCAACTTCAATGCCGGTTTCCTCCGTAAATTCAGCCACCAGTTCTTCAGCCTTTTTAAAGTGGCTCAAAGCGGGCCAGGACACCACGATCGTGGTTCCGCGATATTTTTCATACGGATCGGCTGTTGCCAGTCCTGTTGTCAGGGCAAGCGCACCCGCGGCGAGCAACCCTTTTTTCAATAATCCCTTCATCCTTTTCCTCCCTTGGATGTTGAATCAGATCAGACACCAATGTGTCTCGACAAATGCGAGGGGTGAGCCCCGCATGGTTTGAAGAAGCCTGGCTATAAGGCTGCCCCATTTTCCGGATCAAAAAGATAGAGACGGGACGTGTCGAAGTAATATCGCCCGTCCGACAACAAATCCGCCTCTGGCCCCACCTCCACCGACGCTGTCAGCGGTGTTCCGCCGATTTCGGCTGCCAAATACTGGCTGGAACCGATATATTCAGATACTTTTACGGTCAGATCGATCGGAGCAAACTGCGGTGTTCTGGCTTCTGCGGCGAAATGTTCGGGCCGCAATCCCAAGGTGATTTTTCCAACATTGGCGCCACTCAATCGATTTTTAATCCGCTCCGGAACAGGCAGATCGATGCCGTTTGCCCTGACCTTCAATGCTCCCTCCTCCTCTGATAACTCTGCTGCTATCAGCGTCATGGAAGGCGAACCGATAAAGGTTGCCACAAACGTATTGACCGGTGTGTTGTAGACATCTTTGGGCGTGCCAATCTGCTGGATGACACCATCCTTCATGATCACGATCCGATCTGCCATCGTCATCGCCTCAATCTGATCGTGCGTTACGTAGATCATCGTCCGATCAAGCGTTTTGTGAAGCAGAGCCAGTTCGGTGCGCATGGACGCCCGCAACTTGGCATCAAGATTGGAAAGCGGCTCGTCAAACAGAAAACAATAGGCATCCCGAACGATCGACCGACCCATCGCAACCCGCTGGCGCTGACCTCCGGAAAGGTCGCGCGGCTTGCGGCCCAGATAGGGTGTCAGCTCCAACATATCCGCTGCGCGCTTAACCCGTTCGTCGATCTCAGCCTTGGCCGTTTTTGCCAATCGCAGGGCAAAGGACATATTGTCCGCAACATTCATGTGCGGATAAAGCGCATAGGATTGAAAGACCATCGCAATGTCGCGCGCCTTTGGGCGCTCCCAGGTTACATCGCGTCCGGCAATATGGATTTCACCGCCCGAGACCTTTTCGAGCCCGGCAATCATCCGCAGTGTCGTCGATTTTCCGCAGCCAGAAGGGCCAACAAAGACAACGAATTCGCCTTCTTCTATTTCCAGCGAAAGATCCGGAATGACGTTTACCGCGCCGTAAGACTTGGTGACGTTCTTTAGTACGACTCCTGTCATTTGGGCTCATCACCACGCATTTGATTTCCTCCCTCACGCAGCAAAATAAGAAAATTCCTCGGGGACCGTAATCGATTTCTCCCACCAGCGTTCGCACTCCTCCGACGACGCACTGGCGAGGTCGATGGTGTTCCAGATGAAAGCTTCCTCCAGCTCCCCTCCCAGTTCAAGCATTCGGTGAGCGATCCGCGTCTCTTCCTCGGACCAGGATTCAAGCGCAGCGTCCACATCGTCATGTGACTGCAGCATCACCAACAAGTCACGGACATTGGTATAGCCCTTGAAAACACCAGCCCCGGTCAGAGGTTGCACAACCATGCCTGCATCTCCAATCAATGCCATGCGTCCCTTACCGTATGCAGGCAGGGAACTGGTGTAGATCAATTGGATCTGGTTGCCTTTGGATTTTGCCAGAATATCGCTGTAATATCGAGGCAGTTCCCTCGCCATCAGCGCTTTAAGATCAGCATCCTGTTCTTCCCGCATCGAACCGGATGGGATACTGCCTTGCCGGGAGCGCCCTTCGTTGTCGATCATAAAGTCTGCGACCTGATCTTCCGGCAACGGAATGTAGGCGGCCCAGTTGATGGTTCGCTGGCCGGGTTCGACAGATCCTTCTCGACTGGGGACAATGTAGGAGACGAAACTTCCCTTAATGGTCTTGAACGAATATCTCGGATGCTGGCTCAGCGGCGCAAGATCATCGACTTCACTGTCTGGCAGCACCCCCCTCCAGACGGCGTATCCGCGGTAGCTGATATCAATGTCGGGAAACAGTAATTTTCGACCAAGCGATTGATATCCATCAGCAAACAGAACCAAATCTACAAGTTCAGTCTGTCCGTCAGAAAATGAAAGGGTTACCTTTCCAGTGTCATCAGCGCGCGCATCCACAAGCGTTCGGCCACGATGATAGGCGGCATCCGGCACACGTTTGCGCAAATTTTCCCACAAACCACTCCAATGCACACAGTGCATGTCGATCGCCTTGGATAACGGACACCGACCGACATAGGGATCATTGTCCGTCCATTTGGACATCTTCAGTTCAGAAAATGGCGTCGCGGGAAAGTCCGTATCGAGCACATCATTCGCTCTGAGTTCATTGAGCAACTTGCGCGAAGTAGCCACGCCGCCACCCCGACCGATCAAACCACTGGCGGAACGTTCATAGACATTGACCGAATGGCCTGCGCGACCCAACAACATGGCTGCAATACAGCCCGAAATTGAACCGCCGATTATGCCTATATTTAGTTTTTTTTGGCCGACCATACTGGTAATCTGACAAGAATTCGTCGGCTATTGCACACGCAATCCCGTTCCGAAAACTCTCGCCCTCCCACGTGATAGTTATCGATAACATAAAATTCTATACATCCTCGTACCGCTGTTCTAGTGTTAGAATGTCAGACGCTAACATTTTGGATGAATTCATGACAGCTTCCGGACGCCGCAGAACAATGAAAGATGTCGCCGTTGCCGCAAATGTTTCGGAAATGACCGTATCGCGGGTCTTGCGTAACAAGGGACCAATTTCCAAGAAGACGCGACGGCACGTTCTTCAGATGGTGGAAAATCTTGGCTATGTCCAAAACCATCTCGCCGGATCACTCGCGACATCGCGCTCCAATCAGATCGCGGTAATAATTCCTTCTCTCGTCAACAATGTCTTCACCGAGGTTATGAGCGGCATCACCGTCGCGCTGGAAAAAGCGGGATATAACGCCGTTGTCGGCATCTCCGACTATAGCCTGGAGAAGGAAGAAGCTTTGGTCAGTTCGATGATGTCCTGGCGTCCTGCCGGGATTATCGTGGCCAATCTTCAGCACACCGTGAAAACGCGCAATATTCTCGCCAATGCCGGTATTCCGGTTGTTGAAATGATGAATATCGCACCCAATCCGATTGATGTTTGCATCGGACTCGATCACAGCGCCGCCGGCACGGCAATCGCCGATCACCTTTTGAGTAAAGGATATCGGCATTTCGGATATGTTGGCTGGAACCGCGAAGACCGCGCTGCCCATCAGAGGTTTCAGGCCATCGTGGAGCAGATTGGTTCCAACAATTTATCCATTGTCGCACCGGATCTGTTTGAGGCACCGCCCAATTTTGCAGCCGGTAAAGCAGGACTGAGGCAGTTGCTTGATATTGCCCCGAATTTGGATGCAGTGTTCTTCTCCAACGATACTGCCGCAACCGGCGGGATGATCCACTGTATCGAAAGCGGTATAGACGTGCCCGATCAACTGGCGATTGCCGGTTTCAGCGGTCTGGATACCGGTCAGAACATGCCGCTCAAACTGACAACCATAAAAACCCGAAGATACGATATTGGCCGCCTCTCCGCCCGGAACATTCTGAACCGGTTGGCGGGACAGGCATCAGATCCGGTAGTCGATTTGGGGTTTGAGATAATTGCTGGTGAAACGTCTTAAAGCGGCCTCAAGAGAACCAACAGCGCAGTTACAACACCCCCCGGCGGGAGACAAAGACTGTTTTCAATTCTGGCCATCAGATCAGACACTGTATTTTTCGACAGCGCTCTCATTCCATTCTATGCCAAGTCCTAGACCACGCGGCGTCAACGCCCCATCCGTAACAAGACAGGGATCGGTAAGGACCGCACTTGCAACATCTAGATATTCGATAAGGTGCGCTCCGGGCGTCACTGGCATGACATGGGCGCTGGCCTCAACGAAAATATGGCTCGACACAGGTAGAGATGCGGCCGCAGCGAGGGCCGAGGCCTGCAGCCAGCCGGTAACTCCACCGATTTTCATAATATCGAGCATGGCATGATCACTGATACCTGCAGTCATTGCTCGCGCGGCATCCTCCGGCATCCACCAGTTTTCGCCAGTTTGTATTGGAACGGAAACCGCATTGCGAACAGCGCAATGACCGGTAAAATCCTCCGCCGGTACAGGCTCTTCGACCCAGTCCAGGTCAAATTCTGAAAGACGCTTGAGCCTTCTGATTGCCTCTGGTGTCGTAAGAGACTGGTTATAATCAACCATCAGCCGAATATCATTGCCAATGATATCCCGGATTGCCGTAATCTCATCGATATCCTTTTGCAGACCTCCACCGCCAATTTTGAACTTTACCGCTCTAAAGCCCTGCGCAAGAGACTGTTCCAATTCTGCCGGAGATGTCTGGGGATTGAAAACACCGTGACTGTCGTAACAGGGAACCGGATCCGGATTACCGCCCAGCAGTGAAACAACCGAGGCGTTATTTTCTTTTCCAAGGGCATCCCAAAACGCCATATCCAATCCTGCCAATGCCATGCCAAGCATGCCCTGGCGTCCGAGCAGCCTAAAAGTCCCTTCCAGCTGTTTTTGCAGTGAGACAGGAGCTACTTTCTGCCCCTGCAGCATCGGAACAAGGTTTGAAATTGTTTCAACCAATGGCTTCAGTGTGATCGGTGTGTAGCCGAAAATGTAGGCTCGGCCTGTGACTCCCTGAGAACAGATCACATCGATCAGCACGAGCGGTGCTGAAGGAATTGAACCATGAGCGGTGGTTATTGGTCGAACCAGAGGAGCCATTACAGCCCGTGCAGCGATTGCCTCTATGGTCAACATCATATCTGTCCCGGTTTTACATCCCTCCCAGCAACACGCCATAGTTCTGTTCCCTTTACAAGAACAATGAAATGCCACCTTCCACCTGTCTTGCGCTTGAATTCTGCGCAGCAGATCTTATTTCATGACCATCCAGGACGACCTGGCAATTCCCAATCATTCGATGAGGACGACTTCATCACCACACAAGGAGATGATGCATGGCTTGGCTTGCTCTCTTTTTTGCTGGCCTGTTCGAGATTGGATGGGCGGTTGGACTAAAATATACCGATGGATTTACACGTCTCTGGCCAACTGTCGGAACTGTTTCCTCGATGATCGTCAGCCTTGCGCTACTCGGCCTGGCCATGAAATCCCTACCCCTTGGCACCGCTTACGCTATCTGGACGGGGGTTGGCACGGTTGGTACCGTAATTCTAGGCATCGTCTTGTTTCATGAACCCGCAGATATTGCGCGACTGGCATGTGTGGCCTGCATCATTATCGGAATTGCGGGCCTCAAATTCCTGACCTGAAACGAAAATCAAGTTGCTGACAAATAATGGTGCTCTGCCTCATTGCAGACATCGCCATCACTGTGCCATCTTGACCGAACAATTTATTGTTTTCAGCAAGCCGCTATCGTTACTTTATCGAATCCAAAACCCATTTATGCGAGACACTTACACCGCCCTACGGTCTCCAGAAAAAAAGGCTCGATCTCATGAATATCGATCTACTGAAGCGCCTATGTGAGACACCCGGCGTGCCGGGTCACGAGCATCGCATCCGGGATCTGATCCAATCGGAGATTGACGGCCTGTTCGATGAGATTTCGGTGGATCCCATGGGATCGCTTCTCTGCAAGAGATCGCCGCGCAAGAAATCCAAAGCCCCGAAAAAAATCATGCTCCTGTGTCACATGGATGAGATCGGATTTCTGGTTTCCCATATCACGGACAAGGGCTTCGTCTATGTCAATCCCGTCGGCGGATTTGATGCCCGCAATCTGTTTTCACGCCGGGTTCTGGTCTCGACTGATGCAGGAGACCTGAAAGGCGTGATGAACCCCGGCGGCCGGCCGATCCACATAGCAACGCCGGAAGAGCGCAAGAAAGTTCCGCAAGTCTCGGAGTTCATCATCGATCTGGGCCTGGGGGAAAACACCAAGGATCATGTCGGGATCGGCGATATGGTCACACTGGATGAACCACTGATTGAAATCGGCGAGAAAGTCGTCTCAAAAGCGCTCGACAACCGCATCGCCTGCTGGCTCGGCATCGAAGCCGTCCGCGCGCTTGGCGCCGCCAAACATGGTTGCGAAATCCATGTCGCCTTTACCTGCCAGGAAGAGGTTGGGCTGCGCGGTGCAAGAACAGCCTCCTTCGCGGTCAAGCCGGATATCGGCATTGGCGTTGACACGACTCTTGCCTGCGATACACCGGGCGTGCCCGAACAGGATCGAACAACCGTGCAAGGCGAAGGGTTCGGGCTGCACGTCAAGGATTCAAGCTTCATTGCCGACCGAGATCTCGTAAAGGAATTCGAGACCATTGCGACAAAGGAAAAGATTCCGTTTCAACGCACCATGCTGCGAGCTGGCGGCCAGGACGGCGCCGCCGCTCAACAGGCCGCAACCGGGGCCAAGGCCGTCGGTATTGTTGTCGGTACCCGCTATATTCACACAGTCACCGAAATGATCCACAAAAGCGATCTTACTGCGGCGCGCGATATTCTGGCGGCCTATCTCAAACAAGCATAGCCTATTGCAGAGGCCCTTCCACTTCCTGCCAAAAAGTAAGGTGGTATCCGTCAACGACGGTGCGTCGGCCCTATTCGCTCCAGCGCGCCTACGGTTTTGAAATACATTGCCAGCATGGTTGAGGCACCAGCCGTCAGCAACGCAGCTGATAAGATCATCACTGCAATAAATTCTATCCAGGAAAGGTTATACAATTTTTGCATTGGGATGAGCCTGAAGACAATTCCAAAGACGAAAAAAACCACCCCTGCCCCGATAGTAAAATGGGACATTTTGGTTAGATTAACGGACATCTCGTTGATCGCATTGATTTTGCGCGTCAAAACCTGTTCAGTTTCAGAATAGTCTCTTTGATCAACACTCATTGGTTACTGCAACTCTCGTTTTTTCAACAACAGGTTGAATTTAAGGCAGAAACGCTAAGATTGTGGAAAGACAAATTTCCACTGCCTGATTGCCAACGCTCATCGTCCAATCTAGATAGCAGCCGAGAGATACTCTTCTATTAATCGCCTATAAAGCACTTGCAAACGCCGTGTCATCGGCCCGGCACCAATATGGTCACCAATCTGCTTGCCGTCGATTTGACTGACCGGTGTCTGCGCACCGAATGTTCCGGTCAAAAAAGCTTCATCTGCACCATAGGTATCGAACAACGAATAATTCCGTTCCTGGACCGGAATATCGCTTGCCCGGCAAAGATCAATGACTTTCTGCCGCGTGACTCCGTTCATGCAGTAATCGCCGGTTGATGTCCAAACCTCTCCCTTTTTCACAATGAAAAAGTTGCAGGCGTTGGTCGTGTTGACGAACCCTTGGGGGTCAAGCATCAACCCCTCGTCGGCACCGGCCTGTTGAGCCTGCAGACAGGCGATCACGCAATTGAGTTTTGAATGGGAATTGAATTTCGCATCCTGAGACAGTGGAAGGCCGCGAACTTGCGGTACGGTTGCCAGCCGAATGCCGCGGGATTTAACCGCTTCGGCAGGTCGGGAATGTTCCATGATAATAACGACTGTCGGACCCGAGTTGGACAGATCGGGATGCTGGAAGGGCTTGTCCTTGACGCCTCTTGTGACCATTAATCGGCAATGTACGTGATCGGTCATGCCGTTGGCTTCTGCTGTCCGGTTCAATGCGCACAACACTTCAGATCGGCTCATCCCAATATCAAGCGAAACCGCTTTACAGCTTGAAAACAACCGATCCATGTGTTCGTCGAAAAACACCCACCTGCCATTGTAGAGACGCATGCCCTCCCACATGCCGTCGCCGAGCATAAATCCGCTGTCATAGACCGAGACTTTCGCTTCCGCGCGAGGAACGATCTCACCATTCACATAGATCCGGATGTTCTGGTTTCGCGCATCTTCTTCGGCATGGTGAGTTGAAATCTCGGATGGCAGTTTTTCACCGTTCATACTCAAGGCCTCATCTAAGCGCTGTAGCGGACGGATTAGTTGTTATCAGGGTTCGCTTGACAAAAACAGTCTCGCAATCTCATCATCAATTTGCCGTAACCGTCGTGTCTAGATTGTTTGAAAAACCTAGCGACTGAGGACCGGAAAATCAGATGAAACTATTCATGGCGGTGACCATAACCGCTTTGGTTTGCGGTTGCCAAACTTACCGACAACTGCCGCCTGACCAACAACAGGCGCTGCTGCGCAAGGCGAGCAACACCTGCGCGCAGTTCGGTTACGCACCAAAAACCCGTGCTTTCACAAAATGCGTGCAGCATGCGCTTTTGCGCTACGATCAGGGTGTTATCGACCGCTGGAATTAGATCCCAAATTCTATCGCCAATCAGTGCAAGGTTGCATTGCTTCGATCCTCGGAAGCAATTTGACCAAGTGTATTGCCAAGCACCTCGAGCGATATCGGTAGAAGACGTTTATCAAGCGAGCGCAGCGTCAACGCAAACTCTCCCGCAGCCAGTTCGACATCACTGCAGCGACTTGAGCATGAAAGCGCGTTCAGGCAGAATTGCACGGCTTTGTCGTCGCCGTGTTGAATGCCGGCGATCAGCCCCAGAACGAGGATTTCATCCTGACACAGCCAAGCGCTTTCCGGTGCGTGCGTTCTGAGCGGGCATGCGGCACACCGACCAAGCGTCCGAACAAAACGCACCATTGCATCCATAACAAACCGCCCGTCATCTGCACCCAGAGTCCCGGCAAACAAATTCCAGGCATCCTCCCAATGCGTGTATTCCTGCGTCACTATCCCCATTGACCACAGCCGGTATCCCTGAAGTACGAGTTTTTCTGGCTCGCGCTTGCAATAGTCCTGGGGCGTCATGATCCGTCTCCTTCCGCAGCGGGTGCAATTGCCGGGACCCTGTCCGACTTGAGCGCGTCGACTTGCTCAAACAGAGCCCGAAAATTCTTCTTCGCCTTCCCGCGCTGCTTTACTGCGCGGGCTTTTCCGAGATTTGCGTGATAATCGCCGACCAGAATGAGGCCAACCATCCCCATCGAGTAGTGCGGCAGGCAGACATAGCCGTATATGCCCTCGATATCGAAGGACACCTCAAGTTCTTCATCAATTTTTCCGTTCCAGGGTTCCGCACCTTCCGGCAGCATGCCCCTTTTCGATGCACTGTTATGCCCCTTGTCGACAACGGCAAATTTGACCGTATCGCCCGGCTGTATTTTCAGGATGGCCGGCGTAAACAGATTTATCAGATTTGGATTTTCCGGATCGGCATTGCGCATTTCGACAACATGGGTTTCAGCCAGAACAACCCAAGGCATGAGAACCAGAAACACGAACGCGATGCCGAGCGCGAGGATCATCCGCATGAACATGAATGACCTCTCAAAGACTTGCAGCGACGCACAAAACGCCGTTTTTTGTGGTTTGTAGTTCAATATCGACACCGTAGGTCTCACCAAGCGCCTCAAGAGAAAGGACTTCGGCTGCGGTTCCCTGCGCGATCACGCGCCCCTTCCGCATCAGAAGAATCCGTTCGGCAAAACGGGCGGCAAGGTTGAGATCGTGCAGAGCGACGATCGTGACGATTTGACGCTCAACTGTAATACGATGGATATGGTGGAGGATTTCCAGTTGGTGCCGCAGGTCCAGAGCGCTGGTAGGCTCGTCCAATAACAGGACTTTTGGTGTTCGGACCAGGGCTTGCGCAATGGAAACCATCTGCTGCTGGCCGCCGGACAGCTCGCCAACATGGGTTTGCGAAAGATGCTCGATATTCAATTCGCGCAACGTCCTGCCGACAATAGCAATATCCTTGTCCGTAACATTCCAGCCGTTCCGATGCTTGCGCGCCAGCAGCACAATTTCAAATACGCTCAAGGCCGCATTGCAGGTAAAACTTTGAGGCATGTAGCAAACATTACTGCTCCACCTCTGACGGCCAACGGTTTGCACGCTCTTTCCATCGAGATCGACAGCACCATTTTCGGTCTCCAACAACGCGGCAATGCATTTGA
The DNA here is from genome assembly GCA_039976075.1 of Stappiaceae bacterium. Lineage (GTDB taxonomy): Bacteria > Pseudomonadota > Alphaproteobacteria > Rhizobiales > Stappiaceae > JBDWFY01. The sequence goes on from JBDWFY010000004.1 coordinate 224,501, forward strand.
ATAATGTCGACTTTCCTGCAGCGTTGGGACCAATCAGCGCCGAAAAGCTACCCGGCTCAAGCGATTGCAGTGAAATGTCATGCAAAACAGGTGTGCTGGAATAGGCGAAGGAGAGCGCGTTGGTTGAAAGGCTCATGACCAGCTCCTCCGACGCACGGCGAGTATCAGGCTTATGAAAAACGGTATCCCGATCAGTGCTGTGATCATCCCGATCGGATAGATGACGCCGGGGTTGATGGCTTTGCTGATGATCGACGTCAGAGACATGATCAGTGCACCGGCAATTGCGGAAAACGGCAAAAAGAAGCGCTGATCCTCTCCAACGATCATTCTCGCTATGTGCGGTCCGACTAGGCCCACAAAAGCAATTGTTCCGACAAAGGAAACCACTGTTGCAGCCAGCAGGGTAACCAGAATCAGCATTTCCACCCGAAGACGCTTGACGTTCACACCCAGGCTTTCCGCTTTGTCATCGCCCATGCGCAATGCCGTCAACGCCCAGTTTCTGGAGACGAAGAGCGGCAACGTCACAGCCAACAGGCCGACACAAATCCAGATTTTCGGCCAGCTTGCCCGTGCAAGCGACCCCATCATCCAGAAAACGATCTGAGCAAGTTGGATTTCGGATGCCCCATACTGCATCAGCGACAGCAGCGCGTTGAACGTGAACATCATTGCGATGCCGACAAGCACCATGGTTTCGGATGTGACGCCACGCATTTTGGTAAAGGCATAAAGGATGAACGCTGTTGAGAGTGCGAGCAAAAAAGCGTTGGTTGTTACCAGAAAGGGACCGGCAAACGGAATGAGGTTGATCTGAAAAACGATGGCCATGGCCGCGCCAAAACTTGCGGCGGAAGAAATGCCCAGCGTAAAGGGATCAGCAAGAGGGTTGTTGAGGATCGTCTGCATCTCTGCCCCGGCAATGCCCAGAATTGCTCCCACCAGCAGGGCCATCAATGCAATCGGCAAACGCAAATCCCACACAATCACACTCAGCTTTGCGCCGATGTTACCGGGATTAAAAATGGCATAGATGACTTCGCTCAAGGGCAGAAAGCTCGGTCCCCAACCAATATCGACAAGGGCAGAAACAGCCAGAACGGCAAGACTGCTCAACAGAAGCAACGCGCGTCGTCTGGAAACGGCGCGATAACGCTGATCTGCACTGCCAAGCACTGGCGTTTCTTGCAAGACGGACGACGTTTCAGACATAAGTTTGTTCCAGATCCAATGGAAAAAGAGAGTGGGCGATCCAACCAGATCGCCCCTCGCCCTGGTAAACGCTACTGAAGCGTCGCCCAGAACACACCACTGCTCGAAAATGGGAGAAAGCGGGCGTGCAGTTCCTCAAACGTTGCCTGGGGATCCAGATCTTCGAACTCATCCGGGTGGAACCATTTGGCGAATGCCTGCAGGGCAACGAAATGGTAAGGGCTGTTGTAGAACTGGTGATAAACGCTATGGAAACGCTTGTTTTTAACAGATTTCAATTCCGTCCATCCGTTGCGATCCGATAGCGCTTTCAACCGCTCCTGAACTGCCGCCGCTTCTGCGTCATATCCAAGGAGAACCGACGTCACCGAGGGACGGTCTTCAGCCCAGTTGGCACCAGTGCCGATGATGACTTCCGGGTCGGCAGCCAGAATGGATTCGAGATTGGTATCCACCGAATAAGCTGGAGACACTGTTGCACCCCAGTTTACGCCACCGGCTTCATCAATCAGTTTTCCCAGATTGGCACTTCCAAACGTGTTGCAACAAAATTCAGGATTCCAACCGGGAGCGTTTTCCATGAAAACCAGCGGTCGATCTTCATTGGCAATGCCATCGACTATATTTGTGACACGGCGCATCTGCGTCATATAGAAATCGACAAATTCCTGTGCCTGCTGCTCCTTGTCAAACACACGGCCTAACAACTGGAGACTCGGAACCGTGTTCTGAGTTGGCCGCTTTCTGAAATCAATGAAGATGACCGGGATTCCGGCCTTTTCCAGATTTTCAATCACACCAGTTTCTTCAGCTTTGAACAAGTTGCCCAGATTTAGGACGACCAGGTCGGTATCCAGCGCAATCGCACTTTCAATGCTGAAATCACCGGAATAGGGACTGCCGAAATTCTTGATCTTTTCTGCCTTCGGGAAGGCTGTCTTGAACTTGCGATAGGCATCCGGATCATATTTGATCAAATCATCCTTCCATCCAACAACCTTGCCGAACGGGTCATCCTTGTCCAAAACGGCCAGGGAGTACATCATACGCCCCTCGCCGAGAATGACGCGCTCCACACCCTTCTTCACATCCACCGATCGACCGGCAATATCTGTGACTTTTATCGTCTCCGCTTGAGCACCGGCTATTGATCCGAAGAAGGACATCGCAAGACTTGCCGCCAGTCCTGAAATGGGCGCACGCCAAGAGGCGCGCGAAAAGACTTCTTTTCGCAGCATATCAATTCCAATCGTTTTCTTTTCAACCTGTTTGAATACATGAATTGAATAGTCATGTATTTTCAGCCACCATATATTCTCGATTTTAAAAATCAAGAAAATAATAGCAATATCAATAGTTTATAAGAATTCCAATTTGGAATTTTTCTAGAAATCAGTAGACATCTGACGTTTTGGGAGAGCGTTACAACTGCTTTTGCAAGAACCAGCGTCGATGGGTTTCAAGGCATTGGCCTGGTCGGTTTCCTAAGGAACCAAATGTGCAAAAGCCCATTTTCTCGTAGAACATTCTTGCACCGGGACTGGAGGTATCGAGCCAGGCAGCGTGGCAGCCAAGTTCCCTGCCCCGTTCTTCGGCCCTTTGGACCAGCGTCCTGCCAAGTCCGGCACCCTGGTGGCGGTCGGCAATCCACAGTGTTTTAATCAATAACCATCCATAAGAGGTGCTGCCGGCCAGTCCGCCAACGATGGTGTCGGTTTCGTCTCGGGCGACAAAAACACACGATACGTTCTGGGACTGCGGTTGCTCACGCCTCAAAACCTTGAGGAGCTCCCTTTCAATAATTTCCGCCGACGGGTGGCTTTCTTCACTGATTTTGATTCTCTTGGGATCGCTCATCACCGCTCCATTATAGATGTCAGGAGCCAGCGTACCATTGATTGCCAGCTCATATTGACGATGTTGATAACGCTGAAAAGTGCAGGAAAACTCTCAATTTCAAAGCCTAACAGGCTTCCACGCACTCTTCTCACCCACACATTTCACTATATTGTCCGCCCGGTTTGAGGTATGATCAGGCATGCCGTTTGTACTCTGGAATTCGTGATTTTCCGGCGAAATTCTGGTTTAGCGTCATATGGCTCCAAGTCGCTCGAAAAGGCATGATCAGCGACTTCAAAAAGAGCAAAATTAATAACACAACCATATGATTTTGCTCCCTTATTTGCGCATTGCACCAAGAATTTTGGTCTTGAAGTAGTCCGCTGACTGGTAACGAAGCGTATCAATTCTCAACATGATTTGATTCGTCAAACAGGAGAGCCAACACCACTTAAAAAACAACACATAAAAACCGCGAGGGCAGCGCCGCGGGAGGGAATAACCACAGGAAAGGAAGAACAACATGGATGTGTTTTCTCTGCAATCCGAGGTTTATGACCGGACCAAGGTGGAAGAGATGACTTTGCAGGACTACTTGTTGTCCTGCCGTGACGATAAAAGCATGCGCGCAACTGCCGCCGAGCGCATGATTACGGCAATCGGTGAACCTGAATTGGTCGACACCAGTCAGGATCAGAGATTAAGCCGAATATTTCTCAATCGAACCATCAAACGCTACCCCGCTTTTGCCGGCCTTTACGGCATGGAAGAAACAATCGAGAGGATCGTAGGTTTTTTCAGACATGCCTCTCAGGGCCTGGAAGAACGCAAACAGATCCTCTATCTGCTCGGCCCGGTGGGCGGCGGTAAATCGACGGTCGCGGAAATTCTCAAGCGCTTGATGGAGAAGGAGCCGATTTACGCGCTTAAGGCAGGCGATCAGATCAGCCCGGTTTTTGAATCACCGCTCGGTCTTTTTTCTCCTGATCGGATGAGCGATCTGCTTGAAGATAAATACAATATTCCCAGACGCCAGCTGACCGGATTGATGTCGCCCTGGGCCATCAAGCGGCTGGACGAGTTTGACGGCGACATTTCCAAATTCTCGATAGCCAAGATCTATCCGTCCAAACTGCGCCAGATCGGTGTAACGAAAACAGAACCGGGCGATGAAAATAATCAGGATGTGTCGACTCTGGTCGGCAAACTCGACATCCGCAAGCTGGAGCATCTCAGCCAGAACGATCCCGATGCCTACAGCTACTCAGGTGGTCTGAACCGGACCACACAGGGGATGCTTGAATTCGTCGAAATGTTCAAGGCACCGATTAAGGTCCTGCATCCCTTGCTTACGGCGACGCAGGAAGGCTCCTATGTCGGTACAGAAAATATCGGCGCATTCCCTTATTCGGGTATCATCGTTGCCCATTCCAATGAAGCGGAATGGCAGCAGTTCAAGAACAACAAAAACAACGAAGCCTTCCTGGATCGCATCAGCGTGGTGAAAGTGCCTTACTGTCTGCGCGCGCGCGAAGAAAGTCAGATTTACGAAAAACTGCTCACAGAAAGTGCGCTTCCGGACGCCCAATGTGCACCGGAAACTCTGGATATCATGGCTCGCTTCAGTGTTCTGACACGGCTGCATGAACACGAAAACTCAACCCTGCATTCAAAGCTTCGCATCTATGACGGGGAAACTCTGAAAGACACGGATCCCAAAGCAAAATCTCTACAGGAATATCGCGATGTGGCAGGCGTCGATGAGGGCATGAACGGCACATCTACCCGCTTTGCATTCAAAGTCCTGTCGGAAACCTTCAATCATGACACCGAAGAAATTGCCGCAGATCCGGTGCATCTGATGTACGTGCTGGAGCAGGCGATCAAACGCGAACAATTCAGCGAGGAAATCGAAGGAAAGTATCTTGAATTCCTGAAAGCGGAACTGACACCACGTTACGCTGAGTTTATCGGCCACGAGATTCAGAAGGCGTATCTGGAGTCCTACTCTGACTATGGCCAGAACCTGTTTGACCGTTACATCGCCTATGCCGATGCGTGGATTGAGGAGCACGACTACAAGGACCCTGATACGGGGCAAATGTTTGACCGGGACGTCCTTGATCAAGAGCTTTCAAAAATTGAAAAACCGGCAGGCATCGCCAATCCCAAGGACTTCCGGAATGAAGTGGTCAAATTCGTACTGAGAGCACGAGCCGAAAATCAGGGAAGAAATCCGGATTGGCGAAACTATAAAAAGCTGAGGCGGGTGATCGAGAAACGGATGTTCGGCCAGGTAGAAGACTTGCTGCCGGTGATCAGTTTCGGCGCCAAGCGCGACAAGGAAGCAGATGCCAAGCATCACGAATTTGTTGAGCGCATGATAACCCGGGGTTACAGCCGACGGCAGGTCCGGCGCCTTGTCGAGTGGTATATGCGCGTCAACAAGGCGGGGTAGACCATGGGCCATTTTGTAGACCGGCGCCTCAACCCCAAGGATAAAAGTCTAGGAAACCGGCGCCGGTTTCTGAAACGTGTCCGGACGCAAGTCAAACGCGCCGTTGACAAGGCAGTTCGTGAGCGTGGGATCGCGGAAACAGATCGCGGTGAAAAAGTCATTGTACCGGCAGACAGCATTTCGGAACCGGGATTTCGACACGCCGTGAAAGGCGGTCGACGCGCCTACGTCTCAAGCGGCAACAAGACCTATCGTGCCGGCGACAGGATCAGAAAACCGCCTTCCGGCACCGGAAGTGGCGGCAAAGAAGGATCTGATTCCGGTGAAGGAGAGGATGACTTTCTGTTCATTCTCTCCCGAGACGAGTTTCTGGATCTTTTCTTTGAAGACATGGAACTGCCCAATCTCGTTCAACGCGGTCTTAAACAGATCGAAATCAGTCGGCCACACAGGGCTGGTTTTTCCGTCACAGGGTCACCAGCCAACATCAATATCGAACGCACCATGCGCAACGCGCTTGGCCGCAGGATCGCTCTGAACCGGCCGAAAGACCGGGACATCAAACTTCTGCAGGAGGAAATATTTCCTCTTGAGGCTGTGTCCAGTCCAACCAAGAAGCAACGAGACAAACTGTCTGCCTTGCAGGCAGAGCTGGAGGAACTGCTGCGCCGGCAACGGACAGTTTCCTATATTGACCCGCTCGATGTGCGCTACAACCATTTCCAGCACCGGCCCGAACCGCGCGAAAATGCGGTTATGTTCTGCCTAATGGATGTCTCGGCGTCCATGGGCGAACGCGAAAAAGACCTGGCAAAACGGTTCTTCATTCTGCTGCATCTGTTTCTCAATCGCCGCTACAAATCTGTAGAACTGGTCTTTATCCGCCACACACACAATGCCCAGGAAGTGGACGAAGATACTTTCTTTTATGCAAGGGAAAGTGGCGGCACGGTCGTGAGCACCGCGCTTGTCGAAGCCAAGCGCATCATCAATGAGCGTTACTCGCCCACAGAATGGAACATCTATATTGCGCAAGCCTCGGATGGTGAAAATTATTCCGGCGACTCCAAGACCTGCAGCAAAATCCTCGATGAAGAGCTGATGAAAAACTGCCAATACTACGCGTATGTTGAAATCGTGGAAGAAGCTGAAGCGGCATTTTTAAACAGCGAGGAAAACGGGTTCGAATTATGGCGGGCCTATCGTCAGGTCGCTGAGAGATGGCCAAATTTCGCAATGAAGCGCATCTCAACTCCGGCAGATATCTATCCCGTCTTCAGGGAATTGTTCGCAAAAAATTTATCGGAGAACCAAAATGCCTAGAGCCAAGCGCAAAGACGTGCCGCTGTTCGAGGGTGCGGACTGGGACTTCGATCAGCTACGGACCGTTCATGACGCTATCGAGGTTGTGGCCAGCAAGGACCTCAAACTGGATATCTACACCAATCAGATTGAGATCATTTCCTCAGAACAGATGCTTGATGCCTACTCTTCAATCGGCATGCCACTGATGTATCGTCACTGGTCTTTTGGCAAGCATTTCGTCAAGAACGAACGGCACTATCGAAAAGGCGCCATGGGCCTTGCCTATGAAATCGTCATCAATTCCGATCCCTGCATCAGTTACTGCATGGAAGAAAATACCATGGCGATGCAGACCCTGGTGATTGCCCACGCGGCATTCGGGCACAATCATTTCTTCAAGAACAATCACCTTTTCAGACAATGGACGGACGCAGAAGGAATCCTGGATTACCTCGAATATGCACGCAATTACATTGCCGACTGCGAAGACCGGCACGGGGTGGACGAGGTAGAATCCCTGCTTGATGCTGCCCATGCGCTGATGCCCAACAGCGTATTCCGGTATCGTCGTCCGCGCAGACCGACGTTGAAGGAAGAAGAGGCGCGCCAGAGGGAGCGGCTGGCCTATGAGGAACAGACTGTCCACTATCTATGGAACACGCTGCCAACGCTATCCCAGCCGGGTAAGACAGATGCTCTTATCCGGGAGCGGAAACAGGAACTCCACCTGCCGGAAGAAAATCTGCTCTATTTCCTTGAACATTACAGCCCGGCTTTAAGGTCCTGGCAACGAGAATTACTGCGGATCATCCGTAATATCGCCCAGTATTTCTACCCGCAGAAGCAAACGAAACTGATGAATGAAGGCTGCGCCTGTTTTGTGCATTTTCACATAACAAATGCGCTTCACGGGAAAGGTCAGATCAGCGATAGCGCCATGCTGGAAATACTGCACAGCCATACTAATGTGCTGTTCCAACCGGATTTCGACGACCCCCATTTTTCCGGCATCAATCCATATGCGCTCGGATTTGCCATGATGCAGGACATCAAACGAATCTGTGTCGAACCGACTGAAGAAGATCGTGAATGGTTCCCGGATATCGCGGGAAGCGGCGACTGGCGCGGCGTCCTGGGGGATGCCTGGGCCAACTATCGCGATGAATCATTCATCCATCAATTTTTGAGCCCGACCGTGATGCGGAATTTCAGAATGTTCGCTCTGTCCGACAAGGCGGGGGACCCTTACTACGTGGTGTCAGACATCCATGACGAACGCGGCTTTCATCACATTCGCGACGTGTTTGCCCAAAACCACGATCTGTCTGCACACGAACCCTACATTCAGATCGTAGATGTTGACCTGCTTGGCGATCGCCGCCTGAAGCTGCAGCATGTCAAACACAACGGCATACCGCTTGATGAGGATGAAAAAGACGCGACCCTGAGGCATCTCAAATATCTGTGGGGGTATGACGTCACTCTGGAAGAGGTCGCCGCCTGAATGCAGACAGCCCGGGCACCGCTCGCAGAGCGAACGCCCCAGGCCGTCTCAACGCCTACAGGTTGATGGCATCTGCCTCTGCTGTACTAAAATCGATGTGAATATGGTTGCCATCGCAATCATAAACATTGACCTGGAAAACGTCGAATTCAGGCACGCGCGCGCACTGATACTCAATACCACGTTGTGTAAGCCGTTCGATGAACGCGGCAAGTCCGGTGGCTGACAACGCAAAATGTTCGAGTTTCAGGCCGGACGTCACAGGCTCCTGGTCTACGACAACCAGATGAACCACCGCCTGATCACCAGCGTACATCCAGGCACCAGGGAACGGAAATGGCGGTCTCTCACCGTTTCGCATACCAAGAATGTCGGTGTACCATTCAATCATCTGTTCAAGATTGCTGGTGCGGACGTTAACATGATCAAGTTTTTTTAACTGCATGGTATCGAGCTCTTGTTAGTACGAAAATGACCGGCCACGGTGTTAACCGGAGGTGGGCGCATGTCGCGTGATTTTGATCATCGCGAGAATTGCTCAAGATGCGCGGCTGTCTGATTGAACAGGAGTGAATTCTCCTCAGCAGACGTTTTACCCGTATTCTGCTCACCTTTAAAGAGATCTATCGCCTGCTGAACAGCGGGACGCGTCTTGATTGCCTGACGCCATGCGACAATTTTGGGAAATGCTTCCAGCGAAACACTGAGTGGTTTGGCGATGAAGACCCAGGGGAAGATCATCATATCGGCGATTGAATAGTCACCCATGACATAGTCACGTGTTTGAAGACGATGCTCCAACACACCCAGGTTCCGCTCATATTCACCTTTGTACCGGTTGAGGCTGTAGTCGTGTCCTTTGGGCGCATAATTGACGAAATGGCTGAGTTGCCCGGCCATGGGACCCTGACTGGCAGCCTGCCAGAACAGCCATTGCAGCAGCTCCCGTTTTCCCGCCACATCGGTGGGTGCAAACCGTTTCACCTTTTCAGCAAGATAAAGAAGAATAGATCCGCTTTCGAACACGTTAACCGGGGCCCCTTCGCCGTCATGGTCAACAATTGCCGGCATTTTCGCATTTGGATTGATTGCCAGAAACGCGGGCGTGAACTGATCGCCCTTCGCCAATCGCATCAGGATCGTCCGATGCTCGATGTTGGCTTCGAACAACATGATCGCAACTTTCCAGCCGTTGGGTGTGGGTGCGTAGTAAAAGTCGATCATAGTCCGGGTTCCTTTTCCCGACCGGCAAGCATGTCGATCAGATCCTCATCCAGTCCAATTTCTTCCAGCACTTCTCTTGTATGCTCCCCCAATGCCGGAGCACCCCTGCGCACAGAGGTCGGTGTCTTGGAGAAAACCGCCGGCTGACGTGCCTGACGCAGGCGCCCCGCGTGCGGATGATCGGTTTCTATCACGATTTCATTGGCAAGCACCTGCGGATGCTGACGCATTTCCGTGCGGGTCAAAATCGGTGCACACGGTACGTCCGCCGCTTCCAGAAGTTCGATAATGTCGTCGGCCTTGTATGCACGCACCGCTTCCTGAATGGCATCCAGTCGAGCATCCTTGTTTATCTCCCGCAATGCAGGCGTCGCAAAACGCGGATCGGAGGCAAGGTCCGGCCGATTGACAGCCCGGGTAAAGTGCGCCCATTGTTTGTCCTGCATAACGGCGATACTGACATGTCCATCAGCAACTTCATAAATCAGATCGATGAAGGATTGCGCTCTCTCCTCCTGCAATTCTTCGCCAACGAACGTATGCCCGCCCATATCGGATCCCCACAAAAAGTGAACGATCGCATCCAGCATCGACAACCGAATATGCTGCCCCTCACCCGTTCGCTCGCGAGAAAACAAGGCGGCGGCAATTGCCTGACTTGCTTGAATGCCGGTCAGTTTGTCTGGCAAAATGGTTCTGACAAGTTTGGGACGTTCTGTATCCGCTCCCGCCTGCACCGTGGTCAGCGAGGAAATTGCCTGGATCAGCGGATCATAAACCGGTTTATCGGCCAATGGACCGTCGAACCCGAAACCTGCGATTGATACATAAATAATGTCAGGCCTGACTTTACGAACCTCTTCTTCACCCAGTCCCAGACGATCAATGACACCGGGGCGAAAATTCTGCACGAACACGTCTGCATCTACCAGCATCCGTTGAAGAGCGAGCATTCCGGCTTCAGATTTCAGATCAAGGACAACGGAGCGTTTGTTCCTGTTGTTGTTTAGAAACGATGCGGAGTAGCCGCTGCGCTTCGTTGCGACCTTTCGAGTAAAATCACCGCCAGGCGGTTCGATTTTTATAATGTCGGCCCCCTGATCACCCAGGACCATCGTACCAAGCGGCCCGGAGATGACCGATGTCATGTCTATGATACGGACACCGTGTAAAGGACCCGACATGTTGCGCTCCATTGATTGCATACCCCGAACTTAATCGCTTTTGGGCAGTAGATAAGCCCAATATCGCGAAACGCGCTTAATTTTCAACCAAGTGGTCGGGGCGGTTCAATACCGTTTGGGAGTTTCCCAGTAGGCGCTGACACGCGCATATACCGGACCTGTCCGCACTTTCTGACCAGTATGAGTGTTGGTCGACGCCCGCACCGCCCATCGTCGCCGAACGGACCGGTCTCTCGCTGTCAGGCGTTACATCATATTCTCTTTGAGTACTCTTCTGCTGCGCTTTCGATCAGTTCCGGATCGTCTCCACCGATCAGCAGGTAGGCGTATCCATCCTTGGCCCACGATGCTGCCTGCATACCCTGCATTTCCTGAAAAACCGGTTTTGAATTTGCCGTGTCGTCAAGTTGTATGACGCATAGTGCCACCGGTTCGCCCACCTTGGACAGAAACGCCAGCTGAATCAGCGGTTTTCCCTGAAAATGAAGAATTTGAGCACGTTTATAATCGAGCTGATCGGGTGCATTGATCACCGACAGGTCCAGATCTTTGCCAATCGCTGAAGAAACCCGGGCTAATTCTGCTGAGGCCGCCTCTTCCGGTTGCTTGATATGAGCAAGCGTACCGTTGGCATAAAGCGCCTGATAAGCCGCCACGTTGTCACGCCAGTCCCCTGCCCGGTCACCGGTCATCAACAAACCAGCACCGACGCCGATCATCAAAGCCACGGCAGCCGCTGCAACGAGATGCAGAAAACCAAAAACTGTCCGATCGACAGGCAATTCGCCCGCCGGTTCCAAATCCGGCGCATCAGGGGCGGCATCCAACAGCAGTTCAAATGCCTGTTTCAGCTTTTGCTTGTCGAGCGACAAGCCCTCAAGGCGTGCCCTCAGAGTGGAATCCTGCTTCAAGGCGTGTTCAATGTCAGCCAGAACCACCGTATCGGACTCTCCGTCCAGATAGGCGGTGAGTTCTTCATCACTGTAAGTCTGATGATCACTCATCCGGTATCACTTTCATCATTCAGTTGGCGCGCCAGTTTGCTCCGTGCGGCGGACAGTCGACTCATGACGGTGCCTATCGGAATATCCAGCATATTGGAGGCTTCTTTGTAACTATAGCCTTCTACATAAACGAGCATCACCGTGACACGTTGGGCTTCGGGTAATGCCAATACTTTTAATAACACTTCACGCGCCAATAAATTCGAATCCGGCCCCGCTTTTGAGTCCGGAATTTCAATTTCTTCTATCGGTGCCAAACCACCGCCCTGTCTCACGGCCTGTTTTCTGAGTTCATTGATCCAAAGCCGCTGCGCTATCGTGAAGACCCAGCGGTCAAGCTTTGTGCCGACTTCAAACTGCTCCGCACGCTCAATTGCCCTTAAGCAAACAGCTTGGGCCAGATCATCCGCCCGATCCACGCTTCCTGTTAGGGAAACACAGTATCGCCAAAGTCTTGGAAAGAGCGGCTTCAGCCCCCGTTTCACTTCAGAATGTGAATTTTTTTGACCCAACATTCGAATAAACTGCTCCCCTGTCGTGTTTAATCATAACCGTGTTGGTTCCAAACAGTCATTCACAATCAGGAGAAGTTCCTTATGAAAAAACAATTTTTGCTTACTGTCCTCGCCGCTTTTGCGTTTTCTGGCGCAGCATTCGCCGGTGAAACCCCCTCCTTGCCAGGCACGACACAGTATTTCGTCAATCTTGAGGATGGGGCAAAGGTTACCGGACCGGTCAAAGTAATTTTTGGCCTTTCAGGAATGGGCGTTGCGCCAGCAGGTGTCGAGAAGGAAGGGACTGGCCATCACCATATTTTGCTCGATCGCGCACCCTTTGGTGAAGGTGAAGACGGCAAGGACGAATATGATGCCAACATTCTGGCTGATGAACACAACATCCACTACGGTAAAGGACAAACCGAAACCGTCCTGGATCTGCCACCTGGTGAGCATACCTTGCAGCTCGTTCTTGGCGACCAGAACCACATACCGCACAATCCGCCGGTCCATTCAGAAGTCATCACGATTACAGTGGAATAAACAACCTTCAGGGGTTCGGCGATGGATCGCCGTCCCCCTGCTCTGACCTGACTATCAAGTCGACTGACGTTGAACAATTATTTCGAACACCAGTTCTCGTGAAAGGCACCAGGCTTTGTTTTGGCGCGGTTCTTCATCGACAAAGTGAGACAGCGTTTTCCGGATCGGAAGTCAGTCGGCTCGGCTGTAGCGGGTACCACCGCCCCTTGTTTCCAGTTTCCTGAGGTTGATCGGTGCCCCGATCTTCGGTGCCTCCCCGTGGCGGTTGCCTGATGCGGTAATGATCGACCCGTCATCCAACACCACCTGAATCATGTACCCGGCACTGCCGGACTGATCCTGCGCCCGCGACCAGGACTGAACAACGCCGGAAATTTCCGTACTTGAGACCGTCTCATTTCCGAACTGATAAAATGCCAGTGCACCAATCCCAAGGATTGCGATAATTCCAAAAAGCGCACCGTCCCGAATGCGCTTTTGCCATATCATACGGTTCAACTTGCGGGCTTTTTCCTTGTCCATGGCTGATACTTAGGAACCGCTCGGATCTATTACAACCATTCAACATTGGAAGGTTAGCGGTGATGAGTCCATCACTGCTGTGCATCAGCAACCGGCCCAACTTCTTCAAAAAGCCAGTTTCGGAACACCCTGATTTTAGGACGAGCGAGATTGGCTTCCGGGCAAACGACGTAATAAGCGTATTCGGCGGGCAACATGAAGTCGAAGGGTTTCACCAACTGTCCTGAGGCGAGCGCTTCGGCAACAAGAACGCTGCGAGCCAGGGCGACACCGTCGCCCTGTTTGGCGGCTTGAAGAGCGAGATTGGAATGATGGTAACCCGGGCCTTTGCTTGCATCCACGCCGGTTTCACCGGCTGCCATCAGCCACATGCGCCAATCGACACGCATATCATCATGCAACAGAGTGAAATTCTTAAGGTCCGACGGTTGCCTGAGCGGAAAATCGCCCTCCAGTAATCCCGGTGCACAAACGGGATATTTTTGCTCCGCCATCAGCTTCTCGATATGCAGATCAGCCCACTCCCCGTGCCCATATCGGATGGCCAGATCCACGTTGGCCCTGCCAAAATCAACTCGAGCATCCGAAATAGCGAGATGGACGTCAATCTCAGGATATGCCTCCCGAAAACGCCCTAGACGCGGAACCAACCAGTTGGCAGCAAAAGAGTCCATTGTCGAAACAATCAACGCACCAGACTGGTCATGGTGATAGAGGCGCTCCACCGAGACAGTCATGATATCCAACGCTTCGCTAACACCTCGAAACAGGGTCTGGCCACCATCACTCAGCGTCAGCGACCTGTTCACTCGGAGAAACAACGGGACTCCCAGGTCGGTTTCCAGCGCCTTGATCTGATGGCTGACAGCGGCTTGCGTCACGTGCAGCTCTTCTGCAGCGCGCGTGAAACTCAGATGGCGGGCGGCGGCTTCAAAAGCCCGCAGAGCGTTAAGAGATGGCAGGCGGCGTTTCATCTGACATTCATAAGAATTATTGATAAACTTATCAAGACTTCGCACCGGCAAATGCATGGTAAAATGCGTGTTTAATTTCAAATGGATAAAATACCTCTTCTCAATTCATTAGTTTTATTCATGCAATTGATCAACATGTTGCGATTGTTGTGCCGACGATTAACGCACAAGTATCAGTCATGGAACACAGTCATTCATCCGAAGGATTATCGAAATGACCGACAGTGAATATATCGCAACTCAGCTGAATACGGCGCAAGAGGCATCGAGCACGCCGCGCTGGAGTATACTTTTAACGGCGCTGGCTCTGGTTCTGGCTCTCGTTATTGGTCTCAGCGCCGTCGACATCCAGGACAAACGCTTCGGACCGGCCACGCAGAATGCGGCGGATCAGCACAATGATCCGCAATTGGACGGGCGTGGAAAATGGGGCGGCTATTTGAAGTAGCCAATTCTGTTTCGAGGCGCTGCGGATCATTGCAGCGCCTTGTTCGACCGCCCTGCCTCGAAGGTCTGCCGCAGTGAAGAATTCCATCTGTCCAGATGAAATTAAGGTGGGACCAGTTTTGAATCGGTGCCTTTCACCGCGCTGACCGACGCATCTCTCCCGGCGCCATCTCAAAATGGCGCTTGAATGCCCGGTTGAAAGCCGCCTCTGATCCATAGCCAACCTGTTCGGCGATCTGAATAAGCGGATGTTCCGTCTCAATAAGGCGCCGCCTGGCAATCTGCATTCGCCAGTTGGTGAGGTAACCCAGTGGTGTCATACCCATAAGAGCAGTGAAACGCTCAGCAAATACAGTGCGGGACATGCCGGCTTCACTTGCCATGCTCTCCACGGTCCATGGCTTTTCCGGTTCCACATGGATTTTTGCCAAGCACTGGCTAAGCTGCGGATTGAGCACGCCCGCCAAACTACCCGCAGCATCACCGGCATGATCGACGAACGATCGGATTACCTGAATGAAAATGATCTCCGTCAGGCGGTGAATGATGGCATCGGAGCCGGCCTGGCCGCCCAGCACCTCTGATGAGACAAACCGCAATACAGATTCAAGCCAATAGACATTCATGGTCGTTGTGTTGGGAATATGAATATGGCTGGGTAATGCACTGTGGATCGGATGCATGGCTTCTTCCTGAAAGTCAAAATGACCACAAAAAAGCTTGCAGGCGTGACCATCATCGTCACCACCAAACGCCAAGGCCCCCTCACCGGAATAACCACTCTGAGAGATTACATCATCAACTGAGACCGAATCCCGATCTCTTGTGTCGCTGAGAATATGCGCTGCACCATGGGGTATGACGACAAGGTCACCAGTCGCGAGATGAATTGGTTCTTCAACGCCGTCCACTCGCAACCAGCAATCACCACGCATCGCCATATGAAAGCGCGCAACCTTACGGTATGAGGGCACCTTTACTCCCCAGGGAGGGTTGAAATGCGTGTGAAAATACACTGAACCACGCAACTTCAGCGTTTCCAATATCTGACTGAGCGCGTCGTGAGACATTCGCTTCTCCCTTTGTCTACCTTTCAAGTAGAATTGGCAGAAAATAATTTCTTTCGCAAGTTTTCCGGACGATAGATCAATTTATCTGAACTCAAGGGCATGGATCGGACGGGCATGAAGACACACATTAAAATCCTACCGACGATATGCGGTTGAAATTTTGTCAATATTGCACTCATGGAGCGAACATCATGTCCATTCGATTTGTTACACAAACCATCCACGCCTATCTCGATTACCCGGTTGCCCTTAGTCTCATTGGCCTGCCGTTTCTTTTACAGCTGGGGAGCTCGAATCCCTTTGCCTTGTGGCTGGCTGTGATGACAGGCGTCGCGGCCTTCGTGCTAACGCTGCTGACGGATCATAAACTCGGCGTTCTTCGCGTTCTGTCCTACAAGTTTCACCTGACAGTCGACCTGCTCGTCGGTGTATTGTTCGTACTCGCCCCGTCGATTTTCGGTTTTTCCGGTATTGACGCCTTGTACTACTGGCTCAACGGTGCAGCGGTGCTGGTGGTCGTTTCCCTTCACAAGCCCGAGGCCGACGTTTCATCCCAAACAGCTGCGGCGTGACGCTGTGCGGCCCCGGTGCCAAGCTCAAGTGCACCGGGCCGCTCGCCCAATTACAGATATTTTTCGCAAGCAGAACGTCAAGGCAGCTATGATGGCGTCACCAGGTTCATCGTTCTCGATGACAACGCAACACCAGTTGTCACACCCCAGTCGAAGCGCAGAAAATCCTGCTCAATGCCATCAGCGAAAATAACACCGCCCTCATTCATCCGAGAAGTCAGCTCGATCATTTCACCCTCACTTATTTCTCCAAAACTGAGTGAACAGCCGGTGTGGCGGCTTGGCCAGGGTTCTCGCGTAAAATGGACCGCGCGCCGGTCTTGTACACCGAACGCGACTTCCTTGCGTGTCGCTGTGAGAATGGAGCGCGCCCAGCCGGTCAGTCCAGTGCCGGTTGAAATGATCACACCGGACGAAGATTGGAATTCTTCGGCTTTGCCGCAGCGGATGAGATAGCGCGCGGATTGGTGTGAACGGTGACCAATGAACAGCTCATTCAATGCAGCAATCTTCTGACCGTCCTCAAGCCGCGCCTCTACCATGCTCCGTCTTTCCAGTTCAATATCACCCGCAGCGACTGGGGGCAGCAGACCCGGCAGACGATCAACCGTTATCGATGTCAGCGCACCTTCTGTCCATTCTGGATCAGGCGTGACGCCTAAAACGGGTTGCCCCTCCAGATACTTGGCAAGATTAGCGACCAGTCCGTCCTGGCCGATGGCAATGACTATATCGTTTGCTGCAAACAGAAAACGATCCAGATCCTCACGCAGGACTTCGGCAGTCGTCCACTCTTCCGGTACCGCCCGTTTGGCCCATTCCACAGTTGTTGTTTGTTTCATGTGCCGTTCTTCCAGAACTTTCAGACTCTGGTTGCGGCTTTTCAGAAAGAACTCCGCCTGGCCGCGCGTGGCATGGGACGCGATCAGACGATCAAACTCCGTCTGACGCGTCACCAACACCGCCCTTGGAAGCAAGCTGCTCATTGAGAGGCCTCATTGGGCAATGCCTTGCCAGAAGCGTTCAGGGCGGACTGTTCAGCTCCCATCACACCGCGCATCTGGCTCATCAGACCAGACAACATATCCGGCGTTACGGTCAGATTGTCGATGCGCTCAAGTTTGGCTGCAAACTCCTGCGCCGCCATCGCCAGCAACACAGTCGGAGGCAGATCGGCATAGATATCCATCCGCGCCCGTTCCATATCTACCCGGGCCTGATCCAGTGTCCGGATGCGGGTGGCTTCCGCAGCGGAGGAAATATTCATGGCCGCAGCAGTCGCCTCGGCCTCTGCACGCGTGTTGGCATCCTCACGGGCAATCAGATCCTGCTGACGTGTTGCCAGTTCAATCTTGTTACCCAGCTCGTTTTCAGCAATCGCCCGTTCTTTTTCCACCGCAAGCGCGCGGCGTGAAAAAGTGGCCTCATCCGCCTGCTGCTGCAGACCTTCAAAAGTCGGTGCCTGTAGCGCCCGTGCCAGTTCACGGCTTGGCAGTAGATCGGCAACACTGATGCCAACAAGGTCTAGCCCCATGTCAGACAGCGTCGGTTCATCTGCAAACCCGCTTCGAAGCGCCTCCTGCAATGGAGCGGTTCCTTGTTCAAGCAGATCCCGCACGCCTTGTTGCTTCAGATGATTTGAGGTGAACTGACCGGCGAGTGCAGCCAGCACATTGTTGATCTGATCGATCGGCAGACCGGTGGGGAGACCATTGGCAAGACCGATTGTGAAATCGACACGCTGGCCCAGAATTTCCGGATCCCGAACGCGCCAGACAATGCCGCCCTGCACCGTCAAATCTTGGTAATCTGCCGACTGCCCCTTGACCAGAAACGGCAACTCACGATCGTCCAGGGGCACTTCGCTGATCGATGCGCCCTGCGCAAGGAACCAGAATGACAGTCCGCGGCCGGAGCGGATGCGCTTTCCGTTTTTGAAATACTGAACGTGATTTGTCGCATCGGCACGCAGATGCCGGACAAATGGATAGCTGGAAATCTGTGCCATTATGAAGTCCTTTCGTCAGGGTACATGCGTTCGTAGAGTTCGGCGGGACGGAACGCCGATCCAGCTTCCCGATCACCGGTTGGCCGGACCCAGCCGCGATCCAGCAGTTTCCGCCGGAATGCCGGTTTCAGGAGCTCCTTTCCAAGGATGACTTCGTGAATTTCCTGAACATCGCGCAAGGTGAACCGCGTTGGCAGAAGCTCAAAGCCCACGGCGGTGTAATCGAGTTTCCCGCGCAGCCGATTAACCACCTGCCCAAGGATCTCCGCATGATCGAAGGCCAGCTTCAGCAAGGCGCCGGAATCCTCGGCAACCTCAACTGGTGTGCCCTCCTCGCCTTTCCACCGAACCAGAATCTCGGCCAATTGCAGATCGGTTGACCCGTCGATAGCCTTTTGCAATGCTTCCATCGGCGTTAAACCAAAATAGGCGACGCTCAACACCCGCCCGCGTGGGTCGCGGTCAAGCGCTCCAAAGGTTCCCAGTTGCTCAAGATAAGCGTTTGGAACATGGGCCTTTTCATTCAGCACACGCTCGACCGTCTCATCAACGCTCTTATCAATGTGGATGAAACCGCCAGGAAGAGCCCAGTCGCCACCGACTTCAGCGCCATCCTTGCGCCGCATCAGCAAGACTTTGAGCGAACCATCAACGACCGAAAGCAATGCCAGATCGATGGCAACCGCTGGCTGCGGGTAATCCGTCAGTTTTTTATCCTGGTTCAACATAATCAGCTCCTAGTTATTATCAATATAGATATAACTATTTAGATCATATGTCAAATGCTGACTATTTAAAGCAGGATAATGTTACCGATCCCGACGTTTTTTGCTATTTGTCGGGAAAAACTTCATATTTGGAACCATCTTTTTTTACAAATCACTTCAATAATTTAACCCAATATTTAATACGTATTTTATGACTATTTTCAATTTATAGGTGTGTAAATACCCAAAGTTGTATCAATTGGGAATATTACAATGTCTTTGATTTTTAGAGCAATCGGTGGTGCCGTTGTGGTTGGTGGAGTTTATACGTATACCGCCTATGACAAAGCCACCAATTACGTACCCGTATCTGCTGATATCCAGAAAGTCGAAACTCTTTGCTACGGCACCAAAACAGAGCGCGGCCTGGTTTCCAAAACCAAAAAGTCCACGAAAGAGGTGGACTGCGATCTACTGCGGTCCATCGTTTCAAATCATCCTGAATACAAAGGGTACTCTGTTCATTCGACGACTTATGTATCGTACGAATATAAATGGCCGGAATCCGGCCAGCATTTCAGCGGACGTCACAAGCAGAAAATGAACGATGACGGCAACCCGGTCAAACGTGGCGACACAATCCAAATACTGGTTTCCAAAACTGATCCGGAAAAAACACGCCATCTTTGACACAGGCAGATGATTTCGGCAGCCGTGGTTAGTGGCTGCGGCGCCGAAACACTTTCCAGAACTATCCATCTTGCTACAACGATCCAAATCCAGCATGTCTCTCGTATACCCTTCAGACCCGCTCATATTTTGGGTGCGCTTGAAGGGAACTCGATAAATGGATGGCACTCAGGAAATTGCCAAAACGGTCTATGTTTCCGTTACTGGCCTTCGCCCGAAAAACATCTTTCAGTATTTACGATTTTGGTATTTTGCACTGCCGGTCATGCGCCAGGCCCGGCAATCACCCGGAAACATTTCCGCCGAAGCCCGCAAAATCAACGGCGTCTTTCACACCGTATCGGTGTGGGAAGATGACTTTGCGATGCGGCGATTTCTGTACCAGGGAGCGCATCGAAAGGCGATCAGTGCATTTCCATCGATGGCGACAGGCAAGACATTCGGATTTTATAGCCAAACAGTCCCGTCCTGGGCAGAAGTCCCGGTTATCTGGCATGCGAAGGGTCGCGAATATGACAAGCAGGCCGCCCCTCTTTCAGTTACTGAAACCGCATAAGATCGTCCGTTAGAGGTTCGCTGTGCCGGCGCATCATTCCGCGGCTTTTACCTGATCGGAACTGGTCTTTGACACCAGATAGCCCTGCAGCGTTTCTTTGCTTTGCGCAAGAACGCCGGGATCTATATCGGACCTGTGCGCCGAGATGTATCCGGAGGGCAACTGGTGTGCGATCCCTTTATGGCAATCGATGCAGGTTTTTTCCTTGGTCACGAGAAAACGCTGATGGGCTTCAGCAGCGCGCGGGCTTTGCCTGGTAAAATCCATCGACTTTTCCGAATGGCAATTCCGACATTCCAGGCTGTCGTTGGCCTTGAACCGCGCCCACTCATGTTCGGCAAGCTCAAGTCTTTTTTCCTGAAATTTTTCCCGCGTGCTGATGGTGCCGAAAATCTTGCCCCAGACTTCTTTTGACGCCTGCATCTTGCGCGCAATCTTACTGGTCCACGCATGCGGGACGTGGCAATCGGAACATTTGGCGCGAACGCCGGAGCGATTGGTGTAATGGATGGTGGTTTTCAGTTCTGGAAGCACATTGTCACGCATCTCGTGGCATCCGGTACAAAATGCCTCGGTGTTGGTGAGCTCCATGGCCGTATTGAAACCGCCCCAGAAGATTATTCCCGCCACAAATCCGCCTATCGTGAGAAAGCCAAGACTGAAATATGTGCTCGGCCTGCGGATGACCTTCCACAGATGTGTTATGCGCGCCAGCATTTTCGTCGGCCTCACTTTTTCTGTTGAAGGAATTCGATCAAGTCGTGGGAATCCACGAAGGTGTTTTCAACTTGAAGCTTGATGTCATGTTGGGAGACATGACACTGATTACAGAAGTAACGGCGCGGCGAGATGGTGGCCAGAAACTGCCCGTCACGATCCATGAAATGCGTGATCGAAACCATCGGCGCCTGGCTGTCTTCGACCGCTCTGCGGCTATGACAGTTCAGGCATTGATTTGCCCTGATATCTACTTGGTAGTCTTCGGTCTTATGCGGAATGATTGGCGGCTGTTCCGGATAATTCCTCGCTTTTCGCAAGTCCGTATTGGATTGCGGGGTCATGCGCGGCGGAGTCGACGTTTGGTCGAGCGGCGCATCACGCAGGGTCGTAATAGGTGAATCCGCTGCCGAAGCCGTAAAGTTCATCGTGGCGAAGACGATCAGGACTGCTGTGAGAATGCGCATGTTCAGACCTTCTCAATTCTGACGGCACATTTCTTGAAGTCCGTCTGCTTGGAAAGAGGATCGGTCGCATCGAGCGTGACCTTGTTGATCAGCTGACTGGCGTCAAACCACGGCACAAACACCAATCCCATTGGCGGTTTATTCCGACCCCGGGTCTCAATGCGCGTGACCATTTCACCGCGACGGGATTTGACACGCACCTCATCGCCACGCCGCAACCCAGCCGCTTCGGCATCGTCCGGGTGCATGAAACACACCGCATGCGGAAAGGCTTTGTACAGCTCCGGTACGCGTTCGGTCATCGAGCCTGAATGCCAGTGCTCCAGAACACGGCCGGTTGACAACCAGAACGGATATTCCTCATCCGGGCTTTCCGCTGGCGGCTCATATGGCAAGGCGAAAATGACAGCCCGGCCATCCGGTTTGCCATAGAATTCATAGCCTTTTCCGGCGCCGACATAAGGGTCTGACCCTTCCTTGAAACGCCACCTGGTTTCCTTGCCACCAACGACCGGCCAGCGAAGACCCCGCTCTTTGTGATAGACGTCAAAGGGTGCCAGGTCATGACCATGATCGCGGCCGAACTGGGCATATTCCTCAAACAGTCCTTTTTGGACATAGAACCCGACATCCTCAGACTCGTGGTTTTCATATCCTTCGTCGATATCGGAAAGCGGGTAAGCATCGACCTGCCCGTTTGCATAGAGCACGTCGAACAATGTTTTGCCGCGATACTCGGGATTGGCGTCCAGCAGTTCTGCCGGCCAGACTTCGTCCGTCGTGAATCGTTTGGAAAATTCCATCAGCTGCCACAAATCCGACTTGGATTCACCGGGAGCATTGACGAGTTGATGCCAGAACTGGGTGCGGCGCTCGGCGTTACCGTAGGCTCCTTCTTTCTCGACCCACATCGCCGTGGGAAGAATGAGATCGGCTGCCTGAGCAGTCACTGTCGGGTAGGCATCGGAAACGACGATGAAGTTCTCGGGATTTCGATAGCCGGGAAGCCCCTCCTCCATCATATTGGGCGCCGCCTGCATGTTGTTGTTGACCTGCACCCAGTAAGCGTTGAGTACACCGTCTTTCAGCATCCTGTTTTGCAACACCGCATGAAAACCGGGCTTTTCCGGAATGGTGCCTTCAGGCAATTTCCAGATTTTCTCGGCGAATTTCCGATGCTCGGGATTGGCCACAACCATATCCGCCGGAAGTCGGTGTGAAAACGTCCCCACCTCACGTGCCGTACCGCAGGCAGAGGGCTGACCAGTCAAAGAAAACGGACTGTTGCCCGGCTCGGAAATCTTCCCCGTGAGCAAGTGGATATTGTAGAGGAGATTATTGGTCCAGACACCGCGCGTATGCTGGTTGACCCCCATCGTCCAAAGCGACATGACCTTAGTGTCGGGATCCGCATAAATCTTTGCCAGTTCCTCGAGCCGGTTCTTCGGCACGCCGGACATTTCATGCGCCTTGTCCAGTGTGTATTCGGAGACAAACTCGGCATATTCCTCGAACGTCGATTCACGCGACCCGCCTGCCTTGTCGTTGTTCTTGGCGGCTTGCTCCAACGGATGTTCGGGTCTCAGGCCGTAGCCGATATCAGTGTTTCCGACCCGGAAATTGGTGTGTTTTTCAACAAAATCCTTGTTGACGTTGCCTGACTGAATGATGTGATTGGCGATATAATTGAGGATCACCATATCGGTCTGCGGTTCGAAAACCATAGGGATGTCCGCAAGATCAAAACTGCGGTGCTCGAAGGTCGACAGAACGGCCACTTTGACATGATCGGCACTCAGACGACGGTCCGTCAGCCGGGTCCAGAGGATCGGATGCATTTCCGACATGTTGGAGCCCCACAGCACGAACGCATCCGCAGCTTCAAAATCGTCATAGCATCCCATGGGCTCATCGATGCCAAACGTTCGCATAAATCCACCGACCGCCGAGGCCATGCAGTGACGGGCATTGGGGTCAATATTGTTGGAGCGGAAGCCGGCTTTGTAGAGTTTGGACGCCGCGTAGCCTTCCCAGACCGTCCACTGCCCTGACCCAAACATGCCAACCGCGGTCGGGCCCTTTTTCTTAAGTGCATCCTTGAAATTTTCCGCCATCACATCGAAGGCTTCATCCCAGGTCACCGGCTCAAAGGCACCATTCTTGTCGTATTTTCCGTCTGTCTTGCGCAGCAGCGGTTTGGTCAGACGGTC
Source organism: Stappiaceae bacterium (assembly GCA_039976075.1). Classification (GTDB taxonomy): domain Bacteria; phylum Pseudomonadota; class Alphaproteobacteria; order Rhizobiales; family Stappiaceae; genus JBDWFY01. The sequence goes on from JBDWFY010000004.1 coordinate 248,214, forward strand.
GGCGCCGTACATGATCTTGGACAGGAAATATCCTTTGACACAATTCAGCCCGCGATTGACGGGCGACAACACATCGCCATGGGAGGCAACAACATGTCCATCCTTGGTCCCCAACATGACGGAACAGCCGGTACCGCAAAAGCGGCAAGCAGCCTTATCCCACTTCAACCCAATCGTATCGGAGCCCGCTACAGCACCAGCGGCCCTTGTTTCTCCGGGAATACCTGCCGCAGCAACGGCTGCCGCCGCTGCGCTGGTTTTAATGTAGTCTCTGCGGCTTATCTTCATGATTGTCCCTCATGGATTGGCGCAACATCGATCACAGCAGAGTCAACGTCGATCAAATCGTCCAAACGATCTCCGTCTTCAACCTGGTGATAAACAAGAACAGCGCTGATGACGCCCGGCTGAGCGGCGATGTGATCAATCCGCTCCGTGATCTGCTGAAGCGATTTTGCTTCCAGAAAGACCACCAGTTTTCCGTCCGTTATATCCGAATGAATTTCGGCACCCGGAATTTTCGCAATCAGGCCTGAGACTGAACCAGAGTGCGCGGGCTTGATTTGAACGAGAATGCTAGTGATGTGCACTTCGTTTTCAGCGACATCGTGCGGTACATTACGCATCGGTTTTCCTCGCCACGACTGTGAGTGCATTAACAGGGCAAATGGAAACGCATTCTCCGCAGGCCGTGCAGATTTCTGCATCGATTGCGGGATGTTCAGGGCCACCAAGTTTGGGCCGAAACCGTATGGCACGCACCGAACAACTGTCTTCACAGGATCGACATGCGATTCCCTGAAATGCCAGGCAGTTCTCAGATGCATGAACGACCTGATCTCCGCCCAACCCCCCAAGCAAAAAGGAACGCCGGGACAGATCTGTTTCTATTTTGGCAGGACCGGACATCGGACACTCACTCGTTTGGAATCACTGCTCTGCATCAACTTCACTGCGTCGGTGGTCCTGTCAGTATTTGCGTCATCCAGACCAGGAACCCATAGCCACCGACAGTCGCAACCGCGACAACCGGTGCCAAGACGACTGTGAGGAACAGAAATGATCGAAGTTCATCGGCACGCGAGGGCGCCACGGGACCTTTATCGACCTTGTCAGCCAATTCCTCTGAACTCATAGCAATGTCCAATATTGAAGGTGATGCCAATCTTTGAACGAACGATAGATCGCACAACAAAAATCGCTTTGATTTTAATCAATCAGACCATCTTTTGGGCAAAAGAGCAAACGACAGAACAAAATCGGCACCATACCTGCGCATCAACCGACTTGAAGTTGGATGCGGACATGTCAGCTCTGTCTTGTCCCCATTATGGTTATACATTGACTACTGTGTCTCCATCTATACTGATCAACGCGACCGCGTATTTTTTACCATCAAAGCTGAGCGTCACGAATGGCCGGACATCATCACCATCATATCGATCCAGAAGCGGGTGATGCCCGGATTTTCTGGGCGGTTTTTGTCAATTTCGCGCTGACAGTAATCCAGATTATCGGCGGTGTTCTCTCAGGCAGTCTGGCATTGATTGCCGATGCCATTCACAATCTTTCCGATGCTCTGGCATTGGTCATCGCATTTTTTGCCAGAAAGATTGCCAGACGACCAGCAGACAGCGCCATGACATTTGGCTATGGGCGGGCTGAAATCGTGGCTGCTCTCGTCAACTACACCACCCTGATCATCGTTGGCTTCTATCTGACTTATGAGGCGGTGCTGCGGTTTATCAATCCCGAAGGCGTAGAGGGCTGGATGGTTGTCGTGATCGCGGGATTTGCACTCGTTGTCGATCTTGCAACGGCGCTGCTTACTTACTCGATATCCAAGCAATGCATGAACATTCGAGCTGCTTTCCTTCACAATGTGGCCGATGCACTCGGCTCTGTCGCCGTGATTGTCGCCGGTACGCTGATCATGATTTACGACTGGCGACTGATCGATCCACTCGTCACTCTGCTTATCGCAGGCTATATTCTCTGGCAGTCTTTTGCCGAGATCGGCCCGGTGATCCGAATTCTCATGCTCGGAACACCCAGCGACCTGAACACAGAGGATGTACTCAAACGAATGCAGTCGTTCGAAGGCATTGCGAGTGTCCATCACATTCATCTTTGGCAAATGCAGGAGCACGAGAATTCGCTGGACGCCCACCTCGTCATCAATGAGGGCCAATGGCAAAACGCCGACAACATAAAGACCGATTTAAAACATCTTCTCAAAGATGAATTCGGAATTACTCATTCAACACTTGAACTTGAATGCTCAAATCATGCGTGCGATGAACCTAAAATCATCGGCCATGCAATCACTAACAACAACGCTCATAAAGGGCACGATCATTGATCGAAGCCGCTGATGGGACGGCCCCATATTCCATCACGCTGCATGACATCTAGCTGGATCGCTCAACTCAATAGAGCTTGAATTTAGCGCCGACCCGGACCGTGTGACTGACAGGCTCCAAAGATGCAACAGAACCAAGATCGACATCTTCATACTGGGTGTAGCGATACTCGATAAAGCTGGTCAGCTTTTCGCTCAGCGCAAATTCAGAGCCAGTACCAATGGAGAAACCGCTCACACCAACATCCTCTGAGATGGCCGGTGTTGAGATTGATGCGGACATGTTCTGCCAGCTGTACCCACCGATGACATATCCCAGTGTGTAATCGTTGAACTTATAACCAATTCGAGCCAGTGCATCGAAGCCAAAGTCATCCGCTTCTGCTGAAATGGTTACACCCGCCGTTGTTGCTGAGGCAGAAGATTCTATATATTGCGCAGCAAGCTGGACACCGGCGACCCAGCGATTGTGAAACTCATAATCATACCCGACACTGACTTCACCAAGGAAGCCTTCCGTCGCCAGTCCGTCGAAGGTCGAGCCGCCATTCCCGCTTGATACGTCGCTGACGGAAATACCTGCACTGATCGCGCCACCAATTTTGAAACCGGTCCAGTCATATACAAACGGATCACGACTCCGCTGTGACGGTCCACCACCAAATCGGTAGTTCAGACTTGAATGGAATGAGTGAATTACGGGGTCGATCGATGCGCCGCCAAAGGCGCCAATTGACTCGCCGGAATATTTGGCAAATCGATATTCCCCGCTCCACGTCCAGTTTTGACGAATGGCCGACTCGACACCCAAGCCCAGAATATAGCCGTTATCGTGCCAATCGGTCGATGCGCCGGCAACCGAAGAATTCAGCTCAAAGTGCTGATAGCTGTATCCACCGAGCAAATAGGCGATTGTACGGGGCGTTATTTCATAGCCGACCCGAGCCGTCACATCGACACCGTAGTCGGCCTCGATATCTGCCGTGAAACCAACACCTGGCACTGTCCATGACGTATCGATATCCCCGTATCGGGCGGCAATCGCACCACCAACGACAAACCCGTTGGAAAAAGCATGATCGTAGCCTGCCGTCAGTTTTCCGAAGAAGCCACGACCGCCGACCCCGCTTATCGAAGAACCGCCAAGAGTCGGAATAGTCACCTCATCCAGGATGTAGCCGGTGCCTCCGCCGACACCTAGATAGAAGCCGGTCCAGTCGTAAACGCTGGTCTGACTTGTTAGTTTTGCAGCGCCGGGAATGACCCCTTCAAACGCATGCGCGCTTTGGGTTGCCGTCAGGCCTGCAACGCCTGCAAGTAATAGTGCACGTAGGGGGAATCTCATTGCCGCAAAGCGCCTTCTATTCGTCGTCCGCCGATTGCCTTCATTGATATGACGATCTGCGATTTATTGAAAGGCCGAACTGTGTGGATGTTGCAACAATGCGGTGTTATTCCCCCAAATTGCGTTAATAAGTTGAACAATTCAATCGAATGATCGACCTCTGTATGTACCACTAACGGTTCAACATCTAACCACTGGCATTGCGAGCGGCCGTAACAAAATGAGTGCATGAAAAGAAAAAACGCCCCTGCGTCGCAAGATTTTCCTGCTCACCAGCCCAACTACGAGCGTCTTCGGCGCTGAAGTCATCCTGTTTGGCGATGAAGGCTTCAATCAGATGGAGCATCATGTTGGCGAGCCCGTCGGGACGAAGGCTCGTATCGACAATCGTAAGGGCTCGAATACTTTCAACCGCAAAACCGTTCTCTTGCAGGAGGTTCGGCAAGATCGCAGGCACGCCGCGGTCAATCAGATGACGATCCCAAGCAGAAAGAACATGCGACATACGCTCCGGGTGCTCACTGAACCACACCAGACTGTCAAAATGAATATCACCGATAACCAATCGCCCATCAGTTCGCAGGACACGGCTCAATTCGAGAAGGGCGCCGGGAATATCGTTCAGATATTCAAAAACCTGAACGGCAACGGCCTTGTCAAAATAGCCGGGATCACAAAGTGTCTCGTTAGCGGATCCGTTGATGATCTCAACATTTGACCGTTCGGCGCAGCGCTCTTTTGCGGTCTGGCGCATAGCTTCGCTGGGATCCATGCCGACAACCCGGCCACGTTCTCCCACCGCCCGCGACATTTCCAATGTAAGGAATCCAGGCCCGCAGCCAATATCGAGAACCACTTCAGCGGGCTGCAATTTCAATGCATCAAAGTTAGCCATTCGCCTTTTGGTGACGTCCGACCCCTGATAGGCATCGTCAAGAATTCTTGCAATCCGGCCATCAAACTTGAACATTGAAGTCACTCCGAGACGATTCTCATCGATCAGCACTCCCAACCAAACCTGCAAAATCTGATACGAGTGCAGCCCCAAAAACAGTACAATAGGACGCCGGAATGACAAACGAACACAACAATCTCGTCATCAGAGTTGCGCGGGATACTGACAGAGCGGCAATTGCCGCATTGCAGGCGGACAGCTGGCGATCTGCCTACAGAAACATTCTTCCTTCAGAATATCTCGGGGAACCGGTCGGTCTGGAATTGGCAAATCACTGGGCCGGCCTGGAAATAACGTCGAATGACGTCGTCATGGTCGCGGAGTTTAACGATGAGATCGTCGGATTTATTTCCATCTGGTGTAGACCTGAACCTTACATCGACAATTTTCATACGAAACCTGAATTCAAACATCGAGGCATCGGCTCGAACCTATTGGTTCGGGCTGCGGAACAACTCTTACAGCTGGGTCAAAAAACTGCGCATCTTTGGGTCATCCAAACCAATTTGCCGGCAAAGAAATTCTACGAGCGCATGGGTGGCAAAGTCACAGAATCCGCGGACCGGGCAATGTTCGATCATGTCGTGGCAAGTTACAAAATCGAGTGGCCCGATCTGGCAGCCCTACCCGCGCCCGTTGAATTTCGCTGAAAGAAACAGGGGGAGGATTGTCGACTGACCTAACTCTCTTCGAGAGCTGCCGTCGGAAGCCCATCTATGCTCAAACGGTTTTTTCGAACTCTATAGTCGAGCAGTTCCTCATCCGTTTTACCGTGTGCCCAATGATCAAGCGTATCGCGTTCCTCGCGGTAGTCAAATCGCGGGACACCGAAGCCGCAAGAAGTCTGAACCAAGTCGAAATTCAGTTTTACAATCTGCCGGGCACCGCGAATTTCGGAACCGCTGAACAGCTGTGTCAGATAGTTTTTGTACTCATCGCTGTCGCGGGGGATGATCTGGCCACGCCCATAAAGGCGTAAAATCATAGGTTTGCCGTCAACTGCGCAGAACATGATTGTCATTCGGCCGTCGGCCAGCATATGGGCAGCAGTCTCGTTGCCGCTGCCAATGCGATCCAGGTAAAGAACACTGTTATCGTCTACGATCCGGAAAAGATCCGTGCTGCGTGGCGATATGTTCACACGGCTGGTGTCGGTCGCCGACCCGGTGAAAAACATTTGCTGTCGACTGATAAATTCACGCAAGTACGTATCGAGTTTTGGAAACTGCTTAGCCATTAGGGTCAGAACCTCCAGAGCAACTCTGTTCCTTATTGAACAGCTGTGGTTCTAATGCAAGCAGTCAGCGGCCTGAGAAGTTAGCAGGCCGCTTCTCCAAAAAGGCATCCATACCTTCGTCCTTATCTTCTGTACCGAAAATCCCGTGGTAGACACGGCGCTCAAACCTCATGCCCTCCCCCAGTCCTGTTTCTTCAGCCATCGCCACACATTCCCTCGCCATCATGACCGAGGGTTTCGAATACCCCGCTATTGTGCGCGCAGCGTCCATTGCTTCCGCCTCAAGCTGCTCACCGGGAACGACCCGTGAGACCAGACCGGCCTGGAGCGCTTCATCGGCTTCGATCATCCTGCCGGTAAGGATCATATCCATGGCTCTTGTCCGACCGATCAGCCTCGTGAGCCGTTGAGAACCGCCAATACCCGGTATCACTCCGATCTTGAGTTCCGGCTGTCCAAACCGTGCGTTTTGTGCGGCAAATATCAGGTCACACATCATCGCAACCTCGCACCCTCCCCCCAGCGCATAGCCTGACACTGCTGCAATTTTGGGCGTCCTGAGCGCAGCAAAGCGATCCCAGCCTTCAAAGTAATTGGACTGGTACATACTCATGTGATCCTGGGCGCGTAACTCGACAATATCCGCCCCGGCAGCAAAGGCCCGGTCATTGCCGGTGAGAATGAAGCAACCGACATCCGGATCACGATCCAGCGGCACCACGGCGTCCAAGATCTCTTCCTGCACCTGCGTGTTTAGGGCGTTTAATGCTTTGGGACGATTCAAGCGGATTGTGACGACTTTGCCCGTCCGTTCGACAATAATTGTTTCATGTTTTGTCATGGCATCAACTATCCCAGATGGCGCCGTAGGCCGGAACGCCGAGGCTTTCCAGGTCGTACACCACTTTGCGTGTGAGTTTCTGATTGGCGATACAGATCACCGCCTCGGCATCAAATTCCTGAACGGCTTGCCTGGCCAACTGCGACAGATCCGGCTTGCCTCTGGCATCGGTATCCCAGATCAGCGCGTCGGGACTTGCCTCCAGAATTTCGTCAACCAGCGCATTTCCATAAGTTTTGCGAGGCGAGCGGGTTGACCAGATCAACCTGATCGGCACGTCTTTGGCCAGAAGGTGCGGCATAACCGGACCGATACCGCTACCGGTTGCCACATACACCACCTTCTTGAACAGGACCTCTATCCGAGCAACACCTGAGGTCGTAATGCCTTTGACCCAGACATGGGACGGAGGGTTATCGATGAAACGGCCGGTCCAGTCCCCAGCCCGGGATACAATCAGACGATATCCTTCTTCACCAGGTGCAGGAATATTGGCAAAGGAATGCCACTCCAGCAGCGGGTTGAGACTTATGGCATTTGATGAACCTGGAAACGGCGTATCGCCATAGTTGAACCGGATCGACACGGCATGGCCGGATGGCTTAACGACCTCAATCGGCACTTTTTTGAGGCTCAGCCAGGGTGAAATGATCGAGAGCGTGATCAGACACAACATCCAGAAAGCCATAGAGCCTGTCAGCGCGGTACCTGAATCTTCCACGATTGAAACCGTTTGCACCCAGAACAACGTCAGGACCGTCCAGCCGATAAACCTGTGCGTACGCTCAAACAGGTTGTGAAACCGAGCTCTAATTCTGCTCAAGGCTGTCACAATCATGACGCCCAGTAAAACAAGTATCGCAGACGTCAGACCAAGCGTCAGTATGGAGACCTGGCCAAGGCCAGAAGCATAGTTGGATCCCATACCGCCCAGCAAGAATGCGAACCATACCGAACCCACGATATTGCCGCCGCTGTGAAGACCGCCGAAATGAAATACCTTCCCTGCCCCCCAGCGCAGCCAAAGCGGCCAGGAAGTGGGAATGCGGGTAGCAAACCAGAAGAGGAAATTGATCAACCTCTGCTGGCGGATCACAATACCCAAAGCGAAATTGATCAAGGCCATTTCGCTGATCCTGTCGAGCGCAAAGCCCTTAGCACCCCACCAGATCTGATTTTCGAAACCCCACAGAAGAACAACACCATTTATCAGGATCACCAGCAGAAATAGCCGCTGGTATTCCATGATTGACGGGTGGCGTGTAATACGTCGCCAACCGGCGTGCGGTGACGAAAGCGATGTTTGCTCAGCAGATTGCAGCGCCATCTACACACCCTCCCGTTGCTGAGCATTTTCCAGCCTGCTCGCCGCATAGTCCTTCGCCATTTCAAGAAGCAAGCGTTTATCAAGCTTTCCGCGCGATGTTCTTGGAATGTCATCTACGGCAATCACAAAAGTCGGTACGCAATAATAGTGAAGCCTGTTCTCCATGATTTTCTGCGCTGCATCGCGATCAAACGTTGCAGGACTGACGAAAGAGACGAGCGTTCGGCTATCGAATTTCAGCGTCACCGCCTGGGTGCAGCCTTCCACCGATTCCAGCACAGACGAAATGCCGTCCAATTCGACCCGGAAGCCGCGAATTTTCACCTGGTCGTCAACGCGCCCGAAGTGTTCGAGCTCGCCCTCGGCAGTCCAGCGGCCCAGATCTCTGGTTCGAAACATCAGCCGTCCACTCCCAAGAAATGGGTCCGGTCGATAGCGCTCAGACGTGAGTGGTTCATTGCCCAGATAACCGGTTGTTACGCAATCACCGCCCGCCCACATTTCGCCAATTTCCCCGATCCGGCATGGCTTCATGTCCCTATCCAGGATGTAGACGGTGTTGTTCGGCGTCGGACGCCCGATACTCAAGACAGGTTTTGTCGGATAATGTGTATCCGCCGTGTTGACGATGGTGGTTTCCGTCGGTCCGCAGGAATTATAGAAAGTGCAGAACTGTGACCACGTGTCCGCAAGAGGTCGCGGACAGGGCTCTCCAGCGACGGCCGCGACTTTTACATTGCGGCAGCGCGACTCATCCAGCGAACATAAAATAGACGGTGTGGCGATGACGACATCCGCCTGTTCGGCGGCAGCCTGAAAGTCGCGACCGCGAATTATCAGTGTGCCCCCATTTGAAAGACAGCCCAGAATTTCCCAGGCAGCCATGTCAAAAGCGATGGACAGCAATTGAGCAACTTTCAACCCTGGCCGAATGCCCAGATCGCCCGGCGCTGTTTGCAGAATGTTGCATACGTTGCCGTGTGTGACCTGAACCCCATTGGGCACGCCGGTTGTGCCGGAGGTAAATAGAACAAAACAGCGATCGTCCGGGCGTACCGTCTCCACAAACGGACTTGCTTCACCTTGTGGGCTTAGCGGCGTCTTCATGATCTCATCAATCGACAAACAGATCAGCTCCGGAACGGTCGGAACCATCTGGCGCAGATTAGACAGCGTGAGAACGACTTTCGCACCCGTAACCTGAATGATGTGCCTGAGCGTATTCTCTGGCGCCACACCGATATGCTGGGGCACGTAGGCGGCCCCGATTTTCAATGTAGCCAGTATTCCAACAATCATCGGGATGGAGCGTTGAAGATAGAGCGCGACGGCATCACCACGACGCACACCGTGGTGCAACAATACGCATGCAAGCTGGTTCGCGCGTTCCTCCAAAGCACCGTAGGTAATTGTTTCACCCAGATGATCCGCCGCAATGGCATCGGGTTGTACTGCAGCAAATTTTTCGAAACCTCGATGAATGACGTCATAGCGTGGTCGCGCACGCGGCCCCCGACCGAACGCCTCGAAGAGAACTTTGTCCCTCACCGGCAAATCCGATAGCGCATCGGCAAGAAAGCAGTCGCTCTGCCACAGCGCCTGCTTACCGGAAAACGGCATGGTTAAATCGACCACATTGCGACGGACATCTGATTCTCCCTTTGGATCAGGTTCCGGTATGGCGCCACCATGTGATGTGGCAATCTCCTGAGTGCGGATGGATGTATACATTCGTGCTCTCCCACGAGAATTAGACTATATTTCAAATAGTTATCGAGATATTCCAGCTACACCTCCTGACTTTCATCTTCAGAAAAGTCGGAAGAGCCGACCGTTTTCCCTGCCTCCATTTCCGCAGACAAGTCGCTGGAAATTACCGATCGAAATGTATTGGGAATTTTTCCCATTTATTAATGACAGTCTATCAATAATAATGACGGTGATGTGATCAGCTAAAAAGAATTGTCGGTTTCTGGAACGCGAGCTCTATAAATAGGTGATATGACCCGACGTCATAGTTGCGATTGTGAGGGTCGCTGAATGAGAGTAAGAGGATGAAATTACCGGGCATTTTTCTTCGCCCGGTTGTTGCGAAAATTGTCACAGTGGCTGCTCTCGCAATGGTGATTGGTGCTGGGGAATCAATGTGAGGGAAGATAGGACAGAACAATTTCAAAGGGCGTTGTCACGACTGCTGCGCCCAATTGCACGTGCGATGATTGCTCATGGTGTTACGTTGAACGCAGCCACAGAAGCCCTAAAACTCGCCTTGTTCCGAGCTGCAAAAGAGCACCCAACCACTCAGGACAAACAGACAGACAGTAATATCAGCCTGCAGACCGGTCTGCATCGCAAGGATGTGCGGCGCTTCAGAGAAGCGACCCCGCGACCGGCAAAACACTCGCTCACCAACGTCTGCAGCCTCGCCATCGCCTACTGGACTTCAAACGCGCGGTTTCAGAACGAAGCCGGCCAGCCGCGACCGATCCCCCGGCTTGGCGGGCCATCCAAAGCGGGATTTGATGATCTGGCACGAACTGCGAAAATAGACTTGCCGGCATCAACACTTCTAAATGCGTTGGTGCTGCAGGGCGCGGTGAAAGTTGATCCGGACACCGACACTGTTACGCTGGTTCAAAAAGCTTTTGTAGCAAACCCTAACTCCGAGGCGATGATTGCCGCCTACGAGAAAAACCTGATTGCACATCTCAATGCCGCCACTGGCAATCTTCTCGCCAAAGACGGCGAGCCCCGCCAATTTGAACGCGCGGCGCATTTCAACCAACTTTCCAATGCATCGATACGGGAGCTGGAATCCGAAGCACGGAAACATGCTCAAGAAGTGCTGCAGGCACTCAACAAGAAGGCACTCGCCCTTCAGGAAAAAGACGCGGCAGTACCAGGACCAAAGGGTCGTTTCTCGATTGGAACGTACATAGTAGGCGAGATCGGTACGTCAGCCGGCACAGACGATGATCGGGAGCATTGATGATCCGGAGACTATCAATTTGCTTTTCTGCGATGATCTTCACCCTGGCTGCCTTGGCCGGTGAGGATAGCGAGCGGGAAGGCGGAATCCTTGGCACGGGTATTGTGGGAGCAATCACACAATTGGGCAGTATTTTCGTCAATGGTCAGCGGATAGCCTATCCCAGTAACATGAATGTTCATTCCATTCTGGGTAATCGCCTTGCCGACGATCTTGTTCCTGGCGAGACGGTTATTGTCGAAGCTTCGCATAACAAGGGCATCTGGAATGCCAATCGGATTACGCACTATCTGCCTGCCGTCGGACCTGCGACGCTTGCGACAAATTCTGACCTTTCTGTCCTTGGCTCCCATATTGTCACACCGCCGGACACGACATTTATTGGCTTTGGGGAAAATCGCCAGCCAGCTACCGGCGACTGGATTGCGGTAAACGGACTGTGGCGCGACAAGGAGATTGTCGCCACGCAGATCATCAAGATTGATCCGCTGCCTGAAGCGATCCTGATGGGCACATATGACCAAGGTGCAAGGAAAAACAGTTTCTTTGTCGGAGGCACTTCCGTCCAGGGTCTTGAGATTCATCATGCAAAGATAGGCGATGCTCTGACCGTTACCGGCATCCCGAGGAAACATTCGCTTGATGTTCGAACGGTGACGCTGGGTCTGTTCAGTCAACCGTTAAACACGGTTTTGATGGAAGGCTACCTTTCAAAACCGGATGCAACCGGGCGCTACACGATCCATGGATCCGGAATCATATCTTATGTAGGGGACGACAAGACAAAGATGTCGTTCGATCGCGGCATCTTCTGTACGCAAGGCACAAAGGAAACAGCGATCCAGCCTGTCATAACGGATTTACCCGAAGAAAAATCACTCCGACGGCAATCGTTGGAAAGCATCGGTGCCAGTATCGCTCAGCGCTGCCCGATGTAGTACTGAAATCAACACTCAAATCGCCCCTCCGGTGCAGGCACTGCCACGCCTGATCCGGAGGAAGGCGATTTTGATCTTAACCAGCGCCAGTTCGGTAGGAAGGATTGGGCTCTCTCAGCCGCATCCCCACAACCACCATGCGCATGGCATCCTCAGCAGCGCGACGCAGCAACTTGTCGCCCTTCTGAATTGCCTCGTCCAGAGAACACGGCCGCTTGATGATGGACGCAAAGGCATCGATGCCGTTGTCAAGCGTCTCGCGTACGCCTTTGCCGATCGTACCGGCCAATGCGATCGTTGGTACTCCGCACCGTTCAGCTCGCCTCGCAACCTCGCACGGCACCTTTCCATGCGGGCTTTGGCCATCCAGCGACCCTTCCGCTGTGATCACCAGATCCGCTTTTCCAATTAAACTGTCAAAAGCCAGATATTGCATCACGATATCAAATCGCGGATGTAACGTTGCCCCGGCAAAGGCAACCAGCCCGGCTCCAAGTCCACCAGAGGCACCGGACCCATTGGCCAGCCCCAGATCCAGACCGACAGTGTCCCGGATACAGGCAGCGTAGGTTTCGAGCCCGCTTTCAAGTTCCAGCACCTGTTCCTGACTTGCGCCCTTCTGCGGACCGAAAACCCGGGCAACGCCCTTGTCACCCAGGAGTACATTGTGCCAGTTCACAGCGACATCGATGGTGACGTTGGCCAAGCGCGGATCGAGGCCCGACACATCGATACTGTCGAGATCCCCCAGTGCACCACCACCTTGCTTCAAATCCCGACCGTTGCGGTCAAGCAGCCGCGCACCAAGCGCTTGAGCCATACCGGCCCCACCATCATTGATGCCGCTGTCTCCGCAACCGATCAAAATTCGTTGCGCACCCTTGTCAAGCGCGGCCAAAATGAGTTCGCCAACTCCATAGCTCGTCGTGCAGGTGGGATCGCGCCGGTCACGGGGCACAAGGCTCAACCCGGCCGCTGCCGCCATCTCCAGAACGGCCGTGGTCAGTCCTGCTCCGCCCATCATGCCGAAAAATGATCCGACAGGTTCACCGACCGGACCGGTGACCGATATGGTGTGCACACGACCGCTCGTCGCATCGACCAGTGCGCGCGTGAACCCTTCGCCGCCATCAACCATCGGTGCCTGAAGAATGCGGGCATCGGGAACAACACGGGAAACGCCAGCCGCGATTGCACGGGTAACCTCCTCAACATCTAGAGATTCCTTAAAGCCGGACGGCGCAACAAGAACAGTAAAAGGCATTGAAACTCTCCGATCATTATTCGATGATTGGAGAACGATTTCCCGACAGAATTATTCCCGGTAAGTCATAAAAAACATTCTGTTATATCGACATTTTTATTTATCACTTCAATGATTTAGTCGTTCAGATCTTGGGACGCGGCACCGGAATGGACACGCCTGCTGCCGTGTGCGACAGAGTACGGCACGCAGCTCGGGCGGTATCAACAGAGGCGCTATTCTGAACGGTCTTCGCCAGTTCGACGGAATGGTCTCGCAGCATCACCATATTATCCTCTTTATAAACAGCCCGCACCGCCTTGCGCTCTACCGGGTATCCATCGCGGCGCAACCGGTCCCAGACATGCCACCAGCCGGCAGACCACATGCGGTGCTCGCTGATCAGGGCCATCATAGTCGTGGCGAGTTCGTCGCGGCTGCAAAGTGCACCGGGCATCGCCGCTTGCTTTTGTGGCGATACTTTTTCTCCCGTGGCGTTTTCTCCAATCACAGACACATGTCTGATGGAAGACGCAGGCAGTATCAGGTTATCAGTTGCTTTCGGGAGATCCGGATTGCTATTTTGCGCAATCTGGATCGGCCAAAGGAAAAGGGCAAATCCTATCAGCAACACAAAGATTACCGGCAACAGGGGAACTGCAAGGCGCATCAGATCAGTTTGCCGGAATGTGTCCCGGTCAAGATTGCCGAACAGTGCAACGGGCTTTGCGCTCGCCATCATGGTCTGGCAGAAACCTGTGCCAAGAACGGTGACCAGGATCAACAACGTAACATCGTGACCAAATCCCGCCATCGGCAGGGCAAAGACCGGAATAAGAACGGCTGCACGAGCGCTGCGCGAATTGATAATCAGATGAGCGGTCAATGCGACAAGTGCGGTTACCACCACAATGAAGGTGAGCGAGCCGGTCATGGATTCCGGGAGGATGTCCATTGCACTTTGTGCAAGCCAGATATCGGCGCCGGTGTCACGCAATGCCCTAGCAATCACCAGCGTTGCAGCCAAAAAGATCAACAGCTCCACCTCGACCTGACGAAACACTTCCTTTGGCTTCATCGAGGAAATGGCACTGCTAAGCAGCACTGCTGCACCCGCGATCGCAACTATCGCAACATCAAATCCGTGAATAGGGATTGTCATCCAGGCTGCGATCACTCCGAGCACCACAAGTGCGACACGCTTCTGTTGCACAGTAAAAGAGCCGTGCGGATTGGTTTGAAATGCAAGTTTTTCCGAAAACAAATCTCGTGGGACAAACAAGAGCATGATCAGCCAGACACCCGCGAGACTCGACAGGAAGGCGAAAGGAAGAGCTAGCCAGATCCATTCAAAATAGCCGATACGGTTGCCTGTGATCGTACCGATCATATCCACCGCCACGAAGTGAGCGCCAGCCCCAATCAGCGAGCCCCCGGCGGATAACAGGATGACCGTTGGAAACAACAAGGCCAGTGGCCGGACAAGGCGGTGATCCGGCAACCGGTCGACAAGTGTCAAAAAAACGGGCATCAGCAGTGCTGCCCGCCCGGAAGTCGAGGGCACCAAAAATGCCGTCAGCGCAATAATTATCGTGAGTCCGTGGAGCAAGCCTCTGACAGTACCCAGGGGACGGAGAGCTCCAAAGACCAGGCGTTCCAGCAAACCGCTTGCTTTCAGGATGGCTGCCATGATGAAAGCGGCCACGAGCAGCCAGATCATTTCGCTGCCAAGAGATGAATAGAGGGCCTTTTCTTCGAGAACTCCAAGACCGACGAGGGACACGGCGCCTGCGAGAGCTACCAGTGAATCGGGAATACGGGTCAGGGTCCAGCCAATGACGCTCACGACGGTGACGATCAGCGCCAATCGACCGTCTGGGCTCAGCGCTTGTGGCATAATCCACAATCCAGCGGACAGGCAAAGCGCGAGTGCCACTGCCATCACCGGTTTACGAAAAGGAGTGGCGATTATGGTCAAGTCCATCGCCTGTGTGCGATGGCAAGGAGTTTCGGCCGTATCATTTTGCTGCTGATGGTCAGTCGATATGGCCATGTTCATTGCCGTGTCCTCATTCGTCACAAATGCGTCACGAGGGGAAACGGAGAGCATCGACACTTATTCCCCCCGGAAACGATCAGGAGGCGATATTTCTTTTTTGGGAAACCTGACTCTTTCAGGCTCCTCTGGTCATAATCATGTCGGCGGCCTTTTCGGCAATCATGATGGTAGGCGCATTGGTATTGCCGCTGATCAGGCGCGGCATGATCGATGCATCAACGACCCTCAAATTCTGGATCTCACGCACACGCAACGCCGTATCTACCACTGATTCCTCATCCGCCCCCATGCGGCAGGTACCCACCGGATGATAGAGCGTGGCACCGGTTTCCCTTGCATGGTTCAGCAGCTCGTCGTCACTCGAAATCGTGATGCCCGGCGCCGACTCTGACACGACGAAAGGTTGCATCACGGGCGTCGCCATCAGTTCCCGGGCAAGGCGCATCCCGGCAACGTGCTGTTGGCGATCTGTTTCTGTTGAGAGAAAATTGGGTTCAATCTCCGGCGCGTCAGCAGGGTTTGGCGTCTTTGCATGAATGTAGCCACGGCTTTCGGGGCGCAAAAAGCAGGGACCAATGGTTAGCCCGGGAAATCGATCAAATGTTCGCTTTTTCGGATCCTTGAAAGTCGCATTGGCGATATGGAACTGGATATCAGCGTCCGGTAGATCAGGACGGCTCTTTACAAACCCTGCCAAAATACCGGCGGGTAATGTCAGCGCACCCCGTCCTTGCAGATAGTAACGCAGGATTTCGCGCATGAGCGGCAAGCCTCGGGCCTTTTGGTTGAGGCTTTCAGCCCCATTGAGTTGCCATGTCAGACGCGAAATATAGTGATCCTGCAAATTCTCCCCGACGGCAGGCCTATCGGCGATGACAGGAATGCCCAGAGACCGAAGACGCTTCCCATCACCGATGCCGGACAATTCCAGAAGTTGGGGCGATTGAACTGCGCCAGCGGCGAGAATGACTTCCCGGCGCGCTCTGATTTCCCGTTCTTGTCCTTCAATTTCGAAAATAACGCCGGTCGCACGCCCTCTTTCCACCAGAATCCTCTTTACCGGCGTGTCCGACAGGATCGTGAGGTTTTTTCTGGTTGATCGTATGGGGTCGATATAGGCGCTGCGTACACTGAACCGGCGCCCATTTTTCTGCGTCACCTGGCAATAGCCGTAACCTGACTGAACAGATCCGTTATAGTCATGTTCAATCGGATATCCCAAACCGCCTCCTGCTCTCATGAGATGATCCAGTATCGAGTACCGCTCCGTCGGCATGGCGACGTTAAGCGGTCCCCCAGTTCCGTGAAATTCATCACCACCGACTTCAAAATTCTCGGCACGCTTGAAGTAGGGCAGCACCTCTTCGTAACTCCAGCCCCGACAACCAAGTTGAGCCCACGTGTCGTAATCACCCGCCTGCCCGCGGACATAGATCATCGCGTTAATCAGGCTCGAACCGCCCAGACCTTTGCCCCGCGGCACCGGAATGTTTCGCCCACCGGCATTCAATTGCGGCGTTGTTTCAAATAGCCAGTTGAAGCGCGGGTCAACCATGGTTTTTACATAACCGGCCGGAATATCGATCCATCGGCTGCGGACATCGCTGCCGGCCTCGATCAGACACACGCTCGTCTTACTGCTGGAGCTCAGCCGGTTTGCCAAAACACAGCCGGCTGAACCGCCCCCAACAATCACATAATCAAATTCCATCTGATATCGCCGATTCTGCTTTCCACTGATCAAGACTACGGGGCCAACGCTGATAGACCAAACACCGATAGGGCGCACAGAATTGCCAGCGTGTCATCTCAGTGCAACAACACGCCGCCATACTGTAGAAGCGCTGCCTTTATCGACTGATTTCTCACCCCATAATCTGCCATCTAATCGGGAACAAACCTTACGTCTAATTAATTTGATCCAGAGGCCAAACGCACCCATCTATCGGATACACCGATAGCAATGGAGGACTGAATGCTCAACAGATTGAAGGCACTTCGGACACGTCACGAAATCCTTGATGCGAAAATCGATCGTGAACAGAAACGTCTCCGCCCGGATGTTCTTCGGGTGAGTGCAATGAAAAAAATCAGACTGCGGCTAAGGGATCAGATTACTCGGATCGAGTTCGTGATGACCCGCAACTTTCAGCGTGACCTCGGCAATCGAGCAATGTAACGACCAGACAAATCGGGAGTAGGAAATGTTATTCTGGTGGAATATCGACAGACCAGCAATCAGAACGAAAGACAGCTCATCGCGCCAGCGTGTGCTGCAGGAACTCGACAATAGAATGGGTGAGTTTCTGGAGGCCAAACGAGACACCGGTTGTCAAACCGTCATCGACAAGGTCTCCACTGGTCGCCGCTCGGTCAGAAACGAGCGCGAACTGGATGCAGCGACCTAACGTGCCGGGCGCTGCCTGTGTTGTCGGCTCAAAACACCTATACCGGTAAAAGACGGCTTTGATCTTTTCAACGGGATATGTGCTCCGCGTATGTTGAAGAGGTTGGAACAGGCTGGATAAGTCGAAAGACTTATCCGGCCTTTTTTATTGTCTCCAGAAATTTCCTGTTCGGTGATCGAACCACCTTTTTATGTCCCAGCCATGCATTGATCGAGAGCAACGGGATTGTTTCATAATTCGCAACGAACCGTTTCTCGCCCGCCCTCTTCCGTAATTGGGAGGAATAGCCAACTATAGGGAATACGAAAAAAGTTCGTTGTTTGTTGAAAAAGGAAAATCACTGTGCTCAGCCAGATCAGCGGCCTGCATCACGTCACCTCTCTGGCCAGTGATGCACAAGAAAACAACACCTTCTTCACTCAGATACTTGGCCTTCGCCGTATCAAAAAAACGGTGAATTTCGATGTGCCGGAGGTCTACCATCTTTATTACGGTGATGAACTGGGAACGCCAGGTTCGGTCATGACTTATTTTCCATTTCCGGGAAAGAAGCGCGGCAGACCGGGTACCGGAGAGGTGGGAAGAACTGACTTCTCCATTCCGACAGGATCATTGAAATTCTGGCATAAGCGATTTGCTGATCTGGGTGTAACGGGACTCGCGGAAAAGGAAGTTTTTGGAGAAAAATGCCTTCAGTTTTCAGGGCCTGATGGAGACGAGTTTTCGCTTGTCGAAAACAAAGAAGACGACCGCCGACCCTGGACAAGCACCATTGCCGATGATGTGGCAATCCGCGGTTTTCACGGCGCCTCGATACGGCTTGAAGACGATGGAGCCACGGCTGAATTGTTGCAATTCATGGGCTACCAACCCGTAGACAAAACTGAAGACATGAAGCGGTTCGCAATTCCTGACGGCAACGGCGCCCACAACATCGATCTTATTCCCATGCCTGGTGGTGATGGCGCAGCCCAAGGCGCTGGCTCTGTCCACCATATCGCCTTTGCAGTGAAGGACCGGCAGCATCAGCTCGACGTACGCAGAGCGCTGCTGGATACCGGATATCAGGTTACACCGGTTATCGATCGGAATTATTTCTGGGCTATCTATTTCAGAACACCCGGTGGCGTGCTGTTTGAGATTGCGACCAACGAGCCAGGTTTTGATCATGACGAAGACACGGCGAACCTCGGCGAAGCGCTGAAACTGCCGATACAACATGAACATTTGCGAAACAATCTCCAGCTGTCTCTGCCGAAAATTGCTGACCAGGTTCCCAAATATGTCAATCGAGAGGATGTACGATGAGCTGGAATCCCAGCCTTGAGCCGCAATGCCCTTCAACGGTCAATCCCGACGCTATTGAAACCATAATTATTCCGCGTGCTCGAGACATCGGCGGGTTTGAGGTAAGGCGGGCACTGCCCTCTGCCAAAAGAAAGATGGTTGGCCCATTTGTTTTCTTTGACCAGGCAGGACCGGCGGAGTTTCTGACCAATCAGGGTATCGATGTACGACCCCATCCTCATATCGGCCTGGCAACGGTCACCTATCTTTACAAAGGTGAATTCCAGCATCGGGATTCGCTGGGCACCAACCAGATGATATTTCCCGGCGAAGTGAATTGGATGATTGCCGGTAACGGCGTCTCGCATTCCGAGCGCACCAGCGCTGAAACCCGGAAAAGTCCAAGCAGCCTGTTCGGCATTCAAACCTGGGTTGCCCTTCCCGAAAGTGCGGAAGAAACCGAAGCCGGCTTCGAACATCACGGCAAGGACGCCCTGCCACTTATTGAAGGAGAAGGAAAACAGGTGCGCCTGATTATCGGTCATGCGTGGGGCGAACGAGCACCAACCAAAACGTTCTCAGAAATGTTCTATGCCGATGCGGTCCTGGATGCCGGCGCTGTGCTGCCCCTACCCGATGATCACGAGGATCGAGGGCTTTATGTCGTCGAAGGCTCGATCACTGTTGCCGGAGATCAGTTCGAAGCAGGAAAGATGATGGTGTTCAGGCCCGGAGATGCAATCAGTGTTCAAGCTGGACCAGCCGGTGCGCGCCTGATGGCGCTTGGCGGTGAGACTCTGAACGGACCCCGGCACCTCTGGTGGAACTTTGTCGCCTCTTCCAGAGAAAAAATAGAAGCGGCGAAGGAAGCTTGGGCAGCCGGAGATTGGGAACATGGCCGTTTTAAACTGCCACCCGACGACAAGGACGAGTTTATTCCCCTACCCAAGTGACACTTCTGGGGGAATAAATCTTTTGCCGATCCGTTTTCATTTCACATCAGAAATGGGGACGTCCAATGTTTTCCAAACCAACCTCTAAGACCATACGCTTTCTTTGCCGCCCGGAAGATCAGGGGGTAATTCCTCCCCCGTTTCGGGCAAAAAACTATCTGCCTGACTGGTTCCGAAAGCTGCCTGCAGTAGACTCCGATCAAGTATCGACAACCGATACCGGACTGACTGTCAAACGGTGCATGCCCTTCCTTGACGCGATGACCACCGGCTGGATCATACCGATAGCGGCCACCGTTCGTCTTGAGATCGCGGATCAGGGAAAGACCGTTGATGCGGGATGGGATTTCGACCGGACGATGGTCAGTAATCACGCCAGCAGTCAGATCAGGGGGCATCCGGCAGATCACATCCCTCCGTGCAAGTTTCATAATTACTGGACGATCCAGACACCACCGGGATGGAGCTGCCTGTTTGTCACCCCACTCAATCGGCCCAGCGGTGTTTTTGACCTGGTCGCGGGAATCGTTGACACGGACACATACGCATCAGAAATCCATTTTCCCTTTCTTGCGACCGGAAAGGACGGGCTGCATGCAATCGAACAAGGATCACCGCTGGTTCAGATTATACCGTTCAAGCGCAATACAACCGGTTTGCCAGGAGAAATTCGTACTCAGAGCGAACCGGAAGCGGAGAACCGTAAACGTATCCTCCGCAATACACAGGCTGCACCCGGGTGGTATAGAAACACAGCCAGAGCCCCACGGTAACGGGGTTCCCGTATCGTTTTTGGTGATGGAAAAGGCCGGATTTCTCCGGCCTTACATTTTCTTTTCTGGGGACCGTCACCTTAGTGGCTGTTGCTCGATGAGTTTGAGCTTGAATTCGAGGAACTGTTCGAGCTGGAAATCGAGGAGGAATTTGAACTCGAATTGGAAGACGAGTTTGAAGAGCTGTTGGAGCTCGAGTTGGACGATGAATTGGACGAACTATTCGAACTCGAATTAGAACTCGACCCTCTATCCTCTTGATTTGCACGCCGCTCAAAGAATGAATGGCGCATTTTTACAGCCCATTGTTTGGTCTTCCCGAAGGCGCGGGTCTTGTCTCGGTCTCCGTCAAACACGCGCTCGAAAAATCGACCGATCGGATTTCTGTCATCATCGGCTGCTGCTGGGCTTACCAGGGCTGTCGTCGCCACCAGCAAACTGCCCAGCAAAACGGATAGTTTCTTCATACCATTCTCCTTTGATCGAGCGGCGATCCACGACCGCCATACAAAAGAGAACGAACTAACTCCGAGATTATTCCGTGTTGGAACTTACGAACGGGACCTCCATACCAATTGGCTGGTGACTTATGATTTTCCCGATGCATCTTTGTACGATAGACGTTCCAGGGTATTCAGTTCCGGCCCCCCTCCACGATTGCCGCTGCCCGCTGCAATCCAGAGCTCATTCCCAATCGAAGCAATTCCGGTTCCATGCCGTCCTCGCAGTAACGGTGCCACCGGATGCCATTCGCCGGTACTAAGGGTCAACCGATCCACGTCACTGTGCGCAGCACGCTGGCCGATCGATTCCCCACCAATCACCAGAACATCATCGCCGATCGCAACAGAGGCATTGCCCGCCCGCGGGACCGGAAGCGGGTCTTCAAGGGTTGTCCAGGTGCCCTGTTGGATATCAAACACATCCACTTCGGCCACAACATCGCCAAAAGTGTTGTCCGGTGCATGACTGCGCCGACCTCCGGCAAACACCAATTTACCATCGACCGCAGTTAAGGCAGCATGATCCCTTGAACGCGGTGCATCGGCCAATTGTGTCCATATTCCGGTTTGGGGATCAAGCTTGTCGAGCCAGGGCACATGACCGCCTCGATGCCCATCCTGTGCGCCGCCGGCAATATAAATCTTGCCATCGACAACAGCCGCGCCGGTCGAACCACGGCGGCGATCCTCGGGAATGTCCGGACCTTGTTTCCAGGTATCCGTCACGGTGTCATAGATCAGAACATAGGGCATCGGTAGTTCGCCAGGATAGCCACCGGTGAATGCGCCAACGGCCCAGATCTCATTCTCAATTGGAACAGCCTGAAAATGGTGTATCTCAATGGGTGATGATGCACCTTCCCACCAGGTTTTTGAGTGCACATCAAATATATCGACTGGCTTCTTGCCTCGACCACCCAGGAGATAGAGCCTTTCATTGACGGCCACGAATGCTGCCTCATGGCGAGCGGTTGGAGCCGAGCCATCTGAGGACTGTACGGTCTCCCAAGCTTCCGAGGCTTGATGATAGTCAGCCGAAGCGCTGTGGATTGGCATCACGATAGCAGCACAGAGGGCAAGGAGCCCCACATGCGACCGGTTTGGTTTTAGCACCGTTGTTTTTCCAGATTCTTGCACGCCTGTGATCCTGCTTCCACTTTCAGCTACTTCCGATATCGGGTCGATTTTTCAATCGCAAAATTAAATATCCGTCACATCTTCGTTGTCGTGGATTTTGCAGCGCCAAGGATGGTATCGTTCAGGCACTTTTCAATTTGTTTTTGGACAGGTGTCATGCCCCAGCGTTGGTTTCAAAACCTGATTTTCTTGGCAATGCTCATTCTAGCCGCATCGATTTCATCACACGCTGCCGAGGCGCCGCTCAAAAAGGTCGCCATCGGCATTGACTGGTTTGTCAATCCTAATCACGGGCCTCTTATTGTTGCGCTTGAAAAAGGGTATTTTGCCGATGCCGGTCTCGAAGTCACGCTGGTGCCGCCGGAAAATACTCTGGACAATGTCGCAATGGTGCTGGATGGCCGGGTCGCAGTGGGTATGTCAGCACAACCAAGGACAATGATCGGCATCGCAGAGGGCAAACCGCTTGCGATAGTCGGCACCTTGATTCCTGTTCCGCTGAACATCATTCTCGCGGTTGAGGGTGGACCGATCAAGAAGATCAGTGATCTGCGCGGCAAGCGGATCGGTTATGCGGATAGTGCCAAAACAGAGCGGGAACTGCTACGGATCTCGCTCGCCCGACATGGCATTCCGATCGAAGATGTCACCCTGGTCGACGTAGGCTTTTCCATGGTTCCGGCAATGCTTGAAGACAAGGTGGATGCGCTCACCGACGCCTATCGAAATTTCGAACCCGTTCAGGTGATTGAAGCGGGGAAAAAGCCGCTTGTTTTCAATATTGAGCAAGGCGCTATCCCAGCGTACAGCGAGCTGGTCTATATCGTCGACAAACGAACAGCTGATCCTGCGCTCATCGAGAAATTCCTGACTGCTGTAGAACATGGTGTCCGGACGCTTACGGAAGATCCAATTGGCGCCTGGGAGCTGTTCATCAAATATGACCCCAAATTGAACACAGATCTCAACAAGAGGTCATGGCAGGCGACAGCACCTCTGTTCGCACTTCGGCCTGGACTTGTAGACGAAGCACGCTATGAACGCTTTGCAGATTTCCTCATTGAAAACAAAATAGTCGACAGCCTTCCGGCCCCGACGGCATACCTGATCCGAAGATAAGTGTGCAGGGGCGTGGCCTAAATGAAATATTGAGGAGAACCTGAATTAGTCCAGCTTCGCAAAGACTTTTTCGAAGCCAGACAGTGGCAGCGTAATGTTGATTGGGCTGCGGTTGTTAGCCTGAAATGAAGCCGCCAGTTGTTTACCGGCAACCATTTGTTCAACCTCGTCCTTCTGCATCACCCAGCCGGCGTAGCAGCCACGCTGATCGCAGGTCTGAATAATCGCCTCATGCTCCGGGCCGTCATCAAGTTTTAATTTCAACCCGGCAGGCAGGTACAGTCCAAGCGGCATGGTGAAAAGAGCTGCGGCACCCCCCGCCTCGGCGATCTGTACTGAAACAGCAAAGATGAGCTGGTTGTCTTTCGGCGTGAAAACGTTGATCAACGCGCGGCATTTCAGGTCGTCGCCCGCGCTATTGCACTGGGCGGTCCAGCCCTGTCCCAGATTTGCTTGTGTGACAGTTTTCTTTAGTGCATTTGCATCCTTCGTACTTTGGGGAACCGGACGAGCAGCATTCTCATCCACATTCTCGGCGCCCTCGGTTTCCGGAAGCGTTTTTACTGCCTCTTCCGGTGCAGGAGCGGGTTGCTTCTGTGCCACCACAGGCTTTTCGGTCGGTTGAACCTGCGCACGCGCCGCCGATGAAAAGGTTGCCTGCACCACCCAAAATACCAACAACAATGCTGTGAGCAGAAGGCTGCTCGACGACTTAAGAACCATGATGCTGTTGCCCCACTGATAGTGTGCGAATCCATTTTCTCACTTTGAACGATCAATCGTGGCAATCTTACAGACCATCAGTCAGTTAAGAGCTCTGCTACTGGCGTTCTGATCCAATTTTGCCCCGGGCGAAGCACAACGAAAGCATTTTCGGAGAGGCCCTTTGCTTCCCGTGCCTTCGCCAACCGCTCGACCGGTTCTTCAATCGGTTCATTCGTCAGCTGAAATGTACCCCAATGATGGGCAATCGAGACTTCAGCCTTGCAAAGCAAATGCCCTTCCACGGCTTCCTCGGGGTTCTGGTGTTGTCCGCGCATGAACCAGCGCGGCGAATAGGCTCCCACTGGAAGTATAGCTGCACTGAAACCACCATGCTTTTCAGCAGCAGCCCTGTAATTGATCCCCTCATGAAAGCCGGTATCGCCAACGATATAGACTTTCCCGGCGGCGGCTTCGACAACAAACCCCGCCCATAGCGCCATGCGCCGATCGCGAGCACCCCGAGCAGACCAGTGGTGGACCGGCTCAAAATGAACTCGAGCACCGCCAGTCACCTCAACAAGATCATCCCAATTCCCTGTTTTGATCCGAGCATGCGGGATGTGTTTCAGAATTATCGTATCGTTGCCAAAAGGCGTAACGATCAGGGGGTCGTGGCGGTCAACAAGAGCGGAAAGTGAAACAATATCAAGGTGATCATAGTGATTGTGAGATAAAAGAATGCAATCGATTTCGGGCAAGTTTTCCATACTGACACCGGGACGGACAACCCGTTTGGGCCCGATGAATGAGAACGGGCTTACTCTGTCGGAAAAGACCGGGTCAGTGAGAAAATTCAGACCGGATATCTGCACCAGCAAAGTCGCATGGCCGATCATGGTAATCGACAAATCATCAGTCCTGGCAGGCGGAACAAATCCTTCAAAGGGGCTTTCTACTTTATCCGGCCACTTCGCCCGCTTTTCCATCAATTGCCATTTCAGCAATTTCAGGAAACCACCCGGTGCGATGCCGCCGGGATTGAAGAAAATCCGACCGTCGAAATTATGTGTCTCGGGACCGGAGTAGTAAGGATTGCTTTTTTTTACCATGAAATCGACAAGACGCCCGACGGCCTAATTGGGGAGGATTCCGTTATGCCATTCGATCCACATAGTTCACACAACACCAAATGAACAGTTTCCGCACAGAATTATTGTCGAACCGTTTTTACTGCCACCAGCAGCACCACAATAACTTTCAATACCGACATTAGCAGATTGATGCGAAACGAACAGCCAGACTGACACTGCCCCAAGGCATACTTATTCTTTGAAAACGCTCGTTAACAGGGCCCAGATACGATTTCTAGGGAATGATCACCTCAGGTGGGATACTCTCGATAATATCGCGCCACATTTTCTCGCCGATGAGACAATCGTAACCCTCTGCTGTCGCTCCGGAATAGCGCGCTTTTATCAGAAGGTTTTTCTCAGGCATTCGGCCGGCTATTTCCAACACCAGTTTCTTCCGCACCGCTCCCAGGAACCCGCGCCATTCCTTCACCGGAATAACGAATGACCCCGGCCCACCGATAACGCAGAACTCATAGTATTTTTCCAGATCCTGCAGTTCGGACAGGAGCCCAGGCCCATCACGCGTCATGAGCGGCAGCCCATTGATCACGATTCCCTTGTCCAACGCGACTTTTCGCGCCCCCAAAACGGGTGGCCCTTCGTTGTTCGGACCATCGCCGGATATATCGACAACCTGTCGGAAAGACGTGTAGCCGTTTCCTTCAAAACTCCTGGTAGCATGATCGATAATGCCTGAAAGAGATGTGCGGTAAAGCGCGCTTGAAACACCGGCTGTCAATTGCGCCGCAACCTGCTGAAGATCCTGCCGCGTGCGAACAATCTGCCAATCAACAATCGTCCGTTGATAGTAGGTCCCGCCCCACTCGATATATGTCAGCGCGATCTGCCCCAACGGACCACCTGAAATCGCCTGAAACACCTCTTCACTCTTCAGCGCCTCGGCATATCCCTGCCGCTGCAGCTCCAGTTCGTTGTCGGTCATTGAGCGGGAGATATCGACGGCAAGAATGAGTTCGAGATCGACTTCTGTGGAAGCAAGCAGACGATCAATTTGAAAAAAAAGCAGAAATAAAATGGCAAAAAATACTCGAATGACGCTGTTCATCGAAGAAGTTTATCGTTTTTGAATTTGAGGGGAAACTGTCAAAAATATCGAGCAAGGTGCTTTAGTCTTCCGTGAGCGCGCGCGCCGCCCTGCCCGCTTCTTCGATGTACGCAACATCGTGATGAACCATAACCGTAGAGAAGGCCCCGTCCATCAGCAGTACGACCTGACGGGCGCGTGCGTTGGCATTTGATATCTCCGCCGCCTCGAAGGTTTCCGAAAGCCAGTTCTCGAACCGTTTCTTGTGCGCAGCGCCAGCTTTTATCGCCGGATGCCCGGGCATATTGGCGAGTTCTCCAGCAGTTCTGAGAAATCCGCAGCCCCGCCATGTTTTACTCTGAGCGGCACGGGCAACACCGGCAAAAAGCGCTTCGACCTTGTCTGGAACATCACCATCCGCCCGATCGTACCAGCGCCTGAATGCATCAAGATTGGGCTGGTCCCTAGAGGTGAGATAGGCCGCTGCCAGATCATCCTTGCTCTCAAAATGGTAATACAGCGTCCGCTTGGTAATGCCGGCCTCTTCTGCGATCCGGTCCACACTGACGGCGCGAATCCCTTCGGCATAAAACAGCTGGTTTGCTGCATCGATAATACTCTGGCGAGTCTTTTTTGAATCTCTTGGCATGCTCGTATGTATACCGACCAGTGAGTTTAAATCAATAATCATGCGGATTAGGATCGGGACCGAGATTTACAGTCGATCAAGACACTTTCAGAAAGGCACCTTGGATGTCCGAATTGATACTCACAGATCAGCAGGGATCCGTTGCGATCCTCACGTTAAACAGGCCGGAGAAACTGAATGCCCTCAATTACGCCACCATCGACCGGCTATTGGCGCTGCTTTCGACACTAGAGGCCGACCAGTCAGTACACGCCCTCATCATAACCGGCTCCGGTTCGCGCGCCTTTTCAGCTGGCGGTGATATTCCGGAGTTCTATGAGAGCATTCGAGAGGGTACGGACGTTGCGGTTCGGGAGTTTGTCCGGCGAGGTCAGCGCCTGACAGCCCGTCTTGAGGCGTTTCCAAAGCCAACAATCGCGGCAGTGAATGGAATTGCCTTTGGCGGAGGGTGTGAAATCACCGAAGCGGTTCATCTTGCCGTAGCGAGTGATCAAGCCTTGTTTGCCAAACCTGAAATCAAAATCGGCATCCCGCCAACCTTCGGTGGAACGCAGCGCCTGCCTCGGCTGGCTGGACGAAAAAAAGCGTTGGAATTACTACTGACCGGCGAACCATTCACGCCTGCGCGCGCGCTCGAGCTGGGCTTGATCAACAAAGTCGTCCCTTCCGATCAGGTCATGCCTGCGGCGATGGCAATGGCCAACAGTATTCTGCGCCATTCCCCGCTGACTGCCTCCCGCATACTCGCAGCAGTGACTCGTGGTCTGAACACGACCATCGCTGAAGGCCTCGAGATCGAGGCCAACCAATTTGCC
Source organism: Stappiaceae bacterium (assembly GCA_039976075.1). GTDB lineage: Bacteria > Pseudomonadota > Alphaproteobacteria > Rhizobiales > Stappiaceae > JBDWFY01. The sequence goes on from JBDWFY010000004.1 coordinate 276,037, forward strand.
CAAATTGCCGGTTGCGAAGAGGTGAGAGAAAAACTTGAAGCCTGGATCGAGCGCCGAACGCCAGGTGAATCAGGCACGTAGTTGCAGACACGCCTAACTGTCTTCAAGCAAAACGGGCGGCGGATCGCTGACGCGCTTTCTCCGCCTCCTCCTCTCGATTTTTTGGCATCTGCGACGTTTCAAGGGAATTCAGCAATGTCTGCACTCTTACCGCAATGTCTTCAACGGCGTGATCAAACACCGCCTCATTTTTCTTTGACGGCTTGGTCGATCCGCTGATTTTCCGGACGAACTGCAGAGCTGCGCTCCGGATCTCTTCGTCAGTGGCAGGGGGATCGAAATTAAAGAGCGGGCGAATGTTCCGACACATGATGGGTCTCCTTCCTGAGTGTCAGTGTCCATCAAATTTCCCGACCGCAAAAGAGGAAGCGTATTTTTTTGTATCAATCGCTGCCAAACCGGCTGGAGGTCCAGCTCAAGCCCGAACTAAATAGGCTTACCTCTTGTCGTGTTTCTCCTGATAAGGAAGCTTTGGCAAAATAATAGGATAAGTCGTATATGGGTATCGATTGCAACTTGAAGCAAAGTATCCGGATCATGAAAAACTGGCGATGTTTGGCGTGTGAGTTTGATGGAGCGAGCCCATTATGTCTTACAGCAATGGACACATTCGACGCAGAGGGACTTGCTCGCCAATTTATTGAAGGCATGAGAAATATTAGCACGGAAGAGATTAGCGGAGAGTCCGTAGAGATTGAGGAGCCGACAGACAGAGAGATGCAGTCATCGGATTGCATTGACGAAATGATCTCAAACAATCCGGAAGCTTCGTTGCTATTTCTTTATGCCGCCCTGTCACAATGTCAGTCGGCGCTGGATATTTCCGTTTTGGCTGCAGGTCCACTCGAAAACCTTCTGCAAGCTCATGGACCGGCGGTCATTGACAACCTCGAAAAAAAGGCCGGCTCAAGTGAGAAGATGCGCTACTTTCTGTCAGGCACCTGGGGAAAAGACAGAATTGATCCAGATATCTGGAGGCGACTAACCGAAGCAGTTTCTCAAGGTCCGGTGATGTCAGTTGACGACCCGCGCGACCCAGGGTTCGGCCTGGACTGTAGCCGCCTTGTCGATGAGAGGTCCCTCGCAATATTGCTGAATGAAGACGCATCCATACTGCATTAGTTGAATCATGATTAAAACACTTGAACAACTCGAAAACGAATATTGGGATCCACCTGAATTCGAATCTCATCTGACCATGACATGTCACCGGTTAAGACAGAAACCCATCGACACATTCACAGTTGAAGATCTGCGAATAATGATCGGACAAAATATTGGCGTCACGTACCTATTGCCAAGGGCGCTCGGCGTCCTTCGGGCTGATCCAGTCGCAAGGGGCGATTTTTATGAGGGCGACCTTCTGAATTCGGTCATTCACAGCGACTTGATACGTGGAAGTGAAGACAAAGAACTGCTCTTTGAGCTAGCGCAAATGTGCCACGTGGCAATCGAACTAGAGTGCTCTGCGGCATCCGATACATACTTGGCGGATTACACCGCTGAAGATCTGGGCCTAACACCAGAGATTGCAAAACAACTCAGACAGGATGCCATAAGCAATGTACTGGCGACCCAACCGCTGGTAGATTTCAAGGCATTTTATGAAGAGCACGGCTAACCACTCTGATGCAAATGCCGAGCACACAAACATTGACCCCACACTGTCCTGGGAGTTTCAGATGGTTGAGAATGAAAAACAAGGGCTCATAAGACTTGATATCGACGACGACGCAGGTGGTATTCTGGCCTACGCGATCGATGATGGTGAGATTCTGGATACAGATGCCGACTGGATATGGGCGCGTTTTGATGCGGCCAAGTCAGAGGGCAATAAACTCCGCATCTTTGCTGAAATGCACGCCCTGCCCCACTTCCATGCCGGACTGGTGATGGAAAAACTGAAGCGGTTCGGCACCCTGCTGACAACGATCGACCGCATTGCTGTGGTCGGCGATCAGGGCTGGCTTGATGTTTACGCAAAAATTGCCAATCCAATCACCCCATTTGATATTCGGCATTTCACTTTGGAAGATCGGCAGGCGGCAATTGATTGGGTGAGATCCTGAAGTTTTAGTCTGAATTCACAAGCCTGCAAGGCTTTTTAGTTCGGAGGAATTCATGCGAAACACGTTGAGGTCGACCGGTCCCGTGATGCCTGCGCGCCGGCCGCGATTGTGATACTGCCAGAAGACCCATTCATCTTTGCGGAAATAAGGTGCCATGAGGAGGCTGCGGATCCAGAAGCGTTCATTGTGGAAACCTGACTTCAAATGCGCATCGTGAAATTCTTTAGTCGTATAGATAATCGGCCGCTGGCCGTAATGTTGTTCGAGCTTGTCGAGGAAAATCGAAATTTCGCCCGGTACATCCGTTACTGCCGGACCGCTGCGACACGGTCCCATATGTTCGGCATCAATTACCGGAGGAAGGGCGCCCGCCTCCCGCGGAACAATTTTTATGAAATTGTCCGCCTGTAGGGCGCCGGGACGACACTGAGTGAAAAAGTGATAGCCACCGCGCAATATGCCCGCCTGTTTCGATGCCTGCCAATTCTCTTCAAATCGGCTATCGACATGATCACCGCCTTCGGTCGCCTTTATAAAGGCAAAGGTCACCCCATCTGCCGACACCGCGGACCAGTCAATTGGTCCCTGGTGATGAGACACGTCAATGCCGTGAATATCGTAGATCATAGCGGCAGGCTCAAATCGGGGATAAAAGACAGCGGCAATTGTAAGCACACCGCCGGCAATGACCAGAAACAAAAGAATTTTTACAATTTTGGATATAGTCGCCTCTCCGTGCGCTAGAGCACCGGCACGCCGGTCCGTCTCATATTGATGCTGATAGATAGGCGTCAGGCGCCACCATTGCCATGGCTGTGTGTTTTACCGCACAATCAGTCATTGAAGCATCTCGTCACTTGGCGCAGGTCGCAACAAATACGGAGCCAACCTCCACGTGAAAACAATTCTTCTGACCAGTTTCGAAGCGTTCGGCAACACGCCGGTTAATCCCGCTGAAAAAGTAGCAGAAGTGCTTGAAGGCCAACAGATCGAAGGCGCTCGCGTTTTTTCACGGGTCATCCCGAATACATTTTTCAGGTGCATCGACGTGGTTCGCGACGCCATCGCCGAGTTGCAGCCGGATATCGTCATCATGATGGGCGAATATGGTGGTCGCTCCATGATTACCGTCGAACGCATCGCCCAGAACCTCAATGACAGTGCGCGCTATCAGCTCCTCGACAATGCCGGACGCAGCATGCAGGACACGCTGACTGTTCCAGGCGGACCTGTTGCCTACTATTCAACGCTGCCGCTTCGCGCAATGGTCAAGGCAATGCGCGATGGTGGAATCCCGGCAGATATCTCCGATGTTGCCGGTACATTCTGCTGCAATCACCTGATGTATGGCATCTTGCATCATGTCGCAGTGAACGATCTGCCGATCTCAGCCGGCTGGATCCACCTGCCCCACTTGCCGGAAGTCGCGGCACTCGACTACAATCTGGGTGAACCGAGCATGTCTGCCGCAACTGCAGCAGAGGGTGTCAGGATCGCGATTGCCGCCGTTGTGACCCATCCGGTCGATACCAAAGATACGATCGTTTCCCATCTGCAGATTTAGACATCACGCTGTCCTCAGTCACCAGGTGAATTGAGTTCAATGTGAGAACTCAGCGCCTCAATCTGCATTGGACAAGCGGTGTTTTTCCGCGCGGAATTGATACCAAAGGACACCCGCGGAACCATAGCGCAACGGGCAATTTCGTTTATATAGTATAGACGCCAGGCACCTGGTTGGCCCTCTCAAAAGTTGACCGCCACGCAAGAAAACACCAGCGAAGGACACCATCATGAAACGCGTTAAAGACATGGTTGCCGAAGCCAACTCGGTCGTTGACGGCCTGACCGGAGAAGAAGCCCTGGCGCTCCATGGTGATCCGACTGTCCAGTTTGTTGACCTGCGCGACGTACGCGAACTTCAACGCGAAGGGCTGGTTGCCGGTGCTTTTCACTGCCCGCGCGGTATGCTTGAATTCTGGATCGATCCCGAAAGTCCTTATGCAAAGTCGCAGTTCCAGGAAGACAAGCGGTTTATCTTTTACTGCGCCTCCGGCTGGCGTTCTGCCCTCTCAGCGCGCGTTGCACAAGAAATGGGTCTGAAGGGTGTCAGCCATATCCTTGACGGGTTTTCCGGCTGGAAAAAAGCTGGCGGAAAAATCGAAGAGAAAGGATAACTCGTCCAATCCGTTCCTAATTTTGGCTTGCAATCGAAGGCTGAGCAGTTAGTTGCACCCATTGTAAAATCAATCTAAAATTGTTCGACTTGTGACATCTCCTCTTGAGTTGACATAGCGAGTTGAAGTGGATTGATTTTATACCTAAAGGAAACAAAGGCCGATTACTGGCTAATCTGGATCGGGTTTTCGGTACTGTTTACGCTTGTCGCAATGCTGTTCATTCACAGCACCTATCCCCGAGCGTCAATCTATATCAAGTTGTTGCACGACCGATCCGAAACGACGGGTGTGTATAATAGGTCCACCCGGACATATTCATTTGCGGATGAGACGGGAAAAATACATACGGCAACCGCCCGCACCATACCGGATGCCAATTGGTCCAAACTCAAAGATGGTCAGTCTATCCCGATCATCTACAATAAAATCTACCCGCAATTCTTTGTTGCCAGGTGGGAAGCAAAAGGCATCAGGCTTTCTTTCGCAATATTTTCCTGTGCGGTCGGAGTGATACTTTTGGCAATCCTCGTCACATTGCTTTCGACCTACAAGTATCTGAGCCTCAGCCGAAAAGTTGGATATTTGTAAATTAAGTGGCGAGCATTTTTTTATAGTCTCAGTAATCAAATACGAAAAATTCAAGCAAAGAATGAAGTACCACTGAGGTCGGTCGTCGTGCCAATTATTGGATAACAAGTCTCCCGCTGGCTGCGGCGTAGCTTTCAGTACCCACACGCCCGTCTTGCGCTGGAAGGGTAAAAATGAAACTTGACATGATACCTTTTAGTATCATATTTAAATGATACCTTATGGTTTCATATGGAGTTTCCGATGTTCAGACATTCTCTTACCCTGTCATGCCTGACAGTGCTGTGTGGTGCATCGTTGCCGCCCGGTGCAATGGCAGCAGAAGAAAACACGATTACAAATTTGCCCACCAGGGCTCTCGCCTGGGAAACAACTCCCGAAGGCGTTGCCTTTGCGCCCTTGATGGGGGATCGCTTCGCCGAGCCCTATATGGCCATGGTTCGCCTTCCGGCTGGTCTGGTGAGCCCTCCTCACGTGAAATCCGCCAACATGTTCGGCGTTATGATTTCCGGTTCAATGGTCCACAGCCCGGCCGGGGCTGATCCGGCAGATGAAATTGTTCTGTCCGAGGGTTCCTATTACAAGATCCCCAAGGATTTGGCTCACGTCAGCAAATGCGTTTCAGATGTGGAATGCGTGACGTTTCTCTATCAGGACGGAAAATTTGATTTCCGCCCGGTATCCCAATGATCGGGACCCACAGTAACCCTGACGCCATGCCTCCCCTGCAGCCCGCGTTCCGCGCCCTCGCAGATCCGACCAGACGGGACATCCTTCTGTATCTGAGCCGGGAGGACATGACAGTTGGCCAAGTCGCTGACCGCTTTGAGATTACGCGTGCAGCCGTCAAAAAGCATCTGGTAGTCCTGGAAGAAGGCAATCTTATTTCCGTGCACCCCCGGGGACGAGAACGCATCAACAGGCTTCAACCATTGGGCCTGAAATCCGTTTCAGACTGGCTGAAATATTTCGACCGTTTCTGGGATTCAAAACTGTCTGCTTTGCAGCAGGCCGTAGCAGAAGAAGAGAGTAAAAAAGATGACTAAGACGACAACCATTTCAAAAACTGTCTTCTTCAACGCCGGTCGTGAAACTGTTTGGGCCTTTCTGACCGACAAGGATAAACTGGGCGCCTGGTATCATCCGGCCAGGGCTGATCTTAAACAGGGCGAAAAGTACGAACTCATCAAAAAAACCGATGACAGCGGCCAACCGATTATCTGGGGCAAGGTGCTGACAATGGACCCTCCCAGCAAGCTTGTTACCACCTTTGTCATCGGCCCCTTCGATGGTGCTGAAACAACCGTCACCTGGATACTGGAAGAAGCTGCTGGAGGGACGCGCCTGTCGCTAACTCACGAAGGCATTGCTGAGGCGACTGGTCCGGCGGCGATGCAGCTGTTGATGGCACTTGATGACGGCTGGGACGAGCATTTGGGAAGTCTTCGAAAGGCTGCAGCCGCTTAGGGTGCGAACTGACACGGGCCCGACGAGCAAATCATACTTCGCCGGGTCCGTTGTTGCTTTGCAAACAAGGACTTTCGCAGTACGCCATTACTTGTCAAAGCACACGACATCCCCCTGCCGCGTAACCGGTTTGCCATTGGCAAAAACATTCGAGCTGCCTTTGGCGACGCAATTTTCGCTTGGCAGAATCCGCACGGCTGGTTGACCGTTGATAAACAGGCCTTCAATGATCTCATAATTGATTCCGGGGCAACCCTCCACATCGCCAAGGCGCAATTTGGGAAGACCGTTTACAAAAACATTCGAACTGCCCTGAAGATTACATCCTGCCTTTTCGCCTGTATCCTGAGCCGTGGCCAGTGCCGTAAAAAAACAAAAAAAAGCCATCGCACCAATAAGCTTGACCATTTCCACTCCTAATCTTGAACCAAACAAAAAAATGCAGTCCGGAAAACAGAATTGACGTTAAATCGTGGCGTGTTTTGGACGTACAGCCGCTTCTATATCGACAGTACACGCCTCGTCATTCTTCATCCAAACCTTGCCCGATTATACCTGTTTTCTTGAGACATCCCCCAGGCACAGTCCACCCCGAGGTCACATTGGCCCGAACACTGGCATATTTGGGTAGTCGCGCGATAATCTCGTATCTGCAGGTGGTTAAACTTTACGCATGACCATTGCAGTACGTTTATATATCTTCAGGTAACATTGAACCCCTTGAACTTGATACGAAATAATGTTAAATGCGCGCATCGATTTTTTGGCCTTGCGGCTTATGCCTTGCGCTTTTGTGCGCCTGCTGACGTCACTAACTCCCAGAAATTCCGATCAGTACGCAGCCCGGTTTGGCTGCACGTCATCATGCGATACGAAAAGGAATTGCGATATGGCTACAGGAACCGTGAAGTGGTTTAACTCCACCAAAGGTTACGGATTTATTCAACCCGATGATGGCGGTCAGGACGTTTTCGTTCACATTTCCGCCGTTGAACGCGCAGGCATCTACAGCCTGGAAGAAGGTCAGAAGATCAACTACGAAGTTGTCAAAGACCAGCGTTCGGGTAAATCTTCAGCCGACAATCTGAGCGCCGCTTAACAGCGTACAGCGCTCTTGCTTGTCGTTCCAGTCAGCTGGAAATTCAATTCTCGCTGACATTAGTGACAGGCTGTACAACATTTAAAAAGGCGAGATTTTTCTCGCCTTTTTTCTTTTCTGCTCCACCGGTCTCAACCTAGCGCCGGTTCTTCTTCAAGAGTGACAAATCGCGTACAGCGCCTTTGCTCGCATTCGAGACAGAGGCTGCGTAGAGTTGCAGGGCTGTAGACACCTTGCGAACGCGGTTTTCGGGCTGCCACATCGCTCCATAGCGTTCTTCCAGCACCTTACGCCGCTGCTCCAGGTCCGCCACCGGGACTGCAAGGGAGAGGCGTCGATCCGGAATGTCAATTTCAATGGTGTCGCCATCCTCAATCAGTCCGAAGACCCCACCTTCTGCCGCTTCGGGAGAGATGTGTCCGATCGAAAGCCCGGCCGACCCACCTGAAAACCGGCCATCTGTAATCAGCGCGCAGCTTTCGTCCAGACCAACGGATTTCAAATAGGTGGTCGGGTAGAGCATTTCCTGCATGCCGGGACCACCCCTGGGGCCCTCATATCGCACGACCACCACGCTACCGGGCTCGATCTTGCGCGACAGAATTCCCGCAACGGCGGCGTCCTGGCTGTCAAAAACCACTGCACGACCGGTGAAACGCTGCATCGAAGATGCAACAGCCGCGGATTTCACAATGGCTCCGTCGTCAGCAAGGTTGCCATACAAGACTGCTAACCCGCCATCTGGTCGATAGGCGTTTTGCACATCGCGTATGCAACCGTTGGTACGATCCAGATCCACGGTGTCATATCGGTTGTCTTGTGAAAAGGGTTGGATGGTTCTCACCCCTCCAGGTGCTGCCCGGAAGAAATCCGGCACTGCTGCCCTGTTCTGCCGCCCGACATCCCATGAATCAATAAAATCACCCATCGTCGCAACGTGAACGGTCGGAACCGTCCGGTCGATCAGGTCGGACCGGTCCAATTCACCGAGAATTGCGGCAATCCCACCGGCCCGATGGACATCTTCCATGTGATAGTCCGGCGTTGCCGGAGCAACTTTGCACAGATGAGGCGTTGAGCGCGAAATGCGATCGATGTCCGCCATGGTGAAAGGCACCTCGCCTTCATGAGCAAGAGCCAGCAGGTGCAAGACAGTGTTGCTTGATCCTCCCATGGCCATATCGACACGCATGGCATTTTCAAATGCCTTGAAAGTGGCAATTCCGCGCGGCAGCGCAGTCTCGTCGTCATTTGCATACCACCTCTGCGTCAGGTCGACGATCTGCCGACCGGCCTCTTCGAACAATCCAAAACGCCGTTCATGAGTTGCAAGCAATGAGCCGTTTCCCGGCAACGCCAGACCCAACGCCTCGGCCAGACAATTCATCGAGTTTGCAGTGAACATTCCAGAACAGGACCCGCATGTGGGACAGGCAGAGCGCTCTACACTATCGACATCATCCTCAGAGATATCCGGATCTGCACTGGTGCGTATGGCATCGATCAAATCTGTAGCCCGGGATACACCGGAGAGTACCGTTTTCCCGGCTTCCATCGGACCACCGGAAACAAATATTGTCGGAATATTCAACCGCATCGCCGCCATCATCATCCCGGGAGTGATCTTGTCGCAATTGGAAATGCAAACCATCGCGTCAACGCAATGAGCATTGATCATGTACTCAATTGAATCTGCTATCACTTCTCTGGACGGCAAGCTGTAAAGCATGCCGTCATGTCCCATGGCGATGCCGTCATCGACGGCGATCGTGTTGAATTCTCTCGGCACTCCACCAGCGGCTCGAATTTCCTTGGCGACAATGTCTCCTAGCGGCTTGAGATGGACATGACCTGGAACAAATTCTGTAAACGAATTGACAACCGCAATGATTGGTTTTCCGAAATCCCCATCTGTCATGCCGGTTGCCCGCCACAAACTGCGGGCAGCGGCCATGCGGCGACCGAAGGTACTTGTACGGGAACGCAATGGGGGCATGTTCTTACCTTTGATATCCGATGTGCGGAAAAAACGAACGGACCTCCTTTGTAGGCAACTGAGTTTCATCGTAAAAACGAATTTTATTTATTTTATGAATTCGATTATCGAATTTTATGCCCACTCTGTTTTTGTTCCGATTTGTGCGCAAGTTCAGTCCAGCGAACACCTTTGGGAGCGTATTCGGGAATGAGTGAGCAGCCATTGCGATAATTCCCGCCGACGCGAAAAGCATCAAATTGCCGAGCATTTGGCAATTTCGAGCAACAAACCCTTCGACTCTTCGTATTTTTTCTGCCAACTTTCCGTAGTGGAAACTTATATATACTCAATGTTTACGAGAATATCCGCGGACGCAGTCCGCCAATACAAGTCGAAAAAGACGAAGGCAACGAATGACCATAGTGATCAGGAAAGCTGAACGAACAGATTTTGAGATGCTTTTCACGATTTCAAGGCGCACGATTGTTGATAATTTCTCAAGCTTTCTGGAGAGCGAAACTCTTCAGAATTGGATCAGCAAAGATTCGATGGAGCAGTATTTCAGCGACAATCTCGACAATTGCAGAACGATCGAGACACAGGGCATTCTCGCTGGATTTTGTGTCTCAAAAGGTAAGACGATCGATTTACTGCTGATCGATAACCGGCAACAGCGCCGAGGTTTGGGTGCGATGTTGCTTGGTTACGTGGAGCGGGAACTCTTCCGGCTGGACCCGGAATTGACTACCGACAGCTTCGTTGCGAACCAGAAGGCCGATGCATTTTTTCTCGCAACAGGATGGCGAGCCGGGGAAGAGTTTGAAGATACCCTGACGTCCCGCCGCAAACGGCGCTACAGCAAAATAAAACCTGCTGATCAGGAAGAAGATTTCCAATAATAGTACAGCATTCGCAGATCGGTGGAGCCTCGCCAACGCGAAGGATTCACAGCGCCCTCCGCTCGACATTTTTGTGGTATTGAAAAATGCTGTATGCCCGAGACAATTTAACAAAGCTGACTGATACCAAAGGGTGAGTTTCATGATCAGATCGATACTTTTTACGATTTCCGCACTATTCACATTCGCGGCCGGTTCCTTTGCAGCCTTTTCACAAGCGCCTACGCATGCCCAGCAACAGGCTATCCGCTCGAACTGCGTCGCTGATTATCGTGCCAACTGTTCCAGCGTCCCCACCGGAGGCATGGATGCCCTCATCTGTCTGGAACAACATGAGGCGAAACTTTCGCCGGCGTGCAAATCTGCTGTAGAAGCTGTTGACCGCGGCTCAAAGGATGCCGCGCCAGCAACAAAGGCAGCGGCTCCGGCAGACGCAGCAAAACCAGCCACGGCAACCCCAACTCCGAGCACCGAAACAACCGCAACGGCACCAACAGAGAAACCAGCCACGACGGCAAAGCAGCCACCGGAAGCAAAACCCGCACATCATGGCAATGCTCCACAGCCTGCCCTTTCTTTGAGACAGGAAATCCGCATAGCAGCCGGTTCTTGTGCACGCGACTACCGGCTACTCTGCCCCGGTTTGCCGATTGGCCAGGGCCATGTGTTGTTCTGCCTGAAAGTGCATGCACAGCGGCTCGACCGAATTTGCAAAACCGCGCTTGAAGAAGCCGGGGTAATTTTCTGATCGCAAACCCCTACTCCGGCACCACAATCAGTTGTGCCGGAGACGCACTCATATCCACCAATCAGGATAAATTTCCTTCATCCTTTTGACGCTGTCGTCAATTATGGTCTCCAGAATGTTCAGATCAATCGCACGCAATCGCCCTACATAGAGGCAGGATACCGAATGCTTGTGCTTGCCCAGCTGAGCAAGTTGCTCGGCATACTGCTTGAAGCCGGGCATGATGTAGATGGTCATTCGCGCTTTTCGGGGTGAAAATCCCGTCAGAAGAAATTCCCCTTCCCGGCCGCTCTCATATTTGTAGCGATACGTTCCAAAACCGACGATGGACTCCCCCCACATTTGAGGTTCCGCACCCGTAATTCGGCGCACCATGTCCAGCAATATGTACGAATCCTCGCGACGTCCCCGATGTTCCACACCGTTGAGGAACTCCGTAACTGATGCGCCGGTGGGCACTGTTTTGTTCGCCATCGTCTATTTCGCTCTCAAGTCTGTTTCTCTCTTTTATCTACCGCTGCCGCATGACCGGCGAGGACACGTGCCGTTGCCCTCAACGGGCGAAATTTGACACAATTTCTAAATGTGGTGAAATAGTGGCGAGTAGTCGCTATGGCCTCTTTGAGATGTGATGACGCGAAAATATACCATGATGGTCCGCCCGTTAGTCGTCTTTGCAATTGCGATGGTTGCCTCATTAGTCGCGATGGTGGCATTCGGCACCTCAGTCGGCAAGTCTGGCGAAACGACCGACGGTCAAACCGGCGTCGCTGCAGATTTGAAAAAAACGAATCTGATCCGCGTCCTGCTTCCTTATTCAATCACTTATTTTTATCTGGAAAACGGCAAGAAAAAAGGCGCTGCTGCGGCTTACATGAGTGCCTTTGAGGAATACCTCAACAAGAACATCACAGAAAAGACGGCACCGTTTCGCATTCAGTATTTTCCGATGGAGAGGGAAAAAATCTTCACTGCTCTCGCGCGCGGGCTGGGCGACATTGGGCTCGGGGGCCTGACCATCACACCAGAGCGGCTTAAACTGGTCGATTTTTCCAATCCCCTGCTGGAGGATGTGCGTACATTCATTGTGACCGGATCAGATCACCCGCCAATCACAGAGCTTGCAGATATCGCCGGAATGGAAATCCACGCCCGATCGACATCCAGCTATTTCGACAGCCTTGAGGACACAAATCAAAACCTCAAAGCCAGGCAACTCTCTCCTGTCTCCATTCGATCGGCACCACGTGGTTTAAGCGATGCTGACCTGCTTGAAATGGTCAATGAAAACATCATTTCGGCTACGATCATGGAGAGTGACAAGATCGAATTATGGTCCGCTCTATACAGTTCGATCCGAGTACATGATGGATTGCCTCTCAAACAGGGGGAGAAAATCGGTTGGGCGGTTCCAAAGGACAGCCCGGATTTAAAAAAGAAAATCAATCAATTCATCAAAACAAACAAACCGACGGCGGTTCTCCCTGCAGCCCTATTTAACCGCGACTATGGAGAAAGCCACAAACTTATCGATCCAAAGTCCAATAATTATTTAAAAAAATTCAAAGAACTCAAACCCTTATTCGTAAAATTTGGCAAGACGTATAACATCGACCCTGCCATGCTGGCGGCGCAGGCATTTCAGGAGTCTCGCTTTAATCAGAATGCCCGCAGTCACGTCGGGGCTGTCGGGGTCATGCAGATGCTTCCCTCTACCGCGCGCGACAAACATGTCGGCATCAGAGACATATACAAACTGAAGGAAAATATCGAAGCAGGTGCCAAGTACATGCGGTTCCTCATGGATCACTATTTCGATGACACGGCTATCTCGAACACTGATCAACTATTGCTGGCCTTTGCGGCCTACAATGCAGGACCACACCGTGTGCTGAGAGCGCGCAAAAATGTGCCTAACCCCAACAAATGGTTCAATAATGTTGAATGGGAAGTTGGACGACTAGTGGGCTCACAACCGCTTAATTATGTGCGCAACATCTACATATATCATATGATTTTTTCTGATCTCGACGTGTTTGTGGAGGGACACACATCAAAATAATGCATCTCGATCATCAAACACCCGTTGGTTGACGCGAACGGACCGTGCAGGATACCGCCTGGGCGCACCGCATAGGTCGGAGCATTGTAGGTTATGCCTCCATCACCGTGTTCATCACAGCCGACTACGAGGTCGCCCTGATAAATGAACACTTCCTCCCAATGGTCATGAACGACAGCCTTCCCCATGACAGTGCCCGGGTCGACTTTCACCAACCGCGTGCGCTTCCCTGTTTCAGCACTCTCATCGATATCGCTTGAAAGAGTCATCCGCTGAAACCCTGAAGGATAACCTGGTATCGTCTCCCAATCGTTTTCGGTATCCACTTCGAAAAACTCGCGGTGTTCTCGCACAGGACCATTCCCTCATTCCGGCGTAAATTGCTTTGCTCAACATCCGGGCGAGACCGCGGGTGTGTCAAATTCGAATTTTTTTTACCAACCAATAGATTTTTCTGATCACACGGCTTTCTCGGACTGAAACGTCCTCGCAACGTCGCGGGCGATTCCGGCCGCGCGTGCAGCCAACTCATCGCGGGGTTCGCCGATGAATGACGCCGTGAAGTTGAGGGCCTCGGGCTGCCAACCGGGATCAAATTCTATGATACGTCCGGTCTCAAGCATGTGCCTTGCAAGAGCACGTGGAAGAATACCGACTCCAATACCGGCAGCAACCATTTCAAACCCGGTCGATAGCGAATTAGAGGGGAAGATGCGAGCGGCACCGCCATATTTGAGCATCAATTCCTGCTGCAACTCTCGATACGGTCTGGAATTACGATTGTATGTGATAACCGGGGTAACCGAGAGATCCGGCTCGGTAATTTCAGGCGGTCGAAACCAGCTCAATTCATAGGCTGGCAGTTCGACATTGTCGACGCTGTATTCCGAGACAGGCCCCATCAGGATGGCGAGATCCAACGCTCGACTGAGAAGCATTTCACGCAAATGCAGAGAAATATCCACCGTGACTTCGATACTGAGTTTTGGATGGCTTTGTCGTAACTCGGACAGAAATTCCGGCAACCAGGACTGTGCGACCGTTTCGGCGACACCCAGTCGTAACAAACTGTCCACCCCGTCCGGCGGCACTACTTCAGCTTTGATCCTCTCCAGGCACAACGCAATCTGTTCTGCGTGATTACGCAGAAGATATCCCCGCTTGGTTAACGTCACACCAGCACTCGTCCGTTCGAAAAGCTGGGTTCCCAGAGACATTTCCAATCCTGATATCCGAGCGGAGATGGCCGGCTGAGATACATTCATTTGCTCCGCGGCCCGTCGCAAGCCGCCAAGACGAGCGACCCAGAGAAACGTTTTCAGCTGATCCAGTGTCATTCGCACAATCCTGTATTCGTTCGACTTAGGTGATCAATATTTTCTATCACAAAACACAGATTATTACGATTTGACTTTATCTCCCCCGGATTTCACTGTTTTGGCTTCGAGGAAATCCCGATGATTGATGAAACGAAATCAGACTATGAACTGTTGCAGGGCGCGCCGCTGGGAACACTGCGCACAGCGATCAGATCCGGCAACTATCAGGGTCACACCGCAGGACTGGCGCGAGGGCAGTTGCAGTGCAACCTCGCCATTCTGCCACAGGAATTCGCCGGTGATTTTCTCACCTACTGCCAAAACAATCCCAAACCGTGCCCGCTGGCTGGTGTCTCCAAACCCGGAGAACCGGTAATCGAAACGCTTGGGGCTGATCTGGATCTGCGCACGGATGTGCCCTTGTACAATGTCTACAGGGAAGGAACGCTGATCGAGCAAGTGCCGGATCTTTTGGCATTCTGGCGTGATGATCTGGTCGCTTTTGCCATCGGCTGTTCATTCACGTTTGAACGCGCTCTGATGGATAACGGGATCGCCATGCGCCATATCGATCTCGACGTTACCGTTCCGATGTTCCGGACATCTATCCAAACAACTCCCTGCGGACCGTTTGGCGGTGGCATGGTTGTTTCCATGCGCCCAATTCACCGTTCGGATATCGACCGCACGATCGCGCTATCAGGAAAATACCCCCTCGCCCATGGCGCACCTGTCCAAATCGGCGCGCCCTCGGAAATCGGCGTAGAGGATCTGTTTTCACCTGACTGGGGAGCAGCTGTGCCGATTGGCGAAGATGAAATTCCGGTTTTCTGGGCCTGTGGTGTGACCCCTCAATCAGCAGTGATGCGGGCCGGACTTTCGGTGTGCATCACCCACACGCCTGGAGCGATGTTGATTACCGATATCGACGAATTTGCCAATACAGCCGAGTTCACACAACCAAATCATTCTATTCAATAAAAACCGACGGGAACTGGAGCCAAATCATGAAACTGAAATCAACTTTATCCCTGCTCGCACTGTCAGCCGCATTTGTGGCCAATGCCGCCCAGGCGGAAGAACTGGCCGTCGTTGGCAGTTGGAGCGGTCTCCCTTTGCATAAACAATATGAAGCGCCGTTTTGGAATGAAGCGCTGCCAAAAGCCAGTGGTGGCAAGATGAGCGCGTCCCTGACGACCCACGATCAGATGGGCATCAAGGGCGGCGATGTGTTCCGCATGTTGGGCGACGGCGTATTCGACGTTGGAATGACGGTCGGTGACTATGCTGTGGCCGATGCACCGGCTCTTGAGGGCCTTGATGTGCCATTGATTGCACCGGACGCAGCTACGGCTCGGAAAATGGTTGCTGCAGCCCGTCCTATGGTCGACGACATTTACAAGGATGTCTTCAACGCCAAAGTTCTGGGGATCGCTCCCTACCCGCCACAGGTGGTATTCTGTAACGCAGAGATCGCCAGCCTCGACGATCTGAAGGGCAAGAAAATTCGCGCTTCGGGCCGAATGACGGCCAAGTTTCTTGAAGCGCTTGGCGCTGAAGGAGTTACCATCAGTTTTGGTGAAGTCACCGGTGCCTTGCAGCGCGGTGTCGTGGATTGTGCAGTGACCGGCGCAGGCTCGGGGTATAATGCGGGCTGGTGGGAAGTCTCTTCTCATCTGATGAGCCTGCCCCTGGGCGGCTGGGACCCCGTTGTCACAGCCATCAACATGGACAAGTGGAACGCGCTGAGTGCTGAAGATCAGGCGTTGCTTGAAAAGGAAGTGGTGGACAAGCTTGAGACACCGGCATGGGATGCAGCGCAGGGTGCGCTGGATATCGATATTGCCTGCCTGACCGGCAAAGGCGAATGCCCGATCGGCGACTCCCGTTCGATGATCCTCGTGGAAGCCTCCGAGGCTGATGCAGAAAAAGCGCGGGCGGTTCTCGTGGCTGAAGTTCTGCCTGAGTGGGCTGAACGGGCCGGAGGGGACTGGGCTAAGCGCTGGAATGACAGCGTCGGCAAAGTCACCAATGTTCAAATCCCTCTGAACTGAGACTGACGGAACCGATGACAAAGCTCATTGACCGGCTGCGCCGGATCAATGATGGACTGGCGGTTGTCGCAGGCCTGGCTCTCCTGGCCTGCGTCGCCTTCACCATCATCGAAATCATCATGCGGCAACTGGGCGCCTCTTTGGGTGGCACCGATGAGATTTCCGGATACGTTATGGCAATCGCAACGAGCTGGGGCATCTGCTATGCGCTCACCGCGCTGGCACATGTGCGCATCGACCTGCTGCGAACACGGCTGGTACCCGCCGGCCGTGCTGTTCTTGATCTGATTGCGATGCTGTCCCTCACGGCAACAGCACTTGTCATTGCTTACAGAACATGGCCCGTGCTTTCCAAATCGCTCCAAACGGGCGCGCGCTCGAACACACCGCTGGAAACGCCGCTGTGGCTGCCGCAGACCCTGTGGTGGATTGGCTGGGTCTGGTTTGCCGTCTCCGCGCTACTCCTGTCAGCTGCGGTGCTGATGTATCTCCTTCAGGGGCAGAACAAAAAGATTGATGCCATTGCAGGGGTGAGGTCAGAAGGATGATTGCCTTTACCGCCTCCGGACTTCTAATCCTGCTAAGCCTGTCGATCCCAGTCGGCATTGTCCTGTTCCTTTTGGCATTCGGTATCGACCATTTCTTCAGCCCCTTCCCGCTCATGCGCGGTCTGGGGCAAGTCGTCTGGTCGTCTTCCAACAGCGGTACACTGGTTGCCATTCCGCTGTTTGTTTTGCTTGGTGAAGTCCTCGTCCGCTGCGGAGTTGCCCGGCGCACCTATGAAGCGCTGGATGCATGGGTTTCCTGGTTACCTGGCGGGCTGATTCATGCAAACGTCGCAACGGCGACGATGTTTTCCGCGACTTCGGGTTCCTCTGTGGCAACCGCTGCCACGGTCGCCACAGTCGCCACGCCCCAAGCGGAAAAACTCGGCTATGATCCACGCCTGTTTTCCGGAGCTATTGCTGCTGGCGGCACTCTTGGCATCATGATACCGCCCTCGATCAATCTCATCGTCTACGGATTTCTGACGGAAAGCTCGATCCCGCAGCTGTTCCTCGCCGGTCTGGTGCCTGGGTTGCTTCTGGCCCTCCTATTCATGTTGGTCACTGCGGTGCTGTGCATGATCAACCCTTCACTCGGTGGACCGGGCCGACACAGCAGCTGGTCGCAAAAATTTGCCGGACTGCGGGACCTTGCCCCAATCCTGGGCCTGTTCGCCATCGTCATCGGCTCAATCTACGCCGGCTGGGCAACACCTACGGAAGCTGCTGCCGTTGGCGTGGCAATTGCTATTTTGATCGCGCTTCAGCTGGGCAAAGTGTCCAAGGCCATGATCTTTGACAGTCTGCGCGGCACCATGCGCACCACAGCCATGATCATGCTGGTGGTGATTGGGGCCTATGTACTCAATTTCGTACTCACAGCAGCCGGGGTCAGTCGGGCATTGCAGGAATTGTTGCAAGGTCTGGGCCTGGGACCACTGGCTACGCTGATGGTAATCATTTTGCTTTATATCGTCCTGGGCTTCTTCATCGAGACCCTTTCGCTAATGGTTGCAACCATCCCGATCGTGGTGCCGATCATCACCCAGCTTGGCTATGACAAGATCTGGTTCGGCGTCTTGATGATCATTCTGGTGGAAATGGCCCTGATCACTCCGCCGGTGGGTCTCAATCTATATGTCGTTCAGTCAGCGCGAAAATCCGGCAGTATCAGCGATGTCATGGTCGGGTGCATTCCCTATGCTCTTGCCATGCTTTTCATGGTCGCAGCCCTGATCATTCTGCCCGGTCTCGCTCTCTACCTGCCTTCAACGCTCTAGAGCAATTCTCGCGATCTACGGATCGCGTGAAATGCTCCAAACCTTTGTTTTAACGCGTATCCTTATCGTAAAAGTGATTCAACTTTTACGGGATGCGCTCTGAAGAAAGATCTTTATGCAGTTTTCAACCAATGATGATTTCATCAATGTCGATATCGATCACCTGATCGTGGCTGGTTGGACCGCTCGAAATCAGGCGTCCGTCGATCACCACATTCAGGAATTGGCCGAATTGGGGGTGGCCCCACCTTCCGAAGTTCCACTGTTTTATCGAACTTCCGCAGCCCTCATTACACAGGCACACACCGTTCAGGTTCTGGGCGAGGAAACATCCGGTGAGGTCGAACCCATTATTGTCAGGCATGAAGGGCGTCTTTGGCTGGGTGTCGCTTCAGATCACACAGACCGGGGCCTGGAAGCGCATTCTGTTGCCCAGTCCAAACAGGTTTGCGCCAAGCCGGTAGCCGACCGGCTTTGGGCTTTTGAAGATGTGCAGATGCATCTGGACCGGTTGATATTGCGCTCATGGATCAAGGAAGGGGAAGAATGGACGCTTTATCAGGACGGTTCGCTGGCAACCATCCGCCCTTTACCTGACTTGATTGAAGCAGTGGCACTCAAAGACGGTACTGCGATGCTTTGTGGCACGCTACCGGCGATCGGCGGCGTGCGTCCGGCCAGTCAAATGCGCCTGTGTCTTACGGACCCTGTCTTGGACAGGCAGATCGAGTGGATCTACGAACTGGAAACTCTACCGATTGTCGCTTAAACATTTGTCCTGAAGTGCAGCAGACAAGAGATCTCCGATGTCCGTGAAATCCGCCCATACCTGGTCTCCCGAAACGGTAGAAGCGCGCCTGGTCGCAATCATCGAGCGTCTTGCAGCTGATGAACCCGCGCTGCGCAACATTTTTACAGAACGGTTTGACCAGGAAGCAATGGCGCAAGCCGGCGCCCTGAAATCAGGCACCCATGATGGCCCGCTTGCCGGAGCAATTGTGACCATCAAGGCGTTGCTCGACGTCAAGGGGCATCGCACGACAGGCGGATCGCATCTGTTTGACGAAAAACCTCCAGCTGCCCAGGACGCTCCTGTTGTCGCTCGTCTCAGACAAGCCGGAGCGGTTTTCCCCGGTCATACAAACATGACGGAACTGGCCTATTCGGGTCTCGGCCTTAATCCTCATTTCGGGACTCCGGACAATCCGCTGATTTCGGATCACATTCCCGGAGGATCGACCAGCGGCGGCACGGTCTCCGTCGCAACCGGCATAGCGGATATCGCCATCGGCTCAGATACCGGCGGATCATTGCGTATTCCCGCAGCTTTTACCGGCGTGACGGGCTTCAAACCCTCCCAAAATTCGGTATCACGCGCAGGCTGTCTGCCACTTTCAGACAGCCTGGACAGTATCGGCCCGATCGCCGGCAACGTCGAGAGCTGCGAATTGGTCTGGTCGATCATTGCGGACAGACACGATGCTCCGATCGCCTCATCGACAAAACCGATTATCGTTGCGCGTAATTTTGGTTTCGATGATCTGGACCCGGCTGTCGAACAAGGGTTCGAAAAAGCCTTGTCGGTGCTCAGCGCTGCAGGCCTGTCCATCGAAGAGCGCTCCCTGCCCTCACTGGACGCCTACAAAAAACTGGCAATTTGGCAGTTCGCAGCGGTGGAGTGCCGGGCTCATTATGACGAAGCCTACCAGCAGATACCGGACCGCTTCGACCCGCGCGTTCTCAGCCGGTTGAAACGAGCGGATGAAGCCAGCGCAACATCCTATCGAAAACTGCTCAACCAACGCATTCAGTTGATCGAGCAGTTCAACCTGGAACTGGGCGATGGATTTCTTCTGATGCCCACCGTCGCAATCATGCCGCCTAGTATCAGTGCCTTGGATGATGATGAGCGCTACTACGCTCTCAACCTTCTGAGCCTTCGCAACACAACCTTGGGCAACGTTATGGATGCCTGTAGCATCTCGCTGCCTTATCGCCATAACAACGCAACAATCGGTGTCATGTTAACCGGTGCGGGTGGTGGCGATCGAGAGTTGCTGGCATGTGCCCGGCAGATGGAAAAACGACTCGCCGGTCCTCTTTACGCCAGCCGATAGCGATAAATCGAGGTCGGATCACTCGCTGAGCCCGGCCTTTTTCAACCCCTCCAGCAAGTGTTCCAGATCGGCAGGTGCGGCATTCCATTTGGTCAATTCGGCTTTGGGCGAAAGATTGGGGTGCAGCGCATAGGCTCGCTGAAGGCATTGTTCTGCCTCACTCTGGCGATCAAGCTGGCCTAGTGCCGCCGCCGACAGCATTTGCGTCCAATAGAAATGGGGCATTGCGACCTTTTCAATATCAGCCAGCATCGCCTCATAGTCACGCCTGTTGTAATGATAGCGGACAGCTGAAAAATAGTACCAGCCGGGATGAATGGGACAGAGTTGCCGGGCGTGCATGGACAGCTCATACCCTCGATCGAACTCACCCATGAAGGCCAGGTAATGCCCTATGTCGGCGAGCGTTTCGGGATCATTGGGATTGAGACTCAGAGCTCGCTCAATCTCAGCCAGAAATTTATCATTCTCAAGCCGAAAGAAATGCACAATCCCAAGCCAGCAGCGCGCATAGGCATTTTGCGGATCCAATCTTGTGGCCTTTTGCGCCATGGCCAATGCCCGATCGATTGAGTCAGGCAGATGATTGGCATCAAACCGATGTTCGGCCAGATACACATTTGCAAGAAGAGCATGGGCCTCGGCATAATCCGGATCTCGCGCAACGGCCTGCTCAAGAAGGTCCCTGGCTTCGGCATGCAGCTCTTCACTCAAGACCGCCGTATACCTTCTCGCCCTGAGCACACAATCATAGGCGTCCAGCTCGGCAGGGCTCTTTCTCATCGCTCTCAGCTGAGCAACCGTTTGTATTTTTACACCCAGGGCCGCGGCGATCATCCGCGTAACTTCATCCTGAACCGCAAAAATATCTTCCATATCCCTGTCATAGGTTTCCGCCCACAAATGCACGCCATTTTCAGCGTCGATCAATTGTGCACTGATCCGAACCCGCCCGGCCGCGCGGCGAACACTTCCCTCGACCACATAGCCGGCCTTCAGTCGCTCGCGAACAACGGACAAATCGATTGAACCGCCCTTGAATTGAAACATCGAAACACGGCTCACGACTCTGAGTTCGCTGAACCGTGCCAGGTTGGCGATAATGTCCTCGGTCAAACCATCTGCAAAATATTCGTCCACCCCAACGCTCAGATTGTTGAATGGCAGCACTGCGATCACGGGAACATCCGTTGGCGGCAAAGCACCCTGCCCGGGAGGTTTGTCCGTGATGGCGACCTTCGGAACATTACCGGTGGAATCACCCAGCCCGGTAAATCCTGAATTCTGGTCGGCGATTTCATCGGACACCTGGGCAGCATTGCCAGAATTATGTTGCTGTTCAGCCTTCTCAGAGTGGTCGTTAAGCTGCGCTAGGAACTCAAATCCCCGCCCCCGAACGGTGCGGATGTATTTCTGGTGGTCGCCGCTGTCTCCAAGCGCCTTGCGTGCCGATTTCACACAGCTTGATATGGTGGTCTCAGAGACAAGACGCCCCTTCCAGACTGTGTCGACAATTTCTTCTTTGCTCACCACGCGGCCGGCATTTTCAGCAAGAAAACAGATGAAGTCGAAAACAAGCGGCTCAATCGCCACCACACCGCCATTGCGGCGCAGTTCAAACTTGCCCGTATCGATTTCAAACCCGTCAAAACGATAAAGCATCGTATCCCCAGTTACCTATCGTTTTGACACTATACCAGCTGTCGGCGCCGATAAAGACGGAACCCAAATCCAAATTCCCACTATTCCATCCAGAAATCCCCATGAAATCTCCATGCTTCCCCCAAGCAGCATTACGGGATGAGGCGCATATAGAAAACACCCGACGACATCGCCTCCGGGAGGAATGTGCGGGACGAGATTTTCGAACAAATGCGAGGAATGCCGACATGACCCTACAAAGCACGCCTGACTACCATGCGATCAAAACCAAACAGAACGCCGCCTGGGCCTCAGGCAACTATGCAAAAATAGGCGTAACACTCCAGATTGTCGGCGAGACGCTCGCTGAATCGATGGATTTGCCCACCGGAGCCAAGGTTCTGGATGTTGCAGCCGGAAACGGCAATGCGACACTGGCATTTGCCCGGCGCTGGTGTGACGTCACCTCAACTGACTATGTCGATTCTCTGCTTAAAGGCGGTCGTAACCGGGCAGAAGCCGAAACCCTGAATGTGACTTTTCAGATGGCAGATGCCGAAGAGCTGCCTTTTGAAGAGAACAGCTTTGATGCCGTTGTCTCGACATTCGGTGTCATGTTTACGCCGAACCAAAAACAGTCTGCTGCTGAACTCGCCCGTGTCTGCCGCCCAGGTGGCCAAATCGGCATGGCGAACTGGACACCCGAGGGTTTTCTGGGACAACTCTTCAAGACACTTGGGAAACATCTGCCGCCGCCAACCGGCGTTCAATCTCCGGCGCTTTGGGGCAGCGAAGAATGGATCCGTCAAACCTTCGCACTCACAACCCGTGCCATCGACATTCGCCCCCGCAATTTCGTTTTCCGCTACCCGTCACCCGACCATTTCCTGGAGTTTTTCCGCACCTACTACGGTCCTGTACACAAAGCGTTTTTAGCGTTGGATGAGGCTGGAAAAGAAGCACTAGCACAAGATTTGAAAGAAACGGTCGGCCGGTTCAACACCGCAACAGACGGCTCGATGCGTGTACCGGCCGAGTATGTTGAAGTCATTCTGACCAAAGCCTGAGCCGAAACCGTTATTTCGACCCACTCACCGGCCCCGGCAACGCAAAGTGCCGGGGTCCTGCAAAAGAAAGAGAGAGAGGAATTGGACCATGCAGAGCATTTTCGAACGCAGTGGTGGGTTCGCCGCCATCAGCAAAGTTGTCATCAACTTTTACAATCGGGTTTTGGATTCCGACACGGTC
Source organism: Stappiaceae bacterium (assembly GCA_039976075.1). Lineage (GTDB taxonomy): Bacteria > Pseudomonadota > Alphaproteobacteria > Rhizobiales > Stappiaceae > JBDWFY01. Next base: position 299,391 of record JBDWFY010000004.1, read on the forward strand.
GGACCGTATTTTGAAAACATCAATCTTGCGACACTGATCGATCATCAAACCAAGTTTATCGCGCAAGTCATGGGCGGACCCGTTGCTTATTCAGATGAGCAATTGAAACGTATCCACGAAAAACACGCCATCAACCAGAATGCCTTTGAAGAAGTGGCAGAGTTGATGAAGCAAAGCCTGCAGGAGTTCAACTTTCCCCAGGACGATATCAATCATGTTCTGGGTGAATTGGGGCGCCGGGCGCCGTCAATCGTGAACGCCTGAGTACACCACAACATAATCAAAATGCACTTAGGGGAGTTGAACCGTTATGGATATGGAAAAAATCAGCAAGATGCTGTTCGATTCACTTGAATCGGGCGTCGCAGTTGCGGAGCCGGAGGGACACGAAATTCTTTCCGCGAACCGGCGGTTCAGCGAGTGGTTTCCAGGCGTTTCCGGCATTGGCTGCAGCCTCGATGATGTCTTCACCGACATCAGTATGGAAACCGTTCAATCATGCATTGACGATAACCGTCCATTCAAGACCGAGGTCGAAATCAAGATCAAACGCCGGGCTGTCTGCCTTGCTTTACAGATCACTGCCTCGACCCAAAAAGAAACACCGGTTCTCATCGTCGAATGCCAGAATATTTCGAAGGTAAAAGAGCTGGAATACATGATCCAGTCCTACACGCAAATGGTGGAAAAACAGAACCGTCAGCTCAGAAATGAAAAGGAACGCGTTGAAAAACTGCTGCTCAATGTCATGCCGAAAACCATTTATGAGGAGCTGAAGGAGTTCGGTGTTACAAGCCCGACAAAATACGAAAATGCCTCGGTCCTGATGCTGGATTTCGTCGGATTTACCGACATGGCGATCTCACGCGACCCGGCAAATCTGATTACAGAGCTGAATGATATATTCACCGCCTTTGATCGCATTGCCGAGCAGTTCGGCTGCGAACGCATCAAAACGATGGGCGACGCATACATGGCGGTGTCTGGTATCCCGGAAGCGACACCGGATCATGCGCACAATATCGCACGCCTGGCACTTTTGATGGTCCGTTATCTCCACCGTCGCAACGCCACCCACGACAGACAATGGCATTGCCGGGTCGGCATCAATTCCGGTGCGGTTATCGGCTCAATCGTTGGCGTTCAGAAATATGTCTATGATATTTTCGGACCGGGCGTAAACCTCGCCGCACGCATGGAAACTTTCTCAGGTGATATGGAAATCAGCCTCTGCGAAGACATGCTCCCTTATATCGAAAATGACTTCGCGGTCGCCGAACGCGGCGAACACAAGGTGAAGGGCTTTGGGCAAAAGAAAATCTATGAACTGACAGGGATGCACCATGCATCAAACGCGGGATTTCAATTGGCCAGTTAAGACCCTCCTGACGTCCTGACGCCAGAAATGTTCCGACTTGAATTGCGACCCGGGATGGATGTAACTGTGCATCAGCCATCAGATGCGACTGTGGTATTTCCGGTATGGATCTGCAGTCGTGCACATCCGGCCTGGTGCATTTCACGGTGAGGTCAATGACACGACATTCTGCGAAGGCCATGACTCTGGATGACTTGGAAATTCACAAGGCAAGCCGGATTAGTGGACGCGTCGCTACGCTGTTTGGTACGCGCAACGAAAAAGACTTTGTTACACATGGACAAAACGCACTGAACCTCACGTTCGAAGGTATTCCAGGTGACCGACATGCCGGATTCACCCGCAAGTCCGGCGGTCGGGAACCGTGGTATCCCCGGGGTACGGAGATGTGCAATGAGAGGCAGGTTTCGTTGCTTTCAGTCGAGGAACTGGAACTCATCGCCAGCAATATGGACATTGACGAGATACGGCCTGAGTGGATTGGCGGCAACATTGTCACCGAGTCAATCCCTCACCTAAGCCTTCTGCCATCACGCACAAGACTTGTGTTTGAAGGTGGCGCTGTCGTCCGTGTCGATGGCTATAACGTTCCCTGCCGAGTTGCGGGCAAGTCGGTCGCTGAACACTATCCGGAGCGAGAAGGATTGGACTTGCTGTTTCCTCAGAGGGCCAAGCATCGCAGAGGGCTGGTCGGCTATGTTGAAAAACCCGGGTTGGTTCATGCAGGGGAGACCATCACTGCCCATGTACCGGAACAGTGGATCTATGCTCCCGGCAAATAGTCCCGAGCAGTTAGGCAGTCAATGAAGATGCCTCAATAATTATAAATCCGCTCAAGACGCAGACCCTCATCTGCAAACAACGCGATGATCGGTCCCAGATTCGAAACTTTTGCCGAATACAGCACACGTTCATCACCATATCCGGACCGAGAGCCGTGCCAGACTGCCGGATAGCCGAAAGGTAAAGGACCACCTTTCCGGTTCGGGCGAATAAACGAGAGCAGTATGTCGTCATTCCCCTCAACCTCCAGAAATTCACCGCCTTTTGAGAGAATTTCCAGAACTGTCACGGTCACAGCGTCATTGTTCGGCAGTTCAATAATCGACATTTCAGGTCCGGTCTGAGTAACCCGAAGACCTTCTATTTCCGCCAAGTCTTCGGCAGCCAGGCCAGCGACAACCGACAAACGCGGAATCTCTGATTTATCGCTCTCCGAAGAACTGAAAAGCGCAGAGTTAAGCGAGGCCAGAACACTCTTGACCTGCCACTCAAGTCCGATTGCCAGCCGACGCTCCCAACTGCGGATTGGCCCTTCCATCGGCTGGGCCCACAAACCCTTTGTTGCTTGATCAAAATTATATTCTGACCACGCACTGTTCTTTAAAAAAGCAGCGTAGTCAGTCGCAGTGTCAGCGATAAATCGATCCTGCAGTGTTTTTTCCTGTCCTCGAAAATTTGCAAACATCCGTCCAAATGTTTCTTCGTACAGGGCCTTGAATGCCATTGCGGCAGTAAAACTCATGCCTGAAAGATGCGATGGCGCCCGTTCGGAAAAATCGGTCGCACCGTAGCGCATCGCCAATTGGTTGGTCACACAATAAGACGACCAATAGTCAATTACAGCGCGAAGATAGTTGAATGTGTTCTCATCACTGCCTTCCAGCGTCTTGGCAAACTGATCGTACGTGTACGCAATCTGCCATTGCGGAAAAGACAGGTAGGAGCCGGCCTCTGGACCGTGAAACTGCTCATCCAATATGCGGGAAACAAACACACTACGAACCGGTTTTGCCCGGCAGGATGTCTCAATGTAGATAACCGGGATTGCGAGACCAATGAGGAATAAAATTGCAACAGCTGCAATCCATCGCAACAAGCCTGCCATCACACCACCCTGCCGCGCGTATACCAGCGATTTTGGTTTCGCCAGTTTACACGAATCGCAAAGTTAGCCACCACCATTTCAGGATCAATCCCCATGGGGATGCCATATACAGCGCAAAACAGCTGTTGCGCAACACTGCGTTGAAAACCAGTCAGCATTTTGAGTGAAGGAGTAAAAATTATTATACAAACAGGGCTCTTCGACAATGGCCCCACATCTTGCAATAAATTAACAGTTCGAGTGATTGTGCACTCGAATATTTGCTTCATCAAGCCACACTGCCCAGTCGCTACATCGCTTGCAGCGTTGCCAGCAAACAATCTGCCCGTTCAGATGACTCATACGAACTCAGGTCAACGACAGCGCGACACGCGCACTGAAGTCAATGCTCAGCAAGGCCCGATCAAACAGGCATCACATGCGACACAATCAGGTGTCGTCGAGGCCAAACCGGCTCATCACGGCACGTTCCGCCACGAGACAGTCTGAATAAATTCCAATCAGGCCGATCATCATCGAAATCAATCCGATTGTTATATTTTCCATCACAAGCCCAACGGCAAACGCACCGCTTCCTGCGAGAACTCCGACTATTGGTAAGTGCAACAAAGCAGAACCGAGCCCCCCTGATAGCCAACTCCTTGAAGAAGAGTCTTCGGGTGCAACTTCATGATCAGAGTCAACTCCGTCACGAATACCGGTAAATGTCTGGGTATCCAATTCTTGGCCTCCTAAAGTAGTCACCGAGAACGAAGTCGGAACCAGCCAATGTTGCCGCATTCTGATTACCGACGATTCGAACCAGTCAACAGCCATTCTTCCAGATCTTTGTTAACTTGTCTGTAAAGAACGGCGTCAAAATGTCTATATTCCGCAGACAATGTGTCCGAAACCGGTTTCGAAGATGAAAAGTTAACATTTAGTTACTAATTTTAGCCTTTTTTTCAAAGATTAGATCTGCACTTAATCAGCAGAAATTACAATATAGTGCCCATAGCCAGCAGAATTACACACAATATGGACGGCTATTCGAATTACCATTCGAAATTTACTAGGCATTAACTGCGAGAGAATTAAACGCCATCGCTCATAGCTAAACCTGATGGGTCCTGTCCTTCGATTTATATCCAACCGTATTACCGGCACTTCGTGTAAGAAATCAAACCGGAAGTGGCCGTTACTGCTCGGTCAACCATATTGACTCGCATCTTCCGGACCTGGACAACTTCGCTAGTTCCAGATCATTTGCATTATGTATTCGAAGATGAAGGCATTTTTGTGCAGGTATCCAGGCGCAACAAGACAATATCCAACCATGAAATTTGCCGAACTTCCCCGTAGTAACCTCGTCCTACCCACCGCAGGACGCCCAAGAAGTAAAACGATGCGGATTACACAGATTGAAAAGAATAAAATGGCTCTGTGTCTGAGAGTTCTTGAGCAGTTGCCAAACTGGTTTGCAATCCGAAGCGCTCGTGAGGACTATGCAAGGGCGTTAAAGAGGTTATCGTTGTTCGGATGCTATACAGATCACGATTATCCGATCGGAATTTTGTCGCTCAAATTTCACAACACCTGGAATGCGGAGATCCACGTCATGGGCGTGTTGCCGGCCTGGCACCGGCGAGGCATTGGAACGCTTTTGGTGGAAAAAGCGGAGAAACATGCGATATCACAAGGAGTGAACTTGCTAAGCGTCAAAACAATTTCTGCACTGAACAGCGATCCCTATTATGCAAAGACGCGTCAATTTTACAATGCAGTGGGTTTTGAAGAATTTGAAGAGTTGCGAACGCTCTGGGGAGTAGAAAACCCCTGTCTTTTGATGATTAAACAGATTCAATTGCCCGTGTGCGGCCGATAGATACGTTGATTTTTACGAAATATTCCAGAACCCCAGGAGGTGGGAATGTCTCCGCTTCGAACGCTATATCCTTCAATAGAACCGTATCAATCGGGCATGCTCGCTGTCGGCGATGGCCACCAACTCTACTATGAGCGCGTCGGCACGGCGGGCGGCACACCGGCGATCTTTGTGCATGGCGGCCCGGGCGGCGGATCACTGCCCGGTCATCGACAGCTTTTTGATCCCGACGGCTACGATGTTCTGCTGTTTGATCAGCGCGGTTGCGGACGATCCACACCGCATGCGGAGCTGTCCGCCAATACCACATGGCACCTCGTGGCCGATATGGAGAAACTACGCGAACATGTGAGTGTCGATAAATGGCTTGTTTTTGGTGGGTCGTGGGGATCAACGCTGTCTCTTGCTTATGCTCAAACACATCCTGACAGGGTCAGCGCTCTGATCCTCAGAGGTATCTATACGCTCACCAGGTCGGAACTTGACTGGTACTATCAATTCGGCGTTTCCGAGATGCATCCGGAAAAGTGGGAAAAGTTTCAGGCCCCGATTCCGGAAGCAGAGCGAGGCGATATGATCGCTGCCTATCGCAAGCGGCTCACCGGCGATGACCCGGTGATCCAGCTTGAAGCCGCCAAGGCATGGAGCACCTGGGAGGGTGGCACGATTACTCTACTTCCCGATGAGGAGCTGACATCCGGCTTTTCAGACGACCGCTTCGCCATTGCCTTTGCGCGCATTGAAAATCATTTCTTTTTCCATGATGCGTGGCTCGAGGACAACCAACTGCTTAACAACGCAAACCGATTGAAGGGAATCCCGGGCGCGATCATACATGGTCGATATGACATGCCCTGCCCGGCGCGTTACGCCTATCAATTGCACAAAGCCTGGCCAGAGGCCGAATTTCATCTCATCGAGGGGGCTGGCCATGCATTTTCGGAACCCGGCATGCTCCATGAACTGATCAGGGCAACTGACCGATTTTCACACAACCAATTTTAACCGGTAATCGTACGAGGTTAGAAATTATATGGTCCGCTTTCCATCACAGCTGAGGGCAACCAGGTTTCGTGGATATGCAGCCATTTCAATTGCGCGCTCCGGGTGAACAGGACCGTCGCAATCCTGCCATTGTCCGGCGGCGTGGAGGCAAGGGCGTTGCGCTGCCATTCTTCATAGGTAACCACAAAATGGTGGTCGAGTATGCGTTGTAACTTCACATTTCGGATGGCTATTCGAAAATCGGGGTTCGTGCCGTATCCTTTTCGCAATCCTGCCGACAGATCCTCCAACGCCATAAGGTTTCCCCCCGGCGGAATTAAAACCATGTCCGGATCCATATGGTCCGTGAACCGAGCTTCAAATGCGGCCTCCGAAGCCGACCCGCTGAACCAGTCAACGAAAAACGCGTGAAGATCTTCAATCTCCATGCGTACAATGTCCTCAAGTTCCTGCATGTGCGTTCCCCCCTGGCGCGTTCAACAAATTCACTTACGTTCTTATGAAAGTACCGGCATTGAGCTCATTCATCGCCTGTACGAGTTCCTCTCGTGTATTCATGACGATCGGACCATGCCAGGCGACGGGCTCCTCTATCGGCGTACCAGATACCAACAGAAACCGGATCCCCTGCTCACCGGCCTGTACGGTAATTTCATCACCCGTGCCGAACAATACAAGCGAGCGATTTCCGCTCTGATCGCGGATCAGAATTTCTTCACCACCAGCTTCCTTTTCAAGAAGTACACCCTGTGGAGACGATGCATCCCGAAAATGTCCGGATCCTTCAAATATGTACGCAAATGCCTTTTGGTATGTATCAACCGGCAGAATCTTTCGCACACCGGCTGGAACGAAGACGTCGAGATAACGCGGATTGGCGGACACACCGTCAACGGGGCCGGTCCGACCCCAGAACTCACCACAGATGACTTTGACCCGCGTACCATCATCATCGATGATTTCCGGAATATCCGCCGCTCCAACGTCCTGGTACCGCGGTTCGGTCATTTTCAGGCTCGAAGGCAGGTTCGCCCAGAGTTGAAAACCATGCATCCGCCCACTGGCATCACCCTGTGGCATTTCCTGATGAAGTATTCCGCGCCCCGCCGTCATCCACTGCACGTCACCGGCACCCAAATTGCCTTCGTTGCCCAGCGAATCTCCATGTTCCACTGTGCCGGAGAGAACATAGGTGATTGTCTCAATGCCGCGATGGGGATGCCAGGGGAACCCGCGCAGATAATCTTCCGGTCGCTCATTTCGGAAGTCGTCCAACAGCAAAAACGGATCCGCCATCGAAGGATCATCAAAGCCAAAGGCACGGTGCAGTTTAACGCCCGCGCCCTCCATTGTCGGTTTCGCCTGAGAAATCTGACTGACGGGCCTGACAGACATATATGGGTGTTCTCCAGATCGGTTTTCCGGCTCATTCTATCCGTAACAGATAAAATGACGAGGACGAAATTTCCGGTGCCGGAACGGCACCGGAAATCATCACCGGACTTGAGCGACTTTCGTAAAATGAGATGTCCATTGCCGGCCGGTCACGCATGAGGTGCGATACAGCAGCTACACCGTGCCAATAACCGCACCGCCCAGACGCATATGCTACCGTGTATCGCCGGTGTTGTTGAGAGCAGCTGATGCATTTTCGTTTAGATGGATCAGCAGCTTTCTTTTGTCAGCAATCTTGCCACGGACAGACTTTTGTTCCGCTGTCCGGAAAGTGACTTCGACAAAATCAATGTGGGTACGGGCGGCGATGCGCGCTTCTTCACTCTTCCCATCACAAATCGCGTTCCCGATTGCCAGATGTTGGTCCAGCAGCTTTTCACCCGTGTGGTCGATGGCGCGCAGGTTGTCTCTGTTGTAGAACACACCGCGTTTTGTAAGATCGTATATCGATGCCATCATGTGGACGAGTGTTGAGTTATGGCTTGCGTCGACGATTGCAAGATGAAACTCGATGTCAGCCTGCTTTGACGCTTCCTTATCATCTTCCTGATGCGCCTTGATCAGCCGGCTCATCAGAGCCCGCAGAATATCCTTGTCGGATTCAGTGGCGCGTTGGGCAGCCAGCAACGCGGCGAAACCTTCCTGCTCACGCCGATACTCAAGATAATCGTAAAAAGCGGCGTGGTGGCGGGCATAAAGGTCAACCAGGGCCGCCGAGAGCGCTTTGCCAATCAGCGGTGCGATGAACGACCCTTCCCCATGCTTCACGACAATCAGCCCCTGGTCTTCAAGTCGCTTCAGGGCCTCTCTTAACTTGGGTCGTGACACTTCCAGGATTTCCGCCATCTCCCGTTCAGGCGGCAGTTTTTGTCCCTCTTTCAGGACGCCAGACACGATCAGTGTCTCAAACTGGTCAACCACGGCATCAGCGACGGATTCGTGGTCAATCGGTTCCAGTAGAAATTTGGCCTTCTCCATCATGGCGCCTTCAACATTCAATCAACATGGTAATTGTTATTTACCTTCTATCATACTTTGGATTTAATTTTTCGCAAAGCCATTTTTGAAGCCATCCACATTCCGCAAGTAATAACAACAAATTACTCCTGTTAATAAGGAAAAATACATATTCGGGAATTTGATTGCGGAGAGATCCATCATCACTAATTGGTGGTTAATTTAATTGACATCTATAGTGGTTTATTTTATTTACCACCAATCGTGAGGCGGGTGGAGAAGCTCCACGAGGCTTCACACCCTGACTTGATTGACACAGTTCCCTGGGAGGACATGATGAAGAACACACTTCTTGCTCTTGCTGCTACCGCCGCCCTTCTGACCAGCACATCTGCTGGTCTGGCTGCCGACAAATTGCTCCTGAAAACGCCGATTGCATTTTCGACCGCTCTGCCTGGCCTGGGCTCTCCGATCCCGCGTGTGGCCGAACAGCTGGACCTGATGTCCGGGGGCACAATGAAGATGAAAGTCTATGAGCCCGGCAAGTTGGTAAAACCGTTTGAGATCCTTGAAGCGGTCTCTTCCGGTAAAATCAATTCCGGCTACACGACCGCCGGCTACTGGGCCGGAGTGATCCCCGCTGCACCGCTGTTTTCCGCCGTTCCGTTCGGTCCCGAAGCCGGCGAATATATGGCCTGGCTCTACTACGGCAATGGCCTGTCGCTTTATCAGGAAATGTATGACCAGGCAGGCATGAATGTGAAGGTCATCCCTTGCGCCATTATCGCGCCGGAAACATCCGGCTGGTTCGCCAAGGAAATCAATTCTCCGGAAGATCTCAAAGGTCTGAAGATGCGTTTCTTCGGTCTTGGTGGCAAAGTGATGCAGAAGCTCGGTGTTGCTACCAGTCTGTTGCCCGGTGGCGAAATTTTCCCGGCACTGGAAAAAGGCGCCATCGACGCCACCGAGTTTTCCATGCCGGCCATCGACCAGCGTTTGGGTTTCCACAAACTGGTCAAGTTCAATTACTTCCCCGGCTGGCATCAGCAGGCAACAGTATTTGAACTGCTGGTCAACAAGGATGTCTGGAACGAAGCATCCGACCAGCATAAGGCCATTCTTGAAAATGCCTGCAAAGCGTCAATGACTGACAGTTTCGCGGAAGGTGAAGCCATCCAGCACGGCGCCTTGATCGACAATATCGAAAACAACGGCGTCAGCATCAAACAATGGTCACCTGAAATGCTGGAAACATTCAGCACGACCTGGAATGCGGTCGCCGAAGAAGAAGCAGGTAACGATCCCTTCTTCAAGAAAGTCCATGACGACATGAAGGCCTTCCGGGACGGTTACCAGATCTGGAAGAGCAACGCGTTCCTGCCGCGTAAATAAGCAGCATTCAGGCGCGGACAGCATTTGCGCAGTCCGCTCCTGCCCCCAAAATCTCTTTTGAAGAATACATGGCTCGGCAGTGATCATCGCATCATTGCCGGGACTGGAGGAGGATGTCATGACCATCAGCAAGGAAAATCCCGTCAGCGACCCGGTAGAGCTTTACGAACACATTCTTGAGCATCGGGAAACAGACCGCCAACCCATTGCCGATGGCATCGAGCGGTTCGTCAAGACAATCGGTCATGTCGTGATGTGGGCCAACGTCCTGTTGATCGGCACCATCGTGTCGCAGGTCGCCCTGCGATACATCCTCAACCAGAACTATCCCAAGCTCGATGAAATCCAGTGGCATTTCTACGGTCTGACAACCATGATCGGCATTTCCTATGCGCTGGTCACTGACAGCCATGTGCGCGTTGACCTGCTGCATATGCAATTGACCGACAGGGCACGCAGATTAATTGAAATTGTCGGCATTGTAGCGCTGATGACCCCGTTCATCTATCTGATGCTTGATCAGGGGTTCGACTATTTCTACGAGAGCTGGCGCGTCAATGAACGCTCTGACAGCCCCATCGGACTGCCGTACCGCTGGGCACTCAAAGCGATTATTCCGATCAGCTTCGTGCTGCTGGGCCTGGCAGCGCTGGCCCGCCTGATCCATGACTTCCACGCCCTGTTCAATGCGCAAGAAGCGCAACAAAACGGCAAAGGTCTCTGGTTGGTACTGGTGACACTGGCCGGTTTTGCCGTGGTCGCAACACTTCTGTGCATGACGGTGGAGAGCACTGAAGAAAAGCTCATCATTGCGATGTTTTTCTCGTTCATTGCGCTGCTGTTTACTGGTTTTCCGGTTGCCTGGGTGCTGGCCGGTGTCAGCATTCCCTTTTGCGGCCTCGCCTACCTGTTCGATAATGACTACATGGCCTGGACCGGCCTTGAAAGCACGTTCACCGGCCTTGATTACCTGACACTCGGCGCCGTTGTGAACCGGACTTATGCGACCATGTCAAATGCGGTTCTGGTTGCCCTGCCGATGTTCATCTTCATGGGGCTGATGCTAGATGAGTCCGGTGTTGCCCAACGCTTGATGACATCGATGCAGCGGCTGTTTGGCCGGACCCGGGGCGGACTTGCGATTTCCGTGACATTGATCGGCATCGTACTGGCCGCTTCCACTGGCATCATCGGTGCTTCCGTTGTCCTCCTGGGCCTCCTGTCGCTGCCTGCGATGATGAAGCAAAATTACTCCAAACCGCTCGCCGCCGGTGTGGTGGCAGCCTCCGGAACGCTGGGTATTTTGATACCTCCATCAATCATGCTGGTAATCATGGCCGATCAGATGGCCCTTTCGGTTGGCGATCTGTTCATGGCGGCTGTATTCCCCGGAGTACTGATCGGCGCTCTGTACATCGGCTACATCATCATCACCGGCATCCTCAATCGCGACGCAGCCCCTGTGCCGGAGGACGCAGCTGCCCCGGACTGGCGCGCTTTTGTCGACCTGGCAATTGCAATTCTGCCGCCTCTTGGTCTCATCCTGGCTGTTCTTGGATCAATCTTTGCCGGTTTGGCAACACCAACAGAGGCTTCCGGTGTGGGTGCCTTGGGCGCCATGCTGCTGGCGCTTGGCTATCGCAAGCTGACCTTCGACAAATTCTGGAATGTGGTGGTCTCGACCTTCAACACAACCGCCTATATATTTGCGATATTTCTCGGAGCAACGATCTTCTCCTACGTTCTGCGTGAGCTGGGTGGAGACGAGTTCATCGAGGAAATGATCCTTTCCATGGGGCTGGGTCCGGCAGGCACGATCCCATTCATCCTGCTGATCGTTTTCCTGCTTGGTTTTGTGCTCGACTGGATCGAGATCACCCTCATCGTGTTGCCGCTGATGCGCCCGATCGTCAATGGTCTGGGCCTGGACATTCCCGGCTTCGATGCCATCGATGAGCCTGCGCTGCTCTGGTTTGTTATCCTCGTTGCCGTCACGTTGCAGACGTCATTCCTGACACCGCCGGTCGGTTTTGCCCTGTTCTATCTCAAGGGGGTCTGTCCTCCGGAAATTCGGCTGACGGATATCTACAAAGGGATCATTCCCTTTGTGCTTCTGCAGCTCACCGGACTTGTCATCATGTTCATGTTCCCCTGGCTGGCAACCTGGCTACCGGCGGTCGCTTATTAAACCCCGTTTGAAAGGGACAGCAGGATGTCAGATGAAAGTTTTATCCAGAGGCTGACAGGGGTTGTCGGGACTCGTCATGTGGTGAGCGACGCCAGGAAGTCTCGCCGCTACCGCAAGGGCTTTCGCTCGGGTGAAGGGGATGCCCTGGCGGTTGTCTTTCCCGGAACGCTGCTCGAACAATGGCACGTGTTACAGGCGTGCGTTGACGCAGACAAGATTGTCATCATGCAAGCCGCCAATACCGGATTGACCGAGGGCTCGACGCCCAAGGGCAACGACTATGACCGCACAGTCGTCATCATCAATACGCTACGGATGGATACGATCCGTCTCCTCAAAGATGGACATCAGATTGTGGGATTTCCCGGGTCAACGCTCTACGATCTTGAAAAACGTCTGAAACCGCTGGGTCGCAAACCGCATTCGGAAATCGGTTCTTCCTGCATCGGTGCGTCAGTCATTGGCGGCGTGTGCAACAATTCTGGCGGCGCTCTGGTCAAGCGCGGTCCGGCCTATACCGAACTGGCTCTGTTCGCACAGGTGTCAGAGTCGGGCGACCTTCAGCTGATCAATCATCTGGGCATCAACCTTGGCAACAGCCCGGAGGAAATCCTGAGCCGCCTCGAAAAGGGATCATTCACCGAAGAAGACGTGGTTTATGATACACGTACCGCTTCAGATGCCGATTACAGTACCCGGGTGCGCGATGTCGAGGCCGAGACACCGGCCCGGTTCAACGCTGACAAAACGCGCCTGCACGAGACCAGCGGTTGTGCCGGAAAACTGGCCGTGTTCGCGGTTCGGTTGGATACCTTCCCGGATGTGGGGGAAGAGCAGGTTTTTTACATCGGAACCAACACGCCAGCCGTCCTGACGGACCTGCGCCGTACCATGCTCAGAGATTTTGAAAACCTGCCGGAAGCGGCGGAATATATGCACCGGGATATTTTCGACATCGCCCGGCAGTACGGAAAAGATACATTCCTGATGATTGAACTGCTGGGTACCGATCGCCTGCCCGCAATCTTCAGCCTCAAGGGGTGGCTGGATGCCCTACCCTTCCTTCCGGAAAATATGGTCGACCGGGTGATGCAGGCATTCAGCAGACTCTGTCCCAACCGTCTGCCAAAACGCGTTCTCGCATTTCGTCAGCGTTATGAGCACCACCTGATCCTGAAAATGTCAGGACCCGGCATCGCTGAAGCAGAACGGCTTCTGGAAGCGCATTTTGCCGAAAATGAAGGCGCGTACTTCACGTGTTCAGAGGCGGAAGGACACAAGGCGTTTCTGCACCGTTTCGTAGCGGCCGGAGCAGCTGTCCGATACCAGGCCGTGCATGCCAGCGAGGTCGAAGATATTCTGGCGCTCGATATCGCCTTGCCGCGCAACGATCGCGACTGGCTGGAAACACTGCCCGAAGAGATCGAAAACAAGCTGATCGCCAAGCTCTATTACGGCCACTTCATGTGCCATGTATTCCATCAAGACTATATTCTGAAAAAGGGTGAGAATGCCAAGAAGGTCAAAGCTGACATGCTGGCCCTGCTTGATAAGCGAGGCGCGGAATATCCCGCCGAACACAATGTCGGCCATCTCTATGCAGCCAAACCGGACCTGAAGGAGTTTTATCAGGAAATCGATCCGACAAACGCCTTCAATCCAGGCATCGGCAAAACATCAAAACGAAAGCACTACGCCTGAAGCAAGTGTACGTGAGAATCCTTAAATCAGTCGCCGCTGAAATCCTTCGGCGCTTTCCAGGTCGAGCAGGAAACGTTTGGTTTCAAGACCGCCGCCAAATCCGGTCAGCGATTTGTCGGCGCCGATCACCCGGTGACACGGCACCACTACGGGGAGAGGATTGGCACCGTTGGCGGCGCCGACAGCCCGACTGGCAGCCGGTCGGCCGATCCGGTTGGCGATGGCCCCATAAGTCGTCGTCTGGCCAAAAGGAATGTCGCACAACGCCTTCCAGACAGCATTCTGAAAGTCCGTTCCGCCGAAATGTAGTGGCAGATCGAAATGCGTCAGCCCGCCGGCAAAATAGGCATCCAGCTGCCTGAAAGTCTCCGGGAAAAGCCCATCATCGCGATGCCATCCAGCTTTCGGTTTTTGCGTTCGACTGCCAGTTGGAAAACTGAGCACATGTAGATGGTCGGCATCGCCGGCCACCAGCATCGCGCCAATGGGACTGTCATAGTAGGTATAAGCCAGATCAGTTGCCTGCATGGAGCTGTTCACCGCTTGATTGACCACAATCTCGTTTTAGCGGTTTTCGCCTGAGTCGAGAAGGCGGATGTCCGTAAAGGCCCAGAAATGCCGCATTGAAACGGCGCAGACTGCCAAACCCGGCGCGTTCGGCAATTTGGATCATTGGCAAGTCGGTCTGATCAAGCAGGCGCTTGGCGCGCTGGATCCGGAATGTTGCCGCTGCCTGTACCGGGCTGGCGCCGATATGCTTCCGAAAGAGCCGTGACAATTGACGACTACCGATCCCAAGCCGTTCAGCCAGATCTTCGACACGCCGGCCATCCAGCGCGCCCTGTTCGATCAGTTTCAAGGCTCGTTCGACGGTTGTGCGCGTTCCGTTCCACGCAGGGCAGAATGGCGCTGTCTCCGGGCGACACCGTAAGCAAGGGCGAAAACCCGACTGTTCAGCAGCGGGGGCTGTCCGAAAATAACGCACGTTTTTCGACAGAGGCTGTCTGACCGGGCAGACCGGGCGACAATAAACTCCGGTGGTTTTGACCGCTGTGAAAAACAGCCCATCAAAAGCCGGATCACGTCGATAACGCGCCGCTTCACATGTTTCAAAATCCAACATGTCCGCAAATTACGAAACGGCGCGGAAAACGTCGATCCCCTGCGTGATAATGGAGTCCGAATGCGACCAGTCCGATCAGGCGTGAGAAACCTGCCTATACACTAAATCGGCTGACGAAACTCTGTTCGCCTGCCGGTGAAAATGCAACAATCCGGGTCCCGGCCTGTCGCTTTGCCCAGCCCAACTCATAAAACCTGTTTAAAAAAGCTGACCCAAGCGCGCCTGCCAGATGCGTGCGTCGCGCGCTCCAATCCAGACACGCTTTGCAGAGCGGACGACGTGTGCCTGTAAGCACATCAACATCAATGTCGAAGCTACCGACGAAGTCACGCCCCGGATCCGTCAGAATCACCTCCTCGCCGCTTTCAACGACAAAGCCACTGCCCTTCAGGCTGTCATACATGTGGACACCAAGATCTCCGGCAAGATGGTTGTAGCAGATGCGCGCCTTTCTAAGAGCTGGATCCTTCGGACCGGTTCGAGTTCGCATCAGGCCGCGTTTGGCAGCCATTCCCATAAGCGCTTCAAGGACACCGCCTACATCATCGTCCGCGAGGGAAAAATAGCGGTGCCGTCCCTGTTTCCGCTGCTTCAGCATCTCTGCATTTTCCAGCTTTTTCAGATGTGCGCTGGCGGTCTGAAGTGTCACACCGGCTTCGGTTGCGAGTTCCGTCGCGGTGAGTGCCTTACCGCTCATCAAAGCGGTCAGCATGTTGGCCCGGGCAGGATCGCCTATCAACGATCCGAGCAGGGCAATATCTGGGCCTTCTTTCATAGTTCGATCATAAACGAACTATTTTCGTTCGACAATGTGGCAAAAGAGATTTCATCAATTTGGAGATCCAAAAATGCTTACCTGTTTCATCCGCTATCACATCGACCCGACGAAAAAAGAGCAGTTTGTCGACTATGCCCGGAACTGGGGTGAAGCGATCCCGCGATGCGGCGCTGATCTGGTCGGATATTTCTCACCCCATGAGGGCTCGAGTACCCTTGCCTATGGTGTTTATTCGGTTGAAAGCCTGGCCGCCTACGAAACGTACCGGGAACGTCTTGCCGCCGATCCCCTTGGTCGGAAAAATTATGCCTTCGCCCAGAATGAAAAATTCATCCTCCGTGAAGATCGCACGTTCTTAAAGCTCGCTTCTTCGCCGCACGGAACATTGGTGCGGCCATGATCGCGGTTATATTCGAGGTTGAGCCGCGCGACGGACAGAAGAGCCACTATTTGGAAACAGCAGCCCATCTGCGCCCATTGCTGGAACAGATCGATGGTTTCATATCAGTCGAACGGTTTCAAAGTCTCACGAATGAAGGGAAGATCCTGTCCCTCTCCTTTTTTCGTGACGAAACGGCTATTGCCGCCTGGCGGAATTTACCGGCACACCGTTCTGCCCAATCAGCCGGGCGAGCAGAGATTTTCGCCAACTATCGCCTGCGCATTGCGCATGTGATGCGGGACTATGGCCTGAATGACCGCATCGAGGCACCTGATGACAGCCGGGATGCGCACCGTCGATGAGTTCGAATTCAAGCAACAACAATGCCATGGAATTCGCGCTTCTCGCCCTGCTTGCCCTGCTCTGGGGGTCGTCGTATTTATTTATCAAAATTGCAGTGACGGACATTCCGCCACTCACGCTGATAGCGGTCAGAGTAACCATCGCAGCGCTGGTATTGCTTGTAATAATGCTTTGGCACGATGAAAAGTTGCCGCGTGATCACACTACATGGCGTCTGTTGTTCGTTCAGGCGTTTTTTACCAGCACTGGCGCCTGGACGCTGCTTGCATGGGGTCAGCAAAAGATTGATAGCGGACTGGCCAGCGTTCTCAATTCCACATCTCCGATATTCGTGTTTTTCTTCACCCTGCTTGTTACAAGACACGAGACGGTCAGTTGGCTGAAGTTCATCGGTGGCTGCCTGGGCTTGTCTGGCGTCGTCATGATCGTTGGCGTCGACGTTCTGCACGGCGTGGGACATCAAGTCACCGGCCAACTCGCGGCCTTGGGAGGCGCGATCCTGTATGCGTGTGCAGCAATTTACGGACGCAGGTTCTCTGCGATGGAGCCGGTAACCGTTGCTACGGGCACGATGCTTTGCGCCACAGCCTGCCTTGTCCCTCTGAGCCTGATTATCGATAGGCCGTGGACGTTGACGCCCTCGACGCAGTCGGTACTTGCCGCGCTGTTTCTGGCTGTATTTTGCACCGGCATAGCGCTGCAAATTTATTTCCGGCTGATCAACACATTGGGGTCAATGGGTGTTGCCAGTCAGGCCTATTTGCGAGCCGGTGTCGGCGTCCTGTTGGGTATGATATTCCTGGGAGAGCAATTCACCTTGATCATCGGTTTTGGGCTCGCGGCTGCGATACTGGGCGTCGCGGCAATCAATCTGCCTTTCGGGCGGCGTTAGTGGAAGCGCATACAAATTCCTGTAGAGACAAGCGGTAATCCTGATATGATTGGGAAAGATCTTTTCGTCGCAAATATCCCGGAGCATCAGCTTATGAGCGCCAAAGAGACGCTTTTTTCTCGCTTCAACAACCCGATTCAGTCTTCGGAAGACTTGGAGATGGTTGTCGGCAAGCCGATGGACAACACGATAGAAAAGGAAGTGCACCACCTGGACGAAATCTGCCGCGACTTTATTGCGGCGTCGCCGTTCTGCCTGATGGCGACAGCAGATCCAGATGGTTTCATTGATATCTCGCCCAAAGGCGATCCCGAGGGGTTTGTCCAGGTTCTGGACGACAATTTGCTGGCGATCCCCGACCGCCCCGGCAACCGAAGGGCAGACACTTTTCACAACGTGATGAAAGATCCCCGCATGGGCCTGATCTTTTTCATCCCGGGCAAAGGTGAGACTTTGCGCGTAAACGGCGAGGCGCGGATTGTTCAGGATGAGGCGCTTTGCCAATCGATGGCTGTCAAGGGTAAGGCGCCTCGGCTTGCGGTGCTGCTTTATGTGGAACGTGCTTTCATGCATTGCCCAAAATGCATGATCCGTTCTCATATGTGGCAACCAGACGCCTGGACCGACAGCAGCGCCATTCCGGATATCGGAACTGCCATCATCAAACAGGCTCATCTGGATACGACACTTGAAAAGCTGACAGCCGAAGTTGAAAAGCAGGGCGGGCTTGATCTTTATTGAGACCAAAATCTAACGCTTTACGACGGGCTGCCTTCGCCCCGTGCATCAAGGATAGCTGAAACCAGGTCATCGGGGACATCCACCAATGACTGTGCGGCGTCTTCATCAAGCGCACGCTTCGCCAGATCGCGGGCAGCCACATAGGATTTGAGATAGTCGCGACACTCTCGGCAGACCTTTAAATGAAGGTTGAAAATGCGCATTTGCGACGACGGCAACTCACCATCCAGATAATCAACGATAAAATCCTCGAATTCCCGACAGGATATCATCATCGGCAACTTGAACATGATGCCGTGCAGACGGCGTCTTATTGAGGGTTGCCCGTGTTTCATAGCGTCTGCTCTCCCATCAATGGTTCCAGCAGTTTCTTCAGGGCTGCCCGTGCCCGATGTAATCTCACTTTTACATTGGTTTCGCTTATCTCGAGCATTTGAGACACCTCTGCCGTTGAGAGCTCTTCGATGTCTCTTAGCAAAAGAACGACGCGGTAGTTTTCGGGCAACTGATCGATCATTCCACTGACTGTTTCGCGAAACTGGACGACTTGCAAAACCGACTCCGGCGACGGACTGACCGTCCATTCATCTGCTACACGACAGTCTCCTGTATCAAATTCCGGCAAGAGATCGTCAATCGGCTCTTCCTTCAGACGCTTATGCTTTCTCAACAACATTAAAGCCTCGTTGATTTGAATGCGATGCATCCACGTTTTCAGTAATGAATCGCCCTTGAAACTCTCAAAATTTTTGAAAATATTGACGAAGGCATTCTGAACGGCATCCTCCGCAACGTCCCTTTTTCCCAGAATTCTGGAAGAAACGGCCAGCATCCACACCCCGTGATGCCTGACAAAGCGCGCCATCTGACTGCGGTCGCCATGACGTAGCAAGTCTAGCGCATCTTC
This sequence comes from Stappiaceae bacterium, assembly GCA_039976075.1. Lineage (GTDB taxonomy): Bacteria > Pseudomonadota > Alphaproteobacteria > Rhizobiales > Stappiaceae > JBDWFY01. The sequence goes on from JBDWFY010000004.1 coordinate 318,405, forward strand.
ATCGCTTAACAGATCCACACTGATAGTCTGTTGGTCCAACAAATCACGCGCTCACATGGATGTCACTTTGCCGTCACCACTCACTTTGAGCGAAAAACGGAAAAATGAGTTTGGGCTGGGTGTAACCATAGTAAGGTTCCGATCATCTGACAAAGGGAGATCCGCAAACCTTTGCTCTTGGACGGGGAGACTTCATGACAACTGGCCTGCTGCTGCTGGCACTCTTCACGGTCGGCTTTGCCATGATCGCCAAGCGCGTGTCCCTCACGATTTTTACCGCCCCGATGCTTTTTTTGGGCTTTGGTTACTTGCTGTCGCTCACCGGACTCTGGCCGCATGGGAAGTCCGAAGAGATACTGCATCTGACGGCGGAAGTCGCTCTGATCATTCTGCTGTTTCTTGACGCCGCTCAGATCGACCTGGCGTCTTTACGCCGACAACATACCTGGCCGGCACGCATGCTCTTTCTCGGGTTACCCCTTTCAATCATTTTGGGAACTCTCGCGGCCTTTCCATTCCTGCCCGGTTGGCCGATCGTCGCAGTCGCGTTAGTGGCTGCAATTCTGGCACCGACCGATGCAGCGCTGGGCCAGGCCGTCGTTACCAACAAGGCGGTACCTGCTCGCGTGCGCCGCGCCCTTACTGTCGAAAGCGGTCTCAATGACGGTCTCGCTCTTCCGATCATTCTGCTGTTTGCCAGCTTAAGCGCTGAAGTGATGGATGAGGGAACGACCAACTGGTTGGTTTTCGGTGCCTTGCAGCTGGTGCTGGGGCCACTTGCGGGAATTCTTGTGGGGTTGCTGGGTGGCAAAATTCTGTTGTTCGCCAAGGCCCATGACCTGACATCAGACACATATGAGGGCGTCGGCGCCATTGCGATGGCCGCAATGGCCTATCTGTTGGCTAATGCTATTGGCGGCAATGGTTTTATTTCTGCCTTTGTTGCCGGCCTTTGTTTCGGCAATATCATCAAAGGGCAGTGCAAATTCGTCTATGAATTCACTGAAAGCGAAGGGCAGCTGCTGACCTGGGGCGCTTTTTTCCTGCTGGGGCTGGCGCTGCTTCCCGAAGCACTGCACGCGCTGTCGTGGCAAATGCTGGCAATCATATTCGGAAGCCTGTTTGTGGTCCGACCACTGGCAATATGGCTCTCGCTGATGGGGACAGACGCAGCACCAGTCTCCCGTCTGTTTTTCGGCTGGTTTGGACCACGCGGTCTGGCGACTGCTCTGTTTGCCCTGCTGGTTGTACCGCAAATCGATCATGAACTGGCGGAACCCATCCTGGCCTTAGCCATCAACGCGGTCTGGATCAGTGCCCTTCTGCATGGACTTAGCGCTCTGCCCGGAGCAACATGGTACGCTCGCCGCGTGGGGGAGATGGGTGATTGTCCGGAATCGCAACCAATCGAGCATACGGCCAAACCGCTGATGTAATGTTCTCTGGCGTGAGCCACTAAACATGCACGCTGGACGTTAAAATACTGAAGAAAATGGGGAATAAAATGAACAAAGTATCTGTCGCAAATTATGCGGAGCTCAAGAACAAAAAACCGCAATACGCGCTGGTAGATGAAGTCGACCTGGTGGTGGTTCGCTTCGACGAAGAGGTCTCCGTTTTCTATGGCCGTTGCCTTCATCGCGGCGCACTGATGTCCGATGGGTTTGTCCGTGGCAATAATCTGATCTGCGGTGTGCACTATTGGGATTACAGGCTGGATTCTGGCGTGTCCGAATACAACAATGCGGAGGTGCTGCCTAAATTTCAAAGTTGGGTGGAAGATGGTCAGGTCCTGGTTGACGAAGACGAGATCAAAGCGTGGGCGCAGGACAATCCGCAGCCGTTTAATCGTGACGCCTATATGGGGCTCTACGCTGATACCAGCCATGGCACGGAAGAAGAACCCTATAACGGACTGATCCAGAATTACGCTCGCAATGGTCTTTCAAAGACTGGCCATCACGGGCAAGTCGATGCCATGGGCGTGCCCAGAACGCAGCTACCGGACTGGGATGATGTCCAGATCCTGACGGCTCAACTCCATCGCCCTCCTCTGCTGGACGACCATGAAGTCGGGACGGAGGTCATTATCGGGCCGAACGCGCAAAAGCCGCTCAAACTTAAAATACCGCTTTTTGTTTCAGACATGAGTTTCGGGGCACTTTCCGAGCCCGCAAAAATGGCCCTGGCGCGTGGCGCTGAACTCGCCGGCACGGGCATTTGTTCCGGCGAAGGCGGCATGCTGCCCGAAGAGCAGTCTGAAAACTCCCGTTATTTCTATGAACTCGCCTCGGCCCGTTTCGGATTTGATTGGGATAAACTCGCCAAGGTCCAAGCCTTTCATTTCAAAGGTGGACAAGGTGCCAAGACTGGTACAGGCGGCCATTTACCAGGCTCCAAGGTGAAGGGTAAGATCGCCGAAGTTCGGGGACTGAACGAAGGCGAGTCGGCCATCTCTCCTTCCCGTTTCCCAGAATGGACGGAAGTGACGCAAATCCGGGACTTCGCTGATGAAGTGCGTGATCGGACGGGCGGCATTCCCATCGGTTACAAACTGTCCGCGCAGCACGTTGAAAAGGATATCGATGCCGCACTTGAAGTGGGTGTCGATTACATCATCCTTGACGGTCGTGGCGGTGGCACCGGCGCGGCACCAATCATTTTCCGCGATAACATCTCTGTCCCGACAATTCCTGCCCTTGCACGCGCCCGCCGTCATCTTGATCGATCCGGCCGAAGCGATGTCACGCTTGTCATCACGGGCGGACTGAGAAAACCGGGAGATTTCATCAAGGCCCTGGCATTGGGCGCTGATGCGGTTGCGGTTTCCAACTCAGCGATGCAGGCCATCGGCTGCATTGCAATGCGTGCCTGCCACACCAACAATTGCCCGGTCGGAATCGCGACCCAAAAACCTCATCTGGTCAATCGCCTTGTGGTAGAAAAATCAGCCCGACAGCTAACCAATTTCTTTGAAGCCTCAGTGGAACTCATGCAGGTCATGGCGCGCGCGTGCGGTCACGATCACCTGTCGAAATTTGCCCTCGATGATTTGACAACCTGGAAAAAAGAAATCGCTGAGCTTTCCGGCGTTGCCTATGGCGGTGTGTCTTAACGCTCCGCACTCCGGAACAGCCAAAACGACGAAAAAAAGTTTGAGGAGGCATGAATGAACGAACAGAATCTTGACTGGATCAGTGTCGGCCATGTGGACGACCTGCCCGAAGGACGCGTCAAAACGGTAACCGCCCGAACGGTCTCTATGTGCTTGTCCCATTTCAATGGCAAATGGGCTGCCATGGACAACCGATGCCCCCATCAGGGCGGCCCGCTTGGCGAAGGCTCAATCGAAGAAGGCGTTGAGGGTCAATGCTGGATCCGCTGCCCATGGCATGGGTGGGATTTCCATCCCCTTACCGGTGCCCCTCCCGGAGGACACGAGGATTCCGGCCAACACCTGTACCCTCTCGATATCAGAGACGGTGAAATATTTGTCGGTCTGGAAGCAGAACCACCCCGGGCCCGCACGACCACCGATGTCATGGCTGAAACCATGGTCAACTGGGGTGTCAAACGCGTCTTTGGCATGGTGGGCCACTCCAATCTCGGCCTTGCCGATTCAATCCGCATCCAGAGCCAGGATGGCAATCTGAGTTACATTGGGGTTCGCCACGAGGGTGCCGCAGCGTTTGCCGCTTCCGCCTATGGCAAGTTGACTGGAAAACCGGCCGCCTGCCTGACCATTGCCGGACCCGGAGCGACAAACCTGCTGACCGGTTTATGGGATGCGAAAGTGGACCGTGCACCGATTCTGGCACTGACCGGTCAGGTTCAGACCCAGGTATTCGGACCTGGCGCTTTTCAGGATATCGATCTGCAATCTGCCTTTGAGCCGGTTTCCCGCTTTTCGCAACCCGTCCTGACGACCTCTAATCACGCCGAGTTGATGACGCTGGCCTGCAAGAACGCCCTCATCGAGCGCGATGTTGCCCATCTGATATTCCCTGATGATGTGCAGACAGTTGAAAGCGATGCGGAAGCCGGTGGACCGGCGGGGCGTATCGGCGGTTCAGTGGTGGTACCCTCAAAAGATGATGTTGATCAGGCAGCCGAAATGATCAATGGCGCCAAACGGCCAATTATCGTGATGGGATATGGCGCTATCGATGCGCGGGAGGCGGTAGTTGCGTTGGGTGAAAAAATCGGTGCGCCAATCCTGACAACCTTCAAGGGCAAGGGGCTCATTCCGGATACCCACCCGAATGCCGCCGGCGTGCTTGGCCGGTCTGGAACTCCGATTGCCAGCTGGTTCATGAACGAAGCGGATCTGATCATTTCGCTTGGGTCTTCGTTTGCCAATCATACGGGTATCGAGCGATCAAAGCCGATCATACAGGTTGACTTTGAACGCATGCAGCTCGGCAAATTTCATCCAGTTGCCCTTCCTGTTTGGGGCGAAATCGGTGCCTTCTGTGCCACGATCAGCCCGCAAATTGTTGCACCGCGCGCGCAGGATGATCAAATTGCGGAGCTGGCCGAGCGGTGGGCCATCTGGCGCACCGAGAAAGAAACCCGGCTTTCTGAAAACCGCGGCGAAGGTGTGCACTCGGCTGCCGTGTTCAAGACATTAACCGCGCTTTGTCCGGAAGATGCCGTGATTGCAGTTGACGTGGGCAATAACACCTATTCCTTCGGCCGTTATTTTGAAACCAAGGGGCAGCGGGTTCTAATGTCGGGATATCTTGGGTCCATCGGCTTCGGCTTCCCCGCTGCGATGGGCGCCTGGTCGGCAACTCAGGACTTTGAAGCCTATGCCGGGCGCAAGGTGATTTCGATTTCAGGCGACGGTGGCTTTGGCCAGTACCCGATGGATTTCACCACGGCGGTCAAATACAAAATGGACATCACCCATATCCTGCTGAACAACGCCCAACTCGGAAAAATCTCCAAAGAGCAACGCGGAGGTGAATGGCCCGTCTGGGAGACAGATCTGCACAATCCTTCCTTCGCAGCTTTCGCCAGACTGTGCGGAGGACACGGTGTTCGAGTGACAGAAGCCAGCGAGTTGGAACAGGCTATCAGGGAAGCGCTTGCGCATGATGGTCCGGCGCTCGTTGAAATCATGACGGATGCCGAACTGGTCTGAACAAAGCACCGATGCCACCTTTAACCAACGGAATTGATCGTGGCATCGGCAAGGACCATGAAAAAGATGTTGTGCTCCGAAGGGGAGACTAGCGATGACAGATACGCACGATTTGCAAACCCACAAGCCCGACACACTTGATACTGCCCGCGCACTTGCTCATTCTGCAGCACAGTTTTTGACCCGTGCTGCGCGCGCAAATTTACCCGCTCAGCCCGATGACAGTCATTCCAACCTGGGCTGGGATCGCGCCGGCCGGCACTTCCTCTCACAACCGCTACCGGGCAAGGAAGGCGCGTGTTTTGTCACGCTCGGCCTGTTCCCTTTTCGATTGGGTTTTACTGGTGGTCCGGCAACGACAACATTTCTGGATCTGGATGGTGTTTCTCAACAAGAAGCCCAAAACTGGTTAGACGGAAAGCTCGCAGAGGCTGGACTGCAGGTATCCGCTCCAATTGCCCTGCCCTACAGCCTGCCACAGGATGTCTCTGCCATTGATCGCTACCAGACGCAGTCGCAAAGCGGTCAGCTAGCCGCCTTAAGCGCCTGGTTTGATCTGGCCAATGGTGCCCTTACGCGGTTCACAGAGGAAAGAAATAAGCTGGGACTTGAACCCGGTCCGAGCGCGGTTCGATGTTGGCCGCACCATTTCGATATCGCCACTTATGTCAGCCTTGAAAGCGGCGACGCAGAAACCGCGCGCGGCATCGGTGTCGGCATGTCCCCGGGCGATGAGAGCTATGGACTGCCCTATTTCTACGTCAATCCATGGCCGCATCTGGACCCTGTCAGTCTGCCAGCAGCCCCCAGGCCAGGTCATTGGCATACAGAAGGATTTGTTGGCGCAATCGCAACGGCTGAAGAAATATTGACACTGGAAGACACATCGACGGCCCTATCCGCTTTTCTGGAGGGCGCCTTTGCCATAGGCCTCTTGAAACTGAGGAACAGCTGACCAATGGCGGCGGCTCTAACAATTGCGATCCTTCTGGCCCTCTCTGTCAGCGTCGTACGGATCGCCAGTGTTGCAATGAGACTGACCGGTCTACCGGAAAACATCGCCCGTTTTCAGTGCCTTTCCGCGCTGACGGGAACCGGGTTCACGACCCATGAATCGGAGATGATTGTCAATTATCCAATCCGGCGGCGCATATTGGTTTTCCTGATGATTTTGGGAAATCTGGGACTCGTCTCAGTGTCAGCAACTTTTATCGTTGCGATGGTTGATGTGCATGAAGATACCCGCGAAATTGTCACACAGGTTTTGACAATCGTTGCGGCGATTGGCGTCGTTGTAATCATGACTTGGTTCAAGCCGCTGGACCGCTTCATGTGCGACATTGTCGGGCGTCTGCTGATGCGATTTACCGACCTTGGCAAAAGGCGTTATCAACGTATTTTGCAGCTTGATGACGGTTACAGCATCGCGGAGCATGTTTTCCATGGCCAGTCGGAGCAATCCGCCCAGACGTTGGCCAGCGAAGAATTTCCGCTGAGAATGTTGGCGGTTCGCAGCGGTAAAGAACGGGAGTTTCACCAGTTCTCCGACCAGATCAAGCTATCGCCAGGCGACGTTTTGATCTGCTATGGCCGTGAACGAGCCCACGATGCACTGGAAGATCGCATGGAATTACCCGCGAGCTAGGGAGTTTGGACTTCAAATCGTGTGATCACCTGTTTGCCGAAAAGCCTGTTTGGAAACCAGATTTGCCAGTTCATGCATCTTGCGCATCTGCTCGGCGGGGGCATTGTCGATAAAAGCTTGCCATTGTTCATATTTATCCCAATGAGCAATGGTTATTACTTCTTCAGCATCCTGACAACTTTCCAGAAAAACACTGCCCCGGGCACCTTCTGTCTCACGCCGGATTCTGGTGGTAACACCCTCCCAGACCTCCCTGAACGCCTCACGATTTTCCTTGTCGACTTTCCACCGGTAGACAACACGTATCATGACTGTTCCCAACTGTTTCAGATGCGCCACAGACCGAGTAACCTGGTCCTTCCAACTAAATGTACGTGCTCAGAATACGACGAACGTAACTCGATTTCGGTCACTTTCAAGGCCAGAATTCCAGCATATAATGGGGCGAAAGAATCATTTGATTATTCAGAATAAACGCAAGAAACGGAACGTTGCAACCAGAGACTATAAGTCAACAATATACAACAGTGTCATTAAAATCTCATTAAATAATGTGATAAAATCATAAATATTGCTTTTATTACAATAAGTTGGAATAAATGTGTTTTTATGAACGACAGCAATATTAATATCCACATTGATGTGAATAAATTTATTTTAATAAATTTGTGGCGATAATTAAATTCTGTTGCTATTTTCTAAACGTTTGGAATTCATGAGCAAACAGCTGCAGTGAGGCAAAATGGCAGAGCGCCCGAAATTCGAGATCGACAAGGCCTGGTTCGTTGACAGACTGAGCCGGAACGGTAAGTCCCTGCGCGCCATGGCGCGCCATCTGGGTGTCGATGCCTCATCGATGTCTCGCATGCTGGCTGGCAAACGCGCCATGAAAATGAGTGAAGCCAGCGATATCGCGGCTTTCATCAGTTCCAGCGTCGAAGAAGTTCTTGCTCATGCCGGCGTTTCCATGTCGCAGCTCAGCGAACAGTCTGTCAAAATCGTCGCCACGATCGATGAAAACGGCACGCTCTCCAAGCTCAAGCAGCAAACGCTGTTGCCGCCCAACCTTGCAAAAAACGTCGCCGGGCTTGGCGGCGGCAAGGAATTTGTAGCTGCGACCGTCAGAGCCAGCAAGGGCGTTATGTCTCTGTGGGATGACACGGTCATCCTTTACAGCCCTTCGACCCCCACTCAGGAATCGGCCGGTTCGCTCTGCGTTGTCACGACCGGGGCCAACAAAACCATTCTGGCCCATGTCGTTCAGATCCGCAAAACGCTTGAAGCGACGCTCCGCATCGCCAATGGCGACACGGTTGAGACGACGATCAAGTCTGCAAGCCCGGTTCTGGCGATTATTCCCTGAGGCAGCCGCCCGGTTTGCAGCGTTGTTATTCAATAGTGCTCCCATGTCACTACAGATCGACCGGGTCGTCACCGGCTCTCGGTACATCGCACCTGCCCTGCTAATCTTTGAGCGGTAAAATGAGCTTTCTGAATCCCGACATGTCCTGAATCTGTATGTAAAGATCGGCTTCATTAAATTTCTGCCTTCGCAAATAGCCTCTTTCAACAAGTTCTGTGAGCGCATTTTTATTCGCCTCATTGAATTTTGCTGATATGCGGGGCACAAGCATCGGCACCCGCCCCATCGAAAAATACGTGGCAGCAATTCTTGCCGCATCCTCTGATAAATTTTCCATTTATCCTCAAAATAAATTCCACGATTATCTTCCGTTGTTTTGACAAGCATCTGATTCAGCAAAATATGCCCTGCACCGCCCTCGGTTCGTTCTGTCTCTCCATAAGGCATAAACATCTGTCACTCTTGGATTTTCGCGGCCTGATCATTGTCAAAATCTCATCACTCATCCGCACAGCAACATCATTTGTTCTCTCTTTGTTCTATTTTCTATCACGTTATTTCCGAAATTGCACGCTTAAATTTGCACATGATGAAACGCAGGATGACCCGCGCTACCCACGCGGTCGAAACACAGCTCGACGCAAGACTCTGAAGAACAAATAAAATTATAGGTAGTGCATCAACAAATTATTCAACCGAACTGGATAACGTCTGCCCAACATCAAATTTCTGATCGACTTAATAGTTTTTGGATCTTTTTGGATGAGCAGTTCTTTTATTTCATTTCTGGCTCTAGACCGCATTCGGATCCGACATGCTGATCAGGGACATGCACCTGGTGTGCCTGTAATGAAACTAACGTTGAAGCGTCAAAATGACGGAACGGTTGCTGTCAGATAATGGTTCCTTTTAGGAGAACTAGAGGGTCATCTGAAGTAAGTACACAAGGAAACAAAATGCCATTTTGTGTTCACTCATCTTCTGTACCAAGATACTCACCCAGGGTCGCATGTGATCCAGAAGCACTTGCCTTGCTCAATAAACAAGTGATCGAACATGATGGGATGCTCATCATGGGTTACAAACAGGCTGGTCTTTCCGTTGATCCCGACGCTGCTCCTAAGACAGCTCAGGTGCTGTCTGCACACAAGAAGCTGTTTGATATTGTGCCGGCAAATTATCGTCTTCTCGTTACTCGGCCATTTATCGAAAAGGTCGAAGAACTAGAACCTGGTGTTCATCAGTTCCTGCCTATCGAGGTGAGGATGAAATCTGGCGAATTGGCTGAACGAGACTACTGGATACTCAATATTTGCAATCGCACTAATGCCATTGATCCAGACAATTCAGTTCTTAGTAATACTGGTGACACCTATTTCACGCACGGAATTGGACCAGGCGCTACTCCGAAGTTGGTATTTAACAAAGCTAGAATAGACAGCATGTGCATGTGGATCGATCAGCATTATTCAATGGGCGAGTTTTTCTCTGATGAACTCATGCAGTTCATTGAGAGCGAAAAACTGAAAGATCTGGAAAAGTGGAAAGTTTTCGCTGAATAACTCACTTCCCAAACGCCCATGCTGACATCCCTATCGGCCCATAACTGAAGCTGCGATCAAGGCGTTCAACGGTCCCGCCTTCCTGCCCGGCCCCAGCAGCGACCGATAACGGTAACAGTTGCACTCCAGTTAGGCGGGCCAATGTCGCATTCGGGTCCGCTATGCCGATCAGGGACACGTGCCAGGTGTGCCGGTTATGAAACTGACATTGGAGCAGCTAGACGAAGAATTTCTTGCACAATGACGAGTTTATAAATCACCAGCACAATGCGACGAAAAAAGGATTTCCATGCCGTTTCATGTAGATGTGTCATTTAAGGCTAAATACTCGCCAAGAATCGCTGCGGAAAATAAAGCCATGTCGGACCTGCATAAGCAGATGATTCAACATCGTGATGAAATTTTATTCGGTTCGAAACCTTATGGGCTTCGGGTTGACCCAGAAAGTGTACCAAAAACCGCGCAAGTAATATCTAGCCATAAAAAGTTATATGATTTTGTTCCCGCCGATTTTCGAAATTTAGTGACCCGAGCATTTATAGATAAAGTGGAAGAAATGGAACCTAGTGTTCACCAGTTCTTTCCGGTCGAACTCCGCATGAAATCAAATGAACTGTCCGATAGAGATTATTGGTTTTTGAATGTCTGTCATCGTACCGATGCCATTGACGCCAACAAGTCCGTATTGATCCAAACCGGCGACGCTTACTTTAAGCATGGGGTCGGTTTGGGCGTGGAGCCGAAATTGGTCTTCCGGAAAGCGGAAATTGAAGGAAAGTGCATGTGGATTGACCGTCGATTCACTGCCGGTTTCTTCGTCTCCGATGAATTGATGGAGTTCATGGAGGAAGAAAAAATGAAAGAGCTGGATAAGTGGGAAGTGTTTGCTGAATAACTCAGCTCCCAAACGCCCAAGCCGACATCCCGATCGACCCATAGCTGAAACTGTGGTGCAGGCGTTCAACGGTCCCGCTTTCCCGCCCGGCACCGGCCGCGACCAACAACGGCAACAGGTGTTCTGCTGTCGGGTGGGCCATTGCTGCATTGGGTGCATCGGTCTCAAAGGCTGCTAACGCGTCATAGTCACGCTTTTGCAGCGTCTCATTAATCCAGTCGTCAAAGGCATTGGCCCAGTCGGGAACAGCGCTTCCCTCAGGAGCGATGGCACGCAAGTTATGCGTGCTGCCTCCGGAGCCAATGATCAAAATATTCCGACGACGTAGCGGTTCGAGTATCTCTCCCAAGGCGACCTGTTCCGCTGGCGATCGCCGCATATCAAGCGACAATTGTACCAATGGAATTTCCGCTTCCGGGAACGCCAGTAGTAACGGCACCCAGGCGCCATGGTCCAGACCGCGAACCGGGTCGTGTTCGATGGCCATGCCACTGCTTTCCAACGCCTGAGAAACCATGCCAACCAATTCGGGTGAACTGCGTGCCGGATACTGCAATTCATACAATTCGGCCGGGAAACCACCGAAGTCGTGGATGGTTTCCAGCGTTGAAGCAGCTGTAAGTCTTGTGCCCCGGGTACACCAATGGGCAGAAACAATCACGATGCCGTCCGGTTTTTTGAAATGACCTGAGAGGCCTTTCAAAAACTCAGCGGCGGGATGGCCTGACAGCGGAAGATCCGGCGCGCCATGGGGAACGAAAAGGCTGGGGAGCATGTCATCCGCCATCATCACACCCCGACCAGCTCAGACAAATCCGGTCCCACTGGGACGATGCCGGTTGGATTGAGTGCCTTGATCGAAAAGTACCCGGCCTTGATGTGATCAATCCGCGTCGTCTCACTAAAGGCAGGAATGGCAAAAAGACGCTTCAGATAGGCACTCAGATAGGGATAATCGGCGATGCGTCGGAGGTTGCATTTGAAAATATTGACATACGCAGCATCAAATCGGATGAGAGTGACAAAGAGCCGGATATCCGTCTCCGTGAGAACCTCACCAAACAAATAGTCGCGCCCGTCGGAGAGCTGATCTTCCAAACTGTCCAAAGTCGCGAACAGGCCCGTCACCGCCTCCTCATGAGCGACCTGGCTTGAGGCAAAACCAGCCTTGTACACACCGTTATTGAGCGTCTCGTAGAGAACTTCATTCAGGGTGTTGATGTCATCGAGGTGGGCTTCAGGCCGGACGTTTATCGATGGATCGCCATATGCATCGAATTCCTGGTTGAGAATGCGCAGGATATCAGCAGATTCATTGTTGACGATGGTGCGGTTCTTTTTGTCCCAGAGAACAGGGACCGTCGCCCGGCCAGTGAATTTCGGATCGGCATGGGTATAGATCTGGTGCATGTATTCAGCGCCCAGATGCGTGTCGGCCCCGGTGCTGCCCGGATAGTCGCCAAACTGCCAGCCCTGTTCGGTGAGAACCGGTTTGACAACGGATACGGAAATCGCCTCTTCCAGCCCTTTGAGCTTGCGCAGGATAAGTGCACGACTGGCCCAGGGACAGATCGCCGCGACATAGAGGTGATAGCGTCCTGTTTCCGCCGTTTCAGCTTTCTGCCCCTCAGGCCCCGGTTCACCATCGGCGGTGACCCAGTTCCGGAAACTCGAGGTCTGACGGACAAAGCGCCCATCTTCGTCCTTATCTTGAACGGGATGCCAATCCGCATCCCAGCGTCCGTCCTTCAACATGATTTTCTGCCTCCAATAGTTTCTCAGACAGTTACCTGAGAATGGATCTGCCAATAACACACGGTCTGGAACTTTCATGACAGGGTACTATCTATATTTCATAGATAAACAGGCGAATTATGGAAACACTGTCGCCATTGCGGAGACAATAATGGATCTGATCGATGGAATGCGGGCTTTCTCGCAAGTCGTTGCAACCGGCTCGTTCACCAACGCAGCTGACCGGTTGAACATATCGAAAAAGTTGGTCAGCAAATATGTCGCCGAGCTGGAAACGCATCTGGGAACGCGCCTGCTGAACCGCACAACGCGGAGCCTCAGCCTGACAGAGGCAGGCACGATGTATCACACCGGTTGCGTCCAGTTGCTTGACGACCTGGAGGAATTGGAAACCTCTGTGCAGAACCAGATATCCAGTCCCAAAGGACGCCTTCACGTCTCTGTTCCAACGACATTCGGAGAAGCGTACATCGTGCCGCTGATCGGCCGGTTTCGGGAAAAATATCCCGATGTCACCATCGATCTGCGACTGAATGATCGCTATGTCGACCTGATCGACGAAGGCTTTGACGTCGCCATCCGTATCGGCGTTCTTGAGGACTCCTCACTGGTTGCCCGGAAACTGGCTCCGGCACCGATCCTGGTCTGCGCCGCGCCGGACTATCTTGCCCTGAACGGCCGGCCTGAAAGCCCCGCGGATCTGAAACACCATCAGTGCATTGTCGATACCAATTACCGGTCCGGTGCCAATTGGTCCTTTCAAAAGGGAGACCGTCGGATCACCGTGGCAGTGTCCGGCGGCATCGCCGTCAACAGCGCGCGCTCTGCCCGCGACATTGCCCTGGGCGGATGCGGGATTGCTTTTTGCCCGGCCTTTATAGTCGGCGAGGACATCCGCAATGGCCGACTTGTCCCTCTTCTTTCCGCCTACAGCGAGTCCAATCTGGCCATTTACGCGGTTTACAATGCCAACCGCAACTTAACACCCAAAGTCCGCGCCTTTATCGATTTTCTCAATCAGGCGTTTCGTGAACAACCGCTGCGGCAATCACTCGATCCCCTCTCAAATTAGACGACCGTCCTGTTGCCGGAATACAACCATCTTGACCATCGAAACACAAAGTCCAGAATTCCCTTGTCTTTTTGAGCGCCAGACCACACATAGGCAATTCACCTGCCAACCCATGGCAAGTGCAAAGTCAAACTCCGACCAGAGAAGGGAGCAACAATGAAAAATACAATCCAGATGCCCCTGCCCCGTCAGGCTCTCTGAGGAGATCGCGTTATTGCGATCAATTTGATCTGAAAGAATTCTCCAAAAGAGCTGATTGTGCCATTGGCATCGATCGATTTCGAGCCGTGCAGACGGCCGTTTTGATTTTCAGTCCCGGCTATCGGGACAATTTCACGCTCTTTTGATAGGAATCCCCTTATGGGCATTTCCCGTTCTGGTGGAGTAATGCAGCCAGGCAAAGCTGCTGACATCCACAAATTCTATTCATCTTCTGCCTGGATCGAAGGGTCTGCAGAGGACCAGTTGACGCAAATGGCCGGCCATCCGGCCGTACAGTCCATTGCCGCCTTTCCGGATCTTCATCCGGGCAAGTATGGCCCTGTCGGTGCGGCCATTTTGTCTAATAACATTCATCCTCAGCTGATCGGAAACGATATCGGCTGCGGCATGGCGCTGTTCGCCCTTGATCTCGCGCCACGCAAAATCAAGGCCGAAAAGGTTGCGCGACGGCTTCTTGTTCTGGAAGGTCCGTGGCTGGATAACGCGGCAGAGCAGTTGGAGGACGCAGGCCTACCCATTGAGGCGTCCCCGAACTCTGTGGGAACGATCGGTGGCGGTAATCATTTCTGCGAAGTTCAGCGTATTGCCGACATTCTGGAACCGGATCAGGCTGCAGCCGCCGGCCTCACCCACGAGACAACCTACCTGCTGGTTCATTCAGGATCGCGCAGTGTGGGAACAACCGTCTTTACAGAGTTCCAGGATCAACCCTCGGAAGGTATTGATCGCCATTCAGCAGCAGCGCAGGCCTATCTTGCCGGCCATGATATGGCCCTGCGCTGGGCACGTCTGAACCGGATGGTCATTGCCAGGCGTGCAGCCCGTGCATTGAAAACAGACGTACGGCTCATCTGTGATGTGCCCCATAATATCGTGGAAGCATTTGGCAATAGTTTCCTCCATCGCAAAGGCGCTGCAAAGTCGGACGGGTCGCTGGTGCCGCTGGCGGGTTCACGTGCGACGTTGAGCTATTTGTTGAAACCATCGGGCGACAACGCTTCTGCCCTGGCCTCTCTGGCTCATGGCGCGGGCCGGAAATATGATCGTCGATCCATGCATGGGCGAGCGGGAGTTCATAAATCAGACAGAAAACGTCTTCAGAGGACAGCGTATGGGGGACATGTCATCTGTGAAGATAAGCAATTGCTGATCGAAGAGGCCCCGGACGCCTACAAAAACAGCGCCCATGTTCTGCGGGACCTGGAGACTTTCGACCTTGCGACCGCACTTGCGTCATTTGAACCGATCGTCACCTTCAAGAAGGCAAACACGCGAATTGGTGGGGGCAGACGATGAGTCAGTATCAAAAACCGCAGGCTGAGAGCGTTCGCCTTCTGATTACCAGCGGATCGGGACCGGCTGAATGCCGTATTGCTGTCCGTATGATCCTGAAACGGCTCAATGAGGAGGCATCTGCACAAGCACTGGACGTGGACTGTACTTCATCGGCCCAGACCGACAAACATGGACCACCCTCTGCCGTCGTTTGTGTGCACGGAGCAACCGCAGAAATCTTTGCGGCACGCTGGATCGGCACTATTCAATGGATTTGCCAAAGCCCTGTTCGGCCACAGCATAAACGGCGAAATTGGTACGCGGGTATCGTCAAACTGAGTGCGGATCTGCAGAACAACACCTCAACTGTCCCGACCTTCGACCGGGCAGACATCCGGTTTGAAACCTTCCGCGCTGGCGGACCAGGCGGTCAACATCAGAACACCACCGATAGCGCCGTCAGGGCAACGCATGTTCCGACGAATATTTCGGTGGTTGTGCGAGATCAACGATCTCAGCATCGCAACAAGCAAATGGCCGTCAGTCGTCTTGAGACGCAGCTTGCCCTGCGCGAGATTTATCTTGAAACGGTGAGCCGACAGTCAGAGCACGGACTGCATGCTCAGCTGGAGCGGGGTAATCCCAAACGGCGGTTCAAAGGGCGTAAATTTATTGAACTGGTTTAGATCTCATCGCAGCAACAATGTAAGAAGCGGCGGTCCATTCCGGACCGCCGCTTCTTACAGCTTGGGAGTATGATTTATTTAAGTGATGCGACGCCCAATGGCACGCTGAAGTCTGCGCACCAGACATAAAATTCGTTAAATTTGTTTGGATCAACATTTGCCGGAATAGCATAGGCCTGCAGGCCTTCTTTGGATTCCAGTTTTGTAAACTCGGATTTTTCATCGAACTTGGTGTCGTTGCCAAAACCGAGTGTTGGAGCCGGTGCGCCATCGAGACTGAAATCACCTTCCAGCACGGCAACATATCCGGAGCCGGTTTTGACGATGGAGATACCACCGGTGGTGACATGATCGCTACGGCCCTCGAACGTTCCTGCTTTCACAACCTTGCTTGCCTCACCCGCATGCGCTGCTCCAACAGCGATTCCGGCCTGCACGGCACTAAATCCAAAGACAATTGCTGCGGCGAGAATAAACTTCCTGAACATATCGATCTCCAATTTTCTGTTTCAGACGTCCGGTCTGCTGTGTTATTCTTGACCGACCCGTCAAGAATTGGTACATAGATGCTAGATATGGACTGATCAGTCAAGAATAATCTGATCACGTTAGCGTGAGGAATTCAGAAATGGCGAGACCGAGAGAATTCGATGAGAAAGCGGCGATGAAAGCCGTTGAGGATATTTTTTGGCGCGACGGGTTCGAAGGCACGTCGTATTCCGACCTCATGAGCGCAACGGGTCTGGGGAAAGGCAGCCTCTATGCGGCCTATGGGAACAAGGAAGCGCTTTATCGGCACGCACTAAATGCCTATATCGAACGCGAAGTCGGCGGTGTATCCCACCTCTTTTCCGACGTTTCAAACCCCCGGACCGGTAAACAGCGTGTCGGGCAATTGCTGGACCTGGTCATTGCGGCCGTCTCGGAACGCGGCGATCGCCGGGGCTGTTTTTTATGCAACGCTGCGGTGGATCTGGCGCCCTACGATGAGAGTGTGGAAAAGATCGTGCTTGAAGCCATGGGCAGGATGCGCACCGATCTTACATCTGCATTGAAAGATGAAGTGGGTGAAAAGCAGTGCCAATCAGCCGCCGAACTGGTCTTGTCGGCTTATATGGGTATGCGGGTAATGGTGAAAGCCGGCACACCGGTAGAACAGTTGCAGCTTACGCGCGATGCGGTTGTTAAGAGCCTTTGATCACGCCGCGTCCCGCCCTCACAAAATACCGACAGCGCCCTGGTGTGAAGTCCTGATGCAGCCAGGGTAAAAATGAAAAAACCACTTGCTTCTTCTTTGTTTTGAACCAGATAGTGCTTTATCATCATTTCATTCGAAGGCAATTGGTTTGACACCTGAGCAACAGGTCGACTTGTTCACTTTCATCGGCCAGGCAGGTCCGGCCGGATTCAACCCGATGGAACTGATCCGCAAGGTCGGGCATCGTCTCAATGAGGCCGGCCTGTCCGTATCCCGGATAGGCGCCGGCTTTCCCATCCTTCATCCAACAGTCATGGGTTTCGATATTACGTGGACCCGGCACGATGATCATGTCGAAAAAAACCCCTGGTTGAGATCAGCGGGTGACGATCCGGATTTCGACTTCGATCAGTTTCCCTTTTCCTTCATGTCCACGCGTGATCTGAATGAATTGTATGAAGATTTAACCGGTGGAAATCAGTCGCGGTTTGCGCTCGTTGAGGCTCAGGCAGAGGCAGGTGCAACCGGATATTATGCGACCAGCGACCGTGGCAAGCCCGGGGAAGAAAACAGTCGGTTGAGCGTGTTTTACACATCCTGGACAACCGACAAACCGGGCGGATATTCAGATGAGGACCTTGAGCAACTCAGAGCGATTGTTCCGGCGATCGGGACCACAATCCGCGCAATGAGCAGCTATGATGTAGCCCATGATCTTCTGCGAACCTATTTGGGACGCAATGCAGCCAGAAAAGTGATTGAAGGGTCGGTAGCCAGAGGGTCTGTCGAAGTGATCGACGCTTCGATCATATTTGCCGACCTTTCCGGATTTACCGAAATGGCCGATCAGGAATCCAAGGAGGATCTGGTCGAACTGCTCAATGACTATTTTGAAGTCCTGGTTGACACCGTGCGGGCCTACGACGGAGAGGTGCTCAAATTTCTCGGCGACGGCCTGTTGGCTATATTCCCGATGGAAGGCGGCGGGGCAATAACCAAATCAGCCATGGATGCATGTGCCGCCATTCTGAAAATGGTCGATGGTCTGCGCGAGACACGACAGGCCGCCGGAAAGCTGACCGCTGACATATCCCTTGCCCTGCATCGGGGAAATCTGCTGTTTGGAAATGTCGGCTCTGCAGATCGTCTGGATTTCACTGTCATCGGCCCGGCGGTGAATGAAGCAAGCCGCATAGAAGCGCTGTGCCGGGGGCAACAACGACGTCTCATCATCTCATCTGCATTTGCCGATAGTGTCAGCCGTGACACCAACCGGCTGGTCTCGCTAGGTAAATTTGCACTGCGCGGTGTTCGCAAGCCCCAGCAGCTTTACACGCTGGATTTTGACGAGGAAATGGAACGAATGGCACAGCCGTCCTACTGAGGATCGCCTTGTACCTTAAGACAGGTGATCCTCTTCAATCGTCCCCATATAGTTTTCCCATCAGCAATGCGACTGTTTTACCGGTACATAATGGAAAGCTGAGATGATCCGTCCACTTGTAGGTGCGCTGTTTGTGCTGGCGGGTTCAATTGTGCCGGTTCTTGGAGCAGGTCTACCGGACAAGGCCGACATTTTCCTGATCGATGGGGAAGGCAAAGAAACAGAGCTCGGATCAGTGACTTTTTCCGGTGCAGAAGGCAACAAAACGATTGCTGTATCGATAGAGTCTCCTGCCTTCACCGACCAGTTTCTGTCCATGCGACCCTTCCGCTGCATCCAGAGCAAAAAAGAGTGGTTCTGCTATCTTCCCTATCCGTACGAAATCAAGAACGAAATATCCGCAGACGACCTGACGGACCTTGAATATCATCTACTGTTCCTGCGCAAAAAACCGGCTGAATTCGGTATCGATGCCTGGAACGGTCTGTATTACAATCTCACTTTGCAGGAGAACGGGCAGATAACCGGAGAGTTGCTCGAAGGTGATCTCAACGTGCTGGCCAGCCCGCCGGAAAAAGCTTTCTCCCGGCCAATAGATCTTGACGATTTTATCGAAGCGGAAGAAGGGAAGCGGCTCTTTCCTTCACTGATTATTCGCTAACGGAGATATTTCTCTGTCAAAGGGCGACGAACTGCTTTGTCCACCCTTAGCGGGTCTGTGGAATCTTCCTGTTCAATATCCCTGACGCCACCATATTGCGCAAAATTTCCGTCGTGCCGCCACCAATCGTGAACATACGGGCGTCTCTGACCATTCGCTCAAGTGGCAATTCCCGACCGTATCCAGCCGCACCATGCATCTGAAGCGCTTCATTTGTGACTTCGACAGCCGCTTCCGCTGCAAAGATTTTCGCCTGTGCTGCCATCGTCATATCCGGGAACGGATCCCCTGCCCGCGCCGTGTCCTCAATCATCAGGCGCGCAGCCCTCAGCTTGATCGACATGTCGGCCAGCTTCCACTGCAATCCCTGGAACTCCGATATTGGGCGTCCGAACTGCTCTCGCTTGTCAACATAGGCCAGCGCTTCCTCGTACGCCCCTTGCGCAATACCCAGCGCAACTGCGGCCGCGCCAATACGCTGCGAATTGTAGGCCCGCATGATCTGACCAAACCCCTTTCGCAGACCTTCCGGTGGCAGGATCAAGGCCGATGATGGAACATAGCAATCTTCAAGATGGACAAATCCCTCTGGAATGCCCCGCAGGCCCATGGCCGGTATGCGTTTGCCGATCCGGAAACCATCGGTCTCACCGTCAACAATCATAAACGAGCCGATGCCAAGATCTGTCTCGCCGTCAAAGACATGCGCCAGCATCAGAAAAAGCTTCGAAACGCCAGCCCCGGTAATCCAGTGCTTCACACCATTGAGCACATAGCCGTCACCGCGTTTTTCAGCCCGTGTTTGCATACCGGTCGCGTCGGACCCGGCATTGGGCTCACTGAAACATATCGCCGGTTTGTCACCGGCGAGAACAAGTTCCGCCGTGCGTTGTTTCTGAGCGGGCGACCCATAGGTCATGATGGCCGGCACAGCGCCCATGTTGGTATCGACAATGATCCGCCCCGAAATTCCACATGCCTTTGCCGCTTCTTCCACGGCAACGCAAACGGCATCAAAACTGGCGCCCATGCCGCCATATGCCACAGGCATCGACATACCACACAGCCCTGCGTCGCAGAGTGCACGGACGTTATCAAACGGGTATGCTTCGGTGCGATCAACCTCTGCTGCATTGGGTCTCAAAACCCTGTCGGCAACTTCTTTGGTCCGCGCGCGAATCTCATCGTTGCTCAACTTGCTTTTCAGAGGCAGGGAATCTTCCAGCGTTTTCTGTACCTGACGGATATTCATGTTTCCTCCTGCCGGAACGGCCCCCACCACGGCGTAGGCACGATAGATAATTCTCTGCAATCGCAGCGCCTGTTGCACCAAATTTGTCAATAATCAGACTAACAAGAGGCAATCAATTTGTATAATTAATTGATTTTATAGTATTTCATGATTATTTTGCATGAATGCATCAAAAACACCTGGAATCTTTTCTGGCCGTTTATGAAGCGGGTAATGTCACGCAAGCTGCACAGCAATTAAACATCTCGCAGCCGGCTCTTTCCCGACGACTGAATGAATTGCAGGAACTGCTGGGCGTACGTCTCTTTGAGCCCCTGGGCCGGGGCATAAGACCCTCAGCGGATGCCAGGCGTCTGCTGCCTGAACTGACCGACGCCTGCAATGCCATGCAGGAACTTGTTCGCTCCGCCAGCGCCGTCTCCGGCACGCTCAGCGGAGAGATAATCGTCGGTGCCACACCTCAGCTTATTGAAACCGTGCTATCCAGTTTTCTGCCTGTCTTTTCTAAGCAACATCCCGGCATCTCACTGGTATTAACTGAAGGAGGCGGTACCGAGCTGCAAAGACGTCTGGTCAATCGCGAAATTACCATTGCAATCACGGCTGAACCGGGTGTCGAAAGCGGACTGAAAATTCATCACCTCTGGTCGATGGATCTGCTGGCTGTCGGCAATTTCAGCAAGCAACCGAAGGCGCAAGGTGAGATAGCGCTCGAGGAGCTCGGCGGATATGACCTTCTGACGCTCAATGATCGGTATCAGTCCCGCAACGTCCTGGAGGCAGCGTTTCGCCTGGAAGGCATCAGGCCCTCAATTGTCTATGAGAGCTCTTCAACCCATACATTGATTGCACTGTCCAAGGTCGACCGGGGCATTGCCGTGGTCCCCTCCACCGCCCGCACCGGTGCCGGCAGCCGGAAAATTACTCAAAACGGGCACCCAATCCAGATTGGCATGGGCGCCATATGGCACAGCCGATCAGAAAAAATCCCGCATCTCAGCATCTTCATTGATGAACTGGAGCGATATCTGGCGATCAATCTACGGCAATAACAACAACGCCAACGATCGGCCGCCTTTGGAACTTCGTTTTCAAAACATGTCCTAAGTCAATTTCTCCGAATGCCAAGTCCTTTAGACTTAGCTGCGGCAGGAATCTCGGGGACATTTCTATTCATGTTTGAAACGGCAGAACTCAATCGCTCCATTTCGAAATCGGAATTCAAATCCGCAGCGCCGCTGCTCCGGCAGCAACTTCTTGAGTTGCAGGACACCCTTCATAAAGCCGGTCATTTTCAAACAATCCTTGTTTTTGCAGGGGTCGACGGCGCCGGAAAAGGTGAAACCGTCAGTCTCCTGAACGACTGGATGGACCCACGCTGGCTTATCACAAGGGCATATGATGAAGCCGACCACAGTGCTGAAGACCGTCCGGAATTCTGGGAATTCTGGCGGGATCTGCCGCCTCGAGGCCGCATAGGCATGTTTCTCAGTGCCTGGTATTCCCAGCCTGTTCTTGACCGGGTTTACGGCAAGAACGACGAAGTCACCTTTCATTCTCGACTTGAGCGGATTGCGCAATTCGAGCGTGCGCTGGCTCGTGACGGCGCACTCATATTGAAGTTCTGGATGCACTTGAGCCGCGATGGACAAGAGCAGCGATTGAAAAGTCTTGAACGCGATCCCCTCACGAAGGCCAGGGTGACAAAGCGCGACTGGAAACACTGGAAGCTCTATGACGAGTTTATCGGCGCAGCGGAACAGGTGATTTCCAGAACGAACAGAGGCATCGCACCATGGACGATTGTCGAAGGTGTGGACGCCAATTACAGATCGATGACCGTCGCAACCATTCTCCGGGATGCGCTGAAACACAGGCTCGACGATTATCTGAAAATCGGTAAGCAAGCAGGTTCTTCAAAAACTGAAAAGCAGACAACACCGGCGGACATCCCTGAAAAGGTGTTGGAGAAAGAGACGGCCAGATCCACGCCCGATACAACACCCATCCCGGCCAACACGATCACAATTTTAAACCGACTTGATATGGCGCAAAGCCTCGAGAAGGCTGATTACAAGGCAGAACTGGTTGACCTGCAAGCCAGACTGCATCGGCTGCATCTGCAGGCAAAGGCAAAAAAAATTGCCAGTATGCTGGTCTTTGAAGGCCCTGATGCCGCCGGAAAGGGAGGCGCAATCAGACGGATTGGCGAAGCCCTGGAAGCACGCAACTATCAAGTCCATGGGTTTGCTGCACCGACAGATGAAGAAAACGCCCAGAATTACCTTTGGCGGTTCTGGCGTCGACTTCCCCGCGCCGGCTATATCGGCATTTTTGATCGGTCCTGGTATGGCCGGGTGCTCGTGGAACGGGTTGAAGGGTTTGCGAGCGAAGATGAATGGCGTCGTTCCTACGCGGAAATCAACGATTTCGAAGATCAATTGATCGACCATGGCATCGTGCTTATCAAATACTGGATACACATCACCAAGGACGAGCAGTTTCAGCGGTTCAAATTACGGGAGAAGACACCCTATAAACGCTGGAAACTAACGGATGAGGACTGGCGAAATCGTGAAAAATGGGAAGATTACGAACAGGCGGTCAATGACATGGTGCAATATACCAGCACCGCAAAGTCTCCTTGGACGCTTATAGAAGGCAACGACAAACGGTTTGCCCGCGTGAAAGCCATCCGAACATATTGCGACCGCCTGACCGCTGCTCTTGGCTAGCGTGCATGCAGGCAGAAGGAACCATTTGAGTGGCAAGCGCTCCTCCCGGATTGCATACGTTGGATCATGAAATGCTTGTTCAGACGGTTTGTAGCCGGCAATTCAAATTTCGATGTTGTCGAGCACGGCTTCATCAATACCGATTTCCGCTTGCACATCCTCTGCCTGCTTGTCGAAATGGGCCTGGGAAATCGTTGAGCGAACCGCATACCAGAACGTCGCGGCGCCGATCCCGGCGCACACCAGAACATCAATCCCGTCGCTTAACAGGCCTATCCCGCCAAATTCACCCAGGAATGAGACCATTCCAACACCGGTCATATAGGGGATAAGCCAGGCAGCTTGCCGGAAATGCAAATTCTGACCACCCATACCCGGAATTCGAATGACGAAAATGATGGCTCCCACAATCATCGCCAAGCCTATCACTCGCATGGTCTCCCAACCGCTCCAATAGACGATCAAAGTCGCCAGCACGAACGTCGTGTATCCAACGAGCGTTACACAGGGCAACCTGAAGGGGCGCGGATAGTCTGCGGCCAGCGTTCTGAGGGCAACAACCGCGATTGGCCCGACAATGAATGACAGAACGACCAGTGAAGAGTGCGTTGCCACCAGTTTGGAAAACGGCAAAAGCCAAACAGCAAACCAGCCAATCACCAGATTTAGAAGAAGTGCATAAAAAGGAACGCCAAAGCGGGACAACTTGCCAAAAATGTGTGGCATGAAGCGCGTGCCTGTCATCGCCAAAACCAGTCGGGCGTTGGCACCTACGGCAACCAGCGCGCTGCCAAATGGCGACAGAATGGCCGTGGTGTTCATCAGGCTGACGAGCCACAACAGTCCAAGCGCCGTTGCCAGTGATGCCAGCGGTCCGCCTTGATGGGTAAAGTGCAATCCACTCCAGCCATCTGTGAGCGCATCGGAGGGCAGCGCCCCGACAAAGGCGATCTGTAGCCCAAGATACATCACCAGGCTGATCAGCATGGCGACCATCAGGGCTGCGGGAATTGTTCGGCCTGGATTACGGACTTCGCCGGCCATGTCGACGGCGTGTCGAAACCCGATCATCGACAGGATCACGCCTCCGGAAGAAATCGCACCAAGAATGCCTCCAATGCCATTGGGAGCAAAGCCTCCGTACTGAACAAAATTTCCCGGCTCGAATGAAGTGGAAACCACCATGATCACGATGAGGATAGGAACGAGAAATTTGATCCAGGTCACGCCGGTATTGATATAGGCGAAAAGCTTGACCCCGAGCGCATTCAGAATAACGAAGACAACCATGAATCCCAGCGCCACCAAGGACCCGGAAGTTGACAGAACTTCAATGGAATCACCTTGATACAACCACGGAGCGCTCCCGCTGAGGTAGCGTAATGTCGCCTCAACTTCGACCGGTGCCGTCATCAGATAACCCAGCCAGGCAGTCCACCCCATCGCAATGGATACAACGTTGCCGTGCGTCACCTGCGGAATACTGGCAATGCCACCGGGCAGTGGAAACATGGCTGAAATCTCGCCAAATGTCAGCGCCAGCAACAGCATAGCAAAGGCACCGATAATCCAGGCAAGAATGGCCGCTGGGCCTGCGAGCTGGGCGGCCAGCAATGGTGCAAACAGCCAGCCGGAGCCGATCATGCCACTCACGGCCAGGGCAACAAGTCCGATAGGACCTATTTCCCTTTTCAATTTGTTGCCGCCCATGCCCAATCCGCACCTCTAACTTACGACACAGCTCATCTGTTCAATATTTGCCCGGACACACGCCTGTCGGGGCTTGATTTGTCCAATTGGAAAATGAGATATCCAGCAGTCCAACTGCGCGCCTTCAACGAAACTCTTGTCCGGCTTTGATCTGTTATCGCCACTTGATTGAGCAACCCATCGATGGGATTTGCTCCTGGGGCCCCTGTCCGGTTTTCGCGACCTGTTTCATCGCATTCACCAGTTCAGGCGTTCGTCCGGTTGGATCTCCGCGACCCGCATCATCCAGTCTGCCGCGATATTGCAACTCAAAACTGCTGTTGAACCCAAAAAAGTCCGGCGTACATACCGCACCGTACGCGCGCGCCACGCTTTGTTGATCATCAATCAGATAGGGAAAACTGAAGCCGCGTTCTTGCGCAAACGTCATCATTTGCGGAGGAGCGTCAGCTGCATAACGCTCATAATCATTCGGCATGACCGCAAGTGCCCCGACGCCACACTCTCTCAGCACTTCAATATCGCTTACAAGACGATCAATGATCGCAACCACATACGGACAATGATTGCAGATGAATGCGATGAGGAGACCGTTTTCACCCATCAAGTCCGCCATTGCATATTCCTGGCCTCCGGGATCTTTCAGAGAAAACGGCTGGGCTTTCCATCCATAGTCACAAATCGGCGTATCTGTCGGCACAGCTGCCCCCTGTTTTGCCAATTGACGATAACAAGTCAAACGGCATTGTTTTTGTTTCGCGAACCGATTACAGCGCATATCCTGCATCATGCGCAAGGTTCGTATCCGGATTTGGCCGAATGACACTTTTCAATGTCGAATTATCAGAAACAGATCTCACTCCCAGGTGCAGTTGGCAGACCACTTGGATGAAGGGATCGGTTAGCTGATGCAGACAGTTGAGGAACCGGTCAAGTGGACGGAGATACTATCCCCTCAGTATCTAACTCCCTTGGCAATAGTATGCATGGGTGTTTGGTTGCACGCAGCCGACGGCCTGTTGGTTTCCACCATGATGCCTGCCATCGTCGCCGATATCGGGGGCATTCCCTTCATACCCTGGACATTTGCGCTGTATGAAATCGGTTCCATCGTTGCTGGCGCCGCAAGCGGTCTGGTCGCAACACGTTACGGCATTCGCCAACCCATGTCCGTCGCGGCGATTGTGTTCGCATTCGGCTGCACATTAAGTGCGCTGGCGCCGGAAATGGCTCTCCTGCTCGCGGGTCGTCTTCTGCAGGGCCTGGGAGGTGGCGGCTTGATGGCCATCTCCTTTGTAGCGGCCAGTCTGATGTTTCCAACGCGGCTGATCGCACGCGTTATGGGTGCCATCTCGACAATATGGGCCATCTCGGCCTTTTTCGGTCCTCTTATTGGCGGACTGTTCGTTGAATTTGCGAGCTGGCGCATAGCTTTTTGGATCTTCGCCGTTCAGGCAGTCATCCTGGCAGCATGGCTGATTACGCGTTTAGACATGTCAGCCAGGCCCGTGGAAAAACAACAGAGCGAGCGGTTTCCCTTGTTCCGCCTGACTTGGCTGACAGCGGGCGTGCTTGCCATCGCCTATTCGGGTATCAACATCGATGGCATCTACACGCCTGTGTTCATCCTGATCGGCTTGGCGTGTTTGGCACTATTTCTCCGGCTGGATCGCAACCATCGAACAAATCGTTTGCTTCCCGAAAACCCGTTCAGTCTCACAAATCCAATTGGCGCGGCATTATTGATGCTCCTGTGTTTCGCAGCAGCCACAATTCCCATTGGGATTTATGTGCCTTTCCTGATCACCAAACTGCATGGTATTTCTGCTCTTGTCGCCGGCTACATCATCGCCATAGAGGCCATCACCTGGACCGTCATGGCAGTTGTGCTATCGGGTAGTCCTGAACGGCACGATCCGAAATGCATACTAATCGGAATGCTTGCAATAGCGGCCAGCATCCCGGGCTTTGCTTACAGTGTCGCTGAAGGGCCACTATGGCTTGTGGCGTTCTTTGCTGCGCTTCAGGGTGCGGGATTTGGGACCGCGTGGACGTTTATGCTTCGCCGCGCAACACGTCTTGCACCCAGCGGTGAAGAGCAGCGAGTATCGGCTGCACTTCCAACTGTCCAGCGATTGGGGTACGCGCTTGGGGCTGCCTATATCGGAATTGTCGCCAATGGTGCGGGGATCGAAACTGCCAGCCCCGGTGGCTCCCTCGAATTTACCGCTCGCGCTATTTTCCTGTCCTGCTTACCGCTGGCACTCATTGGACTGATCGCTGCACTTCGCTTCGTATCGCCGAAATGATGGCTACGCGTCATTCGATATGAACAGCAAACAATATACAAAATTAAAGTGCAATAAAACAGATATTTAACTGGCATTCACAATGTCAGCATCAGGACATTTCAGCCACATTATCGCCTGACAGGACTGCCTGGTTCTTTCGATACAAGTGGCACAAAACGTCGACCGCCCGTCGGATCGTTTTATCGCGCAACAGGTCCCTGTGAACGATCAGATTTTCATGCGAAATATAAACATGCGTCAGACCATCGACAGCCACCAGATCTGGATCCCGGCAGGCCAGAAATCTCGGTAGAACTCCATACCCGCCACCGGACTGAATCGCCTGCTTCATACCTGAAATGGTGTTCACTTTGAGTTTTGCAGAATGTTCGACATGGTCTGCCATCCACTGGCGGATCTCAGGATACCAAAGTCGATCACTGGACAATCCAATCCAGTTAGGATCGCTGAAGGGATGACAGCCCGGGGGCGCTCGGTAGTGAGAGCTCCGATAGACACCATAAACAATGTCACACAGGCGCTTGGCGACAAGCGTGTCGCTTTCAGGCATGCAGGAACGGATCTGAATATCCGTTTCACGCGTTGCGTGATCCAGATGAACGTGACCGGAAAAGAACTCTATATCCAATCCCGGTAGTTGCTCCCTCAACCAAGGCGCATGATCCAGCAGAAATTTCTCTCGGACCTCATCAAGTGAAATCCTGACAACACGTCGCGCGTCGCTGGCTAGTTCCGGCTGAACCCGCTTGACCCCATCCGCCACCTTGCGCATTTCCGCTGCCAACGGCAGCAGCCGTTCTCCAGCCGGTGTAAGCATCAGGCCGTTTGGCGTCCGGTCAAACAACTGCGCACCAATCCGGTCTTCAAAGCGCCGGAGTCTGCGGCTCATTTGAGGTTGACTGAGGCCGAGTGTCCGTGAAGCTGCGCTGATACCGCGCATTCGGGCCGCTGCCTCGAAGAGCTGCATATCGTCCCAATTCATATTTGCATCTCACTAAGCCTCTCTATTCTTTTTTACATAGCACGCATACGAGATAGCGACTAGGCCCCGCCCCTCAAACCCGGCATCTGTAGCGTATCCATTATGGAGATAAAGTGATGTCACCAACCCTGAAGGGGGTCCTGCTAAGCGTAGCAGGCACTGCACTGTTCACCCCGATTTTTGCCGCAGGAAAAATCGCTGATGGCGCCTTTCCTGCTGTTGCTCTGATGACAATGCGGTATCTGGGCGGGTTTCTGACAGTCGCTTGCATTGTTCTCGCCTCGCAGACGCCTCTTTCTGTGCTTCGATCGCCAAATCCAGCCCAACACTTTCTGAGGGCTATTTTAGGAACTGGCGGAGGTGTGTGCACCATTCATGCAGCGACAATCATTCCCATTGCCTACGCGACGTCCATCGGGCTCACGGAAGGCCTGCTCATTGTCGCGCTGGCTGGATTGTTGCTAAAGGAACGGATTACCAAACTGCATTGGTTGGCCGGAATTGTCGCTGCGGCTGGGGCCTATCTGGTGATCGTTCAGTCGCTTAACGACACTGGTGAGGGCAGCGCAAATGTCGAAGGTGTACTCTATGCCTTTCTGGGTGCCATTTTTATTTCCCTGGAAGTCCTTTTGATCAAGGTTCTTGCGAGGCGGGAACATGCGCTGGGAGTGTTGCTGCACGTAAACGCCTTTGGAACCATAATCGTTTTGATGCTTTCAATAATCATGATCGATTGGCACACTCTCTCCTTTTCCATGCTTGGACCGTTCATTCTGCTTGGCCCTTTGGCGATTCTGGCTCAGTTCTTCAATATTCTCGCCTTTCGTCATGCCGATGCCGCAACGCTCGGCCCGGTCAGCTACAGCTGGGTTCTGTTTGCGACGTTGATGGGGATCCTGTTCTTCAATGAAATACCGACCCTGAGCGCCATACTCGGTGCAGGCCTGATCGTGACCGGAGGTGTGATTGCTTCAAGAGCGCAGCCCACTGGCAACACCCCATAATGCCCACCGTTGTTCGGACAAACGGCTGCTGCCCTGATGCAGCATTCAAAGCAGTTTAAGCGTTCGCCCTGAACTGATTGGGAGATGTTCCGGTCACTTGGGTAAATGTCCGGGTGAACGCACTTCTGCTGCTAAATCCAACCAGTGCTGCCACCCGTTTCACTGGCATATCGGATCGGATCAGCAATGAGGCGGCCAGATGCATTCGCAATTCCCGCAAGAGTTCCATCGGGCCACTGCCATAAGCGGAAGCAAATCGACTGGCAAATGTCGAACGGCTCATTCCCGCCATGGAAGCCAGGCTCTCGACAGTGTGATGTTCGCCAGGACTCTCGAGCATCACATGGAGCGACGCCCACAGTTTTTCATCGATCAGCGCCTGCATCCAGTTCATCGCCCGATCATTGGCCAAAACGCGATCACGCAGCAATTGAATGACACATTGAAGCAGCAAAGTCCGGATCAAGGCGCGACTTCCCAGTTTGGGGTAGGAAAGCTCCGCAAGAATTGACGCAACCGGCATCCGCATCGCGTCTTCATCTACTTGTTCGACGATGGGTTCGCGCACGAGATTCACCAGGCCTCCGGTGCCCCTGATGCCGACATCGACATGACTGCAAATCGCGAGCAGTTTTTCCGCCTGCTCAGGATCTTCCCCTGTGCGCAGATGGCTGGCCAGATCGAGTTCCGCAGGATGGCATTTGGGGACGGGATTACCCGGTGCGCCGAAACTGCGCAATGTGTGAGGGTGCAGGGTCGGGACAAGGGCCAGTGTCCCCGCCTGTATCGGGATCGGAGGACGATCCTTTAAGACCAACTCACCCTTACCGGCTAGAAGATAGTGCAACGTTGCCCCGGATTGCCCACCCAGACCCAAAGTACATTTGCCTTGCAATTCGCACAGTGCAAACGGATCGGCGCTGATCTCCAGCTCATCGAATATTCGTTCAAAAGACATGTCTCACCATGCAGTCCGTTTCTGCGAAATGATACACGCGAAAGCGATCGAAGCACATTTTTCGGACGAAAAGGCACATCCAGGTTGTCATCTTAATTCCACAATCAATCACCGCGAAGGAAATCAACATGTGTGGAAATCACGACAACAAATCCCGCGACAACAAATCAATGAGCCGACGCGATGCGCTCCGCGCCGGCATCGCCGCAACGGCGGCAGCCACTGTAGCAGCCACAGGCGCAGCGGGCAGCGCCCAGGCAGCTGAGGATCCTTATGCCGAACCCGGGCAACCTGCCCTGCCGCCGAGCGATATGAAACTTGACGGCAAGCGGACAGCTTTGGTCGTGACCGATCCGCAGATCGATTTCCTGAGCCCCGATGGCGTGACCTGGGGTGTGATTGGTGAAAGTGTGAAACGGCACAACACGGTTGAAAATATTGAGAAGCTGTTTGTCGCCGCCAAGGATCTGGACATGGTTGTCGCTGTGTCACCTCACTACTACTACCCGACGGATCACGGATGGCGTTTTGAAGGGGCCCTTGAAAAGCTGATGCACAAGATCGGCATGTTCGACCGCAAAGGATCGTTGACGACAGAAGGATTTGAAAATTCAGGCGCCGATTTCATGCCGCAATACAAAAAATACATCAATGACGGCAAAACAATCGTGACATCGCCGCACAAACTCTATGGCAACGATTCAAACGATCTGGTGCTTCAACTACGAAAACAGAAAATCGATCAGGTCATTCTCGCTGGTATGTCAGCCAACCTCTGCACCGAGTCCCATATGCGGGAGTTGCTTGAGCAAGGCTTTGAAGTCGCTGTCGTCAAAGATGCAACTGCAGCAGCAATGCTGCCTGAGGGCGACGGTTATCTGTCCGCACTGATAAACTTCCGTTATATGGCCAACGCCGTTTGGTCGACGGACGAAGCGGTTGAAAACATGAAATCCGCTGCAAAAGCCTGATTGTGCTGAACAGGCTGACTAAGATCGAATGCGGGCGCAAAGATCGCCCGCATTTGCAACGCTTATGCTCAGGCCCAATCAGATCGGTAGCCACAATCGTCCAAATATCACGATCATACCCGCCACGATCAATCCTATTTTTGCCGCCGGATTGCGCGCTGCAATTAGTCCAAATGACAGCAGCGACAACCCCACTCCGATCTGCACAAAAGCAATAACTGCCGCAAGCGGTTCGTTGCCAAGGGCAATGATCTGAGGATTGGCGATCATGCCAAGGGGAATGACATAGAGCCCGACCCCGAGCGCCATCGCTGTCAGCGCCACTTTCAGCCAGTTTTCCCCAACCATGCCTGCTGCAATAAACACCGCTCCGCAGACCGGCGGCGTGATGGTTGAAATCAGCGCAAACCAGAACACGAAAAGATGCGCTTGCAGAGGTTCAAGCCCCAGCTGAATGAGCGCCGGGCCTGCCACTGAAACACAAATCACGTATGCTGCGGTTGTCGGCACTTCCATTCCAAGCACCAGACAGGCCAGCGCGGTCAGAAACAGCGAGGGCCACAGCAGGCCCCCTGAACCGGACAGGATCAGCGACGTAATTTTCACGCCAAGTCCGGTTATCGCAAGCACGCCGATGATAATCGAAGCGCACAAGATGATCGACGCGATCATCGACACTTGCCGGGCAGCTGTCAGAAAAGCTGTTTCCAGCCGCCTCACTGTCCGTGTCCGGTCAAATTTCAGTTCACCGTTCACAAACAATAAGGCCGCGCCGGCAAGAATGGCCATGGATGCTGCATATTGGGGCGTGAAACCAGCTCCGAACATCGCCCACATGAGAACCGCAAAAGGCACGAGGAAAAACATCGAGGTCACGACAATATCGCGCGCCTGGGGTTGCTCAGCAGCATCAACGCCTCGCAAGTCGAAATGGCGTGCATAGGCATTGATGCCGACCCAGACCGCCAGGAAATAGAGGATCGCGGGCAAGAGGGCTGCAGCCATGATGCTTGTGTAAGGAACCCCGGTCAGCTCGACCATGACAAATGCCCCCGCCCCCATCAGAGGCGGCATGATCTGTCCACCTGAAGACGCCACGGCCTCGACAGCACCAGCAAGGCGTTTGGGATATCCCAGCCGAGTCATAGCTGGCAGTGTGATGGCCCCGGTCGAGGCGACGTTGGCCGACGCTGATCCTGATATGGAGCCAAATAATGCAGAGGAGATCACCGACACTTTAGCCGCTCCACCCTTCAGCCTTCCGGCAGCTGCTGTTGCAATGTTCATGAATCCCTGCCCGGCTTCTCCGGCATTCAAAACAGCGCCGAAAATCACAAAAATTGCGACCACACTGACCGAAACGCCGGTAAGACTGCCCCACAGCCCTCCCTCGGCAATCGTCAACGTGCCCAGAAAACTTTTCAGGGGTGTTCCAGAATGTCCGAACTCGCCGGGGATATGCTGTCCAAGAAGCCCATAAGCAAGCGAGGCGGCAGCAACGAGCGGCAAAGGCCAGCCAATTGCCCGGCGGGCCGCTTCCAGCACCGTAACCAGCAGTATGACTGCGATCGCGATCTGAAAGTCATTCTCCAGAAACCCGTACTGATCAGACAGACGATTGTGATTGTAGGCGACCCACAAGCAACAGGCTGCACCGGTCAGGGCCAGCAACCACCCTGACAAACGGGATATCGTCCCCGCTGCCGTGCCAAACAGAAAGATCCACGGCAATGCCAATGCCATGTGCAAAGGACGGCTGACCAGGTTGGGTACCAACCCGGAAAAGACCAGAGCGAGATGAAAGATAACCAGAACCGCCGCCAGAGTGATCCTGATCGACCGATCGGCGGTCTCAGCTGTCTTTGAGTGAAGCGGCATGAAAACTTTATCTGAGGGACGAATTCATCGGTTCGGAAAGACCCGGACGGCGATCCGTCCGGGTCTCTGAAAGGTGAAGAGCCGTCTATTTCTGCGCGTCGGTCAATTCGAATCCGGCTTCCTCGTAATAGCGCTGCGCACCCGGATGGATCTTGCCTGTAATATTGGCCATCAAGGGTTTGTCAACGCCATTCCACCAGGGTGCACCTTCGCCCATGCCAGCTTTCTGCTCCCAGAAAGTCTTGGTCAGGGCGTAGGCGGTATCGTCATCCATCGCCGTAGTCGTGAATGCAGCGACCGGCAGTGACGTCGTGACGATATCCTCGTCCTGACCGGTATAGGTTCCTGCTGGTATGACCAGTTTGGCACGCTTTGATTGGGCAATCTGATCGTCGCTCAGCGACAGAACCTTCACGCCGGTGGAGGCAGCCGCTTCGATCACATTGGGTGCCGGCCAGGAGCCAGCAGTAACAAACCCGTCGATCTGTCCGTTTTTCAGCGCCGGAACGGCATTGGATAACTCAACTTCCGCCAACTCGACTTTACCTTCCAAACCAAACAGCTTGAGGTATTTTTCACCTTCGCGCGCGCCGAACGACCCTTTGCCAAGCAGGATGGTCTTGCCCTCCAAACCGGAAAAGTCCTCAACACCGCTATCCGCTGACACGACAAAATGCATCGTCAGCGACGGAATTGGAAACAAGGCACGGATCTCATCGAATTTCGGATCGCCCTTGCCTTCGAACATGGCCTTGCCGCCCTGGGCCAGCTTGACCAGCACCGGAGGGGTCGTGAAAACATAGTCCCCGCCACGCGCCCTGGCTTCCATGACATTCTGCACGGAACCCTGGCTTTCTTCGACGGTCACGATGATATCCCCGTTGCTCGCCGCTTTCATGGCCTCAGCGATCTGCACACCCATCTGATAGTAGGACGATGACGATTTTGCCGATTTATAAGTGACCCGTGTTTCTGCCAGCACCTGTGCTGAAAAAGTAACCACCGTCGCCATTGCCAGGCCGAATAAACCCAAATATTTACGCACGTCATCCTCCGGTATTTGTTTTTGGTTGAGCATTCATAACGACAAACCAATTCGGATGCCAATTGGATCTGTAAACCGGCACAGTCGCTAAAGCTCGTCCATGCGTTTCAACCGTGTCGACTTCGACCACTTGGGAATGTGTCTCAACAGCGACGGGTTCCCCGCCTCGCTATTTTTGACCGCGATTTTGCATGGGACAAAAGCCTAAAAGAGGCCCAGTCCAACGTGCAATCAATCATTGGCTGCAGTTGTTGCTGAAAAAAACACCCGCTTTTTCACAGCAATTTCGTTTCGGTTTGTCACCTATCAGCAGAAACCACCGTCTTTGCGCTTGCGACAATTCGCCTCAGCTGAGAGTATCGAACCCGTGCCGCCTAAAATCCGGCGGCGAATCAAACCGGCATAGTCACTTATGAGCCGGTAATTTCGGAGGACGAATCTATGACCGATATATTTGTGGTCGGATTTGATGGAACAGAATCTTCTCAACGCTCGGTCGAATTTGCTGCAGCTCGCGCCAAACTCGCCGGGGCTCAATTGCACCTGGTCATGGTTCTTGAATGGTCAGCCTACAGCTTCCACACCCCAGAGGAACTGGCACAACGGCATAAGCGGAGGGAAGAAGAACTCGAACGAGCAGAGGCGGTTGTGCGGCCCGCGGTCGATGCACTTCTGGCGTCCGGTCTAACGGCGGATTGCGAAGTACGCCATGGCCATGTTGCGGACATGCTGTGCGAAATCGCCAAGGAAAAAGGTGCGGTGCAGATTATTGTCGGGCGGACTGGCGGATCCGCCTTTACAGCAAGGTTGCTTGGGGGAATGGCGATAACACTGGCGCAGGCGTCGCCTGTGCCAGTGACGATTGTGCCTTAGCACGCGGCGGGCATTACAAATTCGAGGGGAACAATAAACATGTTTAAAAAATTAATTATGGCGGGCGCCGGCACTGTGCTGACTGCGGGAGCAGCGCAGGCGCAATCTGACGGCATAGATCAGGCAATCAGTGATGTGGTGGGGCCGATCGTCAATCCGATCGTGAGCACAATATTCTATTCTGTGCCGGTATTTGGTACCGACTTTCCTTTGATCGTTGGGTGGTTGGTCGTTGCTGCGGTGGTCTTTACAGTCTATTTCGGATTTATCCAGTTTAGGGGATTTAGACATTCGATCGAGCTCGTCCGTGGGGACTATCTGGACCCCAAGGACGCAGGCGAAGTCACACCTTTTCAGGCGCTGGCAACAGCGCTCTCAGGTACTGTCGGCCTTGGAAACATCGCAGGAGTGGGTGTTGCTGTTTATCTTGGTGGTCCCGGCGCGACATTCTGGATGATCCTCGCTGGCCTGCTCGGCATGGCATCCAAGTTTACCGAGTGTATTCTTGGTGTTCGATACCGTAATGAATATGCTGACGGAACGGTATCCGGCGGTCCCATGTATTATCTTTCGAAAGGCCTGTCTGAGGACGGAAAGGCAGCGCTGGGCAAATTCCTGGCGATCTTCTTTTCGATCTGTTGTATCGGCGGTGCGCTTGGTGGGGGCAATATGTTCCAGGCCAACCAATCCTTCGCACAAATATCCAGCATCATCCCCTTCTTTGAGGGCAAGGGTTGGCTGTTTGGTCTGATCATGGCTGCTATTGTCGGCATCGTCATCATCGGCGGCATTAAATCAATTGCCCGTGTGACCGAAAAAATCGTTCCGGCAATGGCTGTCCTGTACGTTGGCGCTGCGTTGATCATTATCCTGCTGAACATCGGAGCGATTCCTGCTGCTGTGAGTGCGATCATCACCGGGGCATTTGCTCCCGCTGCTGTTGCGGGTGGTGCCATCGGGGCCCTGATCCAGGGCTTCAAACGGGCAGCGTTTTCAAACGAAGCCGGTATTGGTTCCGCCTCCATCGCTCACTCTGCCGTGCAGACCAAACACCCTGTCACCGAAGGCTATGTTGCGCTTCTTGAACCCTTCATCGATACGGTTGTTATCTGCACCATGACTTCGCTGGTGATCATCATTACCGGATCGTGGGTGCCAGACAGCGGCGTTACAGGTATTGCGCTCACGTCCAAAGCGTTTGAGGCCAGCTTCTCCGGCTTTGGATATGTGCTCGCCATTGCGGCCGTGCTGTTTGCCTTTTCGACCATGATCTCTTGGTCCTATTACGGCTTGAAAGCCTGGACCTACATGTTCGGTGAGGGCAAAGGCAAGGAACTGGTGTTCAAGGGCATATTCTGCGTCTTCGTGGTTATCGGATCGTCCCTAAGTCTGGGACCTGTCATCGATTTCTCCGATGCGATGATCTTTGCCATGGGGATCGCCAATATCATCGGGCTATACATGCTGATGCCCAAGGTGAAAGCGCTTCTTGCGGATTACAAAGAGAAGCTTGCTTCCGGCGAAATCCGGAAAATCAAATAACAAAACTTCCGGATGGCGGCTTTCGCCGTCATCCGACTTCCGTTTTTGCAAGCTTGCCAAGTTCGGTATAGTCGACCTTTGAGCGATGTCGTCGATCAAGCGGGATCGACCTCAACGGCATGATGCGAATGTCATCGATTTCTCTGGCTTTTTTACGCCACCCAGCTGCTTGCGCTTCTATTCCTTCGACGGCCAACACCGGTGGATCGGTTTTTGGCACCAAGGCAACGTTTGTGACACCCGGCCAGAACCGGGCTGCAGCTTCAAGCTCAAACGGGTAGAAGGTACCTGCCTTGGCTGTATGACGTCCCCTCAACCACAATTGCCCTTGAGCATCGATGCGACCCGCATCTCCGGTTTTATGCCAGATGCGCCCGTTGATCGATACCTTGTTTTCACTATCGCCCCGTCCGTCCAGATAGCCCTTGTTGACATGATCACCCGTGACCAGAATTTCCTCTTCAATGATCTTCAGATCCACTTCAGGAACAGGTTTTCCCGCCAGAAGGCCACTCCCCGTTTTCATGGCTTGCCATTGATCTTCTGAAATCTCTTCAGCATTCAGATGAGCAATCGGCTCTGCTTCGGTCGAGCCGTATACAGTGATCAATGATGTGGTCGGCAAGGCATTTTTCAGACGCTCCGACAAGTCGGGGAATACCGGTCCTCCCCCTGTAAAAATTGTATCAAGCTGGGGCCTGATGGGTCCCTCCGCGACCGTTTCACAGATTGAAGGAGGGACCAGAGCCCGTGTGACAGAATGAGTTTCGCAATGGCGGGCGATGTCCTGCGCGCGCGCCTTGTCATGTCTGCTCAATCGCCAGTTCGGCAGTACGGATGTCACGCCCTGACCAAGGTTGGCGATGACGAAAACCGGAAACGCAACCAGATCCGTCTCCAGCTTTTGCGATGGCGCGATCAATTGACCAACACACCGGTTTTGCGCCGACAAAAATCCGTGACTGCGGATGATGCCCTTGGGTTGTCCCGTCGAGCCGCTGGTGAAGGAGATCAGCGCTGGATGGTCCAGTGAAACGTCGCAAACTGGGTCGATCCGATTGACGCCTTCCCCCATGTGCAAATGCATCGAAATTCGCCATAAATCCGGAATCAGGAAACGCAGACAACGATAGATCCCGGTTGTGAGACACGCTTTGGGTTTTGCAATCCTGACAGCATGCCGGACACCGGCCAATCCCATCGCCGGTTCGGGGAAAACAATCGTTGCGCCAATGCGCCACAGGCCGGCAATTGCTGCGTAGAGGTCAAGTCCGACCGGCATTGCCACCAGAACACGGTCTCCCGCCTGAATACCTGCATTTCGCCAGTAGTTCGCCAACACGCCCGAACGTCGCGCCAGTCCATCAAAACTGACCAACCTCCCGGCACCGTCAACAATGGCCGTTCGGTTACCCTCGCGCTGCGCTGTTTCAAGAAAATCCGAAATCAGATTCATGGGCTAGAGCCGTCGACCCATGAGCGCATATTGCCGGAAAACCATTGCCTGATGCTGCGCACTTCGTTTTCCCGAAACATTGTCGGAGTGTATCAAGGCATGAATCACATCATCAAAACCCATGTCCAACGCCCGGCGATGAAATGTATCGGCCAATAAATGTCCGACGCCTCTTATCCCGCTGGCGTAGGTTTTAAGAATAACTGTTTTTCGTTCCGAGCGGTTCAGCGCATCGGGTATGCCAAACAGAAACCCCACGAGCCGACCTTCCCCTGCTGTCCGGGCAAACAGCACATGGCGTGGATCGATCAGCGGCAACAGCGGACGATAAAGCTCAAGAAACGCATCAAGCTCAATTGCTTTGAAAAAGTGATTATCGGCAAAGGATTGGCCGGAAAGATTAAACAGCTGCCCAATCAGGCCTTCAGCGTCCTTGCCGTCCCAGGGTTCAACCACGATATCGGGCATCGACGGAGCGTGTTCGGAAAGCGTATCAGTAAGGGCAGCACGCGATGAGAAGTACGTCGAGATTGCCTCGAATCCGCAGGAGCGATAGATCTCCAGGTCATACTGGCCGCTAGCCGGTTCCATCAAAAAGGGTGCCGAGCCGTCGCTTTGGGTTACAACTCTGTAGCTGTGCCACGTATCGCCATCCATCGGACCAAGTACGCCATCAAAACCCTCTTCTTTCAATTGGTCGCAGACTTCTTCTAGAAGCTCTTGCCCGGCTGCAAAATTTTCGAAGACAGCACGACCAAGGGCAGCGCACGTCATTCCGTCCCAACCGGGCGCGTTACGAAAGACCGTAACCTCTGATCCCTCTTTTGAAACGGTTTCCACCTCACTCATAATCCGGCCGCTCCTTTTACGTAGGCTGCAAGGGGTACAATCAGTGCCAAAACAAACACCTTGGGACTTCTCATCTTCGAAAACGCCTCAGGCTTCACCAGCACGACCAAAACAGGGACAGTCAGCGCTACGGCAACAACGACCCAATCCGGCACAATCGATGGTCCAAACCGGCCGTTGATATCTCCGATTTTTAGAAGAACCACACCAAGAACAGGAATACCGACCAGAAGCAAGGGGCGCCATGGCGTCAACATGGCCAGGCCAAAATAGATCAACGCAGCCGCGGCAAAAGTCAGATTGAACAGATTGATCCCCGACTGTCCCAGA
Organism: Stappiaceae bacterium; assembly: GCA_039976075.1. Lineage (GTDB taxonomy): Bacteria > Pseudomonadota > Alphaproteobacteria > Rhizobiales > Stappiaceae > JBDWFY01. Next base: position 357,166 of record JBDWFY010000004.1, read on the forward strand.
AACTCACCGGCCAGCAACCACATCATTCCCACACCCGCAGACAGTGCGAGAAAATTCAGATCGGCCTGGCTGTCCTTAGCTGGCCGTTGGCTTCGGGCACAAATCTGAGCACCGATAGCCAGTATGGGCATGAGCATATTTTGCGGTGCGACCATCGAGAATATCAGGAACAACAGGACGGTATATGCGCGGGCACTATGGGCGGAGAGATTGAGATACGGTGCAAAGAGCAGCATGACTGTCAACGCAGCCAGAAACACAACGGCAACAACGGCAAGATCAATCGGCGCCATCTCAAGATGTGTCGCCAAAAGAAGGTGCGCACCGATGGGAACAAACAGATTGTCGAGCCCCGCCCATGAGTCCGCTTCCACCAGCGCGCAAAAGGCGGCGATCAGAAGCGATAGCAGGATGACATTCACACGGGGGGCATCCGTCATCAGCAGCAACGTGATCATGGCGCAGAGCCATGTGACCACGAAGAAAGCGACGACACCTTCCAGGCTCTTTGATCCATCCGCCACGGCGAAGCGTTTACGTCCGTAGCTGGTACCTATCAGGGCAGAGGCCGTATCTGAAAGGGTTATGACCAGAACAGGAAGCACGAACAGAACCGGGGCTCCCTCCGCGCGATAAAAAATATAGGCAATCGCCACGGCCAGATATATCTCGCCGTAGGAGCGTCGTTTGACGTCATGCAAAACAGATCCAAGACCATCCGTCGCAGTCTGTCTGTTCCGCAACACCATCATGATGCCCGCAGCAAGTGCTGTCAGGATGAAAACGGGTAGAGCACTTGAAAAAACCAAAGGAAATGTAAGCGCGGCAGATCCTGTCGCCACATGGACCAGCTTGCGCCTCGCTTCGGCCGTCAGCTCCCATCTTTTCCCGGCAATGTGGACCGCAACCATCAGTGCCAGAATGCCGGCAATCAGCAATATAATGGCAAGAACATCCGGCAGCGTTACCGTCATAATCACCTGACCGCTTCGACAATGAAATCCGAATAGAAGAACGCTTTATCCGCCGCTTTTCCTGCATTCTCCTGCTCTTTAAGCATACTGACGCGATCGGCATAGTCAGGGGGTACTCTGCGCGGCACCATCATGTTCCAGTAGACGAGACGGGCATTTGGTTCCGCAGCATCCAGCAACGTGCCGTAGATCCGTTCGAATGTCGGCTGATCCATATACTCAAAGATGTCGGAGAGATTGAACCCCGCAAACCGCCGGTCCCCGCTCAAATAATTTTCCAGCGGCCCCTGCTTTAACTCAAGCCGTTCCAGACGGCTGCGAATTGTTTCAAAATGCTCTTCTCTCCAGGCCAGGGGCAAATGGTCGTCGTTACCCCCTTTCAGTATCCAATGAAGGTAGGAGTTTTCAGCCGGATCCAATTCAAAGGCGGCGTGTTCAATTCGACGGGCAACATGCTCTGCCAGACTGCCTTCCACATGGTCAAAAAATGCAGGATCGCGCCCCAGACGCCCCATTACAGTATTGGAGAAAAAGACTTTCAGGAGCAGGCGCCAACGCCAATTGTTCCAGCGGGAATCGAGAAATCGTCGCCGCTCTGCCTTCGGTCTAGAAACGAACACGTCATTAATTGTCGCACTGCTCTGTGCAAGCGGTAGAACGAAACGTCGAAAATGGCGAAAATACCGTTCGAATTTACCGACACCGCCAAGCCCCCATTTGATAACGTCCTCGGTGAGCGGCGCCCACAAGGCCTGGGCTTCGCCGTCCAGTTTACTGGCCGCGCGATCCAGTAAATCGCCACGCCTATGAGACTTTCGAGCTCCCAGCAACTCGAGCAATTCGGTATGATCAAGAGTTTGAAATGCTTTGATCCTCAATTGAAGGCAGGCGATTTGCGCCTGGGAAAGGTCAACCGCCAGAATGTTGGCGGGATCAAGTGTCAGCATGGCGAGGGTGTTGTCTCCAGCTGCACTGATCGAGACCAGATCCTTGCCACGCTGATCACCCAGCGCGCCAACCAGAACGTCCGCATCCTCCCAGCCTTGCGCATAACGGATTGCATCAAACCGAGCTCGCTTCTCGATGTTTCCTCCGCTCATTGCCCCCTCCGAACCAAGCCCGACGCACCATCCACTTCAATTGTTTCGCCATCTTCAATCCAAACCATGGCACCTTTCAAGCCGACAACACACGGTATCCCAAGCTCTCTTGCCACAATGGCCGAATGCGAAAGAAGGCTGCCACGCTCCACGACAATAGCCGATGCGTTCGTGAAAACGGCAATCCAACCCGGATCTGTGTGACGCGCGATAAGAATTTCGCCTTGCTTCAAGCTTTGCTTGCGCGGATCGGCGATGACTCGAGCAACGGCTTTCACCTGACCGGCACTACAGCCGGTCCCTGTACGCTCCAGAGCATCATCCTCCGAGCGTTTCTTTGGTGAGGAAGTTCTTATGAACCCCGCTATGGCCGCACCACGGACCAGAAGGCGATCATCAGGATCCGGACGTTGTTCCGCGGCACTCATTTCCGCCTTTCTAAGCTTTGTGAGCGAAGACAGATCTGCGCTGATGCCAAAGCCCTCAATCGCGCCTAAAACTTCCGGGACAGTCAGATAAAATATATCTTCTGCGTCATCGATAAATCCAAGTGCGCGAAACTGGGTCCCTATGGCACGGAACAACCGCCGCGCCCGGCCGAAAATCCTTGTTCTTTCAAAGCGCAGATTTTCACGGTCCCGAACGCGCCGTTTAGCCCAGCCCAGTACCAGCCGGGCAATCATCCGACGCAACGGACGTCCGGCAAAGACTGAGTCGAGGTCCGGTACATCCCGGATTTCCGGTGCCTTCGGGCGGGTCTGATTTCCCTGAGCGGCGGCGGCTATTGCTTTATAAAGAGGAACCGGATCGCGATCGAGCGTAACACTTTCAAGTTTGAGTTCTTCCGTACAGCGGTCGGAGAACTTGGCAAGATAATCGTTCAAGGCGCGATGCAGCTGAGGCACTTCTGACAGGGTACTGCCATCGCCTTGTTCAAGTCTTTCCCGCAATCGGGGATGTTTAGCGAGGATTGTTCCCATTGCGGCAATACGCTGGGCTGGCTCGGCTGAAACAATATCCCCCTGCCCGATCATGATATCATTATGCAATTCCAATCCGCGCTGTCCGGCCCAGCGTTCCAACAGGTCGCGCGAAGCACTGAACGCTTTCATGCATAAAAAATCATTGACCAGCGGCGCATCCCACTTATCCAGCAGTGTCGCTTCAATATGGCGATATTCTGCGGCAAGATCTGAAAGCGGCATTGTGTCCAGCGTGTGAACCGGCTTTTCAAGAACCGCATCCAGACGCCGTTGAAACTGTCTCATCGTGCCTTTAAGTCGAGCGGCTTCGTAGGCAAGCAACAGCCCCATTTTTGCAACCCGACAGGTCTCCAGCACACGACCGATACCTCCGGATTTCCTCCCTCCGATGCCATCCGCCAACTCATCCGGCAGCGGCTCGTCCACACCCATCATCGTTTCCATGCGCGCCCGGTTCGCAGCGAAGCCGGGAAGCAGTGCCAGAGCCCGATACCAATTACCCAAATTGTAGTAGACCCGGCCATCGATGCGCGCGAGCATATTGTCAAATACCGCGGCGTTGCTGCCAATCGTATTCTCACTCACACCAACAAGGCGGACAAAGGCCCGATACACCCGCGCATAGACATACTGCGCAAAGCTGTAGGTCAGTGGTGATACCAGACCGGGGTAGCTCTCAACAATATTGGAATTGTCAAATACCGTCAGATGCGTGTCCGAAATTGCCTCTGGTAGCAAGGGGGTGGTTATGGGTCTTGATTGCAGCAGAAACAGGCGAGTTCCTTCAAAGGCCCATTCGATATCCTGTGGTCCGTCAGACGAGCTTTCAACCTTCTGAGCAAGATCGCTCAGCGCTTCAATATCTTTGTCACTGAGCAGCGGGTTGTCAGCACCTTCAATGCAGGCGCCGCTGTGGCGATCCACGACATATGTCTCACCATCTTCTTCGCCGCCGACCAGACGGTCACCGGTACCCTCAATCGCGGATATAACCAAGCGATCGCGACGACCACTGACAGGATCCGCTGTGAATACCACTCCGGCACATCGTGCTTTCACCATTTGCTGGACGATCACGGCGGGTGCCGTTTCCTCACCGCCCAGTCCTCGCGACTTCCTGTAGGCGGTGACACTTTCTGCAAGGCCACTTTTGAAAACAGCAAAACAGGCGGCGGGTAGATCTTCCGGGCGCTGCTCAAGAACGCTCAGGAACTGCCCGGCATGGGAATGTTCCTGCCCGTCTTCTTCCAAAGCAGAAGAGCGCGCCGCGTATGGGCCTGGACCAAGAGTCGGCAATTTGTCCAACAATTCGCGCCGGACCTTTGCGGTCATCCCTCTGGTGCCGAACGCATCTGGGCGGACAACGACGAACTTGGGCACATCGAAGCCCAATGTTGCGAGGTGCATCAAAGCTGATGCTTTCCCACCAACATCCGCCGCAGCGAGTGGTTCGCCCATTGTTACAATCAGTGCACTCATCGCCTCACCCCCCCGCAATAAATGGCGCAAAACCAGCAAGACAATAGCAAATGAGCACCCACAGGCCAGCCAGGGTATCGATCTGTGACTGCCGCGCAGGAGTGGATTCCCTGGCAAATCGTGCTGCACCGACCAATATGACGCAAAGCATTATGCCGCTAGGCACCGCCAGGCTCAGCAGCACATCAAGGCGCGCGCCCAGAAACACGAGCAGTATCCAGGCTAACACGCACGTTGCGGACCATGTCCACACAGCATGCACGGGCCCCATCAGCGCGGAGTAGGTTTCAACACCCGTCCGCTCATTTTCCGGTGCCCAGACCTTTCTGCCAAGTTCCAATACACAGCCGTTGACAAAACTGAGGCACAGAAAAATCCACAGCCCTGCCGGGGGTGAACTACCAAAAGGTAACCATTCCGCACCCGTCACGAACAAATCGATCAGCGGCATGATCGCCATATGAGAAACAAGATACAGAAACGGCTGACGCTTGAGCCAAACGGGAACAAAAAACTCCACTGTCATCAAACCCAGCCAAAGCCATACAACCAACAGCAGAACCAACAGCGGTGGAAATACAGACACCGTCAGTCCAATGGCAACAAACCCTGCCGAGGCAGCAAGACTTAGGATGAGTTTCAGACTGACCAGCCCGCTTGGTATCGGACGTTCGGGACGATATCGCTGATCATCGTCCAGGTCCTTATATTCGTCACAGGCGCGCATCTGAAAAAAGATGATCAACACAATCAGCCATGTCGCAACGAATATTCCTATGTGGGGCAAACCCCGATCGGCCAAATGAGCAGAAACACTGATGCTGGCCGACGAAAAAACACCAAGCAGGATCGCTGTTTTGCCAAGCGGAAATCGATCTGCCTGATATGCCCACAATCTTGTATGAAGTGGTGCCCCGACCAGGGGATTTCTGCTATCGGTTTCCAAGTCACTCACCGCATTCGCGCCAGTTTGGCATGGGCACGTGTAAACTGGCCGGCGGCGATGGCGGCAATGATCGATATTTCGCCACAGAGACACAAAGCTGCCGTAACTTCGGCAAGCGCCGCCGCTTTACCCTTCCCTCTCAATCCCATCATTTCAAGCCCCGCTGACTGGCTGGGCAAACCTGTTCCTCCGCCCACCGAACCCACCAGAATATTGGGCATCGTCACGGACACAAACAGGCCGTTCTCTCGTTGCTCCATTCGGGTAAAACCGACGGCGGATTCCGAGACACAGGCCGCGTCCTGACCTGTTGCAATGTAGAGTGCCGCAAGACCATTGGCATAATGGGCCTGAGCGCCAACCTGCCCGCTCAGCATGGCGCCAAGTCGCGCGACTCTGCCATATGCGAGCATTTCTTCAGGCGACGTACGCAAATGGCGGCTGATCAAGTCATCTGGAATTTCAATGCTGGCAGTGACTTTCCGTCCCCTGCTCCTGTGAAGTCCCAGAAAGGAAGCCTTCTTATCACCGGAAAAATTGGCTTCCACAAACTGACGAAGTGGTGGAATCGGGCTTTGCTCATCGATATAGGCGCACATTGCCTCAGTGGCGACGGTCACCATATTCTGCCCCGCCGCATCGCCGGTTGAATACCGGCAAATCAGAAAGACAGTATCGCTATCTATGAAGGGATCGATGCCAACCAACTTGCCGTGATGCGTGGTTGTTTCTGCAGCTGCCTTTAGCGCTTCGGAGTTTTCCGCAACCCAGTTGACAAATTGGCCGGATTCGAGAATTGACCTGAACACGAATGCGGGTGTGCGCATCACGCCTTCATGCAGTATTGCTGTTGTTATACCGCCTGCCTTGGCCGTCACTTCTGCGCCGCGGCCGTAAGACACCACAAGGGCGGCCTCACTGGTCGCAAGCGGCACATAATAATCTCCCCCAGCATGCAGTCCATTCACACGCAGGGGACCAACAACACCAACGGGAACCTTTACTGTACCAATAAAATTCTCAATGTTCCGTTCAAACTGATCAGCCCTGTCCAGCGTATCAATGTCGCAGATTTCATTTTGATGGGCGTCCGTTGCCTGGCCGTGGGTCTTTAACTGCGTCCAGAGATCCAGGATAGATTTGCGGTCGGTTTTCTGACGGGGACGGACTTTGGGCGGCAGGTCCTGACTGGACTTGGGTCCCAGCAAAGCCTTGAAATCGGTATCTTTAGATCGTGCTCGAAGGAGATCCAATAACTCCATGACACTTGAAGGAATTAACTGCACAAATCTGGTTCCTCTAAATGTCTTCAAAACAACGAAGCCAAGGCCTGAAAACTCTTTTTGCGTACAGAACTTGGCGCACTTCACGGTCTGCGAAGGTACGGCATTGATCGGCAAAGGCAAATCTAAATTCGGTTACCCTTCGCATCATCGAATTCTGACTGCGATTCGTCAAACCTGCTGTTTACCGCTAAGGGAGAGCAGCCGGATCTTTCCTTTTAAGATTGCGTTTGCCCCCTATGGCGTTTTATCCCTACTTCTTGTGAACGGCGTTTTGAGGAAGTCTATGGCGGAACATACAGCGACGGCTGAGAAAATACTGGATGTCGCCGAAAGAATGGCGCGGACAGGTGGATATAACGGATTCAGTTTTCGAGAAATCGCCAAGGAAGTCGGCATCAAATCGGCAAGCGTCCACTATCACTTTCCCGGGAAAGAAGATCTGGGCGCAGCCGTGGCCCGCCGATACAGCGAAAAGTTCTTGGGTGCACTTGGTGACGCCGGCGACCTGTCTCGTTCACCGGAACAACTTTACCAGCTTTATATCCAGACCTATCGTCACGCCCTTCAAGACGAGCGCCTTATGTGCCTTTGTGGTGTGCTGGGTTCGGAAATCGCTTATTTACCCCATGTGGTCTCCACGGAAGTCCGACAGTTCTTCACAGACAATATTGAGTGGTTGAAGGTTTTGTTCAGCCGGGCGTTTGAAAAAGAACCCGCAGAGAAACATGAAGCGGCGGCGTTGCGGTTGATTGCCAGTCTGGAAGGCGCAATGATTCTGGCTCAGACGCTGGGGGACGTCTCTGTCTTTGACAAAGCCGCGGACGCAATGCCGTTGTCAGTGTAAACTCCATTGCGTCTCTCGCCGTAATACGCAGATACCACTCAGCGGACCCGATCGACGGACAGAAGAGAATATCTCGCCGATCTCATTTTTCGCAGCATCCGCACTGACATCCAGGGCGACAAAGCCGAGCCCATCTGTATCCATTCTCAATGTCATGCGCCCTCGCTCCTCTCCAGCGACGATAACAGTCGCTTCGCCGACTTTTCCTCGATACAGATCCGGACGCAGGACCAGAAGCAGGACATGTGCATCATAATGAAACCTCAAAGGTTTCTCAGACCACAAATTACGCTGCGCGCGCTGTGTCGTAAGAAGTCGGGCTGTCGATAATCTTCCGGACCAGTTCACTGGCCTGGTGCCCGGAAAGACTGAGCATCCGACGGGCATTCTCCAAGCCTTACTGCCGCGTTACATTGCCATAGCTGACAATGAACGAACGCGCATCAAATCGTTCCTTGCATGCCAGCATCAACAATCCCATCACCACGTCGTCCGTGCCGGGATCGAACAGAATATGAGCAGGTATTCGACCGGTACCTACTGATGAGACAATCGGTTTTGCCCCATCGTGTAACAAGTTATCACTTGCAACCGCCTCAGATCCGATGGTCAGCAAGGCAATGAGAAATAACCGAACAGTACGCTCAACTAGCGATCGGACTGGTGCTACAGGTTGAATTGCGGATTCATTCTTGTGGGTCAATAAGGTGGGCTAGGTGTCATACGTTGCATCTGAACAATTCAGTCCGGGCTTCCGCCCAAATTCTGTAACTCATCCGCCACTTGCAGTTCCGGTGTGACGACGCCCATTGCCTGCATGAGACCGAGATTGTCCCAATGCTGCCACACCCTGCATATCTTTTTATCCCTGAACTCGCAAAGCGACAGTCCCTCGAAAGTTGCGCCTTGCGCAACTTTCCGCCCTAGCCCTGTAACAGACCAACGGACACTGACATACTCCGCCTCGGCGATGATCTGATGGACAGTGTACCGGTGATCGGGGAATGTCTTACAATGCAGGGTCAGAAGATCAGTCAGCGCTTCATGCCCGCAAACGCCCGACGGATTTGCCGGGTCCATCCCCTCGCAATCCCCGCAGTACAAAGTTGGGATCAAGTCAAAACGGCGTTGATTGAATATCTCTTCGAAAACTCGCCTGACGACGCTTTTATTATCAGCCTCCATAACAGTCCCGCGATCTCCGGCAACAAACAGATACCAATTGGATCTGATGTCGCCAGAATATCATTTTCGCGATATTTTTGTAAGAGTTTCCTCTTTTTTCGCCGCTTTCGCTGGTTCTCGCTTCTGTTCACTCATTGCAGTTTAACAGCTGTTGCTCACGCAGCCTGTCTGACCGCTTCGTGCAATGCCTCGGTCAGTCCAGCGAGCGCCTGATCGAACTGCGCCATGGGAAGCAGGCCAAAACCCAGACGGAATACATTCGTCTCATCGCCAAACCACGATCCTCTCGCAACCCGGATGCCACGTGCTGCAAGCGCCTGGTGAAATTGCTCAACTGCCGCTTCATCAAATGCGGAGTGCTTTAGTCTGATACAACACAGAGCTCCGGCGTCGGGGCGAACCCACTCAACCAGTTCGGCATTGTTATCCACCCACGCCGCAATACGCATGAGGCCGTTTTCAAGTAACCCGCGTCTTTCGCCGACAATCGTCTCCTGCTGCTCAAGCACGGCAATCGCCAATGCCTCATCGACCGGTGAACAGGAGATGACAGTATTGAATTTCCCAAGTAGCAGCTGTTCCCGAAACGCCTCATTGCGGGTAATGGCCCATCCAATGCGCAATCCAGGTGAACCGTGACACTTTGAGAGCGATGCCGTGCTGATAATCCGGCTATCGATCGTTGCCGCACTTTCGGCGGTTATGGACGAGCCGTAGACCGCCTGGCGATATGTCTCGTCAACCAGCAGAAAAGCGTCCGGGCACTTCCGATCCATCTCCGCCAGAATTGCTTGCAGAAATTCTGCATCCACTGCAACACCTGAAGGATTCCGCGGGCTCTCCAGGCAAACAAGCCGGGTGCGTGCGCTCAGTGCGGCACCAATCGAAACAGGATCAATGCGATAGCGCGCATCAAATCCGCTTTGTACAGTTTTGATGGTTGCACCGGTCGATGACAGAGCCGCACCGGTATTGGGGAATGAAGGCATCGGCAGGACAAATTCCGCACCTGATTGCCCCAGGATGAATCCGGTGAGAAAGAGCGCATGCATGCCGCCCATCGTCAGGATAACTTCGTCCGGTTCTACTCTGTTGTTCTTTGCAACCAGCTTCCTCAGAAGAGGCTCACCTGCCACCGAGCCATAACTCAACGCCAAATTGGACAATACCGATTGCCCGGCGTCAGCCAACAGATCCGGAAGCAGCATATCCGGTCCAATGCTTTCGGCAAGATCATAGCGAGGCGCCGGACCGGTCAGTGAAATGATATCGTTCCTGGGAAACCGCGAAGGAGTATTTTGCACGGTAGCTCTCCTAATTTTTCAGCAGGCTTGAATACTGTTGAAATGATAGCGGTAAACAGCTATGGCAACAGATACAAATTTTGCAATTTGTAACCAGTACAGATGAGGTATCATCCTCTGTACTGGTACGAATTTTCTTATGCCAATTGGACGGGACGACTGTGTATGGGTTCAGTAGAAATTCGTGAGAAACCACATCGCTACGAAGAAATTGCGTATTTTATCGACGGGTTGCTTGAAAGCGGCCTATTGCGTCCCGGCATGCGTGCACCATCCCTTCGGTCGATTGCGAGGCAAAACAGGGCAAGTTTGTCGACTGTCATTCAAGCCTATCGACTGCTTGAAGATCGCGGCATATTGGAAGCACGTCCAAAATCCGGTTTCTACGTCACAGCGCACAGTAAGATTTCGCTGGAAACACCTGCACCAACGGCCCCTTCTGGCAAAGCAAATCCTGTTGCACAGGGGAGCAGCATTTTGCGGGTTATTGAGGAAGCGATCAATCCCTCCCTGCTGCCCCTTGGCTGTGCAATTCCCGACGCATCGCTTCTGGCCGCCGGGCGACTGGACCGGCTTCTGGCCCGAACGGCACGCGTCAAAGGCAACAAATACAACAACTACACTTCGCCGTGTGGTGATGAAGACCTGAGAAGCGAAATCTGTCGCCGCGCAATGCGGTGGGGACAAGTTCTTTCCCCTGAGATGGTTGCCATCACCTGCGGCTGTACGGAAGCCATTTCCCTGGCACTCAAGGCGACGACCCGTCCGGGCGATACCGTCGTCATCGAGTCCCCGACCTATTTCGGATTACTCTCTATCCTTCAAGCACATGGGTTGCACGCGCTCGAACTGCCGACAGATGCCAACGATGGCATCGATGTTCAGTCACTGGACAAGGCACTCAAGACAGAAGCGGTTGGCGCCTGCCTGTTCTCGTCCAGTTTCAACAACCCGCTGGGTTCCAAAATGCCCAATGAGAAAAAGAAAGAGATTATCGCCCTTCTGACCCGTCATAACGTTCCACTGATCGAAGACGATATCTATGGCGATATTTATTTTGGAAAGGAGCGCCCCCTCCCCTTCATCGCACTGGCTCCAGATGCAGACATCCTATACTGCAGTTCTTTTTCAAAGACCCTGGCGCCGGGTTACCGTGTGGGCTGGCTTGTAACCAAACAACGAATGCAGGATGTGCTCGAAGCCAAGTTGGCACAAACGTTGTGCGGCCCACCACTTCTTCAAAAAGCACTGGCCGACTTTTTATCTTCAGGTGGTTATGACAAGCATCTGCGGCGAATGCGGCGGATATTTTCGGAAAATATTGATCGCATGACACGCGCTATTGATCAGCATTTTCCTCAGGATACACGCATTACCCGACCCACCGGTGGTTTTGTCCTATGGTTAGAACTGCCTAGCGGATTTGACGGGCACCGCATGTTTGATCTGGCCGTTCAAAATGGCATCGGCATTGTACCGGGAGAAGCGTTCACCGCTGGTGAGCAATACCGCAACTGCATTCGCCTCAGTTGCGGTAGCTTATGGGATGACCGGATCGAAAAGGGGGTGCAAACACTCGGCCGACTGGCATCTGAACTGTTGTCTGAGTGTCGAGATGTGACAAACACTCAGTAATTAGCGTCAACTTCAGTTTTCATCCTTTGGCTCTGCCGGTACCAACTTCGTACCGTTCTGGCGTGCAATATATTCAGGCAACATCGGAACATAATCTTCCGGACCATCCCCACCTGCTGCCATGGCAACAGCATAGGCGTTTTTAACCGCATTGCCGACCGGATTGGCGAGGTTTACCGCATCAGACATCGCCTCCAGATAGCGCAGATCCTTGAGCGCATTGGTCAGTGTAAATTTGTGTGCATTCCGATTGCCTTCAATCATGTATCCCATGAAGGTCTGATAAAATCCGCAATCCATTCGGCTGCCACGAATTACACTGTCAAACCGCTCAGGTGAAAGGCCGACCTTGTTCGCGAGCGTCAGTGCCTCAGAATAAATCGCGCCATATCCGAGCGATAGAAAATTGTTGAGCAGCTTCATTTTATGCCCATCACCGGTTTCCCCGATGTGAACGACGGCAGCTGCCCAGGTCTGTATCACCGGTTCCAGGCGCTGAAACACTGCCGGATCTGCACCGACCATCGCGCTCAACTTGCCTTCTGCGGCCTGCGCTGGTGTGCCGCCAAGCGGCGCATCGGCAAAATCAACCCCGAGAGGTTTGAGCATCTCTGCCAGAGCGACGGTGGAATTCGGATCCGACGTCGAACAGTCGACGATGATAGACCCTTCTTTCAGACCAGCTTTGAGTCCGTCCACGATCGCTTCCACCTGGGTTGAGCCAGGCGCGCAGATAAAGATAACCGATGAGCGAGCAGCAAGATCTTCCAGGCTATCGGCTTCAACAGCCCCACGGGAAACCAGATCCTCAACCGGCGCCCGGTTTCGATGCCCGATCACCGTCAGGGCATAGCCTCCACCGAGGATGCTTCCAGCCATGCCGTGGCCCATCAATCCCACGCCGACAAATCCGACGGTTTCCTGTCCATCACTCATTCACAGAACCCTTTGTTTTTCGATCCGGGTGAGACTCCTATCAGCAATCTCTTGCTGCGCTCCCGTTGCACTCTCTGCATTGCAACAAAAAAAGCCGCGCGGCAAGCGCGCGGCTTCACATTTCATTGATCGTTCAATTGGCCGTCACTCTGCAAATGCAGTTTCATGCAGCCTAGAACTTGAGTGCTTCTCCGACTTCACTTTCAACGTCGCTCTGGCTACTTCCAGCAGCAACTCCCGTCGACACGGGTGCGTCGTTGATCAACGTTCCATCGAAGAAAGTGATGGTGGCCGCTTTGAGCAGATCGGCAGATCCTGCTTCCTCAAACCGGATTGCGTAATAAGACGGGCACGCTTCCAGGAAAACCCCCAAACTGTCCTTGCTCTGAACAGCATTGGTGAAATGAACCGGAATTGGCATCTCATTCTTGCTATTCAGATGCTCCTGACAGGACGCCTTGGCAATGGTGTATGCAGGCGCATTGAGCAGTTCCGGATAGGCCGTTGCCATGCGTTGTTCAAGAAACGAACGGCTGACCGGCTTGTCGAAGGTGATTTCCCGGGCTGCAAGATACACACTTTCCGTCCCGTCTGACGCTGCCTTGTGACTGATGACAACCTTGTCAAGAATCGTGCCGTCATCTTTTTCGCAAACCAACGTGCCCCGTTCATCGTTACAGCTGGTAAACCCGTTTTCGATCAATTTTGCCGATACCGAAGTGAATTCATCACCTGGCGTTATGTCAAAAATGGCGGGCTTATAGTGGGACACTCCGGCCATACCCGAAGAGTGAGGCTCTCTGGATGTCGATGGCGGCGCTGAATTCAGCGGAAGGCTTGCCGTTTGCTGCTCTGTATCCGGTGCCGGATTAACCGGCGCTACTGCATCGTCATTCAGCGGTGGGAACGACTGCTGCGATTCAGGCGCATAGGTGGTTGCTGTGTCCAGAGGCGCAGGGTACCCACCGTCTCCTTGGACATCAGGTGTATAAGACTGCACATTCTGACCCGTTGCGGCTGCACCTGCTACAGGATAAGCACCGCCAGCCTGCGGGGCAGCTGGCGCTGCGGCGACGCTGGTTCTCTGAACAAGAACGTTGATGTCACTCTGTGATAAACGCCCGGTCTTTGCGGACCCTATGCTTGTCTGAAAGGCCCTGATCGCACGCCGCGTTCTCGGACCGGGAATACCATCAGGCGCGCCGGCGTTGAACCCCAGCGTATTCAGTCTGCTTTGGTAGTCTCGAGCCTGAGCTCGGCTTGTTGGGGTATCTGCAATAGTATATCGCGGCGCGTAGACCCGTGGTCTTGGCTTATAGTACCGCCGGGGTGCGGCTCTCCGTTGCTGATTGCGCCGAATGTGTTGATAGAGCAGCGTCCCGCCAACTCCAACACCAACTCCACCAATAAAGTCACCAGCATCCGCTTTAACGGGCGTTGGGGCTGTTGCCACCAGGCTGGTTGAGATCAGGAACGCCGTAACCAATCCAAATCGATGAAACTTCGCCATATGTGGCTGCATGATTTTCATCCCTCCTGCAATAATCTGTTTGAGCGCGTTGCGCCCTCAATATCCTATCCAATACCCGGACTTCGCCACTGATTCTGTAATTTGGAGCACATTCCGGTCGAATAACCTTTCAATTGAACGCACCGCCGCCGTCGATTGACTTATTAAGCTGACAATTCGAAGGCTGCCTATGTCTTATTTTGGGGAGTATAGCTGAAATAAAATTTGTTGGGACTGAGGAAACGCGCTTTTTATTCACATTTGACTTATCTAGACCGAACCTGACCAGATTAAGGGTCAAGACCTACTGAGTTTATCCAGCAAACCGATGTCCGGTATTCCTGGCCGGGCATCGACCCCTGACAGTGCCTACCCGTCTCCCCAATACTCCGTTGGTTCATCCGCACAGAGCTGCGCGGATGAACCAAATGAAAACTATCATTACGAACGTGAAGCAAGCAGTCTATTGACCGCCGAAACTACCGCTTCCAGGGACGCTGCGACAATATTCGTGCTGATCCCGGCACCAAAAAGTTTGCCGTCTGGATGTTCTATCTCCATGTAGCAAATCGCCGCTGCGTTTGCGCCATGTTGCATGGAGTGCTCGGAATAGTCAGCAACTGTGAGTTCAATGCCGGTATGTTGTGAAAGGGCGTGCACAAATCCGTCAATCGGTCCCGTGCCCTGCCCCAAGATTTTCACTTCCCCTCCATTGTCGGCAATGGTTACTTCCACATCGCGGATGCCCCGTTTGTCGGATGCCGGATACGAATGGTGATCGATGTAGGAAAGCCGCCCACCGGGCTGATCGACATAGAGTTCCAAAAAGCGTTCGTAAATCTGCTGAGAGGGTAACTCTTTCTCCTGAGAATCCGTGATGTGCTGAATGTCGCCCTGAAACTCAACCTGCAGACCGCGCGGCAGGTTCAATCCGTAATCTGCCTGTAAAAGATAGGCGATACCGCCTTTGCCTGACTGCGAATTGATGCGGATGATGGCTTCATATGTACGTCCCACATCTTGCGGATCGATAGGCAGGTACGGCACTTCCCAGATCTGACTGTTGGCGATTTTGCTGGCTTTCATTCCCTTGTTGATCGCGTCCTGGTGCGATCCGGAAAATGCGGTGTAGACCAACTCACCCACGTAAGGATGCCGGGCTGAAATTTCCATCTGGTTCGAATACTCGTAGACATTTTTGATACGCTCGATATCCGAGCAGTCCAGTTTCGGATCAACGCCCTGTGTGAACATGTTCAAGGCCAGAGTCACAACATCGACATTACCTGTCCGCTCGCCATTACCAAACAACGTGCCCTCCACTCGATCGGCACCTGCCATCAGACCAAGCTCTGTTGCGGCAATGCCGGTTCCCCTGTCATTGTGGGGGTGCAGGGACACGATGAGATTTTCTCGATTATCCAGCTGCCGGCACATCCATTCAATCTGATCGGCGTGGATATTGGGTGTCGACATCTCCACCGTTGACGGCAGATTGATGATCAGTTTGTTTTCCGGCGTCGGCTGAACAATTTCGGAAACGGCATTGCAAATCTCCAGAGCCACTTCCAGTTCAGTGCCGGTAAAACTCTCCGGAGAATACTGAAATCGGTAGCCTCCGCCGCTTTTGGCAGCGATATCCGTCACCATCTTGGCCGCATCGACGGCAATCTGTTTGATGCCCGCCACATCTTTTGCAAACACGACACGTCGCTGCAATTCGCTGGTGGAATTGTAAAAATGCACGATAGGCTGTTTCGCACCGTCCAGCGCTTCGAATGTTCTGGTAATCAATTCCGGTCGACATTGCACCAGAACCTGCAACGAGACATCGTCCGGCACATCCTGCTCTTCGACGCACCAGCGGGCAAAATCGAAATCAGTTTGTGAGGCGGAGGGAAATCCAATTTCGATCTCCTTAAACCCCATATCGAGCAGCAACTGGAACATCCGCGATTTCCGTTCCTGCCCCATGGGATTGATCAGGGCCTGGTTGCCGTCGCGCAAATCGACGGAACACCAGATCGGAGCTTTTTCGATGCGCTTTGATGGCCAGGTTCGATCTTCAAGGCCGGTCAATGGATAAGGTTGATACTTTTGCGCCGCCTGCGGCATGCCTGCAATCTGATCCACAGCAGCCGGTGAAGTTGATTGTCCAGTCATTCTTGTCTCTCGTTCTTCTCACAAGCTGAAAATGCCCGTACAACCAGACATATCACTTGGATATTAGGATTTTACTATTGATTTGAAGGAGCCAGCGCCTGCAGCGGATCGACCACCGGACGCTCCTTTTAACGAGCCCAGCGGTCGCCGATAAGGCCGAGAAGAAGACTGGAAAGCGCACGAATTGAACCCACCGACCGATTTCTTCCGGTAGGGCCATCAATTTCGTATGCACATTTCGTCATTTCC
The DNA here is from genome assembly GCA_039976075.1 of Stappiaceae bacterium. Classification (GTDB taxonomy): domain Bacteria; phylum Pseudomonadota; class Alphaproteobacteria; order Rhizobiales; family Stappiaceae; genus JBDWFY01. The sequence goes on from JBDWFY010000004.1 coordinate 373,760, forward strand.
AACATGGCTGCCGTTATAACCGCGCTGCTGCGCAGGGGCAACCATGTCAAATGATGTTATTTGCTGTGAGTGATGATTGGAACACAATCCCTCCATGGACGGACAACGTCTTCCAAATCTCAGAATCGCAGGAAACCAAGGCCCGGCAGCGGAATCATTCCTCGCGGAATGCCCTTGCAACCTGATCCGTCAGTGGTTGAACCAGATAGCTCAGAGCGGATCGTGCTTCTGTCTGGATAAAGGCATCGGCAGGCATGCCGGGCAAAATCTCGCGACCCTCAAGTTTGTTCCGCTCTTCCTCCGACAGATTAATTCGGACGATGTAGTAGCGTACTCCGGTCTGTTCGTCTGTCGCCAGATCGGCAGATACCTGATTGACCACCCCTTTAAGCTCCGGCGTTGTCCGCGAATTGAAACTGCTGAATCGAACCGAGGCGTCCTGGCCATTGTGGATCTGATCAATGTCCCTGGGGTCAACCTTTGCCTCTATCATCAACTGGGCATTGGCCGGAACGATCTGCATCAGTTCCGCTCCCGGCTGAACGACGCCACCGACCGTGTGAATGGCAAGATTGTGTATGAACCCCTCAACCGGCGCTTTAATCTGGAGCCGCGAAAGCTCTGTCTTTATCCGTGCCGCGTCCGAGATCAGGCCCTCCCGTTCTCCCCTTAGCTTCGCCGCTTCACGTTGCAGTGCCGATATGCGGGTCTTGGGAACCAGACCCTTGTCAAAAAGCTTCTGCAACCCGTCCAATTCATCCTGCACCAGCGCCAGCTGCTCCAACTTGGACGCAGCTGCCGCAGAAAGTCCTACAATCTGTTCCCGCAATTGGCCAGAATCCAGCTGAATAAGCAGATCACCTTTTGCGACCACATCGCCATCCTGGATCAATATTTCGGCGACAATCCCTCCCTGCAGATGCTGGATTGACTTGCTATTCTGCAGCACCGCAACATTGCCCTGTGCGATCACGGCACCGCTTATCGACGCAAAGGCGGCCCAGCCACCAAAACCGACAAGCAGAATGGCGATCGTGATGAGCGCAAACCGAAGATAGCGGCCGATGCTTTCATCCGCGTCCCAGCCTTCAATGACCGGCTCGTTACTCAGTTGGGTTGTGGGCAACTGCCTGGACATTCGCTTTCCTTAGCTTCTTGCCGGAGGGCACATTGGTGCGGCGACCCAGAACGTCGTCCTTGTCGCCAAATGTAACAACACGTCCGTCTTTTATGACGAGAACAAGATTTACAAAATTCACAATATTGGACCGATGCGCCATGACGATTACGGCGCTGCCTTCTTCGCGTAGCGTGCCTATCGCCTGACCCAGCGCTTTTTCGCCCTCGGTATCGAGGTTGGAGTTTGGTTCATCCAGAACCACCAGAACCGGTTTGCCATAAAGCGCTCTGGCCAGACCTATTCTTTGTCTCTGGCCACCGGAGAGAGTTGTCCCCCCTTCTCCAACGCGCGTGCCATATCCATCCGGCAGCTGCAAAATAAGCTCATGCACCTGCGCCTTTCGAGCAGCGGCAACAATGGCACCGGGATCCGCATTACCTTCAAACCGTGCAATGTTTTCTGCAATGGACCCGTCAAACAGTTCTACATCCTGCGGCAGATATCCAACGTTTCTGCCCAGTTGTTCCGGGTCCCACTGATCAAGTGCTGCCCCATCAAGCCGAACGTGGCCCTTAATCGTGGGCCAGACGCCGACCAAAGCCCGCGCCAGAGTTGATTTGCCGGACCCGCTTTGACCGACAACTGCAACGGCATCTCCCGGGCCCATCGAAAATTCGACCCCTTTGAGAACTGGTTGCCGACTGCCGGGCGCGGCGGCAAAGATCTTTTCGACCTGAACATAGGCACGCGGCTCGGGCAACGTCATAAAATCTGGCGTGTCAGCATCTTCCGCCAGTTCCGTCTGGATGCGGGCCAAGCCCTGACGGGTTGAGAGAAGTCCGCGCCATTGGCCGATCAGCTGTTCAACCGGTGCGAGACCGCGTGACATGATGATCGACGTTGCAATAATCACACCCGGTGTTATCTCCTGCAGGATCGCCAGATAAGCACCCACCGCCAGTATCAAGGACTGCAGGAACAACCGCGTGATTTTCGTAATAGTGGTCAGCGTCCCGGAGATATCACTTGCTTTGCGGTAAGCGGAGATACCGGCACCATGCTCCTGAAGCCAGCGGTCGCGAAAAACGTTGATCATCCCCATCGAATGCAACACTTCCGCATTTTTTCTACCGGCTTCCGCCATCGCGTTGGCCTGACTTGACCGTTTTGACGCTTCTTCTACCGGCTCGCGGGAGAAGCGGTCATTGATCAGCGACAACACGATGAGAACGGCAGCTCCTGCAAGCGCTGTAACGCCGAGGATCCAATGAAACGCAAAGATCAGCGCAAAATAAAGCGGTGTCCAGGGTATGTCGAACATAGCGGTCGGGCCGGGTCCGGCAACAAACTGGCGAATTTGAGTAAGATCTTGCAAAAGGCGATTTTTGACCGCCGCAGCGCCACCACTTGTCACACTCATGATGCTGGCAAAAACGGGACCGCTGAGTGTCCTGTCGATCCTCAATCCAAGCCGCACCATGATGCGCGATCGGACCAGTTCCAGCAGACCCATGAAAAAGAACAGGCCAGTAACCAGCCCAATCAATGCCATCAGGGTGGGAACACTGCCACTGGTCAAAACCCGATCATAAATCTGAAGCATGAATAACGGGCCGGTCAACATGAGAACATTGACGATGAACGATATTCCGACGGTTCCCATAATGGCCCCGCGACACATGCGGAAAAGCGACCCCGTCACGCGTGCCCGATCAAATTCCTGCTTTTTGCCAGCCGTCGCTTGCTTCGGTTGCTGTCGGTTCGCGACAGTGCCGGCATCTTCACGCATCACCGGCAATTTGTTGGATAACGCTGTATTTTGGACCGTCTCCTGTCCCGCGTTATCAGTCGATATTTTATCATGTGTGTGAGCTTGCGGCCTGGCATCGCTGGGCTGCCCCCACAGACGCCTCCCAGACGATTGAGGCAACTCACGTTGATCCACTTTCGTAGAGTTTCCACTGCCGAGCCGTTTGAAGAAACCCATAAGCTTTCCAGTAGGAAACTCAGCCGGCTGGGACTTGTTCTTTCCGTTCGTGCTGCGATCGAACTTGCTTCGCAGATGAAGTGCTTCACTGCGGTCAGGCATATCATTCGCCGCGCGCATTCCACCAAACGCCGACGTTGGCGCTTCCGCCTGACTTTGCCCGGCAAACCGGTCCTTTAGGGATTGGTACTTCGCACGGGCGCCATCTGCAGACAGATTATTTTCATTCGCCTGATTGTCGGCAAAGGCACTGACCCCCGCCATCGCCGGGCTTGAGGGAATAGGATTGATGCGAAAACCCGCGGAGGAACCAACTGGGGAGAGTCCGGGGCGGAACCCACCGCGCGGTTCGGGGTCCAGAGGAGCGCCGTGTTTGCCGACCGATGTCAGGATCACCTTTCCGACAAAAAGGAATAACAGAACGGCAATACAAATCGAACACCAGAAGAAATAGGCCATTGTGAACATGGTCGACAACGGCATCTGCTGCAGATCGGTTGATTTTGAGACAAACAACGCGGCAAACCAACAGCTGATTGAAATGCTCATGAAGAGAGCACTGGTGCACACTTCACTCAGGGAAAACGTCGCCAACAACGGCTTCGCTCGTTTTTCTGCAAGAGGCACAAGATACCGCCCGATGAAAAAGCCGTTAATCGTCAGCAGTGACACAACCGTCAGTTTGAGGAAAACCTTGTTCGGGATCGCATCAAGGGGAACTTTAATATAGGCGATCGCCAGTCCCGACGCCCAGATAATTGCCAGCCCGAGCAGGACTGTATGATGGATTTGCCCCAACGCACCTTCAATCGGTTTGGGCCGGGCGCTAAGCAGCAGTCTCAACCCCAACAAATCGGCAACGATCGCCCCCCCAAGTCCAATACTGATTCCCAGAATGTGGATGATCCGGAGAATTTCCAGGATCTGATCGGGGGTGAGATTCGGCATCCGGCAGGTTCCGATATTATGTTGGTCGCTTGAGTGCACCCAAGAAAAGTTGACGCACTTTTCTCGACGGAGATACGCGATGAAACAAACACTTGGAGCACTTCTCGCAATTCGATCGCGGGAATTGCCCTAGGGGAGAATTTTGAACACAGACACTGGATTTAATTTCGGAAGTGAAACTGGCCAAAATGAGACCGCCGCGCCAAAAGCGCGGCGGTTATGCCCAATAAATCAGGATCCATACAGATCATTGTTCTCCGCAAGGGACTGCAGCATCATTTCCATGCCGCAAACCATGGGAGCATCTGCACCGGACTCGCCATCTGAGCCACTTGAAGTATCCTCGGACGATCCATCGGAAAGCTCGACGTCGTCTTCAGTTCCCTCTTCGCTTGCCTCAAGGCCGAGCAGTTCTGCAATCAGTGCATCCTCTTGCAGTTCTTCTCCCAGAGACTGATCGGCTGACAATGTCAGATTGGCACCATCGACGTCGTATGTCTCACCATTCCCCAGGAAGTGGAACTGCTCAACACCCGTCACCATATCGGCGTCGCCGACTGCGTTGGTAACAATCGTTGCACCATTCAATTCCGTGAACGTGTAGTCATCGATTGTTCCATCCAGAGCCAGGACATCGTCGCCGCTACCACCGTCGACAAGGTCTTCACCCTCACCGGTGTAGAAGAGATCATCATCAGCGCCACCGTTTGCAATATCATCTCCGTCACCACCCTTGAGCATATCCTTGCCCTGGCCACCTTCCATGATATCGTCACCAGGACCGCCGACAACAATGTCATCGCCCTGACCGCCACTGAGATTGTCGTCGCCTTCTCCACCAACAAGCAGATCATCGCCCTGGCCACCACTCAGATCGTCATCGCCCATTTCGCCGGCCATGCGATCATCACCCCAGCTGCCTTTGAGCATGTCGTCACCTGCAGCACCGAGCATGAGGTCATCTCCCATGCTTCCAGAGGTCATATCATCGGCCTCTGAGCCCTGAAGATAATCGTCTCCCATGGTAGCCTCGGCAGCGGCAGCCATGTCGTCACTTGGAGTAAGAAGACCTTCTAGTATCGACGTGGTTACGCCAGTGTTGTCGTCTTCCTCTTCTTCTCCGTCGTCTACGCCGGTTTCACCCTCATCTTCTCCGGTTTCGCCATCGTCTTCGCCGGTTTCACCATCGTCTTCGCCGGTTTCACCGTCATCCTCGCCGGTTTCGCCGTCATCCTCTCCGGTTTCACCGTCGTCTTCTCCGGTTTCACCACCGTCGTCTTCTTTGGCATCTCTGTAGGCAAGAAGTTCATCGAGCGTTTCAAAGGCACCAAAGGCAACTCCGGCATTGGAGGAGATGTCGTCTTCGTCAAGAAGTGCATTTTCAACA
>JBDWFY010000005.1:0-115096 GCA_039976075.1 Stappiaceae bacterium
CTTTGATCATTTGCTCTTGAGACTGCTGGTAATGTCGCAGATTTTCGCGAAAACACAGCCCTTCACACGGACTTTCCCCAGGTTGCCTTGCGACGCTGCGGTTCCTGACCGATTGAGCCGGCGAACTGTCCGGCATGCGACATCCCCCTTTCATTTCAGCTCCAAAGCCCCTATATCAGGGATGCTGGTTCGCCAGCTACGGCAATAAACTGTCAGTGCAATAAACCTATCGGACCCGGGGGCGGTACCCGGCGCCTCCACCCAAGCCCATGCGGCCAACATACGGAAATTCATGGGTTTCGGCGGGGGCGAAATAGGATCGACGAGGGCGTAAAGACTGGTCTTTTGCTCGGCATTGTACCACCGTTATCGGGCTATTCTAGTAGTTGCAAATGACAACTATGCTATGGACAACGCTGTAGCTGCGTAACGCAGTTCCGGTAGTCCACCAACTCCTGCTGGATTAGCGCCGGCAGGCGGGGTTCGGGGGCACCTGGCAACAGAAGCCCTCACTTTTGACCCAACTCACAATTATTATTCTTTAATGGCACTGCTGACACTTTTCTTTTTCGACGCAACGGTCCATGTTGATGACAACTTTAACAACGATTCCGGCAACGCCGACCCATGTCTGAAGATCTGATACGCTACGATATACTTGTTCAGGACGCTCTCAGGAGCGCCATGCGCAAAATTCTGACCGAGGTGGCCCGTACCGGATTGCCTGGTGAGCATCATTTTTATATTGCAGTCGATACGACCAGTCCCGGGGTTCGTATTTCCTCTCGCTTGAGAGAGCGGTATCCCAAGGAAATGACCATCGTCCTTCAACATCAGTTCTGGGATCTCATAATCCTCGAACATACGTTTGAAGTTGGCTTGTCGTTTGGCGGTGTCCCTGAGCGGCTGCTTGTGCCCTATTCTTCCGTCAAAGGGTTCTTCGATCCATCCGTTCAGTTTGCGCTTGAATTTGAGCCTGGAAAAACCGCTGAAGAGCTGCCTCAGGACATTGTCGAAGCGGGTGACATGGCCCAGCTGGACCGAATTCAAGTTGAGCTGGAGACCGAGGAAAGCGATTCCGTCACGACGCAACTGTTGAGGGATTCGGAGGGTGAGCTGGAGAGCGATAACGACAAAATCGCGACGATTGAACCGGATAACATTGCTGCGTCTGAAGATGATGGGGACAGCGAAAGCGATGAGGCAACCCCTGATTCAGACGAAAAACAGGAAGAGCCGGAGACCAGCGGAGCCCAGGTTGTCTCTCTTGACGCCTTTCGTAAGAAGAACTGAGCCCGCTTAGATCTGTTTCCGCGAAACCTGGTTCGCCCGAATAGCTCGAAACCTTTACTTTGGTGCGTGCCCTTGTTGCAAAGATCGCGCGCCGTTTCCGGGAAATGCTCTAGATCGCCCCCTATTCTCTCGTCTATTCCAAGGAGAATTGTCCATGACCGAATTTCGGCAGGAAACGGATAGCTTTGGAGCAATCGATGTTCCGGCAGATCGATATTGGGGCGCGCAAACACAGCGATCCCTGGCAAATTTTCCTATCGGGTCGACACTTATGCCCGTGCCGGTCGTTCGCGCTCTGGGATTGATCAAGAATGCAGCAGCTTCGGTAAACGGTTCACTCGGCCGTCTGGACAATGCCATTGTCGACTTGATCACTGAAGCGGCGCGAGAAGTTGCCGAAGGTGAACTGGACGATCATTTTCCACTGGTGATCTGGCAAACCGGATCAGGCACGCAAAGCAACATGAACGCCAATGAAGTCATTTCCAACCGGGCAATTGAGCTCGCCGGTGGCGTGCCTGGTTCAAAAGTGCCGGTTCATCCCAATGATCACTGCAATATGGGTCAGTCTTCAAACGATACATTTCCCACAGCGATGCATGTGTCTGCGCTGGAAGAACTGACCCACCGACTATTGCCGGCTTTGAAGCATCTGGAAGCAGCGTTGGCGACCAAAGCAACGGAGTTTTCAGCGATCGTGAAAATCGGGCGAACCCATACACAGGATGCGACCCCACTGACACTGGGGCAGGAGTTTTCGGGCTATGCCGCCCAAATAGGCGCCTGCGTTTCCCGTGTCGAGCTGACTATGGACGGTCTTTGCGAATTGGCACAGGGGGGGACCGCAGTCGGAACCGGTTTAAACTCACATCCGGAATTTGCCACCCTGTTTGCCTCTCACATGGCGTCCCTGACCGGGTTGCCGTTTCGATCCGCCGCCAATAAATTTTCAGCTCTTGCCGCTCATGATGCCTGCGTGTTCGCCCATGGTGCGCTGGATACAACGGCTGCAGCGCTGTTCAAAATCGCCAACGACATACGGTTTCTTGCCTCAGGTCCACGTTGTGGATTGGGTGAGTTATCACTGCCAGAAAATGAACCGGGATCGTCGATAATGCCCGGCAAGGTCAATCCTACCCAGGCCGAAGCCCTTACAATGGTCTGCACACGTGTCATGGGCAATCAAACAACCATCGCTGTTGCCGGATCACAGGGTCATTTTGAACTGAATGTCTATAAACCCGTCATCATTGCCTGCCTGCTGGAGTCGATCCAGTTGCTTTCCGACGCCGTCACATCTTTTACTGACCGCTGTGTTAGTGGCATCGGAGCCAATGAAGAACGCATTTCGCAGTTGCTGGAACAATCCCTGATGCTGGTGACCGCACTGGCGCCGAAAATTGGCTATGATAATGCCGCAAAGATTGCCAAGTCTGCTCATACCAACGGCACAACTTTGCGTCAGGAAGCATTAAATTCAGGACTTGTCAGTGAATCCGAGTTCGACTCAATCGTCCAGCCGGAGAAAATGGTTGCACCGCATTAAAGTATTTCTCGCGGTCATTGGGGTGCTTGTAATCCGCCAGGCACTTGTTTTGGGACGTATCCGTTGCAAAGGTGAACCAAACACTTGGATACGGGCCGTAGGGCGAGATAAAGTTGGCTTACGCTAAATCCTGGCGGGAGTGGCGATTATGGGAATGGAGATACGAAGATGGCCGCCGAAATCGTCAATTTGCGGCAGTTTCGAAAACAAAAGGCGCGCTCTGAGAAGGAACAAAATGCCGCCGATAATCGTGTAAAATTCGGTCGTAACAAATCTCAGAAAAAACACGATAAAGCTGAAACAGCTCATCATTCAAAAAAGCTTGAAGGACACAGACTTACACCTGTGGAAAGCGAATCTGAAACTCAAGAGGACCGTGATTGAGTACAATGGGTCTTGTGAAAAAATCTTTTACTCTGCACGGCCATCGGACCAGCATTGCTCTGGAAAGAGAATTTTGGGAGGCGTTGCAACTGATGGCATCGGCACGAACCTGTGCACTGAGCGCGCTGATTACGCAGATTGACGGCACCCGTCAGGAAGCACCGCTGGCTTCATCGCTTAGGATCGCCGCCCTTTCCCATTTCAGGCAATCTGAAAAACGCTGACTCCAATCCGATATGTTCGGAATTCAGCGAATGAACAAATCGCGCCCTTTTCCCACTGTCTATGTGAATTTGGTTTCTTATTGATACTCGGGATTCACGACAAGCCTGCCATTGCGGTTGAGTATGAACTTGGGCACTCTTTTGCGTGGCACCTGAGTACGCAGCCGTAGGGGGCGACTGGTGCGCCGCACTGCGGTTTCGGGTATTGGCGGTTTCGGTCTTACAATCAGTTTTTGCAGGTTGAGCGCAGGGTTTTCATCCGGATCAGTCGCAATCAAACCACCGGCAGGGTCCTCTTCAACGATCAAATTCTGAGGAGTAACAGGAATTGAATTCGTTGTAACAGGATCGTCGGCCGGCAATCGGTCAAGCAGATCTCTTATCTGATTTGCCAGTTCGGGCGTTTCACCGTCAACGGGAGGTGTTGCAGCTGATGACGGTTCCTGGTCTGCCCCAAACGTGGTGTCATTCTCCGGTATCGGTGAAAGCGGCAAAGCGTTGTCCGTACTTTCGGTCTGCTCTTCCGGAGCGTTCGGCGTTTCGGAAATCGGATCGGGGTTGTTGCGTCGACGCTCCGCTTCTGCAGCGCGTTGTGCGGCTCTTTCGCGAGCCAATTCACGCTTGGTCTCATCCCGTTTGAATTGCTTCATTTCGCGCGTCATTCGTTCACGCTCGAGAATTTCCGATTGCAGCCGCTCTACTTTCCTGACTTCTATTTCAAACGCCCGGAGCGTCAGATAACTGGTGAATTGAGAAATATCGATCGACCGAACCGGATTATCCATACTGCCCTTGAACACCAGGCCCACCTGGGGTTCAGCGCCGGTCACGGCGTCATCTATCAGATCGACTTTAACCGTCCAATTGCTGTCGATTTTCCAATCCTCAAGATCGATCAAAGCTGCACCTGTTGCAGATGCACTATCGGATTCAACGTTCACGTTACGCGCCCGGGCCTGACCGGCAGCGATGGCAATATTGCCATTGACGCTCTTAAAGGGAAAACTGCTTGCATCGAGGTGACTGGAAAACGCCTCACGAATTTTGTCGCTCTCAAGTTCCAATCCGGCATCAACCGCGCGTGTTACCAGACCAAACGCCTGGGGGCTGATGCCTCGAACCTCGCCGTCATTGATTGAAAAAGTCCCACCACCGGTTAGTCCACTGACGAGGCCGGCTACCGAACGGCCAACACTTTCAAAGTCTGCCGTTGCATCAAGCGTCCCGGTGGAGACTGGTCGACCCTCACTCCTCCAAACCAGATCTTCCAGTGCAATATCCGCCAGCTTGGCATTGCCGCTAATACTCGCCTCACCGGATGTGCGCTGAATCAGCAGATTTCCTGTTAGTTTTCCGCCGGAAAAATCCGCCGACAATCCGTCGAATGCCAAAGTTGACGGCTTTAGCGTCATTTTGAATGATGCCTTGCGCGCGATATAATTCTTATCAAATACAAGACGTTCAGTTCCGATATTCAGCTGAATCTGGCCGGCATTCAAGATCGGCGGTCCGAATATACCCGATGGCCAAGGGCCGTTTGGAGACACTTGAGTATCCGTTTCAGATCCATTTATCCCCTCAAGTGACGACCAGACATCCGGTCCCAGGACAAGTTCTGTTACGGCGCGAAAATCTGTTTCCGAGACATTCAGGTCACCTGTAATATTTGGATTGCCTGCGGATATCTTGCCCGACAATCGACCTTCTGCACCAATTCCGGCGAATGTTCCCCTAAGGCCGTCCAATTGAAACGCCGATCCCTCGCCTACCAATCGGGCAACAAGGTTTACCGGCGCATCTGTTGCGACCATCGGCAACAACCGGCCGGTCAACAGCGCTAACGGACTGAGATCGGGGCTGCGGAGTGAAAGATCAAAATCATAGATCGGATCGCGATCTTCAAGCCAGGTTAACTTACCTGCAGCCGACATATCCGTATCGGCGGCCAGAAGGGAAAACGTGGCATCAAGTCCCTCCCCCGGTCGCCCCTCAAGCTTTGCGGACAGCGCCGCTGAGCCGACATTGTCCACCGGCAGAACATCAAATCCGAGTTGGCGCAGGAGTTGCGGGCCTTTCTCTGCAGCCATCTGAATGTCGATATTCGTATCGCCCTGGCTCCACCGGGCAAAATTGCCGTGAAAGTTCAACCCCGCATCAACTTTCGTATCGTCCATCGTGCCGGTTATCTGCAATTTCGTCGTGCTTTGTCCCGCGATTGCCTGTCCAGAGAAATTTGCCTCCAGCCTTGCAGGAGAAAAGGCATTGGCGTCCAGCGCCATACGCGCAATGGCTGGATTATCAGGAAACAAACCACCGAGCATCGTCAGTGCACCGGTCATATCTTCCGCTTCAATCAACGCATTTATCTGGCCATCAGGCGCGCTTTCAAGATCCCGAACCGATCCACTCGCCTCAATCTTCGCCCCGGCCAGGTCTTCTGCACCGAAACGATCGATTTCGAGCAACCCGTCCCGATAGTTCACGGAAACATCAATCGACGAGGCCATCACGCCATTGAGGTCAAGACGATCGGCATGGAGGCGCAATCCGATATCAGCGGTCATCGCATCGCCGGTTTTTTCCTCATCGGCAGTGTTCTGAGATCTAGATGTAAAAAGCAGACGGGAAACGGCCTGAATCTGATCCAACGTAAGCGTTTCTGCATCAAGATCCGCAGCATATTCTGGACGTGAGTCTCCTAATTTCGGTTTCCAGGAAGCCGAACCACTGAGACGGTCCGATCCAAGCTGACCGTTGATGCGCGAGACAACAAGTCCCGCAGTACCCAACTCCATGCGCATATCCAGGGTGATTGGATCGAGCACCAACGCATTACCGGATTTGCTGTCCTGCCACCAGTTAACAAAGGCCGCCGGTTGTTGGGATTCAATTCTAAAATCGCCTTTGTAGTAGACCGCGCCGCGCAGATTGAGTTCGCCGTCGGTCAACAGCTGAGATCGTCCGGGGAGCTTGGCAGCCACACGTTGAATAGCCCATCCTCTGGGAAGCGATGACGCGGCAATTTCGATTTCCTGAATGATATTTCCGTTTACGACAAGACCCGGCAAATCAAAGGAGACGGTGCCCGGTATGGATGTCACAGGCAGATTTTCGATCCCGCCAATCAATTCGTCCACGGCATCTTGAGTGGAAACAGGATTTTGAGGTCCACGCCCCATTAACCGATCAAGATCTATTTGTTTGGATTGCAAGCGGGCTTCAAATTTCGGCTCAACCCCAAATTTCGCCTTGGCTGATCCCAGAAGATGAATTGATTTGTCCTGCGGACCGTACCGTACATCGACATTGTCAAATGTGATCCCATCAGAATTCATCACGACCGCGCCGCGGCCATTCCATATCTTTGTAAACGTATCTTCGGTTTCCTCCTCCGGAACGATGGTCGCCAGAGAAAATGAACCGTCAAATTCCGGCACGCCGTCGGAATGCGAAAGATCACCATTGAAATTCCAGCTAACAGGCTCGGACGCTGGATTAACCTGAGCTTTGACCAGAATATCGCCATCGCTTTTTGTGCGCCCGGTCGCAAAACTGATTGTGTGTGGTGTTTGTCCGATTGAAAGGGCGCCGTCGCCGCGAAAAGGTCCGTTCAGCGACCGTGCGGAGCCCACAACATTGATTTTGTCGACTGCATAAATCGCACCGGTTCTGGCATCGGTAATCTTGAGCGCCCCGTTGACGATCTGAATGTCGTTGAGAAGAACGGAGTCCGGATCGAGCGTTTCTGTCTTTCTGCCGAGTCTCTCGGTGAACCAATCAAGCCGCCCGCTCTCATCCAGACCAAGCCGAAGTACAGGGTGCTGGAGAAGCATCTCCTGAACACGCAATTCACCCTTCAACAGAGGCGGCAACTCCGCGACGACCTGGAAACTGGATACTTCCATCAACGGGTCTTCAGCTGTTCCCACACGCACATCAGTGAAAGTCAGACGGGGGCTCGGCAGCAAACGCACATCCGCATCACCCAAAACGGTAACGGGCTGACCCAGAACCTTTTCGGCATAATCTTCAAACGTGCTTCTGTAGCTGGTCCAATCAATGAAAAATGGGCCGATCAAAGCAACGATGAGAGCGACAATAAGGCTGATGCCAATTGTGATATAGAGCGAATTCAGCGTAGATCTCCAAAATCGTCAGGTTTCATTCCCGGATGTCGCCCGCTGCTTTGGCATTGTTTACCGTGTTTCACTACTCAAGAAACCAGAACTTTGGCAAAAATACTCTTTTGACACAGAGAATTTGCTTTAAGTTTCACCTTGTTGGTATCGCGACAGTTGGATTGAGCTGAATTGCGTCTTGGCTAGTCGCGAGATTTAATTCGATCCGTCTGTCGTTGCATTGTTCACGATACCCGATTCTGCCGATCAGTTCTGTCATTCATCCGCCCCATGAAGGCATAAAAATCCAACTTCAGCACGGCAAGCGCTAAAAAATCTTGCCAGGATTCATAATTCCCTTGGGGTCAAGTGTCATTTTCAGTTGGCGCATAATGTCAACGGCTTCGCCATGCTCCTGCTCAAGGTACTTTATCTTTCCCTGGCCTATTCCATGTTCGCCCGTGCACGTCCCACTCATTGCTATCGCACGCTCATTGAGCCTCGCAACAAACCCCTCAACCGTGCGGCCCAGACCGGCGATTTTGTCGTCAAACAAAACCAGCACATGAAAATTGCCATCTCCCACATGTCCTACGATGGCCGCGGTGAGATCCAATTCGTCGATATCTTCTTTCGTCTGATGAATGCACGCCGCCAGCTGAGATATCGGAACACAGACGTCCGTTGTAACTGCCGCATGACCGGGTCTGTAAGACTTTCCTGCCCAAAACGCATCGTGTCGTGCCTGCCAGAGTCTGGATCGCTCTTCAGCTTCCGTTGCCCAGACGAATTCATCACCACCAAACTCGTGGGAAATTTCTCCAAATCGCTCAGCCTGTTCGCGGACACTTTGCTCCGAACCGTGAAATTCAAGAAACAATGTCGGCTTTTCTGCCAGCGTCAGCTTGGAATATTGGTTGCACGCCCTAATCTGCACTTCGTCGAGTAATTCAATCCGGGCAACCGGCAATCCACACTGAATGGTCATAATGACCGCATTGCAGGCCGCATCAATGTCCGGGAAAGGGCACAGCCCACCGGATATGCTTTCCGGGATGCCATGCAGTTTCATTGTGAGCTCGGTAATGACTCCCAGAGTCCCTTCAGAACCAATCAATAAATGAGTGAGATCGTAGCCGGCAGAAGACTTTCGTGCCCGCCCGCCCGTCTTGATGATTTGCCCGTCTGCCATCACAACGGTCAATCCCAGCACATTTTCCCTCATTGTCCCATACCGCACGGCATTCGTGCCAGAGGCACGCGTTGCAGCCATACCGCCCAAGGTCGCATCAGCGCCCGGATCAATAGGGAAAAACAGACCTGTCTCGCGCAGTTCAACATTCAGTTGCTTGCGTGTAATCCCCGCCTGAACACGGCAGTCAAGATCATCAGCATTCACTTCCAGTACGGCATTCATGTTGCTGAGATCAATCGAGATCCCTCCGAACGGAGCATTAACATGCCCCTCCAGCGATGTACCCACACCGAAGGGAATGATCGGGACTCCATGCTCAGCACAAAGCTTCACAACGGCTGCAACTTCCTCTGTTGTTTCAGGGAAGACGACGCCGCTGGGCGCCTGGTTCGGCAGCCATGTCGTCGTGTGAGCATGTTGCTCCCGAAGTGACTCTGATGTGGAAAACCGTTGGCCGAATTGTTCCGCCAATAGTACGCAGACTGAATCTGATGCCGACTGATTATCCGACGCATTTTCCTTCAAGCTGGCAGCCGTCATTATTCCACCTGTGTTGCTGTCGCAGTTACTTCGCACGACCCTATCAAAAATGCCCTGATTTGCCAAAGACTTCGCAAGAGAATCAAAGACAGAAACCTCCCGTTGCGTAAGATAAGGTCCGTTGTTAGCCGTCCTCGCCCCACGCGGTATCGGTACAGCTTTATTCTATATAATGTCGGATTTTCAACGATCTCCGGAAAATGAAAAACAGCGCTGTGAACTTTAAAACAACGTGAAGACAAACGGCTGTTAAATTCGAAAAGAACCGTTAAAACTATTACCGAGCGCAATCGTGCATTGAATAACGTTTGGGGATAAAATTTGTCCAGTACATGCAGTAGATCCCGATCCTGAACATTTCCAACGGGGCTGAAGGGTAATGTGGAACACGCTGGTGCGGCTTCCAGCGATCCTGCGAAGTTGGATCGCGCCAAATTTAAACCTGTTCTTGTCGTTCAAACTGCCGCTGATCTGGTTGCTTGCAATCATCATCGGTGCAGTAACCGCTGTCGCGGCTATTGTGTTCCGTCTCGCGATTGGGCTGTTTCAGTGGCCATGGCTTCACACCATGGGAGAACATGTCGCTTCCGCCGCAGCCGAACAGCCATGGTGGGTCGTTATCCTGGCACCGACTGTCGGTGGCGCGATTGTCGGATATCTGCTGGTTAGATTTCAGCCTGGCCGACGTGCGCTGGGTGTTGCAGATGTCATTGAAGCCCGCATTAAAGGCGCCCGTGGTCTTGGCCTGGGGCCTGGGCTATCCTCGGCACTCATCACGACCATTTCCCTTGGTTCCGGCGCCAGCGCAGGCCGAGAAGGTCCAATGGTGCATCTGGGTGCGACACTAGGAACGGCCATTTGCGGCATTTTCCGACTTCCCGATACCAGTCGAAAAATCATTCTGGCGTGCGGTGTTGCCAGCGCGGTGTCGGCCTCTTTCAATGCGCCGATTGCAGGCGTCCTGTTCGCTCACGAAGTGGTGCTGGGCCATTATGCCATGTCGGCATTTGTGCCGATCGTACTCTCTTCGACAATGGGCGCCATAATCTCCCGACTCTGGTTTGGCGATGTTGCGGCATTCGTCATTCCGCAATATGAAATCACCTCCTATTGGGAAATTCCGGCGTTCGCCCTGCTGGGATTAATCTGCGCAGCGGTGGCAATCTGTTTTCAATTTGCGGTGATTTCTACTGACTGGGCGGCGAGAAACATTGAAATGCCTTTGTGGCTTCGGCCTATTATCGGCGGCCTGCTGGTGGGATCCATTGCCGTATTCTTTCCTGAAGTTCTTGGTGTGGGTTACGAAACCACCGACCAGGCGCTCAAGCACCAACTGGCTATAGAAGTCTTGCTCATATTACTTGTTGTCAAAACCGCAGCAACAGCCATCACCCTGGCCTCTCGATTTGGCGGTGGGGTCTTCACGCCTTCGCTGTATCTCGGTGCCATGGCGGGAGGCGCTTTTGGCCTGATTGCTGCGTCCATATTCCCTGATATGGCCTCTTCTCATGGACTCTATGCCATATTGGGGATGGGTGCGGTCGCGGCGGCAGTTCTTGGCGCCCCAATCTCAACCACAATGATCGTTTTCGAGCTGACTGGCGGCTATGGTCTGTCGATCGCACTACTGATCACCGTTTCAATTGCAACGGGTCTTACCCTGGCAGTCCACGGGCGTTCTTTCTTTCAGTGGCAACTTGAATCGCGCGGATACATCATGCAGGACGGCGCTCATCGTTGGCTGGTCCGTACTGTTCATGTGTCCAACTTCATGCGTCCCATTGAGGACACCGAACCAAGTCACATCGCACCAGACGATGACTGTCCGCGTCTTCGACAATCCGATACGCTGGAGGCCGCGCTAAGGCTTTTTGATTCAGCCGGTGAGGAGCGATTGCCTGTGGTGTCGGACACTGACGAGTACCAGGTCGTCGGCTGGGCCAGTCATGTTCACGCACTGAGTAACTTCAATAAAGCGCTCATTGACGCTAATGTTGAAGAACACCGGTAACAACCCTCATACGTTCACGTTCCAACACTCACTCGATAGGGGCACAGGCCTCTGCCAACCATTTTCGTGTGTCTTCTTCCAACCCGTGTGAGATTTTGGCGAGAACCTCAGCGTGATAACCGTTCAGCCATTGCAACTCGTCTTCATCCAGCAATGCGCTGTTCACCAAGTGGCGGTCGATCGGGGCAAATGTCAGCGTCTCAAAGCTCAACATCGGACGATCACCCCCTTCGATGTCACTCGCATTGCGAACAAGCTCGAGGTTCTCGATCCGAATGCCGTAGGAACCCGTTTTGTAAAATCCCGGTTCATTCGACAAAATCATACCCGGTTGAAGCGGCTCCGAGCCGCGTTTGGAAACATTCTGCGGCCCCTCATGGACAGAAAGGTAGGAGCCAACGCCGTGACCTGTTCCATGGTCGAAATCGACGCCTGCTTTCCACATCGCGACCCGTGCCAGCGTATCGAGCTGCGCTCCCGTCGCACCTTCAGGAAATCGCGCTGTCGAAATGGCAATGTGTCCCTTCAACACAAGCGTGAAATGGCGCTTCATCTCCTCCGTCACCGGTCCAACGGCCAATGTTCGGGTAATGTCGGTCGTCCCGTCTTCATATTGGGCCCCGGAATCAACCAGATAGAGTGATCCTGGCTCGATCTTCCGGTTTGTATTTTCTGTGACACGATAATGAACGATGGCACCATTGGCGCCCGCTCCTGAAATCGTATCAAACGACAAATCCTTCAGGCGTCCCGTTTCGGCGCGGAATTTTTCGAGCTCCCTGGCTACTGAAATCTCATCAAGTGTGCCTTCGCCGGCATTGGCATCAAACCAGGCCAAAAATCGCGCAAAGGCGACGCCATCTCTCAAATGGGCCGTTCGTGCGCCATCTTGCTCGACCGCATTTTTGATTGCCTTTGGTAATTTTACGGGATCTCGTTTTTCAATAATTTTCCCGTCTTTTGCAAGAATACAGCGCGCGACAGCCTCCGGAGCACTGTGAGGGTCCAGCAATATCGGTGATCCAGTTTCAGCCAGTTGTCCGACCGTCGGAAGAAATGCCTCGGGTCCACGAATTTCAATTATTTCCGCCAGTTCATCTCGCACTTCATTCGATAATTTTCGACCGTCGATGAAAATCGTGCACGGACCCTTTGCAGGCACGAGCGCAAAAGACAATGGCAACGGAGTATTCGGCACATCCCCGCCGCGAATGTTGAAGAGCCAGGCGATTGAGTCCGGCAATGTCAGGATTGCAGCTTCCGCGCCCTGCTTGGCAATTTCCTTCTGGATTCTGGGTATCTTGTCAGTCGACTTTTCTCCGGAATAGGCAACCGGATGCAGGGAAACAGCGGCGAGAGGCGGTTCCGGCTGATCGTGCCAAACGCGATCAACGAGGTTCTCCTCCACGGGAACCAGGGTTGAGCCCGCCTTTTCACAAGCCTTTTGAAATTTTCGGACGTCTGCGACGGTGTGCAGCATCGGATCATAGGCAATCCGCAAACCTTTGCCTGCATTGTCCCCCAGCCAGACGTCTGGGGCAGTTTTCAGCGATTGGAGACGCTCAAATGCCGTACCATCCACCTGATCCAGCACTTGCAGCGTGTACCGGCCGTCGACAAATACAGCCGCTCTTTCACTTAAAACGATAGCGAGACCAGCAGATCCGGTGAAGCCGGTCAACCATGCCAATCGTTCATCCCGCTCAGGGACATTTTCTCCCTGATGCGCATCGGAGCGTGGAATGATGAATCCCTCAAACCCGGCTGAAGCCAGTTCTGTGCGAAGATCCGCAAGACGAGCCGGACCAGTGCTGGGGTCGGCATTCAACGTAAAATCCTGAAACATCCATTTAACCTACAGCGTATTCGAAAAAAGTTGGAGGGCTTTTGCGCACCTGTCAAAGATTAATAGACTGCCAATAAATATTGCAATGCACCATTTTTTGTGCACATGCAAAAAACGCAGTCCTGTTATGCGCTTACACCCAATACTCAGGCTGAACCAACCCCTATATAAAGGAAGACCTAGGGAGCGAGAACAATGAAACTGAAAGAAAGGTTTTCGCTATGACAACTGCTACACACACAAAAGTCGGAGCTGGTTCTACGGGTTCGCGTCGTGGTGTTTTGCGTCGTGCACTTGACCGGATGGTTGAAGCTCGTGAGATTCAAGCACGGCGTTATGTAAACGGCTATCTTATGTCCATGGATGATGCCACATTGGCTGCACATGGCGTTGATCGGGACGAATTGACACGGCAGGGCTATATATCAAACCCTTTCTAATTCCCGACTTATAAATACAGCATCAAAGGCCGCTTAATGCGGCCTTTTGTTTTTCAAGATGACCGCACTGTCAAAAACCCACAATCCGCTACAAGTCCGTCCGGCCATTGGTAAATGTCAGCGTGAGCCAACCCTCCAGAACCCGCCGATGCACCACCCTAAGTCCCTGGGCACTGTAAGTCGCTATAATGCGCGGGCCGTCTTCAACCAGTAATCCCGAAAGAATCAGCGCACCGTTCCGCGCCAGGACCCGGGAAATGTCGACAGCCATCTTCATAAGCGGCCGCGCCAAAATATTGGCAACAATCATATCATATGGGCCTCGCTCAATGATCAGGCGATGCGCCGCACCCGATGCAGCCAGCATTGCGACATCTGGTGCCGCCCGGTTCGCAGCAATGTTGTCAGCCGCAGTGCTGACGGCGACGGGATCAATATCCGTCGCCAGAACAGGTATATGCCCCAGACGGGCAATGGCGATCGCCAACACGCCGGTTCCGGTGCCAAGATCAAGCGCATGGAAATAGGAACGGCGTTTCATCAGGCGATCAATCTCATGCAGGCATCCCGCCGTAGTACCATGATGACCGGTGCCGAAGGCTTGAGCGGCCTCGATTTCAATACCGATTGCATGCACGGGAACCTGGTCCCGGTCATGAGAGCCGTGAATGACAAACCGTCCGGAGGTAACTGGCTTTAGGCCCTCCAGGCTTTTGGACACCCAGTCGATTTCATCAAGCACCTGAACTTCCAACGCAGCGTTGCTGAAATCGGACCCGAGTATGCCTTCAAGACGGCTCTGTATCTGCACCGGATCTTCTTCAAAGAACAAGATTTCAGCGCACCAAGCCTGATCATCCGTCAGTCTGAACACGCTCAGTGGAAGACCTTCCTCTTCAAATGCGACCTGAAGCATGGCGAATATATTCTTTGCCATTGTTTCATCGGCAATCAGACGCGCACGCGTTGTGGGCATGGCCCGTTCTCCGAAATTGTCGGCTTGTTACCGAGGGATGGTGTACAGGATCAGAGTTATGCAATTACACATGCACCGACCCGCTATAACGTTTTTCAGATCCGGCACGAACGCGCAATTGGGGAAGACGGGTAGTATCCGGGGTATCGGTCCACTCAGCAGCAAAACGAGTGGACATAGAATCACACGATGTGCGTTTACTCATTATTTTCAAGCGTTCGAGCTGAAAACCGGTTTCCACTTTTCTCCGCCCCCTTTAGGGACGCTCAACAAACGAGTCAAGCACACGTTTACGGCCCGCTTTTTCAAACTCGATTGTCAGTTTGTTGCCTTCAATGGCTGATATGGACCCATAGCCGAACTTAATATGGAATATGCGCTCGCCAATGGAAAACGACGACCCCTGATCGACAATCGATTTGGCAACAAGCTCGCCCTCAATGGTCTTCTCCCCGCGCGGCGCATTGTCGGAAAACCCCTGTTTCATGTCTTCCCGGGCCTCTTTGTTCCGTTGTGCCCGTTGCCAGCCCGGCGTCTGATAGGTGTTCTGGAACGGATCACGCTTATCAAAGCGGCTGGCCCCGTATCCGCCGCCTCCAGCCATTGATCCATAGCCGCCATAGCTACTTCCCTGTTCGACAATTTCCACATGCTTTTCCGGCAATTCGTCCAGAAACCGGGAAGGAATTGAAGATTGCCATAATCCATGAATGCGGCGGTTGGTTGCAAACCAGATTTTGGCCCGTTTTTTGGCACGCGTTACCCCAACGTACGCCAGGCGCCGTTCTTCCTCCAAGCCGGCACGGCCAGATTCATCCAGCGAACGCTGATGCGGGAAAAGGCCTTCTTCCCATCCGGGCAGAAATACGGTGTCAAACTCCAACCCTTTCGCCGAATGCAATGTCATGATGCTGACGGCATCTTCCTTGTCATTGCTGTCGCGATCCATAACCAGAGAAATGTGTTCCAGAAAACCGGGCAGGCTCTCGAACTCTTCCATGGACCGGATGAGTTCCTTCAGGTTATCAAGCCGTCCCGGCGCATCCGCCGAACGGTCTTTTCGCCACATCTCGGTATAGCCGCTCTCATCAAGAACCATCTCTGCCAGCTCAATATGAGACACATGCTCCAGTTGCTCGCGCCATCTGGCGACGTCTTCAAGAAACGTTCGCAGCGTGTTGCGCGCCTTGGCTCTGATTTCCTCTGTCAACACCAGTTCGGCTGCGGCAACCGACAGCGGCACCCCATTGGCCCGCGCAAACGCATGGACAAGCTTGAGGGTCGCCTCCCCCAAACCGCGTTTGGGTGTATTGACGATCCGTTCAAACGCAAGATCATCGGAAGGCTGCACAATCAGCCGGAAATAGGCCATCGCGTCGCGAATTTCCATTCGCTCATAAAACCGCGGACCACCAATGACCCGGTAACTCAACCCCAATGTGACAAAACGATCTTCAAATTCCCGCATCTGAAAGGAGGCACGCACCAGGATGGCCATGTCGTTAAGCGCATGCCCGCCTGCTTGCTGCGCCTCAATTTCTTCCCCAATTGCGCGGGCTTCCTCTTCGGAATCCCAAGAAGAAGCAACACTAACTCGATCGGCTTCAGGGTCATTTTCTTCGGTGAAAAGTGTTTTTCCCAACCTCCCATCATTGTGGGAAATCAGATGCGAAGCCGCACCGAGAATATGGCTGGTCGAGCGGTAATTCTGCTCCAGTCGGACAACGGATGCACCGGGAAAATCGTGCTCAAACCGCAGGATATTATCTACTTCCGCGCCACGCCAACCATAGATCGACTGATCGTCGTCGCCGACGCAACAAACGTTGCGATTGCCCTGTGCCAGCAACCGCAGCCAGAGATACTGGGCGACATTGGTATCCTGATACTCATCTACCAGCATAAAACGGAATCGATGCTGGTATCGCTTGAGAATATCGGGGTTCTCCTTGAAAAGGCGAATACAATGCAGGAGAAGATCGCCGAAGTCCGCAGCATTCAAGATGCCGAGCCGCTCTTGATAATCCCGATAAATCTTGCCACCCAGACCGTTTCCGAAACCTCGCGCTTCACCGTCAGGGATATCCTCAGGCAGCAAACCCCGGTTTTTCCAGCTATCGAGCAATCCGGCAAACTGACGGGCCGGCCACCGTTTTTCATCAAGCCCTTCCGCCTGAATGAGCTGTTTCAGCAATCTAATCTGATCGTCGGTGTCCAAAATGGAAAAACCGGATTTGAGACCGACAAGCTCCGCATGGCGGCGCAGGATTTTCACACCAATCGCGTGAAACGTACCCAGCCAGGGCATTCCTTCGACAGTTCCGCCAATCAGTGCGGAAATGCGCTCTTTCATTTCCCGGGCGGCCTTGTTGGTGAACGTCACTGCGAGGATTTCGCCCGGGCTGGCACTCCCGGTCGCCAGAATATGCGCTATTCTTGTAGTTAGAACCCGGGTTTTGCCGGTACCGGCACCGGCAAGCACCAGTAGAGGTCCTTCAATCGTCTCTACGGCTCTGCGTTGTTCACCATTCAATCCTGAAAAATAATCGACCCCTCCGCTGCCACGGGCCGCCATGGCACGCGCGGCAATGCCGCTTCCCCCTTTTGCGGGTGGTGCGACATCAAATACCGGTTCAATGCGTTTGTTCGCATCGGGTGGGCCTGAAGGTTTCTGCATTGGGTTCGGTCTGTTTCCTAACGGCGAATCTCGCAACTCAATGCGCACAATACAGCCATTGCCCCCCTCTTGGCGACACGCAAACCGAACTTTGTCCTCTTGCAATTGTGAGCGTCACTGCGCACGATACGGCTCCTGAAAACCCTTACCAACGGCCAATAGCATTGTGAACCGAGAATTCCAGACTGATCGCTCCATCCCCAAGTCGACTGTGGCCCCGTTTTCAATTCTTGAGACGGAAAGATTGATCTTGAGGCCCCTCACTCAGTCAGATGATGCGTTCATTCTGGAACTGCTCAATGATCCCTCGTTCATCCGTTTCATAGGTGATCGCGGTGCCAGAAATATCTACGATGCTCGCAAGTATATTGTTGAAGGTCCCATCGCCAGCTACGAAAAACATGGCTACGGGCTCTATCTTACCGCCCTTAAACGTTGCCGAACGCCCATTGGAATATGCGGACTGGTCAAAAGAAAGTCACTTCCGCACGCCGATATCGGATTTGCCTTCCTGGCAGCATATTGTGAGCAGGGATATGGATTTGAAGCCGCTTCCAAAACCATTGAATATGGAAGAGACACGCTCGAACTCGAGCACATTCTGGCGATCACCACGCCTGACAACCACGGTTCTCAGAGACTGCTGGAGAAAGTCGGGTTGAACTTCAATCGACTGATCCAACTCTCCGACGATGAGGAGCCGGTCAAGCTTTATGCGCTTTCATAAACTGACCTTGTCTAGGCACAGCATCTTTTAATATAGCGCACTTATCTATGTAAAATATTGAAATATATATGATTTTCGCCAAATTGCCACTTTATCAGAAACAAATTCGGCTCTCGTAGAATGGATGAATTTAATAGATCGTGAGCCTAGGATTGTGTGGCTGCCAGCAGATCTATCCAGTCTTGCTCAGACAATACTGTCACGCCCAGTTCCTCTGCTTTCTTCAGCTTGGACCCAGCACCCGGGCCGGCGACGACCATATCCGTTTTCTTTGACACCGAGCCGGAGACTTTGGCTCCGAGATTTTCGGCCTGTGCCTTTGCTTCGTCTCGGGTCACCTGTTCGAGGCTGCCGGTAAATACAATCGTTTTTCCCGCGACAGGGCTGTCTCCGGCAGTAATTCCTTCGTCTTCGTCCGGCGTGACTTCGCGGATCAGTGCCTCCAGAGCCTGATCATTATGTTTTTCCGCAAAGAACTGAACGAGCGATTCGGCGACGATCTCGCCAATACCATCAATGGCGATCAGTTCCTGCCAACTTTCGGCTTCCTTGTCCTGCGCAGCAATCATTGCTTCATGGAACTTGTCCCATGAGCCGTAGGTTCTGGCCATTATTTTGGCAGTGGAGTCCCCCGCATGGCGAATACCGAGCGCAAATATAAACCGGTTAAGAGAAATCGACCGGCGCGTGTCTATGGCATCAAAGAGATTGCGCGCAGAGGTCTCTCCCCACCCTTCCCTGTTTTTCAGTCGGTTTGTCGACAGTTCATCTCGTCGCCTAAGCGTGAATATATCCGCAGGGCTTTTGATCCCGGCTTCGTCATCTGGCAATTCATAAAAGAATTCAATTTGCTTATCGCCCAGCCCATCAATGTCATAGGCATTGCGTGAAACAAAATGCTTTAGTTTTTCAACCGCCTGTGCAGGACAGATGAGGCCACCGGTGCACCGTTTGACCGCGTCTTCCTTACCTGTTTTAGGGTTAACTTCCCGGACTGCATGACTGCCGCACCGAGGACAAACACTGGGAAACTGGAAGGGCGCTGAGGTTGCCGGTCTTCTCTTCAGATCCACATCCAATACCTGCGGGATAACATCTCCCGCCCGTTGGATCAGGACCGTATCTCCTGGACGAATATCCTTGCCCTCTCGCAGTTCACTGCCGTCCTGGCCGATCCCCTTGATATAATCTTCGTTGTGGAGCGTTGCATTTGAAACCACGACTCCACCGACCGTAATCGGCTCCAGCTTCGCCACGGGTGTCAATGCGCCGGTTCGTCCGACCTGGATCTCGATTTCATTGAGAATTGTGAACGCCTTTTCGGCAGCGAATTTGTGGGCAATCGCCCAGCGCGGAGATCGAGAGACAAACCCCAGACGACGCTGAAGATCAAGACGATCCACTTTGTAAACGACACCGTCAATGTCGTAATCAAGTTTCGAGCGGTCCTCTTCGATTTGCCGATAGTTTGCCAGCACCTCTTCCACCGAAGCACAACGTGCCATCAATGGATTAATCTTGAAGCCCCATTTCCCGAATGTTTCAACCATCTCAAACTGGGTCTCGGAAGGGATTTCGCTCATTTCCCCCCACGCATAAGCAAAAAAGCGCAAAGGCCTCGCCGCGGTGATATTGGTGTTTAACTGTCTGAGCGATCCGGCAGCGGCGTTACGCGGGTTGGCAAAAACCTTGCCGCCTGATGCTTCCATTCGTTCATTAAGGGCGAAAAAGTCCGAATGTGCCATATAGACTTCTCCCCGAACCTCCACGATGTCTGGGACACCTGCGGGCAATTCACGCGGAATATCGGATATGGTCAACGCGTTCTGCGTTACATTTTCTCCAACGCTGCCATCTCCGCGCGTGGCTGCAGATACCAGTTTACCGTCCTCGAAACGCAATGAGAGTGACAAGCCGTCGATTTTCGGCTCAGCGGTCAGGATGAGATCTCCAGTCAATGGATCCAGCTTGAGAAACCGCCGGACTTTGCCCACAAAATCGCTGACATCGTCATCTTCAAAGGCATTATCCAGCGAGAGCATCGGGACTGCATGGCTGATCTTGCCAAATGCTTCCTGAATCTGGCCACCCACCATCTCCGACGGTGAGTCCGGTCTTTTTAACTCCGGAAACCGCTTTTCGATAGCCTGATTGCGGCGGCGCAAAGAGTCATAATCCGCATCGGAAATAACCGGCGCATCATCCGTGTGATAATGCTTGTCATGTACGGCAATCTCTGTCGCAAGCCGTTTGAGCTCTTTAGCCGCTTCCCGCATGGACAGTTCTTCGACTGGATATTTGGACAAATCTACCGGCACAGTTCGGCTCCGTAAAATTCGCGGAAACAATGAGAAAACATTCAAAAAGCAGATTGCCTAAGAACTCAGATCGGTCAAGTGGAGTGATTCAAAGTATTGCCGTGTTTTTGACCTACGAATCAGTTGTGCATTAACAATTTTTAATCTTGACAAGTAAGACTGGACAAATCTCTGTTTAACTATAATATCTTAAACCGCTTTCCCCTTAGTAATGAGTACCCTAAGTGTTAGGGCGAAAAGGAGGCGCACATGATTGAAGAGAAAAATCCATTCTCGCTTGATCATCAGATCGGTTTTGCCGTCTACGCGACGTCACACGCTTTTACGCGGACCTATAAGCCGTTGCTTGAAGAAATCGGGCTTACTTTCCCCCAATATCTCGCCATGCTGGCATTGTGGGAAGAAGACCGGGTAACAGTTAAGGCACTGGCAGAACGGATGGAACTGGAAAGCCCAACCGTAACGCCGATTGTCAAACGGCTCGAAAAACTGAAACTGATCACGAGGCGAAGAAACCCAAAGGATGAGAGGCAATTGATACTGGAATTGACACCCAAAGGTCATTCCATGCGTATCAAGTCGGCTCATATTCCCGCTGAAGTTAACGGTCAGCTTCATATTTCACCTGAAGCAGTTAACACGTTAATTTCTTTGCTGGGCAAACTAAAAACGACGCTGCAAACACACTAGGTTGTAATTTGATCGGGAATACAATTCCGGTCAATTAGGCCTGGCACGAACGACATGAAAGCCCGCTGTTGCCTCATGCTGCGTGATCTGAAATCAGACGCTCGGCGGCAGCGCGGGCTTCATCGGTTATGACTGCCCCTGCCAGCATGCGCGCAATTTCCTCTTTTCTGGCTCCATCCTGAATACGCATGACCTTGGTGGCAACGCGCTCCTTGTCCACCGGCTCTTTTGATATCAGAAAGTGTCCGGCTGCTCGGGCAGCAACCTGTGGTGCATGCGTCACCGTCAAAACCTGCACGGCGTTGGAAAGACGTGACAACCGCAATCCGATCGCTTCCGCAACCGCCCCGCCGACGCCGGTATCGATTTCATCAAAGACCAGTGTTGGCGCCGACCCCCTGTCTGCCAGCGCCACTTTGAGAGCCAGCAGGAACCTGGAGAGCTCACCCCCGGAAGCAACTTTCATCATTGGCCCAGCCCGCGTCCCGGGATTGGTTTGGACCCAGAATTCAATTTGATCGATGCCGTCCACCGAAGGTTTTTTCGGATCGCTCTGAAATTCGATGACAAATCGTGCCCGCTCCAGTTTCAGGTCCGGCAGTTCCTTGGCCACCACCTTTTCCAGCTTCCCGGCCGTTTGCCGTCGTCTGTCGCTCAGCGTCGCGGCCTTCTGATCGTACGTTCCACGTGCCTTTTCAACACCGGCTTCCAATGCGGCCAGCTTCTCTTCGCCCGCATCAAGATCCACCAGATCCTGGGACATCTGGGCGCATAATTTCGGAAGATCATCAACCGGAATAGAAAATTTTCGTCCTGCGGCTCGCAAGGCGAACAAACGCTCTTCGGCATGTTCGAGCGAACCGGGGTCGAATTCCGTTGCCCTCAGGGCTTCATCGAGCCCCGACCGGGCTTCTTCGAGATAATCAAGCGCCCGGGCCAGGTTTTCAATTGGCGCCGATAACAGATCGACGGACTGATCAGCTTTACGCTCCAGGCGGCGCAGGATACCGGACAATTCGGGGATGGGAGACGCCGATCCATTCAGACTCTCATTCGCATCGGCAATGTCTGTGGCGACTTTTTCCACCTGCATCATCCGCTGTCTGCGAATGGCCAGGTCTTCTTCCTCACCGGGTTGCGGCGCCAGGCGGGTCAACTCCTCGACGGAACTACGCAGATAATCGGCTTCCCGGCGGGCGGTTTCAATGCGGTTACGCTGACTTTCAAGGTCCCGTTCTGCAGTCCGGACATCCCGCCACGCTTTGGATACTGCATCAACCTGTTTGTTCAACCCGCCGTAAGCATCAAGCAAGTCGCGGTGCGTAGCAGGATCGATTAAGGCTCGCTCATCGTGCTGTCCGTGGATTTCAACCAGACTTGTACCAATTTGCCGCAATAAAGAGGCGCTGACCGGTTGATCGTTGACATAGGCACGCGTCCGTCCGTCAGCGCTCTGGATGCGTCGCAGAATGATATCGCCCTCGTCGTTGACATCATTTTCGCGCAAAGCCAGTCGGGAAGGATGATCGATCGGAACATCAAACACAGCGATAATCTGCCCATGAGGCTGACCATGCCGCACCAGGCCCGCATCGCCACGACCGCCGAGCGCCAGTGTCATCGAATCAAGCAGAATCGACTTGCCGGCACCGGTTTCTCCGGTGAGAACACTCATTCCGTCCGAAAAATCTAGATCCAGACGATCAATGAGAACAATGTCGCGGATTGACAGGGCTGCAAGCATGGAAGACTCAAAGTGTGTGCCTTTGGATTACAACACATTGATACTGTTAAATGCCTTACTGATCCAGCTGCCCTTGTCTTCTTTGGGCTCATACCCACCCTTTTGCAGAAGAGTATATGAATCTCTGTACCAGTCGCTATCCGGGAAATTGTGCCCAAGCACCGCAGCGGCTGTTTGCGCCTCAGGAACGACACCCAAAGCGTAGTAGGACTCGGAAGTCCTTGCCAAGGCCTCTTCAACATGTCTGGTCGTCTGGAAGGTCTGGATCACAACTTTGAAACGGTTAATGGCTGCGATGTAGTTGCGCTTCTTGAGATAGAAACGACCAACCTGCATTTCCTTGCCGGCCAGTTGATCCTGGGCAACTCTGATTTTTCTCTTGGAGTCGTCGACATACTCTGAATCAGGGTAGCGCTGGATGACTTCGTTAAACGCTTCAAAAGCTTTGTAGGTCACCTTCTGATCCCGCGTGATATCGGGCATTTGTCGGATATATGAGTTCCCGACAATATACAGTGCATAAGCGGAGTCCGGACTCCCCGGATAAAGGGTTGCGAATCGCCGTGCTGCGTTGATCGCGTCTGTATATTTGCCGCGCGCGTAATTTGTATAAGCGAGATTGATCAGCGATTTCTTCGCATATTGCGAGTACGGGTGCGCCTTGTCGACATCCTGGAATTTCTTGCCGGCAGATTTGAGATCACCCTGCGCTTTGAGCACAAGTGCTTCATTGTAAAGCTGGTCGGGCGGCGTGTCGTCGAGCACCAGCTCATCGACTTCCCCATTACTCGAACATCCAGCAAGTGCCAACCCACCGATTAAGGCAGTGATTGTTACGACCTGACGCAGACTCGCCATCATGAAACACTCTATCCAGCTTGTTAGTCCATTCAGCTTTTTAGCGACAATCAAGCGCCTCAACGCAGCTCGATTTAATTTTAGAGAATCAGCTTTAGCAGGCTGTTCTCGTTTCGCTATAAAGCATCTACCCGCAATGAGCCTGACCGTCAAATCAACAGAATGGCAGGATCATCAAACCAAGACACCTCAATAATGATATCTCAACTCAGGTCTGCCCATCCAATACAACTTTTTTAAGGCATTATAGTTTCAACAATATGTGGCACAGACACATCACCTGTACCACCATCGGGGATTGGCGCAGTTTCCGTTTCACTCAGCGTCAGGAAACATTCGGGCTCAGTGCAGCTACAGCAATACCGGCTCCGATTTCTGCGTGTCCGCTGTCACGGCGCGTAGGTGCATCCACAATCTCATAAGCGCAATCATCAGCAAACAACGCCTGAAGGATCTCGTGGTTCATCCTGTGTCCCGCCTTGAATGAGCGGTACATTCCCAAAATAGGCAATCCGGCCAGAGCAAGATCGCCAACAGCATCCAGCGCCTTATGACGGACAAATTCGTCAGGCCAGCGGGTTCCTTCAGGATTAAGAACCGCGTCGTCTGAAATCGCGACAGAATTCTCCAGGGATGATCCCAGCTGATATCCCATTGCCCAAAGCTTCTCGACATCCCTAACGTATCCGAAGGTCCGGGCGCGTGCTAACTGGTTGCGAAACACATCAGGCGTAATGTCGGATGTAAAGTTCTGACGACCAATCAACGGAGTATCAAAATCAATCGTAATATCAAACCGCGTACCCTCGTAAGGGCGCAATTCGCTGAATCCGTCTTTGGATTCAATCCGAACGGGCTTCATAACGCGAATAAAGCGACGCTGTTCGGATTGCCGACGTAAACCTACCTGATCAATCGCATCGACAAAGGGCGCTGAACTTCCATCGAGAATGGGCAGTTCATGACCTTCTGTTTCAACGAGAACATTGTCGATATTCAATCCACGTAACGCGGCCATCAAATGTTCAACAGTCGCAACGCCACTTTTGGCAGGATCATCAAGTACGGTACATAGAGATGTAGACGTCACTTCCTTCCAATTCGCCGGCACTTCGCGATCAGCATCAGAGCGCTGAAATGTAATGCCGGTATCTTCATCGGAAGGATGCAATGTTACAGAAACAGGTTTGCCTGAATGCACGCCGATTCCGTTCAATGTGATCGTATCGGCAATCGTTGTCTGTAGCATGCTGCGTTTTGTCATCAATCAGCCCCGATTGGTTAATGTGTCAGGGGCCGAAATCACACTAAGACACATTATCGATTCCCGAGAACAATTTATCGCGCATGTGTTTGATTGCACATGCATTTCAAATCATTCTCCCCCGTTCATGCGTTGCAATCTACCTTGGGAATCACCTCACAGTGAAATAAAGCTTTGTTACGGTTTGTAACGAAAAAATTAATAATTAAGGCATTGAAATTACTGGTTAATTTTCCCCCAAAAAAAAAGAGCGGCCTGAGGATAACTCAAGCCGCCCCAAGGGAAGAAGGACCAATTTGTCAGTTTGACTGCCTTCGCAGGAAGGCTGGGATCTCAAGCTGATCGTCATCCAGAGTTTTCTGCGGCTGACGGCCGTGTGGATCGAGCTGTCCACTTGGGGCCTGTTCTGCAGCCGGACGCTGTGTAGGACGCGGTTTATAGTCAGGTGCAGGAGCCGCTGTCTGCGACGGCGCTGGTGGCCTTGGAGACATAGACGGTTCTAGATGCGAAGGCCGCGGCGTGTTTTCTGCGATATGATTTTCTTCACCCTCTTTGCGGCCCAGTCCCGTTGCAAGGCGGCGCAGAAGTCCCATTGGCCGACGCTCATCGCTTTCTTCAACGATGTTCGCCCGTGGTGCCGTGGGACGAGACGGTCGCGCATTTGCTGCCGGACGGGCCGCAGACGGTGCGCTCTGTTGAGGTGCAGGTGGCACTTTTGCATGATACTCGCGCTGCGCTATCGGCGGAAACTCTTCAACCGTCGGCACTCTGCGAGCAGTGCGACTTGGCTCATCGGCGGTAGGCGGAATGTACGGCGCCTGCGACGGTGCTTCCTCATTGATACCGGACGTAATTGCGTCTTCGATATCAACACCGAGAGTGTTCCCAGCTCCGATATCATGATTTTGATACGCGGAGATGGTTACCTCAGGATCTGTTGTGGACACCACGCTTTCTGGCAGTGCCAGTTCCTGCTCGAGATGTTCTGTGGCCGAAAGCTCAGCTGCAACATCAGGCTGGCTTTCACTGGAAGCTTCAGACGTTGTTGCTGTAGCCCCCTTCAGACGCGTCGCCAGATCAACCATCGGTTCGCTGGCTGGCGCAGCCTCTTCCTGCTCGAGCTTGTCAATACCTGTTGCGACGACGGAAACCCGGATAATGCCATCCAGGCTCTCATCGAAGGTTGCACCAAGAATGATGTTGGCTTCAGGATCGACTTCCTCGCGAATGCGTGTCGCTGCCTCATCCACTTCAAACAGTGTCAGATCGCTACCACCTGAAATAGAGATCAACAGGCCACGGGCACCTTTCATAGATGTTTCGTCGAGCAGCGGATTGGCAATAGCCGCTTCAGCAGCCTGCATCGCCCGGTTTTCGCCTGATGCTTCACCGGTACCCATCATTGCTTTACCCATTGCGCGCATAACGGAACGCACATCGGCAAAATCAAGATTGATCAGACCTTCCTTGACCATCAGGTCGGTTACAGAAGCAACACCGGAGTAAAGGACCTGGTCTGCCATGGAGAACGCATCAGCAAACGTGGTTCGGTCATTGGCAATCCGGAACAGATTCTGGTTCGGAATGACGATCAGCGTATCAACACAGGACTGCAGCTCACCGATTCCAGATTCGGCGATCTTCATTCTGCGCTGGCCTTCAAAATGAAACGGTTTGGTGACCACGCCTACGGTCAGAATCCCCATTTCACGTGCGGCTTCGGCAACCACCGGGGCAGCCCCGGTGCCTGTACCACCACCCATTCCGGCGGTGATAAAGACCATATGCGATCCGGCGAGATGATCTTTTATCTCGTCAATCGCTTCTTCAGCCGCAGCGCGGCCAATTTCGGGTTGTGACCCAGCACCAAGTCCCTCAGTCGCATCGACACCCATCTGGATGACGCGATCTGCCTGAGACGAGGCAAGGGCCTGTGCATCGGTGTTAGCGACGACAAAATCGCATCCGAGCAGCCCTGTTTGAATCATGTTGTTGACGGCATTGCCGCCTGCTCCACCGACGCCGTAAACCGTAATACGCGGTTTCAGCTCGGTAATATCCGGCATTTTCAGGTTAATGGTCATGACATCCTCATGTCGGTCCTGCACATACGTTGATGTGCTATTCTTCCCTTTGTTGACCTGATGGTCTGGGCAATTGTTTTTATGTTGCCTGTATCCATCAGAAACTTTCCCTGATCCATTGTCCTACACGGTTCAGGTATCCTACCCCCGAAGCGGGCCCGATCAGGGTCCGCCTGGGTTCAAATTGCTCAATCTGAGCGACCTGCGGATAAATCAGCAGGCCGACAGCGGCCGAAAATGCCGGACCTTTTGCCGCTCCCGGCATTCCGGCAATTCCAAGTGGTCGTCCAAGTCGTACATTTCTGCCAAGCACGCGCCGCGCCATTTCGGCCATGCCGGTCATCTGGCTGGCACCACCAGTCAGAACCACGCGTTTGCCGATCTGCCCGGCAAACCCGGAGGCATTCAGCCGATCGCGCATCAGTTCCAGAATTTCTTCAACACGCGGTTTGATTATCTTCGTCAGAACGCCGCGGGGCAGTTGCTCCCCCGGATCATCATCCCCTTCGAGAGAGGGAATCGACAGAATATCCGTATCATCGCTCTGAACCGGTAAAGTCGAGCCGTTCAGCGTTTTCATACGTTCAGCAATCTGCACGCGGGTGGACAGTCCTCGAGCAATGTCCATGGTGACATGTTGCCCGCCAACGGCGATTGCGTCGGTGTGCACAATCTGGCGCTCTACGAACACACTGAGCGATGTCGTACCTCCGCCCATGTCAATGCAGGCAACACCGAGCTCCGCCTCATCATCCACCAGAGATGACAGGCCGCTGGCATACGGGGTTGCGACGAGTGTTTCGACATGCAAATGGCCACGATTGATGCAGAGTTCCAAATTGCGAACCGGCGGCAAATCGGAGGTTACAACGTGAATATCAACACCAAGCCGCCCGCCGATCATTGCGCGGGGATCCCGAATGCCACGATTGCCGTCCAGTGAGTAGGATACCGGGAGTGCGTGCACCACCGCGCGCCCGTCTGCCAACGAGTGCATCGAACCGGCGGCAAGCACGCGCTGAATGTCCCCATCTGAAACTGTATCGCGTGCAACCTTCACACCGGCTGAGAATATTTCACTCTGCAATCGACCGCACGTCAGATTGACGATGAGTGATTCAACCGTCACGCCGGCCATGCGTTCAGCACCGTCAACCGCCAACCGCACTGCTTGTTCGGCCAAATCCAGATCAACAACCACACCGGACTTGATGCCACGCGATCTCTGATAGCCGTAACCCAAAACTTCGATTGCATGAGAACGGCCGGGCAAGACCGCGTCCGTTTCACCGGGAGTTAGGCGGGCAATAACACAGCAAATCTTGCTTGAACCAACATCAAGCACGGAGACAATAACCGAGCGGCGGTTTGGCAAAGGTCGCATGCGCGGCAGATAAACGGAAGATTTGGAAGAGCTCATGTATCAGCCTCCTTCCGCTTCGAGCCGCGCACAGCTTTGAGTGTTGTATTTCGCCGTTCAACCGCACCGTCGGTCAGTCGAACAACGATCCGGTCCGCCAAACGCATATCGATTGCTGCGATGTCCCGCGAGAGCAGTCCGTTCTCGCGATCCAATGCTTCAAGTTCGCCGAGCGCTGCAAGAATTTTCTTTTCCGGCAATCGGATCACGACACCATTTTGCAGAACAAGGTTCCAACGGCGACCGCCGACAAACTTCGAAGCCCGAACCTGAAGTTTCAAATCAGGGAAGGAAGCCAGGTGATCAAGAATGTCCTTTGCCTTGCGCTGGGCGCCATGACCAAGCAAAAGGGGCAGCCTCGCATGGCGTGTTTCGATTTCATCAGTAATGATATTGCCGTCGCGATCGATTATTGAAACCACCTGGCCGCGTTGCCAGAGCGCATATGGCGTCTTTTCCTCAATGGCGACATGCAATGTGCCGGGATACAATTTCTGCACCGACACTTTTTCAATCCAGGCGATGCGGCTTAGCCGCTCTTTTGCAGCATCGGCCTCAAAAAGAGGGAGAGATGACCCTGATTCGATTTCCAGCGCTTCCAGAATCTGAAATTCGTCTGTTTCGCGCTGGCCTGTCAGCTTGACGGCTTTGATGGAAAATCCGGCGGCGGATGTTAAGGCCTCAGAGACCATCCGGCCCTGTCCGCCCAGTGCCACTCCATAAGCAATCGTCAAACCCAAAAAAGCGACCGAGCAAGCCGACCCAGCTCCACGCGGTACTTCCGCAAGCCACCCGGCAGCGCGCCAGATCGGGCGACGACGCAGGCGCGAGAAACCGCCCCGGATGTTTGCACTTTCCGGATTCATGTTATTTCTGGAGTCGTGATGTCGAACCCCTAACGACTGCAACTCGCGTCCTCCACCATCCAACTCACCAACGCCTCAAAATCGTGCCCTGCGTGGGCGGCGATTTCCGGAACGAGCGAGGTGGGCGTCATTCCGGGTTGCGTATTAACTTCCAGGCAAATCAACTCGCCGGTGCCATCGATTCGGTCATCAAAACGGAAATCCGCCCTGGTGACTCCCTGGCATCCAAGCGATTCATGCGCTGTTAAGGTTATTTTCTGTACATCTTCGTAAATATTCGGTGAAATTTTTGCAGGAAGTATGTGTTTTGAGCCCCCAATCTCATATTTAGCTTCATAGTCATAGAAACTGTGCTCTTCGGGCACTATTTCGATCACCCCAAGAGCGACTCCACCGATCACCGCACAGGTTAACTCCCTGCCGGCAATATATTTTTCGGCCATAACTACATCGCCATAGGGCCAATCATCGCGATATAATTCCTGCGGCGGGTGCCTGTTTTTCTCATTAACAATCAGGACTCCAAAGCTTGACCCTTCGTTAATGGGCTTAATTACGTAAGGAGGAGCGATTGGATGGACACGGCCGGCTTCGTGCCGGTGCAGGACTTTATGTGTGGTAACGGGAACACCCGCTGCTTTCATGACAGCTTTGGCTTTCACCTTGTTCATTGCGAGCGCCGAAGCCATGACACCGGAATGGGTATAGGGAATTTCCAACACTTCAAGAATGCCCTGAACACAGCCGTCCTCCCCAAAAGGACCATGCAACGCATTAAAGGCGACATCCGGCCTCAGTTTTGACAGCACGGAGGCAATATTGCGGTCAACATCAACCCGCGTTACCCGGTACCCGGCGGTTTCCAAGGCATTGGCGCAAGCATTACCCGTCGACAGGCTAACAGGACGCTCAGAAACCCAACCGCCCATCAGAACCGCTACATGTTTGTCGGTCATTCGTTATTCTCCGAGAAATTCCTGCACAGATACGCCGTCCGGCCAAACGCCGATCCGCTTGATTTCCCACTCAAGACGGATGCCGCATTGCTCATAAACGCGACCACGGACCGTTTCGCCCAAAAGCTCCAGATCTGTTGCCGTGGCATCACCGGTGTTAATGAGGAAATTGCAGTGCATCTGAGAAACCTGCGCACCGCCAACCCTTAATCCGCGGCAGCCCGCCCGATCCACAAGCTTCCATGCCGAGTGCCCGGGAGGGTTCTTGAACGTCGACCCACCCGTCCGCTCGCGAATAGGCTGTGCGTTCTCGCGATGCTCGACAACAGCAGCCATTTCCTTCCGGATTGCCTCAGGGTCCTCAGCCGTTCCTTCAAACACGGCCGATGTGAAAATCAGGTCTTTCGCCGCGGTACTATGGCGGTAGGAATAACCAAGGTCGGCATTTTGAAAAACGTGGGTCATGCCTGAACGGTCAATGGCTGTCAGTTCAACCATGCGATCCTTGGTTTCCGTCCCATGCGCACCGGCATTCATCCGAAGCGCGCCGCCGACACCACCAGGTATTCCCGTATAAAAAGCCAACCCGCCTATTCCAAGCCGCGCCGCTTCCTCGGCAAGTTTTTTATCCGGCACAGCCGCACCGACTCGCAGGCAATTGTTGCCCGCATCTGAAATCGAACCAAAACCACGGCCAGAGAGGCGAATAACAACACCAGGAAGTCCACCCTCTCGTACAAGCAGGTTGGATCCAAGACCCACAACCATAACCGGGATGTCTTCAGGCAACCCACTCATGAATTGTGCAAGATCGTCTTCGTCCGCCGGCTGAAACAGTAACTGCGCCGGACCGCCCACACGAAACCAAGTGATACCCGACAAGGGCTGATTGACCATCACTCGCCCGCGCACATCAGCGATAACGCTTTCAAGCTCCCCTGAAAGATCAGGAAAGCTCATGCTTCCGTCTCCTCATCCAACGCTGCAAGTTGCTCGGGCAAGGCATAGGCCCACTGGGTAATGTTCCCCGCGCCAAGACATAAAACGTAGTCCCCGTCGGAGGCCAGCGTTGCAACAAGCGAAGCCAGTTCATCGGGCGTTTCCAGCGCATGAACAGATCGATGGCCGCGGGCTTTCAGTCCGGAGATCAGGCTATCGCGGTCATATCCCTTGATCGGTTTCTCTCCGGCAGCAAAAACCGGTGCGACAATCACACTGTCTGCGTCATTGAAGCAGGCACAGAAGTCGTCAAAAAGACTCTCAAGCCGTGTGTATCGGTGGGGTTGCACAACAGCAATGACATTACCGGCGCTGGCTTCGCGCGCAGCGTGCAGAACCGCTTTAATCTCGACTGGATGGTGTCCGTAGTCGTCGAAAATATCGACCTCGTTCCAGCGACCGGTGTGCGTGAACCGGCGTTTGACTCCGCTGAAAGCCGCCAGCCCTTCGCGAACAGATTGAGAGGTTATGCCAAGCTGCAAAGCCAATGCGATAGCGGCTGTTGCGTTGGCGACGTTATGAAGCCCGGGCATCGGTAAAACCAGGTCCTCAAGAACGGTTTCCGTGCCCTCCCGGCGATCCTTGATGGTAACGGCAAACTGGGTGTTTCCCCCTTCCATCAGCACTTTGGAGTAGCGATAGTCCGCCTGCGGGTTCGAGCCGTAGGTGACAATCCGCCTATCCTCAATCTGACCAACCAGTGCCTGTACTTCGGGATGGTCGAGACACATAACTGCAAAGCCATAAAATGGGACGTTGTCTATAAACTGTCGGAACGCCTGGCGCACGCCGTCAAAGTCACCATAGTGATCAAGATGTTCCGGATCGATATTGGTGACGATCGCGATGTCCGCAGGAAGCTTGACGAACGTGCCGTCAGATTCATCTGCCTCCACGACCATCCAGTCACCCTTCCCCATTCGGGCATTGGTGCCGTAGGCATTGATTATGCCACCGTTTATGACTGTCGGATCCAATCCGCCTGCGTCAAGAAGAGCCGCAACCATCGAGGTCGTTGTGGTCTTTCCATGTGTGCCCCCAACTGCGATGGCCTGCTTGAAACGCATAAGCTCGGCAAGCATCTCTGCACGCCTGACAACCGGCAACAATTGTTCTCTGGCCGCAACAAGTTCCGGATTGTCCCGCGTAATGGCAGAGGAAACGACCACAACTTCCGCATCGCGGAGGTTAGCGCCCTCATGACCGATCATTACTTCGATGCCCTTTCGGCGCAAACGAAGAACATTTGCGCTCTCGGACATATCCGAGCCCTGAACTTTGTAGCCTAGGGTATTGAGCACTTCGGCAATACCGCTCATGCCAATACCGCCTATCCCGACAAAATGGATCGGGCCGATATCCTGCGGCATCTTCATTTTGGTACTCCTTGTAAAAACGATGCGGCCTTTTCACCGCTTGCCACATGTTCAACCAAATCGGCCAATCGCCCGACAGCATTCGGGCGGCCCTCTTTTCGCGCAGCTTCCGCCATAGTTGAGAGCGTTTGTGGTGACCTCATGAACCCGGCGATTGTTTCTGCTAATCCGGAAGGGGTGATAGAGGCCTCTGCCGCAAATACCGCACCACCGATGCTCTCAAGCGTGCGCGCATTTGCGCTTTGATCCTGATCGATCGCACCGGGTAAGGGAACCAAGATCGATGGCCGGCCAATTGCCGCCAATTCACTCACAGACGTTGCGCCTGATCGGCAGATAACCAGATGGGCCTGGGCAATCCTGTCCGGCAGATCTGTGAAAAAGCTCTTCAATTCCGGCTTCATGCCCAGCGCGGCGTAATCCTGCGCCGCCATATCAATGTCTTCGGGTCGACTTTGCTGAACCAGATCAATACGGCTGCACAGCTCTTCAGGCAATGCCTCAAGAACCGATGGCATCATCTGGGAGAAGAACCGCGCGCCCTGACTACCGCCAAACACCAGCAGTTTGAACCGATCCCTCGAACCCGGTGTTCGCCATGGTACATCACAGGCGGTGATGACAGCACTCCGTAAAGGATTACCGGTAAAGACCTGTTTTTCCTCGGTTCCATCGCCACTGAGTATTTCGGGAAAAGATGTCGCTACCGCGGTGGCGTGTCGCGCCAGCATGCGATTGGCGCGGCCCATCACCGCGTTCGCTTCGTGCAGTATTGTCGGAACGCCCCGCATACGTGCCGCGAACATCGGCGGAAATGTCGGATAACCACCGAAGCCAACCACCACGGACGGTTTTGTTCGCTTCAATATTCCGGACGCCTGCCAGTATCCCCTCAGGAGCTTCAATCCGGTTCGCGCCAGAGCAACCGGATTTTTGCTGCGTATCGTGTCAGAAGAAATCAGATAGGTGGAGCGGGCTGGAAAAG
Organism: Stappiaceae bacterium; assembly: GCA_039976075.1. Classification (GTDB taxonomy): domain Bacteria; phylum Pseudomonadota; class Alphaproteobacteria; order Rhizobiales; family Stappiaceae; genus JBDWFY01. The sequence goes on from JBDWFY010000005.1 coordinate 33,538, forward strand.
CGTCACCAAATTTGTCGGCACGCCGATCCGTTGCAAGGTCCACGACGTAACCACGCTCTAGCAGCACGTCCGCCAACGCCTGTGCAGGAAACAGATGGCCGCCGGTTCCACCGGCTGTAAGAAGAATTGTTCCTGACATTTATCCCCTCGGATCAGGCGAATTGGCCACGGGGTACGCGACGCACAACAACAGGTCCGTTTGTCGAATTGGTAAAGTAACGGCGACGTGTCAGCCCAAGAACGAAACCCATCCCCAAAGCAACGGCAAGAAGCGAAGAGCCACCATATGAAATGAACGGCAGCGTCATACCCTTTGCAGGCATCATGTTTAAATTCACCGCCAAGTTGATACTGGACTGGATCCCAAACAATACAATCAGGCCGGATGTCGCCAGTCTGGAAAAAGGATCATGATCCTTCATCGCTTTGCTCAACCCCCGAATGACGACAAACGCAAATACCAGGACGAGAAACAGGCACAGAATAATACCGAACTCTTCAGCGGCGACCGCAAAGATAAAATCCGTATGGCTATCCGGCAGGATGCGTTTGACGGTGCCCTCGCCCGGTCCACGGCCAAGCCAACCGCCCTGTACGAAGGACTCTAGTGCTGTATCAATCTGAAAAGTATCGCCCGAGCCCGGATCAAGAAATCTGTTGATGCGTCCTGTAACATGAGGAAGGAAGAGATAGGCTGCAGCCATCCCACCCATTCCGAGCATCCCAAGAACCGCTATCCAGATCCACGATAGGCCAACCATGAAAAACAACGCGCACCAGACAAGTAAAACCAGCATGGTTTGGCCGAAGTCAGGTTGGGCGACCAAAAGCGCCGCGACCATCGCAAAGAGAATAACGGCAAACAATTGGCCGGGCACGTCCGGACGCCTTTCGTTTTCTGCAAGGAGAAAGGCAACCAGGATCACAAATGCCGGTTTCATGAATTCTGAAGGCTGAATTGAGAATGCGCCCAGGGACACCCAGCGGCGCGCACCCTTCACTTCCATCCCGCCAAACAGCGTGTAAATCATCAGGAAAAACGAGATAACAAACACGATCAGCGCAACACGTCGGATCATCCGGGGTGACAGGGCCGACGTCGCAAGCAGAACAATAACAGCAGGTATGAGAAAAGCGGCCTGCCTTTTCACGAAATGCAGACTATCAAGTCCCAGTCGCTCGGCGACTGGCGGGCTGGCTGCAAAGGAAAAGACCAACCCACCGATCATCAGGAGCAAAAAGCCCGCAAGGAGGTAGCGGTCGACCGTCCACAGCCAATCGGCAAGCGCACTGCGATCTGTGCGTGAAGGCATCAGGCAACCTCCCTTCCATCGGGATTGTTCAGGAGGGCATGCACTGCGGCACGGAAGACATCACCCCGTTGTTCAAAACTCGAAAACTGATCGAAACTCGCACAGGCAGGAGAGAGAAGGATAGCCGTCTCCTGTACAACTGCCTTATTGGCATCGTTAAAAGCACACGTCAACGCGTGTTCCAGCGTTTGACACTGCTCAAATGGAACAAGTCCTTGCAACGTTTGACCGAATTCTGCCGCTGATTCGCCTATCAAGTATGCTTTTGCAACAGTGGGAAAAAATTCTTCAAGGCTGTGGATTCCGCCCGACTTGGCACGACCGCCGGCAATCCAGTAGATCCGATCAAAACTCGCCAAGGCCCTCGCCGCGGCGTCTGCATTGGTTGCCTTTGAATCGTTGATAAAAAGCAACGGTCCGGAACGTCCGACTTCTTCCATCCGATGCGCCAGCCCCGGAAAACTCACCAAGCCGGCCTGTATTTCCTCGTCGCTCAATCCAAGAAGCTGGCAAACCGCGTAGGCAGTGGCAGCATTTTGCGCGTTGTGCATCCCGCGCAAGGATCGGGCTCCCTTTAAGCTCGCGACCTTTGACGACCGGGCATCGGAAACACTGAAGATCGCGTCTCCATCAAATCGAATACCATTTTCGATATCCCGCGCCGCGGCGATCTGGATCACCTCACGGCCCGTATTCCTAACATTTTCGGCAATTGCGGCAGAATGCGGATCATCTATACCGACGACGGCCCGGCGCGCGTTTGTTACCAGGCGTTCCTTCACACTTGCGTAGTGATCTATTGTCCCGTGACGATCGAGGTGATCCGGGCTCAAATTGAGGTGAACGCCGATTGAGGGGTCCAGACCCGGTGCAAGGTCGATCTGATAGGAAGAGCATTCCACCACGTAGGTTCGGTCTGACTGAGGCGGTTCCAGTTCCAGCACCGGCGTACCTATGTTCCCGCCCATTTGAACATCTCGAGCGGCGGTAGATAAAATATGCGAAATCAGTACAGTCGTGGTCGATTTTCCGTTGGTGCCCGTGATGGCAACGAAGGCGCAATCAGGCGCAAGACGCCTGCGCTCACGAACAAAAAGTTCGATATCGCCAATGATCTCAATGCCCGCAGCCAAGGCCTTGAGCACTGTCCAATGCGGCTCAGGATGAGTCAACGGAACGCCAGGCGATAATATGAGAGCCGCAAAATCGGACCAGTCTGCATCCTGCAGATCTACAACAGGGATACCGGCCGACCGTGCCTGTTTTACCCGCTCGGAGGAATCGTCCCATGCGGCAACACGTGCACCTCCCGCCTTCAATGCTAAAGCGGTTGTTATACCCGACCCGCCAAGGCCGAACACTGCCACGCTTTTGTCATTGAAGGTTGAAGCCGCAATCATCGCCTATCTCAACTTCAATGTCGCAAGACCGAACAGAGCCAAAACAACGGCAATGATCCAGAAACGGATCACCACCTGAGACTCCGTCCACCCCAGATGTTCAAAATGATGATGGATGGGCGCCATCTTGAACACACGCTTGCCGGTGAGTTTGAAGGAAGCAACCTGAATGATGACCGAGAGCGCCTCAAGCACAAAAAGCCCGCCGATTATCGCCAGAACAATTTCATGCTTCGTCGCGACGGCGATCGAGCCGATCATACCACCCATCGCCAACGACCCGGTATCTCCCATAAAGATTGCAGCCGGCGGCGCGTTAAACCATAAGAATCCAAGCCCTGCGCCGATTACCGCCCCGCAAAGAACCGCCAGTTCACCAGTACCGGGTACGTGGTGAATTTGCAGATAGTTGGCAAAAACCGCATTCCCGGACAGATACGCAATGAGCGCAAAACTCGCGCAGGCAATCATGACAGGGACAATCGCCAGACCATCAAGGCCATCGGTCAGATTAACCGCATTCCCTGCGCCAACGATGACCAGAATGGCAAATGGAATGAAGAATATTCCCAGATTGAAGACGAGGTCCTTCAACACAGGAAAGGAAATCGAATTGGAGAGGTCGGTACCATCAAGGCGGGTAACGACATAAACAGCGATACCGGCAATGACTGCTTCGATCGACAATCGTATTTTACCGCTGAAACCCTTGTGGGATGACTGGGAAATCTTGAGATAATCGTCATAGAACCCGACAAGCCCAAAGCTGACGGTAACCAAAAGAACCACCCAAACATATGGGTTTTTAAGATTGGCCCAAAGAAGTGTGGCGACGATCATCCCGGACAGGATCATCAAACCACCCATCGTGGGCGTGCCTTTCTTCGTCAGAAGATGACTTTGAGGACCATCTTCCCGGATCGGCTGCCCTTTACCCTGCCGCATGCGTAAAGCGTCGATGATTTTCGGACCAAAAAGGAAAACGAAAAGAAGCGCGGTCATGATCGACCCACCTGTTCGGAAGGTGATGTATCGAAAGACGTTCAGGACCGAAACCTGTCCCGCCAATTCCCCCAGAAGATAAAGCATGCCCTGTCCTCAAACCTCCGCCATGTCAGAGGTTTTGCTGAATTTCTGTTTTAGTTGCTCAACCAACGGTCCCATACGTGACCCTAGGGACCCCTTGATCATCACAATGTCGCCCGGCCGGATTTCCTCGGCCAGTATTTTGTCCAATTCCGAAGACTGCGTCGCGTATCTTCCGCGCTGCTCGCGCGGCAGAACGTCCCAAAGATGCTGCATCTGCGGTCCGACACAATAAACAATGTCGATGGCGGCATTTGCCAATGGTTCAGCAAGTGCCGCATGAAGTGCAGGTGAGGTGTCACCCAGTTCCAGCATATCTCCAACGACTGCAACATAGCGCCCAGGACGCGTTATTGGCGTATCGCCCAATGCACGGATGGCAGCCGACATTGAGAGCGGATTGGCGTTGTAACTTTCATCAATCAGGAGGGCTTTGCCTGCCGGCAGGTTCAGGTGCCATCGTTCACCACGACCTTTGGGCGCCTTCACATCCGAAAGCGCCAGACCCGCAAGCGCCAGATCCGCGCCCATCAGTTCAGCACAGACTAGCACTGCGAGAGAATTATTCACCAGATGCTGACCCGGCGTACCGATTTTATATGTCACATCATGACCAAGAATTCGGGCCGAAACGCATGTGCAGTCTGGATGTTGCACAGAACTGAGAGCGCGAGCCTCCGCATCGGGACCACTTCCAAACTGAACGACCCGGCTCACTCCTGCCTTTTTGGCATAATCCAGAAGGTTGCCTATTTGATCGTTATCGGCATTCAGAACCGCCGTTCCACCCGGTTTTAGGCCAGCAAAAATTTCTGCTTTGGCTTTGGCAATATCGTCAACAGAGTCGAAAAACTCCAAATGCACCGCTGCGACAGTCGTAATGACAGCGAAGTCCGGCTCGACCATTTTGACCAGCGTTTCAATTTCGCCCGGTGCGTTCATACCGATTTCGAAGACGCCGAACTCAGTATCTTCCGGCATGCGCGCCAGTGTCAGGGGGACACCCCAGTGATTGTTGAAAGATGCAACCGAGGCATGGGTCCTGCCCGATTTCGACAAGGCAATCCGGAGCGCTTCCTTGGTACTCGTCTTGCCGACACTTCCGGTGACAGCAACAATCTTTGCCTTCGTCCGTTGTCGGGCTGCTCTACCGAGCCTTTCAAGCGCCTGGAGCACATCCTCAACCACGACATAAGGACCGTTTTGCGAGAGGTTTTTCACCCTTTCTTTCGAAACTACCGCCAGGGCTGCGCCATTCCCAATCGCTTTTTCCGCATAATCGTGACCGTCAAACCGACCGCCGGCAATACAGAAAAAAGCTTCGCCTGGCGCAACTGTCCGGCTGTCAATCGATATCCCGGTTACGTCTGCAAGTGGCTCACCAACGACAGCGCCTTCGAGCGCGGCAACAAAATCCGACAAGTGCCATAATACGTCGCTCATGAGGGCCTCCCGTTAGCAAGGATCGATGCAACGGCTTCGTGATCGGAGAAAGGCAGAACCTGATCACCAACAATCTGTCCCGGCTCATGCCCTTTTCCAGCAACGCAAAGGATGTCCCCTGCCTTGAGCAGGGAAACACCGTGCGATATTGCTTTTCCGCGATCCCCTATTTCAATTGCAGCCGGTGCGCCCTCAAGAACGGCCTTTCGGATTTCCTCCGGGTTTTCGGTGCGTGGATTATCATCCGTCACAATCACTACATCCGCGTGTCGGGCAGCCGCAGCGCCCATCAAGGGGCGTTTTCCCGGATCCCGGTCACCACCGGCGCCGATAATGCAAATAAGGTTCCCTTTTGCATAGGGCCGCAGGGCCGCAAGAGCGCTATCCAGCGCGTCCGGTTTATGGGCATAATCAATAAATATCAGCGCACCCTCGTCGGTCTGTCCGGCTTGTTCCAGTCTGCCTGCCGCACCTTCAAGATGCTCAAGCGCGCTCAGAGCGGTTTGTGCCTCAACTCCCGAGGCGATGGCCAACCCGGCCGCCAACAGGGCGTTTGAAACTTGAAAATTACCAGGCAGAGGTAACCGGACCTGACGTGTCTCGCCATTCACCCTCATCGTCAAAAGCTGTGCAAATCCCTGTTGCTCAACAGACAGCAATTTCAATTGCTGCCCATTCAAGCCAACTGTGAGGGTGGCAATGCCTCTTTTTTTGCAGATGTCGGCAACACGGTCTGCATATGGAGTGTCAGGGTCAAAGACCGCAGTGCCGTTTTGCGGCAAAAGTGTATCGAACAGTCGCATCTTGGCAGCAAGATATTCCTCGACGCTCGCATGATAATCCATGTGATCACGACCGAGATTCGTAAATCCGGCTGCCGTGAGGTGAACACCATCTACACGTCGCTGATCAAGCCCATGGCTTGATGCCTCGAGGGCAGCGTGCGTGACCCCATCTTTCGCCAGAAAACTAAGATCACGATGAAGATCCACCGGGTCGGGTGTTGTCAAACTGCCGTAATGAGCGCCACGAGACGTCACAGTTCCTATGGTGCCCAGGCTCGCCGCTTCAAAATCGGCATAGGCAAACATCTGGCGGACGAACACAGCCACAGACGTTTTACCGCTTGTGCCGGTAACCGCAACAATCGTGTCAGGTTGCTTTCCCGCCAACTTGGCCGCCATCAGGGCGAGGCTGCGCCTTGGGTCTGAAGCTCTCAACTGCGGCACACTGCAGCGAGCCAATGGGTCGTCAGCATCCGTCAGAACAGCTACCGCGCCCGCCGCAATCGCATCGGGAACAAAACGGCGGCCATCCGCCTGCGCGCCCTTCAGGGCCGCAAAGATGTATCCTGGTCTGACTTTACGGCTGTCTGCGGTGATACCGGTTATATCCGTGGACGGCAGACGTTCAGGAATTTCTACCCCAAGGGCAACTTCTTCAAGCAGCATTGCATGCTTCTAGTCCACTAGGTGTGTTTTACTCAATAGGTTCGTAACGCTATCACTTACCAAAAACCGGCAGTGTTCCTTTAATAAGACACTGCAATCATATCACTGGTGTCCCCAAACCGGGGCATGACGCCCATCATCGGCGCAATTCTGCGAACGATGGCAGCAACGGTGGGCGCTGTATTCAGACCTGCTGTCGCACTTCGCATGCCTTCTTCCGGTTTTGGCTCATCCAGAGTGACAAGCACTACGTACCGCGGTTTGTCGATGGGAAAGGCTGCAAGAAACGAATTGAACCTTTTGGACGAAACATAGCGTCCATTTTCAACTTTTTCTGCTGTACCGGTCTTGCCGCCGACCATATATCCGGGCACTTCAGCACGCCGGCCGGAGCCTTTTTCCACATTCATCCGAAACAGATACCGCATCGAGGCCGATGTCTTTTCATCGACGATCCGCACCGCCATTTCTTGTGCTTCGCTCACCGTCCGCGGCAAGAACGTGGGCGGGATGTAGTTGCCCCCATTCACCAGGGTCGCTGCTGCAACCGCTGTGTGCATTGGTGACACTGAGAGACCATGACCAAATGAAATTGTCATTGCCGTGAGGTCGTTCCATTTCGGCGGTAAAATGGGCCGCGCGGTTTCAGGCAATTCGGTTTCGATACGGCTCATCATACCGATACGTTTGAGAAAATCCTGTTGTCGGTCAATACCAGCGGCCAGAGCCATTTTGGCAGTTCCGATGTTGGACGAGTAAATAAAGACCTCGGGTACCGAGAGCACCTTATTTTTTGCATGAAAATCACGGATCGTATGACGAGAAACCCGGATCGGCTTGGTTGCATCGAAGTGATCGTTGATCGACACCTTGCCGCTATCCAGCGCCATTGCCGTCGTGAATGTCTTGAAAACTGATCCCATTTCATACACGCCCGACGTCGCACGATTCATGCGTTTCTGCTCAAGCGCTTCCTTGGGATTGTTCGGATTATAATCCGGCAGTGATGACATCGCGACAACTTCGCCTGTCTCAACATCAAGCACGATGCCAATCGCGGCTATCGACCGATACCGCGCCATCGCCTTGGACAGTTCGTCGCGAACAGCATGTTGCGCCCTTAGATCGACAGATAAACTGACCGGTTCAAGCGGCCTGTCGGTTGCGAACCCAAGGGCTTGAAGGTCGGCAAGCCCCTGATTATCAAAATATTTTTCAAGCCCGGCAATACCCTGATTGTCGACATTCACATGACCGACAATATGCCCCGCAAGATTACCGCCGGGATAGAACCGGCGACTCTCATTGAGAAACCCGATACCTGGTAATCCCAGCTTGTGGATTGCTTTTTGTTCAGGCGGTGTGATTTCGCGTTTCAGCCAGATAAAACCGGCATCGCTCTCGAGGCGTCGCCTTATGCTGGCAGTCCGAAGTTGCGGCAGCACCGTACCCAATTTTTCCACTGTCTCATCGACATCTTCAATGCGACGCGGCTCTGCAAACAGCGACGCTGTCTTGATGTCGGTTGCCAGGATCTCACCGTTTCGATCAAGAATGTCCGGCCGTGACGCTTTAATTGCCTCGGCATCCCCCAGGAAAGCCGATTGCTCGCCCGCATCGGCCATGCCCAGCAAGACAAGGCGACCGGCAATCAATGCGTACACCGCCACAAATGCGATCATCGTGATGAATATACGCGACGCATTGCCCTCTGATTTTGCAGAAGGAGAGGCTGTCCGGCGTGCTTTTGGACGCAGACCTTTCAGTGACAAACCATTTAGTGGACCCAAAATACGCAAGGTCGCCTCCATTTATTGAATATTGACTGTGCCACCGGCAAAACCACCAAGCCGGTCTTCACCCAGCACGGGATCGAACTGGATCGGCTTGGTCGGCAGATCGTCAATTTCAGCAATTTGCTCGACCGCTAACGGCTCAAGCTCGAGATAGTCGTTGTAGCGCGCCACCAGCTTCTGCAGCCGATCCGGCTGGTTGAGGAGACTCCATTCGGCTTTCAACAGCGAAATCGCCTCCTCTTCGGCGGCGATCTGCCGCTTCAGATCGGCTACATGTTCCGCTGCCTGTTCAGCATCGCGCTTCAACTCGAAGACAATTGCGACACCTATGAGGACAACGAGAACGAACAAGACATTGAAATATCGGATCATCTCAATCTCCCAACTCGCCAAAACCAGGCATCCGCGCAAGACCCACCACTTTCGGGTCCAAGGATCGAGCGGCAGCGTCGGTACGCCGCCCGCCTCGCATCCGTGAAGAGCGGGCTCTGGGGTTCAGGCTTGTTTCTTCATCACCGGGACCGACGGCCCCCTTGAACAGCGGTGCAAATGTCGGATCAGGAACGTCTGTTTCGGGCAAATGGCGCGAGCCGCCCGAATGGGTTCTGCATCGATCTGCAAAGAATTTCTTGACGATGCGGTCTTCCAGGGAATGAAAGGACACCACGACGAGACGTCCACCGCTTTTGAGAATGGCTTCCGCAGCTTGAAGCGACTGCGCAACCTCATTCAGCTCACCGTTGATATACAGTCGCAGGCCTTGAAACGTCCGTGTCGCGGGGTGGATTTTCGCTTTGGGATTACGCCCCACCACCTTTTCAACGACAGCGGCCAATTCCAGTGTCCGCGTGAACGGTTTTTCTTTGCGAGCGGCGTCAATGGCATGGGCAACTGCCGGAGCACGACGCTCTTCTCCAAGCATGCCAATTATGCGAATGAGATCTCGAACCGGCATTTTATTGACAACATCAGCGGCGCTGGCACCCTTCTGCTCCATGCGCATATCGAGCGGGCCGTCTTTCTGAAAAGAAAAACCGCGCTCAGCCTCGTCGAGCTGCATGGATGAAACACCAAGATCCAGAACGACACCGTCGACCTGATCGAAGCCTGCCGCGCGCGCATGGCGATCCAATTCACCGAAGCGCCCCTCTATCAGGGTCAACCGCTCCGGGTATTGTTCGACGAGCCCCTGCCCGCCGACGATAGCACCCGGGTCGCGATCGACGCCGATCACACTGGCCCCCTTCTCGAGAATGCCAGTTGAATAGCCCCCGGCGCCGAAGGTTCCGTCGATGATGACATCTCCAGACTTCGGCGCCAGTTCCAACAGCACTTCAGCCAACAAGACTGGTACATGACGAACCGGTCCACCTGCAGAATCGCACGGAGTCGCTCTGCGATCCGTCATTGCCCCGATCCTTCTGGCTGATTGAGTGCTGCCCCATCTGGAGTGCCTCCGGCAAGAACAGCCAGAGCCCGCTTCATGGCCTCTGCACGGTGCTCCTGGAACTTGCCTGGCTCCCAGATCTGAAATTTGTATCCCTGACCGACAAACGTCACTGCATCGGTGATGCCGGCGTGGGCCTTGATTGTATCGGTCAATGATACGCGACCGTCCTTGTCGATTTTCAACGTTTCGGAAAATCCGAAGAGGGCCGTAGAAACAAAGTCGTGATCCGGGGTCAGCGTGCGAAACCCGTCCAGACGTTTCTGAACCTCGTCGATCAGCCCCTGCCCTCCGGCATCGACGGCTGACTGCATGGGAGAGGGAAAACAATAGAGCCCCTCGTAACCGTCTTTTGCGAGGGCAGCACGAAACGGTGCCGGAATTGACACACGTCCTTTGGCGTCGAGCCGATTGGTATAGTGCGATACAAACCCGGCCATTTTTCCCCTCGCGATCCGGGCAGCAATTGATTGCCCGGTGCGTCGACACCCCGCGAGAGTTGTTGCCGTGTTGGCGTCCAGATGCGGCCTTCACGAAGCCATCCTGTCCTTAGGTAAACAGCGTCATCCCGCCAACACAGTACATTTATCTCCGGGATGATCCGGGATAACATGGGACAGGATGGGCAGTCAATGGAAAGGGCCTGATTTCAGCGGGAAATTACGGTTCTGGACCCCCAAGGTTGATTTAGTCTTAATGAAACATTCACTTTTTCGACCACAACCCACGTCATCCCATGCCAAAATGCTGCCATAATTATGGTTAACGCGCGATTAACGGCGTTTTCGATTCTCATGTGGAAAATTGGTTTAATAAAGACGAAGTGTGCCAGTCGGTCTGTAAGCCGGGTTCTGTAGGGCCGACCATTTCCGGTCGACGCGACGGTTATTCATCTGGGACCTCCGTTGCCGAAGGCCTCACGCAACCAACCCGAACGACTGGTCTGGACAGACCGGAGTTGCCTCCGCGCCGTTCCTATTCGGTTTTGCTCCCGGTGGGGTTTACCGTGCCGCGCCTGTTACCAGACACGCGGTGGGCTCTTACTCCACCCTTTCACCCTTACCCCGATAAATCGAGGCGGTTTGCTTTCTGTGGCACTTTCCCTGGGGTCGCCCCCGCCGGGTGTTACCCGGCACCGTTTATCCATGGAGCCCGGACTTTCCTCCACCACGGTCTTTCGACACTTGTGGCAGCAACCGTCCGACCGACTGGCACGCACCAATTAGATGGCTTTTTAGTCAGATTCAATAAGCGGGGGCATAAACTTGTCGTTCAATTGGAGCGCTTCGCACACCTACTGAGAGAGGACAGCGCTGATTTCATCGACACCGCGTCGGATGGTTGGGGCATCTGCGCCTGAAAAACCAATGATCAGTCCTGTTTCAGGACGCTGAAGATACGTTGCTGAAAGAGCAGAAACACCTACGCCTCGTTGCTGCAACAGACGAGCGATATGCTGATCATCTTCATTGTTCTTGAACCTCGCCACGAGCTGAATTCCCCCTGCAGGTAAAAAGACGTCCATCCGGTTACCAAGTCGTGCCCGCAGAGCGTTGCACAAAGCCAACCCTCTTTCCTGATATGCCAGTCTGATTTTCCGCAAATGCGATCTGTAATGCCCGGCAGCCATGAAATCAGCCAGCGCAGCCTGGCTTGGCGCGCTCGCCATCATGCCCATATTCCGGATTGCCTGAGACAATTGTTCGGACAGATTGGCAGGAACCACCATGTAGGCAACCCGTATGCCCGGCAGCATGGTCTTGGCGAAGGTGCCCAGATAAATAACCTCCGGCCCGGCAGCCAACCCCTGCAGCGACGCAACGGGACGGCCGGAGAACAGAAATTCACTGTCATAATCGTCTTCAAGAATGAACGCCCCGCTTGTTCGGGCCAGTTCAATAAAGGCGAGCCTGCGCGCCAAAGGCATTGCAAAGCCCAGCGGGTACTGATGGGAAGGAGTCAGATAAATCAATTGTGGAGTCGGTCCCTGGTTGCCCGTCGGTGGTATAGCCCCCTCATTGTCGACGGGAAGCGGCAGAACATTGAGGTCCGCATTGGCAAACGCACCGCGCGCGCCAAGATACCCCGGCTCCTCGATAAAGGCGGTTTCGCCGGGATCGGCAAAACACTGAGCCAGCAGCGCAAGAGAGGCCTGCGTGGAGCTTGTGACAAGCACTTGTTCAGGCACCGCCTTCACACCGCGTTCCTCGGCAAGATAACGAGCCAGCAATTCCCGCAGCCCCGGCAAACCCGCAACATGGCGATAAAAGACATCGTCCTGAGACATCAGACGCGAAACGCGCCGCAAGGATCTGGCCCAGGTTTCCCTTGGAAACAGGTCGAACGCCGGTACACCCGGCTCCAGTATCCCACCATCAACGGGACGCAGTTTCTCTCGCGGATTGACACAGAGACTGTTACCGCGCGCAGAGAGTGTTTTGATGACTGTTTCTCCTGCCGATAGAGAATTTGTCATGCCATCAAGCGGTTGCCGGTTCGCTATGACAGGTGCCGCGCCGGTTCGAATATCAACCACGGTCTCCGATTTGAGCAGCTCATAGGCTGTATTGACTGTGTTTCTCGATACTCCCAGACTGGAGGCTAGTTTCCGGCTTGACGGCAGGCGTCGCCCCGCCGGCAGCACACCATCACGCACGGCAATACACACCTGCCGGTAGATCTGCTCGGAAAGAGGCAAACGGGACTCTCTATCCAGATCAACGATACCCTGAAGCAACTGGTCCCTCATTTTTAATAAAACCTGATCTATTACCAGACCAGTTATAACGCATAGTGCGCCCCTCAGGTATCCCCTTTCCAGTTTTTTTGAGAATGGCCATGAACACTCCAGCATTTCCGATCGAAGCCTATTCAAAAGTCCGCAACAGCACGCGGGCACACTATGATCGACAAACGATCCTTCCCATTTTGGATAGTGGACTGATGGCCCATGTGGGGTTTGTCATTGATGGAAGGCCGATGGTCATCCCGATGGCATACGCACGGATCGGCGATGTTCTGTATATTCACGGAGCGAAAGCAACACGGATTATCAAGAAGCAGGAAGATCGTGCTGCCGCCTGTGTGACAATCACGCTGCTGGACGGTCTGGTTGTGGGGCGGTCCGCTTTTCACCACTCAGCCAATTACCGGTCCGTCGTGGTGCATGGATTGTTGCGCCCCGTTATCGACGAAGTCGAAAAAGAACAGGCGTTGATTGCCATCACCAACCACCTTTTACCGGGTCGCTGGGATGAGGTTCGACCGATGAATGAGAAAGAACTGAAGTCAACCGGGGTGCTGGCGCTTGATATCCAGAGCGCGTCGGCAAAAATCAGACAAGGCCAGCCTATTGACGAGGATGAAGACTACGACCTGCCCTATTGGGGCGGTGTTGTTCCCGTAACTCAGTCCCTGGGACAACCACTTGATGACGGTCGTCTTGCTGAGGGAGCGGAAGTCCCCGCTTCGCTTTCCCTGGCGCAAAAGAAGTTTGCCTGACAGAGAACATAAAGCGCCCGCCTGTTGCTCTACATAAGATCAGCGCAACAGGCGGGCGGTTATTCAATCCGGCGCTTGATGCGGTCACGCCGGAATATCCGGGGCAGTTCGCCCCTTCAAGGATCTGAACGGATCAGGCAACACCGCCTATGATGCGTTTGATCTTTTTGCAGTACCGAGCACTCACAGGGTTCATACGCTTGGCATAGTGACCCGCATTGTATCTCAGGATCGTCCCACAGAGATCGCCGCCGGCTCTCCGACGTGCTTCAGCCAGATATCGCATACCCCATTCCAGATTTGTTTCCGGCTTGTACAGAGCCTGCGTGCTTCCCCGATATCCCATACCACGGGCTGTCGCAGGTTTGATCTGCATCAGTCCCACTTCGCCAGCGCTCCCACGCGAGCGAGGGTTGTAGTTACTTTCGACAGTCACAACGGCATGAGCCAACTCAGTCGGAACACCATGCTTTTTTGCTGTTTTCTTAACGAGGGTCTGGAGCTTGTCACCCTTGCTTTCTTTGGGACTGGATTTGGATAACCGCTCTGTCTGCTTTTTCGTATCAGGCTTTCTCAGATCATCATCTTCCGAGACGGCAGGCTGTGCAGAGATTATTATTGCGAAAAGACCGGCCACGGCCAGTTTCGAGGATGTACGGATCATTCAATTGCCTTGTGATGAGTAATTTTGACCGGCGGTATCGGGTATGGATTCGGCAAAATTGTGCACTCGAAATCACGAAATATTACATCTTTTGCGGTTGATTATGTGCAATACCGCACTTTTTAGTTGTATTTTTGGTCAAATAACAGCGAAAAAGTCATATTATGGCACTTTTTGGTATAATTGATGGCAAGAACAAGACCATTGAATGCTGCATCGCAACATGTGACCAGCAACCCCACGGGCTGGCCAGGCAGGTAAAACTGGCTTCCTGACACGCCTGCGCCAAAATCCTCTGCCGCTACAAGAATAATGGTCGTATCAAACAAGCTCCGAGCGCAATTTCAGCAACTGGTGCAGGCTCGTGATAGTCGACATGTCGGCGATCCCGTCGACCTGCACTTGCCGATGATGCCGCTGAAACGCTTCTACGCAGGTTTTCGTATAGTGATCGAAATTCCCTGAAACCCGCAGATCGAATCCGTATAGGCCAAGCATAGACTGCAACGCTTCGACAGGCTGGCCCTGGTCTCCTTCCTGCAAAAACCGCCCCCCTGTGAGGGGCACCTGCGAAGTCCATAGTCCGATACCTTCTCCAGCCAGCCGCTCCCATGGAAAGAGCTCGCCAGGATCTTCTTTGCGCTCCGGAGCAACATCCGAATGAGCCAGAATGTTTTCAGATACGATCTGGCGCCGGTCACAAATATCCTTGCAAAGCGTGATGACAGTAGCAATTTGCGCTTCGGGAAATGCGCGATAACCGTGTTCATGGCCCGGATTGTCAATCTCTATACCGATGGATTGGGAGTTGATATCGGTTTTCCCCTTCCAGTAAGAAGCACCGGCATGCCATGCTCTAGCTTCTTCGGCGACCAGTTGAACGGTCCGGCCGTCTTCAAATATGAAGTAGTGACACGACACCTGGCTTTTCTCGCTACAGAGCCATTGTAGCGCGGCCTCGCCATCGGGCATTCCGGTATAGTGCAGGATAAGCATGTCCAGCGGTACATCTGCTGCCCGGGCTCCGAAATTCGGCGAAGGTCGAATTTCATCGCACACTGTACTGTCGGCTTTGAATAACATTTTGTTCTTATCCAGCTGCCATCTCCTTAAGCAGTCTTAAGAGACTACAAACGGCGTTCGGCTGAAATTTTTTCCCAGGCCAGATTGAGTGCAACCAGACGGTCTTGTGCAATCCGGACAAATTCTTCCGGTACTCCGCGCGCAATCATACGATCTGGATGGGTCTCCACCACCAGCATGCGGTGTCGTTTCTTGACCGCCTCATCGCTGGCGTCAGGTTCTATACCAAGAACAAGGTATGGGTCCGACCCTTCAGAGACGTGGCGGGCTTTGATCTGGTTGAAACACCGCGACCCAATGTCAAAAATTTCAGCAACACGCGACAGGAACGCCATTTCAGATTCATGAATGAGACCATCGGCCTTCGCGATGTGAAATAAACCATCAAGGATATCAATCAGCGTATCCTGATCCTCAGGGAATAGCTCAACAACCCGTCGCGCATAGGTTTCGTATCCAGCAACATCCTGTTTGGCGAGATCATAGAGTCTGGAAACATTCCGCTCTTCTCCCGGCGGGATGTCGAAAATATCGCGAAACGCCAGCACTTCATCGGCGGTCACCACGCCGTCGGCCTTTGCCATTTTTGCGGAAATTGCAATCATCGCAACGGTGAAAGCCACCGTCCGCCGTCCGTCTTCGATCGGTGATACAAGGCCGCCAAGCCAATCAATCAATTGGGCGCCGCCCGTGCCAATGGCAGAGAGCGCAACGCCGATATTCGTCCAGATGCTCATAGAAAACCTTGCCCAAAACAGGGAGGTATCGCAATTCCCTGCTTCCCGTCATCACAGAATAGACGATTCTGAAGAGGAGCTACATAGATTTTATGAGAAGACAGATTTGGCGCAGAATATCAACCGTGCGGCCGCAAAATTCGCACTCAAATCATCAATTTATACATCGATTACCGTCAAGAAATTCGTTTCTTTAGAACGAGCAACACGGCGCCTGCAGAATCGCGCAACTGCAGTCCATCCTGTGTAACCGAGAAACCCTGAACAGCGGCGAGCGACTCGCCAAAGTGTTCTTCAAAGGCAATGGCGTCCTCGCTACACATCATCCGTGTGGTTGGAAGGTGAGCAATGGAGAGAACATCACTGTCAATCGACCAGGATCCCATCATTCGATTGCACCCGCTAAATGCCTGCAAACGTTGACCCGGCTTGAATGATATTGTCGGAACGGAATCCGATTGAGCAACCGGATTTCCTTTCTCATCAAGAATGGTCCAGTTTCCTATCAACTTGCTGGAGACATCTTTTCCGCCGGCCTGCGACGCCAAAAACGCCATGCCAGTTATGGCAATTGCCGCCAGAAGTCCTTTCCAAAGAGACATCGAGCACTCCGATAAATCTGCTCTACAACGCTTCGTATTCTATGAAACACCAGTTTGTTCACTTCGTGACGTGACCGATTCCACCCAGAGAAAACCAACGTGCGATGGGGATAGTTTGCTCGCAATGCGGCAAACAATTCTGAGCGCTGATTTAAGTTCTCTAAATTCTACAACTAGATGAGCCCTTCAAGGGTTCCCTGACCTCTGTTCGCTTCACCGGGATTGAATCTTTTTTTGACAGCGCCTTCTTCGTTCAATGGCAATATTTGACCGTCTTGATCGTCCCTGAATCCATGTATTTGCCACATTCTCCCTTATGCTTAAATTCCAGTGGGGTGTGGATTCCCTGGTCGGTAATTCCGTCCCACTGTAAAAAAGCGGCGCCGGGTGCAGGGGAATGTTTGGGATACCTGGATTATGCCAAAATCAAAAAAGTCATACGCAGGAGTAGCGATCAAATGGCCGAACTGTACAAGCAATATAACGGCGCAGTGGTCCGGGTATTAGGCAAAGCGGTGCAAGCCGATACTGGTGATAATCTGATTTTATATGTCCACAATGACGGTGAACCGGGTGTTCATGCTCAGCCTGAAAACACATTTTGGGGTGATGTTGAATTTAACGGTCAACGACACAAACGTTTTACTGAAGTAGCCATCCAGTAAATTTACCATCCGCGCAGACGTCCCAGACAGGGATTGAGGCCTTACTCCCGTGCGGAGTATCAAAGAAAACGGTTCAATCGGATTTTGTATGAATTCGTATCCGATTGGACCCGGTCAAACCGACAACCCCTATTTTCGAGTTCAAAATCGCTTCGCCGCAAGCCCCTTCAAACGGGTCCAAGAACATTCCCTTTCTTTCCCCTTTCCGCATACATTCCTTCATAGTCATCGGATCAGTATTTTAGCGCCACGTTCTTCTTTTCAATGGCTGCTTCTCGATGGGGTTGAGCATTCGGTGATGGCTGGCGGCTGCAACGGGCCGTCAGCCTTGGCAATTGCTGGTGAGTAAAACTCAGAACTTGCCGTTTTGATTGGCCGCCGTATCTGCCGGTACGATCGGTGAAATCACATCCCAATGTTCGGCAATTTTTCCATTATCAACTCGGAATAGGTCGTAAAACGCAGTGGGCGCGTCAGCCACGGTGCCTTCAGACAGCGTCAGAACGAAGTTTCCCTCACCATAGACCTGATGCAGTTTGTCAATGCGCATTGTGATGCCTGCCTCTGCCAGTGTCTTCAAGCCCGCTGTCAAACCGCTGAGCCCATCCCCAATACTGGAATTGTGTTGAATGTACGCATCGCCATCGAAGTAAGCGCCGATCTTTTCAAACGCACCGCCAATCAGAACCTGGCTGACAAAGTCGCTCACAAGCGCTTTGTTGGCATCCGTCAGATCCGGATCAATGACGTCAACCGGTCCATCTGTCTGCGTCCGGCCGGAGGGGTTTTTGTCGGCGACGGGTGAGAGATTATCCCAATGCTCGACGATCTTGCCCCCCTCTACCCGGAACACGTCAAAGGCAACCAGCGGCACGGGACCAAAGCCCTCATAAATACCGTGGGTTATGCCGATATCTCCGTCGACAATGAACCTGATCATTTGATAGTTGAATGCCGGATTTCCAGCGATCGCCTGTTGCGCCAAACCTTTCAATCCATCCAGGCCGGAAGGCACAGCTTGATTATGTTGAATGTAGGGTTCACCGAAATAGGTATCGACGGCGGCAACATTCTTGTTGACCATCAATTCTGTCATGGCTGTCTTCACCATCTCTCCGCTGTGTTGAGTACTTTTGACCTTGTCGGCTTGAGCGACCGTGAAAACCGATAATGAAAGCAAACCAGCCGTCGCAAGAGTATAAAAATTCACGGGTTCAATCTCCCTTGTTGCATGTTGGAGCCTATTCGCAACGGAGAGATGCGCCTTTTTCAATTAAATGATAATATGCCTTAAATCGTTTTTATTGTTCGATTTTTTGATGGAATGAACAAACGTGATTGATCATCTGCGCGCGATGGCGGTGTTTGCGACGGTTGCCGAGGTGGGTTCCTTCCGAGCCGCGGCCCAACGACTGGGCTCGTCAGCTTCCGTGATCAGCCATCATGTGACGGCCCTTGAGAGGCACCTGGATGTCCCGCTGATTTATCGGACAACGCGTAAATTAAGCCTCACGACGGCGGGTGAGCGGCTTGCAATACGGGCCCGCGCCATGGTTGAGGCAGCGGAACTCGGTTTTGGTGAGATCAGTCAACAAAGCAACAGCCTGGTCGGCAGTTTGAAAATCACAGCGCCGGCTATTCTTCAATACGCGCGGTTTGTGACCCGTGTTTCAACATTCATGCGACATCACCCGAAAGTTGACATCAGACTGACATTTACCGATCGGCGCATCAACATTGTCGAAGAAGGATTGGACCTGGCCTTTCGGGTCGGACAACTGGAGGATTCCTCGTTGATATCTCGCAAACTTGCCCAGGGCAGGCTGCAGGTATGTGCGTCACCACGTTATCTCCAGAACGTGGGCCATCCGCAAAATCCAAAGGACCTTGAACGACTTGAGTTGATAGACCTAGTCGCCGTATCTACCAAAATATTGTTCAAATCCACCACCCCGCCCCTTAGAGAGTACGAAGTCAGGATGCGGCATCGAATTTCGGTCGATTCAGGGTTTGCTGCTCGGAGAATGGCTGAGGAAGATTGCGGTGTCGTGATGCTGCCGGATTTTTTCGTTCAGCAAGCCATAGCAGAACAACAGCTGGTCGAAATCCTGTGCGATCAATGGCACGCGCCTACCTATGGAATCTACGCAGTCTGGCCTCCGAATACCGGGTCCAACAATCTTCGATCGGCGTTCCTACAGTTTATTGCTGATATTGCCCGTTCAGACGTTGACGCAGATTTGTCAGCCACCAGTGGCAACGCACAATAGCAACACTGGGCAGCAAGGTTGCGGCCTTGTTCTGGATCTGTTGATAGTTGATTCAATACGGATTTAATCTCGTTCTAATTTCGAACGATCTTATTTATGAGACCGGTGTTTCGGGGAAGTTAAACCATCGACAGCCGAGGTGCGTGCCCCTTGAATGTGCGCTCACCGCATGCCGGGAAAGAATTGAAGCGTCACAGCCCGGTTCAATTGAAATCTATCCAAACTTTCGGAAAGCTTCGAGTTCCATCGCCAAACGCATCTGCAACTCAGATAATTTCTTTTTCAGAGACTTACGTTCACCCTAGTCCGTCAGTGTTTTCAACCGCGCCTGAGCCTCATTGATCTCTTCTTTCAGCATGACGATTGGCGGTTTTGCGCCCGCTTCCTTCAGAAGCTTGTTCAGTACTGCATCTTGAGGATTATCGAGCCTCTCCAAAGGCTTGCCTGCACCGGGCAGGTTTTCCAGCTCACCATTCTTTTCTGACCGTCGCAGAATGCTTTCGATCATGAAACTCAATGGATGCGACATGCTATTTCTTTCTCCAATCCAGAATTTCACATTGCCGCAGGTTCATAAAATGCTCCACTTTTGCCATCCAGGAGCGATCTTCGAGAACTTTGTCGCAGCTTTTGCCATTTTATCCGCCATTTCAAGCAAAGTTATGGGTCCACAACCTAGCATAGGTTGCCGAATAAACGATAACACGCGACCTATCAGAATGGCACCTATAGCGCAGCAGCTGACCGGGCGGCCTGATCATATTGGCCAGAAAGTGTGCGCACGACAGCAGATAAACGGGATAGCTCTTTCTCATCGAGCCCCAACTGGCTCAGAGGTGACACAAGCAGTGCTTCGCGTATGGCGCGGTATCTCAGGCATGCTTTTTCACCAGCCGCCGTAATCTTCGCTGTTTTTTCCTTGCCGCGCCGACCCGACTTGATTAATCCCGCTTTTTCAAGTTTTCGCAGCGCATAAGTCACGGTGTGCGTATCCTCGATATTGAGGACCAGACAAAGATCGGCGAGGGACTTTTGTCGCGCGCGGTGATTGACTGAGTGGAGTATCTGAACATCCAGTGGTGACAGGCCATCAATCCCGGCACCGGCCATTCCGCGCACCGTCCAGCGATGGTAGGCATTGACCATCATCGTCATCGCAAATTCCATTTCCGAAAGAGCCGGCATCGCTCCGCTGGCAAGATGCGCGGCAGAAACGATGGGTCCGACATCTGGCAATTCGCCGGCTTCACTGGCCATGTCTGTTTCATCACTCATCGTCTTCGCCTTCTTATTCGGCCGGCTTTCACCGCCGCTCCGCCAACGGAAAACGGGGCCGGCACAGTAGTGCAATCACACGATACGACAGAATTTCAATTTATAAAATACTTTTTATCGATAATTTATAGATAAAAAGTTGACGTTTCGATTTCGCTTGGGCAATGTGGTCCTGTTTTTTAGTGAATGGCGAGAGACAAACCGATGGCAGATGGTAATTGGGATTTCTGGATTGATCGTGGCGGCACCTTCACCGATATCGTGGCCCGCATGCCCGATGGCTCCCTGAAAGCGCACAAGCTGCTCTCTGAAAACCCCGGTGCCTATAAAGATGCAGCGATCCAGGGCATCCGAGACCTGATGGGCGTGGACGCAGATGCGCCGATTCCCTCGGCCGAAATTGCCACGGTCAAAATGGGTACGACGGTTGCAACAAACGCTCTGCTGGAGCGCAAAGGTGACAGGACGGCCCTGCTCATCACCAAAGGGTTCCAGGACGCGCTTAAAATCGGTTATCAGGCGCGACCAGACATCTTTGCCAAGGAAATCATCAAGCCGGAACTGCTTTATGAACGTGTCAGCGAGGTAGACGAGCGCGTCAGGGCAGACGGCACAGTGGAAAGCACGCCGGAAACGAATGTAATCCGCAAAGAACTTCAAGATATTTACGACACCGGCATTCGTTCGCTCGCCATCTGCTTTATGCACGCTTACGCCTTTCCGGCTCATGAAAGTCAGGTGGCGGAACTCGCAAGAGAAATCGGCTTCCCGCAAATATCCGTCAGTCATGAAATTTCCCCACTCATGAAACTGGTTGGTCGTGGTGACACAACGGTGGTTGACGCCTATCTGTCCCCCATCCTGCGCCGCTATGTGGAACAGGTTGCCGGAGAACTTGATCTTGAAAATTCCGCCTGCCGCCTGATGTTCATGCAATCTTCCGGCGGCTTGACGGCGGCTGATCTATTCCAGGGAAAAGATGCGATCCTCTCCGGCCCGGCGGGCGGCGTTGTCGGCGCGGTAGAAACCAGTGCAATGGCAGGATTTGACAGAGTCATCGGCTTTGACATGGGCGGCACTTCCACCGATGTATCTCATTATGACGGGTCCTATGAGCGGGCCTTTGAGACAGAGGTCGCAGGCGTTCGCATGCGTGCGCCCATGATGCGTATCCATACAGTTGCTGCCGGAGGCGGGTCGATCCTCCACTTTGAAAGTGGCCGCTTTCAGGTGGGGCCCGATAGCGCTGGCGCTAATCCCGGTCCCTGCTGCTATCGACGCGGCGGCCCCCTTGCCGTCACCGACGCCAATGTCATGACAGGCAAACTGTTGCCGGAACAATTCCCAAAAATATTCGGTCCCGATCAAGACGAAGCACTTGATGCGGACGCTGTCAGGTCCGAATTTACGGCTCTCGCCAACCTGATTGGTAATGGTCGCAAGCCGGAAGAAGTGGCAGACGGTTTTCTGAAAATTGCCGTTGAAAACATGGCCAATGCCATCAAGAAAATTTCGGTCCAGCGCGGCTACGATGTAACCGAATATGCCCTGACGTGTTTTGGTGGCGCTGGGGGCCAACATGCGTGCGCCGTTGCCGACAGTCTTGGCATGGAAACCGTGCTCATTCATCCGTTTTCCGGCATTCTCTCTGCTTATGGAATGGGGCTGGCCGATATTCGGGCAAGCCGACAAATGGCAGTCGGTAAATCATTTACCGATGACGAACTCGCAGCACTTGATGCATTGCGCAAGCGGTTGCAGGACCAGACCGCACTTGAGTTGCAAAAACAGGGAATTAGCGCTGTAGAAACCATCCATTTTGCCCGCGCTCACCTGCGGTATGACGGCACAGACACCCCCCTTCCCATTGCGCTCGACAGCCTGGATGTCATGCTTGAGAGTTTTGAGACATCCCACAAAAAGCAATTTGGGTTTGTTTTCCAGGATAAACCCATTGTCATCGAAGCGCTTGAAGTGGAAAGCGTCGGCGGAGGCGCCAGTATTGCCGAACCCGACGAAAGTCTGTCAACACAGGATGGAGACGCCCAAAAGACCACCCGGATGTATTCCGATGGGGCGTGGCATGAAGCGGGCATATTCGAACGGAAGGACCTCGTGCCGGGACATCGAGTGTCCGGCCCAGCACTTATCGTGGAACCCCACCAGACAATCGTGCTTGAAAACGGTTGGCAGGGAGAAATCACAGCTAAAAACCATGTTGTTTTGAAACGCGCCGTTCCCCTGGCCCGCTCCCAGGCAATTGGCACAACCGCCGACCCGGTCATGCTGGAAGTGTTCAACAACCTGTTCATGTCGATTGCCGAGCAAATGGGCGTGACCCTGCAGAACACCGCCTACTCGGTCAATATCAAGGAAAGGCTCGACTTTTCCTGCGCCGTTTTCGAAGCCAGTGGCGCGCTGGTAGCAAATGCCCCGCATATGCCGGTGCATCTTGGTTCCATGGACAGATCTGTCGAGACCATCATCAAACTTAATCAGGGCAAAGTGGCTGATGGCGACGTGTTTGCACTGAATGCTCCCTACAATGGAGGCACGCATTTACCTGACATTACGGTCGTTACACCGGTGTTTGATGATGACGGCAAAAAGATCCTGTTCTGGGCAGCGTCCAGAGGCCACCATGCCGATGTGGGCGGCACGGCACCGGGATCAATGACGCCACGCGCCACCGTGGTGGACGAGGAAGGTGTGCTGATCGACAATTTCAAGATCGTAGACAAGGGCCGTTTCTGTGAAGCCGAACTGATTGGTGTGCTGACCGATCATCCCTATCCGGTGAGAAACGTGCATCAGAACGTGGCTGACCTGAAAGCCCAGATCGCCGCCAATGAGAAAGGCGTGCAGGAATTACGAAAAATGGTCGACCATTTCGGGCTTGATGTCGTGCAGGCTTACATGGGCCATGTCCAGGACAATGCCGCCGAAAGCGTCGCGCGCGTAATAGATGCGCTCAAGGACTCCGAATTCACTTATCACACCGATCAGGACGCAACCATCAAGGTCAAGATTTCTGTCGACCGTGAAAAACGCGAAGCAACCGTTGATTTTACCGGGACATCACCCGCGAAGGAGAATAATTTCAACGCGCCTGAACCGGTAACCCGGGCAGCGGTTCTCTACAGTTTCCGGGTGATGGTGGACGGCGATATTCCGATGAATGCGGGATGCCTGCGACCGATCAACATCATTGTTCCAGAAGGATCGATGCTGAAACCATCCTATCCGCGTGCGGTTGTGGCGGGCAATGTTGAAACCAGTCAGCATGTCACCAACGCCCTGTTCGGCGCACTTGGTGCCATGGCCAACAGCCAGGGATCAATGAACAACCTGACATTTGGCAATGATACCTACCAGTATTACGAAACGCTCTGCTCAGGTTCCCCTGCCGGACCTGGTTTCAATGGGACTGATGGGGTCCATGTCCATATGACAAACTCCCGCCTGACCGATCCGGAAATACTGGAATCCCGATACCCAGTGCTCCTGGAGGACTTTCACATCAGAAAAGACTCCGGTGGCAAAGGGAGGTGGCACGCGGGTGACGGCACGCAGCGCACGATTCGTTTTCTGGAAGAAATGGACTGTGTCATTCTCTCTTCCCACAGAAAGGTCCACCCTCATGGTCTAGAAGGTGGTGAAGATGGACAACTTGGAAGAACGCTCGTGCGACGTCGTGACGGCTCTATTCAGGAGCTGGAGGGTTGCGATCAAACCGTCCTGTCAGCTGGAGAATCTGTCACCGTTATCACCCCGACATCGGGAGGATACGGGATACCGGAGTAATGGCGGCAAAACCGGAGCGCGTTGCCATGGCTTTTGCCGGTAAAGGTTGTTGGGATACTGATGGTGTGCACCTATAATGCTCACATCCTGAGCAGCAACTGCTAAACTGAAACGGCTGATTTGGCGCGGTATGGGAGGTGGCATGACCGATTATGATGAGGATACCAAGACCTATCAGAATTGGAGCATTACCGAGAGCCTCTATTCGCAACTGGAATGGACAACATTCCTTGAGCAATTGGGAACTGTTGAAGGCTTGAATATCCTGGAACTTGCCTGCGGAGATGGCCGTCTGTCCCGTAGGCTCATGGAACGGGGTGCCAACAGCGTCCAGAGCAGCGATGTTTCCGCCGCAATGATCGCAAGTGCTGCGGCACAAAACCGGCTCCCCGACGGGAGCCGACGCTACCCCACCCTCACCTACCGCGTGTTGGACGCGTGCGATCCGGACTTTGAGATCATTCACCCGGTCGAACTTGTAACTGCCATGTACCTGTTCCACTACGCCTCCAGCGAAGAGAAACTCAACCAGATGGGCGCTCTGATAGGGCGAAACCTCCGGCCGGGTGGACGTTTCCTATGCTATACGATCAACCCGGATTACGACTTCGAAGAGCAAAATCCGAATATGGAAGAGGTGTTCGGTTTTCGCTACAAAATCGTGGAGCCCCCGGAATACCGGTTGGTAATAGGCGATTTCGAAGCTCATATGTGGCAATGGAGCAAGGAAGCTCACGAACACGCGCTAACGGAAGCCGGACTGAGAGATATCCGGTGGCATCCGTTGAAGCTGCCCGAAGAGAGCGCCGACAAGACTGCCAGCATCGAGTGGTATCTGGAAAACCCCAGTTGCATCGTCGTGAGCGCACGCATGCCTGAATAAAATCCTGCGCACCAAGCTGCTGATTTGGTTCACAGCCTTACGGGTTTTCGCCACCTGATCGGGATCTGGCATCCTTTGCCAATTGGACCAGCGTCGGTCTAATATCCTGCGGTTGCTCAAGCGGTTTGGGAAAAGAAAGCCTTGCAACTGCATCGTTCAGCACCAGATCAATCCCTTCTGGATCGATTGATGCCAATTTCCATGCCCCCGATGCAGCAGAACACAACACGGTTGCATAAAGCGCCACAGCATCGCTGTGATCAGCATTCATGTGCTCGACAACCGCATTTTCCTGACTTGCGAGTTCCCCCAGCCAATCGGCATCCAGAAGCACATCGTTCGCGTCCAATTCGAAAGCCTTACCAAAACCGCCATTGAGGCTCCCTTGAAGAACCTCAAGTCGATAAAAAGAAAAATCTGCAAAATCGACATAAAGTGCCGCTTTGGGGTGCCGTCTGAGATATCGGCCGCGGAGTCGCGCTTGCTCTTCAGATCCGGGCTCCACTTTTCGTGCATTGGCGGTCAAACTGATCCTGGGATGGGCCAAGGGATCGCCTTTTCCCGGTTCGCCCAGCAGCAATGAACAGCGATGATCTGCTTCAAGTGCGCGCGTATGGCCGGAAAGTTGAGATATCAGGATGATCGGCGCACCATCTATGTCGGTGGCGACAGCGACGCGGCTGGCAAAAGGATACCCGGTGTCGGGCTCACGCACGGCGATCGCCCCGAAACGCGCCTTCCGCATCAGTGATTTCGCCAGCTGACGCGCCCCTTCGTCTGTTTCCCTGATTGGGGTTTCTCTTTTTCGAGTTTCTTTTTTTCGGGTTTCCGGCTTGTCCATGACGGCTTCCTGATCCAACGCTTTCGAACACTCCAACTTCGACATAGTCGGGCACAGCCAGTTGATACGCCAGAGCGCTCTTTCCCGATATCGGGTATTTTCCGTATTCAGTCCAGAGCAAAAACTTGATAATAGAAGACAAGTTTTATATTTCAGCCGTATCACAACCGGAATTCGGATCGCTAGTTCATGTCCGCTTTATCTCGACGTACCCTGCTGAAATCGGCCCTGGGCGCCGGAACATGCCTTGCTGAAAGTGGTTTGGCTTCACTGGTGACCGGTAACAGCGCAAAGGCACAGGTCCAATTATTAGAGCCGGTAACAACCCAGTTTGAACTGATACCCGGAAAACCGACACAGAACATCTACTCCTATCTGCCCGAGGGACCGGCGCCCGTTCTTTATGCCCGCCAGGGGGAAATGTTTCATACACGGCTCGTGAACGGTCTTGCAGAACCAACAACCGTGCACTGGCATGGGCTGCGATTGCCTAATGATATGGACGGGGTTCCCTTTCTCACCCAACCCTATGTTTATCCCGGCGAAACATTCGATTATCGGTTCACTCCTCCTGATGCGGGCACGTTCTGGTATCACCCGCACTGCAACACGCTGGAACAGATGAGTTTTGGCCTGAACGGTGCTTTCGTCGTTCAAGAAGCAGAGGATCCCGGCTTTGATACGGATGTTGTGCTCAATCTGAGGGACTGGCGACTGGGGTCAGACGGGCAGTTCATATCGCTTTACAAGGCGCGAAAGGCCGCCCGGGCCGGAACCTATGGCACAGTAAAAACAGCCAACTGGGCAACAAGTCCGGTTTACGAACTTCCTGCGGGCAGCCTGGTACGCCTGCGCATCCTTGTCAGCGATGTCACGCGCATCTACCGGCTGGCCGTCACAGGGGCTGAGGCAACTGTCATTGCCAAAGATGGATATCCATTGTCCGAGATAGCCCCGCTGAAGGAAGCTTCCATTGGTCCGGGCCAAAGAATGGACCTCGTGATCAGGATGCCGGACGAAGAAGGCGCAACCATCGATGTGCGTAATCTATCCACCACCAGACCGTGGACTGTGGCATCCCTGAAATCCAGTGGTCTTTCGCTCCAGCGCGACGTTCGAGAAATTCGTCCGCTTCCGGCCAACCCGGTAGCACAACCGGATCTGAATTCTGCTGAAACTATTCGATTTGAGTTTACGGCGACCGCTGAGCAGGCACCGAAATCCGGTTATTGCGGCACGCTTGGCTTTTCGTTCTGGGCCATCAATCGTCGTCCCTGGAGCGGCGTGTCACCTGACCCAATGGCACCGTTGGCCGAACTGAAACTTGGCCGGAGCTATATATTCAGTCTTCTGAACAGAACTCCGCATTCCCACCCCGTCCATCTTCACGGTCTCGCTTTCCGACCCATTCGTTCAAATAAACGCGTTCTGCCCGCGCACGTGACAGACACGGTATTGATACTGCCCGATGAGCAGATCGACGTTGCTCTGGTTGCTGACAACCCCGGCGACTGGTTGTTGCATTGTCATGTAATCGAACATCAGAAAACAGGTATGGCCGGGTTCATCCGCGTAATCTGATCTCATCAGTCATCAAGACTTCTCTTCCTGCACGGCAAAACATTACCAACATTTCATGGGCTGGACAGGCAGTGGTCATGTCGCGTGCGCATATTATCAAAAGTACCAACTGCTCATTAATAAGGGGTGCTTTGATATGACAAACGATGAAGCCAGCACCACGACGGAAAAATCGTTGATTGTCGTGAGAAATCGCAGCCGGCGCGCAAACCAGAACTGGATTGCCAAAAAGGTGATCCGGGCCTCCAGTGCAGTGTCAGAACCGGTATGGCGACGACAAAAGCCGCTGGCACTCAAAGATCAGATCTGTCCGTAAACTCGTATGGGTGCTGAAATCTGTTTGTTCAGCACACCACATCGTTTCAACAGACGATAACACTCACAGAGATGCTGCGCGCGAGGTCAGTTGCAACACCTGTAGATCGCCGGAAGGAAAAATCATGTCCAGCAAGACTCGAATTAATCCAACGCACGCAAAACCGAACGCCAACGTGCACTGCCGCAATTGGCTCAAACGAAAAATGGCAAGTGCTGTCGAGAATCTCAGAAAACCCGATTGGCGCACCCTGGATTCCATGGTCATTCTGGATGATGGGCAAAGATGAACGGAAAATGAATGACCGTCTCAGATCACATTCAGCCTCCCTCTGCAATAAACGGCGCATGCTAACAAACAAGAGCAGATAGGGAGCTCGACAATGAATATCGCCACTCGTTTTACTGCACTCACCATGGCAACCATTCTTGCGGTTCCCACTGTCTTGACGACAACCAGTGCTGAAGCCGGAGATCGCCGTCACTGGAAAAAGCACAATTATCACAACGGTTACAATCGCCACAACAACCACCGCCGCCATAATAACAACAATGTCGGCCCGGCAATTGTCGGCGGTGCCATCGGACTTGCGACCGGCCTGATTATCGGGAATTCACTCAACCAGCGCCGGTATGCCGCACCGCCCCGTTACAACGGTCCGGCATATTACCCTCGCCAGGCGTACCGTCCGGCCCCCGTCTACCGCCCTGCCCCGGCATATCGTCCGGCCCCGGTTTATCGTCCTGCACCAGCGCCGGTCTACCAGCCTGCACCACCTGCCTACGGCTATGCACCGCGCCCTTGGACACAACAATGGTATGATTATTGCCACGCGAAATATCGCAGCTTTGATCCGGCCAGCGGAACATTCCAGCCCTACAACGGCCCGCGCAGATTGTGCCGGTAAACACACGAACTCAGTCGAAATTGTTCAATATCGGTCCAAATGCACAAAGCATTCGGGCCGATATTTTTATTCAGAGTACGTCTGAGCAACTGGTCAGAACCATTGCACTACTGCACGAAAACGATAGGCACTAGTTGCAAATCAAATAGGTGCAGGTCTTGCCATGACACCCCATGTCCAGATGCATGTGGTCCTGGTGATAGATGTCACCCTCGGGCGTCAAAACAGTTGAAAATCGGTTGCATGCGGCTTTGCGAATGGCCTGCAGAAAATCTCGCTTGGGACCCTTTGGTCTCCAGTCGTCTTCAACGCTGACAGTGCTGCCGTCTTTCATCTTGTAAAATGAGATGTCCAATGCCCTTCCGAACGAATGCTCAGAGAATTTCCCATCGGGTTTGTTATTTCTCCGGCGGCAGACATAGGATGCCGCCACGCGTATTCCAGACAGCTCGGTCCTGAGGTGCTTTTTGGCAGCCTTTCGGACATCCTCACCCAGCCAGTTATTGACTTTCGCCGCCATCGCGCAGGTAAGCTCTGCCTTTGCGGAAAATTTCACCGTTTCACCAAGTCCCGAGATACGGACCGGGTTGGCGATACCGCACGCATCGGGGCCATCGACCTTTGCCAGTTTTTCGTATGCAAGGCCATGAATCTCGCACGTCTCTACCGTAACTTTCTCATTAGACTTATTATTGCTGTCCTCTGCATCCCTTCCCTTGGTAAGGCGTGCGGTAACATCATTGACCGCCCTGGCAATTGGACTTGCGGGTTTGGCCACCGGCAACACGGCGGCAAGGGGTTCTGACGTCTTCTGGATCGCGTTTTCGACAGAAACAGGTTTTGACTGCAACTTGGGTTTAGGAACCGGTAATTCCTGACCGAACGCACTTACTGAAAAAAGCAACGCTGCAA
Organism: Stappiaceae bacterium; assembly: GCA_039976075.1. Lineage (GTDB taxonomy): Bacteria > Pseudomonadota > Alphaproteobacteria > Rhizobiales > Stappiaceae > JBDWFY01. Next base: position 63,515 of record JBDWFY010000005.1, read on the forward strand.
AATAGAATAATGTCGGCGCATGCGACCGCCGGACTATTTGACTCGTCATTTTCCCTCCGGTCCACTTTGTTTCAGATGACCGTAAAACCCCTCAAGGGTAAAGAACGAAAATGCAACAGTTCGGGATGTTATCTATTGGAGCAACGGCTGCTGATACGAGGCAACCTGTTCCTGGCTCAGAATGCTGAGTGCCCGTTTGCGAGAAAACCCCTCGTAGCGCTTGAGGGCGCTCCGGCACTCCATTGCCGTCAACTGTAGTCGTTCACCACGAAATTTGACGAGCAAACTGTAGGCCTCGGTGTCCGTTTCTATCTTTCGACAGACCGCTGCCAGAAGTTTATCATCGGCGCTGAACACAAAGGGTGTTTTGGCTAACCACGGCGCATTGCACAGATCTATAAGCAGAGTATTTACTGCGCGTTGTTTTCCGAGCTCGAAAAGCCGACGCAACGCATCACCGGCGTTTAGGCGACGAGACCTTACGCTTTCGATCAACCCGACAAGATCAGAATCGACATCCGGCAGTCCTGGCACAGTCTTTATTTGATCGACAGTCCCTGTTCTGTCTGCAACCGTCCCGACGGGAAATTCGCTCTCAGATTCCGTGTCGGTTTGAGCAATCAATTCGCCGGCTTTTTCTTCCTCGATGGTCGATCGAAACTGCTCTTCTTCATCCCAATGATTATCCGACGCACCGACAAAAAGCAGATCTGCGCACTCCAGATCGCCTTCCGGCGCTTCCCGAGCTGCCCGTTTGTCAATAACCCCGTGAATGTCAGCGCGCACCGCTCGATGGGAAGAAATTTCATGAAGGTGCTCTGTGCCCAGTTCAGGCACGAGTGCCATCAGATCATCGTCTGTCAGGACCGGAGAGAAACGAATGACGGGCCGTGCGATTTCAATCTCGTCTGAGGCGAGCCGTATTGCCAACGGTTTGGATAGCAGCATCGAAGGCCCGGCGCGCTCGGCAACCGAACGACGGGATTGCGCAGACAATTTCGGATAGGCGCTTAAAATGATTTCCGACAGGAGCTGCCCGAGTGCATCGGGGGCTTCTTCCTGTTTTTCCTGAACAAGATCCAGCAATGCGTCGACCAGCGCACCCAGATCTGCGTTTTTCCCAAGCTGCACAATGTCAGCAAGTTTGCGCAAGGCGCTCATCGGTTTGCCCCGGATCGATGTGCCAAGAACGGCAGTCCTCCGACCGATAGTCGTAAATATTATCGGACGAAAAGGCGTTCAGGACCATACAGAGTCTCATTTTACGCCAAAGAGCGTTGAAGGAGCCTTAATGTCGAACCTCAGAGCCCGAAAATACCATCTCTGGCTTCTTGGGAGTCGCGAAGCTGAGCGCTTAGCGGCATAGCAACAACCACTACAAGGCCGGTCAGCCCCATCAGTAGCAATCTCTTCGCTATCCAAACGCGGTCCGAAGCGCAGAATCGGGTCGATTGATGACCCAAATGTGTCCTAAAATTCAGGAATTCGGGAACCGGCCCACCTTCGGAGCAGACAATGTGGATGAATACCGAATCTTTTTATGCGGCAATGCCACATGCAAATTATAAAACAAAAACCGCCGTCTAATACCTTAGTCTGATGTCAAAAAGACACAGATTTTGCAGTGCAGCAACGAATTGACCTTGCTCTGACACATTCCCCACGTATCATTTTAGTCAGGCTGGGTTAGTCGGGAGGCATTTAACATGACATCAGTTCGCAGCCTTAATGTCCTGGTGATTTGTGCGGCATTTACCTTTCTAGGCGCTATTGTAATCGGTCTTGTTTGATCGAAATGCCCAAACAGTAATGCGCCACAGGAGTGCATTGTGAGACCGGATTAAAAGCAGTAACTTCAGAAAATTCCAAGAAACCGGCCCGATTTTCGGGCCGGTTTTTTACTGTCTGCTGAGTTACCCGAGCGTTATTCGGCAGCCTCGAGCTGGGCAGGCTCGTAGTTCAAAATTGGGCTGAGCCAGCGCTCTGTCTCAGCCAAACTCATTTTTTTGCGCTGGGCATAATCAACCACCTGATCGCGTTCGATCTTGCCGACACCAAAATAATGACTGCCCGGATGGGAAAAATAGAGCCCTGATACAGCGGCGCCCGGCCACATGGCATAGCTTTCAGTCAGCGTGATATCGGCCTGTTTTTCAGCATCCAGCAGATCGAACAAGGTCCGTTTCTCGGTATGGTCGGGCTGTGCCGGATATCCCGGCGCAGGCCTGATACCCTGGTATTTTTCAGCGATCAGATCGCTACTGCTCAGCGCTTCATCCGGCGCATACCCCCAAAATTCGTTCCGAACTCTCTGATGCAAGTGCTCTGCAAATGCTTCGGCAAGTCGATCTGCCAATGCCTGGGAGAGGATCTTGTTGTAGTCATCCCCTTTAGCTGCGTAACTGGCCGCCAGTTCGTCTTCCCCGATACCGGAAGTTACCGCAAAACCGCCGATGTAATCGGCAATACCGGTTTCTTCAGGCGCAATGAAATCGGCAAGTGCCACATTACTGCGACCGTTGTTGCGGGCAATCTGCTGGCGCAGGGTGTGAAGCATCGCCCGCTCGGTGGTTCGTGTATCGTCTTCGAAAAGCACGATATCATCGCCCCGTGCCGCTGCTGGCCAGAACCCAATGACCCCGTTTGCTTTCAGCAAACGCTTTTCCAGAATCATGTCGAGCATACGCCGCGCGTCATCGTAGAGCGAGCGTGCTGCTGCTCCATAGCGATCATCCTCCAGTACGCGAGGATAGGTACCCTTGATTTCCCACGTGGCAAAGAAAGGTGTCCAGTCAATAGCCTCAGCCACATCCTGAAGTGGATAATCCTTCAGAACTTGAGTTCCCAGAAAGCTTGGTTTGACCGGTTGCCAATCCGAGTAATCAGGCACAAAACGCTGCTGACGGGCCTGCGGAAGTGAAACACGGGCCTTGTTAGCGCTTGATCGACGATGACCCTCGGCGATTTTCACATAGTCTTGCCGAACTTCGTCATAAAATTCACCCCGGCGGTCTCCCATCAGTTTGGAAACAACGCCAACCGCTCTGCCCGCATCGGTCACATAGATCGCCTGCCCCCGATCATAGTTGGGATGAATTTTGACCGCGGTATGGATACGACTGGTCGTGGCGCCACCGATCAGCAGCGGAATATCCAGTTCTTGCCGTTCCATTTCTCCAGCGACATGACACATTTCATCGAGAGAAGGCGTGATCAGGCCCGACAATCCAATGATGTCGACCTTTTCCTCGCGCGCCACATCAAGGATCTTCGCTGAGGGAACCATAACGCCCAGATCAATGACTTCGTAGTTGTTACATTGAAGCACAACTCCGACGATGTTCTTGCCGATATCATGGACATCGCCCTTGACCGTCGCCATCAGAATCTTGCCGTTGGTCGGCATATCCTCGAGGCCTTGCTCAATCTTTTCCTTTTCCATGAAAGGCATCAGATGGGACACAGCCTGTTTCATGACACGCGCAGACTTGACGACTTGCGGCAGGAACATTTTTCCGGCACCAAACAGGTCGCCGACAATGTTCATCCCGTCCATGAGCGGCCCCTCGATCACGTGGAGCGGACGCTCCACCATCAGCCGGGCTTCTTCAGTATCCTCGACGATGTAGTCTGTCAGGCCATTGACGAGTGCGTGTTCTATCCTCTTGTTGACCGGCAGTGAGCGCCAGGAGAGATCGACAACCTTTTTCTTGCCTCCCCCGCCCTTGAACTTTTCGGCGACCTCCAGCATCTGATCCGTTGCGTCAGCGCGCCGGTTCAGCACGACATCTTCCGACACCGTACGCAATTCTTCTGGAAGATCGTCGTAAATGGCCAATTGGCCGGCATTGACAATGCCCATATCCATGCCTGCCTTGATGGCATGAAAGAGGAAGACTGAATGCATGGCTTCTCGAACCGTCTCATTGCCACGGAATGAGAAGGAGAGGTTCGACAATCCGCCGGAGACGTGCGTATGGGGCAGGTTTTCCCTGATCCACTGCGTCGCCTCGATGAAATCGACACCATAATTGTTGTGCTCTTCGATTCCGGTGGCAACAGCAAAAATATTAGGATCGAAAATGATATCCTCTGGTGGAAAATCGAGCTTATCAACCAGGATTTTGTAGCTTCGCTGTGCAATCTCCGTCTTGCGCTGGAAGGAATCTGCCTGCCCGTCCTCGTCGAAAGCCATGACAACAACAGCCGCACCGTAACGGCGGGCAAGCGTTGCCTGCTCGACGAAACTTTCTTCGCCTTCCTTCATTGAAATCGAATTGACAATGCCCTTGCCCTGAATGCACTTCAGACCAGCCTCAATTACGGTCCATTTCGAGCTGTCAATCATCACCGGTACGCGGGCAATATCCGGCTCTGCTGCTACCAGGTTGAGAAACGTAACCATCGCTGCTTCGGAATCAAGCAGCCCCTCATCCATGTTGATATCGATGATCTGCGCACCGTTCTCGACCTGTTGACGGGCGACATCCAGTGCTGCGTTGTAATCATCTTTTTCGATAAGTTTGCGAAAGCGCGCCGACCCCGTGACGTTGGTTCGCTCACCCACGTTCACAAAATTGGTGAGGTCCGTCAGTGTAAATGGTTCGAGCCCGGAGAGCCGCAAATGGCGCTCGACCGTGGGAACGAAACGCGGAGCCTTGCCCTTGACTGCAGCGGCAATCGCCCTGACATGATCAGGCGTTGTTCCACAACATCCGCCGACGATATTGACGAGGCCAGATGCAGCAAATTCCTCAAGCAATGAGGCCATGAATTCGGGACTTTCGTCATATTCTCCGAACTCATTAGGCAAACCAGCATTGGGATAGGCACAGACCAGTGTATCGGCGATGCGGGACAGCTCATCCACGTGCGCCCGCATTTCCTTGGCGCCCAAGGCACAATTCAGTCCGATGGACAGCGGATTGGAATGACGAACGGAGTACCAGAACGCTTCAGGCGTCTGCCCGGAAAGCGTTCGGCCGGACAAGTCGGTAATCGTGCCGGAGATCATGACCGGCAGACGCACACCTTTTTCTTCAAACACCTCGTCAATGGCGAACAAAGCCGCTTTTGCGTTCAGCGTATCGAAAATCGTCTCGACCAGGAGAAGATCAGCACCGCCGTCTATCAGCCCCCGTGCAGCTTCGCTGTAAGTGGCACGCAAATCATCAAAGGACACCGCCCGGTAGCCGGGATTGTTGACATCAGGCGATATCGACGCTGTCCGATTGGTCGGCCCCAATGCACCGGCAACAAAGCACTGTCTGCCGGGCTGTTCTTTTTCCACAATCTCGCAGGCTTCCCGCGCAAGACGCGCGCCTTCCCGGTTGAGCTCATAAGCAAGCTCCTCCATGCCGTAGTCGGCCTGGGCAATCGCAGTCGACGAAAAGGTGTTGGTCTCCAGAATATCGGCACCAGCGTGAAGATAGGAGATGTGAATGGCACGAATGTCATCAGGATGGGACAGATTGAGCAGATCGTTGTTGCCCTTGACATCTTGTCGCCAGTCTTTGAACCGCTCCCCACGGTAGCCATCCTCATCCAGGCGCAAGTCCTGGATCATAGTTCCCATTGCACCGTCCAGAACCAGAATGCGTTCGTTTGCGGCCTCGTGCAGCCGCTTTTCGACGTTGTTATTGTTTCTCATAATTTCCAGTTCCTAAGCTGCTGCTTTTTCATTCGCAGCAGGCCGAACGCCCAAAACATGGCAGATTGCGTAAACCAGATCACCCCGGTTCATTGTGTAGAAATGGAAGTCGCTCAAACCACGATCGACCAGATCCGTGACCTGTTCACATGCGACAGCAGAGGCCACCAGTTTTCGCGTCTCCGCATCCTGTTCCAGTCCCGTGAATCTCTGGACAAGCCAATCGGGAATACTCGTGCCGCATTTTGCTGAAAACACCATGGTACGCTCGAAACTGACGATCGGCAAAATTCCCGGCACAATCGGGATCGTTATTCCTGCGGCTCTGACGCGCTCCAGAAATGATTCGAACAGATCATTGTCAAAGAAGTACTGCGTGATGGCACGCGTTGCACCCGCATCAACTTTGCGCTTCAGATTGTCAATCTCGGTTTGCCAGTCCGCACTTTCCGGATGACGTTCAGGATATGCGGATACAGAGATCTCAAAATCGGCGATATTTCGAATACCGGCGACCAGATCGGACGCATAAGCGTAGCCGTCTTCTTGTGGCTGATAGATGTGACCAAGGCCTTCAACCGGGTCGCCACGCAACGCAACGATGTGCTGTACGCCCATACGCCGGTAATCACGAACGATCTCATCGACTTCATCCTTTGTCGCATTTACGCCCGTCAAATGCGCAGCGGGCACCAGATCTGTTTCCTTCAGCAGTCGGTCGACTGTCCGATGCGTCCGCTCACGGGTCGAGCCACCCGCGCCGTAGGTCACGGAAACAAAGGATGGTGCCAGCGGCTCCAGCTTCTTGACAGCGGTCCACAGGGAGGCTTCCATCTGGTCGGATTTTGGCGGGAAAAACTCAAAGGAAACGGATATATCCTCATCGCCCGAAAGCGTCCGGCTACGACCGGTGGGAGAGAGTGTCATTTCAGGCGACCTCCAGATTGACAGAAACAGGCGGTAGATCAGTTATGATGCGTGGATCACGGGCAAGCCAGAGAGTGACAGTGAGTTTGCCATTTTCATCTTGCTCAGGTTTGAGGTCCCTGACGGCGACCATCTCAAGTCCGGCGGACTTCAGCCAGCCGGAAATCTCTTCATGAGGGAAGCCCAGACGGCGATGGGCATACTGATCGCGCAGAAATTCATGGGCATGGGGTGCGAAATCAACAACCAGCAGCTGTCCTCCTGGACGAAGTGTGCGCGCCGCTTCCTGAAGCGCGCGGCCCGGATCATCCAGATAGTGCAAAACCTGATGCACCGTCACAGCATCAAAAGAACCAGCGGCAACCGGCAATGCGTAAATATCACCCTGTCTGACTTGAGCCCGACGGACTCCGGACTTGTCGAGATTGGCCCTGGCCACCGATAACATGCTGGGGTTTGCGTCAATCCCAAGCGCTCTGTCATAGTGGTCGGAAAACAATTCCAAGATACGCGCCGTTCCCGTTCCAAGATCCAGAAAGTTCCTGACCGGGTGGTCACCAAGTATATCGACCATGGCCCCTTCCACGGCTTCTTCCGGAACGTGAAGCGACCGGACGGCATCCCAGCTACGAGCATTTTCAGCGAAATAGGTGGCTGCCTTTTCGGCTTGCGCTTTCCTGATCGACTCCCGTCTTGAACGGTCGCCGGCAAGGACGGGGTCTTGCGTTGACAAATGCGCCAGTATCCCGCGAGCCAGATCCGCCGAAGCGCCTTCCGCCAGCCGATAATAAACCCAGGCCCCTTCGGGGAATCTCTGAATAAGGCGCGCTTCACTCAAGAGCTTCAAGTGTCGAGAAATGCGAGGCTGGCTTTGACCGAGGATAGCGGTGATATCCTTGACCGTTAGTTCTCCCTCCGAAAGCAAAGCCAGAAGTCGGACACGCGTGCTCTCGCCGGTAGCCCGCAGACTTGCCAGTAAATTGTCGAGAGTGAGTAGCGGTGCTTCGGTCATTTCATTACCTGATAGATTGATATAAAGATATCTTTATACCTGCATCTTGAAAAAATCAATCTGTTTATCGCTGAATGGATCAGGTTATGATGCCAATATTAGCTTGACAAAATATCTACGATATAATCTATTTAATTAATATGTTAATTAACAATATGAGAAAATATGCCCCCTCCTGCGATTACAGACATGTTTTCAGCCCTGGGCGATCCAGTCAGGTTCGCAATTGTCGAACGCCTGTTGAAAGAAGGCGAAGTGACTGCAGGGGATATTGCCAAACCTTTTGAGATCTCAAAGCCAGCCATTTCCCGCCATATTGCCGTGCTTGAAAAAGCGGGCCTGATTGAACGTAAGGTGGAAAAGCAGTTTCGGATCTGCCGTATTCAACCGCAAGCGTTGCGGTCGCTGGACGAATGGCTGGAACAGTACAGACGGTTCTGGGACACCTCGTTCGCACGGCTTGAAAAACTGTTTGATCAGCAGGCCCAAGAAACTTCTTCGCCGGAGGACAAAGACTCCCATGATGACGGCAACTGATATCGCGGAGGATAAAATCCTCCGAATGACACGCCAGTTCAACGCTAGTCCGGAGCAGGTGTACGACGCCTGGACCAAACCGGAGCTGCTCGCAAAATGGTGGGGTCCAGAAGGAACCACCTGTCCGGAAACAGACATAGATCTCCGCGAAGGTGGAAAGTGGCGCACTGTCATGGCCCATGCCGATGGCCGGCACCATGAATGCAGCGGCCAGTATCGTTTGCTCGATCGGCCTCGCCACCTGGTACTCACCTGGTCCTGGAAACAGGAAGATGGCCGCCAGGGGCACGAAACTGAAATCGATATCCACCTGGAGCCATCCGGCACCGGAACCCTGATGACCTTCGTTCAGAAAGTGTTTGCCGAAACAGAACACCGCGACATGCACAATCAGGGGTGGACGTCGAGTTTCGATTGTCTGGAAAAAATATTTACCTGAGTGGATGGGGCACGACCGCCATTTGGACGAACGGGAAGATCAAAGCGGTCGTCCCTCGTTGGCATAGTTTCGCAAAGCTAACGGACCGCACCGAAAGAGAGCGTCCGTAACTCGGTCCGATAAAGGGTGCCTTGCAACAAAGCATGCCGAGATCTTTCAATAACCGGAGGTATCATCATGGAAACTCTTGAGATAATTGGATTTCCACAAAGCTCTTACACTTTTGCCACCCGAATAGCCGCACACGAAAAAGGCGTTGACTATGAGCTTATTCCTGCAGCTCCGCATTCGGAAGAGGTGATTGCCGTTAATCCGATAGGAAAAATACCGGCCATGCGCCACGGCAGTGTCAAACTGGGCGAATCCGAAGCAATCGTCAGGTATATTGACCGCATCGGCAGTGGCCCCGCATTGTTTCCCGGTGAAGTGAATGCCGCTGCCAATGCCGACATGTGGATTTCATATACCAATACGGAAATCGATCGGTGCTGCATTCGCAACTACGTCTTGCAATATATTTTCCCAGCAGGACCCGAAGGCGCACCAGACAGAGAAAAAATCGACGCGTCTGTTCAGGAAATGAAGGAAAAGCACTTTCCACGGCTGGAAGCAGCTCTTGCCTCTTCGGAGTACCTGGCCGGTGCCAGTCCAAGTTTCGCCGATTTCAATATGGTGCCTATACTATTTTACACCAATCAGATGCCCGAAGGTGCCGAACTGATTAAAGCGTCCCCGAAAATTTCTGCTTACCTTGACCGGATGATGGCCCGTAAAAGTGTTCAAGACGCCATTCCCCCAAAACCGGAATAAAACGAGTGTCGCGCCGGTTCAGCTCTAACCGACAAGAACTCTCATTGGGAACCTGGCTCGACAGGCTTTACGTGTTGTCGAGCCACATTCGCCATACTCAAAGTTTATCGGCATTCGCACCACTGCCGGCTGGTTCAGGTGCAGGCGCGGCAGCACCTGCAATAATTTCCTTGTCCTCGGGCGTAAGGTCGCTCTCTTTCTTGTCCGTATCGGCAAGCCGGACTTTAACTTCGCGATGGGCGAACTGTATGCCTTCTTTTTCGAACAACTCGCGAATTTTGGCATAGACGGTTTTACGCAGCACAAATTGATCACCAGGTTTGGTCGTATATTTGACCCGGATGATCATAGCGGAATCTTCCATCGCCAGAACGCCTTGGGACTTGAGTGGCTCAAGAAACTTCGGTCCCAGATCCGGGTCCTGCAACAATTGCTGACCGAGCTTCTTGATCATTTTACGCACGCGCTCCACATCCGTATCATACGTCAGTCGGAAGCCCAGCTTCATGATTGCCCAGTCGCGGGAGTAGTTTTTGACAAACTGAATTTCGCCAAAGGGAACGGTGTTAAGCACCCCTCGATGATGCCGCAGCTGCATCGAGCGGATCGATATTTTTTCGACGGTCCCTTTGACCTCACCGATATCGATATACTCACCTTTGCGGAACGCATCATCGACAAGAAAAAACGCCCCGGAAAAGATATCCCGGATCAGCGTCTGAGCGCCAAATCCAACGGCAAGTCCAATCACCCCGGCACCTGCAAACAGCGGCGCGATATCAACACCCAGCTCCGAAAGAATAATCATGCAGGCAATGGAAAGAATAGTGATGAGCAGAAAGTTACGGAAGATAGGCAACAACGTCGCAAGGCGGCTTTCTCCCTTGCCCCCCATTTCACTTTCTTCAGAATCCGCTTCCTGAGGCGACTCTTCCTCGATTTTTCGGTCAATCCCGATTTTCACCGCCTCATAGGCCATGTATGCGATGAAGGCGATAATAACCACATCGGTGAGGCCACCGACAAAGCTGCCATCTTTGAGAATGGGCAGACCCCACGACCAAAAGAGATAAACCAGCGCCAGTACCACTGTGATGATGGTCGCCCCGTGGTCGAGCAGTTCCCGATAGGGAGACCGTTTCTCTTCGGCAGAAATGACTTCCGCTTGTGCCTGCGCGAGGGTGACTTCTTCGTCAGCCTCTTCCCCTTCCCTGGCTTCCATCGCCGTGATGGACTCGGAGCGCCGGGTTGCAGCCTCCATTGTATCCAGGCGGGGCAGGACAAACTTGTCGATCGCCAGGATCAACAGCCCATACAAGAACATCGCCAACACCAGGGTCTGCAAAGGAGCCACAACCAACCCGACCGCAAAGGGATCATTCAGGACCAGTCGTATTGCGGTGACGGCCCAGGCAAATACGAAATAGACCACGGCGATGACATGCCAAACGTTGGCTACCACATTGCGCCAGCCGGCCAGCGCCGAGGCCTCACCGCTTCCCTGCCCCCTGATAATGTCCCCAATCGGACGCCGATACAGGACGGCAATGGTGCTCAATGCCAGCATCGAAAATGTCGCCGCACCAAGCAAAGCAAGCTTGTGTGCATTCGGCTCAAGCCCGAATGCCTCCATCCAATTACACACCCCAAACATGACAGCGGCGATGGAAATTGCGATCATCAATGAGCGATGCAAGCCAATGGCCGTTTCATCATCAAGCGGGATCATCCGGTGAGCGGGGGCGTCGGAGGCGAGTATGTTGAGATATACAATACGTAGAAAGCGGACCAGAAGGATTGAAAATAGTCCAATTAACGCTGTTTGACGAACTGCGGAGTCTCCGCCATCCAGGATAAGAATGACCAGCGCTGCAGCCGCTGCAAAAATGGCGATCTCAACGGTCATCATGATTGTCCGGGTAACGAGATAACCGATTTTCTCAGTCCGCGTTCCCGGATTTGGATTGTAGAGATAAAGAAAATGCTGATGCGCCCATCGACGATAAATCCGATCGCAAAAGAATCCCACAACACTGGCAACGACCAAAATGACCAGCGCAATGCCTATCCAGCCCAATCCCTCTTCACTACCGGCACTATTCAAGGTTTCGGATGCACTTTGGGGGAAATTCGCCGCATTTGTCAGCACATCCCGGAAGCCGCGCCGAATCCGATTGGCCATTTCAACCGAATCTTCCGAAATGGCGGCTTCTGAGTCACTGGCAGGTGTGACTTCAGTATTTTCCGCTGGCGCCGTTTCGGATTGTTGGTTTGATTTTAGCAGTAGCAAACCGCCCTGCGCATTTGCCATACCCGGGGCAAGTATGAAAAGTGCAAAACAAATTAGAGTGGAAGCGGCTAATAATTTTGGAAGCGAAAAATTCAAAACTCTCATTTTAAAACACCTGCCCAGTAATCGTTTTCTTTATGATAGCTGGTTCTGAAATACTTGCCACTACTTTGATTGTGCTTGTTATTTTTACGCAGTGTCTGTTGAAAATTCTCTAGCTAAACGAGCAAATCGAAAAAAGAAAAAGGCGGCACACAAATTGTGTGCCGCCCAGTTGGCATGGCGCAGAGAGGGTTGGCCAGCGTCAGGAATTCACCCGATTTTTCCACATCTCGAACATTTTCTTAGACACATGCGGTTTCAGCGACTGAAACCGATTAAGTGCCTTGGCGCGTTTTTCCTGGGTCAAGCGGTGACGCCACGGTCCCATCATCAGCATTGACTGTACTGTCATCAGTGACAGGCCCATTGCTTTTGAAACGATAGTGAAGGGATCTGTATCGTCACGAACCAACCAGTGTTTGGCTTCTTCGAGACCGACATCGGCCAGGTACGCAAATGCAGCAACGACTTCAGGAAAACGATCTTCAGCCGCAAACCGCTGCAATGCCGTTTCGTCCAGTTGGCCACTGCGCGCCATGGCATATATCCGCCCGACTGCAGTTTCAAAATCATACCGTCCCAACCAATAATCATTCGAAAGTCGCTGAGCGGCAATCTGAGCTGCCTGCGGCAACTGTTCAGTATCCTGGACCGCACCTTGTTCGACAAGCCGTTGTCGCACCGTCTCCGATGCTTCCGAGATCAGTTTATTGATCAGCTCATCGGGCAGATCCTGGCGTTGACCAAGAGCAACCTGAAGATGGTCATCGTTGGCGGCAGATTTCATCAGGTCGACCAAGCCCTTGCGGGAGAAGGTAGCACCTTCGTTCCCTGCCACGGTCCGTTTGACCTGCTTCTCGCCTTTGACCACCAGCACATCGGTAACAATTTCGGAGAGAATTTCTCGCCCGGCAATCGCTTCCAGATGGCCTTGTGTCTGCTTTTGAGCAATTTCCGCAAGATCAGCATCGCGCAAAACGGTCGATTGCTGAAGCAGCGGACGTGCTATGTCGATTTCATCGTTCGCAAGTTTGCGAACGGTTTCTTCCGGCGCCCTTCTCAGCGGCGCCAAACGCTCTGCTATATATGCCCGGGCCTGGCTCTCAACCAGATCGGCAAGGCGTACAAGGACAGAATCGTAGATATCCATCTGTTCGCGCGAACACGTTTCAGATGTTAAAGAAAATAGAGTCGCCACGTGGCGTGCCAGTTCATTTTTACGCTCAGCGGAGGGTTCATTCTCCAACGCGTTAAAATTAACAAGCTCAGTCGCAATCGCCTGGCTCATATTGCCCTCTCAGAGGTTTAACAAAACAACAAACCCCAGATTTACAGTATAAAAATAAACAAAAATGCCAATTTCATATTTTTATTTGAGTTTTTATTAATTTTACTTTTTGAATACTTATAATAAACTTTGAATAAAATTTTATATATTCGACCTAAACATTATATAGCCGGAACTGAAGGAAGTCAGGTCAACGTCTTTCCGGCTGAACAACAAAGCGCAGGGTGAAACTCAAACTTTTCGAGGAAGGCTGAAGCGATGAATGAGAAGCGGGAAGGTCAGTTAAAGCTGGCGGTCGATCCTGGTGATATGAACGGCGATGCCCACATTGTCTTTATCGGCAAGATTTGGACCCCATGGAAAACAAAGAAAGAATGTCCGCGCAGCGGTCGGCAAAACAGCGAGATTTGTGAAATTGAAGTTTTTGAAGCGTTCAGAGATGGTTTGACGTCGATTGAAACCTGCACTCATTTGTTCATTCTATATTGGATGCACGAGGCCCGGCGTAATCTGATTATCCAGTCACCCCGTTTCGACACCGGTCCGAGAGGATGTTTCACAATTAGAAGTCCGGTCAGACCAAACCCGGTTAGCCTGTCTGCTGTGGAACTCATCTCGGTTGACCGAAAAACCGGTCGTTTGAAAATCAGAGGCCTGGATTGTCTGGACGGGACACCTTTGGTAGACATCAAGCCGTATTTCGGCACATCAGATAATTATGCGCATGCCCATGTCTGCTGGGATGCCGATCGGATCGGGAATCCCGCAAAAGCTTAATACGTGCGCAGCCGACCAATTCTACCGACGACGCTTGTTCCCTGACCGAGGTATCGCCGCACGACGAAAAAGCTCCTGCGAGAAAATGCGCTTGCTGTCTCTGCGATCAAACTGATCGTGTTTGCGATTGCACTTTTGGAAATGGCTGTCCTGCAATCGTCGCAATTTCACCCCAAGCGCCTGGCAGGTCTTCGCGCGTAGGCGCAATGCTTTCCGTTCAAATGTTTCGGCGCATTCAAGGTAGATTTTTCGATGTGTTTCTTCATGTACTCGAGAAAAAGCCTGCAGATCTCTGAAGGCGAATTTATCCTTTTTGGACAATCGTCTTTGGCGGACGGCGTGAGGCAATGTGATTTTGAACTTAATATCCTGTCTCACCGACTGCATGCGGCACTGATCAGCTTTGCGATCTGTCTTAAATTTCAGCTTGTATCGCGTGCTGATACTCGCGATTGCCGATCCAAAATCGCCTCGCATGGGCCGACGCAACATGTAACTCACGAGTTCAGCGGCATTGTCGCCATATACCTTGTATTTTCGCTCAATTGTTTTATGGCGGATTTCAGCTTGACTGCTGGTGGCAATCAGCAAGGCAAGAACCATCGGCAGCGCCAAAATGCTGCCTATTTTGCTGACGCAACTGATCTTAAACAGAAGCAAAGAGCAATTTCCCCTTGTGGGACAGAGATCGAGGCACAAACTACACGGCTTAGGCTACCGCGACTTGCCTCCCGGGTCTACTTACATTTACTTGACCTAGGGAGAGATTGCCGAGATTTGGACCATGCAATTCCCGCATAGTGAAACAGAATGCGCGGCATCATTCACCATTCTCACTGCAGGCTTGCAAAGTCGGTCGAAACTTAAATAAACTGCATCACAACAATTATTCGAATCATCTAGTCATGAAAGTAAATTGCGCCGGCGTACATCAAACATCTCTTTTACAAACAATTTAACGGCGCCCTTATTAAACTTATTCTAATGTATGCATCTACGAATTTGTATAAATCGATTTTTTTAACTTGAGCATTTTTGAATTTCAGTCATTGTTACATGATCAACAAGAAAATGATATTATCGTGTTACAGAGCCCCATACCACCTTCACTGCGAAAGAAACCTCAGGTCTCCACTGACCTCATCGAGCTGGTTGAAGCCGTCAGTTTAGGCGAAATTTCCTTGGATTGTGCGCTTTCTGAGATAAGAAAGCGGTTTTCGCTTACCCACCTGGCGGCTGGAATCTTCAAGCCACCCGAGAATTCGCGGCGTCCGCAAGGGCAGACACACCGCTCTGCAATTGCACGTCACAATGAGATCGGCACCACCAGTGGATTACTGGACAGAGGCAGTCTTTCTCAACCTTCCACGCCGCTGGTGCTCTATGGCACAGGAAATGTGGCGCAGTTCGCCGATCAGTACAATCATCACTACTACAAGCATGATCCGTTTCGCCCGCATATGATCAATTCAGTGTCTACCGCTGATGTCGAGCTCTACACGGTAAACAGCGTCACACAATCCGATGATTTTTATCAGGGCGAATATTATTGGGACTTTCTACGTAAACGCGACTCTCACGAAGTCTGCCGTTTTGCCAAAGGTCATTCGCTCACCACGTTTTTCGTCTTCATGTTCGAGCGGGATAAAAGTGCGAGCGGATTCAGCGAGAACGAATTTCAGGCTATTGAGTATCTGGCCCACAACATTGAAAGCGTCCTTGATACAGAGGGACGTATTCGGGCAGTTAACACCACGATAGACACACTATTGAATTCGCTTGAACGGCAACACAAAGCCGCTTTCGTCCTGAACACGAAAGCCAAGATTGTTGCCTGTAACACGCGCGCTCAATCCATGCTCTCGGAGCGTGACACCCTGGAAGCGTCTCGCAACATGCTCCAGATTCGCAACGATGGAGCCAGTCGGCGTCTGCACGATGCTCTTATGCAGTGCCATGGTCCAAACGATCTGGCGACGTCGCCGATAGAATTCGCCTTTCACTCGGATAAAGGGCGGCCGCTGCATTTTGAAATTGTACCATTTGCTGACCGACATGGCTCGTGGTCCGGTTTTACCGATCCTCTCGTCCTGGTGACAATAACCGATTTGCGGGCCGATCTGTCCAGTAAGGCAAAACGGCTGGGAGAACTGTTTGACCTGACCGGCCGCGAATTGGCGGTGGCGGGAATACTTGCTGCATCTGCCGATGAACATGTCGCATCTGCCACTCTGGATATCAGCATCAACACCCTGCGCACCCACAGGAAAAAAATCTACTCGAAGCTGAATTTGACCAATCGCGCAGAGCTTGCTGCACTGATCGCCCGTTTACCTTAGGCAGCAACCAACTCCCTCATCACCCGGTCAATGGTTTGGGGAATATTATTGTTATCCCCATTTTAGGCGGACGTGCGCCAAAAACCGAATACAGTCACTGAATAAATTTCTGAAAGTCGAACATGTCCGAGATAAAATTCTCCGAAGAGGAAAAACGCCTCGTCCGAGAGAAGCTGCAAGCCTATTTTTCCACTGAGCTCGATCAAGAACTGAGCCGTTTTGACGCGGATTTCCTGTTTGATTTTGTCTGCGAGGAACTGGGTCCGTTCTTCTACAATCGTGGTCTGCTTGACGCCCAGGCGATTATGAGCAGCAAAATGGAGCTTGTGCAGGAAGCGGTCTACGAGCTGGAAAAACCCATCAAAGGCGCGCGTTGACCGATCGAGACCTGATGCTCTAATTCTTGATGGTCAGATCCCCAAAATCGATGTCGTAATCATAAAATACATCAAGAGACCCGTCGTATCGACGACCGTCGTCAATGCCGGACCAGCCATAATCGCCGGATCCTGACGGGTCGCTAATGCGATGAGCGGCAGGCAGGCGCCAATAACAGCCGAAACGACGACCTGAACCGCAATCGCCACTCCAATGGCCAGCGCGATCAATTCCAAAGTCAGGCCCTGCGGTATATCGGCACTGTTTGAAAAGAACACGACTTTCAACCAGGCGAAAGCAAACAACATTAGCGCCAGTAACAGAGATACCCTCAGCTCACGCCACAATACGGATAGCCCGCTGTTCAGCGCAATATTTCCCGTTGCTATCGATCTGATCAGTAGTCCCGAGGTCTGGGTGCCGACATTACCACCCGTATCGGCGACCATCGGCATGTACAGTGCAAGAATGACCAGAACATCCAACGCATCTTCATAGATGTGAACGACGTAACCCGCGAGCAGACCGACGATTGCCAGGCTGAGTATCCACGGAGCCCGTCGACGGAAATCCTGCCAGATCGGCACGTTCAAATAATTCCGATCCGATTCGCCAGCGACGGCTGCAAACCGCTCCATATCTTCCGTTGCTTCAGATTCAAGTTGCCGGAAGGCGTCATCCTGGGAGATGATTCCAATGAGACGGTTGTTTACATCAACGACCGGCATCATCGCCTGACCGCTTTGCGAAACCAGACGGGCGGCGTCTTCAGCCGGCATATCGACAGAGATCGGGTCGATAGGACCAACCATTGCATCCCTCACACATTGCGCCTTATCCGCTCGCAGCAGATCCCTCATGCTGACGCTGCCCAGAAGACGGTGATCGGCATCAATCACAAACGCAATGTAAATTGACTCCGCTTCATCTTCCGCAGCCAGCTGTCGAACGGCATCACCGCAATTGGTATCAGGATCAAGATCCGCGTAGCGTGAATTCATCAAGCCACCGGCAAATTCCTCGGAGTAGTCGCTCAGCCGGGCAATTTCAGCGCGCCGGTCCTGCGCGATCATCGCCTTGATCTGCCCTCGCCGTTTCGCTGGCAACTTTCTCAGGATCCGGGCGGCGTCGTCCGGCTGCATCAAGTCCAGCTGGATGACGATCTGATTGTCATCCAGCTCGGCAAGTGCGCGCCGTCCCAAGCGACTTTGTGTATCCATTCTATCCCCGCACACTGCACGTCCAACTCACTGGCACATTCCAGGGTGTGATTACCGCAGCAGGGACCGTTTGTGCAATTCTGACGGTGAAATGGTACGTCGATGGATAGTGCAACCCGGCCTGTCGCTTACGCAACTCGAGAGATTGGATCATTTTCAGAGATTCTATAGACACAGCGCCTTGCACCGGCAATGCGGTGCTCCAGGCGAACTATTGAACAGTCCTCGCCCAATATTTCCTGAAATATTTCCTGTTCCGAGCGACAAAACCCTTGACATGCGGTAGCAGCCGCACAGATCGAACAGTGGTTTTCAATCAACAGCCAGCAGCCATCCGGCTCTCCAGACATGGCCGCCATATATCCTTCCTGGTTTCTCAGCTCAACCAGTTTTCCCAACTTGCCTTCAAGTGTTTTTTCACCGCCAATGGCGTCCCGGTAATGCAGTAGTGTCTGCTCTTTGCGATGATCTATCAAACGATCCAGCCCCTCAGAGCCGTACAGTGACTTAACGCTCTGAATCATGTCCAGCAGCAAGCCGGATGAATTATCGGGAAATCGCGCGTGGCCTTTTTCGCTTAGCGACCAGGTCCGCCGGGGCCGACCGCGACCGGAGCGAACGTCAACATATTCCAGAAGACCATCAGCCAGCAACTGGTCCAGATGCTGGCGAATAGCGACGGGCGTCACCTTGAGGTGGTCTGCGAGGTCGGCGGCCTTTTGGGGACCTCGCGCCTTTAGTCCGGTCAAAATTCGGTTCTTGGTCCGATCTTCCATTTTGAAAATATAGCACAAGTATTTTTTTAAGAAAGATTTTTCTTGCTAAATAAAATCAATGCATCATAATTTAATAAGTTTTTTCTTTCTTTAATTAATAGCGATGTGAATCGCCCTCGGTAATTCGCCCCGCCCTATGATTGAATGGAGGTAATCATGCGAAACTATTCCAGCCATCCCTACACGGCATTAATCCGCCAATTTCAAATAGTGTTGGAAGCGATTGCGAGAATTCAACGAACCATCCAACGCCGCAGGCAGCTAGGACGGCGTTTCCGTGCAGTTCAACATCTTGATGAACACCTGCTGCGCGACGCTGGATTCGATCGGTATGATGCGCGACTTGCGACGCATAAAAGCCGAACGCCGGTTTCCCCATGGCATCATCTGGATCGCTGACATAATATGTGGATCGACTGAAAAAACGCGATCCAAAAAGCTATCGTCCGGATATGGCACTCAAGACATTTAAAAAAGCGGATTACAGAAAGGCATTGAGGCGTATCGTCCCCCTTGCGCCGATGCTCGCCGCCAATACCATTTTAGATCGTGCCCAGAGCTCCCACATGAGCCGCCTGCCGCCAGGAATTGCTGTTTGGCAAGCAACCGTCAGCCATATAAGGCATGCAGAAACCGATTATGAAGCGCTGTTGAGCGATGGCTATGACCGCGGCGCCGCTCGTTATTTTGTTCTGGACGATATGAATGCTGTTCTTGAACAATGGGGAAGCAGTCAGTTTCTGAGTACCGAAGACGACGTCAGTTGAGACCGACTCGCGGTTGAGTCACGTCCTCCGTCTCAAGGGGGTGTGGCGTATCTGGCCCCACAATCGACCGCCAGGCGGTACTGCGCTGCATGCCCGCCAGGCTACTCACAATCTTCCGGCCGAAATAGAGCAGACTCACCATGTCCGCGGCCAATTCAAGATCTGTTTCTGTCTCCAGCGGCAATTGTTCGCTCCAGAGCCGCCCGGTATCGCTCAGGTCTGGTAGCGCTGTGCCGTCAAGACTGGCATCAAAAGCAAATTGCAAGTCATCCATCAAGGCGTCAACCATCTGCTGCTGCTCCGAATTCAGCGGCACTTTACGGACGACGGATCGCGCTTGCAGGAACGCGCTGCAATAGCGAGCCAAAACATCCGTCCGTGCCGTAAACTCTCGAGCATCAAAACTTCCCGAGACAAACAGCAATCGCTCATTTTGAAAAAACTGCAGAGACTGCGCAAATGAAGTGGCGTCCTGATGCAACTTCTGTAACCTCACCAGGGCAACTTGCCCGGATGGCCCTTCTTTCCCCAAAAGGGCGCGGCAGTCGGCTAGAAAGTTTCTGAATATCGCTTCAATCTTGTTGTCCGACCTGATCGGGAAAACGAGCCATGCTGTCAGGAGAGCGACCCCTGCGCCGATAAAGGTTTCATAGATGCGTGCCGCCATTTCCGCTGGCGTAACCCCCTCGAATAAATGCAGAGTCGTCACAACTGAAAAGCCAATCAATCCGGCAGCAATCAGATAATTCCGCTCCAAGATTACAAAAAGAAACGCAAGACAAAGGCAAATAAGGCTGAATTGCAGAACCGGGAAGTCATCAATAAACCATTGCGCCAGCAATGCTGCTGATACCCCCAGAGCCGTCCCCACTGCGCGGTCAAATATCCGTTTGGACGTAGACCCCAGCTCTCCCGATAAAACAATAACAACGGTCATGGTCGCCCAGTAAGCGTGATCAAGTTGAAAGACACGCGCCAACACCGTGGTGATGCTTGCCGCGACCAGTCCCTGTACCGACAATTTCCAATATGGAAATGGAGCGGCACTCTCACGTGCCTTCGATGGAAGTCGGGACGCCTCATCTGAAGGCGCAGGGACGCCCTCACCCAACCGCATCAGGACTGCCAGGCGGCGCAGAGAAAAGAGCAACCTCAACATATGAAACCGTTCATATCGCGTTGCACCTTTCAACCCCAACAATCCAGTCCTAACCTCATCGACGGCCTTATCGAGCGCCTCTAGATTTGCGACTGACCTGCCCGCAATGGCGGCAGCTTGCAAAGTGGTAATGACTGTATGAAAAGCATCTTCACTCTTCAGCTTGGCAACGATCGCCTCCGGCAACTTTCCGATCACCTCAGCTGCTACTTCCAGGGCAAGAATTTGCCGAAATGCGACGGTCAGTAATGCATCGAACCGCTCACCCATGTCCGGTTTGTCCAGGTCTGGTTGTTCCAGGCGCACCGCCGCGGTGACCTGTATCAATTCATTTCTTGTCAACCGCAACGCGACGATCCTGGTCCGAGCCGTTTTGGACATATCCGGGATTTCCAGTGCGCCGATCGCCGCAGACAATTGATTCCCATATCGCCTCTCCAACGTTCGGAAGGCGCTCAATGCCGATGGACGCCAGGGACCGGACCGGACGATCAGAGCGCACACGGTTCCGATCACGCCTGCCGCCGGAAGCCAGAAAGCCGTCGCAATACCAGGCAAAACGACGGTGACAAACAGCCAGATCAGGGCCATGAAAATCCCGATCAATTCGAAACGCTTGCCATACCGCCGCAGAAAAAACGCCAACCCGATGATCAGTATCCAAAGAACATGAAATGGAAGGTCGCCAAACGCGGCGTTCAGACTGCTCAACAGGATCGTTGCAACAAACAGTCCCTGTGCGATGAAACCCAGAACAAATATGTCGATCGCTTCGGTTTTACGCGAAGCAGGGGCTGTAAAAAGCAAAGAATGGCCAGCAACACCGGCAGAAAAAACAACCAGGTCCGGAATTCCTGGAATTCTAAAATGGGTGAACAGCCCGTATCCGACATATCCCGCAAGCGTGACTGCAATCACGATCAAAATGCCGCGGGCAATCCGAATGCCACCAGGATCCCAAGTGAGCAGTGGGGAAATCAGATCCGCAAAAGAATATATTCTGGACGGCAAAATGCGATCCTTGCAGTGGTTCCAATCGGATCAGCGAGGTGCTTACCAATCGCTCCCGGATGGGACGAATGGCCATTATTGTTCTGCAGTCACGATGCGGCAAGGAATGAATGATGGCGGGATGTAATCCCGCCATCGACAATGAACCTTGGAATTTAGCGGGTCAAAGGCTTGTATTTGATCCGGCGCGGATTTGCAGCTTCCGGACCAAGACGACGGATTTTATCCTTCTCGTAGTCTTCAAAGTTGCCTTCAAACCACTCCACGTGGCTATCCCCTTCGAACGCAAGAATGTGCGTCGCAAGCCGATCCAGGAACATCCGGTCATGTGAGATAACCACACAGCATCCGGCATAATCCTCAAGCGCGTCTTCAAGAGCTGCCAGGGTTTCCGTATCCAGATCGTTGGTCGGCTCATCGAGCAGCAGAACATTGGCTCCGGATTTCAGAATTTTCGCCAAATGGACCCGATTTCGTTGCCCACCTGAAAGTGAGCCAACTTTCTGCTGCTGATCGCCACCCTTGAAATTGAGCGATGAGCAATAGGCCCGCGAGTTTATTTCCTTCTTGCCAAGGTAAATAATCTCGTTGCCTTCAGAAACTTCTTCCCAGACAGTTTTGTTCGGATCAAGCGCATCGCGGGACTGATCGACGTAGCCCAGCTGTACTGTTTCGCCCACGTCGATGCTTCCCTGATCGGGGGCCTCCTGTTCAGTCAACATTTTGAACAGGGTTGATTTACCAGCGCCATTGGGTCCAATGACACCAACAATGCCACCCGGCGGCAATTTGAACGTCAGGTCCTCGATCAGCAACCGGTCGCCGTACCCCTTGGATAGTGTGTCAATATCAATGACATTCTGACCAAGGCGGGGACCTGGAGGGATGATGATCTGAGCGTTACTGGGTGAGCGTTCCTCATTGCGCTTGAGCAATTCATCATAGGCCTTGATACGGGCTTTGGACTTCGTCTGGCGTGCCTTTGGCGACATGCCCATCCATTCGCGTTCCCGGCTCAGTGCGCGTTGCCGCGCAGCATCTTCGCGTCCTTCCTGCTGAAGGCGCTTGGACTTGGCTTCAAGATACGCCGAATAATTGCCTTCGTAGGGAATGCCGCTGCCCCGGTCGAGTTCAAGGATCCACCCTGTGACATTGTCGAGGAAATACCGATCATGGGTGATGATCAGGACGGCGCCCTTAAACTCGCGCAGAGCGCGCTCAAGCCATGCAACAGTTTCCGCATCAAGATGGTTGGTCGGCTCATCGAGCAGCAGTAGATCCGGTTCCGAAAGAAGCAGCTTGCAAAGCGCAACACGACGCTTTTCACCGCCTGAAAGATTGTCGACAGGTGCCTCTCCGGGTGGACAGCCAAGAGCCTCCATCGCCATTTCGACCTGAGATTCCAGATCCCACAGATTCTGGCTGTCAATCACATCCTGAAGTTTTGCGCCCTCGTCGGCGGTCTCATCGGAGTAATTCATCATCAGCTCATTGTAGCGCTCTACAATCGCAGCTTTCTCGGCAACGCCTTCCATGACGTTGCCCATGACGTCCTTTTCAGGATTGAGCTGCGGCTCCTGCGGCAAATAACCAATCTTTGCTCCCTCAGCAGCCCAGGCTTCTCCGGTAAACTCTTTGTCCAGGCCAGCCATAATCCGCAAAAGTGTCGACTTACCGGCACCGTTTGGCCCAAGAATTCCGATTTTTGCATCCGGGTAGAAAGACAAATGAACGTTGTCGAGGACTTTCTTGCCCCCGCTATAGGTCTTTGACAGACCATGCATGTGATAAATGAATTGCCGCGCCATTGGGCTCTGCGACTCCGTATCTGGGAGGGAAACTGGCGGAATTCATAGTGCAAGCGCACCGCCGGGGCAAGTGAACAACCTGTCGAATTTTATTCGGCGTCCAGCACAACCAGGGCGTTTTGCACAGGTGCGAGCGAGGCAACGTTCAATGTCGGATCCAGAGCATAGGCCACCTGGGTCGAGGAGCCACCATCGAGGGCAATAGCCGCCTCACAACCAAAGAAGCCATCCTCATCTGGTTTTTTCATCAAAACTGCCAGTTCATAAAGACTCAATCCCCTGCCCGACACGGTGACAATCAGAACATTCTTGTCCGGTAACAAGCAGACAGCCGTGCGATTTTTTAGAATTTCCCGATTGCTTCGCATCGCCCATTTTCCGCCTGGTTCAATCATGACGGGTTTGGACTGCAGACCGTTTCTTATGGCACTTCTGTCGATCTTAGATGGCAAAGGAACGTGTATGGACATTTCTTTGCCCGAAAAACTCAGCAGTCCGCCGGTTCCCGCATTCCAGGGCGAAGACCGCCGTGTGCCGTCAATTTTGAGAAATCCGACCGGATAAATTGACCCGTCCTTATTACGTGCGAAATAACCCGCATTTACAGCGAGTAGGCCATGCGTGTGATCGAGAAACCATGACGCGTGGCTTCCTTTTTTTACATCGGACTCAACGAGCTGAAATCGAAACTTTTCGGGATCAACCTTCCAGGCGGTGAGCCTGGTATTGCCGAAACCATCCTGCGCGTTCAGAACTGAAAAGCCTGTTTTGACTTCTCCGAAATGCGCGTCTTCCAAGCTGGCCAGCATCTCTCTGGCACGCTCGGGAATCCCTTCTTCCTGAGCAGCGGCATTGTCTTCACCCCTGGGGGCTACAACGACGAAAAACGCCAATAAAGACAGGAAAACAACGGGACCCGGCAATTTTGACATCCATTTTTCAATAGATCCAATCACTGTGCCGCCCCCCATTTCAAGAATCGTCGAATAACAACTCCATTGTGCCCGCAAAAGGATGTTAACGGAAATTGGACACAACAATTGTTACGTCGGTTGTCCTCAGTTATTTGATCGTTTCGAAAGACTATACCATTGGACCGCCGCTATAAACTGGCAGCAAAAAGCTCCTTGGCAGCACCCAACGTGAGTTCAACCGGATTTCCTCCGGCTGTCGGGTCCTCAATCGCCATAGCTGCAAGGTCATCAATCCGATCGGAGGAGACACCCAGCGCGCCAAGTTTGTCCGGAACTCCGATTTCAGCGCGCAAGCGAAGTACATAATCACAGAAATCGCCAAAGCCGCCGGATATCCCCATATAAGCCGCCGCGGCATCGATCCGTGTTTCGATTGCCGTGCGGTTGAAATTGAGGACCGCCGGCATAACGACCGCATTGGTCATGCCATGATGCGTGTTGTAAATAGCGCCGACCGGATGGGACAACGCATGAATCGCGCCAAGTCCTTTCTGGAACGCCGTTGCGCCCATCGCCGCTGCACTCATCATGTGTGCACGCGCGTCAATATCTTCAGGGTCAGATACGACGCGTGGCAGGTTCTCTTTCACCAGGCGCATCCCCTCAAGCGCAATCCCCTGGCTCATCGGATGATAGAAGGGCGAAGAATAGGCCTCAAGGCAATGGGCAAACGCATCCATTCCTGTACCGACAGTAATCACTTGCGGCATGCCAACCGTCAATTCAGGATCGCAGATAACGACACTGGGCAGAACCTTGGGATGAAAGATAATTTTTTTAACGTGGGTCCGGGAATTCGTCAGCACCCCTGCCCGGCCGACTTCTGAACCAGTCCCTGCCGTTGTCGGTATTGCGATATTGGGATAAATGGCATCGGCGTCGGCGCGTTTCCACCAGTCCCCGACATCTTCAAAATCCCAAACCGGCCGCACCTGTTCCGCCATAAGGGCAACAAGCTTGCCAAGATCCAGCCCGGAGCCACCGCCAAAGGCGATAACACCGTCATGATGGCCCGCCTTGAAAGCAGCAATTCCCGCTGCAAGATTCTGTTCGGTAGGATTGGGATCAACTTCGCTAAACAGTGCTCTGCCGAGACCTGCTGCCTCAAGCAAGTCCAGGGCACCTTGTGTGATCGGCAGGGTTGCCAGACCCTTGTCCGTGATCAGAAGTGGACGTCGGATACCAGCCACTTCGCATGCCTCGGCCAATTCCCTGATGCGCCCCGCACCGAAACGGATAGCAGTAGGGTAACTCCAGTTCGCATTTAAAATCATCGTGTTACGCTCTCTCAAAGCCCCGACCAACTTCCCAGTCGGTTACGCGTCGGTCATACTCGATTTGCTCCCACTTCGCCGCATGCACGTAATGGTCGATTACCTCATTGCCAAAAGCGTCTCGCAACATTTTAGAGTCGTCTAGCGTTTGTGTTGCGCCCCGCAACGTGCTTGGAATCTCACGGACATTGGTCTCGGCATATGCATCGCCGACATAGGCGCCTTCCAGAGGCATTTTCTGTTCGATACCATCGATACCCGCTGCAATCAGCGCAGCCATCGCCAGATAAGGATTGAGATCAGCGCCACCAACTCTGCACTCGACGCGAACAGCCTTGGTGTCAGCGCCGCAGATCCGATAACCCGCAGTTCTGTTGTCCAGACTCCAGATAGCTTTTGTCGGCGCAAACGTGCCTGCCTGAAACCTCTTGTAGGAATTGATATTCGGCGCAAGAAAATAGGTAATGGCACTGGCATGATGCAGCAGCCCGGCAAGGTAATGCTCCATCAGTTCGGACATACCGTGCTCGGCATTTTCATCATGAAACAATGGCTTTCCTTCAAGAGACCAAAGTGACTGATGAATATGAGACGAATTTCCGGCGGCATCCGTGTCCCATTTGGCCATGAAACTAATCGCTCGACCCTTTTGCCAGGCGATTTCCTTACAGGCATTTTTGATGAGCACATGCCGATCCGCCATATCAAGCGCTTCGGCGTAGCGCACATTGACTTCCGCCTGCCCGGCGAAAGCCTCCCCTTTTGTGTTTTCGACGGGAACATCCGCACCTTGCAAGCCGTTGCGGATGGCACGCATGACATCTTCTTCCTTGGTGGTCTGGAAGATGTGATAGTCCTCGTTGTAGGCGCTGATCGGCGTCATGCCACGATAGCCGTTTTGCTGTGCTTCTTCGAAACTTTCCTTGAACAGAAAGAACTCCAGCTCAGTCGCCATAAAAGGTTTCATTCCCAGCTTCTCCAGCCGGGCAATCTGATTTTTTAATATGGCGCGCGGAGAATGCGGTACTTCCGCGTGAGTACTGTGATCATGCACATCGCACAAAACCAGAGCGGTCCCTTCCAGCCACGGCGTTAGGCGAAGTGTGGAAAGGTCCGGCTTCATCGTGTAATCGCCGTATCCTGCTTCCCAGCTGGTTGCCTTGTATCCGGGAACTGTTTCCATCTCCATATCGGTGGCCAGGAGATAGTTGCAGCTATGGGTCTCCTCATGCGCACTATCAAGGAAATATTCCGCTTGAAAGCGTTTGCCCATAAGTCGGCCCTGCATGTCGACTTGAGCAGCGATTACCGTATCGATCTCGCCGGCCGCTACCGCTTGTTTCAATTCATCAAATGTCAACTTACCAGCCATGACGTCCGCCACCAGGTTCTTGCAATCAGAAAGAAAAACTCACATCACAGGACCGGAATAGCAAGCCTATCCCGGTCCCGGTTGCCGCCTGTCAATCGACAGACGCACGATCACTATCAGCTGTACCGGTAAGGCCGACCGGCTTTGTCCATAACAGCGTTATATTCCTTCAGGATTTTCACGACCTTTGCGCTGCGCTCGCTTTCCGCCGCAACTTCGTCCCAGAACTTCAGGGCTTCAAGCTCAACCGTCGCCCATTCTTCATCAGGGATAGATGTGAGTTCCATTTTGGTGCCGCCGGTGCGCAATTTTGCTTCTCCACCCCAGTACCAGTGCTGGCGATAGTAGTGTGAGGAATCCATGCACAATCTGAACAGCTCCTGCAGGTGTGCAGGCAGTTCATCCCAACGTTCTGAGTTCGCAAAGTAAGAACCGCACCACGCCCCGGAGATATTGTTGGTGAGGAAGTAGTTGGTCACATCGGCCCACCCGACCGTGTAATCTTCGGTGATACCCGACCAGGCAATACCATCCAGCTCGCCGGTCTGAACCGCAACTTCAATATCTTCCCAGGGAAGCGTGACCGGGACAACACCAAAGCGTGACAGGAAGCGGCCCGCGGTCGGGAACGTAAAGACGCGCTTGCCTTTCAGGTCCTCAAGACTGCGAATTGGGTCTTTGGTGGCAAAGTGACAGGGATCCCAGGCACCGGCTGACAGCCAGGTAACGCCTTCGACTTCATCGTAAGCCTCTTCCCAGATCTCTTTCAGGCCGTATTGGTTGAAGAGAACCGGTACATCGAGGCTATAGCGCGTACCAAATGGAAAATAGCCGCCAAATACAGAGACATCCACCGGAGCTGCGATGGAGTCGTCGTCGCTTTGTACGGCGTCAATCGTACCCTTCTGCATGGCACGGAATAGTTCGCCGGTCGGGACCAGTTGATCAGCGAAATAAAGCTCGATCTCCATCTCGCCATTGGCGACCTTGTTGAATGCATCGATCGACGGCTTGATGACATGCTCACCCAGTGCAGGTCCGGCATATGTTTGCAGGCGCCATTTAATCGGACTTTGCCCGTGAACCGCAGGAGCTGCAAGCGTTGTCGCACCGGCTGCAGCAGCTGTTGCCAAACCAGCATTTTTAATAAAGTCGCGTCTGTTTTTCATGATCCTCATTCCCTGTTGGTGATTGCCCTTGTCGGGTCATTGATTTTCAGATCCCCTCGGTCTCTTCATGTTTGGTCGCCGGAGAGGGGTGAAGTCGGCTACGTCACAAAAAGCTGATGGGTCCTCCTGGTCTTGAGTTTGATATGGAATGCATTGTGCGCGGCTCCCTCATTTAGCGGCCATAAACTTGCTGGGGCAGCCACAATGCGATTTCGGGAAACGCCATGACCAGTGCCAGACCAAAGATCATTACGGCGACAAACGGAATAATAGAGCGGTAAATGTCACCCAGTGTCACTTCGGGGGGGGCCATCGCCCGCATGAGGAACAGATTGTATCCAAAGGGCGGCGTCATGTAGGCGATCTGGCAGGTGATCGTGTACAGGATGCCGTACCAGATGAGATCAAAATCAAGCGCACCCACAAGCGGCACATAAAGCGGTGCCACGATGACCAGCATGGCCGTGTCATCCAGGAACATGCCCATCAAGATGTAGGAAATCTGCATCATGATCAGAATTTCCCAACGGCTGAGACCCAGGCGATCGACGAAAAATCCCTCGATTGCTTTCACTGCCCCCAAACCATCGAACACGGCGCCAAAACATAGAGCTGCCAGAATGATCCACATGAACATGCAGCTGATTCCGAGTGTGCTTTTGACCGTCTTGTGTATCAACGCGAATGTCAGACGCCTTTTGGCAAGTGCTGCCAATGTCGCCGACAGCGCGCCGACTGCGGAACTTTCAACCAGGCTGGTGTAACCCATGACGAAAAGCCCGGTCATGAAGAAGAAAATCAGCAGCGGAATAACGCCCGCACCAAGCAGCATCAGTTTTTCCTGCAAGGTGATCCGATCACGCTCCTCCTGATCAAGCGGTGGCCCGAGTTCGGGCTGCAGACGACAGCGGACGACAATATAGATGACAAATAGGCTGGCCATCAGAAGTCCCGGGAACACGCCAGCAAGCCACAGCTGTCCGACCGGCTGACGCGAGATCATGCCATAAAGCACAAGCACGACACTGGGAGGAACCAGGATACCAAGCGAGCTACCGGCCTGGATCACACCTGTGACCATCACCTTGTCATAGCCGCGCCTCAGCAACTCCGGCAGCGCGATACTCGCGCCAATCGCCATTCCGGCCACACTGAGACCGTTCATCGCTGAAATGACAACCATCAGTCCGATGGTCCCGATTGCCAAACCACCGTGCAGCGGCCCCATCCAGACGTGAAACATCTTGTAAAGATCGTCCGCAATGCCGGATTCCGACAACATGTAACCCATGAAGATGAACAGGGGCAGCGTCAGCAGCGGATACCATTTCATCAGCTTCATGGCGGCGCTGAAGGCCATTTCCGATCCGCCGTCACCCCATAGCAGCAAGGCGGCAACTGATGCGACAAAACCAATGGCGGCAAACACCCGCTGCCCGGTCAGCAGCATCAGCATCATTGAGGAAAACATCAGGATGGCGATCAATTCGTAACTCATCAGAGTTCTTCCCCGCGCATCTGGGCCAGGTCCTTAAACAGGGCAGCCACGGCCTGCAGCAACATGAGAAAAATCCCGATTGTCATGATGATCTTGATCGGTGCCATATAGGGTCGCCAGGACGAGTAACTTCGCTCGCCATACTGAATCGCATACTCGGTGCTTGAGAACGCGCCATAGAGAA
Organism: Stappiaceae bacterium; assembly: GCA_039976075.1. Taxonomy (GTDB): domain Bacteria; phylum Pseudomonadota; class Alphaproteobacteria; order Rhizobiales; family Stappiaceae; genus JBDWFY01. The sequence goes on from JBDWFY010000005.1 coordinate 93,276, forward strand.
GCATCAAAAGGTAGAAGATCAGAAAGAATACCGTGATGACATCGATCGACGCCCGTTTTTGAGGCGACCAGCGGCCGTAGAGCAGATCCATGCGCACATGGGACCCCATCTGCATCGAGTATCCACCACCCAGCAGGTAATAGGCGACCATGATGAATTGGGCCGTTTCGAGCGTCCACAAAGGCGGAATTGCGAACGCCTTCATATAAGAAGAGTACAGCAGTACACCCATCATGACGAAAATCAGATACATCGCGATCAGGCCGATGACCTTGTTCAGGGCGTCCACATATCTGACATAAGCTCTTATCGCACCTGGCATAATGTTCCTCTAAATCCTCTGCCCAGTCGAAGATGAGGTTTGCTCCGGCAAATCTGAATTCTGTTTGGTCAAGCCCGCGTTCAGGTGGTCGACCAGTTTGTTTGCCATCGCGATTTGCGTCGCCCTTTCAGAAACAAGGTCGTTGCGTATTTCAATCATGACATTGAGGAGCCCAAGCGGAATCGCCTGATCAGCAAGCGTGTGCGTGACCCCGTCTTGGGGGCCGTAAGGCTTGTTGCGACCAAAAGCCAACGCACCATCGCCCCTCATGTTTTCCAGCATTGCGTCAGCAAGACGACGGTCGGAATCATGCAGAATGCCAACATCCAATGTTCGGCTCTCGCCGCGAAAATTCGGTGTGAAAGTATGGATAGTCACCAATACCGGCTGCTGCGGGCGATGACTTCTGTGATCGATCACGTCATTCAGCGCTGATTGAAACGGATAGTAAAACCGCTCTGCTCTCGCTTTTTTTTCTGAAGGCAACAGACCGTGATTCCCCGGGATATCGTGGATTTCGCTTGTTTCAGGGATGGCACTTGGCGCCTCAGGAGGGCGATTGCAATCATACAGCAGACGTGAAACGGTTTGGTGGACCAATGGCGCATCAAGCAACTCCGACATCGCCTTTGCCACCTGAAATGCGCCTGGATCCCACGCGATATGACTATCACGTTGCGCCTCGTTCAGGCCAAGTCCTTTGAATTCCGGCGGGATGAATGCCGAAGCGTGTTCGCATACCAGCACGACAGGTCCAGCGCCGTCAGGATTGATGATACCCACAACGTCAGAACCGCCTTGTTCCCTCGTTTCGGCACACTTCATTTGCCTGCAGCCCCTCCCCTTCCCGCATTCACTCTGAAGATATCTTTTCAGAATCTTTCAACCAGTCAAGAGTAATTCTGAAATTTTCTCTTCTTTTCAATTCGGTTGATACATTTCTATTCATATGCTCATATGTTGACAGGACATTTGCCCATTGTTTGGGAAGGAATGCAGGGATTTGAGGCAGGAACTGACCGTTGCAGAGCGCATTCGCAGCATGTTTGAAAAGCTGACACGCGCAGAAAGACAACTGGCAAATGCGATCCTCGCAAATTACCCGGTTTCGGGTCTGGGCAGCATCACAGCCGTCGCCGAAGCATCGGATGTATCAACGCCAACAGTTGTGCGCATGGCCAAGAAATTGGGGTTTGGTGGGTTTCCGAGCATGCAGGCCGCCTTGCGCACCGAACTTGAGGCGACGATTTCCAATCCGATCGCCAAGCATGACAGATGGTCCAGCGACGCGCCCGATGCCCATATCCTCAATCGCTTCGCTGATGCAGTTGCGGATAATCTGCGACAGACCCTCAAGCAACTGGACACGGCAACTTTTGATTCCGTCGCCACGCTCCTGGCAGACAAAGACAGAAGCATTTATATTGTCGGCGGTCGGATCACACGATCACTGGCCGACTATTTGTTTACCCACATGCAGGTTATACGCGGCGGCACGTCGCTTATCGCGCCCAACGCCAATGCATGGCCACACTACGTTCTGAACATGAAACCCGGCGATGTACTGGTGACATTTGACATTCGCCGCTATGAGCATGAAATTGCCCGACTGGCTGAAATGGCAAAGGCTCAAAAGGTGGATGTCATCCTTTTCACCGATCAATGGGGATCGCCGGCTGCAAAACATGCCAAGCATGCTTTTCACTCGAGAATCGAAGCCCCGTCGGCATGGGATTCATCGGTCGTCACATTGTTCATTATTGAAGCTTTGATTGAAGCCGTACAAAGTGCGAACTGGGATGAGACTCGGATGCGTATGAACACGCTCGAAGGGCTATTCGACAAGACGCGAATGTTTCGAAAGTTCGTTTGACACTTCACGAATCTCAAAACAAAAAACCGGCGTACAATGCCGCCGGTTCCAGTCATTCCGTTTTTACCGAAAGTTAGCGCACCTGACAGAAGCGCTGACGGCCTGAGTAAGTGGTGTAATAGCCGGTGTCAGGATTGAACGACCGGTATTTGGCAAAACAGTAATCATACCATTGTTGTGACCATGGCTCTACCGCACCATAGCTTGCACGCGAACCCCGCGGTTGCTGGCGGGCGCAGTCATTATAAGCGCGTCGATAAACCTGATTCCAATGACGCGAGGCATTTCCCGCACCGGCAAGTCCACCTGCTCCTGCACCGATCGCAGCGCCTGCGCCAGCACCCTGGTTCCCGTTGACGATGCCGCCGATAACCGCACCACCGATTGCGCCGACGAGTGCGCCACCCACAACATTACCCGCACCGTTTACGGATCGATTTGCATAATCCCGTGCATAAGAATCGCAACGGGGGTCGTGTTGCGCCGAAGCCTGGCTCGATGCCATCACAGCACCGGAAAAAACGATCGCAACAGCGGCGGTTGATTTGCAAAGCATTTTAACTGACATCTCTTGCACTCCCTTGCCGGGCAATATCAGCCGGCGTTCCATTTAATCAGCGAGATCAATTGCAAGTATAATACCCATATGTTGGTGGCGAGCCTGTGACGTGAAACACAGAAAGGTCGAAAGGGAAACTCCTGCCGGTCGACCTTATTCGAGGCGCTGTGGCTCATCACCGATAAGCCGAACAATCATCCCGGGTTGCTTAACGATATCCGCGATTTCCAGTATCAGTTTTTTCCGAACGGCTTCGGCAAAACGCGCCCGCCCATCCGCTGTGACGACAAAACTGCCTGGACCTCCGATGATCTGCTCGGCGTATGCATTTTCCAGATCGTAGCGAACCGGACGACCGTTACAGTCGCGGCATAAGATCGCCAGCGCGTTGATGATGAGGCCGTCGTCCAATGCCGCCTGACGGGCGGTATCAACCGGCAGCCCTCCCCAATTGTTGGCGCTGTCGCCGGAAAAATCGATTACACGCCGTTGTCCGTCAAAGTCATTTGTTTCAATGGCTTTATGGGCCGCTGCTATGGCGCTGCCGATGGCGTTACGGCCAAAAGCCTGACGCGGTGGCGCCATCAGTGTGGCGGCAAAACGGGCTGCACTTGCTTCATCTTCGATCACCATCCACGGTGTGACCTGAACCTGTGAATCCGCAGCACCCCATTCGATATATGTAACAGCGATTTTGCCGATCAAGCCGCTTTTGATCGCACCAAGAATCTGTTTGCTTTGAAGAGCATCGACATATCCCTGGCGCTGAAACAAAATTTCCTGATCATCGATCGACCCGGATGCATCAGCGAGAAACACCAGTTCAAGATCAACTTCTTCGCCGGCTCGAGCGGCAAAGCACGTTAAGAAAATGAATAAAGCCGCAAGCCATAGCCTGATCGTCATAAACTTCGATCCCAGGGTCAACCATGTGAAAATGAAATCATCCTGATTAATATCAGGCGCGCGTATCATAGTCACGTGTGGTGAATTATTCGATAATATCCCAGACCGAGAACAAACCAACCGTTCCAGACAGACTTCTTGCCGGAATAGAAACAGTCCGTTGCATCAAAAAACCATATCGTCATAAGCTAGGGTGTATCTTCGAAGTGGAAGTTGGAGGGTTCCTGTGATCCGTTCCACTTTTTAGCCCGTAAGTGCTCTCAAGGGAGAACTTGCCGGTGATGGTTGCGCACGCAAGAATTGATTGCATGAATGAAAAAACAACGCCAGATGACGCCGACCACCTGAAGGCGCTTCTGAAACGAATAGCATCCGACCAGGATCATGCAGCTTTTCAAAGCCTGTTCCGGCATTTTGCGCCCAGAATTAAAGGGTTCATGATCAAGGCTGGATCGGAAGCACATGTTGCAGACGATCTGGTGCAAGATGTGTTCCTCAAAGTTTGGAACAAGGCTGCACTCTATAATCCGGAGAAGGCGGGAGCCAGCACCTGGATTTTTACGATAGCGAGAAATGTACGGATTGATCGATTGAGAAAACAATCTTCTAGGCATTTTGACGACATAGACGACATGGAGCTCATCGACGATGCGCCCGCAAGTGATGAACTTCTTGCCCGTAACCAGACGGATAAGATTGTCGGCTCCGTCATTGCCACCCTGCCGACTGATCAGCAGGATGCCATACGTCTATCGTTTGTAGAGAACATGTCACAATCCGAAGTATCGGAGAAACTGGATATTCCCTTGGGTACTGTCAAATCCCGGCTGAGGCTGGCTTATCAAAAAATGCGAAAAAACCTGGAGGGTGTAGCATGAGCATTCATCATCACCCCGATCCGGCTACATTAATGAGTTATGCATCCGGAACGCTGGACGAGGCGTTTGCCTTGGTCGTTTCGTGTCACCTGTCGATGTGCGGCAGTTGCAAAAAACAGATGCTTGATTTGTCGGCAATTGGTGGCAACCTTTTGGAAGCCGGCGATAATGAAACAGTTGACGACAGTGTTTTCGATGAATTGATGGGCAAGATCCGTGACGAAGAGCCTGTTCGCTCCAATGTTGCACACCTTCCAAGGAGAAAATCGCGCGCGGGAGAGGTTCCGATACCCTTGCAGCGATATATCGGCACAACCTACGACAAAGTTAAGTGGAAACGCGTCGGGCCAGGCACAGCAACGTATCTTCTACCGCTTTCCGATGGAGCGGAAGGCTCAGTTCGGCTCTTAAGAATTGCTCCCAAGTGCTCTGTTCCTGAACATGGGCACGGAGACCAGGAACTCACATTGATCCTTGATGGTGCTTATACTGACGAGCTGGGGCATTTTGGCGCTGGTGATGTCGCTGATCTTGATGAGCATATTGAACATCAACCGAAGGTGACTTCCGAGATGGACTGCATTTGTCTCGCAGCCACTTCGGCACCGACACGCTTCAAATCCTTTATTCCTCGAATGCTGCAGCCGCTTATCGGAATTTAGGGATGTCTGCTCGTTTTGTGTGGATTGTCGGCGCAAGCCCTGGCGGGCTTGGGGCCGCGCTGGCAGGTATCTATTCAGCCCAGGGCGCAAAAGTTGTGGTATCTGCTCGGTCAGCAGACAAACTCGCCGAAATCTCAGAAACCCATCCCAACATTTTTTCTGCCCCGCTTGATGTCACTGATCGCGATAGTTTGCCGGAAGTAGTGCAGCGCGTCAGGACACAGCTCGGCGGTTTGGATCTGGTCATTTATTGTGCCGCAATCTGGCATCCAATGAACCTCCGGGGGTTGGAACCAGCAACAATTGAAAAATCGCTGGCAACCAATTTCATTGGGGCAGTGAATGTCTTGGCAGCAACTCTTCCCCTGTTGAGAGAAGAGAAAGACCCACAAATTGTTCTTGTCTCCTCTGTTGCGGGCTATCGTGGTTTACCCAAAAGTGCTGCTTACGGTCCTTCCAAAGCCGCACTGATCAATTTCGCTGAAGGATTGAGACCGGAACTGAACAAGGAAGGGATCAGCCTGTCGGTCGTTAATTGCGGCTTTATAGAAACGCCGATGACGGCAGAGAACGATTTTCCGATGCCGTTCATTCTATCGGTCGACGACGCCGCGCAGCGTCTGGTCACTGCGGTGGAAAGCCGAAAATTTGAAATTTCATTTCCAAAACGCATGACGTTTTTCATGAAGATGCTACGCAACATGCCCTATGCGCTGTTTTTCTGGCTGGTCAAAAGATACATGCTTCCCAAAAATTAGCATCGCAATGAACCGGTGCAATGTTGATAAATTCTTCGCATTTCCGGCCTTTCCTGCACGTTCGACACGACATAGGGTTGCAGCAGGGCCAACATTAACAATTATTCAGTGGACGTTTGACCTTCGCGATCTAACATTAATGTCAGAACGCCCGTGCGGAGATTTTCGTTCAACCTGCACCTCTCAGGTAATCTAGGAAGCAATATCTGCAGATTTCCGTACGGTCCCGTCAGCACCGACTGGCCATGGCTGTCCCGAGGAGCATTCTGATGAACCGCCGAGAATTTCTCACCGTTTCAACAACTGCGGTTGCTGTTGGAGCTTTGTTGAATCCGTCCGCCCTGGTTAGGGCTGCAGAAAACCAAACAGGGCTCAAAAATGCACGCATAAGCTATTTCGCCGCTCGGCCTGGCTCCCGATCGCGCGATGTGGCATTCGCACCTGACGGCGCGGTGTGGTATTGCGGGCAACGGGATGGAACCTTGACCCGCCTTGATCCTGAAAATGGCAGTCTTCATGCGGTCTCTCTCGGAGAAGGTGCAGCACCCCATGGCGTGGTTTTGGGACCTGACAACGCTTTCTGGGTTACGGAGGGCGGGCAAAACGCGATCGCACGGCTTGATCCGGCTACTGACAATGTCGACCTTATCCCGCTGCCGACGGAATTTTCTCGCGCCAATCTGAATACCGGTACATTCGATCTTCAAGGCATCTACTGGTTTACCGGGCAAAACGGTGTATATGGCCGTGTCGATCCCAAAACAAGCGCAATTGAAGTCTGGGCCAGTCCAGGCGGACGAGGCCCCTATGGCATCACCGTTACACCTTCAGGAGAGGTCTGGTACGCTTCTCTGGCCGGGAGCCATATCGCCCAGATAGATCGCGTTTCCGGTTCAGCCCGCATGGTTCAGCCTCCCACGCCGAAACAAGGTGCGCGGCGCATTTGGGCGGATTCAAGAAGTCGACTTTGGGTCAGCGAATGGAACAGCGGCCAGGTCAGTGTGTTCGACCCGGAAACCAGCGACTGGAAAACCTGGAAACTGCCAGGCGATGCCCCGCGTGCCTATTCGGTCTATGTAGATGAGCATGACGGGATCTGGCTGACAGATTTCGGAGCCAATGCCATCGTACATTTTGACCCAGATACGGAGATCTTCACGTCTTTTCCAAGCGATATGCCCAATGCCAATGTACGGCAGATGGCCGGTCGGCCCGGGGAAGCCTGGGGCGGAGAATCCGGCACCGACCGTTTGGTCAGAATTCAGTTTGATCCTGCTTGATGTCTAAGGTTTTGAGCGTATGCATGTTGCTGCTCATCTTGGGTCCATGGGGTGTTACCTTCGCGGCTGACATTGAAGATCTCACCGAACAAGGACGTATCGCTTTTGAACCTTGTCTTTCCTGTCATGCCCTGGATCGCTCAACTTCCGGCATGCCCGGCCCTAATCTCGCCGGACTGATCGGTCGCCCCGTCGCCGGCGATACCGGGTATGCTTATTCGCCGGTTCTAAGAGCAGCCGGAGACCGGGGCCTTACCTGGACACCTGGCCGTCTGAAGCAATTTCTGGCAGACCCGGAAGCCATGTTCCCAGGCATGTGGATGTCTTATCAGGGCATCAAGGATGAGCGTGAACAAGAGTCTTTGGCGGGCTTTATTGCCGGGCATAAATAGCACGTGAGTTCAACCGCGGAACCGTAAATTTTGCTTCGTCGATGCCAGTGCAACACGCTACCGCGTTTTTATATTGGCGCGTTGTTCGGCAGGCAACGCAAGGATGACGGTCACCATCTGATCCTGAATTAGCGCCTGAAGCTCTTCCGACTGGCTCCTCAATGTGGCCAGAACCTCATCAACCGCTTTCCTGTTGACGTCGGGTTCCGCCAGCAGCGCTCTCAACTTGCCGTAATTTTGACGGCGTTCGGTGATCGCTTTCCTGTATTGGGGTCGAATTTGCTCAATCCCGTCCATGACCTGCTGTTTATAGGGGGCTTCCATATTCTTGCTCAACCGTGCACCGATGGCATGCAGCATTGAGCCGCGCTTCTTGTCCGAGCGAGAGAATTCGTGCTGCGAGATCCCATATCCGATAAAAAATGCGTTTCCAGCCAGGGAAAGAAACAACAAGATTACAATTGTCCGCCAGGATTTCATCTGCCGAGTTCCAGTTTTTTCCACCACAGTGGCAATCGGTTAATGTCCATTACAGTATCGGTTCCCAGGCTATATCGCCGCCAAACTCTCAAATGGCACATCCATCAGACCGTACAGCACGTCATCGGACATTTCTGTCCCCCCGGTCAGTGGTCCCTCAGCATAATGGCCTACGCCTGCTCCAACCGCGCAGGCAATCAATATTGTCGCAGCCAGTCGCACAAGGGTTGTGGAGGAAAAGACTTGTCGAACCGGTCCGCGCCGCTCGGCATGTGCCATAAGAGTGAGTTCGATCTTTCCTGCTGCGGCATCCAACATCGGATGGTCATCCAGTTCTTCGGAAATAACGGTAAGATGCTGGGCAAGCTTTGTTGCCGCATCCAGCTTTGATCTGAATTGCCGGTCGTTCAGTGCCGCTTTTCGGGCTCTGTCGACATCGGAGGCATCAGGCCAAAGCGTCAGGTCCGGACCATGAGTATCGAGCAACTCTTCCAAATCTGCAGGAGTCGCGTTTTCAGATACCGACCTATCAGGCGATTTCGTCATCTTGATCATTGCCATCACCTCCCGGTTGAGACTGTTCTATCTTGTGCCGCAATGCCCTCCTGGCTCTTGCCAGCAGCGACGAAAACGCATCGACGGACAATTCCATTGCATTCGCGGCGTCCTGATGCGACTTGTTTTCAAAATGCGTCAGCACGATCGCTGCGCGCTGGCGATCGGGCAATTCCGCGAGATACGTCCTCACCATAGCGCTGGTTTGCCTGCTTTCCAGCTCTTCCTCGGGATTCTGGCCTGTATCACTCAAACCTTCCCATGTCTGATCATCCGCCTGCGCTTTTCTTCTCCGGATCACATCAATGGCTTTGCGCGTAACGACGGTGCGCAAATAAGTCGAAATTGTCGCGCGGGCTTCCCACTTGGGCGCAATCCGCCACAGAGTGAGCAGACTTTCCTGCGCGATATCTTCAGCCTCTTCCAACTGACCGGTCACGCCATATGCCAGTTTGATCAACGGCTTTGTCTGTTCAGCCAACACCTGACGAAAGGCCTCCGTTTCACCATTTTTGATGCGGCGCATCAAGGCACTGTCTCGGCGAATTGCGCTGGTGTCAGAACCAATGGAAGACATTACCCGCCAGTTATCTTGAGCCTGCGTGCCAACCGACGGCCAGCCTGTTCAGTGCTTTATCATGTTCACATCGAGTGAGCTACGTGCTCTCTCCATCACGGGGTCTGCCCATCCATGCCGTTCGATTTCAGTTCTTCGATAAGGCGTTTTTCATCTGAAGAGCGCGCTCCGGATGCCCGGGCCAGCAGATTGTATGCAACCGGGGTCAGGAACAAGGTCGACACCGTCGCAAACCCTAACCCGCCAACAACGATCCACCCAAGCGCGCTACGTGCCTCGGCACCCGCACCAAAGGCCATGACCAGAGGCAATCCGCCCAGGACAGTAGAAATCATCGTCATCATCACAGGACGCAAACGGCGCATGCAGGCCTGTTCAATAGCGTCTCGGACTGACAAGCCCTGATCACGCAACTGGTTGGAGAATTCAACAATCAGAATACCGTTTTTCGCCATGATTCCAACCAGCATAACGATACCGATCTGACTGTATACATTGAGTGAACCGCCGGTGAGAGCTATCGCAAAAACAGCTGAGGCCAGCCCAACCGGCACCGTCAGCAGGATGATGACAGAACTTGAGAAACTCTCGAACTGTGCTGCAAGAACAAGAAAAACGATGACGAGTGCGAAAAGGAAAACAAGCTCCAACCCACTTGATGTCTCCTGAAGCAGAGCTGCCTCGGCGAGAAGCGTTATTCCGACGCCTTGCGGCAATACCTCCTGCCCTATTGCGTTGAGGTCCCGCACAGCACTTTCAATATCGTATCCATCTTCCAGTGACACAGAAATCGGCACCGCTCGCATCCGTGCTTCCCGGGTGAGTTGGGGTGCGACCGCAGTATCGGTTATTTCAACGATTGTGGAGAGCGGCAGCATGGTGCCATCACCGGCCCGCAGGAACAGATTCTCAAGGTCGTTCGGGTCATTGAAGGGTTGGCCGCCGGGCTGAAGCATGATCGGCACGGCATCATCCCCTTCATGGATCTCTGCAATTTCCCGCCCATCCAGTACAATATTCACAAACGCGGCGGCGTCAGTCAGATCAATACCAAGCTCTCTGGCGCGGTCTCTATCGACTTTCAGGGAAAGCTGCGGCTGAGTGGTGTCATATCCGATATCGAACGACCCGAAACCCGCTATCCTGTCTTCCATGGTCCTGGTCAATATCAGAGCCGCATCGGAGAGAACGTCATAGTTTGAACCGGTCAGCGCGAAGCGCAGTCCTGAACCACCACCACGCAAACCGAGAGTATTCGGTTGCCGGGCAAAGGCAGCGATTCCGGGGATTTCCCGCAGTTGCTCATTGATGTCTGCCACGATTTCCGCCTGACCGCGTTCCCGTTGATCCCAGGGCACAAGCCTTGCAATGATAAAACCGGTATTGGACGACCCTCGCCCGGTAATACTGAACACTGAATCAACTTCACCCTTGACCTGCAAATCAAGTGCAACGGACTCGACCTGTTTCATCTTCAGATTGGTCAGATCAAGTTCACTCCCCTGAGGAAGCCGCACCAGAATCGGCACCAGGCTGCGGTCTTCGCGCGGTGTCAGTTCCTGGGGCAACACTGTGAACAGATGATAGGAAAACCCGGCAAACAATGTGCTGATGACAATAATCACTATCGGCGCGGCGAGCGCCGCGCGGAGAAGCACCCGATAGACATTGCTGCACTGTGTGCCAAACCGATCGATCCAACCTGGCTTTGACTTTTCGCGCGGCTCACCGACAAAGCGCGACGCCAGCATCGGAGCCAATGTCAAGGCGACAAACGACGAAATGGTAACGGCAATTGCCAGTACAAAACCAAATTCAGAAAACAGCTGCCCGACAGTCCCAGGTAGAAAAGAAATGGGAATGAAGACCGCTGCCAACGTCGCCGTTGTCGAGACGACCGCAAAGAAAACTTCCCGCGTGCCCCGCACGGCGGCGGCCATTTTCCCATCCCCTTTTTTTCGGCGGTTGACGATATTTTCCAACACAACAATGGCATCATCGACAACCATTCCGGTTGCCAGCACCAAGGCCAGCAGCGTCAGGATGTTAATCGAAAATCCCACGAGCCATATCGTCGCAACCGTGCCGATCAGGGCGATAGGGACAGTGAGTGCGGGTATCAGCGTCGCCGTCGCTGAGCGGAGAAAAACCAGCATCACCAGTATGACGATTGCCGTAGATAAAATAAGCGATTTCAAAACTTCTTTTATGGCCGCCCCGATGAAGACGGCATCGTCAGATGTGACCTGCAACGTCACATCATCGGGTAAGTTGAGCTGAATTTCGCCGACTGCATCGGCGACGCCCTCTGAAATGTCCAAGGTATTGGACTGCGCCTGACGCACAATCCCAAGGCCGATACCCGTTTTGCTATCATTGCGAAGATACGAGGAAATTTCATCGGGTCCATAGGTGACCTGAGCGATGTCGCCAATTCTTGTATACTCATCGAGCCGAAGATCCTGGATGTCATCCACGGATTTCAAACTTATTTTCGTGCGAACGAGAATTTCGCTGCCACCGGTCGACATGGAACCCGCCGGTGTGTCCATTGCCACCCGTTCCACAGCGGACTGAACATCGGCCGGCGATAACCCGCGGCTGGCCAGCGCTTTCAAATCGAGTTTGATGCTGAAGACTGGCTGCCGGTCTCCGTAGACGTTAACACTTGCGACGCCAGGAACAGCCGCAAGACGGTCTTTGATCTGATTATCGACAATCCGCGTCAGAGCCTCAACCGGCATTGTATCCGTCGTGACAGCCAGACGAATGATCGGATCATCGTCATCGTTCGCCTTCACAACCACAGGTGTTTCGGCTGTATTAGGTAATTTTCGACTTTCTGCTCCCACTGCTTCCCTCAGATCCGTCGCAGCGGTGTCAATGCTGACGGAAGGTGAAAACTCAACGGTAATCCGGCTAGATCCGTAACGGGAGGATGAGGAGATCGAGGAAACGCCAGGGGTCCGCGCCGCAGCTGCCTCAAGCACCGATGTGATGCCAGTATCGACCGTTTCCGGTGTCGCACCGGAGTAAGTCGTCCGAATTGTCACAACCGGCCTGTCAGTGCTGGGAAGTTCCCTGATTTCAACGGCAAAAATAGCGGCAACTCCGGCGATGACAACAAGGAGGTTCATCACAACCGCAAGTATCGGACGCCGGACGCAAAGGGCCGGAAGACCTTTCAATTCTTCTGAAATCCTGGACATGCCGCTCAATCCATTTCCAGTCGGTACCAAAAACGATGTACCGATCCACCTGCGCTTCGTTTGAATAATGACTATGACTTCGATGAAAGGCTCGAGTCAGACGGCGGTATGTTTGCAACCGCTCTGTGTTCGCGAATGTTCATCCCTCAGGCGTTCGAAACACCATTCCCTGTCGCACTGCGGCTGTTCCTTCGCTGACGACACTCTCGCCGACGGCGAGATCACCGCTGATCAGAACCCTGTCCGAAAGTCTGGCAATAATTCCGATATCAGCTCTCGTGGTCCGATCTCCGTCGACTTTCCAGACATACGGTCCTTGTCGATCCCACTGAACAGCCAGGGACGGAACCGAAGGATGTTCCTCACCACCAATCTCCAGGCTGACATCAAATGACATGCCAGGACGGGCGAGATCCGTCTCGTTGTTCATCTCGCCCTGCAACAATATCGTTCGGGAAACCGTATCGATACGGTTGTCGATCCCGCTGATCACACCGACAAGACGGATTCCCGGGAGGGCCGCAGTCTGCAAATCGATTGCCTGCCCTACTCGAACGTGATTGGAAAATCGTTCCGGCAGCCTGAATTCAATCAGAAGCGTCTTTCTCTCATCAAGGCTGCCGACGGCAGTTGTGGGCGTCACGTAGTCGCCAACACCAACATCAATCAATCCAATTTCTCCGGAAAACGGCGCTCGGACTGAGCGTCTGTTTAGAGCGTCTTCAGCTCCCTTCAGATCCAGTTTGGCTTTCTCCATGGCCGACTTGGCATCCGTCAATTGTACGGCAGAAATGGTATTTTTGGCGGCAAGTGTCTGGTAGCGCTGCACAAGGTCTTCAGCATCCGCCAGCGAAAGACTTGCACGTTCTACGGCCAACCGCTGTACCTGATCATCAAGCTGCACAACGATATCATCAACACTCAGTCTCTGTCCGGCATTTGCATCAACAGAAATCACCCGACCGGCAACTTCTGGAAACAAGGTCGTTCTCTGAATGGCTTGCGCCGTCCCGACGGACTTTACCCGTTCGTCGGCCAGTGCGGGTTCAACTTTGGAAAGAACGACCAGAGGCAAGGGGCGCGCACGTCGCAATCCAGGCTTTCCGCCGCCCGAACCGGCACGCTGGTCTGAATATTTTGCTTGCGCAGATCCGAGTGAAGACAGGGCTTCGCCGAAAGGCAGAGCGTTCAATAGTCTCGACCCTGGTGCAAATAACGCGAGCCCTACTGCAGAAAAGCAGATCAGCCCAACACATAGCAGAAGCTGTTTCCAAATTGCCATTTTATCAAATCTCTTTCACAACACTTGCTCATTAAACGTGTGAGATCGGCAAACTGGTCGCATTGTTTCATTAAACTTTTTTCATGTTCAGCGCGATCCGCGCAGAACTGCAACTGATGAGGCCCGCCACAATCAATAATCGGGGCGAGCCGTTATTCTGTCCTGTTGCATTCCCTGCAGTAAACCTTGAGGAGCAGGCCTCAACTCAGCGGTAAAACGGGCCGTTGCACCGCTGGCGAAGAACGTCCGAGTTCCCATAAGTCAATGAGTTTCGGCAGCTATCTTCCCGACCGGTTGTGCTTGAAGATGAGACAGCAGAGCCGCTTGTACTGCCGCCTCGGCTGGTGTCGCCACCACGATCTCTTTCCCTGCCGCCGTTATCATCGCCGTCTCGGCCAGTACCACGGTCGCGGTCTCCATCTCGACCGCCGTTATCATCACCGTCTCTGCCAGATCCGCCGTCGCCATCCCCATCTCGACCGCCGTTATTATCACCATCTCGACCGGAATCATTGTCGCCATTGGTTCCGCCGTCTCGGCCTCCGCCGGCATCGCCAGTATCACCATCGTGCGAGACGGAGTTACTCTCCGCTGCCTGCGCCTGAGAAGACACATCCGCAACCCCGACAAATGTACAAAACAACGCCAAAGCAAACGCTGTCGAGGTGTATTTTAAGAAGCCTTCTCCGGGAGTTGTTATCCTTTTACCTGGACGCAACATTTGGCCTTACCTTTACTAAAAACATGATTTAACCGCATCTCTCAAAGTGAGCGAAAAACGGACGGGCCTCGGTTCCAATTCCCTCACAAGTTGAAAATTGCCATGTTGCGACGACAACTCCCGTGACCCACGTCACAGAATCAATCATTCTTATTTATTGTTATATTTCAGATATTTACTTTAATTTTCCGGAGTGAAAAGGGATGAAAACTGCGTCGAATATTTCGAAAATTATCACTATTAACAAGAACTTAAGGGACGCACTTTCCCACCCGGATCACTCGGGAAGCAGCCGTAAATTTATGCGATCCTAAAAAAATCAGCAGTCGTCATTTCAAGCCTCGAAGGCACCGGCCCTCTGCCGAACCGGCCGTTTTAAATACAACGCCCACCGTCAATTTCCATACACACACCGGTGACCATCGAGGCTTCATCAGAGCACAGATAACAGGCCGCATTGCCCATGTCTTCCGGTGTCGAAAAACGGCCGATGGGAATGGTCGAGAGGAATTTTTCCCGCATCTCAGGCGTATCCTCGCCCATGAACGACTTCAACAGCGGCGTTTCACCAGCGACCGGATTGAGCGCGTTGACTCTAATACCAAGAGGTGCAAGCTCTATGGCCATGCCGCGCGTTGCCGTAACCATCCAACCCTTTGACGCATTGTACCAGCTCAGTTTCGGCCTGGGACTAACAGCTCCGGTCGATGCCACGTTCAATATTACGCCGTTACCGGCAGCCTTCATATGCGAGACAATGTGCTTTGCGGTCAAAAACACAGACTTTACGTTGACCGCCAGAACACGGTCGAAATCATCTTCGCTCACGTCTTCCATTGGCATGGGAGGGTGAGTGGTGCCGGCATTGTTCACCAGAATATCGATTTTACCGAATGCTTTGAGGGTGGTTTCTACCAGCGCTTTCACTGACTCTGATTGAGCCACATTGGACTGTACGGCAACTGCGTTTGCTCCCAATTCTGCAGCAAAGTCGTTTGCAGCCGCGATATTAAGGTCAGCAATAACAACCGCCGCCCCCTCTGCGATGAATTTACGCACAATACCGGCACCGAATCCGGATGCACCACCTGTGACAATGGCCGTTTTACCGTTCAATCTCATGAAACAATCCTACCCATGCAATGCCGCAACTGTTTTCAGGATGGAGAATCCGTAGAGTGCTTCAAATCCTTTTTCCCGGCCATGGCCCGAAAGTCCCGTTCCGCCAAAGGGTAATTCAACGCCCCCACCCGCGCCGTAATTATTGAGAAATACCTGGCCGGATCTGATTTTTTTGGCAAGTCGCATCTGTCGCCCGCCATTTGCGCTCCACACTGATGCAACGAGACCAAAATCCGTACCGTTTGCGATCGACAGGGCTTCTTCCTCATCCTCAAACGGGATGACGACTTGCACGGGGCCAAATATCTCCTGTTGGGCCAACGGATGGTCCGGTGCGACATCCGCAAAGAGCGTTGGTGCGACATAGGAGCCATCTGCCGGCGCATCCACAACAATTTTCCCCTCGCCAACCTTGTTCAAATTACTTCCCTGCTCCAGAAATCCCCTGACAATTTCTTTTTGGCGGGGTGAGATTACGGGCCCGACATCCAGATCGGCCAAAGCAGGTCCGACACGTAATTCAGCATATCGCACGCTCATTTTCTCAACAATCTGATCGTAGACGCCACGCTGAACCAATATGCGCGATGACGCCGAACAGGTTTGTCCGGCATTTTGAATGCCTGCATTGACGAGAAACGGCAGAGCGGCCTCAATATCCGCATCATCAAACACCAGTTGCGGTGATTTGCCGCCCAGTTCCAGCGTGACGGGAACGACATTTTGGGCTGCGGTTGACTGAATGACTTTACCGACCCCGACCGACCCGGTGAAGGAGATATGACGAACACTCCCGTGAGCAGCCAACGCCGCACCGGCTTCAACGCCCAAACCGGGGACAACATTCAGTACCCCGGCCGGTAAACCGGCCTGGCGGCAGATGTCGGCGAATGCCAACGCGGTCAGACAAGCCTCTTCGGCAGGTTTCAAAACCACCGTATTCCCCATCGCGAGGGCAGCTCCAACGGACCGCCCAATGATCTGCATCGGATAATTCCACGGGATGATGTGCCCGGTCACTCCATGGGGTTCACGAAGGGTGTAAACTGTATAGCCACCTAGATAAGGGATTGTGCTGCCGTGTATTTTGTCAGCCGCCCCACCATAAAATTCCAAATAGCGCGCAAGCGCGCGCACATCTGCGTGCGCTTGTTTCAACGGTTTACCGACATCCCGCGCCTCAAGACGCGCCAGTGTGTCAGCATTCTCAAGCACCAGCTGACCCGTTCGCGCCAGCAGTCGGCCGCGTTCCGGCGCGGTCATCGATCCCCATTCGCCATCAAGAGCTGAATTCGCCAGCTCAACCGCGCGGTTGATATCAGCCTCGCCCCCTCGAGCAATATCACACAGACCAGCGCCCGAAGACGGATCGTGCAATTCCAGCTTTTGCCCCAGAGCGGCGGTCACCCATTCACCGCCGATAAAACATCGTGACGGGTCGAACCACAGACCGTCGATTGTCATCGATCTTCCTTTTCCACGTAGGGAACTACCTGCGAACGTCAGTTACCATAGGCTTTTGCCGGCAACCAGGTAACCAGTTCGGGGAAATAGAACACGATGGCAAGTCCAAACAACTGCAGGATAACGAAAGGAATAATCCCTTTATAGATATGTCCGAGAGAAATCTCGGGGGGGCAAACGCCCTTTAGGTAAAACAAGGCAAATCCGACAGGTGGCGTCAGGAAAGACGTCTGCAGAGTAACCGCCACCAGAATGGCAAACCAGACGATGGGAGGATTATCGACGACTCCAAAACCATCAATTGGAATGTTCAGAGCGTTAATCACCGGCAGCATCAGCGGCATAATGATCAACGTAATCTCAATCCAGTCGAGCAAAAAGCCAAGAAGAAAGATAATCAGAAGGATAAACCAGATGACCACATAGGGATCGCTGGAAAAATTGAGCACCATATTTTCGATAATTTCATCGCCACCGTACCGCCGCAAAATATATGCGAAGAAATTTGCAGCTATGAAAATACCAACAATATATCCGACCGAATTCATCGTCTGACGAATAACATCGAGCAATGTCCGCCATTTCAAATTACCACTCATTAGCGCAAGGATTGTAGCACCCAAAGCGCCTAGTCCCGATGCCTCCGTTGGTGTGGCAAACCCAAAAAAGATCGAGCCCAGCACCAGCAATATCAGGAATATAGGTGGAATAACGGACAGCAGAACGCCGATTACGATCTTGCTGGTTACCGGTTCACGGTTTTCCGGTAACGGCATCGCGCTGGGCTTGATCACGCCGTAGACGATGATGAAAACAATATAAAGACCCCCCAGGATTAGCCCGGGGAACAGCGCGCCCATAAACAGATCACCCAGAGAAATGGCGAGCTGATCAGACATGATTACAAGCATGATCGATGGTGGAATAAGGATCCCGAGTGTTCCTGAAGCCGCAATTGTGCCCGTTGCGATCGGCTTCGCATAATCTTGTTTCATCATGGTTGGCAGCGCCATGACACCAAGCAACACGACCGAAGCACCGATGACACCCGTTGAAGCCGCAAGGATGATGCCGATCAACATCACGGTAAGCGCAAGACCGCCTTTCAGAGCGCCAAACAGCACCTGCATATTTCGCATCATGCGTTGAGCCACGCCGGACTGGTCCAGCATAAGTCCCATGTAAATGAACATTGGCAACGCAACCAGAACCGGATTTTTGATTATACCGCCAAAAAAGCGCCCGGCATTGGCTGCCAATTTTTGGTAGGTCAGTCCCGTTCTCTTGAATTCAATATATTGCTCGATCAGTTTTCGATTTTCATCGAGTACAAACTCCCCGATCAAAAAGAAAATAAGGCTAACGCCAACCAGCGCATAAGCGACTGGAACGCCGCGAAACAACATGAAAATGAAAACCAGGAACATGACGAGAACCATCCACTGGTTCAAATCCATGAGCACGGACATCAGCGAGAGAATTTCCATGTGTCAGGCCCCGTTTGTTTTTTGAGTGGTACGAGACCGAAAATAGGCAAGCAGAATAATCGACAGCAATATGACGAGGCTTATCCAGGCACTGTAATCAAAAATAGATTCTCTTGATATACGACGCGGATTGAGGTCTGGCTGCGTTAGGCGTGTAAACCACCAAAGGCAATAGAATACGGTGCGTTCAGCGATGAACCACGTGGCAGGGAATGCAAACAGCAATTGCTTGTCCAATGTCGGATTAGTCAGCTTTCGCAAATTTCGATAATAAGCCGCCCAGCATGCAATCGCCGCCAGGACAAACAGGATCGGAAGCGCCGTTTTCAGCAGATAAAGCCCATGCAAGCCATTGGGACTATCAGAACCTTCGCGCGCTGCCCACGAAGACACAGCATAATGAAACAAAATATCTGTCATGATCAATATGAACGGCAGCAGTAGCCAGGCTAGAGCGAAAATATCAATTTTCGCCCGTTTGCTTTCCGAAAAGGTGTCGTAGAAAATATCAACGCGGACATGGCTCTCCGTTGTGGTCGCATATGCGAAGCCGGTGAGAACGGCAAGACCATAAAGCCACCATTGAAGATCATCTAACCATGCCTGATTATGACCGGCACTGCGGAGAAATATTTGAGATACAATGGCAAATATCAGAACGATAAAGAGCCAGGCCATGACGTTGCCGCATGAGATTACGAGACGGTCGCCCCAGACATGATGTTCTCGGCCCTTCTCTCCCGGATCAGTAACCGCGATCACTTCCGTGATATCCGGAATTGTTTTATCTGACATCCCCGCCTCCCCGCAGCGCATCTAGAGCAATTTTGTCGATCTTTGAATCGCCAATAATGCTCCAAACCTTTATTTTATCGCGAATCCTGATCGAAAAAGTGTCTCAACGTTTCCGGGATACGCTGTAGGCTTGTGCACACCAACTCTATTTATTTTTGTGCTGCACATGCATGAAGCGGCCCCCGACGGGGGCCGCTTCATCGTCTCGATTATTTTACATTCAACGCGGGAGATAGTTAATCTGCCACGTTTTGTAGCCTTTACGATATTCCTGCATATTGTCCCAGACTTCCTTGAAAAACTCGTCTTCAGCAGCAAGTTCGGCGGCAACTGCATTCCAGTTTTCTTCAAAAGCTGCGAGGATCTCCGGGCTCCACTGCTTGTTGATCACACCGTGTTCGGTCTCATTCTCAACCATGGCAGCAAAGTTGATCGCTTCACCCTCAGCAAGGTTGTCCGTGATGTTGGCCATGCACGCAACCTGGATCTGCTTCTTGGTCTTGTCGTCCAACTCATCCCACTTGTCTTTGTTCACAAGCAGTTCGAACAGAGTTGAAGGCTGATGCCAGCCAGGGAAGTAGTTGTATTTAGCGATCTTGTGGAAGCCCAGACGCGCATCAATCTTAGGCATGGAGAATTCGGTCGCATCGATTGCACCGCGCTCCAGAGCAGGGAAAATATCGCCCGCGGCCAGCAAGGATGTCGAAACGCCAAGACGCTGCATCACTTCCGCCCCAAGGCCAAAGAAACGCATATTCAGGCCCTTAAGATCTTCAACCGAGTTGATTTCTTTCTTGAACCAGCCAGAGGTCTCAGGTGCAATCACGCCGCACGGCGTGGCAACAACGTTATACCCATTGCGGTCATACAACTCCTGCCACAACTTAGCTCCGTCTCCATAGAACACCCAGCCAAGAAACTCGCCTGCTTCAGGACCAAAAGGCACCGCTGCGAAAAGCGATGCTGCTTTCATTTTGCCTTGCCAGTATCCGGACGTCGTATAGGCAGCATCGACCGATCCGTTGGATACAGCATCCAGCGCTTCAAGCGTTGGAACAAGCTTGCCCGGATCAAAATGTTCAAATTCAACGCTTTCAGAAATACCGTTAATTTTATCGACAAATCCCAGAGCTGCCGTTCCAAGAATTGGCAGGTTCTGTGGAAACGCCGATGTCATTTCGATTGTTTCCGCAGCAGATGCCGCGCTGGCCAACATGGTTGCACCGGCTAATGTGGCGATGAATTTCTTAATCATGTGTTCTCCTCCCGAGAGAATGTATAATTTGACGCATTTATTAATTATACGGATGCAAATTCAACAGCAACCGTTTTATGCCATTGAAAGAAAAAGGTGTTTTAACACCATATTATTGTATCCGTTTCTGTTTATGCCAAACTTTGAGCCAATAAGACCAATCCCTGCGCCAAATTTCATGATCATAGCGGCAACAAAAAGCGAACTGTTTTACACCCAGGCGGCACTTCACCAACCCAAGCGTAATGCAATATATGCTGACTCAATGTTCAAAGGCGACCTATCAATTTGGATTATGAGAAAAAGTGTTAATGACCCTGCCCCTTGCTCCAAATGACCTGAAGCCAAAGGGCCGGAAGAATTGTCAGGACATCTTGCATTCAACAACGATAACTGACGTCACACTCGAAAGAAGAAATATCTGTTTACTAACAAATCTTTGGTTAGAGTTTTGCCATAGATCCCATCAGGCACGGCAGAAATTGAGCCAGAGAACTCGATATGTTCAGATGAATATTTTCAGCGCGATCGCTAGAAATATTGTCCCCCAGAAGCACATATTGACGAAAGATCTCAGCATCCCGCCGTCTTCCTCTTCGGAAATTCCAAAGTGATTGATGACAACGGTTCCGGGCATTAGAAATGCCTTTAGAAGCACTCGAGCTACCAGCATCCTTTTTCCTTTGGTACAAACCATGAATATTGGCCCCGAGCTGAATGCCCGAGGCGTTCCCGCGTCAGAACTGCAACGCTCAACGCGACGCCAATAGAACTGCACTCAGTCCAAATGCATCCAACCCTCGGCTTCCTTCAGCGAACAGGACAATCATCATGGCATTTCATCTATTTAATATAGATGTTATACGTTAGCAGTTCACACGATGCAAGAACTGGAATCATGAGAAACCCGTCGAAACGTGGATACCGTCCCTGTTGTAATTATTTCACGGACTTATACATCGATCGTTCTTGCCTCATGGCCGAACTACGATCGCCATTTCCGTCACTGAACTCAAACAGGCTGGCCATGACGCCCCAATAATGCTTCACTGCTCTATGGTTTTGTGCTGCGGCAAGAGTTTGGAGTTTGTTTTGAGGTTCAAATCCCTACGTTTCTGCACGAAAAAACCCGCTGTCATAAATGACAACGGGTTGATGTTTGGTTGCGGGGGCAGGATTTGAACCTGCGACCTTCAGGTTATGAGCCTGACGAGCTACCGGGCTGCTCCACCCCGCGTTAAGTC
>JBDWFY010000006.1:0-7732 GCA_039976075.1 Stappiaceae bacterium
AGACGGTGATGTCACAGACACGGTCAGCTACTCAGTCAACGATGCAAGGTTTGACGTGGACGCCAATGGCGTTGTCACTGTCGCTAACGGTGCAAGTTTTGATGCGGAAACAGAAGGCTCGATCAGTCTTACTGTGACGGCCACATCGACGGATGGGTCTACCTCCAATGAGACATTTTCCGTGTCGGTTGGTGATGAGAACGAAGTCTCGGTTTCTGCCGTCACCGACGTCGATGCGACAGCCAATACAATTTCAGAAATGGCGGTTTCCGGCACTGTGGTTGGCATACAAGCCTCTGCGACGGATGGTGATGTCACGGACACGGTTTCCTACGCCGTGAACGATGCGCGGTTTGAAGTCGATGGTGATGGTGTTGTTACTGTTGCCGATGGCGCGAGTTTTGACGCACAGACTGAGAGTTCGATCGACCTCACTGTGACGGCCACATCGACGGATGGATCGTCTTCCAGCGAAACGTTTGCGATCAATGTTTCCAATGTCAATGAGACACCCACATCCATAACATTTGAAGCGGACCATATGCGTGAAAACACCGCGCATGAAGATATTCTCATCACGGTTGCGGACCCGGACGGGGACAGCATGTTCACATTCAGTGTCGATGACAGTCGTTTCGAAGTTTTTGATGATAACGGTGAGTACACGTTACGTCTGAAAGACGGCGTGACCCTCAATCATGAAAGTGAGGCAACCGTTGATGTCGCGGTGACTGCCACAGATAGCGGCGGGCTATCGGTCAGTCAGAGCCTGACAATCGATGTTCGCGATCTGAACGACAGCCCGATAGCCGTTAACTTGTCAAACAGTTCTGTTGCTGAAAACGATGGTGGAGCAACAATTGGAACGTTAACCGCCACGGACGAAGATAGCGCTGACACGCATAGCTATACAGTTTCGGACAGCCGGTTTGAAGTCGTCAATGGTGATCTGAAACTCAAGGATGGTGTTTCGCTGGATCATGAGGCAGAGCCGACTGTCAGTGTTACGATAACCGCCACAGATAGCGGGGGATTGTCTGCCAATCAAACTGTCTCGATTGCAGTCACTGATGTCAATGAGGGTCCCAATGCGGGTTCCGTTGTATTGGAGGCAACGTACGAAGATCTATCAATCATCATTACGGAAGCACAGCTGCTTGCGGCAAGCACTGATCCGGACAGCGACACCCTGTCTGTCACTGACCTTTCGGTCGATGCAGCGCATGGCACTTTGGTTGATAACGGCGCCGGATCCTGGACGTTTACACCGGTTGCGGACTTTGCCAGTGATGATCTTCCGCTTAGCTTTACGGTTTCGGATGGAACCTTTACCGACACGGCAACGGCGACCATCGATGTTATCGCAGTCGCAGATACACCGGTTATCAGCATCGGGAGCAATGCGCAGCAGATTATTCTCGGGCACGGAAATGCTTCGGAGAGCGGTTTCGAGGGTGGCAATCTCGACACTTCCGAAACAAGTTCTGCCTTCATCGGTTCGATCGGAGAGTGGACAACCACTTCTGATGCGATTGAGGTGAAACAGGAAACGTTGGCAGACGGGACTGAAAATCAGTTTTTGGAGCTGAATGATGACCTGATTGATGCGTATCAGGATGCCGAGAATATAAACCGTGATTTCGATACGGAGGCGGGCCGCGACTATACGATCTCCTTCGAATATGCACCCAGGCCCGGTCAGCCGGGCTATGTCAATGTCATGGAAGTGCTTGTGGATGGAGTCGTGGTCGAAACAATTACGGCAGACGGCACATTTGACACGGCACCGAATTGGCAGACTCACACGATCACATTTGAGGGTACGGGATCTCCGGCAAACATCGAATTTCGCACTGCGGGAGTCGCGCAAGAATATGGACGGGGGATGTTCCTCGATGACGTGACCATAATTGAACACCTGCCTGATCAGACTGCTTCCGGGAATGAAAATACGATCATCATACTTCCGGAAATTTCTGTTTCGCACAGTGATCAAGATGGTTCTGAGACGCTGTCAGTCTTGATCTCAGACATTCCTGACGGCGCTGTATTGAGCGACGGCAGCAACAGTTTCACTGCTGATGCGATCAATACGGAAGCGGACATTTCGAATTGGCAGATGGACAGCCTGACCATTCAGCCACCGGCTGACTTTGACGGTAATTTCGATCTGAATGTCACCGCCACCACCACCGATAATGGAGATACGTCCGTTTCGACGGATGTGCTGCATGTCAATGTGCTGAATATCGATGAGACCCTTGTTGGAACCAACGGCGTGGATATCCTGGACGGCGGAGCGGGGAACGACACAATATCCGGCCTTGCCGGTGATGACGACCTTTCAGGTGGCACCGGAAACGACATCCTTGTCGGAGGACCCGCGGCCACGCCGGTCGACGCGCTCATTCTCAATGAAAGTGGAACCGGCGATTATGCCGCTGCCACAAATTTCAGCGGATTTCCCAGGGACGAAATTACATTCGAAGCGCAACTCACTTCGAGCGTTGCTCCTGATCCGGGGCAAGGCAGCGTCATCGTTTCCTATGCGACTTTTGTAAACGGCGATCTTGATGCCAACGAGTTTGCCATCATGGCGAATGCGGATGGGACGTTGTCAATTTACGTTGAAGACGTTGAGCATCAGACGACGGCGCTTTCGGTCGATCTATTCGACGGTTCAGCCCATCGTCTTTCGGTAACGTGGGAGAATACGACCGGATCCCTATCGGTCCATGTGGACGGTGCTGCGTCGTACTCTACGACCGGTTTTCAGGTTGGTCAGACCTTTGAGAGCACCGGAACACTGATGTTCGGCCAGGAACAGGATGTTGTCGATGGTGGGTTCCAGTCGGCAGAAGCGTTCCACGGTGCCATCGATGATGTCCGGTTGTTTGACGATGTTCGGAGTTCAACCGAAATTGCGGATAATCATGACACGCCGATTTCAGATCCCGCATCTGAACAGGGGCTGGTGTCGAACTGGCAGTTTTCCAGCGCTGCCGGTGGTGTGGTCGCCGATCTCGCCGGATCATCGGATCTGACTCTGTTTAATGATGCTACGGTGTATAGCGATGACGATGTGCTCGATGGCGGTGCTGGAAACGACACCCTCACCGGAGCGGCAGGTGATGACACCTTGATTGGCGGACTGGGTGACGATGTCCTCAGTGGAGGCGATGGGGTTGATATTTTCCAGTATGCTTTGGGTGACGGCCACGACACCATCACAGGCGGTGGCGGGTCCTGGATCGACACCATCCAGTTGGGCGATGCTGCCGGTGGTGCCTCGGTTGGCGAATATGGTTCTGACTGGACGTTGACCGTCAATACCGGCACGGTTGATTCTGTTGATATGGCAAACCAGACACTCACGCTGTCAGATGATGCATCCGGCTATATAGAGACCTCCGATGGTGGACGGATTGATTTCTCGGAAATAGATCAAGTGCAGTGGTAGGGCAGGGTCGTCAACCAATACGGTACCGTATTTGATCAGTTGCGAGGCGCCAGTCGTAGGTCCCAATCATTGAATTCAGGGACCAGTCTGGCGATTTCCGCGGGTCGTTCAGCCGCTATTGAAAAATGTTCCGGTGCGAGGCTCCCGATGGACGCTATCAGAAAAAACTCTGCCAACATAGAATCATAACGCGCCTGTTCAAAGGCAATTCGACTGTCAACGAGTTCCCGCTGTCCGTTCAAAACGTCCAGGAGTGTTCGCTGGCCGCCCCGATATTCAATTTGCAGCCCTTTCAATGCACCGCTATTGGCAGCGATGGACCGGCGTGATGCCTTCGCCCGAGCGCTTGCGGCAGTGCGTTGTCGGCTGGCGCGCACAACAGACTCTCGAATTGCAAGACGTGTGTCATCAAGCTCATATTCTCTTTGAGCGGCAATGTTTTTGGCCTCTCGAACGTTGGCAAGGTTCGAGCCACCGGTAAACAACGGGGCGGAAATACGGAAGCCAACGCGAAACTCATCCTCACGGGCGTTGGTTATGTTGTCTCGATAACCCTTTTGATATGAGCTTTCGAGCGATACATTGGGCAGCAGGTCACCGGCGCTGGCTCTGGCCGCATATCGAGCAGCACGAGCACCGGCAATCCGGGATCGGATATCGGGGTTGTTGGCGTAGGCGACGTCGATGGCCTGCGCCACGGAAGGCGGAATGAGGTGCTTTGGTATTTTCGGCCAGGCAACTTTACCCGGAGCTGTGCCGACAAGCCGTTGGTATTGTGCTTTTGAAATATCGAGATTGCCGGCAACCTGTTCCAGCGTCGCTTCGGCGTCGGCAAGACGCGCTGCTGCCTGTTCAATGTCGGTTCGGGTTGCATCTCCCAGGGAATATCGTCCTCGTACCGCCGCATGCTCCTGCGCCACGATTGAGCGGTAGCGGCGTTGATGGGCCAGGACAGCACGATCTCTGACAACCGCGAGATAGGCTTGAGCGGTACCAAACAACAGGTCCTGCTCTCTGTTAAGCAGCCGGTTATATCCAGCGGTACTTTCCTCATGGGACTGGTTCAGCCGGTTTACTGCGGAGAACCCCTGAAAGATGGGTTGGGAAAGATTAACCTGAAAAATGTGGTCGACCTGATCGTAGTCTCCATTGCCGGATCTGTCTTTATATTCCTCATATTCTGCGGAGTAGCTACCGGTAACAGTGGGAAGAAATCGGGCTCTGGCCTTTGGGATGCCTTGATTTGTTGCCTCAAGGCGTGCGCGTTCTGCTTTCAATCCGGGATTGAACCGATAGGCAGAGAGCATGGATTCCTGGAGGGATTGCGCGTGTGCGCCAAAGGAAACCAAGAGAAGCGACAGAATTGCGGGCGCCAAAACGCTCCCAACCGCAAACGGCACGTAGCAAGCCCCAGTGCTGCGAACGCCCAATTCCATTGATTCAATCCATGTTGCCCATCACTTTGATAAAGGCATCGTGGTTAATGAAATCTTAATTGAGCGGGACGTTGTTAATGTTGTGAAAGGTATTTGAATATATATAAAAATCAATCGCTTAGGACCGGATGCCAAACGGTTTTTGTAGGTATTTGCCGTGAATTAGGAAAGTGTTTACTCGCTAAAAGTGGAAATCGCAGGTGCAAATTCCTCTTTGAGTGCAGCAATCTGGGCTGCAAGGGGTTGAGGATCTGACGGATTATCAGCTGATTTGGCATATATGTTCAGTGAGCCGTTCTCATAAATCGTATCACGCCAGGCCTCCAGATTGAATTCCGGTGATATGAAACGCCCGCCGCGTAGACCCGTGTTGATGGTTCGCCGCCAGCGAACCAAATCATTTGACAGATCTGTTTTGGATGCACCGACATAAGCAATACGATCTCCGCCTGTAACGACTATGACGCTGTTCCGAAATTCGTTAAGGGCGATGCCCGGACCAGTCGAAATATTCAGGCCCCTGGAGTTCCGGTATTCGGCCACTGCAACCAGTTGCAGTCCTGCTTCCAGCAAGCTTTTGTGTTTGCTCCCGGTCAATTCGAGTTTGCTGTACATGCAGCTACGCTGCGAAACGCTTGACATGTTGCTCGACGCGCACTGGCGCCACATGTCCATCAATTCCTCAGTGCCACACATCGCCGTCAGTTCAAATTGCGCTTCTTCCTCAGATTGTACACATGCTGCCAGGGATGCCTTGTGCGACTGCGCACGCGGGCGGGTTACTTTTCGACAATAAGCGTCCGGAAGCATGCCAACCGTTCCGGTGTGTTCTTCCTCGGAATTCTCTTCTGTACCGACGACCTGCGATAGGGAAGGGCTCACATTCGCAGAACTCGACCGTGCCGGCTTTGAGCGCGTGTCTGAAGAAATCAGATTTTGAACTGAAGGCACGAATGTGCCCAAAGTCTCCGGGCCGTAAGCAAAAAGAGCGCCTGCTGGAACCAATACGAGTATCACAAGCAGAGTTGGAAAAAATGAAGCTTTCTTCATTGGACGTGGTCGCATTCCTTGGCTGATGTGCCGATGTGATCGGTATTACCACCGGGAGCAAACGATGCATGCCTTGGACGCCAAGCAGGACGTCAGCTGTTGTTCATGAGATTGACAACCAGCTCAGCTATGTTGTCCGTGTCAAATGGCGGATTTATACGCGCGATCACTTCACCTGATGCATTGAGCAGGGATATCGTTGCGCTGTGATGAACCGCATAGTTTCCATCAGCGTCCTTGTTTTCATATTTGACAAATCCACGTAGTCCGGAAACCACGTTGCTTATTTCATCCGGTGCTCCCGTTGCTCCAATGAAAGACCCCTCAAAACTGGATATATAGTCAGGAAGCAGCTCTCTGTCTCTGTCGGGATCAACAGCGAGAAACACGACCTTTGGAACAGGATGGTCCGGATATTGCTCGCTGATCGCTCCCTGAAGAAGAGACAGGTCGTAGAGCGTTGTTGGGCAGACATCAGGACAGAAAGTGTATCCTATCAGGATAAGAGACCAGCTTCCGTTGATATCCGCATTTGTAAATGGTTTGCCTCCATCGGTTTCAAGATTGAAGGCAGGTAGAGCCACTGGCTGCTTCTCTATTCTGTATTCAGCCGCAAATGCCGCGCCTGGCAATGCCAAGGCTGCAACAATCATCGCTGCCAGAGTATTTCGAATAGAGTAATTTCGCGCCGTCATTCAAAATCTCCCAAAGTCACGCGTACTAAGAATCGAGCTTATGCTGATTAGGTCCTAGATTGAAAAGAGCGTGACATGGCGACCAATATTTGACCGTATTGCGGTCATTTTGTAACCACACAGGTTCTCTGGACGAACTGTGCGATTTGTTGGGTTGACCGTGCCGCCAAATGTTCGAATCAAGCAGAGAGTAACAGCTGATATGCAATTAATAATTGTGTTAATAAAAATTAATTATAGTTAACAGTCGGTTAAGCGTTGGCTTGTTGGCGGTCGGTGATTTCGTGTGCCGTTATAGATAAAATCCGAGTCGAATAATCCTCCAAAGTTCCGATACAGTTTCAACAATTCACAGATGATCGAAGTGGTGTTAAGTGTCTGATTTTACTCAGGTGTCCAAAAATGCAGAATTCAAATCACCAAAACGCCTTAATTGAGGGTGTGTCCGCCAAAGTGCGGTCAATTTGATAAGCAATCT
Source organism: Stappiaceae bacterium (assembly GCA_039976075.1). Classification (GTDB taxonomy): domain Bacteria; phylum Pseudomonadota; class Alphaproteobacteria; order Rhizobiales; family Stappiaceae; genus JBDWFY01. Next base: position 7,120 of record JBDWFY010000006.1, read on the forward strand.
TTTCAACACTCGTTGCTCAACTGCATCAGTAGGGCGACGTCGGGGATTTCGAAAAGCTGGAATTGGGGAGAGTTGCGGGGATGAAATCAGTTCGGCAATTTCACCAAAAAGAACGACGGAGAGTGGTGGGTCATCAAATCTGCTGCACCGCGCAAGGTCATAGAGTTAGTTGACCGGGTCTGCTTGAAGCGCCGCATTTTTGTCTCGTAGCGGTCGTCTTCGTTTCTAAAGTATTAACGCAGATTCATAGCGCGTTTCTGTATCGAAAAAAAATCAACGCAGAAGAGGAAGCTCTTCTGTGAATGGGTCACTGCACCGATTTGGCGCCGGTAGTGCCGCGCCGCACGGTATGTCTAAAGCAAGGGAATGCACAATGGATTATTCCGATCTCCAGAAGAGCCGTAACGAGGAAGTTGCATTGGAAGAAATGATGTCCGGCGGTTCGGGTGGCGATGGTGACACGGGCGGTACGACATCCGGTGGCGGCATGAGTGAAGGCGGCATGGGCGGCGGCATGGACGATGATGGTTCAGGTCATGGCGGTCATGGCGGTATCACGACAGCGAATTCCGGTAATCGGATTGAATCCCGTTCAGATGCCGGTGAGCCGGAA
>JBDWFY010000007.1:0-103980 GCA_039976075.1 Stappiaceae bacterium
TCTGACAGCGTGCGGGGCGGTTTTCGCCCTGTGCGTTTACATCTAGTGAAGCGATATTGAGCATCCAAATAAACGCAAAATCATGAATCTGGAACCCATAATTGATCTCGTCGAGAACACCCAGGCGCCATATCTGCACTACGCGCGAAAAGTCATGACGGCGAAGGAAAGAAAGCGGCTTTTGCAACTTCTTCCCGATGACAGGATTGTGTTTATGGATGGGGCGAAGATGCAGACCGCACCAGATTGTTCGAAAGAAAATGTGGCGAAGTTGGGGGTCCACGTACCACCGGGCGCCGGCTTCGCCACCTTTGAGAACTTCATGTGCGGTGTTGTTGATGGCTGTGGGGGCGCTGACGGTAAGGCAATCAATCTCTTAATAATCATCGAGAATTCGGATCGTGTTCTTTGCCGGGCGAAAGAGGAAACGCGAGCGCCAATGACTAAGGAAGAGTTCATGGGAGCTCTGGTGGCGGCCGGCCCGTACGCTGCTCGAACCGGTCATTACGCCCGTTCCAAACGTCGGCCAGTCGGTTACAACGTCATCTTTTTGTTTGATCCGAAAAACAAGAAGATTGATGTAGGAATTGCAAACCATTTGAAGCTCTAGCAGGGTGCGGATCGAATTCGGTCCGCACCACTCACCAGCCTTCCGTCCCCGGTGCGCCTTTGATCGGGCCCTTGATCGCTTTGGTGATCCAGCCCGCATAGACACCACCGGGCTGGGGGGTGACTTTTTCATCGCCGACAAAACAGGCATCCACGCGGCCGGGATAGAACCCGATCCAGCCCGCGAGCGCCCCGTAGCCCTCAGTGAGATCGTCGAGCGGGTCCGGATAGGAAAAGGCAGCCTGGTCCGCGCGCTTGCCGGCGATCAGCACGTCATAATAGAGCGCGGCGCCTTTCCATTCGCAGAGGGAGTATCCGTCGCGGACGATCAGAGTATCCATCCGCACATCATCGGGCGAAATATAATAGACCGGTGCCCCGGCGGTTTCCAGAACCCGGACGGCTTGTGTCGATGCCGCGATCACCTCACCGGCAAACAGCACACGGACCGGTGCTGTCACGGCTTCGATCACCGGCGGGCGCGGATAATCCCAAACGGATTCCTCGCCCGGCCCGACAGGCTCAGGGATGACATGAGTGGGCCGTGGTCCCCATTTGCTCCGATGGGCAGCCACTCGGGCCAGCACGTCGTTCTTTGCAGGAAGGCGCATTTTTTGACAGGCATCTCTGTTTGGCGGTGACCGGGCGGCATCGAGCCAAGAGCGGTGTGGACCCGTTATATGTCGCTGATTTTTAAGACGGCAACCTGCGGGCAGGGCATTCCGCTTGCGTTTTAAAATTTATATTCGAAGCGCCAAGACTTTGTTTTGGCGCGTATCCTAATCGGAAAAGTGTGTCAACGTTTCCGGGATACGTTTCAGGAGGAGAGTTCCGGGCCGAGCAGGCTTTCAAGCGTCGCTTTGAGTTCGTCTGTGGGTTCCTGGCGAATGGCCTGTCGAATGAGCTGAAGGGCCTCCGGAGGCCAATCCGTCTTGGACCAGACTTTCAGCGCTTTGGCAGCCATATTCCGATTTCGGAGCAGTGGGCTTTGAAGCGCCGCAGCAATCAGCAGCCAGCCTTTTCCGGGAAATCTGTCGAGATCCTGCACAATGAAATCGAGTGCGGAGTGGTGTCGCCACTCCGGTCCAAGGCCCATTTCATCCGCAGGGCCTGCCGCAATCTCATCAAGGGGCAACAGGTCTGATGCAAGCGCGATCACCTGGTCGATACGATCAGGATCATCCGTCCGCATCAGGTCGTACCAGTATTCTTCACCGCTATGGGACTTTTGCAGCTCAAGGATCATCGGCCACGGGTCTATACCCACGTCAGGGGCGAGCTCCTTTGCCAGCCAGAACTCCGATCCTGAGTCTGTCCTGATCTGCTCCGGCACCAACACGCCAAGCGCGGGCTTTTTCAGATAAAGCGTTGCACGCTCCCTGAGCTTTGCAGCAGCGGTGGCCGGCCAGTGTTCGGGGCCGCCCGGCTCTTCGGCATATGAGCGGAGTGATTTTGCCGCAAAGGCGCACAGAAGCGTAGCGGGGCGATCCTCGATCAAATCGAACCAGCGAAAAGCGGCGGTCGCGCCATCGGCATAGTCGCTCATGTCTTCCGCCGGACCGCCTGCAACGAGCGCTATGAAAATGCCTGCGGCGCCATCGATCAGAGCCTCGTCACTGCCTGCATTCTCGGTGCTCAGCTGCTCCAGAAGCCGGCCTTCCGTTGCCGCGATATAGGCAAGATATTCGTCCATGATCGCGTTTTGAAACCCATCCCGCACAAGCCAGTGCCGGAATGCATCGTCGCCATTGGGAGCCAGGCGCTCAACCAGGTCAACGCGACCCCATCCCTTGACCGCGTGCGCCAGTTGCACCTGTGCCTGAAAGGCTTCATTTTCCGGCAGGGAGTTTGCCAGAGCCACGCCGGCGAATTTGGTGAATTCCTCGTGCGCGCCAAGGGTGAGAAACATTTCCTTGAAATTGTCTCCATCCAGAATGCCAAGCATTGCGATGGCAAATTTCACCGGCTCCCGGTCCGGACTGCATCGCGCCAGCCAGTCAAACAACAAGACAAACCGCTCGGCAGGGGGAGGGTTTTGCGAAATGAGCGAAAGGGCGTCATCCACCGTGCCGATCGCTCCATCCTCTTTGAGAAGGTGATAGAGTTTGCCGGTGTTTGTTTCGCTGGGGTTCTTCAGCACCTGCCGTATCGATTTGACGACCTCCGCTGCGTCCTCGTCCGTGGCACCTATCAGATTATCCATGGCACCTGATACAAACCGGATGGCGTTACCCTCGTTAAAACGCGCCTCGTCGGGGAGGTCGGGCCCGTTCGGGTCCTCGTCCTGCGACTGAAGGGCACTGATATGGTCAAAAATTGAGGGGTGAGAAGGGTCCCAGGGCTTGAAAAATTCGCCGGTTTTCCAAATGTCGTTTCGCGAAAAGATAGAAAGCAATGCCATTGAACGAAGGAAGCGTCATTTGCATGGGATTGCAACCCCGAAAGAAGCCGCAGTTTCAATTAAAGGTGGTGATTCATGGCATCGCGGACCGGCGCAATCGGCTGGGGGGAAATCCGAACGCGCTGTATGATGCGGATATCAGGCGTCTCCCCGATTGGCCTGTGCCTATTTGGCGTCATGCACCTCGGCAAGCGAATAGGTCTGAATGTCGATCGGTGCCACCATCAGCGGCTTCAGTTTTTCAACCACGCCAAGACGTCCTTCGAATTCGTGCCAGCGCCGGACCTCTTCCTTGTTTTCGAAAAACGAGACATTCAGCACTTCGAATGTTGAGGGGTGGGTCATGATGAAGTTGGTGCGATCCTGGCCCATTTCCTTGATAATTTCAGCGAAGCCCTCCGAGACGAGCCGGATGCCTTCGTCAAAATGCTGGGGGGCGAATTTGTGGGTGTAAATCACCACTTCGCTGCCCGGTGGTGGCAGGTGCGGGTGTGCGACTTCCTGGGCACTCACCGGATTGGGTGTCCCGATGGTCACTGTCGCTACCGCCATAAAAGCAAGCGCACACACGGTTCTCAGCGTTCTCAAATCTGACCTCCTTCTCCGGCAGTTCCTGTCGGCTGCAGCACGTAGTTGTGGCGCGTCTTTCTGTAGGGAAGGTTGTCCCAACCCTTCCGGCACACGCTGCTGCACGAAAATGCGTTATAACAAGACGTTAGAGCATGTCGGGTGATTCAACAAACGGGTGCCTTGGGCCACAAGCGGGCAGGGCGCCGCCGCAACAATCAGACCCCCGCGGAAAGGCTCCCGGCCATGGGCGAAGGCAATGGACGAATTGAATGAACAATCTGGGACAATGCCATGAGAAATGACTGGAAATCGCTGTTTTGGATAAGTGCTGCAACAGCACTCACGTCCATGGCGAACCCGCTGCAGGCTTCCGAGTTTGATTATCTGGACAGCCATGCAAATAGTGTGACGGCCACCCACCAGGCCGGTTACAAGGTTCAGATCGAGCCTTCCTTTGAAGCCCTGGGCGAGTTACACCATCGGCAGGCAAGCCGGGATCTGATGTTCAGGGTGTCTTTTGCAGCCTATGCGAACGAGGGGGATCTTATTCTGATCCATGCGGAGACCCTGGAAGATGCCTCCGGGGTGCTGGACTATGGGTCACTGCCGCAAACCATGCTGAACGGTCTGAGTTTCGCCTTGCAGGAACAATGCGTACCGGCGGAAGCGGCTGCCGCCCTTGAGACAAACCGCGAGGCAATGTTCGTCAAGGAGCAGGGGTATCAGCTCAACCTGCCTTTCCATATGACACAGTTTCTGGTCGCTTCTCCCGATGGCAATGCCGAAGTCAAGATCAGCTATGGCCGGGAAGTGGCGGATTGCGCTGCGGTTTCCGAGGATTTCAAACGGGAAACGCGTCGGCGCGTTGATGAGTTTATTGAGGTGGAACAGATTGAATGATGGTCTGCAGCCCTCGCAGCAGGTTTCGCTGATATATTGGGGCTGGCACGGCATCCATTCAGATCACCGGCCGCAAAGCGCCTTCTGTTACAGCTCGAGACATCGCGATCCGGATGCGCTCTGGATGTTCCGTTCCGCCCTATGAGATTCGATAGCTTGATGACCAAAGGCCGCCCGGTACTCTCATCGCACACCTATCGAGGGAGTCGCTTTGCGGGACGCCGTGTGGCCAGGCGCGTTTTTGGCTGTTCAATTCTCCCGAAAACTGAACGAAGAGACACAAGATGAAAATACTCTACTGTGCTGTTCTGGCTACCGTTTTGGCTGTGCCGGCCATGGCTCAAGAACGCCCCTGGGTCTTCCAGTGTTCGGTGAAGAATTGTTACAAGGACTATGCGGCGAGCATGCGGTTCATCGAAAGCGAGATGAACAAGATCGCCTCCTGGTTTGACGCAATGGGCTATGATCCGGCGCGCATGGCTAAAGGCAGCGGTCGCGGCTGGAAAGAAAACACACCGCTTACCGGCGCGCCTCAAGTCAATATCGTCTCGCCCATCTACTTCGAAGGGGGGTCGATCGCGCATTATGATCACGATGCCCGGTGGATTGAGCTCAGCACCGGCGCCTCGGAAAAGACCCTCAATCAGTATCAGCAGCTGTCAACCGGCCACGTACCGGAGGGGCAGGCGCCAATTACCTCGGTTGACAGCGGAAAACTACAGTCAACGCTTGCCCACGAATTCTATCACGCAGTGCAATCCGGCGATAATCAGAATGTAGGGGACGTGCCTTGGATCATCGAGGGAACGGCTGTGGCTGCCGGGACCGCATGGCTGAAAAAACGATTGGGGCGCAATCGGACGATCCTCCAGTATTACGATGAACCGCTGCATCTGGATGCGGGCGATAAAGAATATCAGCGCGGCCATTTCTTTTATGAAGCGGGGAAAAAACTGATCCCCCGCGAGCCGATGCGTGCCTATGTCGATATGTACGAAAAAGTAACTGGCGGCATATCGAAAACCAACGCTTATCAGCCGGTCGACATGACGTTCCGGGCCCATGGATCGAGCCTTCATGACATCTATAATCGTGTGATTGCCGAGGAGGCCAATAGCGAGAAATTTTATGAGAAACTGGCCAAGACCATCAAGGCAGAGGCACGGGACGGGACGATAAAAGCGGATACCGCCCGCGTGAAGGCCTGGAGCGCACAGGCTCGGCACATGAAAGTCATGCCCTCTGCGCTGAAACGGCCGGCGCAGCAAAAACCGGATCGGGCCGAGTTCGCTCTGGTCACGATTGAGATGCCGGATGAGAGGGCTCCGGACCATGCCGGTCTGGCTATCGAATATGAATGGGTAAAAAGCCGCAAAAAGCACTATCTGTTTGACCTGGTCGAAAAGGAAATTGAGTTTCTGGTGCGGGCGACAAATATCAACCGCACCGGGGTGCCTGAAACCCAGGACCATGAAATCGGCCTTCAGTTGCGCGTCGCACCTGTTACGGTGGAAATGCCCAGCTGCGTTGCCGCCACTGAAACGGTCGAGCTTCTGGTGGAAGGACTGCCTGAGGACGTGGATGCTGAGTTTTCGGCAAAACGGGGCAAAATCACAAACGGAACATTCTACACCGCTCCCTCCAGCGGCAAGGACACCATATTCGTCAATGCCTATGTCGACCGCAAGACAAAGAGGAAGGTGAAGGCGCTTGAAGTCGACATCAGAAACAAGCGATGCGCGTTCAAGCTGATTTCGGCCGACGGGTATTCCTTTACCTACGATCCCTCGACCACAACGACGCTGGCGCGAGATCCTTCAGGGCGCCATCTGGCTTATTTTGATCGTGAGTTCATTTATGCGAACGACCCGTCGATGGGTCAGGTCAAACTTCACAAGAGTGTCTTGCAGCGTTTTGGTGCACAGATGATGGGCAGGGCCGCCGGGCTTTTAAGCGCGGCCCCCAGCCTTGGATTTGACATCCGGGTCGGCGATGTCAGTGAAAAATATGCGGCGGTTCTCAATGCGGGCGGCGATCCCTTCAGTTGGGGGCGGGCACCCTACGACTTCCTGATCATGCTGGAATATCCGGTTCTCAAGGAACTCTCGAGAAAATATCGAAAACGCATCAAGGAAGTCAGGCGGCCGCGGTGCCCGGCAGAAACGCCGAAATGCCGAATGATCGTCATCGATGGCCGTGACCGCATCATTTACGGACCGGGCCCCCGGATATCTCGGATCCAACTTCACACCGGCGACACGCATCGGGTTGAGCGCGCCAAGGGGCCAATTGTTGCACCGGGCAATGCCCGTCTCATCCGGTTTTGAGCATGCGTTGAGACGCCGGTATCGGAGCCGGAGAGGAGCAGCCAGGATGCCGACGAAATGACCCCGCCAGTGTAGCCTTGGCGATAGTCTGGTATTCGTTCGTACCGTTCACCTTTGGGCGTCGCCGTTTCCCGGCGGCAACCGGCTGGATCAGTTCACACTCTGGTTTGCCGTGCATAACAATTTGAAGGCTTCAAGAACATCCTCTTCGTTTTGCAACAGATCCAGCCTGCGATATCCGATAGATCTCCTGTCCGGGGATCCGCCCGGTTGGGCGGACTTTCACAATTCTCCGAAGAAGGATTTCAACGGGGTCCCCAGCCTGATAACACGTTGAATTAACTCAACAGCCCCAGCCGTGTGGGGAAAACTGGCAGCCCGATAATCCCGATGACCCTCGCTTCAACGCATCAGATTTGGGACTGATTTTGGCGACTGCGCACAATGAGGCCGATAAACACGATCAGGAGAGCAAGCGCCACGACGACAATCCGAATTCCCTTTCCCGCCTGGTTGAAGCGCGGACGGGAAATGCCAGGCTGATCCAGCCGATAGTCGATCAGGATCGGCCCGCGTTCCCGGATTATTTGCCAATCCTGAAAATTCTGCAACCGCGCGCTGCCGGCATAATATGTCGGGCCCACCTTGTAATAGTAGGTCACGTGATAGCTTCGAAAGTTTTCCGCATCCTGCACCACGGGCGGTCTCGTTTTCGAAAAGACAGTTCCAATTGCGCTGCCGTAATTCACCGGAAAGTCATCAATTTCAGAGGGCAACACCAAGCCGTAAATCATCAGGCAGATGCCGACGAACACAAGCAGATAAGCGATTGTTGAACGCATGGGGTGTCCCGGACAGGTCTGTCGCCGTGCTGCCGGTCCAGACACACTGCCAGAGGTCGATTTCAATCTTGAATTGATGGACTTTTACAAAACACGATCAACATGAAGTTTTGCGCGGCTGTTTCAACCCTGATCGAACTGTCAAGTAGAGAGAAAGAACACCCGACCAGTTCAATTTCAATAACTGAACCGAGGTCGGGTGTTCACCTGTTCCGCCTGTCGATTTTACCTGGTAAAATCGTTATTGTGGAATCGATGCAAACTCGGCTTCGCTCAATTCGCCATCACCGTCCGCATCCGCTGCAATGAACACTTCTTCCGTCAATCCGGAGATCGCCGTCGCTGCCTCCGCCTTGCTCACAGTTCCGTTTGCGTCGACATCAGCTTCTGCAAATGTTGCCGCATAGGCAGTTGTGGCAGCGAAGAGTGAAACAATCAGAATTCCAAATATCTTTTTCATGACCTGTATCCCTGTTGTAGATAAGTAAAAAGGTAGAATGATACCGCATAGGCAAGTTTTATCTTGCGGTTTTCTAAGTACAAATATTTGGTGGAGGAATTTTGTCGAAAATAATACTTGTATGGCGGTGCTGGGGTATTGTTATGATATATTAGTAAACATAAACGAGGTGTATTTATTTGCCAATGCGCTTCAGCGGTTGGTCAAGCCCGTTCAACCACGCAGCTGGTGGGCCTCACCGGGGTGATGAAGGAACAAGTGGAAGTGCTCATCGAGCCTGATGTCCTGCCCGACTACTCAGGAATAGAAACCCAGCACGAATACCCGTTGGGCGAAATGATCAACGGCATGTGATAGCGGGCGGTTGGATCTGGCATCTGAAACCGCAGAACGATCTCGTTCAGTATGCGGACGTGGGCAAAGCCCTGTGCCGCCCAGTAGGGGGCGACGTCAAACGCAAGTTCATAATGATCATCGGACCCGGCGCCGGAAACATCCACCTGCTCTGACAGGCGGCCGCCCTGATCCATCTTTGTTGCAAGCAACGTCGTTCCTGCGGTGATGTTTGACAGCCGCACGGCAACGCCCCCGGCATGGGTCCCGTCTGTGCCATTGAGCAGATGAGAAGAGAGTATCGCCATTATTCAATCGACGCCTTGTCACGTTTGTCTGAGGTGGCGGCCACAATGGGGCTGATGACACCCCGGCATTTGACATTGATGCACGCGGTTTTTCCGCTTGATATGGCGCGCTGCAGGGCAGGGGCCAGTTCAGCGCGCTGTGTCACCAGTTCGCCATGCCCGCCCAGACCTTCGAACATGGTGTGAAATGGGATATCGCGAAAATCGGTCGCAAAGTGCTTGCCATTTGAAAAAAGCCGTTCCTGTTGCTGACTGATGCAATCCAGACCGCCATTGTTATCGACGACCACCACAATCGGGATGTTTTCCTGAAAGCAGGCTTCGATGGATAGTCCGCCGGACAGAAATGCACCATCTCCCGTCACAAGCACCACTGTTTTGTCGGGATGGACGTGCTTGGCCGAGAGCGCGAAAGAAACGCCGACGCCCAGCAGGCTGTAATTGCCCGGATGGAGGATGCCGCCAAGCGTGCGCCCGCGTGAGGCGGCGATGTTTGTGGCGATCTCATTCCAGAAATGCGTGTTGCCGCCGTCAAAAACCAGCCAGTCATCATCCGACATCGTGGCCTGAACATCCAGCGCCAGTTGCAGCGGGTGCATGTTGCGGCCCTCTGCCTCGTCCCGGGTTGTTTCTTGTGCGATATGTTCCGACCACTCGGTGACCCAGTCCGAACGGCGCTGGCGTTGCAGCTCAAGCCACGTCGGCCAGCTTGCATCCACCTGTGACAGGGCCTGCAGGAACGCGCCGGGATCCGACAGTAGCTGCACATCGGCCCCACAATTATAGTCCAGTTCTTCGTGGCTGCCATTGACGCACACAAGTGTCGTCTTTCGCTGTATGAAGGGCGGGTTGCCGAAATTCATCTGGTTGTCCAGGCGGCATCCCACCATCAGCACAAGATCGGCCTCGTGGATGGCGGGCTTGCTGGGGTGATACTGGTGAAAATCAGCCAGCCCCATATAGGCATCGCACGCTTCGCCCAGCATCTTGGTGTGATACGGCACGTTGAACGTTGGGATCCGCAATTTGGTTGCGGCTGCGCCCAGAGCTTCTTCGCCACCGGACCACCAGACGCCGTGCCCGCCAATCAGCACCGGACGCTTTGCCGCTTTGACCAGCTTGAGAATATCATCCAGACGCTGCGGATCCGGCCACGCCCTGGGCGGAGCGTGAGCGGACCGGTCAAACGGGCGCTCGGCACGCCCTGCATCCTCCTCAAAGGATGAAAACATGATGTCAACGGGCAGGGACAGATGCACCGGACCCGGATAGCCCGTTGTCGACGCCCGAAAGGCGCGATCCACAAATTCGCTGATCCGCTCCCCGTCGGTAATCTGGATGGAATACTTGGTCAGCGGCGCGGCGATGGCGACGTCGTCAATCTCCTTGAAACCGCCAGCACCCTGTCGTCCCAGTGTCGAGGAACCGGTCACGAAGATAACCGGGCTGCGCTCGCCCCATGCCTCGAGCATCGCCGGCACCGCATTTGCAAAGCCTTCCGGCCCGACCAGGCAGACCGAAGGCTTGCGTGTGATGCGCGTATGGCCGTCCGCCAGATGTCCGGCCACCTGCTCATGCGGGCAGTTGATCACCGGCATCTGGCATTCCATGAAGCCCTCAAGTGCCGGATTGCAAAAGCCGCCCGCCAGCGTAAAGACGTGTTCGACGCCCTTTTCCTTCAGGGCACGTGCCAACAGGGCGCCACCGCGAATTTTTGTCTGGACCATGTCTGAACCTGCTTTCTTGCCGTCACCGAGCCTGTTTGCCGTGGGCGGCGCGCATGGGGGCCGCAATTGTCAACGGTTGGTTCGTGTTTTCCGATAAGGCATCGCTGAAGAGCACTGCCGGGCTGAGATCTTCGATTGAGTTTACGCCCAGCTGCGCCATTGAAACACTGATGTCCCGGGCGAAACAATTCAGCAATCCCTCCAGTCCCGGGCCACCCTCGGCACCAAGCGCAAAGAGGGCCGGACGTCCGATCATCACAAAGTCCGCTCCGAGAGCAAGCGCTTTGACCACATCCTCACCATTGCGCACGCCGCTGTCGAACAACAGCGGAAAATCCTGTCCCACGGAACTGCGAATGAGCGGCAGCAGTCTCAGGGCAGGCGGGGCGCTGTCCAGCTGGCGGGCGCCATGGTTGGAGACATAGATCGCGTCCGCCCCAAGGGCCTGAATGCGCTTGGCATCAACCGGAGAGGTCACACCTTTCACGATCAGCTTTCCCGGCCACCGTTCGCGCAGAACGCTGATGAAATCCCAATCGGCACCTGCGCGACTTGCATGACGGTCAAAGGGCGCCTCGCTGTTGTCACGGGCGAAGTTCTGAGGGGAGGGAACACCGGCCATCAGCGTCGCCACAGACCAGCGGGGGTGGCGTGCGAAATCCCAGAAAGTGCGGGCGGTCATGCGGAATGGAAAGTTGAACCCGTTGCGCAGATCGCGGATGCGGCGGGACACCTGAGGCACATCGACCGTCAACACCAGCGTGTCGTACCCCGCGTTTTGGGCGCGGGTTGCGGAGGCCAGGGTCGCATCGACCGACTGTCCGAAATAGAGCTGAAACCACGCCCGCTCTCCCGCCCACTTGCGCATGTCTTCCATGGTGCTGGAACCGGCGGAAGAGAGACAGACAGGAACATCGAATGTCTTCGCCGCTTCCGCCAGATGTTTGTCTGCACCGGGACAGGCCAGATTGCACATCCCCATCGGTGCTATACCAACGGGCAGCCCGTAAGAGCGGTCCAGCAGCTTCGTTGCAAGAGACCGCTCCGCAACGTCTGCCATGACACGGGGCTGCAACAGAACAGTGTCAAAGCTCCGTTGGTTTCGCGCAGCGCCCACTTCCCGACCGGCGGCCCCTTCGACGAAATCAAAAATGATCCGGGGCAATCGCCGTTTTGCGAGCAAGCGGGCGTCTTCGCTGGAATATATACGGGTCTTGCGTTGCGCCTTGAACAAATCCGGAGTCCACCATCACCTAGCCAATAGCCAAAAACTATAAGGATCAATGGTGCTTGGCGACTAATCCAAATTCCTCTGGCACCCATACGCTTTCGCTATATTGCAGCTCATTCATAGCCAAGGCGAATGAATGCCGCGCATGATTGTATTAGTCCTATGCCAAAAGGTGACGGTAGATTGTCAGTATGTGCAGGTGGGCTTCGCTTTTCGCAAACATCACAGAATGTGCAAAAGCGACGACATGGCCCAGCCGGCAAACCAGAGGGAGATCGCGATGAAGATGTTTACGAACGTTCCGTGGAAGCTTGGGGCCGGCAGTGTGGCTGCCGCTGTGGCCATGGCGTTATTTTCACCCGGAATTGCAAGCGCGGAGGAGCAGGTGGCGCGCCTGTCCGTTCATTGGGGCCCCAAACATCACAGCGCGATCCACACACAAATGTTCGCCGATGAAGTCAATAAACGAGCCGAAGGCCGTTTGCGCATTGACGTTTTTCCGTCCGGGCAGCTTTTCGGCATTCGCGAGCAGCTTGGAGCCGTGACGTCAAACGCTGTCGAGATGGGGGGCATTATCGGCGTTGTGTCATTCCCGCCCATCAACAAGAACTACAATGTGGTGTCCTTCACCGGTCTTTTTGACAGCTATGACGAACAGCGCCGGTTCTTTACCGAAGATGAGGCCGGAAAGGGCGTTTGGGACGATATTACTGCCAAGTCCGATACCGTTTTGCTAATGCATAATCCCGTTGGCCCCGTCATGACTTTCAGCACGCAGGAGCTGAACGGTATCGAGTCGATGGCCGGGCTGAAAGCGCGGGCCTTGATCGGGGCTGAGCGACCCATGTGGGAAGCGCTTGGGGCAAACACGGTCTCCATGCCGACGGGTGAAGTCTATACCGGACTGCAAACCGGGGTGATCGACACGATCAACAGCCCTCCCGGTTCGATCCGCGCCTTCAGCTGGTGGGAATACCTGACCCACGGCCAGAAACCGTATCAGTATTATGCCGACGCCTACATCATGGCCAATGCCACCTGGTTCAACAGTCTGCCTGAGGATCTTCAGCAGTTGCTGTTAGACGTGGGTGCGGAAATCGGTCAGGTTTCCACTGATACGATCCTGAAAACCGGAGAGGTAACACTCAGCGAATTTCAGGAACGCGGCGGTGTGGTCAACACGCTGGAGGGGGACGACCTGGCGGCGTTTGATACGCTGATGACTGAAAAGGTCCAGCCGGCGATTGCCGATAAAATCGACGCCAAGGTTCTGGACGCGGCAAAGGCTTTTGCGGCCAATTAGTCGAGACTGATCGCGGACCCCCGGCTTGTGATGAACCGGGGATCCCCATTCGCCAAAGATTTTGCCAAAACACTTCCAAGACTGTGACCCTCCGATGACTGTGATCCTTCGATGCCTCAGAGCCATCAACACGGTTCTGGAACTACTGGCCACAATTCTGTCCTCTACCATCGCGGCAATCATGGTGCTGGCTCTGACGATGAGTGCGGTGACCAGATATGTCAGCGGTACCGGCTATGACTGGTTCATTGAACTGCCGCCCGCACTTGTTCCCTGGCTGGTGTTCCCGCTGCTGGGACCCTTGCTGCGGTCGGGCGCCCACATTCAGGTGGATCTGCTGCCCAACCTGCTTAGAGGAAACGCCTATCTGATACTGCGGGCGTTTGTGTTTGCCACGATGTTGGTGGGCGCAGTCATTTTCTTTCAGGCGGGGAACGAGGCGGTGGCCCTGTTCAGAAGGCTGGGACAACTGATGGAGCTTGAAATCGAGTTGCCGATCTGGTGGATGTATCTGGCCTTTCCGACCGGATTTGCAATTCTGTTCCTGTTTTCACTGGAGCTGCTGCTGGAAACCGTTGCAAAACTCGCCGGCCATCAGAAGGCAGCATCATGAAAATAGCCGCCATCGTTTTGTCACTGCTGCTGCTGGTGCTTTCGGTCCCGATCTTCATGGTGTTCGGTCTTGGATCTGCGACTGTCGCGATCTGGAGCCTGAACCTGCCCTGGTCAACATTGATCCAGGTCTCGTTCGGGTCAATGACCAAGCACGTGCTCATAGCCGTGCCGCTGTTCATTTTTGCCGGAATGGTCATGCTGCGAGGCGGCGCAGCAGCGCGACTGGTTCATTTTGCAACCACACTGGTTGGCCATTGGCCGGGAGGGCTGGGTATCGCCATGATCCTGGCAATGGGATTTTTCGCCGCGTTTTGTGGCTCGATCCTGGCCGCGATCACTGCGGTGGGGACAATCATGATCCCGCAGATGGTCGATCAGGGCTATCCGAAGCCGTTCGTCATCGTTCTTGCGGCCTCCGCTGCCTTTCTGGAGGCGCTTATCCCGCCGTCGAATGCTGCCATTTTGTTCAGCGCGCTGACGGATGTGCCGGTATCGCGCACGTTTGCAGCCGGGTTCGTTCCCGGTTTTGTGTTGATCATCCTGCTTGGCGTGGTGGTCACATGGCGGTGCCGTCATCTGAAAAACCCGACCAGGGCATCTGTGAAACAGAGATGGGATGCTTTCCGGTCGGCCATACCTGGATTGTTTACCCCGGTGATTATTCTCGGTGGTATCTATGCCGGTCTTTTGACACCGTCGGAATCAGCCGCCGTGGCCGGCATATGGGCGATTTTGATTGGCACGCTGATTTACCGGGAATTGACCTTTCAGGGGATTCTGCTGGCCCTGCGGGAGACGGCCCGCATCACTGCGGTGATCTTTGCGATCATCGCGATGGCCACTTTTCTCAGCGTTGTCCTGACCTATTCACAAACACCGCAGACCATCATCAGTTTCTTCACCGATATGGGCGGAACGCCTCTGATGTTCTGGTTGTCAGTCGCGGTCATCTGCTTGATTCTGGGCACATTTATTGAAATCGTCCCGGTCTTCTATCTCACAGTCCCGATCTTTGCCGCCATTGCTCTGTCGCTTGGACAGGATATTCTGCATCTCTATGTGGTTTTCGTGGCTTTTGCGGGTATCGGCATGATCACCCCGCCGGTGTGTGTCGGTATTTATACCGCGGCGGGCGTCGCCAAAGAGAGCCCGGAAAAGGCCTTTCGTGAAGTGCCGCTGTTTGTCGGTGTCGGAATTGTCTTCGGCATTATCATGATTGCGTTTCCTCAGGCCGCGACATGGTTGCCGGAGCTTCTGAAGTAGGGGTCTGTGAGATGGCTGTTGCGTGTGGCCGTCTAGCGTCGCACCCGGAAGTCTTCGACGTCTTTGACACGTTTGCTCAGTTGTTGTGAAAACTGATCGACAAATTCAAGCGCTTGTCGGGAAAGCTGTTCCCGTCCGGCGGTGACAATCGTGACGTAATATGTGAGATTCTGAACGATCGGCCGAAACACCACGCCCCCCATGCGCACAGTCTGTTCCGCCGAAAACGGATCGGCAACGGCCAGCACACCGGTTTCGCGCACCAGTGCTCCGGCCACTGGCATGTTGGCCGCCGACAGCCGCGAACGGCTTTGCAATTTTTGCGACAGCTCTCCGTCGATCGACATCATGGTGTCAGGATAGGTGCCGCCGAAGGTAACGAAAGTTTCGCTGGTTGCCACTTCCTCGAGGTCAAGCGGACCGCTGACAGTTGCCAGGTGGTGATCTTCAGGCAGCAGGCACACATAAGGCGCGGAAATCTGGAACAGGGTGTCGACCCCGTCGTGGTTCTGTTCACGTCCGACAATACCCAGATCAATCTGTCGCATTTGCACCGCATCAAGTATGGCAGGCGTGTTGCGCGAATGAATGATGAACTGGATGTCAGGATTATCTCGGTAGACGCGCGCAATCGCAATGGGCAGCTCGATTGAGGCAATCGATTGAATAGTTCCAATCGAAATCGTACCGCCTTGCACGGTGCGAATGGACTTGGCCAAATCCTGCAGCCGCTCGATGCCAACGAACATGCCCTCCACACCTTGATAAAAGTGTTGGCCTTCAACAGTTGGTGTCAGGCCACGGCCGACACGCACGAACAGAGGAAAGCCGACGGAACGCTCCAGATCTGCAATCAGCCGGCTGACGCTGGGCTGTGAAATATGCAGCATCTTTGCGGCCTCGGTGATCGAGCCACAACGGATCGTTGCTTTGAAGGCTTCCAGTTGTCGTAGGTTCAACGGCACAACTCGTAGGATTTTGCTATCAATTGAACCTATCCATTTACAAGTGCTATGTATAGGGAGGCCCTTTGGAGCTCTCCGTTAGAGTAAACGGCATCCTTTGAACGGTGTCGGTCGGATCAGCGACCGACGAAAATGCGCTTTGATCCGCAGCAAATTTTGTCTGAACGCAGCCATGCAGTCTCTGGCCGCCTGGGTGAAGATCAAGCGTCTTCTGCCATCGTATAAACGGATGGGATGTCCCAGACCTCGGCAATGCGTCCCTCCACGATGCGCCACACAACGGCGACGTCCGTTGCAACGGGTTGACCTTGCAGCGTCATCGTATTCCTGGTGCGCATCACCACCAGTTCATCGCCGGCGGGGGTCACGGAGATAGGCTCAACCTTGAAGGACCCTCCGGTCAGGTGACCGAGGGATTCGAAGAACGATCGGAGCCCGGCCAATCCCACATAATCGCCCTGAATATCGGGCAGGTTTGGATTGAAGTAATGCCAGATGACGTCTTGTGAAAACACATCGGTGGCTGCGTCAAGATTGCGGGGGTCCAGCTTCGCCAACAAGGAGACGTTTGGGTGTACTTCGCTCACAGCTGCTCTCCTTGTCCGTGATTGCACCCTTTGAGGAACGAGCGGGTCAGGCGTGTCGATTTCCGAACAGGTCGACTGTGCGCGCAACCCGGTCATTTAGCGGTAAAAAACAGCTCTTTCTGGCTTCAGGCGCCTATACCGACGGTAACAAATGCCGATGAGAACGGCATTGACGTGGCTCAATTGCACCGACAAACTTTCCTTCCTGCCACCATTGTCGAAACAAGCGCTACGGGGCTGTGTTTAGACTATAGTGAGGGCGGCGTTGTCAGCACCCGATGCTGCCGTGCTGGATACGGAATGGGCGTAACTGCTGTTGGAAGAGTGGGGATGGAGTGGGCAAATGGTTCAGAAAAGCAGGTCGGGGATTGTCAGTCGTCGCGGTTTGATTACGGGAGGTTTGGCAATTTCGGTGGCCGCGCCGTTTATATCGACCGGTGCCGCATTCGCGGCGGACAAGATGCCGGTTTCTCCTGACGAGGCGCTTCAGCGTTTGATCGATGGAAATGCGCGCTATGTGTCCGATACGCCGATCAACACGGACCACTCCACCTCACGGGCAGCGCGCGCGCTGGGGCAACAACCCTTTGCCGCCATTGTGAGCTGTGCAGACTCCCGGGTCGCACCGGAATTGATCTTCGATCAGGGACCGGGCGAGCTGTTTGTGGTTCGGCTTGCAGGCAACTTCATCAGCGAGTACGGGTTGGCAAGTCTGGAATATGGTGCCGCTGTTCTGGGTATCAAGATGATTGTCGTGCTTGGCCATTCCTCCTGCGGAGCGGTCACGGCAACGATTTCGTCGATTCAGGATAGAGTCCTGCCGGCCGGGCATCTGCCGAGCCTCGTCAACGCCATCCGCCCCGCTGTGTATGACGTCATGGCCGATAATCCATCGGACCTTTTGGCGGCGGCAACGGCTCAAAATGCCAGGCTTGGTGCAATCAAGGCGAGGACAGAAGCCCCGATCCTGTCCGAACTGAACGGTACCGGAAAGCTGAAATCTGCTGCCGCCGTCTATGATATCGCCAGCGGAGAAGTGAAATTTCTCTAGAGCCATTGCCGCGATGATTGTCAGCGGTTTGCGCCGGGAACGGATCCCGGCGTGGACCGTCACTCCGGTTTGCCGGGCAATGCGACAGCATCGCTATTGACCACCAGCGCCGGATCGAGACTGCCATTGAAGTAGTCGAGAATGTTGCGCGCGGCGACGATGGCCATCCGCTCTGCGCATTCCGCTGTCATGCTGGCGGAATGCGGCGTCAGCACAATTTGTGGCGCGCCAAGCAGCGGCAGGTCGGAGCCCGGTGGTTCTTCGGCAAACACGTCCAATCCTGCAGAGTGCAGCTTTCCTGAAGAAAGCGCCTGGTTCAATGCCTGTTCGTCGATCAGTCCGCCTCTGGCAGTGTTGATGACCACACCGTGCGGAGGCAGCAGGGCAAGTTCTTCTGCACCCAGGATCGGTCGATCATCCTGCTTTGGCATATGTAACGTGACCATATCGGCCTCGCGCAATCCTGCATGCAAGTCATCAGCGCGTGTCACTCCCGGGGGCAGGGAGGCATCGACCGGAAGGAATGGATCGAACGCAATCACCTTCATGTCAAAGCCGGCGGCCATCTTGGCCACACGTCTGCCAATCCGGCCAAAGCCGACAATCAGGAACGTCTTGCCGGAAATCTCCCGTGCAGACAGGCTGTTGCGGTAGCCCCAGTCCCCGCCTGGACGGGCCGCTTTGTCATAAACGGGAATGCGGTGGCTGGCAGAGAGCAACAACATCATTGCATGTTCGGCCACGGTTTGGGCATTCACATCGCCCACCAGGCTCAGCGCGATGCCGCGGGCGTTCAGTGCGTCGACATCCACCGCGTCATAGCCCACCCCATGACGCGAAACCAGCTTGAGATCAGGCGCTTGTGCGATGATTGGCGCCGACATGTCCTGCACCCGCAGCAACACCGCCTCCGCCTGGTGCAAATGAGGCAGCATCGCTTCAGTTGAGGTGTCCTCAACATACTCGAACGTAACGTCGGGGGCGTCGCTCAGCAATTTCAATCCAGCCGGGTGCAGTTTGCCGGCAACCAGGACGCGGGGCATCAGTATCCGCCTTTTGCGTTTGCATCGGCACCACCGGTGCCTTGCCCCAGCAATTGGCGCATGCGATCAACCGAAGCACGGGCGCCGCTGGCCAGAAGGCGCACGTCGCTTGTCAGGGTTACCATGTTGTAACCCCAATCGACCGCGTCCTTTGCATAATCCTCCGATCCGCACTGGATACCGGAAACAATTCCGGCATTTTTCGCAGCTTTTGCGATGCGCTGGATGACCTCGACCATCTCCGGCTCCCGCCGGTCAAATCCCGGCGGCAACCGGCCGTTGGTTACACCGAGCGTCAGGTCGGCCGGACCGACATACACGCCGTCAATTCCAGGAGTGGAGACGATATCTTCCAGGTTTTTGACCGCTTCTGCGGTTTCTATCATGGCGAAACACACGATCTCGTCGTTGGCTTCGGCGGCGTAATTGGCGCCGGCCGAGAAATTCACCCGGGTGGGGCCGAAACTGCGTAAACCACGAGGCGGATAGCGGACATGACGTGCCAGTTCGGCCGCTTCGCTGGCATTGTTGACCATCGGGCAGATGATCCCGTAGGCACCTGCATCCAGCGTTTTCATGATCGCGCCCGGCTCGAGCCAGGGGACACGCGCCATCGGCATGACGCCACTGGCACGCATCGCCTGAAACATCGGTAGCAACGCGCTGTAGTCAAGCGCACCGTGCTGGCCGTCAACTGTCAGGCTGTCATAGCCCTGAGCGGCCATGATTTCAGCCGTAAACGGATTGCCGATCGACAGCCAGGCATTCACCGTCGCCTCGCCATTCGCCCATTTCTGCTTGAGTTCGTTTTTGATCATCGGCCTCTCCCGTGGCGTTGCACCGCGCTCGTCAGACAGTTGATGCCCACACGTCCGTTCACCGGCATATGGGACGGTCAGTTCAGAAGCGATTTTTGTGCACCTGAAATTGCGAATATTTCGAATAAGCAATATTCGTTGCGACAGTGATTGCTGTCAACGCCCTTTGCCAAATGATCTGTTCGCTGGAATGCCCGTTAAAGTGCAGTGGCGGGTCAGCCATCCTGTTCCGACTGATCGGCGGTGGCCACGGGGATGCGGACCGCATTGCCGTCATCGCCACTTTGTCGTGCTGCAAGGCCGATGATCAGGGCCTGGGCCAGGCACATGGGTGCCGCCAGGGATCGTGAAAAAGTATAGTCATGTTCGGGCATTGAAAACAGGACGTCGGCATTCTTGGCCAACGGCGACAGGGTGCTGTCGGAAAAGGCCACGATCGGGACCTTGCGCGCAGAAACTTCCTCGGTGATGTTCACCACTTCGGTGGCATAGAACCTGAAAGAGGCGACGAACAGGGCATCCTCCGTGCTGATCTGCCGGGCCATGTGAGTGGCCAGGCCGCCGGGGGCATCCAGCATGATGCAGGGCCGCCCGATCATGGTCAGAAGATACTGCATCAACAGCGCAATGGGCTGCGCGCGCAGCTGAGCCAGAAGATAGATTGTGCGGGCCCTGTTCAACAGACTGACGGCTTTTTGCATCTGATCTGCCGGAATTGTGTCCACCAGATCCTCGATCGCCGCAACATCGCGCAGGGCGATGTCGTGCAAATGACCAAGAATGCCTTCGACCGGTTGTTCCTGCAGCTCGGTCTTCAGACGCGCCGCGCGTGCTTCAAAGCCCGGTGCAGCCGTTATGATCCGACGACCGAAGACTTCCTGCAGCTGGCGGAACCCGGAATAGCCGAAAGTCTGGGCAAATCGCACAATGGTGGCTGCGTGAACGCCACAACTTTTTGCCAGTATGTTGACCGACCGGATCGCCGCTTCATTGGGGTGCTGCAACAGATATTCTGCAATGCGCTGGTTGGTCTTGCTCAGGCTGTCGAAGCGCTCGTGAATGCACCTGACAAGGTCCTCGTAATTCGGAGGCCCGATGGCGGCGTCCGACGTGTCATTCATGGTGCATCCCCATTGTTGGCGTTCAGTGCATTCACATCCCGGCCAACACACCGAGGCGCGCACGCATCGGTTCGGAATGCGGGCGGATGTCGAGATAGCGTGCGATGGCATCCCCGGCCAGAACAGTGTCGCCTGCATCGATGGCCAGATCGACAAGCAGGATATCGAGCATGTCGCGCTGTGCGTTGCTGCCCCCCATTCTGGCAAAGGCAGGCCGCGCTGCATTCAGGGCGGTCACAGCGGCTCGGGCATCTCCCCGGTTTCGCGCTTGCAGAGCCTGGGAAACCGGAATGCCGATCGCCTGGGCGGCCTGCGTGTCATAGGTTTGGGTGCCTTTGGCATAGTCGGTCATTGACGCGCTGAGTTGTGCAAGGTGCTCTCCGTCCTGCGCCAGCGCAAACACGATCAGGGCGTGGATATCGCCAAAGGTCAGTCCGCGTGAAGGCAGGAGAGAAACTGTGCGGACGGCCAGCCGGTCCCATCTGGTGCCACACGCCACACCGGCTGCTTCAAGTCGGTAGAGTAGGGAGGAGAGGTTCGACATTTCCAGATAGGAAAAGGTATCGGTGGTTTCGAGGCGCCTGTCGTAATAGTCAAGCACCTGGTCGTAGGCGCCCGCTTCGTAAAGAAAAAGCGCCTCATGCCACCACAGATGATGACGCATGGAACCACGGCCCTGCCAGAGTTCCGCCGGCCTCTGCATCCAGTCCAGGCCGTCTTTCAGGCGCCCTTCGGCCTCAAATACGTGGGCAACGGAATGCAGCGACCACAGGTCGTCCGGTTCCAGCTCACTGGCGCGTCGGCCGATCCGCTCGGCCTCATTGAACTGGTCGGTCTCCTCAAACCCCATGCAGGCCGTGGACCAGGCAAATCCTGCGCCGGGAATGTCATCGGACCAGTTGTGCATCGTACGCGTGGCATGGCGTGCCAGTTCGTCGGGTCGCCCCAGAAACAAGGCGTGGAAATGCTGAACGCGCAACGCCAGCAGATCGTGCGGATCTTCCTCCAGAATGTCGTCCCAGATGCGCTGGGCGTTGAGCGTTTGCGCATCGCACCAGGCGGCGAGGGCCTGGATATGCCGGCGTTCGCGGGGCAAGGCTGCAGGGGCAAGAGCCTGAGCGCGCTGCAGGGCGTTGCGGGCTTCGGGCACGAGTTCGGCTTTGCGGGCAAACAGCAACAGGTAACCGCGCAGGACCCAGGCAACAGGGCAGTCAGGGTCTTTTTCGAGCAACGCATCGACAGTATCCAGCGCATCGGCGCGGAACGTTAAGTATCGGCTCATGGCCTCCATCAATGCGCTCCCGGTGGCCTCAGATGATGCCGTCCAGGCAATGCCGCGATCATCGCTGATGGGAAGCGAGCTCATGGGTCACCGGCGCTTTGCATGTCGATCATGATCTTGAGCTCGTCGGATCCCGGCCGGGCCAGCACGTCAAACCCTTGCGCAATTGCAGTCTCCAGCGGCACGACGCTGGTAACGAGTTCCTCCACCGGAAAACGTCCGGTCTCGATCAAGGCAATGAGACGGGGGCCGATGGTGAAGTCGTTGCCCCAGGTTCCGATCAGATTGAGCCCCTTTTCGCAGACCTTGAACAGATCCACAGGCGTCTGGCCGCCGATCAGGCCGACAATGGCCACATTGCCTTTTCGGCGCACACCATCAAGGCAAAGCGCCAGGGCGTCGGGATGGCCTGCACATTCAATCGCTATGTCCACGCCGACGCCTTGGTCTGTGTCCTGGACTATCTGCTCCAGAACGTCGGATGAAGCGCCATCGAATGTGGTGATGCCCTCCATAGCGGACAGGCGCGCGATACGGCCCTTGTTTGGATCATGCAGGTAAATCCGGGCAGCGCCTGCGGTTCGTGCAGCCATTGCCACCAGGGCGCCAATCGGCCCCGCGCCGGTGATCAGGACGGTGTCACCCGCTTTCAGGCCGGTTTCATCCAGGGCATTGAGTGCAACCGCTGCCGGTTCAATCATCGTCCCCTGAATGTCACTGACGCCATCGGGCAGGGGCACAACATTTTCAGCCGGTACCAACACTTGTTCGCCCATGCCGCCCCAGTGCCAGGTCAATCCGACCAGACCGGTTTGCGGACTGAACTGTCCCAGGTTGCGGCGGTCGTACCAATCGCCCTTCGCCATGAGGTGAGGAAGCACCGCCACACGGTCGCCCAGCTGCAGTCCCCGAACTTCGGGCCCGATAGCTGCCACCTGTGCTGAAAATTCGTGGCCCAGGATCAACGGCATTTGTGCGCCGGAGACCGGGTGCGGCTCCTGCGGGACAATAATCGGTCCATGCAGGTATTCATGCAAGTCTGTGCCGCAGATGCCGCAATAGGTGACTTCAAGGATCACATCGTCGCCCTTGGGCGAGCTGGGAGGGGAAACCTGATCAAGACGCAAGTCTCTTCGGGCGTGAAATCTTAGTGCGCGCATCATCTGACCTTATCCGGCAAACGGAGTTTCGGGCAGACCGGTGACGCCGAGCCCGTGGATCGCGAAGATCATGCCTGCTTCCTTTTCCATGTGATACCGGTCGCCAAACGGGCGCGCCATTGAGGTGATGTAGGCGATATCCAGATTAGGTCCGCCGAACATCACACTGGTTGTGGAGAAGACCGGCAAACCGACGACGCGATCCAGAGCGCCGTGCGGGTCGTAGCGCAGAAGCCGCCCCGCATAGACCTCGGCCACCCAGACACATCCCTCGCTGTCGACAGTCATGCCGTCCGGATAGCCCTGGAATTGCTTGAAGGATGCAAAGACCCGGCGAGAGAGCAGATCACCTGTGGCGGTGTCGTAGTCATACGCAAATATGACTTTTTCGAAGCTGTCAGCGAAATACATCGTCTTGCCATCGGGGGAAAAGCAGGGTCCGTTGGAACAGATGATGTTGTCATCGATTTTCTTGAAACTGAGATCTGTATCGAGCCGGAAAAGGGCTGCGACCGGCGAACGTTCCTCGAAATCCATCGTGCCGGCCAGAAACCGCCCCTGCCGATCGGTCTTGCCGTCGTTGAAGCGGGGCCGCAATTCGCCGGGGTGGGTTTTGGCCAGGAGTTCAACGGTGCCGGTTTCCAGATCCAGCGTGAAAAAGCCGGAGCGCAAAGCAACAATCGCTCCGCCACCCGCACGCAGTGCGCAGGCACCGATGGGTTCCGGCATTGGCCAGGTTTTCATGTCATCACCCGCCGCATCGACGCTGTGCAGGGCCGGACCGTAGGTGTCGACCCAGTAGAGCCTGTTGCTGCCTGGATCCCAAAGCGGGCCTTCGCCCAGTTTGCTGCGGTGCTCCACGAAAACTTCGATTTTCAGCATTCGATATTCTCCTCCCTCAGACGGCAACACGGGGTGTGGCGAGAACAGTTTACGGCGGTCATGTCGCATTGCAAGTTTTGTTGCGAGAAATATTATGCCGCAATAAAAAGTTTGCTGACGGGTATTTTTCCATCAAAGCCTGGACCGGTTTAAAGCCGGAAATAGGATGGGAGAGGGCGTGCCCAGAACTGGTCAGCCCGTGTTCACATGTGACAAAACGGAAGTTCTAGCGGTGGCCAAGCTGGCCAAGCGTTGGTAGATCATCATTCACTTTGGCAAGTCTCAGCATGTGCCAGGCCAGTGCCTGGTTGCTTGCGATCAATGGCAGACCGGTGGTCGCTTCGATTTCGTCGATAACCCGCAGGCAGCGCAGGTTGGTGCACGAGACGACAATGGCATCGCAGGGACCCGATGCGGCTACTTTCTGTGCCGCTGCAATGATGGAGCGTTCGGTGATGCGTGCAACAACACGGTCATTGCCTTCCTCGAATGAGCCAAATCCGGCGACCTCGAACCCGGCGTCTTCCAGTCGCTGTCGCATCTGACCGGACACCTCCGGTACATACGGCGTTACAAACCCAAGGCGTTTGGCACTCAACGAGCGTCCAGCGGCGATGATGGCGGCAAGCGGATCGGTTACCTTCGCATTTGGAAAGACGGTCTGGATCGCTCGTGCCACGTTTTGTGAGCCGATCACCGTGGACGCAGACGTGCAGCCATAACCGATGACGTCGAAATCAAGCGAACGCGGCAATAGACAGGCCGATGCTGGAATATCGGCTTCCATTCGGGCCAGGGTATCGGAGCGAACTTCAGGCACCATCGGGATGCGGCTGTGATAAAGAGCGATGCCCTCCAAGGCCATAATCCGGGAGAATTCGGACTCCAGCGTCTCGTCAGTCTCCAGGACAATCACACCCATCGTTGCGCAGGTGCCGATACCATCATCAGTTTCGAAATCTAGTTTCATTTGTCTCACTCAAATGATCGGGATCTCAGGGGAGGCGCGTTCTGACAGGAGCTTCGCGCCATCTGCGCGCACGACGATGTTCTCCTCGTGAACCATCATGCGGCGGTCGCCGTAGCTCAGTGACGGTTCCAGCGTCAGAACCATGTTTTCAACGATCGGTGTGTTGTCGAACGCAGCATGGGATGGCCACTCGGTCAGTTGCATTCCAAGCCCGTGTCCCAGCCGGCCGACATCGCCACCCTGGTCGTCCAGTTTTCCAATCACCGACTGCATCGTGAGATACAACTCCCGGCAGGTGATACCGGGACGGGCGGCGGCTAGACCGGCTTCAGTTGCCTGCCACAAAACCTCATAGGCTTTGCGCGTCGCATCATCAGCCGCGCCAATGGCGTAGTTGCGGTCAAAATCGCAGAAATATCCGTCCCAGTTGGCACCGGTATCCAGCATCACAATGTCACCCTTGGTGAGAGGGCGGCGGGAGGGCGGTGAGATGACATCTCGATATCCCCCCTGGTCAGCGCCACCGACAAGATAGGGAACATCGTCTGCTCCCCGCAGCAGCGCTTCGCGACGAAATGCGCGAAACAGGTCTTCAAGCGGCAGACCTTCATGGGCAAGCTCGGGAACCTTGGCGAATGTGCCAGACCCGATGGCGCAGATATGCGTGAGTTTCTCGATTTCCCGCTTTGATTTTACCATGCGCAGTGCGCGGATCAGTTTGGTCGCATCTGAAATGCGCAGGCCGGGCAGGGCGTGTATCAGACGCTCATAGTCACCCAGCGGCATACGTAAAGCGGTTTCATGGCCTTTCATCACGCCAAGGATTTCACCCTCTCGGGCCAGGGGTGTCAGCAACTCGATCAGCAGGCTGATGCCGTCGTCATCGGGCGCCGGCGCACTCCAAGTCCGGATGTCCTCAAGCCATGTACTCCGCATCAGTTCCGCGCCGATTTCGGGAATGATCGCAATGGGTTTTCCCGAAGAGGGCACAAACAGGAACCAGGGTCGCGTGGGACTTTGCCAGAAAAGCGTATGAAAGCCGCTGAAATAGCGCACTTCGGGCTCTGTCATGAGCAAGAGACCGGCAAGACCGGTTTCGGCCATCTCAGCCTGAGCACGTTCGGTTCGTGCCAGAAATTCAGCTTCCGGAAATCCTCGGACAGGTGCTTCCACCACAGTCAGCCCTTTCGGATTGGCAACCGGTCACGGACGAGTTGCACCCACATCTCCACCCCGATGGGCAGCAGTTGATCGTTGAAATCGTAATCGGACGCATGCAGTGGCTGTCCGTTCGACCCATCTTCGCCGTTGCCAAGCAGAAACAAGCAGCCGGGGACGGCCGCACAGAAATGTGCGAAGTCTTCGGAAAAACTCATGGGGGGCCTTTCCCGAATGGTGTCGCAGTGTGCAGCTTCGGCTGCGCGATAGACAGCCGCTGTCGGCACATCGGCATTGATGGTTTCAACAAACTCTGTGTTGAATGTGACAGTCACCTGTACGTCGTGAGCTGCCGCGATCCCTTCTGCAATCTGCCGCATGAATTTTTCTACGGCAGCCCGGTCCTGAGGCGAGCGCGCTCGGATGTCCCCCTTCAAGACCGTCTTTCCCGGGAGAACATTGCGCTGACCATCCGTCAGAAATTCGGTCACCGAAACCACAGCCCCTGCATCTGGCGCCAGTTTGCGCGCGACGATGGTTTGCAACGCCGTCACGAGTTCGGCGCCAACGGTAATTGTATCTACTCCGGTCTGTGGCATTGAGGCGTGACCGCCTCGACCAAGCACAGTGATTTCGAACAGTGTTTCGCTGTTGCAGATTATGCCGGTACGGGTTGAAACTTGTCCGACGGGCGCGCCGGGTAAATTGTGAACGGCGTAGACTTCGTCAAGCGGAAAACGCTCCAGCACGCCTTCATCAATCATCGCCTTCGCCCCTAGTCCGTGTTCTTCGTTGGGCTGAAACAGAAAAATCACGGTGCCGTCGAAACCCTTTTCTTCCACCAGCCGTTCTGCCGCGCCGAGCAGCATTGTCATGTGGCCGTCGTGGCCGCATGCATGCATGACACCCGCATTCTGCGATGGATAATCGTGGGAGGACGTCTCCGATATGGGCAGCGCATCCATGTCTGCGCGCAACCCAATGGCGCGATTGCCTTGTCCCGAACGCAACACACCAACAATTCCCACCCCTTCATGCACTTCAATCCCAAGGTGACGAAGATGCCGGGCAATTTCGGATTTGGTCCGCGTTTCCTGAAACCCCAGTTCCGGGTTGCGATGAAAATCCCGTCTCAGGTCACTCCAGCGGGAGTACGACTTTGTCATAGTGGTGCGCCTCTCGTTCATGTGACTAAACTACGAGGATCAGATGATCGTGTGGCATAATAAATCATCGGTGCGATGATGAATTTTATTGCAATCCCTTGGTTTTATGACTTTTTCGTACACGGGACGATTAAGACCTGAATCTTCTGCCGCTGCCGCAGCCAGTTCAAAAGCGACACGAAGTCGACGATTACGAGTCTCTTTTGACTTTAAGCGTCGGGGTGTCGACAGATCGACCACCAGCCGAGCGGCCACTCAGACGGGAATGGTCAGTCCCACTTTGGTGCGCTGCATTGCGACGGACGTGCGAAATCGGCGGACATTGGAGTTTTCAAAAAACAAACTCTGCGTCAGCGCTTCAAAATCCTGCATGTCCTTTGCCGTGCAAATCAGAATGAAGTCCGCTTCTCCGGTCACATAATAGCACTGCTGAACTTGTGGTTCTGCCTTTACGCGCTTGCGAAACACATCAAGCTCCTGAAGGGATTCACGTTCCAGTTCGACCAGGACGATGAACGTCATGCTGTAGTCGAGGCTGGCTGGATTGAGGATGGCGACCTCCCGCTCGACGATACCGGATTCCTTCAATCTCTTGAGACGTCGCTGCATCGAAGGCACTGATAAACCGCACTTGTCAGCGAGCACATCCAAGCCAATTCGACGATCCGCCTGTATCGCCCGCAAGATCGTTCGGTCTGAATCGTCGATTTCGGCGTCCATGCAACTTTTCCTCAAATTTTGCCGTTGAAGTGAAAAATTAAGTTAAACATAAGGCCTTCGCTGAAAAAAGGGAACGGTGTGTTGATGCTAAGTCTATTGGCATGAAACATACTGATATCTTTCACTTTGCCCCAGACTTCGAACGCGCCATGGAATACTTCCAGGCGCAGGACAACTATTCGGTATCTCCCTTGCTTGAGCTGCAGGGACCGGGCGGATACAGCTTCTGGGCAAAAGACGAAACCGGCCGAATGGGGCTCGGCGCTTTCAAAGCACTGGGCGCGCCCTATGCCATTGCAAGACTGCTTCAGGCGGAATGGATTGAGCGCACCGGTGAAGCCCTGACACCTGCACGCATGGACGACGCAGACGTGCAGGCATTTGCTTCCGAACGCACCTTCGTCTGCGCCAGTGCCGGCAATCATGGCTTGGGAATTGCCGCAGGTGCGCAGGCCATGGGTGCCAAAGCCCGCATTCATCTTGCCAGAACCGTTCCTCGAAATTTTGCCGATCGGTTGAGGGCATTTGATGCAGACGTGGTGTGGTCCGGCGCCGTCTACGAAGAGAGTGTCGGCACGGCAATTGCAGATGCCGATACGACGGGCGCCATCTTGTTGGCCGACGGAACATGGCCGGGATACACCGAAATTCCCAAATTTGTCATGGAAGGCTATTGCGTCATGGCCGAAGAATTGCGGCTCGCCTTCGAAGCATCCGGTAGCTGGCCGACCCATGTGTACCTGCAGGCAGGGGTAGGCGGCCTGGCCGCAGCACTGTCCCACATGATCCGTCTGAACTGGGCTGAACAGCCGGCTCTGATTGTCGTTGAGCCGGAAGCGGCTGCCTGCCTGAAATCAAGTCACCATAACGGAATGCCGACCCGGTCGGACGGACCGGAGTCGAGCATGGGGCGTCTGGACTGCAAAGAGCCTTCGATCGTCGCCTGGCATGTGCTGGAGCGATGTGGCGTCAGCTATGAAACGCTCTCCGAAGAAGAGGGTGCTGCAGCCTCCGACGCTCTTCAAGACATGGGTGTTGCGACCACCCCCTCTGGCGCGGCCGGTTTTGGTGCGTTGCTGAAACAACATCCTGAATTCACCCCCGGCAAGGATTTTCGACCTCTTGTCATCATCTCAGAAGGTCCTGCGTAAGCGGATCGAGGAAGGAGCTGAAATGAAGAAAATGATCAGAAATATAATTATCCCGACACTGCTCACTGTGGGACTTGCGACCGGTGCGAGTGCTGAAACGTGGAAATTCGCCTCTGAAGAGGACAAGAAAGATGTGCAGGATATCTTTGCACAGGCTTTCGCCGAGACCATCAAGGAAGAATCCGGTGGGGATATCAAAGTCCGGATTTACTATTATGGACAGCTTGGAACGGAAAACGACATCGTTGAATTGACCTCCAAGGGTACTGTTCAGTTCGTCTCCGTCGGTACCGGTCACCTGGGTTCTTATGTTCCCGAAGTGCAGGCGCTGAGCGTGCCTTATGTTCTGGGAACAGATACGGACGTTGTGCGCGGTGTGCTGACCGGCAGCAAGACTATCTATGAAGATCTGAACAAACAGTTTGAAAAAGTGAATCTGAAGCTGCTCACCATGATATCTGAAGGGGAGATGGCCTGGGGCGCAAACAAGGAAATTCGCAGCCCCGCAGATTTTGACGGTCAGAAAATACGGACCTTCACCTCGACCATTCCCGTTGAAACCTATCAGGCTTTTGGGGCAACACCGACACCGCTGTCCTGGGGTGAAGTGTATGGCGCGCTGCAGTTGAAGACTGTGGATGGAATGGTGAACCCGATTTACTTCATCTACAACGCAAAATGGCATGAAGTGCAGGACTATCTGATGTTCCCCGGCCAGCAGCCCTATGTCGGAACCGTGTCCACCAACAGCGAATGGTTCGACGGACTGTCAGCCGATAAGCAAGCCATGGTGCACAAGGCAGTCGCCGCTGCCGAGCAGGCTGCGCATGACTACCAGCTCAAAATCAACAAGGAAAACATGGACAAGATTCTGGCGGAACGGCCTGACCTGAAAGTGGTTGTTCTGACCGAGGAGGAGCGCAGTGTTTTCAAGGAATTGAGCACCGGTCTGCACGAAACTTTCTACGATGTTGTCGAAAATGCCTATGACGCATCGGACAAGGCGAGCGCTCGTGAAAACGCTCAGAAAATCCTGCAAAACCTGATCCGGGAAGTTCAAGAAGCGTCCTAGATTGTAGCCGGCAGTCGGGAAGCGCGGGTCGTATTGGCTTCAGGCCAATCCCTGCGCTTCCTGGATCAATATCAGCCAACAAAAAACTGTGACGCACACAGCTGATGGCGGGGGGAAACCATGAAGTCGTTACTGCGCACCATAAGCAGAGGCACCGAGTTAATCGAAAAATGTGTCATCATCTTTTCGATATTGCTGATGATGGTGAATTCAACAGCAAACGCCATTGGACGATATGCCTTTGGGAAAAGCGTGTTCTTTGCCGAAGAGTTGAACCAGTTTCTGATCGTTGCTGTAACTTTTGTGGGTTTTGCCTATGCAGTCCGAAAGGGCCGCAACATCCGGATGACGGCGGTTTATGATGCGCTCAGCGATAGACCCAAGAAAGTCGTTCTGACTTTCATTTCACTGACAACCGGTTTGCTGTTGCTGTTTCTGACCTACAAGTCCTTCTTCTATGTGCAGGAAATAAAGGACATCAATCGCCTCAGCCCTGCGCTGCAATTCCCGATGTACATAATTTACTCCGTGATCCCGATCGGTCTTGGCATGGCCAGCCTGCAATTCCTGATCGCGTTCGTCATGAACATGACCCACGACGGCACCTATCTCTCATACGAAGTGGAAGATGGCGAAGCCGAGGATGTGGGGGTTTAACATGTCGGGATTCACGGACTTCTTCAGCGATATCATCGCAGGTGAACTTGATATCTACGTCATGACGTTCACTCTCGTGGTGACGATGGTTATCCTGCTGTTTCTCAGCTATCCGATGGTTGTGCCGCTGGCGGTGGGGGCTCTCATCGGTCTTGTGCATTTTTCACAAAGCGACACAGGCGTGATCATACAGCAAATGGTCACCGGCATTTCTCCCAATGCCCTGATTGCTGTTCCGATGTTCATTCTTGCCGCTGACATCATGGCGCGTGGTCATACCGCAAACAATCTGCTGGGCCTGATCGAAGCGTTCTTTGGACATCGTCGGGGTGGCCTGCCAATCACGGCCTGCATCAGCTGCACACTGTTTGGTTCAGTCTCGGGATCAACGCAGGCGACTGTGGTTTCCGTGGGCCAAATCATGCGGCCCAAACTGCTGAAGGCGGGCTACAAGGACAGTTTCGTAATGGCCTTGATCATCAACGCCAGCGATATCGCATTCCTTATCCCGCCGAGCATTGGCCTGATCCTCTATGGCACGCTTGCCAATACCAGTGTTGGCGAACTGTTTATCGCCGGGATTGGCCCGGGGATTGTGCTGGCCTTGCTGTTCTCCGTCTATTGCTATGCATACAGTATTTACCAGGGAGACCGGATAGCACTCGTTGAAAGACAGTCCTACAGGCAGAGACTTCTGGCAATCCGAAAAGCACTCTTGCCGCTGGGGTTTCCCGCCTTGATCGTTGGCGGTATCTACTCAGGTGCCGTGACACCAACCGAGGCTGCCTCTTTTTCCGTTCTGTACGCTCTCATCGTCGAATGTGTGATCTATCGCGAGCTGAAACTGAACGACATTTTCAATGCGGCTTTGAGCACAGGTCTGATTACCGCCGTGGTCTTCATCCTCGTCGGCATGGGGCAGGCATTTTCCTGGTACATCTCCTTCGAACAGATACCCCAAGGTTTGCTGGAGCCATTGAACCTGGAGGGTGCGTCAGACAAATATATCCTCTTCATCATTGCCCTGTGCTTCTTCGTCGGATGTATGTTTGTCGACTCGCTGGTGGTTCTGGTGATTTTGACACCCATTTTCGTGCCCATCGTGGATGCGTCCGGTCTGGATCCGGTACTGGTGGGTGTCATGGTCACTCTGCAAATGGCAATCGGGTCGGCGACCCCTCCCTTTGGCTGCGATATCTTCACGGCGATTGCGATCTTCAATCGACCGTATCTGGAGGTTATCCGGGGGACCTTGCCGTTTATTCTGATCCTGTTGCTCATGTCGTCCCTGCTGATCTTCTTCCCCAGCATCGCGCTGTTTCCCAGGGACCTGGCATTGCAATGAACAGCATTCAGCCAAATGTGGGTGCCGGACCCATCTCTTTTTCGCGTTGGAAGTTGACCCGGTTCGGGCCGAATTCCCTCAGGTGAAGGTGAACCGGGTCGGTGTCGCTAATCCAGTATGACGACCGCTTCGACTTCAAAAAGCATGGGGTCAATTGCAAGCCTGGGGACGGGGATCAGGGTCTGCGCCGGAAGCGCCTCGCCGAACATCTCCTGGACGTTCCTGGTCAACACCCCAAGCTTCGACGGATCGTGATCAACCACAAGCACCGTGAGCTTGGCGACTTGGTCCGGACTGGCTCCAAGCGCTTCAATGGCAGTGCGCAAATTGGCGTAGGCCTGCTTTACCTGGATTGCAAAGTCCGGCGACAAGGCCCCCGTGCTGTCCTGGCCGCCTTGTCCGGAGATGTAGGCCACCCGGGAGCCGGGGGGTGTGATCACCGACACGCTGTAGCCATTGGGTGAGGGGTCATGCAGGTTTTGTGGATTAACGATGGTGAGCGTGTCCGCATTTTCTCCGGCTGCAGCAGCGGTTGGGAATATATTAGACATAATGATGAAGCCTCCAATGACGAATAGCGTCTTTAAGTGTCGCATGCCCATCTCCTAAGGTGGGGTTTGGTAAGTGCCTTGCTTCACTATCAAATTGCTCCTGTCAAAAACTGTCAGTAAGGGTATGATCAAACCAAATAACTTGTGGCTGTTGTCTATTGGAGAAGTCCCTTGAGCCGCTCTGATCGCCTTATTCGCATGATGCAGGTATTGCGGCGACTGCCGTCACCCGTGACCGCATCACGGCTGGCGGCTGAAATGGAGATTTCCGAGCGCAGCATTTACCGCGACATTCAAAGCCTGCGTGCATCTGGTGCCGTCATAGATGGCGAGGCCGGGTACGGTTACACCCTCACCGAAGATCCATCACTGCCGCCCATGCATTTTGAGGCCGATGAAGTGGAGGCTCTGGCGCTCGGTCTGCATACAGTGGCCAAACTTGGCAACTCTGAATTTACCTATGCAGCACAAAATGCCCTTGTGAAGCTGGAAGCAAGTCTCACGGCAAGCATGCGTCTGCGGCTGCGGCACGCAACGGTCGGTAGCCATATCCTTCGGAGCCCGTCGGACACTGGCAAGGATTTCCCTCAACTTCGTGAAGCTATCTGGTGTGAGCAGGTGGTACGCCTTGAGTATCTTGATTTGAACGATCAGTTTTCAAAGCGCAAAATCTGGCCGCTGAGTATTTATTTCTTCGATGAGGTGCAGGCGATCATCGCCTGGTGTTGTCTGCGAGAAGACTTTCGCATGTTCAGACTGGATCGGGTTCAGTCGATTGAATTTATGGAAGAATTCTTCCGCCCCAAGCGCGTGGGATTATTGCGTGAATATTTTGACCGGGAAAAAGAGTGTGAGTGATTGACCTCCCGTGCCCGTGTTTCACACCGTGTCTTGCTGCGGACGGGAAGGGGCTCATCGGTAGAGTGTTCAACTCACCTCCGGGTTGGTGATCATGACCACCGCTGCATCGCGAATGGCCCGGATGCCGTCAACATCGAACGTGCCCCGTGCAAGGACACGCATTCCGATGACGGAAGTAAGCAGTGATTTTGCAGTCAGAGAAGGATCGAGCGCCTTTGGTATCGTGCCCAGACTTTGCCCCTTTATAATCGATTGCCGGAAGAACTCTTCAAACTCGCCAAGGGCAGATGTAACCATTTCGCGAATATCCTCGCCGTGAAGCGGAAGCTCCAGAGCCGTGTTGACCAGCATGCAACCCCGGTTTTCGGTATCTTCCTGAGTTTCCGCAACAAGGCCGTCGAACAAGGTGACGATGGCCTCGCGGCCGTCTGGCATCTGCGATAACTGAGCAAGTGCCCGCAGACGATTTTTTTGATCGTAGCGGAGCAGGGCCCTGTCAAACAACGCTTTCTTGCTTCCAAACGCATTGTACAGACTGCCCTTGTTGATCCCCATCCCGTCGATCAGATCGGACATGGATGTGGCCTCATAACCCTTTTTCCAGAAGACGCTGATTGCTTTGTCAGTTGCTTCATCAAGATCGAAATTCTTTTCCCAGGGCATCTGCTCTTTCCGTTTTCTGCCTGTTCGGATGGCCTGTTTATACCGCTCGTTATAAAAAACCACAAGAGGGTATTGACCGATTGGTATAAACTAACTAAATGAAATTTGTACCGAACGGTATAAACAAATAATTCAGTATGAAAGACACTCTCATGACCGACTTCACAACCTACACGATCTCTTCTGCTCCCGACGCCTCAAAACCACTCCTGCAGGGCGCGCAGGATGCCTACAAATTTGTTCCGAACCTGCTTGCCACAATGGCTGAAGCGCCGGCGATGCTCGAAGGCTACATGACGCTGGCAGGCGTCTTTGACAAATCCGATTTGTCTGAAACTGAACGCCAGATTATTCTGATGACAAATAACCGTTTGAACGGTTGCGAATATTGCATGGCGGCACACACCAGTCTGTCGCAGATGGCGGGTGTCGACAGCTCTGTTATCAATTCACTGCGCACAAACACGCCGATTGCTGACAGCAAGCTTGAAGCACTGCGTCAATTTGCGATTGTGATCAATGAAAAGCGCGGCTGGCCATCAGATGCCGATGTCGAGGCCTTTCTGAGTGCAGGCTACGCAAAGCAGACTGTCCTTGAAGTCATTCTTGGTACGGCACTCAAGGTGATGTCGAATTACACAAATCACATTGCGGAAACGACCGTCGATGCCGCATTTGCACCCAATGCCTGGACGGCAGCTCAGGCCCAGGCTGCCTGAAGCAATTCCTGCGATCGTCGGATCGCATGACGCGCGCCAAGCCGTCGTATGACTGCGCATATCAAGGTCGAACCGTTTTCCGGCTTTTCAAGATGTGCTGTGAACCAACTATTGGCCCGATCCATTTGGATCGGGTCCCCCTTCACACATCATCCAAAACACATGGGCGCCATCTCTGATCAATTCAGAAATAAATACGTCACCGGCGTACCCGTTGTTACTGTGCTGTCCGGCACTGCATTTCCGTGGGGTAAACAGGCCGACAAGCCGTTGTTGTCAAAGTGTTCGGATACCGGTCAGTCGAAACATTGCGACAACCGGGATTTCATGTAAGTTTTGGTTCATTGATCGAATTTTGATTTTCTTCTTATTTTAAATGCGTCCCCGTGATGGCGCACCCTTGGGAGGGGCTGATGCTGAAGCTGTCTTATTTTGATTGTGTTTTCGGAAACCTCAGGTGGTGTCTCGGAATGGTGGCGGGGCTATTCGCATTGGCTCTTTGCACCGTCGTTGCCAACGCCCAGCAGAATGGTGGAATGGGGCCGCTCTCGCAGATACTGCCGCAAACCGGGCAAGACGGCCCGTGGCGCATCACCAACACCGGAGGCACGTTTGAAATCCAAAATTCCACTGATCCCGGTCCGATAAAATACTTTTACGCAGCGCTGAATGAAGGTGAAGAGGGGCGCCGGACCATTGAGGCCTCGCTGGTGATTCATCCGGACAGCCAAGGGTCGGCGGGCATTCTGTATGGCTTTGATCAGCAGAACAGAAGTTATCATTTGTTGACGCTGGGCCCTGATGGAACAGTCACGCTGTTTCGCCGCGATGATCAGGGGTTCTCGCCATTTATGGAGACAAAAAGCAGCGATTTCCTGAAGGATAAGATCAACAAACTAAGGATCGAAGAAAAGGGCGATACAATTTTGTATTTCCTGAATGGTGCGAAACTGGGGGAAGTCGGTGGAAACAAGTTTGGCCGAGGTTCAGTCGGGATTGCCGCTGTTGGGGCGGTCCGGGCGTTTTTTGATGGGTTCTCGGTTGATATCGCCGAACAATCGGGGCGTAACGACGCGCCGAGTACGAACACTAACGCCAATGTGAACACCAACACCAACACTTCGACTGCGGAGGTGTCTTCTGATGCCGGACTTCAGTTGAAACAGATTCAGATTATGGACGAGGCGGGCCCTGCGGGCCGCATGACTGCATATTCCACGTTAATTCCCGTAGACTGGGAAGACCGTGGAGGAGTGCGTTGGAGTGGTGGTGATGGAGCCGGTGGTTGCTTCACCGGTGGGCAACTGATTTGGGGGGCGGGACTTAAGGACCAATCTTATGGTCTGGCTTTTCTCGATCCACTCAGCTGGGGTGCTACGAGTTTCGGTCCGGCGCGAAATGTATGCCTGCAGCAGGACCTGCCCGATGCAGAAGCCGCTGCACGGGCATTTCTGCAGGCAATTTCTCAAGGTCTGCGAACGGAGGTCAAACAAGTCTTGCGCCCGCCAGAGCTAGCGCCGCTTGTTGAAACATTTTCAAAGGCCTACATATCCAATTTGCCGGGTGTTCGAACCTGGGTGGATGGCGTAGTCGTGACCGTCAGCGCTCAATCGCAGGGCGTGAAAAATGACGGGGCATTCGTCTTCATCACTCATCATATAGAAGGCAAAGCTGCTGTTGGAAACACAGCCAGTCAGTTTCGCACCGGTCGAACGGTGATTGCTCTTGGGTTGTTTACGCCGCCGGGCAAACTGGAGGCAGGGCACCCGGCATTTGGTGTCATTTTGAACAATCTTCGGGCCAACCCGCAATGGCAGCAGGTTGTCGCCAAATGGTGGGCAGATCGAAGTCGGGCGAACCGTCCGGCACCCGGTGTGGCTGCAGCTGGAGGAGGAAAGACATCGATTGGCGATATGATGCATGAAAGCTGGAAGCGACGCCAAGGAATGACAGATAGTGGGCAGCAGCAGTCGGTCAACGGTATCTGGGAGGTTGAACCCTACAAATCGAGTTCAGGAACCGTGTTGCTGAGCCAGGATTACAAAAATGCATGGGAGCTTCAGGACGGTCGCATCATCATGACCAATGATCAATTCTTTAACCCGGTGCAGAACTTCAATCAGACCGGCCAGGCATTGCAGCGTGCGAATTGAATGAAAACAATCCGATGCTGCACGTGCAGTGATGCGGGTCGCGAGAACTGACTTGAACCGATGCCCCATCTTAGATGATCGGCCCATCGAGCTCTGTCGTCGGTAGGAAATCGCCACCGTTATACGCCGATAGACGAAAACCAACCGGCGACGTTTTGGAAGTGCTAATGGTGACCGGCACGGTCTCATTTTCCGAGATGCCTTGACGCGCTCAACGGGCTTGCCGAAAGTTCATCAGGTCATTCGATCAGACCGACTGGGCTTAAACGCCCAATCATACCATCCTGAAGGCCCTCTCACTCTGTTAT
This sequence comes from Stappiaceae bacterium, assembly GCA_039976075.1. Taxonomy (GTDB): domain Bacteria; phylum Pseudomonadota; class Alphaproteobacteria; order Rhizobiales; family Stappiaceae; genus JBDWFY01. The sequence continues at coordinate 37,293 of JBDWFY010000007.1, forward strand.
TGCCTGACTGACCGGACGGTCCGGATCCTGTTTCCAGATTGCGAATGATCCGTCGAACATGCCTGCGGTTTGCTCCAGTTCAGAGAGCGCCAGCAATGTGATTGTTGCTGCGTATCCCGACCCACAAGTGGTAATGACCGGTTTTTCCCGCCACTGTGGCGTCGCTTTGTCGAATACTCCGGCGATGGAGCCTGGATCAAGGAACAGTCCGGTCTCAGGATCCAGAACAGCAGCAAAGGGAAGATTGAGGGAGCCGGGAATGTGACCGGTGCGCGGATCTTCCGCCTTTCCGGCATAGCTTTGGGCACCGCGTGCATCAATGACGCAGTGCTGGTCTTTTGTGCTGATAAGCTGTTCGAGACTGATTAGCAGCCCTTCCTTTTGCTGCGGCTGGAAGGTTCCCGGAGCAATCTCGGGAGAGTCCTGTGAGACCGGCTTGTTCCGGGCCGACCAGTATCTCCAGCCACCGTTCAGCACCCGCACGTTGGCGAAGCCCCAATGGCGCATCGCCCACCAAATGCGGCCCGCCAGCATGTGATGATAGTCATCATACAGAACGACCAGATCACCTTCATTGATACCGAGTTCCCCGAAAGCCTGCTCAGCGCCGTTTTTTTCAGCAACAGCAGCAAGTCCCAGGGCAACATCCTGTTCGACAAAGTGTTTTGTCCAGTCCAGGAAAACCGCGCCGGGGATGTGCCCGGCGTCATACTCGTGTGGAGATGCCGATGCTGGCGACGTGCTCCAGGTGCCGCGCACATCAAAAACCTTGAGAGTGGGTTCTGACAGCAATTCTTCAAGTTGGTCGGCAGAGACCAGCGGTGAGTGAGTATCGATCACGTCCTGCAAGAGTGTGTTTGCTGGCATTGTTCAGCCTCCGAAAAGTTAAGACAAACAGTCTGGTATACGAGCGTATTGCACCTCATGCATGACTTGAGGCGCGGCGGTTTTGGCGGATCAGCCAGAGCAGGGCTGCACCGGCAAGCAACAGGAACGGGATCATGGCGTAATTGACCGCGTTCCAGCCATCGACCGGGCTTCCTCCTGAACAGTTCATCAAGCCGCCTGAGGCGATGCTGGCCAGTGTGACACAGCCGAAAACCATCATATCGTTGAGACCCTGGGCGCGTCCACGTTCCTCCGGCGCATGAGCGGATGTCAGCAGGTTGGTCGCACCGATGAAACCGAAATTCCAGCCCAGTCCGAGGAAAATCAACGCGATATAGAAATTCGTGAGCGTCACGCCTGAAAGCGCGACGATACCCGCCAGTCCGAGGATCAACAAACCGGCTGTCATGATCCGCGGGGCACCATAGCGCACAATGAGATGGCCGGTGAAAAACGACGGGATGTACATGGCCAGGACATGCGCGGAGACGATGTCGTTGGCATCGTTGGTTGTGAACCCGCATCCGATGACCGCCAGAGGCGTCGAAGTCATCACCAGGTTCATCAGAGAGTAAGTCACCATTGCGCAAATGATGGCGACAAGGATGAAAGGATCGCGCAGCAATTCCATGCGCGACCGCCCCACCGGTGCTGCCTCTTTTGTCTCCGACCTTTCCTGCGTATCTGGAAGGTCCAGAAGCAGAAACAGGAACATCCCAACCAGGTTCATTGCGATGATGGTCAGGTATGTTCCCAAAAACGGAATGACCATCCCGTCCCATACCAGCTTGTTCAGCTGAGGACCGAAAATGGCAGCCAAAAGTCCGCCGGCCATGACATAGGAGATTGCTTTGGGTCGAAAGGCCGCGGAAGCTGAGTCGGCGACGGCAAACCGGTAGAAACCCTGCGCTGACATATAGATGCCTGTGAAGTAGGAACCCAGCAGCAGTATTTCAAAAGACCCGATGGACAAACCGTAAGCAGCGATGGCCGCACCGATTGCACCGCAAATTGCGCCGATGAAAAAGCCGAATCTGCGTCCCCGGCGTTGCATCAATGGGGAAAGCCAGGGCGCCGTCGTCATCGAACCGAATACAATCATTGAAATAGGGAGTGTGGCAAAGCAGGGATTGTCGGCCAGCATGCCGCCCGCAAGACCCCCAACCACAAATATCATGGGCATCTGAGCACCCAGGATCGCCTGCGCGGCCACAAGAACCACGACATTCCGCTTGGCGCGGCGATCATCTGCATATGTCATCTAACGTGATCCTAGGAGTACGCGCGGTCGAACAGTGAATGGTGCGACCTTGGGAAGGTGAGGGAATTCAGACATACGCTTTCTTCTTCGTGGTTGCCAGAAAAACTCCCAGACCCGCGATGACCATGCCGACCCAGGCAAGCGGCGGCATGATTTCGCCCAGCACGAGCCAGGCGAACGCGGCGGCCATAGGAGGGATCAGAAAGAAAAGCGCGGAGACCTTTGATACTTCTCCCGCTCGGATCATCGCAAGAAGCAGTCCGATGGCGATCAACGAGCTTGCGATGATCAGATAGACCAGCGAGCCGACAAGTTGCCAGGTCCAGGTGATTTCCATTGTCTCGAAAGCAATCATGAAGGGCATCACACCGACTAAGCCCGCTGTGAATCCAACAAGGTTTGATGTGACGGGGTGATGCGAAACGCCGAAGCGTTTCTCCCACAGGGATCCGCCGGTGATCCCCAGCAGTGCCAAAGAAGCAAACAGAAAGCCGATTGCCGAAGGCGCTGCAATTTCAGATCGCGCGGTGATCACAATGACGGCGCCGGTCAGGCCCAGAATGAGTCCGGCCCAGCGCTGCCAGCTCACCCCTTCACCGTTCCATCTTGGCGCGACAAGACCGACGATGATGGGCTGCATGGCCAGGATCAGGGCCAGCGTGCCGACCGATAGCCCGGCGTTGAAGGACATGTAACACATGCCGAAATACATCGACTGCAACAGGAACCCGACGATTGCCAGATGCATCCACTGTGCACGTGAGGTTGGCAATGGCGGACGCAGGATGACAAACAGCACCGCCATGATGGCAACAACACAGGCAAACCGCAACGACAGGAACGTCAACGGTTCGATGTAGCCCAGGCCAAATTTTGCAGCGACGTAGCCGGTTGACCACATCAGGAGGAAAATACCAGGCGCAAACACAAGCCACATTGGTTGATTGGTGCTCACGCTATGGGGCTCGCTTCTGCTCGTTGTGGTTAGTCGTCACGGGGCGTTCCTGTAGTGATCGTAAGCTGAACAGCATGACCGAGTGCCGGGCGTCGCAACTTGAACCAAATCTTTCAATTAGAAAAATGAAATGATACGAATGATGTCATGAACAAAACAGAACGCACCTTCACCGACAGCAATCTGCTCAGGGCCTTCGTCGAAATTGCCGATTGTGGAAATCTGACCCTCGCTGCATCCCGGCTGAATCGAAGCCAGTCAGCGATCAGCGTGCAGATCCGAAAACTGGAAATGGAATTGAACGCCTCGCTCTTTGTGCGGGAAGGGAAGGGGATGTCTCTTTCGGCCAACGGGGAGAGATTGCTGCCGGCGGCACAGCGGGTGCTGGACGAGCTCGCCAAGTTGCAGCCCCTGTTCGAGACGCCGCTCAACGGAAGGATCAGGGTGGGCATTCCTGATGATTTCGATGAAGGGGTTCTTGAGAGAACACTGGCTGACTTCACACAAACCAATCCAGGTGTGGAAGTTCTGGCGACGTCCGGCTGCACAGCAACGTTTCCAGAAGCAATCCGGAAAGGGAACCTGGACATCGCGGTCTGTTCAGGCCCGGATGATGTTCCGGGGGACAACTTCATGGATCAACAACCGGTTTGGGTTGCGCGTGAGACCATGAACCATCCGACTTCGGATCCCGTACCGCTGGCGGTCGTCAACCATGGCTGCTGGCTGGGTGAATTGCCCAAAACATCGCTGGAACAAATGGGACGTCCATACAACATCGCTTTTGAATGCACGGGTGTCATGAGCCTCAAGTCTGCGATACGCGCAGGATTCGCCATCGGGATACTGTATGAGAGCACTGTTGAGCCGGGCATGAAGATCCTGACTGAAAGGGAGGGCTTTCCCGCACTGCCGACCTTCAAACGTTCCATAATCGTGCGCGCCGATGCACCCCAGGACCTCACCATTGCCATGGCAAAAGCAATCAAGCGGGCCGTTTGATTGAGCGCGGAAACGACCGATCTATGAAGGGGGCACCGGCGTGCTGTTCCGGCCGATTATTTTATAGCCAATTGAAACATGTTTGGTCGTTTCCCTGCCGGATAGTCGCTCCATCAGAAGGTCAACGGCGGTTTCTCCGATCAGTACCGGGTCTAATGCAATTGAAGTCAGATTGGGCTCTACCAACTGCGCGACCGGGCCATCGTTGAAACCAACGACAGCAACATCATCAGGTATTCTGAGTCCGAGTTCGGATAAAGCGCGATAGGCCTGTCCTGCCTGGTGGTCTGTATTGACAATGAGCCCATCCGCCCGTGTTTCGCCGCCTTTGCTCGGATCAGAAAACACCTCATGCACGAATGAGGTCAAATCAGCGCCCTGCATGTTGGCAGGCTTGACCAAAGCTTCATCAAACCTCCCGTGCTCTTTCATCCAGCGCAGATATCCCCTGTATCGGCGACCACGGCCTGTCGATTTCTCCGAAGGCGTTATGCCCAATATTGCCGGTCGCAAAATACCGCGCTCTGCAAGCCAGTCACAAATGTCCCAGGTCGCTGATTCAATATCGACGTCGACGTAGTCCACATTGGGAATGAGTTCCGTGGGATCGGCCAGAACAACGGGAACATCGCGCTCGACAAGTTTTTCCAATAAGCTTCTTGGGTGGTCTCCAACACAAATCACGCCGGTGATATGGGAGGAGTTGGACAGGGTTCCCAGGACATCGGCACTGTTCGTTCTGTTCAGCTGTGTACGGTACAGTTCTGAGCGCGCCTCGATACCCTGCCGGATTCCAATAAAATAAGGCCTGCTCAATTCTTCGCTGCTGGAAAGAAAGTGCGACAGAATAATTGGCTGCGACCGAACGGGCATGCGCGCTTCGACTGTCAGGTCAGTATCGGTTTTTCGTCTTGCGCGCCGTGTGACGTAATTCAGCGCTTCGGCTGTTTCGATGACCTTGCGGCGTTTTTCATCCGAAATGACAAGGCTCGGATCGCGGTTCAATATACGCGAACACGTCGATTGTGCGACGCCAACGGCTTCTGCAATTTGTTTGAGTGTCACCAATGTCAAACGCCTTTCTTACGGGGAGGGTGCTGCAATTATGGTTGGCGCTTCCTCACCGGCATCAATCATGCGAGCAATGAGTCTCCTTGAGAGCGTCTCACGAATGGATGAAAATTGGGAATCGGAGACCTTGTTATTCTGTTCATCCGGATCGTTTTTCAGATCATACAGGTGGCTTTCCACATATTGCAGGCTGCCGGCATCAGACATCGGGTCTCCATCTGGTGCCGTTACAGCATACTTCCATTGCCCGTGGCGCAGTGCCCGGCCAATTTGGCTTTCACTGATCTGAATAAAAACATCGTCCGGCCCCCCGCGGGGGGCAGACTGAAGAGAGTTCCCTTGCATCTCGTCGGGTATGGCGAGCCCGGCTGCATCCAGCAGCGTCGGCGGCAGGTCAATCAGGCTGCAATTTCTGGTTATCGGATTTCCACCCATGAAGCCCGGGCCATGGAAGAACGTTGGCACTCGTATGGATGCTTCATGGCAGGAGCGCTTATATTCGTCGTTTCGCGTTTTGAAGTGGCATCCATGATCGGATGTAAACAGCAGGATGGTGTTTTCCAGCATGCCCTTTGACATTAAAGCATCTGTGATCCTGCCCAAAGCTTCGTCGAGCTTTGCCACCATGCCCATATAGCCAAAATAGTGTTCCTTTGACGTGCCGCCCAGTGTTTCCAGATCGTTGGGAAGCGATACGCCCCTGCTGCGAAGCCGATCAGCGTAACCGATTGGAGCCGGATAATTGTCGTGTTGATTTTGGTGGTGTGGCTCAAGAAATGACAAGAACAGAAAAAACGGATCATCCGCTTCATTGTCGATAAAGCGGATGGCGGCGTCTGCCATGGCATCCACTCGATAGCCTGGAAGCTCTTGTGGGTCGCCATCATTGTCGTAGAGCGTTGTTTGATACGGCCAGGACGTAAATTCCAGTATATTGGAGGCCAGCCAGTAATCATATCCACCCCGTTGATGGCGTGGAACAGGATCGCAGTTTGCAAGATGCCATTTTCCAATGTAGCCGGTGCGATATCCAGCCTTGCCAAAATGGTGTGCCAGTGTCGGTTCGTTTTCCGGTAAGGGCCGACCGTTGACATGGCATCCGATCATGGTCGGATATTTGCCTGTCTGCAGTGCGGAACGCGCCGGTCCGCATACCGGCTGACACGTGAACGAATTTTGCACCAGCGATCCAGCAGCGGCGAGCCGGTCAAATTGGGGCGTAACATTCAGCGCATTCCCGTGAGCGCCGACCGTGTCCCACCGTTGCTGATCCGTAAAGAACACGAGGATGTTTGGTCTTTTTTTCATCTCATATCTTTCAAGGTCCCTAATGCCCGCATCACTTCATGCCTGACATCATGACACTGCTGACAAAGTATCGTTGCATGGCAACAAACAAGATCAAGCAAGGCAGGAACAGAAGCATCCCGCCCACTGCAGTTAAATTCCATTGAGTGAAGAACTCTTGGTTGAACAAGGTCAGGCCGGTGGTTATCGGGCGCATTGTCTCGCTGGAAACGGCGACGAGGGGCCACAAGAATTCGTTGAACTGGAAGACGAAGGTCAGCAGAACCAGAGTTGCGAGCGCCGGGCGCAGTTGGGGTAAGATAATATCGATGAAAATACGCAACTCGCTGGCGCCGTCAATGCGCGCCGCATCAATCAGATCATCCGGGATTGGCATGATGAACTGACGCATCAGGAAGATGCCAAATCCGCTCATGGCGAAGGGCATGATCAGCCCCTGATACGTATCAAGCCACCCCATCTTTGCAGTAAGAACATACAGCGGTACCAGCCGGATAAAGAATGGGATCATCAAGGTCGCCAGCAGCGCGGCGAACATGATCTTGTTGCCCGGAAAATCCATCTTCGCGAAAACGTACCCGATAATCGGGTCGAAAATCACATGCAAAATCGTAATACCACCTGCGATGATGAAGCTATTTAATATAAACCGGGCAAAGGGCGCTTTTTCCCAAATGGTCAGATAGTTTTCGAAGTGCAGCGTCTCCGGGATGATCACTACTTTACCACTGAACAAATCGGCATCGCCCTGTAACGACAGAGAGAGCATGTATAAAAACGGCAGCACGGCCGCCAGAACAAACACGCTGAGTATCGTGAAGATCATGGCGCGCGATAAAAAGTTATGATCTGTCTTTTGCGTAGACATGGCTTGTTCCTAAGTGTGCCTGATATCGCGGTGCAGAAGTTTGAATTGTATCCATGTTATCAAAAGGATCATCACGAACATGGCGAAGGAAAGCGCAGATGCGTATCCCAGATCGAAGTCTTTGAAAGCGGTTTCATAAACATGCAGGGAGTACAGGCGGGTCGAGTTTGCCGGACCGCCGCCAGTCATCAAATATGGAAGACTGATTTCCTGCAAATGAGCGATCATCACCACAACTGCCAGAAATAACGTCGTTGGCATGAGCAGCGGAAGTGTTATGTCGCGAAAGAGATGCCGGGGTTTCGCGCCATCTATGCGGGCTGCGTCATAAAGCTGATCCGGGATTCCCTGTATGGCGGCAATGTAGATCAGTGTTGCGTAGCCAACATCTTTCCAGACGGACACACCGATCAGAACGTAGAGCGCACGGCTTGGATCTGCGAGCCAGTTTTGCGGTTCAAGCCCCAAATAGAGAAGACCGCTGTTCAACAGGCCGGAGTAGGGGTCCAGGATGCTTTTCCACATCAAGGCACCGATGACGAACGATACGATGTAGGGGAAAAAGATGATTGCGCGAATTGTATTCTTGGCACGAACCGGCCCGGACAATATTGCCGAAAGTCCCAACGCGAATACCAGAGTTATCACCGTCGACCCGATAGCATAGACAAGCGTTGCGACCATGGATTTGTGGGCCAGGCGATCGCGAAGGATTTCAGCATAATTATCGAGACCGGCAAATTCGGATTGCCCGATCATCGGTTGTCCGCTTCGCAGACTCGCCCAAAATTCGATCAGGATCGGACCGGCAAAATAAACCGAAAAATATAGGATTGCCGGTGCCAGCAATGCATATGCAGTTAGCGTGCGCCGGGTCCTGTATGTCATTTATCGTTTTCTCGCAAAACTCAATAGGAAGGGTTGGCCCACCCGCTGGGCGGGCCAATAGAGCAACAGATTTAGCGGGTTAGCAGCCTGTTGGCTTCCTTTTCCGCATCCGGCAGCAAATCTGCAGCTGAGGCGCCGGAATAAAGAACTTCATCGATCGCCCCTTTAAACGTCTCTTCTACCGCGCTGGAATAGAGACCGGCATGAGATATTTCGTCATTGACGCCTTTGGCATAGGCAAGGCATTCACCAAATCCCGAAAGGATCGGATCTGCGCCGATTTGCGGATTTGCGAGCCATGATTTGCGCGGCATCGTCATGCCGTACTGCAACGCAGACGCCACCTCCACATCGACGGCGGTGAGACGTTTTATCAGCTCCCAGGCCATGTCAGGATGTTTTGCATCTTTGGGGATCATGAGACTGACGCCACCGGCGATCGTTGCCTGTTTTTCGCCCGTGATGGAGGGTGCAACGCCCCAGTTCAGATCGGGGTTGCCGGTTCTTATCGCATTCACATCCCATGGTCCGGTGATGATCATAGCTGCCCGACCGGCAGTGAACAGGCGCTGAGGTCCTTCATAATCCGACCCGGCGACGGGTGGTGGCGCAGATTTGTCCTTGTGAATCATGTCACCCAGAAACTGCACGGCCTCCTGCGTTTCTGGCGAACCAAAAGTCATCTGTTTGGTTTCAGCATCATACCAGTCCCCGCCATTTTGATAGATGAATGGGAAAATGTATCCAAAGGATGGGTTTGGAGCGAATCCGAATACGCCGGGTTTGGACGTCTTCTTGGCAACGTCGCGGAACTCTTCCCAGGTTGTTGGTGGTGCGTCATAACCGGCTTCAGACAAGAGATCCTTGTTATAGACCAGCGTGGCGCAGGTCTGATGGATTTGAACGCCGTAGACTTCGCCGTTGATCGTATTCCGGGTTACTGATCCATCTTGCCAGTCTGATGGGAACCCCATGTCCTTCCCATCCGCATCGATATATTTGGTGAGCGGCATAATGAGCGATTTTTGTGCGAATTCCGGCACCCATCCGCCTGGTTCAGCCAGCAGGTCCGGTGGATTGCTGGCGGCGAAATCAGCAACAATCTTCGTCCGCATATCCGGCCACTGAAATTTTTCAAAGGCAACGTCCCAGCCGGGATTGTCGGCTTCGAATTGTTCAATAACTTCAAGATAGGTTTCGTACGCATGTCCTGCATTAAAATAGACACGGAGCGTCTCTGCGGATGCGCTGTTCATGCCAAACACCGCAGCGGTTGCAGCGAGCAGGGTGACCTTCAGGTTTTTTCGTAACATTGCAATTTCCTCCTGTTGCTTGTGATCGTTTTTATTGAAGACGCTTTTCACTTCGCGCATCGAAGATGAACGCCTTTTTCGTAGAGAGGTCGAAAGAGATTTCGTCGCCGGCCGAAAACCGCCGTTCGTCGTGCAAATTGATGCAGAATGCTTCACCGGACGAGAGCGTGGCATAGCCAAAACTGATATCGCCGAGACTTTCGACGGCCCGAAGTTTGATTGAAGCTGGGCCGTTTTCCGTCCATTGAATGTGTTCCGGTCGAATGCCGATGAACAGGGGCGTTCCTGCGTCAATCCCCTCGGGGGATTCAAGGGGAATTCTGACTTGCGTGAAGAGGTCCGGCACAGCGAAGGCTCCGCCTTCATCGTGCTGTAATCTCGCGGGAATGAAGTTCATGCTGGGGGAGCCGATAAAGCGGGCGACGAACAGATTTGCGGGCTCATCATACAAAGCAAGCGGCGCACCGATCTGCTCAATTTTCCCATCACGCAGAACGACAATCTTGGTCGCCAGCGTCATCGCTTCAACCTGATCGTGCGTCACGTAAATCATTGTAGCCCCCAGTTTTTGATGCAGTTCGGCGATTTCCAGCCGCATGCGCGCCCTGAGTTCCGCATCAAGATTGCTTAGCGGCTCATCAAACAGGAATGCTGCGGGATCTCGAACGATTGCACGGCCGATCGCCACCCTCTGACGCTGTCCGCCGGACAGTTCGGAGGGCTTGCGATCAAGCAGGGACTGAAGACCAAGGACACCGGCCGCGGTTAGGACGCTTTGCTCTATTTGAGCACGGCTTTTCCCGGCCAGTTTAAGAGAATAACCCATATTTTGCCGGGCGGTCATGTGTGGGTAAAGGGCGTAATTCTGGAACACCATTGCAATGCCACGGTCGCCGGGGTGGGCATCGCTTACATCTTTATCGCCAATTCTTATTTGGCCGGATGTCAAATCCTCAAGTCCGGCAATGGTTCTCAGAAGCGTCGATTTTCCGCAACCGGACGGGCCCACGAAAACACAAAATTCGCCATCTTCGATGTGAAGATCCAATCCGGTCAGCGCGACAAAATCGCCATAGCGCTTATCCACGCCGGTAAGCCGAATTTCAGCCAAGTGGGCCTCCAAGACTAGGAAACAATCATAAAATTACGGGTAGTGAAGAAGTTTTAGTAAAGTTTCCTAAAATTTTTGTATTGTCAATAGATCAAGCCTTTTTGCTCCGCGCAGATTGCGAAAAAAGGCAGTGTATGGTCGGATTTCGGGGCTTATTTTGTTGTGAGGAACAGGGTGTGCTCAGGCAGGAGGGGTCGTAGGAGGCGCACACTCAGATCCCGTACCTCCGCCGACCTTCAAACGTCAATTACCCTGCGGGCCGTTTGACCGGGTTTGATAATGTCTCGAGGGCGTTTGATGCAGTCTGTCAACTCAGATGGACGGTTCGCCCGGATTCAATCGACTCCAGAGTGGCCATGATGAGTTTAAGGGCGTCGTAGCCGGCTTTGCCGTTGCGTAGGGAAGGGGTATCGCTTGCAATGCGGGCCATGAATTCATCGATGCAGATTTCAGGGCCATCAAAATCAGCCTCGCATTTGAAGGTCGTGGTGCCCTGCGCGTTTTTTACAATGACGTTGGTCGTCGCTGAAATTTCACCCAGATTGAGATCTGCGTTTTCGCTATCCTGGGTATGGGCAACACCGTTGGGTCCATAGATCGCTTCGTGAGAATAGCTTGGTGTTCCTTCCGGCAGACCCCAGTTGATACCAATAGACAGGCAATGTCCGCCTGCGAAACGCACCTGGATTTCGGCCACGTCTATACCGAAATCCTCAACCTCCGCCAGCCGCGATTTGCCTTTGCCGAAAACGGTTCCCGTTGCAGTGACACTTTCGGGCTCCCTGTCGATAAAAAACCGGGCAAGATCAAACAGATGCCCTGACATGTCGTGCACGGGCCCACCGTTTTGGCTCTTGCGATGCATTGCCAGTTTGGGCCGCACTTCGCGCATCTCCATAAATCGGATGAAAACCGGTGATCCCAAAGTGCCCTCATCAACCAGTTTCTTCATGATTTTGTAGCGCGACAGCCCTCGATATTGATGGCTGATTTGCAGGTGTACGTTTTGGGCGTCTGCAGCGGCAATCATGGCTTCGGCGTCCGGCAGGTTCAGCGCCATGGATTTTTCGCACAGCACATGATTGCCCAGCCCGGCTGCGGCAACGGCGATGTCGTGATGGGTGCAGGCCGGCGTGCAGATGCTGACGACATCGAGCTGCGGGTCAGCGATCGCTTCCCGCCAGTCGCCATAGAATTGAGCTTGCAATTTTTCCGCCAGCTGTCGACCGCGTTCCGCATTCACATCGCAGACGGCGACAACCGACGCATCCGGTCGAGCGGTCCAGGCGGTTGCGTGTTTGTTGCCCATATCACCGCAGCCGATAATCGCCACATTCAACATCACGTCCGCCCCAGTTTTTCATTGTGCTTTGCAAGATAAGCGCCATTGATGCCGCAGGCGATGTCGGCATCTTCGGCATTGTCCTGCTCCGCCGTGAGCCAGATGTCGGAGCCACGCCGACCATCGAGCCATCGCCAAGCAGGAGAGAAATCAATGATGCCTTCGCCCAGATGAGATGTATTCTGCCCGGCTTCTGCTGAGATGAAGTCCTTGAAATGCAGAATTTTTGCGCTGTCCCCCAGCTCGTCGAGCAGGGTCGACAAATCCTGCCCGGCCTTGACCGCCCAGCCCAGGTCCAGCGCATAGCCAAGTGACGTTGACCGCATTTCAAGAAGCCGTTTCCAGATGCGTTGATTGTTGTGGAACTCCCAGTCGTGATTGTGAAACAGCAGCATCACCCCATGCTCGCCACACCGCTCTGCAAAGCCGTTAAGTTGCTCAATTGCTGCTTCCAGGGCGTCATCATTCGGTTCATTCAACCCCGAATACAGCAGGTAGGGAACGCCGAGATCGCCTAAATAGTGCAGTGCTGCATCAAAGTCGGCGCGTTCGTTCTCCGCCTGGCCAAGATCGCCCAGATTACCGCCGATATGGCTGGCGTTGATGACCATGTGGTGCTGATCCAGCAACGTCCGGATTTCTGTCACGCTGATTTCGCGCAGACGACGAAAACCAATTTCAAGACCGTCAAAACCGCTGGCCTTTGCCAGCGCAAAAATATCCGAAAACCGATCGTGTTGAGGATCGCCCCAGGTGATGGTTTGCAGTGACGTTTTGAACATCTCACTCTCACTTGTTGAACCGGACCGTGGTTTACGGTCTTACCGATCTCGCGGCGCTGGATAAAAGCAGCTGAAAACTTCCAACTGTGTGGCGCTAACGACCATGATAACGAATTTGTATTTGGCCGGGTATTTGAAATGTCTGACCGGCAATTTCACCTGTGTCTCAGCCTTCACGAGCAACCAGGATGTTCCCGGATATCTGTAAGGCAATGGGGTTGCATGAGTTTGGCAAAGAAAAATCGCCGGGAGGCGTGATGCTTCCCGGCGACACTTAAAAAACAGGACTTGGAGGTATTGGAATTCCGGACGTTGCTATTTGCCGCTCTGATAGCGCCTGAGTTCTTCCAGGTCGAAGCCCTCGTCATTGTCGACATAGGCATCGGCCATGAAGTCGTCCTGTTTGGGAACTGTGAAAACCCGGCCGACAATAAAGCGCGCAATGCGTTCGAATATCGTCCGATTTCGGGCACCGGCATCTGCCAGCATGATCATGATCTTGCCGATGACACCGGCCCGAAAAATATTAAGTAACCGGAACAGCATGAGGATCAAGCCTTTCTTCGTCACTTTGGGTGTTCAGCTTGTTGATACGGCAGGGAATTCCTTTGAGGTGCGGGATGCCCTGTTCTGAATCGAGATATTCAGGATCATCCCTGCAGAGCTGCGCATCGGAATACATCAGCGCACCGGATAATTTGCCCGCACCCCGCTCCATCTCCGGTTTCCACCAGCCATGGGGAATGCGCAGCAGATCGTCCGGCATCGAGGCATGGATTTCGATCTGAACGCGCACGGCGCCCAGCTCATTGCTCACATCCACCCACTCATCGGTTTCCACGTTCCAGTCATTGGCAGTTTTCGTGCTCAGGAACGCGCGGGGCTCCGGGCTGCGTGCGCGCATTTCCGGGATATGCCTGCCGCCGGTCTGGAAGTAGGGGTCTTCCCGAACGCCGGTGAACATCTTCAAGGGATACTCCTTTGGCATCGGCGGATCCTCGCGGAAGTAAGGAAGACCATCGAAGCCCAGATCTTCCAGAATGGATGATTTCAGCTCGACCTTGCCGGAAGGTGTCGCAAATCCGGTCTTCTCGTACTTACGGTACTTGATCGGCTCGAAATGCACATCGGTCGTGTCGCAGAACTCCTGGAAAGTCTTGCCGATGCCCTTCAGGCGATAGTCATAAAACTCATAGATATTGTTCCAGGGAATGATTTCCGGTTTGCCGATCGCGTTGGCCAGCAGCTTCCAGAATTCCCAGGTGCTCTTGGCTTCCCCCATCGGTTCCATGCTTTGTTCAGAGGGGCGCACGAAACCGATCCATTCGAACAAGTCCGACAACCAGGGTCTTTCGTGCCATGTATCTCCCGGCAGCACATAGTCCGCGAGCTGCGCCGTCGGTGTCATGAAATGTTCCTGAACCACGATAAGCTCTTGCTTCATCAAACCTTTCAGGATGCGGTTCATATTGGAGTAGCTCATCAAAGGGTTGTTTCCCAGGGCAAAGAATGCCTTCACGGGGTAGGGGCCTTCGCCGGCCATAGCCTTGAAGACCGATGGTGGATTGGCCATGTAGCACCCCACCACCTGGTTGATATATTCGTGGCCCCAGACCCGTTTCATCGGCTCTCGCAGAGCTTCCTGGCCACGGTAGGTGTAGGCCGGATGGTCTTCGCTGCCGAGTTGTTTCATTTTCTGCTCTTGAGGCAGCACTTCGTGCATTTCGACCTGCGAGTCATTGACGATACCGGAGACCAGACCCTGGAATGTATCGCCACCGCGCACGTCGATATATCCGCAGATGGCCCGCAGGATACTTTGCAAGCGAATTCCGGAGGTGGAGTTTCGCTGCATGTCGGTAATCGGTGTCCACGGAATGATCGACGGCCCTTCCGTAGCATACATCCGCGCGGCCTTGGCGATCATCTCCGGGTCGCAGCCAGTCAACTTGGCAACGCGCTCCAGCGGAAATTCGTTTACCCGCTCGCGTAATTCTTCAAACCCGATGCACCACTCCTTGACGAATTTCTTGTCATACAGGCCTTCATCCATGATGACCTTGAGCCAGCCGAACATCATGGCGGCGTCGCTGCCGGCTTTCAGGGGCAGGTGAATATCGGCGCGCATTGCGCTGCTGCTTTCCCGGGGGTCCAGAACAATCAGTTTCGCACCCCGCGCCTGGGCAAGGCGGATATAGTTGTAGATCATTGTCCAGCTGTGGCGGCGCGGGTTGTGCCCGAACAGAACTATGCATTTTGTGCTGTGGAAATCGCCCAAAGGAAACCAGCCATAGGTCAGTCGGTTCACTGCGGCGGTATTTCCTGCACACAGCGCCACGCCTGAAATCCAGTTCGGAGAGCCGACATGGTTCATCACACGCCGTCCCAGACCATGGTCCGTTCCGGTATTCCACTGGCTTGTGGACACCGCCCAGGATTCTGCGCCATGTTCCTCGACGATATCGTTTAACCGGGCGCCGATGTCGGCCATCGCTTCTTCCCAGCTTACGCGTTCCCATTTGTTCGAACCGCGTTCTCCCACACGCTTCATCGGATGCAAAACACGGTCGGGATGCACAAACCCTTTTGGAGAGATGATCGCCTTCATGCAGATGTGATCTCTGAAAATCGGATTATCCGATGAGCGAACGCGGACCACCTGTCCATCCACGGACTCCGTAACCACTGAACATTGCATGTCGCAGGTTTGACACAAGGCACGCTTTGAAACCACGCCAGGACGGGCGTCACGAATGACAGGTTTTGTATGCTTGAGAGCTTCTTCCCCGATTGGCATGGGTGCTGGCATCGTACTTTCCTCCACTTGTGCGACGTCTCGCGCAGGAGACAATGGAAGGTAGTCTCGCTATTTTTTGGTCAGATGTCCAAGACTTTTGTATCTAAAAAATATCGCTGATCGATCGAGCCGGATTCCGGCTCGATCATTCGAATTATAAACGTCTGTAACTTAGAAGAAATTCACTCTTGCCAGAGGTATTCCAGCATTTTTTTGAACAATTGAACGTTCGCGTCAAAATCGCGATGCTCCGGTAAATTGCTCTGCATTATGTAGCGAAACAAACCGTCCACGGCCGTGTAATCCAGCGCCGCGTCGCGCCGGTCACCGAGAAAGCGCTGCTCGATTTGCGAAAAAATACTGATTATTTCGCCTTCGATTTCAGTGATCGCGGGCTCAAAGGTAGCATCGAACATCGCCTGATTTCGAATGTCGAACCAAAGCTTGTGGGTCTCTGCATTGTAGGTGACACCATGAGCCAATCCGATACTGAGCTTCTCGATGACGTTTGGCAGCGTTCCTTCCCCGACGGCGGCTGCTGTCAGCTCGTCCAAAAACGTTCTCTTGTGATACCGAACGCTGTAGGTGATCAGATCCACGCGGTCTTCGAAGTAGTAATGCAGCGTTCCAAGCGCGTTACCGGATAATTCTGCGATATCGCGCAAGCTGGTATTCGCATATCCCAAGGTACACAGGGCATTGGCCGTGCTCACAGCTAATTGTCGGCGCTTTTCTTCACGTTTCTTGGTGTTGCGCTCGACGCGGTCGCTGAGCTTGGTTTTAAGGCGGTCCATTACAATCCCTGGTCTTGATAATTTTCGTGAACATAGGTGATTTACAACGAACGACCAACGCCTATTCCGATGGAAGACGCAAAATTTATCCGGTACCACCGCCACCGTTTGCAGTCTTGACCGGGGTCGTGGCGCTTCAAGCTCCCCGCAAACGTTGCCCATGGTGATATCGGTTGGTCGGCAGGCAAGGATGGTGGTGGGATAGGCAACCGGTTCCGGTCGGGACTGCCTCTCACCCTCGAATTGGGCGGAACCGGATCATCTGCGGGCCCGTGAGCTGCCTTCATAATGCTATTTTTCGTTTGTTTGTCCAAATTGTTTGTCCAGCAAATTGTTTTGCAGTTAAGCTGCCGCACGCCGCCATTGGCTCCGCTGGCAGGGAGGAGAGGCGCAGATAACAAGGTTTACGGAAATGGCGGAAGGAATGGGAGGGCTCTGAGTTGACTTTGGTTTCGGAAATGATGCGTGCGCAGAGACTGCGATATGCCGTGCTTCGTGAAATCGACAGACAGTCAGTGACCATCAGAGAGGATGCGATAGACATCCTGGTCGAGACAGCCATGAAAAACATAGATGGGTGTTACTCAAACGAAGATGACCGAGGCGTGCAGGCCGAGGTAGCAGAGAAGTCCATCAATCCGATAATTTCCGGCCTGGTCTCATCCGGTGGGGCAGATATAACGCGCTCCCGCTGCATGGAATTTCTTGAAAACCCATCGCCCCGCCTGTTTCCCTGGAGTGATGCCAGGCCAGGGGGGTGATCCCTTGCGCATCTGCGAAACATCAACCGACACGGATAGCCGCCGGATCACTTGCTTTGGCTTCCCCGAATTTAGTCACTGGGCGTCTTGCCTCACCACTGGAGGTGAGGGTTTGCAAGCAGCCGACCGATGATCTGATGATATTGGCAGACGGATCAGCGCGCTGAAATGCGCAGTGGCCAATCACCCATTGAAATACCCCGGCAATAACAATGATCGTGCGCTGGCCACCGAAGCGGCGTTCACGCAGTCCATTTTCGTGAGTGTATGCCGGGAACGACCAAGTGTGCTATTTTGTATACAAATATTTTGACATTAGCTTTTATTGTGTGCAATTTTAGCATTATGACAGTTTATAAAATACAAAATGAGCCTTTAGAGGGGTCTGCAGAAGACAAGGCGACTCTCGCTGACTCTATTCGCCGCGTACTTGCCGATGAAATATTTTCCGGCGAGATCAAGATCAATCATCGGCTGGACGAACAGGACCTCGCAGACAGGTTTAAGGTTTCCAGGACACCTGTACGCGAGGCGCTTCGCCAGCTTGCCACGGCCGGGCTCGTCGAAATCAAACCAAGGCGTGGTGCGGTCGTCGTGCCCTCAGATCCTGAACTCATTGGTCAGGCATTTGAAGCGGCCGCTGAATTGGAGGCGTTGGCGGCAGGCAAGGCCGCAATGCGGGCATCGCTTTCGGAGATGGTCGATTTACAGGAATTGTTCGAGAATTGTGAGGCGGCAGTCGAGGCTGCCGGCTCGGAACCGTACTCATCTGCAAATCGCAAGTTTCATGACAAGATTGGTGAACTTTCCGGCAACGTCAGCCTGGTGGCCGCGACGCGTATTGTGCGCATTCAAACCGCGCCCTATCAGCGTGCGCGGTTCTCACAGCCGGACGAGCGACGCCAATCCCAATCGGAACATGCGGAAATCCTGAACGCGATTTGCCGTCAGGATTCAGTCGCCGCGGTCCGTGCGATGAAGGAACACATACTGCGCGCCAGCCTTTATGCGATCAGCCGCAAGCGCACCGGAGGCAGTGACGTCTAGCAAATCAAATCATAAATAAAGCTACCGGGAGGACTAGGAATGTTACATTGGAAGCGCACCGCACTTACGGTCGGACTATCGCTTGCGTTCACAGCAACGTCAGCTATGGCGGTCTGGGCGGAACCGATCCGCATGAGCTCGCGTTCATCAAACTGGGATATCGTGCT
Organism: Stappiaceae bacterium; assembly: GCA_039976075.1. Classification (GTDB taxonomy): domain Bacteria; phylum Pseudomonadota; class Alphaproteobacteria; order Rhizobiales; family Stappiaceae; genus JBDWFY01. The sequence goes on from JBDWFY010000007.1 coordinate 55,648, forward strand.
GATCGAAAGCGGAATTGCCGAGAAATACGGACTTGAGTTGGAAGTCGTTCCAATGAAAACCGGCGTCGAGGTGACCGAAGCCCTGATCGGCGGGTCCGTTGATGTGGGAAGCGTTGGCGAAACGCCGTTGACGTCTCTTCTGAGCAAAACCGATCTGGTTTCAGTGATCGGCACTGCGGTGTCGACCGACGGCGGTTATGCGCAAGTCATCGTGCCCAAGGACTCGCCGATCCAAACGATCGAGGATCTAAAGGGAAAGCGCATTGCAACCAAGGTAGGATCCGGATCGTATCGGGCCCTGAATGACTGGTGCGCCAAAAATGGATGTTCGCTCAGTGATTTCGAGATCCTGAATACTTCACCGGGCGCTATTCTGGCCGCGATTGAAGCCGGTTCGGTGGATGCAGGTATCTGGTTTGCACCCACGACGTCAATTGCTGTCGCCAAGGGCTTCGGGCGGATCATGATGAACTTTTCCGGTGCCAATGAGGGGCAGGCAAGCTGGGTTTCCAACCGCGCATTCGCCGAAGAGAATCCGGAACTCGTCGCCAAATTCATCGCAGCCACGATTGAGGCCCAGCGCATATTTTCCGAGGATCCGGACAGGGCTGCGGCGCTTCTGGAAACCGGCATGCAAAAGCGCGGACGTGACCTGACAGCCGATATCCTGAAGATGGGACTCGCCGACTTCGACTACACACCCTCGTTTGATCCGGAGCGGAAGGTCCGAGTCTTTGAGGGCGTATTTGAAAGCCTCTCCGCAGCGGGCAAACTGTCCGGGGATATGCCGGATTTCAAGGCAGCGCTGGTGCCGGACGTTCACGCGAAGGCATTGGAAATGGTCGGCACAGGCAACTGAGTATATGTGCGGTCCGGCATTGGCCGGGCCGCCCTTTTTCTCACCCTACCTACTGGAAAGCCCGCGATGGATAATCCGAATCTGTTGATCATCATGGATGATGAGCACAGCGGCAATGCGCTTGGCTGCTACGGCCACCCGATTGCAAAAACACCAAACCTCGACCGGCTGGCTCGGCGCGGCACACAGTTCCAGAGCGCTTATACCAATTCTCCCATATGCGTACCCGCCCGGGCAGCGTTTGCCACGGGCCAATATACTCATCAGACCGGCTATTGGGACAATTGCATCGCCTATGACGGTCGGGTCGATAGCTGGGGACACAGGCTTCAGGCGGCGGGTGTGGAAACAACGTCCATCGGAAAGCTGCACTATGTGGACGATCGTGCGTCGACCGGATTTGATCGTCAGATTCTACCAATGCATATTCATGAAGGCGGCGACACACAGGGGCTTGTCCGCGATCCGCCATCGCCCCGTCCGCAATGCCGGGATATGGCTGAAAACCTCGGCGCAGGCGAAACCGAATACACCAGGTATGACTGTAACATTCGCGACACCGCAAAAGACTGGCTGAAGACCCGTGCGGCAGCTTCCTCAGACCGCCCATGGACGACGTTCGTCTCCTTCATCTGCCCCCATTATCCGCTTGTGGCCCCCCAAAAGTTTTTTGATCTTTACAACCCCGCCGACATGCCGCTTCCCAAAAGACGGTCCGATGACGGCACCGCCCAAACCGAATGGTGGCGCACGTTTGAAAGCAGTTACCTGTGGGACAAATATTTCACGTCTGACGATCATCGACGGGTTGCGATCGCCTCGTATTACGCGCTCGTGAGTTTCATCGACGATTGCGTCGGGCAGCTCCTCAACGTCCTTGAGCAGACCGGACTTGCCGAGAACACCCGCGTTCTATTCCTGTCTGACCACGGAGAAAGCCTTGGCGCGCGCGGTCTCTGGGGCAAGTCGACGATGTATAATGAGTCCGTACAAGTGCCGATGATCATGTCAGGACCGGGCATCCCCAAAGGGGTGATGCGGCGCACGCCGGTTCAACTGATCGATGTCTTCCCCACCGTGCTGGATAATGCCGGGCTCGAACCCGCAGAGGACCGCCCCGGTCGTTCCCTGATCGAGATTGCAAACCTGCCAGACGATCAGTCCCGCCCGATCTTTAGCGAGTACCACGCAACGGCAGCCATTTCAGCGGAGTATATGATCCGGCGAGGACGCTATAAATACATCCACTATGTCGGCTATCAGCCGGAACTCTACGATCTGGAAGATGATCCGGAAGAGCTGTCCAATCTTGCCAACAAGCCCGGTTTTTCCGGTATCCTGCGCGAGTTCGAGGCGCAGCTGCATGGCATACTCGATCCCGAGGCAACAGACCGTGCGGCCAAAGCCGACCAGCAGGTCCTCATTGATCGATATGGGGGACGAGAGGCTGTCGCCACCAAGCACAGCGCAAGCGCGACACCGGCGCCGAAGGCTGTGGAAACGACATGATAAAGTCTCCATTGGAAACGGAAAGTCCCGTCGTTGCCTTGCTTCGGGGCAACAAATGGACGCCAGTTGCATCAATACTGCTGTTTGGTGTGATCTGGGAAGTGGCGGTACGTCTGAGCGGTGTCAACGCACTGTTAATGCCCGCGCCCTCCAATGTGCTTGTGCGGCTTTTTGAAATGATGGGGCCGGGCAAAGGCGCAACGCCCGACTTCCTGTTGCTTCGCCATATCGGCACTACTCTGTTGGCGCTGCTTGTCGGTTTCTTTCTTGCAGCGCTGGTCTCGTCGGCCATTGGTCTCATCATGGGGATGAACCGCGCCATATACGCCTGGCTCAACCCGATCATTTCGATGTTCATGGTGATCCCGAATATCGCATTCGTACCCGTCATCATCCTGTGGATGGGGCTTGGCATAAACACGGTGATCGTAGTGGTTGTTACCGGATCGTGCTTTCCTATCATCTACACCGCAGCAGCGGGTGTGCAAAGCGTCCCCCAACGTATGATCTGGGCCGCTCAAACGGCCGGAGCTTCACGCTGGCAAATTCTGACGACAGTGCTGTTGGGAGCGACGATGCCTTACCTGATCGCGGGCCACAAACTGGCATTGGGACGGGCCTGGCGGGCCGTCATTGCAGGAGAGATATTTGCCTCAACCGCATACGGTGTCGGGTTCATGATCTTCGATGCGCGCACCTTCCTGGATTCCGAGGCGATGTTTGCCGGTCTGATTGTTGTCGGCTTGATCGGTGTCACGCTGGAACGCGTTCTTTTCGGATTTATCGAACGGCGCACAGTCGTGAAATGGGGTGTCTCAACCTCAAAGGACGTATGAGAATGGGCCGGACCAAGATCTCTGCCGATCAAGTCGAGAAGCGTTTTAACCCCGATGCACCGAACGAGGTTTTGGCCATCGAGGATATCAGCCTTGATGTCCGGGAGGGAGAGTTGGTCTCGCTGCTCGGCCCCTCCGGCTGCGGGAAATCAACCTTTCTTTTCATGGTGGGCGGGTTTGAAAAGCCAACTGCCGGGTCGCTCACTCTGAATGGTGCGCCCATTGAAGGGCCAGGCGCCAATCGGGGCATTGTCTTTCAGGAGTATCTTTTGTTTCCCTGGCAGGTGGTTTCCAAGAATATCGCTTATGGCCTGCGGATTGCCGGCGCTTCGAAAGCCGAACAGGACCGCCGTGTGGCGGAGTTGATCTCAATGATGGGACTCCAGGGGTTTGAAAATGCTTATCCCGAATCTCTGTCTGGAGGCATGAAGCAACGTGTCGCCATTGCCCGAGCGTTGGCCTATGACCCGGAAATCCTGCTGATGGACGAACCCTTCGGGGCGCTGGACGCTCAGACACGCGGCCGAATGATCAATGATCTGACCCGCATTCACCAAAGCACCCACAAAACAACGCTGTTTGTGACCCACTCTGTGGAAGAAGCGATATTACTATCGGATCGTGTTGCGCTTTTTTCGGCGAGGCCATCGCGGATCAAGGAAATTTTCGAGATTGATCTGCCCCATCCACGGTCAGTGACCGACGATAAATTCGTACTTTACGAAAAGCGTATTCTCGCGAGCCTCGAAGAAGAGGTCACGAAAACCATCTCTGCAAACCCGGTGGTTGGCGGGAGCCAGTGAAATGTATGGCAGAAAGCGCGCAATCCAACGACGTATCTGCCGATGATCGAGTGGCTTCTATCGCCGATTGCTCCTGACCGATTGCATGATGTTGGTGTGTTGGTCAGCTGGCACGGGCGACTGATGGTGTTGGCTTGGGGAATCCTTGTGCCTCTGGGCATTTTGATCGCGCGGTTTTTCAAGGTAGTGCCCGGTCAGGATTGGCCCAATAGGCTCGACAATCCCGCCTGGTGGCATGCTCATCGCGTTTGCCAGTGGTCGGCTTTCGGATTGTCGGTTGTCGCCGTCGGATTGATCCTTGCGGCCCCCTCGCTTCACGATCGTTCGGTTCATGCGGTCTTTGGATGGATCGTCTTGTCGCTCCTGATCGTCCAAGTTGCCGGCGGTCTTCTTCGCGGCACCAAGGGGGGACCGCCGGATAACGGTGGCGGTCCTGCCTCGGCGGGGGACCACTATGACATGACAGTGCGCCGACAGATCTTTGAACATGTCCACAAAACTGCAGGATATGTCTCCTGGATGATGTCGATCGTTGCGCTCGGCCTTGGCCTTTGGCTGGCGAATGCGCTCGTCTGGATGTGGGTTGTTCTATTGATCTGGTGGGCAATCGTGATCCTGGCATTCTGCGTTTTCCAGCGGCAGGACCGTGCTTTGGACACATATCAGGCGATCTGGGGACCAAATCCCACATTGCCTGGTAACCGACGTCCTCCCATCGGCTTTGGTGTGAGACGACGACAAGGATGCTCCAAACCATAAATGGATTTGAGCAACTCAGCGATGGAGAAACGGAGCTGGTGCGGGCGATGGGGCAGGGGGGTGGCATTGCCCGCTCCCCAAAAGGTGAGGCGCTTCGGCTCGCACAATCAGGTGTTTTTGATTTGCCGAAGTGACGTTTTCGTTGTTCGTCAAGGGAATGTTAACCGGCAACGGCCAATCACTCTTGAATGCGAGGGAAAGAATCTTCTTTGCAATCGCTGAATGGAATACCCAGATACCTGTCTTGTGGCAGAGGGTGAACCGCTGCGCCGGTTTCCACGTCTGCGCCAGATGCTCTGAATTTTATGTACACTCGATCCTCTTGTTGAATGGAAGGCGTCAACGCCATGATATCCAGGCGCAATATACTGTGCGGCTCGTTACTCCCCCTGATCGCACCGAAAATGGCGTGGGCCCAGGCCGCCGTCGCAAAACCGGTCACGGATCTCAGGCCCGGCGAATGGACGTGGTTTCCCGAACGCGCACCAGATGGTCCTGTGGTGGTGATTGTGTCGCTCAGCGATCAACTGGCCTATGTTTATCGCAACGGCATTCGCGTTGGTGTTTCAACGGTTTCCAGCGGAAAACAGGGTTTTGAGACACCGGAAGGTGTTTTCACGGTTCTCAGGAAAGAAAAGCTGCACCGCTCGCACAAATACCATAATGCGGCGATGCCGGACAGCCAGTTCTTCTTCGGCGGTGCGGCGCTGCATGCGGGTGGATTGCCCGGATATCCAAGTTCCCATGGTTGCGTGCATCTTCCCAGACCGTTCGCCGATGCGCTGTTCCAGATCACGCATAACGGAACTCCAGTGATCGTCACCAGCGCCAAGACGGGCATCGGGCAGATGCAGCATGCAGGCATTGTCCTGTCGAACAATGATCTCAAGCAGATCGAGACGTTTGTCGGCAATGTGAAATCCAAGTCTCTCCCGCAGGACAGTCAAGGCAAACATGGTGCTTTCAGCCTGCTGGTCAGCGGAGCCGACAGGCAGCTCTATGGCATTCAGGACGGTGAGATCGTGTTGAATGCGCCCATTGGTGTCAAACGTTCCAGGTGGCCGTTGGGCGCCCACGTCTATGTGCTTCAGGGGTTTAATGACAACCGAAGTAAATTTGACTGGATCGCCATCGGCCTTGGCAGCAACCAAACCCCAAGCGCCGATCAGCAGAAAGAGCTCGCCGCGACGTTTCAACTGGTCATTCCACCGGAGGTTTACAGCGACGTCGCCAGTAGACTGCACCCGGGCTCGACATTTATGCTGACGGACCTTCCGGCACACCCGGCCACACGAACCGGCCAGGATTTTCTGATCATGCGGGACACAGGCAGAGGATAAAGCATCATGACTGACCCTTCTCCAAGCACACTTGAGGTTCTTACCGGCTTTCCTGACAATGTTGTTGCCGTGAAAGCCAAGGGGAAAATCACCGGTTCCGACTATGAAAAAGTGCTGATTCCGCTTTGCGAGGCTGTCTTTGCCAAACACGGCAAAGCCCGGGTGCTTTATTGGTGCGGGCCGGAATTTGAGGGTTTCAGCGCCAGCGCCATGTTCGACGATACCTGGTTCGGGATGAAACATATCGGTGACTTTGATCGGATTGCGGTGGTGTCAGACCATCAATGGCTGATCAATTCCATCCGCTTCTTTGCACCCCTGACGCCCATTCAGATGCGCACATTCGGCGACGATGCCATCGAGGATGCCAAGGCGTGGATCGTCGAGACTGACGGGTAGATCGGTCAATTTTTCAGCTTCCCCGTGGGGGCGGCCCCGTCTGGCGGAACCGTGATCAGCATTGCATAAAATCCCGGTTTCGATTTGCTTCGCAAGTACCTGATCTGACTATGACATCACTGCAGCACACATAACGTCGTTTGCTGTAGCTGTGGGTGACGGCTTACTTCTTTACCCACGCTTCTATTGGTCCTCTACATGGTTTGTAGCGTCAAACAAGATCAGAGAGGCGGTTCCTCGGTATTCGCCAACGGGTGCCATAGTTGGTTGGCAATCTTGCCGGGAAAACCGAAATGACCTAGTCTATTTTGCGGGTTTCGATATTTCGGCTAAATTTAGCTAACCAAAACAATTAGATAGGGTTTGATCTTGTGGTCGCAACAGGGGTGCGTGAATGCATTCTGAAGATGCGCTCATTGGTCAGTTCCAACAAGTAAGGGCCAGGGATTGTGACAGCACGTTTAAAAATTTTTTCGGCAATAGTGGTCCTGGCGTTTGCGCTGGTGTCTTCCCTTGGTGCACATGCCCAGAATGCTGACTTGGAGGCCAACAAAAAGGTGGCGTACGAGGCCATCGAACTGTGGCTGAGTGGCTCGAAGATCAAGCCGGAAGCAATCATGGCTCCAGATTATGTGAACCATCTGGATTCGCAGGTTGGCGGCAACAGTGCGCCTCAAACCCGCGCTCTTGAAGCATTCAAAGAGGAGCTTGCCAAATTCCACGCGGCATTTTCAGATGTAAAAGTCACATCGAAATTACAGGTTGCCGAAGGCGATATGGTGTCGACCCGTGTGCGTCTGAGCGCCGTCCATAGCGGCTCCTACCTTGGTGAGAAACCGACCGGCAATACAATCAACTATGACTCTGTTGAATTTACGCAGATCGAAGATGGCAAGGTGACCGAAACCTGGGTGACCTGGGATAAGTACGCCTTTTTCCAGCAGATTGGCCTCATCAAATAAAGACCAAGTCCAGGGATTAAGAAGATGTGTTGCCACACCAGGAGGCGTGGCGTTCCAGCTTCTTGACCCAAATTCAGGCATCCAGCAAAGCCGACCTTCGATCAGTTGGCAGCGGAGGTCTGGATAGGGGCCAATCTGATTGACGCTGAGCAGCTTTCGAACTGCCGCATTTGCTTTAATCGAAGTCTGAGAATTGCGGTGATCCGGGGGGCATCTGGAGAGCCTGGCTGATGGTGTAAAGATGCGCACGCATTTCTGTTTCCGCCGCCTTTGGAGCTCGGGCTTCTATGGCGTCAACGATGCGCTGATGTTGATCGCTATGCTGCCCTGTAAACTCCTCCATCCCAATGTGCCTGTAGGTTCGATCCCATTGCGCTTGCCAAGTCGATCGACGCCGTGCATCCGACAGAAAGCTCAGGATTGAAAACAAGATGGGATTCTTTGCCACCTCTGCGATGGTTCGATGAAAGATATCGTCGGCCCGCTGACATACGAACCTGTCACGACCATCGCGACCCTGTGCAACACATTCATTGAGCTTAGCAACGTTCGCTGGCGTGGCCCGCTTCGCGGCTTCCGAGGCGACAACAGGCTCGATGAGATATCGCGCCTGCACCAACTCCTGAACCGACGTGGCTTGAACAACAAGATTGTCTTTCAACGGTGCGGCACCGGGCCTTGATCCCTTAAAAGTCCCTTGGCCGACGTGACGCCACACCTCGTTCTCCTGCTCCAGCGTGGACAAGGCCCGTCGCAGAGTCTCACGACTGCATGAGAAACGATCCGAAAGTGCGCGCTCTGACGGTAATCTGTCACCGACTGACAATTCACCTGTCTCAAGAAGCGCACGGAGCGCGGCAAGGGTTGTTGATGTCTTGGACTTCTGCATAGATAAACCGGACCAATTTTCAGACCAATTTATCGCAGCGCTACACATTTGGAAAGCGCACCGGAGGATTGAGTCTGTTGGAGTTGTTTATAATTATCTCGGCTGGTTTTTTCTGCGGAGCTTTGAACGCCGTCGCGGGTGGTGGGACATTTGTAACCTTGCCTGTCCTGATATGGCTTGGCATTCCTCCAGTCGTTGCAAATGCTACTGCGACGACAATGGCGGTGCCCGGATATATCGCCAGCGTTTGGGCTTATCGCCATGACATACGGGCCGAAGGCGCGCTACGGCTGGGAACCATCATCGCCCTGGCAGCAGTCGGTGGTGTACTGGGCGCGGTCCTCCTTGTTGTAACGTCCCCAGACGCCTTTCTTGCACTCATTCCGTGGCTTCTGCTCACAACGACCTTCTTGTTCGCCGTTGCTCCCCGATTGCAGAAAATTTCGGAGACCAGCGATATCGGAATACGCTCATCAGCAATGGCGGTCGTCGTACTTCTTTTCGTGACGAGCTATGGAGGGTACTTCAACGGTGGGTTGGGCATCATCATGCTCGCTGCTCTATCGCTTCAGGGATATCGAAATCTTCATGGAATGAACGGGCTCAAGAACCTGTTGTCGTCCATCCTATCCACACTATCGGTCGCAACATTCATAACCGCCGACTTGATCTCATGGGACGCTGCGGTCCCAATGGCGACGGCAAACATATGCGGCGCTTACTTCACATCGAAATTTGTGCGGCGGGTTGAGCGAGTTGATATCCTTCGCCTCGTTATCATCGGCATTGGGGCTGCGATGACCGCTGCATTCTTCTTCCTATGATCAAATGCAGCGTTGACAATCAACCGAATTCAAGACGGGTCTCTAAATGCCAGATAATTTGTTGCCAGAATTTGGACCATGGTTGATTTGTGCGGTCACGGTTTTCATTGGCACGCTTGTTCAACGGTTGTCGGGCGCAGGCTACGGGATGTTTGCCGCACCAGTGATGGCGCTTGTCGCCCCGGAATGGGTACCCGGCACGATTATTCTTGTCGGGTTTCTCATTGGCTCAGGCGCACTTCTCAACACCCGAGATGCCGTCGAATGGAAAGACTTGCCACCCGGCTTTACGGGTCGAATTTTGGGTACAGTCATCGCCGCTTACATCGCTACGACTGTTGTGGGAACCGATGCCCTGGCAATCATCGTGGGTCTTGTGGTGTTGTTTGCAGTCAGCTTGACGGTCCTTGGGCTAACATTTCCGATTAGCACCACTTCTCTCTTTGTTGCTGGTGGTGTTGGCGGCATTATGGGAACACTCACCGGCATCGGTGCGCCCCCAATGGCGATCCTCTATTCGAACATCGAACCGCGCAGATCAGCCGCGACACAAAACGCCTTTTATGGTTTGGGAACCCTGATCTCGATAGCGGCGCTTTCTGTCGCGGGAGTTCTTACGCTGTCACAACTCGCGTTTGCAGCTTCACTTGCACCATTGGTCCCCGTTGCCCTCAGGACCGCCCGTCCTCTTGCGGCTCGTTTTGAGCGTGGTGCCATTCGACCATGGGCGCTTGGGCTGGCGACTGTCTCGGCGTTGGTGTTGCTCGCACGCAGTCTGTGAAGAACATCCAAGTGGCTGTCATTGGCACAGAGGGCGGTGTCAGTGCCAACCTGAAAACCACAACCGGATAGGATTCAGAAAATCCACCGCATCCCCAGAAAGACCACCTTCACAAACCGATCCTGATACACGGCAGCGCTCCAGCGAACCGCGGAAAGGCCGTGAAACTGGGTCATTTGTCGTTCCTAAGCGCAGCAGGTTTCTTCTGAAACGGCTTTGGCGTTTCGCGTGGCATCACCGCACCCGCAGCCCGATTGACCGTCTGCCTTTGCGTCGGCGTCTTTGACACAGCACGCATCAACACCTTCTGGAGCGGGTCCGCCGCAGCAGCCGGCTTCATCAGAGGGCGTATGCTTCACCTCAGCCGGACCACACCTGCCTGATAGAGATGGCTTGCATTGAGCGCGCGCGTCGATCAGTCGAAATTGCGCAATTTCCGGACCGGTTTCTTGATAGGAAGGCTGAAATTTTCTCAGGCCTTCATTGTTCGGCGCAAATTCAACAAATGCCTGCGATGCCTCCAGTTGTTCGATTGTTGCGAAGCTGTGATTCAAAATGCCCAGAAACCGGCCCACGACCATGTAATCTCCGTGCGCGCCGTCAAGGAGTTGAAGAGCAGCCTCTGTCCAACGCGACACGTTGCCTCCGCAGTCGATGCTGGTGATATCACATGCCTTTAATTCGGTAACATGATAACCAGCTCCAATTGTTTCGGTAGCGGTTGAGAAGACCAACGGAGCGTCCGGGTTCTTCTGATTCAATAGTGCTTTCATCTCACCTAAAGTCATAGGAGCGTTCTTTCATTTCAATGATTCTTGAAGTATATATCAAGCAAGAAAAGTCATTTCAAGGATTATTGAAATATGGATGATGAAAAAGCCTTGATGGCTTTTGCTGCCTTGTCAGGTTCGACCAGATTGCACGTCGTCAAGCTGTTGGTGAAGGCTGGTGATGCCGGACTCACGGCAGGCGAGATAAGTGATAAGGTGGGTTCTAGCCCGTCAAGAATGTCGTTCCACTTGTCGGCGCTCTCAAAGGCCGGCCTTGTTTCGTCAAGCCGCAAAGAGCGCCAGATTACCTACAGGGCAGATTTCAAGACTATTGGAAATCTGGTTCAGTACATCCTGGTCGATTGTTGTTCGAACAACGCGACAGTTCTCAATTGCTGCGGGATATCAGGAGAATGCTGAGGAAGACGCGCGTCGCAGCTTCGCTGGATAGGAAAGACCTTCGTCTGGAGAAAGCAGATGTTTGCTAGGTCCCGCAATCCAGTCACTCACAAAATTCCAGATTTCACGTTCATACCCTATGTGTTTCAAGTGTGCGGGTGAGGGGTCTCTCTAACACACGTGGTTAGGCGCTGATCCTTGACGATGCCCAAATCTGCCGTTCAGATTAAACGCTTCGTGTACCGGTGTGTATCGACAACATACTCACCGGCTGCATCTTCCGGCAGCCAGAGAGTATCGGGAAATGTTTCGCGTAATATCCAGCATTCCCGCTCATAAAACCTCTGGGCGCGCGTGTTGCCGGCTGTGCAGAAGAGAGTGCTTTCGGTGATGCCCTTGTCGACGAGCTCCTTCTCGGCATGAGAAAGGAGCGCGGACGCTGTTCCTGTTCCCTGCGCCGGCTGCGCGACGAACAGTTTCACGACTTCAGCTCCGTTTATTGCAACGAAACCCACCACTGCATCGTGATGCAGGGCGACATGAAACTGGTCCGTTGAGCTTGAAAGCCAGAGTTGAAAATACTGTGGCGTTCGAAACGCAAGAACCCCGTCAGGCACAATGCTGGCGTGCGCTTCTTGCCAACCGGTGTGCCAGATTTTGACAATCGCCGGGTGATGGTCCGGTTGTGCGCGTCTGATGCATATCATCGTTGGATTGGTCCTGTTGCAGGTCAGGCTCCTAACGCCCGTGCCTGATCTGTTCAAGGTGATCACTGCGCGATAAGTCTCGGTTCACAATCAGAAAGGCCGCGAGGCTGAAGATAGTAATTCTCTCAAAAGGTTGCCTCGGAATGACCTTCGACAGAAACTTCGCAGTATCGCTGTTGCCAATGGTTGGTGGATCTGATTAGCTCAAGCTGGATTCTAGGGGTGCCGGTACGAGCATGAATGACAGTGGCGCAGATGTATTTTTACGCTTTGACGGCGTAAAAAAGAGTTACGACCAGAAAAGCCTGGTGGTCAAAGGCTTTAACATGGATGTGGCCGAAGGGGAGTTTATCACTCTGCTTGGTCCGTCGGGATCGGGTAAAACCACTGTTTTGATGATGCTGGCAGGCTTTGAAAGCGTCACATCCGGTGACATTGCCATCACCGGAAAGTCGATCAACAAGACAGCGCCCTACAAACGGAACATCGGCATGGTGTTCCAGAATTACGCGCTGTTTCCTCATATGACCGTGGCGGAAAATCTGGCCTATCCCCTGACTGTGCGCAATATGCCCAAGGCACAGATCAAGGATCGTGTGGATGAATATCTGAACCTGGTTGAACTGCTGGAGTTTGGCGGACGCCACCCTGGTCAGTTGTCCGGCGGGCAGCGGCAACGGGTGGCGCTGGCCCGGGCCATGATTTTTCAGCCGACTCTCATTCTGATGGATGAGCCGCTGGGGGCGCTGGACAAGAACCTGCGCGAGCAGATGCAGTATGAAATTACGCGCCTGCATAAACAACTCGGGTTTACGGTGATTTACGTGACCCATGATCAGGCCGAGGCTCTGTCGATGTCCAGCCGCATCGCGGTATTCAATGATGGCATCGTCCAGCAATGCGCGCCCCCGGCAGAGCTCTATGAACGGCCTGCCAACGCCTTTGTCGCGGACTTTATTGGCGAGAACAACTTCATCCCCGGACAGGTAACCGCGCTGGAGGGGGATCGTGCCCACGTCAAGACGGACGGTGGATCGGTGGTGGCTCAGGTTGCCGAAGGCCTGGTCAAGGGCGAGGCTTGCCGGGTATCGATCCGCCCTGAAAAACTGTTCATCCACCCGACCAGCCATGCACATGATAATGTGATGACGGTTCGCTTTGAAACCCGGATCTATGTGGGTGATTTCATTCGTTATTATTTCAAACTACCTGACGGTACAGACGTTATCGTCAAGGTTCTCAATGATCTATCTGCGCCTGAATTTGCGGACGGTGCTGACGCCAAGCTCCTCTGGCTGGCTTCAGACTGTATTGCTTTTCCGGCGGGATAGATGAAACGGGGTAAACCGGGACCCCGGCAATCAACCCGGAGCTGACAAAGAGGGAATGATGAAAAAACATCTGACTTTATTAACCGCACTGGTGCTGTCCGCAAGCCCCGTGCTGGCCCAGGATCTGACAGTGACATCTTTCGGGGGGGCTTATGGTGCCGCCCAGAAAAAACACATGATCGATCCCTACGTTGCTGAATCCGGCACCAAAGTCCTGTTTGAGGATTATGGTGGCGGTGTTGCTGAAATGAAGGCCCAGGTAGAGGCCGGTAACATCCAGTGGGACGTGGTCGACATTGAAGTGATCGACCTGGAACGCGCCTGTTCGGAAGGCTATCTGGAAGTCATCGACCAAAGCGCCCTGGCGCCCGGTGATGATGGCACGCCTGCTGCTGAAGATTTCATTCCGGATGCCCTGGCCAATGAATGCGGTGTGGGCAACATCGTCTGGTCGATCGTTTTCGCCCATAACACCAACAATGGTGCGGGACCGAAGACCATTGCCGATTTCTTCGACACCAAGGCGTTCCCGGGCAAACGCGGTCTGCGCAAACGGCCTCAGGTAAATATGGAATGGGCCTTGCTCGCCGACGGCGTCGCCCCGGATAAAGTCTACGAAGTGCTGGCAACCGACGAAGGTCAGGCGCAGGCCTTTGCCAAGCTTGGTACCATCAAGGACGATATCGTCTGGTATGACAGCTGGTCTCAGGCACCCGTTCTGCTGAACGATGGCGGTGCACAGATGGTGCAGTCGGCCAACGGCCGGATTTTTGCGGCCATCAAGGATGACAAGGCACCCTTTGAAATCGTGTGGGACAGCCATGTCTATGACCTCGATGTCTGGGCAATCATGAAAGGCACGCCGAACAAGGAAAAGGCGATGGAATTCGTGAAGTTTGCCACCCAGACAGTGCCTTTGTCAGGCATGCAGGATGTGGCCTACGGTCCGACCCGGAAGTCGTCTCAGGCCCTGTTGCCCGATAGCGTGAAAAAGGACCTGCCAACGGCGCATCTGGAAGAAGGCCTTAAGGCCGATGGTATCTTCTGGGCCGACTATGGTGAAAGCCTCGGTGAGAAATTCAACGAGTGGCTTTTGAAATAAGGTGAAGAACTCCGCCCGCACTCATACCGGGTGCGGGCGGAGATCGATTCCACGATGACAGACGCAGCTCACACTTCCAGCCCAGTTTCCGGCCCAAATTCCGGCCCAGAACCCGGCCTTGCTCCTGCCGACGCCCGCAATGCGGCGCGCGAAGTGCGCAAGCGCAAGCTGCGTTCGTTTTTCTTTGTGACCCCACTGCTGGCGTTCATAATTTTCGCCTTTGTCGCGCCGATCACGACGATGCTCTATCGCAGCATCCACAACCCAACCGTCGCCGAACTCGTGCCTGATACCCTGGCAGCCCTTGTGACATGGCCCGGAGACAGCATGCCGGACGATGCCGTGCTGACCCAGTTCGCCGCCGATATGAAGCGCATGGCGAATGATCGAACCTCCGGTAAACTCGCAGACGAAATCAACCGATCTCTGCCGGGGATGTCCAGTGTGGTCAAATCGACCGCCCGCAAGCTGCGGCGCGTTGAAGATGCCGAGATTGCAGCACAAGGGTCGGCCTTGCTTTTGAAGGCAAACGCGCGCTGGGGGGAGGTCGCCACATGGCGGGCTTTGCAAACTGCAGGGCAGGTTTATACGGCGAACTATTATCTCACATCACTGGACCTGGAAAGAACGCCGGACGGCGGGATAACCGGGCGTGACACGCAGATCTATGTAAAGCTCTATACCAAGACACTGTTCATGGCGTTGATCATCACTGTGCTGACAGTGCTTCTTGGTTATCCGTTGGCGTTCTTCATGGCCCATGCGTCAAGCGGGGTCGCCAACATACTGATGGTCTTTGTGCTTCTGCCTTTCTGGACATCGCTGCTGGTGCGGACCACCGCGTGGATTGCGCTGTTGCAAACCAACGGGGTGGTGAACTCGACGCTGATAGCGCTTGGCATAACCAACGCGCCGCTTGAGATGCTCTACACCCAGTTTTCCACCATCATTGCCATGACCCACATTCTTCTGCCCTTCATGGTGCTGCCGCTTTATTCCGTCATGCGAGGGATTGATCAGAGCTATATGCGTGCGGCCATGTCGATGGGCAGTCTGCCGCTTGCTGCGTGGTACAGAATTTACCTGCCCATGAGCCTGCCGGGTCTCTCGGCAGGGGCGCTGCTGGTCTTCATCATTTCGGTCGGCTACTACATCACACCGGCACTGGTTGGGGGGACGGACGGGCAGATGATCTCCAACATCATCGCGTTCCACATGCAGCAATCCAACAACTGGGAACTGGCTGCGGCGCTGGGTTCTCTGCTTCTGGTGCTGATCCTGGCGCTCTATTGGCTCTTTGACCGCTTCGTTGGAGCGGGAAATATCAAGCTGGGATAGACCATGAACCGTTTTCCCGAATATTTCTCGATCTGGCATATCACGGGGCACTACGCGCTGCGACTGACGGCGTTTCTTGTGTTGGCATTCCTGATGCTGCCGATCCTTGTGATCATGCCGCTTTCGTTCAATGCAGAGCCGTTTTTTACCTTTACCCAGGGGATGCTGTCGCTGGATAGTGACGCCTATTCGCTGCGCTGGTATCAGGAAATCCTGAATGATCAGAAATGGACGCTGGCAATCTGGAACAGCTTTGCAGTGGGGATCGCAGCAGCCCTGATTTCAACAGTCCTGGGCACCGTGGCTGCAGTGGGCCTGTCCTCGCCCTCAATGCCGTTCAAGCGGATTATCACGGCGCTTCTATTGTCACCGATGATCGTGCCGCTGATCATCATCGCCGCAGGCATGTTCTTTTTCTACACGCAGTTCAATCTGGTAGGGACTTATACCGGACTGATCATCGCCCATGCGGCGCTCGGTGTGCCGTTCGTCATCATCACCGTGACCGCCACACTGACCGGCTTTGACCGTACGTTATTTGCTGCGGGCCTCAGCCTTGGCGCGCCTCCGGTCAAAGTCTTCTGGGATGTCGTGATCCCGCTGATCCGGCCCGGCGTCATTTCTGGCGGACTTTTCGCTTTCGTGACGTCGTTTGACGAAGTGGTTCTGGTGCTGTTCCTCGCAGGTCCGGAACAGCGCACGATCCCCAGACAGATGTTTTCGGGCTTGCGCGAGCAGATCAACCCGACAATCCTGGCCGTGGCGACCTTGCTCGTGGTGCTTTCCGCCGCGCTGCTGTTTACGCTCGAAGCCCTGCGCCGGCGCTCAGCCCGGCTGCGTGGGTCTGATTAGAGAACCTGTTGCACTTTTCAGCTCGCGTGAAAGACTTCAGGTCTTCGATTTAAAAAAACATAACTATTCCAGGATGCGTCACTCTTTGCAGGATACGCTTTCAGCAGAGAATTTATAACTCTTCTGGATATAGCGGCTATGCGGACTTAGCTGCCATTCGACACGAAGTTGCGAATGTCCACAGCTCAATCATTGTCTGAATCAGCGGTATTTGTGGTTCTCGGCGTAGCTGCGAAGTAGATTCAGTAGCGGTTCGAAACGATCGGGATCATGCGAGTGATTGCCTTGAAGCTAGATGTGGGCGCGGGCCTGCGGGTGGGTCCGGCCGAAAGCGTGCGATCTCGTCGATCACCGGTTCTCTCGTACGGAAGACGCGCGCGTTTGAGCGCGCGCCTTCCATCCAGACATGATTTGGTGCAACCCGGAGTCACTCTGAAGCGACCGGGTCTTCGGATTGCGTCTGCGCGCGGCTCAGGAAGCGCCTATTGATCGGGCTATGCGGCTTGACGGCGATGCGTTCGTTGCCCAGTGACTCTGCCAGTCCGGGGGTGCCAGACCGCACAGCGGCCTCGGTCAATGTCCAATCGATGATGTCACGTTGAGCATGGCTGCCGCCAAAAGAATTCACGATGAATCGCGCACGATGAAGAGTACTGACCGCTTCGTCGTACCGGCCTTCCCAGAATGCCCGGAAACCTTGGATCAGCGGAAGGCCAGTGGCCTTGGCCCAGGCTTCCGTTTCATTGCGGGTCACGCTGGTGGTCAGGTATTGCCGAACAATGCGGTCCACGTCGTCGGTCCGCCCAGCGCCAAGATAGGACATTGCGGCGTGCCAATCGTTAAATGGGTACAACACACCATCCGCGTGATTGTCCCAGCACTGGGCAACCGCTGCCCAGCGATCTCCGATATCGTGGTCTTCCATGTGCAGCCGCCAGAGCAACGACGAAGCATCCACGAGGTCGAGAGCGACCTCGCTTTCAGCACCCCGGATTTGGGCGTCGTAGAGATCGATCACAGTGTCAGATTGGCCAAGATCGAGATGATACAGCGCCTTGTGCCACCAGTTGTGAACCTTGAAGAAATTGTGGTCGCCCGACCAGTAGGGTTCCCGTGACACCATCCAATCGATACCGTCCTGGGCACGCCCTTGCATTTCAAGGACATGCGCAACCGCGTGGTGTGCCCAACAATCCAAGGGGTCCCGATCAACCGCTTCCCGCCCAATGGCTTCGGCGCGGGCATAGTCTCCAGTCTCCTCCAGCCCGAACGCATACATGCCCAGAACAGTTGCATAGCCTGGGCGATCTTCGGACCAGGCGGGAAGCACGCGGGCAATGCGGTCGCGCAAATTGCGCGCATTGGCCCGATAGAAATCCATGAGGTGCCCGGCCTGCAATCCGAGGAGATCGAGCGGGAACTCCATGTTATGACGGTCAAGCAGCTGAGCCGCCTCGGTCCAGTTATTGGCGACAAGGGCCTCCAAGGCAACGACATGTGATCGTTCGATATCGGTCTTTGCCAATTCGCGCGCAGTCGCTACGATGGTCTTCGCCTCGGCTGCGGCCTCCGGCTCGGTTGCCAACCCAAACAGATAAGCCTTCAGAATATGTGCCATCGCAGCCGTCGGGTTGACCTCAATCGCATTGTCGATGGTGGCGACGGGATCGCCCTGGTAAATGTTGAACTCGCGCAGCGCGTCGTTGAGGTGGGCCGTAAAGTCAGAGCTGGTCTTCGTTGCAGCGAGTGAACAGATGCTTTTTGTCATGTCGTTCTCCTTATATAGATGGAGATGGGATAGCCGCGGGACCTGTGACTGCACATGACTGCTCAATCGAAAAGCATGACAGATTGTCCATATCTGCTTCTGGATTGGGGTTGGATGGCCGTGAGGACAGGCAATATCGATGTCCAAACAAGAATTTTGAAGCGCACAAACGCGTTTGAATTCAGGTCACCAACGCGGCACTTACTCTTGCGAGCGTTTCCAATCGGCGGGCGCGTGGCCGGTCTCCCTCTTAAACGCCCGGGAGAACGCTTCGGGTGCATCGTACCCACAGCGGAAGGCAACTTCATAGATTGTAAAGCCACTATCGCGAAGCATCATCTTCGCTTTCGTCATGCGATGCGCGAGCGAGTAGCGACCTGGACTGACGCCCAAAATATTGGAGAATGCCGTGACAAAGGCAGTGCGGGACATGCCCACCTCATCAGCGAGATCGCTAATACGTTGAGTCCCATCATCCGCAGCATGAATTAGGGAAAGCGCATGGGCGATTTTTGGATCGGCCATCGCCGCAAGCCATCCCTTTGGGCGGTCCTCAGTTTCAAGATAGGCGCGCAGCGCTTCGACAAGTAGAATTTCGGACACCTGGGCTGTGACTGCGTCCGAGGATACCCGGCCGGAGGTCAATTCTTGTGCCGCGATGGCAATCGACGCCTCCAGCCAGCGCTGAGTTGCGACCTGTTCAATCGCTATGATAAGCAAGTTCGGGATGGAATTCAGCAACGGATTTGGACCTGCCGAACTGGCAATGAAACCACACAGGAGATTGGTCTCGTCGCCTTGGCCCGATACTTTGATTCGCGCAAGTCCATCGCCGCTAGGTGGCAAGACAAGTTCATCCCCAAGTGTAGGCGGCAGGCCGGTTTCGCTCGAAAGTATGTGCATCGGGTTGGACGGCAGAAAAACGATTTCGCCAGCCTTGGCGACGTGCTGCACGCCGCCTTCTATTTCGACCACCATCTGACCGTCCGTCACCAGGTGATACGCAATGATCTGGTGCGGCACCGCCATGAATGGCCGACAGTCCTCTTCGGTTATTTTCGCGGCGATCGACCAAGGTGCCCTGAGATTCGCCTCCAAAAAGACTCCACCCGACAGGTTTAGGGATCGTACAATGTCAGTCAGAGGATCGGCGGGCATCTATCCCCCCTTCATCGTCATCAGCACCAATTGTTCGTGATGTTATCCCGAGAAGTCTCAGGAGGATAGCCGTGGGTCGGGAGCATCTGTCACCAAAGCGAGTGAACTACAATGCCGTTGTTCGCTGGACTGCGACAAATTGGTAGGTTTGGGCTCAATGCAGACCTTCGAGCAGTCTTCGACGATTTGACACGCGTGTACGGCAGCAACGCGGACTTTGCTGCCGTTCGGCGATACGGTTTGTGTGTGCGCTTTCGGCTGCCAGTCTCGAATCTTTTTCTCACTCCGCATTGTGGGAAAGCCAAGCTAGACACCGTGCGTCAGTTTGCAGGGAAAGACGATGCGCTCCGGGCCGGTCATGGCGTCGCCAAGCGTATCGATGAGATGGGAAGTTGCTGTCCGGACCATATCTTCCATCGGTAAAGCGACGGAGGCCAGCCGATATCGCGTTAGTCGCGATAGCATCGAGTTTCCGAAACCGACGACATGCGGTGAATGGTCCGACAGGCCGGAGTTTTCCGGGTGCAGAGCATCTGACAAACTAATTGCAAGCAGATCTGTGGTGCAGAAATAGCCGTCCGGAGGTTTCGGCAGGGTCAGCATTTCCCGACCAACTTCAAACCCCTTGTTGTAATCGTTTATACCCGTCTCCCGCACAATCGGCTGTATCCCGTAAAGTTGCTCTATCCGGTGCACAAAGCCGGATCGACGTTCCAGTGTCACGGTTGCCTTTGGATTCGCACCGACAAAAGCAGGGCGCTGGACACCTTGATCAAACAAAAAATCCGCAACCTGGGCGGCACCATCTTCATTGTCGCAATAAACCGAGCTGAAATCAGGGTGGCCGGACTTTCGTCCGACGATCACCACCCGCTTGTCCTGTCTCGCACACCGGGCGATCATCTCGTCGCTAAAGTAGCTGGCCGTCACCAGCAGCCCATCGACTTGCTGCAACATTCCTGCCTCGATGGAGCCGGAACTTGTCTCGGAACGTTCCCGGTATGTGTTCAGCAAGATTGCATGGAAATTCCGCCTTTGCGCTTCAGAAGAAACAAACCGAAACAAGTCCAGACTTTCGGGGTCGTTGAAATCATCGACCATCAGCCCAATCAACCTGGATCGACGACTTGCCAGCGCGCGGGCTGCAATGTTTGGGCTGTAGCCAAGCTTGTTGGCGACAGCCAGAATCCGCTCCTGCGTTTTCTCCGACACCAGGCCCGTCTCGCTAAAGCAACGCGAGACTGTCGTCACAGAGACGCCGACCTCGTTCGCCACGTCCTGCGCGGTCACCATGCCATGGGTTTTGCGTGTGCTACGCTCTTGTGCCACGCTTACTTCTCGCCGTTAAAATGGCCGAATAATACTCGGCAAGTTTCTGATCTGGCGCGCTTCATATTCATCCCGGTTACAGCAAATTCTTGGAAAAGCATGGGTTTTTACCACAAGAAACAGCATCATTGTTGAATTATTTTGCAAGCGCTTGCAATCATATCTGTTTGTTCGTATCGTTTGATCCGTGACGTGGCTATGGTCAGCACTTGGGGCGTTATCAAGCCAGAGTCGTACCAACTTATTGTGCAATTACGCAAAAAAATGATGGCGAGAGATCCAATCTTGCCGGGATCGTAAGAAATCTGGGAGGACATTTGCAGTGAGAAACACGAAATATGCGGCAAGCCTTGCGGCAATAATGCTAGCGCTTGCATTGACACCGGCCGACGCAGACGGTGGTGGCGAGTTGGTCATTGTCGGCAATCAAGAGCCACAATCGATGCAGGCTCAAGTCACCTACAAGGAAATCAACGGCATTGGTCTTCGCAACGTTATCGAGCAGCTCACGCGTCTCGATCCGGAGACCAACGAAGTTCTCCCGATGCTGGCGACAAGCTGGGAGCAGGTAGAGCCTACTGTCTGGCACTTTAAACTGCGCGATGGCGTTAAGTTCCATGATGGCACCGATCTGAATGCCGAAGCCGTGGCAATCAGCATGAACTGGCTGTGGAATGAAGAAAACAGCTACAGCGTTCGCGAAATGATGGGCCCGCAGATTTCCGCAGAGGCGGTGGATGAGATGACCGTGGCGGTGAAGACGACTGCGCCGGACCCGCTTTTGCCACGACGACTGTATCTGGGTGGTGTGACATCGGCCAAGCAGATCACAGAGAACCCGGCCGATCATGACATCATTCCGATAGGTACCGGTCCATACAAGTTCGAAGAATGGCGTGCTGGCCAGTTCTGGAGCGCATCCGCCAATCCAGATTGGTGGGGCAGAACTGCCGACGACACCTACGGCGACATATTCTTCGACAGCCTTAAGGTGGTGTGGCGTCCGGAACCACTGGTTCGTTCCGCCATGGTGGAAAGCGGAGAAGCTCACATCGCCATGTTTCTGACCGAAGAGGAATGTAACCGCTTCGGCGCAAGTGAAGGTATCGACTGTATTTCCAAAGGGTCGGACACATTCCTGCAGTTCCGGTTGGATTTTCAGGGGGCACATCCTCTTTTACAAAACCTCGATTTCCGCAAGGCTATTTTCACGGGTATCGACTGGGAAGGCATTCGCAAGAACATGATGTCGCTGAGTGTACCGCTGGCCGGTCAAATGCTGCCCAGCGTTGCGACCGGGTTCCACGACGGCATTGAGCAATATCCCTATGATCCGACGGGAGCGATGGCCATTGTTGAGGAGCTGAAAGCGGAGGGCAGTGAAATCCCGACAGTTGAGGTAACCACGCGTCTTGGATCAACCCCGCGCAACGGCGAAATGGTCGAAGCGATCGGTGCCATGCTGTCATCCGTCGGAATCCCGAACCGGATCGCCGTTGAAGAGCCGGGCATTTTCAACCCGCGTGCAATCGCCAAGCCGACCGAGGACCGATCTTACGCCTGGCTGCACGTTCAGGCCAATCCCCTGATGGACTATAGCGCGACGTTCGGTGCGCATTATTCCTGTGGCGGTATCGTGTCGGTGTTCTGCGATCCGTCCTTCGATGAACGCGCCGCTGCGGCAGGTTCGCTGGTTGGTGACGAACGTCACGCGGCCTTGCGGGAACTGGTGAAAGAGGGCCATGACCGCTATGTCGCTGCCCCTGTCGGCCTTTTGGCTCGTGCTTATGGTGTGCCTGAGGGTTTCGAGTGGGAGTTCGGCCTCGATCACCGCATAATCGCGGTCAACATGCGTACGGCGAAGTAACAAACCAAGTCAGGCTGCGCTGCTCCTCCCGATCCCCTTGAGCAGCCTGACTCTCTATTGCAAAGGGAGCCCCCGGCACCACTGTTTCCGGTCCCACGTCGCAGGTAGCCATGAAAATCAACAGCGCGTTCAATGTGTTCCTCTTGAAGCGACTGACAAGTTCCCTGACACTATTGGTCATCGCGATGTCGCTGGTCTTCTTTGCCAATCGACAGATCGGCGATCCCGCGCGGATGGTGCTGGGCAACAGCGCCAGTGAAGAAGCCGTTCTTGCAATGCGAGCGCGCATGGGTCTGGAAGACCCGATCCTGCAGCAATATGGGCGTTACCTCAAAGGTCTGGCGGTCGGCGATTTCGGCCAGACATTTCGATATGGACTGAGCAATTCGGTAAATCAGGGCAGCGACGCGCAAACCCGCGATGTCATGCCAATCGCAATGGAACGCCTGCCAGCGACGTTGTTTCTGGCCGGAGCGACGATCGCGTTTTCGGTGCTCGTAGCCTTGCCCATGGGCCTTTATGCCGCCGCGAAACCACGATCACCGCCCGACCGGATCATCGGCGTCCTGTCTCTGGCCGGTGTGTCCATCGTGGAATACTGGTTTGCCTTGATCCTCGTGCTGGTTTTCGCCGTGCATATCGCGTGGCTGCCGACTTCCGGGTACGGCTCTTTCGCTCATGTCATACTGCCTGCCGTTGCATTATCTCTGCGCCCAATCGGCCGGATCACCCAAATCGCGCGCAGTGCAATCCTAGACGAAATGGCAAAGCCTTATGTCACCGCAGCCAAAGGACGGGGCATCCCGATGCACCGGATAGCGACCTTTCATGCGTTGAAAAACGCCGCCATTCCGATTGTTACAACGATTGGCGATGAAACCATCAACGTCATTACCGGCGTGATCATTATTGAAACGATCTTTGGCTGGCCGGGCATCGGCGCGCTTACCGTGGATGCGCTATCAATCCGTGACGTCCCACTGGTCGAAGCCACGGTTTTCCTGTTGGTCCTGATGGTTCTGGCGATCAACCTGCTGGTGGATCTCGCCTATGCCTTCTTGAACCCACGCTTGCGGATCAGGTGACACGATGAGCGAAGATTCCGCCACAACTTTGGACAACACCGAACGCGACGAAGGCATCGGCCATCGTGACATCATCCGGGCCCTTGTCAGGGACCCCCTCGTTCTGGGATCTGTGATTTTCCTGACGGTACTGATCCTCAGTGCGATTTTTGCAAATTTCGTAGCCCCGTTCGATCCTCTGATCCCAAACATCTTCGCCAACCGGCTGCCGCCGCTTTCCTATGCAAAAGGTATCGATGGGACCGAACAACTGCACCTTCTGGGGACGGACGCGCTCGGGCGCGATATGCTGTCGCGGCTGATTTTCGGGGCGCGGGCCTCGATATTTGTCGCCCTAATCTCGGTCTTCGTCTCCGGTGTCCTCGGCACTGGTCTGGGGTTGGTCGCAGGCTATTATGGTGGCATCGTAGAGGCGATTATCATGCGGGCGGTTGATGCCTTCATGGCTGTGCCTTCGTTGCTGATCGCCCTGTTTGTCCTGTTCATCATTGGCGGTGGATTGGTCAATATGGTCCTGATATTTGCCCTGGTCCGATGGGTGGTCTATGCGCGACTGGCGCGCGGCATCACTCTGTCGCTGAAAGAATCCTCATTCGTTGAAGCCGCGCGCGCCATCGGTGCCAGCAACACCCGGATCATGCTGCGCCATATCCTGCCAAACATGGTCTCACCGCTTTTGGTGCTGGCCACGCTTGAAGTGGCCCTTTTGGTCCTGGCTGAGGCAGGGCTGAGTTTCCTTGGATTTGGGCTGCTGCCACCAGAACCGTCCTGGGGCCTGATGATTGCGCGCGGGCGCGACTACATGCGCGAAGCGTGGTGGATGATCACGCTGCCGGGTTTGGCGATTTTCCTGACGACACTCAGCCTCAACCTTGTCGCAAACTGGTTCAGGGCGATCATGGACCCCGTGCAAAGATGGCGGTGGTTGATGTGAGCCGGAACACGAGAAACGACCAAGCAATCCTTGACGTGCGGAACCTTGCGGTGACATTTAAAACGCCGCGCGGCCATGTGCATGCGGTTAATGGCATGAGCTTTCACATCAACCCTGGCGAATCCCTGGGCATCCTGGGCGAGTCAGGCTCTGGCAAAAGCGTGAGTGTCGGCGCCGTCATGGGGTTGTTGGAAAGCCCGCCGGCAATCATCGAAGGGCAGGTCAACTATCGCGGGACCGAGATGATAAATGCCCCCACATCCGTAACCCGCAATATTCACGGGGACCGGATTGCGATGATCTATCAAGATGCGATCACCTCGCTCAATCCCGGCCTCACGATCGGCTCCCAAATAGGTGAGTTATTCAAGGTTCACAGACCTCAAATGCCGCGACGCGAAATCAGGGGTAAAGCGGTTGAGCTGATGAGCGCGGTCGGTATTCAATCTCCTGCCGAACGCGTAAACAGCTATCCACACGAATTTTCAGGCGGCATGAACCAGCGCATCATGATCGCGCTCGGGATCGCTTTGGGTCCCGACATTCTGATTGCCGATGAGCCGACCACTGCGCTCGATGTGACGGTTCAGGCGCAGATCATGCGATTATTGAGCGACCTGCGACGCCAAAGCGGCATGGCATTGATCCTGATAACCCATGACATTGGTGTGGTTGCCGAAAACACAGATCGAATACTGGTGATGTATGGCGGCCGGCCCGTTGAAACCGGCCCCACGTCAACGGTCATAGAACACCCTGCGCATCCCTATACCATCGGACTGATGAATTCGATCCCGCAGGAGAGCATGAAAGGCCATAAGTTGAATGCCATCAGCGGCTCTCCTCCAAAGCTCAATCGAATGCCACAGGGCTGCGTGTTCGCCCCCCGTTGCCCTCTTGC
This sequence comes from Stappiaceae bacterium, assembly GCA_039976075.1. Classification (GTDB taxonomy): domain Bacteria; phylum Pseudomonadota; class Alphaproteobacteria; order Rhizobiales; family Stappiaceae; genus JBDWFY01. The sequence continues at coordinate 81,150 of JBDWFY010000007.1, forward strand.
CAAGGATATCTGCCGTACCGAGAGACCGGACATGACGCCCATTACATCCGATCATTCCAGTGCCTGTCACTTCGCCCATGAGGTCGTCCATGGATGACACGCAACCGCTGCTGCAGGTCAAGCACCTGGTCAAACACTATCCGGCTCCGGGTCGCGGTTTGGACACATCCCGCGTGGTACAGGCTGTCGACGATGTAAGCTTCACCCTGCGCGAAGGCGAGACCCTGGGGATAGTCGGGGAATCCGGCTGCGGAAAATCAACACTTGCACGCGCGCTGCTGCGTCTTGTCGAGCCCACCAGCGGCAGTGCCCTGTTCAAGGGCGAAGACCTTTTTCAACTGTCATCCAAAGATATGCGGGCCCGCCGCTGCCAGCTTCAGATGATCTTTCAGGATCCGTTCGCCTCGCTCAATCCGCGCATGACAGTCGGTCAGATAGTCAGCGAGCCGTGGATCATTTTCCCCGAAATTCTGCCCCGCGCGGAGTGGAAAGAACGAATCTCCTTTCTGCTGACCCGTGTTGGGCTAAGCGCAGACGATGCAGGCCGCTATCCGCATCAGTTTTCCGGAGGCCAACGTCAACGTATCGGCATCGCACGCGCTTTGGCGGTGAACCCGGAAGTCATTGTCTGCGACGAACCCTTTTCGGCGTTGGATGTGTCGATCCAGGCGCAGGTCATCAACCTGCTGGAGGACATTCAGGACCAGTTTGGCCTGTCCTATATAATAATCGCCCATGACCTTTCGGTGATCCGCCACTGCTCTGACCGTGTGGCGGTGATGTATCTGGGAAATATCGTCGAGATGGGCACCTGGGATCAGATTTACCGAAACCCGCTGCATCCCTACACGCAAGCGCTACTGTCCGCGATGCCCGAAATCCACGCGAGCAATCGCAAGGAACAGATCATTTTGGAGGGTGAAGTCCCAAGCCCGCTCGACCCTCCGTCCGGCTGCCCGTTCCGAACGCGTTGCCCTAAAGTACAGCCCGATTGCGCACAAGAGAAGCCGAAACTGAGCGAACGAGACTGTAGCCACCCATGCGCCTGCCTCCACACATTCGATCAAACATGATATGCGTCCCGCCTATTGCCGACATTCGACAGTCGCGCTGCATAAGTAGAAACGGGCTCTGAGCCGTCATCTGGTCCCGTGGGAATATCGGGCACTATCCCCGGATACCGGTTTCTCGTGCGATTTTCATGCGTCATTCTGAAATGGCGTTTGACCGGTACGCCAATTGAGTTCTGTGAACAGTTGTGGCTCATACGTCCGTTTTTGATGCACACACCCTTTCTTCTGTGCTGAATTACACGCAGTTAGGAATGGAACGACGTGTCGGGCCACGATGTTTCAGGTGACCGAATTTGGTATTCACCGGAATAGTGGGACTTGCTGCTTCACAGGTTCGAGGAGCTGAGGCCAGTGGATCTGCCTAACACTGGGCTGATTGCGCGGTGTCAATTGCAGGCTTTTCTCTGAGAAGAAAAACGAGAACGCCTGCGAAGACAGCCAGCCAGACGGAGGACCACCACACCCAGTGGTATTGGGCATAAAGATCAAACAGTACGCCGCCGAAATAGGCCCCGAGCGCAGCACCGATCTGATGACCTGCTGAAATCAATCCAAAAGCCAGGCCCATGACGTTTATTCCGATGTGGCTGGCAACGAGACTGGCGGTCACGGGCACGGTGGAATAGTCGACCAGGCCAAAGAGGATGGAGAAAAATATCAGGGTCTCAAAGCTGGCTCCCACATTGATCAGGATGATGAAGCTGACACCGCGAATGAGGTAAATGATCCCAAGCAATAATGGCCGGTGTACATGGTCAGTCAACCAACCAGCCAGGATCATGCCCCCCAGATTGATGGCGGACAAGAGTCCGTAGGCCGTGGCCGATGGCACAGGGCCAAAACCGCAGAGGGCTGCGTAGGGCAGGAAGTGGGTCTCGATCACGCCTGAGGTGGTGTACCCGCAGATAAAGTAGCTCCAGAACAGTATCTGGAATGCCGGTAACCTGAGGATGTGAACCAGGTCCTGCCACAGGCTGGTTGCCGAAGCTTTATCCGTATCTGTGACTTTGGTCAGGTTGGCGTTTGGGCGCTTCGGGAACCAGCGAAAGACGCAGATAGCAACACCGATGGTGCCCAATCCCAGTGCGACAAATGCCATTCGCCAATCATAGCTGCCAACAAGTACGGCCAGCAGCGGGACAAAAATAAATTGCCCGCCGGTGGAGCCGGAGGTGGCAATGCCTGTGGCCAGCCCCTTGTTGTGGGTTACCTCTTGTTCGACGGCTGTAGAGACGACATGGGTTGCGACCAGCCCGAACCCCACGGCGGCAACTCCGCTGAAGGCCAATAAAAATGCCATCGAATTGACCGTTATTGCGATCATAAAACACCCCGTGGCCAACGCAACGAGTCCGATCAGGAGAATGGCGCGCGCACCCTGTTTGTCGACCAGACGTCCGCCAAATGGCGCTATTGCGGCCATCACAAGCAAGGCTAGGGCGGCGGTGCCGGAGGTGAAGCTGCGCGTCCAGCCCAATTCTGTTTCGAGGATGGGCATGACCAGCCCGAGCGTCGCGCGGGCTGAAAAGGTCAGGGCAAGTGCCACGAAAGATAGTCCGACGATAAGGAACGATCTGTGAGCTGGGGAGAATTTGGTCATCGGAGCCGCCTGTGAATATGGGGTGCATGACCGATTTACATCTTTAGCGATTTGGCATAAATGACAGTATGCGATCAAAAACAGCCAAATTGGATGACGATGCGGATGCCTTTGCGAGACGTGTTGTCTTTGTCGTCTATCCGGGCGTGACATTGCTGGATGTCACGGGGCCGGTTCAGGCCTTTTCCAGCGCGAACAACACAGAGATTGCGGGCGGGCGACGTCTGTATGACGTGTCGATTGCCTCGCCTCAAGGCGGGCCGGTAACGACAGATTGTATGGTTGATCTGGGCAGCATCACGCTCGAAGAGGCTGCAAGGGAGTCGATTGATACGTTGATTGTTGCTGGAGGCGAGGGTGTCTTTGATGCTGTTCAGCAAAACAAGCTGGTGGCATGGATCACCAGCCAGAGCGCGCAGTGCAGGCGCACGGCCTCGACCTGCATGGGGGCGTTTCTGACGGCACAAGCGGGATTGCTGGAGGGGCAGAGCGTTACCACTCATTGGCGTCAGATAGAAGAACTGCAGAGGCGGTTTCCGCAAATCGACGTCAAGCGTGATCCACTGTTTGTTCGCAACGGTGATATGTGGTCCTCCGCAGGCGTGACGGCGGGAATTGATCTGGCCCTGGCGATGATTGAGGAAGACATGGGGCACGAGGCGGCGATGCAGGTTGCACAATCGCTGGTCGTCTTTTTCAAACGTCCCGGCGGGCAGTCGCAGTTCAGCGATGTGCTGAACATTCAGGCGGCAGAGACGGAAGGGTTGTTTGCGGATTTACATGCGTGGATCGCCGGGCATTTGCAAAGCGACCTGAGTGTACCAAAACTGGCAGAGCGCCTGGCGATGAGCCCGCGCAGTTTCGCACGAAAGTACAAGGAGAAAACCGGCGTAACACCTGCAAAAACCGTGGAGATGATACGGGTCGATACTGCCAAACGCACACTTGCCAGAACGGACTTGCCCCTTGCCAGGATCGCATTTAACGCAGGGTTCCTCGACGAACAACGCCTTCGGCGCGCGTTTCAACGACATGTCGGCATTTCTCCCACTGCCTACCGCGAATCCTTCGGCCAGGCCGATTGTCGTAAGGGTTAAGGTTGGCCGAAAATTTGCTCCATATGGGCAGCGGCGGTCGTTTTTCGATTTCCTGCCAGTCCGCATCTCTGCTGCCGGTTAGATTTACATAAGGGGGCAGGCGATCATGCTCACCTTCCAATGTTTCCGAAAACAGAGACCCTTCGGTTGGTCAGCGCATTATAAAACACCTCCCTACGGGCGGGTTGGCCCAGAGTCTGAGTTCACCGAAAGGCAATGGAGCAGCGGCCTCTCGGAGCACACGCTGCCGATGAAACCGTCAAATTTGGCAACCCGCGATGTGCCCTACAGCGACGATTTGGATCAAATTCCGTCGTTTCCCTCTTATGCCACACTCGTGACTTATGGTTGTAGGGATAGGTGTGTTAGTGTCCTTAGAACCAGCCCATGAAACATCGATTTGACTCGCGCGGTATCTTCGCGGCGACGAACTATTCGCACGCCTTGGAAACAGGGCTGCGTTCAACGGTGATTGCGCAGCATCCGCGGTGCAACAAAGTACGACAGTGGGAAATCCACGGAGTAAGTAAATGCCGAGTAATGCTGACTTTGACGAGATCAATGAGTCCAAAGCCCGCATGAATCATATCTATGATCAGTCCGAACCCAGCGCCTATTTTCGTGAACTGAAAAAACTAGGCTATGCCATACCGAACGAAGCAAAACCTATTTTCCAGAACTTGATCGCTCACCTGCAACAACGTCAGGACGACCCGGTTCACCTTTTGGATCTGGGGTGTTCGTACGGCGTCAACGCCGCGCTTCTCAAGCATGACCTTTCGATGCCCGACCTTTACCGGCACTGGGGGCAGAATAGGCCGGTGGATGAAACGCCAAAGGAGGCAGTTGAATATCATCAGCGCTATTTCGCCGGTCTTGATGAGCCCCAGGACATCGAAGTGATCGGACTTGATGTGGCTGAGAACGCTGTTGCTTTTGCCAAAGACGTCGGCCTGCTGGATGTAGGCCTCACCTGCAATCTTGAAACTCAGCCGCTGCCGACCTCGGCAGAGGAGGAATTGGCACAGGTTGATCTTGTCACGTCAACAGGGTGCGTTGGCTACGTCACCGAAAAGAGCTTTGAGCGGCTTCTACCGGTGATCACGTCCGACCGCCCGCCCTGGATTGCCAATTTCGTGCTGCGGATGTTCCCGTTCGACGCAATCGAGGAAACCTTGTCCGGCTGGGGCTATGTCACTGAGAAATTTGAAGGCCAGACTTATGTTCAACGAGATTTCGCATCGACACTAGAACAAGGTCAGGTATTGGAGCAGCTGAAGGAAGAAGGCATCGACCCGGCTGGCAAAGAAGCAGAAGGTGACCTGCTCGCCGAATTTTATCTGTCACGGCCCACTCAAGATGTGGCTGACATGCCGATCGACCGCCTGTTTGCTGCCTGAACGAAAACATCCCATTCTCGTTTTTTCACCCGCCCGTTGAGGCGACCGATCCTCCTGTGTTCCGGCAGTTGACTATCTGCTCCTCTGCAAGGCGAAACAGGTTGTAGAGAAGGAGCAGACGTCAAATCGTATGTTGTGCATGGACTTTCCCCGGCCAAGCACCTGTGTTGACAAGGCCGACGCATTTTTCAACCAACTGACGACCGACCATCATCACGGCCCTGGGTCTTACGCTGTCAAGCCGCGTCGCGAGATGGAGTGTCCATTGCATGGAGGGCTGTTCGATGCGAATTGCTTTTATGCTTCCCGCCCTGATTTCCTCCATCAAAAGGTAGGGCGGCAGAATTGTTGCGTTGCCCGCGAGAACGAGACCAATCAACCCGGAAAACGAATCCACATCCGCATCCACCTTGAGTCTCACGCCTTCTGCGTTGGCCGCCCGTTCAACAAATTGCCGGATTGAATGGGATGCACTGGGCAGGACAACCCCATGCTGGGCGATTTCCTCGAGAGTGACAGTTCGTCGGTTTGCAAGAGGGTCTCCTTTTCTCACCAGAAATCGAACTTCTTCGCTTAAAATCGGTTCGCTGCGCAAACCCGGCATTGGCTGGACATCAAAAAGCATGGCCATATCAAGTCGCCCCAACTGCAGTAGTTCAACCAGCGAACCGCTCATCGCCTCAATGATGTGCAGGTGTATGCGGGGGTATCGCTGCAGGATTTCCGGCACAAAGGCCGGTATCAATCCGCTGGCGGCAGACGTTGGTAATCCAATGCGAACTGTTCCAACCGGCTCTTCAGCAATTTCGCGTAGTGCCGAGGAGGTTTCCGCCACATCGTTGAGGATGCGATACGCTCGTTCCAGCAGGTATTTACCTTCAACCGTCAAGGCGACACCTCTGGAATGACGGTTCATAATCCGCACCCCCAATTCATCTTCAAGGCGTCGCAACAGAGCACTCAGTCCCGGCTGGGTAAGATTGAGTTTGTGTGCCGCGCCGGAAATGGACCCCATTTCCGCAATGCTCACCAGAGCTTTCAGATCACGTAATTCCATCGTTGCCTCGAATATAGTCAATTGTGAAGTTTGAGTGCCGCATATTGGGGCATTTTCCTTCACAGGTATCAATCTCAGTTATATCAAGCATACGAATTTCTCGAGTTGTGGTTTCTGGTATTGCTGTCAACCTACTACGAAATCCACCGATTAGGTCTTGGTAATTCCGAAATTGGCGTCAGTTTTTGCCATTTTGTCACTCAATCATCACCTGATCCAGATTTGGGAAGATATTCCGCAAACCAGGTTACGATAGGAGACATACAAATGAAACTGATAGCTAAAGCCGCAATACTCGGAAGCCTTCTGATTTCATCCACGCCTGAACATGTCCAAGCCGAGACGATAAACCTCAGGCTTGGCTCAGGTCATCCTGTGGGATTGCTCGCCTATACTGAGACCGCGCATGAGTGGTTTGCGCCAGAGCTCAAGAAGCGCATCGAGGAACGAACCGACCACACGGTCAATATTCAGGAACTACACGCAGGCAAGGTTGCAAAGGTAACCGAGGTTCTGGAAGCAACACGCGATGGATTGCTTGATATCGGGTTCATCAGTCTGATTTTCGAACCTTCGAACGGATTCATGCAGAACTTCACCCTGTTTCTTCCCTTCAATTCACCAGACGCTGTAAAAGTCACGGAAGCAGTTCTGGCAACGTACGAGAAATTCCCCGTTCTGCATGAAGTGTTCGAGGAAAAGCATAATCAGAAATGGCTCGGTGGCGCATGTCTCGCAAATTATGGAGTGGGGACAAATTTTGCCTGGACGCAATTTGACGATCTCAAGGGCCACAAAATCGCCGGTGCCGGTATCAATCTCGATTGGATCGCAGGCGCGACGCCCGTCGCATCGAACCTGAACGAAGCCTACCAATCAATCCAGTCCGGCGTCTATGAAGGCTATCTTGCTGCGTCACCGTGGTGGCATGCCTTCAAGCTCAATGAAATCGCGCCGTATTATACGAAAACTGATTTCGGAGCTCAGTTCCTCAACGCAGTGACAATCAACAAGCAATCCTGGGACAGGCTGCCTGATGATGTAAAGGCAATTGTCGCAGAACTGGGTCAGGAATGGGCGGGTGTTACAGCAGAAGTCTGTGCCAGAAACGACGCTGAGGGACTGGCCAAACTTCGCGATCTCAACGTGGACGTGCGCGAGATTGACGGCAATGCAAAAATCGACTGGGCCAAGGCGGTCGCCGATTTCCCCAACAAGATGGCGAAAGAAGCCAACGATCGTGGATTGCCCGGAACAGATATCCTGAATTTCTACATGACCAAGATCGAAGAACTGGGCCACACATGGCCGCACCGCTACGAGATCAACTAGGCCTCAACCCTTGTCGATTTCGAGAGCCTTCCGACGCCCGGTTCCTCACGGGCGTCGAAAGAAACCCATCCACAACCGCCATGTGATTGCTAAACGATATGATTGAGCGCGTTACCCAACTCATTGAAACAATAGGAACATCGCTGAAATACATCGCAGCGGTTCTGCTGATCATCGTGGCAATTCTCATCGCCTTTGATGTGGTTTTGCGCAGTGTTTTCAATGAACCGATTATCGGTGTCGCTGAAATTGTTGCAAATGGCATCGTTATCATCGCCTACCTCCAGCTTAGCTATACGGTTCGAATTGGCGCAATGCTGCGATCAGAGCTGCTGGTCAGCAAACTGGGGCATCGTGCCAGGGTTGTTTTCGAATGTTTTATGTCGCTGCTGGGTATGTTGTTTTTCGGCCTTATTGCCTGGGCGTCGTACACGCCGATGGTACGCGCGATTACAGCCGGAGAATTTGAAGGTTACGCGTCGTTTCAAGTCCCGACATGGCCCTTGCGTGTGACCATTGTGGCCTGTTCCGTGCTGGCGGTGGTTACATATTTCCTCGTTGCCTATCGGGCGATTGCCCTTGGAGAAACGTCTTACTCAACACCTGACAAAGATGCGGACTCCCTGCCGCAAGGGAGGCACTAGACTATGGTTGGCGCGGCTTTTTCCATTGCCATTGTTGCGATTCTGATCGGCCTCATCCTGTTAAGCGTGCCGGTTGTCATCGCCCTTGGCCTGACCAGTTTTTTTGGTCTTGCCTATCTGACAGGTAATTTTCAGATCGCTGGATCGCTGCTCGCGAACACCACGTATGAGGCAATTCGCGATTATGTCTTTGCGGTAATTCCGCTTTTCGTGCTGATGGGTGAGTTTATTTCGCGTTCCGGTGCGGCGGCGGATCTTTATAAACTGGTCAACAGGAGCATGCGCGGTCTGCCCGGTCGCCTTGCGCTTGCAACTGTCGGCGGGAATGCCGTTTTTGGCGCTGTAACGGGCGTGTCCATCGCGTCAGCGGCCGCCTTTTCTCGAATTGCCTATCCGGAAATGGTTCAGCATCGCTACAACAAGTCGGTAGCGCTGGGGTCAATTGCCGGTAGTGCATCACTTGGGATGCTGATCCCGCCGAGCATCCTGTTGATCGTCTGGGGTGTGATCAGTGAGCAATCCATCGGCCAGTTGTTTGTTGCCGGCGTGATACCCGGAATTCTGCTGGCGGGCATGTTTTTCCTGTTTATCGTGGGCTTCGCAATAGTCAGACCGCAATATTTCGGAGATGGAGCCAACTACGTCGACGAGGCACACGATAATCCTGCACAAAAACGCAAAGAACTGATCGGTGGCCTTGGTGTCACGCTGCTCATAATCGCCGTTCTTGGCGGGATCTGGCTTGGCGCGTTTACCCCAACCGAGGCAGCCGGGATCGGTGCACTGCTTGCGCTGGTTCTTGCTGTCGTGAAAGGTGTTACCCTCAAAGAACTGAGCGAGGCGGTTCTTGAAACCGGGAAGATATCCGCTCCTCTGCTGTTCCTTCTGATAACGGCGCAGATGTATTCCCGGCTTCTCGCCCTTGGCGGGATCACGGACTTCGTCCAGTCGCTCTTTTTGACCATCGGCAATGAGCCCTTGCTGATTTTGCTCATCATGGTGGCCGTCTGGTTCGTGCTGGGCATGTTCATCGATTCCGTTTCGATCATCCTGCTCACAGTACCGATATTCGCGCCGCTCGCCCTGACACTTGGCTATGAGCCGCTGGCTTTTGCGATCATCGGGATTGTGGCCATTGAAGCAGGTTTGCTCACGCCGCCGCTTGGGCTTTGCGTCTACACAGTCAAAGCCTGCGTCTCAGATCCGGAGGCGACCTTATCGCGCATTTTTCTTGGCTCGATCCCGTATTGGATAATCCTGCTTCTGCTGGTTTTCATTGTCGCCGCATTCCCGGAACTGGCCACGTGGCTTCCCTCCAAAATGCTCTAGCCGGCCCTTCGTTCACAAATGAAACAATCTCACGAAAGGAAAGAACATGACCCGTCGTATCGTTGATCTCAGCCTCACAATTGAAGACAACATGCCAGCACACAAACTGTTTCAAAGCCCAATCTACCTGCCGGCATTGACGCACGAAACAACAGCGAGCTTTGGACTGGGGGTTGAGGGTGATTCAATGACATTCCAGACAAATTACATTGGGATGCTGGATCACGTCGGCACCCACGTGGATGCATTTTTGCATGTCAATCCCAAGGGTGCTTCCATCGATAAAATGCCGCTTGATCTGTTTATGGGTAAAGCCGTTTGTCTCGACCTGCGGCATATCCAGAACCTTGAGGACATCACCGCACAGCACATGCAGGATGCAGAAGACGCCGCCGGTGTGAAAGTCGATGGACATATTGTCCTCCTGTGTACGGGGTTCCATGAACGAAACTGGGGCAAACGCCAGGAGATCGTGTGGGGCAATCCGGGCCTTACCGTTGAAGCGACGCAGTGGCTCTATGACCGGGGATCGAAGATGCATGGCGTCGAAGGGCCATCCACAGACAAGCCGTCCGACAATATATTCGCTCAGCACAGATTGTGCCGCGATCTCGGGATTTCTCATTTTGAGTGGCTGGTCAATCTCGAGGAATTGCTTGGGAAAGGTGAGTTTGAATTCATGGGGTTGCCGATAAAGTTCAAAGACGGTTCAGGTTCGCCGGTCCGTGCGGTTGCGCTTCTTGATGAATGAGCCTGCCTGATATCTGAACGGATTTGCCGCCTGACCGGTTACGGTATTTGTAAAACCGGTCAGGCCGCGACAGCTGCAATCCAAGGAGCATTGATGTGAAAGAACTCGCTTTTTCAACGGTGTCGGACCTCTCTGCCGCCCTCAATAACAAGGCTTTGTCTCCGGTCGAATTATTGAAGGATGTCCTGAATCGTTTGGACAAGCTCGAGCCGACGCTCAACATGTTTGCGGCTTTCGATGCGGAGGGTGCGATGGCAGATGCCCGGGCTTCAGAAGAGCGCCAGATGCGCGGTGCGCTCAGGTCTCCGCTTGATGGTATTCCAACCTCGATCAAGGATTTGATCGCGCAAAAAGGCCTGCCATTGCGGTTCGGATCAAATGCAAGCTCACCGGAACCCGCCGGGGTTGATGCACCTGCGGTAGAACGCCTCAGGGCTGCGGGTGCGGTATTGCTTGGAAAATCGACGACCAGCGAGTTTGGCTGCAAACCGGTTGGAGACAGCCCTTTGACGGGCATTACCAGAAACCCGTGGAATATTGATAAAACGCCGGGTGGCTCCAGTTGCGGAGCAGCCGCGATGGTGGCCGCGGGCCTTGTTCCTTATGCAATAGGAACGGATGGCGGCGGCTCGGTCCGCATTCCGGCATCCATGTGCGGGCTTTTCGGCATCAAGGCCCAGTTCGGGCGGGTTCCGATTTTCCCGGTTTCGGCGACGCCAACACTCGCCCATGTGGGTCCGATTTCGCGAACCGTGCAGGATGCAGCCACTGTGTTGTCCACAATTGCAGGCTTTGACCCTCGTGATCCTTATTCAATCCTGGAACCCGTGCCAGACTATTTGATGTCGACCCGCGCGGAACGGAAACTGAAAATCGCCTGGAGTCCCACTTTGGGTTTTGCAAACCCTGATCCCGAAATTGTCGAAATATGCGCAAAAGCAGTCGATCAACTTCGCGATATTGGACATGAAATTGACGAAGTAGATCATGTGATGGATGACCCGGAAGATTTATGGAACGCCGAATTTTATGCAGGAGTGGGCACGCGCTTGAGAACGATCATTGAACAGGATCCTGACAAACTTGACCCCGCGGTGCTTGAGGTCTTGAAAATCGCAATTTCTCAGGAAATGCAGGACTACTACACGAGGGTCTTTCAGCGGTACGACTTCCGGGAAAAGATGCGGACATTCTTTGACCGCTACGACCTGTTGATCAGCCCGACCCTGCCGTCTGCCGCTGTTGATGTGGGGAAAAATTCTCCGGAATTTCTCAAGAACCGCTCGATTGTATCCTGGGTCTTCTATACTTACGCATTCAACCTTACGGGGCAGCCAGCTGCCTCAATGCCCGTTGGCTTTACACAAGCCAATCTTCCAGTGGGTATGCAGGTTGTGGGGCGCAGCAACGATGAAGATACCATATTTGCGCTGTGCGGAGGATATCAGCATGCATTTGGCTTGCACAAGCAGCGACCTGAACTGACCGAGATCCAAAGGTCGGTCCCATGAATTCGTGCTCGCTTGAGGACATATCAATCGGAGAAATGAGTATGAGCGGCGTCACTGATCCAGCGTGGGTTCCGAAAAGGTAAGAAACCGTTGGTCGACAAGGATCACGAGGATAGCGCCGAGCCGTTGAATGGCGAATTTCATCGCATCTTGGGCTGCAATCTTGCGTAATTCTGTCGGAACACAGAGATAGCATTACCTGCAGCCACAATGCGGCTATAGGCTGGTTTGCCGACCAGGCTAAACCGGTACTGAAGTAGCGTGCAAAAGTCGCATTAGCCGTTCAGCTCGCAGAATTGTTGGTTCCACCTTCAGTCAGCCTTTCTCCTGCACCGCCTTTAATGCGGAGGACAGTCGTTTTTCGATTTCCTGTCGGTCTGCATCGCTGCTGCCGGCAAGATTGACGTAGAGAGAAAGGCGATCATCGGTGACTTCCAGCACTTCGGAAGCATCCTCATCGGAGAGGCCTTCCTTGGTGTCGACCACGTACGGGATGACGTCTCTGCTGATTCCCTTGAGCGCAATCGGCTCGATGGGTGTAGCCGTGACGTAATCCTGAACCAGGGCGTAGGTCTCGTAGCTCATGACAATGCCACCCGGTTCGGCGATGGATTCAAGGCGGGCTGCCACGTTGGCTTCAGCTCCGATGATCGTGTAATCCATGCGGTCTTCGCTGCCGAAATTGCCGACGTTGCAATATCCGGTATTGATACCCATCCGCGCCTGCAATGGCTTCTCAAACCCCCTTCTTCGCCATTCAAGACTGAGTTCGTTGAGCCGCTTTTGCATGTCCACAGCCATCCTTACACACGCAAGCGCATCCTCCTTGGGGCCCTTGGTCTCGGGATCACCGAAGAAGGCCAGGATGGCATCGCCGATGAACTTGTCGACCGTGGCACCATGGCTGTGGGCAATCTTGGCCATTTCCGTGAAATATTCGTTGAGCAGCGTGGTCAGCTCTTCGGGTTGCAGGCGCTCGGTGGCTGCGGTGAAGTCTTTGATATCAGAGAAGAAGATCGTCAGTTTCTTCCGCTCTGTCGCGATGATGGCATCTTTTTCGCCGCTGAATATCGACTTGTAGATCTGAGGGGATAGATATTTGGAAATTTTCATTGAGATGGCAGCGAGAAAGGAGTTGGCTTCCTCCAGTTCCGCATTCATCGTTGCGAACTCGGTGGCCCGGCGCCATTGCAGGGAAAGAAACAAAACACCGATAAAACCTGCAGCGACAAAGTAGATCAGAAGAAATTTGAATGAGAACAGGTTTGCCGCAATCCGCTGATCAATGGTGATCGCCTGAATGCCCCGGATATCACCAACCTTCCAGTCCGTGCGTGGACTGTCGGCGTGCGAGTTGTGGCAGCTCACACAGGCCGCTCCCATGATAACCGGAACCGCCATTCTGACTTGACGGTCAAGCAGCGAACCGGTGACCCTTGTTACGTCCGAATCCGATTTGCCCAGGGTGCGCAACTGAGCCAGCGCATCCTTCTCAAATTCGTCCAGATTGTGCTCCTGGCGTCCTCTGAAGGGCTCGTCCGAAACGAACCGATAACTGATCCGGTCGGTGCGTCCACCGATGACATTCCCCAATTCGATTGAGAGAGTGGCTGGAATGGGAATGCCGCCAGCCTCGTCTTTGTAATTATGCGTCGGCTTCGTGGAGCCGTGGTTTTCGAGAACACGGGCCACCACATTGCTCGAATAGTATTTTCTGATGTCCGTGACCATCGAGTTCAACTCCCGGGCTTGGCGGGCGAGGGACTCGCTTGAGAGGCTGCGCAGGTCGAACCACACCGCTACCGGCAGCATGATCAGCGCCAGAACAATGAGAGACGAAAGCAAGGACGGACTATCCAGAAGGCGGCCACCCACATGATCCAAACGGCTGCGGAGTCCTTGCTTGTCTTCTTGTGGTACTCGGTGAACTTGTTCATTTTTATTCATCGATTTTCCACCCAGTTCGTAAAACTTCGCCGGATCAATGTTTAGCGAAACAACTTATGAAAACCCTTAAGCCGAGGATCTGAATTCAATACCGCCGGTACACAGCGAACAGTGTGTCCCAAAACACAAATGTGCGCATTGGTAGCACGTTTATGGAAATACACCCTTGCGGTCAAAAGCGATCGCATCCTCAGATGAGGGATGACAGATCCGTCCTGCCTGCGACATGAAACTGTTCCGACTTTGAGGAGAGACAATGAAGTCGTACCGGGGGAGGTCGTGCTGTGACAACGCATTGGTGATGCGTGCAACGTGCGGCTGAGTTGGCCGCGGTGCGCTCGGTCTCAGTCATCGTGAGCGACTTGACGGTCGATTTGTTTCTGATCTCAAAAATTCGACGCAAAATCATCTTGTTAGCGTCAGACGCCGGGTCAATTGCCTAAAGTTTACGCCATGTGCAAAAAATGTGCGCGTTGACTTTGATTGCCGCCCATGTAGACTTGAAGCACATACTGGAACTGGCACCAGACGGCATACGAGCCCTGTATCTGTCCACTTAGCGTGGATGCACGATGCGGGGTTTTTTCGTTTTCAGGGTCGGTTTTATAGTTGGGGATTATTATGAAGCGCAGGATCGAAGTCGGTTTGCTCTATTCGCAGGAGGGCAGCTATGCCCGACTGACAAAACCGTGCCGCGATGGCGCGTTGCGGGCGATCGAGGACATTAACGGAGATGAAAGTTTCGACATTCATCTGGTTCCCGTCGAGCGTGATCCCAAATGCAACATCGATCTGTATGAACCGCTATGTGCTGAAATCCTGCGTGAAACCAGTGCCCGGCACGTTTTTGGCTGTGTAACATCGTGGAGCCGCAAAGAAGTCATTCCGCGGCTTGAAAGGGCAGGGGGAACGCTTTGGTATGTGGTGCCCTATGAAGGGTTTGAGGCATCTGATCATGTTGTTTACACCCATGCCTGTCCGAACCAGCATCTGTTGCCGCTGCTCAACTGGACTTTTCCCCGTTTCGGACGCCGGGGGTATCTGACGGGCTCCAACTATATCTGGGGCTGGGAGATGAACCGGGTCGCCCGCTCCGTCATCACCGAAAATGGTGGTGAGGTGCTGGGAGAACGCTATCTGGCCATTGGTGATACGGATATTGATCGCATGATCGACGAGATCAAAGTGGTCAGGCCGAATTTTGTTCTCAATTCGCTGATCGGGGAATCTTCATATGCCTTCCTGCGTGCATATGCGGCGCTGGGAAAAGAGGATGCCTACTTCTCTGCCCAAACCTGCCCGGTGCTGTCCTGCAATTTAACGGAAACGGAATTCTCGTCCATCGGGGACGCTGCAGAGGGGCTGATTTCCGCCGGCCCCTATTTCATTGGCTGGGGGGAATGGCCGCGGTGCGAAAGACGCGATTTCACGTCCTCCTTTGAGGCCTCCGCCTATGCCGCCGTTCTTTATCTGGCACAATTGCTCAATGGCATTGAGGGCTCGGAGACTGCCAAGCTCGCCGATCTTCTGGCCAACCCCAACGCTGCACAAATACTCATCGACGCGGAGACCCATCACACGACCCTGCCGGTGCTGATCGCTCAGGTTCAGGACGGGGCCTTTAAAGTACTGGAGAACTGGGAAAACATTACTGCAGACCCCTACATGACACAGCCGGACAGGCATCCGAAAACGAGCCATCCCAAACTGTCGGTTGTGCAATGAAGTCCCGGATCAAACTTCCCGATCTTCGGGCAGCCCGCGCGGTCATCCTTCATCGGCCCCATGGGCTGGTGCAGGCCATCAATCGCCAGCTCACCGCCATTGGTCTTGAAGTCTCTGAGTGCTGGCCGGAATTGGCACCGGATGTGCTGGGTGCGGATTTTGTGTTTTTCGATGTCGACATGGGCTACGACGCGCAGTTTCCCTGGACGCCAGGCTGCGCACCCATGCCGCTGATCGCCTTGATCGGATCCGAGGCGCCGGGCCGTATCGAATGGGCGATTTCCCATGGCTCGGATGCGCAAATGCTCAAACCTGTCGGAGATGCCGGTGTCTACAGCGCGCTGCTGATCGCCCGGCAGTCCTACGAAGCCCGCCAGAGTATTCAGGCTGAAAATTCGGATCTTCGTTCCCGGCTTGCCGAGCGCCAGACGGTGGTGCGCGCCGTCACGCTTCTGGCAGCACAGGGAAACAGTGAAGGGGATGCGTACGCCAAGATGCGCCAGTTGGCGATGATGCACCGGGAGACCATAGAGCAGGCTGCACACCGTATCGTTGCCCGCTTTACCCAGGAAGGAGGCTCAGATGTCCGAAGCGACAATAACTGAGCCCGCCGCGCCACAAAGGCGATCCGCACTGGCCCGGCTCCTCAGACGCAAGCTGGCGATTTTCGGCATCATCCTGATTCTGGCAACCGTAATCGGCGCAGTCTTTGCCCCCTGGCTCACACAATATTCCCCCAACGAGCAGATGTTTGACGGACTGACAATCGAAGGTGCCCCGATGCCGCCTAACGATCAGTTCCTGCTTGGCACCGACCTGCTGGGGCGGGATTTGCTGACCCGGATTCTGTATGGCGCCAGAACATCGCTGATCATTGGTGTGCTGGCCAACGGACTTGCCCTGATGATCGGTGTTCTGGTGGGTGTCAGTGCCGGATATTTTCGCGGCTGGATCGGCGGCGCCTTGATGCGGATGACCGATCTCATGATGTCGTTTCCCGCATTGTTGCTGGCGATTTGCCTTGCCGCAATTTTTCAACCCTCCCTGTGGATCGTGGTGATGGTCATAGCGACCGTCAACTGGGTGCAGACCTCGCGGGTGCTCTATTCAGAAACCTCGTCTCTGGCCTCGCGCGAATTTATCGCAGCGGAACGCACGCTGGGCGCAGGGCACTTTCGTATCCTGTTCAGGCACATCCTGCCTCATCTGGTGCCGACGATCATCGTGTGGGGAACGCTGGGCATATCAACAACTGTGCTTCTGGAAGCCACCCTCAGTTTTCTCGGCGTCGGTGTTCAGCCGCCCACACCAAGCTGGGGCAATATCATCTTTGAAAACCAGACGTACTTTCAGGCCGCACCGTGGCTGGTATTCTTTCCCAGCCTCGCCATCGTGATGCTGGCGCTGGCCTTCAATCTTGTGGGCGATGCCTTGCGCGATGAGCTCGATCCGACCCAGCGGGGGCGTGATTGATGGTCAATTTCCTTATTCGCCGCGTGCTGCAGTCACTGTTGATCCTTCTGGGTATCTCGCTCATCACCTTTGTGCTTCTTTATGCCCTGCCGGCAGATCCCGTGCGTCAGATAGCCGGACGCTCGGCAACGCCTCAGACAGTGCAGAATATTCGCGAACAATTGGGGCTTGATCAGCCGCTCGTCGTGCAATATTGGCGCTATCTGGGCAATCTGGTACAGGGTGATCTGGGGCGGTCCTACCTGCAGAAAACCGAAGTCAGCACGCTGATCATGTCGCGGCTTCCGGCCAGCCTGCTGTTGATGGTCGGCGCCATCGTGACCGAACTGCTGATCGGGCTGTCGATGGGAGTGATTGCCGCCCTGCGGCGGGGCTCCTACACGGACCAGTTGCTGATGATCGTTTCGTTCGTCGGAGTTTCAGCGCCGCAGTTCGTTGTCGGGTTGCTGCTGCTTTACGTGTTTGCCGTGCAACTGCAATGGTTCCCCATCGGTGGCTACGGCACGTTTTCTCATCTTGTTCTGCCATCGCTCACGCTGGGTATACTTGGCTCGGGCTGGTACAGCCGGATGATGCGATCCTCGATGATCGATGTGTTGCGTCAGGACTTTGTCCGAACCGCGCGCGCCAAGGGGCTGCGGCGTCACCGCATCATTCTGCGCCACGCCTTGCCCAACGCCATTTTACCCATCATCGCGATGATCGGCATCGATGTGGGCATTTTCATGGGCGGCATTGTTGTCGTTGAAAGCGTTTTTGGCTGGCCGGGTATCGGCCAACTGGCATGGCAGGCCATTCAGCGCGTCGATATCCCGATCATTATGGGCGTAACGCTCGTGTCCGCCACAGCAATCGTAATCGGCAATCTGGTGGCGGACGTCATCAGCCTGATGGTCGATCCCCGCATCAAAATCAAATGAAGGTCTCATCTCAAAAAAAGATCAACGCCGCGAACATCAACCAATGGAGAAGTTACATGACACATCTCAAAAAGATTCTCACCTCCACCGCTCTGGTGCTGAGCCTGGCCGTCCCGGCAGTGGCTGCCGACTACGTGCCGGACCCCAACGCAAAGCCCGGTGGCGATATCGTTGTAACCTACAAGGATGATGTGGCGACGCTTGATCCGGCCATCGGTTATGACTGGCAGAACTGGTCGATGATCAAATCGTTGTTCGACGGACTGATGGATTATGTGCCCGGAACGACCGATCTCAGACCCGGACTTGCCGAAAGCTACACCATCTCCGAAGACGGCCAGACATTTGTCTTCACACTGCGTCCCGGGGTCAAGTTCCACAATGGCCGCGAAATGACGGCCGAGGATGTGGTCTATTCCCTCAATCGGGTTACAAATCCGAAAACGCAGAGCCCCGGAGCCGGTTTCTTCGGTTCAATCAAGGGCTATGATGCTGTTGCCGATGGCTCCGCCGAGAGCCTCTCCGGAGTCGCAGCCAGTGGTCCGTTGGAAGTGACGATTGAGTTGTCGCGCCCCGATGCAACGTTTCTCCATGTCATGGGTCTGAACTTTGCATCGATAGTCCCCAAGGAAGCCGTCGATGCTGCAGGTGATGATTTTGGTAAAAAGCCTGTTGGTACCGGGGCGTACAGCCTTGGCGAATGGCAAATCGGCCAGAAGGTGGTGTTCACGAAAAACGCCGATTACTGGCGTGAAGGATTGCCGTATCTGGACTCTGTCACGTTTGAAGTCGGCCAGGAACCGATTGTTGCGTTGTTGCGGCTGCAAAGCGGAGAAGTTGACGTGCCCGGTGACGGCATTCCACCAGCCAAATTCCAGGAAGTGATGGGTGATCCTGAACAGGCTGCCCGGGTCGTTGAGGGCGGACAGCTGCATACCGGCTACATCACGCTGAACACCAAGATGCCACCCTTCGACAATGTCGATGTGCGCAAGGCCGTGAACATGGCGATCAACAAGGACCGGATTGTTCAGGTCATCAACGGTCGGGCCGTTCCTGCCACCCAGCCGCTACCGCCTTCCATGCCCGGTTATACCGATGGCTATGCTGGCTACAAGTTCGATCAGGAAGCGGCCAAGGGACTGCTGGCAGAAGCAGGATTTGCCGATGGCTTCGATACAGAACTCTATGTCATGAACACGGATCCAAATCCGCGTATCGCACAGGCAATTCAGCAGGATCTGGCGAGCATCGGTGTGCGCGCATCGATCAAGTCCCTGGCTCAGGCCAATGTCATCGCGGCAGGTGGTGAATCCGATCAGGCACCAATGATCTGGTCCGGCGGCATGGCCTGGATCGCCGATTTCCCCGATGCATCCAACTTCTATGGTCCGATCCTTGGGTGTGCCGGTGCGGTTCAGGGCGGCTGGAACTGGTCCTGGTACTGTAACGAGGATCTGGATAAACTGGCCACAACTGCCGATGCGACGACCGATCCGGCCAAGGCAGAGGAACGCCTGCAACAGTGGAGCGACATCTATATGAAGATTATGGAAGATGCTCCCTGGGTGCCGGTATTCAACGAGCAGCGCTATACGATGAAGTCCAAACGCATGGGCGGAGCGGATGCGCTTTACGTCGATCCGGTCTCCATTCCGATGAACTATGACTATGTGTATTTGAACGATGTGCAATAATCACTCTTACACCATTCATAATCATCAACACCATTTCGGCTGGGACAATTCATTTGTCCCGGTTGAGACGGTGGCGCCCGGTACCACGATCGAGTTCAACTGTGTGGACTCATCCGCCGGGCAACTGACCGCGAACAGCACCGTCGCTGACGTGGAGACGCTCGACTTTGGCAAGATCAATCCGGTCAATGGACCGATCTTTGTCGACGGTGCCATGCCCGGCGATGCGCTGAAGATCACCATCGAAAGCTTCAAGCCTTCCGGCTTTGGCTGGACGGCCAACATTCCCGGCTTTGGATTGCTGGCCGACCAGTTTACCGAAGCAGCGCTGACGATCTGGAAATACGATCCCGATACGTTGGCGCCCGCGTTGTTCGGCAAAGAGGGCAGGGTGCCTCTGAAACCTTTTGCCGGGACAATCGGAAACGCACTGGCAGAGGACGGTCTGCATTCCATTGTGCCACCCCGTCGAACGGGCGGCAACATGGACATCCGCGATTTGGCAGCGGGCTCGACGCTCTATCTGCCGGTCGAGGTGGCCGGAGCCTTGTTTTCAGTTGGCGATACCCACGCTGCGCAAGGAGATGGCGAAGTCTGCGGCACGGCCATTGAATCGCCGATGGACACGGTGATGACCCTTGACGTTGTCAAGAACGCCAACCTGAAAATGCCGCGCTTTACCACGCCCGGTCCGGTTACGCGTCACCTTGATGCAAAGGGCTATGAAGTTACAACCGGAATCGCGCCGGACCTGATGGATGCGGCGCGGGACGCTGTGTCGGGTATGGTTGACTTCCTGTGTGCCACGCGGGGCATGTCCGCAGTTGATGCCTATATGCTGGTATCGACCTGTGGCGATCTGCGAATATCGGAAATCGTGGATATGCCAAACTGGCTGGTCTCCTTCTACTTTCCGCGGTGCGTATTCGAATGAATGAACTCACCACAAACTTGTCCGGGACCCCGAACGTCGTCAGGGCCCCGGATTCTGCCGAGACTGAAGTATCAGGTTCGAAAAAATCGCCAGTGCTGCGGGTCTCCGGGCTCACGGTTTGTGTGAATACCGATCAGGGCCTGAAGCCGCTGATCAGCGATGTCAGCTTCTCTCTGAACAAGGGGGAGACGCTTGCCATTGCCGGGGAAAGCGGGTCGGGAAAATCCATCACCTCACTCGCCATCATGGGGTTACTGCCTCCGCCGGCAGTGCGCGTGACCGCCGGAGAGATCCATCTAAACGACACCAATCTGCTCACCCTGCCTGAAACGCGCATGCGCGATATCAGAGGCAACCGCGTGGCAATGATCTTTCAGGAACCGATGACCTCGCTCAATCCGGTCATGAGCATCGGCAATCAGCTGATTGAAGCGATCATGGCGCACGACCCGCTCAGCAAGAAGGAAGCCCAGGCCCGCGCACTGGAAGCCCTCACGGCTGTTCGGCTTTCCCAACCGGAAAAGAGACTGACTCAGTTTCCGCACGAGTTATCCGGCGGAATGCGCCAGCGGGTCATGATTGCCATGGCGATCGCGCTGCGGCCCGATGTTCTGATTGCCGACGAGCCGACAACCGCCCTGGACGTGACGGTCCAGCGGGAGGTGCTGGATCTGCTGCGGGATTTGCAGCACGATCTTGGCACGGCAATGATCCTCATCACCCACGATATGGGCGTGGTCGCCGAAACGGCTGACCGGGTCATCGTGATGCAAGCGGGGAAAATGGTCGAAGAGGAGACGGTCGACACAATTTTTCGAAACCCTGCAAAAGACTATACTCGGGCATTGCTCGCAGCGGTGCCGCGGATGGGCGATGGGTCCGGGGTCGATAATGCCCACATAATCGGTGCGCCAATTGCAGAAATTCGCGACCTGAGGGTGCGTTTCGGCATTCATGGCGGTATCCTGGGCCGGGTAACCCACAACATACATGCCGTTGAAAAAGTCAGTTTCGACATTCTTGCAGGCGAAACATTTGCTCTGGTCGGCGAAAGCGGATGCGGAAAGTCGACGATTGCAAAAGCCATGGCGGGACTGGTTCCCTACACCGGTCAGATACGCATTTCAGGATCTGAAATTCACGGTCTGGGGCGCGTAGAAACCAAAGCCATCCGGCGCGAAGCACAGATGATCTTTCAGGACCCGATGGCGTCGTTGGATCCACGGATGCGGGTCGGCGACCTGGTGGCAGAACCGTTGGTCATTCATGCAATCGGAACGCCGGAAGAGCAGCATGAGCGGGTTGCCCATCTGTTCGACCGCGTCGGTCTTTCTCGAGACCAGATGGAACGTTATCCGCATGAATTTTCCGGCGGACAGCGTCAGCGAATTTGTATCGCCCGTGCACTCGCCCTGCGTCCAAAACTGATTATCGCCGATGAAAGTGTTTCCGCTCTTGATGTCTCCGTTCAGGCAAAAGTACTGGATCTGCTGCGTGAGCTGACCCAGGAAATGGGGATCGCTTACCTGTTTATTTCCCACGACATGGCTGTGGTCGAAAATATTTCAGACCGGGTTGCGGTCATGTATCTGGGGCAAATCGTCGAAATGGGTACGCGAGCACAGGTGTTTGGTAATCCCCGTCACCCCTATACACAACGTCTGATACGGGCTGTCCCCATCCCGGACCCGGCCGCGAAACGGGCCCCGAGCGTGCGTCTGACAGGCGATATTCCAAGCCCGATGCGACCGGTGGGCGACGGGCCGGCCACCATCACCCTTGCAGATATCGGCGAAGGCCACCTGGTCGCTCCGGCTGACTAGTATAAGAGCACTAGAACCTGAATTTGACACCTGCGCGGCCTGAGAACTGGTAGGAGCCGGTGGTTTCCACCAGCCCTTCGGTGCCTGCGGTGAGGACAAGGCCACCACCGGTGTCATATTCGCCGGAGAGACCGACGTAGCCACCGAGCGTATTGTCATCGCCGCCGGGGTTGAAACTGATGTTTTGGCCAAGCAGGGCGCCGGCAATGGTTTCACCACCAAAGTTGGTCCGTGCTTCGATACCGGCCTTGAGGCGATAACGGAAGGCGGAGCCGTCGGCGAAAATGTTTTCATAAGGCGCGGCCAGTTGCAGCCGGGCGACACCGATATGGACGTCACGATCATCGACGGTGAGCGGTGCTGTTGTGCCGCCTTCTGTATAGCCGTCCAGAAACAGTCCGGCATACCGCAGTGCCAGACTGGTTTCCAGACGGCGCCCCAGTAACACGGTCGGTTTGGTGATGGTCAGTTCGGGGGAAACAAACCAGCCGCTGAAATCGGCTGTTGCCGTTTCAAGT
>JBDWFY010000008.1:0-16474 GCA_039976075.1 Stappiaceae bacterium
CCGTACGACGGATGTGACGGGTGTTGTGAGCTTGCCGGAAGGCACGGAAATGGTCATGCCGGGCGACAATGTTGAAATGTCGGTTGAACTGATCGTTCCCATTGCGATGGAAGAAAAACTCCGCTTCGCTATCCGCGAAGGAGGCCGCACCGTCGGTGCAGGCGTCGTCGCTGAAATCTTCGAGTAATCGAAAAATCTGGACACGGCGAATAATTTGTCGTGTCCCTTTTGTTGCGAATTGGGTGTATGCCTGATATCGCAATATGAGAACAAAGTGTTAAATACCACGGTATTTTTAGGGGTGTAGCTCAGTTGGTAGAGCAGCGGTCTCCAAAACCGCAGGTCGTGAGTTCGAGTCTCTCCGCCCCTGCCATCATTTTGTTCTTGTGGAATCGGCCCGTAGGGCTTAAGTAGTGACATTCTCGTGAAAGAGGCGCGTGGTGCATACTGCGCGCCCATGCGTCGTGAGCAGGCCCAATCGAATGGCAAAAACAAATCCGTTTACGTTCCTCCAGCAAGTCCGTTCGGAGGTAGCGAAGGTCACTTGGCCTACGCGCAAGGAAACTGCGATCACAACGGTGATGGTTTTTATAATGGTCTTTCTGGCTTCGATCTTTTTCTTGGCCGCTGATCAGCTGATGAGCTGGGGAATCAAACTTTTGCTCGGATATGGCAGCTAAGATTGGCAAAATTGGGAATTGGGTCAGAAAGTAATGGCTAAGCGCTGGTATATTGTCCACGCCTATTCGAATTTCGAAAAAAAGGTTGCGGAATCAATCAAGGAAAAAGCCGCTCAGAAGGGGCTTGAGGATCTTTTTGAAGAGATTCTCGTTCCGACCGAGAAGGTTGTTGAAGTTCGGCGTGGCCGAAAAGTAGATGCGGAACGAAAGTTTTTCCCAGGCTACGTCCTGGTTAAAATGGACATGACCAATGACGCCTTTCACCTGATTAAGGAAACGCCAAAAGTCACCGGATTTTTGGGTGCTGATCAGAAGCCGATGCCAATTTCGGAAGCTGAAGCGCAACGCATCATCAATCAGGTTCAAGAAGGTGTCGAGCGGCCCAAGCCGTCCATCTCCTTTGAAATCGGTGAACAGGTTCGCGTTGCGGACGGTCCGTTTGCCTCCTTTAACGGTCTCGTCGAGGAAGTCGACGATGAGCGGGCTCGGCTTAAGGTGGCCGTGTCAATATTTGGCCGGGCTACACCGGTCGAACTCGAATACGGGCAGGTTGAAAAACTCTGATATCTGCTTGAACTCGGGTGGAGGGCTAACCGCAAATCGCCAAAGCGGAGCGCCGCACCACCCACTCTCAGGATGCCGATTAGTCGGCAACTAATTACTGGAGAGCCACATGGCGAAGAAAATCGAAGGCTTCTTGAAGCTGCAAGTTCCGGCTGCTGCCGCTACACCGTCGCCCCCTATCGGGCCGGCACTCGGTCAGCGTGGTCTGAACATCATGGAATTCTGTAAGGCATTTAATGCGCAGACACAGGATCTCGAAAAAGGGGCACCGTGCCCAACGATCATTACGTTCTATTCTGATCGTTCTTTTACTTTCGAGATCAAAACACCGCCCGTCAGCTTTTTTCTGAAAAAAGCCGCCAAGCTGCCCAAGGGGTCGCAGAAGCCGGGCTACGATGTGGCCGGTTCAGTGTCCCGCGATCAGGTTCGCGAGATTGCCGAAGCGAAAATGAAAGATCTGAACGCCAACGATATCGACGCAGCCATGCTGATGGTTGAGGGCTCCGCCCGGTCGATGGGCCTGGAAGTGAAGGGATAAGATCAATGGCTATTGGAAAGCGCACACGCGCCGCCCGCGAGGGCATTGATCGCAACGCCGTGGTGTCTCTGGACGAGGCAGTCAAGCTGGTTAAAGGCCGTGCAACCGCCAAATTCGATGAAACCATCGAAGTGGCGCTTAATCTAGGTGTTGACCCGCGTCACGCAGATCAGATGGTCCGCGGCGTCTGTCAGTTGCCTAACGGCACCGGCAAGAATATCCGCATTGCCGTCTTTGCACGCGGTGACAAGGCAGATGATGCCAAAGCGGCTGGTGCCGATATCGTCGGTGCGGAAGAGCTGGTTGCTGAAGTTCAATCGGGCAAGATCGACTTTGATCGCTGCATCGCAACGCCGGACATGATGCCGCTGGTCGGTCGTCTGGGTAAGGTGCTTGGCCCGCGCGGTATGATGCCGAACCCGAAGGTTGGCACTGTGACGCCGGACGTTAAAACGGCAGTCACCGATGCCAAAAGCGGCGCGGTTGAGTTCAAAGTTGAAAAAGCCGGTATCGTTCATGCCGGCGTCGGCAAGGCGTCTTTTGATGAAAAAGCGCTGCTGGAAAACATCAAAGCATTTACCGATGCGGTCAGCAAGGCGAAGCCTGCAGGCGCAAAAGGTACCTACATGGAACGGATGGCTGTGTCCTCGACGATGGGACCGGGCGTTCGTGTTGATCTGTCCTCTCTTTAAAGAGGGGATAAAAGTTTCCGTCCGGATTTTTTCGGGCGGATGGGGATCATTGGCTGATGTCATTGATCCTGCCTGTCCGAGATTGCAGGTGTCGGCTCAGCCGATTTAAGTCTTATGGGCCTGCATGAGACGGGGGATGACCAAATTGAGCGGCAGTTGTCGCAGTTTTGGTTTGAACCGTTTGCCTTGCCGCGCAGATGCGCTGCGTAAGGGGACAGGGATCCTGAGCGTCGTTTGAGACGATTGCCGGGTCCTTTTC
This sequence comes from Stappiaceae bacterium, assembly GCA_039976075.1. Lineage (GTDB taxonomy): Bacteria > Pseudomonadota > Alphaproteobacteria > Rhizobiales > Stappiaceae > JBDWFY01. The sequence continues at coordinate 2,734 of JBDWFY010000008.1, forward strand.
GGATCCCGCGTTGTTTCGGATCAAGCGGCAAAGGCAACCGATGAAAGGGAGATGATCCCGATCATCAAATGGAGAAGGCAAGTGGAAAGAGCGCAGAAACAAGAGCTCGTCACTACACTCAACGGCGTGTTTACTAACACGACTGTTGTCGTGGTGGCCCACTATGCGGGTTTGTCCGTTGCGGAAATGACGGCACTACGTGCCAAAATGTCCGACGCAGGCGGGTCCGTAAAAGTCGCGAAAAACCGGCTTGCAAAGCTTGCTCTTCATGGCACGGAACTTGAACATATCAGTGACCTGTTCCAGGGCCCGACCGTTATCGCCTATTCAGACGATCCGGTCGCAGCTCCCAAGGTCGCCAGCGATTTTGCCAAGGCCAACGACAAGTTGGTCATTCTTGGCGGAGCACTGGGTTCCACATCTCTTGATGTAGATGGCGTAAAGGCTCTGGCCTCTCTGCCGTCCCTGGATGAACTGCGCGGTAAGCTGGTCGGTATGATCCAGACACCTGCATCGCGGATCGCACAGGTCACAACCGCTCCGGCTGCTCAGCTGGCTCGCGTGTTTGGTGCATATGCCAAGAAGGACGAAGCCGCGTAAATCAAACGCGACTGAAACTGAAACAGAATTAACGGTTCGAACCAAGGTTTAAATAAATGGCTGATCTTGAAAAACTCGTAGAAGACCTCTCTTCCCTCACAGTGATGGAAGCCGCTGATCTTTCCAAACTTCTGGAAGAAAAATGGGGCGTTTCGGCTGCTGCACCTGTGGCTGTTGCTGCTGCTGGCGGTGGTGATGGCGCTGCGGCTGCTGAAGAGAAAACTGAATTTGATGTTGTTCTGTCTGCTATCGGCGACAAGAAAATCAACGTCATCAAAGAAGTCCGTGCAATCACCGGTCTTGGCCTGAAAGAAGCCAAGGAGCTCGTCGAAAGTGCTCCAAAAGCTGTCAAGGAAGGTGTGACCAAGGACGAAGCAGAAGAGCTGAAGAAGAAGCTCGAAGAAGCGGGTGCCGCTGTCGAACTGAAGTAAGACGGACACCTGAATTGTTTACGGTCCCGCATAATGCGGGGCCGTCTATTGTGCCCCGGCGGGATTGTCCCAGGCCGGGGCGTCTGTCCCGGTAGGGACGGTTTTCCATAGTGCCACAGGGCACGCGAATAGGCCGCAAGGTCCGACGGTACACTGGAAAGCCGTCTACCGAGCGATACGAGGAGCGATAATGGCGCAGACGTTCAACGGTCGCAAACGAGTCCGTAAAGTTTTTGGCTCGATTCGTGAAGTTGCCGATATGCCGAACCTGATCGAGGTGCAGAAAGCATCGTACGATCAGTTTTTGCAAGTAGCACGGCAGGATGATGGATCTCGAAACGAAGAAGGTCTTGAAGCTGTCTTCAAGTCAGTTTTTCCGATTTCCGATTTTGCTGGCACATCAATGCTTGAATTCGTGGATTACGAGTTTGAAGCACCAAAATATGACGTAGATGAGTGCAGGCAGCGCGATATCACCTTCGCAGCTCCGCTGAAGGTGACCCTTCGCCTGATCGTGTTCGATGTCGATGAGGAAACCGGCGCGAAGTCGGTGAAGGACATCAAAGAACAAGACGTCTACATGGGCGACATGCCGTTCATGACCGAAAACGGTACCTTTGTAATCAATGGTACTGAACGGGTTATCGTGTCTCAGATGCACCGGTCTCCGGGCGTTTTCTTTGATCATGACAAAGGCAAAACCCATTCAAGCGGCAAATTGTTGTTTGCCGCACGCGTCATCCCTTATCGCGGTTCCTGGCTCGATATCGAATTTGATGCCAAAGATATTGTGCATGCGAGAATTGACCGTCGCCGGAAAATTCCGGTCACCTCGCTGCTCAAAGCTCTTGGCCTGGATGCGGAAGAAATTCTTTCGACATTTTACGATACCGTCGAGTACAAAAAGAGCGACAAGGGCTGGCGTGTTGCATTTGACGCTGACCGTCTGAAGGGCACCAAGGTTATCGAAAATATGGTCGATGCCGATTCCGGTGATGTCGTTGTCGAAGCTGGTAAGAAATTTACCGCCCGTACCGCCCGTCAGTTGAATGAAAAGGGCGTGAAGGAGCTTCTCGTCAGTGAAGAGTCGCTCTTTGGTCACTTCCTGTCTGAAGATTTGGTCAACGCTGAAACCGGTGAAGTGATTGCCGAAGCCGGTGAAGAAGTGACGGAAAAGCTTCTGGAATCGCTTACAGAGCTTGGCTACGATGAGCTGACGGTACTGGATATCGACTACATAAATGTCGGCGCCTATATCCGAACCACGCTCGCGGCAGACAAGAATGACGGCCGTGAAGAAGCGCTGTTTGATATTTATCGCGTCATGCGTCCGGGCGAGCCGCCTACCATTGATACTGCTGAAGCAATGTTCCAGTCGTTGTTCTTTGATTCAGAGCGTTACGACTTGTCAGCCGTTGGTCGTGTCAAGATGAACATGCGTCTTGACCTGCAGTGCGATGATACTGTCCGGGTTCTGCGCAAGGATGATATCATCGAAGTGATCCGCACGCTTGTCGGCCTGAGGGATGGCAAGGGCGATATCGACGATATCGATAACCTGGGCAACCGCCGGGTTCGTTCGGTTGGCGAACTGATGGAAAATCAGTACCGCATCGGTCTGCTGCGCATGGAGCGCGCAATCAAGGAACGGATGAGTTCTGTCGAGATCGATACCGTGATGCCTCAGGATCTGATCAACGCGAAGCCAGCCGCTGCGGCCGTTCGCGAATTTTTCGGATCTTCGCAGCTGTCCCAGTTCATGGATCAGACGAACCCACTGTCAGAAGTTACTCACAAGCGCCGTCTTTCGGCGCTTGGTCCGGGTGGTCTTACGCGTGAGCGTGCCGGTTTTGAGGTGCGTGACGTGCACACCACCCATTACGGCCGGATCTGTCCGATTGAGACACCGGAAGGACCGAACATTGGTCTGATCAACTCGCTGGCGACATTCGCACGCGTCAACAAGTACGGCTTCATCGAAAGCCCGTATCGCAAAATCGTCGACACCAAGGTCACCAACGACGTCGTGTATCTATCTGCGATGGAAGAGGCGAAATATAACGTCGCCCAGTCCAATGTGGAGATTGCCGCTGACGGCTCCTTCGAAGAAGATTTGGTTGTCTGCCGTCACTCTGGCAACAACACCATGGTGCCACGCGAACGCGTGGATCTGATGGATGTATCTCCCAAGCAGGTCGTATCAGTGGCTGCGGCTCTCATCCCGTTTCTTGAAAACGATGATGCGAACCGTGCACTGATGGGGTCGAACATGCAGCGTCAGGCCGTGCCGCTGGTTCGGGCCGAAGCACCGTTTGTCGGCACAGGAATGGAAAGTGTTGTGGCACGGGATTCCGGCGCTGCGATTGCTGCGCGCCGGACCGGGGTGGTTGACCAGGTTGATGCGACACGTATCGTTGTGCGTGCAACCGAAGAGCTCAACCCGGCCAAATCCGGTGTAGACATTTACACGCTGCAGAAGTTCCAGCGGTCGAACCAGAATACGTGCATCAACCAGCGTCCGCTAGTGCGTGTCGGTGACCGGGTGAACAAGGGCGATATCATTGCCGATGGTCCTTCCACGGATCTGGGCGATCTTGCTCTTGGTCGGAACGTGCTTGTCGCGTTCATGCCGTGGAATGGCTACAACTTCGAGGATTCGATCCTTCTTTCCGAACGGATCGTTCGGGATGATGTATTCACATCGATCCATCTGGAAGAGTTTGAAGTCGCCGCGCGCGATACCAAACTTGGTCCGGAAGAGATCACACGTGATATACCGAACGTCTCCGAAGAGGCTCTGAAAAACCTTGACGAAGCCGGTATCGTTTATATCGGAGCGGAAGTGAATCCTGGCGATATTCTTGTCGGCAAGATCACACCGAAAGGCGAGAGCCCGATGACACCGGAAGAGAAACTTCTGCGTGCCATCTTCGGTGAAAAGGCCTCCGATGTACGCGATACATCACTGCGTCTGCCTCCTGGTGTGACCGGTACGGTCGTTGAGGTGCGTGTTTTCAATCGTCACGGCGTTGAAAAAGACGAGCGCGCCATGGCAATCGAACGGGAAGAAATCGAGCGTCTTGCCAAGGATAGGGATGACGAGCAGGCGATCCTTGACCGGAACGTTTACAGCCGTCTTTCTGAAATCCTGGTTGGCCGTCCGGGAACCGCTGGACCGAAAGGTTTCAGAACGGATGAGGAAATCACAGCTGATACGCTGAATGAATTCCCGCGTTCACAGTGGTGGCAGTTTGCCTTCGACGATGAAAAATTCATGAGCGAACTGGAAGCCATGCGCAACCAGTATGACGAGAGCCGCAAGCGGCTTGAGCAGCGCTTCATCGATAAAGTCGAAAAGCTGCAGCGCGGCGATGAGCTGATGCCGGGCGTGATGAAAATGGTCAAAGTGTTCGTGGCGGTGAAGCGCAAGCTGCAGCCGGGCGATAAAATGGCCGGTCGTCACGGTAACAAGGGTGTTGTGTCCAAAATCAACCCGATTGAAGACATGCCGTTCCTTGAAGATGGTACGCAGGTCGACATTGTCCTCAACCCGCTCGGGGTGCCATCGCGCATGAATGTCGGCCAGATCCTGGAAACCCATATGGGGTGGGCCTGTGCCGGAATGGGCCAGAGGATTGGTGAGCTTTACGACCAGTACCGCAAGTCCGGTGAGATTGAACAGCTGCGCGGAAAAATCGTCGATATCTATGGCGATAATCTCAAGGGTGAACCGGTTCAGGAATATGACGATGAAAGCGTTATTCGCTTGTCTGAGCAGTTGAAGGACGGTGTTTCGATCGCAACGCCTGTTTTTGACGGTGCGATGGAGCCTGACGTCGGTGACATGCTTGAGAAGGGCGGTCTTGATCGTTCCGGACAGTCGACATTGTTCGATGGCCGGACCGGTGAGGAATTCGATCGGAAAGTTACAGTCGGCTACATTTATATGCTGAAGCTGCATCACCTTGTGGACGATAAAATCCACGCCCGGTCGATTGGTCCGTACAGTCTTGTTACCCAGCAACCGCTTGGCGGTAAGGCCCAGTTCGGTGGTCAGCGGTTCGGTGAAATGGAAGTGTGGGCGCTCGAAGCGTATGGCGCCGCTTACACACTGCAGGAAATGCTGACGGTCAAGTCTGATGACGTTGCCGGTCGTACCAAGGTGTATGAAGCCATCGTGCGTGGTGATGACACGTTTGAAGCCGGTATTCCGGAAAGCTTCAACGTGCTTGTCAAGGAAATGCGTTCACTTGGCCTCAATGTCGAGTTGAAAGACTCCAAGATCATGGACGGTACGGCAACTGTTCAGGATCTGTCACAGGATGCGGCGGAATAATTCCGCCGCGTTCCGCGAAGAGACGTTTTGACCCCAATTCTTGCCCGGTCGGGCGGGTCGCCCAATTAGATAGCGACGTTCAGAACCGGCGCAATGAAGGAGAGATCTAATGAATCAAGAGGTTACGAACCTGTTCAATCAGCAGGCCGCACCGCAAACCTTTGATCATATTCGCATCTCGCTGGCCAGCCCCGAGAAAATTCTCTCGTGGTCCTTTGGTGAGATTAAGAAGCCTGAAACCATCAACTACCGGACATTCAAGCCGGAGCGGGATGGGCTTTTCTGCGCGCGTATTTTTGGTCCAATTAAGGACTACGAATGCCTGTGCGGCAAATATAAGCGCATGAAATACAAAGGCGTTATCTGCGAGAAATGCGGCGTGGAAGTGACGCTTTCCCGGGTACGTCGCGAGCGCATGGGGCATATCGAACTTGCTGCACCGGTTGCTCATATCTGGTTTTTGAAATCGCTGCCATCCAGAATTGGATTGCTGCTGGATATGACGCTCAAGGATCTGGAACGGGTTCTCTATTTCGAGAATTATGTCGTTCTGGAGCCGGGTCTGACGCCACTTAAGCAGAACCAGCTGCTGTCCGAAGAAGACTACATAACTGCGCAGGATGAATACGGCGAAGACGCCTTTACTGCGATGATCGGGGCCGAAGCGATCCGCGAGATGTTGATCGCACTTGATCTGCCGAAGGAAAGCGTGCGTCTGCGCCAGGAAATTGCGGAAGCAACAACCGAATTGAAGCCTAAGAAGCTCGCAAAGCGTCTCAAAGTGGTTGAAAGCTTTTTGGAATCCGGCAACAGACCTGAATGGATGATCCTGCAGGTTGTTCCTGTTATTCCACCGGATCTGCGTCCACTGGTGCCGCTTGACGGTGGTCGGTTTGCGACTTCGGATCTGAACGATCTTTATCGCCGGGTAATCAACCGGAACAACCGCCTGAAACGGCTGATCGAACTGCGTGCCCCGGACATCATTATCCGGAACGAAAAGCGTATGCTGCAAGAGTCCGTTGATGCGCTGTTTGACAACGGTCGGCGGGGCCGGGTGATTACAGGTGCCAACAAGCGGCCCCTGAAATCTCTGTCCGATATGCTCAAAGGCAAGCAGGGACGTTTCCGTCAGAACCTGCTCGGCAAGCGCGTCGATTATTCCGGCCGCTCGGTTATTACCGTTGGTCCTGAGTTGAAGCTGCATCAATGCGGCCTGCCAAAGAAGATGGCGCTTGAGCTCTTCAAGCCGTTCATCTATTCGCGGCTTGACGCCAAAGGTTTCTCTTCGACTGTGAAACAGGCCAAGAAACTGGTTGAGAAGGAACGGCCGGAAGTCTGGGATATTCTCGATGAAGTGATCCGCGAACATCCGGTTCTGCTGAACCGTGCTCCGACGCTTCACCGTCTTGGTATTCAGGCATTTGAGCCCACGCTGATTGAAGGCAAGGCGATTCAGCTTCATCCGTTGGTCTGTTCGGCCTTTAACGCCGACTTTGACGGTGACCAGATGGCCGTTCACGTACCGTTGTCGCTTGAAGCGCAGCTAGAAGCCCGGACATTGATGATGTCCACCAACAACATTCTGCATCCGGCCAACGGTCAGCCGATCATTGTGCCCTCGCAGGATATTGTGCTTGGTCTCTATTATCTGTCGATCATGGCAGAGAATGAGCCGGGGCAGGGCATGATGTTCTCAGACATGGGCGAATTGCACCATGCGCTGGAAACCAAAACAATTACGCTTCATTCTAAAATCCAGAGCCGATTTAAAACGTTGGATGAAGAAGGCAATGAAGTCTCGCAGATCCATGATACGACGCCTGGTCGTATGATCATCGGCGAATTGCTGCCCAAGCATTTCGAAGTGCCTTTTGACGTCTGCAACAAGCTGATGACAAAGAAAGACATCTCCAAGATGATCGACACGGTTTACCGTGCCTGTGGTCAGAAAGAGACTGTTATCTTCTGTGACCGGATCATGCAGCTTGGGTTTGGCCACGCCTGTCGCGCTGGTATTTCCTTTGGTAAAGATGACATGGTCATCCCCGATACCAAGGCAAAATTGGTGGACGAGACGGTCAAGCTCGCCAAGGAATATGAACAACAGTACAATGACGGCCTTATTACGCAGGGCGAAAAGTACAACAAGGTTGTTGATGCCTGGGCGAAATGTACCGATCGTGTCGCCGATGAGATGATGAAGCGGATTCAGGCAGTCGAGTTTGAGGAAGAAGGCGGTCGCCAGAAGCCGATGAACTCCGTCTACATGATGTCGCACTCCGGTGCCCGTGGTTCGCCCGCGCAGATGAAGCAGCTTGCCGGTATGCGCGGTTTGATGGCACGTCCGGATGGATCCATCATTGAAAACCCGATCATTTCCAACTTTAAGGAAGGCCTGTCGGTTCTTGAGTACTTCAACTCGACCCACGGTGCCCGTAAAGGTCTGGCTGATACGGCGCTTAAAACGGCAAACTCAGGTTATCTGACCCGTCGTCTGGTGGATGTCGCTCAGGATTCCATTATCCTGGAAGTGGATTGTGGTTCGACCAACGGCATTACTGTGCAGCCAATCGTTGATGCGGGGCAGGTGATTGCTTCTATTGGTCAGCGGGTTCTTGGCCGGACAGCGGCTGAAGATATTCTGCGACCCAACAGCGGCGAAGTGATCGTTCCAGCCGGAAAGATGATTGAAGAGAAGGAAGTCGAGGAAATCGAGGCTGCCGGAATTCAGATGATCAAGATCCGGTCGGTGCTGACTTGCGAAACCAAGACAGGGGTTTGTGGAACCTGCTACGGTCGTGATCTGGCCCGAGGCACACCGGTAAATATTGGCGAAGCCGTGGGCGTTATCGCGGCTCAGTCGATTGGCGAGCCGGGAACGCAGCTGACGATGCGGACGTTCCATATTGGCGGCACGGCGCAGGTGGTCGATCAGTCCTTCATCCAGTCTAACTTCGAAGGCGAAGTGAAAATCCGCAACCGGAGTGTTGCGCGCGATTCAAATGGCAACCTTGTTGCCATGGCCCGTAACATGTCGATGGTGATCGTTGACGAAGAGGGCAATGAACGGGCGGTGCACCGGGTAACTTACGGCTCCAAGCTGCATGCCGATGAAGGCGATATGGTCAAGCGCGGCCAACGGATTGCGGAGTGGGATCCTTATACCCGTCCAATTCTGTCGGAAGTTGATGGCGCTGTGGACTTTGAGGATGTTGTCGATGGAGCCACCGTTCAGGAAACGGCGGACGAAGCGACGGGCATCACCAAGCGTATCGTGATCGATTGGCGTGGTTCTGCGCGTACATCTGATCTTAAACCTGCGATCATCGTGCGCGAGAAAAACGGCAAGATCGGCAAAACCGCACGTGGGACAGAGGCGCGGAGCCCGCTGTCACCGGATGCAGTTCTGTCGGTGAACCCGGGAGAAACGATCAAAGCAGGCGACGTGTTGGCTCGTATTCCGCTGGAAAGTGCCAAAACCAAGGATATTACCGGTGGTCTGCCGCGTGTGGCTGAATTGTTCGAAGCGCGCCGGCCAAAGGATCATGCGATCATCGCAGAAATCGATGGAACGATCCGTTTCGGTCGCGACTACAAGAACAAGCGTCGCATTGTGATCGAACCGCATGATGAAACGATGGAGCCGGTCGAGTATCTCATCCCCAAAAGCAAGCACTTCCACCTTCAGGAAGGCGATGCGATCGAAAAGGGCGAGTACATTCTGGACGGTAATCCTGCGCCGCATGACATCCTGGCGATTAAGGGTGTCGAAGCGCTGGCTGCCTATCTCGTCAACGAGATCCAGGAAGTTTATCGCCTGCAGGGTGTTGGCATCAACGACAAGCACATCGAAGTGATTGTTCGGCAAATGCTGCAGAAATACGAAGTCTCTGATCCGGGCGAAAGTGATTTGTTGAAAGACGAACAGATCCACAAGATCGATCTTGATGCGTTGAATGAGCGTCTGGTTGAAGATGGCAAGAAGCCCGTTGTAGCATCCCCGGTATTGCTGGGTATTACCAAGGCAAGCTTGCAGACTCGGTCATTCTTCTCGGCAGCTTCTTTCCAGGAAACGACCCGTGTCCTGACCGAAGCAGCAGTGGGTGGCAAGCGCGATATGCTCGAAGGATTGAAAGAAAACATCATTGTGGGACGGCTTATCCCTGCCGGTACCGGTGGTATGATGGACAAGATCCGAAGTGTTGCGATGCATCGTGATGATCTGATTCTCGAAGAACGCAAGAAACGCTCCGGAGCCTCCGGAGCGGATCAGATGCTGGAAGACATGTCTTCCAGTGCTGCGGAATAATTAACAGCAGTGAAAAGTTTAAGGGCCGCCCAACGGGCGGCCTTTTTTGTTAGTATAATGTAAGCGCGCATTCAGACCCGGGGATATCGGCTGATGATAGACAAGGATGATCTAACGGTATTTGTCATAGTGGGTCGCGCTTGGGATACGGAAGATGGCACGCCTGATAACGCTATTCCGGTCAATATATTTCTGACAGCTCCGGATGATGACAGCGCAGTGCGGCGGGCATTGGAAGCGCTGCAGGCAGAAGGATATGCCGAAGCGGAATTTGATCAGATCGGTGCTATGATGGATGAGCCGGATGAGCCCCTGTTTGAGGCGGCTTATCAGGACGCGCTTGAGGGCGACGTCGCTGTTGTTGCCTTTCGGGGATAAAGTCCTGATTCTCCCGCCAAAGTGGGCGCGGGTGAGTCGTTTCAAAAGTCTCAAATTATCATGATCGGACCAGGGCAGGCTCAATTGGTGGTTTGGCCGGTTCAAACTGCACTTTTTTGGCTCGAATTTGCTGGGTTTTTACAGCTCTGCGTTCTCGGCATATTAATAATGCGTAAATTGGGACGATTTGAGGTGTTTTCTCGCACATAAGCACTTGACGGAGGAGGGGCGGCCCGTTAGGTTCCGCGCACTCCCAGGGGCAGGCGGTAAACGTGATGCCGTTTCGGTACCTCTAGTATCGGGACATTGCCCGTTTAAACGCTGCCGGGACTAAGGACGATAAACGTCGAATTTCATGATTGCGGGTCTCTCGTAATCCTCTGTTTCCAATGACGCCATCCGTGCCCAATTAGGTGCGATGATGGTGCGCATTTACGCGTTTGGAGCCAAATGGGTTCCAAGGGCGCGAATATTGTTGGATGCAGGGAAAAGATAAGGGTTTAAGGCAAAAATGCCAACGATCAACCAGCTAATCCGCAAGCCGCGGAAAGCGCCGACAAAGCGGAACAAAGTTCCTGCTATGGAGGCTTGTCCGCAAAAACGTGGTGTGTGCACACGCGTTTATACAACGACACCGAAAAAGCCGAACTCGGCGCTGCGTAAAGTGGCAAAAGTTCGTCTGACCAATGGCTTTGAGGTCATTGGGTATATTCCTGGTGAGGGACACAACCTTCAGGAGCACTCGGTTGTCATGATCCGCGGCGGTCGCGTAAAGGATCTGCCGGGCGTGCGCTACCACATTCTTCGTGGTGTGCTTGACACGCAAGGCGTCAAGGATCGGAAACAACGTCGTTCAAAATATGGTGCAAAACGGCCGAAATAATCGGTTTGTTTTAATTGAGATTCAAGGTCGAGGATCAAAGCTATGTCCCGCCGTCATCGCGCTGAAAAGCGAGAAGTTCTCCCGGATCCAAAGTTCGGGGATATTGTCATCACAAAGTTCATGAATTCTGTGATGCTTGATGGAAAAAAATCGGTTGCTGAAAACATCGTTTACGGTGCTCTTGATGTGGTCGAAAATAAAGCCAAAGTTAACCCGGTTGAAGTGTTTCATGACGCTCTGGGTAACGTGATGCCGCAGGTGGAGGTTCGCTCCCGCCGCGTCGGTGGCGCCACCTATCAGGTGCCTGTAGAAGTGCGGGTCGAGCGCCGTCAGGCTCTCGCAATTCGCTGGCTGATTACTGCCGCCCGCGGACGAAATGAAACCACAATGATTGCACGTCTTTCCGGTGAATTGCTGGATGCCGCAAACAATCGTGGCACTGCAGTTAAGAAACGCGAAGATACGCACCGGATGGCTGAAGCCAACCGCGCATTCTCGCATTATCGCTGGTAACCCGAGAGATCATTCCGAGAGATTGACGCCATGTCGCGCACGCACAAGATCGAGGACTACCGTAACTTCGGCATCATGGCTCACATTGATGCTGGTAAGACGACAACAACAGAACGTATTCTTTATTATACGGGTCGTAGCCATAAAATTGGCGAAGTTCATGACGGCGCTGCCACCATGGATTGGATGGAGCAGGAGCAGGAGCGGGGAATTACGATTACCTCGGCTGCAACAACCTGCTTCTGGAATGACAAGCGTCTGAATATCATCGACACCCCCGGACACGTCGACTTCACCATTGAAGTCGAGCGGTCGCTGCGTGTTCTTGACGGCGCTGTTGCTTTACTTGATGCAAATGCCGGCGTTGAGCCGCAGACCGAAACGGTCTGGCGTCAAGCAGACAAGTACAATGTTCCGCGCATGATCTTCGTCAACAAGATGGACAAGCTCGGCGCTGATTTCTATCGCTCAGTCAAAATGGTTCAGGAACGTCTTGGCGCAAATGCACTTTGCATTCAGTTGCCAATCGGTGCTGAAGCAGAGTTCAAGGGCTGTGTCGATCTCGTCCGCATGAAAGCAATTGTCTGGGCTGAAGAGAGCCTGGGCGCGAAATTTCATGAAGAAGAAATTCCTGCAGATCTTGTTGATCGTGCTGGGGAATATCGCGAGAAGCTGATTGAGCAGGTTGTTGAGATCGACGAGGAAGCCATGGAAGCTTACCTCGAAGGCGAAGAGCCCAGCATCGAAAAAATCATGCAATTGATCCGCAAGGGTACGATTGCCGGTGAATTTGTGCCGATCCTCTGCGGAACAGCATTCAAGAACAAGGGTGTTCAGCCACTGCTTGATGCCGTTGTTGACTATCTTCCCAATCCGATTGAGGTTCCGGCGATCAAAGGTATCGATCCCAAGACCGAAGAAGAAGTCAGCCGCGTGGCTGATGACAATGAGCCGCTCAGTATGCTGGCATTCAAGATCATGAATGACTCGTTTGTCGGCTCTTTGACTTTCTGCCGTATCTATTCCGGCAAGCTCGAAAGAGGCTCTACCCTGCTGAATACGGTAAAGGAAAAGCGCGAGCGGATCGGTCGTATGATGCAGATGCATTCAAACAGCCGGGAAGATTTGGACGTTGCTTATGCTGGTGACATCGTCGCCGTGGCAGGCCTGAAGGATACGACAACAGGCGATACGCTTTGTGATCTGCAGAAGCCGGTCATCCTTGAGCGAATGGAATTTCCAGAGCCTGTCATCGAGATTGCCGTTGAGCCGAAAACCAAAAGTGATCAGGAGAAAATGGGCACAGCGCTCCATCGCCTGGCTGCTGAGGATCCATCGTTCCGCGTTAAGACGGACGAAGAATCCGGTCAGACAATCATTGCTGGTATGGGCGAATTGCACCTTGATATTCTCGTTGACCGTATGAAGCGTGAATTCAAGGTAGAAGCCAATATCGGCGCGCCTCAGGTTGCTTATCGTGAGACCATTACTCGGTCTACTGATGTGGATTACACGCATAAGAAGCAGTCTGGTGGTTCGGGTCAGTTTGCTCGGGTCAAGATGACCATTGAGCCCAGTGAGCCGAATGAAGGATTTGTATTCAACAACACCGTGGTCGGCGGTAACGTTCCTAAGGAATACATTCCTGGTGTTGAGAAGGGCATTAAGTCCGTCATGACATCCGGTATTCTGGCGGGCTTCCCGATCCTCGATGTCAAAGTGACGCTGAACGATGGTGCCTACCATGATGTGGACTCCTCGGTTCTTGCGTTTGAGATTGCGGGCCGTGCCGGTTTCCGTGAAGGTCTTGGTAAAGCCGGGCCGAAACTTCTTGAGCCGATCATGAAGGTCGAAGTCGTTACCCCTGAAGATTACATGGGTGATGTCATCGGTGACTTGAATTCTCGGCGTGGTCAGATTGCCGGAACGGAAAATCGGGGTGTTGTTACCGTGATTACCGCAATGGTTCCGCTGGCCAATATGTTTGGTTACGTCAACAACCTGCGCTCGATGTCTCAGGGCCGTGCTCAATACTCGATGGTCTTTGACCATTATGAGCAGGTTCCGCAGGCGGTTGCTGAAGAGGTTCAGGCAAAATTCGCCTGAACCATTCCTCGTTGAAACTAATAATTAGGTGACGGAGTAATCCGATGGCTAAAGCAAAATTTGAGCGCAATAAGCCGCATGTGAATATAGGAACGATTGGTCACGTTGATCATGGAAAGACGACGTTGACAGCAGCGATCACGATGACGCTTGCTGAGGCGGGCGGCGCTGAGGCGAAAGCC
>JBDWFY010000009.1:0-502828 GCA_039976075.1 Stappiaceae bacterium
GACCTTTCCAAGGCGACACTGACACACCAGTCCTTGAGTGCGGCGCTCGCCGAACCGGCGCAGATTGCCATCACCGAAGGCGTTGCAGAGATCAGAAAAGCGCGCTGGAAAACCGGAAGCGGTTCCGTCGGCATCACCGGACGCTCAGATGACACTGTCGATGTAAAAGTTCAGAATTTTCCACTTAATCTCATCAACGCGTTTTCGCCTGGCCTTGGTCTGAAAGGTCAGCTATCGGGGGACACGTCTGTCGAGCTTGCAACCGGCGAACCCGTTGTGAAGTGGGACATCAGTGTTGCCGGAGCTTCGGTTCCCGCTGCTGCTAACAACGGTGTTACTCCGCTCGGCGTAAAGAGCACCGGATCGTTTGCAGACGGCAAGGTTGAGTACAAGGCGGCGATTACGAACAGCCAGTCGATCAATGTAGCGATAACCGGCACGGCCAATACACAGGGGCCGGATGTTGACGCCAAGGTCAAAGGACAGATTCCCCTGAATATTGTGGATCGCGTCCCGGCACTTGCTGCGCGTGGTATCGGTCTCACCGGCACACTGGTGGCGGATCTGTCGGTCAAAGGCGGTGCACCGATGCCCGCTATTGCAGGAACACTTTCCATTGCAGGGGGCACATTCAGAGATGCCAAAGACGGAATTTCGATATCTGCGCTCACTTTGAACGCCAACATCAACAAAACAACACTGAAAATTCAGACACTCTCCGGCAAAGTCAACGAAGCGGGTAGTCTGAACGTTGCCGGGTCTCTTGAGCTTGATCCTGCTCGGTATTTTCCGGCAGATCTGACGATCAAAATGACGGATGGCCGGTTTGTCGATGAGCAGTTGCTGTCCACGACTTTCAGCGCTGATTTGACCGTGAAGGGGCCGGTTGCAACCACACCGGCTTTGGCGGGACGTGTCGATATCAAGCGGATGGATATTCAGATCCCGGATCTGCTGCCCGGCGGTTACTCCGATATCAAGATCAATCACGTGAACGCCCCCGCTGCGGTTGTTAAGCAGGACCGCGAGATCAGCGGCGATGATGGGAGCGCACAGACCGGTCCACCCTTCAACGCACGGTTAAACCTGACCGTCTCGGCTCCGGCCCGCATTTTTGTTCGCGGTCGAGGGCTTGATGCGGAAATGGGAGGTGAAATCAGGATATCCGGCACAACAAATGTACCAATCATTGTTGGCGGGTTTTCCATGCGCAGAGGGCGGCTGGGTATTTTCGGAAAAAATCTGGTTTTCGAGCGTGGTGAAGTCACCTTCTCAGGAGATCTCGACCCGGAACTTGATTTTGTGACAACGACAAATGCGGCCGATACGACGATCTCGATCCGTGTTGCCGGGATGGCGTCAAATCCGAATTTCTCATTCAGTTCGTCACCCGAACTGCCACAGGATGAGGTTTTGGCACTCCTGCTCTTCAATCGAAGCCTGGACCAGCTCTCAACAGCTCAGATCGCCAGCTTGGCGGCACAGGTTGCCGCTTTGACGGGAAGTGGACCTGGCATTCTGGGTTCGGTTCGTCAATCGCTTGGTGTCGATGTCCTGGACCTGACCACCGATGAGGCAGGCAATGCTGCGGTAGAGGCCGGAAAATATATTAATGATAACATATATTTAGGTGTGAAGCAGGCCGGGGAATCCAGCAGTGTGACAGTGGATATCGATATCACCAAAAATCTCAAGGGACGGGGTGAGGTTGATGCCCGCGGTGATAGTAAACTCGGGTTTGAATTCAACTACGATTATTGATTGTCACGACTGAAGCGCTAATTCCATTTAACTAATGTTGTTATGTTGCGAAAATTTCGGGATGAGAGAATTTTTGCAACAAAAGGATAGTTTCGCTCCACACTTTTTGAATTGTGCAGACAACGGTCGGATGCGACACTTCGTGAAATCCTGAAACATCCCATCCAGTGCGATTGCGCGTTGGGTATCGGGATGACCTATTGCGCGACGGAGACCTCCCATGAGTGCTGCCATTGTCGGTTGGGCCCATTCCAAGTTCGGAAAACTTGAAAATGAAACGCTTGAAAGCCTGATAGGGACGGTTGCGAGACAGGCCATCGAAGACGCTGGGCTTGAACCTGCTGAAATAGACGAAATCGTACTTGGCCATTTCAATGCGGGCTTTTCAGCACAGGATTTTACAGCCAGCCTCGTTCTGCAGGCCAGCGACGATCTCCGGTTCAAACCGGCCACACGTGTCGAAAATGCCTGCGCAACGGGCTCAGCAGCGGTTCATCAGGGCATTAAATCAATTTCCGCGAAGTCGGCCCGGTTCGTCTTGGTCGTTGGCGTCGAGCAGATGACCAAAACACCCGGCGCCCAGATTGGTGAAAATCTGCTCAGGGCTTCTTATCTTCCCGAAGATGGCGACACACCGGCCGGTTTTGCCGGCGTGTTTGGCAACATCGCTTCGGGTTACTTTCAGCGCCATGGCGATCAATCGGATGCGTTGGCTGCAATTGCCGCCAAAAATCACAGGAACGGTGTCAACAATCCATTTGCGCAGATGCGCAAGGATCTGGGATATGATTTCTGTCGAGCGGAAAGTGAGAAAAACCCGTTTGTTGCTGGGCCTCTGAAGCGAACAGATTGTTCGCTGGTCTCTGATGGCGCTGCCGCTTTGGTCCTGACCGATATGCAGAGCGCCATGGGCATGAACAAGGCCATCGGTTTTCGCGGTACAGCTCATGTGCAGGATTTTCTGCCGATGTCAAAGCGCGATATCCTGAAATTCGAAGGGTGTGGCAAGGCCTGGCATCAGGCTCTCGCAAAAGCAGGTGTTTCGCTTGAAGATCTGTCATTTGTCGAAACCCACGACTGCTTTACGATCGCCGAGCTGATCGAATATGAAGCCATGGGACTGACGCCTGAAGGGCAGGGGGCAATGGCAATTCGCGAAGGGTGGACACAGATGGATGGCCGGTTGCCGGTCAATCCCTCCGGTGGGTTGAAATCCAAAGGCCATCCGATTGGTGCAACGGGCGTTTCCATGCATGTGCTGACGGCGATGCAACTTGCGGGACAGGCCGCTGATATTCAGGTGAAAGACGCTGAAATTGGTGGAATTTTCAATATGGGCGGTGCTGCAGTTGCAAATTATGTTTCTATCATGCAGGCCATGAAATAGGATTTTTTGCTCAAAATGACCGCTTTGGAAAAATCAGTTCCAGAGGCACGTCTAAATTTTTAGTCATTTCTAGAAATTAATTCTATTCCCGATGTGCTCTGTAGAATGCACGTTTGGCCGAATTCTGAATTTGCGCAAGCGAAATCTTTTTCTCTACGTTCCTCAATCTTTGAAATCGTGTGCCCGGCATTGGAGCGCTTGAAGCATTACCTTTTTATCAGGTTTTAGCTCCAGGAGTTCGCAGATGTCTGAGCTTGCAAAGGCAACGACAAAAACTGAAAGCAAATGCAATCCGAAACACCGGGTCAGCGACACTGCGCGCCTCGATGTCTTTCCAGCATTTCATAAAGTTGCGGGTCGGACGGTGCTGATCGTCGGTGGTGGTGAAGAAGCGGCCGCGAAGATCCGACTGCTCTCACAGACCACAGCGGAAATCCGGACAGTAGCAACAGAGTTTGGGCCGGAAGTGCTTGCCGCAGCCCGGGCCAATGCAAATGTTCGCAAAGTTTCCCGGGCGTTTCAGAAAAGCGATCTGGAAAATACAATCCTGGTTTTCGCCGCAACGGGCGAAGCGGATGAGGACCGGGCCATCGTCGAGGCTGCAAAGGCTGCGGGCATTCCCGCCAATGCGGTTGATCGGCCGGAATTGTGTGACTTCTTCACTCCGGCTCTTGTCAATCGCGCGCCCGTGGCCGTTGCGGTCACCTCGACGGGTGTTGGCCCGGTACTCGCCCGTCATATCAGAGCGCAAATCGAAGGCATGCTGCCACTGGAAACCGGGGCTCTGGCGCGCATGGCTGAAGGCTTTCGCGAAACTGCTGCCAAAGTCATACCGGCCGGAAGTGCGCGTCGTGCGTTCTGGGCACGCTTTTTTTCTGGATCTGTCGCCGCCAACGTTCTGTCCGGCAATGATGCTGCTGCCAGGAATGAAGCGCAGCGGTTGCTAAACGGCGAAACAAACGAAAACGGATTTGTCTGGCTGATCGGTGCTGGGCCGGGTGCAGAAGATTTGTTGACCTTGCGGGCTCAGCGTTTGTTGCAGGAAGCCGATATCATTCTTCACGACCAACTGGTGCCCGAAGCAGTTGTTGGTATGGGACGCAGAGATGCCGAGCGCATCAAAGTCGGAAAGGCCAAAGGCGCACATTCATTCACACAGGAAGAGATCAATCAACTTTTGGTGCGTGAAGCGACAGCAGGGAAAAGGGTCGTTCGCCTGAAGTCCGGCGATCCAATGATCTTCGGTCGAGCCGGAGAAGAAATTTCTGTCTTGCGCGATGCGGGGATTGGTTACGAGATTGTGCCGGGTGTAACGGCGGCGCTGGCAGCTGCGGCATCTGCCGAGATCCCGCTCACTTTGCGTGGCGTGGCATCCAGTCTGGTTTTTGCGACCGGTCATGACAAGGATGGAGAAACGCTGCCTGATTGGGCTGGCTTGGCGCTGAGCGGCACGACGGTTGCCGTCTATATGGGCAAGACTGTTGCAGCAGGCGTCGCAGCACGACTGATCGACGCCGGCCTGGATCAAACGATGCCTGTTATGGCGATTGAAAATGCAGCGCGTGCGGATGAAGCGATTTACGCAGGCGCGCTGTCCGATCTTTCCGGTTTTTCTGACCGCGATGAGATTGGCGGACCTGTTCTGATGATTATTGGAAATGTAGTGGCAGAGGCCGCGCTTGAGCGTGCCTTGCCGTTGAAACGAACTGATGTGGTGGATGAGGAAATCCCTTCGTCCATCGCAGCTTAGAGCAATTCTCGCGATCTTTGGATCGCGTGAAATGTTCCAAGTCTTTGTTTAGCCGCGTGTCCTTGTCGCAAAAGTGCTCAAACTTTTCCGGGATACGCTCAAAGGAGTAAAAAAGATGCAGATCATTACCGCAAACCGCCTGGTTGATGGTGAAGTCGTTTGGATGGGTGCTGGTAACCTTTGGGTTGATACTGTTGGTGCAGCACACGTATTTGCCGACAAGGACGAAGTGGCAGGCGGGCTGAGTCGGGCCGAGCTTGCAGTTGCCCGCCAGGAAGTCGTGGAAGTCTATTCTCTGGACGTTCTTCTTGTGGATGGTGAGATCACGCCTCGGACCCTGAAAGAAAGAATTCGCACCGCTGGACCGACATTCCGCGCTGACCTGGGCAAACAGGCGCGCGCTCTTCCTGCGGCCCGGGCTGCTTAGGCGAGTTTACTTTTTTGCCGACCCAAGCAGTTGTCTACCAAATGATTGTTGACGTTGAGGTGCCTTACTGTGCGCCTTGAAGACCGGTCTGTCAGGCGTCATGACGACGTCCAGTCCGGCGCGATGAGGAATAAGCCATGTACCGCTACGATGAATTTGATCGTGAGTTTGTCGAACAACGCGTTGCCCAGTTTGCCGATCAGGTTCGCCGTCGTCTGGCCGGTGATCTGAACGAAGAGCAATTCAAGCCTCTGCGTCTCATGAATGGCCTCTATCTTCAGCTTCACGCCTATATGCTCCGCGTTGCGATACCTTATGGAACGCTCAATGGTCGACAGATGCGCAAGCTGGCTGATATCGGGCGAAAATACGATAAGGGATATGGCCATTTCACAACGCGCCAGAATATCCAGTTCAACTGGCCCAAGCTCAGCGATATTCCGGCCATTTTGTCCGAGTTGGCTGAAGTTGAAATGCATGCCATTCAGACATCGGGCAATTGCATCAGAAATGTAACCGCCGATCAGTTCGCGGGCGCTGCCGCAGACGAAATTGCGGATCCTCGTCCGTATGCAGAAATTTTGCGTCAATGGTCATCACTGCATCCTGAGTTTTCTTTCCTGCCGCGGAAGTTCAAGCATGCCATTACCGGTGCGCCAAATGACCGCGCCGCAATTCAGGTTCATGACATCGGATTACAGATCGTCCGCAATGAAGCCGGTGAAATCGGATTCAAGGTTTATGTCGGTGGCGGTCAGGGCAGAACGCCGATGATTGCCAAGAAGGTGCGCGATTTCCTGCCTGAACAGGATTTGCTCGCCTACAACGAAGCGATCTTGCGGGTCTACAATCGATATGGTCGCCGGGACAACAAATATAAGGCTCGGATCAAAATACTGGTGCATGAGACCGGTATTGAAGAACTGAAAGCTGACATTGAAGCGGAATTTGAGAAGATCCGCCACGGCTTCCTGCACCTGCCACAGGAAGAGGTGGACCGGATTCAAGCCTACTTTGCACCTCCTGCATTTGACGATCTGCCCAACGAAAGCGCAGACCTGAATACCTCCATCGAAGGTGATGAGAATTTTGGGCGCTGGGTTACCCAGAATACGCTTGAGCATCGCCAGAGCGGACATACGTGCCTGACGATTTCAATGAAACCGATAGGTGGGGTCCCGGGCGATATCACCGATGCGCAGATGGAAGTCATTGCGGATCTGGCAGAAAAATATGGGTATGACGAAATCCGCATCAGCCACGAGCAGAACGTTGTCCTGCCGCATGTGCGAAAACGTGATCTGAAGGCCGTTTATGATGTGCTGGTCAACAACGGAATGGCCGAAGCCAATATCGGCATGATTACCGACATCATTGCCTGTCCTGGTCTTGACTATTGTGCGCTTGCCAATGCCCGGTCAATTCCGGTTGCTCAGCGAATATCCGATCGCTTTGGTGGCTACGATCGGCAGAAACAGATTGGTGATCTGAAAATCAAGATTTCAGGGTGCATCAATGCATGTGGGCACCATCATGTTGGCCATATCGGTATTCTTGGTGTGGATCGGAAAGGCGAAGAGCTCTACCAGATCACGCTGGGCGGATCGGCTGATGAACAGACGTCGATCGGCAATATCGTCGGGCGCGGTTTTTCTGAAGAAGCAGTGGTCGATGCCATCGAGAAGGTGGTCGATACCTATATTGGTCTGCGCACCAACGACAATGAGCCTTTCATCGACGCCTATCGGCGCCTCGGGGACGAGCCGTTCAAGGAGGCCCTTTATGGTGGCACTTAAATCTTATGCGGTTGCCGATAGCCAGGAAGCGGAAATACAATCTGCCGCCTCCTTTTTAAACCGTCGCTTCGAAGGAGTTGAAACCGAAACGGTGCTGAGAACGATGTTTGAGGCCCTTTTTCGCGACAAGATCGCGCTGGTATCCAGCTTTGGTGCGGAATCCGCCGTGTTGCTCCATTTAGTTTCACGTATTGCACCTGATGCGCCCATTCTTGTCATCGACACCGGAAAATTGTTCGGCGAAACAAAGCGTTACTGGGAAAATCTGACGGAAAAACTTGGTCTCACGGGTTTGAGAGTTGTGAAGCCCGATGAGAAAGATATTGCCGAGATGGATCCCGACGGCGGCCTATGGGCGCGGCGGTCACAAGCGTGCTGCAACATTCGCAAAGTACGACCTCTCGGCAAAGCGCTGGACGGATTTGATGCGTGGATTTCCGGGCGAAAAAAATACCAATCTTCCGGCCGGAACGGATTGCAGTTGTTCGAGGCGGACAACGAAAAAATTAAAATCAATCCGCTCTACGACTGGACGGTTGATCGCGTGAAACTGTACGCGCTACAACATGACCTGCCACCGCATCCACTTGTGGAACAGGGATTCCTGTCAATTGGTTGTACGCCCTGCACAGATCGGGTTGCGCCGGGCGAGGACGCGCGGGCAGGACGCTGGCGTGGCGAGGACAAAACTGAATGCGGCATTCATCTGCCCTCGCGAGGGGCCCAGGATTGACGGTGTTCGTCTCGTATGTGACCCCCGTCTTGATGCACGGTGAGTTGCAGAGAAATCATGGATCGAATTAATGAGTGAAGTCTATAGAAACGGCCAGTTTGAAGCAGATGCCTGGAAAACCCTGTCAGCTGATGATCCACTACCGGAACATGACGCTGTGTTTGTTCCGTTGGAGCGCTGGCAAAACGATCGGGGGACTCTGAAAAATCGGATGGCTCCCCTTGGCCTCATCATCCGCGCGGGTGAAAATGTCGAAGCCGTTATTGATGAGCTCTCTCTCTTCAAGGCTGTTGCCGTAGAATTCCCGAAATTTGCGGATGGACGCTCCTATTCGACCGCCCGAATTTTGCATGAACAACTAGATTTTGATGGAGAAATTCGAGCCATTGGTGATGTTCTTCTTGATCAGATCCCGTTTATGCGTCGTTGTGGCGTCACAGCATTTGAGATCACACATGAACCAACACGCCGGGCGCTTGAAGATGGGCACAATCCTGAAGTGGTGCTGCACACACAGCCGGTGGGGCTCGCTGGTGAAGTTCCGGTAGGAACGCGTCCCTGGCTGCGGCGTGGTGTTGGCAAATCGACGCTGAAACAATTTATGCGCTAACACCGAATTAGGCGTTGTTGCCCGCAGTGCAAATGTTCTGATAAGCATCGGTCTGTCCAAGCCGATGCTTTTTTCATTCATCCATACCTGTGAGTGCACATGTCGATCAACGATGCCAAATCAGAGCCCGGAAAAGCCGAAATTCTCGACCGGACGCGTCTTTCCGATGATTTCGTGAAACTGGATCGTCTCACCATTTCAGTCCCGACACTGGCTGGCGGTAGGCAGACGATTGAGCGTGAAGTGCATGATCACGGTTCTGCGGTTGCCGTTCTTCCTTTTGATCCCGAGCGTGGAAAAGTTCTGCTGGTCAGACAGTTCAGAGCACCGATTTTTGCAGACCGTGGTGACGGAATGCTGCTGGAGGTTTGCGCAGGATTGATAGACGCAGGCGAAACCGATACGAGGGAGGTCGCGATCCGTGAGGCAGAAGAAGAACTGGGTGTCCGGCCGCGAAACCTGGTCTGCCTTGGCAGTTTCTATACGTGCCCGGGATTGGTGACAGAAAATGTCACGCTGTTCCTGGCGGAATACAGTCAGACAGACTTTGTCGGTCCCGGCGGTGGTCTTGCTGCCGAGCACGAGGATATCGAAGTGCTTGAATGGGATATTGTCGAATTGGCGACTGCACTTGAAAATGGATCAATTGCAGATATGAAGACAGCTGTTCTGGCGCGGGCGTTGGTCGATGGGCCGGGGAAGCAGTTTCTAAAGCTGTAAACTATGTTTGATACTAAGTACTCGTTTTGGTTGCATTCATAATTGTCCCATGTTTAGGGTCCGCTATTGCTTCAAGTAGCGGATTGATAAAATGGATGCGGAAAATCGCGATAGCCTGATTTCAGAATATCTTTGCATCATTGATGGCGAACACAGAGCCGCAACAGACGGCAGGACCATCGATATGCGAGCGCCGTCCGATGGCCAAATATTTGCCTCTGTACCACGAGGAGGCGCATCGGATATTGACGTTGCCGTCCAAAGTGCGCGGCATGCTTTTGAACAGGGGACTTGGTCTCAGTTTACCGCGCTGGACAGGGGAAGATGCCTGATGTGTCTGGCCGACCTCATCAGTCAACACCGGTCTAAGCTGGCGCAGCTTGAGGCCAAGGATACTGGCAAACCTTTGGATCAGGCCAGAGCGGATATAGCGGCTCTCGCGCGTTATTTTGAATTTTACGGTGGGGCGGCAGATAAAATCAGCGGAGAGACAATCCCGGCTCAGAATGGATTTTTGGCACTGACACTTCGCGAGCCGCACGGTGTTGTTGGCGGCATCATACCCTGGAACTATCCGGCACAAATCGCCGGGAGGGTCGCCGGTGCGGCGCTTGCAATGGGCAACACGGTTGTATTGAAACCCGCCGAAAATGCCGGCCTGTCGATACTCAGGATGGCCGAACTGGCCTTGGAGGCAGGAATTCCGGCGGGTGTTCTCAACGTCGTCACGGGATTTGGTGAAGAAGCCGGAGTGGCGCTTGCGAGCCACGCGGATATTGATTTTCTGACTTTTACCGGCAGTCCAGAAGTCGGCGCGTTTGTCCAGGCTGCAGCCGCAGGAAATCATATTGGCTGTACGCTTGAACTCGGTGGAAAGTCGCCTCAAATCCTGTTTGCCGATGCTGATCTTGACGCAGCCTTACCGGCGATTGTCAAAGCGATCATTCAAAATGGTGGCCAAACCTGCTCTGCCGGCAGTCGTGTTTTGATCGAGGATACAATCTGGCAGGATGTTGTAGCAAAGCTCGAAACGACATTTCGTAAACTGGTTGCCGGACCTCACGATGGTGACTATGACCTCGGAGCAATGATCAGTGCCCAGCAGCAGGACCGTGTTGAAGGGTTTGTCGATCGGGCTGCGGAAGACGGCATATTTCAGATTGCGATGGGATCGGTTGCGGAGGAGGCACCGGATTCAGGTTTTTATGCCAGGCCTCGGCTATTTGGCCCTGTTCCAACGGATCATCCACTTGCGACGGAAGAGGTGTTCGGACCGATATTGAGCCTCATTCCATTTGAGGACGAACAACACGCGATTTCGGCGGCCAACGCGACGCCTTACGGTTTGGTTGCCGGTGTTTGGACCCGCGATGGTCAAAGGGCGTTAAGGGTAGCAAAAGCAGTTCGAAGCGGTCAGGTCTTCATCAACGCCTATGGAGCCGGTGGCGGGGTTGAATTGCCCTTTGGAGGCTTCAAGAAGTCCGGGCATGGCCGGGAAAAAGGTCTTGAAGCGCTCTATGAGTTTTCGGCGACCAAAGCGATTGTATACAATCACGGTTAGCACCCAGAAATTGAGGTGTTTTCCTGTTGCCGTGCATACTGAACGAAATTCAGGTGCACGGAGAGCACCGGCGATTTGGCTTTTCTAGTGTACTATACGGAACTGAAGTTCCGACAGGCACCTGCGGTAACTATATGAGAAACGCTAACGCCGCGCGCAAGCGGGGTGAAGTTTCGAACCAAAATGACCGTTTTTGGGGCGTAAGCATCAGACTGACAACAGAAAGGTTCTTCTCTCAGCTGGAGTAGGGGTGTGAAAAAATCCGATATTGCGGGTGCACGTCGATGGTACGCAGAAGATCTGCGCATATTGGCTCCGATTGTCAGCAATCCGGCCCTTGTCAGCGCTTTCGAGAATGTGCGGCGGGAGGATTTTATCGGACCAGGACCCTGGCAGATACACCCTTCACGCGTAATGGCCAGCCCCTATCAGGTCTCAGGAGAAGATCCGAGCGTTCTCTATCACAATGTTCTGGTGACGCTTGCCGGAGATCGAGGGATTAACAACGGGCAGCCCAGTTTATGGGGCTATTTACTCGATCAGATAGCCTGGCGAGAAGGCATGCGGGTTTGCCAGATCGGGGCAGGTACCGGCTACTATTCAGCGATTGTTGCCGAATTGATCGGGGAAAATGGATATCTCGTCGCCATTGAATTCGAAAAAGACCTTGCTGCTCGCGCAACGGCCAATTTAGCGGATTGGCCGACTATCGAGGTGTTAAACGAAGACGGCACGACGTTTGATCCCGGCAAGGTTGATTTGATTGTTGTCTTTGCCGGGGCCACCCATCCGGTCGACCTTTGGCTTGATAGTCTCTCCCCGGGCGGTGTTCTTATGATGCCGATGACCGGTCA
This sequence comes from Stappiaceae bacterium, assembly GCA_039976075.1. GTDB lineage: Bacteria > Pseudomonadota > Alphaproteobacteria > Rhizobiales > Stappiaceae > JBDWFY01. The sequence goes on from JBDWFY010000009.1 coordinate 11,600, forward strand.
GGATGGCTGGGGCGCCTTTCTCAAAATCCAGAGAAATGGTGCTGACTATCAAACGACTTCGCTTGGAAACTGCGGTTTCGTAAGCTGTGCCGGTGCCCGCGATCCGGTGTTTGCACGACGGATATCAAAGGCAAGAGGCACAGTTGACTTTTCTTGCGGTAGAGAATTTGTGCTGCATCGGGGAAGACCAGAGGGAGCAAAACATGTCCTGCTCGAGGGGCCGAATTTCTGGCTGAGTCCCGTGTAAACACGCTTGCTGCTCTTTGTATCCCCCGCGCCTGGGGGCACGGGGGATACAATGTTAGCCTTGCTGAGATTCATACGTAATCATTGCAAAACTTCCGCCTACGGAATCTGACAATGTCGCCATACGACCGACCCCCGGCACACTCATTGGTTCACTGAGAACAGTTGCGCCCAATGATTTGGCTTTTTCTACCCGTTTGTCCACGTCGTCGACGGTAATATACGGAAGCCAATGGGTTTTTTCGGCCGGCATTGGTGAGAAACCTCCAAGAGAGTCCTCCCCGTTCTTGATCACCGGATAGCTTCCGTCTGGCATGGGCATATCTTCGACATTCCATCCCAAGAGATCGGCATAAAAGGTTCTTGCCTTGCCGTTCTCAGCACTGTGAAGTTCCATCCAGCTGAATGCGCCGTGCGTTGCCATGGGATTGCTCATCGCGGTCTCTCCTTTTGATGTTGTTCCCAATTCACTTCGGGAACTGTCTCAAGGACGACGGGCAGTAGAGCAAACCGACAGGCTGATCGAAATAATTACAGAGCAATCAATCGCTGTCGAATGTGAGACTTTTCGGCTTCAGACAATGTCAGTGCCAGTGCTTTTTCATAGGCCTTCCGAGCACCCTGTACGTTGCCCTGTTCAGCAAGAAGTACACCAAGGGTTCCGTGAAAATAGGCGTATTGAGCCAGCGGTTCGGAAAGTGGCTCCAAAATGTCGAGGGCTGCGGTTATGCCCTGTACGTGATAGACCGCGACAGCCCAGTTCAAACGAACAACGGGGCTCGGTTGCAAGGCCACGAGAGCCCTGTAAAGACGCTCCAACTCTGGCCAATCAGTTTCGGAAGAGGAGAGGGCGCTGGTATGTGTCGCCGCAATGGCCGCCTGAATTTGCAGCGGGCCGGCCTTTTTGTGTCGCAATGCCGCTTCTAGCAGAACGCGCCCTTCCTGGATCAAGGGTCTGTTCCAGCTCGAGCGGTCCTGGTCTTTAAGCAGGATGATCTCTCCACTCTCTCCCAGGCGCGTTTCATGTCGGGCATGATGAAGCAGGCAAAGCGCCAGCAGGCCGCGCACTTCGGGCTCCTCCGGGAACAAGCGAACGAGCAGGCGCGCCAGTCGGATGGCTTCCTCGCACAATGGAATTCTCAGGTGATGATCACCGCCGGAGGCGGCATAGCCTTCGTTAAACAGAAGATAGATGGCCAGCAAAACCGCCCGGAGCCGTGTGGACCGGTCTTCGGGAGAAGGGGGATCGAAGGGAATTTTGGCCGCTGTGATTTTCTTTTTTGCCCGCGTGATACGTTGTTCCATTGTTTTGGATTTAATGAGAAACGCTCGTGCTATTTCGTCGACAGACAGGCCGACAACGATCTTCAGTGCCAGAGCAATCTGGTGCTCTGCGGACAAGATGGGATGACAGCATGTGAAGAGGAGACGAACGAAGTCATCTCGAAAGACGGCGTTGTCCAGAATTTCCTCAATCGCCTCGGACTTTTCATCGGGCAATTGAGTTTCGTACAACGGAACAGGGTCGTAGGCCTGCACCAGTCGCGCATTCTTGCGTTTGATATCAAGCCCGTAATTTCGACCGACAGTGATCAGCCAGGAAAGAGGACTGTCGGGCAACCCTTGATCCGGCCATTTTGCCAGTGCTCTGACGCACGCCTCCTGATAGGCATCCTCGGCCATATCGAGATCGCGAAAATACCGGGACAAGGCTGCCATCGCCCGAGGGCGGCATGCTCTAAGATGCGTCGAGAACAAGACGGTCAGCGTCGCGGAAATTGGCGCCGTCAAAATAGCTGACAGGGCGGATTTCGACTTTGTTTTTGTCCAGCGGCAGAAGTTTCACCGCCTCTATTGCTTCATCCAGCGTATCTGCTTCCAGAAGATAAAAGCCCATCAATTGTTCTTTGGTTTCAGCAAACGGTCCGTCAGTCACAAGCAACTCCTCTTGCGGACGATGCAAGGTCACAGCCGTTCCGGTTGACATCAGTTTGACAGCCGCCCCAAAGGACTTTTCCGATTTGGTCCGATCCTGAAATGCATAATGATGAGACAGGATCTCTTCTATCTCGCCTTCACTGAGCGCATCGATGACATCTTCCGAGGAATAAATTAGTACTGAAAATAGCATGACATCCTTCCTCAACGACGATAATCGAGTTCACAAGCTGGTGCCCGGACTCCGAATTTCGTCACTTATTGCTGCCCGCCCGGACCGAGCTTTGAATTCAGTAGGGGCACGCGCAATACATTGTTTCTAGAGTGGTTTAAGGATTTGATGTTCCTTTTGAGTCAGAAGAAACAGAGAAAGGAACTTCAAATACACCATACTAGGACGCGTCTGGTGATGCCAATCCGACAGGAGTGGTCCATATTTCGGTTTTCAGCTCACTCCGCGCGCGTTGTTGTTGTCTGACTGGGCTCGACATTGATCGACACCACATTGGCCGCGCCAGGACGCACCACCAGGACATTTGCGTCGGTCTCATTCTCCGGCCAGGAGCCGACAACCAATCCACGCGCATCATCGTTCAAAAGAACGGATATCGTCACGCCTTCCCGAATTTCTATGTCGATTGATTCAGCCTGGATCGCAACTTTTGATCCATCGCTTGCTACGGCAAAGGCACTACGCTCGGCCATACATGTCTCCTTGTCAGACTCGTTTTAGCATCATGGAACGCGATGTTGATAATCGCAAGCGGCCCGAACGGTGACACTTCTTTGCTGGCAAAAATATCAGGACGTGCGGATCTGGTCATTCGTCAAATTAGCTGATGCATTCCGCACGGTTACTATTACAGTCGGTCGCGAATGGCAAACCACGTCATGGCCAGCGCAAGAATGGGTGCACGCAGGAGCACTCCACCGGGAAATCTGACCGTCGGAACCGTGGCAAACAGATCGAATTTTTCCTGATCGCCGGCAATCGCTTCCGCGATACAATGTCCGGCCATGGTTGCAATAGCAACGCCGTGACCCGAAAAGCCGGCGGCGGTGTAAATCGAGGAAGTTTGACGCTGCAGGAAAGGCATCCGATTGCTGGTGACTGCGAGCGTGCCACCCCATGCATGCTCGATACTCAGATTGTTCAGTTGGGGGTATGTTTTTAAAATATGAGGACGCACAAAGGCAGCGATGTCGCCAGGAAAGGTGCGGGAGTACGTTTCTCCGCCTCCGAACAGCAACCGTCGATCGGCTGTCAGCCGCCAGTAATAAATTACGAAGCGACTATCGGAGACGGCTTCGTTTCCCGGAATAAGGCTGTGCGCCTGATCTTCACTGAGTGGCGCCGTTGTGGCTATAAAATTGTTGATGGGCATGACGCATGAATCCATGGTCGCGTTCAGGCCCTGCATGTAGCCATTCCCTGCCAATACGACGGCGTCGGCAGTGACACTGGCTGTGGCGGTTTTGACAGTGGATTGCTTTCCCTGTTCAATTTTTATCACCGCACTGTTTTCGTGAAGGTTGGCGCCGGCTTGTTCAGCGGCACGCGCAATGCCCAATGCAAAATTGAGCGGATGCAGATGCCCCGCTTCTCCATCGCGCGATCCGCCGTAGTAAGTGTCGGTGCCGATGGCATCGCTCAGTTGCTGACGGTCGAGCGGTGTGAGGGCCTCGTACCCATAAACCTGCTGCATATGATCGATGCTGGCGCGTTCTTCCGCCACATAGCGCTTCTTGTGCATCGCGTGGATCAATCCGTCCTGCCAGTCACAGGCGATGTCATGATCCCTTATCAGTGATTTGACATGGTGCTTTGCGTCCTCGGCAAGCTTCCAAAGTGCTTTTGCCCTCCCAAGTCCGAGCTTGCTTTCAAGCCATTCCTGCTCCCGACGCTGGCCGGAATGAAGCTGACCGCCATTGCGTCCCGAGGCTCCCCAACCGATTTTCTGTGCTTCCAGCAGAACAACCCGATAGCCTTTTTGCGCAAGAGTGAGTGCGGCATTCAGTCCGGTGTATCCGCCGCCCACCACGCAAACATCCGTTTGGACATGGCCATTCAGTTCAGGGCGATCTGGCACTTCGGTCGCCGTGGCAGAGTAATAAGACGGTGCATGGGTTGCTGTCATGACAGCCTTTTATCGAACGATTTTTCCTTGCCGATCGAGCTCGGCATAGGTGTCATCAAGCGTCTTCTTCACCAGTTTTATGAAAGTATCCGTTTCATCATGGGTGATGACCAGAGGAGGGGAGACTATCATCGAGTCGCGCACTGCCCGCATGACAAGTCCGTTGCTAAATGAGATATCGCGGCACAGTCCGCCCACATCGCCGGTATCGGAGAACTTCGTGGCACGGGGTTTTTTGGTGTCAGGAACAAGCTCCAAAGCGCCCATAAGGCCGACCATTCGGGCTTCTCCCACCAGTGGGTGTTCGGCGAGTGATTGCCACTTGTTCTGAAAATAGGGACCGATGTCTTCTTTCACCCGCTCGACGATGCGCTCCTTTTGCATGATCTCAAGATTGACCAGAGCAGCAGCACAGCAGGCCGGGTGGCCGGAGTAGGTAAAACCGTGAAAAAATTCGTCGCCCTCATTGATGAACACGTCGGCCATTTTATCCGACACCATAACCCCGCCTATCGGCAGATATCCTGAAGACAAACCTTTTGCGATCGGCATCAGGTCCGGTTGGATGCCAAAATGCTCCGATCCGAACCAGGTTCCAAGCCGCCCGAAACCGCATATGACTTCGTCTGCCACAAGCAGAATGTCTCGTTCTTGGCAAATCCTGCCGATTTCCGGCCAGTACGTATCGGGCGGTATGATAACACCGCCGGCTCCTTGAACCGGCTCGGCAATAAAGGCGGCGACATTCTCCTGGCCCAATTGATCCAGTGTAGTTTCGAGTTCCCGCGCGCTGTGAAGTCCGAATTCATCCAGGCTCATGTCACCACCTTCGCCAAACCAATAGGGTTGGTTGATGTGATGAACACCGGAGACCGGCAGATCGCCCTGTCCATGCATGGCTTTCATGCCGCCCAGGCTCGTGCCAGCCAACGTCGACCCGTGATAGCCGTTCCACCGGCCAATGATGGTTTTTTTGTCCGGCTGGCCCTTCAGATCCCAATATGTTCGAACCATTCTGAAAACAGTATCGTTGGCTTCTGACCCGGAACCGACGAAAAAAACGTGGTTGAGATGATTTGGTGCCAGCTGCGCCAGTTTCTCGGCCAGATCGATGGCTGGAATATGAGTGGTTTTAAAAAATGTGTTGTAGTAACTGAGCTCTTGCATCTGCCTGTATACGGCTTCCGCTATTTCAGGTCGTCCGTGACCGATCTGTACACACCAGAGTCCGGCCATCCCATCTAAAAAGCGATTGCCGTCAGAATCCCAAAGCCAGACACCATCCGCCTTGACGATGACGCGGCTTCCTTCGGCGTTCAGAGCGCCATAATCCGTGAAGGGATGCAGATGATGGGCCGCATCGCGTTCTTGCAGATCCTTTGTGGGCAGGCGGTTGCTGGCCAAGTCCATTTCGGGACATTCCTTATGCAGTAAACTCAGATTTGTGGATCAGACATTGAGAAGCAGGTATTCCCGTTCCCAGGGACTAATCACCGACATGAATGTTTCGTACTCAGTTTCCTTGATGGCGCGGTAGGTGTGGATGAAGCGCTCGCCGATTAATGGGAAAAGGTCTTCGCACTCGGCAAACATGCCGACCGCATCAAGCAGATTTCTCGGCAAGGTGCTCTGGATTTCGCTGCTATCGTCCGTTCTGGGTTCATCCGGTGTCAGGTTCTTGGTCATTCCCAGATAACCGCAGGCAAGACTTGTGGCGATCGCAAGGTAGGGGTTGGCGTCTGAAGAGGGGAGTCTGTTTTCAACCCGGCGGCCGGCCGGGGCCGAGTTGGGAATGCGAATGCCGACCGTTCGGTTATCATGCCCCCAGAAGATATTGACCGGCGAAGTGGACCCCCGGGAATAACGCCGGTAGGAATTCACATAAGGGGCCATGATACACATGACAGAGGGCAGATATGCTTGCTGACCTGCAATGAAGGCATGGAATTTTTCGGTAGCGGTACCGTCGGCAGCGGAGAAAATATTGTTGCCGTTATCGACGTCAAGTACAGACTGATGAATGTGCATGGCCGATGCCGGTTGATTTGACATCGGTTTTGCCATGAAAGTCGCATAGATATTGTGACGCAACGCAGCTTCGCGGATCGTTCTCTTGAAAAGAAAAACCTGATCCGCCAGTTCCAGCGGGTCGCCATGGCGCAAATTGATTTCCATTTGCGCAGCGCCTTCCTCGTGGATCAGCGTATCAATCTCAAGCCCCTGTGCGCCGGATAAATCGTAAATGTCGTCAATCAGTTCATCAAACTCGTTGAGAGCTGAAATGGAGTATGACTGGCGACCGACCTCCGGCCTTCCGGACCGGCCAATGGGCGGCTCCAGTGGGTAATCGGGATCGGCATTTGGTTTGACCAGATAGAATTCGATTTCTGGCGCAACAACCGGCTTCCAGCCCTGTTTCTCATAGAGCGCCAACACGCGTTTCAAAACATTTCGCGGGGCGGTTTCAACCGGATCGCCGTCCCGGGTGAAGGCGTCATGGATCAATTGTGCGGTTGGATCGGTTTCCCACGGAACGGTGCAGAGCGTTGAATAGTCGGCCTGGAAAAACAGATCCCCATCGGTCGGTGCGTGTTGAAAATTGGCGTCTTCCTCAGGATATTCGCCGGAAATTGTCTGCGCAAAGATCGAAGCGGGCATGGTCATGATCGGGCCGGAGAAGAACTTCTCCGTCGGCATCATCTTGCCGCGAGCAACGCCGGCCAGATCCGGTACGATGCACTCGATGTCTTCTATCCCGCGGGCACGAAGCCAGGCCTGCGCTTCTTCGAAGTCCGCGACACCGCGCGAACTTTCGATCGTTTCCGGACGGTTTTCGTTTTCTGCCACTACCGGTTCCCAAGTAAATGAATGCATAGCCCATGTTTGGATTGCTCAAACAAGATACATTATTTGTGATCACATTTACTGCGACTGTCAATTATAAAGCTCATTTGATGGTGTCCCGCTGGTCGTACCAGCTCAATCGGCCATTACTGATCTTCCAAGAATGCCCATCCCGTCGTGAATGTCACCATTGATCGCATCCTTGAGTGCCCGCAGGTCGCGGCGGCGGATCGCACTGATCGCCTCCTTATGCATATCGATCAGGAAGGACGTACCGACGCGCCCGTAAACGGTGCGCATGAATGGAGCGAACTGCAACCAGATTGTTTCCACCAACGGCAGGAATACAGTGGATGGTGCCAATTCGTAGAGCGTAAAATGAAATGATCTGTTGAAGCGCATATAGGCGCTCACATCGCCATCCTGCAGGCTGTCGTCTATCCGGTTGTCGATAGCTTCCAGTTTTGCTGCGATTTTTTCATGGGTGTGAGGAAAAGCCATTTCGGCCAGCGCCGGTTCCATCATCAGACGCGCTGCCAGTATTTCCTCGAACCGGGCGGTTGTCATTTCCGGTATGCGTATCCGGCCATTTGGCAGCAATTCCAGTGCCCGCGCCGCCGTGAGACTACGCAAGGCTTCGCGAACCGGCATCGGGCTAACACCAAGCTCCTCGGCCAGTCCTCGCAATGTAATCGGCTTTCCGGGTATGAAATGGCCTGTAAGCAGTGCTTCCCGCACGCTGTCTTCGACTTTGTCGCGAAGGTTGCTTCTCACGCGGGGTTGCGGAACCTGCTGCGGACTTTCAGGAATGACCTGTTCTCACTTTCGAGTTTTTTGACAACAACAGTTCGCTGTATAAGTGAACCGCGAGTTTGACATTACAAAAATAATGTGATCACATTTTTCGTATTCGAGCAAGTGCGGTGTCTGATCGACGCATGACGGTGGGCTATTCAGTCAATATGGACCAAGTCGTCAACTTACAGGAAATACCAATGGGCCAACCGGATATCGAGGCGATGCCTGCTTCACATGACCATGAAGCAGCACAGGAATTTCTGAGGGCACATCCGGATATCGACACGCTGGAGATTGTACTGCCGGACACGAACGGTGTTCTGAGGGGAAAATGGCTGCCTGGCTCGGCCTTGCCAAAGGTGTTTTCTTCCGGAGTTGCGTTCCCATTTTCTCTGTTCGGACTTGATGTGTGGGGTCGGGAAGTTGAGGAGACCGGCCTGCATATTGAAACCGGCGATCAGGACGGACTGTGCTGGCCGGTACTTGACACGCTTCAGCTTGTTCCCTGGGTTGAACGAAAGACAGCGCAGGTTCTGGTTTCCATGTTTGATCGGGACGGGGAAGCGTTTGATATTGACCCGCGCCATGTATTGAAAAACATGAAACAGAAACTTGCTGATTTCGGCGTGACGGCAACAGCAGCCTTCGAGCTTGAATTTTATCTGTTTGATGATGCGGGCAAGACTGAAGTTGGTGTCCCGCCAAAACCGGTATTCTCAACCGAATTGGGGCCAGCGCGGCAGAATATGTATGCCCTTTCAGATCTTGAAGCCTTGATGCCACTGGTCGATGAAATCCGTTCCGGTGCCGAGAGGCAGGGCATCGCCGCAGATGCGGCTGTTTCTGAGGCTGCACCCGGTCAGTTTGAATTGAACCTTCACCATCGCAGCGATCCGTTGCAAGCGGCAGACGATGCGGTTCTTTTACGGCGACTTGTTATCGGGGTGGCCCGCAAACACGGGCTGAAAGCCTCTTTCATGGCCAAGCCGTTTGTTGAATGGCCCGGCAATGGCATGCATGTGCATGTGTCGCTGGAGGGGCAAAGCGGAAATATTTTTGCGGATGAAACAGCCGGTGAAACCCGATTGGGTCATTCGATAGAGGGCCTGCTCAGCACGATGCCTGCGGCACATCTTCTGTTTGTATCAACATTCAACGGCTTCCGTCGCATGCAGCCTGGATCCTATGCTCCGACAAATATCTGCTGGGGGCATGATAATCGCTCTGTTGCGCTTCGTGTCCCGGCAGGTCCAGCTGATGCGCGACGGATTGAACATCGCATCGCCGGGGCGGATGCCAACCCGTATCTGGTGCTGACCGGGGTACTAGCCGGCATGCTGGAGGGGCTGATGGCGGAAAAGCAACCTCCCGCACCGGCGGAAGGCAATGCTTATGAGACGACTGCAGGAAAACTGACGCCCTGGATGGATGAAGCAATTGATGCGTTTGAGGCCTCATCTGTAATGCGAACTGCGGTCGGGCCCGAATTGCACAAGACGCTGACGGCAATTAAACGCGAAGAATTGACCGCATTTGGACGGGAAATTTCGACGCTGGAACGGGAAACCTACCTTTGAGAGGAGAGCTGCGGCCGACATTATTTATAGTCTGCTGCACGATAGTGTTGTGAGAAGGAGAACGAGTGATTAGTTTTGTCGGAAATGACAAAAAAGGGGAACACAATCCGAGCGTAAATCACAAATCAATAAGCCGGATTGAAGCAGGAGAGAGAGCAAAATGATCAAAATGTTGTCTGCCAGCGTCGCGGCGATCGGACTATTGGCTGCATCTGCCCAGGCGCAGGAAACGACGATCAATGTTTACAACTGGTCGGACTATATCGACGAATCCATTTTAGCGGATTTCACCAAAGAAACCGGCATCAAGGTTGTCTATGATGTCTTTGATTCCAATGAAGTTCTGGAGACGAAACTGTTAGCCGGTGGCACAGGCTACGACGTTGTTGTTCCGACGGGCTCGTTTTTGGAAAGACAGATCCAAGCGGGTGTCTTTGCAAAACTGGAAAAGGACAAACTGCCAAATCTTTCAAATATGTGGAGTGACATAGAAGAGCGGGTTGCGGCTTATGATCCGGGTAATGAGCACTCGATCAACTACATGTGGGGCACAACCGGCATTGGTTATAATGTGGAGAAGATCAAAGAGCGCTTGCCCGACGTGCCCGTCGATTCCTGGGAATTGATCTTCAATCCAGACATGTTGTCGAAACTGGAAGACTGTGGTGTTCATGTCCTGGATGCGCCAACCGAAATTATCCCTGCTGCGCTGAACTATCTGGGAATTGATCCTAACAGCAAGGACCCGGGGGATATAGAAAAAGCCGGTGAGGTTCTGATGAACATCCGGCCGCATGTCCAGAAATTCCATTCTTCGGAATATATCAATGCACTTGCCAATGGCGATATTTGCCTGGCTGTGGGCTGGTCAGGAGATGTTCTTCAAGCGCGTGACCGGGCTGAGGAAGCAGATAATGGTGTCACTGTCGAATTTTCCATTCCCAAGGAAGGCGCTCTGATGTGGTTTGACCAAATGGCGATTCCGGCGGACGCAAAAAACAAGGAAGCGGCGCACACCTTTCTCAACTACATTATGAAGCCGGAAGTGGCTGCCAAAGCAACAAACTTTGTCAATTACGCGAACGGAAATAAAGCCTCTCAGCCCTTGCTGGATAAAGAAGTCTTCGGGGATCCCGCTGTCTATCCGACCACGGAGGCCACGAAAAATCTCTACACGACCACAGCTTATGCGCCAAAGGTAAACCGGGTTGTCACCCGTCTTTGGACCAAAGTGAAAAGCGGACAATAGGATCCGCTGATAAAAATGCCCGGCACTTTGACCGGGCATTTTTATTTGAACTGCCTTGAATGCGATCTCTTTAAATGGGAGCCTGCAGAAGGGGATGGGTGGAATTTTGTTTTAAGGGGGATTCTTGGCCAGGAAAGCGATTGGACCCATTCGGCGCACCTTTGTGCCCTGGGAGGACACCTCGGCGAAACCTTTTGTCGAGTTTCGCAATGTAACGAAACGTTTCGGTGAGTTTGTTGCGGTGGACAATCTCTCCCTGAGTATTTACGAACGCGAGTTTTTCGCTCTTCTGGGGCCGTCCGGCTGTGGCAAGACGACCCTGATGCGCATGTTGGCGGGTTTTGAAAATCCGACCGAAGGTGAAATCTTGCTTGATGGTGAGCCTATAACCGGGCTGCCTCCTTACATGCGCCCAGTCAATATGATGTTCCAATCCTATGCGTTGTTTCCCCATCTGTCGGTAGAGAAAAACATCGCTTTCGGACTCAGGCAGGACAAGGTGCCCAAGGCCGAAATCAAACAGCGGGTTGGGGAGATGCTGGAACTCGTCAAACTTCAGGATTTTGCCCGTCGAAAACCCCATCAGCTGTCCGGTGGACAGCGCCAGCGTGTTGCGCTTGCCCGTTCACTGGCAAAGCGTCCGAAGGTGTTGCTGCTTGATGAGCCCCTTGGCGCTCTTGATAGAAAGCTGAGAGAGGAAACGCAATTCGAACTCATGAGCCTTCAGGAGGAAATCAAAACCACGTTCCTTATCGTAACTCACGATCAGGAAGAAGCGATGATTGTGGCGGATCGAATTGCGGTGATGGACCACGGCAAATTGATGCAGGTTGCGACACCTCCTGAAATCTATGAACAACCCGCCTCTCGGTATATTGCTGACTTCATTGGCGATATCAATCTGATTGAGGGACGGGTCGAAAGTAAAACCGAAGAGACGTCTATTCTCGTTCACGGCAATAACCTGTTTCGGATCGATCTTGAGGAACCCACGCCGGTGGATGAAGGCGAGCAGGCCTGGTTCACGGTCCGCCCCGAAAAAGTACGCATAGCCATTGATGCGCCGGAAGAGGCCAGGGCCAACGCGGTTCAGGGCGTCATTTGGGACATTGCCTACATGGGAGATGTCACAATCTACCATGTGCGTATTTCGGATCAGCTCAGCATTCGGGCAACGGTCGCCAATACAAAGCGGAAAATGGAACAAATGATGACCTGGGACGACGAGGTCTGGGTCAGTTGGGATCGCGATGCGGGGATTATACTTGCCGAATAAAGATGAAAGCATTTGGAAGCGTGATTGAGCGGGGAATTGTGAATGACGGACGAGGTTTCAGCTAGGGTACAGGGCAGCGAAACGCACAGCAGAAGTTTCGGCTGGGTGGCAATCGCAATACCTTATCTGTGGCTTGCCGTCTTTTTCCTGGTACCGTTTTTTCTGGTCCTGAAGATTTCTTTTTCCGAGCTCGCTGTTGCCATTCCGCCTTATCAGCCGACATTCGATCTTGGTGAGGGTTGGGATCAACTGGTCGAGAAGATTTTCCACCTGTCTCTGGAAAATTACATCTGGCTGGTCAAAGATAATCTTTACTGGCGATCCTACTTGTCGAGCGTTTCCATTGCGCTGATTTCGACTGTATTGACCCTTATGCTGGGATATCCGCTTGCCTATGCCATGGCGCGCGCTCCTGCAGCCTGGCGCCCGACCCTTATGATGCTTGTTATCCTGCCGTTCTGGACCAGCTTTCTGATCCGCGTCTACGCTTGGATCGGGATCCTGAAGAAAGAAGGATTGCTCAATCAGGTGCTTCTTAACATCGGCATCATCAATGAACCGCTGACGATCCTGAACACGAATATCGCGGTCTATATCGGCATCGTCTATGCGTACTTGCCCTTCATGGTGCTGCCGCTTTATGCGGCGCTTGAGCGGATGGACGATACATTGCTTGAAGCAGCACAGGATCTGGGCTGTTCAAGAAGTCGGGCCTTTTGGCTGGTTACTTTGCCGCTCTCGATGCCTGGGATCATTGCAGGGTGTTTCCTTGTTTTCATTCCCGCCGTGGGTGAGTTCATCATCCCGGATCTATTGGGTGGATCGGAAACACTGATGATTGGAAAGACGCTATGGGTTGAGTTCTTTTCCAATCGGGATTGGCCCGTCGCGTCAGCCGTTGCCATCGTACTGTTGTTCATTCTGGTGGTGCCGATTGTTCTATTTCAACGCCAGCAGGCCAAGTCGCAGGGAGCAGGGTGATGCGTCGACTCTCAGCGTTCAACATTTCTGCACTGGTCATAGGCTTTTCGTTTCTCTATTTGCCGATCCTGATCCTCATCGTTTATTCGTTCAACGCATCGCAGCTGGTGACTGTCTGGGGTGGTTTCTCAACGAAATGGTATGTGGCGATGCTGGAAAATCAGCAATTGCTCGATGCAGCCTGGGTAACCTTTCGGGTCGGAATTGTTTCTGCGTCCGTCGCGACAGTTCTTGGGACGCTTGCGGCCATTGTGTTGATCCGGAGGCGGCGCTTCGCGGGGCGCACATTGTTTTCGGGAATGATCTACGCGCCGTTGGTGATGCCCGAAGTGATTACCGGGTTGTCCCTATTGCTGTTTTTTGTTGCTCTCGGTCAGGACCGGGGCTTTTGGACGGTGACGATTGCTCATATTACCTTCTCAATGTGTTTTGTAGCCGTTGTCGTGCAATCGCGCCTGGTGACATTTGATATGTCACTGGAAGAGGCTGCTCAGGACCTGGGGTGTCCACCTTTTCGAACGTTCATGTCGGTGACACTGCCCTTGATCTTTCCCGCTGTGCTGGCCGGCTGGATGCTGGCGTTTACGCTGTCACTGGATGATCTGGTGATCGCGAGTTTTACCACCGGACCCGGCGCAACCACGCTGCCGATGAAAATTTATTCTCAGGTCCGCCTTGGCGTGACGCCGGAAATCAATGCTGTATGCACGATTCTTGTGGGTCTGGTAACGATGGGTGTCTTAGCTGCGTCACTGGTAACCAAGCGCCAGGAAGTGGAACGTGCAAAGGCGGAAAAGTTGGCTGCTCGGCAGAGTTAGACCCAACTAAATCAGCAGGTTACGATCAGTCTGCACACAATCTGCAAAACTATACGGCAAATCTGATGATCATCTGACGACAGGCTGATTAACTTGCGTGCAGGGTAGGGGCATGAAAACACGATGCTCCTCCACCTATCCCTCTATCCGCATTCCTGACCGTCTTGCACAAGATGGATGTTGGCTTGTTGCTTCCCGTCCTCAGAGTGCCGAGCGCCTGGACGGGCAGACAATCCTGCCCGTCGGGTTTACCTCCAGACGCCAACCGCATTTCCTCCAAAACGAATTTCCCCCCAAACAATTTTCCAAAGGCAACAGGTGTGGCTACAAATCCTTCTGAGACGACGTCATCATTTCATTTAACCAACACCCGTCAGATATCATTCCTTATCACCGTCAGTCTCGTACTGCTTGTCGACTATCTGTTTTATGCTCATCCGCTTGGGATCAACATTCCTTTGTTCCTTGTTGCCATGGCCTTGAGTATCGTGGCCACGCAGCCGGAAAAAGTAAGTGCACCACCCCTTCTCCAGGGCGCTTTGGTCCTGATAATATTGCTGCTGCCCGGTGTTGAGGCAACGACACCGCTCAGCATCGTGCTCGGAACTTTCGGGCTTCTGGTTTTCACTCTTTTTGCACGGCACGCAGGAAGCAAAGATATTTTCACTATGGTGGCCGGAGCTGTGAAACTTCTGCCGCTTACGCTCCAGAGTCTGGTCCAGGAATTGGGTGCAGCGCGGGCTCACTCCAAAACCATGGATGTACGCAAGCGCAGTGCCGGCTTTGGTCGCAATTGGTTTTTGCCGATCGTGCTTACTTTGCTCTTTTTGGCTCTCTTCATTGTGGCCAATCCCATTTTTGAGGGAATGATCGCAAGCATCGATATCTGGAAGATCTTTGCTTATTTCGATGGCATGCGACTGTTGTTCTGGGTTTTGATTGGTGCACTGAGTTTTGGATACCTGCGCGTTGCGCCGGCCCGGCAACACAAAGGAGAGACTGGCGCACCATTGCTGTTGAGCAAAGAGACAAAGGTGAGCCGGTCTCGCTTTATGAACGAAGCGCAGATTGTTCGTTCGCTGCTTCTGTTCAATCTGCTTTTTGCCATCCAGACAGCGCTCGATGTCACCTATCTGTGGGGCGGCATGAAATTGCCTGATGGCATGTCCTACGCGGACTATGCGCATCGGGGCGCCTATGCGTTGATCATCACGGCGTTGCTGGCTGCGGCCTTTGTTCTCTACGCATCCGGTAAATCAACAGCTGACCGGGCCAGTCCATTCAAGCAGGGTTTGCTGCTTTTGTGGACGGTACAGAATGTCGCTCTGGTGCTCTCGAGCGTGATGAGATTATCGCTTTATGTTGATATCTACGCCCTGACCTATTGGCGTATCGCTGCTTTTATCTGGATGATGATTGTATTCGCCGGTTTGGTCTTGATCGGGGTGCGCATCCTGCTGACGAAAACAAACCGATGGCTGATATCAGCCAATTTATGGGTGTTGATTACGGTACTTTATGTAACCAGTTTCATAAATATTCCTGCGTTGATTGCACAGCATAATGTTTCTGTGGCTATTTCAGGAAAAGGTGCAGGTCTCGATACTCCCTATTTGATTTCATTGGGCGAAGAAGCCATCCCTGCCATAGACCGGCTTCTTGAACGCAATGCGGGAGGGGCGATGAGTGACCGCTCGCGCTGGAGTTCTGCCGCGTTTGCCAGCCAGCGTGACACATTGGTTGCCGATTTCATCGAAGGGCAACGAGAGTGGCGCCTGTGGAATTTGCGGCGAATGCATCTTAAGGATTATCTTGAAGACTATGATCGAAAACAGGCGAATCGCCCTGATGCAGACATTTACTAGATCCCGATTCCCGAGCCGACAGACCTCTAAGCTTGAAAGCAACCATGCGCCATATACTTGTTGTAGACGACGATCAGCACATCCGCGATGTCATTTGCTTCACGCTTGAAAAAGCGGGCTACAAGGTGAGCGTTGCCAGAGATGGCGGCGAGGCCCTGGTGCATTTTCGTGCCAACCAGCTGGACCTTATTGTGCTTGATGTCGGATTGCCTGAAATGGACGGTCTGGAAGTGTGTCGGCAAATTCGCAAAGACTCCGAGGTGCCGATCCTGTTTCTGTCGGCCCGCAGCGATGAGATTGATCGGGTTCTCGGTCTGGAAATCGGGGGTGACGACTATGTCACCAAGCCATTCAGTCCACGCGAACTCTCTGCCAGAGTCAGCGTCATCCTTAAACGAATGAACCCATCACCAGTGGTGGACGATGAGACTTCGGTCCTGACGATGGGAGACCTGACCCTTGATCCGGCACATCGCTCTGTCCGGTTTAACCTGGAAGCGGTTTCTCTGACGGCAAGCGAATTCAACATATTGCAGATTTTCTTACGGCGCCCGCGGGTGGCTTTTACACGGGAGCAGATCATGGTGTCTGCCTATCCTGCCAATATTCATGTTTCCGATCGGACAATCGATAGTCACATCCGCAATGTCAGATGGAAATTGAACAGCGTCGGATGCGCCAACGCGATTGAGACAGTTCATGGTGTCGGATTTCGACTTGGGTCCTGTCAGTCGGTTGCTCAATGATTCCACAGCCAAAGAAGAAATGGCGACCGACACTTAGCATGATCGTTCTGGCTGTCCTGACTGTGGTCATGACACTGCCCGTTGCCGGTTTATTCTTTTTCAGACTGTTCGAAAACCAACTGGTGAGAGAAACGGAACGCGAGCTGATTGCGCAGTCGGCAGTGTTGTCTGCAGCGTATTTGCAGGCATACCGCTCCCAGCAGGATGGAACGGTCCCAACGGGCGCCATCCTGGCGGAAGAGTTCTGGCCTGACCCAAACGAACCGTTGAGGCCAATCGTTCCCGGGCTTGACCTTGCCACGGATGCAGTGCTGCTTCCCCGTCCGGACGCCCGGCTCTTGTCGCGCTCGTCCCATCCGGCCTACAGGGCAATTGGCAAAAGTCTGACACCGCTTATCCGGACGACACAGAGTTCCACACTGGCGGGTTTCAGGATTCTCGACCCGTTTGGAACGGTGATTGCCGGTCGAGAAGATGTCGGCCAGTCACTTTCCCATGTGAGAGAGGTCGAGAAAGCGCTGACCGGGAGATATGCGAGCAGCCTGCGCCAGCGGTTAACGGATGAACCGACGCCTCCAATACATTCCATCAGCAGAGGTACGGGGATCAGAACATTTGTCGCCATGCCCGTTCTTGACGAAAATCGGGTCATCGGTGTGATCTATGCGTCCCGGACACCGGACAATATTTTACGACAGCTCTATCAACAGCGCTACAAAGTGGCGTTTGCCGCAATTTTCGTAACCGGAGTCACGCTCATCATCGGCTTCATATTTACCCGTGCGATCAACGGGCCAATCTATGAGTTGATCCGCCGAACGGAACTCCTGGGCAAGGGTGATAAATCCGCCATTCAGCCTCTGGACCATCATGGCAGTCGGGAATTGGCGGTTCTTTCGCAAAGCTTCCTGTCGATGTCCGAAACGATCTTTGAGCGCGCCGAATATATTCAGGGCTTTGCCTCCCATGTTTCTCACGAGTTGAAGTCACCGCTGACGTCCATTCAGGGTGCTGCCGAACTGCTGCAACATTCCGGGACGTCCATGTCACAGACTGAGCGTGAGAAGTTTCTTACGAATATTCTGGGAGACACTGAACGCTTAACCATACTGCTTGATCGCCTGCGAACGCTCGCGCTGGCTGATAATCCGATACTGGATGGCTATACAAACGTGGAAGATGTCGTCAAAGACCTGATCCATCACTATCCCGATATGGATATCAGGCTTGAAGGGGAGGTCGCCGTTCGCCTGGCAATGGCAAAAGACAATGCAGAGATTGTTTTCAACAACCTCATAGACAATGCCCGCAAGCACGATGCCTCGTGCATTACGATCACTGTTGGCAACGACGCCGATGGAGTAGTTATCGACATTGAAGATAATGGGAGCGGAATTTCTCCGGGCAATGCCGAGAAAGTCTTTGATCTTTTCTTTACAACCCGGCGGGATGAGGGGGGAACAGGCATGGGTCTGGGAATTGTACAATCGATGCTGAAATCCCACAAGGGCTCCATTCACCTGAAACCGACAGACAAGGGCGCACATTTTGTGATCGGGCTTCCGGCAACCTGAAATGAATTGGTACGCTGGACAGACTTATTTCTGTTTTTTCTTTTTGTCCGGATGGGGAAGAGGGGGGACCTTTATCTCTGACCTTACGCTGAATGGAATAGTTTCAACGGTGTCGCCAATTATTTTCTCCGCAACCACCGCCATTTCGCCAAGAAGTTTGCGGATTTCTCCGGCCGTTGCATCATAAGCGGAGCGATCAAATGTCTCGGCACGTAATATGGCATAGAGTTCCGTACGGGCTTCATGCAACGCACGACGGTTAGCACGCAGTTCGACCCTGTGATCGCGGAACGACTTTCTTATGTCGTTGCGAATTTCCTTTGGTAAACCGCGCATTACGCCAAAATTGGCGCGCTCTTCAAACGGCCGATAAAGGCGCTCACGACTGAGGATATATCCGCCGACAAAAGAGTTGATCGCCAATGAGATGAACAACAGGATGACAATCGTCCAGGCTGTTTTTCCGCGTATGGTCATTCTTCGGTCCAGATCAGATTGGGCTCAATGAGCATGGTCGTTGCAACGTCCCCTTCCAGCGGATAATCCAGCATGTTGACGTCCAGCGAAAGCGCGAGCATCACACCGGCAATGGTTGATGTAATTGTTGTAAGCCCTCCGCCAATCAGCAGCTTTCGAATTGAAAGAGCCTGACTGTCCCGACTAGCAATGCCTGCGGTGATACGCGTTGACAGGCCCAGCGAGGGGAGGACAGAAGTGGCTTCTTGAAGGGTGTTCGTAAAGTCTTGTTCCTGCTGAACAAGTCGCGCTGCCTTCTCGGGGAACCTGTTCTGAAAGGAATGCCAAGCGTGCTTATCGCTTTCAGGCCAGTTTGATGAATCTGGACCGTATTTCACGACGCGTTTTTCATAGTCATCGCGGGTCATGATTGTACTTCCATTGTTTCGGTGGACGTATCAAGAGCGTTTCTGAGGGTCCGTCTGGCTCGAACAAGAAGCTGTTCAACCGCTCCAGGAGTGATCTCTAAAATGGCAGCGATTTCCTTGTTGGACCTTTCCATTTGGCTGGATAGCAGAAGGGCCGCCCGTTGCCTGGAAGGTAGCTTCAGGATGTGGCTGCGTAACACGTCCAGATTGTTCCTGTCTTCGATCACCTGATCTGCCCCGGGTTTGTTGTCGATTAGATCATCCGGAACGGAAAAAGAGAAAAAGTTTTTAAACCGTCGTCGCCGATCCCAATCGATACACTTGTTCAATGTGACCCTGTATAGCCATGTTGAGAACCTGGCCTTGCCGGGGTGCCATTTTTTGGCTGACTTCCATACGGTCCAAAACACTTCCTGCGCAATTTCTTCTGCATCGGATGCGTTGCCTGTAAAACGGCGCGCCAAGCCGTGGACCTGATCGCTATGCGCACGCGTCAAAGCAGCTAAGGCACGCTCATTTCCTATGGCAATCTGGGCCATGAGCTCATTGTCACGCTCGTGCGAGTCAAGCTGATTCAAGCAATTGCCTTTGAAATGCGCCGCTGCAATTTCAGAATTCATGATCTGATCCGCAGGAAGATACATGTTTCTCGTCCTGCGGACCAAACAATCAATATGAACTTGAGGGATCAGTTGGCTGATCTCTGCTTTTTCATATAGTCGCGAATTTCAACAGAAGATAGTTTGCCGTCTTTGTCACTGTCTGCCTGTTCGAAAAGCACGATTTTGGCTTGTGAGATCTCGTCAGCGCTCAGGGTTTTATCTCCGTCAGCATCGAATTCACCGAACCGCTTGATAAGGAAGCTTTGTCTTTTTCCCTTGTTGTCCTGCCGCATCGCCTTGGCTTTTTCGGATGCGGTCGTTAGCTCCTCTTTTGTGACATTGCCATCCTTGTCGGCATCAACACGGTCGAAGATCTGCAGGCGACGTTCTTTTGGCATGCGAACGCCGTCGATTTCAGCCTCTACTTCAGTGCGGCTCAATGTGCCGTCTTTGTTTGTATCAAACTGCTCGAACAGGATCGCCATTCTGCCGCCTTTGCGTTGCTTATGATCACCGTCACGAGCAGCGCCGTGCATTTTTCCATGACGATCGCCACGATCTTTGTTCTTCGCGTGTTTGCCGCGCTTTCCGGCTCGACCATCACCATCACGATCTGCTTTCGTCAGCACACCGTCACCGTTGCGATCAAGCTCTGCAAACATCCGGGCGCGTTGTTTGACGCCGGCAATGTCAAATTCCAGCCGGGTTATGACACCGTCTCCGTCCGTGTCTGCACGTTTCATCCAACCATTTCCGCGATTTTTACCACGTCTTTTTGCATCGCGATGTTTGCCATGCTTCTTTGCGTGATGTTTGCGCATTTTTTTGTGCGCATTCTGTGCTTCTTGCTCGGATACCGAACCGTCACTATCGGCATCCACACGCTTCATCACATTGGTAATCATGACATCGACTTCGGCCTGGTCAATAAAACCGTCATTGTTGGTATCAAACCGCGAGAACATCCGATCCGGTCCCCGCTGATTTTCCTGTTGGGCGCTGACTGTCTGAGAAAACAACAAGGGAGTAACCAAAGTCAGGGCGCACAGGGATTTGAAACTGAATTGCATTTATATGCTCCATCAAGGCAAGGTGAATTTGTTGCACCTGATGGATTGAACGAAGGATAAACACGGTCCCTACGCATTTCTTGGAAAATATTGTTCGTTATCTATAAATACGTTATTTATCAGTATGTTAAATGTAAAATTTATTTCGATTCTGATTGCGTCAATCCGCTCGTGGCGGCCTGATCAGATAAATCAGGAACCAAATTGGCAGGATAATCATCGCCCCCAAGACCATATTTGGAATGGCCCATGCGATGCCTTTTTGCAGAATATAGAGCAGGTTTTCCGGCGTGAGCCCCATTTGCGCCAGCACATACTCGGCGGAAAGGTCCAGGCGAGACAGCACAGCGCCAGTTATCAGCGAAATCGCTGCAACTTTGGCAATCATGGTCAGAATTCTGATCACCGCTGGCTTCTCCAACCCCTTTTGTCTTTCTCCCACGATTTGCGTCGCAGAACATATCGCCCGATATCACTTTCGGTCGGGGGCTTGCACTCTACCGGAAAGCATCGCTTCCTCGAAACAGCTGCGTTTGCAATGAAGTAAACCGCCTCTAAGCCACCCATGGTTAATCAAGTGTGCCGTAAAAACGTAAACTTTGTTTCAATGTGTTCAAATTAGCTGCCAACGGCAATCAGCAGCCCCCAAATCTACTCAGTCTGTTTTGAAGCAAAGGAACGACAGATTGCGTCAGCTATTGCACTTGAGGAGTGCTTTCCTCTTCCACTGTGTCGTCGGGCGGCACTCTCTGTGGAGTGTCCGGTGCAGATATGGGACGCAGACGAGGATTTTTGTAAGGCCCACGGATTTTGACCGGTACCGATAGCAGAGCCTGCTGATCTTTCTTTATTGTTGCGGTTCCTTCAAGGCCAACCTGCTCGCTGGCCAATGAGATCGACCCGCGCGCGGTGATATCCAATAGTTCACTGTCTGCGGTGATAGACTTAACAACAAGCATTTTATCGGCCATCGCGCCGTCGAAAGTAAAAGTAGAGAACCGGGATCGCATGGCCTCTTCATCGGCGGCGGATGGCGCCGGCTGCTCATCATTGAAAGAATCAACCCGTGCGCTGACGCCGACACCTTCTAACGTCAGATCGGTCCCTTCGGCTTTGACGTCGCCTTTCAGGCCAGCAAACAGCTCGACAAACGAAGCACCTGAACTTGTGAGAGCAAGTGTTGCAGAATTCACTGTGCCGGAGGCAATCTTCAGCGTGGAGTCGAACCAGTTGAAATTACCCAGACGCACATCCTTGATGCGCGCGCTGAGTTGAATGCCAACGGACCCCGGCAGCGGTTTTGTCCCCGCGCTAAGCGACATGCTGCCTCCATAGAGCAGGGATTCCCCAACTTCCAGCGCCATCGAGCCATCCTGCAGGAGAAACGAGCATGACGTCCGGCCCAGCCGGATATCACCGATCAAGACCTGATCGGCAGATATCTGCATGTCGATATTCGCCGACTCCGGCGTCAGGATATCTGCTGCCAGCGATTGAACGGTGCCATCGGCAAAGGCTGAAAATATTTCTTCCGTATAGGGTGAGATGTCGAGTTTCTCAGCGGCGAGAGATCCGGATATCGACCAAATTTGATCCCGTTCAATTGAAAGGGCTCCTTCAGCTGCGTTGCCATCGATTTCAACGGAAACTTTTGGCAAAAGAACGGTCTTCTCGGTGATTTCAGCTTCTCCGTTGAGCGCGAATGGCCCCATCGCCGCTCCCTCGCCAAGGTTAAATCCAAGCCATCCTGCGAGGCGTCTGACGCTGGATGTTCCAAACTCCAGCGCACCAAGCACTTTTGGGCCGAACTTTCCGCCTGTTGCGGTGCCTTCAAAACGGATTTGAAACAGGGAGTTGGCGAGAAAAGCACTGACAGTGCTTTGTCCGGGATTGGAAATGATAAGTGGGTTCGAGAAATTGGCTCTGAATTCGACCAGTTCCCCACTAACGATAAGTCCACCGCGCAGCGATAGTTCACTTTCCTGACTTGGCCAGGTCAGCTGCAGATCAAATTGATTGTAGATTGCCGGGTCCAAACCGTCGGAGGTGAGAGCAACAGTCGCTTTATCAATTGAAAAATCGTGGACGGACAATCGTTCCAGAAGAGACCCGACAGTGGTTCTATCGGCCAATCGTTCAGCGATATATTGCCGTGACACGCTTATTTGCGGAGCATTTAGTCGGAATTCGGCAATATCGAAATGACCAACGATCAGTGGAATTAGGTTGAGTTCCGCTTTGATCGTCTGTGCTTTGATGCGCAGATCATCATCATCGCCGCCGATTGTGACCTCCGGCAATGTCAGTTCCAGCGTTGGAACAAAGCGCATTGATGGTTCACCTGCAACGACAACGCTCGTGTCAAGCCAATCAGATAACGCCTCCGTTATCTGGGCTTTTGCTGCCTCTGTCGAAACAATATAGGGCAGCAGCACGATTGCCAGTGCGGTTAGAGCCACAATGCCTGTTGCGGCTTGTAACAAACGCTTCACGGTATCTAAAACCATGCCTCGGTTAGAGAATCACTGTGTTTTGATACACGGTATTATGCCCTTATGGTGTGCGCTGAACAGCACTGAATTACTTTTTGCGCAATCTATTGAAGTTTGGGTCAAAAGTTTGTCGGGACTTGACGCACTGCAGCATTCGGTCAACAAGACCCACAAGGCGACAAATAGACGGCCCCAGGGAGACACAGATGGATAAAGTACATTCAGATGCTGCATCAGCGCTCGACGGTTTGCTCTTTGATGGAATGACCATTATGGCAGGCGGTTTCGGCCTATGCGGCATACCAGAAAATCTCATTACGGCATTGCGCGACAGCGGCACCAACAACATTACCGCCATATCCAACAATGCGGGCGTTGATGATTTCGGACTAGGACTTTTGCTGCAAACCAGGCAGATCAAAAAAATGATCTCATCCTATGTGGGTGAAAACGCCACCTTTGAACGCCAGTATCTGGATGGCGAGCTGGAACTGGAATTCAATCCGCAGGGAACAATGGCGGAGCGTATTCGTGCCGGTGGTGCCGGGATCCCGGGCTTTTACACAAAGACAGGTGTCGGAACGTTGATCGCCGAAGGCAAGGAACACAAGGATTTTGATGGCGAGACCTACATCATGGAAACCGGACTCCTTGCGGATATCTCGCTTGTCAAAGCCTGGAAAGGCGATGCGCAAGGGAATCTGATCTATCGCAAAACGGCCCGAAACTTCAACCCGATGATGGCCACGGCGGGACGTAAAACGATCGTGGAAGTGGAAGAAATTGTCGCTGTGGGCGAACTCGATCCCGATCAGATCCACACACCGGGTATCTTTGTTGATCGACTGATTGTCGGCAACCACGAGAAACGCATCGAAAAACGCACAACGCGTACCGCTTAAGCTTGCAGCAAGGGAGATGATCAATGGCTTGGACACGAGATAATATGGCCGCCCGTGCTGCGAAGGAATTGCAGGACGGCTTTTACGTAAATTTGGGGATCGGCATTCCGACCCTTGTGTCGAACTACATTCCTGATGGCATGGACGTGACCTTGCAATCGGAAAACGGAATGCTCGGCATGGGCCCTTTTCCGACTGATGAAGAAGTTGATGCCGATCTGATTAATGCCGGTAAGCAAACGATCACGGAACTGGACCGGACCAGTTATTTTTCCTCGGCCGACTCGTTTGGTATGATCCGGGGTGGCCATATCGATTTGTCGATTTTGGGCGCGATGGAAGTGTCCGAAAACGGCGATCTGGCAAACTGGATGATCCCAGGGAAGATGGTCAAAGGTATGGGCGGCGCCATGGACTTGGTCGCAGGCGTCAAGCGAGTTGTGGTGACCATGGATCACAACTCCAAGAGCGGCGCACCTAAACTTCTGAAATCATGTTCACTACCTCTGACAGGCGTCCATTGTGTCAACCGCATTATCACTAATCTGGGCGTGTTTGATGTGATGCCTGACGGACTGCAGGTGGCCGAATTGGCTCCCGATGTCACGTTTGATGAAGTTCGAGACAAGACAGAGGCTAAACTGTCTCAATCTCAGTAATCATATGTATATGTGCGTTAGCTTGCCGGAAATTACATAAATTTTCGGCAAGTGTGTGTAATATAATTTATAGTGATAGATTCTGTTAAATTAGAATATTTTAATATAGTAAGATATACCACTTTATATTTCGATGTAGTGTTTTGCTAGAAAAATTGTTTGTTTTAATATTATCTTTGATACAAATAATTGTTTGTTCCGGTAGGGAATTGTAAATCACTAAGATATATTTTCTGATTGATTTTATTGTAAATACAATCTCCGGGTGAGAATTCGAATGTTCATGGCTCGCGTGAGCGACTTTTGCCGCAATGTCCACGCATGGACCAGCAGTTTGCGGATTCGACTCATTTTGTTTATCGCCGGGCTGTTTGCAGGGCTGACTCTGGCGATGGTGGGGGTCACCACCTATTTTGACATTCGTGACGCTGTTGTAAAAT
Organism: Stappiaceae bacterium; assembly: GCA_039976075.1. Classification (GTDB taxonomy): domain Bacteria; phylum Pseudomonadota; class Alphaproteobacteria; order Rhizobiales; family Stappiaceae; genus JBDWFY01. The sequence goes on from JBDWFY010000009.1 coordinate 36,699, forward strand.
CGATCGATCAGGCCACCGTCGTTGCCAAAACTGTCAGCAGGTTGGCCGCCCCCCATCTGGAAAATCATCGCTATCTGATTCTTGCGCAAGAATTGGAGAGTATCGCCGCGGAGAATGATGTTCTCAAAATCCTTGTTTTTGATCCTCACCGCAACATCACGGTGGATGGTGATCCGACAACACATTACTTCAAAGCGCAGAAGCAGCCGGACATTCTCCTGCAATCGCTGCGCGCTCAGGCAAGTCTCAGAGAGACCGACACAGGTGCAATTGAGATTGCCCGCCCCGTCATCAACAGCCAAACCGGCCAGACTTTGGGTGCGGTATTTGTATTGTTCGCTCAGGAAGATCTCCAAACTCTCGTCAGGAGCATCTGGCAGCGCAATGCTCTGATCGCCCTCGCGATTCTGCTCGTTAGCATTCCCATTGCCTATCACTTCGGCCATGAGCTTTTACAGCCGATCAGGGAGCTAACCCGGACAGCGCATAGAGTGAGCGCCGGTGACTTCGACGCACCGTTTCCGGTTCAGCGCAACGACGAAATAGGAATTCTTGCTCGTGCGTACAGGGATATGGTGGGTACAATCAGGGATAATATGGACCGGATTCATCAACTGGCCTATGTCGACGGGGTTACCCGGCTCGCCAATCGCGAGCAGTTCAGGCAGAAACTTGAAAAAGCGTTGAATCATGCCGGTGAATATGGTGAGCAATGTGCCGTCCTCTTTATAGATCTGGATCGATTTAAAAGGGTCAACGATACGTTTGGTCACGATATGGGAGATATTCTCCTTGCGCAGGTTGCGCGGCGGCTGGAGTCGTTTTTGCATCAGCGGTGGATGCGAGAAGGCCCGATGGCGAATGACGAAAGCAGCCCCTGTAATGTACCCTTGGTCGCGCGTCTGGGTGGAGATGAATTTGCGATCTATCTTCCGTTGCCCAAACAGGGTGAGCGATATCTGACCCGAATAGCCCGGGAACTGACCGATGCCATCGCCAATCAATACGAAATTGGCCCGATGTGTATCGATATTGGATCCAGCATCGGGATCGCTAGGTATCCCTGTGATGGCGAGAACTTTACGACATTGCTTAAAAACGCCGACATGGCAATGTACGAGGCGAAGAAGACCACAGGAGACAGTTACTGCTTCTACAGCAAGGAAATTGATCGAAAAGCCATGGGCTGGCTCTCTCTTGAGAGAGATCTGAAAACTGCCATTGCCGAAGACCAATTGACGGTGAAGTATCAACCGCAACTAGATTGCCTGACTGGACAGATAATCGGCGTGGAAGCGCTTGTGCGATGGCACCATCCGGTGAGGGGACTACTGCCTCCCAGCGAGTTTATATGCCTTGCAGAGGAGACCGGCCTGATCCTTGAGCTGGGCTATAGCGTTTTACGCAAAGCATGCCACGAAATTGTTGCAATAAACGCGGAAGGGGCCAAACTCAGGTTGGCCGTCAATTTGTCGATGGCTCAGTTCAGAGCATCTGACATGGCGGAAAAAATTCTGTCGATTGCACATGCTTCAGGCATGCCGCCAACAATGCTTGAGTTGGAAATCACGGAATCCCTGGCGATGGCAGACCCCGAACATGCACATTCAGCTATTGAACCACTCCGAAATGAGGGTATTCGATTTGCAATTGACGATTTCGGTACCGGGTATTCAAGCCTCGCCCATTTAAGAAGGTTGCCTTTTGACGTCTTTAAAATCGATCGCGCATTCATTTCCGGCATCGGGGAGGATGAGAGTGCTGACGTCATCATCAAAACGATCCTGGCCATGGCTCAAAGTCTGGACTATGAAACTGTTGCCGAAGGGGTCGAAAAGCAGGGGCAGTTCGATTTTCTGGCTCAAAATGGCTGTACATCTGCTCAAGGGTTCTATTTCGCAAAACCGATGGCCGGTGCAGACCTCGTTCGTTGGATCGAAGATCGGGCGCGGCTGCAGGTTGACCGTTTTGCTTCCGACTTCAATCCTGCACTGAAAAGTCTTGCCGGCTGATCTGCGAACAGGCTCCCGAAAAGGGTAAATCGCGCATGGCAACCGGCTGAGAGCTCGATGGCGTATCACTCGTTGTGTACCCTGAAAAAAAACAAGGATGGGTCGGTGAATGCCAGTGTTCATTTGGAACTAGACGCGCGTTGAGCCGCTGGTCCGGTAGGTTTTGGAACTCGTGCGTGCCAGCAGGATGACCGGAATTAATCCGACCAAGACAATGGCGAGGGCAGGGAGAGCGCCATCTTCAAAACTCTCGCGTGAAGCAACCGCGTAGACAGTGGTGGCCAGCGTCTCAAAGTTAAACGGTCGCAACAAGATTGTGGCCGGTAGCTCTTTCATGCAATCGACGAAAACCAAGAGAGCCGCGGAAAGCAGAACCGGTCGGATCATTGGTAGATGGATTTTGTACAAAGTTGCCCAGGCACTGTGGCCGAGCGTCCTTGAAGCCATATCGAGGCTGGGTGCCACCTTGCCAAGACCTGCTTCAATCTGCCCGAGTGCAACAGCCATAAATCGGCTGACATAGGCATAAATCAAGGCAATGCCGGAGCCGGTCAGAAGAAGTCCCGTGCCGAAACCGAAAAAGCGTGTTGAAATGCCGTCGACGAAATTGTCGAACGTTGCAAGAGGATAGAGAATTCCCACGGCCAGGACAGTTCCGGGAACCGCGTAGCCGATACCGGCAACGCGAGCCAGCCCCTTTAACAAGGGGGACTGCCAAAGGCGCTGTGAGTAAGCCAGCACCAGACCGCAGCAGATTGTCACCAGAGCGGCAGCACCGGCGAGGACCAGACTGTTGCGGACTGCTGCAATAAATGCGGGATCCATGATCGTCTCAAGGCGTCTGCTTGCAAAATCAAGCAGCAACAGGGCGGGCAGAACGAAACCGAGAATGATCGGAAGAGCGCAGGCGATTGTTGCAAGAGCTGCGTGCCTGGGCGAAAGAACATAGCTCGGCAGCGCGCGGTGCCGCGTTGATGTTAGAGTGAATCGCTGTTTGCGTCGCGCATACCGTTCGACCCACAAGAGAGCGAAAACGACAAACAGCATGGCGCAGGATAATTGGGCGGCGCCGGCCAGACTGCCCCTGTTGAGCCAGGTGTCATAGATCGAAAATGTCAGTGTTTTGACACCGAAAAATTCGACGGCCCCGATATCATTAAGGCATTCCATGAGAGCAAGCGACACGCCGATGGTCACTGATGGGCGCGCCAAAGGAAGTGCGATTTTCAGGAAAAGGTGCCATGGCCCGGCACCGAGCGTTCTGGACACATCGAGCGTGCAGGCTGACTGCATCATGAAGTTCGCCCGTGACGTCAGATAAACGTAGGGATAGAGGACCACGCTCATTACAAAAATGGCACCGCCCAGCGATCGGATCTCAGGAAACCAATAGTCTCGCGATGAAGTGAAGCCGAACAGAGTTCTTATGGCAGTTTGTACAGGACCAGTATAATCCAGAATATCAACATAGGCATAAGCTATGATGTAGGTAGGCACTGCAAGTGGTACCAGCAGTGCCCAGGAAAAAAACGAGCGACCGGGAAACCGGCACATTGTGACCAACCAGGCCGTGCCCACACCGATGGCAGTTGTCAAAGTTCCCACTCCGACGAGAAGCAGGGCTGTGGTCAGGCTCGCGCGGGGCAGTACGGTCGATATAAGGTGGTTCCAGACATCTCCGGAAGGCCTGAGAGAAAGCACGAACAGAGCAAAAACCGGCAGGACAACTGCAATCGCGATGACGATAACCCCGACCGTCCATCCATCGAACGGGATTTTCTTCTGCCTTATCCAGGAAGTTGAAATCGCTTTGTCGACTGTCTCTGCGATTGACATGGCGTGATTGCTTGATTGTCCCTGTTTTTTGTCCGCTGAATGACTGGAGTTTAAAAAACTTGAGGCACCCCGGAAATCCGATCTAACAAATGACCAGGTTTCGGGGTGCCACTTCGGCTTTATGAAGGATTTAAGAGACTAGCTGGCCGGGCCGTCGTCAAATCCCACTTCATCGACCATTTCACTGGCCTTCTTGCGCTGATCGGCGACTTTGCTCAGACTGAGTGAATCCGATTTGAAATCGCCCCAAGATTTAACGAGCTCGGCTGTCGGTACATCGCCCTTGACCGGATATTCGAAATTCTGCTCTGCATAAATCTGCTGGGCATTGTCTGATGACAAAAACTCCATGAATTTGACTGCATTATCTTTATTCGGGGCGTTTTTGATCAACTGAACGCCGGAGATATTAACATGCGTTCCGCGGTCATCTGTGTTGGGAAACAGAATGCGTACAGAGTTAGCCCATTCCTTCTGCTCGGGCTCTTTCTCATTCGTCATCATCTTACCCATGTAGTAGGTATTTCCGATGGAGATGTCGCATTCGCCGGCAAAAATCGCTTTGACCTGAGCGCGGTCATTGCCAGTTGGTTTGCGCGCTAGATTAGCTTTGACGCCTTCCAGCCACTCACGGGCATTCTCTTCACCCTCGTTGGCAATGATCGAAGAGAGCAGGCCGATCGTATAAACATGCTGACCGGAGCGGGTGCAGATTTTACCCTTCCATTTCGGATCGGCAAGTTCAGCGTAGGTGATCGTCTCCTGTGGAACGCGATCCTTGGATGCATAAATGACACGAGCGCGTGTTGTGAGGCCATACCAGTGACCATCGGGGTCACGGAAGTTTTCGGGAATATTCGCATCGAGAACTTCGGATTTGACCGGCGCTGTGATGTCCAGATCCTTTGCGCCGTCCAGCCTGCTGATATCAACCGTCAACAGTACATCTGCTGGTGAGTTGGCACCCTCTGCGTGAATACGTTCGGCGAGTCCCTTGCTTGCAAAGATGACATTCGCCTTGATGCCTGTCTGCTCGCTAAAGGCCGTGGTGAGCGGCTCAATCAGAAAGGGCTGGCGATAAGAGTAGATATTGATTTCGCCAGCTTCGTCAGCCTGTGCGGTCGATATGACTGACCCGGCTGTGAGACCGATCAGCAAGGCACCGGTGCCTTTAAGCATTTTAGACATAATTGAATTTGACTTCATTGTTTTCTCCACTGATCGGGGGGCAAGGCCCCGATAGTTGGTCGTATCACTAAGAATGAGAGGCACTCTCAATTGACATATGGAGCAAGCTATCAGTGCAAGTCAAGAAAAATGCAATAAAATCAGTAGTTTAGAACTATTATAGTTTTGATTTATTCTAATTATAATGAGATGAAATTGATAGATTTCAACGACTTCTGACCGATGGTCTCATACTGGAAGCCTGTTGCTTGTGGCAACACGTCGCAGCAACGCCTGCAAACTACTGGACAAGAACCCTTTGGGCGGGAAAGGCAATCTCGACCAATGTCCCTTCACCGGTTTCAGATTCAAGATTGAACATCGCCCGGTTTGCTTCGGCCAGTGCTTTTGTCAGTGGCAGGCCAAGTCCGGTCCCACCGCCAAGGCGGGCGGTATGAAGTTGCCGAAATGGCTCCAGCGCAAGTTTGAGGTCTTTCTTGTTCATTCCAATACCGGTGTCTCTGACGCGGATGAACAGCTCACCGTTACTTTCCAGTACGGTGGAAATAATCACCTGCCCACCGGGATTGTTGAACTTGATGGCATTGGAAAGGAGATTGAGAATGATTTGTCTCAAAGATCGTGCATCGGCAACGACATTGGGAGTGCTTGTCGGCAGGCTGGCGCGGATTATGATCCGGTCGCGATTTGCCTGTGGCTGCATCAGTGCGACGCATTCCCGAATGATCTCATTGACCGAAACGGACTCAAATGTCAGCTCAAGTTTTCCGGCCTCAATCTTGGACAGGTCGAGCAAATCGTTGATCAGGCTCATGATATGCGCACCGGAATTGTGAATATCCAGCAAATATTCCCGGTATCGCTCATTCCCGATCGGGCCGAAACGTTCTTCCATCATGACTTCCGAAAACCCGATGATTGCATTGAGCGGCGTCCGGATTTCATGGCTGATCTTTGCTAGAAAATCTGACTTCTGCGAACTGGCCAACTCGGCCTCCCGGCTGGCGCTTGTCAGCTCTTCCTCTGCTTTTTTCCATTGGGTGATGTCCCGCAGCACTGCGCAGAGTTTGATGTCGTCGCCTTCGGTGTTGATCCGCCCAATGGTCATGAATAGAGGGATCATACCGCCCCCTTCGGCGATGCCAATCACCTCGCGTCCGTCATTGAGCAGGCTGGCAACACCGTTTTGAGTCAGGCCACCAATATAGTCACGAATGCTGCGGCGGCTTTCTGGCGCAAGACAGGCGGCCAGTTCTCCACCAATCAATTCTTCACTGTTGCGTCCAAACAGGGCTTCAGCAGATCGATTAACAGCCTGAACAATGCCATCGGCCGTCATGATGATGATACCGTCGGTAGCGGTTTCCAGAATGGACTCCAGTTCGGCGACGCGCACTGTTTCTTCTGAAATTTCCTCGAATTCGACCGTTGGCTGTTCGGTCTGCACTGGTAGATTTTGATCGGTCAGTTCGTGCAACGAAATCATCAGTCCGTTGCCACCCTGCCACGGGACAGTGTGGAGACGCGCATCCACCCGTTTCAGATTGCCATTCTTCATCCGCACACAGACAGATTGATCTGTTTCCTGCGTTTCCTCGTCGGTGTCAGGCCATTCCTCCGGCTCGGCGAAAATGGCCTCTAGACCACCAGCATCACTCAGCTCGCTGATGCTCTGATAGCCAAGCAATTCGAGCATGGTGTCATTGCAGTAAAGAACATCGCGTAGATGGACAATGGCGACCCCGATCGGCAGACGATCCAATATGCGCGGATCGATTGCACCGCTTGCAGGCTCCGCTGAGTCCGAAAGTGTATGACTGGGCGATCCGTGAGGTTCTTGGGTATCATCGCTCGCTAATTCGGTTTGTGTGCGGTTGTCGGTATCCGGCTGTGCTTCAGCCGTATTGGGATTTGCACCGTCCGACTCCTCAGCATCAATAGAGGGGGCGTCTTCACTCAATCGTGCACCCAGGGCTTCGGCGATTTTTCGAAAGGCATCTTTTTCCGGCTTGGACAAATTGTCCGATTCCGTTGGGACCGGATTTCTACTTGGTGCCGTAACAATGCGAACAACATTATGGTCCGATTTGGCCAGTTGAATGCTCTCTGGAAGTGACTCCCCGGAATCGACCTGCGAACGGCGGTCCGGGATATTTCGTTCCGGCTTTTCAATGGTATCCGGAATGCTTTTGGATGGCTCCGCTTGGCGCTGATCAGCGGTGCGCGACGGGTCGGCCGGTTTTGGTGCAGCCAACTTTGATTGTTCGATCTTTATTTCCGGCGGCTTTTCCGTGGTTTCGGCCGCTGCATTTTCTCGAGTATGCACGCCGTTTTTCTCTGCTGGACTCTCGGTAGCCTTCTTTACCGATACCGGTGTTGGAACTGGTGCACTGTCGCCGCTGTCTGCAGAGCGCACGCGATCAGTATGGCAGACGCCAAATCCCCGATACCCTTCGAAGTCGCCATTGTGGCCAATGGCTGGCAAGGCAGCGAGGTCGACAGGGCATAACAGACACTCCTGGTTCACGGGCCAGTCGATGGTTATCCCGCTCCATGTGTCGCGGCCGCGCAGAGCCCGTGCGACAACGCCTTCTTTATCCAGGTCAAATGATTTTCGGACTTCTTGCCAGCTTCTGCCAACGATTTCATTTGTCGGCACGTTCATAACTTTACTGAATTCCGGCGACAGGAACGTAAATTCCTCCTCGATATTCATTTGCCAGACAAACTGCGTCGGATGACTTGCGGGCTCGAACTGCCCACTTGAAGTCGAGGGAAGTGGGGTTTCGGAGGAGGAACTCTGGATATCGTCCGGTATCGATTGCTCAGCGGATGTGCCTGGGGCGGATGTTTCGTCCATTGCACGTTCGGGGGTCTCGCGAGCGGGAAGAATGCGCATGTTCTCCGGATCGATGAGAAGCGGTGCTGACTGGCTTGGCAGAGCACGCGCGTCCGATTTGTCGCCGGGCAACTCTGATCCACCGCGAGCAGGCGCATTGGTGAAGGCAGTCGTGTCAACGATTGCAACAACGTATCCATGATCTTCGGACTGAGTTTTCGCAATAACTGCCGGGACCTTTACAGTGTTCAGTTCAAGGACGTCTTCAATCGGGCCGGACGGAAGATGTGAAAAGACTGGCTGTTCGGTTTTGTCGATACCGGTCAGAGCCGGTTGCACGTGGTTTGGGAAACCGGCGTTGGCGCGGACATTGCCGTCTGTATCAAATATAAGTGCAGCAGTATGTTCAGCCGCCAAAAGATCGCAGAAATCGGACAACGGATCGATATCTATCGTCACCGGAGTGGCATCTGCAACAACCATTGCAGCACCGGGGCGACGACGAAGGGCGATTTTCTTTAGATGGCACCGCAGCCACGTATTCTTGAAGCCAATAAAAAATCGAAGATCTTCGGCGATGTAGCTTGTCTCTGAGCCGGTTTGGGCAACTTCCGGCACAAGCCGATGAACAGGCGTGTGCAGACGCTGTTCGAGGAGTTCGGTCATTGTGCGGGCACCGAACAATTTTGCGCCTGCTGCATTTGCCCAAAGAAAGTCTGTGCCGCGATCTGAAAAAATCCAGGCCGGACGCGGATCGTCAATAAGAGCGGCCACTTCCGGGCGTGTGCAAAAATCCAGGAATATTTGGGATTGTATGTCCATACCGTCTGGTTTCTCTAGAACAATTCTCGCGATCTCCCGATCGCGTGAAATGCTCCACGCCTTTGTTGTGGCGTATCCTTGTCGCAAAGGTGGGTCCACCGTTGCGGGAAACGCTCTGGGCTCTCCTTGATGGCGGCCTCTCGCCAAAAAGTGAACAATACGTTAATATCGCCTTGAGGTCATTTCGTCCATCGGAACAGTCGTCTATCTGCTTTTTGACTGCTGTTTTGGTTAACCCGCGACCTGTTGAGGACGGCAATCCGTCCGCAAATTAAAAGCGATGTTGTGCTCTATCGAAATTCTGATTGGAATTTCCCAAATACTGGTGGCCTGAATCGATTAAAATGAGACTCTTGTTATCAATTAGGGGATCTCAAGATTTAGATCATAGGGAATGGGCGTGTATTGGCGTCGAAAATTCCCGGATTTGTCCGGATTCGAGAAATATCAGCTTCCTTTTTAGGCAAGTTCTATTACGATGCGATCTGTCTATGGGTATTTGAGCGTGATTTTTCTTTAAGACCTGAAAAAAATGGCTTAAGTGACACGCCGAACGAACAACCTGAAGTGGGATGCGGTCCCTATTTGACTTCTTGTTTCTTAAGCGACCAGGGCAAGCGCATTGGTTCGCCGCGTCCTGCTTGTTTGTAAGACAATGCTTTTACGGCAATCAAACCATTGCTGTAGTGGCTGAACCCTCAGTAATGGTGCAGTAAAGAGGACACAATGGCAGATACCAAGGATGGCTTCGAGGTTCCCGAGCAAATGCGGGAGTTTGCCGACAAAAGCGTGGATCAGGCGAAAAAAGCGTTCGACGACTTTATCGAAGCGACACACAAGACCGTCACCTCGATAGAGGATACTGCGGCAAATGTTCAAACCGGAGCTACGGATGTGAACAAACAGGCGCTTTCCTACGCGGAAGAAAATGTTACCGCCGCATTTGAACTCGCGCAGAAAATGGTTCGGGCCAAAGACTTCCAGGAGATGATGACTCTTCAGAATTCGTACCTTCAGCGCCAGATGGAAAATCTTGGCGAACAGGCGCGTGAGCTTGGCGACAAAATGACCAAGAACTCTGGCAACACGTAAAAAACAGGGCGTTTCGCACGAACCGTTTGGCAAATATTCTAGTCCGGTCACTTTGCAAATTTGAGGTGATCGGGTCTGCTTTTGTAAGAAATTAGCTCCTCAAATACCCAATTTATGTTGCGGTGCAATAAAATGTTGCAATGCAAAAAATATATGTTATATACGCTGTAAGTTCACAGTGAGTATTTGCCCTGGTGGGAGCTGCGAACGTTTTAACGCGCAAGTGCCCAGACGCAGGAGACACAAAAAATGAAAACGAAATCCACACCGACATCCGCAAAAAAAGCGGCTCCGGCCAAGAAGCCGACTGCCCGCACAAATGCAACCAAAGCCGCGCCGAAAAAAGTAGCACCGGCACCGGAAAATGAGGTATTTAGCATGCAGAATATTGAAGTCCCAACAGCCGTTCGTGAAGTTGCTGAAAAAAGCGTTGAACAGGCTCGTGTCGCATACGACAAGTTTAAAACTGTTGCAGAAGGCGCTACCGACGTGCTCGAAGATTCCATGGAATCCTCACGTCAGAGCATGATCGAAATCAATGTCCGGGCTCTGGATGCCGCAAGAGCAAACACCGATGCAACCTTTGATTTCTTCAAGGAACTTGTTTCCGTTAAATCAATCTCCGAAGCTGTTGAACTGCAGTCGGCATTTGCCCGCAAACAGTTCGAAGCTGTTACAGAGCAGAGCAAGGAATTGCAGGAACTGTCGACCAAATTTGCTGGCGACGTTGCCGCTCCTGCCAAAGATGCGTTTGAAAAAGTTACCAAAGATTTCAAAGTTGCCTAACCAGAGCAATTCTCGCGATTTTGGGATCGCGTAATCTGCTCCTGGCCTCTGTTTGTCGCGCATCCTCCTCGCAAAGGTAGTCCAACCTTTCCTGGATACGCATTAAAGGCGAATTGAGTGGTTCTTCACAATGCCCGGCTTCTTTTCAACGCCGGGCATTGTTTTTTCTATAAATCAATCATAAATCTGTCTTGAAATCGGACGCAATACTTCATAGTGTCCGGCGAGAATTTAAGCAGACGTAGCTCAGCGGTAGAGCGTCGGATTGTGGCTCCGAAGGTCGGTGGTTCGAGACCACCCGTCTGTACCATCCCAAAATTGACTTGTTTTCAGTTAAATGCGATTTGCCGGGTATGGGCAAAAGATCGGATTCCGGTCAGAGTGCAACAGTTCCAGCTACTGCCAGATTGAACTCGCAGAAACACCACTCATGTCGGTCAACCCTATTTGCGCCAGAGTAATGCTTATTTCCTCAGCCAGAACGTCACACATCTGATTGAGCCCCGTTTCGCCGTTTGCAGCAATCGCAAATGACATCGGGCGACCCAGGAAAGCAAAATCTGCTCCCATCGCATAGGCTTTGACAATATCTTCGCCACTGCGAAGTCCCGTATCAAAAAAGAGCGGAAAGCCCGGTCCAATTGCCTGCCGTATTTTTTGTAACGCGAGGATCGGAGGAGGGGTACTTTCCAACTGGCGACCTCCATGGCTCGACACCTGGATCGCATCGGCACCAAATTCTTTCACTTTCATCGCATCTTCGACGTTTAGAACGCCTTTCACCACGAGGTTGCCTTGCCAAGACTCTCGCACCTTTTCCAGGAATGACCAGTCTGCACCGGCACGACTCGCAGTTCGTACAAACGAGCTCTCATATCCATCAGAATTGGCAAGGCGCGGGCGACCTTTCACCAGGGTTGTCAGCGACCAGCGTGGATGAAACGCAAAATCGATGAATTGGGATGGACCGATTTTGAAGGGCATTTTGAAGCCACGTCGGAGCTCCCTCGGCCTTCTACCGACTTCAGGTGTGTCAACGGTCAGCACCAGCGTTTGATAATTTGCAATCCGGGCCCGTTCGATCAGCTCAAGAGCGCCTTTTTCCTCGCCGCTGAAGTAGAGCTGAAACCAGGCATTTCCTTCGGCCAACTCAATCATATCTTCAAGTCGGGAAGAGGCGGCTGTTGAAACTCCGAGCGGAATGCTGTGTTTGGCAGCGAGGTGCGCCAGCAATTTGTCTGCCCCGGGCCGAGCAAGATCACACATGCCCATCGGGGCGATGCTGAAGGGCAAGCCCGCTTCCTTACCAAATAGCGATACAGAAAGTGATCGATCAGCGACATTTCTCAATATGCGGGGCTGGAGTCTGATCGACTTCAGTGTTTCGCGATTCAGCACTTCGCCTGTTTCGTCACCGGCTGCGCCGTCGATATAGTCAAAGACCATCCAGGGCAGACGGCGCTTTGCGAGCCTACGGGCATCGGCGTAAGAATGGATTTCAGCGTTCAAGAACATTGCGGACATTCTGAGCAGTGAGTGCGCTTACACGGATATTCGCTTCCTGGGTGACCCCTGCGATGTGCGGGGTGAGGATAAGATTTGGAATACCGGCAAATTTGGCACCGTCTTCAGCAGACAAAGGTTCAGAAGCAAAAACATCAAGCGCTGCACCACCCAAATGTCCAGACTTTAGCGACGCGGCAAGGGCAGCCTCATCCACAACTCCGCCACGCGCCGCATTGATGACAATCGATCCCGATTTCATTTTTGCCATCGCGTTGGCGTCGATCATGTTTTTTGTCTGATCTGTCAGTGGCACATGCAGGCTAAGCACATCTGCGACATTCAGAAGGTTTTCCAGACTGTCACAGCGATCAACGCCAGACCACACCGGATCATCTGCTGACACAAAGGGGTCCATGGCCGCGATCGACATGCCCAGAGTACGGGCTTTGTCAGCGGTTTGCCGTGCAATGGATCCGAAACCAACAAGGCCAAGCACTTTGCCAGCGCACTCCTCGCCTTGCATTTCCTGGCGAGGCCATTCACCGGCAATCATGCGTGCCTGCCCGAAATATGCCGTACGTAAAAGAGCCGCTGCGGTGGTCAGGACGTACTCAGCGACAGACAAATCATTAGCGCCGGAGGCGGGGTAAACAGAGATGCCTTTCTGCTTACAGGCATCAAGATCGATGTTGTCCAATCCGACGCCAAGTCGGCCGACAGTCTTTAAATTTGACGCTGCCGCAAGCAAGTGAGCGCGCACCTGGGTCCTGTTGCGCACGATGATCGCCTGGGCATCAGCGAGTTCAGCAAACAACCGATCCTCCTGGTCGACCAGTGCGGGATCATAAACAACATCAAAATCTCTGCCGAGATCTTTAACGGCTGTTTCATCCATAAACTCGGTTATGACGATCTTGGCGGGCATTAAACGGACTTTCCAATTGGGGAGTTCAGGGCAGGGGAACCAACAACGCATATTTGAACAGCGCGAAGAATGCGATCATGACTACGGCACCGGATCCACCGTACAGAAGAAATGTCTTCATCGACCACTGGTCGTGCATGGCGGCGACCAGCCCGCCCGCGAAAGCAATTGCACCGGCCGGCAGGAACCCGACATAGGGCATGGCGAAGCACGCCAGAAGCATGGTCACGACCAATGTGATGCGTCGCCACCAAATGCCACTGCCAAATCCGCCGGTATCGGTTGGTTTCAAGAAATTCGTGATGAAGGCGATCGTTGCGCAGATGATCAGCACAATGGCGACGGTCCGTGGAAAGACCTTGGAATCGATGTCTGAATAGCCCGTCGTATCGTACAGCGTCACAATCCCGGCAATCACAAAGAGTGCGGAAATGACCAGTGAACCGATGTTCGCCTCACTCTTGATGGCGGGTGCTTTTTTCAAGACTTTGCCTCCATGGAGCTTCGTGCTCTGCGTTGTCGCCAAGCGGAAAATGCCGGATAAAACAGAGAGAGTAGCGTGAAGGCAACGATTGCCTGTGAGATCGGGCGTCCGAAAAACATGCCGAACAGATTGTTTGTTGCAGCTCCGATGGTCCAGCTTTGAACGAAACCCTGCTCGGCAATCGGTCCCAGGATGAGGCCCAGAACAATCGGCGATGCTGCAAATCCGAACCGTCCGACCACCCATCCAAAGACACCCAGGACAATCATGATAACCACATCGGAAATGCTGTTTCGAATAGCGAAAGTGCCGATGATCGTCATGAAACCGACGGTGGGGACCAATACTGCTTTTGGAATTGTGACGATTGATTTGTACGCATAGCGACCGATCAACAGACCGGCTGGTAGCATCAGCAATGTCGCAATGATCAGACCGTAGATAAACGTGTAGACAATCGAGCCTCCGGACTGGAACAGCGTCGGTCCGGTCCGGACACCTTGAATGAGCAGGGCTCCCAGGATCACCGCGTCGGGGGGCGTACCGGGAATGCCGAGCACCAGGGTCGGAACAAAACCACCGCCGACCGTGGCATTGTTGGCGGCTTCCGTCGCCATGATCCCATCGGGCTCGCCCTCGCCGAATTTCTGTCCTGGTTTTGCACTGCGTTTGGCTTCCGAATAGGCCACAAGTCCGGCAACAGAGCCTCCTGCGCCCGGCAAAATACCAACCAGCGTACCGATAATCGATGAACGCACGAGATTGAATTTCGCTTTCATGGCAATGCGTGCCGCTTCGCCGATGCGGACGGATCGAATATCGTCTTCAACTTTGAGATGGCGATCGGGCACGGCCACGAGATCAATCAGAACCGGGATGCAGTACAGTCCGATCAGTGCGCCGACCACGCCAAATCCGCCGATCATGGTCTGACTACCGAATGTCAACCGGATGTCTGCAGATATCTCGGCCACGCCAACCGTCGACAGGATCATGCCGAACGCACCACCCACCAGACCTTTCATGAGGTTTCCGGTTGAAAGGGATGCAATCAGAGACAGTCCGAAAATAGACAGCCAGAAATACTCAATTGGGCCGAACGCAAGCGCCACGTTTGAGAGCGGTGGTGCCAGGAACAGCAGTGCCAGTGCACCGATCAAACCGCCGAAAACCGATGCGAAACAGGCGAGGGCAACCGCCAGGTCACCATCCCCCCGTTTGGCCATCGGGTATCCGTCAAACGTCGTTGCTATGGCGGAGGGTGTCCCCGGGGTATTCAATAATATGGCGGCATAGGCGCCGCCATAAATAGCGCCGGTATAGATGGCACCCAGCAGAATAAGTGCAGAGGCAGGTTCCATACTGAAGGTGATAGGAACCAGAACCGCTACTGCCATCGTTGCAGTCAGGCCGGGTATGGAACCGATAATGGTTCCAGCGACGACACCGAACAATGCCAGAGCGATATTCAGTGGCGTCAGCGCCGAAATGAAATTGCCCAAATCCATGCCATTGACCCGATCTGACTGTTGGAATTGAGGTTAGTTGATCAATCCGGCTTCACGTGCGTCCTTCAGGTATTCATCAACACGCGCCTTCATGAAGTCTGACATGCCGTCTGCATCGACATCCAAAAGCGCAAAACCGCCATCAAGCATTTTCTGCTGGAATTCCGGGTCCTTGTTGATTTCCCCAATCATCTCAGACCAGTTCTTCTTGGTTTCTGCACTTGCTGACTCAGGAAGAGCGATACCTCTGTAAGCACCACCGACCATGTCGAAGCCGAGTTCCTTGAATGTCGGAACATCCGGAAACAGCGGGTGACGTTCTTCCATGGCAACAGCAAGCATGCGCACGGCATCGCCCTGTTTCGCGCCAACGGTCGTGTAACCCCATTCCGCTTTCACCTGATCACCCAGGAGCGCCGTAACAGCCGCACCGGTTCCCTTGAATGGAACATAGGTGGTTTTGACCCCCGCCATTTTGTCGAATTTAATCTGAGCGAGGTGATTGGCACTGGCCTTGCCCGAACCTGACATCGTCACCGCACCCGGGTTTTCCTTTGCATCGTCGATCAGATCCTGCAGGGTTTTGTAAGGGCTGCTGGCATTGACGACAATTGCGTCCGGCGTGAAATGGAACATATAGAAAGCGTTGATGCCATCAGTTGTAAAACCGACATCTTTTTGGGCGGGTTTGATAATAATATGCGGTAGATTGATACCCATAATTGTCTGGCCGTCGCCGTTCAGTCCGTTCAGGGACGCCCAGCCAACTGCGCCGCCACCACCAGGCTGATAGGAAATCACCAGATCCTGTCCAAACTTGTCTTTGAAGAAAGGCTGTTGCAGACGGGCAGAAATGTCGGATTCACCGCCCGGGCCAAACGGGATGACATAGTTGACCGGGCCATTGACTTCAGCATGTGTTGCGAAGCTCGCGGTGACTGTTACAGCTGCTGCTGCCGCCAATTTGAGAATTGTTCTTCTGAGCATTGGTATCCTCCCTGATAATATTTTTTTGAGGCATGCCCCGATTTCTTTCGGCGGGCCATGCCATCCATTACGTTCGTGGTTTGCCAATTCAGTATGTATCAGACTGCGCTAGGCATTGCGCATCTGAAGAGTCTTCATAAAGCGATCACGGATAACGACCGGGTCCATGGTTATCACAGGCACTTTCACATTGCCGGACTCGCATTTGCTGACGATAATTGTCATCTGGTCGCCGGCAAGCGCGTTCTTAACGGCGTCAACAGTGTCTTCAGCGCGGCATTCGACGACATTTTCGCATCCACAGGCTTTGGCAACCTCAGTGAGCGATGTCTTTTTACCGGCATATGTCGGTTGATCGCCCGTCGAGCCGTAGCTGCCATTATCAATGATCAGCAAAATGAAGTTGTCAGCAACATTGTTTGCGATGGTTGGCAGCGTACCGAAATTGGTCAGCACGGAGCCGTCGCCATCGATCGAAATGACCTTCTGCTTTTGAGCCAACGCCAAACCAAGTCCGATGGAAGAGGCAAGCCCCATGGTTCCGAGCATGTAAAAGTTGGTCGGCTGGTCGTCGAGCATGTGCATTTCCTGGCTTGGCAGGCCAATGTTGCAGACGACAAACTGATCTGAAATGACGGGGATGAGTTCTTTCAAAACTTCAGAGCGGATCATGATCAGTATCCTTTCCAGAATGTTGCATCCGTCAGGATCGCCACGGGCTTGTTGCACATGAATGTGTGTTTAAGGATGGCATCCAGCTCATTGACGTCATCTTCGCGGTGAAAGTGGTATGTCGGGATGTTGAGTTGTGCCAGAAGTGCCTTGGTATGCACGGCCATTTCAACCTGGCAGGCAACCGGCTCTCCCAGTTCTCCGCGATAGCTGATGAGCATGGGCAACGGCATTCTGTAATATTGGGTAAGCGTCACCAGCGTGTTGATCGTCACCCCAATTGCGGTGTTCTGCATGATGATCGCAGGGCGTTTTCCGCCCATATAGGCACCGGCGCACAGCCCCATCCCTTCATCTTCCTTGTTTGAGGGGATGTGGAATATTTCTTCGGTTTTTTCCAGTTTCTCGATCACTCCTGCCAATTGCTTGCAGGGGACGGTCGTCACAAATTCAACCTCGTTCTTGATCAGGTCAGCGACAATTTTGTCGTTTACAGACACAGGCGGCTCCTTCATAGGGGGTTTGCCGGATTTGCAGAAGCCGATTTCCAGCTCTTAAACGCGCCAAACGATAATGTAGAGCGTGTCGAATGTTTCAATGAACACCCGTTTTGCTCATGGACTCTCAAGGGCAGAATTATATAAATTAAAATTTTATTCAATCTAATATTCTTTTATCTTTATAAAGAAAATTTTTAGTTCCGCATGTGCTTTTTGCTGTCCGAAACAGTAATTTTGATCTCGTCCAGCAGTCGTGCAACCAGCCGCATTTTCGTGCAGTCCGCTCTTGTCAGAATACCGAGAGTCCTGGCGCTTCTCTTCCCGTGTGCGATCTTGTGCAAGGGAATTTTTCTCAGTTTTTCAAAAATAGGGTCCGGCACACAGATGTTGGGAACGATCGATATGCCTAGATTGTGCGATACCATACTGGACAATGTCTCAAGGGATTCCATCTCCATGGACGGACGGACTGTGACTTCGTGTTCCTGTAGCCACTCTTCTGCCAGTCGACCAACCGCTGCCCGCCTTGTGTGCCGAATATAGGGCATGCTGTGCAGCAGTATGGCCGGGTCGTCCTCCGTCACTTCGGGAGAGGCCAATAGGACAAGCTCTTCTTCGACAAACGGCTGCCAGTTCAGATTAGCCCCCACACGATCGGGCGTACTCAATACAGCAGCATCCAGCCCACCCCGCTCAATCTGTTCATGCAGGTCACCGGATACGCCCGGAACCACGCGTACATGAAGCTCCGGATAGGCTTGTATGAGTTTTTTGATCGATTGCGGGATCAAGCCGCGGATCGTTGAAGGGACTGCTCCCAAGGTGAGTTCACCGAACAGTTTTCCCTCGCCGATGAGATCATCCAGCATCGTCTCGTAAGCGCGTACCACTTCGCGGGCTCGGGGAACCAGCGCTTTTCCGAGCTGATTGAGTTGAGGCGTTCGATTGCTTCGGTCAAAAAGTGCTACTTGCAGGGTTTCTTCGAGCCGCTTCATTTGCTGTCCAACGGCGGCATGGGATACACAGACCCTTTCCGCCGCTGCGCTGAAGCTGCCGCACTCCGATATAGCAATCAACGTCTTGAGAAGGGCGATGGACAGAGTAATTTCCACGAGTTACGCAGCAGGAGACAGTCTCCGCTCTCTGGTCACACCATAGCGGCAACAGGCAAAAGGCGGCAACAGGGATCCATAGGCACGCTCAGCAGGAACCTGCTCCAACATCTTTCCGTGACAGGTCACTCTGTTGAATAATTCCGATAGTCAAGAAACCGCTTAAGGGCTACCGGATAACTCTGGAATACTTCTTCTCTTACCGGACAATCAGGTCTGCCGTCAGCACAACTCATGTATCCCTCATCGCGCATCGGATTGTAGGCAGAGAGCATCCTCCCAAAAGCTTCCTTTCCTTCTCCCAGCAGTGCTTTTTGCGCGACCCAGCCAGCCCAAAAACCTGGCGAGAAAGTATCCCCCCGCATGCCGGTCTGCCGTTCCATTTCGTTCAGATAGGTGCGGTGATAGAGGTGGAATGACGGGTCACGAGAAACATCACTCGCTTTGCCATCGCGCACAGCAAGGATCTGCAGTGGCGCGGCGCTGCAGGCATAGCAGTCAAAAGCATAAAGAAAATCATTGTCACGCTGAACCAGCTCCAGGGAGCCATTTGAATTGGCGTCTACAAATCTGGCCTCGCTGCCATTCCAAATACCCAAATCAACGACTCTCCAGCTGCCATCGGAAACTGAAGTTGCTACCTTGATTTCGGTGCAGCAATGCGCGCCACCGGAAAAAGATGTCAGGGCTAGCTCCGGCAGATGATTTGTTGGATCGAGTTCCAGAAATTGTGCCTGAGCATTGACTGTTTCGGCAGTGGCCGGTGATCCGGTCATTCTTGCAATGCGTTCGCCGTCTGCAAACAAGCTCAGCTGCGGAACGACAGCCATCATTTGGTGGTCTGTCTGATCCGCCGTTTTCAGTTCAGCTGTCAGCGTTCCCAATACCATGCGGGCTTGAGCACCAGAGCCTCGAATTTCGGTTTGAGACAATGGCGCGCTGTTATCTGGAAGCGCGGACACTGGCATTGCACCAACGAAGCCCACCACGGCAAATGTGCAAAATTGTATGTTTATGAGAGTTGGCAGTCGACGCATATGAATTCGCAAGAGTGTGTCAAACAGGGATGGATTGATTAGGCAGCAAGTCCGAATGTCTCAGGTCTTGCTATTACCAAACCGGATCATGGGCAATAGCATCACATCAAATTAGTTGCAGTGATCTGAGCGACGAAAATGGGTCATTTTTATAGTGAAAATACGGCAACACATATCGGCAGGGGATTTTGCCTGAATTTATCAGATCCTGAGCCTAAGACTCTGAAGTCAAAAGACCACTCAGGATTTCCTGTGCTCGCGCAAAAGCATGCGCTTTGTCTGATCGGGCGTCCAGGCGGTTCCACGTGATATCGCCCAAGGGATACTCAAGCTGAGCCTGCAGCGTCTTCACAGTTGCATCCGATGCATCGGCGGTTCTTTTCGTCAGGCGGTCCTCAAGCGTCCTTTGTGGGGCTTCAAGCCAAATACCGACGAAGGGCACTTGAATGGTTCGTGCAAGCTGCTCAACATTTTTTCGCTCTTGCGGGTTCGAAAATACTGCATCCAGCACTACACTATGACCTGCCGCCAGGGTTTCCCGGGTCCGTTCGCGCATCAAACCGTAGACGCCTTGGGAAACTTCCGGACCATATGCAGACTCTGGTAAGGATGTCAGGATATCGACTTCAAACATTTTTTTGCGCTCACAATCAGAGCGGATGACAAGTGCACCCGGCGTTCGTCCTATTCTGGGTGCCACAGCACGGGCCAGGGTCGATTTGCCGGAGCCGGAGAGACCGCCAATTGCCACCAGGATTGGTTCGGATGGCTCCAGAAGATTGAGCGAGAACTCGAAAAGGCTGTTGGCCTCCCGGTCAGACTTCTCCTTTTCCTTTCCGGTCAGAAATTCAGATCGAGCTCCGGCTATTTTTGCCCGAATCGCCGCGCGCATCATGAGAAAAAATGGCAGCGCAGCCAGTGCACACAAATCGTCTCCATCGTGCGTGATTTCGATATAGCGATTGAACAATCGGTTTGCGTGGTCCGGTTGATGCCGTTGCCACAAGTCCATCAGGAGGAATGCAAGGTCATACAGAACATCGCCGCTTGCAATTCTGTCATCAAATTCGATTGCATCAAACAGGACTGGTTTGTCGTCGATCAGAACGATATTGCCAAGATGGGCATCTCCATGGCAAATCCGAACATGTCCCCCTCGCGAGCGATGTCGCAGTAATTCCGAAATACGAAGCATAAGGCTGCGTGCAGCCTGAGTCAGGGCATGTACTTCCATCGCAGGAAACAGGTCAGTTGTAGCGCGGAAGGCTATTTCGTTTTGCTCAACGTAATCATTGAGATCGCGGATCCACTGTATCCCATTCGCCAGCGGAGCTATGGCATGCGCATCGGCCATGGTTTGGGCCAGATCATCCATCTGCTCAGGGGTGAGTTCACCCCTGTCACACAAACAGTCCAGCGTCGCGTCTTCATCGAACCGGCGCATTTTCACAGCCCATTCGACAGGTGAACCTTTGCCGTCGAAGGACAGCGTGTCGTCGTTTTCACGGGTTATTGAAACAACGTTCAGATAAATGTCGGGAGCATTGGCTCGATTTATGTCCAGCTCACGCCGGCAAGCCTTTTCCCGCAGGGACAGTGTTGAATAATCAAGAAATGGAAACCGGACTGCACGTTTTATCTTGTAGGCATAGTCGCCCGCCAGAAAGACCATGGCACCGTGGGTATCAATGCGTTTAACCGGTAACTGCTGGCCGTGAGTTTCAGGCACTGACAGAAAAGCGATGGCATCAGTCTGGCTATCATCTGTCTGAGAATGTTCCATGACGGTCCGGAATGTGATCTTTGCAATCAGAATGCTTGTGTTTTGCGATTTCCTCAGAGTATGCGGATCGACGCGGTTTGCTGCGTTGACATCGATCAAGGCGGGCCGGAACGGTTCAGGCAAGGACAGCAACCGCATATTTGCAGGTAAAGCAGACAAAACCACCATTGAACGGGGACACCACTTGCGGGGCATGCAGAAATTTGACACCATTCGCTGAACCGCGCCGGCGATCACAGCGCGGTTTTTTTGTGATCAGGAATGCGCTGCTACCTATGATCAGCAACAAAGTCCGAAGGAGTATCAGATGAGTGTGATCCCGGTTAGCGGTGGACATTTACTGGTTCAGGCATTGGAAAGCCAGGGTGTTGAACGCATCTTCTGTGTTCCAGGTGAGTCGTATCTGGATGTACTTGACGGTCTTCATGATTCAGGAATTCCCCTTACCGTCTGTCGACAGGAGGGGGGCGCTTCGATGATGGCGGAGGCCTGGGGGAAGATGACCGGTCGACCTGGCATTTGCATGGTGACGCGCGGACCGGGTGCTACGAATGCAGCCGCCGGTGTGCATATCGCCCAGCAGGACTCAACGCCCATGATCCTGTTTATCGGACAAATCGAGCAGTCAATGCGCGGGCGAGATGCCTTTCAGGAGGTTGATTACACGCAGCTCTTTGGTGGCATCTGCAAATGGGTTGCTGAAATTGAATCAGCAGACCGAATTCCAGAAATGATTGCCCGTGCCTTCGCAGCGTCCATGGCCGGTCGACCCGGCCCGGTCGTACTGGCCCTGCCTGAAGATATGCTGCAGCAAAAAGCGGCCGTGGTCCCAGCTGGTCGTTGCAACGCCGTTGAAACGCACCCCGGCCTGTCGCAGATGGCTGAATTGCAAAAGCGTCTTTGGGCTGCGGAACGCCCGATTGTTGTGGTTGGTGGCAGTCGCTGGAACGAAAGGGCAGCTGCAGGACTGGTACGCTTTGCGGAAAGGTTCGAGCTGCCGGTTGCTTGTTCGTTTCGCAGGCAAATGCTGTTTGATCATTGCCATCCCAATTATGCCGGAGATGTCGGTATCGGCATTAATCCGGCTCTTAGGCGACGGATCGAAGATTCAGATCTCGTTTTGCTGATAGGCGGACGACTATCGGAAATGCCCAGTCAATCCTACCAGTTGCTGTCGATCCCGGCCCCAAAACAAATGCTCGTTCACGTGCATCCGGGAGCGGAGGAATTGGGGCGCGTATATCAGGCAGACCTGCCGATCCATGCCAGCCCGATTGCTTTCAGTGCAGCCCTGGAAGGGTTACAGCCACCAAATGAAATTCCGTGGGGTGGGCAGGCAGAAGAGGCGCATAACGATTATCTCAATTGGTCTGAAGATGTGCCAACCACGCCGGGCTCCGTTCAGATGGGAGAAATAGCGGTCTGGCTGCGCGACACCCTGCCTGAAAACGCGATCATTACCAACGGTGCTGGAAACTACGCCACCTGGATCCACCGTTTTCATCGCTTCCGTCGCTATGGCACACAGTTGGCTCCGACGTCCGGTACAATGGGGTACGGTCTGCCCGCATCTGTCGCTGCCAAACTGCGTCACCCGGATCGCCCGTCGATCTGTTTTGCCGGCGATGGTTGTTTTCAAATGCACATGCAGGAATTCGGTACCGCCTGCCAGGAAGGGGCGGGGATTATTGTCATCCTGGTTGATAACGGTCTTTACGGCACCATCCGAATGCATCAGGAACGGCAGTATCCAGGCCGCGTCTCTGCGACGAGTTTGCAGAATCCCGACTTCGCCGCCTGGGCTCGAAGTTACGGCGCTTTTGCAGAAACGGTTGAGGAAACGTCAGAGTTTGCCGATGCGTTCAGACGGGCAAAAGCAAGCGGAAAACCTGCACTTCTGCACGTGAAGATCGATCCGGAGGCCATCACGCCCACGGCCAGTCTTTCGCAAATTCGTGCGGCAGCTGGGGGGTAGAGTTGAGTTTGCTCAGGCACGTTTGGAGTCCTTCGCGGTGCTTACGTCCAGGGTCACCTCGATGATGGCCTCATCTCCTTCGGAGGGATCCATCTGAAAACCCAGTGCCGTGCACATGTTAAGCATTGTTGTGTTTTCGCGCAGCACCTCACCTTTGATCGTTTGAATGCCTTCAGAATTTGCATAATCGATAATCAGTTGCATCAGGGCCCAGCCAAGGCCGGTGCCTTTCAAGCCGGATTTGACCAGGATTGCATATTCACCAGTGCGATAGTCGGGATCAGCGTGCAGGCGCACGGCACCAAGCATTTCTCCTGTTTTGGGCTCAAGAGCGATAAACGCCATGGAACGCGCATAATCGAGCTGAGTGAGCCGAGCCAGAAAGGCATGGGTAAACTCTTTTACCGGTGCAAAAAAGCGCAAGCGAAGATCTTCGGGACTGATTTTTGAA
This sequence comes from Stappiaceae bacterium, assembly GCA_039976075.1. Classification (GTDB taxonomy): domain Bacteria; phylum Pseudomonadota; class Alphaproteobacteria; order Rhizobiales; family Stappiaceae; genus JBDWFY01. The sequence continues at coordinate 60,214 of JBDWFY010000009.1, forward strand.
AAAAATTGCTGGAATAGCCCTTCATCTTCCGGCCTGACCGGTCGAGCACCGACGGAAGTACCATTCTTCAGCGGAAGGTTTCGTTCCCACTCCTTTGGATAGGGACGGATTGCCAGATGACTGGAGGAGAAATGATTGCTTACCTTTTGCGGTGGACCGATTGTGATACGCCCGTCAACTGCAAGTACGCCATCGGGAGTGGCAATCAGCGGATTGATATCGAGCTCGCGGATTTCCGGGATGTCGATGGCGAGCTGAGATAATTTGACAAGAGTCTGGGCAACGGCCGTGCGATCGACAGCCGGGTGGCCCCGATATCCGTCCATGAGGGCTGACACCCTTGTCCCTTGAATTTGATAGCCGGCAAGATTCAGGTCCAATGGGACCAGTTCGAATGCTGTATCGCGCATCACTTCAACGGAGTTTCCACCATGTCCAAATACCACGACCGGCCCAAAAACCGGATTATCCGCAAGGCCCAGGTAAAGCTCTATTCCGTACCCGGATTGCGCCATTGGTTGCACGACGATCCCCGATATCCGCGCTTCCGGGTGAAGCATTCTGACCGATGAGAGCATGGCGCGTGCCGCAATCCCGACCGCTTGCGGTGTACGAAGATCGAGGGCTACACCTCCGACATCTGTTTTGAAGGGTAGATCGGGGGAGGAAATTTTTATGGCAACAGATTCGCAGTTCTTCCTTTGCAGCAGGGTTTCCGCTGTCCTTTCTGCGGCCTTCGGCGAAGATAGGAGAAGTGTTTCCAGATGGGGAATATCATAGGCGGAGAGTATCGCACTGACTTCCTCCGGATCAAGAATGTCTCTCTCTTTGTTCATTGCCGAGGACACAAGTTGCTTCGCGGCATTGGCGTCTACCTTGAAGTTTTCTGGTAGACTGGCAGGGATATCCATCAAGCGTTTCTGGGCGTTTGCATAACGGGCCAGATACATAAAGCTGCGAATGGCCTCTGCCGGACTTGCGTGACACGGTACGCGCGCGCTCTCGAACGTCTTCCGTGTTTTTGCACCAATCTCAGGCAATGCCGCCATCAGGACTTTTCGACCGCCATATTGTTTTCTTTCAGCCCGGATTGTGTCTGAGATTGCCGTCGCAATCTCCTGCTGGTCCATTAAGGCAGAGGGGGCTGCGATAACCAAAATTCCATCGACGTTTTTATCTCGGTAAAGGCAGGACAGCACATCTCGGTAGTCCTGTGCGGAGCTTGTTTCCGACAAAACACAAGGCGATGATTCGGACGTGCCGTTTCGGGCAAATCGAGACAGAACGTCAGACGTCTCCGGCGAGAGAGTAGCGACTGCACCCCCTTCCGACACCAGTTGGTCGGCGGCAATCGTTGCAAGAGTTCGGCCGTTTGCGATGATCGCCAGCCGATGGCCGATTGGCGGTTTGACGCGGGTAACTATTTCGGCAGCTTCGAAAAGTTGATCGATTTCATCGACCCGCAGCACACCGGCGCGCCGGAGCGCAGCATCGTAAACCACATCCGGTACGGCGAGATGTCCGGCATGGGTCTGGCCCCATTTTTGAGTATCGCGACTGATGCCGGAACGGATGACAACGACTGGTTTGGAGCGAGCTGCAATGCGAGCCGCAGACAGGAACTTTCTGGATGCGTTTACAGCTTCCAGGTGAACAAAGATCGCTTTGGTTCGGTACTCCAGGGCAAACCAGTCCAGCAGGTCGCCGATATCAACATCCGCCTTCTGGCCCAAGGTGACCACAGTGGAAAATCCGATTCCGTGGTTGGCTCCCCACGATACGATCGTGCTGGTCAGTGTGGCTGAGCGGGTGATCAGCGCCATGTCGCCTGCTGGAACCGGTAGTGGCGTCAGGCTGGCCTGCAGGTTGATTCGAGGCGTTGCTATACCAAGACTGCCCGGACCCACAATCCGTACATTATGCGCGCGCGCAGCCTGCAGAATTGCGAGAACGGTATCTTCCGGCCAGGACTCATATCCAGCCGAGGGAAACAGCACCGCCCGGGTGCCTGTCTCGCCCAGCTTCTGGACAGTTTGCGCCGCCGTCTCGGGACCACTGGTGATAATTGCAAGGTCAGGTCCTGATGCCAGTTCGTCGAACGTGACACATGGAAACGACGGGTCAGACTTCGGGGGCAGACACTCGCAAAAAGAGATCAGTCCCCTATACCCCGCGCCTGTCAGGTGTCCCACAAGCAAGGAAAAAACGGCATCAGGAAGACGATTGGGTCCAATAACCCCGACCGAAGTGGGATTGATGACAGCGTCCAGATTTCGGATCGTCATTTTTATTGGCCCAATCCTGCCATACGGCAAGCCGCTGGCTTTGTTACATCCTCCCTACTATCACTTCTATTTGGATCGGCAAGTCGATCGTCATGTATTGGACGATGACCCTGCCGAGGTTTTTAGTGCGCCATCAAGACCGGAACTGTCATTGTCGCAAGCATGCCACGGGTGGCGCCGCCGAGAATGAACTCACGCATTCTGCTGTGGCCGTATCCGCCCATGACAGTCAGATTAACTCCTTCATCGGCGATGAAGTTCAGCAGCGTATCGGCAACGCCAATCGGCGGCTTTTTGATGCGCTGAACGGCGACCTTGACGCCGTGTCGTGACAGATAGGTGGCGATATCCGCACCGCCTTCACCGGCCAGTTTTTTACCGTTTTCAACAATGACGATTGAGACTTTCTTTGCCAATTCCAGTATAGGCAGGCCCGCATGAACCGCACGAGACGCCGTTCGGCTTCCGTCCCAGGCAACCATGATGTGGTCGGCGGAAAAACTGTCATGACCGGCATAGGGGACAAGAAGCATTGGAACGCCGGAATCAAACAACGCGGCTTCAATCAACTGATCCCGCATCGGTTCGGTGGAATCCGGTTTCTCCTGGCCGATGACCAGCAAGTCTGTCAAACGCGTGTGTGTGAGAAATGGATCGATATTTCCACCCTCGACCATTTCTATCATGCGGGTTTCGACCTTGACGCCCGCTTTTCGAGCAAGTTCATCGAAATTCGACAAAGACTTCTTCGTCATGTCAAAAGACTGCTCTCGAGCGTGTTTGATATATTCCGATGGAACCTCGGCCGCGACAAAACCCTGAACGAGGCGGTCAAAGGCGACAGAAACACCGGTTAAATGGGCATCGCATTGTCGTGCCAGATCCAGCGCGACCCGCGTTGAAGGTTGGTTGCCGTTGAGATCGACAAGGTTCAGAATGTCTTTAATAGCCATCTTGGGCTCCCTTGAATTCTGGTCATCTTGGGGAAAACTGTTAGCGGATTGGGAGAGCCAGCGCCTTGATGCTGATCAAGAGTAGATTGTAAAAAATCAGAAGAACGCCAACATGCTGCGATCATTCGATATAATCGGAGCGGTATCCGGCGAATTGTCAATCGGTAGTCAGGCGTAAAAGGGCGACATGGAAGAAAGAGAGCACACCTGGTCGCGTTGGCTGTTGCTGTTGGTACCTATCCTGGTCCTTTGGGTAGCTGCCATTTTACTTTCGCGGCAAATGTTGGAAACGGCCGTCTTCGAGGCGGACGAGCGCGCGCGCGAACGCCTGACGCTCTACCGGGAAACAATGCTTGGCGAACTCGATAAGTTTCGCTATCTGCCGTACATAATAGCCCGTGACGGGCGGGCCGAAGCGGCGTTGGAGGAAGCGGCGCGTCGGGATACCGCCAATGTTTTTCTACAGGATCTGACGACTGCGTCCGGGGCTTCGGCACTGTATATTATGGATGTTTCCGGTACCACGGTTGCGGCCAGCAACTGGGAACAACCGAGAAATTTCCTTGGTGAAAACTATTCGTTCCGCCCATATTTTCAGGAAGCTGTGCTTCGGGGAGCTGGTGAGTATTTTGCCATTGGTTCCACAACAGGAGAGCCGGGCTTTTTCTTTGCGCGCGCCATGCCCGTCACTGGAGAACCGGAAGGTGTCGCAGCGGTAAAAGTCGATATGACACCGCTGGAAAAAAGCTGGGTTGATGGTGGTGAAGCGGTTTTTGTCACCGATGAAAATGGCATTGTTTTCCTCTCCAGCCACAGTGCCTGGCGCTACCATACCCTTGCACCGCTTTCTGCGGCCGTTCGGAAAACGATCAGCAGTTCACGACAATATGGTGATCAGGCGCTGACGCCACTTCCACTTGACACTCAGGGTGAAGAGCTGTGGTCGGTGCTCGGCGGCACGCGATATCGCCATGCGCAGGCTGAGGTGGGGCTGAATGGCTGGATATTGCACTATCTGACACCAGCGTCCGATATCACCGGAAGTACATGGATCGTGTGGTCTGCCGCCGGAGTAGGTTCTCTGCTGTATCTGGTACTGCTGCAATATCTCAGAGGTCGGGCGCTTGATCGTGCGTCGGCTCAGTTGCGTCTTGAATCGCGGACGCTGCGTGAACTCAATGAACGGCTCGTCGATGAGGTGGAGGAACGAAGCCGGGTGGAACGGGAGTTGCGGCGAACGCAAGGTGATCTCGCTCGTGCGGGAAAACTTGCTGCCGTCGGTCAGATGTCCGCTGCTGTGGCTCACGAGCTTAATCAGCCACTGGCCGCAATGCGCATGTTCATTGCCGGTGCGCGCGTGTTTTTGGGAAAGAACGACCAAGTGTCCGTTGAAGATAATCTGGGTGAAATCGATCAGCTGCAATTGCGAATGGCCGCGATTACCCGGGAGCTGAAACAGTTTTCACGCCCTGTCGATGATCGGCTGGAAGTGACCAGTCTGGGAAAATGTATCGATGCTTCACTCAAACTGAACGCAGGTTTGATTGCGGAAAAGAACGTCACGATTGAGCGTGACATTCCAGCGCAGGATATCTTTCTGGAAACACTGCCTCTTCGGCTCGAACAGGTGTTGGTGAACCTGCTGAATAACGGGATCGAGGCATGTGGGGAAGGCTGCGATCCTTTGATGCGGATTTCCGCCACGGTCAAAGAAGGAACAGTTGCCATCAGTATTGAAGATAACGGTACCGGAATTCAGGATAACGTGCGCGACAAAATCTTCGACCCTTTCGTGAGTACCAAGCTTGAAAATGGTGGATTGGGACTTGGTCTGTCTATTTCCTATCGGTTGATCAAGGATCTGGGCGGGGATATTCGTGTCAGCGAAGGTACATTGGGCGGCGCTCGGTTTGATGTTCAACTTCCTGTGGGCAACATTGACGTCAATCCAGGTGGGAAATTAGCCCCAAGTCAAGTTGCGCCTCTCGTGACGGAGAGTGCGGCTCAGGAGAGAATTGAATGAGCGAGGCTGTCAAAGGGCCTGTCCTGTTCGTGGATGATGATCCGGCGATGCGTGCGGCACTTAATCAATGGTTGAGGCTGGGTAATTTCGAGCCGATAGAGACAACAAATGTCTCCGAAGCACTGGTGCGACTGGATCGTGGATTTGCCGGATGCGTCATTTCAGACGTTAGACTCCCCGGCGAGGATGGCTTTGCTCTGCTGAGCCATATTCAGCAACTGGATAAAGAAATTCCGGTGATCATGATTACCGGGCATGGTGATGTTCCGATGGCGGTGCAGGCAATGCGGGCAGGGGCCTATGATTTTATCGAAAAACCCTTTGATCCGGATGTTATTGCCCACGTTGTCAGACGTGCGGTGGACCACAGATCCGTGATCGTGGAAAATCGACAGCTTAAAGAGAGACCGTCAAGTGAGAGTTTGTTAGCCGGAAAACTTCTTGGCGACAGCCCCCCCATGCAGGAGCTTCGGCGGAAAATTCTTCATTTTGCCGCCACCGACGCCACCGTCATGATTATCGGTGAAACCGGCACAGGTAAGGAGCTGGTGGCACGAGCACTACACGAACACTCTTCTCGTCATGCGGCAGCATTTGTGGCCGTCAATTCAGCAGCACTGCCTGAAACCATGGTGGAAGCAGAGCTCTTTGGTCACGAGCCCGGTGCGTTCACCGGCGCAATGCATCAACGTATTGGACGGATTGAGAGCGCTGACAATGGGACGCTTCTGCTAGATGAAATTCTCTCGATGCCGTCCGCTCTTCAACCCAAATTGCTCAGGGTGCTGCAGGAAAAGGAAATAGATCGCATCGGGGGTACAGAGCCGGTTTCGGTGAATGTGCGTGTGATAAGCGCGGCCAATAGTGATCCCAGGCAGGCAGTAGCGGCCGGCCGATTGCGGGAGGATTTATTGTTTCGTCTCAATCCGATCGAAATTCAGATCCCGCCGCTGAGAGAGCGGACGGGGGATGCGCTGCTCATCTTCGAGACCATGATCAGTCGATTTGCGAGCGACTACGCAATGGAATGCCCGGTATTGAAGTCTGCTGATGAAGCGTTTTTGACCCTTTATGAATGGCCCGGAAACGTGCGGGAATTGCGCAACGCTGCCGAGCGATTTGTGCTTGCGGGCGCCTTCAGTGAAACGACGCTGGAGAAGCTGGTGAGCAGTTCAGGCACGGATGCGCAGACACATGGTGTCTCGAGTTTGCGAGACATGATGGACGGGTATGAGGCGCATCTGATTAAGCGCGCGCTGCTTCGCCATGGTGGCAGTATCGTGGATGTAATGAGTGAACTTGATCTGCCAAGACGCACGCTGAACGAAAAGATGCAACGCTACGGCATTAGCCGTACGCAGCCGCTGATGGATACAGAATAGGCGAATTCTTGCCGACAGGTCCGATACATCGGCGATTTTTCGCCGACGTCTAGGTTCGCTGCAGGTTTTTAATACCTCGATAGCTTCGTTCACTTTGTAAGTTCCGACAGAAATAAAAACAGCAAAAACAATATACTACTGCATGAGATGCATCTTGAGATCCTGCAGTCAGACACGCTCTCGTCGTCATGTGTTGACTGTCAGAGAATTGGCACAAAGATTGCGGATTGAACAATATTCGATACGATGGGCGGCAAGGAGCCGGGGTTCCATCGGGTCGTATCCAGGGAGGATTGACTATGAAGCTTATGAATAAACTCGCCGTGTCCACCACCGCATTCATGATGAGTGCCGCCTTTGCAGGCAGCGCCATTGCCGCAGACGTGACATGGAACGTTTCGTTGTGGGGAAAACAGCGCGCTTTTACCGAGCATGTCGAGAAGCTTGCCGAAGAAGTTGCTGCCCGTTCCGACGGCAAATTTGAAATCAAACTGCATTACGGTGGCGCACTGTCAAAATCTCGGGAAAATCTCGATGGTATCTCTATCGGGGCATTCGAGATGGCTCAGTTCTGCGCCTCTTACCACGCCGACAAAAATCCGACGATTACCGTGTTGGAACTGCCATTCCTGGGCGTGCCGGATCTTGAAACTCAGGTCAAGCTCGATAAGCTCGTCTATGCCCATCCGGCCGTGGAAAAGGACCTGGCTCGCTGGAACGCCAAACTCCTGATGTCTTCACCGATGCCACAGTATAATTTTGTTGGCAAAGGCGATGCGCCGACATCGGTGTCTGACTTTGACGGCATGTCGGTTCGCGCTCTCGGCGGCGTTGGCAAGGCCATGAAAGTGGTTGGTGCTGTTCCCACAACCGTCACGGCCTCTGAAACCTATCAGGCACTTGATTCCGGTACGGTCAATGCAGCCAGTTTTGCCCCCCATGCACATCTGTCGTTCAAGACGGTTGAAGTGGCTGACTGGTGGACAACCAACCTCAATCCCGGCACGGTCAACTGCCCGGTCGTCGTGAATATCGATGCGTACAATGCATTGCCGGACGACTTGAAAACAGCGCTCAACGAGTCCGTTGATCCGGCAATCGAACATTACCTGGCAAACTATGCCAAGGTCTACGATAAGTGGTTCCCGGCCCTCGAAGCCGCCAATATCAAGCAGGTCGAGTTTTCTGCTGAAGAACTTGCTGCTTTCAAGGATAAGGCAGGTAAACCCAATTGGGACGCATGGGTTGAAGAAATGTCAGCCAAGGGTGTTCCCGCGCAGGAACTGCTTGATCTGGTTCAGTCCAACTTGAACTGATCTGACAAACTCTCCTATCCAACAACTAAAATTCGCTTCGCTCCGGTAAGAAATTACCGGGGCGGATTGAAAGGATCTATCGCATGACTGATCCCATCTCTGGCGGCTCAACGGTCGACCGGCCGGAAACGCTTATCAAATTTGATGGTGTTCTTGGCAAGGTAGAAAATCTGTTCAACCTGATTGCTGCGGCAAGCATACTGATTTTAATGTTTTTGGCTGTGATACAGGTTCTGGGGCGTTTTCTGTTTGGTACGCCTGTTCCCGGATTTATTGACATCACCGAGCAATCAATGGCGGTTTTTGCCTTTATGGGCGTTGCTTACTGCCAGCGAGTCGGTGGGCATATTCGGATGGAAATTGTTCTCGGGAAATTGAGAGGAAAAACCCTCTGGATCGCTGAACTGATTGGCGTTTTTCTGATCTGGATCGTTGTCGTTCTCCTCACAGTCGGATCCTGGTTGCATTTTATGCGGGCCTGGAATTTAGGTGACAGCACGATGGACATCGGACTTGTTACCTGGCCGTCGAAGTTGGTTATTCCCGTTGCCTTATCGCTGCTTTCTCTGAGGCTGATCCTTCAGATTTACGGTTATTGGCGGTTGGTTCGCAGTCCCGGTGCAGAGCCCTTTGGCGTGCCGATTATCCATGATGCTGTTGAAACGGCACAACATGAAATTGAGGAAGCCTTTGGAGAAGACGATCAGGAGGGGAAAAAAGCATGAGCCCCTTCGATGTCGGCCTGATGATGACGGGCATTTTGCTTGTTCTGGTTATTATGGGTATGCGGGTTGCGTTCGCCACGGCACTGGTTGGCGTCGTCGGCCTCATCATCCATTTCTCAATGAAACTTGGCTTTGAGCGTGGCGTTTGGACTGCCATACAGATGGCAGGAACCATCCCTCATTCAAAATCGGTAACGTATGCTTTGTCCGTGTTACCGACATTTATTCTGATTGGTTTTTTGGCGTTCTATGCCGGCTTCACCAAACAATTGTTTGAAGCCTCCAAGCGTTGGCTCGGGTGGTTGCCAGGTGGCATGGCTGTTGGGACGGTCTTTGCTACTGCGGGTTTTGCGGCTGTATCAGGAGCGTCGGTGGCGACGGCGGCTGTTTTTGCGCGTGTGGCAATTCCCGAAATGCTGTCGGCAGGTTATTCAAAACGGCTTTCCTCTGCCGTTGTCGCCGCAGGTGGCACTCTGGCGTCACTCATTCCCCCGTCGGCAATACTCGTGATTTATGCCATTCTGGTGGAGCAAAGTGTCGGCAAGCTGTTGTTGGCCGGTTTTCTCCCTGGTGTGTTTTCAGCGCTGATCTATATGGCGATCATTGTTGGAACATCTGCTTATCGGGGAGACGCTCCGCCGATCCGCGGTTTCACCTGGGGTGACAGATTTGAATCCCTGCCGGGAACTTTTCCGATTATCGGAGTGGTAGCGATCATATTCTGTTCGTTTTTCTTCGGTTTGGCGACACCGACGGAAGCGGGCTCGCTGGGTGCGTTTGTCGTACTCGTTACGGCTTTCTTTAAGGGCATGGGGCTGAAACAACTTGGCCATGCACTCCACGACACAGCGAAACTCACCGTAATGATATTCACGCTCATCTGGGGCGTCCTGGTGTATGTGCGGTTTCTGGGTTTTGCCGGTCTGCCCCAGGCATTTGAAAATTTCATTGTCGGACTGGAGTTCAGCCCCTGGATGATCATGATCATGATCCTGTGCGTTTATGCGGTGCTGGGGATGTTCATGGATGCAATCGGCATGTTGGTGCTGACGCTTCCGGTAGTCTACCCGGCGGTCATGGCACTCAATGGTGGGGAAGGCGTCAGTGCGGCGGACAGCACTTTTGGCATGTCGGGCGATGCGTGTGCCATCTGGTTCGGCATTCTGGTGGTGAAGATGGCGGAACTTTGCCTGATCACCCCGCCAATCGGGCTCAACTGCTTTGTCGTATCAGGCGTCAGGCCTGATATTCCGGTTCAGGAAGTGTTCCGGGGCTGTATTCCGTTTTTTGCTGCTGATGTGTTGACTATCGGGGGGCTACTTGTGTTTCCCGCCATCATAACCTGGCTGCCAAGCCTGGTTTGAACGAACCGCTGAGCGCGCAATTGCAAAATACAGCGTTTGTTTTTCATTCAGGGCGGTCTCTCTAGAAGAGACTGCCCTGATCTTTTGGTGTCGGCGTTTTTTTAACCGATGCCGGCTTTGCGGGTTTTTCCTTCACAGCGCTGGCCGCAATTTTCCTATCGCCACTGACAGCATTGATCCGGCCATCGGCGAACTGGATACTCAGAGACTGATCCGGGTCGATCTGTTTGGCAGTTCGAATCGGATTATCGTTCTCATCCCGTACGAGCGCAAAACCGCGATCCAGAACACCTTCGTAAGAGAGAGTCTTGAGAAGCTGATGCAGATTATCCAGTTGACTGCGGGAGCGCTCAGTGGATTGGGTAAAAGCGCGGTCGATCCGGTCATTAAGAACGCCCAGGCGTTCCCTGGCCATGCGTGTTGTGTGCGCCAAACTGCTTGCGGACAAGCGACCGGCAGCGGTTTGCAGGCGCGCCCGGTGTGTTTGCGTATTGGCACGCAGCGCATAGGCTAGCTTGTCTGAAACAGAATCAAATCGCTGTCTTGGCAGGGCAAGCAGGTCTCCGGGGCGAGGAAGAGCGGCGGATGCTGCCCGTAGCTCTACCTTGCGGGATTGAAGTAGGCGGACAAGTCCGGTCTGATTGCGGCGTGCCAGATCATCGACCGTTGCCATCAGTTCTGATTTGACCGGGACTGCAATTTCCGCCGCTCCCGTCGGCGTCGGCGCCCGGACATCCGCAGCATGGTCGATAAGTGTCCAGTCGGTTTCATGGCCGACGGCGGATATCAACGGTATATCACTCTCTGCTGCCGCCCGAACGACCGCTTCATCATTAAAGCCCCACAGATCTTCAACAGAACCGCCACCACGCGCGACGATCAGGAGATCGGGTCGAGGCACCGGCCCGTTTTCAGTAAGTGCATTGAAGCCTCTGATTCCGTTGGCAACCTCCGTTCCACAGGACTCACCTTGAACCCTGACAGGCCAGACCAGGATATGGAGGGGAAACCTGTCTGCCACCCTATGCAGGATGTCTCGAATGACTGCGCCGCTGGGTGAGGTGACCACCCCGATGATCTTCGGCAATGTTGGCAGAAGCTGTTTGCGTTCGGGGTCAAACAGTCCCTCTGCCTGAAGCTTCTTTTTGCGCTCTTCAAGCAGAGCCATCAGCGCGCCGATACCGGCAGGCTCAAGACTGTCGATCACCATCTGATATTTGGACTGGCCGGGAAATGTCGTGATTTTCCCGGTGGCGATGACCTCCAGACCTTGCTCGGGCTGGATCTTCAGCTTTCCGGCCACCCTGCGCCAGATAACTCCCGCAAGAACCGCGCGGTCATCCTTCAGATCAAGATAAATGTGGCCAGACCCGGGACGGCTGATACGGCCCAGTTCACCGCGGACACGAACATAGCCGAACCGGTCTTCCATCGTGCGTTTGATCGCATAGGAAAGATCCGAAACGGAAAATTCGGCAATATTATCGGACGCGTCGGCCAAAGTTATTTATTTCCTTTGATAGTACGTGTCAGCACCGCAATGAAAAGGTCAAGATCTTCAAGCATATTGTCCTCAGGTGATGTCTACTTGTCGAGCGGGAATCCCTCGGATAGTTTCCCCAACATGTCAAAGCGGTATGAGTTTTCAATGCAACGTCTTTTTCTACATCATTTACTGGCGGCCAATGCCCGAATCGAGGCGGATCGCGGGCAGGTCAATTATCTCATCAACGTTCTTCGCCTTAAAGACGGAGATCAACTGCTCGTCTTCAACGGCAAGGACGGCGAATGGCTGGCCGAAATCGGCGAGGCGACACGCCGTTCGTGTGTGCTCAATCTGCGTGAACGCACCCGGACACAAACCGGATTACCCGATCTCCACTATCTGTTCGCACCGCTCAAACAGGCTCGCCTGGATTACATGGTTCAAAAAGCTGTCGAAATGGGAGCCGGCACATTACGACCCGTTATGACGCAGCATACGCAGTCTTCCCGAATCAATGTCGAGCGAATGGAGGCAAACGTTCGCGAAGCATGCGAGCAGTGCGGCATTATTTCAATTCCGCAGGTTCGCCAGTCGGATTCTCTGGTTTCTGTGATTGACGGTTGGCGCAGCAATGAGGGGAGCCGTCAACTGATTTTTTGCGACGAAGCAGAACCCGGCCAGCAAACATTGAGTACACTTGAAAAAATTCCAGCCGGTCCATTGGCAGTATTGATCGGTCCTGAAGGCGGTTTTTCCGCTGAAGAGCGCCAACTCCTCAGAGCACAGTCATTTGTGACACCGCTTCCGCTGGGGCCGCGAATCCTGCGTGCCGATACGGCTGCCGTCGCGGCGTTGGCTGTCATTCAGGCCGGGCTTGGTGATTGGCGATAACTTTTTTCGCCCGTGGCAAATTTGCCAAGGTAATTTGTGAAGCCCCGCCGATGCAAGGGAAGCGCTACGTCATTACTTTGTGGCGGACGCGCCTTTATTGTGTGGCAAAAATGAGAATCTGGCGATAAAGGGTCAATAAATAAAGCAAATTTGTGGCAATTATTAATTTATTAACCATGACTTACCGACAATGCATCCAACATCTTTTTGCAGAAGTCTTGCAAGGATTGGAGATAGGATGCCTGCAATTTCTTTCGCCAACGCAAAGGGCGGTGCCGGAAAAACAACCGCCGCTTTGCTTTTGGCTAATGAACTGGCCGCCCGCGGCGAGACAGTGACGATTTTTGATGCGGATCCGCAAAGGTGGATTTCCCATTGGGCTGCATTGCCTGGAAAAAGCCCTCGTATAACGGTGATCAACCAGTTTACGCCGGCAACTATCGGCAATGCGATTTTGGAAGAGAGAAAGACCGCGGACTACGTGATCGTCGATCTCGAAGGGACGGAAAATCTGCTGGTTGCCAATGCGCTTTGTGTTTCGGACCTTGTGCTGGTGCCGATTCAGGGCTGCGCAATGGATGCCAAGGGCGGTGCGAAGGTACTGGATCTGGTCGCGAAGCTTGAGAACGCCGTGCGCCGGAAAATTGAACGCAGTGTTGTTCTGACCCGTTGCCATGCCGCTGTTACCACACGAGCCATGAAAGCGATCCAGACTCATCTGTCCGAAAATGGCATCGATGTACTGGCCCAGCCCATCATTGAACGCGCGGTGTTTCGCGATCTGTTCGACCTTGGCGGTTCGCTTCGCGATATGGACCGGAAAAGAAGCAGCAATCTGAATAAAGCCATTGAGAACGCCATGGGCTTTACTGATGAAGTGCTGACGCGCGTACCGAAGATGAAGAAAAAGAGCATCCTCCGCTTCCTGAGGCGCGCGGCCTGACACGAGCCGTCAATCAAAAGTCACTACGCGGTCCGGCCAATTGATTTCATTTGGCCGGATTTTTGCGTTCTAGAGTAATTCGCGCACATCCTTGACGTAAGATTGGATCAATCTTTACAGGAACCTAGTGGGTCACACGATCATCCAGCCCCTTCGCTGCGCTTAAAATGTGCTTCAAGCGCACGAACGAGTAATGACAGGGTGACGGTCATCACGAGATACAGAAATGCCACCACATTGTAGGTTTCAAAAAACAAAAACGTCGATGCCGAGTAGACTTTGCCAAGTTGGGTGATGTCCTGAACACCGAGAGCGGAAACCAAAGCGGAATCTTTGATCATTGCTACAAAGTCGTTCCCCAGCGGTGGCAGAATATTTTTGAGAGCCTGCGGCCAGACCACCAGCCTGAATGTGTTCCACCGTGACAGTCCAAGAGCACGGGAGGCTTCGACCTGTCCTTTGTCGACACTCTCAATTCCTGCCCGAAATATTTCTGCGATAAACGCCGAGTAACTGATCATCAGCGCGGTGATTGCGCGCCACGTGAAATCAAAATCGCGAACGCGCATAGCGTCGATCAGGCCAAGCTCAACCAGGGGGGAGGCAAGCCAGTTCCAGGCGTGGACAAATTGGGGTGCCCCGACGAAGGCGATGTAAAACAGGAGAACAAGGACAGGAACACCGCGAATGATCTCGGTGTAAAAGGTCGCGATTTCCCGAACCCAGCGCCGTTTGGAATTTCGGCCAAGCGCAACAAACAATCCCAAACTGCCAGCCAGAATAAAGGCGACGAATGTAACATACAGCGTAACGGAAATACCCTGGCTCAGGGCTCTCAGGATGAGATTGTAATTGCCATTGGCAACAATCAGCCAAAGGAACAGCAAAAACAGTAGAGCTGTGGCTAATAACCAGTAAGGCAATGCGTGCACGCGGCGGACGAAATATGTCATGGCGCAGGCATCCCGGCAGGTGTACGGGAAAACCAAAGCCGAACGGTGTCGCCTTCGATCATGTCAACCGGCGCGGTGCAGATGATCACCTTCAAGCGGATCAGTGCTTGCTCTTGTAGTCGAAGAACCATTTCTGGTTCAGTTTGTCGATTGTGCCGTCGTCTTTCATCTGCTTGATTGCGGCGTTGATCGGTTCAACCAGATCAGACCCGGGTGTGAAAATGAAACCGAATTCCTCTCGACCCAGCGGCTCGCCGACGATCTTGAAAGAATTCGGTGCCGCGCCCATGTACCCTTTCGCGGAAGTCGCATCCATCAGGACCAGATCGACATCGCCTGATTTCAGGGCCTGCACGGACGCACCGAATGTCTCAAACAGCTTGATGCGCGGATTTTTCTCATCGCCATCCAGAACGCTGTAGACCGCTACATAGAAATTGGTGGTTCCGGCCTGGGCACCAACAAGATTGTCGCCGTCGGCCGCAAAACTCTTCGCATCCGTGAAGCGATCTTCATCTGCCCGTACCAGCATGAACATTTCAGAGACCATGTACGAATCTGAGAAATCGATCTGCTTTTTGCGATCTTCGTTGATCGTAATCCCATCCATGCCAACATCGAATTGACCATCACGGACGGCCTGGATCATGGTATCCCAGCTGGAGAGTTTCCACTCCACTTTCATGTTCAACCGCTTTGCGATTTCGTTGAATGCATCATATTCCCAGCCGATTCCCTTACCGGTTTCCGGGTCAACAAAATTCAGGGGTGTGTATGCGTTCTCGGTTACGGCAACGATGGTCCTGCCACCCAGATCCGGCAGTGCTGTATCAGCACGTGCGCCAAAGGCAAAAAGAACGCTTAGTGCGAGGAAGAACGGTATTCTCAATTTACGCATGATAAGGACCCGCTTTCAGAAATTAGCTGCCAAGTTTCGGTTGCTTGCCTGATTAACCGGCCGCTGGAGCACGCATAGTCCTACTTCGAACCGGTCTTGTTCCTGCTATCTTTACACTTGCGAATTTATCGAACAAGCGTCTTGTGATCGCTGGAAAGGAAAGCTGATGCCGCTTCAAAATCGTGTCGCGCCGAACGGAAAGATAGAAGCTGTTCCTGCGAGAGGGTTGGTGATGGGAAATCGAGGTGGTCGGATCCATGATCCATTGACTCGAACACTTACCCGACGACGTTGGGCATCCAGACGCTGGATCTGTTGTCAGTTGGTCTTTAAAGGAAGGCGTCGAAAAGTCATGGGAGAGAGCTATACGGAATTGTTCTTTCTCGACGAGGTAACAGCACTGGCTTCGGGCCATCGACCCTGTTTCGAGTGCCGCCGCCGTGACGCGAAGTCCTTTGCCGGTCTTTGGGCACAGGCTGAAGGTATGAGATTGCCGCCTTTGGCGGACGACATGGATCGATTGCTGCACACTCAGCGGCTGCAGGAAAAGTCGAAAAACGATGCGATATTGTTCAGTCAGGTGGGAAACCTGCCGGACGGCACCATGATTGCCTCAGGTGGAGACAAAGTTGGTGAGGCATTTGCTGTCCGAAATGGTCAGCTCCTCCACTGGTCTTACCTCGGATACACACCGTTGAAATCCAATCGATCTGATTGGCCACTACAGGTGCTGACACCGGCAATCATTGTGGATATTCTGCGAGCAGGTTACACGCCGCTTTGGCATTCCTCAGCCTCGGACGTTGAGGCATGACGGGCGCCGGTCAAAAATGCGGTTGGCATCGGACCAACGCCCTTGACTTCGATAGAGCCGCGTCGAAGATACTCAAATTCGTCCGGTGCCAATGCCATGAACTCCTCGGTTACCTGAATCTTGCCAGGTTCTGAATGGCTCTCCATTCGGGCTGCCACATTCACGGCGTCTCCCCATATATCAAAGCTGTATCGACGCCGACCAATCACTCCGGCAATCGCTTTGCCTGAATGGATGCCGCAGCGCAGATTAAGTTTCACAGTGCCAAAAGGAGGCTGGCGCTGGACGAGTTCCATCAGATCAAGCGCCAGATGACCAACCGAGCGCGCGCTTGCCGTTCCGGTCTGGTCGACCCCGCCAATCACCATGTAGGCATCGCCGATGGTTTTGATTTTTTCCGCTCCATAATGTTCCACAAGCCGGTCGAACTGGCGGAAAAGCTGATCCAGATAGCCCACCACTTCATCCGGCGTCATTTGGCGCGCCGCAGGAGTGAAGCCGACAATATCCACGAAAAGAACAGTTGCCGGATTGATCAGATCGGCAATTCGTTGATCGGGATTGGCTTTGAGGCGATCAGCAATCGCGCGTGGCAGGATGGTCTCAAGCAGGGTTTCCGATCTCCCATGTTCAGCTGCCAGTGCCGCTTCGGCAAAGTGAAGCGATGTCAGAGCATAAACGATCAGAATCGAATAGATGATCAGGACACTCATCAAAACCTGATTGCCCAACGCATTGTGAAAGGCGCGGTCGTCGATCAGTAATGTTCCGAATTCAGGCGCGAATTTCATTGAAACAGCCAAAAGGGCTACGGCAAACAGAAGAACAACCGCAAAAACCCGCCAGTACCGAACACCAAAGAACAGGAAAGAAGCGCCGCCAAGCGTGTAATAGGCATGCACAGCGCTGGCTGTTCCGATCGTCCAGACCACAAAAAGATGACCGACACCCATGACTAGTACGATGTAAATCGCACCGGCAATATCGCCGAAACGGTGCCAAATAGGTGTAATGCCGAACAACACCATCATCACGATGCCGTAGATGACCAGCGGCATGAGCCCCATCGGGTCGTAATCCATGTTGGATGCGGTGTGAAGGGCATTGTCTAGAACACCTGCGACGGCAGCAATGTTGACAAAGCGCTGGCGTCTGCGGATCTCAGCATCCGTGGAAGAAATGCCGATTTCCAGATATCGAAGCAATTTTTCGGCCCGCTCAAGGGCACTGTGAAATCTGGACACCGAAAAGGCCTTGGTCTGAGAGGTTTAGCGTTTGCATCAAGTGTAACGCATGATGCCGTTCCGCATGCTGTGCGCGCATTATAAATGATTTATATGGTTGATGAATGAAGTGCCTAACATTTGTTGGACCGATGGAGTTGAAACTTCTAATTTCGGTTTTTCCGAAAGTCAGTCAGTCTGATCTGTTCGGCACCCCAGACTGGAACGGTAATGACGAGTATGCAGGAAGTCAGCAACGAGACTGTGGTGCGTCTGAGCACCGACAAAAACGCTGTTCCCTTTGAGACGATAGACTACGTCAATTACAGCATTACGATGTTTGCCTGGGGCACCAGCTGGTACGCGTTGAAACTGCAGGTCGGCGTCGTCGCGCCCGAAGTGTCGCTGGTATGGCGGTTCGGTCTTGCCGCTCTGATCATGTGGGGCTGGATGGCGTTGTCAGGCCAGAGACTGCGATTTCCAGCCCGCGATCACGTTCGATTTCTCATGATGGGTATCCTGCTGTTTTCGACGAATTTTGCGCTGTTTTATTACGGCTCCAGGGTATTGCCCTCCGGACTGCTGTCTGTGGTGTTTTCGCTGGCCTCAATCATCAATCTGTTTCTTGCATGGCTGCTTATGGGGCAGAAGATCAGCCGGCGCGTGCTGTTGGCTGGATTGCTTGGTTTCAGTGGTGTGGCTCTGATGTTCTGGCCCCAAATTGCCGGAAGTGGATTTGATCAAAAAGTTCTGGTCGGCATCGGGCTTTGCATTGCCGGAACGCTGTGTTTTTGCGTGGGCAATCTGATTTCTGCGACCAATCAGGCAAGAGGATTGCCGGTTATTGCCAGCAACGGATGGGGAATGACTTATGGATTTGCCTTTATGGCCTTCATTGCTCTTGTCCGGGGACATGAGTTCATCATAGACCAAAGTCCTGAGTACCTTGTCGGATTGATCTGGTTGGCAGTGTTTTCATCGGTGATGGCATTTGCCAGTTATCTCACTCTCCTTGGCAGAATTGGATCTGCACGGGCGGGCTATCTGACAGTAATGTTTCCGCTGGTCGCCCTTGCGATTTCAACCGTTTTTGAGGGCTATGAATGGACGCCCCACGCGATTGTCGGTGTTGGATTTGTTCTGTTCGGTAACCTGCTGGTGCTACGCGCGCAACGACCGGGCTCCTGATCTGTTCAGCAGCCCGGAAATTTTCATTTATCCGGACCTGTTCAGCTGCCCGAACCTGTTCAGCTGTCTGAACCTATTCAGCTGCAATGGCAAGATGCAGATTGCCGATGGAATTCTCAATATGGTCGGCCAGAGTATCGTGAACAGGATTGGTGGCATTGACTGCGCGGATCATGGCGATATCACATGTGGGTAGAGTCGGAAATCCGTCCTTCTCCGTTAAAATGCGCAGGCCTGTGCGGACTGTGCTTTCGGGAAGAACCGACACGGCCAACCCTTCTTGAACGGCTCCGCATCCGACAATAGCGCTCGCGCTTGTATAGGCTACCCGATACGGTCGCCCCATCTCATCCAATGCCGAAATCGCAGCCGTACGCCATGAGCAATCTGTCGGTCCAATCGCCAGTGGGATTGGACTCTGTTCATGAACACAGCGGTCGGGTGGCGCAACCCAGCACAATCGCTCGCGGCGAAAAACACGACCCATGCCCTTGCAGTCCAGGTTGGTGACAATCCCTATATCAACTTCCTGAGCCTGAATGCGCTGCAAAACCTTGCTGCTCTGCTGGCATTCAACCTGGATTTCAATACCGGGGTGGATCTGGGAAAAACTCGCCAGAGCCTTGGGAAGTAGATTTTCGGCATAATCATCGGGAAGGGCAAGCTTGATCGTTCCAGCCAGCACATTGTCACTGAAGGCGTTCATGGTCTCATCATTGAGGCGCACCATGCGTCTGGCGTAATCGAGCAATCTATGCCCCTGATCCGTCAATCGTGATTGACGGCCATCTCGGGCAAATATCGGTTTGCCGACCCTTTCTTCAAGTCGGCGCATCTGCATCGACACGGCCGATTGTGTCTTGCTGACAGCGTTTGCGGCCTTGGTAAAACTGCCCAATTCGGCGATGGCAACGAAGGTTCTGAGTTGGTCAACATCCAGAGCATACGGCATGTGCTCCTCCATAGTTCACGAATATCGATGGAAATACATATAAAACATTCGTTTGTATTATCAATCTGAATTTCGCATATTTATATCATAAAAACGTAAATATATCAGTTATTTAACGGCGAAATTAGATGATTTTTCCGACAGGAGAACTGTACCATGTCCATGATCAGTGAGTTCCAATCCGGACGGCTGTCTGTATCCGAGGTGATACTGTTTCTGGCCCGTCCCATTCAGCGGGTGCGTAACCTGTATCGGCAACGCAAAGCATTGCAGCAGCTGCTTGAATCCGAAGATCACATCCTTGCCGATCTGGGGATTTCTCGCGATGATCTGCGTTATGCCGTGGCCTACATTCCCACAAAAGACGTCGGAGATTATCTTACTAAATTGGCCAGAGGGTAGTATCAGGTCCTAATAAATTCATCCGTTTGACGAGAGCAGATTTTGTTTCTGATGCGGGCGGGAACGTGCCGAAAACCATATGGTTTTCAAGCTTTTCCAACGCAAGCAAGGGCAAAATCTGTTTCGCCTATCGGGTGTAGAAAAAATGCCCACGCCTGAAGGCCATCAGTGCTCGCAAAGGTCAAGAGCCTTCACTTGCGCCGATTGGTCTTCCTTCAAACTCTTCTTTCCAAACAAAATCGCATAAAATTTGCAGATCCCGAGCCTAGGGTTCGATGGGAACGCCGACAGTCCGTAGGGCTTATTCGGCAGCGGTTGGAATGGACAAGTTGTCCAGCGAGTAGACGATATGCTCGCCCAGCGCATTGATGAGAGGAGATCTCTGATGCCAGGATCTCAAAAGGGCGATCTCGCAATCCGGCAGACGGGGAAAACCGTCATTTTCCGACAACACGCGCATTCCTGGTCTAAGAGCTGATTCAGGCAGGACGGAAATGGCCAGTCCGGCAGTCACGGCTGCGCTGACGGCGGCCGAGCTCCAGCTCGCAAGAATGACATTACATTCCCGATCTTGAGCCTTGAGAGCTGCCAGTGCGGCTTTTCGCCAGTCACATGTCGGTTTTCCAAGCGCAAGGGGCAGGGGCGTTTGACGGAAGGCACAGTGTCGGGCCGAGGAAACCCACAGTAACGGTTCACGACGGACAACTTCCTCCCGTTCACGACTTTTGTCTCGCACATGGGTAACAATGGCGACATCAAGCTCGTTGCGACGAATGTTCTCAACCAGTAACGGGGTTGGGGCACAGGAAACCAGAATCTCCGCCCTCGGATTAGAGCGGGAGAACCGGGCCAGAATTTCTGGCAGGAACCGATCTGCATAATCATCTGGTGTGCCCAGTCGAACCTGCCCCGCAAGCTCCGTATCGTCAAATGCGGCCAGCGTTTCGTCGTTCATCGCCATAAGGCGTCGGGCAAATGTCAGCAGTCGCTCACCGTCTTCAGTCAAGCGGCTCACTCGGCCCTGGCGTTCGAAAACGGGTTTGCCGATTCGTTCTTCAAGCCGGCGCATCTGCATGGATACCGCCGATTGGGTCTTGTGAACGGCTTCCGATGCGGCTGTAAATCCACCGGAATCGGAAATTGCGATAAATGTTCTCAGCTGATCGAGATCGAGAAGGCCTGGCATTTTTTCCATCCATCATCAAAAGTGATGAGAATTATAAAAAACATTCGTTGGAATTATCAATCACTATTTGAGATGGTAGGTGCATTCCAGTATTCACCCGCTCATTTCAACCCCCAACCCCAAGCACGTTGCCGATAGGTCGGTGGCGATTTTTAGCCTGCGGCAAGTCCACGACTGCCGCAATAGAAGGAATTTGCACCATGGTCAGCTTGACGA
Source organism: Stappiaceae bacterium (assembly GCA_039976075.1). Classification (GTDB taxonomy): domain Bacteria; phylum Pseudomonadota; class Alphaproteobacteria; order Rhizobiales; family Stappiaceae; genus JBDWFY01. The sequence continues at coordinate 81,414 of JBDWFY010000009.1, forward strand.
AATCGTTCAGTCCTGCACCCGAAAGACATGCCGCTTCGACGAATTTCGTCGGAACCGTCGGTCGTGTGATCGCAAATGTCCTGATGGCAACTTGGCGGAATTTGAGCAACAGACGCAGGATCCGCGAGCTCTATCATCTGGACGATCATATTCTGAAAGATATGGGCCTGACGCGTACTGACATCACGACGGCGTTACGTTCGTCTATCGATGTCGATCCGTCCATCAGTCTGCAAGAGATCTCAGTGCAGCGCCGTGAAACTGCGTGGCGGTGTGTTCGAGAACAGTTTGAAAGCAGCAAGTAAATCAGAGGGCGGCAATGACTCCAATTGTTGCCGTCTCTCGAAAAATAAATGCAGCACATCGGTGCCGCCCTAAGCATTCCTCATGATCTTTGGATTGTGTGAAATGCTCCAAGCCTTTGTTTTAACGCGTATCCTTGTCGAAAAAGTGATCCAACCCTACAGAACGCGTTCTACCTTGTTCCCCGTCGGCTGAACAGCCGACCTCAACTGGACCCGTTGGCAACATCGGGTCCTTTTTTTATGCACTTCTGTACCGCCAATACCGGGGTGGTCAGTCGCCCCGTGGTGTGAACTGGGAGAAAAGATTTTCAAAAGACTTAATCTGGTTTTCCTGCATGGCCATCCCCGCTTTCATCACCTCATCAAGATTGAACGGCATGAGGGATTCCAGCGCTTTGGCATCATCAGACTTCGTATCGTCTTTTTCTTTCTTCGATGCCGACATGGATGATGATTTCGCAGACTTGCTTTTGGCGGGCTTTTCCGGTGCAGGGGAGGTTTTCTGATTTCCAACTCCGGTGAAGGCGTCAAAAAAGGTAGACATGGCTTCGGTATAAGGCGCCATAAAGTCCATCGGCGTGGACGCGGGTGCCGGACGACCGCGGGCATATCCGGCCATGAACGAGTCAAGCATTGTGCGCGCCGGCCCAAACGCGAATTGCCGCATCAGTCCGCCCGTCGCCAGAACGGTCATGGTTGGCATGACTGCCTTTAGCGCATCCTGTCCCAGGCCGGTACTGTCGGCAACTTGACGCGCAATGGCTTGCTGCAGATCCGGCGAGGAGAACATCTTCTGCGATACATCGACCCATGGCGCGAACATTGTCGGTTGCATTGCACCGGCCGCACCCATCGAACCGGCCAGTGGATTGGCACTTTGGGTCAGGGCCGTCATCATTTGCGCCAATCCATCCGGGGTCGAGGACGTGTGGCGAATGCCTGCCCAGACTGCAGGTAGTAGCGCTTCAAAAGCTTGCTGAACCTCTTTCTCGCCCCAGCCATATTGCGACTGCAGCGTTTTCAGAAATTGCTCAGGCTGAAATGCAGAAAACATCTCTTTTGGATCAATCATAGTGTATCCCTTTGTTAGACACCATGATCATGCGCTTTGGCTCCAAGGTCAAATCATGACCATAATATAGCGGTAATTCCTGCGACTTAAGCCGGAATAACGTTAATTTCTGCCAATTCAGACAGGTTCTTTCTGAAACCACGTGCACCTTGTGAGGGTATCTGACCATGCGTTTGGTATCCCTCAGTAAGCATACTCGCTGAAGATACGCGAAATATCACCCTGCCAATCGCCGTGATATTTTGCAAGCAGGTGGTCAGCCGGTGTCATCCCGGTCACGATGGTTTCTTCTACCGGTGCCAGATATTGACGTTCATCGTAACCTGCATCACTCAGCAGATTCCGTCGGCGAAGGCCATCAAGGGACAAAGCCAACGCATCCTTGGCAATATCCCGAACTGTTCCGTTTCTCATGGGAGCATCCAGCCCGAACCGCGCGACATCGCGGCGCAGCGCTTCTCGTTCCTCTGATGTCCAGTCCCGAACCAGCTGCCAGGCCTGATCAAGACTGGCCTGGTCATAAAGTAAGCCCACCCAGAAGGCTGGCAAAGCGCAAATTCGGCGCCACGGACCGCCGTCAGCCCCCCGCATCTCGAGAAACTGTTTCAACCGAACATCTGGAAAGAGTGTGGAGAGGTGATTGTTCCAGTCGCCAATGTTCGCCACCCCGTCTGGCAGCCGGTCAGCAAGTGCCCCATCCATGAATTGACGAAATGTCACATCAGTCGCTTGATGATAGTCGTCGCCCCGCTTGACGAAATACATCGGAACATCAACTGCCCAGTCCAGATATTGTTCGAAACCAAAGCCTTCGTCGAAAACAAATGGCAGCATGCCGGTACGGTCCGCATCAAGATCCCGCCAGATCTCGCCGCGGAATGATTTGAAGTCGTTTGGTTTGCCGTCGGTAAACGGCGAATTGGCAAATATGGCGGTGGCAATCGGCTGAAGCGCCAGACTTACCCGCATTTTGTGGCGCATATCCGCTTCGGATGAAAAGTCCAGATTGACCTGGATCGTTGATGTCCGAAACATCATATCCAGTCCGTAACTGCCGACTTTCGGCATGTAGGCGGCCATGATGTCGTACCGCGACTTGGGCATGCGCGGCATATCCTGGCGCGACCAGCTGGGCGCCATACCAACACCCAGAAAGCCGACGCCGAGTGGCTCCGCAATTTCGCGAACCTGCGCAAGATGAGAGTTGGTCTCGCGGCATGTCTGATGAAGGGTTTCAACCGGAGCGCCGGAGAGCTCGAATTGCCCACCCGGTTCAATTGAGATCGCGCCGCCCCCAACGGGGTCCGCAAGGCCAATTATCTTACCATGATCCTCTATGCGCTCCCAGCCAAGCAATCCTTCCATGCCTTCCAGGACGCGACGGACGCCTCGCTCCCCTTCGTAGGGGATGGGTTTCAGGGTATCGACGCAGAACCCGAACTTCTCGTGTTCGGTACCAATTCGAAATGCCGCCGTCGGTTTGCATCCGCTCTCAAGCACGCTTATGAGCGCTTGCCGGGATTGAATAGGTGTCGAGTCCAGAGTATCGCGAGCCATGCATATTCCTTGGCGAACCACGCTTTATCGGGTCCAAATCGTGAGGGCGCGTTCCCGCATATCAGTTGCGGAATTTCAGAGCAATAGTGGTTTCACGGTAGAAACTCAACTGTCAGGGGCGGTTGAGTGGAATTCACATTTTTGGCATCAGCCGGCATTGGTTCCTGATTCACGGAATTGATCTGGAAATGGGATCATGAGATCCCGCGATGTAGTTGTGATGCGTGGCTATGAAATACGATAAACCGTTGTTTTGCGATCTCTGCCCCGTAGCAGATACTGTCCAATGGCGGAGGTCTGCCTGTTCCCCTGTAAACGCTCAATCGTTTCTTCGCTGCCAAGTGCAATCACATCGGCATCCTGGTCCACTTCCTTACCCAGTTCCTGCAAACGGGCAGCCACGTTCACCGCATCGCCAATGACGGTGTAATTCATTCGCTGCTGCGACCCAATATTGCCGACAACGACTTTTCCTGTATGAACGCCGATCCGTACGCGTATCTGGTTGTTGTTCAATTCGTTCGATTGCCTGATTTTCTTGGTAATCAACCCAATTGCATCAGCAGCTCTTTGGGCATGATCGTGCTGGACGCTCGGCGCTCCCCAAAATGCCATGATTCCATCGCCCACATATTTATCAATGGTTCCCTGGGTTTGGGAGATGCAGGACGTCAGTTCTTCAAAATGATGATTGAGGAAATCAGCGGTCTCTTCTGCACTCATCGCGGCCGCCGTTCCGGTGAAGCCGGCAATATCGGTAAAGAGGATCGTCATCTCTCTCAGCTCTGTCTTTTCGAGCGCTGAAAAATCACTTGATATCAGCGTGTTGACGAGATCGCGTGGCACATAACGCGCAAAAGCCAGTAAGGCGCCGCTTGCGGCATTGAATGCTCTGTTGGCTTCATCCAGTTCCCTGAACGAAGAGCGCGGCAGGCGTTCGACATGTTCCAGATCAAGCTCTCGAACCGCCAATGCTGCTTTGGCCAGCCTGTTGATCGGTCGCCCGATGGCCCGTCCAAGAAAGAAAACCAGGATAACCGCAACACCCAGCACCAAAGCGCCTGCAATAGTGACGTTCTGGAGGCTGCGAAAGGCGGACCCAAAATCACTTGCGGGTAAAAAGCTTCCTACGATGAATGGCAGTTCCGTGTGAGCTGACAGATCGGTATAGAAATAGACCTTCATGCCCTGACTGGTGGAATTTAGATGAGAGCCAACAAAATGGTCCGGCGTTTCTGTTTTCTGCGTCCTTTGAATGTAGTTCGGCCCTTCAGTCCACAAAAACGACAATGGATCCGAGGGCATATCTTCTAAGGTTGGCAGAGGCGTCTGAGCTGTCGCCTTGAAGTTTTTCGGGACGGCATGATCGTAGGCGATGACCTGATCCTTGCCGAACAGAATAAAAGCCGTCTGTTGGTCCCGCCAGGTCATTTCCTTAAGCAGCGGGAGGAAGGACGCAACACTGTATTCAATACGGGTATCACCGACGAACCGGCTACCCTGATAGGTTGAAGTGTTGAGACCAATAACAGTTTCATTGAGCTCAGGATCAAAACGCGGTTCGTCCCAGATGAAGGCCGCTGAGCCTGTTTCCTGTGGCCGCTCCGCAGGTTTCCAATCATTGTCTTGCGTTGCACTGAACCCGGATTTTGTTGTGATATACCGTCGACCATCGGCGAGGTTCAGCGTAATTCGGCGCGCATCGTTCAGGTCGGCAAGTGTATTGGTAAGGAGATGTTCAAGTTCTTGTTGATCAAGATCGATTGTCTCGGCAAGGAGAACATCTGACAGCACTTTCAGCCGTTTTTCGCGCAAAGTAAGATGATCTGCGACCACTTGTGTGCTGCGAGACAGCATGAGGTTGCCGACTTCATCCATCAGACTGGCTGTTTGCTTGTTAGCCGCGATCATGAGCATGGCAATCAAGCCGCCGCCGACAAGTGTCAGCAACAAAGCAAAACCAACCCCGAGCGCCGCCCCGATCGAAAGCTTGAACCGGGGTGATGTTTGTTCGAAATCTGATGCCGATACGCTGTCGTCTGTCGTGGGAACCGGGCGATTTTGGATCAAGGCCGGTCTATCATCGCGATCCAGTTTATTCGGCATACTCTTTCCTACCGTTTGATCCGCGGTGCAGCGCTTGAGGTCAAGGTCGAACCACCTACGCGACAATGATACGTGACAAAGTAAAGAACTGCGCTAGCACCTTCAGTGAACAGCAAGTGTGAGTTTACGATGAAGAACCATATTGCAAGAGCCGGTGATTAACATGACGCCCGGGTACCAGGTTTTCCATCCCCGGTCCTTTACCCCACCACAATCACGTGCAGCGCTCTTGGACCATGGGCACCGAGGATCAAGGTTTGTTCGATATCGGCAGAGCGGGAAGGGCCGGTGATCATATTGACCGTTCTTGGCATAGTGCCTTTGCCATGGACTGTCCGCAGCCGTTGCCAGACGCTTTCATAGTCACCCTTAATATCCGGTGCGTTCAGAACAACGATATGTGTCTGGGGTAGAAAATTGTTGCTTGTGGGGTTGTCCGGTCCCGACGTCATTATTGCCGTACCAGATTCAGCGACACCGGCAAATGCGTGGGTCAGAGTAACACTGTCGGCGCGTGTGCAGATGTCGTCCAGAACCTCCAGTTGGGGTGCTTTATCCCAGGGCATGGCCGAAACACGCGGATCTGAACCGACATGGATAATCTGTTCCAGATTGTGATTGCGCAGATAGTTGGCGACAGCGGTTGGGACATCGTCGGCACTGTTAACCCGGTCGGTGGTGGCCTGAACCCTTTCAGCCATCTCGATAAACAAGTCACGCCGAGCGTCTTCGTTCAATTGTCCACGCTTGGGAATGATCCCCTGAGGCGGTTTGTTGAGCCGCTTGGCAACGGCTTTTTTTCTATCGGCGTCCCCGCCATTCACAGACAGAGAGGAACGCACTTTATTCATAATGGTCGATTTCGATCCCATAATCAGGCTCCCCTTCCGGATCCGGAAGCAGTTGATTGTCGCTGTGCCCACATCTGCTGAAATGTTTTGCCCTGTGGTGCTGGTAATTGGCGATGTTTTGTCCAGCCACCTGCAAAGGGCAGGGATGAAAAACTCCCTCGATTCTTGCCGATCAACCCCAATGCACCAATACCGACACGTGTCATGAACTGATAGAGCTTTGGCCTTTTTGCAAAAAATGCCCAGGTTTTCAAACCGTATCGCGCTGCTGAGGGCTGCAGATGCTTCTCGAATTCCTTCTCGCGCCAATGCCGCATCAATTTCGGTAGTGGTATGCGCATGGGGCATACTGCTTCGCAGCGACCGCAAAACGTCGAGGCGTTGGGCAGGTTGCCCCCTTTGTCGACGCCGATCAGCGATGGAGTCAGCACCGCACCCATCGGACCGGGATAGACCCAGCCATACGCATGTCCGCCAACCGCATGATAGACCGGGCAGTGGTTCATGCAGGCGCCGCAACGGATGCAGCGGAGCATCTCTTCATACTCAGTCCCCAGCATGTCGGAACGCCCGTTATCGAGCAAGACCACATGATATTCTTCCGGCCCATCGGGATCGGAGGGACGTTTGGGCCCGGTGGAAAAGGTGGTGTAAACGGACATGTCCTGTCCGGTCGCCGACCTGGCGAGCACACGAAGGATCTGTGAAACATCCTCCAAAGTTGGCGTTATTTTTTCAAGGGACGCCAGAACGATATGGACCTTCGGCAGAATCTGGGTGAGATCGCCATTGCCCTCATTGGTCACAATGATCGAGGTACCCGTTTCAGCAACGAGGAAGTTGGCACCTGTGATTCCGACATCTGCATCCAGATACTTCTGTCGTAAAATGGCGCGGGCTTCATTGAGCAGGGTCGCCGGGTCATCCAGATTGCGGTCTTTGTCAAGATGGGTGTGATAGTGGCGGAAATCCTCTTCCACCTGCTGCTTTGTTACGTGGACAGCAGGTGCGATGATGTGACTGGGGGCTTCTCCGCGCAGCTGGATGATATATTCACCAAGATCTGTTTCGATCGGTTCAATGCCCTCCTTTGACAGGAAGTCATTTAGGCCGATTTCCTCCGTGAGGATCGACTTTCCCTTTGTCGCGGTTTTCGCGTCGACTTTTCGGCAGATGTCCAGAATAATCTGTTGAGCATCGGTTGCGGTTTCCGCCCAGTGCACATGGCCGCCACTGTCTGTTACCTTTTTCTCGTAGGCTTCCAGATAGAGATCAAGGTGGGCCAACGTGTGGTTCTTGATATCCCGGGCTTTGTCACGCAGGTTTTCGAATTCGGGCAGTGCGGCTGCGGCATCGGCACGTTTGCCGATGAAGCCTGTCCGAACCTTGCCCAAAGCTTTCTGCAGATTGGCGTCGGCCAGTGCGGCTTTGGTGTTTTCCTTGAAATTCGGTGTCGTAACTTCAACCATCAGCCTGCCTGTTTTCTTCGTCGATCAGTTTTTCAACAATCACTGTATCGCGCCATTGACCGTTCAGTTTTCCGTGGCGTTCATAAGTGCCGACTTCGCGAAATCCGAGCGCGGCGCAAAGTGCACGGCTGCTGGTGTTTTCCGGGAAAATCCGTGAAACCAGTTTCCAGGCACCGTTATCGCGAGCCGTCTCGATTAAACGGTCCATTGCCATTCGACCGTATCCAAAGCCACGCTTGTCACGTCTTGTATAAACGGAGAATTCATAAATTCCGGAATAGCAGGGGCGATCCCGATAAGAAGAGGCCAAGGCAAATGCCACCGGAGGGCCGTTATTTTCCACCACGACAATGGCTGGACGTTCTGACTTAAGCCAATCTCTTATGGCTGCCTCACTGCGCGGTTCTGTCTCGAACGTTGCGATCCGGTCCTCAATGCCCTGATTGTAGATGCCGGCAATTGCCGCAGCATCGACGGCCGAGGCCTCCCGGACGTCAATTTTCCCACGCCGCGCGCTGTGATCTTTCATCTCTGCAGCCATCATCCGCCCCGTCGTTTTTCTCCTATAGCCGGCTCTTCTGTCGAGCCGGCGAGAATTTCCGCGACATGACGAACTTCGATTGCCGATCCTTCCCGTTTGAGTTTGCCTGCCATGTTCATCAGGCAACCCAGATCTCCGGCGAGAAGTGTTCCGGCTCCGGCATTTTTTATGTTCTCCGTTTTCTTTTCCACCATCGCATTGGAGATGTCGGGAAACTTCACGCAAAATGTGCCGCCAAAACCGCAGCACACATTGGCTTCCGACATTTCTTTCAATTCCAGACCCTCTACGCTGCCGAGCAGTTTGCGAGGTTGATCGTGGATAGCCAGTTCCCGTAGACCCGAGCAACTATCATGATAGGTGACAGAGCCTTTGAATGACGCCTGGACCGCATCGAGCTTGAGCACATCGCTCAGGAAGCTGACCAACTCATACACTTTGGTTCCGAACTTCTCGGCTCGGGACCTGAGTTCAGGCTCGCTGTCAAAAAGCTCGATATAGTGTTTTTTGAGCATCCCGGCACAGGAGCCTGAGGGTGCCACCACATAGTCAAATTTCTCAAATGCGTTGATGACATTCAGAGCGATATCGCGGGCATCTTGTTTGTCACCCGAATTGTAGGCGGGCTGGCCGCAACAGGTTTGCGCCACCGGAACGTGAACGTCGCATCCCGCGTCCTCGAGCAGTTTGACGGCGGCAAACCCGACACTGGGTCGAAACAAATCGACAAGGCAGGTGACAAACAATCCCACGCTTGGCGAAAGGGGTAGAGATATTTGCTCCGATGCGCCGGTCATCTTGCGGTATTCCTTTTTTGGTGTGCCCGATTTGTACGGTTGCTGTTTTTTTGTGTCCCTCGTTGGGACAGACGCCGTGCCGCGACATCCTCTCGGAAGTCGGATCGGCGGACATCTTCCATCGTAAGGGCAACGTAGTCGATATGATTTTTGGCGGCGACCCGTGCTGCATCGACGTCGCCGCTCAGCACTGAATTATAAATTGCCTGATGTTGGCGCAGGATATTTACTCGCGCGCCAGGGTAGTTGTAGAGTTGCGTACGGCTGTAAAAAACGCCTTCCGCCAATAAGTGATAGCAACCGCGCAACGTGTGCAGCAGCACGATATTGTGTGCAGCTTCACCAATCGCGGTGTGGAAATCGACATCGATTGCCGTTTCCTCAGAGACATCCATCTTCTGGGAGGCGTCTTCCATTCGTTGCATGATGTCAGCCAGGATTGCTTTGTCCGAGGCCGTCGCGCGTTCTGCAGCCAGCGCGGTAGTGGTCGACTCGATTTCACGTCGATATTCCAGATAATCTTCAATGGCGGAAGGATGACGTTTGATCAGGTCAATGATCGACTGCGAGAATACAGTCCCGATAATGTCCGCAATGAAGGTGCCGCCGCCGTGCTGACTGACGACGAGCTGTCTTTCCTCCAGCACCTTGATGGCGTTGCGCAGAATTGGTCTGGAGACATCAAGCTGTTCGGCGAGATCTCGTTCAGCGGGTAACCGATCCCGTGAGCGCAAAACACCCTTGAGTATCAGCTTTTCTATCTGATCGATAATGGCATCGGCTGTTCGGTCCGGATTGACCGGGGAGAATATCATCGGCAACTCTTTACAGGAAACCATAAGATGGCACGGCTGATTATGAGGTCATCCACTCCGGGACGCAGGACGTGTGATCGCGAGAATACGATAGAAAACGAGTATTTGCAATAATTGGTAAAAAAAATTATCCAATTTTATTATATCATTGTATTAATTGATTTTTTTTGGATCAACCCCGTTTTGGAGCTACACGCGTTCTTGTGTGGAACGTTTTGCCGCGTTGCCTATCGGCATTTGAGTATGGTTGCACTATGACAGATCAGCTAGATGCAACACTTGTTCTGATGAACGCAATGGCTGGATATTCAGATTCACAGGCTGGGGGTTGAAATGACGGAAGAGTTTGAAGGGGCTGTGATGATCATGCATCCCGCCCGCGAAGCGCTTCTTGGGGAGATACATGCCCGGCCCTTTCTCCCGGTGGATACCCCGCAGGCATTTATTCACTACGGGTTCATCGTGGATGACAAAAGTCTTGCTGCCGACCGGGAATGGCTCACGCGGTTCTGTCTGGGCCATGGCGTGCCAGGTCCGGATGAGGGAGCCCGCCATCATATCGTGCCGCTGGGTCGAGGCAGATTGCGATGGGAACGTCATGCGGAGTTCATTACCTACACCTACAGCGGACCGATTGAGAACGGAAAACCGTTCGGGACAGAACCGGAGAACCATCCGTTCGGAACGACATTCCGTGCCCCGGGTAAACTTCTGGTGGGAACGCGTCTTGATTTGGTGAGCGATGCTGAACCGCTCGATGGTTTGCTTGCGTGTTTTGATCCCTCGAGTCTTGCAGCGTCGGAAGTTGAACAGGGAACGGCGATCTGTGCGACGGACTTCAGACCTGATCGTCATGGTCGCACCAGAATTCTGATCGTCAATCGTCGACTCGAAGCCAACAGGGCGGGTGTTCTTGTACAACGGCTGCTTGAGATCGAGACCTACCGCCTGCTTTGTTTGCTGGGATTGCCGGAGGCGCAGCGTCTTTCACCGGAGGTTGAACGGATCGAAAACGGTCTGCAGGAAGTCACCAACGCCATTCGAACGGCGGATGGACTGCAGTCCAACAAGGCGCTGCTTGACCGCTTGTCGCAACTGGCAGCGGATCTTGAAGCGGGGGCTGCGGAGACCTCTTTCCGCTTCGGTGCCAGTCGGGCTTACAACGAAATCGTCGAGCAGCGATTGAAGGTTCTCGGTGAAACATTCCTGCCGGGATTTGGAACATGGCAGGTGTTTCTTGCGCGTCGGCTTGCTCCAGCCATGCGAACCTGCGAAGCCGTTGTTCAAAGACAGATCAACCTGAGCCGAAAACTTGCACGTGCCACCGACCTGCTGCGCACCAGAATCAATGTGGAAGTCGAACAGCAAAACAGTGATTTGTTGAAAAGCATGAACCGGCGGACTCGCATGCAACTACGGATGCAGCAAACTGTCGAAGGTTTGTCCGTCGCAGCAATCAGCTACTACGTTGTTGGCCTGCTCGCCTATATCATCAAGGGTACGGATGCATTGGGACTACCGGTGGACACCGGTGTTTTGACGGCGGTCAGTGTTGTCCCGGTCATCGCCGTTATTTCATATCTTGTATGGCGCATAAGGGCGCACCACGCCGATCCGGACGATCGTTGAACAGTCCGGACCGGTCGATCTGGCCTGGTAACTGATTTTATTTTTCAGTTCCGTCAGCGTTGAAACCGGAAAGATAGGCGATGACGTTTTGACGGTCGGCTTCTTTCTTGAGACCGGCAAATGCCATTTTTCCTTTGGGGATGACATCCTTTGGCTTGATGAGATATGCATCGAGTGTGGCTGCGTCCCAAACCTTGCCTTCCTCTTTACCAGCAAGCAGGGGTTTGGAATATTTGTATCCTTCGACTTCGCCCCATTCCCGATCGATGACGCCGTTCAGTATTGGGCCGACTTTATTTTTGGCTTTCTCTCCCACCGCATGGCAGGCTTTGCACTTGTTGAACACTTTTTTTCCTTTTACGGCATCGCCTTCGGCGAATGCGGAAAAGGAGGACGCCACAACAAGTGCTGCAGCCACAGTAACAATACGCTTCATTCAAATTCTCCCAGAATTTGTGTCGGACAGAATAAATCAGTCAGTCATTAATAAGGGAGGCAACAATAAGCTGATATTAGAATTTTTACTAAGACCGATTGTCGCGGCAGTCGCGGTGGACGAATACAGTTTTATTCGGCTGCAACGATTTCAGGTGATCGGAGGATCGTTTCCAATCCTTCGTCCCAGTAGGGTTCTGATCCATACAATCCGGCAAGGAAGTCTACAAAAAGTCGCACCTTCGCTGGGAGAAAACGACGGCTTGGATAGACTGCGTGGATGGCAACATGGTGAGAGGCGCGATATCCGGGCAATACAATTTTTAGCTGACCGGAGCGTAACTCCGGGCCGACATCCCAGGTGGACCGCAGCGCGACACCCAGCCCTGCAAGCAAGCCGGAGCGGACAACTTCGCTTGAATTCGTATGGAGGGGGCCTGTGGCGCGAACTGTAACGTTTCCGTTCGGTCCCTCAAGCTGCCAGGGATCTTGATTGGTCGCAGCGAGCCTAACATGAGTGTCCAGATCCTCGAGCGTTCGGGGTTCGCCGTGCTTGGCTATATAGGCTGGGCTTGCGCAGAGAACGCGATGGATCGGGGCGAGGCGACGCGCAACGAGACTGGAATCCTCCAGGGCCGCAATCCGGATCGCGAGGTCATATCCCTGCCCGACGATATCCGTGAACTCGTCGGACAATTCCAGATTGATATGAAGATCGCTGTTCTCTTCCAGAAAACCAACCAGATGCGGGGCAATATGCATGCGACCGAACGACGTCGGTGCAGAAATCTTCAGAGTGCCTCTGGCCACAGAGGACCGCCGTGAGACAAAGGCTTCTGCTTCTTCAATACTTGCTAGGATTGCGATCACCCGTTCATAGTATCCCAGACCGGCTTCGGTCAGGGTGACCTGACGGGTTGTTCTTTGCAAAAGACGCGTTCCAAGTCGGTCTTCCAGTTTTCGCAGTCTCTTGGAAACGACCGCAGGCGATACGCCAATTTCCCGGCCCGCGGCCGACAAACTGCCCGCAGTCACTACTCTTGCGAAAATTTCAAGATCGTTGAACTGTCTCATCTGTTCCTCAATGGAATAAGTAATTCGCCTTTATACGCCTTTTGGAAACAAATTCCCATGTGGCATAGTCGGCGCTAAATCGATTGTTTCCAGATGCGCACCCGGACCAATGGTTGATTGAGCGGATCGCTGAAGGGTACTACGGTGTTGAAATCCAATAGGATCATTCAATTCTTGGGGAGTGAGGCGTTATGGCAGGATTGGCGATGCCTTTGCCGGATGAAAATGTTCTGGCTCGGCGGTCGGAAATTGTTTCCGCTCTGCGGGCTATCGTTCCCGGAGAAGGTGTGATCTCGGATCCGGGCGAAATGCGTCCCTATGAAACCGATGGATTAACTGCTTACCGGCAAATGCCCTTTATCGTTGTTCTGCCCAGCACCGTGGAGCAGGTCTCCCGAATCCTGCGCTATTGCTACGACAATGACGTGAAAGTTGTTCCCAGAGGTGCCGGTACGTCCCTGTCCGGTGGCGCATTGCCGTTGGCTGATGGTGTGCTCATCTCGATGATGAAATTCAATCAGATCCTGGATGTCGACTTTGCCAACCGCGCAGCCGTGGTTCAACCGGGCGTCACCAACCTGGGCATAACAAGAGCGGTAGAGCACGAAGGTTTCTACTATGCACCAGATCCCTCGTCCCAGATTGCCTGTTCAATCGGCGGCAATATTGCTGAAAATTCCGGGGGCGTTCACTCACTGAAATATGGTTTGACCACCAATAATGTTCTGGGACTACAGATGGTGCTGATAACCGGTGAGATTATACGCCTTGGTGGCAAACATCTGGACGCTGAAGGCTATGATCTGCTGGCGTTGATGACAGGCTCTGAAGGATTGCTCGGCGTTGTCACGGAAGTGACCGTACGAATTCTGCAAAGCCCAGAGACTGCCCGCGCAGCACTGATTGGATTTCCCACCAGTGAAGATGGGGGGCAGTGCGTCGCCGATATTATCAGTCAGGGTATCATTCCAGGCGGAATGGAGATGATGGACAAACCTGCCATTCTGGCGGCTGAAGATTTTGTCCATGCCGATTATCCGCTCGATTGCGAAGCGCTGCTAATCGTGGAACTCGATGGCCCGGAAGCAGAGGTGGATCATCTGCTTCAGCGGGTCGAGGATATTGCAAAACAAAACAAGGCCAACTCGATCAGAATATCGGGCAGTGAAGAAGAGAGGATGCGATTTTGGGCGGGCCGGAAGGCGGCGTTTCCGGCCGTTGGCAGGATTTCACCGGACTATCTGTGCATGGATGGCACGATACCGCGCAAAGAATTGCCCCGGGTTCTGGCCGGGATGCGGGAACTTTCCAAGAAACACGGGCTCCGGGTCGCCAACGTGTTTCATGCCGGAGACGGAAATTTGCATCCCCTGATTCTTTACGATGCCAATATCCCCGGTGAGCTACAGGCAGCCGAGGACTTTGGCGCTGATATTCTTCGGCTGTGCGTGGAAGTTGGGGGTGTGCTGACAGGAGAACATGGTGTCGGTGTCGAAAAACGCGATTTGATGGGTGAGATGTTTTCTGAAGAGGACCTCAAGCAACAGCAGCGTGTCAAATGCGCCTTTGATGAGAAGCACCTGCTCAATCCCGGCAAAGTCTTTCCGGTGTTGCATCGCTGCGCGGAACTCGGTCGCATGCATGTTCACAAGGGACAGCTTCCATTCCCCGATATCCCGCGGTTTTAAGGGAGCGTTCGATGACCAACAGCTTTAAGCCGCGCGACGCCATCGAAGTTGAAGCCGCTGTAAAATGGGCAGCGGCAGAAAAAGAGCCGCTGGAGCTGGCCGGGCACAATAGCAAGAAGGTGCTCGGTCGTCCTGTTCAGGCCGGCCACTTCCTGTCCCTCGACGAACTTTCGGGAATTACTCTTTACGAGCCTGAAGAACTCATCCTGTCGGCCAAGGCCGGTACGCCAGTCAGTGAAATTGAAAAGCTGCTGTCCGACAACGGGCAGGAGTTTGCTTTTGAACCGATGGATCCCGGGCCTATTCTCGGCAATGAACCCGGGCGGGGTACCTTGGGCGGCATGGTTGCGACCAACCTTTCCGGCCCGCGCAGGATCAAGGCCGGAGCGGTACGTGATCATATTCTGGGTATTGAAGCCGTGTCGGGACGGGGAGAAATCTACAAGGCCGGTGGAAGGGTGGTTAAAAATGTAACCGGGTACGATCTTGCTCGGGGACTTGCTGGATCATGGGGTACGTTGTCGGTTCTGACGGATATCACTTTCAAGGTCCTGCCAAAGGCGGAGACCGAAGAGACGCTGGCTCTGATCGGATTTGGCATCCGGGACGCTGTGAAAGTCATGAGCGATGCGCTGGGATCTTCGGCGGAAGTTTCCAGTGCAGCCTATGTGCCTGCCGAAAGCCTTTCTGGTCGACCTCTTGGAGGATTTGATGCGAATGGAAAATCCCTCACACTTCTGCGCCTTGAAGGTTTTGGTCCGTCAGTTGAGTACAGATTGGACAAACTCAAGGATCTGTTCAGGGGGCTGGGGACTATCGAGCGCCTCAATGAGGCAACGTCCCGATCTCTATGGCGAGAAATTAGGGACGTTGAGCCTCTTGCTGGCGACGAGTTGTCGGTGCTCTGGAAAGTCTCCGTTGCACCAACTGACGCCCCCCGGCTCATCGAACTCATGAATGGGCCACCGGAAATGCGTTACTTCTGCGATTTGGGAGGTGGACTTGTCTGGCTTCGTTTCAACGATGGTGAACCCAGAGAGGATCTTGTTCGGGACACGATCGCAAAATTTGGCGGCCATGCCATGTTGATGCGGGCTGAAGCGCCGCTTCGAACCGCGCTATCCGTTTTTCAGCCGCAGCCAAAAGCCCTTGCAGACCTTACAAGGCGTCTCAAAGAACAATTTGATCCCCACGGTATTTTGAACCCGGGGCGGATGTATCCGGGAGTTTAGCTTATCCATGCAAACGAACTTCACATCCGTTCAGCTTGCCGACAGTCAGGTCGCCGAATCTGAAAAAATACTGCGCAAATGTGTTCATTGCGGTTTCTGCACGGCCACTTGTCCCACCTTCACCCTACTCGGGGATGAATTGGACAGTCCGCGAGGCCGGATTTACCTCATCAAGGACATGCTTGAAAATGATCGACCGGCTGATGAAAAGCTGGTGAAACATGTCGATCGCTGCCTGTCCTGTCTGGCATGCATGACCACATGCCCTTCCGGTGTAAACTACATGCATCTGGTGGACCATGCGCGCACCCATATTGACAAGACTTTCAAGCGCCCGTTTTCCGACCGTGTCATGCGCAGACTTCTTGCGGCGATCCTGCCCTACCCAAAACGGTTTCGGCTGGCGGTTGTTGCCGCAATATTCGGCAAGCCGTTTGCCGGGCTGATGAAGCGGGTTGGTGGACCGTTTCGCCAATTGGGAGCTATGCTGGAGTTGGCGCCGTGGCGAGGAAGTGCGCCGATTGAATATCCCGGTCCGGGTGAATTCGAAAGTGCTGTGCCTGAAAGCAAGGGGCGGGTTGCGCTGCTGACGGGATGTGCACAACCGGTTCTGAATCCGAGTATCAACGATGCGACGATCCGCCTGTTGAAGCGATTGGGCGTCGATGTTGTTCTTCCCAAAGGAGAGGGTTGCTGCGGAGCGCTTGTCCATCACATGGGCAAGGAAGAAGCGGCATTGCAGAGTGCCAAAACGAACATCGATGCATGGACACATGAGATAGAAGGGAAAGGTCTGGACGCCATAATTATCACGGCATCGGGCTGCGGGACCACAATCAAAGACTACGGCTTTATGTTGCGTGATGATCCTGAATACGTGCAAAAAGCTGAGCGGGTTTCTGCTCTGGCCAAAGATGTCACTGAGTATCTTGACGGTGTCGACCTGAAACCTGCCACGTCCAAATTAGACGTGAGTGTCGCCTATCATTCGGCATGTTCGATGCAGCACGGCCAGAAAATCACCACGATACCGAAGACATTGCTCGGTAATGCGGGATTCATGGTGCGTGATGTGCCGGAAGGGCATTTATGCTGCGGCTCGGCTGGCACCTATAACATTCTGCAACCGGATATTGCCAGACAGCTGCGCGACCGAAAACTCGGCAACATTCAAAAGACTGGGGCAGGGGTTATTGCCACAGGTAACATCGGATGCATGACCCAGCTTGGAACGGGAACAGACACACCGATCATTCATACCGTAGAGCTCCTCGATTGGGCCTATGGTGGCCCAGTGCCTGCCGGGCTTGCTGAAAGAGGATTGGATAAACAGGCGAAAAAAAACAGGTAGCGGGCCATCTGAGGAGGCAATTGCTGACAAAGCGCCGCTTGCCGGTTACCAATGACACAGTGATTCACTCGACAAGTCAGGAACCGGATGTTTGGGGCTTCGGAAAAAGACCGGCAAAAAGAAATCGCGTTGGTCAGTCTGGGGATGTCGTGTCAAACTGCGCATCAATTGCGGTTCAATCAGCCTTATCTGGAAGATTTCGGAATTGGCCCGGAGGCAATCCCGTCAAATTACTTTGACTGGTTGATCTGTCCTCCGGACAGCGCAGCCCGTCTTTTGGCCGATGGGTTGCCTCGTTTTGAGCGCGGTGACATTGTGCTTAAAAGCCAGCCGTTCTGGGAGGCATACCAGTTTTATTTTTGGCATGAATTTCGACATCACGAAATTATTGATATCGACGCTCATTTTGAAATTGGACAGCAAAAGTTCGACTATTTGAGAGAGCGCTTTTCACGTCTGCACCTTTATCGCCGCCTGATTTTCGTTCTCTCCAACATTCAGGGCAACCTGCCGGAAGTTCATGCGGAAACCGGTGCTCTTGATTTTATGCTGGACGATCAAAGAATACAGGCGCTCAGGAGCGTAGTTCAATCCTATCTCGGTCGGTCGGTGGAGTTTCTGGTCATCACCAGCAAAGGTCGGTTCGAAGGGCCGGTGGGCTCGGGTTATGAGATCGCTTTTTTTGCTGAAGACACTTCGGAGTGGAAAGGCGACAAAGTCGCCTGGCGCACTTGTTTACAGCAATATTTCACTAAATTTCCGATCTCTGGAACTGGCGTTTCAGCACAAAAGGACGACTACGGATAAATGTACTCTTTGTCGAACTCAGCGAAGAGAGAAGGGCGTTTGAAAGGGTAATTTGACTGTTTTTTTCCGCCCTTTTTTGTCTTTCAAGACGTAAGTCGACACGCCTGTTGGCGCCGGTGGTGCGGTCATCAGCTGACAGATCGGCTGGATGTCTCCGTCGATCATTTTGACGTTGTCGATCTGCAGAATTTCATCCCCGATTTCGACGCCCCTGACCGGTTGCTTCAAGCCTTCGTATACGGCGCTCACGTAGACTTTTCCCTTTTCCATAATACGTTCAACGCCCTGGATCTGAAAAGCACCGACGAGGTTCAGAAAGCCACTTCCTTTGGGCTTGAGCGCCACAAGTCCCTGCTGAAAATCGAAATTGATTTTGAAATATTTCAGCGCAGCATTACCGACAAAGGGTTGGGCATCCAGAAAACTGAAGGGGACGGAGCCCATTCTTGCCTGCCCGAAACGAAACCCGTCAATTCGGGCGAAAAAATAGCTGATCGGATCAGATTTCTTGTTGATGCCACTTTGTTGAAATGACATGAGACGAAGGACCGGTGCCGGTGCAAGGCGACCCGCACCGGCAAGTTCTCCCATGAATGAAACTGGCAACGTAAAGCCGCCTTGCTTGCCGGTGTCGATGATTATGTCGGTTTCAATGCCCTTACCAAAACGGGTGTTCACGCGAGGACCGGAACCGGCCATGTTTGATGCTGAAGAGACCAGCGCATCAGCATCGATCGCCATTGGATCTTCGGAAAAAGTGATTTTTTTCTTGTCGTAGTCAATAGACCAGCTTCGGATCAGACGCATTGCCGTGTTGCCGAAAAGACCATCAAGTTTGACGCAGGCCATTGGCGATTCAGGATGATTGAGATCCGCGACAATCGCAGGCTGGTTTTTGAAACTGGCAGGCCCGAGCTCCATTTCGGGAACGACCAGGACGCCGCGCTGCTGTGAGAGGCCTTGTGAATCCGTCACTTTCACAGCCGTTTCTTCGAGCAGTTTCAGCTCATCCGCCAATTTGGCATCCAGCGTCATCACCGCGCCGGTATCAAAGGCGAAGCGTCGCATTTTACCACCGATTTTCACGCTGATTATTGGCATGCCGAAGCTGAAATCAAACGGTACCTGATGCTCTCCGGCCGGAACGGTATGCGTGGTGCGCATGAGAATGTTATTGGGATTTTCGGATTTCTTGTCAGCGGCCAGAGCGGCGCTGGAAGACGTTGCAATTGAAAGAGAGCACAAAGTTGCCAGGAGAATGCGACGATGATTTTTCATATTTTGACCAGATATCCAATAATGCGCCAGACTGATAAATCTCAGCCGATCAATAGCATCTCTGACATCAAATGCACGCTTCAAACAGAGATTTCGGATGAGTACTTATCTTAAGTATATAATATTATTGAATTTATTTGTCTTCATCCGGGCCGAGCTCCACGGGTAGCTGCTCTTGCTTGTCAGGCACCGGTTGGTGTTCCTTGCGGAGCGTTCGCTCGAGCAGTTCTTCATAGATCGGACGTCCACCCATCTTGTGTGCCATCAGATTTGCAGTTGAACAGGTGATCAGAACAGGGAGCATCAACTCATAAGCGCCAGTGAGTTCAAGCACCAGCACAACACCGACAAGCGGTGCTCGAATGCTGCCAGCGAACAGGCCGCCCATACTGGCTATTGCACAGCCGACCGCCAGATGTTCAATATTCCATCCCGCCAAATGAAGCAGAGCACCAACAACGAGACCGGCACAGGACGCGACCGCAAGAAGGGGTGCAAAGATACCGCCCGGGACACCGCTGGAATAGCTGACCAGTGTCATCACATACCGGATTGCAAACAGGGCTAGCAGGGCGGATGTGCCCGGATGATCCAGAACAATGCGGTGTACAAGTATTTCCCCGCCCCCGGTCGCCGCAGGAAATATGACGATCAGCAATCCGGCGACCGCGCCAACAATCGGGGCATTGTAGTGATGCCATTTGTCCGGCAGTCGGTCGAACTGATCGAGAGCGAATATAATCGAGCGATTGAGCCATACGCCCAGCATGCCCAGAACCGGGCCGAGCACCAGGAATATCGGGAGAATCGCGAGCGGCAGGCTTACTTCGGGTATCGATAGTTCCGGGCCGACACCGCCGATATGTTCGGTGATGGTTGCGCTGATGATTGAAGCGAAAATCACGCCCATGTAAGTCTTCAGATGATAAGGGAACTGGCTGCGGGTTTCCTCAATAACAAAAAGAACCGCAGCAAGCGGTGCGTTAAAGGCAGCCGCAAGACCTGCCGCCGCTCCCGCGGCGAGCAGACCCTTGCGGTCTAGTGTACGGAGTTTGAACCATTCGCTCAGAGCCTGACCAACAGCGGCTCCCATGTGAATGGTCGGCCCCTCCCGGCCCAGGGTCATGCCTGAGCCAAGCGAGAGAAATCCGCCCACAAATTTGACCGGCAATATGTGTTTCCATCTGAGCGGGCGAAGGTCCTCCATAGCGCCTTCAATTTCCTGAACGCCGCTTCCAGCGGCTTCAGGCGCGTAGTATCGAACCAGGAGAAAAGCCGCGAGCGCCAGGAGTGCCGAGAAGGCCATCGAGACAACGATTTGAGTAGAGACATCAAACCCGGCAAGCACGAGCCTGCGGCTTTCAAATAGCCAATCAACACTCAGGTGAAACAGCACACCGATCGTACCGCTGATGATGCCCAGGAGAACAATGATTGCAAAATACGGCGCATCAGAGAACAGATTTTCTTTGTTTTTCACTAAATGCACCGAGGATGTAATTGGAAAGATTAAGATCTCAGTTAACCCGGGCCATCGCTGGATATCAAGCAAGTCGGCTCAGCAGTGCAAATTTCTGCGAAAAAAGCGGTGGGTACACCTTTCAGCAATCTGGTTATTTTTGTTCATTTTCAAAAAAAAGGAAAAACACCAGGTCTATTTTAGACCATTTTGTCATTGATGGCCGCGTGCGATAAGGAAATTCGTAAGTTCCTGCTGCGGAGAGTTGGCAATGTCCACCGATAATACCAGTCTATCAATAACCGGTGCCATGGAAGACGGCTACGAGAATGTGCTGACCAAGGACGCGCTGGATTTCCTCGTCATTCTGCATCGTAAATTCAATGAAACGCGTAAACGACTGCTAAAACTTCGAGAAGAGCGGCAGGCAGCCTTCGACAATGGTGTACTGCCGGATTTTCTGCCCGAAACAGCTCATATCCGCAGCAGTGAATGGAAAGTCGCATCGATTCCAGCTGATTTGTTAGACCGCCGTGTGGAGATCACAGGCCCGGTTGACCGGAAAATGATCATCAATGCGCTGAATTGCGGTGCAAAGGTTTTTATGACCGATTTCGAGGACGCGTCTTCGCCAACCTGGGCGAATATGATCGAAGGTCAGATAAACCTGCAAAACCTTTGGCAGGGAAAAATCGACTTTACGGATCCCGTCAACGGAAAGGATTATAAAATTGGTCCCAATCCGGCTGTATTGATGGTTCGACCGCGCGGCTGGCATCTGTCAGAGCGGCATATCATTGTTGACGGTGAGCCGATTTCAGCGAGTTTGGTTGATTTTGGGTTGTACTTTTTCCACAACGCTTCCGCGCTGGCAGCGAAGGGAACCGGTCCGTATTATTATCTACCGAAAATGGAAAGCCACCTTGAGGCGCGGCTCTGGAACGATGTTTTCAATTTTGCCCAGGAAGAGCGCGGCGTAGAGCGTGGGACAATCAAGGCGACCATACTGATTGAAACGTTGCCAGCCGCCTTTGAGATGGATGAAATTCTATTTGAGCTCAAAGATCATATCGTCGGGCTCAATTGCGGCAGATGGGATTATATATTCTCTTTCATCAAAACATTGCGCAACAACCCGGACTTTATCCTGCCTGATCGCGGGCAGGTTGTCATGGGCAGCGCCTTCCTCAACGCCTATTCACAATTGCTGATCAAGACCTGTCACCGGCGGGGTGCATTTGCGATGGGTGGGATGGCAGCGGCTATTCCCAATCGGAAAGATCCTGAGGCGAATGACGCGGCGCTTGAAAAGGTGAAGGCAGACAAGGAGCGTGAGGCCGGCAATGGCCACGACGGAACCTGGGTTGCCCATCCGGATCTGGTTCCCGTTGCGATGGAAGTGTTCGACCGCATGGTCCCCGGCCATAATCAATTGGATGTTTCGCGCGCCGACGTCTCCATCGGCCAATCCGATCTGCTTGAAGTCCACCAGGGAACCAAATCTGAGGCTGGATTGCGAGAGAATATCCGCGTGGGAGTTCAGTATATTGAAGCCTGGTTGCGCGGCCGCGGGGCAGTTCCGCTCTATAACCTGATGGAAGATGCGGCAACGGCAGAGATTTCTCGCGCCCAGATCTGGCAACAGCTCAAATTCAATGTTGTGCTGCAAGACGGCCAGCAGGTGACGAATGACCTGTTTGAAAGATGTCTTGCCGAAGAAATGGACAGAGTGAAATCAGAAGTCGGGGCTGACACTTATGCTGCTGGTCGTTTTCCTGAGGCGATAACACTTTTCCGGGAGTTGTCGATTGCTGACAAATTTGAAGCATTTCTGACGCTGTCTGCTTATCAGATGATCGATTAGAGTTGGATTGGACCGACCCGGGAGCCAAGTCCGTGTCTAATAAAAAAGGGGCGCTGCCAACTGACAGCGCCCCTTTTTGTTTCGGAATAGGCAAGTGCTATTTCACAATGACGCTGGTACCAACATTCACCCGCGCATACAGATCGGTCACATCTTCATTGCGCATACGAATACAGCCTGAAGATACCGCGCGTCCAATTGTCCAGGGCTCGTTGGACCCGTGGATCCGGTAAAGCGTGCTGCCCAGATACAGGGCTCTTGCTCCCAGAGGATTGTTTGGACCGCCCTCCATGAAGCGCGGCAGCTCCGGCTGGCGTTGCAGCATTTCTGCCGGTGGTCTCCAGGAAGGCCATTCGGCTTTCCGCGTCACCTTATGGTGCCCAGCCCACTGAAATCCGGGGCGTCCAACACCGACCCCGTAGCGTCTTGCGGTTGCACCGCTCTGGACGAGATAGAGGTGGCGTGATGCGGTATCGATAATGATCGTGCCAGGCTTTTCCGAGCCGTAAAACGGTACGACTGTCGGCAAGAACAAGGCGGGTGTTTGCCTTTGCTGTTGCGGCGACTGCCGCTTCTTGTTCAGCGAAGCCTTGCGCTGGCGGCGTGATGGCTTTCCAAGCCGCGAAGGGCGGGAAATAGCCAGTTTTGCGCCTTGTCTACCGGGTTGAAGTTGCATGATCCAGGGATCTGCAAGGTTGGGGCTCAGATAAAGCGGAGGTGCGGGTGCGATGCCCGTTGATTGCGCTGGTGCGGTCGGCAGGGACAAGCCTGCCAGCGCTGTTAGCGCAGCAAAAAATACATTTCTCATCGACGTACTCACTACTTGGCGTCGTAAAACTCTAAGGCCGAACAGGCCCTATAAAATGCAGCGGTTGGGCAGGGTTTGGTTCTGGCAAAAGACAAATTGGCCTCGTCTTTCAACCAGAACCAAACCCGACCCAATGGATCTACCGCATCCGAGTGGTATCGTACGGGCAGAGGTCCAAGTGAATGATGAATCAAATTGCAATTAAACCGCTAATCTTTTGGTATGGTTACCCATCCGCTGATAAAACTGGTTAATGGACTGAACGGCTGTTTGAGGCGCGTGCATGCGAGGCGGCACATGTTGAAACGGGTATCACCGAACGTAGCGGCGTACTTCCGAGGTAACGCTGGGCAGGATTTTCTTCGCCTGTCTTTTACTCATTCCGGGCCGCACGCTGGGATGATACAGCATGTTGAGAATATACCGGTCAAACTGGGTAAAACGGCTATGTCGTGAACGGTCATTGAACACACTGTGGGACAGACGCGGGTCGTCATTCATCGGTCCAAGCCCCTGAAGGATTTCTTCCACAAGACATCGCTTGAACAGAAATTCTCCTTCGTCGGACACAATGACCGCAGCCGAGGAAGAGATACCTCTGCGATCAGAGAGAACCCGCACCAGACAATGTCCCGGGGTCTGTGCCTTGGGGTTGTTGTAAACACTCTGACGCACAACATTCTGATACTGGGTGCGGTCGACCACATAAATTTTGAAGTTTGCGTCTTCGGGCCGCTTGACGATCTTGATTTTCAGGCCGCGAATTTTGCCCGGGAGTGACCGCAGGAAACGATGAACATCCCGGGTGCGTTTGCGACGTGCATGATTATGAACGTAGAAGCGAACCGGCGCAGTGTACTTCTTTACGATGTGGGGTTGCCAGCTCCAGGTATGGTATTCAAGACCGAAAACTGTTCTTTCAAAGCCGTCCATCAGCTCTTTGTCTGAAAAGGCCGGTCCCGTCGCCGCTGGACCTATCCCAAAAAGGACGGACGACAGACAGACAAAAGCCGATAACCCAATCCCGGCAATAGTTCTGCGATTCTTGATCACGTCTTCTTTCGCTCCACCCCGTACCTGAACGCTGTTTCTGACAAAGTTTCCCCAAGATCAGGCAGCAGTCAATCTTTGTTTTATCGTCAATTGATGATTGGATCGTGAAGTTTTCAACGATTTGTAAAATAGAATTGCAAAAATTGCCTAAAGGAACATTTCCTTAAAACTCATCCGCTAGGCTGCTGTCAAAAGAGGGGATTGGGGCAAAATATGAGTGCATTGAGAAAGCCTTTTCGGGTGGAATTCGCTGGGAGCGGAACCGAGGCAGGTGAAAATACGGGCGGCCAGTTCGCTGACATGCGGCATGACCAGATCATTAGCGAAATCGCTGCGTTGAAAGAACTGATAGCGCCGACGCAGGATTTGAGCACTCAGGTCCTTGACGATTACAAAAAGGAATTTGCCGAAGCCGTCAAATTGAAGACGGAACTTGATGCCATCTATGAGGCGATCAATCGGACAAAGTTCGAAATTGCAACGCTGCATCATTCCGGTTTTGAAGGCGAGGAGATGTGTCGGGTTACCAACGAACTCGATGCCATTGTTGACGGGACAGAAAACGCGACTGAATTGATCCTGACATCAGCTGAATTTATCGATGAAGCATCCGGTAAACTGGCTGATAGTTTGACGGGTGACGACGAGACATTGGCGCAGGAAATTCAGGACAAGGTCATCAAGATTTTTGAGGCCTGCAACTTCCAGGATCTCACCGGTCAGCGTATCAGCAAAGTTGTTCAGACATTGAGTTTCATCGAAGAACGTATTGTACGTGTTATGGAAATCTGGGGCGGGATAGATAGCTTTTCCGATATTGAAGTCGCAGATGTACCGAACAAGAAAGAGGGTGACGAGGCGCTGCTCAACGGGCCGGCTCTTGAAATCGACAGTGGTGTCGCAAGTCAGGATGATATCGACGCCTTGTTCCCTTGATTGGGATCGAATGACCGTTTTGACCGAGTGTTCATGTGCCCGCAGCCTTGGCTGCGGGCTTTTTCGTGTCTCACGAAGCAACTTGTCAATCCGCTACTCTTGAAATAGAACATAGTAGGAACAAAAAAGAGGCGACGATGCGCGACGGATTAATTCAGGGCGATGATGGCGACCTCCGCTGCTGGTGGCCCGGCAACAAGCCGGATTACATTCACTATCATGATGCTGAATGGGGACGACCTGTAACCGATGACAGGCGCCTGTTTGAAAAGATATGTCTGGAAGGCTTTCAGTCCGGCCTGTCCTGGCTGACTATTTTAAGGAAACGTGAGAATTTTCGCCGCGCGTTTGCTGGTTTCGATTTTACCACCATTGCCGAATTTGATGACGCGGACGTTGAACGCCTGCTGCACGATGAGGGGATTGTCCGTCATCAAGGCAAGATACGGTCGGTTATCAACAACGCCAGGCAAGCCGTGTTGCTCGCCGAAGAATTTGGTTCACTGGCCATTTATTTCTGGTCTCACGAACCCAAGGCGGAAGATCGACCGGATAAATTCGACACAGCGACACTTGGTCAACTGGCAAAGACCGATGGCAGCATCGCGCTTTCCAAAGACCTCAAACGGCGAGGGTGGTCATTTGTGGGCCCCACCACCGCCTATGCCTTCATGCAGGCTATGGGGCTTGTGAATGATCATCTGGAAGGATGCTGCATTCGCGAACAGGTTGAAGCGGACAAGCGAGCTTTCATCCGGCCAACCTGAGTTTCATGTCCTTTTGCGGTGACAGGCCTGCGAACAAAAATCCGTTTTCTGATTTCCGGCTCGACGTTCTAGTGGATCTCCGGCTCTCCGGCGCTTGCGCCGAAGCCGGTTTCCAGAAAATCGAAATCGCAACCCTGGTCTGCTTGCGTGATATGCCGGGCATAGAGCCAGCCATATCCGCGCCCCGGTCCCTGCGCGGGAGGGGTCCACTGAGCTTTTCGAGCGGCCAGTTCCTGTTCGTCGACCAGCATGTCGATGCGTCGCGCCGGGATATCGACACGAATGAGGTCTCCGGTTTTTAGAAGCGCAAGAGGGCCGCCGACGGATGATTCCGGGGCAACATGCAGGATACACGCACCATAGCTTGTGCCGCTCATGCGAGCATCCGACAGCCGGACCATGTCGCGGCATCCCTGTTTGAGCAGCTTTTTGGGTATGGGCAACATGCCCCATTCAGGCATGCCGGGACCGCCTACCGGACCGGCATTTCTCAGCACAAGAACATGGTCAGGCGTGACATCAAGATTTTCATCGTCGACGGCCGCCTTGAGGTCGGCGTAACTGTCATAAACAAGAGCCGGACCTTCGTGTTGATGAAACTTCGGGTCGCATGCCGCCGGTTTGATCACACATCCCGAGGGAGCCAGATTGCCCCGCAGGATTGCCAGGGATCCCTCGTGATAGATCGCGTTGTCAGGTGTCCGAATGACATCGGAATCGTAGACTTCCGCGCCAACCAGGCTTTCTCCGACTGTCTTGCCTGAGACAGTGATGCATTCCTGGTTCAGTTGATCGCGTATCAGAGCCATGAGCGCTCGCAATCCGCCTGCGTAATAGAAATCTTCCATCAGGTAGGTGTCACCCGAGGGTCGGATATTGGCGATCACCGGTGTGGTTCGGCCTTTCGCATCCAGGTCGTCAAGGGAGAGATCAACACCGGCCCGCCTTGCCATGGCGATCAGATGGATAACCGCGTTCGTAGAGCAGCCGGTGGCCATGGCTACGGTGGCGGCATTGTCAAAAGCCTCTGGCGTCAGAATTTTGCCCGGCGTCAGATCTTCCCAGATCATATCGACAATCCGCCGCCCGCATGCGGCACTCATGCGGCTGTGATTGGAATCCGGTGCGGGGATGGAACTGGCTCCAGGCAGACACATGCCCATTGCTTCTGCGATCGCTGTCATCGTGCTCGCCGTGCCCATTGTCATGCAGTGCCCAAAGGAGCGTGCAATTCCTTTTTCGATGCCAGCCCACTGTTCTTCCGTTATTTCTCCGGCTCTAAGCTCTTCCCAATATTTGAAGACATCCGATCCGCTGC
The DNA here is from genome assembly GCA_039976075.1 of Stappiaceae bacterium. GTDB lineage: Bacteria > Pseudomonadota > Alphaproteobacteria > Rhizobiales > Stappiaceae > JBDWFY01. The sequence goes on from JBDWFY010000009.1 coordinate 108,626, forward strand.
CGAGTGTTTGATCCTTATAATGGCCTCGAAGCATCGGACCTGCGGGCAGATAAATTGCCGGATAGCCCGCACTGATCGCACCCATCAGCAGCGCCGGAGTCGTTTTATCGCATCCTCCCATCAGAACCGCACCATCGACCGGGTGGCAGCGCAACAGCTCCTCAACATCCATGGCCAGCATATTGCGATAGAGCATGGTCGTGGGTTTGACGAAGGTTTCGGCGAGAGAAAGCGCCGGAAGTTCCAACGGGAACCCGCCTGACTGCAAAACCCCGCGCTTGACGTCTTCAACGCGATGCTTGAAGTGCTGGTGACAGGAGTTGATGTCTGACCACGTGTTGATAATGGCAATAACGGGTTTTCCCGCCCAGTCTTCTGGAGAATATCCCATCTGCAAGGTGCGTGAGCGATGCCCGAAAGCGCGAAGGTCATCGCGGGCATACCAGCGGGCACTTCGCAAGTCGGCGTAGGATCGAGTGGACACGATGCAATTCTCCCTGGACAAATGACGGCTTGGTCTTCTGGAGGCTCTCATTTGACATTGGATATCCCGGACGATCAAGCCGGAACAGACCTGCTGCGCATTTCATGGCGGGATAGACTTGTCCATTCTTCGCAAGCTTTCGAAACTGCGTGAACCAATCGGAGTTCGGGACCGTACTATGCCTATGTCTGATTTGGAGACCGCATGAAGAACAAGTCCATAGCCGTTGTCGGGTCCGGTATTTCCGGATTGTCCGCAGCCTGGCTTCTTTCAAAAAAACATCAGGTCACGCTCTACGACAAGAATGACTATCCCGGCGGCCACAGCAATACCCGCACCGTGGTTGTCAATGGCAAACCGGTCGCCGTTGATACCGGATTTATCGTATTTAATGAAAGAACCTATCCGAACCTTATTGCTCTATTTGAGCATCTGAATGTCAGTTCCGCACCGACCAACATGTCCTTTGCCGTTTCCGCAGGTAATGGCACCTATGAATACTCGGGCTCCGGACTGGCGGGATTTTTCGGCCAGAAGAGAAATGTACTTCGCCCCCGGCATTACAAGATGCTTGCAGACATCCGGCGGTTTTTCAAAGAACCCATGAACTTGCTTTCCGGCGATCATCAGGACATGTCCCTCGGCGAATTTCTGAAGCAGGGCAGGTACTCCAGCGCATTTGTTCAGGACCATATCCTCCCCATGGGAGCCGCTATCTGGTCGACACCCTCGGAAAAAATCGCCGACTTTCCGCTGCGCAGTTTCCTGCAGTTTTTTGATAATCATGGCCTGTTACAGTTTACGGACCGGCCGAAATGGCGAACGGTGTTGGGGGGAAGCCAGAACTATGTCGGGGCAATGTTGGCCGATTCCAACATCGATCTGAAAACCAATTCACCCATCGACCGTATCGAACGGCATGGGGAGGGTGTCTCAGTTCACGTTGCCGGAGGCCACGCTTTTCACCATGATGAAGTGATATTGGCCTGTCATTCCGACGAGGCGTTGTCGCTACTGAGCGATGCGGACTTTCAGGAAGAAAACATCCTTTCCGGAATACGCTATAGTCCTAATGAAGCAGTGTTACACAGCGACAAAAGCGTGATGCCCAGGCGAAAGCATCTTTGGTCTGCATGGAACTTTATCAGACCGCAGATTGGCAAGGACGGATTGCCGATCGTTTCTTACTGGATGAATGAACTCCAGCCGCTGGAATGCGATACCGATCTGTTTGTCACTCTGAACGCGTCGGAAAAAATATGCGAGAAGGACGTGCTTTATCGAACCAGCTACATGCATCCGGTTTTTGATCGAACGGCGCTGAGAGCACAAAAAGCACTATGGTCGCTGCAGGGCAGGCGCAATACATGGTTTTGTGGCGCCTATTTCGGCTCCGGTTTTCATGAGGACGGGCTGCAGTCCGGCTTGGCGGTCGCTGAGCAACTGGGTGATGTCCGTCGCCCCTGGACTGTTGAGGCGGAGTCCGGCCGCATTCATTTGCCGCAGCGGTTGCGTCAGGAAAAATCTGCGGTGCCGGAGGCCGTGTAATGCAGTTTTGTGAAGCAGGTCTTTACAGCGGTGTGGTAACCCACCAGCGCAGCGGGCCGACACCGCATAGCTTGAAATATAATGTTTTTTCGCTGCTTTTTCCGATTGATGATCTGGACAAACTTGTTGCTGACAATCGTTGGCTGTCTCGCAACCGGTTTAATATGTTCAGTATTTACGACGGTGATTATGGCCGGCGGGACGGATGCAGTCTGGAAGATCATGTCGGGCAGGTCGTTGCAGATGCCGGCTATCAGGACATCGTCGCAAGAACGTTCCTGCTGACGTATCCACGCATTCTAGGTTACGCCTTCAATCCGCTCAGTATTTATTTTTGCTGCGATGCCGAGGCGGAAGTGCGTCTGATTGTCTATGAAGTGTCGAACACTTTTGGCGAACGCCATACGTATGTTCTCCCGGTTGCAAGCGCTGAACGCGGATCTGCGCGCCACGCCTGCGATAAAGAGATGTATGTGTCACCGTTCAACAAAGTGTCTGGCCGCTATCATTTCAGCCTCTCCAAGAGCGTGGAAAAGCTTTTTGTCGGCATTCTTCTCAAGGTGGATGGCAAGCCTCGTATCAATGCACGGTTTTGCGGGAGTCCACGGCCGCTGAATGACAAAAACCTGACGGCCGCATTCTTTCGCATGCCGTTTATGACAGCAAAAGTCTACGCGGGCATTCATTTTGAAGCAGCCAAACTCTGGCTGAAGCGATTGCCATTGCAGAGGCGTCCCGATCATCCCGCTTATCTGGCTTCGATACAAGACATGGAGCATCGGAATTGAATAGTGCCAGCCTGACCCGTCAACAGAATTGGATATCGAAATTGTCACTTTATCCGGTAAGCAGCGTGCTTGCGCGGATACTGAAGCAGGACAGTTTCAAAAAACTGGAGGGGTCCCTCACACTCTACCTGCCAAACGGAGAGGTTCTTGAAATTGGCAACGGCCAGACCGGGCAACTCGAACCGGGGCGTCTCACGATCCACAAAATGAGCGGATTGTCGCGGGTCGTGCGAAACGGGCTGCTAGGTTTTGCTGATGCCTACATCCGCAAGGAATTCGACACACCGGATCTGAAAGCGGTTTTCCATTTTTTCGTTACAAACAGAGAGCGCATTCTGGCCAATCTGCCGGAGTTGTTCCGGTTGGGGAAAGCCGCCCGATCGTTTCATCGCAGACGCGAGAATACGCACGCTGGAAGTCGGGACAATATCCATGCCCATTACGACTTGGGTAATGCATTTTACAGCCAGTGGCTCGACGAAAGCATGACGTACTCCTCGGCGCTTTTTGAGAGCGAAGGGCAAGGTCTCAGCGAAGCTCAGGATAACAAGTATCGTCGGATAATCGAGCTTGCACGGCTGGAAGGCGCAAATAAAGTTCTTGAGATCGGTTGTGGCTGGGGTGGGTTTGCAGAGCTTGCAGCACGGGAAACAAATGCCCAGGTAACCGGTATCAGCATCTCGCGGGCTCAGCTGGAATATGCTGGCCGCCGAATCGCTGAAGCGGGGTTGTCAGATCAGGTCGAGCTTCGTTTTGAAGACTACCGGGATACGGCGGGCACGTTTGATGCGCTCGTTTCCATTGAGATGATCGAAGCAGTGGGCGAACAATATTGGCCCCTTTACTTCCAGACTTTGCGAGACAGGTTGTCTCCTGGCGGCACGGCTGTGTTGCAGGCCATCACCATATCTCCGGATCTTTTCGACTCATACCGTGAGCGCGTCGACTTCATCCAGCGGTATATTTTCCCCGGCGGCATGCTGATGACAAACCGCCATGTACACGATCTTGCGGAACAGACTGGAATGACCGTGACCCGGGTTGAGGAGTTCCCTGATTCATATGCACGAACTTTAGGTCTCTGGCACGAGCGATTCAATCGGTGCTGGGAGACAATTTCCGAACTGGGTTTTGATGACACGTTTCGGCGGAAGTGGAACTACTACTTGAAATATTGTGAGGCGGGTTTTGAAGCGGGAACAATATCAGTTGGGCTTTATCAACTTGTTCACAGTGGATCTCCCTCATCTGCAACAGACAATTACAGGGAGCTGAGCTAATGCTTCAGCGTACGAAAAATCCATCCAAACCCGTTTCCAGCTTGATGGACACGTTTTTCCTGGGGCGGGCATCCGGTCACGGCCTGTTTGAAGATCGCCTTGCGCAGGTAAAGCGTCGATTTGAGATCAGGTTCGATGGATTCTATGAATCCAATGACGTCTTCATGCTCAATGAAGAAATTGACTATGATGACGGCGCAAAAGAAGAGCGGGCATGGCGCATCAGGATGACGCCAGATGAGACGCAGGCGTCAAACAGAGTTTCCATTGAGTGCGACGATCTGGTTGGGCTGGCAACAGGTACTGTGTCAGCCACGGAAATGCGCTTGAACTACCTCTATCGCCTGAAGCTGCAGGGGAACCGAGTTGTGAAGGTACGCATGCTGGATCGCATGTATTTGCAAGCTGACGGGTCGGTGATCAATCGGGCGACAATGCGGAAGTTTGGCATATATCTCGGCGATCTGGTGGTGGTGCTCAACAAAAACACGTAACGATTTTGCAACCAGTATCGGTTTTCTGATCTGGCACAATGAACTATTTGGTGGAGGCGGCGGATAACTATGGATATCTGCTGCCTTTTTATATTTCAAATACATTTCAGTAGAAATATAACGTTTTAGTTGTATTATATAAATTTATTAAACTAAATAAAATATTCTATGAATTTTTTTAACATATAATTGATCCATTTATTATTGATGCGCGTAACATTTTTAAGAGAGCTCTGAAAATAAATTGAAATTGAAAGTAAATATAGACTGGGAGAAGATTATGAAGCTGTTGAAAACAGTATTGGCCGGTTCGTTGGCGCTGGCAATGAGCGCAGGTATCGCATCGGCAAACAACATAGTTGAGACGGCACAGGGGGCGGGTTCGTTCAAGACTCTTCTTGCGGCGGCAAAAGCGGCCGGTCTTGCTGATGCATTGGCAACCGGTGACAATCTGACGGTATTTGCGCCAACTGATGACGCCTTTGCCAAACTGCCCAAGGGCACCGTTGAGACGCTGCTCAAGCCCGAAAACAAAGACCAGCTTGTCGCCATATTGACCTACCATGTGGTCGGCCGGGAATTGACATCAAATATGCTGCCGGGAAAACGGATTGCAGTGAAAACGTTGAACCCGGGAAAACTGGTACGCGTAACAAAGTCCGGTAGCGGCGTGACGGTCGATAAGGCGAACGTCGTCACCGCAGATATCAAAGCCGACAATGGCGTGATCCATGTTATCGACACGGTGTTGATCCCTGGCGATCACTAGTCAGATCGACATCGAAACACTGAGTGTTGGAAAGTAAAATCTCTGAAGCGTTTCCGATGTTTTACGAATACCGGAAACGCTTCTGGTTATGCAGGGAATGCACGAGACGCCGGTTTGAAGAAACTGTGACTCTTGTCGCAAGCTTTCGAAACGCAGGACGTTAGACAGCCAGCTTGTCCGCCAAAGGTTGAAACAGCGGATTTTCAGTCTCGAATATGTAGCTCAATGCGGAAATCGATACTGTAGCGGCGCCATTTTGCCGGAGCCAACTGGCCAAAGCAGGAGCGTTGTCTACCGGGCAGTGGATGATGCCTCCGTCGCCACCAAATGGTCTGGTGGCAGCAAATGTCGACGCGATCTCCTCCTGCTGCAAAGAACTTATCGGCAAATCAGACCGCACTTCGCGAACGGCATGTGCCTTCGCTTCCGCGGCGACACGATCAAGTATCTGTTCAATACTATCAAGCGCCTTCTGACCCCATGGTGCTGTGAGGGATGCGACCAGATGTGCCTGCGAATTGAGGATAATGCCATCTTCGGGAATTTTCAGATTATTTGCCGACAACGTTGCCCCCGTTGACGTGATGTCGACAATCAGCTCAGCAGATCCCGCAGCGGGTGCGCCTTCGGTGGCACCCGAGCTCTCCACTATCCGGTAATCGGAAATGCCATGGGCAGCGAAAAAAGACCGGGTCAGCGTCACGTATTTTGTAGCTACCCGCAGACGGCGACCATGCTTGGCGCGAAAATCCGATGCAACGTCCCCCAGGTCGGCCATGGTAGAAACATCGATCCAGGCCTTGGGCAGGGCGACAACGACATCAGCATGACCAAACCCAAGCGGAGCAATCAGGTGGGTCTTTTCAGTCGGCTCAGAGATGTTTTCCTGTACGAGATCGACACCGGTTACGCCGACATGGACTGAACCGGCCGCCAATTCACGCGTGATCTCCGATGCGGAAAGAAATGCGATCGCGACGGAGGAAACGCCTTTCAGGCGGCCCTGATAGTTTCGGTTGCCTCCCGGGCGTTCCACGGTAAGACCAGCACGCGCGAAAAAATTATGGGTTTTTTCCTGCAGGCGTCCCTTTGAAGGAATGGCAATAATGAGATCATCACTCATGAATTCATCCCTTCTCGTTCATGCGGTCAAGCCACATTGAAAAACCGACAGCCGGAACGTCTTTCTCTGCACCCAGCAACCTGACCAATAGATCATACCTGCCACCGCCTATCACCGGTTGGCCGCCGGAATCGTGGGGATTGTGCAACTCGAACACGAAACCCGTATAGTAGTCGAGTCGTCGACCGAAGTCGGCTGCATAGCTCAGATTTTTTGGCTCGATGCCGCCGGCACGCAACAAGTCGATGCGCCGCTCAAATCGTTCAAGAGGGACGGAAAGATTCAGTTTTTCACTGAGAGCAAATTCTGAAAGCTTTTCGACGGCCTGATCTGCCGGGCCACTGATGTTCAGGAACCGGGTCAGTGTGTCGGCTGCACCCTGACTAACCCCAACACCTGAGGCGAGCGCCGCTTGCTCCAGAAACCGTTCCGAAATTTCATGAGCGGTCCGGCCTCCCACTGTAGAAATACCGGCGATTGAAAGCAGATCTTCGACAACGGTAACCGCCGCGTCAGGGTCTGCGCCCTCAAGGGCTGCGAGAAACCCCATATTCTCATCCGATCTACGACCATCGCCCGCCATGCGCGCAATCGCTTTGTCAAGGCGCTCCCGTTCGCCGAACAGATCCCGCAGTCGTCGACGCCATACAATTGGCAGTCCGAGAGCTTCAAGCAGTGCCGTAAACACCGCCTCGTCGCCAATCCTGATCGTTGCTTCCTTTTGGCCTGCCGCTTTCGCAGCTTCCTGCGCTAGAATTAGAATCTGCGCATCGGCCTGCTCCCGCTCGGTCATGCCCAATATCTCGGCACCGGCCTGTGGAATTTCGCCTGAATGGCCAGGCCTTTGTCGAAATATCAGACCATTGTAACTGTATTTGGCCGCGCGCCCGGCTTTGCCTCGTTGTAGATAAAGCCGGGAAACAGGAATTGTGAAATCGGGTCTGAGACAGATATCGCGCCCGTCTTCGCCAGTGGTCAGAAACAGTCGTCGCCGGATGTCTTCCCCTGCAAGATCAAGAAAAACGTCCGCCGGCTGCAGAACCGGTGGCTCAACGGTTTCGTGACCGTTTTTCTCAAACAGATCCGAAAGGGCTGCATTTATGGTTGGTTCGAGGGGCATTGTGAATCCTATTCCCCTGCTTCCTGCCGTGCGAGAATTTCTCTGACGGTTTCAACCAGGCGATCCTCAGGAACGGTTACCTGTGCCGGTCTGCTTTCGCGCCAGGTGGCATTATCCTCAATTTCTTCCGACAAGCGTTTTCCCTCAATCAGATCTTTGACCTGAAGTTCTCCCGCTGCCCGCTCATCTGACCCCTGGATGATCACGCAAGGCGAGTTGCGTCGATCGGCATATTGCAATTGTTTTCCGAATTGCTTTGGATTGCCCTGAAAGACTTCTGCGGCAATATCTGCTTCGCGTAGCTGCCGCGCAAATCCCGAATAGCGGGCGAGGCTTTCGCGATCTCGGTCCATGACGCAAACCACGACGGGACCAGCGGGGGACGACAAGTCGAGTTTGCCCAGTGATTGCAACGCAGCCATCAATCTGGAAACACCCATCGAGAATCCTGTTGAGGGTATGTCCTGCCCTTTGAACCGGCCGACAAGACCGTCATAACGACCCCCGCCGGCGACTGACCCAAATCTCACCTGCTGGCCATCTTTGTCGGTGGTCTCAAATGTCAGTTCTGCCTCGTAAACGGGACCGGTGTAATATTCGAGTCCCCTGACAACCGATGGATCAATAAGAATTCGACCGTCGTCATAACCTGCAGCCTGAACAATGCCACCAATTTCTGCAAGTTCATCGACGCCCTTTGTCCCTGTTTCACTGTCTTTCACAAGGCTGCGCAGGTTTTCGATTGTCTGGTCTGTTGTTCCTGCGCCGGCGGCGACGAATGCCAGTACTGTTTGTGAGGCGGCCTCATCCAGACCCGCGCCTTTGGTGAAGTCGCCGGACTCGTCCTTTCGACCCGCGCCAAGCAGTGCCGCAACACCTTCAACGCCCAATCGATCAAGTTTGTCGACAGCGCGCAGAACAGTGAGACGCGTCGGGGCCTGTGTTTCGTCCCCGAGCCCGATCACATCCATAATGCCATCAAGCACTTTTCTGTTGTTGACCCGAATGACGTAGTCACCCCGTTTGATCCCCAAACGCTCAAGCGTATCAGAGGCCATCATGCAGATTTCCGCATCAGCCATGACGGAAGGGGCCCCAACCGTATCAGCGTCAAACTGCATGAATTGCCGAAACCGGCCCGGACCCGGCTTCTCGTTCCGATAAACGTAACCCATCCGATAACTGCGGTAGGGCTTCGGCAGCGTCTCGAAATTCTCTGCGACGTAACGGGCCAGAGGCGCCGTCAGATCGTATCGCAGGCTCATCCACTGTTCATCGTCATCCTGGAGTGAAAATACGCCGGCGTTGGGACGGTCCTGATCTGGCAGGAATTTCCCCAGCGCGTCGGTATATTCGAAAGAAGGAGTTTCAACAGCTTCAAATCCGTGCAGCTCATAAGTCTGCCGAATAATGGTCAACATCTTTTCCGCGGCAGAAATCTCCGCAGGACCACGATCGGTAAAGCCGCGGGGAAGCCGCGCTTTTAACTTGCTGCTCTTCTTTTTTGCCATCGGATGACCATGTACTTTCAGGAATTTATCCGTTTTGCCCGCTCGCTACGGCAGGCCGTGGTTTCCTAGACGAAACAAGGACCAAGAGCAAGGCAGACGCCCGTTCTACTACCCCAAACGCACTATTTTGGGTTTCTGCCTGTTATCTCTCTCACGATTTTTTCGCCGGTATGAAAGTTCTCGCCGAAGCGGACTTGCAATACCATTTTCTTTGACTATGGTCCGCCGGTCAATGTGATCGGGCATCGGGATGCGGTATGTCAGTTTCGTTGACAGGGGAAGGCCTTTATTTTCAGCAGCACGGGCCAAAGCTCCCTCTTCCCCGTGAGCCGATAGAGAGCGACGGATTGCAATTGAACAGTGAAAATCAGCCGGATGTCCCCGATGTGACCGTCGTGCTGCCGACATATAATGAGTGCGCCAACATTGCCCCTATGGTTGATCGCCTGGTGAGGACGCTGGACGGTATTGCCTGGGAAGCCATATTCGTTGACGACGACTCACCGGACGGCACAGCGGAGCGCGTGCGGCAAATCAGCCAGGAAGAGCCGCGAGTTCGCTGCATTCGCCGCATTGGAAGACGAGGACTTTCCGGTGCTTGTATTGAAGGTATTCTTGCCAGCTCGAGCGAGATCGTGGCCGTTATGGACGCCGATCTGCAGCATGATGAAACACTGCTGCCAAAAATGTTTGCTCTGATATCGCAGGATGAGGCTGATCTGGTGGTTGCCAGCCGCTATGTCGATGGCGGCGCCGCCGGCGAGGGACTGTCCAGCATCCGTCAGAAGGGCAGTGAATTTGCCAACTATCTTGCGCGACGGCTGCTAGGGGTTTCGCTCAGCGACCCGATGAGCGGTTTTTTTATGATACGGCGCGCAGAAGTGGAGACCGTTGCTCCCAGACTTTCGAGCCAGGGTTTCAAGATCCTGCTGGATATTGTTGCGACATCAAAATCTCAGCTGCGCCTCAGGGAGTTACCCTTTACTTTCCGAGAACGGGAGCATGGCGAAAGCAAGCTCGATACCATGGTGACGATTGAATATCTGGGATTGTTGATTTCCAAGATGTTCGGTGATCTGATTTCGGTTCGCTTCCTGCTTTTCAGTCTGGTTGGAGCGACAGGGGTTGTCGTTCACCTCGTTTCTCTCAGAACACTTCTGGTTGCCGGTGCGCTACCTTTTGAGAGGGCACAATTGATTGCCACATTTATCGCCATGACCAGTAATTTCTTTCTGAACAACCAGATGACTTACCGGGACCGACGTCTGAGGGGAGCGAAAGTCTGGAGGGGATTGTTCAGTTTTTATCTGGTCTGTAGCATCGGAGTGCTGGCAAATGTGGGTGTGGCCAGCTGGATTTACGGCAGCGAGCCGGTATGGTGGTTTGCCGGTACAGCCGGCGCATTGATGGGAGCGGTCTGGAACTATGCGGCAAGTTCAGTCCTTACCTGGCGAAAGTAGCGATTTGCCGGTGTTTCTGCGTCCGCAGACACTGATCGTGATCGTACTTGGTCTGACGGTGATCCGGTTGATTACCGCCGCGACAACGGGATTGGTGGAAGACGAAGCTTACTATCGATTGTGGGGTCTTAATCCGGCGTTTGGCTACTATGACCATCCGCCGATGATCGGATGGTGGATTGCCATCGGTCAGTTCATCGCAGGCGACAATGCACTCGGTGTTCGCCTGGTGGGTGTACTTGCGACGTTTTTCGGCTCGTTTGTTCTGTGGCGTACATCATTTCTACTTTTTGATCGTCAAACCGCTGGTCTGGCCGTGTTGTTTTTCAACTCCACGATCCTTATCGGCATCGGTTCTATCCTGGCGACCCCTGATGCGCCGTCTGTATTCTTTTGGGGCATGAGTCTCTGGGCACTGGCAGAGCTTAACGCCAGCAAGAACGGTCTTTGGTGGCTGGTCGTAGGTTTTTTTGCCGGTTGCGGACTTCTCTCCAAATATTCCGTCCTGTTTCTGGGGGTCGGGATTATCTTGTGGGTCCTCTGGGTACCGGAGTTGCGCCGCTGGATACTCTCCTGGCAGATGTGGGTGGGTGGCCTTGTTGCCGGGTTGCTTGTTGTCCCTTTAGTGCTCTGGAATATGGACCACGAGTGGGCGTCCTTCGTCAAACAATTCGGCCGGGCTGTTCCCAAGCGCTGGACGTTGAAATATCTGGGAGAATTTGCGGGGGCGATGGCTGGCCTGGTCAACCCGCTGATGCTTGTTTTTCTGATACCCGGCATAGGAACGGCTATTCGGAGAACATTCTCCGATCGTGCGCCCGGAGCAGCGCTGCTGGTTCTTACCAGCATGCCGTTTTTGCTCTATCTCATGTTTCACGCGTTTCACGGCAGAGTCCAGGCCAATTGGCCTGCACCGCTGTTTCCCGCCTTGTCATTGCTGGCAGCGCCCATGGCAGCAGGCTTTGGCAATTGGGCGATGGAGCCGGGGCGGTGGACGCTTTTCTGGCGCAAAGCGGTGATTGTGACAGGGGTTCTGGCATCATTGATCGTCTACGTTCATGCCATCACGCCGCTTACCGGCGCGATGGGTCGGAAAGAGCCGACTTTTCAGCTGCGCGGATGGAATGAAATAGGAGCACAAATCGCTGAACTTGCGCAGGAGACCGAGGCCCAATGGGTGGCAACATCAAGTTACGGTCTGACGGGAGAGCTTGATTTCGTGCTCAGGGGTCAATTGCCGGTGGTTCAGTTGACAGAGAGAATACGTTTTGTCATGGCGCCGAAGCCCGACCGGGAGATAACAAATAAGCCTGGTCTTTATGTTGCGTTTGCGCGCAAAGACAGTTCGGGTCGGGCAAAAATGCATTTTCGCCAGTTTCAGCGTATCGCCACGCTCAAGCGCACGGTCAAAGGAACGATTCTGGACGAAATCAATGTGTACTATTTCTCACAACCGTTGGAATATCCTCTCGATCCGGCGTTTCCACTGCCTGACAGCTGAGTTTTTCCAGGATAAAAAACCGGATAAGCCTTTTATATCATTGTTAAAATAATCATGACTGGGGACTTTTCATGTTCCCCTGGTAGAAGCTTCGTTGTCAGCTTGATATTTCAATTGAAGCGAATCGTGTTTTAAAGTGACGCCAGGAGAACGGGGCTGCTCTGCTATGAAACGCGTCATTTTGACTTCGTTGGAATATGGTCTTGCCTTTGGTGTTGACCGGGCACTCAGGGATCTTGCGGCAGGAGGGCGCATATCGGCAATCGGTTGTCTGGTTACCAGTGAGTTGTGGCCACTGGAGGCGCAGGCTCTCAGGCAATCGATCGAAGAAGGGCAGGGCCGAACGCGAGCAGGCGTTGCCATAACACTGTCTTATCCCTTTGAGCCGGCGAGCGAAGAAGGAAAAGTCACATTTGGCAACCCGTTTCCCAAACCGTTAAAAAGCCGATTGCAAGGTGTGCTGAGACAGCACCCTAAAGAGAGTGTTCGGGCGGAAATAGGTGCGCAACTGGCTTTGTTTGCCGAGCATTTTGGCAGAGAACCGGATTTTGTGACCCTGCATTTTGACACGCCTCTCACGGCACGTATTGCAAAAGCTTTGACTGAGAGCATGGTCGAGCGTTCGATGAATAAGGTGCTTATTCTTGCACCGCTTAGCGGCACGCGGGCTGATCATATTTTATCCCGTCGTGCTGCCAGCCGACATCTGACGGCAACGGATGGAATATTGTACTGGCCACGCACCGAAGAGATTGATGAACTTCGTCAATTCGTCGTCGGCACAATGTCTGAGCAGCCCGATAACGTCGTTGCGGTATGCTTTCCCGGTGAGGTTGATGATCGGTTGCGTCGATTTGAATCGAAAAAAATGCAATCTGTGCGTAGCGCGCATCTGGACTTTTTGAACAGTGACTTGTTTCTGTCGTTACAGGATGAGCGCGGAATTTTTCTCTTCTAGGATGCTTTCTGCACAGGTTCAGGACCGATGAATTGGACCATTGCCGGGAAAGTATTTTTGTAGCGAACCGCGTTGGTGCGCCCTAAAAACCGATTTTTATCCCGGGTGAAAGTCGAATACTGACCACGAGTAGAATCAAAAAACGGCCTCCCGGGGAATGGAGGCCGCTTTTTTGCTGGAGGTGAGGACATGAGGGGAAGAGCTGTCCTTACAGTTTCTAATATGGACACTTTCGTGTTCATTTAAAGTGATTTTCGTCACAAAGATTGCTCTTTCATAATCGTTGTGCGCACTGTAGGCAGAAATACAGAAAGTCCAAATGCGTCAACCAAACGAGTCTGATCGGAAGTCATCATGAATCAAATCGGTTCGGTACTTAAGAACAGTTTTTCGCTTGAAGGGCTGGATCCCGGACTGGCTGATGGTCTGTCGAACCTTGCCCGTCCGATGAAACTCAAGCCTGGATCGATCCTGTTTGAAGCGGGAGACCCGGGCAATGGCTGCTATGCGGTTCTGGAGGGATCGCTCAAAGTCAGCATGCTTTCGATTGATGGAGATGAACAACTGCTCGCGGTTCTTGGTCCCAACAATATTGTGGGAGAGCTGGCTCTGTTGGATGGGCGGCCGAGATCGGCGACGGTTTCTGCGTTGAAAGAGTGTCAACTCGCTTTCATGGACAAGGCTGCATTTGAGCGCTTTGCTGACGATAATCCTGCTGTATATCGCCACATGCTCCATATTGTCGGCGGCAGGTTGCGGCAGGCAAACGACGTATTGGCTGCCAGGAGCTTTTTGCCTCTTCCTGGCCGGGTTGCGCAAACGCTGCTGCAACTGGCCGATTCCTTCGGCAAACCGCTGGACGGCGATCGTATCTTGATCAATTATAAACTGGGGCAGGCTGAAATTGCCAACATGGCTGGTGCGGCACGGGAAAATGTGAGCCGTGTGCTGAACGAATGGAAACGTGCGGGAACTGTCAGTCGGATCAACGGATATTATTGCCTGGAGCAGCCAAAGACGCTGGAGCAGGCCTGCCAGATTTAAGCAGGACGTTCGATATACGCCGACGCTGACCGGCAAAAAATGAAACAGCCTCCCGGATCACGGAGAGGCTGTTTCCATTTAGGGTCACAAAGCTCTCAGAAAGAGCCTATACGCTTAGTAGTAATATGGATTGTGTCCACAAATCTTGCGTTTCACCCAAATGTGGTGGCCGTGATACTCGCTCCATTCTTTATATTTCTTGAAGTAGCAGCCATGACCATATCCGTGGCCCCAGTGCCTCGCGTGACCCCAGTGATGGCGACGATGCTTGTGCCACCTGCGGTGCTTCCGGAACTTCCGTTTTTTGCCACCAACCAGAACAACGTTGCTGTTCTCAATCGATGAGCCGGCAGCCGAAGCCGGTGCGGATACTGACACTGCGCCGGAAATTAGAACCGCAGCGGCAATAGACGATGAGATTATCTTATTCATTTTATGTATTACTCCCTGTTATTAAACGAAGACATTATTGTCTGCGCTTCTTACAAGAAATAATTTAGTTATTATCATGTATAATTCACGTGACTGTTATCACAAAAATTATTAATTGAAAATATTTTTATAAAAATATAAGTATAGTGAAGTATATCATAGTTTTATTGTGATGAATATAAATTTTTCATAGAATTTATTTTGTTCACGTTTGAATTAGAAACAGGGCTGAATTAGCACGAATGCGGCAGCAACGCTTTCGTTTCATTGAAATAGGAGAGAAATGATCGCAAAAGAAAATTCAGGCAATACCGTGCGTGCTGATGGAACCCAGGCTCGTTTGAATCGCGAAAGGACAGAGATACGGTCCGATGGTCCTGACAGACGACGACGTGACCGTAGGTGGAGTGCACTGATTTTGTTGAGGAGAGAGGAACGAACTTTTGGCCGAGAAGTACCGTCGAAAACGAAACAGCCTCCCCAAGGGGAGGCTGTTTCCGTTAGTCCGATGGAGCGTCTGACTTAGTAATAAAAGAATGTGCGCTTGTGGCCGCAGAACTTCTTTTTTACCCAAACATGATGTCCGTGATAGTCACTCCAGACCCGGTATTTCTTGTAATGGCAGCCCCAGTCATTGCCCCAGTATCCAGCCGGTCCAAAGCTACGACCGTGACGATGCTTGAAATGACGATGGCGTTTCTTGCGGTGCTTGCCTCCTACGAGAACGACATTGGCCGTTTCAACAGTTTGGCCGGCGGCTGATGCAGGAGCCGAAGCAGAAAGTGCTCCAGTAATAATAACAGCAACTGCAAGTGTCGATGAGATAATCTTATTCATTGTAACAGTGATCCCTAAATGTGAGGCGTTTTACTTAGGTTGATTGCCTCTGATGGGATTTATTTAAATTGTCTCGTCAGTAATGCGAGTGACAGGCGTCACAGAATGTTTATCACTGCTTGAAGAGGGGTGTTGGAAGCCTGTATTCGTGAAGAACGTCACAATAAAAGAAGAAAAATCGCAAATTTTACATCGTTGCCGGTGGTCGCTGAAGGATCCTGGCGAAAGTTGAGACTGATTCAGCGGCGATACTGTTGATACGGTATGATCGGTCCAGTTCTCCCATGCAGGAGCGCACGGGAGAAAACGTCATTGAATGCGTGTCACACCATCGCGGGCAGTTTGTTTGGGCTGCCCCGCATCTCAGGATGCGGCGGGCTGGGCCACAATCTGATGGACATCCATTTGCGGGTAGGGAATGGAGATACCTTCAGCATCGAGTGCTTCTTTCAGGTTCTTGGTGAGATCGAACTTCAATCCCCAATAGTCGCCCGCTGCGCACCACACGCGAAGTGTGACATCCACTGCGCTATCGCCCAGATTGGTGATGGCCACGAATGGATCGGGCGATTTGTGTATCCGTTCTTCGCTTGCAATCACGGCTTTGAAAGTTTCCATCGCCTTGTCCATGCTGTCTTCATAGCCGATCCCGATGGTGATATCGACGCGGCGGGTGGAATGGGCCGAATAGTTCACGACAGCCGAGCCCCAGGCTTCACCATTTGGCATGATGATCTGGACATTGTCCGGCGTCGCCAGCTCGGTCGTAAACAGGGTAATTTCTTTTACAGTTCCCGCCTGGCCACCGATTTCGACATAATCGCCAATCTTAAAAGGCCGGAACAGCAGCAACATGACACCGGCGGCAACGTGGGAAAGTGTTCCTTGTAGCGCCAGGCCAATTGCAAGTGTGGTCGCACCCAGGACGGCGACAAGGCTGGTGGTTTCAATGCCGAACAGTTGTAAGACCGCAATCAGTACGACTGCCAGCACGAAATATCGGGCGAGACTTGAAGCGAACCCGGCAATCGTGTCGTCAACATGATTGGTCTTGTCCATCGCACGGCGAAGCATGCGCTTGGTCAAATTGGCGATCCACCAACCGATCAATAGAATGATGACCGCATAAATCACATTCAGGCCGACACCAGTGGCCTTGGTGAACATGCTGGCAAGTTCTTCTTTTGAGCCCACAAGGGCGACGAGCTGATCTACCTGTTCTTCCATCGAATGCTTCCTGATAAACTGCGTGCAGCTGAATTAGCAGCGTGTTGGATAACAGAAAAACGAATTGAGAGGGAAGGGGTCAGGCCAGAGGTTTCTGCAGTGTTTGTTCCTCTGGAGTCAGGAACGGCACAGGTTTGCTCATTTTGCCAACTGTATCGGATATCAGAGTGCCGTCCAGCACATGCATGAACGCATCAACGGCGGCACCCATAACCGGCTTCAGAGCGCAGGATGGAGAATAACAGCAATTGATTTCTGTATTGTCTTTCATGCATTCAACCACACTGAAATCCGCTTCCACGGCACGTACAACATCGCCGACGGATATTCGGTTTGAGGCCCGTCCGAGCTGGAAACCGCCACCACGCCCCCTGACAGTTGTCAAAATTCCGACACGCCCCAGCTGCGCCACCAGTTTCATTACATGGGCCTTTGACAGGTTCTGGGCGGCCACCACGTCGTCTATCC
This sequence comes from Stappiaceae bacterium, assembly GCA_039976075.1. GTDB lineage: Bacteria > Pseudomonadota > Alphaproteobacteria > Rhizobiales > Stappiaceae > JBDWFY01. The sequence goes on from JBDWFY010000009.1 coordinate 125,670, forward strand.
GCATGATTGCCTCGGAGTTCATGGCGCACTGCATGACAATTCGGAGAGCATAGTCACTTGCTTGATTGAGGCGCATTGTCGCATATCTCGTAAACATTCATATTAGATATTGATTTTATCGCATCTCTGCGTGTATTAAAACATCTATATAATATGAATGTTTGGAATTTTCGATGACAAACAAACTACCAACCGAACCGAATATCGTTCGACCGCCTATTGAGCGACATCCTGTTCATCACACCATAACGGAAGTCGATATCTCCCGATTGGTCGACGTTTTCTACACACGAGTCCGCGCTGACGCGCGATTGGGATCGGTTTTCGAAGCACGTCTTGAGGGCAGGTGGGAGCCTCATCTTGCAAAGATGAAACTGTTCTGGTCATCGGTTCTTTTGAAAACAGGTCACTATAAGGGCAAACCGGTACCCGCTCATGTCACGTTGACACAAGTTCAATCGGATGACTTTCAAATCTGGCTGACGCTTTTCAGGAAAACGGCAGAAGAGATTTTTGCACCCGAAGCAGCAGCATTGATCATCAAAACTGCAGAGCGGATCGCTCAGAGCCTGTGGCTTGCCATGTTTGCGACGCCCTTCAATGGGCCGCCTGAATGGCTACGCGGAAGTGGAAGCGCACCAGATTCTATTACCTGTTGAGTTTGATTTGTCGGAGGTTGAAATGTTGCCAACAATCGTTGTGATCGCGGAGATATTCGTCGCAGCCTGGTTTTTGCTTTTTCTTACCCTGCTGGGCAGCATGTACCGGGAAGCGCTGTCGATGCCGCGTGCATTTGTCGATTCGATTGGTCGACGTCTTGTCGGTCATGCACGCACAGCCATCTGCGCTGGCATTACCGCAGTCATCGTATTAACGCTCGCGGAATTTTCCGGCGAGTTCGGGATGTTTTAGGGAGATTATGATGCATAGCCCCTCATTGAGCGGACGGATCCTGCCTGCTTTTCTCATTTGGGTCGCTGTACCAATGCCTCTATGGATTTGGGCGATTCTCGCTTTTATCTATTAGGCCTGCACCATAGCAGGCCAGCTGGTTCCTTTCCTGCTTCACTCCTCACTTATCGCCAGATTACGCAGACAATCGCTTTACTGCATTGTGCAGGCATGATCAGAATGGTGTTCTGAGAGATGAGTTGAATCGGAAAATTGTCATGAGCGATGAAGCGCCGCGCGGCGAGTTGACCACCCGAACGATGTCTATGCCGGCAGATACCAATGCCGCCGGTGATATTTTCGGTGGGTGGGTGGTCTCTCAAATGGACATCGCAGCGGGGATTGCCGCCGGCGAAAGGGCGAAAGGTCGCGTTGTTACCATTGCCATCGACGCTATGACTTTCATTCGACCGGTAAAAGTAGGCGACGTCATGTGTGTTTACACCGAAATTGTAAAAGTCGGTAAAACGTCGATGAGTATCCATGTAGAAGCATGGGCGTTGCGCCATCGTTTCGGAACTCGGGAAAAAGTCACCGACGCCATGTTCACTTTTGTGGCGGTCGATGACGAGGGTCGTCCTCAGCCGGTCCCCTCGTAAAAATCTCAACCCGTTGCCGACTGTCTGCCGTGATCATGGCCGTTCATGGCATCTCGAAAGGCGCGTTTAAGCACAAAGGCGACTTCCCGATGTCGGGAAATCGCATCGGCCAGAAGCGTTTCGTCCATCACCTTCAGACCGAGCTGTTGCCACAGGCAATAAAGACGATCGAATCGATCTCGTGTCTGTTGTGTTGAAAGCGAGGGCTTGGCAACTGGACGGACCAGAAACGAGGAAGCAACACCGATACGAAATCCAACGAGAATGAGCAGATAGTCTCGCTGAACAGAGTGTTGCGGTGCCTTTGGGCATCTAAAGCGTTGTTGCACCCAATCGGCGGCAAATTCCGAGGGATCAATGTGCAGACGGACCTCTTCGATTATCCGCTGTTGGACATTGGGCCGTTGTGGCGTTCGTTCAATAGTCTCTTCGTCACGTTGCGCCTGCGGGCGCAAAGCTTGTCTTGACATAAAAAATCCTCCGTCAGCATTTCGGCCGAGGAGGACTGGCATTCACATTTAACCGCTCGGTTGCCAAGGCCTTTGGGGCCTTCGACCACATCCCGAATTCGGAAAACCACCTTGCCGCGGATGGCAGGTTGGTGAGGGCGCCAGCCCTTCTCTTGATGAGGCGTCGGGTATGTCACGGGCGAAGGGGCTGGTCAACTTTTATATGTGGGCGCGTGTGCGCTAAGCACTGTCGAGCCCCAGCTCACGTCTCAGTGATTTCGTCAGCTTTTTAACGATTAATGCATGAGCTCCCTCAATATAGGTGCGTACTTCGTCATCCTGGAGCCCTTCAGGGGATTCTACCTGAACCCATTTGGCTCGAGCCAGATAGGGTGCGGGAATGATACCTGGCTGTTCGCATAACATGACATAAGACAGATCACTGCATTTGAAGCTGATCTTGTCATGCTCTCCGGGTCCCCAATGGGAGCAAATGGCAAAGATCTTGCCGCCAACTTTCCAGACTGACGCATTTCCCCACTGCTCAACATTGGTGACGGCTTTAAGCGTCGCGCAAAAAGCGTCGAATTCAGAGCGGTTCATGGCTGAAGATCCTCGTTGTCATTATTCCCGACCGTGCTGGTAATCGCTGAATTCAATAAGAAACTCAAGAGAGATAGGTCGCGAATTATCACCCGATCGTTTTCTCGAAGCTGCGGCTGTTGCTCGTAAAATCCCTTGATTGCACGGGATATCTCTCAGCGTTTGCTCTCAGTCTCACGTTGGTGGATCAAAATAATGCTTCTTTCCACCAGTGATCGTTGTAGTGTTTTCACATTGATAGTGCGTCAGTGAGGATTGCTCAAAATGGCTTTCGATTATTCCGAATATGAACCGCGTGGCGACAAGAAAAATTCCGAATTTTTCGAAGAATATCTGGGTAAGATTTATCAGCGTCGGCAACAATGCGGTACGGAAGAACTGGTTGGCACAATGCAGGCCGTTCTGGTTCAGGTTGAGAGCGGCGACGGTGTGCCGACCATGGCGGAATTTCATCGCATGTCGCCCTATCGCTATCATTCCAGCTATCTGGGGCGTACTCATAGACAGCATATCATGTTGAACAAAAGGGATTATCCCGCACTCATCGTTCTGGAACCATTGGCTCCTTCCTACGAAGATTATATCCGCCGTCTCAATGCCCTTTATCCTCTGTCCCGCGCAAAACCTAACACGCGCTATATCGGCGAGATTTATGCATGTCATGATCTGGACGCGCTTCAGAAGACGCTTGAAGTTCAGAACATCCGGTTCGAATATGCCGGAGATACAGTCAATCCGCTCTATTCGGCTGAGGGCTTTTTATTCTCTACGGTTTCCGACTTTACGGGTAATCGCGTTGGATACAGTACGCATGATTTCCAGGATCCGGAGTCCTGGCAACTGGGCAGCCGGTTTGAACTATTGGATGATGAAAAGAAACAGCTTGCAGATGCCGACACGTTCTCCGGCCAGCAGGGGCTTGATACGCTCTTACTCGGGCTTGACCATATGGCGACGCGTATTCTGTCCGGCGAGCGGGAAGATGCCATCCTCGAATTTCTCACCATGGTGCCCTATTACTTCTGGGGTGCCTACAACATTGCCGATATGAATTCCTCGACAAATGTTACCCGCTGCCCTCAGGTGAAGGATGACAAAGCTTCTCCCGCAAAAGTGTTTACTGCCAACAACACGCCATCATTTGTCAATTCTTTCGAGAAATTGCCGATGCCGACCGAAGACTTTGTGCGTAATTACGGTCGCCGCCTGCATCATATGGCGATTGAGGTCGAAGACGGCGACCATCCCACCGGTCAGAAGAACGTGGATTATGTGGTTGGTATTCTGCAGCAACAGGGTGTGCCGTTTCTTGCCCATGTGGTTGGCGAGTGCAAAGATTCACCCGATTTGAAGCAGATTTTTTCCAAGCACTCCAAACATACGTTGCTCATCACCGAATATATTGAGCGTTGCAAGCAATTTGATGGTTTCTTCACCAAGACCAATGTTGCCGCACTGACTGAAGCAGCCGGTCAGGATGAACGCTATGACCATGGGCATGTCTTTGACTGAGGTCCTGAGTTGACCACGTGCGTATGGCTTAGGGGGTGGGGTGGTTTATTCGAGCCATCCAGTGACAATCGACATAGTGTCCATCACGAAAAACGGAGTCCCGAGCTGTGCCCTCGATTGTGAAACCAAATTTTTCATAGAGAGCGATAGCTGCCACATTGTCGACATTGACCGTCAATTCGAGTCGGCGGAGTGCCCACCATTTATCGGCAGTTTGAACAAGGCCTGCCATCAACGTGTTGCCTACCCCCTGTCGATGATGGTTTTCATCAACGGTGAGGATGAGCTGTCCTGTATGGTTCATGCGGCCTTCCAGACGCCACATCGTTGCAACACCGAGAACTGTGTCGTCACGACAGGCGACGATGTTGATCCCTCGGTTTTGCCGGCGCTCAAGAAGCTTATGCAGGCTTGTTCGGGACTGAAATGGTAGGCGCAAGGTGCCTGAAATCACCTTATCCTGACCCATAATGGCTGCAATAGCATCCCAGTCATCCGGCTCCATTGCACGGACGGTTATAGAACCCATTCAAAATCACCTAAAGCGCATCCCGTAGAGGTTGAAACACCATGAAGACAAGGATTTGCGTTAAAACAAAGGCTTGGAGCATTTCACGCGATCCAGAGGTCGCGAGAATTGCTCTAGTTGCCCAAGCGGCGGGCAGCAATCAGTGGTTTATAGGTGGGCCGGATGGCAACAATCAGGCAATCAGAGCAGGGAAGTCCAGCGGAACAGAGCTACCCCACAGCGCGGGCAGCTGTTTTGAGTTTCTCCATTTTCTGGAGATGTGAAACCGCTTGTGTTCCGCCCGCTGTCTGCTGAAACATATCCAGGGAAGCGGTTTCATCCGCCTCTGCCGGCGTTGTGGCCACATCTGTGTAGTCGAAGCGATCGGACGCCCTTTTGACTTGTCGATAAATGCGATAATAGCGCGCCAGGGTGATACCGTAATGGATGTGGCGCATGATGATGCTGGCAAAATATTTGGGATAGAAGGTTATGGGACTTTCAATCGGTAGTCCCGCGCGACGGTCGCGACGAACCTTGCGACGGAAGTAACCACCCTCCAACGGGTGTACCCCCTCGTAGGCCACCATCAGATAGAACCACATCATCAGGAACAGTTTGTTTCCCGGTCGGCCGCGTTTGTGGGCAGCCGCCCGTTTGAGTACCGTCTTTACGTGATCGGGGCTGTAATAGGTACGCCAGGCTTCCCGGTAGGTTTCTTCCCACTCCTGGTCAGACATCTTCGGATGATGGCTGACCCGGTGATTGAGGTCATATTTGTTGAGATCCTCATCCATCCACGCACCGGCTTTGAAAAGATTGAGGTGATCTTCGGAACCGGGCAGGGGTGTTAAGTAAAAAAACTCCAGCAGGTCGAGCGGTAATTCCCGTTTGATTATCTCAATATCGCGCAGGACCGATTCCTTCGTGTCACCGGGAAACCCGATAATGTATCCCGCATAGGTCGTCGCGCCGTGATCGCGCCATTTCTGGATCATGGCGCGATATTCGGTGATTTTGTTCTGGCGTTTCTTGGCAGCAAGCAGGTTTTCGGGATTGATGTTCTCAAGGCCGATGAAAACGCGATTGACGCCTGCACGTGTTGCTTTTTCAACAAAGTTCTTGATGCGGTGGCATAATGTATCGACCTGAATGACGAACTTGATATCGAGTAAATGAATTTCTCTTAGTTCGATCAGGCGATCAAAAAAAGACTCCCAATCGCGATTGCGCGCAAAATTGTCATCGGTGATGAAAAACCGGTCGATGCCTTGTTCGTGATTTTCCCGGATTATTTTTTCCAGGTCATCGGCATTGCGGAACCGGCTTTTACGCCCTTGCACATTAATGATCGTGCAGAAGGAACACTGGTAGGGACAACCACGTCCAAGGTCGAAACTGGAATGAGAGCCAGCGGTGAACTGGATGTGTTTTGGCGGCAAAATCGGGGTCGGTTCACCCTGCAGGCCAGGCAGATCGTTCATGAAGTTGTAAAGCGGCTTCAATTCGTTGCGAAAAGCATCCTGAAGAAACTGATCGAGCCGGTTGTCCTCTGCTTCACCTGCAAAAAGCGTAATTCCTTCTTCTTGGGCCTGAACAAGTTCACCCGGTAATCCGGGTAACATGGACAGGCAGCCCGACACATGGAACCCGCCAATGGCGACTGGAAGACCTGCTTTGCGAAATTTCCGCGCCAGATCGACCGCGCGGGGAAACTGGTTTGACTGAACGCCGACCAGTGCAATCAGTGCTTTGCCATCATCCCGTGCAATCGAACGAATAATGCGGTCTGGGCGAACCGACTTGTTGGTTTCATCGAATGTGTGCAATCGGATTTCGACATCGGGACCCAGTACAGCGCGTTTCTTGCTATCGACGGCCAGGCCGTTCAAACAGGCTAGCGTGTTGGAGGGGATCGCTGATCGCAGCCACTGTATAGGATAACCGTCGTCATCGTAATGCGTCGGCTTGATCATCACCAAATCAAAAGTCTTGGATTTTACCGCCTGTTCCATTGCCCGATATCTCCCTTTTCGGGATTCCCGTAAGGCAACTGTACGATTAGGGGTGCCCGAAAGAAACAGGCGTCAAAAAGATGTTCGAGCGAAAAATTCGATATTTTTCAGTAAGGGAATAGTAAAAGGTCTATTAATTGAATGCGGTAATGGAGTAATCGACTTCAGAAAAAGCGAGTGATTTATTTTTTTTGCGTGACTGTTGAAAAGTGCCGGCACTCAATAAATGACATTATTGTCAATGATCTTTGCATATCAGTAATATGCAAAGCGCAATTCATTAAACTCTGGGTTTTATTTTGCGCTCTGCTTTTATTCGTGTCCAGGCGATACCGTATCGCTCGCGTTTTTTCACGCCAGACAATCGATGCTAGTTTGTTGGAATACCGGCATGAGCTTCATTCCCCCACAGCGCGCGCACTTCCTGATCGCGTCCGCACCGATAGCGGTAGAATTTGTACTTTAGCGGGCTCTTGTTGTGATAATCCTGATGGTAATCTTCTGCGTTGTAAAATGCTCCGGCAGTCTTGATCGGCGTCACGATTGGTTGCTTCAGAATGCCACTGGCATCAATGCGTTCCTTCGATTGCTGAGCAATATTCGTTTGTTTTTTACTCGTGGTGTAGATCGCTGTTGAATAGCTTTCCCCCCGATCGCAAAACTGACCGCCGGCATCGGTCGGATTTACGCTGCGCCAGAAAATATCGACAAGTGTACCGTATGAGACGACATCGGGATCGAAGGTAATTTTCACCGCTTCGCGATGGCCTGTACCACCTGCTGTAACTTTTTTGTATGTCACGTCTTTTGTGTGGCCGCCTGTATAGCCCGATACGGCGGATGTGACGCCCTTAACCTTTTCAAAATCAGATTCTACGCACCAGAAACAGCCTCCGGCGAATATCGCAGTCTCGGATGCGGCGAGCGCAGGACTGTGGAACGCAGTGCCCAGAGCAAGTGCGCCCATCAAGGCAAACGCTTGTGGTCGACCTATTGCGCCGACCAACCATTGTTTGACAGCAGGAAGAGGTTTGTACGATGAGGATTGCATTGGCGTATGACCCTTGTTTCGAATGATCCGAATTTAGGGTGTACTGTGCTCACTAGCCAATCAGATCACTTCACAATGACCGGAGCTACGCGCGAGCATGGTAATTTTATGTGTCTGAGTGACGTTAAAGGATCCTCTTGACCTGCAGTGTCCTCAACCCCGGGAAACGTCAGTAATGTGGCGGCTTTTCAATTCTGTCAGGATCCGTAACGCGATCTTCCAGCGCTCCCAGTTGGTCTTCAACTGATTTCATTTTTCGCTTCAGCCGATCAATTAATCCCGCCTGATCGGTCACGACCTCGTTGAGCTCGTCAATTGTGACGTTGGCGTGAGCCAGGTCGATTTCCAGCCGATCCAGTCGGGCTTCGATTGAGTTTTCCATGATTTGGCGTACTTCAATATTGATATGAATAAATTAGATCAGTGCAACCTTGTGCCGTCGGTGGTCTTGGGACTTCGTCAAGGCCTCAAACTATAGCGTATTCTGGAAAGGCTGAAGCACATTGGCGACAAGGATACGCGTTACAACAAAGGCCTGGCGCATTTTACGCGATCCAAGAATCGCGAGAATTGCTCTAATAGAAAAGGGCGACCGCTGGGGTCGCCCTTAACTGTATGCACGAAGCAAAATGGTGCGTTGGACTGATTAGAAGTCCATGCCGCCCATGCCGCCCATGCCGCCGCCACCTGGCATTGCAGGAGCACCGGCATCAGCCTTGGGAAGTTCAGCAACCATCGCTTCAGTTGTGATCAGCAGACCAGCGACGGAAGATGCGTCCTGGATTGCTGTACGAACAACTTTAGTTGGATCGATGATGCCCGCATCGACCATGTCGACATACTGTTCTGTCTGGGCATCAAAGCCGATTTTGTCGTCGCTCTCAACAAGCTTGCCAACAACGATGGAACCTTCGACACCAGAGTTTTCAACGATCTGACGAATAGGTGCTTCCAGCGCGCGCAGCACGATCTTGATACCGGCAGAGATGTCAGCATTGTCGGAAGTGACAGCTTCGACGGCTTTTTTGGCACGGAGAAGCGCAGTACCACCGCCCGTTACGATACCTTCTTCAACTGCAGCGCGGGTAGCGTTCAGTGCATCGTCAACGCGGTCTTTCTTTTCTTTCACTTCAACTTCCGTTGCACCGCCAACACGTAGAACGGCAACACCGCCTGCGAGTTTAGCAAGACGCTCCTGAAGTTTTTCGCGATCGTAGTCAGATGTCGTGTCTTCGATCTGAGCTTTGATCTGTGAAACACGGCCCTGGATGTCTTCTTTAGCACCGGCACCATCGATGATCGTGGTGTTTTCTTTGGTGATCTCGACTTTCTCGGCAGTGCCGAGCATATCCAGTGTGACGTTTTCCAGCTTAATGCCAAGATCGTCGGAAATAACTGTACCACCGGTCAGGATGGCAATGTCTTCCAGCATAGCTTTACGACGGTCGCCGAAACCAGGTGCTTTGACGGCAGCAATCTTCAGGCCGCCACGCAGCTTGTTGACAACCAGAGTCGCCAGCGCTTCGCCTTCAACATCTTCAGCAATGATGATGAGAGGACGAGAGGACTGAACAACAGATTCCAGAATTGGCAACATTGCCTGCAGATTGGAAAGTTTCTTCTCGTGCAGAAGAATGTAGGGCTTTTCCAGTTCAGCCTGCATTTTTTCAGCATTGGTGACGAAGTATGGAGAAAGGTAGCCGCGGTCGAACTGCATGCCTTCAACGACTTCGAGGTCGGATTCAAGCGATTTTGCTTCTTCGACAGTAATAACGCCTTCGTTGCCGACGCGCTGCATTGCTTCAGCAATATCGTCGCCGATCTGCTTGTCGCCGTTAGCGGAGATAGTGCCAACCTGAGCAACTTCTTCAGAAGAAGAAATTTTCTTGGACTGGCGCTCCAGATCTGCAACGACAGCAGCCGTAGCAAGATCCACACCGCGTTTCAGGTCCATTGGGTTCATGCCGGCAGCAACGTATTTTGCGCCTTCTTTAACGATGGACTGAGCAAGAACGGTTGCAGTGGTCGTTCCATCACCAGCAATATCGTTGGTTTTGGAAGCAACTTCACGCACCATCTGTGCGCCCATGTTTTCGAACTTGTCATCAAGTTCGATTTCTTTTGCAACGGTTACGCCATCTTTTGTGATGCGCGGTGCACCGAAAGCTTTGTCGATAACAACGTTACGGCCTTTGGGGCCAAGCGTTACTTTTACGGCGTTTGCAAGAACATCAACGCCCTTAAGCATTTTCTCGCGGGCGTCGGACGAAAATTTTACGTCTTTAGCAGCCATGGTGTTTAAACTCCTAAGGTATCAGCATCCTGTGAAAGGATGTGCAGCGCGGGGCTCACTTTTGGATTTCAGGCAGTAAGCTTCATGTTGTTGAAAGCCGTCTGCACTGGATTCCAAAATGAAAATTTACCCTGCGCGTGAAAAACGGTTGAACCCGTGTTAGGCGATAACGCCCATGACATCGGATTCTTTCATGATCAGCACGTCTTGCCCATCGAGCTTGACTTCGGTGCCGGACCATTTGCCGAACAGGATGCGATCGCCTTCTTTAAGATCAAGTGCAACCAGCTTGCCGGCGTCGTCACGGGCACCTGGGCCAACGGCAACGACTTCGCCTTCCTGCGGCTTTTCTTTAGCGGTATCGGGGATGATGATGCCGCCGGCGGTCTTCTCTTCTGAGTCAACGCGACGGACAACGACACGATCGTGCAACGGACGAAATGCCATAGTACTCTTCCTCTACAGATTGCGCCCCTCAAGTCGGCGGCGCGATAGAGCTAATTGGAATGAAACGAAAGCGAGCGTTCGCTTCGCAGCTCTGTTAGCACTCCAGTGTAGCGAGTGCCAACAGACGAAGGGGATTTAAGATCACGAGCCCGCAATGTCAATGTTTTCGGATAAAAATTCTGGACATTTGGCCTGGTTCCACAAAATAGAGTTTATGCAGCCCTCTCCAGCGAATCGATAACTTACCGAACCAGGGTCGAATTGCCGGTCCGATTGGAACGCTGGCGCGTGGATTACGGTGGTAGACCTGACGGTGTTTCTCCGCTATGCCACCGGCTCGGAATGAGTGCATAAATGGGACAATATGCGGATCGGATTTCAGGCAGGGGCGATCAATGAACGCGGCATGAGCGTTGCGCTTCATGATTATGCAAATGCAGCACAATCGATTTTGGGTCATGAATGTTTCATCTTTTATGATGAGGTCGCGAGCGATCCCGCCGTTGTTGACAAATTCCGTTCTCATTTGAATTTGATTTCGTTAACCGGCAGCACCGATCATCGGCGCACGACGGAACCTTATCAGCTGGATTTTTGCTATTACATCCGGGATGGAAGGCAACGCCCGCTTTCAATCGCTGCGGAGCGCTCCGGTGTACATGCTGTTTTTCGGCATTTCGAACCCCACGGCGATGTGTACGCTTACGTTTCGGATTGGCTTGCCCATTGGATGAGCGCGGACGCCGCACCGGCGGTCCCGCACATCGTCGATCTGCCTGCTCCCTCCGATGATTTGCGGGCGGAATTATCACTTCCAAAAGATGCATTTGTCGTCGGGAGATATGGAGGCTTTGATCAATTCAATGTCCCGTTCGCACAATTGGCGGTCATTGAAGCGCTCAGCGCCCGATCGAACATCCATTTCGTTTTCGTAAACACTGAGAAATTCGTTGACCATCCGCGCGCCCTTTTTCTGCCTCCAATTGTTCAGCCGGAGAAAAAAGTCGATTTCATTGCCGCTTGCGATGTCGGACTTAACGCCAAGAAAATTGGAGAGAGTTTCGGATTGGCAAACGCAGAATTCATGACCCTCGGCAAGCCGGTCTTCAGCTGGGCAGGGGGCATGGATCGGAACCATCTGCATTTAAGTCCGCGAGCCGAATGGAATTACCGCACAAAGAAAGATCTCGTTCGGCTTCTGACCGACTACGAGCTCTCTGACATCGATTCAGACCTTGCTCGAACCGCGATGGAGGCCTACAAGCCGGCACCGGTAATGGCACGATTTGAAGATGTCTTTCTCAGCGGACGATACTCGGCACAAACACTAAAGCGCCGACGATTGCTTGAGATGACCAGAAGCGTGGAAGAAAAAATTCTGCGTGCAAAATTCAAAATCTGGAAAAACGTTTAGGTGGTTCAAATGAAGCTTTATGATTGCTTTGTATTTCATAAAGAATTCGACATTTTGGAGATCCGCCTACGTGAGATGTCGAAATATGTAGACCACTTCGTTCTTGTTGAAGCAAACAAAACACAGCGCGGGGATGCCAAACCTTATTATTTTGCGCAAAACCGGGATCGTTTTTCTGCCTGGTCTGATAAAATTGTGGATCTGCAGATTGAGTTCCCGGATGAGCTGCCCCCGGCACTGGGACTTTACAAACAGCGGAAGGGTTGGGAGCGCGAAAATTATCAGCGCAATTGTATTGCCCGGGCACTTGATGGGTGCAAACCGGATGATTTGATCCTGCTTTCAGACGTTGACGAAATTATTCGCGCTCCGGTGCTGGAGCGGGTTCTTGGCGACACGGCCTACAAAGATCGGTTGCTGGTGTTCGAACAAAGTTTGCATAAGCACATGCTGAACAGGATTGTCCCGAACAAAAACTGGTTGCTTGGTTCGCGGATGATCGAAAAGAAGTACCTGACCACACCGCAACAATTAAGACGAACCAAGGCGCGGATGACCAAGAAAGCGTACATACCGGCCGCACTCAAGCAGGCGGCATTGCGCATTCGAAATCACAATCTTTCGGGTATCAGCCGACCCGTTGACATTGTCCCAAATGGCGGTTGGCACTTTTCATCGATGGGCGGCCTTGAAGCTTTTGAATCCAAGCTTGACTCAGTGGTCCATGGTCGCACAGTGGACTATAGCGACATACAAAAACTCTATGAGCGGGAGCTTACCGGCACCAGTATCGTACCGGTCGAACAGTTGCCGGAATGCGTGACTGAGGGTTTGTTTGACCATATGCTTGACCTCGAAAACCCTCGCCAATCCACCTGAAACGAGTTTCTGCCCGATGGCGTATCTCGGCTCAAGAAGTCTCGGATACAGCGTTTTCTGAGGTAGCCTTGGGCGATTTCTCCGATGCATAATAACAGGCGAAAATAATCGCCACTGCACCGACGCCCGTGGTCCAGTGCGGTAACTCGGAAAAGAAGACGTATCCGTAGAAACTTGCCCAGAGAAAAGCCGTGTATTCAAAGATACCGAGCTTTGCCGCATGGGCACTGGAGAAGGCCGTGACAAGGCATATCATTCCAGCTGCGCCCAGGAGCCCGATTGTCAGGAAGTGGGGCAGCATTGATGTTGGAATCGGCACCCAATTGCTTGCCGCAGGCAGGCTACAGATAACCGCCGCTGCAATGGTCTGCAGCATTGTCATGATCATTGGCGGTTCCTGACCGGAGCGTGTCCGGACCATGACCATCGCAACCGCGTAACCAAAGGCGGCGGCAAGACCGTATGCCAGTCCGGCAAACAGATGCGTTTGATCTGAAACCGAAACTCCATGGTCCAGCTTACCGAACAATATGATCAGTACGCCCAGAAAACCTGTAAGGACAGCGAAGCCAATTCTTCTTGTCAGTGGTTCTTTTAATACTGCCCACGCGATGATTGTAAGAAACAGTGGAGTCGTAAAGAAAACCGATGTAGCGACAACCTGAGGCAGCAAGGCGAGGGCCTTGAAGAAGCAATATATGGTTGCAACCATCACCCCGCCACGCAGGAAGTTCATGAAGAGACCGTACCTGTCGATCCTGACCGGCAGCAGCCTCAGCGCAAAAGGCGCCAGAACCACAAGAGCAACGATATAGCGAGCAAATATGACCTGCCAGACCGGATAGGTGGCCATCAGGTGTTTCGCCATCGAGTCCATGCCCGTCAGCAGCGCAATAGCCAATATCATCAGCATCTGAGGCGGGACATGCATTATCTTGGAGCCATATTTTTTATGCGCGCAAATCGGGTGGTAAAATGAATGAAGCTTGGATAAATGCGCACAAATCAGATCGATACGCAAAGAGTAAGATCACATCTACGTCTTGAAAATACGAAGAATATCCAGAACCTTGCGGCTGCCTTATCTGGCAGGTTCCGACTGTTCTTCAATGGAAAATGGGAGGTCCACAATTGCCGTTTTCTCTGAATTGATGTCTTTGAGAATGATGCGCAGTAGATAATCGCCGGTCGCCAGGCCGTTGAAGCGATACACCAGAGAGGCTTTGAATTCTCTGTTTTTATCGCGACTTTTCAGTCCGACACGCTGAGGAGAGGCCGTGCTTGTAAGCACCTTGCCGTCCAATGTGTGCAATTCCATGCTGGCATCAAGGGCAATCTGGTATTCATCTCCGTCGAGTCCATAGCCAAATCCGGTCGGTTCCAGATAAACGACCAGCGGTTCGTTGAGGGCAAAGACCGAACTGTTTCGAGGTGTGTACTGGCCATAGCCGGCGGCCGGTTCAGTTGCAAAAGTAGCTGTCGACACAGAAAGTGGAGCTGCACGCCATGCATCGGCATATGCGCGCTGCGCTTGTTCAAGCGGCGATTGCGCGTCCGGTGCAGTCGTTGCGCCGTACGCGCTCGAAATCACAAGAGATGACAGCATAATGGCAAATAAAAAACCACTTGCTATTCTTGCCCTCGATTCAATTGACACGCCTTTAGTTCCCATATGCCGCATAAATTCTTGTTGTTGTTTGCAGCATATATCTTGCCGGTTACAAAGACACAATAGGATACAGGGGCGCATCCGGGGTCGGGTGTATGCGCCGGTCGCAATATGTGGAAATAGTGCTTAAATGTCACCGATTTGGATTGCACGAGCATCATATCCGATGCGCGATCGACAGGTATCGCCGCGTCAGTTCGCCATGTGGCGGTGGCCGTTTTTGAGTTTGGCTTCCCAGGATTGACGTTTGCGGTAAATTGTTGAGGGACTGATTTCCAGAGCGGCGGCGGCCAGGGCGATGTTGTCCTGAAACCGGCTCAGCGTGGCTTCGATTATTCTCCGCTCCTGTAACCAGAGAGGTTCGATGCTGTCGTGATCTTGAAGAGGTGTGCGTGTCTCGTACACGCGCGCAGTCGCCGAATGCGTCTGCGTTCTCTTCATCGTTGGAGGCAGCATCGAGACTTCGACCCGCGTCCCCTCATTCATCACGGTAATCTGTCGGATGGTATTTTCAAGTTGGCGCACATTTCCGGGCCAGTCGCCTGATAGCAGAGCCTCTTCTGCCTCGGGAGAGAACGCTGAAAAACCACATCCTTCCTCTTTGGCGTGTGTTGCCAAAAAATTGTTAGCAAGGTTCAAAATGTCTGCTCGCCGGGACCGCAGCGGCGGCAGATGAATGGGAAGCACATGCAGACGATAAAACAGGTCCTCGCGGAATCGGCCAGCCTGAATGTCTGTCAGCGGATCTCGATGGGTCGCACAGATTATGCGCACATCGACCTGCCTCGTTCTGGCATCTCCGACCCGTTGCACCGCGCCTGTCTGGATAAAACGCAGCAACTTGGCTTGTAACGCGAGGTCCATTTCTCCGATTTCGTCAAGAAACAGGGTGCCGCCATCCGCCAGTTCGGCAGCACCTGCACGATTTTCAACCGCGCCGGTGAATGATCCGCGGATATGCCCGAAGATCTCACTCTCCATGAGATCTTTTGGTATTGCGCTGCAATTGATTGCAATAAAGGGATGTCCTGAGCGTGCAGAGCGTTGATGCAGTGCATCCGCGCAGAGCTCCTTGCCGGTTCCGGATTCTCCGGTAATGAAGGCCGGTGCGTTGGAGCCGGCGATCTTTTCGATCTGCTTATAAACGGTTTGCATTGCCTCGGAGCGGCCGATGAAACGTTCAAAGTCAGCCCGGTCTGCTGAGGCGGTATCGGCAATGGTGACTGCCGTATCGTTTGCTGTGGACTTACAGCTGGAGGAGGCGGGACGACCAGAGACGGAACGGATTCTACCGAATTGCGTTGTCGCTACCTTGTCCGTTCCCGGCAACGCAATTTTCAGCCGATCAGCCAGCCTTCCCTCGGCAATGGGTTTGATCAGGAGATCGCGTGCTCCTGCACTGACAGCATCCACTGCCATGGTAACCGATGCACTGCCGCTGGTGGCGAGAATACTTGTTTGAGGTGCTGTTTGAGCAAGGTCTGCCAGACCAAGGGTCCCGTCTGTCGTGTCCATGTCGGCAAACAGAACATCAATTGTTTCGTCCGTCAGGCAGTTGACGGCTTCACCCCATCCCGGCACTTCGAAAATACGGTCACTTCCAGCACCAAGGGCGATCAGCTTGGTTGAGAGCTGCCGCCGCGCTGCTGGATCGCGGTCGAGAATACAGAAGCGTTCGGACCCTATCAGGTCTCGTTCTGAACCCATGCGATAATGACACCCTGGTTGATTATTCGGTTTTTTTGAGAACCGGTTTCGATGGCCTAGAGTTTCGCCGAACAGGGTAAACAAATGGTTTGCATCGGAGGACTTCGTTTTTCCTGAGATGCGTATCTGCCCCTCACGTGCAGCTGCGAGTCGATTTTTTACCGAGTGAGCTGGCCGAGGCTTGCGATGGCAGAAAAAAATCCGGAACCGAGAGATTCATTGGAAAATAAATACAAGCTGGGGGATTGCTGCTGAATTGACGTGAATCTTCCACAAATGCATCAGATTTCTGCGGAAAGGTGAAACGTCGGGGCCATAAGCCGTTAATTTTTTGTTAAGTATCAGTTTGTGGCAATTTTTGGACGATTCGACTGAAAACCAGATGGCGCGTTTAGCACACTTATTTCTTGGACTTTGCCTGATCGTAATTGCTGGATCGATCGGAGCGGTGCTCCATTTTCAGTTTGATCGGCCGATCAGTGAAGCTGTCGTTGCATTTTTGGCGATAGTGGTCGCCTTGTTTTTGCTCAACATGCAGATCTCGCGCTCCCGGGAAAGATCAGAAACGGAGAAGCAGGTCGAACTTCTGACGGATCAAATTCTAGATTTAAACGACGATATGCGCAGCATGGAGGGGCGGGTAACCGGATTTGAGAACAATCTGCCCCACCGAACGCGTCAGGAAATTGAACCGGTTTTTGCGGAAGTGGAAATTCTCGGATCACTGGTGACGCAGCTTGCCGAGATCGTCGCCAATGTTGAAACAAAGGTTGAGGAACTGCCGAGCCCCGATCAGTTCAGACAAATTGGCCAGGAAGTGCAGCCAACGGCAGTTGATGAGGCCGTACCTCAAAGGCAGATTGCCTATACGGCAGAAACGGCAACACCGGACAACGTAGCCATGCAGGTCGATGCGCCTGAGGTGGAAGTCGCAAGGGCGGCGCCGTATGTTGAACCGACGCAGGAGTCTCTCCCGGTTGAGAGGATCCGCGACGCCGTCAAAGCAAACCGCGTTGATCTCTACCTGCAACCGATCATGGCTTTGCCTCAGCGTCGCGTTACCTACTATGAAACACTGACCCGTTTGAGAGACAAAGACGGCTCGGTCTTGCTGCCAAGCGATTATCTGCACATTGCCGAAGCGACGGGAATCATGCCGGATATCGACAATCTGCTGCTGTTCAGGGCCGTGCAGATTTTGCGCCGGCTGAAATCGCGCAATCGAGAAATGGCACTGTTTTGTAATATTTCTCCGACCACTTTGCTGAACGAAAAGTTTTTTGCCAGTTTTCTGGAGTTCATAAAAGCCAATGAAGGTTTGCGGGATCTTCTGATATTCGAGTTTACGCAGGAAAATGTCCGGGCAATGGGGCCTGTCGAGCTTGAGTGCTTGGCTTCATTGCAGGAGAACGGGTTCAGGTTTTCTGTCGATCAGGTCAGTGATTTGAAGATGGATTTCAAAACGCTTGCTGACCGGGGGTTCCAGTTTGCCAAGATTTCGGCGGATAGAATGCTGGGCCGTGCCAATGCGAATTACGGGGATATCAGAATCGAGGATCTGGCACCCCTCATGGCCCGTTACGGTATCGAATTGATCGTCGATCACATCGAGGCGGAAGGGCAGGTTATCGATTTGCTGGACTTCGATGTTTCATATGGGCAGGGATTTCTGTTTTCTCCCCCGCGTCCGGTGCGTGCGGAGGTGCTCCAGGGAACCGCGGACACCCAGGAGCGTCCCGCGCAACCGGCGAGCAGCGGAGCAAGATCCAATCTGCGCAGCCAACTGGCGCAAAAGGGTTCTGCTGGTGGTCGACGCGTATCGGGCCTGTAATTCTCAGCTGAATTAATTAGGATATATTGGAAATCAGCCACGCCGACTGTCACATCGCGTGGCTGAATTTTTGAGACTCAAGCGTCCCTTCGTCGGGCGATAGTGATGCCTTTTTGGTCAGCTATTCACTCTACCCACCGTAATGAAACTAGGCTCTTTGTCCGTCAGGAGTCGCTTTGCGACGCGTTTTACGTCTTCCAGAGTGACGTTCCTGACCTTGTCGTTTCTGGTGTCGATATAATCGCTGCCCAGATCATTCAGCTGAATGCCCAGAAGCTGACCGGCAATCTTTCCTGAGGTGTCAAAACGCAACGCATAAGACCCGGTGAGATATTTCTGAGCTGCGTCAAGCTCCGCCTGCGTGGGTCCCTCTGTCGCCATGCGTTGGAGTTGCTGCTTTATGATCTCTACGGTTTGCTCGGTGTTTTCCGTTCGGGTAGCTGTGCCTCCGGCAAGAAGCCCGGCGTGTTCGTAAAGGCTGAGATCCGCAGAAATGCCATATGCCAATCCTCGTTTCTCGCGCACTTCCTCATAAAGCCACGATGAGAATGTGCCACCACCAAGAATGTGGGCCATGACAAATGCCGGGAAAAAGTCCGGATCGTGCCGCTTTAACCCGGGCAATGCAAATCGGATAACTGTCTGAGGCACATCCAGATCAATTGCCTCACTCACGCCCACCGGCGGTTCGATTTCGGCAACTTCACTCAGTTCCGCTTTTTCAGGCAAGTTCAGAAAGACTTTATCGAGATAGATGCCCAGCTCCTCAGCAGTGATATCACCGACAACGCCGATATTAAGGTTGTCGCGGGCAAGGGCACGGCCATGAAATGCGATGAGGTCATCTCTTGTGATCGCTTCAAGTGATTCCTTGGAACCATTGTTGGGCCGCTCGTATGGATGTCCTGCAAACAGCACGCGGGAAAAGGCTCTTCCTGCAACAGTGTTGGGATCTTTTTCGGAGCGTTTGATGCTTGTAATGATTTGTGTTCGGATCCGGTCTACGGGCTTTTCATCGAACCGTGGTTCGTTGACAGCAAGTGCGAGAAGATCGAAAGCCTCGTCGCGGTTCATGGTCAGCGTATTCAGTGTTCCGCCGAAAGAATCCCGTCCGGCGTCAAACTTGATCGTGATGGAAAGATCTTCAAGCTTTTCCTGAAAGGCTTGAGAGGTCAGCTCTCCGGCGCCCTCATCTAACAGGCCGGACATCAAATTGGCCAGACCTTCTTTGCCTTCAATGTCCTGTGCAGACCCGCTGCCCTTGAAAGCAAATCGCATCGAAATCAGCGGAACACCATGTTCCTCCACGAGCCACGCCTTAATACCGCCGGGACTTGTGATTTTCTGTATTTCCGTCGCCCGGACCGCTGACACTGTGAGAGCGAAAAATAAAGCGGTGATGAGAAGCAGATGAGCCAACAGGCGTGTCGGCTGGATTGATTTTGCAGATGACATTTTTAACCTCCAACCGTTTTTCAGGATTTTTTCTCTGGTGTTGACTTTGTTCCCACCAGATTGCCAACAACAGCGCCCTGTCCGGTGATATACTTGGCAGCGGCGGCTTTGACATCATCGCGGGTTACTTTTTGCATTCTCGCAGGCCATGTCTGGACATCTTCGATGGTTGCCCCGGTCGCCAGAGCAGAACCGAATGTGCGGGCCAGATAGCTTTGGCTGTCCTGAGCATAAATCACTTCTGCCAGAACATTCCGTTTGGCGCGATCCAACTCTTTTTCCTCGATACCGTTTTCCGCGATCTTGTTGATCTCGACCTGTAAGGCCTCTTGAAGCTGTTCAAGGGTGGTTTCGCCGCGTGGTGAAGCATAGACAACAAATCTGGTATCATCGCGGTCGGTGCCTGAATACCAGGCACCGGCCGAAGTCGCGATCTGTTCTTCCACAACCAGCTTCTTGTAGAGACGGCTTGTTGCGCCTCCTCCCAGGACGTTGGACAATACGCTCAGCGCGAGTGCCTCGTCTCCTTCTGCCGTCAATTCGCTTGGAACGATCCAGCTTTTCTGAGTGCTGGGCTGTTGTACCCGATCATTATTCAAAGTGACAATGCGTTCAGCGAGTAGCCTTTGTACCTGTGGACGGTCCCGGGCAGGTGGATCTGCGCGCCTTTTTATCTTGCCGTATGTGGCTTCCGCCAGCGTGCGGACCTCGTCTTCTTCGACATCGCCTGCAACCACCAGAATGGCGTTGTTCGGGGTGTAGTATTTGTCGTAGAACGCAATGGCTTCATCGAGAGAGAGCTGTTTGATTTCGTCTTCCCAGCCAATGATCGGCGAAGAATAGGGATGATTGACGAACAATGCCGAGCTGACAATTTCACTCAGTTGGGATCCGGGATTGTTATCGATCCGGGACGCCCGCTCTTCCAACACAACTTTTCTTTCCGGTGCAACGATCTCTTCGGTCAGAACAAGATTGGCCATTCGGTCCGATTCATACTCCATCATAAGTTTCAGGTGCTCACGGGCGATACGCTGAAAATATCCGGTGTAGTCGTAAGAGGTGAACGCGTTCTGTTGTCCGCCGTTTTCAGCAACCACCCGGTCGAATTCACCTTGCGGATGGTTCTTGGTTCCCTTGAACAGTAGGTGTTCAAGAAAATGAGCAATACCGGATTCTCCCGGAGCTTCATCCGCTGAACCGACCTTGTACCAGATCATATGCGTTACTACCGGTGCGCGATGATCTGGAATCACAACAACTTCCAGTCCGTTATCGAGCGTAAAGGAAGACACATTGGGACCAAATACCGGAACTGTTTGTTCGATGCTCTTTGCTGCAGTTCCAGCCGTAGATTGTTTGGTTTCGGAAATGGCCGCTGATGTGGCGATGAGAAGTCCGGCGGTTGCTAGGCCGGAAACGAGGGTCGCAATTCGGGACAAAGCTGGCTCCGTGAAAACCTGTTCGGGACAAGAGAATGAATAACCCATCATATGGGCACTGAATATACTGACTACAAATTATAGGGCATCATTGGAAAATTGCCCGTGAACAATACGTAATGTTTGCATGCACAATTTCGTGTGCACGCGCACTCACAATCTTCGAAGATCTGGTAATCAGTCAGATATCTGCTAGTTCAGCTTCACATTGCGCGGATCTGCAAGGAAGTCGCCGTCTTTTTTCTTCTTCTCTTCCTCAGGCACAACCAGTTCCGGCACCGGAGCTGATTCAGCCGTCACATTATATTCAACCGGCGGCTCTATCAGGAAGCAGCGCTTGTTCAGTTTATTGCCGCGTTCACCGCACCCCTGGTTAGCCTGTTCTTCGACGCTCGCAAGAGTTGCTTTGCGATCGTTGATTGCAGCAACCTCGCCAGGCGTCAGTTTGGCACCGGTACGCCGTTTTTCGTCGTTCAATATCGAAGAGGTACTTTCTTTCTTGCTATTGCCGCTGGAAGGAAGTTTGGGCAGTGCAGCAAGTTCTCTTGAGTTGAGTACAGCCGGCTGAGAGTCGTCTTTTACCCGATTGTGATACGCCCGGTCAGCCTCGCGAGAAATCGCGGCCAGCTCTGCATCTTTATCCCGCGGCCAGTTTGCGACATCGCTGGTTCCCGCTTCCGGTGCAGGCAGGGCTGTTGTGGAGGAGGGCATAGCAAGGGGAGCCCGCGGTTTGTAGTTGATTGGTGCAGACTTCTTATCAACGAGCCCGACCCCACCCAGAACAGAAGCCATCAGCTTTTTGTCCGGGGCTGTATCTTCGCCGTATGTGCTTTCCGAGCTCGACACACATGCCGTCAAACCAAGAACGCAAAACGATACTGTCACTGCAGTGCCGAAGGCCTTGAACCTGTCACGATACACGAGCGTCTTCCTTAGCAATCTGGTCCGGATTGTCTTTAGCAATTCAACGCACATCCGGACAGTTAGCGCCACACACACTTATTTTGCGGCGGTATTAGGGCTGTTAAAGAAGGAGTCATACAACAGACCGGCGACACCTGCAACGATCCAAACATCGGCAATATTAAAGACATACCAGGAAAAGCTGCCGATATGAAAGTGAAAGAAGTCAGCCACCGCACCGTAAGCGGCTCTATCGATACCATTTCCCAAGGCACCGCCGATCAGCAAACCAAGACAAACGGCCGGGAATTTCTGGTCCATGCGCGCGGACCATATCCACAGCGCGAGAGCTGCCAGAAAGGACAAAACTGTGAGGGCGATTCGGCCCGTCTCGGCATGCTGTTGAAACAGACCGTAGGAAATGCCCCTGTTCCAGACCATAACCAGTTCCATAAACGGAAGCAGATCGACCGGTCCGTTGGCGGAGATATCAAATACATTGAGCAAATAGAGTTTGCAGGCCTGATCGGTGATCAGAGCAAACAGTGCCAGCCAAAGAACGCCAGCACTGTTCGCTCCCCATAGATGCCGCATGATGGTGGTCTGTCCTTGCGTTTGATCTCAGGTCCCCGTGTGTGATCCCGAAGACCTGAATATTGACGACGATCAGGTGCCTTATGCCCGTCAGGATTATCCGCTTACAGCAATTTCCCGCATCGCTGCGGCGTCCCGCAAAGTCAGATCCGGATAGTCCGGATCCGTGCCTACCTCAGGCAAGACTTTCCAGCAGCGTGCGCATTTCTGACCGTCGGCCATACCCGGCACTACTGCAACACCCTCGACATCTTCAAGCGTGAATGCTGTGTCCGGCGCGTCACTTTCTGACAGACTTAACTGGCTGGTAATGGCAATATCTGCCAGGTTTATACCTGAGAGAACCGTCATGAGTTCTGGGTCCGTGATATGAACGACCGGGTGGGCCTCGAGCGATGAACCAATACGTTTTTCGCGGCGTTCAATTTCGAGCGCACCTGTAACAACCCGGCGAACGTTTTTTATTTTCGCCCATTTTTCTGCCAGCGTGTCGTTGCGCCAATCGGAAGGCAAAGTCGGAAATTGTTGCAGATGAACAGACGAGTCTGAGCGTGAATGGCGGGCCTGCCACGTTTCTTCCATGGTAAAGACGAGAATTGGTGCCAGCCAGACAGTCAGGCACTCAAATATCTGATCTATGACCTGCAATGCTGCTTTACGACGCACGGAAGAAGGCGCATCGCAATAGAGCGCGTCCTTTCGGATATCGAAGTAAAACGCCGAAAGCTCAACGGTCATGAAGTTGAACAACTGCGAGAAAATACGCTTGTAATCAAAGGCCTCGTATCCACCTCTGACGATGGAATCGAGCTCCACCAGCCGATGTAGCATCAGACGCTCAAGTTCGGGCATATCGGAGAGGGAAACCTTTTCGCCCTGATAGTGGCTCAGCGAGCCCAGCATCCAGCGAATGGTGTTACGCATCTTCCGATAGGCGTCGACATTGGTTTTGATGATTTCCGGCCCAATGCGCTGGTCTTCCGTATAGTCCGTCGCAGCGACCCAAAGCCGCAGAATATCGGCCCCGTACTGTTTGATGATGTCCTGTGGGAATGTTTGGTTTCCCAGCGACTTGGACATCTTGCGTCCTTCTTCATCCATGGTGAAACCATGAGTGAGGACGGCGTCATAAGGGGCGTGGCCCCGCGTGCCGCAACTTTCCAGGAGTGAGGAATGGAACCAGCCACGATGCTGATCCGACCCTTCCAGATAAAGAACGTAGTCCTTACCACCCAAACCTTTCCGATGCGGCTGAAGATCTTCCCTTTTTTCCAGGCAAAATGCGTGGGTGGTGCCACTGTCGAACCAAACGTCGAGAATGTCCTGAACCTGATCCCACTCGGCGGGATTGTAGTTTTCTCCAAGAAAACGCTCTTTTGCTCCGTCGGCAAACCAGGCATCCGCCCCTTCAGCGTCGAAAGCTTCGGCAATGCGGTTGTTGATCAACTCATCTCGAAGCACTTCGCTGGTTTCGCGGTTTACGAACACAGTGATCGGAACGCCCCAGGCGCGTTGGCGGGACAAGACCCAGTCCGGGCGATTTTCAATCATCCGATGCAGTCGGTTCTGCCCGCTGGAGGGCACGAACCGCGTTTTGGAAATCGCGGTCAATGCGCGATGGCGCAAGGTGTCTTCTTCACCGTCAAGCGGCTTGTCCATATGTACAAACCATTGCGGAGTATTCCGGAATATGATCGGTTTTTTTGATCGCCAGGAATGCGGATATTGGTGTTTCAGGCGTCCCCGACCAATGATGACACCGGCTTCCACCAGTTTGTCGATGACGGCCTGGTTGGCTTTTCCTTTTTCACCTTTATGAGTGATGACTTGAAAACCGTCCATTCCCGGTGCGTCTTTGGTGAAAAAACCGCCGTCGTCGACAGTGAACGGGATTTGTGCATCGATGCCGCGGGCCTCAAGGCTCGACCGATTGTCCATCCAGATCTCGAAATCGTCCGTCCCGTGCCCCGGTGCCGTATGCACAAAGCCTGTTCCGGCATCGTCAGTGACATGGTCGCCCGCCAGCAGCGGCACCTGAAACTGGTATCCACCCAGATCAAGTCCTGCAAAGGGATGGGCACAGGCAATACCGGCTAGTTCCTGTGGCGAAACTTCCCTTACGCGCTTGAATGCTTCAACGCGCGCTTGCTTGAAGACGTCTGCAGCCAACGCGTCTGCAAGGATATATTTGTCGCCGATTACGGCCCAGTTTTCTTCAGGTGCACCCGTTACTTCATAGAGGCCATAACTGATACGATTCGAGTAGGAAATGGCCCTGTTACCGGGGATCGTCCAGGGTGTGGTCGTCCAGATAACGACAGATGCGTCTATCAATTCGGTGACTGCATCTTCATCTGTGCCACCCGCTTCAGTAACGGGAAAGGCAACCCAGATCGTATCCGACTGATAGTCTTGATATTCGATTTCCGCTTCTGCCAGGGCCGTTTTCTCGACAACCGACCACATGACCGGTTTGGAGCCCCGATAGAGTTGACCTGACATGGAAAACTTCATCAGTTCCCTGGCAATCGTTGCTTCCGCACCGAAATTCATTGTCAGATATGGATTACCCCAGTCGCCCTCGATACCCAGGCGCTGGAATTCCTTGCGTTGAACTCCGATCCAGTGCTCGGCAAAATCCCGGCATTCTTTGCGGAATTCGTTGATCGGCACGTCATCTTTGTTTTTTCCCTTTGACCGGTACTTTTCCTCGATCTTCCACTCGATCGGAAGCCCATGACAGTCCCAGCCGGGGACATAGTTGGAATCATAACCCAGCATCTGCATTGAGCGGGTGACGATGTCCTTGAGTGTTTTGTTCAGCGCATGCCCAATGTGGATGTTGCCATTTGCGTAGGGTGGTCCGTCGTGCAGAAGAAATTTGCTTCTTCCTGCGGCGTCTTCGCGCAGGCGTTTGTAAAGGTCCATCGACTGCCAACGAGCAATGATTTCCGGTTCTTTCTTCGGCAGTCCGGCACGCATCGGGAAGTCGGTTTTGGGTAGGTAAAGTGTTTGCGAATAGTCGCGGGCTTCATTCTCGGTCATGTGGGTTCTGCAAGCATGTTGGACGCGTTTGCCTCGGTCTGAAGACGGGGAACGGTCTGGAAAAGGAGTGTGGTCGGCGACGCGGCATTTCAATGCCCGGTCATTGTCCCGGTCCTTCGCAGCGGTTAAAGCGCCCGGTTAAGCGAAGGCCGGGCCCGTAATTCGATGGGCCGGACGGTGTATCGCTTCCGGTATTGAATGAGAGCTTTGCATGAAGGGGCTTTTAACAAGTGCAATGAAAAAGGAAAAGCCTCTGTTTTCACAATTGCGCATGTTTTTCCGACATTCACCATTATTGTTCGGGCACTATTGCTTGGCAACATTTTCCGTCGCCAAACCGCGTTGGCGCTCACGATGTGCAATATAGAGCCCGCTCAGTACAATGAGGCCGATACCCACCCAGGTCAGAGTGTCGGGAAAGTCACCAAAAACGATAAATCCCAGAAGTGTGGCACTCACAATTTCAATGTAGGTAAGCGGCGCAAGCACCGAGGCAGCAGCTCTTGCAAATGCCAACACGATGAGCCCGTGACAGGAAAAGGAAATGGCACCGATGGCGATCATCATTCCCAATTCGGAAAGATCAGGGACCGTGGCCATCGCTCCAGGAATGGAAAAGAAGGTTGTGCCGATCAATAAAACGCCGAGAAAAGCAGTTCCGGAAATTCCCGTGTAGAACTGTATAGCCAGCATCGATCCATCTGCCGACAGTCTTCTTGTGAAGAGAAGATAGAGCGCAAACAGCAATGCGGTTCCAAGAGGCAAAAGCGCTGGCCATCCGAAATCGGCGACGCCGGGACGTAAGATGGTCAAGGCACCTACCAGACCGACAGCGACAGCAGCCCACCGGCGCCATCCTACCGATTCCTTGAGAAATACGGCAGACAGGGCGGTCAGTATCATGGGTTCAACGAAAAAAATCGCCAAAGCGTTGGCAACCGGCATGTATTTGATCGCGATGAAAAACAACAGGCTGGCGCCGGCCAAAAACAGGCCTCGAGCGAGCTGGGGAACCAGAGCTGTTCCTCGAAGAACATCAAGTCCCGGTCCCAGAACGACGAACAGAAAGGCAATAACTGACTGAAAAAAAAACCGCGCAAGCGTGACCTCAAGTGGAGCAATTGTGCTGGAGAGATACTTTGCCATGATATCCATCACTGGAATCACGAGCATCGCCACGCTCATCAGCCCAATGCCACCCAGAGCGATGTTAGCCGGCGGATGTTGCGGGCTGCCGCTCAATAGGACGACATCTGCTCATCGAGATGCACATCGATATCTGAAAGCGGTTTCAGGCTGTCCAAGATTGCGCGGGCTTCTGCACTATCGCGGTTCATCTGCTCTATCAGGCTTGGAACATCGTCAAATTTGAGTTCTGGTCTGAGGTGGCTGGCGAATGAGATCCGTATCGGTTGGCCATAAATATCGTCGGAAAAGTCGAAAATGAAAACTTCCAGCAGCGGAGTTCCATTGTCAAATGTCGGCCTGCGTCCGTAGCTGGCCACCCCGTCGTACCTTTTTCCTGCGACATAGGTGCGTACTGCATAGATGCCGTGCCGGAGCCGACATTCCGGAGGTAACGTCAGATTGGCTGTTGGGAACCCCATTTCGCGGCCCCGTTTTTCGCCGTGCTGAACCGTTCCATCGACGAACCATCGGTATCCCAGTAAACTGTTCGCCAGGATGATGTCTCCGGCGCTCAGCGCTTCGCGAATACGGCTTGAGGAAACGATCTCCGCATTTTCGTCCTCAAACGGTTGAACAATTGAAACACCGAATCCTTCACGGCCACCGGCCTCCTCAAGATAGTTCGGTGTACCCTGGCGTGCCTTGCCAAAATGAAAATCATACCCGATGACGGCATGAGAAATTCCGAGCTGCGCACACAGTATTTTTTGCACAAAATCCTGCGCGGTGATGCTGGCGAAATCACGATTGAACGGCACGACGAGCATCCCGGCAAATCCCAGCGCATGCAGCAGGTCCGCCTTTGCATTTGGCGGAGTCAATCGAAACACCGGGTGCTCAGGACGAAAGACCGTTCTGGGATGAGGCTCGAACGTCATGATGTATGCGGGGCGCGTGTTCTGCTTTGCCTGATCAAGGGCAGCGTTAAGAACGGCTCGGTGTCCGCGATGCACGCCGTCAAAATTTCCAATTGCAACGACGCCGCCAAACAGCGCTTGCGGAAATTCATCAAGTGCACCAACGACGGTGAACGATGGAACGACCGAGTTACCGGATGCAGGCATTTATTATTGGAACCCCGGATTTATGAATGTGGGACCGGAATGAAAGTCTCCATACCGATCAAGTTGATGGGCGCAGACAAAACACCTTACTTTCATGCATTTGGCAATAGATGAAAATCGATGCGTGTCCGAGACGGCACAGGAATGTATCAATTAGCCTGAAATGAGGGTACTGGTCCGTCGGGTGTCTAAAAAAACAATCTCCGGATTTCACACGATATTTTCCGGACGACTAGGCACTTTGACGATCGCCTCACCTTCAAGAACCGGCTTGCCGTCAACTTCGCAACTACAGGCCAGTCTGGCGCGGCGACCCTTTTCGATGAGTTCCATGACCTCAACTCGGACTGTTATTTCATCATCAATCATCACCGGGGCCAGGAATTTCAGTGTTTGGGAAAGATAAATGGCCCCCGGACCAGGGAGACGCGTGCCCAGTACTGCCGATATGAGACTTGCGGTGTAGAGCCCGTGTGCAATCCGGGTTTTGAAGGGCGTCTTTGCTGCAAAATGTTCCGACAGATGAATGGGGTTTCGATCTCCGGACATTTCGGCGAATCCAACGATATCCGAAGATTGAACCGTTTTTTTCAATGTCTCGCTCATGCCGAGGGCGAGATCCTCGAAATAAAGCGTCTGTAATTCCAGAAACGCCATATTGCTTCTCCTAAGAATATTAGTTTTGGCAAGCTAAACCCTCCTCAGTTGATGAACAATTGAGCTTTTGACCAAATGAATTCTGTTGTTTTTAGAAAAGAATTCGGAAATTAACGGTCTTTTCAGTCAATGGCTTTAGTTTGTCTTCTGGGCATGGGGTACCGGATAATCGGTGCACTCTCGTGTTTACAAAAAATCACGGAGTTGCGATCCACGGGCGGGATCGCCGGGTGAGGGTATGGAGTGTTAAATGGCCCTTGATCTTACTATGCCGGTATTGGTTGTTGACGACTACAAGACCATGATCCGGATTATTCGTAATCTGTTGAAGCAACTTGGCTTCAATGACATTGATGATGCAGCGGATGGTACCGAGGCTCTGGAAAAGATGAAACAGCGTCGTTATGGCCTGGTCATCTCAGACTGGAACATGGAACCAATGACTGGATATGAATTGCTGAAGCAGGTTCGCAGCGATGCTGGCTTGTGTAAAACGCCATTCATTATGGTCACTGCTGAATCCAAGACCGAAAATGTGATTGCGGCCAAAAAAGCCGGTGTGAACAATTACATTGTGAAGCCTTTTAATGCGCAGACGCTTAAGGGCAAAATTGAAGCGGTCTTTGCCGAGTAAAGTTGAGATGCCAGGGCCGCGTTGACTGTATGCTTCGCGGCCGCATGGCGTGTGTTGAATAGTGCCTTTTTCAGCGAACAGCAGGCTGCCGCGTGCAGCAATGGCTGGGCTGTGCGTAGGGGGACCCAGTCATGACAGCGATGTCAGCAGACCACGTTGCACGTGTGGTCGATTTTCTGCAGGAAAAAAAACGAAGAACCGACGATGTTTCGTTGAATGATGTCATGCACCTGGCGGAGGTTATGACTGATTCATTCCGCGAACATCTGGTGGAATTCGAACCTGCCGTACACTCGGAATTGACGGAAATCGGTGGTGAAATCGCCAAATTGAAGCAAGAAATTGCCCAATTGCGGCCTACCGACATGACACAGACCCGCATTCCGGGCGCGGGTCAGGAACTTGATGCAATTGTCGAGTCAACCGAAGATGCGACCAATCGCATTATGGAAGCGGCGGAATGCATCATGGGATCGCAGGAAGCCGATCCCGAAAAGTACAAGACGATCGTCAATGACAAGATGATCGAAATCTTTGAAGCCTGTACCTTCCAGGACATCACAGGCCAGCGGATCGCCAAGGTCGTCAGCACGCTCAACTACATCGATCAGAGGGTTTCTGAATTCGTCGAGCGGCTCAATGTAGTAGAGGAAGGCGATGCGCCACCGGCAGAGGAAACCGAGGAAGAGCGGCGCCAGCGCGAATTGATCCTTCACGGACCGCAAGGCAAGGGCGAAGGTGTCTGCCAGGACGACATCGACCAGATGCTGTTCGGTGAATCGGATCAACTGGATATCGACAAGCTGTTTCCGTAAGTCAGATGAAACAGAAATCACAAAGGGTCGCATCTCATCGTGTGGCCCTTTTCTATTTTCTGCTCAACCCGGCAGCGCATTGGTGCTTAGTCGGCGCTCACCACGTCAGGTGGGGCAGGGCGGCTCTTGCGGCAAACCCTTCTTCGGCCAGTCTGGCTCTCACAAGTTTTTCATCCGGCGATAGTGTTTCGCCGAAATCTGCCGCATGAATGCCTCCCGTGATGAACAGGACATCCAGACCTTGCGCGTAGGCTCCCCGGATATCTGTTGGCAGTCCGTCGCCAATGGCCAGAATGTCGGATTTTTCCGCTGTGGATCCACGAATTTCTGTAAGTTTTTCGATTGCTAGGTCATAAATGGGCTTGTGTGGTTTGCCGAGAATCGCAATTTCGCCACCCAGATCTTCGTAAAGTCGGGCAAGGGCTCCGGCGCACCAGATCAATGTGTCTCCCCGCTCCACTATGATATCCGGATTGGCGCAAATGAACCGTTTGCCACCTTTGACAAGTGTGGTCAGTCTGTCCCGGTAGTCATCGGGCGTCTCGTTGGTGTCATCAAAGAGGCCGGTGCAGACAATAATATCGGCCTCATCCGGACCTGAAAGAGCGACCCCGGTGCCATCGAACAGAGGTAAATCCCTGTCAGGACCGATATGAAAAGCTTTCTGAGCTTTGTCTCTGCTGAGCATGGTGTGCGTGACATCTCCGGATGTGACGACACAATCATAGGCTTCTCTGGGGACGCCGAGACGATCCAGCTGTTCATAAATCGGGGCTGATGGGCGCGGAGCATTTGTAATCAGTACGACCGAACCACCGGTTTCTTTGCGGTATGCCGCAAGCGCTTCATGGGCCGGTTGAAACGCCGATACACCATTGTGGACCACACCCCAGACATCACACAAAATCCCGCTATAGGAGGGCGCGAGTGCGGAAAGGCCGGAAACGAACAACGAAGAGGTATCGGTCATATCTATCGGAATCTGCTATGTTTGGGATGAGAATCAAGTCAGCGCACAATCTGGCGGTCCGGTGTGTGATATCCGGCTTGCAGGGACGAATCAATGTTTCGCGATTGAAGTTATTGCCGGTCGATGTCATTGCCGAGCCAATTAACTGGTTTGCGCGTGCCATCAAAGGTCATTGATTCTTGCAGAACCGTAGACAGGCAAGCAGTACGTATCATGACGGTAAAACAGCTCTCCGAAACCGTAATCAACCAGATAGCAGCGGGCGAGGTAATTGAACGCCCTGCCAGTGTGGTCAAGGAACTGGTCGATAATGCGATCGATGCCGGGGCGGATCGCATCGATGTCGTTACTGCCGCTGGTGGCAAGACATTGCTCCGCATCACGGACAATGGATGCGGCATGAGCGCCGAAGATCTCGTCCTGGCCGTTCAGAGACATTGCACATCCAAACTCAATGAAGATGATCTGTTCGATATCCGTACGCTGGGCTTTCGCGGTGAGGCGCTGCCGTCAATCGGGGCAGTGTCACGCTTGTCAATTGCGACACGCCGGGAAGGGGAATCCAATGGCTGGCAGTGTGCCATTGATGGCGGCAACAAAAGTGAATGCACCCCGACCGCAATCAATCGCGGCACGCGTGTTGAAGTCCGTGACTTGTTTTTCGCTACTCCAGCGAGGTTGAAATTTCTGAAATCGGACCGGGCGGAAACCAATGCTATTACTGATGTTCTGAAACGTCTGGCTCTGGCCTATCCCGCGATACATTTTACCATCGACGGCACAGATCGTAAATTGACGGAATATGCACCGGCCCGCGGCGACAATCCGCAACTCGTGCGGATCGGGCAGGTCCTCGGGGCCGATTTTATCGAAAATGCCATGACAATCGATGCCGTCCGTGAAGGTGTTCGGGTTTCAGGTTTCGCCGGACTTCCCACCTTCCATCGCGCCAATGCGCTGCAACAGTTCTTTTTTGTCAATGGCCGACCGGTAAAAGACAAACTTTTGCTTGGTGCCATGCGCGGAGCGTATGCGGATGTTCTCGCCCGTGACCGTCACCCGATTGTCGTGTTGTTCATTGATGTGGAACCCCACGATGTCGATGTGAATGTCCACCCTGCCAAAAGTGATGTGCGGTTTCGCGATGCCGCGCATGTGCGCGGGTTGTTGGTCAGCGCAATTAAACAGGCTTTGGCAGCGGCAGGACACAGGGCATCAACTGCCGGTGGCTGGGATACATTGGCGGCGATTCGCCCGCAAGGGGGTGGAAACTCGATGCCACCGATGACGAGAGGTTGGCGCGGTGGGCATGCAGGGCGGTATGCATACACACCCCAACGGGCCACGGGCGGCAGCCACACACAATCGGTGTTTCGCCCATTGGCACCTGATGCTGACATCAACGGTATCACCCGGGTTGCCGATCATGGCGAGTCAGGCTTCGGCGACGGCAGTACAACTTACACAGGCACAACTTACGACGGCATGGAAGAGGCCGGTGGTTTATACCGCAATGACGAGGCCGGTGCGGGTCAGGCCAGCATGCACCCGATTGCCCGACCAAGTGCGGATACGCGCGCTCATGACATTCCGGCGGATGAAACATCTCTGGAACGACCACTGGGAGCACCGCGCGCGCAGATACATGCCAACTATATCGTTTCGCAAACCAAAGATGGCCTGGTGATCGTGGATCAGCATGCTGCGCACGAACGACTTGTTTACGAACGTCTCAAGGAAGCGCTCGAAAAGAAAGGCGTGCAACGTCAGCTGCTTTTAATCCCCGAAGTGGTGGAACTGCCGGAGGAGGATGTCAGTCGCTTGCTTGAACGATGCGAGGATTTGGCTGAATTCGGCCTGGTGATTGAGGCATTCGGACCGGGAGCCGTTGCTGTCCGGGAAACGCCTGCGTTGTTGGGTGATCTTGATATTCGCGGCCTGGTTAAGGACATTGCCGATGATCTGGCAGAATGGAACACAGCGACGCGTCTCGAAGAGAAACTCAATTATGTCGCCGCAACAATGGCGTGTCATGGCTCGGTCCGCTCAGGTCGTCATCTGCGCGCCCAGGAAATGGATGCACTACTGAGAGAAATGGAAGCAACGCCACTTTCCGGCCAATGCAATCACGGTCGGCCGACCTATGTTGAACTGAAGCTGAAGGATATTGAACGTTTGTTCGGTCGACGTTGAACAGCCGTCGAAATGGTGGTCAAATACCGGGCGGTAGTCAGGACGCTCTCAAAATGACAATCTGGCTGTCACCGCTCTTTCTCTGGTCCACCAGTTCAAAGCCGTCCGGAACCGAAATTTCCGCTTTGGCATCTTCTTCCAGTAGGCAGAGCGCGTCCTCCTGCAGCCAGTTACCATCTCGCGCGGCTCTCAGCGCCTTCTCACCCAATCCAAGCCTGTAGGGCGGATCCAGAAAAACAAGATCAAAGGGCGGAATCGTGCCCGCACTGCCAAGCCTTGTTGCATCCCGGCGGAATATTTTCGTCGCACCTGTCAGGCCCATGGCTTCGATGTTGCGCCTCATAAGGCCCCTGGGTTCCACGGCTTCGTCAACAAACAGGCAGTTATTTGCGCCGCGGCTCATCGCTTCAAGGCCCAGCGCGCCGGTCCCTGCAAACAGATCCAGAACCCGGGCGCCTGTGACCGCATCATCGAAGCCATGGGCAAGAATATTGAAAATTGTTTCGCGCAGGCGGTCCGATGTCGGACGTGTGCCACTGCCTTTGGGAGTGGCGAGTGCCATACCTTTGAACCGGCCTCCGACGATCCGCATCAACGGGTCCTTTTACGTGGACCGCCCGCCGGTTTATTGGGGTCTTTGCCTCTTTTTTTGTTCGATAGAGCAGCCTTGCCATCTTTTGCAGAGACGAAACCGGCTTTACCGCGGACGATTTTGCCTGGTTTTCTGTTTTTCTCTGATTTTTGCGGTGGCTTTGGCGGCTCCTGCTTCAGCGGCGCATCAAAATCTGCACCCGCTGTTTCAATCAGGCGTTCGCCAAGTTGATCTCGCAGCACACGTCCTCGGATTTCGCGGACTTCTCCTGTTGCCAGTTCAGCCAACTGAAAGGGTCCGAACGAAACACGTATAAGACGACCGACTTGCAGCCCCAGATGCTCCAGAACTTTCTTGATTTCCCGGTTCTTGCCTTCCCGAAGACCAATATTTATCCAGCAATTGTCTTTGACCTGTCGTTCAAGGCTCGCTTCAATCGCGCCATAGAGAACGCCATCAATGGCAATACCATCGGCCAGTTTATCCAGAGATTCCTGCGATATCCGACCGTAAGCACGGACACGGTATCGGCGCAGCCATCCGGTATTGGGCAACTCGATAACGCGTGCCAGGCCGCCATCATTGGTGAGCAACAAGAGGCCTTCAGTATTAATGTCGAGGCGACCGATGCTCAGAACGCGTGGAAGGTCCTTTGGAAGCCGAGAAAAGACAGTCGGTCGTCCTTCTGGATCTTTGTTGGTGGTCACCAGTCCCTTGGGTTTGTGATAAAGCCAAAGCCGTGTGCGTTCACGGGTTGGCAGCGGGGCACCGTCGACCTCCACTTTGTCGCCCGGACCGACTGTCATGGCTGGCGTCGTCAACAATGTTCCATTCAGTTTAACCCGACCGTCCGTGATCCAAACTTCTGCCTCGCGCCGCGAACACAGCCCGGCCCGGGCCATAACTTTGGCAATGCGCTCGCCTTTTGGCAGGCCGTCGGGTTGACCCGCGGTATCGGACTCTTTGCTGGGGGGGCGTTTTTTTGTGTTTTTGTTTGTCATGAATGGCGTGATAGCAGAGGTTCACGATGAAGCAAGACGTTTCTATCGCCAAAAAAATCGTAATTCGGATGTCACTGTAGTGATCATTGATTTGTTTTCTCCAGAACACCTCATCCTGTTTGCAACGGCCTATTTTATCGCGGCGCTTGTAAAGGGATTGACCGGGCTGGGATTTTCCACGACGGCATTGGCGATACTTGCTTTGTTTATTGGCGTGAAACCGGCATTGCCACTGATGCTGATCCCTTCACTAGTCAGCAATGTACTGGTTATGGTCGATGCCGGGCATTTCTACTCTGTCACCAGGCGTTTTTGGCCGCTTTATCTGGCGACTATACCCGGTGTCGTGATCGGGCTGGGAACACTATCCCTCATCAGTCCGACTTTAGCTGCGGCAATACTTGGCTGCGTGCTGATTATTTATGGTCTCTTTGCACTGAGCAAACCCGGATTTGCACTTTCCGGCAGGCTTGAACGACGTCTCGCTATCCCGACCGGTATCCTGACTGGCATCGTAAACGGTATGACCGGCTCCCAGGTCATGCCCGTTTTACCTTATCTGATGGCGCTTCGGTTGGCCCCGGATCAGTTCGTGCAGGCAATCAATATTTCCTTTTCCCTGTGTTCTCTTGTCATGGCCGCCGGTTTGGCCGGGCTGGGATGGATTACGCAGGAAGCAGTTTTGATTTCCATTTTTGGCCTTGTACCGATGTTTGTCGGACTGAAGATCGGAACCGTTGTTCGGCGACGGCTATCCATCGGTCTGTTTCGCACTCTGGTACTTTGTCTATTGATTATCTTTGGCCTATTACTCATCGGCAAATTGATCTGAGGGAAATAAGTGATCGAGGGATCCACCGAAGGCTATATGGCGGCGGCACTCGCCGAAGCTCAGGCAGCTGAACAGCGGGGCGAGGTGCCGATCGGAGCTGTGATCGTCAAAGAACGAACGATTATTGCAAGAGCCGGTAACAGAACGCTTGCGGATAAGGACCCGACGGCGCATGCGGAAATTCTTGCTATCCGATCTGCTGCGGCGCTGCTCAATTCAGAACGGCTTCCCGGATGTGACCTCTATGTTACGCTGGAGCCGTGTCCCATGTGCGCCGCTGCAATTTCATTTGCTCGTATCCGCCGGCTTTATTTCGGTGCAGGAGATCAAAAAGGCGGGGCAGTCGAACATGGGGTGCGTCTTTTTCAGGCTGAGACCTGTCACCATAGCCCTGACGTCTATTCAGGCATCGGTGAACTGGAATCTTCGAAAATGTTACGGAACTTTTTTTCTCGGCGCCGATAAAGATCTCATGTATCTTCAAGTATTTGTGTCATGATGTTGACACAAAGAAGTCAACATCATGACACAAACGAAATGGTGCGCGTTCGGCCTAATATCCAAGGTAAGCTTGGAACAGAATACCCGATAGTGCGGCGCCGAATATTGCGATGGTGACATAGGCGACAAATACCGGCAGTCGCGCCAGCGCAAACACGGCAATAGCTGCCGGAATCGACGTCACGCCGCCTCCTACCAGAAAAGCAAGTCCGGCTCCGGGCGCCATGCCTTGATCGATCAACCCACCAACAAGCGGCAGGGCGGCATAGCCATTCAGGTAGGCCGGGATCCCGACCAGCGTTGCACCCAGAATGGTCAGAATTCCTGCATCGCCGGCGATCGAACGAATGAAACCATCGGGCATATAGGCAAGCATCAGGCTCTCGAGCAAGAATGCGAGTGCTAACCACTTTCCAAGAAAAAGCAGGTTTTGAACGCTCGAAACCCCAAACTTTTTCCGCCGTGCTTCGTCGTGCCAGAATGCCCAGGCTACCGGTTTGTTGCTGCGAACACTTGCCGCCCCGCAACCACCGTTGCCCACACCATCGCGCAAGGGATTGGAAAACAGACCACGGCGCATCAGAATGTGGATGGAAAACCCGCCCAGCAGTCCAATCCCGATTGCCGCCATCGTTTTCACCATTGCAAATTCTGTCCCCAGCGTTCCAGCCGTCAGGATAAACATGGTTGGATCCATAACCGGAGAAGCCAACCAGAATGCCATGACCGGTGCCAGCGGCACACCCATGCCAAGCAAGGCTGCGATCAACGGGATGACACCGCATGAACAGAAAGGAGACAGACCGCCCATAAGGGCTGCAGCGACAATCATCTGCATCTGACGCCCGCTGAAGGCTTTTGCAATCAAATTGTCAGCGCCGCTGGCGCTGGCGTAGGCGGCAATGAAGATCGAGGCAAGCAGGAAGGGAGCCACGTGGACAACCTGCTGAATAAGAAAAGCAAAACTATCACCGGCCTGCACAGGATCGAATGCTGTCAGCGCAAGTAAAATCAGAACAATCGCCAGAGCAGCCTTGTCCGTTCGTGCCCACACCTTGCTGAGGAAGGAGGGCGTTGGCAGTAATGAAAGTTCGCTCATAACTAATTCCTACGATATTTCTAGTAATATCAAAATACTAGGTGTCAGACGTGCGTATTCGCCCTGCATTTCGAGTGAATTAAAACGGCGGGGCCCTAACTTGCCTCTTTGTCTACTTTTTGGATGTCGGTCATGCGTGTGTCCGCAAGAATGCAACACTGGTCTGTCAGAAAATGGATCAAGCCGTTCATCGCCTGGTAATTGGCACGGCAAATTAATGTCGTGCCC
This sequence comes from Stappiaceae bacterium, assembly GCA_039976075.1. Classification (GTDB taxonomy): domain Bacteria; phylum Pseudomonadota; class Alphaproteobacteria; order Rhizobiales; family Stappiaceae; genus JBDWFY01. Next base: position 162,811 of record JBDWFY010000009.1, read on the forward strand.
TGTCGTTCCTGGCGCACCAGACCAACAAGCACCAGCTTGTGCAGGTGATGGGAGAGAGTCGATAACGCCCCGCCCACTCGTTTGTTCAGCATACCAACACTCAGGCCCGGTTCACCCGCTTTCACGAGCTCGCGAAACAGTTTCAACCGTGTTGGATTTCCCAGCGCTTCCAGGCGCGATGCGGCGTCATCAAGTGTCATGAGTACTAGTTTAGGTGAGTTCACCCGTTATTACAACGGTATTTCTAATAATATCGAAATTAAGTCTAAATGCCTGAGCGCCGAAAACGTGCTAGGCAGCGAGGGCAAGGTCCAAACGTCTCTTGATTTCGTCCTTCATCGGCTCGGCTGACTTCAGGATTTTCTCCGTTTTCAGGAAATCCAGAACTCGGAAACCGGGAATATCGGGTTTGATGAGAATGTCAGGCTGGCGCAGTTTCAGTTTTGCCGCTGCAATGGACTGCATGAAAATCTGGGTGGCTCCGAATACCGATTCACTCGCAGAGGGCAGTTTGCGTTTGGGGTTTGGAAGCGGTGAGCCGACAACATCAACAGCAATAACGATGTCAAGATTTGGCGGCAGAACATCAAACGGCAGTGGATTGACAATGCCGCCATCTATCATGATCCGGTCCTCGAAATGAACCGGTTTGAACAGGGCAGGGATGGCAATGGATGCGGCAATGGCCCCATGCAAATCACCTGAACGAATATCAACTTCCTTGCAACTGTAAAAGTCCGTGGCGATGGCTGAGAACGGGATTTTGAGGTCGTCAAACCGTTCGGGAATCATATCGCCGACAAACTGGTCGATGACGCGATGGGCATCGAACCGTGACACGCCGCCTCCGGCCATGAATTCAGAGAATTTTTTGGGCCGCAGGTTCCACATCCTTGCCAGCACCTTGCCACGGTCCTTGAAGGTACGAACTGCGTATTCGCGAATTTCTTCTCCGGATCTTCCGGCCGCGTATCCCGCTCCCAGGATTGCGCCGATCGATGTTCCGGACATCGCTACGGGCTGAATTCCCAGCTCGTCCAGAGCTTCCAGAACAGGAATGTGCGCCATGCCGCGGGCACCGCCGCCGCCGAGGGCCAGTCCAATTCGACGTGTACTCATCTGTCTAATGCCTTAAAGCCAAAAACCTGAAAATTGACATTAAAGCATCACAGACTGTTTGGGAATTTTTGGTGGCCTTAGAATGGGGGATAGAACTTTCCCCGATGGGACCGCCAGAGAAGTCTCCGACAATCTGAATTGTTAGGTTGGCAGCAGGCCATTTTTCAAACGCCGCAACGCGTCTTCCTGTGCCATTTGGGGGCTCTCCGTTTGATTGATTATCTGCCGAGCCATATCAAGGACATCCCGTTTTTCATCCTGTGAAAGATTGTTCTGCCAAAGGGGTATGAGGCCCCGGACAACTTGATTTGCATCGGGTGTTTCCCGGCATGCCCATCGTGCAAACGTAATATGCTCATCCGTGCATTGCATTCCGGTTGTTTGCTGGAGAATGGTTTTGATCCGGGCTTCCTGTGCATGCGTCATCGGCGCTGCCGCTTCGGCGAGACTGACCAACAAGACAGTTGTGCCAAGAACAGGGTCGTCAATACCGGCCAAAACAGACGAATGTACTTTCTTGCGAAACTTCGATCGACGATAAGCGCCCCTGGCACGGCCCACAGCATCCGCTGCGTCGCCAATCAATTGTCTGGAGTGCTGGTAGCGATAATACCAGAAGGCGGCAGCGCCCAACACCGACAGGATCAATCCGATAATATGCATTTGCTTAATACCGTTTCATCTACTAACAATTCGCAACTTTAACGGGTTGCGGCAACAAGACGGTTTTTAGCAGTGCAAGAATGGTTCGCGCTACCTGAAATTGAGTATGGGTCTGTTTCCTTGAGAATGTGGTAAATGGCAGGCTGACCGGTTAAGCCAGTACTTTCTACTCACGACTTTCTCGTTCGATCTCGCGCCAGCCGATATCGGATCGGCAAAATCCACCTGGCCACACGACTTTTTCAACAGCCAAATAGGCTCTTTGGCGAGCGTCCTGCACTGATTTACCGCGCGCCGTTACGTTGAGCACACGACCACCACTTGCCCGCAAAGTACTGGCATCTTGTGTCGTCCCGGCGTGAAATATCTCGACTTTGTCATCAGAGGCTGCTGCATCGAGGCCATTAATTGGCGTGCCTTTTTGATACGAACCCGGATAGCCGTTCGAGGCCATAACAACACTCAATGCGACATCGTCGTGCCACTGCGCGTTGTACTGATCCAGCGTCCCTTCTGTTGTTGCCAGAAGCAGCGGCAGAAGATCACTCTTCAGCAGCATCAGGATGACCTGACATTCGGGATCTCCAAACCGGACATTATATTCAATCAGTTTGGGACCCTGTTCAGTAATCATCAGACCGGCATAAAGCACACCGCGAAAGGGATGCCCCTGTTTTTTCATGTCTGCAACAGTTGGACGAATGATCTCCTCAAGCGTTTGCGCGACCAGCTGATCGGTTAATACAGGCGCGGGTGAGTAGGCTCCCATTCCGCCTGTATTGGGTCCGGTGTCGCCGTCATTGGCGCGTTTGTGGTCTTGAGCCGTCAGAAGGGGGAGTATGTTCTCACCATCGGACAGAACGAAAAAGCTGGCCTCTTCTCCTATAAGGCACTCTTCAATGACAACTTCAGCACCGGCATCACCGAAGGTCCCGGCGAAGCACATATCGACCGCGGCCAGCGCTTGGTCGAGCGTTTGAGCAACCACAACGCCCTTGCCCGCAGCCAGCCCATCGGCCTTTACCACGATGGGCGCACCCATCTTGTTGACATAGTCTTTCGCGCTCTCGGCATCTGAGAATTGTCCATAGGCGGCAGTCGGAACACCGGCCCGCGTGCACATTTCTTTTGTAAATGCTTTTGATCCCTCCAACCTTGCGGCCTGCAACGAAGGGCCAAATGCCTTGATGCCGGCGGCGGACAGCGCATCGACGATGCCGGCAACGAGCGGAGCTTCCGGGCCAACCACCACATAATCAATGGCGTTTTCCTTGCAGAACGCGATGACCGCGCTATGGTTTGAAACATCAATGTCTGCCTGTTCCGCAATGGAGGCGATACCGGCATTGCCCGGAGCTACAAAGAGGCGCGCGAGGCGTGGAGACTTGGCGAGGGACCAGGCGATGGCATGTTCGCGACCGCCCGAACCGATCAGTAGTACGTTCATGGAAACGATCCATTTTGAGGGAATCTGTCATTGATGATTGCGCGCGGGTTTAGCATGTGCCACTTCCGGGGTAAATGTATTGGATAAGTCGTCTTCACTGCAGCGAAGTGGGTGACAGCCATGGGTGACGACATAAACGTTTTGCGCGTTGGTCCGCAGGAATCGGATCGGCTGATGGCGTTTGTACGCACCGTCCTTGTGTCAGATGGTCTTGCGCCGGAATCGGATCAGGAGAAGGCAATAGAGCAGCTGTTGCTAACGCCGACGCTCGGACGAGCGTGGCTGTTGACCCGTGGAGAGGAGGATCTTGGATACGCGCTTGCAATTTTCTCCCATTCCATCGATGAGGGCGGGCCTGTTGCCATGCTGAATGATCTTCACCTGCGTGAAGGGACACGCAGTCACGGACTTGGGCAAAAGCTGTTTGATGGCCTTGAAAAAGATCTCAGAGACAGTGGGATCGTTGCTGTTTCCCTGAAGAGCAGCTCTGCCAGTTCGACCAGTAAATGGCTTTATGGTCGCCTCGGATATGCGCAGAGCAAACATGTGTTCTTCGAAAAAAGGCTGAAGCCAAAAGAGACCACTGTTGAAGTAGCCAAAAATTCCGGTGCCCGGCGGTTGATTTTACGTAAACCTGGCATGAGTTTCCCACCAAAACGAGCCGATGACAAATGAACGATGTTTCTCCTGCCGGTTCCGTTGCCGACGCGTTACGCGGAAATTGGGTCGACCGATATGCTCCTGCTTTTTTGCGACCCTACGCCCGTTTGGCTCGCTGGGACAGGCCAATTGGCTGGTGGCTTCTCTTGTGGCCGTGTTGGTGGTCAGCAGCACTTGCGAGTGAAGTGGCAGGCAAGTTGTGGCCGGATCCCGTTCATCTTGTGTTGTTTCTCATTGGCGCGATCGCGATGCGCGGCGCAGGATGTACCTACAACGACCTCGTCGACCGGCAAATCGATGCCATGGTTGAAAGGACCCGTTCTCGCCCCATACCCAGCGGCCAGGTGAGCATTATCCAGGCTGTTTTGTTTCTGGCCGCCCAGGCTCTTGTCGGTTTGGTCGTGCTGTTGCAATTCAATCTCTTTACGATTGTACTGGGCGTTTGTTCACTGGGCGTTGTGGCAGCCTATCCATTCATGAAACGCGTTACCAACTGGCCACAATTCGTTCTCGGAATGGCGTTCTCCTGGGGCGCGCTGGTGGGTTGGAGCGCGGAATTTGGTGGACTGTCACTGCCACCCATATTGCTTTATCTGGGGGGGATTCTTTGGACAATCGGCTACGACACAATCTACGCCCATCAGGATAAAGAGGATGATATTCTGGTCGGTGTGAAATCCACGGCCCGGCTGTTTGGCAGCTGGACCAAGGCTGCTCTGACAATATTGTATCTGGGATGCACTGTGCTTTTCGCATCCGCATTCGTTGTAGCGGATCTGGGACCTGCGGCGTTTTTGGGTGTTCTGATTGGCTTCGTTCATTTGTCCTGGCAGATTCTTGTGCTGGATATCGAAGATGCAGATCAGTGTCTGAAATTGTTTCGATCAAATACACAGTATGGTTGGATTGTATTTGGTGGATTGGTGATTGATGCATTTGTCTCCAATTTCTAGAGAACGACGATCAGAATGGCATACGCACAGGCATCCAATGGTCTGTGAAGATTGTTTTCTGCGTGTTTTTTATTTCGATGTGAAGTCGGACAAAGCGATGATTGAACTCAGGATTCAACGAATATCCTCTATAAATCAATCAAATACGCGCTTTATCAGTTAATTGAATCTTAGAATTGTTCATCTATCACGAGTATGTGGCCAACTGACAACCGTCCATTGACGGGCTGTAAAGCAACCGTTTGCCACGTTCCTGGGATTAGACCTAAATTAATGAGCATCGTACTCGTTGAACCAAGCAGGATCGGACAGAAGATGATCACGAAGCTCCTTGAGCTGCGTGGACATGATGTCGTTTGCTTCGAGGACGGGGCCATTGCCTTGGAGTATATTAAACACAATCTTGTTGTTTCGACGGTTCTGACCAGCTTTGAAACCGCTGGGATTTCCGGAATGGAATTATGCTGGGAACTGCGCCTGTTAGCACAAAAAAACAGGCATCTGTATGTGATTGCAATGTCTTCCAATTCCGAGCGGGACAAGACGATTGAAGCGCTGGACAGCGGTGCCGATGATTTCATAACAAAACCTCCCGAAGCGCAGGAACTCTATGCCCGGGTACGTGCAGGTCAGCGTCTTGCGACGATGCATCAAGAGTTGCTGAAAATGGCAACCAGAGACAATTTGACCGGTTTGCTAAACCGCGGTGCATTCTTCAACACGGTTTCTACCCTGGTTGACAATTCGCTCAACGATACGCCCGTCAGCGCAGTTATGCTGGATATCGACAAATTCAAGCGGATCAACGACACCTATGGTCATCATGTTGGTGATGATGCCATCAAACTCGTTGCGGATCAGATTATGACCTGCAAGGGAATAACCGGGCGGGTCGGGGGAGAAGAGTTTGCAATTGTTTTGCCGATGACAACGGACCGGCAGGCAGTTTTGCAGGCTGAAAATCTCCGCCACCGAATTGAACGCATTCCGTTTGAGATCGACGGACAGAAACTGACCCTGACCAGCAGCTTTGGGGTTGCCCAGTGGAATGACGGTATTCCTGATAGCGTTTCAGATATGATGAAGCGGGCCGATCACGCGCTCTATCAAGCCAAGGAAACTGGCCGGAATCGGGTCGTGTTGGCTGAGCCGGACCTGGAATTCGTTTAGGTGGTATCAGGCGGTTGAATTTCACGTGTCAGTGCTGTGAGCGTCGCTGGTTGAATTTTGCGATCTGAAACGGGGCTGGTGCCCACCCGGCACAAGAGCCGGATCTCCTGGACGCATTCAAGTGCGCGCAATTATCTCATGCTCTCCTGCATGACTGAGGCGAGGCATCTGAAGACCGGTCTTCCGGCGGCAGAGAAATCGAGGACGACGCTGACGAACCGAAGACGCACCGCGGCGCGGCATGGATGATCCCATTTGAACGACATCCAGACGGCCGGCGACCTCAAGTAAGGCTCCATCGGATTCTTCAAGCAGCAATGGCAGTCGAAGTTGACGTCCCCACAATTGCCAGTCTGCCACGACATCTTCCATGGAGTCAGCGTGCATTAACGGAATTGAATTTGCGGTCACTTCATGCCGCAATTCGAGCACAACCGAAAACGTATCGGTATCGCTGGCCGGCAGTATTTTGACAGCCACACCCAGATAGTGTGCAACCGGCAGGCACTGATTTCGAAGATTGTCTGGTTGGTCAAATGTCATCATGACCCGATCGCGGGACAAGTGCACATTGACAGAGCGCTCCAAATCGAGACCGATCTGGCTGGTAGAGAATTGTTGGGGCAGGATAGACGGGTCGAGTCGTTTTGTTCGACTCGACCCGATATCCGGGGCTCCACAGTATTCTGTTTGACGCCGCATGACTTAGCCTCTCCATCGGGCCTGATTTTTTTTTACTCCAGGTCCCTCAAGTGAACTCACCATAGCGCGTCGGATTTCGAAACGGATTAAGAAATCTGGTTAAAAAACTCTGATTTTAAAGAGGGTTAGCTAAATCTGAGTCCTATTTTGCGTTGGTCATATTTTATGAACCATATTCAGTAGGTTCCTTCCGGCAACAATGGGTGCTTGTTCCTTCGGGTGACAGGCCCTAAACAAGGTCGGAAATTCACGGAAATCGGACATCATATGACCATGCCTCTCAATCAGTCTGTTCTTGAGGACAGAGCGTCGCAACTCGTGGAAGCAGCCAAGAAGGCCGGTGCAGATGCGGCAGATGCGGTCGCCATTACTGCCATGTCTCTGGGTGTTGATATCCGGGAGGGCGCGGTAGAGGAAACAGAGCGCTCGGAGGCTGATGATTTGACGCTTCGCGTGTTTGTTGGCGGGCGCGTTGCCAGTATCTCCACCAACAGAGTTGGTGTCGCGGACGAGATGGCGGAGCGGGCCGTCACAATGGCCCGCGCGACACCTCAGGACCCCTATGCAGGTCTTGCCGATGAATCCCGACTGGCAATGGAAATGCCCGATCTGGATATGCTGGATGTCACTGAGGTGACGGCCGACATGCTGAGCGAAAGGGCGCGTCATGCTGAGGCGGCCGGGCTTGCGGTATCCGGTGTTTCAAAAAGTGGTGGCGCCTCGGCGTCCTGGCGACTCGCGGGAATGGTTCTGGCGACAAGTCATGGATTTTCAGGGGCGTATCTGACCTCGCGTCACGGAGTTTCAATGACCGCGATTGCCGGAGACGGTACCGGCATGGAACGCGATTACGATTATGATTTTCGGACGCATCTCTCTGATATGGAAGACCCTTCGGATATCGGACAGCGTGCGGGGGAACGCGCAGTCCGACGTATCAATCCCCGTAAACTTGAAACGCGAACCGGCACCGTTTTCTACGAACCACGGGCGGCGCGCAGTCTGCTCGGCCATTTCACCGGGGCGATAAACGGCAGCGGGATTGCTCGCGGTACAAGTTTTTTGAAGGACGCTCTGGGCAAATCTGTTTTTGCACCCACCATCAACATTGTTGATGATCCAGGCAGAAAGCGCGGTGCGGCGTCCCGTCCCTTTGACGGGGAGGGGGTCGCCTGCCAACCTTTGCGTTTGATCGAAAACGGCGTACTCAATCACTGGCTGCTGGATAGCGCTACCGCGCGGGAACTGGGTCTTGAGACCAACGGCAGAGCCGGTCGGGGTGGTGCAGGCCCATCACCAGGATCGACCAATCTTGTTCTCAAACCGGGTGAGTTATCGCCCGAAACGTTGCTCGGGCAACTGGATGACGGACTGTATATCACCGACCTGATCGGCCATGGCGTGAATGGGGTGACAGGCGACTATAGCCGAGGGGCGTCGGGATTCTGGGTTGAAAATGGAGAACTGACTTTTCCTGTCAGTGAAATGACAATTGCCGGTAATCTGACGGATATGTTTGCGCGCATCATTGCTGCGGATGATCTGGATGATCGGTATTCTGTGTGCACGCCGACACTTGCCATCGAGGGACTGACCATTGGTGGACGCTGATCCTACCGATGAGGTCGACCTGCATGCAGACTTGGAACTGATCGTTTCTGCGGCCCGTGCCGGCGGTAAAGTCGCACTCGAATATTTCGGTAAAAATCCGGACGTCCAGTTCAAGGAAAACAACTCGCCGGTGTCAGAAGCTGATTTTGCGGTGGATCGAACCCTGGCCGATCTGTTGCAGCAAGAACGCCCCGACTATGGGTGGTTGTCGGAGGAAACGGCTGACACCGAAGAAAGACTCGACAAAGAGACGATTTTCGTCGTCGACCCGATTGATGGCACACGCGTTTTTCTCGCCGGTGAGGACGTGTGGACGATCTGCATCGCGGTTGTACGGAAACATCGCCCCGTTTCTGCCGTTGTCTATGCGCCAGCTCGTGGAGAAATGTACACCGCCATCATCGGCAAAGGGGCGAGGCTGGGCGAAGCGGAATTGCAAGCGTCTGCTCATGAAACGCTGGCAAGTGCTCGGGTGGCAGGACCGAAATCCTTTGCGGGCAATTCAGTTTTGCGCAGGGAAAAGGTCGTTGCCGAAGACTATATCGGTTCGCTGGCCTATCGCGTGACCATGGTTGCAGCGGGGCAGTTGGAGGGCGCTTTTGCCAGAGCCAGGCCTCATGATTGGGACCTGGCGGCGGCAGATCTTCTGGTACACGAAGCAGGAGGGCGGTTGACCGACCTGCAAGGCCGCCCGTTACGGTATAATCGCGCAAATACACGCCATCCGGCTCTTTTGGCGGCACCGGTTGATCTTCATCACACCATGACAGATATCGCCCGTCAGACTGTCTTGTAGATTGAGCCGTAATTTCCAAATGAAGAGCTTCGTTTTCTGATATATGCGTTGCAATGGTGCAGATGGAGAAAATTATGAGTGATGGCGATAGCGAACAGCAATTATTACACCTTGTTTTCGGAGGAGAACTGGATTCTCCTGATGGCGTGACATTTACGGATCTTGATCAACTGGATGTCGTGGGGATCTACCCCAATTATTCGTTGGCGTACGATGCATGGAAAGCCAAAGCGCAGGCGACGGTGGATAATGCGTTGATGCGGTATTTCATTGTGCACTTGCACCGCCTGCTGGATCCTGAAACCAAAGCCGATTAGGGGTACTGCGGGCAAACGCCGCGCTGTAAACCTGAAACCGATATAATAAATCCAAGCTGAGGCGCATGGAGTGCGCCATGGTTCAATGGATTGCCAACTCATCACTGAAGCTCGAATTGGGTCGGATCTTGCCGTGACCTTTTGGGGCAAGACCGCAAAGATACACCATGCTCAAAAGCCTCGGGCGTTCGCCCGTCGTCTTAAAGACGGTTGGTTCCTTTTTGGCCTACTATCTGCTGTTGGTGCGGAAAACGTCATCCATGGTGATTGACCCGCCCGATTTGTACGATCAGGCCGTGCACTATTCGCCGGTCATTGTTGCGATGTGGCATGGACAACATTTCATGATGCCGTTTGCCAGACCGGACGGCTGGGATGTTCGGGTGATGATTTCCCGGTCTGCCGATGGGGAAATCAACGCGATTGCTGCAAAAAAACTGGGCATCGGGCTTATTCGTGCTTCGGGCGCTCAAAAGCGTCATCAGATGAGAAAGCGGGGGGGAATGCGTGGTTTCATCGAAGCGATGCGGGCTCTCAAGGAAGGAGGCACCGTTGCCTTGACGGCGGACGTGCCCAAGGGACCGGCGCGGGTTTCCGGTGTTGGTATTATCCAGCTGGCGAAACACTCCGGCCGACCCATTATTCCCATTGCCATTGCCACCAGCAGGCACATCGACCTCAATACCTGGGACAAAGCCAGCATAAATCTGCCATTCAGCCGCATAGGACTTGCCGCCGGCGAACTTATTTATGTGCCAAAGGATGCGGATGATGCCACAATCGAAACGCTCCGCGCGAAATTGACGACAATGTTGGATGAGACGACTGAGCATGCCTATGCCATGACCGGGAAGAAGGGATAACAATGGCCGGCTCGACAGCGCTCTTGCTGTATAAGGGATTTGGCTATCTGGCGGTGCCATTGCTGCATGGTCTGCATGCCAGACGTGCCGCGCGCGGGAAGGAAATACCTGCTCGCAAAGGCGAGCGATTTGGTCTTCCAGGCATAACGGTGTCAGAGGGACTTTTGGTCTGGATCCACGCAGCCAGTGTCGGTGAGACAAATTCCGTTCTTCCCCTTATCAAGAGTTTCTGCGCACAAGGATATCGCGTTCTTCTGACGACCGGAACAGTGACATCGGCCAAGGTCGCCGCAGAAGTTTTGCCGGAAGGTGCCATTCATCAATTTGTCCCTTATGACGCCAAACCGCTGGTGGACCGATTTCTGGCGGCGTGGCAACCCAGTGTTGCCATCATGGTTGAATCCGAAATCTGGCCAGCCACGCTTGATGCGCTGCGCCGACGCGAAATTCCAACGGTCATTGTTAACGGACGGATGTCGCAGGGCTCATATGAGGGCTGGCAGCGTATGCCGCGTCTGGCGCACCGGCTCTTTGGCGACATTTCTCTTTGCCTGGCTCAGTCGGATCATGATGCAAAGAGGTTTTCGGGTCTCAATGTTCCGCGGGTTGTCATGCCGGGCAACCTGAAATTTGATACGGCCCCTCTTGAGGTCGATGATACAGCATTGGCAGATCTCAAAAAACAGTTTGACGGACGCCCCAGATGGTTGGCCGCCAGTACACATGCCGGTGAAGAAGAGGATATTCTCGAGGTACATCGGTCACTCAAGGAGCGCTTCCCGGACTTACTGACATGCATTGTTCCCAGGCATCCGGCAAGGGGATCTGAAATTCTGGAACTGTGTAGAGAGGCTGGTACCAATCCGATCCTGCGGTCATCCGGATCTGTGATTGATGAGGTTCATGATGTGTATATTGCCGATACGCTGGGCGAAATCGGTCTTTTCTGCCGCTTGTGCGATATCACATTCTTAGGCGGATCGCTGATAGAACTTGGTGGGCACAATCCAGTCGAACCGGCCCAGCTTGGATGCGCCGTGCTGACCGGTCCTAATATCGCCAACAACAAGCGCTTGTTTGAGGCACTGCTTAACTCCAGCGCTGCAGTGATCGTCGAGAATGTTCAGGAGTTGGCAACGGAGGTCTCCGATTTGCTCAATCGCCCCGAACGGGTCGAAAAATTGGCTGAAAATGCCCGGGAAACGGTTAAATCAGGACGGGGTGCTCTGGAGAAAACTGAAGAATACTTGAACGAGCTTTTGAAAGATGTGGGCGTCCAGATTGATAACAGGGGGATGCGTTGAGGAAAGCGCCTGAATTCTGGTGGGATAATAAACCGTCTGCTTTATCGCTTCTGCTCTATCCGCTTTCTCAGATTTATGGCCGGATAGCCGGACGGCGCATGTTGGCGCCTCCCGTGGGTATATCCAAGATTCCGGTTCTTTGCATTGGAAATTTCGTGGTCGGTGGCACCGGCAAGACACCATTTGCGATCAGTCTTTATGAACTGCTCAAAAAGGAAGGCTTTTCTCCGATTTTTCTGCTTCGGGGATATGGCGGTACGCAAAAGGGGCCGGTGTTGGTTTCACGCTCCAACCATACCGCAGCCGATGTCGGTGATGAGGCCATGTTGCTGGCAGAGGTCGGCCCGACTGTGGTTTCGTCTGACCGCGTTGAGGGGGCTGTCACGGCGCGCGGTCTGGATGCCGATATCATCATCATGGATGACGGGTTTCAGAATGCTTCGCTGCAGAAAGACCTGTCCATTGTTCTGGTTGATGCGGACAGAGGCATTGGAAACGGACAATGTCTGCCCGGAGGTCCGTTGAGGGCGCCCATGGATATTCAGATGGTCAAAACCGATTTGTTGATGGTTGTGGGAAAGGGTGAAGGTGCAAACACCGTCGTCAGGCGTGCGGCAAGACGCGGGCTGAAACCTTTTCACAGTCAATTGACACCAACGATTGACCGGAAACTCAGTGACGTCCCTTTCCTGGCGTTTGCGGGCATTGGACAGCCGGATAAATTTTTTCGAACCGCCGAAGAGTTGGGTTTAACGGTGCGTCAAACCCAGGCTTTCCCCGACCACCATGTTTTTTCCGACAAGGAAATTCAGGAACTCTTCGAGCGAGCACGCAACGAGAGCCTGCAATTCCTAACGACTGCCAAGGATTTAGCGCGTTTAAAAGGCATGAAAAGCGAGCGGGCGAGACAACTTGCCGGACAATGTCGCGTTCTCGATGTCAGAATGGAAATAGGCGAAGTGGAATCGTTGATTGCTGCCATTCAAGGTCAGATTAAGCAACGTGCCTTTTCCAATTGAGATGGCCTTGATCCGCTGATGGTCGTGAGAGCCGCACAAACCGGGATCGTCTATTTTCCGCGCTCGTGCCCGGTGCTTGCTGCAAGTGCATCCACATAAGCTTCCTGGCGTTCAACGCTCCAGTATTTCAGTTCATCAAGCGGGATGTGTTTGCCGGTGATAGCGCAGACAACATAAGAGCCAGGCGAAACGACCTGATAGTCCGGGGTCAGATACCGGATCTTGGCTTCTCCACCTGTTCTAGGAATTTCAAATCTGTTCATTGGCATTGTCTCTCGAAGGAAATCCCTGTTTTTAACCAGTTGAGGGGAACTTACTTGTTTTGCCAGTCGGTTGCCATATCAGGATTGGGGATTGAGAGTATTTTTTCTCCTGATACGCGAATCCGTCCTGTTTTCCAGTTGCCGCAACCAGCGCAGTTATCAGAGCCCCGCGCTTTTTCCGCTCGAAAACGCCGACAAGGCATGCTTCCATAGCGCCACGGGCGGGGTTCCCTCAAGAGTGTGCTTTTCAAGACGCCCGGTCACCTTGTAGCAGATGACGATGGCGGCAACCCCGAAAATACAGGCCCCGAGCGCCTGGCCGGCAAGAACACCCTGTGCTCCCGCCAAATAGGCGCCGATTGACACGAACGGAATGGTTCCCAGTGTTGCGCGGCCCCAATTGAAGAATGTTGAATATGTCGGGTAGCCAAGATTGTTATAGGCGGCGTTTGAAACAAACAAAAAGCCCATGAATATGAAACTGCCTGCGATGTAATAGCAGAAAAACAAGATCAATTCCGCGCCGATATCCCGGGCTCCGAAAAATTCGACAATCAGACCGGAAGCGGCAACCAGCAGGACCCACATGACGAGTGTGTAGACAGTTGAAAAAATCAGAGCGTTATTGAGGCCGTTGCGAACTCTCTGAAACTGGTTGGCGCCATAATTCTGGCCGAGGATCGGACCGACAGCGCCGGAGAGGGCAAAGATTCCACCAAATATCAGCGGAATGATACGACCGATCACCGCCCATCCGGCCACTGCGTCATCCCCATACGGAGCGATTGCGCCTGTTATGTACGCATTGCCGACTGGGGTTGCGATATTGGTCAGGACAGCCGGTATCGCGATGCTGGTCAATGCTCTGAAATCGGAGACAAGTTCAGTGACTTTCGGCAACCCGATCAGATTGTGAACCTTTATGGCGCCGTGAAGACCGACAGCGAGGATTGTCATGCGCGACAGGATTGCGACAATGGCGGCGCCGGTAACACCCAGATCCAGCAGAAAGATAAATATCGGATCTAGAGCGGCGGTCACAAGGCCTCCGGCCAATGTCACATACATCGCCCGTTTGGCATCTCCAACAGCCCTGAGTATGCCCGACAGTGCCATGCCGACCCCAAGGAACGGCACACTGGGTACAATGATCAACAGGTAACCGAGCGCAATTTCCTTGGTCCTGCCCGTTGCTCCCAGGAGGCTGAGCAGTGCATCAAGTGCAGGCATCATGATTGCGACCAGTACGAGGGTGATCCCGGTCACGAATGCAATGCTCACTCCGGCTCTTCGTCGGGCAGCTTGCCGGTCACCGCTGCCCAGCGCCTTTGCAACAACGGCAGATGTTGCGATCGTCATTCCGATGCAGATCGCAATGTTGAAAAAAAGGATCGTACCGGCATACCCGATGGCGGCCGCCATATCCTGTGCGCCAAGCAATGAAATGTAAAAAAGATTGGCAAAATCCACGATGAAAATTGCCATCAAACCCACTGAACCCGTCATGGTCATGACGACGACGTGTTTCATCATCGAGCCCTGAGTGAATTTTGCAGTCGGCTTTCGATCAGTCGTCATCAGTCTCTTTCAGAGTTTCGTGCCGGAATTGCAGTGCTTGGGCAGGGAAGACAATATGAACTTTACAGGATTATGGGAACGAGGATCGCTCTTTTATGAAAAGGGTTGTGAATCCGGCTCCTGGGCCGATCAGTTCAATTTTTGAATGCGGATTGTTTCCACTTTAATACCGGACGGGTACCGCGCTGAAACGATCCCTGAAATCGGCTATATTGTTATTTGTGCCGATCTGGAGACTGCGGATCAGTCACGATCCACAGCTTAGTCTTTGTCATCGGAGCGTGGCGTTTGCCTGTGCAAATAGTCAGAGCCGGCATAGAGACCCTCTCGCACCTGTACACTCAGGCGTTCCCGGTCTCGTTCCCGTACATCCTCTTCAATTGCCTGAACGCGCGGGGTAGGGATGCCCAGTCGTTCGAGGGCCGCCCGTCCAAAGACCACCCCGGATTCAAAAGTTTCTCGGATCTGATAATCGACACCGATGCGCTCGAGGTCGATGGCATGTGTCCGGTCCGCTGCCCGGCAGTAAACCGCGGCTTCGGGAAAATCATTTCGGATGACATCGATCGACTTGGACATGGTCTGATGCTGTTCGATGCAAAGCGCGATCAGGGCGGCCTTGTCTGCGCCGGCCGCTTTGAGAACGTCGCTGCGGGTCGCATCGCCATAATAGACTTTATAGCCGAACTTACGGGCGTATCGAATGCGCTCGGGCCTGTAATCGATCGCCGTGATGTTGATACCTTCTGATGTCAGCATCTGCGCCACAACCATACCGAACCGGCCAAATCCGACAATCAGCACGTTGGCATTTGCGTCTTCGAAACTTTCGAAAATTTCGGTTTCGGTACCGCGTGACTTCACCCGGCTGGCGATCTGATCATAGATCATATCGGCAATTGGGGTCATGATCATGGTCAGGATAACAATAGAGAACAGGATAGTTGCCTGCTCAGGCAGCATTATTCGCCCGGCAACTGCGGCGCCAAACAGAACGAAAGCAAACTCGCCGCCTTGTGGCAATGTCAGTGCAATACGAATGGAATCTGATTGACTGGAGCCGGCAATGCGGCTCAGGCCCCACAAAATGATCCCCTTCAAACTCATGACCAGAACGACGGCAAGGCCGACTAGTTGCCACTGTTCCACAATTGCCGGCAAATCAAGCGACATCCCGACGCCAATAAAAAACAGCCCCATCAACAGGGATCGGAACGGATCGATATCCGCCTCAAGCGTGTGCCGATAGGAACTGTCTGCCAGCATCACACCGGCGAGGAATGCCCCCAGGGCCATGGATAGACCGACATATTGCAACAGAGCCGCACTGCCAAGAACGATGAGCAAGGCAACAGCCAGCATGACCTCCCGCGCATTGAGATTGGCGATCAGCGAGAGTATGGGATCAAGCAGGTAGTAGCCGACGAGAATAACCAGTGCGATCGCGCCGGAAACGATCATGACATGTTCCCAGATTTCCATGTCGGAATCGCCGATTGCAGGAACGGACAGGATCGATACCATGGCCAGCAGTGGCACGATGGAAATATCCTGAAATAGCAATATGCCAAAGGCACGCTGACCGTAGGGTGCCGAGAGTTGTCCCCGTTCCTGCATTATCTGCAGTGCGAAGGCAGTTGATGAGAGAGCCAGACCGAATCCCATGACCAGCGAGATCGAAATCGTGTAGCCAATTGCCATCGCTATGGCGGTAAACAGGGAGCCGGTCAACATCACCTGGGCGGTTCCCAGGCCGAAAATATCCTTTTTCATTCGCCACAGGCGGGAGGGTTGCAGTTCCAATCCTATAACGAACAGCAGAAGGACCACACCCAGCTCCGCTACGTGTAGGACGTCTTCACTTTCCTTGATAAAACCAGCGCCGAATGGGCCGATCGCAATGCCCGCTGCAAGAAATCCAAGGACAGAACCAAATCCCAGTTTCTTGAAAATGGGGACAGCGACAATCGCAGAGCCGAGAAAAATTATAACTTCGCTAAAGTAGGGTATGGCGATTTCTTCTGCCATGGGATTCCGCGCATCCTGCTCTGGGCCATCGTTTCACTCATCCTGTCGAGATGAAGTAAAAAATTAAGAAATTTTCTGCACTTTTTTATGAAATTGTGGGCGGTGTTGTATCATTAGCACCATGCAACCAGCGAAGCGGCCGACTCAGATTTGTAGATGGGCGTACACAGCACGCACTCCGGTTCGACACGACCACTCATTGATACCTCAAAGCAATTTCACAGAACTACAGCCGTAAGAGCAGCAAACTCGGTTGCAGCCTTCACTGGAAAGGTCTCTAAACACCGGGGCACAGCAGAGATTCAAACGGCCGTACCCCCAATGGTCAATGCGTCAATGCGAACGGTGGGCTGTCCAACGCCGACCGGAACGCCCTGACCGTTTTTGCCGCACGTGCCCTGTCCGGGATCTAGAGCCATGTCGTTGCCGATCATGCCAACGCGGGTCAGTGCATCGGGTCCGTTGCCGATGAGCATGGCTCCCTTGACCGGCGCTCCGATTTTTCCGTTTTCCAGCCGATAGGCTTCGGTACAGGAGAAAACGAATTTTCCCGATGTGATATCAACCTGTCCGCCCCCGAAGGAAACTGCATAGATGCCGTTTTTCACCGACTTCAGAATTTCTTCCGGTGCGGAATCGCCGCTTTGCATGATCGTGTTAGTCATGCGCGGCATTGGAATATGAGCAAATGACTGGCGACGGCCATTGCCCGTCGGTTCCATCTTCATGAGACGTGCGTTCTGGCGATCCTGCATATACCCCACCAGAATGCCATCTTCGATCAGAACGGTATTTTTGGTGGGTGTGCCTTCATCATCTACAGACAAAGAGCCACGTCGTTTGTCGATGGTGCCGTCATCAATGACTGTCACGCCCTTGGAAGCAACCTGCTGGCCCATCAATCCGGCAAAAGCAGAAGTTTTTTTCCGGTTAAAATCGCCTTCCAGGCCATGGCCGACTGCCTCATGCAGAAGAATTCCGGGCCAGCCTGGGCCGAGAACGACATCAAACTCTCCCGCAGGTGCCGGTACAGCTTCCAGGTTGATCAATGCCTGACGCAATGCTTCATTCACCGCGTGCTGCCAATTGCCCGTTGCGATAAACTGCCCGAATCCCTCACGGCCTCCACAGCCATAACTTCCGGTTTCCTGCCTGTCGCCTTCACCGGCAACGATGGAGATCGAAAAGCGGACCAGCGGTCGCACGTCATTCACACGGTGCCCGTCAGCGCGCAGGATATCGATGGCCTGCCAGTTTCCGCCAAGGGAAATGCTGACCTGGCGGACTTTTGGGTCTTTGGCCCGGGCATAGGCGTCAATCTCGGCGAGCAATGTGACCTTTTCTTCAAATGACGGACTGCCTAGCGGGTTTTCCTCTCCATAAAGATGAAGATTTGTGCGCGCAGGGGCACCGGCATATGTTCCATTATATCCGGACTGAACAGCCTGCACGGCGTCGGATGCCCGTTTAAGCGCAGCCTCGGAGATATCACCTGAATGGGCATATCCAGCCGCTTCACCTGCAACTGCGCGCAATCCGAATCCCTGGGACGTGTCAAATGTTGCGGCTTTCAATCGACCATTGTCCCAAACCAGCCCTTCTGACTGGCGATACTCGACAAACAACTCGCCGTCGTCGGCGTTGGATAGCGCACCGGCTGTGAGCGCACGGGCCCTTTCCTCATCAAGGCCTGCAGCTGCTAGGATATCCGGCGCCTTATCGGTCATGGTCTTCTCCTTGTTAGAAAGGCCGTTTTAAGTGTGTGCCGGAACACCGGTCATCGACAAAGAACGTTGCTGTGGTGGTATGTTGTTACGCTCGGCGGAGTGTCGCCAGCCAGATCCCGCCAATCGCCAGTGTCGCGCCTGAGATCCGCCCTAACCAGAGGCGAGGCTTAAAACCAGTCATGAAACGGCTCGCATATCCGCCCAGCACCGCATAGCACCCATCCAATATGGTGGCCAATAGCAGAAAAGTCAGACAAAGAATCGCAAATTGCTGTCCAGTGGCTAAAGTAGGATCGATAAATTGTGGAATGAAGGCCGCTTGAAAAGCGATAGTTTTGGGATTGGCCAGACCCACCAGAAAACCGCGTTTCATCGACGTGCGGTCGGGCACGTTATCCGGCAATGGTTCTCCTGCATGGCGCCAAGCCTGGTATCCCAACCAGACAAGGTAGGCGGCTCCCGCAAAGCGGATTAAATCAAACAACGAACCATACAATTCCAGCAGCCAGATCAAACCGCTGGCAACAAAAACCATTTGGATGGCTTGCGCGACAGATGTTCCCGCCACCGTGGCAAGTCCGGCACGCGTGCCTCTTGTCGTGGCGGTCGCAATTATCAGGGTAACATTGGGTCCCGGCACAATGATGACGATGAAGGAAACCGCCAGGAAGGCTAGAAACAACTCCGGGTTCAGCATTGGTGGGGTGCCTCTGTTGCTTTGATCACGACGTGACGAATGCCAACGGTTTCTTGTGACTTGATCGCTTAGTTTACGTAGTACGGTTGGTCGCTAGGGGATGGCTTCGAAACCTTCCGCAAAACCATCCAAAGATATGGGAATTCCAATACCAACTTCAGGTGTTTCGAAAATTATAAAAGTTGCTGTTTTTCCGTTTGACATTTTGTCGATGAGTTCCTTTGGCATTATGACTTCCGCAATGCACCCGGAAACAATACACCGCACAAAACCGGCTTTTCCGATTTCTTCATCATCGATTTGGAGGCCCAGACCAGCAGGAAGCACGACACCCAATGGAGCGAACACGCGCAAAATGGGGGTTGCATTGTCTGCTGTTTTTACGACCAAAACATTGAGACCAACATTTTCCCGATCTTCTGCGGTAACTTTCTGGATGAGGGCGCATTGTTCGCGCCGCGCACCGGAAGGGGTCTCGCAATGGAGACGCCAGTCTCCGTGTTCGGATTTAACTTTCACTTGCGAATGCGCGCTTGATACAAACCCCATGGCAACAATAGTCAGGGCGATGAATAGGCCGGCGCGATAAAAACGAACGAGTTGGTCCTTCACTTTGTCCTCCGAAGGGGGCGAATTTTTGAGCATGATTCGATCCGGCACTTTATCGCCGAGTGCATTTTTCCGATAGATGGCACATATCTTTCACTGTTTGATCGCCACCATCGAACAATTCTATTGTGAAACAAGTGGAAATCGGCGGCTCCTTATGGCAATTCACTGGCAAACGGTGCTTCAAGTCCCTCATAGGGCATTGCAGATCTGCTCTGCATATGGTCTTTCTATTCGGTAATTGACCTTGGTCAAGACCAGACTGCGGCACATCGCCGCTTTGCACGATGCGGCGGCGCAGCCTAACACCGTGTAGGCATAAGGTGGCTATGATACCGGATCGGCTTTGACTTGTAGCTGAATTCAGGTCGATGCACTCAATTGTCCGGTAGTCCGTCGGGATGGTTCGGCGGGTAACCGGGTTTTTCGAGGGGCCTATTTGGGGGACCTCGATATTTTAGAAGAATTCCGTCGCGGACGGAATAGAGGGGAGCGTTAAGACGTGAGGGAACCGTTCAAGCGTCTTTTGAATCAGACGGCACTTTTTTGTGGAGCAGCCGCAGCTGGTTTAGCCGGTTTTATCGGAAACGCGCATGCTGCGCAGCCGGAACCATGGCAACTTGGCTTTCAGCCTGCCGCAACCGATGTCATGGATGATATTTCCTGGTTCAATGATTTCACGCTCGTGATTGCGACGCTGGTCACGTTGTTAGTGTTGGGCTTGCTGGCTATTTGCGCGGTGCGTTTCAATAGAAATGCCAACCCCGAGCCGTCCAAAACGACACATAACACCATGATTGAGGTGGTCTGGACGATCGCGCCAATTCTGATCTTGGTGATTATTGCCGTACCTTCGTTCCGTCTCCTCTACAAGGAGTTGGACATCCCCGAATATGACATGACCATCAAAGCGGTCGGATACCAATGGTATTGGGGTTACGAATATGTCGACGAAGGCATGGAAGATCTGACCATTGATTCGATCATGCTCGATGACGAGGGCCGGAAGGAGCGGATGGCAGCCGATAGTCTCACCGAGCAGCAGGTGCCTCGCCTTCTTGCGGCTGATTACAACCTTGTCGTCCCTGTAGACAAAACAATTCGAGTTCAGGTGACGGCCGCCGATGTCATACATGCTTTCGCGATGCCGGCGTTTGGTGTGAAGATTGATGCTGTGCCCGGTCGCTTGAACGAAACGTGGTTTAAAGCGCGAGAAACCGGCATGTACTACGGGCAATGCTCCGAGCTTTGCGGCAAAGATCATGCATTTATGCCGATCGCGCTGCAGGTGGTGACAAACGAGCAATTCGAAAAGTGGTCAGAAGCAGCAAAATCCGACGTCGATGAGGCCAACAAACTGCTTGCCGGTCTGATCAAGGAAGAGAAACTCGCAAAGAAGCGGGCGTCTGAAGAAGTAACGGTTGCCGAGCGCTAACTTTAGCGCCGCAACATGGCATTTGCATATTTAAAGAGCATTGCGGTGACACACGTCTGACGCCAATGCCTGTGACCTGAGGGAGCAGAACACATGGCTGCCATCGATAGCCACGCAGACCACGGACATGGCCTGTCATTCTGGACGCGTTGGTTTTATTCAACGAACCATAAAGACATCGGCATGCTTTATCTGATATTTGCGATTTTTGCCGGCATCATCGGCGGCGCGCTTTCTGTTGGAATGCGTATGGAATTGCAAGAACCGGGTATGCAGATCTTTGCCGATCCGCACATGTTCAACGTGTTTACAACGGCTCATGGTCTGATCATGATCTTTTTCATGGTTATGCCTGCGCTGATTGGTGGCTTTGCCAACTATTTCGTGCCGATCATGATCGGGGCGCCTGATATGGCATTCCCGCGGATGAACAATATTTCTTTCTGGTTGTTGCCGCCGGCGTTTTTACTACTTCTGCTGTCGTTGTTCGTTGAAGGACCTCCAGGTGGATACGGTGTTGGCGGCGGCTGGACGATTTACCCGCCGCTGTCCACAAGCGGTCAGCCTGGCCCTGCAATGGATTTTGCCATCCTGTCGCTGCACATAGCCGGTGCATCATCCATTCTTGGTGCGATCAACTTCATCACCACTATCTTCAATATGCGCGCCCCGGGCATGACACTGCACAAAATGCCGCTGTTTGCCTGGTCTGTGCTGGTGACTGTCTTCCTGCTTCTGCTCGCTCTGCCCGTCTTGGCCGGTGCGATTACAATGCTGTTGACGGACCGCAATTTCGGAACGGCATTCTTCTCGCCTGAAGGTGGTGGGGACCCGATCCTGTTCCAGCACCTGTTTTGGTTCTTCGGCCATCCTGAAGTGTATATTCTGATCCTCCCAGCCTTTGGCATCGTGTCGCATATTATCTCGACGTTTTCCCGCAAACCGATTTTCGGGTACCTTGGGATGGCCTATGCCATGGTCGCCATCGGGGGAGTCGGGTTCATCGTCTGGGCGCACCACATGTATACGGTGGGTCTCAGCGCGGATACTCAAGCTTACTTTGTGTTTGCGACAATGGTGATCGCTGTTCCTACAGGTGTGAAAATCTTTTCGTGGATTGCCACCATGTGGGGCGGTTCGATTGAATTCCGCACGCCGATGCTCTGGGCAGTTGGATTTATTTTCCTCTTTACGCTTGGTGGTGTTACGGGTGTTCAGTTGGCAAACGCCGGTTTGGACAGGGCAATGCATGACACCTATTATGTCGTTGCTCATTTCCATTACGTGCTTTCACTGGGTGCGGTGTTTGCGATCTTCGGCGGCTGGTACTACTGGTTCCCGAAAATGTTCGGCTACATGTACAACAGCCTGATCGCCAAGACTCATTTCTGGGTGACCTTCATCGGTGTGAACCTTGTCTTTTTCCCGCAACATTTTCTCGGGCTTGCAGGTATGCCGCGCCGTTACGCGGATTACCCCGATGCCTACGCGGGATGGAACGCAGTGTCCTCATACGGCTCATACCTTTCCGCCCTCGGTGTGGTCATTTTCCTCGTAGGTGTCTTCGAAGCCTTTGCCAAGAAGCGGGTGGCAGGTAACAACCCGTGGGGTCCAGGGGCGACGACACTGGAATGGACATTGTCTTCGCCACCACCTTTCCACCAGTTCGAGACCTTGCCTCGCATCAAGTGAACTCTGACGGACTGGATTGCGATCCAGTAGGGTAAAACTACGGGGACGCGTTGGAACACCGATGCGTTCTTAATGGGACTAAAAGCCGGTACAGATCCGGGAAACTAGGTTTGGGAATTGCCAATGTCGCTGGCCGAACAGCACAACGGACTGGAACAAGATGCTGCCTGGGATGGCGGTATGGGAACGGTGGGCGACTATATTCAGTTGCTTAAGCCGCGTGTCATGTCTCTTGTGGTTTTTACGGCTTTCGTTGGTATGGTCATCGCTCCGGGCGGTGTCCACCCCGTTATTTGCGGTGTAGCGCTTCTGTGTATCGCAGTGGGGGCCGGAGCCTCTGGCGCTCTGAACATGTGGTACGATGCGGACATCGATCGCATAATGAGCCGAACCAAGGGACGACCCATTCCGGCGGGAAAGATTACGCCGGGCGAAGCGCTTGCTTTTGGGCTGGTTCTTTCCGCCGGTTCCGTTTTTATGCTTGGTGTGGCCGTTAATTGGCTAGCAGCCGGATTGCTGGCATTCACCATCTTCTTTTACGCCGTCGTTTATACAATGTGGCTCAAGCGGAGTACGCAGCAGAATATTGTTATTGGCGGCGCAGCCGGGGCATTTCCACCGATGATCGGTTGGGCCGCAGTAACCGGGTCCGTCAGCGTCGAAAGCATCATCCTGTTTCTGATCATCTTCATGTGGACGCCACCCCACTTCTGGGCGCTTGCGCTGTTCAAATCCGAGGACTACCGGAAAGCAGGCATTCCGATGATGCCTGTCATTTCCGGGCCCGATGCGACGCGTAATCAGATATTGCTCTATACCGTTTTCATGATTCCGATCGGCGTTTCACCGTTTGTACTTGGCTTCGGTGGGCTTGCATACGGGGTCGTATCGATATCGCTGGGTGTGGTGTTTTTCGCGCTGGCATACAACGTATGGCGCATCAGGGAAGGGGAGCTTGCCCGGAAGACGGCAATTCGGTTGTTCTCCTTTTCCATACTCTACCTGTTCATGTTGTTCGCAACGTTGCTGTGCGAGTCGCTGGTTAAGATGGCGGCTTGACGGTAGATGGAGGAAGATGACGGAATTCGGCTAACGGATGAACAAAAAAAGCGACAACGGTCACGTAACATCGCGATTGCTGTAGTCTTGGCGCTCCTTGTGGTGCTGTTCTACGTGGTAACCGTAATCAAACTGGGCCCGGGCGTCATGAACAGGCCGTTGTGATCAGGTGGGAATAAAGAACTCTAAGATGCACGAAGACAAAGAAACCATGGACGGAAAAAAGGCGGGGCGAGCAAACAAAAGTGTTGCGCTGGCCTGTGTGGTTTTTGTTAGCTGCATGGTCGGAGCGGCGTATGCAGCGGTTCCGCTCTATGAGATATTCTGTCAGGTTACCGGTTATGGCGGGACGACACAAAGGGCGGAAAACAGTGATGTCGCACCCATTGATCGGCTTATAACGGTACGCTTCGATGCCAATGTCGGCGGTAATCTGCCGTGGGACTTCAAGGCAAAATCGCGCACGATAACCGTGCCGATGGGGGAAGTTGCGGAAGTTGCCTACTTTGCAAAAAATATCGGATCCGTCACAGCAGGGGCGACGGCGACATTCAATGTCACACCGTTCGAGGCAGGACCCTATTTCAACAAGCTGGAGTGTTTCTGTTTCACAGACCAAAGCCTGGAAGCGGGCGAAGACATGGACATGCCGGTCGTGTTTTTTGTCGATCCGGAAATGGATAAAGATCCGAATTTAAAAGCAATTCGTGAAATTACGTTGTCTTATACGTTTTTCTCCGATGAAGATGAAAATGAACTGACTGAAAAACCGGTCGCGGCAGCCGCGAAAATCGATGGTACGCCCGAGAAACTTTGAATAGCCGCAGGGGCAGGGACCTCTGCATAAGGAAGCTGGGAGAGAGGCATGGCTGAAGCCCATACCAAAGACCACGACTATCATATTATCGATCCAAGCCCGTGGCCGCTGGTCGGTGCGATTGGAGCCTTTATTATGGCTCTTGGCGCAATTGGCCTGTTCCGGTATTCCAACGGTGAAGAACTGTTGTTGTTCGGTATCGATCTATCAGGCTGGGGCTTGTTCACTGTTGGCCTGTTGATTGTCCTGTACACGATGTTCGGTTGGTGGCGCGATACGGTAAGAGAATCGCTTGCCGGTGATCATACGCCCGTTGTGATGCTGCATCTTCGCTACGGCATGCTTCTGTTTATTGCTTCAGAGGTCATGTTTTTCGTGGCCTGGTTCTGGGCCTATTTCGATGCAGCGCTGTTTGTTGGCGAAGCGCAACAATTTGCACGCGTGGAAGCGACAGGAGGACATTGGCCTCCGACCGGCATTGACACGTTCGATCCTTGGCACTTGCCACTGTTAAACACGCTGATCCTTTTGACTTCGGGGACGACAGTCACCTGGGCACATCATGCTTTGTTGCATGATGACCGGGAAGGATTGAAATGGGGCCTCATATTCACGGTTGTTCTTGGGTTTCTTTTCACTGTCTGTCAGGTTTACGAATATGGTCATGCCGCATTTGATTTCTCAGGAAACATCTATGGCGCGACATTTTTCATGGCCACCGGTTTCCATGGTTTCCATGTGATTGTCGGAACGATTTTCCTGGCGGTTTGCCTGATCCGTGTGCTGATCGGTCAATTTACACCGCAGAAGCATTTCGGTTTTGAGGCCGCCGCTTGGTACTGGCACTTCGTAGATGTGGTTTGGCTGTTCCTGTTCGTGGCCATCTATATTTGGGGCGCAGGTGTACCGGCCGCTCACTGATCCGAATTTGATCAGGAATTGATCAGTTTTCAGGGCGGCCTCGGGCCGCCCTGTATCGTTTGAGCATGATCGATCTTTGTGATCCTGGGAAGAGATATGGCTGAAGGTGAGCAACCACCCGACAAGGCACTCTATCCGCCGCAAAATCCAATGCATGTCGGCTTTTCGGGGAAATGCCCGCGCTGTGGACAGGGGAAGCTTTTCAGTGGTTTTCTGAAGACAGCCGGCCGTTGCACCAATTGCAGCCTCGACTTTGAATTCATTGACTCGGGAGACGGACCCGCGGTTTTTATAATTATGATCCTGGGTTTCATCGTTGTGGGATTGGCTCTGGTAACGGAGCTGACGTTTCAACCACCCATTTGGCTGCACATTCTGCTGTGGTTTCCCCTCACAATAGTGCTGGCGCTCGGGTTCTTGCGACCGCTCAAAGGAATGATGATCGCCCTGCAATATCAAAACAACGCCCGGGAAGGCACCTTATCCGGCGAAGATGAGGGTGCCTGATGAGCACTGAATTGCCGCGTAAAAAATCTGGGAAACGCTCAGCAGGGCTACTTTTGCCGGCTGTCGCCACTCTGATCGCTTTGACAATTCTACTCGTTCTGGGATTCTGGCAAGTGCAACGGCTTCATTGGAAAAATGAGCTGATCGATAGGGTCAATCAGCGGATCGAAGACCAACCGGTCTCCCTTAGCGAAATACTTGAGGAATTCGGGAGTGACGCTTCCGCCGAATACCGCCCGGTGCTGCTGAGCGGTGCGTTTTATCATCCCGGTGAGCGGCATTACTACACCACGCATCGCGGCGAAGTCGGCTGGAATATATTTACGCCCCTAATCAGGGACGACGGTTCGATTGTCATGGTCAATCGAGGATTTGTGCCCGATGCATTGAAAAACCCGGACAAACGAAAAGACAGTCAATTCGCGGCGCGCGTCACCATTGAAGGATTGCTCAGAGTTTCGCCGGAGAAAAAACCGAACATGTTTATGCCTGACAATGAACCGGCGGCAAACAGATTCTACTGGCGCGATCTTTCTCAGATGATCGAAAGTTCCGGGGTGGCCAACGAAGAACGTGCGATCGGTTTTTTTGTGGATGTTCGCAAGTCGGATAAACAATCCGACTATCCGATAGCCGGCACGACGCGGGTCAGATTTCCTAACAGTCATCTTCAGTATGCAGGAACGTGGTTCGGTCTGGCGTTCGTTCTTGTTTGCGTTTTTGTTGTATTTGCGCGCCAACGCTTAAAAGCAAATCAAACTGAATCCGATATTCATAGAGGCTAATCTGGGTGTCGAGCGAAGTAGCCCGAAGTGCCAACCAGTTTTGAAGAGGACACTTCGGTGCCAGTCGCGGATCGATTAACAAATATGGAATTGACGTGAGTGTGCTTTAAAGCAGTTCAAGGACTGCCGCTGCGCCTGAAACCGTAGCCTGCCCAGGGTTTTCTTCCAGATTTATGGATTTTACCACTCCATCATCCACAATCATCGCATAGCGTTTGGATCTGATGCCAAATCCCGGTGCATCAAGATATATGTCCATGCCAATCGCCTTGGTAAATTCGCAATTGCCGTCTGCAAGATACAGGATCTTTCCGTTGCCACCGGTCTCTTTTTCCCAGGCACCCATCACGAACACATCGTTGACGGAAACAACGGCGATGCTATCGACGCCTTTGCTGATGATTGTGTCGTAGTTTTCTAGAAAACCCGGCAAATGATTAAGATGGCAAGTCGGTGTAAATGCGCCGGGAAGGGCAAAAAGCACAACTTTCTTCCCAGCAAAAACATCTGCGGTTGAGGTCTCTGCCGGGCCCTCGGATGTCATGATTTTGAAGGTGGCTGCGGGTAGATTGTCGCCGACGGCAATCGTCATCGTTTTACTCCAGAGGATAGACGGCGGCTTCAAAAGGCCACCCGGTTCATTAATCGCAAGAAAAGCTCAGGTTCTGAAGCTAAGATGTGTATCAGTCGCGAAGCGATTTCGGAAGTGGCCAATTTTTCTCAATGGCGTCGTTTCCCTGCACAAGGGTGAAACGCAACGCCGCATTCTCCTCCGTTGCCGCCAATCCTTCAAGCGAAAGACCCCACCGGGCTTCTTTCTGCGATTGTTCGATTAGCTGAGGCAGGGAGATATACGACCCCTCCGGTGCGACCACAAACAGATCCGGTACGGTGGCTTCGTCAGCCAACTGGGCTGTAATCGTCAGCCGGGGTGGGCTGCCGGTGCCATTTTCCACAGTAATATCCGTTATCTTCACAGGTGCATCGGCACTTGCGGGGCTTGGTAAATCTGCCATCGCCCGCATGATCATTTCGGCCGTGACCGTGTCGACTTTCTGTTCCGGTCCGACCTGACCTTCCAATGTGGCATCAGCGGGAATACAGACCTCTTCACAGACGCCGTAGGACATCTGTGCTTTTAGCCGAATGGGTAAAGCGGGATCTTCTGGAGTCAGCAGAAGCGGCAGTACGACCAGATCGTGATATACCAGCGACGTGGCATACCCATCATTATAGCGTTCTGGGATCGGAAAAAGTGTGGTCGCCTGTTTCAGATTGTCTGACTGAGAGAAATCCAGTGTGGTCGGAATTCCGGACTCACCGGGATTTTCCCAGTAAGTCTTCCAACCCGGCTCCAGAGCAATCTCAATGCCCGCAATATAGCGACCGTCATCGTCCTGCTGCGACCCAGCCGTCAGCATCCTTACCTGTCCTTCTGGCGTGCCGCTCCATGGTCCGACTTCAGCCTTAGATACGTCAATGCCGGATACAACAACCAAAAAACCGGGAAGGAACAGACGCGCGACCCGCAAGCCCGCAGAAGTAAACTTTGTCATCATGGCCGTTTTCATAACGCAATCCCGCCCGGGGCGTCCCTGTAATTTTTATCATTTCTGCGTGAACTGTCGTAAAAAACCATCAAACTTCTTATGTAGTTGTTTGGTGAACAATTTTGGCAAATCTGATAAATTGATCAGTATGTGATTCACGAGGGCGTGTAGCTTGATGATTGAGGACACACAACCCAACTATCTTGACGGTCGGATCCTCGTTGCTATGCCGGCGATGGAAGACGATCGTTTTGAGCGCTCCGTAATCTATATGTGTGCCCACTCCGAAGAGGGGGCAATGGGGTTGATCCTTAACCGACCCGCGGAAAATATTTCATTCTCCGATCTTGTCGATCAGCTGGGCATTCTTGACGACGGGGAAGATATTCTTCTTCCTGATGAAGTGCTCAATATGCTTGTTCATCGTGGCGGTCCGATGGATACCGGGCGCGGCTTTGTCCTGCATACCAACGACTATCAGATTGAAAGTTCGACGCTGGCGATAAACAGTGGCATTTGCCTGACGGCAACGCTTGAGATCCTCAAGGCTATCGCCCACGGCCAGGGGCCGACCAATTCCATATTGGCGCTCGGATATGCTGGTTGGGGCCCGGGACAGCTTGAAAGTGAAATTCAAGCCAACGGTTGGCTTGTTTGTGATCCCACAGACGATTTGATATTCAGCGAAGATCTGAACGGAAAATACGAGCTGGCGTTGCGGGCCATCGGCATCGAACCGGCAATGCTGTCCAGTTTGGGCGGACATGCCTAAGGCATCTGACAACTGGAACACGACGTTTGTTTCTAATTGATGGGTCACTTCGCTCAGCGGGCGCCGTCTCATGGCCTTGTGAATAGCTGTGCGCTTGCTCCAAGCCGTTTGCATCGTTAGTGTGGCGGAAACGGACCGTGGGATTGATACAGCAGACCCTCAGCGAAAGTGTCGACCGTGGAATTAAGGGAACAAGGAATATCCGTCTGTGAAATATGTGAGTACGCGCGGAAACGCACCCCGACTGGATTTTGCTGACGTTCTTCTAACAGGTTTGGCCCGGGATGGCGGTCTCTACGTTCCCGAAGAATGGCCCCAATTGACCCCGAGACAGATCGCCGGTTTTGCGGGCAAACCCTATGGCGAAGTTGCTTTCGAAATTTTGAAACCTTTTGTCGGCGAGTGCATTCAGGCCGCTGATCTCAGACGCATGATTGATCAGGCTTACGGAACATTTCGTCATCC
The DNA here is from genome assembly GCA_039976075.1 of Stappiaceae bacterium. Classification (GTDB taxonomy): domain Bacteria; phylum Pseudomonadota; class Alphaproteobacteria; order Rhizobiales; family Stappiaceae; genus JBDWFY01. Next base: position 192,340 of record JBDWFY010000009.1, read on the forward strand.
CGCCATTACGCCTTTGGTACAGACCGGTTCAAATGAATTCATTCTCGAACTCTTTCATGGTCCGACGCTCGCCTTCAAAGATGTAGCAATGCAGTTACTGGGCCTGCTGATGGATCACGTTTTGGAAGAACGGGACCAGCGGGCGACGATTGTCGGGGCGACATCCGGCGATACCGGCGGAGCGGCCATTGATGCGTTCAAAGGGCGTGATCGAACCGACATGTTCATCATGTTTCCCAATGGTCGTGTTTCTCCGGTTCAGCAACGTCAGATGACAACAATCACTGACGAAAATGTTCACGCGCTGGCACTTGAAGGCACATTTGACGACTGTCAGTCCATCGTCAAAGGCATGTTCAATCATTTTGCTTTCCGTGACCGGGTAATGCTTGCGGGAGTGAATTCCATCAACTGGGCTCGCATCATGGCCCAGGTGGTTTATTACTTCGTTGCAGCAGTTGCACTTGGTGCGCCGCATCGCAAAGTTGCTTTCACAGTGCCTACCGGCAATTTTGGCGACATCTTTGCCGGTTATGTTGCTGCAAGAATGGGATTGTCGATCGATCGGCTGACCGTCGCAACGAATGTCAATGACATTTTGGCCAGGGCACTGAAAACAGGTCGCTACGACATTCAGGGTGTCGTTCCGACAATGGCTCCGTCGATGGATATTCAGGTGTCATCCAATTTTGAACGGCTGTTGTTTGAAGTTTCAAATCGGGATGGCGCGGCCGTTAAAGCGATGATGGATGGTCTGGTTCAATCCGGAGGATTTGATATTCCGGAGCCGGCGCTGGAAGAGATACGTGTACTTTTTGGCGCAGGCCGTGCCGATGAAGAAACGTGCTCGGACACTATTTCGCATGTACTGAGGGATGCCGGGTACCTTTTGGATCCCCACACCGCAGTTGCTGTTGCAGTCGCGCGTCAACACAAACCGCCGGATGACGTTCCAATGGTTGTTCTTGCAACCGCTCATCCTGCAAAGTTTCCAAGTGCAGTGGAGGAGGCATGCGGTGTGAAACCGGCATTGCCCGCTTGGCAGGGGGATTTGATGGATCGCCCGGAGAAATTTGAAATTTTGTCTGCTTCACAGGCGGCTGTTGAGGAGTTTATCCTCACAAATGCCCGCGCAGCTGGGGTGGAGGCCTGAGCAATGAGTGTAGAACTTTCCAAATTATCAAACGGATTGACGGTCGTAACAGATCGCAATCCTCATCTTGAATCGGCCTCACTGGGAATTTGGGTTCGTGTTGGGTCCCGGTCGGAAACTCTGGCTCAGCATGGCATCACCCATTTGCTGGAACATATGGCGTTCAAGGGGACGAAAACCCGCACTGCGCGCGCAATTGCAGAGGAAATCGAAGCCGTCGGCGGTGAGTTGAATGCCTCCACCAGCGTTGAACAGACGGCGTATTACGCCCGAGTTCTGAAAGAGGATGTGCCTCTGGCAATTGATATTCTGTCGGATATCATGCTGAATTCGGTTTTTGATCCAAAGGAGCTGATGCGGGAGAAGCATGTAATTCTGCAGGAAATTGGTGCTGCGCACGATTCTCCTGATGACTGTGCATTTGACCTGTTTCAGAAAACGGTCTGGCCGGACCAGGCCATCGGTCGCCCGATACTAGGAACACCGAAGTCGGTTTCCGATTTTACACCCGATGCCATCAGAAATTACATGTCTGCCCACTACAGGGCTCCGGATCTGGTTCTAGCTGCTGCCGGTGCGGTGGATCATGAGCAAATCGTGAAACTTGCCGAACAAAAGTTTGGTGGACTCAGTCCGGAAAATGCAGAGGGGCACCCTGCGGCCTTTTATGGCGGCGGCGAAGCTCTGGAGAAGAGAGACTTGCAGGAAGCCCAGGTGTTACTGGGCTTTGAAGGATTGTCCTATCGTCGTGAAGATTATTATGCGAGCCAAATTCTTGCCTCTGTGCTGGGAGGTGGCATGTCGTCGCGATTATTCCAGGAAGTTCGCGAGGAACGAGGCCTGTGTTATGCGATTTATGCCTTTCACTGGGCATTTGCAGATACGGGTGTTTTTGCGATTCATGCGGCAACCGGTGAAAGCGATCTGTTAGAACTGATGCCTGTCATTCTTGATGAATTACACAAGGCTGGACTTGATATTTCTCTGGACGAGGTGTCCCGTGCACGAGCGCAAATCAGAGCCAGCCTGATGATGGCACTTGAAAGCCCCGCGGCGCGAGCCGGACAGATTGCACGTCAGGTTCTTATCCATGGCAGGGTGCTTGATCGTGAGGAAATCGTTGAACGTATCGAGGCTGTCAGTCCATCAGACTTGCGCGACCTTTCTTCGAAAATCTTCATGTCCGGCAAGCCGACACTCACAGCGATTGGGCCGATTGACAATCTGATGTCACTGGACAGCATTCGCATGCGGCTCGGCATCGATGAGCCAGCCGTAGTTTCTGCTTAGGAGAGGAGTATGGAGGGAGGCGCTGCAAAGGCTTTTTTGAGAGCCGTTGGTGCCAGTTCTGCCTCGCCGACCATCGACGGTCGCTCGATTTATCTGCGGCAGCCTTCTACACAGGATTTTCCACAATGGTCGGCCCTGCGGGCAGAAAGCCGCACATTCCTTCAGCCTTGGGAGCCTCGCTGGCCGGAAGATGACCTTTCCCGTATTTCCTACCGGCGCCGCCTGAAGCGCTATGCAAGAGAGACGCGAAATGATCGGGGATTTCCATGCTTTTTGTTCAAAAAAAGTGACGACTGCCTTGTTGGCGGCCTAACATTGTCAAATATTCGCCGTGGTGTCGCACAAAGTTGCTCGCTGGGCTATTGGATGGGCCAACATTATGCGGGACAAGGTTATATGCGTGATGCCGTGGAAGCGGTATTACCGTATGTGTTTGGCAAAATGGGCCTGCACCGACTCGAAGCGGCTTGTTTGCCACACAATGAACGATCAATCGGTTTGCTCAATGCGACCGGATTTACCAAAGAAGGCTACGCGAGGGGTTATCTGAGAATCAATGGGCAGTGGCAAGATCACGTTTTGTTTGCGATCACGAAAGAAGACTGGAAAAACAAGCCAGGATACATGGTAAACGGATCGTAAGAGAATTTGTGCAAAATGTATTCTTATGGCATTTGGGGGAGGTTCGCCCTTCCTGCTTTAGGCCAATTCACGGATTGGAGTATTCTGTGCGCTGCCTGTCGATATTAATCGCAGCGATCTTTTTCGCATGTGCATGCCTTGGAGCATCCGTTGCCAAAGCGCTGGATGTTGTACCGGTGCCCCTTAACGTGGACGCGCTGGACCTTTCAGCGGCGCTTGAGATGCGGCCCAACTATGGTTCGCGTATCCAGGTGTCGACCGCACCGGGGGCCGATGGAATTGTCCGGCGTATTGAGGTGGGCACCAATGACGGCGTCAACACGGACTGGGCGGTTTTTGCACTAACCAATCCAAGCGATGAACAGATTGATCGATTGCTTGTTGTGCCTCATTACCGATTGGCCAATTCAGGAATCATGAGTCCGGATCTGGGTTCGGAACGGATAGTGTCCATTGCCGCGAGTCAGGGTATTTCGCCTTTGAAGGAAAGTAACCTGGAAGCGGATCTGTTCCTGATCACGCTTGATCCAGGTGCTGTTGTCACTTACATCGCCGAATTGACGACCCCGGAATTGCCACAGGTCTATCTCTGGAAACCTGAATCTTACACCGACAATGTGAACTCCTACACCTTGTATCGCGGGATTGTGCTCGGAATCTCCGGGCTTCTGGCATTGTTTCTGACCATCATCGTGGTGGTAAAGGGAACGGTGCTGTTTCCCGCTGCAGCGACGCTGGCTTGGGCTGTTCTTGCATACCTGTGCATAGATTTCGGTTTCTGGAACAAAGTGTTCGGACTGACGCCTGGAGGTGAGCAGCTGTATCGCGCCGGTGCGGAAATCATGCTGGTCGGCAGCTTGCTGATGTTCCTTTACACCTACCTCAATCTCAATCGATGGCAGGTGAAGGCAAGTTATGTGGCCCTGACATCAGCCGTGCTGTTGCTCGCCTTGTTCGGGGTCGCGATTATTGACCCGTCTATTTCTGCCGGGATAGCGCGCATGGCGCTTGCAGTGGTGGCTGTGCTGGGCATGGTGGTAATCGTGATGCTGTCTCTTCAGCATTATGACAGGGCGATCATGCTGATCCCCACATGGGTCCTCCTTCTTTGCTGGACCTTCGGTGCCATGATTGCTGTTACCGGACAACTTGATAATGATCTCATCCAGCCGGCGCTTGACGGTGGGCTTGTGATGATCGTCCTCCTGATTGGATTCACGGTCATGCAGCATGCTTTCGCCGGTGGGTCGATTGCTCAAGGCATCGTCACCGATGGCGAGCGTCGGGCACTTGCTCTGGTGGGGTCGGGAGATCTTATCTGGGACTGGGACATAGACCGGGACAAAATTTTTACCGACAGTGAAACAGAAGATGTTCTTGGTTTGCCGCCGGGTGCTCTCCAGGGGGCGGCCCGGGATTGGCTGGAAGTTATACATCCCCAGGATCGCGACCGTTTTCGGGCGACCCTTGATGCTGTTGTTGATCAAAGGCGTGGACGGATTTCTCAGATATTCCGCTTGCGCGGCGATGACGGGCACTACAGGTCGCTTTCTCTCAAGGCCAGGCCGATTTTGGGATCCGATGCGGAAGTGATCCGGTGTGTGGGCACACTGCATGATGTCACTGATCAGAAACTGGCTGAAGAACGCATGATGCGTGATGCGGTGTATGACAACCTGACGGGTTTACCCAACCGAGCGCTGTTCATGGACAGACTGCAGAATGCGCTGGTACGGGCCCGGACGGATGGTGTCAGCAGCCCTGCGGTCCTGCTACTGGATCTTGATCAATTCAGAGATTTGAATGATACGCTGGGCGTTTCGGTAGGCGATTCCATACTATTGACTGTATCGCGCCGACTTGGCCGACAACTGAAACCGCAGGACTGTGTTGCCCGTCTTTCGGGTGATCAATTTGCGATCATGATGCTGTCGGAAAATGCGCCGGACCGAGTGACGGCATTTGCCGAGACAATGCGTAAGACGTTGCGGGCGCCCATAACGTTCGGTGATCGTGAAATCTTCCTGACATGCTGCTTCGGTCTCGCTGTAGCCGACGAAGCAGATGCCGACGCGGAAGAACTGATCAGCAATGCGGAAATTGCCATGCACCATGCCAAGAGTATGGGCGGTGATCGCCTGGAAGTCTTTCGCCCTTATCTTCGCAAGTCCGGTGGCAGCCACGCGCTGGCAGAAGCTGATTTGCGCAAGGCAATCGCTTCGGACGAACTGTCTGTGTTTTATCAGCCGATCATTCGACTGGAAGATAAAACCATCGCCGGGTTTGAAGCCCTCGTTCGGTGGCAGCACCCGACGCGGGGCAGACTTGTGCCCAACGAGTTTATTCCTCTCGCTGAACAGACCGGCCTGATCAACGAGGTTGGTCTCTATGTGCTCGAACGTGCGTCCCAGCAATTGGGGCAGTGGCAGAAGAAAATCTATCACGGCACCCCTTTGTTCGCGAGCGTGAACGTATCCAGCCGACAGTTGCTCAGCCATGATCTGATCAATGATGTGAAAGCGATATTGTCGCGCAATGCGATTACACCAAGTACCCTGAAACTGGAACTGACCGAGTCTCTGGTGATGCAGAACCCGGAATATTCGACCAAGGTGCTTGAGCGTCTCAAGGCCATGGGTGCAGGCCTGTCGCTCGACGACTTCGGTACTGGATACTCATCGCTCAATTATCTGCAGCGCTTTCCGTTTGATACAATCAAGATCGACAAAAGCTTTGTTCATTCGAAGGATGGTGCTCAGCATCGGCCTCTGATTTTAAGGACAATAGTGGGTCTGGCCCATGACCTGGGAATGGAAGTGGTAGCCGAAGGAGCAGAGACAGAGTCTGATGCTTTGGAGCTGTTCCAGATTGGCTGTGAATATGCGCAAGGGTATCTTTACGGACAACCAATGTCTGCAGAGGAGTCCGACACTCTGATTGAAAAGCAGATTATTGCCGCATAACGGATTTATTCTATGGCACCAGAATGGGGACGGTGCCTGATGCGACCTGAATATCAACCGGGGTGAATCCAAAGGGGTCACCGTCCACTTGAACGGGCACTTTGGATGCACAGGAAATAGCCGCCTGCTGAATGGCAGTTGTCTTTACACCGGACGTTTCTGCAAGCCGTCCCAGCAGAAAATTTATGCCGAAGCGCAGGATGGAGAGCCGGTCGTCAGCGTCGAGTGTCAGCAGAGTTAGTCCTGCCTGGGTAACACTGTCGTTTGGCAGGATGGTATAGCCACCATACCGGCCCGCATTTGAGATAACGGCAATCCGGCAGTGAATTTCCGCACCTGTTTCCGTTTTGATCAGAAGATCCTGACCCTTGTAGGAAATCATCAACTTAAGTGTTGTGGCAACATAGGCTAATTTTCCGAACCATCGTTTGAGAGCAAGGGGCGTCTGATGGACGATCGCCGCATCGAAGCCGCAAGATGCCATCAGGACAAACAGATGATCGTTGACTAGTCCGTAGTGAAGAGGCGTTGTCTTTCCTTGCAAGATAATTTTTGCCAGTGCATCGGCGCTGTGCGGAATGCCAAGCTCTAGTGCAAGGACGTTCGCTGTGCCTGTTGGAACAACAGCGAGAGCAGTCTGCTTGCTACTTTGAGAAAGTCCGCTCAGCGCCTCGTTGATGGAGCCATCCCCACCGGCAACGATCACGGTGCCATACTCAAGATCGGGGTCGGCGCAAGTTTTTCCGATTTCCCCGGCACGGCTGGTCAGTTGAAGGGTGACACTACGGCCGGCGGAGCGAAGGAGTTCGGCTATTGTCTCCAGAAGCGTACCGTTGAATCCTCCGGAAGTCGGATTGCCGATGATGAGTAGCCTGTCCTGATCTCGCTCGGTCATTTCTGTCAACCCCGACAATAACGGAATGGTTCCAACTCATCTCATCAACCGGAATCGCTCGCGCTACTATTGATAGGGGGCCATTCCTTCGCGCGCTAATTGATCTGCTGCTTCATTGCCGGGGTCTCCGGCATGCCCCTTTACCCAACGCCATGTAACCTTGTGGCGCTTCAGCGCTTCATCCAACGCCTGCCATAATTCTGCGTTTTTGACAGGTTTCTTCGCAGCCGTTCTCCAGCCGTTTTTCTTCCAAGCGTGGATCCACTGGGTGATGCCGTTCTTCACGTATTGGGAGTCCGTGTAAAGATCTACCGTGCAGGGCCGCTTGAGTGCATTCAGCGCTTCAATCGTCGCTGTCAGTTCCATACGATTGTTAGTTGTCTCGGCCGCTCCGCCCTTCAGATGCTTATCAGCGGTTCCATATTGCATCAATGCGCCCCAACCACCGGGACCGGGATTTCCCGAGCACGCGCCGTCGGTATAGATCGTAACGTCGATTTTGCTCATGGCAGCAGCCCATAATCCGTGGAATTTGTGACGGACTGGTGAAAACGTAGCTTTTTGAGATATTCCATGGGATCCTTGGGTTTGACCAGTGCACCATCCGGGACGCGTAACCAGTCATGGAGGCGAGTAAGAAGAAAGCGCAACGACGCGCCGCGCGCCAGGAGGGGGAGGGCCTCGAATTCAGCCGCACTGAGAGGCCTGATGCGCCGATATCCGTTGAGCAGAGCGCGTGCCTTGGTGACGTTGAACGCAAAGTCCGGTTCATAGCACCAGGCGTTCAAGCAGATGGCGAGATCGTAGGCCCAGAAATCGTTGCAGGCGAAGTAGAAATCAATCAACCCGGACAGTTTGCCCTCAAGAAAAAATACATTGTCGGGAAAGAGGTCGGCATGAATAATCCCGGCAGGTAAATCATCAGGCCAGTTTGCTTCCAATGTACCAAGCTCGGTGAGAATTTCAGCTTCAAGCCCGGCATTGATTTCATCGGCTCTGTTTCTGGATTGCTCGAATAGCGGGCGCCAGTCATTGAGGGAAAGCGCGTTTGGACGGCCGATATTGAAATCAGCCGTTGCCAGATGCAGACGAGCCACCGCACTGCCCAGAGCTGCGCAATGCTGGCTGGATGGTCGCTTGATCCACATGCCTTCAAGAAATGAAACGATGACAGCAGGCCGGTTGGCGAGGACACCAAGAGTTTCTCCGGAATTCTGCTTGATGGGTACCGGACAGGAGATGCCTTTGTCGGCAAGATGATCCATCAAACCCAGAAAAAACGGTAGATCATCGGGATTCACCCGCTTTTCATAGAGTGTCAGGATATAAACACCCTTGTTGGTATGAAGCATGTAATTGGAATTCTCGACACCCTCAGCAATGCCCTTGAAGGAAAGCAGATCTCCAATGTCATAATTGGAGATGAAGGCGATCAACTCCTCATCGGAGACTTCGGTATAAACGGCCATGGGGTTTTACTCTGCCGCGTCGGTGCGCAATTCGCGGGGTAGATTGAACGCGACGGTCTCGTCGGCCGTTTTGATCGTCTCAACAACAACGTCGAATCGCTCAGCAAAGGCGTCGATGATTTCCTCGACAAGGATCTCTGGCGCCGAGGCACCGGCGGTGATTGCCAACGTTTGGACGCCGTCAAACAGATTCCAGTCAATCTCCGAAGCCCGCTGGAGAAGGAGAGAGATTTTGCATCCCGACCGGGCGCCCACTTCGCGCAACCGCTGGGAATTCGAAGAATTTGGGGCGCCCACCACAATCATTGCCTCCGCTTTGGGCGCAACGGATTTAACCGCTTCCTGTCTGTTGGTGGTTGCGTAACAAATATCTTCTTTATGAGGGCCGGATATCGTTGGGAACCGGCGGCTGAGTTCCTCAATTATCTCCCGAGTATCATCGAGCGACAGCGTCGTTTGAGTGACATAGGAGAGGGCATCGGGTTTTTCCGGTGCAAACTTCTTTGCGTCTTCCACAGTTTCGATCAACGTGACCGCACCCATGGGAAGCTGACCCATTGTTCCGATCACTTCGGGATGGCCTGCATGACCGATCAGAACGATCTCCTTTCCTTTGCGATTATGAATGATCGCTTCGCGATGGACTTTCGAAACCAGAGGACAGGTGGCGTCGAGATAGAAAAGGTTGCGAGCCTTGGCATTTTCGGGCACCGATTTTGGTACACCATGGGCGGAGAATATAACTGGTTGATTCGTCTCCGGAATTTCGTTCAATTCCTCGACGAAAACGGCGCCTTTTGCGCGCAGGCTTTCTACCACATATTTGTTGTGGACGATCTCATGGCGCACATAAACCGGCGCGCCATATTTCTCCAGTGCAAGTTCGACAATCTGGATCGCGCGATCCACGCCCGCACAAAAACCGCGGGGCGCGCAGAGCAAGATTTTTAATGGCGGTCGGCCGGACATTGAGGCTGACATCGCATTTCCTCGTGATTGGTACTTTGCTGCAATAGAGGGAGGGAGGGCGTGTGTGTCAAGGGTAGTGGGAATTCCGGATCTGGCGGTCGCAAACATCTCTCAGCCCTGCTATAGACATTTTGCGTCGGGATATTTGAGAATCATCCTTTGAGCCACGCAAGAGTTGGTTAAAATCTACTGGGGGACCATGGGGCGCATGTCTGTTCCAAAACATTTTGCATTAGCTGTCGTATCGCTGCTGTCTGTTGGGGGATTGGCCGCCTGTGTGGGCGGGGAAGACACGGCGGCACCATCCACAACTACTGCCTCCTCGACGGGCTCAAGCCAGGGGCGGCCGACGCTCGACCCATCTCTGTTTGTGAGACCTGCGGCATGCCCGGGGATCTCGGTTCAGGATGGAACGCATGCGCTGCAGATTTTTTCTCGCGGTAAATTACGGAATTCTGAAAACCTTTCCTATCAGGCGTCCATCACAAAATGGGCCCGTGAATGCAATCGCGCCGGCGATCAGATACAGGTGAAGATCGGGGTTGCCGGGCGCGTGACTGCCGGCCAGGCGGGAGCGCCGGCGAAAGTGGTTCTTCCCTTGCGGATCGTGGTTCTTAATTCCGACGGGTCGGTGCGTTCATCCGACGTCCAGAAAATTGAAGTTGCCATGGCTGAAAATGATAACACTGAACCCTGGTCTTATGTCGATGACACGCTCCTGCTACCTTCCGATGCGAACCTGCTGCGGGTTGTTGTGGGTTTTGATGAGCAGCGGAAATAAGTTTTCTAGGGACCTCAGTACGTAAAAATCGGCGGAATCATGGCTGATTTTGGGAAGCGATACGACCCTAATTGAACGCAATCACTCCGCTTGACAAGACGCCATTGATAGCATCCCACATTCAATCGCAGCGGGTTATGTCGCATTATCGGATGTAACGCCGGGATAAAAACAGCGGCGATTGTGCCGGGCAGAGAACGTCCGGTAACCGTTTTGGATATGCCCTCTATTTCACATCACGACGATCGAAAATCGAACGCAAAAAACGGGGAACGTCATGACAATCTTTTTTACGAACGACCACGAGTGGATCAGCGTGGATGGCAACGTCAGCACCATCGGGATCACCAATTACGCCCAGGAACAACTGGGCGACGTAGTGTTTGTCGAATTGCCCGATGCGGGCAAGAGCCTGTCAAAGGGTGATGAAGCTGCTGTTGTAGAATCCGTTAAGGCGGCGAGTGAGATTTACGCACCAGTCAGCGGCGACATAACAGAAGTCAACAGCATTCTGGCTGATGCGCCGGAGAAGGTGAATGCGGACCCTCAAGGCGCGGCCTGGTTCATTAAAATGACGCTTTCAGACCCGTCGGAGCTCGAAGGCCTTATGGATGAGGCCACCTACAAGAGCTTCGTTGAAGCTCTCTAACCAAAGCAGAGCAATTCATTACAGGAGCATTTGTGTCGGATCATGGCCAAGCATATTTACAAAGCGGAAATTCGCTGGGAACGCCAAGGCGACTTTGCCGCAAACACATATTCGCGCGGGCATCACTGGTCTTTCGATGGCGGAGTTGAGGTGCCGGCCAGTGCCTCTCCCGCAGTTGTACCTCTGCCATATTCCGTCGAAGCAGCCGTTGACCCCGAAGAGGCATTTGTTGCCTCGCTGTCGAGTTGCCATATGCTTTGGTTTCTTGATCTCGCGCGGCAGGCGGAGTTTGTAATCGAATCCTACGAGGACGAAGCAGAGGCAACAATGGGTGGGATCGGCAACGGAAAAATTGCAATCACGAAGGTTATGTTGTCACCGGTTGTCACCCTTTCCGGCACCGCACCTGGATCCGATGTTTTAGATCAATTGCATCATGACGCGCATGAAAAGTGCTTCATCGCAAACTCGGTGAAGTGCGACGTTGTGTGTGAACCCAAACCCGTCATTGTCAAAAATGCCTGACTTTCGGAAAAACAGGCGTTCTCAGCATTCGGTATCTGCTGCTCACCTACCAAGAGCGTTTCGAAATGCTGAGGCGGACCGGTGCTACCTTGGTCAACGAGGAGTTTCATCCGACGAGTGTGTATTTCCCGCTTGTCGTGCGTGGGGTATGCTGATTGAACCGACAGAGTAACGCGGAGACAACCGGTATGCATGTGAACCTTGATGCATGCGGGTTGACTTTTTCCGCTGCAACGAGCACATACAAATCCATGATCGAGCCCAAAGCACCATGCACCCAGGCGACGATAGTCGGGGTCTATTATTACGCGACGCTTCCATAGGCGGCCCGCGTTCGATCATGCTCTGACAAAAAGCACTCATCAACAAAAGCCGCCGCGTCAGGCGGCTTTTTGTTTGGTCCCGGCGTGGCGCCCGGAGACCGACAATGACACAGCAGAACCGAAAATCAGATTTTGTGACGCCGCCGCGTTCTGAAGCGCTCCGCATTCTTGCCGAACGCGGCTTTATCAAGGATTGCACTGACCTTGCAGTGCTTGACCAGCGGTTAGTCGATGGAAAAGTGACAGCATATGCTGGCTTTGATGCAACGGCTGACAGTCTGCACGTGGGACACCTCTTGCCGCTCATGGCACTCAGATGGCTTGAAAAATGCGGACACGAACCCATCGTCTTGCTTGGAGGAGGCACGAGCGAAGTGGGTGACCCGAGTCTGCGAAAAGACTCACGCCCCTTGCTGGAGCAGCATCAGATTGCGGCAAATATTTCGGGCATGAGCCAGTCGATAGAACAGCTGTTTGACTTTGACGATAACGCGGTACGACTGTTGAACAATGCCGAGTGGCTGAAGGAATTTCAGTTTTTGGATTTTTTGCGCGAATTTGGTCCACACTTTACTGTCAATCGCATGCTGACATTTGAAACCGTAAAAAACAGACTGGAGGCGCATCTACCGCTAACGGTACTCGAATTCTGCTACATGATGTTACAGGCTGTTGATTTCATTGAGTTATCAAAACGCTATGATTGCTCCTTGCAAATTGGCGGGTCGGATCAGTGGGGTAACATTGTCAACGGCGTCGAACTGGGACGTCGTACAGACAGGTCTCTCATCGGATTGACAGTTCCTCTGCTGACAACCGCATCAGGCGCTAAGATGGGCAAGACAGCTGCCGGTGCGGTTTGGCTCAATCCTGAGCGACTTTCTCCGTTTGGTTTGTGGCAGTTTTTTCGCAACGTTGCAGATGCTGATGTCACCAAATTGCTGAAATTGTTCACAGAACGTCCAATGCCTGAAATTGCCAGAATCGATACACTTGAAGGGGCTGACCTGAATGACGCTAAAATCATGCTCGCAAGTGATGTGACTCGGCTGATCCACGGAGATGATCAGTCGAAGGCTGCAGAGCGGCAGGGCGCTGCACTGTTTTCAGATGGCACCATTGCGAGCGAACCGACCCATGTGGTGCCAATCGAATTGTTGGCTCAGGGTTTTGGACTGCTTGAGTTGATGACACAGATAGAGTTTTCCAGCTCCAACAGCGAAGCACGGCGATTGATCCAAGGCGGCGGTGTCAGGTTGAATGGACAGGTCATCGAAGACGAAAAACGGAGAATTCTGGAGGGCGATCTCTCCGCCGGAGATCAATTGGTCCTAGCCATCGGCAGGCGGCGCAAAGCCTTGGTCGCATTCCGGTGATGGCACATCAAATTGATGCATGAATCTGAGGAATGGGTCGTCCGGGGAAATTGAGCACTGCTGTCGACAAAAAAAGCCCCCGATGGTGAACCATCGGGGGAAGGTGCTCTCTTTGCTCTCTTTCGCAGCTGTGCTGGCGAAAAAGCTCGGGTTACGCCGCAGCTGTCCGCTGACGTAAAATCTTTCTCAAATTGTCGATCGGCTCTGGACCGTTACCCTCATCAAAGTGCCAGAATGTCCAGCCATTGCAGGCTTCCTGTCCTTGAACATGAGCGCCCATCTTGTGAATTGAACCGCTTTCGTTCTGACATGCGAGGGATCCATCGGCGCGAACGACAGCTTCAAAACGTTTTTTTGCATCTGTCAGGATCATGCCGGGCTTGATGAGGCCGCTTTCGATGAGATTGCCAAACGGTATGCGCTTCTGCGCCCGCTTGCTCTGCTGCATCTCAACAACAGCGCCAGTTCCGAATTCTATCGCTTCGATGCGCTTGTGCGCTGCTTCGATATATTCGGCCTCTCTTTCGACGCCCACAAAATGCCGGCCCAATCGCTTGGCAACCGCCCCGGTTGTTCCTGTGCCGAAAAACGGGTCCAACACAACATCGCCTGGCTTTGTTGAGGACAACATCACTCTATAAAGCAGGGGTTCGGGCTTCTGCGTGGGGTGAACTTTGTCACCTTCATCGTTTTTAAGGCGTTCCGAGCCGCTACAGATGGGCAGCATCCAGTCAGAACGCATCTGAAGATCGTCGTTAAACGTTTTCAGCGCATCATAATTGAATGTGTAACCTTTTCCTTCCGGATCGGCACTCGCCCAAATCAGAGTCTCATGAGCATTGGTAAATCGTTTGCCGCGAAAATTCGGCATCGGATTATTTTTCACCCAGATGACGTCATTCAGAATCCAGAAACCCAGATCCTGCAATTTCGATCCTACACGGAAAATATTGTGATAGGAGCCAATGACCCATATCGTCCCATTGGGTTTCAGGACGCGCCGACAGGCGAGGAGCCACGCTCGTGTGAACTCGTCATAGGCTTCAAAGCTTGCGAATTGATCCCAGTGATCATCGCAGGCATCCACCCTTGACTGGTCCGGCCTTGTAAGACCGCCACCGAGCTGGAGATTATAGGGCGGATCGGCAAAAATCATGTCCACGGAGTTCCGTGGCAGCTTCGCGAGCTGGGAGATACAATCTCCAACCAGGATCTTATTGAGCCAATCCGGCTCTTGATGAGAATGGGACGCTGTCTCCAGCGCCCCCTTACGCTTTACAATCATTGCGACGCACTACCTTACGCAATTACGAGCATCATACTGCCCCATCAGGGTAAAGAGGTCGTTAAGGCCGCAAAACTAATTTATGTTTTTTATCAATGGTTTGTTTACCATAATTAACGCGATGGCGATAACAAACTGTTAAGCATTGCGGTGTCTTTGAGGATAGAAAGAGACCGGTTTTGGGCACGATGTACTAATCTCTAGATTGCAATGAATTGGTGCTGGGAATCCCGTTCGTTGTTGACATGCGGGCCAGCAGGGTATGAACGAAAGACCGAGTTTGGAGGGCCACGATTTTGCCGCAATGTGACCCGCCGATTTGGTGGCAAGAAACGCGTGAGGCAGGTCATCAGTTTATCAAATGACGGTTCATTTATTAATTTTAGAGCGAAAAATAAATGACGGATTGATTGCCGTGCGAAAATTTTCCGGCTTAGCGGGGCATATTATTCAACACTCATAGCCAACACTCGGCTGATCACGGTCAGATTGCGACCCGAATCTCCGGCCCATGTGTTAAATGCATTCTGAATGGCGCGCATATTTTTTTTACTGCTCGCATTGCCTTCGTAAATCGCCTCGCGCTGCAGAGCCGCAATGACATCTCTGCTAAGGATAAAGGAAGGTTTGCCGATAAACCTCAGGGCATATTGACCAGTGTTGCCCCCAAGGCGGCTCGCATTCTTTTTGAGGAAGTCCAACAGCCCGACATAATCGCTATCAGGCCACTTGGCGAAATACTGCCCGGCCGATCCGTGTTGTTCTGCCAAACTACGCAGGAAAAGGGCATTTTCAAAAACGGATCGAATTTTCCTGCCATGGCGAACGATCCGCGTATCGCTGATCAACCGGTCCAGATCGTCGTCAGAATAGAAGGAGATCCGATTGATGGAAAAACCATCAAAAGCTTCTTCAAACCCCTCCCATTTGGATTCAACCACTTTCCAGTTGAAGCCGGCCTGGAAGATGCATTTGGTGAATTGTGCCAGCCATCGGTCATCGGTGACGGCACCGAGTTCCTGGGCGGAGAGTGTTGAACTCTGTCCAAGAAAGGTTTCGAGTTTGTCCACGCCACCTTTGCGATTTGCGGCCAGCTCATAGAGTTCGTCAAACGATCGCATGGGTCCTCCAGTTTATTGCCGTTTGATCGCGATATGCGGACGGTGTGATAGCAGGATGTGAGCGAAATTTTGCCAGTCTTTCGAGATTATTACGAATGCCTTGATCAGCGTAATTATCTCTTGACCTTTTGTCGCAGCGGGCAGACTTTGCGCATCAAAGAATGGAGTAAAAATCGTGGCAAAAGACGGCATCGTAGGATTACGTAAGGAAGATGGCATCGAGACCCCGCCGCCTGTTGAAGTAAAATCGTTTCGTGACGCCACTCAGGCAGTGCAGTACCTGAAAGAAATATTCGAACGCAATACGGCGTTCTTGCGCGGCAAGTTGGCAGAAATTGCTGATGGTCATTCTCCAGTGGGTCGTGTTCGGGCCTTCTATCCTTTTATTCATATTACCACTGGCACCCATGCCCGGCTTGATTCCAGGCTTGCCTATGGATTTGTTGCTGGTCCGGGGGCACACGGAACGACGGTGACGCGTCCTGACCTGTTTGAAGGATATTTAACGGAACAAATCGAACTCCTGATCCGAAATCATGACGAGCCGGTCGAAATAGGCGAGTCCGATCAGCCGATACCGCTGCATTTTGCTTTCTATGACGGTACTAATGTGGATGGTGCCCTGAGCGACCGCCTTGAACGTCCGTTGCAGGATATTTTTGACGTACCGCAGCTGGCGGATATGGATGATGCGATTGCCAATGGCGACATTGAACTCAGCCCCGGCGATGAGAGGCCGCTTGCGCCTTTTACAGGCCAGCGCGTCGACTACTCCCTTATGCGCCTGCAACATTACACGGCAACGGCTGCTGAGCACTTTCAGAATTATGTGCTTTTTACAAACTATCAGTTCTACATCGACGATTTTTGCCGAATGGCCCACGAACTGTTGCAGGACGCTGACACGGAATATGAAGCATTTGTCGAACCAGGCAATGTAGTCACCCAACGAGGCGAGGCGGATAAGGCCTGCGGAACCGCGCCGAGCCGATTGCCTCAGATGCCCGCCTATCATCTGATCGGCAAGAACGGTTCTGGAATCACGATGGTGAATATCGGAGTCGGACCGTCAAATGCCAAAACCATCACCGATCACGTTGCGGTTTTGCGCCCTCATGCCTGGCTGATGCTAGGTCATTGTGCGGGCTTGAGAAACAGCCAGACCCTTGGCGATTATGTTCTCGCCCATGGATATGTCCGGGACGACCATGTGCTGGATGCGGATCTGCCGGTGTGGGTGCCGATCCCGGCTTTGGCGGAGATCCAGGTTGCGCTTGAAGTTGCGGTCGAGGAAGTCACCGGTCTGGAAGGATATGAACTCAAACGCATCATGCGGACAGGAACGGTTGCCACGATTGACAATCGAAATTGGGAATTGCGGGAGCATCATGAGCTCGTTCAGCGGTTCTCTCAGTCCAGAGCCATCGCGCTCGATATGGAATCGGCAACGATCGCTGCGAATGGATTTCGCTTCCGTGTGCCTTACGGCACTTTACTGTGTGTTTCGGACAAACCGCTCCATGGAGAGTTGAAATTGCCGGGTATGGCAACCGAGTTCTATCGACGGCAAGTCAATCAGCATCTCAAAATCGGCATCAGATCGATGGAGATACTGCGCTCCATGCCCTTGGAACGCCTGCATTCAAGGAAATTACGCAGCTTCGCTGAGACGGCCTTTCAGTAGCGCCGGTTCAGGTGTGCCCTTTTCCAATTTAGCCGGTGCGGGCTTTTATCGCCCGCCCCAGGCCTGCTGCGACGGCTTTACGCATGACCGTTGGCAAGGCTTCTTGTTCAATGTCAGCGGGAAGGGACCACCAGTGAGGTGAGGGCGGGATCGTCTCAAGCGGTACGTCTGAGCGCCAGATCTCAAGTTCAAGATGAAAATGCGTGAAAGTATGTTTCACGTTGTCTGATGTCTTCTGCCAGTTGCCCTCGAGTGGTGCCTGATGCCCAACTGTGAGCTGAGTGGGAAATGTAAAAGCTTCTTGCCAGTCCGAGCCCGGCACTTCCGTCATCGCCGCCAACAAACCTTTGTCGGGGCGCTGACGTAGCAGCACAGCACCATCTGTCCGGACGGCGACAAAGGCGACACCATAGCGCTGCGGTTTCTTTTTCTTAGGCGCTTTTTTCGGCAATAGTTCTGCGTTCCCGACACGATGCGCGTGACAGCTCTTTTGCCAGGGACAAAGTCCGCAGGCTGGTTTTCGCGGCGAACACAGGGTTGCTCCAAGGTCCATCATGGCCTGCGCGTAATCGCCGGGCCGGAGTTTGGGGGTCAGTGCTGTGGCACGCGATTTGATTTCTTTTTTCGCTGCAGGCAGCGGCGTTTCAACACCGTAAATGCGGCTGATAACCCGCTCTACATTTCCATCCACGACAGTTGCGGGTCGATCGAACGCAATTGCGCCAATGGCCGCTGCCGTATAGGCGCCAACGCCCGGTAATGTCAGAAGTTCATCTTCAGTATCGGGAAACTGCCCCCCATACCGCGTCACGATCATGTCGGCGCATTTTTTGAGATTCCTGGCACGCGAGTAATATCCCAGGCCGGCCCAGGCCTTGAGCACATTCTCTTCGCTCGTGGCAGCGAGGTCGCTGATGGAGGGCCAGCGCTCGGTAAATGTTTCGAAGTAACTCCGCACCGTTGCAACAGTGGTTTGTTGCAGCATGATTTCGGACAGCCAGACGCGATAAGGATCAGCACGCATGCCTGACTTGCCTAGTTTTGGAGGCACGCGCCAGGGCAGGGTACGGGCATGCATGTCATACCAGGCAAGAAGACTAACTGGATCCGGCGCAGTCTGTTCTTTCAAGGATACTGTCTCTGGGTTGGGCTGAAACAACTTGGATGTTCTTTATACAGTCATTGTCCAAAGAACAATTCTTCTCGATAGGCTGAACGAATTGGATACTCAACTGCGCACGGAGGTATATTGACGATGCTTGCAAGATCGGAAACAAGAGCGCATAAATCAAGCAGATGCGAAAAAAAGTGGCCTATAAGTCATATAAGAAAGGTGCCAAACCGCTCGCTGATCTGATTCAGCCGGCGCTGAGACCTGCATGCCGAAAACGCGGATTTGCATCGGCAGATTTACTTGCCAACTGGCCCGATATTGTCGGACAGCGATATCAGGGGCGCGTCCAGCCGGAAAAGCTGAACTGGCCTCGCAGGAAAAGTGCCGAAGAGGACCGCTTTCCCGAACCGGCAGTTCTTGTTGTGCGCACCGACGGACCGACTGCTCTGATGCTTCAATATGAAACCCCCCAACTTCTGGAACGTATCAATGCCTTTTTGGGATGGTCGGCGGTTGGTCGTCTGAAAATCATCCAACGTCCGTTGACCGAAATTCAAAAAAGGCAGGGAGAGCCGCTACGCCCTTTGACGGATGAGGAAATGCAGGAAATCGAGCATAAAGTCTCAGGCATTGATAATGGCAAATTGGAAAAGGCTCTTCTTCGTCTCGGGACGGCTGTTGTTGCCCGGCGGCGACAGAACTGAACGTCTGGATTGTTCAGGACAATGTCCATCGACGTTCATACTAGTTGTGCAATCAGCGATGCAAGTGCCGGGTGAACGGCACCCCTGATTGTTACAAATTGGTAATGTTCGATGCCTTGTCGAAGTCTCATCACACGCATATTTGTAGAAACTGAAGTGGTAATTGCTTTGCCAAGGCGTTCATTTGGCGTAAAAATCTTGGTAACAGTTGAATAAATGAAAACATAGGATGGAATCTGGGACCATGGACCGCAGATTATTTTTACAAGGCACGGGCGCGTTGGCGCTGAGTGCCGCCTCGATCATTGGTTTCTCCAGGTCTGCTTCGGCTCAGAGCATCGAAATCGATGAACTTATGAAACTGGGTACCTTGCCGGAAATGACATTGGGTGCAGATGATGCGCCTGTGACAATTGTCGAATATGCCAGCATGACCTGTGGTCACTGCGCAAATTTCCACAAGAACACCTATCCCGATCTCAAGAAGGACTATATCGACACCGGTAAGGTACGGTTTGTGTTCCGCGAATTTCCATTGGACACAGTCGCTCTGGGCGCCTTTATGATGGCTCGCTGTTCACCGGAAGACAAGTATTTCGAAATTGTGGATTTGCTTTTCGCTGATCAACGGAGTTGGGCATTTACCGACGATCCGTACAATGCGATGCTTGGAATCGCCAAACAGATTGGTTTTACACAAGAGACTTTTGATGCCTGCTTGCAGAATCAGGAGATCCTTGACGGAATCACTTGGGTTAAGGACAGGGCCGCCAATGATTTTGGTGTAAACTCGACACCGACCCTGATTGTAAATGGCGAAGTGCAGCGCGGAGCGCTATCATTTGACGAACTGGAAAAGGTCGTACAGAGCAAAATGTAAGGTATTCGGGTATTTATGTACCCGAACCCATTGTTATGTTCGACCACCAGATGACCTGCGAAGCGACTCTGACACTGAGCCGTTTCTCGTAGGTGCGTCATGAAGTTTCAAAAATTACGGCTGCTGGGATTTAAGTCCTTTGTTGAGCCGTCAGAATTCCTCATTGAAAATGGTCTGACCGGTGTCGTGGGGCCGAATGGATGCGGCAAATCCAATTTGGTCGAAGCGCTCCGCTGGGTTATGGGAGAGAACTCCTATAAGAACATGCGGGCCTCCGGCATGGATGATGTCATCTTTGCCGGCAGTCACAATCGCCCCGGGCGCAACACTGCCGAAGTCACTCTTTTTCTTGACAATAGTGAGCGGTCCGCACCTGCGGGTTTCAACGACGCCGACGTTCTGGAAGTAACGCGGCGGATCGAGCGCGAATCCGGCTCAGCCTACAAGATAAACAGCCGGGATGTTCGAGCCCGGGATGTTCAACTTCTCTTTGCAGACGCGTCAACGGGTGCCCGGTCGCCGGCAATGGTACGCCAGGGGCAGATTGGTGAACTGATCAGTGCCAAACCAACCGCGCGGCGCAAGATCCTGGAGGAAGCCGCAGGCATTTCAGGACTGCATGCCCGCCGCCACGAGGCGGAATTGCGACTTAAGGGGGCTGAATCCAATCTGGAACGTCTAGAGGATGTTTTAATTCAGATCGACGGGCAGCTGGAAAACCTTAAAAAACAGGCCCGTCAGGCCAATCGATACCGTAATATCTCCTCAGATATCCGCAAAACGGAAGCGATGATTCTGTATCTTCGATCAGAGGAAGCCCGGGAGGCGCTTGATGAGACACAGGAGCAGTTCAAAGTCGCAGAGGCTGCCGTCAATGCGGCGGCTCAGGGCCAAGCCGAAACAGCGAAGATGCAGGCCATTGCAGCCCATCAACTACCGCAACTGCGCGATGATGCCGGAACGGCCAACGCAGTGTTGCAGCGCCTGAAAATTGCTCAAAATGAACTTGAATCTGAAGACAGGCGCATTCGTGAGCGCTTGCAGGATCTTCAGCACCGGTTGACTCAGCTCAGCCAGGATCTCGAGCGTGAGCAGGGTATGATCAGCGAGAATACCGGCCTGTTGTCGGAACTTGAGGAAGAGCAGCTCACTCTTCAGGCGGAAAGCGAAGAAGCTGAAGCGAGGGCCTCCGGCCTGTCCGATGCGGTTGAGAGCGCCCAGGATGATCTGCACGATAGCGAGCAGCACCTGGAGACGATAACCCAGGCTCAGGCAACCGCGACAGCCCGCCGTGTGCAACTGGATCGGGCTGAGCAGGAAGGGCGTGTGCGGATCGAGCGACTCGAGAAACATCTTGCCGCAGTTTCAGCGGACTTAAGCCAGATTACCGCGCAGATCGATCAGGCCGAAGGAGTGAGTGATAAACGGGAAAACGTTGAAGTTGCAGAAGAAACGCTTCTGGAAGCTGAGGCCGCCGTGCAGACCTGTGAGGAAACCACCGCTCAGGCACGCGAATTGGAACGAGACGCTCGGGGACCACTGATCGACGTTGAACGCTTGTTGTCCGAATACGAGACCGAAGCGCGCACACTGGAACAGGTCCTTGGAAACGGGCAGGAGGGAGCGGGTATCCCGGTGCTCGATTCCATTGTCGTTGCCAAAGGGTATGAAGCAGCTCTCGGTGCGGCTCTCGGAGAAGATCTTGACGCACCCTTGGATGACACCGTGCCGGTTCACTGGCGTGCTCCGGGAGATGGTGAGAACGATGCCCGATTGCCCGACGGTGCGGAGCCACTGTCTAACCGGGTTGACGCGCCAAATGAGTTGGCCCGACGACTGGCCCAGATCGGTATCGTCAGTCGGCTTGATGGGCCTACTTATCAGAAGCTTTTAATGCCCGGACAACGGCTGGTCTCGATTGAGGGTGATCTGTGGCGATGGGATGGGCTGGTCGTTGGTGCTGAAGCGCCAACGCCGGCGGCTCAACGTCTAGCCCAGCGAAATCGACTGATCGAACTGGAAGACCAGATTGCGACGGCGCAAAATGAAGTCAGCGAAAAACGCGGGCATCTTGAGACCAGTCAAAGCGCAGTTAGTCTGGCTGCGGAGGCCGAGCAGCAGGCGCGTCAAACAGTAAAACAGGCACAGGCTGGCGTGGTTGCAGCCAGAGAGCTGCTGGTGCAAGCGGAAAAAGCCCTGGGACAACTGGGCGCGCGACAGACAGCACAGCGCGATGCCAAGGAGCGTGCAGAGGTCGACTATTCCGATGCGGTCGAGGGCTTGCAGGAAATTGCTGAAGCGCTGGCCGAGATACATGATGTTCAGGACAAAGCCGGCGAAATCGAACAATTGCGGGCGCAAGTAAGCCTCCATCGCGGCGCTCTTGCAGAGGCACGAGCAGCAGCAGAAACCATCGAGCGTGAGAAACAGATGCGGCTGCGCCGCCTGGAGGCCATTGAACGGGAACGCCGCAGTTGGCGTGATCGTGCCATGGGCGCGCAAAAACAGATTGATGTTCTGCAGGAACGTCACAATTCGACCGAAGACGAAATCGCAACGCTGATGGAAATGCCGGATGAGCTGGAAGCAAAACGCCGGGATTTGTTGAGTGAGGTCGCCAAGGCAGAAGAAGGATATAAGGCGGCTCAGGACGCCCTCGTAATTGGCGAAAAGAAACTTGAGGACGTTGATCGGGAAGCCAAAGGAGCACTTGAGGCACTTGCTGCGACACGCGAAAACAAGATTCGCGCGGAAGAACGCCATCAGTCAGCGCTTGCACGACGCAACGAGATCAACGAACGAATCGCTGAATCGCTGAATTGCGCGCCAGCGGCCCTCAGGGAAATCGCCGGTATCAAGGAAGGCGCCGTACTACCCGATGCAGAGGCGACCGAGAAGAGGCTGGACCGTCTCAAGGCGGAACGAGACCGTATGGGCGGCGTCAACCTGCGAGCCGAGGAAGAAGTGCGCGAATTGACGGAGCAGCGCGAGATGCTGGTGTCAGAGCGTGATGACTTGTTTGCGGCGATACGCAAACTCCGAAACGGCATCAGTGGTCTTAATCGTGAGGCACGCGAGCGGCTGCTTGTGGCGTTCGATATGGTCAACGCAGAATTTCAGCGCTTGTTCACCCATCTGTTTGGCGGTGGAACTGCAGAGCTCAAGTTGGTCGATTCGGATGATCCGCTGGAAGCAGGCCTTGAGATCATGGCGCGCCCACCAGGCAAAAAGCCGCAGACGATGACATTATTGTCAGGCGGCGAGCAGGCTTTGACCTGCATGGCTCTGATTTTTGCCGTTTTTCTGACGAACCCCGCGCCGATCTGCGTGCTTGATGAGGTCGATGCTCCGCTAGATGACGCCAATGTTGAACGCTACTGCGACCTGCTTGACGAAATGGTCAGATCAACGGACACGCGATTTGTCGTGATTACGCATAACCCGATCACGATGGCGCGCATGAGTCGCCTGTTCGGCGTGACAATGGCCGAACGTGGTGTCTCTCAACTGGTCTCCGTCGATCTTGAGACCGCGGAACAGTTCCGAGAAGCAGTCTGATTCTCGACCAATCCATGGTCCCGGTTCCGGTTAATCCTCATTTTGGAACAGTATGTCTCAATGCATTTGTTGTTAAAGGCTGCGACCGAATATCATAAGACGGTCGTGCTATGACGGATAAGAATAAAAAAGGTATAAATATCATATAGATAACAAAAAAATCGTCGTTCTTGACAGCGGCATGGGTGCCGACTATTGTGCGCCCGACTTTCGGGGGTTGCGGATTATCCGATTCAGGTTTCCCAAATGATGGAGGGCAGTTATGAACAGTGCCTCTGGATCAGGGAACAACGGAGCCGGTAAAAAGGCCTCGCCCGATGGTGAGCTGTCTGAGCGATTGGACAAGCTTGGCCGAAATCTCGAAGAGCAGGGCAGGGGTTCTCCCAAACAGCACCAGCCGTCTTCTTCGAGTGCGACAGGCGGATATGCCCAGGCGATGAAGATCTCTTCGGAGTTCATTGCGGGAATAATCGTCGGAGGTGGCATTGGCTGGGTTTTTGACCTTTGGCTGGCGACCAAGCCTTTCGGTTTGATCGTCTTTCTGCTTTTGGGGTTTGTGGCCGGCATATTAAATGTGCTGCGGGCGACCGGACGGGTCGCTGAACCAGGCCAACCGAAAAAGCCGGATGCAGGCAACGAGAAATGAACTCGCGCGATGTGCGCATATTAACGCTTGCGATAAAAGGCTGGCCAGGTGGCGAACGATCCGATCCATCAGTTCCAGATTAATCAACTTCTCCCGATAGATGTCGGCGGCGTTGATTTTTCTTTCACCAACTCTTCGTTGTTCATGGTTTTGACTGTGGCGGCTACAGCAGCTTTCCTCATCTTCTCGACAAGCGGACGCGGTCTGGTGCCGGGTCGCTGGCAGTCAGTCTCCGAGATGAGCTACGAATTTGTTGCCAGCACATTGCGAAGCGCCGCCGGAACAGAGGGTATGCGGTTTTTCCCGCTGGTATTCTCACTTTTTATGTTCGTGCTCGTTGCAAACCTGTTTGGTCTGTTCCCTTACTTTTTCACGGTCACGAGCCACATAATCGTGACCTTTGCACTTGCTTTGCTGGTGATCAGTACCGTGATCATCTACGGCTTCATGCGTAACGGGGTCAGTTTTCTGAAACTGTTTATCCCCTCCGGAGTACCCGGATTGCTGATTCCGCTGGTGACGCTGATTGAGATTATTTCCTTTCTCTCGCGTCCCATCAGCCTTTCTGTCCGACTGTTCGCCAACATGCTGGCCGGACATATCACGTTGAAAGTCTTCGCTGGTTTCGTTGTCAGCCTGAGCGCTTATGGGGCGGTTGGTGTTGTCGGTGCAGTTCTGCCTATGGTGATGACTGTTGCGATTACGGCGCTGGAATTTCTGGTTGCATTTCTTCAGGCCTATGTTTTCACGGTGCTGACCTGCATGTACCTGAATGATGCAATTCACCCTTCACACTGATCAATACGAATAATCGATCCGTCCGGGTCGTTTGGAAACACTGACGCATTTATCGAATTAGGAGCACGTGTCATGGAAGCTGAAGCCGCAAAATATATTGGTGCTGGTATTGCCTGTCTCGGAATGGGCGGAGCTGGTATCGGTCTTGGTCAGATCTTTGGTAGTTACCTCGCAGGCGCACTGCGCAATCCTTCTGCAGCAGATGGTCAGTTCGGCCGTTTGATTTTCGGCTTTGCCGTGACAGAAGCATTGGGCATCTTCTCGCTGCTGGTTGCACTTATTCTCCTCTTCACCTGATCGTCTCAATTCGTACGAGACTGAAGTGACACTGTAGGTGGCGTTTAATCGCCACTTTTCAGTATTTGGAGGCGTATATGGCATCTGAAGCTACGCAACATGTCGCCGACGCTGCTCATCAGGGCGGAGGCAATTTTCCGCCTTTTGACGGGTCGACGTTTCCCTCTCAGCTATTGTGGCTGATCATTACTTTTGGATTTCTCTACTATGTGATGTCCAAGATCGCATTGCCGCGAATTGCTGCAATTCTGGAAGACCGGCAGGACAAGATCGCCGGGGATCTGGGTGAAGCCGAGCGTCTAAAGCATGAAACTGAAGCTGCGATTGCTGCTTATGAACAAGCATTAGCAGAAGCCCGCGACAAAGCGCATGGTATTGCACAATCCACACGTGCGAAACTGGACGCCGATGTCTCCGCAAAACGGGATGCTGTTGAAGCAAAGCTGAATGACAAGCTGACGGAAGCTCAGGCTCAGATTGGTGAGATCAAGACTGCAGCGCTTGCACAAATCGGTGATATCGCAACTGGAACGGCTCAGGAACTGGTCAAAGCCATGATCGGAACATCCGGAACAAAGGCTGAAGTTTCCAAGGCCGTTTCGGAAAGCATGGAATAGGAACCGACAATGGATGCAACATTTTGGGCTTTCATCGGTCTCATTCTTTTCTTTGGTGTTCTGGTTTACGCGAAAGTACCGGCGATCATAACCGGCGCGCTGGACAAACGGGCTGATACGATCAAGCAAGAGCTGGAAGAGGCGCGGCGTCTTCGTGAAGAAGCCCAGTCGATCCTTGCAGATTACCAGCGCAAGCGTCAGGAAGCTGAGGGGGAAGCCGAGGCGATCATAGCCGAAGCAAAACTCGAAGCAGATCGTTTAACTGTAGAAACGAATACAGCGCTTGAAGAGATGATGGAGCGGCGGACAAAATCTGCCGAGACCAAGATCGCACAGGCCGAAGCAAGCGCAATCGCTGAAGTACGGGCACGTGCAGCAGAAGTTGCTGCTTTGGCTGCTGAAAAAGTGGTTTCGAAAAAAATGACCGGCAAAAAGTCTGCCGATATCATGAAAGCCAGCATTGAGCAGATCAAGGCAAATCTTAACTGACGCGGATCGCCGTTAAAGCGAGATTGCCCGATCGTCGTGACCGGTTAAAATAAATAGAAAAGCCCCGAATCGTTCGGGGCTTTTGCGTTTGAGCGGCGTAATATTTCATTAATGTTCCAGTATCTGCATGATGGGCTTGAAACTTTTTCGATGATGATCTGTAACGCCCCATTCTGACAGGGCCGCAGCATGCCGTGCAGTACCGTAACCCTTGTGGCTGTCAAATCCGTATTCGGGAAATGATTGAGATAGGCGCGTCATCATCCGGTCCCGGGTAACTTTGGCAATGATCGAGGCTGCGGCGATCGACTTCGAGCGGCTATCCCCTTTGATAATCGCCACTCCCTGACAGGGAAGTCCTGGCGGAACGTCTCGACCGTCGATCAATGCGCCATCTGGATCGACCGGCAGCGACAATAGTGCCTGCCGCATGGCCCACAATGTTGCTGCACGAATATTCATTTCGTCGATGCGTTTGGGCGATGCGGAGGCAATACCAACCATGGCGTTAAGACAAATGGTCTCGTAAAGGATTTCTCGCGCAGTTTCAGGCAGTTTTTTGGAATCGTTTAGGCCTGAAATCGAAACGTCTTCGGGAATCACAACTGCCGCGCAGACAACAGGTCCTGCCCAGGGTCCGCGGCCAGCCTCGTCGATGCCTGCAATCAATGGGCCGGTGCATGCTGCCAAGTCTCTTTCGAGCGCCATGTCAGGAAGGGGGGCTGTCTTCTTGGACTTTCGTTTGCCTTTGGCAGACGGTTTTTTGTTCATGATGCTATTTTTGGTCGTAAAATTCTTTGGGTACACGCGTGAAATTCTCTGGTGGTGTAAAGCGCAAACAAGCCTCTCCAACTTTGACAAAAGCACTCAAAACAGGCTGAGTTGTATACTCCCTTTTTGCGGCGAACAAAACAGATCCGTGTTCAGCCTGCGTCGACGTTTGTTCAATCCGAGCCTCTTACCGGCCAGCTCAAACCTCTTGCAAATGGCTTCGGCATACGGGCCCTTGCCGCGCATGCGCTGCCCCCATTCGGCATCATAATCCTTGCCACCACGCATGGACCGCAAGATCGATAGGACGTGACGATAGCGATC
Organism: Stappiaceae bacterium; assembly: GCA_039976075.1. Classification (GTDB taxonomy): domain Bacteria; phylum Pseudomonadota; class Alphaproteobacteria; order Rhizobiales; family Stappiaceae; genus JBDWFY01. The sequence goes on from JBDWFY010000009.1 coordinate 219,663, forward strand.
CGGATAATGCCGCATCAGCCATTCTCGAAAAATCTCTTTTATCTCCAGAGGCATGCGCAATATGACGTATCCAGCCTCCTGTGCGCCCGCTTCGGCAGCTTTCTCGAGGATCTTCTCGATTTCACTGTCATTCAGCGCCGGAATTATTGGCGCGACCATGACGGATGTTGGAATACCGGCGTCGCTCAGGGTCTTTAATGCCCCCAGCCGTTTTGCCGGTGTTGAGGCACGCGGTTCCATTGCACGGTGCAAACTTCGATCAAGGGTGGTGACAGAAAGAGCGATTTTGATCAGATTTTTCTCGGCCATCGAACCAAACAGATCCAGATCCCGAAGAACGAGCGCTGATTTCGTGACGATGCCGACCGGATGTTGTGCCCGTTCGAGCACTTCCAGAATTTCACGCATGATGCGCTTGTGTCTTTCAATCGGTTGGTAGGGGTCAGTATTGGTGCCGATCGCCAGCGGTTTGACCTTGTAATTGGGGGCGGACAGTTCGCGTTCCAGCAGTTCTGCCGCATTGGGCTTTGCAAATAGCTGTGTCTCGAAATCAAGTCCTGGAGAAAGGCCCATATAGGCATGGGTTGGCCTGGCAAAACAATAGACGCAGCCGTGCTCACACCCTCTGTAGGGATTGATGGAACGGTCGAACGAGATATCGGGTGACTGATTGCGTGTGATGATCTTTCGTGCTTTTTCGTCCTGCACATAGGTTTTCAACGGAGGCAAATCGTCCAATGTCTGCCAGCCATCATCAAATTGCTCGCGGACTTCAGCTTCAAACCGGCCGGATCGGTTGATTCCGGAGCCGCGCCCACGCCTTCTATCAGGGTCAATCTGTACGCCGACCAGGTCGTCTTGTGTTTGAGTATCCATGTCTTGATCACCCGCAACGCCCAACAAATGAATGAACGTAGAGACAACAAAAGAACAAATCAAGAACATTTAATTCATCCATTGGCTTTTATGGCCGAACTATCGCATCGAAGATGAATACCGGTTATTGAGGGGACATGTTGAGTGTTGTTATTGCGACCAAAAATAGCGAGGTGCCGCTAGCCCATTGCCTGTCCGCTCTTGTGAGCGGCGCAGCGGAAGGTGTTGTCCGCGACGTTGTTGTTGTGGACGCGGGCTCAACGGACGGAACTGCACAGGTCGCCGACGCCGCAGGCTGTATATTCCTGACGCGACAGGCCGGCCGGGGCGATAGAATGAAGACTGGCGCTGATGCTGCCAAACGCGGCTCCTGGCTATTGTTTCTGAAACCTGAGGCGGTACTTGATGCTGGTTGGCACCAGGAAGTTGGTGCATTTATTGACCGACTGGAGCGGGTGGGGCGGGCTGAGCGTACCGTGGGTGTTTTTTCCTATGCAGTCGATGATTTCGGCTTCGGAGCGCGCGCGCGTGAAAGTGTTGTCAAACTCCGTGCGCGCGTGTTTGGCTTGCCATATGAAGATCAGGGTTTGCTGATCTCCCGCAGAAATTATGAGAGACTTGGTGGCCATCGTGACTTGGGAAGTCATGAAGATATCGACTTGGTGTGCCGGATTGGCGGCAAACATATTATACATCTTCGCAGCCGGGCCGTTGTTTCTCCGGAGAATCTAAGTAGGTCGCTTAGCCTTTTGAAAATAATAAGAAAAACTGCTTTTGTGACCCTGTGCCTGCTACGCGTTCCGACCAAAATGATTGATCGATTGGGGATTTGAGCAGATCTGCAAGCGTGTGTCATGCGAACTCGGAAACGACCTGCCGATTTGATGATCGGGGCGCAGAAAAGATCCTGCGACCCAAGATCAATTTTCAGGCAAGGCGTGTGTGAAGTTTATTGCCGATGTTCTTTCTGCTGCAGGCGAAAGGTGTCTACGGGAACGCCACCAATTCCCCAATCCTCGGTCGCAACGAGATCGATAACGACAAAGGTTGTGGCAGGGTTCTTCTTGAGAACCGATGAAAGCAGCTCCGTGACACCCTTGATCAGCTCGGATTTCTTCTCCGCTGTGGCATCTTCCGGAGTAATTTTGATGTTGACATAAGGCATGGATTTTTCCGTATCACTGATGGGAGTTGTCGGGAGAGGTGATGTCGAAATGGAAGACTTTGGCGATGATTTGCCACGACCCTTCAACATGGATAAGCGTGAGGAGGTCGGTGAAATATTTCTCCCCGATAGCGCAGTTCAGGCGCGCAATAGCCGTTTTGGGTCCAGCAAAATCGATCGAAATGATCTGATCCTGGCGTAATTCGTTTTTGCTGGCGGGTGAAGGACGGGCATCCACAATCGGGAAATACTCGTCCATGCTCAGATTGATCAGACTATCGCCGGTTGCACAGACATACCGCGCCTGTGGGTGCAACGCTCGTCTGAGCTTGTCGGTGTCGCTGTGGTAGAGACCGTCAAGATAGATGTTAAGCACCGATTGAACGGCTTCGAAGGAAGATGCCATAAATATTCTCCTTGAGGAGCGGGCCAGGACGCATCCGGCCCGCTTCACGCATTTATTGCAACGGGGTCTAGTTCAGGAGCCCTTCAGCCCGCATGGATTTTACGACGCTCGGCCGTTCGCCAACACGCTCGACAAAGCCTGAAAGATGCGGCCAGCGATCCAGGCCGATCCGCGTTGGTCCGGCCCAGGATGCGATGACAAACAGATAGGCATCAGCAACATTGAATGTGTCGCCTAGAACATAGGATCTGCCATCCGACAAAAGGCTTTCAATATAGTCAAACTTGGTGGCAACTTTTGCAACAGCCGCCTCATGTGCCGCTCCTTGAGGTGGATTGTCGGAGAAGAAAGGCGCAAACGCCTTGTGCAGTTCCGATGAGATGAAGTTCAGATACTGTTGGACGCGAGCGCGATCGACTGATCCGACGGGGGGGAGAAGGTTGGTCTCTTTGCTCTGCTCGGCCAGATATTGCAGCACTGCCGGGGCTTCGAACAAAATTGCATCGTCGTCCAGTCGCAGGGCTGGAACATAGCCGTTTGGATTGATTGTCGGAAAGTCCTCGCCATTTTCCGTTCGACCGTTCTGTGTATCGACTTTGTCGATCTCGAAATCAGCACCGATTTCATTCAGAACAATATGGGCGGAAAGCGAACATGCGCCGGGTTTATAGTAGAGTTTCATCTGGCTGTCTCCGTTGATGGAAAGCGAGTTATTGGTCGAAGACAGAGGTAGGATTTGTAGTTTCTATTGTAAACGTGATATCTAAAAGATATCGAATATTGAAGTTTCCATCTGGTAAGTAGAAAATTGTAAGATGTTGAAAATACGAAAGAACAAGAGCCCGATGCCACCACCTGTTTGCCCGCTTACCGAATGCATGTCGGTCATTGGTGGCGCCTGGACGGTAAATGTCATCTGGAGTCTGAGGGCAGGGCCGAGACGGTTCAGCGAACTTCGAATTGATATACCGCCAATTTCTCCCAAGGTGCTAACCACACGCTTGCGGGAGTTGGAAGGGGGCGGCGTGATCGTCCGGGATGTCAAACCAACATCTCCGCCATCGGTCGAATACTCCCTCACCGAATTAGGTGCTGAACTGGTGCCGGCCATTGAGGGGATCGTTAATGTTGGCCATAAGCTGAAGCAGGTCGGCAAAAAAGGTGCCGGCAAAAAGACTTGATCGGCGGCATAGTATTGAGGAGTGCTTCAGCAATAGGGGACGCGCCGAAAAACTCGACGCGCCCCTTTATCGTAAATCTCTTCACAAAGCCGTTCAGAGATCGAGCTGGTAGCTGACCGGCACCCAGCGATATTCCGTTCCTGTCTTCTCGATATAGCCAAGCGATGGGAAAGGCATGTGATAGCCCGTTACAGGAATGCGGTCGGTCGCTGCCATGTCAAAGATCTTTTTCCGCGTTGCCGCGGCCATTTCCTTGTCCATGTCGAACCGGACATGCCAGTCCGGACGCTGAATGGATGCCACAAAATGATTGGCAACATCGCCCCAGATCAGTATGCGCTTGCCATTACTTTCAATCTGGTAGGCCATGTGACCCGGCGTATGCCCGAAGCTGTCGAGGCCGGTGATACCGGAGACAACATCGCCTTCATTGCCTATGAACGTGGTCTTTTCAGCCAGCGGGACGACTTTTTCACTTGTCAGCTTGGCAACACGCTCGGTTGGTCCGCTATCACGCCCATCTGCTGTCCAGAAATCATATTCGGTCTGTCCGGTTACATAACGGGCGTTGGGAAATACCGGCTGCCCATCAACGATTGTGCCGCTGATGTGGTCGGGATGAAAATGGGTCAGCACAACGATATCCACTTGATCGGGTGAATAACCGGCTGCTTTCAGACCGGCAGTCAATCCACCTCCGCCGAATCCGGTGTCAAAGAGCACCAGTTCTTTGCCTGTGTTGACCACAACCGGCGAGAAGCCGATTACAATCTTGTCGCTTGCCAGATGATTTTGCTGCATCAGAGCAGCCACATCTTCGGCCGTTTGATCCTGACCGAATATCGGATGGGGCCCATCGACCGCCCGGCTGCCATCGAGGATTGTGGTTACTTCAAAGTCGCCAAGCTTGAAGCGATAGTGGTTTGGCGTTGAAGCGCCCAGCAACGGTGCACCTGCTTCGGCAGATTTGATCCCTGATCTCAGGACGAAAGGGGCGGCAATGGCGCCTCCTGCGGCCATGAGCGCCTGGCGCCTGTTCAATCCATTTTTTTTGCTGAAAATCATAACGGTCCCTCCGGAATTTTATTGATACCTGAAGGAAAACATAGGCACGCCGTTTCGCAGAAACAGGACCGGAAGAGAAAAAGACCGCGCACGCTTGTTCACAGTGGCGTGTACAAAGTCCGGATAAGCTCCAGATAGGGGACTTGGGTCAGGCGCCCTGCAACTTGCCGCGTTTGAGGTGTTCGTCCAGACGTGGCAGAATTTCCACGAAATTGCACGGCATATGACGGTAATCAAGTTGCCATTTCAGAATGCCGTCCCACGCGTCCTTGCAGGCACCGGTGGATCCTGGCAGGGAGAATATATAAGTCGCATTCGCAACGCCGCCAGTGGCGCGCGACTGAATGGTCGATGTGCCTATTTTCTCGTAGGAGATCTGGTGGAACACCGTCGAGAATCCATCCATGCGCTTTTCAAACAGCGGTTCAACGGCTTCCGGCGTGACATCGCGACCTGTAAAACCGGTGCCACCGGTTGTGATGATGACGTCGACTTCGTTGTTGGCAATGAAGGATTTGACGATAGCCTGAATAGAAGGGACATCGTCTTTGCAGATTTGCCGGTCGTGTAACCTGTGACCAGCTTCCTGCAGGCGTTCTGCGAGAATGGCTCCGGAGCGATCTTCTTCCAGCGTGCGTGTGTCGGATACTGAAAGAACCGCAATTCGCATGGGAATAAACGGGCGGGTATCGTCGATGCGATGCATGCTGTGCCTCTGGTTTCATGGTGTCGACTTAAAAATTGTACAGTTTTCAGTGCTAAGACAGTAGGTAACAGCATCACCGATATTTGCAATGTCCGGTGATCTGACCTTTACCCACGCTGCGGATTGACCTTTATTTCATTTCTACGCTTCCACTGATGGCCGGACCCAGGAAATATTGACAATGGATCTCAGCAAACAACTGGATAATTATTGCGAGCGATTAAGCCCGGACTATTGGGCCGAGCCGATAAACGCGATAACAAACCTGGCTTTCATTCTCGCTGCCGTCTTTGTTCTCCTTGCCTGGCGTCAAAGTGACAGTCGCCCCAGGTCGGTGTTATTTCTTGGCGTATGGATTGGTGTCATCGGTGCCGGCTCCTACTTGTTTCACACGCACGCAACTGTGTGGGCTCTATTCAGCGATACCATCCCGATTCTGATTTTCATTCTGGCCTACCTCTTTCTGGCTATGCGTTTCTTCATGCATCTCCCGATCTGGGCGAGTGGTCTCATCACGCTTGGTTACATTCCGGTTACCTATGGCATTGCCCCAATGCTTGGACCATATCTGGGCTCCTCCGCAGGGTATGTACCGGCGCTGTTGGCCATGTTCATCGTTGGTGGCCTGATGCTTCCTCGTGATCGCACCGTTGCCGTCGGCTTGTTATCAACCGCATCTCTTTTTCTGATCTCCCTGTGTTTCCGAATGGCGGATGAACCACTTTGCGACAACTTCCCGCTGGGCACCCACTTCATGTGGCACATTCTTAATGCCGTCGTCCTTTACCGCCTGGCGATGATCTACCTCAAAAGGCGTGAGCAAATCTCCCAGAAGTGATTTCATTTCTCAGGAAGAGGCCATAAGGTGGTGAATGATTTGACATAGCGGGCTTATCGAGCAGCTCGTTCAAGAACACTTTTATAACAGCCTTCCTGAGGAAACCCCATGTCCGAGAAACGACCTAAAAGTGGTGATCTTGACGAAGCGGCGCTGTATTTTCACCGCTATCCAAGACCCGGTAAACTCGAAATAAACGCAACGAAACCACTCGGAAACCAGCGAGATCTGGCGCTGGCTTACTCGCCCGGCGTGGCTGCGCCGTGTCTGGCGATCGCAAAGAACCCCGATCTTGCGGCCGACTATACTGCGCGTGCCAATCTGGTCGCTGTCATTTCCAACGGCACTGCAGTTCTGGGGCTTGGAAACATCGGACCACTGGCCTCCAAACCTGTGATGGAAGGCAAGGCGGTTCTTTTCAAGAAATTTGCCGGTATTGATGTGTTCGATGTGGAAGTCGACGAACTTGATGTCGAGCGTTTTGTAAATGTCGTCGCGGCACTAGAGCCGACTTTCGGCGGGATCAATCTGGAAGATATCAAGGCTCCGGAGTGTTTTCAGGTTGAAGAAAAACTTCGAGAGCAGATGAATATTCCCGTGTTTCATGACGACCAGCATGGCACAGCTATCATCGTGGGCGCAGCGGTTCGCAACGGCGTTGAATTGGCGGGCAAGAAGCTGGAGGACGTCAAAATCGTGGCTTCCGGCGCAGGGGCGGCATCGCTTGCCTGTCTCAATTTGCTTGTTTCTCTCGGGGCACGCAGAGAAAATATCTGGATCAGCGATATTGAAGGGGTGGTTTATCAAGGGCGCGAAGCGTTGATGGACCCTTGGAAGTCGATTTACTCACAGGATACCGATCAACGCACCCTTGGTGAAATCATTGAGGACGCGGATGTCTTTCTGGGCCTGTCTGCCGGCGGCGTCTTGAAACCTGAGATGGTCAAGATGATGGCGGCTGACCCGCTGATCCTGGCCCTGGCCAATCCGACGCCGGAGATCATGCCGGAGCTTGCACTTGAAACGCGACCCGATGCCATGCTGTGTACGGGCCGGTCGGATTATCCGAACCAGGTCAACAATGTTCTGTGTTTCCCCTACATATTCCGTGGTGCTCTGGACGTAGGGGCAACGACAATCAATGAGCAGATGAAACATGCAGCTGTTGAAGCGATCGCTCAGCTGACTCGGGAAGAACCGTCCGATGTCGCCGCTCGGGCCTACGGCGGGGTCAGCGAAACGTTTGGTCCCAAATATCTCATTCCCTCTCCCTTCGATCAGCGGTTGATCCTGCGGATTGCGCCTGCTGTTGCCCGTGCAGCCATGGAAAGTGGTGTAGCAACGCGCCCGATTGAAGACTTTGACGCTTATCTGGATCAGCTTAACCGGTTCGTGTTCCGCTCCGGTCTGTTGATGAAACCGATCATCGCCAATGCCAAGTCTGACCCCAAACGCGTGATTTACGCAGACGGTGAAGATGAGCGTGTGTTGCGCGCCGCTCAGGTGTTAATTGAAGATGGGCTGGCCCAGCCGATTCTGATCGGACGCCCCCGGGTCATTGAAACCAGATGCAAGCGGTTTGGCCTGAAGATCAAACCGGGTAAAGACGTCGAGTGTATCGATCCGCACGATGATCCGCGATACAGGGACTATGTAGACACGCTGTTCGAGCTGGTTGGGCGGCAGGGCGTAACACCTGAAGCAGCGCGGACGATTGTCCGCACCAATTCGACTGTTATTGGGGCGATAGCCGTGCGGCGCGGGGATGCTGATGCGTTGATTACCGGACTGGAAGGACGCTTCATAAGGCATCTGGACCATATTCGAAAAATCATCGGTCTCGCTCCCGGTGTGGGCGACTTTTCGACCCTCTCCCTGCTCATCAATTCCAAGGGCGGGTATTTTCTGACGGATTCTTATGTCAGTATCGACCCTCCGGCGGAAGAACTGGCCGAAACAACCTTGATGGCCGCAGAACAAATTCGCCGATTTGGAATCACGCCAAAAGCCGCATTGTTGTCTGCGTCGAACTTCGGCTCCCGCGACTTGCCCTCAGCGCACAAAATGCGGGCGGCGCTGGAGATTTTGAAAGCGCAATCCCCTGACCTGGAAGTTGATGGTGAGATACATGGTGACGCAGCCCTTTCGCAACTTATTCGCGATCGGATCATGCCTGACTCGCCATTGACGGGTGAATCCAATCTGTGGGTGTTTCCCAATCTGGACGCAGCCAATATCACGCTGAACTTGTTGAAAGTGGCAACAGATGCATTGCATGTCGGACCGATACTGCTGGGAACCGCCTTCCCGGCGCACATTCTCACACAGTCGGTGACCTCTCGTGGCGTCGTCAATATGTCCGCCTTTGCGGTTGTTGAGGCACAAGCACGCCAGGCAGGCAACTAACCAATCTTTGTTGTCGTTAATGAAAAGGCCCGGTTGTTTGACCGGGCCTTTTTTATGGTTGGTTAGTATTGGGTATCGTGTATCACATATTGGGATAGTTGGGCCCACCAGCGCCTTCCGGCACGGTCCAGTTGATATTCTGGTTGGGATCCTTGATGTCGCATGTTTTGCAGTGAACGCAATTTTGGGCGTTGATGACGAATGTGTCTTCCCCGGACGCATCATCTTTCATCCATTCATAAACCCCGGCTGGACAGTACCGGGATGAGGGGCCGGCAAAGACATCCAGCTCAGACGTTTTCTGCAATCCTTGATCTTTGAGATGCAGATGAACCGGTTGATCTTCCTCGTGATTGGTGCTGGAGAGAAACACCGAAGACAACCGATCAAATGTGATTTTACCGTCCGGTTTGGGATAGGCAATCGGCTTGCACTCTTTGGCGGGTTTGAGTGATTTCGCATCGATTCTGCCGTGCTTGAGCGTGCCGAAAAATGAAGCGCCAAACAGTTCGTTCATCCACATGTCCAGGCCGCCAAGCGTGACCCCGACCATGGTGCCAAAACGGGACCAGAGCGGTTTGACATTGCGGACTTTTTTCAGATCGTTGCCGATATCCGAAGCACGCCAGGCATCTTCATAGGCGGACAGTTCGTCATTGCTACGACCGTCTGCAAGCGCCTCGAAAGTTTTTTCCGCCGCAAGCATTCCAGAAAGTACCGCGTTATGTGATCCCTTGATCCGCGGCACATTCACAAGACCTGCGGAGCACCCAATCAGAGCGCCGCCGGGGAATGAAACCCTCGGAACTGACTGCCATCCGCCTTCACTGATGGCCCGGGCGCCGTAGGCGATCCGTTTGCCGCCTTCAAAAACATCACAGATGGCCGGATGTGTTTTGAAGCGCTGAAATTCTTCAAAGGGCGACAGATACGGGTTTTCGTAATTCAGATGGAGAACGAAACCGACAGAGACCTGGTTATTCTCAAGATGATAGAGGAACGATCCGCCTCCGGTCCGGCCGTCAAGCGGCCAGCCAAATGAATGCTGGACCAGACCTGGCCGATGTTTTGCCGGATCAATTTCCCAGAGTTCCTTGATGCCCAGCCCAAATTTCGGAACATCGCAATCTTTATCCAGTTCGAAGCGACCAATGAGTTGTTTGGCAAGTGAACCGCGAACCCCTTCTCCAATCAGGACATACTTGCCAAGCAGCGCCATGCCACGCATGTAGCTGTCCTTCTGGTCGCCATCGCGGCTGATACCCATATCCCCGGTGGCGACACCGATTACAGCACCCTCATCGTTGTAAAGGACTTCTGCTGCTGCGAAACCGGGATAAATTTCCACACCAAGGGCTTCGGCCTTCTCAGCAAGCCAGCGTGACACATTGCCCAGGGAAACGACGTAATTACCGTGATTGTCCATCAGGCGCGGCATCATGAAGTTTGGCAGGCGGATCGATCCTGCCGGCCCAAGATACAGGAACCGGTCCTCGGTCACTTTGGTTTTTAGCGGAGCGCTGTCATCTTCGCGCCAGCCGGGCAAAAGTCGATCCAGTCCAATCGGGTCAACAACGGCACCGGAAAGAATGTGAGCACCGACTTCAGACCCTTTTTCCAGCACAACGACTGATAGTTCCTGTTCTTTTTCATTCGCAAGTTGCTTCAGTCGAATGGCAGCAGACAGTCCCGCAGGACCAGCGCCGACAATGACGACATCAAATTCCATGCTTTCACGTTCTGGCAGCGCATCCGCCTGTGACATCTTTGGATTTCTCCCAAATTCTTTACCCTCGTTCTGTCCTCAGAACGCCGCGCTGCTTGCGCACATAGAATCTTTCTACTTCACTCGCAAGCACGCCGCAATCTATGCATCAGGCTGATTTTTGGCCAATTTTGAGTTTTCCCGGACGGTGATGTCGGCGTGTGGTTTCTTATGACGTGTTTTCACCCTTTCATGGCTCCAGCGAAGTCAATATAGTTCCTTTACAAGAACGATCTCCGTTAGCGAAAATATCCTGAGCGCTTCAATCCGATTCCTGCACTGGCCAAAAGAGCAAAAATGCTGAAAGCCGATCTCCTTCACACATCCGAAATGGAAGCTTTGCTGGAGTTTTATGTCGCAAGCGGTGTGGATGCGGTGCTGGATGAAGATCCTCAAGATCGGTTCGCGGAAACTGCGCTACAGGCTTCTGCACGCGCCTCTAAAAAGCGGGAGACACCTCCAGATCCGGTTGCGACGCATCCTGTGCCAATTTCGAAGCGACAGGCTGAGTCTGCGCCTCCGCCGGACCGGGGCAGGGTGCTTCCAAAACGGACGGCCGACACACAGTCTGCGCCGACCTCTCCTGCAACCGCACCGCTACCGGACCGCGATACCGTTATCGCCGCACGCGAGCAGGCCAAGGCAGCGTCGTCGCTTGCTGAACTACAGGCGATATTGGCCGGTTTTGAAGGATGCAACCTGAAGAGAACGGCAAAAAACCTCTGCTTCGCGGACGGGAACCCGGATGGAAGAGTGATGCTCGTTGGTGAGGCTCCCGGCAGAGAGGAAGATATTCAGGGCAAACCCTTTGTCGGCAGATCCGGTCAGTTGCTTGATCGGATGCTCTCGGCCATCGGCCTGGATCGAAGCCAGGTTTATGTTACCAATGTGGTACCCTGGCGGCCTCCAGGCAACAGAACGCCCAGCCCTCAGGAAACCGAAATCTGTAAACCTTTTATCGAGCGCCAGATTCAGTTGGCCGATCCGGACTTGCTGATATTTTTAGGTGGTGCATCAGCAAAACAGCTAATTGGGGTCAAAGAAGGCATTTTGCGGTTGCGAGGGAAGTGGAAAACCTATGACAGCGGAGTAAAACAGATCCCCTGTATGGCGACGCTTCATCCGGCCTATCTACTGCGTCAACCGCAACAGAAACGGCTCGCGTGGCAGGATATGCTCGCCATCAAGCAGGCATTGTTGACACAGGAACCTTGAAGCGCGCTCTAACCGTTCTAGACGGATCTGCCTTCCAGAAGCGCACGTTCTTCTCGAAGGCTCCCGGAAATGAATTTGACGAACGCCCGAACCCTGGCTGTTCGTCGCAGGTCTTCGTGGGTAAGAATCCAAAGCGCATTTTCCATTTTCTTGATCGGTGCTGCGAGCCGTACCAGGTGTCTGGATTGATCGCCAAGAAAGCAGGGAAGCGCCGCAATTCCCAATCCATTTTCGCATGCGTCCAGCAGAGGCAGGAACGTGTCGGCTTTCAGTTCGATGGCCCTTTCAGGAACGTTGGCGTCAAGCCAATGTCCGACGGGAGCGCTCGCAACGGACTCGCTGACCCCCAACCAGGCACAGTCCGAGTAAGATCTGTTTTTTGCCCTGGAGATCTGGTCTGGCGTGCCATAGATGCAAAACGCCAATCCGCTTATTCTTTTTCCAACCAGCGCATCGGGAGGTTTGAGAGAGGGGCGGATAGCGACGTCGGCATCCCGGCCGGTCAGATTGAGCATGCTGTTGGTGATACTCAAATCCAATTTTATGTTGGGGTGACGCTGCTTGAATTTCGGGATGTGTCGATTGATGAGCTTTGTTAGCAGGGCATCGGTTGTCGTAATTCGCAATGTGCCTTCAAGTCTAAGGTCAGTACCGGTGATCCGACGTTCAATCTGAAGGACCAGCGCGTCAATCGAGTGTCCGGTCTCCACGACCTCCTGACCTTCCGCAGTGAGCTGATACCCTGTTGGTAATCTTTGAAACAACCGAATGCCGTTTGCTGTCTCGAACGTGTTGATCCGCCTCAATACTGTGGTGTGATTGACGCCGAGACTGCGCGCGGCGGCCGCCAGTGTTCCTTCTTCTGCGACTGCCAATATGAAACGGAGATCGTCCCAATTTATCCTGTGCGTCATTGCACAGTTATACTGCGAAATTGCAGATCGACCAGCAAAAATGCAGATTGTAGGTTAAGCACCACCAACTCTACCAAATAGACTAGAGCGTATCCGGAAATCGTTGTTTCACTTTTTCGACAAGGATACGCGTCAAAACAAAGACTTGGAGCATTTCACGCGATCCTGGGATCGCTCGATCCGGTCTAGGGCCAGAGACTTTGGGCTGGTCAGGCCGCTTCAAGTCTACATCTCAAAAGTGGAGGGAGTTATTATGCGCACTTTCATCAAGACCCTGCTTTCAATTGGTTTACTGGCGTTTTTCACAGGCACTGCCATGTCGCAGGATGCCAACGAAAAGGCAATCAAGGCGCGTCAAGCCGTCATGCAGATCTATTCCTTCAACCTTGGTCAGCTTGGAGCCATGGTCAAAGGTGAAGTCGATTATGATGCGGAATTGGCGTCGATTATTGCAAAAGACCTCCTTGCTGCTGCAAATATGGACAACCGGGCGATGTGGCCTCAAGGGTCCGGCGAGGACGCTTATCCGGGAAAAACCCGGGCGCTGCCCGCCTTATGGTCGACATTTCCCAAAGTACTTGAGAAACAGGCTGCTCTCAGAACCGCAGCGGAGAAACTTGCCGCGGAAGCCGGTAACGGGGTAGAGGCGATCAAAGCCAATATGGGTGGCGTCGGTGGCAGCTGCAAAGGGTGCCATGACGACTTCCGGGCGGAAAAAAAATAACGCGTTGATTGGCCAAAGCCTCGTTATTTCGTTGGTGAACAAACGTCGGAACAATCAGTTCCGGCGTTTTTTTAAGTGAAAACGGAGATATATTAGCCCGATATCTTTTCTGCCTGTCCGAAGCGGCCTATATCTGCTCAAATCTTTCATGCAGAATCTGCCCAACTGGAGCCTGCCGCTTTGCTCAAAAAATTGAGAAAAATACTCCCCGGTAAATATGGCAAAACCGTTCCTGTCATTCCTGTGGTGCGTCTTCAAGGGGCGATAGGCATGGCCACACCGTTGCGGCCGGGTATGTCCATGGCGTCTGTTGCCAATAATCTTGAGAAGGCCTTTTCGGTCAAAGATGCGCCCGCTGTGGCATTGCTGGTGAATTCTCCAGGCGGGTCGCCAGTGCAGTCTCGCTTTATTTTTCAGCGCATCCGAGCTTTAGCGGCGGAAAAAGAGAAAACAGTTCTGGTATTTGTCGAAGATGTTGCGGCATCCGGCGGATACATGATCGCAATTGCCGGGGATGAAATTTTCGTCGATCCCAGCTCAATTGTCGGATCAATCGGGGTCGTATTTTCCGGTTTTGGATTTGTGGATGCAATTGAGAAGCTTGGCATCGAACGCCGCGTCTATACCGCAGGCGAAAAGAAAGTAGTCCTTGATCCGTTCAAGCCTGCTGACCGCGAAGACGTGGATCATCTGAAGACCCTGCAGCAGGAAATACACGAAACATTCATCGATATGGTCAAGGAGCGGCGCGGTGATGTTCTCTCCGATGACGAAGACCTGTTTACCGGTCGTTTCTGGACCGGCGCCAAGGCGCGCAATCTGGGTTTGGTCGACGAAATCGGCGAAATTCGCCAAGTGATCAAAAAGCGATTTGGCAAAGATGCAAAATTGAAGCTCATCGGCGGGGAGCGGTCGATATTTCCGCGTCGCGCCGGTGTCGGGGTTTCCTTGAACAACATTTCCCATGGACTGGGCAATGAACTAATTTCTGCGGCGGAAGAGCGATCTATTTGGTCGCGCTACGGATTGTGAGGCACAGATGTTCTCCCGCGCCATCTTATTTGCCGTAATTGGAGTTCTGGTCTGGTTGATATGGATGCAGCTAAAGAAAAGTCTGCTTTCGGATCCTGGAACACGAGGCAAAAAGCAGACGACCAAACAGAAAATAATGAAAGTCGCAAATCTGGAGCAAGATCCGAAAACTGGAAAATATCGTCTCAGTCGAACGGATAGGGATGATGAAATCCGGTAAAGGATTCGGCCGCTGCTGGATTACTCTACTAAATAAATAAAAGCGGAACCGTAGGGAGACCGGTTCCGCTTTTTTTATCTCACCACTCTTTTGCTGTGCTTATGCGTCTCCTGCGGTTTAACCGGCGAACACCCTTTTGCCCGCCTCAGTTGGTCTGACGCACCCACTGCGAAAAAGGTTCAGAACTTTTCTACATTTATACGGAAAATTTTCTGCACGCAGGTTTGCCGGAAACGATTTGGATCTGCGACTGTCTGCAAACTTGATCTTTAAAGCGGCGATAGCTAGTGTCCGCGCGCATCTCTTCCGGCTTCGATCAGCACAGATGCACCTGCCGATGAGTTACAGAGGATTTATGCCATGTCTGATGATGCGGTTCCTGCCTATCTTCGCCCGCAGCAGTCTTTTCAAGGGCTGATCCTGACGTTGCAGCATTTCTGGGCCGAACGGGGCTGCGTCATCCTGCAGCCGTATGACATGGAAGTCGGTGCGGGAACATTTCATCCCGCGACAACGCTCCGTTCCCTGGGTCCCAAACCCTGGAAGGCGGCCTATGTGCAGCCTTCGCGCCGGCCGACCGATGGTCGCTACGGCGAAAACCCGAACCGTCTTCAGCACTATTACCAGTTTCAGGTCATTCTCAAGCCTTCACCAAAAGATTTGCAGGAACTGTACCTGCAGAGCCTCTATGCAATTGGTATCGATCCGGGTTTGCACGATATCCGTTTCGTCGAGGATGACTGGGAAAGCCCGACACTGGGCGCCTGGGGGTTGGGTTGGGAATGCTGGTGCGATGGCATGGAGGTCTCGCAATTTACGTATTTCCAGCAGGTGGCCGGCATTGAATGCGCGCCGGTGTCAGGAGAACTGACGTACGGTTTGGAACGTTTGGCGATGTATGTTCAGAATGTTGACAACGTCTACGACCTTAATTTCAACGGCATGGAAGGCGAAGACAAGGTCACCTATGGCGATGTCTTTCTCCAGGCCGAGCAGGAATATTCACGGCACAATTTTGAATTTGCCGATACGGACATCCTGTTCCGGCGTTTCAAGGAATCCGAGGACGAATGCAAGGCTCTCCTGGCCTCGGGTGCCAAGGCAATGGAAGAAGCCGGCGATGGTGTCCACAAACAGGTATTGCCCGCCTATGATCACTGCATAAAGGCTTCTCATGCCTTTAATCTGCTGGATGCAAGAGGTGTTATTTCCGTGACAGAGCGCCAGTCCTACATTTTGCGGGTGCGCGAGCTTTCAAAAGCCTGCGGGCAGGCTTTTTTGCTGACAGAAGCCGGTGGTGTCGGTACCGCCTCTGGTTGAGCTCCGGAGCATGCAATCTCTTTGATTGGTATTCAAGGGATCTGTTCAGTGGGTGAACGGGTCACGACGCTGGAGACCGGGTGACAACTCGTGCCGATCATCCTACCGTTCAATCCAGTGAAAAGCGTTCGTATCCGACGGGACACGGGACAGAGGTCACGAGCGGGTTAATTCTGCGAAGGGGGAAAACATGCTGACCTGGATATTGCTTGTTGTTATCGTTCTGATCGGAATTTACGCGGTTACCATCTACAACCGCCTGGTAAAGAATCGTCAAATGGTTCGTGAGGGATGGAGTGGCATCGATGTGCAATTGAAGCGTCGGGCCAATTTGATCCCCAATCTGGTGGAAACCGTTAAGGGCTATATGAGCCACGAGCGTGAAACGCTTGAAACGGTTACGCAAATGCGCGCCAACACACAAAGTGTGAGTGGTGATGATATTGCCGGGCGGGCCAAGGCTGAAGGCGCCTTGGGGATGGCACTGGGAAAATTGTTTGCTGTTGCAGAAAACTATCCCGATCTTAAAGCGAGTGAGAATTTTCAGGAGCTGCAAGAGGCGCTCGATAAAGTCGAGCATGAATTGCAAATGGCTCGACGTTACTACAATGGAACTGTGCGAAACCTGAATACACTGGTTGAATCCTTTCCCAGCAACCTTATCGCCGGTCAGTTCAAATTTCGTCCTGCGGACTATTTTGAAATCGAAAATGCTGAAGACCGTGCCGTACCGGACGTCAAATTCTGAACGGAACATGAGGGGCGGGGGCTCAAGATGTACCGGATAACACAATCCATTTTTCTGTTGGTTGCACTGACTTGTTTCTCCTTCGGTATTGCGCGGGCCGAAGAAGTGATTGAGCGATTTGGCAGCCATATAGTTGTTGGAACGGATGGAGTTCTATCGGTAACGGAAACGATCATTGTTCGCGCAGAAGGCAACAAGATCAAACGCGGTATCTTTCGTGATATTCCGCTGGATTTCGAAGACAAGTATGGCCGAAAACACACCGCCGGTTTTAATATTGTCTCGGTCAAGAAGGACGGGACCGACGAACCCTTTGAAGCTAACCGCAGTCGAGATGGTATAAGAATAAAAATCGGCCAAAGCGATGTTTTTCTGAGGCCGGGTTCCTATCGGTACGAAATTGCCTACACCACCAGCCATCAGATCCGTTTTTTTGACGATCATGACGAGCTTTATTGGAATGTAACGGGGAACGAATGGGATTTTCCGATCAGGGAGGCTCGGGCGACCGTGGTTCCTCCCGGCAACGCGAAGCCAATCCGGTGGGATGGATTTACGGGGTATTTCGGTGCGCAGGACAAAGACTGGTCAGTATTGGAAGCGGCTGATGGCGTGCTTCAATTCCAGACGACCCAGCCACTTTCATCGGATGAAGGGCTGACAATCGTTGTGGCTTACCCTGTTGCCAGCATTGCAAGGCCTGCTGAACCGGAGCCGCTGGAGCAGTTCTGGCTCGCTAACAAAAATTATGCCCTGGCTGGCTTGGCGTTTCTCATTGTCAGCATCTACTACCTCTGGGCTTGGTTGAGGGTAGGGAGAAACCCCGCCAAAGGGACGATTATCCCGCTTTTCTCTCTCCCCGCCGATCTCTCCCCCGCCTTGTCAAACTATGTTCTGCATAACGGTTTTTCAGGGAAAGGATGGGAGGCATTATCTGCCGCGTGCATCAATCTGGCCGTGAACGGATATCTGGTTCTTGAGCAAGTGAACGGAGACTTGCGTCTCGACAGAGATCACAGGGAGGCTGACAGCTCACTGGGAGCAGGTGAAGCGGCGATCCTGAGTTGGGTTGAGGGGAGAGGTGGAAGCTTCACGATATCGAAGGCAAATGGGAGTGGTGTTGCGACGTTGGGCCGTAAATTTCGTGGTGCCATCGAGAAGGAAAACAGGACTCGCTTTTTCAGACACAACCGCGCATTTGCGATTGCCGGTATTGTGCTGACGGCAGTTTGTCTGGTGCTGATGATTGTACTGGGCGATTATGCAGAAGAGGATTTGGTGCTTCTGATACCTGCCGGGGCCGTGGGCACGATGTTCTCGATCGTGCTGATCAACACCGGACGTGCATTTGCACGCTCCTCTGGAGCCTTTGCCGGCGTCCGTTTGATCTTGTTGGTGTTTTTCTTCGGTGGTGTCGCGTCGTCAATGGCATCAACGACGAATCTGCACTTGGAAATCTTTGATGCGCTTCCGGTGCCGATTGTCGCAGCGGCGGTGCTGCTTGCATTAAACGTACTGTTTTACTTTCTTCTGGGCGCGCCGACCGCGCTGGGCCGGGAACTGCTCGACAAAATCGAGGGACTGAAGCTCTATTTGTCAGTAGCAGAGAGCGAACGGATGAATATGCGTGGGGCGCCAACCATGTCTCCTGAACGTTTTGAGGCATTGTTACCCTACGCTGTGGCACTTGGGGTCGAGAAGCCCTGGTCGCAAGCGTTCCAGGATTGGCTGTCAACTTCCGTCGCAACCAGTTCCTCTGCTGGCACTTATTCGCCCTATTGGTATCGCGGTCTCGACTTTTCCGATGGTGATTTCAGTCATGCTATGTCCGATACCGTCAGCTCGATGTCAGACACATTCACATCCTCACTGCCGGCACCAAAGTCCTCAAGCTCGGGCTTTTCGGGTGGATCTTCCGGCGGGTCGTCTGGCGGTGGCGGTGGAGGCGGCGGTGGCGGCGGCTGGTAGCAGCGGCGCTCCAAGCGTCTGGGTCACGAAAACCTGATTTTCTTGTCTGCTCTGCTATAAGCAATATGCTTATGGAATACACAATCAACCATATCCGGATGTTTGATTGAAAATGGGGAGGAAAATCATGGAAAAGGCGAAAATCGCCCAGAAGGAACCCTTTGCGGTCGACGTCCAGGAAGGCAAGACTTATTTCTGGTGCGCATGCGGTCGGTCGTCCAAACAACCGTTTTGCGACGGGTCTCATAAAGATACAGACTTTACGCCGGTCGCCTGGAAAGCAGAGGTGTCGGGTAAGAAGTTTTTTTGCGGCTGCAAGGCAACTGGCAAACAACCGTTTTGTGACGGAAGCCATTCGGGACTTTGATGCGCGTGTTTCGATAGACTCCCGGGGAGTAAGTTGGAGCTTTACAATGTCCAGTGGTGTAGCCTGTTGAAAAGAGAGGCCTTTGTTTACTTGATTTAAGGCACGGGCTACTCTCCCTTCCTGACTTAGGGGATCGAAGGGGGGATTGCTATGCGCTTGTCAATGACAGCGTCTATTTTCACACTGTGTTTTATGATTTCAGGATGCGTACCAACCACCAGTCGAGTGGCCTATGATCATGCAACGGCAAGTCAGCAGCAGATGTATAGTGACCGCGCAGAATGTGCGGAGCAGGCAAAAGGTATCACACCGACGACCTCCGGTGGCAAAACAGGTATAAATGACGGAATTTGGGAAAACTGCCTCGCCGGCAAGGGATATACCCGTAATAATTCAACGGGTCGTTTGGAAGTTCCGGCTAATTTACAGGTTACCACCTACTAATCGTTCCATCGAATTCGGCACGCTGTTCCGTTCGATGTTTGCAACGGAAGCGGTCTGTACGGGGTCCCACAATGTTTTCAGGAAATGTTGAAACGCTTTTCTAGAAAAAATGCAACAAAACAGAAAGTTGGAGCAATTTCCGTGATTCAAAATCCGCTAAAAATGCTCCAACTGCCTGAGTTGGATTGACGGGTTAACGCTGGTGCTTTTCCTGAGCGTACATATTCTCGTCGGGCAGGGGTGACATTTCCCCCTCCGCTTGGTATCGGACGGGCTCCTGCTGCGCGTTACAGCGCGTGGACAGCCAACTGCGTAAAATGCCTGTGTTTCTGATGGAGTTTCCTCAAAGGAAAACGCGCAGGCAATGGAGCCACGAGAGAGACAATGCCGGATCTTCTCCTTGAGATTTTTTGCGAAGAAATTCCCGCGCGGATGCAGCCCCGGGCTGCCGAGGATCTGAAAAAAGGCGTCACTAATGCGCTTGTGGATTCCGGTTTGACCTACGAGGGCGCCAAGGCGTTCAGCACGCCGCGTCGTCTTGCGTTGCAGGTTGCGGGTCTTCCTGCGAAATCGCCCGATACCAGGGAAGAGCGAAAAGGTCCCAGGGTCGGCGCGCCTGAAAAGGCAGTCGAGGGCTTTTTGCGCGGCGCCGGTCTGACCTCAATAGATCAGGCGACGGTGGTTTCCGACGAAAAAAAGGGTGATTTTTACGTTGCGATTACTGAGAAATCCGGCAGGGAAGCTCAGACGATAATCAACGATTTCATGCCGGAAATCATTCGGAAGTTTCCGTGGCCAAAATCGATGAAATGGGGATCAGGAACCCTGCGCTGGGTGCGTCCTCTCCATTCTGTTGTCTGCACCTTTGGTCCCGAAACCGAAGAACCTGACGTGCTTCAGTTTGATCTCGAGGGCGTGTCAGTCGGAAATACGACATTCGGTCACCGCTTCATGAGCGATGGACCCATAACAGTCCGCCGATTTGAAGACTATGCCGCCAAACTGGAAAAAGCCAAAGTCGTTTTGGATGGTGATCGTCGACGGGACATGATCAAACATGATGCGCTTGACCGGGCGCTGGCTTTGGGGCTGGAACTGGTTGAAGATGAGGGACTGTTGCGCGAAGCGGCCGGGCTCGTTGAGTGGCCGGTGGTTCTTGTTGGGCAGTTTCCCGAAGCCTTTCTGGAAATGCCTGATGAAGTGATCCGGACGTCCATTCGCGAGCACCAAAAGTGTTTTGTCATGAAGGACCCAAACACTGGCAGACTGGCCAACCGGTTTGTACTTGTTTCCAATATCGAAGCGACTGACGGCGGCAAGGCTGTTGTGGCTGGAAACGAGCGGGTAATCAACGCTCGATTGTCGGACGCGAAATTCTTCTGGGAAACCGATCTGAAGACACCGCTTGAGGACCGGATAGGCCGACTGAAGGATATCGTCTTTCATGAGAAGCTGGGTACGGTCGCTGATCGGGTTCAACGTCTGCGGCGTCTGGCGCGCGAGATTGCCCCACTGGTAGATGCCGAACCTGAACAGGCCGACCGCACAGCTCTGCTTGCCAAAGCCGACCTCGTATCGGACATGGTGTTTGAGTTCCCCGAGTTGCAGGGCTTGATGGGACGGTATTACGCTCTTGCTCAGGGTGAGGCTGCTGAAGTCGCGGCTGCGATTGAAGATCACTACAAGCCTGCCGGTGCTGCTGAT
This sequence comes from Stappiaceae bacterium, assembly GCA_039976075.1. Lineage (GTDB taxonomy): Bacteria > Pseudomonadota > Alphaproteobacteria > Rhizobiales > Stappiaceae > JBDWFY01. The sequence goes on from JBDWFY010000009.1 coordinate 240,727, forward strand.
CAGGTGCCGCAAGAGCCCGTGGCAATAGCCGTTGCGCTCGCGGACAAGCTCGATATTCTTGCCGGCTTCTGGGCAATCGATGAAAAGCCCACCGGATCCAAGGACCCGTTTGCCCTGCGTCGTGCAGCGCTGGGAATAATCTCAATTATTCTGGACAACGATCTGCGAATTCCCCTGCGTGTGGTCCTGACACAGAGCTTGCGCCGCAATCTGGCTGATATCGCTGCAGCGCGGGGAGAAAACGCACTCAAAGACCTGCCGTTTCTGTCTGAAGGAAAAGGTGGGTCGGTTGTAAAAGATGTCTTCTCATTCGTATCCAAGGCCGCAGATGCAGTGCTTGACAAAGTTTCGGACAGCGTTCCCGAAACGGCTTTGGAAAAAGGTGTCATAGACGATCTGGTCTCGTTCTTTGCCGATCGCCTCAAGGTGGTGTTGCGGGAAAAGGGCGCGCGTCACGATCTTATCGATGCGGTCTTTGCTGTTGAGGGGCAGGATGATATCGCGCTGATCGTCAAACGGGTCGAAGCGCTGGGCCGACTGCTGGATACGGAGGATGGTGTCAATCTGCTTGCGGGATCCAAACGGGCGTCAAACATCCTGAGAGTCGAAGAGAAAAAAGACGGCCGCGCCTTTGAGGGATCGCCCGATGTCAGCTTGCTGGTCGAGCCTGCCGAGAAAGAACTGGCCGATGCGATTGAAAAAGCGCGACAGGAAGCGAGGACGTCAATTTCTGCGGAAAATTTCCAGGGTGCCATGACTGCACTGGCAGACTTGCGTGCGCCCCTTGACCGGTTCTTTGACGATATTCTTGTCAATGTCGACGACCCGGCGGTTCGGGAAAACCGGCTCAAGCTGCTGAGCGAAATTCGCGATGCGACACGGGATGTTGCCAATTTTTCTTTGATAGCGGGCTGATAATCGGTTTCTGGCTGAAAGATTCATAGACGGAAGTTCTCTGGATGCGCCACGTTGTTCCGAAGCAGAGCCATGTGTTTTTGAAGGCGACTGATGAGGGATGTGTTGCGCATGCCTCTCAAATGGGCACTGCGAAACGCGCGGAATAAATTAGATATTTCAAAGTTATATGCGCGTTCTGGTTTATTTTTTCCCCAAAGTTCTCAACAGGATATGCAAGTATTAACAACCTCTCCCGATGCATCGCATAAGGGCTGGAGGTTCTCGCGAAAGACAAAATGTGGCGAATTTTAATGCCATTAACCGATCCTCAAGGTTAAGCGATTGTAATAGCCGTTAGGGCAGCTTGTCGTTTGAAGTTGAGGTCTGACTAGTTCAACAGCTCAAACGAAAGACGACAGGTAGGACCGCTTTCAATCCGGGACAGTGAATGCCTGGTCTGGATCGCGGAAGCAAAATGTACCGGATCGTTCCGGCGTGTATGCGTATGTGGAGTTGCGAGTAATATGGCTGGCCGTTTTCAATTGGCACCCGTCAGCATGCTTCGGCATGCAGCCACAACAAGCACACTGGCGGTGGCACTCTACTTCACCTTTCCCGGGCAAATCGATTTTCAGGACACGAGCAGCCTTGTGCAGCATCTTCGGAACGCCGAATCTCGCTGGTTAAGCGTGATCGAAGCGGCTCCTCAGCAATCGGTTTACGGCCAGGTATATGGAAGTGCGGGGACACCTAGAGACGGGTCAACCTATGCGGTCACATCGGCAGCGAAGAACGGCAAACCGACAATTGTGAACGGGTTGCAGTCGATGGTCATCGGTACGAAGAGCCGAGTTATTCCTGATGAGATTGCCATTAATCGCAAGAACAAAGGCAAGCGTCTGATCACGCTTGCCGGTGACTGGCGGGAGATCAACGAAGCGGCCGGGTCGGTTTACAGCATGGCCAACATTATGGCTGAAGGTACAGAGAAGCATTTGCCGAGAGTGGCCTTCGTCAAACCAGCACCGCTGAAGGGGCAGGCAGCCACCGTATTGGCCAGCAAGGGTTCAAACAAAAAGTTGGAAGTGGACGGCAAGTCCATCGATCTTGATCAGGTTCTGATGGCGCGCAGCGCTGCCGCTGCCAGCTTCTCTCTGGTTTCCGCCTATGCACCGGACGCCTTGCACGAGAATGCCAACGATCCTTTCAATGCCCTGTTCTCAAAATACGAACAGGAGCCGCCTCCCGTCGAAGATCCCAACAACCCGCACTGGTGGGCCAAGATTGCCCTTCCAGCAAGCGTCAATTCGAAAAAGGAACAGCGCTGCCTCGCAGAAGCTGTCTATTTCGAAGCGCGCGGGGAAACTGTTAGTGGGCAGACTGCCGTCGCTCAGGTCGTACTGAATCGCGTCCGTAATCCGGCCTATCCAAAGACGATCTGTAAAGTGGTTTATCAGAACCGGCGTTTGCGCAACCGTTGCCAGTTTTCCTTCGCATGTGATGGCAAGAAGGAACGGATCACATCGCAACGGGCATGGCGTGTTGCCAAAAAAGTGGCCACGGATGTGACCAAAGGTGACAGCTATCTGGAAACCGTCGGTGCTTCCACGCATTATCATGCAACTTATGTACGTCCCCGCTGGGCACGCTCCATGAACAAGCAGGGTAAAGTTGGTCTGCACATTTTTTACAAGACCAAGAGGGGCGGTTGGAGCTGATCGGACTTAGGCATCGAACACAAGCCCGCCTATTGTTCCGCCGAGATCTGAATATCCAGGCCCAGATCCAGTGTTGGTGCGGAATGTGTGATCCAGCCGGTTGAAATCAGGTCGACGCCCGTCTCTGCAATTGCCCCCACGCTATCAAGCGTCACACCCCCGGAGGCTTCCAGCAAAATTCCACTTCCGGATGCCATATCCACTGCAGTCCGCAATGTATCGGGAGCCATATTGTCGAGCATGATGACGTCGGGACCGGCAGCAATCGCCTGTTTCAATTGCTCAAGCGTATCAACTTCAACTTCAACTTTTACCAAATGGCCGGCGAAGGCCTTGGCCCGTGCAATCGCGATCGTGACGCCTCCGGCCACTGCGATGTGATTGTCCTTGATCAGCACCGCATCATCGAGGCCGAACCGGTGATTGGCACCACCACCACAGCGGACGGCGTACTTTTCAAATGCGCGCAGTCCGGGCGTGGTCTTTCGGGTGCAGACAATTTTCACATCAGTGTGACTGACTGCCTGTACAAACGCCGACGTTGCTGTGGCGATGCCGGACAAATGTCCCAGAAAATTCAGTCCAACCCGTTCGCACGCAAGCAGCGCACGGGCAGGACCCATAATTTCAGCGACAGTCTGCTCGGGGACAATCTGCTCACCGTCGCTGATCAGGGGCACCAGCTGCAGCTGAGGGTCAGTCTGTCTGCAGGCGCTGGCCACAAGCGCTAGCCCACTGAGACATCCGGCCTGACGCGTCACGATTTTGGCTTCGGCTTGTGCATCGACTGGGATCGTTGCCTGACCGGTCAGATCTCCGGCACGGCCCCAGTCTTCCCGAAGCGCAGCACCGACGGCATCCTCGACGAATAGCCGGGGAAGCGTTGGCAGGTGTTCTCCGATCAATGGGATGGCTCCTTGACACGCCGAGTGGCGAATTGCGCAGCAAGCCGATTGAACTGGGCGAGTGTGAAATAGCTCCTGGAGGCTTTTGCCGGGTCACTTTCAGGAAAATCACTGCGAAAATGACCGCCTCTGCTTTCTTCGCGGGCCAACGCTGCCAACACAATCATTTTTGCGGATAGGAGCATGTTCTGAACTGCTCTTTGGCGATCAACAGATGCTTCGATTTCCAGCAACCGGTTCAGTGTGAGAATCAAGCCGTCTTTGTCACGAACAACGCCAACATAACGTCCCATCAACTCTCTGATCTCACTAACAATTTCAGCGTCTTTTGCCGGATGATCATCTTCATCCGTTTCTTCAATTTCTCCATCCCAATGCGGCATTTTCGGGTGTGGCATGATGGATTGAATATCATCCGCCACCCGGGCTGCGAATACCACGGCCTCAAGCAGTGAATTCGAGGCCAGCCGATTAGCGCCGTGGGCGCCCGTTGAGGCTGTCTCTCCGGCGGCCCACAAATTGTCAATTGAGGTTCGGCCATTGGCGTCAGTCAGAACGCCACCCATGTGGTAGTGTTCAGCGGGAGACACCGGAATAGGCTCATTTGCCGGGTTAATGCCTGCTGCCTCGCATGCGGCGTTCACAGCGGGGAAGTGTTCGGCAAAATCGGCACCCAGGCTCTCGCGGCTGTCCAGAAAAACGTTGTGACCGCTGGCAATTTCATTGTGGATGGCCCGAGCGACGATATCACGCGGTGCCATATCAAGATCAGGATGAATGCCTTCCATGATCCGCTTGCCCTCATCATTTACGAGCAGCGCACCTTCCCCTCGTATCGCTTCCGATGCCAGCGGGGAGGGATCTTTGCCGACTTTGATTGCCGTGGGATGAAACTGAACAAATTCCATATCGGCCATGACAGCGCCGGCCAACGCAGCCATCGCCAGACCCTGTCCGTTGGCTTCGCTGGGGTTTGTGGTCACAGAATAGAGGTGACCGATGCCACCGGAGGCCAGAACGACCGCATGGGCAGGAAAATGCATACGCGCACGGTCGCCATGGCGGGCTTTGATGCCCACAACGTGGCGTCCCTCTATCATGAGTTTTTCACCGACATACCCTTCAAGAACCCGTATTGACGGTGTATTTTTGACGGTTTCTATCAAGGCATTCATGATGGCTCGCCCCGCCATGTCGCCACGAACACCGACGATGCGTTTTTCGGAATGAGCAGCCTCACGGGAAAGCTTGAGGCGCCCTTCCAGGTCCTTGTCAAAGGGGACACCAAATTCAAGCAGGTCATAGACACGATCACTGGCTTCCCGGGTCATCAGGCGCACGATTTTCTCGGCGACAATACCAGCGCCTGCAGTGATGGTGTCGGCTGTGTGTTTTTCCGCGCTATCGCCTTTTGACAATGCAGCGGCAATGCCTGCTTGTGCCCAACTGGAAGAGGCACCTTCGCCAATGGGTGCTGCGGTGAGGATCGTCACTGGCCGGGGGGCGAGTTTGAGAGCGCAGAAAAGACCGGCAAGTCCGCCGCCGACAATTACAACGTCATCAATCCCCGTTAACGGCTGAGCCGGGCTGAGGGCAGATTGTTTTGTGGCCATAATATGCTCGTTTCATTTGCCGGAAGGGAGCCGCCCTGACCGGATTGTCAGAGATTGATTGAACGGTCCGCACAACACTACCTAAAAAGCGGTACCCATTGCCACTCAGCTGTTCAGATCAATCATCCGCTGAACAGCCTGACGCGCCTTTGCGGCAATCGCCGGGTCAACGTGAACCTCGTCTTTCATTGTCAGCAGGCAGTTCAAAATTTTCGGCAACGTGATTCTCTTCATGTGAGGACAAAGATTACAGGGGCGAACAAAATTTACATCCGGTGTTTCCGCCGCCACATTGTCCGCCATGGAGCATTCTGTGACAAGCATGGCTTTTTCCGGCCGGTTTTTCTTGACCCAGTCGATCATGTGGGCGGTTGAGCCGGAAAAATCCGCTTCTGCGACAACGTCTGGCGGGCATTCAGGATGGGCGATGATTTTAACACCGGGGTCGTTTTGCCGATATTCCCGGAGTTCTTCCGCTGTGAAGCGTTCATGCACTTCACAGGAGCCCGCCCAGGTCAGGACTTCGACTTCTGTCTGCCGGGCGACATTCTTGGCAAGATATTGGTCCGGAATGAGCAGCACACGGTCCGTGCCCATTGATTCTACCACCTGTACCGCGTTTGAGGAGGTACAGCAGATATCGCATTCGGCTTTCACGTCTGCCGAGGTGTTTACATACGTGATGATGGGGACCCCGGGATGCATTTCGCGCAGGTTTCTGACATCAGCGGCGGTAATGGAGGATGCCAGTGAACATCCGGCTTCCCTGTCAGGGATCAGAACCGTTTTGTCTGGCGATAGGATTTTTGATGTTTCAGCCATGAAATGCACGCCGCATTGAACAATGACATCCGCGTCGATGCGCTGCGCCTTTCGCGCTAGTTGCAGGCTGTCACCCAAAAAGTCTCCCACACCGTGAAAAATATCTGGTGTCATATAGTTATGGGCCAGGAGAACCGCATTACGCTGTTTTTTCAACATGTTGATGGCATGGATGTAGGGCGCATAGGCTGGCCACTCGATCGAAGGAATGAAATGTTTTACCTTTTCAAAGACTGGCGCCGTTTCTTTTGCAACTTCCTCTGTGAAATCCAGAGACGGCATGGGGAGTACATCATGTGCAGGCCAATCGTTGATTCCTGATCCGTCGGTGTCACTGTTTGCAACCGCGGTTTGATTGATGTGCATGACAATTCTCCCATTTATACTCCATATGAGTATAATTAGCGCGTAAGAATAACCGGTATCGGACCGGTGGGTGTTTCAGACTGCCTAGACAGTACTTTTGCTCAGTATGAGTTTATATAATATATGATCGGGTCGATTTAAAGGCCGATGGTCAGCTAAATTGTCGCAGCGAAAGAGTGATATTTCTATCAAGTAGTTAGGCGGGATTAAATTGTTGGATCATAAACCGATTGTCCGGCGCGTGTCAGGATTTCAATGGACTTTTCGTTGGGATCCATGTGGGATCCGTGAAGAAGCCATATCGCCAGAGCGGCTTTAAACTCCGGCACATCGACAATCTGCAGGGCCTCTGCGTGCGGACTGATTTCGACCAGTCTTTGAGGGATCAGTCCAATGCCGGCTCCATTTGCGATTAGATCCAGCTGCTGGGGGATGCCGTACATGCTGGCTGCAACCTTCATGTCCAGCCCGGCGCGGAACAGTCGATGCTCCAGCCCGTTCCTATATCCGCATCCCTCCGGATTCAGAATGAAGGGATACTCGGCGAGGGTTTCGAGGTTTGCCGGAGCTTCAAGCGCAAAGGACACCGGTGCAACGAAGCAAACCTGCTCGCGCCCCAACAGGATGCCGTTTTCCTTCGGGTCCGGTGTTTTTTCTTCCCTGAGAAACACGATTGCCGCATCAAGTCTGTCTTGTCCAAGTTGGGCACGAAAATTGAGGCTGGTTCCAGCTTCCAGTTCAAGCGCCGGAGCCTCCGTCCATGCGTTGAAAAATTGAAAGACGGGGAGAGTAAGCGCATCGATGAGACCGTAGGACATGCCCACTCGTAAACGAATGCGATTGTTTTTTCCGGTCATTCCATCTTTGAGATGTTCTGTCGATTGGATAACTTTCAAACAGGCTCGATAGGCTTCCTGTCCTTTGGACGTTGGCCGGGCCGGTTTTGACATGCGGTCGAGCAACTGAACGGAAAGGTCTTGTTCGAGCCTTTGGATCCGGCGTGTAACAGCGGGTTGCGTGAGATTCAAACGGACAGCCGCATGAGCAAGTGATCCCGATTCAACAACAGTGACGAAAGCTCTTATGTCATCGATATTCATCGTCCGGAGATCCAGGATAGGTTGATGATTTCAAGCAGTTCCTAGAGGGCGGAGACTCTATACTGCACCCATTTATCAGAGCTCATTATTGCATTTACAGCAAAACATGCGCAATGCTAATAATATAGATAAATAAATTTCATTATTTTTATAATAGTCAGCGCTTTATAAACGCGGTTTGCAAGCCTTCACCTGTCGGCTCAAAGCGAAGCATGCATCCGCACCAGCCACCGGGCTCGATAAATTTTTCGATCGGCAACCTTATTGGAGAGTGCCAAATCATGAATTCCAGCCCAAGGGTGACCTCCGTCCCTCCAATCTTCTGGCAGTCGGTACCGTTCATTATTGCTTGTGGATGCCTGATCGGACTGTTGTCCTACGGCCCGCGGGGGGCACTGGGCCTCTTTCTGACACCGATTACAGAATCTCGTGAATGGAGCCGCGAAACGTTTGCATTGGCTCTGGCAATCCAAAACCTGATCTGGGGAGCCGCGCAGCCAATTGCCGGCATGCTTGCGGATCGGTTCGGCACGGCGCGCATTCTGAGCCTGGGTGCGGTCATCTACGCTGCGGGACTTGTGTTGACGGCTTGGGCTCCGACACCTCTTTGGCTCCATATATCCGCCGGTGTGATGATCGGCCTAGGCGTCGCTTTTGCCTCATTCTCACTGGTGCTGGCAACGTTCGGGCGGGTTGTTACGCCTGAAAAGCGCAGCATCGCCTTTGGCCTTGGAACGGCGTCTGGGTCCTTCGGCCAGTTTCTATTTGCACCGCTGGGGCAGGCGCTGCTGGATGGAGCAGGATGGCAGAACGCCTTATACGTTATGGCGGCGCTACTCGTTCTCATTCCCTTGTTTGCCATACCGCTAAGAGGCCGCGCGGGATCGGAGGATGGGAGTGCTTCGCAACAGCAAACGATGAAGCAGGCGATCCAAGAAGCTTTCGGGTATCGGGGGTTTTTATTACTGACTGCGGGATTTTTCGTTTGCGGATTTCACGTCAGTTTCATTGCGGTGCATCTTCCTGCCTATATCGTGGATGTCGGCCTTTCGCCGGTATTGGGTGCATGGGCAATCGCATTGATAGGCCTGTGCAACATTTTTGGAGCCATTGGCGCGGGTTTTATCGGGAACCGCTATTCCAAGCCCATATTTCTCTCGCTGATCTATTTCTCACGGGCAATTGTCATCGCTCTTTTCGTTCTCTTGCCTGTTTCGCCGGCCACAGTTCTTATCTTTGCTGCTGCAATGGGTTTTTTGTGGCTGTCAACCATTCCGCCAACATCTGCGCTTGTCGCAGTGATGTTCGGCCCTCGCTACATGGCGACATTGTTTGGGTTTATCTTCTTTTCGCATCAACTGGGCTCGTTTTTAGGCGTGTGGCTCGGAGGTAAAATTTTCGATGAAACCGGGTCATATGACGCGATCTGGTGGATCGGCGTCGCTCTAGGTCTCTTTGCGGCGATTGTTCACTGGCCAATAAAGGATGCCCCCATGGCGGAAGTCAGGGCGGCAGGAGCCGCTTGAATCCGTTGTGGCCCACAGCAAGCTCACCATAGGTCGAATTGCCCTGTCTGCATGCGCTGGATGCGACTTTGGCATGAGTTCGTCAATCCCGACTTGCTGAAATAGCTGCGTTCTGACACCAATGGGATCCGCAGGAAAATGATAATGGGGATGAAGGCGTCATGGAGCGTTTTAAGGCAATTTGGGTGACACGCGATGAGGGCGAACGTAAACCCAATCCGGCAGTTATCCAGGAAGTTTCGCTTGATGATCTGATGCCCGGTGATGTGACTGTTCGCGTCGAATATACCACTGTGAACTATAAGGACGGACTGGCGATAACAGGGAAGGGGCCGGTTTTACGCAAGTTTCCGATGGTTCCGGGGATAGACTTTGCCGGCGAGGTAATTGCTTCCGATCATGCTGAATATGCCGTCGGCGACAAAGTGGTGTTGAACGGATGGGGTGTCGGTGAAGTTCATATGGGCGCTTTCGCGGGTGTAGCGCGCGTAAATGGCGACTGGTTGATCAAATTGCCCGATGGACTGACGACAGCACAGGCTGCCAGTATCGGTACGGCCGGTTATACGGCGATGCTTGCCGTGATGGCGCTTGAAGATTACGGGATTACAGCCAACAGCGGACCGGTTGTCATAAGCGGCGCCGCAGGTGGTGTCGGATCGGTGGCGGTCTCCATCCTGTCGAAACTGGGTTATCACGTTGTCGCATCAACCGGACGAACTGAGGAAGAGCGCTTTCTGAAGGACCTTGGGGCCGGTGAGGTAATCGACAGGTCGATCTTCTCGGACGATCCGCGGCCGTTGAATAAGGAAATTTGGGCCGCAGGGATCGATGTTGCCGGCAGCACGACGCTGGCCAATATGCTGTCAATGATATCTTATGGTGGCGCCGTGGCCACCTGTGGTCTGGCTCAGGGAATGGACTTGCCTACCAGTGTCGCACCCTTCATTTTGCGAGGCGTTTCCCTGCTTGGCATTGACAGCGTAATGGCGCCCAAAGCCAAGAGGCAGGCGGCTTACAACCGGATCACCAGAGATCTCGATTTGGAAAAACTTGCGACACTGACCACGACTATCGGGTTTGACGACATTATGCCTGCCGCCGCCGATATCATGGCTGGAAAGGTGCGCGGCCGATTGCTCGTCGATATGTCGAAGAAATCTGGCTAACGTTGCTGTCCAGGGCTGCCTGCTCAGTTCTCTGCCTTTGTTATCGGAACCCCATCGGCTGCTCGCGTCTGCAGCAGGCGCTGATAGATGATGCCAATTCCAATAAGTACAATACCGAGGCCGATAAAGGATAGGGCACGAAGGACGCCATCCAGGCTTGCCATGTCATACAGGAATACTTTGACGACCACCGCCACGACAACAGCGGCAGACCCCAGCCGGAGCATGCGTGATTGGGTAAAAAATCCTGCACCAAGCAACGCAATGCCAAGGACAAGCCAGGCAGCGGAATAGACATAAAGTTCAGCATCAGTGGTCAGGCCGGACGAAAGGTCGGTCCCGTGGAAATAGGCCCGAACCTGCGCCGTCACATAGGCGAAACAGAACAGGAGTGAAATAGCAGATGCGATCATGACATACGGTTGTGGTCGTGTTTTCCAGGACTGCACGGCAATCGCACCGGCAAGGATGGCCGGTAGCAGGTAGGCTGAGAGATTGAGGTTGAAAATCAGTCCCTCGCCAATGGGTTCACCGGTATTGAAGGGATTCAGCTCAATCAGATGCACAAACGCCATCATCAGGAACCCGATGGCACCCAGGATCGTTGCGCTGTTATGAAATACCGGGCTGCTTTTACGCAGATCGAGGCGTTGCAGCACGAAAGAGCCGGCCAAAAAGATCAGCGTGAAGAGACTGCGTTCTTTGAGTGTATCAGGTGAAGCATAAAAATTATTCGGGTTCATCGCGTGATGAACAAGTACAATACCAGTCAAAAGCACCATGAAGATACAAAGTGCCGTGAATGCCTGCTGCGGGAAGTCTCTCGAAAAATAGGCCATCAGCCAGGCGCAAAAGCCGAATGAGAGGGCCGGAACACCGTACCCCACCAGCAGCCAGTTGAAGAACGGCGTTGCACCAAGTGAAGACGCGCCAACAATGGTTGGATCATGGGCGATTGATGCAAGGCATACAAGCGCGGTGACAAGAGCGACCCATCGAAGGGCTTCAATCGGTCGAAGGTGCTGAACCCAGATAATACCCGCACATGTCAGCGCAAGGGCAATGGTGAGCCAGCCGTCATTGAGCAGGATGGAAAGTCCGGTGACCAGCGCGGCGATTGTGCCGATGGCAAAAGCGGCCACAGCAGGGTTCCTTGATGGTGCTTCAGCAGGCAGGCGGCGCTCCAGAAACGCGCAGGCAAGACCGTTAACGAGAGCGAGAACCAGCGCTGTACCGCCAAGGAAGACATCCGTTTCAAACGGGGCGATACGAAAATAGGCGATGCCCAGCAGCAATAGTGGTGTGAGCATTGATGCTGTGGCCAGTGCAGCGCGCCCGGCAGAGCGATAAGCGCCAAATAACCCGCCGATACCGATTACAAGCGCTAAAACGAATCCATTGCTCAGAAAACGGTCAACAGAAGGATTTGTAAGTGCTGCGGCAATTCTCGGTGTTGCCAGTGTTTGTTCCTGGAGGTCATGCGGTGACAAGCGGACATCGAATGATAAAAAGCTGATCGATGCCAGAGCTGTCACGACGTAGGCAAGCGGTGCCACCACTGGCCAGCCACCGGCCAGATAAAGAAACGATACGAACACGGCGAGTGAGAGACTAACGGAGAAGGTGCCAAAATCGTTTATCTGAAGCAGATAAAAGAACAGCAAGCCATGCAGCCCAAGTGCCGCAATGGCGAGCCAATCGGCGCGCACTGGCGCATGAAGCGGATCTCGGCGATACAGGCTGAACAGAAAGATATAGGCCGTCATGGCAAGGCTTGCGACGTCGAAGAATGCAAGAATTCCGGCATCCGGTGCACCGCCCAGGAACGCGAGCAGATGTCCCCATGCAATAGACCCGGTGACGCCGGCAATTGCCAGCCAGCGCCAAAGCCTGAGACGGGCAACGCCGTATGCGGCCAAGGTTACAAACAGGCCGTAAAATGCCAAGGGCAGCAACGCCGGATTGTCCGAATTGACTAGAAACGGAACGATGTAGCTCGCCACAAGGCCAAATGAAGCGACCGTCGGTCCATGCAGGACCGCAGCCAGCAAAGTGCCCAGCGCCACGATACCAAGAAGAGCAAACGCCGCAGCTGGACCAATCAATCCGTAGAGCGCGTGAGCGGAAAATACCGTGGCAAATGCTGTGGTCGTACCGGCAAGTGTCAGAATGCCGGGGATATAAGGTGCGCTGATTGCGGCCTGTTTTTCGGTGCTTGTGGATTCTGCGTGTTCAATTGTTTGACCGTGACGGCGCAACCATTCAGCACCAGCAAACAGCAAGATTGCCAGAACTGCGCCAAGCGAGACACGCGCAACAGGTCCAAGTAAACCCGCTTCGATTGAGTAGCGCACCAAAAAGATGCCACCAAGAACCAATGCCAGGCCACCAATCCAGACAGCCCAATGAGCGCCCAATCGTTCCTCGAAACTCTTATTGGGTGGGCGTTTGTGAACTTTGGAGGTGACGGACTCCGTGCCGGGTGGTGTGCTGGCCTGACTGGATGCAGCAGCAATGGCAGGGACACTTTCTTTCTGCAGTTGTTTTGTGGGTTGCCCGGTTGCCTTTTGTTCCGGTGCTGTCTCGCCCGATTTCTTCCCAGCTGTTTCAGTCGCTGCGGGTCGGCTGTCCGGCTGCGAAGTCTTTTGCTGAGATCGGCCTGACAGTTCGAGTTCAAGAACATCCAGACGACTTTGAAGGTTTTTTATGCGGCCCCAGGAGAGAAAGGCCAGCAGCGCCCCGATAAAAAGAAAGGCAATGATAAGGATTAATATAATCGCTATTGCTTCCAAGGCGCGTCTTCCATTTTCGCAAAGATCGGGGCGATTTTACTTAGTGGTCAGAATTGAGAACGAAGCACTACCAGAACTGCGTTCGGTCAACATATGAACGCAGTCATAGAGAACCAAGTGGCTTAATAGACCAATGGTGTGCCTCGATTTGGGCGGTCACATTTCGGATGATCTTGTCTTTTAGGTCTCAATTTCAGAGTACATGCCCTCCAACCCTGAGGCCTGGAGCTGGGCGTTCGTGCATGATTTCACGACGATAGCGGAAGAGGGCGGCGGGGCGTCCGCCGGTTTGAGTCGAGGTTGCACCGGTCGGTTCTACCAACTCGGCATTTTCAACCAGCCGCCTGAAATTCTGTTTGTGCAAGTGGCGTCCGGAGATTGCCTCAACGGTTTGCTGTAGGTCCGTGAGTGTAAACTCAGCAGGCATCAGTTCGAAGACGACAGGGCGGTATTTGAGTTTGGCTCTCAGACGAGAGATAGCGGTTGCCAGAATGCGCCGATGATCAAATTGCATAGACCGGCCAAAATAAGGCATCTCATTTCTTTGTGTTGCAGCTGGTCGACCGTCGCGTTTTGCTTCTTCAAACAGGCCAGCCTCGTAGAGCAGTTCGTACCGATCCAGGACACGTTCTTCGTCCCACGCGCCGTCAATGCCAAAGGCAAGACGCAATCTATCGGACCGTTCAAGGTCTCGCGGGCGGGCGTTTGTCGGGGTTTCCTCAGCCCAATCGGTCAGAAACGGTAAAATTGCCTTATCAAGCAGAGTTGGTCTGCCTTGGCGCCAGTCTTCCCAGGGGAAAAAGTCATACCAGGATCGCCATTCTGCTTGTTGCCGGGAAAGGATCGCGTCGGATCGGGCATTTTTGCGTGTTAGTGCCAGATAGCCAACAGATACGATATGGGGTTGACTATCCCCGGGCAGAGCATGTCGCCCCCGGTCACCAAATGTATAGAGTTGCTCCACATAACCCAGTTGCAGTGCTGTCTGGGCTTCGACCCAGGATCTAAGCCCTATTTCAAATGTACGGTGATTGAGAGGGTCAAACGGACCAAAGGGAAGAGATTGAGGATCGGCACTGTTTTTGGCATTGATGACCAAAGTCAGGGGAATCGGCTTTGCCACGGTGACGATGACCGCGTTCAGGCCGATTTCAACCGAGGGTGCCCGATCGCTCATTTCCCACCTTTTCTCAATTATTGTCGAACCAGAAAGAGAAAGGGGCTCCCTCAAACGCGTCTGCACCACGTCCTATTGAAGTAACGGCCTCCTCCATGCGGCCATCTCTTGAAAGAAGCTTATCCGCGATCCGAACAAGGCGAATATTCGGTGTTGCAGAGGGTGCAGCGTGCCGCAATTTCCGGGCGATCTCCAATTCGCTTCGGTGGGGGTTGAGATAGCAACTGGTGATATACGCGCCGGCGGTTGAACGGCTGATCCCGGCCCAGCAATGGATAAGCATTGGCGAGGATTGGTCCCAATCTTCTACGAATTCCAGCAGTTTCTCAACATGGATTGTCGCAGGAGGCGTCATGCCGTCCATAGGCTCGATGATATCATTGAACGCAAGAAACAAATGGTTTTCCGGTAAAATTCCGGCGGGTCGCTCTACCGGTGTTCCCTCATTAATAAGTGTAATCAGGCGTGTCGCGCCGATGCGCTCTGAAGTTTGGTGCAGAGTGGAGAGCGAGCAGACGTGAAGCATGGTTAGCCTATCCCGAAACAGCAGTAGCGCTTATCGCCAAAGTATATCTTTTGTCGTCGATCCTTATCGCAAGGGCGTCTCGACCTTTTCTGGGTACGTTGTAGATAGTGTTTTTTGAACAAAAGAACATTCTTTTGTTGCTCCATTTTCAAATCGGCAATGTCCGACTTTGCCAGTTCGGCAGAAGCGGCCTATCGGGCGACACAAACTTCGATTGTGGCGACCGAGTTAGCTGAATTGACGAAGCGTGAAATCAAGCATCGGAAAGGTCGGATCATCCAGCCGTTGTCGCACTTTATCACAATCGATGGGCACCCGACGCAATGTTATCCGGATGTTGCCACGATCTGCATCAACAATTCCGTATTCGGCGAAGTGAGGCATCAGAACGGGCTCGCAATTATCTGCAAATTCCTTAAACGGCTGCCCCACACTACCAGCGTTGACGATCAGATAACCCCGATGCTGTCGCAGCATCTGAACGTGGGTGTGTCCGCCCGCCATCACTGATGCCCGGTGTTCGCCAAGGAGGTTATCCAGCTCTTCGGGTGGTGTTGTTGCCAGCAGGTTTTCCATGTGAGAACGCGGTGTCCCATGGAACAGCATCAGCGATTGTTCATCCCCCAGGTCAAGCGTGGCATAACGCTCAAATGATCTCAAAAACGCAATGTCGTCCGGGGACAGTTTTTCCCGACACCAGTCCACAGCATCCCGTATCAGCTGACTGTTCGTGTATTTATCGAGCAGGTTATGATCCAGCAGAAATTCGTCATGATTGCCCATGATGCAGCGGCAGCCGAGTGCGCGCAGCCGGGCAATGGCTTGAACCGGATCCGGCCCCAGAGTGGCGACATCTCCAAGGCAGACTATCTGGTCGACATCTTCTTGTTGAATTGCGCTCATGACCGCTTCAAAAGCAATGTCATTGCCATGAATGTCAGAAATTAACGCCACGCGCATTTTCAAATGCCTTTTAAAATATCCGACTCGCATCGGAACGAGCCATTACCATAATTACAATTTCCAGCAATACAGGAAAGAGGGTAACAAGTTCTTTCTTGCTTGCGTCTCCTATTTACTGTCTGCCATGTTCACAACTGAACGTTAGGGAGGGGAAGGGTATGCGCGTCAATTCGATTTCTATTTTTCTATCGCTGGTGATTGTTTCGATTTTCAGCGGAAAGCTTTATGCCAGTGATCTGCACGCCGGGTATTATTATCCTGAAGGCGGGACGCAGGAAGTCTATGTTGCTGTGACGGAAAAATCACTTGAAGCTTCCAAGGCTACCCGAAGTGCTTTTGCGGTCGGAATGGATAAACAACAGCGTGACAGAGGCTACCCACCGTCATTTCATTTGTTTGTAAAGGGCAAAGATCATGAAAAAATGATCATCATCGGCGTCCAGGACGGACGGTATAATACCCTGTTCCGAATGCGGGCGTTGCTGGCCAGCCTGACCAGCATGGCGCGCGCTACCCAACTGTTCGCGGAAACTGACAATCCGCAGAATTTCAACTTTCTGGATTTCTGCAAACTCATGGGTTTCAAGCAAGTCACTGTCAGCGACGGTGACAGATTCACTCATCGGTACATCATTGAATGACGAACAGACATTACTTCTTTGCGGGTTTGACACTGATAATCGTGACGGCCCTTGTTCTTCTGGCTATGGGCCGTGTTCCGATTTGTACATGTGGCACCATCAAATTCTGGACCGCCGATGTGGCGGGAGCGGACAACTCGCAGCATATCGCTGACTGGTATACGTTTTCCCACATCATTCACGGCATGCTTTTTTATGGGCTTCTGTGGCTGCTCATTCCTAAAAAGCCGCTTGGATTGCGCGCACTATGGGCCATAGCCATCGAGGCGGGTTGGGAAATTCTGGAGAATTCTCCCCTCATCATCGATCGGTATCGAGAAGCGACAATTGCGCTGGGCTACACCGGTGACAGTGTTCTGAATTCGGTGTTCGACATCCTGTGGATGCTGCTCGGCTTTTTTCTCGCGGCGCGATTACCTGTGTGGCTCACGGTGGCGATTGCACTGTTTTTCGAGATATTCGTCGCCTTCATGGTGCGTGACAACCTGACCATGAATGTCATCATGCTCGTCTGGCCATTGGATGCGCTCAGGGAATGGCAAATGGGGGGCTGAAGTCGATCGCTATGCCGCGATTGCTTTCCAGTTGCGCATCAACTGAATGATGTTGTCGGAACTCTGCGGTTTTCCGTAGAAATACCCTTGTGCCTGCGTACAACCTGCAAGCTTGAGCAGGGATGCCTGCTCAAGCGTTTCAATGCCTTCAGCGAGCAACGTCAAATCGAGACTGCCGGCCAGAATTGCCACTGACTGGATGATGGCAAGCGCAGCGGGATCTTGTGGCAGGTCTTTGACGAAAGCCCGGTCGATTTTGATCTTGTCGATGGGATATTTTGATAGATAGCCCAGAGACGAATACCCCGTTCCGAAATCATCAAGCGACAGCTGAATGCCAAGATCGCGCAGCATTTGAAGCTGGTTGCGTATAGTGCTGTTTTCGTTGATGAAGAGGGACTCAGTTATCTCCAGATCAAGCAGGTGCGCTGGAAGCCCACTTGTAGTCAGTGCCTCTTTGACCGTGTCCAACAGCGTCCCGGATGTGAATTGAACTGCCGACAAATTGACGGCAATTTTAATACTTTCCGGCCACAAAACCGCGTCTTGACAGGCTTTTTGCAAGACCCAGGCGCCGATGGGTACGATCAATCCGGTCTCTTCTGCAATCGAGATGAAGTCATCCGGCGGAACAAGTCCGCGTTCGGGATGGTCCCAGCGGATGAGAGCCTCTACGCCGATCAGCGCACCTGTCTCCAGATCCGTCTGCGGTTGATAAAGCAGGTGAAACTCTGACCGTTCAATTGCCCCCCGCAAGTCTGCTTCGAGGCTTCGACGCCGCTGCAAGGCGACATCCATTTCCGGATCGAAGAAACAGAATGCGCTGCCGTTCTGGGATTTAGCCCGATAAAGCGCAGTGTCGGAGTCTTTCATGAGCTGGTCCGGAGCCACGTCTGGCTGCGGGGCAAAGGCAACGCCAAAACTGACGCCGATCAGCATGCGGTGGTCGCCGATGTCATAGGGTTCACACAGTGCATCAATCATTTTCTGTAGGTTTGATGAGAGCACTTGAGGATCGGGTGCATCGGGAATGAGAAGGCAGAACTCATCGCCACCAAGTCGGGCAAGCAGCCCGGGGTCTTCGACAAGATCACGGAAACGATCAGCAAATGCACACAGAAGCCTGTCACCAACCTGATGTCCGAGCGTATCGTTGATGGTTTTGAAACGGTCGAGATCAATGCTCAGCAGGGCAAGTGGACCCTGTGTCGCACCGGTGCAGTTGATCAGACGTTCCAGCGTGTCCAGAAACTGGTTTCGATTGGGCAGGCCGGTGAGGGTGTCGAAACGCGCCAGGTAGGTAATTCTGCGTTGTGCTTTGCGTTCTTCCGTTACATCCCGAAATGTCAGGCAAAAGACGCAATCCGGATCTTTCTCTGACCCGTCCGCGCTGACTTGCTCAATCTGGGAAGCTGTCAGCACATACTCCAGTATCCTACCCTTTTGCATTTCAGAAGTTTCAATGTCGATTTCACCGCTAAAAGAAGACTGTGAACTGTCGCCATCAAACAGAAGTTTTGCCTCGGCAAAGATAGACACAAGCGGTTTGGGCAGCGCCTGGGAAACTGATTGACCGGCTTTGATGGTAGCGGTTTTCTCCTGTAGGATACGAGAGGTGGCATCGCTGACCGAATGAATGATCCCTTGGCGATCAATCACGACGACCCCGTCAAAGTTATCGGTGATAACCTGATCGAGAAGTAGCTGGGTGTTCTTTGTCTCCTTGCGGGAGACGAACAACAGCATTTTCCGGAAACTGATTTCCTGCAGGACAACGGCAATGATCAAAAGCAGCCCGGCCACGTGAAATATGCCGGTTTGAGGTAAAACGGGATAACCGGTCTGAAGCAGAATGGCGCCGCCTTCGATGCCCAGCATGGTTACGGCGACCAGCCCGATCGCCATGCGCCACGGAAGTGTGGCGATTGCCAATCCCAACAATGCCAAAACTATCAGGCAGGCCAGTATGATGACTTTGGAAGAGATCTGTACAAGGTTGCGGCCTTGTTGAATGCTTTCTGCACTGAGTGCCTGTAGCAACGGGCCGGACATGGTTCCATATTTGGGCACGGCAAAAGTGTCGCGCAGTTCAACGGCTCCGGCCCCTATGATGACTTTTTTGTCGCGCAGCAGGTTCGGCGAGACTTGTTCGTTTATAACGTCAATTGCCGATAAACGGAGAATGTCTCCCGCTTTGATGCCGAAATCAACGAAGAAATATCCGCTGGCATCGCCTGAGTAACCGCCCAGCATAGCCGGAAGCGACGGAAGCTCCTCTCCGGCAACAGCATCGCCATACGGAAAGCGTCGAACAATGCCGTCACGCTCTACTAACACATTGACCACGGCGGGCCAGGCATGGCGAGCGAACCGGTCAATCGGTTGATTGGACACCATCGCTGCGCCGCCGGAACGTGTTGTCAGCGTTTGATTGAAAGTTGCAAGGATCACGCTACCGCCGGCGCGCTCAAGCGCTGCTTCGAGCGCCGCATCGGACGCGGGTGAGGACCGACTACTGAAATCAATATCGAATGCAATTTCCCGAACATTGACCGCCATCAGTTGGTCGATCAGGGAAGCGTGAACGTCTCGGGGCCAGGGCCATTGGCCGATGTCACGCAAACTCTTGCTGTCGATATCGACAAGGACGATTTCCCCGGTGGGCGGCCTTTCGATGAGCGACATGCGCATTTCAGCCAAACGGTTTTCCAATGGCGTAAGCAGTCCCGACCAAAAGGCCGCGACTGCAAGGACCGCAATGGGCCAAATGGTTTTAAGCGCGTTGTGTATCATGGTCTAAGAGCGATAGGGAACGCTACTTGGCTAACGCAGTGGTGCGCGGGCACGCCTGATGATCAATCGTCATCATCATCGCCATCACCGCTGTTGTTGTTCCCATTGTTGTCGCCGTCGCTGCCGCCATTACCGTTGCCGTTACCGTTATTGCCGTTGCCGTTTCCGCCGCCGTTTCCATTACCATTGCCGTTATTGCCGTTGCCGTTTCCGCCGCCGTTTCCATTACCGTTGCCGTTATTACCGTTATCGTTTCCGCCGCCGTTTCCATTACCGTTGCCGTTATTACCGTTATCGTTTCCGCCACCGTTTCCATTACCGTTGCCGTTATTGCCGTTGTCGTTTCCGCCGCCGTTTCCATTACCGTTGCCGCTGTTGCCGTTGTCGTTTCCGCCACCGTTTCCATTGCCATTACCGTTATTGTCGGCTGAATTATTTACAGCATAGTCGGCGTCATCCAGATTTGCGGTGATGGTCAGGCCCCATTCGTTTGATAAATCCTTGAAAGCATTTTTTGCTTTGCCCTTGCTGATTGCTCTGACATAGCGGTTTGATATCGGGGGGGCGACCTTCGGTGTTTTTGGTTTTCCAACTTTCACGGCTGGCAACCGACCTTCACCACTAACGGACAAGCCGCCACCGGTTGAAGCGCTCTGGCCGCCGGTTATTTCTGTCCTCTCGCCGGAGCTGTTGTCTGCAACAGCCACCCTTCCGCGCCCTACCGTGACTGTCGCATTTTCCGATCCGACACTGACAACGAACTGGGTGCCCTTGACAACTGCGGCAAGAAAGGGAGTTTCAACCCCAAAATGTTTGACGTGTTTCTTCTCGACATCGAAAAGAACCTGTCCGGCCTGCTGGTAGATTGTTGTGCGTCCACGACCTGGCTGTGGTGGTATCCCGACGACGGAATTGGGGCCGATCATCATCGTTTCCTTGCCGCGCACAAGCATGACACGTGCACCGCGTCGGGTCGTTATTGTTGTGCGTTCGGGAACTACCATGCCTGAAGTGAGCGATGCCGGCTGAGCGCCCTGCGGCTTGATCCAGACTTTGCCACTCATCCTCTTAACGACCCAATCGGCGGCCTGCGCCGTTGGAATCTCAATCGATAAGAAAAGTGCTGCGACAAAGGCAACAACAAACTGAATGACACGAACGGAAGACATCTGAAGGCCCCTCGATTTATTGATTAAGGGCCGTTTTTAACAAAATGGTCCTATTTAACGCTGAAGAAACAAGGATAAATTTTAGTAAATTTGTTACAGGCTGTGTATTAACTGGGTTTAAAATTTACAATATACGTTAAAAGTCGACATAAGTCTGTAAACTCAAGCATTCGCATTTATTTTTATTTACGAGCATTGCCGATATTGAAGGCTCAGTATTTTTCCGGCCAGGGTTTTGGTGATTATTAAACTGCGTTTGAGCACCAAACCGGCGGAAACGCAACAGGCATGGAGCGTGAAGGCGTGTCAGGGCCAATACTTCTATCCTGTCGGGGTATTACTCGGAAGTACTGAAAGTTGGCCGCATCAGGCGGTACTGCATTCGCTCTCCAATAGAGAAAATCTGTCAAGAAAAACTTCCTGCGACTTGGCCGTCGGCCAGGGCGTGAAATCAAGTTTTGACTTGAAGTCAAAACCTGTTGGTCGGCCGAAAATTCTAGCTGCTTCGACTTTCTCGAACCCGGCAAGTTCAGTCGCCTCATAGTACGCTGAAATGATATCGGCCCGTTTGGCCAGACGAGAAATGGATTTGGGCAATTCGATCGGAAGCGAAAACCGTAAATGAATCGCTCGGTGCAGATTGTTCTCGATCTGTTTGTAATTTCCACCCATCACGGTCTTGAAGGGGGAAATCATGTCACCGATGACATATTCAGGCGCATCATGCAGTAGGATTGCCAAACGCCAGTGTGCCTCGAGGTCAGGTTTAAGCAGAGTGCTGATCTGCTCGACGACGACCGAATGCTGGGCCACTGAAAATGCGTGATCGCCGAGTGTCTGTCCGTTCCATCGCGCCACGCGAGCGAGGCCATGGGCAATATCGGAGATTTCAATGTCGAGTGGCGAAGGGTCGATCAGGTCAAGGCGGCGGCCGGAAAGCATCCTCTGCCACGCTCTTGGTGTCTGGCCGGGTTGATCCGCTGCCATGATTTATTCTTTTCCGGTTTGCGCTTCAGTTTCGGGCCAGTCAAAATTAGCCCAACCGGGGAGGGATACGTGAACTTCGGTATCCTCAACAAAGAGCGGAACATTCTGATCAAGGGCATTTTTGACCCTGTCCAACCTTAACTGCGCAATTGCCGTGCTCCCAGCGGATGAGCAAAGCGTGCCGATTGATTTGCCCGATGCCGTAATGGGAGTGCCTGATACCGGCAATGATCCATCAGCGACCACGCTGATCATCCTCTTGCGGGCGGTGCCTCTGTGTTTCACTCGGCTGACGACTTCCTGACCCACGTAGCACCCTTTGGAAAAATCGATACCATTGAGGCCGTCCATGTTGACGTCATGCGGAAAAATGGAGCCGTAGTCATAGTCAAGCTCACCCTGAGGGACACATAATCGAATCCGATGCGTGTGGTAGTCGTGCAGAGGAACGTGCGTCAGTCCCTGTGTCGCAAAATCGGCCCCAAGCCCGGAGCGGGCGCCAATGGCGCGAAATCCCAACTGCGACAATCGCGGATCGCGGTAAGTCAGTGCCGGAATCTCCGGCTCCTCCTGGCAATCCCAAATGGCCAGCGCGGCAAGGTCTTGTGAGACATCTTCAATATCGACCTTTGCTCGGAGTTTGTAAAAGCCAAGCCGTTTGATAAATGTCGGGATTAATGAAAGGGGCAAGTCCACGAGATAGCCCTGTTCTGAATTCGCGATCAGGAAATCGAATAGGATTTTCCCCTGAGGCGTAAGAAGAGCGCCAAATTGCGGTCCGGAGTTCTCGACCAGATCCATATTGCAGGTCAGGAGATTTTGCAGGAAAGGAGACCGCTCAGGTCCTGCTATCCGGACAATGCCGCGATCGGTTAGTTCAGCGATCAGCCCCATTCCTGCCAAGCCTCCAAAAACGTGTGTTCAGTCGATACGATACCTTCGTAGGCAAATAGGGGGTTCGCGCGATCAGATCAAGCGATTCGAAGAGGCGTCGTCTCAGCAGATAAACGAATTTTTTTTAGATCATCCGGTTCAGCAAGCAGGGAAAATCAGCACGGTGCGTTGTCGATACATTGGTGCTGATCTATGCGGATGACCCCCGTCCAGCAAGCGCCCGAGTCTACAGACCGGAGAGCTGATCCGGGCTGTCACGCCGGTTGGGGTTGCAAGCATCCAAGGGGCGAAAAGACCGATGCTGTTTGAGCAGATGTTCGTCCACAACCCAGGAAACCGAAGTCAAATTATCGTTAATATTTCGTTAAATTCCCGTGTCTGTAAGGCAGAACACAGCGAATTTGTAGTTTAAATCACAGAAAATTGGAATTTCAGCTCCTAATCTGGTCGGACGTAAACAATCGATTCACCGGCATATGATAGCTCTGCGGGAGTTCATAATGTCGGGATGTGTATCGGAGTGATCGACATGGGAGAGTTTCCGCGCGAAAGATCGCCATTTTTTTCGGCGACGCGGCGTGTAGTTTGGATATCCGGGTTCGGAGTAGGGCTGCTTGTGGCGCTGGGTGTTTTCATGCCGGCGGAGGCGCGTGATTCCAAACCGGCGGAAACCGTGTCAGTTGTCAAAAATGATCCGCTTCAGGTGGTTGTTTCCATCGATGAGCAGCGAGTCGACGTTTACCGGGGCACGCAGCGCGTTCGGACCGCACCGATATCCTCAGGTCGTCAGGGTAACAGCACTCCCACGGGTATTTTCAGTATCCTTGAAAAGCGTCGGCGGCATTTTTCAAATCTCTATGACAATGCGCCGATGCCCTACATGCAACGGCTGACCTGGTCTGGTATTGCACTTCATCAGGGACGGTTGCCTGGATATCCCGCATCTCATGGTTGTGTACGCTTGCCGCGTGATTTTGCAAAAGATCTGTTTGCGATGACCGGACATGGAGCCCACGTAGTGATTACCCGCGGGGAATCGCAGCCCACCAAAATCATTCACGCTTCGCTGTTCCAACCCCAAACGGTCAACCCGTTGATGGTCGCCAGTTTGGCTGATGGCATTGGTTCTGCGGAATTCGGTTTGAGATCCAGTCTTAACGACGGACGGTCGATCGGAAAACTTTCGTCCAGAACCAATGATGCTCAGAAGATTTCAACCACTCGCGCCGACCAAAAACTTCAGCAGTCCGGTGCGCCTCTGCGCATGATCATCACGGTCAGAAGCAAACGGGATCTTTTCCGACAGGCACAGGTGCAGTTAAACAGGCTTGGTTATGCGCCGGGTCCTGCCGACGGCGTGTTTGGCCGCAAAACGCGCACGGCGCTGAAGAGATTTCAGGAAGACAACGACGTCCCTGCAGATGGCATCCTGAGCGATGATACCGCTGACATTCTATCAATTGCAGCCGGAAACGGATTGCGGAAAACCGGTATGCTGAGAGTGCGTCGAAAGATGCGGGAGATTTACGTCGCACCTGTCGCTCTCAAAGCGAGCAACAAACCTCTGGGTACACACATTTACACATCACTCGCCTACGAGCACGATGCCGTTGTCGCGCCCTGGATGGCGCTGACAGCTGAACGCGCAGAGGGTGTCACAGCACAGAGTGCGTTGGATCGTGTGGTCATCCCTGCGGATGTGCAAAGCAAAATTGCTGCAATGCTCACACCTAGCAGTTCGCTGATCGTCACGGACCGAGGCATGAGCAAGCGTCATTCGACGCTCGGCACCGATTATATTGTCATCACCAGATAGGCTGCTTGTTCGGGTCACACACCTCGAATGATCGGGCGTGATCGCCGAGCATCAAGGGCTCAGTCGCCAGCGACAAAATAGTGCCAGGTGCCGTCAGGACCGATTCCAACGCGATAGAAACTGTATGCACCGAAGTTTTGCATGTCTGCATAATCACCCGCAGTAACAAGGCGGTAAAGCTCAACCATCTGATCGGGCTTTAAGCCGTGTAACGGGTATCGCGCAAAATAGGGCCACACATACATTTCCTGTGCGGTTCCTTTATCGACATGGACAAAACCTGCCTCCAGCACCTCAGACAGAATTGCTAACAGTTCCAATCCCTCTCCGTCTCCGGAAGATGTCTTGAGATAGTCGATAGGATCGGCCACCTCGTCGAAAGCGAGGGTCGGCGGAACTTCGTTGGCCTCAAGAACGGGTCTCAGTTTTTCTGGTTTTCCTGATTGGGCCGCTTCCAGAATCTGTTCGCGCATTCTTCTGACCGGCGTTGGCAGATTTTCGAATGTGTAGAGAATTTCCGGCAGCGTTTCATCGGCTTGTTCGCTCAGAACAGAATCCGTCTCCTTCGGCGCGTTTTTTCCACCACCCTCACTGGGAGAGTCGAGGTCGATTGGTGCAGTGATGCCGTCTCGATCTGTGCCGGTATCAACGACGGGGCCGTCGGATTTCACAGTCGCCGCAGAAGACGGCAACGCCAGCAGTACTGAACCCAGAATGGCAACGATAGTGGCTCGAACGCGGATCATGAATGGAGCGCTCCTTTCGAATAGCTCCGCCTGAAAGGGAGCTTATGCTGCAAAAGCGGCACGCATTTGTTTGCACATCTATCCAGCATAATGGGGTTTCTGTCCACGAAAACACGGCATCTGTAGATCACACTTGAGCGTGACTCACCCGCACTTGCAAGTCTTTAATCGGACGGGATAAACGAAAATTCATCCCTTTGTCTTATGATTGAACTATGGGGCAGGGCATTTGTGTGACAATCCCCTGCGTCGGGTGAAGCAAGTCCTGAATTGAAACACGAAACCGTCGGTTCACGGGGAGATGTCTGCGGTTTGATTGAATTGTATGTGCACGCCTGGCTGAGTGCAGCTGGTGGTTTGATCGGTGTCGGAATGGGTGTCGGTCTCATTGAAGCAGCACGTCGGAGGCAGGGATGACGCTGTTTATCGATCTCCGGCTCATTCTGGTCGGCATCGCAATTGGCATTGCTGTTGCAGCACCGGTGGGACCGGTCAATATCATGGCAATACAACGCTCATTCCGTCATGGATTTTTATCGGGTCTGACAGCGGGTGCCGGTGCCGTTGTGGCCGATGTGCTGTTTGCCAGTGCCGCCGCATTCGGTGTGACAACGGTAGCGCACTTTGTTGAGGATTACAGCACCACCATCCAGTTGGTTGGCGGGATCGTGCTGATCATATTCGGGCTGACAACGTTGCGCAGTCATCCGCATTTGGTTGAAGGGGGCGAGGGAAGTCCAGGTATATTAACCGGCTTCTTCACTGCTTTTGTCATGACCATAACCAACCCGGGCGCCATTTTGGGGTTCGTTGCCATATTTGGCAGTCTTGGCAGTCTGGCGCCTGCACCGGGCAACTATTTGGGTGCCACGGGCATGGTGCTTGGCGTACTGGCAGGCAGTCTTGCCTGGTGGATCTTCATATCGGGGCTGGTCTCCCGAATTCGCCATCGCATGAACGACCTGTGGTTGGAGCGGATCAATCACATTGCCGGAACGCTGTTACTGCTGTTCGGTTTGGTAATTTTCGTCCGAGCGCTATGGATGCTCAACCTTTTTACCGGTTTGATTTGAGCATACCAATACGCCGAATGGTGCACGTGTTATTCAAACACGTCCGTCCATCCGTTGCGACGCCGCACGGAATACTCTTATTGCAGAATACGATTGACCGTAAACTCGCCGTGACGCACCCGCTCAGGTAACCGTTCAGCAAGAACCGCAACGGCATCTTCGCCATAGGCGGCTACAAGATCTGCAAGTGCCGTGAACATGGCAGCATGTGCAACCGCATCGGCATCCACACCATCTGCAATGGCACTTTCCCATGCGCGGGAAATGTAAGAAAGAGCGGCCTGCCGATCATCCTCGGGGTTCAATTGCATTTCTTCAAACTCGTCGTTAGCCATACTATCCCCGTTCACTTTCCCCCGGCCCCGCGCGTGACGTCATTGCATCTCTGCACAAGGTCAATTGGACAAGCGAAGCCTATCACGGCACGCCGGTCCTGATAGGCCCTAAGATAAACAAAACATTAATGATCTGTGTAAAAACACATGAATTTTGGTTAACGGATGACGTGGATCCAGCTAACCTTTTTGATGCATTCAATTATTTCTGAGAGAACCGGGCAGTCAGCTCGTCAGATATAGCAATACCTTCAGCAATATAGTCCTGTAATGCCTGACGTGCAGAGGCTGAACAGGTTCGATGCGTTGCCGCGTAACCCCGATATCCAAGATTGAATCGCTCGGTGAATTTTCGGCGGCGCACGGTTTCGGTGACCTCCACATCCAGAAGAGCTGTCATCTGATCGCGCCAATAAACGCCTTCCTCGCCGCCGCAGAGAGTATGAAGATACTGTACACCGCCCAACAGTTCAGAAAGGCGTAACAGACGGTCTTCGTAGGGTGGCGCGTCCTGCGACTGGCCAGACGTGCTGAACGCAATCGATCCTGAGATGATGAGTCCTGCAGCGATCCATCTTCCTGCACGGGCAAGTACAGTCAGCTTCTGGGCTTCAAACAACGATGGCTTGTACGGCATATGTCTTTCCGGACTGCAAAAACGTCATGATCGCAATGGATCGTCACTGACTTACAGGGAATTTCGTCGTTTGTAAGCCCCAAGCAGCCGATCGTGGGTGCCGGGTGTCATCAGAAGCGAGGATAACTCTTCCGGGCGACACCATTTTGCGGCAAGAGCATCATCGGCCGCAATAGCGTCACCGCTGAGATGTTCCGCTTCAAATACTGTCAGCACGAAGTGGGATGCAACCTTGTCTTCCTGGTCTCGATGAATACTATCGAATGTTTCCAGCTGACCGACTATTTTAGCCCTTACACCAGTTTCTTCGAAGAGTTCCCGCAAGGCCGCATCATCGAGGGTTTCACCCAGTTCCACCAAACCACCCGGCAGGGCCCAATGGTTTTTGTAAGGTTCCCGACCGCGCTTGATCACCAGTATGTTTTCACCGTCCCAGCACAGCGTACAAACCCCGATCAAAGGGTGCTTTGGGTAGGAGCGGGAGGAAGTGTCACGCAGAGTTTCAGACCTATCATCAGGCAAACAGAGCATCGATATCCGCTTGCGAAGATTCACAATCCGCTGGCATGATATCAACAGCACCAACATCGTGTCCATGGATGACACCACCGGCAGCGGAGATCAACGGCTGGAGCTGATTTTTAACACGGTCGGCGATCATTGTTTTGCTTGCCGGTTCGCCCAGATCGGTTTGGCTGACAAGCTCCTGCATTTGAATGATCTCTGTATTCAGCTCAGAAACCACTGTATCGAAGGTCGATCTAACCGGCGCCGATGCAGCTTCATAGGCGCGGATCGCCAACTCCTTTTCGGCGAAACCGGAATTTTGAAAATGGTCGCAATATGAAAGGGGTTGCCACGCCAGTACATCTGAAACGCATTCTGGCATGTCCGTAATCAATTCAAACAGCATGACAACTTCATTGAAGTGATTGAGATAGTCCGTTGCCAATCCTGTCAAAGGCGAAATATTTGCGTTGACGAGCCGATCAGCGCTCAGGTCTCCCTGACCGATCTGTTCCCCATGACTTGCCATTGCCAATCCCCAATTCGCCCTAACGGCGGCAAGCATAAGACAGTTTCGTTTCCAATTGCTTACAAGAGAGAATTCGGTCAGGGAGTTGGGTAGGCGAGCATCGCTGCGCAGGCGGGTGATTAGGCCCCGTTTACACAGGAATCCGGCGTCCCGGCTGAATTTTTAAGGGTCGAAGAGCGAACCTGTCGTATAACGAACACTGGTTTACAGAATCAGCATTGGAACGCATCATCCATGTGCGGTCGATTTGTTTTAAAAGCGCCTCCGGAAGAAATCAAAGCTCTGTTTCAATACACGGACGATCCGGTTTTTCCGGCGCGGTACAATATTGCTCCGACGCAGCCTGTCGGTATTGTCAGGCAAGAAAGCAGGCAACGGCGATTTGCGTTGGCACGTTGGGGACTTGTTCCCAGTTGGGTCAAGGATCTGCAGGACTTTACCTTGTTGACCAATGCGCGTTCTGAAACAGCGCTTGCGAAACCATCATTTCGAGACTCGATGAAACATTTCAGGTGTCTTATCCCAGTCAGTGGCTTCTACGAATGGAAGCGCGAAGACGGTCACAAGACACCGTACTATATTTATCCAAGGCAGGGCGGTGTGATAGCCTTTGCCGGACTTTGGTCTCGCTGGATGAATGCCGAGGGAAGTGAACTGGACTCAGTTGCGATATTGACACGTGCTGCCAACGGAACCGTAGGCGAAATTCATCATCGCATGCCCTGTGTGATCCTGCCCGATGATAGCAACCGGTGGCTTGATGTCCAAAATGTAACCGCCAAAGAAGCAGCGAAAATTCTGCGGCCGCTTCAGGACGATTTTTTCGACAAGGTGCCAGTGAGTACTCGGGTCAATAGAGTAATCCATGACGATCCGGAACTTACAGAAAAGGTAGAACCTGCGCACCGTGAGTTTCCAAAAAAGAAACGCGTTCAGCATCCAGACCAAATAGGGGGAGGAGGGCAGCTCGATCTATTCTAGCGTCGCTGGATAGTCGGAGTGTGGCTCAGTTCCCGAAAAAATTCTCAGATTGTCCGTCTGAGCAGTGCCCAGTTTTTACCAGCTGTCTGCCAATTGTCTTTTACCATCGTCCGATCGTCGATGAAGCTGTAGCCGGAGCGCTCATAAAGACGCCGGGCGCCTGAATTTGCATCTGACACGATGATGCTCAATCCTGCGGCCTCGGTGGCTTTGGCCTGTTCATTGGCAACATCAAGCAGGGAGGTCCCGATCCCCGACCCTCTGAATTTGGGGTAGACCGCCAGGACGTTGACGTACCAGGTACCTGGAGCGAGGTCTTCCAGTTCCTGTAGAGGTCTGAACATCGCCGGCATTTCTTCAAAATCGACCACATCTGGAACATCCGGTAAGCGATAGCCGATAAGGCAGCCTGCGACAGCGCCGTTGATTTCAGCGATCATTGCATTGTGATAGGAAAAAGACCCTTCTTCTCGCTGCGCTCGCTGGCGCCCTACATCCCAGGCAGTTTGGCCGTCCTGAGCCATGCCTTCCCATAAGTAGACAGGCAGTCCTTCTCCAGCGAAATTGATGAGCTCCGCCAAGGCGGATGCATCATCTGTTGTTGCGGATCGTATTTTCAATGTGCGTTCGGTCATCACTTTTGCTTCCCTACCGGGTTCACCAAATTCACTCTGCTTTGGAGCGTGTTCATCTGGTGATCTCATACGCAAGTGTCCACACCAATGCGGAGAAGTAGGTCACAATTGCCTGGCGGAACGGGGGATTGTCAGCACACGATCCACGTGATTTAGGAATCGGATAACAAGACAGCGCTATAAAATGCGACCGGGATTGAGAATGCCGCTTGGATCAAACGCCATTTTGATCCGCTGCATCATTTCATATTCGACAGGGTCTTTGATGTCTTTCAGAAGGGACCTTTTCAGACGGCCGATGCCATGTTCGGCCGAAATTGATCCATTCAAATCAGCCACAATGCCGTGCACGGTTGCGTTCACTTCATCCCATCGACGGATAAACGCGTCTTTGTCGGCACCCGCCGGTTGAGTGATGTTGAAGTGGATATTGCCATCGCCCATATGGCCAAACGGAACCGGGCGACAACCGGGGATCTGTGCTTCGACAGCGGCAATCGCCCTGTCAAGAAACTCCGGTACCTTTGCGACAGGAACCGAAACGTCGTGTTTGATCGAGCCGCCTTCCTGTTTTTGCACCTCCGACATCCCGTGGCGCAGATGCCAGAATGACTTGCGGTGCTCGATACTTTCGGCCAGCACCGCGTCCTCAACCAACTCCGCTGCGACTGCTTCCTCAAAGAGCGTTTCGACAAGGGACCGGGCGCTTTCCGCTTCCGAGCCGCTTGATATTTCCATCAGCACATACCAGGCGTGCTGGCTCATTAACGGATCCCTGGCCCCGGGCAGGTGACGCAGTGTAAATTCAATCCCGATACGGGGCATGAGCTCGAAGCCGGTCAGCATGGAGCCCGCGTGCGATTGGGCCATATTGAACAGACGGAGTGCCTGGTGGGGCGACTCAAGACCAATGAAGGCGACTTCCTGCGCACGTGGAACCGGAAACAGCTTCAGATTGGCAGCCGTAATTATGCCTAATGTGCCTTCGGCTCCGATAAATAATTGTTTCAAATCGTAACCGGTGTTGTCTTTACGAAGTGCTCTTAACCCGTTCCAGATTTGACCATCCGGCAAGACCACCTCCAGACCAAGAATAAGGTCTCGTGTATTGCCGTAAGCGAGAACAGCGGTTCCTCCTGCATTGGTCGAAATGTTGCCGCCGATGAAACAGGAGCCTTGCGATCCCAAGGTCAGCGGAAACATACGATCAACCGCCGTGGCCTCTTCGTGAATTTTATCCAGTATGACGCCGGCCTCAACCGTCATGACATTACCGTCGGTATCGACATTGCGAACAGCATTAAGTCTTTCAGTTGAAACGACTATTTCAGTTCCGCTTTCATCGGGAATCTGTCCTCCGACCAGTCCGGTATTTCCCCCTTGCGGAACGATTGCCGTGCGGGATGCGTTGGCAAGTTGGACGACTTTGGAGACCTCCTCAACGGTCCCTGGACGGAGAACCATCGGCGAATTTCCGTGATAAAGATCCCGCCATTCGACCAGGTAGGGCTGCATCTGACCGGTGTCGGTCACGACATTGTCAGGCCCGACAATCTCTTTGAAACGATTCGTCAGGCGGCGGTTGGGAGTGCTGAAATTATGCGTCATGGCCGCATTCTATAACGCTCCTGCGACACGGTTGGAAGATGGTTCAAGGGAAATGTCGACAGGTTCGGACCCGATTTTGGAAACCTATCCCCAGCCATCGGCTTGATGCTTCTTTGACCCTGTGCCATAGGAGGCCAACAGTTGGCATGGTGTTTTACCAAGCGAAGAAAAAATGGGTTTCAGGAGAATTAGATGACGCATGCGCAGGGATTGATGAACGGCAAGCGCGGCCTCATCATGGGTGTTGCCAACAATCGTTCCATAGCTTGGGGCATTGCCAAGGCGCTGGCCGATGCGGGTGCTGAATTGGCGCTAACCTATCAGGGCGATGCATTGAAAAAACGCGTCGAGCCGCTTGCAGAGCAACTGGGTGCTCTCGTAGCCGGACATTGCGATGTAACGGACGATGCGTCGATTGACGCCGTGTTTGCAAATCTGGAAGAGAAGTGGGGCAAGATTGACTTTCTTGTCCACGGTATCGCGTTTTCCGACAAGGATGAATTGACGGGGCGTTATATCGATACATCGGCTGAAAACTTCAATCGGACCATGCAGATCTCCTGTTACTCACTCACATCGGTAGCGCAACGCGCCGAGAAGTTGATGAGTGACGGCGGTTCCATGCTGACATTGACGTATTACGGCGCAGAAAAAGTGATGCCCCATTACAATGTCATGGGCGTAGCCAAAGCTGCACTGGAAGCCAGTGTTCGCTATCTTGCCGCTGATCTGGGCAAAGACAAAATCCGGGTGAATGCGATTTCTGCCGGTCCGATCAAAACACTTGCTGCATCGGGCATCGGCGATTTTCGGTACATTTTGAAGTGGAACGAATACAACTCTCCCCTGCGCCAGACAGTATCGATAGAGGAAGTGGGTAATTCTGCACTCTATCTGCTGTCCGATCTGGGGAAAGGAGTGACCGGAGAGATCCATCATGTCGATAGCGGCTATCACGTCGTCGGCATGAAAGCAGTTGATGCCCCTGATATCAGCGTGGTCAAGGACTGACCGGACACGGTCTGTTGGATTGACTTGATTCCTGAAGCCGCAGGCATTTGACCTGCGGTTCTTTCCGCACTGGCCAGTGCAATCCGCAGCAGTTGTCTTCAGACACCATCATGTGGCACAGCTGCGAACCATTGCAGGTTTTGCAGCTGTGCCACATATTCATTTTCATGCGCCGAATTTCCGTGGATCGCTGGTTATTTAGCCCGCGTCCTGTTACGCAGCTGTCACGGAAACAGCTGATTGTGGCAGCAGCTGATTGTGGAAGCACAGAGCGACCTGACATGATGGAAAGCAATGTTTGAAGATTTGAAGAGCGACAGCAGCCAAATCACAGCCGCAAAAAGCCGACCGCAAATCATATTCATTCGGCACGGGTTGACGGACTGGAATGCGGAAGGGCGCTATCAGGGCCAGATCGATATTCCTCTGAACGATATCGGGAAACAGCAAGCAAGACGGAACGGATATGTTCTGGGTGAATTCCTGGAACATAGAGGGCGCAGCGCCGATGATTATCAGTGGGTCGCATCACCTATGACACGAACCCGCCAGACCATGGATCTTGTGCGCAGCGTGCTGGAGCTACCCGAAGGGGAATACGCGCAGGATGATCAGTTGGTCGAGATCACCTTTGGCGAATGGGAAGGGCGGACCAATGTTGAAATTGCCGAGCGGGATCCTGAAGGTGTCGCCCAGCGTAAGGCCGATAAATGGGGATTTACACCGCCGGGTGGAGAAAGCTATGAAACCGCCTCAAAACGGGTGAAGTCCTGGCTTGATGGTGTGGAGCTCCCGACAATCGTTGTGTCCCATGGCGGTATCAACCGACTGCTGCGCGGTTTGATGTTTTCCATTCCCGATACCATTGTTCCGGAAATGGCCGTGCCGCAGGATCAGTTCCTGATCTGCGATCAGGGCAGCGGGATGTGGCTTTAGGTTTCTACACCAAAGCGCTGGGATTCGGACAACAACTTCCAATTCACTCGGTTTGAGCGGCCAGTCGTCTTTCATCGTCAACCATGTAGTCACGGGTGAGTGGCGCGGCATCGCGCTCATTGGATAGAATCAGCTGGAACACCATGTTTGAACCGTGCAGGAACCCTAGTTCTACGGCGCACAGATAGAATTCCCACATGCGGCAGAAACGTTCATCGAGCAGTTCGACGGCCTTGTCGCGATTTTTTTCAAATCGACGGCGCCAGTCTCTGATGGTGTAGTAGTAATGAAGTCTTAGCACTTCAGCATCATCTACCCAGATGCCCAATCGTTCTGTGACGGCAAACACTTCCGACATGGCAGGTACATAGCCGCCGGGGAAAATATGCTTGCGAATGAAGGGTGCTGTCGTGCCCGGGGGCGACATGCGGCCAATCGAATGCACGAGGGCATAGCCTCCCGGATTGAGGCATTCCTTAATCTTCGTGAAATACACATCCAGATGGCCGATTCCCACATGTTCCATCATGCCGATTGAAACAATGCGATCAAACTTTCCTTCAAATTCGCGATAGTCCTGGCAAATGAACTGGACCTTTTCCAGCAGGCCTTGTTCTGTGATGCGCTGATCGGCTATGGCAATTTGTTCAGGCGAGACATTCAGTGAAGTGACCTGGGCACCGGCTTTTGCCATTTCAATCGCCAGTGATCCCCAACCGCCGCCGATTTCCAGCACTTTCATGCCCGGTTCCAGTTGCAGCTTCGCAACAATATGCCTCAGTTTGGCTTCCTGGGCCTGCTCCAGCGTATCCTCGGGGGACCGGTAGTAGGCACAGCTATAGTTGAGGCCATCATCCAGAAACAATCGGTAAAGTTCGGTATTGATGTCGTAGTGGTGCCGGGCCTGTGCTTTGGCATTGTCGACATCATTTTTCTGCTGATTGCGTCGGAACGCCTTCCATCCTTTTCGTAGGAGACCCTGAACAGGATGAGCGCCAAGCGGTGCCCGGTTCACCGAAAACAAATGCATGAAATCGTAGCAGGTCGATCCTTCTTCCATGGTCAACGTGCCATCCATGTAGGCTTCAGCAGCGACCAGTTCGGGGTTGAAGAACAGTTGTCTGTGCAGCGCCTTGTTGTGCAGGCGAATCGTAACGGTCGGGCCATTGTCACCGCTTCCGAACTCGTGACGTTTCCCAGCTGCATCAATGAGCCGCAATTGCCCGTTTTTAATGAACGAACTCAACAAACTACGAAGCAGTCGCATATTCAAGAAACTCCCATGCCTCGTCATTGCAAGGCTTCTGCTGCATTTGAAAAACAATCTATGTCATTGGCTCGTGCATTGGTAAGAAAAGATTGAGTGATCGGCACATTTTGTTTTCATGCATCATTGTGTGAATTGTTTTTCGGGGCGAGGTATGGACAGCGAAAATTTCTATCGAGACCTGACAGTTTTCTCCGATTTTTCCGCCTTGGCTGAATTCGATGCTTACATTCCTGTTCCGGGAGACTGGATGGTCGCTTTAACGGATGTGCGCAATTCCACGAAAGCCGTGCAAAATGGCCACTATAAGGAAGTGAATCTGGCCGGTGCCGCAAGCATCACCGGTCTTCTAAACGCCATGTCCGACATTGATTTACCGTATGTATTCGGAGGAGACGGGGGCACGGTTCTTTTTCCCGCAAATCGCGAAAATGTGGTCAGATCAGTCCTTTCTGATCTGAGTATGTTTGCCCGGGACACGCTGCAAATCGAGTTGCGAACGGGCATTGTGTCGATTTCCACAATTCGAGAAGCTGGTTTTGACGTCCGCATTCGCAAATTTGAGATGAGCAGTTTCAACCCACTCGCGATGTGCACAGGTGGGGGGCTCGATTACGCAGATTCTATTCTCAAGGGTAATGATGACAACGAACAGACGGTCTGGGACAGTACCAAGGAGCCAGACCTGGACCTTGAGGGTCTCTCCTGTCGCTGGGAGCCTTTGAAATCGCAAAATGGTGCCATCATGGCGCTGATTGTTAAACCGCTGGGCGAAGATGGCTCCAACCGGATCTCCGAAACTCTGGATAATCTGGCGCAGATTGCGGGTTCACTGGAAAATCAATCCAAGCCGGTTCAGGAACAGAACATGCGCTATCGCTGGCCACCCCGTTGGTTATGGTTTGAACGGGCAGCGCCCAATCGGAACAAACGTTCTGCTGTTTCCTGGCGGTTTTGGCTCTATCTTGAATCGTTTTTTCAGCTGCTTTGTGAACGATTTGCGGTCAAGATTGGTGCGTATGACGGCGCTCACTATGCCGCTGAACTGCGCTCGAACAGCGATTATCGCAAATACAACGACATGTTGCGCCTTGTTCTGGATGTCTCTCCCGCAAACGCCGAACGCTTGCGCGAGTACCTGGATATGGAATGTGAGGCAGGGCGGCTGGTTTACGGAATGAAACTGTCCGAAAACGCCATGATGACGTGTCTTCTCTTTTCACTCGAACAAAGTCATCATGTTCATTTTATCGATGCAGCTGACGGTGGTCTCTGGTCGGCGGCGGTTGATCTCAAGCGTCGACTCAGAGATTTGGAAAATGACAACCCAGAAGGGTAAACCGGGCGCATTTTCAGTTTGGTGGCGAGCATTCCGGCCGTTCTGATGATTTCCTTTGTTGCGATAATGATTTAGAAGATCGAGCAGAAACCTTCCCAATTGGAATAGGACGCCATGTCACATAACAGTTTCGGCAAACTTTTTCGCGTTACAACATGGGGCGAAAGCCATGGGCCGGCGCTAGGCTGTGTTATCGACGGGTGTCCTCCACTTCTGCCTTTGACTGAAGCAGATATTCAGGGTTTCATGGACAAGAGAAAACCTGGTCAGTCACGTTTCACCACACAGCGCAAAGAAGCGGATGCTGTCAAAATACTATCCGGCGTCATGGTCGACGATGATGGGATTCAAAAGACAACCGGGACACCGATTTCCTGTCTGATCGAGAACACGGATCAGCGGTCGAAAGACTATTCTGAGATCAAATCTCGATATCGGCCCGGCCACGCGGATTACACCTACGATGCCAAATACGGCATTCGCGATTATCGGGGAGGCGGGCGGTCTTCGGCCCGCGAGACTGCTGCACGCGTCGCGGCCGGTGCCGTTGCCAGAAA
Source organism: Stappiaceae bacterium (assembly GCA_039976075.1). Classification (GTDB taxonomy): domain Bacteria; phylum Pseudomonadota; class Alphaproteobacteria; order Rhizobiales; family Stappiaceae; genus JBDWFY01. The sequence goes on from JBDWFY010000009.1 coordinate 277,316, forward strand.
AGTAATTCCGAATATCCTTATTCGCGGTGCGCTGGTTCAGGTGGGCCCTCATAAAATCAACCGGGACAATTGGAGCTGGGAAGCAGTTGGCGACAATCCGTTCTTTTGTCCCGATCCCGATGCGGCTGTATTCTGGGAGGGGTATCTGGACGGTATCCGTAAAAGCGGTTCGTCAGTGGGGGCGGTGATCGAAGTGGTCGCACAGAACGTCCCGGTTGGTCTGGGCGCGCCGGTTTACGGGAAACTCGATCAGGACCTTGCAATGGCAATGATGTCGATCAACGCAGTCAAAGGTGTCGAAATCGGCAACGGATTTGAAGCGGCAACCCTTTCAGGAGAGGAAAACGCTGACGAAATGCGGATGAACGACGACGGAACGCCGAAATTTCTGTCAAACAATGCCGGGGGTGTACTTGGCGGTATTTCAAGTGGGGAGCCGGTCGTGGTGCGGTTTGCAGTCAAACCGACAAGTTCGATCCTGACTGAGAGGCAGACGGTCACTCGGGAAGGGGAAGAAGTTAATGTTCGAACCAAAGGGCGCCATGATCCCTGTGTCGGCATCCGTGCCGTTCCGGTCGGTGAAGCGATGATGGCATGTGTATTGGCGGATCACTTTTTACGCCATCGCGGTCAGGTCGGCTGAAAGTGAACGTTACGGAGTTGCGTTCCGGGATTGGTATTTTTTTGAGGTTTGTATAATGAGAAATGATCTCAGTCGTGTGGCGAACGCAATTCGGGCGTTTGAAAATGGGGAAATCATTGTCGTTACCGATGATGACGATCGGGAAAACGAGGGCGATCTGATCGTTGCCGCAACCCATGCAACAGCGGAAAAGATAGCCTTCATTATCCGTCACACCAGCGGAATCGTTTGTACGCCCATGACGACAGAGACGGCCAAGAGATTACATCTTGAGCCAATGGTAGCCAACAACGATGCGCCGCTGAGTACCGCCTTCACAGTTTCCATTGACTACAGACACGGAACAACGACGGGAATTTCTGCAGAAGAACGCTGCAACACAATTCGGGCCCTGACCAATTCCAACGTCGCAGCTCAAGATTTCGTTCGTCCCGGGCATGTCTTCCCACTCATTGCAAGAGATGGTGGTGTGTTGATGCGGTCCGGGCATACCGAGGCCGCGGTTGACCTGTGCCGATTGGCTGGATTGCCGGAAATTGGCGTGCTCAGCGAACTCGTCAACGACGATGGAACTGTGAAGCGTGGCAGTCAGGTGACCGACTTTGCACAAGAGCACGCCTTGCAGTCTGTATCTGTTGCCGAGTTGATCGCCTGGCGGCAGCGGAACGAAAGCCTGGTTGAACAAATTGATGAATTTGAAATTGACACGGTAGCGGGACGTGCCACTGCAATTAGTTTTCGAACACCCTATGATCCGATGGATCATCTGGCGGTCATCTTTGGGGACATTCGGGACGGGCATGCGATTCCGGTTCGATTGCATCTTGAATCGGTCGTTGATGATGTTTTTGGTGGCGCGCCGCTGCTTAACAAGCTGATCACGCAAATGGGATCTGGCTCCAGGGGTATCATCGTCTATTTGCGTGACGGTTCGGTTGGCGTTACCGCACACTCTCTCCGGCCGAGAGCCGACTTGCAATCAGAAGACGTTGATCTGCAGGTTGCAGAAAACGAAGCCCATTATTCGGCGCAAGACCGGGAAGAAGAGTGGCGCGAAATTGGCTTGGGGGCTCAAATTCTGAAACAGCTTGGCGTGTCTTCCATTCGGCTTTTGTCGACAAAAGAACGGCACTATGTCGGTCTCGACGGATTTGGCATTGAAATCGAGTCCACAGAACTGATTGATGGCTGAGTTTGGAACCGATACGCAACAGAATTCTCCAGCGATCAAACCGCTGGCCATCGGGTATCGGTCTGGCTCTGGAGAATCGCTGGTCTATGGGAGCTTCATGGCTGCGGCACTGGGTGTGTTGCTGGCTTTCATAACGGATGAGCCCTGGTTTCTGGTTTTGGCGGCTGTTGGTCTTGGCGGTGCCTACTATTATCGTCCATACGTTGAATCCAAGCGGCCTCAGCTGGGAGCGAACGCGGATGGGCTCTATCTGGAGCGCCTGGGTTTTATCGCCTGGGCTGACATAGCCGACATTCAATTGTTTGAAACTTCTGTCCGCTCGATACAGCTCCAAACGCTTAAAATATCTCTGAACCGGCCATTGAAGGAAACCATTTCCAAACCGGAAAAACCAAATGTTTTCCGTTACCTGATGGCGCGCTGTTGGCGCAGAACCGGACCCCGGTCAGTTGATATTGCTATTCATAGTCTCGAAGCAAATCCTGACAATTTACTGGCGCGATTGCGTTCATTTTTGCCAAGATAAATAATGGCTTAGTATATTTTCTGCATAGGTTGAAACAATATTCAACTTATTTGCCGCTGTTTTGTTTGAATAAACTGGTGTATTCTTAATTTAAAGGGGCGAAATCGTATTTATCCTGCCTTGGAGCGTGCCATGAGTGAATTGAGCGCGAATTTATTAGATAAGGATTTGATTTATCTTTATGATCTTGAGAACCCTTGGGGTCAATCAGATGAATTTTATCTATCTTGGGCGCTCGCCAAAGGAGGCGCAGTGCTTGACATGTCTTGCGGCACAGGCCGGCTCGCTCGGGCAATGGCGAAAAAGGGGCTGACGGTTTCCGCTGTTGTTCCCGATGATGGCGCGTTTGACGTGGTTCAGGACGAACAGGCCGATGTCGATTGGCAGGAAGCGGACTGTCGATGTTTGGCGCTTGGTAAAAAGTTCGACTCCGTCTTTCTCGCCGAGCATACTTTCCAGGCATTTACGACAAATGTTGATCAGTTACTGGTTCTTGAGGCGATGAGTGAACATTTGTCGCCTGGCGGGCAATTTGCACTTGAAACACGCAATCCACGCTCACGGATCTGGGAGCGTTGGCAGTCCGGACGTTCCCGCATAAAGATAGAATTGCCCAGTGGCAAGGACGTTGTCCATACCAGACGCGCGAGCGTACCGGATGGAAATGGCGTAATCGATCTCACCCACAATTACCGGTTTGACGGTGGGATCGAAAAAATGCGGCGCAGACGGTTGCGGTTTCTTGATCAACCCACGCTCGCGCTGATGCTGGATGTCGTGGGTCTCAAGGCGGAACGGTGGTACGGGGATTGGCGCGGTTCGTCATACACGCCAGACAGTGCCGAGATCATTGTGGTTGGCAGTAAAAGCTGAATGGTTGTCGCGCGCCACAGAAGCGTGTCACCACAACAGACCTACAGATTGACTAGCGATTCATCGGTCTTGCAGTCTTGAGGTGTTCGCTCTAGGACGCGTGCGGCGGAGTACGCGTGAGAAGTAGCCGCCGGATTTGTTTTCAATGCAGCTGAGTACCCGATTAAGCGAAGGCATCATGTGCCTCTGTTTTCGGATGAAACGTGCTGATGCGCGATTATGCGCAATTATCAGAAAAATTCCGGTCGAGAGCAGAGGAACACCCGTCGGAATTGGCAGCCATACCGTCAAGAGTCCAAAGACAATGCAGATTGTTGCTATCGGCCAGTACAGCCATTTCATTTTCGGAGGCTTTCGTTCTTAAACTTACTGCCAGAGCCGCTGTGGATCGAAGCCCTGAGTCCGCAGTGAAACCTTCCTCCTGCGATCGTTTTATGAATTTTATCTATGCGGCATGACAGCTGCATAACAGCAGTGGTCAAATTTTTCTGAAAACACAGATTTTCGATACGAAGGCTGTCGACTGCTGAACCAGCTCCAATCCGGCACGCTGGAATGACCCTATGATATCAGCGCTCATGTAGGAATTGTAATAGGGCTCGTGGAACAGCTGCGGAAACAACTCCAGAAGACCATCGTAATCCGGCTCGTCCCCGGTCTGCAAAGAATCGACAAAAATCAGAGTACCACCCGGTTTGAGAACACGCGCAATCTGAAGCGATACTTTTTGGCGAATTTTTGGTGGCAGTTCGTGAAAGAGATAGACGATACTGGCGACATCCAGAGAGCCATCCGCGAGCGGAAGATCCTCGGCTTTGCCGACGGTATAGGAGGCGCGTCGGCTGGCAATCTCATTCCGTGCTTTTTTCAGATAGGGCAGGGACAGGTCGATGCCGATACCTCGCAGGCGCGGGTAGGCCTCTATCGCTGTTGACAGGAAGGGGCCGCTTCCACAAGCAATATCGGCAAAAGCGATGTGCCTCTGATCGACTTCTCTCAACAATTTGGCCAAGGGGACGAGACCCTGGCGGCGCATCGCCGCAGCCGCACCGTAAAACAGGACCTCAACTTGAAAGTCATAAAGATCGGCTGACTCCTCGGAGAGCCAGCCATCTGTCTGATAATGGAAATTCTGTAGATAATAGCGCGGTTTCTTACCCTTCTGCTCATCAGTGAAAACTTCCTGGTGAGCATTCAGCCGTCGTCGCCTTGCAACTTTGGGGACGTCGTTGAAGAACGCTCGTGAGCGTTTGATTAGTCCAGCCAAACCGCCGCTTTCATCATGTGGCACCGGATAGTATCCGGCTTCCACATTTGACAGATCCCTCAACATCAATGCGCCGACATCGGCAAGGAGTCGCCGTTCGTTCGGGACGGGACGTGATGGACGGTCAATTTCTTTTGGTGATCCCGGTAGAGTGGATTGCAGTCGGCTGTTTAATCGCTTCATCGCAAACGCGTGGGCGGTGTACCATGCAACCCTCGCACCCTGAGATGCACTGAATCGGGCCCTGACGGCTAGTTTCCTCAACGGGTCAGCCAACGGACGTTCCCTTCGTTTTAATCATCAATTCAAAATCGCTCTCCTGCCGGAACCGGCAAACTGGTGATCACTCATGACCATCATTTGGTGCGGCGGAGAACGGCAACTACTTCAATATGGGGTGAGAACAGGAATTGGTCCACTGGGTGAATTGCCTCAGTCTCGTAACCGGCATCAAAAAGAATTCTTATATCCCGTGCGAAAGTTGCCGGATTGCATGAGATGGCTACCACGAGAGGAACCTTTGACTGAGCGATTTGCTCTACCTGGCTTTGCGCACCGGCACGGGGAGGGTCGAAGATGATAGCGTCGAAGGCGTTTAGTTCTGTGGGTAGGAGCGGGCGATGAAAGAGATCGCGCGCCTCCAGAGAAATTGGTTTGAGGTGTGCCTGCATGCGCGATGCGGCGGACAGAGCTTTGAGAGCAGACCGATCACTTTCAACAGCATGAACGTGACAGGTCTTTGCAAGCCGCAATGAGAAGGTGCCAATGCCCGCAAACAGATCGGCAACATTTTTTGAAGCCTGGCAGGCATCGGTAACATGAAAGGCAAGAAGATTCTCTGTTTCAGCCGTTGCCTGGGTGAAGCCTCCGGAGACAGGCATGGCTTTGACACCATTCATATCAAGAAACGGCTCCGTGATCTGAATGACCGTTTCGTCGTCGACTGTCAGGCGAATGATTGAGGAGCCGACAATCTGTTGCGCCAATTTGGGATAAATGCGATCAGCGTTTCTTCCCATTCCCGATATGGCAACATCCAATCCTGACATGGTTTCTAGGATCGTGATCCTGAGTGTGCCTTTTTTGGGCAGTGCCATCTCGCACAATTGTCGAATGAGTGGGAAGACCGCTGTGATTGATGGGCTAAGAACAGGACACTCCTTGATATCGACAACAGTGCGCCCTTTGCGTTCATGATATCCCAGTACCAGACGCTTGCCGACCTTGATTGCCGATAATACTGTCCGCCTGCGGCTTTGCGGCTGAATTGTCGTCACAGGTGTGACCGGAAGCGACAACCCGCGGGAGCCTAGTGCCGTTGTTACCAGCGCGTGTTTGAACTCGAGATAGGTTGCCTGGTCAAGATGCTGAAGAAGGCAGCCTCCGCATGCACCAAAATGCCTGCAGACAGGTGTCACACGCCCGGGACCTGACTGCTCAATTGACGTCAGCTTTGCTTTGCCGCCGGAACCTTCGATCTGAATGACGTCACCCGGGATCGTGTACGGAATATGGACCGGGCCGTCATCCGTCTCTGCCACGCCATCCCCTTTCCGCCCAAGGGAAGTGATTGTCAGGGTGCGTGTATGCGGCATTGATTTTGAATTCCTGCTCATAGAACATTTTCAGAGAACACGGCTTCTCCGTTCTGTCCTGGATTATTGTCATGGTACTCAGTTCGAACCTGAACGCCGGTTCCCGCAACCATCCCGAAACGATCGCGGCCACAAGCGCGCGTCCGTCATAGCTGTTATTGCTATTCCACACCACCGGTTCTGAAAATGGGCCTAACTCACACGTTGCGCGCCGAGCAGATACTCGATGTTACCGTCGCCACCGGCGATCGGAGAGGGGATCGGACCACAACTTTTCCAACCGTCACAGGCGTCAATCCATGTGTGAATTTCCTCAGTGACCTGTTCACCGATTTCTTTTTTAACAAGCCCGCCTTTGCCTATATTTTCCCGTCCGGCCTCAAATTGTGGTTTCACCAGAAACAGACCAAAGGCGCCGGGAGGCATCATCTGCAATGCCGGTGGCAGTGCCAGACGAAGCGAGATAAAGCTGACGTCTGAAACCAGGCATTCCGGAGGATCGGGAAACATGGTTGGCATGAGGTCGCGGGCATTGATGCCTTCCATGGCGACAACGCGACCATGGTTTGCAAGGGAATGATGCAGTTGCCCATGTCCGACATCGACCGAATAAACGGTTCGGGCGCCCCGTTCGAGAAGCACTTGCGTAAACCCGCCGGTTGACGCTCCGATATCAAGACAGGCCTTGCCGTTTGGTCTGAAGTCGAAATGATCAAGGCCGGCGACCAGTTTCAATGCGGAGCGGGACACGTATTTGGAAGCGGGATCGGATAACTCAATCTCAGCGGAGCGAGATGTCATCAACCCGGGTTTGATGACCGGCTTATCGTCAACCCGAACATGACCCCTCAAGATCGCATCGCGTGCCCGTGCGCGACTTGCGGTCAATCCCTTTTCTACCAGCAATTGGTCAAGGCGCTTTTTTCTGCTCATCGGCAGCCCAGTTCATTGCGGATCTCTCACGCTTGGCCTAACCATTGCGTTGTGAATGTCAAGACAGTTAAGCTCTCGCTCGTACGTTGATACACGTCGGCAGCAAAGGCGGAATGGAATAGCTCATGATCATAACCACGACAGAAACGGTTGCCGGACGTGAAATAGCTGAAACGCTGGGACTGGCACGCGGCAATGTTATCAAGGCGCGCAACGTGGGTGCTGACATTGTGGCATCTGTTCGCAATCTTGTCGGCGGGGAGGTGACGGAGTATACGAAATTGATGTCTGTTTCCCGCGAGGAAGCGTTGGAACGTATGGTCGCCCACGCTCAGGAAATGCGTGCCGATGCTGTTGTCTGCATGCGGTTTTCAACCAGTATGATCACAGATGGTGCCGCTGAAATATTGGCCTATGGCACGGCTGTCAAACTGACGTGACATTTCATGCTACCCGCTGGAATTATCAGCGCCGCTTACGCCTATGCAGGGATCTGACAATCGTTTGACGGCTGTCAGAGAAATGTCAATTGCTAGAAACAATTCACAATTGCGGTCACAAGCCTGTCAAAAAAAATCCGCTGACCGTACTGCAGCCAAAGAACCGCTGTTACGGCGGAAAGTCCGCCAACAACAATTGCACCAAGAAAATAGGTCGCGTGATTAACAGTCATTGGTTGTTCGACTCTTGAGCCATTTCCCTTCTTTACTTCGGGGAAACGCAAATGCATCTTTCCGAAGTATAACACGAGCGCCGGCTGTGACACACTGCCGTGTCTAGGACACCGGTACTCGTTTGGTCAGGTTTTTCAACTTTTCCACGGCGTTTTCAGGTGCTTCTGCGTAGGCGATCATGCCGACAAACTGATTATTCTCATCCATCAGGTAAACACCGGCCGAGTGATCCATGGTGTAGTTGTCGTCGCCATTTTCCACTTTGCGAGCGTAGACCCGGTACGCCTTGACCATTTTTGACACCTGATCGGTCGAACCGGTCAAGGCAATGATGCGGTCATCAAACGCATGGACGTAACTGTTCATGATTTCCGGCGTATCACGTTCCGGATCGACCGAAACAAACACATAGTTCAACTTGTCGGCGTCCGGACCCAGATCTTCAATCCAACCTTGCAGCTCCGCAAGCGTCGTTGGGCAGACGTCAGGGCAATGTGTGTAACCGAAGAAAATAGCGCTGGGTTTCCCCAAAAGACCTTTTTCAGTAAATGGCTTGCCTTCGTGATTGATCATGCTGAAGGGCCCACCAATGCTGGCGAGCTGGGTTGTGCCGCTGTCTGCGCCACCGGGCTGCCACTTTCCCAATCCGCCCATGGTGACCGCAGCCACGGCGAATGCCAACACGGCTATTGCCGCCCATGCGCCGTAGCGGATAATTTTAGTTGCCGACATCAGTATATTCCCACGTGTTAAATCCGGTCCGGGCACAGGAACAATTTTTGCTGCACGTTTGCGTCATACTCTGCGGTTGGCCGCTATAGATTTCGCTCATCCCGCTTGATTATTTCCGAACACTGACATGGCGGTCCTGGTCCATATCATTGCGAACCGATTGGTCAAGTTTCAAACCAGTCTGCACCTTTATAGCCCTTATATGGCCCTTGGGACATGTCAGGTCGAGTGGTGAATTGTCTCAGGTAGATCAAGAATTTATTATCTGCAGGGATTTTGTCGGGCATTAATCCGTTTGAGTCCTGCAGTTTCAGGCTTCATCATTTTCCGATGCCATAACCTGCTCCAGTTCCTCCGCACCGGATTCCCAGGCTTCGGCGACCTCTTCCTCCGTCGGTGTTTCATAGGTGCTGTAGACAGGCTCGGGAACATATACGTCCGGGTCGCTTTCATCGAGTGGATCGGCGGTGATCACGCCGCCTACCGGTGCGGTTGAGGCAAGGTTCCAGTCGGTTTTTTCATCATCGGGCTCTACTGCGCGCATGGTCATGCGCCATAGCAGATAAAGAGCCAGGCAGAGTTCCACCACGGCGATGAAATAGTAAAAGCCATTGACCGAAAACCGACTCATGACCAACGTGGCAACGATAGGTCCGATGGTCGATCCCATGCCAAATGCCAGCATTAAACCTGAGGCAGTTTCTACATAGCTGTGTTTTTCCGGGTCTGTTTGGTCGTACCCGTGAGCGAAGACGATCGCATATGCCGGTTGCGTTGCCATTCCAATGATACCTGCACACAGGATGGCTGTTACCGGTGCGGATGGAGACCAGAGTGCCACAAGGATACACAAGCTGCTTGAGGCTATGCAGAGACCGATGAGAACAATGCGCCGGTCAATTTTATCAGAGAGGCGGCCAAGCGGCCACTGGGCAACAGCGCCTCCCAGTATCATGACCGCGGCGTATATGGCCGCTGATTTGGAATCGAGCCCGATCTGAATAGCGTAAAGCGGCGACAGAGCCCAAAGCGATCCATTGGCCAATCCAACAAAAACCGATCCTATGATAGCAGCTGGCGATACACGATATAGGGCCACCGGCCTGAAGCGAAAAAGGGCGATGGGAGCGGGCTGTGCCGAACGGGTCAATGAAACAGGAAGAACCGCAAGCGAAACCATGATCGAGGCAATAACAAAGGGTGCGAAGGAGAGCGGATCGAAAAATGTCAACCCGATCTGGCCAACCATGATCGCAGCGAAATTGATGACGATGTATATCGACATCACCAGGCCACGCGCTTCGTTGCTTGTCCGTTCGTTCAACCAGCTTTCGACTATGATATAGAACCCTGCGATACAGAAGCCGAAGGTTGCTCGAGCGATGGTCCAGGATATCGGATCAACGCTCAGAAGATATGCCAGGGACGCCGCCGAACTCAGTGAAACGAGCGCCGCAAATGCCCGAATGTGGCCCGCGCGAAGGACCGCGTAGGGCGAGAGCACACATCCCAGAACAAATCCGGCAAAATATCCCGATGAAATCATGCCGATCGACAAGTCGCCAAACGATTCAAGATCCGCCCTGATTGGCAGGAGTGTCGTTTGCAGGCCATGACCTACAAGCATAAAACCAACGGACAGCAAGAGGGCCAGGATTGGCGCAATTGTCTGGACCATATGTCACCTATCTGAGCCCTGTTCGGCGCAAAGAGCTGTATGCTCTCAAATTTGCGGGCTACCTGCCGGGAGTTGTTGTTTAGCAATGTTCAGTCGGAATATTCATAGTCCGGCTGTTTGCCGGGAACGTGATAGAACTCCGGCAATCCGTCAATGCATGAAAGCGACATCGGATGTCGCTTTTGTAGGGTCATCTGAAATCGGAAGCTTAAGCGTTTCCAGCCGGCAGGTGCAGACCGCATCCGAACGTTCACCATAGGGATTGGCAGTACAGCACGATCGCCACGGTTTTAGCTGGAAACCAACAGTTCGCACATTCGCAGAAGTGCTTGGAGAATCGCATTTTGAGGGTCGGGGTTCGCTTTTTACGTTCCGGACGCGTTGACCAACTCTGACTGGTTAGGCCCTGTGGGCGAGTGTCGTCATATCCCTACCGAGAGCTGCGAAGACTTTCGTAACAATTCCGGTACTATCAAGGCCGGCTTCGGCATACATTTTTTCCGGCTTGTTTTGATCGATGAAACAATCAGGCAGACATATCGAACGCACTTTCAGTCCGTTATCAAGCAATCCTTCGTCACTCAGATATTGCAGGACGAAGCTGCCAAACCCGCCAACGGCACCCTCTTCAACCAGAATGAGCAATTCATGATCTTTGGCGAGGCGCCTGATCAAGTCGTGATCCAGTGGCTTTGCAAATCGGGCATCGGCAACGCTTGTTGACAAACCCGCCGCTTCCAGCTCTTCCGCTGCAGTCAAACAGCTCTGTAGCCGGGAGCCGAAGGATAGGAGCGCAACTTTGGTTCCTTCGCGAACAATGCGCCCGCGGCCAATTTCAAGTGGTATGCCGACTTCCGGCATATCGATTCCCACTCCTTCACCGCGTGGATAGCGGAAAGAGCAGGGGCCTTCATCGTAAGCAACGGCTGTTGCCACCATATGGCGCAGTTCGGCTTCATCCGAAGGTGCCATCACCACAAATCCCGGTAAATTACCCAGATAAGCGGTATCGAACGATCCGGCGTGCGTCGGCCCATCCGCACCTACCAGGCCAGCCCTGTCGATCGGGAAGCGCACGGGAAGTTTCTGAATGGCGACATCATGGACGACCTGATCATAGGCGCGCTGAAGGAACGTCGAGTAGATGCAGGCAAATGGTTTAAAGCCCTCTGTGGCAAGCCCGGCAGCAAATGTCACTGCGTGCTGCTCGGCGATGCCAACATCAAATGTCCGATCCGGATAGATCTCCGAGAACCGGTCCAGACCGGTTCCTGCGGGCATCGCCGCAGTGATTGCGACAATCTTGTCGTCGCGTTCGGCTTCACGTGTCAGGCTTTCTGCAAACACCTTGGTATAGCTGGGAGCGTTGGGTGTTGGCTTGGCCTGTTTGCCGGTGATTACATCAAATTTCGAGACGCCGTGGTACTTGTCCCGGGAATCTTCTGCCGGACCGTAGCCTTTGCCCTTCTGGGTAACTGCGTGGATCAACACCGGTCCCTCGTGGGTATCCCGTACATTGTTGAGAACCGGTAGAAGGTGATCAAGATTGTGACCGTCCACGGGGCCGACATAGTAAAAACCGAGTTCTTCAAACATCGTACCGCCGGTCCAGAAACCACGAGCGAACTCTTCCGCGCGCGCAGCTTTGGCCTGAAGCGACTTGGGCAACGCTTTGGCCAACTGCTTTGCAACTTCGCGCAAGGACATATAAGTCCTGCCCGAAACCAGGCGTGCCAGATAGGCGGACATGCCGCCAACAGGCGGCGCAATCGACATATCATTGTCATTCAGAACAACGATCAGGCGGCTATGCATGCCACCGGCATTGTTCATTGCCTCATAAGCCATACCAGCCGACATTGCGCCATCGCCAATGACACAGATGACATTGCGGTCTTCCCCGGCAATGTCTCGCGCGACAGCCATGCCCAGACCGGCCGAAATTGATGTCGAAGAGTGCGCAGCGCCGAATGGATCGAATTCGGACTCCGAGCGTTTGGTAAAGCCGGAGAGACCACCGCTTTGTCGGAGCGTGCGAATGCGGTCCCGTCGTCCGGTGAGGACTTTATGTGGATAACTCTGGTGACCAACATCCCATATAAGACGGTCATTTGGCGTGTTGAACACATAATGAAGCGCAACGGTAAGCTCGACGACACCCAGGCCTGCGCCAAGATGTCCACCTGTCAGCGAAACCGCGTCAATGACTTCACTTCGCAGTTCATCGGTAACCTGTTGCAGGTCCTCAACAGGAAGATTTCGCAAATCCCGCGGAGTCTGTATTTGATCAAGCAGGGGCGTAGGGGGTCGGCTTGTCACTATTGCTGCTCTTTAGTTGGTTCGTCGGATGCGTCTTTTAATTTAGATAGCAACATCTAAATGACAAGAAATCGCTTCGGTTTCAGTTATTTGACGCATTTCCATTATTCCCGACGATTCCTGTAGCGGGAAGGGTATGCATGCTTTGTTAAATTCTTGGACAACACAGATACAACAGCTGCAACAGGTGCGCAAATGATCTTGTATTGCCGGCAGATGGGCGCGGAACCGATTTCGCCCCCATCTGCATCGCCATTATTGGATTATCCGGGTAAATAAATGATATTTATGCTTGGTAAACGCATGATTATACAAGTATGAGTTGCAATAAACTGCAAAAAGTCACCCTAAGGGGTGATGTAAGCTCAATTGATAGGTTATAAAACAATTGTGTGGTCGATGGGACCACGTGCACAGTGATCAACTTGGGCCGCTTTGAGCGGCCCATTTTTTTGTTTTACACCAAACTAATTGGATTCTTGATTGTATTCGTCGCATCCCTGGCGACAACTCGGCGATCAAATGCACGGGTCGCGTTCGAATCGAGAGAATTTTGATGTGCCCACTCTCAGGTTGAATTGTACGCAATCAGAGACGTAAATCTCGCTCGTGCCCATTCTGATATCGAGCGGTTATTCTGAGCTTCAACCTGAGGTGTTGCTGATCAGGGCTTTTGGGGTCATGTTCACCCTACGGGAGTCAAGATTTAGCGACGCAATGCGGACCACCCGAAAAAGCAAAAAAAACGGTCAGTTTTCGACGTCGAGCGGCACGGTTCCGGTGGCCGTACCGTCTGCGGCCATCTGAATTTTCTCCACTTTGGCCTCCGCCGATTTCAGAAGCTTATCGCAGTGATTTCGCAAATCGTTACCGCGATCGTAAATAGCGATACTCTTTTCAAGCGGAACATTTCCGCTTTCCAGTTGCCGCACGATTGTTTCCAAATCCTGCAAAGCTTCTTCAAAGCTCATTGATTGCACGGGTTTGCCTGCTTCGGTCTTGTTGTCGCTCACGGTTGCTTCCTGTCTGGCGAATCTTCGAACGGATAATAACGGAGCACGCGCGACTACGGCAAGAGCCCGGCTCGCGATGTGATGGCTTGGGGAGAGGTGAGCGCAAGTAACGGCAGCGCATTGTTGGTTTTCGGATTTGCCAGCACTCTCAGGCATCCATCAGGCGAGATACATGCACGGCAACAGACCGCGACAGGCCGTCAAGGTCGTAGCCACCTTCCAGCATAGAGACAATACGTCCGTCGCATTTGCGATCAGCAATGTCCATGAGCTCGCTGGTTATCCAGCCATAGTCTTCTTCTACGAGGTTGATATTGCCAAGTGGATCCAGCGTATGGGCATCAAACCCGGCCGAGATCAAGATCAAATCCGGCGAGAAAGCCTCGATCTTTGGCAGGACAACCTCTTTCATCGCCTCTTTGAAACGAACACTGCCATCTCCTGCGGCGAGCGGTGCATTGACCATCGTATTGGCATCGCCGGTCTCGTTTGCCGCGCCCGTACCGGGAAACAGCGGCATCTGATGAGTCGAGCAATACATGACACTTTTATCGTTCCAGAATATTTCCTGTGTGCCATTGCCGTGATGTACATCGAAATCCACTATGGCGACCGATCCCACTCCGTACACGTGCTGAGCATGACGTGCTGCAACGGCGACATTGTTGAATAAACAGAAGCCCATGGCAGTTGATGTTTCAGCGTGATGTCCGGGAGGGCGAATGGCACAGAAGGCGTTTCGGACCTTTTTGTCGATAACCTCGTCAACAGCCTTGCACGCAGCGCCGACACCGCGAAGAACAGCCTCCCAGGTGCCCGCAGAGACTGCGGTGTCCGCGTCCAGATGGACAATGCCATGATCCGGCACGGCACTGTGCAAACTCTCTACGTGTGCCGTTGGATGCGCCCGGGCAATGTCCTCTAGCGCACCCATCGGCGCGATATCCCGCAACAACGCCTGAAATTGTTCCTGCTCCAGAATACGATCAACTGCCCGCAGTCGGTCGGGCCGTTCTGGATGCCCGTGAGGTGTCAAATGCTCAAGAAATGATGGGTGATGGAAAAGCAACGTGGACAATGGTGCTCGGGCCTCCCTCGTTGGCGCATTCAGGCCTTATAGATTGCTACAGGATTACCGCAGTCTTGTTTGCCTGAGTATCTTGGCTGTCGCTCAAGCATGTAAAGTGGGTCGCCCGGAAAATTTGACTGCGTTTGCCGCAATCTATCTTACCTGAGCCTATCGTAAAGGTCATATGACACGGGATTGATCGGTCCGACAACCGATAATGAAGAGTGCTGCCGGTCGGAAAAAATGAATCACGTATCCATCAGAGGTTTCACTGCTCTGGATGGGAAGCAGACGCTACCAAGAAATCTCGATAATATCGGGTTCATTTAGTATCTGCGTGTATAATTAAGTATAACTGTCACTGAAGCAGTCTTTCGTATTGTTGGTTGTGAAGTTGTAAAAATATTTAAATAAAAAAACGGCGAATTCCTAAGAATTCGCCGTGTTAGATGCGAACGGATAAACCGTTCGGGAGGGAGGTCCGCTTCATCACCAGGGTATTTACAATTGTTAATCTATACGATTCTGAATAAATGTGAAATGCAGAGTTCATAAATTGCGGCAACTTTGTGCATAACTTTTCGAAAAGTGCTCAAATTGCGGCGAAAACGTACTAAAATTGCGTTTGTCGTTAAGGACTTACGAAGGGCCTGTTACACAAACAACACGCTCCGATTTCATTTCCTGGGAGCCGCCGCGCGTTTCAAACGATCATTGATCGCTTCACCCAACCCTGTCTTGGGGATGGGCATGACGGCAATACGCTCGACACCGGATACATCCAATAGTCTCAAACCGGTGAAAAGCCGACTTGCTGCTTCGCGTAAATCCGATTGTTCGCTGAGATTGTGAACCTCACGGCAGTATTGCGCACCGTCTGCCATATGGGGTCCAAAAGCCAGCAGGCCCTCATTCAGACCAACTTCGCGTGCGTCCATTCTGACAAGGGCATTGGGCGCGTAGTGCGAGGAGAGCATTCCAGGCGCTGCAGGTGCGGTGTCATCGGAAACTGTGCGTTTGAGTTCCTTGGCCAGCACCTGGGATATGTCTTCAGCGGGAATGCCTCCTGGTCGCAATAGAACCGGTTGCGCACTGACACAGGCCACAATGCTGGATTCCAGTCCAATTGCGGTTGGGCCTGTATCAATGACCATGCCGATCCGCCCGTTCATGTCCTTGGCGACATCCGCTCCCGTCGTCGGGCTGAGCCGGCCCGACAGGTTCGCGCTCGGGGCTGCCAATGGCCTGTTGAGTGTTTGGGACAACGTCTGCATCAAAGGGGAAGCCGGGACGCGCAGTGCGACGGTATCAAGGCCTGCTGTAGCCAATTCCGAAATGGGAGAAGTCTTTTTTCGCGGAACAACAAGGGTAAGCGGGCCAGGCCAGAAATGTTTTGCCAGTTTGTCGGCGTCATCATTGAATATTCCGTGGTTTTGCGCGGTTGCATAATCAGGAACATGTGAAATGAGGGGATTGAAGCGCGGGCGTCCCTTGGCTTCGAATATTCTTGCGCATGCTTGTCCATTGGTCGCATCTGCTGCCAGTCCATAGACAGTTTCCGTTGGAATTGCGACCAGTTCTCCGCGCTCCAACAGAGCCGTTGCACGGCCAAACTCCGCACTTTCACGCCAGTCCGGTGTGGATATTGAAACAGTCCAGTGGTGTGTTGTCATCATTAAAACCGTGCGAGCACATGCCGTAGCGACATCGTTGACGTAAGCGTAAACGTCGGTATCTTCAAACGAGAATACACCGCTTCAGCCACCTGTTGTGGCCGTATGTGCGGTTTATGACGGTTTCCGTCAAGCGGACATTTCCAAGGAGAATACTATGTACCGGGCCCCGATTTCAGAAATCGCCTTTATGATGAAGCATGTTGCCGGTCTGCCTGAACTCCTTCAAAGCAACCGTTTTTCTGATTTGAGCGAGGATCTTGTCGACGCGATCTTGACTGAAGCTGCCCGTTTTTCAGAAGAAGAAATAGCGCCGCTCAATCGTGTAGGAGACCAGCAAGGCTCGACGCTCGCCGATGGAGTCGTGACAGTACCGGACGGATGGACGGAGTGTTACCGGAATTGGTCTGAAGCGGGCTGGAATGCGCTAACCGGGGATCCTGATTATGGCGGGCAGGGCCTGCCGGTCTCTCTGTTTATGGCAACGATGGAAATCTGGAATGCAGGTTCTGTGGCGTTTGGTCTCTGCCCGACATTGACAGTGGGAGCCATTGAAGCCCTGGAAGAACATGCAACGCCGGCGTTGAAAGATGTGTATCTCGCAAAAATGATCACCGGGGAATGGACCGGAACAATGAACCTGACCGAGCCGCAGGCGGGTTCCGACCTTAACGCACTGAGAAGCCGTGCTGAGCCTCAAGCAGATGGCAGTTACCGGCTGTTTGGTCAGAAGATCTTTATCACTTATGGCGAACACGGGATGACAGAGAATATCATACATCTAGTTCTGGCCCGACTGCCTGACGCACCTGCGGGGACGCGGGGGATCTCCTTGTTTCTCGTTCCAAAATATCTGGTGGATGAGGAGGGAAATCCCGGACAACGCAACGACCTCAAGTGCTCTGGCATTGAACACAAGTTGGGAATCCATGCATCACCCACCTGCATGATGTCTTTCGGAGACAATGAAGGGGCCGTCGGGTATCTGGTGGGCGAAGAGAACAAGGGGCTGGCCTGCATGTTCACGATGATGAACAACGCGCGTCTTGCGGTCGGGGTCCAGGGGTTGGGTGTTGCAGAACGCGCGACTCAGCAGGCGATGGCCTATGCCAAGGAACGAAAGCAGGGTCGCGCCGTTGGCGCTGAGGGGCCGGGCATGAGCCCGATTGCAGCACATCCGGATATCAAGCGCAGTCTGCTTTCAATGATGGCATTGACGAGCGTTGCACGGGTTCTTTGTTTCGTTTGCGCCCACGCCATTGATATGAGCCGAACCGGGGAGGATGATGCGTTCTGGTCGGATAGGGCGGCCTTTCTCACACCATTTGCAAAAGCCCTGTCGACGGATATTGCCGTCGAAGTAGCGTCCACGGGTGTTCAGATCCATGGCGGCATGGGTTTTGTAGAGGAAACCGGTGCAGCACAGCATTTTCGCGATGCGCGGATTTTACCGATTTACGAAGGGACGAACGGAATTCAGGCGATCGATCTCGTGATGAGAAAGATCCCCCTGGCAGGGGGGGAGCATGTCGCCGGGTTTATCAAGGAACTCCGCGATATCGTTTCAGATGTCGGTGCAGCAAACAATCCAGAATTGGGGACTATGGCCGGGTGCCTCGACGAGGCTTTGAATGATGTGGAGGAGGCGACTGCCTTCATCAATGACGCGCATGGCGAAGGCCGAACGAATGATATTCTCGCCGGTGCAACACCTTATCTGCGACTGTTCGGCCTGGCGACCGGAGGGTGTTTGCTTGCGAAGGGCGCGATGGCAACGTTGAGGCAGGCCGCGACGTCGAATGACGATAATAATCGCCTGCTCGTGGCCCGTTACTTTTCGGAAAACCTCCTGGCGGAAACCAAAGGTCTTTGCCGAACGGTGACGCGAGGCGCGGAGAGTACGCTAGCCTTTGATTCCTTCAGTGTGGCGTCATAATCAACGGGGAGGCCAATATGATTGAGGTTGAAAAAGTTGGGGCGGTCCAGACTATTCGAATGAATCGTCCGGAAAAGAAAAACGCTCTTACCGACCAGATGTATGTCGCATTCAGCCAAGCACTTGAGGCGGGCGAGCGAGATCCGGAAGTGGCCGTTCATCTGATTCTTGGCTCCGGGGGTGTGTTTACCGCCGGAAACGATATTGCCGACTTTCTGACGTTCGCCCAGGGCGGCAAACTGGGGGACGGCGTGATTGGATTTCTCAGGATACTGCCGGATATCGATAAACCGCTGATCGCTGCCGTTGATGGATTGGCAATTGGCGTCGGAACAACCATGCTTTTTCACTGTGACCTGGTGCTGGCCAGCCCGCGAGCGGTGTTTAAAACACCCTTTTTGGATCTTGGGCTTGTGCCGGAGGCCGGATCCAGCCTGTTGGCCCCCTGTATTATGGGGCAGGGGAGGGCCTTTGAGCTACTATGTGCCGGTCGGACATTCACGGCAGACCAGGCTCACGCTGCAGGCTTTGTGAATGAGGTGATTCCGGACCCTGACCTTGAGCAACAGGCGTTGGCACTCTGCGCTGACCTTTCCAGCAAACCGCCTGACGCGATGAGAATTGCCCGCAAAATGGTGCGCGGTTCAAACGTAGAATTGAAACAGCGCATAGAAGATGAAATCGATGCTTTCCGCGATCGATTGCAATCCGATGAAGCGCGTGCGGCCTTCATGGCTTTCATGGCCCGCAAATAGGAGAAATCAAACAATGTCAGACCTTGCGGGGAAAACACTTTTCATAACCGGCGCTTCAAGAGGAATCGGCTTGGCAATTGCCTTGAGAGCTGCGCAGGACGGGGCCAATATTGCGGTTGCGGCAAAGACGGCAGATCCGCACCCGAAGCTTGAAGGTACAATTCATACAGCGGCAGAGGAAATCGAGAACGCCGGCGGAAAAGCGTTGCCTCTTGTTGTTGATGTCCGCGATGACGAAGGCGTTAAAGCGGCTATCGAACAGACGGCTGATCACTTCGGTGGGATTGATGTTCTGGTCAACAATGCCAGCGCTATTCAGCTGACACCTGTCGCTGACACCGATATGAAGCGCTTCGATTTGATGCATCAGGTCAATACGCGCGGAACGCTGATGTGTTCAAAGTTTGCCATTCCTTATCTGGAGCAGTCGGAAAATCCTCATATCCTGATGTTATCTCCACCACTGGACATGCAGGAAAAATGGTTCGCGCCGTTTACCCCTTATTCAATAGCAAAATACGGTATGAGCCTTGCGGTTCTTGGTCTTGCCGGTGAATTGCGGTCAAAGGGAATCGCCGTAAATGCACTTTGGCCGCGTACAACGATTGCAACGGCAGCTATCCAGAATCTGCTGGGTGGCGACAAAATGATGCAGTCAAGCCGGAAGCCGCGTATTGTCGCGGACGCCGCCCATGTGATCCTGACCAGCGATGCGCGGCGCAACACTGGTCAATTCCACATCGATGACAGTCTGCTGGCTGAAAATGGTATAACGGATTTTGAACCCTATCGGGTTGATCCCGATGTAGCACTCAGCCCGGATTTCTTCGTACCTGACGAGCCTGAAGCTCCTGTCAGTCTGGGGCCGATTAAACGCTGATCGGTTAGGATAGTATTTTGAATGTCGAGCTTATGGTCGGTCGCGTCTCAGGCAACGGACGCGATATCGTTGGCAATCTCGACATAACTGTTGGATGGGCGTGCGAGTTTACCGAAGAAAGGTCTTGGGTTTGCCAGCATTCTTTCGATGACGTCCCGGTCTGCCGCGGGCATAAAGTAGAAGCCTTGCTCAAACTTGCATCCATATGAGCGCAGGAGGGCTTGCTGTTCTGCCGTTTCGACGCCTTCCGCAATGACGGCCATATCGATTTTCTGCGCCATGTCGAACATGGCACTGACAATGGCCTGACTTTCGGGGCTTTCACAGAGATCGGTTACAAAACTGCGATCGATCTTGATCTCATCGATCGGCATGTCCTTGAGGTGGGTCAGCGAGGCAAATCCGGTCCCGAAATCGTCGAGAGAAATCGTGAAGCCGTCAGCAGACAACTCTCTCAAGATGTTGTAAATACTAGTTGAATTAGGTCCAATTACACACCCTTCGGTGATTTCCAGCGTCACGTTACTGGTTGGAATTGAGTGCGATTCCAGTTGGTCCTTCATTCTGGACATTGCCTCGGAATTGGCCAATTGGGTCTCATGAAGATTGATTGATATTGTGTCCGGCGCGACCCCGTGATTGCGCCAGTAAATGTAGTCGCGGCATATCCTGTCGAAGATATAGTCGCCAACCTGAATGATCATGCCCCGCTTTTCAGCGACACCGATAAACTCTTCAGGAGAGAGATATCCTTCCTTTTCGTCATGCCAGCGGACGAGTGCCTCCAGGGACCGAATACCGCCGTTTTTGATATCGACGATCGGTTGGTAAAATACGTTTAGTTCTCTTGACTGGAGCGCGCGGCGTAGTTTTGCTTCGATCTCGTGACCGCGCTGAGCGACATCGCGCAGGCTTTTGTCAAATGCGCGAGCGGTTCCGCGGCGGTTTTCCTTCGCATTGGACAGAGCAATATGCGCGTCTGCTAAAATAGTTTTGGTGGAAGTGCCATCGCGGGGTGCCATGGCCCATCCGATGGAGGCGCCGCTGTAAAGTTTGGTACCGGCGATGGTGATCGGTTCGTGCAATGCCGACAGCAATTCGCCTACGATGGATGAAACCGCTTCTGGATCATCCTGATCGGGGAAGAGAACAGCAAATTCATCTCCGGAGAGCCTGGAGGCCATGCCCCTCTGGGCAAGGGTCGATAGAATGCGTCGTGCCAGTTGACGCAATAGCTGATCTCCCTGTCGGTACCCGTGACTATCGTTAAATGTCTGAAAATTGTCCAGATCGATAAGGGCAATCGCAAAGGGAGCGTTTGTTTCCTCCAGATTGTCGCAGAAGCGCGATAGCTGTGCCTGGAAGCTGGCCCTGTTGGGTAGGCCCGTCAGCGAGTCGTATCTTGCCAGATGCCGCGCTTTATGCGCAGCAGCATTCAACGCCGCTTCGTTTGACGTGTCCGGGTCAATCGGCTCTGGCGCGAAGGACCTGGTCAATTTGTATCCCGCAAAAAGCGACAAGAGGATTGCGATAAGGCAGACCCCGAACAGAATGGGCTTCGTTGGTGAGCTGCCCGCTGCAACACCATTACTGAGGGGAATGGATACACCATATGCGCCGCGAATGTCGCCAACCTTCCAGTCGGTCTTGGGCGAGTCGGCTCTCGTGTTGTGACACGTTACGCAGGATTCACCCATCGTAATGGCTTTGGCGTAGCGCAGTCTGGATTGACCGTTGCTGTGCTCTACTGCGGAATAGGTTGTCTGATTGTCGTTCCTGAATGCATTGAGAGCATCGAACTCAAACGTGTCTTGTGCGCCTGATGCGGCACCTTGATAGAATGGGTGATCACTATAGAACCTGAATTTCAGATCGGGATTTTGCTGGTTCAACGCATGAACAAATCCATGCATGAATGTTGCCGGGAAGGGGACTGTCGGCGTGTTCTGTTTGAAGTCGATAGCGACATCCGCGCCCTGTTTGATGGCATTGTCGACAATCGTTTTGGCGTAGTAGCTTTGCGTTGTATTCAGGAAGCTGGCGTATGAATCGGCTTTGCTAACCAGAATATCGCTTTCCAGTTTTTCAACGAAATACGTTGCTCCGGCATACAAAAGCGTCGCCATCCCCAGCGACATTGCCACGGCGGCTGGAATGGCCCAGCCTTTTGTGGCATTTGTTTTGAATAAGACAAGTTTCATTGAAATACCATCGGCCCCAGAATTGCGGTCGATAGTATGCATATTAGTTTAATTAAATATAAAAGTCGGGATTACAGGCCCAAATGTAAGTAATTAATCTAAGTAAATTCTTCTAATATTATAACAATTCTCACTATTTAGTATGTTCGCACTATGCGTCGCGAGCATTCGGGTGGATAGTAATTTACGGATGTAATAGCAGATAGACATAAAAGTTATTACAACGCCTCGTATCCGGTTGGAGCGAAAATCATGTCGGAAATAGCGATTAAAACGGCTTCCGCTGTGATTTGAATCCCATCATTCGAATTCGGAGCCACGCGCGGTGTAAGGTCGGTCACTCTCCCAGACTTTCATCAAAGCCTCAAGGTCTGCACGTTTGTCATCGGGCAGAACGATCTTGAGCGAGACAAGGGCGTCTCCGCGTTCTCCTTTCAGAGTGGGCAGGCCCTTACCCTTTAATCGCAGTGTTCGGCCACTACTGACACCAGACGGTATTTTGACATCAACCGCACCTTCCAAGGTCGGTACGCGTATTTTGGCCCCAAGCACCGCCTCATAAAGAGCGATCGGCAGATCGATGCGAATATCGAAACCGGAAGGTTTGAAAATTTTGTGCGGTGCATAAATAACGGTAATCAGCGCATCACCGCTTTTTCCGCCTGCTGCGCCGGGAAGGCCCTGTCCCTTCAATCGGAACTGTCCGCCATCTTCCGTCCCGGGCGGGATCTTGACGTCAACCGTTTTTCCACTTGGCAGAGTGACGCGAACTTTCCCTTCATGGGCGAGGTCCTCCAGTGACACACGCGCCTTTATGGAAACGTCTTCGCCTTTTTTCTGTCCCGGTTGACCCATATTCGGACGTCCACGCGCATTTGCGCGGGCGTTGTCCTGCCCTCCTGCAAATCCGCCGAGTATTTCGCTCAGAAAATCGTCAAAGACTCCGGATTCCGCATTTGCCCGGTTGCCAGGGTTAAATCCAAATCCACCTGCCTGGCGCCCCGCACCCGGGTGTTGTCCGCCAAACCCTTGAAATCGCGGTTTTCCCTCAGCGTCAATTTCACCACGGTCGTACTGGGCTCGTTTTTCCTTCTCACCCAGTATTTCATAGGCATGATTGGCTTCAGCGAACTTTTCCTTTGCCTTTGGGTTGTCTGCGTTTTGATCGGGGTGGTATTTTTTGGCGAGTTTACGAAATGCTTTCTTAACTTCGCTTTCACCGGCCGATCGTGAAACGCCTAGTACCTCATAAGGATCACGCATTTCTTTCCTAAAAAGTCCTGTACTTGATGCCCGCATGGTGCGGCGCAATTTATAGCAGATATGGTATCTGGTGCTCGCTGAGTCCAGAGAGATCTACCACATAACAGGTCGGTCAGGAACTGTCGGCCTCTTCGGCCGATTTTTGGCCGGTAAGCTGTATGACCTGCCAGTTCTTCAGGTCGTCGCGACAAGCTGTGCCATTGTAATTTTCTATACCCTGGAAGGTGTTCGCCGTTGTTACAAACTCAAGGCAAGTGATACCCGGCTGAACGGCCAGGGGGGTCAGGCTGAGAATCGAACCCTGATTACCGGACGTTTCGCTGTGCCAGGACATGGGAAGCCGGGCGTTGCCTTCCTGATTGAGGTTGCGGATCGCATCAGATATGGCAATCCGGTCCGCAGGCAATACCGGGTTTTCAGCAAGCGGGCTGCTGGAAACTGATCCCGTTACGAGTGCATCTTCGCCATTGTCATGCGTACTGGATGTAGAGCCAACCGGTATTGAAACGCCGCCGCATGCGGCAACGAGTGACGAGATCAACAGAAGCGGAAGAAGGCGGCGGAATGAGTGGTTGTGACCGCTCAGCATTCCGCGAAGGCGGTGTTGGAGCGTGGACACATATGCACTATAGAATAAACGCAACACTCTTATTGAACTCCGTGGCGGCCAATGTCCGATACCCAAAACGATAATGCATCAACCTTAACCAACGATGACTCGGCGGAAGTCAACGTGCCGTTTCAACAATTCGACGAATGGTTGACCGATGCCAAAGCAGCAGAGGTCAACGATCCCACCGCGATGTCTCTGGCGACGGTGGATCCCGATGGAATGCCGAATGTCAGAATGGTCCTGCTGAAAGGCGTGGATGAAAACGGGTTCGTCTTCTACACCAATTTTGAAAGCCAGAAAGGTGTAGAAATTGAGGCGTCAAAGAAGGCGGCGCTCTGTTTCCACTGGAAAAGTCTGCGACGATCTGTCCGGGTGCGAGGACTGGTTGAGACGGTGTCAAATGAGGAAGCGGATGCCTATTTCGCTTCTCGGGCAAGAGGCAGTCGCCTGGGGGCCTGGGCTTCCAAGCAGTCCCGGCCGTTGGAAAGCCGGTTTGCGCTGGAGAAAGAGGTGGCCCGATACACTGCAAAGTACCCACTGGGAGAGATCCCGCGCCCCGCCCATTGGTCAGGATTTCGCGTTAAGCCCCTGAGTATCGAGTTTTGGTCAGATCAACCATTCCGGCTTCATGATCGGCTTGTGTTCCAGCGCGAGAATGTCTCAATGAACTGGACCAAGCAGCGCTTGTATCCCTGACAATCCGAAGATCGTCCGATTGAGGTTACAACAGCTTTCTGATGCGGAAGAAACCCCACGTCATCATAGCAGACAAGAGCATCAGAAATATCGAGAACTCGTAGCCCAGATCCCATTTGAGCTCGGGCATATCGATGAAATTCATGCCGTAAACGGATGCTATCAGCGTTGGAGGCATGAAAACCACGGCGACAACCGAAAAGATCTTGATGATCTGATTTTGTTCAAGATTCACCAGGCCAACCGTCGCATCGAGCAGGAAGTTCAATTTGGTATCGAGGGCATCCCCATGTTCCCGTATCGACCGCAAATCACGACCAAGCGTTTTGAGCTGTGATCTATGGGTTTTTGTCAGGCCTGCAACTGCAGAACTCTGGCCCAGGAAATAGATCAACCGGGTTAATGTCGCGATGATTTCATGCATTTTTGCGACCAGAATGCCGGTTCTCCCGATTTGCTTGATCGCTTTCTTGTAACCGTCTGCCTTGCGAGCACTGATACCGACATTGAAGATTGCTACAGACATTTGGTCGATTTCCCCAGCGGCCTGTTCAATCAGATCTGCGACCCGATCGACGATGATATCGAGCATCCCAAACAACGCATGAGCCGGGGAGGTACCATAGCCGGGGTCCTTATCCAGGCGCTGCCGGAACAGTTCAATGGATTTGGGATCACCATAACGGATGGTAATTAACTGCGCCTCGTTAATTGCAAAAGTCACGGCTGTTGTCTCCGGCACAGTTTTCGACCCGACATAAGGCAGGTTCGCTGTCATGAACAACGTGTTATTCTCCTGGTAAAGGCGGCTTGAAGTCTCGATTTCCACCATTTCCTCGCGTGTCGGAATCGCAAGTCCTGTTCGCTCGGAAACCAGGCGTCTTTCTTCTGTAGTCGGGCTGGCGAGGTCGATCCAGAATGGCTGTGTCGTCTCCTCAGGGGGCACACTCTCCTTAAGCATTGCAATGCGATCTTGATCATGTGTGTAAACTGTCAGCATGTGATCCCCCCGGCAAAAGTACATCGGCATTAAAGACCAAAATCCACTCTTGACGCACAAAAATTTTTATCCGATCACCGGCGATCCATGTAGCGGGTCAGCCTGTTTCGCAAAATTTGTTTGCATCTACCTACTTTCTTTCTTCTCAAAGGAAACCGTGAAAGTGACTGATTTAACCGCCGGTGTGGCAGGTCTCTCTCTTGGCTTCACGCTGATAGTGGCGATTGGGGCGCAAAATGCCTTTGTGTTGCGTCAGGGATTGTTGAAGGCACATGTTTTTGCTGTGTCGAGCGTTTGTTTCCTGTCCGATGCTTTGCTGATTGTCGTCGGAGTCATGGGACTTGGATCACTCATCAAGCAGTCGGGAACAATGTTGCTGGTTGCTACATTGGGAGGTGCTGGGTTTCTGCTGGTCTATGGCGCATTTTCGCTGAAACGGGCATTTGGCAACGAAAGCATGGGCACCTCATCGGAAGATGGGAGAAATCTGAAAAACGCCATTTTGGTGTGTTTGGCCCTCACATGGGGCAATCCGCATGTTTACCTCGACACTGTCGTGTTACTTGGCAGTCTCTCTGCCCGGTACAGCGAGTCAGGTCAGATAGCCTTCGCAGCTGGCGCAGTGTTTGCGTCGGGCATCTGGTTTTACGGTCTTGGGTATGGTGCGCAATACCTTGCTCCGATTTTTGCGAAGCCTGTTGCCTGGCGAGTACTGGATATTGCTATTTGGATTGTTATGTGGGGGATTGCCATCAGGCTTATTTCAGAGAGCGGTGTATTCTAAGCTCGATAAACATATCTCGGGATTGCTCCGAAGGAGTCTCTTTTGACCAGCATTCGGAATTCCAAATTTGAATTTCAAATAGACTGTTGTTTCAATTAAAAGAGCAGGCTCCGTTGGCTAAGGGGACGTCGCCCTCCCGCTAGCCAATAGTCGGGGCAATTCAACCAGAGCTGTTGTCACCCAGAGCAATAGACTGAGCGCAGAACGAAAGCTCTAGTGGTTTTTCTTTAACGCTGCGGGCTTGTGTAAAACCGCTTTCTTGCAGGTTGTTGCGGCCGTGATGGCTTGAATGCCAACGGGCTTGTACAACTTGCCAAGATCAGGTTTCATTTCCGGCCCGGAATTCTTTGTTACTTGCATCGGTTTCATCTTCTTGAACCTTGGTTGCTGGGATATTCGCATCCGAAACGCCGACGGGCCTCCTCCATTCTGTTTTCGGTTATGCGATCATCCGCATATATAAATAAGTGACAGCACATCAACTTATTTATGACGATGTCCCACCGTTTTTTAGGCGGGTAAGGTAGTGTGCTTGAACTTTATGTGGGTTGGCCAGTCAAATTCCGCAACAGCACCGTAAAACTTCGCGAGCAAGGTTAATCGTTTACTAATTAAGTAAATGCTTCAAATTCGTCGGTATTCGTTTGATTATTAACGCAATTTTTGCTGCGTCACCCATTTCTCGGCCTGATTCAGTCCCATTTCGAAACAGTCGAAAAGGTGATTGAGGTCACTTTCTGAAATTATCATCGGCGGACATAGTGCAACTGTGTCACCCAAAGCACGCAAAATGGCACCCGCTTCCTCGGTGTAGCGCGTGCAAACGGAACCAACACCGGCATCTGGAGCGAAAGATTGCCGGCTTTCCTTGTTGGCCACCAGTTCGACACCACCAACCAGACCTTTGAAGCGCGCTTCTCCCACCAACGGGTGGTCTGATATGGCCCGCATTCGGCGCTCGAACGTGGGCATGAGTTCTCTGACATGGCCCAGAATGTCCCGCCGCTCGTAAATTTCAATCGCCTTGACACCCAATGCACAGCCAAGAGGGTGGCCGCCATAGGTGTAACCATGGCCGAATGTCCCGAACCGCTGGCTCTGCTCGACAAATGCATCGTAAAGAGCATCGGGCATCATCACCGCACCGAGCGGGGCGTAGGCGGATGTCAGCTGTTTGGCTACAGAAATAGTGTCCGGTTCGAAGTTCATGGTTTCACATCCCCACCAGTTACCCGTGCGGCCGAATCCATTGATCACTTCGTCGTCGATGAACAGGATATCGTTTTCCCGCAGGATTGCCTGAAGGCCTTCGTAATATCCTTCCGGAGGCACAATGACCCCGCCAGCCCCCATAACCGGCTCCCCGATAAAGGCCGCTATAGTTTCCGGCCCTTCTCGCTCAATCAGATCGCGTAGCGAAGCCAGGATTCGTGTTGTGAATTCGTCTTCGCTTTCGCCCGGTTCGGCGAAACGATAATAGTGAGGACAGTCCGTATGAAGGACGCCCTCCACGGGCAGATCAAAGCCGTTGTGATTACCCGGCAGCCCTGTGAGCGACGCCGACATGATGGTGACGCCATGATAGGCTTTTACCCGACTGATGATTTTCTTCTTTTCGGGTTTTCCTCTGGCGTTATTGTAATACCAGGCAAGTTTCACCTGTGTATCATTCGCCTCCGACCCGGAACTGGTAAAAAAAACCTTGCCGATGTTTGTTGGCGCGATTTCCTTCAGTTTTTCTGCAAGTTCGATGGCAGGTTCGGTACTTTTTCCTCCAAAGAGATGATAGTAGGGCAGGCGATCCAGTTGTTCTTTCGCCGCCTCAATCAGCTCTGCATCGCCAAATCCCAAGCCTGCACACCACAACCCCGACATCCCTTCAATATAGGCCTTGCCTCTCGTGTCATAGACGCGAACACCTTCCCCTCGCTCAAGAATGAGCGGCCCGTTTTCGGCCAGTTTGTGGAGCGGTGTGTAAGGGTGAAGCAGGGCATTCACGTCCCGCGTCTGCATATTGGAAAGAGGCATTTAGGACTCCATCGGCAAGACGGTTGCTTGTTGTTGTTTTCCCGTGTGCGCATTCAGTTTTGAGGAACAGGGAACAGGAAGGCGAATTTGTCGGGGCATTGTGCTGAGAGGGATACTGATCAGAGAAGTGTTCTCAAAAAATGCCGCTACCAGAGATATGTTTCCGGATTGGGAACCATTTCCTTGCGTGAGGAATACTGCATGCCTTTGATGCATCGTACGATGTACCAGATCACGGTCAGGAAGATTGTAACAAATCCGATGACGAGGAACATCAGTGCCACGCTGATGAGGCTGTACAAAAATCCCAGCCAGAAAGTGCGGATTTGATAGGTATAATGACTTTCCACCCAGCCGGAACTTTTGCCTCGATTCAGATAGGCCATGATGACGCCGATTATGGACGTCAAGCCAACGGCCAAACCGACAAGATAAAGGATATACACAAGCTGAATGTTTTCGCTGCCGGGCTCAATGTAGGTGCCGGTGAAATCATTCGGTGAGTTCTGAGGTTCATTTGTCATCAGGCCATCCGATATGTTTTTGTGCTGACGGTAACCATTATCCTCCAAACATCGCGCTCCTGTGTCAAAAGTTTTGTTTGTGTCTGGAAAAGTTGTTACACCTTTTTGAGTGATCTGGAGCCGAGCAGGTGAGTGCCTTCGACCTTGTCTTGAGAGACGGGGAAGGGAGCGGGCCACATCATCGGCAACGCTGATTGTGAGACAGAACCGATGTATACCCGATTGCCAACACGCCAGTCGCGGCTCGCTGAAGCCAGTCGATCCGTAGGTATGTTAAGCATTCCGGTTTTGATCGTTGGTGTGCTGTTTCATCGATTAGGCCTGATTGACACCACGAGCCTCATCTTTGTTCTGATTGCTGTTACGCTTTTTGGCGCATTCGGTGTTCTGGCAGCGTTGGTTGCCTTCATTGAAATCTGGAACAAAGGGATGCGAGGTGGGTGGTCCGCGGTATCGGGTCTTGTCATGGCGGGACTGGTGCTGTTGCCGGCCGGATTGGCCGTTGCAGGTGCGATGCGATACCCGCCGCTATCCGACGTGGTTACAAATTATGCCGACCCGCCGGCAATTGTGATTTCTGATCGGCTGGTGCCTGCCCCGGAAGCGAAGCTCGAAGACGCGCAGCTTGAGGCCTATCCTGCAATTCAGCCTCGTATTTATCCACTATCGACGGCTGACATGCATAGCCTGGCGATTCTGACTGTTGAGGAACTGGGGTGGAACCTGGTCCTGAATGAGCCGGCTGATCTGGCGGACGAGCCGACCAAATTTCAGGCGATAGCCCACACGTTGATATTCGGATTTGCAGATGATGTTTCTGTGCGTCTGCGCCCCTATCCGGGAGGAGCTCGGCTTGATATCCGGTCGAGATCTCGCTACGGACAGTATGATCTGGGGGCAAATGCGCGGCGCATTTTGCAGTTTTATTCGGGTCTTGACGCCAAGGTTCGCAAGATTGACATAACGTATGAAGAATCCGAGGATTTGCCCATTCTGGAGAGCACGGATGAGGAAATCGAACGAGAAGAAGATTTCATTCCAATTCCGTTAACTCGGCCAACGAGCTGACCTTGTCCGGGTCGGGACCGGTATTTCACCGGTGCCCCGTCCACGCCGGTCGTCAGTCTCGCATTTTTTCACAAATTTGGCGTCTCTTCAGAGAGGGCCGGGTGTTTTGGCCATTTGAAACGTCCCGCCCAGTTCAACTTTATCAGGTGTCTGCACAAGACCACGGTTTACGAGATCCTCCATGTGCGCCAAGACGGACAGTGCCGCCGCGGCGTGGAGGTGTTCAGGCGTGTCGCGGTAGAGTATGCGCACAATGGCGGAGATCTCATTTACGCCAGCTGTCAATTGTTCCAGGATAGATCTTTCCCGATCCCTTCTGTGCGCAATGAGCCCTTCAAGATATGGCTTGGGCGTATCAAGTACCCCGCCATGACCGGGCAGGTAGCGACGTTCGGCCCGTGAACGTAGTTTTTCAAGTGACGCCATGTACTCGGTCATGGAGCCATCCGGCGGCGCGACGATTGACGTTGACCACCCCATGACGTGATCCCCGCTAAAAAGGGTGCTTTCTTCCTTGAGCGCGAAGGCGAGATGATTGGCAGTATGACCAGGCGTCGAAACAGTTTCCAGCGTCCAGTCATCTCCAAATACGATTTCGCCGTCGCTTAGCACACTATCCGGATGGTGCCTGGAATCGGAACTCGCATCCAACGGATTGACTTCATTCGGTTGCAGCGGTCGGGCAGGGCGATGGACATCGGCGCCAATAATGGGTGCACCGGTTCTCTCCTGCAACAGGCGCGCGCCCGGCGAATGGTCCATGTGCGTGTGGGTTACAACGATATGGCTTATCGCGCCGTCACCGACGGCAGAGATAATATGGGAAATGTGATCGGAATCCTCCGGGCCGGGATCAATGATCGCGACTGACTGATGTCCGACAAGGTAGGTGTTGGTACCCTTGAATGTGAATGGCCCGGAATTTTCAGCGGTGATTCTCCGAACCATGTTGCTGATGCGGACGCAATGCCCGTGAGCGGCATCAAATTCCTTGTCAAATACAAGCGCGCTCATGGTTTTCTCCCGATACCGTCTGGTTGACTCGAATGTTACGCGGCTTCATCGACTGTGACCAAAACTTATTTTCCTATCAAAGGAGGTAAGAAAATGAGGCAGATTGAGAACTTTTCCTGAAAGTGAAACTATGTGCATCCGAACCAAACCATTTGCGCGCGGAACGACGTTGTTTTTTGGTACCGAGATTCCGGCAATCGGTGAAAAGCTGCCATTCATTGTCTTCAATTTCCCCCTTGCGTACAAATGTATGCTTCCGACTTGTTGCGGTACCGGCTAAGTCTCGGATCTGACCGCTATCAGGACGATCATCCAAAACATTTTGCGCGTTCGCCCATTGAAACTGCGTAGAAAAAGCTCGCAATCGATAATTTCAGATTATAGGCTAGTAACAAACGATAATATAAGCGATGAGTAATGTCTTTAACCTACGCACAAATCAGGGCATTTAATGCCGTCGTGAGAGAAGGCAGTTTTACTGCTGCCGCAAAGCGGTTGGGTGTCTCTCAACCTGCGATCACAGCGCAAATAAAAGGGTTGGAAGACAGCTACGGTGTGAGCCTGTTCGAACGGACGGGACAAAAAATTGTTTTGACCGAACTGGCTCGGCTGTTTTTTCAGACGACCCAGCAAGTCCAGGATGTTGAAGCAGAAGCTGAAGAAATTCTGCTTTCGTTTGGTCGGCTTGATCGCGGTGAAATTCGTATCGTGACAGGATCCCCACTACCGGCAATGAAGCTGGTTGCGGCTTTTCGTCAACGCTATCCCAACATTGAAATAAGTGTTTCTTTTCGAAACTGGCAACAAGGCATGCAGGCATTGTGGGATCGAGAAGCCGATGTCGCGATCCTGACCAAGGCACCCAGCAATGAAGATTATGTCGGCTTGCCGTTTTTTACCCATAAAATAGCAGCGCTTGTTCCATCGACCTGTGATATCGCCGGGACCCAACGGTGCTCGTTGAGAGATCTCTCAGAGCGGCCGGTAATTTTTCGAACGCATCAGTCGCTGACACAGAAAACCGTCGACGATAAGCTTCAGGAACATGGGATTTCCATCAAACCGGTTCTGACGCTGGACACCAGAGAGGCGGTCTACGAAGCGGTGCGGGCGGGTATCGGCATTGGTTTTATGTTCGAGGGTGCAAGTTCCCGTCATGACGATGTCAGCCGCTTGCAGGTTGATGAACTTTCGCAGACATTTACCGAAGATGTCTTTTGTCTGAAAAGCCAACATAGACGACGCGTTATTGCAGCCTTTATGTCGCTTGCCGATGAAATGAAGCCGAACAATTGACCTTTGGCATTTCAGGGTTTTGTATATTGGAACACCAATCCGGCGATCTGTCGGCCCCAGCGCACGGGATGCAAAAATATGGTTCAGGATTTGAATTCTAGAAACGACGTCTGGCTTGATGCAGACTCCTGTTCGCTTGAGGAATTCGCTGCTCAAGTCGAAGTCGAAACCCGACGTGATGATGTGCCGCTAGCGGTCGAGATAGCAGCAAATATTCCGCTCTATGATGCCAGGCTGGTTCGGGCCACCCTGCAAAACCCCGCAGAGTTGAAGGCCTATATGGCTGAATGGCAGCACGTGTTTGAAAAAGGCGCTGGCATCGTCGTATTCAAGGGTGCTTATGAAGATACCGGTAGTGTCGATGCAGTCACGGAAGTGTTGAACGCAATCATTGCCAGGGAAGAGCAAATGTCAGCCGGGTCCGGCGACCATTTTGCGCCAGCGGGAGCGAACAGCCGGGTCTGGAACGCTCATGAGAAGCTCTGCATGGCAAGCCCGGAATTGTTTGCGTACTACAATGCCAACGAGATCATACCGGTGATCAGTCGTTCCTGGCTGGGCCCGTACTACCAGATCACGACCCAAGTTAACGTAGTGAGACCAGGTGGAAAGGCCCAGACATGTCATCGCGACTACCATATGGGCTTTCAGAAAATTGAAGAATTGGTGCAATATCCGGCACACATTCACGCATTGACGTCTGCCTTGACCTTGCAGGGTGCTGTTGCCCATTGCGATATGCCAATAGAGTCCGGACCGACAAAACTTCTTCCATATTCCCAGACGTATAAGCCGGGTTTCTTCGCGACGCTTCTTCCAGAGTTCAGGGCGTACTTCGAGGACAACTACGTTCAACTGCCGCTGGAAAAAGGCGATGCCCTGTTTTTCAATCCGGCCGTTTTTCATGCTGCTGGTGAAAATGTTTCTTCCAATATCGACCGTTTTGCCAATCTTATGCAGATCGGTTCCGGCTATGGGCGCTCGATTGAAATCCTCGACCGAACTCGGATGAGCGCGGCGCTTTACCCGGCATTGTCGACCCTTGCCGCCACAGGCAAACTTGGGCCCTCGGCAATTGAGAATGTGATTGCCGCTTGCGCGGAAGGTTATCCGTTCCCCGCCAATCTGGATATTGATTCACCTTTGAGCGGAATGGCGCCGGAAAGTCAGCAGGAATTGATGCGGCGGGCTCTTGACGAATCGTGGTCGACTGACAGGTTTCTTCAGGCGCTGAACGAGCAGGCTGCACGGAAAAGATCCCACTGACGCTGTTTCCCGGCGCCGGCATTTACGGGAAAGAGAACGCGACAGCAGTCAGTTTACACCGTCGGGCAGAATGCCGGGGGCATATTCCCCATTTGGCAGTTTGCCCAGGATGATCATCTGCAAGACTTCATCCTTGTCTGTATCAGCCACATTTCCTGTCCAGACATGTCGCCCGTTCTTCATGACACATACGCGGTCGGAAAGGTCGAACACATCATGAAGGTCATGGGAAATCATGATAATCGCGATGCCTTCTTTTTTCAGATTGACGATCAGGTCGGAAACCATCTGTGTTTCATGTGGGCCAAGAGCGGCTGTTGGTTCATCCATAATCAGGATGCGAGCGTTGAATTGCAGGCAGCGGGCAATGGCGACCGACTGACGTTGACCTCCTGAAAGGTTGCTGACCGGATCATGAAACTTGGCAAACTGGGGGTTCAATCGCTTCATGACCTGGATCGCAGCGTGCTCCATGCCTGCCTCGTCGAGTGCGCCCCAGGGAGTGATCATTTCGCGGCCGAAAAAAATGTTCGCAGGGGTCGGCAAATTGTCCGCCAGCGCCAAAGTCTGGTAGATCGTTTCGATGCCGAACGCCTTGGCGTCACGCGGCGTCTGTATGCTTACCTTTTCACCATTGATGCGGATTTCACCGGTATCAAGCGGGTAGGCTCCGGACAGCATTT
Source organism: Stappiaceae bacterium (assembly GCA_039976075.1). Classification (GTDB taxonomy): domain Bacteria; phylum Pseudomonadota; class Alphaproteobacteria; order Rhizobiales; family Stappiaceae; genus JBDWFY01. The sequence continues at coordinate 311,510 of JBDWFY010000009.1, forward strand.
TGATCAGAGTAGATTTACCGGCACCATTATGGCCCAGAAGCCCCAAAACTTCGCCGGGGTAAAGTTCAATATTCATATCTTCGACGGCGTGAATGCCGCCAAACCGCTTGTTGATGCCGTTCATCTCCACGACAGGTTTTACGTCGGTCATGATCGGTCCTCCCAACCCCTCAGCGCTTGCGCTTTTGATAAACAACGTCAAACCACACGGCAAAAATCAGCACGCCGGCGATGATCATTTGCTGTGGCGAACTCTCAACTCCCAGCAGAACCATACCGTTTTGAAGGCTTTGCATCAGAACAGCGCCAATGAGCGCTCCCACGATGGTGCCGGTCCCGCCAGCCAACGATGTTCCGCCAATGACGGCAGCGGCAATGACCTGCAACTCGAGCAGATTGCCAATAGACAGCGGAGCGGCATTGAGCCGTGCCGTTGAGATAACAGCGCCGATAGCCGTCAGCGCCCCGATAATGGCGAAGCTGATCATCACCACCCGGATCGTGTTGACACCAGCCAGTTCCGCTGCCTCCGGATTACCGCCATACCCATAAATATAGCGGCCCAGGCGAGTCATCGAGGCAACATAAATCATCACGCACGATACGATGATAAGAATGAGAACCGGAATGGGAATGCCTCGGCCATCTTCTGATCTCGGGAAATTGTAGGAGTTCATTGTCCAGATGAACAATGCGATCAGAGCGCCCCAGAACACCAGCATCAGTGTCTCAATATTCAGCGGTTTTACGTGAAATCCAAGGGCCTGTCGGCTCTTGCGTTTCCAAAATGTCAGAATTCCAAGCAGTACGAAGCCGACCAGACCAAATATCCAGCTCCACATTTCGCCAATCGAGCCACCGCCAAAGATGCTGTAAGTCGTATCAAGCGGCGTGATGGTGCGCCCGCGGGTGAAGAGCCACCCCGCGCCGCGCCAAAACATCAGGCCGCCAAGTGTCACGACAAATGCGGGAATGGCAAACCGCGCGATGATCCAGCCCTGAAACCCGCCAAGCACAGCGCCGGCGGCAATCATGGCCAGGATTGAGACCCACCAGCTGTTGGCGCCTTCCAGGGGAAGAATTTCCGTTTGCAGAAATCCGCCAAAAATCCCCAGAAATGCGAGGAGAGATCCCACCGAAAGATCGATGTTGCGCGACACGATAATGAACACCATTCCGGTGGCAATGAGGGCCGTCACACTGGCTTGAACCGACAGGTTCCAGAGGTTTCGTGGAGACAGGAATATGCCGCCGGAGGCGATATCGAAGAATATCCAGATGGCAAGCAGCGCCCCGATCATCGACAGAAGTCGGGTGTCGAGATCCATGACCTGCGCATATTTTCGCAATTTGTCGAAGAAGTTTTGCTCCGCTGCCATTCAAGCGCCCTCCCAAGCAATTGCCAGTGAATATCCTGCAATTGCAAAGCAAATATTCCGCCGAGTCAATGCACATTTGCAACCGATTGCAAAATGTGTATGATTTTCTCATCGTAACAAGATCTTCCGACGGAGTCGGGGTCTTAAGTAAACGGGGAGGAAGCAACATGTTGAGACAAGCATTGCTGGCTGCTGCCATTAGCCTGGGGGTCATTGGCGCTCCGTCCGCAGAGACGATTGTTGGCGTCAGTTGGTTCAAGTTTGCAGATGAACGCTGGAAAATTGACGAAGCCGGAATAAAGTCAGTACTTGAAAAAGCCGGTGCAAAATATATTTCCGCCGATGCGAATTTTTCCGCGGAAAAGTCAGTCGCTGACATTGAAAACCTGATTACCCGGGGTGCAAATGTCCTGATCATCATGTCAGGCGTTGCTGATGCCGTGGGACCCGTCGTCGATCAGGCATTGGCCGAAGGCATTCCTGTCGTCGCTTATGATCAGATTATCGAACGTCCCGGCGTCTTCTATGTTTCCTTCGATGCCCGATCAGTGGGGCAGGAGCTTGCCAATGGCATGCTTGAAGTGGCGCCAAAAGGAAAGTACGCGATTATCAAAGGTGATGATGGTGATCCCAATACTCACCAGATGTTTGGTGCCTACACCGAGGTGATGCAACCCAAATACGATTCCAGCGACATTACCGTCGTGGGCGAGCAATTTATCGATGGCTGGCGCCCCGAAGCGGCAAAAGACACGATAGAGCAGATATTGACCGCAAATAACAACGATGTTCAGGCCGTCATGGTGATGAATGACGGTATGGCCAGCGGTGTCTCCAAAGCTTTGGAAGAGCAGGGGCTCGATATCCCGATTTCCGGGCAGGATGGGGCACCAGGAGCATTGAACAGGATCGCTCGCGGGCAGCAGACGTTCACCATATGGAAGAACGCTTTTGCACTGGGTGAAAAAGCAGCAGAAATTGCATTGCTGTTGGCGGACAACAAAAAGGTGGATGAAGCGACAAAGTTCGACAAAGGTCCGCAGGGCGTAGAACTGGATTCGGTTCTGTTACCGGTTGATCGCATTGATGCCACTAATCTGGACCGGACCGTTGATGTCGGTTGGGCCACGAAAGATCGCATTTGTGCCGGCGTATCCGACAATCCTCCTGCGATTTGCAAGTAAAATCTACTGCATCTGAGTTACGAAAGGCGCTGCCGTGTTTGCAGCGCCTTTTTTATTCTTCTCCGGAAAGCAAAAATCCTGATCCTTGGCCGACGATCTGATTGTCAACTTCACCAATGGCAGCGCGATCTTTATCCGGATAGTCGAAGAGTTTCAGGACGTGCCGGATGGCGTTGATCCTCAGGCGCTTTTTGTCATTTGAGCGGATGATTGTCCAGGGACTGAAATCCGTATGCGTCATTTCAATCATGCGGTCACGTGCGTTTGTATACTCGTCCCACATGCCCAGCGCCTTCAGATCGACTGGTGAAAGTTTCCAGACTTTAAGAGGGTCATGACGGCGATCGTGAAAGCGTTTGAGTTGCATTTCCCGTCCGACGTTGAGCCAGAATTTCACAAGGATAACGCCGTCATTGACCAGCATGCTTTCAAAACGGGGCGCTTCAACCAGGAATTCCTCAGTCTGCTCCTTGGTGCAAAATCCCATCACCGGTTCCACGACACCGCGGTTATACCAGGAGCGATCAAACAGAACGATTTCGCCCGCCGTGGGCAGCCGATTAATATATCGCTGAAAATACCATTGGCCGCGCTCATGTTCTGTTGGTTTGGCAAGCGCTTCAACGCGCGTATATCGCGGATTCATGTTCTCCCGAATGGCGTTGATCGTGCCGCCTTTGCCGGCTGCGTCCCGTCCTTCCAGCACGACAACGATGCGACGACCCTCATCACGAACGAAACGCTGGAGCTTGACCAGTTCGATCTGCAGGGTCCGTAACTCAGGCTCATAGTCCTTGGACTTCATCGATGATTCATATGGATACTGGCCGGAAGTAAAGGCGCGCTCCTTGAAATTGGCTGGTAATTCCGGATTGTTCAGGTCGAAGTCAGACGAATGGGCGCTGTTGTTGGCTTTGTCTTCGTTCCGGTCCAATTCCTGATCGCCACTTCTATTGCGCTTCATGGTCGCTCCGTCGTCTCTGTGTCATAAAAACTCTGTAGGGGCGTGCAAACACAGTCGATTCGTTGTGCTGCACTATTGAACTTAGCGGTATCTTATGCGGCGGTGCAGGAATGGCAAAGTTCTCATCCGACGAAATAAACGTTAAGGGTCCTGAGTCGGCTGTGTCGTCCTGGACTGTAAAGAAAGACGAAAGTTGAAAACCAGATGTCGGAACCCCATTCCGTAGCCCGGCTTAGTCCTCCAAGTATCGTTACGCGCTTGTTGGAGGGGCGCTGGATAATCGGCTGTGTCAGTCTGTTCTCTGTGGCGGGAGTTTACTACTGGCAGGTTCCGCTGGCAGTTGGTGCGCTTCTGATTGCAGCGATCGTTGTGCTTATCGGGATTGGAACTCGGCGTCAGAAGCGTGTGGCGGCGCTGGCAGAGCGCCGCACGCAATCTGCGATCTGGCCCGATGCGGGTATGAAGGTCACGCTGGATTCTATGCCCAATGCCTGTTTTCTGGTCGATCGACGAGGAGTGGTTCGCTATATCAACAAGGTCGCTGCGGCTGACTATAGTGTCATCCAACCGGGAGATCCGCTTTCATTTCGCTTACGGGCGCCTTCGCTGCATGAAGCGCTTGAGCGCGTGAGTGAAGGTGGGGCTGCGGAAAGAATCAACTGGTCGGAAAAGACACCCGCAGAGGTTTGGCTGGAAGCACATGTCTCTCCGGTACTGATGTCAAAATCCCGTAATTCACCTCAATGGTTGCATCCTGATCTGATCCTAATCTCAGTTCAGGATTTCTCTGAACAGCGGCGACTGGAGAGAATGCGGGCGGATTTCGTCGCCAATGCAAGTCATGAATTGCGCACGCCGCTTGCCTCGCTAACCGGTTTCATCGAAACATTGCAGGGACCGGCCAAGTCCGATGAAGTCGCCCGGGAACGGTTCCTTGGAATTATGCTTGAACAGGCGAATCGGATGGCGCGCCTGATCAATGATCTGCTTTCCCTGTCGCGTATCGAACTCAAGTCCCAAATTGGTCCGGACGAGCAAGCAGATCTGGTTGAATGTATTTGTCATGTGCGAGACGCGTTGGCGCCGCTGGCTGCTGAATACAAAGTGAAAATCCTATGCGATTACGAACAGAAACAGGCGCTTGCAAATGGCGATCGTGATGAACTGGTCCAGGTGATCGAGAATCTAACGGAAAATGCTGTGAAATATGGCTCAGACGGCGGCAAAGTGGTGCTGTCATTGAACCCGAGCACGGGCGATGCCGGACAAGCTCAGTGGTCGATTGGAGTGCGTGACTTTGGACCAGGGATTGCATCCGAGCATCTACCGCGTTTAACAGAACGATTCTATCGCGCTGATGTTGCGACCAGCCACGAACTGCAGGGCACCGGTCTGGGGCTGGCAATTGTAAAACACATTCTCAATCGACACCGGGCACGTCTTACAATCGAAAGCGAGTCAGGTGAGGGCGCGCTGTTCACTGTAAATATAAACGTTATAGACAGTGCGGCGACCGCGCAGTTAAATCAATAAATTACAATAATATCAGATACTTGTTTTGTAATAAAACTGTTACATAAGTGTCATAGAACCATCATGGCCATTAGATAATTTGGCGGTGTTCTCGCGGGCTGAGCTCGTGAGGTGGTTCACTCAAACCTGAACACCCAAGGGAGACGTCAGGTGAATTTCAAGACACTCGTAAGTTCTGCTGCTTTCGTTGCAGCCGGCATCATGACAGCCGGCTCAGCCCAGGCGCGTGATCAGATCCAGATCGTTGGTTCGTCAACGGTTTTTCCATTTTCGACAGCAGTTGCTGAGCAGTTCGGTCAGAAATCCGATTTCAAAACACCTGTTGTTGAATCAACCGGTTCCGGTGGTGGCATGAAGCTGTTCTGTGCCGGCGTTGGTGAGAACACACCTGATGTGACCAACGCATCGCGTCGCATCAAGGAAAGTGAATTCGAAACCTGCACGGCAAATGGTGTCACACCGGTTGAAGTTAAAGTTGGTTTTGACGGTATCGTGCTGGCGAATGCCAAGGCCGGTGCTGATCTAAAACTTACTTTGCCGCAGATTTTCCTCGCACTGGCCAAGGAAGTTCCTGTCGATGGCAAGTTGGTTGCCAATCCCTACCAGAAGTGGTCCGATATCGATCCTTCTCTTCCGGATGCAAAAATCGAAGTTCTGGGTCCTCCCCCGACTTCCGGGACGCGTGATGCGTTTTCTGAAATCGCCATGGAAGGTGGTTGCAAGAAAGTCGACGGCGCCAAAGATCTTGGTCTTGCCAAGAAAAAATGCCACTCAGTGCGTGAAGACGGCGCTTACATTGAAGCTGGTGAAAACGACAACTTGATTGTTCAGAAGCTTGAAGCCAATCCTAACGCTGTGGGCATCTTTGGGTTCTCTTTCTTGGATCAGAACGCTGACAAGATCAAAGGTGCGGCAGTTGATGGAACAGCTCCTGAGTTCGAAGCAATCGCTGCTGGTGACTACCCTGTTTCCCGATCTCTTTTCTTCTATGTGAAGAAAGAGCATGTCGGTGTCATTCCCGGTCTTGAGGGTTATGTTGCTGAATTCACTGATGAGGGTTCGTGGGGCGATGAAGGGTATCTTACTGACAAGGGTTTGATCCCGCTTCCAGCAGAAACACGCAAGGAAATCGGTGACTCTGCGAAAGCTATGACACCACTCAGCATGTAAGGCCATGCCTTACAGCCGGCTCACCTGTTGAGCCGGCTGTTTTCAATTCGGGTAGTGTAATACCCGCTGACAATTTGCATGGGCTCGGTCGGCACGATGTTCTGGACATTTTTTTTGATAATTCTGGCCGTTGCTGTTGCAGCCTATTATTTCGGCCGGGTCCGGGCGAGGCAGGTGGCAGGGGACCATGTTTCTTCTCTGCACTCGCGCCCGCCTTTTCATGGCGGCTATCTTGCTATTATGTCGGCATTGCCGGCGTTTATTCTTCTCCTTGCATGGACCATGTTTTCGCCTCAGGTCATGGATCGCTTGGTGGTCGCGGACAATGCTGATGTGTTGGCGGGTATGGGTAAGCCGCAGGTCGAAGCTTTTCTGCGCGACTCCAAGGCACTTGCTTTTGGCGGTATTGTGGGGTTCTCCAGCGATGCCAAAGCCGCCGCAGCGGAAACCTATAAATCGCTTTTCCAGACAAGCGCGGTCCTGCTGTCAGTTTTGATTGCTATCCTGATTGCCGGAGGTTTTTATCGCGGCTTCCAACAGATCTCTCAAGCCAAACGGGCCCGTCATTTTGTCGAGCGCACAGTTATGGTCGCGCTGACGCTCTGTTCGGTTGTCGCAATTCTGACGACCATCGGGATCGTCATTTCGCTCGTTTTCGAGAGCTTGATGTTCTTCAGAAAGGTACCGTTTTTCGATTTCGTCTTTGGTCTGCACTGGAGCCCGCAGAGTGCATTTGAAGGCGCTGGAGCCGCCGCATCGGAGACCAATTCTGAGGTGTTCGGCGCCATTCCTCTGTTGGTCGGAACATTGGTCATCACAGCTATCGCCATATTCGTTGCTGCGCCGATAGGGCTGCTGGCGGCGATTTATCTTTCCGACTATGCCAGTGGTGCCGTTCGCTCGGTCGCCAAACCGATGCTGGAAATTCTGGCCGGAATTCCGACTGTGGTTTACGGATTTTTTGCCGCCCTGACTGTTGCCCCGTTCTTTCGAGGAACAGGGGAAGCGATCGGACTGACCGTGTCCTCCGAATCCGCGCTTGCCGCCGGTATTGTCATGGGCATCATGATCATTCCCTTTGTCTCTTCACTCTCCGACGATGTGATCAATTCGGTGCCTCAATCGTTGCGCGATGGCTCCGCGGGGCTTGGTGCAACGAAATCCGAGACGATTCGGAATGTGGTGCTGCCTGCCGCTCTGCCGGGCATTGTATCGGCTCTGATCCTGGCCATCTCACGCGCCATTGGCGAGACAATGATTGTGGTGATGGCCGCAGGTCTTGCTGCCAACATGACGATCAATCCACTGGAAGCGGTGACCACAGTGACTGTGCAGATTGTCACTTTGCTGGTTGGCGACCAGGAATTTGACAGTGCCAAGACGCTTGCAGCATTTGCCCTTGGTTTGTTGCTCTTCTGCGTAACGCTTGCCCTGAACATCGTCGCTCTGCGCGTTGTGCATAAATATAGGGAACAGTATGACTGATATGCTCCAGTCGCCTTCGGTCCAATCTGTCGACAGCGTTCACACATCCGATGCAGCACGCAGGCGGCTTGCAAAACGCTACGCATCTGAGCGCCGGTTCAAGTTTTACGGACTGGCAGCCATTGTGGCCGCCGCAGGATTTCTGGTGCTGCTCCTGAGCACGATTATCGGGAAGGGCCTGCCGGCCTTCACCTATAACTACCTCTCTGTGCCCATCAATCTGACCTCAGTGGATCCTGTGGATCCCGGTGCCTCAGACTATAACAAATTGATCCGCGATGGTCTGAAACAGGAGTTGCCTTTTGCGAGTGATCGCCGCAATCGCCGGGTTCTATACGGTCTTGTATCCAGTGGGTCTAACGTACTGCTTCGCAGAGAAGTCATTGATGATCCGTCGATGATTACGAATACAAAGTCGGCCTCCATTCCGCTTTCCGATTTTGCTGATCTCTATGTAAAGGGTCTGATTACCGCCAAGGAAACCCGCAAAGGGACGGGTAGTGCTTCGCTGGAAGGCACTGAAGGGTCCGTAAAGATCCTGTCAACTGCGAGCGACTTTCAGGAAATTCTGGAAGAAGTGAAGCAGGAACTTGCGGCAAATGCCGCCGCAGTGCGCAACGAAGTTGAAGGAAAAAACCGCAGTCTTCAATCCATCGAGCAGAGACTGGAAACTGTAGCAGAGCGGATTAAAAGCGCTTCCGATGCAGATCGACCAAGACTTGAAGCGACGCTTGAAAGTCTGACGGCCTCCAAGGCGACAATAACCGGTCAAATTGAAAGTCTGTCAGCGGATGCACAGTCCCTCGAAATACGTGCCGAAGATGCCAGCCAACAGGAAGCGCTGACCACCACACTGCCTTCGTATCTGCTCCACATCAATGGGGGGGTGGTCAAGATCAACAAGGTCGATGCAAACGGCGCGGAGGGTGAAGTCTACGTCCCACTTGAGACGAATGCGCAAGCTGCGGCTGGTTCGTGGTGGATCGAGCAACTCACTGTCCCGGAAGGTTCCCGCAAATTTTCCGACAAGGAAATCGCGTGGACGGACTATTTGACTGAAAAAGGGCTGGTCTCAAATCAGATCAACAGCATTTTCTTCACGTCAGGCGCCAGTCGCGAGCCGGAAATGGCTGGGATCTGGGGCGCTGTTGTGGGTTCGTTGTTCACAATGATCGTTACATTACTGTTGGCTTTTCCGATTGGTGTCGCCGCGGCTATTTATCTGGAGGAGTTTGCGCCCAAGAATCGATTGACGATGCTGATAGAGGTCAATATCAACAATCTGGCCGCTGTCCCCTCGATTGTCTTCGGACTGCTCGGCCTGGCGGTATTCCTCAATCTTTTCGGTTTACCACGCTCAGCTCCGCTTGTCGGCGGTATGGTTCTGACGTTGATGACGCTGCCGACGATTATTATTGCATCCCGGGCTGCCCTCAAGGCCGTTCCTCCTTCAATTCGCGAGGCGGCACTGGGCATCGGAGCATCCAAGCTGCAGGCTGTGTTTCATCATGTCTTGCCGTTGGCTATGCCGGGAATATTGACCGGAACAATTATCGGCATGGCCCAGGCTTTGGGTGAAACAGCGCCGCTGCTGATGATCGGTATGGTTGCCTTTATCGTGGACATTCCGGGCGGGCCGCTCGATCCTGCCACGGTCCTACCGGTTCAGATCTATATGTGGGCAGACTTCCCGGAGCCTGCATTCCAACAAAAAACATCGGCTGCGATCATGGTTCTTCTTGGATTTCTAATCGCCATGAACGCGATCGCAATAATCCTGCGTAAGCGCTTTGAGCGCCGCTGGTAAGACAATTCTCAGGAGTTCGACGAATGTCAGTTCAAGAAGCCATAGAGAGTGAAGGCACTGATCTGCCGAACAATAGTGCAGCGATGCAGACCGAAGAAGGCGTCTCGGTCAAAATGCGCGGCAGCGATGTCGACGTTTTCTATGGTCCTAAACAGGCTCTGTTCGAAGTTAATCTGGATGTTCGGGAGCGGCACGTTACCGCCCTGATCGGTCCTTCGGGTTGCGGCAAGTCGACATTTCTGCGCTGCCTTAACAGGATGAACGATACGATTGATATTTGCCGGGTGGAAGGCGATATTCGGCTTGACGCGGACGATATTTACGATCCCAAAATCGATGTTGTTGAATTGCGCGCCCGGGTCGGCATGGTGTTTCAAAAGCCGAACCCATTTCCAAAGTCCATCTTTGAAAACGTAGCTTATGGGCCGCGCATTCATGGCCTGGCTGGATCGAAGGACGATCTGGAGGAAATTGTCGCCGGTTCCCTGCAGAAAGCAGGATTGTTTGAGGAAGTAAAGGACCGGCTGGATGCGCCTGGTACCGGACTCTCAGGCGGACAACAGCAGCGTTTGTGTATTGCACGGGCAATTGCGGTCAGTCCGGAAGTTATTCTGATGGATGAACCCTGCTCGGCGCTGGATCCGATCGCGACGGCGAAGGTGGAAGAATTGATCGATGATCTGCGCGAAAATTACACAATTGTAATCGTGACGCATTCAATGCAGCAGGCTGCCCGCGTCAGTCAGCGCACGGCGTTTTTTCATCTGGGGAAACTGGTGGAAGAAGGAACGACAGACGATATGTTTACCAACCCCAAAGACAAGCGGACACAGGACTATATCACTGGGCGTTTCGGATAATCTGCCGTGTTTTACCCTCTACCGCCGGGGACAGTTCGTCTCAATCGGATCCGACGTCACCGCAGTGGTTTGAAGACGGTTACAGGTCAGTAAAGGTGGTTTTGACGCCTTATCTGATCTGGAAAAGGAGACCAATAATGAACGAACATATCGTCAAGGCCTACGACGAAGAGCTTACGGCTCTGGCTGGGCAGATCACAGAGATGGGCGGTCTGGCCGAGGAAATCGTCAGCGAAGCCGTTCTGACATTGACGCGTCTTGATGCGGACAAAGCCAATGAGGTTATCGCCAAGGACGCCCGTATCGACAAAATGCAGACGGATCTGGAAGAGCAAGCAATTCTTCTTATTGCGCGCCGCCAGCCGGTTGCCGGCGACTTGCGTGACATCGTAGCGGCGCTGCGCATTTCCAATGATCTGGAACGGGTTGGCGATTTGGCAAAAAACATCGCCAAGCGAGTCATTATCATCAGCGATAGCGTGCAGTCCAAGAAACTGACTCTCGGCGTTGAGCACCTTTCGGAAATGGCACAGATGCAGCTCAAGAATGTGCTCGATGCCTATGCGCAACGCGATGAAGAGATGGCCAATCTGGTGCGGGAGCGAGATGAAGAGATCGATGCGTTGTACACCTCTCTTTTCCGGGAGCTTCTGACTTACATGATGGAAGATCCGCGTCAGATATCAATGTGTGCTCATCTTCTGTTCTGTGCCAAGAACATTGAGCGTATCGGTGACCATGCCACCAATATTGCTGAGAACGTCTACTACATGGAGCGGGGGGAAATGCCCGGCTCCGATCGTCCAAAGTCCGATGAATTGTCGGCCATTGAAAATGGTGCTTGAGTGCTGAAATGTCGTGATGATGTGGCTCTGAGCGGGCGATACTTTGCGAGCTGGAGAATATGGAATGCCTAAAGTCCTTATTGTCGAAGATGAAGAGCCCTTGAGCTTGTTGCTGAGGTACAATCTTGAGGCTGAGGGATATGCGGTTGAGAGTTGTTCCCGCGGCGATGAGGCAGAGATTCGTCTGCGGGAAAGCCAACCCGATTTGCTGCTGCTTGATTGGATGCTGCCGGGATTGTCGGGCATTGAACTCTGCCGACGGTTGCGGGCTCGGGGCGAAACGGAGCGTATTCCCATCATTATGCTGACTGCTCGCGGTGAAGAAGCCGAGCGCATTCGCGGCCTTGCAACCGGCGCGGACGATTATGTCGTGAAACCCTTCTCCATTCCCGAGTTGATGGCGCGTGTCAGGGCCATATTACGCCGTGCGAAACCCGAAGTGGTTTCCTCGCAATTGCGCTCAGGCGATATTGAGTTGGACCGGGAGACACATCGGGTGCGACGTTCAGGTCGTGAAATTCATCTGGGTCCGACCGAATTCCGATTGCTCGAGTATCTCATGCAAGCACCTGGTCGCGTGTTTTCGCGCGAGCAGTTGCTTGATGGCGTGTGGGGCCATGATGTGTATGTGGATGAGCGCACCGTTGATGTTCATGTCGGTCGATTGCGCAAGGCACTCAACAAAGGTTTCGGTAAGGATCCTATCCGGACCGTCAGGGGGGCAGGCTACGCATTTAACGATCAGTTTGTTGCAAACGCTTGAGGAACTGCCGCGCTGCTCACCGGATTGAATAATTGGACCGCTGTGATAAATCCCGATCGGGTTGAAATTCAGTGGCCAAATATAGTTCACAGGAATGGCCTGGTCACACGCTGTGTTCAACATCATCATGTACCATAAAGCGTGAAATAAACGGCAGGCTGGCCGCTCCAATGGCTTTGCCAAGCGGGCCGACATTGGCAGCGACAACATCGATACCCTGAAGATTTACCTCAAGCTGCTCACAGATCGAGCGTTGTATTCTGGGCGGCGTAATTCCGCTGACAACGACCGTTCGAACGTCGATAAACGTGCACAATTGCGATGTCGCTACGCAGAGTGCATCCCGACACTCAGTGGTCCATTCATCGACAGTTTGTCCAAACGCCGACCAGTCTTCCTCAAAGCGCCAGAGTTGAGAGGTTTTTGTCTCCTGGCCACCGATCATTTTTTCAAGGGTGAGGACACCGGGCAGATTTGGTTTTAGTTCCGGACCGGCATTTCCCGCGTAAATTCGCTGATTCAGGATCAGGCGGTTATGTGTTCTGGCACCAATGAAGAAAAACAAATAATCGTTCAGCGATTTGGCTTCTCCAAACAGGCTTTCAGCGCTGGCTGCAGCCGTAATGTCATTCTGTATGAATATCGGTAAGTCAGTCAGTGGTGCCAGAAATGTTTCGAAATCAAACTCTTTCCAGTCGTTATCTCCGCCGACCTTTGGCCAGGATTGAATTGTTGAGGGGAGGGCCACGCCCATGCCGATTATGCGATTGCGTGAATTCGGTTTCAGCCGATTGACAACTTCCGGGACGGTCTGCGCGAGAAACGCTTTGACCGCCTGAAGCGCAGGAGTGTCGTAGTAAAAAGCTTCCCGGAATCGAACCTTTCCCAAAAAGTCGATCAGCACGATGTCGGTTGCTCGGGAACCAACGCTGACCCCAAGGGAAAAGGCACCTTCGGGGTTCAATGACATCGGAATTGTTGGCGGGCCGACACGTCCACGCTGCGCTTCGCCCCGGACGACAAGCCCATCCTGTTCCAACGAGCGAACGATCACCGATATCGTTTGTGCAGAAAGCCCGCTTTCCCGGCCAAGTTCCAGTCGTGACATGCCTTTGTTCTGCAAAAGCAGAGACATGATTAGGCGCTCATTAAATGAACGGACGCTTATCTGATTGAGACCACCACTTTTGTCCGCAATGCGCAGGCTGGGTGGCGGTGCAAATCTCATGTCCGGCAAAAGGTTGCCTCACTTCTCTTGTGCTTCTGTTGAGCGATCATAGTCATCCGGTCTCTGCACGCCGATTGTACAGAATAAAAAAACAGTTAGGGCCAACCAATCGCCAGAATTTCTTCCGCTAACGCTTCCCCCAGTAATTTGTGGGAGTTTTTGTCCAGATGAAATCCGTCTTCCGGACTGGAACTGACGACTTGGCCGGCATCGAAGAAATGCACTTCAAGAGCATCGGCGATGCGTTCGTATTCAGCTGCAAGCGCATGAGATTTTTCATGGGCGCCGTCAAAAACCTGGGCCCAGTCCTTCAGGTCCTTACAAACAGGGGGCGGCGCGACGATCATGATTTCCGGGATTGATCCGTCAATTCCGATAGGGCGTTCCTTTATATCCTGGATGAGCGCACCCACTCCCATGGCAATTTCCGATGCTGGTTTGTTGAAGCGAATTTTCAGATCATTTGTTCCCAGCATGATGATGATCAGATCCAACGGTTTGTGGCTCATGACGCAGGGACGAAGATAGGTTCGCCCGTTCTTTTCCGCACCCTCAATGGGATCATCATCGACTGTTGTTCGGCCACTGAGGCCTTCCTCGATGACCAGCCACTGATCACCGATGATTTGTCTGACGACACCGGGCCAGCGAACTGCTGGACCATATCTGTCGTCCGGCCGATTGGCCGTGGTCTGCCCATAAGTGTTGGAATCCCCGAAACACAAAACTGAACGCATTTTCCATTCTTTCTTATTTCCGGACCGGTTCTGTCATGGTCATTTCTAGAAAACTAATCAAGCGTCGTCAATTAATAATTCATAATGAATAATTATTGACAGATGGTTCGACTGATGCTTGATTGGGGCAGGGAAAGCCGCCGGGGTGTTGGCTGAATAGTGGTACTTAAAATTTTCAGGTGGAGGATAAGTAGGTGAATTTCAAGGGAGTTCTGAAATCTCTATTGAGCGCTTGTGTCGTAACCGCGGGTCTGTCAGCACCTGTTGCAGCGGCCGATTATGGTCCCATCATTGCGATAAGCGGCCCGTTGTCGTGGCCGTTTTTTGCCGCGGTCAAGCAGGGATTTGATGACGCATCCGAAACTTTTAACCTCGACTATCAGTATGTCGCCGTCACGGATACGGCGAATATGACCAGCGATTATCCCCGGCTGCTGCAACAGGCAATAAGCCGCAATCCTCGAATGCTGCTTGTTGGTGAGTTTTTCCCCGACGGCATGGATCCATTGATTAAGGAAGCCACCGCAAAGGGGATCCCCGTTCTTATTCACAATTCGGGACAAACTCTCTGGGAGCAAAACGGATCAATTGGCTTCATCGGCGAAGACCCGTTCCAGATGGGGTACAAAGCGGGCGAGTTGCAGGCCAAGGCAGGGGTAACGGAAGGCCTCTGCTTCAACCAGGTGCCCGGCAATCCGACCGTTGAGGAGAGGTGCAATGGCTATGTGGCGGCCATGGAAAAAGCCGGTCTGAAAACCATCTATCAGACCATCGGAACCGGCGATGCCACCAATCCGCAAGCCATGACGCAGGCCATTAAGGGGACATTGCAGGCAAATCCGACGATTGACGGCATTTATACGCTCAACGCTGTTCCGGCGATGAGTGCGCTGCGTGCTGTCGAAGAAGTCGGACGCAAGGGTGAAGTGATTGTCGGCACGGCGGACCTGTCCAACGAGGCGCTTGAGGCGATAAAATCCGGTGACCTCGCTTTTGCAATGGACCAGCAACCCTATCTCCAGGGTTTCTTGTCAATCCAGATCGCGCATCAATATCTGAATTACGGTCTCAGTCCCATCGGCCACGTAAAAACCGGCCCACTCGTCGTGGATAAGGAAAATGTCGATCACACACTGGATGTGAACAAGAAACATCCTGGAATTCGTGGCGCGTCTTGAGACATAGTGAGTAGGTGTCTTTTCGTGCTCTGACTTGCGCACAGCGGGTTGACCGGTTTCTCCGGTGGCCCGTTGTGTGTTCATCTTCAAGGTTACCCTGATCTCATGATGTCGCTCATTAGGCGCCCCGAATTTGGGGCAGTTGCCGCTTTTTTTCTGACTTATCTTTTCTTTGCGGTCTTCACGTTGGATGCCGGGTTCGTTTCGGTAAACGGGACTGCCGGATGGCTCAATCTTGCGGCGGAGCTGGGGATCGTCGCGATCCCGGTAGGCTTGTTGATGATCGCCGGTGAATTCGACCTGTCTATCGGATCAACCGTGGGTGCTGCATCCATGATTGTGGCAATCGGCACAAATTACTACGGTATGCCTATCTGGCCAATGATCCTGTTGGCACTGATCGCCGGATGCGCCATTGGGGTAATAAACGGGCTCGCGGTTGTCAAAACCAACCTTCCATCCTTCATCGTAACGCTGGCAACCAATTTTGTGGTTATTGGCGCGACAATGGGGCTTTCCCGATTGATTGCCAATGTTACATCCAGTTCGATTGTGGCCTCTGACAGCGCGAAATTCGTTTTTGCCGCGCGGCTCGGGCAAGCAAATATTTCCATTCTTTGGTGGGGCATTGCCACGCTGATCGGCTTTTGGGTGCTTTCCCGATCCGTCTTCGGCAACTGGATCTTCGCCACAGGCGGAAATGTAAATGCGGCACGGGGCGCTGGCGTACCGGTCGAGAGAGTCAAGATCACGCTTTTTGTCGCCACCGGGTTTGCGGCGGCCTTCGTTGGTGTTCTTCAGGGAATTCAATGGAATTCGGGCAATTCGACCTATGGCATGGGATATGTGTTTCAAGCGCCCATTGTCGTTGTGATCGGAGGCATTCTCCTGACAGGAGGATATGGCAGCGTGACGGGCATTTTTTTCGGAACAGCACTCTTCGGCGTTATTTCAACCGGGATTTTTTACACCGGCTGGAATACGGACTGGATCCAGTTGTTTCTGGGTGTCTTGCTGGGTGCAGCCGTTCTTGCAAACAACTATGTGCGCCGCCTGGCATTGTCATCGCGATAGGGGAGAAACATGTCGACCACACCGCTCATGGAACTGAGGAATGTCAGCAAGACGTTCGGCTCAACAGAAGCGCTTTCTTCAGTCTCCGTTGCTCTGGAGCGCGGTAAGATCCTCTGTCTGCTCGGCGATAACGGCGCGGGCAAATCGACGCTGATTAAGGTCTTGTCCGGTTATCACCTCCCCACAAGCGGAATGATGTTGTTTGAAGGAAATCAGACGACATTTACCAGCCCGCGTGAAGCCCGGATCGCGGGTATCGCGACGGTTCATCAGGATGTGGGTTCAATACCGCTTATGAGCATTGGAAGAAATTTTTTTCTGGGTGCGGAGCCGACAACGGGATTTGGGCCTCTCAAGCGGATAGACACCAAAACGGCGAATGCAGTTGCTCTCCAGCAAATCAGAAAGTTTGGCATAACACGGGTAAATGATGGCAATCAGCTTGTCGGGACAATGTCTGGCGGGGAAAGACAGGTACTGGCGATTGGACGTGCCATGTATTTCGGTGCGAAAGTCTTGATCCTGGATGAGCCAACGTCGGCACTGGGGGTCAAAGAGGCATCATTTGTCTTGCGAATGATGCGTCAGGCACGGGCCAACGGTGTCGGCATCATTTTTATTACGCATAACGCCCGCCACGCCATGGCGGTGGGTGATCATTTTTGTGTGCTTATACAGGGAGAGGTTGCAGCAACATTCTCGCGCGGTGACAAAACACGTGAAGAGGTTTTGAACCTGATGGCTGGCGGGGAGGAAATGGCTGAACTTGAAGACGATCTGGAGAACATCGACTGAGCGCTCCGCTCCCGGATCCTCTGTTCTCCTGATCTGGCTCCAGACCGCTGAAAGAAAAACCGGCCCGTGAGTTACGGACCGGTTTGTCGCGGTCGTTCGATGGGAGGAGGTATCGAATTATCCGCGCGCAACACGCCGTTCACGACGGCGATCATTGATCGGTTGATAGGCAACTTTGCAGTGGTGCGGGCAATAGGGCACGCCACCCTCTGATGAGCGCCCGCAGAAATAGAAATCGTCAGTGCTTGGATCGCCAATCGGCCATTTGCAAGTCCGTTCGTTCAATTCCATGATCGACGCGCGCTCGGAAATAGGAATAACCAATTCCTCAACCGGCAATGGCGCCGGTGTTGCCATAGGCATCGCTTCGGGTTCGATCTTGAGGGCCGTGGCGCCGATCGTAGGCGCCTTGGGGGCAGAAGGTCTTGAAGACGTTGTTGGAGACCCTGCGGTTCTTGTTCTGCGTGGCTTTGCAGCTGTCGAGGCTGATTTTGCCCGTCCAGACAGACCCAGGCGATGAACTTTGCCAATGACAGCATTACGGGTAACACCGCCTAATTCCGCTGCGATCTGACTGGCACTCAATCCATCGGACCAGAGTTTTTTCAATAGATCGACGCGTTCAGTTGTCCAGCTCATAATTAAAAGCACCTTGCCGGTTATTCTGTGTACTGACGACACAACTCTGTTTTCGGGCGCTGCAATATTACGCCCGTTAAAGGTTAACGGATTGAAACCATTTGGAGTCTGCCGCACGAGATGTCGTATCTCACAAGCGGGACACTACAATATCGCGTGTGTGCTAAGCAAGCTTGTTGCACTGCGAATGCCATCAGATTGCCACTTTTCCCCAGAATTGCGCCGCGACTCAGATGCGGCTGTTGATATCCTCCAAATGTCTCTGCATTGACAATTAGAAGCACACTCTGTCTATATATGGGCACTGTGGAACGTGCTGCCAAATTTGGCGGCACGTTTCGTTTTTGGTCCTGTGTCTGTGACATTTTTGCACCGTTTTGTGAGCGTAAGCTCGATGTCGGTGTACAAAAAAGCCCACTCGCTGGCAGCAGACTTATTCACAAGGGTTATGAAAGATGTCGTCGACATCATCGCTCTATGGCACTTATGCCCGGGCACCATTGGCATTTGAAAAAGGCGAAGGTGCGTGGCTCGAAACGTCCGAAGGTGAGAAATACCTGGATTTTGCGGCAGGGATTGCTGTGAATTCTCTCGGTCATGCTCATCCGCATTTAGTTGAAGCACTGCGTTCACAGGCGGAACGCTTGTGGCATGTCTCCAACATTTATCAAATTCCGGGTCAGGAACGACTGGCCAGCCGATTGTGTGCAGAGACTTTCGCAGATGCGGTATTTTTTACCAATTCCGGCGCTGAAGCGCTGGAATGCGCGATCAAGACAGCCCGGAGATACCAGTACGATCAAGGGCGCCCGGATCGCTATCAGTTCATCACCTTTGAGGGTGCGTTTCACGGTCGAACG
The DNA here is from genome assembly GCA_039976075.1 of Stappiaceae bacterium. GTDB lineage: Bacteria > Pseudomonadota > Alphaproteobacteria > Rhizobiales > Stappiaceae > JBDWFY01. Next base: position 330,011 of record JBDWFY010000009.1, read on the forward strand.
CTGGCGACAATTTCTGCAGGTGGTCAGGAGAAGTATCTTGAGGGTTTCGGCCCAAGAGTGGAGGGTTTCGTTCAAGTTCCACTGGGAGATCTGGATGCGGTCAAGGCTGCGATTGGACCCGAGACTGCAGCCATTCTGATCGAGCCGCTGCAGGGGGAGGGTGGCATTCGTACATTGCCTCATCAGTTCCTGCGAGACCTGAGACGCCTTTGCGATGAAAACGATCTGCTGCTTGTGCTGGATGAAGTGCAATGCGGCGTCGGCAGAACCGGGAAGTTCTTTGCTCATGAATGGTCCGGCATCGAGCCTGATATCATGGCAATAGCAAAAGGAATTGGCGGCGGATTTCCAATGGGTGCCTGTCTTGCGACTGCTGAGTGCGCAAAAGGAATGGTGCCTGGAACGCACGGATCGACATTTGGCGGCAATCCATTGGCAATGTCGGTCGGCAATGCTGTGCTTGATGTTGTTCTGGAAGATGGGTTTCTGGAAAATGTTCGCCAGAATGGGCTGCGCTTGAAGCAGCAGCTGGCAGGATTTGTGGATACCTATCCCGATCTGTTTGAAGTTGTGCGCGGCGAGGGACTGATGCTCGGCATCAAGTGTAAGGTGCCAGTTGGTGATGTGATCAACGGACTCCGGGATCAACATATGTTGGCCGTGGCTGCTGGTGAGAATGTTCTCAGACTTCTGCCCCCGATGATCATCGGCGAGCCCGAAATCAATGCTGCCATGGCCTCTCTTGAGGCGATGGCCGAAAAGCTGACGAAAGAACAATCTGAAAAGGAAGCGGCATCATGAAGCATGACCAAAAGGGTGCGCCGCGTCATTTCATTGAATTGACCGATTTTACATCCGCTGAGTTGCGCCGGGTTCTGGACATCAGTCGTCACATCAAGAATGCCCGTGATGGTCTTCATCGCGGGCAGGGACCTTTGGCCGGAAAAGTGCTGGCGATGATCTTCGAGCAACCTTCAACCCGTACCCGTATTTCCTTTGATCTCGGCATGCGGGAACTGGGTGGCGAGACGCTGATGCTGAGCGGGTCCGAAATGCAACTTGGCCGGGGAGAATCTGTCCCCGATACAGCCCGCGTTTTATCCCGTTACGTGGATGCGATCATGATCCGTATCCTCGATGATCATGCGCTGAAAGAGTTGGCCGAAAACGCGACCGTTCCTGTCATCAATGGTCTGACACGTAAGTCTCATCCGTGCCAACTGATGGCGGATGTGATGACATTTGAAGAGCATAAAGGCGATATCGCAGGGAAAAAGGTTGCCTGGTCAGGCGATTCAAACAATGTCCTCAACTCTTGGATTCACGCCGCCCAGCAGCTTGATTTTGAAATTCGCGTCGCGACACCGCCAGAACTACTGCCGGATCAGGAAGTGGTTGCAAAAGCTCAGCAGGACGGAACAAAACTTTTATTGACGCATGATCCCTATGAAGCCGTTGAAGGTGTTGACTGTGTGGTGACGGACAGCTGGGTGTCGATGGGCGATGATGACACGGCGGCGCGCCACAACATGTTGCATCCCTATCAGGTCAATGAAGCGCTGATGGCTAAGGCAAAAACCGATGCGATCTTCATGCATTGCCTGCCAGCCCATCGAGGGGAAGAAGTCACATCGGAGGTGATGGACGGCTCGCAATCAGTGGTCTTTGATGAAGCGGAAAACCGGCTTCACGCTCAAAAAGGCATATTGGCCTGGTGCTTTGGGGCCATTCCGGAGGGCCTATGACGGGACAAGACCAGTCTTTCGGTGTGACAAGCGCCGAAACAGGTGCTGCCGTTGAACCGGCCGGAGAAGATGCTGTCCTGCCTTATTCAGTCGATGCACTGGATGTACGTGGGCGGGTTGTCTATCTGGGTAGCGCATTGGATGCGATCCTGCGTCGTCACGCCTATCCCGAACCCGTTAGCCGATTGTTAGGGGAGGCCATCGTCCTGACGGCGCTGCTGGGCTCGTCCTTGAAGTTTAAAGGGCGGCTGATCCTGCAAACCCAGACAGATGGTCCGGTTTCAATGCTGGTTGTCGATTTTCAGGCGCCGGGGAACATCCGGGCCTATGCGCGTTTTGACGAGGAACGCCTGGAGGCTGCCGTCCAAAACGATGCGGCCGATACGCCTGGGCTGTTGGGCAAGGGGCATCTGGCCATGACAATCGATCAAGGCACCTATATGCAGCGCTATCAGGGACTGGTTGTACTGGACGGCGGATCATTCGAGGATGTGGCGCACCGATATTTTGAGCAGAGCGAGCAGATTCCCACGCGTGTTCGGTTGGCTGTTGGAGAAATGCTGACCAGACATGAAGGACAGGAACCAGACCAGGTGTGGAAAGCGGGCGGGATTGTCGCTCAGTTTCTGCCGGAAAACACCGAGCGGATGCGAATGAAGGACTTCGATCCCGGTGATGTTCCGGATGGTATTGTCTATCAGGAGCATGCCGAGGACGATGCCTGGATCGAGGCAAAAGCTCTGGTGGATACCGTCGAGGATGTTGAACTTACTGCGCCGGAGATGAATGCTGAAAGACTTCTCTTTCGGCTATTTCATGAGCGGGATCCTCGCGTTTTTCCGCCACAGCAAGTGGCGGACAAGTGCCGTTGTACGCGGGACTCAGTGAGCCAGATGCTGGAAAATTTCCAAGTTGAAGAACGCATGGAAATGGTCGTTGACAATCAGATAGAGGTAACGTGTGAGTTTTGCAGTGCCCAGTATCAGTTCGATCCAAAGGACTTTGATACCTGATGCTTTTGCGGTGTGCGAACCGCCAGCACCGCGCGCTTTTGTCCGTTCTCATTAATTTTTGTTAATGTTACAGACGAGCATGATTTGCGTATACTGGGTATCGCTCTTTAAGTAAGGGGTCCAGACAATGGGCTCCGACCGCTCTGTTTCAAGTGCTTTTGGTCGTTTTGCGCAAGTTGATGACATAGATGGTGCCATATACCCTGTTTATCGGGCACCGTGTTGGATGCAGATTTTGAGAGAAAATGTATGCTGAAAACGGTTTCGGGTGGCGAGCCGCCCGTTCCAGTTGTTTCCGAGCCGACAGAGCCCGGGGCGATTTCGACTGAGCGACAGAGCGGATCCGCGACGCGGACGTTCTTTTTTATCATTCGTGCGGTACTTCAGATCGTCATCGCGTTTGCGGTACTGTTTGGCGCTTACCGGTTCATGAATTACATGGTGGCCACCAAACCGGATGTGCCCACCAGGCCGCCCCGCGAGCAGACTTATACCGTTGAAACGCTTCCGCTTCAGCTTGGCGACAATCGCCCCGTCATTTCTCTCTACGGAGAAATTGTCACGGGACGCGTGGTGGAACTCAGAGCGTTGGTAGGCGGTGAAATCAACAATGTATCTCCAGATCTTAAAGTAGGGGCAACTGTCAACAAGACCGCTGAGATTGTGACTATTGATGATTTTGCCTATCGCGGCGCTGTTGTTGAGGCCGAAGCAAACATATTGGAAGCCAAGGCCAGGTTGGCAGAACTGGAACATGCAGTCGAACTCCAACGAGATAATATTGTCAGTGCGCAGGTCCAGCTGGATCTCGCTCAAAAAGATTTGCAGCGGGCGGAAAATCTGCTGACGTCTGGCAACGTGACCGAGCGTGTGCTGGACGACCGAAAGCTGATTGTTTCTCAACGCAAGCAAAGCCTGGAACAGCTGAATAATACGCTGGCTGTTGAAAAAGCGCGGATCACCCAGCAGACTGCAGTGCTCCAGCGGCTTGAATGGCGGTTGGAACAGGCTCAGCGGGATGTGCGTGACACGGTTTTGAAAGTGCCGTTCGATGCGGTTGTTCGAAGTCAAAACGCTGAAATCGGCCGCCTCGTCGGCGTCAATGATGTTGTGGCCACGCTCTATGACCGAAACGAGTTGGAAGTTCGCTTTACACTTTCCGATGAACAGTTTGGTCGTCTGGTTTCTGAAAGTGGAAGCCTGACCGGAAAAGAAGTAGAGGTTGTCTGGTTCATTGGCAGTGAACCGAAAATATATTCCGCCATCGTGAACAGGGTTGGAGCGGATGTGGCGTCGGCGCGTGGTGGCGTTGATGTTTTTGCCCGAATTCAATCGGAAGGAGCAGAGTTTTTGCTTCGACCTGGCGCGTTCGTCCAACTCCGTATCCCGGATGTTTCCTATGCCAATTCTGTCATTGTTCCAGAGGCTGCCGTTTACGATGGGACCCATGTTTTTTTGAGGTCGGCTGAAAGCCGCATGGAAAGGCGTGACGTTGCCATTCAGGCTTATGCCAACGAAAACGTGATTTTGTCCGGGGATTTAAAAGATGGTGATATTCTTATTACCACCCGCATCGCTGAGGCGGGTGAAGGCTTGCTGGTGAAGATTCCCGGAGAGAAAAGCGGTGCAGACAAGCGACAGGACCGTGCAAAGGGAAAAGGCGGTGGCGATGACGCCGCAGAGACGCCGAAGCCGTCTGACCAAAGTGGCAATGAGAAAAATGCAGCGAAAGACTGAAGTTCGCAGATGCTGGTCGGTAAACAGAGTGAAGTCAGCCAATAGGGCAAGGCAATGGACATGAATGCTGGACGCAATTCAGTCGGATCTCACGGCGGGGGGCTGATCTCGTTTTTTGTCCGCCACCCGGTTGCCGCCAATCTGGTTATGGCCGTGATGCTGTTGTTTGGCGCATACGGCATTGCCAAGATGAATACCCAGTTTTTCCCCACTCTGATTTCAGACAATGTAACCATCTCGGTTGAATGGTCCGGCGCCAGCGCTGAAGATGTGGAAGCAAACATTCTGACTGCGATCGAGCCGGAGGTCCGGTTTCTCGATAATGTCGACAATATAGGCTCCTATGCCCGTGAGGGTGTGGGAACCGTGGTGCTTGAATTTGAAGAAGGCACCGACATGCAACCGGCGCTTTCTGATGTGGAGCAGGCGGTTGCGACCATTTCCACTTTGCCAGAGGAGTCGGAAGACCCCAAAGTCAGCATGGGCGGTCGCCATGACAAAATTGCCCGGCTGGCGCTGATTGGACCGTTTTCCGAGAGTGCTCTGAAGAAGTTTGCGCGGCAGATCCGTGACGATCTGATTGCGCGCGGTATCGACCGGGTTGCATTCTCCGGCATGCGCGATGAGGAATACGTCATCAATGCCCGGGAGCGTGACCTCCGGCGGTTGGGGCTGACAATTCGTGACGTAGCGAACACCATTGGCACCAACACGCGTGATCGGCCATCAGGTGACCTGAAAGGGCAGGTTGAAAAGCAGCTGAGAGCTCTTTCTTCAGGCACCAGTCCCCAGGAAATCGCCAATCTTGAAATCAAGACATTTCCAACGGGAGAAATAGTTCGCATTCGGGATGTCGGTGATGTCAAAAGGGAATTCGATGATGGTCAAACGCGCGGTTTTTCGGAAAACCTTGCTGCGATTGAACTGACCGTACAGAGAGCATTGACCGCGGATACGCTTAAATCGGCGAAAATACTGAATGACTATCTGGTCGAGATCGAGCCCCAACTGCCCAAGACGCTGCAACTTATCAAGTATGAAGTGTCCGCTGATTATCTCGAGGGTCGCATCATGCTGCTGGTCAACAATGGGCTGACCGGTCTTGCGCTTGTTGTGATCATCCTGTTCATTTTTCTCAATAGCCGCATAGCACTGTGGGTTGCGATGGGTATCCCTGTTGCCATGTTGTGCACCGTCGGCATCATGTGGGCCACCGGGCAGACCATCAACATGATTTCCTTGTTTGCGCTGATAATGATGCTCGGGATTATTGTCGATGATGCCATTGTCGTTGGCGAGCATACGGCGACCCGGATCTCGATGGGAGACACGCCGGCACAGGCAGCCGAAAATGGCGCGCGCAAGATGTTCCTTCCTATCCTCGGAGCAGGCCTGACAACTGTTGCTGCCTTCACACCAATTTTTCTCGTTGGCGATACGATCGGCCAGATAATGCAGGTTCTGCCTTTGGTTGTTATCTGTGTCGTCATCGCTTCGCTGGTGGAGTGCTTCTTCGTTCTGCCGGGACATTTGTCCCATTCCCTGGCGCGTCGACGCCAGAGCGGCCAGTGGCGTTGGTTGCGCCATCTGATCATAGCGGGGCTGATCGGCCTCTTTCTGATTTCGCTAAGCGGTCGGGACTATATCTCTGTTCCACCGCTTTTGGATCCGATAGCGGATCCGCTGAGGGCACTTAGGGGTGAAAGAGGCGTATTTGCTGCCGAATTCATTATGTTGGCGATCGCCTTTGTCATCGCCGGGTTCATCGAGCTGTTACTCCGATTGCTCTCATTGATTATGAGCGGAGGAAAGCGTGATCCGAACGAGCCGGGGTTGTTCCGCCGAAATTTCGATGCGGGGTTCAACTTCCTGCGGGATTACCCGTTTTATTGGATCGTGCGCCTTTCCTATAACTGGCGATACGTCACGATCGCTTTGTGTATAGCCTCAATCATTGTGGCGCTTGGATTTATGCGCGGCGGCAGGGTTGGTTTCGTGTTCTTCCCATCGCCAGAAGCTGAAAACATTTCCGCCCGTGTATTTTTTAATGCCGGTGTTCCCGAAGACACGGTTGTGAACGGCATTGAAAATATTCAAGCGGCGCTTCGTCAGGCAGAAGCCGCGTTGACGGACGGAAAAGAGGACTTGATCGTTGCGGCCTACGCCACAGTCGGTGAAGCAGGCCGGAGTCGGGGTAAAAACTTTGCCAATATCGACGTCCAACTGACATCCTCCGAAGTGCGGACTGTCAGAACGCCGGATATCGTGCGCGCCTGGCGAAAGGAATTGCCTGAATTGCCTGGGCTCAAACGCGTTGCGATTTTTGAAAGGCGAGGAGGGCCACCAGGCAGGGATCTTGATATTCAGCTTCAGTCTGCGCCACCCGCAGTCTTGAAAAAGGCGGCGCTTGACGTGCAAGACCTTTTGTCAGGCTTCCCCGGCGTTTCCGGCATTGCTGATAATCTTCCCTATGGAAAGCCGGAATTGGTGATGCAGCTAACGGCTCGCGGTCGAGCGCTCGGTTTCACCGTTGATAGCGTCGGTCAGCAGATTCGCAGTGCCTTTGATGGCGCAGTCGCGCGCCGTTTTGCTGATGGCGAGGAAGAGATTACCATTCGCGTCAAACAGGTGATGGACGGCGTTGGTGCGGGGTCGTTGAGATCGTTGAGCCTGCGAGCGGAAAACGGCGAGTTCGTTCCCTTGACGGAAGTCGTCAGCCTGACCGACAGGCAGGGTTTTTCGATCATACAGCGGGATGATGGCAAGGCGTCCGTGTCCGTAACGGCGGACGTTGACTACGGGATCACATCGAACGCGGCCATTGTAGAAAAACTTGAAGACGGCACCATGCAGGCCGTTGCGGACAAACACGGTGTTTCATACATTTATTCGGGCAAAGCCGAAGAACGACAAAAGAGTTTTGCAGATTTACGGGTCGGTGCCATCGTCGCTCTGATCATGATTTATCTGCTGCTTGCCGGTATCTTCGCAGATTACTGGCGACCGTTTGCCGTTATGACTATTATCCCATTTGGCATCGTGGGCGCCATTATGGGGCACTATGTCATGGGCTATAATCTGACGATCCTCAGTCTCATCGGGCTTCTTGGGCTTGCCGGGATATTGGTCAATAACTCGATCATCCTGATGGATCGGTTCGACGAGCGACTGCGCGGGGGGCAACAGGTCGGTTCCGCGGCGATCGCTGCCAGTTGTGACCGGTTGCGGGCGGTCGTTCTGACCTCGGTAACAACGATTTTCGGGCTGTTGCCGCTCTTGTTCGAGAAGAGCGTGCAGGCACAGTTTCTGATGCCGATGGCAATCACTATTGTCTTCGGACTGGGTACGGCGACCGTGTTTGTATTGTTTCTTGTGCCGGCACTGATTGGTATCGGGAAAGATGTCAGCGTTCTGCTGAGGTCGATCTACAATCGGGGCGCATCACAGGGTACCGGCACGGATTTGACAGTGAACTGACTATCCGCCACACGGGCCGTTCCTGACCCCGGCTGCCAAATTTTATTTGCGATCGGTCAGGACAGTTTCTGCAAAGGAACGCGTGGCCTGGGCCGCCAAGGAGAGGTTGCCCTGCCAGGTCGCCGGTGATCGGCCGGTTGGCGCAAGGTCATGGTTGCCGTTTTCCGCCCACACAAGATCGATTGTGCCAGGCAGGGAGAGACTGTCGAACTCAGCCTGTGTGCCAAATGGATCGCGATCACCCTGAACGATCAACAGCGGCAGTCGATTGGCCGTCAGTGGTTCCAGCCGCAGTTGATCCGGCTTTCCCTGCGGATGCAGCGGATAGCCAAGACAGACAATTCCGGCGACACGTTCGTCGAGTTCATTTTGGCTGCCGAGCATTGCTGCAACACGTCCGCCCATGGATTTTCCACCAATCAGGATCGGACCGCGCACTTCCGATAACGCGGCGTTGATGATTTCATTAAACTCAACCATCAGACCGTCGACTCTGGGTGGTGGCCGTTTTGAACCACCGTGTCGACGTTGCGCCATATAGGGAAATTCAAACCGGGCCGTTGCAATGCCTTTTTCGGCAGCGTACTCCGCAAAGCGGTTCATAAATGGCGAATCCATGGGGGCTCCAGAGCCATGCGCCAGCAGAAGGGTCGCAAGGGTGTCATTTCCCGGTCTGGTCCATAAAAGCACGATCACGTCCTCTTTAATTTGCCTGCGAAAGCTTTACCGCACGCTTGCTCGATTTGGTATCAGGTATAGATGTGTGAGTATCGATGCAATTCATGTTGATCCAGATTTACAAAAGGGCATGACTTTTGGACACCATCCACGCCACGCGGCTTGCCTTCTTCTTCGGCATTTTTGCCGCGATGGCCTTGTTTGAAATATTTGCGCCCGGACGTCCGTTGGCTCATGGGCGCAAAAATCGCTGGTTTACCAGCTGGTCCCTGGTTGTGCTTGACAGTATTCTGGTGCGTATTGTTTTTCCGCTTGGTGGTGTCGGTATTGCTTACTGGGCAACTCAGGAATCGATCGGACTGTTCAACTGGATCGAAATTCCTCTCTGGCTGGCGGGTATGATTTCTTTTTTCGTGCTGGACTGGTCTATCTGGTTTACCCACGTTTTATCCCATAAAATTCCTTTTCTTTGGCGGTTTCACAGGGTTCATCATGCCGATCCGGATATGGATGTGACGACGGCCATCCGGTTTCATCCCATAGAAATACTGCTGTCCATGGGCTGGAAAACAATCCTGATCATCGCGCTGGGGGCTCCGCCGCTGGCTGTGCTGATATTTGAGATCGTTTTGAACGGTGGCGCGCTTTTCAATCACACCAACATCAGATTGCCAGGTCTTCTTGAGAAGGCGGTTCGCCTATTGATCGTGACGCCCGACATGCACCGGGTCCATCATTCTCAGCGCATGGTTGAGACGGACTCGAACTACGGTTTCAGTCTTTCTGTCTGGGACCGGCTATTTGGCACCTACACCGATCAACCGCGCGACGGGCATGAGAACATGAAAATCGGCCTGGAGACCATTGAAGGTGAAAAAGCGGAAAAGCTCATCTTCAGTCTAAGCATACCGTTTCGGCATATCCGTGAAAGCAGGCGCGACCCGACACCTGACACCAAAAGCAACTGGCAGAGCGACAATAACTGACGTTCAATAGAGACCACCGGGGAAGTACCTGAAATAAAGCTCTCGATAGAGACCTTTTTCATAGAGCCTGCGGAAAGCATAATTGATCGCCTGTGCCAACTCCGCGTCTTCGAGAGGCAGAGCAATTGAATGACCGGGGCCGAAAAAATCCCGATTATCCCACGCCCCGCCTTTGAAGACACAGCAATCGGCGGCATCTTCGCTGTAGAGCCAGAAACCCAGCGAAAGGCTGTCGGAAAAATGGGCGTCAACTGCACCATCCCTCAGCGCGTCCCGTGCATCATCGGCGGTCTCAAACGTTGCAATTTCGCTGTCGACGAAGAAGCGTTTGAGATAGGCTTCATGCGCCGTGCCTTTGATCACCGATATGGTCCGGCCATTCAGGCTTTCCGGACGCGGGTCTCCTTCAAAGTCAGCTCGGACTACAAATCGGCCGGGTATCCGTAAGTAGGGATCCGTAAACAGCAAACGCTCTCTGCTTGCTTCCGTGATTGCAATTCCGGCGATGATGGCATCGCCTTCATCGTCGATCAGCGCTTTTTCCAAGTCTGTAAAATCTTTGACGCGCAATGAACAGGAAAGCTCCAGTTCCTGGCACAAAGCTCGGCTTAGGTCGATGTTGAACCCGGTCAAATTGCCTTTGGCATCGCGAAAACTGAACGGAGGAAAATCATCGCTGGCAAGGAAGCGAAGTTCGGTAATTTCCAGGTTAGGTTTTGTCGCCGTGTTACGGGGATCCCAGAAATTGGGGACCGGCAGTTTCTGGTCCACGGTGGGATTGATCTGTTGATTTTCGCTTTGCGCTAAGCCAATGTCGGCGCCAAAACCCACTCCCGCCAGAACCGCTGCGCCCGCAATCAATAAAATCCGAGGGAAGCGAAACACATGCGTTCTGTGATGTCCCATCGTGGCCTCTCCGGGATGTAATAATCCTGTCGTTATCATGATGATGTAAAACAGATCGAAGATGGATGACAGCCAATAATTTGCTCACAAATTATTGGCTGTTTATTGATATCGGGTATGCGCGTCCGGTTAAACGCCGGAATTCCAAGGTCCGTGATGGCTGCCAGGCTGATCGACCCGCTCGAATGAGTGCGCTCCGAAAAAATCTCGTTGCGCCTGGATCATGTTCGCGCTCGATCTGCCGGTGCGCATCATGTCGAAATAGAACTGAGCAGATGCCAGCGCAGGAAGCGGGATGCCGGCACCGGTAGCCTTGAGGACAACGTCGCGCAATTGGGGTTCGTTTTCCTTCAGGATTGGCGAGAATGTCTCCGCAAACATCAAGTTTGTGTCCGGGTCCGTTGTGAAAGCAGCGGCCATATCATTGAGCATCGTCGAGCGGATGATGCAACCGGCGCGCCAGACACGCGCGACGTCAGGAAGCGACAGATCCCACTCGTAGGCTTTGGCCGCGGCCTTCAACAAAGAAAAGCCTTGAGCGTAGCAGAGGATCTTGCCTGCGATCAGCGCCCGTTCCAGCATGCCGATATCGGGATTTCCATCACCGAAGGGTCGCAAGGAGGGCCCGAACAGAGCTTCTCCTGTCTTGCGATCCGGCAGTTGCGCCGACAAATTACGAGCGCTGACAGCAGCTTCAATACAGGGAATGGCCGCGCCCAGTTGCTGCGCTTCAATCACAGTCCATCGGCCGGTACCTTTCTGGCCGGCCCGATCAAGAATGATGTCCATAACCGGCCTGCCGGTTTCACGATCGGCCGCCCGGGTCACCTCCGCCGAAATTTCTATGAGATACGACTTGAGGGGGCCTTCGTTCCACTGTGCAAAGACATCTCCAATGGCGGATGAGGTCATTCCGTAACCGTCATGCATGATGCTGTAGATTTCGGCGATCATCTGCATATCGGCGTATTCGATGCCATTGTGAACGGTTTTGACGAAGTGGCCGGTTCCGGATTCGCCCAGCCAGGTTGCACAAGGGGTGTCTTCATAGCGGGCAGCTATTGCCTCAAGGACGGGAGCAACGCGATTCCAGGCCTCCCGCTTGCCTCCGCCCATGATGGCTGGACCATGACGCGCCCCTTCTTCACCACCGGAAACGCCGATACCCAGATAAGGTGCGCCCCTGGCGTCGGCAGCCGCAGCACGGCGATTTGTTTCGTGAAAATTGGCGTTACCGGCATCGATGATCAAATCGTCGCTATTCAGCAGAGGCAAGAGAGCATCTATTTGGGCATCGACAGCCTCACCAGCGGGTACCATCAGGATGATCGCTCTGGGAGACTGGATAGCTGCAACGAACGCTTCAAGCGTGTGGCAGGGTGTAATTGCCTCGGCGAGCGTTCCCGCGCCTGCATGAAAGTCGTCAGTGCGAGAGGTCGTGCGGTTGAAAACCGCGATTGGAAATCCTTTTTCGGCAATGTTCAGGGAAAGATTGGCCCCCATCGTGCCCAGACCGATCAGGCCTATCTGCGCTTTTTCACTCATCACTACGGCCATTGAACTCCCTGACGATTCAGTGTGATCGAATAGATACTGGTTGTGGCGGTGATGAACAACTGATGTTTGGCGCGACCACCAAAACAGAGGTTCGAAACCAATTCCGGTACGAAAATCTTACCGATCAGGTCACCGGCGGGATTGATACAATGGACGCCGTCGGCAGCTGAGGACCAGATATTGCCCTGGCTGTCCGATCGGAAACCATCTGCTGCGCCGGGATTGATGGCGTGAAATACGTCACCGCCTGATAACGCGCCATCATCCGCAACGTCGAAGACACGAATGTGACGGCTGGCCTCTGCGTCGAACATCGCACCAGTGTCGGCTACATAAAGACGCTTTTCATCGGGGGAAAAAGCAAGGCCGTTCGGACCCGCGAAGTCCGTCAGTACTGCCTGTATCGTGCCTTCGGCCGGGCTGACCTTATAAACATTGCAAGGTATTTCCTGCTCGGATTGATAGCCCTCGTAATCCGTTGAGATTCCGTAGTGGGGATCGGAAAACCAGATCGTACCATCTGACTTGACGACGACATCATTGGGGGAGTTCAGCCGTTTTCCCTCATAATTGTCCGCGATGACTGTCACTGATCCGTCCCATTCTGTTCGAGTGACCCGTCGGGTGCCGTGCTCGCATGAGATCAATCGTCCTTGCCTGTCCCGGGTATGGCCATTGGCATAGTTGGACGGAGCGCGAAAGGTGCTTACTCCTGCATCTGGCATCCATCGCATGATGCGGTTGTTGGGAATGTCGGAAAAGAGCAGGCATCCGGCATCGCCGAACCAGACCGGTCCTTCGACCCAGTCAAATCCGGTTGCGAGTTGTTTGACCGGTGCATTACCCAGAACAAACCGGCTGAAGGCGGGATCGATGATTTCGAAAAACGACATGGGACACTTCCTTGTGCATCTTCGGTGTTATCGATATCACATGCATCGGTAAGGGCAAGACAAGAACGCGGTTAGGGAGAGAAGATGTGACTTGGTTTGAAACACGGTCCTTTTTGACTCATGGAGCCGTCATGGAAATGCTGCGCCATGGCATCGCAAGAGCGGAGCAGATAGGACAACCCCAGTGTATCGTGATTGTTGATGCAAGTGGTGAACTTCTTGGCGAAATCCGTATGACCGGCGCCAAATTCCTCAGCAGAAAGAGTGCTCTGGCCAAGGCCATGACGGCGGCATCCATCGGCGTGCCCAGTCCGTCCGTGCCTGAACACGTCCGCCCCGCCATCGCTGCGGCGACGGACGGCAATATGACCGGATTGCCGGGTGGACTGCCGATCAAAAAGGACGGGCATGTTTTGGGAGGCATCGGTATCGGTTCGGGCTCTGGCGAGCAGGACATAGACGTTGCGCGTGCAGCCCTGGCGGCCGTTGGTCTGGATATAGACAGCTAAATTTGTTGTGGACCGTTGCATTCGGCTATATCGACTTGCCGCTGGTGTTGAGGATGCTGCATTTTCTGACTGCTAACGAGTAAAAACAGATACTCAGTCCCCGGAAGACGTTGCGGCGCGGTAGGAAAGATCGGTGCGCAATAATCCCGGCCAACCGGCAAGGGTCACATTGATCGCGAGACCTGCGTCGGTGAGCCGCTCCGCAACCCAGTGATCGCTGATATTGAAAATCTGATACTGGCCGTTGGCGGGATAAAAACGGCTGTCGCCATAAAGACCGCGCGGAGGATCGTACGAAGCGGGATGGGAGGTGTCATGTCTCCGTACGACTAAGCTGACATTTAATCGGAGCGAACATCCGTTCGCCAAAAGCTCGCTGGAAATGCACGAACTCGCGATACGGTCAATACATACCTCGACGATTGGATTTACCAAATAGGGCTTGTAAAATGTTATCGATAACATATACAACCTGACATACGATTGACGAAATGGAACGGAGGAAACATTGGCGCAAGGCACAGAGTTGTTCAATTTAACGGGCAAAACAGCACTGATCACCGGGTCTTCGCAGGGCATTGGCTATGCACTGGCCAAAGGGCTGGCTCGGGCAGGTGCGGCCATCGTTTTGAATGGGCGGGATGAGGAAAAACTTGCCGGTGCTGCCAGGACGCTGCGAACAGAAGGCGCAACGGTACACGAACTGCCGTTTGACGCGACGGATCATGCGCTGGTGGCAAGTCAGATCAACGGCTTTGAAGAGGGTACCGGATCCATCGACATTCTGGTCAACAATGCGGGAATGCAGCACCGGACCCCTTTGGAAGACTTTGACCCCGTTATGTTCGAAAAACTGCTGGCGACCAATATTTCAAGCGTCTTCAATGTGGGGCAGAGTGTAGCAAAACATATGATTGGTCGTGGAGCGGGTAAGATCATTAATATCGCATCCGTGCAGACCGCGATGGCGCGTCCGGGAATTGCGCCTTATACGGCAACAAAAGGTGCAGTGGGCAATCTGACAAAAGGGATGTCAACAGATTGGGCTAAACACGGTTTGCAGGTCAATGCTATTGCCCCGGGTTATTTCGACACGCCGTTGAACGCTGCCCTTGTTGCCGATCCGGAATTCACGGCCTGGCTGGAGAAGCGAACGCCTGCCGGTCGGTGGGGTGAAATTGAAGAACTTGTTGGAGCGTGCGTTTTTCTAAGCAGCGCAGCATCCAGCTTTGTCAATGGACACACGCTTTATGTCGATGGTGGAATCACAGCCTGTCTCTGAACGCTACCGACTGTTTGTTGTGATGGGTGTTGCGGGATGCGGCAAGACCACGATCGGCAACGAACTGGGCAATACTATTGGCGGAACGTTTCTGGATGGCGACAGCTTTCATCCTGAAAGCAACATCCGGAAAATGAGCGATGGCGTCCCTCTGACCGATGAAGATCGATGGCCCTGGCTGGATCGGTTCTCGCTGGAGATCGCCAAGCGCGACGGTCTGGTTTTCGGCGGATGTTCTTCACTGAAACGGAGCTACCGCGATCGTATTCGTGACGGGGCGGGAGAACCCGTCCTGTTCATTTATCTGGATGGCTCGCGGCAATTGATATCTTCGCGCATGTCAGCCCGCACCGGGCACTTCATGCCGACCAGTTTGCTCGACAGTCAATTCGAAGCACTTCAGGTACCTGGAAGCGATGAAAGTGCCATTGCCGTCGATATTAGCGGCACAACGGAAGAGATCGTCCGGCTGATAACGACGGCACTCCAAGGGAAACTTCAACCTCAGTCAGACTGAGCTGGTCGTCGTCGTCGCAATGAGAGGGAGCGGCAGTCCAACTGCTCCTAACGATTGGCTTTGCCGGATGTCATTCTGGACAAGGTTGCGTCTTTATCAACCAGGTGATGCTTCAGAGCGCCTGCGATATGCAGCACAACAAATGCGATCATCACTTTACCTGCAATCGCATGCACGCTGCCGGCCAGATCAGAAATGGTCCGGTTTTCAGTCAGTCCCGGTATCGTGAAGATGCCGAACACACTGATATCGTGACTTCCAAACAGCGATGTCATCATCCCGGAAATCGGCATGATCAGAATTCCCGCAATAAGAACCCAGTGTGTAATCTTTGAGATCCGATCCTGCCACGGTGGCATTGGCGCCGCGGGTTCTAGAAATCCCTGAACCAGGCGCCATCCGATCCGCCAAACGCCGTATATCAGAATCAGGACTCCGATCGCCTTGTGGATGCCAATCAACGCTCCTTTTTCCGGCCCTCTGGGTACGAAATCCTCAATATAGACCCCAAAAATCAACATTCCGATTATCGCAAATGCGATGATCCAGTGGTTAAAGCGCGAGATCACGTCATAGGCTGCAGTGGCTGGCTGTTTCATCGCTCTCTCATTCAATTCAAACGATACTGATTGATGACCCGGAGATAGTGGAGAAAAGTCGAGACATTATGAAGTTGCGACGAACAAGATGCTGGCAATCTGGACTGGCACCGAAGAAGCGCTGAGCCGAAAACCGAACAGATCAAATCCATAGAGAAGGAATAAAAACGCCCGCTAACCATATCCGGTAAACGGGCGTTTGAGTTGATGTTCTGCCAGCTTGCAGCGAACATTATCATGGCCAATTATTTCGCCATGCACTTTTTATTCAGATTGCCAGATATTCCTGTCGAAGGTCCTCATTGTCCAGAACCTCTTGCGCGGTGCCGTCAAACACGACTTCACCCATGTCAAGAATGACCGAACGGTCCGCGAGATTGAGCGCAGCAACGGCATTCTGCTCAACAATGATCGTCGTTATGCCCAGCTCTTTGACGCTGATAAGGATTCTCTCGATTTCCTGAACGATAACAGGCGCCAGTCCCTCATAGGGCTCGTCCAGAAGCAGCAATTTGACATCGCGTGCGAGCGCTCTGGCGACGGCCAACATTTGCTGTTCGCCACCCGACATGGTCGTGCCTTCCTGGCCTCGACGTTCAGCGAGCCGAGGAAAATGGTCGTAAATACGTTCCAGCGACCAGCCCTTGGGTTCAGCGATCTGTGACAAGATCAGGTTTTCTTCGACTGTCAGACCTTGAATAATCCGGCGGTCTTCCGGCACGAGCCCGACACCAAGGCGGGCAGCCTGATAGCTCTGCATCTCGTGAAGCGGCTGGTGGTCGAGCCAGATTTCACCATGTGTAAGGCGTGGATTGTCCATTCTGGCGATAGTGCGCAAGGTGGATGTTTTTCCTGCACCGTTTCTGCCCAGCAAGGCCATGATCTCGCCTTCGCGGACATCAAAGCTGACACCCTGAACGATGTAACTTTCACCGTAGTAGGCATGCAGATCCCAGGCTGAAAAATAAGCCGGAGCGCCGCCTTTCGCCTTGACCGGCTGAACACCCGGCGCGCTTTTCTTTTCGTTCTTATCTTTGTCAAGCAGAGTGGTCATAAATGCGCGCCTCCCAAATAAGCTTCCTGCACACGAGGATCACCCTTGATTTCTTCGGGTTTGCCTTCGGCAATTACCGTACCCTGTGCCAGGACGCTGATTTTGTGCGCCAGAGAAAACACCACATGCATATCGTGCTCGATGACGACTTTGGTGATCCCGCGCTCGCCGATCCGTTTCAGAAGGTCAATTGTGTTGTTGGTATCGGCTCGGGACATGCCGGCTGTCGGCTCATCCAACAGCAGCAGTTTGGGTTCCTGCACCAGGCACATAGCAAGTTCCAGACGGCGTTTGTCACCACGGGACAGACTGTTGGCGATGATGTCTTTCTTTTCGGCGAGGCCCACATCCTCCAACATATGCATGGCCTGGTCGCGAATCTCCGCATCCCGGTCGACCCGGTTCCACGCGGCAAGCGAGAAGTCGCCATCGCGTTTGGCGAAGGTCGGGATCATGACATTGTCGAGCAGGCTCAAATCACCGAATATTTCCGGTGTCTGAAATACCCGTGAAACGCCAGTCTGATTGATTTCATGCGGTTTGAGCCCGATGAGTGACGTGTCACCGAACATGACGGATCCAGTATCGGGAATTAGGCGTCCAACAAAACAGTTCAACAACGTCGACTTCCCAGCGCCATTAGGACCGATAATGGCATGAACATCGCCTTCTTGAATACTCAAGTTCACATCGTTGAGGGCTTTCAGACCGCCAAAGCTCTTGTTGACCCCGTCGACTTTTAGGATTTCCATCCGCTTTTCCTCTTATTCGGCCGGTTTGGCATGGCCAGCGGACATGTCCGTCTTGATTTCAGTTGGCTTGGGAGATTTTCTTGTAAACAGCCTGCTGATCCGGGCAATGCCTTCCATAATGCCTCCAGGCAGGAAAATAACGATCAGCATGAAGAGGACGCCGAGCGTCAGATGCCAACCATCGCCAACAAATAATCCTGTGACAGCAACGACCGGTTCCTGGAGGAATTCAGGCAGGAAGCTGAATATCGCTTCAAGTGTGCGATCGTTGAATGCCGAGAAGATATTTTCGAAATATTTGATCAACGCCGCACCCAGAATAGGGCCGAGCAATGTACCGGCGCCACCAAGGATCGTCATCAGCACGACTTCCCCAGAAGCTGTCCATTGCATGCGCTCGGCGCCGGCGAGGGGGTCTGTCACGCAAAGCAGTGCACCTGCCAGGCCCGCATACATGCCGGAGATGACGAAGGCAGCCAAAGTATAGGGGCGAGGGTTGAGGCCGGTATAGTTCATTCGGTTCTGGTTGGATTTCACGGCCCGCAGCATCATCCCGAACGGTGAGCGGAATATTCGCAGAGAAATCAGCATGCCAATGATCAGCAGGATGGCGCAGAAGTAGAACCCTGAATAACCCGACATTTCGATGCCGAACAGTGATGAGACGAGAGGACCGGAAGCTTCGGTCTGGCTGTCAAAAATGCGTGGATCTGATTTCAAGACGCGCAATCCGGTCTCACCGTTTGTGATCGGCGTGAGCACGGAGTAAGCGAGATTGTAGCACATCTGTGCGAAGGCCAGCGTCAGGATTGAGAAGTAAATCCCGGACCGGCGCAGGCTGACATACCCGATAATCAGAGCAAAAATTCCGGCGAATATGATCGACAGAAAAACTGCAGGGATGGGGTTCATGCCAAGCAGTTTGAACGACCAGACTGCCGTGTAGGAGCCGACGCCCAAAAAGGCCGCATGTCCGAATGAGAGATAGCCGGTAAGACCGAAGAGGATATTAAATCCCAGTGCAAAGATGCCGTAAATCGCGAATTTTTGCATGAGATCGGGATATCCGGCACCGATTGGTGCCAGCCAGATCGGCATTGTCAAAACGGCTGCCGAAAAGACAACGAAGAACATGATATCGCGTGTGGGAGAGATGTTGGTTTGCATGGTTTAGTTCTCCATCACGCCCTTGCGACCCATCAGACCTCTTGGCCGAACGAGCAGGATTACGACAGCGACAAGGTAAATGATGATCTGGTCAATGCCCGGCAGAATTTCTTTCACTTCATTCATGGAAGCAAAGGACTGAAGAATACCAAGCAGGAACCCCGCAGCAACTGCGCCGGGCAGAGATCCCATGCCGCCCACAACCACGACAACAAATGAGAGAACCAGGAAGTCCATACCCATATGATAATCCGGCGGCAATATGGGTGTGTACATGACTCCGGCAAGGCCGGCGACGACAGCGGCAATGGCGAAGACAATGGTGAAGCGGCGCTGGATGTTGATACCCAGCAATCCAACAGTTTCCCGGTCCGCCATGCCAGCCCGTACGACCATGCCGAACGTTGTGAATTGAAGAAAGGCGAAGACCAAACCGATGATCATTGCCGAGAAGAACAGATAAACCATGCGCCAGACCGGATAGACGATCACACCAGGGTCATAGCCAAGCAGAGCGCCAATATCAGCAGCCCCGCGAACCGCCATCGGCGCAGCCTGTGGGATCGGGTTGGCACCGAAAATGGATTTGATTACTTCCTGCAGGACAATAGCAAGCCCGAAGGTGACGAGAATCTGATCTGCATGGGGGCGACTGTAAAAGTGCTTGATCAGGCCGCGTTCCATGACAAACCCGATCAGCAGCATGACCGGTATGGCGAGCAGGATTGAAGCAGGCACCGAATAATTGACGATCCAGGCCCCGAAATCCCCAAGATAGGCTTCAACGTAGGGGGTCTTGATTTCCAGCGGCGTTCCCCACGCGGTCGTCTTTTCCGGATCCACAGTGACGGTTTCCAGACTGAGTATTTTGTTGAACGTAACCGCGCAAAAGGCACCCATCATAAACAGCGCGCCGTGCGCAAAGTTCACGACACCAAGCGTGCCGAAAATAAGTGTCAGTCCCAAGGCAATCAGCGCGTAGGCGCCGCCTTTATCCAGACCGTTCAGTAGCTGAAGCAGAATTACATCCATCGACTTTGCCGGAATTTCTTGAGGTCGGTTTCAAATAAAACCGGTAGCCGACACGATGGTCGGCTACCGGATGCAGACTTGGAATAATCAGGCGCCGTTGTTGCAGGCACCCAATTCGCCACCGAACAGGTCAGCAGGATATTCGATCTGCGCCCGCGGTGTGACTTCAACCACTTCAAGGATATCGAATTCCGAGTCGGGGTTCTCTTTACCGCGCACAACCAGCACATCTTTAAAGCACTGGTGATCGGCAGCACGATAGAGGGTTGGACCATTCCCCAAACCATCGAATTCAAAGCCTTCCAGAGCGGCTCCAAGAGCACAAGGCTCGAACGTTCCTGCTCGCTGGGCAGCATCCGCATAAAGCAGAGTCTGGACATAGCAGGTATGTGCGGCCTGGCTAGGCGGGAAGCCATATTCCGTGCCGAACGACTTAACAAAAGCTTTGGAGCCTTCATCCGTCAGCGACCAGTGCCAGTTTGTCGTGCCAAGGATGCCCTTAACGTTCTCACCCGCACCCTGCGCCATCAGGCGAGAGTAGAGGGGGACAACAACCGCGAAGTCTTTGCCGCCAACCTGTTTGGCCCGCAGCCCGAACTGAACAGCCTGGGTCAGCGAATTCACCATGTCCTTGCCATAGTGGTTCAGCACCAGAACATCGGCCCCGGAATTCAGCACAGGCGTGATGTACTGAGAGAAATCACCGGCACCCAGTGGCGTACGGACGGCTGAAACGGTTTCCCAACCAAGCGCTTCCGTCGAGTTCTTGATCGACTCTTCCTGTGTCCAGCCCCACGTATAGTCGGCTGTCAGGTGATAAGCCTTCCGGTCTTTTCCATATTCCTTCTCAAGCACCGGAGCCAAGGCTGCGCCGGACATATAGGCGTTGAAGAAATGACGGAATCCGTTTGCGCGCCTGTCTTTACCAGTCGTGTCGTTGGAGTGAGTCAGGCCGGCCATGAAGATGATGCCGGTTTCCTGGCAGAGTGACTGAACTGCAATGGCGACGCCGGAAGAAGATCCGCCAGTGATCATCACTGCGCCGTCTTTTTCGATCATGCGCTTGGCACTGGCCCGAGCCGCATCCGACTTTGTCTGAGTATCACCCGTTACGAATTCGACCTTTTTGCCGTTAACGCCGTTCCCTTTGAGTTCTTTTGAAGAGAAGGTGTTCAACATGCCGCCGTCACCTTCACCGTTCAGGTGCTTCACGGCAAGCTGATAGGCTCGCAGTTCATCGGCACCTTCATCGGCATAAGCGCCCGTTTGTGGCACGTTGAAACCAAGTGTCACCGAACTGCCTGTCGGCTCATTCAGATAGCCGGCGGCCCAGGCTTGGCTTGTAAATATCGTAGGGGCTGCAAGCGCGATGCCGCCAGCAGCACCGGCCTTTAAAATCGAACGCCTATTAACTGGTTTGCGAATTAGGGTCATACATTCCTCCCGGTACACCCAAAAAACTGTTGTGTCATACTGCCCATTTTCAAAGAAGAATGCTTCCTCCCCAATCAGGTGGTCGCAAGGACACTGTACACACGCTAGCAACATTAAAAAAATGCAATGAACAGTCGCAATAATACTAAAGCAGTGTATCGCCTCTTTGCTACTTCCAACCCAGAAAAAGTTTGGAAACCAAACTGCAATTCTCAAAAATAATATTGCGATGCAGCATGTAATTACTATTGAAAATTATACCAATAATCACTTTAGGATCAATAAAACTGTGCATCGCACAATGGTGTGTCCGATATTACTGTTGAGGCGAGACTAATCATAAAGTCGAATGGGATAACGCCGACATGCAGACGCTTGTATCCACCGAAATTGGCCTATCGGATTAAGTTACCGGATCAGTTCCGGCATCAGGTGGGTCTGTGACCGGATAAATTCCTCAAGTTCATGGGCCTCAAAAAGACGAAGAGCCGGCACCGTACGTTTCAGTCAGATCCGAGGAGTTCCTTCAGCGGGGCGAAGGAGTGCGAGAACCGTGAGGGGTGACGCGCATCCAGCCATGCATGAACTATGACTTCGCAAATCATGCCCGCGACCTTCGAGTTCTTAAACGACTGAGGGTTGCAGTCAGGGCCGGGGAGCAAGAAATTTCAATTGCTGCTTGACTCGCTGCGCCTGATGTTGATATTTTTTTCATCAAATGATAATTTTTTCTTCAAGTGATGGATCGCAGGCGATTGAAGAAGCAAGAGACCAATAGTGATACCAGTATGGCAACCCGGGCTGCATGGCTGCATTATGCCGGTGGCTTGACGCAGTCAGAGGTCGCAAAACGGTTGGGGTTGACCAGTCTCAAAGCCCATCGCCTGATCACGCGTGCCAACCAGGACGGTCTGGTCAAAGTGTTTGTTGATGGGGATGTTACCGAGTGCGTCGAACTCGAAGCAGAACTGTCAGGAAAGTATGGCCTGGACTATTGCGAAGTGGTTCCCGATTTCGATAATTCCGACCTGCCTTTGAAGGCCCTGGGCATTGCGGGTGCAAAATTTCTCAAACGAGAGATAGAGCAGGGCAAGTATTCTCTGATTGGTGTGGGTCACGGTCGTTCGCTTGCTGCGTGTGTCGATCATCTGCCGGCCATATCGGCCTCGAACACAGATTTCGTATCAATGTTGGGTGGGTTCTCGAGGAAGTTCTCGGCAAATCCACATGTCGTCATTCATAGACTTGCAGAGCGAACGGGTGGGCAGGCCTTTGTGATGCCTGTTCCGTTTTATGCAAACTCCGAAGAAGACAAGAATGTTTTGCTAAGCCAGCGCGGCATGGCGGAAGTTCTGGACATGGCGCGCAACTGCGAGCTCAAAGTTGTCGGCATCGGAACAACAGAACCGGATGCGTCACTGATCGCAACGGGGATGATTGAGCCGGATGAATTTGAAGAAGCAAAGGCCGCCGGGGGGGTGGCAGAACTGCTGGGTCATTTTTTGAATGGCGCTGGCGAGGCAATAACGACAGCGCTCTCGGAGCGAACAATGTCTTTGCCTCTAGCCGATGTAAAAAACTCGAAAATTGTCGCCATAGCGGGCGGCACAATGAAGATTCGTGCCATCAGGTCTGTCCTGAGAAGCCGCTTTTTAAGTGGTCTTATAACCGATGAGCGATCGGCACGGGCGCTCATGGAGCTGAGAGCCGATTGTTAATTCGATTATCGGCAGAAAAAGGTACTTGGGAGGAGTTCAACAATGCATGAAAAAGGAAAAGATCTCGCCGAAC
Organism: Stappiaceae bacterium; assembly: GCA_039976075.1. GTDB lineage: Bacteria > Pseudomonadota > Alphaproteobacteria > Rhizobiales > Stappiaceae > JBDWFY01. Next base: position 353,140 of record JBDWFY010000009.1, read on the forward strand.
AGTTTGTGTCGGGCAAGATTAGTCGTCGTGGCCTGTTCAGAGGCATGGCCGCGCTGGGTGTTTCTGTTTCTACCGCAGCAATATTGGTCAACGGTGCGGCAACGGATGCGCTTGCCGCCACCGACTTCGATTGGCAGAAGCACAAAGGCAAAACAGTCAAACTACTGCTCAACAAGCATCCTTATGCTGATGCAATGATTGCCAATCTGGAAAATTTCAAAAAACTGACCGGAATGGACGTGCAGTTCGATATTTTTCCGGAGGATGTTTATTTCGACAAGGTGACCGCAGCGTTGTCGTCGGGCTCGTCTGAATATGATGCGTTCATGACGGGAGCCTACATGACCTGGACCTATGGTCCTGCTGGTTGGATTGACGATCTGAATGAGTATATCGGCGATTCAGAAAAGACGAATCCAAACTACAACTGGGATGATATGTTGGAAGGCGTGCGTTCTTCCTGCGCGTGGAACGGCAAGCCTGGTGGTGCGCTTGGATCTCCCGACGCAAAGCAATGGTGCATCCCTTGGGGATATGAGCAGAACAACCTCTCCTATAATGTCGATATGCTGAAGTCAGCCGATATTGCTGTGCCGAAGAATATTGACGAATTGGTTGAAGCCGCCGCCGCTCTGACAAAGGATGGAAATTATGGAATTGGTGTGCGTGGTTCGCGCTCCTGGGCCACCATCCATCCGGGATTCCTTTCCGGTTATGCCAACTTTGGTCAGAAAGATCTGAACGTATCGGCTGACGGAAAACTTTCAGCGGCAATGAACACGGATGTTTCCAAGGAATATCACGAGAAGTGGGTCGGTATGATCCAGAATAGCGGCGCTAAAGATTGGGCAACGCATACCTGGTATCAGGTGGGCACGGATCTCGGTGCCGGGAAGTCCGCGATGATCTTTGACGCAGACATCCTTGGTTACTTCATGAATGGCGGCGACAACAAAATGGCCGGTAAGCTTGCTTATGCTCCGTTTGCCGCCAATCCCGATGCTCCGGCGCCAACGCCTAATATCTGGATCTGGTCGCTTGCAATGGCATCAGCAGGCAAGCAGAAGGACGCGACTTGGTACTTCCTGCAATGGGCCTCAGGTCCGGAGCATGGTCTGTTTGGCGCAACAAAGATGGATTTCGTGAACCCTGTACGCAAGTCCGTCTGGGCTGATGAAATGTTCCGCGAGCGTCTCAACAAGAACTATCCGGGCTATGTTGAAATGCACGATGTTTCAGCTCCCGGCGCAAAAATCCAGTTCACTGCTCAGCCGCTGTTCTTCGACCTGACGACAGAATGGGCGTCCATGATGCAGAAAATGGTGGCCAAGGAAGTGCCCGTCGACGAGGGGCTCGGTCAGCTCGAAGAGAGTGTCAATAGACAGCTCATTGAGGCTGGATTGGGATAATCCTCCTCCCAATTTAATCCTCCGAACTCGCCGCCTGATTGGCGGCGGGTTCAATCAGTCAAAGACATGATTGTTAGAAGAGCAGGGTCGCAATCCTGGTTGCGATTGACGACGGAGGTTTGTCCTCCGATCAGACACAACTCTTCAGTCTGAAGTGTGGAACATAATCTGTTCAAGTGGCTTCTATGTCAGACAAGATTATGCGCCAGTTAGTTGAAATTCGAGCGTTTGCTTATCACTCAGAAGGTTCAAACTGAGGGGAAAGCGCTCCGGAGCAATGCCTGAGAACGCCGTATCGGGTGATCTGCTTCAAGTCTTTGTTTAATAGCGTATCCTTATCGCCAAGGGGCGTGAGACTTTAAGGGATAGGCATTAGGGGCTTTTGATGACCGCAGCAGTAGTTGGCACAAAAAAAACAAAGCGTTTTCGGGTTGGAAAGAGGTTTCTGCCTTATCTGCTGAGCCTGCCGGCTTTGTTGGTTTGCATTGGCATACTGGTGCCGTTTGTGACGGCAATTTATTATTCATTGCAGCGATTTCGACTGAGCCAGCCTTGGGCTCAAAAAATGAACTGGGGCGAGAACTACCTTAACTTTCTGACAGATCCAGGGTTCTGGAATACGCTGCAGGTATCGTTGGTTTATGCGTTCCTGACAGTAACATTGGAACTGATTTTCGGATTGGCCATTGCTCTACTGCTGCAAAAGCGAAGCACCATAAACAACTTTGTTTCCATTATGTTGTTGATGCCGTTGATGACAGCGCCTGCGCTTGCCGCGTTGATGTTCAAATTGATGACCAATCCCGGTTTCGGAATTTTGAGCTATTTGTTGACACTCGTCGGCGTCGAAGATTTTCGGTGGGGCTCGGCACCAAGTTCAGCTTTGTTCACGGTAATTCTGGTCGATATCTGGGTCTATACCCCGTTCATCATGATCTTGCTGCTGGCCGGTCTCAGGTCTTTGCCCAAACAGCCGTTCGAGGCAGCCGCGCTTGATGGGGTCCCGCGCGTGCAACAATTCTGGCGTATCACTCTGCCGATGCTGACGCCGTACATTCTGACTGCGACCCTGTTTCGTTTGCTGGAATCCATTCAGCAATTCGACATCATCTACGCCATGACCCAGGGTGGGCCTGGCGACACCCTGACGGTGTTTCAGGTCGAAGCCTATCTCAACTTCTTTCAATCCACCAATGTGGGACGATCCGCAGCCCTGCTTATGATCCTCTGGGCCATCACGTTCTTCATTTCAAATATATTTATCAAGAACTGGTTGCGTTTGCGCGAAAAAGCGCGCGGTGAAACGTAGGGAACCCCACATGGAAAACACGTCCACGCTAGAAAAGACATTGCGGGCAGCGGCCATGATCGTGGTCGTTCTGTTCTTCATGTTTCCGATATTCTGGATCATCCTGATGTCGTTTCAGACCAACGAAACAATTTTGCGGGTGCCTCCTTCTATGGTCTTCACGCCGACACTTGAAAACTACGTTGCCTTGATCACAGGGGAGCTGAAAACGAGCGCTGCCAATCTGAAAATCGAATTTATGGGAAATTTGTTCAATTCGGTATTCCTGTCGGTTGCCTCGGTTGGGGTGGCTCTTCTGCTTGGAGTTCCGGCGGCTTATGCATTTGCGCGCTTCAAGTTCAAAGGATCAGAGGACATCGCATTTACATTGCTGTCCTTCAAATTCGCACCGCCTCTGCTCGTACTTCTGCCGCTGACTTTGTATTTTCAAAAGATGGGACTGGCCAATACCTACATCGGCCTTATTTGGGTCTATCAACTCATTAGCCTGCCTCTCATTTTGTGGATCGTCCGCGGCTACTTTGAAGATATCTCCCCTGATGTTGAATATGCCTATCGGATTGCCGGCCATTCCTGGTTTGCGACTTTCAGAAAAATTGCGCTGCCACTCGCAGGTCCGGGAATTGCCGCTGCCGGTTTGCTCGCGTTCATCTTCTCGTGGAACAATTTCATTTTTGCGCTCGTTTTGGCATCCGCAGACAAGCAACCGGTCACCGTCGGTGCGTTGGCATTTATCACGGCTTCCGGCATTCAATACGGACAGATAGCAGCTGCAATTGTTCTCTCCATTGCACCCACTCTTGCATTAGCTCTATACGCGCAGAAATACCTCGTTGAAGGCCTTTCGCTGGGCGCGGTGAAAGGATAATCCCATGGCGACGCTTGAATTCAGAAATCTCGTCAAACGATACAAGAATGAAACCGTTCTCGACAATATTTCGTTGAACATACGCGATGGCGAGAGACTGGTGCTGTTTGGTCCGTCGGGCGCCGGTAAGACAGTTCTTCTGCGACTTGTTTCCGGGGTGATCGAACCGGAAGAGGGGAGCATTCTCATAGATGGCAACGATGTCGCTGATGTTGACCCAGAAGATAGAGGGGTGGGCATGGCCTTTCAGAACTTTGCCCTTTTCCCGCATATGTCGGCGTTTGAGAATATCGCAACTCCACTGAGAGCACGCAAGCAAGCCAAAGCGGTGTTGCAGGCCGGGGTCGAGCAGATATCAAAACTTCTGAAGATTGATCACGTGCTGTCACACGCGCCAAGGGCGTTGTCGAACGGACAGAAACAACGGACTGCGCTGGCCAGAGCGTTGGTTGGCTCCCCACCAATCTTGTTGCTCGATGATCCCCTGAGAAATGTCGATGCAAAGCTGAGATTCGAGATGCGGTTGGAGTTACCGCGTCTGCTGGCGGATCAGAATGCGACAGTTGTTTATGTCACACAGGACTACAAGGAAGCGATGGCATTGGGTGACCGGATTGCGGTGATGGCAGAGGGGAAAATTCAGCAACTTGGCACGCCGGAAGATATCTATCTCAGTCCGGCGACTATCGAGATTGCCCGATTGTTCGGGGATCCCACCATTAATCTGCTGGACGTACAGCCAACAGTCAGCGGGGAGGATGTCTCAGCGGAGATTTCGGGTGTAAAGATTCCTCTCCCCAAAGGCGACAAATCCGCATTGTCCAAACCGTGCGTTTTAGGACTGCGTCCAGAATCACTGCGTTTTGTTTCTGCCGATGCTCCGGGTGCTATTCCGGTGTCAATCGAAGCAGAGACACCGCTCAACGAGAAGACAGTGACGCTCGCAACAACGGCCGGAGGGCGTGAGGTTCTGATATCCCGGCCTGCCGGAACTGACGGGGTTTCCGAAGGAGACGCTTTCATCTCAGTCGATAGCCGCTCTGTCCTGATATTCGACAAGGGGACCGGGCACATCGTGCCAGCCTCCCTTGCGAACCAGCTTGGCCAAGGAGAAGCAGCATGACTTCTCCCCTGCTGGCGCTGCAAAACATCGACAAATTCTATGGTCCTGTGGATGTTGGCGTGCACGCCGTGAAAAACCTGAATATGACGGTGCAAAGGGGCGAAATCATCGCTTTGCTGGGTTCCTCAGGTTGCGGTAAAACCTCAACCCTTCGCATGATTGCCGGATTCGAGAATGTGTCCCGCGGCAGTATCACGATTGATGGTCGGGCCATACACGAACTTGCCCCTGTGAAACGTCGTGTGGCCATGGCGTTCGAAGGCTATTCGCTTTATCCCCCTCTCACCGTTCGCGACAACATCGCCTTTGCCTTGAAATCGGCGAAACTTTCAGCTGCGGAAGTTGCGGAAAAAGTCAAAGAAGTGGCTGGGATGTTGGAGATTGTCGATATTCTGGATCGCTTTCCAAGTTCGATTTCCGGCGGGCAACAGCAACGGGTATCTCTGGGCCGCGCATTGATCCGAAATGCAGATTTGCATCTGCTTGACGAACCAATGGGACAACTCGAGCCGCAACTCAGGGCCATTCTCAGGGGACGCATAAAACATTTCATCAAGGAACGGGAGCTGACTGCGATCCTGGTAACCCACGATCAGACCGAGGCAAACGCTTTGGCAGACAGAATTGCAGTCATGGAGGATGGTGTATTGGAGCAATTCGATACACCGGAGATGATCAAAGTCAGACCGGCAAATCTTTTCACCGGAACCTTTGTCGGTGAGCCCCCCATGAATGTGTTCGATGCGACGGTGACAAGTGCTGGCGATAGCATTGAATTCAGTTTGAATGACAAATCCAAGCTGACCTATCGCGCTGCAGATTTTTCACCGCAGGTTTTAAAAACTCTCCTCAATCTGGAGCAGGTCGTTGTCGGCGTTCGACCCTATTCCGTCCGCCGGTCTGACACCGGAGCCGAAGCGGTTGTGTCGGTCAAGCAATGGCTGGGAGATCAGACCCACATAGCGACGGAATTTGCTGGCGGCGCTCTGGTTTTGGTGGAGCATGACAGAAGCGAGGCTATGCCTGGTGATGTGATCAAAATCGCACTCGATCCAAGCAGCCTGCATATGTTCCATCGTGAGTCGGGCACGGCAATTTCTCATGGTGCGGAGCTTGCTTGATGAAAGATGTAATCATCGGGATTGACGCAGGAACCTCAGTCATAAAGTCAGTGGCATTTGATCTCAACGGCAGGCAGATCGAGTCCCATTCAATCCCAAATTCCTATGAAACACTACCGGGTGGTGGTTCGGTACAGGACATGTCCAGAACCTGGTCAGATACCGCTGAAACTGTGCGCGGTCTCATACAAAAGCTTCCCGATCTGGCGAGCCGCGTAGCTGCAATTTCTGTGACCGGGCAGGGGGATGGCACTTGGCTGATCGATAAAAATGGTGAACCGTCCGGTCCGGGATGGCTATGGCTTGATGCCAGGGCAGCTTCTTTGGTGAATGAGCTGCGGTCTTCTCAGGAAGACGAAGCGCGATTCAACATCACCGCAACGGGTTTGGCGTCCTGTCAACAAGGTCCGCAGTTGAAATGGATGCAACAGAACGATCCCGATTTGTTGCACAGAAGCAAGTTTGCAATGCACTGCAAAGATTGGCTCTATTTCAAACTCACCGGCAGAGTGGGAACCGATCCCTCTGAAGGAAATTTCAGTTTCGGTGATTTTCGAACCCGGCAATATAATGACGATGTCATTGAGTTTTTCGGCCTCAAAAAATTCAAACACCTGATCCCGGAAATGATCGACGGGGCGGCGGAATATGACGCGCTGTCGCCTGAAGCATCCCGCCAAACCGGGCTTCTGCAGGGAACGCCCGTTACATTGGGATTTGTCGATGTCATCTGCACGGCCCTTGGAGCCGGGCTCTATGAGGAAAACGCAGATATCGGATGCACGGTTGTCGGATCAACCGGCATGCATATGCGACTTGTGCCTGATCCAGGTGCAGTAGAACTCAATTCGGCCCGCACCGGATACACAATGCAAATGCCAATACCCGGTGTGTTGGCGCAAATGCAATCCAACATGGCATCGACGCTGAATATAGACTGGCTGTTGGATGTTGCCGTGGATCTGCTGGGTTCACTGGGCATTGAAAAGTCTCGACCGGACCTCATTCCTCATATTGACCGATGGCTGGCTGAAGCCAAGCCTGCCTCGACAATCTACCAACCCTACATATCGGAGGCTGGAGAGCGCGGACCTTTTGTGGACGAAAATGCGAGAGCCGGCTTCACCGGCTTGTCAACCAAACATCGTTTTGGTGACCTGTTGCGTAGCGTCGTCGAGGGTATCGCTTTTGCCGGTCGGGACTGTTATGCGGCGATGGGTTCGACGCCGAGCGAAATTCGGGTAACAGGTGGCGCGGCACGCAGCGAGCAATTGCGCACTGTATTTGGTGCTGTTTTGCATTCAAACATTCGCACTTCGTCCAGAAAAGAAGCAGGAGCAGCCGGGGCAGCGATGATCGCTGCTGTTGCCATTGGACAGTATCCCAGCATGAAAGCGTGTGCGGATGACTGGGTAACCCCTTTGCTGGGCGACGTTGAACAACCTAAGCCGGCCCTGACTGAAACCTACGATGCGTATTTTGATTCCTATCTGGCTGCGCGAGCCGCGCTGTCGCCAGTTTGGAGTGCAATGGCCACAAGTAGAGGAACAAGTGTGTGAGGAAGATCGCGATAATAGGCGACTACTTCATGTTGCCGGAAGTGTTTCAATCCAAAATTGAAGATATCTGCGACGGTGCTCTTGAGTTTCGAACATTGCAGCAGCCATGGCCGGACGAGCCAATGGAGCATGGTTATGCTGTTGAGGGGATGGACGGCCTTAAAGAGTATATGGGTGCGGCGGAAGAAATCATCAATTTCGTTGACGGTGCTGAAATTCTGGTCACTCATCTTGCTCCCCTTTCCAGAGGCATGATTGAAAGATTGCCCAATCTGAAATTTGTCGCCGTCTCACGGGGAGGGCCGGTCAATATCGATATGCCTGCTGCTCGAGAGAATGGCGTTCAAGTGGTCAACACACCAGGACGAAACGCATCAGCTGTTGCTGAGTTCACCCTGGGCGCAATATTGGCGGAGACACGTCTCATCCGTGTTGGTCATGAATCAATGCGAAATGGCGAATGGCGCGGTGATTTATATCGCACGGATCTCACAGGTCGTGAATTATCGGAAATGACCGTCGGTGTTGTCGGATACGGCAACATTGGTTCCAAAGTCGTCAAGTTACTGCGTGCATTTGGAACAAAGGTTCTCGTGCACGATCCCTACGTACAGTTGTCAGCGGAAGATGCCAGCGAAGGGGTTGAGCTTGTTTCCTTTGATGAGCTGCTGAGCAACGCCGATGTTGTGACGCTTCACGCCAGAGTCACCGATGAAACACGCCAGATGATGAACGCCCAGGCGTTTTCGAAAATGAAACCTGGATCATTTTTCGTGAATACCGCCCGGGGTCCGCTGGTAAATTACGATGACCTCTACGACGCTCTTTCCTCTGATCATCTCAGGGGAGCCATGCTGGAGACTTTTGCCATTGAACCACCACCCAAGGATTGGCCACTGCTCCAGCTCCCGAATGTAACGCTGACACCTCACATCGCAGGCGCTTCGGTTCGCACGGTTTCGTATGCGGCGGAGCAAGCTGCAGAAGAAGTTCGAAAATATCTGACGAATTCTCAACCTCTGAACACATAATGAGTAAGAAATAATGGCTAAGAAGCGCAAAGAATCTGAACTCCGCCAAGCACTTGTTGATACATGCCTGGAGATGAATGCCAACGGATTGAACCAGGGAACTTCCGGAAATGTCAGCGTGCGTCTAGACGATCGCATGCTCATCACACCCAGCGGCATTGCTTATGATCAGTTGAAACCCGATATGATCGCTTCGATGCCACTCGAAGGAGAATATGGCGCCTGGGAGGGGCCAAAGAAGCCATCCAGCGAATGGCGCTTCCATTTGGATATTACGAGAGCGCGGCCCGATTGCGGCGCAATCGTTCATCTGCATTCAACATTTTGCACAGTACTGGCCATCGCTCGAAAGCCGATCCCTCCCTGTCACTACATGATGGCTGCCTTCGGCGGGTATGATGTTCGCTGCTCCGGATATGCCCGCTTCGGTACCAAGGAGTTGTCCGAGTTCGCTCTTGAAGCACTGGAGGATAGAACAGCCTGTATTCTTGCCAATCACGGCATGATTGCGATAGGTGAGTCCCTGGAGAAAGCCTGCTGGCGTGCGGTCGAATTAGAGACGATTGCGAAGCAATATTACTACTCATTGTCGATTGGCGGCCCGGTATTGCTCAGCGAAGCAGAGATCGATGAAACTGCGAAACGCTTCTCTACGTACGGGCTTCAGGACTAAGGACGCATCGTCCAGATAGCCAATTCTCAATCCATCTTTACCCTCGAGAAATCTGACACGTGCCTGAGCAAAAACAGACATATGATCTGCTGATCGTCGGTGGAGGAATCAACGGCGTAGGCATTGCACGTGATGCCGCCGGGCGAGGTCTGTCGGTCGCACTTTGCGAAAAGGACGATCTCGCCCAGGGAACCAGTTCCAGATCGGGAAAACTGATTCATGGCGGTTTGAGATATCTTGAATATTACGAGTTTCGGCTTGTCCGGGAAGCGCTGATCGAGCGAGAGGTGTTGCTTAAATCAGCGCCACATATCATCTGGCCTTTAAGATTTGTGTTACCGCACAGTCCGACGGATCGACCCGCCTGGCTCATAAGACTGGGTTTGTTTTTGTACGATCACCTGGGTGGTCGTGAAACGCTTCCCGGCACTCGGGCCATTAATTTGCAAGAAGACCCTGTTGGACTGCCAATCAGGCAGCAATACAAAAAGGCGTTCGAGTATTCGGATTGCTGGGTTGATGATGCGCGTCTGGTCGTTGTGAACGCTGTCGCGGCTAAAGAGCTTGGCGCGGAAATTTTCACCAGGACGCAGTGCACCTCGGCATATCGCAAGGGGCAACATTGGGTCGCTGAGCTTGATGACAATGCAACCGGACGTCGCAAAACTATTCACGCCCGGGCAATTGTGAATGCCGCAGGCCCGTGGGTAAACGATGTTGTCAACTCGGTGATGAAACAGAATGCGACAAGGAGTGTCCGACTTGTCAAAGGAAGCCATATCGTCACCAAGAAGTTCTGGAAGGGCGATCACGCTTACCTGGTGCAAAACCAGGACAAACGCGTCATTTTTATCAATCCGTATCTGGATGGTTTGGCGCTTATCGGGACGACTGACGTTGCTTTTGACGGAGAGGCGGAGACAGTCGAGGCGGATGAAGCTGAAATTAGCTATCTGATTGCCGCCGTGAACCGCTATTTTGAACCTGAACTGTCAAGAGCGGATGTTCTTCACCACTTTTCTGGTGTGCGTCCGCTTCTTGATGATGATGCCGATAACCCCAGCGCGGTCACCCGTGACTATCTGTTTGAAATGGACGGTGAGCACAATCAGCCGCCATTGCTCTCTGTTTATGGCGGCAAAATCACGACATTCAGAAAACTTGCCGAACATGCACTGGAAAAACTCGTCCCGAGCTTTCCCGATGCCGGCCCCAGTTGGACACAGAGTTCCACATTGCCAGGTGGCGACATACGGGGTGGCAGTTTTGATGAGTTCGTAAAAATTTTGGAGACAGATTTTCCGTTTCTACCACCGTCCCTGCTCAATCATTATGGTCGATTGTACGGCGCTCGATCTGAGACAATACTGAATGGTGCCAAGAAGATTGGAGATCTTGGACACCAGTTCAGCGAGCATCTTTTCGAAGCAGAAATTCGATATCTGGTCGATCATGAATGGGCGCGATCGGCAGAAGATATTGTCGAACGCCGCACAAAACACTTTCTCACGCTGACAGAAAAACAACGGGCAGATTTCGAGGCATGGTTTTCAGCAAATTTTGCGAAGGAGGCCGTTCATTGAGCGCCGGCGAGAGAGAACGACAGCAACTCAACGAAGTTTCAGCCCGACTCGGTAGTGACGCAGAACTCGTTCAGGCAGCCGGTGGGAATACATCCGTGAAGCAAAACGGGGTGATGTGGATCAAAGCATCAGGGACCTGGCTGATGCACGCCAATGAAAAAAACATCATGGTTCCGGTTGACCTTGATCCTCTTCTTGAAGCACTGGGTCGCAATGATCCTGCCGCTGAAAAAGCCCAGGGATTTGTTATAGAATCTGACAACCCATCGGGACTGCGACCATCCATTGAAACCACGGTTCACGCCGTGTTCGATTACAAATTTGTCCTTCACGTTCATTGCATTCAGTCCATTGCCGTCGCTGTACTTGCTGATGCTGAAGCGGTTTTGGCGAAGAAACTGGCGGGATTGAACTGGAAATATGTCCCCTATGTGCGGCCCGGCCTTCCGCTCTCCCGCAGTATTGCCGAGGTACTCAGCCCGGATACGAATGTCGTTATTCTGGGGAACCATGGGCTGGTTGTTGCAGGCAACACGCTCGACGAAGCGGAGCGCCTGATAGCGGCCGTCCGCAGCAGACTGACGGCGTCGGCTCGAAAATCAATCGCACCGGATGTAAACGCTTTGAAAGAACGCGCGGAGTCCGGCGATTATGTGCTTCCGCGCCATGAGAGCACGCACCTCGTCGCAACAGACCTCATTAGCTGCGACATTGCGCGTCGAGGAAGTCTCTATCCGGATCACGTGATTTTTCTTGGAGCCGGTTCGGTGGTTGCCCAACCTGATGAGGGGGCAGCGCAGGTTTGTCAGCGTGAGGTCGAAGCCGGCAAACAGGTGCCAGTCTCAATTCTGTTTCCCGGTCTTGGAATACTGATGAACCGATCGGCGAACGTTAGCGCTCATGCGATGGCGCAATGCCTTTCGGATGTGGTCCGACGTATCCCGAAAAATGCGGATCTGCGGTATCTGACCTATCAGGAAGATGACGCTCTCCTCAACTGGGATGCAGAAATATACCGCCAGGCTTTAAGCAAAAAAAGGTCTGAATGACAATGTCCAATAGCCCTCTCTATGCCGGCGTTGATCTGGGCACCTCTGGTGTTCGGATTGTTGTAATTGATGCGCAGGACCGCACGGTAGCTGAATCGCGCAATTTGTTTGCTGAATATGGCGACAATCACCGCGATCCCGGCTGCTGGACACAGGCTCTCAGTGCGTGTTTCTCGTCCATTCTTCAAAAAGTGTCCTCAGACGACATTGTTGCGATCTCGATTGATGGAACATCGGGCACCATGCTGGCTCTGGATGAAGAGGGTAGACCTGTTCGAGAGCCGCTGATGTACAATGACGCCTGTTCAGACAACAATGTTTTGAGCATCATAGCGTCGGTCGCTCCTGCCGACAGTGCTGCTCACGGTGCATCATCCGCTTTGGCGAGAGCCATCAAGCTTCAAGATGCCGTGGGGACCAAGCAGTTGCTTCATCAGGCCGACTGGGCTTCGGGACTGCTGTCCGGCCGGTTTGATACAACAGATGAAAACAATGCCCTGAAAACCGGATATGATCCGATAGAGCGGCAGTGGCCGGAGTGGTTGTCGCGTACCGGTGTGCGTCTTGAACTGCTGCCTTCGGTAACCGAACCCGGAAGTCCAATAGCCCATTGCGAGGGCCAGTTGGCTCAACAGGTGGGCTTGAGCAAAAAAACCATCGTGGTTGCCGGAACGACCGACGGATGCGCCTCTTTTCTCGCGACCGGTGCGGATAATGTGGGTGATGGTGTCACGGCACTGGGATCCACATTGACAATAAAGATGCTGTCTGACCGGCCGATTTTTTCTCCCGAATATGGCATCTACAGTCACAGAATGCCTGGAGGGTGGCTGGCAGGGGGCGCCTCCAATACCGGGGGGAATGTTATTGCGGAATTTTTCGATGCCGGAGAAATCGAAGCACATTCCAGCGCTCTGGACCCACTGACCGAGACCGGATTGAATTTTTACCCATTGCTCAAAGCCGGGGAACGGTTCCCGCATAATGACAGTCAATTTCAACCCATAATGGAGCCGCGCCCCGATTCCGATCTGACATTTTTCAAGGCAATCCTTGAAGGAATATCGACTATCGAACGCACGGGTTTTGATAGACTGCATCAACTTGGCAGCCCCAGACTGGCAAGCATGCGGACAGTCGGCGGTGGCGCTGCCAACAATGCATGGATGCAAATGCGTCAGGCTCGACTGAAAGTTCCATTTGAAAAGGCTCACTCTGAGGAGGCCGCGTTCGGGACAGCGCGGCTTGCGAAGGTCGGTGCTTCTGGCGGCGCTGGGACATGACCGGGGGGGGCTATTCCGTTGACCGTTTCGTTGAGCGATATGACACGTTTCTGATCGACCAGTTTGGCGTTCTTCATAACGGATACGCACCGTTTCCTGGAGCGATCGAATCCCTGCATCGTCTGAAAAAACTGGGAAAATCGGTTTTACTGCTCTCCAATTCGGGCAAACGGTCACATCTCAATGAAGCACGGCTGTCGGATTTGGGGTTTCCTGCGGACACCTATGATCATTTCCTCAGCTCAGGCGAGGTTGCCTGGCACAAACTCAAATATGAATATTTGGGCAAGAGCGTTGCCTCAGATGCGAAGTGTCTGCTGCTTGCAAGAGATAAAGACCGTTCTGCAGTTGATGGGTTGGGGCTTCAACATGTGGATTCAGGGGCGGAGGCTGAAGTCATCCTGATTGCCGGAAGTCGTGGCGATGAAGTGGAGCTGGACTACTATCGTAACCTGCTGACACCGGCCGTGAAGCGGAAGGTCCCGTGTCTGTGCACCAATCCCGATATGGTGATGCTCACAAAAAAAGGCCTCAGATTTGGTGCAGGGAAAATAGCCCAGCTTTATGACGACCTGGGGGGAGAGGTGATATGGATCGGAAAGCCCTATCGCGAAATATATGAAGCAGCTTACGCGGCTTTAGGCTCGCCGGATCGATCATCGATTTGCTGTATTGGAGATAGTGTCGAGCATGATGTTGCCGGAGGAGGAGGAGCGGGCTTTCATACAGCTTTGGTGCTGAAAACCGGAATACACGCTGATGCAACGCAGGATGAGTTGGAAGCCCTGTTCAGGAAACACAATGCCTATCCCGACCACATTCTGCCTGATTTGGATTCCGTTTGACTACTGCTCAATTTGCCAGCCTCTGGCAGACCGTTTCTTACAATTAGACTATTCCGCCGCCAGCCCCGGATACTGTCGGGCGTTCGGTTGCGACGGCAGCGCGATAGCCTGACGCGCGGAATGCAGCGAGCGGATCGATGGCTGCGCCCTTATCCAGACGTGCCATGGCGAGTATCGGTTCGACATCGGTACGAAATGCGGCCTTGAGGGTGGTTGTCGCCATCAACGCATCGTTTTCCTCCTGATGGTTTGCGAGGGCGACTCGGTCGACAAGCAGCGCCTGGGCGTAGGCGCGTTGCACTTCCATCGCCGAAATCATCAGGCTTTCGATGGGGTCAGTTACATTGTGAGACTGGTCCAGCATATGCGCCGGATTGAAGCTGCCACGATCGCGACTTTCTGCTTCAACCAGCTCATTGAAGACCAGAAACAGGCGATATGGATCGATCGACCCGGTGTCGAGGTCATCGTCTCCATATTTGGAATCATTGAAATGGAATCCGCCAAGTTTTCCAAACTGGATGAGGCGAGCGACGATCATCTCGATATTTGCATTGGGAGCATGATGACCCAGATCCACCAGGCAATATGCCTTGGGGCCCAGTTCCTTGGCGATCAGGTAATTGGTGCCCCAGTCCTGCACCACCGTCGAGTAGAAAGCCGGTTCATACATCTTATGCTCGGTGAACAGGCTCCAATCGTCAGGCAGTGCCTGGTATATCTCTCGCATCGAGTCGAGGTATCGTTCGAACTGCCGCGTGAAGTTCGTTTGCCCGGGAAAGTTCGATCCATCGCCTACCCATACCGTCAGAGCTTTGGACCCGATCGCTTCGCCAATCGTGATGCATTCGATATTGTGCTCGATGGCCTGTTCCCGTGTGGGCGCAGCGGTGTGGGACAGGGACCCGAACTTGTAGGAGTGGGGCTGGTTCGCCTGATCCTGAAAGGTGTTGGAGTTCATGGCATCAAAACGCAAACCGGTTTCTTCGGCCTTCGCATTCAGGTCGCCGGCGTCCGCCTTGTCCCAGGGGATATGCAGCGATACCGACGGGGTCGCGCCGGTCAACTGGTGAATGAGGGCGCAGTCATCCATCTTGTCGAAAATGTTGCGCGGCTCGCCCGGACCGGGAAAGCGCGCAAATCGGGTGCCGCCCGTGCCAACTCCCCAGGAGGGAACAGCCACCCCGAACGCGGAAACTTTTGCCTTGAGGGTTTCAATGTCAATGTCACGACGGGCCAATTGCTCGCCAAGCTTTGCGTAATCCGACTCAAGGTCTGCCTGCAGCTTACTGTTGGTCTGCACGATGATGGACTTATCAAGCATGTGTCGTCTCCATCCCTCTTGTAGGGCTGTATTATCGCGTGAATGCCTGCACGTTGCCCGCATCAACATTGAGGATATTTCCAGTCGATTTGGAAGACGCCTCGGATGTGAAAAAGTAGACTGCTTCAGCAATGTCTTCCGGCAAGACAGACCGTTTCAGAAGAGAGCGCTGGCGATAATGCTCTTCAAGTTCCGATGTGTCCTTGTCATAGGCATCGGCGCGCTCCTTGAGCCAGTTGCCGGACCAGATTTTCGAGCCACGCAAAACAGCATCGGGATTGACGACATTGACGCGGATGCCGTCAGGCGCGCCTTCCAGGGCGAGGCAGCGGGCAAGGTGAATTTCAGATGCTTTGGCCGTGCAATAGGCGGCGGCACCGGGAGAAGCCGCAAGCCCGTTCTTGGAGCCGATGAAGATGAGCGCACCGCCAATATCCTGCTTTTTGAGCATCCGGAATGCGGCTCGGGATACCAGGAAATAGCCGGTCGACAGGATAGCCATATTGTGGTTCCAGAGTTCCAGTGAGGTATCCTCCACCGGCGAAGAGGAGGCGATACCCGCGTTGGAAACAACTATGTCGACGCCGCCGAAATCCAGCGCCATCGTGTCATAGGCGTCCTTGATCGCATTCTCGTCCGTGACGTCCATCCGTACCGTACGGACCACGTCGGTGGAAAACTGACTGGTTAACCGGTCGGCAGTCCGATCCAGTGCTTCCCTGTCGATATCAGCCAAGACAACACAAGCGCCCTCTCTCAAGAGACGTTCTGCCGAAGCAGAACCGATGCCGCCCGCACCGCCGGTGATCAGCGCAATGCGCCCCGCCAGGCTCTTCGGCCGGGGCATCCGTTGCAGTTTCGCTTCCTCCAGCAACCAGTACTCAATATCAAACGCCTCCTGTTCGGGCAGACCGCAATATGTGGACACGCTGGATGCGCCGCGCATGACGTTGATAGCGTTTATGTAAAACTCGCTTGATATGCGTGCCGTTGCCTTGTCTTTGGCGAAAGTGAGCATTCCCACTCCGGGCACGAGATAAACCACGGCATTCGCGTCCCGCATGGCGGGGCTGTCCGCATGTTTGCAGCGCTCGTAGTAAGCGGCGTAGTCATTACGATAGCGGTCAATGCTCGAACTGAGTTTGGCCAGAGTGGCATCGACGTCTGGTCTGGCCGGATCGAAGTCGACCACAAGGGGACAGATCTTGGTGCGCAAAAAGTGATCGGGACAGCTCGTGCCCAGCGCTGCCAGAGCTTCCATTTCATTGGAGCAGACAAACTCCAGAACCGCGTCGGACTGGTCGAAATGGCCGACCATTCGGACATGTTCAGAGATCATACCGCGAATTGCCGGCATGAGCGTCGAGGCAATCTGTCGCTGCAGCTCAACGTCGAGTGGCTGATGCTTTTGGCCGCCGAACACAATTTTTCCGGCTGTCTCGTTCTCGAACCATGCAATAGCGCGATTGATTATTTCGAGTGTCAGGTCGTAACAGTCCTCGGCGGTGTCCGCCCAGGTAAACAGACCATGACTTTCCAGAATGACACCCTTTGCTTCCGGGTTGTCGAGGCAAAACTTTTCGAGCCAGAGACCAAGTTCGAAACCTGGCCTTTTCCACGGCAGCCAGCCAATAACATCGCCGAAAATCGTCTGGGTGAGTTCTTTGCTATTCTTGGCTGCCGCGATGGCTATGATCGCGTCGGGATGCATATGATCGACATGTTTTTTGGGGACGTACGCATGCAGCGGTGTATCAATTGAAGCAGCTCGAGGGTTCAGATTGAACGTACAGTGCGGGAGGTAACCAACCATTTCGTCTTCAAAGTCGATACCGCGATAAATCGACTTCAAAGCGCGCAGTTTGTCCATGTACAGGGTCGCAAAACCGTCCATCTTGATCGTGCCGACATCGCCTCCTGAACCCTTGACCCAGAGCACTTCAACGAGGTCGCCGCTCAGGGGGTCCTTCTGCATGATCTTGGTCGATGTATTGCCGCCGCCATAGTTGGTCACGCGCTTGTCCGAACCAAGCAGGTTAGAGCGGTAGAGCAATTTGTCCGCCTCATCCATGCTGGAGCCGCGTTCTATCTCCCAGAGGTTTTCAAGCCGCGATCCGGCGTGACTATCTTGCATGTCTCTCCCTAACTCACATCCCTGCATTTCGGCCTCCTATGCTCGTGTCAGATGACCGCTTTGTCAATCAGTAATAGTCATAATCGCGCAAAAAATGATTTATTATGACACTTCATGATTGATTTTGATTGACTCATGTTTGCATTGGTGGAAGACTTCTGAACAGGAGGACGACGATGCACGAAAAAGAGCGCCATCGGATCATTATTTCTGCGGTTCAGGGAAAGCCTGTTGTAACCGTGCAGGAAATGGTTGAACTGACGGGATCGTCCGAGGCGACGATCCGCCGGGATATTGCGGCGCTCCATTTGGAAAAGAAGCTACGTCGTCTGCGTGGCGGTGCAGAATCAATCAATCCCCCGCAGTTCCCCGGTTTGGCGGGCCGTCCATTCAGCGTCAATGAAACCATCAATAACTCTCAGAAAAGTGCCATCGCTCACAAAGCTGCCGAGCTGTGCAACGATGGCGACGCCATCATCATCAATGGTGGGACGACTACGTTTCAGATGGTGTATCCGCTTGCTGTCAAGAACATGCAGGTCTTCACCAACTCGTTCCCGATTGCCGAGCATTTACTCAAACACTCCAAGAACACGATCATGATGTCCGGGGGAGTGATCTATCGTGAGCAGAACATCATTCTGAGCCCGTTTGAGAATGATGTGACAGGAAATTTCTACGCCAAACGGGCGTTTCTGGGCGCGCACGGACTGGGCCCGCACGGGCTCATGGAAGCGGATCCGCTGCTGATACAGGCAGAGCAGAAACTGATCAATCAGGCCGACGAATTGATCGTGCTGGTCGACTCTTCGAAATTCGGCAAGCGGTCCAGCCTGATCCTGTGTCCGCTGGACCGGATTACGACCGTGATTACCGACGAAGGTATACGTGATGAGGACCGGCAGATGTTGGAAGCAGCCGGAGTCGGTCTGTTGATTTCAGAAAAGGCAACCAAAGGGCATACCAACTCCGCAGCGTAAGAGGCGGAGGCATTAGTTAACAGGGAGGAAGACAAATGAAACTATTGAAAACACTGGCCATTACCGCAGCCTTCGCAGCGACGGTATTTGCCGCGCCGGTACACGCACAAGAGCGTATCGCGCTGGTTGTGAAATCGCTCGGCAACGGCTTCTTCGATGCTGCTGCCAAAGGAGCTGAAAAAGCCGCTGCAGAAATTGGCGGTATCGAAGTCATCTATACCGGTCCGACTTCTGCGACTGCTGAGGGTCAGATCGAAATCATCAACTCGCTGATCGCGCAGCAAGTGGACGCCATCGCAATTTCGGCTAACGATCCCGATGCGCTGGTACCGGCACTGAAAAAAGCCATGGATCGCGGTATCAAGGTTATTTCATGGGATTCGGGCGTGGCTGAGGAAGGTCGCATGTTGCACCTCAATCCCTCCGATACCAATCTGATCGGTGAAACCATCATCAAACTTGCCGCAGACTATCTGCCCGATGGCGGTGATGTTGCCATCCTGTCTGCTTCTTCCACCGCAACCAACCAGAACGCCTGGATCGAAGCTGCCAAGCAGGCATTGCCGGAGAAATTTGCCAACATCAATCTCGTGTCGGTGGTTTACGGTGATGACGACTCAGTCAAAAGCACCAACGAAGCCAAAGGTCTGATCGCCACATACCCGGATCTGGATGCGATTATCGCGCCGACAACAGTGGGTGTGGTTGCTGCGGCTCAGGTTGTGACCGACATGGACCTGATCGGCAAGGTCAACGTCACCGGTCTTGCGTTGCCGTCCGAGTTCAAGCAGTTCATCGACAATGGTTCATCCCAGGCGGTGGCATTGTGGAACCCGATCGATCTTGGATACTCCGCCGTGCATCTGGCTCACCAGCTTGTTGGTGGAACCGAAGCGAAGGCTGGGGCGACATTCACCATCGGTGAAGTTGGTGAGATAACGCTTGATGACACCAACTCTGCCGCCATGGCAGCACCCTTTACGTTCGACAAATCAAATATCGAAGAGTTCTCCAAAATCTACTGAGTTCTCTCAGTAACGGGCCGGCAGTTCCACCTGTACTGGACCTGCCGGTTCCGGATTTCAATTCCACATCCCTCTAAAAGAGATACTCTGGCCCCAGAGCGTGTCCGAGAAAGGTTGAAGCACCTTATCTTCAAGGATACGCGCCAAACATCGGTGTGGTCTTGCCATATCTGATCGGGGACGGCGCATATGGATATCGGTTCGATGACGGAACCTTGCATCACCCTGTCGGGAATAACAAAAAACTTTCCGGGTGTCCGCGCCCTCAATGCGGTCGGACTTGAACTGTATCCTGGCGAAGTAACGGCACTGATCGGCGAAAACGGTGCGGGAAAGTCCACTCTGGTCAAAATCATGACCGGCATTTATCAACCTGATGCAGGTGAGATCCGTATCAATGGAAAGTCGGTTGAACTCTCCTCACCACATTCGGCGTTCAAGCTTGGAATAACGGCGATTCACCAGGAAACGGTGCTCTTCGACGAGTTGAGTGTGGCGGAAAACATCTTTCTGGGTCATGCCCCCAAGACCAGATTCAAAACAGTTGACTGGTCAGCCATGCGCGTCCGCTCACGGAGACTGCTCAAAGAGATAGGTGCAGAGCATATTCCAGCTGAGGCTCCCCTTAAGGAACTGAGCATTGCCAACAAACATCTGGTAGCGGTAGCGCGCGCATTGTCCGTCGAAGCCGACATTGTGATAATGGATGAGCCGACCGCAGCGCTCTCCCACAAGGAAATAGAAGATCTATTTGATTTGATCGGGTTGCTGAAAAAGTCCGGCAAATCCATCCTGTTCATCTCACACAAGTTCGACGAAATTTACCGGATCGCTGATCGCTACACGGTATTCCGAGACGGCGAGATGGTCGGCAACGGATCGATCCAGGACACTGATCAGAATGCGATCGTGCAACTGATGGTCGGACGATCAGTCGATCAGGTGTTTCCCAAGCAAAAGGTCGCTATCGGCAAGCCGGTGCTGACGGTTGAGGATTTGCATCACCCGACAGAGTTTGCCGACATCACTTTCAAACTGAACCAGGGTGAAATTCTTGGCTTTTACGGTCTGGTCGGGGCAGGGCGCAGCGAAGTCATGCAGGCCCTGTTCGGCATCACTCAACCCTCCGGGGGCTCGATGACGCTGGATGGCGATGCCATCGCACCGAAGTCTCCCGCAGATGCGATCAATTCGGGCATTGTCTATGTGCCTGAAGAACGCGGTAGCCAGGGTGTCGTTGCCAACTTGCCGATCTTTCAGAATATCTCCTTGCCCTCGCTTGCCAGAACATCGCGCAGCGGCTTCTTGAAACTTGCGCAGGAGTTTTCCCTTGCGAGTGAGTATTCGACCCGCCTTGATTTGCGTGCCGCGTCGCTTTCTCAGGCCGTCGGCACACTGTCGGGCGGCAACCAGCAAAAGGTCGTCATCGCGAAATGGCTTGCGACTAAGCCGCGGATCATCATTCTGGATGAACCGACCAAAGGTATCGACATCGGATCCAAAGCGGCGGTTCATGCGTTTATGGGCGAACTGGTCGGTCAGGGGCTGAGTGTGATCATGGTGTCCTCGGAACTTCCCGAGATCATGGGAATGAGCGACCGTATTATCGTGATGCGCGAGGGCCGTATCGCCGCACGCTACGACAATGATGGAAAACTGAGCCCGGAAATGCTGGTGCGCTCTGCCGCAGGTATAGAGGAAGTCGCCGCATGAAATCTCTGTTGCGCGCGCGCGAACTTTGGCTGGCTGTCATCATTGTTGCGATGGTCACGGCGATCAACTTTCGAGCGCCTGGCTTTGCAGCGCCTGCCAATCTGGCCGGCATTCTGAATGATACCTCGATCCTGATCATCCTTGCGCTCGGCCAGATGGCGGTAATCCTCACGCGATGCATCGATCTGTCCGTCGCCTCCAATCTGGCGCTTTCGGGAATGATCGTTGCGTTGGTGAACGCGGCCTATCCGGAAGTTCCCGTACAGCTGCTGATGATACTGGCGGTCGGGTGCGGACTAGTGTTCGGGGCCTTTAATGGCGTCCTGGTCTGGTTGCTGGGTATCCCGGCAATTGTTGTAACGCTGGGAACGCTGACGATCTATCGCGGCCTGATTTTCCTGATTGCCGGTGGCCAATGGGTCAATGCAGATCAGTTGAGCGAAGACTTCGTGCAATTTACGCGTATCGAGATGTTGGGGTTGCCGCTATTGTCCTGGTATGCCGTACTCGCTGCGGCGCTGTTCTTTGTCGTTATGACACGCACATCACTTGGTCGGTCAATCTACGCGATCGGGGTCAACCCGGTCGCCTCGGTCTATGCCGGTATCAATGTTGGGCGAACCACGTTCGTAGCCTTTTGCATCTCGGGCATGCTATCCGGTTTCTGCGGATATCTTTGGGTCTCACGCTACGTCATCGGGTCGGTTGAAGTCGCCAAGGGATATGAGTTGACGGTGGTCGCTGCCTGTGTGATTGGCGGCATTTCGATAGCCGGAGGCGTGGGAACATTTGCCGGAGCCATTCTGGGAGCCCTGTTTCTGGGTGTAATCAACAGCGCCTTGCCCGTCATCAACATATCTCCGTTCTGGCAAATGGCGATTTCCGGTGCTGCGATTATCATGGCAGTGGTACTCAATGCACGGGGAGAAAAACGCGGTAACCGCATTATTCTGCGCCAGACTGGAGAACCCTCATGAGTGATGCGGCTTCCACCACGCGGCATATCCCAAACCGGCTGGACAGCCCGCTGCGTGGTGCGCTTCTTTCCTGGCCCAGTCTGTTGCTGGTGGTTGCGGTGATCCTGTTTGTGGTCAATTCGTTTGCTTCGCCGTATTTCCTGTCACCCTGGTCATTGTCCGATGCGACGTTCAATTTCACCGAGAAAGCAATCATCGCGCTCGCCATGGCCTTGTTGATTGTCTCCGGCGAAATTGACCTGTCCGTGGCCTCGATCATCGCGCTGGCTTCAACGGCGATGGGAATGGCGCTGCAATTCGGCATCGATACGCCGGGGCTGGTTTTAATCGGCATCGGCACCGGTTTGATCTGCGGCATGTTCAATGGGCTGCTGGTTACAGGGCTTGGTCTGCCATCCATTGTCGTGACAATCGGCACGCTCAGTTTCTTTCGCGGGCTGTCATTCATGGTGCTGGGAGACCAGGCCTTTAAGGGATATCCGGAAAGTTTCGCCTATTTTGGCCAGGGCTATGTCTGGTGGGTGGTGTCCTTCGAATTCGTGCTCTTCCTCGCGCTCGCGGTGCTGTTTTACGTCGTGCTGCACCGGACTAACTTCGGCAGGCATGTGTTTGTAATTGGCAACAATTCCATTGCTGCGCGATTTTCCGGAGTGCGGGTGGAGCGGGTCAAGTTTCTCCTGTTCTGCCTGACCGGACTGATGTCCGGCATCGCCTCTGTTTTACTGACATCTCGGCTGGCGTCGACACGACCCTCGATTGCGCTTGGCTGGGAACTGGAAGTGGTTACCATGGTGGTGCTTGGCGGCGTCGCTATTCTGGGAGGTGCGGGAACTATTCAGGGAGTCGTGCTCGCCGCCTTCATTATGGGGCTGGTCACATTCGGCCTGGGCTTGCTCAATGTTCCCGGTATCGTCATGTCAATTTTCATCGGCGCGTTGCTGATCTTCGTGATCGCGTTGCCGATTGTGTTCAGGATGGTGAGGGAGCGGCGCACATGAGGGAGAAATACGCGTTCAAGATGCAGCTGTTGCCCGGACAGGAAGAAGAATACCGGCGACGTCATGATGAGATATGGCCAGAGCTGGTTTCGTTGCTCAAGCAAGCGGGTGTTTCGGACTATTCCATTCATCTGGATCGGGAAACGGGCATTCTGTTCGGCGTCCTTTGGCGGCGCAAAGATCATGGGATGGACAGTTTGCCACAAAGCCCACTCATGCAGCGATGGTGGGCACACATGGCCGATATTATGGAAACCAAGCCGGACAACGAACCTCTCGCCGTTCCGCTTGAAACAGTCTTTCACATGGAATAGGGGCGATGAAGGACAAAAAGCACGTCGCTGTCATCGATATCGGCAAGACCAACGCCAAGCTGGTTCTGGTCGATATGTTCGATCTTCGAGAAGTTGCTGTCTTGTCCCAACCCAATCCGGTATTGCCGGGGCCGCCTTATCCCCACTACGACACCGATAGTCTTTGGCAGTTCATTGTCGGCAGCTTGAAGGATCTGCAACGAGACCTCGGGGTCGATGCGATAACGATCACCACCCACGGTGCATCCGGTGCGTTGCTGGATGGAGAGGGCGGGCTTGCTACGCCGGTGCTGGATTATGAATATGACGGGCCGGATGAGATTAAAGGTGAATATGAGGTCGTGCGCCCTGGTTTTGCTGAGACCGGATCGCCGCGATTGCCCGGTGGGCTCAATCTTGGTGCACAGCTTTTCTGGCAGTTCCGGACTTTTCCTGAAATACGATCTCGTACCCGCACGATTGTCACGTATCCGCAATATTGGGGCTGGCGTTTGACTGGGGTTGCTGTCAACGAGGTCACATCACTGGGATGCCACACTGATCTATGGTGTCCTCAGGAACGGCGATTTTCGTCGATGGTGGAGCACGAAGGCTGGTTATCACTGATGGCGCCGCTGCGAAAAGCGTCCGACATATTGGGTCCGATCAAGGGGTCGATTGCTGAACAAACAGGCCTTGATCCGGCGACGGCGGTCTATTGCGGTCTGCATGATTCCAATGCGTCGCTGGTTCCCCACCTGGTATTTCGTAAAGCGCCATTTTCTGTGGTCTCGACCGGTACATGGGTGATTTCTATGGCAATTGGCGGCCGCCGAGTACCTCTCGATCCCGGCCGTGATTTGCTGATCAATGTCAACGCGTTCGGCGATCCTGTTCCCTCGGCACGATTTATGGGTGGACGCGAATTTGAGCGGTTGAGCGAAGGCATTCTGCCGGAGTTCACGGAAGAGGATGTTGAGGAGGTCTTGCAGCGCGGGGCGATGCTGCTTCCAGCGGTGGAAATGCGCTCCGGCCCGTTTCAGGGCAGACAAATGCGCTGGACCGTAGAACTATCCTCATTGACGGACGGGCAACGCTTCGTTGCAATTTCGTTTTATCTCGCGCTGATGACGTCTGTCGGTCTCGAATTGGCCGGCGCCGAGGGATCAACGGTCATTGAAGGCCCATTTGTTGCAAATCAGGCCTACCTGGAAATGCTGGCAGCGGCGACCGGCCGGGCAGTATGTGGAGTTGTGGGCACTGGAACCAGCATTGGTGCATCGCTCTTAACGGCTGCCGACTCTATCAAACCATCGAACGATGAGACCTGGGTGGATCAATTCCACAGTGCAATGGAACCCTATTCAAGAAACTGGCACGCCCGTGCGTCCGAATAGATACGCGCTGGTGCGGGTATTTTTTACTGTAAATCACTGAAAAATTTAACTATTCCAATGATTTCAAGTGCTGAGGGTGCTTGTGTTCCGCCATTACAATAGGTCCGCAGGTATCTGTGAATGTGAGGAAGAGCTCCGTTAGGTCCAGGCGTTTGTCAAGCATCAGCACCTACCGGTTATGACCATAACGGGACTTGACCTGCGGCATGAATTATCCCACCTGTGACCGGTCTTGAAGAATTGTCTAACAGGGGCGAAAAAGAGGCCACATGCGTGAGAAGCTGAAGGAACTCACTGGATCAAAGCGTTGGGAGGTGGCGGTTGTAACGTTAATCGTCATCAATGCCATTACCCTTGGCATGGAAACCAGTCCGAGCATGATGGCCTCGATGGGCAGCATTCTAGTTGCTATCGACCATATCATTCTTGCGCTCTTCGTGGTTGAACTCACAATACGCCTGTTTGCTCATGGATTTTCCTTTTTCAAAAATTCCTGGAACTTGTTTGATTTTGTGGTTGTGACGATTGCACTGTTGCCAACGAGCGGTGCCCTATCTGTCCTTCGTTCCCTGCGTATCTTGCGTGTTTTGCGCCTTATCTCGGTTGTGCCCTCGCTTAGGAAGGTCATTGGCGGGCTCGTTGCAGCCCTGCCAGGAATGGGGTCTGTCGTATTGCTGATGTCACTGGTCTTTTATGTGTTCTCGGTGATGGCGACGAAACTCTACGGGCAGAATTTTCCTGAGTGGTTCGGCACGATCTGGCTCAGCGGTTACACGCTGTTTCAGATCATGACGCTTGAAAGCTGGTCTATGGGCATCGTACGGCCTGTCATGGAGCAACATCCTCATGCCTGGCTGTTTTTCGTGCCATTCATCCTTTGCACGGCCTTCACCGTTCTGAACCTGTTTATCGGGATCATGGTGAGTGCCATGCAGCAGGAGCATGACGAAATAGCAGAAGCAGACCGACAGGCAATTCACAATGAAACCGAAACTGTGCTTGTCGAGGTAAAAGCGCTTCGACGGGAAATTGCGGAACTGAAAAAAGACCTGATCAGCAAGCCGGCGGGGTAGGGGAAGTGCAGCCGTTCACTTCCACGATTGAGCAAGTTTTTTAATCTGGTCTTCCGGACCTGAGACCATAACCGTCTGGCCACTTTCCGAAAACTGCCGCGCAAGAACGGTTAGTTTTAACCGTTCAACGTCTGCTTCAAGGGGTGATATATCCGGGAACGTGCATGAAAATGTCTTGCTGATTATACGTTGCCACAAAACGAGATCAGCGGCTTCGATTGCCCGCGCCGTTGCGCCGGAGTAAGCGCGGGCAAGACCGCCGCCGCCAAGCTTTGTCCCGCCAAAATATCGGACCACGATAACCCCCACATCGACCAATGCATGGCCCTGAAGGATTTTCAATATTGGCATACCGGACGTGCCTGCCGGCTCGCCATCGTCTTTGGCACCTTCAATAATTCGATTGTCGTCCTGCATAGTTCGAAATGCAGTGACGTGATGATTGGCTTTCCGATGGGCGGACTTCAGGTCAGTCAGCGTCTGATCGAAGACGGCAAAAGGCACGATATGAGCCAGAAATCGAGAGTTTCTGTCCTCAAGCTGAGCCTGCCATTCGCTCGTGACCGTCCAAAACCGCATTTTAGAGCTTGAAGTGTTTGGAGAGCTTTAGTGCCTGTCCCTGGTAGTTTGATCCAATTCCGTCGCCATAGAGAGTTTCCGGCCGCTCCGCCATATATTCATAGACCAGTCGCCCGACTGTCTGACCATGATCCAGTATGAACGGAACATCATGAGACCGAACTTCAAGAACGGCTCGTGAGCCATTGCCGCCGTTTTCCATTTTTCCAAAACCGGGATCGAAAAATCCGGCATAGTGTACGCGAAACTCTCCAACTAGCGGGTCAAACGGAACCATTTCCGCCGCAAAGTCAGGTGGAACGTGCACGGCTTCGCGGGAAACCAGAATATAAAATTCATCCGGATCCAGGATGAGCGTTGTTCTGCCGCGCTGGTAAATAGGTTCCCAGAAATCCAGCGGATCATGGGCGCGCTTTTTGTCAACATCTATCACGCCTGAATGGCGCTTGGCGCGGTATCCGACCAATCCATCATCCTCGGGGCCGACGAGATCGATTGAAAGCTGCACCCCGCCCTGTATGGACACGTTGTCACCCTGGACAAGACTGTCGCGCGCATGGACCCGTTGCAGATCTGTATCCGAAACGATTGCTTCGCCGCGGCGGAAGCGGATTTGCGACAGGCGTGACCCGCTGCGAACAAGAACGGGAAAGGTCTTGGGGCTGATTTCCGCATAAAGTGGACCGTCATATCCGGCGGGAATTGTATCGAACGCCCGGCCGTCATCAACAATGACGCGGGTAAACACATCCAATCGTCCAGTCGAGGATTTGGGATTGGTTGTTGCGGCAACATCGGCAGGCAGGGTGAGGGATTCCTGCAGCGGGACGATATAGACGCAGCCGGTTTCCAGAACGGCGCCCGCTGTCAGATCAATTTGATGCAGGCGCAATGCGTCGAGTTTATCTTCAACCGTTGAGCCCGGTCCGGGTAAAAAACTGGCGCGTACCCGCCAGGCAATTTTACCCAGTCGCAAATCAAGGCTGGCCGGTTGAATCTGATCGCCGTCGCGGTCGTTTTCGCTTCTGATTGCGCCGTTCTCAAACAAAGCGGCGATGCTGTGTGCCGGCAAAATGCCGTTCGGCTCACCCGTCATATTTTTCTTGCCCCAAAAGTCATTTGGTTTCTCCTACCCGATGAAACGATTGACGCCAAGCGTCTCTTGGAATAAACCACTTTCACGTGTGGTGATTTGAGCCGGCCGGCTTGCAGCCACGTTAAACAAAATGCTAAAATGGCCGGGTTGAATAAACCCTGGCATCTGCTGGGGTTTTTTTAATTCCGGGCCCGATTTTCGGAGTTGACTATGGCTGACAATACGAACGATTGGCACATTTCGACCTCTCTGGTTCATGGTGGAACGCAGCGATCGCCGTTTGGCGAAACATCCGAAGCGATGTTTTTGACACAGGGGTTTGTCTATCAGAGCGCGGAGGCGGCTGAAGCGCGCTTCAAGGGCGACGATCCGGGATTTGTCTATTCCCGTTATGCCAATCCCACTGTTGGGATGTTCGAAGAGCGGATGTGTCAGCTTGAAGGCGCGGAGGCAGCAAGGGGCACTGCCAGCGGCATGGCTGCAGTCAATGCGGCTATCATGGCGTCTGTCAACGCCGGGGATCACGTTGTGGCAGCCAAGGCATTGTTTGGTTCCTGCAGATATATTGTCGAAACGCTTCTGCCGCGACTTGGCATTGATACCACGCTGGTCGACGGAACAGACATCGCACAGTGGGAAGCGGCAATCAGACCCAATACCTCTGTGTGTTTCCTTGAAAGCCCGACAAATCCGACATTGGAAGTCATCGACATTGCTGCTGTTGCCGATCTCGCACACAGCGTGGGCGCGCGATTGATCGTAGACAATGTGTTCGCCACACCGCTGTGGCAATCACCTCTGAAGCTGGGTGCCGACACGGTTGTTTATTCAGCGACCAAACATATTGACGGGCAGGGCCGATGTCTTGGCGGTGTTGTCCTGTCCGATGAGGAATGGATCGAGGAGCATTTGCATCCGCTTTTCAAACATACCGGCCCGAGTATGAGCCCCTTCAATGCATGGGTGATGTTAAAGGGACTGGAAACTCTTACAATCAGGGTGGAACGCCAGACAGCGACAGCTGCTGCCGTGGCAGATTTTTTGTCCGATCATCCCGCTGTATCCAGGCTCATTTACCCCGGTCGGGATGACCATCCTCAGGCGGCGATTGTAAAACGCCAGATGAAAGCAGGATCGACCCTCATCGCCTTCGAGCTTGCCAAAGGAAAACAGGCGGCCTTTGCCACCTGCAACAATCTTTCGATAATCAAGATATCAAACAATCTGGGCGATGCGAAAAGCCTGATAACCCATCCTGCGACCACAACCCATCAAAGCCTGAAACAGGAAGCCCGAGATGAACTGGGGATCAGCGATGGGTTGCTGCGTCTGTCAATTGGCCTGGAGGCGGCCGAGGATCTGATTACGGATCTGGGGAACGGTCTCGGATAAAGGTACTGGTGAGCATGTACCAATGACGTCCGGATCATCCGGACGTCTCTTTCAGGACGCTGATGACAGAGAGGACACGGGCGCCAGCGGAAATGAAGCAAAGCGCCGCAAATCCGAGCGCGAGATAGGCAAACGTATGTGGCAACAGACACATGATGCAAAAAACCGCTATTGTTTCTGTACCTTCTGCCAGTCCGCCCAAATAATAGAGTGACTTTGCACCTTGAGCGTTGGTTTTCAGTCCTCGCTTTTGCGCGATAATGGCGAAGGCGAGAAAAGCCGATCCGTTGGCGTAAAAGCTGAAGAGCAATACCGCACCCGCTAACGCATTTTGTCCCGGATCCGCGATGACAAAGCCGATCGGAATGCCACCGTAAAA
This sequence comes from Stappiaceae bacterium, assembly GCA_039976075.1. Lineage (GTDB taxonomy): Bacteria > Pseudomonadota > Alphaproteobacteria > Rhizobiales > Stappiaceae > JBDWFY01. The sequence continues at coordinate 382,353 of JBDWFY010000009.1, forward strand.
GAAAAAGTCAAAGACGATATCCAGATAACCGCCAAGGTCGGTTTGTTTCGTGGCGCGGGCGACGGCGCCATCAAGTCCATCCATCAGGCGGTTGAAGAGTATCAGCAGGAGTGCAATTACCCATGCCTGCATTGCAAGCGCGCCCACGGCAGCGATGCCTGCGACAAGTCCGATTGTCGTAACTGCATTGGCGCTCAGTCCGGTTTTGCACAACGCACGACCTGCCTCGTTGAGCGGCGCATCGATAACTTTGCGTGCAAATGTGTCAAGCATCACTGTTTGTCTCTTGCTGAACTGCCAACGTCCTAACGAATTCGCCCGGACGTTGCAGATAAATCCGCATCACTTATTTGCGATTTTGGCGCCTATATATTGACGTAGCGGGCCGTTAGGAATAGGGCAACTTCACTTCAGAACGGCACTCAGGTCGTGGTCGGGCATTCAAACTTGCAGAGGAAGCGTTATGTATAGCCGTGTAACGCGTAACATCCAGGTCACCGTTGAACCGCAGTATCTCGAAGAAGAATCGACGCCTTCGGAAAACCACTACTTCTGGGCTTATACGATAGAAATCGAGAATTTGGGCGAAGAAACTGTTCAACTTCGGTCAAGATGTTGGGAGATAACCGACGCGCACGGCAGAATCAGCAATGTGCGCGGTTCAGGCGTGGTTGGAGAAGAGCCGACTCTGTCGCCCGGGGCCAGCTTTGAATATACATCCGGGTGTCCGCTGACCACACCGTCAGGCATCATGGCAGGCAACTACCAGATGCAGACCAAAGATGGTGAGTTTTTCACGGTGATGGTCCCGACATTCTCGCTCGATATTCCTGATTTACTGCGAGTTATCAACTAAGTTTAATTGTGAACGGGCAGTAGATTGTTCGCGTCTGACGATGCACCGTCGCGCTTGCCAGTGGGTGGTCGGCGGGTGGAATGCATCGAGGTATTGGAAAATCCGGCGAAAAGCAGCTATGAGAGGTGTTCGGGGCAGGGCGTGATTTGTTCTGTGCTCTTTCAGGACACAAATATTATGTCCGCCGGTAAAGCGATTGCCGCGAATATGATGGGGGAACAATTTGTTTGATTTCCGGCCAATATTGCTGGTTATCGGCATTTTGCTGTCGACTCTGGGATGCGCGATGATGGTTCCCGCCATTATCGATCTGGCGAATTCCAATCCGGATTGGCGAATTTTTGCCGCCTCATCACTTCTGACGATAATGGTTGGTGTCAGTCTCTGGGTGTCCTCCACAGGTGCAACGACCCGCCTTACGCTTCGCCATGCGTTTGTGATGACGGTGCTCTCCTGGGTGTCGCTGGCAGCCTTTGGTGCCCTGCCGATATTGTGGTCCGGCATTGTGCCCTCTTATGCGGACGCCTTCTTTGAATCCATGTCGGGCCTGACGACGACCGGGGCAACCGTGATTACCGGTCTTGACTATGCGCCACCGGGATTGTTGTTCTGGCGGGCACTTCTGCAGTGGCTCGGCGGGCTCGGGATCATCGTGATGGCAATTGCTGTTCTACCGATGCTTCAGATCGGGGGGATGCAGCTCTTCAAGGCCGAAGCGTTTGATGCGCCGGAAAAAATCCTGCCGCGCGCAACGCAGATTTCCGGCATCATGACATTGATTTTTATCGCGCTGACGGCTTTCTGTGCGGTGCTTTACCGGCTGGCCGGCATGACCATGACCGATGCGATCATGCACGCGATGACAACTGTGGCGACCGGCGGATTTTCAAGTAAGGACTTGTCGATCGGTTATTTCGACAGCGCTGCGATTGACGCGATTGCAATCGTCTTCATGTGCATCGGTTCATTGCCCTTTCTCTTATATATCAAGGTCCTGCAAGGGCAGCCGTTATCTCTGTTCAAAGACGATCAGGTAAAGATGTTCTTTGCGCTTATCGCCTTTTTTACACTTGTCATCTGGATTTATCAGATTGTATCGGGCATTCGCACCGGATCAGAAGGATTGCGCTACGCAGCGTTCAACGTCGTCTCCATCATGACGGGGACAGGATATGCGAACGCCGACTATAATGGCTGGGGTCCGTTTGCAGCCGGATTGTTCTTTATCATCATGTTTATCGGCGGATGCGCCGGATCGACATCGTGTGGCATCAAGGTTTTTCGTATTCAGGTGCTGATTGCCACCATTCGCCAGCACGCCAACCGTATCGTGTATCCCAACGGCATGTTCGTTTCACGCTTCAACGACAGACCGATACCGGACAGTGTCTCCGCAGCGGTGATGAGTTTCTTCTTCCTCTATCTGGTCAGTTTCGCCGTGCTGGCAATTCTGCTCAATCTGACAGGGCTTGAGGAACTTACGGCGCTTTCCGGCGCGGCAACGGCGATATCAAACGTGGGGCCGGGACTGGGCGAAATTATCGGCCCGACCGGGAATTTCGCTCCGTTGAACGATACAGCACTCTGGCTCCTGTCCTTCGGCATGCTTCTGGGCCGGCTGGAGTTCTTTACAGTGCTGGTATTGTTTGTCCCGGCGTTCTGGAGGCACTGACCGTACAAAAAAGGCGGCTATCAGCCGCCTTTTGCGTCTCAACGCGGTTGAGTTGATCACAATCGCCGATGGCGAGCCATAGCACCTCGTTCGATGGCGGCAATAGTCAGTTTGTCAAGGTCAAGCGTGTCGCGCAGGATTTGCAGCAGACGCAGTTCTTCCTGTTCCACATGCAGGTCAGCCGCTGCGATATCGACCGCCAGAGCATAGGCCGTGTCGTAGAGTTTTTCCGGTAGGGCCGCCGCAATGATTTCCATGACATCGTTCAGACCGTTCTCGCCCTGCAGGATTTCTCCGCAGTCGCCGGCGACCCGGATCATCTTGTCCATCTCGAAATCACGAAAAACAGGAAGTGTCTGGACGAGTTCGCCCATCCGCTGAAGTTCGGAATCGGTCATGGACCGGTCAGCCGCTGAAATGATGACCATGACATAAATCAGGGCTTCATGATGGGATATGGGTTTGCTCATGGGTCTCTTTTCTATCGATGACACTGGTTTTGCAGCCAAGATGCTTCGGCCGTCGCTTGATCCGGTATATAATGATCCGGCGGTAAAGCGCAATTGACGAATATCGTCGCGGCCACTACAGTCCGCGCGCCCGGAGACGGGACAATCCCAGTAAATTTTGGAAACAGGAACTATGACCGAGCAATCTCTGCCCTCGATTGACCTTTCGCCCGAACTCGTTCAGGCGGCACGGGCTTCCAAAGCCTGGCCGTTCGAAGAGGCGCGCAAGCTGGTTAAACGGGTTGAGAAGCGCGGTAAGGGGCAGCCGGTCCTGTTCGAGACAGGATATGGCCCTTCCGGTCTTCCCCATATCGGGACATTCGGAGAAGTGGCGCGGACCACCATGGTACGCCATGCCTTCCGTGTACTTACGGAGGATCAGGTTCCTACCCGTTTGCTTTGCTTTTCGGACGACATGGATGGATTTCGAAAAGTACCCACCAATGTGCCGCAACAAGAGATGTTGGCACAGTACCTGAACAAACCCCTGACCAAGGTCCCTGATCCTTTTGGCGAGTACGAAGGGTTTGCACAGGCCAACAATGCAAAGCTACGGGCGTTTCTCGACCAATTCGGCTTCACATACGAATTTGCATCGTCGACGGACTATTATGAAAGTGGCCGGTTTGACGAAGCGTTGCTGCGGATGCTGGAAGTGTATGACAAGGTCATGAACATTATTCTGCCGACGCTCGGTGAAGAGCGGCGGGCGACATATTCACCTTTCCTGCCGATATGCCCGAGGACCGGCAATGTTCTGCAGGTTCCGATGGTCGAACGCAATGTCGCCAAGGGTACGGTTGTTTACATCGACCCTGAAACAGCGGAGAAAGTCGAACTGCCGGTGACCGGGGGCAATGTCAAATGTCAGTGGAAAGCCGATTGGGCCATGCGCTGGTTTGCGCTTGATGTCGATTATGAGATGGCCGGTAAGGATCTCATCGACAGTGTCACGTTGTCCTCGAAAGTCTGCCGAGCGCTGGGAAAACCTGCTCCCGACGGCTTCAACTATGAGCTGTTCCTGGATGACAAGGGGCAGAAGATCTCCAAGTCGAAGGGCAATGGCCTGACGATCAACGACTGGCTGAGCTATGCGTCGCCGGAAAGCCTGTCGCTGTACATGTTCCAGAAGCCCAAGACAGCCAAAAAGCTGTACTTCGATGTCATTCCAAAAGCCGTGGATGAGTATTTCACGTTTCTGGATCGCTATGGTGCTTTGACGATCGAACAGAAACTGAGCAATCCAATCTGGCACATTCACTCCGGAGCAATTCCGGAAGAAAAGATGCCGGTTCCGTTTGCGATGCTGCTCAATCTGGTCTCTGCCTCCAATGCGTCCGATGCACATACGTTGTGGGGTTTCATTGGTCGGTATGCACCTGGTGCCTCTCCGGAGAAAAACCCCGCACTGGACAACTTGGTTGGATATGCCATCCGCTACTATGAAGATTTTGTCAGACCGACCAAGTCTTTCAGAGCACCCGACGAAGTTGAGATTGACATGCTCAAATCGCTGGACCAGGCACTGGCAGCTCTGCCTTCAGGGGTAGAGGGCGCCGATATCCAGAACGCTCTTTATGACGTCGGACGGTCGATCGAACGGTACCAGAATAAGGCCAAGCCGGGACCTGACGGACGTCCGGGTGTGGCTCTGGTGTTTTTTGCAACGATCTATCAGTTGTTGCTTGGGCAGGAGAAGGGACCACGGTTTGGGTCATTTGTCGCCCTTTACGGCGTTGAAGAGACGAGGGAGCTGATCCGCAAAGCTCTTGCCGGAGAACTCGCCGCTGCTTGATGTTGCTCAGCTATCTGCCCGGCCAATGGCCAAAAAAAATGCACCCTGCAAGCCTGGCTTGCGGGGTTTTCTCTGACCCAGATATTCAGGGTTGGAACAGCAAAAAGAAGTACACCACAAATACGACCAAATGCACCGCACCCTGCAGAAGGGTTGTACGGGTTCCTGTGAACGTCACGATACTGAGTACCAGTGTCAGGATCAGGATGACCATATCTGTGTCTCCCAGTCCCAGCACCACGGTAATGTCCATGAAAGCCGCGACCGCAAGGACTGCCGGAACCGTCAATCCGATTGTCGAAACCGCTGATCCCAGGCAGATATTGACCGACCGCTGAAGACGGTTGTTCTGTGCCGCCCTAAACGCGCTTAGGGCTTCCGGCGTCAGAATAAGAATGGCGACGAGGACTCCTCCCAGCGCCAATGGCGCGCCCGTAACCGATATGCCGTGATCTACAATCACAGCCAGCTTTTTGGACAACAGAACGATCGGCAACAGGGTCAACAGAAGAAACAGTGCGTGAAAATATACCGAACCGGACGGTTTTCCGTGGCCGTCATCCTCTTCAGTACCTTCATCGGGAATGCTTGGAATAGGGTTGCGGGGTTGTTGAAAATACGAGCGGTGGCGACCCGTTTGTATCGCCAGAAAGACGCCGTAAAGAGCGATTGTGACCAGCGCAAACATCACCTCTTGCCCCAGATTAAGTGTCGGTGTGCTGGTACTGGTCGTGAAACGCGGCAGAATGAGGATAAAGGTGGCAAGCGGAATAACCACGGAAAGATAAGCCTGTGCGCCCTGCAGGTTATAGGCCTGTTCGTAGTGACGCAGCGCGCCCAGAATTAAACTGAGGCCAACCATACCGTTCAGTACAATGATCAACACGGCGAGCATCGTGTCCCGCGCCAATGTAGGATTTTCTGCGCCTGTCAACATGATGGCGACAATCACGGAAACCTCGATACCGATTACCGCCAGCGTCAGGATCAAGGTTCCGTAGGGTTCTCCCAGAATATGGGCCAGCGCATCGGCATGCCGAACCACCCCAAAAGCGCACCACATCATCGCGACGAAGAGCCACAAAAATACGGCGATACTGATCAGCGGATTAGACAGGTCTCCCAAAAGTTCATCGGCGAATGTGTAAAACAAGAGGGTGGTAGCAGCGCCGACCAGAAACGCCAGCTCACCTTTCAGGCGGGAAAAAAATGATGGGGACGTATGATCAGCCTCTGCTGCTCCTGCCATTGAACTTATCTTTCATCAGTACCGATTAAGTCTGCGCCCACGCGCTGTAACAACTATTGCACAGACGAGAATAGCTGCGCCAATCCCGTGTTCAATCGTCAGAGTGTCGTCTAAAAAGATTGATGAAAGGACAAGCGCAACGACCAGTTCCATTGAGCCTGCAATTGCCGTGAGGGATGATCCGGCAACCGGCGCGGCAGCAGCCATGGAGATTTGTGGCAGCAGGCCGACAAATATCATCAGCGCCGCCAGGACGGACCAACCGGCCATTGATACTGGAAACGCCACAGGTTCAGCAGCGAAAAACGACAAAGGTATGCTTGTCAGGATAATGCCAAAGAACAACAAAGCGGCAACAGGCAATGGGGTGATCTCTGAAGGCGCTCTGACAATGGCCACGATCAGGGCTGCATAACCGGCAGGACCGACAAAAGCGATCAGAACGCCGACGATATCTAGATCAGCCAGTGCGGTGGGATTTAAAATGATCGCCACCGCAATCAATACCATTACGCCGGCCACTAGGTCTGATCGACTGATGTGTTCCCGAAAAATTGCATACCGCCAGAGAAGAACGAATAACGGATAGGTAAAAAATATCAGTGCCGCAACAGGAGCCGGCAACAGATCAAGTGCCTGAAAGTACGCCCAAGCACCGACACCCATGAACGCTCCTGCAGCAACCAGGGTCCATGCGCCGGAGATTTTAAACAATGGTGCCGGAACTAGTGGCAGAAGCAGGAGAGCCGGAACGCCATAGCGTGCTAAAAGTAAAGTCTCGGGGGTCAGGTCAAGAGCATAAGCGAGCCGTGAAAATAAAGGGATCGTGCCGAATCCGGCCGCGGCACAAAGCACCACAACAAGCGCCGTGGTCTGCGTTGTGGGACGGGGGATGAGTGCTTTCATGGCCGATTTTCTGAAAAGAGAGCCGCAATTTTCATCCGACCGGTTGGAGGAAATTAGCGCAGGTCACCTAGAATGTTCGGCTCTTGCCAGTCAAGCACTATTGGTGCCTCGTCACTTTCTCCAGCTGTAATGTCTGTTTCAGAATTTTGCTCTTCAGGAAGTGGGTCGGTGTCGTCGGCACTGATGTTGTCCACGATTTCCAGTGGTGGTCCACCCAAAGCCTCGGTCAGACTGTCAACAGATCCTGTCACAACCACATCGCTCAGTGGTTGAGGGGGCGAAGCCCGCCATTGGCCGCGATTTTGAGACCGGGCCGTTTGTTCCAACTTGGCGTATGTTTCATCTGGCTGACCCGCAGGGCGAGCCCAACCATAGGCAACGAGCCAGCGATTGATCTGGATGTTGCCGAGGCGACAGGTGAAAAAAATCTCGGCTTCAGCATCTACATCTGACTTCGATGTTTCCGCCACAACAATTTCCAAACTCGGGTTTTCCACTTCATCCGCTGTGCACTCGACGGTTCTACCGCGTACAAGCCGTCTCAGTGCAGTCCGAGCACTCACACCGCACGGCCATTTTTCGCCCGATGCAAGGGTGCATTCGGCATCTTGTTCAAGGGCCTCAATGTGGGCAAAGGGGAAACGTTGCTTTTTTGTGTTCTCCAGGAAACCCGCAGCATTGATAACGGGGCGGGTGACAGCCTCTTTTCTGGCCCGTTTGGGCTTTTCAGGTTTGCGTATCGCACTTTTGATCCGTTTCAATGGACCGGTGGATTCCTGAGACCGAGTAATGCCGGTAGGGGTTACATTTCGAACAGACCGGTCCTCATAGACCGGTTGATTGGGCGTGGCAGCCTCCTCTTCACTGTCAACTCCGCCTCTCAGCTCAAGTTTGGCGGTCTGGATGTCCTTTCCTGCTCCCTCACGGTCGGTTGTTTCAGTGAGAGATTGTAGATCGATTGGTGGAGAACCGTTTGCTTCCTGGGAGTGTGTTGAGGGAGACTGACCAAACCAGAGGATGGCTCCCGCGGCAGCGACAACGGCAATCATCAGAAAGGAAAAGACAACAGTTTTCCGGGTCAAACCTGGCTTCTCCTTAACCGGGTAGTTTGAAGTCGGGAATATCGATCATTGCCCATGGGTATATGAAATATCTCATTCGAAAAAAGCAGTCTTGCCCGCCACTATATCACCAAGAACCAGGCTCGACAGGGGTTTGTTGCGGCCCGATGAACCAAGTATCCACACGCTAAATCGATTCAATCTAAGGGAGTTTCGTTTTCGTCCAATTGATCCGAAGCGGACGCTTGTCTCACAAGGTTGTGAGGACTACTCTTCTTCGTGATTCCGGAGGACGCATGAGTTCAGTAGTTTACAAGATAGTGCCGCAAATTCTTTGGCAGGAAGCGGAACGAGTTGGCGTATTTACCGGTGCAGCAATTGATCTATCGGATGGTTTCATCCACTTTTCAACATCGGATCAGGTTCGAGAGACTGCGGCCAAACATTTCGCCGGCCAGCGGGACCTCCTGCTTGTTGCGATTGACGTGCCTGCACTGGGCGACGACCTGAAGTGGGAGGTTTCCCGCGGTGGCGCTCTGTTCCCCCATTTATATGCTGACCTGCCCATGGCCGCTGTAATATGGATGAAACCTCTACCGATTGGGGACGACGGGCTGCATCTCTTTCCGGAGTTGGTGGCATGAGCGGTAAACTGCTCGATCGCCTGGCGCTTCGCACGCTGCACAAACTGGATGCGGAAACTGCGCACAACCTGACGATCAAGGCTCTTTCGGCGGGGCTGGTGCCGGCATCGCAGCGGAAGCCAGACTCTGCTCTGGCCGCGTCAGTTTGTGGGCTGGATTTTCCCAACCCGCTTGCTGTTGCCGCTGGCTTTGACAAAAACGCCCAAGTTCCCGACGCGCTCCTGAAATTAGGTCTGGGTTTTGCCGAGGTGGGCACCGTAACGCCCCGGCCACAGTCCGGAAACCCCAGGCCCCGCGTCTTTCGCCTGCCCGAAGACAATGCCGTCATCAATCGGTTCGGTTTTAACAATGTCGGCCGGGAGCAAGTCCACGAACGACTGCTGCGTCGTCTCGATAGAGCCGGCATCGTGGGGGTCAATGTCGGTGCGAACAAAGAGTCCAAGGACAAAGTGGCCGATTATGTTTCCGGTATTCATTTTTTTGCGGACGTAGCCAGCTATTTTACTGTCAACATTTCTTCGCCCAACACTGCGGGCTTGCGGGAAATGCAGGACAAGGACATGTTGAACGCGCTGTTGAGCAGTGTGATCATTGCGCGCGATGAGATGACCCGTCATTACGGGCGTAAAGTGCCTGTTTTTCTGAAAATAGCACCGGATCTCGATGATCAGCAATTGTCGGATATCTGCAGGGAAGTGCAGATGAACATGGTCGACGGCCTCATTGTATCCAACTCCACAACATCGCGAGACGGCTTGAAGAACACCAAATCGGGCAAGCAGTCAGGGGGCCTGTCTGGTAGACCGCTGTTTCGCAGATCCACAATGGTTCTGGCAAAGGCGCGCAGCATTGTTGGCGCTGATTTTCCCATTATCGGCGTTGGCGGGATCGACAGCGGAGAGACTGCCTGGACGAAAATCACCGCAGGGGCCAATCTGCTGCAGCTTTACACCGGTCTTACGTATTGTGGGTTGGGGCTGATCGATGAGATTCTCGATTATCTGGCGGCCAAGGTCAAAGATCAGGGTTTGTCCAATTTGCAGGAGGCGGTTGGGCGAAATGTAGAAGATTGGGCAAGCGGGGAGTTGGTTTAGCGCTATGATCATCTGGCACAATCCGCGTTGTTCCAAATCCCGGCAGACACTTGCCCTGCTTCAAGAGCGTGGTGTTGATCCGGTGATTGTAAAGTACCTTGAATGCGCCCCCAGTGCCGACGAGATTACCCAGGTTCTAGGCAAACTGGGTTTGGAACCTCGGCAGATCATGCGCACAGGCGAAAAGGTCTACAAGGAAACTGGGTTGGCTGGCATCTCCGATGCCATAACCCTGATCGCGGCGATGGTGGAAAATCCTATCCTTATCGAACGTCCCATCGTCATTGATGGCAACAAAGCTGTTATCGGTCGTCCGCCTGAGGCCGTTTTGTCACTTTTTTGATCATGCAGGCGGATCCCGAAGCTGTTGAGCAGTCATTTGTGGAAGCAGGCCTTCGGAAAGCTGTTCAAGCGGATGCCGAAACGCTGGTCGCTTTGTACAGAAATACAGTGCGTAGGGTGAATGCGGCGGATTACACGCTCGAACAGTTGCGAGCGTGGGCTCCGGACCACATCCCGGTCAGTGGATTTGAACGCCGTATTGCGCAGACGGAAGTCTTCGTCACCGAGGATGGCTCCGGGATTACAGGAATTGGATCTCTGACCGGCGGCGACTATCTTGACTTGCTGTTTGTTCGTCACGACCGGCAACGTCGTGGCCTTGGGCGTCTATTGATCGCCGCCATTGAGCATTCGGCGCGCTCGGCCGGTGGCGTCTCAGCATTAACCTCGGACGTGAGTATAACGGCGAAACCGCTGTTTATTGCGTCAGGTTTCAATATCATCACAGAACAAATGGTTGAATTAAGAGGCCAAACGCTCAAGAATTTCAAAATGCTAAAGAATTTGGCATGAGCGATAAATTGAATCACCTGTCGGGAGATGGCTTGGGATGGATCGACTAGATCAGGAAGACTGGTTCATGCTGACCGTATGCGATTATGCCGGTCAGGTGCGTGGCAAAGCTGTACCGATGAGTGAACGATCACATCGGCTGGATCAAGGCATGGGTCTGGCCCCGACCAGCATGATGATTTCCGCTTTTGGCGAAATCAGTGCGACACCGTGGGGACCGCGCGGCGAGTTACTGACGATCCCCGATCCAAAAACCGAAGTCGTCCTGCCTGCTCTGAATGAGGAGGGGGCAGCCGAGCGCTTCATGCTCTGCGATATTGTGGAACTGGACGGAGCACCCTGGGCCTGTTGTCCTCGCCAATGGCTCAATCGTGGTCTTGAAATCCTGCGATCGCAATTTGGTCTGGAGTTGAAATCCGCTTTCGAACATGAATTCCATTATTCAGGTGGAATCGGACGATTGGGTGATGCCTATCTACTGGATGCCATGCGCTTACAAGGGCGTTTTGCGGGCACGTTGATGGCTGCGCTGAGGAAGAACGGAATCGAACCAGAGTCCTTCATGCCTGAGTACGGGCCAGCGCAGTACGAAGTAACGATGAAACCGGCCAATGGATTGCGCGCAGCGGACAACGCAGTCCGGTTGCGCGAAATCACTCGCGCGGTAGCACGTGGTTATGGTCACAGGGCTTCCTTCTCTCCGGTGATGGCACCCAACATCGTCGGCAACGGGGTGCATATTCATTTCAGTCTGGAAGAAACTTCAGGTCGGCCGATTACCTATGATCCGGATAGCGATTTCGGTATTGGCGAGCGGGCCGGCAGCTTCGCGGCGGGCATACTGGAACATATGGCAGACATTCTCGCGCTGGCGGCACCGAGCGTTGTCTCCTATGAACGGCTGCAGCCGAACCGCTGGAGCGCAACCTGGAACAATCTGGGTAGCCTGGATCGTGAGGCAGGCATACGATTGTGGCCGCTGTCCCGGCGTGCCGGAGCCGATCCGGTTGCCGATGCAAACCTTGAATTTCGCGCCTGTGACGGAGCTGCCAATCCTTACCTTGCGCTGGGTGCACTTGTTTATGCGGGACTGGATGGTCTGCGCCGTAATCTCACCATGCCGGAACCGACGCAAAAGGATCCCGCTGATATGACCGATGAAGAGCGTGCGCATCACAAACTGGAACGCCTGCCCGAAAACCTGGAGGTCGCGCTGGAGCGGTTGGAAAAAAGCGCTTTTGCCAAATCGGTGATGGGAGGGGAATTTCTTGCGGCCTATATCACTCATAAGAGAGGCGAGATGAGCCAGTTGGCCGATCTTGATCTTGAAGAGGTTTGCAGGCGGTATGGGGATGCTTATTGATTGTTTTCTTCTGCGGATCACGCGCGGGCGGGCTGTAAAAATGTTTGCTTCGCACGGCGAGGCAAAATGAAGTAAAGCGCAATACCCCGGATGCACAGGAAGATTTCAAACGCCAGCCATAGACCATGATTTCCGAGAAGTGGAAACAGCGTCGCATAGGCGACAAGATAAAAAACAAGAGACAGCAGCATCATGTTGCGCATGTCTCCTGACCAGGTCGCGCCGATGAAAATTCCGTCCATCTGAAAAGCAAGAAAACCAAACAGCGGCGTTAATGCGGCCCAGATCAGGTAGGTTTCAGCAGTCTGTCTCACCAATTCGTTCGTTGTCATCAACTCAATCAGGGGCGAACCAAGAGCCAGGAATACAAGGCACAATATTAGAGACATTCCTGCGCCCCAGATGAGGGTCAACTTTACAGTGCGGTCGAAACTCCGCCGGTTTCGTGCGCCCACGGACCGTCCGGCAATCTGTTCGGCAGCGGTGGCAAAGCCATCCAGGAAATATCCACCCATCAGAAAGAACTTTTCCAGAATTGTGTTGGCCGCAAGAACGATGTCACCTTGCACCGCACTGCGCGAGGCAAAAAATGCAAAAGCGAATATCAATGAAAATGACCGGATCATGATATCCCGGTTCAATGCCACCAAACGCGCAAATTGCCTTCTGTTGAAGATGCGTTGCAGGGATGGGCGAGCCAATTTGGATCGAGCCTGGATGGCGATCAGCACTCCCACAACGAAGGTCACGGCCTCACTGATCAAGGTTGCAAGCGCAACGCCGGTAACGCCCCAGTTCAGTTCCATCACAAACCAGATGCTGAGGACAATATTGAGACCGTTGAGGAACAGTTGAAGCACAAGTCCGGTCGTCGCGCGGCCAAGACCGAGTATCCAGCCCAGCACCACGTAATTGCCCAGCAGAAACGGTCCAGAATAGATACGGACAGCAAAGTAAGCTCGTGCGGCGGCCTGAGTCTCCTCACTTCCCCCCATAAAATACAGCCCCGCCGAAAGAAGCGGGGAGTGCAACGCGATCACCAGCATTCCTGCTGCGATACCCACCATCAAAGCCCGGATCAGGGTCGCGACAATTTCTTTTTTTGAGTTTGCGCCCAGCGCCTGTGCGGTCAGTCCAGTCGTTCCCGATCTGAGGAAATTGAACGTGGTGAACACCAGATCGAAAATGATGCCGCCGATGGCAATGCCGCCGATCAGAGCGGCGCTGCCCAGTTGTCCGATGACCGCCGTGTCCACAATACCCAGCAATGGAGTGGAGAGCCCTGCCAGGGTCATGGGAACTGCAATCGCAAGCACACTGCGATGGCTGACATTATTATGTTCGTCCGTGGAGAGACGGGGCGTCGTCATGGCGGGAACCGGGCTAACTACGTGGCCATCTGGCGTAGTCCTCTGCGCACTGGCCTGCAAGTAAAAACGTATCCCGACGAAACCGTAATTGCATTTGTGGCTCAAAGGGTTTCTTATTTATCATCCCACCTGCTGCAACCATGACCGACTGAACAATCATGCCGCTGCCAATCGTTCACAATCCGAATTACAATGCAGAAATGCCGGCTGGTCATCGATTTCCGATGGGCAAATTTCTTGGTGTTGCCAACGCGCTTCGCCTGCAGGGGTTGGTCGCATCATCCGGCTTTCACGAGCCGGCACCCGCGCCGGCCTCCTGGGTGTCGCTTGCGCACCAGCGCGCCTATGTCGATCAGGTGTTTTCCGCTGATGTCCCGAAAAAAATTGCGCGGGAGGTCGGCTTTCCAATGACCAAGTCTGTCGGACTACGGGCCCGATGCGCTACCGGTGGAACTGTTCTGACGGCGCGTCTGGCCCTGGAACACGGGCTTGCCTGTAATACGGCAGGTGGCAGTCATCACGCGCGGGCAGAGCAGGGCGCAGGATTTTGCGTCTTTAACGATGTCGCAGTGGCGAGCAGGGTCTTGCAGGCCGAAGGGCAGGCTCAAAAGGTGCTTGTTGTCGATCTGGATGTTCATCAAGGTGATGGCACGGCGAGTATTTTCGCTGATGACGACAGTGTCTTCACATTCTCCATGCATGCGGAGAAGAATTATCCGGTTCGAAAAGTTGCATCGAATATGGATATAGGGTTGCCGGACCAGACAGCCGACAAGGATTATCTGGCACAGCTGAGGGACGTTCTGCCCGGGTTGATCGCCGATACGGCACCGGACATTATCTTTTACAATGCCGGTGTCGACCCGCATCAGGATGATCGACTGGGACGGCTTTCTCTATCCGATGCGGGGCTGGAAGAACGGGATCATCTGGTCATTGGACTGGCGCGAGACAATCATATTCCACTTGCCGGTGTTCTGGGGGGTGGGTACAGCAGGGATATTGAAGCTCTGGCTCAGCGGCACACGACCTTACACCGGGTTGCGTCTCAATTCGTTTCCTGACAGCTTCAAGCCTCGCCGCGGCCCATTTTCAGAAGGCGAACGACAATCCAGATCGGGAACACCACGACGGCGCCGAGTACAAAGTAGCCACCCAGTCTTCCAAGCGCATCGAATCCCATATTCCAGATGCGGATGACGATATTTTCAACCCACTGGAACAATTCCAGCGGATGGAGATTGATTGCCGAGAGAACGATGCCGACCACGAACGAAATGAAAATCAGCCGCAAGACAACCTTGCCGGGTGAACCGCCAAAAAACCGTGACATCTGATCATTCGCCATGGGCACCGCCAAATAAATTCGAATTCATCGTCTTCAAGATAGGAATATTGGCCGAAATTGCTAGAGATAAAGCGGCTTCATGCACTGGAATGCGACGAACGCCTCCATGGAGAAATTTGACGCGCAAGTTCAGAATCTTTTTGATTTGACAAAAAATGCTCATGGATGTCCATCCGGCTGAACCTCATTCGTCATGGTGTTGAAAGCGCTTTTGCTTTCGCAACTGAATGAGAGGACATCATGAACATCTGGAACGTTGTTGCAGGAGGAACCGGCCTGCTTGCGATTGCCGTAATCGGGTCTTTTCTTTTACCAAGGCACATTCATGTCGAGCGGCAGGCAACCCTTACGGCTGCCCCTGAGGTGATACTCGAACTGGCCACTTCAAACAAAGGATATCAAAGATTCAATCCATACGTGAGTTCCGATCCTGATCTCAAGATCAGGCCGTTCGGTCCTGATGAAGGAATTGGATCGGGGTTTAAATTTGAGGGGCGGGAAGGCAAGGGACAGCAGATTGTTGCTGCGATCACGAAAAATTCCGTCAGATACGATATCGATCTGGGCTCGATGGGAAATCCTAAGCAAACCATCACGGCCAAAGCAGAGCCGAATGGAACACACGTGATCTGGAGTATGGATGCAGATCTGGGTATGAATCCGATAGCCCGCGTGTTCGGATTGTTTATGGACGGCATGGTCGGTCCGACTTTAGAGCGTGGCCTGAGCAATCTTGACACTGCAACTTAACCAGCCGGACCCTTTGGGAGACCATCATGCGTTACACATTACTACTGTATACTGATCCGGCTGACATTGCCCACATGACGCCCGATGACTGGGAAGCAGAGAAACAGGTCTATGGCGCCTATATAGGGGCGTTGCAGGAGGCCGGCGTGTTTGTCGATACGGACTGGCTCCAGCCAGTGGACACGGCAACCACTCTGACTTTGAAGGGCGGTTCGCGGCAGGTGCAGGACGGACCGTTTGCTGAAACCAAGGAGACCCTGGGCGGCTATTTTGTTGTCGAAGTTCCGGATTTGGACGCGGCCATGGCCTGGGCGGAAAGATGTCCCGCTGCCAAGGTGGGTAAGGTCGAGATTCGAGCATCCGCCATGGGGGCGTTTGAATGAGGTGACCCGCGCTGCCGAAATGGCGGCGCGGGTATCCTACGGTCGTTTGCTTGCCATTGTGGTCAAACGAAGCCGCGACATCACTTCAGCTGAAGATGCATTGGCAGATGCCTTCACCAAGGCTCTGACGTCATGGCCGGAAAAGGGAGTTCCGGATAATCCTGAAGCCTGGCTGCTGACAGTCGCGCGTAATCGGCTCACGGATCGCCAACGACAATTAACGCGATTTCCGATGGAAAACGAGATGCCGGACATATCCGATGAGGCGATCTCCAAGCCGAACCTTTCCGATGATCGTCTGGCGCTGCTGATGGTTTGTTCTCATCCGGCTATCAGTAGGGATCTGCACACACCTTTGATGCTGCAGACCGTTCTGGGTATTGACGCCAAAACCATCGCGCACCTTTTCATGATCTCCCCCACGGCTCTGTCTAAAAGGCTTGTGCGGGCCAAGACCAAAATCCGTGATGCCGGCATTCCATTTGAGATACCGGAACCGGAAGATCTGCCTCAGCGTTCCACTGCGATATTTGAAGCAATATATGCGGTTCATACCCATGATTGGCTTGAGCCCAGTGACGACCTTGGCGAAGAAGCACTCTATCTGGCCAATCTGCTCACCACTCTGCTGCCGGATCAGCCTGAAACGTTCGGACTTGCGGCCTTGATTGCCTTCGGGCATGCACGCCGTTCAGCACGCATTGTTGAAGGAGTGCTGGTGCCTGTTGAAGAGCAGGATGGGAGTAAATGGGATCAAAAGCTTTACGCCTACGGGTTGCGGCAGCTGGAACGGGCGCATTCATTGGGGCACGTCGGGCGTTTCCAAATTGAAGCGGCCATCCAGTCCGTTCACCTGGCGCGACTTGAGACCGGCGTAACGAACTGGTCGGCGCTCAACAAACTCTATTTTGCCCTATTGCAGATCGCGCCGACGTCCGGTGCGTTGGTAGCCCATGCAATGGTAACATCGCGACTGTTTGGTTATGCAGCCGGTCTGCAGGCATTGACTGTTGCCGAGAAACAAACCGGCCCGGGATTTCAGCCGTTATGGGCAGCACGGGCTGATCTGCTTGCCAAAGAGGGTGAGCAGGAAGCGGCACTTGCCGCCTATGGCAAGGCAATTTCTCTTACCACGGAAACGCCAATGAGGCGGTTTCTGGAAGCTCGTTGCTTGAAAGCAGGGAGAGGGACTGAGTGATCAAAAAACGGGCGAAACACCGGTCTCGCCCGATTTAATTGTACGGAGATACGCCCTAGGCTGCTTTATCTTTGGCCGGTGAGACCGGCGCAAACTTGCCGTAAAATGTTTCGCCGTCTCGCGCCATATCTCTGAGCAATTTGTTTGGTTTATAACGCGGGCCCCACTTCTTCTGGAACTTTTTACAAAGGGCAACAAACTCGGGAACACCCATCATGTCGATGTATGACAGTGTGCCGCCGCTATACGGAGCGAAGCCGAATCCGAGGATTGAACCCACGTCCGCCTCACGAACATCGGTCAGTACTTTTTCCTCAAATATCCGTGCTGTTTCCAGCGCCATCATGACGAGAAGGCGCTGCTTGATTTCCTCGACATCAAAGCTTTCGGCGGGTTTTGGTTTTCCGGCAACTTCCGGGATGTCCGGCCACAGGAACTTTTCACCTCTTTCGGGGTATTCAAAGAACCCCTTGCGGTTTTTGCGACCAAACCGTTCGCGTTTGACAACCATCTCTTCCAGGATCGTATCCAGATGACCCTCAACATACTTGACGCCCAGATCCTTTCGGGTGGCCGAGACGATCTTCCAGGCAAGATCCAGGGCGACCTCATCCGCAAGCGTCAACGGACCGACCGGCATGCCGGCCATGCGGCCGACATTTTCAACCATCGCGGCCGGTACGCCGTCGCCCAGCAACATCAGGCCCTCACGGATATACGTCATGACGACGCGTGAGGTGTAGAAGCCCCGTCCGTCATTGACCACGATCGGCGTCTTTCTGATTGCCTTGATGTAGTCAAGCGCCATGGCAAGCGCCCGATCTCCGGTTTTTGCACCCATGATGACCTCGACCAGCATCATTTTGTCGACGGGCGAGAAGAAGTGAATACCGATAAAGTTTTTCGGTCGCCGAGAGGCCTCTGCCAGTGAGGTTATGGGCAAGGTCGATGTGTTCGACGCAAAAATAACCCGTGATCCAAGCACGGCTTCGGCAGCTTCAGTGACAGTTTTTTTGACGCCCCGGTCTTCAAATACGGCTTCAATGATGAGGTCGCAGCCTCTCAGGTCCTCATAATCAGCGGTCGGCGTAATACGAGCCAGCAGCTTGTCTTTGTCTTCCGGCTTGGCACGGCCCCGTTGAATGGCCTTGTTCATCAGCGATTCAGAATGCGCTTTGCCTTTTTCTGAAGACGCGATGTCCCGATCCAGTAGCACCACATTGATGCCTGCTCGGGCTGTAACGTAAGCGACGCCCGCCCCCATGAAGCCTGCACCCAGAATGCCGACTTTCTTGATTTTGTTTGGACGTTGTCCTTCCGGTCTGCGGGCACCTTTATTTAACTCCTGCATCGAGATGAACAACGAGCGGATCATGTTGGCCGCTTCGGGGCTCTGAAGAACGTTGGCAAAATAACGGCTCTCCACTTCAAGAGCGAGATCCATCGGCAGTTGCAGACCTTCATAGACAGACTGCAATAGAGCCCGACCGGCCGGGTAGTTGTCGTGTGTTTCGCGGCGATATATTGCATTGGCTGCCGGCCAGAACTGGAAACCGGCAGGGGAATAAACCCTGCCGTTGGGCAATTTGAAACCCTTCTTGTCCCACGGCTTTACCGGATCCACACCAGTTTTCAGCATTTTCTTGGCGACGTCGATCAGTTTGCGGCGGGGAACAGTTTCATCTATCAGCTTCATTCCCTTGGCCTTGGCGCCATTGAGAGTGCGGCCCTGCAGCAGAAACTGCATGCCAGCCTGACCGTCACACATGCGCATGACACGCTGCGTGCCACCTGCGCCGGGGAACAAGCCGACCTTGATTTCCGGCAGAGCAATTTTCACCTTGTCGTCGTTGGCAGCAATGCGCGCGTGACAGGCCAGGGACAGCTCCGTTGCACCGCCCATGCAGGTGCCGTTGATCGCTGCGATCCAGGGCTTGCCACACGTTTCGATTGCCCGGTAGAGCAGGGTTAGGCGGCGAGATCCTTCAAACAGCTTTTTAGCAGCAGCCTCGGCATCGCCGTTGGCGCTTTCAATATGGAATTGCTGCAGCAGGCCTTCCATCATGGTCAGGTCAGCGCCGCCGGAAAAAGTTTCCTTTCCCGACGCAATGACAATGCCTTTGATGGCTTCATCTTCCGTCACGGCCTTGGTGACCGCCTCAAGTTCGTCCATCACCTCCAGAGTGATGACATTCATCGATCGATCGGCCATATCCCACAGCAGAGTGGCAAAACCGTCATTGTCCGTCGTGAGCGTGAAGTTTTTATAAGTCATATCCAATCTCCAATCACTCTGATCAAACACGTTCGATGATGGTGGCAGTGCCCATGCCTGCGCCGATACACAGCGTCACCAGAGCGGTGTTGAGATCGCGACGCTCCAGTTCATCCAGCACTGTCCCGAGAATCATGGCCCCGGTCGCGCCCAGCGGATGACCCATGGCAATGGCGCCGCCGTTGACATTGACTTTACCCGCATCAAGATCAAAAGCCTGCATGTAACGCAGAACAACAGAGGCAAAGGCTTCGTTGATTTCAATAAGATCAATGTCGTCCAGGGACATTTTGGTTTTTTTCAGCAGTTTTTCGGTCACATCCACCGGCCCGGTCAGCATGAGAGCGGGTTCGGAACCGATATTCGCAAACGCCTTGATGCGAGCTCGGGCTTTCAGTCCGGAGCGCTTGCCGGCATTGCGACTGCCGATAAGGACGGCTGCTGCGCCATCGACGATGCCGGAGGAGTTTCCGGCATGATGAACATGCTTGACTTTTTCAACATCCGGATGGGCATCTGTGGCAACACCGTCAAATCCACCCATGGACCCCATCATTTCGAAGGCCGCATTGAGGCTGGCAAGGCTCTGCATATTGGTCTCAGGCCGCATATGCTCGTCCTGATTCAGCAGTGTGATGCCATTGATGTCTTTGACAGGAATAACTGACTTGTCGAAATAGCCTTTGTCCCAGGCGCTTTTAGATCTCTTTTGACTTTCAACAGCATAGGCATCGACATCATCGCGTGAAAACCCGTATTTGCTGGCGATCAGATCGGCGGATACGCCTTGCGGCATAAAGTAGGATGGTACCGCGACCTGCGGATCGATAGGCCAGGCACCGCCTGAGGCACCAATGCCGATGCGTGACATGGATTCTACGCCACCGGCGATGACCAGATCGTGCTGCCCCGCCATGATCTGGCTTGCCCCCATGTTCACCGCATCGAGACCCGAGGCGCAAAACCGGTTGATCTGCATACCCGGCACCGAGTTATCGTATCCGGCTGCAAAGACAGCCGCTCGGGCTATATCGCCACCCGCTTCACCGACGGGGTCGACACAACCAAGCACGACGTCATCGACGGCTTTGGTATCCAGACCACTGCGATCTCGAATTTCTTCGAGCGTATGAGCCGCAAGGCGGACCGCAGGTACCTGATGCAGTGCGCCGTCCTTCTTGCCTCGTCCGCGCGGTGTGCGCACATGGTCATATACATAAGCTTCGGGCATCGAATTCTCCCATGATGTTGCGCTTTATTATCTGCGGTGCGCCGGGTATTTTAGTTCTGGCGATCCATAGAGTGTTGAATTGTTTCAGCCAATTGGTCAAAAAGCTTCCGCAGGCAAGGTCATTACTGTATCGGCGCCGGCTGTTATCCTCGCCAATCGTGTTTGTGTTTCAGGCATCATGCGTTCCATGTAGAAGCGGCCGAACACAAGTTTGTTGTTTAGGAACGTTTCCTGCTCAGCCGCACCACCAGCCAGTTTGGATACTGCCGTCTTCGCCATCTTGGCCCACATGTAGCCGAGGGCGACAAGGCCGAACAGATGCATATAGTCTGTGGACCCTGCTCCTGCATTGTCCGGCTTGGCCATAGCGTTATTCATAAACCACATCGTGGCCTGCTGAAGATCATCGAGACCTTTTTTCAACGGTTTGACAAACTCAACGAGGGCGGCGTCTTCGCCGTTTTCCTTGATGAAGCCGTCAACTTCATTGAAAAACGCCATGATGGCGCGACCACCATTTGCGGGAAGTTTTCTTCCCACTAGATCCAGCGCCTGAATGCCATTTGCGCCTTCATAGATCATTGCAATACGGGCATCGCGAACGAACTGTTCCATCCCCCACTCGGCAATATAACCGTGCCCACCGAACATTTGCTGCGCGTTTACGGCGTTGTCGAATCCCTTGTCGGTCAATACGCCTTTCAGAACTGGCGTCATCAGCCCCATCAGATCAGAAGCAGACTGTCGATCTTGCTCGTCATCCGACCGGTGGGAGACATCGCCACTCAGCGATGTCCACAGTACCAGCGCGCGGGCAGCTTCATTAAAGGCCCGGATTGTCATGAGGGTCCGACGTACATCGGGGTGCACGATGATCGGATCGGCAGCCTTGTCCGCTTCTTGTGGTCCGCTCAGGGCGCGCCCCTGCAATCGGTCGCGCGCGTATTCTGCGGCGTTTTGGTAGGCTACCTCAGATTGAGCAAGTCCTTGGATCGCAACACCCAGGCGTGCCTCGTTCATCATTGTGAACATCGCGCGAAGACCCTTGTTTTCTTCGCCAACGAGCCAGCCTGTCGCCTCGTCGTAGTTCATCACACAGGTAGAGTTGCCGTGAATGCCCATCTTTTCTTCAAGTGATCCGCAGACGACCTGATTGCGATCACCGGGTGTGTCGCCCTCTTTGACAATAAATTTTGGAACAACAAACAGCGAAATGCCTTTGGTGCCTTCGGGCGCCCCTTCAATTCGGGCAAGAACCAGATGGACGATATTCTCCGCCAGGTCATGCTCTCCAGCCGAAATAAAGATCTTTGTGCCTGAGATTTTGTAACTGCCATCCCCATTGGCGACCGCCTTCGTGCGGATCAGGCCGAGGTCGGTCCCGCAGTGCGGCTCCGTCAGATTCATGGTGCCTGTCCATTCGCCGGAAATCAGTTTTGGCAGATAGGTCTTTTTCTGCTCGTCTGTGCCATGCAGGGTGAGGGCGGCGATAGCACCCTGGGTGAGGCCCGGATACATGGAAAAAGCCATATTCGCGCTGGTAAAAAACTCGTTCAGCACGGCGGCAATCGTGCTTGGCAATCCCTGGCCGCCAAACTCCGGGTCAGCAGAAAGACTTCCCCATCCTGCCTCGGAATAGGCCGTATAGGCGTCGCTAAAGCCTGTCGGGGTTGAAACGCTGCCATCCTCGTGCCGGGTACATCCTTCGGTGTCGCCGGTTTGATTGAGCGGTTGAACGACTTCTTCGCAAAACTTCCCACCTTCTTTGAGGATCGCTTCGACAAGATCCGGCGTTGCTTCTGAAAAGCCCGGCAAATTGTTGAAATTACCAAAGTTCAGTACGTCATTGAGCAGAAACAGAACGTCTTCAACTGGTGCTGTATAACTCGGCATATCGACCTCCCGACAAGACCTGAAGAATTGAAAATATTGTACATTACGTTTGCGTAAACGTCACTTATGCGCATATACGAGAATTCGGGTCCCTCTTCAATGGTGTCGCCACGTCACCTCACGGATATTCTACCGTTCGTAATCGATAGTGCCGCCAAATTTATGGAAAATACAGTCCGCACATACTGAAAAGGGGTCAATTTTTGCGGAGTTGGTCCGATCTGGTGACGACGCGTCTAATCCTCGCTCGATTCTTTAACCTTCAGCATGCCCGAAACAATGTCGACAGTGCGTTGCAATTCTCCAATTGCCTGCTCAATGTCATTCTTTTGCTCAACAAGTACGTTGATTTGTTCATTGAATTTGGTCAGGGCAACCCGCAATTGCGTAACCTGTCCGTCCCGAAGATCGTAGAGATCCAGCATGTTTCGGATTTCATCCAGTGAAAATCCGACCCGTTTACCCATGAGTACCAGTTTAAGCCGGGCCCGATCTCGTTTCGTATAGACGCGGTTCATCCCGTCACGGCGCGGGTTCAAAAGTCCCTTGTCTTCATAAAACCGGAGAGTGCGAAGGGTGATGCCGAATTCTTTGGACAGATCGCCGATCGTGAAAGTCAGTTTTTTTGTGTCGTCCTGCGCCGAAACGGCGTCAACTATTTGTGTGGTCATTGCTACTGGCTCTGGCATGGGTTGGGGCGCCAAGCGGCCGCCGGATTTTCATCAGGTCTTGATAGCTTACGTTTGCGTAAACGTCCAGTGATGACCTGAAGAGTCAGGGTCTAAGCGTGACCAGTCATTGATTTGTTGGGGATCAACAGCACACCGACGGAAATAAGGCGAAAAAGAGGCTTTTTATCCACTGATGTTTCATTCTCAGTATTTGTTAACGGCTAATTTACCATAACAATAAATGATTCAGTAACGATTCTGCCTGGCTGGCAAAGTTGCGGAAAAAATCAAGCTTTTACACACTCAATTCGGCAATGACTTCCAGCCCAGATATCGAATTTGAACCGTCACCAGCGGGTGACAATTAAGGGGTCCGGTTGCGTGTTTCCAGTCTGGGTATGTGGAGGAGGGTGTAGGAGCGAGAGCGCATTCTCTGTGGTCGCCACAGTCTGGGGCAGCGATTCAAATGCAGAACGGTCCCTGACAAAACAGGCTTTCCAGCAGGTGGTCACCTATGAGTTCTGATCGCTTTAAAGAAGATCTTTCGGCGGTGGCAGGTGCACTGGACACTTTGTTGCGTGACGCCCAGACGCATGATGCGCGCCCTCATGATAGGGGTCCGGTTGCACAGGGAATGTCCCCGAGCGATGCCGGTTCGGCGCGCGTCGGTTCGGTTTTGAAAGCCTTGGAGAAGTTGGATGCTCGGGTCAAAGGCCTGTCTGACCGGCAGCCGGAGGCCCACAATCGCGGACCTTCGTCACAGTTGAAACACGAGCCAGGGGTGGCCGCATCTCGTTCGGTCCGTGATGAGAGTTCGGACACACCTGCTCTGCGCGATGCTCTGGCACAGATAGCGCAACGACGCGCGGAACTGGACCGAGATTCGCATCCCCAGGAACCCGAGCCCCGATACGCGGAAAAGTCGTCTTATCAACCGGACCGGTCGCAAAGTCGGCAACCATCTTCCGACAATCCAGCATTTTGGGGCAACCTTGACACGCATTCGACGTATGCTGAACCACCCAAAACAACTCCCAAACCGGATGTGCATTCACAGCATGGTTCTGCGCAACCGGTCGCGCCTGTTGTAGGTGCAATGTCACCGCAGGATGTTGAAAAACACTTTGAATCGCTTGCCGCCCGGATTGATGGCTTCAGAGTGCCGCAGGAGCAGGCCATTGCTGAGTTGAAGCGCGACATCGGCGCACTTCGGCATGAAGTTGCTGACACTCAAAAGGGCGGTCAGGTGTCTGCGCCGGAAGATATAGGCCGGCTGAGTGAAGCGTTACAGGAATTGCACCAGTCTCAAATCGGAAAGGGACAGATTGATGCCGTGCGCGGTGAGATACAGTCCCTGCGCGACATCATCCAGGAAAATAGCCAGGCGGGCATGGTGCAGTCCCTCGAGAGAGGGTATTCCCATATCGTACAGCGCCTGGACGAACTTAGCCGGTCAACAAACAATCCTTCTGTTCTTGATGATCTGACAATCCGCCTTGATGAAATAGAAAAGTCATTTTCTACCCTGCCCAGTCTTGAGCACATGGGAGCTTTGGATAACCGGATCGCCAATCTTGCCAGACGGTTTGAAGAGATTCCGGAACGGATCAATCCGGCGGATTTTAGTCGACTGCAATCAGATATTGCCGGTGTGCGCGTTTCGGTCGAAGCATTGACTGCGGGAGATCTGGTCGAAGCGATCGACCTCAAGATGCAGGCGATGACCAATAGGTTGGATAGCCTTCAAGAGTCGACGGTCGA
Organism: Stappiaceae bacterium; assembly: GCA_039976075.1. GTDB lineage: Bacteria > Pseudomonadota > Alphaproteobacteria > Rhizobiales > Stappiaceae > JBDWFY01. Next base: position 407,237 of record JBDWFY010000009.1, read on the forward strand.
TCATCGCGGTCTCGAAGAGCGCATGGAGCAAATACAACATAGCCTTCCCAATCCGGCGACATTCGCCGAGATTGAAAAACGCATGCACGATATTTGCGGTATGCTTGCCTCTGACGGAAGTGACACGAAGCTTGGACAGATGGCCGGCCAACTGGCCGAGGTTCTGAGCCGACTTGAGCGTATTGAAAAGAATGCAGCAAAGGCCAACCAGGATGCTGCTCTTGAACTGATCGAACGACGGATCGCAGAAGTCGGCTCCAAACTTGACGGGCTGGGCAACTCACTGTCAGACGAACAGGAACGCGGCACCCACGCCATCGAGCAGGCTGTGGCACGTCTTGACAGCAACGTCGGCCCTGGCAGTAGCGCAGGTAATGATCTGAAAGATCTCGAAGCGCGGATTGAGCTGCTGACGACACGTCTGGCTGAAGGCAACGGACAGGAAATCAGTCGTGGCATTTCCGAGCTCCGCAACGAGTTGTCGACGATGCGTGCCGAGGTAATGGCCCCGCTTTCAGCAACCGCGGAGCTGGAAAATCAGATCCAGCATATGGCGCAGGTGCTGTCGAGTCCCGACCGGGTCAGTGGTGACAGTCAGATACTGGGCGAAGTCGAAAACAAAATTGCCGGACTGACGGAACAGATCGCTGAAACAGAAAAGCGGATTGAGGGTATCGCCGAAATAGAGCGTGCCATAGATGGTATCGGTGCACGACTGGAAAACAACGAACGCACCGCAATCGAGGCAGCGCAGGCCACCGTTCGAGAAGCGATATCGGATAACCGGACGAGCGGAGCTGTCGATCCGATCGTTCTGGGATTGCAGGACGATCTGTCTCGACTTATGCAGGCCGCCGAGAGCGATAAATACGATACCGCAAGTTCGCTTGAAAATGTGCAACAGACGATGAGCTCAATCATGACCCGTTTGGGTCAGCTTGAGAATTCGTCAGCTGCAGCTCCAAGGGAAACTGATTTTGCCGGACCGTTTCCGCTGGATCTGTCACAAGTGGAAGACGGCACTTTCACCCGATCCAAACCGTCACCATCTGCTTCGGAACCTGAGGTTTTAGCAACGGCGGACTTGATCGATACTGTCGATGACCGTCCGCTGGAACCCGGCACGGGCCGGCTTGCCAGAACGATGGAGTCTTCCAAAGAAAGTCCGGGGTCTCGCGATCCAAAAGCAGATTTCATCGCAGCCGCCCGCCGGGCAGCCCAGGCCGCATCGGCGGAAGTCGCAGTGCAGGAAGAGGAAAGCAGAAAAAAAGAGCAGGAGCGGCGCGAAAAATCCGGCCTTAATTGGCTGCGCAGCAAACTCAATCGCGATGAATCCACGGCGAGTACAGGCAAGACGAAAAAGAAAAAAGCGGCCAAACGTCGCGATCCGAAGCGTCAGGACCCCAAACTTGATCCTGTTGCTGAAAAACGCTGGAAGCGCCCAGATGATGGTTCAGGCGAAACCGTCACCGAGAAACCGGCACAGCCAGATGACGAACTGGTCTTGAAAGAAAGCGATGTTGTTACGCCTGCAGGACAAAATAAGGGCGTACGAAATCTGGCATCATCCAGCACGTCTTCTGCCCTCACAAAAGCAGGCGCATTTGCCAACAAAAACAGAAAACCGCTGATTCTGGCAGCGGCCGCCATTGTTTTGGCTATTGGCGCTCTACAGATTTACAAGTTCGTCGGACCAACTGCCGACACCGGTTTTGAGGTGGCAAAACAGGAAAATGTCATCTCAGTTGACGAAACCGCTTCAATTGCACCAACGAACGAAGCGATCACACCGGATGCATCCGTGAGGTCCGTGGAAGCGATACCAACACAATCGCCTCAAAGCTCCACCGTGCCGACCACGGCCGATCCCAGCAACCTCAATCCGCCGGCCGCTGATTCTGAGGTTGACAGCAAGCTGGCGTTTGCAGCGCCCGCCTTACCCCCTGGCCAGTTTGCACCTTCAGGGAATGCTCAGTCGGCAAATGGATTTGTCCCGGGCAACGCGAGAGGCGATGTAGATAACAGCCTTGGAACGTTCTCGGGCGACACCGGAATTGCAGTTCCCGGCACAACGATAGTGCCAAACAACGGCGATGGCTCCGATGGCAATGCGTTGATACAGGAAATCGGATCACTTGCACTCCGCACCGCTGCCGTGGGTGGAGATCCCGCAGCACAGTTTGAGGTTGCTGTCCGGCTAACAGAAGGGAAAGGCATTCGCCCGAACCTGGAACAGGCGGCACAATGGTATGAACGTGCGGCAAATCAAGACTTGGCTCCCGCTCAGTATCGACTTGCAAGTCTTTATGAGAAAGGACGCGGCGTTAAGAAAGATCTGGGGCTCGCACAGGCCTGGTATCTGAAATCGGCCCGACAGGGCAATGCCAAGGCCATGCATAATCTTGCGGTACTTTATGCCGAAGGGGCTGCGGGCGAACCGAAATTTGACGATGCCGCAAATTGGTTCCAGAAAGCGGCAAGTCATGGCGTGCGGGACAGCCAGTACAATCTGGGCATTCTCTACGCTCGAGGATTAAGCGTTGAGCGGAACCTCGAGGAAAGTTACAAATGGTTTGCACTTGCTGCGAAGCAAGGCGACCGGGACGCTGGCAGTAAGCGCGATGAAATCGCCAATGCAATGACGGCGGATATGTTGACCCGAGCTCAACTCGCTGTTGATAGCTGGAAAGACGTTGTGCTTGATGAGGCCGTCAACTCCGTTCCTGTCGACCCGGCATGGGTCGATAAGGAAGAGCGGTCGGCCAGCGTTGAGCGCGTGGAGGATAATGATACTGGCGGCGGTCCCCTTGTTCAAAAGGCACAGGCGCTGTTGACCGAATTGGGTTATGATCCGGGACCGGCTGACGGTGTGCCAGGTCCCAAGACGCGAAGCGCAATTCGCGAATTCCAGGAAACCATTGGCATGCCTTCCAACGGACAGATCAATGCGGATTTGGTCAGGGAATTATCAAGCCGTTCAATCTAGCGCAATTCTGATGAGCTGTGGCTCGTGTGAATCACGCGAAGCCTCTGCATTGGCACGTATCCTGGTTCAAATGGAAGTTTGAACTTTCCAGGACACGATCCAGGCCGATGACATTTTTGCGGGTCCCTCAGGCCTGTCTGAATGAAACAGGAAAGCGTTTGCTCTGGCCGAGCGAATTGTCGAATTTGGTGCTTAAGCAGCAAGCAAAGAGACCGTAGTTTAGATCACGAAAAAAAATTTTTTTCGAATAATTGACAAGCTCAGCGCCAAAGCGCTTTATCCGGGCAACAAAATCGGTTCCGCCTTAATAATGACTGTGCTGGAGTCTCAGTGGAAATCTATCTCCCTATAGCCGAGTTACCGGTGAACATGTTCATCGTGTTCGGAATGGGAGCCTCTGTGGGTTTTCTATCCGGACTGTTTGGCATTGGAGGCGGGTTTCTGCTGACCCCGTTGCTTATCTTTTCCGGCGTTCCGTCAGCGGTAGCCGTGGCCACTGTGACTACTCAGATTGTCGCCTCGTCCTTTTCCGGTGCCTTGACCTATTGGCGGCGAAAAACAATCGACTTCAAGCTCGCTTTTGTTCTGATGAGCGCGGGAGTCGTCGGTTCGGCTATCGGAGTTTGGCTATTCAGTCTTCTGCGCAGCATGGGGCAGTTGGATCTGGTCATTTCTGTTTCTTACGTGACTTTTTTGGGATTGATTGGCGGTCTGATGCTGATCGAGTCAATTCGCGCGATCGCGCGCAGGCGGTCAGGAAAACAAGTCGCTCTCAGAAGACCAGGACAGCACAACTGGGTGCATGGACTACCGTTGAAAGTGCGTTTCCGGCGGTCCAAACTCTATGTGAGTATCATTCCGGTAATTTTTCTGGGCTCCAGCATAGGATTTTTGGGTTCCGTGCTTGGGATCGGCGGTGGCTTCATCATGGTCCCAGCCCTGATTTATCTTCTCCGAGTACCAACGAATGTTGTCATCGGGACGTCACTCCTGCAAATCCTCGTCACGATGGCAGCTGCCGCCATTTTGCAGGCGGTCACCAATCAGTCGGTTGACGTTGTCCTGGGCCTCATTTTGATGGTTGGAGGTGTGATTGGCGCACAGTTTGGCGCTCAAGCCGGGTTAAAGCTTAGGGGTGAGCAACTGCGCGCGCTGTTGGCACTTCTGGTTTTGGGCGTCGGTATTCGATTTGCGGTGGATCTGATCGCAATGCCCAGCGAGTTGTTTTCGGTGTCAGTCATGGTGGGAGCATCAGCACAATGATACATGCTGCCACCAAAGGTCCTTCCTGTCTTGCCCGCATTGTTTGTGCGATTGGATTACTGTTGGCAGCAATATTGCCGTCGAATGCCGAAACGATTGTTGCTGCACTATCGTCGCCGCGCGTATCGATCACATCGAACTTCAGCGGCGCGGAAGTCGTTGTCTTCGGAACGGTTGATCGGGATAGCAGCACCGTCGCCCGAGGAGAACCTTACTTACTTGCCATTGAAGTTAAGGGTCCGCCTGAAACTGTCGTGACACGGCGCAAGGAACGGTTCTTCGGCATATGGATCAATGGCAGTTCGGCAACCTATGTGAATGTGCCCTCGTTTTATGCCGTCCATCTTAGTGCACCGCTGGAGGACATGGCATTGCCTCAAGTGCTGCAGAAGGAACAGGTCGGTCTTGAAAATCTGCATCTGGCGGAAATTGCACCGGATGACAAAACTAACGCTGGCAACGAAGACTTTCGCGAGGCTTTTCTCAGGTTGCGAAGCAGGCAAGGGCTTTACGCCCAAAGTGAGGGAACGGTTGAGTTTCTCAGTCAATCTCTGTTTCGCACGACTGTGCCTTTACCAGCGACAGTGCCAGACGGTGAGTACGAGATGACCGTTTATCTGTTCAGGGGAGGGGGGCTGCTGACCAAGGAAACACGACCGCTTTCAATTGCAAAGTCGGGTTTTGAGCAGTTTACCTACTCTTTCGCGCATAACTATTCGCTTTTTTACGGGATTGTCACCGTTCTGCTCGCAGCCTTTACGGGCTGGGCTGCGAGCGTCATTTTCCGCAAGGATTAATCTCTGATCAGCTTGTTTGCCGCAAGCGAATAGATGCGCTGATTGCCGAGTATATGGACCTGAAACCGTTTCTTGTCGAAAAGAGGGTGCCACGCTTCGTCCAGCACATTGAGGCCACCCGTCAGAGCGCCGAAGGCCGGCAGAACGATGCGATCTGCGTTCGCTGCAAAACAAAATCGTCGAATGGAACGCCCGTACCGTCGTATGCGCGCGCAGGGATGCAGATGTGCCGCGACTTCTCCAACCACATTGCCGGCCAATGGCTCATGTCGGAAAACCAAAGGACCAATGCCAATCTCGTCGACCGTGTCACCGGCAAATGAGTGCGGAATGACGGGGTCATGATTACCGGCAACCCACACCCATTCCCGGCCCAACTGCATATGTGCGATCATCGCGCGAAAGGTTTGCGGCATCCGTGCCATGGCGTCCATGTCATGAAAACTGTCGCCGAGGGCAATAACCCGGGCAGGGTTTATCTCGTTGATGACTGCATCAAGGCGCTCAAGCGTTATTGCTGTATCATAAGGAGGCAGGTAGTTGCCACGCCGCGCGTAGGACGATCCTTTTTCAAGATGCAGATCCGCCACGACCAGCATACGCTCTGCGGGCCACCATAAGGCCCCGGATCGATGAAGACCCAATTCTTCCTCTGCCACCACAGTTGGCAAAATACCCGGCAGCGACGGCTGCGTGAGAGCGGATCGGTTGGCCAGCGTCATCCAAATGCTTCCTTGATCAATTCTCCTTCGACCTCTGCGAGGAGTGCCTCATTTGCTTCACCGTGAATCGGTTCGCGTCCGATCTCAAGCATTACGGGCACGGCCAGCGGCGACACATGGTCGAGCGCTGCGTGGTCGATTTTTCCTTTTATTCTTTTGAGAAGGGTCCCCAGCCTTGCAATATCGAGCAGTCCCGATGCCGCGTCGTCCCAGGTCGCCTCAAGCAGAATATGATCAGGCTCATGTGACCGTAATACGTCATAAATAAGGTCAGATGAGACCGTCATCTGGCGGCCGGATTTTTCCTGACCTGGAAAACGGCGTTCAATCAGGCCGGCAATCGTGGCGCATGTTCTAAAAGTCCGTTTCATCAGGCTCGATTCAGCGAGCCACGCGTTCAGATCGTCCCCCAGCATGTCCTCATCGAACAATGTGGCCAGGGAAAGGTCTCCCCGATCGATCATCCGTCCGAAATCGCCAAGACCCCAGACAGCCATCGCATAGTCATTGGCGACGAACCCCATCGGCCTGGCGCGCATGCGTTCAAGTCTTCGGGTCAGAAGCATTCCCAGAGTCTGATGCGCCAGACGTCCTTCAAACGGGTAGCAGATCAGAAACTGGCGATCTGCCCGAGGGAAAGTTTCCACCAGCAGACCATCGGATTTGGGCAGGCGAGAATGGTCTTTCTGAATTGAAAGCCAATCGCGAACAGGTTCTGGAAGACCTCCCCATTCACCGGGATTGGCCAGCATGCGTCGCACTCTTTTCGCCAGATAAGTGGAGAGGGGGAACTTGCCGCCCTGAAACGAGGGAATTTTCGGCGAGTCTGCGTGACTGCGTGAAACATACGCCTCGTTTTCCTTGATCGATTCAAAGCGAACGATTTCACCGCCAAAAATGAATGTATCGCCCGGCGACAGGGAATCTATGAACCATTCTTCGATCTCCCCCAGCAGACGGCCTCCGCGTCCGACCGGTGTTCTGCGACCTTGCGACTTTGATCGAACGAGGCGGACCTTCAGCATTGGCGCTTCAACGATTGTGCCGACATTCAATCGATATTGTTGGGCGACCTTCGGATTTGCGACCCGCCACAGGCCGTCCTTGGTCAATTTGAGCCGGGCATATCGATCATAGGTTTTCAGTGCGTAGCCGCCGGTTGCCACAAACTGGACAGCCTTGTCGAACTGTGTGCGAGACAAGTTCGCGTACGGTTCAGCGGTTATGATTTCTCTATAGAGTTCCTCCGGATCAAACGGTGCACCGCAGGCAACGCCAAGTATGTGCTGGGCGAGAACATCAAGCGCTCCCTTTCTTAAAGGCGGGGTATCCTGGGCGCCGGCTTTTGAGGCTTCAAGCGCTGCGCGGCATTCAAGGACCTCAAATCGGTTGGCGGGCACCAGCAAGGCCTTGGAGGGTTCATCCATTCTGTGGTTGGCCCGACCAATTCTCTGCGCAAGTCGGCTTGCGCCCTTTGGGGCACCAATATTTACAACAAGATCGATATCACCCCAGTCGATCCCCATATCCAGTGAGGAAGTGGCGACAACTGCGCGCAGGTTCCCTCCAGACATCGCGGCTTCCACTTTGCGTCTTTGACCGGCATCGAGCGATCCGTGATGGAGTGCTATGGGAAGATTATCCTCATTGATGTGCCAAAGTTCCTGAAAGATCATTTCCGCCTGGCTGCGGGTATTTACGAATAGCAGGCTGATATTGTGGGCCTTGATCGTCTGGTAGAGATCGGCAAGCGCGTAGCGTGCCGAATGTCCGGACCAGGGAATGCGATCCTCGGAATCCAAAATGCTGATATCCGGCTCAGCACCACCCTGAACTTCAACCAGATTGGCCAACGCGCGGTGTCCTGTTTTTCGCGTCTTCTTCTGAGGAACGAGATAGGCTCTGAGATCGTCCGGTTCAGAGACTGTTGCCGATAATCCGATGGTTCGATAATCCGGTGCAAATTTACGTAAGCGGGCGAGACCTAGTGACAGGAGGTCGCCTCGTTTTGACGTGACCAGGGCATGCAGCTCATCCAGGATGACCGTCTTCAAATCCCCGAAAAGTGTTTCTGCCTGCGCCGATGCAAGAAGAAGGGCAACCTGTTCCGGCGTGGTCAGAAGAATGTCCGGGGGCGCGTGTTTTTGCCGAAGCCGTTTATGGGAAGGGGTGTCACCGGTTCTGGTTTCAATGGTAACCGGTAAATCCATTTCGCGGACTGGTGTTTCCAGGTTTCGGGCAATGTCTACCGCCAAAGCCTTGAGGGGCGATATGTAAAGCGTATGTACGCCACGTCGCGCCGCTGTGCCTGGCCGCGCTTTCTTGCGAGAAACCAACTCGGCAAGGGACGGTAAAAATCCGGCCAGTGTCTTGCCCGCACCTGTGGGTGCAATCAGAAGGACAGACTGATTGTCACGTCCTTGCTTCAGCAGGCTCAGCTGATGGGGACGGGCGGTCCAGCCCCTGTTTTCAAACCACTGTCTGAAAACAGGCGGAAGGATATCCTGATCCGCCTTAAGCTCTGCTTCGCTCATATGACCAGCCATATCGTGCTGCGCGGGTGAGGTCGAGCGTCAAATATGAACGAGGTCGTCTTGCTTAGAGAGACGATGGTAATGGCTGTCAGCGTGCAGGGCGCTGATTAATGTCGAAGGATAGCTCTGGAGACAGCGGTTGATCAGCGAGACTGTGTCCAAAGTTGAGCAGGATGGACATCTCGTTCCTCGTAACCGCCCGGTCCAACTTGTTGGGCGGCGGCCAGGGCTTTTTCCGCGTCCTGCAACATGCCGTCCAGAATGTCCGGATATCGGGACAGGGCTGCTCCTACCGTTACCGAAACAGTGACGGCGTTATTGCTTACATAAATAGGCGTCATCGCTATAGCTTGCTGAATTGATGCGGCAAGCTTACCGATCTCTGATTTGTTGCGAACTGCTGACAGCACAATGAACTCTTCACCGGCGAAACGACACAGACAGCTGTTTTGTGGTGCGTGGTCGACCAGAATACCGGCAATGGTCCGCAGCACTGTATCACCCGCCGTATACCCGTTTTGATCGTTGAACATCTTGAATTGGTCGATATCCAGGATCAGCAGCCCGTAGAGCGTACGGTCGGATTTTGCCAGGAATTTGCGGGCTCGCTCGAAAAAGCCCCGACGATTGCTGAGCCCTGTGAGCGAATCGTGCGTCGCAAGAAACTGCAGCTTGTCGTTTGCCTGATTGAGTTGCTGTCGGGTCGCGATTGCGATCCGACCCACAAAGGGCACAATGAGAAGAGGAAGGATGATCGCGACCGGGATTGCAACGACAAGTAATCGGGTGTCGATCAGAATACAAAGTGCGAAGGTTGCAACAAGCGAAAACGCCAAGGCACCGATGGTCAGTCCAAGGATATATTTTTCCGTTTCACCGGTATTTTCTGAGGACCGGTTCGGTAACCAGTAATCGAATGCGAATGCCATCCGGAATGCCCATGGTATCAGGAGTGATTCGTTATTGAATATGCCATGATTTGGTGACAATTTCTGCGCAAAAATCATACAATTGCGCCGCACTCCCGACGAAATTGGATCACAATCGTGTCTGTTCCTGACAAGTCATTGATGACGCTGCGACCAGAGGGACTCTATTGTCCTGCAGGCGATTTCTTCGTGGACCCGGTGGTGCCTGTTGACAAGGCGATTATCACGCATGGGCATGCCGATCATGCACGTCCCGGACATCGATGGATTGCTGCCACGCGGCAGACACTCGATATCATGGCTATTCGGTACGGAACCGGCTTCGCATCTGAGATTGAGGCACTTGACTACGACGTATCGATGCAACTTGGAGACATCGAAGTTTCTCTACATCCAGCTGGTCATGTGCTCGGCTCGGCTCAGGTGCGCATCAGCGACGGTCGACTGGTCGTCGTTGCCTCCGGCGATTATAAAAGACAGGAAGATCCGACATGCACGCCATTCAGTGTCGTTCCCTGCGATATCTTCATAACAGAAGCAACGTTTGCACTGCCTGTATTTCGCCTCCCATCCCCTGAAGGTGAAATAGCGAAACTGCTTCAGTCAATGGCGCTGTTTTCAGAACGAACGCATATGATCGGCGCCTATTCACTGGGTAAGGCGCAACGCGTTATCGCCCTGATGCGGCAGGCCGGGTACACTAAGACCATCTATGTTCACGGTGCGCTTGAGAAGCTGACGGAGTATTATCGTTCGCAAAATATTGCGCTGGGACCGGTTGAAACGGTTGACCTGAAAGCCGGAAGTTATGCCGGGGAGTTAGTACTTTGCCCACCGGGGCAGCTCAGCACACCTTGGTCCCGACGGTTTGTGGATCCCGTCACGGTGTTCGCGAGCGGCTGGTCCCGGGTCCGCGCTCGCGCCCGACAACGCGGTGCAGAGCTGCCGCTTGTCATCTCAGATCACGCAGGATGGGAAGATTTGTGCCGTACCGTACTTGAGACCGGCGCTCGGGAGATCTGGGTAACCCACGGCGCAGAAGAAGCGTTGGTGCACTGGTGCAAAAATGTCGGTCTGCGTGCATTTCCGCTCAATCTTATCGGATATGGCGATGATGATGATTCCAATCCACCGACACCTGATGTAAATGCCAATTAGTGGCGGGGGGAACCGCCAAGATGGCAGGACAAAACCATGTCAAAAGCAGATGACCAAAAAGAAATAGAAGACCTATTTACAGCCTATGCGGCAGGCTTCGATGACTTCGATGAGCAGGCGATAGCGGAGCTTTTTACTTATCCTGCTGTGATCTGGCAGCAGGGGCAGGGCTATGTTTTTGATGATGATGAAGAATTGCTGGAAAATATCGAAGCCTTGCTCGAGGTGTTTGAAAACGAGGACATAGTGCAATCGGTCTTTAACGTGGAGGACCTGCACGTTTCTGCCAATGTTGCCCTGGCCAGAGTATCATGGCAGCAGATGCGTGATGGCGGCGATGACGCTCTCGCCTTTACAGCACATTATCAGCTTCTCAGAGATGAAGATGGGTGGGTGATAGCGTCAGTCGTCAATGAAGACGAGGAAATGTAGCATTCGGATTAATTCCAGTCCGGATGCTGCGCGGATTGGCTTTCGACTCTTTGCGATCTAAACTGGCGCGTCACTGCACAAAAGCTGCATGAGGCGGCATGAAGTCATTTGCGAACCTGCTGGATCGCCTTTCCTACGAACCACGCAGGAACGGTAAAATTGCGCTGTTGGGGCAGTATTTTTCCCGTGCTCCCGATCCTGACCGTGGGTGGGCACTGGCAGCACTGACAGGCGGTCTGGATCTTGGCAAAACAAAGCCGTCGCTGATCAGGGCGCTTATTGAAGAAAAGGTCGATCCCTATCTTTTTGAACTTTCCTATGACTTCGTTGGTGATCTTTCCGAAACTGTAGCGCTGATTTGGCCGGAGGGTGGCGGGAAGGCGGGTGTAGCCCCGACTTTGACGGAGGTTGTCGAAACCCTTGCTGACTCCAGTCGCACAGCAGCCGGAGCTCACTTGGAACGATGGCTGAACCGGCTGGATGAGACAGGCCGGTGGGCTCTCCTGAAGCTGATCACGGGCGGAATGCGTGTCGGGGTTTCTGCGCGACTTGCTAAAACCGCTTTGGCGTCGCTTGGTGATGTTTCGACGGACGACATAGAAGAAGTCTGGTACGGACAAGCTGCTCCTTACGAACCTCTGTTCGCCTGGGTTGAAGGCAGAGCCGATCGACCGGAGAGAAACGATCCTGCCTTTTTCCGACCTCCGATGCTGGCGCATCCGCTGGTTCGAGAAGATCTTGAAGGCCTTAAACCGTCCGATTTTCTGGCTGAATGGAAATGGGATGGCATTCGGGTCCAGGCATCGGGAGGACTGTTGTCGAACGGCCAACGGATCACCCGTTTGTTTTCGCGGTCCGGTGATGACATTTCAGCTGCATTTCCGGACCTGCTGGAGCAATTCTCCGATCTTGACGCGACAATAGACGGCGAACTGCTGGTGGTTCGGGAAGGGTGCATTCAGCCCTTCGGCGTGCTGCAAAAACGGTTGAATCGGAAGACGGTCAGCAAAAAGCTCATTGTCTCTCATCCTGTCATGATTCGAGCCTACGATCTGCTTTGTGCAAATGGAGAAGATCTTCGTTCAATGCCATTTTACGAGCGACGGCGACGGCTCGAGGAATACATTGCCGATAGCGAAATGCGGGGCATCGATCTTTCACCCATTGTGAATTACTCCGGATGGGCACATCTTTCGGAAATTCGTGAGGATCCCGGTGCTTTTGCATCCGACAATGAGACGGCTGTTGAGGGCCTGATGCTGAAAAAGCGTGACGGACCCTATCTGCCGGGGCGCCCCAAGGGGCACTGGTACAAATGGAAACGGGATCCTCACAATGCCGATGCTGTTTTGATGTACGCTCAGCGGGGGCACGGCAAGCGGTCATCATTTTATTCCGACTATACTTTTGGCGTCTGGAGAACCGCAGCAGACGGAGGAGAGGAACTGGTGCCGGTCGGAAAAGCCTATTTTGGGTTTACCGATGAGGAACTGTTGGTGATTGACCGATATGTTCGACAAAACACCATTAATCGGTTTGGGCCTGTACGAGAGGTCAGGCACGACCCTGAACATGGTTTTGTACTTGAAGTGGCCTTTGAGGGGCTCAACCGTTCGACACGGCACAAATCCGGCATCGCCATGCGGTTTCCGAGAATCGCGAGACTTCGGCAGGAAAAGAAACCCCACGAGGCCGACAGGCTTGATGTGCTGATTGCACTTTTGCCGAAGGAAACTTGAGCCGTGATATCAGTGAGTACAGCCTGCTTGAATACTCGACCGATTGATCCAGACACAGTTTAATCGGGCACGAATGGGAATATCCGACGTGAAGCGCTTGCGTCCATAGCATCTTCTTTGCATGGTCATCCTGATCTCGTATTCATTTACATTGTGACCTGCGAGACGGAACCAACCGGGAGATCCATGTGACAGTTCAGATTGGATACTACTATACCCATATTTCGCCTTTCGCCTATTTGGGGCACGAGCGCCTTCAATCAATTGCCGAGAAAGCGGGCGCAACTATTCAGTATTGCCCGATAAGTTTGCCTGGTCTCTTTGCGGAAACCGGCGGAGTGCCTCTTGGACAGAGGCATGTTGCGCGACAGAACTATCGCTTTCTGGAATTGCAACGCTGGCGGGAAAAGCGGGACATTAGTCTGAAACTGAGACCGGCATACTTTCCGGCAGACCCAACCTGCTGTGATCTCGTAGCGATCGGTATCGCAGAAGAAGGTGGTCCCGTCGGCGCGTTTTCTTTAAGAGCGATGCGTGCCTGTTGGTCGTTGGATCGTGATATTTCCGATATGGATGTCATTGCGGGGATCGTTGAAGATACCGGACTGGACCCGGCCAGAGCGATTGGATGGGTAGAGAGCCCGTCGATCAAGGAAATCTACGAGAAAAATCTTGAAGAGGCGATCCATCTGCAGGCGCTGGGTTCACCTGCCTATGTTTTGAATGGCGAGGTGTTCTGGGGGCAGGACCGTCTGGAGCTGTTAGCGGATGCTTTGGCAAGTGGCCGGGATCCCTATGGTGCTCAGTAACAAGAGCGTCTCGGCCATAAATTGCCTTAAATCCGTGATAAATGTTGAGGACCACTCGAACCGGCGTTTTTGCCTCGCTCGTGCTTGCTTAATGGCATTGTCAAAACGTTCAGCGGAACTGGTCCAGTAGGATGCGTTCTTTACCCTGAATCGGCAGCAAAAGTGGCTGTAGACGGCAATTCTTGCTAGAATGCTATATATTCATTGCCTTGTCAGAATGGCTCTGCCGAGATGGCATTATGCAGCATCGATATTTTTTCTCCTCGAATGGGGACAGTTGATGCTGATACAGCGAATAATTGGAGACACTATGTTGAAAACATCATTCGCCGTCGTTGCCGTTACATGTTTGTGCCTGGCGTCTCCCGGCGTCTTTGCGCAGGAAGATATCATGAACCGGGATCGTTTTGTTCTTAGCGATACCGGCGATGGCTGGCTTCGCCTTGATCGCAGCAATGGGCGTGTATCGCTTTGCGAGGAAACAAATGGACGGGTCATGTGCTTGCCCGTGCCCGATGCAGCCACCGCCTATGAACTGGAAATAGAGCGTCTGCTGGGTGAAAATGCCGCGCTCGAGGCCCGCGTCACCGAACTTGAGACGAAACTTGCCGCCAACGGACCGAAATCAGGCAAACAGCAATCGAACGGATCTCAAAAGTCTCTCACCGAGAGCGAAGAGGAGTTCGATCAGATGATGAATCTTACAGAAAAGGCCATGCGGCGCTTTTTTGGCATGGTCCGCACGCTGCAAGACGAGTTCGACGATCGGACTTGACCACACAGGCAAGCGGCTTGCCTGTTGTTGAGCGTGACCTGGTCAGCCGGAAGAATGACCCGTTGCCCGGATTCCGGGTGTCAGAGAATGCGCAATGCTTGTAGTTCGGTCACCGCTGATTTTGGCAGTTCGACCGCTTTGCGGGTTTTCAGATCAAGCGACAGTGCGACGACATCCACCATCGCCACAGCAGCGCCGGAAACCACATCAAACACGTGATGGCGAAAACTGAATGTCTTACTGCCCATTCCTGTTATGCCTGAAACAACTTGCACGGAACTTCCCATTTTGAGAGCCGTACCGTAGCTCAGTTTCATTTCAACAGCGACGCGTCCATATCCGTTGCTTTCAAGCCAGGACCTGTTCATCGGCGTGCGTTCCCAAACATGTGCGGCACCATCGGAAAAACAACCTGCAAGAAACTGGTCGTCGGCGCGCGAATCCGGACCGCAATCCCGTGGCATGACCGTATTTTGATGAACCACGCGCGCGCCACGCGCCAGGAGCGACTTGGCGGTCATGCTCATTCCCGCGACAGACGGACCAATGCCTAGTGGCGAATTGTCAGCATTGGCGGATGATTCATATTCGATGAAGCGTGGTCTGAGCGACTGGGCTGTTTTAGCCGAGGGCGAATAGCCGTCCATTGCCGCAGCGACCAGTGTTCCGCTGGAAACATCGATCATTTCATGGAGGACACTGAACATGTGCGGACCGTCGAAGGCAATCGAAGACAAAACCCGCAGGAGCGTTCCCGCCGTAACTTCCCGGTGATAGCGAATGTGGCGCACACGCCGCGCACCCACCAGCGATCCGGTCAATCCCGTCATGGCGGCAAATTGCCTGTCAGCTTCCTGAAATTTGGCAAAATAAAACTGCACATTCATGTGATCGTTTTCATCGCATTCCCAGCGATTGACAAACGCATGTAGAGATTCAATGGCAGACATTCTGGGCGCCTTTAATATAACGACTTATATTCGTTGTTTATGTTACGGCGTACCTTGTTGTCACTATAATGTGATAAATAGGTAATCGTCGATCATTTTGTTGCACTCGTCCGATATTTTCAGAGGAAAAGTATTGAATACATGACATCCCTCAGCGAATATCTTAATGGTTGCACTATTGTTAGATGCAATCCATCTTGAATGCATGAACAGAGTATCATCCAACAATGCGTCGCGTGTTCCGACGATGAACATCGCAGATGTCAGGTTGCGAAGGTCCGCATAGAGGGGAGATACGTCACTGAGGCGCGTATTAGCATGATTACCCAGGTAGTTTCGTGAAAAATTCTTAATGTCGCGGGTGGTCAGAAGCAGCCTCTCTTCACCGAAGCTCGCGGCACTGGGTGTCAGCCCAAGGTCGTAGCATCCGGCGACCAGCACCGCCCAATTGAACGGCATAGTCTTATGACGATCCCTCATGCGCAAAAGTGTCACGACCGAAAGATGAGCGCCGGCGGATTCGCCTCCTATTGCGAACTGTTCCAACTGGTGCAGGCGCGCACCTTCGCCGGTAAGCCAGCGAGCCGCACATTCGCAATCATCCGGAGCGGCAGGGTATGGGGATTCCGGCGCCAACCCGTATTCGACGGAAAAGACGTTGCAATCGGCACGGTCGGCCATTTCCTGCAGTCGGGCGTCCTGATAAGCAGCGCTGCCATACATCCATCCACCGCCGTGAATGTGCAAAAACGCGCGATTGGATGGACCACTGGTGGGCGTAAGTAAGCGTAAGACTAGCGGGCCTCGGGGACCCTCGATGGTCAGGTTTTGTGCACGTTCACTGAATTCCGGCGCTGGAAACGGTCCAATTCCCTGCAGACGCTTTTGTCTGTTTTCAACCGGTGTGCTGCTCCAGGGGTCAGGGAAAGATTCTAATTTCCTGATGAGGTCGTGGTTGAATTGGCGCGTTTCCTCCAGTCCGGCCCCGGGCAAGAACACAGTTTCATCCAGTTCGCTCATGTCCTATTCTCCTTAGACTGCTGGTACAGTTTTTCCATACAACACCTACCGAGAGAAGACTTTAAATGCCCGGCACCGTTCCCAAGTTTGGTTCTCCTGAAATATGGACGCTGGAAGATGATGTCGCACCCGTTCGCCAAAAAATGGCAAGATTGGTGATGCAGACCAATCCGCGCTCGGCGGTGAATATTACCGAGCCGATCAACCGATGGCTGCGAGAAGTCGGGGGACGGGACGGTCTTCTGACGTTGTTTTTGCGCCATACATCGGCATCGCTGGCCATTCAGGAAAATACAGACCCCGATGTCTTAAAGGATCTGCTGGATGCCTTTGATTTGTTAGCGCCAGCTGACCGACCCTGGAGGCATTCTCTGGAAGGTCCGGACGATATGCCGGCCCATATCAAATCTGTTCTGGCAGGGCCTTCGATTGCGATTCCGACAGTTGCCGGAAATATGGATCTTGGTACTTGGCAGGCCGTGTATTTGATTGAGCATCGTGCCCAACCCCACCAGCGATCAATCACGCTTCACTATATCGGCGGCTAGGACGCGTCTTGCGTGGTTTGTCGAGCGCGCTCATTCCTGCCTATATGGATATCTCCCATGCATTGTGAGCAGCGCTCAATGCGTGGTGTCACATCTGCGATTACGCAAATATATGAGTTTGAACAATATATTGTTCTTGCACCAATGCTTGGAGTAAATTCATTTTTAGGCAAAAGTAGACTATAGTCGTAGCGGCTCTATAAAGGGCCGGGCGGGGCAGCAGAAGATCGACAATATGGCTTCAGCAGTAGTATCTGTGCGTGAGATCAATCGTTGAGAATGTTTTGCTCGTCTGCAATGGGAGGAGAGCACCTTGGCTGAAGTGCCGGGTTTCAGATTTGTTATAGCGGATGATCATCCCCTGGTGCGTGGGGCGTTGCGTCAGACGATGGAAGGTGCCTTTGCGGGCGCAAAGATTCTCGAAGCCGGTGAACTGGCGGATGTCACGCGGTATCTTGAGGCGGATGACGATGCCGATCTTGTCCTGCTGGATCTTGCAATGCCTGGTATGCGCGGATTTTCAGGGCTGATGTTTCTGCGCGCGCAGTTTCCCGGTGTACCGGTTATCATCGTCTCAGCGAATGAAGACCATAACGCCATTCGACGTGCTATCGAATTCGGGGCATCAGGCTATATTCCGAAGTCGTTGAGCCCCGACCAGATTGCCAGCGTGGTTCGCAAGGTGATCGAGGGTGAAGTTTGGCTGCCCGAGGATGTCAATCTGGATGCGGATGACGAGACATCGGAGATGGTGCACCGCCTGTCCAGTCTGACACCCCAGCAAGTTCGCGTTCTGATGATGCTCAGCGAAGGGCTTCTCAACAAACAGATCGCTTATGAATTGACGGTTTCAGAGGCAACGGTAAAGGCCCACGTTTCGGCAATCCTGCAGAAGTTGCGTGTCGATAGCCGTACCCAGGCGGTGATCGCGGCATCCAAGATCGAAGCCGGTCAGTGGCAACTGGATGTGGATGCAGGGCACCCGTCTTAGTATAGGGGAAGTGAGGTGCCTTGCCTGTCCCTTGCCAGCTCCTGCATGTTTCGCAGAAACCGGGCACCAGGAATTCTTTGACAAGCCGGCCACGGCGCGAAAAAATATAGAACAAGATGCGGTCTAACCGAAAATGTTGGACCATTGGTGAGAATGAACAAGAGGATTGGAGTGGGGCGCTACTTGCGGCCGATGCTCATCATGTGCCTTGCGACAATTTTGGTCGTGCTGATGGGAGCTATCTGGCAATCCGGCAGCTCCTTTTCCTCCGCTCCGGCGAGCCCGGAAGAGGCGAGCGCAGCGACTGATGTTGTCCGAAACAACATATTGACGGGCTATCAGTTCGGAATTTTATGCCGTCAGGAAAATATGAAACCGGCAAATCGAAGCCGGTATCATTTGTGTGAAGCATTTTATCGTCAAAACTTCGATCGTTCTGCTGAAGCTGTGATTTATCTTCGTGCCTGGTTTGAAGATCAGGCGCGGTTGATTCAAGTGGCTGCTCAAAAGGATCTTATGATCAGCGTGGCATTTCTAGCGCTGGCGGTTGTTATGGCGGCCTGCTTTGTTTGCATTTCCGTGTGGACGCCTGCAAGCCGAATGAATTTTCTCTCTGGTTCGGGGTTCGTGCTCTGGGCCGTCGTTATTTTATTTGCACTTTACTCGTCTTACGACCACTCGGACCGGCAGGCAGAACGCATGGCCACCGCGGACGGCATTCTTGCGCTGAAAGAGGAAATGGATGCCCGGGCCCTATCCCTAGCGGCAGAAGGGCACCGCACTGTTTCCACCGAAATTCTGCAGGGCTTCATCGATCGATATTACGGATCCTATGGCGGAGAGATGCGGCGCGCTCTTGATGCTCCTCAGTTGACTCTCAATTGACTTGAAGTGCGGGTTTCTCTGAAACACCCTAACGGCTGGATCATTCGGCTGCGGCCGCATGCAAACTGGCCTGCGTCAACAATGCCCTGAGTGCTGCAGGTTTCACGGGTTTATTGAGCAGCTCAATGTCCTTCGATCGAGCTTCCTTTCTCACAGCGGGTGTTCTGTCCGCTGTAATCAGAACTGCCGGAAGGTCCGTCCCAAGTTTCCAGCGCAGGTGAACAATGGCGTCGATGCCATTGCCATCATCCAGATGATAATCCACGAGAAGAACGTTCGGATTCTTCCCACAGCTCCGGATCGTTTGTAGAGCCTCCTCCGGCGTACCTGCAGTCAGCACGTCGCATTGCCAGCCACCAAGCAGCGTTTCCATGCCCGACAGGATCTTCGGTTCATTGTCAATTGCCAGTACAGTCAGACCTTCAAGCGAATGGCGCAGGGCGGCCAGGGGCTTGCGAGCGGGCGTGACGGGGACCGTTGCTGCAATTGGTAAGGACACCGAAAAATGTGTCCCCCGTCCGCTTTGTGAGGTGACATTGACATCATGGGCCAGCACCTGTGCAATCCGCTCGACAATGGACAAGCCTAGACCGAGCCCTTTTGCGGTCTTGATGCCTTCATCCAGGCGCTGAAACTCTTGGAAAATGATCTGCTGCTGTTGCTGCGGGATCCCAATGCCGGTGTCATAAACATCCACCGAGACAGTGCCGCCCCGATGTCGACAACCGACAAGTACGCGTCCGTTCTCGGTGTATTTCAGCGCATTGGAAATCAGGTTTTGCAGCAGTCGACGCAACAGGCGCCGGTCTGACCGCACGGTGGTAGATGTGGGAACTATCGTGAATTGAAGGTTTTTCTCTCTGGCGACTGCTTCAAATTCATTTCGCAGAGGAATGAAAATATCCTCCAGCCTGAATACGCTGATAGATGTTTGAAACTTCCCGGTATCGAGGCGGGAGATATCAAGAACGGCTCCAATAATTTCCTCAACAGATTCCAGGGACTCTTCGACGTGATGCACCAACTGCGCATTGTCGCCTTCGCTAAACCGGTCAACAAGGCTGGAGGCGTACAGCCTGGCGGCATTCAATGGCTGAAGGATATCGTGTCCGGCGGCTGCCAGGAACCGGGTCTTACCCAAATTGGCGTCGTCTGCGTCCCGTTTTGCGCGAACGAGCTCATGATTGACGTGGGTAAGTTCCTCGGTTCGCTCTTTGACGCGGCGTTCGAGGGACTCGTTGGCAGCAACAACGGCGTTTTCGGCAGAAACCCGTTCGGTGACATCGTCATAGGTTACAACGATACCGCCGTTGGGCATCGTGTTGACACGGATTTCAAGCACGATGCCAGTTGAACTCATTGGTTCTTGAAAAGCCTGCATGCTGACCATGAATTTTTCAAGGCGGTCAGCCACGATGGTCTCGACAGGCCCGGGTCCGAATTCACCCCGCTCGGCGTTGAAACGGATGATTGCATCCAGCGTTGTTCCCACCTGACCAAAATCCGCAGGCAGATCCAGAAGAATGCGAAACTGGCGATTCCAGGTAATCAGTCTGAGATCGGAATCAAACACACTGATGCCTTGCCGCACCTGATCGAGAGCTGTTTGCAACAGGTCACGGTTGTACTGGATCGCCACGGAAGCATCATCCAGAAGCTTCATGGCACCCTTGGTTGCCGGGTCTCTTTTCTTGACCAACAGTGTCAATACGAGCCGTGCGGACGAGGCTCCAATCGCACTGGCAAGAAGCTGTTCGGAGAACCTGATGGCTTCGGCATCTGCTGGTTTCTTTGCGTCCAACACCAAGCCATGCTCACGTCCGAAACGCGCGAATGAGCGGCCTGTGCGTTCTTCTCCGAGATACCGCGCCACCGTGCCTTGTAAATCGCCAATGGTCAGCGATGTGTGCCACGGATTGAATGTGGGCGTATGCGCAAAGCCGCTTGGCACGAAAATGTTGGCCTGAACCTTCTCAACGGGAAAGGGTTGTCTGGTAAATGACATGCCCACAAAGGTAACGATGTTGACGAACAGACTGGCATAGACACCGTGGATGAACGGGTCGGTAATGAAACCGAAGAGACCCTGGGGGCGTAATTGCCAGATGCCAAACGGACCGTTTTCGATCATGGCCGAAGAGATGATGCCGGATTCGGCAAACGTCGGCAGGAGCAACGTGTACGCCCAGATCAGAAAGCCTGCCGCCATCCCGCTGATCGCGCCCCGGGCCGTTCCCCGTCGCCAGAACAAGCCTCCGAAAAAGGCAGGAGCGAATTGTGCAATTGCTGCAAAGGCCACCAGACCAATTGAAGCAAGCGCTGCACTGTCTCCCGCAGCCCGGTAATAGGCGTATCCCAGCAAGACGGTGAAAAGTATCGACAGACGGCGCACTTTTAGCAGAAAACGCCCCATATCCCGAGTGTCGGGTTCGTCATCGATCCGGCGACGGAGGAGCAGAGGCATGACAATGTCGTTCGATATCATGATGGCCAGGGCAACCGTTGCGACAATAACCATGGCCGTTGCCGCAGAAAGCCCTCCAATGAAGGCAATCAGTGAAAACAGATTTGATTGAGCCTGCAACGGCAGCGCCAGCACAAAGATGTCAGCATTTACCGACCCGCCAAAGGTCAGCATTCCGGCGGCGGCAATGGGCAGAACAAATAGGTTGATCAATATCAGGTAGACAGGGAAGAGCCAGATGGCCCGGTTTACTTCCGCCTCACTGTTATTCTCGGTCATCGTGACATGGAATTGCCGCGGCAGCAGAATGGCTGCGCAGAAGGAAAGAAGCGTCAGCACGATCCACCGATTGATGTTCGGTGGTTGCCAGATTATCTCACGGATAGCCTGATCGGTTTCGACCGTGCTGAACAATTGTTCGGGGCCGCCAAACAAGTAAAATGTCGCGAAAATCCCGACGGAGATGAAAGCCAGTAATTTGATGACTGACTCGGCCGCGATTGCCAGCATCAGCCCTTCCTGATGCTCCGTTGCATCGGTATGACGGGTGCCAAACAAAACGGCAAAGATCGCCAGTCCAATGGCCACCAGCAACGTGATATCACCAAATATTGGCGTCGGAATCAGGTTGGTGTTGAGATCAAATGGTCCCAAAAGTGTTGTGACAGAGAGGGAAATTGCCTTCAACTGCAATGCGATGTAAGGAACCGTGCCAACTAGGGCAATGACAGTCACAACTGCTGCGACGCCCTGGTTTTTCCCATATCGAGCAGCAATAAAATCGGCAATGCTGGTGATTTTTTCGCTTTTTGACAGGCGGACGACGCGACGCACAAAAGGATTGAACACCGAAAACAGAATGATCGGGCCAATATAAATGGTGAGAAATTCCAGACCGCTTTCTGCCGCAAGGCCCACGGAGCCAAAAAAGGTCCAGGATGTGCAGTAAACGGCAAGGGACAGGGCGTAGGTCATTGGCCGTCCGCGACCAGGCGTAATCAGCCGATTCGACCGGTCCCCAAGTGCTGCGATGGCAAACAGAACACCGATATAGACCAGTGCGATGCCTGCTATGGCCCAACCTTGCAGCATGATCCTCCCGTACTTCCCCGTTCCTTTTGGACGATGTTAGCCGAAAAGGAATAACTGGCTATTATTTCAATATTTTGAGTGGCAGTCTGCACCAGTTTCTGGTTCAGAGAAAGTAGACATTAGCCGATAAACGTGTGAATTCTTAAGTCCTGCCCACCCGAATGTTTCATATCTGTGATCCGATCATTTTCAGGGACGTATAGCCTCTGTTATACATCTGACCACTGTCCCGATTATTCACGATGATATATGGGGGCAGCGGACTATCTATCTGAACAGCGGATCGGAGGGACGCATGCTGAAGGAATTTAAGGAATTTGCCATGAAGGGCAATATGCTCGACATGGCGGTTGGTATTGTTATCGGGGCTGCATTTACCACCATAGTATCATCCATGGTTGACGATATCATTATGCCTCCCATTGGGCTGTTGCTCGGTGGTGTTGATTTTTCCGATCTGTTCTTCACGTTGAAAGAGGGTAGCCCTGCGGGACCCTATGCCTCAGTAGATGCCGCTAAAGAGGCTGGTGCGGTCACCTGGAATATCGGTCTGTTTATCAATGCCATAATCAAATTCGTTATTGTTGCCATGGCCCTGTTTATCCTGGTCAAGGGGATCAATCGATTGCGCCGGGAAGAAGAAGAAAAACCCAAAGAACCAGCGGCTCCGCCTAAGCAGGAAGTGCTGCTTGAGGAAATCAGGGATCTATTGAAAAAAGCCTGAGCCAATGGGCTGACGGAGGTTTTGACCTCAAACAACAGGTAACCGGAGAACGGTCAGATTAACACTGACCGTTCTTCAATCAATTCGGCTGATATATATAGCAAGCAGTTTGATGAGGAATTTGTGCTTGTCTGAGCTATGGTCGCACGGAACCCAAGGCCGGAGCTTACCGTGACAATCGCACACCTGAACTCCCTACATGACCGCGCGATAAGTGCACCCGAGAGCGGCATTGTTGAAGTTGTCAACTATGGTCGACAAAAAGAGGGTCTGATTCCGCTCTGGGTCGGCGAAGGTGATCTTGCAACACCCAAATTTATCTGCGATGCGGCCCATCAGGCGCTGCTTGACGGAGACACGTTCTATACGTGGCAGCGCGGTGTTCCTGAGATGCGACAAGCCTTGGCCGACTATCACAAAAGGCTGTATCAGCGGAATTTTCTGCCTGACCGTTTTTTTGTAACCGGCTCGGGCATGCAGGCCATTCAACTGTGTATCCAGGCCATATCCGGCCATGATGATGAAGTCATCATCCCGACACCGGCATGGCCCAATTTTTCTGCGGCGCTGGAAGTTTCAGGCGGGCGGGCTGTCGCCGTTCCAATGCAGTTTTCTCTCGACGGCTGGACGCTCGATTTTGACCGGATCACATCGGCTATAACTGATCGAACTCGGGCTATTTTTCTCAATTCTCCTTCCAATCCAACAGGCTGGGTGGCGACCCGTGAGGATCTTTCCGACATCCTCCGTATCGCGCGTGATCGTGGTTTGTGGATTGTCGCCGATGAAGTTTACGGGCAGTTTTACTTTCGACAGGACGCCAAACGGGCTCCCTCGTTCTATGACATAATGGAGCCGGAGGATCGTATTTTATTTGTGAATACCATGTCGAAAAACTGGTCGATGACCGGGTGGCGGGTCGGTTGGATTTCTGCGCCTGCCGAGCTGGGACAGGTTTTTGAAAATCTGATTCAATATTCAACATCCGGCGTTGCTCCCTTCATGCAGCAGGCTGCGGCAACGGCGCTCAATGAGGGCGATTTTTTCGTGCGTGAGCAAGTCGAGCGCGCGCAGCATGGAAGGACACTGTTTCTCAACATCCTTAGAAAGAGCAATCGTGTTCGGCTGGCCGAACCGGATGGCGCTTTCTATCTCTTTCTCGCGTTTGAAGGTGAAAATGATTCCACACAGGCCGCCAAGAGGATCGTCGATGAAGCCAATATAGGTCTCGCCCCCGGATCGGCATTCGGGTCGGCAGGAGAAGGGTACTTGCGCCTTTGTTTCGCCCGGCAGCATGCTGAACTTGAGCAGGCCGCACACCGGTTGTCCAGGTGGCTCTCCGATTGACCCCAATACGAATACTGAGCTAGGAACAGCTTGACTGACCTGGGCATCTTTTTTTGATCTGTTGATCGAAATGCCAGTCCGAAGGCTGGTCCGGTTTGTTGATGTCTTCTGGAGCATTCCGTATTTCAATCACACGCCTGGAGCCCCTCATACCAGAATATTAAGGGGTGGAGATGATCGTGAACCGCAAGAAATATGAAACCGGTAAGGCGCGACCAACCGCTTTGGGCAAACCGATAACCGTCTCAAAAGCCCGGCTCGATAGCGTCCTTGAAACAGCGGTTGACGGGATAATTGTAATCGACGAACAGGCTCGGGTACTTTCTTACAATCGCGCTTGTGAAAGTCTGTTCGGTTACAGTGCAAACGAAGTTCTGGGCGAAAACGTCAAAATGATCATGCCGGAGAGCTACGCGCGCGAGCATGATCAGTACGTAGCCAACTATGTACAAGGGGGAACGCCCAAAATCATCGGTATTGGCCGGGAAGTGCGCGGCCGGGCAAAAGATGGCACTGAGTTCCCGATTGAATTGTCTGTCGGGGTGGCCCAATCGTTTGAGGGGCGTCAGTTTATCGGAATCATGCGCGACTTACGGCCTCGCAAGGCTGCTGAAGAGCGCGTTCAGCAACTTCAGACGCAACTGGTTCACATGGCACGCGTGTCGGCGATCGATGAGATGGGTGCCGCATTGGCTCATGAGCTGAATCAGCCATTGACCGCAGTCATGCTCTATTTGCAGGCAATCAGCAAAAAATCGACGGCTGACGGATCAATGGATACCACGACAACCGAAATTCTGGAGAAAGCGGTACGAGAAGCGGAGCGGGCAGGGCAAATCATTCAACGCATGCGCAATTTTGTTGAAAAACAAGCGCCGGAAAGGCGAGCCGTCAATGTATCGGTTTTGATTGAAGAAGCGATTGAGCTTGTCTTGTTGGGCCGTACCGCGCGATCCATTGAGATTGATCGGCGGTTTTCTGATTCCGTCCCCATGGTTGAGGCGGATCCGGTACAGATTCAGCAGATATTCGTTAATCTCCTTAGAAATGCCGTGCAGGCCATTGATTCTGCGGAGGAAAAGAGACTGTGCATAGAATTGTATAGCGCAGACAATTTGTTGCATATTGATGTTGGCGACAGTGGACCCGGTATTGCACCTGAAATTGCCTCTGAATTGTTCAATGCTTTTTCGACGTCGAAGAGTGGAGGGCTTGGTCTTGGTCTGTCGATTTCCAGGAGCATTGCACAAAGTCATGGCGGTGACCTGACTGTAAATCCTGGTGGAAACGGCTGCGGAGCTGTGTTTACTGTGAGTTTACCGGTTATATTAGACGATTGATGGGCTATACAATTGACCAAGCGGCCAATTTTATGAAGATACGAATAAAGGCAAGGTGACATTGATGCCCACAGAAGAAGATTCGATTTATATTGTTGATGACGATCCTGCTGTGCGAGATGCCCTGTCGATAGTTCTGAAAATGGAAGGATATGCTGTAACCGAATTCTCTTCCGGTGATGAATTTCTGACAGTAGCAAAAACAGAAATACCATCCTGCGTCATTCTGGATGTTCATATGCCAGGACGGTCCGGAATTGATATTCTGTCTGGTTTGAAAGCCGAGCACTATCCAGCCCCGATATTTATCATTTCGGGGCAGGGAGATATCCCCATGGCGGTATCCGCCGTCAAACAGGGGGCTTTTGATTTTATAGAAAAGCCATTTGATGCGGATTCAGTTCTTCAGCGTGTTGCTGAAGCCATTAAGGCAACCGCTCGAATGCGTGCCCAGGCCGAGAGTGGTTCCTCGTTGAATTTTCCTGGTGTTGACCTCCTGACTCCGCGTGAACAGGATGTACTGAAGGAAATCTCCGGCGGTGCCTCGAATAAGGAAGCAGGACGGACGCTTGGTATAAGCCCTCGGACCATCGAAGTTCATCGGGCACGCATCATGGAAAAATTGAGTGTCCGTAACGCGGCTGAACTTGTCCGTCTCGTCTTGACCGGCAAGTAATCGCAGAAACCTGCGGGTGCGCTGTCCCACATTTTATGTTCATGAAGTTGCCTGACCAAAAAACTGTACTCTAAGTATTCTTCCCAAGATGTGCTGCGTGCAAAAAGGGCGTTCCCTATCGCCAGTTTCTCGTTGTGGTATCAGGATCTGAACAGGTGACGGTCTATATTCTTGAAGATGATCCGGGTGTACTGGATTCGCTGGTCCTGCTTATTGAGCAATTGGGCCACGACGTCTCAGCTTTTCCTGATGCGGAGAGTTTTTTTCTCAAAGCCGTTCCAAAGAATTCAGACACTGTCATCGTTGATCTGGGATTGCCCGGTATTCCAGGCGACCGAGTCATGCGGTGGGTCAGCGAATTGTCCACCAACCCCAAAGTCGTTGCCATTAGCGGTCAAGCTCGGCACCTTATTGATTTTCAACTCCGGGGCATAAAGAAGCCGATTGTGGTTCGCAAACCTCTGAGCGAAGCTGAACTGGCGCCATTACTCAAAAACTAGTTAGGCCTCGGTGATCCTGGAGGGAACTGAGATTCGGGTTCCTGATCGCAGGAAAGGTCCATCAAACCAGTATTAAGCCTGTACTTGCTTCCGTGAAATCAAGATGCATCGTCATGTCAAGAATCTCATAATTCTGCTGCTTAATGTCGCAGGCGCAGAACATGTGCGGCGATCAGGAATCGATCGAATTAGATAAGTAGTTGAAAATAAAAGATATTTATTTCCAAAAACTTGGTGGGTAATAGGACTTATTGAGTAGGTATTTTATCCTACGTAGGTCAACGAATTTTATTGGAATCACAATCTCGCTAGCTTTCTCTCATGAAGCGTTTTCGAGCAATTGGTTTCCAAGTTTTCAATAAGGAAAACGATCAACCACTGCAAAAGACGCCTCACACAATTCAGTGTCGCATAGTCGGTGGTTGGACGGACCAAGCCGATTATGGCGGACCGCTTAGGAGGGAATTATGGGCTACCTGAATCGCGTTGAAACTCACAACCATGCCATCTCCGCGAATTTGCTGACTGATCATGGTGATGGTCATGAGGGGATCGATGTCCTGCCACGCGCAAAAGCGAATTCATTCGAAGCACATGACGTTGTCTTTCACGAGGGGGATGACGCCCGACGGGTGTACGAACTGACAAGCGGCACGGTCATGCTGTACAAGCTGCTGCCCGATGGACGGCGTCAGGTAGTTGAAATATTGCGCCAAGGGGATCTGTTTGGCATGCCCTCAGGCGACCTGCACGACTGCACCGCGGAAACGCTGACAGATGTCGAGGTTCGCTCGGTGGCTCGTCGGGAAATTGAAACATCTGCGGAAGTTCAGGCCTTTGTTACGAAATCCCTGATCGCGCAAATGGAAAGCCTGCATGATCACGCCGTTTTACTGGGACGGAAATCGGCAATTGAGCGGGTCACAACATTTATCATGCGCCTTATTCCTAACCGGGGTAATGCGGTTTGCACCGGGCCCACGGCTCAGCCAGATCAATGCCGGGTGGTTTTGTCGATGACACGACAGGAAATTGCCGATTATCTGGGTCTGACCATTGAAACGGTTAGCCGCGTTATCTCTGAGCTAAAACGGCGCGGTCTTGTCAAGGCAGAGAAGCAGGATCGGTTGATCGTCACAAACACGTGTGCGGTTTGTCGTCTGACCGGCATGCATTAGATTGTCATTGGAAAATTGACTCACTTTTGTGGTCAAGATTCCCGGCAAACCATAACCTGGAGCATTTCATGCGGTTCAAACATCGCCGGAAATGCTCTGAAGGTTGTTTCACACGGCCACAGAATGTCGGGCGGGTGACCTGTCAAGATATGTGTCAAAGGCAGCAGCTGCGATGCGTGAAAAGGGTCTACCCACCTCTGTCAGTGCAATACGCCACTCATCTCTGATCAGCAGGCCGTCACTCAACATTTCATCAAGAAGCGCCATTGATCCCTCAAGGCACTCGGGAGATTGCTGGTGCTCTTCACACGCTTTCAGCAGATCTACCTGATGATCGGACATGATCCGTTCAATGATGGTGGCTCTGAGCCGATCATCCGCCGAAAGCGCAATCCCTTTTGCAATTGGAAAACGACCGGCTTCAACATCACGTTTCCAGCCGGAAACATCGGGCGCATTCTGGGCGTAGCCGCCAGGTAGAAAACCGATCGAGGAAGCACCCAAACCTACAAGAGCCTGCGCACGATCTGTCGTATATCCCTGAAAGTTGCGTCGAAGAGTACCGGCTGACAACGCCTTTGCCATACTGTCAGCTGGCAGTGCAAAGTGATCCAGACCGATTGCCACATAGCCGTATTCAATCAACAAATCCCGGGCAAGCGTTGCCTGCGCCATCCTGGCATCAGAGTCAGGCAGATCGGCGTCGTTGATCAGGCGCTGATGTTTTTTCATCCAGGGAACATGCGCATAACCAAATAGCGCTATGCGACTTGGCTGCAGGCGCACCGTGTCGGAAATTGTTTGGGTAATTGTTTCTTCATTCTGATGCGGCAGGCCATACATCAGATCGAAGTTGATGGCAGTTATTCCAACATTCCTTAGAGCATCAACTGCATTTGCGACAGTTTGAAATGACTGAACTCGGCCGATTGCCAACTGGACGCGCGAATTGAAGTCCTGGACTCCGAGACTTGCGCGCGTAATGCCGATTGAATGCAGGCTGTCTGCCAGGGTTTCGTCGACACTTCTGGGGTCCAGTTCTATCGCATGCTCCATATCAGAGCCGAAACAAAAAGCGGTTCGCAACGCGTCGGCAACGGCAAATAGCGAGTCTCGAGGCAACAGGCTCGGGGTGCCGCCGCCCCAATGAATGTGGCTCACACTTTGTTTTCTGCCAAGCCGTGATCCAACCAGCTCAATTTCGTCAATGAGAGTGCGCGAATAGTCAAGAATTGGCGCATCTTTCTTCGATGCTTTGGTGTTGCAACCACAATAGTGACACATGGCCCGGCAGAACGGGACGTGAAGATAGAGCGAGAGGTCCATGGTGGCAGGCAGACGATCAAGCCAGGTCCCATAGTCCGTCGATCCAATTTGTCCGCTGAATTGCGGAGCCGTCGGATACGATGTGTAACGGGGTACGGTGCGGGTTGCGTATTTCTTTTCTAGCGGTGTCATGCCCAGACTTGTTGCACTGCCCACTCATGAGAACCTTGATCCTAATCAACCAAAAATAAATTGATGGCCAATTGTCATCCATTACGGAAACGTTGCAATTTTTGTAGACAAATGTATACAATATGTGTTGATAATCTGTTCACGGTGCGCTCTTCTTGCGTATGCTGCGCAGCAGATGCATTGATCTTGACACTCTTCTCGCTTCAGAACGGTCTACCGGCCCGATTTTCGTTGGGGCCAATGATCAAAAACCGGACCTTATGACCAACAAAGAAAATTTCATTCGTGGCTACGTAATCGTTCTGATGACCTTGCTGTTGGGGGCGGTCGGGGGAGGGGTCTTCCATCTTCTGGGATTGCCTGCAGCCTGGTTGTCCGGTGCCATGATCCTCGTCGCGGCGGTTCAGTTTGCCGGGCTTCCTGTTTCGATGCCCGATCGTTTGCGAGACGCGGTTTTTGTCATTCTGGGCATTTCCATGGGTACCGGGGTCAAGCCGGAACTGATTGAGAGAGTCGGCGATTGGCCGATCTCGATGCTGGTCCTTGCAGCGGTAATAGTCGGTATCATGTCGGCTGGTTACTTCGTTCTGCATGTCCTGATGAAATGGGATCGACCAACGTCCTTTTTCGGCGCCATTCCCGGTGCGCTTTCGTACGTTATGGCGCTGGCGGAAAGTTCAGATGCGAAAATCGCCAACGTGGCCGTTTCTCAGTCCATTCGACTGTTCGTGCTTGTCGCGGTCCTGCCGATTCTGATTGCCGGTTCGACGGATCCAGGCGTATCGGTACAAACCAACCCGTCCGGGATTGATATTGCAGATGCGATATTGACCTTTGCTCTATGCACGCTCGCCAGCTTTTGTGCCGTCCGCCTCAAGGTGCCCGGCGGCTGGTTGACCGGTGCTTTTTTTGCCAGTGCGGCTTTGAACGGAGCAGGGGTCGTCAATCTGTCCATGCCTCAATGGTTTGTCTTGCCGTGTTATGTCGCTCTGGGATGCGTCATCGGCGTCAGGTTCGGAAGCGTCAGCCTGTCTGCTCTTAGACAATTGGTCCTGGCTTCCCTGGCTGCCTTCGCCGCAGCCATGTCTATATCGCTGATCGGCGCGATATTCACATCCACATTTCTGGAAATTCCCTTCGGCCAGGCGCTGCTTGCCTATGCGCCGGGTGGTCTGGAGGTCATGACTTTGCTGGCCTTCATGCTGGATCTTGATCCTGCTTTTGTGGCGGCGCACCAGTTGGCCAGATATGTGGGAATGGTACTGGTTCTGCCGTTTGTGACCCGAATTGTGATCGGCCCGATCACTCATACGCGCTAAATGCCGGGGTGAGCCATATTGTCCCAGATGGGCAATACGAACGATCTGTCGCATTCCGCACGGTTCAATGCCAAGATAGGCGTGTTGATCTGAGTCAAGGCGGGCGGATCAGATTTCGCTAGACCTCGACTTTGGATCAGTGGGGATCCAAATACACACGAACTCGGGGCGAAGAAATGGCACGACCGTCTCAAGCCAAGTATCTGACCTTGGAGCAGGGGGGCTATGCTGTCTTCCTGATCCTGCTTGTATTTTGCTGCTTGCTCGTTGCAGGAAAAACATTTGATCAGGTGATGGCTTTTCATACATCGCTGGGCGCACTATTCGCTGCGGCGGGAACATTTTACATCTTCAAAAACTATTTCAACGACGGTGGTGAACCCATCCCCGCTGAGATAAACGGCAAACCCAACTACAATATGGGACCGGTGAAGTTTGCCGCTGTCGCATCGATGATATGGGGCATTGCGGGCTTCCTGGTTGGGGTCATTATTGCTTCACAACTGGCATGGCCGGCGCTTAATCTTGACCTGCCCTGGACGAGTTTCGGGCGTCTCAGACCGCTGCATACATCCGCCGTGATCTTTGCTTTTGGTGGGAACGTCCTCATTGCTACGTCGTTTTATGTTGTGCAGCGAACCTGTCATGCCCGCATGCCAGGAACGATCTCACCCTGGTTTGTGGTGCTTGGATACAACGCCTTCATCGTCATTGCCGGAACCGGGTATCTGCTCGGCGCCACGCAAAGTAAAGAATATGCCGAGCCGGAATGGTATGCTGACCTGTGGCTGACAATCGTTTGGGTTGTCTATCTGTTGGTCTTTCTTGCAACGTTGTGGAAGCGCAAAGAGCCGCACATTTATGTGGCAAACTGGTTCTACCTTGCTTTCATTGTCACGATTGCGATGCTGCATGTCGTCAACAATGCGACGATACCGGTCAGCGTCTACGGAACCAAATCCTATATCGTCTGGTCCGGTGTGCAGGATGCGCTGGTGCAGTGGTGGTATGGCCATAATGCCGTCGGATTTTTCCTCACTGCGGGTTTCCTGGCGATCATGTACTACTTCGTGCCAAAACGGGCTAATCGGCCGGTCTATTCCTACCGGCTGTCGATCGTCCATTTCTGGTCACTGATCTTTCTCTATATCTGGGCCGGGCCTCACCATTTGCACTATACGGCATTGCCGCAGTGGGCCTCGACACTGGGTATGACATTCTCGATCATTCTCTGGATGCCCTCCTGGGGTGGCATGATCAACGGGTTGATGACGCTGTCCGGTGCCTGGGATAAGTTAAGGACCGATCCGGTGTTGCGGATGATGGTGGTCTCGCTCGCGTTCTATGGCATGTCGACATTCGAAGGCCCGCTGATGTCTGTCCGGGCGGTGAACGCCCTGTCACACTATACCGACTGGACCATCGGTCATGTGCACTCCGGTGCCCTTGGCTGGGTAGGCTACATTTCCTTCGGAGCTCTCTATTGCCTGATTCCATGGCTGTGGAACAAAAAAGACGTCTATTCACTCAAGCTGGTCGACTGGCATTTTTGGCTCTCAACCTTGGGTATCGTGCTTTACATCTGCGCCATGTGGGTATCAGGCATCATGCAGGGTCTGATGTGGCGAGCCTACGATGAACTCGGGTTCCTTGAATATTCGTTCATCGAAACAGTTGAAGCGATGCATCCCTATTACATCATTCGCGCTCTAGGAGGCGTGCTGTTTTTACTGGGTGCTTTGATCATGGCCTACAATCTCTGGATGACCGTTTTCCATGGCGAAGAAGCGGAAGCTCCGGCAACCGATGCCGCCCTGGCACCGGCAGAGTAAGGAGCGCGAAAAAGAATGTCGGTTTGGTACAAACATCAAGTTCTGGAAAAGCACTCCCTTCTCCTCACCGTGTCCATCCTCGTAGTGGTGGCCATCGGTGGGCTGGTGGAGATTGCACCTCTCTTCTACCTGAAGAGCACAATTGAAAAAGTTGAAGGCATGCGGCCGTATACGCCGTTGGAGTTGACCGGTCGCAACATATACATCCGCGAAGGCTGTTATCTGTGTCACTCGCAGATGATACGCACCATGCGCGATGAATTGGAGCGGTACGGCCATTTCTCGCTGGCCGCAGAGTCCATGTACGATCATCCATTTCAGTGGGGGTCGAAACGCACCGGACCCGATCTGGCACGCGTGGGAGGAAAATATTCCGACGAGTGGCATCGTGAACATCTGACGGATCCGCGGCAGGTTGTGCCTGAATCAATTATGCCCGGCTATGCCTTCCTCAATGAAACACGCGTCTCCGTACGGGATATCAAAGATCACCTGGAATCAAATGCGATTATCGGCGTGCCTTACACGGAGGCACAGATTGATAATGCAAAGCTGGACCTTGTAGCTCAGGCTGATCCCGACAGCGATAATGCTGATGCGTTTTTGGAGCGTTATCCCAATGCAAAGATCCGGAATTTTGACGGCAATCCCAGAGAGTTGACGGAAATGGATGCGCTGGTTGCGTATCTCCAGATGCTCGGGACGTTGGTCGATTTCTCGATTTACGACGACAAAGCAAACCTCAGATAGGAGTAAGAGCATGTTTGGCTACAATGAACTTGCCGGCTTCGCCCAGACTTGGGGGTTGCTGTATTTCGTTCTTCTTTTTATTGGCATTCTCGCCTATGCGCTTTGGCCTAAAAACAAAAAGCGTTTTGACGATGCCGCCAATATTCCCTTGCGGGAGGACTGATTGATGGCTGAGAACAAAGACGAAAAGGACGAAGTATCCGGGGTTTCTACAACGGGTCATGTGTGGGATGGCATCAGGGAATTGAACAATCCATTGCCGCGCTGGTGGTTGTGGATGTTCTATATCACCATTGTCTGGTCGATCGGATATTGGATCGTGATGCCCGCCTGGCCGCTTGTTTCCGACTATACGAAAGGCATGATTGGTGCGAGCCAGCGGGAAGCCGCACTCTCCGCCTACGATGCCGGTGTTGCCGAGCGGTCAGAAGTTGGCACCAAGCTGGTCGAAGCGTCGCTGGAGGATATTGAGGCAACTCAGGATCTGCTGGAATTCGCTCTCGCCAATGGACGTGCTGCTTTTGGTGACAATTGCGCGCCCTGCCACGGGTCCGGAGCGACGGGAAGTCAGGGGTATCCCAATCTGCAGGATGACGTGTGGATCTGGGGCGGCAAACTTGACGATATTCACCATACTCTGAACTACGGGATCCGTTCCGAGCATGACGATACCAGAGTTGGTGACATGCCTGCCTTTGGCCGCGATGAGATTCTGGACAAGGATCAGATCAACCAGGTGGCTAACTACGTCGTCAAACTGTCCGGTGGTAGTCCCGAGGAGGGCGTCGACCTGGCGGAAGGCGAAACTGTATATGCCGAGAATTGCGCCGCATGTCATGGGGACGAAGGCAAAGGTCTCCAGGAAATGGGGGCACCAGACCTGACCGATGGTATCTGGCTTTACGGTGGTTCCCTGGATGAAATCCGCAATCAGATCGCCAATGCCAGGAACGGCGTGATGCCTGCATGGATCGATCGACTTGATCCGGCAACGGTCAAATCTCTGGCGGTTTATGTTCACTCTCTTGGCGGTGGCCAATAACAGAGTACAATACTGACTTACGAGAACCGGGTGTGGCACTGTGCCCACTCGGTTTTCAGGGTCCGGCTACTTAATATTATGATGTTCTAATATTAAACTTTGCCGCCCGCCCGCAGTGGCGTTTTTACGCCTGCTCTGGGCTCTCTTACAGGATTGCACGCGTGACAGACACATCCCATGATACCATGCCGGAGAGCATGTATATTGCCTCGAAAAAGGTCTACCCAATGGCCGTGCATGGCCGGCTGCGGAAGATCAAATGGGCGATACTGATCGTAACGCTTGGCATCTATTATCTGTTGCCGTTTGTACGCTGGGATCGGGGACCCTTTGCGCCCAGTCAGGCCGTCTTGATCGACATGGAGGCCAAGCGCGCCTACTTTTTCTTTATCGAGATCTGGCCTCAGGAAGTCTATTATCTGACCGGACTTTTGGTACTGGCTTCGGTTGTTTTATTCTTGATGAACGCAGTCGCCGGCCGCATCTGGTGCGGCTACCTGTGCCCACAGACCGTGTGGACGGATTTGTTCCTCGCGGTGGAACGCTGGACTGAAGGAGACCGGCGTGACCGTGTGAAACTCGACGATGGTCCGTGGACTGCCCGTAAGGTGCAGGCCAAGATCACCAAGCATTTTTTATGGCTGATGATTGCCTGGTGGACCGGAGGTGCCTGGGTACTCTACTTCAATGACGCGCCTACTTTGGTCTGGCAGCTTCTGATATTTCAAGCACCGATGATTGCCTATATCTGGATTGGCATCCTCACGTTCACTACCTATTCTCTTGCCGGTTTTATGCGCGAACAGGTTTGCACATATATGTGCCCTTGGCCGCGCATTCAGGCCGCTTTGACGGACGAATGGGCACTCAACGTCACCTACCGGACTGACCGCGGCGAACCGCGTGGTTCTTTGAAGGAGAGTCGCAAGCTTGCAAAGGCCGGGCAGCCCGCCGGTGACTGCATTGACTGCTATCAATGCGTAGCTGCCTGTCCAACCGGCGTTGATATTCGGCAGGGAATGCAGCTGGATTGTATTCAATGCGGGCTCTGCATTGATGCGTGCGACAATGTTATGGAGAAAATCGGTCGGGAGACCGGATTGATTGCCTACGACACGGATATGAATGTCAAACGGCGCTCGGAAGGTCTGCAACCGATATTCCGCATCGTCAGAGCACGTACTGTCATCTATGCTCTAGTGATCGCGTTTGTCAGCGCCGTCATGCTTTATGCGCTTGCAACGCGTGAATTCGTCGGGATCAGTGTTCTTCACGATCGTAATCCGATCTATGTCGAGCAATCTGACGGTTCGATCCGCAACGGATACACAGTTCGTATCTCGAACAAGCGCAATATCGAACGCCGGTTCGCCCTGGGTGTCGAAGGTCTGCCCTCAGGTACACGCATCGAGGGGGTTGGTATCAAGGATACAATCGGCGGTCGGCCCGTTGTCGAACTCGGGCCGGGCACATCCCGGGAAGTTCGCATACTCGTTTATACGCCCAACGACCGGACTTTGCCGGAGTCAACAAGCGTAACTTTCCGGATAACCGATACGGTCATGGGCGAAATGACGACAGCGAAGGACTATTTCAAAGCACCCAAATCGTGATGACCGCGGACAGATCCTGCGGTGATATGTGTGAGAAAATAGCGAGATTGATACATGCAGAAAGACGCATCGAAACAAACTGATGGTGGATTTATGAGCAGACCGGTGACCGGCAGAACCGTCCTGGCCTGGTTTGTAGGTTTCTTCTTCGTGGTCTTTTCCGCCAATGCGGTCTTTATCTGGCTTGCACTGGATAGCTGGACGGGAGTAGAGGCGGAAAGTCCCTATGTCGTTTCTCAAACCTACCAGGAAGAACTTGAGGCTGCTCGTCGACAGGCGGACTTGGGCTGGACCGTCGATGTGGAAACGGATCGTCCTGGCGGCAGCGTGGCGTTGATCAGGGTAACTGCCAAAGCCAACGACGCAGCACCTCTCACCGGATTTACGGCAAGCGCTGCATTGGCGCGCCCGACCCGGTCGGCTGAAGACCACCAATTGGAGCTCAAGGAAGCGCAGCCTGGTGTTTATACCGGAACGATCCCCGATGCTGCGCCAGGGCAATGGAACCTCATTCTTGAGTTGCATCAAGGTGAAACACGTGTCTTTCGCTCGAAAAACAAGGTATATTTAAAAGAAGGAGCCGGGGCTGGCTCGTGAGCGGCCCAGGAGGAATTTTGATGGTGTCGTCTGCTCGAGACTGGGATTCATTTGCATCCTCTTCCCCCGTCAATGGAGCAATCCATATGGATTTTGCCGTTGATGGAGTCCATTGCGCCGGGTGCATGGGCAAGATCGAGCGTGGCCTCAGCCGGATGGATGGAATTGACCGGGCGAGGCTCAATCTTTCCAGCCATCGTTTGTCGGTCGACTGGCATCCAGACGAAATCAACGCGGAAACCATTGTCGAAGTTCTCGACGCCATGGGCTACAAAGCCCATCCATTCGATCCAAATCTCGTTCGGGAATCCGGCGATGCCACTTCGCGGGAATTGTTACGCTGCATGGCGGTTGCCGGCTTTGCATCCATGAATGTGATGTTATTGTCTGTCTCTATCTGGTCGGGCAACGTCACAGACATAGCGCCTGAAACCAGAGACTTTTTTCACTGGCTCTCGGCGTTGATCGCTCTGCCCGCCGCCGCTTATGCGGGGCGTCCATTTTTCAGAAGCGCCTTTGCCGCCCTGAGAATTCGCTCGGTGAATATGGATGTGCCTATCACCATCGGTGTCCTGTTGGCGCTCGCTTTATCGGTGCTGCAAACCATTCAGCATGCGGAACACGCCTATTTTGATTCAGCAATCATGTTACTGTTTTTCCTGTTGATCGGGCGATATCTTGATCAAAATATGCGTCGGCGCACACGATCGTTTGCCGAGAATATTGCTGCGCTTCGGGCGGATATGGCTGTCAAGCTTCTGCCCGACGGGTCCACACGCGAAGTCCCGCTTTCCAGAGTCGATCCTGGCGATAGTGTTCTGGTGTCGCCGGGCGAGCGCGTATCGGTCGACGGAATTGTTCAGACGGGGCAATCGGATATTGATCAGAGTCTCATCACCGGAGAAACGGCCTTATGTGCCGTAAAGCCTGGGTCCAATGTTTATGCCGGGACGTTGAATGCAACGGGCAGTCTGAAAATACAGGTCACCGCTGCGACGCAAGGCACGCTGCTGGATGAAGTCAATCGATTGCTGGAGACGGCTGCTCAGGCCCGCTCTCGTTATGTGAAGCTTGCAGATCGTGCTGCGGCACTTTATGCGCCGATGGTGCATAGCGCGGCGGCTCTGACATTTCTGGGCTGGTGGATTTGGGGTGGTGACTGGCAGCAGGCCATGATTATCGCAATTTCAGTGCTGATAATCACATGCCCCTGCGCCCTGGGGCTGGCAATCCCGGCAGTTCAGGTGGTTGCGAGCGGTCTCTTGTACCGATTTGGCATATTGCTCAATTCAGGAGACGCAATTGAGCGGCTTGCAGAGGTCGATACCATCGTTTTCGATAAAACCGGTACCTTGACCAATGCAAAACCACATCTGGTCAATGCATCTGCTTGTTCCGGTTCCGCACTCAATCTCGCTGGACGCCTTGCTCTTTCAAGCCGTCACCCGCTGGCAATTGCTCTTGCCAAAGCATCGGACGCAGCCAATCCTTTGGAAAATGTACAAGAAATTCCCGGAGCGGGGGTCGAGGCGATACTGGACGGTCAGCGATTGCGCCTGGGATCGCCGGATTTTTGCGGCGTTTCTTCCAGTCGGGTGGAAACCGCCCTGGCATCGAGCCCCGGTGCGTCGGTGCTGGTGTTTCAATGTGATCAGAAAGAGCCCGATCTGTTCCTGATCGAACAATCTGTGCGCGAGGATGCGCAAAATGTGGTGCTGCAGTTACAATCGTCAGGATATCATCTTGAGATCCTTTCCGGTGATCGCAGGGCGGCGGTTTCAGCAGTCGCAGCGGAAATCGGTATCAAGACATACGCGGCTGAACTGCACCCCCAGGATAAGATTGCCCGGCTTGATGAACTGAAAGCGTCCGGCAGGACCGTTCTGATGGTTGGTGATGGTCTGAACGATGCTCCTGCACTGGCGGCAGCCCATGTATCCCTGTCGCCGGTTACCGCGGTTCAACTCAGCCAGGCCGCCGCGGATGGTGTTTTTCTGGGAGAGCGGCTTGAGCCTGTGGCCCGTGCCCTGAATATCTCTATCCTTGCACGCCGGGCGATGTCCCAAAACTTGCTGCTTTCAACGCTTTACAACATTGTTGCAGTACCAATAGCGGTGGCGGGGTTCGTAACGCCGCTTCTGGCTGCTGTGGCGATGTCGGGCAGTTCCATCATCGTCACCGCCAACGCACTCAGGTTGCGCCTGATGCAGCCCAGGCAAATCAACAGCAACGGGGAGCAAGGCTGATGGACGTTCTGATCTATCTTATACCGGTTGCGCTGTTTCTTGGCGGACTGGGTCTGTGCGCTTTTCTCTGGTCGTTGAAATCCGGTCAGTATGACGACATGGAAGGACCTAAATGGCGTGTTCTTTCCGATGACGATCTGCCGGAGCGCGAGGAACCATAATCTCGCGATTGAGAGATTGCAGTAATCGCGGGTTTTTCCAAACGGAATTGCAGCGTAAGTAACACCTGAGGCAACTCATTTTTCTAACAGCCGTCGGAACCATCACTACGCACTCGGTTGCCACGTGGCTTCAGTCCGGATTTTGTAAGATCAGGGCAATCCGGCTTCACGGAGCAGGTGGGCTGCGTTTTCTGAACGTTGGCGGTACTGCCTCCAACAGGCTGAATACCAGCGCAGCGTCCGGTCAGCTGTCGACCGGAAGCCCGCTCTTTTTCCATCCCACAATACCACCTTTGACAATCTGGATATTATCCATCCCACTATTCAGGAGCCGTCTTGCCGCTGTTTTTGATCTGGAGCCAAAACGGCAGCTCAGGGCTATCGGGATATCTGGGTAGTCAGCTGTGGCTTGTCTTACATCTTCTATGAAAGTTCCGCTGCTCAGGGAAACGTTGACGCTTCCGCCCGGCCTACCGGTTTGCGAACATTCTTCCGGTTGTCGGACATCAATGATGACAATTTCTCCCGATACACACCGGGCATGGGCGTCGTCCGGTGTGATTGTGGGTGAAGACTCCAGTAATCCCAAAAAACTGAACACTGACATCCGGAGTACCTAACTTTTGGACCGTGTGCTCGCGCCGATAAGGCGGTAAAGCGGGCAGAAGCTGATAAATCCAGTTAGAATCAGGACGATTCCAACAATCATCGTGATTATACCTGCTGTTGAAGACGTGCTTTGAAAAATGCCCAATACCGGCAGTAGGGCCAGAACAGCGCCGATAGCGATTCTTACAAGACGATCTGCCGAGCCAACATTTGCAATGCTCATTTGCGTATCTCCATCCGTTTTGATGAAACACGCTAACAAGCACTGTGCAGTTGTTCGGTGACTTAGTCACCTAATCTGGAAAGTTTCTGCAGATCTGTGCGAGAGATTAGTGTCACAGCACCGCGACGGCGTTCAATGATGCCCTCGCGTTCCCACCCCACGAGCTTGCGGCTGATGACTTCCCGGGCAGATCCAAGATCCTGCGCGAGGCGATCGTGAGTGATCTCAATGTTCTGCGTTTCTTTGCCAAGCTCAAGCAGCCGCGCTGCCAGTCTTGCGTCCAGAGGGGAAAAGGCGACTTCGTCCAGCTTGGCCATCAGTACAGACAACCTGCTGGAAAATGAACGGAAAACAAGATCGCGAAAGTCTTTTGAACTATTCAGCCGCGACTGAAAATCGCTCTTTTCGATTGCGATAACATTCACTTCAGTTTCCGTTTTTGCTTCAGCGGCATAGTCCTCGTCGCTGAGTAAACAGGACGTTGTGAGGACACAGGTCTCATTGTCATTAATGCGGTAAAGCAGTACGGACTTTCCTTGTCGATTGACCAGATCAACCCGAATGATGCCCTGCTTGACAAAGTAAAAGTTTCTGCATGGATCGCCTGCACTGAATACCGGTGTATTTGGGGCAAGCGTCAGGGAACGACCGTTCGCTAGCGTAGCAGGAATTTGGTAGTTTGACGGCACGATTATCTCGCCGACGTAGGCGTTTACTGCCGGTGAAAATTGGTCGGCAATGGTAAACGCTCAATTCTGTTCAGCTCTGGCGTATATCAGGATAGCATTGCTTCTCAATCACAGGAAGTGGGGATGATTTCGCCCCTGAACGTGACTGATGCTTCTCTGGCCTGCTGCTTGAATATACGCCGCGAAAACCTTTTAACCACCGGCAGCGCTGAAAATCACTTGCTCAACCACATCATCTTCAGCTGCAACGTCTTCACTATCCTTGTTGTCAAACGGCAACTCAAGTGCAGTCCAAACATCAACCAGCGCATCACGCAAGCTCTCAATCAAGCTGTCATCATGAAACGGAGAGGGCGTTATGCGCAAACGCTCGGTACCACGAGGGACTGTGGGGTAGTTGATTGGCTGGATGTATATGCCATGCTTCTCAAGCAGCATGTCGGTTGCTTGCTTGCAAAGGTCGGGGTCACCGACTGCAATTGGCACAATATGTGTTTCCGATTGCATGACAGGCAGGCCGACGGCTGAGAGCGCATCCTTTGTTCTCTGCGCTTGTTCTTGGTGAGCCTGCCGTTCAGCGTTCGAGACTTTCAGATGTCGAATGGATGCGGTGGCAGCAGCGGCTAGTGCGGGAGGTATCGCCGTCGTGAAAATGAAGCCCGGCGCATAAGACCTGATCGCATCGACAATTGCGCTGGAGGCGGTGATATAGCCGCCAAGCACACCGAATGCCTTGGCCATTGTGCCTTCAATGATATCGATGCGATCCATGACGCCGTCACGTTCGCAGATACCGGCACCACGATCTCCATACATGCCAACAGCGTGTACTTCATCGATGTAGGTCATGGCGTTGTATTTTTCCGCCAGGTCCGCGATTTTCTCGATGGGAGCAACATCACCGTCCATTGAGTAGACCGACTCAAAGACAATCAACTTTGCCCGATCTTTACCGGCTGCTATCAACAACTCTTCAAGATGATCCAGGTCGTTGTGCCGCCAGACTTGCTTCTGGACACCTGAGCTGCGCACGCCGGCGATCATCGAGGCATGATTAAGTTGATCTGAGAGAATCAGGCAATCAGGCAGAAGCTTTGCGATTGTCGAAATGCCTGCTTCGTTGGACACGAAGCCGGAGGTGAATACCAGGGCTGCTTCTTTGTTGTGCAAGTCTGCAAGTTCACCCTCAAGCTCAATGAGAGGGTGATTTGTTCCCGAAATATTGCGTGTGCCACCAGCGCCTGCACCCATTGTTTGCGCCGTATTCGTTAATGCGTCGATGACCTTTTCGTTCTGCCCCATGCCCAGATAGTCATTTGAGCACCAAACAACAATCTCTCGTTCGCGGTCATTGAACTGCCACTGATCGTCGTCGCTTCTGCGCCAGATTGCATAAGGGAACCGGCCGGCAATGCGTTCCAGATCGGCAAAAACCCGGTATCTCTGCTCATCTTTGAGCGCGTCTATCGCATTCTCGAAAATGGACTGGTAATTCATGTCGCACGGATCCCCGGATTTAAGAATGGATCTAAGATAAAAGGTCGAAAACGCTTTGTCGAATGGCAGATTGCCGCGCCAACCTATTAGTGATCAATATCTTCGTTTTGTGATTGCACCTTGATTTATCGCATTTGTGCTGAGGTCAGGTTGAATTTGATGGTATATTAACGCATGCGACGGGAAGGGCATTTGCGAAAAGGCAAATGTCGGGAAGAAAAAACGCTTTACATACCTTCGCTGTAAATGAATTTTGCAATGTCACACTTTATTTATGCGGTCCGGCTAACCAAACTTTCACGATTCGGTGAGTAATAATAAGAGGGTGCGGAGGTTTCAATGTGAGTCTGGATCTATCCTCGTTAACGTTTCTGCTAGTGGAAGACAGCGCATATATGCGAATGATCATTCGCACTATGCTGCAGAGCTTCGGTGCGCGTCGCATTGTGGAAGCAGAAGATGGCGCGTCCGGTCTTGAAGCGATGGAACGGGCGAACCCTGATATATTGATCATCGACTGGGTGATGCCAATTCTCGACGGTGCCGATATGGTCCGGATGATACGCTCACCCCAAAACCCCTTCGCCTATATACCAATTATCATGGTAACCGGGCACACCGAACGAAGCCGGATCATTGAAGCCCGGCGCTTGGGTATTCATGAAATGCTGTCCAAGCCGATTTCTGCCAAGGCGCTGTTTCAACGGGTCAATAGCGTCATTCTTCATCCGCGTGAATTTGTGAAAACGCCGAATTACTTCGGACCAGCACCCAGAGAAATTCGCAGTCGGCAAAAAATCTGGCAGGACGACGAAGGCGAGAAAGAAAGCGCAAACTGAGCCGCGTTGTGCTCTGCCCTGCGTTTTGACACGTCAGGTGCCATATTCAACTGCCGGACTGACGGGCCAGCTGCCGATAAAGCCGGGGTGTACTGTCGAACCGTTTCTTGAATGCCCGTATGAAGGCCGCCGGTTCGGAATACCCCAGTCTTTCCGCAATATCCGCGACGCTCTGGTCCGTGGCACGAAGCAGATTTTGAGCTTTCTCAAATCTGACATCATCCGTGATGGATCTCATGGTGCTACCCATGCCGCGCAGAAGCCGTTGCAACGCGGAGGGCGTCAAACCCAGGCTGTCTGATATGAGGGCCGGGTTTTTATAATGCTCCATTGGAGCCAACTTCAGGATGGTTCGGATCTGTTCTTCCAGATCCGGTTTCTCCTGCCTCTGCGCCTGTCGCTCCTTTGCCATTGTACGCATCAGTTCAAACAGAGCGAGATCCCGTTTGTAGGAGTGGCGCTGCAATGCTTCCGGTGGGATATGGATAAAATTTTCGCTTTGACCGAAGCGAACGTTTCTGCACAGCACACGAGAAACCACAGAGTGGGGTGCGCCGGTTACATGGCTGAGATCAACCCTTGAAGGCCGCCATGATCGTCCCATCACGCCGCGTACCATATTGGTAAAGAAGACAGTAACGTGATCAGCAAACCGCGCGTGCCGCTTCAGCTGTGGGTCAATCATTTCCCAGGTCAGGGCACACGTCTGCGGCGTCCTGATAAAGCCCAGCGAAACACCTTCCACCAAAAGCGAAAAATGCTGGCAAAACTCCGCGAGCCCAGTCTGGAGATCCGGTGCACTCAATACCAGATAGCCTGGAATACCCGCACTACGTGGTCTGGTTGTATATCCGAGCTTGAAGCCGAACGCCGGATCCTGGAGCACGCTGGCCGCTTCGTCAAAGAACCGCACATAGAGTCGGAGGGGGCTTCGTACACCTTCGGCTTCAACGTTTGACCGATCAACGCCAAGACGTTCAAAAACGTTTTTTTCCGCGCCTCTAACGCCGGACAACGCGCGTGCCAATCCTCGCCAAGCGAGGTAATCCACCGAATAGTTATTGTGCATTGCATTAATTTTCATCGCATTGCACTGCATTTAATCCGATTAAATATCAATTTTCAACAAAAATTATCAATTTAATCGGGTGAATAGTCCGCTACCAATTTGATGAAGGGTTTTGCAAACGACAATTCGTCGTAGTCGGAGCCGGTAGATTTTAAATTGATGACGGCATTGTTTGATCGGAAATTTCTTCCACATCGGTGCAGATGTCGCAAAACATAAATCGGTGGTGCTGGAATAGCGTGCTGCTTCAGGAGAGGGCTTGATCATGAATATCATTGACCGGAAATCATCCAAATCTGTCGTATCGCTTACACGGATCGACTCTCTGGTATCGGCAAATTCAGTTCAGGCGCGTGTGACACGGTCGGTGGTGATCGGAGACCCTCATCCGGCTTTTGCAGTTGGCTTATCCGGGCTTGTCGCAAAAAATGCCGGTTCCGTTGATCTTGCGCCCGTTACCACGAAGAGCTATCCCGAGATTTTGCAATGGGCTGCTCGAAACCCCGACGGCACGGTTGTTGTTAATCCTGCCGTACCGGGTGCGCCGGGGCTGCACGCCGCTGCGCGAATTCGCCGTGTTGCACCTCATGCTCGAAT
The DNA here is from genome assembly GCA_039976075.1 of Stappiaceae bacterium. Taxonomy (GTDB): domain Bacteria; phylum Pseudomonadota; class Alphaproteobacteria; order Rhizobiales; family Stappiaceae; genus JBDWFY01. The sequence continues at coordinate 451,637 of JBDWFY010000009.1, forward strand.
AATCGTGGTGATTGATCAGGATGATCATGGCCTAGCGACTTATTTCACCCGTCATGGCGCTGATGCGGTTATCTCCAAGCTGGTCGATGTTGAAGTATTTGAAGGCCTGATTTGCGGTGCTCGTGACCCACAGGGTGTTCACCTGGAGTTGGACACCGGCGAGCGAAAGAGTTTTTCAGTCGATTTTTACGAAGCGCTGTCCGGATTGACGAAGCGCCAGGTGACAATCCTGACCCGCCTCAAAGAGGGACGCCTTAACAAGCAAATTGCTCATGAACTGGGCATCACGGAAGCAACCGTGAAGCATCATGTATCCGCTCTTTTGGCGACTCTTGGTTTTTACAGCCGCAGTCAGCTTGTGGCCTTGATCAACGAATTGCGGATATCCCTGACACTGCCTGAAAGCAACCGGGCAAGATCGTCCGGGCTCAGTCGTGCCGGTGGAATGCGGCCAATGGGCGATGCGGCTGGCGTGCGTGTTTCCGGCTAGATTTCAAATAACGCGCACAGGATCTGTTTCGCGATCGTGCCTTTTGACGTTATGGTTCGCCCTTGGCTCAAGATTGCCGGGCAGCAGCACAGTATTGTCGAATTGGTGGAAATGGGGAGGGACGGTCCATGACCGGAACAAGAAGCGTGGTTATTGTTTCAGGTGCCAGAACCGGAATCGCAGATTTTGGTGGTGGCTTGAAGGATGTTCCACCGAGCACTCTTGCCAGCCACGTCACGTCAAATGCGATTGAACGGGCCGGCCTGGCAGCCGACCAGATCAATCATGTTGTTTTTGGAAATGTAATTCACACCGAAGCACGGGACATGTACTTGTCCCGTGTCGCCGCCATTGAAGCTGGCATACCCAAGGAAGTACCGGCGCTGACAGTGAACCGCTTATGCGGTAGCGGGCTGCAGGCCGTGGTCTCGGCAGCACAGGGCATCATGCTGGGAGATTCCGATATCGCCGTTGCAGGTGGTGCTGAAAGTATGAGTCGCGCACCCTACAATGCGCCCGGCGTCCGCTTTGGTGTCAAAATGGGTGATGCACCGCTGACCGACATGATGCTTGGGGCGCTGCACGATCCCTTCGGCCACGGCCACATGGGTATAACGGCAGAAAATATCGCCGACCGTTTCGGGATTTCTCGCGAAACTCAAGATGCATTTGCAGTCGAAAGTCACAAGAGGGCGGCCGCTGCGATAGAGGAGGGGCGGTTCAAGGATCAGATTACACCTTTTGAAATCGCGACCAGAAAGGGTCCGGTCATCTTCGACAGAGACGAACATGTCAGACCAGGTGTCACTTTGGAGGATGTAGGCAAGCTTCGTGCTGCGTTCAAAAAAGATGGCTCTGTTACTGCGGGCAATGCATCGGGCATCAATGACGGTGCAGCCGCGCTTGTCCTGATGAACGCCGAAAGCGCCGAAAATGATGGCATCAAGCCAATGGCCCGCATTTGTGCCTACGGGCATGCAGGTGTCGAGCCGAGCGAGATGGGGTTGGGGCCGATACCTGCGTCAAAGATTGCGCTTGAAAGGGCGGGACTGACTGCATCTGATCTTGATGTCGTTGAATCAAACGAGGCTTTCGCTGCGCAGGCCTGTGCTGTTTCGCAGGAGCTTGGACTTGATCCCAAGATCGTGAATCCCAATGGCGGCGCCATTGCTTTGGGTCATCCGGTCGGAGCCAGCGGTGCGATCATATTGATCAAAGCCCTGTATGAACTTCAGCGAACAGGCGGTCGGTACGGCTTGGTCACCATGTGTATCGGTGGCGGGCAGGGGATAGCGCTCATCGTTGAGGCTGCTACACCATGATGGTCAGCCAGTCGAACCGGATAACAGACGGGATTGCTGGTCGCTGACGTCGCGATTTAACCCACTGCCAATTCCTGAGTGCGAATTTCCTCACCACGATTGCTGAACCGTGTACCTTCGTGGCATGATCTCAACTCGCTGCTTGAGTTCACGGGAGGACACGATGGCAACGCAGGAACAGATGGCGGACCTTCGGGCTGTGGAGACAATCACGGACCTGGTCGAAAGGGCGATGAAAACCTATGCTGGCGACACCGCTTTTATCAATTTCGGACAGACGCTGACATTTGCAGAATTGGATACACACTCGCGTAACCTGGCAGCTTACCTGCAAAATGAGATCGCAATTGAAAGGGGTGATCGCGTTGCGTTGATGATGCCGAACATGTTTGCGTTCGTTATCTCCTCTGTTGCCTTGATGCGACTGGGGGCCATTCAGGTCAATGTCAATCCGCTCTACACTGCGAGGGAATTGGCCCATCAGCTTCAGGATTCCGGCGCGACCACCCTGATTATCTTTTCCGGATCAACGCCGGTCTATGCTCCCATTAAGGATGAGGTGCCGGTTGAGGCCGTGGTCGTGGCAACTTTATCCGACGGGTCTCCGTCGGTCATTCCCAGCCCGCCGGTGGATCCGGAAACCGGAGCCCATGTCTTATTGGCCGAAGCGCTCGAAATCGGAGCAGATCTGCCATTTGAACCGACAACCGTGTCCGCCGAAGATGTCTTGTTTTTGCAATATACCGGCGGAACCACTGGTGCGTCCAAAGGGGCTGTTCTCACCCATGGCAATCTTTTGGCAAATATTCGCCAGTATCGGGAGTTCAGTCCCGAAATGACACTTCCCGGTCAGGAGGTGATTATCACCCCGTTGCCGCTGTATCATATCTTTGCGCTGATGGTGAACTTTCTGGCGTATTTTGCCGTCGGGTCGAAGAATTACCTGATCACCAATCCCCGCGATATGGATAGCTTTATTGCCGCGATCAAGGAAAGCCGTCTGACCGCGATGACAGGCGTCAATTCGCTCTTTGCCGGCATGATGATGCATCCGGATATTGACGAGGTTGATTTTTCTCACTTGAAAATTGCCATCGGTGGCGGCACCAAAATTATGCCGGTGATCTCCGATCGCTGGAAGGCTTTGACTGGCAAACACATCTGTCAGGGATACGGCCTTTCAGAGACTTCGCCGGTTCTTACGCTTAATCCGCCGGAGGCAGATTATTTTTCTGATGCGGCTGGGCTACCCTTTCCCGAAACAGATATTCGCATCCTCGGCGATGACGACGAGGAGGTTGCAGACGGAGAGAGGGGGGAAGTCTGCGCCAAGGGACCGCAGGTGATGAGCGGATATTGGAATCGTCCCGAGGAAACCAAGCTGGCCTTTACTGCCGATGGCTATTTCCGGACCGGAGATATAGCAATCAGAGAGCCAAATGGAATGATCCGCATCGTCGACCGCAAGAAGGATATGGTGCTGGTCTCGGGCTTTAACGTCTATCCCAATGAAGTCGAGCAGGTGGTGTCGGAGTATGAGGGCATTGTTGAATGCGCGTGTATCGGCATCCCGGATGAAAAAACCGGAGAGACAGTTAAATTGTTTGTTGTGGTGGGCGATGATAACAACATCTCAAAGGATGAGATCATCAAGCACTGCCGTGAAAATCTCGCCGCTTACAAGGTTCCCAGTCAGATAGCTTTTATCGATGCTGTGCCCAAATCGGCTGTGGGGAAAATTCTACGGCGCGAGCTGCGATAGCGGCTCCAGCGTTATCGACTATCACTAAGTGGCTGATTCGATCCGGTGCTCATCTGGTTGTGCAATTAAAAAATGCTGCAATTGCTTCCAAGTCTGCATTAAGCGAAGCTGCAATATTCACCCACATTCAACCAGTGGGTAACCAGTAAATTTGCATTATAAGACGGTTTCTTAAAATTGCCGGTAGCGACCGGGTCCTAAAGACCCGGTGCTGCTACAGCAAAGCCGAGGGCGATGAAAAATATACCGGCGGCCAGTGGTGCCATAAATGGCAAAATTATCTTAATCATAACATTCTCCACCTGCTCAATTATTGAGCTGTTACTTATGTAGGAAGAGAATTGATAATTGCATGTGGTGTAGGTCACAGTTTGGACACTATTTCATCAAGTACGCGTGAAATCGTGAGCTTTCAGCTGGAATGGAATTCAAATTTCGATGAAAATGCGAAAAATTGAATGACTATTCGAACGCGGGTTCCTCCGCTCGGCAACATCCATTGAGAAGCTTTTCTCCCTCGGGAGTACTGAGAAACAGGACACCAACTTCCATATCTGTATCAACGGGTTGCGCTTGACAGGTGACGCCGGGCTGGTGCACGAGCCGCAATGAGACTTTTGGCGACTGCGCATAAAGAAATCCGGGGCGCGTAAACCCTTCTGCAGTCGCTGCCTGAGACAGTGGAACTGTAATGTCGGGTTCTGCTGGGCTCCCGAGCCCGGTCCAGACAAAAAGGGTGTTATATTTCCAACGAACATACCAGTTGGGTTCTGTACCACTGCATATTCCGGCAATCGGAACATCAGTGCCGCTGAACGTTTTGGGCTCGGTCCATTTCAAAAATCGAAGCGATGCCCAGCCCATACTCTCCTGAGCGTTCACCTGCAGCCATTCCGTATTGCCGACCTTGGTGCTGATGCCGGTGGAACGCACAATCGTTCCGTTCTTCAGCGAGTGGATTGTGGCCTCGTTGGTGCCCGGTCCGCTCCGAATGTTCAGAGTATCATCAGCCGCCACATCTACGACCCGATAATAACCCCGTTTGACGGTTTGAGAGTCAGCATGTGCTACTGCGGGAAGGATCGCAATCAAACAAAATATGAAAATTCTTAAAGTCATTTCATCTCCTGATCTATTCTGCGGACGATAACAGAATAGTCGCGCAGGAGACAATCGTTTGCACTGCTGAAATCAATGAATTATCAGGCCGTTTCAGGATTACGGCCTGATGGATTGCAATCCTCGGCAGTGACACAAAACTGCTTACTGTGTTTGCGGAATACGGCTGCAAAGATACGCGGCAATCAGCATGTAGGCCGGGGCCCAGGCGTCAAGCAGCAAATGTTCCCAATAAGAGAAGCTGTATACTTTTCCGTTCGCCGTCAGATCAATTAATGACGTGAGCCGGAGCTTGCCGTGATCGACAAAGAAGAGCAAGTCAGTCAGCATTACATAGGCACATGCTGCCAAGAGTGCGTAACTCACCCACTTAAATGCGAAGTCAGCTACCTTCCTCATGTTTTCCTCGCAAGTAACTTAGTGTTAGTAATGTAGAGTGAAAATATACATCAAATTATCTCAATTGGAAATAGTAGTGATATATTTTGAGTTAATAGAACGTTACTGTATCATCAGTATTTTTATCAATTAAAAATTGAAGTATATTTCGATCAGAGAATGCTAATAAATTGAAAATTGGCTGTTTTGCTGGAGCCAAGTCAACATTTCTATTGAATGTCGATGTGGTGAGACAGATTTGCTGTCATATTTTGTTCGACGCTTATCTTAATGGATTGTTGGGTCTATTCTCATTGGGTCGGCAGCCGCACGCACTCGAGACAAAACAAATAGGCTTTTAAAATGATCTCTCCCTGTTCTTATGTAACAAGGGACTCTACCTTCACAATCAAAACTCGGTTCTTAATCGGTCTTTGCTTTAGTCGCGGAATTGAAACCTAGTATGGCTGATCCGCACCAGGGAGTCCAAACCATGTCCGTCCGTTTCGATCAACATCTTACCCGGGAATTGACAACAGTCCGGGAAGCAGGGCTGTATAAATCCGAAACAGTTATTCTCTCTCCGCAATCGGGCTCCATTGACGTCGACGGCGGACGGAAAGTACTGAATTTTTGCGCCAACAATTATCTGGGATTAGCGGACAACAGGGAGCTGGTTGACACAGCCAAGAAAGCTCTGGATCGCTACGGATACGGCATGGCATCCGTTCGATTTATCTGTGGCACTCAAGAGGAACACAAACAGCTGGAAGCGCGTATCTCAGGCTTTCTCGGGATGGAGGATACGATCCTATATTCTTCCTGCTTTGACGCTAACGCCGGTCTTTTTGAGACGCTGCTGGGACCGGAAGATGCCATCATTTCCGATGCACTCAATCATGCGTCCATCATTGATGGGGTCAGACTCTGTAAAGCTCAACGGCATCGGTATGCCAATAATGATATGGGTGAGCTGGAAGAGCGACTGAAGGCAACGCAGGATGCGCGGTTTCGCCTGGTTGCGACAGATGGTGTGTTTTCGATGGACGGGATTATCGCCAACTTAACCGGCATATGTGATCTCGCGGAGAAATACGACGCCATGGTGATGGTCGACGATAGCCACGCGATCGGGTTTGTTGGTGCTGGAGGGCGGGGCAGTCCGACTCACTGCGGTGTGGAAGGGCGAGTGGATATCCTTACCGGCACGCTGGGGAAAGCGCTTGGTGGTGCATCGGGTGGATATACATCAGCGAGCGCGAAGGTTGTTGACTGGCTGCGCCAACGATCGCGTCCTTATCTGTTTTCCAACACGCTGGCACCGGTTATTGCGGCAACCTCCTTACGGGTGTTTGACATGCTGGAAAATGGTGACCAGCTTCGCAAAACGCTTCAGGATAACGCGGTTTATTTTCGAAAGAACATGACGGAAGCGGGATTTGAGCTGGGAGGAGCAGATCATGCAATTATTCCGGTGATGCTTGGCGAAGCCAAGCTGGCACAGCGCATGGCGCAGGGTATGTTGAAACGGGGTGTTCATGTCACGGGCTTCTTTTTTCCCGTCGTCCCTCAAGGAAAAGCGCGAATCCGTACGCAAATGTCTGCTGCACATACACGAGCGGACCTGGACACGGCGATTGCTGCTTTTATTGAAGTCGGCAGAGAGCTGAAAGTCATCTAAAGGTGCCAGACCGGCTGCGGAATGATTGGTGATGTAAAGGGGTACGCACGCGTGACGAATATGATGAAGGCGCTGGTAAAAGCCAAAGCTGAACCAGGCATATGGATGGAACATGTGCCGGTGCCCGAGCCGGGGCCCACCGACGTTCTGATAAAGGTAAAAAAATCAGCGATCTGCGGTACGGATGTGCATATTTACAATTGGGATGCCTGGGCTCAGCAAACCGTTCCCGTGCCAATGGTTGTGGGCCATGAGTTCAGCGGCGTCATTGCAGAAGTTGGGTCCGCCGTCACAAAATATCAACCCGGACAACGTGTATCGGGAGAGGGGCATATCGTCTGCGGAGCGTGTCGTAACTGCCGTGCTGGCAGGGGGCATTTATGCCGAAACACGAAGGGCGTCGGGGTTGATCGCCCTGGTTCATTTGGGGAATTCCTCTGTATCCCCGAACATAATGTGTTTGCTTTACCTGATGATGTGCCTGACGAGATAGCCGCGATCTTCGATCCGTTTGGCAATGCCGTTCATACGGCGTTGAGCTACGATCTGATCGGCGAGGATGTTCTTGTGACCGGCGCAGGACCGATAGGGATCATGGCTGCGCTGGTGGCGCAGGCCGTGGGCGCGAGAAAAGTTGTCATTACCGATATAAATCCGGTTCGGCTGGATTTGGCGCAACATGTCGGGGTGCAGAATGTCGTCAATGCACTTGAGGAAAGTCTGCAGGACGTTATGGCCCGCATCGGCATGAATGAGGGTTTTGACGTAGGGCTTGAAATGTCCGGTGCAGCACCCGCCTTTCGGGATATGATCGACGTCATGAACAATGGCGGGAAGATCGCCATACTCGGGATCGCGCCAACTGGTTTTGAAATTGACTGGAACAAGGTCATATTCAAGATGCTGACGCTGAAGGGCATTTATGGCCGGGAAATGTTTGAAACCTGGTACAAGATGACAACTCTCGTGCAGGGCAGGCTCGATCTGTCTCCGCTCATTACGCACCGCCTGTCCATCGATGATTTTCAGACTGGATTTGACGCAATGTGTAGTGGTTCTTCAGGAAAAGTGGTTCTCGACTGGTCCTGAATCGGGCCGCATCGGGTGGCAGATAGCTTAGAGATTGGTACGGAAAATCGATTGAATTTTCACGTGCATTCCTCGGTCCTGTACGGCCTCGGTCATTAATCATTGTTATAAAATACAAGTATTACCTGCATTTTGTGATTTTCAACTAGCTAAAAATGCGTTTTGATGCGGATGAGAGTCGAATAGACTCACAAAGGATTGGCTGGGCAGTAATGCCCGGGGCGAGTAAAAATGTGGAACCTGCTGTTTAAACAGGTGGTGGAGCGAAGCATTGAATGTCCGAACAACATCTGCATAGCGATGTAAAAAGGCTGGCCTTTGTGCTGTTGCCGAACTTTTCGCTCATGCCCTACGTGTCCCTGATCGAACCAATGCGGATTGCCAACCGGGTTGCAGGCAAAGCTCTCTATGAGTGGGGCACCTATTCTCTTGATGGCAATCCCGTATCCGCCAGTATCGGTTCGACGACGGCTGTCGATGGTTCACTCTCCAATATGGGAGAAGCCGATATCACACTTGTCTGTGCGGGTATTGATGTCGAAAGAGGTCCGATAAGCCGGGAACTGGGCGGAATATTGCGCAAAAATGCATCGCGCGGCAAAGGGATCGGCTCCGTTTGCACGGGTGCATATGTTTTGGCGAAGTATGATCTCCTGTCTGGGTACCGTTGCACGATCCACTGGGAAAACCTTCGGTCATTTCGGGAGGATTATCCCCACATCGAGGTTACGTCGGACATTTATGAAATAGACCGCAATCGATACACCTGCGCCGGAGGGACGGCGGCACTGGATATGATGCTGGGACTCATTGCGCTTCATCATGGTGTCAATATTGCCCGTGAGACAGCCGAAATTCTCATGCATCATCATATCCGGTCAGGGGAGGAGACCCAGCGCTTTGATCTTGAAGCCCGCCTCGGTGTAACCAATCCCAAAGTGCTGGAAGCCATCGGCATGATGGACAAGCATATTGAAGATCCGCTGAGTTGCCAGCAACTCGCCATGACCGTGGAAGTTTCTCCACGGCAGCTTGAACGCCTGTTTCGCCGATACTTCAGCTGCACTCCGGGACAATATTATTTACGTATGCGGCTCGAAGTGGCGCGCGACCTTCTCAGACGCACCAGTCGACCGATACTGGACATAGCGATCGCCTGCGGTTTTGCATCAACCTCCCATTTCACCAAGTGCTACCGGGAAAGGTATCGCTGTACGCCCACGGAAGAGCGGCAATCCTATTTCTGGTCAAAACAGGAAAAGATAGAAAAAGGTGCATCAGGTACTGCAGTAGCCGGACCCATCACGACGGGTGTTGGAGCGAAATAAATCCGATTTTGGCTCTGGTAACCATGGATGTTCGGTCGCAAAGTTCGTCACAATTCGGAATATGCTGCAGGATAAGAAAATCTGATGGCGACTATTAATGATTCACGGTCTTAGTGGGAATAGTTTTGATTACGCTCTCTGATGAGAGAGAAAATCGTGGCGTCATCGACAGGGTTCGGAACCACCCATTCTGTCGGTGATGGTGCGCAGACTTGATAACCAACATTTTCCTCGCATACCCGGACGCGGGAGGTCCATAATGAGTAGTGATATTGAAATCGCACGCGCGGCAAAAATGCTGCCTATTGCCGAAGTTGGCAAAAAGCTGGATATTTCCGACGAAGCGCTTCAGCCCTTTGGGCATACGAAAGCTAAAATTTCATCGGACTTCATAAGCAGCCTGAGTGGCAGGGACGATGGGAAACTGATCTTGGTAACAGCCGTCAGCCCGACACCCGCAGGTGAAGGCAAGACAACGACGACCGTCGGTCTGGGTGATGGCCTGAACCGCATTGGGAAAAAAGCGACAATCTGTCTCCGTGAACCCTCCCTGGGCCCTTGTTTTGGGATGAAGGGCGGCGCGGCTGGGGGTGGATATGCCCAGGTCGTGCCTATGGAAGACATCAATCTCCATTTCACCGGCGATTTTCATGCGATCACCTCGGCGCACAATTTGCTGTCTGCGATGATTGATAACCATATCTACTGGGGCAATGCGCTTGATATTGACCAGCGCCGGGTGGTTTGGCGCCGCGTGCTTGATATGAACGATCGCGCGCTTCGCGAAATCGTTGCGTCACTCGGTGGCGTCTCAAATGGCTTCCCGCGCGAAGCCGGGTTCGACATTACCGTTGCTTCTGAAATCATGGCAATCCTTTGCCTGGCGACGGATCTTGCGGATCTTCAAAAGCGCCTTGGTGACATTATTGTTGCATACAGACGCGATCGCACGCCTGTCTATTGTCGTGACATCAAAGCCGATGGCGCCATGACTGTGCTGCTTAAAGAAGCAATGCAGCCAAACCTCGTCCAGACGCTCGAAAACAACCCGGCCTTCATTCATGGTGGCCCTTTTGCCAACATTGCCCATGGCTGTAACTCTGTGATCGCCACCAAGACGGCTTTGAAGCTTGCCGACTATGTTGTAACCGAAGCCGGCTTTGGCGCGGATCTAGGTGCGGAGAAATTCTTTGACATCAAATGCCGCAAGGCTGGATTGAAACCTAATGCAGCGGTAATTGTTGCGACAATCCGTGCGCTGAAAATGCATGGAGGTCTGGCAAAAGACCAACTCGCAACCGAAAATGTCGATGCGCTCAAAAAAGGGTGCGCGAACCTCGGCCGTCACATTGAAAATGTAAAGCAGTTCGGTGTGCCGGTGGTGGTGGCAGTTAACCGGTTTGTGACCGATACCCAGGCTGAGTTCGAAACCATCAAGGCTTTTGCGGCAGAGCAGGGTGTAGAGGCGATTCTCTGTGAGCACTGGGCCAAGGGTTCAGAAGGAACCGAGGCGTTGGCTCGCAAGGTTGTCGACATGATCGACAATGGTGGAAGCCAGTTCGCACCTATCTATGATGACAGCTTGAGCCTTTGGGATAAAATCCACACAATCGCCACGCGGATTTATCGCGCTGACGATGTCATGGCGGACAAGAAAATCCGCGATCAACTCAAGACATGGGAAGAGGCAGGTTACGGACATCTGCCGGTCTGCATGGCCAAAACCCAATATTCTTTCTCAACGGACCCCAATTTGCGCGGTGCCCCAACCGGTCACACCGTTCCGGTGAGGGAAGTTCGACTTTCTGCAGGAGCCGGTTTCATTGTGGTCGTGACAGGCGCGATCATGACGATGCCCGGTCTGCCGCGTGTACCTTCGGCCGAAGCAATTGGTCTTGATGGAGACAATGAAATCGTGGGTCTATTCTGAGACGGACCTGCTTATTGATGTGCCAGAAAAGGCGAGCCGTTGGCTCGCCTTTTTTTGTTCAGGACGTGGCGGTCAGAACTGCTTGAGACGCTCCAAATAGGGCGCGAGGTTCAGGCCTTGGGCTGCGATCCAGTCTTTGCTGTAGTAGCTGTGGAGATAACGCTCGCCGGGATCGCAAATCATGGTGACGATGCTCCCTGTTTCGCCCTTTGCCTTCATTTCTTCCAGTAAGGCGAGGGAGCCAAAGACATTGGTCCCGGTCGAGCCTCCGCATTTTCGTCCCAGCATAGTCTCCAGCCACCAAACCGTGGCGATCGATGCCGCGTCGGGAATACGCATCATCCGATCAATGACGTCGGGTTGGAATGAGGGCTCGACACGCGGTCTGCCGATACCTTCAATGCGGGAGCCTATCGCTGAAGTCAGGCCCTCCTGTCGCGTTTTATAGTGGTCGTAGAAAACCGAATTTTCCGGATCAACAACGCACAATTTTGTCACCTGATAGAGGGCGGGGGTGTAGCGCAGGTAGCGGCCGATGGTTGCCGAGGTGCCGCCGGTTCCTGCGCTGACAACAACCCAGTTGGGAATAGGATGAGTTTCCTTTTCCATCTGTGTGAACAGGCTCTCGGCGATGTTATTGCTGCCGCGCCAGTCTGTTGCACGTTCGGCATAGGTGAACTGGTCCATATAGTGACCATTCAGTTCCTTAGCCAAAGACTCAGCTTTTGCATAGATCGATGCAGGAGGTACTTTCTGACATTCGCCGCCATAGAACTCGATCTGGTCTATCTTCTCTTGTGCCGTGCTTTCTGGAACAACGGCGATGAAGCGCAACCCCAAAAGTCGGGCGAAATAGGCTTCGGAGATTGCCGTGCTGCCAGAGGATGCCTCGATAATCGGTGTCGTTTTGGCGATTTTTCCGTTGCATAGACCATAGAGAAAAAGCGACCGGGCAAGCCTGTGTTTAAGACTTCCCGATGGGTGCGTGCTTTCGTCTTTCAGATAGAGCGATATTCCGGCAAATGAGGGGCGGTCGAGCTTGATCAGGTGGGTATCGGAGGAGCGATTGTAATCTGCTGCTATTCGGTTGATCGCCTCACATGTCCAATTCCTGTCCAGACCCTGGGCAGAGAAACCGCTTACAGCGTTTGTCAGATCAAGCATCGCATGTCGCCTATCGTTCCGGATACGCCATTTTCGTTTGCAAATGGCGCTTACATCTGTTTTCGCTTCTAGTTCTGCAACCTGCAGATCCTGCCTCAGACACATACCATTTTTGAGAAAAGATGGGTTTGAAAACTGCCGGTCGCGATGGTTTCAAACGAGTGATAAAATAACGGAGCGATTTTCATGCGAACTGATCACAACATCCCAAAGGGAAATCTGCATCGGTTAACAATTCAATCGGATGTGTTGAAATCAAACATGCTTGGAGATCCCGCAGAGCGTCAGACAAATGTGTATATTCCACACGATCATGATGGGCAGGGACTTCCTCTGCTTGTTGATCTTGTGGGCTTCACAGCCGGTGGTCCTGCGCACACCAATTGGAAGAACTTTGGTGAAAACGTTCCCGAAAGGCTTGATCGATTAATCCATGAAAAGGCGTTGCCTCCGGTTGTCGTCGCATTTCCGGATTGTTTCACACGACTTGGCGGCAATCAGTATGTCAACTCACTGGCAATGGGTGAATGGGAGACATTTCTGACGGCAGAGATGGTTCCGGCGATCGAAGACAGGTTTGGCTGTGGAGGATCCGGAAAGCGCGGCGTTTTTGGCAAGTCTTCCGGAGGGTACGGCTCGATTATCCACGGTATGCGTCACTCCGATTTCTGGTCTGCGGCAGCGTGTCACTCAGGAGACATGGCATTCGAACTTTGTTATTTGCCCGATATGCCTAATGTTTTGCGCACGCTTGCGAGAAAAGACGGATCGATCGAAAAGTTCATCACGGACTTTGAAGCCGGACCGAAATTCGGTGGCGGTGATATGCATATTCTGATGACGTTGGCGATGGCCGCAAGTTATGATCCGGATCCGGACGCATTTTGCGGAATTCGTTTGCCCGTTGACATGGAGACTTGCGAACTCGACCAAGTGCTGTGGGCGAATTGGTTGAAATGGGATCCGGTTTTGATGGCCGATGCCCACGCGGACAATCTCAAAAATTTAAAGGCGCTGTGGATCGATTGCGGCCGGGTCGATCAGTATAATCTGGTTTACGGCGCCCGGCGCCTGCATCGTAAACTGGAGGCTGCGGGTGTTGAACACGTCTACGAGGAATTTGACGACAATCACAGCTCCATCGATTACCGCATGGATCAAAGTCTGCCCTTTTTGGCTAAAGCACTCAGCTAGCGTATTTTGCACGACCGTTGGATCGTGTGAAATGCGCCACGCCTTTGTTTAATAGCGTATCCTTATCGCAAAGGTGCTCAACCATTTTCCGAAACATTCTCCGGGATCGGTGCCTGACGATCGACTGCTGTTCTACTCGTAATACTCTCGCATCGCTTCAAGCAGAAAACCGGCAAGATAGTGGGCGAAAGAGTTACGCACATAGAGCTGGAATTCTGGCTGATTGTCAGCTGTCATTGCCAGCAGCACCTGTGTCCGTCCTACAAGCGTCTGAGCGCATTGTCCCGGTTCGAATGTGCGCGGGTGCAGGTCGAATGCGCAGGTCTTGTTCAACACATTCCATGACTTTGCACCGGATAAGGTCAGACATGTCCGGTTGTCCGAAACATCGACGACCGAAACATGCTGTCCTTCTGTTGCCAGCTCCAGTTCTTTGACGATTCGGGGGGCTTCACCATCCGGGGCTGTCAAAAACCATTCAGACGGGCCCATCCAGAACAGCCGTCGGGCATCGTCTTCGACAAAATTGTTTGCAAGCCGCGGCAATTCCAGTCCGGTTTGTCTTTGGACTGCATGAAAGAAATCTGCATTATCTGACTTGGCGCGCAAAGTAATCTGACTGGCAAGCGGGGCTTCTCGCAATGCCACTTTCCGGCACGTTGCCGCTAGCAGCGTATCGGAGATGTCAGCAAGCGGCGTTTGAGCACCGTTGGCGTTGGTAAAGGAGAATTCATCCGTCACGGCGAGCACTCTCCTTGTCGTAGAAAATAGGCGCGACAACTTTGACCTTATGTGATTTGCCAAGCGACCAGGCGGTAAGATTTTCACCGATGCGTTGCGGGCCGCCTTTAACCACGGCCAGCGCTATGGAGTGGCCAAGCGCTTCACTCCAGTAACTCGATGTCACGTGGCCGAGCATCGAGATCGGTTTTGGCGCGGTTTCGTCAGCAATAATCTGAGCGCCTTCATCAAGGACGTCATGGGGATTTTCCGTCAGCAGACCGACAAGTTGCTTTCGATCCTTTTTGGTGGTGTCCAGACGGCTGAACGACCGTTTTCCGACGAAGTCCTTTTTCTTCTTCGAAACGATCCAGTCCATTCCCAAATCCAGCGGTGTTTGGGTCGCATCGGTGTCTTGGCCGACAATGATAAACCCTTTTTCCGCCCTCAACACATGCATCGTCTCAGTACCGTAGGGCGTAATGCCGTAAGCCTCACCTGCCGCCATGACGGCGTCCCAGACAGCGCGTCCGTAGCGGCTGGGAACATTGATTTCGAAAGAGAGCTCCCCGGTGAAGGAAATTCGAAATATTCTTGCCTGGCATGATGCGAGCGCAACATCCTGAAAAGTCATGAACGGGAACGCATCATTGGACCAATCATGGTGGGGATTGAGTTTTTCCATCACAAGACGGGCTTTGGGACCAGCCACTGAAATAGTTGCCCACTGCTCCGTAACTGAAGTTAGCCAGACATCCAGATCGGGCCATTCGGTCTGAAGATAATCTTCAAGGCGTTCATAAACCGTGGCCGCACCACCGGTTGTGGTGGTCATGTGAAAATGGTGTTCGCCAAGCCGCGCTGTGACGCCGTCATCGTAGACCATGCCGTCTTCGCCGCACATCAGTCCGTAGCGACAGGATCCGACCGGCAAATTAATCCAGGCATTTGTATAGACACGGTTCAGAAACTCTGCGGCGTCCTTTCCCCGAACATCGATTTTACCCAGGGTTGTTGCATCAAGCACGCCAACACCATTCCGTACCGCCAGACATTCCCGATTGACCGCTTGCAGCATGTCCTCGCCAGCTTTTGGGAAATATCGAGGGCGTTTCCACTGGCCGACATCTTCAAATACCGCCTCTTGTTCGCAATGCCAGTCATGCATGGGTGTTCGACGCACGGGATCGGAAAAATCGCCCAGTTCCCGGCCGGCCAGAGCGCCGAAAGTGACCGAAGTGTAGGGTGGGCGAAACGTGGTTGTTCCTGTTTCAGGTATGGTTTTCTTGTTTGTCTGCGCAAGAATGGCGAGACCATTGATATTGCCGGTTTTGCCCTGATCTGTGCCAAAGCCAGTCAGAGTGTATCTTTTCATGTGTTCAACGGAACGAAAGCCTTCACGGGAGGCGAGTTTTATATCGGCTGCGGTTGAGTCGTTCTGAAAATCGACGAAATGTTTGGCACTGCCATGGCCGATTTCTTTTTCTCCGGGCACCAGCCAGCAGGGAGTTGGATAATCAACCGTTGCCTCGTCAGTGTCCGCCTCGCTCATATCAAGCCCTGCACCAAATCCAGCAAGATTGGCAGCCTGCATGCCCGCTTCAATACCGGTCGTCAGACATTTGGCAATGGAAAAATCACCATTGGCACCGCCAACGGAAACTGCATCTTGTGGGCAATGATCAGGAATGAAGCAGGCTTTTTCATCCACATAACGGAGTTTACCCTGCGCCTGCGAATGCAGATGCACGACCGGACTCCAGCCACCGGAAGTCATCAGCAGGTCGCAGGGGATAGAGGTGCGCGCACCGGTGACGTTCGTACCGTCAAAGGGCATTATATCGACACCGGTGACCCTTTTCTTGCCGTGAGTTGCGACGATTGCCTGACCTGTCTGCAGCGGGATGCCGCACTCCTTGATCAGATCCACGAGCTTGCCTGTTGGCGCCGGCCTGATGTCGACAACGGCTTCTACTTTTCCACCGGCATTGTGAAAATCAAGTGCCGCTTCATACGCACGGTCGTTGTTGGTGAAGAGAACTGCACGCGATCCGGATAAAACGCCAAACCGGTTGACATAACTTTTGACAGCTTCGGCAAGCATGGTGCCGGGGCGGTCATTGTCAGCGAAAACAAGGGGGCGTTCATGACTTCCGGTTGCCAGAACGACCTGTTCAGCGCGTATGTGCCAAATCCGTTGTTTTGGCTTGGCCGGTGTCGAGGGCAGGCCCAGATGATCGCGTCGCCTTTCAATGGCGACCAGGTAATTCTGATCGTAATAACCGAATATGGTTGTCCGGTGCAGTGTGGTGACTTCCGGCTCCGCTTTCAGCGCTGCAACTTGTTCGTTCACCCAGGTGAGTGCTTTTTTGCCATTAATCTGACGCTTGAGAGAAAGCAGGCAACCGCCAAACTCGCTTTGTTCATCGGCGATAATCACGCGCGCGCCCGAAGAGGCCGCTGCACGAGCAGCAGCAAGGCCAGCCGGGCCGGCTCCGACAACCAGCACATCGCAATAGACATGCATCTGATCATAGAAATCCGGATCAGGACCGGGAGGCGCTTTACCCCAACCGGCCGCCTTGCGGATCATTGGTTCATAAAATTTGTGCCACAGGTTCGGCGAACTCATCATGGTCTTGTAGTAGAACCCGGCGGGAAACAGTTTATGGAACATGCCGTTAACGGCTTGCACATCGAAATTGATCGATGGCCAGCAATTCACGCTGGTTGCGGTCAATCCATCGAATAATTCAACTTGCGTCGCCTTGAGGTTTGGCTCTGTTCTGTTTCCCGTGTCCAGCTGCACCATGGCATTGGGTTCTTCAGCTCCGGCTGTCATGATGCCGCGTGGGCGATGATATTTGAAGGAGCGGGCAACGAGATGAACACCGTTGGCCAGCAATGCTGACGCCAGCGTGTCCCCTTCATAGCCCTGATAATCCTTGCCATTAAAGGAGAAGCCAATCGGCCTGTCGCGATGTATTCGACCGCCGGTCTTGATTCGGAACGGCTGGGTCATTCAATCGGCTCCCAGTTTTTCAATTCTTCAAGGGAGGGTTTCTCGCCGATCTTGTAAGTACCGGCAAACTCGTGAGTGACCGTGGAACGCATGGCATTGAACCATTGCCGGCAGCCGTGAACATGGTTCCATCTTTCCCGGTGCCAGCCTTTGGTATTGGCGCGCATAAACAGGAAGTCAGCCCACTCTTCGTCGCTCAAGGCATCCGGATTTTCCGGTCGGGCAATATGGGCTTCTCCACCGCATTTGAATTCGATTTCTATACGTGGTCCGCACCAGGGACATGTGATTTTCAGCATGATGGTCTCCGATTAATGAGCCACGGCGGCTGCGCCGTGTTCGTCGATCAGGGCACCGGAGGTGAACCTGTCCAATCTGAACGGAGCGTTGAGGGAATGGGGTTCGTTTTTGGCGATTGTCCAGGCATAAACCCAACCTGATCCGGGCGTAGCCTTAAAGCCGCCGGTTCCCCAGCCGCAATTGATATAGAGGCCGTCAATCGGTGTGAGGGAGACGATGGGGGAGGCGTCCGGGCAGGTATCGACGATGCCACCCCATGTGCGCATCATTTTCAGTCGTGAAAATATCGGGAACATTTCGACCAGAGCATTGATCTGGTGCTCGATGATATGAAATGAACCGCGCTGGCCGTAGCTGCTGTATCCATCAACTCCTGCACCAATCACCAGTTCGCCTTTGTCCGATTGGCTGACATAGACATGCACCGCATTGGACATCACCACGGTATCATGAACCGGTTTGATCGGTTCCGAGACCAGAGCCTGCAGAGCGTGACTTTCCACCGGTAGTCGAAAGCCAGCCATTTCCGCCATCACCGACGAATGCCCTGCAACGCAAATCGCAACTTTCTTTGCGCGGATTGTTCCTCTGCTCGTCTCGACTCCGGAAACGCGCCCGTTCTCGTTCAGGATGGAAGTAACCTCGCAGTTCTGGAGTATGTCGACGCCCTGTCTGTCAGCGCCGCGCGCAAGACCCCAAGCGACGGCGTCATGCCGTCCGACACCTGCGCGCCGTTGCAATGTTGCACCCATAATTGGATAGCGCAGATCTTTGGATATGTTGATGATCGGGCAGAACTCTTTGACTTCTTCAGCGTTCAGCCACTCCGCATCGATCCCGTTGAGATTGTTGGCGTTCACGCGCCGGACACTGTCACGCACATCTTGCAGCGTGTGGGCCAGGTTCATCACGCCACGCTGGGACAGCATGATGTTGTAATTCAAATCCTGCGACAGACCCTCGAAGAGTTTCAGAGAGTGCTCATAAAGGTGAGCGCTTTCATCCCAGAGATAGTTCGAGCGGATGATTGTTGTGTTTCGGCCAGTGTTGCCCCCGCCAAGCCAACCCTTTTCGAGCACGGCCACATTCGTGATGCCGTGCTCCTTGGCGAGATAGTAAGCAGTTGCCAATCCATGTCCGCCCCCGCCGATGATGACGACGTCATATTCGCGTTTGGGTTCGGGGCTGCGCCACTGCTCCGGCCAGTTCTCATGATAGCTTAACGCGTTGCGGGCGAGCGCAAAGGCTGAATAACGCATTGGTGATGTGACCATTCTTTTTTGAATTGAGGCGATTATGCAAGGCGAACAGCCCTAATGCCCGACCAAGGGCGACATTAACTCCTTACAAAACGACAGTCACTGACAATAACCGTCACTTCCGCTGACCACGCCTCTCTTCATAAAGGACCGTATATATGCCGCCAGAGGGTTGTAATGGCGGGGATAATATGTCGCAGGCAATCCTTGAGATGTCGTTTGAAGACAACCATTCGGCGCTGAACGGCCATAATCTCTGAAGAGTGGCAAGCCGCCAATGTTAGAAGTCGGAGCGTTGGATGTCGGAAGAAGAAGAAATCGATCTGCGGGAATTGAACGATGAAGACCTCGTTCTGCAGATGCATGACGATCTTTATGATGGTCTCAAAGAAGAGATCGAGGAAGGTGTCAATATTCTGCTCGAACGCGGCTGGGCACCTTACAAGGTCCTGACCGAAGCGTTGGTCGAGGGTATGAGAATTGTCGGGATCGATTTCCGCGACGGTATTCTGTTTGTCCCTGAAGTGCTGATGTCTGCCAATGCGATGAAGGCTGGCATGTTCATCCTGCGGCCACTACTGGCAGAGTCCGGCGCACCGCGTATGGGCAAGATGGTGATCGGAACCGTCAAAGGCGACATCCATGATATCGGCAAGAATCTTGTTTCCATGATGATGGAAGGCGCCGGTTTCGAAGTGATCGATATCGGCATCAATAATCCGGTTGAGAATTATCTGGCGGCTCTTGAAGAGCACAAACCCGACATTCTGGGCATGTCTGCGCTTTTGACGACGACCATGCCATACATGAAAGTGGTCATCGACACGCTCAAGGAAAAGGGCATGCGCGACGACTACATCGTTATGGTTGGCGGTGCCCCCCTCAATGAAGAATTTGGTGATGCAATCGGTGCCGACGCCTACTGCCGTGATGCTGCCGTGACCGTGGAAACGGCGAAAGATCTGATTGCACGCAAACACAACCAGCTCGGCGGAGTAGCGTGATTTGGCTTGGCTGGAGCTGGAAAGCAGATCCGATTATCCGGGCACATCAGCCCCGGCCAAAAGCGTTTTGATTATTGCCTGCGGTGCTCTTGCCCGCGAAATTCTGGCAATCAAGCAAGCGAATGGACTGGATCATGTCACGCTGACCTGTTTACGAGCCAGTTTGCATGCGACGCCGGAGCAAATTCCTGACGCGGTCCGTCAGGCAATCCGAAAACATCGAGACCAGTACGATACGATCCTGATCGGCTTTGGCGATTGTGGCACAGGTGGGTTGCTTGACAAAGTTCTGGCTGAAGAGGGAGCGGAGCGTATTGAAGGCGCGCATTGTTATGCGTTTTTTACTGGTGTAGATGAATTTTCAGCGGCCGAGGAAGATGATCTTGGCACCTTCTACCTGACGGACTTTCTTGCCCGCCAATTCGATGCGATGGTCTATCGACCACTGGGGCTTGATCGCTATCCGGAACTGCGCGACATGTACTTCGCTCACTACACGCGCGTTGTTTACCTGGCACAATTCCGAGATGCGCAGCTTGAGAAAAAAGCTGCAGCGGCTGCTGACAAACTCGGTCTGCCGCTGGAAATCCGCTACACAGGCTATGGCGATCTTGCAACCTTCGTCGGCTCAGCCTGATTAATTCCTGAAATCATGATGCGCGTGACGTCCTGGCTATTCGCGCGGGTAGCGTTGAGACGCCTCAAGAATATTCAGATCCATGTGATTGCGCATGTAGCGTTCGGACGCTTTCTGTAGTGGTTGGTAATCCCAGGGATAGAAGGAGCCATTACGCAGCGCACTGTAGACCACGTGGCGGCGCGCCTGGCTTTCACGAACCTGCTTGTCAAACAGCGACAGTGACCACCTTCGTTCAATTTGGTCCATCAGACCTGTAAAAATGTGCGTGTACTCTGGGTTTTCGGCGAGATTGTTGAGTTCATGAGGATCGTTGTTGAGATCAAAGAGCTGTGGTGGGTCCAGATCACAACACACCAGCTTGAAGTGATCCTCCCGTAGAGCCACCAATGGTGCATAGGATCCCTCTGCTGCATATTCCATCGGCACGGGACCTCGTTCCGTCTTTCCCCAAGCAACCGGTACCAAGCTGACACCATCGGTCCACGGCTTGACTTCATTGAGATCAAGGCCTGCGAGATCGGCTAAGGTGGGAACGACGTCCATTGTCGACGCGGGACCATCAATCCGTGTGGGAGACAATCCCGGTGCGCACATCATCAGCGGAACGCGGGACGAACCGTCAAAGAAACTCATCTTGAACCATAGTCCGCGTTCGCCCAGCATGTCGCCATGATCAGAGACGAAGACAATAATTGTATCGTCGCTAAGATCGCCTCGATGCAGAACATCAAGAATTTCGCCTATCTTTGCGTCGAGATAGGAGATATTGGCAAAATAGGCCCGCCGTGACCGCCTGATATCTTTTTCAGTGATGGTGAAAGACTTGTAGTCATTTGCGAGCATCAATCGCTGCGAATGCGGATCCTGATCAGCGAAGGGGATTGCCGGTATTTCGGGTTCAAGTTCGAGGCAATTCTCGTAGAGATCCCAATATTTTTTCCGGGCCACGTAAGGATCGTGCGGATGCGTAAAACTGACGGTCAGACACCAGGGCCGTTCATCCTTACGCCTGGACAGATCATATAATTTGCGTGTCGCGTTGTAAGCGACTTCGTCGTCATATTCGAGCTGATTGGATATCTCACCGATGCCTGCGCCGGTTACCGAGCCCAAATTGTGGTACCACCAGTCAACCCGCTCGCCCGGTTTGGTATAGTCCGGTGTCCATCCAAAGTCAGCCGGGTAAATATCTGTCGTCAATCGCTCTTCAAAGCCATGCAACTGATCCGGTCCGACAAAATGCATTTTGCCCGACAGACAGGTGTGATAACCGGCCCGGCGCAAATGGTGCGCATAAGTCGGGATATCAGAAGTGAACTCCGCTGCATTGTCATAGACGCGTGTCCGGCTTGGCAGTTGTCCCGACATGAATGACGCGCGACCGGGTGCGCATAGCGGGCTGGCAGTATAGGTGTTGGCGAACCGAACAGAACGAGCCGCCAGCTGTTTCAGATTTGGCGCATGCAGGAAGTCGGCCGGGCCATCAGGAAAAAGCGTTCCGTTGAGCTGATCGACCATCAGAATGAGAATGTTTGGGCGTGTCATCAGTGGCTAACCTGCGCAAGTTTTTGGATTTATGTCGACCGAACATTTGGGTGGCGGATAACTGGGCACCGCCACGTTTTGCCTGCACTGACAGAGTGCCAGAAAAGATCCAGAATCCTGCAGAACATCTCGTATTTGTGTGCTTTCCTGACAGACATGTAAATCTTTTCTGATCCGAATTGACGTGCTCCGTCGCTTTTAAGCTTCATGATGTCGTCCATGGACGGTTCGGGGCTCGAGACAGGAAGCACACTTAGTAATGCGAGGTGCCTCGATCGGAGAGTGTGGATGGCGCAAAAAACGATTGTTTACTGGCGAGATATCCCGGCACAGGTAATTGTGAAAGCCGGGCGAAAGTCGGCAAAGCGTGAGTTGCCGGAAAAGTTCATCCAGGCAATTGACCGCTGTGCGATGATAGCAGGAGCCGATGAAACGGATGCCTATCTCGCCGACTGGCGGCGCGGTGTTCCTGAGCCAGTGGGAGATGATCTTGAGAGCGAAGCCGACGCTGCCATAGCAGGGTTGATGGAAGCCTATCCGGCGGAACGATTGAAGTCGCTGATTGCGATGGGGGGCCGGAACGATGCGTAAAGGTCCTTTACCGGCGTCAATTGAAGCTTCGCCAACTCAGATTGTTGAGAAATCCGAACTCTTTTTGTCTGTACCGCAAGGCAGCCGAATTTACTTGACTGATCTGGGCAACTGCCCGGATCCAGTAATTGTCAATGCAGCCCGCCAAATTCGCGATATGGGGTGCATTGCCGTCCCCCACCTGGCAGCCCGGCGCTTTGCTTCGCAGGAAGCTTTTGAAACAAGAATAAAAGCGCTCGCAGCTGAGGCAGGAGTAAATGAGGCGCTGGTGATTGCGGGGGAGAGTTCATCGCCCGGTCCTCTGGCATCTTCTCTTGCCATGTTACAGACCGGTCTTTTTGATGCGCTGGGCTTCAAGCATATCGCCGTTGCCGGGCATCCGGAAGGGTCTCCGGACGTTCCCAGCGCGGTAATCTACGATTATCTGCTGCATAAACACTCTTTTGCCCGGAATTCGGATGCGGAATTTCGAATTGTAACGCAGTTCGGGTTCGACCCTGAGAAGGTCATTGCCTGGCTTGGAGAGTTGGAGAGTTTTGGCAATGAGTTTCCGGTCCACATCGGCATTGCCGGACCGGCCAAAGTGTCGACTTTGCTCAAATTCGCTGCCATTGCTGGCGTCGGCAATTCCATCAATTTTCTCAAAAAGCGCAGCGGTTCCATGTTGACGATGCTGGCCGGATATGATCCGGACGATGTTGTCAATCGTCTCGAGGACCATGTGGCCCTCAACGCTCAAAGCCAACTTGCACAGATCCATGTCTATCCATTTGGTGGCGTGCGCAAAAGCGGTGAATGGCTGGTGCAACGTGGTTCCTGGGCCCTTGGATCAGAGGGCCATACCACAGGCGAACACGCCCCGTTTCTAAAAAAAGAGGTGATTGAATGACACGAACGGTTGTCTCCTCCGCCACCAGAGAAGTGGTTATCGGCTTCGATCAGCCGTTCTGTGTCATTGGTGAACGGATTAATCCCACCGGTCGCAAGAAGCTCGCAGCTGCGATGAAAGAAGGAGACTATTCGCAGGTTGAAGCTGATGCGCTGGCACAGGTTGCTGCCGGAGCGCATATGCTCGATGTCAATGCTGGCATTCCTCTGGCGGATGAACCACGCATATTAGCAGAAACCATCCAACTGGTTCAGGGGTTGGTTGATGTACCGCTATCGATAGATTCCTCGATCATTGATGCGCTCGAGGCTGGTCTCTCCGTTTATCAGGGCAAAGCTCTGGTCAATTCGGTGACCGGAGAAGATGAATCTCTTGAGCGCGTGCTGCCGCTGGTGAAAAAACATGGCGCAGCGGTTGTCGCCATCTCGAACGATGAAACCGGTATCTCCACGGATCCCGATGTACGGTTTGAAGTCGCCAAGAAGATTGTGCATCGGGCGATGGACCACGGCATTCCCGCATCGGATGTGGTGGTTGATCCACTTGTAATGCCAATCGGCGCCATGAACGATGCCGGTCGTCAGGTATTTCAGTTGCTAAGACGCCTGAAAGAAGAATTGAAAGTCAACTCCACGTGTGGTGCGTCCAATATTTCGTTCGGTGTACCCAACCGGCATGTGTTGAATGCACATTTTCTGGCGATGGCTTCGGTGGCCGGCATGACCTCTGCCATTATGAACCCGCTGCACAAAGAGGAAATGGACGGTATCGCTGCCGCCAATATGCTCAATGGCGTTGATCCGGACTGTGCCGTTTGGCTCCGTACGAACCGCCCGGCGCCAAATCCGGACGATCCGGCGGGCGAGGGGGCTAGAGGACGGCGCGCGGGCGGTCGTAGACGGCGCGTACCGGCAACAGCATAGGCAGTTTAACTGCGCATGGACGATAGGGTTAAATCGGCAATCGATACAGAACAGAAGCTTGCAAAGGTTGTGTTTCAACCAAGTGGAAGGCGCGGGAATTTTGCCGTCGGCACACCGTTGCTTGATGCCGCGCGATCGCTCGGTGTTTATGTAGAATCTGTCTGCGGTGGACGCGGTATATGTGGCCGTTGTCAGATTTCCGTGTCTGAAGGGAAATTCGCAAAGGAAAGCATTCAGAGCGAGAAAAACAACCTCGCCGGTTCCACTGATCTGGAAGACAGATACGTATCCTTGCGCGGGATTGCAGAAGGGAGACGTCTGAGCTGCCAGGCGAAGATTGCCGGTGATCTGGTCGTTGATGTTCCCATCGATGCACAGACAAATCGTCAGGTCGTCCGCAAACGGGCAGAGAGCCGACGAATCAATCCCGACCCTGCAACCGATCTCTACACTGTAACGGTCAGTGAACCGGATATGGAAACGCCTCGGGGGGATGCGGACCGGTTACGCGATGCACTTTTGGCAGCGGCGGGTCTTGAAACTCTTGTGATCGATTTTCCACTCTTGTCGCAAGTGCAGAAAATCCTGCGTGCTGGATTTTGGACCGTCACCGCCGCGATATATTGTGATCGCAACAAAGAGGCGGTTGTGACCGGTCTTTGGCCGGGTGAAAAGAAGACGATCTATGGACTTGCGGTCGACATCGGTTCCACGACAATTGCAGCCCACCTGTGCGACTTGAAATCAGGCCGAACTGTTTCTTCAGCGGGCACTTCGAATCCGCAGATCCGCTTTGGCGAAGATCTGATGTCGCGCGTTTCCTACCTCCAGATGAATCAAGACCGCCTGCCTGATCTTGTGAAAACGGTCCGCGATGCAATCAATGCGTTGATCGGTAAGCTCGTTCAGGATATCGGCGTGCAGCGGAGCGATGTGCTGGAGGCCGTCTTCGTCGGCAACCCGGTCATGCATCATCTGTTTCTGGCGATCGATCCGACGGAGCTTGGTGGTGCGCCGTTTGCACTGGCTGTATCTGATGCCCTTTCTTTTCCAGCTCAGGATCTGGACCTTGAAATGGGGGCGGGTACACGTGTCTACATGCTGCCCTGTATCGCCGGACATGTTGGTGCGGACGCCGCAGCTGCGACATTGTCCGAAGCGCCTTACAGGCAGGATGCACTGACGCTGCTGGTTGATATTGGCACCAATGCGGAAATTATCCTTGGCAACAAAGATCGGGTACTGGCTGCGAGTTCACCAACGGGTCCTGCCTTTGAAGGCGCAGAAATCTCCTGCGGTCAGCGGGCGGCACCTGGTGCAATCGAACGCATTCGCATCGATCGGGAGACGCTGGAACCACGTTTCAAGGTGATCGGTGTTGACGCCTGGTCTGACGAAACGGGTTTTGACGATGAGATTGACGCCGTCGGCGTCACGGGGATCTGCGGTTCAGGTATTATCGAGGCTGTCGCAGAAATGTATTTGACCGGCATCATCACCGAGGACGGTGTAGTGAACGGAGCTATGTCTGAGCGCTCAAATCGCATTGTCCAGCGCGGGCGCACCTTTGCGTATGTCATCCAAAGCGAAGGGATCGAAATTTCCATCAACCAGACCGATATTCGGGCGATCCAGCTTGCCAAAGCAGCGCTCTATGCCGGTGTGAAACTGCTTCTCGACAAATTGGGCACACAGGAAATCAAGCGCATTCGCCTTGCCGGGGCCTTTGGCAGCTATATCGATACCAAATATGCGATGGTTCTGGGTCTCGTCCCGGACTGTGATCTGGCTGAAGTTTCAGGCATCGGCAACGCGGCGGGAACCGGTGCCCGGATGGCTCTGCTCAATCGAGGCCACCGCCGGGAAATCGAACAGACGGTGGAAAATATCGAGAAGATCGAAACAGCCCTGGAACCAAAATTTCAGGAACACTTTGTCAACGCGATGGCCCTGCCTAACAAGGTCGATCCTTTTCCGAAACTACGGATGGAAGTTGATCTGCCTGCACCATCCGGTGGCGCGGCTGCACCTGATGGCAGTTCGCGGCGTCGCCGGCGTCGGCGAGACTGACAATTCTTCAGTGTAGTGCGGATCAAGCCTATGCTGCATCCTGCCTGCGACCCCGACGGCGTCCGGATGTTCGGTGCGCACGTTGACCGGTCTCACTTCTCGGTGGTGATATGAGCGGACCTATCTGTTCAACGATTTTCTCTGATGTTGGCCGCGGGCCCGGTGTGTGGTCGTCCATCGCAGCACGCATGGCGGCAATGTGATGGGCGGATGTGCCGCAACAACCACCGATGATGCGGGCGCCGGCATCAAGTGCCAAATGGGTATAACGGGCCATCAGGTCAGGCGTGCCGGTATAGACGACTTCGTCGCCCCGAATGACCGGGATACCGCAATTGGCTTTGGCGACGATGAGAGCATCGGGATATTTTTCGGTTATCTCCAAAGTGGCTACCAGCAAATCTGAAGCACCGACCCCGCAATTTGAGCCATAGGCCACGGGCTCGCACGTAAACTGTTCCGTGAGTGAGCCCAGGCCTGCCGGGGAGAGACCCATCATGGTTTTCCCTGCCGTGTCGAAACTTGCGGTAAGAACAAAGGGGAGGCCGGATGCGGCAGCGGCTTCAGCCGCAGCCTTCATTTCCTCAGGTGCTGACATGGTTTCGATCCAAAGGACATCTACACCACCATGCTTCAAACCGTCGATCTGGTCGGCAAACGCAATGACTGCGTCCTGGTAGGTAAGAGCACCCAGCGGGACCAGAAGTTCGCCGGTCGGTCCGATGGAACCGGCAACAAGCACATCTCGATCCACTTCATTTGCAATTTCTCGTGCCAGGAGAACTCCGGCTGTGTTCAGTTCCCCAACTCTGTGCTGTGCAGCGTGAAGCTTCAGGCGATGAGCATTGCATCCAAAAGTGTTGGTCAGAATGATATCGGCACCGGCTTCGACAAATTGCCGATGCAATGTGCGGACCTTTTCCGGCTCATCCACATTCCACAATTCCGGTGCGTCCCCGGAGGTCAATCCCATGTCAAACAGGGTTGTTCCTGTGGCGCCGTCGGCCAGTAGGGCCCTTTTTTTGCCGATCAGTTCCTGAAATCTGGACTGGTCCATTTCAATTGCCCTTTTATTCGTCAGCCTGAGAAGAACGCCAGAGTCTTCTCAGTCTCTCGTCTGAATAGGAACGGCTCCGGTACTCGCAAGGAGGGAGTGCAAGCCGCAATCAGATTGATCGATGTTTTTGTCTGTGAACAGCTCGTCTGTTGTGCTCGTCAGTCGCGCAGCCGCTCGTTCTGCGGGTCAAACGGCGATTCTTCGATCACAGTCACCGGATACATCTTGTCCAAAATCTTGATTTCCAGTTTTGTACCCAGTTCCGCGAGATGCGGGGGGACCATGGCGAGCGCGAGGCTCTTGCCGACCCGCCAGCCATAGCCGCCCGACGTTGCCCGTCCTACGAGTTCTCCGTCTAGATAAATTGGTTCCGATCCGCGTGCATCAGCATCCGTTACATCGTGCACTTCCATCGTGACAAACTGCCATTTGAAACCCTTCTGCTGCCATTCCACAAGCCCGCTCCGGCCAATGAAATCTTCCTTCTGCAGTCGGACAAATCGATCCAGACCCGATTCAAAGGCTGAATATTCAATTGACAACTCACGGGGGATCAGGCGGTATGATTTCTCCAGCCGTAGTGCATCCATGGCGCGAATTCCAAAGGGTTTGATGTCAAACTCAGCGCCGGCCTCCATGATCAGGTCGAAAATCAGATTCTGCATTTCGATCGGGTGATGCAGCTCCCATCCCAGTTCTCCGACAAAGTTGACACGCAGCGCGTGGGCCTGCGCCCTCCCGACATTGATGAACTGTCCGGTTAGCCACGGGAAGGCATCGTTAGAGAGATCAGCATCAGTCAGTTTTTGAAGCAAATCGCGCGAACGAGGACCGGCGATAACAAGCACACCATGTTCAGACGTGACTTTTTCCAGTTTTACCGAGCCGTCCTCCGGCAATGCCTTCAACAGATAATCGAAGTCGTGCCGTTCGTAGGCCCCGGCGGAGACGAGGTAAAAGTATTCCGGACCGGTTTTATAAATCGTGAATTCAGACCGCACACCACCGTACTTTGTCAGCATGTGGCACAGACCGACCCGGCCGATCTTCTTTGGTATGCGATTGGCCACCAGATAGTCGAGCCAGTCGGCAGCTCCCGGTCCTGAAACCGTGAATTTCGCAAAGGCCGACATGTCCAGCAAGCCGACTTTTTCATGAACGTGACGCGCTTCGTTGCCCACATGTTCAAAATAGTTGGATCGGCGGAAGGAGTACTTTTCTACGATGCGACCATCTTCAAGGGCAGGGGCGTGGTTCTCGCTCAGAAGCACATCGTCCTTGGCCAAGTCTGCGTCGCTGAGCGAAAGGTCGCCTGGCGCAAACCAGTTGGGCCGTTCCCAGCCGTAAACAGAACCGAAGACTCCGCCCAGTGCCTTCATACGATCGTAACAGGGCGTCTTTTTCAGAGGGCGACCGGCTGAGCGTTCTTCATCGGGATAGTGCACGGTAAAGACGTTCGCATAGGCTTCTTCGTTTTTCTGTCTCAGATATCCGCGCGAGGCATAAGGACCGAAGCGGCGGGGATCGACCCCCATCATATCAATTGACGGTTCACCTTCGACAATCCATTCCGCCAGTTGCCAACCGGCGCCACCAGCAGCAGTGACGCCAAAGGAATGCCCTTCATTGAGCCAGAAGTTTTTCAGATCCCAGGCCGGTCCAATGATCGGAGACCCATCCGGCGTGTACGCGATTGCACCGTTATAGACTTTCTTGACGCCGACCTCGCCAAAGGCCGGCACGCGCGCAATAGCAGTCTCGATATGCGGCATCAACCGTTCAAGGTCTTCCTGGAAGAGCTCGTATTCACTGTCATCGTCCGGCGCATCAACATAGCAACACGGCGCACCCTTCTCGTAAGGACCAAGCAGCAGGCCACCATTTTCCTCTCGCATGTACCATGAGGAATCCGCTTCACGCAGAACACCCATTTCCGGCAGACCTTTTGCCTGCCGTTCCTGGATCGCGGGGTGTGGCTCCGTGACGATATATTGATGTTCAACGGGGATTACCGGAATATCCAGTCCCACAAGTGCTCCGGTTTTTCTAGCAAAGTTGCCGGTTGCGGAGACGACGTGCTCACAGGTGATGTCGCCTTTGTCTGTGGAGACAGTCCATTCTCCGCTTCTATCCTGCGCTATGCCGGTGACGCTGGTGTAGCGATAGATTTCAGCACCGCCCTCGCGTGCGCCAGAAGCGAAGGCCTGAGTCAGATCCGCTGGTTGGATATAACCGTCTTCCGGGTGTTGGATCGCACCGAGTATTCCGTCCGTCTCGCATAAAGGCCAGATTTCGCGCAGCTGTTCCGGCGTCAGTTTTTTGACATCAACGCCGATCGTCTCTGCGACACCGGCATAGTACATAAATTCATCCCAGCGATCTTTCGTTCGCGCCAGGCGAATGTTGGACACCTGGCTCAATCCGACGGGCTGTCCGGTCTCCGCTTCAAGTTTCTGGTACAGATTGACTGAATATTTATGGATCTGACCGACAGCGTAACTCATATTGAAGAGGGGCAGGAGACCGGCTGCATGCCAGGTCGAACCGGAGGTGAGTTCCTTTCGTTCGATCAGAACTACATCGGACCACCCCTTCTTCACCAGATGATACAGCGTTGAGACGCCTACAACGCCTCCGCCGATAACCACCACGCGTGCATGTGTTTTCATGGTCCTGTCCCTATCGTCAACGTCTTGCATAAAACGGTACTGCTACACAGCAACGCCGGTACTGCAGAGTAAGGCGCTGAATCAACCTGCAAGGGCCGCCGCACGACATGTTCTGTCTAAAACGCGCCATTGCGGATTGATCGATGATCATTGAGGCACTTCTCTTCGCCTGGATGGCATCCAATTCGTAAAATGACGCTTTGGGCAACGCCTCAAGACCCAAAGACGGTTTCAGAGTATTCTAGGACGCTATTTCATCAACCGTTTTCGTTCTGTGTGCGCAATATCGTCTTAAATAGTAAAAACAAACAATGAGGTCTGGTATGTCAGAAGGCAGAGCAAGAGCAGGACGTCGCGGCCGGTCCTCACGGCGTGAAGCGCGAGCTCACTCCACCGATTCCGGGTCGGTGCCTTACATCACCCGGGGCATCCCTGTTACGGACCTGCTCTCTGATGAGGGCGCTGAGATCGTTGAAGCCAACGCCGATACAATTTTGCAGGAAATCGGGATTGAATTTCGCGACGATCCGGAGGTCATCGCCTTGTGGCGCAATGCTGGTGCGGAAGTCGAGGGAGAACGTGTCCGTTTTCCCAAAGGTCTGTTGCGAGAGCTTATAAAGACAGCGCCGGCTCAGTTCACCCAGCATGCCCGCAATCCCGCACGCAATGTCGAAATCGGTGGCAACAATATGGTGTTTGCACCGGTCTATGGCCCGCCCTTCGTCACCGATCTCGATCAGGGACGCCGGTACGGGACGATTGAGGATTTTCGAAACTTCGTCAAGCTGGCCTACGCATCGCCATGGATGCATCATTCAGGTGGAACGGTATGCGAACCGGTTGATCTGCCGGTGAACAAACGGCACTTCGATATGGTCTACTCCCATATCAAATACTCCGACAAGCCGTTCATGGGATCCGTAACCGCACCTGAACGGGCTGAAGACTCGGTCAAGATGGCCGAGCTTGTTTTCGGCGAGGAGTTTGTCGATCAGAAGTGCGTCATGATCCAGCTGATCAATGCGAATTCGCCTCTTGTTTTCGATGACACCATGCTCGGTGCCCTCAAGGTCTACGCAAAAGCTAACCAGGCCTGCATTGTTTCTCCGTTCATCCTTGCCGGCGCGATGAGCCCGGTGACGGTTGCCGGAACTTTAAGCCAGCTTCTTGCTGAAGCGCTGGCGGGCTGTGCATTAACCCAGCTCATACGGCCGGGCGCTCCGGTTGTATTCGGAGCGTTTGTCAGTTCGATTTCCATGCAGTCCGGGGCTCCGACATTTGGGTCGCCTGAGGGGTCACTATTGCTCAACGGTGCCGCCAAGCTCGCCCGTCGTGCCGGATTGCCGTTTCGCTCAGGCGGGTCCTTTACCGCGTCCAAGTTGCCTGATGCTCAATCGGCTCAGGAATCCGCGCAAACAATTCTGGCTACGGTGCATGGAGGTGTGAACTTTGCACTCCATGCCGCCGGTTGGCTGGAAGGAGGCTTGTGCTCTTCTTATGAAAAATTCGTCATGGATGCCGATCAATTGGGCATGATGCACGTGCTGGCCAAGGGAATTGATCTTTCCGAAAACGCGCAAGCCATGGATGCGCTCAGAGAAGTTGGGCCTGGTGGGCATTTCCTCGGCGCTGCACATACGCAGGCCAATTTTGAATCGGCTTTTTACCGTTCAGAAATTGCCGACAATAATTCGTTCGAACAATGGGAGGCTGATGGGTGTTTGGATGCCGGTCGGCATGCCAATCAGAAATGGAAAGACATGTTGGCCGCCTATGAGGCTCCGCCGCTTGATCCGTCGATTGATGAAGCGCTTTTGGCTTTCATGGCCGCGCGAAAGGCGTCATTTCCCGACAGCAACGTATAATTTCCAGGCAGCGAATGTTCGAAAACAACCGCAATACGGTCTAAAAAATGGGAAAATCGACGTGATTTTTGTGAAGACTTTCACAAAAAATCACTAAAAAAACCCGGTTTATGGCGGATTTTGAAGTTTGTGACGGCTGTCACGCAATTTTTGTTGAACCTTTCCTACGTTTCAAGCGTCAGACAAATACGAAGCCGATCAAGACTGATCTGGCGCACTTTGAAATTTACTGAAACGGGAGAGTAACAATGTCAACAATTACCCAAAAATCCGGCCTGAAACGTTTGCCGAAACTTGCAGCAGTCCTTAGCCTTGTGATCGCCGGAGCGACGTTGGGCAACACAGTTGCCGTATCGGGCGCTGAAGCGGGTGGCTGGAAACATGGAAAATACTGGGTGCCTGGTGTTGTTGGCTTTGGCGCTGGTCTTGCGTTGGGTTCGACGCTTTCCGGACCCCGTTATTATCATGCACCACGTCCTCAACCCTATTATGGACGCCCTCAGCCCTGGACGCCGGCATGGTATGATTACTGCTCAGCCAGATACCGCTCTTTCGATCCAAGCACCGGGTATTTCCTGGCCTATAGCGGCAATTATAAATTCTGTCGCTAATCTGGATCAACCTATGCGGCAGGTCGCCTGTATTTCGCAGGGCAATCCGCAGGGGTTATCAAGCCTTCCATCAAATCGGTCTGGCATAAATTGCCCGGCCGATTTTTTTATTTGTGGTTTTTCTAGAAATCGATTGTGTCAAACATCGCATCGATTCCTTCATGAAAAGACCAGTGAGATAATTTTTCCTCGTATTTGATCAA
The DNA here is from genome assembly GCA_039976075.1 of Stappiaceae bacterium. Taxonomy (GTDB): domain Bacteria; phylum Pseudomonadota; class Alphaproteobacteria; order Rhizobiales; family Stappiaceae; genus JBDWFY01. The sequence continues at coordinate 484,462 of JBDWFY010000009.1, forward strand.
ATATGAATTGAAATTCCGGGTAACTGAGGTTTGAGTGAAAATCTCGGAAAAGACAATTATTATGATATTTAAAATTATGTTTGAAATGCATTTTTTAATTTTTAAAATCTCCGTTTTTCTGCGTTTTTCGCGAAAAAACCGTCAGGTGTATAATATTGGCGTTGCTATCTAGGCGCTGAAATTAAATATCTGGGAAAAGTTCCGCGGATGTCATGTCGTTTAACTGAATACTAAATTCCCCCTTCATTTCTGATTTTCTAGGCAAAGTCGACGGAATATGTTTTTATTCGCATCTTTTCATGCTCTTGTGCAAATAAATGCTTTAATTACACTTGCTTGGAAGATATTGCCGCTAAATAGGAAAAAATAGGAAAAAGTTATCGCCGCAATAGCATTGATATTGCACGGCGAAATATGGAACTCTGCCTTCGTCACCGTCGGGCCTCAGATTGAGAGGCACATAACCACGGGAGGGGAAGAGAGTAATCCAATGCAATTATCAACCATTCGAACATCTTTGTTTGCCGCAGCGCTCGTTGCCGCAACATCGCTGACGGCCAGTGCAGAGGTCGTCTATCACCGCGGCAACACTGCCGATCCGGAAACACTTGATCAGCACAAGACGTCCACAACCTATGAGGCGCATATTCTTCGCGATCTTTATGAGGGATTGACGGCTTTCAATGCCAAAGGCGAAACCGTGCCGGGCGTGGCAGAAAGCTGGTCCATTTCTGATGATGGAACGGTTTATACATTCAAGCTGCGCAACAATGCCAAATGGTCCAACGGCGACCCGGTTACCGCAGGCGATTTCGTTTATTCACTGCAGCGGATTATGAATCCGGAGACCGGCGCAAAATACGCCAACATCCTTTATCCGGTTAAGAACGCCGAAAAAGTCAACAAGGGTGAGATGAAGCCTGAGGAACTGGCTGTTAGGGCTGTTGATGACCACACACTCGAAATTTCGCTTGAAGCACCAACACCTTATTTTCTTGATTTGTTGACCCATCAGACGGGTCTGCCGGTTCATCCGGCATCAATCGACAAACATGGTTCGGATTTTGTCAAACCTGAGAATATTGTTACCAACGGTGCATTCGTTCTCAATGAATTTGTACCCAACAGCCATGTGAAAGCGGTCAAGAATCCGAATTTCCACGACGCAGCGAACGTCCAGATCGATACTGTCATGTTCTATCCCACGGAAGATCGCGGTGCAGCGCTGCGTCGCTTCCAGGCTGGTGAACTTCATACAAACAATGATGCGCCGACAGAGCAGATCAAGTTCATGCGCGAAAATCTCGGCGATCAATTCCGGGTTGCGCCCTATCTTGGTACTTACTACTACGCTTTGAACCACAAGGATGAAGCGCTTTCCAATCCGGATGTGCGGCAGGCTCTGTCGATGTCTATAGACCGCGAATTTATTGCGGAAGACATCTGGGGCGGTACGATGGTGGCGGGCTATTCTTTCGTCCCGCCGGGTATCGGCAACTATGGTGATCCCGCCTATGCGGACTATAAAGAGATGTCTCCGCTTGATCGTGAAGAAAAGGCCGCAGAACTATTGAAAGCTGCCGGCTACGGTCCGGATAATCCCGTGAAGTTGAAAATCAACTACAATACTTCCGAGAACCACAAAAATACGGCAGTAGCGATCGCCGACATGTGGAAGCCGCTTGGTATTGAAGTGACGCTTGAGAATACCGATACCAAAACGCATTACGCCATGTTGCGCGACAAACAGGATTTCGATGTGGCACGAGCCGGTTGGATCGGTGACTATTCGGACCCGCAGAACTTCCTGTTCATGGTTGAATCAGACAATGACGGCTTTAACTATGCCAACTATGACAATCCTGAATATGACAAGCTCATGGATGAAGCCGCTGCAGAGGTGGATCTAGAGAAACGCGCGGATCTGTTGAAGCAGGCAGAAGCCATATTCATGCGGGATCTGCCTTTCATTCCAATGCTCTACTATGGCTCCATGAGCATGGTGTCGGACAAACTGTCCGGCTGGGAAGACAATCTGCAGAATGTGCATCCCACGCGCTATATGAGTATTGCGCAATAGCACTTGCTTAGTTCGACTCTATCTCCGGGGTAAACCGTAAGGGTTTGACCCGGAGATACACATCGGCGCAGAAGCAGGTCTGAAATTGCCACTCATGTTGAGGGACAGTCCGAGTTGCTTCTGACTATGGGGTTGGTCGATAAGGTATTCGTCGACCGAAGTACATTCGGGGAGAGGCGCAGATGCTGCGTTATGTCCTGGGCAGATTGCTCAGCGCGATTCCGACCATTTTTCTTATCGTTACCATTTCATTCTTTCTCATTCGCATAGCACCGGGTGGACCTTTCGATCTGGAGCGGCCGCTTGAAGCAAAGGTGATGGAAAATCTGAACAAGATTTACCAACTGGATAAGCCCCTTTGGGAACAGTACCTGCTTTATCTCTCCAAGGTGGCGCAGGGTGATTTTGGTCCTAGTTTTTATTTCCGAGACTTCACGATCAACGAGCTGTTTGCGCAGAGCCTTCCCATTTCAATTCAACTCGGCCTTTCCGCTCTCTTTCTTGCGCTATGCGCAGGCACGGTGTTCGGAGTCATCGCTGCGTTACGCCAGAACAAGGGAGTTGACTACTCGGTTATGGTTGCAGCGACTGCCGGTGTTACCATTCCCAATTTCGTGATTGCACCGGTGCTGACACTGTTTTTCGGCGTTTGGCTGGGCTGGTTGCCCGTTGGAGGGTGGAACAATGGCGCATGGCAGAACCAGCTTTTGCCGATTGTCACACTGGCGCTACCTCAAATCGCGGTCGTGGCGCGTCTCACGCGTGGATCTATGATCGAAGCGTTGCGCTCAAACCATATTCGGACGGCGCGCGCCTATGGTTTGTCAGCCTTTTCTGTCGTTGTAGTGCATGCGTTGCGGGGGGCGATTCTGCCAGTTCTGTCCTATTTGGGGCCAGCTGCGGCTGCTCTGTTGACGGGCTCGGTGGTCATCGAGACGATTTTTGGAATCCCCGGCATTGGCCGGTACTTCGTGCAAGGGGCGCTGAACCGCGATTATACCCTGGTTATGGGGACAGTCATCGTGATTGCCAGCTTCATCATCATTTTCAATCTCGTGGTCGATCTTCTCTACGCGGTTTTCGACCCGCGAGTCAGGTACGATTGAGGGAAATGATATGGCTGATACAACATTGAATAACCCTCCGGAGTTACCTGAGAGTCTGATCAAGGGACGCTCACTTTGGGATGATGCGCGCGACCGGCTGATGGCCAACAAGGCTGCTGTAGCCTCTCTGATCCTGCTCGCTGTTATTACACTGGCCTGTGTCGTCGGACCATGGGTATTGCCACATCAGTTCGACACTGTGTATCGCAACTACGTCAAGGTGCCGGCTAGTATGACGGCCTATCCGCGCGAGGACCAGATTGTCCCGGCTTTTGAAAAAGGACTGAGCCGGGCGCGGGTTGATGTCAGTGATCTCCAGGTTGAGAACGGCACAGTCAGCGCAAAGGTTACATCGAGCCGCGATATCGATCCCAGAATAACGCGTTACCTGGACCGGATTGATCTCTTCAAAAATGCAGCGATCTCGGACATGGCACCGGACAAGAAATCAGCGATGATCTCTGCCGATGTTGATCGCCTGTACTTCTTCTTCGGCACCGATGCCAATGGTAGAGATCTGCTGACCAGGACGCTGATTGCCGGGCGGGTTTCGCTTACGATCGGGTTGCTTGCCACGTTCGTCGCTATTTCCATTGGTGTGCTGTACGGTGCCGCATCAGGATATCTGGGTGGCCGTGTTGACCTTTTAATGATGCGGATTGTCGATATTCTGTATTCGCTCCCCTTTATCTTTTTCGTCATCATGCTGGTGGTGTTTTTCGGGCGAAACTTCGTGCTCATGTTCATCGCCGTCGGAGCTGTTGAATGGCTTGATATGGCCAGGATTGTGCGCGGTCAGACCTTGATGCTCAAACGCCAGGAGTATGTTCAGGCGGCCGAAGCCATGGGTGTCGACCGGATGGGCATCCTGCGCCGTCACATTATTCCCAACACATTGGGACAGGTGGTTGTCTATATGACGCTGCTGGTGCCACGGGTCATCCTGCTTGAAAGCTTCCTGTCGTTTCTCGGACTTGGCGTGCAGGAGCCGATGACCAGCTGGGGCGTCCTTATTTCAGAGGGGTCACGCAATTTGCAGGGTGCTTCTTGGATGTTGATTTTCCCGGCGATTTTCCTGATTTCAACGCTGTTCGCCCTGAACTTCATCGGAGATGGTCTCCGCGATGCACTTGATCCGAAGGACCGCTGATTATGTCTGACAAGCAAAGTGAACCGGTTCTGACCATCGACGGCCTTTCAGTGACGTTCGATACGAACCAAGGGCCGGTGGAAGCGGTCAAAGGCATTTCGATGCAGGTGAAGCGCGGCGAGACAGTCGCAGTTGTTGGCGAATCCGGATCCGGCAAAAGCCAGACGATGATGGCGGCGATGGGGCTTCTTGCTGACAACGGCCGGACGGAGGGTGCCGCCCGCTATCGCGACAAGAACTTGATTGGCATGTCGCAGCGCGCGCTTAATGAGATCCGTGGCGGCAAGGTGACCATGATCTTTCAGGAACCGATGACCTCGCTTGATCCGCTTTACACAATTGGACGTCAGATTGCGGAACCGATCGTGCAGCATGCCGGTATGAATTGGCGTGATGCGAAAGCCAAGGCGCTCGAGCTACTGAAACTGGTCCAAATTCCCGACCCCGAACGTCGTATGAAAGCGTATCCTCATGAGATGTCCGGTGGGCAACGGCAGCGCGTCATGATCGCCATGGCGCTTGCCAACGATCCAGATGTGCTGATTGCCGATGAGCCCACTACAGCGCTTGATGTCACCACCCAGGCGAATATTCTTGAATTGCTGGCTGAGCTTCAGGAACGACTCGGTATGGCCATCATGTTCATTACGCATGATCTTGGCATTGTGCGTCGTATTGCCGACCGCGTTTACGTCATGAAGACTGGTGAAGTCGTTGAGGAAGGCAGAACTGCGGAGATTTTCGACAAACCGAGCCACCCCTATACAAAGATGCTGCTTGATGCAGAACCGGAGGGAGACAAGCCGCCAGTCGATATCAAGCAACCCATTCTGCTTCAAGGTCGGAGCGTGAACGTAGAGTTTTTGCTCGACAGCGGATTTTTGACAAAGAAGCATGTGTTGACGGCCGTAAACCAGGTGAATGTCACGCTGCGAGAAGGGCAGACACTGGGTGTTGTGGGGGAATCCGGTTCCGGCAAGTCAACGCTTGGGCGTGCGTTGCTGCGCTTGTTGCCCAGCACCGGTCAGATCAGGTTCGAGGGCTCTGATCTCAGAAATGTCGAAGGTGGTGATCTGCGAGCAATACGGCGGGAAATGCAGTTGATTTTTCAGGACCCTTTTGGCTCACTCAGCCCTCGCATGACCGTCGGTGAAATCGTGACCGAAGGGCTTCTGGTTCACGAGCCGTCACTCTCAAGTGGAGAGCGAGACAGACGTGCTTGTGCTGCGCTTGAAGAAGTGGCGCTCGATCCGAATTTGCGCAACCGGTATCCACATGAATTCTCCGGTGGCCAGCGACAGCGTATCGCCATTGCGCGAACGATGGTGCTGAAACCGAAACTGGTGGTGCTCGACGAGCCGACATCGGCGCTTGACCGAACGATACAAAAGCAAATCGTGGAACTGCTGCGGGACCTGCAGTCTGCGCATGATCTCACCTACCTGTTCATCTCACATGACCTTGCGGTTGTGCGCGCCATGTCTGATGAAGTGATGGTGATGAAACAGGGCGTGATTGTCGAACAAGGATTGACACACGCGATATTTGAAAACCCTCAGGAAGACTATACCCGCACGCTGATGGCAGCTGCGGGCGTATCATGAAATCGAATTTTTCTGTTTTTTGAATATTTCTAAAGAAAAATCAAACTTGAGCATTGTTTTCAAGAAAACTGTGCTAAATATCCAGTCATGAGACTGACACAACAAGCCAACTACGCCGTTCGAACGCTGATGTACTGTGCGGCACGTCCGCCGGAGGAGATCAGCAAGATTCCGGAAATTGCGCGAACATACGGAATTTCGGAAACGCATCTCTTCAAGGTTCTGAAAATTCTGGTCGACCATGGGTACGTGCAAACTTTGCGGGGTCGAAACGGCGGTATTCGTCTTGCCTATTCTGCGGACCGAATTTTGCTCGGGGAAGTTATCCGCGCTGCAGAAGAAAATTTCAATCTGGCGGAATGTTTCGATGCATCAAAGCAGGACTGTCCGTTGCTTAATTCCTGCACTTTCAACAGGGTTCTGAACGAAGCGCTGGTTGCCTTCTTTTCCGTTCTGGACCAGTACACGATTGCCGATCTAGCTGAGGATAAGGATAAGCTGCAGGCGCTGTTGAATATGGGTGAGATAACACAGGCTCTGGCCAATACAGCTGCAAGCAAGTCGCAATAAAGATCACGGTTTATCGATTCAGATTTCGTCTTGCTTGATTCGGTTCAAACAATGACCAGCAATTGTGTTCCAGAGTACTCGCCATTGTGAAAAATAGCAGTATAGCGATAGAAGTCTCATGTTCTCAGCGTAGAAAAATAATTGATTAACCAAAGAAACAACGTGTTGCTATCTTAGAGAAGGTTTAAATAATTTCAGGCAAACTAGCCCAAAGTTTATCCAAGGGGCCTGAAATGCTGTCTAATCTGGTGGAACTGGCACAGGAAAATTCCAGTGAAAAACGCCGCGATCTGATGGGGCAAGTGGCGGATCTTTTTGTTGAAGATTCTGACAACCACTCTGACCGCGAATTGTCGTTGTTCGGCGAAGTGCTGATCAAATTGCTTGATCAGTCCGAATTACCCGATCGTGTGAATATTTCCAGCAAGGTTGCGCCTGTCGATCAGACGCCAAGGGACTTGGTGTTGAAACTTGCCGATGATGAAGCAGAAGTTGCATCTCCGGTTTTGCAGCACTCTCCGGTTTTGACGACCAACGATCTTCTGCGACTGGCCAAGATAAAAGGTCAGGACCATCTCCTTGCGATCTCAAAACGCGATCAGCTTGAAGGTGCGGTTACGGATGTCTTGCTGGAACGCGGTGAGCAGCCCGTCAGGCGGTCCGTTGCCTCCAACTCCGGGGCAGAACTGTCGACTTGGGGTGCGAGATACCTTGTGAAACTGGCCGGCGACGATGAAAAAATTCGCGATTCGATGGCGGATCGCAAAGATCTGACGCGCGAAGTCTTCGACAAGCTGGTGACTCTGCTGCCCAAGGACCGCCAGGAAAAACTCAAAAAACTATCTGAAGTCGATGAGCAGGCTGCGACGGATTTGCTTGAGAAAGCCGACCAAGTTGCCGAAGAAGGCCGTCTTGAGCAACGCAAGCAGCGCCTGAACAGCAAGATAATTTTGCAACAGATTTCAAAAGGCGAGACCACAGTTGACGCCGTTGTAAAAGAGTACTGCGAAGAGGAATGGTTCATGGACCTTTCTTTCATCTTGGCCAAACTGGCCAATCTGGAAGAGAAGTACGTCAAGAACGTCATGTTCAAATTTGAATCTGAAGGCATCGCTGTGCTGTGTCGCGGATTGGGTGTACGCCCTGAGGGCTATGCTGCCATTTGTCAGGCACGATGCAAGCGTCTCAATCTGCCGCAATCCATGGCCGATAAATGGGGCAGGGATTTTGAAGAACTGAAGAGTGATGATGCTGAGCGTACTCTTCGGTTTGTAAAAGTTCGTGCGCACATGAATGATGATGCGAGCGCCGCTTGACGCCTAACTGTATGAGACCATTTGCGGTACCTGACCCAGGTGCCGTACCTAGATGCAGAGTCCCAATAGAGCCCGCCTGGTATCCCGGCGGGCTTTGTTGTTACTTCTACGAAAAATTACGACCTGTGCAACTGCGGGCTGCATGAGTTTGCTCAATTTCTGAAGCATCCCGCTTTTAAAGTGAAATCCGTTTTCCAGCCAAAACGCGATAATTCAAATATTTGGCCTGAGTTTACTGGTTCAACGGTAATGGGAGAGGTTCCCAGTTGGCGATTGAAAAAGCAATCGAGGAGCCGGACGTTCTGACGCTTCAGGCTCTTCCCATCGCAGGGGACTCTCATCACCGGTCTTCCTATTCGTTGTCGATGTGCCATCAGTAGCGTTGATCAACCAGCTTTCGTTGATCGATGCCATGGTGACCATCCGACATGATTGACTTCCCAAGACAGTCCTTAGGGGTCTCAGAGGGTGAAGGCAGATCATGTGGTGTGTGTTTGGGCATATGATGGGATTTATCCAACCTGGCAATCTGCTATCGCTCGGCAAAAGCCGTATCAAGAGACCGAACGATCGGCTTCATCATATAGCGCATGATGGATTTGGATCCGGTAACGATGTTGGCCTGCACCAGCATTCCCGGCAGAACCGGTCGGCGATTTTCATTGGTGCCGACAGTTGAATCCTTTAAGGCAATGATCGCCTTAAAATAGGACTGACCCTGTTCATCCTTGAAGCTTGAGGCGGACAGTGTACGAACTCTTCCAGGAACAGTGCCCTGAAGATTTACATCGTAACTGGTTACGACAACATCTGCCGTGTCTCCAACCTTTACGTGGCCAATATCGTTCGGCCGAACACGAACTTCGGCGATCAATTCCTGACCGGTCGGAACAATCTCTGCGATGAGATCGCCAGGCTTGACAACTTCGCCGGGGCCGGATTGAGCCATGGTTTTGACATAACCGCTCACAGGTGCCCGGACATAAAGGCGCTCGTAACGGTCTTTGAATTTTGTTCTTTGCTGGGACAGCTCTTCGCGTTCCTGGGCTATTTTCGACCGCTCTGCGGCGATTTCCTGATAATCTTCAGCCTCTGCGCGCGCAAGTCCGGCAATTGCTTCTGCCAGCGTTTCTCTCGCTTGCGCCAATCTGCCTTCAAGACCCGCCTTTGCGGCTTTGGATTTCTGAAATTCGGACTTTGCTTCCAGATAGCGACGACGGGAGGTATACCCTTCCTTCAGCAGGCCCGATTGAATGTCGAATTTCTCTTTTTCCAGTGAGATCTGGTCGTCCTGCAACGACAATTCGGTCGTGATGCTGTTGATTTCCGCTTTCTTTTGAGCAACGCGGGCAGACAAAGCATCTTTTTCCCGGTTTCTCGCGCGGATATTTGCCGAATATGCGGCAAGCTGTTGTTTGCTCAATTGTGAGGCGTTGCGGCCTTCATACCGATTGGGATCCGCAGAACCTAGAGATTGTGCAACAAGCCGATTTTCCTCAGCTTCCAACCACGCAAGGCGACTTTCCAAGCGACCCAGTTCACTGATCGAATTTGCTTCGTGAAGCCGAGCCAGGGGTTTTCCGGCTTCTACAAGATCGCCTTCTTTCACCATGATTTCAGCGATAGTTCCGCCTTCCAGATGTTCGACAGCTCTGACCGACCCTGCCGGTGTGATTTCTCCGGATGTTGCTGCGACTTCCCGAATTTCTCCGATACTGGCCCAGACCAGCATAGCGATGATCAGCCCCGACAAAATGTAGAGTATGCGGGAATGCACGCGTGGCGGAGCGCCGTTCTCAAGCTCAAGCGGTAAGCCGAGACGTCGATAGACGGAAGATGTGTTCCGCTTATCGTTGTTGGGAGACACGGGCAACTCCTAGAATTAAGTCGATTGAACCGCAAGATTAGTCGACAAGGATAAATTTGGCGTAAATTAGCGGGGAGGGCGACAAAGAGAGTGTTTGAAACGGCTAGGCCGCATTCATGATTTTGGGCACGACCTCTTCCGGAGGGCCTTGCAGCGCAATTTGGCCGCCACTCATATAGATGACACGGTCTGCAAGACGCATATGACTGGGTCTTTGCGTAACGATGACAACGGTCGATTTGCCTTTTAAGGATTTGATTTTGTTCATCAGAAACTGATCGCCGGCAAAATCCAGGTTGTTGCCGGGATTATCGAGCATGTAAATCGCATTTTGCTTGATAAACGCCCGGGCCAGAATGATGCGCTGTTTGACGGTATCCGGAAGCCGTTTCAGCAATGTTCCGGTCAGCCGTGTCTCGAGACCTTCAGGCAACATATCCATGTTTGTCAGGAGGCCAACCTCGTTGGCAGCCTGTTTTAGATCTTCGTCAGACGCCTGCGGATCGGCCATTCTCAGATTCTGCGCCACCGTTCCGTAAAAGAAATCCGGTGCTTCTGGCGCATAGCCAACTGCGTGGCGCCATTCGCCGGAATTTAGCTGCCGTACATCCAAACCATCAGCAAGCACAGCTCCTCCCTGCGGTGGATAGAGCCCCAGCAGAACCTGTATGATGGATGATTTCCCTGATCCGCTCGGACCGGTTATGGCCACGACCTCACCCTTTTTGATTGAAAGATCCACGCCGCGCAGAGCCGGTTCCTGACGACCGGGATACCTCAGAACTATCGATTTCAGCATCAGGTTGCCATCGAATTTGCGGTAGACACTGGGCAGCTCGCCCGGCTCCCGTTCCACAGGCATGCGCATGAGTGCATTGATCTGCTGGATTGTCTGCTGGACTTGGCCAATCCTTGTCAGGCTTAAAAATGCCTGGTTCATGGGGTTCAGGACACGCCAGGCAAGCGCCATCACGGCGATCAGCGCACCGTGCGTCATATTGCCTTCCAGAACCCGGATTGTCCCCAGACCCAGCACCGCCACGCCGCAAATTGTCATGATCATTTGCGAAATCGCTTGCAGGCTTTGCCCGACCTGACGTGCTTTCATGTTCTTCACGGCGAAATCGGCGCATAGATTTCTATATCGTTCTATCCAGATGCCTTCTGCCGACAGGTCTCGGATCGTTCGCTGCTGAGAAAGTGTTTCAATCGTCAGGTTTTGCAGTTTGGATTTTGCTTCGCCGGAAGCGCTGATTGCGCGTTTTGTTACGGGAATGGCAATGGTGGCGATCCCGCAATAAACCAAAAGGAGTGCTCCGGGCAGCAGGGCGATCGGTCCTCCCACGATGTACAGAGCGACAATAAAAATAATTGAAAAAGGGAGATCAATCAATGCGTTGGCGAGGGATCCGGTAAAGACGTCGCGCACGCTTTCAAATTGCCGCAGACGTGTGATCTGGGCGCCGATGGGGGCCGATCCAGTCAAAGAGAGTGGAAGATGCAACAGCTGAGAGAAAGTTGCGTTGCCGACGATGTTATCAAGTCGGGCTCCGAAGTAAGCCTGCATGCGACCCTTGATGCCTTTGAGCGCAATTTCGATAGTGAGGATGATGCAGATTCCGATTGTCAGTGTTACCAGAACATCCGGCGCCTTGGCTCCAATCGCTTTGTCATAAACCGTCATTACATAAATTGGTAACGCCAGCGCCATCAGGTTAAGCAGCAGACCCACGCAAAAAATCAGGAAAAGCACGGGAGAGAATTTTTTGAACAGAATGGAGAACCATCCGTGCCTGCGCATGACATCCCGCTCGCTCTGCACGTCCAGCGGCGCAATGAGGTAGACTGACCCTCTTTTTTGTTCTCTCCGGCTCAGAAATACCGGTTGCTGAGTGCTGCCGCACAAGGCGCGAATTGATCCATCGCGCTCTCTGGAGAGGCAAACAAACAGTTCTGAACCTTGTTGGTAAACTGCCGGGAAATGATCGTCCGACAATTTGCTCAAGCCATGCGCGGCTTTGGTGGTATCAAAATTTAGCCGGGTAAGAACTGCCCTGAGGTCGTGCAACGAAATGATCTGGTCAAAGTGAGGCAGGGCCTCGAACAGGTGACGCTCGACGCCGTGCCACTCCAGCGCCTGGAGCAACGGCATCAGGCAATTTTCAGCCGCCGAGCCGGACTTTTTTGTCCCCGCCAGTGTATCTTCCAACTGCAAGCCCAGTTGCTCAGCCAGATTTGAAAGTTGCTGATGTACCGGATTCTGCGGTTCATTTGATCCGCTTGTATTAATTGACTTTTCCGTCATCGGATCGTTGCCTTTGCACCGGCCGTTTGCCGCTCGGATTCGACGACCGGCTGAAGAATGCCATGGGCAATTTCATATCGACGGTCAGCAATGGCGAGCATTGAGGGTCGATGGCTGACAATCAGGATTGTCAGCTGCCCACGTAGCTTGTGCAACGCTTTGATCAGCGCCGACTCGCCAAACTGATCCAAAACGGAGTTCGCTTCGTCCAAAATCAGAATACGGGGACCGGAGGCAATCGCCCGTGCAATTGCAATGCGCTGTGTCGTTGAAGCAGGGAGGTTTTCGATGATACCAGCACCCAGCAGTGTGTCATATCCTTGAGGGAGCAGGTGGATATCTTTTTCAAGACCGATCAGGGCAGCGGCACGGCGACCGTGTTGTGCGTCCGAGCTGCATCCGAACATGGTCAAATTGTCGAGGATTGTGCCGCGAAACAGGGGAGCTGTGGCACCGACATATGATATCTGATCGCGCAATGCCTCATGGGTCGGGCCGTATAAATCGATCCCATCCAAATAAATCGAACCTGCCTGCGGTTTTTGATCTCCACTGACGATTCTCATCAAAGTGGAGCGCCCGCTCCCGTCAGCGCCCCTCAGGCCGATCATTTCGCCCGCTTTGAATTCAAAGGCAACGCCTTTTAAAGTATCGTTTTCTTCGCGTTCGTATCGGTGACTAAGTCCGGAGGCCACCATTGTGCCGCTTATTGGCGAAACGGTAATCGGGGACAGGTTCGCAAGCGGCAGCTCGAATAGCTTTTCCGCTTCGGAGCTATCATGACGAATTCGTTGTAATTCTGTCCACGTGCTGATTCCCCGCAACATCGGCTGGATAATCTGGCCGGACAACAGCGTGCAGGCTGCGACGGCGCCCACGCTCAGATTGCCATTGATGGCCATCAGCGAGCCTGCGATGACAACGCAGACCGTGGAGAATGTCGAATACATACCCGCGGCGCTTTGGGAATCGTTCGACAATTCTATGGAGCGATAGCTGTGTTCCCCGACCTGACGCTGCAGTCGCTCAAACCGGCGCAGGATAAGAGGTTCCATCGCCATGCTTTTGACCGTGTGAATGCCGGAAAGAACCTCGATCACAAAATCGTATTTTCTGTTGTCGTGATCGGAACGAACTTCGACAGTCTGCTGCAACTCTCGATTTCTCCGCAGCGTAACCGCCGCAAATATGACCAGCAGAACCAGAGGCACCAGGGCGATTGGACCTCCAATGAGATACATGACCGCAAAGAAAATCATCGTTGCCGGCAGGTCGATCGCCAGCACTCGGGAGGGGCCGCCAAAAAAGTCGCTAATGGACTGAAGGGAGTTCAGCCTGTTCATTTGAACGGAAACCGGCTCATGATCAATGAGGTACGGGGGTGATTTGACCAGGCGCTGAAAGGCTTCGACCTGTGCCTGATAGCCAAAAGAAGCAGCTGACCAGCCAATGACGAGACTGCGGGTGATTTTGATTGCGCCGTCAAAAACCAAAATGGCGCTCAGCCCTAAAATCAGCAGCAGCAGCGTATGGGTTGACTGATTGGGCAGGATCCGATCGTAAATCTGCAGAACCGTCAGAGGCATTGCCAAACCCAAAATGTTAGCCAGGATTGAGGCAATAACCACCGGCCTGGAAAGGCCGGGGGACTTGATCAAAGAAGCTCTATCAGATCGTTCAATCTGAAACTTCGGCAGGAAACGACCGGAAATAGCTCTTTTGATCACTGGAATCATCAACTTGTTGGCTGAAATAATTTATTAAACTTCGCTCAAAAACATTTCAGAATCGTTTACCAATTGGGCAGAAATGCTTCATTTTCGCGGCGGTTTTAGCCGCAGTCGCCGGGATATTAGCGTTTTCTAAAGCGGCAACAGGCACGATCAGGCGTGAATTAATGCGTCAGTAACCGTGTCAGGTACGAAGATGAGTGAATCGGACCAATCCTCTAAAGGCCCGAAACAAGGTGAAGACCGCCCAGCCGTTTCCAGCCCATCGACTTACGATAAGGCGGAGGGAGCGCGTGCGGCTGCACAGGTTGATCGCAAGAGCGGATCCAAAGAGCACGACTACAAGCTCGCGGCCACCAAAGGTGAATCTGACGAGGCGACGCTAGCCAATCTGCATCTGGGATTGGCAACGGGCTTGGCCATGGGTGCGCTTGTTGAAGGCGGCGCGGTTCTGGCCGAGGAAGACAAATCAACCGGTGGCACGGCGTCGGAGCAGGGCGTCCAGACCCAATCAGACATTGGAGCCACTGCTTCTGTGGCTTCCGTTGGCACTCAGGAGGGTGCTGACAGCATTTCGGCCAACCCAATCGGTTCTTCCACCCTGGGACGTAATACAAGCGCAACAGGCGGTGAATCAGAAGCCGACCCTTCGGCTGGCGGAGGTTCCGGAGAAAGCCCTCTTACACCATCGCTTCCAACACCTGACTTTCGTCAAAATGCGGATGGCAGCTCTGGTATAGAAACGTCGACGCCCACACCGAAGCCGACCACGTCACCCACCCCCGGGGATACCAATAGCGCACCGACGGATATCGTCGTCCAGGCAATGAATTTGTCGGAGTTGGCACCGGCGGGGACCGTTGCAGCAATTTTGGATGCGGTCGATGCGGACAGTGGCGATCAGCACACATTTGAGTTCGTCGATGGTGCAGGAAACGTTGTTACTCATCCCTCTTTTGAGATTGTCGGTGATGAAATCCGGGTTCGTGATGGAGCCTTGTTGGATTTCGAAGATACTGCGAGTTACACTATTTTGGTTCGGGTTACGGATAGTTCCGGCGGCACGTACACCGAGCCGGTAACCATTGATTTGACGGATGCGAACGAGCATTCCATCAGTCCGATATCCGATACGAATGCGAATGCAGATGGTATTTCAGAAGGAGCGGTATCGGGAGATTCTGTAGGGATCACAGTCTCTGCAACTGATGGAGATGTTGGAGACCAGGTCAGCTATTCAGTTGATGACAGCCGTTTTGACGTCGATGCTGATGGCTTCGTTACTGTTGCTGATGGTGCCAGCTTTGATGCGGAAACCGAAGGGTCGATCAGCCTGACGGTCACGGCGACTTCAACTGATGGCACAACCTCGGATGAAACATTTACTGTTTCGGTTAGCGATGAGAATGAAGTTGCTGTCTCCCCAGTCACTGATACTGACAGCGCCATCAATGCAGTCTTTGAATCGGCAACTCCCGGGGATGCGATAGGGATCACCGCGTCAGCTTCCGATAGCGATATCTCCGACAGCGTCAGTTATTCGGTTGATGATGCCCGTTTTGAGGTCGACGCCGGTGGTGTTGTCACCGTTGCACATGGTGCCAGCTTTGACGCCGAGACCGAGAACACCATCAGCCTCACGGTTACAGCGACCTCTACAGATGGCTCCACATCAAGTGAAACATTCACCGTATCGGTCGGGGATGAAAACGAATTTTCGATCACATCCGTCATAGATACTGATGGCACGGCTAATGCGATTACCGAAGCGGATTCCGTCGGTACAACGGTGGGGATCACCGTATCTGCGAGCGATGCGGATATATCCGACAGTGTTAGCTATTCGATTGATGACCCTCGATTTCAGGTCGATGCCGACGGCGTGGTGAGTGTTGCAAGTGGTGCCAGTTTCGACGCCGACACTGAACATTCGATTGACATCACAGTTACCGCGACATCCACGGATGGCTCGACATCGGATGAAGTATTCACCGTAATCGTCAACGATCTGAATGAGGTAGCGGTTTCAACAGTAACAGACATCGACCATTCAACGAATGTTGTTTCCGAAGCTGTAACGGCCGGTACGACGATTGGACTTCAGGCTTTTGCAACAGATGGCGATGCCACTGACAGTGTCAGTTACTCGGTTGATGACGCACGATTTGAAGTTGATGCCAATGGTGTTGTCACTGTCGCAAACGGCGCGAGTTTTGATGCGGAGACAGAAGGTTCCATCAATCTCACTGTGACAGCAACTTCCACAGACGGCTCGACGTCGAATGAGAGCTTTACAGTATCTGTCAGTGATGAGAACGAAGTCTCAGTCTCAGCAATTTCGGATATTGATGGATCGGCCAATACAATCTCCGAGACCACTTCAGTGGGAGCGAATGTTGGCATTCAGGCTTCTGCAACGGACGGTGATGTCACAGACACTGTTTCCTACGCCGTGGACGATGCCCGTTTTGAAATCGACGCCGATGGTGTCGTGACAGTTGCCAATGGTGCAAGCTTTGATGCAGAGACAGAAGGCTCGATCAGTCTCACAGTAACGGCGACATCCACTGATGGCTCTACATCGAACGAGACCTTCACCGTATCTGTGAGTGACGAGAACGAGGTTTCAATATCGTCAGTGACCGATATTGACGCCTCGGCCGATACCATTTCCGAGTCTGTGGCTGCAGGTGCAACTGTCGGAATTCAAGCGTCCGCAACGGATGGCGATGCAACCGACACGGTTAGTTACTCCGTCGACGATGCACGGTTCGAAGTTGATGCCAACGGTGTTGTCACCGTTGGCAATGGTGCGAGTTTTGACGCGGAGACGGAAGGGTCGATCAGTCTCACAGTCACCGCGACCTCGACAGACGGTTCTACCTCCAATGAGACCTTTACCGTGTCGGTCAGTGATGAGAATGAAGTTTCGATTTCTGCTGTGACGGATGTCGATGCGTCGGCCAATGCCATTTCCGAGACTGTGACCGCAGGCACAACTGTCGGAATTCAGGCGTCTGCGACAGACGGCGATGTCACCGATAGTGTCAGCTACTCGGTTGATGATGCCCGGTTTGAAGTTGATGCCAATGGTGTTGTCACCGTTGCCAATGGTGCGAGTTTTGATGCGGAAACAGAAGAGGCCATCAGTCTCACGGTAACAGCTGCCTCGACAGACGGCTCAACATCGAATGAGACGTTTACGGTGTCAGTGAGCGATGAGAACGAGGTTTCGATCTCTGCCGTGACGGATGTCGATGCGACGGCCAACGTGATCTCCGAGGCTGCTTCGGCAGGAACAAGTGTCGGCATTCAAGCCTCGGCCACAGATGGTGATGTTACGGACACTGTTTCTTACACCGTGGACGATGCCCGTTTTGAAGTTGACGCCGATGGTGTTGTCACGGTCGCGAACGGTGCGAGTTTTGACGCGGAAACAGAAGGGTCGATCA
The DNA here is from genome assembly GCA_039976075.1 of Stappiaceae bacterium. Taxonomy (GTDB): domain Bacteria; phylum Pseudomonadota; class Alphaproteobacteria; order Rhizobiales; family Stappiaceae; genus JBDWFY01. The sequence continues at coordinate 501,642 of JBDWFY010000009.1, forward strand.
GTCTCACGGTAACAGCTGTCTCGACAGACGGGTCGACGTCGAATGAGACCTTCACGGTATCTGTGAGTGACGAGAACGAGGTTTCAATATCGGCAGTGACCGATATCGATGCGTTAGCCAACTCAGTTTCGGAGACAGTAGCCGCGGGTGCCACAGTCGGTATTCAGGCGTTTGCAACGGATGGCGATACAACCGACACGGTCAGTTACACCGTCGACGATGCAAGGTTTGACGTGGACGACGATGGCGTTGTCACAGTTGCTAACGGTGCAAGTTTTGATGCGGAAACAGAAGGCTCGATCAGTCTCACTGTGACGGCAACCTCCACTGATGGGTCTACGTCGAACGAGACCTTTACCGTATCGGTTGGTGATGAGAACGAAGTTTCGATTTCGGCGGTTACGGACATCGACGGGTCGGCCAATGCGATATCCGAGACTGCTACGGCAGGAGCAAGTGTCGGTATTCAGGCTTCGGCAACGGATGGCGATGTTAGTGATACGGTCAGCTACTCGGTTGATGATGCACGATTTGAAGTCGATGCTGACGGTGTTGTCACCGTCGCAAACGGCGCGAGCTTTGACGCGGAAACAGAAGGCTCGGTCAGTCTCACAGTAACAGCAACCTCCACTGATGGGTCTGCATCGAACGAAACCTTCACGGTATCAGTGAGCGATGAGAACGAGGTTTCGATCTCGGCAGTGACCGATATTGATGCGTCGACCGATACAATTTCCGAAGCGGTGACCGCGGGTGCCAGTGTTGGAATTCAGGCGTCGGCGACGGACGGTGATGTGACCGACACGGTCAGCTACTCGGTTGATGATGCACGATTTGAAGTTGATGCTGACGGTGTTGTCACTGTCGCAAACGGTGCAAGTTTTGATGCGGAAACAGAAGGGTCGATCAGTCTAACGGTCACTGCAACCTCCACTGATGGGTCTACCTCCAGTGAGACCTTTACCGTATCGGTTGGTGATGAGAACGAAGTCTCAATCTCGGCCGTGACGGATGTCGATGCGACGGCCAATGCTATTTCAGAGGCAGCAGCAGTAGGTGCAACAGTTGGCATCCAAGCCTCGGCCACAGACGGTGATGTCACAGACACGGTCAGCTACTCAGTCAACGATGCAAGGTTTGACGTGGACGCCAATGGCGTTGTCACTGTCGCTAACGGTGCAAGTTTT
>JBDWFY010000010.1:0-68944 GCA_039976075.1 Stappiaceae bacterium
TCGCCGTCTTCATCGGTGTCCTGTTGTTCCTCTATGCGGTGTTCGTGCCCCGCAGCGAAGTGATCGAACAGGGCGAGCAAAACGCCCCACAACCCGCGGAGTGAACGCCATGCATGGAACACTCAATCCACCAACAAACAATCAAAACGGGGCTAAAACCCCGTTCTACCAGGTGGTCAAAGCACAGAAACTCTGGTGTTTTGATGAAGAAATTGGGTGTACCACTACAACCATTGATGGTTTTTTGACCCATATCATGACCTTGTTGCGCGTAATTCGTACTATGCCACTGAGTTCATGGTCACAGCACCGCAAAGTGCGATGACGGCGCCTTGCTTATTGCGTTCAAGGCGCACCCGAGATCCCCACCATCCGTACCGGAGAGGACGGACACAGATGTTGACGGAAGCCAAAAAAGCTGCTGCCCGGACGTCATTGTTGCTCAAGAACCTGCCAGAATCGGCTGTTGAGAAACTTTTGGCCGGAGCTGTCACCAAAACCTATGGACATGGTGAAATCCTGTTTCTTCAAGGTGAGACATCCAATGTCATTCACGTTGTTCTGGAGGGCTGGGTCAAGCTCTACCGCGTCTCACCGAACGGCAATGAAGCAGTGGTAAGCGTATTTACGCGCGGGCAGAGCTTTGGCGAAGCCGTCGCCTTGCGCAGCGAGGAATATCCGGTTTCCGGCGAGGCCGCTACCGATTGTACACTTCTGCAGATTGCCACCTCCTCCCTTATCGGCATGATGAAGGAACAGCCGGAGATCTGCATATCGGTTGTGGCATCGACGTTTCAGCATTTGCATTCGCTGGTCAACCAGGTTGAACAGATGAAGGCGCAGACAGGTGCACAGCGGGTTGCGGAATTTCTACTGGAACTTGCCCACGATGATTCCGGAAGTTGTATGGTGACACTGCCTTATGACAAGGTGCTGATCGCCGGACACCTTGGGATGAAGCCGCCAAGCCTCAGCCGGGCCTTTGCCAAATTGCGATCGGTCGGCGTCAACATCTCACGTAATCATGCTTCCATTGACGATCTGGTCCGTTTGCGCACATATGCTGCACAAGATCCCGCCGGAGCCTGGAGCCACGCCCTTTGAGTTCGCTGAAGCAAGCGCTTGCCGCCATTGATGCCGCCAACAGTGCAGACCCTGACCAAGCCGAGGGAATTCCGGCAGCTCTGCTTTACGGCCAGCGCATGTCTGCCGAACTGGATCGCCTGTTTCCTGATGCATCCGATGCACTGAAAGTCGCAGCCCGTGGACAGCATATTGAACGCTGGGTATTGAAACGTGCGGAATTTCCAGAGGGTCGAGAGGGCTATCTGACGTGGCGACGGACCCTTGCCCGCCATCACGCCGAAAGGGTTGGCGCAATAATGGCGGATGCCGGTTTCGACCCCGAAGCCATCGCCTCCGCCGGTCAGATGTTACGCAAAGAAGGCCTCAAACGAGACAGCGACGTTCAGGCACTGGAAGATGTCATCTGCTTCGTCTTTCTGAAATGGTATTTCACCGACTTTGCCGCCAAACATCCCGCTGAAAAAGTACTGCGCATCGTACAAAAGTCAGCCCGTAAAATGTCGGCGAACGGCCGCGCTCAGGTGCTTGAGGAATTCGACCTGCCACCTGCGCTTGCCGGTGCCTTCAAACCATGAAGGCCGGGATCATGTACAGTCCCAGCAGCAGAAGACAAAACAGCGTCAGCGAGATGGTGAATCCACGCTGCCAGGTTGGAGCCTGTGACAATCCCAGATAACGGGACAGAATGATCCGGCCTTTAATCAATGCAAACAATAATACGAAAATCGCTGCAATACGCCGGTCAAAACCGACCCCCGCCAAAGAAGCTGCGATTGCCGACCCCCCACTCAACACAATGAGTATGATCCAGGCGCGATCCAGTGAATCTGCTCTCATGCTCTCATGCCAATACATATATGACCGGGAACAGGAGTACCCACACGAGATCGACCATGTGCCAAAACGCGCCTGCTATCTCGATGTTACCCACCTCATCCCGCCAGGCCACAAGCAGAAGAAGGACAATTCCGGCGACAACATGCGCGGCATGAAAACCGGTCAGCAAGTAGTAGAAGGTGAAGAACGGGTGCGTTTCATAGGTAATGCCCTGACCGGCCTTATCTCCATATTCAATGCCTTTGATCACCAGGAACACCACCCCCAGCGCCGCGGCAGCCACAACGGCATACCGGGCTGCGGTACGACGCGAGACGCGCCGGAATTGGAGCGCCCGCGCAGCCAGATATCCGCTTGATACCAGGACAATGGTATTCAGCGCTGCCCCGGTGCTGTGCAGATGGGTCTGGGCTTCCGCGAACCCTGTGGGGTCTGTCATCCGAACGGCTAAAAAAGCTGCTAGTCCGGCTCCAAAAACAAGCAGCTCACTGATGATGAGTACCCAGATCATCAGGTCGCCCGGCAATTCTTCCAGGATCGATTGAGGCTGCTGATGGCTCATGCGCTTTGCCGTGATGCCGCCCGATGGACGGTTCCCCTGTCTGTGATGACTTGTCGGTGATGACTTCCCGGGCAGCGTGCGTTCGCAGGCGCCAGGAATCATTGACGAATGTCAAACGTCTTCTTCTGCAGGTGATTTGTCGCAAACCGTCGGATTTTACTGCGTCGAACCGAAAAATCCGAAAGTTGACCAGCGATTGCCCGCGTGATGCTCAATTTGCATAGCGGTGCGCTGGATTGGCTCATTTTTTCGTGAGGACTGTTAACGAAAGTCAAGGCATGGGGAACGAATACAGGTGCATTTTGCACCGGTCTCACCAGCAATTGGAGATCGAGAATGTCACCGCGAATTTTAATGAATAAATCGAGCCGCGCGCTGGGCTTCAGCCTGGCGTTGTTGCTGGGCGGCGTTGCAGCGCCCGCCCTGGCAGAAGGCCCGAAACTGAGTGAAGAAGCCTTCGAAAGTTCCAAACAGCTCTATTTTGAGCAGTGCGCAGGGTGCCACGGCGTCCTTCGCAAGGGGGCAACCGGCAAAAATCTTGAGCCCGCCTGGAAAAAGACGGCCGCAGACGGAACAGTCTCCGAGGGCGGCACGCTGAAACTTGGCCAGGAACGCCTTGAGAAAATCATTGCCTGGGGCACTGAAGGGGGCATGAACAACTTCTCGGACATCATGACCGAGCAAGAAATCAAAGACATGTCGACCTACATCATGATGGAGCCGCCCAAGCCACCTGAAATGTCGCTGGCCCAGATGAAAGCCACGCGTAAGGTCTATGTCGAGGAAGCCGACTACCCGACCGAACCGCTGCATGGCCGGAACTGGGAAAACTTCTTCGTCGTCATCGAGCGTGACGTGGGCAAGGTTGCCATCATCGACGGCGACACCAAAGAAGTTCTGGCCCATATCCCGACCGGCTATGCCGTGCACGTGATCAAGGCTTCCGAGCATCACAAAGTGACCGAACCGGAACAACCTGGCCGTTTCTGGTACACGATGGGTCGCGATGGGAAAATGACCAAGATCGACCTCTGGCAAACGCCGGACAAGATGCTGGTTTCTGAAGTCAAAGTCGCCTACGACGCCCGCGATGTCGCTGTTTCCGGCGACGGTAAATACATCATCGGTGGGGGCTACTGGCCACCGCACTTCGTCATCGCTGATGCCAAAACCATGGAGCCGCTCAAGGTCGTCTCGACCCGTGGCGTAAACGTGGACGGCGATTATGTTGAGGAATCACGCGTTGCAGCCATCTACACCACGCCAAACGAAACAAGTTGGCTGGTGGCTGTAAAAGAACTGGGTCAGATGTGGCAGGTCGACTATTCCGATCTCGAGAACCTGAGGATCGACAAGATCGATTCAGCCAAGTTCCTGCATGACGGCTTCTTTGATCCGACCGGTCGCTACTTCCAGATCGCCGCTAATGCGTCGAATAAAATGGTTGTTGTTGACACGGCTGATCGCAAACTCGAAGCGATGATCGACACTGCCGCCCTGCCCCATCCCGGTCCAGGCGCCAACTGGGTCGATCCGAAGTGTGGCCCTGTTGCCGGTACCACCCATCTGGGTGTCGGTACAGTGACTGTCTGGGGCAATGACCCTGAAGGTCATGCCGATAATGCCTGGAAAACCTGTTACGAAGTGGAGACTGACGGCGCGGGCCTGTTTATCCGCACGCACCCGAACTCCAAATATGTATGGGCAGACCAGACCAAGCATCCGGAACCGGAAATCCAGCAGTCTGTGCAGGTTATCTCCAAGGAAACTGGTGAAATCGTCAAGACGATCCAGATCACCGAGGAAGAAGGCCATGCAGCCGTGCACTTTGAGTTCAACGCAGACGGCACTGAAGTCTGGGTCTCGAACTGGAACCTGAAGGACTCAAAAGAGCCCAATGGTGAAATCGTGATCTTCGACGCCGAAACGCTGGAAGAAAAAACACGTATCAAGGGGCTGTTCGCTCCGACCGGCAAGTTCAACGTTCACAACCGTTCCAACCACGTCACCTGACGTGAATTGAAACACCCTCAGAGGGGCGAGGCAAACACTCGCCCCTCTTTGTTCAAGTGCAATTTCGGGATGGTTGCGACCGGGGAAGAAGCGTCACGGGGTACCACTGTCAGTGGCAGCTCAGCCGTTTCGATAGTCGGTTTCTTCTAATCCGCAATTACTTCCAGTCCAATGACAAACCCCTGCCATCGTGATCGATCGACAGGCGACAATTCGGAGCCCGGATATGACCCAGAGCAACGAGCCAGAAAAGAAAAAGAAGAAAAAACCGATCTGGCGTCGGACCTTTCTCTGGGGAATGCCCGTTGCTGGCGTCGCAGGTATCTTTGTTGCGGGCATTGTGTTCTGGGGTGGTTTCAACACCGCCATGGAAGCCACCAATACCGAACAGTTCTGCATCTCCTGCCACGAGATGAATGATTTCGTTTATCAGGAATACAAGGGAACCATCCACGACGTGAATCGCTCCGGCGTCGGTGCTGTTTGTTCAGATTGTCACGTGCCCAAGGACTGGACACACAAGATGATCCGGAAGGTGAAGGCGTCTCGGGAACTTTGGGGAAAATTCACCGGCACCATCTCCACCAAGGAAAAATTTGAAGCCAAACGCATCCACCTCGCCATGAATGAATGGGAGCGGATGAAGGCGTCGGATTCGCGCGAATGCCGCAATTGTCACGGCTTTGAATCCATGATGCCCGAATTCCAGAAACCCCGTGCGCGCCAGCAGCACCTGAATGCCATGGAAACCGGCCAGACCTGCATTGATTGCCACAAGGGCATCGCACACCGGAATTTGAGAGACCGCGCCGACGAGGACTATCTTGAGAAACTGGAAACGCCCAATCCGGCGTTCGTTCGGGAAATCCCGCAGGCATATCTCGATAGCCTCGCGATGATAACCAAGAAGGAAGCTGACGAGGCCGCGGCGGTTAAAGCAGAGAAAAAGCAAGCAGACGAGGCCATTCAGGCGCGTATCGCAGCAGCGGTTGAAACCGCTGTCGCCGAAGAACAGGCCAAGGCGGCCGCAGCTGGCACGGAAGCTGAAGAAAGTACGAACTCTGAAGCCACACCGGCAGCGACGTCCACCCCAGCCGGTTCCGTCGCACCCAATGTCGATTGGGCCTCTGTCGCCAGTGCCGATCTGACACTGTTCTATCCAGGGCAGACATCGTTTGAATGGGTACAGAACGGCAAGACACATGGCGGTGCGCGTCCGCTCACCAAGGGCGGCGACGCCTGTTCGACCTGCCACGCTGCCGAACTGGAGACAATTGGCAACAAGATCGTGGCTGGTGGCGACGTCGAGCCAACTCCGATCCCTGGCAAACGCGGCACAATCGACATCGCCGTTCAAGCAACCCACGATGAAGATACCCTCTATGTGCGGCTGCAATGGCCTGATGACGGTCACCACCCCGCCCCATTTGTCGATGGCGGCAAGATGGATCCCGACAATCAGATCAAGGTGGCCATGATGATCACCGGTACGGCGATCGAACTTGGTGAGCAGGTTGGCTGTTGGGCCTCTTGCCACGCCGACAACAGCTACATGCCATTCGATCCAGGTACAGAGGCAATTGCCGCCAATGCAGACGTCGCAGGCCAGTTGGAGGCCAAGGAAACGATCACCAAATATCTGACTGAAAGCCGGACCAAGGTGGAGGTCCGCGGCAGACGCGGCAAAGCACAAGGAGGCTGGGACAAGTTGAAGACACCTGAAGAGATCGATCAGCTCCTGGCCGACGGCACTTTCCTCGATCTGATGCGGGTCTATGCCGATGGAAGTTCCAGCAACGGATATCTGCTCGACCGCCGTATCAAGAACGATGGCGAAATGACCGCCGAGGCGAACCTGTCGGCCGGTGTCTGGACTGTGGTGTTCTCGCGTCCACTGAATTCCGGAGCGCCGGGTGATGTCCCGCTGGAGGCCGGCAAGAACTATACCGTCGGCTTTGCGATCCACGACGACTTTACCGCCGCACGTTTTCACCATGTGTCGCTCGATCTCATCCTCGCACTGGATGATGACACGGCAGCGATCAACGTGACCAAACAATAATATTGCAGGGCGGTCTGCATAATCGGGCCGCCCGCTTAAACGGTGAGGAGAACCGCATGTATCCGACGTTGTTCCGACTTTCCGTCGCTGTCTTTTCCCTGCTGGCTGTTCTGCCTGCATCCGCAAATGACGACAAGACCGCCGCCATTTGTGGCGAGGCGGAAAAGCGCTATGTCGAGCTGTTCGGTCATCCATCTTCAGATGAAGAAGGCATAACCGTCGTCACGATGTACAAGTACAAATTCTGTCCCGCCCACCTTACTGTTCCTGTTGGCACGACCGTCCGCTGGGTCAATGTCGACAAACGCACCAGCCACAGTGTGGTGGTGAAAGACACACCCGAATCCGACCGGCTGTTTCCGGAAGAAACATTTGAGTTCACTTTCTTGCTGCCGGGCGATCAGGACTACCTCTGCGGACCGCACTGGGAAACGCAGAATATGATCGGCATGGTCACCGTAGAACCATGAGCGAATTGCCATATTCCAGCTGAGCGGCAGCGCTGCTTGACTTTGGTCAAGGCTGACTTTCCTGACAAAGGCGATCATGAATCCATCGTACGCCTCATGTGTTTCAAGCACGGCATGTGAGGCAAATGTTGCGTTGTCACAAACCCGCCGGCTCTAGCGCCTGACTGTCTCCGGCACCCTGAAATTTATGGCGAAGCGAGATTTTTCATGACCGGAATAGTTTATCTCATTGGAGCTGGTCCAGGCGATCCGGAACTGATGACATTGCGTGCCGTGCGCATGCTCAGCGCCGCCGACGTGGTCGTTTATGACAAGCTGGTCAGTCCTGAGATATTGGCAATGTCCCCCGCTGACGCGCGCATGATCTTTGTTGGAAAATCCCCGCAATGCCACCCCGTCACTCAAGAGGGGATCAACGACATACTGGTTCGCGAAGGGTTGGCGGGTCATACGGTGGCGCGTTTGAAGGGCGGTGACCCGATGATCTTCGGCCGCGGCAGTGAAGAAGCCGCTGTCCTCATGAGCCATGGCGTTGCCGTGGAATACGCGCCGGGCATCACGGCAGCACAAGGCGCCAGTTGTTCAACCGGTGTGCCTCTCACTCATCGGGGCCTGGCAACCGGCATTCAATATGTAACCGGTCATCGACAGGCAGACAAGGTGCTTGATCTGGACTGGAAAAGACTGGCGGATCCCAGCACAACGCTGGTGATTTACATGGGGGTCGCCAATATCGGTCAGATCGCCGTGGGGCTGATGACCGAACACCTCCCCGGTTCAACGCCGGTAATGGCCGTCGCAAAGGCGACGACACCGAGTGAGCGGAGACTGGTCTCGCGGCTGGACCGCATTGCTCTGGATATTCGTAAAAGCGAATTTGAAGCGCCGGTTCTCTTCATCATCGGTCAGGTGGTGTCACTCTATTCCGACCAACCTGTATCCGCCATCGCCAGTGATGTTCAACAGGTCATCGCTCATGGCTAGGTCGGTTGCCATCGCCCTGCTCCTGGCCAGTGTGACCCAGGTCAGCGCGATCCAGGCTGGTGAAGCAAGCGAGATCCCGGATCCCGAGGTCTTGAAGCGCCTTGTGCATCAGGACTGCGGTAGTTGCCACGGACTCACATTGAAAGGCGGTCTGGGGCCGGACCTGCGTCCGCAAAATCTCGACCATCACGATGTTGACAGTCTGTCCGGGGTGATCCTGGACGGCATCCCGGGAACGGCGATGCCTCCCTGGCGACCTCTGATCTCTGTCGAAACGGCGGACTGGATTGCGCAATACCTATTGAAACCGGAGGCAAAATGAACGCGTTCGCAAAATCTCTGATAATCGGTTTTGTTGCCGGTCTCCTGATGTCATCCGCACAGGCAGAACCCACGGCAACTGGAGATCTGGGTCTCATCATCGAGCGGGCCACCGGGTCTGTCCTTTTGGTGGATCAATCAGACCGGGCCACTTTGGCGCGCATCGAGGGACTGGGTGACCTCAGTCACGCATCTCTGGTCTACAGCCCTGACGAACGGTTCGCCTACATATTCGGGCGTGACGGTGGTTTGACGAAAGTTGACATTGTGACCCGCACAATCGCCAAGCGGGTCATTCAAGCGGGGAACTCGATTGGCGGTGCGATCTCCGACGATGGCAAACTGGTCGCTGTTTCAAACTATGAACCTGGTGGCGTGCGGATTTTCGACGCCGATACGCTGGAAATGGTTGCCGACATTCCAACGGAATCAAAGACAATTGGTCTTGTCGATGCACCTGGCCGCAGGTTCGTTTTCACAATGTGGGATACCGGCGAAACCTGGATAGCCGACATGTCCGGCGCAGCCCCTGCCATCACGAAAATTCAGGGAATGGGTGACAATCCGTACGACGCGCTGATCACCGGAAATGGCCGGACCTATATTACCGGACTGTTCGGTGAAGACGGCATGACTGCGCTCGACCTTTGGGAGGAAACACCGAAACCTGTTCGCGTTTTACCCGGCTATGGCCGGGGGCAGCAGAAGCTGCCCGTCTACAAGATGCCCCACCTTGAGGGCTGGGCACTGGCGGGACGTGAATTTGTGCTGCCGGCGGTTGGTCATCATGAGGTTCTGTGGGTCGATGCCGATGCGTTGACGGAAACCGGTCGCACTCAAACGCATGGGCAGCCTGTCTTTGCCATGGCCCGCCCGGACGGACGTCAGGTTTGGGTGAATTTCGCTCACCCTCTCAACGACACCATTCAAGTCATTGATACGGTGAGTAAAAAAATCATTCACGAATTCAATCCCGGTCCAGCTGTGCTGCATATGGAGTTTACGGCCAGAGGGCATGAGGTTTGGGTCAGCGTGCGCGACGCCAACAAAGTCATGATTTACGACACGCAAACCTTCGAAAAATTGCAGGAAATCGAAGCGGATAGCCCCTCCGGCATCTTCTTCACTGCACGCGCGCACCGTACGGGGCTGTGAGCCATGGAAAATGTCACGGATAGACTGACCCTTTCACTTCTCGACGACTGGCAACGGGATTTCCCGATTGTTTCGCGTCCCTTTGACGTGATCGGCCAATCGCTCGGGCTGTCGGGTGCAGAGGTAATCACCCGGCTCGATGCACAATGCCGTCTTGGCCGGGTCACCCGTGTCGGTGCGACCTGTGCCCCAAACACCGTATCGGCGAGCACGCTGGCAGCCCTCGCTGCCCCGGAGGATCGCATTGAGGAGATTGCTGCCATCATCGGTGCAGAGGAAGGCGTCAATCATTCCTATTTGCGCGAAGATGAATGGAACATGTGGTTTGTTGCCACCGGTCCCGATCGGGCGCATGTGGATGCAACCCTCGGCCGGATCGAGCATCGTTCAGGATTACGCGTTCTCGATCTCCGGCTTGTCCGCCCGTTCAATGTCGATCTGGGATTCGCGATGAAGCAGTCCGGATCAACAATCAGCCGTTCCACACCGGTCGACCTTTCAGTCTGCGAACAGGGAGATCGGACAATCCTTCAAATACTGACAAAGGGATTGCCGCTGACCAGCCAACCCTTTTTGACAATCGCAGAAAGTCTCGGGCGCACAGAAGACGACGTGATGATCCGTATCCGCGCGCTCATCGAAGCCGGTATCGTTTCACGGTGCGGCGTGATTGTTCGCCATCGGGCGCTGGGTTGGCGCTCAAACGCCATGGTGGTGTGGGATCTGACACCGTCGGAAATCGATGAGGTCGGTCCGTTGTTGGCTGCGCAAAAGGGCGTGACACTCTGTTATGAGCGCCAACCGGTCGAAGGCATCTGGCCCTACCGTCTTTACACCATGATCCATGCGCGCAGCCGCGCCGAGGCGCTTGGTATACTCGAACGGATCGCCCAGTTGCCCCAGCTACAGTCCGTACCCCACAAGGCGCTTTTCTCTGTGCGCTGTTTCAAGCAGACCGGGGCCCTGATCAAAGTGCGTAGTGAGGAAGCAGCATGAAGCTCGATGCCACCGACAGGCTGATCCTCAACCATCTCCAGGAAGGGTTTCCCATTGGGCCCTCCCCCTTTGCCACTACCGCTTCCGAACTGGGAATTACACAGACCGACCTCCTGGAAAGACTGGAACGTTTGAAATCGGACCGCATCATCACTCGGTTCGGTCCGTTTTTCGATGCAGAAGCTCTGGGAGGCGCTTTCTGCCTGTGCGCGATGGCCATACCGGAGGAAGAGTTCGGGGCGGTCGTGACAAAAGTCAATGCGCGGATCGAGGTGGCGCACAATTATAAACGCACACATCGGCTGAACATGTGGTTCGTGCTTGCGACGGAGACAGTGCAGGAAATCAGCCACGTTGCTGACGACATCGAAGCGGACACCGGACACAGGGTACACCGTTTTCCGAAACTGCAAGAATTCTTCATCCGCTTCAGGGTAGCCGCATGAGCATGGACGCAACAGACCGCCGAATAATTGCCGCCACGCAGGGCGGCCTGCCATTGGTCGCCGAGCCTTATGTGGCGGTTGCTGATGCACTTGGGATTGACGAAACAGATCTTCTGGATCGCCTCACAAATATGCAGGCCTCGGGCGTCATCCGTCGCATCGCCCTGGCGCCCAACCACTATGCTCTTGGCATGACAGCCAACGGCATGTCGGTCTGGGATGTGGACGATGAAAAAATCGGATCACTGGGACGGCAGGTCGGGGCGCTTGAATTCGTCTCTCACTGCTATGAACGCCCCCGGTCTCTGCCCGACTGGCCCTACAATCTTTTTGCCATGATCCACGGCACGAGCAGCGAAGAAGTTGAGGCGCTCCGTGCGCAAATAGAAAAGCTTCTCGGGCCAGCCTGCACCAGCCACGACATCCTTTATTCCACCGACATCCTGAAAAAGACAGGGATGCGGATTTCTCCGGGAGCCTGATCAGATGTTTCGCCTGTCCGAATATATGCATCAGCTGGTTCATCCCAGTCCGGTTCGCATCCGGCGCGGAACAACGGGTGTGAAACCGGTTGTGATCTGGAACCTGACACGACGCTGCAATCTGCGATGCCGTCACTGCTACACTGTTTCCGCCGATGTCGCCTTTCCCGGCGAACTCACGCATGAGCAGGCTGTCTCAACGCTCGACGATCTGGGCAACTTCAGAATACCCGCCCTCATTCTATCGGGCGGCGAACCGCTTGATCGATTTGACTTCTTTGACCTCGCAGCCCGTGCGCGACCTTTGGTGCGCATGCTGGCACTGTCAACCAACGGGACGAAAATTCACGGTGAAGCCGCCGACCGTGTGGCCGAGATCGGTTTTGACTATGTCGGTATATCCATCGACGGTATCGGTGAAACCAACGACTGGTTCCGGGGCGTCGAGGGAGCCTACGATCAGGCGGTCCGGGGCGTACGTGCATGCAAGGAGCGCGGTATCAAGGTCGGGCTGCGGTTCACCTTGACGCAGGATAATGCCGCCCAGTTGCCGGAACTTCTGGCGCTGTGCGACGCGGAAGGCGTGGATAAATTCTACCTCTCCCACCTAGTTTATGCCGGTCGGGGCGACAAGAACCGGGGAGAGGATGCCCGGCACGATCATACCAGGGAAGCGATGGATCTGTTGATCGAACGCGCCTGGAAGAGTGCCAATGGCGCCCGCGCTCTGGATATCGTCACCGGCAACAATGATGCCGATGCGGTCTATCTGATGAACTGGGCCGCGGACCGATTTGACGCGGATAAACTGAGAAACCTGCGCGATCATCTGGAGGCCTGGGGCGGCAATTCTTCCGGTCTGGGCGTCGCCAATATCGACACGCAAGGCAAGGTGCACCCCGACACCTACTGGTCCGACTACACCGTTGGCGATGTAAAGGAGCAGCCTTTCTCCGAGATTTGGACAGGTAATGATCCGATGCTTGCCCAGCTCAGACGTCGACCGCGGCCGCTCAAGGGACGCTGCGGCGCGTGCCAATTCAAGGCAGTCTGCGGTGGTAATACGCGCATCAGGGCGCTGCAACTGACTGGCGATCCGTGGGCGGAAGATCCGGCCTGTTACCTAAACAATGATGAAATAGGGATTGGTGATACCGATCGCCTGACCGTAGCCCCCTTCAGAGGCAAGAAACATGATCCGATCCATCGCTTTCTTTAGCGTATTGATCCTTTCTTCCGGACATCTGTTCGCTGAATTTGCGAAAGCTGACCCGGCGGCGATATATGCTGAAACATGCGCCGAATGCCATGGTCCCAATCGGCTCGGCGGTACCGGCCCGGCGTTGATCCCGCAGACGCTGAAGCGCATGCGCGGCCCGAACCTTGAGAAGGTCATTGCAAGCGGGCGTGTCGCAACTCAGATGCCCGCATTTGAGGAACAGTATTCAAGCGAAGAAATTGCGACGCTGGCGGCCTTCCTGCGAGAACCGCTCACGGAGGTTCCTGAATGGAGCACGGACCAGATAACCGAAACTCTCTGGCTCGACCCGGAATACAATCCCGCCGATAAACCGGTGTTCGATGCCGACCCGATGAACATCACCCTGGTGGTGGAAACCGGTGACCATCATGTGAGCGTTCTTGACGGCGACACGTTTGACGTCCTCGATCGTTTCCAGACGCCGTTTGCGGTTCACGGCGGTCCGAAATTCAGCCCGGGTGGCCGTTACGTATTCATCATGTCACGCGACGGATGGGTCCAGAAATACGACATCTGGTCTCTGCAACAGGTCGGCCGGGTTCGCGCCGGTCTTAACAGCCGCAACATCGCGATAAGCCATGACGGCAAATGGCTGGCAGTGGCCAATTATCTGCCGAATTTGCTGACAATCCTGTCGACCGATGATCTAAGCGTTGCCGCGGTTCAGGAAGTCAAGGGCAAGGACGGAACACCCAGCCGGATTTCAGCCGTCTATCAGGCCCCGCCTCGCGAAAGCTTCGTGCTGGCTCTCAAGGATGTGCCTGAGATCTGGGAGGTTTTTTACGGCCCCAATCCACCCCATTACGGATTTGCTCATGATTGGCGGATCGAGGGGCCGGCGCGTCATACAAAACCATTCCCGATCCGCAAGATATCCACGCCTGACTATCTGGACGATTTCTTTTTCGATCAGAGCTACGAATACGTCATGGGGGCATCGCGCAGTGGCGACGGCGGCCAGGTGATTGATCTTGTAATCGGTCAGAAAATCGCCGATCTGGACCTGCCCGGCATGCCGCACCTGGGCTCCGGCATTACGTGGAAATATGGGGATACGACCGTCATGGCCACGCCTCATCTCAAGGACGGTACGGTTTCAGTCATCGACATGAAGACCTGGAAGACGGTGAAGCGGATAAAGACACTGGGTCCTGGCTTCTTCATGCGCAGCCACGAAAACTCGCCCTATGTCTGGGCAGACGTGTTCTTCGGCCCCAACAAAGATGCTGTGCACGTCATTGACAAACAAAGCCTGGAGATCGTCAAGACGCTACGCCCCGAACAAGAAGCAACAGTGGCACATGTCGAGTTCACACGCGATGGAAAACACGCTCTCGTATCGGTCTGGGAAGACGATGGGGCACTGATCATCTATGATGCGGCAACACTGGAGGAAGTGCGCCGACTGCCCATGCGCAAGCCATCAGGAAAGTACAATGTCTGGAACAAGATCACCTTCTCCGAGGGCACGAGCCATTAGCACGCTTTGTAAAAGATCGGCTATCCTCGTCAGTCACGGGCAACCCTCGGAGCCGGACGTAGCCGAGGCAGAACTGGGTTTGCTCCGTGATAGCGTAGCGACCTTGTTGCCGGAGCAGACACTCTTGAGTGCAACCATGGCATCTCGCGGCGCGCTTGCCTCGGCGCTTGAGCAGGCCGGTCCGGATCCGCTGATTTATCCTGTATTCATGACTGACGGATGGTTTACCCAAACAGCGCTTCCTCAACGACTTGGCGGCGCATCGGCTCGGATTTTACCCCCTTTGGGTGTCGATCCCTCCCTGCCCCAGCTCGCCGCCGGACTGTTGAGGCTGGCTCTTGCCGGCCGGCAGTGGGATGCGGCGGATACCTGTCTGATCATTGCCGCCCACGGCTCCGGACGCAGCACCAATGCCGCTCGTGACACGCGCACATTTGCCAAAGCACTTCAGCGGCTGATGGCATTTGGCGAAATCAGGGTCGGATTTATCGAAGAGCCACCGCTTCTGGCCGATATACTCCGCGATGGAGGGAAGAAAGCAGCGTGCCTTCCCTTCTTTGCTGCAAGGCGCGATCATGTGCTGGACGATTTGCCAAAGGCATTCGAGCAAGCCCACTTCCAGGGACTGCGTCTGAACCCCCTCGGGCTGCATCCATCCATCCCACAGCTGATTGCCAATGCGTTGACTGCGGCGCTGTCTGAGGAAATCGCGGCCTGATCCCGAGCGATACTGTTATTCGATCCGTTGCCCACTGTCGGTATCAAACAGATGCAGATGTTCCGGTGCTATTGAAAAGGACGCGCTGGAGGGCGAACCCGATGCCGGCAGGACGCCGGGCACGCTGACGGCAAATATGTGATCCGTACCGGCTAGCGTGCCATGCATCAGTGTATTGGCACCAAGGGGTTCAACCAGGCCGACATCAACCTCGATAGGTCCATCATCTGCAGCAACAAGGTGTTCCGGGCGCAGGCCGACGCTTGCTTTTCCAGTGTGATCGCTGTTGGAGGGAAAGCGTGCGCCGTTGGTCAACGTCACCATGCCGTCAGCGAGTTCACCCTCAACAATATTCATTGCAGGGCTGCCGATAAATTGTGCTGCAAACAAGGTCTGGGGTCGTTCATAGACGTCCAGCGGTGTTCCGATCTGCTCCGCAACACCGTTGTTCATGACGATCATTCGATCCGCCATAGTCATGGCTTCCACCTGATCATGTGTGACGTAGAGCGACGTTACATTCAGTTTCGACTGGAGCTGCTTGATCTCAAGCCGCATTTGAACCCGGAGCTTGGCATCCAGATTGGAAAGCGGCTCATCGAACAGAAACACAGCAGGTTTTCTGACGATGGCGCGTCCCATCGCAACCCGTTGGCGCTGCCCGCCGGACAACTGTTTCGGCTTCCGGTCAAGAAACGGTTCCAGTTGCAGAAGTTTTGCTACATCATTGACTTTTTGCTCGATCTCAGGCTTTGGCGTTTTGGCGATCTTGAGGCCATAGGCCATATTTTGCCGAACCGACATGTGCGGATACAGAGCATAGTTCTGGAACACCATTGCGATATCCCGTTCCATGGGCTCCATATCGTTCACGACGCCCCCGTTGATCGAGATATCGCCCTCGCTGATCGTTTCCAGCCCGGCGACCATGCGTAAAAGGGTCGATTTTCCACATCCGGAAGGACCAACAATAACGATGAACTCGCCATCCTCGATATGCGCATTCACACCATGGATGACTTCGACATTCCCGAAGCGTTTTTTGACGTTTTTCAGATCCAGGGTCGCCATATTATTTCTCGCTGTCCACCAATCCGCGGATAAACAATTTTTGCATCGATACCACCACGATGACGGGCGGAATCATCGCCAGAATGGATGCTGCCATGATCACCGGCCAGTCTGCGGTATCATCGCCGGACGGGAACATCTGCTTGATGCCCATGACGATGGTATTCATTTCGGGTTTCGTCGTAATCAGCAGCGGCCACAGATACTGGTTCCAGCCATAGATGAACAAAATGACGAACAACGCCGCAATGTTCGTTCTGCTCATGGGCACCACAATATCGATAAAGAACCGCATGGGACTGGCTCCGTCCACGCGCGATGCTTCGGCAAGTTCATCGGGGATGGTCATGAAAAACTGTCGGAACAGGAATGTTGCGGTCGCCGAGGCGATCAGCGGAAAAATCAATCCCGAATAACTGTTCAACATGCCAAATCCGGCAATGACTTCATATGTGGGAACGATCCGCACCTCCACCGGAAGCATCAGGGTGATGAAGATCAACCAGAAGAACATGTTTCTTCCAGGAAAGCGGAAATACACAATCGCAAAGGCAGAAAGCAGGGATATCGCGATTTTGCCGATGGCAATACCCAGCGCCATGACCAGGGAATTGAGAAGCATTGTGGTCACGGGCACATTGACCCCGGCGAACAATGCTCGCTTGTAGTTTTCCAGAAAATGTCCGCCCGGCCACAAGGGCATTGGCGGGCTGACAATGTCGGGTTGGGTGACGGTTGATGCCACGAAGGCCAGCCATATCGGGAAGAAGATAATCAGAACGCCCAGGATCATCAGAACGTGGGTCATCCAAAGCGAACCGCCTGACTTCTCGACCATCCCCGGTGCCGGATCGTTCGCATATTTCGCCATCAGTAATGCACCCGTTTTTCAACGAACTTGAATTGAGCGACCGTGAGCGCACCAACGATCAGCAACAGGATGACGGACTGGGCTGCGGAGGATCCCAGGTCCTGGGAGACAAACCCGTCTGAATAGACCTTGTAGACCAGAATGCTGGTTGCCTGCTGCGGCCCACCGGCTGTGATGGTGTGAATGACGCCGAACGTTTCAAAGAACGCGTAAACAATGTTGACGACCAGAAGGAAAAACGTGGTTGGTGACAGGAGTGGCAGCACGATGGTGAAAAACCGCCGCCAGAAATGGGCACCGTCAATTGCCGCGGCCTCAATCACCGAACGGGGAACAGACTGAAGCGCTGCAAAGAAGAACAGGAAATTGTAACTGACCCGCCCCCAGGCAGAGGCCACGACCACAAGCCCCATCGCCTGGGTCTCGTTGAGCACATAGTTCCAGTCGTAGCCCAGCAATCCAAGATACCAGGAAACGACACCAACCCGTGTGTTGAACATGAACAGCCACAGCACGCCTGCAATGGCTGGAGCCACTGCGTAGGGCCAGATCAACAGGGTACGATACGTTCCCGCCCCCTTGATCAATCGGTCGGCGAGCACCGCCAGAAACAGCGCCGGGACCATGGATACGAGCGTCACGAGCGTGGAAAAAATCGCCGTGGTGATAAAAGATGCCCGGTAGTACTCATCGCTGAGCAGAAATTCAAAATTGCCCAGTCCCACAAATTGGGAAGACAATCCAAAGGGATCGGGAATGAACAGAGATTGCCAGATAGCCTGGCCGGCCGGATAGAAGAAAAATACCGCAGAAATGAGTATTTGCGGAAAGATGAGAGCCAGCGGCAATAGCCAGCCTTTAAACGTTACCCGTTTTTCCATGAGCACAACTTCGCCGCGTTAAGACCAGGTGCTGATGGCGACAGGGTGCCGCCATCAGAATATTCCGCTCCAGTCTAAAAACAAAGACCTGGAGCATTTTTCGCGATTCAAAAATCGCTGGAACTGCTCTAGTTGGCCTGTTCGAACCGGCGGAGCAGTTTGTTACCCCGCTCGACGGCGCTGTCCATAGCGGTTTGCGCGTCTTTGTCGCCGGACCATACTGCTTCCAGCTCTTCATCGATAATGCCGCGGATCTGGTCAAATGAGCCGAGGCGAAGACCCTTGGAGTTTGCAGTCGGTTCATTTGCCGTCATCTGGATCACGGCAATGTCGGTGCCCGGGTTCTCGGTATAGAAGCCATCGGCCTTTGTCTTGTCACCGGCTGCGCTAGTGATTGGCAGGTACCCGGTGTCCTGATGCCATTTGGCCTGAATGTCGGCGGAGGAAAGGAAGTTCAGAAATTCTGCAACGCCCTTATATTCCTCTGCTTCGTGACCGGTCATCACCCATAGCGATGCACCGCCGATGATCGTGTTTTGCGGAGCGCCTTCGGTTCCTTCCCAATAAGGGAGCGGCCGCACGGCAAAGTCGAATTTGGCTTCAGCCTTGATGCCTGCATAACCGGCAGAGCTTTCGGTAAACAAAGCACATTCGCCAGCACGGAAATTGGCTCCGCCTTCATTGCGGCGACCGGCATAGATAAACTTGCCGTCCTTGGCCCAGTCACCCATGGTCTGGATGTGCTTGACCTGTAGCGGACCGTTGAAAGACAGCTCCGTGTCTAGACCGGCAAAACCATTGTCCTTGGAAGCAAAGGGCGTGTTGTGATAGGCGGAGAGGTTTTCCAGATGAACCCAGCTCTGCCACGCAGTTGTCAGGGGACATGTGCTGCCTGATTCTTTCAATTTATCAAGCACTTCCCCTACTTTTTCCCAGGTAGAAAGATCCACCTCGGGATCCACACCCGCCGCTTTCAGTGCATCCTTGTTGACCCACAATACCGGCGTTGAGGAGTTGAACGGCAGCGACAGCATCTGGCCGTCGGTCGTTGTGTAATAGCCTTTGACGGATCCGATAAAGGCCTCTGGATCGAAGGTCGCTCCGACTTCGCTCATGACCTCATAGACCGGCTTGATCGCCCCTTTTGCAGACATCATGGTGGCGGTGCCAACCTCGAATACCATCAGGATGTGAGGCTGTTCCTTGGCGCGAAAGGCGGCAATGCCGGCATTCAGCGTTTCTGAGTAATTGCCTTTATGGGACGCGACAATTTTATAGTCGTCCTGGCTCTTGTTGAATGTGTCAACTTGCTCAGCAACCAGATCGCCCAGACGGCCCGTAAAGGCGTGCCAGAACTGAACCTCGGTTTCTGCCAGCGCAATTCCAGGTGATAACAACATTGACCCGGCTAATAAGGCGCCGAAAATACTCTTCTTCATGACTACATTCCTCCGAAGACAATTGATTGGCCCTCGAGTGCGAGGGTGCGCAATTCTCATACCCCTGAATTGCTACATAAAAATAACATAACTCACAACGATTTTGTTTTAATCTTGCATAACATTATATTATATCGAATTTCACGACCAATCCGGGACGAAATCATATGCGATTGAGAATGCGCCAGCTTGAGGCGCTCAGCAGAGTTGCCGAAAACGGCTCGATGACCCGCGCTGCAGAAGAGCTGGGAATCTCGCAGCCGGCCGTCAGCCGCCTCCTGTCGGATTTGTCGAACCAATTGGGGTTCAGATTGTTTCAGCGCCGGGACGGCGGTCTGGTGCCGACGCAGGAAGTGCGTTTCCTTCTTCCGGATATCGAACGACTTCTGGATAGACTGGACCATATCGGCGAATTGAGCCGCAATCTGACGGAGCGCAAGGCCGGACATCTGAAAATTGCCTGCTTGCCGGGGTTCGCCACCAGTCATTTGCCCGGTGTGTTGGATGAATTTCTCGGCGAGCGGCCCGGCATTACCGTGACGATAGAACCTGACCGTCCCGAGCGCATACTGGAATGGATGGTTGGCGAACAATATGATCTGGGTATCACGGACGGCTTCGAAGGGCATCCGGCTGTCCATAGCGAGACAATTGAACTCCGCTGTGTCTGCATCTTCCCCTCCGGCCATCCCTTTGGCAATAAGTCAACAATCGAAGTCGCCGACCTTGAGGGACAGAAACTGATCCATACCCGGCGGGACAGTCAGTTTTACCGGGATCTCCACGAGATCATGCAGGCCCATGGCACAACGATGAACTCCTTCATCGAAGTTCGGCAGTTCACGGCGGCTTGTGAGTTTGTTGCCAAGGGCCTTGGCGTATCTATTGTCAGCGAGCTCGACGCTGTGGGCTATTGTGGGCGTGGTGTTGAATTCAAACCGTTCAATCCCGCTCTTTATCACCGCCTTTCCCTGGTGCGCCCCACGCACAAGGATCCTTCGCTGATCATGATCGAATTTCTGGAAAAGTTTCGCGAAAGCCTGCAGGAATTCGTCAGGGACTGACTGGCTCAGTTCTCACTCATTCTGCGGCGGTCGGCAGAGCCTGCTGTTTCCTCACGCACTGCCATGCATCGTAGTTGGTCAGGTGAATTGATCCGTTCAGATGCGTCAACAAGTGGCTCCGTTTCAGCCGATCCATCACCGGACCTTTGACCTCCGACAAATGCAGGCTGACACCAAGCAGCTTCAGACGCTGATTGATGGCTTCCAGGCTCTCAAGGGCTGAAAAATCGACCTCGTTGACGGCGGAGAACATCAGGACGACAGTGTGGATGTCGCTGCCATTTGTGACCCGGTCCTGGAGGAGGTTCTCCAGAAAGCGGGCATTGACGAAATAAAGGCTTTCATCGACGCGAAGCATCAGTGTTTGCGGATCTGTTTGCACGTCATGACGGAGAACGTTGCGGAAATGCTGCGTTCCCCGAACCAGCCCTATTTCGGCGATATGTGGACGGGAGGTTTTGTAAAGGTGCAGCACGATGGACAGGATCACCCCGGCAGAAACACCGGCTTCCACACCAAATCCTAACGTGACGACGATCGTTGTGACAACAGCCAGAAAATCGGCTTTCGCATAGACCCACGTCCGTTTGAGAATGGAAAAGTCGATGAGGCCAAGCACCGCAACGATGATCGTTGCCGCCAGCGTCGCGGTTGGCAGAAAATAGATCAGCGGCGTCAGTGCGAGAGCGGCAGTTGCCAATCCGATTGCGGTAAACGCACCGGCGGCAGGCGTCTGGGCTCCGGCATCGAAATTCACCACGGACCGGGCAAAACCACCGGTCACCGGATAGCCACCGGAAAAAGCCGCCCCGATATTGGCTGCACCCAGACCAATCAACTCCTGATCGGGATCGATCCGCTGCGCTTTCTTCGCAGCCAGCGTCTGTGCGACCGAGATCGATTCCACAAAACCAATGATCGAAATGAGCAACGCCGGTAATGCCAGATCACTGATCAGATCCATGGAAAAAGACGGAAGAGTGAACGGTGGCAGTTTCTGGGGAACCGGACCGACAATCGCGACAGCGTGTTCTGCGAGATTGAAATACCACACCGCCAAGGTGGAGCCAGCCACCGCCATGACCGGACCGGCTTTGGTGAGGATGTTCGCCAGGCCCTTTGACATTCCTATAGACGTCAGGGACTGTTTCATGCCCATTTTGACCCAGAAAAGAAACGCCAGCGCACTCATGCCGATAATCAGGGTCGCGGGATTGAACGCCTCGAGTTGCGCCACCAGTGAGCCCAACAGTTCAACCAGTCCGTGCCCCTGTGCCTCGATCCCCAACAGATGCTTCACCTGATTGAAGGCAATCAATATCCCCGAGGCGGTAATGAAACCGGCAATGACCGGGTGGGACAGGAAATTGGCAAGGAAACCGAGGCGAAACATCCCCATAACCAGCAGGATCGCACCGGAAAGAAAGGCCAGGCTCAGGGCCGCCGTGGCGTATCCCATCGTGCCCTGCCGGGCAATCTCAGCAATCGTGGTCGCCGTCATCAGCGACACAATGGCCACCGGTCCCACTGCCAAAACGCTGCTGGTGCCGAATACCGAATAGAGCAGGATAGGAACGATCGAGGCATAGAGCCCCGCTTCAGCAGGCAGACCGGCAAGCAGCGCGTAAGCCAGTGATTGAGGGATAAGCATGATCGTGACAATGACGGCGGCTACCAGATCGTTGGTCAGCGTCTGGCGATCATAGGTCCGCACCCAGGTGAGAATTGGCAGTATTCGGTCCAGGCGGTGGGTCATGATCGTGTCTTTCGTATCCATGCGCGAACCCCGCCAAAAGGTCCGCGCATCTTTCTGTATTTTCAGGACTGAGTGCTGCTGGTCAGTCTTTCGGGTTTGGCCAACCACTCCTTGCCGCGCAGCATGGCTTTCCAATAGATGGGCGGCAGCATTTTTTCCTTTAGAAACCAGGCGGCGCGACTGGGCTTGGTTCCGTCGATCAAAGCGGCCGGGAAGCTGGGCAAGAGTGTCCCGCCATAGCCAAACTCAGCCAATACGATCTTGCCGCGCTCGACCGTCAGTGGACAGGATCCATACCCGTCATACTGGGCCACCGGCGAGCGGCCTGCCATGTCGGCAATGATGTTCTCCGCAACCACCGGGGCCTGCTTGCGGGCAGCCGCAGCGGTTTTGGCATTGGGTGCATTCATGACGTCGCCGAGGCTCCAGATATTGTCATGGGTCTTGTGGCGCAGCGTGGCCTGATCCACATCGACCCAGCCGCCAGCGTCAGCCAAAGGCGAAACCCGGATGAAGTCCGGCGCGATCTGCGGCGGGCAAACATGCATCATGTCGAAGTCGACCGTCTCCTCCCTCGCCTCTTGATCCGGTTTCTTCACCGCAAAGGTCGCCGTCTTGGCACTGCCGTCAACCGCGATGAGATTGTGAAAGAAGTTGAGGCTCGCATCGTACTTTTTCACATAGGCTTCAAGCGCAGGCACGTAATCCTTGACACCAAACAGCACGCCGCCCGCATTATGGAACTGAATGTCGATGTCCTTCAGCACGCCACGGCGGTGCCATGCATCGCCGGACAGGTACATCGCCTTTTGTGGTGCACCAGCGCATTTGATAGGCATGGGGGGCTGCGTGAACAGCGCCCTGCCCTGTTTCATTTCTCGCACGAGCTGCCATGTGTAGGGCGCCAGATCATAACGGTAATTCGAAGTCACACCGTTGCGGCCCAGCGTTTCCTCCAGTCCTTCAACCCCGCGCCAGTCCAGTTTGAGACCCGGACACACCACCAGCCGGTCATATTTGACGACCCGGCAGCCATCCAGAATGATTGCATTGTCCTTCGGTTCAAACGCGGCAACCGCCGCCTTGATCCATTTCACGCCTTTGGGAATGAGGGAACCGAGGGTTTTCGCCGTTTCTTCCGCTTTGAAAATACCGCCGCCAACCATGGTCCAGCCCGGTTGATAATAATGGATATCTGCGGGATCGATGATCGCGATTTCAAGGTCTGGCTTGCGGGACTTCAGGCTTGACGCCGCAGCAACGCCAGCTGCCCCTGCGCCGACAATGACCACTTCATATTTTGCATCGCCGGTATCGGTCGGTGTCCTGCCGCCATTGGCAAGGCGCCTGGCAACACCGTTCAGGTCGTAGCCCGCGGATTTCGTTGCTCCGAGAATTTCTGCCAACGGCCTGGTTTTGGCTTTGGCAAGCGCCCAGAGCGTTGCCGACCGGGTTCCGGAACGACAATAGGCAAAGACCGGACCGGGCAATTCACGCAGCGTGGTTCTAAACGCCTGGGCATCTTCGTCTGTAACCATCCCGGCCGTCACCGGCAGATACTGTGCTTCAAGCCCCTGTGCTTCGGCTTCGGCGCGTATTTCTTCGAAATTCGGCTGGTCCGCTCCCTCCCCGTCGGGACGGTTGCATATGATGGACCGAAAGCCGCGTTGCTTGAGTTCGCTGATGTCCTGCGGCGCGATCTGACCACTGACAGACAGGCCCTCGGAGATTTTCTTGATATCCATAATCCTCCCTTTCTTGTTGTTCAAAGGCCGTTGACCGGTACTTTCAGCATCGGCTTGCCATCCCTGTCGGTGGGCACTTCACCGGCGCGCATGTTCACTTGAAGCGATGGGATGATCAGTTTGGGCACGGCCAGCTGGGCATCGCGTTCGGTGCGGAACTTGATGAACTCCTCTTTGGATTTGGCACCGCCCACATGGATGTTGTCGGCCTTCTCTTCACCAACAGTGGTTTCCCAGGCAATCTGTCGACCACCGGGCCCATAGTCATGGCAAATGAACAGCCGCATTGCATCGGGAAGGCTCAGCACTTTCTGGATTGAATCGTAGAGCTCTCCCGCATCACCACCGGGAAAGTCTGCGCGGGCGGATCCGCCATCGGGCATGAACAGCGTATCACCGACGAAGCCGGCATTGCCGAACACATGCACCATACAGGCCGGGGTATGACCGGGCGTTGACATGGCAAAGGCGGTCATGCCTCCGACTTTGTACGTATCGCCATCGTCAAACAGCGCATCGAACTGGGATCCGTCGCGCTGGAATTCTGTCCCTTCGTTGAAGACTTTGCCGAACGTGTCCTGAACGACCATGATCTTGGCGCCGATACCGATCTTGCCACCGAGTTTTTCCTGAATGTACGGCGCAGCGGAAAGATGATCGGCATGGACATGGCTCTCGATGATCCATTCGAGTTTCAGTCCGTGCTGCTTGATGAAAGCGATGATCTCATCCGCACTGTCATGGGTGATGCGTCCGGCGGCATAGTCCAGATCCATGACGCTGTCGACAACCGCGCAAGCATCGGAATCGGGGTCTTGAACGACGTAAGAAATGGTGTTGGTCGCTTCGTCGAAAAAGCCTTCAACGCGCGGTTCAACATCCATGGCAACTGGGTAGCTGTTCATGATATTCGCTCCACTGCTTATGAATTCCAAACTCTCCGGTCCTAGGCCCTCGTTCGGACGGTCAGGTGGTCCGACCGATATCCGGCATAATTCTTTTACTTCCGCCTGTCGGTGACTTTGTCACCAACCCCGGCCAGGGACCTGATCGGAACAGTATGTTGCAACACCGGGAAGGAGATCGGGACCACCGGCCACCCACCGATTTGCCTACCTAAAGCGCCCGGGTCGAAAAGTACCAGTCGACCGTGTCATATCCTTCTCCCATCCGGGCATTGGCGGCAGAAGCTGTTTGCGGAGTGGGCACAATCACCGGATCGCCTTTGCGCCAGTTCTCTGGCAAGGCAACCTGGTTCTCGTCTGCAGTCTGCAGGGCGACAAGCAGACGTAAAAATTCATCGATCTGACGACCGGCTGTCATCGGGTAATAAAGCATGGCGCGCAGAATGCCGTCGGGATCAATAATGAAGGTTGCGCGCACAGCCTGCGTGTCCGATGCGCCGGGCTGGATCATGCCGTAGGCCTGAGCCACCTTCATGTCCAGGTCCGCGATGATCGGGAACGGAATGTCCACGCCAAAGCCTTCCTTGATCGATCGCATCCACGCGATATGTGCATAGTGGCTGTCAATTGACAGGCCCAGCAGATTGCAGTTCAGAGCCTCAAATTCATCTTTTCGCCGCGCAAAGCCGATAAATTCGGTGGTACAAACTGGTGTAAAATCAGCCGGGTGCGAAAAGAGGATCAGCCACTTACCGAGAAAATCAGACGACGATTTCTGACCATCGGTGGTCAGCGCGTTAAAGGTGGGCGCAGGCTCATTCAGCCGAGGAAACGCCAGGGAGGAGACGCAGGTCTGGGTATTGTCCATGCTAGGTTCCTTCAACTTTTCCGGGTGCTGCAACAGAAGTAATCACTTGCCTGACATCTGTGAAATCAATAAAAAAGATAATTATAATAGAAAATTTCTATAAGGCAGTCCGGTGATCACACTCAGGCAGATGAAGTTCCTTGTCGCTCTTGCGGATGAGCTCAATTTTTCCCGTGCAGCCGATGTCTGTCACGTGACCCAGCCGACCCTGAGCGCGGGACTGCGCGAGCTGGAGGAAGAGCTTGGTCTGGCACTCGCAGAACGGACAAAGCGTTCAGTGATCATGACCCCGGAGGGGGCTGAAATCACGGAACGCGCCCGCAAGGTGCTGGCTGAAGTAAAGGATATCTCGGACTGGGCCCGGCGTTCGACGGATCTGTTCAGCCAAACACTCAGGCTGGGAACAATCCCCACGATCGGTCCCTTCATATTACCCAAAGCCCTGCGCCTGCTGCGTCAGGAAATTCCGGATCTGCGTCTGTATTTACGGGAAGAACTCACTGAACAACTCCTGCCGAAACTTCATACAGGTGAACTTGATGCGATCCTGATCGCACAGCCGTTCGAGATCGGCCAAGTTGAATCCGAACTGCTGTTTGAAGACAACTATCAGGTCGCCGCGCCGAAAAATCATGCCCTCGGGTCGCTTGAATGGGTTGGCGGACAGAACATTCGGGACCAGCAATTGCTGCTGCTGGAACGAGGTCATTGCCTGCAACGCCACGCCCTGTCGGCCTTCCCCGAGGTCGATGTGCAACATAGCGAAAGCTTTGCGGCCACGAGCCTCAATACGCTGGTCTCGATGGTGGAGGAAGGGCTCGGCATTACTTTGCTGCCGCAAATGGCCATCGATGCGGGCTTCGGCGCCGGGTATGATGTCTTGCTGTTGCCAATCAGAAACGCCCGTCCACGTCGTGTCATCCTGGCCTGGCGGCCCACCTCAGCCCACGCCGAAGAATTTCACAAGCTGGCTCACGTCTTGCGGCAAGCCCGCGAAGCCCTGGCAGCGTAGCAGAAAATCGCGACGAGCCGCATCAACGGCGACAAACCCAAGAGTGAGTGCACCAACAAAATAAAACACCTCAAAGAAAGAGAACTTGCTGAACAGCCAGAAGTAAACCGGCGTGAGTGGCCAGAGAATACAAATAAAGAAAATCGTCCCGTAATTATTCCGAACAAGTGAAACAAATTTCGAGAGAAACTGGCTTAAGTTTGATGACTTATCGTCTACATTTTCACACCAGCGTGCCGCTATGGGAATCATAACGATTATGCCGGTAAAATAGATGATGAATATCAGGACACCGTAGCGACCGATGTCACGAACGGGTACATAGTCCGCCGCAAATAGCATCGGGCCGCTCATTAACGGATCCATAGCCTAACTTTCTATCTTTCAGTCTGATCCCGAATGTGCCGCACCCTCACGTTCGGCAAGTATACCAAGGTGCAAGACAACGCCTATTGCCAACCTGACCGAACGCCACGTCTTGGACGCGCAACGTTCAGGTCACAAATTTCATATCACAATATTTTGGGCAGGGTCTTGCCCGAAAACTTACTCTTGCGCGGCAAAACCCGCCGACCGTCATCATCCGAAAAAAGTCTGCTGACGAATAAATCATAGGACCGTTCGAACTGAAAGTTCTTCGAACGAATTTGACTTTTAAACTAAATATCGAGATATTTCGATTTATGGACATAGAAAATTCGATATCAGCTTTAAACAATCCTGTTCGCCGGAAGATTCTAGAATGGCTCAAAGACAGATCGAACTTTCCTCCTGCGCTGCCCGAGCATGCTGATTTGGAGGGTGTCTGTGTCGCCTATATTCAGGAAAAGGCGAAGTTATCCCAGTCCACGATCTCGAACTACATGGGGCTCCTGAAGCAGGCGGGATTTGTGGTGTCTGAACGCCATGGTCAGTGGACCTTTTATCGACGAAACGAAGAAAATATCCGCTCGTTCCTTGATGCCGTCCAAGAAGAATTGCTCAAGCCCTGACGTCTCAACAACGCTAACCAGACATCGGTTCGCTTGCCTAAGAAAACCGCAATATCGATATGTTTCGATGGAGTTGGAAAATGACCCGACATACCCAAAGTTCGATTGATGTGCTGGGACGTCCATTGGAATTGCCGTGTGGCGTAAGTCTCAAAAACAGACTGATAAAGTCTGCGATGTCCGACTCCCTGGGAGACGGTGAAGGCAATCCCACAACAGCGCAAATGAGGCTCTACGAACGGTGGGCGGAAGGCGGCACTGCGCTATCGCTGATTGGAGAAGTTCAATCGACCCCACACTATCCCGAGAAACCCGGAAATCTTGTCCTGGCGCCGGACGCCGATATGCGAGCCTTGAAGGCTCTGGCAGAACGCGGGTCGACCAACGGTGCGCATATCTGGCCGCAGCTTGGACATGCCGGCGCTCTCTCGTATTTGCCCGTCAGTCAGCCCAAAGGGCCGTCTGCACTGGATATTAAAGGGCTCAAATGCGAGGGAATGTCGCTTGATGACATACGCGAATTGCCTGCCATGTACGCACGGGCCGCGAAACGCGCGCAAGATGCGGGGTTTGCCGGCGTCCAAATCCACGCTGGCCATGGTTTCCTGTTCAGCCAGTTTCTGTCGCCTCTCTTCAATCACAGGACAGACGCATATGGCGGCTCAATCGCGGGGCGCTTCCGCATCATTCAGGAAGTGATCGGCGAGGTTCGATTAGCCGTTGGTTCAGCCTTCCCGGTCGGCATTAAAATCAATTCGACAGACAAGCTCGTCGGCGGACTTACCGAAGACGATGCGCTGGAAATGGTTCGCCTTCTTGATCAAACTTCCATCGATATCATCGATGTCAGCGGTGGAACGTATTTTCCCGGCGCAGCATCGAGCTCCGACAGCAGATCATCATCCGGGCCATATTTCATAGATTTCGCCCGGCAGGCAAAAGAGCTGACGACGGTTCCCATTGTGACTTCGGGAGGTTTTGTGACGCGCGATCAAGCCATCGACGCCATCGCGACGGGGTGCGTTGATGCGGTCAGTCTTGCCCGCGCGATGGTGCTGGCCCCTTCCCTTGCAAATGCCTGGTTGGGCAGCGTTGGAGGTGACCCGGTATTTCCGCTTTTTGACGCGCCTCCTCGCGGCGGCATCACAGCCTGGTATTCAATGCGCCTCACAGCAATTGGGGAGGACAGCGAGAGCCAATTCGACATGACACCGGCATCGGCTTTGCAAGCCTATGACGCGCGCGATGAGCGTCGCTGCTCAAGATGGAATGCGCGGTTCTCGTCGCACCGTACATAATGCGCATAGTGCGTAACCAATTGGAAATACACCTTCTTTTTCGACCATTCGATTCAGGAGCCGGCAAAGACCGAGCTATCCTTCCAGCGTTTCAATCATTTTGACCCGCGTCGCATGCCGGCCACCCTCAAAACGAGCGGTCAGGAATGCATCCACGATATCGAGCGCCAGCCCTTCGCCCACCACGCGTGCGCCAATCGCAAGCATGTTTGCATCGTTGTGCTGGCGGATCATCCGAGCCGAGAATGTGTCGGCGCAGACGCCGCAACGGATACCCCTCACCTTGTTCGCCGCCATCATGATGCCCTGCCCGGTGCCGCACAAGATTATGCCAAAACGGCTATCGCGCGAGGCAACGAGCCGCGCTGCTGCTTCGCCGTGCTCAGGATAGTGTGTGCTCTCCGGCGTCGTCGGTCCGATATCGACCACCACCCAGCCCTGCCCAGCCACATGTTCGGCAATGGCCTGTCGGAGTTTTAAGGCAGTGTGGTCACTGGAGAGGACGATGCGGTTGCTGTCTGTCATTGCGAAATCGTCCCGTTTACCAAGGCAAGTTGGCAGCCTGACCAAGTTCGATCAGGTGCTCTTTGTTTCGTCAATTTGTACGGTTGTCGAATGATAACATAGCCTTGATGGACGTCTAGCTGCGGGGTCACCTGGCTCATTCACACGCCAAAGACTTCGCAACACACAATGCTATCTGCCCGCAACGCCTTGTCGTCGTGACACCCACATTCGCCAGATGCTTATCGACGGTCTCCCTCAGCAAATCTTTCGCCGGTCGTGTCACGTCTTTGACAAGGCTCCCTGATGCAAACCTTCGTAGCAGGTTGAATGGCTTTGAAACACTTTCGAGACTAGATGGCTGCCTGCGATTTCAGCCAATTCAAAATTGCCTGGTTTGTTTCTTGCGGCTTTTCTTGCTGGATCCAATGACCGCAATCCAGATTGACCACTTCCACATTGGGTACAAAATCTACCAGATTTTCAGACTTCGCGACGGCATCTTTGTTGCCATAGATCATGAGTGCGGGCTGTTGGATGATTGGGTTCACGTCCGCCAACAAGTGCCAGTTCCGATCAAGGTTTCTGTACCAGTTCACGCTGCCCGTGAACCCTGATTTTTCGAACGCGGAGACGAATACGGCCAGGTCGCTGTCGCTCATGACTGGATCACCCAGCGGTGTTTCGTCCTTGGCGAGATTGATCAACATCATACCGGGCGCAGGCTCTACGGCGGGTTGGTTCTTGCGGTACATGTTGCGAAGAAACTGAAATGTATTTTCTTCGAACACGGCGTCTGCGACACCCGGCTGTCGATTGAAATGCACGAAATAAAAGTCGCCGCCAAATAAGGCTTCCATCATCTCAATCCATGGTTTTTCCCAGCGCTCCTGGTAAGGCACGCTCAGGTTTATCACCTTGTTTACACGGTTTGGATGCAACAAGGTCAGCCCCCAAACGACCATGGCACCCCAATCATGACCGACAAAGGTGGCGTCGTCATATCCGTAGTGATCGAGAAGACCGACGAGATCACCCGTCAAGTGTTCAATGTCATAGTCTGTTACCGCAGACGGGCACGATGAATTGCCATACCCCCGCAGGTTTGGAACGATGACATGGTAGCCCGCTTCAACAAGAACGGGCACCTGATAGCGCCAGGAAAATGCATGTTCCGGCCAGCCGTGACACAGGACAATGGGGTTTCCGGCATTTTGTTGTCCGGCTTCGAAGACTTCAAGTTCCACACCGTTGACTGAAATAAGGGTGGGCTTGGGAAAATCGGTTGGGTTAATCATTGAGGTTCCTCGTTAGTATTTCGAAATGCGTGTCGCAGTTTCAAAACCGCCTTGCTGAATTGCAGAGCTGTTGACTAAAACCTAATGGTGCCAAATACTGGCACTATTAAATGGTAACCCTTCGAAATGAATGTACGCCTCCGACATGACGCCATCGTGCGTAGCCTTCGCCGCACCGGGACTGCGACAGTCGCTGACCTTGCGAACGAAGTCGGCGCTTCCAGGCGCACCGTATTGCGTGACATCAGCGCGCTGCGCGATGAGGGCTTCGTCATTCATTCGGAGCCTGGTCGCGGGGGTGGTCTGCAACTTGATCCGCAATCGGTTCAAACTTCAGCGCGGCTTTCTGTCGACGAGATCTTTGCGCTTCTCATCAGCGTTGCATCGATGCGTGCCGCTGGGAATCTGCCCTTTTCGGGCCTCGCAGATGCCGGGCTCGCCAAAATCGAGAAAGCCCTACCGGCAGATAAAGTCCGGGATTTGCGCCGGTTTCTGGATTGCTTGTACGTTGGGAAACTCGCGCCGCAGGTAGACATATCCGATATGGGAGTGATGGACTCCGAGCTGCTGCCCGCATTTGAGACAGCTTTTCTCGAACGGCTACACCTGCGTTTTCAGTACAGTGACGCCAAACGGGCCGTAACCAGCCGAATTGTTGAGCCGCAGGCAATGCTGATCTTGCCACCACTATGGTATTTGGTGGCCTGGGACCCCGCGCGCAAAGACTTCCGTCATTTTCGAATGGACCGGATCAGCAAACCGGAATACGTCCAGGACACAACATTTCGGCGACGCCATGTACCTTTCGAGGATGACGTCTCACCAATTCGCAATTTACCTCGCTAACCTTCGCTATAGTGCAGAAAATCTGAAATTTGGCTCCATCCTGCCATTCCGAATGCAACGCAATCATCCCCGCGTTCCGCCTCACCTCTTACTTCGGTGTCCCTCCGATGACGGTGCCGTTGCTGGTATGAAACAGTACAAGTAGCGCACCAATTCCCCCTGCGTCCCCAATCCAGCTGCCGTCGCCTTGGTTCCTTTGCCTGAAAGAAAAAAAGCGATATAACAGTGAAATTCCAACGGTTTACTCAATGCTGTGGGGGCATATTGTGTTTCGCATATTTCTATTCGTTTTTCTGATCAGCACATTCAACGCCAAGGCTGACGGATTTGGATTCATGACCCCGTCGGGGAACATACACTGCAATGGCTATGTAAGTGGCGGCGGTGGGCTTTCTTGCACAATTGTGTCCCGTAGCGGTCCCCTTGCGACTCCCAAGCCGGGATCATGTAATGGCGTTTGGGGACATGACTTTGAAATTGAAGGTTCCGGCCCTGCAAAGATGTCGTGTGATACATGGCCCGGCGGGCCCAAAAAAGTGGATTATTCCGATATTGCTCAATATGGCGTTTCAGGAAGCTTCGGGGACATATCCTGTATCTCTGAAAAATCGGGATTCACATGCCGCAACAAAACCGGTGATGGTTTTTTCCTGTCGCGGAACAGACAGCTAATTTTAACTGCGGGTGGATCAACATCTGCGCAACCTCAAGCATCCCGGCAACCACCATATTCCCGAGATCAAATCCGGGACTTTCAGACTCGTCTGAACACACTTGGATATAATGCTGGACGGCCAGATGGTGCCATCGGTAGGCGGACACGCTCTGCCATCAGCGCATTCCAGGCTGCGCGCCAAGTGCCTCAGACCGGCATACTTTCAGAAGCGGATGTTAATGCTTTAATGGTGGCGACAAGCCCCAACCCTGGCACTTCTAAGGCTATTGGACAGGAAGAAACGTCCCAGCGCCAACGTCAGAAAACAGCGACACCAGAAGGTACAAGGGCCCAACGAACTGTATCAATCGTTGATGTTCAGAAACGCCTTAATCAGTTAGGCTACGATGTCGGTCAGATCGACGGGGTTCTTTCACAGAAAATGCGCGATGCAACAGCGGCGTTTCAGCGAGATAATAACCGCGATGTGACCGGAGTACTTAATCACGGTGGGATTAATCATCTATTTCAGTTGACTGAAGCAGTGGAAGCCAAGGTTGCCAGCGAAGAGGAGAAATCGCAGAAGGCGTTATCTCCCACCGTCGAGCAAACACAATCAAGTTCTTTAATCAATAGTTCAGACGGCCGGATATCAGTCACCACTCCTATCGCCAACGATCCATTTAGAGATATCCGAATAGCTGAATGCACAACAACTAACGTACTGGCCTGGATGCAATATGACCCCTACGGTGGACCAGTTCTAGTTTCTGATTTTTGTATCGACGAAAACACTGCAACCATCGTGGGTGCAGAAAACATGATCGGATTTGAACAGGTTAGCGATACTCGGGCAGGGAAAAAGTATGACATCCCGGCAACAAGAAATAAACATCTACCAACTGAGTTTACTATTTCAGGTAATGCGGAACGTGATTATTGTGGAGCATCCGGCATTCGTGGTTTCCATTATGTATTGGAAGATCAAAATCTTGAACAGTACTCGGAGTTTGACTTTGCAACTGCTACCGGTTTCACCGTTGATGGAAATGGCTCTTTTCCGATAAGTAGCGGTGACATTGAAGCTCACATTAGCTTCCAAAACTTCACTCAGTATGATTTAGCAAACAGAACGATAGTAGCTAACTATACTCCAGGAGGAGCTTCAGTATACGGTATCCTAAAAGGTTCCGACAACGAAGGATTGATTACAATCGTTGAAGGCAATGGAACCAGTGTTGGTGATGCGACGGGAGAACTTTCGCTGGCAATCCAAGATTCTGGAGAAGTGCGCTTGTCGGGCTCGTTTGCAATGAAATCGTTAGATGAGAACGGTGAACAGCTTGCCAAGTGGACATCCATCCAAGGCGAAGTGAAGTATTTTCGCGGCTACATGTTCGGTGGAACTACATCTACAATAAGGGGTTATGGGCTTGCGACAGGCACATTCGAAAATATCAAAGGAGAAGTGCATCCATTTCGTTCACAGGTTGAACTGTGGATATGCCAGGAGTAGGCACCTGTCCGCTGGTTTGAAAATTTTGAATACAATTGAGTTTATCAGCGTGGATTGAAGCGTCAAAGCGTGAGGCTCAGTTGCTCGCATACGGTGATCTTGACGGTTTTGCACTCTGACGCCGGATCAAAGCAGTGATCCCCGAAATGCAAGATACGGTAACTCCGGAGATTCCCTCACAGATTATCTAACCTATCGTAGCACCCATCATTGCTAGCCGGGAAATACAAGCATGCTAAAATTCATACTTATGCTCACCCTCATTGTTGTTACCAATGCTCACGCCGGCGAAGAGATAAAATGCAATGAACACGGAGCCGTCGTTACGCTGGAAGATGGGACCATTCTCTATTTAGGAAAAAACTGCGACGCAGCGCGTAAAGGAGGCGGTGTTGGAAAGTGGTGGAATGCCGCTTCTTTCCTGGGCGTCGAGATTGATGGCAAAGCATACATGGTAGCAGAGGGAAGTGGAATCGATTGCCTTCCATTTTGCACTAATCCATTTTGAAGTGGCGCTGTCACGGAGCTTATCCTAATCCCCAAAGCTGCCATTCGTGTTTCGAGCATCGTATAGCTATTCGGGCTCATTCCTGACCTCAACAGCGTACCGCACGCATTGCAACAATGCGGGACTTTGCGGCCGTTCGCAGAGTTGATTTGCGCGTCTGGTTTGTGGCGCTGAAATGCTGCATCAATGGTCCGTGACGTTCTGCATAGAGCTGCACGAGCCGCACCACCGTGTTGTAAAACTATGCGGAAACCCTCTAACACCGATCCACATTTCGTCGGATAAGGAATTCGCACAGGGTATGCCAAATCTCGAAAGATGGATGTCACAGACACGATGACTATAGAGAACATCGCTGCACAACTTGCTAGCTCGTTAGGCCACACCGATGAATCCGCAAATATCGAACTGGCTGAAGCATTGTGTCAAAGCGACGATCAAACCGCCGTTGCTTTTGTCGTGGACATTCTGGAAACTGGCACAAAGACCCTCAGAAAAGATGCAATCAAAGTTCTTTACGAAGTGGGAGCACGCCGACCCGAATTGATTGTGCCACACACAGATGTCTTTTTTGATGGTATTGACAGCAGAGATAATCGCATTGTTTGGGGGGCGCTCAAGGCTTTGGCAAAGATTTGCACTGTCTCTCCCGATAGTGTAGCAGATCGGCTGAATTTGGTGCTCAAGGCCGCAGACAACGGATCTGTTATCGCAAAAGACCAAGCCGTCGAGATCCTTGTGTCCCTCAAATCTCTGCCAAAATATACTCAAGTCGCAAGCAGCGAACTCTTTTCGAGACTTCGCACCGCAGCAATCAATCAACTTCCAAGGTATGCTGAAATCACAGCCGCAAACTTGCTGCCAAGCGAAATGAATGAATTCTTGTCCATATTGGAGATGCGTTTGGCTGATCCTATGTCCGAGTCTAGTCGAAGACGATTGCGCAAGGTAGCAATCACGGCAAGTAGCGTCTCTCATTAGCCATCATTCATTTCGAGCGCAGCATCCGGTAGTAATGGGCTCAAGGCGGCAGTTCTCGGCAGAAGTCACCGATGGCGGCAATGCGGGACGATGTCCCCGTTGCGATGTGACCGACCTACCGGCTCTTTTTGTCGCTGGTTGCGTCGCACTCCCGCGCTGCTGTTTTCTTCAACCACTCAACGAAACTTCGGACACACAATCGGTAGGGTTCCGGTTTGTTCGTGATGATATAGTAAGCGTCCCTAAGCAAAACGTGGCCTGGAGCATAAAGCCGCACCAATGTGCCGGCTTGCAGTGCATCCTCCGCCAGGCGGCCTCTTGCCAAAGCAACGCCAAAGCCTTGTTCAGCCGCTCGAAGAACAAGATCCGAGGAGGTGAACCGTGCGCCTTTGCGGACGTCCAGCTCCCCCGGACCATGCACAGCTTTCCAGTTACTCCAGGATGCGTTGGGATCCCGGTCATGCAGCAGCGACCAGGACAAGGCATCCTCCCCGTTCGCCGTTCTCAGATAGTTCGGGCTTGCTACCGGAAACAGGCAGTCATCCATCAACGGGATCGCCCCTGCTTCGGACGGCCTGCCCCCCATGCGAATGTTGAGATCCGCACCGTGTTCAAGTGGCGATCTGACCTGCTGATCGACAACCACCGAAACCTCGTAAGGCGGATGTGCAGCGTGGAATTCGTGCAAACGAGGCAGAAGCCACCGCACTGCAAATGACGCCGTTGTCGCGACGACCAGCGAGTTGCCCCGATGCGCCTCGCGCACGGACGTGACGGCCAGTTCCAGATCGCGGCAGGCCGCCAGGGCCGCCTTGCCCAGAGCTTTGCCCTGGGGGGTGAAGGCCAGCTGCCCACGCCGACTGTTTGCTTCAAACAGAGGGGTGTCCAAAAGAGCTTCCAGCTCGCGCAGATGCCGACTGATGGCGGAATGGGCGACGCGCAGCTCACGTCCGGCCGGTCGAATACCTCCGGTTTCATAGACA
The DNA here is from genome assembly GCA_039976075.1 of Stappiaceae bacterium. Taxonomy (GTDB): domain Bacteria; phylum Pseudomonadota; class Alphaproteobacteria; order Rhizobiales; family Stappiaceae; genus JBDWFY01. The sequence continues at coordinate 36,067 of JBDWFY010000010.1, forward strand.
GCAGCCAACGCCCGCAAGTGTGAAAGTGGTAAATCGTGCATGGTACCAATATTAGACCATATTGATCTTATTTGAGAACATATATTTTGGTCGCACCCCGTTATTCTTGCATCACACGGATACGGAGACTGACATGGGTATGCTCATTGGCGGAAAATGGACGGACGAAGATCAGATCATTGTCGACGGCGCCTATCAGCGTGCTCAAAGCACCATTCTGGCTGAAAATCCAGAGGCCCTGACTGCGGCGATTTCAGCCGAACCAAATCGGTTCATGCTGATCGCTTCAAGAAGCTGTCCGTGGTCGCACCGGGTTGTTTTGCTCTGTGCCCTGAAACAGCTTGGCATTCCCATACATTTTGCTTTCGGTAAGCGACTGCAAGGCTATGCGCTGAATGGTGGCCGGTCGTGGCAGCTTGCCGGAACTGACAAGGCCTTTCGCCATCTTCACCAAGTCTACTCCCTTCATGATCCATCCCACACTGGCAGGGTGACTGTGCCGGTCCTTTGGGACAGCGCTGAAAGCAGGATTATTTCAAATGAGTCGGCCGACTTGTTGGCATTGCTGGACCAGGGGTATACCGGCAATAGTCTGGATTTCCTGCTTCGACCACCAGACCTGCTGGGAGAAATCGAGCGGGCCAACGAGACTATCTATCGCGGCTTGAACAACGCGGTCTATCGTGCCGGCTTTGCAACCGGACAAAACGCCTATGATGCGGCCGTGAAAGATGTGTTTGATACACTGGACAGTCTTGAACAGCATCTCGCCACGTCGCGTTATTACTTTGGGACGGTGGTTACGGAAACCGACCTGCGACTTTTCCCGACGCTGGTTCGGTTCGACGCCATCTACGCCATTTTGTTCAAATGCTCCCTGCGACGGCTGACCGACTATCCAAACCTCTGGGCCTATGCCCGCGACCTGTTTGCACTGAAGAGCGTGGGTGAGACGGTTGATCTCGGGCTGATCCGCCAGGCCAGCTATCTCGCCGACAGCCGCGACCCGCATCCGATCATCGCAATTGCGCCTGACACCAATTGGCGGGAACAGCACCGGCGATCAGACCTTGGACCGACAGAGTTGACACTGCGTTCCGGTGAGACGGTTGCCGTCGACCCGGTCACACTTGAATTGCAGTCGAATGATTGAACTCGCCCCTGCGGTCGGCCTGCTTGTCGTTGCCGCAATCACACCGGGCCCCAATAATGTTTTTGTCATGACCGCTGCGATGCAAGGCGGTATCGCTCAAGCCTTCAAAACCATAATCGCAATCATTTCCGGGTCCCTCGTTCTGTTCGTGGCGGCCTATGTCGGATTGGACACAATCGATCAGCGAGTGCCGTATTTTCGTGCTGCTATCGGACTTTTGGGCTCTCTCTATCTGGGTTGGCTGGGTATATCGCTGATGCGCTCGGTCACTCACAATTCCCGCGCCGACGGCAAGACAGTGCAGAGATCCAGTCTGGGACTGGCCCTGTTTCAGCTGCTCAATCCAAAGGGCTGGGTGCTGGTGAGCGTGTTTCTGGCGGCCGGTGGTCAGATTCAAGTCCTCACGCTCGTCTTGATCTTCAGCGCTGTGATATCGGGATGCCTTTTCACCTGGGCATTGGCCGGGTTTGCCCTCTCCAATCTGTACGCGACCTCGCGCGGCCGCCGCTGGATCGACTGGACAATGGGGCTCGCTCTTCTCCTGTTCTCCACACTACTGGCGCTACAGAGCCTGCAAATGGGAAACTCCACCACGTGATTTTGCAACTCTGATCAGGCAGGCCGTCGGGAGCGGTTGAAATTCACAGCGAGCGACCCTGGCCAGCGAGAGCTGCCATATCCTGTTCCGCATGATACTCCTGCCATGACTGCTTCAGGATCAGTTGCGCCGAACGCAAGAACAGGCCCGCCATGATCGCGGCCACCAGCAGGTCGGGCCATCCCGAGGCGGTCAGCCAGACTGCCACACTGGCGACCATCACAGCAACATTGCCGATGGCATCGTTGCGCGAACAGAGCCAGACGGACCGGACGTTGGCGTCCCCGTCCTTGTAGCGCACGAGCAATAAAACGCTGAGAAGGTTGGCAGCTAACGCCAGCACACCAATAGCACCCATGACTTCGGCCTTGGGCAGGCCAACGGCGAACACCTGATAGAGAGTAGAGCCGAGAACCCAAAGGCCCATGACCAGCAGACTGCCACCCTTCAACATCGCCGCAATCGAGCGGGTTTTCAAACTCATGCCGATGACCGCAAGGCTCATGCCGTAGGTGAGTGCATCGCCAAGAAAGTCAAGCGCATCGGCCTGCAACGCCTGCGACCCCGCAAGACGGCCTGCCGCCATTTCGACGAAGAACATCGCGGCATTGATGCTGATCACAAGCCACAACATGGTTTTATAGCGGCGGTCCAGACCATCAAAGACCGGATTGCCGGAACAGCCGCAGGCAGTCTTTTTTTCTTCCCCGCTCAGCGCGCTCGATTGCGTGTCTGCCATCAAATCAGTGTCCTTGCCGTATCGAATAGCGACACTATAATCCCTCTAGTGACTATAGGTTCAAGAGGAAAAGTTCATGATCTCCATTGGGGAACTGTCTCGGCGAACGGGCGTGAAAATTCCAACCATTCGGTACTATGAACAAGTGGGGTTAATCGATGCACCGGAGCGTTCGGAGGGCAATCAACGACGCTATTCACAGGAAGGCCTCGACCGACTTTCCTTCATTCGCCATGCCAGGGAACTTGGCATGTCCCTTGAGGACATTAGAGAACTGACGGCACTGAACCAGTCGCCAGCGGATGCCTGCGAGCAGGCCCACATCATCACCAACCGCCATCTGGCATTTGTACAGGCACGCATTAAAAAACTGAAGAAACTGGAGCGCGAACTCCAACGCTTCGCCTCCGTTTCAGATGCCTGCCATGTGGGAGAATGCCATGTGATTCAATCCCTTTCGGACCATGCGCTGTGTGAAGGCGAGCACTGATAGGGCGAAGCTGAGCGTGTAAGCATCGGAAGCTGATCGACTGTACGAAGGTCGTTCAGGCTGGCCCGACCGATTGCCGGAAGGGTGTTCAATCCTATGGAGATACATTGGTCAGATTTTTCCTATCCGCAGGTGTACTATGCCTCCTGGCTGTATCGACTGTAACTTTCCTCGAACTGCAGCATATGGGGTTTCCTGCTGGTCACCTCACCGAACTCGAGCGCGCACAACGTCCGCAATATTATGCTTTTCTGATTGCAAATGCGGTCTTCGGCCTGATCATGCTTGCTCGCCTGTTTATCCCCGGCGGAAAAACAAGTGGCCGAGCTCTGATATTTGCCTCTGCCGGTTACGGGGGCGCTCTCGCCGCAATGATAGCGCTGAACATCTGGTTTCAGCTGACGCTGAACCACGGCACCGGCGGTTAAGCCGGACAGCCTGCCGCTTCATCTATTGCTCAACGATATTCAGGACTGACAATGTCTTTCCGTTGCCGTTGGTCCTCACGTCGGCCGTCCCGGCAATGCCTTCGGGTGCATAATTGAAACGGAGCTGAAGGGCATTATAGGCGGGGAGAACGATTTCAATCCGCAATGCGGTGTCTTCCCTGTAGCTCGCCGGTGCATCCTTCAGCTGATGAACGACGCCATTATGATCGAGGGTGTAGAAATCCTGTGCTTCGTTCTCCGATACAACGACAATCAGCGAAGTCTCGTCCGAGAATTCCTCCGGGCGCAGATACATTTTCAACTCCGGTGCCTGCAGCAGCAGCGTCACTTCCGGCAAGTAGTTCTTCTCGCCAGCCAACGCACCATGCGCACTGGACAGGAGAACCAATCCGCTGATCACCAGGCAGATCAAGGCTTTCAACCTGTGAAGGTGGTTTTTCATCATGGCGGCAGACCCTCATCTTTTGAGCAGCGCATACAACAATATGACTATAGCATTGTGCTCACAACGGGTGCGCCCTATCGTTGCCGACCACAACCGGTATTGACGGCAACAATCCTTGAGAGAAACCTAAAATTCCAGCCCAGACTGTGTCTTATGAAGCTGACCTTCACCTATAAATTCGAAGATTACCTTGCGATCAATGAGGCGCGGGACAAGGGCCGAAAATTCGCACAAACCCGCAAGGCAATTCTGTTCATCGCCTATGGCCTGATATCAGCCGTTTCCGTTTTCTGGATTTATCAGATTGTCGTGCAGGGCCGAAATGTCGATGGCTGGATGTTTCCCTATTGGGCCTTCCTGGTGCTGGTGCCACTAATCGCGTTCATCATCAGGCCAAGAGTGTTGCGGCGGCACTACAATCAGTTACTCATCGACGGCAAACCGATCGGTGTTCTGTTCACCGATGAGGGTGTGGAAACAGATTTTGACGGCGTCAGAACCCAGACCGCCTGGCGTCGCATTATCAAGGCCGTTGAAGGCCCTGAGCACTTTCTGCTGTGGGTCAACAATGCCAACGCCTACAGCATTCCAAAACGGGCATTTACCGACACAGATCAAATGCAGCACCTGCGCGAGCTGATACAGCAGAATGTTAGTTGAAATGCGTTTGGATATATCAGGCTCTTCCCGGAGCCGACTTTGCACGGCAAGTGGTTTCCGCTGTGCATGAAATACGGACCCACTGACGACCCATGAAAATTTTCCTGATCGTTATCGCCCTGATCCTGCTAACAGCCCCTGTGATCTTCTGGACGTTTCTTTCGGCAATGGGCTGTGCCTATACCGTCAATGTTGCAAGTTGCGGTGTCTCGATCAGAGATTTCTGGGACCCCGAGTTCCTGGCTATCGCGTTCATCCCCTGGGGAATTGCATTACTCTGTTTGTTCGGCGTTTACAGAAAGCGGACCAAGACGCCCAATTCGTAGGATCCGACAGCAATCGCAAGCAGCAATCTCGGTCGGCAAGCACTGCCGCTTCCCTTCCCGTCCTGTCACACCAGATCTATTTTTCAATCATCAGATGACTGTCAGCAGAGGTGAGGTCCAGTTTATGGGCCGTGCGCATGGCGTCGATGAATGTCAGCGTTTCGGGCCCGAACGGCGCTCTTCCCTCAAAATTATGCAGGGCCATGCCCTCCAGCAGATCGCCCAGGCTGATGTCCTGCTGTGAGGCAACCGCTTTCAGCACTTTCAGGATTCTCTTCTCCAGTCGGACACCTGTCTGCACGCGCTCAATAGTGCGTTTTGATTTTTCCACGTCTGTCCCCTTGCCAATCAGTATTTCTTACATTATGTACCTTGGTACCAAGTTACCAATAATTGTAATGCAGAAGCCAATACCATGTCAAACAATCTTCAGGGTATTCTCTGGGCACTTGTTGCCACCGCTTTGTTCGCCACCGCGTTGGCTATGGTGAAGATCGCTGTTGTGGATTTCCATGTCCTGCAAATCCTGTTCATCCGTCAGGTGGTCGTTCTGGCATCGGCACTGCCCGCCCTTTGCAGCACTTTCCCTCAAAGCCTGAAAACCGAACGCCCCGTTATCCATGCAGTACGCCTGACCGGAGCGTTTGTCGCTCTGTCGACCGGAATCTGGGCGGTCGCGCTGCTGCCACTGACTACAGCAATCACCTTGGCTTTTTCCCAGGTTTTCTTCGTGGCGCTGCTTGCATCCAGATTTCTTGACGAGAGAGTGGACCTGCCTCGCATCATCGCGGTCATTGTCGGATTTATCGGCGTGATTGTCGTCATCCAACCCGGGCCCGATGGCTTTCTGAATGTGGCGGCCTTCATACCGGTCGCCGGAGCCCTCGGGGCAGCAACTGCCGTGATTTGTGTCCGGACGCTGTCGCAAACCGAAAGCACGGCCACGCTGCTGGGCTATCAGGCCGTTGTCATCGGCTTACTGTCGGGTATCCCGTTACTCTGGGTCTGGACAACGCCGACAGTGCCGGAGTTCGCATTTCTTTTTGGTATCGGGATTTTGTCTGCAATAGCCCAGTGGTTCGGCGTCAAGGCACTGCGTCTGGGTGAAGCAAGCGTTGTCGGCAACATGGAATATTCCAAGCTGATTTACGCCGTCCTGATTGGCTACCTAGTTTTTGCCGAAATTCCTGATCTGCCGACGATTGCAGGCGCTCTGATCATCATCTCCGCAGCATTGACCCTGCTTCACCGCGAAACGCTCAACCGGCACAGCGCGGCGTGATTTCGGTTCCAAACATCTACAACCAAACACAACAAAGGAAACGACAATGAACATCCCGTCAAATGAAGAAAAGAAACTCCTCATCATGGTCACCAAAGGCATCGATCATGAACTGTCATCCGTTGCATTCACCATCGCCAATGGCGGCATCACCGCCGGGCAGAAAGTGTCGGTCTTCCTGACAAGTAGCGGCATCGACCTCGTGCGCAAACGCGGTGCGGACATGACAAAAGTCGATCCTCTGGACTCCCTATCCGACCTGATGGCCGATTTCCTCAAACGGGACGGCAAGATCTGGGCCTGTGCGCCCTGTGTCAAGGCGCGCGGCTATGAGCAGGATGACCTGATCGACGGCGTGGTCATTACCGGTGCCAGCCTTCTCCACCGGCAGATTATAGACGGTGCGGCAACGCTCAGTTTTTAGCCGCCTCCCTTTTTCCAAAGCAATCGGGACCCATTCCTTGAATGGTCCTGACAAAGGAACAGGACCATGAATACGCAATCGAACGCTTCCCTCGCCCCTCACCCGGCCCGCACGCATCTGAAAGTAAATTCCATAAATTGGTGGATATGGGTGTTGCTTTCGCTTCTCATGGCCCTGTCCCTGGCGGGCTATGAGATGTGCCAAACATTTGCTTTGTCAGGTGCCCTCATGCACGCGGCCGTTTCGCTGGCCCGCCACAGGTATCTCGCTCATTTTCCCACCCAGGTCCGGATTACGTTCGTTTTCTGGCTTGCTCTCAGCTTCATCCCTGCGCTGAGCCCACTGCTGTGGAGCCTGACCGTCGGCACGCTCATTTTCGTGCTGTTTGGCTATTGCCCGATTGCCCGCATGCTATTGTTTCTGCCGTTCAACCGAGATGACCGGCTCACCCTACGCAAGGTGCGTGAAATACTCCTTCATCCTCCGGTTTATGGCTCAATCCGTCATACTGTGACGCTTTAATGCCGCCGGCAGTTTCCATCCTTGAAAAACACAGTGCCCATACCCGTCAAAGACGATAAGTTGGACCCTGCAAAACCGCCCGACCGGTCGATACTATCAAGAGTTCGAATGGCACCTTCATTTACGACAAGCAGGCTGCTGCTTCGCCCGCGCTCCCTCCTGGACCTGGAGGACTGTCTGGCGATGGACAAAGATCCGCTGGTGACGAAATTCATACCCGGCCCGTGGGCAGACGCCGTCAAACATCGAACTTTCGTGCTTGCTCGAATGCGCACCATCTATCCCGAAGGACTGGGATACTGGACGGTCCGTGAGAACAACGCAGGTCAGGCGTTTGTTGGATGGGTTCTGCTGCTTCCTCACGATTCTGTCGCTGGCGAGATTGAAATCGGCTGGCGATTTATCCGGCAGAAATGGGGTCAGGGATTTGCAACGGAGGCTGCGGCAGCAGTTTTAAATTATGGTATTAAGACACTGGGACTGAAACGGATTGTCGCAGACATTGATCCGGAAAATACGCCCTCCATCAAGGTGGCTGAAAAAATCGGCATGCAGTTTACCGAGCACAGAAATCACGATGGATGGCCGGCGCGATCCTATCAGATACGGCTCTGTGAAGAACCGCCGACAGCGCCTCAAAACCGGTTTGGGAGTTAAGACGATGACAGCAGCAAAAAAAGATCGGATCCGCGCGCTCTTAAAAAGTATCGAGACCGGAGAGCCGGATGCGGTCGCTGTCGTCAATGAAGCCAAGTACATTCAGCACAATCCTCAAACCCAGGAGGGAAGCGAAGGACTGGCAGTGCTTTTCAAGCGCCTGTCCAAAACCTCACCCCGAGTGAACATCGTCCGGGCGTTTGAGGATGACGATTTCGTCTTTGCCCATACCGAGTATGATTTCGCAACCCGGCGGATCGGCTTTGAAGTGTTCCGGTTTGAAGACGGCCAGGCGGTTGAGCACTGGGACAATATTCAGCCAAGGCTGGGCCCGAACCGCTCCGGCCGTTCGATGGTGGACGGACCTACGAAGAGCACAGAATTGGAGCGGACAGAAAGTAATCGCGCCTTGGTCAGACGTTTCATTGAAACGGTGCTCATCGAAGGAAACCTCAACCGTCTGGGTGACTTTATCGAGGCCGACAATTTCGCCGAGCACAACCCGCATCTGGACGACGACCTCTCCTCTCTCCAGTCTGCGCTGAACGCGACGGATACCGGTCAGCAAATCATCGACTATCACCGCATCCATAGCATTCTGGCTGAAGGGAATTTCGTTCTGTGTGTCAGTGAGGGTAACAACAATGGCATCAACACGGCGTTCTACGACCTCTTTCGCCTGGCAGAAGACAAGATCGTTGAGCACTGGGATACCACCGAAAAAATAGCACCCAAAAGCGAATGGAAAAATAATAACGGCAAGTTCTGACTGATCGCGCCCCGGATCAGTTCACCTCAACCGGACGGGATTGCATCCGACGTGCGGTTTCCCGCTCGGCACGTTTGCACCGCATCGGCGGCAGGCCCCTATCCATCAGGTCCATGTCTTCAAGCACCATGTCGCCCATCTGTTTGAAAGCGATGTCGAGTGCCCCTGCCCGGTGAGCGGAGCGCAGAAATCCATCGAGCGAGCGAACCCGGTGATCTACCGGCAGTGGCTCATCAGGATAGACGTCACTTGCCGCAACGATATGGCCGCTCTCAACCGCATCCATAAGCGCGTCAAAATCCACCACATCAGAGCGACTAAGCAGTATGAAGGCCGTTCCCGGCCGCATGCTGGCAAAGGCATCCGCACCCAGAAAACCTCGGTTCTCGGTGGTGACGGCAGCCATGACAAAGATGAAATCGGATTGTTCGAGCACGTCTGTCAACGAGGCCGGTATCGCCTGATGATCCCGGATGATTGAAGGCGCCAGCCAGGGGTCATGTACCTTGACGGAGCAGCGGAACCCGGTGAGAAGGCGGTTCAAGGCCCGCCCCAGGTCTCCGAATCCGATGATCCCGACATCGGCGCCTGTCAGCAATCGCGCCTGCTCATTCCCCTCCCCGCCCCATTTTTCGTTTCCCGTGCGAAAGGCGTTATCGGCCGATGCGATTCCGCGCGCCAGTGACAACGCCATGCCCAGTCCGATCTCGGCAACAGGCACGGAAAAAACAGCTCCCGTCGTGACAACGTGAATGCCCCGACGAAACACGTCCTCATAGGGCATATTGTCAATCAGATTGGATTCGACGTTCAAAACCGCCCGCAGATTAACAAGTCTTGAAAGCGTTTCTTCCGAGAGTGGCGGCTGACCGAGAATGTACCGCGCCGCGCCGAGAATGGTGTCATCAAGTCGATTGACTTCCTCCTCCGGCACCTCGAGCAATTGATACTTTTCACGCAATTGGTGCAACGCCGTGGGTGTAAAAATGAGGTCCAGCGTGCGTGGTTCCGGCGCACAAATTATCAACGGCTTCGATGCGTCACTCACAGGGTCACCCTTCCAGTTCATTCTCTCTGTCCATTGGTTTTCACCTCTATCACGACTTGGCGCACTGTGTCGCTTTCTTGCCGGGGGGTTCAGGAAAGCATGAAACAAAATACGCGGTCACCGAAATGCAGGTGAACAACCTCACAATCACCCCCGCAAAAGCAATGCATCCCCGAAACATGGGATACCTCCCCTATCTACAATTTGCCACTTTGCCGTCATGATTGCTCCACTCAAATCGAGATCCACAAAGCCGTGCACGGGTACCGGATAGTAGTGTTTGCCGCAGTCTGTGTCCTCAATCAGTTTTCCGGCTGCGTTTTGCGCTTTGAAGGGCGGTCCAGCCGATAGGGAGACGGTCGGAAGTCTGCTTTCACTGTGAGATATTTCATTTCGAATTTTTGAGCCCCTGATACAGATAAAGGATCAGTTTTTCAGGCAGTTCTCAGGGGGTCGGCAAGCGCGGTTTCGAGCCGGAAAACAGGTGACTGTTTTCTCCTTTGAACGCTCTGAATTGATGCAACTCTATATGATTGAACGGATTGGGAGGCTCCATCCATGAATATCGAGATATCCAAAGAAGAGAAGCTCTGCATCGTACGTCCGGTGGGCCGGATAGACGCAACGACCTCGGCCGAATTTGAAAAATCTCTTTCCGAAATGGTTGAGCTTGCGCCATCAAAACTGTTGATCGATATGGGCAACGTCACGTATGTGGCAAGCGCGGTACTGAGTGTGCTCCTCGGGATTGCAAACCAGTTGCGAAAGAATGCCAATCAACTGCGCCTTTTCGGACTGAGCGGGCTGACACAGGAAGTGTTCGAGATTTCCGGTTTCATCTCTGTTCTTGACATCCATCCTGATGAAGCCAGCGCTCGTGGAGAGGTCTCCTGACCGCAGACCCTTTTCAGATTGCCGTGACTATGTTTGCGGGGCTGGGGCTGTTCTTTTTCGCCATGCACTTTCTGGGGCTCAATCTGAAGCTCCTGGCTGATCAAAAACTCAAAAAGCGGATTGCAAAACTGACATCAACCACCCCGGCAGGAATGCTCGTGGGCATCATCATGATTGTCATCACACAAAGCGGCTCTGCGGCCGTCTTCCTGCTGGTAGGACTTGTGCGTGCCGGTATGCTTTCTCTGAGGCAGGCGCAGCCAGTCGTTCTTGGTGTCAATGTCGGCGCGGGCATGATCGTCCTGTTCCTGACGATGGATATTCGCATCGCCGTGCTGCTGTTGATCGGCATTTCGGGAATCACCTACGCCTACGGATCTCGCAACAGAGAACAGGTAGCCGGAGCAGCAATCGGTGTGGGACTGCTGTTTCTGGGTCTTCAGATCATGCGGGAAGCCGCGTCAGAACTTGAGAGCACAGACTGGTTTGTCGGCGCAGTCAAATCTGCGGCGGGGTCCCCTCTCCTGGCATTGGCAGCCGGCGCTGTGCTGACAGTCATAACCCAGTCATCGATGGCAGTGGCGGCGGTGATGATCGTATTCCTGCAATCCGGCCTGTTTGGTGTGCAGGAAGGCGTCATGTTCGTTTACGGTACCAATGTCGGCGGCTCAGTCATAATGCTGCTGCTATCGGCTCACCTCTCAGGTGTTCAGCGGCAGGTTGCTCTCTATCTTGTCGGGTTCAATTTCGTCGCGGCACTGTTTCTGGTGCCGTTATTTTATGTCGAAACAACCATGGACGTTCCGCTGGTTGTGGCGTTTGTTTCCCAGATTGGAGACAATGCGGGCACACAAGCCGCCCTTGCCTATATCCTATTCAATCTGTTTCCCCTTCCGTTGCTTCTGCTGCTCCTCAGCCAGACAGCAGGAATGCTTAGGGCACTCAGTCCTGAAACCAAGGTGGAATTGAATTCCAAACCAAAATATCTCAACCCGCCGATGCCCGATCAACCGTCCATTGCCGTGAGGTTGGTTGAGTTGGAGTTGCAGCGGATGTTTGACTTGATCGCCGACGGCTTCGACAACCTGCGCGCTGATCGCAACATCAAAGCCCTGCATGAAAGCCTGGAAGGAGTGGATTCTCTGTGCGGGGTCATCAATGAAACCATCAACGAAATCACGTCGAAACTCACTCTTGGAGCGGAAGATTATGAGCGTATCGATATGCTGGTGCGTATCCTTTACACGACCGACTCGATGCGTACTGCCCTTGAAGGGCTCGGATCGGATATTGCCTATCTCCGCCGCAACACTCCTGGCCTGACATTCTCCGATTCCGCAGTCGAAGGCCTGGACGCCATCCTCTGTGTCCTGATGGACGTTGCACGCGCCCAGGATGCGCACGACATAGAGGTTCTCTCGAGACTCACGTCGAAAGAAGGCAATGGCACAAAAGCGATCCGCCTGGCTTATCTGAAAGGCGAAGGCATGGTCAGAACACAAGACAGAAGCCATCTGCTCAGTGCCATGAACTATTGCGAGCGCCTCATCTGGCTGTTCGGCGAGGCAGGCACGGCTTACAGCAACCTGGACCATTCTCCATTTGAAATTCATGTTCAGGAAGTTGAAGAACCGGCCCGGATTCATCGGGCCGGCGTATAGTTTTCTCGTCGGAGATTCTTCGGCCGACAGCAGGGTGTTACTACCCCACCCGGATCACCAGCTCACAGCCCACCATGCCAATCCGCTAGCGCCCGGCCGATCTCATCGGGAGAATCTTCCTGGACAAAGTGGGCTCCGGCGACAGTGACCTCGGTCAGATTGGGCCAGGAGCGCACGTAGTCCCGTGCCGGCCCGGCGAGTATCGCACCTGGTTCAGCATCGATAAACAATTTTGGAATTGGTGTCTGTGTCAACCATTCAGAATAGCCTGAGACAATGTCGACGACGTCTGCGGGATCCTCTTCAATGGGTATCTGGCGCGGCCATGTCAGGGTGGGACGACGGTCTTCTCCCGCATTGACGAATGGACGCCGATATTCGTTCATTTCCTCTTTACTCAAGGTACGGATGATGGAACCCGGCAGCACGCGCTCGACAAACATGTTCTGCTCAAGGACCAGCTCTTCACCGGCCGGGGAGCGAAACGCCTTGAATGTATCGCGAGCCATGTCAGGGAACTGGTCCCAGCTTGCGACCGGGGCCACGATACTTTCCATGAAGGCGATGCCTTTGACCGCATCGGAATGCGTGTGCGCCCAGTGAAACCCCAGACCCGAGCCCCAGTCGTGAACAACCAGCGTCACGTTGTTGCTCACGCCGAGCTGCTCGAGCAAGCCAAACAGGTATGTGCGCTGCTCTGTATAGGTATAGCGATCGGGTCCGCTGTTATCGAGCTTGTCTGAATCGCCCATGCCGATCATGTCGGGCGCGATCAGGCGACCCTTGCCTGCGAGGTGCGGCATGACATTGCGCCACAAGTAGGAAGATGTCGGGTTGCCGTGCAAAAAGACAATCGGGTCGCCGGTTCCTTCTTCGATGTAGGCCATTTGCTTGCCATGTACCGTGAGAAATTTCTTTTTGTCACGAAAGCTGCCCGTCATACTATGTCCTCCAAGTCTTGAGTCTGGTCGCGACATCTTGTAGTGGAACGATCATTCTATAACAAGGAAAAATATGCCACGCGTCAAATCGGAATCTCGAACCGCCCTGGTTGACAGTGCCCTCAAAACGTTCTGGAAGACCGGCTATCATGTTGTTTCCATGGGTGATCTGGTACGCGAAACAGGCGTTAGCCGGGGCGGAATCTATAGTGATTTTTCCGGTAAACAGGATCTGTTTCATGCCTGTCTGGACCGCTATCAGGAGGTGGTGGTCACACCGGCATTCGCACCGGTCGAGGCCGAAGGAGCGGGAATCGATGCAATCGGGGACTATCTCAACAACCTCCTGAATCGGGTAAAAGACGGCAATGATCCGGGTCTGGGGTGTCTCGTGGTCAACACAATCGGCCAGATCGAGCCCGAAGATGAGGCAACCCGCGCGCGCCTGGACCATCACAGCAACCGGCTGGTCCGGGGCTTTAAGGCGGCGATCACGCATGAAAACCAAAAATCCGGCACCCTGAGCGATGCTGAAATCAATACTCTTGCCAATTTCACCATGGTATCCGTGCAAGGCCTCTGGGGATATTCACGTGCGCGGGCAGACCTGACATTTCTGCGGGACTATTGCGACACACTCATCAAGCTCCTGAAATCGCAAGTTCAGGGAGCAGACCGGTGAGCTGTAGAGGTAAAACCATCCTTTGCGACATTCGTGCATTCGCAGTTTGAAAGAAAAGCCGGCAATGAAAATCAGACCAACAACGTCCGACGATATTGATGCACTCAAGAATGTGCTCGACGGCACAGAGCTTTTTCCCAGCGAGATGTTGCCGGATATGGTGCAAGGTTTCCTAACCGGAGAAACGCAGGACGAGCTGTGGTTGACCTGCGAGGTGGATGGGACGGCCATCGGATTTTGCTACAGTGCCCTTGAAACACTCACCGATGACACCTGGAACATGCTGGCAATAGCCGTTCTGCCCACAATGCAGGGCAGCGGAGCTGGCGGCGCGATCGTTGAGCGGCTCGAAGACACTCTTCGTGCGCGTGGTGGGCGCATATTGATTGCTGATACATCCGGAACAGACGCATTCACCCGGACGCGGGCATTCTATAGTAACAACGGATATGCAGAAGAAGCCAGAATCAGGGACTTCTGGGCGGCAGGAGACGACAAGGTCGTCTATTGGAAGTCGTTGATAACCTCGGCACGATCCGCCTGATCGCGCAGTCCGTACTGGTAAATCGTCACTGTTGGTGAAAGTGTTATATGACAACCATTAGCGGGTATCAGGACATGGCACGAATTGATCGCCCTCATCCAATTCACTTGGTTCCGTTGCCGTTTGTGGGGCAACCATGAACCTCGCATCCAAGCTCGAAGACCGATCTGTCCCCTCAGCAGGCAGCGTCCCTGACGGCCTGTACCGCTTTATTGCGCTCGACGTTGAAACATCCTGTGGCGATGTAGCCAGTATCTGTCAGATAGGACTTGCCTGCGTTGGCATGAACAACCGCATTGAGGGTTACAGTGCCTATGTGAACCCGCAAATGAGATTTGATCCTTTCAATATTCAGATTCACGGGATACGGCGCGAGACAGTGGCGCAGTCGCCGACATTCCCGGCAGTTTGGGCAACCCTTCTGCCGCTGCTTGAAAAACACCGCCTTGTACAGCACAGCAATTTCGACAAGGCCGCTATTTCCGCGGCCTGCGCCGCCAATGGGCTACCGTCTCCGGATTTACACTGGAGTGACAGCGTTGCCATTGCCAAGAAGGCCTGGCCGGAATTCAGAGGCAATGGCGGACACGGACTCGCCAACCTCAAGCGGACACTGGGTCTTGAATTCAACCACCACGATGCCGGCGAGGACGCCCGTGCAGCAGCCCAGGTGGTCCTGCACGCAGAAAAGCGCCTTAAAACGACGTTCGAGCGCATTGCAGGGGCAATTCGCCCGATTCAGCTCGCCTTTCCTTTTTTCGAAAAATCGCCGTTGTGAATTGTCAAAAGTCTCCCCGGCGGCACTGAAGAGAGCTCGGCAATATCTGGTCAGGCATCATGCATATCGGGGACCTCAAGGACGTGAGGTGTCGCATACATCTCCATTTGCCCCTCTGACCTGGCAATCAACACAGTGCCGTCTCCGGTTACGTCGAGCGCAGTTCGGGCTAAATCGAGAATGCGGTCGATCCCGGCAACCACCGCATAAGTTTGCTCAGAATCAGGCAATTCGTGATCGCAATGGCAGTGCGCACCGGGCTCCTATCACAATTTCCAGCATCGTAATCCGAACCATGGCTGCCCCCTGCGTTCCATCCAGAGAAACACTCACCAGCCGGGAAAAACCAAATGAGGATTACCGACGCCTTCGGGCCAACGGGCGGACCTTTGTTTCCAGATATTCTATCAGCATTGACGCGATATCTTTCCCGGTTGCTTTTTCAATGCCCTCCAGGCCAGGCGAGGAATTGACCTCCAGCACCTTCGGTCCCGTGTCACTTTCAAGAATATCGACCCCGGCAACAGACAATCCAAGCGTCCGGGAGGCCCGACGGGCAACGTCCCTCACCTCCTTGGAAATCCGCACTTTCTGAGCCGTACCGCCCCGATGCAGATTGGATCGGAATTCACCCTCTGCAGCTTGTCGCTTGATGGCCCCGACCACCCTGTTGCCCACAACAAGGCACCTGGTGTCAGCACCTGCCGCTTCCTTGATAAATTCCTGAATAAGGAAATTTGCATCCAGTCCTCTGAAGGCATCGACAAGACTTTCTGCGGCTTTCTTTGTCTCCGCCAGCACCACACCGCGCCCCTGTGTCGATGACAGCAGCTTCACAACGGCGGGCGAGCCTCCAACCAGTTCAATCAGCTGTTTCGTATCTTTTGGTGAATGCGCAAAGGCCGTCAGGGGCGTCCCGATTTTCGCGCCTGCGAGAATTTGGTGGGCCAGCAATTTGTCGCGTGAGGCACCGATCGATTCCGCAGAGTTGAGGCAGTAAGCCCCGGTATTGGCGAATTGCCTGAGAACGGCCATACCATACGATGTAGTCGACGCACCGATGCGCGGGATCACGGCATCAAAACGAGGCAACGGTCCACCGTCATAATGAACTTCCGGGTCAATGCCACCCATCTTCAAATAGCAGCGCGTCGTGTTGATTGCCTGAATGGCATGACCGCGCGCCTCAGCCGCTTCGACGATGCGTTTGCTGGTATAATTATTCGGCTCGCGGGTAAGCAACGCCAAATTCAGCGGCCGCTCGATCGGATCTTTCGACAGAATATCATCGTAAAACTGATATGAGAGCTCGGGCTGAATGAACGAGGCATTGGGGTCCACAACCATATCGTCGACAATCGCCGTTCGACCCAGCAACATGCGGTAGGTCATGTTTTCGCGGTTTGTCAGTGTGATTTCGACCGGCCATTCACGCCCTGCCATGCTGACGTTGCTTTCAATCACATAACGCAGCTCGGTTTCACCGTTTGAGCTGGTCACACTGCGACGATCGATAATGGGTGCCGTGCAGGTAATCTCCAATGTGGGTTCATCAGGATTGGGTTGAATCAGAAAGCGTATTTGCGGTTTCTCATTCGGACCGAACGGCTCGATTACTGAGGCATGAAGCGCAGATGTTTTGGCGCCGGTATCAACTTTTGCCTTGATCGCACCAAGTCCCAGCGCAGGGAGCGATAGCCACTCCTCCCACCCGAGTTTGAAGATATCTTCCATGCCACTCCCTCGTGTGCACTGTTAAAACAGCGGTCTAACTAAAAGAGCCTCCCCTTTTGAGCGCTGTCTGTCCAGTGGATCCTTAGAGGGGCATTATCAGCGGGACGGCTAATTTGCATTGGAACCGCTGTTGAAGATGTCTTTCAGTCCTTCGCTCACTTTGGCGAACTCATTGATCCGACGGGTTTGGTCGGCGGTCTCACTCTGCACTGTGCGATAGCGGCCATGCAGCCGGGTTACCGCCTTGTTGAGATTGATCAGTTGCGCATCGAATGATTTTGCCTGCGCGTTTAGACTGCTGATTGCGTCCGTTGGCAACTCTGCCTGTTCGACAGTCTCAAGCTTGTTGATCCGCGCCGTCAGACGCCCGGCAGCTGTGTTCAGATTTTTTATCTGAAGATCAAGACCATCCAGTCGCCGATTGGTGGAACTTTCCAGGATCGCGACGCGTGTCTCCAGCGCAGACAGATCGATGGTCGGACTTGTTCCCGCAGCAGGAGATGGCTCAGCAGACGCGGCAGTAGCAACCGGTTTGGGGTCTTCTTCTGCTTCCCAATTTACAAGCGGCACAACGCCCAGAGCAAACGCCACGATCAGACCAACAGCCGTAACAGCTACCGGCACTTTGTGTTTTTTCAGCACGTCGAGCATCAGGACGTCCTCCCAGAAATTGCAGATCAAGAGACGCAAGTAAAAAGCTGCGCCTGGCGCGCACCGTTCGATTTCGTTTCCAGTACTCAATCGGGCCCGCCTAGAAAGCCTGTCAAATCAGGGAGCCATACGCGCGTCGTTTGCAAGAGCTTTGCGAACAAAAACAGACGTTCGATCATAATCAACGTCCTGTGGTTATTGAA
Organism: Stappiaceae bacterium; assembly: GCA_039976075.1. Lineage (GTDB taxonomy): Bacteria > Pseudomonadota > Alphaproteobacteria > Rhizobiales > Stappiaceae > JBDWFY01. The sequence continues at coordinate 53,717 of JBDWFY010000010.1, forward strand.
TATCGCCCACCAAACTGAAACCCTCACACTAGGAAACGTTTGATTTCGTGTGGGTTTTGAGATGTCAACTCGGGGAGAGCATCATTAGATGTGGTTGATCAGGGATTCCATTTTCATAGGCTTGCTACAAGCTTCGCCACTTATTTTGGCGGCGATGGGTTTCACCCTGATTTATTATCTGAACGGCTTCATCAATTTCGCCTATGGCGAGAGCATTACATATGGCGCGTATTTCGCGGCACTGTTCAGCGGAGCTTTTGGCCTGGGCTTTTATCTTTCGATTGTTCCGGCAGCCATTCTGGCGGGTTTACTCAGCGTGGGCACGTATCTCTACATATTTAGGCCGGCCCTTCTGCGCGGCGTGAAACCTTCGGAAATGATCATTCTGTCCGTCGGGCTGTCGTTCATGCTGCGCTATGGCCTGGTGCTGTTTGTCGGGGCGGAAAACGAATATCTGAGTGAACCGCCTATCGCCTATTTCAATTTCCTCGGGGTGGGCGCAACCAATCTGCAGATCATTGCGTTGCTCCTGGTACTTGTCTTTGCGTTCAATCTCTACTGGATAATCTACCGCACCGAGTTCGGGGAGATCATTCGCGGCCTTGCCAACAATGAAGAACTCGCCATGGCGAGCGGTATCAATCCGCACAAAGTTTCGGTTAAGGTCTGGTTTATCGCCGGGGTTGCGGGCGGATTATCGGGCATTTTTTCCGGCGTGTTCGCGCTGGTAAATCCGCTGATGGGATGGAACGTCATCCTGATCACTATCATGGTGACCATCGTTGCCGGGGTCGGCAGTGTGCGCGGAGCGCTGCTTGCCAGCGTTGTAGCGGGCATCATCACCGCCTCGATCACTCTCATATCCAAACCGCTCTATGCCGAGGTTGTTTTGCTGACCGCCTTCATCCTCGTGCTCTGGTACCGCGGCAGGAAGGTCGTCTGATGTCGTATCTGATTTTCTCGATGTCGCTGCTTCTCATCTATATCGGCCTTGCGCAGCTGCTTCACATTCAGTTTGGCATGCTGGGCATCGCCAATTTCGGTGTTGTGGGTTTCTGGGGCTTCGGCATGTACGGCGTTGGCGTATTACGCGTGCAGTATGATTTTTCCTTTGTCGATGCGCTGGTGGTTACCGGAGTCCTGATGGCTGGGGCATCCTACGTCCTTGGCCGCTTGATCTTGCGCCTCGAAAATCAGGCAGTGCTATGTGCCACCATTGCCTTCAGTTCGATCGTGGCGTTGCTGACGGTGACGGAAAAATGGCTGACCTTCGGCGTTGTGGGTTTGGGCACGATTTCCTACCCGATCAAGATCGGCTGGGCGACGGAAGCGCTCTATTTTATCTTTCTAATCGTACTGGTCGTCGCCCTTCAATTTTACATTTTGAAACTGCACAAGTCGCGCCTGGGCCGGTTGATGCTGGCCATCCGGGACAATGAAGAACTGGCTGCAAGCCTGGGCAAAGACACTGTGCGCACCAAGTTGGTCCTCTTCACTATCACCTGCTCATTGATGGGCGTGCTGGGTGGCCTTTCTGCGCCACTCAATCAGTTTCTTACGCCGAACATGCTGGTGCCAGGCGTAACGTTCGCAGTCTGGATCTCTCTTGTGCTAGGGGGCAAGGAACATCCGCTGGGCGCGACAATCGGGGTGTTTGTGACATTCGGATTTTTCGACATTCTGATTGAGACATATGCGCCGGTATCCCCCGGACTTGCAGTGATGGTGCCTAACCTGAAACTGTTCCTATACGGTGCCCTGCTGGTCGGCGTGCTGATGTTCCGGCCTTCCGGTTTTCTCGCGCGGGAAACAAAGGGACTGTTTCCTGACAAAGAGGCCCGGCCATGAAACTGCGGGTGGAACATCTCTCCAAGGCCTATCACAACCACCCGGTGGTGAACCTACCCCAAGCGACTCTTGGTGACCACGGTCTGGAAGGGCTCATCGGGCCAAACGGCGCGGGAAAAAGCACGCTCATGGGGCTGCTCACCCGGCGCCTCAGCCCGACGACCGGGTCAATCTGGCTCGAAGATGAAGAACAGTCACACGAACTCAACGCACTGAAGTCCTACGAAGTCGCCCGCCTGGGACTGGTCAAAACCAACCAGCGCATTCAGGGTTTTGAAAGCTTGAAAATTCGGGACTCGCTCCGTCTTGCTGCAACGACCCATGCTCAGGAAACGTTGCGAGGCGTGCTGGACGATGACCCGCTATCGGAGGAACTGGAAGAAGAGATAGATACGTATCTGTCTGCGTTCAGCTTTGCCGACCGCGATGGATATGCGCTATCCGGCGGCGAGAAAAAGCTCCTCGATATTCTGCGCTGCCTGGTTCTCAAACCGCGTCTTTTGCTCATGGATGAGCCCACGGCAGGGCTACCTGAAGACGTTACCGAGCAAGTCATGAGACTGGTGGCGGACAAAGTGAAAGCCGGGGAAATGAAAGTCGTGATCGTAGAACACGATCTGGAGCTCATCTGGTCATTCTGCGAATACGTGCACTTCCTCTCCGAAGGAGAAATGCTGTTTCAGGGCGCACCGGAAGAAGTGAAAAACAATCGCGTTGTCGCCGAAAAGTACATGGGGGTTTGAGAATGCTTGACGTATCAAACCTCACGAGCGGGTACGGCGATGCCGCTGTTCTGCACAATGTCAGCTTCAGCGTCGATAACGAAATTTTCGCCGTGCTGGGAGCCAACGGTGCGGGCAAGACGACGCTGCTCAAAACTCTGGCCAAATTGCTACCGGTTCAGAGCGGCAGCATTGCCTGGAACGGCGAAGACATTACAGCCACGCCCGGATATGACCTGCCGGCCAAAGGCGTTGCCTACGTGCCCCAGGAGCACAATGTCTTTCCGGATCTTTCCGTTGCCGAAAACCTATCTCTGGGGGCTTTGGTCGGCACCCGGGACAAAGACGTCCGGCTCGATGACGTCTACACGCTGTTCCCCCGCCTGGCCGACCGAAAAACACAGCTCGCCGGTAGCCTGAGCGGCGGCGAAGGACAGATGCTGGCCGTCAGCCGCGCGCTGATGCAGGACCCCCGGATCATCCTGCTGGACGAGCCGTCTGCGGGTCTGTCTCCGCTTCTGGTGGAAACGCTTTTTGACGCCATCACCGCCATTCGCAGCGAAAAGGGTGTGGCCATTGTTCTGGCGGAACAAAACGCAGTCAAGACATTGGAAATTGCCGACCGGATGCTCGTGCTGAATCTCGGGCAGGTTCATCTTATCAAACCGGCCGGAGAACTGGATAGGAAACAACTGATGGAGGCGTATCACATCTGAAGAAACGGACGGGCAATACGCAGCGGCACGGCTTTTTTTGAAGCAACTCTGCACTGCGGCGACGAAACTTTGGGAGGAAGTTATCATGAAATTCAAGTATCTGAGACAGGCAGCCATCTCTGCCGCTGCCCTGACGCTGGTCTCCGGCGCGGCAATTGCGGAAGACATAAAAGTCGGCCATCTGACCTACCACACGGGCGAATATGGCGGGTTCGGACCATTCTTTGACGGCGTGACCGATTTCACGCTGAGCGTGATCAACGAAGATCCGCCCCTTGGCCGCAAACTCGTTCCGATCCATCAGGATATAGGCACAATCGGGGAAGCCCGCGCCGCCAGAAAGCTGGTCGATAGCGAAGGCGTCGAAATCCTGCTGAACTCCGCTCACAATTACATGTCTTATCGGGACTATATCCTGGAGAAAGTTGCCGGCTCCAACGTTCCACTGTTGCCATCGGTCCATGGCGGCGCAATTGAGGCGGAGTTTGGCGGTAGCGGCAAGGAACCGCTGTTCAGAGGTTCGCCGATGGATTCCGCACAAGGCTCAGCCGCCTTGCTGCATGCCAAGAACGCCGGCAAGAACAACATCGTTCTTGTAGCCACCGAAGCGGCCGGATCGCAGCTACAAAAGAATGCCGCTGAAAAGGCCGCGGGCAAGCTTGGGTTGAACGTGCTCGGCAGCATCGACATTCAACCCAATCAGTCCAACTACCGAAGTGTTGTCAGTCGCATCGCCAGTATGAACCCTGATGCCGTCATCGTTTTCTCGGCACCGGCAGATGGCGGAGCACTGGTCAAAAACGCCGCTGAAGGCGGGAATTCGTGGTTCATGATCGGTACAAGTGAATGGCAGGAACCCGGTTTCATCCAAACCGCTACAATGGGAGCTGTCGATAAGCATCAGGAAGTGGTTCTGGCAGCGTTTTCCAAAGCAGATGGCGGTGCATGGGACTTCTACAAGCCAGCTGCTGAGGGATCAGCCCAGGCTGAGGTCATTGGTGATGTGAGCAATTCATACGCCATCCAGTACTACGACCTTCTGGTCGCAACGGCTCTGGCGATTGAAAAGGCCGGCGACGTCAATTCTGAAAGCTGGGCGAAAGCCATGTTTGACGTCACCAGTGGCGAGGGTGAAAAAGTTGGGACCTACGCAGAAGGCATCAAAGCAATCCGCGACGGCAAAGACATCAACTATGAAGGGGTCACCGGAACGATAGACTATACCGAAACCGGTGTTCCTGCGGGATTGTTCGGCATCTTCAAGTGGACGAGCGCGGATAAACTGGAACGTGTAGCCATCGCCGACGGCAAATCTGTTCTTGAACTCGACCAATAGGTCGCATTCCCCAAAAAGTGGCTCCTCTGATCTTTCGGGACCAGAGGGGCATTCCTGTTCCGATGTCCTTTTCCTGCGCCACCAGGCGCTACTGAACGGCACTCACATCAATCTCAGATTTCCGGTCAGTTGGTCGATATCATCGGTGGGAGCCGGTCCGATGCCCAGACACGTGAGCGTGCCGGACGGTACAACGGTCTTGCCTGCATCGCGGACAAGCCATGCGGCTATGTGTGCCGTATCCGCTTGTGACAACAGCTCCGTGAGCGCTTCGTCGGAGTTGCAGATGAGGACAATTTTTGGCATCCCCTGCTCCAGCCATGCTTGCTGGGTATCAGATGATGCGCGCAAGAACGCAGCCAGCGAGGCGTGGGCGACCTGAGCAGCCATTTTGCCTGCGGGGAGCTGCAAGGCGTCGTTCACAACAATTACCTGTTTCACCAATTACTGCCTTCAAAGTGCTGGTGCTGTCGATTAGCTCTTCAAATCTCCGCATAGTAATATGCCATCGGCAATTCGCTGCTCCATCATCGGCCCATCATAATAACGTTCTTCAACGATCTTTCCATTTTGCCACTTTTGCCAACATACTCCGTCAATCTGAACCGATTTGTCGGCGTGCGTAACAAACGACGTCCTGTTCCGAAACACACAGATTTCCTTCTCCTCATCGAACCTGAAATCTACAATCGAACCATGGATCGATTTGGCTGCTGCGATGAAGGGTTGCTGCTTTGCCCGTGCCTCACTGGCGCCCTGAGCAAACAGTTTGTCATTGGCATACATGATACCGTCCGCTGCGAAGAAACTGTCAAAGGCTTCCAGTGGTTTGCCGGATCGCAACAGCTCCACCTGAAGGTCTGCGCACGCACTGAAGGGAGTTTCGTTCATAGGGAAAACCGCTTTGTCTTTTGTTGCGTTCGGCCCAGTCGCAGAACCGTGTCTATCAACTGGTCCAGGTCTTCTGTTCTGGTGCGATGATTGTTGATCGCCACGCGCAGGCAGTGCTTACCCCGGACTGTTGTATCAGAAGGCACGGCAATGCCTGATTCCTGTATCTGGAGCATGAGTTCCGTGTTCAGATCTTTCAGGGCAGTTTCATCGCTCAACGTCCCGCGATATCTGAAACAGACAATGTTGATTTCGGTAGGCGCAGTCATCTCAAGTTCAGGCTGGGCCTGAATCAGCCCGGTCAAATACTCCGCCTGTGCAATATTCTGATCGATCAGACGGCCAAACTTTGCAATGCCCTGTTCCTTCAGGGACATCCAGATTTTCAACGCCTTGAAGCCGCGCGACAGCTCAAGACAATAGTCCGAGAGGAACTCACCTGCGATGACCCCTCTCGTTTGCAACTGGAGATATTCTCCATGCATCTCAAACGAGGAAAAATGTTTCTCTGCATCTCTGACAAGAACGCAACCGGCTTCAAAGGGCGTATGCAACCATTTGTGAGGATCAAGTGCGACAGAGTCTGCCCGTTCAATGCCCGCTACCAGATGTTTGTGCTGTGGTGCGATTTTAATCAGTGCCCCGATGCACCCATCCACATGGCACCACATGTCATGTTTGCGGCAGATCGCTTCAATTGCCTGGATGTTATCGATTGCACCGGTATTTGTTGCCCCGGCGGTTGCAATCACGCAAGCAGGCCGTGCGCCGCTCTGAATGTCTTCCTCGATTGCCTTCTCAAGCGCATCGATATCCATTCGAAAATTCTGGTCCGTCGGAACAAGCCTGAGAGATTTGGAACCCAGGCCCAGAGTTTCCAGTGATTTCTGGTGGCAGCTGTGAACCTGATCGGAGGCATAGTATCGAAGAGGTTTGGCGATGGCGGCAACGCCCTCCTCTCGCACATTGATACCCGCCTTGGTGTTTCTGGCAACAGTAAGGGCTATCAGGTTTGCGACAGAACCGCCGCTTGTCAGTGTTCCACTGGCAACGGTAGGGAAACCCATCATCGACTTGAACCAGTTTACGACCTGGTTATCGACCCGCGCTGCGGCGGTATTGCCACCACCAAGATTTGAGCCATCAACAGCGGCGAGAAAATCACCCAGCGCACCAGTGAAGTTGCCTGCACCCATGTACCATCCCCAAAACCGAGGATGAACATTTCCCATAGAATAAGGAACGAGGTTGGAAACGATTTCTCCATACACATCATCCAGCGGCGTCGGATCCACTGGGACCGGCGTTTGAAAGTTGGCACGAACCTCATCCGGCATTTCCTGCCAGACAGGTCTGTCCCGCACTGCACTGATGTGGGAGATCGCATCATCCACCATTTGGTGCGCCAGCGCTTTGACCGACGACCAGTCATCCGGATCAAGGGTTTCTTCGGGAATTCTATTCATCTGGGTACTTCACTCAGTTTATTCGACCTCGTGGAGAACGAGATCCGGCAGTTTAGCGGCCTGTCCGAACTCGGATAGATGTCGGGAAGAAGATCAAATCGGACCGAGGCATTTACGATATGGTTTCGAGCGAGTGAAACCAAGCGAAATGTCAAAACCTGAACACAGTGGTGTCAGGGCACCGTAGCGAGTTCAAAGTTCGCAGGAATCGCCAAACTGAGATGGGCAGATTGTCTGGGCCGACTTGGACAATACGAGCGGATCGTGGATGACACGCCGTTGCCCCATCGGATTCTCGAGTTGCCTCGTCGGGTTCTCGATTTGCAATGCGGGAACATTCAAAATAGCAGATCCCACAATGCTGCCCGGTGTCACTCCCGTGTGCTTGCGGAACGTCCGAGTGAACTGCGTCATGTCATGGAATCCATATTTTTCGGCAACGGAACGGACAAGTCCCCATCGGGGCGACGAACGGGACAGTTCAGACAGAATATGTTGGGCTTTGCGTTTGGAAATGTATGCCATCACACCGCCGGATTCGGTAAACAGCCGATAGAGCGTCGGCCGCGATACGGCGAACATTTTGCAAAGAGTGGCCGAATCCAGCGAGCTGTCCTTGATGTTTTCTTCGATATGCCGCTGGATCGCCATACGCTTGAAATCAGTCACGGCAGCGGCTTCGATATCCGCGGTATCGCGCAAAATCGGTTCCAGAAATGCACAAATTCCGTCGGCAACCGTTGCCCCTTCCTCGAGCTTGCAACCCGTCAACGTCTCCCGAAGGCTGAACAACATCGAACGCAAAACAGCACCGACAGGTGTCGTCGTGGGGAATGTGCGATTGAAAAAGGTCTGCCCGGGCAGCAATCCCAGCCTGTTGGACGGAATATATAAAATGAAAATTTCGCTGTCTGTTTGGCAGTGCCTGACGCTCTGATCTCCATGGCGGCTCACATGTACCGCGTCGGAGGTTTGCTGCAGCAACGCATCGTTCACGATGTATTTCTGCTGGCCGTGACGCAAAAATGAGATGGAAATCAGAGACTCTTCTTCCGGTGGTGGTGGTCTGAAACAGGTCATCGGCGAGGCAAGCGAATTCACGAACACACAGTCGTTAAGCCACCAGACATTCGATTTCAGAAAGAAATTATTGCCATATGCCGGGTCAAACTTGAACGTCAGATAGTTACGCCACAAATCAGCAACCGCATCATAGCGGTCCTCCTTCGCAAACCGGGAGCTGTCAAAAACGAAAGAAGGAAGCGCTGTCATGGCGAGTCATGATAGGGTTGCACGGGACCAGTTACAAGACTCCAAGTTACGTCCAAAGGTGCTGGGGATTGCTGACAGTTCTGCTTTGTTCAATATTTTTCCAAGGGGTGTCGTGCTGGACTGCGCTCTCATCAATGAGAGCGCGGATCAGCGTACCAAAATAATGGTACGCTGATCCGCATTGCCACGAGTGTCCGCAGGGCATGGTGTTGGGAGCACTCGTGGCGGGCCTTGAACGCAGTCCCCCGATCCCCGTACAAATCTATAGAAGAACCGCTCGGCAGTCTTTGGCGCTGTGTCTCTATCTTGTTGGCGCCAGGTCTCACGCGTCCTTTATTGGCGGTGGCCTACCTCGGCTCCAGACAGCTGCCGGACATCTGCCAATCTTGTTGATTTCGCCCGAAATGGCTAAACAGCAACAATCACCAAGAAAGAAGGTGTGAGACGCATTGCCTACGAGTTTGAGACTCAGAGCCAAGGACTGAATCGCCTGTTCGGTTTACGATTTACGCTGGGTCATGTGGGATGGGGAGATTCCAGCGACCTGCGAGCCCGGTGACGGCTGCAAACGAGCCGAGCCGGTAAAAGTCTTGGATTGAAGGTGTATAAGCTTGGCGATACACTCGCACACGCTTCAATGGGATTCGAAGTATGAATGGACTAGCGACCAACGATGATGTTCCGCAGTGCGGGCCAGTTCCGACTATCTCCTTCGATTCACGTGAATTTCACACGTCGGAAAAACTGGATGCGATGAATGATTTCAGCCATAATCTGTACAGATACTCCCCGCTGAGCGCCGGTGAATCGGTTGATCACAAGGAGCATACTCCCGAACTCAACCTCCGGGCCTGGACACTGGGGCCAATCGCGGCCGCTGCCTTTACTCACTCCCCGCTGGTCGCAGATGCATCCGCCAACGTCAACGCGGATTTTCGCAGCCACGTATTGTTGCGCATAGTACGAAGCGGACAGGTTAATGCCCGAAGCGCAAATATCAGAACGCAAATGGTGCCTGGACGGATCTATTTGATCAGGGCGGAAAATACACTTTATCCAAGCGAGCCTGGATCCTCGATTTCCCTGCGCATCCCATGCGAAGCTGTGGGGTACGATCCATCCCGCCATTCAAGGATCCTGTCCTTCGATGCCAATGACTGGGCCGGGCGTGTTGTCACTTCCGCACTTCAGAGCCTGTTCCAATCGCTGCCAACCATGACGCAGACCAAGGCGCGACACGCGGCCACCATGATTTGCGACCTGGTCCGTTCACTCATCACGACCGCCAAGCTCAATGAAGCTGGACGAGACGTGTGGCAGTCTGCCCGTGCGAATGCAATGCGCAGCTACGTGCTTGACAACCTCAAAGAGCAAGAGATCGGAACGAACCGGCTGCAGGCTGAATTTAACGTGTCCCGCGCCACTGTGTATCGAGCTTTTGAAAATGATGGCGGCGTGCTGAACTTCGTTCGCAATGAACGCCTCAAGGCGATTGATCGCGATCTTCGCCAGGTCACGCCCAGATATGGCCGCGTGCGTCAGATTGCCGAGATTTATGGATTTGCTGATCAAAGCGCGTTCGCCAAAGCGTTCAAACGCTTTCACGGTATTCGGCCGAGCGAGATAATCGGAGCACACGTGATCGACCGGAATCCCATGCCTTCGCCGACCAATCCAGCCAGGGATAATTTGCCCAAACTCGCCTCGTTTTGGGCCAACATGGCAAGCGGATCCCTGAGCTGAGAAGTCTCCTTCACGCCGGTCGATCCGTAAATCCGACTGAGATTGGTATGGTTGAGACTCAAGGCCACCAAAATTGAGACAGGGTACCAAAGACAGCTCCACCGGTCCGGTTTACCTTTCACAAACGATCCGAGGAGTTCGTGTTCGAGGCTTTTCACGGCTCGTCCAAACCTTATCACCTGCGGTAGCGTACGTTTTTAAAAGAAGCGTTTCGGCAAAGGGTTAGAGTATCTGGCGCTTTGTTAACAGGATAGTTGCAATGGATCTTTTCATACCTGGACTGTTGACGTTCTGGGCGTTAGCCGAATTTTCTATCGCTTCAAATCTCTGATCAGATTTCGATCAGTGGATCCTATTCGCAACGGTGCCATTTAGCTCCGTTTCCGGGTCGGCCCCTCCCCGATCCCATCCTTTCTCCAATGCAACCAGAGAAGCAATCCGGAATGGCATCGCTTCTCCGGCGATCTCATAGTTTTTCTCTGCACCGCGTCAACATTCGAATTCCCATGCAGCTGGAACCAATCCTCGCTTCTGCAGCGATTGGTGCTGATTGGTAACACCCTTGGTAATAACGACAATGAGATGCAGGACCAATTAGTTTGAGATGCTCGACCAACGACTGCACGCTCCAATTGCGTTATCAAATTTACCGTGTGCGCTGCACCACCGACTTCTCCGAAGAATAATGACAGGGCTCACGGGTAGATAACCGGAATTCTCCAATCACCCCAGTGATTTGCGTCAACACACAACGGCGCACGTATTGAAGGTAAAAGCAACGATCTCTTCACCGCGTGATCGTTGCAGATAGAAATTGAAGGCACCACATGACATTTCGCTATCCGTTGTTATTCGCTGGGTTGACCATGATGCTCAGCATGGCTCCTGGGTCCACCCCGGCACATGCGGCTTGTCCAGGAATTGTTGCCGATGGCGAAACTCAGACAACGACTCAGACTTTGGCAAATGGCGAAAGCTGCTCTGTCGAACAGGGCGGCACCATCACCACGACGCCGGATGTAGAGCATGCGATCCTCGGCGCAGGCAGCAATACGATCACAATCGATGGCACAATATCCACCCAAGGAGACCGTGCTTCCGGCATCGCAGCCACAGATGACAATATGATCACCAACGATGGTGCAATTTCAACCTCTGGAGGCAGATCTAACGGCATCGCAGCCGGAAATGACAATATCATCACAAACGATGGTACAATTTCCACCTCTGGGGGCACCGCTTTCGGCATCGGTATCGACAATAACAATATCATCACAAACAATGGCACAATTACCACCTCTGAGAGCACTGCTAACGGTATCGGAGGCATCAATAACAATACCATCACAAACAATGGCGCGATATCCACCACGAATTTTAGATCTCACGGCATCGTAGTTGAAAATAACAATACCATCACAAACGATGGCACAATTTCAACTTTTGGTCAGAATGCTGTCGGCATCCGTGCCGATATCAACAATATCGTCACAAATAACGGCACAATTTCAACCGACGGAGTCGGTGCTAACGGCATCCAAGTAGATACCGATAGCAGTGCCATTAATAACGGAACCATTATTATAACTAGTGGCAACGGTATGGGAGCAAAGAACAATAGCAGCGTCATCAATAACGGCACAATTTTGGTAACCATCGGTCAGGGAATCCGTGTGGACCAGGACAACCTGGTTGTAAACAACGGTACGATTTCAACGTTCGGCAGTGGCAACAGCGCCATTAATGCGGAAGACGGCAACACGATCATCAATTCCGGCTTTATCAACGCAGCAAACCCTGATGCTTTCGCCATCTATTTTGAAGGGGGATCGAACTCGCTGACGCTTCTGCCGGGCTCCGTCCTTGTCGGGAAGATTCAAGTCAGTGGCAACACTGATACGCTGAATGTTGGTAACGGCTTGTCCGTTGCGACCACTTTCACCGGTGGTGTCCCTTCTGTCGGCACCACAAATGGTGCACCATTTGCCACCTCCGGGCTCCAGATCGTTGTTGTCGATCCGACCAACCTCTCAACACAGGATGAGCAGCTTGCCGATCTGACCGGCGGCATTACCTCAGCACTGGAAAATCGTCTTTCCGGCGTGCGCAACGGCGCAGCCGGATCGGTGACCACCAGCGGTCCCTATGATGCACCAGCCGCTTCCGATCCCGGCCATCCGTTCTGGATGCAGGGCTTCGGGTCCTACCGGCAGCAGGAAGCAAGTTCACCGGCGGTTGAAACCCAGCAGTGGATCGGCGGCTTTGTCATCGGTGCCGATGATCTGTTGCAGGACAATCTCCGGGTCGGTTTTCTCGGTGGTGCCGCCTGGGGCGGTGTAGAGGCGGACTTTGACTCGCAGGAGACAGACAGCCAGAGTTTCTTTGTCGGCTCTTATGCCTCGCTCCTCAAGGCCGGACTGATCTTCGATCTGGCACTGACAGCGGGCTATTCGGATTTCGATCAGGAACGCTCTGTCGCAAACAACCTGGCCGCAGGCGGGTTAGAGACGGCAACAGCCGATTTCAGCGGCTGGTTTGTTTCCCCTGAACTGACTGTCACAAAACCGACGGTGTTGCTGGGGCGTCGTCTGGAAACCAGTCTGGCCCTGCGGTATGCCGGACTGTTTCTGGACGGCTATACCGAAAGCGGCACAACAGCCCCCCTCACCGTCGATGATCGAGATGTCCATATCGGTGTCGCCCGGCTGCAACTGGCCGCGCCTTATGAAAACATTTTCGCCGACGGCTCCGCCTTCCGCTATCGCCTCAAGGCCGGTATCGAAGCACGGACCAACTTTGGTGGTGAAACCATTGATGGGGCCCTGCTTGGCCAGAACATCAGCTTCAATCCCGGTGGTGATGACAATACTCTTGGCGGTTATCTCGGTCTCTCAGGCGAATATGACACCGGCGGTGGCCTGGTCCTCACCGCAGGCACCGAAGGTCTCGTGGAAACCACCGGCTCCTACCAGTTCTCAGGACGCGCGGGTGTCAAATTCAGGTTCTAGATCCTCTCTCCTCCAGGGGCATGTGTCGTGAGCGAACCTTGTGTGAGACCGCGAGCCAGCAAGATTGAGATTTCAGGCCAGAGACTATCAATTGAATTCCTATTAGTACAAATGACAAGGATGTTTGTGCTTGTCGGAGATCGCAGAAACGTGTGGGTCCTGACTGAACGCTTCGAATACTGGGCCTGTACCTGCACCCTCAGCATTCCGTTCCAAGATTGAGAATAGTGGAGCCATTTTGAGCACGCTTTCAAATTCAACAAGCCCTGTTCAGGCAGTTCGATATCACCTTGCGAGCATCGTGAACAAATTCCTCTCCAACACATCAGTCCTCAACAGGTTTTCCCTACGATGATCGAAACACGCTCCACTTTGCTACTTGGCACGGTCGCCGGGGTAACATTGACCACATTGCTGCTGTCAGGCGGACAGCGCACACATGCACAAGCTATCTGCAGTGCAGGCAGTAATTTGAATGCCTGCGTCGTACCGGAAGACACAACAATTGCAGGACGGCTCGATACATTCCGTGATGGGTCCAGCATCGATGTGCAGGGAACGGTTACTGGAATCGTCAACACTGCCAGCCCAAATTCCGGAGTGACAAATAGCGGTCGTATCGGGGGTAATTTACAAACCAACAGTTCAAATTCCAGTGTCATGAATTCCGGTACGGTTGACGGATTTATTAATACAGTTGGAACCGGCTCCGATATCGTGAATTCCGGAAGTGTCGGTGGGAGTGTCAGAGCACTGGGCGGTGATGCCAATATTGTAAACTCTGGAAGAGTTGAAGATTTTTTACTTACGTCTGGAGTGAATTCCGGCATTACAAACACAAGATTTGTCGGATCCTACATCAGTACGGCGCTCGAAAACTCTGCCGTAACAAATACAGGTACAGTCGGCACATTCATTGGTACATCGGGCAATAGTTCGAGCGTCGTAAACACCGGCAGCGTCGCATTGGATATCGATACTCAGGGGCAAAACTCCAGCGTGACCAACACTGGTAACGTGGGGCAGAATATACAAACGTTGGAGATCAATTCCGGCGTGACCAACTCCGGATTCGTCGGCATTAACATCAACACTCAGAAACAAAACTCCGGAGTGACAAACAACGGCACAGTCGGTGGAGAAATAGAAACCATAGGTGCCGGTTCTGGCGTCTATAACTCCGGAACGGTCGGTCAGGCAATCGCCACGTTCGGGGACAACGCCGACATTGTCAACTCTGGGATCGTTGTCGACGCTCTCGCTGCCACCGGCACCAACTCGGTCATTTACAATTCGGGAACAGTTGGAAGTCGCATCGAGTCATCGGGAAACAACGGGCGCGTTGTCAATTCCGGATTGGTTGGAACCGGGGAAGACGATGACGGCATTTTGCTTGACGGTATCAACTCCTACCTGACGCTGCTGCCCGGCTCCATCATCCAGGGCGAAATCGACTTTTCCGGTGCTGGCACAAGAACGCTGAATATCGGCAATGGACTATCAATCAATAACACGCTGGATTTCACCGGAACGCCGGTTGTCGTCATTGCAAACGGCGCGGTCTTTGCCGCTGCCGATGGTGGCGCGGGTCCGGGCACCCGCGTTTCCGTTGTCGATCCAACCAACCTCTCGACGCAAGACGAGCAGCTGGCGGATCTGACTGGAGGCATCGCCTCAGCACGAGAAAACAGGTTGTCTGGCGTGCGCAACGGCGCAGCCGGATCGGTCACCACCAGCGGCCCCTACGATGCAGCAGCCGCTTCAGATCCCAACCATCCGTTCTGGATGCAGGGCTTCGGGTCCTACCGGCAGCAGGAAGCAGAAGGGCCTGCGGTTGAGACTAATCAGTGGATCGGCGGTTTTGTCATCGGTGCCGATGATCTGTTGCAGGACAATCTCAGGGTCGGTTTTCTCGGTGGTGCCGCCTGGGGCGGTGTTGAGGCGGACTTTGACTCGCAGGAGACCGACAGCCAGAGCTTTTTCGTTGGCTCTTATGCCTCACTCCTGAAAGCCGGACTCATTTTTGATCTGGCACTGACAGCAGGCTATTCGGATTTCGATCAGGAGCGCTCTGTCGCAAACAATCTGGCCGCAGGCGGACTTGAAACGGCAACAGCCGATTTCAGCGGCTGGTTTGTTTCCCCCGAACTGACCATCACCAAACCGACCGTGTTACTGGGGCGCCGTCTGGAAACCAGTCTGGCACTGCGGTATGCCGGACTGTTT
>JBDWFY010000011.1:0-672016 GCA_039976075.1 Stappiaceae bacterium
TCGCCGTCTTCATCGGTGTCCTGTTGTTCCTCTATGCGGTGTTCGTGCCCCGCAGCGAAGTGATCGAACAGGGCGAGCAAAACGCCCCACAACCCGCGGAGTGAACGCCATGCATGGAACACTCAATCCACCAACAAACAAACAGAACGGGGCTAAAACCCCGTTCTACCTGCCCCATGGTGATGAATGCGACATCTTTGCTGCGGCTTTTGCCAATGAACTGCCGCTGTTGCTGAAAGGGCCGACCGGATGCGGCAAGACCAGGTTCGTTGCACACATGGCGGCCACTCTTGGCAGGAAACTCTATACGGTTGCCTGCCATGACGATCTGTCCGCAGCAGACCTTATCGGTCGTTACCTGCTCAAGGGCGGCGAAACGATCTGGGTTGACGGACCCTTGACCCGGGCGGTGCGTGAAGGGGCGATCTGTTATCTTGATGAGGTGGTGGAAGCGCGTAAGGATGTCACTGTGGTGCTTCATCCGCTCACCGATGATCGCCGGATATTGCCGATAGACCGGACGGGTGAAGAAGTAAAGGCGGCACCAGGCTTTATGCTGGTCGCATCCTATAATCCCGGTTATCAGAATATCCTCAAAACTCTGAAACCCTCTACGCGACAACGGTTCCTGGCGATGGAATTCGGTTTTCCAGCGCCCGAGCAGGAAGTGAAGGTCGTTGTCAAGGAAAGTGGCATCAGCGAAGCCCGCGCTGCGTTGCTGGTCCGGCTTGCCGGTAAACTCAGGGCTCTGAAAGGCCATGACCTGGAAGAAGGCATCTCAACCCGGTTGATCGTCTATGGTGCAACGCTCATCGCCAGAGGCATGCCGGTTGAACGGGCTGTGCAAACTGCCATGATCGAACCTCTCACCGACGATCAGGATGTCAAACAGGGTCTGATGGATCTCATGACCGCCGTGATCGGATAAAGTCATGATCCAGTTGCCGTTCGAACCCTGGGAGCCCGAAGAAACCGTCGGCAAGTTGTGGCACACACTCGCGACCAATGAACTGACACCGACCCATTATGTCGACGCGGAGGTGACGCTCGCAGAGGTGTCCCGGCGGCTGGCTGTCTACTTCAGGGGACTGGGTGGAAATGCATCGGTTGATATTCGACCGGTTGCTGCGGAAGTCAGTGATCAGCGCCTCTCGCTGCGCCAGAAACTGGGGCGCGACAAGCTGGCCATCGCCAGGGCTTCCTTTGATGGGGAGGTTTTGCGATTACCTCAGACGTTGGCCCTTTTGCCCGAGCGCGCTGCCAATGCCGCCCTCTACATCTGGCTGACGTCCTGTGCTGCATATTCACACACGCGTCTGGATGAAAGCGATCCACTTGCGCGTGACCTGCGCGCACTGGCACTGGCCCACAGAACACAGCAGGCGGTTCTTGCCGATTGCACGGGTTTGCTGCCGTTGTGCAGAGAATTGTCCGCCATTGGTCTCCTCCTGAGACCGACCCATCGCCTGCCAAAACATGAAGCCGCCGTAGAAAGCATCATACGGCATCTGCTTGGGGATACAGAACCACTTTCGCCGCTGGCAAACACCTATGTGGCGTTGATGGAGGAGAGGGATCTTTCCGGTCTCAAGGCTCCTGCAAAGTACAAACCCTTTGCACCTGTGCCCTTGTGGTGTGAGTTGCGTGAGCTGGATTTCAGCGCACCCTCAGATGTTGCAACCATGGAGGCGGAGGCCGCCAAGGAAATTGACAAGCCCGGAATTTTCCGCGCACGGCGGCGCAAGTCCGATCAGGCCGAGCGGACAGACAGTCTGATCCTGCACAAGTTTGAAGCCATCCTGTCATGGGCGGAGTTCATGAACCTCAATCGTCGGGTTGATGATGACGACAATGACGATGCGAAAAAGGCGGCAGATGACCAGGAGGAGATTTCTCTTGGTCAGATTTCCAAAGCACCTGCCACCCGGCTCAAACTGCACCTGGATCTGGCTCCGGAGGACGTTGACAGAGAGAGATTGGCCGCCAAATGCCTCTACCCGGAATGGGATGTGCGTACCAACGCTTATTTGCCGGATCATTGCCAGGTGCTGGAAACAGATGCTTCTTCGGAAGGGACGGAAACCGGCTCGACTACCGACCCCGGTACAGCGAGACGAATTCGGGCGGTCAAGCGGCAGTTTGAAGCCTTGCGTCCGGGCCGAGTGTACCTGCCAGCACAACAGGATGGCGAAGAACTGGACATGGAAGCTGTCGTTCGCGCACAGGCTGATTTACGTGCCTGTGGGGAAAACAGCGATAATATCTGGCGGCAATCAAGACCGCAATCAAGGGATCTGGCGGTTTCGATTTTGCTCGATATTTCACGTTCAACGGAAAGCGCCGTCGGCAATCGATCCGTCATCGAAGTCGAAAGGGAAGCGCTGACGGCTCTTGCCTGGGGACTGTCTGCCTGCGGCGATGATTTTGCGATCAATGCCTTTTCATCGCTCAAGCGGGATCGCGTTTATATCTCGCGGTGCAAAGACTTCGGCGAAGCCATGTCAGAAGTTGTCCAGGACCGTATCGGGTCTCTCCGGCCCGGATTTTATACACGTCTTGGAGCTGCGATCAGGCACGTCTCAGGTGATCTTGCCAAACAGGGACAGAAAAAACGATTGCTGCTCATCATCACGGATGGAAAGCCCAACGATCTTGACCACTATGAGGGGCGCCATGGCATTGAAGACACGAGAATGGCGATCGTCGAGGCGCGCCGTGCCGGCCATGCCGTGCATGGCGTGACGATTGACATGAAGGGCCAGGCCTGGTTCTCCAGAATGTTCGGGCAGGGCTGTTTCTCGATCATCCCCGATCCGGAAAAGTTGAGCATGGCTCTGCCGCTGATTTATCGCCAACTCGTCGTGGGATGAACGACGCCTTGCCGATCAATGGCCTGCTGTCACGTGGCGCGCGCTCGCAACAGGGAGGGCGCGAAACGCACCGAAAATCCTACAAACGCCATCAGCCAGCCAAGACCTGCCAGATGAAGCAGCAAGTCATACGGACCGAAATCAAGGGCGAGCATGATACGTGCGATCGCTGCCAGAAACACCGCTGCAAACATTGTCACGATCATGGGGCCAGCATGGAGCCGCTGCCCCATGTGCCCCAGTGACGCCCTCACCATTACTGATAATGTCATGCCACCGATCGCACCCACGCTGAGGGCGTGGACACCGGCAACTTGGGAAAAACTTCCCGGTGCGGCAATGGAAAGCGCTATCAAAGCAAAGCCCACGGGGATGAACAGGTAACTTATGTGCAAGACGGTTACGAGAGGTTCGCCGATTGTCCTGTAGCCTGCCCATCGTGCCAGTCTCACAATCTGAAACACCGCCGCTGTGATCAATAACGGGGCCGCTGGGCTGCTTTGAGGTGCGATGACCCAGTCCGCCATGGCGATAACGGAAACCGCAATCGCGATCATGTCCAGTTTTGCAAACTGGATCGGCATCCGTCCGGGATTTTCGCGTGCCAGCCAATTCCGCGTAAAGCTGGGGATGATGCGCCCGCCAATCAGCATGATGAGGGTAATAACCGCAAGCGTTGCCAGCCTGCGGCTTATATCCGAAACACCGTTATAGTGAGCTTCCAGGTGAAAACCGATATTTGCAAGAAGAAGAATGGTCAATGGGGCCAGAACTTTCAGATTTCGCCAGTTACTCCCCGCCATAATTTCACGCGCCGTTACCGTGACGATGGCTGACAGGAATGCAACATCGATGATCATGGCTGCTTTCCAGCCGATCAGGACAGAAAACGAAATCGCGATGCGTCCTGTCACCCACAGCAGCACAAGCCAGGCCAGCGGCATGCCTCTTATAGGCAGTCTTCCAGTCCAGTTCGGTACGGCGGTAAACAGGAATCCGGTAATGACCGCAGGAAGAAAGCCGAAATACAATTCATGGATATGCCAGTCGACCGGGGAGAATAAAGTTGACATCTCCAGCTTGCCGTAAAAAATTGGCAGCCAAAGCAGGATGGAAAGTCCCGAATAAAAAGCGCCAAGTAGAAAAAAGGGACGGAAACCGCCACTGAGAAATGCCGGACCCTGATAGGGTTTCAATCGTGTGGTTGGCACTGTTGTCTCCTGGAAAGATGGACTAACAACGGACATGTTTCCTTTCAGGGCCGAATATGGTTCCTTGACTTTGTAATCGTCCTCGACTCGGTGATGATTGCACTTAAGCAAAGATGAATGAGAATATGAAACAGCTCGATGTTTCCCTGATCAGCGACCTTCCGCCATTTGTCGGCATGAAAAAAGATGCGATACGACACTTGCTGGATCGGGCTAATTCACATCGTTATGAAAAGGGGGCCACCATTTTCCGGGATGGTGAAGAAGCCCATTCATTCTTCGTTCTGCTTGATGGGCATGTCAGGGTTGCGAAAATCAATCCCGATGGTGAGCAAATCATTGCACGATACATATCAAGTGGTGAGTTGTTCGGAATAGCAAAGGCCATGGGGCGGACGACCTATCCGGCTAACGCGATTGCGGCAGTGGATTGTCTTGCCATCGCCTGGCCGACCCTCATCTGGGACGATGTGGCAGAAACGTCTCCCGGATTTGCAGCAAATTACCACCAGACGGTGGGCCGGCGGCTTGAGGAAACACAAGAGCGTGTGATGGAAATGGCGACCGCCAAGGTTGAACAGCGGGTAGCCAACGTCATCGTCAAGCTGGCCAATCAGACGGGAAGGAAAACCGATGAGGGCATTCTCATCGACTTCCCCATTTCGCGTCAGGATATCTCTGAAATGACAGGTACGACGCTGCACACGGTTTCAAGGTTGATGAGCGGCTGGGAACATGCCGGGTGGGTGAAGAGCGGTCGCCAGAAAATCACGTTGGTGGAAGGCCATAAACTGATGATGGTGGCGAGCGGAATGAAGTAACACAGGCAGGATTTTCGTACTCAGGCGACGGTCTTCGTTCTGACCGCCTGCAATTGTTTCAACAGCTCATCCTCATTCAGACCATGCTCGAAAGCCGCGTCACCGACATCGTGAAAAGGTGCCAGTAAGCAGCCTACGCATTGCATATTGTTTTTTATCAGTACCGGGATGACTTCTGGCGCACGGGCCATGATGACATCCATCGTCATACCCATGTCTATATCGGGTTTCGCCGCCATGCTGTTCTCCTGTCAGGCAGGATAGTGCGGCAAAATCGACGTGACTTTGTGGTGGAACAAACAGTGTGCCGATTCCACATTTGTGCGGTCTACAACCGTGCAGAGTGTTTGGACGAAAGATCTGTAAGACTGTCCAAGGGTAATCTATCGGTTCTTTGGATCCAGTTTTCTCACCAGGTTCGAGCGCCAGACCGTGGCGATGAAAAACAGGGCGAGGGCAAACGCGCCGAGCGAAACCATGAACGGTATATTGGGGTTGGTGGCCATCGTCAGCCCGCCTATGAGTGAAATCGATCCCGAGCCGAGCGTAAACAAAGCAATTGAAACGCCCATGACCCAGCCTTGTTCAGTGCTGTCCACTGCTTCGGAAAGCATGGTCAGCAGCGTGGGATAGGCTATGGAAAATGCCACCATGATCGGCAGTACCAGCACAAAAGCCAGCGCCGAAACCGAGTTGAGCATGAACAGCAGCACAAAGACCGCCATGATCAGGATGGTGACAACCATGGTGCGGATTTGCCGATAATGCTGCGACACCGGCCCCATCAAATATGTGCTGCCAAAGGCCATTGCCGCACCGGCCACCACGAGAATGGCGCTGCTGCCGAAGGTGCCGAACTTGAATGTCACGGCAACGAAGTCGTCCAGGAAAATGAAATAGGAATTCAGCCCCAGAATAGCGAAGAAATAGACCAGCCCGACCCGCGCGACAATGGGATGTTGAGCGATCCGCCACAGGGTCAGAAAGACTTCGGAAATTCCGAAATCTACCTTGCGCCGTTTTTTCAGTGTTTCTGCGAATGTGGTCTGAATCAGGAAGATATTGATGAGCACAATGACCGCCGCCACATAAGCCGGCGATTGAAGTGATGCATAATCTCCCAATATCGCATGGCTCCCCAGAACGCCGACAATGATAGGACCGCCCATCAGACCGACCGCCGCTGCGGCGACGATGTATCCCATGTATCGGTCGCGTTCCTGCGTATCCTTAGCCAGATCAATCAGTGCGGCCTGCGCGATGGGCTGGTTGCCGGCGGTGAACCCGGCAACAACACGACCCACCACCAGCAAAACGAAGCTTGAAGTCATGAGTGCCAAAATCGTCAGGATATATCCTGCGAGGGTGCCGGACAGGCAAATGAGAATGCCGTTTTTACGCCCGATATAATCCGATAGTTTTGAGATGAAGGCTGCTCCGAAAAACCATGAAGCAAAGAACAAGCCGATCACGATACCGTAACGCAATTCGCGCGCAGACTCAGGCATGTCATGGGGTAGAAATTCACTGCTGGTATTGAACAGGATGGCGGTTATCAACGGGTACATCAGCCCTTGCCCCATGATGTCAATGAAGACCACCATAAGAAGCGCCCATCGTGAAATACTCATTTTATCCCCGCTCAGACCATTCGGACACAACACTGTGCTTACATTCATAAAAGCACTTCGTTGTGCCAATTACGAGTACGGATTTTTTCCGCCGGAATGCTCCGATAGGTTGAATGTTGCTGCAACGAGGGGATGGAACCGCAGTACACCTGTTCCAAGTGTGCAATCCGCCGGTTTGACCTCAGACCCGACGACTGGTGGTGTCCACCCCCGTTGCGCAAAGTGAAAGCGAGGACTGCACTGCCGGTCCAGCCCTTACCACATCATCACGGCGGTATCTCCTTCAGCCCAGTTATAGTAAAGCCGGATCCGAAGTTTATACGTGCGTCCCTTTATCAGGCGCACGATGAAACGCGCATTGCGGTTGAAACCACTGTCGTCGTCGCCCTTCACATAGACCGGGTCGCCGTCGATATCCTCAAACAACACCATCACGGTATCGGTCCGTCCGAAAGTTGAGAAGGTGTAATCCCGCGAGTGGTCAGGGATGACGGCGAAGTTTTTTTGTTCGCCGGGCATCAACGCCAGCTGTTCGGAACGGAAAGGTTTCAATTGCGGAAGAACAGTCCCCACACTCATTGGCGGATAGAAACGCCGGATGACGTCGATATCTTTGGCTGATAGCCCCGGCGCAGGGGCAAGACCGTTGCGGAACCGAACCGGCAGATCAATCAAACCGGCACCGAACGAGTAATGCATGATCGAATCGGGGTCCCAATCGGATCCCTCGACTGTCGAAGGGTTCAGCGTGTTGAGGATGTTGTTGTCCGTCTTTGCCTTGGTCCAGGGCGGGTTCTGTGTGCGCGCAAAATGATCGTAGACCGCCTGCCGGTTCCAGACGAGGCCCGCATTGGGGTTCTGATGCTCGTGCTTTTTGCTCAAAGCATGACCGATCTCGTGTATTGCGGTGTCCAGTCCATTGGGTCCAGGCTGAGTGATGTCCCAGCCAAAATTCATGGTGCGCTCGTTCTGGCCGACCTGCAAAGCAACCGTTCCGATATAGGACCACGATCCATCATTGCGCAAAAATCCGATGCGCAATTCGGCATCCTCAATGTCAGGAACTTCGGTGAATGTCAGGCCGATGCCTAAATCTTTCCAGACCTGAAAGGCCTGCCGCACAACCTCCCGTTCTTCCGCTGCGCCACCAAACAGGCCGTCGGTATAAAGGAAATAGTGGATGTTCGTGCCATTGACCCATTTGTCGCCCGTGGACAATATCGCTTCTTCCCTATCGGGCGAAATGCCGTCCTCGAATGCGCGTTTGGGTAAAACAGGCAGCGAGCAGACATGATGTGCGATATCACCCGCGTCATGATCATGACCGTAGTGGGCTTCCTTTACGCGATCTTCAAGCTCCTCTATTCGATCTTCTAGTTCTGAAAGACGTGTAGATTTCGTGCTGCGCGTGGCCATTTTGCAGGCCTCCCTTCAATAAATCGTTCAAAAAATCGTTTGGCGGTGACGCCTTGCGTCACCTGTTCAAAAGTCAAATTTAAAAAAGGAATAATAGCATAAATCGCCGATAAAGTCGCCGCCGGTCGCTGCACAAATGTTGCAGCTTGCCGTCAAAATGTGCTGCGGAGAAGTTCTGAGGAATGACTGCTCGATGGGGCAGTTGCTCATCGTTTCAAATGCGAGACCGGCTTTGCCGGCC
Source organism: Stappiaceae bacterium (assembly GCA_039976075.1). Lineage (GTDB taxonomy): Bacteria > Pseudomonadota > Alphaproteobacteria > Rhizobiales > Stappiaceae > JBDWFY01. The sequence continues at coordinate 8,191 of JBDWFY010000011.1, forward strand.
TCGCAACAGTCGTCACTCCGCTTTTTTCTTTGCCGGCAGATAAAGCGAACCTCCTTCGCGGAACTTGGCAGCCATCACTTCCATTCCCTCTTTCTGCGCCTCTGCCCTGATATCGTGGCTTATCCGCATGGAACAGAATTTCGGTCCGCACATCGAGCAAAAGTGAGCGACCTTGTGCGCTTCCTTCGGCAAGGTCTGGTCATGGAAGTCCCGCGCGGTATCCGGGTCCAGCGACAAGTTGAACTGGTCTTCCCATCGGAACTCGAACCGGGCTCGGCTCAGTGCATCATCGCGGCGCCGGGCACCCGATAGTCCTTTGGCCAAGTCAGCGGCATGGGCGGCTATTTTGTATGTGATTACACCGGTTTTGACGTCATCCCGATCGGGAAGCCCCAGGTGTTCCTTTGGCGTCACGTAACACAACATCGCACAGCCGAACCAGCCGATCATTGCGGCGCCAATGCCACTGGTGATGTGGTCATAGCCCGGTGCAATATCCGTGGTGAGTGGTCCAAGCGTATAGAAGGGCGCTTCGTGACAGCATTCCAGCTGTTTATCCATATTTTCCTTGATCTTATGCATGGCGACATGTCCGGGACCTTCAATCATCACCTGGCAATCCTTGGCCCAGGCGATCTTTGTCAACTCACCCAACGTCTCCAGCTCTGCAAACTGCGCGGCGTCGTTGGCATCAGCGATGGAGCCCGGACGTAAGCCGTCGCCCAGGCTGAAAGAGACGTCATAGGCACGGCAGATATCGCAAATCTCGTCGAAATGCTCATAGAGAAAGCTCTCTTTGTGATGGTGCAGGCACCATTTGGCCATAATGGACCCGCCACGACTGACAATGCCGGTGACACGGTCAACTGTCATGGGAACCATATGAAGGCGCACTCCTGCGTGGATCGTAAAATAATCGACGCCCTGTTCGGCCTGTTCGATCAACGTGTCTCGGTAGATTTCCCAGCTCAAGTCCTCGGCGATGCCACCCACTTTCTCAAGCGCCTGATAGATCGGAACGGTACCGATGGGGACGGGACTGTTTCGGATGATCCACTCGCGAGTGTTGTGGATGTTGCGACCTGTCGAGAGATCCATGACCGTGTCGGCGCCCCAACGAATGGCCCAGACTAGTTTGTCGACTTCTTCCGCCATTGAGGACGTCACCGCAGACGTGCCCATGTTGGCGTTGATTTTCACCAGAAAATTTCGCCCGATTATCATCGGTTCGGATTCGGGGTGGTTGATGTTTGCCGGAATGATGGCCCGGCCTGCCGCGACTTCGTCACGAACAAATTCCGGAGTGACAAAATCTGGAATGATTGCGCCGAAATCATTGCCGTCACGGGGGACGGTGTCTGCTTCTCGCAACTGATTTTCGCGTATGGCGACAAATTCCATTTCAGGGGTGACCATCCCCGCGCGAGCATACGCGATCTGAGTTACAGCCCTACCGTCTCTGGCTCGCAAGGGTTGTGGTTTGATCGGAAATTCTGGGGTCAGTCACTCGCCTTTGACAAAGCCGTTATCTGCCGCCTGAATTGTTCGTCCTTCGTAATCCTCAACATCACCCCGACCAATAATCCACTCACGACGTAGGGACGTCAGACCCTTGTTGATGTCGTTGGGGATAGTGGGATCGGTGTAGGGTCCGGAGCAGTCATAGACGGGGAGGGGCTGCTCGCCTGCGGTGGGGTGGACAGAGATTTCGCGCATCGGTACACGGATGTCGGGATGGCGAGTGCCATTGACATATATCTTGCGCGATGCGGGCAATTCATCTGTGGTGATTTTGGGGGTGATGTTGGAAGTCGGGACAGTCATGTGGCGCTCCTCAAGCAGTTAACTCAAAAAGACACAGACGAATTTTGGCAGGGAAACGGGAACGAATGTCCCTTTTTCGGATCGGTTTGCCCCTGGTTAGAGCGATGCGACCTAAGCTTCCTACGCCAGTATCAACTGGGTCAGGTTCAAAGGGTCGCTTCACCGTGCAAATGCACAATCAGCCTCTCAGTCCCTTGGGCGGGACCCCCCTGCGTTTTTCCGGGGTAGCGCACAGGTGCAATCAGGTCAAGGGAAGTTGTCTCGGGAGCAGCGTTGGAGTGTCCAGATCTTAAATTTTGAGGTCGTAGGTGACCCAGTTGGTTTGAGAGGCCACGCGGTCATAAAGCCCCCGTGCGCGATAATTGTTTTCTGCGGTGATCCAGCGAACCACAGACCAGCCGTTTTTCTCAGCAATGGCTTTCACGCTTGCAACCAAGGCGTCGGCGGCCCCCAGGCCGCGCTTGTCCTGCGAGACGAACAAGTCGTCCAGGAAGCATCCCGTTGTAGCCATGAGCGGGCGTGCGAAAGAGCGGAAATGGGCAAGACCAACGAGTTCGTTTTCATCAGTTACGGCTACCGCGCCACGACATTCTTCGCGCTCATCATGCAACCAGGACCAGACCCTATCGCGCATCTCCGCCGTTTGCTCGACGTTGTAAAAAGCGGCATAGCCTTGATAGAGCCGATCCCATTGGTCTCGATCATCAGGACGAACCGGGCGAACAGACACATTGATCATCTTTGATCCTCTTGAATATCTGCGGTCTAGCCGCAATCCTGAAGCCGTAGTTTCTGCTGCCCATCGGTATCAAAATTCGACGGATCCAGCCAGTTCTGGAAACGTTGGCGTAGTTTCGGCCAATCCTTGTCAGTCATCGCAAACCAAGCCGTATCGCGGCTTACGCCTTTGACGATCATATGCTGCCGAAACGTGCCTTCATACTGAAAACCAAATCGCAGGGCTGCCCTCTTTGAGGGTTCATTGTCGTTGTTGCATTTCCACTCGAACCGGCGATAACCGAGCTCATCGAAGATGTGCTGCGCGAACAAAAACAATGCCTCTGTCGCTGCGGCCTTGCGGGCAATCAACGGCCCCCAGTAGATACTGCCCGTTTCGATCACACCATTGGCGCTGTCGATCCGCATGAAGGTCTGGCGCCCGCCAACAGTGCCACTCTGCTTGTCAATGACGGCAAAATAGACCGGATCGGTGCTGTTCATTGCGGTGTTCACCCACTCTGTAAAATCATCCGGATCGCTGGGGGCATATTCAGACAACCACATAAACCGCTGGTGCGCATCGGGAATTGCGGATGCTGCATACAGTTCTGCGGTGTGAGATAGCGACAATGGTTCAAGTCGAACAAACCGCCCCTCCATCACTATTTTTGAGGGACGTTTGCACGGTGTCCAATGGCGCATGTCTTCCGGCATCTGGGTTTCTCCAACACTATTTTGAATTCGCTAATGGCTGCCGGGCGCCAAATAAAGTGCCAGAACGCGTGTTTCTTGCCGGACCAATGGTTGGGTCAGCGCATTATCCTCAATAACCAGTAACTACTATTGAGTGAATTCAACTGAAAATCCACCGATGGGAGATCCTCTCACACTGGTTCAATCAGACGAACAGAGATGCACCAACCTCTTGGCTGGTTTGACACATAAGATCAACAGGCTGCAGTTTCTGCATGAGGCAGTACTGGCTACAACAACACAACCAATATGGGATGGTCTGTGCACAAAAATACTTTCAATCTGCGGCGAAATTGCAGCTTTATCCGACGAACAGGCAAATAAGAATGCGAATAATCATTCAGAAAGTGGAGTGTTTCAGTAGACCAACTCAAATACGGGTGACAACTCTATCATCTATGCTCTAACGATACCTCAGCGAGATAATTGTATGCCCAGCAGCAGAAGAGTTCAATGTTGGAATTCCCGAGGCAATAGCCGTAGATTTTCTTCCAATTATTTAGTTCGGAATGCGTCAATTTGTCGGCTGTTTAGTAGGTAAATAAATCGCCATTGCTAAGCATGCATTTCACATAGACTATGATACAGTGTGTTGTTCGGGAGCTGTCACGGTGTTAGCAGTAAATTAAAAATTGGAGTTGTTCATAAGTCGGAAATGCAAAAATAAATTCAAATGTGCTTCAATTTTTACCCAAGCCTCATCTGTGAGATATTCTATCAATGTAAGAAGAATTCAAACTTAAATTCATGCGTTGTATTAAATTGCGTTAAGTAAATTGTAATAATGATGATAAGTGAACTTAAAAAGGCGGGCTATAAAATAAAAAAAAGCCTATCAAAGAGGGTGCTGTATTTTGATAAAAACTATAACTACAAAAATTTTTATGGAACAGACTGTCTCGCAATTTTTCCGGAGCTCAATGTCTGTTTTAACAGGATAAAAAAGTCTGGCAACACTAGTACGTGCGCATATCTTTCTGAGATATGCGGGTATCCTGTTTCCGAAACTACACCGGAGATGAAGGATAGGATAAAAACGCCATATGATTTGGGGATCGCTGAACTGTTTAAACTGCGAAATTTTCACTCTTTAGTGGTCGTTAGGGATCCCTATGCCCGCGCCTTATCCACCTACCTAGATAAAGTGGCCCCAGGGACCAATTTTCTGTTCGCAAAGTGTCCCGGTTTTGGAGACAGAACCGCTGAGGGTTTTCTTAGGTTTCTAAAGTTTTTGGAGGTCAGTGGAACCAAATTCGATAAGCACTTTTGGCCACAAGTTGATTTTTTATACCAACCAGCTGATCGATTTTCATGTGTAGCCAAGCTTGAGTCGCTTACAACAGATCTCGGTGTATTCTTTGAATCCATAGGTGTGCAATCTGAGCTACGATTATCATTTGACCGCCCACATCCGTTGGAAGCCGCCGAACCAGGCAAGGTTACGAGCGCGCAGAAAAAGCTTACACAATATTACGACGTTGACTGCCACCGCATCGTGGAGGAAGTGTATCGAGCGGATTTTGATGCATTTGATTATCGGATCAACAGATAGCGCTTTCTGTCAGTTCAGGCCGGGTTGCTGACATCCGAACCTAACATTGGCCATGCCCTCCAGAACGAGGCTTTTCGCCCCCGTCAACTAATATTGCACATGCCACGATCTATCCGCCAGTCACCTAGTAACCGTTGTATGTTGGCTAAGCGTATGCCGACTCTCCGCAATGGGTAATTTGTATTCAGAACCCGCGAACGCGATAACCTCGACAGAGAAACGGGTAAAAGAGGCATTACCGTTAAGCTCTCCCATAATGCTTCAATCAATGTTGAAAACGCAATTTCGGTTTGACTGCCCGGGAAATATCTTCAAATGTAAGCGCTAATAGACATTGCAAACCAAACACTACCGTCCAAATACTGCCATCCGCCGATTGCCACTCAAATCTGTACGACATGCCGAAAAATGGGAAAATCAATGCACTACGCACGTCCGAGTTCAATAGAAGAGGCCACGCGCCTTCTTGCCGAGGCTAAGGGCAACGCCTTTGTCCTGGCGGGAGGAAGCGATCTGCTGGTCGGAATGAAAAGCGGTTTTGTCGAGCCGGATCTGATCGTTGATATTAAAACTATCGGTGGACTTGGTGAGATTGAAAAATCCGAGGAGGGCTTCCGGATCGGTGCAGCTGTGCCGTGCTCTGTTATGGGAGAGTCTTCCGATTTGAAAAAAGCGTGGCCCGGTGTTGTGGAAGCTGCCAATCTGATCGGCTCCAAGCAGGTACAGGGACGTTGCACGATCGTCGGTAATCTCTGCAATGCCTCACCCGCCGCCGATAGCGTGCCTGCGCTGGTGGCCGCCGGAGCCAAAGCCGTCGTTGCAGGGCCGGGTAACAGGCGGACCATTGCGATTGAGGACGTTACGACGGGACCGGGTAAGACGTCGCTGGGCAAGGGCGAAATCATCGAGGCCGTCCTCCTGGGCAATCGCCCGGCGCGTTCAGCTGATGCTTATCTGCGATTTATCCCGCGTACCGAAATGGATATCGCGGTGGTCAGTGCGGGGGTTAATCTGACGCTTGATGGTGCAGGCGTGGTTCAAACAGCCAGAGTGGCGCTCGGGGCCGTGGCCCCAACCGTGTTGCTGGTTGCCGGGGCCGCCGAAGCCATCATCGGTACAAAGCTGGATGATGAAGCACTGGACAAGCTCCGTGCTGCCTGTTCAGCAGCATGCAGACCGATCGACGATAAGCGCGGGACGGTCCATTTCAGGAAAAAAGTTGCCGGTGTTCTTGCCGAGCGAGCTGCCAAGATTGCCTATGAACGGGCGGGAGAAGAATAATGTCCAGCGTAGCGGTTACAACCACCATCAATGGCGACGAAGTTGAATTCCTCTGCCAATCAGAAGAAACACTGCTGGATGTTCTGCGAGACCGTCTGGGAATGACGGGCACCAAAGAAGGCTGTGGAACGGGTGACTGCGGTGCCTGTAGTGTCATTGTCGACGACCGTCTGGTTTGTTCATGTCTGGTGCTGGGCGCCGAGGCGGAAGGCAGTCGGATCGAAACCATCGAAGGCATGGCGAGCGGCGATACGTTGCATCCGCTGCAGACGAAGTTTCTCGAACATGCCGCTCTGCAATGCGGTGTCTGCACGCCGGGCTTCCTGCTGGCGGCGAAAGATCTCCTGGAAAAGAATCCCGATCCGACGGAAGAGGAAATTCGCTTCGGGCTGGCCGGTAATCTGTGCCGCTGCACGGGTTATGACAAAATTGTGCGCGCCGTTCAGGACGCCGCAAGTGAAATGAAGGGAGCCTGACCATGAATTTCGATCCCAGTTTTACAGGTCAGAATTTCAAGTCGGTCGGCACACGACCTGTTCGCCCCGACGGGGTAGACAAAGTGACTGGACGCGCCCGTTACGGCGCTGATTTTGCAATGCCCGGGCAACTGGTGGGACGCATTCTCAGAAGTCCGCATGCCCATGCCAAAATCAACAGCATAGACACGTCAAAGGCGGAAAACCTCAAGGGTGTCAAGGCTGTGATTACAGCTGCTGATCTGCCGGATCTGACAGGCGGCAAAGGAGACATGTACGATGTTCTCGATAATTGCATGGCTCGTCATAAGGCCTTTTATGATGGTCATGCTGTGGCTGCTGTGGCGGCGATCGACGCCCGTACGGCCCGGGAAGCTCTGAAGCTCATATCAGTTGACTATGAGGTGTTGCCTCATGTGACTGACGTCGACGAGGCGATGCAGTCTTCGGCGCCTGTGTTGCACGACACGGTGTTCACTCGGGGAGTGGATCCTAAACCGGCCAAACCCTCCAACATTGCCAAGCGAAGCCAGTACGGCCATGGCGATGTCGATGCCGGTTTCGAACAGGCGGACTTTATTGTTGAACGCAGTTTCAGGACTGAGCAGACACACCAAAGCTACATTGAGCCCCATGCCTGCGTGGCAAGCGTCAATTCCGATGGTACAGGGGACCTTTGGGTTTGTACCCAGGGCCATTTTGTTTATCGCCAGCACTGCGCCGAGCTGCTGGGAATGGACATTTCCAAATTACGTGTCACCTCCTCGGAAATTGGCGGCGGATTTGGTGGTAAAACCCATGTATGGGCCGAACCTGTTGCGCTTGCTCTTTCACGCAAGGCGGGCCGACCGGTAAAGGTTGTCATGTCGCGCGAAGAAGTGTTCCGCGCTTCAGGCCCCACCAGCGCCACGTCCATCGACGTTAAAATCGGGGCGACGAAGGATGGCCTTATTACAGCGGCTTCGGCCACACTGCGCTATTCCTGCGGCCCTTACAAGGGGATGTGGGCGGAACTGGGCGCAATGACTTCTTTTGCCTGCTACGACCTCAAGAACGTTCAGTCGGTTGGGTTTGAAGTGCTGGTCAACAGACCTAAAACGGCCGCTTATCGCGCGCCGTCTGCTCCGATGGCCGCTTTCGCGGTCGAGAGTGTCGTGGATGAATTGGCACATAAGATTGACATGGATCCCGTGGCGTTCCGAATCCAGAACGCGGCCAGCGAAGGCACGAAAGCCTCCTACGGTCCTGTCTACGGACCGATCGGCATCGGACCGACACTTGATGCGGCACAGAAGCATCCGCATATGAGCGCACCCCTTGGTAAGAACCAGGGGCGCGGCATGGCCTGCGGGTTCTGGTTCAACTTTGGCGGTCAGACGTGTACCGATCTCAATATCGGCCCGGATGGTACGGTAACGCTGTCGGTTGGCACCGTTGACGTGGGCGGCTCGCGTGCCTCGTTATCGCTGGTGGCGGCCGAGGAACTGGGCATTCCCTATGAGCAGGTCAAGGCCGTCATAGCCGATACCTCGACACTTGGTCACAACGACATGACCGATGGCAGTCGCGGAACGTTTTCTTCCTCAATGGCCACGATTTTCGCCGCGCGAAACGCCATCAAGGTAATGAGAGAGCGGGCTGCAAAGATGTGGGACATCCCGGTCGACGACGTCATCTGGGAAGATGGGCAGGCAAAAGCCAAGGCTGATAAATACGATAATCTGTCATCACTTTCCGTGAAGGAAATCGCGGCGAAGGCTGCAAAGACAGGTGGTCCTATTGCCGGTCACAACGAGATCGTTGCCGATGGTGCCGGAGTCTCGTTTGCAACCCATATCTGCGATGTTGAGGTGGATCCTGAGACCGGTGCCACAAAGGTAGTGCGGTACACTGTGATACAGGATGCAGGCAAGGCGGTGCATCCGACCTATGTCGAGGGGCAGTATCAGGGCGGCGCTGCGCAAGGCATCGGATGGGCTCTCAACGAGGAGTATATTTACGGTGAGGATGGACGTTTGCAAAATGCCGGCTTCCTCGACTATCGGATACCGGTTTGTTCCGATCTTCCGATGATTGACACGCAAATCCTTGAGATCCCCAATCCCAATCATCCTTACGGTGTACGGGGTGTTGGCGAGACGTCGATTGTGCCGCCGCTGGCAGCCATCGGCAATGCCGTGTCCAATGCGGTCGGCGTTCGCATGAGCCATATCCCCATGTCGCCGCCACGTATCCTGGCCGCTCTCGAAGCAGAAAAGGCAGGCTGATGGTCGAAGTCGCCCTCTGGGGCGCGCTTGGCGAGGCGACCGGAGGTAAGGAAAAACTCGACATTGAGGCCAAGGACATCCGGGAGCTGTTCCGCAAACTGGCGGAACAGTATCCTGGCCTTGAGCCCTTCATCGAACAAGGCATCGCCGTGTCTATCGATGGCGTGATTTATCGCGACTCGTGGTCAAAGGAATTGCCTGCAGGCGCAGAGATTTACTTGCTGCCGCGTCTTGCTGGGGGATAGAGGGGAAGAGGGAAGAGACGTTCACAGCCGCTTAGAGCCGAGGCCGAAAGTTCGCAACCGAACCACGTGCCATGAAGTTCAACTCGACCTTCAGATGAAACGGTCGCGGTGGAAATCCCGTTTCATTCATCCCGACCAGAGCGTCTGCCGCCAGAGCGCCGATTTGCCGTGCGGGCAGCCGCACGGTTGTCAATCCCGGTTCCATATCGGCAGAGCCTCTGAAGTCGCCGATACCGACGATGGACAGAGCGCCCGGTACATCGACTTTCAGTTTCTGACAGGCATAGAGAACACCGTGTGAAATGACATCGTTGCCGCAGACGACGGCCGATGGACGGTCGGCCTCGAGAATTTGTGCCGCCAGCTCCTTTGCAGCCCCGATATTGTAAGGGCAGGTGAAAATGCGATGGTCCGGAACCGAACTGCCGGATGAAGTCACGGCGTGCAGGGCACCGGCTTTGCGGGCGCGCGCACGGTCATTTGTTTCCGTCTCTGCGAAAATGAAACAAATATCACTGTGACCCCGTTCAATCAGGTGATCTGTTACCAGCCGTCCGGCTTCAAAATTGTCCGCACCGATGCAGGGGATGGCGGAAGTTTCAGAGAAGTTCCAGATTGAAATAACCGGGACGTCACGTTGCGCCAGCATGTTAAGGGGTACGGCATCATGGTCCAGGCCAACAAGTGCGATGCCGTCAATCCGACGTTCCAGTAGCGAACGCACGATGCCCACTTCACGCTGAAGATCGTATCCATGAGCGGCAATCAGCATTGTTCTGTCGTGGGTTAGGAGTTGTGAAGAAAACGCATCGACCATCTCGGCAAAGATGGCATTGTCGATTGTAGGAACGATCAGGCCGATAGTGCCGGAGAACCGGTTATGCATCGCGCTGGCCATGCGGTCCCGAATATAACCAAGCTCCGCAGCTGCTTGTTCAATGCGCTTTTTTGTTGGTGGGCGTACGACATCCGGATCGTTGAAGAAGCGAGACACAGTGGCCGGTGATACACCGGCACGTGCTGCCACTTCAACAATTCCCGGGGCACCTTTGCGGGATCTCGTTCTTTTTGTCATCAGACTAACAACCAAAATGAAAACGTTTGCATTTTTATTTTCATGTCATACCGTTTAACTCCTGGCCAGTAAAATCTGGGGGGTCGGCTGACTTTTTTTGAGCCGGTGGACTTCGCTGTTCAGACGTTATTTTGGAGGCGGCACTTTCGGGCGCGGTGCGTCCTTTAAGCGGTCAGCAATTCTTGGGAGGGATTGAACCGGCATGGAGTTTCTTAGCTACTTTGGAGGTGTCTTCGAGCCAACGGCATTCCTGTTGCTGCTGGGTGGGACAATTGGCGGCCTGGTTCTGGGTGCAACCCCGGGTTTGTCCCCCACCATGGCCGTGGCTCTGCTTATTCCATTTACTTTTCAGCTGGAGGCCACGCAGGGCCTGATCCTGCTGGGTGCGGCCTACACCTCGACCGTCGCCGGCGGTGCGGTGAGTGCAATATTGTTGAAGATACCGGGTGCCCCGGCCAACATAGCCACCTCCCTGGACGGTCACGAGATGGCGAAAAACGGGCAGGGTGCGAAAGCGCTGCACATGTCCTTCATGGCATCTGGCGTTGGGGGGGTAATCGGTGTGCTGTTATTGATTTTTCTCACGCCGGTTCTGGCTCAGTGGGCGCTTGCCTTCGGACCCTCTCATCTCTTCTGGATGGCTATTCTGGGCGTTACTGTGATTGGATCTCTGGATTCAAAGTCCTTCGTCAAAGGGTTGTTGTCCGGCTGTATCGGCCTGTGGCTGTCGATGATCGGCTATGATGACATCCAGGGAGCACAGAGGTTCATTTTTGCCGATGCGCTTACCGGTGGCATCAACATTATCTCCGCACTCATCGGCATATTTGCGATACCTCAGGTCATCGATATGTTCTCAAAGGGGCGCGTTGAGGCGTCGATCTCTGCGCTGCAGGTTGAATCCCAATCAATTGGTGCGTCTTTCAAGGAGACGATGGCCTATAAGCGCGCACTTTCCATCGGCACCATCTGTGGTTCGGTCATTGGACTTATTCCAGGAGTTGGCGGTCAGATAGCCGGGCTTCTTGCCTATGACCAGGCCAAAAAGTTTTCACCGGAGAAAGACAAGTTCGGCACTGGCTATCCTGAAGGGGTGATCGCAGCGGAATCCGCCAACAATGCCATGGTCGGCCCCTCGCTCGTGCCACTTCTGACACTATCGATACCCGGTAGTCCGACGGCCGCCGTGCTGCTTGGCGGTCTTTTGATCCACGGTATTTTCCCTGGTACCGACCTCTTCGATAACCACCCGCAGGTCGCCTGGACATTCATCAATTCGATGCTGATCGGCCAGATCCTCATGGTCATTTTCGGGATCTATATTGCCAGTTACGCGGCCAAGGTTGCCAAAATACCAACCCCCATCATGGCATCGGCAGTGATGGTGCTTGCGCTGTTTGGGTCCTACTCAATTCAGCAATCGTTCGGTGACGTGCAAATCATGCTGTGTCTTGGCTTTGGCATGTATTTCCTTGAGAAATTTGGTTTTTCAGCAGCACCGCTTGTGCTTGGCCTCATTCTGGGACCGATCGCCGAAGCCAATTTCACGCAAGGCAGCATGATTGCAAATGCCACTGATGGGGTGTTCCCGTATTTCTTCACCGGAGTACTCAATATCTTTCTGATCGTGCTGGTGCTTGCTTCGATCGCCTACAGTTTCCTGGCATCCATGCTTGCCGAAAACAAAGCAAAACCAACGACGGAGGCAGCACAGTGAAAGCCAGTATTGCAGAACATCGCATTGCGTCGGGCGCGATCCTTTTCGTTGCCACCTGGGTTGCGTATATCAGTTTTACCGGTGAACCATCTGAGGCGTTTCTGTTTCCGCGTATCATCGCGTCAGTCATGCTGGGGCTGGCTGTCTGGAACTTCTTTCGGGCTGTGACTGGTGTGTCCAAAGTCGGCGATGGTGTGTCCTCGGCACTGGCGAAAACAATCGCGCCAGGCATTCTCATCGTCGTGGTCTACATCTTCTTCCTGGCCAAATTCCTGGGCTTCTATGTTGCGTCGATGATCGCGTTTATGGCGATTTATGCTGTCTATGACCCAGCGCCCCACACGGAAATCAAATCATGGGTGAAGCGGACCGTCATCGCCCTCGCATTCATGGTCATCATGTATGGCCTGTTCAGCATCTTGTTAAAAGTTCAAACGCCGAGAGGCATGTTCTTCTGATCCGCCGGATCAGTTCACTTGGGAGGAAAAAAATGAAAAATATTTGCGCAGCAATGGCGCTGACAGCAATGGCGGCTACGGTCGGTATAGGGATGGCGCAGGCCGCTGATTATCCGGATCGGCCCATATCCGTGATGGTATCCTATGGGGCGGGCGGCGCCACGGACTTTCAGGCACGGATTGTGACGATGATGGCCGGAGATGAAGAGTTGCTTGGGCAACCAATTGTCATCATCAATAAACCCGGCGCCGGTGGTCGAGTTGGCTGGAACTGGTTCGCATCCGATGCAGAAACCGATGGCTATACGCTTGCCGCCTACAACATCCCTCATTTTGTCGCGCAGTCGATCGAGGGTGGCGTGAAATATTCCGCCGATTCATTTGAACCTATTGCGAACTGGGGCGCCGATCCTGCTGTCGTGATTGTGCCCAAGGACAGCCCGTATAACACGATCAACGAACTGGTTGATTTTGCGAAGGAAAACCCCGGAAAAGTTACGCTGTCCGGCGCCGGTCTGTTTGTGGGACACCATATTGCGGCCCTGCAGTTGGAAAAAGCGACGGGTGCAAAGATGGCCTACATCCCGACAAAGGGCGGTGGTGCGGCTGCGATGAAAGCGGTGATCGCCGGTGACGTGATCGGTGGCATCAACAACCTGTCTGACGCCTACCGCGCGAAGGAAGCAGGCAATGTGAAAGTGCTCGCTGTGGCTGATATTCAGCGTAATGAAGAATTCCTGCCGGATGTTCCGACGCTGCAGGAAGCGGGATATGACGTTGACAATTCTTCAGTCAATTTCCGCGGCATCATGGCCAAGAAAGGTACATCACCGGAGGTGATTGAAATGCTGGCGGCAAAGGTCCCCGAGATGTTTGCCAACGGTCGCGTCACCAAACAGATGAATGCCGGTGGCTCACCGATCAAAATCATGAACCGCGAAGAAGTTCAAAAGATGTGGGCTGATCGCCAGGCCACTTTGGCTGACCTGCTGAAAGATCTGAAAAAATAGCATCCAAAAGTGAGTGCGGGTGAAAGCCCGCACTTGTTCTCAAATATGGGACCATCTGTTGTGACTGCACTCGCTCAATTGCCAGAACCATCACCTGACGAAGCTATCGTTGATGCGCTTGTCACTCGCGCGCGTGTCGCGCAGAGGGAATTCGAAACAGGAGCGGATCAGGCCAGATATGACCGGGCGGCTCTTGCCGCAGCGTGGGCCCTCATGGAGCCAACGCGCAACGCTGAACTTGCAACCCTGGCCGTTGAAACAACCGGTCTTGGTAATGTGCAGGACAAAATCACAAAAAACCACAGAAAGACGCTCGGCGTTTTAAGAGATATCAAGCACTCCAAGACCACCGGAATCATCAGCGACAATCCGGCGACAGGCATTATCGAAATCGCACGCCCGATAGGCGTTATCGGCGCTGTTGTGCCCTCAACGAACCCTGTTGCGACTCCGACCAACAATGTGGTCAATGCGTTGAAGTGCGGCAATGCGATCATTCTTTCACCGTCCCCGAAAGGCGTGCCGGCCTGCGAGAAATTGCTTGGCTACATCTATGCGGAATTTGACAAGGTTGGCCTTAATCATGATCTGGTTCAGATGATACCCGCGCCTGTTTCCAAGGCCAAAGCGCAGCGGCTGATGGAGAAAACGGATTTACTGGTTGTGACGGGCAGCCAGAACAATGTGCATCGTGCCTATTCATCCGGAACACCTGCAATCGGAGTTGGCGCAGGCAATGTGACGAGCATCGTGGATGAAACAGCTGACGTTAAAAGCGCAGCGCAAAAAATCACGGCGTCCAAGTGCTTTGACAATGCGACGTCTTGCTCGTCCGAAAACTCGTTGATTGTGGTGGATGCGGTTTTTGACGACTTCACGCAGGAACTTCATGCGGCGGGCGGGCGATTGCTCGATAAGGCCAATGCGCAAAAACTGAAAGCGGCGCTGTTCCAGGCGGGCAGTCTGAACCGACATATGATTGCTCAGGATGTCGACAAAGTCATCGCTGTAGCGAACATTCAGGTCCCGGATGCAGAAACTGCGAAATTCCTTGTCATCGAAGGTGAGGGGATCGGTCCGGGATTTCCTGAATCGGGCGAAAAACTTTCCCTTGTCGCAACGTTGTATCGAGCACGTGACTTTGACCATGCGAAGCAGATCGCGACCGATATTCTGGCCCATCAAGGCGCAGGGCATTCAGTGGGTATACATACCGGCACGGAGAGCCGCGCGGTTGATATCGGCACAACCATGCCCACCTGCCGGGTGATCGTAAATCAGGCCCATTGTTTTGCGACCGGCGGCTCGTTCGACAACGGGATGCCTTTTTCTTTATCAATGGGATGCGGTTCCTGGGGCGGTAACTCGATTGATGAAAATTTCAATCATAAGCATTTGATGAATATCACGAAAATCGTACGAACGATCCCGGTGAATGAACCTGCGCTTGAGGAGATATTCGGCGATTATTGGCAAGCGGCAGGAAAATGAGCGTATCCCCGAGTGCCGACAGCCAGATGCATGAAACGGTCCGAGCGGTCATAGACGACTGGGCGGCATCGGCACCGGACGCTCTGTTTCTGATCAATCCGGCGAATGGCGAAAAAACATCCTATCGGGTCCTGCAGCAGCGGGTGCAGTCGGTGAGCGCCCATATTGCAAACTGGGGATACAAACCTGGCGATCCGGTGGCTTATGCGCTTAGCAATTCGCCGGAGGCGGCGATTGTTATTTTAGGCATTCTATATGGGGGCTATCTCGCAACAGCGATCAACCTGGTGGCGGGAAACAACACCATATCTTACGTGCTGGAGCATTCAGAAACCAAACTGTTGATCGCCAATGAAGCGGGTCTTGCCGCGCTGGAAACACCGCTTCAGGAGAGGTCAGGCGTTTCGGTTCAGATCGTGTCTCCCGATCTTTTTCAGCAATTGAACAGCTCATCCGAAGAGGAGGCTGATGCACTCACCGGTGGTCTGTTGATGTACACCTCGGGCACGACGGGGCGGCCCAAAGGTGTCGTGCTGTCACAGGCCAGTCTGCTGGCTGGGGGGCGTAACACCACGCTTGCCCATGAGCTGACCGGCGAGGACTGTGGCCTGTGCGTCCTGCCGCTGTATCATATCAACGGTCTGTGTGTGACCGTCATGGGGACACTCGTCTCCGGTGGATCGCTTGTGATTCCGGCCAAGTTTTCCGTTTCAACATTCTGGCAGAAGGTCATTACCCAGGGGTGCACCTGGTTTTCGGTTGTGCCGACACAAATTTCCTATCTGTTACATGACAGTGCCTACGTACCTGAGCAAAGCGACTTGAAAGACGTCCGCTTTGGCCGCTCGGCTTCAGCGCCTTTATCACCCGACGTGCAGTCGGCTTTTGAAAGCAAATTTGGTATTCCCATCATTGAAACGATGGGGCTCACTGAAACCTCGGCGCAAATTCTGTCCAACCCGCTTCCACCCGGTGTGCGCAAGATCGGATCACCCGGCGTGGCTTACGGCAATGAAGTGCGCATTGGCGATGAGCTGCAACGCGACTTGCCGCGTGGCACAGAAGGCGAGGTTCTGGTGCGCGGCCCCAATGTGATGAGCCACTACCTGAAAAATGAACAGGCAACCCAGGATGCGGTAACAGCGGAAGGCTGGCTGCGCACTGGCGATCTGGGGCGCATGGATGAAGAGGGCTATGTCTATATCACCGGGCGTCTGAAGGAACTGATCATCAAGGGCGGGGAAAACATCGCGCCGCGTGAAGTCGATGAAGCGCTCTATACCCACCCAGACGTTGTAGAAGCCGCCGCCTTCGCCCGGAAATGCGACCGGTATGGCGAAACCGTCGAAGCTGCCGTCATGGTCAGCGAAGGGTCTGCGCTGACGGAAGTCGCTCTGATCGAGATTTGCACAGCCAAGCTGGGAAAATTCAAAACCCCGGAACGCGTGCATTTTCTACCTGAACTTCCCAAGGGGCCGTCAGGGAAAATTCAGCGGATCAAACTGGTGGAACAGTTTCGGAGATAGATTGGGAAATCATGCCGCCTGAAATTCGCAGTTCCGGCAATTGCCGCTCAAGTGGTGAGTTGCGATCCAGTGATTTCTTGTGATTTGTGGGCCATCGGTACTCAAGATTTGGCAAACAGTGACTAACTGTTGGCGTGTCTACCTTCACGCTACCCTTTCCTGAGTGAGGCTTCAAAGCCTTCGCGATCGTTCTGAATTTTTTCCAGCACCCCCCGTAGCGCAACTGGCCTCTCGTCATGCAACCCGCTCCAAATGATGATTTCGAGCAGGATAGGGGCCAGGTCGCGCCCCTTTTTTGTCAGCGCGTATATGAATGCCCGACGGTTATCCGGGTCGCGCGATTTGTTCAGTATCCCTTCGGCCTCAAGATGTTTCAGACGCGCAACGAGGATGTTCGAGGCGATGCCTTCATCCGCTTCCAGAAACTCGCTGTAGGTCCGTTTGCCCTTCAGCATGATCTCGCGAATGATCAGCAGGCTCCATCGGTCCCCGAATGTATCGAGACCGAAGGCTACGGGGCAGCCGCTTTCTCGTTTTTTGTTTTCAGTGTTCATTTCATCATTCTAAAAAAATAACTTGCAAAATGCAATACGTCATTCTAAGTAATTTACATATTGCAAAAAGCAATACGTGAAATGCGAATTACTGAACCCTCAGGAGATCCCCATGAAAACGCCTTTTGACACATTTAGAAATGTTGCTCTCGCAGCGGTGTTCGCGGCGACAACCGGCCTCGCCAGTGCTGCCAGTACAGTCCAGTCTGAAGAACCGGTCAAACTCCTGACCGCACGATTTGCACCTCGTCAGGTGGTTCAGGTTGAGGTCGGAGATTTCCGTTTCAAGCCCGGTCAGATCGCACCCGTCCACACGCATGACGCTCCTGCAATCGGTTATGTTTCCAAGGGTATGATCATCTATCAAGTAGAGGGTGGAAAACCGCAAATTCTGCGGGCAGGGGATGCGTTTTATGAGCCGACCGGCGTGCGAATATTGCGGTTTGACAACGCGTCGGCGACTGAAGAGGCTATCTTCTTCGATTTCAATCTGGAGCAGGTGAACGAGCCTTTCATCGTCTTTGAGGAAGACCCAAAAGTACCGATCGACCGCAGAACCCTGCCAACCACCAAGCTTGACGGTCGAAGTATCGATCAGGCCGAGGTGTTCAGCACCAAGGTTGCGCCCGATGGATCATTTGATCTGGTCAGCGAAGAACCGATTTTCGGCCTGGTTGCCGAAGGAGTAGTAGAGGTTCGCATCGATGGCAAAGCCTCAACGCGGATCGCCGTCGGGGGGACATTTGCACTGCCCACTTACGGACATCAGGCAACGATCACCAACACATCCGGCGAAGTACCCGCAAATGTCATCACGTTCCAGCTGAACTGACCTGATGGTGGGCGTTTTAACGCCCACTTCACTCATAGCCCTGCCAGTTCCTCACTTCGACGTTTTGCCGCTTCGATCGTGCGCGCAATCAAAGGACTGATGCCGTTGGCTTCCTCCGTCAATTCACAAAGCCCGGCAGCCGTTGTACCTGCAGGAGAGGTTACAGACTTCCGAAGACTGGCGGCGGAGGAACCTGGCTGCATCAGCATTTTGCCTGCTCCCACAACAGTTTGCGTCGCAAGTTGTGTTGCTACTTCCAGTGGAAGACCGTTTGCTGCTCCGGTTTGTGACAATGCCTCCACCATTGCGAATATGTAGGCTGGCCCGGATCCGGACAGGGCGGTCACGATATGCATATCGGATTCTTCCGATAGTCTCACAACGGTGCCGACCGCCTCAAACAATTGCTGTACTGCCAACACCTGATCCGCTGTCGTCGCGTTGTTGGCGACAATTGCAGTGACACCGGCGCCTACCGAAGCGGGAAGGTTGGGCATGGTCCGTACGACCGGCGTGTTGCTGCCAAGCTGTTGTTCGAAGTCGCAGAGGGTAAAACCGGCCGCAACCGATACGAACACCGTTGAACCGCCGTTGAAGTTCTCGAATTTCGTGAGAACATCGCGCAGCAATTGCGGTTTGACGGCAAAAACGATAATCGCCGGATTTTCAGGTATTGGCAGGTTGATGCGGACGTGTGACTGGGACAGTAACCACTCATTTGGCGTGGGGTCGCAGACCGTTATTTTCCGCGGGTCAATACCGGATCTCAACCACCCACCCAGTAAGGCCCGACCCATGAAACCACAGCCGACCAAAACCACTTCGGCGCTGGAATTGTCACCCATGGTCGGCACCGGTTTCACGCGCTACCAGTGCCTTATAGAGTGATTGTATCTTCCCGGTTACTGGCCTGTCTCCGCCGATGGGTTTGCCGTCGATCTCGGCAACGGGTGTCTGCGCACCAAATGTTCCGGTCAGAAACGCCTCGTCAGCGCCGTAGGTCTCATAGAGTGAAAAGTTCTTTTCAAACACCGGAATTTCATTGGCACGGCAAAGCTCAATGACTTTCTGGCGGGTGATGCCATTCATGCAATAGTCACCGGTTGACGTCCAGACTTCGCCCTTTCGGACAATGAAGAAGTTGCAGGCGTTTGTTGTATTAACGAACCCATGGGCGTCCAGCATGAGTGCCTCGTCCGCTCCGGCCTGTTCGGCCTGAAGACTGGCAATGATGCAGTTGAGCTTTGAGTGGCTGTTAAGCTTGGCATCCTGTGTCATCGGCAGGCCACGGGTCTGTGGGACAGTAGCCAGACGAATGCCGCGTGTGTGCAATAGATCGACGGGCTTGGAATGTTCCATGATGAGGACCAGGGTCGGTCCGGATTGCGACAAGGCGGGGTGTTGAAACGGTTTGGTTTTAACGCCGCGCGTCAGCATCAAACGGCAATGAACATCGTCGGTCATGCCATTGGCCTGTGCTGTCCGGTTCAGTGCATCGAGTATGCCTTCACGATCAAGGCCGACCGCCAGCGAAATCGTTTTGCAGGACGCGAAGAACCGATCCATATGCTCATCGAAGAAACTCCACCGGCCGTTGTGAAGCCGCAGGCCCTCCCACATACCGTCACCCAGCATGAAACCTGAATCGTAGACGGAAACCTTGGCTTCCTCGCGCGGAACGATATCTCCGTTGACGTAGATCAGAATATCGCGATTGCGTGGGTCGTCCATCGCATCATGTGTGGTGGGGCTGTCGCCGGTCATTGTTCTATCGCTCGATTTGAATGCGGGCTCAGATGGCGTGTGCGCCCTGGTGTCAAACGCATTGTTTTTCGGGGCCGTCGATGCGGTAGCGGACGGCCCCGGTAAAGGGTGCTGGAGGAGGGGATTACATCCAGCCGCGTTCCTTGTAGTAGCGAATTGCGCCCTCGTGCAGTGGTGCGATCATGCCATTGGAGATCATGTCAGGCTCTTTAAGATCGGCAAATGTCGGACGTAAGGCTTTGAACCGGTTGAAATTTTCAAACACGGCTTTGACGAGCTGGTAGACGGCTTCCTCGTCGGTGTCTGTCGAGGTCACCAGTGTTGCCAATGGTCCGTATGACTGGATCTCATCGTCTTGCCCCTTATAAAGGCCTGCTGGAATCGTCGCTTTTGAATAGTAAGGCGTATCGGCCACCAGTTTGTCGATCTTGTCGCCCGCAACCTGCAGAAAAACGGTGTCGCAGGAGACGGTCGCTTCCTTGATGTTGCCAACCGGATGTCCGGCGGAGAACATGATTGCATCCACCTTGTCGTCACAAAGCGCTGCAGATTGTTCGGACGATTTCAGCTCGCCGGCGAATGCCAGGTCGCTGACCTCAATCCCGATCGTGTCCAACAACACCTCAGCTGTTGCGCGTGAACCGGAACCCGGATTGCCGATGTTGACCTTTTTGCCCTTCAGGTCGGCAAGTTCCTTTATCCCTGTATCAGCGCGCGTGAGCACCGTCACCACGTCAGCGTGAGCTGAGAAAACCGCTCTGAGGTTCTCATTGGGTCCGTTATCGGCAAACACGCTTGAACCGTTCAATGCATGAAACTGCCAGTCGGACTGAACGGTGCCAAAATTCACGTCACCGGCGACAATGCCGTTCAGATTGGCAATCGATCCGCCGGTTGCCTGAGCCGTGCAGGTAA
Source organism: Stappiaceae bacterium (assembly GCA_039976075.1). Taxonomy (GTDB): domain Bacteria; phylum Pseudomonadota; class Alphaproteobacteria; order Rhizobiales; family Stappiaceae; genus JBDWFY01. The sequence continues at coordinate 28,651 of JBDWFY010000011.1, forward strand.
ATCCATGTTCATCGCTGTCGCGGTTCATGAGTTTGCAGATAGAATTGCCGACAACGTAATAAAGCCCGGTCACGCCGGCTGTGCCGATGGTGACGAATTTCTTGTCCTCAGCGCTCGCTGTGCCGATCGCCAGCGATCCCATCATTCCCAGCGCGCACAGTGTTTTCAGTTTGCCTGCTACTGTCATTTGTTCCTCCCAGTCGAGCTTGTCGCCGCGAGATCATCTCAGCGGCACCATATCAATTCGCACATCATTCGTATTGTCATATTGTTAGATTGTCAACAATTGACAAAATGAATTGTATGATCCATCTTCGGCAGGATTACGACTCGATCAGATCACACAGGCCGTTCAGGACAATCGGGAGTACCGCTATTGAATATCCAGCTGTCAGGCATTCAACCGTTGACCGATTCAACATTGCGCGGTCGAACTGTAGATCTGCTGAAAAGGCTGATCGTATCGGGCGAATTGGCTGCCGGTGCGCGCTTGACAGAGATTGATCTGGCGGAGGCTCTGGGAATAAGTCGAGGACCTTTGCGCGAGGCCATCCGTGAGCTGGTCGATATCGGCCTGGTGATCAGCAAACCCTATAAAGGCCTGTTTGTAAGGGACTTTACCCTCAAGGACCTTTCGGAGCTGTATTCGCTGAGAACAGCATTGGAGCAGTTTGCATTCCGTCTTTGCTGGGACCGGCGAGACGATGCGGCCAAAGCGGACTTGCACAAACGCAATGAGGCCTTGCTGCGAACCGTGGCTAAAGGTGCAGATCCCTATCAGGCGATCCAGTACGAGCTCGAACTGCACGGATGGTGCTACGAGTTATCTCAGCACACTCTGCTACAGCAAACCTGGAATCGGATGAAGCCTAATCTTCAATTCTACTTTGCCATGCACCAGCAAGCCCACAGTCGAAAGGGGCCGCTTCGTCAGGCTCACGACAAGTATATCGAGCTGGCATGCGGAGACGATTTGGAGGCGATGATTGATCATCTGGACGAACATATGCGCCAGGGTCTGAAGAAAACGGCCAGTTTTATCACACCCATGTGACCAAATTGCCCATGAATGCGCTGCGGAGGGCAGGGCTCCCACCCGAGGTTCCTACCCACGTCACGCCTCTTTGCTCCCAATCCACCCAGCCGCAGGTCGATCACAGTTCGGATGCGGGCGGTGAGATGGTGATGGTTTGGGGGTAGACGCGCGAAGCGCAAAACGCGCTAAACGGCAGATTAGACTTCTCCCAGAAAACAGTGAGGCTACCATCATACAGTGATGGCCGAGCTATATTCTGGCGAGAACTGCGGCAGTTGCCACTTGTGCATGACGAGTTTACGGGGTGACTGGGTTGGACGCATTGCTGGTCGCCACTTTGAGCGCCTCACCGGGTGTCTCGTTAAATTCCTGCCGGTACATTTTTGAGAAATGACTGGTGCTGGAGAACCCGGCCGCGTGAGCGACTTCGGCGATTGTATTGTGCTGGCGCATCAGAATCAGATCACGGGCAAAACCCAGGCGAACAGATCGCACAAAGGCGGCTGAGGTCAGGCCCAGCGACTTTTTCATCCGGCGCCCCAACGTCCGCTCGCTTGTGGCAAGGGCTGTCGCCAGTTCCTTAACGCCAAAATTTTCATCGCTCACATGGGCAAGGACACAGTCGGTGGCACGGTCAACAAAGCGCTTCTCAGACGGAGGCAGAAGATTTTTGTCAGAGTCCTCCGTCAGAATCGTTTCCAGCGCGCCGATGCGCGCGTTTGTATTTTCCAACGCCTCGGCATGCTCTGTCACATCGCTGCGCAATGTATCGGCCTCCAGGATGGCGGCCTGTTTTTGCTGCTGCAGCGCTTTGACCATGACTGAAATTGCGATCAGCATGAAGGTCGTTTCCCCGACAATCGCAAGATAGTAACCCCAGCCGATGGGGTTGAGCAGAATGAGTTCGTAAGCGTGGGCCGCCCGAACGATCTCCGGCGGAAAAATGAAATAATAGACAGCGATGACCAACCCGCAGACATAGAACAGGAGAGACAGCGCAATCGGCCTTGCCTGCGGTAAGCCCTCCCTGATTTTGATCAGGGAGACGATCAGCAAAATGAACGGGCTGAGGATGTATGACAGATGCAACGGGAGCGCCAGGGTCCACGGGTCCAGCACCGCAAGACTTGTCGTGATCAGGGCGGCGACTGTCAATAGGGCGAACAGAACTTTCAGGCGCCGCTGCCGCGCATCGACCTCAAGCAGGATCCTGCAATATTGAACATTTGCGAAGACGCCGACCCCGGTGAAAAAGAACATAACCGGTGACAGAATGGTCACCGGCAATTCGACGCCCAGAAGGTGATGGGCCCAGCCGTCATAGAGAAACGAGAATATAAACTGAGAGGCCAGATACAGCGTATAATATTTATAAAAACGGACTTCTATCTGCCGGAAAATGATCAGGCTGAAGATGATAATCGACAGGACATAGCTCAGAAACAGCGCGTTTATTACCATCGCGCTGGTGGACCAGTCGGTCAGCAGGCCCGGCGTGGTGATGACCGGTGTAATCGTCGGCTCAACAGTGCCGGCAATGCGCAGATAAAAAGTTCTCGTTTCACCCGATCCCATAGCCAGTGGCAAGGCGGGCTTTATCGTGCGCGATGCTCTTTGTGAAGAAGGTATGGTTCGGCCATCTTGAGCAATGATGATACCCTCATCCTGCCGCTGCTCATACAGAACCACCTCGTCAAAAATTATCTCGGCAAAAGTGACAATCCATGCCTTGGCCTTGTCGTGCTCGTTCTGCGCCGTGAAACGAAGCCAGAGCGCCTGACCGGGTAATGGTGCCTGAATTACTGAACCACAGGATTTATGAGTAAATTCCCGCAAGAATATCGCATCGCTCTCAAGCATGCCTGTGTCATCAAGAAAGTACTCAACATTCAAGGCACGTAACTGATTTTCAGATTTTTCCAATAATGTATTGTCAATTCCCGCTATCTGACCGGATACACAAGTATTACTTTCACCTTCAGCGCGCGATTGCAGAGCCGATACTGATAAAAACAGCAAAGCAGCGAAAAATACCGCTCCTCTCTGCAGATAGCTTTTCATGAATGCCGACTCTCTTATTTGATGGCGAGATTCGTACACTTATCTGATTGCAGCGAAATTGCAGTACACACATTCGTGCGCATATCGGACAAATGCAAGCGCATATCCGTCAAAATACGGATGGTTCATTTCAATTTTCGCCTCCGCTTGCAACAAAGCCTGACGCTCGGGAGCCCGCGCTGTGAAGCGCATCGCTCTCCTGCCAGTCAACATGACTTTGTGACAATGAAACGGCTTGATGTGACATTTTGTAAGTTTGGGTATCGCTTGAACCGCTTTCCAGTTTCAACGGCGTGCGCGGGGATTGGCGCGAGGCCAGTAAGGCGTCTTTGGAATGCGCACCTGCTGGCATCAACGGCACTTGTCTTTGCAAGTGTGCTCAGCTTTGGTCCCGCCGAGGTTCATGCGCAGCAGATAGATGTTGCCGCCGGTGAGACCACAACGATCACCACGTCAACGCCATTTGATGACATCAACTTCCTCGGTGACGGGACAATTACCGGTGTGGGACCACTTCGGGAAACCGGTTCGCCGACCAGAATAGATGTGGCAGGAGGCGGGTCTGCGGTCATTGAAACCAACATTGTTGATGGTGCCGGTGGAAATGGTGTGTTGTCGGTCAATGGAAACGGCGGTTCCGGTACTTTGACCCTGACGGGAAACAATACATATTCAAGTGGCACAAGCGTCCAAAACGGAACGCTAATTCTGAACAATGCAGACGGCAACGCAATCAGAGATAATGCATCACTCGTCGCTTCCGGGTCGGCGATCATCGAATTTAAAACCGATGAAGTGATAGGTAGGCTGGGAGGAAATGGAAAATTCCTCCTGAATTCAAATACGATCACCCTTACCAACACATCAGGAGACGTATTAAACGGGTCCATTTCAGGCGCCGGCAATATCGTCATTGACACTGGCGGTGGTGAGTTTGACCTCGCCGGAGAAAACACATTCACCGGATCGACGACAATCAACAGCGGCACTCTAAACCTTGGGCGTTTCGGTATTGGTGGAGCGGTGATCCCGGATGCCAATTCCATTGTCGTAAATGGCGGCGAATTGAACATTGAAGTATCCGAAACAATCGGATCCCTCGCCGGAACCGGTGGAATGGTCACGGTTCCTACCACTAATTTGGGTGGCGCACAGACGCTAACGACCGGCGGTAACAATGCCAGCACCACTTTCGGCGGTTCCTTCAGCGGCCCGGGAATTGTCGATAAACGGGGTACCGGCACATTCACCCTCTCCGGCGACAATACCGGGTTTGACGGCACGATTGAGGTTTCTGAAGGAACCCTAAGCCTGGCAACAACGGCTGCGGCCGGCGACGGCAGTTTCTCCATCACCACCACGGGCTCGGTAATCGACTATGCCGATGGTGTGACCAGTGCGGCACCGATAAACATCAACTCCAACACGACCCAGCTTCAGGTGCTGGCCGGGACCGCAACGCAGTCGGGCGTGATATCTGAGACGGGCGGGGCGCGCCCGCTAGAGAAAATCGGCGATGGTACGCTGATACTGGCCGGCAAAAATACTTACACCGGCGGCACCACACTAACAGCGGGCACTTTGGGTTTCGCTGGACCCAACCTCCTGGCGATTTCGGGCGATCTGATCATCAATGGCGGCACGTTGGATCTCAGTGATAGAAGTCTATCCGTCGGCAATCTCTCCGGCACAGGTGGAGTGATCAAGGCCAGTGACATTTTCGATTTACTTTTCGTCAACCAGACCGTCAACGGCACCTATGCCGGTGATTTTTCAGGCACGACGCTCATCAATGCTCCCTTCTTTTCAAAGACCGGGGGAGCGACTCTCACGCTGAGTGGCAACAACACGATTACCGGCGGCGGAACCTTCGAGGTACTTGGAGGCACGCTTCGGTTGGATGGCGGTAATGCCATTGGCGATAGCATGTCTCTTAGTATCTTTGGCGAGGTGGAGTTGTTGGCTGACGAGACGATCGGCCTGTTTGATGGCAATGGAGCCCTCAACCTCAACAACAACACGTTGACCTTGGGCATAGAAGGTGATTCCACTCTTAAAAGTTTTTTCGGCGTCATTTCCGGCACGGGCGGCATCACGATGGACGATGCGACCGGTGTCCTGGGCGATCTGGATATCATTCGGCTCAGAGGTGCGAACACCTTCACCGGTCCCTTGACCATAAATGCCGGTGGAGTAATTCTGCAAAACGGTGCAGCGCTTGCCGACACGGTGGATGTGGTGCTTGCAGGCGACGCACGGGCACAATTGCAAATCGACAACAGCGAGACCATCGGCTCCCTGTCCACCGGTGTTGGAAGTTCGGTGACCATCAGCGGAGGACAGGTCCTCAATACCAATGGCACCAACGCCTCGACGGTGGTTGCGGGCACCATATCCGGCGGCGGATCGCTGGTGAAAGAAGGTACGGGCACGCTGACGCTTTCGGGGGCAAACACTTATACCGGCGGCACTACGGTTGCGGGCGGCACGCTGTCCCTGCAGAACGATCTGGCGGCAGGCCTCGGCACGATCACCACCACCGGATCCGTGATCGACTATGGCAACGGCGTCACCATCGCCAACACGGTCAATGTCAACTCCAACACGACCCAGCTTCAGGTTCTGACCGGAGCAGCCACCCAGTCAGGCGTGATATCGGAGACGGGCGGGGCGCGCCCGCTGGAGAAAATCGGCGATGGCCGGCTCGATCTGACGGCGATCAATACCTACACCGGCATCACGACCGTGACAGCAGGCACTCTTGGTCTGACCGGTGCGGGATCGCTCGCATCGACAGATATTCAGATCAATGAGGGGTCTCTATTCACCGATGGGGATGCTCTTGCTGCCGGGGCAACGTTCAGTCTGACGGACGGCCTGTTCGATGTGCAGGGCAACGAGACTGTTACCGGTCTTGAAAATGACGGCGGCACGGTCAGCATATCGGTGGGATCGGTCTTTACCGCAGGCGCCATCAACCAGAGCGGTGGGCTGTTCACCTCAGAGGGATTCACGACCGGTCCGTTCACCCTCAATGGCGGCACTTTGGCAGGCAACGGCACGTTCAACGGCAATGTGACAGCAAATGGCGGATTTGTCTCTCCGGGAAACTCAATCGGCACCCAGATCATAAATGGCGACTACACCCTCAATAGCGGCTCTACATTCGTTGTCGAGGTTACACAAGGCGCGGCCGACCAGGTGATTGTCAACGGGGTCGTCGCCGTGAATGGCGCGACACTCTCGGTTGACGATCTGGCCCCGGCTCTGACCGACCCCAATGCCAGCTTTATCATTGTCGCCAATGATGGCGGGGATGCCGTGATCGGTACCGGCTTTTCCACGATCATCGATAATCTGGCTTTCCTGACACCGCTGATTGATCTGACCGGCGGGGACGGCAACGATATCGAGCTGTCGTTCAACGTCGAGCCGGTCGATCTTGCCAGTGTCGCACAAACACCGAACCAGCGGGCAACCGGCGCCGGGCTCAACAGCGCGTCAACAACAGATCCGGGAATTCAGAATCTGCTGCTGCAGTTCGTGCCCCTTACGACGACCCAGGCACAGACAGCTCTGGACAGCCTCTCCGGGGAGGTCCATGCCTCGAGCCAATTCGCCTTCAATTCCAATGGGCTGTTTGTCGCCAACAGCATCACGAACGCCTTGAACGGCCTTAATCAGGGTGATGGAACCGGAAAGACCGGCAATTCACCAACTGACATTGCGGTACAGGCTCTTGGCATCGCACCGGGTCAGACCGCAGAGCGTGTATTCGGGCCGGACGTTGCCCTTAATGAGCCGGGTTCGGCGGGCGATGTTGATCGTCGGTTTATGTTTGCCCATGGCCTGTTCCGGCAGGTCTCGATTGAGGCGGACGGCAACGGGGCGCAAACCGATATCCGGAACGGCGGCTTTATCGGCGGCGGCGGCATCAACATCAACAGCAATTTCAGCGCGGGTCTGGGTGCGGGGTATCTCAGCACCAATGTCGACATAGACGCGCGGGAAAGCAATGCGGATATCGACAGCGCCATCATCAACGCCTTCGGCCAATATCGCTCCGGTGACATCGATATCACCGCAACGCTGGGCTATATCTATTCCAATGTCGAGACAGAGCGCGGGGTCCGCGTCGGTGCCTTCAATGAAACCGCCAGCGCCGATTATGACGCCAACTCGGTGTTCGGCAATATCGAGCTTGGTTACACCAGGACGTATAACGGGTTTGCCTTCCGGCCCTTCATCGGCGGTGCCTTTGCCATCACGGCCCGGGAAGGCTTCACCGAGACCGGCGCAGCAGCCGCTAACCTGACCGCCAGCTCAAGCACCGATGCCCTTGGTCAGGTCACGGTGGGAGCCAGTGCAAGCACAAGCTTCAACCTTGGCAGCGTGCTCGTCATCCCGCACGTGGAAGCCGCTTTCGATCAGCTCATCGGCGACAGCACCCCCGCCGTCACCGCCGCGTTCCGGCCCGGTGGTAACCCGTTCGATGTCATCGGCGCCACCCCCGGCACCACCCGTGGCCGCATTGGTGCCGGCTTTGCCGCAAAACTCAGCAGCAACATCACCGGTTTTGTCGACTATCAGGGTACGTTCTCTGCCAACGACACCGAACATGCCATCGGGTCGGGAATAAAAATCAAATTTTAAAGTGATCCGGCTATGCGATCTCCTAATTGGTCGACACAGCAAACCAGCCTGCCAGGTGATCGATCAGGGTGCGGATGCGGGCGGTGAGGTGGCGATTTGGCGGATAGACGGCGTAGAGGGTTGATTGGCTGGATTCTTCTTCCTCGAACAAAACCTTGAGACTGCCATCTTCCAGAAACGGCCGGGCTGTATAGTGCGGACAGCGACCAACGCCGAGGCTCCCGGCTGCCATATAGGCGATGGCACGGGGAGAGTTGGCCTGAAACGTACCGTCCACGCGCACTGTCTGGTCTTTATCGCCAATTTTGAATTTCCAGGCGTGGGGATCGGGCGAGAACAGCGGCAGCAGACAATTGTGTGTGGACAGGGCTGCAGGGTGACTGGGTGTGCCGTGTTTCGCCAGATAGGCGGGCGAGGCGATGACGACAACAGACATGTCCATCAGTTTTCGTGCGATCAGGCTTGAGTCTTTCAATGCGCCAAAACGCACCGCCAAATCGATGCCTTCCTCGACGATGGAGACATGCTGGTCGGACAGGTGCAACTGGATTGAGACTTTGGGATGCGCGATCTGAAACGGCTCCAGTGCCCGGACAAGTTCGCGACTACCAAATCCGGTCGGGGCCGTTATGCGGATCGGCCCTGCGAGATCGGACTGACGCGCCTGAACAAGCCCTTCCATTTCATCAAGCTGATCCAGTAACGGCACACAGCGTTCCAGATAGGCACGCCCGGTGTCGGTCAGCGTTACACTGCGTGTGGTGCGATTGAAGAGCTGCGCATCCAACCTTTCTTCAAGCTGGCGCACATATTTGCTGGCGAGCCGTGTGCTGATGCCCAGTTGCCTGGCACCCGCTGTAAAAGAATCATGGCTGGCAACCGCCGCAAAGGCGCGCATGCAATCCACCGTATCCATTTGATCGGGCCTCTTTTCTGTTTCGAACCATTATAACCATATCGTTCATAATTATTCCTAAAAATGATGAATTATCTTCGAATTATAACGATGTTAGATCTTTTCCTGTCGGACGTTGCAGCACACACCAGCGCCGCAACCCAGATCAAACCACCAGATCAAACCAAAGGAATTTTCCCGTGTCCCAGGCCATCCGCATTCACAGTTTTCCTCTCTCCGGTCATGCTCATCGCGTGCGTCTGTTTGCAGCTCTTGCAGGTATCGCTCATGAGGTCGTCGATGTTGACCTTCCTGGCGGTGCACACAAGAAAGAGCCGTTTTTGTCTCTCAATCCGGCAGGTCAGGTGCCGGTGATTGAAGATGGTGATGTTGTCATCAGCGATGCAAACGCCATTCTGGTCTATCTGGCGCGCAAATACGCACCGTCCTATCTGCCCACTGACCCGGTGCAGGAAGCACACGTGCAGAAATTTCTCACGCTGGCAGCGGGTGAGATGGCTTACGGTCCCGCCGCAGCCCGACTGATCAATGTGTTCAATGCGCCGTTAGATGCGGAATTCTGCAAGGCCAATGCCGCCAAGTTTCTGGGCAAACTGGATGCCCACATGGAAGGGCGTGACTTCCTGGTTGGAGACGCGCCAACGATCGCAGACATTGCGATATACAGCTACACCGCCCACGCACCCGAAGGCGATATATCGCTGGAGCCCTATCCGAATGTGCGCCGGTTGCTGGAAAACATTGAAGCGTTGGACGGCTTTGTGCCGATGCCGGTCACAAAGGTCGGCCTGTCAGCCGCTGCCTGACAACGACCTGGAGCAGCTCACGTGATCTTTGGTTCGCGTGAAATGCTCCAGGGCCTTGGTTTCGCCACCTCTCCTAATCGCAAGAGAGAAACAGCTTTTCCCCCACAAGCTTCGCCTGGTGGAATTGACATACCGCGCATAATTTCGGCTGCCGTTTGCAGGAAATTGATGTCCCAGGGTCCTGAAATTCCAGCCAATATTCTTCCGGCCGTACGCTCATGAGGTTTGATATGCTCACGACTGCAGACACCCAGACTGCCAAATCCCAAAAGGACAGTTCGCCGTTTCATGCCGGTGAGCAGGAGTTACAGAGCCGGGTTGGCAAGCGTGAAGAGATCGAACAGTTCTCCCGACAGGCGATGCGCCGTTTCATGCCTGACCAGCATCGGACGTTCTTCTCCCAGTTGCCGTTCATGGTGGTTGGTGCGGTCGATCAGGATGGCTGGCCCTGGGCCAGTCTCCTGGCCGGAAGACCGGGTTTCATTCAGTCGCCGGACCGGACCACGCTGGCCATTGATTCACTGAGTGTTTCAGGCGATCCGGTTCGCGACTCTCTGAAGGACGGGGCACCGGTGGGACTGCTTGGCATTGAAATGCACACCCGTCGCCGCAACCGGATGAACGGTCATATCAAAGCTCTGAGTGACTGTGGATTCACGGTCGGTGTCGATCTGTCCTTCGGCAATTGTCCGCAATATATTCAGCATCGTGCGTTTGAGTTTGTGCGCGAGCCCGGCGAAACGGGGCAGGGTGGAAATCCGGTTCCTTTCAGCGAGCTGGATGAAAAGGCGCGTGTCTTGATCGAGAATTCCGATGCCTTTTTCGTATCCAGCTATGTTCAGGCACGCGACAACCCGACCAGCGAGGGGGTGGATGTCTCTCATCGCGGCGGGCGGCCCGGTTTCGTGAAGATCGAGGGCAATACGCTGACGATCCCCGATTTTCCGGGCAACTACCTGTTCAATACCTTCGGCAACTTTTTGCTCAATCCCAAAGCCGGTCTGGTCTTTATCGATTTTGCGACCGGGGATCTTTTGACGCTGACGGGGACGGTCGAGGTCCTTGCTGAAGATCATGAGGAAGTCGCCGCCTTCAAGGGTGCGCAGCGGGCCTGGCGGTTCACACTTGATCACGGTGTGTGGCTGCATGATGCGCTGCCTTTTCGCGCCGAGCTCGGCGAATTTTCTCCCAACTCGCTGCTCACAGACACCTGGCAGGACGCAAATGCCCGGCAGATTGTCGAGCAGAAGCGGGACGCCTGGCGTTCTTTTCGCGTTGCGCGCGTCGAAGATGAAAGTTCGGTCATTCGTTCGTTTTACCTGGAGCCCGAAGATGGTGATGTCTTGCTGCCGTTTGAAGCGGGGCAGTATCTGACACTCCGGGTTAAATCTGCAGATAAACCGCTGATCAGGACGTACACGGTATCCTCGGCGCCGGGGGATCCCTTTTACCGCATTTCAGTCAAGCGGGAGAGCGAGGGCAAAGTCTCGCGCCTGCTTCATGAAACGCTTCAAACAGGAGATCTGATAGAAGCGAGGGCTCCGCGTGGCGACTTCTACATCGATCCGACAGAAACGCGCCCGGCTGTTTTGCTGGCCGGCGGTGTCGGTATCACGCCGATGATGGCTATGGCCCGTCATGTTGCGATCGAGGGCTTGCGCACCCGCCACCTGCGCCCGCTGACCATTTTCCATTCCGCGCAGACCACGGACCAGCGGGCTTTCGGCGTCAGCTTGAAGGAGCTTGAAAAGAGCACCGGCGGGCAAATCCGTTATTATTCCCTTGTCAGCAGACCGGCAGAAGAGGAAGTGGCAGGCAAACACTTTAACGCGGCCGGGTACATAACCGCAGAGGTCTTGCGGCAAACTCTGGCGCTGGATGATTATGATTTCTTCCTCTGCGGGCCTCCGGCTTTCATGCAGGCGTTATACGACACGCTTCGCACGCTTGGCGTGCGCGATGGCCGTATCATGGCGGAAAGTTTTGGTCCGGCCACGCTCAAGCGCTCGCGAGTTCCGGACGCGGTTCAAGTCGAGCCCGAAGAGGAGGCTGACGCCGCTATTGTTAAATTCTCCAGGTCGGAATTTGAACAGCGCTGGAACAAAGGCGATGAGACCCTGCTGGAATTTGCTGAATCCCACGGTGTCAATCCGGAATTTTCCTGTCGCAGTGGTTCCTGCGGCAGCTGTGTGACCAAACTGAAATCCGGTGCAGTGGCTTACCGAACGCCGGTATCAGCACCTCACGCCGAGGATGAGGTCGTTCTGTGCTGCGCCGTTCCCGCCAAAGGGGTCGACGAGATTGAACTTGACCTGTGAACACTGAAACCTGATCGGAAATGGAGACACACCATGGAAACGCGCCCACCTTTGCCACCCTTTACCCAAGAAACCGCGCGCCAAAAAGTCAGGCTGGCCGAAGATGGCTGGAACACCCGCGACGCAGCCAAAGTGGCGCTTGCCTATACGCCCGACACACGATGGCGCAATCGCGCAACTTTCGTGAATAATCGAGAGGAAGCCCAGGCGTTTCTTGAGTCAAAATGGATCAGGGAATTGGACTATCGCCTGATCAAGGAATTGTGGGCTTTCACCGGACATCGGCTCGCGGTGCGCTATGCCTATGAATGGCACGACGACAGTGGTAACTGGTTTCGCTCCTATGGAAACGAAAACTGGGAATTTGCCGATAACGGCCTGATGCAGAACCGGTTTTCCTCCATCAACGACCTGCCGATCACGGAAGAGGAACGCAAGTTTCTCTGGCCACTTGGACGCCGACCCGACAATCATCCGGGTTTGTCTGATCTGGGCTTGTGAGCGCGGATCTCGAATTGAGTTTTCTGGTGACGGGCATCGATGTTTGCCATAGGGTTGCAAAAAAATTGCAATCAGAGCGAGCGGTGAGGAATGTCGCCTTGGGAAAAGATATTCGCGTGGGTGTTTAGAAATATAGCGCCCTTTGGCCTGACCGTGATTGGTGCTCTTCTAGGTGGGCATGGTGTGAAAACCGGAGATCCGACTTTGTTCTGGATCGGATCTCTCATGTTCATAGTCGGTGCGCTATGGAGCCTTGGGCGGTTATCAATCTTCGATTGGCTTTGACGGACGACTGCTGGTTGTCGACTATTTCGCTCTTGATATAATCTGATGGAATTGTTCAGCCCTGGAGTGTTTGGCTGTCGAATTGACATATCACCAGTCGCTGATCTGCCTGGTCACTTCGGGCCCAATCAAACACCTGATCTTATCAGATCTCGAATCTTGGCCGCTTTTTCAAAATGATCGAGCTCATGCGTCTTAATCCACCACTCTGCGGCTTCCATCAGCAATTCCGGATCATCGTTTTTGTTGGCGAAAAATGCATAAAATGACAGCCCTACGGTCGCACCCTTCTTGGCGATCTTGTCTTCACAAATCGCGATCGCTTTGGTTCTTAAACTCGTCCGCATAAGGCATCCTTCGGCAGCTGAAGCCGTCCATTACCATTCCTGCGGAAAGATTCACAGATAGACGGGGGCAACTTTCCTGACTTTAAAAAAACGCCTGCACCTGACATCACGCTGGGGGCAGTTGCCGCGTCTAACTCTGCAGCCAACTGAGGATTGATCGTCCGAAGGGGACGTTTTGTGTTATGCCGTCAACGAACCCCGCTGACATCGATTTGGCAAAAGCTTCTGGATCGAGCGCACGTTCCAGACGCTGGGCGGCGGCCTCGCTTCGCTGCAGGCCACTTGGGTCACCGCCGATGGCATCGGCAACGCCGTCCAGCGCATCGCTCGCATGGTCCCAGGCGCTTCGCGTCTGATCCAGTTGAGCGGCCACGATACTGGCCGGGACCGCAAAGGCAGCTGTGGGCGAAAGCGGCGTCTTGAACGTTCCAGCGGCATCATTGACGATCTTCAGCAATTCCTTGGCACGGGGATCCCCACCATTTCCGGCGGCGTCCAAAAGTTCAGCCGCTGCCTTGAACCCGTTCACGGCGCGCAGTCCGGTGGATGGATTGCTCCAACGGGTGATGCCGGGATTTTCAAGATCATCCGTCAATTGTGCAAATCGCTGGGCTTCTGCAAGCAATCGGGTTACGGCGCTTGCCCGTTCCTCATCTCCCCGGAGAGCATCTCTGGCGGCAACAATCGGAGCAAGATATCCCATTCTATCCAACAGGCCTTCGTGTGCTTCCGCGAGCAAAGCGTTTCTCAGATCGCCGGGCGGTTGCGTTGAGGCCTGATCGAGCAATTCAGAAACGGGTGCCTGTGCGAAACGCATCTGTTCGTTCAACAGAGCCAGAACCTGAGCCAGATTTTCCGTATCGGAGCTGGGATAGATGCGCAGGACGCGCTCAGCTTCTTGTAAGGCCCGGTGCATTTTTACCGGATCACCGGCGTTGATGGCAGCTTCGGCTCTTGCGTTCGCCACTTCAAAGGCGCGCTGACGCATATCTGAAACCGGTTGTCCAGCTTGAGGGACCGGTGGCATCACGGCAAAATCGGCCACGTCCTTATAGTCCGGAGCAATGCTGTCGGAGAATGCCTCTTTCGCTTTTTTCTGAAGATGCTTGTAGGCCTCCTCGCAGCAGCCAATTGCATTAGCCTTATCGAGATAAAGAGCCCGCTCGACATAATTATCGAGATCATTTTGAAACCAGCGGTCCATGTCCTGATCAATGGCCAGAAATGCCTGGCGACCCTGACGGACAATGTCTGATATCTTGCCTTCATCGACACGGCCTCCTCGTGCCGCGCCCTCCCAGTCACGCAGGCTGTTCTGGGTCGTGGCATAAAACCCCTTGGCATGAGACCAGTTCACCCAGACCCAGTTGCTCCAATCCGGGGCATACCGTGTCGCCCAATCCACGCCGCCCGATCCCAGCGCGGCTCTCATCGTCTGCTCAGAGTTTTTGGGACCGAATTTGCCATCATGGGCAGCTTTGCGCTTTTCGATTTCCGTGCGCAGGGAGGCAATTGCCTCCAAGACATCTGCTCGGACTTGAGTTCCTATGATCAGGGAGAATGTAAAAAGGGCGACCAACAGCTTTTTCATGCGCGTCTCGCTGGGTTGGCAGGCAAAAGTCTGATGCCACCAGTATACATGCGTGGTCGGCCAGGCGAAGGTCGAAGATTTTTCTTTGACAGATTATTGGCTTCATGAAGCAGATAATCAGGGACAGCGCTGCCACTGCCAACGACTACGCCAGCGCTTTGTCGAGTGCGGTTTGACAATGAATGAGGGTGGTATCGAAAACCGGAACCGAAACATTTGTCTGGTTCAGAAGCATGCCGACTTCGGTGCATCCAAGGATGATACAATCGGCGCCGGCCTCTTTCAGACGTTCTGCAATCTCGCAATAGGCTTTTTCGCTTGTCGCGTTCACGACGTCCTTGCACAGCTCCTCGTATATTATGTTGTGGGTCAGGGCACGGTCCATCTCATTCGGGATGATCGGAGTCAAACCGGCAGCGACTAGGCGATCCGTGTAAAAGGACTGCTCCATCGTAAAAGCCGTGGCCATGAGGCCCGGAGACTTTAATTCGGCAGCATTGATCGCCTGAGCGGTTGCATCTGCGATGTGAAGCAAGGGGATGCACACGCCTTCCATCATCTTTTCGGCGAGCTTGTGCATCGTGTTGGTTGCCAGAATGAGGAGATCGGCACCACCGCGTTCAAGCGCGCTGGCCTCTCTGTTGAGGATGGCTCCGGCTTTGTGCCATTCGCCTTTTACCTGCAGGTCCTCGATCTGCGCAAAATCCAGCGACCGGATCAACAGTTCCGGTGAATGAAGTCCGCCAAGACGAACACGGGTAAGCTCACAGAGCTGCCGATAGTAGATCTGTGTTGAAGCGGCTGACATTCCGCCCAGGATTCCGATTGTTTTCATTCAACGTTCCAAAGTGTTGTTCGATTCAGTTTCTATTTTTGCCAATTGAGTCGATCTCACCAATCCTAGCTGCGAACCCGGTTCCGGCTCAATCCAGCAAGGTTCTCTGAAGCATCTGGGTGAGGCGTTCCGCCAGTGCCTTCACTCTTCGTGGTTGGGCACGGCCGGGCGGAAACAACATTTGAAGTGGGGAGGGTGGAGCGGCGTAATCCGCCAGAAGCTCGATCAGACGTCCGGTATTGAGATCCGCGCCGATGTCAAGTTCCGACTTGAGAATGATGCCCTGTCCGTCAACGCCCCACTGCCGAACCAGCGCACCATCATTGGCGATCCGGTCACCACGCACGGTGACGATCTGTTTGAGCGCATCGGAGCCGAACCGCCAGACATTGTCCAGATTGGTGCCAAAGCGCATCAAAAGACAATTGTGATCCTTGAGATCAATCGGCTTTTGAGGGGTGCCGTGTTTTTGGAGGTATGCCGGGGCAGCGCAAAGCACGCGTCGTATCTGGCCGAGACTTCTGACGCGCAACGTGCTGTCCATGACTGAGCCGAACCTCAGTGCAATATCGAAACCCTCGCCGACGATATCGACAAAACCATCTGACAAGGCCAGTTCCACCGAGATAGCCGGATGGTTTGATACAAAGCGATTGATTTCGTCTGACACCGCATGTCGCCCCAGATCGCTTGGCGCGCTGATCCTGATCGGGCCGGAGAGGGACTCCGCTCCCAGGCGGATGCGGTTGTCGAGATCCTCGACTTCGCCCAGCACTTGCTTTGCACCGTCCACCAACGCACGGCCCTCGTCAGTCAGACTGATGGCACGCGTGGTGCGATTGAGAAGGACCACGCCATAATGCGCTTCAAGCGCCGACAATCGTTCTGAAACGGTGGTTGAAGACAGACCGACTTCGCGACCGGCAGCGGTCAGACTGCCTTTTTCGACAATTTGCAGGAACAGGGACAGGTTATTGAGCAGCATTGTACGGATTTTCCGGATTATCATTCCGCATTTTGCCGATTTATCCGGCCCAGGCAAGCGGTTATATCTCCTTCAACGCCGAGCAAAGAAAGTCGGCTGCTTTCAAACCAACAAGCTCTGACCAAGGATTAACACCATGAGTAAACTGACAATTGTCGCCAACATCCACGTCAATCCCGACAAGATCGACCTGGTCAAAACCGAACTTTTGAAGCTGATCCCGATCACCCGCGCGGAGCAGGGCTGTATTCAATACGATCTGCATCAGGACAATGATAATCCAGCCCATTTCATGTTTTTTGAAAGTTGGGAAACCCGTGACCTGTGGCAGACGCACATGAACGCTCCGCACCTTGCAGCCTACATGCAAGCCACTGAAGGCGCCGTTGCTGAATTCACGCTCAATGAAATGACACAGGTCGGGTGATCTGGCCGGTGGTTGGCAGGTCGAAGTAAGGAAATTACACAATGAAAGCTGTTGCGCTGAAACAGTATCTTCCGGTTGAAGACCCTAGTGCGTTTTTGGACGTTGAATTGATCAAACCCGAACCGGCCGGCCGCGACCTTCTGGTTGCGGTCAAGGCGGTATCGGTCAATCCTGTTGACACCAAGGTACGACGGTCAAAGGGACCGGACGCGATTGAGGAGACGCCGCGTGTTCTTGGCTGGGATGCCAGCGGCATTGTCGAGGCTGTGGGACCGGAATTGACACATTTTAGGCCAGGGGACGCGGTCTATTATGCAGGCGATATCACCCGTTCCGGCTCCAATGCTGAATTTCAGCTTGTCGATGAACGCATTGTCGGGCGCAAACCCGAAAGCCTGAGTTTTGCTGAAGCGGCGGCGCTGCCTCTCACAACAATTACGGCATATGAAGCGTTCTTCGATCGTCTGGGGATTGCCCGGGATGGTGCTGACAAAGGTCAGTCGGTTTTGATTATCGGTGCTGGTGGAGGTGTCGGCTCGATCGGCATCCAACTTGCCAAGGCGGCAGGACTGGTGGTGATCGCCACCGCTTCACGACCCGAAACCACAGACTGGGTCAAGGAACTTGGTGCTGATCACGTCATCAATCACCGCCAGCCGATGGTCGATCAGGTGCGGGCGCTGGGTTTTCAGCAAGTGGATCACATCGCAATCTTCAATGATATGCGTCACTGGGAAACGGCAGTCGAGCTTATCCGCCCCCAAGGCGGTATCGTGACGATTGACGATACTGATCAGGCGATGCCGATGGCCGGCATGAAAATGAAAGCTGCGAGTCTGCACTGGGAATTCATGTTTGCCCGGGCGATGTTCAAGACACCTGACATGGATGAACAGCACGCGTTACTGAGTTATGTGGCTGATGAAATTGACGCCGGCCGCATCCGCACAACACTCGATCAGGTGCTGAGTCCGATCAATGCTGAAAACATCCGCTCCGCCCACGCGCTCATCGAAACCGGTGCTGCCAAAGGTAAAATCGTGGTGGAAAATTTTTAGACAATGCGACGACGAGTGCGCGCCACTTTACCTGCTCGCGTCCCCATCAGCACGACTATCCGCGCCGGGCAACCAGGCTGACCGGCGCGGATGGTGGACAGTCGGCAAGCGTGGTGAGTGATTTCTAGGAACCAGGTTGAGTTTTGACACCGTGAACCTGCTGCAGACAATCGAGAAACCTTTCGACCCGTCGGGGCATCTTGGGCAGCCTGCGGATGATTGCAGCATGATCGCTGCGATAGCTGTAAGTGTCTTGCATCAAGGCACGCATTTCGCCGGTTTCAGTAAAATGACGGGTAAAGTGATCGGGTAGAAAACCGACATAGCAACCGGAAAGTACGAGCGTAGCCAGCGCTTCCTCATTGTTTACGATTGCGCGTCTTTGAAGTTTCCAATCATGGCTTGCCATCATGTTGGGAGAATGAAATGCAAACCCTGCATATCTTTGTTCCTGCATCTCTCCCCGGGTAATCTCGCCATCCGATCGATTGAATAGCGGATGAAGTTTCCCGCAATAAAGATACATGTGTTCGGAATATAAAGGGTGATAATCAAGGTTTTCAGATCTTTTATGCATGGGGACAATGCCGACCTGATACTGGCCGTTCAACACACCTGTCTCAATGTTGTTGATTGCATCGACGTGAACTTCGATATCCACTTTGGATGCGGTTTGCTGAAACAAGTGAATTGCCTGCGGTACCTTCGCATCGCGATTGGTCATGCTCTTGTCAAAAAAAGCAATGGATAGATTTCCAGTCAGATACTTGTTTGTTTCATCGACTTCGGCCTGAAATTCGTGAATGGCCGAAAACAGCTGGAGAGCCGCAACATGGATGCGCTCCCCTTCATCCGTTAATGAAAATCCCGCCGGACCCCGGTGACAGAGCTTGCAACCCAGCCGGACCTCAAGGTCGGTCAAGTGTCGGCTAATCGTTGACCGGCCGATATTCAGTTCGATTTCGGCCGCTGAAACACCCCCACAGGCGACGACGGCACGGAATACCCGCAGAAGCCTAAAATCGACATCGCTTAGGCGTCTAAGAAGAGCTGTCTTTGCCATGCCTGTGTTTCATATTTTTGAATTTTAATGTTCAAAGTTTCATCTTTCTGAAACTTCAGTTTGTTGCTAATCTTGTAGTACTTGTCGTACATTCAAGTCCAGCGGTTTGAATATTCCTAGTGCTGGTCTAGAAATCGACAGAGTAATAGGGGGGGGAGATAACGCACAATTTCAGTAATTCTTTCCGCTCTATTCATCATCGATAATAATCAGGGATGATGACTCCACATGCCTTCAAAACAGGGAAACCAAAAAAAATGAATTATGTGAAAAAACTGTCGTCGGCAGTGATGCTCACCGCGGCACTGTCTCTTTCGGGCGTATATGGGGCGTCAGCAAAGAATTTCAAAATCGCTGTGGGCGATAGTGGCGGAAGTAGTCAGGAAGCAACCGGTCTTGGCTTCGTAAAAGCTCTCGAAGAGCTCTCCGGCGGCAAGCACACTGCAACATTGTTCCTGAACGGTCAGCTTGGGTCGGAACAGGATACAGTAAACGAAGCGGCAATTGGCACGCTTGATATGTCACTGCTTGCAATCAACAACATCACGCCGTTTTCACCGACGGTTGGCGTATTCACATTACCCTATGTCATTTTGAGCCTCGAAGACGCTGAAAAGCTGACACAGGGTCCAATCGGCCAGGAACTGACTGAAAACACGATCAATGACGCTGGCGTCAGGATCATTGCCTGGACCTACACAGGTTTCCGCGTTCTCACCAACTCGAAGAAGCCGGTGAAGTCTGTTGCCGATCTTGAAGGGCTCGTTATTCGCGTTCCCAAAAACGAAATCATGATCGACACATATAAGTCCTGGGGCATCAGCCCGACACCAATGGCATGGTCGGAGACTTTTGCAGGATTGCAGACCAAGGTTGTTGATGGTCAGGACAACCCATACACCACAATTAACGCGATGAAATTCTATGAAGTGCAAAAGTATGTGACGAACATTCGTTACATTTTCTCCATTGAGCCTCTGGTTATTTCTGAGCAGGTCTTCCAGGAACTGTCCGCAGAAGATCAGAAAATTGTCCTTGAAGCCGGTAAGGCTGCAACGGCTGCGTCTGCAAAATTCCTTCGCGAAAAAGAAGCAGAGATCAAGGGCATTCTCGTGGAAAAGGGCATGGAAATTGTCGACCCCGAGAACGATGAAGCTGAGTTCATCGAACTTGCAACGAAAGCTGTCTGGCCGAAGTTCTATGAGAGCATCGGTGGTGTCGAAAAACTAAACGCCGTGCTGGCGGAAATCGGTCGTGATCCGGTTTCTGAATAACCTTCCTAACTAACGACAATAGAGAGCGCCACAGGGGCGCTCTCTTACTGGAGGAAGCAATAAGTCGATGAATAAATTTTGGGGAATTATCGATCACATCGAAAGTTATATTTGTCGGGCTTTGCTGGCAATATTTGTTTGCCTGCTGTTCCTGCAGGTAATAGTGCGGACATTGTTTTCTTTTTCATTTTCGTGGGTCGAAGAACTGTCGATCTACATGTTTGTCTGGTTTGTTTTTTTCGGCGCGAGCTATGCGGCGAAAATGGGGGCTCATAACCGGGTGACGTTCCAGTTCAAGTTCCTGCCTCCTGGGGCAATTAAATACATCGAAGCGTTCGCCGACGTGTTCTGGTTGGTGTTCAATGTTGTCTTCGTCTACCTCTCAATTGATTTTATCTTCAATAAGATGAACCGCTTCCAATCCTCCCAGACGCTCGGCTTCCATCTGAGCTGGGTCTACATCGTCCTTCCAATTGCTTTCACGTTGATGACCATCCGAATCATTCAGGTGAACTATCGGAAGATCGTTCTCAAGGAAGACATGAGAGATCCTGATGCCATCGACCTTGATGCAATCAAGGCCGAAACCGAAGCATCCAAAAGCTGAACTCTGACTGGGAAGTATTATTATGGAAAGCGAAATCATCTTAATCCTGTTCGGGTCATTTTTGTTGCTCCTGGTTATTGGTGCCCCGATCACTGTTGCCCTTGGCGTTTCCACGCTGATTTCATTCATTTATCTGGGCGACAATCCGATTAAATTCGTTCAGATCGCCTTCACTTCCGTCGGCTCTTTTCCCTTGATGGCGCTGCCTGCGTTCATTTTGGCCGGTGCCTTGATGGAAGCCTCGGGACTGTCTCGAAGGCTGATTAATGTCGCCGAAAGTTTCGCCGGACCGTTTACCGGTGGAATGTCAGCGGCAACGGTTATCGCCTGCCTGTTCTTCGGTGCAATTTCCGGATCGGGCCCGGCCACAACGGCTGCCGTTGGGATGCTGATGATTCCGGCAATGATCCAAAGGGGATATGGCAAAGGGTTCTCCTCTGCCATCACGGCATCTGCAGGCGGTCTTGGAATCGTGATCCCACCCTCAATTCCGTTGATCATTTTCGGTATCGCCGCACTTGGCATGCCACCACCCCCAGCGGCCGTCGAAACCCATGGGGTCTTCCAGACAGTTTCTATTCCCAAACTCTTTATTGCAGGTTTCCTGCCGGCATTCCTGATCGCAGGCAGCCTGTTGGTAATGAACTATATTATCGCAAAAAAGAACAATTACACGGGAACCACTGAGGGCTGGTCTGCCCGCGAAATCTGGTGCGAACTGTATCGCGGTTTCTGGGCTCTTATGGCTCCGGTCGTGATTTTGGGCGGCATCTATTCAGGCTTCTTTACGCCAACTGAAGCTGCGATTGTCGCTATCTTCTACACTTTGGTTGTCGGCACGTTCATTTACCGTGAAATGTCATGGTCAAAACTGTTCATGGCACTTGAAACCACGACCTGGCTGACAGGCCGTGTGCTTTTGATCATGTTCACCGCAACGGTGTTCGGTCGACTGCTGGTTGAAAACCAAATCCCGGCTGTCATTGCTCAAGGGATGTTATCCGTCACCGATAATATTTACATAATCTGGGCGCTGATCATATTCTTCCTGTTGTTTGTCGGGATGTTCATGGAAACGCTTGCGACAATTCTGATCCTGGTCCCGGTGATGCTGCCTGTTGCCTATAGTGTGGGGATTGATCCAATCCACTTTGGTGTGGTCATGATCTGTACATTGGGCATTGGATTTCAGACCCCGCCATTGGGCGAAAACCTGTTTATCGCCTCGGGCATTTCGAAGATATCCATCGAAGAAATATCGTTGCGCGCCTTACCTTTTGCCGCCATCAACACAGCGGCAATATTCGTGATCGCCTTCTTCCCGGAAATCTCCCTGTGGCTGCCACGCTTCTTCGGCTATTGATTATGTCGAAAAAGGAAAGGTTCCTAAAATGACACCTTTGGTTACGCATATCTTGTTCACCACCGATCTGTCTCAGAACTCGACCTATGCCTTGCGCCACGCTGCGGCGATGGCAAAAATGAGTGGCGCAAAACTGCATGTCCTGCATGTTACAGAACCGCTCAGTGAGGATGCGCGGATTACGATGCAGATATTCATGCAGGATAAGAAATCCCGGGAAGATGCGCTGGGTACCAGAACACAATATGTCAAATCAGTTCTGGCGGAACGACAAAAGAGCTTCTGGGCCGCGCTGCCTGAAGAAGATCAGTCTATCCGGGATCAGGTGGAGAGCATTGAAGTCGTTGAAGGATATCCGGCTGAAGTGATTTTGCGGCGATCAAAAGAACTGAATTGCGATTTGATCGTTCTGGGTGCCCACGATCACGGGTTTACCCACACTTTCCTGGGAACGGTTGCCAAGCGTGTGTTGCGCCGCGCCACCATTCCAACGCTGGTCGTCCCCTACAAGTCCGACGACTGAGGTTGTCGGCCTGAATGAAAAAAGCAACTCGGGCTGCGTCAGGTGTTGAGTTGCTTCTATTTTGGATTTCTGGTCGGCAGGTCCATTCATCAAAAGTGTTTTCATGCCCATCGCAGCCCTCGCACAGGGGCTGCGATGTGTCTTGCGCTCAAGTCAATCCGGCAAAACAGCACCCCAGCATCCATCGGTCCAGACTACCCGTGATGAATTTCAGTTTGCCGCGCCAGAACATAAATTGTCTTGTCGAATGAATACTTGAATGCTGAGGCGTTGGAGCCGTGTGGCTTCTCCTTGCTTGCGGGGTATGTTTTGCAGATAGATGCTTGCGCAGGAAAGAAGCTATTTACCGGAAAACCGTTGTGCCAGAACCTGAATTTCCCCCGGTGAAAACTTCGCCACCAAAGGCGGAATCTTGCTGATTTTTTTACCCTTATTGGCATTCAGCGACGTCGCAACCGGGACGGTTGGCCAAGCGGGACAGTCGGCATCTTCACTCAGTTTTATAAGCACCTCGGTGGCAAGTATCGGAATTATGCACCACGAAACGGAGGCACAAAGTGAAACCAGGTTGACCGCTGTTCGCGTCACGACTTCGGCTCTTTCAAAATCAGTTCTGACCAGAGCCCAGGGTTCCTGTTCCTGAAGATACCGGTTCGTGCGGACCCAGAGTGCGCGTGTCAGAGCGGCTGCCTGCCGAAACTGCAGATTCTCGTGCGCTGTCGTTAAAGTAGTGAACGTTTCCTCAACCTCACAGGTCAGCGCACGTTCCTCCGCTGCCGGTTCACCGCCCGAAGGAATGTACCCATCAAAGGCACGGTGCACGAAGGCGGTCGTGCGGGTGGCGAGGTTGCCGAAAACATCGGCGAGATCCTTGCTGACATCCTGCGCAAAGCGGCTGAACTCAAAATCCGTATCGCTGGTTTCCGGTGCATTGGCGATCAACCACCAGCGCCAGAGATCAGCCTGGAGCGCTTCAAGAGCAGCGTCGGTAAAGATGCCGCGTTTCTGGCTGGTAGAGAACTTGCCCCCTTCATAGGTAAGCCAGTGAAATCCCTTGATGACATCCGCCGTTTTCCACGGTTCGCCGCTACCTAGCAGCGTCGCCGGGAAGCTAATCGCGTGAAAAGGCACATTGTCCTTTCCCAGGAACTGCACGTACTGAACGTCATCGGCTTCCCACCACCAGCGTTTCCAATCACGCGTGTGAGGGTCGCGATCCGCCCATTCCTTTGTGGCTCCGATATAGGCGATCGGCGCATCGAACCAGACGTAAAACACTTTATCTTCAAACCCGTCACGGGGAACGGGAATGCCCCAGGAAAGATCCCTGGTGATGCACCGGTCGTGCAGGCTCTCGTTCAGCCAACTCAGCGCAAGAGAGCGCACCCATGACGGCCATCCTTTGCGTTCGCCGATCCAGTCCCGGATACGGTCAACCAGGTGAGATTGAAGCAAAAACAGATGTCGGGTTGTACGGTATTGCAGATCGGAATCACCTGATATTGCCGAGCGTGGGTTTTTCAGATCGAGCGGATCCAGCAGGGTGCCGCAATGATCGCATTGGTCGCCGCGCGCGCCTTCGTCACCGCATTGGGGGCAGGTGCCGACAATGTAACGATCAGGCAGGAATCGCTTGTCAGTCTCGGACCAATATTGTTGAAAGTTTCGCTCTTCAATCAGTCCTGCGGCATCAAGGCGCTGATAAAAATGCTGCGTCAATTGATGGTTCTGCGTTGATGACGAGCGGCCGAAATAATCAAACGACAACCCGAACCGCTGATAGATTTCGGCTTGATTGGCATGCTGCCCGTCGCAAAAGGAACTGACATCTTTACCGGCAGCAGCAGCACCTAACTCACTCGGCGTGCCGTGATCGTCGGTGCCGCAAATGAAAAGAACCTCCGCGCCGGTCTGGCGACGAAAGCGGGCATGGACATCGGCAGGCAGCAGTGAGCCGACAAGATTGCCCAGATGTTTGACACCATTTACATACGGGATGGCGCTGGTGATGAGATAGCGGGGCATGAAGACCTCCGAAAATTCGAGAATGCGAACCAATGCGTCTAAAACAAAAAAAGCCCTTCCAAGAGGATGGAAGAGCTTGTGGTTCGACATCTCGCGCATGCTCGCGCATCAACCCCTCCGACGAAAATCCTTTCGGTCGGGCAGGGGCATTCGTAAGACGCGGCTGATACAGACTGTCTTCATGCTGTTTGGGTAGCTTGGCAGACGGATATTGTCAAACATCGGATGCGGTACAGATCACAAGCGGGGCATACACTGACCGGTGGGAACCACACTCAGCCCAGCCGTCACAAAATATTTCGCGTCACCTGCCTCTGGATGGTTTCTGCCAGCGCCAGAGCGTACGGGGAGTTGAAACCGGTTTTGCGATAAAGTGACAGGCCGATGGATTTAAGCGGCGGCAGGCCGCTATCAGCGCCGCAGACTTTCAGACTCCGGTCCACCGACACTTCCGGCATCACTGTCAGGGCAAGATCGGCCAGGACGAAGGAACGGACACCGATCGGGTGGGGGCTGAGGTGAGCGAGATATCCCTCGCGTCCTATGCGGTCGAGTGCTTCAAACGCATACTGGCGGAGGTCGCGACCGTCGGTCAGAAAGGCGAGCGGCACATCGGCATCAGGAGCAAGCTGAAAACCCGGACCTCCGGCCCAGACCAGCGGCATGTTACCGACAAAATCACGTTCGGCACGCTTGCCCTGATCCATCATGAAGGCCAGGTCGATCTCGCCTGTGTCGAGCCGCGCCAAAAGAGCGTCGCTGCGGTCGCACTGGATATGCATCTGCACATCGGCGTGCTCACGGGCAAACGCGCGCAGGGCTTCCGGTACAACAGACAGAGCCAAAGTCACTGTGGTGCCAAGGCGAATGGTTCTGAGCGTGCGGGCATTGCGGATTGTCTCCACCGCTTCGTCGGTAAGATCGAGAATGCGCCTGGCATAAGTGGCAAAGGCGTGGCCCTCGGCAGTAAGGGCCATCGATTGGCCGCGCCCACGCGCAAACAAAGGCCGCCCCAGTTCGTCCTCCAGTTTTTTGATATGACTGCTGATGGCCGATTGTACCGTATGGCGGCGTTCTGCCGTCTCGGTAAAATTCAGGGTCTGGGTGGTAATCAGAAAACTTTTAAGCGCATTGATATCAGGCATGAAAACTTATTATCAGATTTTAAAGCGCTGAATAAATCGTTTTTTCGATTTATCTGTCACTTGTAAACAATCCTCGTCTCCCTTTTTGAGGTGCCGATGGATCTCTCTCTTTCTTTCTATCTGGTTGCTGCATCTGCTGTTTTGCTGACCGGTCTGTCCAAAAGCGGCTTTGGTGGCGGGCTGGGTGTGATGTCTGTGCCGCTGATGAGCCTGTTCATCTCGCCCCATCTTGCGGTTGCCGTGCTGATGCCCGTGCTGCTGACGATGGATATCATCATTGTCTGGCAATATCGGCATCGCTGGAATCGTGCTGTGGTTAGGACCATGCTGCCCGGCGCACTGTTCGGCCTGTGCCTGGGCGCTCTGATGTTCCGCGCCATGGATGCCGACTTGATCCGGCTCTTTATCGGTGTTCTGGCACTGTTTTTCGTCGTACAATACGTGCTGCAAAACCGACGTGCAGCTGAGAGTGCCGGCTTCGGGAGGCCGACCATCTTTGCCATTGGCACCGTCTCCGGCTTCGCCAGCTTCATCGCCCATGCTGGTGGCCCGCCGGTCAAGGGCTTCCTGCTCAGTCGACAGATGGAAAAATCGATCTTTGTCGGGACCAACACCATGTTCTTCTTTGCGATGAATGCCCTCAAAACCGTCGCCTACGGCGCCATGGGCCAGATGACAGGGGAAAGCCTCACGATCAGCCTGACCATTGCCCCGATGCTGCTGCTCGGGATCTGGCTCGGCACCCGTCTTCACCGCCTGATCGACCAGGGCACCTTCACCCATATCGTCTATGGCTTTTTGACGATTGCTGGAGTGAAACTGGTCTGGGATGGGATGGAAGGTTTTTGGTGAAGGGTAGGGGGGTGGATAGATCCGTTTGCTCACCTCATATCTTCTCAGGCTTTATGCGAATGCCTATGCAAAATTCAGCCCTTTAGTGTCGTTGGTGGTTTCGCAGCGAATGTCTGAAGGGCGCGCGTACTGCCAAATGCTGCAATCCGCACGAAACGCAGCGAAGCGCGATTGGTCGATATTTGTTAAAAGAGCCTTGGGATTCCATTTTTGCTGCGCACGAGAGAACTGTAGCTCCGCCATTTAGATGGAACTGACTACCGCTCCGAGCTCCACGATCCAATACTTGTCCTCAGGTTGCTCCATTTTCAGTCGCTGAGCCGGCGGACAAATTGCCAAAAGAAATCGGCGGTCTCGCTAGGCGTGAGGGCGGCTTTCGGGGTTTAGCGGAACAAACTCCACACGTGATTTAGCCATTGGGCGGTCAAAGGCTGGATCCACGCGGCGTGGGCTACGCAATGAACATGGTGTTTTCGTTTGTTCACGCATGTGTGAACTTTATATCGAAATTAGCACTTGTAGATTTAAGACGACCGGTCATATACAAAATCATATCGAAACAACGAGCACATCAACCTAAGGAACACACCGATGACAACCCTTCCAGTTCAAACCCGCGAAACGGCACCAGAGGCCAGTAAGCCGCATCTCGACGCTGCAGTGAAAAACTACGGCTTCATTCCAAACCTGACTGCTGTTTTCGCAAACTCCCCCGTGATGATCGAGGCCTACGGCGTCTTGGCAAATCACTTCGAGAAAACTGATCTGACACCCGTGGAACGGCAGATCGTATTGATGACCAACAACCGCCTGAATGGCTGCACATACTGCATGGCGGCACATTCAACGATCGCACAGATGCAAAATGTACCGGCTGACGTCATCACGGCAGTCCGCGATGGTACCGAAATTTCAGACCCCAAGTTGCAGGCGCTTCACACCTTTACGGCGCGTATGAACGAAGCACGTGGCCACTTGTCACAGGTGGATGTCGATGCGTTTTTGGCGGCAGGCTACACTGAGGCAAACATTCTGGATGTGATTTTGGGCACGGGTCTGAAGACGATATCAAACTACACCAATCACATCTCTGACACACCCTTGGATGCTCCATTCCAGGGCAATGCGTGGACACCACCTACCGCAGCAACGCGGGCCGTCGCCTAAACGCTATTTGAGAACACGCACAGACATCCGGTCCTCTTGGTATGCGTAAGTCGGGAATATGATGCATATCTTGACTTCAATCAAGATGACCGGTCATCTAAAAACAATCAGGATAAGAAAACCATGTCAAACTCATCTGAAAACCGCCTCAATCGCCGTTCATTCCTTACCAGCGCAGCAACGGTTGCTGTTGGCGGCGCGGCAGCAAGCACCCTTGTCGTGCCTGCGCATGCTGCCACACCGATCGTCGGCACTCAGATACCTCTGGTGTACCGCCGCAAGCTCGGCAACTATGAGATCACTGTTCTCGGAGACGGCTACCTTGATCTGCCACACCAAATCTGGGCGAATGTCAGTCCAGAAGAGGTCGACGGCCACCTCGAAGACGCATTTGTCCCCACAGGATCACTTCGTAATGGCGTGAACGCCTACCTTGTCAATACCGGCGAGAAACTGATCCTTGTTGATAGCGGCGCCCGCGACCTCTTTGGTCCAAATGCCGGTCTGCTTCAAAGCAACCTTGCCGCTATTGGTGTTAAGCCAGAAGACATTGACAAAGTCCTGATCACGCACGTGCACCCAGATCACGTTGCGGGCCTTTACACAGCGGATGGCAAGATCACAATTCCAAATGCTGACGTCTTCGTAGACGAAACCGACCTGAATTTCTGGATCAGCAAATCCGCACAGGCGCAGGCAATCGACTTTGCAAAACCCTGGTTCGATATCGCACGCGAATGGAAAGGCGTCTTCGACGACCGTATCTCGACCTTCAAGGGTGAGACAGACCTGGGTGATGGCATTTCGGCCTTCCCACTGCCGGGCCACACACCGGGTCACACAGGGCTGCGCGTCGAAAGTGCTGGCGAGACGCTGCTGATCCTCGGCGACGCTGTCATCAGCGCCGCAGTGCAGTTCGCAAACCCCGATGCCTCCGCAATCTGGGAAACGAACGATGAGGACTCCAAGAAATCTCGTCGCACAGTCTTTGATGTGGCCGCCCGCGAGCGCACTCTGGTCACAGCCACACACCTGCCGTTCCCATCTTTTGGTTACGTAGATCATCGCACCGACGGCTCCTACAAATGGGTTCCGGAAGAGTGGCGCTACGCAACTTGATTGAACTTGTTCGGGTGCCAAATCAACCGGCACCCGAACGTCCTTCCCTCCCAAATATTGGAATTTAGACATGCGCGCTATCGTCGCTGAAAAGAATGGGGGCCCTGAGGTTCTCGAACTCAAAGATCTCCCAAAACCCTCACCCGGCATTGGCGAGGTTCTGGTGAAAGTCGCTGCCGCCTCGGTCAACCCATTTGATGCACAGGTCCGCCGTGGTGATTACGCAGCCTACATGCCAACACCACACCAATTGGGCGTTGACGTCTCCGGCACGGTTGAGGCCGTCGGTGAAGGCGTTGACACGCTCGTAGTGGGCGATGAAGTCTTCTACAGCGCCCGTGTGCTGTCCAACGAAGGTGGATATGCCGAATATCACGTAGAACGTGCGGAACTGATCGCCAAAAAACCCGAAGGCCTGGCCTTTGTGGACGCCGCAGCCCTTCCAATCGCGGCAGGCACCGCGTGGGCTTGCCTGATCGAACGGGGCCGCCTGAAAGCAGGGGACCGCGTTCTGATCCACGGTGGTTCTGGTGGCGTCGGCCTCTTCGCTGTGCAAATCGCGCGTCTGACAGGCGCTGAAGTCGTCGCCTCCAGCCGCAAGGACGCACAGGGGCTTGTTGAAAGCCTAGGCGCGGACGTAACGGTTGATTACCGCGACGCCGACGCGTGGGACCAACTCGCTGACCATTCGAATGGCGGATATGATGTCATCATCGACCTTGTCGGCGGCGATACCATTGAAAAGTCGCTCAGCCTCTTGGCCGCAGGTGGACGCGTCGTCAGCATTGTCGACCAACCAAACCCACAAAGCCTGTATGCAGGTTGGGGCTTCAATGCTGAAATCCACCTGGTCTTTCTGACACCGAGCGCTGATCGTCTCGCCCGTCTGGGTAGTCTGACCGCCCGTGGCTTGCTCAAAACAGTTGTCGAACAGACATTGCCGCTTGAGCAGGCAGCCGAAGCGCACCGGATCATTGAGGCTGGTGGCAGGACAGGAAAAATTGTGCTCGTCACGTCCTGATGGGACGATGCACACGAACGGCGCAGGTGTGCATGAGGCCTATTCTCATATGCACCTGCATCGACCAAAGGGTAAGAACTGATGCCAAGACCAAACCATAAAGACACGATTGTCCGATCTGCGTTAGAGGTCTTTCACGAATTTGGCTACCACGCGAGCGGTGTTCAGGTGATCGTTGACCATGCAGGCGTCCCCAAAGGGTCCTTCTACAACCATTTCCAAAGCAAAGACGATCTGGGGTTGGAGGTTCTTGAAGCCTACTGGAGCCAACATGAACCAGTCCGTGAGGCATTGCGAGACTCAGATAAATGCCCGTTGGACCGCATCGACGCGCATCTCGCTGCCTTTGATGTGACCCAAAATGGCTGCCTTGTCGGGAACTTCACGGGAGAATTGGCCAACATCCCCAAATTCCGAGAAGCGCTACAGGATCTCTTCGCCACTTGGATTGGTGACTTAGAATTCTGCATAGGACAGGGTCAAGGAGATGGAACCATTCGAAGCGATGAAACGGCAATTGCCCTCGCTGAATTTGTGGTGACGTCACTTGAAGGCTCTGTCCTGAAACGGAAAATTTCAATGGATGAGCGCAACTTCATCAACTTCCGCAAAACCATGATGTTGTTCTTACGCCCGACGTAAATCGCGACTGATAAAAATTTCTGTTTTTCACGACCCGCAACAACGGCCCTTGGCCGTCACAAAAGCCATGGGAACCCCTCATCCGGTTCCTGTGAATACACACTCACAACAAACCACGGAGAGAAAACAATGACTAACCCAACTCACATCAACGAAGCCGACGAAGCTCACAGCTTTGCTGAATATCAAGCCATCGCAGCCGCCCTGAAACCATATATCGACGCGGCGAAAACTGGCGATGGCAAACTGTCGCGCAGCGCATTTTTCGACCACGCTCACATCGTTGGTTCGATTGAAGGCACATACTACGATATGGACGCTGAAACATTTGCAGGCGCGGTGTCCGAAGGCGGCCCGGCTCCAGATGTCCAAAGTCATATCGCCTGGATCAACGTTTCCGGCCCCGCAGCCGCTGCGCGTGTCGAATTTCTGAACTGGGGTGGTATGCGCTATACCGACTTCTTTGTGCTCTACAAAAAAGACGGTGTCTGGAAGATCAGCAGCAAGGTCTATGACTCACATTCCAAAAACTAGGCCTCTCTTTCATCAGGATAAGACGCAGACCTTGTAGCGGAGACTTGAAAGTCTGCTGTTATTTTGGCGAAAAAGAATTCGCGCTCGCACCGGACTTCCACTTTTTACACCAAGTGTGGTTCGCTGCGGTCGCGACGCATACAAAACGGTCGTTTGCGCGCGAATCCGTGCACCCTGATTCCTGAGACCGGTGCAATAGCATCATCAATGACAGCATAGAGCCCTTTATGTTTATGTTCCGTGACGCCGCGAACGGCTGCATTGTTGGAATTTCTGTATCTGAAAACTCACATATTCTCGAGCTCCAGAAATCCCGAGAGAACGGTGAGGGGGAAGGCGCGTGTTTGGCTCCACCGGTTGGGATGTCATCTGGTGTGGCCGCTGCCCTGGCAAATTCTACGAAAACTAACGGCACGCTCACCTCTTTTCGGTCAGCGTGCCGCATTAAGGCGTCACATCTATCAGTGTAGCCCGACAAATTTAGTGAGCCAGCATTTTGGCCGCGATCTCTGCTCCGCTCAACTCGGCAGGGAAATATGTTGGCCAGTTGGTGACTTCTTTCAGCAATTCAGCACGATCATCGCCCCAATAAAGGTGATAGTGATCGGCTTTGGTTGGCACGATTTTATGGTCGCTGAACTGGATAAACTGAGGCGCAGCGTCGTCGCCGCCCGATTTTTCGAAAATGAAGCGTACCCCTTGGTTGCCTGACTCGTAGGTCAAGATTTCATACCCATCGTCGACGTACTGTCCCTGCACAGGCTTACCCTCTCGAAAGAAGGTCACACTTGAGCCATCGATCAAAATACGCTCCACGTCTGTTTTGTAGCCAACCTCGTAGTACGCACGGTATTGCTCAGCTGTCTTTTCCCCACTTTCAGCTTTGTGTTCCATCACTGCGTCCAAAGTGCCGTCTTGTAGGAGAGGATAAAGCGATTGCCAGTCAGCGGCCCAGTCAGACAACTTACGGGCGCGAATTTCGGCTTCGTTGACCAAAGATGGTTCGGCAACCTTTTGTGCGTGTGTGTGGGTGTCCGTCTTGGCGGGATTTGTCGTTGTTTGTGCCATGGCCTGCGCTGAAAATATGAACATCGCGCAAAGTGCGATGATGTTAGCTCGTTTGAGGATTGTCGGTTGCATATGAACTTTCCAGTCTTTACAATATTATGTTATAACGTAACAATTCGATTTTATATATTTACCGATTGTATTTGGCAAGACGCATTGACGCCTAACCGCCAGGATTGGATTCGATCGTCGCTGGACTAATTGAAAGCGGTCATTGATCTTGCCGGAATTGAGGTCGGCCTCGTCCGTAGTCTGACTTTCAGCCGTTGAGAGTAACAAACCCTTTCGATGACCGGATAGAGCTCAATATGACTGGGCCATTGGTAGATGCTAGGCTGTTGTGAGCCATTCCATTTGGAGCGCTGAAGCCATGCCAATAATCCGAGCTAGCCAGTGGTTAGAGCACGAGGGTGGCATGAGCCCGATTTTCAAGCAGAACAACGGCCCATACGCAGAAATTCCTTTGGGCGATGTTGTAGGGCTTTCTCAGTTTGGCGTACGTTTGGAACGGCTTTCTCCTAACTCGCGTTCGTCGCATCGCCACTGGCACGAGACTGAAGATGAATTCATTTACCTGATCTCCGGTGAACTTGTCCTGATTGAGGACGAGGAAACTGTGCTCCAAGCCGGTGACGCTGCCGGTTGGAAAGCGGGGCAGCCGCTCGCTCACTGCCTTGAGAATCGTTCGACCGCCGAAGCTGTAATGTTGGTGGTTGGATCACGTTCAGGCGAGGGCGTTGTCCATTATCCAGATCATGATGTTATCCTGCGGCACAGCAAAGACGGGGCTGTTTTCACACACTCGGACGGTTCGCCAATCGATTACGAAACTTGAACGTGGGCTCAATCCGCTCAGCAGGAAGGGGTTTGTATTGCAGTGAACAGCTGCTATCTGCCCGCCTCAGACGGCGTTTTGAAGTCGAAATTTTATTTCAATTCCGCGTCAGGGCAGGGCAGGCCTAGCGGAGGCGGGTGAAGGGGGCCGATCGGTATTCGGTCCAAACGGTGGCACCTCCGATGATCATTTCCGTCAGAGTTCGCTGATATTTGCGATCTTCATGTTTCCTCCGAACCAGGTGCTTCGGGAAAGAAGACCATGTCCCCCTTCGGATTGACAGGAGGCACTGGCCATTGATGACCGCGCGTCAGCGAGAGGCCGCGGTTTGGGCCGGGATGGAAGCGACGGGCCGGCTCGCCTTTCAACTGGTCACCGGCAAGCCACTTTTCATCCGAACCGTACAGTTCAGCCACCAACAGCTTTTGCAACCGTGCAAGGGTATCGGCGTGACCGGGTTGGCCTGAAAGTTCGATCATTTCATGGGGGTCGGTCTCAAGATCGAACAGCTGGAAGCGATTGCCGCAGGGATACCAGATCAGTTTATAGCGTTGATCGCGGATCATGCGGGAGGAATGCGCCTCTTCCCCGAATTCGCCATAGAGATGGTTTCGCCTCCCGCCCGTGACCATGGAACTCCCGTCCACGTGGTCCGGCGCTTCGATCCCGGCCAGACCCAGTAGCGTTGGCATCACGTCTTGCAGTCCGGTCAAGCGGTCGTCGATGCGGTTGATGCCAACGGATCCGTCCCCCGTTTCGCCCACCACGATCATGGGCACGTTGGACGAACCTTCGTAAAAGGTCTGCTTGGCCCACATGTTGTGATTGCCCAGCATGTCACCGTGATCGGAGGTGAACATGATCACCGTTTCATCCAGAATTCCCTCCTCGCGGATGGTACCGATCAGCGATCCGATCTGTTGGTCGATCTGAGTGCACAGCGCATAGAACGCGCGCCGCGCACGGCGGATGTCGCGCTCGGAATAAATAGACCGTGCCTGCACGCCCTGCAGGTTGTAGGGCAAGTCTTTGGAGGCCCAATCCCCCTCGAAAGGCATGTCGATCTCGACGTCAGAATAATGGTCAAGGAACCGTTGCGGTGGCACCAGCGGCGGGTGCGGGTGGCGGTATCCAAGATACCAGAACGCCGGCCGTGTGGGGTCGCGGCGGCGGATGGTGCGGGCCATCGTGTCGGTAGCCCAGTTCGTGGCATGGACCCGCTCGGGCAAATGCCAAGGCGTGGCCTGATAGGCATTGTTCGACATGCCATGGCCGAATTGCTGGCCCAGAAACCCTTGTTCGCCAAGGAAAATCTCGTAGTCATCCGTGACGCCGTACAGCGTGCGGCCTTCATCATCGAGTTGGATGTCGTCAAAGCCGATCCGGTCGCGCTGAGGATAGGTGTGGGTCTTGCCGACACCGTACGCCTGATAACCGGCATCGCAGAAGCACTGCGCCAGCGTCGGCAAATGCGGGTCCATCGGGCGGCGCGGCTGGAACGTTCGATCGCCGTGTTGGCGCGGCAGGCAACCGGTCATCATCGTGCGGCGCGAGGGCAAACAGACCGGTGTTTCGGCATAACAATTGGTGAAACGCACACCATTCCGGCAAAGCTGATCCAGAACCGGCGTGTGGATCGCCGGGTGTCCGGCCGCACCCAGAAGGGCAGCAGGCCAGTGGTCAGTGACGATCAGAAGAACATTCGGGTGGCTCATCGCACGGACCGATCTGTCAGAGGGTTAGTTCGCATGACGTTTCAGACCCTTTCGCACTATCGGTGTCAGAACCATAACCGCTGTTCCCAGGAGGATCACAATGGCAATCGGGTCCGAGAGAAACTCAAGGATATCGCCGCGCGCATGGATCAAGCCTTGTCGGAGCTTGTTCTCGAAGGTTGTGCCAAGGGCCATGCCGATCACGATCGGGGCAACGGGATACTTTGCAAACCTCAGGATAACGCCTGCGATCCCCGCGATGGCACAGACAATGACATCGACACTGTTACCGCGGACGACAAAGGCTCCGACCAGCGAGAAGAGCAGGATGAAGCCCATCAGCACCGGTTCGGGTAATTGCAGGATGCGGGAGAAGACGGGGGCACCAAGGGCGCCGAGGCCGAACATCACGAAGTTCGCGATCAGGATGATGAAGAAGGCACCGGTCAGGATATGCGGGTTGTTGTTCACCAGGTCAAAACCCGGCGTCAGCCCCTGTATCGTCAACACGCCCAACAGCACAACGGTTCCCCCGTCTCCTGGGATGCCCAGGGCCAGCGTCGGGATCAAAGCGCCGCCCGTGACCGCGTTGTTGGACGCCTCCGAGGCGATAATGCCGTCGGGTTCGCCCTTGCCGAAGTTATCGGCGCGAGGTGAGGTCCGGCGTAGTTCGGAATAGCTGACAAATGTGGCAGCCGTTGCACCTGTGCCGGGCAGAATTCCGATGAAAGTACCTATGACCGAAGAACGAAGGAACTGTGGGATACGCAGTTTGATGTCGGCCATGGGCGGCATTCGGAAGCCGACATTGGTGACCTCGGGTGGTTTTGCGGAGAAGTAGTAGGCCGCGCGGTAGAAGACTTCGGCCAGCGCGAACAGCCCGATCAGTACCGGGATCAGCGACAACCCACCCATCAACGCGGGTTGACCAAAATCGAAGCGGGTATAGCCGGTCAACTCGTCCGGCCCGATGGTCGTCAGCCAAAGACCAACCATGCCCGCAAGCAGGCCCTTGATCGTGCTGCCGGTCGATACCCAGGCGATGCAGGTCAGCGCGAAGACGATGATGGCAAAGATCGCCGCAGGGCCAAATGCGACCGAGACATTGGCCAGCAGAGGGGCTGCGAGGATCAGAACGATCAATGAAAAGGTCCCCCCGATCAGTGATGACAGCGTTGCCCAGCCGATGGCAAGATCAGCCTTGCCTGCCTTGGCCATCGGATAGCCGTCCAGCACGGTTGCCGCCGATTGGGGTGTGCCGGGTGTGTTGATGAGGATGGCCGAAATCGAGCCGCCATAGACAGAGGTCACATAGATGCCGAGGAACAACGCAATCGAGCTTTCCGTCGACATCCCGAACGTGAAGGGCAGGGCGACGATCAACGCCGCGACGGTGCCCATTCCGGGTAATGCTCCGGCGATTGTGCCCCAGAGACAGCCGACGAGCATAGCCGCCAGGACCCACGGAGTTGCGAATTGCGAGATGGCGAGTGTGATCTGCTCCATTCCGTGCACCTAAATCCTGTGGAACCAAGGGGAGTGGGGCAGCAAAAGCTCAAACCCGAATGTGAACAGCGCCCAAATTCCCAATGGCGCGGTTACACTAAGGATCAGAAGCGGCAGCGGGCGACGAAACTGGAAGGCCCAGCAGAAAAGCGCGAAACCCGGAATGGTGGCAAAGACGAAACCGATCTTTGTCATCGCATAGGCTGTTGTGGTTGCGATGATCACGATCCACAGCAACTGGCCCCAACGGATGTCCAGCGCGGGCTCGGCTGTCGAGCGAAGTGCCTGCGTGAGAGCGATACATGCCAGCAATATCCAGACGGCCAGAAACAACTGCGGGGCGAAGGCCGGTCCGACATCACCGCCAAACGTTGGAACGTCGAATTCCTCGCCAAACGTCATGGAAAACAGCACGACACCGGTCAGAACCAGCGCTGCGGAGACAAGTATGTCAACAAATCGGGTCATGGCACCTTCATCAGGCGACGCAGTTGCGTGCGTCGCCCAATCTAACAGGACCTACTTGATCAGTCCTGCGTCTTTCAGAAGCTGACCATTCAGTTCAAAGGAATCGCGGAAGAACGGTGTGAACGTGTCGCGGTCCATAAAGCGGATCAGGCGATTGGCCCCCGCCATGTTTTCTTTGAAACTATCGCGGGCAACTGCTTCGGAACAGGCGTCTGAAAGCTTGGCCACCACGTCATCAGGCGTGCCGGCTTGCGCAAAGAGGCCGAACCACACCGAGACCTGAATGTCCTGTCCAAGCTCCGCCATCGTGGGCACATCTGGATGCTCGGCCGACCGTTCATCCGACAGGATTGCCAGGGCGCGCCAACCGAAGCGCGTTCCAAAGTCGGCGAACCAGGAGGTTGCCTCGGCTCGACCGCCATTGATTTCGGTGGCAATGTCTCCGCCGCCCTTCGTCGGGATGTATTGCGTCGTCACACCCAGATTCTTGTCGAGCGTCAGTTGCGCAACATGGGCAATGGAACCCGGGCCTGCACCGGCGAAGCGGAGATTGCCCTCGTTCGCGGTCGCGACATAGTCTTCGATGGTTTTGATCGGACTGTCGTCAGCCACCACCAGATAGTAGGGGCCCTGGCTGACCATGCAGATCGGTGCCCAACTGTCGGCGTTGTAGCTGGTTTTCTTCAGATGCGGCTGGGTTGTCATGGTGCCGACAGGCGCAAAGCCCAGGTTATAGCCGTCCGCATCGGCCTGGCTGAGTTGCGTTGCACCGACGGTGCCGCCAGCGCCTTCAACATTGCTGACGATCACGTTCTGGCCGAGAATATCTTCAAGTTCGGCCGCGAAGAATCGCGCGGGCACATCTGTGCCGCCGCCTGCGCCAAAGGGCACGAGGATGTTGAGGGCACGGTCGGGATAGTCGGCCTGGGCCGTGCCGAGGCTCAGCAAAAGTGCGGCGGCTCCCAGAGCCGGTGTCAGGTATTTCATTTTCTTCTCCTCCCTGAAGATGTGTTTGCTTTGCGATTGCAAAGTTATGTCCGCGCTGTCCGCAGCAAGGCCGGGTCACGCGGTGCTGGCGTTTTGGCGGTGATTTTGCCCGTCAACTCTTCTTTGATTTCGGTATGGTCAGGGTTGTCCCACAGATTGACCCACTGCTTCGGGTCGTCTTGGAGATTGTACAATTCGCCCTCGGACCCATTGTAATAATTGGTTTTTTCATAGGCCGTGCAGACATAACCCGAGCGGTCATAGACGCTTTTCATGTTGATCTGGATGCCGTTCTTTTCGGCGTCCCATTGGCAGAAAACGGCGTCACGCTCAGGGTCGGCCTGATGGGGTAACGCGCTGCCTTCTATCCAGTCCGGTGTCGGCAGACCGGCAATCTGCGTGAAAGTTGGTGCCAGATCGACTTGCCCCACCGGATCGTCGATCACGACGCCACCTTTGATCCCGGCAGAGCGCGCGGGCCGCCAGATCAGCGGGATGCGCATCAACCCGTCGACGTGGAAGGGGCCCTTGAACATCAAACCAAAGTCACCTTGGGTCGTTCCGTGATCGGTTGAGAATATGATGTCGGTATCGTCGTCCCAGCCTCGATCCCTGATGTAGGACAGGATGCGCCCGATGGCCTCGTCCACCAGTTCGTTCTGGATATGAACCATGGCGTTGATTTCGCGCACGTTGTCCTGCGTCATGGTAGAGGGCACAAAATCATCTGGCGTTTCTTCGGCGATGTCGGCCTTGCCGAGATAGAAATCCAGCCAATGCTTGGGTTTCTGGGCCAAAACCTTCTGGATCTCTTCCGGGCTGCCCGGATGTCCCTCCGGCAGATCGAGATCCCTCCAGTTGACGCGGCCCTTTTCGGCCACGGGTGGATCGAAAGGATGGTGCGGGTCGGGGAAACTGACCCAGAGGAAGAAATCATCTTCCTGGCGAAGCGAGCGCAGCCAGTCGATTGACTGATCGGCGACCCAGTCGGTGTGATAAAACGCCTTGGGGCAGTCGTTGAAATGCACCTGTATGGCCCCGGTGTCGCCGCCCTTGAGGTTGTTCGGTCCGAACTTGGGGCCAACCGGCGGATAGAAGCACTCGACATACTCATTGGCGTTAGCGATCAGCCACCGATTGTAGTGCATCATACAGCGATAAGGGATCCCGCTGTGCGCGGCGAGCGAGAGATACTCGAACCCGCGATAAGGCCCGGTATCACCACGGTTGGCTGCCGAAGCCTCCCAACTATCGTGATCGGTCATCGGCTGCCAGTGGGCTTTGCCGATAAGCGCCGTACGATATCCTCCCTTTTCGCGCAGATAACGGGCAACGCAGGGATCGTCTTCGGGCAGGGAGTAACCGTTGCGATAGACCCCGTGCGTTGCCACATGCTGACCGGTTATGATCGTTGACCTGGCCGGCATGCACGTGACGTTCTGATTATACGCACGTGCATAGCGGACGCCGGTTGTTGCAAGCAGGTCTGCCATCGGCGTCCGGGCTATCTTGCCGCCGTAGCAGCCGAGCCCGTCAAATCGTTGTTCATCCGTCGTTATGAACAGGATTTTTCGTCCCATGTCAGTTCTCACCACATTTTGCATCCGGATGCAATTTGCGCATGTCTTGCGTTTCGAGTCAATATTGACCCAGTCAATTTCGGTGCCGAAAAGAATGATGATGGAAAAGCGTGCGACCTCATATGACGTGGCCAAACTGGCGGGTGTCAGCCAATCGGCTGTTTCCCGAGTATTTTCTCCCAACGGCAGCGCGTCGAAGAAAACCCGCGAAAAAGTTCTGGAAGCGGCACGTGAACTGGCGTTT
The DNA here is from genome assembly GCA_039976075.1 of Stappiaceae bacterium. GTDB lineage: Bacteria > Pseudomonadota > Alphaproteobacteria > Rhizobiales > Stappiaceae > JBDWFY01. The sequence continues at coordinate 68,208 of JBDWFY010000011.1, forward strand.
GTTCCGAACCCCATTGCGAAGTCCCTCAGCCTTGGCCGCAGTCGACTGGCCGGGCTGATCGTCACGCAATATGCGCAGCAAAACTATCCGGTGGCTTTGAGAAGCGCTGTTGATGTCATGTCCGAAACCGGAGACTCTCTGCTCATCCAGATTATCGACTCGTCTGACTATGCCGACACGGCGATTGAGCAACTGCTTCAGAAACGGGTGGATATTGTCATCTGTGCGGCCAGCATCACAGTGGCGGCAGCACAGTCCTGCAAGGATGCAGCCGTCCCACTGGTGTTGATAAACAGGACACTGGATTTCGAATGGGTTGATCAAGTCGTCTCGCCGAATGCGGATATCATGCATGATGTTGCAGAGCACCTGGCAACTACCGGAGCGCGGGAGACACTGTTCATCGACGGCGGCGATGACAATTGGATTTCGGTTGAGCGGCGACGCGGTTATGTTGATGGATGCCGCATACATGGGCTACCCGATCCGGCGATCCTAAGCAGTTCTTTCGACTATGATGGCGGACTTGCGGCAATTGCAGATCTGGGAGAAAGCGTCCGCAAGTTCGATGCAGTCGTAGCGGCAAATGACCCTATGGCGCTTGGCGCCCTGGATGCTCTGCGGCATGACATTGGGTTAGACGTGCCGTCGGACATCCAGGTGGTCGGTCATGACGACACCGAAGTGGCACGCTATCAATCCTATGGCCTGACATCCGTCCGGCAAGACATGCACAACATGCTTCTGAAAGCGATCGAGCTTGCTTACGCCAGGCTGGATGAGCCCGGCCGGGACAAGATCGCGACGGAGGTGGAAAACGAGCTTCTGTTACGGTCTACCACGAAGAACCGGAGCGATTAGTTTTGAAGCGAGCGTTTCTCGATGGAAAAGCTGCTGGACAACCGGCTGTCGCGAAGAGCGGGGCTGAGGGAAACGGCGTACCAGTCGCTCCATCCGCATGGAAGGCTGCATGGGTGAGAAGGCGAATTCGGCCCTTTGCTGACCTTCACTAGCTCCAGTCATGCTGCGCTGATGCTTCCCGTAACCTGACGTTCACTCTCTGCGCAGCAGTTCTCTGGGGCCAATGACAGTAATGCGGACGAAGCCGCCGTCCATTGGTTCGGCGTCAATGGCGGCTTTGCGTTCAACAGCATTGACTTCGAGAACGCATGTGCCGTCCGTGTATTCACCAGGCAAATGCGGCGATCGGTACATTCCAAACCCACGCGACAATCAGAAACCAGGCAAAGAACGGAGCTGCGACCAGGACCGCAACCCGTTCACCAATCGGCATCCTTGATACCGGAATGGCTGCCCGCGCTATGGACCAAAGCAAGGCAAGCGCCATGGCGATGTAAAGCCCGGTGACACTCCACAAACCCGGACCCGGTGCCGCTTGAAGAGACAGGTCTCGGCCGAGCAGGATTGGTTCCAGAACGCAGTAGAGGCCTGTATAGCCGACCAGCGAAACACCTCCAAGAAGCATGGCTTCACCTGTCAGAGACCGCCTTACACGCCAACGCGCCGCAATACCGATAAGACAGACAAAAATCCCAAGCGCGGCGAACAACAACGCAGTATCCAGAGAAAGATCACTGTGCCAAAAGCCGACACGGTCGAATGTTTGCATGCCACCGTTCAAATAAGCATTCACGACACCGCCCGTCGCATCACGGCGAAAGCCAAGGCGCCTCATCCCATCCGGGGTTTCAAACTGGTCATCACCAATCGGCTCGAACAGCAGATCGTAACCCAGGCCAGAGACCAAGAGCGCCCCATCCCCGGATGGCGTCAGTTCAAAGCCGTGGGTGTTGATAGCGTGCAATCGGTCCAGGCCCGTCTCGTTGCGCCGCGTAATCAGGTAACGCCCCTCAAACTCTTGTAAGCAGGACGCATCGCACGCAATGCGTGGGGACACTGGGCTTCTATTTGGAGCAATCACTTCGGTCAGAACGCGGCGGGGCATTGCAGTCAAAGCTGATCCGCTTGGACCGTTGGCCGCGACAAAGAACCCAAGGCCGAGCTCTGGCACCAGAACCATATTGCTGTGAAACCCAAAATGCGTCCCGGCGTGGTGAAACACCTGGAACCCGGCCCAGGTTTCGGTCCAAAACCCCCGGGTTCGCCCCTCAAACCCGGCCCGACCGGGCCAGGCAGGCGAATACATTTTGGCAATGGCACTCCGCGCCGCAGCGTCTGCAGCACTGTTCTCCAGCAGTACTTGCATAACACGGCCCATCTGTTCTCCTGTCAGCGCCAGTCCGCCAGACGGCGTGTGGATTGCAGGGAACGGGGTCGGATCAATAGCCACATATCGGCCTGCATTCCACACGTGGAATGGAGTTACGCCGGTCTGCTCCGATGACGTGTGCATGGCGTGCAGGTCTTCGACATTATGTGGCGCGAGTAGGCCGGAGATATAATCTGCGAAAGGCTGACCAGACACCTGCGCGAGGATTTCTCCCAGCAAGACATAGCTGGCGTTGGAATAGGCAATCACCTCGCCGGGTGCTCGGTTTTGCCGGGGCAGAACCTTAGAGATGTGGTCAATCGAACTCTCAGCGGCTGTGGCCTCCCGCGAGGCGAAGTATCCTGAATAGCGCTCCTCCATCCCCGCCGTATGGCTCAGTAGATGGGCCACCGTGATCTCTCCGAACCGTTGGTCCAGCTCAAGCCCAGGCAAATGCTGCGCGATCGGGTCATCCAATTCTAGCTGCCTCTCGTTTTCCAAGTGCAGGATCGCCCAAGCCGTAAAGACCTTTGAGATGGACGCCAGCGGGATCACGTCCTCCTCTGGCGACATCAGTCGACCGGTTCTCGCATCCCCCAGCCTGTAGCCACGCGACAAGATGACGTCGTCACCCGAGACAATAACGACAACGGCACCAGCGACGGCATCCCGATCCAGGCCAGACGTCACCACGCCGTCAACGAAGCCACTCAGCTCGACCTGCCACGCATCGTCAGGTTCAGCCGTAGCAAGAGTTGCCGCGCAGATCAGTATGAGTTGAAAAGCAAATCGCCACACTGCACGCGTAATCTGCGTTGCGTGAAACGAAAGCTGGTTCAATGGTGTAAACACGAATGGTTCCGATCAATGGTGCCCGTCCGTTTGATCCGGTCTGTTGAGGCACGGCTTGCGCGATGACAATGCGTTTGGGGCAATAGCACCAGGGGACCAATTCGTCGAGACCCGTGATGTTGTGGTCACCGTTCGGACCAAGAACCGCCGAGCCCAGCCTCCATGAGAGTATCCGGGGAATAAAAGAGAAAACAGGACTCTTTCGTGTTTGTTGCGGCTTTGGAGGGCTATGAATACAGTTGACGGTGAAACCTCAAAGCAGACATTTATCGCGAGTGCAGAAAGTGTCGCGTTGGGCTCGAAGCGGACTTCTGCAATGCAGATTGGTAACTTGGTTTAGCTGCTTGTCGTAGGTCCGCTTCCGGAAGAAGTATTTGTCGGGCTCGCACCTGCAGCGAATGCACACTTCCCGCCCGATTCAGACACTGAATTGGAGGTGGGGATTTTCTGATAATTATTCAAATTGCAGTTCAATTTAGAAAGCAGTATTCGTCTAATCCGCCAAACGGCTCGGGGTTATCTCTGCAAATCCCTCACTCAAAAACACCCATCGTATCAAACAGGTTCCGCGTCAGGGCAGGGCGGGCGTAGCGCAGGCGAAAATCCGGGTCCATACGGTATTCGGCCCAGAAGGCAGCGCCGCTGATGGTGGCTTCGTTCAGGATGCCGTCGATGGGACCGTCATAGAATTTGACGTCAGCCAAAGCCTTTTGCATGCGCTTGATCGTGGTCGCATCAAGCGTGCGTTCTGCGATGGCATGAACGGAGCTGTTGTTGAGATGCAGGATGACGACCTGGGGGTCGATCTGGGTCAGCTCGATGGTGTCTGTTCCTTCGCAGGTGAAGGCCCAGGACTGGAGGATGCGTTTGTCGCCGTCAGAATTTGTGACTGCGACCGGGCCGATAAAGACATCGCGCACATCCGGGCCGCCGGAACGCGGGATCAGGTCGACGGGCTTGACCTCCCATGCATCGCATCCCATGTCATCGGCCTCAATGCCGGTGGGTGACAGGCGGATTACCTGGCCGATTGCGTCGGCGACCGGTGAGAGTTGCGGTGAGCTTGTCACATCAGCGGCCTGACGCAGGTCGACAACCGTGAACTCAGCCGTTGGCGGAACCGGAGCGGCAGCCAGATCGTTCACGCATAGATGCGGTTTTCCACCGCCACAGACGCACGCGATGCCCTCAATCTGTGGGCAGTAACATTGCCCGGGTCTCTGAAATGCGCATCCCTGGCGCGCTTCGCATCGGCCAGCCGCATTGTCCTGATTAGATTGTTCCAGACTCAGATGCTGCCGATAGCCGATTTCGCAGCGGTTCACAGCTTCACGGCATTGATAACTCCCTGCCTCGTCAGGCAGATCAAGCATGCAAGCTTCAGAGTTGGCACAGGCGATGGTGTCCAGCGTGCTGCAAACCGGTGCCGCAAAAGAGGATGTCGACGTGACAGCCAGAAATGGACCGGCAACAAGCAAAAGACACAAAAAAGGCAGGTGGCTCACAAACACACGCTTCAGATTTGCCATCAAGTCCATTCCCCCGGTTCGGTTTGGGGGAAGATTAAACCTGAATTTCCTTTGGGCGGCTAGAGCATGCCGCCTTGAGCAAGAAAGGCGGGATCATCGAGCCCACAGTGTTTCAGTTGTTTTTCACGCGTCTGTTTATCCAAAAAAAATGCACACACTTTTCAGGATTATGTTCTCAGCCGCTGCTGGGCGGGCGCGTCGATGGCTGTGTCGGTGTTCTCCTGCGTTGTCGCGAATGACTGCTTTGCCAAATCGCGATCTCTGCAAAATGCTTGACGTCAAATAGTCTATCGGTTAGCTGAGGTACAGGCTGTAGACGCCTGCCTCCCGCTGACATTTGTCCTGGTTAAGGTCTACGACTTCCCATCTCTATCACTCTCTTTCCGCATTTCGCGCGGATGGTAATGCGGGTCCCATCTCTAATTGCGCGATTTGGTTTGAGGGATATGGGACATGTCTGACACCCCCAAAAATAGCTTTACCGATGGGCCGCTTGGCACCATTTATCTGAAGACCGCATTGCCGATTATATTTGTCATGGGCATGAACGGCCTTTTGTCTGTCGCCGATGCCGTGTTTCTGGGCATCTTTGTCGGCCCGGAGGCGCTGGCCGCTGTCACGCTGATGTTTCCGATCTACATGCTGATCGTGGCCCTTTCGACATTGGTGTCCAACGGAATGTCGAGCCTTCTGGCGCGTTTTCTGGGGGCGGGCGAAATGGAGAATGCCCGTGCCGTTTTTGCCGGGGCACACGGGCTGGCCGTCCTTTTGGGCGCAAACCTCATCTTGCTGTTTCTATTGCTCGGTCAGCCGATGACCTTGCTGGCTGCCGGAGGATCTGAGGAATTGGCGCAGATGGGATTGATCTATCTGCGGATCACCGTGCTGTTTTCGCCGTTGTTGTTTGTCCTGTCGGTGAACTCTGACGCGCTGCGCAACGAAGGACGCGTGGGCTTCATGGCCGCGATGAGCCTGCTGGTTTCAGTTGCGAACATCGGGTTCAACTATGTGCTGATCGCGGGTTTCGACATGGGAGTGGCAGGCTCTGCATACGGTACAGCGTCAGCACAGGCTCTTGCGTTTGCGATCATCCTGGCATTTCGATTGTTTGGAAACACATCGCTGCGGCCATCTACCGTGCTGCGCTATTCTGTGCGGCGATATTGGGGGCAGATGCTTGCGCTGGGTGCACCACAAAGTCTGAATTTCATTGGCCTTGCGCTGGGCTCGGCTGCCATTATCACAGCGCTGCAATGGGTTGGCAGCCCAGGCTACGCCGACACAGTGTCTGCCTACGGGATTATCACACGTGTCATCACTTTTGCCTTTCTGCCGCTCCTGGGGCTGTCATTTGCCATGCAGACGATCACGGGCAACAACTATGGCGCGGCGCTCTGGCGCAGGTCAGATGCAACGTTGCGTATCGCCCTTTGGGTAGCCTTCATCTATTGCGCTGTTGTGCAGGGTGTTGTGATGAGCCTGCCGAGCCAGATCGGGAGTATATTTGTCGATGACCCTGCCGTCATCGCAGAGGTTGCCCGCATCCTGCCGGTCATGACCAGCGTCTTCTTCCTGATGGGACCTTTGATGATGGTGGCAACCTATTTCCAGGCAATTGGCTCTGCGGCAAATGCCGCGATCCTGGGGCTCACCAAGACATACGCCTTTGCGATTCCACTGACGTTCCTGTTGCCCGTCTGGTTTGGTGAAATCGGTGTTTGGTACGCCGGACCATTGGCAGAAGTAATGCTGCTCGGTTTGACGGTCGCCGTGCTGTGGAAAGTGGCGCAAAACACCCAATTGAAATGGGGTATCTTCCACCCCGAAAATACCGCGGCGCTGTGAACGCGGACACTCTCCGCAGGGCGCACTGAGTATCGGTGAATTCATCAGCGGGTCATCGTGACCGATTGACGGTCCGCTGACGGCCCGGCTGGTGAAGCCGGGCTGTCACGCTGTCAGGCATTCTGAGGCTCCGGCCGGCACCGCTAGGTGCCATTCCAGACGTAATGCGGCTGGCGCTCGCCCCGTTGGAACCGTCCGGCATCGATGAAATCGATGATCAGGCATATGGCATTTGTGAGAAACAACAGGAGGACCCAGAAAGTCATGCCGGGGGTCGAGGCGATTTCCCCTGTGCGGGTTGCCATCCAGGCAAACATGGGCAGCCAAAGGATATGCGCCATTCCCAGAATTCTGGTGAACCCTGTTTTGCTATAGATGACAGATTGAATGATCACAGAGACCGCAGTGACGATCAGCACAACCTGTGCTTCGATATGAGTAATGAACAACAGGGCAGCGGCGTTAATGCCAACGAGCCAAACGCACCACAATCTGGGCAGCCAGGAAAATCGCAGATAGACAATTCCGAAAATTTCGAGAGCGCTTTTCAATAAAACCAACATTGTCTTTTCCTCCAAGGGCAGGGTCGCCGAATGATGAGGAACGCTACTTGATGCCACCTGAGACAAGTACTGCTGGAACAGTAGGAAACAACTATGTATTGCGTAGTTAGTATGCCGTGACTAAGGTTTGGTGGGAGGGTCAGATGACAAAGTATGGACAATTTTGCCCGATTGCGAAATCAACTGAGATTTTGGGGGATTCGTGGTCGCTGTTGATCGTCAGGGAAATGTTGCTCGGCAATAATCGGTTTTCCACCTTGCAAAAAGGCATGCCCAAAATTTCACCGACCGTCTTGAATACCCGGCTGAAACAACTTGAACAGCAAGGGGTTATCACCAAGCGGGCAATATCGGGGCAGCGTGGACATGCCTATCATCTGACCCCCGCGGGAAAAGAGCTGGCGCCAGTGGTGGAAGCGCTCGCGTTCTGGGGTATGCGATGGGCGCGTGAAACCATGGAAGATGACGACCTGGATGTGGCATTTCTGATGTTCGACATTCAGCGAAATCTGGTGCTGGACGAGTTGCCGGGCGGGGAAACCGTTCTTTGCTTTCAGTTTCCCGACCAGAAAGAATTTGGAAAGTGGTGGATCGTCTGCAACGGTGATGAGCCTGACTTGTGCTATCAGGATCCTGGGAAAGATGTGACCGTTTACATCACTGCAAAGTCGAGGGATCTGATCGGCATCTGGATGGGGGATATTCCTCTGGCCAAAGCGCTGGAAAATGATCAGGTCAGTCTGCTTGGGGAAACGTTGGTCTGCAAGCGCTTCAGCAAATGGTTTCCGTTGTCTTCTGCCGCAGGTGTTCCACGCCCCTGAGCATTTTCGGATAATTATTGGGAGGTGGCGCGGCGCGCACTGATACGCCGATGCTAAGCGCCCAGCACATGCCGCTCGATATAGTCAGCGGCCTGGTCGCCCTTGAGAGAGCGGGACCAGAGCTGGTTGGTGACGGACTGGTAGAGTTCTGTCGCATCCGGCGCTGAGCTGATGGTCGCAACGCCCAGTCTGATGTTGGAAAACGCACCAAGACGGTAGGGGCTGACGGCGACGGATTTCTTGTTGGCCTGCCTGAAAATCTGCAAACTGGATCCGGGCATTGAATCAACAACCACACCCAGTTGCACACCGATTGGCTGGGTGCGCAGCAGGTCGACAATGTTGGCGATTTCAACCCTGGCAATTTCCCGGCGCTGGCTGAGGTCGACACCGTCGGGATTGTGCGTGCCGATCAGGCCGAGCTGGAAAAACTGACTGAGTTCGGCAGCGGATATCAGGCTGATCACATGAGGCTTGCGCTCCTCATATGTTTCTTTCCGCGCTTTCAGGATGCCCAGCAGCGTATCGATTTCTGCGATTGCCTGCTCATAATCTCCCACATCCCGCGGGATGCTCTCTCGCAAGATTGTCGGCAGTATTTCATCGTATAGCGGCGTGGTCAGCAGATAGGATACCGGACCGAACAGAACCGTGATCTGATCAACCCGTTCCTCAAGTTGTCGCATGCGCTCGAAGAAGCTGATGGCGGAGGAGATATATTCAACACCGGCTCCCAGCAGGGTCGGCAGGGAGACTTTGAGCAGATCGGCGATTTTGACCAGAGTATCGATCTTGGCGGGCTGTCCGGACTCGTACCGATAGATGGCGGCTCTTGAAACACCGGCCTGCGATGCAAGCTCATCAGGCGATAACCCGGCTCCCAATCTGAAGGCTTTCATCCGTTCGCCGATTTCCTCTGCGGAGATACCGTGGTTCAAATTAAACTACCCTGCGTTTGATTATTCGGCCGACAAACCGACCGTATTTGTTGAAAATCATCGCATATCTATCTCAAAAAGAAAAGTAAATCGTTAAAAATCTCAAATATGAGACTTTGTCTTGACAGTGCGAAATGAGGGCGATACTCTTTTTTCCTTCAGTTATCGCGTTTCAGGCAGATGCCGCACGAGAGGGAGACTATGATGGATGTGTCGCTGAAGGTTTCACAGATTACCACAAGAGTACTGCTCGCCGGGAGTGTCGCGCTGGCGACAACATCCATGGCGCTGGCCGCAGATTTCACGGCTCAAATCGGCCACCTGGAGTCGGACAAGCAATCCCGGCACGTTCACCTGATAAAGGTTGCCGATCTGGTGAAGGAGCGCACAAACGGCGCTGTGGAATTTCAGATTTTTCCGTCCGCTCAACTCGGTAATCAGCGTCAGATGACAGAGGGTGTTCAGCTCGGCACCATTCAGGGAACCGTCTCGCCGGCTGCGTTCATCGGCGGGTTCAATCCAACCGTTTCCATTCTCGATATTCCGTTTCTGCTTCCTGCCGATTCCGACAAGGCACAGCAGCTTCGCGAAGGGCCGTTTGGCGCAGCCCTGCTGGACTCATTTGAATCCAAAGGCGTTGTCGGTGTTGCTCTGTGGCCCAACGGATTGAAAAATTTCACATCCAACAAGCCGCTTGATGACCTGAGTTCGTTTGAGGGTCAGAAATTCCGCGTGATGGATTCAAAAATTCTGATCGAGCAGTTCGATGCGCTGGGTGCCTCGGCAATCGCGTTACCGTTCGGTGAGCTGTACACCTCTCTGCAAACGGGTGTTGTCGATGGACAGGAAAATCCGCTTGATACCATCCAGCGGATGAAATTTGACGAAGTGCAGAAGCATCTGGTCGTCTCCGAGCATGGCGCGATGGAAGATGTCGCTCTGTTCAATCCGACCTGGTGGAACAGCCTGCCTGAGGAGCACCGGGCAACCATCAAGGAAGCTTTCGCAGAAGTGGTGCCGGAGCTGCGTGCCCATAAGGCCAAAGCCGTTGAAGCGGCTCTTGAAGATATCAAGCAAGGGGACATCAGCGTTCGCATAGCATCGGACGAAGAGAAAGCCGCGCTGCGCGAGAAGATGTATGACAAAGCCAAGGCGGCTTACATCGAACGCGCCGGCGATGAAGGCAAAGGTCTGGTCGCAATCTATGAAAAGGCCTACTCAGAAAATAACTAAATTCTGACCTGTCCTATCGGGAGGCAATTGAGACCAACTGCCTCCCGTATTGTTTCTATCCTGCAATTGACCGGCGAACAAAAAGCAGCGATCCCATGCGAATATTGAGGCGTTTTGAACGTATCTTTCTTGTGACGGTGTTTCTTCTGATGGTGGCACTGTTCGGATTGAATGTTGTGTCACGTGAGATTGGTGGCAGCTTTGCCAGTCAGTTCGCCTGGATAGAAGAGGCCGTGCGCCTGATGAACATCTTTCTGGTGTTTGGTGCGCTTGGTCTTGCTCTGGAGCGCGGGCGTCACGTCGGGATTGACACATTGCGGGAAGCGCTGCCGAAACTGCCACGTACGGTCGTGCGCAAAATCGTCGACCTGACGGGCTGTGTTTTTTCCGCCTACATGGCCTATCTGGCGTTCCAGCTGGTTATCTTTGTACTGGGCACCGGGCAACGCAGCCCGACGCTGGATATACCGGTGGGCTGGATCTACATGGCCCCGGTTGGCGGTTTTTCCCTTCTTTCCTTCCGCTATGCTCTCAGCCTGTTTTCTTTCATTGATCGGTTTGATCGCCAGGAGACAGATAGCGCAGCCGGTGAGTTGAAAGAATGATTTATCTCATCATCCTGCTGGCCGTCGTTCTGCTCATTTCCGGTTTTGAAATGCTGCTGGTGTTGGGAATTCCGGCTCTGGCAACCAAGACCGTGTTCTACGGCTCAATGCCCGATCTTGCCTTCATTCAAAAGACACTGGGCGGGATCAATCACACGACGCTTCTGGCTATTCCGTTTTTCATCTTTGCCGCCCAACTCATGGGGTCCGGCCAGATCGCGAGCCGACTGACCGGTCTTGTCAAAGCCATGGTCGGTCACGCACGCGGCGGCATGGGGTATACGGTAATTGGCGGTTCCATGGCTTTCGGATCCGTTTCCGGTTCAGCCCCGGCAACAGTCGCGGCAATGGGCCGTATGGTCTATCCGGAAATGCGGTCGGTCGGCTTTTCGGATAAATTCTCTCTGGGGCTTTTGGTGGCAAGCGCTGAAACGGCGCTGCTGATCCCACCCTCGATCACATTCATCATCTATGGCTGGATGACCGGCTCTTCGATCGCGCGGCTGTTTGCCGGCGGTTTGGCCGTTGGTCTGGTGCTCGGTCTGGCTTTTGCCATTTTGGTCAAACTGGAGGCAAAGCGAACAGGCGTCGCCTCGTTTGATAAAACGACAGGAAGAGAAAAGATTGACGCCCTGTGGTCTGCACGCTGGGCGCTGGGTATGCCTTTGATCATTCTGGGCGGCATCTACGGTGGTGTGTTTACCCCGACAGAGGCCGCAGCCGTCAGCGTCATTTATGCGATTGTCGTTGAATCCCTGATCTACAAAAACCTCAACTTCAGCAAACTGGTTGAACTGACTGAGCGCAGTGCCATAAACACGGCGACCATTTTCATTCTGCTTGCGATGGGGGGCGTGCTTTCCTTCTTCGTCACCCTGGCGCAGGTGCCTACTCAAATCAGCGACTTTCTCGAAGTGATCCATGCGGGACCGATCACCTTCCTGCTGGTCGTGAATGTCTGCTTCCTCATTGCGGGCATGTTCATCGATCCCAACTCGGCGCTGCTCATTCTGGTGCCTCCGCTGTTTCCGGTCGCAACTGCGCTGGGCATAGATCCCATCCATTTCGGGATGATCGTCACTCTGAATATCGGAATGGGAATGATCACGCCGCCGTTCGGGCTTGATATTTTCGTGGCCTCGTCGACATTGAACAAACCGGTGATGAGTATCATCAACGGGGTATGGCCGTTTGTGGTTGCCAACATCATCGTCCTGATGATCATCACCTACGTTCCGTCAATTTCCCTGTTCGTCCCCAACCTGATCTTCGGCCAGTAAGGAGGCGTATCGATGGTGACTGTGGCTTTATCCAATCCTGCAGATCTGAGGCAGCCCGAAACAGTTCATGAAGTTGTCTGTACTGTCAAAAGCAACGACCCGGTAAATGGCGAGTACAGGCTATTGATCCTGGATGCACCGTTGAGCATTCTGGCCTGTGAACCCGGGCAGTTTTTCCACTTGCTGTGCCCCACAACAAATAACTACCAGCCCTATCTGCGTCGACCAATGAGTGTCTATGGCTACTATCCGGACAAAGGGGAATTGCACTTTCTCTACAAAGTCACGGGGCAGGGAACGTCTGCCATGGCGACGTTGCAGACAGGGGATGGTTTCAATGTTCTGGGTCCGTTGGGGCGCGGATTTGATATTCTTCCAGGCTGGAAAAACCTGCTGCTGGTGGCACGCGGTGTCGGCCTGGCGACCCTGGCGCCGCTTGCGCTGGAGGCTCGCCGACTTGACAGGAATCTAACGGCCATTTGCAGTGCCCGAACACATAGTGTTCTGATGTCACTGGACTACTTCCGGGATCTCGGTGTCACCGTCATTCCCGTGACGGACGAAGATGGCACATCCAGCATGGAAAATCTGCGCACCCTCATCGAGGACCTGATTGGTCGTGACAGAGTTGATGGCATCTACACATGCGGCTCCAACCGACTGCTCAAGCTGCTTCAATCGATCGGGCAGGCGCATAATATTCCCGGCCAGATCGCCCTTGAACAGCAGATGGCGTGCGGTATCGGCATGTGCCAGTGTTGTGTGCGCGCTTTTAACCGGCAGGGCAGGATCGTCAATGAACGCGTCTGCAGAGAAGGTCCGGTATTTGATCTTCAGGAGGCAATATGATGCCAGACCTGTCGGTAAAGATTGGAGCGCTGACGCTCAAAAATCCCATCATGCCTGCTTCGGGTACATTTTCGGAGGAGCTGGCGGAAGTCTTTGATCTGGACGCGGTTGGTGCACATGTCACCAAAACCATCACGCGGGAAAAAAGGAGTGGCAACCCGACGCCTCGTGTATGCGAAGTGAAGGGGTCCATGCTCAACTCGATCGGCATCCCAAGCAAGGGTGTAGAGGTTTTCAAGGCGAATGTAATCCCTTTTTATCGTGCCTACAACGCACCGCTTGTGGTCAGTATTTCTGCCGGAAGCGCTGACGAATTCGCCGCCTTGTGCGAAGAGATAAGCGTTCCGGGTGTTAATGCCATTGAAGTCAATATCTCCTGTCCGAACATAGAGGAAGACGGCAAAGCCTTTGCCATGCGCCCCAGTTCCACGACTGCGGTGATGAAAAAGCTTCGCTCGGCGACGGATTTACCTCTCTGGGCAAAACTCACACCAAATACCGGTGAGACGATTGAAGTCGCCAAGGCGGCGGAAGAGGCGGGAGCCGACGCGCTTGTTGTCTCAAACACGCTGCTTGCCATGGCGATTGACATCAACACACGCAGACCCAAACTGGGCAATCTGATGGGAGGATTATCGGGTCCTGCCTTCAAACCGATTGCCCTTCGCATGGCTTATCAATGCGCAAAGTCGGTCAACATTCCGGTGATCGGGTGCGGGGGGATATCTACACTCGAGGATGTTATCGAGTATCTGATCGCCGGTGCTTCGGCGGTTCAGGTGGGTACCGCAACTTTCCTTGAGCCGAAAATCATGATGCGCATCATTGAGGAGCTTGAGGGCTATCTTACCACACAGGGTTTTGGCGGTGTTCAGGAACTGATTGGCTCCATCGAAGACGAAGAAGCATCAGACGGTCTTGTGTTTATGGAGGCGGCGCCGTGACCGAGATGAACGGACAGCGCCTGGCGAACCGCGCCAACGGCTTTAATGCCGAGCATATTGCAGGTCGACTGTTTGATGACGTCGCCGGGTTCTCCGCAGATACGGCAGGTGTATCCCGTCCGGCGTTTTCACCCGTAGAGACCAAAACGCTGAAATATCTGCAATCTTTTGCTGCGGAGCAAGGGCTGGCGGTTGAGATTGACGGGGGACAAAACGCCGTTTTTTCTCTGCCGGAGGATGCCGATGCGGAGAAGTATATGCTGGTTGGCTCTCACGTCGACAGCGTGCCAAACGGCGGCAATTTCGACGGCCTCGCCGGGGTTATTGCCGGTCTGCTTTGTCTGACCTACGCCAAACACACTCACAGCCGGTTTGCAAAGCCGGTCAAAGTGATTGCGCTGCGCGCGGAGGAAAGTGCCTGGTTCGGGCCCTGCTATATCGCTTCAAAGGCACTTCTGGGCAGGTTGGAAGAGGACGAATTGCGGTCCGCCCACAAGGGGGATGGTCGGGATCTTGGTGCGCATATGGCCGGGATCGGGATCAACATGAACCGGGTTCGTCGGAACCTTCCGTTGATGGATCCAACCGGGATTGAAGCCTATATCGAGCTTCATATCGAGCAGGGGCCTCTTCTGATTGAAAAGAATATGCCCGCAGCAGTCGTCTCGGGAATTCGAGGCAATATCCGGCACAAGAAAGTCAGATGCGTAGGGGAGCCGGGTCATTCAGGTGCGGTCCCACGCGCCTACCGGAAAGATCCGGTTCTTGCGATGGCCGACTTGCTCTCTCGTCTGGATGAAAGCTGGCTCACCATCCTGCAAAAAGGGGAGGATCTTGTTCTGACCAGCGGCATGGTAGGAACGGACCCTCAAAAACATGCCCTGACACGCATTCCGGACCTGGTGGATTTCAGCCTGGATTTTCGCAGCCAGAGCGCTCAGGCGCTTGATGACATGCGTGCGTTGTTGCTGCAGGAAATTCGGACGGTCGAACGGGAGCGGGGCGTGACGTTTCATCTGGACGGTGAAATATATACGGCACCGGCTTTGTGCGACGATGCGCTCGTTGATGGTCTGTCAACCTCTATGGCAAATGTGTCTCTGGAACCTTTCAGCATGCCGTCAGGTGGCGGACATGACGCCGCTGTTTTTGCCAATGCCGGTATTCCCTCTGCTATGATCTTTGTGAGGAATCGCCACGGTTCCCACAATCCGGATGAGGCCATGGAAATTTCAGACCTCATCGCGGGTACAAACATCATCTACAATTATCTGACCGAGGTCGCACAATGAGCATCAGTGAATTTATCATCCGGCGTCCGGACGATTGGCATCTTCATTTGCGCGATGGGGCCATGCTTGAAGCGGTGATCGGGCACTCAAGTGCAAACTTCTCCCGCGCGATCATCATGCCAAATCTTGTGCCGCCGGTCGTCACGACCGAACAGGCGCTGTCCTATCGTGAGCGCATCCGGGCGGCGATCCCCGCCGATCATCAGTTCAAGCCGCTGATGACGCTCTATCTGACAGAAGGCACGAAGACGGCGGACATACAGAAGGGGGTCGATCTGGGGCTGGTGACGGCATTGAAGCTTTATCCCGCCGGTGCGACCACCAACTCTGACAGTGGTGTGCGGAACTTTGAAAATGTCGGGCCGGTGCTTGAATATATGGCTGAGATCGGTCTGCCGCTGCTGGTGCATGGCGAGGTCACCGACCCAAATGTTGATATTTTCGATCGCGAGGCTGTGTTTATCGAGACCGTGCTCGACCCGATCCGCAAATCGGTGCCGGATCTCAGGGTCGTGATGGAGCACATCACCACCAAAGACGGCGTGGATTATGTTGCAGAGGGCGGGGACAATATTGCGGCAACGATTACAACCCACCATCTGATCATCAATCGCAATGCCTATCTCGCCGGTGGAATCCGCCCCCACTATTACTGCCTGCCGGTTGCCAAGCGGGAAACGCATCGACTGGCCCTGAGGGCAGCTGCGACATCCGGCGACAAAAAGTATTTTCTGGGAACCGATTCTGCTCCCCATCCAGATGGAGCAAAGGAGGCAGCCTGTGGCTGCGCAGGCATTTATACCTCGATCAATACGCTCAACTGCCTGGCGCATGTGTTCGAAAATGAGAGCGCACTCGACAAGCTGGAAGCCTTCGCTTCCCTGAACGGTCCGGCCTTTTACAGACTGCCGGTCAATGAAGAACGCGTGCGGTTCACGAGATCGTCGGAGCCCCTCGTTTTTCCGGGGAAATTTTCCGTTCAAAACGACCACGTAACTGTATTTGATCCGGGGTATCCATTGTTTTGGCAACACGAACCCTATAACGCTGGGGAAATTTGACCTGACGAATTTTTCAAGAAGGAAAAGAAAATGATCCCCAGCTCCTTCCCAGACCGTGAATTGATCGCAGAACTGACAGCAAAGATGCTGTTGGAAATAGATGCGGTCCATTTTCGAACCGACAAACCGTTCATGTTTACCTCTGGACTTGCCAGCCCGGTCTATATCGACTGTCGCAAGTTGATCTCTTATCCGCGGATCCGGAACACGCTGATGGACTTTGCCGCCAGTGTCGTGATGAGGGACGTTGGGTTTGAGAATATTGACAGCGTCACCGGCGGCGAAACAGCAGGCATCCCCTTTGCAGCCTGGCTCGCCGATAAACTCAATCTGCCAATGCACTATGTTCGGAAGAAGCCGAAAGGCTTCGGGCGCGATGCCCAGATCGAAGGCAGTTCAATTGACGGCAAGAAAGTTCTGTTGGTCGAGGATCTGACAACGGACGGCGGCAGCAAGATCAAATTCTGTGAGGCGATCCGCACAGCCGGAGCTGAGATCACCGATACGGTTGTCGTTTTCTATTACGACATCTTCCCCGAAGCGCACGAGAACCTCGAGAAAATCGGGCTCAATCTTCACTATCTTGCCACCTGGCGCGACGTACTTTCTGTTTGCAAGAAACAAAAGTACTTCGATGCCGAAACTCTCATACAGGTTGAGAAATTTCTTGATCATCCGCTTGAATGGTCAGGCGCCAACGGCGGTGCAACGGAAATCTCGGCGATCAACAAGAAGGACTGAGTAATGAGTATGTTGGAACTTGTGCAGGTCATCGAAGAGCAGGGAAAGGGCGTGCGCGCCTATAGCGAATGTGCGCGCATCTGTCAGGAACGGCTGAACACGCACCCTGATCAGGCTGCCGGATATTATCTGCTCAAAATAGCGGCCAACAGATTTGTCGATGCCTATGATGATCAGCCGCTTCTCAGCCAGACCGCTGAAGACGAGTTCCAGTCATACAAACACTATGCCGATCAACTTGAACCGTTGCATGTTTCATCCGATTTGAATGAGAAACTGGATGCGGTCAATCGGGTCGCTGCATTGATCGCAAATCACAAACATCTGCGCTCGTCCGTGTGAGATTTTCTGTCTCAGTGTTCAGCAGTGAATATTGATCAGGTCAGGTAGATACGAACTATTGTCTCCACTCAATCAAGGGCGAAGCGTTCGGTAATCCGGCGCGTTTTATTTGTTTCGCATCTCGAGCGCGGAGGCAGCGCGTTTCCGCGCTGCCTGGGTCACATTCATCCGGTTACGCCGATATGATAGAGCGCCCATGCGCCTTGTTTCCTTAGCTGCGAATCACGCTCCGCATCACCGGTTGTGGGGTACACCAGCCTGGTTGGGCCGAGTTCGCCCAGTGTTAACGGCTCGCCGTCTTTTTCGATGGCGAGGATCGGCTGATGTTTGTCGATATTGGCGCGGGTGGTGTCCACCGTGTAGCCGTCAAGACCGGTCAGCACCAGTTGGTCGCCCGCGGCGCCGACTTCCTTCAACAGATCCGAAAGCAGGGGACCACTATAGGTTCCGCCAAGGCGGGGGTGGTCTTCCACATAGGTGGTTTGCGGGAAACCGGCCAGCGCGTTGTGGGTGAATTCATAGCCGTTATCGAAGATGATGCCATGCCTGGCAAAGACACTGGGTGTTGTCTCCGTGATCGGAGTGCGGTTGGTCTGGTCAATTGCGCCGGACATGGTCACAATACCGGCTTTATTTTGCCCGTCATTCTGGGCAGCCGGAGCCTCTGTTGCGGGCAGAACCAGCAAAGCGAGACCGGCGGCAAGGGCTGAGAGACGTAGCATGGCATTCTCCATCTTTGTTGGTGTGTTGCGTCTGTTTTAGACATGGCGACGAGCCGCCGGTTACACAAGCAAAGACGGGTGAACATGACGAAGATTTAAGGTTAGGCTGAACTTATGGTTTACGCGGCTACGAAATCTGTTTTTCAAAATCGCAAACGCCGACCTCTATGCCGCCGCGTGTATTGGTGCGCCGATCTCGGATATGTTGGTAACCCTGAGAGAGATAAAATGCTTTTGCAGAGAGCGCAGCCTCGAGTTTGACGCCCTCATGACCGGCTGCTGCGATGGCCGCTTCAGCATTTTTCAGCAGTTGCGCACCAAGACCGCACCGGGCCAGACGCGGATCGACATAAAGACCGATTACTTCACTGTCCTTGAATGAACAGAATCCGCAAATGCCATCATCATCTTCGGCGACCAGAAAGGTCTGACCACCTTCGGTCATTGACTCTTCATAACGCTCCGGCTTCAACCCGCTCGCCCAGCTTTCGCATTCAGCCTCCGAATAAGCATTCCGTCCCAGTTGCCGGATCGCCCGGACATGCACTGAATGGATTTCGGCGACGTCGTTTCTCGTGGCTGGTCGGAGGAGCAGCGGGGAGGCGGGGGGTGTTTGCTGCATTGGCAGATCCGTCGACTGTGAAATGTGGAAACTTATGTGAGGAACGACTTCAGAGTGTCTTCACAAGCTGAACACGCGCCGCATCATTTGTTTGAAACCGCGCGTTTCTTTCTGCCGTATCTCCAAAATTTGCAAGATATGGCCGCGTTTATCCCATCCGCTCTCCTGCTGACATCGCCGCCTGATTTTCGGGAATGCCGCAACGAGTGAGGAATGGTTTAGGCCTTTGATAGCCCTCAGTGCATTTGCAACGATTTCAGCAGATTCTTCCCTCAGCGCAAGCGCAAATACAGGAACAAACTCGGAGAGGTCTTCCTCCCGACTCAGCGTGCTAATTATCGAATTTCTCAGTTCCGGATCAGCCCTTTTAAAGTACTTTGCCATTGCCGGACCAATAACTGTGCCGTGCTTCTTCCTAATCCAAAGCATTCTATAAAACAGGCGGTCGTTGTCGCTCCGTTCAAGACGTCCTAGCAATGCCTCTTCCACCTTGGGCGGCAGGCGTTCGTAATCCTCGAGAGAGCTGCAAAGCAAACCTAAATTTGCGTTATCGTTCGCGATTATCTTCACGATGAAAGGCTCTGCTTCGGATATCTGGAAATCCGCGAGCACTCTGACTGCTGTTTCTTGAATTTTCTCAGCTTCGCCTGAAGCCAATTCCAAAAGCCGGGACACAGTGACGGGTTCAAGTTCTACGAGTTTGTAGAGCCCGCGCAATGCTTCAAACTTGGCGTCTTCATCGCTTGACTGATCAAATAGCTTCAACAGAGCGCGGTCATCACCGCCTAAGGTCACGCCAAACCAGAGCGCGTCTTTCTTGGTCAGATAACCGGCGATCACTTCATCGAGCCAGCGTTCATACCAGTCGAGAAAGTTCTTTTCGTAAGCAAACCATGGGGGAGACCCTTCTTCGTCAAAGTTGATCACGCGACCGGCATGGGGTCCCTTCAAAACAAGCTCGTTGGTGTAACTGCACCCTTGCGAAGCGATGAAAGTACAGCCGCGTGTCAGATCTGCGAGGTCAATTTCATCATTTTCCCAACGATCATATATTTCCTGCCATTCTTCACCGGTCATATCCGGTGTAAGCGGGCAGTCTTTGCTGGTGTCTGCCGATCGGATAATGGTTTCCGCACTCCGCAGACCATAGTGCGGGCCTGCGCCCCCGAGTCCCCAGTATCCTTTGTGTTCTAATCCGTTGCCAACGCTAAGGAAAAACGCACGTAGATCAGAAGGAAGTTTGACTTTGTATCGCTCTTCAAGACCATCAAGTTCTTCCCGCTGCAGAGGCGGATCGAGACGATACTTGTGGGCCTCCGCACCAAAACATTTGAATTCCGGATCTGCTTCACGAGCGGCGACCAGCTTGTCTTTGATGCGTTCGACCTGGTCGGCGTATTGAGAGATGTCCATAACGAAATCCGGTTGCGGGTTGATGCGTAAAAGTTGTTTATTTTGTTTTTTACAATCACGCAATCAACCTTGGCCGATTACACCGCCCGTAACACGTACCGCTCGCCTTTCATGCCAAAATCATCAGAGTTTACTGACGCAATGACAAAATTCCCGCCACAACAATCAGGACCATGCCGACAATGGAAATGAGGTCCGGGACCTCGGCGAAGAACACGACGCCCCACAGAACGGCAAAGCCGACATAGGCGAAATCGAAGGTGCCAACCATGGCAGGTGGCCCGTTCTGATAGGCAATGGCAGCGCCAATGCTGCCGATCAGTATGGCGGCGGCCAGGATCAGCATCGCGAGCCATTCCGACATCTCCATGGTTGCCCATGGTGCCAGCAGAAACCCTTCGCGTGATGTAGGACCACTCCATTCGACCGCGAGGGCGCTGACTCCTCCAACAAGGAGGAATGCAATGTTCAACATGAGGGATAACATTAGCGGGTGTTCGTTGCGGCATTTTGTGCGGGTCAGGATCATGGAAAGCGCATAGAGAATGGCTGCGCCGAGCGGCAATAGTGCAAACCAGTGGAAATCGCCCACTTTGGGTCGGAGTATCAGGAGAACACCGACAAACCCCAGCACCACCGCGATCCAGCCTGTGCCGCTGATGCGGTTGCCGATCAGTAGAGCAGAAAACAGAGTGATGAAAATCGGCAGCGTGTAATATGTTGCCGCTGCCACCGAAAGCTGAAGGTGCGGAAGGGCGAGGTAATAAAGGATCCACATGACGACGAGTAACAGACTGCGTAGCACCGTCCAGTTAAAGGCGCTTGAAATTTTGAGTGACGCCGGTGTGCGCAACTGCAGATAAACAAAAAGGAGGGGGATCACGATAATCGATCGCAGTACGAAAATCTGCCACAGCGCAAAGTTGCCGCTTGTGAACTTGATCAACGCATCGCCCAGAGACAACGCCATGACTGCGAACACGATGACTGATATGGCCAGTGGTATATTGTCTGCGCGGCCACCCGTTTGAGAATTGTCTGACAATACTCGGTCCTTTGGGAGGTTCTGATGATGAGGGAGTTCAGCTGGGCTCTTCAATTGTCGGACAGACTACACGCTAACGTCGATATAATCTCATGTCGGCGTTTGCATCAACATGCCGAGGGGATCTTAAAAAAGAGGTTGATGAATTACACCGGGATTTTACGAACTTTGGCTCTTACCGCGTGCATATTATCGGTGCTGGTGTTTGCCATTACTCGACCGATTTTCTACAGCGGCAGCCATACCGATTACCGGCAGTTAAAATCAGACATCTGGAATTTCAGCGCGAGCAGCCCACTGGATTTGACAGCCTTGAATGGCGGCAGGTGGCGAACCGCCTGCCTGTTTGGCGGTTATTCCAGTCCGTCAGAAGACATGCGCAAATTTGGCCGACTTTCCTTTTTCGACAGGATCTATCAACCAATGAAAAGTTGGATCCCATTTCGAATTGGTGAAGTTGCTGAACACGAGGTGGTACTCGCGTTCGTCGACTGGCGCGGCCGGGTGGAGTTTATCCATTTTGACACAGTAACAGCCGAGGGGTCGCTTGAAGATTTCAAGGGCTGTGTTTCACGGGATTACCCGTTCATTCGATATGAGTGAATATCCCGGGCAGGATGTTTCTTGCCTAGCGGCGTGCTCTGCCACATAAAATATTGAAAACTCATGGCGATCTGGTGTTAATCTAATGTTGGATCGCAAGAGGCCGGATGCGAACTGCACAGGTGTCACTAAGGAAAACACTGCCGCTTGGCTTGGGTATTGCGTATGAAAAGTTGGAAAATTTTCGCGCCGGTCTGTCTCCTGATGATGGCGGTTATTGCCGCGCCGACTGTCGTGCAGGCGGAGGGCAGGGTGGCGCTGGTGATGGGTACATCTTCTTACGAGTCTGTCGAGTATCTGCCGAATGCAACCAAGGATGCGGAGGATGTTGCCGCCTCTCTGCGGTCGCTGGGTTTCACGGTGTTTGACGGCTACGACCTCTCCCGGATCGAGATGCTTAAGCTCACGCAGGCATTCACCCAGGCGCTGGCTGCCGATGACGTTGCGCTTTTCTATTTTTCCGGTCACGGCATCCAGATCGGGACGGAAAACTTCATTCTGCCCGCAGATGCATCGGGAGCCGATACTGAACAATTGAAGGAAACGTCCATCAGCCTGCAAACCGTGTTGCGCGGGATGGAGCTTCGGGGCAGCAGGAGTATCGTCATCCTTGATGCCTGCCGCAACAATCCGTTTCAGGAGAAGTTGAAGGGGCGCTCTGTTGGCGGGGCATCCAGAGGGCTTGCCAGGGTCGATGCCGGTGTGGGGTCGTATATTGCGTTCTCCACTCAGCCGGGCAATATCGCGCTGGATGGATCGGGGCGCAACAGCCCGTTCACTGCCGCATTGCTGGAGCATCTGTCCTCTCCGGAGGATGACCTGCACGAGATGATGCGCAAGGTTCGGCGGGATGTCGTCAAGTCGACCAATCGCAGCCAGATACCCTGGGAAAATTCCTCATTGATTGAGCGCATCTACCTGGGTGCACCGGGCGGTCGGCTGCCAGCGGCGACGGTCGAGACGTCAACACGGCACTACGATAGTCCTGATCCGTTTACGCATGTTGTCTCCGGTCTGGATCCCCAGGGGGACGGTTTTCTGGCACTGAGAAACGGTACGACACGAAATGCCGCGCGCATTGCCAAAATGAGGGACGGTACCCGGCTGGAAGTTTTTCAGCAGCGTGGTGCATGGTTCAATGTTCGTACCGAAAAAGGGCTGGTCGGCTGGGCTCATTCTAACTGGATCACGCCTGTGGACCTATACAGAAATACCCCGCGCCCGACGTCGGCGACCAACACGTGCGAAGCCTTGTGGTACGAACGAAACGCCATATTCGCCCGCAACGGCTATTGTTTTGGTAGCGCGCGCGGCCAGGCGGCCTTTTCAAACGCGGGATGTCGCGCCGGATTGAGTGCCGGGCAAATTCCACTGTCTCAAAACGAAAGACGGCAGGTCGCGGAGATACGGGCCAGCGAGAGAAATCTTGGGTGCCGCTAAAGGACCGTCCGAACGCTGCGCAAATGTGATCCCTCTCAGGCTTCCGTCTGTTTGGGTTTTGGAATTGCCTTCCGTTTCCTCAGTGCGTACCAGATCGCCCCGACAATGAGGGCTACGTTGATAGCGACCAGTGTGGCTGAGACCGGGCGTTCGACAAAGATCCACAATCCGTCGCGGGAGATAAGCAACGCTCGTCGGAAGTTGTTTTCCAGGATCGGCCCGAGGATCAACCCGATAACAATCGGTGACAATGGGTAGTTGCCAGCCCGGAACAGAATGCCGACCAGCCCGAAACCGAGCATGACCATCAGATCAAAAACCGACGCCTGAAGGGCAAACGTGCCGATGGAGCACAGCAGAAGCACAATTGGAATGAGGTAGAATTTGGGGATGCGCAGGACGTAGACAAACAGCGGTGTCACCAGAATACCGGCAATCAGCAGAAACACATTGGATGCCATATAAACCAGGAAGATGCCGCCCACCATCTCAGGCTGCTGTTCGAACAGGATAGGGCCGGGAACAAAGCCAAGGATAAGCAGCGCACCAAGCAGCATCGCAGAAGACGCATCTCCGGGAATTCCTAGCGCCAGAGAAGGCACCAGCGTGCCGCCAACGGTGGCGTTGTTTGCGCTTTCCGTCGCCACGACACCACCTTCGGCACCTTCGCCGTATTTTTCTTCCGGCTTCGACCAGGCTTTGGCAATGGCATAGGATGTGAACGAACTGATGACGCCACCTGCGCCGGGGAGGGCTCCGAAAAACACGCCTATCCCAGAAGATCGCAGCAGGTTTTTCCAATGTTTCAGCGTCAGCACGATGGAATAAAGGCCAGGGCGAACGACTTTGACGTTCGGTTTGTCGAGCAAGTCCTTGCCCATGATCTGATAGGCCATCTCGGAGATCGCAAACAGTCCCACGACAACAGCAACAATGTGAAACCCATTCAGCATGTGGTGGCTGTCGAAAGTGAAGCGATAGCCGGTAGAAAATTCGTCGGTACCGATGGTCGCCAGCAACAGCCCGAAACATCCCGATATCAGGCCTTTGATCAGCGATCCGCCGGAAATGACGGCAATGGCAAACAACCCCGTAATGGCCAGAATTGCATATTCGGGCGGTGCAAAACCGCTGGCAAAGCGTGCCAGAACCGGAGAGGCGAAAATCAGAACGACGCCGCCGAACAGCCCGCCGATGGCTGAGGCCGAAATCGCGATGCCGATGGCGTCAGATGCCCGCCCTTTCTGGGCCATGGGATACCCGTCAAACAAGGTTGCGGCTGCGAGCGGTGTGCCCGGTATGCGCAATAATATCGCGGAGATCGAACCGCCACAAGAGCCGCCAACGAATATGGCAATCAGAAACCCCATCGCCGCGACCGGCGGCAGGGAGATCGCGACAGGCAGGAGCAGGATGATGCCCATGAGCGGACCAAGACCGGGCAGGGCACCCACCAGAAGGCCAATCAGAATACCCACAAATGTCAGACCGATGGCGACCGGTGTTAGGAACAGATGAAATCCGGAGACGAGTGAATCAAAAATCATGAGGACCTACCAGGGAAGGTTCAGAGCAAAAATGCCGCCGGGCAGGACAACATTGAGAAATTTCTCGAAAATGTAGGCAAAGGCAAACGACATCACGAGCGCGGCCAGCACAAGCCTCAGGACCTGACGCGAGCCGCAACACCACATGACGGCAAAGATCATCGGCGTTGTAGAAAGGTGATAACCCAGTGTGTTGAGTGCTCCCAGATAGACTGCGAAAAGAACAAGCAACAGCGTTGGGCGCTTAAGAAGCGCAAGCTCTGTGCCGGTGCCTTCTTCGGTCCGGAAACCTTCCTTGCTTGTATGGTAGGAACTGAAATTGTCGATCAGCACCTGGATAAAAACCAGTACGCCGATAACGATGGCTACGATGCGTGGATAAGAGGCCGCATTGTCGTAGGGACCGCCACTGGCGATCCCCTGTTCTGTCATGGAGGTGTGTATCTGCTGAAAGACGACCGCAATGACCAAGACGAAGAATGCGGCAATGAGCCAGCTGATCTGTTTCGGCGTAATCATCGCGGCCAGCCCTTTCGACAGCGTATTCGGCAAAGGTAAAACACCTTTGCGATCAACAAACACTTGGAGCAGTCCGTGCGATCAATCGATCACAGGGATTGCTCTAGTTTAGTTTCTTCAGCTCTTCCTCTTCCCACTTCAGCGCATTGCCCATGGCACCGAGTTGATCGGCAACCGGCCCGACCACTGCGTCATACTCAGAATGGTCCCACTCAAGCGGCACGAACCCGACCTTTTCAATGGCTTCACGGACTTCCGGGCGTTTCATGGCGGCAGCCATTGCCGCGCGGAGTTTATCGGTCACTTCATCCGGCGTGTCCTTGTGAATGATCCACCATGTCCAGCCCATCGGCGCGAGGCCTGACAAGCCCAGGTCGATATCCAGATCGGCGATGCTTGGTGCGCCATCATAGGACGCTTTGGCACCTGGCAATTCGGAAAGAACCAGCATGATGTTGATGTTTTCCTTGTCCTGAATGAAGTTGCCAACATTGATGAACGAGAAGTCCAGAACACCCGATTTCAGGTCTTTGACTGCATTGCCGTCAGCTGTGTAGGGCACGTTCTGTGCAACGACACCGTAGGACTGCAGTACCTTGGCGATAACCATGTGAGGCAGGTTGTTGCGAGAGCCGGAAGAATAACGCAATTCACCGGGGTTCTCTTTGCCATAGGCCATCATTTCTTCGAAATTGGTCCAGCGGGTTTCATCGGGACGTCCGCCAATCGCAAAGGCGTTTGAGACGGCGGCGTGTAGCGGTTTGAAATCGCTGTATTTCCAATCGGCATTACCCAGAACCGGCTGAAGAACCAGCGGTGCGACATAGCCGTCAAAAACCGTGTAGCCGTCGGCTGGGCGAGACATGGCCGTTTTCTGGCCCTTTGTTCCAGCTGCACCCGGCGTTGAGATGACCGGCATGGAGACGCCCATTTCCTCGCCCATCGCCTTGGCGATGATCTGGCTGACCGACATGGCATTGCCCGGTCCCCATGGGTGGATGAGTTCTACGGTGCGTTCAGGGAACTCGGCGAGCGCAGCGCCCGAAGTCAAGGCCAGCACGGCGGCAGCCGCCAGGCCGGTCGTTAGAGTGTTCAACAGTGTCATCGTTTCCTCCCTCGTATTGTTTCACTGGGCCTGGGACTTCATGTCCGCAGGGTGTGTATGACCGTCATTCTCAAGCCCGAAATGGGCGTAGAGCTCTCGAGGCGCGTCATGACGCGCAAAATGGCGAACGATTTCACCGGCGAGGCGGCCAGTCGCCTCGGGGTCGGAAATCGGCGTTTCCTGCGCAGGGTCGTTGAGCAGATCAAAAAGGGTGGTTTCGCAGTCCTCCAGCGACTGCCCGTCGGTGCCCACCTGGGTGTTGGCCGGATCAAGCCGGATCTTCATCAGCGGCACGCCTTTGGTGAAATCAAACGGGGCAGAAAGCTCGCAGGTTTGCAGTTCGCTGATCTCAAAGTGGGAAATCATGTGAGTGGGCATCAACGTGTAAAGATTGAAGTTTTCACCTGTCAGATCGTCCGGGTAACGGAAATAGCTGTAGCGGTCATCGATGATGCAGACTGGTCCGGCAAACATGCCAAGGGCCAGAGTTTCATGCACGGCCACATCTGTTTCCAACAGCGGAAGCAGTGATGCTCCGGTGACGCGAGAGGACGGTGTGCACCTGTGGATTTCCAGGAACGTGGGCATCAGATCGGGGGTCTGTGTCAGGCTTGCCCGGCGCGACCCGCCCTGAGAGGCATGCTCGGGATGCCACATCATCAGAGGGATATGGGAGATCTCCTCATAATAGGGCATCCGGTTCTTGCCCCACCAGTCATGCTCCGAAAGCAGAAACCCGTGATCGGTGGTCAGAACCAGCGCTGTGTCTTTCCAGAGATCATGGGTGTCGAAGTAATCCAGAAGTTTGCCGAAATACTCATCGCACATCGCAACCAGCGCAGCATAATTTCCTCTAATTTCTGCTATTTCCTGATCTGATTGGGCAACATTTTCATACAGTGGCCAGTCCAGAATTTTACCGTTGTAGCCACTGTTGTAGGCGTCCTTGAAGCGTTCCGGCGCCACAAAGGGTTCATGCGGGTCGAAACATTCAAGCTGGAGAAACCAGTCGTCCGTTTCCCCATTCAGATCCAGGAATTCGAATGCGGCGGCAAAGCACTTTGCGGTGGGAAAGTCTGCCTCTTCCTTCAGGAAGTCACGGTTTATTGCTGCGCGCGACCGTTTCCAGGTTGTTTTGTCACTTGTCCCCCTGGTCATTGGCTGTCCGTCTGTGATGGCATCGAGCGGATACTGATGGGCATCGAACTTTTCGCGGTAGCGGGCAACAGGCGGAGCCACAAGCGCCTTCAGAGCATCATATTCCTGACCGCGAATGAAATCCCAGCTGTCAAAGGCATTGGCATAGCCCCAGCCACCATTTTCAAAATAGTGAAGATGATCCGAAATCAGATGAGTGTAGACGCCATTTTCGCTCAATATGCGGGCGAAGGAGTCATCATACGGCTCCAGCGGACCCCAGTGCCGATGCATGAAATTCAACCGGCCGGTGTGCATGTCCCGTCGTGCCGGCATGCACGGCAATGACCCCACATAGTGTTTGTCGAACGTGACGGATTTTTGGGCGAACCGGTCAAAATTCGGAGTCGCGACAGCGTCGCCACCATACGCCCCAAGCGCCAGCCGGTTGAGTGAGTCAAACAGGACAAAGACAGTTTTCATTCACGCTCTCCCACGAGATCCCCGCTATCCCGACCTCGGCGCAATCTTGATTTGTCTCAGCCATTCTGTAAAATGAAAATAATTATCGTTTGTATTCGAAAAGTGAATACCATATGGACAGAAACCTTGATGCGTTTCTTGCGGTTGCACGCACCGGAACCCTGACAGACGCCTCCGACCGGCTCGGTCTGACACAGCCTTCGGTGACCAAACGCATTGCAAATCTTGAGATGCAGCTGGGCGAAACGCTGTTCGAGCGGCACCGGCGGGGCATGATCCTGACGGCGGTGGGTGAAGTTTTCCTGGAACGCGCCAAGCGTATCGAGGCGGAATACCGGCAATGCCGGGAGGAGATTGATGCAATCGCCACCGCCGGTTTGTCGACGTTGAGGGTCGGCGCCGGACCGTTATTTCATCTCAGCTGCGTGGCCAGTCTGTTCACGGCTCTGAAGGTGCAGTTTCCCGATCTCAAACTCGAACTCACAACCGACACCAAATATCTCATCGGACAGCAACTGAGCGACGGTGAATTGGACCTGTATCTGGGTGTCAATCCATCCGACGAGCTCGATGAAACGATCGAGATGCGCACCGTAATCAGCGTCGAGCACGGCATTGTTGTTCATCCGGACGACCCCCACGCATCAATGGACCGGATCGATCCCTCCAGTTTGGGAGACAGAAACTGGGTGATTTTTGCGGTCGATCCGGAAACTGAACGATCGCTTGCCAACTACTGCGTACCCAAGGGAATCAACAGCCCGATGATTGACGTTCGCACGACATCCTTTGCAACCGGTCTGCAGTTGGTTCGCCAGAGTCAGTTTGTAATGTCAGCACCATTGCAGCTGGCCCGGCGGATTGAAGCCGAAGGGTTGGTAATTCGGCCCACACTGCATGGCATGCCAAAACGGGACGCCGGTATCCATTTTCGCAAAAGTGCCGCCGGATTTGGAGTTATTCAGGCAGTGGTAGCTTTTTTCGAAAAGCTGGACTTCGAATTTTAGAGCGTATTGTATTCAGATGGAAAACCGGGTTTCCGTTTTTCTTGAAACGCCTCGATCGCAATCTAACTTGCAACAAGCCGGTCGATGGTTTCCTGAAGGTGCATGACGTCTCGTTTGGAGGGCTTTTTGGCTGAAAAAACGGAACGTGTTGCCAGTCCCTCGATCAAATCGAGAATGAATTGTGCTCTGTCATTTGTCTCCTGACTGTTCTGCGTTTGCTTCTCATTGGCCATTCCTCTCATCAGACCGGTAATGAGATCGACAAGTCGCTGCCGGTTGTGCAGAAAGCCGCTGGCGATCGACGGATTGCGAACCGCCTCAGCCAGAATCTCCGCAGACAGCGCGACATTTTGCGTTTGGCTGCAGTAATCAAGGTAAAGAGCGATGAATTTCTTCAACGCCTGGTCCGGCTTTGTGATTTTCCCGACGTTGTTCTCTATCTTTTTAATGTCGGTCGCTTCCAGAGAGGCGATTTCGGCAATCAAAGCGCCTTTGCCCTCAAAGTGATTGTAAAGATTGCCCAGGCTGATGCCGGCTCTCTTGGCAATGTCCCGAATGCTGGTCTGATGGAACCCCTGATCAATAAAACACAGCGCCGCGGTTTCTATGATCAGCAGCCGACGTGCCTCTGCGCTTTCTTTTCGTCCGAATGGTGTTTTCATGATCCTCGCTCAAAACGATATTGCCGCTGCCCATCTTGACATTATAGCGCCGAACGATCGTTCATTCGAGAGGTGTTGGTGATACATCTTCGACGACGCCTGAAACCGAACTGGCCATGTAAACATCTCTCAAGCGATACCGTAAACTACGTTGGTCTTCCTTTACTCTATCTCCCAGATGTGCGTGACATCGCTCGCAAATTGCACTTATTAGATGCAATGACGTTTTTTCAATCTGGCGCATTGTTCGGAGTTATAGTTTTCTCCTGCCTTTGTACAGCGGTCTTCATTGCCAAGGGATCGCCACCAATTTATGTGAAAGCGGATGGCACCGGCGATTCAGCAATTCGCACGTTGCGGTTTGATGGATTTTTAATGACGCTGGCCATGCTTGCGACTGCCTACAACCCAACTCCCATGTATCTCGGTGCTTTTGGCATCTATGGAGTTTGGGCAATCTGGCGCGTCAGGTCTCAGCTTAAGCGCGAGACGGATGGACCGCTGCCCTGGCTGTTTTTTCCACCCGTTGCAGGTGTTCTTCGGTTGGTCTGCGCACGATGGCCGATGTTTGTTTTTGACCTATGGATTCTTGGTTCCGGGGCGGTTGTGATTGCGATGATCGCATACGGTCCCTACCAGTAGAGCAGCAGTGTCTACTTCCCAGTGATCACTTTGCACAGCGCAATCATGTCCTTTGCCTGTGTCTTGGACAAACCGGTGTTGCAAAATGCCTGCTCGGTGATATCGACGCCGGAGGATGCCAGAAGATCCTGACCGGTGGCCGTCAGGCTGATGTTTTTCTGGCGTTCGTTGCCCGCTTCAATGCGGCGCTCGATGAATTGCTTTTGCTCCAGCCGCCTAAGCAGGGGTGTCATCGTGGCTTTCGTCAATCCCAGGCGGTCTGCAAGAGCGCTGATCGAAATGTTGTCTTCTTCTCCCAGCGCCATGAGAACGATGAACTGCGTATAGGTCAAATCGACTTGCTCGAGCAAAGAACGATATATCTGGCTCAGATAATTCGAAGCCGAATAGAGTGCAAAACACAGTTGCGTATCGAGTTTCAGCTCAGACACCGTTCAGAATTCTCCTTATCTTTCATACCCCATAAGGCACAATAAAAAACCTGTTGCAATATTCCTTGACGAATTCAATATTAGAAAGCTAAAGGTATGTGCACTAATTAAATGAGTAAGTGCATCAGAGATCGTCATTTCTTTTGAGGAGCGCATGATGGCACGGACCTTTTTCGAAGTTACCCCAGGTGGGAGGCCGGTGGGGACACCAGCAGCGAACAGTCGACTATGGAGACAAGCATGAGCCTGTATTCACAAACGGACAGAAACCACGGATCTCGCTATGAAAATATGACCGCTCTTTCCTTCGTCAAGTTGGTTATGGCGATCATTCTGTCGGGAATTGCGGGCACCATTGCCAATTCAATTGTGGTTGCGTACTGGCTGAATATCAGTTTCATTGATCTGGCTCTCAGCCCCGGTCGCAATACCGTTGCCATTCTGGTTGCCGCCTTCATTCCTTTTGTACTGGGCCATGTTGTGGTCAGAAAACGGCTCGCCGCTGCCATAGCGTTCTCGACAATTGCACCGTCAATTCTCGCCAAGCTTGTCTTTGGCCTGGAGTTCCCCTGGACGTTTGTACTTGCGGTTAATCTGGTTTACGGCGTAGCTGCAACATACGCATTTGTTTGTCTGCGGCGTTTCGGCACTATCAGGGAATGACATCAGGAGCCAACAAATGACCCCAGGTCCTTGAGTTCAAGCATCGTGTTGTAGACGTGGCACTAACCGTTTGATTGTACGACACCACTCAATATATCCGACTGATAGGCAAAAATGGCTGGCGCGCCGCCGGTATGTATGAAGGTAACGCGCTGACCTTTGACAATCGTTCCGTTTCGGACCAATTCAATCAATCCTGCCATTGTTCGTCCGCTATAGACAGGATCCAGCAGCAACGCTTCTTCCTGAGCTGCCAGCTTTATCGCCTCTGCGACCGGCGCATTCATTCGGCCGTAGCCGGGGGCAAGACAAGTGTCGCTCAGACGCACATCAGCCTCGCTTATCCCGCCTCTGTTTTCCAGCATGCCATCGAGCTCTCGTGCTCGTCGTAAAATGCGGGCCCTCTGCTGGTCAGCGTCGCGGCGAACACAAATGCCATGCACCGGCACGGTCCAGCCAATTGCCCGGGCACCGGCGAGAAATCCTGCATGTGTCAGACCGCTGCCGGAGGGAACGACAACATGGTTGGGCATAACGCCCAGCGCCTGATATTGCTGATAGGTCTCTGCCGCTGCGCCGGCATATCCAAGACCACCGATTGGTGGATGGTCGATCCCCAAATGGATGACATAGGGGGTTCTGCCTTGGCGTCGTTTTTCTTCGGCAATTCGATCCAGATTAGCATCGGCGGCGGCTTCGTTTTCACCTTCGGAAAATTTGTGGATCTCGGCACCGAGCACTTGGTTGAGAAGTACATTGCCGGAGGTGTTGTAGGCGACATCGTCCTTGGGTACGCGATCTTCAAGTTGAACAACTGGCTGCCATTTCAGACGTCGCGCGGCGGCTGCACACAGACGAACGAAATTGGATTGCACCGCGCCGGTGATCAGAACCGTATCTGCACCCTGGTCCTTTGCCGGTCCGAGGTAATATTCCAGTTGCCGGACTTTGTTGCCACCCATCGCCAGCGGCAGTGTGTCGTCTCGTTTGACATCGATAGTAACACCCAATTGCGCCCCCAGATTAGGCGCCTGATCCAACTGTGTCGGCGTTTCATAAAGCGAAACCCGCGAGTGTTTGGCCAACTGGGGCAAGATGTCCGTTTCTTTTCTGGATTCAACCATCTTCCCGATTTCCTTTCATCATCACACCACCCATCAGCGTCAGGAGCACATGGTGCATCATGCACAACGAAGCTTCGATGATCCGGTCTCAATGGTAGGTGCAGATCTGGTGCAGGCAGTATAACGGAAATTCAGACAGGACTAAGTGATTGGTTTCTGCCTGCGGAAGGCCAGGTCACAGAAATTTCATGCAATCCTGTTTGCGAATGAGTACTATCAATTCGATTGGAATATCTAATGACAGGGGCTACTGATGGCCGATATGGATGTTTTGGCCTTGCGCTCGTTTATTGCGGTTGTGGAGACCGGCGGGTTTACGCAGGCTGCACCGCGAATTTACCGATCGCAGTCTGCGGTCAGTATGCAGATCAAGAAGTTGGAACAACAGCTTGAAACTGTACTTCTGGAGCGCGGGCCTGCCGGTATACGGCTGACAAGCGCCGGAGAGACACTGCTGGGCTACGCCAGGCAGATCGTTGCGTCCAATGATCACGCTGTCTCTGACATTCGAAAGAATGCCATAGCTGGAAAAGTCAGACTGGGAGTGATGGATGATTATGCCACTGCGGTGCTGCCTGAAATCCTGACGCGCTATCAGATGCAGTTTCCTGATGTGGTGCTTGAAGTGACAACAGGTACCACCGCGGCCTTCATTCCTCGACTGGGACCGGATTTCGATATTGTCATCGCGACGCAAGCGCTCAATGCCGGGGCGGGGATCGTTCTGCGGCAGGAGGAAGTCTGCTGGGCCTATGCACAAGAGAAACCGCTTAATTTCGATGGAGTGGTGCCTGTTGCCCTGATGGCGGAGGGCAACCTCTTCAGAGAATGGGCAATAGCGGCTTTGAACTCGGCCGGCATCGGCTATCGGCTTGCGTTTGTGGGCAGCAGCATTCCTGCCAACGAAGCTGCTGCGGTTGCCGGGATGGCTGTAACAGTTGTCAAACGCTCGACCGTCCGCTCAGGCCTCAAGCTCTTGAGTGAAAAAGATGGATTTCCACCGCTGCCTAGAGCGGAGATCGCGCTACATATCGCTGAGTCTGCCCAAGGAGAAGCTGCCGTCAGAACGCTGGTTGGGCACCTTAAGGCGATGATCTGACGGTGACCGGCAGTCGGGCAAAGAGGCGCTCACCGCCACGGAACAACTGATACCAGTTTGGCAATCGACATCGATCTTGCTTCCTGAATTGTCAACGAATTTGCAGGCCTTCGTCGCCCTGCAGCGTGCGTCCAGACCGGCACAGCGCGCGCTGCCGGTCGAGGCGCGGTTTCAGGTTCCCTCTGTTATCAGCATATCCGCATCGGCGTTAGCGGCTCTGATTTTCTGTGCTGCCTGATATTCAGGCGACTGGTAACAGGCAATCGCGGTGTTGTAATCTTCGAACTCGACGACGACATTCCGATCCCGGGCTTGCCCTTCCGGTGCCGTGTATCGTCCACCGCGTACCAGAAACCGCGCTCTGTATTTTTCAAATGCGGGCGCGGCTGCAGCCAAATAGTCAGGGTACTTATCAGCATTTCTGACGGATACTCTGACAATCCAATATCCCTTGTTCATAACCTCATCCTTTTCATGATGTGTTGACTGTCTTCAAGTCGTGACACCATTCAGATATTCGTTTTGATCAATCATTAAAAATGAATTATTATGAATTAAATAATCTCAAGGAGAGATAGATGGAGCTTTCCGATCTCAGGATATTCAGTGCCGTTGTGCGCGAGGGCGGGATAACCCGCGCCGCGGAACGACTGCACCGGGTTCAGTCAAACGTCACAACCCGGATCAGGCAGTTGGAAGACCGTCTGGACACCAAGCTTTTTGATCGGCGCGGAAAACGCCTGATTTTGACGCCGGCCGGGCAAACTTTGCTGGAGTATGCTGACCGCCTACTGGCACTGGCCAGTGAGGCGGAGTCAGCCATTTCCGGAGATTCGCCAACAGGCGTTTTTCGGCTGGGATCGATGGAAAGCACAGCAGCGGTGAGGTTGCCGGAGCCGCTGTCCGAATTCACCCGACAATATCCCGATGTCATTCTGGAGATGCGTACCGGCAATCCAACCCAGTTGGCGACCGCTCTGCTTGCAGGTGACATCGATGCCTGCTTTGTGGCTGAACCTGTGGCTGATGCCAAATTCGATTCCCAGGTCGCCTTTGTGGAAGAGCCGGTCATTGTCACATCCAAACAGCAACCTCCGATCGAAGACAAGGGCATTGCACCGGAAACCATGATCGTGTTTGAGCATGGATGTCCGCATCGTCGACGGTTGGAAGAATGGTATGCACGGCGCAAGGAACTCCCCGCACGCACGATCGAACTGGGGTCCTATCATGCGATGTTGGGCTGTGTGCTGGCAGGTATGGGAGCAGCGCTGGTGCCGCGCAGCGTGCTGACCAGTTTTCCCGAAAGCAAGAGACTGCGCATCACCAAATTACCTGCTGGTCACAACCGGATCAAAACGGTGATGATCTGGCCAAAGGGCGTGAATTCACC
This sequence comes from Stappiaceae bacterium, assembly GCA_039976075.1. GTDB lineage: Bacteria > Pseudomonadota > Alphaproteobacteria > Rhizobiales > Stappiaceae > JBDWFY01. Next base: position 102,990 of record JBDWFY010000011.1, read on the forward strand.
AAAAGTCGAGGCACTCGCCCGTATTTTGCGGAAACACAGCTCAAACGGTGCATGAATCCCTTCAATCACTGCGTTCCACTGGCAGGTATCGCTAGGCGGCGCGCCGTTCTCCGGCGAAAAAGCGGGCCATGCGTTCAAACGAAGCCGTCCAGCCGGCGGCGATGATATCGCGCAGCGGATCGGGGATGGGCCACTGGGTGAGATGCACATTTGTTGTCCCGCCGTCTTCGATAAACTCAACGTTGACCTGCATCCAGTCGCCTTCGCTCATGCCAGGCATCTTATAGGCAAGGCGGGCAGGGGGCTCAAAGGCGGTGATCTGGCCTTTGATCGGGTGTACGCCGACATTCTTGATGGTCATGGCGTGGATGTAGTTGCCGCCCACCTTGGGTTCGATTTCCGATGTCACATGGACCGTATCGGCACACCCCCACCACTCCTTTGTTTTGCTGGCTTGAATCCAGGCGTCGAACACAGCGGTGCGTGGTTCGTCAAATGTGCGACGGACGTGAAGCTTGCCGTCTTCAAAAGTTGTTGTGGTGCTCATTTGTCGGCTCCCTCATCAGTTGAAAATTTGATGGCGTTGTTTGCTCTCAATCGCGCTTCTTCTTTGCCTTCAACACACTATCGACAGCATCGAAATGCTGTTTCCAGAATTGGCTGTAATGGCTTATCCAGGCGGCAGCGCCATCGGTTGCTGCGGGCCTCACACGCACAAACGTTTCACGACCGCGTTTATGCCGTTCGATGAGCCCTGCGCCCTCCATCACCCGCAAATGCTTGGAGATGGCCGGCTGGGACATGGAATGAGGTGCGGCAAGCGCAGATACGTTCATTTCGCCTTGCGAAAGTTGCGCCAGCATGCCTCGACGAGTCGCATCAGACAGCGCGCCAAATACAAGATCAAGATTATCAATAACCATATGGTTATGTATTGAGATTTTGACGAAGAGTCAATCGGGAACCATCTGTCCTAACGAAGACTCGTCAAACCCGCGGACCTAAAACTGTCGATCAGAAAACACTTTTCCTGCACGCCATCAGCGCGTTTCTGCGTGAGGCGGCGATGCTTTGACGTTGCGCGGCGAACATGATCAACTTGCGCCAGTTTAGCGAAGAGCAAGAGCAATATGGCACAGTTTGAAGGCGTTATTCCCTATCTGGCGACACCGACCAGCAATGCGGGCGAGATCGATACACAGATGATGAGCCGGTTGTGTGAGCATTTGATCGCCAAAGGCGTGCATGGACTGTGTCCGTTGGGATCAACCGGAGAGTTCGCCTATCTCAGCGGCTCACAAAAGGCGTTGACGATCGAAACAGTGATTGCCGCCGCCGCTGGGCGCGTGCCCGTCATCGCCGGTGTGGCCGGTACTGCAACGCAAGATGCTGTTGCGCAGGCAAAAACAGCCAAAGCAGCGGGTGCTGATGGCATCCTGGCGGTCATGGAAGCTTACTTCCCGATCGATGAAAAGGGTGTGGTGGCCTATTTCACTGCCATCGCCGATGCAACCGATCTGCCGGTCACGATCTATACGAACCCGAACTTCCAGCGGTCGGACCTGTCGCTGTCGGCGATCGAACGTCTGAGCCATCATCCCAACATCGTTGCGCTGAAAGATGCTTCAACCAATACCGGGCGGCTTCTGAGCGTGATCAACCGGATGGATGGGCGGCTCGATGTTTTTGCCGCCTCCGCTCACATCACCATAGCGGTGATGCTGATCGGAGGTAAGGGATGGATGGCGGGGCCATCCTGTCTGGTACCTGAGAAATCGGTACAGCTGTTTGAACTCTGCAAGGCTCGCAACTGGGATGCAGCAATGATATTGCAGCGCGAGCTTTGGGCCATTAACGAAACCTTCGCGAAATACAATCTGGCCGGGGCAATCAAGGCCGGACTACGACTGCAGGGACTGGATTGCGGCGACCCTATCCCTCCTCAAGCGTCGGTAAGCGCTCAAGGAGTTGAGGAGATCAGATCCGTTCTGGAGAAGCTTGAAGCCTTATAGACCGGGTGTTTTTCAGTTGGACAGGATCATCTCAACCCGATCATCAATATCCGCCAGCAATGCCTGTGCCGTCCATCCGGCACGACCACGAAAAACATAACCCTGGCGCATGTCGAACATCAGCCGGGCACGCTCTTTTGAGGGAAAGTTGGCGGGCAGGGTGCCTTTTTCCTTCTCGACGTCGAAGCGGCTGGCGAGCCGGATGTCCGTGCCGTTGATCGCCTGCTCCATGCGTTCTTCCACACCCTCGACTTCGCCAATGCTGGTTGAGACGCAGGAGGCGAGGAAACAGCCGCGCGGACCATATTGTTCTCCGGTGGAATAGGTGATCACGCTCGTCAGGAAACCGTGTATCGCCTTGCGAATATCGGGTTCGCTCTCAAATGCGACGATGGGCGCACACGCATCAACGTCTGAATAGTGATCGATGGTTTTCAGATAAAGTGCGCGTTTGTCGCCGAAGACTGAATAAAGGCTGGGACCGCTGATCCCCATTGCACCAGTCAGGTCCTTCATCGACGCACCATCATAGCCCTTGGTCCAGAACACGTTCATCGCGGCCATGAGTGCTTCATTTTCGTCGAAGCTCCTCGGGCGGCCCATTTTTTTTGTATCGTTCATTATATATCTCTTGACTGGCTTGATTGTTTATATATGTAATGATCGATATAAAAGTCAATGAGCACTTCAAAGGACGATTAATGAGCTCTGAAAAACTGACCGCAGGAGAGGCCTTTCCGAGGCTTGCCGTACCGACGATTGGCGGTGGCTCAATTGAGTTGGGCAAACCGGAAAATGGATATGACTGGCAACTGATCGTCGTCTATCGCGGCAAGCACTGCCCGCTTTGTACCCGCTATCTCAAGAGCCTGAACGAGGCAAAACCGAAGCTCGATGAACTCAAGGTAGATGTCGTTGCATTGTCTGCCGATTCCAAGGCACGAGCCACCGACCAGATGGCAGAAGTCGAACCGGCTTATCCGGTCGGTTATGACCTGAGTGTTGAGCAGATGCAGCAGCTTGGCCTCTTTGTTTCCGGGCCGCGCCTTGGCATGGACGCCGAGCGGCCGTTCGCAGAGCCGGGCCTGTTTGTGGTCAACGAGGAGGGGAACCTCCAGATCATCGACATCTCAAACGTGCCCTTTGCGCGGCCCAACCTGGACTCGATGCTGATGGGGCTGAATTTCCTGAAAAACCGAACCGAAAAATTCCCGATAAACGGCACATACGCCTGATCTCACTCAACAATTCAAATTCTTATGGAAGGACATGAAAATGACTCCCGATACCCCTCAGGCTGCCCAGGTGAAGGCCGCAATCGACGGTCTCATCCAATCGGTCTCAAGCCGTGAATTCGATATTTTGGGCCGGATCTATCACGACGATATGACAATCTTCATGTTCGGTGCCGATGGTGAAGTGAACCGGTCGGACAAGGCTGGTTTCATCAAACACGTTAGAGAGAAAACAGACGAGGCCGTGACGCCTCAAACCTGGGCCAGGTACCATCTGGTCGAAGCAGATGCGCAACATGGCCACGTCGTCATCAGCCGCAAGGTCAATCTTTCCGGTGAAATGAAGATCGTGACGCTCAGCATCGATCTGATCCACCAGGACGACCGTTGGCAAATCACCCGCGAAGTCATCGCGATGTGACTGGAAAACATGTATTCAACAAGGAACCAGATCAATGCGCATGATCGCAATCATTCTCGCTCTCCTTCTGATAAACCTACCGGCTTCCGCAGATACTGAAAATGACGCGATAAGGGCCGACCTCATCGCCTTTAACGACACGTTCAACGACTATGCCCGCACCTATGATATTGAAGGCATTGTCTCGCTTTACGATGAAAAGGCACTTTGGATTGCCGCCGATGCCGAACCTGTTGCCGGGCAGGAAACCCCGCGTAAAGTATTTACAATGCTGACAGAACATGATGGTTCGCTGCACCACACCGTAGACAAATTGATCATTGCTCAGGACGGCTCGCAGGCCGTGATGATCGGCGGCGTTCAGGCATCGCTTGGCAAGGCTGGACCGGCCTTTGACGGCACGTATCTGTTCGTCTTGGAACGACGAGGAGAGGAGTGGAAAATTGTCGCCGACATGTTCCATCAATATAAAGCGAAATAGATAGATGTCGGTGCGAGCGGCGCTGTATTGCAGGCTATCCGCGTCGCCGCCTGACACACGATAACTGCCTCGGCACACTATCAGCCCACGACAGCAGAAACGGGCGACCACTTTCCGACCCCAATTGAGGCGTGCAACAAATAATTGCCAAGTTGATCTGGCGCAAAGAAACCCCGGCAAAAAGTTCTAATTTGTAATCACAAAAATAGAAAACCGGGTCGGTATGCGATTAGATCGAAACTACGGTCGCACTCTGCTCACAGCATTCATTGTCATGGTGACATGCAGTCTGGTCAGCCCTTCGGTTGTCCGCAGTGAGCCTCTCGTTGCGAAATTTCTGGATAAGGTGGATGTCGCGGTACTTGTGCCGGGAGCGGAAAAACTTGGCCAGATGCGGGATGACATTCCCGTTCTGCCGGCGTTGAAGGACGGCGAGCCGGTCGGCTATGTCTTTTTGACATCGGATTTTGTGACCACAACCGGCTATTCCGGCAAGCCCATTCACGTGGTGATGGGCGTGGACACCAATGCCAAGGTGACGGGCGTCAAGCTGGTCAAACATTCAGAGCCGATTGTTCTGATCGGTATTCCGGATTCCAAGATCCAGGCTGTTACTGAAAAATATGCCGGGATGGATCTGATTGCCGAGGCCGAAGCGGGTGGTTCGGCCCATGAGCTGGATATCGTGTCCGGCGCCACCGTTACCATTATGGTCATTGACGATTCAATCGTACGCGCCGGTATCAAGGTTGCGCGGGCGCTTGGCCTTGGCGGTTTGACTGCGCTGCTCGCCGACCAGGGGCCGCAGAACGAACTGAAGCGACCCGTCGGTGGCGATATTCCGCTCTCTGACTGGCAGACGCTGAGCGGGGATGGTTCTGTCCGTTCGCTGCGTCTTGATGTCGGGCAAGTCAATCAGGCTTTCATCGACACTGGTGATGAACGGGCGATCAAGCGACCGGAAAAAGGTAATCCCGAGAATACGTTCATCGAGATGCATGCGGCGCTGGTCAGTGCGCCTGAGATCGGTCTGTCGCTGCTGGGCAAGGATGAATATGCCAATCTTGTCAAATGGCTGGGCGAAGATGAAGAAGCCATATTGGTTCTTGGCAGGGGCAAATACTCCTTCAAGGGTTCAGGCTATGTGCGAGGCGGGATTTTCGATCGTATTCAGCTTATTCAGGGCGATAATTCGGCGCGATTTTTCGACAAACAGCATCGGCGCCTTGGGCGTCTGGCGCCCGACGATGCACCGTCGTTCAAAGAACTTGATCTGTTCAAGGTCCCCGCCGAGATGGGATTTGATGCGACAAAGCCATGGCGCCTGCAATTGCTGGTCCAGCGGGCCGTTGGCGCGATCGACAAGAGTTTCATTACTTTTGATCTGGGCTACAAGATTCCGGCGCGATATGTGGAGCCCGTTGCCGCTGCAGTGCCTGAGACTGTCACTGGAGCACCCCAGGCTGAAGGCGATTTCGCGTCTTCCAATCCCGATGAGCTTAGCCATTTGTGGAAGCGTATCTGGGAGCAGAAACAAGTCGAGGTCGGTCTGCTTGTTGCCGCGCTTGTCGTGCTCACTGTCGTCTTCTTCTTCCAGATGCAGGTGACCCGCTATGAGCGCTTCACCTACTGGTTTCGCATCGGATTTTTATCGTTCACGCTGTTTGTGCTGGGCTGGTACGCCAATGCGCAGCTCTCCGTTGTGAACATTCTTGCCTTTTTCTCATCGGTGATGACGAACTTCTCCTGGTCGGCGTTCCTGATGGACCCGCTGGTATTCATATTGTGGTTCTCGGTTGCAGCGTCGTTGTTGTTCTGGGGGCGCGGCGTGTTCTGCGGCTGGCTTTGCCCCTTCGGCGCGCTGCAGGAGTTGACCAACAAGATCGCGCGCTTCCTGAAAGTGCCCCAATACACCGTGCCCTGGGCCGTTCACGAGCGGCTGTGGCCAATCAAGTATATGATCTTTCTGGGTCTGTTCGGTCTGTCGCTCTACTCACTTGAGATGGCGGAGCGGTATGCGGAAATCGAGCCGTTCAAGACCGCGATCATTCTCAAATTCGCACGCGCCTGGCCGTACCTGCTGTTTGTCGGTGTCTTGCTTGGCGCCGGCCTGTTCATCGAGCGCTTTTACTGCCGCTACCTGTGTCCGCTGGGCGCTGCACTGGCGATACCGGCACGTATGCGGATGTTCGACTGGCTCAAGCGCTACAAGGAATGCGGTGATCCGTGCCAGCGCTGCGCCAAGGAATGCATGGTGCAGGCCATCCATCCTGAAGGGAACATTAATCCCAACGAATGCCATCAGTGCCTGCATTGCCAGGTACTTTACCAGAGCAACAGCAAATGTCCCGTCTGCATCAAACAGGCCGCCAAACGCGCACGCTTTGAGGCGCGCAATCAAACCAAACCCATTCTTCCGACCGATGAGCTCGCTGCAAAAGCTCATGTACCGGCGGAATGAACCTAACCATCGACACACCTCCAATCAGGGAAAGGAGTTATTGTTATGTCAGCTGAAGAAACCAGGAAGAAGGGCTTTTCGCGCCGCGGTATCATGACCGCCGGAGCCACAGGCGCTTTGGTGGCCGGATCGGGCGTTGCAAGCGGATTGTTTTCCGGTGCTGCGACACCGGCGCTGGCCGCAGGGTCGCCGAAAGTCAATCTGGAACCAGGTGAACTGGATCCTTATTACGGCTTCTGGTCGTCCGGTCAGACCGGTGAATTGCGTATTCTGGGCTTTCCGTCCATGCGCGAATTGATGCGCGTGCCGGTGTTCAACCGCTGTTCGGCAACCGGCTGGGGCCAGACCAATGAGAGCCTGAAGGTGATGACCGAAGGTCTGACACCTGAAACCAAGGAATTCCTTGCCGCCAAAGGCATGAAAACCTACGACAACGGCGATCTTCACCATCCTCACATGTCGTTCACCGACGGCACGTATGATGGCCGCTATATCTTCGCCAACGACAAGGCCAACACACGTGTTGCCCGTATTCGCTGCGATGTCATGAAGTGCGACAAGATCATCGAGATCCCGAACGCGCATGACATTCACGGCATGCGTCCGCAGAAGTTCCCGCGCACCGGCTATGTGTTTGCCAATGGCGAGCATGAAGCACCGCTGGTCAATGACGGCAAGATCCTCGACGATCCGTCCCAGTACGTGAATATCTTCACTGCGATTGACGGCGATGAGATGAAAGTAGCCTGGCAGGTAATGGTGTCCGGGAACTTGGATAACACTGACTGCGATTACCAGGGCAAATACGCTTTCTCGACCAGCTACAACTCCGAGATGGGCATGAACCTTGCCGAGATGACAGAGAGCGAGCTTGACCATGTGGTCGTGTTCAACCTCAAGGCCATCGAGGAAGGCGTCAAATCCGGCGACGTTCAGATGTTGAACGGCATTCCGGTGATTGACGGTCGTAAGGGATCGAACAAGAAGTACACCCGCTACATCCCGATCCCCAACAGCCCGCACGGTGTGAACACCGCGCCGGACAAAAAGCACATTGTCATCAACGGCAAGCTATCGCCGACGGTTTCGATCATCGATGTCGAGAAGGTGGATGCATTGTTTGACAGCGATGCCGATCCTCGGACGTGTATCGTTGGTGAACCTGAGCTGGGACTTGGACCGCTCCACACCGCGTTTGACGGCAAGGGCAACTGCTTCACGACGCTGTTCCTCGATAGCCAGGTGGTGAAGTGGAACATGGACAAAGCGATCAAATCCTTTGCCGGTGAAGATGTCGATCCGATCATCTCCAAGGTCGATGTCCATTATCAGCCTGGTCACAACTCTACGTCGATGGGTGAGACCGCAGAGGCTGATGGTGAGTGGCTCATCTCGATGAACAAGTTCTCCAAGGACCGGTTCATCAATGTGGGCCCTCTGAAACCGGAAAACGAGCAGCTGATCGATATCTCAAGTGACGAGATGAAGGTGGTGCATGACGGGCCGACTTTTGCCGAACCGCATGACAGCATCATCGTTCGCACGGACATTGTGAACCCGATCAATGCCTGGAAACGCGATGATCCGATGTTTGCCGATGCCGTCGAGCAGGCAAAGGCCGATGGTGTCGATCTTGAGGGCGACGATGTTGTCATTCGAGATGGCAACAAGGTCCGCGTTTACATGACGTCGGTGGCCCCGACTTTCGGGCTGGAGTCCTTCACTGTCACGCAAGGCGATGAAGTCACCGTTTATGTGACCAACCTTGATGATGTGGACGATGTCACCCACGGCTTCTGCCTATCCAACTACGGCCTTGCCATGGAAGTTGCACCACAGGCAACCGCGTCGGTCACCTTCACGGCAGACCGTCCGGGCGTGCACTGGTTCTATTGCCAGTGGTTCTGCCATGCCCTGCACATGGAAATGCGTGGCCGGATGTTCGTTGAGCCCCGGAACGCGTAAAGGCAGAGTAGGAACGCCTAAAGGCAAATGAAATGAAACAGATAGCCCGCATCGCACTTGTGTTCTTCGCTTCGGTTTTCCCTGTCACATCGGCCTTTGCTGCCGATGTGGCGGTGGAGCCGGGCAAGGAGACGCTGGTGCGGGCTGTCAATTCCGCTGAAGCAGGGGACCGGCTGTTGCTGGCCCCCGGCGACTATGTCGGTGGCTTCACCATCGACAAGCCACTGTCGATTATCGGCAACGGCAACGCCGATGTCGTCGGGGAGGGTACCGGATCGGTGATCCATGTCGATGCCCCCGATGTCACGATCTCGGGCCTGAGACTGTCGGGTTCCGGATCCGATCATCAGACCATCGACAGCGGCGTACAGCTGACCAAGAAAGCGACCGGCGCTATCGTCAAAGACAACCATCTTGAGGGCAATCTTTATGGTGTCGATGTGCATGGTGCCAAGAATGCGCTGGTTGAAAACAACACGATCATTGGCCGTGAGGACCGGCTGATGAACCGGCGCGGCAATGGCATCTATGTATGGAATGCACCGGGCGCGCAGGTGATCGGCAACAAGGTTCGCTTGGGCCGGGACGGCATTTTTGTCAACTCAAGCAAGAAGAATATATTCCGCAACAACCACTTCGAAGACCTGCGTTTTGCCGTTCACTACATGTATGCCAATGACAGCGAAGTCTCCGGCAACATGTCGATCAACAATCACCTTGGTTATGCGATCATGTTCACCAACCGGGTGAAGATTACCGGCAATACCTCCATCGGTGACCGCGATCACGGCATCATGCTGAATTATGCCAACAACGCGTTGCTTGAGGGCAATGTGGTGAAGAATGGCGGCCATAAATGCCTGTTCATGTACAACGCCAACAAGAACGCGATGCGCAACAACCACTTTGAGGGCTGCACATTCGGCATCCACTTCACAGCTGGATCAGAGCGCAACGAAATCACCGGCAATTCCTTCATCGGCAACCGGACCCAGGTCAAATTTGTCGGCTCGAAGGACCACATCTGGTCGGGCAATTACTGGAGCGATCACAGCGCCTATGACGTTAATGGCGACGGCGTTGCCGACCAGGCTTTCCACCCCAACGATACGATGGACCAGATCCTGTGGACCCAGCCCGCTGCCAAGATGCTGATGGGCAGTCCGGCGGTTCAACTGATGCAGTGGGCGCAGAAGGAATTTCCCGCGCTGCTTCCCGGCGGTGTTGTCGATGACAAGCCGCGCATGGCACCTGCAATGAAATCAATCCCCAATTCCAAACAGGAGGCGCAGCTGCAATGACATTTGTTTTGCGCACCGACGATATATCCAAGAACTTCAAGGGCGTTGAGGCCCTGAAAAATGTCTCGATTGATGTCGCGCCGGGCGAGCGCGTGGCGTTGCTTGGCCATAATGGCGCGGGCAAAACCACATTGTTCCGCATTGTGCTGGGCTTTCTGCGGTCCGAACAGGGCTCGGTCGATATTGGCGGCCACGCACCGGGCAGTGCTGCGGCGCGGGCGATGGTCTCCTATCTGCCTGAAAGCGTTGCCTTTCCCAAAATGCTGACGGGTCGCGAGGTGGTTTCCTACTATGCCAAGCTCAAGGGTGCCCCGAAGAGCGATGTGCCTTCGGCGCTTGAAAAAGTTGATCTGATGGACGCCGCCGACCGTCGCTGCGGCACCTATTCCAAGGGCATGCGCCAGCGGCTTGGCCTGGCTCAGGCGCTGGTGGGCGACCCCAAACTGCTGCTGCTTGACGAGCCGACCTCCGGCCTTGATCCGATATCGCGCCAGCGTTTTTATAGCCTGATTTCCGATATTGCCGACAAAGGCACGGCGGTGCTGCTGTCTTCCCATGGTCTCAGCGAACTGGAAGCCAAGACCGACCGGGTCGCGATCCTGCGAAAAGGTCGCCTGGTGGCCAATGCGCCGCTGGCCGATCTGCAACATTCCGCCAACCTGCCGATCCGTATCCGCGTCCGCTCGACGGAGGAGAATGTTGACAGGGTGCACCGGGAATTTGGTGGCAACCGCATCAATGGCGTGTCGGTCGAATTCGATTGTGCCCAGCCTGAAAAGATGGAGCGGCTGTCGGCGATCTCGGGCCTGGGAGAACTGGTCAAGGATGTCGAGGTATCACCGCCCAGCCTTGATGAGATCTATCTCTACTTCTCCACCCACGAAGACCACGGGAGGGACGCCTCATGAGTGCTGTTCTTGCTATTGCTCAAACGGAAATTCGCATCGGCATTCGCAACCGCTGGGTCGTGCTGGCCTCGATCATTCTGTTTGTTTTTGCGCTGCTGCTGGTTCTTCTGGGCAGCGCGCCAACCGGCGCAACCAAAGCCAACAGCCTGACGGTGGTGGTGGCCAGCCTGTCGACCCTGTCGGTCTATCTGGTGCCGCTGATTGCGCTGCTGCTTTCCTTCGATGCCATCGCCGGTGAAATTGACCGGGGCACGTTGCAGCTGACGCTCGCAACCGCCGTGTCGCGCGGGCAGGTGCTGGTCGGCAAATTTCTCGGTCATGTCGTGGTTCTGGCGCTGGCCGTGCTGCTGGGCTACGGCATTGCCGGAGCCATCGCCTATGTTGCCGGTGGCAATTCAGGTCTTGAAGGCGTGATGGATCTTGGTCGGCTCATCCTCACCAGCATCGCCCTTGGCGCGACCTTCATTGCGATTGGCTATGTCGCCAGCGCCAGTGTGCGCCAGACCGGCACTGCCGCCGCGCTGGCCGTCGGCATCTGGCTGCTTGCCGTGGTGCTCTACGATCTGGCGCTGCTTGGCGGTCTGCTTGCCAGCTCCGACGGGTTCTTTGCCAAAACCCTGTTTCCTTATCTGCTGGTCGCTAACCCGGCCGATGCGTTCCGCGTCTTCAACATGGCGGCGATCGATGCGGGCGGGCTGTCCACCGGGCTAGGCGCAGGGGGCAACACCATGCCGTTCCTGCCGCAGTTTGCGATTATCAGCCCGTTCCTGTGGATGGGCATTGCGCTGGGCGCCTCTACACTCATTTTGAAAAGGGTTCAGCCATGACCGGACGCACCTTTCTCACCATCCCCGCCACCGTTGCACTGCTCGCCGCAACATTCGTTCTGGCCGGTTGCAACGACGAATCCGCCACGGCCGATATTCCTGGTCCGATTGCGATGACCGAAGAGGCGGTCGGCCATTACTGCAACATGAACATTCTGGAACATACCGGCCCCAAGGCGCAGATCCACATCAAGAACCTGCCATTCCCGGTCTGGTTCTCGCAGGTCCGCGATGCCGTTGCCTTCCTGCGGCTGCCTGAAGAAACGCAGGAGCCGGTGGCGATCTATGTCAACGATATGGGCGCGGCAAAGGAATGGAGCTTTCCCGGCGATGACACCTGGATCGATATCAACAAGGCCTTCTTTGTGATCGACAGCCGGATGATCGGCGGCATGGGTGCGCCTGAAACTATTCCCTTTGCCGAAGAAAAAGCAGCCGAGCTTTTTGCGGCCAAGAATGGCGGCAAGGTGGTGGTGCTGGCCGATATTCCCGACGACTATGTGCTGGGTCCGGTGGACCTGAGTGCGCTTCAAAATGCGGGCCAAAACCCTGAAGGAACACCGGAAGCGGGGGCCGTCAATTGAGCCTTTCCCGTCGCCGTTTCATGACCATTTCTGCCGGTCTCGCCCTCGGTGCTTCCGTGCCTTCCGCTATTGCCGCTGGTGCCTCAACACCGCCCACAGTGTGGCGCGGCATTGCGCTGGGCGCAGATGCCAAGCTGGTCCTCACCGGCCTGCCCAAACCCGAGGCAGCGCGGTTGATCGCGCTGGCGCGGGCCGAGATCAACCGGCTTGAAACCATATTCAGCCTCTACCGAACTGACAGCGTGCTGTCGGAGCTCAACCGCACCGAATCACTTGAAAACCCGCCACCGGAACTGCTGAACCTGCTGAGCATCGCCAGCGCTGCGCACACCGCAACCGGCGGGCTGTTCGACCCCACCATCCAGCCGCTTTGGCAAGCCTATGCCGAGCACCAAGGCAAACCGCCCCAAGCGGCGGTGAAAGCGGCCATGCGCAGCATCGGCTGGCAGTCGGTACAATTTGACGGGCAGGGTGTGTTCTTCCAAAAGCCCGGCATGGCCCTGACCCTGAACGGCATCGCGCAAGGCTTCATCTCCGATGCCATCGCACGGCTTCTGAAAGCTGAAGGGCTGGAAAACGCCATCGTCAGCCTGGGTGAAATTTCAGCCCTGGGCCACACCTCCACCGGCGAAACCTGGCAAGTCGGCCTCGCCACCCACGGCGATGAAGCCGCAGAAGAGACGATCCCCCTGACTGACCAGTCCGTCGCCACCTCTGCCCCGACCGGCACGACGTTTGATGGAAAGACCAGCCATATCCTGAACCCGAAAACCGGGAAACCGGCGGCTAGTGCGTGGCAGCGGCTGAGTGTGATCCATAAATCTGCCGCGATGGCGGATGGGCTGTCGACGGGTCTGGTGTTGATGGATGAGAGGGAAGTGCGGGACGTTGTGGAAGGTGTTGGGTGTGTGTGGGTTGTCGGTCAGCGGCGGGACAGGGGGATGGTGCGGATTGGGGGGTGATTTGCAACTTCGATCGCAGTCAGTTTAACATTTGATAGCTGAGATGGGCGGAGAGCGGAAGTTCGCTGCGACAGACACAAATGACTGCTTCGGGGCAGTAGGAAGTGACAGATTTCTTCCGCCGTCTTCGTGCTCGGGAAAGCGAGGTCCTTATGCCCTTTGTTCGAGCGTAAGTGGCATAGCAGCACGACCGCGCCCACTAATACTTCTCATGAGTGGGATCTTCGTTCGGGAAGGGTTCTACATAGCCGAAGTTGACTTCAAGACGATCCTTCACCACGGTGACAGATATTGGGTTCGGCTCAGGGTCCAAGTCGCGGGACACGCTCACAACAAGCTTGAAGGTATGCGTAGACTCGATTTCCGCGTATTCGGTGCTGAGCGTAACATAGTCCTTATCGATGCTGTCGTAGGCATAGAAGGTGAATTCTGCCTCGAACAAAACGACGGCATCCACGCTTACAGTAAATGACACTTCGTTATCGTTCGCGTCGGTGATTATCGGATTGGAGAGTGAGTCAAATTTCACCAACTGTAGCGAAGCTGACGTCGGTTCGGCCTCATAATCTAGGCCTGAGTGCGTTTCTGGCTCAAAATCGAAGTCGTCAAGCCGGGCCTGGATCGAAAGCTCGAGGTCGCTGATCAGTTCTTCAGCACTAGCGTTCTTGAGCATTTCGACGACGCTGTCAGCGATGTTTCTGCCTGTGTCATGGAAATAGGAAAGTGCTACATCCAGGTCTTTGACGCATAGAAGCCAATCTGACTGCTCTGCAAACGCGTGCCACCCTTTGTCTGCCGAAACACAAAGAAGATACTTTCTTCGTTGTGAAAATATTTTGTCCAAACTCACGAGCGCAAACGCGTCCGGAAACTCAGATTTCTTTTCCTTCTTGTTTTCGAACGGGGTCTCGCCGGAAAAGTAGCGCTGCATCACTTCCTCGGTGACCGCCGCGTTCGCTGCTGAAGTAACTATATTGCCCTCTACGTGATTCACGTACGCTTCGACACACGTGGCCGAAAACTCGTTCGGATCCCGGTCATTCTGTAGCGCTTGAGCCACTTTGGCATCTACCGGTGTGGTTTTCCAGATCTTAGAAAACTTCTTGATTGCTTGGTTCAGCGCCCCTTGGGTTTCTGAAGCTTTATCTGAGATATGAGACGTGACTTCCGCCACGATAACATCCGAAAACACGACAGAGATTTTCCCCGCCTTGAACTGCGACAGGTTCCTGAGCAGAGGGAAGTCGAGATTGCAGCCATACCTGTCAAAAATCGATGTATCCAAGGTCACGGCCATCAAGCTGCCGTCTGCAATTCGAGTCTTTGTTTCTGCTTCGTTTAGTATTGGCATCAGCACATCCTTTGATACGGCCTAGGGGACTTTGCCCGGCCGAGTTCCCGGCGGCAAGTCTCAGAGCCCGGTCCGGGGAAGCCGCAGTGCGGCGGCGCGGCACACCCGAGTGTCTGCAATGGGCCGAAGCGATTAGCCCGCTGGTCGCAGACACTGCGCGCGCACGCATACCTCTATGACTGCTTGTGCCCCCAGCCTCTCATCCGTTCAGAGAACGACCTAAAGCACGTTGGGTTGGAAGCAAATTGGAACCTTAAGCACCGAAAAACGAGGTTAGATCTCGTAGACCTGTGTATGAGCTGAAGATGCCTTGCATACAGTGCTCGGTAGGAAAGCAACCCAAACAGCCGTTGAAAAACTGACGGTCGTGAGCTCAGCCCATTGGAATAAATCGGGAGCTTGGCTACAATATACTATGGTCGCTAAGCTTTATCTCGATCTCTTAGCCTTTGCCGTTGACGCAAAGCCTACTGACCCACTCGAAGCGCGAATGATCGAATTCTTAGAGGGGGACCGCTCGACGGAATCGCTCGATAGCGCTGAATTCGGCCAGATTAATGGCTCGAACACCAAAGCGGATTATCTTCTTGGGAATCGTGGCTTGGTCGTGGAGCTGAAGACTCTGAACGCAAGCCCTAAGGATCGGACCGAGCGACGCCTGAAAGAGCGCCTTTCCCAACGTGATGCGCCAATCGTCTATGGCAGAGTCGGTGTCGCGCAGGTAATTGAAGGCCTCGCTGATCGTGATGCAATCTCTAAAATGATGATTGATATGGCCGGACGTGCCGTGCGACGGCATCTTCAGAAAGCCAACGACCAAATCAGGGCCGTCAAGGCGCGTTTGGGTCTCCCCGATGCGGGAGGTATCCTCATCTTGATGAACGAGGCCGAGGCGATGATAGATGCCTCGGCAATCGGTTACACCCTGAAAAACGCTTTCGAAACGGTCGAGGGAGGCTACTCGCACATTACAAGTGTTTGGGCGATCATCGAGGGTCATTGCATCGGAATGCCCGGCGGACGTATCGGCTTTCCCCATCTACATGTCTTCAAGTCTCTGGAGCGTAAAGCGGAGTTAGATTACATCAACAGAATGCTCTGGGCTTGGGGCTGTTTCAACGAATCCCGAATGGAGCGAATAGACCACCGAGGCGACTGGAATGTGATGAGACCAATTTATGACGGGGAGCCGCCGACACTCCAACCTTTTGAATAACATGGTGTAGCTATTTAGGGCCGCCTGCGTTGACTAGGCATCAGGCAAGGATAGGACTGGAGCGCCGCGCCGACACAAGACCGGTTTGAGCCCACTTTGACAAATACTGCGGCTTGCATGAACGTCTGGCTTCTGACTAGAAGGCACTAAAACTGCAACAAGCAGGGCTTCTCGAACAGTTTGCTCGATACCGCAAGGTGTGAAAAATGAAATTTAAAGACAGGAACCTGCGAATTCTGGCCGAAGCTATAATTGGTGATGCTCCAAATTTTCAATATCGCTCTAGCAGCTACATTACGCGTTTCTTCGAAGAGTGCGATCTGGACTACGCACACGATGGCTCCACACGGTGGGCTTGGACTTCTGGTGTTCTTGCTGAACTATTGGCAGAACCATCGTCGGGACCATACGTCCTACCCGAGCGATTTGTGCATGTTTTTCGCGTTCTTATGCACAAGGCTGACGCCGAAGAAGATGACCCTGATCGTGCCCTCGCGCTAGAACACATCAACAAGCCGTTCTCCCGGGAAGGATTTGAAGCCTACTATGGGGACGACGATCTTCTCTACATCAGGCACATTGGTTCGAAAACAATCTCCCAAGCGGCGAACCCTCATCGACCGTTTACACCCAAAGAATTGGAGCGGCGTGAGAAACTGAGCTGGTATCTCGATAAATGCTCCGAAGACGAGCTGATAGAAGAAGTGTTGCTACCACTATTCCGGCAACTGGGTTTTCATCGCATTCAAGCAGCGGGGCACACAGACAAAGCTTTAGAATACGGCAAAGATATTTGGATGCGATACGTTCTCCCAACACAGCATGTTCTCTACTTTGGAATCCAAGCCAAGAAAGGGAAGCTCGACGCGGCAGGGATGAGTAAAGGCAGCAACAGGAATATCTCTGAAATATATCAACAGGTTTTAATGATGTTGGGTCATGAGATTTTTGATCCTGAGACAAGTAAGAAAGCCCTCGTGGATCACGCCTTCATCGTTGCAGGAGGTGAAATCACAAAGCAAGCCAAGAACTGGCTAGGTCAAAAGCTGGATGCCACCAGGCGAAGTCAGATAATGTTTATGGATAGGGATGATATTCTCAATCTGTTCACCGTAACCAATCAACCGTTGCCGTCTGGCGCGCTTCTCGAGGCTACTTACTCTTTTAGCCTAGACGACGAAATCCCCTTTTAGGTTCCGCAGTTGGTATTCTGCAAGCTCGCATTGGTGGGTTCGCAACGAATGGCGTTGTGTCTGCGTTGTCGAGCTTTCTGTTTGAGCAGTTGCGGCGAATGCCTCCTTAGGCCGGCTTAGCCGCAGCGGTGTAGGGTCGGGTGAACGGCAGCTATGGGCCGGAAGGAGCCCTTTATGCAAATACTGTACAATGTTCAGATGTCTGCTTTTTGTGAACAAACAATAATCTGAGAATAACTGACGCTCTTAACCAATTGCACTGGAGCTCTTGGCCTGCCCGGTTGATGATATTGTCGTAAGTATCATCTTTGAGTTCTACCGAAGGCATTGCCATTTGTGAAAGTTACGCAGCGAGTGCCTTGAGCTCGCGCACAGGCTCGCTTTTATAGATTTCCTTTTGTCCTCAGCAACGTTCTCGCGTTGCGTTTTGAGACATTGTCTTTAGTTGGCTTCACAGCCGCCTCTTTCAAAATGTTTTCTTCCCAGTTGGAATCGAACTTCCTCTGGCCATTCTTAAACCCGTCGTCTAGCTTTAAGTCATCAACTGCCTGTGTCGCAATCCGGTAGCCCAGCTCTCTATATGCTTCGAATTGCTCATCGTCGAAGAATTGGTCGCCAGTGCTCTGATCGGGAAAATCGGGGTTGGCGCCCTTATAGCCCTTGGCCTTCATAGACAGACCTTCGATCATTGTCGTTTTCATGTAGATGATCAGACCTTCCCTCGCCCATTTTTCAACACCACGTTGCTTGCCGTAGTCTATCTTGGCAACGAAGTAGCCCTTGTCGGCATAAAGCGCATCGCTGGGATAGGCACCCTTCCGGGATTTCGCGATCATGTTTTCTGGACCAGCATCCTTGCCGAGTATTATCTTGGCACCAAAGTCTTCTTCAACACGTCTGATCGCTGTCACAAAATCGGAATAAGAGGCTGAGTTGTCCTGGCCTCCGTCGCAGACAATGATGAATCTACAGCGCCTACGAACAAGTTCGTATAGGCCGAGGTTCTCGAAATGCCCACCGTCACTGAGTTCAAGAAAGTGTGATTTTTCCTTGTATCCACGTCCGGGAATTGCGTACGCCCCACTTGGATAGAAATGATTTGGTCGCATGTTGAAGCGGAGCCATTTCGACTTCTTCGGATTGTTCACCCAATATCCGAGACGAAAGTTAAGAAGGTTCATGACCAGTGAAACCGCGGCGCTTCGGGTGATCCCTTTTCCACCCACTCCCGCACGGGGATTAGCGGCTGCACCAGAAATCGCCATTGCTGTCGCGAGGGTCATTTCATTGCCGTCGAACTGCTCGGTCCGTCGCCAACCGGTCGCATCGCTGCCACACATAAATGGAGACAAGATAAAACTTGCGCCTCCACGTTGGCGATATTTTCGGGTACTTGAATTAGCCAGGACCACATTGGTATTGATTAGCGGAAACGGCCCTTTTCTGTTTTTCCATGTTTCCGAGAGTTTTAGTTTATCAGCTAAGGCTGCTGCAGAAATCTTATCTTCCTGCACGTTTTCTAAGTCAGGCATGAAAGCTTCAACCAGACGATCTCGGTAAAAGCGTCCCAGTGAAATGTAGTTCAGGTTTGTAAATACTCCGGTAGCAATGGCGATTACAAAAAATGACCAGAAAACAGCTTGGGTGATTAGGTTGCTATCGTGGACAGAAAACAATGATTCAGGCGCTGTTTTTACAGCAGGTTCTTTCGTAGTAAGTTCAACAAAGCCGGAAGCGTAAGATACTTTCCCCGCAATATCGAAACTAATGAGAACCACACCATAAAGGAGGGCGACTGCGCCCAACTTAAGGATCAGACCAGTCGTCGGCCCTCCGGATCCTTTACCCCGGGATTGGTAGAATCCCCAAAGCGCGCTGACAACCCCGCCCAGAACGCCAAGTGCTCCAGTTAATCCGCCACCGTTTTTTTCAGCCGCTGTGCCATATTGGCCATGGACCAGAGGCAAAGTACCAATAGCCAGAAGAATTGCTATACAGATCAGGAAGCGTCCGCCCCATATCTCAAAAGATCTTCGACCTGAATAACGAACCGAAAGAGGTGGTTTTCGACGGAGAAGACGAAACAATCGCCCAAGGCGATAATTGATAAGCATAGCGCTGATCACCACTAAAAATCCTGGCAACGCAACAAGTGTCGAGGTCAGGAATGTCTCATGACGACTGTCCGCGACAAACACAGTAAGTGCCAAAAGCAGTAATATGCTTGAGAAGATTGCTCCCTTGTTTTCACTCAGTCGATCATTGATCGATGCAAGAAGCGAGACAATGGCAGCGAGCACGAAGATTGCAATCGCGGAGCCCATATGGTTGTGCAGCCACATGAAATACAACTGGAGCCAAGGCATTAAGCCGACATTCTCCAAGAGCCTTGGCTCAATAGCAATAATCGAACTGATAAGGGAACCTGCCGAAACAACGACAAATAAAATCAAAAACAACACCAATCCTGCAGCCGCCAAGGACAGAATTTTCTGTATATCAAACCTGTCATCAACAAAATTGGAAGTGTTTGCGTCATGGTTCGAATTGTATTTGGGCCTCCGCGACCAGGACAAAACAGAAAATTGAACCGATAGCGTCAAAAAAATAAGACTAACAAGGGCTGCGGCAAGCAGTGAAAATTTGTATACTGCTGTAAATTCAGAATTTGTAGCAAAAGGTAATATATTATCTGCAGCCGAATGTGTTGGACCCATCCAATGTAAAAAAACAAAAATAGCGGCGAAGAAGGGGATCCATACCAAGAGATTAAGCAACACCGCTCTCAACACGACGCTTAGGCCAGACACAAGTGTGATCCCATTGCCGGGGATTAAATATTTTCCGTTTCTGCGAAGGTAACTTAATATCGCGTTTGGAGATGCTTCAACTTCCCCCGGATCGGAGATGCCCCAAGGAACATGTTTGGAGGTATCAAACATATCTGTCGTGTCAGCATGCTTCCGCGACGATTTGCCGGACAACCACCATGCAAGTGCCGATCCGATGTATCCACCACCGGAGACCGTTGATAGGTAATCGACGTACTTGAATACGCCGGACGCTGCCAGTTTCTGCATAACGCCAAGACAGAAAACTCCTGACCTTATGCCTCCTCCGGAAAAGGCAACACCGAACAATTGCGAGCGGTCGATTTTCCGTACCGCCTCAATTGTTTGGACCTCCTCGTCAAGCAATCGACTTTCGTCATCAACATAATCGAGATCAGGAAAATTGACAGTTGCATTTTCCTCATCCGTCGCACGGCCCGTTGCCTTGTCCATCAGCTCGCACTCCCCAGTTACATAAGCTCACTAACTAAATGAATTCTCTCACCAACCTGGAAAACTCCGGTGTGCGAAGATAGCCATAGGACTTATGGTAATTTCGACTTGGTTCGTCTTCACCCCACTTCATGATGCGATAATCATTGTGAACAAGATCGTCATCGCACACGATGTCACTTCGGTTCTTGCCATAATCGTCAGCAAGATGAACATCCAGGGCAACCGGGTCTTTGCGATCAGCATAATTGACCCATCGGTTCTTCACCACCGACGGCGTTCTCACCCTCTCATTTTCAGTGCCACGATGAACGAATTCCTCAATGATCTTGCCTTTGACATGCGGCAAACCGAGAGGCGATCCGATTGTTACAAAATGATCAACCTCATAGTTCGGATGAGATTGTCCGAGAAGTGTCAGCACGTCATAGGCAATGATGCTTCCCATCGAATGGGCAACGATCATGATCTTTCGCCCCGGATTGGCAAGCAGGGCGTCGGTCAAAATACTGCGCAGGGCAAGCCGTATTTTCTTGTTCTCATAATAAAGATTGAGGTCTTTCAATAGCTTGCCGAGAAATGCATCGGCGAGAGAGTTGAAACCGAACCGACCCTTTAACAGGTCGAGTGTTTCCCCGCCCAAATCAAACGATTTTGCGGCGACAGCATCAAGAAACCCATCCTTTTTCGATTTCAGACTGCCTTCTTCAGCCTCCACGTAAGGCTCTCTATTGAAGAGTTGATCAAAGTGAAATTCGGGCTCCCTGTGCAGCGGGTTTTTATAGAGCCGGCCGGCCCAGTAAATCATTTTAAAGTCAAACGCGGGGTCTGACACTTTTTCGTTTTTCAGCAATCCTTCCCTGATGGAGGCCTCCCACCATTCTGTCAGCTCAGATTCCGGCGGTTTGTTTGCTAATCCATGGATACCGATTATCAAATTTTTGCTCATCCGTATGATCCTCAAATCTATAAAAAATGCCGAGAGCGATTGCGTAAAAAAATAGATGTATTTTGCGATCGGGATCGCAAAAAAATAATGTCCCGGAGCATGCCACGTGTACTGGTGATCGCGAGAAATGCTCCGGTTTCGATCAAAGCTGTTTCAGGTATTCCAACAGCGCCTTCATCTTGGCCGGGTCATCTTTCAGTTCGTCGGTCCCGTATTCGGCGCCATCGTGCCCCGTGTTCAAATTTCCGGGCACTGACGTATCGAACAAAAAGGTGCCCTCGTTCTTGAACCCGATATCATCCGGGTCGAACTCTCTTGTCCCGACGAAGAACGTTTCTTCCCGTTCGTCGGCCGGCATGAGTAATTGGCGCATCGTTCTGACCGAGCCATTATGCAGATAGGGCGCCGTTGCCCAGATGCCGTTCAACGGACGCGCTTTGTAACAGGCAAGCTTACCTTGGGGGAAACACTCAGATTTCTCTGCAGCATCGCTGACTTCGTAATCCGTTGGCCTGTCACCATACTCATCAAGAAATTTTTCAACTGCCTCAATCCGGTCCGACGGACTAAGTCGACCCTTTAGTTTTACCAACAGTTTTTCCCCGGCCTCCTGCAATCTTTCCTGAATGGATTGAGGACGGCCGGCTTTGAGAGCTTTGATGACAGCACGAGGGTCTTTCAGGAATGCCCGCACGATCGAGCCGGTCACCGAATGAGCGAGAATGTGAACCTGTTTTACGTCATTCTCATTTTCCGGTTCGAACTTTTGCCCATCACTTAAAGCCCGCAGATATCTTACATATTGACCCGTCAGGTCCTCGGCCTGTGCTGTGCGGTCGAGAAAGTTCCTCGCCATTGTGGGGTCTGTTCTCAAGCCAGATGAACCGCCGACACTCTTGACGGGAGTCATGACGGCCTCGATTGCCCTATTTTCGTCGGATCGATTGAAGTGTTCATCACTCTTGTGGCATGAAGCGCAATGATTATTGAATACCGTTCTGCCTTCCTCCACCAACTCTGATTTGACGAATGGGAGTGTTGTGTCACTCCAGAGCGGCGATTGCATTTTCCACAACAGGCCTTCGAGCGTCGCAAGCCCTTCGACGTTTACTGACGTCTTGTGCCCCAGGAGCAGTCGCGGACGCAGTTTCAAGGTTCCGAAAACACCCAGAACCTCCCCGACATTCCGCCCCAGCGACCCCAATTTCTCATTGGGGATGCTGCCGTTCCACTGAACCTTGTCATGTTGGGGCGTATCCCACACGAATGGATAGCTCACCGGCGCGTTCGCGGACTTTCTGTTTTCCGGCACGCCAAGCGCGGTTACGGCTGTTTCATTGAATATCGCACCCAGCGCATCAAGCCGCCCGTGCCCATAGGCCGTGTCCCCCTTGTTGCGCTTGTTCCATTCATCGCGAATGGTCGTCATCTTTCGAAGCTGTCTTCTTAGTTTTGATTTCCGTTTCGTACCGTGAATATCGCGGCTCTTGCTATCGGCAATAACACCTGATGCGAAACGGTCGAATTTGTCGTCGTCCTCCAATGTCGCCTGCATGGCCGTGGCCAATTCGCCAAACATCGTTTCAAAATCGCCCATGGTGGGAGCGCCATCAATCAGAAATTTATCGCCTTGATATTCAACCTGTCCGGTATGGCAGGCAGAACAGGTCATCCCCAACCAGCGATCCGATATCCAGCGGTAAGATATATTGCCCTCTGCCTTGCCAAGGGTAAACCCGATCGGCAATCCGTCCGGGTTCAACGCCGTTGGTTTTTGCGGCAGATATCGCAGGCGATCCATGTTCGATGAACTGCTGAATTTCTCGGTACTGTCCGCCTGTTCAAGATTGAGAAACCACAGATATGGAATGATTTGTGATCCCTGATCGGTGAACCAATAGGCCTGCCGGTCATCACAATTCAGATTTTGCGGAACCACAACTTCTGTATCGAACGCGCCTTCAAACGACCCGCTATCGCAGTCCAGAGCCACCGACGTTTCCGGTTGCATCGCCCATAAAATCACGGCCGTCGCAATGCTGCCGATTATAAACCGCTGCATGAGAAAAACCCTCACTATTTCAATCGCTTAATACCAGTTCTAAAATAATTTAGTAGCCGTCGGCATCCCGATGTCTGGCTGAGTCAGAATATACTTTTCGACGTAATCGATTGATGCCGCCCAGCGGCCGGTGAGCCGCTAGAGAATGCCATGGGTTGAACGCCAGTTTCTCACAATGATCCAGCTCAGCGTCACCATGCGGTGTTTGCGGCGTATGAATGGTAAGTTTCGCTACCGGCGTGTATTCCGCCAGTTCGTTGGCCCACGTTGTGGTGGCATCCTCGATATTCAAACCGTCGGCACCGGCTTTGCGGGTTTGGATCATGAAATCATAATCAACGACATCGCCGCCGCACATTGTTGCGCCAAGAGCATCCCGCAGGTAATTCACGGGCGGATTATCGGGTGTTACATCGTCAAAGGGGGGCTGTTCGACGGTCCTGCCGGGCACGGCGGAAAACTTCATAACCCGCCCCGGGCCGAACAAAAACGGCGCAGCGCCGAAATACTGAACCTGCATTGGGTTGCGGACAGTTTTCTGCGCTATCGCCGCTGCCACCTTCGCAGAGGCAATTGTCCCCATCAGGTCTTTTGTGGTCAGTGTGTTCAATAGCGGATCCCTGGTCACAAGATCCTTCAGAAATTGACGCTTCCCGGTTATCTGTGCATCTTCACCGGCTTGAGGCTCCCCCAGACTGGCAAGGACGGCCGGGATAAAATATGCCTTGGGGTCCGCACCAAGTGGATCTCTGTCCAGAACACGCTCAAGGCGCAAATAGTCCCGTACATTGGCAAACGCAAACATCGGCGTATTGATCATCAGGAAGTCCTGATTGTTCCCGCCATCGTCCTGACTGAGCATTTCACCATCGACATTCATGACTTTGATCGCCATGCCGCGGCTGCCGTTCTGGCGCTGACCTTCGTCGTTCGCTTTCAGGTCATCTTCGCGCAGCACAGAGGCGTTGGAAAATCGAACCCACGCTTCATGTGTTTTTCCCAGGTTTGCAAACAGGCCAATTCGGTATTGTTCGTCGATATCCCGGCCGATCGTGAATTCCGCTTTGACACATCCATGAGACTTGGCGTGCACCCCGCGCAGGATCTTTCCCTGCTGAGAGGGATCCTGCGCAGCACGCTTGTCTTGCAGTTGGACACCAATTGCCGATATTTTCTCGATTTCATCCGCTTCATCAGCGGGAACTGCTTCAAATGACGTACCCAAACCGGAATGATCATCAGAAGGTTTCATAATCCCTCCTATCTAAAGCCCCAGTCTTCATGCTGAGACAATGTCAAAATTAAATATTCAAAAATTATATAGAAATGTATTGTCGTACCTTACCAAGATGCACCCATTTTTACGACTAGTCATTAATTAAATTTACTCAGATTCAAGTCTGGTGATATTCATCACAACCGGATGGACACTGCTGCGGAAAAGATCAGTGCGCGATAAATCTGGACAGTTTTGTCGCCAGGGATTGCGATGCTTCACCTCCGCTGGGTTGGCAGAGATAGTCTTCGAAACCATGTCCAGGTGTATTGAGCGCGGCTTGGTGCATTATGCCCCGCAATCCAGAAACCCTAATCCGCTTCCTCTTCCGGTTTCTTGTTTGTCGGTGGTTCTATATCTGAAAACAGATCACGTACAGGGGTTCCAAGCCAGGCACCGATGATGCGCTGGGCGTCGCCCGGAACGAGTTCCGTTTCGCTCAGCCAGCCGTCGATTTCCTTCTGCGGCACATCGAAGAACGGATAAAGGTCCGAGTTGGACTTATCCTGCGCTTTCATCACGGCAAGCACATTGTTGGCGTAGCGGGATTTTTCGGTGACCACATCGCCGCGGAAAAACCGGGTGCCGGAGTTCTTGATGGTGTTGATGGCCGTTTCAGACATCAGTCCCGATATCAGCGAGACAAACGAGACGAAGAACGCATTCAGCTGCGCAGGATCGCCCGAAGTGGCCGTCGGATTGGATGCGACCAGCACCCCGGCCTTGGTCAGTACATAAATGGCGATGGCCACGACAGCGCCAAGCAGCGGTCGAAACAGGAAGAAGGACGTTTTGCGATCTTCTCCGGAGAAGAAGATCTGGGTGATGTTGATCAGGCTGCCCATGGTGCCCATAGCAATGACAATCAGCATCATCAGGACTTCCGATGGCAGAGTAACGAAGCCGTAGGTCGACGTGTTCTTGTCGGTCTGGTCCTCACCGGCTTTCACGGTTCCGCCGAACATGAAGACATAGGCGCCGCCGAACAGGCTGTTGTTGCTGTAATCCGGCGGGTAATAGAAGAAGTGCAGCTCGTCTGTCAGTTCAACGATTTTGTCGTGGTTCCTGGTGGATGCCAGAAATTCCGACTTTTGTTTTTCCAGACTCTCCAGATTTTTCTGTGCGTGCTCTTTTTTGAGATCCGCATTTGAAAGCTCCAGTCTCAGCGTTTCCTGCATGTCGAGTGCTTGTTTTAACAGATCCAGAGCACTCTTCGCCGTGTCGCTCAATTTTGCCGTATGCGCCTTGACGATGTCGAATACTTCACGCTCAGAAAAGGCCTCAAGCGCTGAAAATTTGCTCTGAAGAGAAATATCCGGATTTTCGACTTGCAGTATGTTTTTCAGTTCTGAGAGCGCTGCGGAACTCTCGCGGTTGGCGGCAATCAGTTTCGACTGAAACTCGACGGCATTGCTGTTGAGCTGATGGATCGCTTTGGCCTGTTCATCGATGCTGCTTTGCGTTTTGAAGATGCGGTCCGCTGTTCTTGTGACACTCCAGATGCTCCATTTGTTGCTGGTGTCACCCAGCGCCTGAACGCGGGTTTGAATCTGGTAGGCCGTGAGGCTCATCATGACGACATAAAAAACCACGCCATACATGAACAGCAATAGAAATCCGATCGTGCGGCGGCGCCAGGTCGTTCGGAAGGCGGTCCCGATTTCGTCATCCGTACCGGTGCCGATAAAATTCTTGAACAGCAGACGGGATGTTGTCAGCAGAGACTGGTTTGATTTTTCCGGCATCGCGGCATCCCCGATCTATCGACATCCCCGCTGCCGGGTCGATCACGGCATGCAGGACTTTGTTTCTGCATCACTCCACAAACGGCAATCCTTCACCTGCGAACCAAAGCGGTTAGCAAGCGGTTCTTTGAGTGCTCAAAGATAGCGCAAAGAGGCTGGAAGCCGGTATTAGTGAGATCACACACCTGATGCGGGACACATCATGAAGTTGTCATTGTGCTTGCAAAACTTCGATCACTGGTTGAAATGGTGGTCGGGTGCATACGGTCCAATCACCATTATGATGGATTTGCCGAACATGGATAAAGTCGAAGCCTATCACTTGCTGACCACCGCGATGGGCGAGTTGGCAAATGATCTTTCGGAACAATCTACGATTGCAGCCGGCGATTCCATTGAATTGGATGTAGCGGGCACACAGGGTGCGACCTACAGACTTGGGATGGTGGTCACTCAAAATCCTAAGGGTGGCTACACAATCAATGGAACTGTTCACGACAACAACTCCCAACAATTCTCACTACTTGAAGAGAAACTTGATTTTCAAGTGAGGGATAATGGTTGTTCACGGAGCAGTTCCAAGAAGAAATAGCTGCAGGCATCTATCAAGATTGATATGAACACTCTGATACACAGAACGCGATACGTTGTCGGGACTTAGATTCGAAATGGAACAACAACAGCCGTATCTTTCTCAACAATGCACGGCTTTTTTTGCGATATAAATTTTTAGGCTTTTATGAGCGCTAAAAACGGATGATAGAACTTCCCGTTCGATATGGAGACCAATGCGTCAGCATGCTTTTTGATCCTTTTTCCCTCCGCGACATCACGTTTAGAAACCGCATCGCTATTTCTCCGATGAGCCAGTACAGGGCCGTAAACGGCTATGCCAATGATTGGCACAAGGTGCATCTGGGGCGCTTTGCGATGGGCGGGGCAGGGCTGGTTTATGCAGAGGCAACGGCTGTGGAAGCCGATGGCCGCCGCACGGCTGGAGATCTGGGTCTGTGGGAAGACGGCCAGATTGAAAACCTGTCGTCGATTGCGGCGTTTCTCAAGCAGGAAGGTGCAATTGCGGGTATTCAGCTCAGTCACGCAGGACGAAAAGCTTCTGAGCGACGGCCCTGGCATGGCGAAACGCCTATCGATGACGAAGACAGGGCGAGCCGAAACGAAAATCCATGGCCGTCAATTGCCCCTTCCGCCATCGCGTATGCCGATCGCTGGCCGGAGCCACGTGAGATGTCTGGTGAGGATATCAAACGAGTGATTGCCGCGTTTGGGGCAGCGGCTCGGCGTGCGGATGAGGCAGGCTTTGAGGTGATTGAAGTCTATGCGGCGCACGGATTTCTGGTGCACCAGTTCCTGTCTCCGATCTCGAACAAGCGCACGGATGAATGGGGTGGTAGCGCGGAAAACCGTCGCCGCTTTGCCGTAAACGTTGCCAAAGCCATCCGACGGAACTGGCCGGAAAAATATCCGCTCGCCTTTCGCCTGTCGGCGACGGACTGGCTCGACGGCGGTGTCGAGATTGACGAGACAATCGAGACTGCGAAGGCGCTGAAAGCAGTGGGTGTCGATATGATCGACTGCTCCTCCGGCGGTATCAGCGGTAAGGAACGGCCCCGCAGGATGGTACTGGAGCAGGGGTTTCAGGCACCTTTTGCGGAGCAGGTTCGGCAGAGTGCAGAGATGTCGACCATGTCGGTGGGCTTTTTGTGGGATCCGGTGTTTTGTGAAGATCTGGTCAGGGCCGGTCAGGCGGACATGATTGCCCTGGCAAGGGAAGTTCTGGATGATCCGAATTGGCCCCTTCATGCAGCGGTGAAGCTGGGGCAGGATGAGGCGCACAACAAGTGGCCAATCGAGTCCGGTTGGTGGTTGATGAAGCGTCAGCGTCTCATGGATAAGCTGGGGTTTCGGTGAAGATCAAATAGAACAGGTACGACGGAAACGCGTGCACCGAAAAGGATCGTCCGATGAGCTCATCATGCCCTTGTGGCAGCACCTTGCCGATGTCCGGTTGCTGCGGTCGATTCCTGAGCGGAGAGGTGTATCCTCAAACGGCGGAAGAGCTGATGCGTTCGCGCTACTCGGCTTATGTTACCGAAAACATCACCTATCTCCGCGAAACCCTTTGGCCCAGACACCAAAAACTTTTCGATGAAGCGGCAACAGCGCGATGGGCCGCGGAAAATCACTGGACCGGACTAACCGTGATCCGGACACAAAAAGGACGGGCTGCGGACCGGGAGGGGACAGTGCTGTTTGAAGCAAAGTTCCTCGCCGGCGGCCAGTTTCATACCCACCGCGAGTGCAGCTTGTTCAAAAAGAAGGCCGGGCGATGGTACTATGTGGAGGGAGTGCCCGAGGAGTGAGAGTCGAAGACTTTTAACACTCAGGCGCTACGATCATCCGACCTCTCAATTACTGTTTCGGATACAGCTATGAAAAGCTTGAATATTGTCGGTCTGGGTGCGGCTTCCGGTTACGGACTGGGTGTTTCCAAACTGATGGGCGGTCTGAAATCCGGCGCTTCCTCGGTCGCACGGCACCGCTGTCCGGGCGGTTCCTTTCCCGATAACAGCTGGTTTGCCCGGGTGCCGGTGGAACGGGACGAAGAAGGGCATCTGAGCCGCTATTCCGCCTGTGTTGGTTCGGTTATCGATGAAGCGGTGGAGGACGCCAGAATACGTGGCTGGAAGCCGGGCCGAAAGGTTGCAATCATTCATGGCAGTGCCTGGAACGATCTGGAGAGCATGAAGGTGCTGCTTGATCATCCAACCGAGCATATGCGTCGGGCCTATATCGGTTACCTGCCAACCACGCCGCTGGCGATCGCCGCGGCAAAACATGGCATCAACGGACCGGTTTTCACGATCAACGGGGCCTGCGCGACCGGCCTTTGCGCTCTGATGCTTGCCCAGCGGCTGATGGCATGCGGGGATGCAACCGATGTGATTGCCTGCGGCACGGAAGTGGGTGCTCCGGCACCCATTCTGGACGGTCTTCACCAGTTGGGTGTGCTTCAGACAGACAGGCCTGCTGCCGATATGGGGCAGCCGCTTAGTGCCGATTCAAAAGGGTTTCTTTACGGTGAAGCCGCTTCAGCCGTGGTTCTGACGAACGAACATTTCGATAGCCGATACATGCAGCTGGTATCGTCGGTTTTTGCCCATGACGGCTACCACCCGATTTCGATCGAACCAACGCATGTACAGATTGACGAAGCGATGAGTGATGCTTTGGAGCGCGCAAAGCTTTCCGCCGATCAAATTCGGACTTTTGTGCCGCACGGTACCGGCACAAGGCAATGTAATGATGCGGATTTGCATATGCTGCGCCAGTTGCCGGGTGTCAGCCGCGTTGTGGCCCCCAAACCTTTTGTCGGCCACAGCCGTGCTGCGGCTTCGCTGCTGGAAACCATCGTTATGGCATCTTCTATCGGTGATGGCCGCTCTGTGGAGCACGCTCCGGCGCCGGTTTACCTCGATCATCTGGATTTGGCTGAACCAGCCGATCAGTCCTTTCCCTGCCTGCATATGTCCCTTGGCGCGGGTGGGAGTATCGGTGTGGCGATTTATCAGCGGTAGGGCTGGAAGAGTGTGTCCTACTCTTTTTACTCACACGATCCCGGCATCGGCGGTTTCCAGCCAACCAAACTCTTCCGATAGTTCAAACAGTTTGCCATTGGCCTGATAAGCACCGATGTGTCGCCCGCCTCCTTCTGAAATCTCTTGTGGTCCGTCCGCCGTCAGCGTGAACGGGGTGGATGTGTTGTAAGCCTTTCCGGGCTTTTGACCGGAGGTGAGATGAAAGGAACGTTCGCTGACCGAGCTCGGTGAAAACGGGCCCCGAAATCCCGGGGAACCTTCTTGCGAATTCGCGCCGAAGGGGTAGCCCAGTGAACGCAACGTATCGAACCTGTCAGGGCCGTGAATGACATTGTCATGAAGGGCAATGTTGAGCCGAGTCCAGTCCTTGGTGAACCGATTGCGCTCCGCAGCCAAAATATCCACCTGCGGATCCTGAGGAGAGAACTGTGTGGTAAGGGCATGAAAGTTCTTGGCAAACAGGGTTTCGTAGGGACCGCCACTTCCTGCTGTCTTGCCGCTATAGGTGATCGCATTATTGAAAAAGTGCAAACCAGCGAACCGTTTTCTTTTGACGATGCGCTCGCGCAGGTGGAAGGAGTTATGAAAGAAATAGCTCGGACCGTCTGCCGTGTGATTGGGATGCAGCTTGAAGATCGACCCGCCGGTGCGTGTGTCTTTTTCAATATTCTTTGGTGGACTTTCTCCCGGGCCGGGAACTTGCGTATTCCAGGCGATGTTGCCGTAGATGTAGAACCAGCCTGAACGCTCCATTTCAAACGAAAACCAACGGTAGACATCCATCAGAATATTGTGCCGGACCACCCAGTTCCATGCCCCGAATTCCGGTTCCACAGCGTTGTCGCGGATGCGTTCAAAGCGATTTTTCTCGATCAGAACATTTCGGTTCAATTCGTCTCTGGGGCCTTTCTCATAGTTGAATAAATGGATGGCGTTAAAGGCGTCTTCGATCAGATTGCGCCTCAGTGTTACGAACCCGGCTATACGCCAGGCAACGAAAAAGTCTCCATCCAGATGCCGGTAGTCTTTCTCTACGTTGACGATGCCCTTGTCCTGCGTATCGTCTGCATTGCCGATGTCGCCATGAATGCGGTGCCAGGGGATGGCCTTCCAGTGACCGCCATTATTCTCCGGATATTGCTGCCAGCGGCAGTCGGCCACCGTGATCTGACGCGTATCGTGGCCGGTGGCACCGATGGCATAAGTTCCGCGCCGAAACTGGCAGGCCTGAATGGTAATATCCTGGCAATTGTCCAGATAAAGGGCGGTTGGCCAGCAATCCTGAAAGAATAGATTTTCTATGACCACATGCTGACAATCGCGCAGGAAAAGACAGGCTTCATCCGCCAGGTAATACAGACCGGGAAAGCCTCCGGCCTGCTGTTTGCGGGCCGCAGCTCTGTTGGCAACTGGTCGGAATGTTTCCGCATCAATTCCGGAAGTGATGACCGCATCTGTGCGCGGGTCAGCTTCGCGCTGGAATTTGCGTTTCTCCCACCAGCGATCAGGCTTTGTAGTGCCCCGGATTGTTATGTTCATGCCTTTTGCACCGCGCAGGCCAAGCGCCGTAATTGGCTTGAGATACTGTCCGGGCAGGAGCTGCAGTGTGTCACCAGGCTCCAGAAGTCGGATCTTGGCCTGAACGCAATCGGGGCAGGCGGTGAGTCTGTTTTGGTTACATTTACGAGATGCGGGACCGGGCATCGGGGTTATCTTTCAAAAATGAAAAAAATATCAGTCGAGTGAGCGGTGCATTGGCAGTCAGTGAAAACGAAATGGTGTACTCAATAATCAAATGTGAAAAGTCGCGTATGCCATACCATACATGGCTCTTTCTCAGCACGCCAGAATGCGCGGCGCACGTCTGCCGGAGTTCCGCAGCCCACTCTGCCATGATGTGACGCATTCCGTCACAAACAGGTGTATCCGCCGTCTATCGGCACGATTGCCCCGGTCATGTAACTGGACGCATCTGAAGCCAGGAACAGTATTGCTGAAGCCACTTCAGTCGGTGTTCCGCACCGGCCCATCGGGGTCATGTTCAGCCATTCGTTGAACAACTCCGGTTGCGCGCGCATTCCCAGTGTCATTTCCGTAGCGATATAGCCCGGTGCCAGCGCATTGACCCGAACTCCTGTTTTGGCCCATTCCACCGCCAAGGCGCGGGTCAATTGATGAACAGCGCCCTTTGCCGCCATATAGGATGACGCATACTGAGGGCGGTTGATAATGGTGCCTGACATTGAGCCCATATTGACGATGCTGCCTCTACCGGCCTCAACCATGTGCCGCCCGAATTCACGACTGGGCCAGAAGGTGCCGTTCAGATCAACGTCGATGACCCGGTTCCAGTCTTCAGGACTAATGTCGAGAACAGAATGCAACAGGGCAATACCTGCCGAATTAATCAGTATATCTGCCGGACCCAGTTTCTCCTTGGAGCGGAGGGCTGCATCTGTCACAGCCTGGGGATCCGTGACATCAAGAACGGTGCCGTGGGCGGTGATGTTCCCGGATGACAATTGGCCGACCGCCTCCTTGAGGGTCTCAGCGTTCATGTCGATCAGTTCAAGGGTTGCTCCGCATTGGCCGAGCGCTTGGGCTGCTGCGAAGCCGATGCCGCTTGCACCGCCGGTGATCACGGCAACGCGGCCAGTGAGATCAAATTTTTTTGCGTAATCCGGTACTTTTTCCATCGATATTGGCCTTCTCAGTCTTTTAGTGGCCAGTTGTTCATAGCCGTCACGGTCTCTTCAAAATTCCGCAGGACGCCCTGACTTCCCAGGCCGCAGGCCACATGGGCCGCTACCGTATTGGCAAAGCGCGCGGATTCGCGAAGATCCCAGCCTTTCGACAGACCGGTGATAATGCCGGCGGTGAAGCTGTCACCGCAACCGGTTGTGTCGACCACCTCAATGTCATGAGCCGGTAATGAAAAGGGATCGCCGTCTGC
Organism: Stappiaceae bacterium; assembly: GCA_039976075.1. Taxonomy (GTDB): domain Bacteria; phylum Pseudomonadota; class Alphaproteobacteria; order Rhizobiales; family Stappiaceae; genus JBDWFY01. The sequence goes on from JBDWFY010000011.1 coordinate 135,793, forward strand.
CGGATCGACAAACACTCCGTTGCTCTCCAAGGTCAGGACCGCATTTTTGACACCCTTCGATTTGAACCAGCGGGCAACGTCAGCCGGGTCGGTGGCTCCGGCCATTGCAGAAGCTTCTTCAATCGATGGAACAAAATAATCGATAAACGGCAATAGAGGTTCGACCAATGCAATCGTTTCTGTGTTTGCCAATATCAAGTCGAATATTGTGGTGCGACCAAGCGCCTTGGCTCGCTTCAGGAGGGCCAGGGAGGGCTCTCCGTCAAACGCGGCAAGCAGGCCTGTGCCGCCAAGATGCACGAAATCAGCCTTTGTCGCTTGTTCGATACCGGCGGAATCCAACCGGAAGGTCCGGGATGTACCGGGGACGAAAAAGGCGGACCTCGCCCCGTCACTGCTGATAGGCAGCATGGACATGGATGTCTGTACACTGTCATGCCTGCTTACCAGATCGGTGTTGACGCCGTGGGCCTGAAACGCATCGGAAAGCCAGTCTCCCATCGGGTCACGACCGACCTCGGCAGCGATTTGAACGTTCAGGCCGAGCATTGCACAGTCTAGGGCTGTAGCGCCTGCTGTGCCCGCCACAGTCATCGTGGACTGCTCGACGAACAATGCGCCACGTTTAGGAGGCATTTCATTTGCATGAGCACATAATGTGTCGAGTACGAGAAAACCAACGGCGGATAAGTCGAACTGCGCCACAGTCTATTCCTCCCGTTTGCGCAGGCCGAAAGACAGGGCCAGCACCACGAACACCAAGACGCCAATGCCTACCTGCTGCCAAAAGAAATTCCACCCGATCAGCAACAGACCGTTGCGCATCACGGCAAGCAGGAAGACGCCCATCAGTGTTCCGATGACCGTCGGTCTGCGATCTGATGCCAGTGCCGTTCCAATAAATGTTGCCCCGATGGCATCAAGCAGGAAGGCATCCCCTGAGAGAGGCACATAGGATTTTACTTGCGCCGACAGCAGAATTCCCGCGACACCGCACAAAAGGGCGCAATAGATGAAAACCTTGGAGAATTCCCTGGGAACATGCACACCGGAATAAAGAGCCACTCCCGGTCTTGCGCCCATAATCGCAACGAACCTGCCAAACACCATGCGGTGCAACAGCAGAAACACAACAACGGAACACAGTATGAGGATCCAAACAGGTGTTGGAATTCCGAGCAGGCTGGTGCGGGAAATGGCTTCGAAAGTCGGCGCATATTCTCCGCGGGTCAGATAGATAGGCACACCACCATTGGTTGAGAGGCGTTGCACAGAACTGCCAATGAACAGTACGCCTAACGTTGCCAAAAACGCGTTGATTTTCAGCTTGTTGATCAGGAACGCATTGAGCAGGCCAACCAGCAGTGCGGCAACCAGGCCTCCTGCCACGCCAATCACACCATGATAGCCCGCCGCCACAAGCATGATGAAGATCATGCTGGATAGATCGATCGATACGCCGACTGACAGATCAATGCCACCAGCGGCCACGACGATTGTCAAACCGAGGGAAACAATCGCCAACAAGACGACTTTGTTGGAAACCACATTCAAAAAATTTTCAAGCGTAAAGAAGTCTTTCGTGGCTACCGAGAAAAACACGATAACAGCCGCAAACGCGAGCAGCACAATATAGTTGGAAACTGCTTCGAAGCGGAAGATTGAGCGCCTGACGTTTTCCATGATCAGGCTCCCTCTGCCGGTTTCGCAAAGGAAGTGACGGCAACCACAAGCAGGATCAGCCCTCCCTGAACACCATTGACCCAGTAAGATGAGATTCCAAGGAGCTGAAATCCATTGGCCAGATAACCGATAAACAGGGAAGCGATCAGCGTCCCGCCGATTGTCGGTATGAAGCGTCTTGAAAAAACGGTTCCCAGTAGAGACGCTGCGAGGATCGGCAGCAGCAACAAACCCGTACCCGGTGTTGATGCCGAGAGGCGTGAGACAATCAGTATCGCCGCAAGTCCGCAGCACAATCCTGAAAATACGTAACTGAAATAGACATAGAAACTGGTCTTGATCCCGGCGGCTTTGGCGGCCTCCAGAAAACCGCCAACTGCATAGAGGCGCGCGCCAAAGGGTGTGAAATGACAGAGGATCCCCACCAGCAGAGAAAACAGGATCAACACCCAGGCGAGCGCTGAAATACCCAGGACTCGGCCAAACTGAAGAAAGGTCAGAAAGTCCGAACTCGCACTAACAACCGTGTTTTCGGTGAGGGTCAGTTCAAGCCCTGCGGCTATGTTCATTACAGCCAGGGTCGCTAGGAGCGGCATAATCCGAAAAACGACTACGGCAATGCCGTTTAACAAACCGACAAGCGCCCCGGTGACCAGGGCTGCAACGGCCGCCGTCGCATCTGAAAATCCCAGGTTAAGGAGCGTCACGAAAACAGCCGCGCACAAACCGGCGTTGGCGGCGACTGAAAGATCGACTCCTCCCTTTTGAACATCAGTTCCGGTGCCGATGAACACAACTGTCATGCCGAAGGCCAGTACCGTCAGGATGGCAGACTGTTCGACGACATTGAGGAGATTGAATGTGGATGTAAAACCCCTGGCAAACAGGGCGAAGTAAATCAATATCGCACCGATGGTCGCAAATGCACCAACGCGAACAAACAAGGCTGCAATTGCCCGTCTATCCAACTTGGTTTCGGACGGCGCGGTCAAGGACGTCATGATGCCACCTTTGACTCTTTCAAAGACGCACCGGAGGCCACCGCCAGCAGCCGATCGCTGTCTATCTCGCCTTTTGCAAATTCCTCTATGATCGCCCCACGATAAATTACCAGGATCCGATCACACATCTCCACCATCTCATCCAGTTCGGAGGAAACAAAGACGATGGCTTTCCCTTCACCGGCAAGCCGGTTGATCAGATTATATATCTCGACCTTTGCGCCTACATCGACAGCAACGGTGGGATCATCGAGCAGATAAACCGAGCTGTCACAGGACAACCATTTTGCCACCACGACTTTTTGCTGGTTGCCTCCGGAGAGGTTTTTGACCGGTAAAAACCGGTTGGGCGTTTTGACATCGAGCTCCTTGATCAAATCATTGACCGCAGTTGCCTCGGAGGAGCGGTTGACAAAGCCTCGGCTGGAATATTGCTTAATCGAGGCAATTGAGATGTTCTCGGAAACGGAAAGGTCGACCGCGACTCCATGAGCCCGCCGGTCCTCGGGGATCATGGCAATTCCGGCATCCACCGCGTGTCCGGGTACCCTGAATTTCCGGGCTTTCCCTTCCAGTTTGATGGTGCCGGAATCAGGTCGGTCAAGACCGAAAATACACTTCAGCAGTTCTTTGTCTCCGGATCCCAGCAGCCCGGTCAATCCCACGACTTCGCCGGAGTGAAGGGTAAAGGAGACATTGCTGAATTGCCCGTTTCGGGTGAGACCGTCAACTTCCAGGACGGGCTTGCCGATTTTGGCCTCGCGGCGCGGATACATTTCCGAGGTATCGCGGTCCACCATGAGCGAGACGATTTCTTCTATGCTGGAATTCGCAATGCTGAGATCGCCAACATTCTTTCCATTGCGCAGAACTGTCACCTCATCGCATATGTCCATAATTTCCTGCATGTAGTGCGATATAAAGATGATGGCGATGCCTTCGGCCCTGAGATTTCGCAGGACATCAAACAAGTTCGAGACTTCCGAGGAAACGAGTGCGGCGGTGGGTTCGTCAAGCACCAGAACCCTAGCGTTACAAGCGAGGGCGCGGGTGATCTGCACGATCTTCTGTTTCGCTGCAGAAAGATCCCGGATCAATGCTCCGGGATTTATATCAAGATCAAAATGCTGCTTTATCAGCGCCACTGCGTGTCTGCGCATTTTGGTGATATGAAGAAATGGGCCGATCTTCGGTTCATTGTTGAGGAAGACGGCCTCCGCAACTGTGGAACTGGGCACCAGCAGGCGATCCTGATGAATGAAGTGGATGCCTTCGGCTTCGATTGAGGTCGGCGTAATATTCGTCAGGGCTTTGCCGTTTACAGAGATAGTCCCGGCATCGTTTCTGTAAATACCCGCAAGAACTTTGATAACAGTGGACTTACCTGCGCCGTTTGCACCGACGATACCGTGGATGGATCCTGAATTGACGATTAGATCGACGTTCTCCAGCGCCTTTACCGGGCCGAACGTTTTGCTAATGCCGCGCATTTCTACCGCGGTTTGCACCATTGTGCCTCCGACTTCCGGTAAATCGACCTTGGAAAAAAAGCCATCCTGTTCCTTTCGAAACAGGATGGGTCAGTTGCCGGGGAATTATTTTTTCGGAAGAAAGTCCTTGGCTACTTCGGCGGCATTTGCCTTGTTGATCATCACCGCCGGTATGAAAGTAACGGGTGCTACGGCCTGGCCATTGAGATATTTGGCAACGTTTATTGCCGCGCCTTTACCGATTTCATAGGGCTGTTGTGCCGCCACAGCACCTGCTTGAGATTTGGGATCAGCGACCATCTCGACAAAGTCCGGCGAGCCGTCCACACCATATGTTTTCACTTCTGTACGACCGGCCGCTTCAATAGCCTGAGTGGCCCCAACCATTGGAACATCCCAACAAGCCCAAACCGCTTTGACGCCGGAATCCTTGTCGTTTTTCGTGAGCATGTCTGTGACATCGGCGTAAGCCTGCTGAACGGTATTGGGAATCACATCCTTCAACTCAGGTTCCAGCAATTCGATATCCTGAAAATCCTGCATGACATATTTCAGTTGATCGTAGCGAATTTTACAGACCGGTACGGAATAGAAGCCGTTGAAAACGATCACCTTTCCTTTGCCTTCCATATCCGCCACCATTTGCAGGGCCAGATCGGATCCGATGCCATAATTGTTGGAGGTCGTGTTGTTGATCGAGTGCGGTGAAATCGTATCAACCGTGAATAGTGGAATTCCGGCATCGCGGATTTTCTTGAGCCACGGATCGAGCACCTTGATGTTTCCCAGTTGCTCGATGATGGCGTCCGGCTTTTGAGCGATGAGTGTTTGTATCTGATTAATCTGGGTCTGATCGTTTCGACCGGCATCCAGTGCGATCACTTCTGCACCCAGACGCTCCAGCTCATCGACCTGACCCTGATAGGCCTGCAGGTCCCAGTGGTGATCTGTGCCGATTACCGTGACGCCAATTGTTTTTCCTTTGAGCGAAAGCTCTTCGGCAATAGAGGTGGATACCGTCATTGCCAGCATTGAAGTTGCGACAAGCACTTTGGATAAAAATCTGAAATTCATCGTTCTTCTCCTCCTGATATCGAACTTTTTTTGTCTTTTTTTCCGCGCCAACGGCAGTTTGTGGGTCGCCGTGCGAGGCGACAGATTATTCTCCCGTTATGCTTTTTCGCGGACGCTCCTCCGTCCGCGCATTCCGAGCCAATTCTCGTTGGCAATGGGACGCCAAAATATGATTGCCCTACCTTTTTCTCGCTTTCGCAGCGGAACAATTATTAGAAACTGTTCTTAACTTGTGTAATATATTATGTCATATGTCAAACGCGCGCTGGGGGTGAATGATGCCTCGAAACAGAGCCATTGTCCGAGTAGAGAAGTTGGAATGTCGACTTGAGTGCCAAGGTTGAAAACTCTGATTCCCGTCTTTCACTCCATCACGATAGCGTTTTGGCGACCGCTGCCATGCTCTATTACAAAGAAAGTCTGACCCAGAACGAAATTGCCTTGAGACTTGGCGTTTCCCGACCGACGGTGATCAACTATCTGCGTCTGGCGCGAGAGCAAAAAATCGTAGACATCCGGATAAACGGCGCTGCATTCACGGCGTCGAATCTTTCACGGGAACTCAGAGAAAAGTTCAAGTTGAAAGATGTTTATGTTGCCGATTTCGCACCTGATCCGGAAAGTGAGAATTACAAGGCCGGCATCAACAGGCACGTTGCGCGAGTGGGTGCGATGGCTCTGCATGACATTTTGCAACCCGGTGATCTGGTTGGCGTTGCATGGGGTGAGACCATGCAGTTTCTGTCCGAGGACGTGCCGTACCGCCTTATAGAAAATTTAACGGTTTGCCAGCTGATCGGCTCCATGAGTACGCCGCTGGTTTCAGCTGCGGAAAGTGTTGCGATCAGAATTTCATCGCGGTTGGCCGCAGAGTGCTTCACGCTTCACGCGCCTGCGGTTCTTTCTACGCCGGAGCTTGCCGAAGCCCTTCGCCAGGAACCCGCAATCCGGAACCAGCTGGAAAAGCTAGGCTTCCTCGACCGGGCGATCTTCTCGGTAGGTAATTGTGACTCCGATACACCAATGGTGCAGATGGCAATTACCAACAAGGACGAATTTGACTGGTATCGCAACAACGGGGCTGTCGGTGTGTTGTGCGGTTATTTCATCGATAAAAACGGGCAACATGTTAAGGGACCGGTCGACAATCGCATGATCGGTGTGACGCTGGATCAGGTCCGAGCTACGGGTGCAGGAATCCTTGTTGCCGGTGGCGTCGCGAAATTCAACGCCATTCAAGCGACACTGAATGGCGGATACGTATCTCACCTTGTGACCGATGATCTGACTGCCCGTCGACTGTTAGACAACGTTGGAGCGGCAGCATGAAACGTGTTTCCATCATTGGCGACAATTTCATGTTGGCTGACGTTTTTGAGGCAAAACTCATCGAAGCTGTTGGCACTGACTCCGTCTCTATTTGCAAGCACGACTTCAACTGGCCGGGAGAACCTCTCGTCCATGGCCACACAACGCCCGGCATGGACGGACTGAAAGAATATTTTGGAAACGCAGAAGCTGTTCTGTCGCTGGTGGGCGAGGCGGATATCCTGATCACCCATCTGGCCCCGATGTCTGCCGACATCCTGTCTCAATTGCCACAACTGAAGATGATAGCAGTTTCACGGGGCGGTCCGGTGAATGTTGACCTGGAAGCCTGCCGCGCGCGCGATGTGATGGTCGTCAACACGCCGGGTCGCAATGCTTCGGCGGTGGCTGAATTCACCATCGGCGCGATCCTCACGGAAACACGCAAGATCCGCGCCGGACATGAAGCGCTTCGAGACGGTGTTTGGTGCGACAAGTATTACCGGGCCGATACGACGGGCAGGGAACTTTGTGAACTCACAGTCGGCATTGTCGGATATGGGGCGATCGGCCGTCTGGTTGCGGGGCTTTTGAGGGGCTTTTCGCCTCGGATTCTTGTTCATGACCCCTATGCCAGTCTTTCGGACGATGATCGCAAGTATGGCGTTGAAATGGTGACGTTTGACAGTCTGCTGGAACAAAGCGACGTTGTGACATTGCATCCCAAAGTGACCATTGAGACAACTGGCATGATGAACACCCGGACTTTCGCCCGGATGAAACCTCATTCGCTTCTTGTCAACACCACGCGCGGCTCTCTTTGCGAGGACGATGCTCTTATGGATGCGCTCAATAACGGTCCGCTGGGTGCTGCGGTGATTGATACGTTTACGACAGAACCTCTCGCACAGGACAGCCCGCTGCTGTCGCTACCAAACGTGACCCTGACGCCGCATATTGCCGGCGCGTCCGTTCGTACCGTTGCCTTCGCAGCCGAGCAAACGGCCGAAGAAGTGCTGCGCTATCTGGCGGGTGAACCGCCAATCAACCCACAATAATCATCAAATACCGGAGTATCTCGATAGTGAGTTCGAAGAAAGAAACAGCGCTCAGGCAAGCCATTATTGATGGCTGTTTGCGCATGAATGCCGAGGGAATGAATCAGGGTACTTCCGGTAACATCAGCGCACGCCACAATGGTCGCATGCTGATCACACCATCCGGTACGCCATACGAAAAGCTGCGGCCGAACATGATTACGACCATGTCGCTGGATGAAGACGATGACTCCTGGGAAGGGCCTTTGAAGCCTTCGACGGAGTGGCATTTTCATCGGGACATTTTACGCAAGCGCGAAGAAATCGGGGCTGTTGTGCACTTGCACTCAACTTTCGCCACCGTGCTCGCGATGGCAAGAAAACCAATTCCCTCCTGCCACTACATGGTGGCGTGTTTTGGCGGCAATGATGTGCGCTGCGCCGGATATGCCAGATACGGTACGCCGGAGCTTTCGGAGCTGGCAGTGGAAGCGCTTGAAGGCCGGACCGCGTGTCTTCTGGCCAATCATGGCATGATCGCCATCGGTGCAACTCTGGACAAGGCCCTCTGGACGGCAGTAGAACTTGAGACGCTGGCAAAGCAGTATTATCACACGCTGGCTATCGGCGGTCCGGTCATGCTGAACGATGAGCATATTGAAGACACGCTTCGCGGTATTGCCAGCTACGGTCTTCAAGACGATGCCGGTAAAGAGAAAAAGAAAAAGAAGTGAATACGCACGCCTCATTCACGATCTCCGGCTGAGAGCACCAAAAAAGAACCGATCAGAGGTTCACAGGTAAAGTGAAGATCACAAATATTGGGGGACCAGTATGAATAGTACCGAAAGTGCGAAACAAAATATGCAGACATAAAAAAGCCGGTCGTGTGTTTTCTGTTTTTTTCTGAGTTCCATCCCATCGTTTTTGGGGAAGTCGGGGTGATCAAAATCAACCGTTATCAGTCCCTTTAACGATGCGAAGAAATCCTTCTTTTCGTATTTATTCAGATACATGCGGAATTTTATCGCGTTGAAAATAAAAAATGCCGCAGAGATTGAAACCAGAGAAAACAGCAACAGTGCACTATTGATTTTCATGATAACTCCACATGTTGATTGAGATGTTTTCTCGCGTATTCTGCACACTCAAAAGGAGAAGCTATAGACTGAAAGAGCTGTAATTCAGTCACTGGAAAGTGGGCATGGTCCACTCATTTTCCTGCTGATCCCCCAACCAACGGAGGATGGGTAGGGCAAAACTATCCGGGCCACCATTAAATTCATCACACCCAATGTAATTCTCGATATAGTTTTCGTTTCACGTCTGGTCGCTGAGATCCGGATACATATGCATTCTCAAAAACAAATGGGTCCTGACCTGCGGATAACTCAATGCCTGCTTCGATGAATGATACCCCTGGAATGCGTGTTCTGGTGCTGGGCGCATACGGCTTGATCGGGTCGGCAATTGCCCGCACGCTGGTCTTGGAAGGATACGAGGTGACAGGTGTCGGACGCAGCTTGAAAACGGCTCAGGCAGTGCTCCCGACCTTGAACTGGGAAATCCACGACCTCGTTGATCTGCAGGATGAGACCGCCTGGCTGCCGTTGCTCTGTGATCAGGACTTTGTCGTCAACTGCGCCGGGGTGCTGCAACAAAGCTATCGCGATGATCTGGATGCTGTTCATAATGAGGCCGTCAAGGCATTGAGCGCTGCTTGCGCCACGTCTAAAACGGCACTCATTCAAATCTCAGCCGTAGGTGCCGACGAGGCTGCAACCACATCATTTATGAAGACCAAGGCATCAGGCGATTCGGCCATCAGGCAAGCCGGTATTGATTATTGGATTTTTCGACCCGGCATGGTTTTGGCGCCGACGGCGTATGGTGGCAGCGCGCTGTTGAGGATGCTGGCGGCAGTCCCACTCATACAGCCACTTGCGTGCCCCTATGCGAAAATACAGACGGTATCGCTGAGCGATGTCTGCAGGGCTGTATTGCTTGCAGTCAAGGGGGACATTCCGGCAGGAACGGAAGTTGATCTCGTCGAAGACACGCCAAACGAACTGCGTCATATCATTGCCCGGCAACGGCGTTGGCTGGGTTTTGGCGTTGCAAAACGTGAAATCAACATGCCGGGTTGGATGCTGTCGATGGCAGGCAGGGGTGCGGATATTCTGGGCCGTCTGGGATGGCGGTCTCCGCTGCGAAGCTCTGCGCTCAACGTCCTTCAGAACGGCGTTTTGGGCGATGCCCGCCAGTGGCAAAAGCTGGGATTGCCTAAAATCTCTTCGCTCAGCGAAACGCTCGCCGGTATGAGTGCCACGACGGAGGACCGGCTGTCCGCCCGCATGGCATTGTTGATGCCGTTGGCCATTCTTGTTCTGTTTGTCTTCTGGTTCGCATCAGGTGTTGTGGGCCTGTTGCAGGTTAATCTCGCAGCGCAGGTTCTGGAACATGTCGGATGGCCCAGCGCGTTGGCAAAGGCCAGCGTTATTTTCTGGTCTTTTGTGGATATCGGGATTGCAGCTGCATTGCTGCTGCGAAAATTCGCCCAAAAGGCGTGTATCGCCATGGTAGTCGTCAGTCTCTTCTATATTCTGTCAGCCACCGTGACGGTGCCGCATTTGTGGCTCGATCCGTTGGGGCCGCTTGTGAAGGTGCTGCCCGGCGTCATTCTGGCAATGATAACCCACAGTTTGCTGGAACCGCGATAATGGAACTGCTCTATGTGATCAAATGGCTGCATGTCATCGGCGCATGCGTTCTGCTGGGTACCGGGGCCGGTATTGCCTTCTTCATGCTCATGGCGCATCGAACGGGTAAACCGGGTCTGATCGCCCACACAGCGTCCGTCGTTGTGATTGCCGATACACTCTTCACGGCGACGGCTGCAATCATCCAGCCAATTACCGGAGCGTTTCTCGTTGAGATGATCGGATGGTCATTTACGGAAGGATGGGTTGCTCTTTCATTGCTGCTTTATGTGTTTGTCGGCCTGTTCTGGCTACCCGTTGTCTGGATACAGATCAAATTGAGAGACCACGCTCGGGCGGCCGATCAAAGTGGCGAAGACTTGCCCGCAGCCTATCACAGACTTTTCAGAATCTGGTTTGTGTGCGGGATACCTGCATTTTTCGCAGTGCTCCTCATTGTGTGGTTGATGATAACGCGCCCGGACCTTGATTTGTTTGTCTTCCTGTAAAGGTGCTTTGTCGGGGAAATGGTTCAGATGCCTGATCCAGATCAACTCGATAGTGGAAAATTCCTGTTAGCGTTTTCGCGTCGAACGGGGAAAGTCAACACTCTCTAACGTCTTGTTTCCAAGCGCTTTCTTGTTCAGATATGAGGTGAAGCATGGCTGCCAAAACAAAGCCGGAGCTCCTTGAGATCACACAAAAAGAATATGACAAATTGTCAAAATTGATTGCGTCGATCGACGACGATCGGGCTTTGATCAAGACCGACGGTATCTCATTGAAGGACGTTGTTGCCCATCGCGCCCATTGGATCGATCTCTTTTTGGGTTGGTACCATGACGGACAGGCAGGAAAACCGGTATATTTTCCCGCTGAAGGTTACAAATGGAATGACCTCAAGCGGTACAATTCGGACTTGCGAAACAGGCAGGTGAAACTGGACTGGGTTAGCGCAACGGCGATGCTGGAGAAGAACTACCGCACGCTGGTTTCCTTCATCGAACAGGCATCTGAGGCTACGCTGTACGGCGGGCCGATGAAAGGCGCCAACAATAACTGGACACCGGGCCGGTGGGCTGAGGCAGCCGGTCCCAGTCATTTCCGGTCCGCAGCGAAATGTATCCGTGCTCAGTTAAAGGCGGCAGCGTAGCGGGATGGATGGCGGTGAAAAAAATCAGGTGAGGTTTGTTTCACGGAAAGTCAGACGGCAGAACTTGAATATCTTTGAGCAGATTGACTGCGAAATCCTTCCGAAAAGCGTTGAGAGATGTGAAATTGGAGGCGCGTACGAACAGGGAAAAAACGACGGGTTTTACGCCAGGTCTCATCACAAATCCGCTATACCATCCTTCAAACTCACCATTGAATTTTCCTTGGCTCACGGGTCCCGCGCCGGTTTTGCCATGTAGCGCGATACCATTTTTGCGATTTGCCAGGCTTGCCTGCAGCAAACCATCGATGGAGGTCGGCGATACGCCAAGTTCTCCATCAATGAGATTTTCCAGAAAGCTGACCTGTTCGAGAACTGAAATTTGAAGCGTTCTATCGAGCCAGAAACTGTCCGAGCCGTCAGATACGGAGTGGTTGCCATACTGCCAATCCCTGAGAGCCGTGCGATAACGCTCTACTCCGATTTCCAGTGCGAGGTCCTGAAAATACCAAACAGCCGATCGGACAAAGGCGCTTTTTAGCGTCTGGTCCTGGCGCCAGCTCTGTGGCCAGTACGATGCCGCAGGCCGCTTCTTTTTATTCCACGTACGCCTGGCGTCCAGGGAAGGCGCAACACCCGTTTCCAGCGCCAGCAACAGGTTCGGTATCTTGAATGTCGACCACGGCGTGTGCCGTGCGCTCAGATTACTGCCTTCAAGAATATAGTCGGTGCCTGACTCCAGATCCCGGGCAAGGAAAGTGACTGTCCGATCTGCGATTACGTTGCGGTGGGGTGCGCGTTCAATTTCGGCACTGAGGGCGACACGGGTCTCAAACACGAATGAGAGGATGAGCAGGCTAGCGATCATCAAGATACCCGTAGCGCGGGTAGGCGTGAATTGTGTCATCTGCGGAGGGCTCGCTTCAAGGAATACGTGACGGAAAGGTGGCGCGGAGAGAGCCCAGTGTGCGGGACAGTAGGCAGCTCATGATCGGCAATATCGAATTACTGAGCCAAATGAAGTTTCCTCTATCAATGCTGCATACAATTTATGAGTGTGAACGGACTTTTCAAGATTTGATCTGAACCTGATGGCAGTTTATTTTCCTATTTTTTTTGACACATCCTCGCGCGAGCGTCTTGGTAGGTTCACGGCCAATTCTCTGCAAACCGTGACAGCCGACCACGATGCTTGACAGCCTGGCAGTTGCAACAAATAGATTGTGCGATGACCAAACCCACCAATTACGAACTTATGCTTGCTGGAAAGCACTATTCCGGCGCAGATCCGGAACTGTTTGCCAAAATGGCGGAAGCCGCTGAGCGAAAGGCTGTTCTTGATGCAATCCCGTATCATGAAATGGAAGCCCGTGTGGAGGCGATGGCGGCGCTGTTTGGCAGCATGGCCGGACCGTGCATCATCGTTCCACCGTTTTTCCTTGAGTACGGCACACACATGCATCTTGGCAAATGGGTGTTTATCAACACCGGCGCCACGTTTCTGGATTCAAACACGGTAACAATTGGAGATCAGACAGCTGTCGGGCCGAACGTGCAATTCATAACGGCAGGGCATCCCTTACGACCTGAAGAGCGGTTCCGGCCTGGCGATACCGATGCTTTTCCACCGTTTGATGTCATCAATGTTTCCAAGCCGATTTCAGTCGGTGCCAGAGTCTGGATCGGGGCGGGTGCGATCATATTGCCGGGGATCACCATAGGCGATGGAGCTGTCGTCGGAGCGGGGGCCGTCGTGACGAGAGATGTGCCAGCGCGGATGATTGTTGCAGGGAACCCGGCAAAACCTCTCAGATCGATCGATGAGTGACCCCTGAATATCATGAGAGTGGAGGTGTTTCATGAAGCTGTTTGAGGTCGCAGGAGAAGATGTAGAGTTTCGGCCCAGCCCTTACTGCTGGCGCACGCGCATGGCCTTGAAGCACAAGGGGCTGGATTTTGAACCGATGCCGTGGCGGGCGGTCGAGAAGGATCGGATCGCAGGCTCCGGCGGCGGGACGGTACCGGTTTTGGTAGACGGGACACACTGGGTGCGAGAGTCATTCGATATCGCCGATTATCTGGATAAGACCTATCCGGATCGGCCGCTGCTATTTCCCACTGACGGCGATCGTGCCAAAGCAATCTTCGTCGATGCCTGGGTGACCGGCACAGTGCATCCCTTGATGGCACAGGCGGTGCTTATGGATCAGTTCGTTTTACTCGCTGCACGCGATCAGGACTATTACAAGGAGCGAACCGTGCGAAAATTCGGTGTGGAAATTGAAGAAATGTGCGCTGATCCTGACGGTGCCATTGAAAAGCTCAAGCCGGTGCTGGCACCGCTGCAAAAGACGTTGGGGAGCACTGACTATCTTGGTGGCTCGACACCCGATTACGCCGATTACATCGTCTTTGGTGCTTTTCAGTGGGCGCGCGTCGTCAGCACCCGGCAAATGATCGAGACTGACTGCCAAATTGACCGCTGGTTCCATCGCCTGCTTGGCGCGTTTGATGGTTATGGTGCTGCGCAACCTGGACGGAGCCATTGGGATGGGTGAAGCGCTTTAAGGAACCGAAACCTCTATAAGAAATTCAACTCCGCGTGCCGTTCTGAGAAGGGCGCAGATCAATTCATTACCATATTAACGCGCGTTTCATTTACTTGGCATCAATTGGAATTTGAAGACCCTGCCGCCTTGCTGCTTCCACGGCGCTTGCCGATGTCCGAACCAAACCCCTGGATACCAACCGAGCCGAACGCCTGATGCACGAAACCGTCCTGGTCGACCGTTTCGCCGCTGATATAGCCGATTCCGCGAAATTCCTGACCGTCAGGACCCACGAACTGTCCTACGAAACTTACGATTTCCCAGTTCAGTTCTTTCCAGTCGTGAGGGTCTGCTCCTTCGAGGTCCGCGTTTTTCATTGATATCTCACCTGAGCCAGTGAGCGCACCTTCCGCATCGACGATGAGATCTATATGACCGCCGCCAATGCCTCTTCTTTCAGCCTTGGTTTCTAACTTCAGTCGGGCGGCACCGTTTTGGAAGCTGCCACTTCCATTGATGAGGACGATGGGTTTTTTGCCACCTCGTACGAGCTCCTCGGCTCCGACTTCGTGCTCCCAACTGTTGGAGGCATTGAGATGCACTTCGAAATCACCCGTTCCAATATCCGCCAGCTTTGAGGTTTCGCCATAGACAAAACCCCACATCAGAACCGATTGGGCGTCGTGCGTATTTGGCGTATTATATGTCGGGTTATACCCAAATGAACCGGCATATCCGCTTTGCAAAGGGTCTTTCGAAAAGGGAATAAATCGTTGAGCCGAGACGGTTGTCCGTTCGAAATACTCCGTGTCTGGCACCGCAATCTCGAACACATCTGTATCGTTCAGTGTTTCGAAAAGTGTCATTCCCGAGGCCGACTCCAGCGCAACAAATACGCCGTTCTTCCGGTCGAAGCACAAATCGGAGATTTCCACTTTGTCCCGTTGGTCGTGCAAAAAATAGTGGATTGCAGCAAGCCCCCGTTCGTACTCACATTGGTCGAGCTTGTGATAGCTAAACTCATCACTGCCGGTTTTTTTCAACTTCGCTGCGTTTGACAGCGTGTTTAGTGCTGGCGTCAGCGCAGCGGTCTCAGCAGGTTCCGGCTCGACAGGTTCTGGCTGTTCCGCGCTGGTTGCAACGTTAGCGTCCGAAAGCGTCTCGGCAGATTCGGGCGTGATTGCAGCAGTTTCAATCGGATCCGGATCGACTGGTTCCGATTGCTCCGGGCTGACCTCAATGTCGGGGGCTGCAGCCGTTTCAACTGATTCAGGCGTAAGTGCGGCAGTTTCAACCGGTTCCGGCTCGACCGGCAGCGGCTGCTTCGGGCTGATCGCGATGTCGGAGTCGGAAGGCATTTCGGCAGGTTCGGGCGTGATTGCAGCAGTTTCAATAGGATCCAGCTCGACTTGTTCCGATTGCTCGGGGCTGAGCTCAATGTCGGGGTTCGCAGGCGTCTCAACTGGTTCAGGCGTAATCGCGGTGGTTTCAACCGGTTCCGGTTCGACCGGCAGCGGCTGCTCCGGGCTGATCTCAATGCCGGGATCCGCGAGCGTTTCAACCGGTTCGGGCGTGATTGCAGCAGTTTCAATCGGATCCGGCTCGACTGGTTCCGGTTGCTCCGGGCTGAGCTTAATGTCGGAGGTCGCAGACGTATCGGTTGGTTCGGGAGTGATTGCAGCAGTTTCAATCGGTTCCGGCTCGATTGATTCCGGTTGCTCCGGGCTGATCTTAAGGTCAGGGTTCACTGGTGTTTGAGCAGGTTCGGGTGTGATAGCAGCGGTTGTAGCTGGCTCCGGCTCGACTGGTGCCTGGATCGCTGCAAGGGCCTCGCGGGGATCCGGTTGAGCAGTGTTTGGCAGTTCAACGATTGACCCAGGTAGACGGCTGACATCTGTTGACGGGATGGCATCAGTCACCTGAGTGTCTGGTAATTGGGGTTTTTGTTCCTCGGGACGCTGAATTTGAGTGGCCGTCCCGGTGGTAATTTCCGCGCTATCGTCAGCGCGATGATTTTCTGCGCTTCTCTTCAACTGCGGATCGGTCAATTTGTAAAGAAGATCGATCCCCTCGCGATTAAGCAGGCCTGTTGCCGGCCGGTTGTAATCTTCCTGAAAAGCAGCGGACGCATCGCGGGTAGATTTCGAAAGGATGCCATCTTCAGGGCCGGCGTCATAGTTCAGAAGATTAAGGCGTTTTTGCACTTCGAAAATGGGAACAACATTTTTATCTGCCGTTGGTTGCACAGCTTGTTGTGCCGGATCGGCAGCGACTTTTTCGATCACCGGTTTGCTGATGCGCACCGGACAGTCGCCAATAGCACGCCTGGAACCCCGCAGGGAAAAGGACCGGATTGCTCCGCCGGATGCGATAACCGCGACCGACGTCGAGCGTTTCAGACGTTTGACAATGGCGGCGAAATCACGATCATTCTCTGGAGTGCCGACTTTCATTTTCCCGTTTCTGAAAGCCGCCTGGATCTTTGTGCCCTGATCGAATGCAAACGTAACGTTGCCGTTGACCTGCTTCCCCTGCAGCGAAACTTCAATGGAACTGCTCACACTTGTCGAAGTCAAGGAACAGGTGACGCCAATTGATGCGTTGCCATTCTCAACATCTGCGCTGCGAATTCCCTGTTTGGATTGCCCCAGCCACCAGGATCTTGCCAGAGCAGGGGACGCAGAAAGCATCGACAGGGTCAGGAAACCCACGACGACCTTCAAACCACATGCTGCATAGAAACGATTTGTCATCTTCTAAGATATTGCTCTCATTTCACTCTGTGAACGAACCCGTCACGACGGATCGACGACGTTGTTTTCTGTTCCGGCGAGGGACGCATCTGAAAATTTGGTGCTCGTTTGGGCACAACATGTTTCAGCAATCGCCGATGTGCAAGGTTGTCGCAGAAAAAAGTAGAGAGTGTGGGCATAGTGCACTACGAGGAAGTTTGATTCTGTTTTTCACCGAGCAGATTCGATAACGCGAACCGTCAATCATTGCGCTCCCAATTGTTTTGGCAGAGATAGGCTGTGTTTGTCGCTGAACGTGAGTTTGCAGAAGTTGCAGTGCTTCCATAACGGAATGTTTCACGTAATACAGAGATTGCAAAAATTGCTCTGGTTGACGGGGCGTTTTTCCACAAACTGGCGGGACCTCGGTGCGTATTCAGAAATGGGTCGAATAGGCGGTTCTGCCGTTCGATGTCGCCAGTTTGACTGCCGGCGTCTTTCCTTCCGGCCAATCGATCACAATGAGATCTGCGCGTTTGCCGACGGCTATTTCACCCCGATCGGCGAGCCGTGAAGCTTCGGCGGGGGCTTTGGAGACCAGTGACCACAAATCGGAGAGGGTGCCGCGCTTTTCGTCGAGCAGCCGGGCAATGGCGGTCAGCATCGCAGGGTAGAAATAGTCCGATGCAAGAATATCGCACAGACCGTCCTCGACCATGTCGGCGGCCGATGGGGAGCCGATGTGACTGCCGCCACGCACAACATTTGGTGCGCCGAAGACTATCGTGTCGCCGCGTTTCTTTGCTGTCCTGGCCACCGGAACCCTCATGGGGAATTCTGAAATCGTTGCACCTTTTGAGCGGAAGTAGCTGCGGGTTTCGTCTTGCGTGTCATCGTGGGAGAGCATCGGCGCACCCGCTGCTCTGGCCAGTTCGGAGACTTTGGAGATCGTTGCGGGCACCTCGGACCGTCGCTGCCAGACATCTATCAGCAACGCATAATAATCTTCGGAAGACAGTCCTGCACGAGGACCGATGCGTCCTGCGCGCGCCATGAACGCAGGGTCGCTGAGATCGGCAGTCGCGAAATCGGGATTGTGCTCAAACAGTCGGTCCTGCGCTGGCAGATCAAGCGGTCGCATGGTCATCGATGTGTGATCGTTGAAGGCGAGCGAGGGCGTCAGCGGTTTTCTCAGCGCGTTTTCGATCAGCGGAACGGCCTCAAAGGCGAATGTTTCCCAGCGCAGCTGGATGCGATTTTCAATCATCAATCGGTTGTCAAGTGCGTCAAGCGCATCCAGAAATGCCTCTCCGCGCTGAACGGATCTCAGACCCGGTTCCCAGCTCAGCGTAAGCGCGTGATAGGCGGTTGCGATGCCGTTTGCCGCGAGTTGGCGGTCGGTCTCAAGCAGTGCAGCTTCTGTGGGAAAAAATACGTTAGGGCGGGGCGCCATCTGACGCTCAAAGGCATCGCCGTGAACATCGATCATCGCCGGGGCCAACGTGTAACCACGACAATCCACGATGGTATCGGCGCTGCCTGAGCCTCCGATTTCAACAATCTTCCCGTCTGCAAATGTGACATCAGTCTCCACGACATCATCACCCAGAATGACTCGGGCGCCGGCCAATTTTGTAATCATTTTTGAGAATACCCTTGGTCGCCGGATGTATTATCGACGCCGGTTTAAGTGAATGAGTGTGCGTTTCGTTGCCCAAATGTCAGAAGCGCTTTGAAAATGTCATGCAGGTCCACTGGAGCGGTCCACAGATACACCGTTTTCTCCATTGCTAAAAATGCTGTCAATCAACTAGCATCGCATGCTGTTGGATGAAACCGGTGCGTATATGGGCAATACTATGATCAAAACACTCCTCAACGCTTTTGGCAGCAAGAAAATCGCCAAGCGCCTGATCAAGCTGCGGGAAGGGAACCTGAACGTCATCCTCAAGGAACGCAATTCAGAACGGTTTGTCTTTATGCGTTTTTCTTATCCGGGTAATGTCCAATATCATACGCTGTACTCAGACGATATTGATCAGGTAATTGAAACGCTACAGGAATATCGGAGTGAGATGAAAGGGAAGGAGGGGCAGCTTGCGGTAAGTGATGGCTGCCAAGTCAACGATGCCCATTCGTAACACGAAGTGAGTTTGAGAGAGCGGTCGAATTCCCGTTACTTGTAAGTCCAACACTGGATTGAGCGGAATATTGCAATACATCCCGTCCAACGTGGGTGAACAGACCGTACGAAGGTCCGTTATTGGCTGTGTTGGTTGGCGGGAGCTGTTGTGTTTGATATGATACCAGTATGATATCAGTTGAATAATGCTTGTGGAGGCGCG
Source organism: Stappiaceae bacterium (assembly GCA_039976075.1). Taxonomy (GTDB): domain Bacteria; phylum Pseudomonadota; class Alphaproteobacteria; order Rhizobiales; family Stappiaceae; genus JBDWFY01. The sequence goes on from JBDWFY010000011.1 coordinate 154,864, forward strand.
TTTGAGCCATTTTGATTTGGTTGGGTATCTGCGTGAAAAAATGGCGGAGCCCGATGGCGCGCGCCCTTTGTACCGTCAGCTAAGTCATTATATTCGCCACGCTATTACCGAGGATCTGCTTGTTGGGGGCGCGTTCATGCCAAGTGAGCGCGTTCTGTCTACTGAACTTGATCTCTCCAGGGTGACGGTCCGCAAGGCAGTTGAAGAACTCTCGGCAGGCGGATTTCTCATTCGGCGACACGGCTCGAAAACAGAAGTCGCTTCGCGTGTGGAAAAAACGTTGTCGACGCTGACAAGTTTTTCTGAAGATATTCGGTCACGCGGCATGGAGCCGAGCGCTCAGTGGCTGTCCCGTGCCGTTACGCTGCCGACGCCATCGGAAGTTATGGCACTGGGAATATCCCCCTCAGAGAAGTTGGTGCGACTTGAGCGGCTGCGGTTAGCCGATGCAGTTCCCATTGCAATTGAGCGGGCTGCGGTCCCTCAGTCGATCCTGCCGTCGGCTGATCTGGTTGAAGATTCTCTCTACGATGCACTGGAAAAACTTGACGCCTTGCCCAAACGCGCGTTGCAAAGAATGCGTGCCGGCATCGTGACGCCACGCGATGCACAGCTGCTGAACTGCCCTGAAGGAACGCCGATGTTTATCGTGGAACGCCAACTGTTTCTGGATGACGGTCGGACGGTTGAATTTACCGAAACCCGGTATCACGGCGATAGCTATGACTTTGTTATTGAACAGGGAATGTAGACCAGTTTAATTAAAATTGACAACAGGTATTAAACTGGTATCGTACCCTCAAAGTGATCGAGGAACGTAAATGCCGGTGGGTGGATTCAAAGGTCAGTTGATTGCGTCTTGTCAGCCCGTCATAGGCGGTCCGATGGACAAGCCGGAAATTGTCACGGCGCTGGCGCTGGCCTGTCTGGACGGTGGCGCAGCAGCGCTACGGATCGAAGGTATCGCTAATGTAAAGGCAGTTCGTGCTGCTACCAATGCACCGATTATCGGGTTGGTGAAACGCGATCTTGATGACAGTCCAGTTCGAATTACACCCTGGTTGCAGGATGTCAAAGACCTCGCTCAGGCCGGTGCAACGATCATTGCCTTTGATGCTACGGAGAGAACTCGGCCCATACCAGTTTCGGAGTTGGTGAGAGCAACGCATGGGGAGGGGGCGCTTGTTATGGCGGACTGCTCCGCGTTTGCGGAAGGTGCTCAGGCTGCGGAACTGGGCGCGGACCTGATCGGTACAACGCTGGCGGGATATACCGGTGGCGCCGAGCCAAGCAAACCGAACATTGACCTGGTTTCAGACCTTGCCCGAATATCACCGTTTGTCATTGCCGAGGGCTGTTATCGCACGCCTGAACAGTCCGCACAGGCCATTTCGGCCGGTGCCTATGCGGTGGTGGTCGGGTCGGCAATCACTAGAACCGAACATGTCACGGACTGGTTCGCCACGGCGGTCAAGGATGCCGCGACACAGCGGGGCGAGGAGTGACGATGCACGATCTCGCAACACAGGCAACGCTGGCATTTGATTTGGGCGGCACGAAGTTGCTGGCGGCGCTGGTACATGACGGGGCTATTCTGGAGCGCAGGGAAATTCCAACCGAGCGCGACATCGGGCCTGATGGCTGGCTCGAGAGGATGTCGGCCATCGCGGCTGACTGGTCAGAGAAATTCGCGCGGGTCGGTGTTGCGGTAACAGGTCAGATTCACGGGGGAATTTGGTCTCCGCTGAACCGCGAAACACTGGATCTGCCATCGGACTTTGCATTGGCGGATAAACTGGCGGCTTGCATGGATCAGCCGGCATTTATCATCAATGACGCCCAGGCGGCTGCGTGGGGCGAGTATCATCATGGGTCCAGCGAACATCAGGACATGGTCTTTCTTACCGTCTCGACAGGAATTGGGGGCGGCATAGTCCTCAATGGTCATTTGGCGCAGGGGCGTTCGGGGCTGTCAGGCCATTTCGGTCAGACGAGCATGGATCGTATCACCGTCGATGCACCGATGGAAAACGAAGCCTCAGGCCGCTGGATTGCGGATCAGGCGAAACGATTGGGGCATCCGGCGGATACACCTGCCGTTTTTGAGGCCGCACGTCTGGGGGCGGACTGGGCCAACAATATCCTTGACCAGTCAGCGCATAAAGTCGGCATCCTAAGCCGCAATATTCAGTTGATACTTGATCCACAATTCGTCGTTGTTGGCGGTGGTGTCGGTCTCGCTGATGGATATCTGGACCGTGTAATCGCCCATTGCGCCGAATTGCCGGACAGTCAGCGACCGACCTTCAGGCGGGCGGTACTGGGCAGTGATGCCGGTGTGCTGGGCGTTGCCGAGCTGGCAAATAAACATCTTCATTTCAACCAGGGAGGACCAAATGAAATTCGTTAAAACCATGAAATGTGCCGCAATGGCTTGCACAGCGCTTATGGCACTTGTCCGGTTCGCACAGGCCGAAGTGACTATTCTTGGCTGGCCGGGAGGGCCGGAAGAGAAAGCGCTGCGCGCCGCCGCTGAAATCTATAACGCGCAGGCAGATTTGGATGAAGCCAACAAGGTGGAACTGATTTTCTTCAGCCGTGATGGTTTTTTTGACAAACTGCAAGCCGATCTTGCTGCCGGAACGGACGCCTTCGATCTCAATCTGCTGGCGACCTATTCAATCGGACGGTATGCTCCGTTCCTGAATCCGATTGAACTGGACGACGGTGCGCAGGGTGTCTTCGGCGACGCTGTCCTGTCGACCATGCAGTTCGAGGGCAAACAATTTGGTGTGCCGACCGATCTTTCGCTTCATTTCATGTATTACCGCAAGGACCTGATCGATGAGCTGCTGGCGGATGATGCAGCCAAGGCCAAATATGCGGAAATTTCCAAGGAACACCTTGGAGAAGCACTGACACCCAAAGATCCGGACGAGTGGACCTGGAAAGACTATGCCGCCACGGCCCTCTATTTTTCCAAAGCGGTGAACCCGGACAGTCCGACGCGATATGGAACCGTTCTTCAGATGAAGAACCTGTTGTTCAACATGATGGTTTTCCATTCTCTTCCACGGTCAAATGGCGGAGACTGGCTGGATGCAGATGGCAATGTTGTTGTGGATTCAGAGGCGTATCGTGATGCGCTGAAACTCTACAAATTGCTGACGGATCTTGGTGCAACACCCAAAGATTCGCTCTCCTATGAATACGCCGAAGCCAACGCGGCGTTCGGCGCAGGGCAGGTCGCGGCCATGATGCAGTGGAATGCTGCAGCGGGTGATTTGACAAATGCCGAAACCAGCCCGGCAGTCGCGGACAAGGTTGCAACCGTTGCGCCGCCCACCGGTCCCGAAGGACGGTTTACCCACGTTCATGGTCTGGGACTGGGGCTGAACAAAAACGCCAAGAACGAAGAAGGTGCGCGGGAGTTTCTGAAATGGCTCTCAACGCAGGATGCTGCGGTTGCCTACGCCAAAGCCGGGGGAGCTCCGGGTTTGACGAGTGACGTGGTTGCGCTTGTTGCAGAGGAGCGTCCGGATCTGGTGCCGCTTGGTAATTTTGCTTCCAACTACGGCTTCGTAATGAACGGCGGCACCTCGGCAAAGGCGCTGTCCGTCTATGAACTCCAGGCCAAGGAATTCACAGGATACTGGGCCGGACAACAATCTCTGGATGAAGCGCTGGCCAACACGAAGGCCGGTATGGAAGACCTGTTGAAATAGAACGTGATCCAGGTAGATGCGATAGGGCCGGGGGATCGCCTACTTCCGGCCTTATCCCTTGATGGGGTGGACGATGCGGATTGCTGCAAAATATGACAATGCCGTATTGGCGGCTCCCATGGTGCTGTTTCTGCTGGCATTTTTGGGTTTTCCGGCTGTCGTGGATATCATCTACAGCTTCTCGGACGTCAACTTTGAAACGCTGCGGTCTCCTGAACTGAGTGGTATTGGAAATTATACCGCAGTCATCGCCGATGAGGAGTTTTGGCAGGCCGCGTGGTTTTCACTGAAATTCGGATTTCTCACCGCGTTGGCGGAATGTTTTCTGGGGTTGTTTCTGGCGGTATTTCTAGCGCCTCTGCTGACAAAGCGGTCCTGGCTGCTGGCAATCCTCATGATGCCGATGATGGTCGCTCCTGCGATGGTCGGGCTGATGTATCGGCTTGTCCTGCACGAGTTTGTCGGACCGTTGCCTTACTATCTCTACATGTGGCTGGGCGACAGTCCGTCTTTTCTCAATCGGGAAAATGTGTTCAGCACATTGCTGGTCATAGAGACATTGCAGTGGACCCCTTTCGCATTTTTGTTGTTCTATGTCGCCTATCGGGCCATCCCGGGAGATATGCGCGAAGCGGCCATGATGGATGGAGCACGATCCTGGGCGATGCTGCGCTATATCGAGCTACCGCAATTGATGCCGACGATCGCAATTGCGTTTTTCATTCGCTTCATTGACGGATTTCGGGTGTTTGACAACATCTTCGTTCTGACAGGCAGTGGAGCCGGGGGCTCTACGACCTCGATGTCGATCTATATCTATCTGGCGTTCTTCAAACTTGGAGAAATCGGTAAAGCCGTGGCCGCTTCAATGGTGTTGTTTGTTGCCGTCTTCATTGTGCTGATCGTGGTTGGCCGCCTGAGCCGCAGGAGGGCATTAACATGAAGCATATCAGGAGGGCATCAACATGAAGCATATGATGACACCTCTGCGCTGGCTGGTCTTTTTGATTGCGGCATTCGCAATGAATGTTCCCATCATTTCAACGCTGGCCACCTCGTTCAAAACAAACGCCGAAATAAGCCGTAATCCAGGTCTGTGGGTCAACAGCCCGACGTTGGAGAATTATGCCCAGGTGCTGACGGTAACCGAACGTCTGGACATCTTCCACTATCTTGCCAACAGTGCGATTGCCTCGCTCATTGGCTCGATTTTACCTATTATTCTCGCCTTTCCGGCGGCTTATGCGATTGCTCGACGAGGGTTCGGACGCGATCTATTGCTGCCGGTGGTCGTGAACTTGCGGGCCATGCCGTTGGTGATCTTCGCTATTCCACTTTATATGATGTATCAATGGCTTGGCTTGTTGGACACGCAATTGGGCCTGGGCCTGATATTGACCATTGTGAACCTGCCACTGGCGCTCGTTGTGCTGGTAAACGCCATCAATGACATTCCGATTGAGCTGGATGAGGCCGCGCGCATGGACGGTGCCCGATCCGGCGCGATCATCCTGAAGATCGTTGCGCCAGTGTGCCGACCGGCCTTGGCAACAACTTTCATCTTCGGCTTCATTACTGCCTGGAATGAATTCCTGTTCGGCTTGATGCTGACAACGACGGAAGCCGTTCCGGTAACGGTTGGGGCGTCGTTCTTTTTCTCAGCGAGCGGTGGAGGTGTCCGGTGGGGTGTCGCCGCCGCGGTCATGATCGTTGCGGCGTTGCCGCCGGTCGTTCTGGGCCTGGTGATGTATCGCCAGATCAGCGGCTCCATGACTGCAGGCGCCGTGAAGGGGTAGGGGCGCTTGAGGGAGAATGATCGCCGCTGGCCGCCCGCTCATACGCTTAGCGTTGCACATGCACGGCGCACTGCGCATGCCGCACAACCCGCGCCGTCGTTGATCCCAGGAAATAGTCGCTCAGTCCGGGCTTATGTGATCCGATAACGATACAATCGACACCGTTCTCATTGGCAAAGTCGATGATCGTGCGGCCGGAATGGCCTTTGACTATTTTTTGCGTCACACCGGGCACGCCTGCAAGCTTTTCGCTCAGCAGTATTTCAGCCTTGGTGAAGCCTGCGCGAACGGTTTCTTCGTCAAGGTAGGCACTGATGGAACCCTGAGGCGCTTCATAGACATGCAGTGCGATGATCTCACCGTTTTCTGCGCACAACGCCTTGGCAACCTCCAATGTCTGGGGTGACAGGCCGTGATCCAGCGCCATCGGAACGAGGATTTTTTTATACATCTGGTTTCTCCATCCAGTTAGAGCATTTATTTGGCGCGTATCCTTGTCGAAAAAGTCTTTCAACTTTTCCGGGGTGTGCTTATGCCCAGGGATCCAGAACGATCTTCGGGGCGGCGACGATACCGGCGCGCAGGTCTTTAAATGCCTGTCCACCTTCTGACAGTGGTCTGGTGACGAACCAGTCGAGCGTTCCCAGGCTGCCATTGAAGATGGCCTGCGCGGTGTCGCGAAAATCCTGCGCACTATAGGTGTATGTGCCGATGAATGTGATTTCCTGCAGCGTCATTCGGCGGATATCCAGCCCCCCTGTGGCCTCTCCCAGACCGACATGGGCGATCACACCGCCTGGTTCCGCCAGTTCTGACGCCAATGCCCGTGTGGCAGAGAACCCCACGGCGTCGATAACGATCGGGAACAGTCCTGCGGCCTGCTCCGCTACCGATTGACCGCAAGTCTGGGACAGAAACGCACGCCGATCCGGGTTTGGCTCAACGATGGTCACGTCCGAGACGCCCATGGCCTGCAAGGCCAGCGCTGCCGCCAAGCCGATAGCGCCGCCACCGATCACCAGCGCCCGAAGATCTTGCGCAGGATGCAGCGCCGATAGCGCAAGTTTGGCAGCATGCCAGCTCACCGCCAGCGGCTCTGCAAGCGCCGCCTTGGACAGCGGAACATCACCGGGTACTTCAACAAGGTTTCTGTCCGGCATGGTGATATATTGCGCAAAAGCCCCTTCGCGGGGTGGCATCGAAATGATTTGACGCTCCGGACACAGATTTTCACGTCCGCTCCTGCATGCGGAGCATTCCCCGCAATTCACCAAAGGATTGACCGTGACGCGGACGCCGTCGCGCGGACCACCCAAAATCGTGCCGGCTGCCTCGTGTCCCAGTATCAGCGGGGCAGGGCGGCGCTCGTCATGGCCCAGATAGGCGTGCATGTCGGAACCGCAGATGCCAACGGCGTCCACCCGGATCAGTTGCTCACCCGCCTGGAGTTCTGGATTTGCCACCTCGCGGAAACCCAGAGTTTCCTTACCGTCGTAGATCAGTGCTTTCATTTTGCGGTAAACCCCCCGTCGACCATAAGCGTCTGGCCGGTCACATAACCGGATGCATCCGAACATAGAAAAAGGAGAGGGCCATCGATATCGTCCATCGTACCGTTGCGCAGTACGCAGGTCTGTGCCGCATTGCGCGCCGCACGCTCGGGATCGGTGAAAACGGCCTCGGTCAGCTCGGTGGGAAAGAAGCCCGGACCGAGTGCGTTGGCGGTGATGCCATGGGGGGACCAGGCTTCAGCCATCGCGCGGGTCATCTGCGCAACACCGGCTTTTGATGCGCCATAAGCGATACCTGAAGGAAAAGCGCGAAACGTCTGCAATGAAGCGAAGTTCACAATGCGGCCCCAGCCTTTGTCGCGCATTGCCGGTACCAGGGCCTGGCTAAGGAAAAACGGCGCTGAAAGGTTGAGCGCCAGCGTTTTGTCCCATCCTTCGGCTGTCACCTCGCTTGCCGCTTCACGCGTGTTGATGCCTGCTGCGTGTACGGCGATATCAGGTGCTCCAAAAGGTGCTGAGACAGCGTCGTTCAGTACTTGCATCCCATCCCGATCGGACACGTCCGCAACCACAAATTCCGCGCTCTCTCCGACCTCGTTTTGCCAGTCCTCTAAGGCATCTTGGCGACGGGCGACACCCACCACCTTTGCCCCTGCCGCAGCCAGTGTGGTGGCCGCACGTCTGCCAAGGCCGGAGCTTGCACCGGTGACGCAAGCAACACGGCCTGAGAGATCAAACAGGGCGCGCGGATCAGCCATTTGCGGATAGATCGAATGTCTCGTCGGGAAAATACTTGGCAAGCCGCACATCCGCTGCGCGGGCATGCCCTTCCATGCCTTCCAGACGCGAGATGCGGGCCGTTGCTTCGGCCACCGGTTTGGCACCTTCACGGGTGGCGCGTTGCCAGGTTACGATCTTCATGTACTTGTGGACACTCAGTCCGCCAGTATAACTGGCTGCCCCGGAGGTGGGCAGGACATGGTTCGTGCCAGTGGCCTTGTCGCCGTAGGACACAGTCGTTTCTTCGCCCAGGAACAGAGATCCGTAACAGGTCAGCCGCTGCAGCCACCAATCGAGATCCTCAGCCTGAACGGTCAGGTGTTCCGGTGCATAGTCGTCTGATGTTGCCGCCATTTCCTCGCGGTCGGCGCACAGAATAACTTCGGCATAGTCGCGCCAGGCGGCAAAGGCATTTTTACGGTTGAGTTCAGGCAAGTCGTCGATCAGACCTGGCACCAGTGCCATCACCTTATCTGCCAGAGACCGGTCGTCGGTGACAAGCCAGACCGGCGAGTTGTAGCCGTGCTCCGCCTGACTCACCAGATCCGTTGCGACGATGTGAGCATCCGCTGTCGAGTCTGCAAGGATCAGGCTGTCAGTTGGTCCGGCAATCATGTCGATACCGACGCGACCGAAGAGGATCCGCTTTGCCTCGGCGACAAACTGATTGCCCGGGCCGACAAGGATGTTGGCTTTTGGCAAACCAAAGAGCCCGAAGGTCATTGAAGCGACGCCCTGAACACCGCCCATGGCCATGATTTTGTCAGCGCCGCAAATATGCGCCGCATAGACGATTGCAGGCGCGACCCCAACATTTGGAGCGGGGGGTGAACAGGCGGTGATATGGCGGCACCCGGCAACCTTGGCCGTGGTCACCGTCATGATGGCGCTGGCGATATGGCTGTAGCGTCCACCCGGCACATAGCAGGCGGCTGCATCCACCGGAATGGCCTTTTGACCGGCAATCATGCCCGGCACAATTTCCAGTTCCACGTCGGAGACGGTCGCTTTCTGGGTTTGGGCAAAGCGTTTCACGTTATCGTGGGCAAATTGAATATCTTTTTTCAGCCTGTCAGGCACCAGCGCGCACGCTGCTTCAATTTCCTCATTTGTCAGCAGGACGTTGCCATCGTAGTTGTCAAACTTCTTGGCATACTCCATCGCCTTTGCTTCACCGCCCTCTTCAATCTCCGCCAGAATGGTTTTGACGGTTTCATGTACCTGGGACGCATCCGACTCCGCGGTCAGGGTTGCCTTTTTCAAATATTCACGGGTCATTGTTCAGTCAGTCCTACTGATAGATTTCTGGCAAGAATGTTGTCGATACTGATGGCACATAGGCAATGAGAAGAACAACAATAAACATGCACAGAACAAAGGGTACGGCGCGGGCAGCGATTTTAAGTATCGATTCACCGGTGATGCCCGAAACCACGAACAGGTTCAGCCCGAGCGGGGGGGTGATGAACCCGACGCCCAGCGCGGTGATCATCATGATGCAGAATTGAATCTCGTTCATGCCGATATTATCGGCCAACGGCTTGAGGATGGGGGCGAGAATTACGATGTTCGGTGTCGTCTCCATCACGCAGCCCGCCGCAATCAGAATGCCGATCATGAGCAGGATCAACAGGTAGGGGTCATCCGTCAGAGATGTCACGGACGTGACGAAGCCCTGCGGTACACCCATGATCGCCAGAGCCTCGGCCAGTGGCGCCGAAAAGGCGATGATCGGCAGGATAACACCATTTACCTTGGCCGAACTAACCAACATCGCAGGGAAATCCGCAAGTTTCAGGGTGCCCATCACAAAGCCCATGACGATGGTGACCACGACGGCGGTTGCACCGGCCTCGGTTGGGGTCAGACGCCCTGAAAAGATGCCGTAAAAGATGATGCCGGGCACGATAAAGGCGTACCAGCCCGATGCAAGGGATCCACGCAGGTTTGCAAACCACTCCGAGAAGCTCATCATGCCTCCGCCCTCATAGGCGTACAGTCGGTTCATGATCAGGTTCGTGATCAGGATGGCTGCCAGAATTGCGAGGCCGGGGATCAGCGCGGCAAGAAATAGCGTCGATGCAGATATGCCAAGGACCAGCCCGATGATAATATAGGCAATGGACGGCGGGATAAGGATTCCGGTGCAAGCGCCCGCGGCGACAAGCGCGCAGGCATAGGGACGGGGATATCCGCTTTCGACCAGCCGGTCGATGGTCATCCGGCCCACCGCAGCGGCACCTGCCGCATCCGACCCTGAAATGGCTGCGAACATGCCGCAGACCAGTACCGTTGCTGAACCGAATCCACCTTTGGCAAAGCACGTCAACGCTTCGGCCACGTTTAAAAATTTTCGAGACAGCCCGGTTCGCACAAGCACGTCACCGGTTAGAATGAACAGCGGTACAGCTGTTAGCGCGAACGCGTCGATACCGGCAAAGAGGCTTTCGCCTACGAGACTGAGAGGCAGGTCTCCCGACATGATCAGCATGGTGATTGCCGACGCCCCGATGGCAGCCCAAACAGGCACGGCAAGGGCGATCAGCACCACAAACATGATGACGGGCAGGTAAAAGTCCCAACCCAATTCAACCGTTTGATTAAGTGAGTTCCAAAGCATAATGAATTTCCTTAATCAAACAGCTTGTCGCCCTCGAAGACGGCTGTGCCATCTCGCAGGGACTTGAAATCGCGCTGGAAGGATTGCAGCAGCCGCCAGATCATCAGGGCAAACCCGAGTGGCACGGCCATGAGGAACCACACTTTCGAGATACGCAGACCGTCGGTTACGGAACCGAACTTGGCTGAAACGTAGACGGTTTCAAACGACCAGTAGAGCGCGACAAGAGCCACGATAAACATGACGAGATCGCCAAGGATGTAAATCAGGGCCTTGGGTCGTGGTCCCAGGTAGTGGATCAGCACATCAATCCGGATATGCGCCCGTTCCTTTACCGCTGCAGCCGCACCAATCCAGGCAAGGTAGATGAAGGAATAACGTACGATCTCTTCCCCCCAGATTGAGGAAAAGGAAAACAGCTCGCGCCTGATCACCTCGATCGCCATGGTTGCAACAAGCATCACGTAGAAAACCAGAAGCAGCCAACGTTCGGCATCACGATCAATTCGTCGTAAGATTTCCATACTATATCCTGCGATTGGGGCCACGGCCGGTGAGGGGGCACATAGCCTGCGATTAGGCGACAGGTCTCCGTTCCGCGCGAACCTGTCGGCCGCGCGATCAGACGGAAATGCTGGTGGTTTGCGGGCGCTGGAAAAGCGCCCGCATCACCAATCAGGCGTCGTGAACGTAGTACTTGCCCTGCGTACCCGCTGCTTCCACGAGTTTGTCGAAGGCTTCCATGGACCCGGCAAGTTCCGTTTTGAACGGATCCCATTCAGTGCGCTGGTAACCGCCTGCCTCTTTCCACACCGCAAGCTGGTCTTCGCTCAGCGAATGGAATTCCACGCCTGCCTTGTTCAGTTCGGCCATGGCATAGGCCCGAGCCGAGGGCACCTTGGCCAGGTTCTGATGGGCAGTCATTTCGGAGGCCCACATGATGCCGTCCTGAACATCCGCTGGCATGGAGTTGAACCATTCCAGATTGCAGGAATAAACCTGGCTGTCCGGCACCGCCTGGGTGAACGTGACGTGGCTCAGAATGTCCTTGAAGCCAAACACATAAAGTGCGCCTACGGAAGGATCGAGCGCGTCTGCGACTCCCTGTTTGATCGCCGAAGGCGTTTCACCCCATGCCACCGGTGTCGGGTTGGCTCCGACCATGCGATAATATTGTTGCAGCATCTTGGAGCCTGGCACACGGAATTTTACACCGGACAGATCGCTCGGGCTCAGCACTGCACCGGCGCCGCCTTTGCGCACAGCGACGACGCGTGGATCAATGTTGACGTAGAATAGCGCTTTAAAACCCGCAGCTTCAATTTTGGGATGGACTTCTGCTTCCCAATGGTCAGACGTCACAAGGTTGGTGAACCGCTGGTTGGAACCGCACAGATACGGCATATTGATCAGGTCAACCGTGGATGCGAAGGGTGCAAAGTTTGACAGTGAATGCTGTGCTGCCTGGATTGTCCCGCCCTGGACTTTCTGAACCAGCGCGCCGCCGGCACCGAGCTGTCCACCAGGCGCCAGTTTTACATAGACCTTGCCGTTCGTGGCGTTTTGGATGTTCTCTTTCAGGTCGAGCTGCATAATAGGATAACTGCGCGATGCGCCTAGAATGTAGGCTGTCGCAACGGTCATCACATGATCGGCTGCTTTCTCGCGCGCACGCTCTTCATTGGCGGTCTGTGCTGCGGCCTCTGGCGACCAAAGCATGCCACCGGCACCGGCGACCAGAGCCGCCGTAAAGGCACCGCTGGCTGACAGTTTCAGAAAGTTGCGGCGCTCTGCAGATTCGAGTTGCTTTTGGACTTTATCCATGAGGTTTCCTCCCAGTGAGTGGTTGGAGCAAAACCCGACCAATTGAATTTATCCGATTGGCAGAATTTAGCTCTAACCTATTGATTGTTATTTTCTTCGTACTATTCGGCCGTTCCGGTCCGTGTTGTGAGTTCTCTAACCGCCGTTGTTGTTTTTGCGCTCAGCTTCCTTTTGCAGAATTGCGACGACAAACAGGATCGACGCCACGAGCAGAACAAGCATTTCCCCGACATCACCAAGAACAGCGCTGCCCGCAAACGCACCAAGTGCGACGTTTGTGAAATAGAGTGCAAACACAACGATAGAGGCGGCGAGAAACATAGGCAGTGCTCCAGGATGACTCGGCTCGGCGTAGAGTGTAAGCGCTTACATTGGTGAAATGCAAGCGCTTACATCATAACTTTCAAATAAATTATTTTGTGTTATCACTTTCAGGAACGTTGAAACTGAAGTGCTTTCAGCATTGCAACGCACCTCAGTATCAAAAGAGGTGCAGACAAGTTAATGGTTCTAGTGTGGTTTTCGGAATTGAAGTTCACTACGGTACCGGCACTACCTATGACTTCGACTTGATATTCATCATAACGGAGCAATTGTTTCAGCGCGTCTGCGTGCCGCAAAGGCGAAACAGCTTTTCCGGAATGCTCTCTAAAGTTTCTTAGAAGGTTGGTCATGGCTGATATCAGGTCTATCCCGACATTGGATGATGTTGCGAAGACTGCCGGCGTCTCTACGGCAACTGTTTCGCGCTGTCTGAATTCTCCCGACCGTGTTGTGGAAAGTACCCGTCAGCGGGTAATGAGCGCGGTGGAGAAACTCGGATATACGCCGAATTTCGGAGCGCGGATTCTGGTGGCCAAACGTACCTTCACAATCGGTGCAATCATTCCCACGATGGAAAACGCCATTTTTGCCCGTGGCTTGCAGGCTTTTCAGGAGGAACTTCGCAAAAAGGGATATACCCTGCTTGTTGCAAGCTCGGCGTACCGGCCTGAGATGGAAGAAGAACAGATCCGCACGCTGGTTTCTCGCGGGGCTGACGGGTTGCTCCTGATCGGTCATGATCGGGATCCATCACTGTATGAGTATCTGGATCGACAGGAAGTGCCGGTACTGGTCGCCTGGACCTACGCAGCAGATGCGAGCCAGCCATCGATAGGTTTTGACAATCGGGCATCGATACGAGCTTTGACGCAGGAAGTTCTCAATCTTGGCCACACGCAGATTGCCATAATTTCGGGCATCACCAAAGGCAATGACCGGGCTCGTCAGAGGATCGAGGGCATTGAAGATGCGCTGGCTGCCAACGGACTTGATCCAAAATCGATGCATATTGTCGAGACCTCCTATGACATTGAACGCGGGGGGCAGGCCTTTGACAAATTGATGTCCTTGGAGAAACGCCCGACTGCGGTGATGTGTGGCAACGATGTCCTGGCGGCCGGCGCGTTGCGCTGCGCCCGTGAGCGGGGATTGGATGTGCCCGGCGATGTTTCAATAACCGGATTTGATGACATCGAACTGGCAAAGGTCGTCATTCCCGGTTTGACAACAGTTCATGTGCCGCACCGCGAAATGGGCCGCAAAGCTGCGAGTGAGTTGGTGAAGATGGTTGAGAAAAAGAGTGTCGGAAAGTCGATCAAACTTCAAACAAGCCTGCAGATCAGGGAGTCGCTCGGTCCGGTCATGCCGCAGGGACCCACGGACACCGGAACTGGTCCCGAAGATTTCCGCGAAGATTCCTGAATACCGCCAGTTGTCATAGTCCGCCTCTGCCGAGGCCCGACAAAATCAATGTCTTTTTGAACATTTAATTAAATCCTTTGACCCTCCGTTGTTTGTGTGATTAAACGTTCAATCAAAGGAAATGCGATGGTCAGCATCAAGCAGATAGCGAAAGCAGTTGGCGTCTCGCCAGCAACGGTTTCGAATGCTTTGACGGGCAAAGGCCGCGTGTCCCCGATGATGGTGGATCGGATCCAGTCCATGGCCAAGGACCTGGGGTATCGCCCCAGCCTTGCAGGCAGAGCGCTGCAACGCGGTCAGACCGGAATTCTCGGTTTGGTTATGCCCGACCTGACAAATCCACTTTTCCCTCGCATCGCTCAACACCTCTCCATTGCGGCGGACAGCCGTGGTCTGGGTATTTTAATCGGTGATTCCCGAGGTAGCGCTGAGGAACAGAGCCAGGCTCTGCACCGTCTGGTAGACCGGGGGGTCGATGGCCTTTTGGTCGTCCCGCAAAAAGGCACATCTCCAGAACTTCAGCCGGTGCCCACGGTCATCATAAACACGGCTTCGGATCCGCGTAACGACGTTTCCGCCGACCACGGGGGTGGTGGACGACTGGTGGCGAGGCACATCACCGACCTTGGACATCGCAAGGTCGCAATTCTCGGTGGCGATCCGGTCTCAGAGGTTCAGCGCGACCGCATCGCCGGCATGAGCGCCGAATTCAACAATGTTGTCGAGGCGCGCGTGCTTTGGGGCGAAGCAGGGTTGTCGGCGCTGGTTGGTGAAATCATGAACGGGGCAACCGCTGTGCTGACGACGTCAGATCTTCTGGCGCTTAAAGTTCAATCGCAATTAACCCGCTCGAAGCTGTCTGTGCCCGGTGATGTCAGCCTGACCGGGTTTGATGACCTGCCACTGGCGACCGCAATGCACCCAACTCTCACCACCGTCGCCCAGGACGTCAAACAGACCACGGAGCGGGCGCTGGAAATTGTCACTAGGATGATCGCAGGTGAAGCGGGACCTGCTTCAGGAGAGACAATTCCCATGCGCCTTGAGCCACGCCAATCCACTTCAAATCCAAAGCAAACTGCCAATCAGGAGGAAACATTATGAAATCCACACTTTCAATTGCTGTCATCGCCTGTGCTGTCGCCGGAACGGCGATGGCTGAAGACAAGACACTGACCATCTCGGTTTATTCCTTCGCTCAGGACGCATACAAGGAAGCCCTCTACGATCCGTTCGAGGAACTCTGCGGTTGTGACCTGGTGATCGAAACCGGCAACAGTGTAGAACGCATGGCCAAGATCGAGGCGAATGCCGATGATCCGGTTATCGACATGGCCGTGATTTCTTCTCATGATGCGCTGAGTTTGTCGCGAAAGGATCTCATTGCGCCGCTCGACCTGTCCCAATTGTCAAACCACGCCAAACTCTATCCTGCAGCTCAGGATCCAATCGGCGGTAACATGGCCGTTGGATACACATTCTATGCCAGTTCGATCGTCTACAGAACCGACCTTGTCGAGATCGGAAGCTGGGCGGATCTTTTGGGAGAAAAGGTAGCAGGCCGGGTCTCGTTGCCGAACATCACCGGCACCCAGGGACCGTTGACATTGATGATGCTGGCCAAGGCATCCGGAAACGATACTGGCGATTACTCCAGTGTCATTTCAGATATCGGGAAACACGCCGACGATATCGTCACATTCTATTCCCGCTCATCCGAGCTTGCCCAGCTCATGAATCAGGAAGAAGTGATCGCGGCCCCGGTCGGTCGCTTTGCCTGGAGCCGTTTCAAGAGCTCACCGCTGCCGTTTGCGTGGGCGGAACCCGCTGAAGGTCAGGCCGGTGGCATGAACGTCATGATCATGACGAAAGGGAACGGAAACGAGGAACTGGCCTATCAGTTCATGAATTACTGGTTGTCGACGGAAGTCCAGACACGGGTGGCAGAGGCGTTGATTGATAGTCCGGCCAATACTGAAGTTGTGGTCAGCCAAGAGGTTGCCGACAATCTCACCTACGGTGCCGAACTGATCAATTCGCTGAACATTCTGGATCCGGCGGAAATCATCGACAACCGCGAGGCGTGGGTCGAACAGTGGAATACTGAAGTCATCAAGTAATCCGCTCCGGGCGACCTTCGGGTCGCCCGGCACGCCCATTCGAGATCGGACCAGACACATGTTTCTCAATACCCGGGAAGGGCTGGCGCTTGCATTACCAGCGGCCATATTTGCGCTGCTCCTGTTTCTTGTTCCCGTTGGGATCTTGCTCTCAGAAGCCTTTCAAACGGACACAGGTTGGTCCCTTCGCGGCTATGTCGACTTTTTTTCCAAACCGCTGAACCAGACAGTCTTCTTCCGGACGCTGAAGCTGGGTGTTTTAGTGGCCGGGACAGCCGCCGTGATCGGGTATGCGGCTGCATTTTGCATTGTGAACCTTAATCCTTCAGCGCGCGGCCGGGTGTTTGGTTTGGTGGTGTTGCCACTGATGATCTCGCCGGTGGCACGAACCTATGCCTGGATTGTCATTCTTGGCCGCACCGGGATTGTGAACGACACGATCACGGGTCTTGGATTATCAGAAACGCCAATACGACTTCTGTTCACGGAGACAGCGGTGTTTCTCGGCCTCCTTCAATTGTTCATGCCCCTGATGATAATCTCGCTGGTTTCTGCGATGGAGAACATTCCCCGTGATGTCATCCCGGCAGCCCGCGTTCTGGGCGCGAATTGGCTGCAGGTGTTTTTCAAGGTCATTTTGCCGCTCACCAAGGAAGGTCTTGTGGTCGGCGGAACGCTTGTCTTTACCGGCGCTTTGACGGCCTACATCACTCCCGCGATTCTTGGGGGCTCGAAAGTCCTGATGCTGGAAACGCTGCTCTATCAGCGTGTGAACGTCGCCAATGATTTCGTCTCAGCCAGTGTCATCGCCATGATCCTGATTGTTATGTCTTTTTCGGCCAACTTGCTTCTGAAGCACATCGCTACGGCAAGGAAATAGTCCCATGAAAAATCTTTCGACATGGATTATCCTTGGTCTGACGCTGACTTTCCTGATTGGGCCATTCATCATCATCATTCTGGCCGGAGCATCGGCAGGAGAGTCCCTGGCGTTCCCACCGGACGGGCTGTCCCTGAAATGGTATCTGAAGGTCTTTACTATTGAGAGCTTCCGCGACAGTTTCATGCTGTCGATGTTTCTGGCGATCTTCGGCACTCTTGCCGCTTTACTGCTGGGTATCCCCGCAGCGTATGCGCTGAACCGGTACAACCTCCCGGGTGATGAAACCATTCGGACCATCGTCGCAGCCCCGATCATCGTGCCGGGTATTATCGTCGGATTGGCCCTGCTGCGCTACCTCGTGGTGCCGCTCGATTTTACCGTCACGATGGCCTTGTTCATGGCACATACCGCTCTGGTCCTGCCTTATGCTGTGCGGGTGGTTTCCTCAAGCCTTAACAACCTGCGGGCAGATATGGAAGAAGCGGCGGTGCTTTTGGGGTGCACCCGGTTCCAGGCCTTTGTCAAGGTCGTGCTGCCAAATATCCGCGGGGGCGTGCTGGCCGCCTTCATCCTTGGATTTGTCACCAGCTTCAATCAGGTGCCGGTCTCTCTCTTCCTTTCCGGGCCGGGCGTAAAGACCCTGCCCATCGACATGCTGGCCTATATGGAGATCACATACGATCCGTCGGTCGCGGCTCTGTCCGCCCTGCTTGCTTTCATGTCCCTCGCCATTGTCTTTGTCGCCGAACGTCTATTGGGGTTTTCTCGTTATGTCTGATGCGATCGTCCGTCTGTCCAACCTGACGCTTTCCTATGGTAAAACGGTTGCTGTGCCCGATCTCGACCTCGAAATCGTCGAAGGTGAACTGATTGCACTTCTCGGTCCATCAGGATGTGGCAAGACAACGACCATGCGCGCCATAGCAGGGCTTTTGACACCCGCTTCCGGGAAGGTGGAAATAGATGGACGCGACGTGACGCGCCTGGCCGCCAACAAGCGTGGGATTGGACTCGTATTTCAATCCTATGCACTGTTTCCGCACCTAAGCGCTTTTGAAAACGTCGCGTTTGGCCTGCGATTGAAGCGCATGCCCGAAGAAGAAATACGGGCCCGCACGCAAGCCGGAATCGCTACGGTCGGACTAACCGGGTTCGAAACCCGTAAGCCGGCAGAGATGTCCGGCGGGCAGCAGCAGCGACTGGCATTGGCACGATCGCTGGTCATGGAGCCCAAGGTTCTGCTGCTGGACGAGCCGCTTTCAAATCTTGACGCGCGCTTGCGATTGGAGATGCGAACTGAATTGCAGCGGGTCCAGAAAGACACGGGCGTAACCATGGTCTTCGTCACCCATGACCAAGCCGAAGCTCTGGCCCTTGCCGACAGGGTCGTCTTGATGAAGGACGGAAAAATCGAACAGTTGGGCACTCCGAACGAACTATACGCACAGCCGGCAACCGCGTTCGCCGCCGATTTCATGGGCTTTGAGAACATCTTTCACGTCGAGGGGGGAGAGCTTGTTTCCAAGGCTGGGCGTCTGCCTTTGGGATTTGACACTAAAGCGCCGATACTTGCCTGGCGACCGGCCAGTGTTCCGGTAGGGAAGGGACCCCACAAAGGGCAGGTTTTGGCCAGCAGCTTTGCCGGGGCGCACCGGGAATATGTCCTGGACAGTGCGCTCGGTCCGATCAAGGCAGACGCACCAATAGAAACATCCGAATTTCCGATTGGTGAGAGCGTTGCTTTTGACTTACCCAGGGAGACAGTGCGATCGCTGACAGCATGAGCGTGTTCTGGGTCGATACAGATTACGGGTTCGATGATCTATGGGCGCTTTTGTTGCTTCGGCGGCTGGGTGCAACGATCGCGGGTATTTCCCTTGTTGCGGGTAATGCTCCGCTCCCACGCGTGATTTCGAACGCGCTTGGTGCACAGCAAGCCTATGGGATCGATGTGCCGATCCATTCCGGCGCCGACCGTCCGCTCATTCGGGAGCAGGAAACCGCGGAACGGATTTTGGGACCCAGGGGAATGCGGAGCCGAGGCCGGTTTCTGCCTGAGCCGACGGTTTCCATCTCTCCGGAGGCAGCGGTGCCTGCGCTGGTACGCTGGCTCGACAGTGGCGAACCCGGCCAACGTCGCGATGTGCTTGCATTGGGACCCCTAACCAACATCGCCACCTTGCTGAAACAGGCACCGGACAGCGCTGCTAAAATCACACGCCTGGTCTGGATGGGCGGCAGCACCGGACCGGGCAATCAATCCCCTGCGGCGGAGTTCAACGCGCTGGCCGATCCGGAGGCTGTGGCTGTGGTCGCAGATGCAAATCTACCTCTGGATGTCGTCGACCTGACGCTTTGCCGAAGGGTGACGTTTGGACCTGCTGATGTGCTTTCGATGGACGCTCTCACGGCAGATCTTCTCGGCGGATATCTGGATATCGGTCTGAGCCGAGGGCGTCCGGGCATGGCAATTTACGATCCGGTGGCAGCACTGGCCGCCCTCCGTCCGGAATCGTTTAACTTCAATCGGCGCGAGATGGAGGTGTCAGTCGTGCAGGATGATAGTTACGGCGCAACACGTTTTTTCCCCGCAGCCGGAGGCAAGACACGCCTTGCGACTGATTTCACGACAGATATCGCCGGGATCTGCCTCAAAGCTCTTGCAAAGGATGCCATCGATGTCAGCTGATGAGCAACGGTTTGAACCGGATCTTCGCGTAAATGCCGTCATGGCCGCCCGTGGCCTCCGCCCGTTTGATGTACTGATCGAAAATACACTGGTGCTTGACATGACCACCGGACGTGAGCGGCAAGCCGATATCGGGATTGTCGGCTCGCTCATTGCCAGCGTCCACGACCGCGATTCCGAACGAAGCGCCGAGCAACGACTGGATGCAAAGGGTGCGTGGGCGTTGCCGGGGTTCATTGACACGCATATGCATATTGAAAGTTCGATGATAACACCGGCGGAATATGCGGCCGCTGTTGTTCCTCGGGGGGTAACCACTGCACTGTGGGATCCGCATGAACTGGCAAATGTTGCCGCGCTGGAAGGTGTAAACTATGCCGCCGACGCCTCGCGTGACGTGATAATGCGTCTGCTTCCACTTGTTCCTACCTGTGTGCCGTCGGCACCGGGCTATGAATTCTGCGGCGGCGACTTCGGTCCGGATACAATCGCTGATCTGCTAGCTCGCGTTGACTTTCATGGCGCGGCGGAACTCATGACCATGCAGCCGCTTCTTAATGGCGATCCGCGTGTCACGGGCATTGTGAACGCAGGGCTTGCGAGTGGCAAAAGAGTATGCGGCCACGGACGCGGCCTGACGGATGATGATCTGGCCGCCTATGCCGCCGCCGGAATCGAGACGGATCATGAATTGACTTCCGCCGCAGATCTTATGGCCAAACTTGAAGCCGGGTTTACGATCGAATTGCGCGGGTCCCACGAACACCTGCTGCCGGAGTTCGCAAAGACATTGGTCGCTCTGGGTCACCTGCCGCAAACAGTAACCCTGTGCACAGACGATGTGTTCCCCGACGATCTGCTGGAAAAAGGCGGTCTTGACCATGTGATGCGCGTGTTGATCGCCAATGGGATGCCACCAGCCTGGGTCTATCGAGCGGCAACATTGAATGCAGCGGGCAGGATCGGGCGACCCGACCTTGGGCTTGTTGCGCCGGGAAAACGGGCCGACCTGGCGTTTGTATCGGACCTTGAACGCGTTCGGACAACGGCGGTGATCGTCGACGGTCATGTTGCAGCCAGGAACGGAACGCTTCTCGAGGCTGTGCTGCCGCTTGCCTGTCCGCCGTCGCTGCGCCAAACCGTTAAAACGGCAAAATTTACACCAGATGATTTCGAGGTGGCGGCGGAGGGGACAAAGGCGCGGATTGCCACCCTATCAAAGCCGCGCTTTCCCGAGTGGGGTGAGCGCAATGTGGCAATCCACGAGGGCAAGCTGGTGCTGCCCGACGACATGATCCGCATGGCCGTGTGCAACCGCTATGATCGCAAGACACCCACACGGGTGGCGTTTTTGGAAAACTGGGGCACGTGGCAGGGCGCGTTTGCAACGACGGTCTCGCACGACAGTCACAACCTCACAGTCTTTGGCCGTGAGCCTAAAGATATGGCTGTAGCAGCCAATGCCGTTCGGGACGCTCACGGTGGACTTGCTGTCGCAGCGGCGGGACAAATAGTTGCCATGCTTGCACTTCCCTTCGCGGGCCTGATAAGCGACAAGCCTCTCAAGACAGTTGCTGATGAAATGAATGCGGTCCGGAAAGCCATGGACGAACTTGTCGACTGGCAGCCACCTTACCTGGTATTTAAAGCGCTGTTTGGCGCCTCGCTGGTCTGCAACGCTGGTCCGCGGCTCAGTGATGCAGGCCTGGCCGACGCCTTCGAAGGACGCATCCTTGAAAGTTGTGTCATCTAAGACAGGTCCACTCGACGATCAGAGAAATTCGGCAAGGTTGGATCACCCTTGCGGCAAGGATACGCGACAAAACGACGGCCTGTGGCATGTTGAACCATCAGCGATCGTGAAACATCCACTGACGCGCTAACCGTTTTTTATTCGCTTGTTGTTTGCGATAGTTTTGTACAGGTGGATATCGGCAAATCCATCGCTCGCAGCTCGGGGACGACATGTCTGTAGAATCCACGCTTTGGACCGACAAAGTCTCAAACCCCAATCCGATCACTTAACCGAAAGGCAGGTGCAGGGCGCTCTCTCGAACACGCGCTGGGAGACGCTGCCGAAGGACTTGCCTCCATTTGAAGATGCATTATCCGTGCTGGCGATGCCGCGGCAGCCCATGACGATGGTGTTGGCACCGGTTGATTTTTGAGCAGTTAGAATTGCACTGGCCGGATCACCCGATTTCATATCGAGCACTTTTACTTCGAGCTTTTGCCGTTCAACTTTGCTCTGGGCTTGCTCCAGGATTTTATCACCGACAATCCTGAGAACCTGTTCGGGCACGGGTCCAAGTGCTTTTTCTTCCGCTTTTTTTAGGAGGCCTGTCAGCTTTGGACCGAATGTATTGGCGGCAGCAAGGTCAATCAGGTCCTTCGCCGTTTTTCCCTCGGCAAGAATATGCAGCAAAGCGATCTGTCCGTCATATTTCTGGGCGAGGTCGCACGCAATTGTTAACGCCTTGAGCGCATGGACAGATCCATCGACCGGTACAAGTATCGTGTGCATTGCCGTCCCTAACTATCTCAGGCGAAACCCTGTGCGATATTATACAGGAAACAATGCAACATGATGTAAACGGGAATACGTATGGTGTGCCAGCGGCTTCGAGCGGATCGAATTAGCCTCGAAAGCCACTGATAGTGCGCATGGTGTTCTTTAAAAACGCGTCGCTACACTTTGCTTTCAATATTGATCGTCAATGTCTTACGTAATGCATTGCCGTCCGGTCCGGTCATCGGTGCCACGTGATGCCAGGAATTGTAGGTTTTTACGAACAACACGCACTGGTTTGGCTCGAAAGGAAAGGTTTTAAGGGTCTCGACCGCATCAAAGGGCATCGCTTTATTGAGATGATTGAAAACCCTGGTTCTGTCTTTTGGCAGACAGATTGAGGTGCCTCCTCCCCAGTCCATGTTCCATTCACCGGGTTCCATCATCGAGATAACCAGGGTGATCAACTTGTTTGGCGCATCGGTGTGCGGCAAGATCTGGCCACCATCAGCGGGCATCATGGAAAATTCAAAGCGCGCACTTAGTTCTGTCTGCCGCCTCAATCGACTCAACAGGCTCGCCTTTCGCGAAGCTCTCCCTGAAACCACGCGCGTTCGACGAAGGCCAAGATCCACGTGGTTATCGATGAGCATTGACAATACATTCGCCACGAACTCATTCGACTTGACGTGATCGTAAAACGCACGCCATTCCGACGCCTCAGACAAGAACTTCAGATAATTCTCAGGATTGTTCACTTCGGAAAGAGAGTACTTGTGTCCAAGATTCGGTTTGTATTCGAAAATTTCCTTATCGGGGTACGTTTCTACAAGTCTTCGATAAACGTCTGGTCCAAGTACGTCTTTCACATAGCAAACCGGAAATGGCTCATAGTCAAAACGAGCGCCATCATAACTCAGCATCGATACGAAACCCTTCAGGATTGGAGGCAGTGCAATCCAATCACTGGTAACTTGATCAGGTTACCGTTTCAATAGATTGCAACTTCATTGCCGACTGGTCTCGCAATGATTTTGCCGCTGGGGCGATAATCACCCTGCAGTCATTGTTGATGTTGTCTCGGTCTTCGGTGACAATCCGCTGGAAGGAAAAACTTCCCGAAAAAGGACGTCTGGCTCACTCTGTTACGGCGCAGTGCCCGCACCGTTGGGACCAAACAGATCAGGTTTGTCGGTCAGCACGCTCGAGGCGCCATTTTCCAGAAAGTACTTCGCGCGTTCAGTGTCGTTCACTGTTGCGACGGCGAACTCGATGTTATCCGTGTTGAGCCGGGTCAGTTCGTTGTTTCGGGCAAAGCTGTGCTGCATGTGTATCATGTCGCAGTCCATCTCTCGAAGCCGTTCGTCGGCATCGTCCGGCAAACCGGTGAGGGCGAGGCAGCGCGGATAGTGGGGCAGTTCCTTCGCCGCGATCTTGAGGCACCGTTCGGAAAAACTCGAGATAACAAGGCGCTGGGGATCGACTTTCCAGCTGTCCTCAATTTCCCTGCAGACGAGGTGGGCGTAATTTTCTTCCCATCCCGCTACAGCTTTCAGCTCAAGCACAACGCCAAGATGTCTGACTTGTGCCACGTCCAGATATTCTTTCAGGGTAGGGACCCGGCAGTCTTTGTACTCGGCTGAAAACCAGCCGCCTGCATCCAGTGCCTTCATCTCTTCCAGCGTGAAGTGAGCCGCCATGCCGGTGCCGTCCGTCGTCCGGTTCACTTCATCGTCGTGCATCATGATGAGAGCGTCGCCTGCGATGATGCGCACATCGGTTTCAACCCATTTGGCTCCCATATCGGCGGCCAGGTGGAGGGCTTCAAGCGTGTTTTCAGGGGCGTATGCAGAGGCACCTCTGTGAAGGATCAGTTGTGCGTCAATGATTGGAGATTGCAGAGACATTGTTTTCTTTCAATAAATTCAACTAAGGACCGACCCCGAGACGATTCTGGGATGTCTGTCGCGGGATCGGCCTTTCGTGTCCAGGGGGAGAATTAGCGTTCCTGGATCACGTTCTCGATGAAAGCCTCATCAAGCTTGGAGCGGAACGGCTCTGCACCCCAGGGCCGGGTGTAGGCCCGCTGATCGTTTGGCACGAGCGCGTTTGAATCGTCGGCTTTCGCGTGCATGGGTGCGGTGCCGAAATTCTCGTTGAAACCGGTTTGGACGTCAGCGGATGTCAGCCAGTTGATGAACACCAGAGCGGCGGCGGGATGGGGGGCATTTGCGGGAATGGCTACGCCATTGCCACCACCATTCATGCCCATGGAGGGAACATAGAACTTGATGTCCTTGCGAATCTCGCCGCGTTTTTGCAGACCGGCGACATGATCTTCCCAGCCGGGTGCCATCCAGAGCTCGCCGTCACTGACCCGGGTGATGGAGTCTGCGTTGGAGGCGGTCACAACATAGTTCTCACCATTTTTGCGGAAGAACTCCAGACCGGGCTCGAGGGCTGCCAGCCGTTCCGCACTATCGCTGCCGTCAGCCAGGTCCACTCCGGTGATGGTGCGGATTGTGTTTTGATAAAAGGAAGGCCCGGATCCGCCTTTTTCATAATTGAAACCGAATTTTCCCGGGTTGGCGACCCAGAAGGCTTCAAACTCAGCCGGCGACTGGGGCAGGTCCGCTTCGGAAATTTTGGCCGGATCATAGGAAACGCCGGTCTGATTGCCCCAATAAGCAACAATATGACCTTTGCCGTCGGTACCGGCTAATGTCGTCACACGGTCGCCATCCTCCGGTAGAGCGCTCAACGGCACAAAAAGTTTCTCCACGTCAAGGGCGTCAAAGTCGTTGAATCCAAGGGCAAAGACATCAAAATCGCCGGTTTCGCGGCTTGCCTCGGCCAGAAGTTTGTTCCGGTTGGCATCGACGGTGCCATCGGGAATGTTGACCTTGATACCGTATTCCTCTTCGAACGGTTTCACGGCAGCCCTGAGATCATCGGTGAGGTACCAGACAGTCCAGGTGAGTTCCCCTTCATTCTTGGCCTGGGCGACGATCTCGTCCCAGGATTTTTGGGACAGGTCGTCGGCGAAAGCACCGGTTGCTGAAATGGCGAGCGCGGCAATGCTGGATACGAATTTTCCGATCACGGGTCTATCTCCTTTGCTGATGAGAACCATTCACGCCTAACCTTTGCCTGAACTCATGGCCGGATTGGCCGACTTCAGAAGCCGCTCGAGAAAGAGCATGAGAATGACGTTGGGGACGACGAGAATGAGGGACAACACCGCTGCGTTGGGGCGCACAAAATCCTGGCCCATGGATGCGTACAGCAATGTTGGAATGGTTACGAAATCCGGAATACCAACGATGAAGGCGATGGCGAATTCCTCAATCGATTGAATGAAGATGATAAGCAGCGAGGCCAGTATCCCTGGCTTGAGCGCGGGCAGATAGGCAACGCGCCACCGCGCGAGGGTGGGCGCGCCCAGATCCCTTGCTGCGTTGATGTGGTCCACGCGAACCTGTTCAAAGGAGACTGTCATGATCCGGATGGCAAAGGGCAGGAACAGCACTGAGTGCGCCAACAGGATTGCCGCAAAACGAGATCCGGTGAGTCCGAGCTGAAACAGCAGCGATGAGAAAAAGATTGAAGTGACAAAGGGTGGCACAACGAGCGGCAACAGCGCGACCATCTTCATCGCCGCCCGACCTGGAAAATTGAGCCGGCCCAGCGCATAGGCTGTTGGTAGCGACAGCAACAGAGTGATGATCGCTGCTGAGGGGGCCAATGTGTAAGAATTCAACAGCGCGCGCTGGAGAGAGGAATTTTCCCACATGTTCGTCCAGCGGTAAAACGACATGACCGGTGGCAACAGACGATCGGCAGTCCAGGGTTCAGACGGATCGACCAGCGACCACAAGACAGCCATCGTGAAGGGCACAATGAGCCAGATAGCGCATACGGCAAGCAGTGTGATCAGCAGAATCCGGTTCAGAATTGCAGTTGACATCATCGCCTCCCGCCAAAGAGCAGCCGTGCTGCGACGGTGAGTATTCCTGCTCCGGTCAACGAAAGAACCATCAGGGTTACACCGACAACAGCGGCTTCGTTCCATCGGCCTTTGCTGCTGAAAAAGGTCATGTATTGCGCTAGGGACTGCCGGTTTGTCGGACCGGCAATGGTCTGAAACGAAAAGTCAGCCAGGGCACCTATGAAGATGATGACAAGGGCCGCCTGCATGGCGGAGACGCTCAGCGGCGCAATGATCTTCCGGAATCGATCAAAGTTGCCTGCGCCAAGATCCCGACCGGCATTGAGGATGTCATCACTGATTGACTGAACTGCTCCAGTCAGCAACAGGAGGGCGAAGGGCATGTTCTTCCAGATTTGAAGCAGCAGAACCCCGAAGCCGTAATTGTCATTTTGCAGGCGTCTGGGTTCATCCCACAGACCAAGTCCCTGCATCGCCTGGTTTATGATGCCATGATAGGCAATGATGTTGATGAAGAGGAAGGCCGCGACGAGGCCGTGAACGAGAAGTGGTGCTTTCAACATGGCGCTGACGGCCAGCGATCCTGTGAACGGTTTTCTCAACCACAGCGCCAGCGGGTAGGCGAGAGCGACGGAGACTATGGCGCTGACGGATCCAATATAGAGCGAGTAGCCAACAGATCGGAAATAGGCCTTTCTGGCGATGATCTTTGTCCAGAACGTTAGCGAAAACTCGCTCTCGCCAGCCAGATTGTACAGACCGAACGACTGGACAAATGCCATGTAAATAACGGCGCCGATAAAAAACAGGATAAGGCCAATGCCCGGCAGCAGGAGAAGACCGATTTTCAGCCAGTTTCTCGCTGTCATGCGACCGGCTCCAGCACATGGATTTTCGTTTCCGGAATACGGAAGGTCAGCGTGCCATCGCCTTTGCCGGAACCGCTCGCCGCAAAAGCGCCACCAACATGGAGACGCTGGGATATGCCATTGATCGTGACAAAGACGTCCGTATAGGCCCCCTGAAATGCCGTCGCACCGACGGCACCGTCCAGACGGTTGGCGTTGTTGCTGGTGTCACCCTCAACGAGGGCGTCCTCCGGTCGCCAACAGATATGGTGTCGTTTGGCACTTGGCGCCGCACCGCATTCAACGCAAAGCCGACCGATGGGTGTATCAAAGAGCCATCGTCCGGCGCTTTCTTCGCCAACCACTTCTCCCTCGATCAGGTTCGCCGCCCCGATGAAGTCGGCCACGAAGCGGGTTGCCGGTGCGTTATAGATTTCGTGCGGGTTGCCGGCCTGTTCGATACGGCCCGCATTGAGCACAAAAATCCGATCCGACATGGCCAACGCCTCAGACTGATCGTGCGTTACATAGATCGCCGTCAGTTTGGCTTCGGACTGGATTTTACGGATTTCAAAACGAACGCTTTCGCGCAATTTCGCATCCAGATTGGACAAAGGCTCGTCAAACAGAATTACGCCGGGACGGACGGCGAGGGCCCGGCCCAGTGCCACGCGCTGCTGCTGTCCGCCGGAGAGCTGATTGGGTAATTTCGGAAAGTTGGCCGTCAAGTCCAGCTGTCCGCCAAGCTCCTGAACGCGCTGATCGACGTCTGAGCGCTTCCATCCTTTCTGCTTAAGGCCGAACGCTATGTTCTGATGTACCGAAAGATGAGGAAACAGAGCGTAGGACTGAAAGCACATGGCCGTGTCACGCTTTTCCGGAGGCAGGGCTGAAACGTCATCTTCACCGATGGAAATGGTCCCGCCATCGGGTTCCAGAAAGCCGGAAATCAGGTTCAGCAACGTCGTTTTGCCACACCCGGACGGGCCAAGCAGAGTGACAAATTCGCCATCTGAAATTTGAGCGGAAACCCGATCAACAGCAGTAAATGCCCCAAATTTTTTGGTGACGTCGCTCAGCACGATATTGGCCAATTTGTCCCCCCATTTGCCGTGCCGGTTTTCCCGTTGAGGTTTCCGATCTCTGGCGGCATTAATTATACACTTGATGTGTAGTTTATATGACACTTAGAGTGTAGTATCAATAGGCTTCGGAAAATTCGAACGGCGCAGGCGGGTAGATCAAGACTTTTATTTTGGAAAGTTGCATGATTTTAGGGAGTTAACTTCCTCTCCGCAGCGGGCTAAAGATTGGGGCTGTGGCTCCACATGAGCACAAGAGATTCGGCAGGAAGATATGCGTGACGAAAAAGGGCGGGTGGCCACGGAAAATGAACGGACGATACTTGATATCATTCACCGCAATCCCGGGATATCACGTTCATCTTTGACGAATCACACAGATTGGAAGCAGCAATCCGTCAATCGTCTTGTGCACTCTTTGATATCACGCGAATTGGTGCAGGTCGGTGAAGCCTCTATCACCGGACCCGGTCAACCCAGCCCTAAATTGACAGTCAACCATGAAGCCGGGTACGCCTTTGGCATCTCCCTCAATACAGATGCAATCCGACTGTCATTGGTGAATCTTGGCTGCGAAGAACTGGAGTGCGTATTTGTAGAAACAGATCCCTCAGACAGGGGCAAGGCGCTTAAGGCCATCAGAAGGGCCGCTGACGACCTTTCCATCAAGTATCGTATCGGCAGGGACAATGTGCTGGGCTTCGGATTCGCAATCACCGGCTTTCGTCTCAGTGCACCCGATATGTTCAGCACGCCGCCGCCATTGCGGGAATGGTCGGAGATGCCGCTTCTCCAACCGCTGATGGAGAGCCTCGGGTTTCCGGTGTGGATTGAAAACAATGCGACTGCAGGTGCGATTGCCGAATCCCTTGTCGGTGCGGGCCGGAACCACAGTTCATTTTCCTATCTGTCTTTCAATTTCGGATTCGGCAGCGGCATCATTATCGATGGCAAACCACTGACCGGCACGCACAACAATGCGGGGGAAATCGGTTTTCTTTTCAAGACAAACGAGAAAACCAGTCGGCCAGCCCTGGGCGAACTGCTCAAGCGCCTCAACGCAAGGGGGAACAACGTTTCCTCGATCCGGGAATTAAACCAGCGGTTTGATCCGGACTGGCCGGGCGTCCGAGAATGGGTTGAAGAGGTGACACCCAGTCTCAATCTTGCCATACGTGCCCTTTCGGCGACCACCGATCCGTCGGCAATTGTTTTTGGCGGTGAGGCACCGGTTGCACTTCAGGATATTCTGATCGCGGCCGCAGACCCATTTCCCGCAGTCGAGCCCAGCGTAAGCGAGCCGGTCAGACCGGTGCTGTTAAATTCATCGATAGAAGGAGATGCCGCCACCTTCGGCGCAGCGCTGCTGCCAATCAAACAGAGCGTGCTGCTGTGAGTATCCGTCTGCCGTCCGTTCAATCTGCTGTGTCAAGCCGCTTCCGGTTGACCGTGAGTTGGAGAACGTCGCCGCGGTTATAGTGGCCTGCGGGGTCGAGCTTCAGATGTTCTTCAAGGACCCGATCCAGATCGATGTCCGCGGTAAGGATCGTTTCCTCGTCGACGACTGGTCCGGCGATAATTTTTCCGCCTGGGTCCACAATCATCGAGCCGCCATTGTTGATGACATCCCGTCCTTCGGTGACTTCCCGGTGAAGGGGGAAACTCTGTGGGATATCGCTGGCCCGAAGCAGACCTGAGGCCGAGGCGACGTACACTCGGCCTTCCATGGCAATGAACCGTGAAACATCCTCCGTCACATCCAGGTCGCCGGGCCAGGTGGCGATATGCAGCTGTTCTCCCTGCGCATAAAGAGCCTGCCGCGCCAAGGGCAACCAGTTCTCGTAGCAGTTCAGTGCGCCAACTTTGATGTCCTGACACTGGTGAACCTGCAATCCATGACCGTCACCGTCGCTCCAGATCAACCGCTCATAAAAGGTTGGCTTCATTTTACGATGAACGGTGATCACACCATGGTCAGGATGTATGACCGCCAGAGATGCATAAACGGAGCCGCCCGAACCATTGCGCTCAACAAATCCGACATAGACGAAGACGCCGAGCTTGTTTGCTTCAGTCGCGATGGCTGACAGTTCCGGACCGTCTGCGGTAATGGCCGATTTCAGATAGGCGATGTGGCCTTTCTTGAGCAAAGCATCATTCGTTGCAACGGCGGGTGCCCGAAGCCAGATGGGATAGCCGGACAGAAAAACTTCGGGGAAGACGCACAGGTGGGCACCGGTGGCCGCTGCCTCCTGCAGAAGACTGATTGCCTTTTCGGTTGTCTGATTGACATCAAGAAACACCGGAGCGGCCTGAATGACTGCAATCTTCACTTCATCACCTTATCAAGAGTGTGATCTCAAAATCGACTCATGAACTGTGCGCTGATTATGAATTCACAACCTGGAGAAATTCTCGCAATCAGTGGATCGCCTGAAATACTCCAGGTTATCGTTTCTGCGCATACCCGATTGAAAAACGCGGTTCAGCTTGTTCGGAATATGCCGCTCATGTCAGCCGGGATTTTTTGGGGTTTTCTGAATCTCATCGTTCAATACACCCCAGTCCTGGGCATTCTCACACCATATCTGAATACCCGGTTCAACCCAGCTATTATCATCCATGGTTCCTGCTTTTAGCGCCGCCAGATGGCTGAAGGCCGGCATATAAGTTGAGAGAGGCGAACCACATTTGTTACAGAAGTTGCGGGTCACTTCTTCACCGGAAGCACCCTTCACCACATACTGGGTCAATGAATTTCCAGACATTTCAATCTGATCATTGGGTACCAGAACGTTGACTGAAAAAGCCGTGCCGGTCTGTTTCTGGCAATCAGGACAGTGGCAGACGGCAATCATCGCAGGATCGGCATCGGTGGAATATTTTACCGACCCGCAAAGGCAGCTTCCAGTGATCTTGGACATATTCAATTTCCTCCCAGAGTTAAATCTAATGTTCGTTATCTGCCCTCAGTTACCGGTCGGCGTTATCCCGGTTCAGCTTGCAAATGCTCAGCCGACTGGTTGAAAAGCACAGAATTGTTCTCCGCCGAGGCGGAACCGGAAAATTGCGCGTCTTTATGAAGGTCGATGGCTGTGCGCACAGCAGGGCGGTCTTTCATGCGCTGGCGCCAGGCGATGATGTTGGGGTAGGGATCCAGCAGGACACCGAGCGCTTTGGAAATGAACACCCAGGGAAAAGCCATCATATCGACGATAGAATAGTCGCCCATAATATAATCGCGCCCCTTGAGGCGATTTTCCAGAACTGCCAGGTTACGCTCAAATTCGCCCCGATAGCGCTTATGGGAATAGCATTGGTCCGCAGGTGCATAATTGACAAAATGACTCAACTGGCCAGCCATGGGTCCCTGATTGCCTGCCTGCCAGAATAACCACTGTAATGCCTCCCTCCATTCCATCGGGTCGGTCGGCACGAACCGGCCCGCCTTATCCGCCAGATATAGCAAGATAGCGCCGCTTTCGAATATTGCTTCGGGTCCGTTTGCACCATCATGATCGACAATGGTCGGAATTTTGGCATTGGGATTTATGCGTCGGAACTCAGGTGTCAACTGATCGCCATCGGTGAGGCGCATCAAAATAGTGCGGTGAGGCAGCCCGGTTTCTGCCAGCATGATCGCTATTTTCCAGCCATTGGGTGTCGGCGAATAATAGAAGTCGATCATGCCCGTTGTGCCTCCGGCACGGGATCGATATTTCCGATTTTTTCCTTGTTCGGGGCAAGTGCTTCGATCTTGTCTGTGCTGAACCCGATTTCACTCAGAACTTCGCGTGTATGTTCCCCAAGCTCCGGCGCGCCGCGACGAATGGAGGTGGGTGTTCGGGAGAAAACGGCGGCGTGACGGGCCTGTCTCAGGCGACCGGCCACAGGATGATCAGTTTCAACAATGGTACGGTTGGCGACGACTTGAGGGTGCTGGCGCATTTCCCTTCGGGTGAGGACCCTTGCACAAGGCACGTCGGCTTTTTCCATGCGCTCAACGACCTCAGCCACGCTAAAGGGCGTTAGCGCATCTTGTGTGGCCTGGAGACGGGCGTCGCGATTAATTTCGCGCAGCTCAGCGCTGAGAAAACGCGGGTCACTGAGCAGATCTGCCCGGTCAATCGCGTTGGCAAAGTCTCGCCAGTGTTTGTCCTGCATCACGGCAACACTGACATAACCGTCTGCAACCTTGTAGATCAGGTCGATAAAGGATTGGGCCTCTTCCCGTTCGAGTTCATCACCAACAAATGTGTGCCCGTTCATGTCCGAACTCCACAGGAACGAAACGACTGTATCCAGCATCGAAACCGTCACTTCCTGGCCCAGACCGGATCGCTCGCGTTCAAACAGCGCCGATGTAACGGCCTGTGCGGTCTGGAACCCGGTCAGTTTGTCCGGGAGAATGGTACGGACCAGGCGCGGGCGTTCTTCATTGGATCCTGCCTGTACGGTCGTCAGCGCGGAAATGGCCTGGATCAATGGGTCATAAACCGGCTTATCGGCAAGGGGGCCCTCAAAGCCGAACCCGGCAATGGACACATAGATCAGTTTGGGATTGAGTGCGCGCAGTGCCGCAGCGCCAATGCCCAGCCGGTCTACCACGCCGGGCCTGAAGTTCTGCACAAAGACATCAGCGGTTTTGGCAATCGCTTTCAGGGCTTCGATCCCATCCGGCGTTTTGAGATCCAGGACAACCGACCGTTTGTTGCGGTTATTGTTGAGGAAGGAGGCGGAAAACCCACCCCGGCGTGTTGCCACATGACGAGCGAAGTCGCCCCCATTGGGGGATTCGATTTTGACCACTTCAGCACCTTGATCGGCCAGCATCATGGTGGTCAGGGGCCCGGAAATGACCGTGGATAGATCAACAACGCGTATTCCGCTTAGTGGTCCGCTCAAGGTTACGCCTCTCAAATTCAGATGGAAACGTGTGACCGCAAAGGGTCTTCTTTCCAATTAACTACCGACTTTAAGATAGCGTGATTGTGGAGTGAGAAAATTGAAATGGCTTCACAGTATGTGTGAATTTAATTCATATTTTGTGAGAGAGGAGCCAGTCCAGAATGGTGCGTACACTGGTGGTGAGTGAGCGTTCCTGCGGCCACAGAACATAATAATTGACTTCAAGGTTGGCGAGACCGGTCAGGGGTGCCACAAGTTCGCCGCTATCCAGAAGCCCATCCACCATGGGTCTGCGTCCCAGAGCGATACCCAGTCCGTCCACCGCCGCCTGGACGGCCAGTTCATAGGTGCCCAGCTTAAATTGGCGGGAAGGGGTGGGAGACGCGATGTCCGCGTTCCTGCACCACTCTTCCCATTCGTTGATGACGGCGGTATTCACCAGTGCTTTCGTTTGGGAGAATATGTCCAGCGGTTCAAGTCCACACACTTTCTGCCACTGATCCGGAGACATGACCGGGACCAGCATTTCGCTCATCAGCAGTTCTGACTTCAACCCGGGCCAGTTGCTCGTGCCCCGACGTATAGCGAGATCTACATTTTCCCGCACGAGATCGACCACACGCGTGGTCGTCACCAGGTTCAGTTCTATGTCCGGGTGCTGGAGGTTGAATTGCCGCAATTTAGGCATCAGCCAGTTAACGGCGAGAGACGGAGTCAGTGTAATGCTTGCCTTGCGCTGGCCAGGAGTGGAACGTACTCCCTCTGTTGCCTCAAGAATTTGACGGAGTGGCTGTTCGACGGCCTGAAAATAACGCAGACCATCCGCGGTCAGTCGGCGTTTGCCTTTGTTGTGGTCGAACAGGCGAACGCCCAATTCGCCTTCAAATTTCTTGATCTGGTGGCTTACGGCGGAGGGAGAAATGCCCAGCCGTTCGGCTGCCTTCACAACCCCGCCAGTGGCGGCAACGGCGTAAAAAGCCTTCAGTCCGGCAAAGGAAGGAAACCTGTCTATCATGACTTCTCTGGTGTTATGCGCATGTCCAGCCCGCATTCAATCAGCTGGTGAGATAAAACAAAAGCGTGAAATAATTTCAAATCAGGGGTCTGTGCCTAAGACGATTGCGATACTGGAACGGGCAGGGGCAACTGTCATGATAGTCGGTACAGAAAAGCGAGGAGGGAAACTCAGACTTCACGGGGAGCACCCGGCCGGAGTATTTGGATGCTTATCGAACCCAGATCACGTGTATCTCCTCAAAATAGTTTATGCCGTAAAGTAATAAGAGTAATCAAAAATATTTTTATGTAATTTTTTCATACAAGCAGAAATATTGTAATAATTAATTATATTTTCGATAATTATGTAAAAATTATAGTATATTTCAGTACATAAAAATATCTAGTGATAAATAACAATTTATTTTTCGATTTAAATTACGACTATTAATAGGCGTTAATTTCAAAATTTATTTATACACGTGCATTTTTTGCACTAAATTTTACTGTAAATAAATTTCCGGGAGGTGGATATTGAACATCCCAGATCTCTTAGAAATAACCTTATCGCGACATTGCTGTTTCGAACCGCAGTTTTGGATGGAAATTCCAACAATTGTGGGAAGTAGTCCTGGCAATGGTCGACGACTTACCACTTCCCGAATAATTGGCCGGGAGACAAGGTGATGAAAAAGCCCTCAAGAGCGGGACGCTCTGCTCGCCCCCAGCGCGGTGAACGGGAAGGGCGCGAGATACGCAAATTGCGCTTGAAGAAGCCTGTCCGCCCATCGGGACGAACGCGGGGTATTGCTCAAAGAACAGTCGAATTGGAGAGGAAGGAAAGCATGGTTGATCCCACAAAAGTTATTCCGATTCCTGACGACATCAATGATGGTCTGTCCTCTGCAAAGAACAGTACCATGTTGCAAGTGTTGGGCATGCCAAGAGATAGTGTAGACAGGAAATGCAGGACCGCAACGAACGACCCTGTAAAATCGTTGCTGACAACAAAGAGTGTAGGACCGTTCAGAGTCACGGGCATAAAGCCCGCCGTTGCATCGCTAAAATCTGTTCTGGCACTTGTAAAAAACGAGCATCCAAATGTTATTGCCTCGCTTGAAACTGCGGGGATGCATTGTGTTCGGAAAATCGCGGGGAGCAATAAACTCAGCAATCACTCCTGGGGATGTGCAGTAGATATCCGGGTTGGCGGCATACTCGACGGTCTGGGAAGCGGCAAAAGGGATGGAAAGACTCTGGCTGGATTGGCTGCGATGGCCCCTTTTTTCAACGATGCCGGTTGGTATTGGGGCGTTGGATTCAGTAATTTTGAAGACGGGATGCATTTTGAGGTTGCCGATGAAACCATTCGCGCGTGGCACGCAGATGGGACGCTTGGCGCGGATGTAGCCACACGGTCGACAACCCCCTCGAACCTGTCTCTTGGTGACCGCGGTACTGAAGTTCGCGAGCTGCAGAGAGCCTTGGCCAAACTGGGATATGACATTTTGGATGATGGAGAATTTGGACCCATCACGCATGGAATCGTCATCGATTTTCAGGCAATGAATGGTCTCGTCCCGGACGGGATCGTTGGGCCAAAGACCAAAAGTGCTCTGGGGTTAAGTTAGGTCCTGACCCGACATTGACCGTTTGGGTAGTCCGCTCAGCAAGCTGCTGTCACGATGATCTCCACGGAAAATCCGGGGCGGGCGAGTTTGGCTTCGCCGCAGGCACGGGCTGGGGCGTGGCCTTCGGGTACCCATTTGTCCCAGACTTCATTCATCTCGGCGAAATAAGACATGTCGGAGAGCCAGATGACGGCCTGAAGCATCTGTTGCCGGGATGATCCTGCCATTTCGAGAAGATCATCGATCTGCCTCAGGCACTCGGCGGTCTGCTCCGCAACGCTGTCGTCCAGCGTGCCTACTTGCCCAGCCAGATAAACCGTGCCGTTATGTTTGACAATCTGGCTCATACGGGCGTTGGTTTTGAAACGTTCAATAGACATGGGTGGCTCCCCCCAATTGGGTCGGTTGCTATAGAAGCGTTGAACATTGGCCGCAGCGCCAGGATAGTCAACGGACAATCCTGGTAATCAGCTTGATATCAATGCTGAAAGTCAGTTTTAAATGCTGATGCTATAGCCGGACGGCACTCGATAGTCGCCGTTTTAATTCGGCACCTCGGCATTATGGCGCATGTCTGTACACCAGATCCCTTGGATCTACGCGGCGTGCTTGTTGATCAAGCCGGGCGCCAAGCCGCTCTGCGAGCTTTGCGGACCGAACATTGTCAGGATCAATGTAGCTGACCAGCGATGCAAGCTTGCGTGTTTTTAAGGCCCAGTCTCGCATGGCGCGCGCTGCTTCGTGCGCATAGCCTTTCCCTTCGGCGTGG
Source organism: Stappiaceae bacterium (assembly GCA_039976075.1). Taxonomy (GTDB): domain Bacteria; phylum Pseudomonadota; class Alphaproteobacteria; order Rhizobiales; family Stappiaceae; genus JBDWFY01. The sequence continues at coordinate 191,250 of JBDWFY010000011.1, forward strand.
GGATAGACGTACCAGCCCAGTTCGTGTTCGGGAAAAAGTGGTCCGTGATTAATTCCCACCTGGCCCATGCACGCACCGGTTATACGATCCTCCAGCATGAGGGCTCCGTGTGCAAAGAGCTCCCACTGGCCAACGTCGTGACAATACATCCCCCACGCGGCCCGAATTGAAAAAGGACCCCCCATATAATCCGCGCGCTCAGACTGCATCAAAGCAGCATAATCCGGCCAATCGTCGATTGTTGCTGGGCGTAGAAGCAGTCGTTCAGTTTCAAGTGTTGGTATATGTGTCATTTGATCCTACTTCCGGAAAGGACAACGGTGTCTCGACCACTCCGTAAATAATTGACTATAAAAACATAATTATCGAACCATGATCAGAATACACCGGGATAATGTCGCTGTTTTATCCTTAGCTGGCAAATAATTTACCTGTCGAATTTAGACATTTGAGTCTGAAACCACTAATATCGCCAGATTGTTGCGCTATCATTATGAAATCGGATTGATTTCGGAGAGTTCAGCTGAATATCCGAAGCAGAGTCCGATCGCAGCATACTTGGTTCACCAAGTTTGTTCTGAGCCACAACAATTTGGCTCAAGCTTTTGACTTTGCTGCCAATTATTGTCCGCTGTGCCGAGGTGTGCGACGACAGTCAGCCGGTGGCACATTCGACTCTTTTGAACTGGCCTGAACAAAATTGTGATGCGGTGACGCATTGTATCGCGTGGAAAACTCTCCACACTTTGAAGACGGCCGAAAGAACAAAAAAAGGATTTTCGAAACGCCCAGGATGACCAGTTTTGGGGTTTCAATTATAATATGAGTGGATCACTGATACTTCTTCATCTTGCCGGTGCCGTGGCGCTTCTGATATGGGCGACACGTATGGTACGTACCGGTGTCGAACGTGCCCATGGCGCTACCTTGAGACGTGTTCTTCAGGGCGCATCGGGACATCCGGCCAAAGCGGCGGGAACAGGCTTTGGCGCTGCGGTGATGCTGCAAAGTTCCGCAGCTGTTGCGCTTCTGGTCACCGGATTTGCTGCGGGGGGCAAAATCGGCCTGCCAATCGGTCTGGCGATGGTGCTCGGCGCAGATCTGGGCTCTGCACTCGTCGTGCGCGTTTTGTCGTTTGATTTGAGTTGGCTGGCGCCGATCTGCCTGGTTGGCGGTGTTGTCTCTTTCCTGGCGAGCGAAAGCAGAACTGTCCGGCAAACCGGGCGTATCCTTGTCGGATTGGGTCTGCTGTTGCTGGCGTTACGCCTGATCGGCACGGCCTCGGTGCCTTTGCGGGAAAGTGAATCCTTACCGCTATTTCTGTCTTTTCTTGCCCGCGATCCGGCAATCGCCTTTCTGGTGGCCGCTTTGTTCACCTGGATGGTACATTCCAGTGTTGCCGTCGTACTGATGCTGATGGCCATGGCCATGCAGGGTGTCATTCCGGTTCCGCTTGCGCTTGTCTTCATGCTCGGCGCTAATCTGGGTAGCGCGGCAATTGCCCTCTCCCTGACACGGAATCTCGCGCCGGAAACACGGCCCATCGTGACCGGCAATCTTATGTTGCGTGGGCTGGCTGCGGCTTTTGCTGTGGCGATGCTGACAATGGTCGACATTCCGCTCACGTGGTTCGGCGAGACTGCCGGTGGGCAGATCGCAAACGCCCATCTTGCTTTCAACGCGCTTCTGCTTCTGTTCGGTTTGCCGCTGGCGGGACCCGTTGCCGCGCTCTGCCAGCGTCTGCAACCGGCGGCGATAGCCGGCTCGGAGGGCGATCTGAGCGAAAACCCTTCCTCGCTCGACCGGTCAGTCATTGACGTGCCTGCTCTGGCGTTGGCCAGCGCGACGCGGGAAGTGCTGCGTATGAGCGAGACCGTGGAGATCATGCTGCGTCAGGTTTTTGAACTCTATGAGACAGCCGACAAACCTGCGATTAAACGTCTGTCAGCGCTCGACGATGAAGTTGATCGGGCCCATACCACGATCAAGCTCTACCTGGCGGAGGTCAGTCGCCGTGAGATGAGCGAAGATGAAGCCAGGCAGTGCATGCAATTGGCAGATTTTTGCATCAAGCTTGAACATGTGGGCGACATTATCGTGATGAACCTGCTGTCGCATGTCGAAAAGAAGCGGACGCGCAATGTGGAATTCTCCAAAGAAGGCTGGTTGGAGTTGACCAAGCTGCACACGCGTGTGGTGCGCAACATGCAGTTGGCACTCAACGTGCTGGTTTCCGGTGACCCGGCATCGGCACGGCGGCTGTTTGAGGAAAAGAGCCGGATGCGTAAGCTGGAACAGAAAAGTAATGAGCAGCATTTTGCACGGTTGAGAGAACGCGCTGTCAAAAGCATCGAAAGCAGCGAAATTCATCTTGATACCATTCGAGACCTGAAACAGATCAACTCGTTGATTTCCACCATTGCCGGTCCGATCCTGCGCGAAACGGGTGAGTTGCTCGAGTCGCGTCTGACAACTGAGACTTAAAGTCTGGTGGAGGAGGGGCGGTAGGTTGGCCGTGTGAACGCTTGTCCGCCTCGATTATCGCGTCATGGATCCTTGTTTGAACACGCCAGGGTCCATGCAGCCGATGAATGTCCATTCGGAACGGACGACACCGAGCTTGGCACACAAAGCCATGGAAGCGGACTGCTCGCAGTCCCTGTTTTTCAAGCGCTGCGCAGAACATATCCGCGCTGTCGGCGGGATAATACTGGCAGCTTCCGGCTCCCAGGTGTCGAGCAAGAGAAGTCATGATTTCAACCGCATCATCGTGCGGATCGCACAGGGAAACCATGCGGCCATAACAGGAAAAGCGAGGATCGTATTGCACAAATTGCCACAGGCTTTTGCCCTGGCGCCTCAGCGTTATTTGTTCCGGATCCTCAAGACGGCCGTTGACCGGTTCTTTTCCCACGTGTCGACGGTGAAAGATCATCACAGCCATGGCGGAACCAGCGGAAACAGCCTAGGAGAGAAGCATCCAGACGGCTACACTGGCCAGAGTGAGGCCAAACACTCTATTGAGCATTTTGGCGCTCGCCGGACTTCTGAAATAGCTTGCAACCGTATCGCCGGCCAACGTCCAGAGCGAGAAGGCGATCAGATTGTTGAGTGTGAAGACAGTCGTGATCAACAGTACAGCGGCTAGCCTTGCGTCCTCCGAATTTCCAAGAAACTGGCTGAACATCAGAGCGATGATCAGATAGGCTTTTGGGTTGAGGATCAGGAGAACAATTCCATCCAGGAATGTTGCCGGTTTGGCTTCTTCCATCTCGTTCAGTGCGCCTGACCGGAACAACGTCCAGGCGATCCAGAACACATAGAGCGACCCGGCAATCTTGAGCGCTACGAAAACGCGGGGAAATTGGTCGAGCGCGGTCAATAAACCCAGCCCGATGGCGGCTGTCACAATCCAGGTGGCAATATGGTAGCCAATATTGGCGGGGAGCGTTGATCGGAAACCAAAGCGCGCACCGTTTGCAGCGAAGAACATGTTGCCGGGACCAGGACTGTAGGCGAGCGGAAACAAAAATACGATCAGAGCAAGGGTGGTTTGAAGCATTGGCAATTCCCAGTTGGGAAAAGCCATTCAGCACGCATGTTCAAAGGTGGGCTATCCGGATCTTGCTGTTAAACAGCTATCCCGAACCCTGCCGAAACCAGGTGAGCAACAACAGGATGGCAGCGGCACCCACAAGAAACAGTCCGGCAACGCCACTCATAAACGGAATGATCCCGGCCATTTCATCATAGTGGGTTCGGCCGGTGGGAGTGTAAATCCCCCAGCCCGCAAGAGCCAGACATGGTATGGCAAGTAAAATCAATAGTTTGATGGCGATCTTCATGGCTGCATCCGGTGCCGTTGAACGACTTTCATCCGTACAAATAGAACATAGGGTTCACCAGCCGCCCCCGCCGCCACCACCTCCGCCGCCACCACTGCTGCCGCCTGAAAAACCCGAGGAGGAGGAAGAGGTGGTTGGGATGGAGGAGACGATGCTGCCTGCGATTGATTGACCGATACCATCGAAACGATTGTCTGAGTGAAAACTGTCAAACAGGGTACCACGAACCCAAACGGGTCGATAATCGGCTTCACCGGATTGGGTAACATGTGCACTCCGGAGCCATTTTTGAAAGGTTTCGGACCAGGGTTTTTCCAGACCAAGCGCCACGGCATAAGGCAGTAGTGTCTCAAAATGCCGGGGAGACATAGACGGCGCTCCGGCCAGGTTCATCCGGTCTTTTTCGGCTACATTCAGATAGAGCTGCAATCCCTTGATCGCGCTCATCAGGTGCGCCCCCAGCGGTGTCGGTGCACCTATGATCGTGAAGAACCAGGCATTGACTGCGATGATGCCGACAATCAGGGCAACGAACAGAACAACGCCAGGCGTCTGACTCTCCGCCACAAGCGCTTGCATCAGCCAGGCCAGGCCGTAAAGAAGCAATCCGGCTAGAACACCAGCAACAAAAAGGCCCAAGGTCTTGCCAGCCGGATTCGTCGAATTGATCGAGGTATTTGCCAGAAAGTAGAGAGGCACCAGCAATGCGCAGGTGATCAGGGATATTACCAGGCCGACAAGAAGAATGAAGATGCTGGTAATATTGAACAATCCTGACAGGACCACACCGGCGAGGCTCAGGAAAATACCCAGGATAATCCAGCCGGTATTGTGCTTGTAGAACAGCCCGCGATGTTCACTGGCAATGGCCTGGTTGAATTTCTCATTCAGTTTGGCAACCGACTTGGCGTTCCCTTTGGATATCGGGAAATCTTCACGAGCTGACACGATGCCGAAGATCGCGGCTTCGCCTGTGGGTAATTCGTCAGAAGTTTTTCCTGGTGTTGGGATCAGAACCGGTGTCTCTTCGATATTTTCCATTGTCACATGGCCTTTTACCGCAAGGCTCAGGATCGCTGCAGAAAGACCTTCCTTGCCTCTGTTTGATTCAAATTTGCTGACATAACCGGCAAGGGCAGGTGACACGCCCTCGGGCAGATCCCAGCGAGGAATAACCGTGCCCCCATCGGGATCGCGCCCGCTAAAAAACCAAACAAGAAGATAATAGAAAAACACAAAGGCAAGCGTAAGAGCGCCTATGACCAGATGGCCGTAATCACGCATGTACCACCAGAACCTCTGGTTTGAATCGGGCGGCAGGACGACATCCTTTGGGAGCGCTGCGACGACTGTGAGCCCTTCTCCGGGATCAAGCGGTGCAGTGGTTTCAAACACCGCCTTTCGCCCGCCATCCGCCAGTGTCGCCCGGGCATCTTTTCTGATCTCACCCACGTATCCGGTAAAGACATCCAGTTTCTCGAAAGTGCCGCCATCCGGCGGTGTGATTTCTGCGCCGGCATTTTCAATCGGAAAGGACCAGCCATTGCCGGTAACATTCCAGTAGATCTCATCGTTAGTGTCGAATTGACGGATCTGCCGGTCAGTTCTGTACGTCAGCGTATAGGTGTGCCGACCCCGGTCAATAATAACGTCCTCCTCACCAATCTGAACGCGGCTGTCTCCGTTATAGTAAGATGTGGTATAAGGCTCAGACTCTCCATTTCGCTTGATCGAGATAATGTCGAAACTAACGCGTTTGAGATAGCCGTCTTTGCCGCGGAAACTTCGCGGGAAGTCTCTGAAGATGCCTCGCCTGATCTCTTTCCCTTCTACAACAACGGATATGGTTTCCGTGACGATCAGGTCTCCGTTTTCTTCAATCTGTATGTCGGCATGAAAGTCGGTGATCAATTCCTCAGCCAGCGACGGCGTGAGGCAAAGAGTGATCCAAAGCAACACAAGAGGCATAATCAGGGCTCGGGTTTGCCTGGCGTAACCTGAAAATAGATTGAGGTTCATGGTTGCGAATCGTTCCTGACTGGGACTTGCAAATCGTTTCATGCTTGTGGCTGGAAAGGGAAGGGTTCGCCGGAACTGATCTGTTTATATTGGCAGGGCCGACCTGGACTCAGATCGACCCGCTTTTCTCAACCGTTCTCCGTGACATAGATGGGATTGCCGATTTCACAGCCTAGTGACCAGCACCGGGCTCAAACAGCTTTGAATCCGTGTAAAGAACCATCGATGCCAGCTTGTTTCCGCGGAATTTGATCACGTCGCACATCGGGATTTTTGTTCCGATATCCAGAATGTAAAGATGCACCAGTTCGTCTCCCTCGGCAATCATCCGGGAATCCGTGACCTTGCCGTCAAACTCCAGCAGAGAACGGGCAAAGGCATCGGGCGTTTCCTGGTCGCCGATTGGACTCTTGAACGTGAAGTCATCTGTTAGAGCAGATCGTATCAGCGCAGCGTCTTTGACGGTCGCACCACGATAGAATGTATCAAGCGTTTTTTTGCGCTCGGGGCTCAGTGCCGTTGTCATGTTTGTCTCCTTGTATTTATGGGGGCAATTCAAAAGGATGCGATTGTGCGAGGTCCCGAGTTCATCTGCCTGCAAAGTGGTCAAGCAGCCAGAGGGCTGACCAGAGGCAGATGACATGCTGCGAAATGATTGAAAACAGACCAATAAATGGGTTGCCGATATACATTCTGGCGGCGTGCAGAAGACGACCGACATAGAACACAAACGCAAGCCACATCAGCAGCGTCCGCGGAGCGCCGGCATATTCCATCAGCGCGATTGCAATCAGAACGATTGGTGCAATTTCAACCAGATTTGCATGGGCCCTGATGCGCGATCGCAATGAGAAATCGTCAGCGTCACCAAATTGAATGCCACCCAGTCGGGCGCGTCGTTCGGTGACCAGTGCGCTCAGCAGAACGAGGAGTATCAGCAGCCCTGCGGCAAGCGTCGAAGTAATTGGCAATGGGATCATTTCAGGCCTGAAAACTTGGACGGTTGCGCACAGTCGCCGCCCATTTGAGCGCATGAGTGCACTTATCGGGAATACCAAGATCAAACGCATCTGCCAGCATCAGGACGGTCATGCCTTCCACATCAGCGAAACTGAACGCATCTCCGGCGATAAATCGTCGGCCGTCGGATAATTCACCATCGAGCCAGATCCATTGTTCAGGCACGATATCCCGCTGCGATTGTGCAAATTCGGGAACCTGTTTCAGGATGTCAGAAAACAGTGGCAAAGTATGACGCGCCATTAGACCGTAAGTCATGAACAGCTGGCTGTGGATGCGGTCACTCCACATGGCTATCTGGCCTTGTTCGAGCGGTTCGACACCCATCAGCGGGTTTTCGGGAAAACAGGCATCAAGATAGCGACATATGGCACGGCTTTCGGTGATCAGCTGTCCACCATCAAGTTTCAGGACAGGCAACTCGCCGAGCGAATTGATCTTGCGAAAGGCCGGTGTACGGGTGTCCTTGCCGAGTTCCATCTCGATGGTCGGGATGTTTATTGCTTTTTCGGCGATGAATATCCGCACACGTTTTGTGTTACCGGAAGGGGCATTGTAAAGCTGCATTCCACGGGCCTTTTATTGCTGATCTGGTAAATCCGTTTCATCCTTCAGCACTTGCTGGAGATGGTCTAATGTCGCTTCCCAGCCGGCTGCATGCCGGGCGGCAATCTCCCTGGTCGGGATTTGTTCGTGGGTGAGGACGACTTCGGTAGCATTGTTCTGCTCGATCAGGTCGATCGTCACCCGTGTTGGAATATCCGCATGCGGGTCCGGTGCTTCCCATACCCATGTGAATGACAGTTTTTCCGGTGGCTGAATGAGATCGAATGTTCCCCCCAATGTCGGGTGAGAGCCATCCGGCATGGCGTACCGGATACGATACCGTCCACCCACCGCGAACTCGAATTGCAGGACGTCAAGCGTGATATCCGGGGCGGGAGAAAACCATTGCTCCAACGCGGCCGCTGTCTTGAATGCACCGAAGATCCGAGCGCGATCTGCTGTCACCATACGGCGAACAGTTGTTGAGTGTCGCTGCTGTGTCATTTTTCAGCTCCGGGATCGTCTATGGTTTGTACGTATTCGTCGAGGCGGGACAGCGTGCCTTCCCAGAACGTTTTATGACGCGTGATCCAGTCGATGGCATCGTTCATCGGCGCTGCATTCAATCGGAACCGATGGGTGCGTCCGTCAATCTCTCGGCTGATCAGTCCGGATTTCTCCAGCACTTTCAGATGTTTGGATATTGTCGGCTGGGCTGCTTCAAACGGCGCGCAGATTTCGCTTGCTGAGCGCGTGCCCTCAGCTGCCAGCATTGCAATGATCTGGCGTCGGGTGCCATCGCCAAGAGCGTGAAAGGTTCGGTCAAGAGGAGTTTGATAATGTATAGCCATGTGGCTAAATATATGCACGCGATCCTGACTGTCAATGGAAAGGGGAGGCGTAGGGGAAAAACCGACGTGGATCGGTGCGTGATCCTCGGACTTCAGCGTGCTCGCATTCGGGCGAGGAACAGGTGGGCGCTGCCACCGACCACGTAAAGCAGCATGATCGTGATCAGCATGCCCTTGTTGCCGATGCTGTTTTGAATGGCCAGAAGTATAGGCGTGCCAAGCAGATTGCCAAGATTACCCATCTGGGCAATCGCACCGTTGGCGAGGGCCCGGTTGTCAGCACTTTGGTTGAGCTGTGGAACTGCGGCAAATGTCGCGCCCTGAACCAGACCCAGAACGGCGAATAGGCCCACGCAAATGATCGGCAGGGACAGGCCGGAAAAAGACAACAGTAAAAATGCGGAAGCCGCAAAGAACCCGATTGTCACAATGCTGGTAGCGCGCATGACAAGCAGCAGGCCTGAAACGGCAAGAAGAGCGACGGCAATGCTGGCAAGCGGCATCAGACCGGCAACAGCGTTGCGGCTTTCGGCCGGCAGCATTTGAGGCAGGATGGCCAGCAGTGAAACGAAGGTGAACGTATAGAAAAACCAGCCCACGGCAGGAGCGGCAATGCCCGCAGAGCGATAGGCATCGACATGCCGTTTCAGTATCGCACCCAGATGCACGCCGTCGCCCGGTTGGCCCGGACTTTCATGGATCGGCCTGATAAACAGGGCCACGGCACCCGCCAGGACCAGCATGTACAGGCCATGGACGACAAACAGGCGAGCGAGCCCGTAATGGTCTGCAAATGGCAATCCCAGCCAGGCCATAAGCGCATAGGAAACGCCGAAAAATGTGCTCCAAAGCGCCATGGCCATGCCGCGATACCGGTCGGAGCTCAGTTGCGCGATCAATGTCGGGGCAGCGACGACAATCATCAGATGGGAGATACCCTCAAACAGCCGACTGAGCAGCATCAGCTCGAAACCGGGCAGGGTGGCTTGCCAGAAAGACATCAGCGCGCCTAGCGTCAGCGCCAGAACCATCAGCCGGACATAGCCGTATCGGGCCACCAGCATGCCCGCCACCATGCCGAACAGCACACCAATGAGACTGACCAGCGACAGCAGCCAGCCCACGTGAGACCCGGCATCGGGATACAGTTCCCGCACGGATGAAAACGGCACGCCAAGCTTTGCAAACTGCGCTGCCGCGCCGAGCCCTACCAGCCAGATAAGCAGAACGGTAAAGAAGGATTTCAAGAAGAATCTCGCTGCCGGAGTTTTGCTTTCCTTTAGCGATACGCTGGGTGCGCGCGCAAGGCCACGCATAAAATATGCGGACCGGCGTTCGATACTCTTACTGCCACGCGGCAAAAAAAAGCGTAAAGCGCCTTCCGGTGAGAGGAAAGAGAGGTTACTTCCGCGATCTCATAATCACACCTATCACGCAAAATCTCGGGGGACTGCTCTGTGATGATGGTTCCGTGCGCCATCAGGATCCGGCCGCATCCGTCATTGCGTTGATCCTATTCGCTGGGCCACCCAGGGAAAGACGAGAGTCTCAAGCCGTTTGCCAACTTTTTGTCGATGATCGCCATCATATACGTCCAGTAGATGAGGGATTCGTTGGGAGCCCAGTTGCTGCGAAAATTCAAGGGTTCCCGTTGGAATGTGTAAAAACTGGTCTCCGAGACCAACACCGAGCGCGAGGCCCTTGAGGGCGCGAAGATCCTGCCGCGCATCGCGTACCTGGCGCAGTGGCAGGGCATCCAGGAAACGATCATGTTCAGCCTCCCTGAGTACGACTTCGCCACGCACGATGTCGAAGGGGAAGTCTCCATAAACCGGCGGTGAATCAGGATTTGGACTAAACGCCGCCGTCACACCCAGGATTGCGACTGGATAGAAATCACGATTTTCCAGAAGTGTTTGTATGTCACTCGGCGTGGAAACGCCTGCAGCGCGTTTCCAGGCGTCATTTCCGAAGCTCAAGTCATCATTTGCCGCCAAACAGCAGGGGCTCATGGCCCAAACAACGGAGAATATTCCAGGATGAGACATCGCGAGGTTTAACGCGCCATATCCACCCATCGAATGACCGACAACTGCGCGGTTGTCGAGATTTGCCAAAGTCCGAAACTGCGCATCAACGAACTCGACGAGATTGTTGGCAATGTAATCTCCCCAACGTCCGCTGACAGGCGAGTTTCGATAATATCCACCACCATATTTATTGCCGCCGTCAGGCATGACGACAATCAACTCGGGGATCCGGTTTTCGGTGATGAGGTGGTCAAGAATCGCCGGGACGTTGTAATTCTCTAACCAAACACCGTGATCGTCGAAAATTCCATGGAGCAAATATATAACCGGGTATCGCTGGTCACTTTCGTTTTCATAGCCTGGGGGTAGATAAACCGCTGCGGTCTGTGTGGTGGGGGTTCCGAGCAAATTTCCCTCCAGTGCGAGCGCAGGCACCTCAACTTCGACCACGCTGCCAGCTGAGTCGCGCTCAGGTTGTGCAATCGAAGGCTTGGATAATGAAAATAGGGCAATTATCGCTAAAAAAAGAATGCTAATTCGCCGCGGCATCGTCGAAGCCTCCCTGTAAGTCTCACTACATCTAAGAATTTGTCGCGGATGATCAAGCCTTTGACGTGCGGGAGCACATCTTGCGAACCGTGGATTGCGTGATGTGCGCCAAAGCTTTGTTTTGGCGCGTATCCGTGTCGAAAAAGCGGAGTTTACTTTCCTGGATATGGCTGCGGTAGTGCCTGCACAAACGTCGTATCCAAAATCTCACAAAGACTGTTTTGTCCGCATGACTGCAACGTTCTCCATCAGGGTGCAATATCTTCAGTTGTAAAATTCCTACAGTTATTTATACAGTGTATAAAAATATTGGGAGGAAAGCCATGTCCACCGGACATGTCATGATGGCCATCACGCTGGATGGCTTTGTCGCGCGCAAAGATCATGCGCTCGATTGGCTGATGAAGCAGAAAACCCAAGATGAAGACCACGGCTTCGAGGCGTTTCTGGCCAGCATCGATGTTATCGTCATGGGCAGCGGATCGTACCGGACTGTGCTTGGGTTCGGGGCCTGGCCTTACGATAAGCCGGTCGTCGTCATGAGCAATTCAATGGCTCGGGATGATATCCCCCCGGAATTACAGGACAAAGTAGAGATCACCGGTTTGGCTCCGCTGGCGCTGATGGACGAATTGCATGCCAAGGGCAGGGAACGTGTGTATGTGGATGGTGGGGCGGTCGTGCAGTCATTCATGCGTCTGGGGTTGGTGGATGACCTCAAACTCGCGATTGTTCCCATACTCATTGGCGAAGGCATTCGGCTGTTTGGCGATCTGACTGATGACATCGATCTGAAGCTGCTCGACAGCAAAGCCTTTCCGTCCGGGCTTGTCGAAATGCGCTACTCTGTTATCAGGCCATGAACGGTTCAAAGCGGCCGGGCCGGCCCGGCAAAGACACCACGACTGTCGACAAATCGAACGTCCTCAAATGTGCGATGGGTATCATCAACCAAGAGGGTGTGGATGCCCTGTCGTTTCGGGTGCTGGCCAAAAAGCTGGGCGTTACCGCCATGGCCGTTCGCTATCATGTGGGGAGCCGCGATCAGATGATTGCCGACCTCATCGAACTGGCTTTCGCAGGTGTAGACGAAGAGCCACCCGCGGCGCAACGCCGGGAGACACCGGGTCAAAGGCTTCGCTATCTGCTTCTAAAATATTGCGACAGAGCCCTGGAACGTGCCGAGCTGGTCAGGTGTATCCTGCGCGATCCGACAAAAATGCCGACATCTCTGGTGCGGTTGACGGATCTCATCAGATGCGAAACCCGGACGCTCAACGACGGGGATGACGGAGATGTGATGCTGAATCTGATGATTGACTATGTCCACGGATTTGTTTTCGCCGCCATCTCAGCTCCCGCCCATATGACTCTGACAAACGAGGATTGCGCACGAAGTCTCGACTGGCTGCTGGAGCGGGTTGAGAGGGCGAAAGCAACATAGTCGTTATCCTGATGGTGTCCGGTACCCTTCCAGTATGCGCTCGCGCGAGGCATCTCCAGACCCGTTGCACATGAAGGACGGATTTCGATTTGTCTTACCCAGCGCTGTAGGTTCGGAAACCTATCTATCTCAATTTCGAATTTGCCGCGTGGCCGGGTCTAACACCGATTGGCGATGTCCGCGATGGAGAAGTCGCCGGCAAGGCATTCCTGGTCTTTCAGGCTGGCAACCGTGCAAGAGTGTGGACTTTCATTGATGATCTTCCCTTTTTTTGCTGTCTTGCCGCTAACAGCTATTGAGCCAAAGAATAAAATAGGACTTGAACTCGGAGAATAATTGCGTATCTATAGACAAGTAGATAGGTAAAGGTGCCCGATGACCGATACGCGAGCAAGAATATTAGACGTTGCTGCATACCTGACCCAAACAAGAGGTTTCAATGGATTCAGCTATATCGACTTAGCTGAAGAGATAGGTGTGAAGACGTCGAGCATCCATTATCACTTTAAGGTAAAAGCGGACTTGGGGCTGGCTCTGGTTGAGCGGACACTGGAAGAGCATATTGTTGGTTTCCAAAATTTGGACGCAGGGTTACAGACACCCGAACAGCGTTTGTCCGCAATGGTTGAATTCTTTCAAGCTTATGTAGAAAAAGATAAATTCTGCCTGTGCGGTATGCTGTCAGCAGAGCTCTCTTCTGTTAGCCGGGATGTGAAGCGTAGTCTTAAAGCCTATTTCCGAACTCTAAGAACTTGGATAACCACCCAGTTTAAAGAAATGGGTGTTAGCGATCCCGAAGACCGTGCGCTTAGCTTCATTAGTGCATTGGAGGGGGCGGTGCTGCTTGCACGATTAGAGGACGACCCATCGGTCGTTGCCAAAGCAATGAAACAAATAATAAAGGGCTAGTTTTTTTAAAATCGCTACCTATACATATATAGGTCAGTTTGTGTCTGAACGAGCGAAGAAAGTGAAACAAATGTCACAACCAATCCCTAACGTAACAGTTGAATCCACAGCAGATGAAGCACACAGCTTTGCTGAATACCAAGCCGTTGAGAAAGCACTGCAGCCATACATCGCGTCTGCCAAATCCGGTGACGGTGAATTGGTCCGCACTGCCTTTTACGATCACGCCCATATCGTTGGTTCGATAGGGGGTGAATTCTACAACATGGATGTAGACACATTTAAAAATTCGGTCGCCGAGGTGGGGCCCTCTCCAGATGTCAGGCATCATATCGCCTGGATAGATATTTCCGGTCCCGCTGCAGCCGCGAAAGTCGAGTTCATCAATTGGGATGGCAACCGCTTCACCGATTTCTTTGTTCTCTACAAGAACGACGGTGAATGGAAGATCAGCGGAAAAGTCTACGACTCCCACGCGAATAACTAATCCAGAAAAACGAAACCGGCACAACGCGGAAACCCCGTCGTTGTGCAGCAGTTTAACAGGAATACTCGAATGAAATTTTTCCTCCGAGCGGTCTGTTGCGGGTTGCTGTTGGCCGGACTGCCAGCGCAAGCTGACCAGAGCTTCACAGCAGCACAAAAGCTGACCGAAAAGCATGAATTTGCTGAATATAAAGCTGTTGCCGCCGCTCTTGAACCTTACATCATTGCCGCCAAGACTGGTGATGGTGCGCTGACTCGAACAGCGTTTTTCGATCACGCCCATATTGTCGGATCAGTAAATGGAACGTTCCATAATAGGGATGCGGACAGCTTCAAGGGCGCGATCAGTCAAGGCGGTGCCTCACCCGAAGTGCAGCATCACATTGCCTGGATCGACATTTCGGGCCCCGCTGCAGCCGCGAAAATCGAGTTCATCAACTGGCACGGCCTCCGCTTCACCGACTTCTTCGTCCTCTACAGGAAAGACGGCGAATGGAAGATCAGCGGGAAAGTCTACGACTCCCATTCGGATAACTAATCTTCCCTCTCACACAAAACCTGAAGGAAAAATCATGACAAAATTTGCTATTCACACTCCCGAAACCGCTCCGGAAGACAGCAAGGCCATTCTCGAAAACGTTCAGCAAGCTTATGGCTTCGTGCCTAATCTAATGGCAACGTTTGCAGAGTCTCCCGTTGCTGTAGAGGCCTATGCAACATTGTCTGGTATTTTTGATAAGAGCGATTTCACCCCGACTGAGCAACAGGTCATCTTGATGACCAACAACGTTTTGAACAACTGCACTTATTGCATGGCAGCACACACAACGATTGCTCAGATGAAAAAAGTTCCAGCCGACGTTATTGAAGCCCTGCGCAATGATACACCGCTGGCTGACGCGAAATTGGAAGCTCTGCGTGCATTCTCTGCAGCGATCAACAAGAAGCGAGGCTTTGCCGATCAGGCTGACTTGGATGCATTTCTAGCAGCAGGTTACACCAAAGCGAACATTCTGGAAGTGATTGTTGGAACGGGGCTGAAAGTCATGTCCAACTACACAAATCATATTGCTCAAACACCGATTGATGACGCATTTCAGGCGAATAAATGGTCCGCAGATATGTCGGAAGCGGCATAAGCTTCGGCCTTGTCCCTGTGGGTACCATTGTATTGGCTCGGGGCATCTTTGCACTGCCGTTATGCGTCTATGGGCTGTTGCCGTAGCTTGAATTTCTTAAAAAAACAATCGGTTATCTGGTGCTTATGCACAAGGCAGAAGACGATTCAACACCTTAGTAGAGGAACGCCTATATGCGTATTTCGCGAGCAATAGCGCCCGAGCGAATTCTGTACACCATGCTCCGTGTCAGCAATCTCGATGTGTCGATTGCATTCTACCGCGACATGCTTGGAATGTCAGAACTCGGCCGCGAAACTTTTCCAGATGCGAAGTTCACCGTTGTCTTCATGGGATATGGAGACCTGGCAAAGGATGCCGTTTTGGAGCTGACTTACAACTGGGAAAACCAAGGTTATGAACAGGGTACGGCCTATGGAAACATCACTCTCGCTGTTGATGACGTTTATGCGTTGGAAGCGTTTCTGAAACAGCATGATGTCACGATCCTGCGTCCCGCAGGCGAGCTGCAGATCGTATCTTCTGAAACCGGCAAGAAATACACCCTGGCTCACATTACGGACCCGGATGGGTACCGAATTGAGCTGATGCAAAATGAGAAACAAACGGTGATTGGTCGCACTGTCGCGGCTGGCCGTGAGGAATTGATATCATGAACAATTTACACGAAGCTGGAAATCTCGGCGACATCGATGTCAAAAACAGGGTGTTTATGGCTCCTCTGACAAGGAACAGGGCCTATCCGGACGGGACGCCTCATGAGATGGCGACGGAATACTATGCGCAAAGAGCGAGCGCAGGTTTGATCATCTCAGAGGCGACGCAGATCAACCCGCTCGGAAAGGGCTATTTAAACACGCCTGGCATTCATGAAAGTAAACAGGCTAATGCATGGCAGGCCATCACAGACAATGTGCACAAAAATGATGGCAAGATCGTTCTTCAACTCTGGCATGTCGGGAGAATTAGTCACAACTCCCTTCTGCCGGCGGGCAGGACACCTCTTGCGCCTTCGGCAATACGAGCAAATGCCCAAACGTTTACAGCGAACGGATTTGAAAATGTCTCCGATCCGATGGAACTGAGCATAAACGAGATTGAGGGTATTGTTTCCGACTACGCACATGCCGCGAAACTTGCAATCGATTCCGGATTCGATGGTGTCGAGGTTCATGGAGCTAACGGGTATCTATTGAACCAATTCATTTCGACGAATGCGAACAACAGAAACGACAAATACGGTGGAAATGCTGAAAACCGATCAAGACTTTTGGTCGATGTCGTGGATGCTGTTTCAAAAGAAGTTGGTAATGGCAAAGTTGGTGTCCGCTTGTCACCGACTGGGAAATTCAATGACATTGATGACGAACAGATCAATGAAACCTATCCACATCTGTATTCAGAAATGGCGAAGCGCAATCTAGCCTATTTGCATGTGGTCGAACGGTTTCCCGGTACTGAAACATCTCAGAACGATGAGCTGTTCGTAAGGAACCTGAGACGTGAGTTTAAGGGCAATTACATAGCCAATGGCGGCTATGACCGTGAATCTGCTTCGAATGTGCTGGATGAAGGTGCCTTTGCGGTCTCTTTCGGCAGAATGTTCATTTCCAATCCGGATCTGCCGGAAAGATTTAGAAAGGAAGTTGATTTGGCAGAGCCGGATCAAGAGACTTTCTATGGCGGAGATGAGAAAGGTTACACTAGCTACCCAAGCCTCGAGGCCGCTTGATAAGTGGGGCGTATAGTGCTGATCGAAATATCGGTATTCATTGTAAACAGTTGTGGGCCGCCCCCGTGGGCGGCCCTCCAATAACAAACACGTTCCAAGGCGCGATGGACCTCGAGCTCACTTGATATTGGATTATGTTCTGACGATCTGGGATTTGCTCTGGTTGAGGGGATAGCTTCCGCCAATCTTGTGGTCAAGAACCTAACCTTGCCGAAACGTGAACTGCAGTGAATGGCCGCATGTGTGCCAACTGGGGACATCTCAGGGATATTGCACACATTCTCGGCGTTTCCCGCGAGGCACTCTATCAGCGAGTTGGCCCGGCGACGCGTTTAGCCAGCACAGGAATTCTCAATCACAATGCGCTCTTGACCTTACAATGATTGGAACCTTTAGGCCTATTCGAAAATGGACCTAAAGATGAAGCGCTATCTGTTCGGAATCGTCGTCGCTACTTGCCTTGTTGTCGCATTGCTGGTGTTTTTCAACCGCTCGCAAAATCATGACGACAACGCGAACGCCCACGCTGGTGCACCGGTGGATATCTCTATTCCGAGTGCGCTTTCAGGTAATGCACAGGTGGGTAAGAAAATTTTTCAATCTGTATGCGCGACCTGTCACGGTAGAGATGCCGTGGGCAAGGATGGCGTTGCGCCACCGCTGGTGCACAAAATCTACGAACCCTCTCATCATGGCGACGAAGCGTTTCAGCGGGCAGTTGTCATGGGTGTGCGCAGTCACCACTGGCCATTTGGAAATATGCCGCCGATCAAAGAGCTGACGCGCGCAGATGTTGCGATGATCGTCGCTTATGTTCGCGAACTTCAACAAGCAAACGGAATAAATTGATCGGCGCTGGACGCTGGCTGCACAGGAGGGGAAAATGAAATCACGCACACTGCTGGTCGTATCGGCACTCGTGGCTGCAACAGGAGCGTTGGCACATCAGGGCGTGAACAACACCGTCGTCAAAGCGCGCATGGACAGCATGTCTGAAATCGCTGAAAATATAAAAATACTTGGCAATATGGCAAAGGGAACCGATAAGTTTGATGCCGAATCGGCACGAACTGCTGCCGGTGTCATTGCAGACGAGGCAGCGAAAACAGCTGTAAATTTCGAAGCCCAGGAAACCGATCCAAAGTCTGAAGCAAAAACCGAAATCTGGGACAATTTTGAAGATTTTTCGCGTAAGGCTAACGAACTCGAGCGAGTGGCGCTCGGATACTCGAGCTCGATAACAAATCTCGATGAATTGAGAGCTGCGATGGGCACACTCGGGGAAACGTGCAAGTCGTGCCATTCAGTTTATCGCAAATAGAAACACCTGGCTGGAGTTATCGAACTGCGGTCCTTGAAAAGGACAGCTGACTGGATTGGGGCTACGGGAAGATCAAGGCAACTTGTTGCAGTTACCTAAACGTCAGGTTTTTTTGAAATCAGATCACCTGTGCTGATTCTCGCGGTTTGTTTCTGATGATCCGTTATGACGCGGACGAATACATCCCAGCGCCATAACGTAGACTTGTACCTTCGCATTTCCGGTGAAGATGAGCGCTCCCAGAATACATTTCAGAATTCCAAATGCGGGCCGCGATATGATATCTAGAATTTTTCGGGTCACCGCAGAAAACTCTTTTGCAGAGAGGGCGGTGTTGGCTGCGCGTGCGACAGGCTGCTCAGATCTTGTCGCACTGGTACATCCAGCGAACTAACGGAAAGTACGAGAGCGAAAACGATTGCTATTGCGGTCAGCACAATGGCCGCACGGTGTTGGATGACTTGTTTATCAGACATGATTTAGCTCCTTTTTTCTGTGATGGAGGAAGTGAACGACCACTATCGATGCGACTTGTGATGATCAGGGTAAATGGCGGAATTGTTCCAAAGGTTGGGGTTCGGATAGGCAGAGGCTGCATGCACCCGCTCTAACTCACAGGCGTCATGCCCGAACTCTCTGGCAAGGTCTGAGCGAGACAATCCGATATCCTCAAGTGCGCGATCACTTGCCCTCAGCAGTGTCATAAAATCTTGTTTTTGAATGAATATATCGCGTGTCTTACCGAACCAGCGCGTGATGGATGCGGTCAAACCCGGCTTCGATTGATTTGGATCAGCACAAAAAGGGGGGATCCTTTCGAGTACCATTTCAAACACTCCTGTCCGTTGTGTCAGGACAGTATGTGTCGGCAGTAGACATTCGTAAAACGAGTAAATATAATGACAGACATCTATTTAATTCATGCCATGGCATTGTTGAGGACTTCATCATGAACCCCCGACTGGACAGCGATCTTCTGCGCACGCTGATTGCGATTTCAGAGGCAAAGAATTTTACGCGTGCCTCAGAGACCGTTGGCCGCACTCAGTCTGCTGTGAGTGTTCAGATGAAGAAGCTGGAAGACATTGTTGGTGAGAAATTGTTCGAACGTGGCCCTCGGGGTGTCACGCTCACGCCGCCCGGCGAACAGCTCGTGAGAGATTCAAAGCGAATAATTTCCTTGCTCGATCAAGCAGCTATTTCATTACAGTCAATTCCTCTGGATGGATCTGTCCGGATCGGCGTACCGGAAGAATATGGTGGGACAATTCTTCCGTGCGTACTGTCTCGCTTTGCCAAGATGCATCCAAAAGCCGAAGTGACGGTTCATTGCGCCTCGTCATCCGAACTTCGGGCCGAATTCGATAAGGGTGAACTCGATCTCGTCGTGATCCATGAGGATGCGGCCATGATAGGGGGCGAGGTTCTTCTCAACGATCCCGTAGTTTGGGTGACGTCGGATACGCATTTTCAACACGAATGCGTGCCGATGCCCGTTGCGGTCTGCGAAAGAGGATGTTGGTGGAGAGAGTGGTCGGTCGGGATGCTCGACCAGCGTCAGATGCGGTACCGGATCGCCTATGAAAGCAGCAGTACATTTGGCCTCCAGGCAGCGGTTTCGTCTGGAATTGCCGTGGCGATCCTGCCGCAAAGCCAGATTCCGCCTGATTGCCGGGAACTCACGGCGCAGGAGGGATTTCCGCCTCTGCAGGGATCCAGTATCGTTCTCAGGCAACAGACAAAGGGTAAGTGCAGCACCACCGCAGGCATGGCTCAGGCAGTGCGCGAAGCGTTCCTTGCACCGGAAGGCCTGGAAAACAACTGACAGCGACCTTTAGCGTGCCCATGCTGTAAGAGCGGCTACTCGATCGTCTATCGCAGTCCAAATTTGCCAAAGCGGTCTTTGGTCAGGACATGATCAAACCGCCATCAACGTTGATTGTCTGGCCGGTAATGTAGTCAGCGTCGTCGCTGGCGAGAAATGAGACTAACCCGGCAACATCTTTTCCCGAGCCGGCTCGTTTCATGGGAATATTCTGCACCCATGAGTCCATCAGTTCGCCGGGCTTGTAGTCGCCGAGCATCTTGCCCCACACGCGGTCGTTATAGTCCCACATGTCGGTTTGAATAATGCCCGGGCAAATTGCGTTGACGGTGATGTTATCCAGGGCTACTTCTTTGGCGAGGCTTTGGGTTAGGCCCATCACCCCAAACTTTGAGGCAGCATAATGCGGGGTATAAATGAAACCGTCACGCGCCTGTCCCGAAGCGGTATTGATCAGCCTCCCGCCTTTGCCGGATTTGCGCATCCGGCGGATGGCTTCCTGACAGCAAAGGAATACACCCTTGGTGTTGACATCCATCGTCGCATCCCATTCGCCTTCCGTCAGATTTTCCACTTTTGCAATGGTGATGATTCCGGCATTTTGTACTGACACGTTGACCGCCCCAAATTCATCCTCTGCACGATCGTACAGCGCTTTAACCGCACCAATATCTGTGACATCACAGAGTACCGGAATGACGCGGGCACCGGTCTTTGACAGCGCCTTCGCTGCGTCGTCGACCTGCGACTCGACGGAGGCAATGACCAGGTTGGCATCCTCCAGCGCAAAACGCTCGGCGATGGCGAAGCCAATCCCTTTGTTGCCGCCGGTAATGACGACGGTCTGGCCCTTAAAACGCTTCATGCTTCCTCCCTTTGAGCCCCGCTCACATCAACCATCTGTAACAGTCGTTTGGCTGTAAATCTGTCAGTTACCAGAACGTCCAGCACGTCGGCGCGTAACGCTCCCAAAATGGCATCGGTCTTGGATGAACCGCCGGCAAGACCGATAACGCGTTCGACTTTGGCAAGTTCTTCCATCGACATGCCAATCACGCGGTCGTTGAGGGGCGTTTTGACGGACTTGCCTTCACGGTCGAAAAACCTAAGACTGAGATCGCCCACAGCACCTGCGTCGGCGAGTTCGGCCAGTTCCTTGGTGGAAAAGATGTTTCCGCTACGCGCCAGCATGCCGGAAGGCTCCACAGCACCAATACCGACGATGGCCATCGTAATCTTGCTGAAGACGTCCATGGTTTCACGCACATACTGATCGCTGAGCATCACCAGCTTGGCTTCGCGCGATTGTGCGACTCCCGGCGCGCTCAGGAGCAGGGGTTCTGCGCCGGTGATCCGCGCCAAACGGGTAGTGAGCTGTGTGGCATGGGTTTGAACGCCCGGCGCGCCCATTCCCCCCAGAGTTTGAACGACATATTTTGCCGTTGCAGATTTCATCGGATGGATATTGTCGACCATTTTGAGAACGGTTTCACTCCAGCTGGAGACGCCGATAATTTCATCGACCTGGAGTGTCGCTTCGATAAAGTGGGCTGCCGCTTCGCCAATGCGAGACATGATGGCGCCGTCCCGATCTTCTGCACATTCGACGATGATGGCTTCGGGGAGGTCGAATTGTTCACGGAGCATCGCCTCCATTTCACCATAGGTGCCGGGGGGAGCGACAATGGTTGTGCGGATGATTTCTTCCTGCTTCGCCTTTTTCAGCATGCGCGAAATGGACGCCTGGGAAATACGCAGGTGGCTCGCGATTTCGGCCTGCCGCTGACCCTCGACATGGTACATTTGTGCTACACGAGCAATCATCCTGAGTTCGTTCAGTCGCGACACGAGAAGCATCTCCATTCAGACAGTGGCCGTTCGGTTGTCACCCTATTCAATCAGGTTCCAAGCGTCGAGCGGTTCAGGGCTTCTTTCCATGCTAGCAGGCGGGAATTCCGGGTTTCATGTTCCATCGATGGTTCGATGCTGACGCTTTTGCCTTTCAAGGCAAAAAGCGCTTCAAGATTTGGCCAGAAGCCGACGGTCAGTCCGGCCAGATAGGCAGCGCCCAGCGCAGAGGCTTCCGTCGCTTCTTCCGTTATTATCGGGTGATCCAGGTAGTCTGCAACCATCGACATCAAAAAGGAATTGCCGCTTGGTCCACCGTCGACATGCAGTCTGCCGATACCATTGTCGAAATTCGGCTCCAGTATTTCAAAGACGTCGCGGACCTGCAGCGCAATGCTTTCCGTCGCTGCTCTGGCAACATGCGCCGGGCCAGAGCCAAATGAAAGGCCGCTGATCAGGCCGCGCGCAGCGGAATTCCAATGCGGTGAGCCAAGGCCGACATGGGCCGGAACCAGTTGAACGCCAAGAGAGCTTTCAACGCTTTGAGCCAACTCGAGCAATGCATCGACACCTGAAAGACCCAGGAGGTCGGCGGTCCAGGGCAGGATGGATGCGCTTACCAGTATGTTGCCTTCAAATGCATAGGTCGGTGTTCCCTCCAGGGACCACGCGATTGTCGTCGTTACACCGCCGGGTGGTTCAATGAATTCCGCGATGGTCGCCATGACGGATGACCCTGTTCCAAAGGTGATTTTGCCGTCGCCGGGCTGAAATGCCCCGTGCCCGAACAACGCACCGTGGGAGTCACCGATAGCGGAGCCAATCGGTATACCGTCAGGCAATCCTTCAACATCTTTTGTCGTGCCAAACAGGGAAGAGGAATCCCGAACGTCCGGAAGCATACCGGAGGGAACGTTGAACAGGGCGCACAAATGGGAATCCCACTGCAAATCAGCCAGATTGAACAGTTGCGTTCGCGCTGCATTGGATCGGTCTGTTGCGTGAACCACGCCGCCGGAGAAGTTCCAGATCAGCCAGGCGTCCACCGTCCCGATGCAGATGTTTTCCGGCGGTATCCCGGAACCATGCTCTTGAAGCAGCCAGGCGATTTTTGTCGCGGGAAACAACGGATCAATCGGAAGGCCGGTTCGTGCAATAACATCGGTTTCGTGCCCTGCCGCTTTCAGTTCTTCGCACGCGGAGGCCGTTCGCCGACATTGCCAAGTGACAACAGGACCGATCGGACTGCCGGTGGTTCTGTCCCAGAGCAGGATCGATTCCCTTTGGTTGGATAGTCCCAGTGCAACGATCTCGACGTCGCCGGCCTCGCTGATGCAGGCTGCGATTGCGCCGGTCGTGCTTTTCCAGATTTGTACCGCATCCTGCTCCACCCAGCCGGACTGGGGGTGGTGGATATCGACCGCTGCCGAGCCCGTTGCAATGATGGAGCCGTCCTGCGCGACAAGAACGGCCTTGCTGTTGGTGGTTCCCTCATCAACGGCGAGGACGACGCGCTGTGTCATCGTATCTAAGCCTTTTTCATCATGAGCGCGGTTGCGCTCTCGACAATGCCTTGCGGCGACATGCCGAACCTGTCGAGAAGAAAATTGGCTGAACCTGTCGGCGCAAATATGCCCGGCACACCGAGCCTTTTCATCGGGACAGGACAGGTTTCGACGACAACTTCCGCCACTGCGCTGCCCAGGCCTCCGAAGATCGTGTGTTCTTCACAGGTAAGAATAGCACCCGTTTCCTGCGCCGCTTTAACAATGCAATCGGTGTCCAGTGGGCGCACCGTTGCCATGTTGAGTACCCGAGCAGAAACGTTGTTGTTTGACAACAACTCTGCTGCCAGCAGAGCCCGGTGTGTCAGAACCCCATTGGCGATAATCGTAACATCTTTCCCCTCACGCAACATGTCGGCTTTGCCGGGAATAAAGGTGTGATCGTCAGGCAGGAGATCGGGCACGCCGACACGGCTGAGTCGAAGAAACACCGCCCCGTCATGGTGGGCGGCCCACTTGGTTGCCGCTGCGGTCTCACTGCGATCCGACGGTGCAACGATGGTGATATTGGGCAAGGCGCGGACCCACGCAAAGTCTTCAATGGAATGATGTGTCGGGCCCAGGTCGCCATAGGCTAAGCCGGAGCTTATGCCGCAAAGCTTCACATTCGTCTCGGAATAGGCCACGTCCGCCTTTATCTGCTCCAGCGCGCGCCCTGTGAGAAAGGGCGAGGCGCAACAGACAAACGGAATTTTACCGCCATTGGCGAGACCGGCCGCGACGCCGACCATATTCTGTTCCGCGATACCAACATTGATCAGACGTTCGGAAAAGCGGTCTCTGAAACCACTCATTTTGCTGGAGCCGACAGAGTCATTGCAGACGGTTACAATATCGTTGTTCTCTTCGGCCAGCGCTTCGAGAGTTTGTGAAAACGCGTCGCGGCAGTCGTGCAAGGTGGCGATATCCAGAGGCGCGTTCATGGAGCGATCTCCTCCAGTTCGGCCATGGCAATCTTGTACTGCTCTGCGTTGGGGACACCGTGATGCCATTTCACTTCATCACTCATGAAGGAAATGGGATGTCCTTTGTGGGTATGGGCGATGATGCATTTTGGCTTGCCACTGATCACTGAGGCGGTGTTGAGGGATGCGCACAGCTGCTCCATATCATGACCGTCAATTTCTTCGACAGCCCATCCGAAAGCGTCGAGTTTTGGGGCAAGCGGTGCAACGTTATTTGTTTCAGCAACGCTTGCACCCTGCTGCAATTTATTGTGGTCGATTATCAGTGTGAGGTTGTCGAGCCTGAACTGGGCAGCGCACATAATTGCCTCCCAGTTGCTTCCCTCCTGCATCTCGCCATCGCCGGTAATCACAAATGTGCGCCAGGCGGCGTTATCCAGTTTGGCAGCTTTTGCCATGCCAACAGCAACAGGAAGTCCGTGACCGAGAGGTCCGGTGTTTGTTTCAACACCGGGGACTTTTACCCTGTTAGGGTGTCCATTCAGTCGAGAAAGTGGCTGAAGAAACGTCGAAACTTCATCTTTGGGAATAAAACCTTTTTCGGCAAGCGTGACGTACAGCGCGCAGGCGGTATGGCCTTTACTCAGCACAAGCCGGTCGCGACCGGGATCCAGTGGGTTAGCAGGGTCAACAGTCATTGCGTGAAAATAGAGCGCTGTTAAGATATCGATCACAGACATTTCACCGCCGATATGTCCAGCTCCGGCTTCAAAGACGGCCTGAAGATCACGGCGTTTGATACGATTTGCTGTTGCGATCAGTTCGCTGAGCTCCATGGAGCACCTTTAATGCTGTATGTATAATTATTCACTATAAAATAAACATACAAACAAGTGTGCTGTCAAGCTGGATTGGTTCTCACGATTGCAGGGGTGGGCATGCTATTTGGTGACATACGTTGGCTTGACAGTATTTAGAATTAGTACTATGAATTTTCCATCATGAATGAATAATTATTCAATCCGGGAGGCATGATGTACCCGACGAGCGAAACATCCAAGCAAAAAGCGAGTTTTGCGAGCTTCTTTTCGTTGCGTGGTGCTACAGGTCCGCTTATTGGACTGATCCTGCTTTGCCTGTTCCTGACGATTGCGACAGACTCGTTCTTCTCGTTACGGAACTTCCTGAATATCCTCGACCAGATAACGGTTCTGGGCATCATGGCTGTCGGCATGACTTTCGTCATTCTGATTGGGGGCATTGATCTGGCAGTCGGCTCGGTCCTGGCGCTGTCCATGATGGTACTGGGGTACCTGAACGTTCAGGCGGGGATGCCGATGAGTGTCGCCATTTCCGGCGCGCTGATTGCAGCGGCACTGAGTGGTGCCTGCGCGGGGATCCTTATTACAGAATTCAAGGTACCGCCCTTCATTGCAACGCTGGCCATGATGTCGATCGCGCGGGGCTTGGCGAACATGATTACCAACGGTTCGCAAATCATCGGGTTTCCTCCCTGGTTCAACCTGGGCGCAATCATACGCTATGGCGGCTTTCTGACGATGACAGTGGCCATCATGCTTGTCGTGTTTGCGCTCGCCATCCTGTTCCTGCGCTATCGCGCCGGTGGCCGGGCGCTCTATGCAATTGGAGGCAATCCTGAGGTAGCCCGCCTGTCAGGGATAAACGTCAAGCGCACCACGATCCTTGTTTACACGACATGCAGCGTGCTCGCGGGTCTGGCCGGAGTCCTGCTGGCAGCACGGCTAGACTCGGTGCAACCAAGTTCCGGTGTCGCCTATGAGCTCGATGCGATTGCCGCGGTCGTGATTGGCGGGACGAGCCTGTCCGGTGGCACGGGTGGCGTCGTCGGGACGCTAATCGGGGTGCTGATTATCGGCGTTCTGCGTAACGGATTGAACCTGCTCAGCGTTTCGCCGTTCCTGCAGGCCGTCATCATCGGAGTAGTGATCGTGCTGGCCGTCGCAGCTGAGACATTCAAACGCAAAGGCAAGTGAAAATATGGAGTACGGCATGGCGCCGGTATCCACGGAATGGTTCGACTGAATCGAACCTCAACGGGTCCAACCAACAAGCAGAAGACCCAACATCTCTATGGAGGAGAAATCGATGACTACCATCAAGAAAGCCTTATTGGCCGCTGCTGCTGTATCTGTAATGGCCCTGCCAACTGGTGCATCAGCTGAGGTGAAAAAAATCGGACTTGCGGTGCCTAACCTGCAAGCTGACTTCTTCAACCAGATCAAGCTCGGCGTTGAAGGCTACGCCGGTAAACTGGGTATTGAGGTGATCGTTGTCGATGCCAAAAACGATACCGCAACGCAGGTCAGCCAGGTCCAGGATTTGATGACCCAGGGCATCGACGCCTTCATTTACATCCCCGCAGGTGCTGCAGCCGCTGCAGTTCCCACCCGTCTTGCCCGCGCAGAAGGTATCCCCGTTATCAATGTCGACCGCACGCCGGACGGTGCACCGGGTGACACGTTCATCGGTGGTGAAGGCGTCAACTCAGCCTATGAAGTCTGCAGTCACATCATCGGGCTGGCGGACGGCAAAGGTAAAATGGCAATCATTCACGGTCAGAAGGGCACCACGCCTGAGGTTGATCGTTTCAACGGTTGCAAACGCGCAATTGATGAAAATCCGGGTGTTGAGCTGATTGCGCAACAGTGGAGCCAGCAGTGGTCGCCAGACGAGGGCTTCTCGATTGCACAAAACATGCTTCAGGCAAACGCGGATATTAATCTCATCTTCGGTCAGGCCGATGGTCTTGCGATGGGTGCTGCCAAAGCTGTGGATGTTGCCGGTCTCTCGGACAAGGTTATTATCGGCGGATATGATGGTGATGGTGCTGCGCTCGAATATCTCTCAAAATGCGAAGGGCCGTTTGTTGTGACTGCGACGCAAAGCACGCAGTCGATGGGCGTGCTTGCGGTGAACTCCGCAATTGCGGTTGCCAATGATGCGTCTGTTCCTGCACGCCAGATCACGGATGCGGTATTGACGACTTGTGAAAACGCACCGACTTTCGTGGAAAAGCACCCGTAAGGCCGGTATCGCTTTCGCCAATTGTCCAAGGGCAGTACCATGACCTCAGACGGTAAACCTCCAATTCTGTCGCTACGAGGGATCTGTAAATCCTACGGACCCACAGAAGTTGTCAGCGGAATTGACATGGATGTTTACGCCGGAGAGGTCGTGGCGCTGCTTGGCGAAAATGGTGCCGGAAAATCGACGGTATCAAACGTCATATCCGGAACGGTTCTGCCAAGTTCCGGCGAGATGACCTGGCAGGGCGCAGCCTATGCGCCCGCCACACCCCGCGAAGCCATCGATGCAGGCGTCGGCATGATCCACCAGGAACTGCTGCTTCTGCCTCATCTCTCCATTGCCGAGAACATATTTGTCGGACGCTACCCGATGAACGGCGGTCGGATCGATCGTCGTCAGATGGAGGAGCGTGCCTATAGCGGGCTTGACCGATTGGGGCTGGATATCTCCCCCAAGCGCACAGTCGAAGGGCTTTCAACCGCCAATCAACAACTGATCGAGATTGCCAAGGCGCTGACGCTGAATGCAAAATTGTTGATCCTTGACGAACCCACTGCTGCCCTGGGGGGTGATGAGACGCGGATGCTGTTTGGCCAGATAGACAGACTGCGCTCGGAAGGTGTCGGCATTATTTACATTTCTCATCGGTTGGAAGAGATCAAGAAAATCGCCGACCGCATCATCGTGATGCGCGATGGCGCGAAAGTGCGCGAATTTGACACCGCCGATCTTCCCGTGCGCACAATAGTCGAGGCAATGGTGGGCCGGCCGCTTGAGCAGATGTTTCCACCACTTGCAACACCGTCCTCTGAAGTTGTGCTCAAGGTAGATGGACTGGCCGGGTCAAACGGGCGGTTCCGTGATGTGAAATTCGAGGTGCGCAAGGGCGAGATATTCGGCATTGCGGGTCTGGTGGGTGCGGGTCGTACAGAATTGGTGCGGGCGATTGCCGGTGCCGATCCTCTTGAAACAGGTACTATCTCGCTGAATGCACGCGAAATTACGCCCAAATCGCCAAAGGATGCCATTGAAAACGGTATCGTGCTCGTTCCCGAAGATCGAAAACTTCAGGGCCTTGTCCTCGAGCACTCGATTGAAGAAAATATCGCTTATACCAACATGGAATCCGTTGCGCGCTCCGGCTGGGTGAGCAGGGGGCGTGTGAAGGATTTCGCTGCTGAAGCCATCAAAAAGTTCGGCGTGAAGGGCACCGGAGTCCAGAACGCCGAAGAGATGTCAGGTGGCAATCAGCAAAAAGTGGTCATTGCCAAATGGCTCGCCCGCAATCCGCGCGTCGTGCTGCTGGATGAGCCAACACGCGGTATCGACGTGGGTGCGCGCTCATCAATCTATGAAATCATACACGGCCTTGCGGAGCAGGGTGTTGCTGTGATCGTCGTGAGTTCGGACCTGGAAGAGGTGATGGGCGTATCGAACCGTATCCTTGTCATGGCTGCCGGTCGGCAGGCTGGTATTCTGGATCACAGTGAAGCCAGCGATGTTTCAGTCATGGAACTGGCGACCAGCTGATTGCCGGTTCCTCTATTATAGTCAACAGGATACAGCAGATGATCCAAACCACTCTGAACGCGCCAAAACTGTTCGACCTATCCGGCCAGGTCGCTTTTGTAACGGGAGCAGGCAGCGGTATCGGGCAACGTATTGCCATCGGCATGGCTCAATGTGGCGCTGATATTGCCTGTCTCGATCGCCGGGAAGATGGCGGTTTGTCTGAGACCGTGGACATGATTGAAAGCATCGGACGCCGATCAGTGGCGCTTATGGCGGATGTCACATCGCGAGAGGCGCTGGCGGAGGCTGTCGCCCAAACGGAGGCGGATCTTGGACCGCTTGGCATCGCGCTGAATGCCGCCGGCATTGCAAACGCAAACCCCGCCGAAGACATGGACGAGGACCAGTTTCAGACCCTGATGGATATCAATCTCAAGGGTGTTTTCCTTTCCAGCCAGGCTGAAGCCAACGCGATGCTGAAGCACGGAAAGGGGTCGATCATCAATATCGGCTCGATGTCTGGTGTTATCGTAAATCGCGGCCTCATGCAGGCGCATTACAATGCGTCCAAGGCGGGCGTGATCCACATGTCAAAAAGCATGGCGATGGAATGGGTTGAGCGCGGCATCAGAGTGAATTCGATCAGCCCCGGTTACACCGCAACGCCGATGAACACTCGGCCCGAAATGGTTCACCAAACCAAGGAGTTTGAAAGCCAGACACCCATGGGGCGGATGGCGTCGGTGGATGAAATGGTCGGTCCGGCAATCTTTCTGGCAAGCGATGCTTCGTCCTACTGCACCGGCGTGGACCTGCTGGTCGATGGCGGCTTTTGCTGTTGGTAGGATTGTACCGCTGCGACTAAAAAATTAGGTCAAACAAGGCCAACCTCAAATGCCCGTCACCAGTCGGGCCGGCGTGCCATCTGAGAGATAAAGCCGTTCCCAGAGGATACCGCCGGCACTGATGACGATCTCGTCGTGTACTTTCTGGGAGGTGACAAAGGATCGTGGTTCAGGAAACTGGGAAGACCACCAGTCGCTGTCCGCAAGATCCGCTTCTGCTTTTTTTATTTCGTCGGTGGCGAACTGCCAAAGCGAAACGCCAATAAGGGAGCGCTGCGAATTTTGCCAGTCGCGCGCTCGGCTGGCGGAGTAAGCGAGGCAGATATGAGTAGCTTCCTCAACCAGATGCACACAATCTGATGACCGTTCGACCAGTCTGCGAAGGGCGGTATCACCTGTGCTGAAAGAGCCCAGCGCACTTAGCGCGTGTTGCTGGACCTCTCCAGGTGGGCATTGTATTCCAGCTTCCCACCTGGAAATCGTGGTCTGATTGACACTCATACTTTGCGCCAAAGCCAACTGCTTTACCCCCATTGCCCGCCGCAGGCGTTTGAGGCGTAAACCGAAAGTCGGGAAGGGGGGTGTTTGTTCGTTGGGCATGAGAGGCAGAATAAGACAGGCGCGAGAAAAACAGAAGCCGTTTAGAGTGCCTATTGGTTCGTCATGGCTGCGGCCAGCCGTTTGGCGCTGGCAATTGCTTCTTCTTTGTACAGCGGCCAGCTTTGCGTCAGACCCTCGATGACCAGCGTCAGATCCGCCTCCTGTCCCGGCAATTGCGATGCCTGAACGGCCTGCCTGGCAACCTCACCTTTGTGCCGCTCAAGCAACGCGCGAAGCGCCTTGTCATGGGGCGCTGCAGCCACGGCGGCATGGAAGAGACAACCGTGCGAGGCTTCCTGCTTCATCCAGTCGCCCGTCCGATCGATGATTGCGGCCAGCGCGATATCGGGCGTGTCCGGTAGATCGGTGAAAATGAGCGCCATGTAGCGTCGGTGGCGGTTTTCCAGCGCCGCACGTACCATGGCATCGCGGGAGGGCATGTATTTGTACAAGGTCCGCAGGCTGACACCGGCAGCGTCTCTGAGGTCCTCGACGCTCGGCTCAGCAAAACCATTTTCGGCAAACGCCCGCTCCAGTCCCGCTGCAATTTTCCTCATCGTATCAGTCATGCTTGACGGTGTAGAATGTTCCTTCTACTGATACAAGTAGAGGAATCACTCTACCGCGGAGAGCGACATGACAGAGCACCCCCAGACGATGTGTGCAATGGTGCTGACCGGCCATGGCGGACTGGATAGGCTTGAATGGCAGGAAGAAGTGTTGGTGCCAACACCGCAGTCGGGCGAGGTGCTCATCCAGGTCGGAGCTTCTTCGCTCAATAACACCGATATCAACACGCGCACGGGTTGGTACTCCAAGAGCGTACGCGGCGATACGGCGTCCGGTGCTGAAGCAGGCTATGGGCATGATGCTGATGAGGATGGCGGCTGGTCAGGTGATGCCCTGACATTTCCGCGTATTCAGGGGGCGGATTGTTGCGGACGGATCGCGGCAGTTGGCGCCGGCGTTGCCGAAGAACGCATCGGGGAACGTGTTCTGGTGCGTGCGCTTCAGTCGCCGGGGACCTCCAAGGAGGGGGTGACCATCTCGACACTCGGATCGGAGTGCGACGGCGGTTTTGCAGAATATACCGTGGTGGCGAGCAGCGATGCGATTGAGATCCACTCCGCGTTGAGCGACGTCGAACTGGCCTCCTTTCCCTGTGCCTTTTCCACCGCCGAGGGCATGATCCAGCGATGTCAACTAGGAGCGGAACGCGTGCTGATAACCGGTGCCTCGGGCGGAGTCGGATCTGCGGCAATTCAGTTAGCAAAGCGGCGCGGTGCGCACGTGACAGCTCTCACAAGCCCGTTAAAGGCGGAAGATCTGCGTGGATTGGGCGCTAATGAAACGCTCACTCGCGATGACGAATTCCCCGCGAGCGCTTTCGATGTGGTGATTGACCTGGTCGGAGGAGCCCGTTGGCCGGATCTCATCGACAGTCTGCGGAGCGGTGGACGGTACGTCACGGCAGGAGCCATTGCCGGACCGATTGTCGAGTTGGACCTCAGGACGCTCTACCTGCGCGACCTCACGCTCTTCGGCAGCACCTACCAGCCGGACAACATCTTTACGGATCTGGTGAAATACATCGAAGCGGGCGAAATCAAACCCGTGATTGCGCAAACGTACTCACTGCACGATCTCCACGCCGCCCAGGAGGCGTTTCTGGAAAAGGCGCATATTGGCAAGATTGGGGTAGAGGTCGGGTAGTTTCGTTATTTTCGCGAAATCGACTACCTGAGTTGCTTTTGAATCGTGAAATGAAATACCAAATTCGCACGTCTTCAGCAGATTTTGAGCACTTTTCCAGGTTTCGCATGGGCGCAGATTGTCGGCCTTATGATCAGGTGATAACCCGTCTGTTGTCGCTATTCATTTATAGTTTCAATTGTTGCCAGTGAGCCGGTACGTGAGGCACAAGACGTGAACGATCTGCCTATCCTCAACTTTCATCGTTGGTTCATTCTGACAACGCTGATACTCCTACCGATCGCGGGAGCGGCTTCAATTATCCTTTATATTCTGATGGCCACGGAAGGAGACGCCTGGGCATCGGCGACGCTTGATACCTGTCTGCAACTGGCGCTTTTATTGAATGCTCTGAGTTACATTTTCGCGATCGCTCACCGTTCAGCAGCCTTAGGAATCGCAAGCATTGTCTTATCTCTGATAATCGTCTTCAGCTTCGGCCTTGCGCTTGTTGCATCTTTTCCTGCAACAGGAAGGCGGTGGGGTAACAATGGTGTAGACCTGTTTGCCTGGATTGGACTGCTGTGTGCTTTGAGCATTTTTGTCCAACATTGGCGAAAGGCAGCGTCTGTAGCTTTGGCAATTGCCGTCGCTGTACCTGGAACTTTCATAGCAGCGCATCTCTACCTTTCGGCACCGCTTTCCAGGATACTTGGGACAACTGATCTTGCCGAAACCTGCGTAACGCAAGGTGGTATACGCATTACAACTGAAGCCGACATCGCGCTCGGCTTTGTTATTGGCGAGGCTTCGCCCAGAATTACGGAATATACAAAATCAGGTGCGCGCACCTGGCTATATGCGCAGAGAAAGTTCGGTCAAGTGCGGGCCGGCGTTGCTGTCCCGGCTGCGTGCACTTCATAATATTCACATCATGTCAGCTCGGGAGACAATCGTGCCGGAGATTCCAATATGTGCCTTTATCGTGTCCATCGTTGCGTTGAGACAGTGTGATGGGGAATGGCAGGTACTATTGCTCAAAAGGTCCCAATCATTGGTTGGCGCGTGGTGCCAGGTTGCCGGTAAAATCAAAGAAAAGGAAACTGGTTGGCAAGCCGCCGTCAGGGAACTCAAGGAAGAAACCGGCCTCGTACCGGACACCCTCTATTCTGCTGACTTCTGTGAGCAGTTTTACGAGGCCGACCGAGATTCCATTACGATGGCGCCGGTGTTTGTCGCCATCGTCGGCAAAGATGCGAATGTGACACTCAATGAAGAGCACAGCGACTATCGTTGGATGACTTTCGAAGAAGCTAAGGAATTGGTGGCATTTGGCGGACAGCGGCAAATGCTGCGCTGGATCGAAACAGAATTTGTCCAGCGGGAACCGTCAAAACACCTGTTGATCGAATGCGCGTGAATCATAGAGCCTGGACGCAGGAAGGACCGCTTGCGCGGCCCTTCCGGTTTATTCCTGGATTTAGCTCGTCAGAGCATTATGGCCGAAATACATGAACTCCTTGTCCATGCCGCTCACGTCACCGGCATTGAGTTTGAGGCTGGCGCTGTCGAGAGTCTTGTGGCTCTTCTGAGCCTTCACCCATTCGTCGGCAGGTGAAAGGGTCGACAGGGTATAGGTGGTGGTTTCATTCAGGTAATGGGTCGGAATCACCACTTTCGGTTTCAGCTTTTCAACGATGGCATTGGCCTGATCGTAAGAAAGGATGTGCTCCGAACCGTCGACAGGCAGGGTGAGTACGTCGATCTGGCCGATTGCGTCCCAGAATTCCGGCGCGGGGTCAGGTCGGTTGTCACCCCAGATCAGGGTCCGGATTCCACCGGTCTCAATCACATAGACCACCATATCCATATGGCCGACATTGTTCGGCGGACAGGCTTCGGCCCCGAATTCCTTCAGCGCATTGGTCCAGTTGTACCAACCCGGCGCGACGCAGGCGTGTTTGTCGGCAAAGCCGGTGATCTTAAGATCGGCAAACTCGAAATTGCCGACCATGCGGTCGAGCACCATGGTGGAGACCGGCCGGTCAATCGCGTCGTGATCAAAGTGGGTGTGCGTGGACATGGTGATATCCACCGGTGTTTCTGCGAACTTCTGCTTAAACCACAAGCCCCATGCGCCGGAAGGGTCGTCGCGCCATGGATCGACCATAATGGATGCGCCGCCGGGTGAGGTAATCTTGAAAGCGCAATGGCCGTAATAGTCGATGCCGACCGTGCCGTCGGCGAATTTATCGGTGTTTTGCAGCTCGATCACGTGGTTGTTGTTGCCCGGTTGCGTCCAGTCGGTGGATTGGGCGACCGCTTTATTCGAACCCAGCAACGCTGCCGCGCTACCAACACCCGCAGCGCCTGCGGCCATAAACAGTGACCGGCGTGACAGACCGGGGGTCAACTCATCGGTTCTGCCATCAAGTTTAACCGGCTTCAGGTCTTTCTTATCCATGTCTTCCTCCCTCATCAGACATTGACGACTAAAAAGGCAGGGTAAGGGATAAAGTCTGGATCGAAACTATTAGAAGATTGAGGGGATAATAGGGGGGTAAGCCCCATATTCAGGAAAGTGACATCAAGTGCTGTCTGAGGCTCTTCTTTCGATCAGTCAAACCAAGCTTCTGGCGCATATTGTTTCGGTGAAAATCGATGGTGCTGGTCTGGCGGGAAAGGGTTGCAGCGATCTCCTTTGTGGTGCGACCATGCAGGATCATCTGCATGATCTCCCTTTCAGTCGGTGTCAAAATATCCAGGGTTTCCGCTAACTCGGAGGAGAGGGCGGCGGTGATGTTCTTGAGGTTCTGCTCTGCCAGTTCGACATAGGCATGCTGTTGAGGATGATCGACGCTGAGATGCTTGAGCTTGCTGAGGTGTGGCAGAACCAACCCCTTGATTTGACAAAGAATTCGTTCTTCAACTTCGTCTTTCGAGGTCTCGACATTTTCAAGCAGCACACGCAGTGCCGTATTGGCGTCTTCCAATGCCCGCGTGCGCTCTCTGATAGTTGCCTCACGGTTCTCGACCATGCGGCGCAGTTCGGTCTCGGCCATCTTGCGTCGCCCGACCTCGAGCAGCATGGCGAGATCATCTTCAACCACGCGGCGAAATTCCTGCAGCCCCTTGCGGAACATCATCGCCCGCTTGTTGCGACGCGTGTCGAGCACGCAGATGGTGCCGAACAGACTGCCGTCGGGCCATTTCAGCGGATAGCCGATGTAGAAGGACATGCCATGTTCCATATCCTCATTATCCTGCCATTTAGGATCGCAGGTGGCGTCTTCCACGATCAGCTCGCCATCGTTCTGGAACACGCCGAAACAATAAAGCTTGTCGTTTAGCCGGAAATTCAGTCCCGGTTTATAGGGGTTGCCGTCCGTTTCGCTTGAAACTGCGACGGAATGATCCGGTGCCTGCGTTGACATGATCAAGGTTGCCGGGACGTCAGCAAGCTCGGAAATAAGATTCACCACCCGCTGCCACTTGGTGAGCGTGTCTTTGGTGATATCCGGTTTGCTGGCATCCATCGTCCTGTCCCTCCGGACAGAGCCTAGAATGGAATTTGGCGGGTGCCAAGGTGGGGGGAGATTTCAATGTAAAATCATCGGTTCTTAAGAGCGTTTGCGCAAAACTACACGCTGTCAGATGCCTATTTCGCCGTAAAGTTCCACCGAACTCACGCATACCGTGAAATCTCGACCAGATTATCATCCGGATCGCGCAGATAGATCGATTGTATCGGTCCTGTGGCGCCGGTTCGGGAGACGGGACCTTCCTCGATGGTTATGCCGCAGCCGGTTACATGCGCGATGACGGTTTCTAGTGGCGCGGACGTTATCAGGCAGAAATCGGCGCTGCCGGGCGTGGGATGTGCCGCTTTGGGGTCGAATTCCATGCCGCGTTGGTGGAGGTTGATTTTCTGGTTTCCGAAACTCAGCGCTTTTCGGCCGCCTGCAAAATCGATTACGTCCATCCCCAGCACCCTTGTGTAGAAGTCGCAGGTCGCCTCGATGGAGGCTACGGTCAGGACAAAATGATCGATCCTGTCGATTTTCATAAGCCGGGCTCCTTCTGTATTTATGATCGGGTTGCAGACGTATTCCCGGCCTACCGGTAATGAGTCTGGCGATCAATTGACCTCATGAATTTCAACGTGATCGGTTGCACTCTGATTAAGGGATACGCAAACAGCGCCATTTACCCTTTACTATCAGGGGTCTTGCCAAGGGCGTAGTGAATTATTACATATATCGGTGCATCAAGAGTTGGGACGACGCCCAACGCCAACCTGCTGATCCGAGCAAGGTGGTGCTCCGTTTGGAGGATGTGGCCCATTCGGCAACCAAGCGGATGAAGCCACAAGCGTCGTACTCAAAAAAAAGAGGTTCGACGTATAGTGCCGATCAAGATCCCCGATGACCTTCCCGCCCGCCGTCACCTTGAGGACGAGGGTGTACTTGTCATGCGTGAGAAGGATGCCGTGCGGCAGGACATCAGACCAATGCGCATCGGTTTGTTGAATCTGATGCCCAACAAGGTCAAAACGGAAACCCAGATCGCGCGTTTGCTGGGGGCATCGCCGCTGCAGGTGGAACTGACGCTGGTGCGTATGACGGATCATGTGTCGAAGAACACACCGGCCGATCACATGATCGCCTTCTATCAACCCTGGTCGGAAATCAAGGATGAACGCTTTGACGGTTTCATCATCACGGGCGCTCCGGTGGAGCGGCAGCCATTTACCGATGTCAGCTACTGGTCGGAGCTGTGTGACGTGTTTGACTGGACACAGACCCATGTCCATAGCTGTTTTGCAATCTGCTGGGCCGCACAGGCCGCTGTCCATCACTTTTACGGAATGAACAAATACCAGCTTGATCGGAAGCTGTTTGGTGTCTACCGGCAGAAAAACCGGTTCCCCTCGTCGCCCTTTTTACGCGGATTCTCGGACGACTTTAACGTGCCCGTTTCGCGCTGGACCGAGGTGAGAGGGCAGGATATTCCGCAAAACAGTGGCCTTACTGTTCTGGCTGAGAGCGACGAAAGCGGCCTGTGTCTCCTGGCTGATACGCCACGGCGCATGCTGCACATGTTCAATCATGTTGAATATGATAGCGAAACTCTGGGAGAAGAATTTCTTCGCGATGGCGGCAAAGATATCCCGGTGAACTATTTCCCTGACGATAATCCCGCACTCCCACCGGAAAACCGCTGGCGCAGTCACGCGCACTTGCTGTTTGGCAACTGGATCAACGATGTCTACCAGACGACGCCGTTTGATCTGCATTTGATAGGGCGTGTTGAAGAGGTTGAACAGGATAATAGTGCCGTAGGTCGATGATCGATCAATCGACCCGGATACAGGATGCAAAATCCTGACCGACTTTAAAGCAATTTTTGCAATCGCTGGATCGCACAAATTGCTTCAAGCTTTTGTTTTATCGCATATTTTTATCGCAAAGGTGCTTCAACATTTCCGGAATACGCTTTAGTTTGTTCGCATTTGGACCCAGAGCGGTCGATGATCGGAAATATGAAACTTCATGTACCGGGCAAACAGACTCGTTGCTTTGCTGTGGGAGAATTGCGCATCCAGATCCTCCCACTTGGACTTGAAGATCGCATTGTCAAAATCAAAAACGCCGAACTTGGATACTTTGCCGCTGAGCCCGGTGGGTGACAACGCGATCTGATCGTATGTTTTGTCGTTGCCCAGATTTGTTCCACCCACATGAGATACCATTGTCGGGCTTGTGCCGATTGACTGATTGGACACGTAGTCCAGGCTACCCCAGCCAAACTCTTTCAGGGCTTTGATGGTGGATTCATTCTTGTCCATGTTCGGGACATTCATGTCGCCAAGCAGCACGATATCTCTGTCCCACGCATTTCCGCCCGAACTCACACGGTTTGCCCATCTTGCCAGGGCGAAGATTTCAAGGACCCGTCTGGCATATTTCGCGCGCTTCTTTGGATCTGTCGAATCCTGAAAAGCACCGAAATAGAGGTGAACGTTCGCAAGCACGAAGCCAATTGTGCCGGACCTGAAACTTCCAATGAACGGATTGCGGTCGAACGGGACGAACCTGTGGTTCGTAAACTTTTCGCTCTTGTCCTGACCTCCTTGTCTGTAATGCGCAACAACGGTTCTTTTTGGATATTCATTTTTAGTCAGCGCAACTTCGCCCCAGAGTTTGTCCAGCTGCACTTTACCGACGCGATATACAAAGGCGAGCCGTTCGGCATTGCCCGCCTTGTCTGAAATGACAAAGTCGAAATCACCGCCCATGTCCCGAACGATTTTTTCAAAAATTCTGTAGTTGTCGTTCACCTCCTGCACAGCGATCAGATCGAAGCGGCTGAGGATGTGCGATATGACCGGCAGAGCACGGGGAGGTCGTTTCTGGGCACCCAGGTTTGCGATGTTCCAGCTCGCCATTAAAAGCCGGTTATCTTCTGATTTGGGCACCTTTCGCAGATCAAAATGGTTTTCCAACTCGGCAATCTCAGCGTCTGAATTATAGATAAAACTCGGTTTGGGCTCCTTGAACGGAATGGCCATAGCTGTCTCTCCGAAAAAGCATTGATGTTGAAACCAATAATAATTAATGAGGCCCAGTCTGACCGTCTGCGCCAATAATTGCAACGCGATGCACCGGCTTTCAGGCGCCAGCGCCCGGTTGACCGATATCAATGATCGACGGCTGTGGTCTTGTTAATCTGGTTCATTGAAAGGCGGTGCGCTATGGGAATTTTCAAAAAGGCGTCCGATCGGCTTGAGCTGTTCAGGAAGATGATGGATCGGACAGACGCAAAAGCCGGGTGCGGTTCGGACACGTTGGGAGAGGGCGATCTGAAATCGGGTATCGTAACCTGCCTCAGTTGTCGCCACGAGGAAGCCTGCATGGACTGGCTGGAAGATAACGGCAGCCAAACCAGGGCGCCGGCCTTCTGCGCCAATGCGATGCGGTTGAACAAGACATTTCACTGAACGCAGCTGGCCAGCTCAAATGACCTGTGACCGGATGCGTGGCATTTCATGATCAGGTGTTATGCCTGCGTCTTTCGTTGTTTAATCAATCGTGCCGAATTTACTCTGCATTGATGGCGATCGGTCGCCCGGCAGCGTCAAAGACAGAATCTATATGTTTGGCGATTGCTTTTCGGGCGCCTTGTACGTCGCCATCGCGTATCAGTTCCAGCAACTGCACATGCTCTTCATAGGCGCGCAGTGTTCGGTGTTCGATCCGGCTCATCAGTTCCATGCGGGCGCGGTCGGTATGCCCTTTAACCGATTGGGCGAGCCGCCAGGCGCTTGGCATGTCAGCACAAAATGCAAGCCCGGCGTGAAACGACTCATCTGCAAGATAGAAGGCTTCGACGTCGTCATCTTCAATCGCAATTTGCTGGCTGGAAAGGTGTCGGCGCAGTGCTGAAAGGTCGACCTGTCGCCGGGCGAGGATTTCAACGACTTCGCATTCCAGGGCGCGCCGGATAATTGCTCCCTCACGCACACGCACCTCGTCTCGGGGTGCAACCGATGAACCGACCTGCGGCCGCGTCTCTATCAACCCGTCAGCTGCGAGTTGTTGATAGGCCGCGCGCACAGGACTGCGGCTGACACCGAAATACTCTCCGATGGCGGTTTCATTGACGGGCGTTCCGCTGAGCAGATTGCTGAAGATGATTGCGCGACGAATATTGTCGTAGATCTGCGGTGCGATCGGCGCCGAAGGATCGAGCTTCACATCAGGCAGCGCCTGTTTCAGCGCCTGCAGCGTTTCTGCATGGAATGACGGCCTTGCCATCTCTCCTCCGGTTCAGGGGTGGTTGTTCGTTTCATTTTTTTCTGTTGCCTCTGTGGACGCCTTTCGCTTGTTCATGAAGCTGGGAATAATAGCCGCTGCAATCGCACCAACGGTCAACACGGCCAGTGTGAGACTGATGGGCCGTGTGAAAAACGGCTCCAGAGATCCATCTGAAAGGATCAGTCCCCGGCGCAGTGTCTTGTCAAACAAGGTACCCAGCACCAGACCCAGAACCAGCGGAGCCATCGGATAATTGAGGCGGCGAAGGAAAAAGCCAACAAATCCGAAGGCAAACATGACCCAAACATCAAAAATTCTGCCCGCTATCGCGAAGGAGCCGATCGCGCACAGTACAAAGATAATGGGCAATAGTCGTTCACGCGGAATGCGCAATACCATCAGAAGGGGTCCGGTGAGGGAGAGGCCGATCACCAGAATGGCCACTGATGCCAGCGTCAGTATGATCCCGACTTCGTAAATCAGCGCGGGATTCTGAAACATGATCGTCGGGCCGGGGCGAACGCCGTGAATGATCAGCGCCGCCAACAGGACAGCTGACGGCGCGGAGCCGGGAATGGCTAGCGTCAGCACGGGGATAATGGCTCCGGGCACCGCTGCGGAGTTGCCGGTTTCAGATGCGATCAGACCTTCGCGCGAGCCCTTGCCGAACAGCTCCTTGGTACGGCTCAGCCGTTTAGCGAGCGCGTAGGAGACCCAGGCTCCGATATCTTCGCCGACACCGGGAATCAGTCCCATCAAGGTTCCCAGAATGCCCGAGCGTCCGGCTGTTGGCAGCCACCCGACCAGTTCGCGCAGCGGGGGCAGAACGCGCCCTTTGTTTTCTGCCCTGTGTGGAGGGTCTTTTGGCATAATGCCGGAAAGAATTTCAGAAAACCCGAAAGCGCCCACCATGGCCGGGATCAGATTGATACCTCCGGTCAGATCGGTGATGCCGTAAGAAAAACGGGCATAGGCAAAGACTTGTTCCTGTCCGATCATAGCCAGCGTGAGGCCCAGCAGCCCTGCAATCCAGCCCTTTAACGGGTCGTCCAGCGCTGTTAGCCGGCCCGAAATGACAATGCCGAATGTGGCAAGCCAGAAAAATTCGTAAGCGCCGAATTTCAAAGCGTATCCGGCCAGAACCGGCGACAGCCAGATCAGAAATGCGACGCCGACCAGGGTGCCGAAAACCGAGCCGACGGTCGCCAGGCCAAGGGCCTCGCGGGCACGGGATTGGCGGGCGAGGGGGTATCCGTCCAGCGTGGAGGCGGCGCTTGCGGGTGTGCCGGGCATGTTGAGAAGAATAGCGCTGCGGCTGCCGCCATAAATTGCACCAACATACATGCAAAGCAGCGCCGCGATAGCATCGGAGGACTCCATGGAGAATGTCAGCGTTGTCAGCAACGCAAGCCCCATGGTCGCGGTCAGTCCCGGCAGCATGCCGATCACAATACCCAGAAGCGTTGCCCCGAAAACGATGAGAAGTGAGGAGACGCTCAGCGCGGATGCCAGCGCTTCGGCGAACGGTCCGCTCATGGCAAGGGCACCAGAAAAATATCGCGAAACAGATAGCGACTGCCAAATCCCACGAGACAGGCAATGATCGCAGCTTCAATTGTTGCCCTGAGTGATACTCTTGGCGGGTCCTTGGAAAGGGCTCCGAAGGTGATCGTAAAGATGAACACAAATAGAATGGTCGAAAGCAAAAACGGTGCGCGGCCGAACAGTACAAGCGCATAAATGCCGGTAATGGCGAGGGCGATCAGCAGACGGCGTGCACCGGATGCGGAGCCAAAAAACACCTCATTCAGGCTCGAGTGCTCAGATGCCTGCGAACCAGTGGAACGTCGCCGAAGAGCGAGCGCCAATCCTGAAATCGCCAGGGCAATACCCAGCAATCCAGGTGTCAGACCGGGGGCCTCGTAAAGGGATGCGCCCTGTTCAAGAAAGCGCGGCATGCGCCAGGCTTCGAACAAGACCGCCAGACCCGCAACGCAAAAGGCGGTCCCCATGATACGATCCAGAATTCCGTCAATCATTGCGCCTTGTCATTCCTGTAGAAATCGAAGATGCCTCCGGCACCGTTTGTGCCGGAGGCCGATTTAGGTCGTTTTGAACTACGGACGGGGGATGCCAAGCGTGTCCGGGCTGGCGACCGACTGGCCACCATCATGCAGGAGCCAAGAATTGATCTGGATCGAAGGCCAGACCATGTCCTGTGCTTCCTTGCCGGCGGCTACCGTGATGAGCGAACCGCGCCCTTCGGTATATTTTGCTAGCGCCTCGGAATTGGCGAGCGTTTCCATCCAGACTGTGTTCAGTTTGTCCGTGACATCGGCAGGGACACCACCGGGAACAAAAATGCCGAAATGGATCGGAGCAGATGTAAATCCGGGAATGCTGTCCTGGATGGAAGGGATCGTGCCGACACCAGGCACCTCAGCCGCTGTATCTGACAGGACCGCAAGGGCACGTAACTGTCCTGAGCGCAGCATATCGACCTGTTCGGAAATCAGTTGGGTTGTTGCCGCCGTTTCACCGGACACTGTTGACAGCACAGCATCGGCGCCGCCGTCATAGCTCACATGAGTATACTCACCTCCTGCGGCTGCAATCAGTGCTTCTATGGCAGAGTGACCGGCGGAATTCACACCTGACGTGCCCACGGTTACGCCACCGGCCTTCAGAGCCGCAAGAAAACCCGCCATGTCCTTGATGTCGGAGTCCGCGCCAACACTGACCACGTTCACCAGTGCCGAGTTCAGATACAGGTTCCAGTCCTTGATTGACGTATCGAGCTTGCCTGTTACTGCGTAGGTGCCCAGATCCTTGGCAGCACCGGCTGTCCACGTGTATCCATCAGCAGGGGCGTCCATGGCCGCTTTGCTGCCAATTGACCCAGATGCACCCGGCTGATTGACAACGACAATCGGCTGACCAAGTTTTCCGCTGATTTCATCGGCAACGACACGGCTGACCTGATCGGTTGCACCGCCGGCACCCCAGGGGACAATCAGCGTTATGGGCTTCTCCGGCCATTCAGCCAGCGCTGGTGAAGCCGCAAGCAGAACGGCAGCAGCAGCAGATTTAATTAAAATATTTAATGACATAGTCTTCTCCCTCTATAAAAGTCATTCGGTATTGAACTCAAGAATTGCCGGACCTTTGTCTGCCTCCTCGCAGCCAAAATCCGTTCTCAAAAAGCAACTTTTGTATCGTTGGAAAAAATTCGACGATTTGAACCGGCAAGGCATCGAACCGATAGGCATCCTGTGAAAAAAGCCATCCGCAAGGACGCCGTATTGCTGACGGGTGCTGGTCGAAAAGTACGTCCCCAAAATCGTGCCCCGACCCATCGTAACCAAGCGATGTGCTTGCTCTTATTACTAGTATACAAGAATACTTGTAAGCAGCTGTCAAGGGGTATTCGTCGTGTCCTTGTCGAGTTGGTTATTGATAAAACGAATTGACTGATCGATCAGTCAGGGCTACATATTGCATCATGAACGCTGCCAAACCCGCTGTTGCACCCGTTGTCTCTCAGACGATCGAGGATATTCTGCTCGCTGCTGAAGCAGAGTTTGCCGAGCGTGGATTTGAAGGCGCTGGAATGAAGGCGATTTCGGTAAAAGCTGCCGTTTCTCAGGCGCTGCTGCATTATCATTTCGGAACCAAAGAACGGCTCTATGCTGAGGTGATCGCTCAACGATCCAAAAAAATCAACGATGAGCGCAATGCGTTGCTCGATCAGATAGACCTGACAGCAGCAGATGCACTGGACCGGATATTTGAAGCCTTGTTTCGCCCACCCCTGGGTCCCGCGGGCGGCGAACGCCCCTATGCCCGGATTTTCAGCGGCCTTGTCGTCGGTCGTGAGCGGAATCAGGCGCTCGTCAAAGAACATTATGATCCCACGGCAAAGAGATTTGTGGCTGTTCTTCGGCGCGTTATCCCCGCTGGCGATCAGGGCACGGCTGCCTTGTGTTATTCGCTCGCCCTTGGCTCGTTAATCGCCATGATCGGGCGCGATGGCCGGGTGGAACGATTGATGGGGCGGGATGCGCCACTGAAAACTGAAGAAATACTGCGACTTCTTATCGCCCATGCCAAAGGAGGGGCACTGGCGTTGATTTCGCAGACTTGACGAACAACAAAATAATGACGGGAGGAAATCATGAAGAGAACCATAAAAGCAGCGTTGTTTGCTTGCGCCGCCATGATGCCGGTATCGGTGATGGCGGAAGAGTTTTCGGCAACAGTCGCAGCCGGGCATCCGCCTGTGTTTCGGTGGGTAAAGATGCTGGATGAAGCCTTTGCTCCGGCCACCAATGCAGCGCTGGAGGGCAGCGGACACACAGTCAATTTCACGGGCCAATACGGTGGATCAATCGCAGGGGTTGGCGAAGAACTGGAAGCGGTTGAAGCGGGGTTGGCAGAGCTGGGAACGTGCCAGGCGTTATTCGATCCGGCGAAACTCGCCGTACAGAACGTTACCTATTACACACCGTTTGTCAGCGACGATGTCCGTCTGATCAGTGACCTCATGCACAGGTTGCAGGTCGAAGATGAGCGCATGGTGCAAAGCTATGATGAAAATGGCGTTGTTTATGTCGGCGCTCCGATTGTCATTGACGACTACCTGTTGATGACCAACTTTCCTGTAACATCTCTGGATGATCTCAAGGGCAAGAAAATCGGCGCGCCAGGGGCTGCGCTGAACTGGTTGTCCGGTACGGGTGCGGTCGGCGTTTCGGGCAATCTGACAACTTATTATAACGAGTTGAAAACGGGTGTGTTTGACGGCGTTATTGTTTTTGCTTCGGCCGCTTTGCCGGGCAAGCTCTATGAGGTTGCCCCGCATATCACCCGTGCCGGACTGGGGGCTCAATATGCCGGTTCGATCTGCGCCAATGCGGATTGGTGGGTGGCATTACCGCCAGAAGTGCAGCAGGCACTGAAAACGGGCGCGGATGCGGCAGCTGAATGGTATGTCTCCAAC
Source organism: Stappiaceae bacterium (assembly GCA_039976075.1). Classification (GTDB taxonomy): domain Bacteria; phylum Pseudomonadota; class Alphaproteobacteria; order Rhizobiales; family Stappiaceae; genus JBDWFY01. The sequence goes on from JBDWFY010000011.1 coordinate 235,818, forward strand.
CTCGAAGCTGCTGTCACGACCGCATTTGAAAAAATGGGCGAGCAGGGGGCAACCATCACCGATGCCTCTGAGGACATGCGCAAGGGATGGGCCGCCGGTATGGACAATGCCGCCAAAGCCTGGGCAACCGGACTTGATGAGCGGAGCCTGCCCGGCACTGAAGTTCTTTCCCACTACATGGATCAGATGCGTGCACAGGGCGCGACCCCGTTGCGTGATTGGGACAAAGAATGATCCATGTCGCTGGTTGATCGCAAAGACCCTGCACCCTTGCGTTGGCTCGACTGGCTGACGCAAGGGGCCAACATTTGCGGTTCCCTGTTAATTTCCGCGCTGGTCGTGCTGATCGGTGCGGATGTGCTTGGGCGCAACCTGTTCAACACGCCCATATCCGGTGTGCCGGAACTTGTGACGCTGTCGATCGTGGCAATCGTTTTTCTTCAGGCGCCGCAAGCCCTGAAGGCGGGGCGTATGACACGATCTGACGCGGTTATTTCGCAGATCAATCGACGCCTTCCCAAGGTTGGATCGGCTCTTGAAACCCTTTTTGATCTGCTGGCAATTATTGTGGTTGGGGCCATCCTGTATGCGACCTATCCGATTTTTACCCGCGCCTTTGCACGGTCGGAGTTTATTGGCGCTGCCGGTGATTTCACCGCGCCGGTATGGCCGGTCAAACTGATGATCCTTATCGGGGGAACATTGCTGGCATTGCAATTTGCAGCCCGGGTTATAAGGCGCCTGAGCAAGAAGAGCACCAATGACACCGTTTGAAATCGGCCTGATGGCCCTGGGCGGAATGGGGCTTTTGGTGATGGGCGGCATGTTCGTGCCCATCGCGTTGATCCTGATGTCGTTCCTCGGTGTATGGGCCATCAAGGGCTCGCCGATCCTCGCCGCTAAAATGCTGGGTCTGGCGGCAAACGATGCCATCGCCAGTTATTTCTTCGGGGTTGTTCCACTGTTCGTTCTGATGGGATTTATCGTCTCTGAAGCGGGCATTGGGCGAGACGCCTTTGCGGTGGCCAATGCCATGTTTCGTCGTATCAAAGGGGGCCTTGGTGTCGGGACCGTGGCCGCCAACGCGATATTTGCGGCCGTCACCGGTATTTCTATCGCCTCGGCAGCAGTTTTCACCAAAATCGCTGTGCCGGAAATGCGACGTCACGGATATACTGCACGCTTTTCGGTGGGTGTCGTCGCCGGCAGTTCCGTCCTTGGCATGTTGATACCGCCCAGCCTGTTGTTGATCCTCTTTGGACTGCTCGCGGAGCAATCCATCGGTGACCTGTTTGTTGCCGGTATCGTTCCGGGCCTTCTGCTGGCGGCATTCTTCGGGTTCGGTGTGATCGGCATGGCGATATTTGCGCCAAACTTTGTCGGGTCGACACTTCAGGCAGGTGCTGATGATGATGCAATGTCGGGACGGGAGCTGGTCCTCAAAGCCCTGCCGATCACCGCGCTGATTGCTCTTGTGCTGGGCGGCATTTATCGGGGCTTCTTTACGCCAGTGGAAGCGGGGGCGATTGGAACCATTGGTGCCCTGATCATCGGGCTGATCAAACGCAGTCTCAGTCTGCCCGCACTCTGGCGTGTGCTGGTGGATACAGGACTTGTGACAGCTTCAGTCTGCTTCCTGATCATTGCAGCACAAATGTATTCGCGCATGCTGGCCTTCTCCGGGGTTCCCGGTGCCTTTGGCGAAATGGCGGCCCATGCGGATCTGGATCTGCTTGGATTGATGCTGCTTTACGTCGGGATTGTCATTTTGCTGGGAATGATCCTGGACAGCTCGTCCATCATGCTGATCCTGGTACCGCTGATGCTTCCCATCATCATTCCGCTGGGGGTGGATCTGGTCTGGTTCGGAATCGTGACTGTGATCGCAGTGGAGATTGGCCTGCTGACGCCACCGTTTGGGATATCGGTCTATGTGATCAAATCGACGCTGGATGACGACGAAGTGAGTTTGGGTGATATCTTTATCGGCGCGGCACCGTTTGCGCTGCTGATGCTTGTGTGCCTGGGGTTGATCATCGTGTTTCCATCCATCGCCACCGGTCTTTTGAACTGATGAAGAGACATTCGTAATGCGCAAATTTGTTGATCTTTCCGTTCCGCTGGAGGCCGATATTGCCTCTGACCCTGCCGTCATGTTGCCGGAGATCGACTATTTCGATCACAAGGACACCGCCGCACAGATGGCGGGGTTTTTCCCCGGACTTGAGGTCAACGACCTTCCGGGCGGTGAGGGGTGGGCGCTTGAGAAGCTAACGATCTACACCCACAACGGAACGCATCTGGATGCGCCCTACCATCATCATTCGACCATGAATGGCGGCAAGCGGGCCATCACAATTGACGAGGTGCCACTGGAATGGTGTTTCGGGCCCGGCGTCAAACTGGATTTCCGGCACCTGCCTGATGGCCACATTGTGAGCGCAAATGAGATTGATGCCGAACTTGATCGGATCGGACACGTCCTGTCGCCGCTTGATATTGTTGTCGTCAACACCGCTGCAGGTGCACGCTATGGCGAGGCGGACTATCTGGCGCGAGGCTGCGGCATTGGGCGCGAGGCAACGCTGCACCTGTTGAAGCAGGGTGTACGTGTGACCGGCACCGACGCCTGGAGCTGGGATGCACCGTTTCCCCTTACGGCGGACCGTTTTGCCAGGGAAAAAGACCCTGACATCATCTGGGAAGGCCATCGCGCCAGCATGGATATCGGCTACTGCCATATCGAGAAGCTGGCCAATCTGGATCAGCTGCCGCCGACGGGTTTCATGATTTCCTGTTTCCCTTTCAAGATTAAGGGGGCGTCAGCCGGGTTTGTGCGCGCCGTTGCGATATTCGAGGATTGAACCATGCAAAAAACCATCATTACCTGTGCGATTACCGGCGCGGTTCACACACCGACCATGTCCGACGCCCTGCCTTATACGCCCGACCAGATTGCACAGCAGGCCATTGATGCCGCCCATGCCGGTGCGGCGATCCTGCACCTGCATGCGCGCAATCCTGAAAACGGCGCCCCTTCGGCTGACCCGGCCCACTACATGGAGTTTCTGCCCCGCATCAAGGCCGAGACGGATGCCATCGTCAACATCACCACCGGCGGCAGTGTTGCGATGAGTATCGAGCAGCGTCTTGCTGCGGCATCAACATTGTCCCCGGAAATGTGTTCCCTGAATATGGGGTCGTTGAACTTCTCGATGCATCCGCTGGCGGATCGTTATGAACACTACAAGTTCGACTGGGAAGAGAACTATATCCGCAACTCGGAAGGCGCGATTTTTCGCAACACTTTCGCCGATATCGGACAGGTCGCCGGGACGATGGGGGGGGATCCGCACAATGCCAAGTTCGAACATGAGTGCTACGATGTCGGGCACCTGCACAATCTGGCCTTCTGTCTGAAACAGGGCATGTTCAAAGCGCCGATCTTTTTGCAATTCGTGATGGGAATCCTGGGTGGTATCTCCGCGGAGATCGATAATCTGGTGTTTATGAAACGCACGGCCGACCGGCTATTCGGGGAGAATTATCATTGGTCTGTCATCGGTGCCGGTGCGGCTCAGATGAAGCTGGCGGCGGTTTCGGCGCAAATGGACGGGCATGTGCGCGTCGGACTGGAGGATTCCCTGTTCATCGAACGAGGCAGGTTGGCCAGCTCAAATGCACAGCAGGTCGAAAAGATCAGCCGCATCCTGAGCGAGCAGGGCAATCAGATAGCCTCACCGGATGAGGCGCGCACCATGCTTGGACTGAAGGGCGCTGACAAAGTGACTTTCTAGCACGCGACTTTACCAACGGGATAGACGGATATGACAATGGACCAGCCCAAAGAGCCTCTCGATGTTGTGTTTACCTGCTCTGGTCGGGCAACCGGCAAGATGCGCAATGACCTTGATGTAAAAATGACCAAGCCGATGCTGGAGGAATTTACACTGGCAACGGATGAAGGACCGTTTCACGGTGGTGACGCCAGTGCGCCGCCACCATTGGCGTTGTTTATCGGTGGATTGACCGGCTGCATCATGACCCAGTTGCGCGCCTTTGCCAAACGGATGAATGTGCAAATCGATGACCTGAAAGTGGATTGCAAGATCGAATGGCAATGGACGCCGATGGGCCGGATCTATGAAACGGCTCCCAAGGCTTTTGACATCGACATCCTGCTTGAGAGCCCCAATCCGGTTGAAGAACAACTTGCCCTGATCAATGCCGCCAAGAAGGGCTGTTTTGTTGAACAGACATTGGGACAGATCAATACGATCCGCCATCGGCTGAAAACCGCTGATGGATTTGTCGAAGTCGAGGGTGCACGCGCTTAGATATTTTCAAAAATCATTCCGCCGCTGTCAGATCGTTGCGAGGAGATGCTCCAAAGCGCCGGGCATATTCACGGCTGAACTGCGAGGGACTTTCGTAGCCCACTTCAAACGCGATGCTTGAAACGGACTGGTGCCCGTCTGACAGTAATCGGCGCGCTTCGATGAGACGCAGGTCTTTCTGATATTGCAGAGGGCTGGTCGCCGTCACCGATTTAAAGTGTTCGTGAAAGGTTGAGGCGCTCATGCCGGCGGTTTGGGCCAGTTCCGGCACAGACAAAGCCATCCGGAAATCCTGGTGGATCCGGTTTATCGCCTTGGCGATGCGGCTGGCGGTGCTTTCATGACGCAACAGTTGCCGCAACATGGCGCCGTGGCGGGCAAGCAGAAGCCGAAAATGAATTTCCCGCAGGATCAGCGGTGCCATGACTTTGGCCTCCACGGGTCGGTCAGTGAGGCCGAACAATCGTGCTATCGCCTGAACCAGCTCTACGTCAGTCTGTCCTGCTTCGATTGAATGGGCTCGGACTTCATTGAGATCGGTTTCATCCAACTCATCATAAAGGCTTCGAATGATGGAGAGATCGACCGGCATTGCCAACGCGATGTAAGGTTTTTTAGCGCTCGCTTCCACCACGCGGGAGACGACCGGCAGATGATGGCTCACTATCAGAGACTCGCCCGCGCCGAAGCGGACGCAACGCTCACCAAGCCAGGTTTCTTTTTGCCCCTGCAGGACCAGGCAAAAGACTGGCTGATAAAGCGTCGTCTCGAACGTGGTTGTTTTGCGTTTGCAGAGCGCGACGAGACTGTCGACGCCGGTCGGAATTGCGTCAACCGTTTCCTTATATCGTGAAGCTAATACCTCAATATCTGCAATCAAATCACTGTGGGACATGGCGTTCTCTTCCTTGACGAGCCCAGCATATCAGGCTGGCCGATCCATCATAGGAAATATCCGAACATCCGGAGGATCAGGCAAGTCTTTCGGAGAATGAGGCAGGTTGTCAATCCGATGGGGGCTTATCTTTTGAGAACGACCGGGGTGGTTTCAGAGCCCGGTGAAACGGATTTCTCATCTTATGGGACAAGACAAATGACCAGCACCATCCTCATAACCGGCGCTTCGTCGGGCATTGGCAAGGCAACTGCCAAACTGTTTCACGACAAAGGCTGGAACGTGGTGGCGACCATGCGTTCGCCGGATAGGGAGACGGAGCTGACGACGCTGGACAATGTGCTGGTTGCTTGTCTTGATGTGACAGATCATGCGTCCATTGAAGCAGCGGTTCGCACCGGCATCGACCGGTTCGGCCAATTGGATGTGCTTCTGAACAATGCCGGATACGGAGCCTACGGCCCTCTGGAGGCTTTCCCGATGGACCGGATCAAACGACAATTCGATACCAACGTCATCGGGCTTTTGGCCACGACAAAGGCTGTATTGCCGCATTTTCGCGCGAAACAGACAGGGACCATTGTCAATATTTCCTCCATAGGCGGGCAGATGACCTTTCCGCTGGGCACGCTGTATCATGGCACGAAGTTCGCCGTGGAGGGCCTGTCCGAGGCACTGCATTTTGAGCTGGAGCCGTTCGGTGTGAAGGTGAAGATTGTCGAGCCGGGCATGATTAAAACAGACTTTGGCGGCCGGTCGTTTGATTTCGTCGTGGATGAAAACATGAGCGAGTACTTGCCGACTGTCGCGGCGATGCAGAAAGTGATGGGCACGTATGCTGCCAATCCTTCTGAGCCGCAGGTGGTCGCTGAAGTTGTGTGGCAGGCTGTGACGGACGGATCCGACACACTGCGTTATCGCGCCGGTGCTGATGCTGTTCAGCTGCTCGATGCGCGCAAGAGGCAGGATGATGCCACATTCATAGGTGTGATTAAGAATGCAATGGCCTGAGATGCCAGCCAACAATCGGAATTGAGGAGACAAGAAAATGTATCAAGGCGCATTGGAAGAAGGTGGTCTTGCCGTTGTCACGGGTGCGGCAAGCGGTGTTGGACTGGTCGCTGCGCAGCGTTTTGCCCAGAGCGGTCTTGGTGTCGTGCTGGCCGATCTGCCCGGCGATGCGCTGGATGAGGCGATGGAACACGTAAAGAGCGTGGCCAAAGACGGCGCTTCGGTTTTTGCCGTCCTCACTGATGTCAGCGATGCGACGTCCGTGGGCGCGCTTGCTGAGCAGGTCTTTGCCGCGGGCGAAGTCGCGGTATTGATGAATAATGCGGGGATCTCCTTGCCGACTGGCAGCTGGGAGAATGCCGACAACTGGCGGCGGCTGATCGAAGTCAATTTTTTTGGCGTTATGAACGGTGTCCACGCGTTTGTGCCAAAAATGATCGAGGCGAACCGCCCGGCGGTGGTCGTAAACACTGGCTCTAAACAGGGCATCACCACGCCACCCGGCAATCCTGGCTATAATGTGAGCAAGGCGGGTGTCAAAGTGCTGACCGAGATGCTGGCCCACGACCTCATGCAGGCAGATGTTCCGATTGATGCCCACCTGTTTGTGCCCGGCTTCACCTACACCGGCATGACGCAGCGCTATTTTAGTGAAAAACCAGCCGGTGCCTGGACCAGCGAACAGACCGTCGATCATTTCATCGAGCGTATGAAGGCAGGCGATTTTTACATCCTGTGCCCCGACAATGACGTTTCCTCCGATCGCGACCGCAAACGCACCACCTGGGCTCTGGGAGACATCATCGAAAACCGACCAGCTCTGTCTCGCTGGCACCCGGATTACGCGGGCGATTTTGCGGCGTTTGAGGCGGATTGAGGCGAGAGAGCCGCTAACGAGCCGTCGGGTTGCTCTGGCCGTCGGCGGCCAGATGTTCTCTGAACGCGATGGCAGCGTCATTTTCAACGCCGGATTACCCGACTCCAACAGCATTTGGCTTGCGCTGGTGATAAATAAAATTAGGCGTTGCAGCGGCTTCGGTGATCCGGCTTAGTCTAATGCGCAGCAAACAATGCGCCTGAAAAAGGTCGCATACCAAAGTTGAGGACCGGCAGATGCGCATTTTCACAACGGTATCTTTCATCATGTCGGCCCTGTTGGTCTTGGCGATCATCACGCCCAAAGCGGCGAGTGCGCAGGTTGCACAATGGAACCATGTGGTGACGGATGCAAAACTGCAGAAATCCATGCTGCGCGCCATTCGTGAAGTGTCAATCGACTATATTGATGACCTGGACAAAGCCGACATCGCCGGAGCCGTCGCTTTTGTCGATACCCAGCTTGATTATCCATTGCAGCTGACGTCGACGAATTTTCGGCATAACAACCTCAATGCCTTGCAGGCAAAAGCGGCCTATGTGATGCGCTATCAGGCCAAATCCAGTGCCGGAGTTGACGTAACCCTGGCACCGCCTGCGGCGTTTGCGGGGCTGACCGGCGGCTATGGCGGTGAGCCGGGGAATGTGCGATCGAGCGGTCACGGAGAGATTCCGGGCGACGGCGCCATGATGATATGCCCGATCAACAAGTCTGGCCTCAAGTTCATGTCCGGTGTCATTTCCATCGCCAGCCTCGACGCAAACGATCCATTGCGCGCGTTTGTCAGTTGTTGGTTTCTTCGGTCGTGCCATGGCTCCTCTCTGCCGCAAACATCCCGTTTGCCTGGTGGGGCATGCCGCCATGGGCGCGATATCGGTTCACGATGATCGTCTGCCCTTGGCGAGCCGCGTGCTTTGCACGTGGCTTCAGCCCTGGGGTTTGGTTCAGGAGGGGGGTGGGAAGAGACCCCCCTAATCCTGACCAGATCGGCGCATTTGCGTCGAGTTTTTGTCAAAGCGAATTTCATATTCGTGACACAAAAACATATCTGGCTACTCTACTTATTGTGAACGATTACCATAAAGATCAAAAGTTTTCCAATGATTTGAAAGGCGCGCCAGAACATCTAACCAAATTTGTGGATTATCCGGATTTTGTGCATAATGGACAAAAGAAGGGAGGTGGTAACATGACCACCGTCACATCGGCCGAACTGCAAAAGAACTTCGGTCGCTACGGGGAAATCGCACAACGTGAGCCCGTAATGGTCACGAACCACGGGCGCGAAAGCCTGGTGCTGCTTTCGGCCGACGCCTATCGGCGCCTCGCGACGCTCGACACCCGAACGGTCGTCGCTGCAGGGGAGTTGTCACCCGAGGCGCTTGTCGCGCTTCGAAGCGATGACATCGACCCCGAATGCGCGAAGTTCGACCACGAGATGGATGACTGACCGTTATGGACCTGCCCGACCCCAAACCCGGTCAGGTTGTTCGCTACAGCTACCTTTGGAAGGCTGAAGCGAAGCGGCTCCGCGAGGAAGGCGTCAAAGATCGGCCATGCGTCGTGGCCTACCAATTCCATGACAAGCAAGGCCGACACATCGTCGGCGTTGCTCCCATAACCCACACACCACAGAGCGATCAGAAGACCGCTCGTCCGATCCCAATCAAGACTGCGCGGCGTCTTGGGTTAGACGACCGCCAATCATGGGTGGTGACAAGTCAGACAAACGAATTCGTATGGCCAGGCCACGACCTTCGCCCGGCCTATCCCAGAGCGACAAACAAATCCCCTGTGATTGGTCATATGCCGGACCGCCTTACCCGCGAGCTCAGAGAAACCATCTTCGAGAATGACCGAACCAAGAAGCTGTCCCGCGTTCGCCGGGATCAGCTTCAGACTCATGTCGAGAAGGCAAAATCTAAGGGGGTGAAGACTCCCTCAAAGGAACCCAGGCTGACAAAAGAACATGAGAGATAGCCTCTTTAAGAAAGTCCCTCGCCGGGTGGCAGCCCGTTTGATGGAATCAAACAGGGCAGGCAGTAGGGTAGGGCGCGTAGAGTCCCTCAAGCGCTGTCCTCGTCGCCCTTGGCTCCTGCGGGATCACTTGACCGCCTCTACCCACCATAGATTCTTGATGCGCTGCGATCTATCATTCAAGCAATCCCAATGCCTCGGAGATCGATATGGCCGAAAACCCGAATGAAAGAACCCCGGAAGCCATTAAGCGGCATAAACCGCAGCAGACCTTCGAAATGAAGGGACCAGGTGGGGCGTCTGTTCGACAGGCTGAAGCTGAAAAGGTCGCCGCCAAGGACAAAGAACGGTTCGGTGGCGATAGAGCCGCTAAGTATGCTAATATGGAGAAGAAAAACATAGCGTCGAAAGAAAACGTGCGCGACGGTACAAGAGGCAAGCTGTCTCAAGAGATGAACAAAGAAGCGAAGAAAGAACACGAGAGGTAATCATAACAAAGCGTATTTCAGACGAGAATTTATCGGTTCGAATTATCAAAGCACCGGATGGCAGAGAACACATTGTGAGCTTGCCTGTCGGCCACTGGGCCAGCCTGGACTGGATGGCCATTGAAGGCTTCACCGATCTTCAAGAGCAGATTGAAATTGCTTGGAACGGTTGGAAGCACGAAATGACCGTCGAACCTGATTTTCCCTTCGCACATGCGCTCGGCTTCGCAATCCAGGAAGCTTACGAACAGTATGAAAGCTGGAAATCCGGCTTCACGAACGACAATATGGACGACAAGTAGCTGATCTGCCGAGGGGGTAAGCGGTGAACGATGATTTGGTGCCTATGGCCGATGCCATGCGTAACCGGCGCGAGCTCGCCACGTCAAAGCTCGTGCCACAACACCGGCTTGACCGCCAGGGCTATGAGCATGGTGATTTCTGGTTCGGCCGTACGCTCAACGGCAACCCATTTGGCTGGCATGAAGACTTGAACCTCCTCACCTGCGCAGGACCGCGCGCAGGTAAAGGCGTGGGAGCGGTCGTCCCTAACCTGCTCATGTTTCCCGGAAGCGCGGTCGTCATCGACCCGAAAGGCGAGCTTGCCTCGATCACAGCACGGCACCGGCGCGACAAGCTTGGACAGAATGTCGTCGTGCTCGACCCTGCTGGGGTCGCAGAAGACATTCCCGCTGAGATGCGCGGCCATTACAACCCACTTGCTCAATTGAGCGAGGACGACCCTGGCGTCGTCTCGGCCGCGCAGAGCATCGCTTCAGGGATCGTTGTTCCAAACCCAAAGGCGAAAGACCCGTTCTGGGATCAAACTGCCCTGAGCTTCATCCAAGCCGTTGTGCTCTACATGCTGCGCTTCTATCCACCAGAAGAGCGCACACTCATGAAACTTCGTGAGACGGCCTCTGTTGGCGACTGGACCCTCTACGAAGCTTTTTTGCGCCACATGCGAGAAGACGAAGACGGTGACCCTGATTACGAGGCGAGCCCTGAGAAGGCCTTCGAATTACTCCTGAGCGAGATGGCAGGTACTGATGCCTTCGGAGGCATCTTGCGAGAGGAAGCCGCGAAAATCTCCCAGATGGGCGAAAGCACCAAGGGCAACATCCTCGGCGGCGTCCGCACGCATCTCGATTTTCTGAGAGAACCGCAGCTCTGGCCAGCTCTGACCGAAAACCCTGATAATCCTGCGACCTTCAATCTGTCAGACCTGCGCGACCAGGAGAAATTCACGACCGTTTATATCTGCCTACCGGTGGATATGATGTATCAACAGGGCCGTTGGATGCGCCTTCTCGTCATGCAGATGACCCAGTATATCCAACGGACCGGCAGCAAGTTCGACAAAGAAAACGAGTGGCCGATCTTAATGATGATCGACGAGTTCTTTCAGCTCGGCCCGCTTCCCTCCATCGAAAATACACTGACCTACGCACCAGGAATGGGGCTCCGCCTCTGGCTCATCGTTCAGGACATTGGCCAGCTCAAGAAGAACTACCCGGACTCCTGGGAAACCATCCTCGGAGCCTGTGGCGTCAAGCAATTTTTCGGCATCAATGACTTGCCGACGGCCAAGTATGTCTCGGAACTCTTAGGCGAGGAAGAGATAGACGTCCCCTCGATCACACTCACAAAAAACACGTCCGAAACACATGGAGATAATCAGTCCGTTTCGGTCGGGTCGAGTGAATCCTTCACATCGGGAAGCAGTTGGGGAACATCAAGCGGAAGCTCGTCTGGATATGGCGGCGGAGGCTTCAATTCCGGCAGCAACAGCGGTTCAAACTCAGGCGGGTCGTTCTCTTCGACCTTTGGCACCAACAAATCAATTTCTCAAGGTACTAGCACATCTCAAACAGAAGGCCTTTCTAAGGGCTACACGATCTCGAAACAGGCTCGAAAACTCTATCGCCCGGAAGAAATCTTGACAGGCCTTACGAAAGAAAACCTGGCCCAGCTCCTTCACGTCCGCGACCAGGGCGGCATGCTGCTCATGCGGACGCCCTATTTCGCCGATCCTGATCTGCTCGCTATCGCGGAGGGAGAACCCGATGAGTAGCCGCCCACCCCGCGAAGGGGCTCGGTGGGGTGATGACCCAGCTCCGATGCCAGCTCGTCAACCTGAGGTACCGCAGCTTTACAAGGATATGTGCGAGAAGTTTGGCGAAGAGAATACCAAACGCGCCATGGGGCTACAGCGCTTTGTAAAAAACGAGTTTCCGCATCTTCGTGTAAGCAATCACGACGACTTCGAACGGGCCGCCGGAATTCTCATATTAGCAGAGCGAAGCATAAAGGTTGCGGCAGAAGATGGCCGCGGGCACTCAATGTCCGAGACCCTTGCAAACTTCGAAAAACAAGCGGCGGACATTCTCAAGAGCGACCCCGAGCAAATCCCTCTTGCGGCACGCCTCGTCTACTATGGCGACGAAAACAAAGGGAGAATGAGCGCTCAAATTCAAGCAGACGCCAATCGTCAACGGGTGAAGGCCGAGAACAAAAGAACGATTGGTCAGATCGCACTGATCATCTTCGGGCCAGCTCTTGTTTTTGGTGGACTAGCAGCCAGCAAACCTGGAGGGATTGAGTTCTTTGAAGTGTTCTCGATAACTGCCGGGTCATTCGCGATAGTTTTAGCGCTCATGGCCATCGTAGGGTACTTTTTTGATTGATCTTTAAACGAGAGTGCAATGACTGAAAATAGACCAGGCTCTAGGCGGCTTGAAGACATCGAGCGCGATCTTCAAAGGAAGAGTGGGATTGTCAGCACGTCTTCTGCAAACGCGCGCCGCAGTTACCCTACCTTCTTTCAAGGTAAGATTGCTGTTTTCATAGGTTGGTGGTCTCTTATTTGCATCATCGCCAACGGCCTTATCGGTGCTGTACAAACTGGTATAAATCCCGACATCCATCTTTTTCACTTCGGCTTGGGGTATTTCTCTCTGGTCTATGTGCCATTGAGCTTTCTGGACGTGGTGTGGTTCTTGCCGCCATTGTTTGCACCTATCAGTAGCTTTGTGGTTTGGCTGGCACTGGTTGGGTTGCAGTGGAAAGCAAATAGAGTGCAGCGTCCGGTTGAAGGTGCACTGACTATTTTCTTACTGCTGAACGTGCCTTGGGCGATCTGGTCATTTAGTGTTGCCAATGATGTCGCGCAGATAGCCTCAAGCTTTGTTGTCTGGGGCTTGGGCTTCTATGCACTCTCGATCCCCCAGTCATTCTCTTAAGCAAGATGCGATACGGATGGTGCAATAAATGATTTCAAAACCACCCCGCGAAGGTGCCCGGTGGGGTGATGACCCAGCTCCTGAGCCTGTGACACAGCCAGAACCCAAAGCTCCCCCTGCCGAATACGTTGCGCTGTGTGATCAGTATGGCGAGACCAATGTCGAGAAGGCTTTGTCGATCCACTCAAAGGTCAAAAACGAGTATCCACACTTAGATGTCTTGAATGCCGGATCATTTTCGTTTGCGGCGGACCTTCTGGATCGGGCGAGGGTCTCAATGAAAGCTGCAGCCGAGGATGGACGGGCTCACTCTATGCCTGAGACTCTTGACATATGCGACAAGTTCGTCGGCCCCTTTCTAGCAAAAAATCCATCACCGGAGGCTCTTAGCAGTATGGAATTTACCTATGGCGACGAGCACACTGGCACAACAGGTCAGAAAGTCAAAGAAGACAGAGAAGAAAAATGGGGGTGGTTTATCATTGTCGCCGCAGGCATCGTTGGCGGATTGGTTTGGATTGCGTCCCAGAGTTTTGGATATGGGCTTCTGGCAGGTATCGCTGCCGGTTTATCAGTCGCCTGGATTCACAATCAAGTATTCGGTGACAATTGACCATGACCAAACCACCCCGTGAAGGCGCCCGGTGGGGTGATGATCCCGAACCGCAAACGCCGCCACCCTCTCAGCCCGCCCCGCCATCACAACACGAAATCTTGGTAGACACTTATGGTGAAACCAACGTCGCAAAGGCGTATGAAGTATACGTCAGAATGAAAGCACAGGCTCCACATGCCCAAGTGATGAGAAATGACGAAACTACGTTTGCGAAAGTGATCTTAGAAAACGCGCAGCGCTCTGTTCAGTACGCCGCACAAGACGGCCGGGTTCATACATTCATTGAAACCCTCCATTTTATTGAGAAGCAACTCGGTGCCTTCTTACTCACTAACCCAACCTGGGCACCTTCAGACGGGTTTACTATCTCTTACGGCGATGAGCACGAAGGGCACGCCTACAAGCGTGTCATGCGCTCACGGGCTTTGCGGTACCTCCGGAACGGAGCGATAGTCGGTATCGCTATAGGGGTGCTATCTTGGCTTGGAACAGGCGAGATCAGCCAACTAGTTTTGATGCCGTTTTTCTTCTCTGTCATGGCAGCAGTGGTCGGTGGACTAGTCTTTGAGTGGGAAAAGCACTCCAGGAAGAAAAAGCGGAGTTGATTACATGAATTCGCGACCTCCAAAGGAAGGAGCCAGATGGGGTGACGATCCGGCTCCTGAACCGAAACCGGCTCCTGCTCCGGAGACAGGTCCACCTCCAGAGTATTTGGCATTGTGTGATGAGTTTGGTGAGCCCAACGTGCAGAAAGCGCTGCAAATACGCCAAAGGATGAAGACGGAGGTACCACATGCCTCTTTCATCAAGAGTAGTGAGCTACACTTTGCACGCGTCATCCTGGAGAACGCAAAACGGTCATTGCAGATCGCTGCGAAAGATGGAAGACCCCACACATTTCCGGAAACTTTAGACATTCTGGAAGGCGAACTCAGCGCGTTCCTTTTGCAGAACCCAAATTGGGAACCATCTGATAATTTCACTCTTAGTTACGGCGATGAAGCCACAGGTAAGGCTGCACAACTGGCAAATATCAAAGAGAATCTTTGGCTCATAGGTTTTGCCGTGGCGGCTTTCGTTGGAATCTGGATTTATAGAGACTTTTCTACGGCCGTGGGAGGGGCGCTCGGATTCAGCGTCGCGGCCGGACTTCTTGCGTTGGCTCTCAAGCTCCTTGGCGTGAAGTGAGTAGTCTGAGCGCTGCATCGGTCTGTTGGGATACCGACAGATTATTGCGTCTTACTCAGCCACTAACGATGAAAGCTGACAAACTTGGTATCTGGAGCTAACCCGCTCCCCTAAAAGGCTTATTTCGATCACACCAATATTCATAAAAACTAGACTTCTTACCCCAATAGCGGACGCGCACAAATGCTCCACAGTACTCACAATTGGCCTTATTGTAGACGTACCCATCACCCAATTTATCGATTTTGAGCCGAATTTTCGGGTTTAGACGGGGAAACCAATAGATCCAATCCGCCGAGTAGGTGGTGAAACTACAGTGATCACATTTAAGCTCAACAGTCTTCGGTTTTCCCTTCAAATGCCAGGACGGATTTTCGGTTTTTCGATGCTCGTTTCCTCTGATACCGTTTCGAACATATCTGCCATAATACGCATCCATATCAGTCATGAAGCGTTCAAACTCTTCTGGGCCTGTTTCCGAAAATGGTCTTTTTTCCAAGCCTGTTCCCCAAATACTGTTCCTCAAAACGAGGGAATCTTATCCAATGGGTCTTGATCCGTACATCTAAAAGGTGAAACTCAGCCGACCCAAAAGAAGGTCCCAACTGCTCCCAGATGACAAAAACGGTCAGTTCCGAACGGCTCAGGACGGTGCGGACATCATAAAGATGCACGATGAGATTCTGCGCCGGACCTATGAGTATTATGGCCATACGCCTGGTGCGGATGATCAATAGCAGCGGCGGCGCTCGGTGTGTGTCCTGGCATGTAAGAGATCCCTTTTACGACGGGGATAAGCGTCAAAAAGTCCGGAGTAATCATGCGATCCGGAGAGTGTGAGGGCTGTATTTCATGCCCTTTCAAAAAAGAAGATTCAATGAAGGATTGTCCGGGCAGGTTGATGCTGCCCGGACAGAAATTTATCGGATGTTATGCCGCGAGATCGAAGCGGTCGGCGTTCATGACTTTGGTCCAGGCCTGAACGAAATCGCGAACAAACTTCTCTTTGTTGTCATCCTGCGCATAGACCTCGGCATAGGCTCGAAGGATTGAGTTGGAGCCGAACACCAGGTCAGCGCTTGTTGCTGTCCATTTGACATTGCCCGACGAGCGGTCACGGATTTCATAGGTGCCGCTGTCTTCGACAGGATGCCAGCTGTTGCTCATGTCGGTCAGGTTGACAAAGAAGTCCGTGGTCAGGGAGCCTGCATTGTCGGTGAAAACACCGTGTTTGCTGCCGCCGTGATTGACGCCAAGCACGCGCAGGCCGCCGACAAGGACAGTCATCTCTGCTGCGGTCAGACCGAGCAGCTGCGCCTTGTCGAGCATCATTTCCTCAGCGGAAACAGCATAGTCCTCTTTCTCCCAGTTGCGGAAGCCATCGGCCAGCGGCTCAAGAAAGTCGAAGCTGTCAGCGTCGGTCTGTGCGTCATCCGCATCGCCGCGACCCACGGCAAACGGCACGTCGACGGAGTAACCTGCCGCTTTGATCGATTGTTCCAGACCAACATTGCCGCCCAGGACAATGACATCCGCCACCGATGCGCCTGTTTCGGCGGCAATGGGTTCAAGGATGCCTAGAACCTTGGCCAGACGATCCGGCTCGTTTCCGGCCCAGCTTTTCTGCGGAGCCAAGCGGATACGGGCGCCGTTGGCACCACCACGCTTGTCCGAACCACGGAAGGTCCGGGCGCTGTCCCAGGCTGTTGCGATCAGCTCTGCTGAGGTAAGGCCGCTCCCGGCAATCTTGGCCTTAACGGCTGCGACATCGTAGCCTGTGTTGCCTGCGGGAATCGGGTCCTGCCAGATCAGATCTTCGCTCGGCACATCTGGACCAAGATAGTTGGGGCGTGGCCCCATATCGCGGTGGGTCAGTTTAAACCAGGCACGGGCGAACGTGTCCTCAAAATACTTCTGATCCGCTTTGAATTTCTGGCAGATTTCATTGTAGATCGGGTCAATCTTCATCGCCATGTCGGCATCGGTCATCATCGGGTTACGCTTGATCGAGGGATCAGATGCGTCAACCGGTTTTGCGTCATCCGGCATATCGACCGGTTCCCACTGCCAGGCGCCGGCTGGAGACTTTTTCAGCTCCCATTCATAGTTGAACAGATAATCGAAAAAGCCCATGTCGAACTTGGTCGGGTGCTTTGTCCATGCACCTTCGATACCAGAAGTGAATGCTTCGGCGGCTTTTGCGTGCTGATCCGGGTTGCTCCAGCCAAGGCCTTGTGTCTCTAGGCCGGCAGCTTCCGGTTCCACGCCGATGTTGTCACCGGCCATTGCACCATGTGCTTTACCGACCGTGTGACCACCGCAGGTCAGTGCTGCTGTTTCTTCATCATTCATTGCCATCCTGGCAAATGTCTCGCGCACATGAAGCGCAGTCTTGGCCGGATCGGGCTTGCCGTTGACACCTTCGGGGTTGACGTAAATCAGTCCCATATGAACCGCTGCCAGCGGGTTTTCCAGGGTGGATGCATCTTCGTGGTCTTCGTAGCGGTTCTCAGCCGGGGCGAGCCATTCCTTCTCGGATCCCCAATAGACATCCGTTTCAGGGCCCCAGATGTCTTCGCGGCCAAAGCCAAAGCCGAATGTTTTCAAGCCCATGGACTCATAAGCCATGTTGCCGGAGAGAATGATCAGATCGGCCCATGACAGTGCATTGCCGTATTTCTTTTTAACAGGCCACAGAAGACGCCGGGCCTTGTCGAGGCTGGCATTATCCGGCCAGGAATTCAGAGGTGCAAATCGGATGTTGCCTGAACCGGCACCCCCACGGCCATCCTGTAACCGGTATGTTCCGGCAGAATGCCAGGCAAGGCGGATCATCAGACCGCCGTAATGACCCCAGTCAGCCGGCCACCAGTCCTGGCTTTCGGTCATCAGCGCCTTTACGTCTGCTTTCACCGCCTGGAAGTCCAGGCCCTTGACGGCTTCGCGATGATTGTAGTCTGGATCCATTGGATTTGTACGCGCACCATGCTGGTGCAAGATGTCGAGATTCAGCGCATTCGGCCACCATTTGGTCACCGGCTTTTCCATCGACGTATTGCCCCCGTGATTGATCGGGCAGCCGCCCAAAGCACTTTTATCGTGTACGTTCATGAGGATCTCCATTTTCTGAAAGGACACTGCCGCACGCGGCTCGTACGTCTAATTAGACCCGGAGCGCGATTAATTCCAATTGAATATTCTAAAGAGAGTGATAAGTATGGCAAATGATAGGATTGACCATCAAACACCTCAGATATTTTGATGCTCTGGCGCGACACGGCCACTTTGGTCGCGCTGCTGAGGCCTGTGCGATTTCGCAGCCTGCTTTGTCGTTGCAAATCAAGGATCTGGAATCGATGCTTGGCGCACCGCTGGTTGAGCGCGCCACCCGTCAGATCCGCATGACGACGCTGGGAGAAGAGTTTCTAAGTCGTGCTCGAAAGATTCTGATCGAAGTGGACGAGCTTGGGGCGCTGGCCCGGACTGACGAAGGTCCGTTCAAGGGACTGCTTCGTCTGGGTGTAATCCCAACCGTGGCCCCATATCTGTTGCCGGCAATTATTCGCGAGTTGGCCGATCGCTTTCCGGATTTGGAATTGCAGCCCCGCGAAGCCGTCACCAAATCGCTGATTGAAGATCTCCAGCAATCCCGTTTGGACCTTGTGATCGCCGCACTGCCGATTTCGGAGCCGACGCTGCGCGAATTTGCCCTCTTCGAAGAAGATTTCGTTCTTGTACGTGGCGTGCGGGATGCCGGCAAGCCGGTCCCAAGCCCGGAAAAACTGCAAGCGATGAAACTTCTGCTGCTGGAGGAGGGGCATTGCTTTCGCGATCAGGCTTTGTCTTTCTGCGACATCCGGCCAACGGATCCAAGGTATTTGATGGGAGGCAGCTCGCTGTCGACCCTCGTACAGATGGTCAGCGCCGGTTTGGGCGTAACGCTCATTCCGGATATGGCGTTACCGCTGGAAACACACAGCGCATCAGTTTCAGTTTGCCGCTTTCCCGGCGAACCGCCCAAACGCACCATCGGGATGGTTTGGCGCAAGACGAATCCACTGGGCAATCAACTCATGCAACTGGGGGCCGTTATTCGCCAGATCGGACAGGCTCAAAGAGACAAAATCATCGAATAAGCTTTGTCGATCGAACGGTGCTTCACTCTAAAATTTCGCCGCAACTCCGAGCAGGGGACCATGGGTGATGGTATCGTAGACGAAACGGTCAGCACCGGATTTACCGTTGTCGTAATCAACGCTGAGTGCCTTGTATTGCATATGCAGAGACCATGTTTCGTTGAAATGATAGCCAACGCCCGCCTGCAGGGTCCATGTGAGGTCGGAGGAAACGCCGAACCCGCCGATATCTGCCCGCCCCATAACTGACCATTTGTCGGTAAGAAACCGCGTGCCGCGGATCCCGATGACCGGGTCGAGCCATCGAGCGCTCGGGTTGAAGGAGAAGTCACCAGCAATGGTGCCACTTCCAGTGAATTTTACGTCATTGTCCCAATAACGACCGCCTCCGTAAACCTCTGCCCAGGCCTTGTCACTCGACAGGAAGCGATAGCCGGCAAAGCCTTCAACGACCAGTTGGCCGACACTTGCCCGTAGTCGTCCATTGGCCAGGGGGCCATCGGTCGCTGTACCCAGATTCATGTAGGCAACATCGACGACAAGACCGATCCTCTGTCGGTAGAGGGCCTCCAGATGCACCATGGCGCCAAAGCGAAGGTTTTCCAGGATCGTTCCGGTATCGACATTAATGCTGGTATTTGGCAAGCGGCCGATTTGTGTATTACCTGTTATGGTCGGTCCGAGCAGATAGGGGGCGACAATGAATTGCCAGGCTTTTTCCACGCGCACCTGGGCATATTCTGTTTCAATCGGCGGCTCACCTGGCACATCTGCTGCAGAGGCGCTGCCGGAGAAAATTGGACTGCCAGCCAATAGCGCGGGCATCAGGACACCAAGTCCCATTTTTTTCCGAATGCTGGTCATTCTACAACTCCTCTGGTCCAAGAGATCGATAAAGACACCATCCTAACCAAGGCGCGTTCCTGGATCGTCTTGTTACCCATGGTGTATTTCTCTCTCGTCTTGGACGGTGAAAAATGCGCCAATTCCTCATTTTATCGCGCATCTCCGGCGCAAAAAGGTTACCATTTATTCGGGATACACTCTAGCGCGGAAGCTCCCCGTTTCGAACGCGTTTTTCCAGCTGCAACAATTCCTGATTGCCCGGATTGACAACCAGCGCGTCTTCAATTTCCTTCAAGGCCGCTTCTCTCTCGCCCGAGACGAACAACAGCCGCCCCACCATCGCCCTGGCGTCGACCAATTGAGGATCCATATGCGCCGCTTCCCGAAAGGCTGCGAGTGCGGCGGGAATGTTGTTCAGGACAATGGCCGTCTGACCATTGACCATGTGCGTTTCGGGGAAATCCGCCCGAGCCTGTAACGACGATTGCCAATCCCCCATTGCGCTGCGGGTCACATCCGAATAGCGCTGGGGCATGTACGCAATCGGCAGGCCCAGCAATTGACGCGCGGCGGCAATTCGAACCGATTTCATCGGATCCTCCAGGGCTCCGACGATCCGCTGAAAGCGCTCTACCGGTGGGGCAGCCTGTTGCAAGGTGACGGCTGCAGCCCGCACGAGCGGATCCTTGTCTTCGACAAGTCCGGCCACTTTCGCCGCCACCTCTTCAGTCGCCAGAGGGCGCAGAAAATCAAGTGCCGATGCCCTGACAATACCGGGTAATGCCTTGTAGTCGGCAATGGCGAGCAGTTCTTCGGCTTCCGCACCGGTTCCGGCGTGAACTTTTGCGAATACGGTAGAGAAATGATCCCCGCGGTGAGGACTGTCCGGAAAACGCTTTTCCAGTTCCGCCGCCGCCCAGCCCGCCTCTTTATCAGAATGGCAATCGGTGCAGGTATTAGGAGCGCCGGTTGCGACGGACAAGTCGGGCCTGGGAACTCGGAAACTGTGATCCCGTCGTGCATCGATCCCCATGTAGGTGCGCTCGGTCATGTGGCAGGCAACACACTGCCCACCTTCAGAACCGGCGGCATGAAAGTGATGGTCCGGGGCGTCATAAAGCGCTTTTTTCAGCGTTGGAAATTCTGAGTTTCCTGCCGGAGAATGGCATTGAGTACAAACCGCATTGCCCTGTGCTTTCAGCGTGGCGCTATGTGGTTCATGACAGTTCGAACAGCGCACGCCGCGTTGATGCATCTTCGATTGCAGGAACGAGCCGTAAACATAGACTTCATCGAGGATCGTTCCATCCGGATGATACAGACCCGGTCTGAGCAGACCCAGACGATAGCTGTCATGAAACGGTGTGCCGGGAAGTGCGCTGCCTTCTTCAAGGGGAGACCTTCTGGAATGGCATCCGGCGCATAGCTGGATTTCCGCTTCCGGTGAGGCTTTGGAAAAACCGGCCACCAGACCTTTTTTCGGCAATCCGGCCTGTTCCGGCTTGTCCGGTTGGCGAGCCCAGGACACATGCGCGGCACCAGGCCCATGACAGGCCTCGCAGCCCACACCGATTTCCGATTGCGTGCTTTCATACCGGCGCTGCTGCCGGTCATAATTCTTCTGGTAACCGGTCGCGTGACAGGAAGCACAGCGCCCGTTCCAGTTTTTGTAGGCGCCGGTCCAGTGAAAGCCCGACTGCGGATCGAGATCCTGTTCGGGATAAAGGTGATACCAGCGCCCCAACTCATGATCCCAGGCGACATCGAAAGCCTGCAGGCGTCCGGGCTCTGTTTCAATCAGATATTGCTGCAGTGGCGCGATCCCGGCGACGCCTTTGACTTCGTATGTAACGGGTTCGCCGCCAACATCCTCCGTCTCGATGAAATAGGTGCCTTCCTCTTTGAAGAAACGGGAAGACCGACCCTTATGGGTGAACAGACGGTTGTTGAAATCACCCAGTATTGCCAAATCGTCCGGTTCCAGCCAGGCGTTGGCATGATGAGACTGGCCCCAGGCACTGGCGGCGTCTGCATGGCACTCAGCACAGATTTTGGAGCCGACATAATCGGGCGGGGAGGGCGCAGGCATTTCTGCTGCCAGCACAGTGCATGTACCCCACCAGACAACAGTCAGAAAAAGAAGCAGTGTTTTCATGCCGGGGCTCCGGGATTGAGCGGTGGTAGGGTATTGCACTTCACGCCGTCCTTCGCCGCAGACCGGGCTTCATTTCGTGCTTTTTCCAGTAATTTCAAAAGGGTGTCCCACCTTTGTCCCTTCGGCGGATGCCTGTCCCGCCCGTATAGATCTGCGCCGAGCGCAGTCAGCGAATCCCTGATATCAGTCATGGTCAGTTGTCCGGGCCCCGCCGAACTTCGGTTCTGCCATAGGGCGATCCACCGCATGGTTGCGTCCAGGTCTCGGGCGTGAATGGCAGCTCTTGCTTGCTGAAAAGCATACTCTCGGGATGCAACCCAAGCTGCACGCTGCCGGGTTCGCATCGCCAAAATCGCAGGTCTGCCAAACCGGAACAGCAGCACCATTGCAACAACGACAAGACTGGCAAACACTGCCCAGAATGACACCGCGCGCCAGTTGGTTTCCTGCCGTGGGGCTGCCGGCAGATCGCCACGCACTGCGAGTTCAAATCCATCGAGGGTCGCGATTTCAACTTTGTGCGTCGACAGATTGAACCATTCCAGACGAACCTCGGGGATCTGATACCGACCGCCGTTCTCCGCGACATAGGTCACGCGCTCCTGCCGTTTCCCCGACAACACACCGCGATTTTCGGTCTCTGTCAGAACCGGTTGGGCGCCGTAAGAGGACAGACCGGGCTGCGGCTTCGGTTCGATGAGCGGCGGCAGGACCATAGGGGCGACGCCCTTTACTGTTGTGGTGAGTGAGCGCGTAAACGCATCGCCGGGCGCTAGATTTTCGATCTCGCCTTCCAGTGTTTCATCAAGTGTCAAATCTTCTGCAGCAATAAACGGCAATAACCCCTCTGCGCCGGCGGGCACCACACCCTTGATGCGTAACGGCTCCGTCTTCAGGACCACACGGGTCGGATCAGGTGACCCGGGTTCGGCGTAATTCAGTTCGATTTCGCGCTCCGGGATATCGAAAGTACCGGCTGTCATCGGATAGATGCGATAGGATCGGGAAATGCCGGACCAGGTCTCACCATCGATGGTCTCGCTTGTCGCAAACGACCCTTTTTGGGGAATGCGCACCATGACGTTGGGAACTTCAAAACTCGGATAGACCGGCGGCTTTGCCATCCACGTGGGCACCAGAACTGTTAGACGTAACAACACAGATTGCCCCGGTATCGTCTCGGTTTCTTCGAGGTCCATCCGCAAGATCGGCTCCTGAGCCGCCATCAGTCCCGACGGCAATAGCCCGAATATGAGCACGAACAGAAACAGCAATGGCTTCATTGTGCGCCTCCGGCTGCTTCAAGCGCAAAGCGCATTTTCAGAAAATCGGATGTCCGGGTATCAACGGTCCGCATCCACTGTTCAGCGGTTTGGGGAACAACGTCCTTTTCGGCGACAATTTGCGTCTCTGTGCCGCGCGCCGCTTCATTGTCAAATACGACCTCATCCGCACCGATCCCCGCGTCCTCGCCGGTATCTGATTGCTCCCGCGACGTTTCCACATAGTCAAGAATGAACTCGGCCAGCGCAAGGTTTTGTGCGGCGACGTCATTTCCAGGGTTCCGTTCCAGCGCCTTTTCAAACGCTGCGATACCTTCCCGGTAAGCACGCCCCTTGATCAGGGAAACGCCCTGGGCATTGGCGGCCTCGGAGCCTGGCAGCCGGGCATAAATGGCGGCACTCTCGGCATATTGCCCGTCTTTGTGCAAGGCATAGCCCTTCCAGTACGGGTCTTCGAAAAACTCCGCCGCATTCTTGTATTTTCGATTTTGGACGGCAAGTTGTCCTTGCTGATCCGGAGTCAGGAACCAGTCCTTCCACCCTTCGGCCCGTGCTCCGTCGATTGGCCACAGCGACAGGGCACAGATCAGCACGACGGCCCAGCGCATGGTCCATCCGCGCCGGAACCAAAACAGCATCAGAACCATGGCGGGCCAGGCGAGAAGCCAGCCTCGGTCATCCCATTTCTGTCTTTCGTCTTTTGACATGGCCTCTTGAAAAGCCGAGTGGAGGCGGCGCTCGATGGTGAGAATATCGGACGTGTCCGGTGTGACTTGTATGACGGCATTTCCAGCCAGTCGCTCCAGATCCGCGAGACCGCCACTGCTTGAACCGATGGCAAGAAAAACGACGTTCGGTCCGTTCGCCTCGGCCAGTTCCTCGAACCCGCCCATATCCGCGCGGTCCAGTTCATCCAGTACAAACAGGATAGCGCCAGGCGTCTCTTCTGTGGCCAGTATGGATCGCGCCAGTGCCAGCGCATCGCTCGCATTGTCGCCGTCAACGGGCATGATGGCCGGAGACAGACCTTCCAAAAACGGCTGGATTACAGCCGGGTCCTCCGTCAGCGGCGTTACGCGATGTGCAGTTCCGGCATAGGCGATGAGAGCAGACCGGGCACCGGAACGTTCAGCCAGCAAATCGGTAATCTTCTGCTTGCCCCGTTCGAGCCTGTTGGGGGAAACGTCAACGGCGAGCATGCTCTCTGCAACCTTGAGAATGATGACAACCGGGGCTGTCTGGGCAAGCAGAGGATTAGGCACGCGAGACCAGGTCGGTCCAGCGGCCGCTGTGGCAATCAGGACCAGGATTACTACAACGCCATCTATCGCATACAGACGGTGCTTTTTGTGATTACCGACGGTCAAGGCATCGGCGAGATGGGGGGCAATGCCTTCTGGCGCTTTGTTTGCCGGCCGCACCGACCGTCGGATAAGCCACCACAGCAGACAGATCGGTGCGATGGCCAGAAGGATCCATGGGCGGATAAAGTGAAAGGCCTCCAGGGCATAAAAGTCGGGCATCATGCGGCAGCCCTCCGCATCGACGCGAAATACAAACCTGCTGTTGTCGCAAAGCCGAGCAGCGCCGCAAGAGTGAGTAGATAATGACCCAGAGGTTCGCGCGGACGGTAACTCAGGGTCTCCGCCTGCCTGGGCGTCATGGCATCAATGCGCTGATAAACGGCGGCAAGCCCGGCCTCATCATCGGCGAAGAAAAAAGCGCCATCTGCACGCGCGCTGATATCCTCAAGCGCTGCAACGTCGACACGATTCTCACCGGACCCTTCAGGATCCCCAACCGCGATGGTGATGATCTCAACACCGTTCTGTGCCGCAATTGCAGCCGCATTGACCGGACTCATCCGACTGCCGGTATCCGCTCCGTCGCTCAAGAGTATCAGAAGACGTTCATCAATCTCGCTGGTTCTGAAGGTCTGGATCGAAAGGCCAATCGCATCGCCGATAACCGTCTGGGGCCCAGCCATGCCGACTTCGGTCTGCTGCAACAGCTCTCTCACGGTACTGAGGTCTTCGGTGAACGGAGACTGTACGAATGCTTTTGTTCCAAAAACCACGAGCGCGACACGGTCGCTTTCCCGCGTTTCAATAAAAGTACCGACGACCCGCTTCACCGCTTCAAGGCGCTGAACCCGTTCGCCATCAAGTCCCTTGAAATCACGCTGATCCATTGAACCGGAGATATCGATTGCAAGCATGACGTCGCGCGCTGATTTTTCAATTTCTATCGGCGCACCCACCCTCTCCGGACGCGCTAGCGCGAACACAAGCAGGAGCCAAACGACTATTGCCCCTCCAATCTGCAGAACAGTCTTCGACAGTATTACGGAGCCCGATTTTGCTTCTGCCCCGGTGGCCCCGATAATTTCGCGAAAAAAGGGAAACCTGAGAGCAGGGATGCGCTCCCGGTAGGCGGGTATGACAAAATGAACCAGCAACGGCAGGGGCAGCAAAAGCAGCGCCCAGGGGAAAGCTAGTTCGATCATCGACCGCTCTCCACTTTCGTTTGATGATGTTTTACCCAGTAGCGGACCGCAGGTGTCAGCTGGAAATCGTCCGGCATTTTTTGATAGGGGATTTTCGAAAGAAGAGTGCCGTCTTCTTCTGTAAAGGGGGGCTTGGGACAGTTGGCGTTGAGAAACTGCCACCAGTCGCGTCCTGAAAGGCTCGCAACCTGTTCTCTTGGGTAAGCGGCCAACGCCGTGCGCCGCAATATCCGTGCAAGAGCAACCGGATCGTGCCGTGCCGCATCAATTTCGTCGATTGCCGTGCGCCGATAGCCATTTCTGCGCCAGTATTTCCATAGAGCGATACATACCGATATCAGCATTGCACCGAGCAGCAAGCCAAGAATCACCCAGCCGCCTGTCTGCGGGAGCATGGAGACCGGTGCAGGTTCGGGGATCGGCTCCAGTCTGTCGAGCAATTCGGCAAGGGACAGGCCCTTGAGCTCCTCATTCAATGGCGTGCCCTCCCAAGTCCCATCAAACTGCGGATCTGGGGCAGGGTTTCCTCGCCGGCGCTGAGCGGCAGAACCGGCATGCCAATCTCATTCTGCCAGTTCAGGATTTCCGCCAGTCTTCCGCGGGACATATCGGCAAGCGCTGTGCGTACGGAGGTCGTGCCGGTATCGATCTGTGCCTGCAGGCTGCCATCTGAAATCGTCAGGCGAATGTTGTCTGGAAGATCTGTGGCAATCGGATCGCTTACAACGCACAGTACCAAATCGTTGTGACGGGCAAGAGTGCTCAGATGTTTGCGGGTCTGCTCGTCAATTCCGGCAAAATCGCTGATGATGATGATCAGGTGATTGCGTCGCGCAATGCGGGTAATCGATGACAACGGGCGATTGAGCGGCAGGCCTTCGCCGGAAGGCATATCGGCGGACAGTGACTGATTTGCGTGGGCAACAGCCGAGAGCAAACGATCCAGCGCGCGACGGCTTCGCTTGGGGCGGAACTCGGCGATATGGTCATCACCAAACACTATTCCGCCAACACGATCTCCCTGATCGGCGATACGGAAGGCAATCAACGCGGCTGTCTCTGCCGCCGTTACCGATTTCATATTCAACTTCGATCCGAAGAACATCGTCAGGCGCTGATCGACGACAATCAAGGACGGTTTGTCCCGCTCTTCGGTATAGACGCGCACATGGGGCTTTCCTGTACGGGCCGTCACTTTCCAGTCTATGGTTCTGGTATCGTCGCCCGGCAGGTAATCACACAATTCCTCAAAATTCAGACCCCGTCCCCTGAGGCGTGAGGCATGCCGTCCGTTGAGCACGCTCCGGGCTGGTTGACGGGGCAGGAAACGCAGGGCGCGAGCACGTCCCTCCAAACTGCGCAGATGGTCGAGATCGACTCGGACACGCGGATCGACACGCGAGATGCGCGCGGGTTTTGTACCCAGTCCTACCCGTCCATATGCGGCATTGTCTTTCACGACCCACTCCTCACGTCAGAGCGACCTGTGTCACGATTTCCTCCACGACGCGGTCCGGGGTGACGCCCGAGCCCTCCGCTTCAAAGGAAAGCGTCAGGCGATGGCGCAGAACATCTGCGGCAATCGCCCTGATATCCTGCGGATCAACATAATCGCGTTGGTGCAGCCATGCATGCGTCCTGCCGCACTTATCGAGCGCAAGGGAAGCCCGGGGACTGGCACCGATTTCGATCCAACGTGCCAGATCTTCTGAATAGTTTTCCGGCGTCCGCGTCGCATAGACCAGATCCGCCATATAACGTTCCATTGCCGGAGAAACATGGATCGCGGCGATTTCCCGGCGAGCGGAAAAAACGACATCCTGCGAAACAGGCGCTGCACTGGGTTTGCCTTGCTCCTCGTCGTCTTTTTTCACCAATGCAGCGGTTTCCTCACCCCGAACCAGACGGATCACCTCCACTTCATCCTCGACAGAGGGATAGGTGATCAGAACGTGCATCAGAAACCGGTCCATCTGTGCCTCCGGCAACGGATAGGTGCCTTCCTGTTCAACCGGATTCTGTGTCGCCATCACCATGAAGAGAGGAGCCATTTCATGCGTGGTTCCCGATACGGTGACCTGCCGCTCCTCCATTGCCTCAAGCAGGGCCGCCTGGACCTTCGCCGGTGCCCGGTTGATTTCGTCAGCCAGCACGAGATTGGCAAATATCGGCCCCGGTTCGAAGCGGAACGTTCCAGCGCCATCGACCTGGTGGTACACTTCCGTGCCCGTCACATCGGAAGGCAGCAGGTCAGGTGTGAACTGAATTCTGCTGAAGTCAGCGTCAAGGTTCTTGGCCAGTGCTTTGATGGCTCGTGTCTTGGCCAGGCCCGGCAGACCTTCGACAAGCAGGTTGCCATTGGCCAGCAACCCGATCAGCAACCGCTCTACAACATAGTCCTGGCCGATGATCGCCTGCGCTATCTTTGCTTTCAGGTCCCCGATCCTGGAAAGTGTTTGGGATGTCATTGAGACATCTTTCCCCCTGTCTTGATGCATCTGGTCAATCCAGTACCTCGCTCAGCAATTGCCCGCGAGAACCACTTGGCTGCTTCACCCTGAGATAAGCCGCGATGGTCGGTGCGACATCGACTGTCTCGACCCGGCGGGCAATTCGGCCCGGTTTGATGCCCGGACCGGAAAAGATGATCGGCACATGCGTGTCGTAATTCCACGGCGAGCCATGGGAGGACGCAACCACAAGGCCATCGAAATCGCCGACGAACCAGTGCGGATCGAAAACAACATAGATGTCGCCGGAGCGATCAGGATTGAAGTTGGCCCGAACCGCTCTGCTCACAGGCGTCAGGGCAACAGAAGCTGTTTCCAGATCGAAGCTCGAGATCGCGTCGAATATTCCAGGCAGTTTTCTGATTTCCCGCGCCATGGCCCGGGCAACGGTTTCCGGTTCCAACCCCAGATCCGCAATTTCCTGTTTGTTCAGGTAGACATAAGGTTGAGCGAAATCCTCGACCAGTGCGCCTTCAATTCCGAACTGTTTCTTAAGCGCCTGTACGGCCGGTTCCGTATCGACTTCATCGATGTTGAAATAACTGGCTTCGATCCCCAGCGTCCGGAGGTAATCGGGTACTTCGGGAGCGCCATGGTCGGCGGCCAGTACGATCAGAGTTCGTTCAAGGCCGACTTTGTCATCAATAAATGAGAACAGATCTGCCAGC
The DNA here is from genome assembly GCA_039976075.1 of Stappiaceae bacterium. Lineage (GTDB taxonomy): Bacteria > Pseudomonadota > Alphaproteobacteria > Rhizobiales > Stappiaceae > JBDWFY01. Next base: position 264,553 of record JBDWFY010000011.1, read on the forward strand.
GTGCGATCGAGACGACGAAGATTTTCTTCCGCTTCGAGGCTCGAGGGACCGAAGATGTGGCCGACATAATCGGTCGATGAAAAACTCAGCGACAGATAGTCTGCGACATCGTCCTGACCGATCGTCTCTGCCTCTATCAGCGCCTTGGCGAAATCCAGAACCATTTCATCGCCCGCAGGGCTGAGGGTCAGCCGGGTGGTGAAATACTTGTCGTCCTGGGGTCCAAAGGGATGAGGAAAAACGCGTCCGAAGCCAGGGAAGTCAGTTTCCCAGGGCTGATCATCGTTGTTTCCAAACAGATAATCCGTGCGCTCACCGGTCAACTCCCAGGCCGTGTTGGCATAAGAGGCAGGCATCCCCTTTGCATTCCATGCATCAACCCAGGCCGGATAGGCCTTTTCATAAAACGTGCTGGTGATAAATGCACCGGCGCTCTTGGAAAACCAATAGGCGTTGCCGGCATGACCGGCCATGGAAATCGCACCGCGATCCTTCACCGAAACACCAAACACCTTGGCGTTGGGGCCAAGCGATAGCGCGATTTCATCGCTGATGGTCGAGGTCAGGATCGCTGCAGGGGAACGTCCATCGGTGGTGGCATTTTTCTGACTTGGATCAATCTCTGCCGCTTCATTGACACCGCCTTCTCCAATCAGCGGATAGCGGGCATCTTGAACGTTATAGCGCGGTGCACCGGTTTCTCGGTCAAACCATATATTGGCCACCATGCCATGAACAGCCGGGTCAGTGCCCGTTGCCAGCGTCGTATGTCCAACGACAGTCTCAGTGTTGGCGTGACGATGATGGGCATCAATGTAAAAGGCACCGTTTTTGGTCAGATACCGGAATCCTCGATCGCCAAATCCTGCTGAATACCGGTCAATCAGGTCGCCTCGAAGTTGATCGACCGTGATTTGTAAAACGAGCCGTGGTCGTTCGGTCTGCTCTGTTTGTTGGGCTTGCACGGCAGTTGCCTGTGCACACAAAAACAGGCTGGCCAGCCCGGCCATTATCTTGTCTTGGAGTCCATTCATGAGCTTTCCACCCTCAACGCATTCGTTCATCAAAGAACGAAACAGGCAAAAAGACCGGGATACGCGCGAGGTGCGGCATCCCGATCCTCCAGGTTGGTCAAGCCCAGATTACTGGGCGCCGCCCGGCGCTTTCAGTTTTTCCATCACCTTGTCCAGACTGAAGCTTGCTGCTTCCTGGCGCGGTGGGAATTCCTGGAACGTCGTCAGGAACTGGCCGACATAATTTTGCGCTGGTACGAGCAGATAGGCACGGTCGATCAGCCAGTCATAGTAGGTGTTCGATGTAATCGGTCCACGCTCATAAGGATCCCGGCGCAAGTTTAGGATCAGCGGCACGCGCAACGCCACGAAAGGCTCCATCCAGGCACGGAACGTCGCTTCGGCTTTCTGCTCCATGAAGATCATCTTCCAGTCAGCATAACGCAATGCTGTCAGGTCGCCGTCATCAGAGAAGTAGAATATCTCCTTGCGAGGACTTGCTTCCTCTTCTCCGGTGAGCATCGGCAGGACATTGTACCCGTCCAGGTGAACCTTGTAGTCGCGCCCAAGTGCCTGAACGCCGCCTTCCAGAAGCTGTTCCTTGATGTCGGGCACGCCTGCTGCTGCGAGGAATGTCGGCAACCAGTCCATGTGATGCACGATTTCGTTTGTCACACCGCCGGCGTCGATCTTGCCGGGCCAGCGAACCATTGCCGGCACACGCCAGCCACCTTCCCAGTTGGTGTTCTTTTCACCCCGGAATGGTGTCATCGCGGCATCGGGCCATGTATTCATGTGAGGTCCGTTGTCGGTCGAATAGAAGACGATGGTGTTGTCGGCAATACCAAGATCATCAACCAGGTCAAGCAATTGGCCGACATGTCGGTCATGCTCCACCATGCCGTCTGAATACTCGTCCTGTCCGGAAATCCCGCGCAGTTCGTCTTTGACGTGTGTACGGAAGTGCATCCGGGTGCCATTCCACCAGACAAACCAGGGCACACCTTCTTCGGTCTTGCGCTTGATAAAATCGATCGCCGCTGCGACGGTTTCATCATCAACGGTTTCCATGCGTTTTTTGGTCAGCGGACCCGTATCTTCGATCGTGCCATCCGCAGACGCTTTGATAACACCACGCGGTCCGTAGCGTTCCCGGAAGGCGGGGTCCTTCGGATAATCCGAGTTTTCCGGTTCTTCTTCGGCATTCAGATGATAGAGATTACCGAGAAATTCATCGAAACCGTGATTGGTCGGCAGATGTTCATCCTTGTCACCAAGGTGGTTTTTCCCAAACTGACCAGTAGCGTACCCCTGCGCTTTCAGCAGACCGGCGATGGTTGGATCTTCTACCTGCATGCCTTCATCGGCACCGGGAAGTCCGACTTTGGAAAGTCCGGTCCGAAAGACGCTCTGACCCATGATGAAGGACGAGCGGCCGGCGGTGCAGGATTGCTCGCCATAATAGTCGGTAAAAATCAGACCTTCATTGGCAACCCGGTCGATATTTGGTGTCCGGTAACCCATCATGCCTCTTGTATAGGCTGAAATATTCGATTGCCCGATGTCATCTCCCCAAATGACCAGAATATTGGGCTTGTCCGCATCTTGCGAAAAAGCCTGGGTAGGAAGCATTACGGCCAAACTGGCCGCAAAGCACAAACGCGTAAATGAAATGGTGTGTTGAGTCTTGAACAATGACATTACCGACTCCCTATTCCCTAGGATTGGTATCTGCGCCCGTGTCGTCCGTGACGAGGCCATTTTAACTACGTTTATTGAAGTCAATTTATTCACGGACGGTGCACAGTTTTTATTATTGGCCTGTTCACATAGAACACTCTGTTGGCACCGGTGGCAATATAGGTAAACTTGACAGGTGAGAATTGATTTTTTTATTTTTGCGATAATGGGTTAGGGGATTCACGCGGAGTTGTAGCAGTCAAAACCAGCACGCATGTTTCAACCAAAATGCCTCTGTGCAGGCGATGGTAGCAGACATCGCTGGTGACCACCGCACAGCAAAGACACCTTACGAACGCAGAGTGACACCCAGCGCCGGGTTTCAGGCAAAATATCGTTTGAGGAACCCGGTTGAAAAGCGTGTTGGCGCTATTGCGGCAAGATTGGTGTTTTGGGGCGGGCCGACCAGCAGATCCGCAACGATTTCTCCGGATTTTGGTGCCATCATCAGTCCATAGTGCGAGTGGCCGAAATTGCACATTAAACCGTCCATGTGCGGTAGTTCGCCGATGGCTGGCAGACTGTCGGGAAACGACGGTCTTCTGCCCATCCAGAATTTTGGGTCATTGGTGTTCAAGTCCGGGAACATCGCTCGGGCGGCTCGTTCGATCAGCGTCTTTTTGCCGGGGTCTGAAGCCGCATCGACGGGGGCGAAATCCGCTTGTCCTGCAATCCGCAAACCGGTTTCCATGCTGCTGGCCACAACCTTGGCATCCATGTCCATGATTGAATGACGCAGTTCGATTTCCGGGGTTGGGAATTCAACATGATATCCGCGCTCGACCATTAACGGCATCTTGATACCCAGGGGTTCCAGGAGTTTAGGACTCCAGGCACCTAGAGACAAAACCACCGCACGCGCAAAAAAACTTGCCGACCCGCAATCGATTGTCCAACCGTCTTCCGAGCGCTGTAGTGATTTGATGTCCCGCTGAACGATATCTCCACCCAGCTTTCGAACCTTGTCCGCAAGAACCTGACCAATTCGACCAGGAGAGAGGGCTCGCGCCTGACCCTTAATCAATATTGCGGCTTCATATTTGGAACTAAGCGCTGGTTCAAGCCGGCGTAATTCGCTGTGATCGGCTAGTACGACATCAGCGCCTTTTTCGCGGCGGATGCGGTAGTCGATTGCATCGAGATTGGCGTTATCACCATTCCGAAAGGCATGCACATAGTAGCTGTCTTGAACAAGCTCTTCCGCACCGGTGCCTTGCAGATGCCGCCTGTAAAGGTCGATCGAGGGTCCGCAAAGAATTTCCATGGCATCGGCGGTCCTGGTGACGTTGTCCAGCCGACCGTGTTTCAGAAATTGCAGCCCCCAGGGCACCATTTTTGGCCAGGCTGCCATGCGTATGGACAACGCTCTGTGCGGGCCAAACATGAGTTTTGGGATCTGTCGCCAGGTGCCGGGCAGGGCCTGGGGCAGTATGGACCACGGTGAAATGACACCGGCATTTCCAGAGGAGGTTTCCTGTCCCGGATCACCCCGGTCGATAACGCGAACGGTGACACCGCGTTCGAGCAATGACAGGGCCGTGCAGATCCCGACAATACCGGCACCCAGTACAGTCACTTCCCTGGACATCGGCTTAAGCCATCACTTTCAGGTCGCGCCGGGCCATTACCTGGCTGATTATTGCAGGGGAGGCAATCAGAAGCGCAACCAGGTCGGCCTGGGGGGAGGGCGCGATGAATATGATACCGGCAATTGCCATCAGGCAGCGATAAAGCGCATTCATGGGTGTCAGCCAGTAGCCGACCACGGCAGTGGAGAGCGCGATGACACCAGCGATACAGCTCGCTGCGGTGTAACTGAACTCCAGGAAGTTGAAACCTGTCGATGAAACAAACAACAACACCGGCGCATAGACAAAGGCCATTGGCGCAACCACCTTGCCCAGTCCAAGAGTGAAGGCCGAGATTCCTGTTCGAAACGGGTTGGAATTTGCAATCGCGGCGGCTGCGTAGGCCGAGGTACATACCGGGGGCGTGATTTCGGCGACGACGCCATAGTAGAGCACGAACATGTGGCTGGCGATTGGTGGGATGCCCAACTGTGCCAGAGCCGGCTGGGCGACGGAGACGAGCATGATGTAGAGGGCTGTGGTGGGGACACCCGCTCCCATGAGTATGCAGGCCAGGGCAATGAAGATGAGAGAGATAAACAAAGTCAGGTCTTGCACCGAGAACAATTCATAAGTGCCGAACGTGAACATCCATCCAAGATCATTGCCGAGATTTGTCGCGGCCTGTGTCACCATGAAGCCGATGCGAAAGCCGACACCGGTGGTGTTGATGACGCCGATCACAATGCCCACAGCAGCTGCAGCAGCACCCACGGCCAGCGCATATTTTACACCGGTCTCCATCGTATCGGCCATCTCGCGGATCGAGATTCGCCTTTGTGGATTGAGAGTGGCAATTATCGATCCGGCAATCAGGATGAGCGACATCGGCACATCGAAGCTGCCCCCGAAATGTTTCCAGACGACGAACGCAATGAAGGCGGCAGCGTAAACAAGCGTGTGCGGCTGACGCATGCGTGACATTCCGGCGATGATTGACAGCGAGATGCCGCAAAATGCTGACATGTAAGGTGTGTAGCCGGAGAACAGCACGGTCAGAAGCCCGACCAGGGGAACGATATTCGCCCAGCCTTCACGCCACACCGCTCCCAGTTTCGGCAGTGCTTCGCGTGCAAGGCCTTTCAGGCCCAGTTTACGTGCCATCAGATGGACAACTGCAAACACACCGACATAGTGCAGGAACGCCGGAAAAATCGCGGCTATAACGATTGTGGTGTAGGGAAGTTCAAGAAATTCAGCCATGATGAACGCCGCAGCGCCCATAATCGGTGGCGTGATCTGACCGCCGGCCGAGGCAGCCGCTTCAACGCCTCCTGCAAAATGGCCCGGATAGCCCAGCCGCTTCATGTTTGGAATGGTCAATGCACCGGTCGACACGGTGTTGGCCACCGACGAGCCCGAGATTGTACCAAAGAATGCCGAAGAAACGACCGAGACTTTTGCAGGTCCGCCGGTGTACCGGCCCGCCAGAATAGTGGCGTTGTCGATGAAGAGCTGTCCCAGACCTGTGCGCTGGGCGATGACACCAAACAGAACGAAATGAAATACAATCGTCGAGACAACCCACAAGGTCACCCCGAAGATGCCTTCCTGGGGAAAATACATCGAAGAAATGAAGGTTTTGATCTTGACGCCCGGATGTTGAAGGATGCCGGGAAAATACGGACCGAAAAGAGCGTAGGAAATGAACACGCAGATGATGAGAGGAAGGATCCAGCCCAGGGTCCGCCGCGCGATGTCAAGAACAAGGACGATCAGGATGCCGCCGAACAGAAGGTCGTAGCCGTTCGGGTTGCCCATTCTAAATGTCTGTTCCTCGATACCGAGCGCCGGGATGCCGTGCCAGGCAAAGCCAAGATACAAGGATGCAGCTACTCCCAAAACCATCAGAAGCACATCCAGGAACGGGACACCGCCCAGCCTCATGGCCCCGGTATTGAGATCAAACGCGGTTTCGGTTTTGATGTGCGGGTAGAGCGCGTAGATCAGAATGAACAGTCCGGACAAATGAATGCCCATATGCCAATAGTCCGGCGGTAGGCCGAAACCGGCAGTCAGGTAGTGGTACATGGCGAATGCCAGCGCCACGAACCTGAGAAACTTGGAAAAACCCGGTGCGACCTTTCTGACTGCAGCACCCTCGTCGTACTTTTTTTCGATCTCGGCGAGTTCTTCTTCGCTGAGTTCACGCACGGCGTCGGCTTGCGGATTGCTCATGACAGCCTCCGGGAATGATGTAACAGGAACGGGCGGCGAGGGGAGTGACCCGCCGCCCGGGGTGCACAGCGAAGAAGAATTCTTCTATTTCAAAAGTCCGGCTTCCTTGTAAAACTTCTCGGCACCTGGGTGCAGAGGCACGCCCAGCGCAAGAATTCCATCCAGTGCGGTTTCCGGAGTGATCTGCTTGCCTTTGGCGTGACCATTGTCCAGAAGCTTGCGGGTATTGTCGTTCCACATCGCCTTGGTGATGCCGTAGACCAGGTCGTCAGACAGGTCCGAGGAAACAACCATCAGCGCAGAGACCGCTGGTGTGCTTACTTCGTAATCCACGCCTTCATAGACGCCTGAAGGAATTTTCGATGGAATATAGGCCGGGATGATTTCATTGATTTTGGCCAGGTCTTCCTTGCTGAAGCTGTGCAGCTCCATCCCTTTGGTTGTTGCCAGTTGCACCATTGCTGATACCGGCCATCCGGCTGCATAGAAGTAGGCGTCGATCTGACCATCGGCCAGACGCTCTGCGGACTGACTGTTGTTCAATTCCGCTTCGTCCATATTGTCGCGATTTACGCCCCAGGCATCCAGCATCTGCAGAACGGCCACCTGCGTGCCTGATCCTGCTTGCGCGATACCGACCCGCTTCTCTTTCAGATCGCCCAAACCGTCGATTGACGAGCCCTTGGGCAACACAAGATGCAGATCTTCAGGGAACAGATTGGCGACAATCCGAAGCTTTTCATGTGGTTTACCGTCGAACTTGCCTTCACCCAGATACATCGAGCGGGTCACATCCGCCGCAGCCAGACCGGCCTCCAGTTCACCATTTTGCACAGCGGTGTTGTTAAATACCGATGCCGTGGTTGACTGGGCGATGGCGATCAGTCCCGGAACGCCGCATTGGCCACCTTCTTCGCAGGGACGCGAGCCTGGAGGCGCTGAAATGCCGTTGGCGATTGTGCCGCCTATCGGGAAGTATGTGCCACCTGCGCTGCCGGTTCCGATGCGAAAAAAAGTCGGGTCCTGCGCAATCGCAGGTCCGGCAACCAGCGCTGCAGCCAGTGTTATGCCTGTAATATTCAGAAGATGTTTCATGTCAATCTCCCCTCTCTTGTCGAAGCCCCTTGGCCGGGGCCGTTCTTGATCTTTGAAGGATACGACACCGAATAATAAATACAAATTTGAAATACTTTAGTTTTTCAAAGTTTTGCTTATACTTTGATTATGAACCTGAATCAGATGTCTGCCTTCCGCGCAGTGATGACCTCTGTGTCGATTTCCGATGCAGCTCGCAAATTAGGAAGAACGCAGCCAGCCATAAGCCTGGCAATCCGTTCGCTTGAGGAATCGCTTGGTTTGAAGTTGTTTGAGCGTAAGGGACGGCAGTTGGTGCCGGTTCCCGAAGCGCATTATCTTCATGCGGAGTCCCAGGAGATCCTTGACCGTCTGTCCAGCGTGACACGGACAATGCGCGGCCTGGCCGGAGGCAATGCGGGGGCGTTGAACGTGACTGCCATGCCCGGCCCGGCGGCATTCGTGTTTCCCCGGTTCGTGGCGTCAGTGATCGATGATATTGAGAAAGTGAACCTTTCGATCACGTCGCGCAGTTCGCAGCAAATCGAGGAGCTCGCACGCTCACAGAACATCGATTTCGGATTTTGCGATGCACCGACCGTCGTCAACGAAAACGCTCAGTTCCACATCGATACGATAAGTGCCGAGTGCTTTGTGGCAATGCCCACTTCTCATGCGTTGGCATCACAGGAACGGATCGCGGTCAAATCACTTGATGATGTCCCAATTGGCGCCCTGCAACCGGCGCACACGCACCAACAGCGAACATTGTCGCTATTTGCAGAAGCGGGTGTCACGTTTCGAAAGGTGATTGAAAGTCAGACTTTCATGCCGTTGTTGCAGTTCGTGAGAACCGGTAAATGTCTGGCATTGGTCGACCCGCTGAGTGTCGTCAACGAAGTGGAGTTCACCAGTAGTGATAGCGAGGTTGTTTTCCGGCGTCTGGAGCGCAGCCTCCGATATGACTATGCGATTTTATCACCGCTGCATCGACCGTCATCCCGGGTCGCAATGAAAGTGCGTGCTGCATGGCGGAGACATTTGTACTCGTTACTTGATCAGATCGATGCCGATCCCCGCTGGGTGACGCGTTCCATCGCATTCGACGATGTGGACGACTAAGTATTATGGCCACACGCTAGGCGGCGAAGCTTTGAGGATTGGACGTGTTGAGGGTCTCACGATTTCGGCTCCCTGCGGACTTGTGCAGGGAACGTCCGTGCCATCCCTTTAATCCCGGATAGCGAAAGGGGCAGCCTTCCGGTATGATTGACCGCGTTGGACCATTGTTCACCGGAGGCGATACGATGTTGGGACGGGCTCTTTCCAAGCGTTTTATCCTGTATTTGGCGGCAGTCGTGGGTGTCGCGCTTCTGGCGGCGCCAGCCTGGGCGGACGCAATCGATGGCGAATGGTGTAACGCTGACGGTGAAAACCTTGAGATTAATGGGCCTGCGATCAAAACACCGGGCGGGGCCTCAATGACGGGAGAGTATGACCGTCATCATTTTTCCTACGTTTCACCGCCGGGCGAGAAGTTCGCCGGTGAAATGCTCAAAATGTCCCAGCATTCCGAACAGCGTATGAGCATGAGGCTGCCCGACGGCAGCGAAGTTACCTGGCGCCGTTGTGAGGTGGTCAGTTAGCCCGCGGGGGAGGGGCACTCATTCGGTCCTGAGCGGACGTTCACACAGTCATCCCAATGCTATGGTGCGGCCTTTGGAACTGGTCATTTGCACCACCAGCGAAATCGAAGGCTGCTTGAATTCACACACTGCGGGACGATCCAGACTTTTACAGCGCGCGTGCGCTCTGCTTAACGGCTTCGAATAGTCAGGGATTGTTTGAAAGCTTGCCAAACAGCCGAAATCTCGCGTTCTGCTCCGGTCCTCCCACATTGAGCAACCAATGGTTGCTCAATGCAATATCAGGACACGCATTGCCGTCTCCATAAAAGATCAACTCGGCCGGAACAGCCTCTGTACCACCGGACCAACCCGGCCCGCTCCCAAAGATTTTCAATGGTATCAGGAATTCGGTTTTCAGCCATACAGATGTTGAGGCATCGCCGGGTTTGAGATCTCTTGCGAGATAAGACATTTCATCTGGAACGTCGGCTTTGAGAACTGTCTGCGTCGAGGTATCGGGGTTCAATGTGACTGAAACCGTGTTTCCGCTGACGCTGATTTCGGTGTCTGCGGTACTTTGGAACCAATTGAGGCCGGAGACGCAGTCTTCGGCGCACGCCGTCATGTAGAGATTTCCAGGCCCGTCCAATTCGAGCTCGGAAAGCACGGAAATATCGTAGGCTGAAACGGGCAACACCATTTGCTCACGATATCCCGGATCAGCGCAGCAGGCGCATGCAAATGCCTGTTGTACGGGTGCCAATCCCGCCCAAATCGCGCACAGGTACAGCACGCCTGTCTTTTTCATGATTTACCCCACCGGCACACTATTGGGAACTCTACAGCGTATCCCCGAAAGGTTGAAACAATTTTCGGCAAGGTTACGCGCCAAGACAAAGGCTTGGCGCAGTTCACGCGATCAGGCGCTCGCGCGAATGGCTCTAATCGGTGTGGGGACGATCCAAAGCGCAGATAGGTGTGAGGTTCTTTATCCTTTGTAACACGCCGGCGCTTCGCCGCTTATTCCGCCTTTTCAACAAGCGGCAGGTTGTGCGGCACTTTCCGGGCCCGTTTTGATCGTCTCCGCGGCTCTGATGGCGGGGCGGCCCCAAAAGCGTTCGGTGAGCCAGTTCAGATCCTCATTCAGCGTCGAGACATCCCGCGCAAGGGCCGTTGGCGGCGTTGGTGTGATCGTGCCGCCGCTATAATCGGCAACGATAAACCGGAAAACGTAGGTTGGCGTGAGACCCATTCGGAGATCCGAGATGATGATCTTTCCATCCTGTAGCGCCGTCTTAAGATAGCCGCGGCTGAACCAATTAAGTTTCTGGAATGCATCGATATTCTCAAGGCACGCGGTGAGGTCCTGCCGGGTCGGATGGGAATAAAGCCGCGCCTGATCGTCATCGTCAAACAGCGAGAGATAGAGGTTATGATAGCGATCCTCTTCCTGCCCGATGACTTTCCAGACGACCGTGTTGAACGGAGCGGCAATCGCAAAGACGTTCTGTGCGTCAATCCCGGCATTGGCAAAAATCACTTTCGCCCGCTTTTCCGCCTGCGCCTGCAACACCACGCTCAGTCCCATATAGGCGGTGCTGAAAACAAGCGCTGTGGCGAGAACTTTGCCCAGCCGCGAGGTCCAACTCTTCGAGAACAGCGCCCAGATCACGGCAATCAGCAATGGCACCGTATAGAGCGGGTCGATGATGAAGACGGAGCCCACCCCGACCGGATCGGGATAAAACGGCCAGAAAATCCGCGTGCCGTAAACCGTCATCGCATCGATCATGGCGTGGGTCGTAAAACACAGGAACACCGTCAGCCAGACAAGCATCCTGTGGTCTCTCAGCGTCTTGAAAGACCGCACCAGAACCTCACCGATCACAGGCGCCGCCAGCGCATGCACAAAAAACGAATGCGTCCATCCGCGATGAAAAACAAACGCATCCACCGGATTATCGACCGGCAAAAAAACATCCAGATCCGGCAGCGTCCCCAGCAGCCCGCCAAGAAGTACAGCTTTGCGCGGCCCTAGCACCTTGCCAAGGCAAACCGCAGAAACCGCCGCGCCGAGGGTGAATTGTGTCAGTGAATCCATGGGGGCTTTCGGTTTTGGGTTGTTGGAGGGTGTACGGGGCGGGATGCGGTGTGGATGACAGATAGGGTGATCGCGTGGTGAGGGCAAGGTGGGATGGGTGGAGATATTGTTTGCGTTGAAGTGATGGTCTGCAAATGGCCGTCGCTCGAACGAACCGAGCCGACGCAAGTCAGGGCCGCGACGATAGTGGCTGCGGTGGATAGCCGTAGGGCAGATAGATGTGAGGGCCTTCCTCCTTTGTCTCCCACCATCTTTCAAGTTCGTCGAAAGCAGAAATTACATGGGTGACGACTTCGTCTGGCGAGTAAGCCCATTTGAAGCTCATAAAAGTCTGCTTCCAAGGCCTCCTGAGTTGAAACCATGTTCGCAGGGAGCCGTCCTTCCAACGCTTTAAACTGCCCGCACTCCCCGGAAGATCTTCGGAGGACAGGCATTGCGAACCGTCATTTCCGACAAAGAACTCACTGTCTAACGGATATTGATCAAAATGTATGACAAACGCAGGCCGGTGATATTTTTCCCATTGTATCTCAAACCAGTCGAACGTGCTGTCGGACTTGCGCTGAAACGGCACCTCAAGTGAGTTGGCTTTTCCGCGAATGAAACCGCGTTCCCTCGCGAACGGGTAGAACTTTGATTTGACCGCATCGCGGAGGGGTTTTGATTTGGACATGGTTTGTGGTTTCCAGTGGGGTGTTGGGAGCAATTAATTCGAGTATTCTGAAAATGAAATATTCGGTAACAACGTTGAGTTTTTTGAAAGAAAGACAAGTAAATAATCCAAATTCAACCCGAATTTATATTTTTTTAGACAGATGAAGCGAAATAAATCTGAAATTTAATTCAGAATTGGAAGTTCTTCATCTTTCAGAATTGCCGCGAATATCGCTTCATCACCTTCGTCCAATTCCATCTTCTTTTTTCTGGTCATCTTGCGTACCTGACAAATGGCGTTTGACGCTTCCCTCCTGTTCTTGAGCAGATATGCACAAACGGCTCTCGCACGCCAATAACAAAATGACCGCTGCGCATCCTTCTTAGGTAACTCTTCAAGAATACTCTCTGCCTTGGCCACATCTCTATTCAGCATCGCAATGCAAAATGCATAGATGCAGCTGTAGTCTATCGGCAGCTTTGGGACAGCTCTGATATGTCGCTCAAGGATCTGCTGTGCCAAACTTAAATTTCCCATTTTTAGATAATAAAAAACCAGAACAGGATCGACAGTTATCTGTTCCTCAGGCGTAACATCGACCAGTTCCGTGACAATTTTTTCATCCCATTGCTCTGCAGGCAATCCATCATAATAACATCCATACAATCTCGAGATGTTTTGTTCCTGTGGTGACAGATAGATTCCCTGGATGATTGATAGTAGTTGAGCTCCATCGCTCTTCCAGTTCCCATGTCCGGTTGTTGGGATCAAATTGGTGATTCCAACCACGATTGATGCCTTGCCGAAACTCAACAGTACAGCAGGCAAATCCGCATCATAATGTCTCGACAAGATCAAAACTGAACCGATTGCCACGGTACCCGCTAAAAGGTTTGCGATAGGACCTCCCAACACAACAGCAACCAGGCCTCGCGACCAGCCAAAACCGTCTTGCGGTGTTGCCAGAACCCAACCCTGGATGTTCGAGGAGCGAACACCAAACGATAGCGTCAAGAATTTTCGTTGAGCGGGTGCAAATTCTATTGATCCAATGGCTATCAGATGCACGCGCCACCCAGCAATCCAGGCCGCCAAAGCGTGACCTAATTCATGAATTACAATGCTTGAAAGTGAGAAGAGGAAAGACAGAACAATTGCAACCACTATGGTCGCCAGATTGCGGTTGGTTAGCTCAAGTGCCGCTTCGAAGCTGAATATGAAAATCAAAATAGCTGAGACGCTAAAAACTATTTGTCGCCATATATTTGCTACCGTAAATTTGTAATCGTGCAATTTGAATAGCTTCATCGTTCAATGTCGAAGTGCATTTCACAGTATTGCCCTTCAATCAAAGATTGCAATCGATATTATCTCGAACCAACTCAGTATGATTCTTCTGTTGCAAATAAAGCTATCAAAGAAAGCAGGTCTGCTGCGAGCCATGTTCAACATCTATACCGGCTGCATAGCAAGTGGATGGCGATATGCGATTGAGGAGAATAGTAGATTGGCAATCGTCTCTTTTTCGTTGAGTTCAAAACTGAGCTTCAAGTCGCCGTTTTCAGTTTCATTGCTGGTGTGACTCCGCCGATGGTCATGTTGGGGCGCACATGGCAGAAATTTCGAAAGGTGCACTACCAGAAGTAAAGAAATTCTGTATCGTAGGTATATGACTAAGCTTGATCACTCTCATTGGTTTGACCCCGACATTGCTGCATTGGACCTTGGTAATAGCGAAAAAAATCCGACCTTCAAATCCATCGGAATTATACCAAGTCGTTTGAAAAACGAGCTGTTGAACTCTTTGTAGCAGCACTCAATGAACTCCCATTCGAAACCGCTGAGCTCGAGCGTTTCGTATCGCTCGTGGTGACTGAAGAAGCGCGCTTACTTCCAGTTATCACGTGTGCTTTCGCTGATGATCGTGGTGGTGGCATTCAAACACGCTCTCCCCGATTACGTTCCTGGAGGAAAGAAAAACCTGTTCGGCGGTTACGGCCCACTCTCGAGTTTCTCACAGCGCATCAAGTTAGCGGTTGCGTTCAACGTGGTGTCACCGGACCTGGCGTTGGATCTAGACAAGATACGTGGGGTTCGCAACAAGCTCTCGCATTCTTGGGACACCTCCGACTTCAATGTACTCTTGAATGACTCTGAACTTGCGAACATCGAGCCTGTTGAAAGCTACCTTGCTGAACGGGAGCAGTTCAACGGTCTGATTGCACTGCTAGACGACACTGGAAAGCTGCGCCTGCGGCTAGTATGGATTATGTGCCGCTTGGCATACGAAGCCCACGCCTATCATCGCTGTAAAGAAGCCAACCTGAATCCGGCGAAAGTCTTATATGGCAGCGCTGTGACCGTTTGGTTGCGTTCAGCGACGAAAATTTCTTTCGATGCAAGCAAACGAATTTTGGATGCGTGCGCATAGGCGGATGCAGTCGACAATTCCAAATGTCAGATATCAATGCACGATGAGTAAAAGTCGACTGCTCTCCACGGTCCCTTTGTAGTCATTAATCGAAATTGCAGCGAATATTCGCTTCTTTCTCAGAATGGTTGTACGCAATTACAGGCTAAACTCTGACATCCACCCACTCTCCCCGCAATTGCAAATCATTCGCAAAAACCTTGACAGTTGAGAATGATTTGCAATATCAATCTAAATTGGAATGAGTGCAGGGTCGCTCTTTGATCTTCGGTTGGCGATGAGCGGAGTGGTGCTTCAGCTGTTGCCCGAACCCAGGCCAGGGATCCAAGCACACCCATCGGTCCACGGAGTGGCCAGGAGATTTGAATGTTCAGAAGACTGGTTTTAACGGCCTCAGCCTTGGCACTTTCGGTTGGGATGGCCGGTGGCGCGCTGGCGGATGACAAGATGAAGGTGGTCACCACCTTCACGGTGCTGGCCGATATTGCGCAGAATGTTGCCGGGGATACTGCCGAAGTGGTGTCGATTACCAAGCCGGGGGCGGAGATCCATGGCTATCAGCCGACGCCGCAGGATATTGTGCGGGCTCACGATGCCGATCTGATCCTGTGGAACGGGATGAACCTTGAACTGTGGTTTGAACAGTTCCTGTCAAACATCGGCGAGGTTCCTTCCGCCACGCTGACAGACGGTATCGACCCCATCGCCATAGCCTCGGGGTCGTATGAAGGCAAGCCGAACCCCCATGCCTGGATGGGGCTGAGCAACGCGCTGATTTATATCGATAATATCGTCAAAGCCTTCTCTGAGCACGATCCGGAAAATGCGGAAACCTATAAGAAGAACGCCGATGCGTATAAAGAAAAGCTGCGGGCAACCATCGAGCCTTTGCGCGAGGCGGTGGCCCAAATCCCCGAGGGCCGGCGCTGGCTCGTGACCTGTGAAGGGGCGTTCAGTTATCTGGCGCGGGACTTCGGCATGAAGGAGCTTTATCTCTGGCCGATGAATGCCGATCAGGTCGGTACGCCGCAGCAGGTGCGCAAGGTGATCGATGGCGTGCGGGACAACAACATTCCAGTGGTGTTCTGCGAAAGCACGGTCAACACCGCACCTGCAAAGCAGGTGGCGCGGGAAACGGGTGTGACCTATGGCGGTGAACTCTATGTGGATTCCCTCAGTGAGGCGGGCGGGGCGGTGCCGACCTATCTCGATCTTCTGAAGGTGACCTCAAGCACGGTCGCTGAAGGGCTGAAGGCAGGAACAAACTGAGTGGCCCTTTTAACCGAACCTCCAAAAACCCTGCGGTGGCGCGCCGCAGGGACGTCTGTGTCTGAACAGGTATGATATGCTCACGGAACGGATAAAAT
Source organism: Stappiaceae bacterium (assembly GCA_039976075.1). Classification (GTDB taxonomy): domain Bacteria; phylum Pseudomonadota; class Alphaproteobacteria; order Rhizobiales; family Stappiaceae; genus JBDWFY01. The sequence continues at coordinate 280,368 of JBDWFY010000011.1, forward strand.
TATGCTGAAGGTCATCGAGGATCCGCTGATGGACGCGAGCGCACAGGTCGAAGAGGGCGGGCTTTCGGCAACAGACGTCACCGTTACCTACAGGAACGGCCATACAGCCCTTTGGAACGCCAGTTTTGAAATCCCGCGCGGCACAGTCACCGCGCTGGTGGGGGTTAATGGTGCGGGCAAGTCGACCCTGTTCAAGGCGATCATGGGCTTTGTTCCTGCTGCCAAAGGCACGATCCGCATTCTGGATATGGGTGTCGATGAAGCGTTGAAGCAAAACCTCGTCGCCTATGTGCCTCAGTCGGAAGAGGTCGACTGGTCGTTTCCGGTGCTGGTGGAAGACGTTGTGATGATGGGTCGGTACGGCCATATGGGCTTTTTGCGCCGTCCCAAAAAATCGGATCACGAGGCAGTCGAAGAGGCGCTCCGGCGTGTCAACATGCAGGAGTTTCGCCACCGTCAGATTGGCGAGCTTTCCGGTGGACAGCGCAAGCGGGTGTTTCTGGCCCGGGCGCTGGCGCAGGACGGGCAGGTGATCCTGCTTGATGAGCCGTTCACCGGCGTCGATGTAAAAACAGAAGAGCAGATTGTTGCGCTGCTGAAAGAGCTTCGGGATGAGGGCAGGGTGATGCTGGTTTCGACCCACAACCTTGGCTCGGTTCCGGAATTCTGTGATCGCACCGTGCTGGTCAAGGGAACGGTGCTTGCCTATGGGCCAACACAAAGCACCTTCACCCGCGAAAATCTGGAACAGGCTTTTGGTGGTGTCCTGCGGCACTTCACCATCTCCGACGAAACACTGCATACGGATGGCGATCAGCGCAAGGTGACGATCCTGACCGATGACGAACGGCCCTTTGTGCAATATGGCGATGAGACGCAAATCAGCGTCCCTGCGACGTCAGGGGACTCCGCAACGACGGATGGAACATCCGGCTCAGACGAGGCGACCCGGTGATGGAGACGCTGCTTGAGCCGTTTTCCTACGGCTATATGACAAACGCCATGTGGGTGTCCGCTCTCGTGGGTGGAGTCTGCGCCTTTCTGTCTTCGTATCTGATGTTGAAGGGCTGGTCCCTAATCGGTGATGCGCTGTCCCACTCCGTCGTGCCGGGAGTGGCAGGGGCCTATATTCTGGGCCTGCCGTTTGCGCTCGGTGCGTTTATTGCCGGGGGTCTGGCGGCGGGAGCGATGCTGTTTCTGTCTGAGCGTTCGGGGCTGAAGGTGGATGTGATCATCGGCCTGATCTTTACCTCGTTCTTCGGGCTCGGCCTGTTCATTGTTTCCATCTACCCAACCTCCATTTCCATTCAGACGATCACCATGGGCAATATTCTGGCGATCACGCCGGAAGATACGCTGCAACTGGCCATTATCGGCTTCGTTTCGCTGACAGTCCTGATCGTCAAATGGAAGGACCTGATGGTCACGTTTTTTGACGAGAACCACGCCCGCACGATCGGCCTGAGGCCGGGGCTCCTGAAGGCCGTCTTCTTCACGCTTCTCTCCGCCTCGGTTGTCGCCGCGATGCAGACGGTGGGGGCGTTTCTGGTGATTGCCATGGTGGTGACGCCTGGGGCAACGGCCTATCTGCTGTGCGACCGGTTCCCGCGCCTGATCATGCTCTCCGTCGCTATCGGCGCGCTGACCAGTTTTACCGGAGCCTACGTCAGTTACTTCCTCGATGGGGCGACAGGTGGCATCATTGTGACGCTGCAGACGCTGATCTTTCTGGTTGTCTTCCTGCTGGCCCCCAAACACGGACTGCTCGCTGCCAAGCGCAAAGCAGCGGCAGCGCTGCGCGATGGACCGAGTGATACGCTGGTCCCAGCCGAAGCGCTGTCACCGCCCACACCACCACTGAGCAAAAGCGGGGAGGGTGCGTGATGGACGTTGATGCCCTGCTGCTGCCCTTCAAATTCCCCTTCATGCAGAATGCCTTTCTGATCTGCATGATCGTCTCGGTGCCTACTGCGCTGCTGTCGTGCTTTCTGGTCATGAAGGGCTGGGCGCTGATGGGCGATGCAGTCAGCCATGCAGTGCTGCCGGGCATTGTCATCGCCTATATTTTCGGTTTTCCGCTGATCCTGGGCGCCTTTACTGCAGGCATGGTCTGCGCGCTCGCCACCGGCTACCTGTCCGGCAACAGCAGAGTGAAGCAGGATACGGTGATGGGCGTGGTGTTTTCCGGCATGTTCGGCATTGGTATCGTGCTCTATGTCTCGGTTGAGACCAACGCGCATCTGGATCATATCCTGTTCGGCAACATGCTCGGCGTCGGTCCATCTGACCTTTGGACCGCCGGCATCATCGCGCTGGTCGTCGGCGGTGCGTTGGTGCTTAAATGGAAAGATCTTGTGCTGCACAGCTTCGATGCTGCCCAGGCGCAAGCATCCGGACTGCCTGTCAACCTGTTGCATTATGGCCTCCTGGCGGCCCTGTCGCTTACAATCGTCGCCACGCTTTCAGCTGCCGGCCTGATCCTGGCCATCGGTTTGCTGATTGCGCCGGGCGCCATCGCCTTCCTTCTGGTCCGCACCTTCGGCACCATGCTGTGGGTCTCCGTGCTGGTCTGCATGGCCTCGATGCTGGCGGGAACCTACGCCAGTTTCTTCCTCGACAGCGCCCCCGCACCGACCATCATCCTGATCCTGACGGCGGTGTTCATTGTGGCATTTGTGCGCAGGCAGGTACTGACACGGCGGATGTCGATGCAGCACCTTGAGATGTCAGAAGCTGCGAAGTAGGGGATGTTGGGCATTCTCTGATGAAACGTTGTTAGGCATCTGGCAGCAATGAACATCATATTTTCTGCAAAAAGAAATCGCAATTTCAATTTAAAGTAGATAAATATGTGACGAACAAACAGCTTCTCGGGAGCCGAATGTCGGTCTTATAGAGAGGAAAACTTGAAAAATATATTTATAATATTGCTTTGTGCGTTTGGTATAAATTTATCTTCATCTGTAAAAGGCAATGAAAATGAAGGTTCGTTGTACGTTTTTAGTATCTACGATAGTGTAAGAGTTAATAAAAGAGATAATATATACAGAGAAACGGTTGATTTGTCCGGATTGAACACTCTGGCGACAATTGTCCTTACTGCTGCCGTACCCATGAACTGGAGCATCAAGTCAGATAGAAGCGATTTGATCAAGACTATTATATTGGGTGGTTCCAACGCCGACAAGTCCAGCGTCAAAGTCAATGGAAAAGTAGTGCCGGCTATTCGCCGGAAAGGCATCCCGAGTCCGACAAGGCAATTCGGACGGCGTTTTCGCCGGCTTATTACTGTACTTAAAAACGAGCTGAGCTACAAGAAAATCGATGGCATTTTAAGTCATGACAAGGCGCCTCCGGAAGGGCTTCAGTTTCGGTCTATCAAGTACAACAATCCTCTCCTTGATGAGCATTACTTGAAAGGCTCGGTCGCTAAGTCCGGTGCATTACCAGACTTTGTTTTCAAGTCGAATATTCGCAATGAGATCGGCATGTATACACTTGACGGGCAAAAGGTCGTTTCCTCTGATGATCTTCAACCTCTCAACCGGTTTAAAGTACACAGCGAGAAAATTCAGTTTGAGATTGCCAGCTATGGGCTTTTTCGCACGAGCCGAACGGATGATGAAGAACAATATATTTTGTTTCCGGAAGGTGAACTACAGAACAACAGGCCGGTAAACTTGATGGGAGCGAGGCCGATAGCAGTTGCCTGGGATCGAGAGCGAAACAGAGTTCTTGGTGTGTGGAACAATGACTATATTAATAGTTTTTTTATTCAATATGATTTGGAGAAATGCAATTGGATCAACTATGCAGATCTCAATCATGTTTACCCAGTTTCTCTATTCTACGACAACGATGAAGAACGATATGTCCTATCGTATGTCGATAGGCAAAATGGTAAAGTAAGCTTGGCACTTATAGATCGTGATGGTGTTTTACATAGAACGAAAAATTTTGATGTTGGAGACCTGCCCGGATTCAGAGACCTCTATGATAATCAAATTACTGAATTGAGTATTGCATTTGTCAAAGGAAAATGGGTCGTCCTCACTGCTGCGGAAGAAAAATTCAATTGGAGTAAGGCGCCAGCAGTCCCAGAAATAGTATACCTCTATGATTTAGAGACTCAGAATATCTATTTGACTTATTATGAAGGAATGTCTGAAGATGGATAATATTCATATTTTAAATATTTATCGTTTTGAGATTAATATTGTTGGCGTGGAGTAGTTTAATTATTGTTGGCAAATATTTAGTTTGGAGACTGTCAGCGGTTTTATTCACTTTGATATTACCTGCGGTGGCTCATGCGTGTATGACGTCGGCAGGAACTGACCTTCGGGATATTTTTTCGGCAAAAGCGGTGGTCGTTGGAAAGGTGTCCAAATATGAGATTGTTGGCGATGCGAGAAGAACGATTCGCAACTACGCACGATTTGAGATCGAAACAAAAGAAGTTCTCTACGGAGAGGCGGCCACTTCTCTGGTTGTTACATGGGACAACTCTACATTTGCAGAGCCGGAAACTATTGAAATGGAAGACAACTACATTTTTGCCTTGAGAGACCCAAAATCACCGGGACTTCCATTACGCGGGACAAGCGCAACCATATTCCCCAATCCCGAACCAGATAAATTGACCATTTTGCAGGCTCCATGCGCTGGACCATTTATTTTTCCGAACAAGGGTAATGTTGCCAGGGCAATTCGCTTAATATTCGATGGGGAAGGAGATCCCAGATTGAAGGCGGATGTATTAGCTCGATTTCTGGGCATGGCAGGGGACGGTCGATTTTGAAATCAAGTTGGGGACCTCCCTTGATCCTCAGTATGAGTGGCAATCAAGTCAGTCACTAAAAAATTGGCTGCTGACAAGTAGGTCTAGCGCTTGCGATTCCTAAATGCATCTAGTTTGTTCAGGGTTCCATGCGCTCCACTGACATTGGAGGCTGGGGACCGGATGGTTTTGAGTTCCAGCTCATATTTGGGATACGTGTGGCAAGTGCGAGTGAGGAACTGTAGTTCCTACATTTGACTGCGAGCCTGTCCGGATGGTTTAGGTGCCAGACCTAACCCACGAAATGCAGTTGGTTGAAGCTGCGTCTCCACGTTGATACTTCGGAGAGAATTGCCTCTCCCTTCAGCCCTCGGTGTATCAGCGCCGCGAGGCGTTCTGCATGATCTGAGGTCATGCCCCAACGGACCAGTTCCGGCGTTCCGATGCGCAGACCATTCATATCTCCATCGACAAGCGCTATTGGCAGGCCAATTCCGCTTGCAAGGAGGCCGGACGTCCGTAGTCGCTTGGCTGCGGCCTGCCCACCGCCGAAAGACACTGCCTCAATCGCGAACTGGTGCGAATTGGTGAAGCCGTCTTCTCCTTCAAAAACGGGCACCCCCAACACGTGGAGTGCTTGTGCGAGGGCCTTGGCCATAGTGATCATTTCGGCAGCGTAGGCTTCACCAAAATCGCGCCAGTCAAGCATGGTCACCGCAAGCGCAGCCGATTTTGCCGCGTCGAAATTTGCCGTCATGCCGGGAAAGGCGATTGCATCCAGCTTTTGTGCGATATCAGCGTCGTTGGATACGATGATGCCGCCAGCCGGTCCGCCGAGGCTTTTATACGTGCTCATCGTCATGAAGTGCGCCCCTTCGGACAACGGGTTCGACCACGCTTTGCCTGCGATGATCCCGCACTGATGCGCGGCATCGAACATCACCTTTGCACCGACCTCATCAGCGATGGTGCGAACCTCTGCCACAGGATGTTCGAACAGGTTCAGACTGCTGCCAATGGTGATGAGTTTTGGTCGCTCTTGAAATGCAAGGTCGCGCAGTCCATCGACATCGACGGTATACCCAGCCGCATCGACCGGGGCCTCGACAACCCGCAATCCATACAAACCCGCGCAACCGGCTCCGTGATGCGTAACATGCCCGCCAATAGATGCCGGGGGCACAATGATCGTGTCTCCGGGTTTGCATGTCGCCATGAATCCGAAGAGGTTGGCCATGGCGCCGGAGGGCATCCGAATTTCAGCATGTTGGGCGTCGAAAACCTCTGCGCAAACCTGCGCAGCGATCACCTCGATTTCTTCTATGGCCTCAAGACCCATCTCATATTTGTCGCCAGGGTACCCCAGAGACGGACGTGAACCGATGCCCGATGCCAGTAGTGCTTCGGCTTTTGGGTTCATCACATTGGTGGCCGGATTGAGGTTGAAGCATTCTTCCTCGTGAATGACACGGTTTCGCTCCGCCAGATCCCGGATGCGGGACAGGATGTTCCTGGAAGATGCCGCTGCCGTTTCAGCCGCTATCGCTTGAACATACGTCTCGCAGCTCGCGGGAACCCAGTCTCTGGCTGCAATGGTCATCTTTCAAACTCCTGTCTTTCCCTAGATTTGCGTCAATGGAGGTGACCACGCAAATTAGATTTGCTAAATCTTGGCGTAGAAAAACTAAGGCTGAGAAATGAGCATTGCACCAATTCGCCCCAAAGGGCCTCCGCTGAACGCAATGCGGGCCTTTGAATCTGCCGCACGGCTGGAGAGCTTCGCAGACGCTGCCGAAGAGTTGAGTGTCACGCCAGGGGCAGTCTCACAGCATATCAAGACACTGGAGGCGTGGGTCGACAGACCGCTGTTTCAACGAAACGCACACGGTGTGACGCTCACGCCGCTTGGCCGTGCGTTGCTGCCGGATTTCATTGCTGCCTTTGATGCATTGGGTGTCGCAACGCACTCCTTGCGCAATGAGCGACCGGCGACGGAAATTCACATTGCAGCTCTGCCGAGCGTGGCGCAGCTTTGGTTGCCGGAGCGCCTGGGACGCATACGAAACAATATGCCGGACATCAAGATATCGGTGACCGCGATGGAAACGCCACCCAATCTGGCGCGAGAACTGTTTGATCTGTCGTTGTTCTTTCAAGAGGCCGACGATGAGATCGACCAAGTCGAAATAGAACGCGATGTTATTTTTCCCGTCTGCTCGCCGTCGATGGCTGAGAAGCTGAAGACTGCTGACCAGTTGAATGACATTCCGCTGTTGCAGGACCAGACCTGGGAGGACGATTGGGAAAACTGGTGCTACGCCACCGGCGTTGCCATTCGTGAACCAAAAAGTGGGCCACGATATTCGCTCTACAGCCTTGCTTTGGAAGAGGCCAAATCGGGAGCTGGCGTTCTGATGGGCCACGTAAGTCTGGTAAGGGAAGCGCTCGCATCAGGCAACCTCGTGCAACCGTTTGAGCAGTTTTGTGAGACGGGACGTTCGTTGATCTTGAGTTTGCCGGATAGGCGACGACGAAATTCTCAAACAACAAAAGTGGCAGATTTGTTGGCCTGACAGCGGCGTTGTCCTGCGCAAGATCCGGTTACTCCGTGGTTTGGACAATTGTTGTGCCACACTTCACAGATACATAATACCCGGTGCCCTCCAACGTGATGCTGTTCACTAGTAGATGAATAGTAACTGAACTCTCTATTCAATATGAATTCAGCAGACCTTACCTATTCTTCCAGGATCGCAAGACATAGTGAAATTTTGTCGACTATCCGATTGAAAAGGACATGATGTTGAAGAACACGAGCAAATTCAAAACGATCGCGATTGCAACAGTACTGTCAGTCGCAGGGGTTATTTCTCTGACGGGGTCCGTAAACGCGGCCGGTTACTTCGTCAATACCTATGCAACAACAAGCAATTTTCACCCCTCCGATACGCTCAGCGTACGCGCCTGGCCTGCCGCTCATAGCCGGAAACTGTCACAGATCCGTCTTGGCAAAGAAGTGTTTGTGGAGCGTTGCATCATCAAGAACGGCGCTGACTGGTGCAAGATCCAAAAGGGTTGGAAAAGCGGGTGGGTCAATGGACGGTTCATTTTCAGTGACGGCCAAACATTCCGTGCCCCGCATCATGCCGCCTATGACTGGCACTGAAGGTTTACATGAAACCCCGGCCCACACCCATCACCTCAGTGCATCCCGGATAGGTCCGCTTGGTTTGATCACGCCAGCATCCTGCCAAGAACATTCTGCAAGAGCCGCGAAATGTTATTGTTGAAGTCATTCCAGGGCAGGCTGCCGCAAAAGGTGATGGATCCCGTTGCGAAAACGGACCCGCCACCAGGATGCTCAACCAAGATCATGTCAGCATGTAAGGCGTCTTTCTCAGGGCCGCCGGTAAGATTGGTCAGATGAGTTAGCTGTTCTTCGGGGACCAGCATGAAGCCGTTTTCGCGCGTCACCGAACGCGCCAGCAGTACAGTGTTTTCGGGTGATCCCAGCCGGTAATCAATATGGTCCAATTCAAACCCGGCTGCTCCGTTTCCGGAAAACCCGAAATCGCCGATCATCTCATCTTCGATGCCGTCGAATACCCAGTCGAATTTCGGATCGGTGCACACGCGTCGGTAAGGATCGCCAATGAATTCACCCTGTGCGGCGAAGCCTATGCCGACAAGGTCCTGTGGTGCGCGCCCGTTGCGCCGCCAGAGCCCGCCATAGGTGCCATCGAAGGCGTTGTAGTACTCACCAGGCTCCGCCGCCCAGGCGCGGATGCCATCCTCCGCCCGACGGATTTCCAGCAGGCTGTCATTTTCCGGGTGCACCGCGATACGCCAATAAAATCCGTTGCCGCCCAGATAAAGCAGGTTGCCGCCTGAATCTCGATAATCGCGTAACGCATCAAGTGTCTGTTCCGTATGGTATTCGGGATGCGTTGCAGTGGTCACGGCTTTGTAGCCCTGGATCGCAGCGGCGCCATCGGCATGTAGATCACTGTCAGTTATCAGATCGTAGTCGATGCCCTTGGCATGAAGCCAGCTGAGCAAGTGGCTGTCTGCCTGAAAATGCCGTAAGCCGGAACAGTTGGTGTTGCCAAAGGTCATGTAGCCAGGGCGCAGATTAAACAGTGGTCGACGGTGAGATGCTTGGCAGATGCCAGAGCCATCGCGGTGATAGTTGTAGGTCGACAGGCCGTAGTGCGGGAACTCTGCCGGGTTGTAAGGATAGGCATTCCGGTCGAAGAATGTTTCTTTCCAGACCGGATCGAATTCAGGCCGGGCATGATTGCCGTAGATGGAATAGGTAAACGTCGACACCAGGACACAAAGGTCTGCCGATCTCTTTCCTCGAGGTGGGCAGACGAAGAACGGAATTGCATCATGATGCCCGTCACATTCCAGCCGCATCACATAGACCCCTGAGGGCATGTCGTCGGGCAGGGTGAATGTGAAATCGGTGCCCCACTGGAAGTCGTAGATATCGTCTTCATGGAAATGGATTGCGTTGTAATGTTCCGGCTTGTGGGTCCAGTTCATTTCTGACGCGTCCCAACGGGAACTGGTGACAGCGCGTGTCGGGAAATTGACGAGGGTCAGATCGGGACCCATTTCGGCACGGGCGATCGTGGTGGATATGTCCTTGCTGAAATCCCAAACGCAGAAGGGGCTGCCATTTGCGGTAATCGCCGGCGCTTCGATCTTGCCGTTGAAATGTTGCACGGCCTGGCCGTTATCGAGCTTCGCGGCTATCACAGGTGTGCCGGAAAGTGTTGCTGATTGAACGACTGTGTCCTGAACTTGTGCCTGGATCGGTTTGGCGGCGGGGCGTCCGAGCGTCATTTGTCTAAGGGTGATGGTGCCAGCTTCGATCTGCGCCTCAATCCTATGCCAGTGCCTTAGTTTGAGCGGTACGCCGGTAGTCACCGTTTGATCCCCAATCTTGAGGCAGGTGGCACCAGTTGGGTCCAGATGCAGGTCGATTGCACCAAGGCTCAGCACGGTCTGCGCGCGCTCAGAGCGTAATGTGGGGAAGATCGTGGCTGTGACCGTTATGGCGGCATCGGCGGGGGCGGAGACGTCTGACCAGGCAATGCCATATGAACCGGCATAGAACGGGCGTTCCACCGAGGGGACAGCGGGGTGTTTGAAAAAAGCTGATGCGTCTTCTTCAACGATGCCCTGTCCGTTGGGGTTGGGATCGGCACTTATTGAGCGCATCAGCCGGGTCGTGAAGGGATTTGAAGAGCGGGACGAGACCTTGAACTCAATCGTGTCCCCGGGCCGTGCGGATAATCGGTCCGCATAGCCCAGGAGAGGTGGGTTTTTGTCTGTGTCACTCATCGCATTGGCCCGTAAACAAGATCTGGTAGGAATGTCACCCAGGAAGAGAAAAAGACCAGTAGCATGATCATCGCGACATACGGTATCAGCAGAGGCAGAACACCTACTGAGATTTCCTCGATCGAAATTTTGCTAATCCGGGCAGCGACAAAAAGGTTCACACCAATGGGCGGTGTCAGAAAGCCGATCTCGCAGGTCATCACCGTGAAAATGCCAAAGACCACCGGGTCGATGCCAAGGCTTGTGACCAGCGGAAAAAACACCGCCGTAAAGATAATGATCTGAGGAATGCTTTCCAGCCACATCCCGACCAGAATGTAGAACACGCCGATCAGCAGCATGACAAGCCAGGGATGCTCTGCCATGCCCTGAAATAGGGCTAGTACTGCAGTGGGGATGTCAAAGATGGTGACAAGCTGTCCGAATGCCTTCGTTGAGCCCAGAATGAACAGTACCGTGCCGATGACGATGGCCGTGAACTTGAAGGCATGAAAGAGTTTGAGCCATGTGAGACCGCCATAGATGAACATGCCGACGAACAAACCGTATGCAACAGCAACACCAGCAGCTTCAGACGGTGTGAAAATGCCTGCATATATGCCGCCCAGGATGATGACCGGCGCTAACACCGCCCATTTTCCCTCCCAGAACGCTTCAAGCAACGGACCCCAGCGAAATTTCTCGCCAGAACCGCCATAGTCGTTTCTGACGGCGATGATGAATACCACGGCCATCAGCATAAAGCCCAAAACGATGCCCGGCACGATGCCTGCGAGAAACAGGCGCGGAATCGAGACGTCTGTGACGAGCGCGAAAATGATCAAAAGGTTCGAAGGCGGGATCATGCTGCCAAGCGCCCCTGCAGCAGCGGCAATGGCTCCGGCAAAACGCGAGCGGTAGCCTTCTTCCTGCATGGCCGGAATGGTAATCGACCCGATAGCCGCTGTCGTCGCCGGCCCGGAGCCAGACAAGGCAGCAAAGAACATACAAGCCACAACAGTCACGAGGCCGAGACCACCCTTGTATGCGCCTACCAGTTTTTGAGCGATGTTGACCAGCTTTTCGGACATGCCACCCTGTTCCATCAATTGGCCGGCCAGCACGAAAAGCGGAATGGTGACTAACGGGAATGGTTCGAACGCTGTCCATGCGGCCTGAGCCATCAGGGTCATCGGGATGTCGGCGATATAAAGACCCGCAACTGTGGCAATCCCTGCAGCGAACGGAATAGGGACGCCAATGGCCATTGCGACAACAAAGACCACAGCCATGGTGATCGGACCATTCATACCCGTCGCGTAGGTGGCCGCAACGCCCAGGATCATGACGCCCAGAACGATCGAGGGGACTATACCGGAACGCGTTGGGCTTGCTTCGGTCCCGCTCATAACGGCAGTCCCCTGAATTGGTCGTTTTTCCAGCGCCAATAGACCTGTAGAATTCTAAACAGCATCAGGCAGAACAGCATGGGGATGAACATTTGAACCCAGCGTTGTTCGATGCCAAGGCCAGGTGTCTGATAAGTGACGTTAAACAGAAGTTGTGTGTATTTGGACGTTTGCACGACCATAAAGACAACAAAGGCCACCCAAAGAGCATCGGCCATCACAATCGATAAGACTTGTAGCCGGCGGGGCAGGCGACTGAGCAGCAAAGTGATGCGAATATGGGCCCGGTCACGCACTGCCATCGTAGCCCCCAGATAGACAGCGAAGATCATGCCATAAACGGCGGTTTCTTCGGCCCATGCTGCTGCGGAATGAAAAATGAACCGCATCACGACCTGCATCAGAACGGAGCCCACGACGACGCTTAAAAAGAGCGTGCAGAGCACCTCTTCAAAATATTGATCAAGTTTGCTCAGCACGGACCACTCCTTGCCGTTTGAGAAAAAGCGGGCTGCGATCCGAAGATCGCGGGCCCGAAAGTTCCAGGGAGGGAGTGGTTGTTACTTGGCAGCGGCGCGAATTTCGCTGACCAGTTTCTTGAAATCATCGCCTTTTTCCGTGGCGTACCGGTCCTGCACGCGCTGGCCTGCGGCGATAAAATCGGTCCGGTCAAACTCAGCGGTTTTCATGCCGCCTTCGCCGGTGAGGAACGCGCGGATTTCGTCCACCTGCTTGGTCATTTCCTCTTTCTGATAAATTCCCGCCTCGCGTGCGGCACGGATAACTGCGGCGCGTTGATCATCGTCAAGCTTGTCCATGATACGCTGACTGGCGAAGAGCGGTGAGAAATATGTAAAATGCTCGAGCGCGGTGAAATGAGGCATGATTTCGTAGAATTTCTGCGACTTGATGAACGATGTACCATTGTCCGCACCTTCCACTGTACCGGTTTGCAGAGCGGTGGGGGTATCAGCCCAAGGTAGAGGGATTGGGGCGGCGCCGAATTCAGTGAACGTGTCGATCATCACCTGGTTCTTGGGCACACGCACTTTGAGACCGGACATGTCATCCATCTTCGTGATCGGATTGCGGGAATTGTAGAAATCCCGGTCTCCAACAAAACCGAAAGTCAACAGGTGGACGTTGGTTGCCTCTTTCAGCGCGTCAGAAAAGTTCTGGCCAACCGAGCCCTCGAGCACCCGGTAGGCGTGGTCCTTGTCCTCGAAAATGTAGGGAAGCACAAAGGCATCCATCAGCGGGAAGTGCGGCGAAATGTTATTGCCGGTGATCACATGCATATCGACTGTGCCCAGTTGCATTGCTTTGAACGCTTCGTCTTCACCCATAAGCTGACCACAGCAGCGCACTTTGACGTCGATGGTGCCGCCGGAATATTCCTCAGCCAGTTCTTCAAACTTGTCGGCGAGGACGGCATATGAACTGCCTTCTGCCGCAGCATACCCAAGATTGATTACCATATTCTCGGCCTGCGCCGCTTGAGCAGAAAAACACAGGGTCAGTAGTGCCGCCGCAAAGGACGTTGACGTAAAGCTCGGCATTGTTTCCTCCATTTGGTTTCGATGATTGTTTTTGATTATCAACCGAGATTGCCACACCTTTTATTGCGTGTATAATATCAATTGGGTCATAATTGATAACGATTAGGCATCATGAAAATCGGCCTCAGACATATCCGCTATTTCATTGCCGTAGCGGAAGAGCAGCATTTTCGACGTGCAGCCGTGCGTTTGGGCGTAGCCCAGCCAGCGTTAAGCAGAGCGATCAAGCATCTGGAGCAAGAGTTGGAGGTCACGCTTTTTGACCGCTCAAACCGCAGTGTCCAGATCACGAGCGCAGGACGGACGTTTTTGAACGGTTGTCGCGGCGTCGTGAATGCGGTTGAGCATACCATCCAGGATGCCCGGCAAGTGCATCGTGGGCAAATTGGCAACTTGCATATCGGCTACACCGACATGGCGATCGCCGGGATAGTGCCCACGTTGCTGACGGCATTCCAGGCGCAGCAGCCGGGCATTGTTTTGCACCCCAAACACCACGTGACATCCGATCAGTTGAGAAAGCTTGATGAAGGTGAGCTGGATATCGGGTGTGTTACTGGTCCGATCAGTCGGCCGGGGTACGAGCAAATGCCGATCCAGTCCGAACGACCGATCTGCGTCGTCTATGAAAATCATCGACTGGCAGGCCGCAGCAGCATCTTGTTGGAGGAGCTGGCGCATGAAGACTTTGTGCATGGTCCGACGAAAGATTGGGAGCACTTCTATGCTTATCTGGTCCCGCTTTGCCGCCAGTCCGGCTTCGTCCCCAACATCGTGCAGGAGGCCTACAACTCAGCCGGTATATTGGGGCTTGTGGCATGCGGAATGGGTGTGACTGTCCTGACCGAGAACGTCGCGACTTCTCTGACCAACGGCCTGGTACCACTGCCGCTGGATGGCATATCAGACCAACTGCAAACCGTGGCCCTTTGGAAAACCGAAACCATGTCCGGCTCGAAATCACTCTTTATCGATTATTTGCGCAAAAAAACGTTTGGAGAGACCGCTACCAACCTAAGCCCCCTTTAGACAGCGCATTGAAGCAAAATGACCCACGCATCGAATGGTATCAGCGTCGGTGTTCACAGTACCGCGCTGCAGTAAAAGTCGGCTGCTTGATTGTTCGTGACTGACCTGCGGCCATTGAAGACATTCTCGCGCGCCCCGGGTTACGGGAAGTGCATTCGGCTTCATTGAGCCAGTCAACACCCAAGCAAACTGTCGTGGCTCAAAACCAATGAAATGACGGCAAGTCACCACCAATTGTCATTTGCACAGTATCTTCGATCAATTTGAACATTTCGTCGCTGTTGGACAGAACAACCACGGCAATCTTCTCCGCCGGATATCCAACGATATACGCCTTGTAGCCAGAATTGCTCCCCCAATGCCAGAGCGAGGGATTTGGTTTTGTAGATTGAAGTCCCCAGCCGAGCCCCCATGAAATCTCATCCGTAATCTGAATTTGTGGAGCAATCATAGCGTTCGCGACCGAGTCATCTTCACGCATGAGTTTTTCGACAAATCGAGCATAGTCAGCGGTTGTGGAATACAAACTCCAGGCAGCGTTTCCACGCTCAGGTTTATGGTGTTGATCAGCCTGCTTGCCATTGCTGTCATGTCCCAGGGCAAGCCGCGAACCCAATCCTTCATTCCAAACATAGCTGGTTGAGGTCATACCGAACGGCTGAAAGACGATCTCAGCCGCCATCTGGTTCAACGGTTTTCCTGCCAGCGTTTCCAGGGCGCGTTGCAGTTTTTCGAATCCGACACCTGAATAAGCAAAGTCGGCGCCTGGGTCGAACAGCAATTTGTCGGGTGACTTGCTCCCAAAATTGGGAAGCCCGGAACTATGGGACAAGATCATGCGTGCCGTAATTTTACCCAGTCGCGGATCAGGGTCGGAAAACAAGTCGGGCACATATTTGACCAGAGGCTCATCGAGTTCGAACAGTCCGCTTTGCGACAGGCTGACTGACACATAGCCGAATACAGGCTTCCCAAGCGACGCAACCTCGAAAACAGTGTCGGTTTCCATTGGTGTGTGTGAGCGGTCATCGGCTATGCCAAAGTGCTTAATCAGCGTTGCTTCGTTACCGCGAATAACGGCCACACCAATTCCGGATACGCCGTTTCGACGCATCAATTCCGGCATACGCTCATCTAATCTGGCCGCTGCCTGAGACGTCTGCTCCGACGAGCGCAGTTGCGTGTTTTGATCGCAGGAGGTCATGGTAGAAACCACTATAAACATGAGGAAAACGCAGCGCAGGTGCACTCTTCTATCCAATTTCATAGCTCGACGCATTGTGGCCCTGGCTTTTTGACCAGCCAACTGTGTCAAGTCTTTGTTGCCGTCGTACCAATCGGAATAGCGGCAAAGACCGCGGAGCGACATTCGAGTGTCAGGTTGGCCTGGTCCAGCGATGCTCGATATTCATGAGGTTCGATTCTTTCTCGATTTCCCGCGACAATTCGACCAGTCCCTCGCGCTTATAGAATTTTAGCGCATGTATGTTCTTTTCATACGCCCACACGGTTATCCAGTCGCGATCTGCTTTTGCCATGTCCAGCAAACGCTTGCCGATGCCTGTGCTTCGCGCTTCGGCTACCACGTAGAGCGCGCCGATATTATCCTCATCACGGGTACAGAACCCAACGATGCGGTCTCCCGTTTCCGCAATCCACACCAAATCGCTCTTGAAGAGATCGCTCCAAAATGCCTGCATCGGCTGGCGCTCGTCGAGCTCCGCCATCCACGGTGTTTCTTCCGCCCAATCGCGCAATATATCGACGCAGGCGACGACGTCAGATTGTTGTCCGGGCCGGATGAGAGGGGTCATGCCAGCGTCTATAATGCGCGCATACGGTTACTGTCTACCCTGGCGTTTAGATGGACCTGGAAAGGCTGCATTGTCCGCACCCGGATCCGGTAATCGATGGGGTTAGTGACGCCGAATGATCCCTCAGTCGAGCATACCTTCGGGTGCGGTGTCGGCGGGAAAAAATTGAACAACGAGGCCCGTCAATGATGCCTGTTGCGAAGACGCACAAAGCGGGCGGTTATGGTGAGGAGGCCGATGGTCAGGCCCAGCAATCCAAATACCGAAAAACCGAATGAAAAATCGTTCATTGAAGAGTCTGCCCCAACTGTTGTATCAGCGGCAAGCATACCTGCGGCATAGCCCGCACCGGCACCGGCCAGGTAGAAAACACCGATAAAAAAGCCGTTCATTCCCGGCAGGCTGAGCTGGTTTGCGAGTTTCAGTCCGATTGGGCCGACAAGCATTTCCCCGCAGACAAGAACGGCCTGAAACAGCAGCAACCAGAATAGGGGCACCAGTGCGTCGGGTCCGGTTATTCGGACGCCCAGTCGTAACAATTCGAAAGAAACCCCGGCGATGAGGCAGCCGATGCCCAGTTTGAAGAAGTCGTCCGGCTCTCTGTTTCTTTTGGCCAGATATCGCAACACCACTATGACCAAAGGGCCAATCAGCACCACAAATGCGGAGTTCAGGCCGTTAAAGGCCGGTGTGGGCACGTTCCAGTCGAACAGGACGCGGTCGACATCCTGCTGGGTGAAAATCAGTACGGACAACGACAGTTGCTCACTGATGGCCAGGAACGCGATGGAAACGACCACCACCACCATGTGGGCCAGAACCTGGCTGCGGCCTTGTTTGTCCTGAACGCGCAGCAGGCGTGCGTAAAGAATTAGTACGGCAAGAAATGCAGCAAGCACACACCAGCCGACAAGTTCTGGATGATTGAGCACGAAGGTGGCACACACGAGCGCGACAAGACACAGCCCGGCTGTCACCGCAAAGGGGCGGTAACCGGCATTGAATGGCTGTGTTTTGTTTTTTGAGGCGATGCTCTGCGGAGGACGGTCATGCCCCTCGAGCCATTTTCGCCCGAACAGATAGAAGCTTAACGAGCACACATACATCGCGGAAACGAGCAAAAAACCAGCACTGTGACCGACAGCAAGGGTGACGAGGGATATGGCAATGGGGCCGATGGTCCCACCAAGATTGGTCGCCAGATAGAGTGTGTGGAATGAGGCTGTTTGGCGTTCTTCATTCTCACCCACCAGCGCACCCAGCAGCGGTGGAAGGTTCGAGCGCACCAGTCCGGTGCCAATGGCAATCATGCCAAGTCCCAGATCGAAAGCGGTCTGTGCCGGGACGGTGAGCAAAACAGCACCGATTCCTGCGAGCACATACCCGGCAGCCATTGCGCGGCCGCGCCCAAGCACCTTGTCCGCCAAAATGCCACCCCCGACGCCGGCAAGGGCGATCAGGGATGTGAATGTTCCAACCAGTATGTAAGCATCGGCAGTGGGGATCGCGCGATTGTCGATGAGAAACAGCACGAGCACCGCCAGCAGTGCGTAAAAACCGGCCCGATCAAACGCCTGCACCACGAACAACGTCAGGATGCCGGGTGACCAGATTTTTTTGCTGCCTGGCCCGGCCAATTTCGTGGTGGTAGTTTGAGACAAACCGAATTCGTTTCCTGAGTGGACAGCGCTCTGCGGACGGGGCTGATTTTTGTACGGTAATTTAGGTTCTGATTTCGAGTGATGGCAAAGAGTGAAGCACCTTAGGCGACCTCAAACCAGTTCATCATGCCCGAAGCGGCATGGCCGAGCATGTGGCAGTGGATCAGCCATTTGCCCGGATTGTCGGCAACGAAGGCTATTTTGACCTTTTCACCGCGTTCAGCGATGAACGTATCCCGAAAATCCTGATGCTGCAGCGGTTTGCCATTGCGCTCAAGAATGCGGAAATGATGGCCGTGAATATGGATCGCGTGGGCAAAAGCTGTGTTGTTTTCGGTCTCAAACACGATGGTTTCGCCGCGCCGGGTGCGCAGCATCGGTTCATTTCCCATTCCTGCCATGCCGTTTAAACCCCAAAACAAGCCGGCCTCCATCAGTTCGCGGGGGGACAAACCATTGTCGTTTTGTGCCAGTTCACGCATGCCGCCCATGGCACCACCCTGCATGACGAGGGGCAGGGGGCGGGCATTCTTCAGGTCTGGTTCGGGCAACGCGCTGGCAGCTGGTAGAGGGGCTGCATCGGGTTCTGAGTTTCTGTTCACTCCCGGACCGTCCACTGCATCGGAGACGACAAACCGGGCAAAGGTGAATGGTTTGCCGGTCATCATTTCAAACGGCAGTGTGCCGGTATTATCGGGACGGAGCACAAGGTCCATGCGTTGAGCGGGAGCCAGTTGTACGACGCCCTCAACAGGACGTGGCGCTGCGAATGTCTGGCCATCCAAAGCGATTATCTGTGCGCCAAAGCGGTCCGGTGCGAGATCGAGGACACGGGCGGTCGAGGCATTGATCAATCGGAGCCGTTGCCAGCGGCCGCGCTTGAGAGGAATGTCGGGCATGCTCTGCCCATTGATGGTGAGCCAGTTACCCAGTCGTCCTGCATGGGAGAAATCATGCCGGGCACCAAAGTTATCGGTGATCAGCCGACCCTCTTCATCGAGCTGCCAGTCGTTCAGCACCAGCGTAATGTCGGTTTCCGTCGAAAAGGGATTATCGGTTTCCTCGATGATCAGCGGGCCGGCCAAACCGCGTGGCACCTGGTTCCAACTCATATTGTGGGCGTGGTACCAGTAGGTTCCCGGATCAGGGGCAATGAAGTCGTAATCGAAACTTTCGCCCTGTTTTACGGCTTCCTGCGTCAGACCAGAAACGCCGTCCATCGCGTTGTCTATCCTGATGCCATGCCAGTGCACCGACGTGGGTTGTTCAAGCCGATTGGTAAAACGAACCTTGATGCGCTCACCCTGCCGGGCACGGATCGCCGGGCCGGGAAGGGAGCCATTATAGAGCCACAGGTTCGAAGGTTGTCCCTGATCACCATAAAGATCAGCCTGACCGAGACCGGCTTCAAGAGAGATAAATCCATCCGCCTGGCCAGCAAGCGCAAAGCGCGGCAGGCAGACACCGGAAAGGGCCTGAGTGGCGCCGAGTGCGGCAGCAGACTTGAGAAAAAAACGTCTATCCACCCTTTGGTATCCTTCTTCAGAACGGTTCATACGTCTCAGAAGCGGACGTGCTGTTCGAGACTACTTAATTACATGCGGTTGTCTTTGACAAGCAATGGTCGGATGGCACGAACTGTTTGCGGGCAAAGTAATTGTGTGTCCAGACACTTAAGTGCGTGTGGATGTTTAGGAAACCATCCTGACAATGGCGCTTTGCTGCTGGTTCGGACGCGGGTTCACTGATGGTGAGAAGAGCGCTGCACAGTGCAGCATACAGAAACCTGAATGCTGTTGATCTCAGAGACGCCTTTTCGTGTTTTACCCGAAGCAGACCATGAAAGGGTTGTTCTCCTCTGGTGTGTGAGCGTCCATACCTATCTTCATGTGAATTATGAGAAAATAATTATAAGTAATTATTATATAATATAAAAATATTAGAAAATATCAATGTTTTGGGAAATTGAGATTGGTTTGATCGTCTTGAAAGATAATTATGGAGACTTTGGAAAAACGAACCAGGTGTGACGGCGCGGACTTGCAATCAAAAGGTGGGATCCTAGGTGAATTAGAGGCCGGAGTGAGGAGAGGGAGCGGTGATGCTTGAATGCAGGCGTTACCGGTAGAAGACGCTGTCTCAACCACAGACAGGGATCGAGTTTGACACTACAGCGATTGATTGTGCGCTATGCACTGACTTCACGCTTCATCGCCTACCATGGACTTGTCGGCCCTACGAGACTGCCACCCTCGTTAAGCCAGCGTAAAGAACTGTTCTTTGTTTTCGCCGCCCCGTTTTTTCTCAATGATTTTTTCTTTATCGCCCTGAACGGCACCAAAGAAAGTTACCTGGTTTATTGGGTTACATGCGCTCTGGTTCTTGTGCCCTGCAGTGTCTGGAGTACCGCCAACGATATTGCGGTTGAGCCATCGCAGCATCCGGGCAGTCCTCACCGGGAGCTCAATTTTCTTACCACCCGGTTGTTCCTGCTCATTCTCATACCGCGTCTGATCTACCATTGTGTCGAGATCCGGCTTGTTGAGTCGACTGGTTGGGATGGATGGTTTCAGTTTCAGCAGACGGCGGATCTGACATTTGGGCTATTCGACCTGGCGGTTGGCCTGTTCCTGCTGGCCCTTAGCGAAGAACTGGTATTTCGCAAATTTGCGCTCAGCTGGCTGAAGAAAACCGGCAGAAGCAACTGCCAGATTTTGCACATTTCCGCGGCGTTATTTGGCCTGTCGCATTGGGGAAACGGACCGATCCATGTGCTTGGCGCATATCTTGTCGGTTTGCTGTTCATGGGATTCTACATGAAACACAAGCGTCTGTTGCCGCTGGTCTTTGCCCATCACTGGGTGAAGGTTATTGCGTTGGCGTGACAGAGGCAGGGATGTGGGTCTTTTAAAAACAGTTTGCGAATCGCATAAGTGTGTGCTTATGTGTTGTCATGATAGAGAATGACATATTTAAAGCGCTGGCCGACCCGACCCGGCGTACGATCTTTGAGAAACTGGCGACCGGCAGCATGAATGCCAGTGGATTGCGAACCGGCATGCAAATCAGCCAGCCTGCCATGTCCCAGCACCTCTCTGTCCTGCGCAATGCGGGGTTGGTGCGGGAAGAACGGCAGGGTCGTTTCGTCAACTATGAGGTTGATCCGGAGGGAGTCGCGCACATCGCTCGATGGTTTGGGAAGTATCGGGCCTTCTGGCCGGCGCGGATCGGCGATCTGAAAACGTTGTTGAAGGACATGGACCAATGAATGACCAGGATGCAGCGGAGCAGGAACGGGATTTGGTTTTTGAATACGAACTTGATGCGCCGGTGCACAAGGTTTGGCGGGCGATCAGCATTTCCGAATTTCGCAACAGGTGGCTGCCGACCAGCGACTTGGTTGATGAGGAGCCGGTTTCCTGTGAGCCGGGCGAAGAAGTCAGCTACAAAATGAAGGACGATGAACCGCCCTTTCTTCTCAGCGAAGTCACGTTTCAGGTTCATCCCAACGACGATGGCGGTACCATACTTCGGATCATCCATAGGCTGACTGACGAGAGAGTGGTGCAGGACCAGCGCCGGGCGGCAAACAACAACAGTCCATGCCTCATGCAGGCTGCCTGATACTCCTAACTATCTGATAATCCGGGCTGCCCGACGTACTGGACGATAAACAAAATTCTCACAAGATAGGAGTTCGCCCATGCGCGAAGCGATGCAACTCGTCCCGATGGTGGTTGAACAATCGAACAAGGGGGAACGATCCTTTGACATCTATTCCCGCCTGCTGCGTGACAGGATTATCTTTCTGAACGGCGAGGTGAACGACGCCGTGTCCGCTCTCATTTGCGCCCAGCTGCTCTTTCTGGAGGCTGAAAACCCGAATAAACCGATCCAATTCTACATCAACTCGCCCGGCGGTGTGGTGACCAGCGGCTTTGCGATGTATGACACGATGCGATACATCCGGGCACCGGTGCATACGCTGTGCATGGGGACGGCGCGCTCGATGGGGTCGTTTTTGTTGATGGCGGGTGAACAGGGAGAGCGGGCTGCATTGGCCAACGCCAACATCCTTATCCACCAGCCCTCTGGCGGTTTTCAGGGGCAGGCATCGGACATGCTCATCCATGCCGAAGAAATCAAGCAGACCAAACACCGCATGACGCGCCTCTATGCCGAACATTGCGGCAGGACGTATGACGAATTTGAACAAGCCATGGATCGCGACCGTTTCATGACAGCGGAGGAGGCATTGGAATGGGGGCTGATCGACCGCATCCTGGAGGAGCGTGACGTTGAGGACGCGCACGAAACGCCAAACGCTGCATAGCCGCCGGTGATGCTTCTCTGGATATTGGCGCATCAGGATCAGTACGATACTCCCCATGCGACGACAATGATGGACGCGTACCGATGCCGCGCATGTCGGTTGCATCCCGCCTTTTAGTCGCTTGTTTACATGACCTTATTGCTGCTTTTCATCATTCAGAAACGATATGATCTGGCCCGCAATAGTGCGGTGTACCCGTTCTCGTGCTTCTGCTGAGCTGCCGCAGAGATCTGGGTTTCCACCGTCATTGGATAAAATAGCCGGGCCTGCCGCAGTACAGGTCGCAAATCCGTCGAACATGTTGGCGCCCGGTATGGCCGATTTGCCAAGGTTGGGACTGAGATCCTCCTGGCCGAGCTTATCTTCGTCCCCTAGTGAGACGATCAGGGTAGGCGTATTCACACTGGCCAGGCGGTCTGCGAAAACATCGACGTATTCCGGATCGATAGCAGCGACCGATGTGATGCGCGGATCCTGCCTAAGCATGGCAAGTTGTTGCTGGTCCACCGTATCCAGCGACACGTTTTGCGCTTTGTACCAGTCACAGTCGGGGCCAAGAGCGGTATTGCAGGATTGCAGGAAAGGGGCTGGTTCAAATGCGCCACCGGCCAGCGCCAGCGCGGCGGTTCCACCAAGGGCGAAACCCACGATGGAAACACGTGTCGGGTCGATGGACCCCGCCCAGTTCGAGTTGCTTAAAATCGTGTTCAGCGCCCGGGTCATGTCATTAGGTCGCTGCCAGATTTCGTTCACTGCTTCTTTTGCAGAGCCCGGACGTGGGCTGTTTACTTCAACCGCGATATAGCCGGCTTGCGCGAGTGCGCCGCTCAGCCATGCTCCGGAATCCGTCGCCGATCTCAATCCACCATGAGAAACAAGCGCCAACGGAAACCGCCCGTCGCCTATCGGCGCATCGCGCCCTGCCGATACGCCGAGGAAAACGGCATTGCCGCCGACTTTTTCCGCCGTTCCACCCTCTGCCGGGTACCAGATCGAGAGCGTCAACGGTCTACCATTATCAGTAGCAGCGACGCCGAGTGAGGTCACGCCAACGGACTGATCTGCGAAGCACGGTGACGCGCAGGCGAAGAGCAGGGCGATACAGCAGGCAAATTTCATTGAGGGTCCTTCGGCGTATTTGACATCTGGAGAGGGTAAGATGAATCTATTCAACCAATAATACATTGTTATGGCGGGGTTTTCTGTGGCTTTTGGTCCCGGATCCGGGACCGCACAGGGTTGACCCAAAGAGGGAGAGGCGATGTGTAGGTGATTGTCGGGGCCGGTGCCGTCCTACGCTCTTAGAGCGTCTGCAATTGATTTTGCCGGGTTTTGTTTGAGCGACAGGTCTAGTCCGGAATGTAAATCCACGATGTGGCTGCGCATAATTTCATCTGCTGCCTGTGGATCGCGCTCTGTAAAGGCTTTCATGAGCGCCTGATGCGAGTGGCTTTCGCATGTGGTATCCGCCCGTTTCCAATAAAGCGCAATGATCAGCGAGGAACGTTTGACAAGTGATTGTACAAATTTCGTGAAAACATCGTGCGCTGCGACAGAGGCAATTTCCAGATGAAACTCGCCTGACAAGGCCAGGGCTTTACCTTTATCGCCTGACGCCATGGCGGCATGTTCGGCCCCTATGTGGGTGTTGAGTGTGGCTATGTCGCGTGCCTCGATCCGTTTGGCAGCCATCGCCGCAACACGCGGCTCGATCAGAGCGCGTGCTTCAAACACCTCATGGGCTTCACCGATGGACGGGCTGGCAATGAACGCACCGCGATTTTTCTCGATTGTAACCAGATCGGAGTGCGCCAGTGCTTGTAAAGCCGAGCGAACGATTGTTCGGCTCACGCCATAGACTTCGCCGACTTCGTCTTCTGAAAGTTTCGTGCCGGGCGCGAGGCGGTGCTCCAAGATCGCCTGTTGCAGGCCCGCTACTATTCTGCTCGCCATCGATGGAACCCAGCCTTTCAATCTGTGAAAGAGGATATAATTGAGGTGCGTACATTGCAACGTTAGATCGTATACAATAATTAATCAAATCGTATTCAAAATGATTATTTTTTCAGCATTTCTGTTACACCCTTCTTTGTAATTCGTAATTAGTTTAATTAAATCAATTAGTTAAAAAATGGCATGCGACTTGCTCAGAGACGTTGGAATTCTCGGGGAAGGGCAGCATGGACGCAAAATCCGGACTGGAACTCATATCGCTCACCAAAAAATACGGTGAAACAACGGCCGTGGCTGATGTCTCCATGAAGATCCCCCAAGGATCTTATGCGTGCCTGCTGGGGCCATCGGGTTGCGGTAAATCCTCGACACTCAGAATGATTGCGGGACATGAGGCTGTCACTCAGGGCGATATCATTCTGGGTGGTAAGAATGTCACCGATCTGGCGCCGGCCCATCGCGGCACAGCCATGATGTTTCAAAACTACGCGCTGTTTCCCCATCTCCGTGTCCTGAACAATGTGGCCTTCAGCCTGAAGATGAAGGGGATCGACAAATCGACGCGGACCTATCGGGCCGGCGAAGCTCTTGCCCTGGTCGATATGACCCGTTTTGGAGACAGGTTGCCCGCGCA
Organism: Stappiaceae bacterium; assembly: GCA_039976075.1. Classification (GTDB taxonomy): domain Bacteria; phylum Pseudomonadota; class Alphaproteobacteria; order Rhizobiales; family Stappiaceae; genus JBDWFY01. The sequence goes on from JBDWFY010000011.1 coordinate 304,871, forward strand.
ACTTTCCGGTGGTCAGCAGCAGCGTGTCGCTCTTGCCCGGGCTCTGATCACCGATCCCTCCATTCTTCTTCTGGATGAGCCGCTTTCTGCGCTCGATCCGTTTCTTCGATTACGCATGCGCACCGAGCTGAAGCGCCTGCAGCGTGAACTGGGGATCTCATTCATTCATGTGACGCACAGCCAGGACGAAGCGCTCGCGTTGGCAGATCTGGTGATCGTGATGAATGAAGGGAAGATCGAACAGGCCGGATCCGCCTTTGAAGTGTTCAACCAGCCACGCACCGAATTTGTTGCCCGCTTCATGGGTGGCCACAATGTCATTCGGCAAGGGGATGCCAGCATCGCCGTGCGTGCGGACAAGATTGCGGTCGGTACCGCACAAGCTGATGAGGCAGCAGCCGTTCAGGCCACCGTTCGCGCCATTGAATATCTGGGCACAAGTTACGCCATCGCGCTGGAAGATCCATCGGGCGCTGAATTCAGCGTGAGCATGGCCGACGACACTTTTTTCGAAAAACCCGTCGAACTGGGCGAAGCGGTTTCACTGCTTTGGAAGCCTGCCGACGCACACCGTCTGACCATCTGAGAAGCGAACCACGACAGGAGAGTAGAGGATGACTAAGAAAATGAAGTCGACATCCATCAGTAGAAGATCATTACTCAAAGGAACCGCCGCAACCGCAGGCGTGGCCCTGGGTTCAGGCGCCGTAACCGGCTTCCCGACGATCTGGGCGCAGAATATCAAGGACGTGACGCTCCGCCAGTTTGGCACGGGTGTTTCGAACCTCAATGACGTTGCAACGAAAGTGAAGGAAGATCTCGGTTTCACGCTTGAAATGACCGCGCTCGACTCTGACAGCGTGACCCAGCGCGCTGCCACACAGCCCAAGAGTTTCGACATTGCCGACATCGAATACTGGATCTGCAAGAAGGTCTGGCCGACCGGCAACCTTCAGGCGATGGATACTTCCAAGATCAATCACTATGACAAGATTGCCGGTATTTTTCGGTCCGGCAAACTGACGCCCGACAGCGTCATCGCGCAAGGGACCGCGCCTCATTCGGTCGGCTTCGTTGAAGGACCCGGCGGGACGGATTTCGTCGATAATGAATCCGGCTGGATGACGCTCATTCCGACCATTTACAACGCCGACACCCTGGGCATCCGCCCTGATCTCATCAAGCGCCCGATTGATACATGGGCAGAATTGCTCAACCCGGAATTCAAGGGCAAAGCCTCCATTCTCGATATCTCGTCCATCGGCATCATGGACATGGCGATGGTGTGCGAAGCCATGGGCGAAGTTCAATATGCTGATAAAGGCAATATGACCAAGGAAGAGATCGATAAAACCATCGGTATCTTCATGGAAGCGAAGAAAAACGGCCAGTTCCGCGCCTTCTGGAAATCATTCGATGAAAGCGTGAACCTGATGGCATCGGGGGAAGTGGTCATTCAGTCGATGTGGTCACCGGCCATCACGGCCGTACGTGCCAAGGGCATTGATTGCGTCTATCAGCCGCTGAAAGAGGGCTACCGGTCCTGGGGTGGGGGGCTTGGTCTATCGGCGAATCTTACCGGTCTCGAGCTTGAGGCCGCTTATGAATACATCAACTGGTACCTGTCCGGCTGGGTCGGCGGTTACTTGATGCGCCAGGGCTATTACTCGGCGGTTCCTGAAACATCCAAGGAGTTCATGAGCGAAGACGAATGGGGCTACTGGTACGAAGGCAAAGAGGCTGCGGGCGACATTGTCAGCCCGACCGGCGACAAACTTGCCGGGGCAGGGGACGTTCGCGATGGCGGCTCCTACATCGATCGGATGGGCAAGGTTGCCTGCTGGAACGCAGTCATGGATGAGAACCAGCACATGGTTCGCAAATGGAATGAGTTCATCGCGGCTTAGAGCAATTTTAGCGATTTTTGAATCGCGAAAAATGCTCCAGGCCTTTGTTTAGTCGCGTATCCCCATCGGAAAAGTCAGTCAACTTTTCCGGGATGCGCGAAGTCGCTAGCTCCTTTCCTGCCTCGCATCTGGTTCGGATGCGAGGCACCTCTTGCCATATGGATCTATCGTTGATCAATCCGCTGAAAAAAAACGATCTGGTTGGCTGGCTTCTAGCATCGCCGCTTGTGGTTGTGCTGACCCTGTTTTTGCTCTTGCCGATCTTCACAATCGTTATTGTTAGTTTTTGGGGTTCGACAGAGTTTTCGATCTATCCGGCATTTGAGTTTGAGAACTATCAGTATCTGTTTGAGTCCCCCGTTACCTATTCGGTCTTTCTCAACACCTTCATGTACACGGCAATCACCTGGTTTTTCTGCCTGATCATCGGCTTTACCGTGGCCTACTTTCTGGCCTTTCATGTGCGAAGCCTGACGTGGCAGATTGCGCTATTTTTGCTGTGCACCATTCCTTTCTGGACGTCCAACATCATTCGAATGATTTCGTGGGTGCCGTTTCTTGGGCGTAACGGGATCGCCAACCAGTCGCTGCTTTCACTAGGGATCATTGATCAGCCGCTGGAATGGCTGCTGTTTTCCGACTTTGCGGTGATACTGGCATTCGTCCACCTGTACGCCCTGTTCATGGTGGTGCCGATCTTCAACACCATGATGCGCATCGACAAATCGCTGCTGGAAGCGGCACGCGATGCCGGCGCATCCGGCTTTCAAACCCTGACCAACGTCATCATTCCCCTGACCAAGCCCGGCATCATGATCGGCTCGATCTTCGTGGTGACACTCGTCATGGGTGACTTCATAACGGTGCGCTTCATGAGCGGTTCGCAGTCTGCCAACGTCGGACGCCTGATCTCCAACGATGTGGGGCTGCTGCGCTATCCCTCTGCTGCGGCAACCTCAGTGGTTCTGCTGATAACGGTTCTGATTATCATCGGCATCATGCTGCGCTTCGTCAATATTCGGAAGGAGCTGTAAAATGGGCGAGGGGCGCAGCCGGTCATTCTACATTCTGACGGGCTTATTCGGCTTGTTCATTCTGTTCCTTTACGGGCCGACACTGACAATCGCCATTCTGTCGTTTCAGGGGCCCAAAGGCGGCCTTACATTTCCGATGAACGGCGTGTCGCTGCACTGGTTTTACGATCTGTTCGAGCAGCAGGCGGTGGGCGATATTTGGGGCTCGTTCAGTCGCTCCTTCGCGCTTGGCCTGATGGTCATGGTGACGACGATGGTGGTGTCGGTGATGGGCGGGCTGGCCTTCCGCAAGCGCTTCATCGGATCCGGTATCCTGTTTCATCTCGTCATCACCAGCCTGATTATTCCCTCGATCCTGATATCGCTCGGTGTGGGTCTGATTTTCAATCAGCTCGGGCTCGATGTGCACTGGAGCACATCAGGCTTCGGCGCGCAGCTGACATGGACGCTGCCGTTTGGGTTGCTGATCATGTTTGCTGTCTTCAATCGCTTTGACAAATCCTACGAAGAGGCAGCCCGGGACCTTGGCGCAACATCGTGGCAAACGATCTCCCATGTGGTCCTGCCGATCATTGCACCAAGCCTGATCGGCGTGGCGCTGTTCGGCTTCACCCTGTCCTACGATGAGTTTGCTCGGACGCTGTTGACCGCAGGCTCCTACAACACGTTGCCGCTTGAGATATTCGGCATGACGACAAATGTCACCTCGCCGGTGCTCTATGCGCTGGGGACGCTGACGACCCTGTTCTCGTTGATCATGATCGGGATTTTCATTGTGATCGCGCAGATATTGCGTCGTAGACAGGCGTCAAAGGGCTCAAGTGCCGGCCTGGGCATGGTGTAGTCGATGCCTGCCAATATTCTGATAATCAATCCAAACAGCACCGCCTCCATGACTGCTGAAATCGGTGAAGCCGCTAGGTCTTTTGCCCTCAGTGATACAACTATTGTTGCGGTCAATCCTGCAGATGGTCCCCCAAGCATCCAGGGAGCGGAAGATGGCCAAGCCTGTCTGCCGGGTCTGTTTGCAACGTTTGACGAAGCGGTGGGCTGCGCATCTTATGATGCTGTTATTATTGCCTGTTTCGATGATACAGGGTTAGAAAAACTGAAAGCGCGGTCAGACGTGCCGGTTCTGGGCATTGGTGAAGCGGCCTTTCACGCAGCACTGATACTAGGCAACACATTTTCAACCGTGACCACGCTGTCCGTTTCCATTCCGGTCATTGAGGCCAACATCGATCGTTACGGTTTTGCAGAACGCAGTATGTGCGTTCGGGCCTCCGAGGTGCCAGTGCTTGAGATCGGCTCCCATACGGAAGATGCCATCCGCAAGGAGGTTCAGTGCGCAATTGAAGAAGACAACTGCGACAGCGTTGTCCTTGGCTGCGCCGGCATGGCAACCCTTGCAAGCGCAATGAGTGCCGATTTTGGCGTTCCGGTGATCGACGGCGTCTCTGCTGCCGTTGGGTTTTGTGAAACGTTGAACAGGTTGCGCGGGGTCTAGGAAACACGCTGTTCATCTCTCAGGAGGGTTGGCGATTTTGGGGAACGGATGTTGCAGGTGTTTACCTTGAGCCATCTTCAGTGGGTTTAAAGGAGACGTTGTGCTTTCAGTGTTCTGAATTTTCGTGGTGGGTGTATATTGCTGGCGTAAATAATTACAGATGGAAGTGCGAATGCGTCCCCTTTTGTTGATCGCAGCCCTGCTTATCTCAAACGCAGTCCTTGCAGCTGAACAACGGTGGTGCGGGGATGGTCTTCCCTTTAGTTTCCTGAAGGATGGCCAAAACATACTCATTGTACGGCCGAGCCAGATTGCAACGTGCAAACCATCAGGCGGCAACAACTATGTTTGCGCTGAAGAGTTGAGCGGAGCGAGTGCCGAACGGTTCGAGGTCACAGCTGAAGTTACGAGCAACGGTAATCTGTCATTTGGAAACAAAGGACAGCAACCCACCTTGTACACCCCTTGCCAATAGAAACCCCGCCTGAATTGCCGGCGGGGACTCTGTAATCGGGATGGGGCTGAAGCGAGCTTGATTCCTCTGACGCCAATAAATTACCTGACACTCAGCCGGACGTTGCGATGATATGGCTTAGGTGTACCCTAAGAAAAAACGTCCCAATCGCAATACAGACAAAAACGCCGCCAAATACATAAGACACAGTGGATTCTTTGAAATATCCCCGAGCAACCAGTGCCCCGCCAACACCTAATAAAATACCGGTTGCCATTACATTACTCCTGAGGTTTGTAAAATCAATACCGCACTCATAGAGTGTGGATGTTTATGATCTCTGTAAGAAGTTGGTTTAAGAATTCTGAACACCTCCTGACCTAGGATACCGTAGTTTGGACTGCCGCCAGTGCGGGCTAGCGGAAGAAGGCAATCAAAGAAGGCAATCAAAGAAGGCTCGCAGATAATTGTCTCTTCCTCGCAATGACAGCCGTTTTCAAACGATTCCGTGTCGCATGAATGTTTCGGTACAACATCGAGCCGAGCGGGCATGATCTGCAGTTCAGCTAGCTCGATGGAGGTGGCAAATGTACATTTGCCATCCCCCTACGAAAATCGATAGCTTGGCAGACCCCTGCGACGCCTTATGGTTCGCACTCTTCGTTCCCTTGGTAAAAATCCCAGTTATGATACGGATAGAGTCGCGTTTAGCAGTGGTGGTGCGAAGGGAAGTGGAGCGGGCATTCTGTGCATCTTTACAAGGTTGAAGGGCCTTATTTAAAGGGACGCCAGGAAATCGCAGCTTAAGGCAGTTTAGCGCGATCGGAGTATCGTGAATCTGCACTAAGCCCGCCGACGCAGCAAATAGGGGACCGGGAATGGGATGGGATTTCAACCTCAATAGCGCCATGGCGGCGATGGTCAAGACGGCGCCGTTTATTGTGCTCCGGATGCTGGTCTATTTCGGCATCGCCTTGCTGTATGTCTTTGCCGTTGGAACCGGGGGTGCGATCGGCTATGGGTTCACTTCCTTCAGTGGTGGTGAAGGGTCTGGCAGTCTTTATGGCGGGATTATTGGCTTTGCCGGCGCATCGGGCATTCTTTACTGGATCCGGGAATATATTCTTTACATCGTCAAGGCCGGCCACATTGCCGTTTTGACCCGATATTATGACGGACAGGATTTTCCAGGCGGGCAGGGGCAGGTTTCCTATGCGAGTGATGTCGTCAAGGAACGGTTTGCCGAGGCCTCAACGCTGTTTGCGCTCGACCAACTGATCAAGGGTGTCGTGAAGTTTATTACCGGCACGCTCAGCACTGTGGCTGCTTTCCTGCCCATACCCGGTCTGCAGCATCTTGTCGGCATCGCCAACGGTGTGATCCGCATGTCGCTGACCTATGTGGATGAACTGATTCTGGCGCACAATATTCGTATCGGGTCGACAAATCCGTGGGAAACAAGCTGCGATGCGCTGGTGCTTTATGCGCAAAATATCCGCACGATGATCCGCAACGCCGTGTGGTTAAGCTTGATGATGTGGGCGCTAACGCTGGTGATCTTCATTGTGCTTCTGGGGCCGGTCTTTGCCATCATGGCGATTTTTCCCGGCAATATCGGCTTTGTCGCCTTCATCATCACGTTCATTTTCGCCTGGGCCTTCAAGGCGGCACTGATCGAACCGATTGCGATCTTTGCGCTGATGCAGGTCTATTTCAAGACCATCGAAGGGCAGGTGCCGGACGAAGAATGGCGGGCAAAGCTCGAAGGCGCATCGAAGAAATTCCGTGAAATGAAAGACAAGGCGATGGCCTATGTGCCGGGTCACAACGATGCTGGCGGGGAGGCGCGCGGAAGCGGGTAGACTGTATCGGTCTCAGACGATAAGTGAATTTCGTGTTGGCTTTTCTTTACCGGCGACTAAATAGTCGGGATGCAACCAGCAGCGGGATTTGAGCAGGTGTCCAGCCAAATGAATAGTCAGCGCGATGAGCGCCACCATGTCGTTGTCGTCGGTGGCGGATTTGGTGGCCTGCAGTGCATCAAATCCCTCAAGTCAGCCGATGTGCGGATCACGTTGATCGATCAGCGCAATCATCATCTGTTTCAGCCACTGCTTTACCAGGCCGCCACTACCATTCTTGCCCCTTCTGAAATCGCCTGGCCGCTGCGGCATGTGTTTCGGGATCGGCCGGATGTTACCACCTTGATGGCAGAGGTGACGGGCGTAGAGGCGGACAGGAATAGGGTCTGTCTGGCTGGCGGCACAAGCATTGATTACGACACGCTGGTGCTGGCCACCGGAGCGCGGCACTCTTACTTTGGCAATGATGGCTGGGAAGAGCATGCGCCGGGCCTCAAGACGCTGGAGGATGCGACAGCTATCAGACGTAAAATTCTCTCAGCGTTTGAAGTTGCTGAAAAGTCCGATGACCCGGCGATACAAAAGGCGCATCTGACCTTTGCCGTCATCGGGGCAGGACCCACCGGCGTGGAACTGGCGGGCATTATTGCCGAACTTGCCTATCGTATACTGCCGCGTGAATTCCGCCGGGTTGATACCAAAAGCGCGCGCGTTTTGCTGATCGAAGCCGGTCCCAAAGTCTTGTCCGCTTATCCCGACAAGCTCTCCAGCTACGCCAAAGCATCGCTGGACAGGCTGGGTGTTGAGGTTCTGTCAGGAGAGCCGGTAACGGCGTGTCACGCCGATGCGGTTGTCGTCGGTGCTCAGACCATACCCTGTATGACCACGATCTGGGCGGCGGGCGTTCAGGCCTCGGCGGCTGCCAAATGGATCGGAACGGAGTGCGATCGGGCAGGCAGAGCCATGGTCAAACCCGACCTGACCGCCACCGGGCACCCGAACGTCTTTCTGATCGGTGACACGGCAGCGGTGAATGACAACAAAGGTGTTGCGGTGCCCGGTATCGCGCCTGCGGCCAAGCAAATGGGGAAATACACGGCGCGGGTCATTCGCCACCGGCTTGCTGGTACAAAACCACCCGCTCCCTTCGCCTATTTCCATTCAGGCAGCCTGGCAACCCTGGGGCGCCGCGCTGCCATCGCCGATTTTGGCAAGCTGAAACTGACAGGTCCCATCGCCTGGTGGGTTTGGGGCGTCGCTCATATCTTTTTTCTGATCGGCACGAAGAGCCGCATCTCCGTCGCGTGGAGTTGGCTGTGGTCTTATATGACCGGCCACAACAGCGCGCGATTGATTACCAACCCGGAAGATAAAAAGTAAAGCCGCAGATTCTGATCAGCTGGAAACGGATCGGCGGGAGCGGGGAGGGCACCGTGCACCCGAAACAGTGGTTATGCGTTGGCCGCCGAAGGCCCGACAGTTGACCTTCTGCAATTGAATACGCATAGTAAGTGAAGAAGAGGAGTGTTCCGAAAGTGATCAAATAAGAACCAGAATTTCACGGCCCTTTGGCCTGTTGGTACTTATACACGGAGCACAAAATGCATCCCATAATCTATGATGTGGCTGTATCCCTGGACGGCTATATTTCCGGTCCTGGCGGGGATATCTCAGGTTTTGCCCATGACGGTCCTGTGGTGGACGACTACAACGCGCGCATGGCGGACTATGCCGTCGCGATCATGGGCCGGTCAACCTACGAATTTGGCTATCAATTCGGCCTGGAGGCCGGGCAGAATCCGTATCGCCATATGAAGACATTTGTGTTTTCAAAAACGCTTCAATGTCCTGTGAATAGCGAAATTACGGTGGTTCGCTCACCGGGTGCAATGAATTTGCAACAACTGAAGGAAACGTCCCAGGGGCCGATCTACCTGTGCGGCGGTGGCGCATTCGCAGGTTCACTGTTGTCGGATGGCCTGATCGATCAGCTTCGATTGAAACGCGCACCGATCATTCTGGGGGGCGGCGTTCGGTTATGCGGACACCATCCGGTATGTGCACGGCCGGTGCCGATGAAGACGAAGGTTTATGACAACGGATATGTTTTCCAGGAGTTTCAACTCTAGCGTTTCCGAAGTGCATGCGAGTGCGCGCCGGTAAAACCGAGCCACCTTTCCATAGCGTGCAAAAACATAAAGGCTCTCAGTCATTCTCGCGGTTCCACGATCGGGAGAATGACTGGGGGCACTCAACCGAATGCTGTCGATGGTGTGACACTCACCGACGCATAATGAACGGGCATCATGGCCAGGTCGGCTTGCCCGCACCAGCGACCTGTCTGTTCTTGTGTTGCATCCCCCTTGAAAAGACGGCTATCTTCACCATTCGATCCAGCGCCAAGCGCCGACAATTCCGGTTGTTTTCAAGGAAATCGCATCATGCAAAACCGCTGGATCATTCTGCTGGTTTTGTTCTTTGCTCGAACCGCGATGGCCTTCCAGTTCCAGTCAGTCGCTGCGCTATCGCCCCTGATGGTCGACTCGCTTGCCGTGAGTCTCGTCGATATCGGCCTGCTGATCGGCTTGTATCTGGGACCGGGCATCATAGTTGCCACTCTTGGAGGGACGGTGGCGTCCTGGATCGGAGATCGGCGCACCGTTTTTATCAGTCTCCTTCTAATGGTTGCGGGAAGCGTTCTGGTCGCTCAGGCTTCAACGCTCAACTGGCTTTTGGCCGGGCGTATCCTGTCAGGTATTGGCGGCGTTGTCGTCAATGTCGTGATGACCAAGATGGTGATTGACTGGTTCGCAGGTCGCAACATTGCCACGGCGATGGCGATCTTTATCAGTTCGTGGCCGTTGGGGATTGCGCTGGCCCTGCTGGTTCTGCCCGGACTTGCAGGCTTCGGCGGGCTGTGGCTGGCATGGACAGGGGTGACGATCGTGACGGCGGTGGCACTTGTGCTGTTTGGAGCCCTCTATCGCACGCCGCCGGGCGCAGAGACACGTGCTGCAGGTCTGAAAGCAGCTGCATTGCCGTGGGTGCCGTTGATCATGGCAGCGCTGGTCTGGGCACTGTACAATACCGGATTGGCAATGATTTTCGGCTTTGGCCCGATCATGCTGGCCGAGCGCGGATTGAGTGCTGCATCGGCGAGCTCTGCGACCAGCCTGTTTATGTTCGCAATTGGTGTTGCAGCGCCGCTGGGCGGCTGGATGGCGGACCGGACAGGGTACCGGGACACCTTCATCATCATCAGCCTGGTTGCAGCAATTATCCTGTTTCCCGCGATGCTGTATTTATCGGTATCTTATGCCTGGCTGGCTTTTGGTGTCGCCGGTTTCATTGTCGGTCTCGCACCGGGTCCCATTGTCAGCCTGCCGTCGCTGATATTGTTACCGCAGGCACGCGCGTTCGGTATGGGAATTTACTATTCCCTCTATTACTCCCTGATGATGGCAGTCCCTCCGGCGGCGGGGATGATTGCCGATTATCTCTCAAGCGTAGATGTGGCTTTCCTATTGTCGGCAGCCATGATGATTGGCGCCGTTGTAGCGCTGTTTTTCTATCGCCGGACCGCAATCAAGCCAACGGGAGAAGCCTGATTTTCCGGAATTGGGCTGGGGCCGACGCTTTTTTGTCTTCGCAGGAAAGCAAGAAATTCAGAACCTAAACCGACGTCGGCCCGGTGCGTTCCGGTGCTCTCGTGAGCTCCAGTTTCATTCCCGACAAAAAGCGGTCCAGCTGCTTCTTGGCGGCTGTTTGGTCGTCGCCGAATGCTTCGACCAGGGCGATGCAATCATAGGCGCCTTCCGGGCCTGCCACCGTGTCTCCCTGATGCTTTAGCACTGTGACTGAGCCGTGGCGTATCAGGCCCGGCCAGTCTGGGATGGTGAAGCGTGCGATCGTGGAAGGTGAGGGCGCCAGGATGAAATGTATCAGAGCGGCTCCAGCGCCGGATTGTCTGGGGTGCGTATCGATTGGGATACCGGCGGCGATTTTCAGTGTTTCTTCCACCATGTCCACGCCCCAGCACACTGTAATCAACGGTAGAACGAGTGCATTGTCGATACGAGCGTTGATCTCATAAAGTTGCGGTCCGTTTTCAGTCATCACCGCATCAAGGATCACCGGCCCGTTGCTCAACCCGAATGCCGCGACAACTTCTTGCGCCAGGGTGCGGAACTGCTGAGTGTCCTCTGCGCCGAGCTTGCTGGGGAAGCAGAGCGTGGAATACCGATGATCGTGTTTTGAAACGCATCGCCCATCTGCCATGGCAAAAAATCGGATGTCTCCATTCTGGACCAGCAATTCGATTGTTACGCGTCCTAGACAATCCGCATCGAGCCGTTTTGCCGGAGACAGATACTCTTCAATGAGAAAATTGGCGCGATCATCGCTGAACGATCCCAGGATGGCACTGCGAAATTCTGCTGGGACAACGTGCTTGATTTCATGAAGTGCATCATCGAAGGCAGCAACAATGTCACTGGTGCGGTCGATGCGCCGTGTGGCTACCGAGCCTGCACCTTCAGCTGTCTTTAAAAATGCAGGGACGGGAAAACTATCTGCGATCTCATGCGCGGAGTCGCGGCTCTCCAATTGAGCGAACTGCGGGACTGGGAGGTCGTTTTCTTTCAGAATTTCCCGCATCCGGTGTTTGTCTCTGGCTGCATGGCTGCCTGTCACACTGTGGCCGGGAAACCCGAGGTCTCTTTGTAGCCGGCTGGTAATTTCGGTCCGCTCTTCGGCGAATGTGACAATCCCCTCGAGCGGTGTTGCAGCGTGAAATCGTTCGACTTCTTGCCGGCAGGCCGCATAGTCGGTGATATCAGCGAGCAGTAATACATCCGCTTCGTACGCAACGCGTGAGTCTTCGGTGTCCAGAAGAACAATCTCGATACCCAGTTCCCTGGCATGCCTGACCTGTTGCACCAGACGTTCGCCCACAGCATCGCCCCCGGCACCCACGATAAGAATGCGTTTGCCGGATAGAATGCTACGTCTTGCAGCGATCTGGTTTGCCGACGTTTGAGGGTCCATCACCAATATGACTCCAGGTTGCCGCGGCGACGCACATCCATCGTCACACAATGGAACCCGCCGCCGAGTTGCCGCCCATGACGCAGCCTGAGCGGCAGGACATCGATGCCCGCACCTTCGAGCATTTTGATGAGCGCCGTCTGATGCTGGTCAACAACGGCCAGCGTCGGTGAAATCATCAGCGTATTCATGCCGAACCATTTTGACGCCATTGGCGTTAGATCGCTATAGCTGGGTTCAGCCATCTCCGGTGCGTATAACACATCCCACGATTTTAATGGCTCGGGCATATTGTCCTCATTGACCCTTTCCGGGTTTGCCAGCAGCAAACCGGGGCGCAGCAAGACCAGTGTAGTATCGATATGGGCCGATGAATAAAGATTGCGGCAGGCATGGACCCGATAGTCCGAACCGAGTGTCGATTGCAGCCATTTGCATCCAAGCTCATTGCCGGAATCCGAAACGAGATAGAACAGATCACGCCCTGCTTTGATCACGTTTGCCGCGTCAAACAGCGGTTCCGTGTTGTTAATCGCCGATCCTGGGACGCCGGTAAAATTGTAAACTTCATCGCGCAGCGCCGGGCGGGGAGCGGATATCCAGCGCGCACCCTTTTCCAGATACTCAACCAGGATATCCTTGTATGCCCAGGGCTCAAAGAAGCGTGAGCGAAACACATTCGGTGTTTCGATGATTGCATCGCCGATTGACAACAACACATCGCGTGGACAGTACGTGAAGAAATAGCCGCTTTCCCACAACGGCGTCTGCACTGTATCCCGGAACTCGATGGGAGTGGGGCGGCGGACGCGGATACCCAGATAGGCCAGCTCCGCTACGAAGATCGCCAGATCCTCTTCCGTTTCTTCTATGATCCGGTCAGGAAACCGCATTTCGCCCGTATCATTGTAAAGGTCCGGTGTCGCCTGGGAAAGTGCATCGATGCCTCGGTCTTTAGGCAGTTGTGCAAAGGCCGCGGTTCCCACGATGATCTCTTCCAGCGGGTCCCATTCGTTATGAGCGTTGACGATGTTCAAAGACTGGGGCGAACAGTTATCCTGTCCGGGTGCGAGGTCGTCGGCGGTGCGAAATAAGCCGTCTTTGAACGTGTCGGATTTGACTTCACGGAGAGCCATCATATTGCATCCCTTTGTTGTTTGTCTCCAAATTTGAGATGGCGATTGGCAGACTTCCCACAAGGGAATTCAGGCAAATATTACAAAGATTTAAGGAAGGGATGGAGCATGAACGCGAAGCGGTTGCCGGTCCTTGGAAACCTTTCCGAGCGTGAGTTGTCGCTCGGCCACTGCTTAGGCGACACTTTCTTCTGGCACCTTCTGACCGGAAAATCGCCGATCATTTTTTCACGAGGTGCTGAGGTCCACCGTTCTGTCTAACGTGTAAAAAAAACGGCAACGCAAAAGCATCGCCGTTTCAATTCATTCAAATCGGTTGTCGCTTACCCGGTTGCCGTGATGGCAATCAGGCGAGTGACAATGTTGATACTGCAGTTTTGCCGCTGCGAGAATCAACTTCGGTTTCAAAAGAGACTTTGTCACCTTCAGTGATGCTGCCGATTCCGGCTCTTTCCAGAGCGGTCGCATGGACGAAAACGTCCTTCGAACCATCGTCAGGCTGAATGAATCCAAAGCCTTTTTGGCTGTTGTAGAATTTTACGGTTCCGGTGGTCATTGATATTTCCTTTCACCAATGTTTTGCACTTGGGTCGACACACACTCATTCGTGGCCATTACCCGTATTCGATTTATGAAGAAGTACTTGAATAGTGCGCATCCATCAGTGATGGGCGAAGAATACAAGAAGTCCGGCAAATATCGATTACAATGAGCTATACCCAGATTGGGTTTTTTGCAAGTCTTGATCGAAAAATCACTGCAGAACAAGAGTTCTGCAAGCACCTCCAAAGTTACCCATTAAGCGGTGATGAGACTATTCGAATAGGGGATTTTCGCTCGAAAATCAAGCGTTCGGATGAAGTGAACCCGCGCACGGATGGTCCCCGATGTGGTGTTCATCACCCGGTTTTATCGCGGAGAATTCCCTGGTATAGACAAGGCGTGTGAGAGGTGCAAGCCTTTGTTTTATCGCGTATTCCTATCGACAGAATGTGGCTGATTCTACGGAGTACGCTCCCGCGAGGCCTTGCCGAATGTGAGGTTGCTGCTGGGGCCGATGCCGTACCTGAGACACCACACAATGGCAGCCAGACTGAGCACCAGCCACAGTCCACCCCAGAATATGGTCGGGCCACCAAATTCATCGGCGAGCATATAAGCGTCGGATCGCGCTCCAGAGCGCCTGATTGTATCATCAAAAATGTCATAGGGAACGTAGATCAGGCTCGAGAGCCCGATGACGCGCAACACCATATCGCTGACGGCGTGGTCCAGATACCGTGCAACGGCCAGCATACCAACACCCGTGAGTGTGCAGAAGATCAGGGGGAACCAGTCCCGGACATAGAGTACTGTCACCACCAGCATGATTGCGCCCAGCAGCCCCAGCACCAGACGGTCGGCATCGGTGCGAAGCGCAATCACCAGGAGCGCCGCGCCAATGACCAGCGAGCCGAGATAGCCGGCCGTGAGGATGAGAAAACGGCTGCCACCGCGCGAAATCACGTGGCCGCCTTGCTGAGGCGACAGCGACAATTCGACAACACTTCCACCGGTCAAAATCGTCACCGCCGCATGGGAAAATTCATGCAGGAAAACGATCATGATTTTAAGCGGTACCACGATCGGGGTTTTCCATAACAGGAACACCAGAGCCGTGAGGGCGATGAGTTGCCAATGACCTTTGATAAGCTGCATATCTTTTTCGCGCCATGGCGTATCCCGGAAAGGTTGAAGCGCCTTTACGACACGGATACGGGATTAAACAAAGACTTGGAGCATTTTCCGCAATTGGAGAACCGCGAAAGTACCCTGAGAACACCAGAATAGGCCAGACCTATAAAGCCTTCATTCGACTATGACCACCGGTACCACCTGATGGCAACAGATCCAGGACGGCAGCTAGGCGCTCAAGCAGTTGGTTTTCTATGCTGCAACGAACCTTGGCTGTGCAGGACAATTGCCATTTCCTCTATTTGCGAGAGCTGAGAACGGCGCCAGCGATCGCCAACAGCGCCCCCACAACGGTTGCGATAGTCACGACGCCGAGTCCGAATATGGCCAGAAGAGTTATGGCAACCAATGGGGTTAAGAATGCCAGGCTTGAGATTGTCGCAGCCGATCCCTGGCGCGTTGCCTTATCCCAGAAAATATTTGCAAGCGTAAAGGGGCCAACGCCCATCAGAACAATGGCAACCCATTGTGAACCAGTGGGCCAATAGAGCGGTTCAATTGCAAAATGTGCGATCAGCGCAGCGGCTCCGGCCAGGGCCAGCGACGGTCCAACCACATTTGTTTCAACCCGGGCGAACGACCGTCCAACTGAATAAACAGCGAATGTGAGTGCTCCGCTTGCGCCCAGCAGAACTCCATAAAGATCAATCCCCTGACCCATCTGTGGCGAGAGGGCGACAGCCACACCGGCAAAGCCTGATGCAATTCCGATCGTCTGTATCAGGGATGGGCTGCGACGATGAACCAGGGAAGCCAGCGCGACAAGCAGAACCGGCCAAAGGTAGTGGACGACATTGGCCTCCGCGGGTCCAATGCGCGATATGGCCGCAAGATAAAACGCATTGTTCCCCATCAATCCAACCGCCACGAACATCATTGTCCTCAGCCGAACGGAGAAGAAGGCTGTCGTCTGATTTTTGCTGACAGCAACGCAGTAGGAAAAAACGAATCCAATCAACGCTGAGAGACCCAGTACCAGAAAGGGCGGTGCAGGATCTGCAACCGTTGCAAGAGCGGGCCAGCTTGCCCAGAGGACGACCGCTCCCCCGACAAGAGCGTATGTCTTGCCATGAGGTCCACCCATGAACGCGGCACGTACCTGAGACAAAATTTCCCAGAAGGTTCGGGGAAGGGCAGAGGTATGCACTGTTTCAAGGCTCATTGAAGCTGTCTCCCAATACCGGATTTCGTGTCGCGGCCATCATCGCGAAGCCACCCATCATAACGGCGCCGCCAGCATAGCCCATGCGTTTTCGTGCCCTATCGCACTGGAATGACCGTCTTGTTCGACCTGCAACAAGATCGTACGCTTCCGCAGAACAGCCACGACCCAGGTGGGAGTCGCCGTCCAATCAATCTCCTGTCCACGCAGTCCCGACGTCGCAGCAACACTGATACTCCGCGCAGACGATCTGCTGTCCGAATTTTCAGTCTGAGGTATGTCGAGACGCCGCGAACCACTCCTACCGCCGGAAACTGAATGTTCCAACTGATTGCGGAATGTACGCTAGGTTTGGAGGCTCATCAATTTGATCCGGTAGTCGTCCAGCTTGTCCTCGAGAAAGGTATACTCAAGCCGCGCTTTCACTTGGGTTTCACGGTCCAACGTGATGATGCGAAGATCTTCCGCGTGTTCCGCAAATTCCAGAGGAAGTGTTTTTTCGTCCTGCCAGGGCAGGCAAAAAAGAGAGTTGCCATAGCTTTCGCCAGCACGGTTCAAAGACAGGAAGAAAACCTGATTTTCAATCGCACGCGCAATGGCAAAGGGATGCCACGTGTGAAAACTTGCGTCCCTGTAATAGGCACCGCAATGCAGGAGAAAATCCACTTTCTGATCTACGACCAGAGTTCGCGAGAGTTCAGGAATGCGGATGTCGTAGCATATTATAGGGGCCAGCCGGAATCCCTTTATCTCAAAGACGAACAGGTGGTTTCCACGGTTGAAGTACTCCTTTTCCATTGAGGCACCGTATTGTGCCAGATGGAGCTTATCGTAATACCCGACCAGCATTCCATCCGGCCCGACGACAGCCGTGCAGATGTAGGGGCCGCCTTCGCCGGACCGGGCAAAGCCATAAGACACATGTAGGTTGCGCTCAATCGCGACCTTTCTCCATGCTTGAAATGAAGCACCGTCAAGCGGTTCGGCGACTTCCGAAAGTCGCGCAAAAGTCTCGCGGGAATAATCGATGCTCGACAGTTCAGGCAACACGACAAGGTCGACTTCATTTTCGGACCTATCCAGATGAGCAAGAACCTTTTGCGCCGACCGTGCCAAATGGGCATCTCGCGCCGTGGCCGTTGTCGTGGCAGGGATGCAGATCTGGCATGCCAACAGGGTGAGCTTATCAGCGGTTGGCATGCGTCAGACTTTCTTGTTTTCCCAATATTCGTTCATGCGTTTTCGATCCGCCTCAATCCGCTCTATTCTTTCCACTGTATCGCTGGGCTGACCGATGGTGAAAAAGCCGATGAGCACTTCGATCAGGATGGTGCTTGCCATGTAGCTTTCGAAAAAAAGCGGACCGCGGTTCGGTGCCAGGAGAACATAGTCAGCTTCAAGAGCAATGAGAGAGGCCGGGCTGTCGGTAATGGCGACGACCTTGGCACCGCGTTCGCGCGCGATCATCGTCAATTCGACCGAGGCGCGTGAATGGGGCTGGTGGCTGATGACGATCATCGCATCTCCGGGCCCCAATTCAGCAATTGGATCCGCAAACACGCCCCCGTCGCCACGCACTAACCGGAACTTACCGCTGGCCATGCCGCCAATATAATGAGCATAGGCTGAAAAACATCCTGACGCCTGCATGCCGACAAGGTAAATCGTCTGGCTGTCGTTCAATACTTTCGCGACATCTGCGAAATAGTTTGGATCGATCGAGTCGAAGATTGTGTTCAGGTTATCGAACGTTGCATCTCTGAACTTGCCCCATAGCTCGCTCGCGCCAGCATCGCCGCCGGTCCTTTGCAGGTTTTCCGCACGCAAATGGTATGCGGTGATATCGTTCTGTTGGACCTGCTTGCGATAGACCTCGCGCAATTCCCCATACGTGTCGTACCCGAGGGCTTTCGCCAGGCGCGCGAAATTTGGCAATGACACACCGGCATTGGTGGCAACCGTTCGCATCGACAAAGTGGCAATGTCGCCCGGATGCTCCAGCATGTATTTCGACGCCACCTGTAACGCTCGCGGAAGCTGAGGCAGCATCTCCTTCAAACGTTCGTTTAGGTGAATATAAGTTTTCATGTGATCCGTTGTTTCTGTTGCAATTCAAAATCCAATAGGCGGTGGTAATTTTGGTTCGTCATACTCATGGTCACAGTTTTCACATTTGCTGACTATTGGATAGCTCATTGTAGGCCGAGCGGCAGAAGGAGGGCCGTCGCTCGGTTGGTTTTTTCTTGCCGTCAACGGCTTAACAGCAGTTCGGGCAACCAAAGGGATAGTTCTGGAATGAACGTCGTCAACACGAGTGTCGGCATCCACGCACAGAAAATGAACAGGAAAGTCGGCCCAAGCATTTTACCGACTGGCGTCTCGGTAACCTGCGCGCCGAGATACAGAAGTGGTGCTGTTGGCGGGGTAACATTCGCCATACCCAGATTGACTCCGAGGATCGCGGCAAAATGGATCGGATCCACACCGACACTCTGAACAATCGGCAGCAGCAGCGGTGTGGAAAGGAGCAATCCGGAGATGTCGTCCATGAGCATGCCGATAAGGATCATCACCAGATTGACCATTAGAAGGATCACAATCGGATTGTCCGACACCGAATAGACCATATCCTGAGCGATACCGGGAATGTCCTCAAAAATCAGGAAACGGCTGACGATCAACACCATAAAGATCATGGTCATGACAACACCGATGGTGACGCCGGCCCCGCTCAAAGTCTCCACGAGGCCACGCCATGTCAGGCCGCGATAGACATATATCGCAATCGGGATTGAATAAACCACGGCTACTCCAGCCGCTTCGGTCGGGGTCATGATCCCGCCATAGATGCCGCCAAGGATGATCAATGGCATGATGAGAGCTGGCGTGGCTTGACGCGTCTGCAATTTGAACTGCGGTATAAAGTTCGGGGGCTTTTGAGAAACCTTGATATCTTTATACTTCCGAAGAGCAAACTGGTTGGTGACGATCAGCAGCACAATCAGAATGATACCTGGGATAACCGTCGACAAGAATGCTTTGAGTACTGATTGCTGAGCTACCCAGGCGTAGAGAATATGCGACGAACTTGGCGGGATCAGCAGGCCGAGCGGGCTGGCACTGACAATCAGCGCAGCGGACAGGCCATCTGGATAATTTGCCTTTCGCAGATGCGGCATCATGATGCCACCGATACAGGTGAGTGTTGCGTTGGCGCTGCCCGAGATGGATCCGAAAATGCCGCTGGCCACCACAGCGGCGGCAGAAAGCCCGCCCTTGATGTGACCAACAAACAGCTCGGCCAAGGCTACAAGCGGGGCGGCGATCTTGCCTTTTTCCATGATGGCGCCTGCGATCATGAAGAGAGGAATCGCCAGCAGCACCAATGTGTTCATTTTCCAGTATCCGGCTGGAAGGTATCCCGTAATATCATAGTTGCCGGTATAAGCCAGGAACAGTAGTACCGCACCAAATGCGATGTAGACGCTGACCCCCAGGAGCAGAAGACCGCAGATGATGACAATGCTGCCGAAGATGATCATGCCTCGTCCTCCGGGTGTGGAACATGGTACGCTTTGGGACCATCAATCAGATGGAAGGCAAAATGGATGACATTGAAGAGGGTCATAAACGCGAATCCCACAAGGATCGCTGCGCGCGGAAACACCGACGGGATCTTGAGGGCGGTTGTCTTTTCCCACAGGGGGTAGGCCAGGATTTCTGATTGGACGGCCAGATAACACCAGTAAACGATGTAGGCGCCGATCGCGATCTCGATCAAATAGACCAGAACACCTCGCCACCAGGCCAGCCGGCCATCTCCCAGTACAACTCCCAGGATATCGGCATTAATGTGCGATTTCTGCTCTGCCGCCAAAGCTGCTCCAAGGAAAAAGGTCCAGAAACAAATCGCCAGAAGCCATTCCTCGTAGGCGAATAGATTGCCTTTGAATCCGTAGCGGATTATCACCACAGCCATAAAAGTGAAGGCCATAAGCAATCCGCCTGCTGCGACGAAGATACGCATGAATTTCAAGCAGGCCAGCAAGGGTCTTGCGGCAGTTCTTGGCAACCTCTCGACAATCTCGCTCATGCGCCCATCCTCCCAATAAGAGCACTGATATTGGGTCGGTAACGCCTGATTACCGACCCAGATGATTGCGGTGGATCTAATCGGCTGTTAAACGGTCCAGAGTCTCTTGCCCGATGGTTTCAACCATGGTCGGCCAGATGTTTTCACGCACCCAGGTTGCCATGACAGCCTGCTCCTGGGGATCCAAGGCCAAAATTTCGTAACCCTTTTCCTCGAGTTTCTTGCCAAACTCACCGTCACTTGCCCGGTTGTAGGCAAAGAAATCATCTGAGGCCTTTGTGAAGGCTGCCTGCACAGCCGCTTTCTGATCGTCATTCAGCTTGTTCCAGGTCTTTTCTGACGCGTAGTATGATGTCAGTTCAGACACCGAGTTGTACTGGACGTAATATTTGCCCACATCTGATTGTGCAAAGATCGAGTAGGTGGCCGACTTGGTACAGCAGATTGCGCCGTCCACGATGCCTGACTGCAACGCCGGGAAGATATCGCCCCAAGCCATTGTGGTTGCCTGGTAACCCAGGCCTTCGACCATGTCCTTGATAACCGGAGATGACCAGACGCGGATGTTCATATTCTTGGGATCGCGGTCTGCCCAGTTGTCAGGTTTTTTGTTGGCAACAATGCCCGTGAAGCCCTCGGGATTGTTGGCGAGCAAACGCAAACCCAAGGCGTTCAAGCGCTCCTGCAGAATCTGATTGAAGGCGCTATCCATGTTGCGCATAACGCTGTTCATCTCGTCAAAATTGTTGACGAGAAACGGCATCGAGAGGAATTCCAGGCGTGGATCCTTGTGCGAGTAGATGAAGGCAGCAGTGAAATCGATATTGCCGTTGATGGTGTCTTCCATCAACGCTTCTCCAGATCCCAATTGGTTGGCTGGAAAAAGTGAAACTTTCAGGCCCACATCAGCGGCTTCGATATCTGTCTTGATCTGTTTCATCATCTTCGTTCCCGGGTGGTCTATCGGGAACGTGCCTGCAAATTTCACGCGCATATCGGCAGCGGAGACCAGTGTGGCTGCTGACAATGTGAGCGCGCCGGCCAGGCCGATACGAGTCAGCGTTTTTCCGAGATTTAATGATTTGAGCATGAGTTCCTCCTTCGCTCTTGGTCTGTTGGCTAAATGCTATCCGCCGCTGACCTGAGCCTCCCCTCCGTGATGTTTCCCTGGAGATCGGTCCCGCGGTGACCAATTCCGATCCTAATCACAAATTTTTACATTTGCAATATTTTATATTAAATATTTACATTTGCAATATTTTGGATCAAATAGTGACCAGCCTGAACAAGCGGCACATCCACCTGTCACGCGATGGACCTGCCATTGAGACTGGAGAGATAGCAACATGACCTACGAAACCATCATCTATCGGAAAACCGGTCCCGTGGCCGAGATCAGGTTCAACCGACCCCATCGTCTGAATGCTGTGGTGTCGGAGTTTTATGGAGAGATCATCCACGCGCTGGCAGTTGCTGAACAAGATGGTGCAATCCGCGTGGTCACCTTGACCGGCGAGGGCAGGGCCTTCTGTGTTGGTGCCGACCTTAAGGAACACGGTGCCGGAACGCGGACCCAACTGGAAAAGCTTGAGTACCTGCAACTGGGCAATGATGTCTGCGAACGGATTTACAAACACACCAAACCCGTCATCGCAGCAGTAAATGGCTTTGCGCTTGGTGCCGGGGCCGAGATGTCCTGCTCTGCCGATTTCATCCTGATGAAGGAAAGCGCACAGATAGGTTTCCCCGAGATTTCCATCGGCACCCATGTAGGTGGCGGAGTGACGGGTATCCTTCCGCGCCTGGTAGGCCTCGCAAGGGCGCGCGAACTTATTATGACCGGCCGCCGGATCCACGGCGCTGAGGCTGCACGGATTGGCTTGGCCACCCATGTCTTTGCCGATGCGGATTTCGAACAGGGAGTCGCAGAGTTCGCGGCAGAGATCAGCTCCAAAGCACCCTATTCGATGAGGTTTGCAAAAGAAAACCTGAATGACGCTCAGCGCGACTACGGCTCACGCCTGGTAACCGAACTCGACGCGTTGCGTACCTGCATGCTGACCGAGGATTGGAGGGAAGGCATCGATGCCTTCGCCGAGAAACGCCCCCCGGTATTTAAAGGCAAGTGAGAGGTTTCGATCCATGAGCAATGCACTGAACAGCATCTTTAACGCACAATCTATTGCGATCATCGGGGCCTCTAATGACCCAGCAAAACGTGGCAATCAGGCCATTCGAAAGTTGCTTGCCGATGGGTATGGGGGCGCAATCCATCCGATCAACCCCAAGACGGACGAGATCATGGGCTTGCCTGCCTATGCATCGGTCCTTGATGTCCAAGGCGATATCGACGTGGTTCTGGTCTGCACACCTGCAAAAACGCTGCCCGCAATTCTTGCTCAATGCGGGCAAAAGAATATCCCCGGCGCTGTCGTTCTGGCGGCTGGTTTTTCCGAGATAGGTGTCGAAGGTGAAGCCATTGCACAAGCGGCGCTGGATGCGGCGCGTGAACACAATGTGCGTGTGCTGGGTCCGAATACAAACGGTGTCTTCAATCTGCACAACAAGATGAACATGGTTGGGGTGAAGGACGTGGAACCGGGAAACATCGGCATCTGCAGTCAGTCTGGCAACATGATGCTGGGTTTAGTCACGGAGGCCAGACGTCGGGGTGGTGTTGGCTTCTCGTCCTACGTTGGGGTCGGCAATCAGTTGGATGTCACCCTGGCGGAATACCTGCAGTATTTTGGTGATGACGAAGAGACGAAGACACCGGTCTTCTACGTCGAGGGCTTTAAGGACGGGCGTGCTTTTCTCGATACCTGCCGACAAGTGACCCAGAAAAAACCGGTCGTGATCTACAAATCCGGTCGCACTGAAGCCGGACAGGTTGCAGCAAGTTCGCATACCGGGTCGCTTGCATCGGGTTTTGCCCTGACACGCGGCCTGCTGAGACAGGCAGGCGCAACGGTTGTCGAGCAGTCTGACAAGATTCTGTCCATTGCCGAGGGCCTGTCCAAACTGCGGGTACCCAAAGGCGGCCGCGTGGCAATTCTGGCCGATGGTGGTGGTCATGCTACCGTGACAGTCGATGCGCTGGTGGACGCAGGTGTTCGACTTGCGGACCTTACGCCGGAGACTGTCGAAAAGCTCCGCAGCATCCTGCCCGTGGCAGCGTCTTGCGTGAACCCGGTGGATGTGGCCGGCGGTACGGATGATACCCCGTCAGTATGTGCGGATTGCGCTGACGTGATCCTCGCGGATGAAAATGTCGATATCCTGATGGTTATCGGCATGTATGGAGGATTTGCTGCGCGTTTTAATCCGGCACTCCTGGAGGCGGAGATGGAAACCTCGCGGCGTCTGGCTGCTCTCACCGATCATCATGGCAAGCCTCTTCTGGTTCAGAGCGTTTATGCTGCGCTGCGTACACAGCCAATAGAAGTTCTGAAAGGCGCAGGTGTTCCAACCTTTATCTGGCCCGAGCCTGCGGTTCGGTGTGTGTCTGAGTTGATTAATTATGCCAATGCCCGTGCCCGGAACGCGGAGTCGCCGCTTGTTGTACCTGCCGGCCCGGTGATTGAAGGAAGCGCTCTTCTTGCAAGTATCAGCCAGGAAGGCCGCGACGCCTTCTATGAACATGAAGCCAAGAACCTTCTTTCTTATTACGGCGTCAACGTAGCTGACCAGTTGCTGGTACACAGCGAGGATGATTTGATACATGTCACAGAGGTATTGGGCGATGCCCCAGTTGCGATGAAAATCGTCAGCCAGGACATCTTGCACAAGTCCGATGCCGGTGGTGTGAAGCTGAAGATTTCAGGCGAAGCGGCACTGCGCGCGGCTTATCGCGAAATTGTCGGTAACGCGCGCATTTATGATCCAGATGCGGATGTGCACGGCGTTTTGGTTGCTCCGATGGCGCAGTCAGGAGTCGAGATCATCATTGGTGTGGTCCATGATCCAATGTTTGGACCTGTGATGATGTTCGGCCTTGGCGGGATCTTCGTTGAGGTGTTGAAGGACGTGTCGTTCCGCGCCCTGCCGATGAGTTGCGCTGATGCCCACGAGATGGTCGAGGAAATCCAGTCGGCCAAGATCCTTGAGGGCGTTCGCGGCGGGTTGCCCGTGGACAAAACAGCCCTTGAAGATCTGATGATGAAGGTCTCTCAACTTGCGCTCGCACATCCCGAAATCAAGGAAATCGATCTCAACCCGGTCATTCTGCGCAGCGACGGCTACGAGGTTGTCGATGCGCGGATGATCCTGAACTCGAAAGGTCATTGAGATGAACGATAAGCTTCTCTATGAGCAAAATGGACACGTCGTTTTGCTCACCTTCAACATGCCTGAGACGCGTAACGCACTTACCGATCAGGACCTGGCAGGCGCTATTATCGAAGCGATGGGCCGGATCAACCGCGATATGTCTGTGCGCTGCGCCATCATGACAGGAGCGGGCAAGGCGTTCTCTTCCGGGGGAAACCTGAAACATATGAAGGACAAGGTCTCCATATTCGGCGGCGACACGCTGGAGGCGAGGGATGGTTATCGCAGCGGTATTCAGCAGGTTGCCAAGGCGATATGGGAGTGCGAAGTCCCTTTAATTGCAGCGGTAAACGGTCCTTCCTATGGTGCCGGGTGCGACACCACTTGTCTTTGCGATATACGCATCGCATCGACGCGTGCGACATTTGCCGAAAATTTTGTCCGGGTTGGCCTGATCTCCGGCGATGGCGGAGCGTGGTTGTTGCCGCGGCAGATCGGTCTCTCGCGCGCGGCTGAAATGACGTTCACCGGTGAGCCGGTAGATGCCGAAACGGCGCTGGAGTGGGGATTGGTTTCAAACGTGGTGGAGCCCGAAGATCTGTTGCCAGAAGCACATAAGCTGGCCCTGCGTATCGCCTATAATCCGCCGCGTCAGTTGCGTCTTGCCAAGCGACTGCTGCGTGAGGGGATGAACACCCGGCTCGATACAATTCTGGAACTTGCTGCGGCCTATCAGGGCGCCTGTCATCAGACACGGGACCATGAAGAAGCGGTAGACGCCCTGTTGGAAAAGCGTCCGGCCGTATTTAACGGGCACTAACGCTTATCCCGAAATGGGAAGATTCGCCATTGCGATCAAAAATGCAGACCAAAGCGATCGCACGAGAAGCGAAGACGAAACCGCTGACCGTGTTCCGTAAGCGAAGTGGACTGGGCTGATTGCGCGTTCTGGCGCAGTGACATTGATTGCCTGGTGACTACTTACACACGGAGTGGGGCGTTGCGAGTGGATTTCGAGACTTTGCATTGGAATATGGATGGCACCCGGGGTTGGGACCAACGCTGAGCGCGTCGTTGAATTGGTTCGGACAACGTCTCACCCCGGGTAGTTCGTGTCGCATGATTCTGTGAAAACGAGCACCTGAGTTTAAGTGTGGTTCACATGGCAAATGTACCCGGCCACAGTGTTGAGCGCTGTTTCGGACGGCATATTTCGGAGTGCCGATTGCAGGTTGAGCGTGCTCTATTCATAAACAATGTGTGTTACTTCAGCCTTGAAAAAGGGGAAAACTTCGCCACCCGCTGCACGGGAAATCGTGAATTGGTGAGGGATCATCATGTTGCTGACAAGGCGATAGTCATCCCGTGTAACATGCTCGCCTGAGCCGTGATAAGGCGTGGTTAGATCCCCATCCTGTTCGGCGGCCAGATGCGTGATCTGCCCCTGAGAATTGAAGAAGAAGAGCATCGACGCTTCCAGATCGGCTGCCCGGACGACGGCGCGTGCGCTTTGATCATCGATGGCTTCCCAGGTCACCGGACCTCCTGGAAGCAGGGCCTGGGGGTAAAGCGGACTTTCCAAAAGCCATCGCCGTATGGAGATGCGGTTCAATTCCTCCGTTTCGCTTTCATCGACCACGGTAATTGCCGACAAGACCTTGGCTTTCATCTCCATTTTACCGTCTGCGAAAAAGTCATAGGCGCGCGCCGGGATGCCGACAAAGACAGGGGTCGTTGCCGAAAACATCAATGCAGGCGTGCCAATGGCGATGACCTGTTCCGCTGTCGTCGGGTTGAAGTCCTCCGTCAGTGGAAGACGAAAATTCCCCGCCGCTTCAAGGCGAACAACCGTGTAAGCGTCGACTGGCCCGTTGAATGTGTAGTCGAAATATCGCTTTACCGGTGCGGGCAATCCTGCAAACGCATCAGGATCAAGAAGAGGTGCAGGCGCAGTCGCTGCGATCTCGGCAACCTGTTTACGAAAAGCCATAATGTCCTTTTCGGTGTGGCTGGATTGATACCAGACATATCCGGCAACCAATATGAGGATCGCGCCTGCGCCATACCCGGCTTTTCGAATAATGCTCATTTCATTCTCCTGTGTTTCAGCGGTGCGCCGACTGAATGGTCCGCCCTTGAAAATTCAAAATCGTACACTTGTGTACTCTTATTGATTTTTGGTGTACATAGGTGTACGAATGATGTCAAGAATGAAGGAAAGGCAATTTGATGAGCGGCGAAAAGCAGGAACAACGACGCCGACAGATAGAAGAGGCAGCCTTGGAACTGCTTGCCCAGAAGGGGTATCGCAGCACCAGCATGCTCCAGATTGCAAAGAAAGCATCGGCATCGAACCAGACGCTCTACGCATGGTATGGAAGCAAGCAGGCTCTCTTCAAAGGGATCATCGATGTCAACGGGAAGGGGGTTCGACAATTCCTGGAGACGTCACTGCGCGATCATGAGGACCCACTGCAGGCGCTGAAGTCTCTGGGTATTCATTTGCTTCGCTTCACCACAGACAGCAAAGCGATCATCATGAACCGCGCCGCTATCATGGATGTTTCGGACACTGGATTATTGTCATCAGCCATTGACGACATCGGACGTAGTCACATTTTTGAACTCATCTGCGATCTCATGGATGATCTGGCCAGAGCGGAACTGTTTGAACTGGATATGGGCGCTGAAGATGCTGCAAACAGCTATATCGGTTTGCTGTTTGGTGAAGTGCAAATGCGTCAGGCCCTGGGCGCGGTCGGGCCGCTCACTGAGGACGACATTCGCAAGAAAGCGGAGCGTGCATTTGAGTTGACTTGTCGGCTCTACAAGAAAACCGGTTAGAGACCTTCCTTCCGTTGACCGGCCTGTCTAACGCAACCCTGCCAGCCGCAGCCCTTCGACAAATCGTGCGATGTCATCGTCTTGAACGAACACACACGACTTTTCGGCTTGCGCCAGTGAGAATTCCGGAACGAGGCTGAGAATTTTCGTGGCCTGCATTTTGGCCGGTCCGATGTTCCCCCGGTGCGCATGTGAGGCGGCAAGGATCAGGCGGGGATAGACGTGGTCGGGTCGGGGCAGGGTGGCCCTGGATGCAAATGTGCATGCATTTTCATAATCACCCACCTGGAAATACGCGTAGCTGGTGTGGACGTCGAACTCCTCTTTGAACATGTCACGCGGGCTCAGCCTGCGGGCATTCCGGATCCACTCAAGTGACTTCTCACCCTGACCGGACAGGGCGTAAGCTGCCCCCAACCACGAATGGGCCATGGCAAAGTTGGGATTGATTTCCAGCGACCGCTTTGCCGATTCAACCAGCATGTCAGGATCCCGCAAGATCGTCGCAATGAAAAGCCACGCGATATAGGCCCAGGGTTCCTCCGGATCATGTTTAACTGCTTGCTCGGCCGCCTCTATGGCCCTCTTCAGCCCTTTTTCAGTGTCTTCCCATCCCTGATGAATTCGCCAGGCCGTTGTCCAGGCCTTCTGGCTGTAGGCGCGGGCATAGGTGGGATCAATTTCGATCGCCCGGTCCAGCAGCGCAAGCGCCCGGGTGCTGGCGCCATAGGTGAACTCGCCAAGCAGCGCCATCGCTTGAATGACGTGCTCCCAGGCATCAAGGTTCTGCTCCAACTTGCGCAACGATCGTGCGCCTTCTGCTGCGCTGACTTGTGTCTCGAGCGTGGCGACGATGCTTTGAGTGATCTGATCCTGAACCGCAAATATGTCCTTTAGTTCACGGTCGAACTTCTCAGTCCAGATCAGACTGGCGGCTTCCCCATCCAGCAATGCCACCGTTACCCGTACCCGGTCGCCATCCCGGCGGATGCTGCCCTCGAGCAAGTAACGGACACCCAGTTCTCTTGCGATGGTAGCCGATTCGGTCTGAGTTCCTCTGTAGCTGTAGGTTGAATTGCGCGCGATCACGAACAACCACTTCAGCCGGGAAAGGTCGTTGATGATGTCATCGCAAATTCCGTCGACAAAATAGTCCTGGCTGTCATCGTTACTGAGGCTCTTGAAGGGGAGCACTGCGATCGATGGCCGGTCTGTAATTGGCGTGAGTTCGGGTGACGATACCGGCGCGGCCTGTGTGTCCGGGATCAGCGTTCCCACAAAGCGAAACCCGTGCCCATGCAGCGTCTTGATAAAGGCCTGTCTAGCGCCGGAATCTCCAAGCGCTGCCCGGGCATCCTTGATCCGGCTGCTCAATGCGGCGTCGGACACAAAACGGCCCTGCCAAATAATCTCGATCAATTCATTCCGCGAGACGACCCGGTCACGATGGGATATCAGCAACGCCAGCACGTCAAAGACCTGCGGTTCAACAGCAATGGGCACGCCATCTGCGCTTAGTTCACGTCGGTCAGTGCTCAGCACAAATTTATCGAACGCGTATCTAATCGAACCGAACCCCATTTCTTGGGCGACTGACTCCAACACCACCGGAATGCTACAGCGAATTTTTGCAAAGTTGGAGCTCTTTTCTCGACGAGATCTGGCGCAACTTAACATCATCAGTCTTCGCAGGGTCGGCACGACCCGCCTTCCATGCGGGCGGGAGGGCGCCTTGCTGGGGTTTTCTTCGTCGATATGCAGCTCGGAGAACTGATCGAGGTATGTCTGCCCGCGCGGCTCAGGCATCGGAGGTAAAGGATCGCGAAATTCTCTGCATGTTGCGCGGCAATGCCTACACAATCGGACCGACTATCTCCGCTGAGCAGGTCGAAGCACTTCTCTGTCCGAATATGGCGAGCGATGCGGCTCCGGATTTCAAACGAAGCATCCAGTGCATTCGTCATTGACCAATTCAATACCAGGATTGACGAAAGAAAAAATTTGTATACAAGTATACATAAATCACAGTCAGGGGAGACCTGGATGACCGATGTTGTCGAAATTCCTGCCGGCGAGCGTGCATACCGTGAACTAAGGCGCCGGATCGTTTCGCTGGATCTGAAGCCAAACCAGGCGATAGGCGAAGTTTTTCTGGCGGATGACTTGAGTATGAGCCGAACCCCAATTCGCGAAGCTTTGACGCGACTTTCGGGCGAAGGACTGGTCGATTTTCGCGCCCGTGCCGGGACAATTGTCGCGCCGATCCGGCTCGAAGCAGTGCGTACGGCCCAATATGTCCGCGAAAAATTGGAACTGGCCATCATCGAAGAGGCTGCGCAGACCTCATCGAACCGCGCGATATTCAATATACGTCAGGCCATTGAGGAGCAGCGCTTTTCGATCCAGGAGGGCGATGCTGCACTGTTCTTCTCCGCGGACGAGCGCATGCATCGTTGCTTCAGTGAGATGGTCGGGCGCAGTGCGGTTTGGACGATCATCTCCGAAGCCAAGAGGCATATGGACCGATTGCGCAGGCTGAGCCTTCAGGACACTGACCTCAATCAACTTTTGGGCGATCACGAGAACATTCTGGCTGCGGTCGAAGGCGGCAATGTGTCTGAAGCACGAGACATCATGAAGCTTCATTTGGGACGGGTGATGGAAGATATCGACCGACTGTCGACGCAGCACAGCGATTACTTCTCGCAGCCTGAGAACAGCGATACGGCAATAGCTCAATAGATGTGATGGGGAGGGATGAAATGGACCTGTCGGGAAAGACGGCCATCGTAACCGGTGGTTCAAAAGGCATGGGACTTGGGATCGCCAAGCGGTTTTGCGCCCAGGGTGCCAATGTGGTGATCTGCTCAAACGACGCACCCAGCCTGACAGCAGCAGAATCTGAAATCGGCGGAGGTGAGCGGCTGGTCGGTGTTGAGGCTGACGTTTCCAATGCCGACGATATGAAGCGGTTGGTACATACCGCTGTCACCAGCTTTGGCGGAGTTGATACCTTGGTCAACAGCGCGGGAGTGCAGC
This sequence comes from Stappiaceae bacterium, assembly GCA_039976075.1. Lineage (GTDB taxonomy): Bacteria > Pseudomonadota > Alphaproteobacteria > Rhizobiales > Stappiaceae > JBDWFY01. The sequence goes on from JBDWFY010000011.1 coordinate 334,958, forward strand.
GTTATGGCACAGTCGTCGATACGCCGGAGGAAACCTGGGACGAGGTGTTGGACGTCAACCTGAAGGGCGTTTTTCTGGCAGCGAAATATGCAATCCCGGAAATTGAAAAACGGGGCGGTGGGTCGGTTATCAATATCGCTTCGGTGCAGGCCTTTGCTTCACAGAGCAATGTTGCCGCCTATACCGCCACCAAGGGCGCCATCGTGGCAATGACCCGGGCAATGGCGCTTGATCATGCCCAGGCCAAGATCCGTGTAAATGCGATCTGTCCGGCCTCCATCGATACACCGATGCTGCGGTGGGCTGCAGAACTCTGGAAAGGCGATAACACCGCGGAAGAAACGGTTGAGGCCTGGGGGCGGGGCCACCCGGTTGGTCGCGTTGGCACAATTGAAGAAGTGGCGGCGGTGGCAAATTTCCTGGCCAGCGATCTTTGCCCGTTCATGACCGGTGCCGACTTGAAGGTCGACGGCGGCGTATTGTCGAAGCTTGGCATCATTCTTCCGGAATAGATGAAACGAGGGTCCAGTTATGGATTTCAAAAGCAAAGACTATCTGCAAGCGCATATTGCGAAGATCATGGACTTTTATCATCCGACTTGCATGGACGTCGAATATGGTGGCTATATCAATCAGTTACTCGATGATGGAACAGTCTTTGACCAGACCACCAAGCATCTGGTCGGCACCTGCCGGTTTGTCTACAACTTCTCGCTCGCCTCTCTTGTGTTGGGGCGCGAAGACTTCAGGCAGGCCGCCGCTCATGGCATTGCCTTTCTGCTGGATCATCATCGTCAGCCCGACGGCGGCTACGCATGGGTGCTGGACCGCCATCGGGTGAGCGACGGCACCTATCACTGCTATGGCCATGCGTTTGTGCTTCTCGCTGCGGCGGGGGCAAAAAAAGCCGGAGCCGAGCGTGCCGATGAATTAATCGATGATATCTGGACATTGCTTGAAACCCGGTTCTGGGACGCAAAAGCCCGGCTTTATGTAGATGAAATCGCCGCTGGCGACTGGACGGCAATTGACGCCTATCGCGGGCAAAACGCCAACATGCATATGTGCGAAGCAATGCTGGCCGCCTACGAGGCCACAAGCAACGCCCGCTATCTGGATCGGGCAGACCTTCTGGCCGAGCGGATATGTGTGGATCTGGCTGCCCATGCGGACGGGTTGGTCTGGGAACACTACAACACCGATTGGTCGCATGACTGGGATTACAACAAAGACGATCCCAAGAATCTTTTCCGCCCGTTTGGTTACTTGCCGGGGCATTTCGTTGAATGGTCGAAGCTACTGCTCATTCTCAACCGGCATCGCCCGTCGGATTGGCGAATACCAAAGGCGGAATTTCTGTTCAAGGCGGCGATGGATACAGCCTGGCAAGCAGACACAGGGGCGATCAATTACACCTTCGCACCGGATGGCGAAATCCTGGATTCCGATCAGTATTACTGGGTGTTCTCGGAAACGATTGGATCATCAGCTCTGTTGGCCATGGAAACCGGAAAATCGGAATACTGGGACTGGTATGACCGTGCTTGGACCTATGCGGACACGTATTTCGTCGATCACGAATTTGGTGGCTGGTATCGCGTGCTGGACCATTCAGGCACCAGATACAGCAACGAAAAAAGTCCGGCATCAAAGACCGACTACCACCCGCTTTCAGCCTGTTTCGAAGTGCTGGAAGCGTATCGAAATGTTGGCAACCACATCAATTAAAAACCCAATAGGAGGGGACCCATGAATACGACCATCAAGAAACTATTGTCGGCATCTCTGCTGAGTCTTGCCTTCGCGACCAGTGGAGCCGTGGCGCAGGAAGACCTCCGGTTCACGGTTCTGACCCAGACCGGTATCGACAATACATTCTGGCAGGCAATCAAACGCGGCATGGATGATGCCTGCGAAGACTATCAGGTAGACTGCCAACTGTTGTTTACCCAGGAAAACGGCAACCTGCAGATGCACCTGCAAAACCTGGAAACCACCATTGCCCAGGGTGTCGACGGGGTCGCGACGGTTATCGTGGATGACAACCTCTATGACGATGCCATTGCGCGGGCGGTCGAAGCCGATATTCCGGTGGTCACGATCAATGTTGATGACACCGAGGGCGCAGCAGGCAATGGGCGTCTGGCATTTATCGGTCAGGACCTGTTCCAGGCGGGTTACGAGGTTGCCAAAGGTCTATTGGCCGGCATGGACAAAAGCGCGCCGCAGCACGTGCTATTGGGCCTCGCACGACCAGGTGAATCCTGGGCGGAAGATCGGATTGGCGGCGCCAGAAAGTACCTGGATGAAGCGATCGACGACGGCTGGAACCTGACCCATGAAACCATCGATTCTGCAAACGACCTCTCGGTCACAGGTCAGAGAATTTGTCAGTATGTTCAAGGCAATGGCAATACCACGGCAGTGATTGGTGCGGGTTTCTGGTTCGCCGGTGCCGGTGAATGCCTGCGCGATCTTGGTGTCGCTCCGAACACGATCCAGATGGGGGGATTTGATCTGGTTCCGATCCTTTTGGATGAGATGAATAAAGGTTATGTGCACCTGACCGTCGATCAGCAGCCCTATCTGCAAGGATATCTGCCGATCCAGCAACTTTATTTCATCAACAAGTTCGGCTTGTCAGCATTTGACGTCAACACCGGCAAGGCGTTGATCCGGCCTGCAGATGTCGCCGCGGTCGAGAAGTTCTCGGCAATGGGTGTCAGATAAAACGGTTGAAGCACGTGTGGCCCCGCTCTTTCTGCGGGGCCAAGCATTCCATGAACATTCCGACAAAACCAACGTCTCATTCTACGGGCCCTTGAACATGTCACTGCGACATATTTTGCAATCTAAACCGGAAGCAAGCGCATTTCTGATGCTGATGTTTCTGACGCTGGTTTTCAGCCTGCTGTCTCCTGCGTTCATGACATACGGGAATTTTCAGGTTGTGCTTCAGCCGATCCCGGAAATTGCGCTGGTGGCAATCGGTGTGACCATCCTGATGATCTCGGGTGAATTTGATTTGTCGGTCGGCTCGGTATTTGCCCTGTCACCAATGGTGATGGTGCTTGCTATGGCGGCAGGTGTGCCACTCCCGATCTGCATGGTGGCCGGGCTCGTGGTTGCGGCCATGGTTGGTCTGGTCAACGCCGCGATCACCATCCGGCTGGGTCTTCCCTCCTTTATTGCGACGCTTGGCATGCTGTTCATGGCACGCAGTCTGACCATTGTAATTTCAGGAGGATTTCCCCCAGCTTTCCCGCGTGATCTTGATCTTTGGTGGATCGTCGGCAAGGTCGATTTGTTGCGCGTTTCGATATTCTGGCTGCTGGGCATTGGCATTTTACTTGGTATCTGGCTGCGGAAATTCGATTTTGGCAGTTGGGTTTTCGCCACCGGAGGCAACCGCGAGGCGGCGCGTGACATGGGGATCAATACCAACCTGGTCAAGACCACCGCCTTTATACTGTGTTCAGTATTGGCGGGGTTTGCCGGAATGATCCAGGTGTTCCGCATCAAGGCCATCGTGCCATCCATGGGCACCGGCTATGAACTGACCGCGATTGCGGCTGCGGTCATCGGCGGCGCCGCTTTGACGGGGGGTATCGGCTCAGTCGTTGGCGCCGTGATCGGGGCTCTTCTTATCGCGTTTATCGAAAACATCATCATCCTGACTCGGATCGACGCCAACTGGTTCCGGTTTGCCGTGGGTGCGATGATCGTAGTCGCCGTAACAATCAACAAAATGACCCGCGATGCAGCAGGACGCGGCAAACACAAGGATAGCGATGATGAGTGAGCCGCATCTCTCTGTTCGCGGGCTGCACAAGTGGTATGGCGCTGTTCATGCGCTGCGCGATCTTGATCTGGATATACCCAAAGGGCAGGTGCTTGGTCTTATTGGCGATAACGGCGCCGGTAAATCGACCTTCATCAAAATTTTGTCCGGGGTCCACAGACAGACCGAGGGTCAAATTCAATTTGAAGGCCAGCCTGCCGATATAGCCACGCCCCGTGACGCAATGAACCTGGGGATTGAGACCATCTATCAATACACTGCGATGGTTCCCGAAATGTCCATTGCCCGTAATCTGTTTATCGGTCGTGAAAAACGAAAATGGGGGGGGCGTGGATTTGGTTTCCTGGATGAACCAGCCATGGCCAAGGAAGCCCTGGAAGCAATTGCCGATGTGGGGCTGCACCTGCGGTCCGCTGAAGCGCCGGTGAAAGACCTGTCCGGTGGCCAACTGCAAGGGGTCGCTATTGCGCGGGCCATGCACTTTCGTTCGCGGATGCTGATCCTTGATGAGCCGACCAATCATCTGTCGGTGAAGGAAACCAGCAAGGTGCTTGATTACGTGCGCCAACTGGGTGCTCAGGGCATCACCGTGATTTTCATCAGCCATAACCTTCATCACGTTCACGAGGTGTCGGATCGGATTGTCGCATTTGCGCGGGGCAGCAAAGTCGCCGATTTGAATGCATCGGATACTGACGTGCCGATCATGATCGATCTCATTACCTAATTCGCAGGAGCAATGCGATGAAACGACCCAAGATCGTCGACATTCGCGCCACCACGGTTGCTGTTCCTCTGGAAGCGCCTATCCGCCATTCGAATGGCGCTCACTGGGGTAAATTCGTGCGTACCGTCGTGGAGGTCGAAACCGATACGGGGTTGATTGGTCTGGGCGAGATGGGCGGTGGCGGCGAAAGCGCTGAAGCTGCGTTTCGTGGACTGAAATCCTATCTGGTTGGGCACGATCCGTTCGAGTTAGAAGCCCTGTGGTTCAAGATCTGCAATCCGACGGCGAGCCTTTATAACAATCGCATCCAGCTGCACGCCGCCATTGAATTTGCCTGCCTGGACATCATGGGCAAGTGCTTCGGTGTGCCGGTCTACGATCTTCTTGGTGGAAAATTACGCGATGAAGTGGGTTTCGCATCATATCTTTTCTTTCGATACAACAACCCCAGCCGCGGTGGTGAAGTGCGTACCGCAGACCAGCTTGTGTGCGAAGCACGAAGACTAAAAGAAAAACATGGTTTCACAGCTCATAAACTCAAGTCCGGAGTGTTCCCGCCTGACTACGAACTTGAGCTGTTTCGAGCCCTGGCGCATGAGTTCCCCGAAGATACGGTTCGTTACGATCCCAATGCTGCGCATTCTGTCGAAGAGGCGATCCGGTTTGGCCATGGCATCGAAGACTTGCGCAACGATTACTTCGAGGATCCGACCTGGGGTCTGAACGGTATGCGCCGCGTACGCGAGGCTGTGCGAATCCCGACGGCCACCAATACGGTTGTGATTAATTTTGAACAGCTTTCATCCAATGTCCTGAACCCGGCCGTCGATGTCATCCTGCTCGACACCACATTCTGGGGCGGCATCCGCCAATGCATCAAGGCTGCACAGGTCTGCGACACATTCCAGCTCGGCATTGCGGTGCATTCGTCTGGCGAATTGGGCATACAGCTTGCCACAATGCTGCACCTTGGGGCGGCTCTGCCCAATCTCGTCTTCAAAGCGGATGCGCACTACCATCACCTGTTGGATGATGTGATTGAGGGTGGGTTGATGAACTATCAGGATGGCAAGATCAAAGTGCCGACAGGACCGGGGCTTGGCGTGGAACTGGATCGGGACAAGCTGGCCAAATACTCTGAATATTACAAAGAATTCGGCGGGTACCCTTATGACCGAGACCCCGGACGCCGGGACTGGTTCTCGCTTGTGCCGAATACCCGCTGGGCCAATCCGGCGGTCTCGGTGGAAGATGACGCCAGTTAGAAGGGACCGGGCAGATGGTGAGCGCATTCGAGGTCATTGCGGAAATCCGTGATCAGGTCGGTGAGAGCCCGATCTGGGATGCAGAGTCGCAGAGCCTCTATTGGGTTGATATCATTGGTAAAGCCATTCGCCGTTACGATACAGCCACACGTAAGGTCAGGTCGTGGGATTCGGACGATTTTCCGACAGCAATTGCCTTGCGACAATCAACATCGGGCGCGGTGGTTGCCCTGGCAAACGGTGTGGCGAGGTTTGACTTTGAAACCGGCGGGTTCTCAGAATTCAGCTTTCCTGATCCAACGGACGGCAATCGGCTCAACGAGGGACGCTGCGATCCGGCGGGGCGGCTCTGGGTGGGATCGATGTGCACCAACCTGAACCCCGATGGCAGCGGACGGGAAATTGATAGAAACAGCGGCGCGTTGTTCCGGATAGACCCAGACGGAACCGTTACGCGTCATACTCAATTCGAGTTCGGAATTTCCAACACCATGGCCTGGTCCCCGGACCATAAAACCTTTTACTTTGGCGACAGCCTGCGCAACGTGATTTTTGCCTTCGACTACGACGCCGAAACCGGAGATCTGCACAATCGTCGTGTACTGATCGAGGATTATCCCCACGGCGTCCCCGACGGGTCCGGAATTGATGCCGAGGGTTGTTTGTGGAATGCCCGTTTTGGCGGCGGTCGCATCATCCGCATTACGCCTGACGGTCGGGTCGATCGGGAGATCACCGTGCCGATGACCAATCCGACCAGTTGTACATTTGGCGGTGCCGATCGCAGGACACTCTTTGTTACATCGGCGCAGTTTACGCTGACCCAGGCACAATTGCTGGCCAATCCGCTCGAAGGGGCCGTGCTTGCGATAGACGCAGATTGTAGAGGCCAGCCGGATTATAGATTTGCGGGCTGAATTGACGTCCTCGCACAACGCCAGGCAAGTGCGCAAGCGCACGGCGCAGCTGGGACGTCATTATCCGCCGATTTGGCCGCAACAGTCCTTGTAGGGCTCGAGGTGGACAATGGTTTCCGCACATCACAACGCCTTCCGCGATTCCTGGAGACATGTTTCCAGCTGTCTGAATGTCGCACGCCGCGCTGTCAGGACTGCGTGATGCCGGATAGAGCGTAACTTGGAAGTTTGAATGTACTTTTGCGACAAGAATACGCGCTAAAACAAAAGCTTGTGGCATTTTGCGCGAGGTGATAGTCACGCGAAAATGTTGCGGGTATAACTCTGTCCTTGCATTCCAGGGTTGGGCAGCGCAGGCTGAAGATACCCCAGTGAGGAGACCCGACATGCGCCTGCCTTTTCGCCTTTTCATTGCTTCAGTCCTTACCTGTGCTGCCGGTTCGGCAATTGCCCAGACGTCCTTGACTGACCCGGGCGTCATGTCGATCCACGATCGTCTCCTGACGCTCGATACGCATGTGGATATTGGCTCGGGCTATGGAACGGCAGCACTCGATCCCGGAGTGATCAACAGGGCGCAGGTCGATCTGCCTTCCATGCGGATGGGTGGGCTCGATGCCGCGTTCTTCATCGTCTACACACGCCAGGATGAGCTGACAGCGCGGGGGTATGCCAAGGCCGTTCAGGCTGCAGAGGAAAAGTATCGCGGTATTCTTCGCATGTTGCGCGCCAATGCCGACACGATCGGGCTGGCTACCACCGCCGAGGAAGTGGAGGCGCTGGATGCAGAAGGCAAGTTGGTTGCGCTGATCGGCATTGAAAACAGCTATCCGCTGGGATCCACTCCGGAGGAGGTCAAAGAGGCAGTGTCCTTATGGGCTGAGCGTGGAGCGCGCTACGCGTCTATCACCCATTTCGGGCATAATCAGTTCGGCGGCTCCTCCAACCCTGTAAAAACGCTCGGTGATGGCGAGGACCCGGGCCTGAGCGATCTGGGAAAAGTGCTGGTTTCCGCGCTGAATGATCATGGCATTATGGTCGATATCAGTCATGTCGGGCCGAAAACCGCAGCTGATGCCATGGCGGCATCGCGTGCGCCCGTCATCGCCTCCCACTCCACTGTACAGGCCGTTTACGATAATCCGCGCGGCCTGACGGATGAGCAGCTTGTGGCGATCCGTGATGCTGGCGGCGTTGCTCAAATCACTGCCTACCGTTCGTACCTTGCCGATATCGATCCACAGATCACCGCCGCCATGAGCGTCTTGCGCGAGCGTCTGGGGCTCAATACCGGTGCGGATTTTGGTGCTGCGTCCGCAGAGACATTGGCGGAGTACGGACGCGAGCGTGCCCGCATCCGACAAAAGTTTGACGACGTCACCCTGGCGCAGTTTCTCGATCATGTCGATCACGCCGTGAAGGTGGCCGGTGTCGATCATGTGGGACTATCGGGAGACTTTGACGGTGGCGGTGGAGTCGAAGGCTGGGACAATGCTGCAGACTCACCGAACGTCACTGCCGCCCTGTTAGAGCGCGGTTACTCCGAGGAAGACCTGGCTAAGATCTGGGGCGGCAACATGCTGCGTGTGATGCGTGACGTGCAGGCTAAGGCAACCAAATAGGGCAGGGCTGGTATCTACCGGTGAAGTCAGGCTGATGCTCTGTGGCAAGTCTTTCCGAAAGATCCTGAAGCGGGCATTGAACATCCGTTTGTGTCGGTGCGCGAACACAAAGAATTAGCCGCCAACCACAAATCGCTGGTTTATGCGTTAAACGGGCGTGGAAATTGAAAATTCCGAGTCCATAGCGTGACTTAACGGCCACGGGTCTGCCGGTTTAAGCCCAACACGGCATCACGATGCATCATCATCTTGATTTCGCCTGCTTTTCAGCGTTACGGCTTAGGGCATTGAGCCATCAGGGATTCGCTTTGTGCTGCCCGTTTTTCAAAAAATTCAGTTGAGTGCGTAGAGCGCGTTTAAAAATTTGAAAGGGAGTTGGAACAGATGACGGATACATCCACCGACCAATATAATGAATCGCTGGGCATTGGTGAAATTATCGGCGATACCTTTTCGATCTTTGTTGGTAACATCCCTGCCATCGCGATACTGGGCTGCTTGCCGTCACTGATCACACTGGCAGTTATCGGCTTGCTGTTCGGAAATGGATATCTCACTGGTGAGATTGATGCCGATACCTCCGGATTCAGCACCCTGATCGTAACGATTCTGTCGATGGCGGCTTATGGTGTGACCTCCGCGCTGCTTGTGCAGATGGCGTATGATGCCAAGATTGGGAGGCCGGTTACGCCGGCGCGCTACATCCAGCCGGCTCTCAGCAGTGTTGTGCCAATTGTAATTCTGACTTTGGTTGCCACCATTGCGATGGGCATCGCGTTTGTGGCTTTAATCGTTCCGGGTCTGTGGGTCTATGCCGTTTTTTCCGTCTTCATTCCGGCCATTGTCATTGATCGCGCGGGCTTTGCCGCTCTGGGACGCAGTATTGCGCTGACCAAGGAATACCGTTGGCCTATCATTGGTCTGACACTTGTCATCTGGATCATCGCTGCGGTGGTCAACTTGGGCGGACTGTTTCTCACCGGTCTGATCGGTGGTGGGCTTTTGGTAAATATTGTAATTCTTTCAATTGTTTACGGTCTCGCCTACAGCATTTCCGGCATCTCGGTCGCATTGCTTTATGCGCGCCTGAGGGAAATCAAGGAAGGCGCCAGCGTGAGTGATCTGGTGGCGATTTTTGACTGAGGTTGTCGGTTCGGAGTGAGCGCGTGCATTTCTATATTTTGAGAGAGAATGGGATATTATGACAGATACATCTGAGGGTCGGTATGAACAGCCTCTGGGCATTGGTGACATTATCAGCGAGACTTTTTCGATATTGATCGGAAACATTCAATCCGTTTTGATTATGGGCGGTATCCCGTCATTGATTTCGCTGTTGCTGACCTGGGGGATTCTGGGTGCGGCGTTCGTGACCGGCGGGCTTGACCCGGATCCAACTGATTTGCAGGACGGATTCAACGGTTTCGGTATGTTTATCGTATCGCTGATATCCTTTGCGATATACGGCATCGTTCTGGCTCTGTTTGTGCAATTGGCTTACGATTCCAAACTTGGTCGATCGGTTCAGCCAATGCGTTATATTCAACCTGCGCTGGGAAGTGTTGTGCACATCGTTCTTCTGACGATCATCATCACGCTCCTGGTCATCATTCCATTAATGCTTTTTATCGTTCCGGGCCTGTGGGTCTATGCGGTTTTCTCCGTCTGCATTCCGGCGGTGATCATTGAACGGGCCGGATTTGGTGCGCTGGGTCGCAGTGTGTCCCTGACCAAAGAATATCGCTGGCCGATCGTGGGATTGATCGTGGTCTTTGGGGTCATCTTCGTATTGATCAATCTGGCCGGAACGTTTGTTGCGGGGATGATCCCGGGTGGGCCCATCATCGGCATTATCGTGCTTTCAGTGATTTATAGTGTCGTCTACGGCATGTCCGGCATTCTGGTCGCCTTGATTTATGCGCGCCTCAAGGAGATCAAGGAAGGGGCCAGCGTGAACGATCTGGTGGCGATATTCGATTGACGTTCGGTGGTTAGGTTGTGACTGATCGTCGTTTACCGGCGTGTCCCGGCTCATGCCGGGTCACCCCATCAACCGAGCGTCTGTGTTCTCTTTGAAACCTCTTGCCTGCTTTTTGGCAAATGCCGCTCGCCAGCTCTGGGAAAGGTGCGGCTGGCCTGCAAGTTCTGCTGCGAAATCGGGAGATAGAACGGGATCAAATCGTGCCCTGATCAGACGATCAAGCGACAAGTCAGGGCAGGGGCGTTCAATCAGGCATATGACATCGCCCGCCCGGACTGTGCCCTGTTGCAGGACCCTGTAATACCATCCGGTGAAGGCCGTCCGCTGAAAGGCGGCGGCCATCTGACTGATGCCGGTATGAGCGTTCAGCTTCCAGCAGGGCTGTCGTCCCTGGCAGATCTGCACGGTAGCAGACCCCATTTTCAACGTGTCGCCAAGACACAGGTTTTGCTCGTTCAGACCGGTGGTGGAGACGTTCTCGCCGAAACATCCAGGCACGAAACTATCTGCATTATCGGGAAAGGTGGTGCGCCAGTGTGCCATATGATCGGCAGCGTAGTGATGAACCGCTTTTTCTGGGCCACCATGAACCTTGAGATCGGCCTGACTGTCTTCAGTAAATCCTGTTTCTTCAAGATGTAGCGCATCGTGCGTCGGCTTTTTACCAATAGCGGAAGAGGGTTTTCCGGGCCAGCGCTCTTCGACCCTGCCGACAAACAGTGCAATTATTTCTGCGTTCAGATCAGGCAATGGGGGCATGGCAGGGGATTCCTGTGAGGTGTGAGCGGAACTGTTCATTGAAAGCGACAGGGTCGACATCGGATCAGGCGGCGTCGGAATACTCATGGCAGAGCTGTTTGCTCTCAGCGGCAGACAAGCGCTCGTTCAGCAATTCGCAGTGACCGCCCTTGGCCATTTTCCGGTGATGCACACAAGTTTCACAAACCCCGAAAGCCCGTAACCCGCGTTGTTTCAGTGCGGCGCGCGCCAGTGCTTCCAGTCCGGAGAGCAGCGACGCGGCCTCCTCATTTTTCAGGGTGTTTACCGCGTCATCAATCACACCGGTTTTTTGCAGCAGTGCATCGCCTTTAGGGGTGACCGAATAGGAAATCGACCGCTTGTCCTGATCGGAACGGACTTCGGAAATCAGATCCTTTCTGGCAAGGGCTTTCAACGTTTGCGAAACCGTTCCTCGCGTTGCCGTCATGAAATCCGATACTTGCGAGGGAGATCGAGAAAACCGGTTGGCCCGTGCCAGATAGGAGAGGGCTGTCCATTGAGTGGGGTTGATGTCCTCTCCCCACTCGTCAGCCGCAGCGATGCGGCCCAGCCGGTCGATCAGTTCCTTGATGCGATTCTGTTCGTTTTTGCTCATGGTTATAAAGTAGCGACTCGAAATTACTATTGCAATATCGAATTTCCATGTTAATTAATAGCGACTCGATATTAAATGAAGGAAACGATCATGAAACGCTCTTTTGTCGCCGCATCCGCGTTGTGCCTGTGTACCGGCATTGCCGACGCTGGTGGAGATCACACCAGCCACGCCATTCACCAGGATGGCACTGTGACCTCCGCTGCCGATCAATCCAAGGCTGCGGCATTCGATATCCTGGCAGCGCATGTTCACCGCCACGGCCGGACCGTGACTTTTCACATGACCACAAACGGGGTCGCGGGTGCTGACAAGCCACAGGCGACCGGCCAATTTGGCGGGTCGACCGTTTACTCGTATGTCTGGCCGACTTCACTTGATCCATCGGCAGTCGGCTTTGAGGAAAAGACCGGCATTCTGGCGCTTGCCGCGACCAGTCACCCCGATTTTGACGATACGCCGCTCTATGATGAAGACAGGGACGGCGATCCAACCAATGCCGCCGATGGCGCAGAGTGGCATAGCCACTGGGTCGTCCTGACACCGACAGAGGCATGCGGGCCGGGTGCTCTGGGTGTTCGTGACATTCCCGATGGAGAAACACCGGCCATGCCCGCTACATGGCCCGGCGTGCCAATCTTCCTCGACAGCCCGGGCTTCACTCCGCTTTTTGATGGCCCTGAAATCAAAATCAACGCCTCGTTCAAGGACGCAGATGTTATTACCGGGGCTTCCTATGATGGTGTCACATCAGCTCTGAAAGTGAATGCGAACATTCACGCTCCGCTATTGTGTGTAACAGATGTGTTCGATGTCGCCTCCGGTGACCTCTCTCTTCCGGGCAAAATCAAGTAGCCCAGTAAAACTCCCGGTGGGATGCCGTGCATCTCATCGGTGATTGCTTCGGAGATATCCCATGAAACAGTTGCAACAGGCCCCGGAACTGGTCGTTTCGCAGTGGTTCAATGCCGATAAGACGATCACCCTTGAAGCGCTGAGGGGCAGGGTGATCGTCATGGAGGCCTTTCAGATGTTGTGTCCCGGCTGTGTCTCACATGGCCTGCCACAAGCACAGCAGATTGCAGCGCTGTTTCCGAGCGACAAGGTCAGCGTTATCGGTCTCCATACCGTATTTGAACATCATGCCGCGATGACGCCGGTCTCGCTGGAAGCCTTTATTCACGAGTATCGCCTGTCTTTTCCAATCGGTGTTGACGAAGCCGGTCCAGGCGGCATGCCCAGAACGATGGCCGCTTATGGTCTACGGGGCACGCCCTCGCTTGTGATCATCGATCAAAATGGGATCCTGCGTGCCAACCATTTTGGCCAGGTTCATGATCTTCAGGTCGGTGCTGAGATCGCCACGCTGTTGGCGGAGCGGGCGACAGCGGAATTAAACACGCCGGAGGATGCGGGCGAAGAACAGATCTGCGATGAGAACGGCTGCCCCCTTCCAGCTTCGGGTGTGAACTCATAATCAACACAGGTCGTGCAATTCCGGAGAGAAAATCATTTCCATGTCAGAGCAAGAAACGGGTGGATCATCCGTTCATGTTCTGACAGTTTCAGCTAATCGGAACACTTGCTGTGGAATGCGGAAATGGAAGCACCCAAAACAATGGATACTCAGGATTGGAGCCTGTTGATCCTGCTGTCGGTTTTGTGGGGTGGTGCCTATTTTTTTACGGGTGTCGCCGTCAAAGAACTGCCGCCATTGACACTCGTTCTGGCACGCGTTTTTCTTGCGGCGATCGCGTTGGTGCCGCTGTTCTGGTATGCCGGTCACGCGTTGCCACGATCATTTTCAGCCTGGTTCCCGTTTTTGGGGATGGGCCTGTTGAACAATGTCCTGCCGTTTGGCTTCATTTTCGCAGGCCAGACGCAGATAACCGTTGGCCTTGCGTCCATCATCAATGCCATGACGCCGCTCTTCACCGTCATTGTGATGGCGTCCTTTCGGGAAGAACGTCTGACGCTGTACCGGGTGATCGGGGTTGTTATGGGGCTTGTCGGGGTCGCCGTATTGCGAGGATTTGACGGTGATCTTGGCGGGGCGCAGACACTGGGCATTCTTCTATGCATGGCCGCTGCGCTCTGTTATGGCTTTGCCGCTCTCTGGGGCCGCAAACACCTTGCCGGCGTTCCGCCGCTGAAGTCCGCAACATGCCAGCTGTTGTGCTCGACGCTCATCATGGCCGTGATTGTTTCCTTCATCGATCAGCCCTGGACTCTTCCTGCGCCAAGCCAGAGCGTCGTATTGTCCGTGGTGGGGCTCGCCGTCTTCAGCACGGCACTCGCTTACATCGTCTTTTTCAAGATCCTGGTGCGCGCCGGGGCGAGCAACGTCATGTTAGTCACGCTGCTTATTCCGATTACAGCGCTGGCATTGGGGAATGTTTTCCTCGGAGAGCCTATCCGGTCAAAAGAAATTATCGGAGCGCTGATCATCGGAGCAGGGCTCTTGTTCATCGATGGTCGCGTGATCAATCGGTTGATGGGAAAGCGCGCGGCAGTGGATTGATGCGGCCCATAATAAAGTCATCTGTCTGAATCGCTGAGCCTCCCATCTAGTCCCCTTCGAATTTGATGAGGTCGGCTGCGCGTTCGGCTGTTGCGATGGTCGGCGCCATCGTGTTTCCGGAAGTGACGGCGGGAAAGACAGAAGCATCGACCACCCGCAGTCCTTCCAGTCCATGCACTTTCATTGACAGAGGATTGGTTACAGCCATTTTCCCAGTCCCCATCGCGCAGGTCGATGTCGGGTGATACATGGTCATGCAGTGCGATTTGATGTAGCTGCGCAGTTCGTCATCTGTCTGAAGGTCACGACCCGGTTCAACCTCAGCGCCAACATAGTTTTTGAAAGCCGGCTGGTCGGTTATCTCACGCATGATCCGGATTCCCCGAACCAGGTTCTGCATGTCGCGGTCGTCCTGGCAGAAATTGTGCTGGATGAGGGGGTGGTCATGCGGGTTTGCACTGTGAAGACCCACATGCCCCCGTGAATACGGGCGCAAATCAGTCGCATGCATGGCCCAGCCGTGGGTGAAAAAGCTGTCTGCTGCCTGAGCGGAGGCGATTGTTGTACAGAAAAACAACTGAAGATCTGCTCGGTCAACCTCGGGTCCCGATTTCACAAAGCCGCCCGCTTCACCGGTATTGGATGTAAAGGCACCCCGCCGCTTGAATATCCATCTGAACACATCCGCGACATTACGATGCAGAACCCGGGGCGAAAGGCCAAGGGTTTCGTAACTCCTGGATTTTTGTTTCACCCAGGTGTCCAGGTGGTCATGCAAGCCTTGCCCGACACCGGCCAGTTCATGCTTGACATCAATGCCTTGCTTGACCAGTTCGTGGCCCGGTCCGATCCCCGACAGCATCAGGGTTTGAGGCGTATTGAAGCTTCCGAGCGCCATGATGACGTCGCGCTCTGCTGCAATCGTGTTTACGGTTCCATCCCGCTCATATTCAACGCCTGTGACCCTCTTACCTTCAAGAACCAGTTTCAGCACCTTGGCTTCAGTGATGAATTCGACATTCTTTCGCTTTCGGGCGAGCGCCGCATACCCGGATTCCATACCCCAGCGTTCGCCGCCCTTCTGCTGCAGCCAGTGATAGCCGATGCCTTCCTGATCCTCACCGTTGAAATCGGGGTTTATCTTGTAACCCGCCTGTTCGCAGGCCTCAAAGTAGACCTCGCACATGGCATTGGGACTGCGGGGAGGGGCGACGTTATAAGGCCCGCCAGTGCCGTGATATGTATAATCGATCAGGTCTTTCACGGGCTTGCCCCGGATGGCGTGCCCAGGCGTGTAGTCGGGGTTCGTGGTGATTTCGAAATTCTCGGATTTAATGAAGTATTTCTTCATCGCATGGCGCGACCAGCCGGTCGCTCCAAGATCTTCCCAGAGATCGTAGTCCTCCCACTGACCGCGGACGACGATCATGCCATTGATCATGGACGAGCCGCCCACGGCCTTGCCCCTTGGCAGGTCCAGGGCTGCGCCACCCAGCCCCTGGTTTGGTTCTCCCCGATACATGTAGGTCATCTTCGGCCCACCCAGAAAGGCAAGGTTGGGCATCATGAAGGTCACCATGCCCAGTGGCATTTTAACGATGGTTTTCTTGTTGTTCCCGCTCTTGCCATATTCCAGAACCGCGACGCGCACGTTCGGGTCCTCGCTAAGCCGATAGGCCAAGACGCATCCGGCAACTCCTCCTCCGACGATGACATAGTCATACATTCGCCTGCCTCCCTTCCAGAAAAAGTCTACGCGTTGGTTGTGTCACCCTCAAACACTTCATGGGGGGACTCCGTTGGCCAATCCAGCCAACTCCGCTGGCTTCGCCTTGGTGTATGGAATTGACGCGTTCATCTGAAAAATACTCCGTCAGCTGCGGGGCAGTGACAACACCGGATCATAGGGTGATGGGGGAATAACTGTCGCGGGCACGCTTTCACCGCAGCAGTCTATGGTTAGCGTCTGGCCGGTAGTGCTCAGATCAGTATTGACAAAAGCCAAGGCCAAATTCAATCCGGTGCGGTGGCCCCATTCGCCTGAGGTAACGGTCCCGACGACGCTCTCGTGTTGCAAAACTGATGCGCCGCTGTGGGCGGGCATTTTTTCTGAGGCCAGGCGCAATGTCACCAGTTGTTTTCGACGCGTACTTTCTTGCCGTTTGATCAAGGCATCTTTGCCGATAAAGTCGGTTTTGTTCAGTTTGACAAAGCGATCCAGCCCGGTCTCGTAGGGATCGAACTCCGTCAGAATTTCCGCTTTCCAATGCAGATAACTTTTCTCCATGCGCATGGAATCTACCGCCCGTGCGCCGAACAGTTTCAGTCCGTGTGGTTCGCCCGCCTGTCGCAATGCCAAATAGGCAGCATAGAGCGATGCGTTCGGCACGTGGATTTCATAGGCCAGTTCACCAGAAAAACTCACAAGCATCACGGTGACCGGTGCTATGCCGATGAAACATTCTCGAACAGAAAGCCAGGGAAAGGCATCGACAGACCATTCTCCACGAGAACAGGCCGACAGGACTTTGCGGGCTTTGGGGCCCGCCAACACAAGAATTGTCTGTTCGTTCGTCAGGCTGCGGAAGTGCACGTCCTCACACGGTCGCACATGTTGTGTCAGCCAATCCATATCGTGATATTCGCTGGCGGCGGCCGAGCCATACCAGACTCGGGCCGGACCGCGATCGGACTGAGGCAGATTGGCGAGTGTCGCTTCCCCCTTCATCATGCCGTGGTGATTGAGAAGGTATCCAAGACCCACGCGATTGTCTTTGCGCGAGACGGTGCCACAAAACATGCGGTTCAGAAAGTCGTGGCTGTCCAAACCGGTGATTTCAATGCGATTGAAACCATTGACTTCGCACAGGCCGACATTGTCTTGAACATTCCTGATTTCTGATGCGACCAGATCGAATGTTTCATCAAAGTCGAACCCCAGGGTCGGATGAAAGCCAGCATTTGGCTTGATATAGTCAGTTCGTTCCCAGCCATTGACCACTGTGAATTCTGCGCCTTCTGCCGCCAGGACAGGTGTCAAAGGCGTCGTCTTGGCATTGCGACCGGCAGGCCGATGTTCATGGGGAAAGTGGAAGCGGAATTCGTTTTGGTAGTCTTCTATGGCTTTCAAGGCGGTCAGTTCGACATTGGCCTCGGCGGTGAAGCGACGAGGATCGATTGCCCACGTATCGTAGCACGCCTCCCCATGGACGATCTGCTGGGCGAGCAGCCAGCCATGCCCGCCTCCTTCACCCAGTCCTGCCCGCAGGCCTATTGCGCAAAATGCGTTCCGCTTGCCTGGAATGGGACCGATCAGCGGAGCGCCATCGATCGTGTAGGTGATCGGACCGTTGATGATTGTGCTGATACCGGCTTCCATCAGTACCGGCATGCGGGCAAATGCTCCCTCAAGCACATCCATCACACGGTCAAGATCATCAGGACACAGGGCATTGGAAAAGTTGGGATCAATTCCATCCATACCCCACGTTTTGCAATCCTGTTCGTAGAACCCAAGCAGCAGACCGTTCTTTTCCTGTCGGCAGTAATAATCAGAAATGGGGCAGCGAAGCAGCGGCATGCGGTGGCCTGCTTCCTTGATGGATTGGATGTCTTCGGTCAGGAAATACTGATGCTCCATCGATGCGACGGGGTGGTGCACACCCATCATGGCGCCAACCTCATTCACGCGGTATCCGCATGCATTCACCACAACATCGCACTCAATGTCGCCTTTCCCGGTGTGCACCGTCCAGGTGTCATCCTTGTTTTGAGTAAGATCAACCACTGGCGTGTGGCGATAGACTTCTGCGCCTGCGTGACGCGCCCGGCGCGCCAATGCCTGGCATAGCTGCGCGGGGTCGATGTCACCGTCCAGTGGGTCCCAAAGGCCGCCCATCAGATTGTCGGTTGAAATGAGCGGGTGCCTGCGGGCGCACTCCTGCGCATCTATTATTTCAAAATCGACATCCATGCCCCGCGCCATGGACGCAAAATGACGGTAGCCCTGCATTTGCGCGTCGGTGTTGGCCAACCGAATGCCGCCATCACCGTGATGATAGTTGATCGGATAATCCGGATCCTCGGACAATTCCTTGTAAAGTTTGATCGAATAGGATTTCAGACCGACCATCGTCTGGGTCATTCCAAAATTGGTGACCTGGGCAGCCGAATGCCATGTGGTACCACTGGTCAACTCGTCTCGTTCCACCAGAACGACGTCCGTCCACCCTTCCTGTGTGAGATGATAGAGTGTGGAGCAACCTGCAATGCCTCCACCTATGACGACGGCTTTGGTACGCGCTCTCATCTGGCTGCTCCTTCAAATGTTCAAGCCATTTGATGCCGGAAAATGGTCGATAACAAGCGCAATTGGAGCGTATTGGTGAAAATTCTCAGTCGATCTGTACATCGGTGCGCACCTGGAACCGGTCGGGATCAAAGGTGGCAAGAGACACTTCCATCAATGTGCCATCGCGCAGAAACAGTTGCGCTTCTATCTGCAGGACCGGTGCACCTTCACGCAGTCCCATGAGCTCCGCTTCTGCGGCGGGGCAGGAGATGGCGCGCATCGTCTGGCTGACACGCCCGACAGAGACGTTGAACGTATCCTCTATGGCCCGAAACACCGACGTGTCTGTCGCTTTCAGGATCGGTTCAATTCCCGCAAATCGAGCGGGCACATAGACACGATTGACACTGAACGGCGTCTGCTCTCCGGCCATTGTGCGGGCGCCGCTCACCTCCAGCCAATGCCCGGTTTCACTTCGGTGTCCTTCGAGTTGCGGAATATCCCCGGTCTGAACCGTGCGCGTACCATCGATTGTCAATCTGGTATCGCGCCCAAGACTGAGCAACTCGTTGATCCCGGTGGTCGCCATGTTGAAACGTTGTTTGGGTTTGTCCGAGATGATTTCCGTTCCCGCGCGCTTGCGCCGCTGCAGAACGCCGGACGCTTCCAGCTCGGAGAATGCCAACCGCAGCGTCGAGCGACTGACACCAAGTTCCGCGGCGTATTCGGCCTCAGGTGGCAGCCGGTCTCCCACCTTGAGCGCACCGTTTTTGATCCGGTCCAAAATCTGATCGCAGACCTGACTGTACAGAGTGCTCATTGCAACGTCCCCGGCAACCACAAGGCAAGGTCAGGGACAATAGCAAGTATGAGCGCAAAAGCGAGCAGGATGCCGAAGAAGGGCAGGGCAGCTCTGGCGATCGTCCCGATGCTTTCGCCGGTCTGGGATTGAATGACAAAGAGATTGAAGCCGATGGGGGGTGTGATCTGACTGATTTCCACCGCGACAACCACAAAGATACCGAACCACACCGGATTGTATCCTGCGGCTGTTACCAGCGGCAATGTGATCGGCAGTGTCATGACGATGATCGAGGTTCCATCAAGGAACATCCCGAGAAGCGCATAAAAGGCGAGCAACACCACGATCAATGCAAACGGCGACAGGCCCAGCGCGGCAATCTGCGCCGCAACGGCTCTAGGAATTCCGAGAAATCCGAACGCAGAATTAAGCAGCGCAGCGCCGATGATGATCAGTCCGATCATGGCTGAGGTGCGCACGGCGCGACGACCGGCCCGGACCATTGCGGCCAGTGAAAATCGACCCATCACAATAGAAATGAGGACGGCGCCAAGCACGCCGATGGCCGCCAGCTCACTGACGCTTGCCAGACCGAGATAGAGCGACCCCATAATTCCGGCAATCAGGGCAGCAACCGGCCCGATATCGCGCAATCCACGCAAGCGCTCCAGCCAACTGGTTGGAGCCTGTCTGGGCTGCGTGCCGGTAACCGCCTGATGCCCGGCAATATAGGCCATATAGAGTAACGCTAACGTCAATCCTGGAATGATACCTGCAACGAACAGCTCCAGGATCGATTGTTCCGCCACCACTCCGTAGATAATCATGATGATCGATGGCGGGATCAGAAATCCCAACGTACCGGCTCCGGCCAGCGATCCCATGGCCAGTTGGCGATTGTAGCCGCGAGCCTCAAGTTCCGGCAGGCTGACCTTGCCGACAATGGCCGTGGTGGCTGCAGAGGAACCCGATACTGCCGCAAAGAGTGTAGAGCCGACGACATTGACATGCAGCAATCCGCCCGGCAGACGACCAAGCCAGGGTGACAGGCCGGAAAACAGCGACCGTCCCAGCCCCGCAGCGACCAGCACCTCGCTCATGAGAATAAACAGCGGCAGCGACAGCAAAGGTGTAGGGATCATGGAGCCCCAGATTACCCCGCTTGAGAAGATGTCCATCGGGATGTTGGGCTTGAATACCGACAGCAGGATGTAGCCGGTGGCAAACAGCGAGAGGCCGATCCACACCGACCCCGCCAGAAGCGCCGCAAAAAGCAGGATTGTCACGAGCGCGATTTCAAACATCGACCGGCTCCGCATCGGCGGTTCGCCACTCGCAGGTGCGTTCCGTCAGGCGGCGCATCAGACGCGCTGCCAGATCAAGCCACAACTGCGCCATGCCCCATAGCACAATGGCCTGAGGTATCCAGAGCGGGCTTTTGGTGACGCTTGTCGCCAGAATATTGCGTTCGTACGACGTCGATGCTTTGGTCCAGAGCGCCGAGACAATCAGCGCCACAATGATCAACGCGGCAAGATTGGCCACAACGTCCAGTCCTTTGCGTGCTGCTGGGGGCAGCGCTTCGCTCAAAAGCGAAATCCGGACATGGACCCCGGTGCGCAGTGCAGGGCCGGACGCGAGCGCGAATATCGACGCCATCGCGTACTGGCTGAATTCCCACGTGAAGGAAAAGCTCTGGGCCTGCGCACGCGCAACAACTTCTGTCAGCATCAAGGCGCAATAGCCAAAGATCAAAATAACCGCCAGCGTTTCGGCAAAGCGGGACAGGCGGTCGATGAGGGTGAGAAGGCTGTTCATGAAAAAAAATGCCGCCGGGCGTTACTCCGGCGGCGTTTGCTCATTTGCCCACCTTGGCAGCATAGGCCTCAACAACTTCTTGTGAGCCAGGTGCTTTTGCGTAGAAGTCGGCCCACATGGCTTTACCTGCCTCGGCCATCTTGGCGTTCAGACTGTCATCGGCTTGAGAAACGGTCATGCCATTTTCAACAAGAACGGCCGTTTTTGTTTCGTCTTCAGCAGCTGATGCAGCCCAGAAATCCGCCTCCATCTTGTCGGCCAGACCCTGAATAGTCGTGCGCTCTTCCTCGCTCAGCGCATTCCAGGCATCAAGGTTCACGGTCACCGCATCAGGTGACATTGACCAGTTTAGCGGATTGAAGTGGCTGGTGAATTGAAACAGCTTGGAGTTTGCACCAGTCGAGGTCGATGTTGCGGCACCATCAACCGTTCCGGCGGCCACTGCAGCAGCCAGTTCGCCGAAAGGCAGTTCAACCGGGGCTGCGCCCAGTCGTTCCAGGAACTCAAACGATGTCGCGTTGAAAGCCCGGATGCGCTGGCCGTTCATATCATCTGCACTGACGACCGGCTCCTTTGTATAAACACCGGGAGAAGGCCAGGGCACATAATAGAGGACCTTCTGATTGTGGTCGGCGAATATCTTGTCATAGGTCGGACCGGCAACTTCCAGCCATGTTTTCATCTGGTCCTGACCCTGGATCAGGTAGGGCAGGGTATCGACGCCCAGGAAGGGGGCTTCTCCTGCTTGCAGGAATAGAAGCATATCGGCCATCTGGACGATACCGTTCTCCACTGACGACAGTTTTTCGGTGATCTTCACGCCTGTTTCACCGGACAGATGCACAGTGATATCCACTGAGCCGTCAGTGGCTTCACGCACCGCATCGGCGAAAGCGATAGCGCTTTGGGCATGGAAGTTGTTGGCGCCCCATGCGGTGCTGAGGTCCCACTTGGTCTCTGCTAGCGCGCCACTTGTGCCGATAATGAGAGCCGCGCCTGCGGCGAGAACTGATTTCATGAACGTCATTATTATTCCTCCCGTTGGATTGGTTCGTTTTGGTAAAGAGTTGCGGCCGCCTCTTCGGAGATCAGCCCTTGATTCAGGTCACGTGCGACCGCTTCCCGATCGCGATCGGCAGGCTTACCAAACCCGCCGCCACCCGGCGTCTGAAGGATCAATCTCTCTCCGGCCGGAATCTTGTAGATGCCTTTGTCGGTAATTTCGGTGCCGTCGGTAATCGTCACCTTTCCCGCAGCGCCGCCCATCCCCCCTTGCCGACCGGCTGGGCCATTGGTGAGGCGTTCGAAAGCCGCAGCAGACAGAGACAGGTCTTCGCCAATCCGCGATCCGACCTCAATGCGTTGGGCAAGCCCACCACGAAATTTCCCTGCGCCACCTGTATCAGGCGCAAATTCCTTCGCGTGATAGATGAGCGGTGCGGCAACTTCCGCCGCTTCAACCGGCACGGCACCCACACCCGATGGAAAGGCTGTCGTTGACAGTCCATCGAGGGTCGGGCGCGCGCCCATGCCGCCCAGGGCAACATTCAAAGACGTAAAGTCTGTCGG
Source organism: Stappiaceae bacterium (assembly GCA_039976075.1). Taxonomy (GTDB): domain Bacteria; phylum Pseudomonadota; class Alphaproteobacteria; order Rhizobiales; family Stappiaceae; genus JBDWFY01. The sequence goes on from JBDWFY010000011.1 coordinate 357,648, forward strand.
TCCGGCACCGGATAGGGACATCGTCCATAGGGCTCCGGAGCTTTCTGCCAGCACTTCACCCGGCAAAGCCAGTTCAAGACAGCCAAGCATCAGGTCCGGCAACGCCTGACCGATCACGTGTCGTGCCGTGACGGGGCTGGGACGCTCGGCGCTGACGACCAGGCCGGAGGGGGCTGTTATTGAAATCGCGTTCAGGGACGCTTGATTATTCGGAATGTCAGGTGTTAACAGCGCTCTTATGCCGAAAGCCGCGTAGGCAGCGGAGTAGTTGAGCGGGCAGTTGATTCCGCGATCCAGTACTGGCGATGAACCCGCCAGATCGACATCAATCCGGCCCTCGCCAATTGTCATTTTAGCACGCAGATCAATCGGCGTGTCATAGCCATCGAGCCTCAAATGGCTTTCATAGATCCCCTGAGGCGCGCGCGCCAGGGCGGTTTTGGTTCCTTGCGCCGAGCGGTCGAAAATGTAATCGGAAATGTCCGACAGATCCATGAGGTCATATTCATTCATCAGGTCGATCAGTCGTTCTGCACCGGTATCGTTGCACGTCAGCAGTGACAGGATATCGCCGCGCGCTTCGTGGGGCACGCGAGAGTTTGCGGTCACGATGTTCAGCAAATCGTCATTCAGCACCGCGCCTTTTCGCAGACGCATAACCGGTATGGTCACGCCTTCCTCGAAGACCGATCGCCCCTCTGCCGACCATCCTCGCCCACCCACATCGACGATATGGCTGGTGGAGGCCAGATACCCGATAATCTCACCGTTCACAAAAGCGGGGGTGACAACCACAAAGTCAAACACGTGCCCTGCGCCCAGCCAGGGGTCGTTTGTGACCAGGGCATCGCCGGGCAGCAGTGAATGGGAAGGGACAAACTCGAGCATCGCACGAACCGAGGCGGCCATCGTGTTGACATGGCCGGGCGTTCCAGTAACAGCCTGTGCCAGCATGTGTCCGTTTGCGTTAAAGACGCCGGCAGACAGATCTCCTGCCTCACGCACAATTGCACCAAAAGCTGCCCTCATCAGCGCGTTGGCTTGCTCTTCACAAACCGAAATCAACCGGTTCCAAAGTACATTGCGGGCAACGATGTTCAGCGCGTTTGTCATCGCCCTGTCCGCTCCATGATCAGGTGCCCCAGATGGGATCGTCTTACAGACCATCCAGAACGCACGAGCGTCGTCGTCTGGTCTTCGGGTACCACTGCCGGCCCCTGAACTACCTGACCGTTCATCTGGGATCGTGCGACAACCTCGTAGGACACGGGCTTCTCAGCGTTGAGATCGTAGATATCGCGTATGCCGGATTGAGAGTTCTGCGCCGTCGGTTCCACCTCGGTGGAGGGTTCTGCCATCAGGCGTTCTCGCGCGCTAACACTCACTGAAACGAGTTCAATGGGAATGTTTTCAAGTGTATATCCGGTGAGGGTCAGGTAACGGGCTTCAAACCGGGTTGCCAGTGTCTTGAACTCGGAGTCAAATCGGCCCGGTTCCTCGATTGTCAACGCAATCTCGAGCCCTTGTCCCTGATAGCGCAATTCAACCTTCACGGAACAGTCAATTTTATCGACTGGCACTGCTTGTGCGACGATATCGCGTACATGGTCAAGTACGCCTTCAAGTCGGCTCAGCAATGATGCCGTGTCGATGTCTTCTAGCGGCTGTTCGACGGAGATGGCGCTTTCAAACGCCACTGGAGAACGCAGAAACCCGACGGCAGACCCGACGCCGGCATTTTGTGGAATAATGATCCTGCCGATTCCCAGTTTGTCGGCAATCCGCGCGCCATGCAGGCCGCCACCGCCACCTGAGACCAGCAGATCAAAACTCGAGATATCAAGCCCCAATTCAATTCCGTGGACCCGGGCAGCGTTGGCCATCGTTTCATCCGCCAACTCGACTATGCCCGCCGCGGCGGGCTGCACACCATCCATGCCAAGCGGTGTTTGAATATGTTTTGCAATGGCTTGCGGCGCCCTCTGAGGTTCCAGCTTAATGATGCCACCGGCAAACCCGTCCGAAGAGAGATTGCCGACACACAGGTGAGCATCGGTAATCGTCGCGTCTTCGCCGCCGCGGTCATAGGCGGCAGGGCCGGGTTCTGAACCGGCGCTTTTGGGGCCGACCCTGAGCCTCCCCAGAGTGTCAATGGTCGCAATTGATCCGCCGCCCGCACCGATTTCCACCAGTTCGACAGTAGGGACTTTCACCGGCAGCCCACTGCCTTTGATATCCCGCCAGGCACGGGCGACTTCAAAACGTCGGTTGGTTTGGGGCTGTCCGTCTCTGATAAAGCAGATCTTGGCTGTTGTGCCACCAATGTCGAGCGACAATGTCTTTTGAGACCCCATCTCACGGGCGACATGCGCCGCCAGGGCAACACCGCCGGCGGGCCCACCTTCGACCAGGCGGATCGGAAAGCGCGTTGCCTGATCCAGCGTTGTCAGGCCCCCGTCGGACAGCATCATCAGAAACGATCCGTCGAAACCCCTGTCTTGCAGGCGGGACAGGAGCCGCCCCAGATATCGCGACATCAGCGGACGGACATAGGCGTTGGCGCAGACCGTTGAAAAGCGTTCGTATTCGCGGATTTCACCGGCAACCTGAGAACTCAGACACACGGTGACATCGTTGCCCAGTTGCGCCCGGAGACGGTCGGCAACATGCAGCTCATGAACCGGGTTCTTGTAGGCGTGCAGAAATCCGATTGCTACGGCTTCAACTTCCTGCGCACGCAAGACCTTTGCCAGTTCGTCGATGTCAGCATCCTGTGGTGCGAGCAAGACCGACCCGTCCGCCAGGATACGCTCGGGCAGAGCAAGCCTGAGAGGGCGGGGCACAACCGGCTCCGGCATCTCAATATCCAGAGCATATTGCTCGAAGCGCTTTTCATACCGCATTGCAAGCACGTCCCGAAACCCAGCGGTCGTTACAAAGGTGGTTTTTGCCCCGCGCCGTTCGATCAATGCGTTGGTAGCCAGGGTCGTGCCATGTACAACGCCAGTGATATCGGCTGGGCTTTTGGAAAGACTTCGCAAGAGCCGATCAACGCCCTCCAGAGCGGCTTCTTCCGGCGCCTGTGGACTGGTCAGCACTTTCACAGAGCTCAACCCATCGGGGGTCTCCGCAACAACGTCTGTAAAAGTTCCACCAATATCGATCGCTACACGCAGCATTTTATAAAAGTACGTACTATATAATATTGTGTCAACATTGAATACCTCGGTTTCAGGCGCTGGGGATTGAAGTGCAGGCAAGATATTGAAATTGCTTTCAATCAGAGATTATCCGTGTGAACATAAAAGACGTCGATTGCGGGCGCACGGCCGCTGAATTCATCCGTTTCACCAGGAAAGCCAGCCTATGAGTGCGATTGAAAAGCGCATTGCGGAACTTGGATTGTATATTCCCGGCGAGCCAATACTGCCGCCCGGACTTGAATTGCTGTTTCCATGGGTGAATGTCCGTGGCCACCGTGCATTTATCTCCGGCCATGCGGCGCAAAATGCCGATGGATCGATGTCGGGTCCTTTTGGACAAGTAGGCAAAGAGGTGACAGTTGAAGAAGCTGTCGAACTGGCAAAAAAAACCGCACTTGCCATGCTCGGCAGTCTCCACAGGGAACTCGGCGATCTGGATAGAATTTCCGGTTGGGGAAAAGCATTCGGGATGGTCAACGCCGTGCCCGGTTTTGAAGCGCACCCGACTGTGATAAACGGATTTTCCAAAGTGATCCTCGATGTTTTCGGTCCGGATATCGGTCGGCATTCCAGATCAGCTGTTGGAATGGGCTCACTGCCGATGAATTTCGCCGTTGAGATTGAGGCCGAGGTCCTCATCGACTGAAGCATTGGTTTCAGCCGTACGGAATAGATCTTTGGTCAGGGTTTCCAGACTGATTTCGGGTATGGTTTGGCTGTGCCGTCCAGCCGCTCACCACAGGCGCTTATTGAACAGAGCATACACATGATCCATCACCTGCAACCGGACGACATCGAGACCTTCAAGAGCATCAGGCTGGAGGCCCTCCGGCAGGATCCCGACGCGTTTGCCACGTACGCGGAAGACTGGGAGCGTCTTTCGGACGATGAATGGCGCAGCCGATTGAAAAGCACGCAGGTATTCGTTGCTATTGAGGGGACGGAACCCGTCGGGATCATGGGGCTGATGAGGCAGGCTCCCAGCAAAGCAGCCCATCGGGCGTCCATCATCATGGTCTATGTCAGGCCGGACCAGCGCGGCACCGGTGTGGCAGATAGACTGCTTGCCAGCCTGACGGACTTTGCGAGCGGTAGCGGCATTCGCCAGCTCGAACTCATGGTCAGCGCTGAAAACCCTGCGGCGATCGGTTTCTATCGGAAAGCGGGGTTTGAACAGGTAGGCTTGATCCCCAATGGCCTTTTGCATGAGGGGCGGGCGTTTGATCAGATTGTCATGGCCCGGTCGATCATCACGTGAGGGAGAGCGGCGACCCGGCTACTGACCGCTGGTCATCTCTTGAAACGCTCGCACGAATGCGTCCGGATCATAAATCGTCGCCATCGTGCTGATAATCTCATCCTGATCATTTACGATCAGAATTGTCGGGAAAGACCGGATACCCAGCCGGACAGCTCTGGCGAAGCTTTTGGCCACCATCGGGTCACGTTCGGTTGCACGCACGATTTTGTCAGTATCAAGAGCAGGAAAACCCTGTTTACTGCAGAGTTCGTCATAGGTTTCCGCCTTGTTGAGGTCCTTTCCCTCGGTAAAGTGAACCTCCTGCAACGCATGGGCAAATTCAACGACGCGTTCAGATGCCAATTCTTTCATCTGTAAAACGGCATGACCTGGCGGTGAGGAATCGCTCATCGGCGTATCCTCGGCATTCATCATTTCATGAAACTTTTTACCAAGAGAACGGCCTGTTACCTTGCTTAAATTCACTTCGGCATTGGTAATGTAGGAGGCCATGGATGCATATGGCTGAATTCTGTCACCGGTTACCAGACCACCGGGCAGGACATCTATCTCGACGCCGGGGTGCGTCCTGGCAAAGTGTTCCAGAGTTGGAATGAAGCCGAAGCACCAGCCGCACAGTGTGTCGTGGCCGTAAATCAGTTTGGTCATTGGTCGCCTGCTTGGGTTTTTGCTGTCTTAAAGTGATGAAGCTGTTGGTCCGGGACAAACGTCTTGCATGTCCCGAACGTTGCCGAGAGCATGGCTTATGCCTTTGGCCAACCCGCGACGTGATCGACGATCGACGTGAGTTTCACATTGAATATCTTCTCGAGATTTTGCGTATCGATCACCATGTCATCACCGTTCAGCTTTCCCAAAGACCCATAAAGGTCACCAAGTGCGAACGCCGCGCCGGGGCTGCCGATGGCATCGCCAATCCGTTGACCGAATTCGGCCGGTGAGATCGGTGCGAAATCGACATTTCTTCCGACCCAATCTGACAACAGGTCGGCAAGTTCAGAACCGGTCAGGGCGTCCGGCGTGCCAATTTCATACGCATTGCCTGCAAGATCAGGACGATCCAAAGCGGCAACTGCGATGACTGCCTGATCCCGGTGCGATGTCCATTGGACCTTCGTGCTTGAGGGCATGGGCGGATAATCCAGCACGCCCTCGGAGCGCAGTCGTGGCAGAAAGAACGCTGGCAGCAGATTTTCCAGATACATGGCGGGCTGCAGGACAATGGCTGGAATGCCGGAAGTCTGAACGGCCTGCATGCCACCGGTGCCACCGTCAATCACAACGGATGATGCATATCGAGAGCCCGTTGGGCCGCTTGTTGTGTAAACCAGCAATGGCAAGGATACCCTGTGCGCCGCTGTGATAAATACCGTGAGCCACGTTTGAGCATCGTCCGGCCCCAGTGGCATGGGAAGATGAAAAAAGGCGGCGTCTACTCCATCCAGTGCCTGAGCGATCGCTTCGACATCGTCCAATGTTGCAGCAAACTCCTGTGCTGATGGATGCAACTGCGTAATTTTGTCAAGATCGCGTGCCACGGCACGAACGTTCAATCCCTGAGCTAGGGCTTGGGTCACTACCGGTGCACCTTGAGCCCCCGTTGCACCGAAAATTGCGACTGTTTTGGTCATGCTTGAAGAATTCCTGCTTGTGTGTCAGAAATTCAGATAGCAATCCGCAAAACAACATTCTACATGCAAGAACGTTCGTAACGAACATAAGTGTTAGTGATAGCGCGAACTGGAGAAAAATATGCAGGATGTAGAGTCCTCGGACCCTTGCTCTCTCCCATGCCCCGTCGAAACCACAGTTGGTGTGATCGGAGGTAAATGGAAGCCGGTCTTGTTGTTCCATCTGGTTTCAGGCGCAAAGCGATATTCGGAGCTTCAACGTCTGGTGCCTGATGCCTCTGACCGGATGTTGACGCGCTCCCTCAGAGAACTGGAAACCGACAAGTTGGTCAATCGTACCGTTTTCGCAGAAGTTCCGGTTCGCGTGGAATATACCCTGACTAATGATGGCGAAACGCTTTTTCCCATTCTGGAGGCGATGAGCGCGTGGGGGCAACGCAGGGTCGACAGGGATACCGACGCGAAGAAATCGGCAACGACCGCCGCGTAATACTGGAGAACCCTGGTCTGTTGACAGTGTGACTGCCTGATTGAAATAACGTGATGCTTGTTGGATAAGGAGTTTGACAGCAGTTCGAAAATACAGTGCTTCCGCACTACTAACCTACTATCTCAAAATACATTACTGCCCTAATACATTGTGTGCTTGCTTACTCAGAACGCATGGCTGCCTGTAGCGCAACGTACTGATCAAAGCGCCTGCTATGCGCGCCGGAATGAGCAGCAACGCTTGGAGAGACGGTGCGGCTGAAACGGGACATTGCCTTCATCGCATCGCTCAGATTCCCGGCAAGGCCGCAGGCCACTGCACCCAGCATGGCTGCTCCAAGCAGTACCGGTTCATCCGCTTCAGGCACCAACACAGGCAAACCTGTTGTGTCTGCAATGATCTGCTGGGCCAATGGGTCTGCACCGGCACCGCCGGAGACAACGATGGCTTCTGTTGTTAGCCCGTGCTTCTGCTGGGTTTCAATGATCTGACGCAGGCCACAGGCGATCCCGGAGAGGCCGGCGACATAAAGCGTCACCAGACTGTCAATACTGGTTTCCAATCCTAAACCAGCGATTATCCCCCGCGCGTGAGGATCAGCAAAGGGCGCTCTGTTGCCGTTGAAATCGGGAATGACGACGACACCGTCTGCCCGCTGGATAATGGCCGAGAGATCGGATGTTTCTCTCATCGCCTGCGCAGAGAGGTATTCCGGGATCGAATGACCCGCTTTATCGGCCTGTTGCTTCGCCTGTTCGCGGGCCGGATGCATGGCAATCAGGTGATCAATCGCTGCACCGGCGGCCGACTGTCCTCCCTCGTTCAGCCAAAGCCCTGGAACCATGGCCCCGCTATAGGGCCCCCAGATGCCAGGGACGAACACAGGCGCAATGCTGGATGTCATGGTGCAGGCGGATGTGCCGAACACATAGCCCAGCCGTGTCGCGACGTCGCCTGCTATCGCCGTGGCACCCAGCGTGCCGACACCGCCTGCGTGGGCGTCGATCAATCCTGTCCCCACGATGGTGCCCACAGAAAGCCCGAGATCATTCGCAGCAGTTGTGGTGAGACCGGTTCCCAGAGCCTCGCCCGGCTGGCAGACCTCCGTGCCGATGCGAATAAACCCCTCATCAGCCAGGTCACCAAGCCCGATGGCGTGAAAATAATCTGAGTCCCAGCGATTTTCATGGGCAAGGTAGGTCCATTTACAGGTCAGGGTGCATGCAGACCGGCTTGTATCGCCCGTCGCTTTCCAGGTCAGCCAGTCCACCAGATCCATGAAATGGGTTGCGGAGGCATAGGCTTCAGGAAGATGCCGTTTCAACCAAAGCAATTTCGGGGTCTGCATTTCAGGCGAGATCCGGTTGCCGACATAGCGCAGCACCGCGTGGTCACCTGCGTTGATTTCTTCGGCTTCCGCCACCGCCCGGTGATCCATCCAGACAATGACATCACGTGCCGGGTCCTGGTCGGCATTGACAGATGCGTCCACAGCAACAAGGGAACAGGCTGCATCAAAGCCGATGCCTCTGATCGCGTCCGGGGAAACCTCTGCCTCCTGCATCGCCATACGCACCGACTGGCAAACGGCCTGCCAGATGTTGGCACTTGAATGCTCGGCGATGGTGCCGCTTTCGACAAACAGGGAGATGGGATGCTTGCCCACACCCAGACAGGTGCCGTGCTGATCAAACACGCCAGCCCGGGCGCTGCCGGTACCCACATCAATGCCGATGACGCAGTTACTCATTCAAATCAGCCTGTATTGCTTGGCCTTGTTGCGCAAGAAGGGCAGGCCCTTGTCCATAACTTCTTCAAAACTGGGAGCGACGGGACGCCAGACGGCGAGCCCATAGGCCACCTCGGGTGGCATATTGATGAAGCTCTCCATGGCAAGACCTCCCTTGAAACCGATCGCCGCCAGAGTGGCATAGATCTCATCCCAGTCACAGCAGCCTTCGCCAGGTGTTCCGCGATCACTTTCGGACAGATGGATGTATCGCAGATGGTCACGAGCATCCAGAATGCCGTTGCCCACACCCTTTTCCTCGATGTTCATGTGGTAAGTGTCAAGGTGGATAAAGATGTTGTCCGCCCCGACCTTTTCGATCATGTCTCGTGCTTGCCAGCCCGTGTTGATGAGATGGTTTTCATACCGGTTTACCGGTTCGATCCCGAAGGCGATGTTCTTGTCTTTGGCGTGTTTGGCCGCCGCCTCCAAAGCGCGGGCAATATTGTCATATTCACCTTGCGTCGGGGAAACGCCCGTTCGCTCTCCAATGCCGCCATAGGTGACGCCGGAGAGCGCTTCGGCGCCCATTTCGGCTGTCTTGTCGATGGCGTCCTTGAGGTGATCAATGGCACCATCGGGATTGACCGACGCCCAGTTTTCCTCCGGGAGACCGAGGGAACACACAGCCCGCATCTGGTGTTTATCGAGCAGAGCACGGGTGTGCGGTGCATCAACGATGGCGGTATTCAGAAGTGCGATTTCTATGAAATCCATCTTGTAGGCGGCCGCGGCGGGAATTGTCGCCTCCGCGCCGTTCCGGTCCCAATGCATGGTCCACATACTTGTATGAACGCCAAAGCCTTCCATGCTAACTGCCTCCTATTGTGCGACTTCGCCAAACTGAAGCGACCCAGCGCAGGGCCATCACTGCGATCAGGAACAGACCCCAGACGGCGGTTGATAGATGTTGATTGGCACCCAGCAGGTTCAATCCCGAAGAGATCGCCTGCAAGATCACCAGCGCGATGACGACGGGTAGGACCCGACCAAAGCCGCCGAAGGGATCCACACCGCCAAGGAAACAGGCGAGGACCGTGACCAGCAACAAAGCTTCGCCATGGCCGACCCGAACCGAGTTGAATCGGGCAGCCATGATGATGCCGGCCACAGCGCAGATCATGCCGGAAATCGTGTAGATCAATGTGAGGGTGCGCTTGGTGTGCAGGCCGGAATATTCTGCGGCCTTGATGTTGGAGCCCGACATATAGACTGAAAAACCGTGCCTGGTTCGCCGCAGCATCACGTGCCAAAGCAACGCTGCGCCCAGAAACACCAGCATGGGAACGGGAATGCCCAGGACGTTGCCATGTCCCAGGGTGTTGAGGAAGTCGGGAAAACCGGAAATGTCACCGCCACGCGTGAGAAATTCGCCCAGGCCGCGCAGGAAAATCATCATCGCCAGTGACACGAGAATCGGGTGCGCGCCCACGTAGGCGACGACGAACCCCATCACTGCGCCGGAGATCGCGCCGACCAGCAAAGCAAGGAAACTGCCCAGGATAAACGCGCCCATGCCTGCCTCGGGACCGCCGAACTGGATCAACGTCCAGGCGAGTGTCAGGCCCGAGATGTTGGCAGTGTAGATGATTGCGAGGTTCAGCCCTCCCGAGAGGATGGGCACCAGCATGGCCAGCGTCAAAAGACCCAGAACGGGTAATTGAAACGCCATCGAACTGAGATTGGCCTGTGTCAGAAACAGCGGCGTCGCAATTGAGAAGAATCCAAAGACGATCACCAGAAAGGTCAGCAGGGGCGGGGTCTCCGCGCCAAGACGTTGTCTGAGGACATCAAGCATGATTGGCCTCCGTACCGGCAGGTTTTTTGCGCCGGGGCCGGAAGTCAAAGGAAATGTTGGAGGATGAGATCGCAATCAGAATGACCGCGCCGATAATCATCTGGAAAGCGAAGGGAGACACGCCCAGCAAATTCAGTCCGTTTTGCGTGACTGCGACAAACATCACGCCGAGAATGCAGCCAATGACAGTGCCCCTGCCACCACCCAGCCGTGCACCGCCCAGCACCACGGCGGCCAGCACATCCAGTTCGCGGCCATAAAGGGCATTGGGAACCACTTCCTTGGCAATGTTCACCTGCATCAGTCCGCCAATTCCCGCCATCATGCCCATCCAGCCATAGGCCAGACATTGCATCAGCCAGATATTGACGCCTGCGCGGCGGGCCCCTTCAGGGTTGTCGCCGAAAGCATAGAGCTGACGGCCATACGTGGTGGCGCGGATCAGCAGAGCCGTGGCGATCACGCAGCAGATCATGACAGCTACGGAGAGGTTCAGCTCAGACCAGGTGCCGTCTGCAGCCTGACGTTCGAAGATGAAAATACGATCGGTCCACCAGTCAGGCAGGTCATAGATATTGCGCCCGCGGGTAAAGAACATCAAAAGTCCGAAGAACGCATTGAAAGTGGCAATGGTGATCACGATGGAGATTACGCGGAAACCATGAATGAGGAGTGCGTTGATCATACCGATGCTTATGCCAAGAGCACCCGCTACGATCAGACCCACGGCCCAGTTGCCGCCAATGACCATGAATATCTGTGCCGCCACGTACTGCACGACAGACGCCGCAACCGCAAATGAGATGTCGATGCCTCCAGCGATCAGGACAACCAGCAGGCCCACGGCCCAGATCAGATTGACGGCATTGTTGTTGAGCAACGAAGTGATATTGCCGAAGGTCATGAACGTGTCGGTTGCCGACGTCAGACCGATCACCATGACCACGAGCACACAAAAGAGCCGGGTTTCCACCGGATGGGCACGAAGGATTTTACGCATAAATCCGAGCCTCCATCTCTGCTATATCGGTAGAGTGGGGGTCGTGATCGCCGACAATGCGCCCATCAGCCATATGCAGCACACGGTCTGAATTGAACATCACCTCGGTCACCTCGTCGGAGATCAGCAAAATAGCCAGCCCTTGTTCTGCCAGGGAACGAACGATGCGGAAAATTCCTGCCCGTGCACCGACATCAACGCCGACTGTGGGGCTGTCCAGGATCAGGATTTTAGGCTCTGTCGCCAGCCACTTGGCGAGTACCACCCGCTGCTGGTTGCCTCCTGACAGGGTGGAGACTGCATCGTCGGGTTGTCCGATCTTCACCGCCAGTTCCTCGATCCAGTGATCGACAAGTTTTTCCCGTTTTACCGGTGACAAAAGGCGCAGCCAGTTCAGCAGGCGGTTCAGTACCGACATGATGACATTGTCATGAATCGACTGGGGCTGAATGAGACCGAGTGACAGCCGGTCTTCGGACACATACGCGATGCCATTGTCAATTGCTTCCCTGATCGAGCGCATCTCTGTCGGATTGCCATTCAGCAGAATTTCACCGGCTTCCGGCTGTGTCATTCCAATCAGCGCATGGGCCAGTTCCGTCCGGCCAGCGCCGATCAGACCGGTCAGTCCGACAATTTCACCCTTGCGAATGGTCAGCGAGACGTCTTCGAAGTCGCCGGCACGGGTGAGATTGCGCGTTTCCAGCGTGGGTGTTTCGTGTGACTGGTCACGGGCGGTTACGCTGTGTTCCAGTGTCTGGCCGGTCATCAGTTCGCCGAGCTTTGACTGGGACATGCCCTGTGTGGGGTAGACACCCACCAGGTTGCCATCGCGCACGACGGTGACGCGAGAAGAGATGTCCAGAACTTCAGCAAGCCGGTGACTGACGAACACAACCGCAACGCCCTGGTCCGACAGCGTTCGTACGATACTGAGCAGCGCGTCGGTTTCGCTTCGGGTCAGCGAGGCTGTGGGTTCATCCATGAATACAAGCCGCGCTTCACCAATCAGCGCGCGTGCGATCGCCACGATCTGGCGCTGCGCGATGGACAATTCATTCAGCGGCGCTTCCAGATCAAGCGTCACGCCCAGCCGGGCTAGAATTTCGGCAGCCTGCTTTCGAAATTTTGCATGGGTAACAAGGGCAGGGCGGTTCCCCACCATCTGATCAAACGCGATGTTTTCTGCAACGCTCATATGGGGAAAGAGTGCCAGATCCTGCCAGATCACGGCGATCCCCAGCGCATGGGCACGGGTTGGGGTGATTGTCGCCATCCGCTGGCCGAAAATTTCGATTTCCGCACCCGGATCGGGCGTATACACCCCGGTGACGATTTTGATCAGGGTGCTCTTGCCGCAGCCGTTTTCACCGGCGAGACAATGGACCTCTCCGGCGTCCACTTCAAAGGACATATCAACCAGGGCCCGCACGCCGCCGAACGTCTTGGAGACATGGCTCAGGCGTAAAGCAGGGGGAGCTTCAGTCGGCATTGGTTCCACAAAATTCAGAGGACAAAGAAGTGCCTGCGAGGAAAACGCACTTACCGGCACGGTAGATGGCTGGCCCCGGTGAGGGGGCCAGCCAGCGGTTATCAGAGGCCTTTGTCCGCCAGCTCATCAACCGTCGAGCTGTTAATTTCCAGCAGGTTGTCGGTGATGATATTGCGGGTTTCAGCATCGGGGCTGACAACGCCAAGGCCCTCGATTTCAGTGCCTTCGGCGATCTCGTTGCCTTCAACCAGCATGTTGCCCATTGTCACAAAGACACGTCCGGCTTCAGCGGGATTCCACATGAAGCCGCCTGAGATGATGTCGTCCTTGACCAGGCTTTTGCCCTGTCCGGGAGAGAAGGGGCCAAGTACATGAACTTTGCCACCCAATCGACGTTCTTCAATGGCCCGACCGGCGCCGATGGGACCCTGGCTGCCGAATGCCAGGAAGCCGCGAAGATCGGGATTTGCACCAATCAGATCAAGCGCAGTAGAACGGCTGTCGTCGACACTTTCCGCCACACCGTAACGCTCGCCAACGAGTTTGAGTTTGTCGCAATTGGCTGCGATCCAGGCATTGGCTGCATCCGCCCATGCATTGTGTAGGGGCACGGTCAGCGAGCCGACAAACACAGCGTAACTGCCGGGTTCTGCCTTGTCGCACAACAGTTTTGCATGCGCTTCGCCAAAGCCGTCAGCTGAAGCCAGCTCAAAGTTCCAGTCAACATTCTGCAGGCCGGGACCTTCATGGGCGACAACCTTGATGCCTGCGTCCATGGCCTTTTTCAGCACGGGCTCCAAAGCGGCTTCATCGTTCGGCACCACACCGATCACATTGACGCCCTTGGCGATCAGATCCTCAATAGCGCGCACCTGCAGGGCAGGGTCGGCAGAGGTTGGACCGATCATTTCCGCTGTGACGCCCAGCTCTGCCGCGCGTTCCTTGATGCCTTCTTCCATGGCATTGAACCACGGAATACCACCGATCTTGACGACAATGCCCATGGTGGTTTCGGCCACGGCTGAAGATGCCATGGTCAACGCCAATGCGGATGCTGCCAAAGCGGTGATAAGTCTTTTACTGCTTTTCATCTCTTCCTCCCAAATCAGGTCATGCCAAGTGTCAGGCTCTTTACCCAACATGCCGGATGGGCCGACAAATGGCTTGCACAATCGATGGTGCTTGTAGATACTGAGCTTGCGCCATCGATGGTGCAAGGCAAACACAGTTTCGAACGTTCGTCAATTGCTTTAACGATGTTCAAAGTTGAGGAGTCATAAACTTGATTGAAATGGCGATTCAAATGGCAAAAAGATGCGAGGAAGATCGCGATAAGCGGGCATTGTGCCCGGTTGAGTGGTCTGACGAAGCAGTTTGCAGCCCTTTGATCGTCCCTTGGCATAGGGCCGATATTGCCCGGTTACAGCGTTGCATGTTCTTGAAAACCGGACGGTTTCCCACGAACCGGCGCCTCGTTTCCGATCAAATCGGTTCCCACCATTTCAACCAAATTTATGAGTCCCCAACCTGGGGAGAGAATCTGTGTCGCTAGAGAAAAAAGACGGGAACGTCACGATATACGATATCGCCCATCGTGCAGAGGCTTCAGCCAGCACGGTTGGGGCTGTCATGAACGGCACGTGGAAGTCGCGGCGGATCAGCGAGAAGCGTGCTGAGTTGATTCTGTCAATCGCCAGCGAGATGGGATATTCCCGCAACATGCAGGCGAGCGCCCTCAGGCGCGAAAGAACGCATATCATCGGCATGATCATACCGATGTATAACAGCCGCTATTTCAGCTCCATTGCCCAGCGTTTTGAACACGAAGCGCGCGCCCGTGGTCTGTTTCCCATGGTTTCCTGCACCTCGCGTGATCCTGAGCTTGAGCAGGCAACAGTGGAGCAAATGCTGAGCTACCGGGTAGACCAGATTGTGTGCACCGGGGCGACCGATCCGGATGCTATTGCCACCCTGTGTGAAAAACACGGCGTGCCTGCGATCAATCTCGATTTGCCAGGAAGCAGAGGCCCGTCGATTATCTCGGATAACTACCAGGGCGCCTATGATCTTACACGCGGGTTGCTCTCCCGTCTTCGTGCCCGTGACCTGCCGTCAGAGGCCAATCTGCTGTTTGTCGGGGGCCGTCCCAAGGAGCACAATACGAGCGAGCGCGTCCGGGGTTTCCGCAATGCGCTCAAAGATGCGGGGGTCGCACAAGAACCGGATTTGCTGTTGACCTGCGGCTACGCGCGACACAAAGCCATCAATGCACTGGATGAACTGAGTGCATCCGGTCGCCGTATGCCCGCAGCCATCTTCGTCAATTCAACTGAGTCGCTTGAAGGCGTGATGCGCTGGTTCCGCAGTCGCGCCGACCAGAATATCAATGATGTCAGTTTTGGATGCTTTGACTGGGATCCGTTTGCCACATTCATCAACTCCGACGTTCTGATGGTCCGACAAAATGTGGTTGAGATGACGGATATTCTGTTCAACTGGATCGACAATGGAAACGTTAAACACACTGACGTGCTGGAAGTTCAACCGACGATCGTCAAGGCTGCTTCCCTGGAAGCCATGATGATTGAAGATTAGAAACATAGAACGTCTAACCGGCGTGTCGCATCACCCGCACAGCCCGCGCGTTGCGGGAAATACCCCGCCGATAGCTGCACCCTCTCCGAAAGTCAAAAAAACAGGTGCTGTGCCTGATCCAACCATCCTTTTCATGATTGACGGAACAAAACAATTCCGTCATTCGAGAGCATTCTCACACCAACGTTCCTGAGCGATGATTGCGCCGGCGGGAACTGAAAACACGGATTCCCTGTGAACAAAGATATCAAGACGGATCGCCGGGCCAATCTGATCGGCAGCCTCTGGATGGTTGCGGCGATGACGGGGTTTGCAGTCGAGGATGTACTGATTAAATCGTCCCATCAGGGCATCCCGATCAGCCAGATCCTGTTGTTGTTCGGTCTTGGCGGATCGCTTGTTTTTGCGCTGGTGGCGCGTCTCAAGGGAGAACCGCTCTTTACGCCCGATGTTATCTCACCGCCGATGCGGATCCGTGTGGTTTTTGAGATTCTGGGTCGATTGTTTTACGTCCTGGCCATCACTCTCACTCCCCTGTCCTCAGCCACCGTGATACTCCAGGCAACCCCCATCGTGGTCGTGGCCGGTGCGGCTCTGGTGTTTGGCGAGCAGGTTGGATGGCGACGCTGGGCGGCCATCTTTGTCGGTCTGCTCGGTGTTGTGGTGATCATTCAGCCCGGTGGCGACAGCTTTTCGCTGCTTTCCATTCTCGCTGTTCTGGGCATGGTCGGCTTTGCCGGACGCGATCTCGCCAGCCGGGCCGCCCCATCGTCGCTCAGTGCCACGATCCTTGGATTCTACGGTTTTCTGAGTGTCATCGTTGCCGGGCTTCTTTATAGCTTTTGGGAGGGAGCACCATTTGTCGTACCCGATTTGCCCCCTGCGCTTTTTCTCGCCGGGGCGGTGGTTGCCGGTGTCGTTGCCTATTCCAGCCTGATGAAAGCCATGCGCACCGGTGAAGTCTCCGCCGTCACTCCATTCCGCTATTCCCGTCTGCTCATCGGCATTGCCTTCGGCGTGCTGCTGTTCGATGAAGAACTGAGCGCGACGATGCTGATCGGGTGCGGTCTGATTGTGGTTTCGGGGCTGTTTATTCTATGGCGCGGACAGAAGGCGCAGGGGCGAACGTGAGCAGACATGGGCAGGCCCTCATGTCCTCTAGGATCACATCCTAAATCAGATTTGAATCCCTGCAGAAGTGAATGACCGAGTTGCGGACAAAACGGACTTTCATTTTGGACGCGGATTTCCCAACACTATTAGCTTTCGTCATTCGACCCTTGTTCGCTGTTGCCGGTCTCGCGAACCCAATCATCTCCGGTATCCAACCGATGAGTGTAAACAATCGGGGAATGTTCGATGGCTACTTTAGGGAAACGGACCGTGTAGGCCAATAGTCCGAAAAAACGCACCTGAAACTGCGCGACATTTCGGTTACCCTCAAACGTAATGCCATGAAAAGCGTCAGGTTTGCGCGCCCACTTGTAGGTCACCATGTGAGCGGCACCAGCCTCGTCCGAATTGTTTAAAATATCTCGGATATGCTGGAGACTAGAACAATATACAGCGCCACCGACAACAAGAGCTACAAACTCATAGGCTATCTTTAGCGGCACTAACATGCTCAACGGTGGCTCAGTATAGGCAGGCATCGCTGGGTGATCTTGCCATTTGCGAACGCAGACATCCTCACCCAAATCAACATCCACACCGGAAGGCGCCGCTTCCCATGTTGAGATCGCGTTATCGATCTGATGATCGGCAATCCCTCTTTTCTGCATAATCGTGGCGATGTGCCCCGGAAAATCTACTTCGGGGACAATGCGAGATCCATCTTCAAGTGTTGTCACGCTTAGTTGCCCGTCTTTCCGAAGTTTTACCTCCGACTTCAGCTCCCCATACTGGCTTAGATAATACGCACCGGTTTCAAGTTTTTCCTTTAAGTTGAGTAGGTTGCCTCCAAGTCCAGACGCGGCTTTGCGAAGTTCCGGAGCGAGGCGTGCATTCGCTTCGAATCCAGCTCCAAAACGATCGTTGCAACTCTTACACAAAAACCGAGAGGTAAGAATGCCGCCGAGGCTCTTTGGTATGACGTGCTCAACAGTGAGCTGGCCAATTTCGAGGCAAACGATGCAACGCGGGTGTTTCCACTCAATTTCCATCTAACACTCCTAAACAAATCAACCTATACGACACTGAACTACACACAGAAAAACACCCGAAAACTAAAACCGGCGCCTGTGGGAATTCAAGCAACTTGAATCTTTGAGGTCCGCTTGGGGCTCACAGCCGTCATTCAACATCTTTGAAATTAAAGGGTTCTGACCCTGGGCCTCCTCTTTGTAGCCATGCTTCTCAATTGGATTTTCGGATACTGGCGAGGCAATAGGGGCAGCATGGCTAAGAGAGTGGAAAATGCGTATTTGCATAAAATTTTTTTGATTTAAATGCAGACCCGGCATTATCACGAGTGGCGGGTTTAACCTATTTCGGGAGCAGTGAAAGACTGAAACTTTCAATAAATCTGACGCGGTAATCCGGAGCTGAATTTGTAAAGGTCACTCTGGAATTACCGCGTCGAGAATTTGCCTTTCATCCGGCAATGCGTGCCCAGCGGCGATAGGACCGGTCAAGTTCCTCAAGACGTATGTCCTGTTCGTAACTCAACACATCCTGGCGTTCTATCAGTGGACGAATTTGCCTCTGAAGTGCATTCATGCGGGAGTTTGCGAGTTTCTTCAACATGATCTTATTCCTTCCATATCGAGCGTCTCTCCAATCTGGCGGTGATGCCTGAAAGTATGAAACACGCTCATGGCCAAATCGATTGGATCGTAATCACGTTGCCTGGCGGATGTCAGTTGAACGGACCACGTTCCTGTGACATTTCGAAATTCTCAGCAAAGCTTTTTGAGTGCGTTTGCTGTGCTCTATATTTGGGTATGCGGGGTTAATTCTACAAATTAACTTTAGGACATCTTCTATTTGTAACTTCTGAAGTAAATTCCGGCTCAGCAGACGATCAAAGAACTGCGGCAAGGTGTAGTCGCGTGAGGGATCGGGAAATTTTGGCAATGGCAGTGAATTGTCTATGTATGTTTCGAAAGAGTGTGGTTTTTATTTCAACATTTGGGAGCAGTAATATGAACGTTAGTGCGAGGGCTGTTACAGCATGCGGTGTACTATTCGTCTTCATGGTTGCTTCACTTGATAATGCATTCGCCTTTGAAAAATTCACTGAGTATCGGATTGCCGGCGATCAAATCAAAGAAATAACCAAGGGCACCGTGGAAATCGAAAGTCCCGCGACTATTCTGATTTCATTTCAAGACGATACAGACGCATTGGCACTTGAATCTGATCAGCCCATAGACGACTGTTTCGACACTCTAAACAGCCTGATCGGTGATGATTTACGGTACGCTCAGATAAGAGTGCATGAGACTGCTTTGACCATGAACGGTGTTTTGATAACCGAGTGCGCTGCGATTAGCAGAAGATAAATCGGCTGTTTGTTGACGGTGTAACTGTTTGTAATTCCACAAGGTTATTCTGGATTGAGAATTTGTTATTCCAAACAAACTTTGACGCCGCTTCGGTAGAAGAATTCAGCCAGCCTGTTGATGGCTGTCACTGACATCTTGATGACGATCAATGAGCTGACAGAAGAAGGCGATTACAATTTCCTCCACGCGCGCTATCGCCGACACATGCGATCAGGGAGTAATTATGATGAGCTACAAGACACTTCTCACCGTCCATTTTCTTGATGACACGCCTGATCGTCTCGATCCGATCATAAGCATTGCGCAAAACATGGATGCGCACCTGAACATCATTGTCATGGGTATTTTGCCGCCACCGGCGTCTTCGACCTATGCGGCTGTTCCTGATAATTACTGGAGCATCGAATATGATCGGGTTTTGAAGGATTGCGACACGCGTGTTGCGCAGGTCAAAAAGATGGCCACCTCCTCCGGCATTTCCGCCAGTGTATTGCCCGAGTGCAAGGAGTTCGGCATGATTTTCCGAACCATGGCGCGTCACGCTCTTTACTGCGACCTGACCCTCATTCCGGCTCGGGAACTGCTGTCACGCCCCGCCTTGACCGAGGCGTTTAATGGGCCTCTTTTTGAAAGCGGTCGCGGTGTGTTGCTGGTGCCCGATGGCATGGACCGACTGCCGCAGGGAGCGCCCACTGTTTTTGCGTGGGATGGAAGTCCTCAAGCCGCAAGAGCCTTCATGATGGCACTGCCGCTCATGAAAACCGGAAGCGCCGTTGAACTGGCAATTGTTGATCCCGGGTCCGACCGTGGGCCGCGCCCGGGAGATGACATGGCGACATATCTGACCCGGCATCAGCTGGAAGTACAGGTGTCGCTGCTTGCCAGCAGCGGGAGATCGGCGGCCGAAGTCATTCGCGAACGGGCGACGGATGTTGATGCCGGTCTCATCGTCATGGGCGGATATGGCCATTCCCGCATCCAGGAATGGCTGCTGGGCGGGACCACCAGGGATATGCTGCACGAACCGCACTTGCCGATACTGTTTGCTCACTGATACCCGGGTTCGATAGCAGGCTCAGGCGCTAATCTTGGATTTGTTGACGGCCGTCAATGCGCATTGCACCGGAGTGACGTCTTCTGTTTCGACCACAGTCAAACAGGAGACAGATCATGTCGGTCGTACGATTTATCCTGATTTTCGGTTTCGCACTCAGCGTATTGAGCGGAGCAGCCACAGCAGCCGGGGACGCCGTTGTTGGCGAAGAGGTTGCACGCCAACTGTGCATCGAATGCCACAATGTTGAAGCAGATGGACCGTTCAAGCTCCACCCGCCGAGTTTCGCCTCGATCGCCGTCTATCGCTCCCCTGAAGATATTTACGGACGCATCCTGTTCCCTCCGCTTCACTCGAACATGCCGCAGCTAGGCTTCATGCTGACACCGGAAACGGTCGAAAACATCATCGCCTACATTACTTCCTTGGAGAAAAATGATTGAGCACGGTGTTGACCAACGGGGCCGTGCGGCAAGATATCCCATCGATATCAATTGACAAATCAGACTGGAAACGCTGATGATTCCGAACGGGAGTATTCGGCGGGCGTATTCGGATCAGTCTGAAATGGAAAATACCCTGATTTTAAACCGCAATTGCGTAAAGTGCGAAAGCTGCGCTGTACGCAACCGCGCGGTTTGCAGAGCGGCTTCGCCCGAAGCCATTGAAGAACTCAATCGTCTCTCCCGCATGCAGATCTATGAAAAAGGCAGTATCATCATCGATCAGGGTGATGAGACGGTGCTGGTGGGCAATGTCGTCAGCGGCATCGTCAAGATCACGAACTCTTTTGCCGATGGCAGTCATCAGATCGTCGGCTTGCTGTTTCCGTCGGATTTTTTCGGTCGGACCTTCAAAAAACACTCCCGCTTTTCCTACGAGGCAGCCACGGATGTGATGCTGTGCTCGATCGACCGTCGGGATTTTGAACAGATATTGCATCTCCATCCCGAAATTGAACACGAACTGTTGCTGTCGACCCTTGATGAACTGGATGCAATGCGGGAATGGATCGCACTGATCTATTGCCGCACGACGCTGCAACGGGTGGCAACTTTCCTGTTTATCCTGGCCAAACGGTCGCCTCACATGACGTGTGACGATGGTGAGCGGGCAGGAAAAATCATGGTAACGCTGCCAATCGGCAGACGGGACATTGCCGCCTATATCGGGACGACGCCCGAGACGATCAGCCGGAATATTCATGCGCTTGAACGTAAAGGCGTTATCCGGATTATGGATCCAAGAAATTTCGAAATTCTGGACCACGTCGCGCTGGCCACCGTCGCTGGAGATGTGGATGGGAGCGATGGTCTGGAAAATGTGACACTGGAATTTCTGCCCTGAGCGATGCCGGTGAGCGCAATTAGGCTCAAATAGTTTGAATTTGTTGATGGCGCTTAATGCGGAGGGTGATCTGGCTTCCCATAATTCCCAGGCGCTGCTTGTTTGCCTGCAGCGTTCAAACTGACTTGCGGCCCGGATTTTGTCTGCCGTTTCGTTCCGGGCCGCCTTTTTCAACCTGCAA
Organism: Stappiaceae bacterium; assembly: GCA_039976075.1. Classification (GTDB taxonomy): domain Bacteria; phylum Pseudomonadota; class Alphaproteobacteria; order Rhizobiales; family Stappiaceae; genus JBDWFY01. The sequence goes on from JBDWFY010000011.1 coordinate 378,995, forward strand.
ATGAGGGTTGCGGGTCGATTGGGATTACCTGAAAAATTGCTTCAAATATTGACGATCATCAATGCGAAAAGGCGTGTGTGACCCTACATGTGATGGAGACCGGCGAGTTTTCCTCCGGGGTTCTGGAGCGATGAGCTTCATCGCTAAAAACCGGTCAACCCGGCGGCACATTATGTCGGATTTCATGTTCACTAGTGTTCAATACTGGAGTTCAGAAGATGGCTGAAACACCCGCAAAACTTGATGTCAAACGTGAAACGAAACCCGTAACGGCTTCAGAGGAATCATGGTCACCTTTTGAGTCATTGCATCGCGAAGTTGACCGACTTTTCTCAGATTTCGGTCGTTTCGACTGGCGCCATCCATTTCACTTGTCGAGCCCGGGCCGCGAATTGGGCTGGCCTGCGCAATCGGCTTGGCGTCTGGTCCCGGAAATCGACCTCATAGAAGAAGATGAGGCTTACGAAATCACGGCCGAACTGCCTGGATTGAAGGAAGACAATATCGAAATCAAACTATCCAACGGGATGCTGACGATAAGGGGTGAAAAGAAAGCGGAAAAGGAAGAACGGAAAAAGGACTATCATCTGTCTGAGAGGCGTTTCGGTTCCTTTCAGCGCACGTTTCCGATACCCGAAGGAGTCGATGTCGATGCCGTTGAAGCAGTGCTGTCCCAAGGTGTTCTTTCAGTAAAAATTCCCAAAACCGCCGAGGCCCGACAGAAGGAAAAAACGATTTCTGTCAAAGCCGCATAGTGCCGTTTGAATGTGTTGATGATCGGACTGGTGCAGCAGTCCCGCTTATACCGGACGCCGATCATCAACCTGCGTTGAATCTCTGTTTTCGAAACCGCACAGGACAGGAACGATCCCTCTCAAATATCCATCAGATCAAGTCAGGAAGGAATCTACAGCATGAAAAACGCAAAGAAGACCGACGGGCGGAAGAAATCAGCGCCAAAAAGTCCGTTTCCCGCATTCTCTCCCGAAATGGCTTTCCCGACCTTATTCTACTCTGCAGCAAAGATGCAGGGGCAGATGCTTCATGCCTATTTGAGCTACAACACTGAAATTCTTGATTTCCTGAAAAAACGGATCGCGGAAGATATCAAGCTGGTCGATTCCGTCACCCAGACTGACGATGCCAATGAAGCTGCAACGTCCTTCGTGGATTTCTGGCGCGAGGCGGTGGTTGAGTATTCCGGTGAAGCGGGCAAGTTGGCATCGATAAACTCGAAATTTGCCCTGGATGCGGTGGAGCAGCTTAGCGCAGAGGCGAAAACGGTCGAAAAGGAATTTGTCGCAGCCAATGCCGCCTGAGCCTGTCGCGAGACAGGTCGTTTCACGCAGTGTTGGCCGTGCGGTCAGCACTGCGAAAGGTTTTTGCAGGAGCAGAAAATGGATACACCTGTGCGCACCCGTCAAAAACGGGCTTCCAGACTTGAGAAGAACCGGGCGGCGACAAAGGGCAGGAGCGCGCCAACGGGCGTTGAACCATGCTCTGCTCATGATTACTGGGAACGGGATTCCTTCAGTTCGACAGCTTTTTTTGACCTCACGGACCGGGCGCTGCGTGCGTCCCTGTCACGCTTTACGCTTGGCCTGTCGCCGCGTGCACTGACATCGGCCTATCTGGACTGGGCAACGGGTCTGTCCTATGCGTCGGGCAAACGAGCGCAATTGATGGACAAGGCATTCCGCAAAAGCCTGAAGTTCTCAGATTTCGCTCTCTCCCGGTCGATGCACCGCACCGATCCTGCCGGTTGTATCGAACCCTTGCCCCAGGATCGGCGGTTTAGGGATGACACCTGGAAGCAGTTCCCTTTCGACTTGATCTATCAGTCGTTTCTGCTGTCGCAGCAGTGGTGGCACAATGCAACGACGGGTGTTAAAGGCGTTTCGGGGCAGCATGAACGGGTTGTCGAATTTGCTGCCCGCCAATGGCTCGATGTCTTCTCACCCTCGAACTTTCTCCTCACCAATCCCAAGGTGCTCAAACAAACCGCAGAGCAGGGCGGACAGAATCTCATACGCGGCTTTCAGAACTACGTTGAAGATCTGGAACGGACCCTGTCCGGGCAACGGCCAGAGGGTGCGGAGAACTTTGCGGTTGGCCACGATGTTGCTGCCACCCCGGGCAAGGTCGTCTTTCGCAATCGGCTGATCGAACTCATCCAGTACGAACCGGCGACAAAATCCGTGAAAGCTGAGCCGTTACTGATCGTGCCAGCCTGGATCATGAAGTATTATATCCTTGATCTTTCTCAGCAAAACTCGCTCGTGAAGTTCCTGGTCGACCGAGGGCATACGGTATTCATGATCTCCTGGAAGAACCCGGATCCGGGCGATCGGGATCTTTCCATGGACGACTATCAACAGCTTGGCATCATGAGTGCGCTGGAGGCTGTGAACCGAATTGTACCGGACCGGCACGTTCACGGCGTCGGATATTGTCTTGGCGGCACGTTGCTGGCCATCGCAGCGGCGGCAATGGCACGGGATGATGATGACCGGTTCAAGTCGCTGACCTTTCTTGCAACACAGATCGACTTCGAAGAAGCGGGTGAGCTGACGCTGTTCATCAATGAAGAGCAAATCGCGTTTCTGGAAGACATGATGTGGGAACAGGGTTTTCTCGATACTCACCAGATGGCGGGAACGTTCCAACTGCTCCGCTCCAACGACCTGATTTGGTCCAAGATAGTTCAGGAATATTTGCTCGGCGAACGCAACCAGATGAACGATCTTATGGCATGGAATACAGATGCAACCCGGATGCCTTACAAGATGCACTCCGAATATCTTCGGCATCTGTTCCTCAACAACGACCTGGCCGAAGGACGGTACATCGTCGATCGCAGACCGGTCACCGTTTCCGATATCCGGGCGCCGCTGTTCGTGGTCGGGACTGAGCGCGATCATGTTGCGCCGTGGCGCTCTGTCTACAAGTTTCATCTCCTGACGGACGCTGACATCACGTTCCTTCTGACCAGCGGCGGCCACAATGCCGGCATCGTTTCGGAACCCGGACATCGCGGCCGAACGTTCAGGGTCAGCGCTGCAAAAGCCGGAGACCCTTATATCGGCCCGAGACGCTGGGAAAACGAAACACCGGTGCAGGAGGGGTCATGGTGGCCTGAGTGGCAACAGTGGTTGGCCGATCAGTCTTCGGGAGAATCCGCCCCACCGGAAATGGGGGTGCATGACAGCGATCTGCCTACTCTTCAGGACGCTCCGGGAAGTTATGTGCTTCAGCAATAGTGACCGGTTGATGGCGATTAGGCACCGCTTGCCTGACGTCCGTTCAGATGATCTGATTGCAGGGCAACATAAAGGGAAAAGCTGTCATGAAAGCCATGGTGCTCACGGCACCTCAAACCCCGTTGGTACTTGAAGAGCGGCCCGATCCTATTCCCGGCGCCGGAGAGATCAGCGTTCAGGTCGAGGCGTGCGCGGTCTGTCGAACGGATTTGCATGTCGTAGATGGTGATCTGAAGGAGCCCAACCTGCCGGTGGTGCCGGGCCATGAAATCGTTGGTCGGGTCGTTGCCAACGGGCAGGGTGTCACCTCGCTCGCGATAGGCCAACGTGTCGGCATTCCGTGGCTGGGCCATACCTGCGGTCAGTGTGAGTATTGTGTCTCAGGAGCCGAAAACCTATGCGATGAACCGCACTTTACCGGCTATACACGCGATGGCGGTTTTGCTTCGCATGTTATCGCCGACGCTGACTTCGCCTTTCCGATGGAAGGCTTTGAGGATGCGGCCGCAGCAGCGCCGCTGATGTGCGCGGGTCTGATCGGCTGGCGGTCATTGAAGATGGCTGGTGAGGGTAAAAGGATCGGTCTATACGGCTTTGGTGCTGCGGCGCATATCCTGATCCAGGTCCTCAGTTGGCAGGGCCGGGAGGCCTATGCGTTCACGCGGACGGGCGATACCGACGCGCAGGCCCATGCAAGATCGCTGGGCGCGGTCTGGGTCGGTTCTTCCAACGAAAAACCGCCGCAAGATCTCGACGCAGCAATCCTGTTTGCACCGGTGGGTGATCTCGTGCCCCTGGCGCTAACGGCGGTGAAAAAGGGTGGTCGGGTCGTCTGCGGCGGCATTCACATGAGCGACATTCCTTCGTTTCCCTACCAGATCCTGTGGGAGGAACGGCAGGTCCTGTCGGTCGCCAATCTCACCCGTGAAGATGCACATGAATTCCTGAAAATCGCGCCGGAAGCAGGCGTGAAAACCAACATCACGCTTTATCCGCTTGAAAAGGCGAACAATGCACTGGATGACCTGAGAGAAGGGCGCATTCAGGGAGCGGCGGTTCTGATTCCCTGAGAGCATGTTTTTGATTGTTGAATCGCTAATCGGTACCAAGCCTTTGATTTGCCGCGAATCCTTTTAAAAAAGATGTTTCAATCATTCCGGGACACGCCGACGTGCGTGTTCCAATCGAAAAAGAGTTGGCCTCACAATGGCTGAAGAAATTGAAATTTGCCTCGATGATCCCGCAAATCCTGAAGTAAGGCGTATCATTGAGGCCCACAACGCCCACGGAGATGCGCACTATCCCGCCGACAGCAATCACCACCTGACCGCCGAGGGGCTTCAAGTTGAAGAGATCATTTTATTTGCTGCCCGGCTTGATGGCCGGCGCCTCGGCATTGCCGGGCTCAAAAAGCTGGACCAAACCACGGGCGAGCTGAAATCCATGCATGTCATGGAAGAGGCTCGGGGGTTGGGCGTGGGCGCAAAGCTTCTTGAGCACATTATCTCTGAAGCCCGGCAGTTGGGCCTGAGCGCACTTTATCTTGAAACCGGCAGCCGCGAGGCCTCCGCTGCTGCACGAGGTCTCTACGAGGCGTTCGACTTTTCCTACTGTCCGCCCTTTGGAGCGTACAAGGAAGACGTTGAAAGCGTCTTCATGATGCTGACGCTGTGACAGTGGAAGATACTGTTACGTTTCATCGAAGGGCGTTCGCTGCATCCGCGTCAGCGAGGAGATCACCGGTGTAGATGATCCGGAAATCGACTTCTCACGTGATCCTCGTCAAGGCGATGTCAGCTCATCCGGCGTATGATGCTGGGCAGGCCGAAAAGGCAGACGCCCCACCCGGAATCTTACCGAAATTGGTTCAATCATGCGCCACATCTTCAAAATGTTTCTGTTGATTACTGTCTTTGTCTGGACAGTTGGCATTGCTGTAGCCCAACAGTCGGACCCTCACCAGATCTACGAACAGAATTGCGGTGGTTGTCACGCGGCGCATGCTGGTGATTTCGCTTTTGAATCCACTGTAGCCACGGAGAATGGTCTGGTGGGAAAACAGTCAGCCCGGCTGCTGAGCGATCTGCTTGAAGCCGGACATGGCAAACTGACCGCAGAAGAGAGCGGCATTCTGATCAGGCATCTGGAAAACATCCTGAAATCCGGACGCGTGTATCGTGATAAATGCATCAACTGTCACGACAGTGCTGTTGAGCTCGCGCGAGGACAATTGATCGTCCGCGACGGTGTTCTTGTTGGCCGCTACTCAGACCGGGATATCGCGAAATTTCTCTCCGGCCATGGACGGCTGACCGAAGCCGAAGTCACAACAATTGTGGAAGTGTTTGAACGGCAGCTGATCACACCCTGACAGGGCGAAGAGTCGTTTTTCTTCTAAAATTCAGCAACTTGCCGAATTCGGGTCTTGAAAATAGGCGATCATTTCTTTCACTTTGCCGCGCATCGCCTTGAGATCCTTGATCTGCTGATCAATGTCGGTGAGTTTCGTTTCGAGATTGGCCATAACATCGCTGCGTGCGATCAGATCGTTCGGATCATCAGGCAGAATGCGTCGAATTTCGGAGAGAGTGAAACCCAGAGCCTTGCTCATGGTGATCGTTCTCAACCGTGAGATCATTTCTTCAGGATAATCCCGATAGCCGTTTTCCAGTCTTGTTGGCAGCGGCATCAGGCCGTGCTTTTCATAGAAGCGAATACGGGATGTGGAGACACCTGTTGTCTCTGCCAGTTGACCGATTTTCATAGCACTTGACCTTAAACCATTGTCGAAGGTTTATATCAGCTGGGTTCCCAGACACAAGGACCCCAGCATGAGTACATCCCCACTTTTTGAACCGCTCACTTTACCAAATGGTTCAATCCTCAAAAATCGTCTTGCCAAAGCCGCGACTGAAGAAAGTCTGGCCGCCGCTGGCCAGCTGCCCGATATCAGATTGCATACCCTCTATCGCCGTTGGGCGGAAGGGGGTGCCGGCCTTCTGATAACCGGCAACGTGATGGTTTCTCCCGATGCCATGTCCGGCCCGGCCAGCGTTGTGCTTCAGCAGGGGACTGACCTGACCCCCTTCATGTTCTGGGCCCAGGCAGGGCGCGCGGGCGGGGGGCAGTTCTGGATGCAGATCAATCATCCGGGCAGGCAAACCTATGCCATGTTAGGTGAAGAAGCGGTCTCGGCATCGGATGTCGCTGTCGATATCCCAGGTCTTTCCAAGAATTTCCGCCAACCCAGAGCGCTGCGTGCAGACGAGATCCAGACGCTCATCAGCAGATTTGCGACAACAGCGGAACTGGCCGAGGAGGCCGGGTTTTCCGGCGTTCAGATTCACGCAGCTCATGGGTATCTGATCAATCAGTTTCTGTCGCCGCTGACCAATCGCCGCGACGACGAGTGGGGCGGGTCTTTGGAAAACCGTGCCCGGTTCCTGCTTGAGACCGTGCGGGCCGTCCGTGCGCAGGTTTCGGATAAGTTCTGTGTCGCAGTCAAGTTGAACTCAGCCGATTTTCAAAAGGGCGGATTTGACACCAGTGATGCAAAATGGGTTGTCGAACAGCTGGGTACCATGTCGGTTGATTTGGTCGAATTGTCGGGTGGATCCTACGAAAGCCCGGCCATGCAGGGGCGAAGCGAAGACGGTAGCAGCACAGGACGCAGAGAAGCCTATTTCGTCGACTTCGCCCGGGAAATTGCCGCGATTGCAAAGATGCCAATCATGGTGACAGGTGGCATTCGTCGCCGCAAGGTGGCTGAAGATGCGCTGGTCAACCAGGCAGGTGGTATCGGAGTCGCCGTCCTGGGAATGGCAAGCGCGATGGCTTACGAGCCCGATCTGCCCAACAACTGGCGCGCGGGAAAGACGCCGGATATCAACCTCCCGGTCGTTACGTGGAAGAACAAGAGAATGGCGGGTTTGGCGACGATGATGCTGGCATACAAACAGCTGGAACGCCTTTCGGCCGGGAAATCCCCCTCTCGCGGTGGCAGCCCGTTTCTAACGCTCATTCTGAACCAGATCAAAATGAAGAAGCTGACCAAACGATATCGACGCTGGCGGGAAAGCTGAGTCCCGCTTCAATTTGAGTGATTGTCTTGTGGGCGGGGCCAATCATGATGTCTGTATCAGCATGATGCGCTGAGACAACCATGCCTGCTCCGTCATCGATACGTTCCTCTGGAGTTTGAACTGGCTGGCAGGAAAAACTCTAACCGACGTCTAAAATCTCGCATTGGTGCGCAGCAAGTCCTTGCCGGAAGTCGTTCGGCAAATCATGCGTCACGATGCGATCGATCAGGGGCCACTCCGCAACGCGGTAGGGTGAGACAGCACAAATTTTTTCCGGCGACAGCAGGATGGTGGATTCGCCTGATCGTTCGATTATCCGATGCTTCATCTGTGCTTCTTCGCTGTCACCGGTGGTAAGGCCGTGTTCCGGATGCGCACCGGTCACGCCAATGAAACAGGCATCGGGAAGGGTGCGGTCGAGCTGGTGCATCGCTTCAGCGCCCATGGCGATCACTGAGTGGCGAAACAGCCGTCCGCCGATCAGCTCCACCGTCAGGTTCTCGTGCGCGAGCAACTCCATCGCAATGCTCGGGCTGTGCGTGATGATCGTGGCGGAAAGGTCCAAGGGCAGATGCCGGGCCATCTGGCGCGCGGTGGTGCCGCCATCGATAAACACGACCTGACCCGGCTCGATCAGACCAGCGGCGCGCTCTCCGATCCGGATCTTTTCCGGCGAGGCAACCGGCAGCCGTTGCGGATAGGTGAGTGCGTCTTGAGAGATCGGGACGGCACCGCCATGGACGCGTTTCAATTTTCCGCCTGCGGCCATTTCTCTCAAATCCCGGCGGATCGTGTCTTCGGATAATCCAAGGTTACGGCTCTCGTCCTTGGCGACAAGACGGCCCGAGCGCTGCAGCTTTTTCAGCAGGTGATTTTTTCGTTCATCTGTCAGCATGTGCGTATCGCCTGACTGGCTCTTGACGTTGCACGAAGTTGCACGTTATTTCTCATTTATACACGAATTGGGTCGGGAGACAAACATGCGTGCATCAGACCGGGTTGAACCGCTGGAAACATCCCTCCTGGCGGATGACTGGGGAACCCTGACCAAATACCGCTACCGGATGAAAACCCGGGCGGGAGACTGGCGGGAAGTGACGCGGGAAGCGTATGACCGCGGCCACGGAGCGACCTGCCTGCTATATGACCCGGACGAAAAGACGATCCTTCTGACGCGCCAGTTCCGCCTGCCGGTCTATCTCGCCGACGAACCGGGCTTTCTGATCGAAACACCGGCGGGGCTGCTTGAAGGGGCGGAGGCCCGCACCCGCATGCACCTGGAGTTGGAAGAGGAAACCGGCTTTCAGGTGCGTGACCTGATCCCGCTGTTTGATCTCTTCATGAGCCCCGGCTCGGTCACTGAATATCTCGCCTTCTTCACCGGTCACTACAGCCAGTCCGACAGAAAATCCGCCGGCGGGGGTAACAATACCGAATGCGAAGACATCGAGGTCATCCACATGCCGCTCGATGAAGCCCTCACCCGGGTCGGGCAGGGCGAAATGCGCGATGCGAAAACCGTGCTGGCGATATTCCATCTGGCGCGGACGGTCGGGGTGTAGATTGAACGGCTATTTAAGCGCGATAGGCGGGAAGGGGAGCCCGGTCTTGCAGGGCAATCATCCGGCGGAGCATCACGTCGGTCAGCCCGTGTCGGATTTGAGTATGACCGGGATCCTCATAAAGATTTATCATTTCTTGCGGATCATTTTGAAGGTCATAGAGTTCCGACCAATCCTCGCCTTCCCGGAGGGACATGCGGTATCGATCGGTAACGACGGTCCTCACGCGCTGTGGGCGATCAAAACCGGTCATCGTGCGCTGGCTGTCTTCCTCGACGATCACGGCTTCGGGGGCTTCCGTGCCAAAGAGGTCACGTCCCTGCAAGCCGTTGTAGGGCTGGATACCGGCCCGCTGAAGGATGGTGGCGGAGATATCGATTGATGATGCGAGCGCGCTGCTGGTTACAGCCCGCGCGTCAGCCTGGGGATCATGCCAGATGAAGGGCACTCTTATGATGCTCTGGTAATGCAGCAGCAGTTTCAGCATCAGGCCGTGGTCGCCCATGTAGTCGCCGTGATCCGAGGTGAATATGACCACCGTATTTTCTGCCAGGCCGAGCGTTTCCAGCCTCCGCAATACACGGCCAATGGCGTCGTCAATCATGGTGATCATGCCATAGGTCAGCGCAATGATCCCGCGCGCTTCCTCTTCGGTGACGGCAAACGGGTTCTGGTTGTCGCGTGGATCTGTGCCTTGCTCCATCGCCTCGCGCATGGCGCGGATTGGCGCAAGATCGCCTTTGCCGAATGAGGCCGGTAATTCGATGTCGGCGGGATCGTACATGTCCCAGTATTTACCGGGCGGCGTAAACGGATGGTGGGGATCGGGAAAAGACATTTGCAGGTAAAAGGGAGCATCATCGTTTAGCTGCTCACTTAGCCATGCCTCCGTCCGGTCAGCGATCCAACTGGTCGAATAGAGTGCTTCAGGCACCGCCGTCCGCCAGGCCTGGGGGGCATGGATGCGATTGTCCGGCAGGGCGTTTTCCGGTCCCACCAGGTTGTCGAAATCCGGATGCTGTGTGCGGGCCCACAACAGGTAATCACCCGATGCCTGATCCCCATGGTCTGCAGCGATCTCGACATGATCAAATCCGTAAAAATCGCCTTGCAGCCGGTCGGCAAGCGGATTGTTCCACTGGGTCACATTCTCCAGATCATAGTCGGTAGAATGGCGATTATTCTTGTAGGCATCCTGTAAATGAGGGGACGGTGCGCGCATCCCGTCCCGTGCCTTGAAGGTGTTGGTGGCGGGCAGGCCGGTAAAGCTTTGCAGGTGCGATTTGCCGATCAGGCCTGTTTGGTAGCCCGCGTCGTTCAACAGTTCGACAAAGGTGGTGTGATTGCGGGAGAGCGGTATGCCGTTATGCCGTGCTCCGTGAGAGGAGCACATGCGGCCCGTCATGATCGAGGCACGATTGGGCATGCAGACCGGATTGGCGACATAGAAGCGGTCAAAACGCGTGCCGCCGGTGCACAGGCTGTCGATATTGGGCGTCCTTACAATCGGGTTGCCATAGCATCCCAAATGATCCGCCCGGTGCTGATCAGTAACAATGAAAAGGAAATTGGGACGTTTGCTCATGGGGCAACTCCCTTCAGGTGCTGGGCGTTTCGGGACCGTCTGACGTCGACAAAAATCAAGGCGATGCCTGCGGCGATGGCTGGCAGATAGATCATCGGATCAAGAGCAAGGCAGGCAAAAGCCGCCGCAAACCTGAGGCCGATCTCAGGGATAGTCAGTCTGGTCCGGTCGAAGGCGGACAGAGCGGAAGAGAACAGCCAGATACAGAAGCATGTGCGTAAAATGATCCAGATGAACGGAAGCAGATCAAATTCTTCAACGATCAGGATCGTTGGATAAAAGGCGAATATGAAGGGAATGATGAACTTGGACATACCGAGCCGGAAGGCCATCAATGACGTCATCAAGGGGTTCGCCTGAGCGATCGGGGCTGCAGCGTAAGCGGCAATGGCGACAGGCGGCGTCAGGGAAGAGGCGACGCCATAATAAAAGACGAACATATGGGCGGTCAGCATCGTCACGCCCAGCGCCTGGATCGCCGGACCCATGACCAGAATGATGATCAGATAGGCCGGCAGGGTGGGCATGCCCATTCCCAGAACCAGGGCACCGATCATGGCGACAAACAGGGCGGAGAACAGACTTTCACCGCGCACACTGGCAATAACGTTGGCGAGCTTCAGTCCCAGACCGGTTGAATCCAGTGAGCCCACCAATATGCCGATGGCGGCAATGGCAATCAGCAGGGTTGCTCCGGATTTGCATCCTTCAAGAAAACTGTTCCAAACCCGCATCGGGTTACGCCGTACTTCGGGGTTTATGACCGACAAGACAACCACAACGACAACGGCATAGAAACCAGCCTTTGACGTCGAAAGACCGAGAATCAACGAGGCAATCACAGTCAGGATAGGACCGATGAACAGCACCGAATTGATCCAGTCAATGCGGGTGATCTTGTCATCTACACTCAGCTTCTGGACTTCTATGCCCTGGCGACGCGCCTCAACGGTTACGGCGGAGAACAGGCTGAAATAATAGAACAGGGCCGGGAGCAGGGCGGCGATGATGATGTTGAGATAGCCCACACCTGTAATATCGGCCATTACAAGGGCGGCTGCGCCCATTATCGGCGGCATGATCTGGCCACCGGAAGAAGCCGTGGCCTCGATACCGGCGGCAAACGTGGGAGAGAAACCCCGTTTCTTGATCATCGGAATGGTGAAGGTGCCGGTGCCGACAATGTTGGCCACTGTGGAGCCGGACATGGTGCCGAAGGCCGATGAAGCGAGAATGGCCGCATGGGCCGGTCCGCCGCGTGTTCTCCGGGTTGCCAGAAACGCGAATTTCAACAGTGTGGCTCCGGCGCCGGTGCCTTCAAGCAACGTGCCGAATATGATGAAGATAAACACAGTGGAGAGAACGATATTGGTGATCGAGCCAAACACGCCCTTGTTCGTATTATACCACAGCGCTTCGGACACTTCTGTCAGTGTAAAACCGGTATGGGCCATGATGCCCGGTGAGTTCTGTCCAAACAGCAGATAGATGACGGCAAGGGCACCAACGACGAAAAGACCGTATCCCCATAGACGGCGACACAGCTCCAGAAAGACCACAAGCCCGGCGATGGCGGGCCAGGCATCGGCGTTGGTCACGTCATAAAGGGCTTCCTCCATCTGGGTCTGGACAAAGAAGAACGACCAGATTGCCCAGAAACCGAAGCCGATCAGCGCGACGTCGATGATCAGGTTTGCGCCCGCATATGGTACGCCTTCGGGATTCCGGCTTTCGCGGTTTCTGCGCGAAACAACCACACCCACAACAAGCGCCAACGCAAAACCAAGCGCCCTGTGCAGTTTCGGGTCCAACAGTCCCAGGCCCGAGCTGTAGATCGCCAGAACGCCCAGTATAGTGCAGGAAACAACGAACAGGATATTGAACAGACGGGACGTGCCGCCGGACGATAGTGCCAAGCCGGTCATGGCGACCTCATTTCGGGTTAAGCTGCAAGGAGGCTGGGCCAACGAGAGGCCCAGCGCATGGAACCAGCCCGAACTAGGGGCGCAATTCTGCGGGAATTTCAAATCCCGCTTCTTCGTAGTATCGCAGTGCTCCGGGATGTAGAGGCACATTGATCGAGGTGAACGCGCTGTCCTTGTTCACTTCCTTCAGAAAAAATGCCGTCTTCTGGACGTCGGAAATGTTGTCCCAAAAAGCCTTCGTGGCTGTGTAAATGACATCGTCAGGCACACCGGCATGCGTCCCAATCATCTGGAAGAAGCCAAGCGCCGTAATATCCCCTTCGGTCAATTGTCCCTTGTAGACTCCACCATCAAAGGTGGCCATGCCGCGCCCGGGGCGTCCGAACAGCTTTTTCATCTCCTCGCTGTCCCGCACGTCATCCGGGATCGACAAGACCCGGAATTCACCGGACAGGCCAAATTGCTCAATCTTGGCGGAGCCGATTTCGGCAGGACGGATCATCATGTCAATCTTGCCGTCCGAAAGGGCTGCAAATCCTTCGCCCCAGCTCAACCGAACCGCATCATAATCCTTGCCGGCTTCATACCCGGTGATGATCTTGATAAGGGCTTCCGACGTGGCGGAGGCGGAACCGGCGGGCGGTCCGGTAAAGACGGTTTTGCCTTTGATATCCGTCCAGTCTTCGATGCCCGAGCCCGCCAATGTAACCGGATGATATGCCCCTGCCTTGAACCCGAGAATTGCACGGAGGTTCTTCGCAAGTTCCGGTGCTGCTTCGATCTTTTCGTACATCCGCTTTTTGTCGGCCATCAGATTTGCCAGTGACGGCACAGAGGAGAAAAAGGCGATATCGCCTTTGGCGCCCTTGAGCATCGACTTTGTCAGCGTCTGACCGGCATTCACCTGTATTTCCACACCTGCCTTGCCAGCCTGATTGGCAAAAGCAACAAACATGGTGTGCACCGGGTCGCCGACACCTGCGGTCTCACCCTTGTGTATCTGTGCTGCAGCGATGGTCGGCGCCGACAACACAACAGCGGCGGCGATCGACGGGGCGATCAGTTTTGTAAGTTTCAACATTAGTCCTCCCTCCAAGGTGAGAAAAACTCTAGCACTACAATTTCCATCGCGTATAATTGAATAATGAGTAACTCATATAGCAATTTGATATGAAACTGGATCCGCGCCATCTGGCACAACTCTCCGTCATTGTTGAGGCTGGATCGTTTCAATTGGCGGCAGATCGGCTGGGACTGACACAACCCGCACTGAGTCGTAATATGAAGTTGCTTGAAGAAAGAATGGGGACTGTTCTCTTCCTGCGGGACGGACGGCGTTCGCTCCCAAACGCCATAGCGCTGCGTCTGGCCAAAAGCGGTCTGGCCATTCGCGTCGCAGAAGATCAGGCGTCTGCTCACGCTGATCAGGCTGCATCCGGACAGGCAGGCGAATTGCGGCTGGGTGCGCCGCCAATTGTCGCCGGGCGGTTCATTTCAAAGGTTCTGGCCGATTTCATCAACGATAATCCCGGATGTATCGTCGAGTTGCGTTCGGGTCTGGTTCATGAGCTGCGATCGATGCTTGAGCGTGGTCAGATCGATCTGGTCATCGCACCTCTCAGTTTGGCAGAACAATCCCAGGGCCTGGAGTTCCGGCCGCTGGTGGAAGATCGGGTCGGCATCCTGTGCAGGGTCAATCATCCGCTGTCTCAGAAAAATGTCATTACGGAAACTGACCTCGAGGCCGTTTCGTGGCTCGCGCACTCCAAAGGCAGTCTTCTGAGGCGCCAAACGGAAACGGCCATGCTGGCTGCCGGTGTGCGAGAAATCCACATCGCCTGCGAAACGGATTCAATCCGCTCTGCGCTGGAGATCGTCGCACAGACCGATCTGATCACGACGATGCCTGTGCTGACCACGGAGCCTTATCTTGAAGACCGTCTGACGTTCCTGCCGTACGAACATCCGCAGTTCAAACGCCCGCTGGGTGCCATCTATCGGGGCAGCATGCCGAACAACCCTGCGATCAGCCGGTTTTTGGATGCACTCGTGAAGGCGAGCACGTAACAACGCACCCCTTGATATCCACACCGCCGTTTTCCAGAACGCGCCAGCCGCGCGGTGAACCGCTGATCTTCGACAGTGTGATGTTCATTGTGTCTCCTTTACCTTTTTTCAGAAGGTAAGGGCGTCGTAAGTCCATACAAAGACGCAACTATTTCTGATTCAGTCTGGTTCCTCCTACTGTGCGAACACAGTATCAAAATGCATACTATCGCCGAATATTCTGCCTTCTTGTCTAAAGATACTGCCGGTTTTATCTGTGGTTTTGAACGGTTCGACACTGAATTGAACGGAGCCCCTGAATGGGAAAACTGCAGAATAAAACGGCGCTGATTACCGGCGGAACAACCGGCATTGGCTTGGCAACGGCTAAAACCTTTCAGAAGGAGGGCGCTCTTCTGGCAATTACGGGCCAGAATAGCGATCGGTTGTCCCAGGCAGGCACACTGCTTGGTTCAGAAACGCTGGCGCTTCAGGCCGATCAGACCGATCTCGGCCAAATTGACACCATGGCCCGTCAGATATCCGAAACGTTCGGCTCACTGGACATTGTGTTTCTCAATGCGGGTGTCACGCTTCCCGCTCCGATCGATGCGGTGACCGAAGAGCAGTTTGATCACCTGTATCGCACCAATCTGAAGGGGCCGTTCTTCACACTACAAAAGCTGATCCCATTGCTATCCGACGGCGCGAGAATCGTCGTCAACGCCTCAAATCTTGCCGGCATGGGCATACCGACAACCAGCGTCTATTCGGCGACCAAGGCCGGGCTGATTTCTCTGACCCGCACATTTGCCGCCGAACTGATGCCCAGAGGCATTCGGGTAAACGCCGTCGCACCGGGCCCAGTTGAGACACCAAGCATGGGCAAGCTGGGCATGAACGCCCAGGAACTCGACGGTCTGATGGATCACCTCAGGACCACGATTCCCATGGGACGGATCGGCCAGGCTGAAGAAATCGCCGATGCGGTTCTGTTTCTGGCATCAGACGGCGCTGCCTACATGACCGGCGAAACAATCACCCTCGACGGGGGGTGGAGCAGCCTGTGATGCCCCTGGAGAAATCCCGCACGCGAGGTCAATCATGACAATCACCGTCCATAATATCAGCGGCTCCCCAATGGGTTGGCGCGTGTTGCTCGGACTGGAAATCAAGCGGCTCGACTATAAGCTCAACTATTTGCGCGGGTCTGAGAGGGAGCAGCGACAGGACGCCTTTCTGCGCAAGAACCCGCACGGGCGCGTGCCCGTTCTTGAATATGAGGGCATCTATCGTCGGGAGTCGCTCGCCATATTGGGATGGCTCGATCAGCAGTTTCCTCAAAGACCTCTGTTTGGGGAAACAGTCCGGGAACTCCGGTCGGTCTGGGCAACTGCCGTCCGGTTCAGCGATTATCTGCTACAGGCGACAAACGCCGTCGTCTTTCCTGTCTTCAACGGCACTGACGGGTCTCCGAAGATACAGGATGGGGGTATTTCAACTCTCGATGAAGCGACGCACTTATTGAATGCCGAGTTGCTGGCACTTGAAGAAACCTTGCAGGATCAAAAGTTTCTATGTGGCAGCGACCCGACTGGCGCGGATGCCGTTGCCTATCCGGATATTGGCCGGATCATGCGAGCCATTCAGACAAAGCCGAATTCGATGGCGGCCCAGGGGTTTGCATCCTTCGACACCGATTGGCCGAACATTGCCCGCTGGCGGGATCGCGTGCAGGCGCTGCCCGGCTATGCGCGCACCGTTCCTCCGCATTGGAATTGAAACTACTCAAAAGGAAATAGTCCCATGAAACAGAACAGTTATTCCAGAACCATACATGTCACGGCCCCCTTGAGCGCCGCCCATGCCGCCTTGACCACCGGGTTTCGGAAATGGTGGACCAGTGATGCTGGTATGATCGAAAAGGTGGGTGATGTCGCCAAATTCGGGTTTACAGGCAAGATGGGGTTCTGGTCCTTCAAGGCAATTGTACTTGAGCCGAACCATGTCGAACTTGAATGCGTCGAAGCCCTGCATATCCATGAGGGAAAGCCCAAGGAAATTGAGACCGAGTGGCTTGGAACCCGCGCTCTGTGGGAACTGAAAGAAGCCGAAGGTGGTACCGAGATCCACTTTGAGCACCAGGGCCTGACGCCCGATTTACTCTGCTACGACATATGTGAAGCGGGCTGGGACATGTTCTTTGTCGACAGCCTCAAAGCGTATCTCGATACCGGCACCGGCAAACCCTTCGCCGGCGATTGAAATGGCCGAACAAACCGTGCGCGTATCCGGCTCCTTCTGTGGCCGGGAAGAATTCCTGACCCAATCCTTTGACCGTTTGGAACGATACCTGCGTCGCGAAACGGCCAGAGGAGTCGCGCGCTTTGGAGTGACAAGAATGGAGACGACAAAAATGAATATGACAAATTCGGTGGATCGGTTTGTTGATTGGTATGGCGATGGATCGGACGGGGCCGCACCCGGCGCGGATCAATGGTCAGCGATCTTGAACCGCGATCCTGCGCAGCCACTGACGCTGATCAACTTTTTCAAATTCAATGAAAGGGCTCACTATCAGGGTGATGGTCAGGCGCTGTCAGGCAGCGAGGCATTCGATCTCTACGCTGCGGTGAGCATTCCCACCATGCAGCGCATAGGCGGCCGGTTTCTTCTGGTCGCACCGTTCGAGGCAACGTTTATCGGAGCGAGCGAGGAGTGGGATCTGGTAGCCATCGGCTCCTATCCGAACCTGCAGGCCTTTCTGGACCTTTATCAGGATGAAAACTATCGCGCGGCCTTTGCCCATCGCACGGCAGCCTGCGCGCGGCAAAAGGTATTGCTTGCCGCTGCCTGAGGGCAGGGGAGCAGCCAAAACGTATCCAGGAAAAGTTGAAGCGCCTTTGCGACAAGGATACGGGGAAAAACCACGACCTGGGGCAACTCACGCAATCCAATCATCGCGAGAATTTCTCAAGGTCTTGCAGACTGCTCCCCTGTTTCACTGATGAGCGAATTTTCTTGACACCCGATTCAGCCAGATGCCCAGAAAACTGGTGTGCAGGGCGATAAATCCGCCGGTCAGCCCAAACCACAGGGTCAGATCAACGATCCGGACCTTGGCCGCCATGCCGAACAATGCAGAGGCGGCCGAATATGCCCCGACAAGCCACGCGATCTTGAGTGCTTCGAACATCGTATTGTTGCGCCAGTCCGTGCGAAAGTAGATCAACACGATCGCGATGCTTTCCAGCACCCAGGCGGCCAGGCCGAAGGGGTAAATCGGTTCGTCCATGCGCGTGAACACACCAAGCGTCAGAAACTGTTGTTCAAACAGAACGACGTGCCACAACACGGCAAAACAGGCGGTGATCACAAAGGCACCGGTGCCGGCTAGCCAGTAGATTTTGGTCATTTTCAATTCTCCGGTTGGGTGGCGCACAAACGGTAACGCCACCTCGCACCAGCAGAGATAACTCCTTAGTATGTTCTTGCAAGAAGGCAACTTTTTTGGATATAGTATGAAAAATGATACTAAAGGCAGATTTGTAATGGCGGCAAAATCCGAAGCAGAGGCGTTAGTTCAACATCCGGAACTGGCCGACATGTGTCCGATGCCGGATATCGCCAAGCTGATCGGCGGGAAATGGAAACTCATCA
Source organism: Stappiaceae bacterium (assembly GCA_039976075.1). Taxonomy (GTDB): domain Bacteria; phylum Pseudomonadota; class Alphaproteobacteria; order Rhizobiales; family Stappiaceae; genus JBDWFY01. The sequence continues at coordinate 397,115 of JBDWFY010000011.1, forward strand.
TCCTGCAGATCCTGATTTTCAAGGGAACCCGGCGGTTCAACGAGCTGCGCCGGATGATTCCCGGCGTAACGCAGACCATGCTGACCAACCAGCTCAGGGCCCTGGAAAGGGACGGGCTGATTGACCGGAAAGTGTATGCCGAGGTGCCGCCAAAAGTGGAGTACACGGCCACACAGCGCGCATTGGATCTGGAAGAGATGTTCCACGCCATGCATAACTGGTGGCTGAGGGCGGACACCTAGAGCGCATCCTGTAAAGGTTGGATCACCGGTACAATAAGGATACGCGTCGAAAACATTTGCGCCAGACCCTCAGTTCATGCCCGCCCAAGGGTACTTTAATCGACGATATGGCCTGCCGAATTGTTGAGCATGGTGCCCGCCATGAAAGCCGCCATATCCGAGGCGGCAAAGGCAAAAACGGCGGCCGTGTCTTTTGCCAGTGGCAGTTTCTTCAGGGCAGTTTTGTTTTGCTCGATGAAGGTTTTCATCTCATCAAAACTCAGACCCATATTCGCACCCATCGTTGAGAACGTGTAGTCGATGGTCGGGGAATCCGGCATTGCTTCGGAGCGGACACCAAGAACGCGGACACCCGCCGGGCCATACTCGTGGGCCAGGGAACGCATCAATCCTTCCGTTGCAGCATGAGAGGCGGAAAGTGCCGGTGACCAGGGCGAGCCCACCTTTGCCAGTGTCGAGGTGTTCAGGATGATGATCCCGTATCCTCGCTTCGCCATGTGTCGAAACGCCGATTTCGCCGTGATGAACTGTGAAGCCGTGTCAACTTCCAACGGCATCAGGAATTGTTCGAGCGAAACTTCCGACGCCGGTTTGCCATGACGATATTTTCCCGGCTCTACTCCTGACATATTGACCACGATGTCAATGGAACCCGCTTCCGCCTCGATCCTGTCTAGATAGGCATCGACTGCCAACTCATCTGTCGCATCGACTTCCGCCAACCGAGCGTTGACCTGAGCCGTGCCTTCAGCTTTTTGACGTACCGTGGAGCCGAATACCGTCGCTCCCTCTGCTTCAAAACGCGCCATGACATGACGCCCAAGATAGCCCGCTGCGCCAAACACAACAGCATTTTTTCCTTCAAGCAACATAATCTGATCTCTTTCATTTGAACCGCGTTCAATTGGTTTGTTCACGAGATCGAACGGGAAATCAGAGCCTTAAGCCGGTGCAAGTTTCTTCTCACCCATCATCCCATTCGACATCATGGCGAAGATATGCAGGTAGTATTATTTCGCAAGAAGGCAGTATTTTCGTATATAGGTTAGTTTTTGATACTATTGGGGATTGAGTTGACTGTCGGCGCCGGGAGAGAGCGCAGACCGGATCGTGCGTAGCGGGAAAGTTCGGTGGAGGCACTCGATAGACATGCGCGCCACTGTCGATGCGAGATAAATCAGCGCGTTAGCATCGCAGTTCCTCTTGCTTTCGTACTTTCCATAAGATGCATTTCTGTCCCGGAAACGGTCTTTACATGGCATCAGGAATAGGCAATGTGTCTTCGATTGCGCTGACCGAACCGGTGAATAGGAGCAGGTCGCGCCGGGCTATGATCTCAAGGGGACGTGATCACGGCTGCTCGGGATGGAACAGTTAGCTGATCAGCAACTCATCTCGATCTACTGAAAGGCCCTGGAGAAAGCGAGAACTGGTGGTACCAATGACAGCAGATATGAATGAAATTGACGATCTGGGTTTTACGGGCAAGATCGTGTCCTTTGGTCAAAGTGATGATGTCCTGGCTGTCAGATTCCTTCGTTTTGAATGGCAACATGGCAGGCTGTTTGTCATTGGCGAAATTCCCAAAGGAACCACAAGCAATGACTGGGCAGAGAGACGCCCCTGCGCCGTCGCCTGGGATCAGGTCACAGACTATATGGTCTTTGACTCTGAAGAACAGTATGTGGACGCGATGGCGAAGAGCGGGCCTGATAACGATGGCTGAAATCGCTCAATAGCTCGCGAAATCACCGGCAGAGTCATTTTTTTCAAGGAGTGAGTAATGCAGACCGTCTATACGCTTCACCACCTTCACATTTTAGAAGAAGACCGTGAAGATGTGAAACTGTGCAGTGTTTATTCCACTAGAGAGCGCGCGGAGTCGGCGATGACGCAGTTGAAACAGCAGCCCGGATTCCGAGACTTGCCAGAGCTCTGTACAAACGAAAACAACCTAAGAGAAGGGTTTTATATCGACAGACACGAAGTTGACCGGGTGACTTGGAACAGTGGTTTCGTAACCGAGTAATGCAAACGGTAATTGAGTGGTCGCAGTAATTCTGCAGCAGCCGTACGCTGGATTTAGTTCTGCGATAAAAATGCGCCATTCGACAACTCGGTCGCGCCGCCTCAAACAACACTGATGATCGCCAGCACGCCAGTACCGATCAACAGGCAGGAAGTCAGTTTGAGGACGGTGTAAGATCTGGAGATGATTTTCTCGCTCACCATTACCAGTGTCAGCGCTGCCATGGCGATGATGTTCATCAGGCCGAATACGAACATGGTCGCCATAAGGGGCCAGCAGCATCCGATGCACCGGGCACCATAGGAAAGACCTTCCTTCAATAGCGCATGGTCAGGCTGTTTTCTGCGATGTCGTTTCAATGACAGCCTGCAAGCTTTCAGGTGATGACGCTTTTGGGCTGAAACCTGATAGAGGCCCGCAGCAATCAAAATCAGTCCGTTCAGTACCGGTGTGACTGAAACAAAACTTTCGTCGATCAGAAGACTGGACCGCATGGACCACTGAACGGCAACTGCGGCAAGGCAGAAACTGGTCCAAGCCAGCAGATATCCGCTGACAAAGGTGCCGGTTTGCCTGAACGGGAGCGGTGCCCGGACACTGTTTGAAAACAGCGGCAGCAGGGTCGGGACCATCATGGCCAGCACCATGCTCAGCCACATGGTCAGGGCTTTGGTAAAATCAACGGCATTCCAATAGATGCTATCCGTCACACAGAGCGAATAGATCAGAGTCTGCCAACCCTCTGCCTGAGCATAAATCGATCTCAGCGGGTCGAGCAATGCCATGCCAAAACCATAAGAAGCGACCGAACCCCGAAGCGACAACTCGAAAAACTGCAGCGTCAGGACAATCCAGCCGACAATCGCCAGTCCGATCAGCAGCTCTTTTCCCGGCACAAAAACGCGCATCTTGCCTGCGGTCTGAACAGACTGGTTTCGTGCGGCGGGCCGCCTGCGAAGAGAGTGCCTATCGTCATTCAGATGCGCCATCAGTTCTGCTCCCCCGGCAGGCGTCTGCTGACTGGGTTGATCGAGGCTTTCGCCCCCACTTTCTTGGGCAAAAATTTCAAGCTCTCTGCCCGGGCGAACGGATTGTCGTAAAGCCTGTCATGGCTTTCGACACCGACATCAAACACGCAGTCTTCTTTGGGCCGGGCGACGCAGAGTAACACATAATTCTCTTCGTTTTGCCGCTTGTTCAGTGCCGTGCCCTTGGGTTGACGCACAGAGCCGGAAATCAATTTTGCAGCGCAGGTGATGCATCCACCATAGCGACAAGCAATAGGCAAAACGTGGCCGCTGGCCTCGACAACATCGATGACGGCCTCGTCTTCTCCCACCTCCAGCTCAAGACCGTCTCGGTTGCGCAGGGTGATCTTGTGTTTTTTCATGATCATTCTCGCTGACCATCCAAAAATTGAGCCTCTGGAATGCCGCTACCGCATAAACGGGAGTGACGGTATTCCGGCAGGGCAGTAAGAACAGCCCATCCAAACTAGGAACACTCATCCTGCTCTAACTATTTGTTTTGGCGGGGTTTCGAACGGAAAAGCGGATGTCCCCTTTTCCGTTGACTGTTCGAGAGCAATTCTCGCGATCTTTTGATCGCGTGAAATGCTCCAAGCCTTTATTTTAACGCATATCCTTGTCGTAAAGGTGATCCAACCTTTACGGGATGCGCTCTAGACCCAGATATCCGATGAGCAATCGCCACCGGGGTAGCGGGTTTCGTGCGCGCGGGCCGGTCCGTTCGGCTCCTTGCCGAAATCGACCAGAAAGTCATCGCGAATGCTCATGCCGCCATTTTCGACATCGCAATCGACGATCAGCATCACGCCACCTGCCTCTTTCATGTCAGGATAGAACTGATTGTCCCAGGTTGAGAAGAGCGACGTCGTGACAAACAGACGTTTGCCGTCCAGCGACAGCTGGATCATCTGCGGCGCCCCGGCTACAGCCCGGCCATTCACAACGGGGGCCTGGCCGAGCAGACCGCCGATCCAGACCTGGCCGGTCAGAACGGGGTTGGACGGATCGGAAATATCATACTGGCGCAGATCGCCGTGCAACCAGTTGGAAAAGTACAGATATTTGTCATCCATCGAGACGAGAATGTCGGTTATCAGGCCAGGCATCGGTACGGGGAAACTCTCCACATCGATCGACGCCACATCGATGATTTTTTCAATGACGACCTCGCCTTTGTCATCTTTGTACCAATGAAAAACATTCGATGAGAGTGTTGCGCCAACGAACCCGTGAGTTGAGTCCGGATCGTGATGGAAACGGACTTCCAGCGGGATCATGCCTTCTTCGCCCAGTTCGACGGTTTTTTCGATCGACCTGTTTTCAAAGTCCCAGAAATGGATTTGAGACCCGTAATTGCCCTTGCCGACATCCTCCAGGTCAAAGCCCGGCATGAACGTGTTGGGCGAGCCCCACTCGGAAGAGACCATCATGTTGTGACGGGGCTGATACCAGAAGTCGTAATTGAATTTCATGCCGGTAATGTCCTTGTCCCACCGGCCTATAATGTTGAATTCCTTGTCCAGGTGCAGAAAGCCGCCCGGTCCGTTGCCGTCGGCATCGCCGAGCATCGATACGATGATATCCGCACCAAGGCAGTGCACTGTGTGGGGTGCGGAGAGGTTGGTTTTCCGCTTGATTTCCTCGCCGTCGATTGTCTTGAACAGTTTCGGAGCGCGGGGATCACTTGCGGTGTCGACAATGTAGAAGTTGGTCGTGCGGACACCGGGGATGATCAGATATTGCCGCGACATGCTGGCGTCTGTGTTGCACGATGAGCAGGCATTCCAGCCCATATGATGCAGTTCATCGCCCACCACGGGCATTTCGGTGCGATGGATGATTTCACCGTAGGTCGGGCTGTCCTCATCAACATCGACCGTCGCGAGATAGTCAGGTTTTTCGACGCCGGTGCCGGTATAGATACAGATCGTATAGACGACCCTCTCACGTGGAGCCTGAATGGCCGCCTGCGGTGATGCATAGCCTGGTGCTGCACAACATTCCGTGTTCGTTTCCGTCATGGTTTCCTCCCAAGTGAACGGTCAACAAATGTGCCAGGGGAAATTGTTTTCTGATGGCCCCGGCGTCTCCTCCAGCGATTTGCGTTCAACGGGATCGTGCAGATCGCCGGACAACAAACGCTTTGGACTTCATGTGCATGCAGCAATACTGGGTCTCAGATCTCCCCAACATTGCAAAGCTGAATGGCGGCGCTGACCGTTTCGGCCAGCTCGACGAGATAGGTGCCTATTGATGGGCAATTGCTGTCGGTGAATTCACTGGCATGGGCGACGGTTCCGACACTGAATGTCGGCCCGAGACCGCCAAATATGACCGGCGCGGCGATACTGGAAATACCCAGGCTGATTTCCTGCTTGCACTGGGCATAGCCGCACTCGCGGATGGTTTTGAATTCCTCGGCGAGGGACTCGAAATTTTCGTGGGTGTTGTTATTGAACTGGTCCATCCCGCTCTGAAGAATGTCGTCCTGAAGCCCGTCGTCGGCGAAGGCCGCAATCACTTTTGCCGAAGAACAGGCATGCAGGGGTCGTTGGCCCAGACCGGGATGAACGAACGACCGTGTGGCGTCCTCCGGTACTTCGACGTGAATAATTTCGACGGTGTTATTTCTCAATCTCGCCAGAAAGCACGCGTGGCCCAGATGAATGGCGGCCTGCCTGATCTTCGCAGCTGTCGCCTTGCGCACATCGATGTCCGATTTGCCCAGCAGGGCCAGCTTTATCAGTCGCTCTCCAATGACATATTCCCGGCCGTTGTCACCCGGGATATCCAGCAAACGATGATCTATCAGCGTCTGAACCAGCCGATAACATGTCGGTCGGGGCAGTCCGGTCGCCTTCTGAAGTTGTGCAACGGATATCGGCCTGCCGGCGACGGCGGTCATCTCCAAAACATTGAGAAGGCGTTCAAGTTGCATTTAATTTGTCTCATAATATGGACATTTGTCTCATATTCTGATTGCATTCCCTCAAAGGTGCAAGGCCTTTTTTCGTGCAGGATTTACTTTTTTGGAGAACTCGGGGATGAAAACCAAAGCGGCCGTAGCATTTGAAGCCAGCAAACCACTGGAGATTTGTGAGGTAGACCTGGAAGGGCCCAAAGAGGGTGAGGTTCTCATTGAAATCAAGGCGACCGGCATCTGTCATACCGATGAATTCACGCTTTCCGGCGCTGACCCCGAAGGGTTATTTCCTGCGATCCTGGGTCACGAAGGGGCAGGTATCGTCGTGGATGTCGGCGCAGGCGTGTCCACCCTGAAAAAGGGCGATCATGTCATTCCGCTTTACACACCGGAGTGCCGGGAATGCGATTATTGCACGTCGGGCAAAACCAATCTGTGTCAGAAGATTCGCGTCACACAGGGGCAGGGGCTCATGCCCGATGGCACCAGCCGGTTCTCGATAAAAGGGGAAAAGGCTTTTCACTATATGGGCACATCGACTTTTGCCAATCATACGATAGTGCCGGAAATCGCCTTGGCCAAAGTGCGGGAAGATGCGCCATTTGAAAGCATCTGTTACATCGGCTGCGGTGTCACAACAGGCATTGGTGCGGTGATCAATACGGCGAAAGTCAGACCGGGCGATAATGTGGTTGTGTTCGGGCTTGGCGGTATCGGCCTCAATGTTATCCAGGGTGCGCGGATGGCGGGCGCAAACATGATTGTCGGCGTTGATCTCAATCCCGCGCGGAAGGAATGGGGCGAGAAGTTCGGCATGACCCATTTCGTGAACCCGGCAGAAGTCGAGGGCGATCTGGTCCCCTACATTGTCGATCTGACCAAGGGGGGTGCAGACTATTCCTTTGAATGTATCGGCAATGTGAATGTGATGCGCCAGGCGCTGGAGTGCTGTCACAAGGGCTGGGGCACCAGCATCATCATCGGCGTGGCCGGTGCCGGCCAGGAAATAGCGACCCGTCCCTTCCAACTGGTCACCGGGCGGAACTGGCGCGGAACAGCGTTCGGCGGCGCCAAAGGGCGGACCGATGTACCCAAAATTGTCGACTGGTACATGGACGGCAAGATCCAGATCGACCCGATGATCACGCACACGATGGGCCTTGACCGGATCAATGACGGATTTCAGCTGATGCGCGACGGTAAATCCATCCGGGGCGTCGTGACGTTTTGACGGTGGTCCGCCGGAGGTGCGGATATCGCACGTCCGGCGGGTTACGCTCCGGAATCGAAACCAAAGTTTGAAATGAAGTGCATTATCCCGCAATTTGGATCTGTTCTTTTCCCAATAAGGCCCCATTTGAAAAGTGAAATCATACTTTCATTCATGGTTTAGGCAGACCGTCAAACGGTAAGCGCCCCTCAGGAGAGATAGTTCCGATGGCTCAGAGACATTTCCTTGCTTGCTGCACTGTGGCGATTGGTGCACTGATGGCGCAACCCGGTCTGGCCCAGTCCGATAATCCGGTCGAGCAGGGGGCGCCCAATGTGCCGCAGTTCAAGCCCTATTTCCCTGAGCAGACGCGAGCGCCTGCAATGGTTTCCGGCATTGCGCTTCAGGCACAGGTGCTGGCGGATGGGCTTGAGCATCCATGGGGGATTGCTGTTCTGCCATCGGGCGGGTATCTGGTCACCGAGAGATCGGGCGAACTGAGAATGCTGGCAAAGGATGGCACACTATCCGGTCCGATCGGGGGTGTTCCCAAGGTTCTGGCGCGGCGGCAGGGCGGCCTGCTAGACGTGACGCTGGATCCGGAATTCTCGAACAACCGACTGGTCTATCTCACTTTCTCCAAACCTCTGCCCAAAGGACTTTCTGCAACAGCGGCGGCACGTGGCCGCTTGTCTGAGGATGGCACGAAGCTTCAGGATGTTCAGGAGATATTCGTTCAGACGCCCGGATCGCCGACTCCAATGCATTATGGCTCGCGGATCCTGTTTGACAATGAAGGCCATGCCTTCATCACCACCGGTGAGCATTCAAGCGAAAACGAACGCGTGTTTGCCCAGGATCTGGATAAAACCTATGGCAAGGTGATCCGTCTCAACAAGGATGGCACGATCCCCGATGGCAACCCGTTTATCGCCCAGAGCGGGGCGGAACCTTCTATCTGGTCGTACGGTCACCGCAATATTCAGGGCGCAGCCATCAATCCCGCTTCGGGCCAACTCTGGACCATCGAACACGGCCCCCGGGGCGGAGATGAGCTGAACAAACCCGAGCCTGGCAAAAATTATGGCTGGCCCGTGATTTCCTATGGGGAGAATTACAGTGGCTCGCCGGTCGGGCAGGGCATCACCCAGGCGCCCGGCATGGAACAGCCGCGTTACTATTGGGATCCGGTCATCGCACCGGGCGGCATGACGTTCTATCAGGGCGACATGTTCCCCGACTGGAAGGGTGATATCATTGCATCCTCCCTGCGTCCGGGCGGCCTCGTGCGCCTGAAGCTCGACGGCGACACCGTTGTCGGCGAAGAACGACTGCTGGAAGATATCGGTCGTGTCCGCGACGTACAGGAAGCCCCCGACGGTGCACTGCTGGTGCTGATCGATGCCGGCAATGGCAAGGTGCTCAGAGTGACGCCGAAATAGAAGGTGAAGAGGGGGCGTGCGGATACTTCAGTTACAATCGGAATGGCTGCGGTGAGCGCACCGTCTAAAGCCCGCCGGTTATCTTTTTGAGCGTTTGCCTGACATCCAAATAGCGGAAGCGGAACCCCGCTTTTATGAGCTTGTCGGGTATGACTTTTTGCCCTCCAAGTATCGTCTCACGCGCGAGGTCACCCAATACCCATTCCAGCGGCGCGGCGGGTATGCGAAAAATTGCAGGCCGATTGAGGCTTTGCGCCAGGGCATCGGTGAATTCTGCATTTCGAACCGGATTGGGGGCTGTCGCATTGACGGGCCCCTCAATTTCCTTTGATTCAATAATGAATGCGATCATGCGAACAACATCATCCAGCGCAACCCAGGACATCCACTGCTGAGCAGAACCGATCGGGCCACCAAGGCCAAATTCAAACGGTGTCAAAAGCCGGGCTAACATGCCGCCTTCGACGCCAAATACCAAACCCAGCCTCAGGGTGACCAGCCGCACACCAAGCAGTTGCGCATCTTCTGCCGCAGTTTCCCAGCTCGAGCAAACATCATGAACAAAACAATTGCTTGCACCGGCATTTTCATCCAGTTCCTCATCGCCTTGCAAACCATACCAGCCAACGGCTGAGCCGCTTATCAGACTTTCCGGTTTGGTGTCCAGACGTCTGATCAGGTTCATGACCTGCTTCGTGATCTCCACGCGTGATGCGATGATACGGTCGCGTTTGGCCTTACTCCACAGGCCATTGGCGATTGGATCGCCGGCCAGATTTATGATCACGTCAATCCGGTCGTCATGATGAATTTGGTGCAGATCTGTTACCACCCGGATAGGGCTTGCCAATTCTTCTGCATGGGATTTATCACGGGTCAAAACAGTCACATCGTGATTTCCCCGCACCAATGCCTCTACGAGCCTCGTGCCAATGAACCCCGTGCCGCCGGTAATCAAAATCCGTTTGCGCTCGCTCAATTCAGATACAAGAAGGTCGGCAGCTGGTTGGAGCAACCGGTCACTGCGGCTTGCCGCAAGCAGGTCACGAACGCCAAAAATTCCAACGCCCACGGCAGAGATCGTCGCAAGAACGGTCCACCACCCGTAATGCGTTGATACAAGTTTCGTTTCCAGCATAGACCACGCGTAGAGATACGGAGCTGCCAGAGCCAGGATAGCGCCATAATTCAGCGCCAGCAGGGTGTGATTGATGCGCTCGGTTGCGGGTAGTATTCGTGTGAGGTCTTCTTCCACGAAGTCCCAAAGCGTAATGAAGACCTCAATCGCCAGAATGGTTGCCAGGACGACGGTCAATATCCCGTGTGGTTCAAACCATCCAAAGCATACAAAGATCAGTGCATACAAAAGATTGCGCACGCCATGCAGTCTGAGTTCGTTTTTCTGCGACGCCCGCCAGGCAAGACGCTCAGTCCCCTCGTGATGGTAAAGTGTATCGAATGCACCCATGAAAACCTGAACACTAATCAGTGTCCACAATACTGGATTATCCATTTGCTATTCCTATAGATCCTTGGAGACTGGTTCCTGACGAACCCGGAAACGGAGCCATCTGAATTCGTTTGTTTCAATCCGGCTGATTGACGTTTCAAATTTCTTCATTCATCTCTCGCACATTAAATCTCTTTTATCTGTCATTTCTGTATAAAGAGAAATATTCGACCAAATAAAAAGATCGCTCTATGTGTGGCTCTTTCATTTTGACTTGATGAGGAAAAGCATTTGGTCTTCCGTCATCATCAGCATGTACAGCAGAGTTTCTGGAAGAGACGACCGATTGGGTGCCAATGATTTGATGTCTGGATAACGCCTCGTTGTCTGCCCGATTCTCTGCGATACAAATCGTATTCCTCTATCGCATCAGTTGGTGGGATTTCTTTATTTCTGTCATTACTGTAATTTATGTCTTAAAGGAAATTTAGTCAAGCCATTGCGTTCGATAGTGAGAAGTAAGGCTTGATGATCTCGCAGTGAGGAACAGTATTGTTTCCGCGACGGCGCGGTGCTCAGAGCGACGCCGAAGGGGTAGGCAAGATGCACGCGGTGGACTGGAACGATGTGCCGCCGGATTGTCAGCCGGAGGCTGCTGGCTTCCTCGATACGCGCTCCCGCAGCCGCTCGATGAGCACATAGAGCACTGGTACGAGCACAAGGCTCAAGACCGTGGCGACGATCATTCCGCCAAAGACAGCGGTGCCGAGTGAGCGGCGGGCGGCGGAACCGGCACCGCTTGCGATCACCAGCGGCACCACACCCAGGATGAAAGCGAAGGCGGTCATCAGCAACGGCCTGATCCGGATGCGCGCCGCTTCCATCGCCGCTTCCTCGACCGACAGGCCCTCATCACGCCGCCTCCGCGCGAATTCAACGATCAGGATGGCGCCCTTGCTGGCGAGTCCGATCAGCATGACAAGCCCGATCTGGCAATAGATGTTGTTGTCGTAACCCCGCATCCACTGTGCCGTCAGCGCACCGAACAGGGCAAGCGGCACGGCCAGCAACACCATGAACGGCATGACGAAACTTTCATACTGGGCGGCCAGGAACAGGAAGGCGAAGACGATTGCCAGCGCAAAAAGAACCGGTGCGACGTTGCCTGCCTTGAGTTCCTGATAGGCATTGCCCGTCCACTCGAAGCTGTAACCCTGAGGCAGGCTTTGTGTCGCCAGGCTGGTCAGGGAGGTGATGGCCTGGCTGGAGCTGTACCCTTCGCCCGGTGCACCATTGATGCTGGTTGAACGGAACAGATTGTAGTGGTTGATGGTGCGTGCGCCGATCCGGGGCTGCACACTCACCAGGGTGCTCAGGGGCACCATGGCGCCGCTGGCATTGCGCACATAAAGGCGGCCGATGTCCTCCTCGGCCTGACGCGCGTCGATATCGGCTTGCAAATATACTTTGTAGACCCGACCGAAAATATTGAAATCATTGACATAGATGCCACCAAGGAAAGTCTGGAGCGCATCGAAAACATCGCCCACCGCCACGCCCTCGGTCAACGCCTTGACCCGGTTGAGTTCGATGTGACGTTGGGGCGTGCTGGCGGAGAACGGGCTGAACAGGCCGGCAAGATCTTGCTGTGCATTTCCCGCCGACACCAAATCCTGGGTCACCTGTTGCAGGTCTGCCAGCGAGCCGCCGGTTGTGTCCTGCAGCTCGAACTGAAAACCACCGGTTGGCGACAGGCCGAAGATAGGAGGGGGATTGAAGGAAGCGAGCACGCCGCCGGGCAATTCGTCGAACTGCGCCTGTGCCTTGGCCATCAGTGCCGCCACGCCCTCGTCTTTCCCGCTGCGTTGGTCCCATGGTTCAAGAATAGCAAACAGGTTGCCCAGATTGGGCGCAGAGGTGCTGGTCAGGAAATTGAAGCCGGTGAAGGTGATGACGCCTTTGACGCCCGGCAAGGCGTGCAGAATTGCGTAGGCTTCATCAATGACCTTCTGGGTTTGCCCCAGCGCGGTGCCCTCCGGCGTCTCCAGGCTGATGATGAAATAGCCCTGGTCTTCATCGGGAATGAATCCGGTCGGGACGATGGAAAACATGTAGACGGTGCCGGCCAACAGGGCGACAAACCCTAGCGCCACCGGTTGCCAGACCCGAATGAACCAGCCGACCACGGCCTCATAGCGCTGGCTGAACCAGGCGAAGCCGTCATCGAAACGCTGGATGAATTTCGCTTTCGGCCGTGCCCCGCCAAGCAATAATCCGCACAAGGCAGGGCTGAGTGTCAGGGCGTTGAGCGCTGAAATGGCAACAGCCGCGGCTATGGTCAGCGCAAATTGCTGGTAGAGCTTGCCGGTCAGGCCCGGCATCAAGGCAACAGGTATGAATACAGCCATCAACACAAGAGACGTGGCGACAATCGGTCCGGTGACCTCGTCCATGGCAAGGCGGGCTGCCTGCTTTGGGTCCGTTTCCCCGTTCTCGATGTGGCGCGATACGTTTTCCACCACGACGATCGCATCATCGACCACAAGCCCAACCGCCAGCACCAGGCCGAACAAGGTCAGCAGGTTGATGGAAAATCCCAGGGCGAGCATCAGGGCGAATGTACCGATCAGACAGACCGGAATGGTAATCACCGGAATGAGCGCCGCCCGCAGGTTGGGTAGAAAGATGACGATGACGAAAACAACAAGCAGGATTGCCTCGACCAGCGTAAACAGCACGTCTCGAATGGCTTCACGGTCGAAATTTGTGGTGTCGTAGATGACCGTATATTCCAGCCCCTTGGGGAAATCCTGCGACAACCGGGCCATGGTTTCGCGCACCTGAGACGCCAGCTGCAGGGCATTGGCTCCCGGAAGTTGCATAATACCCAGGCCCACGGTTGGACTGCCATCGAGAGTCGAACTGAACGAATAGTCTTCTGCGCCCAGCTCTACTCGCGCCACATCCTGCACAGTGATGACGGCATTGTCCGCACCGGTGCCGATGATGACGTTCTCGAATTCCTCCTTGCTTTTCAGTCTTCCCCCGGCCGTCAGGGTCAGTTGGAATTTTTGGCTTTTGGCGGTCGGCGGTGCCCCGATGGCGCCTGCGGCGACTTGCTGGTTCTGCTCGGTGATCGCGTTAAAGACGTCCGCCGCCGTCAGGTTCAGGCTTGCGAGTTTTTCCGGATCCAGCCAGATGCGCATGGCATAAACCCGCTCGCCCCACACCATTACCGAGCCGACCCCGGGAATGCGTTTCAGGCGGTCAGTGATATGAATATCGGCATAATTTGAGATGAACAGTTCGTCGAACTGACCGTCGGGCGAAATCAGGTTGACGCCGAGGGTAAGGTCGACCGATTCTTTGGTCACCTTCACCCCTTGCGCGATCACCGCGTCGGGAAGTTGCGCCATTGCGGTGGACACCCGGTTTTGGGTATCCATCGCCGCCACGTCGAGATCGTAACCTTCTTCAAAGGTCACCGTAATATTCGATGTGCCGTCGTTGGAGCTGGTCGACGACATGTAGGTCATGCCCTGAACGCCGTTGATTTGCTCTTCCAGCGGAATGGTCACCGCCTGTTCAACCACTTCGGCACTGCCGCCGGTATAGGTTGCACTGACGACCACGGTCGGCGGCACGACTTCCGGGAATTCGCCGACCGGCAGCAGCGGAATGGAAATTAAACCGGCGATGACGATGACGATGGCAATGACTGAGGCGAAAACCGGCCTGGAAATGAAAAATCGGCTCAGCATTCAACCGCCTGCCTTGTTGCCGGTTGATTCAGCGGATGGCTTGTCAACCCGCACGGCCTTGCCAGTCCGGACCCGCTGCTGCCCCTGTACAATCACTGTTTCTCCGGATTTCAGTCCGGATGTGACGATACGGCGACCCTCATAGGCGCGGCCTACTTCCACTCGCTGCATCTGGGCCTTGTCGTCCTTGTCCACGACGAATACGAAGAACCCGGCCTGATCCTGCCCAACCGCTTCCGCCGGCACTGTCACCTGGTTTGGCTGCTTGGTGAGCTGGATGCTCACCTGCGCATATTGGCCGGGTCGCAGCGTTTTTTCGGGATTGGGAAACACCGCACGCACCGCGATCGTACCTGTCGCCGGATCGACGCCGGGTCCGGAGAAATCGAGCGAACCCGAATGGGGATGTGTGCTGCCGTCGATCAGGTTGATGGCGACAGTCAGGTCCGGATCTGACAGCCGATATTTTTCCAGTTCCAGAAACTGTCGTTCACTGGGTCTGATATAAACATAGAGCGGATCCATCTGGATCAGTTCCACCAGCACCGTATCGTTGGCTGAAACCACGTTGCCGATGTCCTGAAAGACCCGGCCGATGCGCCCCTCTATCGGCGCTGATACTGTTGTGTAATCGAGATTAACCTGCGCTGTTTCTACAGCGCCTTTGCTGCTGTCCAGATCGCCTTGCGCCTGGGCTTCATTGGTGGTTTTTTCGTCTATCGTCTCAGGTGAAACCGTCCCGTCCTTGGCAAGGACGGAAAAGCGCGCCACTTCTTTCTTGGCGAATTCAAGACTGGCCTGGTTCTTGTCCTGCTCGCCCTTGAGCCGCGTCAGTTCCGATGTATAGGGACGCTGGTCGATGACGAAGAGGGTGTCGCCCTTGCCAATATCTGCGCCTTCGGTAAAGGGGCGGGATACCACATGGCCATCGACGCGCGAGCGGATCGATACCGTGTTGGGCGCTTGCGTCCGCCCTGTCATTTCCAGGAACAGCGGCACGGTTTCCGTGGTCGCCTGGGCCACAACCACCTTTGGCGCTGCAGCCACCGGTGCTTTTGACTCATTTTCCTGACAACCGGCGAGGACCACCATCAAGCAAAGTGGCAGGGCGCAACGTATCGTCCGGTCTCTCGCTATGAAATGCCACAACAAACGCACGTGTTACCCCACAAGCCTTGCCACAATCGTGAAACAGCATAGGCCGATCGCTCCGCCAGCAGCAACCGAAATCTATGCGTTATCGGATTTCAAATCACACCGCTGATACATGGTGAAACCTCTCCGAGGGCACCGCAACAAACGCGTCATATTGCCCATCCTGTTCCGCCAGTGTTCCCGTAAAAGTCCCCGGCGACGCACTCAGACAGTCTTTTCGGTTGGCGTGCTTCTTTTCTCCTCCAACAACAAATTCTGAAATAACGGAATGCTTGCGATCCATTCGGAATGGCAGGATTGAGGCCGGTTTTTCATTTACCCATGGGGAATGATAGTCTGTTTCTCGAACTAGGTATTATTCCAAAAGCCCGAATGGGGAACCCTGGCTTCCTCCAGCAAGATTGGTCCGACAACGACGGTTGGGTGATGAGGCGAGGATTCAAATACAACGTGACACGGAACATTGAGTACTGGCGGGTGAGGCACTTCTTCGCTGGTACACAGTCCAATCAGCTCGCATTCGGGCAGGCCAAATGCAACAGCCCGCACACCTGCCCAGAATGTTGCACCGGCGCACATCGCACAGGGTTCGGTGCTGGTGACCATAACCAGTCGTCCCAACTCCTCGGTCGTGAATTTGCGCGACGCCTTGCTTATGAGGTTCTGTTCCGCATGGCAGGTGACATCGTTCCGTTCGCCCACCGTATTTTCAGCTTCCAGAACAATCTTCCCATACAGATCACACAGGAGCGCACCAAACGGGTGATTGCCCTTGCTGCGTGCTGACGACGCCAATTCAAAGGCTCGGCGCATCAAATTGTCGAGAGGCAGGCCACTTAGGTCATGCGGAGTTGCCATTTTTTCCCATTTCCTGGTTTGTGGTTCGGTTTGGTGGCGTACGTACATCCAAACGTAACATTATGGACAGGTGTGAGGGTTGTCGAGGCAACGGATCGAGCTGTGACAGACAGAAAGGAGACGTTGAACCTAAGAGGTTGTCGGTCGTTTTTGTCCGTCGAACTGCCGGTCACTTGGATGAAAGACTGGTATTATTTCTGCGACAGCGATGTTCCAGAAACCCCAGTTGGCGTGTTACTTCTGCTGATCCCTACCGGAAGCGGCACAGTGCCCTGAGCAGTGCCGAAATAGGAGGCAAGGGGAGTGCGTGGGGAGGCATGCGTCACAATCAGCATGGCAATTTACTGTCCAAAGTGAGAGACGGGCCGCTTTCGACAAGGACAGCTTTTTTATTGATGCGCGAGATCCTTTGTAACCGGACCCCAATGTGCGCCAGAATCGTGTTTCGCTCAGGAGTCGGGCCTCGTTTGCTCAAGAATCGACAGTCACGAAACTTCATTGAACAGGCGATGCGATCTTTACATAGGTGTTTGGAACGAGTTTAAATTCCAAGTAGCCAAATAAGTTGGACGTGATGTGAGGAAAATAGGACGTGAAAGCCACCGATACGACGAGCCCGGAGTATTTCCACAAGGTCGTCGATTGCCAATATGCTTGCCCGGCGCACACGCCGGTACCTGCCTATATCCGTCTGATCGCACAGCAAAGGTATACTGAAGCCTATCTGATTAACTGGGAGAGCAATGTCTTCCCCGGCGTGCTCGGTCGCACGTGCGACCGACCGTGCGAGCCTGCCTGCAGGCGCGGCCGCGTCGAAGAGGAACCCGTCGCGATCTGCCGCTTGAAGCGTGTCGCAGCGGATTTCAAGGATGACGTCGTCGACATGCTGCCCAAGGCCGGTCGTCCCAACGGTAAAAAGGTCGCGCTGATCGGTGCAGGACCTGCGTCCCTGACTGTGGCCCGTGATCTGGCGCCGCTGGGGTACGAGCTGCATCTCTATGACCAGCAGGCCAAGGGCGGCGGGTTCATGCGCAGCCAGATACCCTCGTTCCGGCTGCCCGAAAGTGTGCTGGATGAAGAGATCGGCTACATTCTCAACATGGGCATCACGACTGTGTTCGACACCTATATCGACAGCATGGCCGAGATATTGACCAAGGGATACGACGCGATCTTCGTCGGCTCCGGTGCGCCACAGGGGCGGGACCTGCCCAAGGTGCCCGGCCGGAAGGAAGCCGATGCAAACATCCACATCGGGATCAACTGGCTTGCCAATGTCGCCTTCGAACACACCAAGGAGATCGGCAAACGAGTGATCGTGCTTGGCGGTGGTAACACCGCCATGGATTGCTGCCGGACCTCGCGCCGACTTGGTGGAGAGGATGTGAAGGTCATCGTCCGCAGCCCCTTCGCCGATATGAAGGCATCGCCTTGGGAGAAAGAAGATGCTGTGCACGAAGGCATTCCCATCTTCGACAACCACGTTCCGCTCGAGTTTGTGGTCGAGAAAGGCAAGCTCGTCGGCATGACATTCGACAAGGTGCAGGCGGTCTACCACAAGGACGGGCGGCGTGAGTTGGTGTCGACCGGTGAGGAGCCGGAACTCGTCCCTTGCGATGATGTGCTGATCGCCATCGGCCAGGAGAACGCGTTTCCCTGGATCGAAAAAGAGACCGGCATCCGGTTTACCAGCTGGGGCACGCCCATCATCAACGATGATGAGACCTTTCAATCAACCCGCAAAGAGGTGTTCTTCGGTGGCGATTCAGCCTTTGGACCGTCGAATATCATCACCGCCGTGGCGCACGGGCATAAAGCTGCGGTGTCCATCGACCTTTATTGTCGGGGAAAGAACCTGTCCAAACGGCCGCCACCCGACGTGACCCTGGTGGGACAAAAAATGGGAATTCATGAATGGAGTTTCGATTCCATTCCGATCAATGACGAGCGCAAAATCGTTCCGCTGGAGGACCTCAAGAAATCCTTGAGCGATCGACTTGTCGAAGTCGAACTGGGCTTCGACGCCGATGCCGCCTTTGTTGAGGCAGAGCGGTGTCTGAACTGCGATGCGCAAACGGTGTTCACGGATATCAATTGTATCGAATGCGATGCCTGTACGGACATTTGCCCCACAAGCTGCATCAACTTTACGCAGAACGCCCCCGAAAGCGAGTTGCGTAACAAACTCCTGGTCCCGGCTGAAAACACCGACCAGGATCTTTATGTCTCCGGCCCGCTGCCCACAGGTCGGGTGATGGTCAAGGATGAGGATATGTGTTTGCACTGCGGTTTGTGCGCAGAGCGATGTCCCACGGCCGCCTGGGACATGCAGATGTTCCTCTATAACGTAGCGAAGGCGACGCCCAACCTGGTGGA
Organism: Stappiaceae bacterium; assembly: GCA_039976075.1. Classification (GTDB taxonomy): domain Bacteria; phylum Pseudomonadota; class Alphaproteobacteria; order Rhizobiales; family Stappiaceae; genus JBDWFY01. The sequence goes on from JBDWFY010000011.1 coordinate 415,589, forward strand.
CATCAAATGAAAAAGATTAAAGGCGTCAATGATTTCGTGGTCAAATTTGCCAATGTAAACGGCACCGGTTCGGCATCGGCCAACCATTTGTTCGCAAAGGCAATTTTTCGGATGGGTGTGCCTGTCAGCCCACGCAATATTTTCCCCTCGAACATCCAGGGCCTGCCGACCTGGTATGAGGTGAGGGTCAGTTCCAAAGGCTATCTTGGCCGGCGAGGCGGTGTGGATCTGATGCTCAGCGTCAACCCGCAAACGATGGAGGACGATGTTGCCAGCGTCGATCCCGGTGGCTATTTCATCTACGATTCCACCCGGCCACTGGCGGCGCATCTCAAACGCGACGACATCAACTATTTCGGGATCCCGCTGACGGAAATGTGCATGCGCGAGTTCAAGGCTGCGCGCTTGCAGCAACTTTTGAAGAACGTGGTCTATGTGGGTGCTCTGGCGGCTCTATTGGATGTGAACTTCTCAATCCTCAAGGATCTGCTGAACGACCAGTTCAAGGGCAAGGAAAAGCTGATCTCGCCAAACGTTCATGCGTTGGAGATGGGGTTTCATTTCGTCCAGGACAACTTTTCGTGCCCGCTGCCGATCCGGCTGGATCCAAGCGTTAACGAGGCGCCGCATATCCTCGAAAGCAAGCACATCCTGATGAACGGCAATACCGCAGCCGCACTTGGCGCGATCTACGGCGGGGCGACCGTTGCGGCATGGTATCCCATTACGCCATCGACATCCGTGGTCGACGCCTTCTCAAAATATGCCGAACGCATGCGGATCGATGCAGGCACCGGCAAACGAAACTTTGCGATTTTGCAGGCTGAAGACGAACTGGCAGCAATGGGGATGGTCGTCGGTGCCTGTTGGAACGGCGCACGGGCGTTTACCGCGACGTCCGGTCCGGGTCTCTCATTGATGAGCGAATTCCTCGGCCTTGCCTACTTTGCAGAATTGCCTGTCGTGTTGATTGACGTGCAGAGGTCCGGGCCGTCGACCGGCATGCCGACCCGAAGCCAGCAATCTGACATTCTCGCCGCCGCCTATGCCAGCCACGGCGATACGAAACATGTGCTGCTCTTTCCGGCAACACCGCGGGAATGCTTTGACATGACCGTTCAGGCCTTTGATCTTGCGGAGCAGTTACAAACGCCGGTTATCATGATGTCAGACCTTGATCTGGGTATGAACGACTGGATGTCGCCGCCGCTTGAATGGGATGACAGCTATGAGATGAGCCGTGGGAAGGTCCTGGATGCCGAGGCGCTGGACGAGGCAGAGACCTGGGGACGTTATCTCGACGTGGACGGCGACGGTATCTGTTACCGCACTTTACCTGGCACGCATCCGAACAAGGGCGCGTTCTTCACCAGGGGGTCGTCAAAGGACGAGATGGCAATATATTCCGAAAAAGGTGAAGACTACGTGCAGAACGTTGATCGGCTATTGCGCAAATTCGAGACCGCGAAATCCTATGTACCGGTGCCCAAAGTTCACGACCCGATTCCGGTGAAGAAGCCGAAGACCAAACTGAAGCTTGGCGCGCTGTTCTTTGGTACGTCAGCCTCTCCCTCATACGAAGCAGTCGAAATATTGGCTGGCGAGGGCTACCCTATCGATGTCATGCGGATCCGCGCCTTTCCCTTTCACCAAAGCCTCGACGCATTTGTTCATGATCACGACACCGTCTTTGTGATCGAGCAGAATCGCGATGGTCAAATGCGGCAGCTCATCATGAACGAATGCCATATCGCGCCTGACAATTTGACGTCGGTGCTCAATTACTCCGGGACGCCGATCACGGCACGTACGATTGCCCGCCAAATCCGTCAGGCGCTGAATGCAACCAGCGCTGATATCGTCAAGCTGCATCCGGAGACTGCGTGATGTCGTATTACAAGCCGAAGTTCCACCACCCCAAACTGCCAAAGAACGCGCTGGGATTTACCGTCGCCGACTACGATGGCGCAGTCTCGACGCTTTGTGCGGGATGTGGGCATGACAGTATTTCAGCAGCAATCCGAAATGCCTGTTTTCTTTCTGCAATTCCGCCTCACAGTATCGCAAAACTTTCCGGTATCGGCTGTTCCTCAAAGATGCCCACTTACTTTCTGGGCAGAAGTCACGGGTTCAATTCCGTGCATGGGCGCATGCCCTCTGTCGCCACGGGTGCCAGTGTTGCCAACCGGGACCTGATCTACCTGGGCGTTTCCGGCGACGGCGACACCGCGTCTATCGGGATGGGCCAGTTTGTTCATCTGATCCGACGTAACGTCAATATGACCTATATCGTGGCAAATAACGGCTGTTACGGACTGACCAAGGGCCAGGACAGTGCCACCGCCGATCTGGGATCGTTCGGCAAATACGGGACAAAAAACCCGTTCGAAGGCATCGACCTGGCGAGTCTCGCGGTTTTGCAGGGGGCAAGTTTCGTCGCGCGCAGTTTTTCAGGTGACAAAGAACAACTGGAACCTTTGATCCGCGCCGCGATGGCACACAGGGGCTTTGCCTTCATTGATGTCGTTTCCCCTTGTGTGACCTTTGCCAACAACGCTGGTTCCACGAGAAGTTATGCCGCCACCCGCGAAAATATCGATGCGATACCGATTGATTTCGTGCCGATGCGCGAGGAGATTCGAACCCAATATAAGAAAGGGTCAACCCAGACGGTGACATTGCATGACGGTTCGATGATCCATCTGCACAAGGCGAGCAGCAAATACAAGGCTGACAATCGGGAAGGCGCACTGATTGCATTGCAGAGGGCCAACGGGGCTGGAAAGGTCCTGACCGGGCTTCTCTATCTCGATCCGAACTCGCAGGACCTCAACCAAACCCTGGAACTTGCCACTAAACCGCTGAATAGTATGGGCAAAGATGAACTTTGCCCTGGTAGCCGGGTTCTCAAATCTATCAATGAGGGGCTGCGGTAGGTTAGGGACTATACACGAGGCGGGTTCGGTGACACTTTCCCAGCCTGTTTCTGATCTCTCAGCCTATCTGGTCATCACATCCGGCTGTAAGAATTCCGACGGCTCAATGAGCAGTCACGCGCAACCCCAGGTACGGGCCTGATTGGGTCCAGACCGGTTGACGCTGATTGATTGATATCATTGTTTAGATCCCGGTTTTATTCTTAGATTGCTATTGATGAAACGTGAACAGCGAGCTTCGGTGTGACCAGGCTGAGGGGCAATTCCCGGTGAATGCCGCCGGACGAGGACCGGAGCGACTGCGCCGTGGGCTCAACCTGCCGCTCCTGACACTCTACGGCCTGGGTGTCACCGTTGGCGCTGGCATCTATGTGCTGGTTGGAGCGACAGCGGCAAAAGCCGGACCGTTTGCATCGGTTTCGTTTCTGATCGCAGCGCTTGTCGTGGCATTCACTGCATTTTCATATGCCGAGCTTTCAACGCGCTATCCGGTAAGCGCAGGAGAGGCGGCCTATGTCGAAGCCGGGTTTGGGATGGAGTGGCTAACAACCCTTGTCGGATTGGCCGTTGCGCTATCGGGTATCGTTTCAGCAGCTGCTGTCGCAATTGGCGCCGCGTCCTACCTGCACATTCTCACAACGGTATCGCGGGACTTTCTGACAGTGCTGATCATCCTGATCATGGGGTTGATTGCGCTGTGGGGTATCACGCAATCCGTCACGGTTGCAGCGATCATAACGGTTGTAGAAATCTCAGGACTTATCCTGGTGATCTTTTGGGGATTCTCAGTCGCCGAGCCGATGGGGACGGCGTTGTCTGCGATGCTGCCAGCAGTCGCTGGACCGCATTGGTCAGGGATCGCTGCGGCCTCTCTTCTGGCGTTCTTCGCCTTTGTCGGTTTTGAAGACATGGCCAATGTCGCCGAGGAGGTCAAGGATCCGGTCCGCACCATGCCAAAGGCGATTGTTTATACACTGGTGCTGGCAACCATCCTTTATGTCGGCACGACAAGCGCGGTCCTGTATGCCGTTCCATTGGATGCTCTTGCCGCGTCTTCTGCCCCGCTGGCGCTGGTTTTCGAAGCAGCCCCGGAAACGATTAGACAGCTCTTTTCAGTTATCGCAATCGTCGCCACGATCAATGGCGTCCTGATCCAAATGATCATGGCATCTCGCGTGCTCTACGGCCTCGCCGACAGGGGACATCTGCCCGCACCATTGGCAAGGGTCTCAAGGAGGACGAGAACCCCCATTGTAGCGACGGTCAGTGTCGTCCTGATGATTGTCCTGTTGTCTCAAATCCTTCCAATCGAAGCGCTGGCCGAACACACATCGCAAATCGTGCTGCTTGTTTTCATCCTGGTAAACAGTGCGCTCATCCGACTGAAACTCTCCGGCAGTGAAGCGAAAGACTGCTTCCGCGTGCCTTTTCTTGTGCCAGTGCTTGGGCTGCTAACAAGCATCATGCTATTTGGAACATCCTTCCTTTGAGAAGCAATCGATAGATCTGTAGATGCCACGGGCGCGATAACCGGCGTTATTTTACTGGCACGCTTCTTCCGGTTTCAAGAGCGCGCGTGGGCGCCCTCAACACGAGGCGGAACAGTACTTTCGCGGACTTCAGACATAACCGTGGACAACGGCAACAAGAAACAATAGCTGACTCTGTCACCTGTCCCAAAACGCTCGCAAGCGACGGTTTGCCGGTAGCCGTCTATCCCACAGCGTCCGGGGACGCAATGGTCAACTGTTTCTAACACGTGAGTGGCCGAGGCTGGTTCAGTTCACGAGCCAAACATGTTGATTTGTTGCTCAGCGCTCTCAATCTGGGTGGCGACATTGACGATCTTGCTGTGATTGACATGGCAAGACGCACGGTGCACCCACTACTCAGTGCGAAAACCATTATCATGTCCGGCAAGTCACCGGGTATGAAAACCATTCCGGACAGACGCGTTTTATCGAAAAACCTGTCACGCCTGACACGCTTTCCGAAGCGATTGGGCCAGAGGGAACGGACCCCAAGAAAGCAGCGCAATCTGTTCGAACGCGGCAATGGGTCACGATAACGGGATTGGCAGGTCATGGTGATTGCTGCACAACCACGCAACGACCGTTTCGCTCATTTTCGTTTAAAATATTGCTTTCGAACGCAGAAGCCAATCAGGGAGATGGACACTTCGCACGCAAAAAAAATCTGTCAGGTCATCTGCCAACCAGGTCCATTCGGCTGGTGATGCATGGGCTCATTATTCTGCAGCGACATTCGTCAAAACTGTCGGAACATCACGTATTTGCTCAGTGAGTAACTGCCCGGCTTCAGTGAGGACGGCCTTGTAGTCGTTATAATTCAATGACGCGTCGTCTCTTGGCGCAATAATACACAGCGTCGACGAGCATCTTCCGTTCGCGTCAAAAACCGGAGCCGCAAAGCAATGAGTATAGTTGTCTGCCAGGCTATTGAAGGAAAAGAACTTGTCAGTGCTCGCTTTTCGTACACTTTTGGAAAACTCGATCGGATCAAGCCTCGATCCATCAGGTAGCGTGAAATCTTCTTCAGGAATTAAGCTGATAATTTCTTCTTCAGACAAATGTCCAAGCAGCAAGCGCCCGGAAGCTGTCCAGGGTATGGGTGTACGTTCGCCCACATCAGCACTAATTCGAAATGTTCGATTTCCTTCTTTCATCATTGCGACGTAGTATTTGTTGCCATCCAACATGCAGAGCTGCGCGGTCTCGCGGGTCTTTTCGGTGATCATTTCAAGCAGCGGCCGGGCCAATTTGTTCAGATTGAAATGTTTGTTGTAGTTCACACTCCAATAGTTGAGTTTGCGGCCAAGAAAAACACGACCTTCGTTGTCAACGCGCTCAAGAACACCTGTGTTGAGCAACAGGCCGACGAGTTCGTATATGGTGGATTTCGGTGCTTGCATTCCTTCGGAAATCTCGATGGGCCGCAGCGGTTTTCCGGTTGAGCAGAGAAAATCCAGAATCCCAAATGCGCGATCCAATCCCCTCGCTTTTGTTTTAGCCTTGTCCAACCGTGCCATTCCGTTGAGTGTTCCTCATTTGGTTACTTAGCGTCGCGAAGATACTGAAATTTCTTCAGCTTGTCTTGCGGAATGCGATGCAATCGACTTCAACCTTGCAATCCACCACCATGGCAGACTGAACACAAGCCCGGGCAGGTGGGTTGTCACCAAAGTACTCTGCGAAGACCTTGTTAAAGCTCCAGAAATCACGCGGATCGTCCAGCCAGACGCCAATCCTCATGATATCGGCGCTCGTATAGCCCGCATCCTCCAGGATCTGGGTCAAGTTCTGGATTGCCTGGTGCGCCTGTGGAACAATTCCCCCGTCGATCACCTCGCCATCAACCATTGGCGTTTGGCCTGATACGTATAACCATCCCTCTGCTTCGGTGGCTTTGGCAAATGGCAAAGCCTGTTTCCCGGAACCTTTGGACTCGTTTAAGCCATGCCTCTTGATCGTCATTTTGGGTATCCTTGATTAAAACTTTGAACTTTTCAGGAATGCCTTGAGGCGTTCGGATTTCGGTACTTTGAAAAGCTGGGCGGGAGGGCCTTCTTCGCCGATACGCCCGTCTTCCATGAAGACGACCCGAGAAGACACATCATGGGCAAATTGCATCTCGTGCGTAACAAGAAGCATCGTCATGCCGTCCTTGGCGAGATCTTTGATCACCGCCAGAACTTCGTTCACAAGCTCAGGGTCCAGGGCCGATGTGACTTCATCAAACAGCATAAGTTTCGGATTCATCGCAATGGCCCGCGCGATGGCGACACGCTGTTGCTGACCACCGGAGATTTGGCCTGGAAAATAGTCCTTGCGATCAAGCATTCCCACCCGTTTTAGCCATTTCTCAGCGATTGAATAAGCTTCGTCTTTTGGGGTTCCACGCGTCTTAACCAGCCCAAGCATTACGTTCTTGATGGCCGTCATGTGCGGAAACAGGTTGAAATGCTGAAAGGCCATTCCGGTCATTGCCCGTTGCCTGGCAATTTCTTTTTCCGATCGCCTGACGCGTCGGCCAGACTTTTCGGTGTATCCAATCTGTTCGCCGTTAACTGCAACTACTCCTCCCTCGTATTCTTCTAGAAGGTTTACGCATCGCAACAGCGTGGTTTTTCCAGAACCACTGGAGCCGATTAGACTGACCACATCACCTTGCTGCATGGTCAAATCTATGCCTTTGAGAACTTCTACCGCCCCAAATCGCTTGTGCAGGTTTTTGATTTCGAGAATTGGCGTTCGCATTTGGGACCTCATGTCGGAATTGCGATTTTTCGCTCGACATACCGTCCAGCTTTTTCTATTGCGAAGTTCATCAGGAAGAAGACAAATCCGGCGAAGAAGTATAGCTCCAGGCTAAGAAATGTGCGGGAGATCACTTGTTGGACAGACAGCAAAAGCTCGACAACACCAATGATGGACAACAGCGTTGAGGCTTTGACTATCTCGGTCGCTGTGTTGACCCAGGTAGGGAGAATTTGCCTGAGCGCTTGAGGAAGGAGGACCGAGAAGAAGGTCTTGGAAAATGTGAGTCCAATGGACTTTGCAGCGTCAGTCTGGCCTTTTGGTATTGCTTGTAATGCGCCCCGTACAATCTCACCGACATGCGAACTGCAAAAAAGTGTCAGGGCGAAGATACCTGCCTCAAATGCGCTAAGATCAATTCCTGCTACGGCGAGTATGTAGAAACTGGCCAGGATCAGAACAAACACAGGGGTGCCACGCAGAAAGTCCGAGTAAAGACGGACAACCAAACGCACGGCTAGATTTCCATAGGAAAGCAGCAAGCCAACCACCAAACCCAGCAATGTGCCAAGAATAATGGAAACACTCGATATGATGAGGGTATTTTCGATTCCATCGAGGATGGGCCACCTGGCAGCCCAGATCGCTTCCAATGTTTTGAGAAGTTCCATGTCTGCACTACCTCGGGATAGCTAATCGGGTTTCGACCTGACGCAAGGCGGCGGCAATGACGTAGCAGGCAACCACGTACAGCAGGCTCGCAACCATCCAGGTTTCGACCACGCGAAATGTTTCGACGTTGATCTTGCGGGCGTAGAACGTCAGTTCAGGAACCGCGATGGCTGCCGCAAGAGACGTATCCTTGAACAAGGAGATAAAATTATTGCTCAATGAGGGGAGGACGTTCCGGAACATCACCGGAATCGTAATGAACAACTTCGTCCGGAGTTCGGTTAGGCCAATCGTAAGGCCGGCCTCTCTCAAGCCTGTCGGCAGGGAGATCAGACCCGCCCGAAAGACTTCAGTTAGATATGCCCCTGAATAAATCGAAAGCGTCGTGATGAACGATTCAATCTTCCCAAGCCTTACTCCGAGTTGTGGCAGGGCGAAGAAGGTGAATAGTATCAAAACCAGAATAGGGGTGTTCCTGATCGCAGACACATAGGCTATTGAAAGCCACCTGATCGCCCTGCTTTTGGAAAGCATACCAAAAGCAGCAAAAAGACCGATCAGACACCCGATCGCAATCGATATGATCGCCAAAAAGATGCCTAATCCGAGTCCGGACAACAATAGATCGAAGTCGCGCCAAACTGCTGCAAAGTTAAAGTCATAGTCCATTGGTTGCTCTCAACTCAGTCTCTTCTATTTGAACTCGACTGGGAAACCGATCTGAGGCGGGCTCAATTCCGCACCGAACCACTTTTTGTATGAGGCAGCGTAGGTGTTGAATTCGACCCCTGTCATTGCTTCATGAAGCACAGAGTTGACGAAGTTCAGCCAACGCTGATCACCGGGTTTCACTGCACAACTGTAGCTCTGAGGATTCCAGCCAAAACCGGCATCCGCATAGCGATCGGGGTTTTGAGCCATGAACCAGCTCAGGGAGGACTGATCTGTCGCAGTCACATCTGCACGACCGGAGTTCAGAGCCTGATACATCAGGTCAACGCTTTCGTACTGATCCACGGTTGCTTCAGGAAGCGCCGCATGGACCATATCTTCGGCATAGACGTTTTGGAGAACTGATACAGTTACACCGCTGCCACCGGCTTTCAATGCGTCATAGTCGGCGTAATCACCACCGGAGAGAAGCATAAGACCAACCCCTTCACGGTAGTAAGGTATCGTGAATTCGACTTGCTGAGCTCGACCGGCGGTAACCGTCATGAACTGACACGCCACATCAACCTTGTCTGTCGCAAGATTGGGAATTCGGGCATCCCCCGACTGGTTGACAAATTCGATTTTTGTTGGGTCGTCGAACAGACCTTTTGCAATCAGACGCAGCATGTCGATGTCGAAACCAACCAGTTCGTTGTTTTCGTCTTTGAAATGCCAAGGCGCGTTTGTGCTTCCAGAACCTGCGATCAGATGACCGCGTTCAAGAACCTCCTGAAGCTTGTCTGCATAAGCGGCTCCTGCGGTCGTGCTCAGCATCAACGCAACCAAACCAGCGCTCTTCAGTGAATTCAGCATAACTTCCTCCCTATGGATAATTCCGGTATACAGGAATGAATAACGGTATTGCGGAATAAATAATGCATGGTACAAACCACCTGTCAACCAGCTTCAGTGGCAGGTCCGGCAAATCGGTTGCGGAGCAATCAGGAGAGTGAGTGAATGAAAATTCTGGATATCGAAACGCCAGCGGTTCTTGTCGATCTCAACATCGCAGAGCAAAACGTCAGGAATTTTCAGGCATATTGCGACAGCCACGCTCTGAGATTGCGTCCGCACATCAAAACCCACAAGCTGCCCACTCTGGCCCGGTTCCAAATTCAACAAGGTGCTGTTGGCATTACGTGCCAAAAAGTCAGTGAAGCCGAGGCAATGATTGCGGGTGGCGGCATTTCGGACGTTCTACTGACTTACAACATAGTAGGTGCTGAAAAGGTCACCCGCTTACGCGAACTGTTTCAAAAAGTGTCGCTGTCCGTAGTGGCTGACAACCAAACCGTGATTGAGGGCCTTGGTGTTGGATTCAAGACAGCGAAGAGACCACTCGCAGTCCTTGTTGAGTGCGACACAGGTGCCCAGCGGTGTGGTGTACAGTCTCCGGCTGAAGCTGCTCTTTTGGCACAAAAAATTGCGGCGACTCCAGGACTGACGTTCGGAGGATTAATGACATATCCTCCAATGGGGCATCCAATAGAAGTTGCCGCCTGGCTCAGCGAAGCAAAGCAGCTGATCGAAGAATCGGGGTTGGCCGTACCCGTAATTTCATCCGGCGGATCTCCCCAGATGTGGCAGGCACACGAGATGCCGCTCGCAACGGAATATCGCATAGGCACATACGTTTACAATGATCGTTCACTCATCGAGCGTGGTGTGTGCACCCAATCAGACTGCGCGTTGACTGTGCTCGCGACAGTGGTCTCAACCCCCACAAAGCACAGGGCCGTTATTGATGCCGGGTCCAAGGTTCTGACATCAGACCTGCTTGGACTGGAAGGATACGGTAGTGTTCCCGGTCGTCGGGATATCGTGATTGATCAACTGAGCGAAGAGCACGGCAGACTGGTTTCCCAGCAGCCCATAGAGCTAGAGGTTGGGCAAAAAATTCGCATTATCCCAAATCACGTATGCGTTGTGTCGAACATGGTCGATAGTGTCGTTTTGATCCGGAAGGACGACGTGATCGGCACGGAAGTGGTGGCGGCGCGTGGCAAGGTTCAATGAGTGCCTGAGGGATAACACACGGTTCAGCCAAACACCGTTTGCTCTATGCTTTGCGGGCAGATAGCGGAAAATCCAAGGCCGTCAGCGCACCGGCTAGCCTGAGGTCCTGACCGCCCAGATACCGTTGGATGCTGTTGATGCCGTCACGAAGGTGAAGCCCGTTGTGGTAGACATGCTCCCCTGCCGCCGACACGCTGCTGGTTTCACATACGGCAAGCACAGAGGGACGATCACTCCAATCCGGCCTTACTGCATCAGACACCGCCAAATTCCATATCGTGGCCACTGAGGGTATGATAAACGGAGAAATACTCGATGCGCTCGACACCGTGTGATGAAGTGATGCCGCGTCCAGGTGCCTGCGTGCATCAATTGCAGTGATAGCAAGCCGCTCAGTGTGGGACTGAAAGGGGAGGCGAGGCGGCGCCTGGGCAGGCTTTCGTTACGTTGGAATGACCTCTCCGAACCACACAAAAGCGGTGATGGCGGTTTTACCGGATGTCACTCGAAGACTTATTCGTCCAGACCACCACTGCAACACCAAACAGCAGCAGCAATCCCTTGATGGTGGAAAATGCCGCATCGCTCCATCCCAGCAGCGCACCACCACGCACCAGGACAGCGATAATCAGAACGCCGACCATCGTGCCAAGAATGTTGGGCTTACCCAGTTTGAGCATGGTGCCGCCCAGCAGCACGGCAGTCAGGCCGTCCAGGAACAATGATTGCGCGATAGAGGGTTGTCCGGAGGCTAGCTGCACCGCGAGAAGGATGCCTGCTGCGCCCGAACAGATTGCAGAAAATACACAGAGTATAATGGTGATGCGTGCTGTTGGGATGCCGGCTTCCAAGGCTGCACGGGGATTGGTGGCCATTGAAAATATATAGTGGCCGAGTGTGAGCTTTTCCTCGACATACCAGCACGCTGCAATAATCGTGAGTGTCAGCAGCACAACCATCGAGATGATACCGATCTTGGTATCGAACAACACTTCCAGATATCCGGTTTCCTCAATGCCCATGGAGGATCCAAGGCCAATTGCAGCGGCAAGTGCAGATGCCATCCCTCCGGTTGCAATGGTGGTGACCAGCGAGGGAAGGCGCATTTTCGCAATTAGAAATCCATTGAAGAAGCCTACAAAAACCGCCGCCGCAATGGCGCAGAACGTTGCAAGGGGCCAACCGTATCCGCCAATCACCATCCCCGCCGTGATCATATTGGCAAGCGCTGCTACAGCCACGAAACTTACATCCATTTCGCCAATGGTAAATACCCAGGTAAGTCCGAGAAACAACAAGCCGGAAATGGCGGCAGAGAGAATGAGCCCTTCCAGGTTTGCGGCAGTTAAAAAAGTGTCGGTAATACTTGAAAAGAAGATGAACAAAATGACGAGTAGAAAAGGCAGTCCAAAATTACTGAATAGTCCCGACACAGCTTCCTGTTTGTCTGATTGCATTGTTCTTAGCCCGCCGTGTTTGTCAGAAAAAATCGACGCGGATTTTTGAGCAGTTGTACAATTTTTGGATCAAACAGAACGATTGCCACAATGAGGATGAAACTGACGACGGCATCGCTGTAGTAGTAGGGGATAGAGAGCAGAGTAAAGCCGTTAAGCAGCATGGTCATGATCAATGAACCAGCGAGCGTAGCGGGGATCGAAGCCCGCCCCAGTAAAGCTGCACCCAGATAAACCGATGTATAAGCAGGCAGGAGAATCTGGCCACCGGCGGTCACACGGGAACTGCCGATACCGGAAATCTGAATCAACATCGCAACGCCGACCAGGGCACCGGCAATGCCAAATCCGACGATCATCACATTTTGCACAGATATGCCGGAATAGAACGTGGCACGCGGGTTTTCTCCTGCCGCATAAAATGACTGTCCAAAACGTGTCGCATGTAAAAAGAAACCGGTGATAAGTGCAGTTATCAGCAGCAGAAATACCGGTATCTGGATGCCGAAAATTGTATTGAAATTCAGCGTCACCATACCTGAGCTGAAGAAATTGTCCGAGTAGTCTGCACCACCATTATAGGCAAAGGCCATTCCATAGGCGATAGAGCCCACAGCAATGGTTGTGACAACATCAGGCAACCTGCCATAGCCAACCAGCGCCCCGTTTATCACGCCGCACAATAGGCCAATGGCAATACAGGCAAGAATGGTCGGAACCAAAGCACCGGTCACCGACAAAACAAATCCCAGGGTCATTGCCGACAGGGAAGCAATGCCCGCAAGTGAAAGGTCGAATTTTCGCAGCACGATTACAAAGGTCAATCCCATGGCGACAATACCGCTGATGGCCATGGCGCTGAGCAGGCCTCTGAAATTTGCGGCGGTCAGATACCGGGGGGTGATCGATTGGAACACCGCGCAGATGACCGTTACCAATGCCAGAAATATCAGCACACGGATCATCAACGGAGACAAGATACGGTGCACTAGTTGCAGCTCCCCATCAAACCGTAAGACAGCAGTTCGTCGCGTGTCATTTCAGCATTGGGTTCGACTACAAGATGACCACGATAAAGTGCACTCATACGATCACTTAAGCCGAAAACCTCATCGCAATCCGAAGACATAACGATCACCGCGGCCTCTCGGCTGAGTTCCCGTATCAACCCATAGAGTGTCGATCTGGCGCCGACATCAACACCGACAGTTGGCTCAACGAATATATATGTATCGCTTTGGCTATAGAGGCCTTTTGCGATTACGATCTTCTGCTGGTTACCGCCGCTGAAGGCCGATGCGGCACGGTTGAGCGTGGGCGGCGTCAATTCGACTTTTTCGATCAGATCCCCAACCGTTTGTCTATTGGTGTTGAATTTTCGCGCGCCCAAAAAGGATGCCCGACGCAGGTTTGCCAATGTCGTATTGAACGTCACATCATCGCTCAGCACCAAACCCTCAGTGCGACGATCGCCCGGCACGAGAAAGATACCGTGTTTAAGAGCGGCTTTGGGGCTTGGGAGTCTCACTGTGTGACCACGCAAAATGATATTGCCACCATCAGGTTGAAGAGCTCCGAACAGTGTCTTTGCCAGTTCGTCGATGCCTGACCCGACAAGCCCGAAGAAGCCGAGTATTTCGCCAGATCGTGCCTGAAAATCGATGTCCGAAAAGCTGCCGGCCAGAGACAGGCTTTGCGCTTCCAGAGCAGGGGTGGTTTCTTCAGATAACCTGGACTTTGGCGGAAACAGCTCACCCATTTCCTGCTGCAGCATAAGTTGGGGAATGGAAACCGCTTCGTTCTGCGCCATCTCAGCAGTCAGGGTTGCAATTGTTCTACCGCCCCGGAAAACTGTAAAGCGGTCGGCAACCTCAAAGACCTCTTCCAGTCGATGGGTAATATAGATGATCGAAACGCCGCTGTTTTTCAGAAGGTTCATCATCTTGAAAAGTTGGACTTTTTCGACGCGCGTCAGTGTGGATGTCGGCTCATCAAGAATGAGAATTTTCACATTTTCCTGCTTTAAGGCGTGCAGAACTGCAATGATTTCTTTTTCAACCGCTGCAAGATCGTCAATCTTTTTTGCAAGATCGATTTCGACGGGAAAACGCTCCAGCAGTTTTTCCGCCTTGGTTCGCATAGCGATTCGGTCAATGCGCTTGAACAGTCCTTTGTCTGCTCCTTCCTGGCCCAGAAATATATTTTCATAGCCGGTTAAATCACCAACCAGTTCCGGATGTTGCTGAACGGCGGCAACGCCTTGATCAATTGCAGCTGCGGGACTGCCCAGCAGACATTCCTCACCATCGATTACAACGCGCCCATTGTCGGCGGCGTATATCCCCGACAGGATTTTTATGAGTGTGGATTTACCGGCACCGTTCACGCCAAGAAGAGCGTGGATTTCTCCACGCTCTAAATGAAAATCAACCTTGTTCAGGGCTGTGACAGGACCAAAGTGTTTTTCGATCCCCGTCATTTCCAGAATATTTGGCATAGCGCCGGTTTTTTTGGCCAAGCTTTTTGCCCTACAGCGATCGGATCCATCCAAGCTGTTCTGGTACGCCGACTTTGTCATAATCATTCGCAAGATCGCCTGCCTTGTCGAGCGTTGCCTTGTCGACTGCATAGACAGGATTGATCACCATGCGCGGCACCGGTTTGCCATCCAGATGCTGATGAGCAAAGACCAGCAGGTCATAAGCCTGAGAGTAAAATGATTGAGCACAAGTGAACGCAAACGGCCCCCCGGATTTCAAGACTTCAAATGCGGCCTTGCCGCCGTCTGTACCGGTGGTAAAGACTTTGTCGCTCTTTCCTGCGGCCAGAATGCCCAGGGAGGCTTCCATTGCCGCGTTGTCCCAGGCGCACCAGATCGCATCAAGATCTTCATGTGCTGCAAGGAAACCATCGGCGGCGGATCGCGGAGTCGTCTTTCCCGTGGGATCAAATGCCCAATTGCCGACAACGTCAATGTCCGGATAGCGGGTCAACACATTTTCCCGTCCGAAGTCGCGCATGTTCCACGCCTCGTTGATCGGCAACTCCATGACGGCAATCTTTCCTTTGCCGTTCAGTCGCTTGGCCATGTATTCCATGGTCATCTGACCCATGCCGTAATTGTTATGGAAGCCACACGTGACAGCCGTTGCGTTGGGGACATACGAATCCATCAGGAATACCGGTACACCGGATTTCGCCGCTGCATCCACAGCCCTGGAACATCCCACCGGATCAACCGCAAGAATGAGCAAAGCATCCGGCTTGGAAGCCGCCAGGGCCGCGATCTGATCGTTTTGCTTTTTCAGGTCAAAGCTTGCATCGGAAACAGTCAGTTCTCCGCCATGATCTTTGATAGCCTGGTTTAGGCCGCCGATCTGGCCCGAAAATGAATCCTGACCTGAAAAGGGGGTGGAGAATGCGAACTTTCGTTCAGCCCTGGGTTTAGTCGCCGCTTTGGCAACATGTGGTGTGGCCAGCGTCACAACGCTTGCAGTCGCAGCCACAAGGGCACTTGCACCCACAAAGGTCCTGCGGTCGATCCCCGAACCAGCTCCCGTGCGCTGTTTTTCTTCCTCGTTCATCAGTCTTCCTCCCTAAAGGCCTGACATGCTCCTCATATGGGGGAGCAGGCTGTATCAGTTGATTGGCCGGTTCGCTCGATTCACCGAACGGTCGGTTGCGACAGACCCGCTTGTGTGACCGAACGAGCCTCGCTTATGCCTCTTTATAGCTTCGATTTATATTTATATTTGTCAAGTTAGTTTTTCAAAAGATTATCGATGTGGTTTGTGGTCGGCTGTTGGTTTCATGATGGTGCGGGAGTGTCTCCCGGCTCTTTGGGTGTCCTGAGATTGCAATCGAACATCCAACTGGTCATGTGATCAATTCTGCTGATTGCATGAATTCCAAGGTGCTTTCCAGGTCCACAACCCCAGCATCAGAGCCTAGTCCCGAGGCGACGAGGGCGGAAGTCGCCGTGCCCAGTCGGCACGCTTGTTCCAGGTCATATTCCATCGCGAGACCGGAGATAAACCCACCGCAATAGCTGTCACCACAACCTGTCGTGTCGGAGACGTCGATCTGATAAGCCGGAATTCGAAACTCTGTATCGGCAGTTCTGATAAACGAGCCCTTCGCTCCCCATTTGAAGATGCAGGTTTCAGCTCCCATATCCATGAAAAACTTTGCGATATCGGACGGATTGTTCTGCCCTGATATCTGCTCCGCTTCCTCCATCGAAGGCATGAAGTAATCGATGTGAGGCAAAAGGCTTTTCAGCTTTTCGGCGGTGTCGGGTTCCGGTCCAATCAAATCAAACGTCGTGATCACTCCCTTTTTTTTGGCATATTTCAGCAGATTGTCGCCTTGACCGCTTTCCATCGCTCGAATGAATCCAGTTCCTCCATAGTGGAGGAATCTTGTGTCGCACACATCTTCAAACTGACTTTCGTCGACAAACAGCTGATCGGAGGCGCCTCGACAGTGCAGGCATGGCCGGTCTCCATTTGCGCGGATGGGAAGGATTGTTGTCGAAGTCTGAATCTTGTCCGTGTGTTGTACCATGGAGCAATCAAGACCAAACTTCTCGCAGGCGTGGATCATGAAATCACCCTTTTCATCATTGCCAACGCAAAAGACGAAAGTGGCGTTTGTGCCCAGTTTGGCGGCATTGATCGCTGCGCCTGTGGCGGTGCCGGCAGGGTTTATCCGTATCTCATCCAAAAAGGCGATGCCGCCTCCTTCGGGTAAATCGTAAACCGGTCGTCCGGAGATATCGAGTGTGGCGAAACCGACAAATGCGGCGTCAAATTTTGGCATTCATTCCTCCCCAAACCGCTCATCAGGCAGTAGCAGCCTTGTAAAGAGAGGCCGCGCGGCGACTACAATAACGGTGCGATTTAAAATGCCAAGAGTGGTTTGTAAAAAAACTTATCTATTGTAAAAATATAAACGCAAATGTAAAAATTATTTTATTATTGGTTTGAAAGGTCGCGATGCCACGGGTGCTTGCGCGTCTTGTGGGAGAGTTGGTTGGACAACAAGGTTTCCCGGTTTAGAGCAGAAAATCTAGCTGTTTTGCGTCAGTTGAGACAGTCCGACGTCCTGATTCTGGGCGGAGGAGTAAATGGTGTCGCTGTCTTACGTGATCTCGCCCTGAATGGTGTTTCGGCTGTCCTTCTTGAGCAAAACGATTTCTGCGCCGGCGCTAGCGGCGTCTCCACTCGTATGGCCCATGGCGGATTGAGATATCTGGAAAACAGGGAATTCAAACTGGTTGCAGAGTCGGCAAGAGAGAGAAATCTTCTTCTCAAATACGCTCCTCATCTGACGGAACCTCTCAAAATCATACTTCCGTTGGAAAGTCGCCTGAGTGGGTTCTGGCAGTCCGCGTTGAACTTTCTGGGTTTGGGTGCTCGTCGCGCGCGGCCTAATCTTTTGGCCGTCAAACTGGCGTTGCTTGTCTACGAGTTTTTCGGCAGGACCCACCGTAGTTTGCCCAGACATTCGACAGCAATGGGTATCATTGACCTTCCCTCGAACATCAAAAAGACCGTCAAGAGCTATGCTTCCTACTATGATGGCAGTTTTGTCAATCCGGAGGGGTTGATTTTCGAGATGCTGACCGAAGCGCTTGAAGCCGATAGCGATTGCGTCGCGTTGAATCATATTGAGTGGAAGACGTCTCCTGACGGGAGCCTGGAAATTTATGACCCTCTATGTGGCGAGCAATTCACAGTGATGCCGAAGGTAGTGGTCAACGCGACGGGCGCATGGCTTGATGAAACCAACAACAGGCTGGGTGTGACAACGGCTTATGTTTCGGCAGTGAAGGGCACACATATCGTTCTGCGTCACAATGAACTGCTGGAACGGCTGGATAACAGGGCCTTTTATTTCGATGACGGCAGCGGTCGCATGGTCATCTGCAATCCGCTCGGGAAAACCATTTTGATGGGGACAACCGAAACGGCCTCTCTGGCACCCTCACAGCTGTGTGTCGAAGAAAGCGAAATTCGGTACTTGCTGAGGGCACTAAGTTCACTTTTTGACGATATCGAGCTCGACGAAACGCATATTGTGGCAGCCATCACCGGTGCCCGCCCGTTGCGCAAAAGCTCGACCTCCGACATGTACGCTGCACGCCGCAATCATGCGGTTTTGTCGGTAACACCCGAACATAAGCAATATCCGATACTCTCGATGACCGGCGGCAAGTGGACCACCTTTCGTCCCTTTGCGGAAAAAGCCGTGGATGACGTTCTTGCCCGGTTGGGAAAGCCGCGCGTGGTCTCGACCATGGAGAGATCCTATCTTGGGACGCCATCAGATGACACGGTGCTGCCTTCTGAAGGGGATGAGCGGTCCGGCATGCTTTATTCACGATACGGCGCCTTGTGGCAGGAAGTTGCGACTTACTGCCTTGAGCAACCGGATGCCCCGCTGACTGCGATGTCGGCTTATTCTGTACGCGAAATCAGATGGTTGATCGAAAGGCGAGGGGCAGCTCTTCTGGATGATATCATCTTGCGCCGCACGACTCTGGCCATTGATGGATTGGCAACGAAAGACGTTCTGGAAGAGATTGCGAGAATTCTGGCTGAGACGAAAAACCAAACAACATCCTGGGCGGCAACAGAAGTTGAACGGTGCGAGCAGATGCCAGCTATTCGGTACCGTCCGTCCGCTGCAACTGGTGACAACAAACACGCTGCCTGAGGGACCAATGCCATGCTGCTGTGCCAAGTGCGTTATGGTCTGAAAAAAGAGTTTAGCTTGAAATACAATTCGCAATCTTCCAAACATAACAAATGAAAAGCAGCCAGCGTCTCAATCATCCTTCCGATAAGCTTGTGGCGGAAATCGCCTGGCTTTATTACATCAAAGGTCTGACACAGGGCGACGTTGCCAAGCAGAAATCGCTCTCACGTCCGACGGTCATCAGTTATTTGAAGCTGGCGAGGGATCGTGGGATCGTCAATATCAAGCTTGCTCCGGAACATCTGCGACTGAATGATCTCACAGACTCGCTCAAAGAGCGGTTCACCTTGGAAAACGTTCACGTCGTGCCGGACATTGAAGGCAGTGCCCGCGATCAGACCATAGCCGTGGGTGAGGTTGCTGCCCATTTGCTGCCGGACTTTCTGGAGCCCGGCGATCAACTCGGCGTTTCGTGGGGAGAGACAATCTCCCATGTGGCCGATACAACGCCTCACTGGCCTATTAAAGACCTGACCGTCCGTCAATTGATCGGGTCAATGGCTAACCCCTTGATGATTACAGCCGAAAGCTGCACCACGGAAATCGCACGCCGTATGTCCGCATTCTGCGTCAATATGAACGCACCTGCCGTTTGCAGCAACATAGAGCTTGCCAATGCGTTGCGAGAGGAACCGATTATCAATGAACAGCTGGCTAGTCTGAAACAGTGTAACAAGGCTATCTTTTCTCTCAGCCCTTGTGTTCCAGATACGCACGTTGTGCACTTCAAGGTCGCCACCAAGCCGGAGATCAGAACCTATCAGAAGCAAGGTGCAGTATGTATTCTTGTCGGGAGATTTCTTGATGCGGAAGGCAACATCGTATCGGGTGAGCTTGATGATCGGCTGTTTAGTGTGAAGTTGAGCGATTTGAAGAAGATGACTGGGTTTCTGGTTGTCAGCGGCCGGCATAAATCTCAGGCTACACTGGCGGCGCTGAGAGGAGGCTATGTTCAACATCTGGTGCTGAACACATCACTGGCGGAAGATATTCTGAAATCAAGCTGACTGAGCTGATCTGTTAGGTCGGACACTGATGTAAGCGACGAATTGTTGTCTGTTGATCTCCGCTTGTAGGAGATTGTCGTGAGCGACAGTCCACAACAGATTGCTTCGCAAGGCAAAAGTCATTTCCTGGCGGACACTTCGGCCTGGAACAAAATAGAACATCTCGGTTCAGTACTTGAGGCGGAGAATGCTGATTTGACCGACAAGCGCACGCTATTTTTGTCTGCCGGATTGTCAGGAACTGAAGTTGCTCTGCTGGCAGCACTAAGCGGTGAGCATCTTAAGAGCGCGTTGGGCTCGATCCGGGCTTCGGCTTTATCATCGACACGCCAAACCGAAGTCGTTTGTACCGGAGAATATGGGGCCGAATTTCTTTGCCTCATCCCGAAGCGATCATCGGGTCACCCGGATCCAATGGCAGCTGTGAGCCCAGACTTACCAAATTGGCGCACGGCAGCGAATGTCAGCTTCCAAGTCGCCTGTTGGAACCAGATGTTCTATCGTTGACGGGCGATCGAATCGAGAAGGCGATCCAAATGGCCGAAATAGTTCTTTATGCTTCCAAGGCGTCACGTTCGTTGGCCGGGTATTGGATACTGGAAGAGCTCGGCATTCCCTATAAAGTGGTCGACGTTGATCTCCGAGATCGCAAACACTTGGAACCCGAGTTTCTCAAGATCAATCCTTCGGGTCGGGTGCCTGTGGTCTCCGTTGATGGTGTGATTGTAAGCGAGCGACCGGCGATCTGTGCCTTTCTTGCAGACCGATTTGGGTATGGCTCCTTGGCGCCAAAAATCGACTCGAGGGATCGTGGAGCCTATCTCAAATGGTTAACTTACGCGACAGCCGTTATTGATCCAGCGATTGCGGTGCGTGCTTCCAACCTGGATAGGCCCCTCCGGCACACGACCTGGGACACCGCGCAACGCGCGGTCGACATTCTTGGCCAGGCGTTCGAAGGGCAGGCGTGGTTGCTTGGTGACCGGTTTACAGCCGCAGATGTCGTCGTTGGGTCGGTCATTACAATGGCTCGGTTCAAAGACTTGCTTCCAGAAAGCAGAGTATTGGACGATTACGGTGATAGATTGAAGGAACGGCCGGCGTTTCAACGGGCCGAGCGACTTACCTGGCCCCCAGAACTCTTCCAAGACTAAGCGACCATTGGCTTGTCACTGGTCGATGGCCGCAAAGTCCGTGTTGCTGTCGTCCACGTGTGTCAAATCGTCGAAGATTGCTCGAAGGTCTGCATTGAGCCCAAACTACCGGCTGCTGCGCTTTTCACGAAGGTTCGCGAGGCGCCAGTTCCTGCCATTGAACTACGATGTTACTCGTGATTTCGAGCCACTTCTCCAAGCTGGTTCGCGAGAAAATCGAACACGGTTCTGATCCGCGGGCTTGTTTGAAGCTCTCTGTGAGTGACAAGCCAAACCGGAAACTCCAACGATGGCACACCTGTGAGTACCTTTTCGACATTCGGGTCTGCCTTGCCCAAGATTTCGGGCAGCATTGAAACACCGTGCCCTGCCTTCACCATTTCCCAAGTTACCATGCTGGAATCAGGCTGAATTACGAAGCTCTCGGCATGTAGTGGAATACCCATGTTGTGCAACGGAGCAATCAAGTGATCTGAATCGGGAATGCCAATGAATGAGTGGTCAGCCACCTCGCGCAAACTGCGAGGTCGACCTGCTGCATCGAGATAGGTGCTAGAAGCGTACAGGCTGGCACGAAGGTCCCCGACGTGGCGCGCAATGAGTTCTTGTTCGTCCGGACATGCATGTCGGATTGAAATATCTGCCTCACGCTGCACCAGATTTTGCGTATGGTTTGACTCCCTGATGCGAATGGTGATGCCGGGAGCGATTTCTCGCAGCTGAGATAGAATTCCCGGCAGTATCGCCGCAGACATAAGATCCGTCGCGGTTAAGGTGACCTCTCCAGAAACTTCCTGTGACTGACGATCTGCCGTCATCGAAACAAGCGTTGCTGCCTCTCCCATCAAACGAGCATGATCCAGCAGTTCTTGACCGGCGACCGTGAGTGTCTGTCCTGTAACGCTCCGTTCTACCAAGGTGATTTTCAGCGATGTCTCAAGAGCAGAGATTTGTCTGCTAATCGTTGGCTGCGTCGTGCTCAATGCACGAGCAGCCGCGCTGAATGAGCCTTCTTCAGCGGTAGCGAGAAATGCCCTCAGTTGGTTCCAATCAAATGAAATTGCCTGCCAGTTCATGTATTTTCGTATAGCTAACCAACAAAATTTGTCAATCGACCCCATAAATACGTATGTCTATCATTTGTGTGAGGGACAGACCTTTTTCCAACCTCTTCACGTTTCCAGCATTGGGAGTCGCTGGGGCGACTGGTTTCAACACGAACACCAACCAAGCTGTTCCGAAGGAAAGGAACGTTGTGAGATGAGTAAACCGGAAGAGTTCTGGGACAAATCTGCCGACGGCTATGACAGAACCGAGGAGCGGTTTGAGTACATTCATCACCGAACCAGGGAACTCACAAAAAAACACCTCAAGGGCACTGATGTTGCCTTAGACTTCGGATGTGGAACAGGCACGACCGCCTGCGAGATTGCCAACTCTGTGAAAGAGGTTCGTGCGATAGATATTTCATCAAGAATGATCGAAATCGCAAAAGTCAAAGCAGCCGACAGAGAACTCGAAAACATTGACTTTGCGCAGGGAGATATCTTTGACGAAGGATACGAAGAAGATACGTTTGACGTAATTTTGGCCTTCAACATGTTGCACACTGTGCCCGATCCCCAGGGGGGTGTTCGGAGAGCGATTGAGCTGCTGAAACCGGAGGGGCTGTTTATCTCCGCAACACCTTGCTTAGGCGGGCGTCTGTCGTTCCTGGTTGGCCTACAAATTTTGATCATGCGGCTGCTGTTGAAAGTTGGAGTCATCCCCGTGCCGATAAGAAGGCTCGAAACTTCCGACTTGGATAATTTACTGGGCAATGATCGCCTTCAGATTGTTGAAACTGAAGAGGTGTTCAGAGGAGCCTCTAGCTACTTTATTGTCGCAAAGAAGAAACTCAAGTCTGCCGCTGGACCGCGATAGCGCCGGTCTGGTCGGCGATTGCCTGTTCGCTGGGTTCGATGGTTACAGCCGTTTTCGCGCAACACCGGACAGTCGCTCATGCAATACGAAAGTCCGCTTTGTCCGCGTTGCTGTCGTCCGCGTGTGTCAAATCGTCGAAGATTGCTCGAAGGTCTGCATTGAGCCCAATGATACAGATGCTGTGCTATGGACGAATGGCGGCTCTGAGGCTGCGAGACAACATTGGTATGGCAGCTATACGACAATCTGTTCTGGGCAGCAGCGAGAGATCTTGATGTCGGAAAGGGCTGACAGGAATGCAATGCTGGCAACCACAGAAAGGAAGACACACAAACCTATTGGCCCGATATACGCTATCGAAATTCCGGCTGATACGGGGCCGACAAACGCACCAAAATTGTAAGCGATCAGGCCTGCACTTGTTGCCTGAATTGTATCGGCATCATCAGATGCATCCACAATGCGGCTGAGACCAATCGCATACATCGGAACCATAGACCCACCGACAATCGCGCCGCCAATGCAAACAATCCATAACGAGGGTGCTGCCACGGTAATCAAAACAACGCAGGCACTTACTGCCGCCAAGGCGCAACTAAGCGCGACAGACATTCGAGTGAAACGATCCGCAAGTGCTCCGAAGGGTATTTGGCTTATGGCAGGCGCGACGAGGACAAATCCGACGAAGAATGCGATGGCATCCAGCGACAACCGGATCCCTGACGCATAGATAGCGCTCAGCCCATAGAAGCTGGCATTTGCGATTCCGCCGCATACTGCAACCAGAATGGCGGCAGGAAAACATCGTACTGTTTCAAAAAGCCCACTGAAGCGATAGGTCTTCTGCTTGGTCCCTTCGGGTTCTTTGGTCAGCAATGCTGGGGCTACAGATACTATGTAAGCCAGCGCGACGATGACCAGGCTCGCGTTTGTCGCAGCCAAAACTAGCAAAAATGGGCCAAGTGCAGTCGCGGCCAACCTGACAGTTTCATAGGTGGCAAACAGTTTTCCACGTGATCGCCGGTCCGCGAGCGCCTGAAACCAACCATCAACCACGATGTAGTATGCTCCGAGCGAGAATCCCCCGACAAATCGAAGCATGAGCCAGCTCACTTGGTCATCGGTCAAGGTCAGTGCATATGTTGCGCTCGCCGCAAGAATGGCGCTGATCGCAAAACCTGCGCGATAGCCAACCTTGCTCAGCACATTTCCAAAGGTCAGTGCCGCGATGAACGAACCGCAGTAGTATAGAGCCGTTACCAGACCAATGAAGGCAGGGTCGCTTCCTAAATCCTGCAGACGCAGTGCAATTATCGGAAAAAGAGCGCCGGTCGACAGGCCAAATATCGGCACTGCAGTCAAAAGTGCCTTTGATTTGCCAAGCGCCGTTCCATAGTTCATCTTTGATGTCCCACAATTTGCGTTGAAGTCTAATTCGCCAATATGACAGATGCGCGACATCAGTATGTCTGATTGCGGACGTTCAAATGCATGCGGGCAACGGCCGCAAAGTCCGCATTACTGCACTCCCAGCAAGTAAAGCTAAATGTGCAGCAACTGGAGTATTGCTGAAGCCCCAATTGGCGCGCTGCTTGTGCTGATCGTCGGAGGCGACGGCAGGGCGCTCAGGGCATCGCCGAAATAGCAGGCGAGGGGGTGCGCGCGGATGCTTCCCTAACGCAATCGGAAGGGCTCCGTTCGAGCCCAACCCTACCAAATTGCGGCATTATCGCGAATGTCAGCTTTCAGATATTGAGCAGTACCTATTGTATCAAGCCCACCGGATCAGACCAATTATGGCGGAAGTCGCATAGAACACCTGAAGCAATAGGAATGTCCATCGTCTGTCGAGGATGGCCCAGCCCGCGAACAAACCCGACGACAGCAAAAGCAGCGAGAAACCAAGCATCTCCGCCCCTATGTTCAATGCAATCGACAGTGCGTAGATCATGGCCAACACAGAGCCGATGATTTCAAACACCGACGTGAGCTTACGACGGTCGCCTAAGGCTGAGCTTTGCGATGCTGCGTCTGTCACTGCACGGTCCTTACATCAAATTAGTCGCTTTCCAAGACAATAGTTTGAGGCTAATAGTGACACAAATGAATGATTTTCATTTTCCAATCACTATGTGTCATATTGGATAAGGGCGTGCCCGAAAGACTTGAAATTGATGCTTTGCGCGCCTTGCAGGCCATAGCGGTTCATGGCGGCGTCACCAAAGCAGCGGAAAAACTGGGTTTGTCACAATCTGCTGTGAGCCACAAGATCAAGCGATTGGAGAACGCATTAGATTGCAAACTCTTGGCTCGACAGGCGGGGGGGCCTCTTTTCACCGATGCGGGCAGGCGCCTTCACGACTACGGCGTGCGGATCATCAGTCTGCATGATGAAGCCCTGGCTGACTTGGGAAAGAAGTCATTGGAAGGAACCATTCGCCTGGGCATGACCGAGGACGCGACAACCAGCGACATCGCAGGGATTCTGGGTCGGTTCACAAGGTTATATCCGTCAGTCAGGGTTCGGACCCGAACCAGCCAGAGTTTGAATGTTCAGGAATGGTTACAACTGGGCGAACTGGACCTCGCCATGATGCAAGTGTTCCAAGATGACATTTGTCCTGAAGACCAGCTGCTTTTTGATGACAGCCTTCATTGGGTCAAATCGAGAGGCTTCGAATTGGACTCAACCAGCCCGGTTCCATTCCTGTCGTTTGACAGCAATTGTTTTTACAGGCGGTGGAGCCTTTCTGACGGACAGCGGCACGGTCATACGTTTGAAAAAGTTCTCGAATGCCCAAGTGCCGCGGGAATCCAATCAGCAGTGCGCTCAGGCCTTGGCGTGGCTTTGCTCAATGGGATGCACCTGACGCCAGATATTGAAGTAATTGCGGACGTGTTCCCCGCACCACCGGACATCGCCTTTGTCGCCCGTATCAATCCCAGGAGCCGATCCGCTCCGGTAAGGGCATTGGTTGCAGAAATGGTACGGGAGTTTCAAAAACCGATATCTTTAAGCGCGGCCGAATAACGTTTTTGCAGGCATTTACGGCTTCAGTATCGACGGTAACTTTGTCCGCCTGATTGTCGCACTGCTCGTGCTGGATCGTCGGAGGCAACGACATTGTGTACAGAGTCATGCCAAGAGGATAGGCGAGGCGGTGCGCACAGATGCTTCCGACACTTACGGAATGACTGATGTAAGCCCAATGTGACCAATTTTGACATCGCACCGAATGCCGACTTCGCGGTTGGTAGCAGACTGTCGGCATTTGCGGGTGAAGCCTGCGAAGCGGCCGTTCGGTGAAATGCGTCCAGGTGTAATCCTTTGCTCTCATTGGCTTTTTGTGCCGGATCCGCAATTTGTAGCTTTCTACAAAGCAGGGTTTATGTAATTCACAAAGCTCTCCATGCGCAGCATCACTTTGCGGATGACTTGGGCAAAGGAGAGCTGAGGTGTGTAAATCGCAACAGTTCCGGCAGACCCGCCAGGTAAACGATCAAAGTCATCGGGATTGTCCAGCTCGATCCGAACAAAAAACGGAACTGCCTGGATATCGCGTGTTTGAACGACCATTCCCGAAGACGGCACTTGTGCCTGAGCATTCAGGTTGATGACGGCCTCAACCGTTCCGGCGAATATCTTACCGGGCTGTGTCTTGAAGGCAATCTCAACAGGTTGCCCCGCCTCGACAAATCGCACGTAATTTTGGTGAATCTGAGCCCCGACGTGCTGGCCAGAAGACTCGATAAATGTCATTGCCGGTGAAAGGGGAAGCGAGGTAACACGTTCGCCGACGCGCAGTCCGACTGTTGTTACGAAACCGTCGGCGGGTGCGGTTACGGATGTTTGCTCAAGGTTGTAAAGCGCCGCAGTTCTGTCTGCGATCAACTGTTTCGCAGTTGCCTGAGCCTGCTCAAGATCGAACCTTCGACCCGCCGGACTCTGGCTCAACGTTTCAAGCTGCCCCACTCTGAGTTCTGCAAGTTCAAGCTGAGAGGCCAGTGCATCCAACTTGGCTTGATAAGGCAACGGATCGATCCGGAACAACACATCGCCCTTGCGAACAGGTGTGTTGGCCTTGACAGCAATCTCCGTCACCTGTCCGCCCACATTCGGGACGATCGGAACTGTATTGACGATAACTAAGGCCTTACCGCTCGGTGCACTCCATTGAAGCGGGATAAACAAAAAAACCGTGAGGAAGATGGCAAAAAAGAGCGTAGACAGCCAGCTGATGGGCTTGTTCGGCAGGAGTTTCAGAGCGACGAGTCCGGCAACCATGGCGAGCCAAATCAGTGTCAGGAAAATGATCATTATTGCTCACTCCCTCTTGCTGGATTGGACGATGTTTCGCTGGCGTGTTTTGATCTTTGATCAGGATGTACGAGAAAAGCCCAGACCATCACAAATGGCCACAAGACACCGCCAAACAACAGGCCGAGCCATCCGCCGACAGCAACAGCATCGGCTTGAGGATGATTTCTCTTCTTCGCAATTTCACCTGGCATTCTGGCGAAAACGATAAAAACGACAATCGCGCTGATGATCAAAATACTCAAAATGATCAACGCAAAGACACTTAATCCATCCATTTTAGCGTTCCTCTCGGAAACAAAGGCACCACACCTTCTTGCCGTTGGCGAGTGGCGACTTTGGCTAAGCTCGTTAGTTATGGCGCGATCTTGTTCAGCTGTGGTACTTGGACGTCTCCCTTTACCACGCTGTCTAAAGGCAGATATGCAGCATGTAGTTTCCGTTGGTACCGGGAACCTGTAGGCCAGCCGTTTTGATTCAGTTGGCAGCTGATATGCACTATAGACGGTCAGTGTGCTGCCGTCATTGCGCTCGTGGCCCTCGGTGGTCGGTGTCTATCTTGTAACGTTTCGCTTCAGCCTGGAAGCTATGGTCAGGGGCTGTTTGGCCGTGCTTCTCGTGCGTCACCATTCGCACCATGCTTGAAAGAGTTAACAGGACATTGGTGATAGATGGAAGTGAACCTGTTCAGTGCAGTTGCGTATTGGATTGTGAAGTTAGAAATGCTCGCATTCGCTGCCTTGATACTCTACGACGAGTGTCGCAGGGAGCGACCGCATTCAGGAACCGTTGGAAGGCTGATCAATGTCCGGGTCGAAAGCGCAAAACAGACATTGGCGCAGGTGCCGTAAACGATAGAAAAGTTCCGAATTGCTGCCATCCACACAAACTAAAAAGTATTATTGTAGCGACCGGGGTGTTGCTGAAGCCTCTTGTGGTGCACTGTTTGTGCTGGATTATCGGACGCAACAGCAAGGTGCACAGGGTGGCGTCGCGAGGGTCGGCGAGGGGGCGTACGGATGCTTCTGTCACTTTCGGAATGGCAGTTGTGAACCCATTCTACGAATTTGACGCGGTGCGGCTAAGGTCTGTTATGCCAAGGGCACGTGGGCAATACTTTATACGCGGGATATTCGCGGATCGCGATATAGACGAGTAAACGGTATCTGTGTCCATAACTCTACGGGGCATTCAGGAAGCTGTTGAACAATTCAACATGGTGTTCGTAGGTCTTCTGGTCGAAGTCTGCACCATTTTTCTGGAGGTAGCCAATCATCTGGGTCTGGATCGCCATTTGCTTCGCATTTTTCTTCTTTTGCATCCCGCTGCCACCGGATGGCGCCTCCGGAAATTCATGGTATCGCCATGCTACCGGTGGAATGTCCGAACCATCGAGAACTTCGAGCATCAGTTTGCGGATAACCGCAGGTTCGTGGGAATCCGAGTCATAAGGCCGAACCGGAGGGAAACGACCAACCTTGTCGACATAGACACTTTTGCCCACCGGTTTGCGACCTGGGAGAGCACTGGTTGTGATGGCATCGTTTGAGATCAGAACGCGATAACCGGCCG
Organism: Stappiaceae bacterium; assembly: GCA_039976075.1. Classification (GTDB taxonomy): domain Bacteria; phylum Pseudomonadota; class Alphaproteobacteria; order Rhizobiales; family Stappiaceae; genus JBDWFY01. The sequence goes on from JBDWFY010000011.1 coordinate 444,397, forward strand.
GCAATCCGGCATCGGCAAGCCGGATTGATATACTGGGATCCCTGCTCGACAGGGCGCCAAAGTCCAGTGGCAGCAAGTCCCCTGCATGGAATTCGGAGGCAAGACCTTTTGTTGTCAGCGTGTCTGCCCAGACCGCGTTACCGGCCCGTGGGGAACCATATGTGATCAGTTTGATTTGCTGCCACGGCCATCGGCGCAAAGTGTCGGGCATGGCAGCACCGGTTCCATCAGGTCCGTATTGGTCGCCAAGCAATACCGCGCTGACGAAATGCTGTGCGAGACCGCCGCCAAGGCTGTGGCCCGTAACATAGATATTGTTCGGAGGATGATTTGGTGCCAAATCCGCCGCTTTGTTCAGACAGTGTGACAACTGTGGCAAAATCGATTGCATGCTCGTGGCAAATCCACGGTGGACCTTACCGACAGTCGTAATGTGGTTTGCCCCTTCACCGGGTTCGATGAGGCGGTACCCCAGATCGGTAATCCAGTCCGGATTGCCGCGCGCCTTTTCCGTGCTGAGACCTTGTCGGACTGAACGCGCGACCGATCCACCCCGACTGCCCCGGAATGCTATATGAATGTTGTACTCACGGTTTTCTCCCAGGTAACGCAGAAGCACAAAACCCATCAGGCTCTGTGATGCCGGCTGTCCTTCTTCTCCCTTGTCACCGGTACCACCTTCAAAGGCGAGCAGCACATCACGGGCGCCAGAAGCACCGGCCGACGGTTTGGAAACGACGAATTCCACAGCAACGTCATCTGCCGGACGTCCGGTCCTGCGGTAACACAATTGAACAGAACCGATAGTGCCGGTGATTGCAGTGGGTGTCAGGTATTCGACCACGCGTTCTCCCACATTGGCCATCATGTTTTTCCACGGATAGACCCCGTCATACCGGTATATTATCGGATCATGCCGCTGATTATCCGCAAACCCAGCCAGTCGCCCAGGTCCGCGGTACCCTCCCAAAGGCGGGTTTTGGCGTGTCTGTTGCTGTCCCTTCCCATCGGCCCATTGCCTGACATCATCCATGAACTTTAGTCGGGCCACCTCTCCATTTTCCAATACTTCGTAGTAGGGATCAAAGGGCCAGACGAGGGTCTGGCTGTACAATTGGTAGGCGAGAATCGAAAGGTCCAGATGATAGACAAGCGGGTCATAGGGGAAATTCGAGTGCTCAGTCTGCCCGGTAGAAGGGTTTGGTCCGGGTGAGAGTGCTTGAGCATTGCAACCAGAGAGCGCAGTGATTGCCGCAAAAAAAACAATCGCGGAAACGCTAATTTTGCGCATTCAAGAACCCAAACCACTGAACAAAGGAGATCGAACGAGCCTTCCGCTATGAAGGGAACAATCAAACCGAATATCGCGGTTCGAAAAAAGTAGCTGCTGTCGATCAGTGATTCAGGGCTACCATTTTAGCAAAGTGAGAACAAGTTCATGATAACGCGGCAACGTCCAGAATCCTTCGCACGTTTTAGTGCAACGGCTCTTGGTGTTGATGTTTGTTTTTCGGAGCGCGGTTTCATGGCCATAGATACGCGATTGGGCTATTTGCCTGCCGCGTTCTTCAGGAATCCGGACCAACATGGTGCAGCACGATGTTGAAACCTTCATCCGGGGAAGGAGCAATGAAGTGCTTGGAAATCTGCCGAAACTGTTCCTCAGTTGCAGCAAACGGATGATCGCCTTGCACGTTGCGCGCATGTAGGCGCGCGATGCAGATTTCGTCGGGAACATCTAACACGTGAAGTATGTGGGCCGCGTTTGTCTGATCCAATATGCTCCGCAGCCATTTGCGTGACTCAATGGTGTTCGCCTGAAAGTCCAATACAACCGAGACACCTGAATTGAGCAACGACACGACATGCGGCGCCATGATCTTGCGCAGTTTTGACATGCACTGCACGTAGTCCGAAATCGAAGACATCTCTTCGGAATACAGAGCGTTCAGCCAGTCGTCTTCAGCAATTACAATGACTCCCTTCGATTTGCCAAGTTGGGCCGTCAGCGTCGATTTTCCTGAGGCGATTTTGCCGCACATCAGGTGCAGAGTTGGTGACAACGGCGACATGAAAACAACCTTCTTCAGCGCAATCCGCAAAGTTGACAGTCAGATGAAAACAACCCGGCCAGCCTCTAGACGGGGACCCTCAGTCGATTTTGGCGGGTCGTGTTGAAGTTCTGAGCGTGGTTTTTCATGTTCACTCAATGACAGCCATCAGCTTCGGTGTCCATGCCATTGCTGAATCTCCTCCCAGCAGATCCAAGGTCTGCCACGTCGCGCATTTCTGACACCCGCACAAATGGAAAATGGTATTTTTGCAGCGACCTGGGTGTTGTTGAAGCCTCTCATGGTGCGCTGCTTGAGCTGATCGAAGCCGGCATCGGTATTGTGCGCGGGGTAACACCGAGAGGGTCGGCGAAGCGGCGCGCGCGCGGATGCTTCCGTTACAATCGGAGAAACTGCATTCGTGCCCAAATTTCCCGATTACTGCGATGTGAATGAACGGCTGCCAAGACGCATCAAGGACGCTTCGAGGGCTGGCTATTCCTCTCATCAAGATGAACTGAACAGGCTACCGCGCCAGGATTGCAGCGCCGTCGCTACACTTCTGGAGTGCCGGCTCGTTTTCGCCGAATAGCTTTGATCAATGGCCAGGCAATGACAAGAATGGTTGCGACAGCCAGCGTAGCGGAGATGGGGCGGGTCAGTAGTTCGGTAGCGTCGCCCCGGCTGATCAAGAGCGCGCGGCGGACGCTTTGTTCGGCCATCGGGCCAAGGATCATGCCTAAAATGATCGGGGCGAGCGGGACGTTTAATTTCTCCAGGAAATACCCGGCCACACCAATCGCCAACATCACCCAAAGGTCAATCGGCCGGCCATTGATCACGTAGACCCCAACGCACATCAAGATCAATATCGATGGCACAAGCAGCACTCCGGGCAATCTCTGGAACTGTGCAAAGACACGTGTTGCGATGGCGCCACCAAGCAGGAAGATCAGCAATGAAGTGATCAGCATTTCCATCATGAAACCGCCAACAAGGACAGGGTTTTGGTGGAATAGCTGTGGCCCTGGCTGTAGCCCATGGATGGTCAAAGCGCTCAGGACCAATGCAGCGACGACATTGCCGGGAATGCCCAAAGCAAGCGCCGGGATCATCGACGCGGCGTTGTCCGCATTGTTCCCGCATTCGGCCGCAGCCACGCCCTGGATGTTGCCCTTGCCAAAGCTGTCCGGGTCATTCGAGGCGTTCTTGGCCGCGTTGTAGCTGAGAAAAGCCGCGATGTTGCCTCCGGCCCCGGGGAGGATGCCGACACAAATGCCTATGCCGGAGGACCGTATCCATGTTGGGATCAACGAGCGGATTTCACCGGGTTTGAAGGGCACATTGGTCAGCTTCAATTGCGCCGCAGACAAGCCCTTGAGGTCGCATTTCTCGGCCAATTGCAGGACCGGCGGTAAAGCGTAGAGCCCGACCAGCACCACAATCAGATCAAGCCCGCCAAGCAACCAGGTTTGCCCGAACGTATAGCGCGCCTGGCCAGACAGGCTGTCGATGCCCATCGTTCCGATGAGCAGGCCCAGGACCCCGGCCATGATGCCTTTGATCGGATCAGAGCCAACCATGACACCTACGGATGCCATGCCGAAAATGGCAATCCAGAAATACTCTGCCGGACCAAAGAACAAGGTAACCCGGGCCAACAGAGGACCAACGGTCATCAGCGCGATTGCACTTGCAATGCCACCCACTGCAGATGACCAACAGGCGATCTTCAATGCTTTGGCAGCTTCGCCCTTGTCGGCCATCGGGAAGCCATCGAAGGTTGTCGCAATTGAGGCTGGCGTACCGGGGATGCGTAGCAGGATCGCGGGAATCGCTCCGCCATACATAGAGCCGTTATAGATGCCAGCCACCATCGCAAGCGCGACAAGCGGATCCATCGAATAGGTCAACGGCAGGAGCAATGCAATCGCCATCACCGGGTTCAAACCGGGGAGCGCGCCGATGAAAACACCAAGCAACGTGGCGCCGATCATTGCGATGAGCGGACCGGAAGTCAGAACATTGCTGAGAGCTTGTGTGTAGAATTCCATGTCTTAACCTCCCAATCCGAAGAGAGGCCCAAGGGCTTCTCTAGGCAGTGGCTTTTCCAGCAGAACAGAGAAGACGAGAAAGACGACCAGGATGAACACCCCAGCTACGATCAAGGCATAGAGAATTTGCCTGAAACCAAGCGCGAGTGGTATGGCCAGCATCAGCAAAAAGGATGAGGAATAGAAGCCAATCGGCACAACAAGTGCCACGTAGACCACGGCAATAGCGACTGCCGTGATCATTTTTGATGGTGCGTTAATCAGCGTGTGTTCTACATCCGATCCTGCATGGATCGCCCTGAGCGCAACGGTTCCGCCAAGGAGCGTCAGGATGATGCCAAGCACCATGGGATAGGTGCCACCCGCGCCGGTATAGGATGTTGCCATCCACGCTGCAGCGATACCCAAACCCACGAAAATCAGACCGAGTGTGATATCCCCACGCGTCGCCATGATTTAGAGCCCCAGGCTTTTGGAGACTTTCGCGAGTGCGTCAAACTCCGCCTGCAGGCGTGCTCCAAGATCCGCACCTTTGACCACGTTTGGCACTTCGCCTTTGGTGGCCAGAAACTCGACATAGCCTGGGTCATTGACCGCTGTTTCGATGATGTCGGCCAGCTTGGTCACGATGGCAGGGTCCAGATCTTTTGGCCCAAGGATTGCGCGCCACAGAAGGGTTTCGTTTTCGCCCATCCCAAGAGCTTCAAGCCCCGAAGCCTGTGGCAGTGCCGGTACGTCCGCAGCTGAGGTGACCAGCAAGCATTTCGCTTCACCGGTTTCAACATAGGGCAGAACAGTCGAGATTGATCCGCCGTAGATGTCGACATGGCCGCCGAGGAAGTTTTGAAGCGTCTCGCCTGCACCCCCGAATGGGATCGCGACGGCGTCGATATCTTTGGATTGGAAAATACGTTCCGCCGCCAGTTGCATGGTGCCGCCGATACCGTCATTGCCATAGGTGTACTTGGCAGGATTGGCGGCGAGCTCGGCCAGGAATTCTTCACCGGTCGCGGCAGGGAAATCAGCTTTTACGCAAAGCGTATAGGCCGTCTCGGAAGTTGAAGCGATCGGAGTGAAGCTGTCGAGCGAATATGCAACGTTCTGGGCTTGCGGTACGGTCGTCAGAGGGCTGTTCCATGTAGCGAAAAGCGAATAGCCATCAGCCTTGGCTTGCATGAATTGCGACGCCCCGACAGAGCCACCGCCACCACCGACGTTCAGCACGGCGATGGATTGGCCAAGCGCTTCTTCAAGCAAAATCGCCAGCTTGCGTGCACTGGTGTCTGTTCCGCCGCCTGCGCCCGCAGGAATGGTCAGTTCAATCGCTCGTTCGGGGTACTCCGCCAGAGCAGGCGATGTCAGTGCCGCGACGGCGGTGAGGCCAACAAGTAGTGTCTTGATTTTCATAGTTTCTCTCCCTTAACTCATTGTATATTTTAGACAATTTCGCTGCGATAGCGGAATTGCGCAGCGCTTCCGCGTGCAATCCGCCATTCAACGGGTTTCCCTTCGAGATCAAAGGCTGTTCGACGGATCACAGCGAGCGGGTCGCCCGGCTGCAATCCCAACCGCTGTGCGACCGTGTCTGAGGCCGTGCCGAAGGACAGATCATCGACGGCCCGTTTCACAAGGACCCCAAAATGTTCGAAATAGAGTGGATAGAGCAGTGGCCCGAGTGAGGTCTCTGACAATTTCTCAAAACCAGAGAAATGCGTGACAGGAATATATATTTCCTCAAACAGAACCGGATGATCGGACAGGCTCCGCAAGCGAACGATCTTGATTGTGTTCGATGTGCCAAGAGCCTCTGCGGCTTCGGAAGGAGCGGCGCTTACACTGCGCAGAATCAACTGGCTGGATGGGATCGACAATTGCGTTCCGTCCACTTCGCGCCACTGGAAAAATCGAAACAACGTTGCGTCGAAAGAGGGGGCTTTGACATAAGTGCCGGACCCTTGGCGCCGTTCCAGCAGGCCTTCACCGACAAGGCCGTCTACACCCTTGCGCACTGTTCCAACCGATAGGCCGTATTCCTTTGCCAAACTTGCTTCAGAAGGGATGGGTTGTTCGGCCGTCCACTCTCCATTTGCGATTCGAGACGCCAGCGTATCGCGTAGCCGGGCATATGCCGGAAGCCGATCGTCGGTGGCCGTGAAACTTGAAACCATAATATTCTCCCTTCTCATTGCATATGGCATATTGACCCATTTAGTCAACTAGTCATATATATGAATTAAGAGGAGCAAACATTGATAGAATTTGATTGCCACGCACATGTATACGAAAGTCTCAGAGCCATTGCTGATGCGCGGTACCTGCCGTCGGCGCCCGCTCCACTGTCGAAATGGCTAGAGCTTCAACAGCAGCAAAGCATCAAGGGCGGGGTGATCGTACAGGTTAGTTTCCTGGGTACTGACAATTCTGAACTTTGTTCAGCTCTTGCCAAATTGAACCGCAAGCGTTTTGTTGGCGTGGCAGTTGTGGCTCTGGATGTCAGCGACGAAGAACTTGAACAATTGATCTCATCCGGCGTGCGGGGAGTTCGTTGGAACTTTGTGCATGGCAAGGAAGTGCCTGATTTGACATCAAAATTGGTTCAAAGTTTCCTGGCTAAATTGCGCCAACTCGACCTTCATCTTGAAATCCATCTTGAGGGCCCGCGTCTGGCGCCCCTGCTTGCCCAGCTTACTGATCAGGGCGTGCCGATCGTCGTCGATCACTTTGGGTTGCCGTCAGACCCAAACCCCAATGTCGACCCGATTGTAATGGCGACCAAAGACCTCGAAGACACTTCGTTGCTCTATTTCAAATTCTCCGCTCATTACCGTTCGCCATTTGACCTGAACGAACATGCTCACGTGCTGCTGTCCAAACTGGGAGAGCAACATGTCGTTTGGGGTAGCGACTGGCCCCATACCCAGCATGAAACCAATGTCGATTTTGCATTTGTTCGTTCACTAAGTGGAGAGTGGGGGGCAAATTCAGACACCGAAGCAGTGCTAAGACTCTATGGAATTGACGCCAGATAAAGCACCGGTCATCCGAGGAAACGTCAGGCTGATGTTTTCGTAAATCCAGGAGCCGCCATTGGCGCATGCGGAGCGAAGGTTCACCCTCTCCACATTGCTGCCTCCCACACAAATTTACAGGGCATCATTGCAGCAAGCAGGGTATTGCTGATGGCACGCTGTGTGAGTTGATTATCGGAGGCATCGGCATTGTGTACAGGCTGACGCGGAGAGGGTCGGCAAGGCTGTGCACACGGATGCTTCCGTTAAAATCGGAATGGCGGATTAGAGATCCATTTGACATATTGGGGTGACGCAGCAAAAGTCGGGTCCGGTAGTCCCGCAACGTGTATCCCCATAACAGGCATCCCCGTAATCCGCATCGGAGTTCTTCTGACGTGCTTACCCTTGACCATCTCACTGTCATCGCTCCCACTCTGATCGAGGGTGTGACGCATGTCAGAGACTGCCTTGATCTCGACGTGCCTTTCGGAACGCATCACGATTATATGGGGACCCATAACCACCGGCTTCAGCTTGGCAACAACGTCTATCTCGAGATCGTCGCGATTGACCGGGACGGACCAACCCCAGATCGGGCGCGCTGGTTCGGCCTCGATGATCAGGAAACGGTCAGGTCGGACTGGAACGATGGTCGACGCCTGCGTGGTTGGGTGGCCGGAACGGTGGCTCTCGACACCGTCCTGGCCACACATGGCGAGATATTCGGAGAGGAAATCCCGCTTCCTCCAGCCAATCCTGAATTTGCCTTTTCGATCCATCACGATGGTGCGCTGCCACTCGACGGCGCTGCCCCCTCGCTGATTGACCATCGTGGTGACCCCACGTCGATGGATGACATTCCTGAAATGGGTGCGCGTTTACGGTCTTTCACGCTTGAACATCCGGAGGCCGCAGAAATCGCAGCGCTCTATCGCGCACTCGCCATCGATCGTCCTCCTACCATCGTCCAGGGTCCGGCCGTCCGTTATCGTGCGCTGATCGAGACACCCGGCGGATTGAGAGAGCTGTTCTGATTGGGAAGCAGGCGTTGGCAGCGTCGATACGGTCAGAAAATTCGATTGGTCCGGCGACCGGCAACTGATGATAACAAACAACTTTTCAACGGCTTGCAGATCTCTTCTACTTCCTCCCCATCACCACGTTGACCGCGTCCGGGTAGACAATCTGGTTGCCTTCCACATGATCTTTCAAGGCATCAGCGACGGAGTCGATCAGTGCGTCTTTTCCGCTATCAGGGAGGCCATGAAACGCATCAGCTATCGGCATCGAGCCAAGATGCAGCGGTACGAATTCCGCAGCCTTGGGAATTTTGATAATCAACTCCTGACGAACCACGGAAACATCAGAAAATCCAGCTTTACAAACACCGGCAGTCAACTCTTCCGCCGACGGCGTTTCTCGTTGGCTGCGCTGCTTGTTCGCGGTTTCCTGTGAAATGAACTTTTCGACCGCTGAGCAGAGTGCTTTTGTGTATGGACTGTGCCCGTCCCAGATGGACATGGCCAATCGCCCAGTGGGTGCCAGTATGCGGTGAAATTCTTTCAAAGCAGCTGCTTGATCGGGAAAGTAGTGGTAGCCGTGCTGAGATATTATCGCATCGAAACAATCTCCCGGCAGGCCGGTCTTCACGACATCGCTCTCCAACCAGGTGATATCCTGAGTGGATGCCAGTTCATGCGCCTTGGCGAGCATTCCAGTATTGATGTCCAGTCCCGTAACACGTCCCTCCCGCCCGACCTCGTTTTTGGCAAGTCGAGTGGTGACGCCGGTGCCGCAGGCAACATCCAGAACACTTTCGCCAGGTTGCAGCGAAACGAGACTGAGCAGGGCCTTTGCCCAGCGTCCGAACCAGAGCGGCACCATCGTGGTCTCGTAAATTTCCGGTGCGTTTCCGGTAAGCTGAAATGACATTGAGTTACACCCTAAACACACATTGCCCGAAACGTCATGCTCCCTGAAGGCAGTTCCGCGATGCTAGGTGATGAGATCAACAACCGTCAACGGCGCCCGTAACGACACGACAAACATGTCTGATGAGGCGGCTGCGGGCGTCTTTTAAGACTGACTGAGTAACCGCCAGAGAAAATCAGGACCGTAACGGACTACATGAATGGCAAAAGGTCCGATTATTCCTCAGATGTTTCCACACAGCGTTGTGACATCAGAAATTTCGTCAAAGTAGAAAAATACAACCAAAAATAAAATTTTTACACACTTTAGGTTGATTTTATTTCGGGAGTTGTAAGGATATACATCAATGAATACGTTATATTTAAATTAAATCATGTATTTACTATAAATTTACTGTGATGATCGAAGTATCGAAACTTGAAAAACATCTAACCATGCCGGGGGGTACTGGATATGGAAAAAACGCTTAGCAAGTTTCGTATTGGCGTGAGAATATATTTGGGTTTTGGCGTCGTAATCGCACTGTTTGTAACGCTGGCAGTCGTGGCTTTCGTAAGCCTCAACGAAACCAAGAATACGTTTAGTGAGTATCGTGGCCTTGCGCGGGATACCAATCTCGTCGGGCGCTTGCAGGCCAATGTTCTGATGACCCGTCTCGGTGTGAAAGACTTTGTCAAGAAAGCGGACAAGGCGGCAATTGCGCTCGTGAGAGAGCGGCTTGCAAAGGCTACAGCCTTCCACAAGGAAGCGGAAGTTGAAATCCAGAATCCTGAGCGAGCCAAGGGCATTCAATCTATTGGCCAGGCGTTGGTTGACTACGGTAACGGCTTTGATGAAGTCATTGCGCTGCAAGACTTGCGTAATCAGGATGTGAACGAGCTCAATCATGCCGGGCCGGAAATTCGCAAGAACCTTACTGCCGTATCGGAGAGCGCTTTCAGGGATGGCGACCCAACGGCAACCTACTGGGCTGGACGTGTGCAGGAAAGCGTCATGCTGGCCCGGCTCAATGCCCAGAAGTTTTTGATCGTCAATGATCAGGCTTCGTCCGATCGCGCGATGACGGAAATCGCTAAAGCCCAGAAAGATTTGCAATCATTGCTGGGCGAATTGCAGAACCCGGTCCGCGTCAAGGCAGCCAAGACAGCCCAATCATTGCTTGTCGATTATACAGCTGCACTCGGTCAGGTGACGGAACATATCCTGGCTCGCAATGCCATCATTTCGGGTACGCTCGACAGACTGGGGCCTCAGATTGCCGGTACCGTCGAGGATGTGAAGCTGAGCGTGAAAGCCGAACAGGACACGTTGGGACCGCAGGCTGTCGCAGCGATCGAACAGGGCATCATTCTGGAAATCGCCATCGCTCTGATCAGCTTGCTGTTGGCGATCGGGGCTGCATTTACCATTGCAAAAACAATCAGTGGTCCGATCCGCTCGATGACCGCAGCGATGCAGGCGTTGGCAACCGGCAATCTCGATGCGGATGTTCCGGCAACCGATCACAAAGACGAAGTCGGAGACATGGCCAAGGCGGTCCAGGTGTTTAAGGACAATGCCCTTGAACGCAAGCGCCTGGAAACCGAAAGCGAGCAGGCGGCAGCGGCGCGCCATCAACGACAACAGAGTGTTGATGAGTTGATCAACGGCTTCCGCACTGAAGCGTCAGAGCTGCTGTCATCTGTCAGCAGCAATATGGATCGGATGCAGGATACGGCGCAGGGCCTGTCATCAATTTCCGAGCGCGCTTCAGAACGTGCAACCAGTGCTGCCGGTGCCTCGACCGAGGCTTCCAGCAACGTTCAGACAGTGGCGTCGGCAGCAGAGCAACTTGGAGCGTCTATCCAGGAAATCTCTCAGCAAGTGAACGGCGCAACGGAAATTGTTGCACGGGCAACCGAGGCCGCAAACACAACAAATGCTCAGATTTCCAATCTGGCAGATGCCGCGCGCCGCATCGGCGATGTGGTAGGGCTGATATCGGAAATTGCCGAGCAGACAAATCTTCTGGCTCTTAATGCAACGATTGAGGCAGCGCGCGCCGGAGAATCCGGCAAAGGGTTTGCGGTGGTCGCATCCGAGGTCAAACAACTGGCAGAGCAAACCGCCAAAGCGACCAACGAAATCTCTTCGCAGATTACGGGTATTCAATCATCCACTGATGAAGCGGTTACCGCGATTGCCGATATCGCCTCGACCATGCAGGAAGTGAATGAATATACCACCAGCATCGCTTCATCAGTCGAGGAACAGGATGCGGCAACCAATGAAATCAGCCGTAATGCTCAGGAAGCGGCAACCGGTACGACCGATGTTTCGGAAAATGTCGAAGGGGTCACGACGGCTGTTTCTGAAACACGTAAATCTGCGGATGAGATGCGGGCGGCGTCTGCTGCTACGGCTGAGAAGTCGAAGCGACTGGAACAGACGGTCGACGAATTTCTCGCCAATGTGGCCGCAGCATGATTGTTTTGCTCAAGTGCAGCACGTGACGGCAACGGGCTGAGCTGTCCTAAGGAGACTGATCCCGAGATTACCTGAATTTCGGGATCAGGATGGGCAAACATCACCGGAGTAACGTCAGTTTTGCATCTACTCAGATGTTGTTCCCGGCTTAAAACTCTACCCGACGATATGGGAGTAAAAACGATTTCCATAATAGATATACAACCGAGATTGCGCCAAAGGGGCAGCAATCATCACACATCTGGAACTCAGCCAACCCCGGAAGGTCGTTTAGTCAACGATGGTCTAAAAAAATTGGTATGTGAGATAGATGCCTTGTCTGCACAGGCCAATGATTGCGCGATCGACGGTATTGGTTCCCTACTTAAAGACATGAAAAGTGAGCTTGATTCCTTCGAAACAGCTGTTCGATGCAATGGCGATTTACTGGTTCTCTTCTTAAATCGCCTCAGTTTGGTGGCTGACTCTGTCGAGTTGAAAATCGACATCAAGGAGATAAAAGGGAACTTCGCCTGAACAGTCAGGATGACCAGTCTCCCAAATCTGAATCCGTGAGATCAGTGTTTGGTGGTGCATCAAATGTTGCCCTGGGCCGTCGCTGAATGCAGCGCGGCAATCGGGAGAGAGGCCCGGCGCTGCGAATGGGCGCGCGGACCTCAAAGCAGTTAATTGGCCGGTAGATGCTCTGCCAGAAAACGATTCAAGGCATCCCAATATTCGGCGCCGTCTTTGCTCACCAGGGCTGTTGCCCCATGTCGTCCGGCTCCGTTGGGGACGAATTCGGTGACCGGGCTGGTAATTTTCCCGGCGAACGGTTTCCATTGTCCTGCTTCATTGCGGGCCGAGGAAAGAAAGACCGGGACCCTGATGCCATCGAGTTCCCTGGAAACATAATCGTCTGAGCCGTAATACTCTCCGCGCGAAAACGAGATGACAGCATCCGCAAAGTCTCTGTCACGCCCGGCAAGGGCAAGGATCAGACCGGCAGAGTAGGAAGAACCGATCACCCCGACCTGCGTCGCGCCGCTGTTTTGTCGTGCCCATTGAGAGGCGGCAATCAAGTCAGGCATGGCTTTCACATAGGGGACATTGCCCCCTGATTGTGCTGCTGTTTCATTCTTCACGCCATTGAAGGCACCACCAGAACGCTGGTCCACGGCGAGTGTCGCATAGCCGGCTTTGTTAAGGACGGGAGCAATGTCCTGATACTCACCACGGCTGGCCCCTGCCATGTGGTAAAGAACGAGGGTCGTACTGAAATCACCTTCCGGTTTCTCAAATTCGGCTGTAATTTCAACGCCGTCAGCTGCCTTGATACGGACCGTCTCAGCGAAACTCGACACTATCGACGTTGCAAGGATGCACGTTGTTGCCAGAATTCTTATCACGGGGGATCTCCTGATGATGGCCTCAGTGAGTGTTAGCAGCCATCAAATCAAACTCAGAATAACATTATAGCGAGCAGCAAAAGTCCGGGTATTTCGTCTTGATCGTGGTTTGTGTCCCAGTGCCGCGGCCGGTCGAACAACCGATGGGCTTCAATCGACACGTCGGCAATTGAATCGGGCGGGGCCGATGGCATGCACCAGAACCTTTGTACCCGGCACGGTATCATCGAGGATACCGCCATGGTCAGCACCACCATCGAAGGTGAAAAGCCACCCTTGTGTCGCGCTCGGGCAGCTGAGTGTCAGGACAACAATATTTCCGTTTTTCAGCCGGAAGCGGTATTTCATCAGACTGCCGCTCAGAACATAGCCGACTTCGTCCGTGCCGCTTTCGTCCTTCCCGACATTGACGTGAAATGGAAAAAAGCCGCTATAGTCGAGAGCCTGATCGATAACATGAAGTTGCGGGTAGTGAATGTCCGTCTCGATGCAATAGGTGTCGAGGGCTCCACCGTCGGGGCAATTCGGCTGACGCCCGGCTGCTGCGATGATCTCCAGCAGGCGTTGGCGCGACAGCAGGAAATGCGTCTTGACTGCAAGATTTTCAGTCTCGGTGAGGGTGTTCTTGGCAAGCAGTTCGACAATGTTATCCGGCGCATTGCTGAGGTCAAAAGGCCACGCCCGAATGCCATCATTTACCAGGATCTCATTGACCTGCTCGAAAGTGTTGGCCAGAACCTGACCGTTCTGCTCAAGCAGAATTCCGGAATTTTGAGACATGCTTCACTCCCCGGGAGATATGCGGCCTTGAAGAACGGATTTGCTTTACTGATAAACGGCAGAGTGCGATCTCTTGTCAAATTTGAATGGCGTGCCGTGGGCTCGATATCTCGGGCAAACGCACTTGAGAGGCGTATCGATGAAAATCAAAATTCTGGCCTTGTCACTACTGACTTGTTCGTCTTTGGGAGCTATCGCGCAAGGGCAACCGCCACTCAGCTATTTTGACGGAAATTACGAGATCGTCGGGCGGCAGGCCGACAGTTTGACGGAACTGGTTGGAGGCGACTTGACGATCGCTACGCAGGGTGAGCGTCTGATCCTGACATCCAAGACGGCCGGTAGGGGCTGGCTTGCGCGCAAGTCCGGAGGCGGGGAGGGAGCCTCACCGCTGGCCGGGAAGCTGAACGGCAGGGAAATTTTCTGCCTGTTCCAGAACGATCCGGATAATTATCCGCGACTGACATGCAAGACACAGCCAAACACGCCGGATGGCGCACCTGGACTGTATACCTTTTGGCCGCAGCCCTGATCGGTTCCTTCAATCAAGATGGACCGTCGGTGTTTCCCGGCAAACACAGCTGATACTTAAGGAGCTGCGATGAGCGTCAGACCTTTCAACCGGCAACCGGTCCTGACCGATGGTGCTTTGCTCCTGAGGCCCCTGGAACGGACTGATTTTGAACCGCTGTTCGCAGCGGCAAGCGACCCGAAGATCTGGGAAGGACATCCGGCAAACAACAGACATGAACCTGATGTCTTCAGGCGTTACTTTGATGAACGTTTGAAGACGCAGTCCACCTTGATCATCATTGAGGAATGCACACAGCAAGCGATTGGCTGCTCGGCGTATTACACCGCTCCCGACATGCCGGACAGCATCTCAATCGGTTTTACATTCCTCACCAGAAAACACTGGGGCGGCAAGACCAATCGCCAGGTGAAGGATCTGATGATCGCGCACGCATTGAAGAATTTTGATGCGGTCTGGTTTCACATCAACCTGTCGAACATCCGCTCTCAGAAGGCTACGGTAAAGCTTGGTGCAAAACACGTTTATACCGGCACCATTGATTTGTCGGGCGGTCCTACCCAGTGGATGTGCTTCAAGATCGACAGGAACGACTGGCCCTGATCTTCTCGCCTGCAACCCGCTCCAATCTGGTGTCAGCTGAACAGCCGGTGGGGCCAAATTGACGGAGCCGGAAACGTCACATAATCGCGCCGATGGATTTTTCGGTGAACACCCGGATATAGTCGCCCGGCGAGGACCCGGCCCAAAAAACCCAAAGGCGATGCGGGTCGTTTTCATCGATCCAAACATAGTCGCCCGGCTCAAGCCCGCGCAGTTCGGTGCTGATGTAATTCACTGAATTATTGGCAAGGAAGTCGGTTGCTGCCATGGTGTTCTGGAACGCAGCCACTCCGAGGATCGGCGCGTCAAAGTCCACGTACCCCTGATGAATGCCCGCCAGGCTGTCGAAAAAGACATAGTGGCTTGCCACGGTCTCGCCCTGGGCGATAAACCCGTTGGTCCCACCGATGTCCACACGTATAGGCTCGCTCAGGAGGATATTCTGATCCTCATCAAACGCGTAGAGATTGTCGGTGTTGAAGTTATCATTGCCGACGGAAAATGGATTGCTTGTTTCAAGAATGACGAATTTTCCGTTGCCGTTCTGGCGCACAACTTCGCCATTGGTCACCATGGCGAGCACCGGTGTTGCCAAAAGAGCCACCAGCGCTGCTACCGCGATCCGCCGAACCATTCTTCAGTCCCCCTGATTGTCACATCGTGGCAGCAAGATTTGCCCACGCACAGTATGGTTGGCCGGATTCGTCATTGGCAAGTTCCAGCCATGCTGATTTGCAGCATATGTAACTATCTCACCGGATTGTGATCTGAAACGCCGGAGTTCATGCAGCGCGGGGGCCATTGCCCGTCTGTATCGGTGACGGGTTTTGCTGCCTGCTGGCACCGGATCTTAACCTTCACCCCGGTATTGATGTTACAAAAGGACCGGACGAAACTGTTGTCTGTTTACAGTTCGGTCATGCCTGGATGCGAGTTTGATCGGAACTACAGCGTATCCCGGAAAGGTTGAAACACCTTTTCGATAAGGATACGCGACAAAACAAAGACTTGGAGCATTTCTAGTGATTCAACAATAACTAGAAATGCTCTAGGTGAAATCTTGGATGCTTCAGGGGCAAAGAGATAATGAAGCGTCGACGCCTGAAGAATTTATTTCTGCTCCTTGTCGCAATGGTGTTGTTGGCCCTGGCGGGGCTCTATGCGGTCCTTACCGCACCTGTTTTTCTGTCGGCCCGACAGGATCTGGCCGGGCAGTTTCTGAGTGACCTCTTTGACCGGCAGATCACGGTGGTCGGATCCGTCGATATCGACCCAGGTGTCGAAATCGGCTTCCGGATTTCAGATGTCGAGATCAAGGCTGCGGGAGCGGATGCTGACAGCAATCGCCGGCAATTTGTCGATGAGGTCGGTTTTACGTTGCCCTATGCATTCCTGACGGGGGCGAGCGATGATGCTCGGCGATTCAGCATATCCGGTGCCAGGATTGTATTTGACGTTGCAAAGCGGCCCGACACCAGGCTGGAAGTCCCTGACAGGCTCATATCGCACTTTCTGGAGAACGAAATTGCGTCCGACCTGTCGGTTCATAACGTGGCCTATATCTTTCGCGATATAGCTAACGGCTGGGAAGAAACCGTTCGCATCGATGATCTGTCGATGAAATTGTCTGCTGACAGTCGACAGATCAGCATGACCGGTGCGGGATATCTGAATGAAACACCGCTAAGCGCGACTGGCAATTTCAGTAATCCGCACTTTCCCAGCGGGGCTGCGGGCAACCACCTTGATATCTCCGTACAGACGAAGGGAGCGACGCTGGGCCTGTCAGCTTTGCTGTTTGAGGAGAGCGGCAAGGAAACGATTCAGGGGGATCTGACACTGACAATAGCGTCGATCGGCAGCGCGCTGGAAAGCTTCGGTATTGAACGGGCAATAGACGGCAAGATGGTGCTTGCGGCGGATATTCACGGCCGGCCGGGGCATTTGTCTCTGAGTAATCTTGAGGCGAAGGGAACATCAAGCACCGGCCAACGGCTTATCATTGGGGGACAGCTGGGCGATCTAAACGAAGGCCGTGATATCGATCTGGCATTTCAGGTTGTTCTGACACTCCTCAATCCCGTTGGCACTCCCAAAAGCGTTCATGATCTTGAAATCACCGGATATCAGGGACGCGTGGTTGGTGATCTGGGGGCGCTGGCGCTACAGGCATTTCACCTGCATACCAATGTTGCCAACCTGGAATTGCAGGATATCGGGCCCATCAGCATCAAGCGGATCATCAAGGACGAGAAGGATCGGATTGGCTTGCAGGGGATCACGATCCTCGACGGGCCGCCCCAGGACCGGACCATGGTTCTCTCCGGCGAGATTGGCGATTTGCTGCGTCTTGCCGAGGTGAATATCGGCGGTCATTTCAATATGCCGGTTTCTGAAATTCTGTTCACCAACGCGCCGGATGTCTCAGCCCCTGCGCTTGGCCGGTTGAAGGGAACGGTACTGATCACGGACGAGGGCGGCTCGATCGGCATTCAGGACCTTGATGCCAAGGTCGTGGAAACCGGGCTCTATGACCTCTCGCTCAAAGCCGCGCTTGACGAGTTGCGCCGCATGGACGCGCTTGATCTGGCTGTGACCCTGGTAACGCCCGATTTGTCGGCGTTCGCACAGGCGCTTGGCATGCCGATACAGAAAGCCGGTGCCGTACGTTACGAAGGATCCGTGAAAATTCGGGATGCCTCTGTCGATCTCAAGGGCGACTTGACGCTTCAGAAATCCCGGATCGCGTCGGCTCTTCACGTGAAAGGAGAGGCGCCCTCGACCGAGATCGACGGCACAATCAAGTCCGATCTGCTCAGGATGCCTGCTCTCAGGATCGTGGTCGACGCACTATCGAACCTGAAGCCCAGCGCCTCAGCGGGCGACATTATCCAGGCCCTGCCGGATGACGATATAAAACTGGTGCTGGAGCTTGATATAAAGAAGCTGACCGACGGCAGGAAAGCCGCCGGAAACATCAAGGGCAAGTTGCACTATCAGGATGAGCGGGCATCGTTGTCACCCTTTCATCTGTCCTATCTCGGGGGCCAGATCAGTGGTGACTATGCCGCAGACCTTTCCGGGAGGGTTCCGGTCTTTTCAGGCAAGGGCCGCGTAGACAAATGGCGGCTGGGGACGCTTCTCAAAGAACTTGGTATCAGTGCACCGGTCACAGGCACTTTCTACATGAGCTATGACGGCAGCATCGTCGGCACGACTATGCGAAGTTGGGTGAGGAGCCTCAATGGCAGGATTACCGCGTCGCTCTGGGGTGGGCGCGTTCAAGGGCGTGTTCTTGACCTGACGGGCCTCAATCTCGTTACGTGGTTGTTTGCCAAGCATGACAAGAGCAATACCGCCAAGCTGGTCTGTGCAGTGGCTCCCCTGCGGGTGAAAAATGGTGTAGCCCACGGAAAGTCGATCGTAATTGAGACGGACAATGTGCAAATCGTCGGTGGCGGTTCGATCAACTTCAAAACAGGAGCCCTTGGTCTCTCCTTCATGCCGCGCCCCAAGCGAAAACAGGCGATTGACATTGTCACCCCGTTTTCGATCGACGGGACAATGCAACATCCGAAAGTAATCGCTCACAAAGGCCGCGGGTCCCGAGCCTTCGCGGAGGTCGTTTCTATGCCGATAAACCTGATCGGACGCATTTTCGGTGGCGGCAAACTGGTCAATCCCAAACAAAAACCGTGCCGTATTCCTGCCAACCGGGGGCCGAAATGATAATCGCCAGGTCTGTAATGGTGCCAATTGGGCAAGCCTTCCAGGAACTCCACCTGAACAACAACGCCAATAGCAGAGTGTGCGCCTCCGACAAGTAAGGTTTTCAGATGTCACAGAACATGATCGAACGTCGGGCTCTGGTTGTGAACAAGTGGGCCAACCTGGTCATGGCGGTAGCCGGGGTGGTTGCAGCCATCATGTCGCGTTCGGATGCGTTGATGGTCGATGGTCTGTATTCAGCGGTCAATTTCGTGGCGGCGATTATTGCTATTCGGGTATCGGAAAGAGTCGGGCGACCGCCGGACCGTGGACGGCCTTGGGGATACGGGTTCGAGGAATCCCTTTATGTGACTTTCCGTTCCCTGGTGCTGGTCGGAATTCTTGTCTTCGCCGCTTTTGGCAGTGCCAGCAAGATATTCACCTATCTGACCGGTGGTGCGGTTGCGGACCTGATTTTTGGCCCCATCATTGTCTACTCGCTAAGCATGGTGGTGATCTGCCTGAGCCTGGCCTTCTATCACCACCGCGCCTTTGTGAAGAGCGGAAAATCCAGCACCATCTTGAAAACCGAATCCCGGGCGGCGCTGATTGACGGCGCAATCAGTCTCGGCAGCGGCGCGGCGCTTGTTTCCCTGCCATATCTGGCGGATACGCCCCTTGCACCTGTTATACCGGTAGGCGATGCGATAATTGTTCTGCTTCTGGTTGTCATCATTATCTGGCAGCCGCTTGGACTGTTTCGCGGTGCTCTGGCCGAACTTGCGGGTGTCAGCGCCCCGGGTCCAACTCATCTCTCTGTCTCACGAGCCGCCAAGGAGCTGGTAAATCAGTCCGGCTTCCGTTTTTTGCGCGCAGCGGTCCAGCGAGCGGGAAGGACCCACTTTGTGGTTGTCTATGTCGACACGGATACACCGGTCAGCGCGGGAAAAATCGACGAACTCTGGCGCTCACTGACCAGCACGCTTCAGGATAAGGTCGGGGCGGTGCGGTGCGAAATTGTCGTTACCGAACTTGCGGATGTCGATGCGATCTGACCGCTTTCCCCTGTCGTTCTGAGTGGCTGGCGAGCCAAGGGCAGGGGGCATGCCGGCGTTCCAATTTCTTTCACAAAACGCTCGTTTGGTGATGAATTTCGGAACACACATCTGGTTTCAGCTGAGTATTTTCAACCTTTTCATGTCTTGGATGTTGGTGTGTGAGGCGCAAAATAAAGATTGACGATGGCGCTAAAATTAATTAGTTCGGTAACTAGACGAATTAATTGGAGCGCGCAGTGAACGACTCGAGCAGGATTTCCAGAACGATGACGCTGAGCGCGATTGTTCAGGCGGTAACGACCTACGGACCGATCTCGCGGGCAAGCGTTGCAAAGATGACAGGTTTCTCGAAGCAGACCGTGTCGGAAATCGTCTCGACTCTGGAGAAGGATGGCTGGGTTCAAATCGTCGGGCGCGCGCAAGGCAATGTCGGGCGACGTGCCGTCATGTATGAGATTGTGCCTGATGCCGCACTGGTCGCCAGCGTCGATCTTGGTGGCACGAAGGTGCGCGTCGCGCTGTGCAATTTATCAGGTGCAGTGGTGTCTGAAATCAAGGAACCGACAGTTCAGTCCGGCGGCGAGGCTGTCGTTGATCAAATTGCGCAGATGATCATTCGAGCGGCCAAGATAGAAGCGATTCCAACTGAGAAGATCCGCGTGACCGTCGTCGGAGTGCCGGGTGTGCCGGAAACCGAAACCGGCAAGATCATGATGGCGCCCAATATCGCGGGGATTGATCAAATCGATTTTCCAACCCTGCTGGAAGCGCGGCTTGGCGTCGAAGTTCTCGTCGAAAACGATGTTAATCTCGCCGCCTTGGGGGAGCATTGGATGACGCATCAGGGCGAACGGGACAATCTTGTTTTTCTTTCGGTCGGCACGGGTATTGGCGCCGGCGTGGTGATTGGCGGGAAACTTGTCCGCGGATCCACGGGCGGCGCGGGCGAAATTGGTTTTCTGCCATTTGGAGCTGATCCATTTGAACCGGAAAGTCTCAAGGTCGGCGCGCTTGAAAGGGTCACGGCGACGGCCGCGATCATTGACAGCTATGCCGCTCAGACCGGTGAACAGCGCACCGTTCCGGAGATTTTCGACGCCTACCTTGCCGGAGATGAGGCTGCAACACAGGCATTGGAATCTGCAGCGCGCCATATTGCATTGGCGATTGCTGCGGTTGCCGCATTGGTTGATCCCTCATGCATTGTTGTTGGCGGATCCATTGGTGCGCGCAAAGAGCTGGTTGAAATGATCCGGAAGGAAATCAGCAACTGTTTTCCAAGACCGATCACGCTGGAACCTTCTGTCTTAGGCAGTCACGCAGCCCTTGCTGGCGGCACGTCCATTGCCCTGTCGCGCCTTCACATTTCGATGTTCTCAGGTGGTCTTCCCGGCACGAGAATTGAAATTCCTCCTCCTGAATTGAATACGTTTCAGGAGGATGTGGCGTGAACCCGGATGACCTTCAGTCTCACTTGGCCCAAGCGCAAGAAAAGGATGCGGACATTGCTTTGCTCCGAGAGGCGATAGGTCATGAAAGTGTGACCGGGAACGAAGCCGGTTTCGCCAATTTTCTTGCCAGGACAATGGCCGAGATGAATTTGCAAACAGGCTCCGACGAATTTCTCCCCGGTCGGCCAAATGTCTGGGGTGCGCGTCAGGGACGCGAGGATGCCCCGCACCTGATGTTTGTCGGACATACGGACACTGTCCACGTTCGTGGCTGGGCCGAGAACTGGATGGATGATGCGCGACAGGATCCGTTTGCCGCACCGGAAATCGACGGAGAAATCTGGGGCCGTGGCGCGTGTGACCTGAAGGGTGGCATTTGTGCCGCTCTCGCTGCCTTTCGGTTGCTCAATACAGCCGGGATAGCGCTTGATGGAAGCGTCACCTTTGCCTTTATCGGCGATGAAGAAAGCGGCGAACCGGGCACTGGTGTCAGCGCCGGTGCGAAGAAACTTGTCGAAGACGTCAACGCCGGAGACATCGCAAAGCCCGATTTCGCTGTGTACGTGGAGCCAACCAAACTGGATGTCTACACCGCACAGATTGGATTTTTCATTGCTGAGATTTCGATCACCGGGAAATCGGCCTATTTCGGCACGCCCGAAAAGGGTGTCGATGCACTCAAGATCGGCCATAACGTTCTGTCCGCGATATGGCGCCATGAAGAAGTTCTGCTGCGGGGTCCAAGCCATGATCTGGTTGGCCCTTCCGGTATTTTGGTGACTGAAATAAAGGGCGGCGGTTACATTGCCGTTCCTGGCGACTGTACATTGTCCGTTATTCGCAAGCTGCGACCCGAAGAAAGTCTCGACACAGCGGTTGCCCAGTTTGAAGCGGCCATAGGTGACGTCGCCAATCCAACCGGCGCCGGCATTGACATCAAATACACAGCCGGGCGCGACCATCCCTGTGGCGGCTCTCCGGTTGAAATCGATCCCGACCATCCCGCTGCCAACCTGCTTGCCGATTGTGTAAAGACGGCCAGTGCCGCGGGCGGTGAAATCGGTGGCGCACCTTACTGGTCTGAAAGCCCGTTCCTGGTGAATGCTCTGGGCTGTCCAGCAGTCTATTGCGCACCGGGTGACATCAGCGTCGCACATACCTTTGAGGAACGGATCAACATCCAAGAGTATCTGGCCGCCGTGCGTGCCTTTGCCTTGTTTCTCGTTCGCTTTTGCGGGCGTCAAGCCGACATTCATTCAACTGGAGGAAGCAAATGAAACATACACTGAAATCGATAGCGACCTGCGCTGCCCTGGCCCTGGCCACACTACCCGCGATGGCACAAACCGTTGGTCCCCAGGGTGAAACAGCCACAGCCACGTCTGAAATCGTCGCGCCAGAGGCCAGCATTGAGGCGGTGAAGGCCGCAGGGCATACCGCCGCGTTGCTGTGGCACGATCAGTCTGACTTCGTGAATGCGGTGACTGCGGGCGCGACAGATGAATTCGCGCGATTTGGCATTGAAGTCGTAGCAACGACGAGCGCAGGCTTCGACGCTGCAAAACAGCGTAGCGATATCGAAACGGCGCTTATCAAAAAGCCAAGCATCATTCTTTCACTGCCACTGGACCCGGTGACGTCGGCTGCGGCCTTTAAAGAGGCAAAGGCCGACGGTGTGAAGCTTGTGTTCCTGTCGAACCTGCCTGCCGATTACACGCACCCCGATGATTACGCGGCGATCGTCACCGATGACCTGTTTCAGATGGGTAAGCAGGCCGCCGATGCGCTGGCCGCGTCAATGGACGGTGCAGGCACCGTTGGCTGGATTTACCACGATGCTGCCTACTACGTTACCAATCAGCGCGACAAGGCATTCAAGACCACCATTGAAAATGACTATCCGAATATCTCCATCGTCGCAGAACAGGGGATCAGCGATCCCGCACGCGCTGAAGAAATCGCGAATGCCATGTTGCTGCGCAATCCTGACTTGGGCGGCATCTACGTCACATGGGCCGGACCTGCTGAAGGTGTCCTGGCCGCACTTCGCGCCAACGGCAACGACACAACAAAGATCGTAACACTCGACCTATCGGAGCCGATTGCATTGGATATGGTCAAAGGCGGAAATGTTGCGGCGATCGTTGCCGACGAAGCCTATGAATTGGGTCGTGCGATGGCCGCCGCCGGCATTCTTGATCTGCTCGACCAGGAAGTACCGCCATTTATCGTGGCGCCAGCCGTGACAGTGACCGCAGACAATGTCGCTGAAGGCTGGATGCAATCCCTGCGCATCGAAGCGCCTGAAAGCGTTCGCTAATCACCAACGAGATATGCGGGCGGCTCTTGTTCGCCCGCATGCTGCAGCGATCTCTATCAGGGCTTTTACAATATGGACCGTCTCATATCACGGCTGACCGGGATAGATTTTCAGCAATGGGTTGTCTACATCGGCTTTCTGGGCATCTTCCTGTTTTTTGCGGCGACGCTGCATGATGATGGCTTTTTGACCGAGCGTAATTTGACGAACATCGTTCTTCAAACCGCGCCCGTGACGATTATGGCCATCGGGTTGGTGTTCGCGCTTTCCGCGGGGGAAATTGACCTGAGTTTCGGTTCCATCGTCGCGGTTGCGGCCCTGTCTGCAGCCGTAGCAATGCAAAGTTATTCGATGGCGGTCGGTATTGCCGCAGGTCTCGGAGCGGGCATATTGATCGGTGCTGTCAACGGCATTTTGGTCGCCTACCTGAAGCTGCCATCGTTTCTTGTGACCCTTGCGACAATGGGATTGTTTGCAGGAATCGCCCGCTCAATGACCAACCTTCGCTCAATCCCTGTTGTGAACGATGCTTTTACCGGCATTTTCGGGTCTGGCAAGTTGTTTACAGTGCCGTCGCTGGTGATCTGGACAGTGATCGGCGTTGGCTTGGGGCACCTTATCTATCGGCATACGAAGTTTGGAGCCCACGTTGTCGCAACCGGGGACAATCCGCGCGCAGCTCAGGTGTCAGGCATCAAAGTCCCACGTGTGCGGTTCTACGTCCTGACCATTTCCGGAGCCTGTGCCGGTCTGGCAGGGTTGCTGTACGCCGGTCGTTTGCAGGCTGCAAAATACACATTGGGTGAAAGCGATCTGATGACGGTCATCGCTGCGGTCATCGTCGGGGGGACGGCCCTCAATGGCGGCAAGGGGTCTGTCATCGGTGCGCTGGTGGGCTCATTGCTGATGGGCATGCTGAACAACGGGTTGATCCTGATGAACCTGAAAGTGTCGGATCAGATGATCGTGCGCGGTCTGATCATTCTGCTGGCCGTCGCAGTTTCACTGCGTGACAGCAAACGCTAACCGGAGGCCTTAAAGATGTTTCTTGATGTTTTAATGCGCCGTAATCCAGAGTTTATCGAAGCCGCAATGGCGCTGCACCAATCAGGTGCAATTCCGCCCAATTCCTATGTCCTGGACATCGACGTGGTTGAGCGAAACGCCAAGACGTTTTCTGACTTGGCGCGTTCGCTGAAGCTGAAGACATTTGCCATGACCAAACAGGTGGGGCGGAATTCGGCGTTTTGTCAGGCGATCATGCGCGGCGGGATCGATCGCTCGGTTGCGGTCGACATGGAGTGCGCCATTGCATGCCATCGCGCCGGTCTCAAGACCGGGCATCTGGGGCATCTTGTGCAAGTGTCTAAAGGGGACGCGGACTATGCCGCTTCTGAATTGCAGCCAGATTACTGGACCGTTTTCAGCCAGGACAAGGCG
The DNA here is from genome assembly GCA_039976075.1 of Stappiaceae bacterium. GTDB lineage: Bacteria > Pseudomonadota > Alphaproteobacteria > Rhizobiales > Stappiaceae > JBDWFY01. The sequence goes on from JBDWFY010000011.1 coordinate 469,191, forward strand.
CAGGAAGCCGCAAAAGCCTCTCATGGCGTTGGCCGCACACAAAACCTCCTGGCGCGCATACAGACCGAGGGTGACACGTTCTATCGTGGGCACGAAGGCGGATTTGACGCAAATGCGATTGTCGAGGTCGCAGACTTTTTGGATGCCTTGGAGGGTGCGCGTTTTGCGGGGATAACAACATTCCCGGCGCTGCTCTTTGATCTTGAAAGCCGTAAAATCAAACCCACGCAAAACCTGGAAACTTTGGGGCGGGCAGCTGAACGACTTGCCGCAGGCGGCCGATTGGACCTGGAGATCAACGCACCGGGTACGAATTCAGCGGTCCTGCTCAACGCGCTTGCAGAAGCAGGCGCAACCCAGGTGGAACCGGGCAACGCGCTGCATGGTACAACGCCACTACACGCCGTGGAAGATTTGCCGGAGGAACCGGCCGTCCTTTACCTGACAGAGGTGTCACACAACCACGGCGGTAACGCTTTTTGTTTTGGTGGCGGGCTATATATTGATCCGGTTTTTCCCAAGTACCAGGTTCAGGCACTTGTCAGTGCTGAGCCCACAAGCGCCAAATCAGCCCTCGCTGACGTCGAAATCCCCGACTATTCGGCAATCGACTATTACGGGATGATCGACGCGACGGGTTCGGTCAAACCCAGGACCGGTGATACCGTTGTTTTTGGCTTCCGCGGACAGGCTTTTGTGACGCGCTCCAATATTGTCGGGGTCTCCGGCGTGACGTCAGGCAATCCGCAGGTGACGTCCATAGAAGACATATATGCGCATCCGACAGGCTGGCCGGGAAGGAAGACGTCATGATCGCCCAGGCAGATGTGCTTTCACTGAAAAACATCCATAAGGCGTTTGGCGGCGTGGTCGCCATTCAGGATTTTTCGCTCGATCTCAAGGCCGGCGAGATCGTTGCTCTGGTTGGTGACAACGGTGCTGGAAAATCCACGCTGATCAAAATCGTATCGGGTGTTTACACACCAACGTCGGGTCAAATTCAGCTGGACGGCGAAACCACATCGTTCAGCGACGCAAGCTCTGCGCGCAGCAAGGGCATAGAAGTGGTCTATCAGGACCTTGCCCTTGCGGATCAGCAGCCGGTTTTCATGAATATGTTTCTTGGGCGGGAGATGACCAAACCACCCTTTGGTTTGCTGGACAAATCGCGCATGCGCAGAGAGGCGCAGAAACTGGTGGATGAGCTCGACGTACGGATCCCGTCCGCCAATTCCACGATCAGAGACCTCAGTGGAGGGCAACGTCAGGGCATCGCCATCGCGCGCGCGACACATTGGGCCAGCAAACTGATCTTGCTGGATGAGCCTACTGCAGCCCTTGGTGTGGCGGAAACCGCTCGCGTTGAGGAATTGATCGCAAGCCTTCGCCAAAAAAACCTGGCCATCCTTATCATCAGCCACAGCCTGGATCAGGTGTTTCGCCTCTCTGACCGTATTTGCGTTTTGCGGCGGGGGGAACAAATCGGCGTTCGTGAGACGGCCAAGACCGACAAGAATGAAATTGTTTCCATGATCACGGGTGTTTCCTGATAGCCGAGAATCCCGGGTGCGCAACAACAGCGCGCTTTGTGCGTGTTCCCATCGTGACAACTGAACTCGGTACCGGTTGTGGGGAACTCAAGTCAGACGCTCTACACTGTTGCGGATCTGCGGTCAGGGCAGGGGACTGGCATGCTGCCCTGCTTCACCGGCAATGCGCATGTAGAACATCAGATGACTTTGACCTTCACATCATCAACTGACCCAAAAAAAAATTACAAACAGGACTTTGGTGCCGTGTGCAGCGAAGGTCTCGAACGAGCCCAAATTGCCGGTTGCTGCCGGACGTGTAGATGGCCGCTTAGCCTGCAGCGTAGGCTTTCTTCAAAACCGTATAAATGCGGTCGATCACATGGCGGACCTCTGGCAAAAACCTATCTTCGTGATGAGTTACTAACCATTGGTCGTGATCCAACTCTTCAATCGTATCTGAGATCGCAATAAGCTCTGCCCGAGTGTCGCCGATAAAGGTCGGCAAAACGGCACGTGCGGTGCCTGCCAAAGCAAGATCAAGCGCATTCTGGGGTGTCGTCACTTCGATAACGTCAGCGCCCGACGAATTCCCCTTTAACCAGATGGCAGACGGCGTCGTGGACACGACACGCGCCCATGTGCAAATACCGGCGTCCCGGGCGTAGACCGCGAACTTAACCTGACCGATTTTCCGCCCAGCCAATCCAACCTCTGTCGGTCTGTGGTTGCGGACACCGATAATGGCTTCCCGCCGACCAATATCAGCAAGATCTTCTTCCGCGGTGAATCTTAAGCGTAGAGACATTGATCCCTTGATCTTGACTACAGACCTGAGCAAGACGCTTGTGACCCAAGTTCCCGCCGATATCTTGACCAAGGGGTGTGTTTCAGTATCAATCAGATCCAAGACGCGCGTCTCGATACCCCCAATCTTCACCAACAGCTCGCAGCCATCCTCGGTCAGATCATAACCGCGCGGTTTGCGCACAAATAACTCTCGCCCAAGATGACGTTCCAGCTCGAGCATACGACGGCCAAGCGTCGGCGCGCTTTTTCCTGTCAATGCGGTAGCGGCACCTAACCCACCTGCTTTTGCCACAGCGAGGAAAAGCCTTAGATCGTCCCAATCAATTTCATTCATGAAAGGATCATTACATTTTACACCATTGATGAAAATGGGAAGTCGTCATTAATGATAAGGGAAAGCATTGGAGGCACAGACATGAAATTCCTTGATCAAGCTATTTCCCCGCTCGGCATGGGGTGTTGGCCCATTGGCGGCGCGATGTATTCCGGAACGCAGTCGCTTGGGTACACGCGTACCGACGACGAGACCTCACTGCGCACGATTCACGCTGCCTTGGCAAATGGCATTTCACTTTTCGACACGGCTGCTGCGTATGGCGCGGGTCATTCCGAGCACCTCCTTTCGTGCGCACTTAATGATCGTCCGGATGCATTGATCGTGACCAAAATCGGCATCGGCATCGATGAAGACAGTCGGCAGCTTTCGTTTGATCCTTTTGCCGCTGGCATGGTCGAACCCGCCGTCGATGACTGTCTGAAGCGGCTCAACCGTGATCGGATCGACATGCTCATGCTTCATCTGAATGAACTGCCAGTACCAGAAGCCGAAGCAATATTCGATGAGCTGGATCGGCTGCAGGAGGCTGGCAAGGTCCGTGCCTATGGATGGAGCACAGACTACGCAGATCGTGCAGCGGCCATAGCGTCGCGGGAAAATTTCAGGGCGGTAGAATTCGCCATGAACGTTTTCTTCGACGCACCGCGTATGCAGAAAATTGTCAGTGGGCACGGTTTGTATGCGCTTATTCGGTCGCCTCTCGCGATGGGATTGCTAAGCGGTAAGTACGATAGAACAACAATCCTGCCTGCGGACGACATACGTGCCTCGGGCGCGGATTGGATGGAATATTTCCGCGACGGGAGCGCCAATCCCGACTTTATGAAAACGCTTGATGCTATCCGTGATCTGCTGATGTCCAATGGTAGAACCCTCGTTCAAGGAGCGCTTGGATGGCTGTGGGCGAAGTCCGAGACAAACATTCCGATTCCAGGGGCCCGAACACCTGAACAGATCGAAGGTATCGCATTTGCCCTCAGCATGGGTGCCTTATCCGCGGGGGCCATGGCCGAAATCGAAACGTTGATTAAGCGCGACCCGAGCGAGCCTGATCGGCCAAGATAACCAGATTTTTCAATACGCCCAAAGCTGACGTTGGCGCAACTGCGGCGAAAGCTCACTTTGTCCCGCAAGCCCACCGTTGACGCAGCTCACCCCAAAGGGTCGGGCCGCGCCAGGAATGGTTGACGTTTTGGCGGCTATTGCATGACGGCGAGAGTGCGTGGATTCAGAAAATCGCCCGATACTGAGCCAAAAGTCTCTGACGTTCCACAGCGCAAGTTCATGGCGTTTGCCGGGCGGTCTTTCAAACCGTCGGCGCAGATATCTGGCTGAGCGGTGTCGATGCATTGATGAGGTGTTCACTTCACAGCGACCTTTTACTCGACAGTCTGCACTTACTCAGCCAATAAATTGGCATGCCGAGTACGAACCGATACCCAGAATGTTGATATCGCTGGTCTATCCCCACAGTGAACCAATCAGAGAGGTGAATCGACAGTCAAATTAAAATAGCTTTTTTGTTAGAATAATTAAAAATATCGATTTTTATTGCCGAAGGCTGATATTATGATAATCTGCCGGTCAAGAGGCGTGCATCTGCCTCAGATCAATCGGGAGGAGATAATCATGAACGTTAAAGCACTTGTTGCGTCAGTGGCTTTGGGCGCGAGCGTGGCACTTTCGGCAGCGGCTGTGAATGCTGCTGAGTTGCGGATCGGCACCGCCAGTCAGGGCGGCGCGTTTTATCCGGTGGGGCAGGCGATTTCCACGCTGGTCAACAAACATGCTGCCGATACGACGATGGTTCCGATCGTGACCGGGGGATCTGTAGAAAATCCGCGCCTGGTCAAATCTGGCGAAGTGGAAATCGGCATTACGAACAACAATCTTGCCGTTCTGGCCAACAAAGGGGTCGGCCCGTACAAAAAATCCGGCGCGATGGATCTGCGCGCCATCGGCCCGCTTCACTATTCGATTCTACACATGATGACGCTGGATGGTTCGGACATCAATTCGATCGCCGACCTCAAAGGCAAGCGTATCGCCGTCGGTCCCGCCGGCGGCGGCACGATCCCGTTCCTGGGACAGGTGCTGGGACTTGAAGGCCTGTCAATCGATGACATTACGCCCAGCTTCCTATCTTACGGTGATGGTTTCAGCCAGCTTGCCGATGGCAATGTTGACGCTGCCTTTGCCCTGAGCGGTTATCCCGCCGGAGCAGTCATGCAGGCGCAGGCAAACAAGAAGCTGAAATTCATTCCGCTGACGGATGAGCAGGTCGCGACGGCGCTGGAAAAGTATCCCAACTACAACAAGGTGACTGTTCCTGAAGATACCTACAAGACCGATGGTGACGGCACGGTACTGGGTGTCAACAATATGCTCATCGTTGATGCGGGCTTGGACGAGGAAACTGCGTTCCAGATTGCCCAGGCGATTTATGGGAACATGGATGAATTCCGAGCTGAAAATGCATTGGCGAACCAGGTCGACCCATCAAAGGCCACCAGCCTCAAAATTCCGCTGCATCCCGGTGCTGCGCGGTATTTCGGCCAGTAGAAGCACTCTCTCCAACCACCGAGTAACAGCATCAGAGCGGTCCGGTTGCTGACCGGCGCTCTGATGCTCAGAGCAATTTCAGCGATGCTTGAATCGCGAAAAATGCGCCAAGCCTTTGTTTTGTCCCGTATTCTTCCCGGAAAAGTGTTTCAACGTTTCCGGGATACGCTGTAGAGGCCGTGATGAACGCTGCGTTCGATAAAATTGCCGGCTATGCGGTAAACGCAATCGCCTTTTCACTGGGGCTGTTTCACCTGCTGAACGTATCGGGCATTCTGGTGCTGTCGACGCGGGATATCCGCATCACCCATTTGTTGATGATGCTGTGCCTGCTGTTTCTGACGCGCTCGACCCTCAAAAGGATGGCGGGCAGCGCGCTGGACAAGGGAATAGGGCTTGTTCTGGTGGCTGCGTCAGCGATCAGTCTTCTCTACATCATGAGCCAGTGGAAAGACATCGCCATGAGTGGTGGTGATACCGGGCCCATGGACGCATGGATGGGCCTGTTGCTGATCGTGCTGGTGCTGGAAGGTGCCCGGCGCGGCGTCGGGGTGGTGCTTGCCCTGATCTGCCTGTTCTTCTTCACCTATCCGTTTTACTCCGAATATCTGCCCGGTGTGCTGGGCTCACGCGGCTACTCCGTTGCCCGTGTCTCCGAATTGCTGACGACAACCTCTCAGGGGATATTCGGGATTCCGCTGGGCGTATCATCCACCTACATCATCCTGTTCTCGATCTATGGCGCCTTCCTGAGCGAGTTCGGTGCCGGAGACTTTTTCTTCAAACTCGCAAATCGGCTGACCAGAGGCATGCGGGCGGCGGGCGCCAAAACGGCTGTCATCTTCTCGACACTGCTGGGCATGATCTCCGGTTCTGCGGCCGGCAATGTCGCAGTGACCGGCACGTTGACGATCCCGATGATGAAAAAGGAAGGCTACCAGCCCCACCAGGCCGGTGCGATAGAGGCTGTGGTTTCCACCGGTGGGCAGATCATGCCTCCTGTCATGGGCGCGGCAGCCTTCATCATGGCGGAAATTGTCGGCATTCCCTATTCCAATGTGATGCAGGTTGCGCTGATACCGGCGCTGCTGTTCTTCACGTCGCTGTTCTTCGTGGTTCATCTGCAGGCGGGTAAAAGTAAAATCGAGCCCCTGGAACAACCCTCGGAAGACGATGAAGAACCGATCTGGATGATCCTCGGTAGAGGCGGACAATATATCATTCCGTTTCTGACACTGGTGCTGATGATGGTGAACGGCTACTCGCCGTTCAAGGCGTCGTACTTTTCGATCCTTGTCCTTCTGGCTGCCCATGTCATCTGGACGCGCAGCATCTCGCTCGACATGCTGTTCAAGGCTGTCCGGGCAATCACGGAAGGCACGAAAGCGGTCGTGCCCATTGCCATCGCCTGTGCCGCAGCGGGCATCATTGCCGGAACACTGGGCATCACCGGACTGGGATCGAAAATTTCCGGCCTGATCATTCTGGCATCGGGCGGCGTCACATTCTTTGCGCTGCTGTTCACGATGCTCACGGCGATCATCCTGGGCATGGGCCTGCCGACGACTGCTGCCTATCTTATTCTTGCAACTGTGGTCGCGCCGGCGCTATCCAATATGGGCGTGCCACTTTTGACGGCCCACATGTTCGTGTTCTTCTATGGCTGTGTTTCGACAATCACGCCACCGGTTGCACTCGCCTCCTATGTTGCGGCGGGTATCGCCAAGGCAGACATAAACAAGGTTGGCTGGACGGCCTTCATGTATGGCATCACCTGCTACATTCTGCCGTTCATGTTCTTTTATGGCCCCGGCCTTCTGATGCAGGGAGATGTGCTGAGCATCATCGCGGCGATTGCCAGTGGCGCGCTGGGCGTGTTTTGTATTGCGTCTTTTGTTGTCGGTTTCATGCGCAATGATCTGAGCTTGCCGGTGCGCTTTGCAGCGGCAGTGGCAGGCATTGCCCTGCTGCACCAGGGCTGGATGAGCGATATCGCAGGGTTTCTGATTTTCGCAAGCATCTGGTTTTTCCTCGCACCAGCCCCAAAAACCGAAACCGCATCATAATCAGAGGAATGGACGATGGCATTTGAAGCCAGAAAATTTAGACGGGTTGTCACCGGTCATGATAAAAATGGCGTGGCGACAGTCATTAGAGATGACACTGCATCATGCGTCTTGCAGCGACCGACACGGCCTGGCGTGACGCTCACGAATTTTTGGCAGCATAGTGAAACACCGGCGCCGATGGAGCGTGCTGATGACCCGGTTGAAGGACCGCTGATCCTGCATCCGCCAAAAAACGGTGCTGTGTTTCGCGTTGTCCAGTTTGACCCTGAAGATCCCGACGTGATTGCCAATATTGACGGCAAGGCGGCATTTGCAGAAATGGGGGCAGGGGCCAATGTCGTCGAGGGCGCGCGCCACCCCTATATGCACCGGACCGATAGCGTCGACTATTCGATCGTGCTAAGCGGTGAGGTCTATATGATGATGGACGACGAGGACTATCTGCTGAAGACGGGCGATGTGGTCATTCAGCAAGGGACCAATCACGCCTGGTCCAACCGCGGTACTGAGCCGTGCGTCATTATGTTTGTGCTCAATGATGCCGTGAAATAGGAAACGTGTGTCCGGACCGATCTCTATCACCGACCCCTGGGGGCTGGCCGCAATCGCGGTTGCGATGATCCTCGGCGGCATTTTGAAAGGCGCGACCGGAGCGGGTGTTCCGGTCATCACCGTTCCGGTCATTGCCGCTGTCTATGACGTCAGGTTTGCGGTCGCGGTGATGGTGGTGCCGAACCTGATTTCCAACCTCTGGCAAGTGCACAAGTACCGGGACAGTGCGACCGACAAAACATTCTGCTGGCGACTGGGGCTCTCCGGCGGGCTGGGTGCCGGTATCGGTACATTCGCTCTGGCGCAGCTGCCATCCGGCTTTTTGAGCCTCTGTATGGCAGCCATCGTCTTTGCCTACATTTTTCTGCGTCTGTTGAAACCGGATGTACGGCTGTCGCTGCATACCGCGAGGACATTTGTCGCGCCTGTTTCGCTGTTGGGTGGTATTTTGCAGGGCGCTATCGGCGTCTCCGCGCCCATTGGGGTCACATTCCTGAACGCAATGAAACTGGCACGCCCGGCATTCATCTTCACCGTCTCCATCTTTTTCGCTTCCATGGCCCTTTTTCAGATTCCAACGCAACTCTATTATGGCCTGATGACGCCGCAGATTGCCTTGCTTGGCTTGCTGGCTTTTGTGCCGTTGTTTGCTGCACTGCCCGTCGGCGACTGGATTGGAAAGCGCATCAGCCCGAAGATCTTTGACGCGCTTATCCTGACATTCCTGGCGATCCTCGCCGTGCGGCTGATTTATGTGGAACTATCCTGACGGGGATCCATCTCTGCCCGAGGGCAAGGTCTCAAGGAAACGCCAAGCCGCTGATGACCTTATACAACAAATGACGGCTTGGTGATGTTGGCGGTTTTGGTTACTTCGCAGAAATAGCCTTTTCGGTAGAAAGGGCTATCGGCGGCAGTCTTTTCTTGCGGTAAGTGGATGCCGGCATCCCGACATATCGCCGGAATGCATTTCGGAAACTGGACGTTTCAGTGTAGCCGGTTTCGGCAGCGATAGCTTCGATCGACATGTCCGTTGTCTCAAGCATCTGTTTGGCTTCTTCGATCCGGAGTGTCTGAATGTAATCGACCGGCGTTTGCCCTGTCGCCTTTCGAAAGCGGCGCAACAGACTGCGTTCCTTCAAGCCAAATCGCTCAGCCATTGCGGCTACCGGCGTTGCCAGCGCGTAATTGTCAGCCGCCCATATTTGTGCCTCCGCAATGAGCCCGTCTTCGTTCTGGGCACCTGCGACGAGGGAGGCATAGTGCAACTGCCCTTCGGTATGGGGTTGCAGCAAATAGACCTTGGCCAATTGCCGTGCTTCTTCCTGGCCCGCAAGTCGACCCACCAGATAAAGCAGCAAATCACCCCATGCAGACGCGCCGCCGGCTGTCACGACCCTGTGGCCTTCTCCTGCCGGAATGAGGATTCTCTCGCGCCGCATCCTGATCTCGGGAAACCGCTGTGCAATGACATCGCAAAAGCCCCAATGGCTGGTGGCATCCAGCCCGTCCAGCAGACCCGCCGCAGCAAGCAGCAGGGCGCCAGAACACACAGATGTAATCATCGCGCCATTGGCATGGGCTTCTACGAGCCAGGGCACAAACTGCCCGATCTCATCCGGCAAAGGCGCCTTTGGGTCAAGATGCAAGTCCGGCACGATCACCAGGTCCGGTTGGCCGAAGGTGTGTATCGCGCCATCGGGTGTGATCTTTCGCCCGTTTATGTCGGCATACGGTTTTCCATCGACCGAGAGCAGTGCTGCGGAAAAAATCGGCGGCTTGGGTTGAGTGCCATGCAGCATTTCCCAGTCGCGCCCGGCAGAAGCCAATATGTCGAGAATGCAGAAGGCTGTCGACGTGCCCACACAGGGCATCGCCACCACAGCCGTCCGGTATGCGTCGGTTTTTGTTGTTGGCATAGTTGTGTCCGATATTCACCGCTTCGATCAGTTCCGAGCATATCAGGGTCTGAAATATTCCGGCAATACCACAACAGAAAATGAAACAACCTGTCGGCTCAAACCGGAGACAGACTATGAACACAACGACCGCTATCGCCTTTGATGAAGCAAAAGCCGACGCTTTTGCCAACCGTCTTGTCGGAGCACTGAACGGAGCAGCGCTGGCCCTGATGACGTCACTCGGTCATCGAAGCAATCTGTTTGATGTCTTTGCCACGCTGCAAAAAGTGAGTTCCGATGAGTTGGCTGCCAAGGCCGGTCTGTCTGAACGGTATGTTCGCGAATGGCTCGGCGTCATGGTGACGTCCGGTGTTGTTGACTATGAGCGGGCATCCAATACCTACAGGCTGCCTGCCGAACACGCCGCTTTCCTGACCCGGGCGGCAAGCCCGAACAATATCGCTGTAACCTGCCAGTTCGTTGGTGTGGCGGCCGCGGTCGAAGAAGAGATGCTGGCGCGTTTTCACGATGGTGCGGGCACCCATTATCATCATTATTGTCGATTTCACGAAGTCATGGCAGAGGATAGCGGACAGACCGTTGTTGCGGCCCTGACCGACCATATTCTTCCACTTGTTCCGGGTCTGGTTGACCAACTGGAGCGTGGCATCGAGGTGCTGGACGTGGGCTGTGGTGCCGGCCGTGCCATGATGGAACTGGCCAGGATGTTCCCTGCGAGCCGCTTTACAGGGATCGACCTTTGCGAGGACGCCTTCGCCGAAACCCAGGTTGCGGCCGCGCGTGAGAACCTGTCGAACCTGACCTTCCGCGCTCAGGACCTGTCGCAGATTTCATCACTGGGAAGCTTCGACCTCATAACGGCATTTGATGCTGTCCATGACCAGAAAGACCCGCAAGGCCTGCTGAACCTCGTGTTCAAGTCGCTGACCAGGGATGGCGTTTTTCTGATGCAGGACATCGGCGGGTCTCGTGATTTGGAAACGAACATCGACAATCCGTTCTCGCCGCTTCTTTACACGCTTTCTCTCATGCACTGCACACCGATCTCAATCGGCCAGGGCGGCCCGGGACTTGGCACTATGTGGGGGGTCGAGACGGCCGAGGAGTTTCTCGCCACTGCTGGGTTTAGGCAGATCGAGACACGCCGCCTGCAGCACGATCCGATCAACGCCTATTTTATCGCCCGCCATTAGAGGTTTTATCAAGGATTTTCACCATGAAACTCGACCATACAGAAGGCGCCATTGTGATCGGCGCCGGTCTTTCCGGCCTTGTGGCTGCGCGGGAACTGCGCGAGCGCGGTATTCCGGTGACGATTCTGGAAGCGTCATATCGGGTTGCCGCACCCTGGCGCGCCCGGCATCCGCAACTACGGCTGAATATCCATCGGCATTTTGCCCGTCTTCCGGGCCGCCAGAAGATCCGCGACCGGGAAACCTATTTACCCAAAGCGTCCGTCATTGAATATCTGAGTGACTATGCAGATGCGCTTGACGTGCCGATCCATTTTGAAACGCGCGTCCAGGCAGTTCGGCGTGAAGGCGATGTCTGGCATGTGCAAACCGACAAGGGTGCGTATCGGTGCGCCCATCTGATCGTTGCAACGGGCAGGGAACGGGTGAAGACGCTTCCGGTTTGGCCGGGAATGGAAGAGTTCGGCAGCCCGCTCATCCACTCGGCTTACTTTGCCGATCCGCGGGACTATGACGGCAAGAAGGTATTGGTGATCGGCGCCGGTAATTCCGGCACCGATATCCTGAACCACCTGTCGCGCAGTGCTCCCAAACAGGTCTGGGTGTCTGTTCGTCACGGTCCGGCGATCCTGCCATCGCGCATCCTCGGGTTTCCCCTCCATCGCCTGGCAAATGTGTTTGCACGCCTTCCCAAACGGTCGCAGGATCCGATTTTCGCGATCATGCAACGGGCATTTTTCGGCGATCTGCGCCGGTATGGCCTGAAGCGTCACGCAATGGGTGGCGGGACACGCATGCTCAAACACGGTGTGACATTCGCGCTGGATGACGGGTTTGTAGCAGCGTTGAAAGCCGGACGGTTTGAGGCGGTTGAGGAAACTGTTGGGTTTGAGCCGGGTGTTGCCCAATTATCCGATGGCCGCAAAATCCGTCCCGATGTGGTGATTTGCGCCACCGGGTACCGACCAGGCCTTGAGGAGGTGTTCGGTCACCTCGGAGCGTTGGACGACAAGGGCTATCCCCTCCATCCGATGGGGCAGGAGGATGGCAAAAATCCGGGTCTTTGGTTTACGGGTTATGGCGTCATTTTCCAGGGCTTTTTTTATGCCGCCGGTGTCAGTGCGAACCGCATAGCAACAAAAATCGCGACGCGGATGTCTCCCTCTACACGGGTTCAAACTACCCGTCGACAGTCGTTGGGTGGACGGTCACGCACGTTTTCAATGGATGAAGTGGAACAGTGATCCCGGTTGTTCAATGGCATGTCGGGGGCTGGCGCGCTGCGGTTCGCTCACGCATTGCACAATTGCGAAACTGGCGGGTTGGCCGTCAGCCTACCAGGCGCGAACGGTGTGATGTAACCGATCTTCCCGATCGCTTTCTGCGTGATATCGGTCTCGAAAAAATGACCGGTGAGGAGCGCACCGTCAGTTTCCGTCGCCGCCGGTATTGAACCGGCTGCAACGCTCGATCCCCTTTTTCGCCAAGGATGGCACTATGTCTATTTTCAAGTCCCGGAATTTCGCTCGCCCGATTGGTGGAACGATGATTCCGCTGATCGTTGCTTCAGGGCTGGTCTCCGCCTATGCCGAGACGCCACTGACCGCCAAATTACCTGCTCCGTTGCACGATATCGATTTTCTGCATGATGGGGCGCCCTCAAAGGCGCTTTTTGATCTGGGGCGTCATCTGTTCTTTGACCCGATCCTGTCAGGCAACCGGAACATATCCTGCGGCACGTGTCATGATCCCGCACGCGGCACCGGCGACGGCGTGGCGTTGTCGATCGGGGAGGGCGGTGTTGGGTTTGGCCCTGACCGGCGCACGGCGGATGGTGTTACTGAGCGCATTCCACGCAATGCTCAGGCCCTGTGGAACATAGGGGCGAAAGAATACCGTTCGATGTTCCATGACGGGCGTCTGGAACCTGATCCGTTGTCAACGTTTCAGAGTGGATTTTGGAGTCCAGCCCGCGAGCATCTGCCCAAAGGACTGGACAGCCTGTTGGCAGCGCAGGCGATGTTCCCTGTTCTCTCACCCTCTGAAATGGCTGGCCAGAAGGGTGAAAACCTCATAGCCACCGCCGTCGCCGAAGATCGCGTGGGGGACGCCTGGGACCTGCTGGCGAAACGGTTGGCTGAAAATGCCGAATACCGGCGGATGTTCAACATCGCGTTTCCCGGCACACACAAGATCACATTGGTGCAAGCCGCCAATGCTCTGGCCGCATTCCAGTCGAAGGCATTTCGTTCCCAGGGCAGTCCGTTTGATCGGTTCATCGCAGGAAATACGTTGGCGCTCGGGAAAACTGCGCAGGCTGGATTGACCCTGTTCTACGGTAAGGCAGGTTGCGCAGACTGCCATTCCGGACCATTGCTCAGCGACCATGCCTTTCACGCCATCGCGGTGCCTCAAATCGGGCCCGGCAAGGGACATGGCGCAGATACCAGTCATTGGCGCGCGTCCGGTTTCAAGGCACGTCTGGAGGACGAAGGCCGCTACAGAGTGAGTTTTGAAGCCGCTGACCGGTTTGCATTCCGGACCCCCAGTCTGCGTAACGTGACCTTGAGTGGTCCATGGGGGCATGACGGCGCTTTCAGCGATCTGGAAGCGATGGTCCGTCACCATCTCAACACGGTTGCATCGCTTGAGGCGTATTCCCCTGAGAAATCGCACCTTTTGCCGCTTGAAAAAATCATCGAGCAGACCGGGAAAGGGTCCGAGTTGATATTTCGGCCGCTCAATCCGCAGCGCCGGGCTGCGTTCGATTTGCGCGATAGTTGGGTTCAGAAATCTCCGGTGCTGCGGGCGCGCATCGCAGAGGCAAATTCGCTGGCACCCGTGCAACTGACTTCCGGCGAGATCGATGAGATTCTGGCCTTCCTCAAAGCCCTGACCGACCCAACTGCTGTTGATCGCACCTTCCTGATCCCGCAGCATGTTCCCTCGGGGTTGAGACCCCAACCCGCTGCTGTCACAGCGCCGGTGCCGGACGAATGACCGGCCCTGTCATTTAGCGCCGGTCAATAGCCAATCGCACAACTCAACCATCCGGCGTCAATTCAATGCCGGACCTGCAGCGCTGAAAAAATGACCGTTTTCAGACCCCATCATCTGCACGCTTTTACACCGCGGACGGATCATCTTTCTACCAACCGGGCAATTTCGCCCCGAGCCTCAATAAGGATTAAATGTATGAAATTATTTATACTTTCCGGCGCAGCATCGCTCGCACTGACATGTATTGCACATGCCGGTGGAACCGATACTTCCGGTGTGATCTCTGAAAAACCTGCCGTTCAGGTCCGTTATGATGCGGCCGAAAACATGACGCTGACCTTCAAATTCCATATTGATGACGCCATGGCCGAGCAAGACGTTTTTTACGAGAAAGTTCCCGGATCGGGCGAGGTCTTTCGCCCCACTGCAGCCACCCGCGATATGGATGCGCCGCTCTATGCGCCGGGCGTCGAGGTCAAACACAATTTTCTCGATACGACCGATACCGGCCCGTACCCCAAGGGCCGCCCATTGGGTCTGACACTGGGTGAGTGGTTCGCAGCCAAAGGGCACGGTACCTACAGTTGCGAGAACGGCACCGGCAAGGTGGATTTGACTTTTGAGAATCTTGTCCCGAACGGCGTTTATACCATCTGGCACGACTTCATGGTCTGGCCTCCGACAGAGCCGTTCATCGGTACCTACGATTTACCGTTTGGGGCGCGCGACGGGTCTGAGAACATGTTCGTCGCCTCAGACGAGGGCTCGGGCCGGTTCCAGCGCACGATATCGCCGTGTCTGCAACTGACCGGCGAACATCTTGTGGCAGATCTGGGTCTCGCCTGGCATTCTGACGGCAAGACATACGGCCCGCTGCCCGGCGAGTTTTCAACCGTTACCCACGTGCAGATGTATGTAACGCTGCCGGAGCGGACAGGGCTCTAACAACAATCATCGGGGCACGCCATGCGCTGCCCCGATTTTTTCCGCAGCCCGTAATGCAGGGGATCACCTTGCAAGCGCCTGGGCATCGCTGCCGGCTGGTACATGGAGCGGGCAGTCCTTGTCGGTCACGGCACGCCAGATGGCCTGAACCACGTCTTCAGGGCGGGTTGGCTCTTTGCTGGCGTTCTCTCTGAATGTACGCATCACCTCGTCGATAAAGGGCTGATAATCCGCCGGTGCCGCGTCCGCTTCTGCCATGAAGGTCATTGCGTTTTTGCCGAACGCTGTTGACGGGGCCTGACCCGGCAGGACCAGCCGTGTGCGGATACCCAAAGGGGCAAGTTCAATCGCCAGACATTCGGTGTAAGCATTCACCGCAGCCTTGCTGGCGGTGTAGACGGATAACAGCGACAGCGGCTTCAGCGTCACGCTGGAGGAGACATTGACGATGACACCAGTCCGCCTTGTGCGAAACTGGGGCAGCAAGGCACGGGTCATTTCAAATGTGCCGAAAATGTTGGTTTCGAATATCCGGCGGATCGTGACGTCCGAGGTCGCCTCGAAGGACGACAACCAGCCTACACCGGCATTGTTCACCAGCGCGTCGACCGGACCTGCCGCCTCTACAGCAGAGGCGATACTGTCGCGGTCGGTCACGTCCAGTGGCACTATGCGGAGCCTGTCCGCAGCGGGTAAGAGAGTGTCATCCGGCGTGCGCATTGTCGCGATAACGGACCAGCCCTGGTGCAGAAAGTGACGGGCGGTTTCAAGCCCGAATCCGGAGGAACATCCGGTGATCATCACGGAACTCATGAGAAAGTCTCCTTACGTTGGATGCTTTACATATCGACGCGAATGACAAGATTATCTATCATGCAAAATCCTTATTGCTTTATCGAAAGTCCGAAATGGTCGATCCGCTCTCCGAAGTGATCTCGCTTTTACGTCCGCAGGCACTTCATGCGAAACTCGCCGAAGCCTCTGGCCCGTTTCGGCTGCGGCGTGACGATGTGAGCCAGGTGTTCTATTGCTTGTTGCTTTCCGGGCGGGCCTGTCTGGAAGTGGATGGAAAACCGCCGCTCGTGCTGAGTGCTGGCGATTTTGTGCTTATCCCTGCCGTGGCTGCCTTTACCTTTTCAAGCGTCGATCCCTCGCCACCACGACAGCTCCGCAGCCATCCCGTTATCGGCAAGGACGGCGTTGTTCGGATTGGCCCGGCGGATGGGCCGGTGGAGGTCCAGCAACTTGTCGGCCATTGCAGCTTTGGCAGCCCTGACGCAGAGCTTCTGGTATCGCTGCTGCCCGATATGGCGGTGGTGCGCGGCGAGGACCGTTTGGCCTCATTGGCTGCTCTGGTGCGGGACGAGGCACACGCAGAACGCCCTGCGCGGGATGTCATTGTGGCGCACCTGTTACAGGTCCTGCTGATCGAGGCGTTTCGGTCAACCACGGATCATCGAGCGACACCGGGCCTGCTGCGCGGACTTGCCGATGCACGTATCGGCTCGGCACTGCGGGCCATCCACAAAGCGCCCGACCGGCAATGGAGCGTCTCCCAACTGGCGCATGAGGCCGGGCTGTCCCGCTCAGCCTTCTACACCAGGTTCAACCGGATCGTTGGAGTGCCGCCAATGGGCTACCTGCTACAGTGGCGGATGAGCCTTGCCAAAAACATGCTGCGCGCGGGCCACCAAACTATTGCCGAAGTCTCCGACAGGATCGGATATGGTTCAGCCAGCGCCTTCAGTACCGCCTTTGCGCGCCATGTTGGCGATCCTCCTGCGCGCTATGCAAAGGCGGCCGCCGCAGAATGATCCGACGTCCAGGCAGCAACAACGAGGCGCTTAGTGCGCTTGGCGCCTGGCATCCGCCCAGGCTTCGGGTTTTTCTGATCTGATATCGCAATCCGATCTGCACGGACACACTGTTTCGCCGCATTGACATAGGCCGTCGATCCTGATGCCCAAGACGCATTTGGCACACTTTTCTACAGGTTGGACAAGGATGCACCTGAAGCACGATCAAAGAACTGGCCGCCACCCGGGACGATGGTCAGGTTTACGGTATCGCCAGTCTGCAGTTTTATGCGTTCCTTGACGCTGATGAGCAGTTGCTCGCCTGCGCATTGACAATTGATCAGGGTTTCAGAACCTGTGGACTCCACAAGCGTAACCGTGGCAGTAAGACCCTTACTGGTATCGCTAATCGCCAGATGTTCCGGCCGAACGCCGATGTCAATCTGCCGGCCGGGTTCGAGATTGGTTTGCAGGGGGACATGTTGACCATCTGCAAGCTGAATTACACCGTCGGACTGCACGATCCCTGTCATAATATTCATTGCCGGTGAGCCGATGAACGTCGCGACGAACCGGTTGGCTGGCTTGTCATAGAGATCCAGCGGCGATCCGACTTGCGCAATGCGGCCGGCTTCCAGAACCACGATCTTGTCGGCCATCGTCATGGCTTCTATCTGGTCATGCGTTACATAAACGGTGGTGTTCTTGAGCCGTTGATGCAGTGTTTTGATTTCCGCGCGCATCTTTACCCGCAGCTTGGCGTCGAGATTGGACAGCGGTTCGTCAAACAGAAACACAGAGGGATCACGTACAATCGCCCGCCCCATCGCAACGCGCTGACGCTGGCCGCCCGACAGCTGAGCAGGACGGCGCTCCAGCAGCTCCGCAAGGCCCAGAATCTCCGCCGTCTGGCGGACCGCTTGTGCAATCTCCGGCTTGGGAAGACCTCTGATACGGAGCGCATAGCTCATATTCTGCGCAACGCTCATGTGGGGATACAGCGCATAGTTTTGAAAAACCATCGCAATATCCCGATCCTTGGGAGCCAGGTTATTGACTACCCGGCCACCGATGGAAATCTCACCACCACTGATCTCTTCAAGCCCCGCGATCATGCGCAGCAAGGTTGATTTACCGCAGCCAGATGGCCCGACCAGAACCGCAAATTCACCCTTTTCGATGTGAACATCAATCCCGTGGATCACATCCACAGTGCCGTAACTCTTAACCACTGAGTTTATGTCGATATGTGACATAGGGTATGATCTTTCCTTGTCTTCAAAACAGGTGTGCCGGGCGCTTTGACATCGCGCTGTCATTCAGGCGCTGCTTGACAATTCCATCACCGTTCATTCGGGTTTTCCTACGATCCCCGGTCCAAATGGTGCCAGCGCTGTTACGATGTACTCATTGATATTTTCGTCATCATGATCGATGCAAAATGACCAGAGGCGTTGGTAAAGAGTCTCGACAATGCCCTTGAGATTGTCGGGGATCGTATCGAGCGGCCCCCTGCCTACCAATCGCAGCCCAACGGGCGGTGCCAGCAGGTTGACCAACTCATCTGGGTCGGAGTTGAGATTATACAGCTCATCATGATCGAACATGTTGTAAACGAGTTTCCAGCCGTTGCTGACAACTGCACGCTGAATTCCGTATGCCTCGTTGCCGTTGGACTGGAAGAAGATGTCCGGATGATCTTCATCTCCGTCGATGCCGGACAGCCAGGACTTCAGAGACGTGCCCGAATAGCTCTGCGATGAAGCGACGGAGCATAGTTCCAGAATTGTCGGTCCCAGATCGACGAGGGACGTGGGGATGTTGCATTCGTGCCCGAACCTGTCCGGACTGACCCCGGGACCGCCAATGACCAGCGGGATCCGGTACGCCGACTGGAAGGCGGGTAGCCCCTTTCCCCACAGACCATGCTCGGCGGCATAGTCGCCATGGTCGGAAAGAAACAAAATATATGTATTGTCCGCTTGCCCGGTTTCCTCAAGAGCAGTCAACAAACGGCCAAACAGTTCGTCCTCATAGCTGCAGAATGCGAGATAGTGCCGGAGAGCATCCTTGTGCTCGTCGATTGTCAACTGATCGAAACGATCACGGGTTCTGCTGTACAGGCCCGGTTTATCGTCCATGTGGTCTTCGAAGCTGACCGGCAGCTCAATATCGTCCAGATTGTACAAATCAAGAAATCGTTGTGGTGGCGTATAGGGATCGTGCGGCCCCAGGGTGCCGGTATACAGGCACCAGGGCGGGGCATCTTCGTTTCCGTCGTGCCGGCTTCGGATATAGTCAACGGCCTTGTCGACCACCTCCGCATCGCCATAGGGGTCCTCATCAATCCCGTAATGGGTGTAGCCCGGCCAGCCTGGCCGAATGACCTCGCCGGGACCCCGTTTTTTGTTCACATCGGACTGACCCAGATTCTGAAAAACCCTCATTTCCCGGACTTTGGCTTCAGCCTGTTGTTCTGCGAGCGTCAGTCCCGCCCCGAACCCGGGCGATGTAATCAACAGCTCCTCCCAGCCAAATTCGCTGGGGCGTTGCCAGTTGCTGACATGCCATTTACCGCTAAAAGCCATTTTGTAACCGGCATTCACAAATTCATTTGACCAAAAAGGCGTTCCCGGTCTGGGACCTCTGGTCAAGGCGTTTGAAACATTGACGTTGTTCCAGACCCCATGTTCGGAGGGATAGAGGCCGGTGAAAAAACTGACCCTTGAGGGACAGCAATGGGGGGAGGGAGAATAGGCGTTGATGAATGAGACCGCCCGTTTGCGGAACCGGTCCAGATGCGGTGTGAGCGCCCTTGGTTTCCGGCCATCGCGAATGGTCCAGCCGTTTTGCTGATCTGTCATGAAAATGAGAACATTGGGCCGTTGTCGCTCTTCCGGTGAGGTCATTATTTCAACCCCGATGTTGCGATGCCTTCAACGAACCGTTTCTGCAGGACAAAGAACAGAAGGATCATTGGTAGCTGGGCCATGAGCGAGCCGGCCATCATCATCGGGAAATCCGTTGTCCGCGTTCCGGCCAGTGTCGAGATGCCGGCGGCCAGATTCAGCTTGGAAGGATCGGAGTTCACCACGATGGGCCATAGCAGTTCGTTCCACGACCAGAGCGCCGTGAAAATCGCCAGGGCGATCATGCCGGGTTTTGCCAGCGGTAGCATGATCTCGAAGAAAATACGCAGTCGACCCGCACCGTCGATCCGCGCCGCTTCCTCCAGCGAGGGCGGAAGTGTCATGAAGAATTGCCGCATCAGAAAGGTGCCAAACGCGCTGAAAAGACCCGGTGCTGTCAGGGCGGCAATGGTATCCAGCAGGCCCATGGATTTCATGATCTCGGTTTGAGGGAGCAGGTAAATTTCGCGCGGCACCATCATTATGGCGAGCAACATGATGAACAGCGTATTTCGAAAGGGGAAACGCAGTCGGGCGAAGGCATAACCAGCCATTGAACAGAATACGACCTGCGCGATCGTCCGCACCCCAACGGACCAGATTGACACATAGAACATGTCCCAGAACGGAATGCGGTCAAAGACACGCTCGTAGGCGCTGAACTGGAACACCTTCGGCAATAGGCTGGGTGGAACCAGCAGCACTTCCGTCTGCGTCTTGAAACTGGCCATGATCTGCCAGATGAATGGGAAGACCATGACGGCCGATCCCATAATCAGAACGGCATGAACAATCATCAAATTCAACCGGTCTGATCGCATCCCTGAAGCACCGGGGGGCTTAGCGCTCATAGTTGACCCACTTTCTCTGCAGCCAGAATTGCACGCCTGTAATGATCATGATGAGCGCCAGCAGGAAGATCGTGATCGCTGCGGCATAGCCCCGATTGGAATCGATGAAGCCCACTTCGTAGAAATAGACGACCAGCGTCTGTGCTTCGCGATAGATCGGGTTGGTTTCCGGATTGATCATGATGAAGACCAGATCGAACACCTGCATGGAGGCGATGATGTTCAAAACCGCGACAAGAAAGATTGTCGGCGAAATCAGTGGCAACGTGACATCGAAGAACTGCCTGATGGGACCCGCACCATCGATCGAGGCAGCCTCGTGGAGTTCTCTGGGAACCGTTTGCAATCCGGCCAGAACCAGAATGATGCTTTTTCCAAGCCCCATCCAGATGCCGACGAATGCGACGGCGACAATCACGACGACGGGTGTTGTCAGCCATGAAATTTTAGGAATGCCGACCGAGCCCAGCACCTGATTGATGATGCCGAAGTCGCCGTTATACATCAGTGTCCAGATCATGCCGATCGCTGAGGGCAACGTGACGACCGGCAGAAAAAACAACAGTCGGTAGCCAGACAGGAATGCCAGATTTTTCGTGTGGAGCAGAGTGGCGAAAAATACGGCAATGGGAATTTCAAGCAGCGCTACGCCTGCATAGATAAATGTGTTTCGTGTCGCCACCCACATCTGCGGGTCGCTAAGCAGCTGCCGGTATTGCTTCAGACCGGCAAAGGTTTCCCCTTTGAATACGCCGGTCTGCATGAATGACAATTCAAACGACCGTCCGATCGGGTAGAAAAACAAAATTGTGACGCCGATAAACAGAGGTAAAATGAGGAAATATCCGGTAAGCGCCTCACGCATTTTTTCAGAAAGTCGAAATGTAGGGTATCCACGCCCGATCGCAGTCAGGCGTGGAGAATGTGAGGTCGGATTGTTCATGCTTAGCTTTCAGCGTCCAGGGCTCTCTGCATTTCGGACTGCAACTTTTTCAAGCCATCTTCGACCGTCATTTCACCCTTGAAAACAGGACCCATTACCGGGTTCATCTGCTTCAGCCATACCGGCGAATTGAAGGAACGCGGTAGGCCGAATACATTACTGATCTGATCGGAAATCGGCTGCGCGTCGAACTTGCCTTCGAAGAACTTGATGAAGTTGACATCATATTCGGGATAGGCTGCCAAGGCGACGCCACCGGACGTATAGATTGCAGCAGCTTCTTTGCCCCCGAGAAATTCGACAAAATCATAGGCTTCATCCACGTTCTTTGTGGTGGCGCCTATCATGTTGCCAAGAGAAGAGGTTGATGCGGCGTTACTGACCGGGCCAGTCGGCAGGACGGCAACGCCGAGATCACCGGCTCCGGCAATGTCGGACTGCGAGAAGGAAATCCCAACCCAGGAACCCGCATAAATCATGCCCAGTTTACCGGACAGGAACATGTTGTACTGATCCGTGTCGGACAACTGATCGACGGTGGGTGAGGATCCGGACTGAGCGATATCAGACCAATATTGTACACCGGCGGCGACTTCCGGCGTATTCCATGTCGACGTTTTTTCATCGGCAGACAGAATAGACCCTCCGGCCTGCGCAATGGTATTGATCCAGACCTGACGGAAGTTCAGATAGGCTGCGGTTCCCCAGATGCCGGCTTCCTTGTTCGTGAGAGCATTGGCGGTGGATTTGAAGTCGTCCCAGGTCCAGCCTGCCTTTGGCTCGTCAACACCGGCATCTTTGAAAATTTTCTTGTTGTACCAAACGACGATGGCATCACGGTTGTTTGGCAACGAATAGAGTTTGTCTTCATAGGAATAAATCTTGCGCATCGCTTCGGGGATGGCATCGGCGTCGAAACCGGCTTTTTCGACCATTTCATCAATCGGAAGCACAACGCCATTTGAAGCATAGAGCGGGAAATTGAAAGGATTCATCCAGAAGACATCGGGAAGATTGTCGTTCCCTGCTTCGGTCTGCAGTTTGGTCCAGTATTTGCCCCAGGGCACGACTTGCAATTCAATGTCGATGCCTGGATGGGCCGCTTCATAGGCCTCAATGATCTTTTCAAATGTCGGCGCCTGGGATTGATCCCAGATGGCGTAACGCAGCTTCACATCCGCTGAATTTGCGCTGCCTGAAATAGCGATGCCTGCCAGCAACGCCACGCCTGCCAATGAACTCTTGATCGTCTTGTAAATCGTCATTTCGTCCCTCCCGGAATCAGTCACTCGTATCTTGCCTGCTCCCCGCAGGAAGACAGAAAACGTTTGAGAACGAAGAGATAAGTGCTTATGTCGCATCCACCCGCAGCCCCTTGGGGCAGTAAATTGCGGACTCTCCTTCCTCCCTGCAAAGCAGTCTTTTCAAACTGTTTCGACTCTCAGTGCGATTCAGGGTAATTCTCGTGGGATATAAAGTATAATCGAATTATTGGAGGCGCGGTATTCCTAATGGCTATGGACAAGAACCTCCTGGCTTTTATCAAAGTGATTGAATCGGGGAACCTGACCAAGGCCGCGGATCAGGTTGGTCTGGCGCAACCATCTCTGACCAAGCGGCTGAAATTACTTGAAGAAGAATACGGCACCAAACTGTTTGAAAGACGCCCCCATGGCATGGAACCAACCGAATTCGGCCATACGCTGTACCAGCATGCGAAGCGCATAGAACAGCAACATCTACAGGCCGCAGAAGCCATCACGGCACGAAAGTCCGGCCATCTGGATATCATTCGGGTCGGCGCGGGACCCGTAATCAGAAGTTACTTCATGCGCCCCATCTATGAAGAGCTGCGAAAAGAGTTCAGCGGGCTGCGTCTGGAGTTTCGCAATGACGTCCATCTGCGCAATCTTCCATTTTTGCGCAACGGTCAACTCGACATTGTCTTTGGTGCCGTTGCCGATGACAGGGAAGAAGATGGGATAGAGACATTCCCGATTGTCAATTCAACTCTGGGAATGTTGGCGCACGAACATCATCCTCTGTTCAAAAAGAAATCGATCAACGCGCACGATCTGGTCGATGTCCCGTGGGTTCACTATTCTGACGGAGGGCTCGCCGCGAAAATGGTTCACGGCTACTACACGCGGCACGGTTTGAAAGCGCCAGATTATGAAGTCAAAACCACGTCGCTTGAATTCGGGCTGGAAATGGTTTCGTCCGGTACATTCGTTATGCCCGCCACGATTGAGCTAACCAATGCGTTCAAACTTCTTCGGATCGAGGCTCTCCCGTTGGAAGAACCGATCGATCGATTTCCAATCGGTGCCTATGTCCGCACTTCGTCGCTGCAGTTCCCTGCAGTAAGGCGCGTGATTGAGTTGGCCGAAAACTTGGGCGCAGTTGGCAGTATGCATTTGTAAGACAGTCGACCTGCCTGTTGTTCAACCCCGTGCCGCCTGGCGGCAATAGCAGGAGGCTTTGATCGGGATATCGGCGCGGGCCAGCGCCTTCTCCAGTTGCAGTCCGATATGCGCTGCTTCAACCGTTTCGCCGCGATGGGTCAGGCATTCGTGCAGGCCATGCAGGCTCCAGACGTTGCCCGGATGCTGACAGGCCCGGCTGAGCGTTGCATCAAGGCCCAGGTCAGCGCGGTAGACGGCTTCCGCTTCTTCGTAATTTCCCTGATCGAGCAGCAGGGCGCCAAGCGCGTGGCGGGTAGGCTGCATCCAGCCCCAGGGTTCGTCATAGGGAAGGTTGTCGTCAATTTCGACCGAATGCCGCAAATGCTCGAACGCCTTTTCATGGTTGCTCTGATGGTAGGCGAGCTCACCTTCCAGCATCTGTTCTGCGACCTTGAGAATGTCGAGACAGGTATTGTTGAACAGCATCCGGCTCTCGGGAACCTTATCTCGGGCTTCGAAGAACTGGGCCCGCTCAGCTTGGGCTGCGGTGATGTCGCCGATATTGGCGAGTGCAACGGTGCGGGCGTAGTGCATCATCGCGGTGGTGACAGCGTAGAGTTCAGGATCCGAGGGCAGGGGCTGGTCCAGAATTTCCCGCCAGCGACCAAAACGGATCAACACGTGCTGTTTCATCGGCACGAAGGCTTCGAACCAGTCCGCCAGTGGCCTGAGAATGGATTCAGGCAGCTTTTCGATCAACTCGTCAGCGGCCGAAAGGGCGGCGTTTGGTTGACCCAGGAACATGGCGCCGTAGATTTTGAAATGAAAATTGTGACACCGGTAGATTGAGTAGAAATTATCAGCACCGTCGCGCGCCAGATACCGGTTGTCAGCTTCGATAGCTCTCTGGTTGCGCAAAACCACATTCATGTAGTCTCCGCACAGCACATCGACATGCGTTGCCATGTGCAACAGGTGACCTGCATCGGGCACCAGCGTGCTGAGCCGGTCGCCGTGACGCAAGGCGCGTTCAGGGTGAGGGGACATCTCCATCAGATGAATGTACATGTGCAGCAGACCGGGATGGTCCCAGGCACCCTCAAGCGTATCGAATGCTGTATCAAGAACGTCAATCGCTTCGACCGTATCCGCTCCGTTTGCTGGCTGTCCCGATTTCAGATCCCATAGTTGCCAGGGTGTTCGGTTCATGATCGCTTCGGCGAACAGGCTGCAAATGTCGACAGACGACCCATGGGCCTTGTGCACGTCGCGCATGGCATCCGCATAGGCATCGTTCCAGGGCTCGAAACTCTCAATATCGGAATTCTGCGGGTATCGTTGCTTCAGGGCATCGATCAGCGCCACTTCAATCTCACTCAGGCTGGACTTCAGCTGGAGTGCCTGATCGACGGCTTCATTGGCCTGGGCCAGCGCATCGGGTTTTTCCTCGTCCTCGAACGCTTCCCACGGTTTGTTGTAGTTGGGACCGATCGCATAGGCGATGCCCCAGTGGGCCATGGCGCAGGCCGGGTCAGCAGCGAGTGCTTTTTGAAAGCAGACGATCGCCTCTTCGTGATGGTAGGCGTAGATCCAGATCAGGCCGCGATCAAACCACATCTGCGCATCAGTGGATGATGTGGTGACTTTCCAGGAAGTGAGTCCAAGGTTGTAATAGTCCATTTGATGCCCTCCCGTGTCTGGCAGCCCCCGCGCCAGTTTACAATACTATGGGCGAAGAGGCGATTTTTGATCTCGTAAGGGAAGTTCTCTGCGGCCGATGGTGAAATTTAGTCTTGCGAATACGAAAATCCCATTGGCAGTTTTACCGCCAATGGAGACTTGAGTGATGGCTGACGCACCTGGTCAATTCCGCATGTAGTGACCAGTGATCAGCCCGCTTTCAAGTAGGGAATGGATCCTGCAATATCGGTATCGTCAATCACATGAAAATTGCTGATACTGCCAGCCTGCCGGGCTTTTCCGTATGGCGCGTATGCGGGATCCTTTGCGAACGCATCCAGAGCCTCCCTGCTCGGGAATTCGAGAATGGCAATGAGCGTACAATCCTTCTCCGCCCCCTCCAGTGTTTCGACATTGCCGCTGCGGGAGAGATATTTCCCGCCGTGCTTTTTGACCAGATTGTGGACATTGGCAGCGTATTCAGGAACCCAGCCGTCATCCGTAACTTTGATTTCTGCGATCAG
The DNA here is from genome assembly GCA_039976075.1 of Stappiaceae bacterium. GTDB lineage: Bacteria > Pseudomonadota > Alphaproteobacteria > Rhizobiales > Stappiaceae > JBDWFY01. Next base: position 495,218 of record JBDWFY010000011.1, read on the forward strand.
ATAAACAGTCATTGCACTTCTCCGGGCTCTTCTCAGTGTGAACGCTTGCCTCAATGGTAACGGCATCGGGGCGTATGTTTTTGAGGTATCAAATTGGATGTTGCCAATCCAGTTGTCTAACTGAACCACCTGGTTCAGATTCTGAACTATGCCGGATTATCGCCGTCGCCTATGATCAAGCCAACGTGAAAGGGAGGGTGATTTGACACACGCAGGATATAAGCAATTCTGCCCCGTCGCCATGGCTGCGGAGGTTCTTTGCACCCGCTGGACAATGGTTCTGATGCGCGAGTTGGTCGCGGGGACGACCCGGTTCAACGATCTGCGCCGCGGCGTGCCAAAGATGTCGCCAGCGTTGCTTTCGACGCGTTTGAAAGAGCTGGAATTGGCCGGTGTGGTTGAACGCAGGCCGCTGGCGTCTGAAAAAGGTGTCTTCGGATATCATCTGACCGATGCGGGAAAAGATCTGCGTCCCGTTGTGGAAGCGATGGGAATGTGGGGTCAAAAATGGGTCGAGTCGACTCTGTCGCTGAAGAACCTTGATCCCTCATTGTTGATGTGGGACATGCGCCGGAATCTTGATCCATCCCCTTTGCCGCCCATGCGCACGGTGGTTCAGTTTCTGTATTCAGATTTACCTGCCACAAAAAGTCGCTGGTGGCTGGTCATCGAGCCTGAGGGTGAGGTTGATCTTTGCTGGTCAGATCCCGGATTTGAGATCAATCTCTATGTCACAACAGATTTGAGAACGATGACAGCGATCTGGATGGGGCTGGGAACGATTGAATCGGAACGGGAAAAAATGGAAATTCTGGGTGAGCGCAAGGTTGCGGAGAGCATGCAGACGTGGTTGGGCCTCAGTCCGTTTGCAAAACAGAAGAAACTTGTCGGCTGAGGTATGGACGCATAGATTTGCTTGAAATGCTAGGCTGACGGCAATGAAACGTCTCTCTTTCAGCAAATGAGAAGACGGCCATCGATCCATATCTGTGTATCCGGGGGGACACGAGAGATGAGACTGCGCGTTTGGTTGAGGTTTGGCACGAAGGTTCTGACGGTTTTCTGTGCCACAGCCTTGCTAGGGACAGGTGCGGTCCAGGCTCGATCTGTCCCCGACAATGTTAAACTGGCCGAGAAAGCGATGTAAGCTGCGGCACAAATGGAACCGACCGTTCCCAGTGGCGGCAATCCACTCAAAATGAAAAAAGACGGTTCCGGTGCCTGTGAGTACATGAACCGGGGACCGGTTGTCGTCACCCTCCATTGTGAAGCCTGGTACCGCGACTTTGCTCAGGACAAAGCCACCAAAAAGATGGCCATCCGTTTGGTTACCTTTGGTGCACCGAGGTATGCTCTTTCAACGAAATTCTTTCCTAGCCCCCGAAACTTCTACGTTTACACAGTCGAAAATCTTTACAGAAGCGGAAATAATTGGCGCACTGACCCGAAAGTTTTCGAGTGGGAGAAAGGACTGCGAGAGGGGAGCTGGGCCTATCGCAAAGCCGATACCAAGCGTCCCAAAGACTCGCGCAAACGCGTATGGACCGCGAAGTGTCAGTCCTCAGCAACCGGAAAAGGTGGGGCCCATGCCGCGCAGGAATATTATCGCGTTGCGACGTCGGGGAGATGTTGAGCTCTGTGGTTTTTCAGACGATGGCAGTCTGACTGACAATGCGAAGTCCACAAATGGTTTGCGGGCGCGTTATGTGCTCTCACATGGTCGAACGGTATTCTCTGGGAGAGATGTCAAAGTGTGTCCGGAATATCGTGGAAAAATTCTGAAAATTTTCGAACCCGTATTTCAAGGCGATTTCACTGATCGACTGGCCGGTAAATCGAGCGTCGCGCAAATCCTCTGCAACCGCCCTCAGTCTTGACTGTCGGATAAAGGCGCTGAGAGACACGTTTTCCTTGGCGAAAATGGCATTCAATCTGCGGACAGACATGCCGACTTGCGCCGCAACGGCATTTCGGTCCAGATCGGGATCGCCAAGATTGTTGCGAATGTAGGATTTTGCCCTGAGCAGGATTTGCTGCTCGGGAGAAGACAGCTCAAGTGAGGCGTTTGCCTGCGCTGCCAGCCCTGTGGCAATCAGATCAATCAGGGTATCCTGCACCAGCGTTTGCAGCACGGTGTCGGACGTCGACGCATGGCTTGAAAAAGCCGTTATATTCTCCCGCACCAGGCGACCGATGCCGGTCTGGCCGTCTATTTTCTGGGCGGTCATCATCTCTGCATTGGGCAGGCGGGCCAGCAATTTTTCTTTTGGCAGCTGAACGACCATCTGACTGAAGTTTTCCGTCAGTTGCAGCTCGTAGGGATCGGAACTGCTGTAAAGCGCCATGTCGCCGGGGTACAACAGTGCCGACTGACCAAACTGGTTGACCTGCGCGGCGTTTCTGGTCTGGAGGCTGAGAAGAAAATAGGGTTCGCTCGCCATCCGGATGTCGCGCCTTCGGCGGCGAACAGAGTGCGACTTGCCGCGCACATGGGAAATCGACAAGACAGAATGGCGTGCAATTTCAATGGCCCCATAAAAACCTTGTCTTTCGCCTGCCTCGCATCCGAGCCGAACGTAACTGTCACAGACGGCATCCTGCCAGTATGAAAACCGGTCCTTCTCCGGAACATCCGTCGTGTCGTAGCGTGTGTGAATGTCCATTGAACCGGTCCTCGCCAGGCCAAATTATGGGTTGATTGGTACAAAAACACAAGTTTTCAGGCCCAAATCCAAAAGCACTCGCTCCCTCAATTCGCCATGCTGAGCGTATCGAACAGGGAGCCAGACAATGGCACAGAAATTCAAAGTGGCGGCGGTGCAGGCAGCACCATCCTTTCTCAACGTGAAAGAAGGGGTCGACAGGGCTGTCGGGTTTATCGAAGAAGCGGCCAAACTGGGCTGCAAGTTGGTTGTATTCCCGGAGACATGGCTGCCTGGTTATCCTAACCACATCTGGCTTGGACCGGTCGCCTGGTCGATCCAGTTCGTCGCGCCATACTTCGAAAATTCGATTGAAGCCGGAAGCGACGAAGACAAGGCAATCGCAAAAGCCGCCAGGGACAACAATATCCAGGTTTCTCTGGGACTTTCGGAACGCGATGGCGGCAGTCTTTATATTGCCCAGTGGCATTACGACGAAAACGGTGAAATCATCAAACGCCGTCGCAAGCTGAAGCCGACCCATGTCGAGCGGACGGTATTTGGTGAAGGAGACGGCAGCGATCTGATCGTGAACGACACCGCTATCGGACGTATCGGGCAGCTATCCTGCTGGGAGCATCTTCAGCCGCTTTCCAAATATGCCATGTATGCGCAAAATGAGCAGATCCACTGTGCGGCATGGCCAAATCTCGCGCTGTACGAAGGCGGAGCATATGCATTGGGACATCAGGTCAATAATGCAGCCAGCATGCTCTATGCGGTGGAAGGCGGCTGCTATGTGGTGGCAGCCTGTGCGCTGGTTTCCAAGGACCAGCAGGATGTCTTGTGTGAAGGAGATCCCCTTCGCGAACAGCTCTGTCCGGTCGGGGGTGGTTACACCAAGATTTATGCGCCTGACGGCCAGTCCATCGGCAGTGAACTGGCGCATACCGAAGAAGGCCTGGTGACCGCTGATATCGATCTGGCCATGATAGCCGTGGCCAAGGCTGCCGCTGACCCTGCCGGTCACTATTCGCGTCCTGACGTGACGCGATTGATGCTCAACACCAAGCCGCAGCGGCCTGTGGTCAATTTTGATGATGCGGCTGCGGGTGCCTCCGAGCCGGAAATGGCGGCTGAGGTTGAGGAGCTGTCCGATGCGGCCGAATAGCGGAAAGCAGGACGGCGGCCGGAAAGCGGAACGTCGGTATCCATTGCGAATGCCGGAGGGATGGAACCCGCCGGTACCTGCCTGGAAATCGACATTCCCCACTCAGAGTGTTGCGATGACTGTCATTGGCATTCAGCATGGGCCGGACACCAATGTCACAGCGCATTTGGCGGAACTGAGCGGTGCACTCTCCAAGGCAGACATCCGCGACTTCGCCACCTGCGATGCCGGAGAGGGGATGTGCGAAACTGTTTGCATCGCCTATTGGACGGACGGGGCAATAGCGTCTGCCGACCTGGCTTCGCCCGCTTTTGGTGCTGCGTGGGAGAAACATGCGCGTGCAGATGCCGGTTACGGTCTGTTTCGCGAAATGACCAACATTCCGCTTGAGCGCTCGGAGACCTTGTTCTCCGGTCCGGTGCATGACCATGGCATGAGCCAGATCCGAAACGGAATTGAGGGTCCGATTGTCGATCATCAATATTGGGGTGGGATGCGGGACAGGATTCCCATCTCGGCCAATGATCCGCTGGAAGCCGGCGGTCCGTTGAGGATCGTCGAGCAGAGCGACAATCGCGTTGTCGTGGAGGCGCATGAAAATCTCTGTATCATCCGCTCGGGCCAGGACTGGTCGCAGTGCGAGGGTGAGCAGCTGCGCGAATATCAGGACGTCATCGAGCCGACACTGAAAGCGGGTATGGCCTTTCTTCGCGATCAGGGCAGCGAGGTCAGCTGTTACACCTGCCGTTACATGCGCGATCAGGATAGTCAGGGCAGGGCGGCGCCACGATCATTCGGATTGGCCTATTTCCGGACGATGAGAGAGCTCGAGGACTGGGCAGAGCATCATCCAACTCACCTGGAAATATTCAATACGTTTTTGCAGATTGCGCCAAAATATGGTCCGAATCTGCAACTGCGCCTCTGGCATGAAGTATCGGTGTTGCCTGCCGGGAAACAGCGGGCCGAATATATCAATTGCCGGGCAGGGACGGGCTTGCTCGGCGGTGTGGACCGGTAGCGCACTGGGCGATTTAAGCCAGGCGTTGGTGCCTGGCACAACGCCATTCCGGCACCTGGACGCGATCATGATCCAAAGTATCCATCAGGATCGACGGAGGAACAGGTAGCCACCTTTGGATAGTGTCACGGTCAAATTCAGATCGTGATCTGAAATCACGCGTTTGAAGTCTGCGATGTTAGATGCCTCGTCTGCAATCAGCATCCAGCCCTTTGCATCGACAAGGTCGAGCAGCATGCGAAGCACGCTCAGACGCGCTGCTTTAGGTAGCATGTGAAGGGTCCGGTCAACCAGAATGACGTCGAATTTGCCTTGGGGTGTGTAAGCGGCATTGTCGGCGACCACACCTTCGATGACCAAATTGTCTTTTTCCGCGGCGGCTTTCAGGTCTCGGATGCCATTTGGAGAAATGTCCACCCCGACAACGCTGTGACCGAGCCTGGCAATGAACAATGCGTCCCTGCCTTGCCCGCACCCAACATCCAGAACGCGTGCATTATTCAGTTCATATTGGTCAAAAAAATCGACAAACACCGACGTCGGTTTCCCCAGCGCCTCGCGTGTCTCGCCATAAAGTTTGTCATAATCGTAGGCCATGCAAAAAGCACTAATAGATCGGGTCGAAAATGGCTAACTGAAACATCCCGGGGCAGCAATGAAATCCGCAGTGCCGTTATTGGCGCTGAATGCCGCCAGGGTTTGGCGTGAGGCGTCGAGCGGATGGCTGTTGTGAGGCCATGGTGCATCAGTGTTGTGGCACCATCACCCTAGCTCTCATGTGCGACTGAACGCCTGAAGAGCAGGAGACTGATGGTCAAAAGTACGGTCCCCAGTACTGCCATCCACAAAAACTCCGGCCAGACGATGTCAAACCCGGCGCCCTTGAAAACAATGGCCTGGCTTGCCGACATGTAGTGGCGAGAAGGAAGAATTTGCGTCCCCGCCTGTAGCCAGGCAGGTTGACCTTCAATCGGTGTTTCGCCTCCCGACAGCATCAGCATTGGCAAGATTATCAGCATCACCAACAGCGCGAACTGCGCCATTGACCGCGCGATTGTTGCCAGAAAGACCCCGAGCGCTGTTGCGGTGAAGAGGAAGAGCGCCGTGCCAAGAAGAAACAGTGTCTTGGACCCGGCGATGCTTATCCCCAAAGAACCCTGCATCACAAATGTCAGTGACAATCCTGCCGCCACCAGAACCACGGTGGCATTTGCCCAGATTTTGGCGACTGCGATGTCAAAAGGCGCAAGGGGCATGGCAAGCAGGTGCTCAATGGTTCCGTGTTCGCGCTCCCGGATCATGGCGGCACCCGTGAGAATCGTGGTCAGCCACATGATCTGACCAATCAGTGCGACGATGCCGGCAAAGCGCACGGTGTCGCGGTTCGGGTTGAATGCACTGCGCAAGATGACATCGACTGCGGGCGGGTCCAACAGATCTGCTCCGATCGCGAACTGGTGGATCTCTGCGCTGATAATGTTGGTGATGTAACTGGCGCCGATCCCAGCCTGTTCCATCGCTGTCGCATCAATCAGGACCTGAATCTCCGGAGCCTGCCCGGCACGAATATCCTTCTCAAAGCCCGGGGGCACCGCAACGATGAAGAGGAACCGCCCTGCATCCATCTGCTCTGTGCCGGAGCCAGGTGCGATCTGAACGACAGGCTGAAATTCCGGTGGAAAGAAGGCCCCGGCCAGTGCCCGCGAAAGTGGTGAGTTGTCCTCGTCTGCAAATGCAATTGATGCGTTGTTGACGGAGGATGCGACACCGGTTGCTTCCATGATCGGGGCCAGCGTGAACGACCAGGCGAGCAGTGCCATCATCACCCAGTCGCGGCGCAGGCTCATCATCTCTTTCAGGCCAAGCCAGAATATGCAGTTAAGCCGCTGCATCTACTTCTCCTGCGCTCGAAGGGCGAGGGCGGCGATGCCTGTAAGCACCGGTCCAAAGCAGGCAAGCGCCAGAATGTCAGGGGCGAGCGCCTCCCAACCCAACCCTTTGGTGAAGGCACCAACATTCAGGTGCAAGAAGTAGGATGAGGGCCAGAGCGAACCGATGGTCTGGGCACCCCCCTCAAGCGTCGACACCGGTTGAAGCAGTCCCGAGAACTGGATGGTCGGGACCACCGAGGCGATAGCCGTGGCAAACGTCGCGGCCACCTGGCTCGATGTCATGGTCGCAATCAGCAACCCATAGGATGTGGTTGCCCAAACATACAGGAATGCGCCGATTGCCAAGGGAAGAGGGTCGCCTTTGAGCGGCACGCCAAAGATGACGATTGTCATCACGGTCAACAGTATAAAGTTCGCATAAGCAATTGCGATATAGGGGATCTGCTTGCCGATCAGGAATTCAAGCCGCGTTGTTGGGGTCACATAGAAATTGGTGACCGAGCCCAATTCTCTTTCCCGCGCGACGCTGACCGCCGTGAGAACCGCCGGCAGCATGATAAGCAGGATAGCGGGCATGGCGGGTGCCATTGCGGCAATACTTTCAAAGCTCTGATTGTACCGAAAACGCGGCTCGATCCGTGCTATATCAGCTTGGCTGGAACCGCTGTTGCGCGCCAGCACACCGAGAAACGTCTGATTCAATCCGGCAACATAGCCCTCAACTGTCTCCCCCTTGAAAGGAATTGCACCGTCCACGGTTGCCAGCACTTCGGTTGGTTCGCCGGCGCGCAGCTTGCGGCCGAAATCGGGAGGCAGTTCAATGACCAACGAAACATCGCCTGCGACCAGTCGTCTGCGGCCGTCAGCGGCGCTGGTCAGGGGCGGGGTGGATTTGAAATATCGTGATCCCGCAATCTCGGAGATGTAAGCACGGCTTTCCGGTCCCTGCGAAAGGTCCAGGACCGCAAAATCCAGTTCCTCGATATCCAGCGTGATCCCAAAGCAAAAAACCAGCATCAAAAGTGCCGAGCCCAGGAAGGCGAAAGCCAGACGCACGCGATCGCGCAGGATTTCGACCGTTTCGCGTCGCGCATAGGCCAGCGCGCGCCCGAGGCTGCCACCGGACCCTGCCTTTGATGCACTCACCGTGACTTTCGGGGCGACCACTTTGGTCGGGGGCTCTGCGGCTTCCAATACCGCGATAAATGCAGCTTCCAGACTGTCTGCTTTCTCAGCAGCAATCAACTCATCAGGCGTACCCTCGGCGATAACCCGACCTGCATGCATGAAGGAGACCCGGTCGCATCGTTCAGCCTCGGCCATGAAATGCGTCGATACGAAGATCGTCACGTCGTCCTTGCGCGCGAGCTCGATCAGCAGGCCCCAGAACGAGTCACGCGCCTCCGGGTCGACACCCGAGGTCGGTTCGTCAAGGATCAGAACGCGCGGGCGATGGATCACTGCAACTGCCAGAGACAAACGCTGTTTGATGCCAAGCGGCAGATCAGCCGCCAGGGTGTCGCTGTGGGCATTCAGGCCAAAGCGTTCCGTCATCTCGTCGACCCGGGCCGCCCGGTCCGCGATTGCGAAGATGCGGGCGTGAAGCTGCAGGTTCTGGTGTACGCTCAACTCCCCATAGAGGGAGAAAGCCTGACTCATGTAACCGATCTCTCGGCGCATCTCTCGATTGTGCGCATCAACCGGTCTGCCGAACAACGTCGCGGCCCCCGAGCTTGCAGGCAAAAGGCCGGTCAGCATCTTCATTGTCGTGGACTTGCCGCATCCGTTCGATCCAAGAAATCCGAAAATTTCGCCACGATTGATGGAGAAGTCGACACGGTCAACCGCGGTGAATTCACCAAAGCGCCGTGTCAGCTCACGCGCGGTAATTACCGGATCTGCGTCAACCCGTCCCGCGGGCACCTTGACTGGCGGACAGGGATGCTTTCCGCGCGCCTGAAGGCGTCTGTAAGCCGTTTCAAGGTCGCTGTCTTCGCCCTTTAACTCATCCGGTTTGCCCTGAAACAGCACGCGACCGGCATCCATCGCAACGATCCGGTCAAAGCTCTGGGCTTCCTCCATATACGCGGTTGAAACCAGAACAGAGAGCGTCGGGTTGTCTTCTCTGATTGCAGCAATCAGTGCCCAGAACTGGCGGCGCGACAACGGATCGACACCAGTCGTCGGCTCATCCAGCACCAACAGTCTGGGGTCATGGATCAGCGCGCAACACAGGCCAAGTTTCTGTTTCATGCCGCCGGAGAGTTTTCCCATCAGCCGGTCGGTGAAGGGTGCAAGTCCTGTGGCCGACAACAGCGCTTCGATCCGGATGTCGCGCTCTTCCTGGCCCTGACCGAAGAGACGCGAAAAGAACTCGAGGTTCTCGCGAACCGACAGTTCCGCATAGAGATTGCGACCCAGCCCCTGTGGCATGTAGGCAATTGCCGGACAAACACGGCGTCGATGCCCGGGGTCATCGATTGCTCCTCCCAGAACGACAATTTTCCCGGACTGCAACTTCTTCGCACCGGTGATCAGACCGAGCAGCGTCGACTTGCCGACCCCATCCGGCCCGATAAACCCGATAAGCTGACCTGTTGGTAAGTCCAGCGACAGGGAATCCAGCGCAGTATGTTTGCGATACCGGTGCGTAACGCGTGAAATACGGATCACGGAATCATCGGCACTCATTGGAATAACGCGTCCGGAATCCGCCTCTCCAATGCTTCTGGCCACGCACTCTCCCGCGAAAGGCGAATGACAGCGATTCCGCGAAGGCCTGTTTTTACGTGCTCGATCCGGGCTGCAACGAGATCTTCCGGAATGCGGACACGGACGCGGAAGACCAACTGCTCACGTTCGCTCATTGTCTCGACCTGCTTCGGAGTAAATTGGGCCTCTGGAGAGACGAAAGAGACGGTTGCCGGAATCGCATAGTCGGGCAGGGCGTCGAGTACGATGCGCGCCTCGGATCCGATCGGCAGAAGCCCCGCCTCACGCGCTGGGAGAAACACCTCCATGTAGACGTTTTCAAGGCTGAGCAGTGTCAGGATCGGTCGACCCGAGCCGACGACTTCACCCGGCTCCGCCAGTCGATAAAGCACACGTCCGGGCATCGGAGCGAAGAGCGTGCTATCGTCGATCTGCGCCTCAATCCGGCGAACCTCGGCTTCCGCCGCCGCGATCTGGCTGTCAGTTGTCGCAACCCTGGCCTTGGCCGCCCCCAGTACTGCTTCGGCGACCTGTTTTGCGGTTTCGCGCTCTTCAAACACGGTCTCGGATATGTTCTGACCTGCCAGCAGAGCCTTTGCGCGGTCGAGCTCGTGCCCCGCTCGGAGCAACTCGGCTTGACGCTGGGCGACGACTGCCTGGGCTTCAGCTTTCGTCTGGCGCGCCAGTGACACTTCCGCCTTGGCCCGGTCAAGGACGGCGGAGATCTCGTCAATGTCCATTTCGACCAGGATATCGCCCGCAGCAACCAGGCCACCCTCGACGGCGACGACGCTGGCGACGCGCCCGGCAATGGTCGGCGCGATTTCGACTTGTTCAGCCTCGATCCTCCCATTGGCCTGAACAAAGCCAGCCGGTAACGCCTCGTTGTTGTCCGAGAAAAATACGTAAGCTGCCACGCCCGCGACCAAGAGCGCTATTGCGGCGAGAACCGCGCCTGTTTTTGTTTTCATGACTTGGTGCCCGGTAATTGACGACACCTGTGGAGGTTACGTTCAAACTCCGGCGGCATGCCTTGCGTTGAATCAAATTGGTGCCGCTTAGTGGCAGAGGTTCCGACGGAGTCCGTGGCATGAAGTTCGTGTTCCGGATATTCAGATACACCAAAGACTGCGGTTGGCTGACATTGGTGCATGCGTAGTGAACAGCGGTTTTGTCTGACTTGCCGACAATGGTGACCTCTGTAGACATTGACTTCGCGATTGCGCATCGTTCCGGTCAGCAATACAATTTCGTCACAATGCTGAACTGCGGTAAGGCGGATTGGGGAGCAAGATCAGTAGCCGGAGAACTGCTCAATGATCATGTCCTTGCTGGCGACACCGGCCGATTTGAGCATTTCCCTGGTGGACGCAACCATTTGCACAGGGCCGACGCAGTAGTATTTTGGTGCTCTGAGATCGGGGAGAGAGCGGGCCAACATCTCTTGATCGATCAGATTGACTTCACCGTCCCACGGCGCGCTGTCATCCTGAAGATCGGTCATGGTCGCGATTAGCCGGAAGTTGGCGTTGGTCTTTTGCAGACCTTCCAATTCATCCAGAAAGGCCGCGGCCGAAGGATCACGGTTGGCGTAAAACAGTGTGATCTTGTGGGCCAGGCTGGAATGCGTGGCATGACGAACCATCGACAGGAGAGGCGTGATGCCGATGCCTCCGGCGATGAACACAGCGGGGCGTGCCGGGTCACCATGCAGTGTGAAACTGCCATTCGGTCCTGCCAGATCCAGTTCAGCTTCATCTGGCAGCTCTTTCAGATCGCGTTTGAAAGCACTGTCGCTAATGCGGGTCGCCACGGTCAGTTGCGGTTCGTGGGGGGCACTGACGATTGAGAGAATGCGGGATGCGCCCTTGCTATCGGTCGCGGCGAAGTGGGGCAGGGTCAGCCGAATCCACTGTCCAGCCTTATGGTCAAAGCCTCCTGGCTTGGTCATGTGGAATGCCATGGTGTCGGTCGCAATCATCTCCCGACCCACCAGCTTCACGTTGCTGGGCGGATTTCCTTTGCCCGACAAACGGATGCCGTCGCGCATGTTCAAACCCATCAGGCACAGGTTTACAGCGCCGGCAAGCAATTCCAGTCCCTGCAAGCCATAGAACACCGTGTCGAACTGACCGGCCGAGGCCCTTGCCTCAAGCAAGAAGGCCATTGGTACCAGAATTAGCAGGCCGTTCGCGCCGATGATTGGCATGCGTTTCTTCTTTGCGAGGACAAGCGTATCGGTTCGCCCGGCAGCGAGTGAAAACCCGGAACCGCCGACAATTGCCATGGCCGGGATCAGGATGAACATCCCAATAAGGATCGCTCCCTTGACCATGGCGATGGAATCATAAGAGCCGAACAATTCGGAAATGACGGTCGATGACCAGAAGACGAGAATTGTCAGAAATCCGATCGCTCCGGCGATGGCATGGATGCGGGTTTTCAAGGCTATGCTCCGTTGTGAAATTATTTATACAGCTTGCTATATACATACATAGCCGGCTATTAATATGCAACCCTGGCTTTGATGACGTTCACCGATGGTGGTGTTGTCTTTGCCGCAATGAAATCCAAAATATCGGGATCAAATCAGTCATGAATGATGCAGCAAACCAGAGCACCGACGTCACTCTCATTAACGTGTTTGAAGTTCCCAAAGGGGCACTGGATGCGGCAATCGAGGCCTGGACCCGCGGTCGCGATTTTTTACAAACGCAGCCAGGATATGTGTCCACTGCGCTTCACAAGTCCATCGCTCCAGATGCCAAGTTTGCGCTGGTTAATATCGCGATTTGGGAAAGCCCCGACGCCTTTAAAGCGGCAAGTGCGGCAATGCATGCTGCTGGCCTGGCACCGAAGATCGACGGGCTGAGCTTTACGCCCGGTCTCTACACCATCATCGCAAGAGACTGAGGGTCAAGACCAAAAAAATACCCGGTAACTCAACGGTCTATCTGTCCTTGCGTACCATGCTATGCCATAGTGAATCGCAATATGACTTTTGATCGCAATTCCTCCGCCGGGTATCTCATACACCACATGGCTCGACTCTGTTTCGAAGAGTTGCGCAAACGCATCGAGCCACTTGGGATCGTGCCTGGGCAATTTCCAGCTCTGCTGGCGCTTTGGCAGCAGGACGAGCAGACACAACGCGCGCTTGTGGAGAAACTCGATGTCGAACAGGCGACGATGGCCAACACCCTCAACCGAATGGAACGAGATGGGCTGATCACACGGCGAGAGCACCCTGAGGATGGGCGCGCTCGGGTGATCTATTTGACGGAAAAGGCAAAAGCGATCCGCGACGATGCCTACGCAGCTGCAACGGAAGTCAATGCAAATATGCTTGACGATTTCTCTGATGAAGAACGGTCACAGTTCATCGACTTCATGCAGCGTACGATACAGACACTGCGCGAGCCGTAGGACAACGCTCAAAGTCATCTGAAAACGTCATGCACATAGTGGCGACAAACATCAGATAGAAACCGGTCCCAATGATGACAGGTAGACATTGAGTCGTCAGGCGCGGCCAGTCGCTTCGGCAACTTGTCGCGCGGTTTCGCGCTCCTAGAAAACGGTGTCTGATATGTTCTGACCTGCCAGCAGAGCCTATGCGCGGTCGAACTCATGCACGCTCGGCGAACAACTGATTTGTCCGCCTTACCGCCAATGGTGAACCCGGTAGCGAATGGCGGGATGGAGCCCAAACTGCGCAATGCTGCATCTTGCGCTAATGTCGGCTACCGGGCGAGGAGCAGTGCGAACCACCTCGCCCATTTTTGGTCAAATGCTCCAACTGAACCCCGTCGCCTTTTCAGACACATCCCACAGCTTTGACATGACAGTTTTGTCGTGGGCATGAGGATGCAGTGTGCCCTTTCCGACCGGGCCGACGAATTCCATTCGGCCTGTTGGGCCGTAGAGCGCCCGCTGTTCCAGCCCACTTTCGGTAGCACACATAACTTCCGGGTACGCGCCTTTTTCGGCAGTTTGTACCATTGGCGACTTGCTCATAAGCCACCACGCCAGCCGAGTCACAAGGCCGCCGCTTGTGCTGATCAGCGATGTTGCAGAAGAACCGGGGTGGCATACATAGACGTCTACGTTCTGGCCTGCGGCCTTGACGCGATCTTGCAGTTCATACGCAAACATCATCTGTGCCAGCTTGGATTGACTGTAGACCGGGTTGGCGCTGTAGTTTTTGTCCCAGTTCATATCGTCGAACTGGATCGTCTTGATCCCCATGTTGTAACCAAGGCTAGCCACGACCACGATCCGGCCCTGCGCCTCCTGAATGCGGTCAAAAAGCATCCCGCACAACACGAAGTGGCCATAGTGGTTGGTACCAAGTTGGCTTTCAAATCCGTCGATGGTCAGCTTCTGTGTCGGCACCTGCGCGATAGCCGCATTACAGATCAGTGCGTCGATGGGAGGAATTGTTGCCAGCACCTCATCTGCCGCTACGCGAACACTTGCAAGCTCAGACAGGTCCATGCGAACAAAGCTGACATCGGCGTTTGGCCCGAGCTCTTCTTTCAGTTCTTTGACAGCGGTGGTGGATTTCTCAGTGCTGCGGTTCAGCATCACCACTTTTGCGCCCTTTGATAGAAGAATGCGGGAGGCTTGGAATCCGGCACCGGCGTTGCCCCCGGTGATGACATACGTTTTGCCCACGAGTGAGCCGAGCTGCTCGGGCGTCCAACCCTTTGGTCCAAAAGTCTTGTCTGGCATTGTCATTCTCATTGTGCCGCAGGCATTCTTGCCGTGCGTGATGCTTTTCTGTCTTGAATATGTAAATAGCTCTCATAACGACTGAAAAACACGCGAATTCGTCGCGTTTTCTTGCCTGATTGTATCAAAGCCATTGCGAGGGTGTGCTGGGAGGCTTTAAATGACTCGCATGAGCAAAGAACAGATCATGCAACTTATAGCTTCTCGCACCGATGATGACGGCCTGACAGAAACCGGTATCAAGGGAGTGCACCTGTTTCGGGCAACCCAAGCAATCCCCTGTGTGCCGGCTGTCTACGAACCCTGCGTCGTAGCCATTGTGAGTGGGGCCAAAGAGGCTGTCCTTGATGGCCACCGATATGTCTATGACGACAGCAAGTACCTGTGCTGCCCAATGTCGATGCCAATTAAAGCGGGCACGCCCGCCGCATCGCCCGACAATCCTCTCTATGGCGTTTACATCTCGCTCGATCAGCACGTTATGACTGCGCTCGCGATGCAGATGGAGAACGCCGGAGGCGTACTACCCATGGGCAAAGGCGGCCCGCGTGCGCAAGGGATCAAACTGGCCCGATGGGATGATGCCTTTACCGATGCTCTCCATCGGCTGCTAGACCTTGGAGCCAGCCTGACGGATGCAGCGGTCCTTGAGGACGGGAGATTGCGAGAGTTGTATTATGCAATCTTAAAGGGTGATGCGGGCATATTTGCACGTCAGTCCTTTGGCGCCGGCAACGCCATTGCGCGGTCCATCGCACATATTTCAGCCCAGCTGGATGCGCCGATTTCGATTGATGAGATTGCGACCCGCTCGGGCATGAGCCGGGCCGTGTTTCACCGAAAGTTCAAGCAGGCTACCAAGATGGCACCGATCCAATTCGTCAAGTCGATGCGACTGAATACCGCCGCGATGAAGATTGCAGGGGGCATGAAGGTAAACGAGGCGGCGCTGGATGTCGGCTATGTCAGCCCGTCTCAGTTCAGCAGAGAGTTTAAACGCATGTACGGGCAATCGCCGCGACAATGGAGTGAGGCCCAACACCTTCCGATGGGAGTGACCCAGGGTCCA
Organism: Stappiaceae bacterium; assembly: GCA_039976075.1. Classification (GTDB taxonomy): domain Bacteria; phylum Pseudomonadota; class Alphaproteobacteria; order Rhizobiales; family Stappiaceae; genus JBDWFY01. Next base: position 510,459 of record JBDWFY010000011.1, read on the forward strand.
GAAAGCTGATCGTGGCTTTGTCTAAAGCGAACGTTGATCCACGTAATTCAAACGTCAGCTTAGTCCCGCGTTGCTGACTTGGAAATTGTGAGCATTGTAGCGATTGACCAATGAAGTATTGTTTATTTGAATAATCAAAGGTGATGGCTATCGTGGGTTTAGTGTTCTGAAGCAAAAGAAACAGCCATGGCATCCACTGTAAGTCTCATGTTTCGCCTTAGCCGCGGACTATTCTACTTTCTCCTGGCCCTCTTCATTCTTCCTGCACTCCTTCACCTGGGCGTTTGGAGCATGATGGAACGACCCGCGGGATGGCGACAGGCGGACTGGTCAAGTGCCGGAATTTTGCCGCAAACCGCTCCGAAAAACGAAGCGGCGATTTATGTTTTGACTGCACGCACCGGCGGCCTCAAGGGTGCGTTCGCAACGCATTCCTGGCTGGTATTGAAGCCCTTGGGTTCCAGCAGCTACGACCGTTATGATGTGGTGGGCTGGGGCAATCCTGTTCGCAAAAATGCCTATGATGCGGATGGTCGTTGGTATTCCAACAAGCCTGTGATCAACCATCAGGTTGTCGGCGTGAAGGCTGAAAAGCTTCTGCCGCAGGTCGAACAGGCCATTGCCACCTATCGCTGGCGTGAACGCGGAGATTACACCCTCTGGCCCGGACCGAATTCCAATACGTTTGTGGCGAGTGTTTTGAGGCAGGTTCCCAACCTTGCGGCCTCCACACCCGGTACTGCCGTGGGCCGGGACTTTCCTGTCGATGGCAGATGGATAGGCCGCCGGGAAAATGGCGCTCTGTTTGCTACCCTGGGAGGATATCTGGGCATCGTGATCGGGGGCGGCATTGGTTTGGAAATCAATTTTTTAGGTCTCGTGGCCGGGATCAATCCCTCCGCACAGCAAGTGCTGGTTCCCGCATTCGGGGCTTTCAATTTTTCAAACCTGGGTGGTTAGCCGACCGGCGTTCATCCATTCCATTGCCCACAGCGTGCCGACGTTTCGATAGTTTTCGCTGGCGTTCATGCGAAATTGACTTACTCTGCGTCAGCATCACGTTGGGGGGCAGGGTAGCATGGCTATGAAAGTGATCGGTTCCGGTTTTGGTCGCACGGGTACAAAATCTCTGAAGGAAGCTCTGGAAATTCTGGGCTTCGGGCCGTGCCACCACATGTACGAGGTTGTCGAGAACCTTGATCAGGTGCCAAATTGGCAGGCCCTGGTGGATGGTGAAAAGACCGACCTGAGCACAGTTTACAAAGGGTACGCCAGCCAGGTTGATTGGCCGGGAGCCCATTTTTGGCGGCAGTCAATGGCATCTTTCCCAAAGGCTAAAGTACTGCACTCCGTCCGTCCCGCCGAGAAGTGGTGGGCCAGCTTTGACAGGACAATCGGCAAATTGATGGAAAAATATCCGTCCATGGACCTGCCTCCGCCGATCCGTGAAATACTTGACATGAATAGGAATTTTATTGGCGAGCAGACGTTTGGCGGTAATTTTCGGAACCGCGAAGCTGCAATTGCCGCCTTTGAGCAAAGGACGGCGGATGTTCGTGCTGCAGTGCCAGCCGATAAGCTGTTGGTCTTTGATGTTGCAGAGGGCTGGGAACCGCTGTGCGCCTTCCTTGAAGTGCCGGTTCCAGGCATTCCGTTTCCCCATCACAATCTAAGAGCAGACTTCTGGGAAGTTTTGGGCGGTGAACCAACTTAACGCCGGGCAGGCCCCCAGGGTCTGTCAGTTGGCTGTAGCGGGCAGGGGCGAACGCATGGCAACTGCCTTTCAAAGGTGACAAAGAAATCAAGTCGGGTGTGGAAACTCTTTCTTCCGGCACCGTGGCACACCATCGAAAGCGGTCACCTGTACCTGCAATTTGGATAGTAGTAAGGTCCGTATCGCTATTGCTGCTGCACCCCGCATCGAATGGCGATAGTGAGCCCGTAGCAGAAGGTTTTCATTCCTGAATTGTGAATTGTTGACTACTGCTTCGCATCTTATTTTTTACTTACTTTGAAGTTAGCACCTTTTTAGCGCACTGGCCCATCCACTATCAAAACACTGACGATCCGCGCTTGCCAACGCCGTGGCGGAACCACGCCATGCGACGTCCCCATCGTTTGTCGCTCCGCTTGCTATGTGCTGGTCACTTTTGCGGTTGCAACAGGAAACTCGGACAAGAGTGACACTTGAAAACATATATTTTATCGGCAATCTCACGGCACAAATTACTGGAGCATGTTCGTGCGTAACCTGGTGACGAAATTTTTCGCTTTATTTATCCTGATGTTTCCCTCGAATGCACGTGCCACCGAAAACACACTTTCACGTTTGGAGGAGATCCACCGTATTGTTCTGGATCCAGAAGAGGTCTTTAGCGCAAGTGAGACGCTTGCCGAGTTGGATGAATTAGGTGCGATCCTTTCTGAGGAGGAAAGAGAGTCCAAAGCACATGGCGAACTTGCCTATCTGCGCGGTTTCATCTTTTCACGTACAGGGGAGGCGGAACAATCCGTTTTACAGACACAAGAGGCTTTGCGGATTGACGGCATCAATAGATTTCTTACCACTCGTGAGCGTTCATACGCACTATATAACCTGGCTGGACAAGCAGAAGAGATCGAGGAATGGACAATAGCCATCGAGGCGTTTCAACAGGCTATTCCTTTGTTTGACCAGGACCCTGACCTGGATGAAGGTGGAAAAATTGGATTGAGGGAACGCCTTGGATTTACGTTGCATGAAGCCGGTCGCTACGAAAAAGCTCTTGACGTCAATAAAGAAGCTTTGGAACGCGGAATAGCTTTTGGTGGAAAGGATAATGCCAAGTTAAACAACACCCTAACCAATCTGGCCCAAAACGCCTATGAACTGGGAGATTTGGAAACAGCCCGTCTTTATCTTGATCGTCGCCTATCCATTGCACTGAAGAATAGCGATGATGACAACGTTGACGACAGTCTCTTTCAGCTTGGCGTATTGTCTTTTGAACAAGGGCAAACGCAGGAAGCCAGGCAATTCATGGAACAGCGCGTATCGCTTGCAGAAAAGACCGGCGACGACATGCTGATATCCGATGCAAAAGAAGACCTCCGTATCTTGCTTGAAAAGCTGAGCAAATAACGCCGAAATCCACATCACAATGAAACATCAAAACGTCGAGCAATAAGTGGCTCAATGACAGCAAAATCAGCGCAGCATCCTGCGTGGCATCTAGAATTATGACTGTTGGCGCGTGTGGCCTGTCCGGTTAGAAGCCGACGGGGAAGGGAGCGCCCTGGCTTTACTTTGGACAAGATTATTGTTCCGGGCAATTAATACCAGACCAGCATTCGTTTAGGGCGAAACCATATGAAGTTCCACAGACTGTTTTCCGATGACACCGGCGAAAGCCACTGGGAGGATATCGATGTCGCGCTGGAAGAACGCACGTTTGCACCGCCTGCTCAGGATATCGAAATCTCCGAACCGGAACGGGTGACACAGACCATGTTTCTGCGGTTGCGGTCAGGATGGAATGAACCTGTGCATCCAACTCCGGTGGCGCAAAAGCTCATTTGTCTGTCAGGCTCCGTAAGAGTTACGGCCAGCGATGGTGAGGCCCGTGTTATCGGTCCAGGTGATGTCTGGCACATGGAAGACAAGCACGGGAAAGGTCATCATACGATGGTGACAAGCGAAGAAGACTTTGTGTCCGTGATAATTCAGTACGAGTGATCTTCTCGCCGGGAAAGCTGGAACGGCAGGGTTGTCGTTCTGGCAGCCGTACTGTTGCTTCGCATCGCCTGTCAGCTGCGGCTCTTCAGGCAAACGATCATTGATCCTAGTACGATCAGGGCACATATGATCGCCGTTGACGTGATCTCTTCGCCAAGAAACAGAGCGGACCACCCGAGCGCCGTCAATGGCAGCAAGAGGTTGATCTGTCCGATCCGGGCGATGCCTCCTAGCGCCAGGCCGCGATACCAGAAGACGGAGGCCAGAAACATGCTGACGACGCCCAGGTAGGTTAGCGAAACCCAGCCCGCGGTAGGGATGCTTGCGACTTCGATCGTGCCCGCCCGCACTAACAGCGGAAGCATGGCAATTGGTGTGAGAAACAGCATGGCCCAGCTCAGGGTCACGCTGCCGCCCAACTCGCGGGACACCCGGCCGCCTTCGACATAGGCAACGCCCAGACTGAGCATCCCCAGGAACAGCCAGCCATCGGCGAGGCTCAGATGACCGCCTCCAGCGTCATAGGCGAAATAGAGTACAGCGCAAAACCCTGTGGCGCAGGCGACCCAAAAGGGCAGGGACGGCCTTTCGCCTGTCCGCAAGACGGCAATGATTGCAGTTGCTGCCGGAGCCAGGCCTGTCACGACCGCCCCGTGGACTGCCGGCACTGTTTCGAGCGCCAGGGCGAGAAAAAACGGATAGCCAACGGCCAATCCCAAACCCATGACAAGGATAGGCAGCAGAAGCCGGCGCGCCGGCAGGCTACAGTGATTTGTGAGAAACAGGAACGCCGCCCCAAGCACCCCGGCCATGACGATCCGGGCGCAGGTGATGTCCAGCGGTGTGAAACTGGCCACGGCCACACGCGTTGCGACCAGCGTACCACTGAAACCGAGCATTCCCAGAACGCCAAGGACCACACCTGCGGATCGCCTTGGCGCACTCAGCGATAACGGCTCCTTCATTCAACCACCTCTTTTTGCACCGCCGGGGCTGGCGTTGGTGCCGGACTGTGGATCGCAATACCGGTCATGACAAGGAGAATGCCGACAAGATCCCGCAGGGTCGGTATCTGAGCGAGAACGACAGCTGCGATGATGGTGGCTGTCGCAGGCAGCAGCGCCAGCAGCAGTGCAAAGGACGACCGGGGCAGCCGCGACATGGCGAGCTGATCGCACACATAGGGGATTACCGAGGAGCAGATACCGACGCCGATCCCGGCCAGCACCACCATGGGCATCCCGAAGGCGCGCACGGCTTCCACGAACCCGATGGGCATCAGGATCAGGAGGGCGATTGCCATTGCTGCTCCGAGCCGTTCCACGCCTCCGCTCGACCCGCCTTCGGATGCTTTGTGGCCCAGGAGAATATACCCGACAAACAGGGCTGCGTTCAGCGCAGCCCAGAAAAGCCCGAGCGGGTCTGACGCCCATTTCACATCGATCAGGACGAAGACACCGATAATGGTCAGGAGCAGCGCGACTGCATTGCGTCCGGATCGCAGCCCCCAGAGCGCAACTCCAATCGTCCCGACAAACTCCATCGCAGCCACGAGGCTCATCGGCAGCTTGTCGAGTGCGAGATAGAACGAAGTGTTCATCACCGCCAGGCAGATGCCCAGCCCGATCAGAAGCCAGCGGGTTTTCGTATCCGCCGCCCAAAGCGTATGCCAGGGCCTGGTGAAGGTGGCGAAGACCACAGCGGCAGTCGCGATCCGGAACCATGCGACACCCAGGACACCCACGACCGGAAACAGAAGAACCGCAAAGGATGGGCCGAGATAGTGGAATATGGCGCTGACCCCGAACCAGGCATGGGGTGGTGCGGCGGCGGCAGCACGATTGAGTTTTGAGGGGGCAGCATCTTTTGGTGACATGGAAATACCCCTTTGTTTTCTCAAGGATAAGGGGCTAATTTTCAGAAATACATATGTGAATTATGGCATATATTGATAAATTGCTGTGAAACAAAGGGTGATATGTATGAAGCGCCTTGGATATAAAAGTGGCGGGTTGGATGCGATAGATGAGACGATTCTGACCACGCTGATTGAAAACGGTCGATGCACCACAGCAGAGTTGGCCCGCAAGGTGAAACTGTCTTCGCCGAGCGTTGCCGAGCGGGTCAAGCGGCTGGAAGAAACCGGGATCATTCAAGGGTACAGTGCGAATGTCTCCGCGGAAGCCGTTGGTCTTCCGATTGCCGTCTGGTTCCGCGTTCGGCCTGTTCCAGGAGAAATGCAGCGTGTGGCGGAGATCATCCAGAGCATCCCCCAGATCACCCAGTGTGACCGTGTTACCGGAGAAGACTGCTTTCTGGCGCGCGCAAGCCTTGCCTCCATTGCCGACATGGAACGCGTCATCGACTTGATCGTGCCCTATGCGACGACCAACACGTCGATCATTCAGTCCTCGCCAGTCGAACGCCGCTTGCCGCCGCTGCCGACCTCCGGGCAGGAGTGAAAGGGCTGAAGGACCGGGTTGCGTTTCATCCAGCTAACCTGGAAATCTTCAAGACGCAGTTTGAGGACGGCTCCAAAATCCGCAACCTTGCTTGAGGCGGGGTGTCTCTGTTATGACGTTGCACCGAAGAGGAAAACACCATGAACTTTCGACTTTCAGAACGAGATATCGACGTCACCGCCCCGGGAGGGCGCGCGATGTAGATCTGCGTGTTCTCTTCAATAAGGCCTGTCGAGGCCTTTGAACGCGGGCGGCACCATCTGGTGGCCGCCCTTTTTGTTGTCTGCGAGAGAGTGGGCTGAACCACCTGCTCGCCGCCCTGTTGAAAATTTGCATGAAGGAGATCGTCGCTGTGCCCCATCAGCGCTTGGAAGAACCTGAGGATACCGAGGAAGCGGCACAGCGTTGCGCTGCTTCCCGATCTTCGTCTCACACGCATACGACTCCGGGCGCACCGGTGCACCCGCTGACCTTTCGGTCAGCGGCATTGAGTAATATTGTCTAAGTATTTGATATAATTAAATAAATTGACATTATTGGAAGTGTCAATTAGAACGTCGCCATTGGCTTTGAGGCGTTCGTCTAGTGGTTAGGACCTTCGTCTTTCTAACGAAAAACACGGGTTCGACTCCCGTACGCCTTACCATGCCAATTGCGGTCGCGTAGCTCAGTGGAAGAGCACCGGATTGTCTATCCGGGTGTCGCGGGTTCGACTCCCGTCGCGACCGCCATTTGTGTTTGGCCGGGTACAGTTCGGTCTAAGAGTTCGCTGTCTGTTGGGGTGGCTTGCAGATGATCGTCTCCTTCTTTTCTCACTCGCCAACGCGATGTCTGTCCGTCCAATCCATACAGGAGCGAAGAAGTTTCAAATACAGCTTGGGTGGAAAATAGTCGTGGTCCACCCCCGGGTAGCCTACAAGTTGGGTATCGACGCCGACCCGCTTGAGGGCCCGGTAGAATTCCTGCAGCTGAGTGTGGGGGACATTGTCGTCCAGAAGGCCGCCCTGGATCAGGGTCGGGGTCTTTACATTCTTGACATGAAAAATGGGGGAACGATCGAGGTACGTTTGCAGGTGATCGATGAAGCTGCCACCCAGATACCAGCTGGTCTGGAAATACCCGTTGGTTCCTTCAAGACTGATATAATCCGTTTCACCGGCAACCGGACATGCCGCCTTGAACATATCCGTCTGGGTGATGATCCAGCCCGTGAGCGTGCCGCCATTGCTCTGGCCGATGACAAACAGCGCGGCAGGATCGGCGAGCCCCAGATCGATCACGTGGTCGACCCCCGAGATGATGTCCTGATAATCGAAGATACCGAAATTACCGATCAGGTCTTCGCGAAATTTTTTGCCATAGCCAAAGGATCCACGGTAATTCACCCTGAGAATGAAATGGTCCTTTGCCGAATAGGCGGCTGTTGCGAAGAATTTCATCAATGGCAGATATTCATTGAAATCCACCGAATTCGGTCCGCCGTGTATCTGGACAACCAGCGGATATTTCTTATCTTTTTCGTATTTTACAGGGTAGGTGAGGAGGGCTTCCACTTCGGTATTATCGAGCGACCGCCAGCGGATCAGTTCCGTTTTTCCGATAGGTATGTCTGTAAAGTCCCGATTGACGGTGCTGACTTTTTTCGGTGAAAAATCCTCGACCTTGCCGACATATATTTCCGGCGGCTTGTCAAATGTCTGGCCGATAATAGCCACTTGCTTTCCGTCATTGCTCACATCAACAAAAGACGATGTGAGATAAGTATTAAGGCCCGGGACACTCAGATCCTGCGGCGAACCAAATATTTTTGTCGGCGGATCGCCGTTGATGGGCATTGTGTAAAATGAATAAGTGGAGCGATCGTTTTCGATATAATAAACGCTCCTGGAGTCAGGTGCCCACTGCCATAAAAACGGAAATCCGTTTTTCGATTTCGCGAGGGAAACCGGCTTTCCGCCGCTAACGGGTATTAGCTTGATGTCCCACAAAAACGACCACTTGAATGGTCCGGGGGCTTTGATATAAGCCAGCCAATTGCCATCCGGCGAATATTTGGGAAAGTAGGCCCAGTTCCTGTTCCCCGTTTCAATTTTCGTGACCTGCCGGGATTGAACATCGACGCTCGCAATCTGCGCTTTGACCATCGCATCAAGGCCGGGACGATCCTGATACGCAAAGGCGACCGAGGTGCTGTCCGGTGACCAGTCATAGACGAGGTTGCCCGCCCAGGTGCTCACCGTGAAATCCTGCTTTTCCGTCAGATTGACGATGTTGTCGCTCGTGTTATCCGTATCGAGCCTGAGCAGCCAAAGATGGTTCCTGTTAAAGACGTCGGGGTTTTCTACATCCGGCTCTTTGTAGTCCGGGTCAGTCATCATGAAGGCAATCGACCCGGAATCCGGTGCCCATCTGAAATTCGCAATGTCCTGGCGCATGTCCGTGACCTGCCTTGGCTTTTCACTGCCATCGACGCGAACAAGCCAGATGTTGTTCTTGCCGGTCTGAGAGGACAGATAGGCCACCATTTGCCCATCAGGGGCCCATTGTGCCGCAGAAATACTGGAGGAGGGTTCGATCAAGGTGCGGACCGTCGTACCAGTCAGATCCGAAATGACATATTCGTTCAGATAAACATCCTTCTGTATATCCATCGAGTTGATGCCATAGAGAATGTGCGTGTCATCCGGGGAGAACGCCAGATCGGAAAGTCTGTTGACTTCGGTACTCAATTCCGGCGTCCACTGCTGCTGTGCGGCGGCAGGTTGCAGCAGAAACATACCGGTCAGAAGAAGGAATGAAGCCAGAAGGCTGAACAGGCGTTTCTTCATAATCAACATCAAACAATACCAATAGAATACTGGAGGGAGCAGGGTCGAAATCGTTCACACACCCATGAAACCACAGGTGAAAAAGCAATGATGCATCTTCACCGAATTGAAGGGGAATTTTCAAGGGCTAACGTGTGAAACCATACTTTTTCGAAAGCAGAATGGAAAGGATACTTTACATTTTCAAATGTATGACTATGTAAAGGAGGCTTTACATCGTTGCTGGAGAAAATCATGACACCCGAACAGGCGACCGGTCGTTACTTCAAGATATTTGTTCCCTCCATGATTGGGTATCTAGTCGGGTCAGTGGGCACGACCTGGGCGGCAGACAACATGAATTTGCCACCGGCCGCCCTTTATGGGCTGGCCCTCGTTCCGATTGTTGCCATCTTGAGCGCCTTCTGGGCGCACTGGCGCTTTATCAACGAAGTCGATGAGTTTTTGCGTTCCATTCAGATCAAGGCAATCATATTCGGCATCGCCTGTGTCATGGTCATTGCGTCGGGATGGGGAACGCTGGAATTGCTGGCTGATGCGCCAAAACTCAAGGTGTTTTGGTTGCTGCCGATCTTCTGGGTGTCTTATTCCGCCGCGGCGATTGTGGTAACCAAACGCGAAGGGGGCATGTTCTGATGAAGAACAGGCTAAAGGATCTGCGCGCCGAACGAAACTGGTCCCAGGCGGCGTTGGCTCTCAAGCTCGATGTCTCGCGCCAGACGATCAATGCCATTGAGGCGGGACGGTACGATCCTTCCTTGCCTTTGGCGTTCAGGATTGCCCGCCTGTTCGAACAAAGCATCGAAGAGATCTTTGACGATGACGCTCAGCCCGCCGCAGAAGCCTGACGGGTGATCAGAGTCGGTGTGCGATGCGAAGAAGGTCAGGCAGGGGGCGTTACAAGTGTTTGTTTTTCATCAGGTGGGCGTCGAGTGCAGCGATCCCTTCGTCCAGGCCCGAGCGACCAAATCCCAGGCGGAAGCGGTCACTTGGCGTGGGTCCCAAGTCAGACGAATAGATCGTGCTTGGTAAAAACAGCACGCCACTTTCCTCGACCAGGGACCTGGTAAACGCCTCAACGCCGTCAGCACCCTTGTAACGGGGATAACCCATGCAGGAGCCGTCCGGTCGTTGCCAGTCAAACAGATCCTCGTGACGGGAAAAGAAGGCATCCCATTTGGGCAGGTTCTCATCCACGATGGCGCAATTGCGGGCCAGTATCTTTTCGCGATTATGCAATGCAATCATTGCAAGCCGTTCGCTGGGGCCGGAATTGCAGATCGACAGGTAATGCTTCATCCGCTCCATCTGCGACAGCAGGGCTGAATCCTTGCAGGCGATCCAGCCGATCCGCAAGCCGGGCAGACCATATGATTTAGACATCACATTCAAGGATAACCCGCGTTCATATACGTCGGCGATAAACGGCAGATGTTGGGCGCCCGTTGGACCCAGACCGTTAAAAATTTCATCATGCAGAATATAGATGCCGTGCTTGCGGCAGAGTTCGATCAGTGCCTGATAGCGGTCAGCGGCAAGGATCGTTCCGGTTGGATTATGCGGGAAGTTGATCGTGACCAGACGTGTGTTGGGGCGGACAGCGTCCGCAACACGGTCAATGTCGAGCGACCAGTTGTCCTCGGGATCCAGCGGTACCCCGGTTGCCTCGCAAATCGCAACAGGCAGGGTTTCGTGGGACTGGTAGTTGGGCGTGACCACGATGGCGTGGCTGTCTTGTTCCAGAATGACGTTATTCGCCGCGAAAATTCCCTCGCTTGCCCCTGCAAAACACAAGATATCAGCGGCAGATTGATCGGTATATGTCTGTGCAATCGCCTGACGCAGGTCCGGTGCACCATAGGTTTCGGTGTATCCCAGCCATAAATCTTCAAATGCCGTGCGCTGCTGGGCGGTAGCCATTGCCAACAACGTGCCCATCGACATGCTTTCAGCATCTGAAGCTGTCAGGTGATAACGCGCCTTGAATTCCCACTTTGAAAAATGCGTTTCCAGTCGAAAATCAGGAAGTGTTGGCATAGGTTCTAATCTCCACGAACGAGGGTTGAAAATGATTAGCTTAGACCGCCAGGAAATCGAAGCCTTAATTGACGTGCACCATGCCGCCCTCGCAATTGAAGAAGCCTTCCGCGCTACCAGTCGGGGGCAGGTGAATCTGCCCCCCATCGGTCACATAACATTCCCAGGCAGGGGAGCGGATTGTCACATCAAATACGGTCATCTTCAGGATGCCCCGACGTTCGTGATCAAGGTGGCCACCGGTTTCCCCCACAATGCAGATTTAGGTCTTGCGACCGGCAATGGTCTGGTTCTGGTGCTATCGGCTGAGACAGGGCAGGTCCAGGCTGTGCTCCACGATGAAATGGTGCTGACGGACATCAGAACAGGACTGGGCGGTGCGATTGCGACTCGCCTGCTTGCACGCAAGGACAGCAAACAAATTCTGGTCGTTGGAACAGGACCGCAGGCCCGGCGACAGATCGAGGCGCATGCGGCCCTTCTGTCTGAACCGGTCAGATTCAGGATCTGGGGACGAAACGCGGAACGGGCAGCGGATCTGATCGAGGGGCTTTCATCGAGCTGCGTCATCTCGGTTGCGGACAATCTGGAGCAAGAGGTCAGACAGGCGGACATCGTTGTCACGGCAACAGGGGCCGCAGCCCCGCTGATCATGGCTGACTGGGTGATGCCGGGAACGCACATCACCGCCGTGGGGGCCGATGCACCGGGCAAGCAGGAGTTGGAGGTGGACCTTGTCGGCCGAGCGGATGTTTTATCCGTTGATCTGGCGACCCAGTGCATTGATCACGGCGAGGTTTCGCATGCCGTAAAAGCGGGGCGCATCGACCAACAAGACCTGAAGGAGCTGGGGTCCTTGCTGATGAATACAGACACGGGACGAACGAACGAGTCGCAAATCACCATTGCGGATTTGACGGGCATCGCGGCTCAGGACATTGCGATGGCGAATTCTGTCTTATCGGCGTTCAAAAGCCGTAACGATTGACCAGCTCATCCAAGCTCACCGAATGAAGTACTGCCAATAATGTGATTTCCATAGTAAGCAGAAAGCCTCTCTGGTGCGTGCGCGCTTCGCTCTTTCGCATGAGTATCGAAAGCCGGATCTTGGCGCGTTGTTGACAGCGCGGCGGACGGTAAAGGAAATGATCAAATTGAACACACCAAACAAGACGACCTTTCCGCAGATCAGCCCGGCCTATAACGCGATTTTCAAGCCCGACCGTCTCAGCCTGGGAATAATAGCGCCGCTTGAGTCGTATCAAATTGAAGAGGTGCCCACACTGGAACGCCATCTGGAACGCATCAAGCTGGCAGAAGCGTTGGGATTTTCCGCTGTCTGGTTGCGCGATATTCCGTTTAGCGTTCCCTCTTTCGGAGACGTGGGGCAAATATTCGACCCGTTTGTTTACCTCGGTGCATTGGCGGCGTGCACCGACCGTATTGGTCTAGGCATTGCCAGCGTCATCCTGCCGCTGCGCCACCCGGCGCACGTAGCCAAGGCAGCTGCATCGGCGGATGTTTTATCGGGTGGCCGGGTTTTGCTCGGTGTGGCCTCCGGTGACCGGCCGGAAGAATATCCAGCACTCAACATGGACTATGATGAACGCGGTGCGCGGTTTCGGGACAGTATGAATTATATCCGGGCAACCTTTGAAACGAACCCCCGGTTTGATGGCGCTCAGGGTCGTCTCAACGGACATCTGGATATGCTGCCCAAGCCTGTCTCAGGGCGCATTCCGATGCTGATCACGGGGCGCTGTCAGCAAACCCCCGAATGGGTTGCCGAGCACGGCGATGGATTGATTTCCTATCCACGTAATGCCGACATCCAAAACCGCCTGATCGCAGACTATCGCCAGCAGGTCCGGACCGCGGGCGGGATAGACAAACCCGTGATGCAATCGCTGTATGTTGACGTTATGGAAAAGGCGGATGCTCCGGTGCGCCCGATCCATCTGGGTTTTCAGGCTGGGACAAATTTCCTGCTGCACTATCTACGAGAAGTGGAAAGCCTTGGCGTGAACCACGTGGCGCTGAACCTCCGGTTCAACAATGCCGACATTGAAACAACCCTCAAACGTATCGCGGACGATCTGCTGCCTGAATTTTCACGCTGAGAGACGTGAAGCATTCACAATAGAAACTCTGGATACAGAACAAGGATCAGGTTTGCTGCACAGCTCGGGCGAAGGGCGTGGCCAGTTATATTATAGTATAAGAGTATGTATATTAAGTAATTATAATATAAGAATTGACTTGAATACATTAACACCAAATTATCGATAGTTGAATATCATGTTGACGTAGAGTTGACGTTCTGATGCCACTAATATTCTGGCAGTCAATGGGCGTTCAATAAAATTGCCTGGGGGGGCACATGACGCACCACTACAGCCGACATTTTTTGGGTGTATCGACATGCACCGGTTTCGCACTCATGTTTCTGTCGCAAACACCGCCGGCGTTTGCACAAACGATATGCGGGCTTGTGAACACCGTGACTTGCGTCGTGCCCGGCGGCACAACATTGGGTTCTGTCAGCAATTCAGGCAATGATGCCGGCGTTACGAACCAGGGCGATGTGACGGGAACCGTACTGACCGATGGAACCAATTCCAGTATCTTCAATTCAGGGACTGTGGGTGCTGATCTCCAAACAGACGAGGACAACTCGCCGATCACCAATACAGGTTCTGTCGTCGGGGAAATCATCGTGAATGGAGAAAATTCAGACGTCAACAACAGCGGATATGTCGGATACCAGATACGGACATACGGCGATGGATCCGGTGTGATCAATTCAGGCGTCATTGTTGACGATATCAGTACTCTTTTTCGGGACTCGGAGGTCACGAATTCCGGGACGGTGGGGACCGATATTCGTACCTGGCAGGATGATTCTCCTGTCATCAACACAGGTCGCGTCGGTACCTATATCGATACGTTTGGCGACCGATCCCATATCACCAATTCCGGGACTGTCGGAACGTATATTGAGACCGGTGCGCGTGACACCGACGTGATCAACTCCGGAAGCGTCGGGACCTATATTTCGACGCGTGGAATTGGTTCCGACATTGTCAATTCCGGCTCCGTTGGGGCGTACATCCGCTCGGGGCGGCTAGGGATTACAACGGGGTCCGATGTTACGAACTCCGGTTTCGTGGGGACCGGGGACGCAGGAGACGGAATATTCCTCGATGGTGATGAGGCACACCTGACGCTGCTTCGAGGGTCTGTTATTCGCGGTACAATCGATTTTGCAGGCGGCGGAACCCAGACTCTGGAAGTTGGCAACGGACTCTCAGTCAATGCAACGTTTACAACGCCGCCTACTGCCATCGAGCCCAATGGCGCGCTATTTGCTGCGTCGGGAAATCGGGCTGTCATCGTCGACCCGACCAACCTGTCGACCCAGGACGCGCAACTGGCGGACTTGACCGGCGGAATTTCGACGGCCCTTGAGAACAGACTGTCCCGGGTTCGCAGCGGAACAGGTGGTGCATTGAGCACCAGCGGACCTGTCGATGGCGCAATGCGGGGCGATCCGGGTCAGCTTTTCTGGATGGGCGCGTTTGGATCCTTCCGCCGGCAGGAAGCCAGCTCTCCCTCGGCCGAAACGCAGCAGTGGGTCGGCGGGGTCGTGATCGGCGTTGATAATCTGTTGCGGGACAATCTGCGGGCAGGTTTCCTGGGAGGCACTGCTGCGGGTGGCGTCGATGCGGAATTTGATGCGCAGAAAACCGACAGCCAGAGTTTCTTTGTGGGATCCTATGCTTCGCTCCTGAAAGCGGGGCTGGTGTTTGATACGGCGCTGACCGGTGGTTACTCGACTTTTGAGCAGGAACGTTCGGTTGCAAACAACCTTGCAGCGACGGGTCTTGAAACGGCAACGGCGGACTTCGGCGGATGGTTCATCTCGCCAGAGCTGTCCGTCACCAAACCGGCGGTGCTGTGGGGACATCCGCTGGAGGGCAGTCTGGGTCTGCGCTATTCGGGGCTGTTTCTGGACGGATTTTCCGAAAGCGGCACTTCCGCACCGCTTACGGTTGACGGTCGATCTGATCATATCGGTGTTGCCCGGCTGCAATTGGCCGCACCCTATGAAAAAATCCTGGCAAACGGCGCCGCTTTCCGCCACCAAGTCAAGACGGGCCTGCAGGCTCGCAGCACCTTCGGCGGTCAGACAATTGATGGGGCACTGCTTGGTCAGAACGTCAGCTTCACGCCGGGCGGCGATGACAACACGCTTGGGGCGTACGGAAGTGTATCGGGCGAATATGTCACCCAAAACGCAGTGGTGATTGGCGCAGGCGGTGAGGGACTGCTTGAAGCCGATGGAGCCTATCGGATTTCAGCCCGCACCAGCCTGGAGTACCGCTTCTAGAGCTCATCGCTTAAAAGTTGGATCGCCCTTACGATAAGGATGCCTATTAAAACAAAAGCTTGGGGCCGATCAAAACCAAACCGGTCGAGCAGCGGTGTTATCCATCAATCGTCAGTTCCCGGATCTCGATGGTGCCACCGGCTTCAAAGACAGGATTGCCCCTAAGCAGTTGTTTCGCTTCTTCGACATCATTGGCAGCGACTTTGATGTATCCGACCAACGTGCTTGCTTGTTGCGGTGAGGCAGGCGGCTTGCGTGCGCAAACTGCCTCACCAAAGGCACTGCCACCGCGCATCACGCCTTTTTGGGTCAGTGATGCCAGATAGGGGCCCCAGTTTTCACTGTCTTCCGGCTCAACGTGGTAATCATTATGCATCAGGAACAGAAATTCCATCAGTGCGTCCCTCCGCTGGAGCTGTCACTGGATCATGTGAACAGGTACAGTTCTTTTTCTTTCATGTTCTCCGGACTATAGACCGCAATTGGCATGGGCGGGCAGATTATGACTGTTCCCCAAAATGCAGAGCAGATTGCTTCCACTGCTTCGTTCAAAGGTAGAAGTTTGCGGTCAAGTTCGGAATCGAATGAGAGGAGCCAGCATTGAGGCTCAAGGTGATAAGCCGATAGTTTCTCCATTAATTCACTTGAGTACGCCCGCATGCCGGTTCGCGGATTGCAGTGGGAGAAATCAAGGTCGGGATTATGATTGAGGCGGCCGAGGATTTTCTCTCGTTTTTTCGGGTTCTTCAGAAGAGTTTTGTAACGGGAACGCTTCGACTTGGTCACAAAAGCATCGACGAATTTGGCTTCCCAGAAGTCACTGTCATTTGACATTGGCTAGTTCTCTTGATCGAAGATTACGCGTGGGTGGTGTTTTGAGCAGATTGTTGGTTCACGGCAGTTTAAAGCCATCAACTAGCAAATGCGATTAGATGCATCCATGATTTTTGCACCTCAGAGTATGACCGACGTGAAGATCAGTGCGCATCCTCTTGGAGCAGTGGGCATGTGGCCGTGTTCAGTTCCCGAATGAACCCGGCTTTCAGATAGGGCCTTAAATTTTGCCATTCGGAAAGAACTTCCCTTGTCAGGGCTGGGCTTGTTTGCCACTGAGTGGGGTCAACGGGATGGTAGTTCGCTGGCGCCAGCATTTTAACAACGTCCGGCCAGTGGCGTTCAATGGTCATCAGATACCGCCTCGAAGCACTCAGCCTGCCCACGGCTATGACTGAGCTGATTGAATCGAACAGTCCAAGTTCACGCAAGACTCTCATTGAGAATTCTACATTTTCACCGGTGTTTTTTGATTTCGTTTCAATGGTGATCTGGCTGCGTGACACACCGGCGCGAACCAGTTCGTCGGCCATCATCTCAGCCTCAGTACGTCCGGCCTGTTCAGCCCTCCCACCGGAAACGATAATATGTTTGAACATGCCTTCTTGCCATAGCCGAACAGCTTCTTTTACCCGAGCCTCCGCGCTCCTCTGACCGCCGAAAACCAGGCAAAGTTCGGCTGGAACGAGTTCGGTTTTAATCAGAAGATACCGGTTTATGGCACGAACCAGTGCAGGAGAGGGCGGTTGGTTTTCTTGCGGGCAAAGGGGCGTCACGTGGGCATTCCAGCTGCAGGATTGGAACAGGTCAGGGCGAATCCGCTCTCCGAACAACGTCAAATTCAATCGGAAACATCGGAAAAGAATATCGGATCGGCTCCATCAAATATGACGTCCACTCTGTTCTTGACATCGCCAAAATACTCGACGGGCAAGCGCTCGATCACACCTCGCAAAACGGTCCTGTCTTCAGGTTTGTTGGCTTCCGGTATATTCGCCCAGGTCTCATCCTCGATGTAGACCGGCTTCGTTTTTCTTTGCATATAGACGCCGTAGCGATCAGATGCCGGATAGGTAGCGTGATAGTCCGTGCCAAGTTCAGCCATCGCAGCGAGCATGTCAGACTGGTTTAGGCCATGCATTGCTTTGGCCGAGATATGACTGCGGCATGCAGAACTCACTCCGTTCTTTCTGGCATCTTGAGAGCGCCATACGATGACATTTGACGCTTCGTCCCTCGATGGGACTTGCCACACTCGGGCATCAAAGACCGGTAGTCGAGCTCTGACGATGTCCTCATAGCCTTGTTCAAGCATGTTGAGGGTAAACTCAGATGTAGCGATTGATGCAAGAACGCTGGAGGTTTTTTGAAGCCGACCATCAAACATGATCGATCCGTTCTCATTTGCCTGCCAAATTAGATTGATTTCGTCGGATTGAACGAAGCTTAACTTGGCATGTGTTTCCTTGATCAACCGTGCACAGGCTGCTCTCATAGCCTTTGAAATGACATCATCAAATGGGCGCTTGAAACCCTTAGTGAATTTGCTGAATGAACGTCCATCTATCCTTGCGCAAACCGGCAATGTCAGGTCTAGCCGCCGTTTTGCTTCAGAACCTTCATAGGCTTTCATTCGCTCGCCAAGCTCATCAACCAGCCGGCTCATTCTAACTTTCTCCTAATGCGCTTTCCGATGAAGTGAACCGCAGCTAATAAATAACGACAACAAACAACTATTATCGTTGTGATTCAACTTCGTTGAGCAAAACTTTACTTCTACCTTTACGGGAAAAAGGGCTTAGTGTTACATCTGACCGTGTTTGTCAAACCGTATGGCTGGCTACAGATTGTTCAGGAATTTGTAAAGGCAGCCAGAAACGACGAAGGACGGGTAACGCATTGAATTTATTGTTTGTGCGTTGGGGGAGTTATCTCAAATCTTTGTTGCTAAATCTATCCAGAAACAAGAAGAAAACACCCGCTTTCACGACAATGCTTTCATCTGGGAAGAGCTTTGCGACCTATTTGCAGATGCCGGGCTGGTTGTGGGGTTTTGGCCTAATTCGTGGGCATCGCCCGATGATCCAAGAATTGGAAAAATGCAACCGCCTGCATATCGTCTGTTAATTGATCCCAAAAATGCGAGGGATTTCTTGTTGTCGAAACCGCTGTCGGCATCAATAACAACAGGCCGCACTTTCTCTATCTGGGCGGAAATTTTTAGTGGCCACCGAAAGTTCAATGACACTGTTTATCTGTCTATTGACGATGAGGTTTGCGTGATACGTGCGTCATACGTGGATCAGGTTCGTCGACTGGCCGCCTTGGGTTTCGCCAAAGTTTCAGGTGAAACTATTTGTTGGCACCCGCTGGTGATCGCTTCCAGGGAAGCAGGTATGCAGTGGGAAAGACTATTGGATCAACATCAGTATCTCGCTTTTCCGGTTGAAGTCTAGCAAGTCCGAGTTATTTCCACGGCCATAGTAATGAAGCCATGGCCAGGACCATAATACGCGTATGAGGTGTTGTTGATATTCATTGTCATGAGATGAAATTCTCGGCAGTTCAACCTCTCTTTGCTCACCCGAACTTGCGATGAAATTGGCTTTCTGAGTTCACGCGTGAAAGAAGAGCGGGCCATTTTGAGGGTAGGGGATTACGTTTTGGGGTAGCGGTAAGACGCTGTGAGATCTTAACGAAGCAGGGCGGCGCGGTTTTTCTGGATGTAGTCAGCGGACCTGAGCACCAGGGCGGTCAAGGTGCCGGTCGGGTTGACGGCACCTGATGTTGGGAAGAGGCTGGCACCGGCGATGAAAAGATTGTCGACTTCGTGGGTCTGACCGTAGGAGTTGGTCACAGACCGGTTGGGATCGGACCCCATCAGCGTGCCGCCGAGCATGTGTTCGGGATTGCGCGGGCTCGCCCAGACATCGGATGTGTCGGCGGCCTGGAAAATCTTCAGACCCTCGGTCTTTGCGAGATCCAGCCGGGCGGCGTTTTCCTTCGGGATATTGTTGGTGACCTTTGCCGCGGGAAGTCCGAAAGCATCGGTTTTTGTCGTATCAAGCTCAATCCGGTTCTCCGGAACGGATGTTTCTTCGCACAGCACCGTCATATTGCCAAAATGCCGGCGGGCTGTGCGCAAGTAGTCGTCCAGTGCCTGGCCATACAGGTCCGGCCGTGCCAGCGCCCATCCAAGAAGATCATTGGGCTTGGATGCCTGACCTCCCTGAAACGACCGGCTGCCGAAGACACCCTTTGCCGGTTGCTTATCGTCATAGTTCTCCTGTGAAAGAATGTTGGCCCCCAGAATGCCCCGATAGGGTTCCGTCTCCTGGTCGAACAGGCCGTAGATCGTGACAATTGGATGGGACATGAAGTGACGCCCCACTTTGCCGCTGCCGTTGGCCAGTCCATCGGGGTGTGCGCCATTTGCCGAAAGCAGCAGCAAGCGGCTGTTCCAGATCGTGTGGCAGGCGATGATCACGATCTGAGCTGGCTGGATGTGCAGGTCGCCCGCAGCGTCACGATATTCGACCCCGGTGGCCTTCTTTCCGGAAGGGGCGGTGGTCACCCTGGTTGCGTAGGCATTGTGTTTCAGCTCTGCCCCAGCGCTCAGAGCATTTGGCCATTGGAGTACGAGCGGGTTCGCAAGAGCGCCGATCGGGCAACCGGCGTCGCACCAGCCATCCAGAAGGCACCCGGTTCTGTCCTGATAGCGCTGGCTGTTGATCGCAACCGGATTGGGGGCACTGCGCAATCCCAGCGCGTCGAACCCTTTTTTGATGGCCCGCGACTGGGCAAGCTCCGGCAGCGCGGGCATCGGATAGTCCGCAGCAGGAGGGGACCAGGGATCCTGGGCAAGGTCGCCTGAAACACCGACATAGTTTTGGGCGCGATCATAATAGGGGCGCAGGTCTTCGTACTCGATGGGCCAGTCGAGGCCTTTTCCGTACAGCGTCCGTTCCCTGAAATCATTCTGGTGAAACCGGTACCAGTTGGCATACCAGTGCAAGGCCGCGCCGCCGGTGCCCCAGCCCATGCCAAATCCGGCCGCACCGGTGAGATCGCCTTTTTCGACCACCGGCGGGCCGCCCCACTTCAGACGACGGGCCCATATTTGAGAACTGAGCATGTCCTGAAGCTTGCGTTCCGGTCCCGCTTCCAGGGTCAGCACGTCAAATCCGGCCGCTGCAAGGTGCGCCGTCATTGTGCTGCCGGCAAACCCCGACCCAAGGACCAGAACCTCGACAGGATTTTCCTGGATTGTCTGCATTTGCTGCCGTTCCTGTCCGCAATCTACCAGGGATGGTCGGGTCGAATATGTTCCAGATAGGGGACGTCGAGATTGCCAAAGCCCTCGACCGTTCCATAGACAACATCAACGGCATCGCTTCTGGAGATGAAATAGAAGAAATTCGGATTTGGGTCTGTCCACGCAACCGTCGCGGATGTCGCCGCAGCATGCACGATACTGTTTTGATCAGCCTCAACGAGATCGAGAAATGGTTTTGAAAACCGTTTCCGGCTTTCCTGATCGATGCCCGCGATGCCAGTGAGATAGAAGGGGGCAAAGGGCGGGTTCTGCAGATACCGGGTCAGCAGCAGGGAGGCGGGATAGGCGTCGGCGAGATATTTGTCGACAAACAACGCGACCCCGGCCTCAGCCGCGCCGATTGCCAGAATGTTGCACCAGGCGGCATAGGTTTTAGCCTGAGCGTTGGAGAAGATGCGCAGTTTCGTGTCAGGGCTTCCCTGAGCCATCGCCATCCCGGCGGGGCTGCAGCCCAGGGCCGTGCCGATTGCCGCAGCACGGGCTGTCGTGTCCAGGAACTTTCTGCGACTGAGCCGCATCATCTGAGACCTCATTCTCTCGCAAGAACAAAGGTAACCCATAAATTGGCCCATGTGCATCCATTGTGTGACCTATGCGCCAATTTGAGGAAAATGGATTGCCTTGAGGGCGCTTTCGATCTTGTTGGAAGCAGTGGGCTTGATGTGAAGATGACCTCATCAACTCGATTAAGACTTTGCAATAAAGTCGTGAACTCAGAGCCGATACTGCTATATTCGAGCGATATTACGTGCCCGGCACAGCTGAGAGAGTAATCATTTGGAGACACAGGAATCGCTGAAATCCGAGGAGTTGGACGCTCACCGGACTGCCGTGATCGCACGCACCTTCGCGCTCCTGCTGATCGTTCCGCTGGTCACTTTTTTGACACCGTGGCCGGGGCCGCTCTTTACCTATGTTCAACTGATGGTCTTTGTTGTTCTGGGATGGGGAGCCTGGCTGGCAGCCAATGCCCATTGGAGCAAGTGGTGGCATCAATATGCCTTTGTCACCGCCGATTTCATGCTGCTGACCTTTACACTAATGTTTCCAAATCCCCTTGTTCCGATAGATTATCCGCCGCAATTCGCACTGCGGTTCGGCTCGTTCATCTATTTCTTCGTGCTTCTGACGGGCCTTGCTTATGTCTATCAACCGCGGCTGGTTTTGTGGGGCGGGCTCTCGGCCGCTGTATGTTGGTCTTCCGGCGTATTGTGGTTGCTGAACCGTCCCGACACCGTGTGGCGACAGTCAGAGGAGAACAGCCTCGAGGCCGCGCTTCAAGCTCTCGCACAGCCCACCTTTATTGACACCGGTGTTAGGATGCAGGAGATCGTCGTGTTGCTGATCACAGCGGGACTTCTTGCACTGGCTGTGAGGCGGTCGAGAATGGTCGCGTTGAGACAGGTCAGGCTGGCACGGGAAAGGGAAAACCTCGGTCGATATTTCCCGAACAAGACCGCCCAGATGCTAGCGGATCGCTCGGATCCTTTTCCAACGCCCAGCGAGCATGATGCGGCTGTGCTGTTTGCCGATCTTGTCGCGTTCACTTCCTGGTCTGAAAAGCACACCCCAAGAGAGACGATTGACCTGTTGCGTGAGGTCCACAACCTTCTGGCACAGGTGGTCTTTCGCAACGGTGGCACGTTGGACAAGTTCATCGGCGATGGCCTGATGGCGACTTTCGGCACTCCGGAACCGGGAAAGAGCGACGCGTCAAATGCGCTTGTCACACTGTTCGAGATGGTGGAAGCGTTCGAGCAGTTAAAGTCCCGAATGCCGCCGGAGCAAAGCCGTGACCTTAGGCTTGCGATCGGAGTACATTACGGCCCGGTTATCATCGGCAATATCGGAAGCAAGGAACGGCTGGAATTTGCTGTCCTGGGGGATACCGTCAACATCGCCAGCCGCCTTGAGAGCGCAACACGGCAAGTCGGTTGTCGCGGCCTTGTCAGTGGCACTCTTGTCAAGGCTGCAACAGCAGAAGAAGACGTCGATATCTCGGGGTTTCAGGCGAAACTCGATCATCACGAACCGATAGAGTTGCGGGGTGTGACGGGCACCGTCGAAATCTTCAAAGTTCTGTAAAAACAACGGTCGCCATCACGCCGTTACCGAGCATCCTGGTCAGGGGCTGATAATACGTCATCAGTTCAGTGGACTGGCTCTCGCAAGGACGCGGTAAGCTCAACGAGCACGGGAGCGTTTCGAGGGAGGCTTTTTACACCGACGACAGTGCGTGAATGACGTCCCCGATCCGCCAACGCGTCAATCAGGTATTTGGACGCGCCATCTGCCACCGCAGAGATATCGCTGAACGTATCATCATGGGCAACATAGCAGGTTATCCGCAAAATTCGGTTCAGGTTGCCCAACCCTCCGGCGGAAAAATTCAACCACGCCAAGGCCTGTTGTGAACAGATACGCGCCGCGGCTACGGCGTCTTGCTCGCGGAGCTCCCTGCCAACGGGTCCGACATAGGCAAGGGTCCCGTTCTGCTTGGGAATTTGTCCCGCAAGATAGGCTGTCCGTCCTTCGATAGTTACCAGATCATAGGCGTATTTTGTCCCTTCCGGAGCAGGCAGGTTTCTTACGACGTCAGCGATGTTGATTTCGTATCCGGCAGCTGATGTTTGTTTCCCGTGTTCCGCACTAGTCATTTTGGGCACCTTTTGGAGCAAGGGGGTTAAAGCCGTACCGCTGCATCGCCCAGACACCCGTTATTGTTACGATCGCAATCGAATTCAACAACAGGTCCGGCGTGACCATGAGGGCCGCTGCCAAAAGCAGCAAACTTCGTCCGATCCAACCCAAAGCACTGTCACCCAGCCAACCGGTCAGGACGATAGAAAGGCAAACTATCGCAGCGGCTGATCGCAACAGCACCAATATCAGATTTCCCCAATCTCCCTGGCCCAACAGCTCCGGATTGGCGACAAACAGGAACGGGATTACATAGGCTGGAAGACCAAGCGCAAAGGCGCGCCAACCCACAGACGTCGAACTGGTTCCGGCAATCGGTGCAGCCGCAAACGCGGCTACCGCAACAGGTGGCGTGATCTGTCCAAGAACTGCATAGTAAAAGACGAAAAGATGCGCTGCCAACGGGTTGGCTCCCAGATCAACAAGCGCCGGTGCCACCAGTGTTGCCTGAATGATATAGGCCGGTGTGGTCGGCATTCCCATTCCGAAGATGAACGCTGCAATCATCGCAAGGAACATCGCGACGTACAGATTGCCATCGGCGAACGCGATGACCAGGCTGCTGAAGCGGAAACCGAGCCCTGATATCTGAACGATCCCGACAATAATCCCTGCTGAGGCGCAGGCGATTGCAACCGGAACGGCCGCGCGTGCGCCCAGTTCCAGACCCTTGGCAAGAACCAAAGGTGACACCATGGTTGACCGGCGCAACAGCGGCGTGACCAGCGTAGCCACGACACCATAAAATGCGCAAAGGCTGGGGGTGTATCCCATCATCAGGAACGTCATGATAACCACCAGCGGCAGCAAGAAGGTCCACCCGGCCTTGAACTCCCGCCAGGTCGCACCTTTTTCACGATGCTCCATCGGCTGTAACCCGTGCTTCAGCGCTTCCCAGTGAACGGCAACGAACAGTGAGGAAAAGAAAAGGAAGGCTGGAAGCACAGCAGCCGTTATGACCTCCTGGTAGCTGATCCCCAGGATAGCGGCCATCAGGAATGCGGCAGCCCCCATGATAGGCGGGGTGATTTGCCCACCGGTAGAGGCAACGGCCTCAACAGCTCCGGCAAAATTCCTTGGATAGCCCAGCTTCTTCATCATCGGGATCGTGATGGCGCCGGTCGTTGCAACGTTGGCCACCGAGCTGCCGGACATTGTGCCCATCAATGCACTCGCAACAACGGCCATTTTGGCCGGGCCACCGCGCGTAGAGCCCGTCGCAGACCTGGTGACATTCACAAAGAAATCTCCGCCGCCAATCACCTGAAGCAGGGCGCCAAAGACGACAAACAGAAAAATGAAGTCAGCGGAAACACCAAGGGCGACGCCGTAGATACCCTCGAAGCTAAAGTACATCTGATCAACAAATTCATTGATGCCGACACCTTTATGAGCGAGCGGGCGCAGGAATTCGACATGCCGCAGATAGGGGCCGATGAATCCGTATCCCATGAAAAAAATACACAGACCCGTTATCGCCAATCCAAGTGACCGGCGTGTCATCTCAAGCACGACCAGAATTGTTCCCAATGCCACGAACAGTTCGGTTGCCGAGGCTTCCTGTGTCCAGGGTGGCCGGATGACAATGGAGGCATGATTGACGATCAGATAACCGACGCAAATGATGGACAGGGCTATGAAAGCCCAGTCCATTCCGGATCGGAACCGGCTGCCGACTGACCTGAAAATCAGAAACCCGATAACAAGGGCAAAAAGCAAATGCGTGCCACGAACGATCAGGTCGGGAAACAAGAAAAACGGGGACGCCACCATGAGATGAAACAGCGCCATGGAGACAGCTAGACATGCTATTATTTTGTCAAAAGCGAGGGTCATCGGGCAGCTTTTCAAGTGAAGAAGTTATTGCGCGTTCAACGGGTTGAAGCACGTTTGACATTGCGGCAATGAGATGGACGGCCCTCACAGATCAACTGGCCTGCAAGAGCCAATTCCATTTCCGTCCAACCCGGAAAGATCGATAGACCTTTCCGGTAAGGATACGCGATAAAACAAAGGCTTGGAGCATTTCTTGCGGCCCGGTGATCACGAGAGGCTCTAGTTCAAGGCGCCTTCATCCATCGGAATGCCCTGTTCCTGATAGAACCTGGCTGCGCCCGGATGGATCGGTACCAGCATTCCCCGACCCGCCGTCTCGGCTTCAATATACTGAAGCAGTGCATGCGTTTGCTGGAATTTCTCAAGATTGTTCCAGATGGTCGACGTCACCTTGTAGGCATTTTCTTCAGACATCGCATCTGATGCAAACAGGAACGTCTTTGTACCAACCGACGTTGTCGGCTCGGACTGGCCCTGATAAAGACCTGCCGGCAGGGTTACCTTTTTAAAGCCGCTGCCATATTTGGTCAGGTATTCGTCGACTTTGTCTTCATCCAGGTTCAAGACACGTATTTCGCGGGCGGTCTCCGTCGCCAGAACAGTCGAGTGCGGATACAGGGCGACCCACATAACGGCGTCGAGCTGTCCGTTGCGAAGGCCATTTTGAGATTCTTTCCAGCTCAGGTGATGGACCTTACCGCCATCTGCTTCCAGATCTTCGATTTTCATTCCATGTATGGCGAGCAAATTGTTAAACGCGTTCCATGACGTTTGACCAGGCTGACCCGCACTGATCTGCTTGCCGACAAGGTCCTCAATTGATTGGATGTCGGTGGAGGCGTCCACCCAGATCTGGATCGCACTGGGAAAGAATGTCATCAGACCCTGGACATTTTTTATCGGATTTTCCGGGGTCGCCGGGTCACGGCCGGCCCAGGCGTCTGACGCATTGCTGGCAGAGGTAATTCCCAGATCGGCATCGCCTGCGGAAACACGCAGCAGGTTCGGGCCTGAGCCACCCGGCTGGACCCCGATAACACTGTCGGGAAACGCAGTCCGCATGAGATCGCCGAGCCCCGTGGCAACTACGTTGAATGTCCCGCCACTGGGGCCACCGCCAATGTTCAGGAATTCAGGGTCATCGGCGTGAGAAGCCGTGCCAATTGAGATTGAAGCGGCAGCAAGGGCGCCTGCGGCAACACGTGTAAGTCGGCGTTTAAGATTTTTGGTCATGTAGAACCTCCCTAGAGTAGACACTAAAAAAGGACTACGAATTTCCCCATGGCAACTATATTGATAACAATTACAGATCAAAAATCGCTACTTATAGATTTAACGTATAAATGCATAGCCGGAAGACGGCAGTGCGAGCCACTCAACGCTCCCAACTAGGTCGCAGCGCATCCTTTACATGCAACACGAATTCCTCTGCTGCCGGTGCCAACGACCGGCCTTTCCGCGTTATCAATCCCAGTTCCCGAAACAGGGGTGGATTTAGAAGCGTGCGGAACACCACATCGTTTTCGATCGGGTTCACCGACATCTGCGGAAGCGCCGCAATACCCAGATTGGTTTTGAGAAGAGACAGAACTGTCGCGATGTTCGATACTTCAATCCAGGGAACAGCGATATTATCGGGCACGCCTTTCAATGTATCCAGGATCGGTCTGATTCCAGTATCAGCCGCAAATGAGATATACGGATACCCTGCAAGATCGTCCCACTCAATCGGTCCTGTGGTTTGCGCAAGCGGGTGCGTTTTATGGACTACTGCGCCGAAAGGATCGCGTATCAGCGGCTCAAAGGCCAACCCGTCCGACTTCTCTGATCGCCCGGCCAGTCCCAGATCAACTTCACCGCTCAGAACCCGCATTCTGACGCCGGATGAGTTGTCATCACGAAGAGATATCCGGATTTTCGGAAACGCTGCGGAGAAACTTTTGATCGTTCTGGGCAGGACGTTCGTTGCTACAGAGGGCAGCACTGCAACGGCAACATTCCCAAATGCGCCACTGGCGGTTGAACGAAACTCCGACAGCGTGGAATCCAGTTCATCAAGAATGCGTTCGATCCCGGGCAGAAATGTCATGCTGGCCTTGGTCAGATTGAGAGTCTTTGTCGAACGATCAAACAGTCTGAGTCCAAGCACATCTTCCAGTTGCTTGATGGCGGCTGTTACCGAGGGTTGGGACATCTCCAGTATTTCCGCCGCGCGCGTGAACGAACCTTCCCGTGAGACGGCAACAAAAGCGCGAAGCTGAGTCAATGTTACTTTCATAGGCATTCCAAGACCTGCACGGGCATTGGCGTCAAAGGCTGGCGCCAGCCAAAATACTCACCCATCCACCTTGTGTGGGCGCGACGACACTATCAACCTCTTCAGGTGACAACAAAAATCACGACGGAAATCCGGACGCTGACAGTGGTTTCTCATCAGCGAACGTCAGAAAAACCCCGCATTGACGAGCCTTCACCGCCAATGCGGCGGATAGGCGTCCGCATATCCAGGCACCGCCTCGATGCGCTCCGCCCAGGCTGCGAGGTTGGGATAGTGGGAATCCAGCGGTGTTACCTGCAGGCCAAGGGATGCTGCACCTTCGCGGGTCGCACAGCGCTGTAACTGCATCAGAGCTGGATAGACAGCGATGTCCGCAGCCGTGAGTGTCGCACCGCAAAGATAGGCACGGTCGGCAAGGACCCGCTCAAACACGGCCAATTCCTGATGCACCGGCTGAATTGCCTCCTGGATTTCAGTAACCATCTCCTTTGCACGGCCACGGAAAATCGGCCTGGAAACGTTACCGATCGGCGTTCTCAGTCGATCATCAGCCTCGCACAGGATCTGCCAGATTTCCGCTGCGTGCGCCGGGCTGTTTCCCATGAGCGGTGGGTCGGGGTAAGCCGCCTCAAGATAGGCCAGAATGGCGTTGGTTTCGCGTACTGTTACCGTATCATCTATCAGCGTCGGAACATTTCCCCTGGGGTTGATTGCCAAAAATGCATCGCTCTTCTGTTCGCGTTTGGCATTGTCGAGCCGTCGCGGTTCGTAAGGCAATCCTTTG
The DNA here is from genome assembly GCA_039976075.1 of Stappiaceae bacterium. Classification (GTDB taxonomy): domain Bacteria; phylum Pseudomonadota; class Alphaproteobacteria; order Rhizobiales; family Stappiaceae; genus JBDWFY01. The sequence continues at coordinate 538,659 of JBDWFY010000011.1, forward strand.
ACGGCAAGCGCCAGCATGATGCTCCAGCAGGGGGGGCTGCCGCTTATAAAGTAACACTCAATTTTCGGCATGCATGTCTCCCCGGGCTGTGTCGACTGGCGTATTGGAATTGCTTGAAAGAAGTCAGCGAGATTGAATTGACGTTTTACTTCCGATTTGTCGCAGACATTCGTTGCCATTGCTTCTCAAGGTCAAGGTAGCATTGGAGAATTCAGATGTCAGCTTGTCCTTCAACGCCGGCCTCGGAGGTGTGCATCCTCATGGGGGTGGACTAGGGCCGGGCTGCATGAACCTATTCAGCGGTAAGAGCGTCCAATTTGCCAGGAGCCTCTGAATGGTCAGCGGCAGTTTTTATTCTCAAGGTCGATTGGACAATGCGTACTACGATTATAGCGGCGTCAATGGCGGCGGCAGCTCTTTCGATGACCGCAGCCCCAGCCCATGCAATGCACATAAAAGATTTCAATCTGGATGACAGAACCGGTGAGCACGAGATTCACGTTCGGTTCGACGCCTCAAAAAACAACTGGGCAAAAGCAACGTCGAAGTCTGTCACATTCAAACTGCAATGGTATCTGCGTGTCTATTCGCTCAAGGCAATTCAGTCCACCGGAAGCTCCTGGCTTCAGCTGTCGGTCCTCGGATCGCCGGACGCACTGTATCGTCACACCCTGAAGGAAAATCGATCGCGTACCGGTATTTTGAACAGCAATATCGAGTGGCATGTCCAGAACAAAATCAAGGTTCCGGGAAAGGATCTCATTCTTGCTCCGTCTGCCGTATCGGCGTGCCAAAAACTCTATGCGCAAGGCAAAAGACCGACTCAATCTCACCGGGTCTATATTGGACAGATCACTACTAAAGCCGAAGCGAACGTCGCCAATCTCGCGGCACTGACATATCAGGTGCGGCATGGGACAAAGACCACGGTCTCGGATGTTTATGCCGTGTGTGACAAGGACCCGAACTGGAAGCCGCCGCCCCGGGCCGGTAATCCGCTTCAGATCGCAAATTTTGCCGTGCATCCGCATGGTAACAGCGCCAGTTGCCCCAAACGGTATGACCTCAAAGTGGTGTTCCGCGCGAAGTGGGCAAAAACCATCAAGTTCCGCGTGCGCAAGTCAGGGCAATTGTCCAAGCTCCACACAGTGACGCTCGCAAAACAGGGGCAGCATTATCAAGCGCGGTTTGACCAATCCTATGTACTCGACCCAGGTGTCAAAACGTTCCAGATTGAAGTGCGGGACGGACCGAAAAGCACGGTTATCACCAAGGATGTCATTTGCCCGCCGTTCAAGGTCATTTCGACGTTTTTAAACTACACCCACGGGGCTGAAACCCATTGCCCGAAGGTTGTTGCGGAAACAACGACCTTCAAGACGACGCGGCCGGGTTGGATCCGTTATGAGATCAAGCATGAAAGCGGATTCGTCGTGGCAAAAGGAAAGGCAACGGCAAAACGGTCCGGATCCTCTTATATGGCTGTTGTGACGCGTCAGCTGCCCTTCAAGGAAGCGTTCGATGGACACATGATGGCTGAAGTCACAGGCCAGAGCGGAGCGAATTCCGGTTGGACGCCCCTTAAAGTGAATTGCCCCAAAGCTCAGGTACATGGCACCGCCACAAATGACCTAGCACCGGACAGCAACGGTGGTGATGAGTTGCCGCCGACGCCCTACAAACTGATTGGTGACTTCTCATTCGTCGACCATGGTGCTCCGAAGTGCGCGCGAACCGGAAAAGCGTTGATCAGCTTCAAAAGCACGAAACCCGATCCTATCGGATATGCGCTGTATTGCCATAACAAGCCGACCATGACGGGTATGGTCCATCCCGTGAAACACGCCAGTGGCGGATATGTCGGCGTGGCGTTGAAGAGTTTCGAAATTTCGAAAACCACGCGCTACACGTGCGAGTTGTGGGCAGGAAAAACGACCCCCAAACGGAAGATGTCGCGCAAGTCCCATGCCTTCCACTGCATTTCGCCGGTGGGTGAAACGGGCGCAGTGGACCTCGTCCCTCAGACACGGCCCACAGACACCCCAAAACGTCGTGAAATTATCGATCATCGCGCAAAGAAGGCTGCGGATGCTGCCAAACGTCGGAAGGTCGCCGAGAAGCGGCGCAAGCAGGCTGCGGATGCCGCCAAGCGCCGGCAGGTCGCCGAGGAGCGCCGCAAGAAGACCGCGGATGCGGCCAAACGTCGGCAGGTCGCCGAAGACCGCCGCAAGAGGGCGGCAGAGAAGGCCAAGCGCCGGCAGGTTGCTGAAGATCGTCGCAAGAAAGCTGCGGAAACCGCCAAACGGCGCAAAGTCATCACTGATCGCCGGAAGAAGGCGGCGGATGCTGCCAAGCGCCGCAGGATTGTTGAAGAACGCAAGAAAAAAGCTGCAGAAACCTCCAAGCGCCGCAAATCTGCGATCCCGGCGAAACGCAAAGTCCGCGCGCTGAAACTACGCCGGAACAAGGCACGCAGATAGGCATCAAACGGCTTCCGAAATATCGGGAAAGGCATCCACAAGCAGGATGCCTTTCACCATGATGCGGATGGAACACATGGCGCAATTCCAGATCACCCCGCTTGCCAATGCAACACAGCGAACGGCGACACAAATCCATGATGTCATGATTGCCGCCTATCGTACCGAGAGGGAAATACTGGGCATCAGCGAGTTCCCGCCTTTGAACAGGACAATAGAGGGGGTTGCCCGTGCCAAAAGCGCGTTTATCGGAGCACTGCTGAGAGGGCAGCTGGTGGCGGTGGCTGAGTACGTCTGCGAACCTGGCGAAGATGTCGACATCTGTGCGCTTGTTGTCCTCCCGTCCCACTTTCGCATGGGGCTTGGGACAGCTCTTCTTCGGAGCATTATCGAGACACATCCCGGTGCGAGGATTATGGTGCAGACAGGTGAATCCAACAGGCTAGCTGTATCGCTCTACGAAAAACTCGGTTTCCGGATTTCAAGAACCTGGACAGCGGACCGAGCGCTCAGGATGGTGGAACTGGTTCTTATCAGTTGAGACAGGGCGTCCGGGTCGATCGGAGGCGAAAAGTTACACGACACGCTTTCCCGTTTATTCCACCTGTTGGAGTGGAAAGAGATGGCCTTGCTATGCCTTTGCAAGTCCTTGCAATCCATTTTTTGCTGTGACTCTGTCGTCAGATTCGACACTATCACTCATACCATTTGGAATGAATTTGTGAGTCTCCAACCTGGAGCGTGCTGGAATGAGAGAAGCCCGACCGCAAAAAGGATTTTTTTATCAGGGTCAGTTGTTGCACCTGGTTTGTCTCGTGGTTCTGCTTGGTATGCTCTGTATCGTTGCGCAAATACCGGGATTTTATGCAGGGTCATTCCTTGGGCTGCCAACCGTTTCCTGGGTGGTTGTTGCCGTCGGTAATGCAATTGCGCATCAGGTATATGTCTGGCTGTGCTGGCGGCTGGAGCTGGACGGTCAGCGACTGACCCGGTTCTTCGGCAGTCGGGCGTTCCGGCTATATCAGGTTGGTTTTGCATTGCTGATCCTGCTGCGGCCGATATTGGCTTTCGCGCTTGGCTGGTCCAACCGGGGGTCACTTCCGATCGAACCGTGGGCAGGCACCGTCATTGCAGCATTCCTGCTACTGCCGTCTCTCTATCTCGTTTACTGTGTGCGGCGTTATTTCGGGTTCGAGCGCGCTTTTGGAATTGACCATTTTGATGCCTCGTATCGTGACATGCCATTGGTCAGAAAAGGTATTTTTACATGGACACCCAACGCGATGTACGTGTTCGGCTTTTTCATCCTGTGGGTGCCCGCATTTCTTTTTCAATCGGTTTCAGCGCTGGCCATTGCAGCGTTCAGCCACCTTTATATCTGGGTGCATTATTACTGCACCGAGAAACCGGACATGAGTAGAATTTACGGATGAACCGGTGTTTCAACCTTTCCGGGATACGCTGCAGGATCGCGAGAATCGCCTTAGTTGGAGCTGGCGGTTTCGGTGGTTTTTTCGGATGTTAGAGACTTTCCCTTCGCTACCAGCTTGTCGGCGATTTCCTTGTAGCGCTCCAGATATCCCTCGGGCAGTTTGTGCGCTATGCCCTGATGGCAGTCGATACAGGTCTTGCCTTCATCAAGTGCCCGCTGGTGATTGTCACTGGCGCGGGTCTGTTGCTTGGTGAAATCCATATACTCGAATTTATGGCAGTTCCTGCATTCGCGGCTGTCGGTCTTTTTCATGGCTGTCCAGACACTGCTGGCCATATCGAGGCGATGGTCCTCAAACTTCTGAGGTGTGTCGATTATACCGGTAACGAAGTGACCATAGAGCTCCCAGCTTGCCTGAACCTTGCGGACCACCTTGGGTCCCCATTCCTTTGGAACATGGCAATCGGGACAGGTTGCCCGAACACCGGCGGAGTTCTCCTGGTGTATTGTACCCTGATATTCGGCGAAGACGTTGTCACGCATCTCGTGGCAGGACACGCAGAAGGCCTCGTTGTTCGTTGCCTCCATCGCCCAGTTAAATCCACCCCAGGAGACAACGCCGATAGCAATGCCGCCCAACAGGAGGAAGCCGAATGAAAACGCGGATGTCGGAGTCCAGAAAGCCCGCCAGAGTCGCCTGATGACGCCACGCTTTTTTTCCTGAGCATCAGTCTTTGACATGATGATATTCCTTGCAAGTATGTCAGGCCTAGTTGTTGCCGGCGGCGTTGAAATCGTTATCGATCAAAGCTGGTGTATTTGCCTGGGGAACATGACACTGGGTGCAGAACCAGCGCGAGCCGGACACTTCGTTCAACTGATTGCCGTCGCGATCCTGGTAATGGGTCATCGACAGGGTCGGCGCTCTGCGTTCTGCTGCATTCGTCCAGTCGTGGCAGGACAGGCAGCGATTGGCCTTGAGATCGACCTGATAATTATCGATGGAATGGGGGATCAGTGGCGGTTGTTGCCGGTAATTGCGTGAAAAGCGCCCTTCATCAAGCTGGTAAGTGTTCAGTGGTGCTTCTTCCTCGTCTACTGCGGCATCGCGCAAGGTCGTTACGGATTGCGCGAAACCGGGGCTCAAGAGTGCAAACAGCACGGCGGTTACGATTGCACTCAGGATCAGTTGCTTCTTCATCTTGCGTCTCCGTTACTGCCTCAGGCTGCGTGACGCGCCTTGGGAATTGGGTTTGGCTTCTGCCGTTCCGGCCTTACCGGGGCCGGGCGTCGATCAAAGCGGTGAGTGAATTGGAATACATCCGGGCCACAGACATCGACGCAGCGGCCGCAATTGGTGCAATCGGCAGACAGGATCAAAGGCGTGTCGTCTGCTGTGCCGCGCAACGCCGGTGTAATGACATGCATTTCCGGGCAGACCGCAAAGCAGTCCATGCAATCGTCGCAGGCCGCGCGGTTGCGGGCTGATACGCGCAGCACGGACTTCTGACCAAGCAAACTGTAAAAGCTGCCTACCGGGCAAAGATGGCTGCACCAGCCTCGACGCGACACGAAGAGGTCGAAAAGAAACACGGCCAGCACGAAGGTCCAGGCAAATCCAACGCCGAATATCAGGCCGCGATGCAGCATCGAAATTGGGTTCACGACCTCCCATGCGATGGTGCCGGTGACACCGGAGACGACAAGTACCATGCCCAGCACCCAGTGGCGCGTGCTGCGCTTGGGTTGCCAGCCCTTGGGCATGTCAAGTTTCTCATGCAGCCAATGGGCTGCGTCGGTAACCGGATTGATCGGGCAGACCCAGGAACAATAAACACGCCCACCAATCAGTGCGTACGTGATGCCGACAATCAGTGCGCCCAGCAAAGCCGTCAGTTCCGACCAATGTCCGGCGATCAGGGACTGTACGGTAATAAGCGGATCAGTGAGGGGGAGAATATCGAAGGTGAGCGAGCCGGACAGATTGCCCTTTACCCACCAGATCCCGAACCATGGGCCGAGCAGGAACAGCACAAGGAAACCTGCCTGGCTTGTCCGGCGCAAGATCAGATATTTATGGGCGCGCAGCCAGCCTTTGCTCGCAATTGCGTCCTGGCCGACACGAAGGCCGATTTTTCTGCTCATGGCTGTACCACCGGAAGTTTGGACACCGGCTCAAATCCGCCGGGGGCAGCAAGATTGTCTGTGCCGGGGCCGGGCAGGCGGTCAGGCAAATCGATGAGCTCGTCGACCAGGGGATTGGGATCTTCCCAGCCCAATTTGTAATGTTCGGCCGCATCAACTCTGGCGATCCGCTGGGGCAGCACCTTGATGGCGCTTTCCGGCAGCACGCAGGATTTTTCGCATTTTCCGCAACCCGTACAGGCTTCGGCATGCACTGTCGGCATGAAGATGGTGTGATGACCGGAGCGCTTGTTATGTTCAAGCTCCAGTGTGATGGCCTTGTCGATCACCGGGCAGACCCGGTAGCAAACATCACACCGCAGTCCCAGCGCGTTGAGGCAGTGTTCTTCGTCGATCAGAACCGCCACGCCCATATCCGCATCGTCAATATCTGTCAGTCCCTTGTCGAGCGCACCGGTGGGGCAGGCAGCCACGCAGGGGATGTCATCGCACATCTCGCACGGGACATCGCGCGCGGTGAAAAACGGTGTACCGGTCGCCGCGCCATCCACGCCCAGCTCGGCAAGTACCAGCGTATCGTAGGGGCAGTCACGCACGCACAGACCGCAGCGGATGCAGGCAGCCAGAAAATCCCTTTCCGGCAGCGCACCGGGTGGCCGGATCGCCTGGGTCGGCAAAGCGCGGGCGTCGGAAATCAACTTGGTGAGCGCAAGACCGCCCAGCGCGCAACCGGCCACTGCTCGAGCCGCGTCCTTGAGGAAGCGGCGCCGGTCAGTTTTTGAAGGGGTGCGTCTGGCGGACATGACTTACGTTCCAGCTCTTTTCCGGGTTTTCGGGTTATGCGCGTTCGACTTTGCAGGCGCACTTCTTGAAGTCTGTCTCCTTGGAGATCGGACAGGTCGCATCGAGCGTCAGTTTGTTCGTCAACTGGCCCTCATCGAACCACGGCATGAACACAACGCCGGGAGGCATCTTGTTGCGGCCACGGGTCTCGACCCGGCTGAGCACCCGGCCTCTGCGCGTTGAGATCTCGATCTCCTGTCCACGTCGCAACCCGCGCGCCTTTGCATCGTCGGGATGCATGAACACAACCGCAGCGGGGAACGAACGGTGCAATTCAGGCACGCGCCGTGTCATGGAACCGGAATGCCAGTGCTCCAGCACCCGACCGGTTACGAGCCACAGGTCGAAATCGGCATCGGGGCTTTCGGCGGCAGGTTCATAAGGCGCAAAGATGATATTCGCGCGACCATCCTTCTTGCCGTAGAATTTGACGCCTTCGCCTTCCTTCACATAGGGGTCATACCCTTCGCGGAAGCGGTACAGCGTCTCCTTGCCGTCAACCACCGGCCAGCGCAGGCCCCGGGATTTGTGGTAGGTATGGAAGTCGGCCAGATCATGGGCATGACCGCGTCCGAATGCGGCATATTCCTCGAATAATCCCTTTTGCACGTAGAAGCCGAAATCTTCGCTTTCGTGGTTCTCGAAGCCTTCATTGACTTCAGAGACCGGGAATTTATCGACCGAGCCGTTCAGATACAGCACTTCATAAAGCGTCTTGCCGCGTAACTCGGGTTTGAGCGCGAGCAATTCTTCCGGCCAGACTTCTTCGGTCTTGAAGCGTTTGGAGAATTCCATCACCTGCCAGACGTCGGACTTGGCTTCGCCGGGCGCACGGACCTGCTGATTCCAGAACTGCGTGCGGCGTTCGGCATTCCCGTAGGCGCCTTCCTTTTCTACCCACATGGCGGTTGGCAGGATCAGGTCTGCAGCAAGCGCGGTCACAGTCGGATAAGGGTCCGACACGGTTATGAAGTTTTCGGGGTTCCGGTAGCCGGGATACCCTTCATCATTCATGTTGGGCGCAGCTTGCAGGTTGTTGGTGCACTGTACCCAATGGCAGTTCAGCTTGCCGTCTTTGAGCATCCTGTGCTGCAGGACCGCGTGGAAACCCGGTTTTGCGGGGATCGTGCCCTTGGGGATGCCCCATGCTGTCTCGCAGATATCCCGGTGCGCTTCATTCATCACCACCATGTCGGCCGGCAGGCGATGCGCAAAGGTACCAACCTCGCGGGCTGTGCCGCAGGCAGAGGGCTGACCGGTCAGCGAAAACGGAGAGTTGCCCGGCTCTGAAATTTTTCCCACCAGCAGATGCACGTTGTACATCAGGCTGTTCACCCATGAGCCGCGTGTGTGCTGATTGAAGCCCATGGTCCACAGGCTCATCACCTTGCGGGTCGGATCGGCATATTGTTGGGCCAGACGCTCCAGCTTTGCCGCCGGGACACCGGACAGTTCCGATACTTTTTCAAGGGTATATTCGCTGACGGCAGCAGCATATTCCTCAAAGGTGATGGGGGTCAGCTTGCCATGCTTGCCTTCATGGGCGGGGTTGGCAGCGGCCTGCTCAAGTTCGTGCGTCGGGCGCAGACCGTAGCCGATATCGGTATTGGTCTTGGTGATATTGACGTGGTTTTTGACAAACTCTTCGTTCACTGCACCGTTCTGGATAATGTAATTTGCGATGTAATTCAGGATCGCAAGATCAGTTTGCGGCGTGAAGATCATGCCATTATCGGCCAGCTCAAAAGAGCGGTGTTCAAACGTCGAAAGCACGTGCACTTCGGCACCGGGCTTGGTCAAACGGGTATCTGTCAGCCGCGACCACAGGATCGGATGCATCTCAGACATGTTTGAACCCCAGAGCACGAACGTGTCGGCATGCTCCAGATCGTCATAACAGCCCATCGGCTCATCAATGCCGAAGGTCCTGATGAAGGAGGCCACGGCAGAGGCCATGCAGTGCCGGGCGTTCGGGTCTATATTGTTTGAGCGCAGGCCTGCCTTCATGAATTTCGCGGCGGCATAGCCTTCCCAGACGGTCCACTGGCCAGAGCCGAACATCGACACGGCGGTCGGACCTTTCTCCTTTGTGGCCTTCTTCCACTGATCGGCCATGACATCGAAGGCTTCGTCCCAGCTGACCGGCTCGAATTCACCGTTTTTGTCATAGACACCACCGCTCTTGCGCAACAATGGTGTGGTCAGGCGATCAGAGCCGTACATGATCTTGGAAAGGAAGTATCCTTTGATACAGTTCAGTCCGCGGTTTACCGGGGCTTCAGGGTCGCCTTGCGTTGCAACGACCCGGCCGTCCTTGACCCCCACCAGCACGGAACATCCCGTTCCGCAAAACCGGCATGCGGCCTTATCCCATCGGATATCAGTGGCTCTGGCTTGAGCGTTGGCCAGATGTGGCAGAGAAATCCCCGCGGCGGATGCGGTCGCAGCGGCTGCGCTAGCCTTCAGGAAAGTGCGTCGCGACGTGGTCATGATGATGTCTCCAGTCTCAGTGACAAGGGGCCGATGCGCTCTGAGCGGTGTCGGTGAGCTCTTCGAAATGGTGGTAGGTGAGTGTGACGGTCAAAACGCCGGGGATCTGGTGCATGTCCATGATCTGCTCCGATGCGCGTTTGGTCTTTGTATCTTCAACCGTGACCACGATGCGCCCTGCGTCATGGCCATGAACCTCGCTTCCTTCAGCGGTCTCAATAGCGGCGATCACGTCAGCGACCCGGTTCAGTGTTGCGTGCACAAGGCACCCGCAGATATTGATCATGGGTGGTTCCCCGTTTGTGGGCTGAGTGTTTGAATTTTGATGGCTTGAACCGGGCAGGGGGCGACGCACGCGCCGCATCCGGTACATTGCGATTGGTCGATGAGCGGAAGGGCCCGCCCGCCTGTCGCAAGCCTGAAGCGAATGGCCTGCTGATCGCAGTGGTCCTGACACGCCCGGCATTGCACGGCGTCAATGCACAGACAGTTATTTGCGACGGTGGCACGGTGAGGCCATTCAATGTCCTGCCTCAGAGCCCCGGTTTCACAGGCCAGTGTGCAGCGCCCGCAAAAGGTGCAGCCCCCGCGCGATAAATCAAGCTGGGGATACCCTTCGTCACCTTGGTGAATGATTTTTTCCGGGCACGCGCGAACGCACTCACCGCATTGCGTGCAGATCTCCTGAAAGTCGAGCCGGCTAATTGCTCCGACAGGTCTGAGAGCCCGCTCTGCCTTGCGGTGACCCAAAAAGAACTCACGTCTGGTTTTACGTTTGATTTCCACGGTCAAGGGACGATTCCTATCCTCAAGCGTATGGTCCCATTTTAGTCGCTCTCACCCATCGAACGCATTGACTTTGGTAAAGTTTGCGAGTGGAAAATGTTCGAATGTGTGGTGCGTAAAAGCCGACTGAGAGAACGCGGAGAGGATCGCCGTTTTTGTTCAAGCAGCTCAGACCATGAATCGCATTTCAGCGTGCCGTCGACAGGACTTTTCGTCGGTTTAAGCACGCTTCGTGGGCCAGGCCCTTCTTGCGTTTTCCTGCAGTCCCTGTGTGTGAGCCCGGTCGCCATACTTCTTCTTGGCAGGACCGAGTCTCAGCCCAAACCGATACGCGTTGATTGTGTGCGAGCAGGGATCTTTCTACTCGAAAATTCGACATAACTAATTGATTTACAGCGATAAAATTTAATGTATGACAATATATTGATTATGTCAGACATTATATGTACGGTGGACTCAGAATTAGTCGGAGCGAGGAACCTGTGCAAATCCGTCCCTCAGATATTAGAAAAGCTGAAACGAAGAAAGCTGCTGAGGCACTCGATTTGCTGGTGGCCAGCGACAGCAATCGTGATGTCCTTGACGCCTTGTCCCTGATGATCGAACGGGCCGAGTTGAAAGTCGGAGACCTACTGCCGCCCGAAATTGAAATTGCAGGCAAGCTGGGTGTCGGGCGGGCCAAAGTTCGAGAGGCGCTCATCGCCTGGCAGAACATGGGTATCGTCACACGGAACAAGAAAGCCGGGACGCGTCTGGCGGCTGAGGTTTCAGTCAACTCGATTCATCTGCCTGTTACCCTGAAATTGGAGGCTGAAAGCCTGCTCAGAACGCTGGCGGTCCGGCGTCCGCTGGAGATCGAAGCCGCACGATTGGCGGCGCGTAATGTCTCCCCCGCCCAGACCCGGTTGATCCGTGCGCGCGTGGCGGAGCTGATGTCCGTCTATGAAGCCGGTGAGGATTGGCGGGCGGCGGATCAGCGCTTTCACAGCGCCATACACGAAGCCACCGGCAATCCGCTTTTCGGACAGTTGATCCAGCAGATCCATCAGGCTTTCGGCGCAATCTACGAAGCGCCGTTTGGTCAGCCGCATCTTGGACAGGCAACGATCCCGTTACACCCGGGGCTGTGCGAGGCCGTCGCCAGACAGGATGAAACGACCGCTGCCGCCATCGTGGTTCAGATCATGGACATGGTCGAACAGGAAGTGCGCAAGGTCATGGGGATCCAGGATGTCTGAGGAACCAATGCTTTCGACCCTGCTGGCTGCGGTCCTTGACGATCACGATGGCTCCGTGACGCCGCCGATTGTCCAGAGTTCGCTGTTTTCCTTCGACTCCTATCAGGAATTTGAGGACCGCATGGCAGGGCGGACGGAACAACCGCTTTACACACGGGTTCAAAATCCGACCGTTTCCGCCTTCGAGGGCCTCATGGCCCAAGCCGAAACCGGCGAGGCTGCGGTGGCTTTCGCATCGGGTATGGCGGCGATTTCCTCGACACTGCTTGCGTATGTTCAGCCCGGCGACCGTGTGGTTTGCATCGAGCACGTCTATCCCGACACATTCCGGTTCATGGAACGGATGTTGCGTCCGTTCGGCGTAGATGTCAGCTATCACTCCGTTGCTGAATTTGAAGATCAGCCGGATCTGATGAAAGGGGCGCGGCTGGCTTATCTTGAAAGTCCCAGTTCAGTCGTATTCACACCGATGAACCTGCTGCGTGTGGCTGAGGCGGCCAAGCGGCATGGCACACTGACCATCATTGACAATTCCTGGGCCAGTCCGGTGTTCCAGCGCCCTCTGAGCCTGGGTGTAGATATCGTTGTTCATTCCGCTTCGAAATATATCTCGGGGCATTCCGACACGGTGGCGGGCGTTGTGGTGTCCTCCCAGGCGCACATCGCCCGCATCCGTGATCTGACTTTGCCGCTTCTGGGTGCAAAGCTTGCACCCTTTGAGGCGTTTCTGTTGACCCGCGGGTTGCGCACTCTGAATGCGCGCATGATGCAGCATCAGAACACCGCCAATCTCTTTGTGGATCGTCTTGCCGGCATTCCCAACGTGCGCCGCATCAATAGCCCCGGCGCGAATGACGTGCCGGGACTGTCGGGCCGGTCCGGTCTGCTGTCGATCGAATTTGACGACAGCGTGGATATCCCGCGTTTTTCAGATGCGCTGAAACATTTCCGGCTCGGAGTCAGCTGGGGAGGTTTTGAAAGTCTGATCCTGCCCGCGCGAGTGGGACTGGCGCAGGCTGGTGAACAGAATTCCATGCAGAAATTCGGTGTCTCTCCGAACCTCATCCGGTTGAATCTGGGGTTGGAAGACGCTGAGGACCTCTGGGCCGATTTCGACGCGGCCTTGAGGACGAGTGTCCCCCGACTACGGGAAACACAAGAGGAACAATAACAAACTTAAACTGGAGGAAGGCAATGAAGAGAATGTTAGCGGGCCTTGGTGCTGTTGCCATGTTGATGGCATCATCTGCTCTGGCAGACACCAATCTGAAGCTGGTCGAGGTGATTACAAGCCCCGAACGGACTGAAGTACTGCAATCGATGGTCGATAAATACGAAGCCGACAATCCCGGTGTCGAGGTCGAGATTGTCAGCCTTCCCTGGGGGCAGGCTTTTGAAAAGCTGGCAACGATGGTCGCCGGGGGCGATATTCCCGACGTGGTCGAGATGCCGGACACCTGGCAGGCGCTTTATGCCGGATCAGGCCAGTTGGCCAGCCTTACCGACAAGGTTGCCGGATGGGAGCATGGTGCAACGCTGACCGACAAGACAGTGGCGATGGGCAGCCAGGCGGGAGATCTCTACATGATCCCCTACGGCTTCTATCTGCGTGCAATGTTCTACAACAAGAAGCTTCTGGCTGAGGCGGGAATCGAGAACCCACCCGGGACGATGGAAGAGTTCAAGGCCGCCGCTGCTGCGGTGTCCGAGCTTGATGGAAAGTCCGGCTACTGCCTGCGTGGTGGACCCGGTGGCACCAACGGCTGGATCATGTTTGCTGCCGTGATGAATGGCACCAACGAGTTTTTCACTGAAGATGGAAAATCCCGCATCAACGAACCTGGCTCCGTCGAGGGGATCCAGTTCATGATCGACATGTATCAGAAGGGATATGCACCCAAAGACAGCGTAAACTGGGGATTCAACGAAATCGTAGCGGGTTTCTATTCCGGCACCTGTGCGTTCCTTGATCAGGATCCGGACGCTTTGATCGCAATTGCCGAGCGCATGCCGGCTGAAGATTTTGCGGTGATCCCAATGCCGGTCGGCCCATCGGGCAAGGCATTTCCAACCATTGGCTTCGCCGGATGGTCGGTATTCAACTCGACAGAACATCCTGACGAAGCCTTTGATCTGGTGGCGGCCTTGTCCGCACCGGAAGCCAATGCCACCTGGGCCAAACGGGTTGGCGTGATTCCGATCCACAAGGGTGCCGATCAGGACCCGCATTTTCAGACCGAACAATTCAAGGGCTGGTTTGAAGAGCTGAACGGCGAACAGTATGTGCCCACCACGATGCCCACGCATCTGGAGCAGTGGGGCTATTTTGCCAGCACAGTGTTGCTTGAGAGCAGCCAGGAAGCGCTTCTTGGTCAGCGTGATGCCCAGGATATTGCGGACGAATGGGCGGAGTTGCTGACAGCGGAACAGGCCAAGTGGAAGGCTAAGCAGTGATCTTCCGCGCCAAAAAAAACGTCGTGTCCGGGGGGTCCCGGGCGCGACGCTCCCTGTATTGGCAGTACATGGTTGAGCCGTTTTTGTACTTGTCGCCTGCGGTATTTCTGATCGGCGCCGTGATGCTGATCCCGCTGATTATCGGTATTTCTTATTCCTTTCAGTCCATCGAGCTTTTGAATCCCTTCAAGACAGGCTGGGTGGGGATTGAAAACTATCTGGCGCTGCTGTCGGACCGTAAGTTCCTGATCGCGCTGGAAAACACGTTCTGGTGGACGTTCTGGTCGATTTCTTTTCAATTTCTGCTTGGCCTCGGCCTGGCGATGCTTTTGAACACGCAATTCCATGGCAAGAAGCTGTTTCAGGCGCTGGTTTTTCTCCCCTGGGCCGTGCCGACGTTTCTGTCTGCGCTCACATGGGCCTGGCTCTTCAACCCGGTAATCGGGCCATTGCCGCACTGGCTGGCCGCGTTCGGCATCTTGTCGGAACCCTATAACATCCTGGGCGACCCGGATCTTGCAATGTGGGGTCCGATTACCGCGAACATCTGGTTCGGCGTGCCGTTTTTTGCCATCACGCTCCTGGCTGCGCTGCAATCCATCCCGGCAGAGCTTTATGAAGCCGCCGAAATCGACGGAGCGACTCCGTGGCAGACATTCACCAAGATCACACTGCCGTTCCTGGCCCCGATGATCGCAATCACCGTGATGCTGCGCACGATCTGGATCGCGAATTTTGCTGATCTGATCTACGTCATGACGGGAGGTGGGCCGGCGAACTCTACACAGATCGTCAGTTCCTACATCTTCACAACCGCGTTCCGCAAACTTGACTTTGGCTATGCCTCTGCAATTGCGGTCGCTCTTCTGGCAATCCTGATGGTTTATGCCGTTGTGCTGCTCTGGCTTCGCAAGAAGCTGGTCAAAATCTGAGGTGTAGACATGGCCATCGCCCGCCCCAATCCAGTGCTGACGGTCGGTAAATACGCAGCGCTTGCGTGTTACCTGACATTCGCGCTGTTCCCGCTTTACTGGCTGTTCAAGATTGCGATCACGCCGGACGCTCTGATCTTTGTCGAGGGGACGAATCTCTGGCCATCGGCGCTGACGTTCGAAAATTTTCGTACCGTTCTGTTCCAGACCAATTTTTTGACCTATTTCGGAAATTCCGTGTTTGTGTCGCTCGGTACGGCGGCAGTGACCACGCTGATCGCAGCGGGGGCTGGTTATGCGTTTTCGCGCTTCGTTTTCGCGGGCAAGCGGATCATCATCACAGTGATGCTCATTACACAGATGTTCCCGCTCCTGATGATCATCGCACCGATCTACAAGATCGTTGCGGGATTGGGCATGTTGAATTCGCTGACGTCTCTGATCGTGGTTTACACCGCATTCAACATTCCCTTTGCCACCTTCCTGATGCAATCCTTTTTTGACGGTATTCCGGCGGATCTGGAAGAAGCTGCGATGATGGACGGCTGCACGCGTTTTCAGGCGCTGCGCAAAGTCATCTTTCCGCTGACGTTGCCCGGACTTGGCGCCACGCTGGGCTTTGTGTTCACCGCCGCGTGGTCAGAACTTCTCTTCGCACTGATGCTCATATCGAAGAACGATGCGATGACCTTTCCGGTCGGACTTCTGACTTTTGTGTCAAAGTTCTCGGTTGACTGGGGACAGATGATGGCGGCCGGGGTGCTGGCGCTGATCCCCAGCTGTATCTTCTTCATCTTTATTCAACGCTACCTCGTGCAGGGGCTCACGTCCGGCGCGGTCAAGGGATAGGGGGCCAGACATATGGCGCGTATGGAAATGAAAGACGTGATGAAACGGTATGGCGCCGTCGAAGTATTGCGTGATGTGAACCTCGATATTCAAGATGGTGAGTTCATCGTCCTGGTCGGCCCGTCCGGTTGCGGCAAGTCAACGCTTCTTCGCATGATCGCAGGGTTGGAGCCGATCACAGGGGGGGAGTTCCTGATCGACGGAAAACGGATGAACGACGTCCGCCCACGTGACCGGGACATCGCGATGGTATTCCAGTCCTATGCGCTTTATCCCCATATGGACGTGGCGCGGAACATGGGCTTCTCGATGGAAATCCGAAAGGACCCGCTTGCCGAGCGGACTTCGCGCGTCGAGCGGGCGGCACAGACGCTTGGTTTGACAGCGCTGACGGAACGTCTGCCCAAGGCGCTGTCCGGTGGTCAGCGCCAGCGTGTGGCCATGGGTCGGGCGATCATCCGCGACCCGCGCGCCTTTCTGTTCGACGAACCATTGTCGAACCTTGACGCTGCCCTGCGGGTTGAAATGCGGCTTGAGATTGCCCGTCTGCACCAAAAGCTGGGGGCCACGATGATCTACGTAACCCATGATCAGGTTGAAGCTCTGACGCTGGCCGATCGTATCGTGGTGCTGAACGGTGGCGATATCCAGCAGGTCGGCGGCCCTCTCGATCTCTACGAGCGCCCGGCGAACAAATTCGTTGCACAGTTCATCGGCTCACCGACCATGAACGTCGTGCCTGTTGTGGGCGGCGAAGGCGGCGTAACCACCGCCGATGGGAATGCGATTTCGCTCCCCCATTTTCCGGACACCATGCAAGCCGTTGAGATGGGCATCCGGCCGGAACATATCGACCTGGTTGATGTCGATGACGGTGATTTTGTTGGTGTGGCGGACGTCGTTGAACATCTGGGCTCCGACACCAACATTTATGTTGATGCCGGTGCTCTTGGTTCACTGATGGTTCGAAAACACGGAAACATACCGGCCAAGCCCGGCGACCGGCTTGGTTTGCGCATTCAGGCCGAAAATGCGCATGTCTTTGCCTCTGACGGAACGACATTGCCTCATTCGCTTCCCAGGGCGGCCTGATATCGTCGGCGATGTTCCCCGTTGCGGGCTCAGTCGTCTTTCTCAAACCGGCTCAGCCCGTGATCGATAAGGCGTTCGATCAGTTTGCTGTAGCTGACACCGCTTTTCGCCATGACCTTGGAATACATGCTGATATCCGTGAAGCCGGGGATCGTGTTCAGCTCATTGACGATAACATTCCCGTCCGCCTTGAGAAAGAAATCCACACGGGCCATGCCATCGCACCCGACAGCCTGAAAAGCATCGGAGGCCAGCGATCGCATCAGCTGGGCCGTTTCGGCGGGAATGTCAGCCGGTATCACCAGCTGCGCCCCGTCGGCATCCACATATTTGGCGTCGTAGGTATAGAAGGCGTGGCTATCGGCAGTGACTATCTCGCCCAGCGTCGAGATGAACAGGGTCCCATCGGGATTTTCCAGAACCGCGCACTCGATTTCCCTGGCATCGATATATTCCTCCGCGATTACTTTGCGATCCAGTTCGAAACCGCGCGCAAGAACGGCTCTGTAGTCATCGTCCGTGGATACTTTTCCCACGCCCACAGACGAGCCCTGAGTGGCGGGTTTCAGGAAGAACGGAACGCCTAGTTCTTTCGCAAGTTGGGTGAACGAAACCGGGTCTTCGGGTTTGAGGGTCGCGGATTTGGCCGTCGGTAACCCGGCCGCGTCCAGAAGGCGCTTGGCTATCACCTTGTCCAGAGCATTTGCAGAACCGAGAATGCCGCATCCGACCAACGGGATCCGAGCGACAGCCGCAAGACCCTGAACCGACCCATCTTCACCCCATTGTCCATGCAGCACGGGAAAGATCGCATCGACGGGTGGAAACACGGTTGTGTGGTCATCAGCCGACTGACAAACAATGTCTCCCTTGCCGCCGGGAACAGGCAGTATCGTTGGCCCGTCCGCCGACAATGACAAGGAACCCTCGGCATAGGTGCTCAGCTTCCACGCACCTTCGCGCGTCACATAGACCGGGATGGCCTCGTATTTTGTCTGATCGAGGGCCGCAAAGACGTTGGTCGCCGAGAGGATGGAGACGTCGTGCTCGTCGGAGCGCCCTCCGAAAAGGATCATGATTCTCAGACGTCCATCATTTTCGGTCGTGGTCATCAGTTCATGATCCCGGTTCCGGAGTTATGTCAGGCATGGCGGATTGCCTGACCCAAAAAAGCGACTCTTACTTCAGGGACCGGCAGCGGTACAACAAAATTCAAGGCAGGGCGGCTGTAATCAGTACAGCATGAGGCGATTTCAAACCGCGCCGTCGACACAGAAAGCGCCGTTGTTTTTCAAATGCCCAGTGGCCGGTTAACACCTCCGTCCACCGTCAGACACTGGCCCGTTATGTAGCTGGATGCTTCAGAAAGAAGAAACGCTATCGTCTGTCCGACCTCATCGTTGCGGCCAACACGTCCAAGTGGAACAGTGCCAGCCCACTCCGGATGAAACTCAGTTGCACCGCTCTCCATCAAACCCGGGGCGATGGCATTGAACCGGATGCCTTCGGGGCCGTATCGGTCGGCAAGCAGCTTGATGAAACCGTGTAGTGCAAGCCGTGTCGGGCCGAGGGTAAAAGGCAGTCTGGGCTGACCGGCTTCGATGCCGGAAATTGCCACAAACGAGCCACGACCATGGACCCCGATATGTGGCAACACCGCTTTTGCCAATCGCATCGGTGCGATCACCATCATTTCATAGTCATCATGCCAGGCGGGCCATGGAATATCGAATATTTCGCGGGAATATTCGGGGTCGTAGCTGAAACTGTCGCGGGTGGCAGGTGGTGCGGTTGGCACCTCATAGCCTTCCATGACTTCGCTATGCCGACCGGCTCCAAATACAGCGGCATCCACTCTGCCAAATGCTTCAAGCGCGGTTGCGACCGTCCGGTCGATATCCGTGTCGCTCAATACGGATCCGGCAACACCGATGCCACCCGTTTCTTCGGCGATTTCCTTGCATCCGCCACGGGACATCAAAACAAGGTGGTACCCTTGGGCAGCCAGCGCCCGTGCCGTCGCTGAGCCAAGCCCTCCGCTTGCTCCGGTAACAAGTGCGACGGGGCGGCCATCGACAGGAGAAATCATAAGCATGCCTCGCAAAATACTGGCGTTGTCGGGATTGCGGAATTACCAATCTAGAGCAATTTTTGCGGTTGCTGGATCATAAAAACTGCTTCGTGCCTTGGTTTTGGTGCGTATCCTTGTGGTGAAGGTGCTTCAGCCGTTCCGGGATATGGATCAGCGGTGTGCCTCGATGTCCTGGAAAACGTACGAAATGGCTGTCAATGATCTGGGAATTGGGTCGGAATGATCTGGTTAAGCGTGATTACACTCCTTAATTGTAATTTGATTTCAGGGCAGTACAGTAATCGCGTCATTGCAAACAAGACAGCGTTTCCCATATCTCATTCATGCCTATACTGATCGCCATAGCTGGACTTGTTATCGCCGCCATCGTGTTCGGACCCTCTTATTGGGTTAAGCGCACGATGAAGCGTCACGGCGATGTCCGTGCTGATTTTCCCGGAACGGGTGGCGAGCTGGCACAGCATCTGATCGACCACCATAAAATCAGCAATGTGCGTGTGGAGGTCACGGATCGTGGAGATCACTATGACCCCGACGACCGCGTTGTCCGCCTGTCTGAAGATAATTTTCACAAGGCAAGTATCACTGCGGTCGCTGTTGCTGCCCATGAAGTGGGACATGCCCTACAGCATCATCGCGGAGAAAGCGGTCTGAAATTGCGTCAATTTCTCGTACGCATTGCGATGGTTACGGACCGGATCGCATCGGTTTTCTTTCTGCTTGCGCCGGTGCTGTTTCTCCTTGTCCGCGCACCGGCAGCAGTGATTGGTATGATTGGTTTCGGCATTGCACTTCTGGTGGTCCGCGTGCTGGTTCACCTGTTCACACTACCGGTGGAATATGATGCCAGTTTCAACAAAGCTCTGCCGATCTTGCGCGAAGGGGGCTATTTACAGGAACGTGACATGGACGGGGCACACAGCGTCTTGAAAGCCGCTGCTTACACCTACGTCGCCGGTGCATTGATGTCTTTGATCGATATCGCCCGCTGGATCCGAATATTGCGGTAGTGGCAGGTTGGGTGGAACCTCGGGTAAAAGCGACACTGGCGGCTGTGGCCTCAATTTGAATGGTTTCCGCCAGCTGGCACACGTCAGTTTGAGCTTGGCAATCGCACATTTAGTTGTATAATACAACTAATGGAAAACCCTATCTCAAAATCGCGCCTTGATCGCGTTCGGACATCAGCAAGAACCATCGTTCGCGACCTCGGGTTCATGGACAGTAAGCTGGCAGGTACCCAGCTTCCACCGTCAGCCGTTCACACCATCATTGAAGTTGGCTATGGAACCGTGTCGACGGCCGGCGAGCTGGGGAGCCTTTTGCATCTTGAAAAGTCAAGCATCAGCAGAATGCTGAAAAAACTTGAAGCTGAGGGCTTCCTGGAGATTGTCCAAGACGTCTCTGACAAAAGAGCTCACGTGCTTGAGCTGTCTCCGTCGGGCAAGGCACTTCTTGAGCAGATTGAAAAATTTGGCAGGGAGCAGCTCTCCTCCGCACTGGAAAAAAGCTCCGAAGGCGACCTGCAGATCATGGAAGATGGACTGGCTGCATTCAGCAATGCGCTGCGCGGCAACGGTCCTCATGTCCAGCCAGGAAAAATGGATGTTATTGAAGGATATCAGCCATGCATCGTTGCAGATGTTACCGGCATGCATTCTTCTTTCTACTCAAAAAACTATGGATTTGGGTCTGTATTTGAACGGAAGGTTGCAACAGAATTATCAGAATTCCTGGGCCGCATTGAAAGACCGATGAATACCGTTTTCTCAGCCTATCAGGGAAACAGTTTTCTTGGATCTGTGGCCATCGACGGTGAAAGCCTCGGCAACGATACCGCCCACCTGCGCTGGTTTATAGTCGACCCTGTTGCACATGGCCTGGGTATCGGCAAACGGCTCATGCGCTGCGCGACTGATTTCGTTGACGGTTTCGGGTTCGGCGAGACCAGGTTGTGGACATTCCGGGGACTGGATGCAGCACGCCACCTTTATGAGATTTTCGGGTTTCATTTGGTGGAAGAAAATGTTGGATCGCAGTGGGGAACAGCTGTTACTGAACAGGTCTATGTCAGGTCAGGGTTCAGATAGGATACAGCCTGAACGCGATCCGTGGGGGTCAAGGCGGTCATGGGAGCACACAAAGCAAATTGACGCTGTGTTCGGCTTTGCCGTCATATGACTGGATGCAAGGGGAGAGAGCGCGAGGGATGTTCTCCAATGTGAGCACCCAGCAGCGGCTCGACATGAGCGTCACCGGACCGGCAGTGAACGAAGTGACCCGGTATGAAACGCTGAAAAAGGCACTGAAGTCGCCGATTGTCACATCCGCTGAATTCATGGATTGTTATCGCGGTCAACTGCAATCCTTTGGTCCGCAGGATCTGAAAGGTTTTTCAGCGCCAACTGAAGTCCTCGGCGTATTTGAGAAAAGCCCGGTCTGAGAATTGCGGTTGGTTGGATGGTTCAAAGCGGCTGTCTTGTCGAAATATTCACTCCAACCAGTTGGAGACTTATATGGCATCACATCAAAGCATCGTCGACCATATCTGCGAACAAATGGCAGGAGCGGGGGAGATCATCGCCAAGAAAATGTTTGGTGAGTACGGTGTCTATTGCGGTGAAAAGTTCGTGGGCGTGATTTGTAACGACACGCTGTTTCTAAAACCAACGCCCGAGGGAGTATCCTATGCCTCTGACCTGCAGCTGGCGCCCGCTTATGAAGGGGCCAGGCCAAGCCTGGTTATTCCCCAAAGCGGCGTGGACAACGCGGAATGGCTTGCAGAATTGGTCGCGGTCACAGCGAAGGCGCTGCCCTCTCCAAAAAAGAAAAACCGAAAGAAAAAGAGTACCGGCGTATCCCCGAAAAGTTGAATCACTTTTGCTATAGGAATACGCGATGAAACAAAGACTTGGCGAGCTCACGCGATCCTGGGATCGCGTGAGTTACTTCAGGTCCGGCAAATATTGAATTTATTGCCGTCTCTGTCGCGGAAGTAGCCGCCATAGAAGTTTTTCCCACGCTGCCCCGGTGCGCCTTCGTCGGTTGCTCCGTGCTCCAAAGCGAGCGCGTGGATCGTGTCAACGTCCCTGGGGGTCTTTGCGGCCAGGGCAATCATCGTACCATTGCCATTTGTGGCCGCTTTGCCGTCGAAGGGCCGGGTCACGATGATCATTGGCGTAGTGGGGCCGAAACTGTAGCCGATCATGTGATCGAGACTATAGGCGCGCGTTCCACCCAGTGCGCCAAATAGTGTGTCGAAAAAGGGTGTTGAAACGGACAGGTCATTTGACCCGATTGTAATATAACTGATCATGAGTTCTTTTCTTGCATGAGTATACCCGGTGCCTCACGACAGCGCGCGTCCAGGACCTATGTGAGATCGTGGGCAGATGGTCGTGGGCAGATGTGGTCGCGTCTCTAGGGGGCTCAAACAATCATGCCCAGGAAATAGCGTCGCCGGAGATGTCCGTCAATCATCTTGATCGGCGATGGCTGCCGTCCAGCGCTGAGCGAACACCAATGAAAAAAGGGCTGCCCCGATGCGGGAGGCAGCCCCTTCCGGTATTATTTAGCGCCGGACATGGCCATCTTGAGTGTCGGGTGTCCTGAGAGCTCAAACGTCCCATCCGTTTCATGAGCAAATCCGTAGCGCTCATAAAATGGCAGGCCGATTTTGTTGTCTTTGAAGACCTCGACGGTGAGGGGGCCTTTGAGACCCACGACATGGTCAACCATCAGGCGACCCAGACCTCTGCCATGGTTGGCAGGATCCAGGAACAGTCCCCCGATCTCGGTGTCGATCATGGCGATGAAGCCGACTGGTTTTCCGCCCTCCTCGAGTACCCAGGTCTGGGCGTTGGGAAGGTAGACAGTGCGCATGTCATTGCGCACTTGATTTGTGACGCTTTGCGGTAAAAACGGATGCGCAAGTGCGTTGGCCTTTTCCCAGATTGCAATCAGGGCGTCGGTATCGTTGGATGTGTATTCACGGATCAATGGATTGAACTCTCATGTTCCTGCCTCCGGACGATGCGGGGCAACAAGGTCATTTTAAAAATGAATGCAAGAACCCGACACCGGCTGCGCGTTGGCAGGGCGTTCATCAGGTTCTTTTTGCATCGGGAAGGCACGTCGCCTTCCCACCTTATCGGGACATAAAATCTCCGTCGTGATATCGACGAAACTAGCCTGATAGTTCCTGTTGTCAACTGATTTTGACGGGGCAGAGGGCACCATGTTGGCGGGAGTGGTATTTGGTTCCCTCTGAGCCGGCGTACCCCTGTGTCAAACGAGAAAATCTTTCTTTGCGGTTCAAAAATGTTCATGATATGTTCTTATCACTCAACGCCAGAAGATAGGACATGGAATGATCAAGGGAAGCTGCCTGTGTGGAAAAGTGAAATTTCAAATTTCAGGTGAACCATCTTCATTAAGCTATTGTCATTGTTCAAGATGCCGCAAAGCTGCAGGTGTCTTTTCGGCGGTGCTGATCGGAAAGGCCGATGACCTGACGATTACGGAAGGTCACGATGAGATCGGCAGGTTCATGCCTGAATCAGATGCCAAGTTCAAACGCTGTTTCTGCAAACACTGTGGCAGCTCTCTGGGGGACATGGCCACGGGTGATATTTATGTCATCGCAGCCTCCGCCCTTGATGATGATCCAAAAATACGACCCTCGCTCCATATTCATACCGCTTCCAAGCCGGATTGGTATGAAATCGATGACCACCTGAAGAAATTTGAAGGCGACTACATTCCCGACAAATGAGCATCAATCCGGTCCCGCCTTGCCGCGGCAGGGGCATAGCTAATTTTCCTGTCGCAGCACTACAATAACGGTTACGTCAAAACCATACGTTTGTTAGGTTGAGAATTGCAACTGATCACGTGATCGTCTTGACTGTCGGGGCACGGCTTCTGAACCCACCAAATGGTTCCTGATCTTGCGCTCAAACTGCACTCTGGGAGGAAACGATGAAAGCACTGCGCCAGTGGTCCAATCTTTTGTTCGCAATCACATTTATCGGTGCGGGGATGGGAGCCTCGGTTGCGTGGGGGCAGGGCGCATGCGAACCTTTCACCGTCTATAATGACCTGGATGGGCGGGTTGTCGAGTTTATCGATAGCGGCTCACAAGGTGCAAGCGTGGGTGACATGCGGATCGGGTACATGCCCTTGTTGGATGAAACGGGTGCGAAAGTCGGCCATCACCGCTGGACCCTGTCCGTTCTGGATCCGGATCTGGATGAAAGCAGCGGACGCCCATCGCATCGTCTGGTTACTGAAGTGCTCGTGTTTGATGAGGGGGAGATCTTTTTTATGGCGATCCCAACATCTGCACGGCCACCGCAAGATACGTCTCGTCCGAGTGTTCGCTCTTTTGAAGGTGCGGTTATCGGCGGTACCGGCCCGTTTGCTTTTGCACGGGGAACCGTCACGCGGACGTTCAAGGAAGATACAGCGTCGTTTGCACTCAACATTCGGTGTGAGTGATGGTTTCAGCCCGCGAGGGCGGCTGCAAGTGAGACACTTCCGACATTCTCCGGGCAGTGCGGGGTCGTGATCCTACGCATAGGCGTGAAATCCGTCGAAATCAGCCTTGCCGATTTTCATGCCGCCGTAGCGCAGGCCTGCATAGCCCATGCTCAGGTGAAATATCATGTTGGGCAGGGCAAACTGCGTGACATACTCGGCCGGATCCTGGATCAGTTCTGCTTCTCCCGCAGTATGCGAGACTGGCGCTTTGAGATCGGTAGCGCGTATCGGCTTGATGAGCGCAGCAATATCTCTCTGGTAGTCCTGAAGCGTTGTGCAGGTAATTTCATCCGGGATGTCAGGAGCTTGAAGTCCAGCGGGCGGACACAGGGCGCGGGCGGCAAATCCGATGGCAATGGCGAAGTTCAGTCCGGTATCGAGCATGTCCGGAGCCAGTTTGATCCCAAGCAACTGGTCAGGCTCCTGTTCTTTGCACAACAGATTCAGCAGATGCGCCGTTCGTCCCAGATAATGGTGAATGGTCAGGGGAACGGATTCAGCCAGGTCAGTGCTCATTGTGATCTTGATGTCCCAGATGGTTTGAATGTGGAGGAGTGGATAATTACAACTTTTCTTCGCTTTTTGAAATGGTTGGTCACATGCCGTGGATCGCATTTGCCAGTTCCAGCGATGCCGGATCACGTGTGATGCTGAACTTTTCAATAAAGGAGTATTTTGTCCCGGATAGCGGTAGGTGGCTCCATTGTCGTTTTCGAGAGCATGGCCATTTTCACCGGCGCTGTTGAGCACGCGCCACGACATTGCTTTAATTAATCTGCCTACTTGAACGCCATACCAAGTATGTCTGACAGGATGACCTGCTTTGTTCGACCATCTCGAATTTTCAGTGACGTGCATTGACGCCGCAAGACGGTTTTATGGCCCAATCGCAGTGGCCATCGGTGCGGGAGAGGTCTTTTTTGACGAAGCGGGCCACTCGGCCGGATTTGGACCCGGTGATAGGGTGCAACTGCTGTTGAGCCAAGGTGCGCGGACAGAACCCGCCATGCATATCTGCTTCACTGCACCGGACAAGATCAGTGTCGAGAAAGCCTATGCGGATGCGATTTCAGGCGGCGGCACCTGCAACGGAAAGCCAGGCTATCGCGATCACTATGCAGCGGGATATTTCGCCGCGTTTGTCATCGATCCCGATGGGCACAATGTTGAGATTCTGTTTCGGGAGCACAGCTGAGCCGACATGCTGCAGGCGGTGCACGATGATGGCGTCATCGGCGGGAGTATCGACAAATGTGTAGGTTGATAATGGCTCCATTGAGCCAAAAATTACCGGTTTTCTGCCATGCAACGAAGAACATTTCTGGGTGTATAAAACCCTCGGGAAACGCCCCCTTGACAAAATAAGACTAAGCGGTTCTCATAAAGATCGTGCGACGATGCACACCAAATCACCAAGCGACACAGCTGGACGTTGATACCCGCAAGGGTCGCTTTTTGATTCCTCTTCCTAAGCTTCCTACAGTGTTCAGCGTTTGTCTGTCTCTCCACAGGGAGCACAACTCTATGAAAAACATTTTAGGCGCTCTGAGCCTTACAACTGCACTCGCACTTGCTTCGACCGCTGCCACGGCGGAGGTCAAAGTCGGCGCGATCTTTGACCTCACCGGAGGTCTGAACATTTACGGCATTCAACAGGACAATGCGCTTGATCTGGCGATCGAAAGCGTCAACGCCGCCGGGGGTGTCAACGGCGAACAAGTGACGGCCGTTGGCTATGATGCGCAGTCCGAACTCTCCAAATATACCCAGTTCGCCCAGACGTCCGTTCTTCGCGACGGCATCTCTGCCATGTTTGCCGGTTTGACCAGTTCATCGCGCGAGGCCATTCGTCCCATTCTCCGCGAAGCAAATATTCCCTATTTCTATTCATCGCTCTATGAAGGCGGCGCGTGCGATCGGCAGACGTTTGTGACGGGGTCATCCGCTTCGCAACAATTGAATGTACTGATCAAATGGGCGGTGGAAAACTACGGTCCCAAAATCTACATCATGGCTCCCGATTATAATTTTGGGACGATTTCAGGCCATTGGATCCACGAATATGCAGCGCAAAATGGTGCAGAAGTCGTCGGCGAAGACTATCTCGCCCTGTCCGTCACCGACTACGCGCCGACCATTCAGAAAATTCAGTCGGCCAAGCCCGATGTCGTTGTCGCCTTGCCCGTTGGCGCTGCCCAGACAGGGTTTCTTGAACAGTTTGCAGCGGCCGGTCTGAAAGACAGCATCGGCGTTGTGTCCACCAACTACGGCTCCGGCAACCAGCAAGTTGTGGTCTCCCCGCAGGCTGGTGAAGGCCTGGTTTCCGCAATGGGCTATTTCCCGTCGGTTGAAAGCACGGCAAATGCTGCATTCAAAACAGCATGGGAAGCCAAGTACGGGACAGAGACGCCCATCGTTGCCGGTGCCGTGGATGTCTGGAATGCCGTGCATCTGTGGGCCGCAGCGGTCAATAAGGCGGGTTCGACCGAACCGGATGCGGTCATTGGCGCCCTGGAAAGTGGCCTGACCTTCGATGCCCCCAATGGCACGGTCACGCTGGAGCCGGGTTCACATCATCTGCGTCAGGACATCTATATCGCGCGCGGTAATGCCGCCAACGGGTTTGATATCGTGGAAACTTTCGCGGATTCCGCGCCGACCTACGAAAACGAGCAGTGCGACCTGATCAAGAACCCGGGTCTGGCTGAGCATTTCACTCCGGAAAGCTAAACAAACCTTTGGTGCGCCCAGGAAATGGCGCACCGCTTTCGGGAGGAAAGCATGGAACTCGACTTTTTGGCGACAGTTTTACTGTCGTCCCTGTCTAGCGCTTCAATTCTGCTGATCGCCACGCTTGGGCTCGCCGTCGTCTACGGGCTCATGGGCGTCATCAATCTCGCGCATGGCGAATTTTTGATGGTCGGCGCCTATTCTGCGCTGACTGCAACGCAGATCGGGCTGCCGTTTCTGTTGGCAATACCCGTTGCAGTTGCAATGACGATGTTGATTGGCGCAATTGTCGAGTTACTGATCATACGGCGACTGTACGGCCGTCTGTTCGATACGATGCTCGCCACCTGGGGGCTGGGTATGGTGTTCAACCAGGGGGCTGTCCTGCTCTTTGGCACCGTTTCCCCCGGCATCGGCATGCCGCAATGGAATTTCAAGATCGGCGACTACAGTCTCGCCGTCTATCCGATTGCCATGATTTTCGTCGCCGCCGTGATGCTGGCCTTTGTCTACATGCTGATGACAAAAACTCTCTACGGCATGAAAGCACGCGCCTCCATCCAGGAACCGGAGATGGCACAGGCCATTGGCATCGACTCTTCGCGGGTGAACACGCTGACATTTGCAATTGGCTGCGGGCTGGCCGGGTTTGCAGGCGCTATCTTGCTGCCCATCGTTCCAGCCACCCCTTCGATGGGCCTGTTTTTCGCCGTCAAGGGATTCCTGACGGTTGTCGTTGCCGGACCGGTCGCGCTGACAGGCAGCGCGGTCACCGCCCTGGGGCTTGGTGGCGGCGCATCCCTCACTGCGAGTTTCATGACGTCTATGGTCGGCGATGTCTTCTTCTTCCTCGTGACCGCTTTGCTGCTGTGGCTGTACCCGATGGGTATTTCGTCCAAGTGGCGCCGCAAATTGTAAGGGCGTCCACCAATGTTCGAAAAGCTCCATCACCACGCCGGATTGGTTTTCCCAATCCTTGCAACAATTGCCGCGCTGGCTGTCTCCGGGTCGCTCGATGCCTATCTGGCCTTTGTCGCCACCTCGTGGGTGATCTTTGGCCTGCTGGGGCTCAGTCTTGATGTCATCTGGGGCAGGGGTGGTTTTTTAAGCCTTGCTCAAACGGCATTCTACGGTCTGGGCGGCTACTTCGGTGCCGTGATCGCAATCAACTTGTCGCCCTCGTTTGGCATGACCGTGGTTTGGGCCTTGCCTGCGAGTGCTCTGTTCGGTGCGCTAATCGCGGCGGCACTTGGTTATGTCATTTTCTATTCGCGCATGGGTGCGCTTCAAAGCACCATCCTGTCCTACACGTTCACACTCCTGCTCTGGTCGGTGACGCAGACGTTCAAGCTGGATGTGGGGGCGGCGACGATCGGCGGTGACAACGGTCTGTCAAGCATCCCGGGTTTTGTCCTTGGGGTTGGATCGGAGGCTGCAAAGCTGAAACCCAATGCTGCGTTCGCCGTGGTCGTTGCGATCAGTGCGGCGGTCTATTTCCTTACGTATTGGCTGATGCGCAGCAATTTCGGCAAGATCGTGGACTGCATTCGCATCGACATTGAAAAGATCGAACTGCTTGGATACGACATCCGCAAGTTCCAGGTTCTGAACTTTGCCTATTCGGGAGCCGTGGCCGGGATTGCAGGATCTTTGTTCGCGCTGTGGGCCAACTACCTGAACCCGTCTATTTTCTCAGTACAAGAAGCGTTGTTGATCCCGATTTATGTGTTGGTCGGCGGCCTTGGCACGCTTGCGGGTCCCTTCCTTGGAGCGCTGGTAATCGGTGCCTTGTCGTTCTGGCTGGGGGGTGGTGCCGCAGGCGGGCAGACGACACTGATACTGGGTGCTGTGCTGATCCTTCTGGTGTTGTTCCTGCAGAACGGATTTCTCGGTGCGCTGGACAAGCTGTGGAAGCGTCATCTTCCTGACCCCAATGATGCCGCGCGCCATGCAGGCGCTGTGAAGATCGATACCGACGTTCTGGAGGAAATACTGCGCGATGCATCGGATCAGGCAGGTCCGGCCAAGAACCTGACAACAGATGAGGCTTACAAGCGGTTTGGCGGTGTCATTCCCGTCAACAAGGTCAGCCGCAACTTCGTGCCGGGAAAACCCTATGCGCTGATCGGGCCAAATGGTGCGGGAAAGAGTTCTTTTCTGAAAACCTGCGTCGGTATTTACAGGCCGGAAGGTGGCAGGATTTCTCTAGATGACGACGACATCACCAAATTACCGATCTTTGCGCGCGTGCGCACGGGTATGGGGGTCAAGAACCAAAAGCCGCAGGTCTTTGGCGAAAACACCGTGATGGAAAATCTCTGGATCGCCGCCTATGCGCGCACCAAGGAGGCCGGTGCTGCGGAAGCAATCAGCAGGCGGATTCTCGGCATGCTGGGGCTGGAAGCGCAATGCGATGTGCAGGCCTCGACCTTATCGCATGGTCAACAGCAGTGGCTCGATATCGGCATGGTCCTGTGCCTGGCGCCGCGTGTTGTGCTTCTGGATGAACCTGCCGCCGGCATGACCAATGAAGAAACGCGGGAACTCTCGGTGCTTGTCCGGACGCTGGCCAAACACACGACGGTCGTTGTTGTTGAGCATGACATGGAATTTGTCCGCACGCTGGAAGGTCATGTCACAGTGCTTCACCAAGGCAAACTATTCGCCGAAGGCGACATTGAAACGCTGCGTGCAAACGATGCTGTCCTCGATATCTATCTGGGGAGGGGCGTGCATGTTTAAGATTACCGGAGCAACAGGTGGTTATGGCAAAACCACCATCATTCGCGACGTTTCGATTGAGGTACAGGCGGGCGAGATTGTTGCCCTTCTGGGCCGCAACGGCGTCGGCAAATCAACCCTCATGCGCTACGCGACGGGCTTGATCCCCGCTGAGGCCGGCGCCGTCGAGATCGACGGCAGGAAAGCCCCGGCGGCTCCTGCCAAACGCGCCCGTGCGGGCCTGGGCTATGTGCCTCAGGGGCGGTTCGTGTTTGCCCGCATGACTGTCATCGAAAACATCGCAGTGGCCGCTGCCTCAAACGGGTTTGATGCAAAACAGACGGTTGCGGAGATGATGGAAGACTTTCCTTTGCTCCACCCGAAGGCGGGCGAGTTGGCCGGCGGCTTGTCCGGCGGTCAGCAGCAGGTATTGGCACTGGCGCGGGCCTTGGCGATCCGCCCGAAAATCCTGTTGCTCGACGAACCGACCGAAGGTGTTCAGCCCTCGATTATCGATGAGATGGCCGGTGTCTTGAAACGGATCAATCAGGAGCGCGGCATTGCCATTCTGGTGGCCGAACAGAACCTGGATTTTTGCCTCTCCATCGCGCAGCGCGCCTATGTCATGGAGAAAGGGTCGATCCGGATGGAGACGGACCGGGACAGCCTGCGCGCAGATAAAGCACTTCAACAAGAATTGCTTGGGGTGTGAGATGAGCAAGCAACTCTCTGAAGATCAGGAAAAGCGGATTGAGGCCACCTTGAAACGCATTCGCGCCGGACTGGCCCGCTCGGTGGGTGACCAGTTTTCCGAGCCAGGCCACGTCTTTGAACCGGAGGCTCACCATGATTGGTCAAAGTGAAAGCCTCTCCGACATGATCGCCGCCCTTGCCAGGGGAGAACAAACACCCGTTTCCCTGGCAAAACAGTCCCTTAAGCGCGCAATGCAACGGGCCGACCTGAATGCCTTTGTTGCAATAGACGAACAGATTGTCATGGCGCAGGCCAGAGCGGCATCTCACAGGCATCAGCGAGGGGAAACGTTAAGTCCGATCGACGGCATCCCGATTGCAATCAAGGACAACTACCTCACCAGGGACTACCCGACGACGGCCTGCTCTGACGCTGCGCCTCTGGAGCCCTCGGGAATGGATGGCACTGTCGTTGCCAATCTCCGCACCGCTGGTGCCGTTATCTTTGGCAAGACCAACATGCATGAATGGGCCTACGGGGCGACAAATGACACCTCAAACATCGGGGTAACCCGCAATCCCCACAACCGCGATCACATCACCGGTGGCAGCAGTGGCGGGTCGGGGGCTGCCGTTGCCGCCGGGATCGTGCCCGCAGCGCTTGGAAGCGATACCGGCGGATCGGTCCGTATTCCTTCAGCTGCATGTGGAATCTACGGTTTCAAGCCCAGTTACGGCAGAGCCTCCCGGCATGGTATTTTACCGCTCAGCTGGTCTCTTGATGCGCCGGGGCCAATGGCGGGTACACTTCAGGATATCGTACATCTGTTGCCCTATTTTCTCGGAGCCGATCCGAAGGACTGCTCAACCAGGCATGCCCAGCCATTCAGGCAAGCTTTGAGCGGTGAAACGTCAGACGTGTTAAACCTGTCAGGCCCCGGACTGGAACGGTCTTCCGAAGTGGATCTGGCGATCAATGATGCGCTTGAAAAAAGCGCAATGAACGTCGCCCATGCTTCATTGTCCAGTGTGGATCAGTATTTTGCTTCATGGGAAGCCATCCTGCATTGCGAGGCAGCGGCCTATCATAAAACCCTGCTTTCACAGAATGCCGGCGGGTTCTCCCCGGTGACGCGCGCGCATCTGGAAGCGGGAATGCGCATCACGGCCGTGGAGCTGCTTGAGGCACAGAAGATCAGGGCACGGCTTGTTCGTCATCTCGTGGATGACCTTCCTGCCTGGGACGTCCTGGTTCTGCCGACGCTGCCGGTCCCAGCACCGTTACACGGTGAGGACTTTCAGGAATTTGGCAATCGCACAGTGTCGACGCAAGATAGCATGACCTGGTTTTGCTGGCTTGGTAATCTCGCAGGGTTGCCATGTTTGACCCTGCCGGTCGGCAGGTCAGGTAACGGACTGCCGATTGGAATGATGCTAATGGGAAAACCGGGTGGCGATGAAGCTCTGTTGGCAGCGGCAAAGCAGATCGATCACAATGTAAATGGTGACGCATGAACATGGACACGGAAGTGGAAACCGTAAAGGTGGGCGTTTTATTTTCGCAAACCGGGAAAATGGCCGTCACCGAGAACGCGCATATTCAGGGCGTCCTGCTCGCCTGCGAGGAAGTCAATGACGCCGGTGGAATTCGGGGGCGGCAAATCGAGCCGATCCTGTTGAACCCAGACGGGGATGACCAGAAATACGCAGAAATGGCGACCGAATTGCTGGTCGTTCACGAGGTGAAGGCAATATTCGGCAGTTGTCTTTCAACCAGTCGGAAAGCGGTTCTGCCGCTTATCGAACGTTTTGATGGGGTTCTGTTTTATCCCTCGGTTTATGAGGGTTTCGAATATTCACCGAATGTCATCTATGGTGGAGCAGTGCCCAATCAGATGGTGCTGCCGTTGTTGGATTATGTGTTCCAGAATCATGGGAGAAGGATTGCGCTCGTTGGGTCAGACACCCTATACGCCCGTGAAATCAATCGCATTGTGAAGGAATTTCTGGATGAAAGCGGCGGCCATGTAGTCAGCGAGACATATCTGCCATTTGGGCCTGAAGACGCGGCGATTGTCAAAGCGCTGGACCTCGGAGCTGCGGGGCAGGCCGATGCAGTTCTCTCTACAGTTGTTGGGGAAGACAGCGTCGCGCTTTATGATCTTTATGCGGGCAGCAGTCTTCGCACGCGCGGTGTTCCGATTGCGTCACTTACAACAACTGAATCCGAGCTGAGCAAGGTGAAACGCGACGCCAGAGCAGGTCATCTTTCGGTAGCGTCATATTTTGCAACTTTATCGAACCAGCAAAATGAACGTTTTGTTGCGGCATTCAACTCAAGATACGGCAATGACGCGCGGCCAAGTGTCTATAGCGAGGTCGCCTACTCACTGGTTCACTTCTATGCAAATGCTGCCAAGCTGAGTGGGGAACTGGACACCAGAAGCATTCTTCAGGCCCTGTCCGGGGCCGTATTCAAGGCGCCGGGTGGTGACCTGTTTATCGACATGGACACCAACCACTTCACCCTTCGGCCCCATGTCGGGCGGTCATGCGAAGACGGGACGTTTGAAATCGTCTGGGACAGCCCCAGGGTGGTTGCGCCCGATCCCTATCTGGTAGCCTATGATCGTTCGATCACTGAGAAGGCCGCACTGTGAGTATCGTACCTGTCAGCAATCAAAACCTGTTGCGGCGTCTTCGACGGATGCGGGTGCTTGTTATCCATCCGGATGATGACGAGGGCCAGATGTTCGTCGCGCATTTGAAGCGTATCGGCTGCCAGGTCGAGGTGCTTTGGCCCGCGCCGGAAACACTGCCTGCTCAGGTTGACGTCGTCCTGTTTCTGCTTGGGCCGGATCGTGATCCCAATACCGCATCATGGATGTCCGCTGCCGAACGCATTGCGCGGATTGCGATCATTTCGTTCGAAACCCCCGAGATCATCGGGGAATTGGAGCGCCTTAATGTGCATGGTGTCCTGACAAAGCCCATTCGGATATTCGGGATACTTGCTGCGCTCACAACAGCCATCGGTCTGGCACGGCATGAAGCAACGCTGAAGACGCGCATCGCATCCCTGGATGAAACACTCAAAGCGCGCCGCAAGATCGAGCAGGCCGTCTCGATCCTGTCCGAAACGCGCGGCATTGATGAACAGGATGCCTACAAGCGTCTGCGCGATAAATCGCAGAACTCACAAACGAGCATTGCAGACATCGCCGCTGCCATCATTGCAGCGCATGATGTTTGACCGTTGTGTGCAATTCCCTCCAGAACTTTGAACATTCTCACAGCGGCGTACGCCTGGAGTTGCGGATCGAATTTTCAGTTTGTCTCGCTTTGCAGGTCTGTACTTCGATGCAGTCAGGGTAGGGAGGTCTGCGAGAGGACGCCGTCGTGGAATTTGGATCAGCGCCAGCAAACCGCAACTTCCCGTAACTGCCGGGCCCCTTCAGCTTTCAGATGTCGCGCAGCCTCGATAAACGGCTGAAGCAAATCCGGTGTGGAATTGTCCAGCAGTTTAGGCACCATGACACCCACCACTGTTTCATACAGTGCAGGAAATGGCAGGGAAGAGTGGTTCCTGACATGTCCTGGTGGCTTGGGAAAATAGCTCTCAAGACACAGAACACCCATCGTTGCACCGAAAACATTCTGTCCGCCTGTGTGCCTCATCACCAGTGCCATTTCTCAAAACTTCATGCTGAATGTGTCGGCACTTGTTGCCAAAACAGAACGGCGTTTCTCGCAACTCCAAGAACGCCGGTTTCGACCGTAAACCCGTTCAAGGGGTGACTGCCGCCAGGGCCCTGAAGGGCGCAGGGTGACTGAGTTCTGTTGTACATTGAACGTCGACGTCCGGTACAACCATGCATGGAGGC
This sequence comes from Stappiaceae bacterium, assembly GCA_039976075.1. Classification (GTDB taxonomy): domain Bacteria; phylum Pseudomonadota; class Alphaproteobacteria; order Rhizobiales; family Stappiaceae; genus JBDWFY01. The sequence continues at coordinate 573,061 of JBDWFY010000011.1, forward strand.
TCTGCGGAGTAGCTTGTAGATGTTCGTTTGATTGAGTTGAGAGGAGACACGTCATGGAGCAGTTCTCGGGTGGGTGCGCATGCGGCAAAGTTCGATTTATGGCGAGGGGACGTCCATACCGGGTCGGCCTCTGCCATTGTCTGGATTGTCGCAAGCACCACGGCGCTCTCTTTTACGCCGCTGCAGTATTCCCGCAGGATGCAGTAACACTGGAGGGCGAAACACAGGACTACAAAGGGCGGTTTTTCTGCCCCCGGTGCGGCTCCTCTGTATTCGCCCGCAGCAACGACGAAATCGAGGTGCACCTGGGATCCCTTGATGCCCCGGATCTGTTGAAGCCAACCTACGAAAGCTGGACGATCCGTCGCGAGTCCTGGCTGCCGCCGTTTCCCGACATGAAACGCTATGAGCGAGATCGTGACGAAGGCGAGCGCTCTGAGGAATAGGCAATTGTCAGCCTGGAAGTAGGCAACCCTCTCAACGCACGGCATACACCGCCACCTAGACCCGCTTTAAAACCGCAGATGGGCGTGTGGCAGGGGAGGGTGGCGAATGGCTCATTGAGCACAAAACGACCTCTGAGATTGACGCGAGGGTTGCCAAGTAGCGGGCTTCGGAGGACATTTATTCACTAATCGTTTTCAGGGAAACCAGACAGTGCCAGATCAGGTTCAAATGAGCAGTTCGGATATCCAAAAGCGCGTCGCCTCGAAATGCAATGACGCGGCGTGGAACCTTATTGAGCAACCTGATGCCGGGCCGACAGAAATAACGCACCTTTTGACGCTTGCGGCGACGGCAAGGCATCATTGGCACGAAGTCGGAAAGCCGGGAAACATTGCCCACGCCGATCTGTTGTTTGCCTGGGCTTTGGCACGCGCCGGTGTTTCAAAGGCAGCGGTACTTTTGGCAAGCGAAACGGTAGCGTATTTCGAGCAAAATGGTGCGACATGGGAACGCGCTTTCGCCCATGCGGCAATGGCGGCTGCCTGCAGTGCTGATGGGAACACAGATGGTTTCCAGAAGCACTATTCTTTGGCAGAGCAACTCGGCGCTAAGCTTTCAGAGCCAGACGCAACTTACTTTCATGCCGCTTTCAAGACAGTACCGAGGAAGGTCAGTGATGCCCGCTCATGACGGATCTCCGGTTTGTCAGTATTGCCGCCGCCCACACAAATGGGAATAAAGTATGTTTGCAGCGATGGGGAGGTTGCTCAATCCCCGGATGGCGCGCTGCAATTGCTGATTGATGCCGATACCGGCAAGGTGCTCAGACCATCACCGAAATAGCAGGCAAGGCGGTACGCACGGAGAGGCTTCCGTTACCATCGAAATGCCTGTTGTGAGTCCGAAGTTTCGGATGCAGAGTTGGGCACAAAGGTCTGCTATGTTTTCAGCTCCTGTGCCAACCACTCAACAAGCTGATCAGTCTTTGGATGCCGGTTGCGTGCACTGCCACGGAAAACGGATATCTCGGTCGGTCGTTCAATTTGTTCCTGGCACGGTCGGATCAACTTGCCTTCGGCGATCATACCTTCGGTGGTCCTGCGCCACCCGAGAGCAATGCCTTGCCCGGCAACGGCAGCTTGTAGGGTGAGCGGATAGCTGTCGAAAGAAATCAGCTGGGGCCGTTCCAGCCGTGAGACATCAATCCCAGTGAACCAGTCGTTCCAGTCCATCCAGTCCTGCGGTGTAACGATATGAGCCAAGAGCGGATATGCCGTCAGCTTCTGGGGGGACATAGGCAGTGTTTCACTGGAAAGGAGCGATGGTGCACAAACCGGAAAGATATCGTCCGCAGCGGTAAATGCCAGACGCGCTGAACCTGTCGCGCGCCCGGACGTCTGCATCGCCACGTCGAAACTCTCGGACGTTTCTGTCAACGGGTTGAGACTACTCACCACGCGCAGCTCTACGCCCGGATGTCGTTCGTGGAAACCTGCGAGACGCGGCATCAGCCAATAGAAGGCTTCACAAAGTTGACAATGAAGCACGAGTTCGTCTGACCGTCTTTGCCCCGTCAAAGCGGCGACTTCGGCTGTGATGTCAGAGAGAGCCGCCTCTACCACGCGACCAAGACGCCGTCCGGCGTCAGTTAAGAACACTGCGCGGTTGCGCCGTTCGAACAAGGGCATATCCAACTCGCGTTCCAAAGCCGCAATCTGCTTGCTCACAGCCGTCTGGGTCATCCCGAGTTCGTCAGCGGCCAGGGAAAAACTCTCATGCCTGACGGCGGCCTCGAACGGTCGTAGGCGTGAGAGAGGTGGTAGTCGTATGTTGTTGCTTTCCATTCCTTTGTCTCATGTAAAAAGTCCAAAAAATCGTTATTCATCAGCGAAGGTACATGATTTTTAGGAGAAATCGACAAAACATAAAAATTGCAGAACATGACGACCCAGGTTGAACCACACCAGACGCGCGCCGCTACCATCGCTATCATCGTATCGGTTGCCGCGTTGTCGCTCGGTGATGCGATCATCAAGGCAACGGGGCTTTCCCTGCCGCTTTGGCAGATGTTCATTCTGCGATCTGTGCTTGTGGTGCCTGTTCTGTGGTGGTTGGCGCGACGGCGCGGGTGGATTGTTTTGTCCAACGCGGGTTGGGCACTCATTCGCAGCGTTTTGCTCGTCTGCATGTGGCTCGGTTATTATTCAGCACTCCCGTTGATGCCGTTGTCACTGGCAGCGGCGGCCTACTACACAGGACCATTATTCATCGTCGCACTAGCGGCTTTGTCCGCCCGTCGAATGCCCTCTTTCCGTGCGATCCTAGCAATCGCGGGTGGGTTTGTCGGAGTGTTACTCATTATCAGGCCAGATACCTCCGGCATTGCAATCGCAACCTTGTTGCCGATCATCGCCGCCTTTCGCTATGGCTGCGCAATGGTGCTAACCTCCGCCAAATGCAGAGAGGATGACCCGTTCGTTCTTGCCCTGGTTCTAAACGTGACATTCATCGGCAGCGGCTCAATCCTTGGCCTGTTTGCGGGTCGCGAAGGCTCTTTCATATTAGGAGCATGGCGGACGATTGATCTGCCACTGCTGGCAACGGTCGCTGCCCTCGCGGTGTTGATCCTGGTCGGCAGCGTGGGTGCCGCATTCGCCTACCAGAAAGGGCCACCGGCAACGGTTGCAGCGTTTGACTACAGCTATCTCGTCTTCAGCTTGATTTGGGGTGGCTTGTTCTTCGCAGAATTGCCGGACATCTTTGGGCTTCTCGGTATCGGAGTAATCGCTGCAGCAGGCTTGCTGGCTCTGCCAAGGTGACAGGGTCAGAATTTCCGATAGGAACAAATCTGCTGAAACGGACATTCGCATCAAGTCTGGTGACAGCAGGTTTGTCCGCATTGCTGTCATCTGGATAAAACGCGATATAGTTCCGCTCCGAGCCCTCTTTACCGATTTTCCGTCTCGCAGCGAACGTCCGGTATTGGAAATCCGACGAATTTCCGGTCCAAATCCGAAGATGGCTGCGTCCACGGCATTCTGCGTGCAGCCTTTGAAAGCAGAGACCGGTTGTGGAAGCCCATCTTTAGGACGGATCGCAGTCAGTAAGACGGAGTAACTCTATTTTCGCCTGCTGCCGCCGATTTTGGAGCAGTATTTGGATATCGGCGTCCGTGACTGAAACTAAACCGCTGCCGTTCCAGACAGGTATGGCTGCCTTTCATGAGACTGAAACTCTACCGAGCGCTTCCTCCAAGCAAGTTTACAACTGGGCCTTCGGAGCGCGGTTGGGCCAGAACCTGACGCCAGGGCGGGCACGCCCGCCACCAAGCGCTGCAACGGTTCCATCGGCTCGCCAGCAAGCGGCGCCCTCCATGGTTCCATCATCGGTTATGGCGATGGCGTTCATGCCACCACCAACATGCGGCATCACCTGTACTTTGTGCCCTCGAGTGCGCAGTGCTTGCGCCTGCGGTTCGAGTGTTTTTTCGATCTCAAGATCATGTCCCTCGGTCCAGATCCGAGGCGCCTCGATGGCTTGTTGCAACGTCATCTTATGGTCAATCAGATTAACGATCGCCTGAAGTGCGGAAGGAAATATCCGCAGTCCGCCAGGGAGACCAAGGGCCCACCGCAAGCGTCCGTCGCGCAAGATCATCATCGGGGCCATCGATGTCGGAACGCGCTTTCCAGGTTGAACAGACAGTGCACGACCGGGATGCGGGTCGAAATTCATCATGTAATTGTTCGGGATGATTCCAGTGCCGGGAACCAAAAAACGTGCGCCGAAAAGCCCGTTGATCGTATGCGTGGCTGAAACCACATTGCCGTCAGCATCTGCAATGCTGACATGCGTGGTGTCAGGGCTTTCATAGCTGCTTGGCACAGGTGTCGGCCGTGCTACAACGCGGAGGCGTGTTTGGCTCTGCGTGGCATAGGCCTTGGAAATGAGCTCTTCTACTGGAATGTCAACAAAATCAGGATCTCCACTGGCTGCGCGTCGATCCTCGAATCCGACACGCAGAACTTCGGCCATTAGGTGCAAACCGTCCTCGGTTCCGAAGCCGAGAGCCGCCACATCATGCGATGAAAGTAGGTTAAGCATCTGTGCAATGTGCACGCCAGATGAGGCCGGAGGGGGCGGTCCAATGACTTCATAGCCGCGATATTTGCCACGGATCACGTTGCGCTCTCGGAGGCGGTAGTCGGCAAGGTCAGATTGTTGAACCCACCCGGCATCCGGGTTGCCGGTCGCGATGCGTTCAGTCAATGCTGCACCGAGCGCACCCCCATGTAGTGCACGTGCGCCGTCGCAAGCGATCAGCCGCAAAGATTGGGCAAAATCGCCTTGCACCAGTCGACTTCCTGCAGCGCACGGTGACCCACCAGGCAAAAAAAGCTCGGCGATCGGGCGATCCTGCGAAAGATCTTCTGCTGTTTCGGAAATTGCACCTTCAAGATAAGGCGTGACGATGAAACCCCGCTCTGCCAGCCGAATAGCCGGATCGATCACGTCTGCGAATGGCAACACGCCCCAACGGTCATGCATCTCGCACCACGTCGCCAGGTTTCCCGGCACGGCCACAGCGGACGGCCCAAGCGCGGACCGACGGTCACGGGTCTCCATATGATTGGGTGGTTCATCAGAGACTGGCTCATAGATGTCTGGCTTGGTGCATGCGGCAGCGTGTGCGAGGCCGTCGATGATTGTATGGCTCCCGTCGGAAAGCCGCACATGGGCCAAACCGCCTCCGGCGATCCCCACCATCATTGGCTCGACAACACATAGCGCCAGAAGCGATCCGACTGCGGCATCAATCGCGTTGCCACCGGCCGCAAGAATTTCATAGCCAGCTGCACTTCCCAGGGGGTGGTTGGTCACGACAACTCCCTGCTTGCCTCTTGCTGGAGTCTTTTCGCAGGTGAAAGGAAGCCGGGTCATGTGTTGTTTCACTTTTTGCTGGCTGATTATTTGGGCTGCCCGATACCGGTCAAAGAGGCGACGACCCGAGGCATTCTGCTCAGGTGCTCAGTGGTTATTTCCAGCGCTTTGGCTTCGTCATGACTTGCCAAAGCTTCGGCAAGGGATCGGTGCATGAGGCCCTCACGCTTCTTGCGAACACCCATTTGAAAGGACAGCATTGCCACTCGGGTAAGGTTTGCTCTGAGATTTTCGAAGACCTGGCACAACACCGCATTTCCCGCAGCTGCCACGATCGTTTCGTGAAATCGATGATTCAGATCCGTGAACGCCAAATGATCGGTCATCGTAATTTCTTCATGTTCGTCGCAAAGATCAAATAGCAATTTGGGAACAGGCCGTTTTTCCTGGCAAATGCGGCGCACAGCGTGGCTTTCGACCATCAGTCGGACATCGTAGAGGTCGAACAATTCATTGGCCGAGATCTGTTTAACCATCGCGCCGCGGCGAGGGTGGAGTACCAAAAACCCCTCCGCAGCCAGGCGGCTTAAGGCTTCGCGTACTGGGGTCCGAGATACACCGGTTGCCTTTGTCGCTGTTGCTTCTTCAATAAATTCTCCCGGTGGGAAGCTGCCACTCAATATGCCGGCGCGCAGCCCATCATACGCCCGGTCTCGCGCCGTTGCGATTGCGTCATTCTCGCTGCGACTATTGCTCTCTGAGACAGCATCAACGGACAGTAGTGCGGGTTCGTTCATCGATTTACTCGCTTTTTCATTGTCAGTCTGGCGCAAAATTTACTGGACTCAGCGCCAATCCTCCTCTTGTATACTTGAAGTGCACACTTTGACTATACCAAGAATTTATGTTGTGCACGCGAAAAATTGCGGCGGCGGAGCTTTGGAACCAAGCCCACCACACCGACGTCAGTGCGTTTGTTTGTGCCTGGATGCGACAGCCATTGGCGAACGAACCGACTGCCAAAAACCGGAGGAAACTAATATGAACCGAATGATCATACTTTCTCTCGCAACAGCGGTTGCCCTTGGGATGGGCAGCATGGCTTTTGCTGAAACAACATGGCGTATGGCGACGAAACAACCTGTCGACAGCCCAGAGGGTCTCGTATTTCAGCGTTTTGCTGACTTGACCGAAGAGTATACGGACGGGGAGCTGAAAATCGAGGTGTTCCCGAATGAGCAACTGGGCAAGGAAGATGCCGTGCTCGAACAGATGCAGGCCGGAATCGTCAATATTTATGCCGAAGGTTTTGCGTACATGCGTAAATGGGCGCCGGAACTCTCGTGGGTGTCCCCGGCCTTTATGTTCGATGACTACGACCATTGGGTGCGTTTCATGGATTCGGACGTGGTCAAAAGCTGGTTCGCAAAAGCAGCCGCTGAATCTGGTGTGGGCCCGCTGGGCAATCCCACTGCCGTGCTACGGGGACCGTACCGCGTGATCGTGTCGAACAAGCCAGTAAAGTCTATAGAGGACGTCGCAGCACTGAAATTGCGGATGCACCCCAGCAAGCTGGCAATTGCAACTTGGAGCCATCTAGGCGCCGAGGTCATCACATTGCCTTGGACTGAAGTCTACCAATCGATTCAAAAAGACATTGTTCAAGCCGTGAATTCGCCCATCGCATTGGTTCAATCAATGCGTTTCAACGAGGTGGCACCACACATCACGCGCCACAACGAATATTGGCAGTCCGTGGGATTCATGATGAACATCGCCGCATATGAGGCGCTGGACGAGAAAACGCGGGATGGGCTTTTGCGCGCCTATAACGAAGCGGGTTCATATTCGCGGGAGATCATGGGTGCGGTCGCAGACGAAAGCATCAAGGACATGACTGCGAACGGTGCCACTTACACGGAAATCGACACCGGGCCATTTGTGGAAAAGATGCAGGGCTTTTACGAAGAACTGGCTGCGAAGGGTGAGCTGCCTGAAGGTTTCCTTGAGGCGGTCGAAGCCGCCCGCACCGAATGATCGCATTCCGGGACATCAAACCGAAGGGCGCTTTTCAAAGCGCCCTTCTTGCGGCGGACCGGTTCACCTGGGGCTTAGGTGGTGTGTTCCAGTGGATCTGCAACATCTGCCTTCTAGTCATGCTGGGTCTGACGGCTGTCACTATAGTCGGCCGCCCGTTTGGATTCTCGGCCTACTGGATTTGGCCTTGGACGATGGTGTTTTTCGTTTGGCTGTCTTTCTTTGGCTTTTTCGCGATCTTTGTCAGGCTCAAGGACGTTCGGATCGATTTTCTGGCCAACCATATGGGTCGCTATGGCTATCCAATTACAAGATTGGTTTCCGATTTATCGGCCTTGGCGATCTGCGGCGTGCTGATACAGCAAATGCCGACGGTGTTGGCCACCTCACGCGGGTTTGTGGATGGAGCGATCCTGCCAGGAGGGGATGAACTGTTCCGTCAGGCACTTTCGATCCCGCTGTTTATTTCGGCAGCTCTCATCATGGTCTCAGCGCTAGTTGATCTATGCAAGATGTTGGTCGGTTTGCCCGAAAACATCACCGAACATCACCCAGAGATCTGAGACATGGCTTACACGCTCTTTAGCAGTTTCATGGTTTTGATCCTCCTGCGGGTCCCCATCTCCATCGCTATCGGTGTTGCCGCACTGGTCACATTTGCCACGTCAGAATTTTCTACGTTTCTTCAGATCATTCCACAGCAGATGCTTGAAGGCGTGAACAAAGCGTCGCTGACGGCCGTGCCGTTTTTCATTATGGCCGGCAACCTGATGAACGTCACCGGTGTTACCGAACGTATCTTCGCTTTTGCAAATGCGTTGGTCGGTCATCTGCGTGCAGGATTGGCCCAAGTCAACATCCTCAGTTCAATGATCTTTGCCGGAATTTCGGGCGCTGCCGTAGCCGACTGCGCTGGCCTGGGGGCAATAGAAATCAAGGCGATGCGCGAACGCGGATACAAGCCCGACTTCGCAGCGGCGATCACAGTTGCATCTTCCGTCATCGGTCCTTTGATTCCGCCTTCGATCGGCCTGGTTCTCTATGCATTTCTCGCACAACAATCCATTGAAAGGATGTTTCTCGCAGGTCTAATCCCCGGCATTGTTGTTGGCCTCGCCCTGATGACCTACGTCCGTATTGTTGCACAGTTCCGTGACTTTCCGACCCAACCCCGCGCAACGACGCGTGAGGTTGCGGGCAGCGCCAAGCACGGATTCCTAGCGTTGTTGGCGCCCGCAATCATTCTGGGTTCGATCATGTTCGGCTTGGTAACTGCAACCGAGGCCGGCGTGCTTGCTTGCCTTTATTGCATTGCACTCGGTGTCTGGTACCGGGAACTTACTCTGAGCAAATTCTTCCAAGCGCTGACCGACAGTGCCATGATGACTGCGGTCATCATGATAATTATCGCCTTTTCCATCGCAATGGGCTGGCTTCTTGCTATTGATCAGACACCACAGAAGTTGGCCGAAGCAATTTTCGCACTGACAGATAGCAAGAATGTATTTCTCGCGCTTTTGTTGGTGTTCATCATCCTCGTAGGCTGCGTTGTTGAAGGTGTCCCGGCAAAGCTGATCCTCGTTCCAACGCTTCTTCCAGTAATCGACGCCTATGGAATCGACCGCGTGCATTTTGGAATAATAATGCAGTTAGGCCTTCTCATCGGCATAGCCACGCCCCCCATGGGTATTGGGCTCTATATCGTCTCCGAAGTTGGTCGAGTTCGGTTCGAGAAGGTGACCATGGCTGTACTGCCAATGCTGGTACCACTCGTTGGTGTGCTGGTGTTGCTGACCTATGTACCGCAAATTGCGACATTCTTGCCCGACTTGATTCTTGGCCCCGAGTGACAGGACAGAAAATGAGTAACTTGATCTACAAACTAAATCCAATGCCCGCGCTCTTGCCGCAAGACAAATTGGACCGTCTCGCTAAGCTTGAGACGGCAACGATCGGACATTCCTATCACTACGGCTTCGCAGCCCCCGCGGTTCAGCCGGTCCTGCCCGGCAAGGTCGTTGCCGCAACGGTCGCGACGTTGGCAATTCCGGGGTTGGACAGCACATTGTTGCACCATTGCCTTAGCGAGGTAGGTCCTGGTTATTTTATCGCTGTGGATCGGCTGGGCGACAGAAAGTATGCCTGTTGGGGGGGAGGCGTCACCCGAATGGCATCACTGATGGGGCTGTCGGGTGCCTGCGTTGATGGACCACACACCGACACCGCCGAGATTGCGGAACAGGACTTCGCGATGTGGTCTCGCGGGCCCTCGCCAGTCACCACCCGACTCTATAATACTGGTGGTGGTTTCAACGTGCCTGTCTCTATTGCGGGTGCCGCGGTTCTACCTGGGTATGCCGTGCTGGCGGATGACTCAGGTGTCCTCTTCATCGCGCCGGAGGATCTGGATGATGTGTTGGCGCTTGGCGAGGAGAAGACAGAAAGGGGTCGCATAGGCGAAGCGAAGATCACTGCGGGCACCCACCTTGGCGAAATGTCAGGTGCAACCGCAATGGTCAAAGACCGTACGGCCGGCTGATCCAGATTGCAGAAAGGATCCTCCTCATGACAGTCGCCGTTTACCTGCCATCACAAGAAAACACCACATGGTGGGTAGAGCTTTTGCAGCGCCTGCTTCCAGATTGGGACATTGCGTCAATGGATGAAGTCTCTGATCTGGGCAAGGTCAGTTACGCTGTGGTCTGGCGTCCCCGTACAGGTGATATTGCCAAATTCCCAAATTTGAAGGCCATCGTTTCGGTCGGAGCCGGTATCGATCATGTGCTTGCTGACCCTGAGCTGCCGCAGGGTGTGCCAATCATACGGACCGTGGGGCAAGATTTGACACAACGGATGCAGGAATATGTCGCGCTTCATGTCCTGCGTCACCATCGCGACATGCCACGCCAACTTCAAGCGCAGGCAGAGCGGGACTGGCATTCAATTGTGGTTCCGGTGGCACCCATGCGGGTCGTAGGCGTGATGGGGCTTGGCAATCTTGGCGCTGCTGCAGCACGCGTTTTATCGCAAATCGGATTTGCAACACGCGGTTGGTCGAAATCGCCGAAGGCAATTGAAGGTGTCGAAACATTCACAGGTGAAGAGGCGCTAACGCCATTCCTGGACGGGTGTGAAATACTCGTGAACCTTTTGCCGCTGACAGTGGCAACAACAGGAATATTGAACAGAAATCTATTTGCCAAGTTGCCGGCAGGCGCTTGCGTCATCAATTGCGCGCGGGGCCCGCATTTGGTCGACGATGATCTGCTGACCAGTCTGGACAAAGGACACCTAAAGCAGGCAACCTTGGACGTATTCCACACAGAACCCCTACCATCGGAGCACCCATTCTGGACCCATCCGGCAATAACGGTGACGCCGCATATCGCTTCGCGTATCGACGCCGAAACCGGGGGAAGCCTGATTGCTGAGAACCTCAAAATCTTCGAAGCGACAGGCACCTGCCCGGACGTCGCAGACGCTGTCCGTGGCTACTAGAGCAATTCTCGCGATCGTTGGATCGTGTGAAATGCTCCAAGCCTTTGTTTTAATGCATATCCTTATCGTAAAAGTGTAACAACCTTTACGGGATGCGCTCTAATGTTTCGTTCGTGGGCACGACCTTCGATCCCATTCAAACGCGTTAAGTGTGTGGTCGATAGGCTGTTTATAGCAGCATAATATCCGAAGCCTGAAAGCAGGAACCAAATGGAATGACATTACAAGCGTTCATCTCGACACCGCTTGAACAGGCTCAGGTCGACCGGATTAGAGCAGCTTTCAAAGGGCGCGTTAATGTTATCCACGAGCCGGACCTGCTTCCGCCACAGCGCTATACCGCAGATCACAAAGGCGAGGATGGCTACAAACGGACTGGTGCCCAAAACGACCGTTGGCTGGCGCATTTAGCCAAAGCCGACTTTCTATGGGACATACCCCCGCTGTCGATGTTGCCCAGCCACGACCTGTCTTGGTTTCCAAATCTCAAATGGGTGCAGACAACCAGTTCTGGTGTCGGCAATCTGATCGAAGCGCTCAACTTCGAATCGTCAAACATTGTGGTGACGACGGCTAAGGGTATCCATGCCGTCCCATTGTCCGAATTTGCGATGATGGTTATTCTAAATCACATAAAACGACACAGCTACTTGCAGGCAGAACAGGTCAATCACCGATGGCAGCGATACTGCGGTGAGAGTTTGGTTGGTAAGACTGTGGCCATTATTGGTGCTGGCGAAGTAGGTCACCGTGTGGCGGCACGCTGCAAAGATTTTGGTATGAATATCGCTGCAATGAGCCGAAGCCTTACTAAAACTGGAGGAGAACGCCTTGGCTACGACCGCGTATTTCGACGAGAAGACATGGCCGACGTCTTTGCGGAAAGCGACGTTGTTGTTCTTTGCATCCCACACACGCCAGAAACCGAAAAAATAATAGATAGAACTTTGCTCAAGGCGATGAAGCCCGGCTGTGTGCTCATTAACATCGCGCGCGGCCAAGTGGTCGATGAAGAGGCGATGATTGATGAACTAAAGTCAAAGCATTTGGGATTTGCTGCACTTGATGTTGCCACAGTCGAGCCACTACCAGCTGAAAGCCCACTCTGGACTCTTCCTAATGTCTTGATCAGCCCGCATTCTGCCAGCACCGTTAGTCATGAAAATGAGCTGATTGCAGATTTATTTATTCATAATTTGGACTGCATGCTGAATGGCTCTCACGACCAGATGAAAAACCGCTTCAACTTTTTACGTGGTTATTGAATGGTAGTTCATATGCCTCAATCGAACTTTTTCAATATGCGGCCATTGGCGCAGCCGCAGTAAACGGCAGTAAAGTCCCGCTGAGCGGACATTGCTTCGCCGCACGATCAGGATTGGCTGGCGCTGTCAAGCAAGCCTTCCTTGAGTGCATGGGCGAGGAGCTGTGCGACGGAATGGACGTTGAGTTTTGACATCAGCCTAGTGCGATGATTGTCGACTGTTTTGGGACTTATGGAGAGGCGTTCTGCAATCTCGGCGTTGGAGTTGCCCTCGGCAACCAGATGCAGAATCTGCCGTTCGCGCGGGGTGAGGGCTTCATCCTCGGGGGTTTCCTCAAGCAGAGATAGAATCTGCTTTTCGACATAGCCGCCGCCACGGAGGATGAGATCGAACCCGGTCTTCATTTCCTCCGGCGCGCAACTTTTCAGGAAAAGGCCGTCAACACCCGCAGCAATCCAGTCTGCAAGACTTCCCACCGCCGTAAAGCCTGTGACGACCGCAATTTTCGTATCCGGCGACCATCTTCTGATTTCTCCGTAAACTTCCATGCCCTTGCAAAGCGGCATGCCCGCATCAAGTGTCATCAGGCTGGGCCGGAAGTGTTTTCCAAGCGAGATTGCCTCAATGCCGTTTTCCGCTTCGCCGACGACTTCAACCTCATCCAGGCTCTCCAGTATGTCGCGCAGCCCATTTCGAACGAGCGCGTGATCATCGGCAATCACAACTGTCTTTCCCGATTTTGTCATAGTGCTCTATCCGATGAAGTGCCCCAAGTCTTTATTCTAACGCGTATCCCTATCGCCAAGGCAATTACCTTTACTGTGTCCACACCCCAGCTTGAGACTTGTCGTTGCATCAACGATATTGCTGTTTGGCTGCTGAAACAAGAGGACCCCGCAGAGGACAGAACTCAACCGATCATTCAAACCGTATCGGGACCATCCCCTTAAAAATGAGGCGTTTTCCTCATGACGATGGAGAGAAGCAACAATAAGATCACAGGAGTCAAATGAAGGTAGCTGGATGCGGACAGGCAGGCGGGAATGAAGGCGCTTATATGGATAACCTGAACGGAGCTGTCAGCAGGACGGCGGCAGGGGTACGCCTCCTGGGTCTTTATGTCTTCCTCGTCCTTTTTGTTGGGCTGTTTCCGAAAGAGGGCGTCGCAGGCGTTGTCAAGGTGGAACCCGGTGCTGCTTTTGACAACATATTCTCTCATATGGTTCCGGTGGCGGATGCGTCTTTTGACCTCAGCAACGCCGAGGATCGAGCCAAAGCGCTTGCCGCTCACACCCAAAGCCCGTCCGAGCCTGTCGGTGAAGGCGCCGTCGCAGACGGAAGCTGGGTGTACGTAACCCTTTCCAACAAAGGCAAAGAACAGGGGATCTGGCGGCTCGATACCCGGCTCACTTTTACGTCGGGATTCCGGTTCTATACGGTCCGGGATGGCGTCGTCAGACGGGTTCTTACCGCAGAATATCCCTACGTGCCGTTCAAGAACCGGGAGAGCGGGGATGTTTTCTTTGCGTCCTCGCCCATTGTCATTGATCCGGGCGCATCCGTGCAACTTTGGGCCGAACTCGTATGGGGCGGCATTCCCGGCATCATGCGCATCCGGCTGGTGCCGGAAACCACCTTTGACAGCCAGCGTATTGCCGATACAATCTGGGATGCGGCGTATTTCGGTGCCGGTCTCACCTTCGTTTTCTTTTTCATCGCGTTTTCACTGCTGCTCAATTCCAGACCGGCGCGCTGGTATGCCTTGTTCTATTTTATGTTGGTCAGTTTTTATTTCTATTCGCGCGGTTATCTTGGTCAGTTCATTCTCACAGATAACCCGACACTTCTTTTGGAACTGACCCGTCCCTATCAGGCAGCCATTGTCATTGCCTACCTGATATTCGTTATGGCGTTTATGGGAACAAGACAGTTTTATCCCAACCTGCATCGTTTCATTTTGGGGCTGATCGGCCTTGCTGTCATATTGACGGTGCTGGAGAAGGTCGTCGACTGGCACCGGTTTGCCGATCTGGCTTTGGCCATATCTCTCGTTTTCGCGGCGACCTGTGCCTATTCCGCCTATGTGAGCGTGCGCGACGGCAAGCCGGGGTCGTGGTTTTTCGCTCTCGGGGTTGCCATCCTGTTTGCGTATGTCGGGGTCGGTGTTTTCGGTGTCTACGCAATCTTCTATGACGGGCACTACATCGTCACCCAGTTCACGGTCGCTGCGCAACTCCTGGATGGAACAGTCTTTGCCATTGCGATTGTGATACAGACATTTGCGTTGAGGCGGGAACGCGATGAAGCGGTGCGGGCGGAGCTTCAGGTCTCCAAAGAGCGCTTGGAAATCAGCGACAGATTGCTCAAGGCTCGTGACGATCTGGACAGCGCACGGCGGCTTGCGGAACAGCGGCGGGAAAAGCTGAGCATGACCAGCCATGACCTGCGTCAGCCGCTCACATCGCTTCGGCTGGCTTTGAATGAGGCGCGCGATCAGGCGCCGGATCTTGGCGACAAACTGGGGGCCGGGCTGGATTACCTTGACGGTATTCTGGACACCACGCTCGCCGAAAGCAGACCTAAAGATCTGCAAATGCCCGGGAACGAGGCCTCTCTGGACAATCCGCACGAGATCGCACCGCAACCGGATGCCCTGTCGCTGCAGCTGATCTTTGACAACATAGAACGCATGTTTGCCGACGAGGCGGCTGCGAAGGGGCTGCGCTTTACCGTGATGCCGACCAGTGTATCGGTCCTGGTGGAACCGGTCCCGCTTATCCGCATGACGTCTAATCTCGTCTCAAATGCGATCCGTTACACACAGACAGGCGGCATCGTTGTCGGTGCCCGGATACGAAACGGACACTGCAATGTGGAGGTCTGGGACACGGGCCCCGGCCTGGATGAGGCGGAGCAGATTGCGATCCGTGCAAAATATCAGCGTGGCGGACATGCGGGTAATGAGACCGGGGAGGGGCTCGGTCTTGCCAGTGTTGAGGAGCTTGCCGGACATGCAGGTGCCGAACTTGCCATTCGCTCCCGCAAAAAATACGGCTCGGTTTTCGCCATAAACGGCCTGCAAGTCGGTGAAAACTGACAAAGATTCCGTAATTCATCAATAATATCAGATATTTATAACTATTTACGGGCGACGTTCGCCAATTGAGGTGTTCACCTCATGGGAAACCGGCCTCCGATTTGTGATCCTTCTTTCATCGAAACGCACATACCGAAAGAAGGAACCGAACCGATGATCAACGTCACAAAAATCGCAAAGACCGCAGCGCTCGCTCTTGTTGCAACCACCATGGCCTTCAGCGCCGTTGAGATTGCAAACCCTAACCCCGCCGAAGCAGCCAGCATCTCCAAGAAAGCAAAAACCGGCACAAAAGCCTTTGGCAAAGGCTTCAAGCGACTCGAGAAACTTGGTCACGAAATGGGCCACGTATCACAAAAGAGCAGTGGGTTTTCCAGAGCCGGTGGTACCGTTTTAAGAACTGTCGGACGGACCGGAAGCAGAGGTACACAAGGTCTGACGCGTGCGACAGGGGCTTTGGAGAGGCAGGGCACGCGAATGCTGACAAAGACGCAGCCGGGAAGGTTGATTCACCGCACCCATAAACGTGTAAGCCAGGGGCAGACAAAACTGATCAACAAAGCCTTCAGCAAGTGCCGCGGCAAAGCCTGCAAGGTGGGCAAGGGCGTGGTGAAATTTGTTTTGCCTTTCTAGGACTGTAACCAAGGACATAGACGCTCCACTGCAAAGAAACCGGCTCTTTTAGAGAGGGCCGGTTTCTTCTTGTGCACCGGGTAAAGGATGCAGGGCAATCGGGACAATTGAGGGATTGACCTCATCAGATAATGCGCGCCGGTCTGCGACAATGCAGACAGTCAAAAGCCAATCGACACCCAAGGAGAAAACCAATGACAATGCCTGCATCATTCTTGCGAAAGGGAACAATGGCGCTGATGGCCGGTCTGATCGCTTTTACCGCAGTGGAGATATCTGTCCCCGGACAGGCCGAGGCGCTTTCCATATCGCGAAAAGCGTTTCGCCAATATCAGGAAGAAGTGCGCGCATATAACACATGCATCGGCGACGCCCTCCGTCGGGCCGGTCGAATCAAGGCGAACCGCGCGAAAACCGGCGATCTGACAAAGTCTGTTCGCAAGATCAGCCCAAAAGGGGGCGTGCCTAAGGTCGTGCTGAAGGATCTCAGCTGGACAGATTGCAGGAAACCTGTCCGCGCCATTGAAGCCTTGAATAGAATTTACTGCTGGCCAAAGTCCACGAAACGCTGCAGCCCACGCATTAAATATTGCAATGGAAAGGGGTCATGCAGAAAGGTCATGGTAAAGCGGGGAGGGAAACTCGAAGCGGAATGAAGCGCAAACGTACGATGGTCTCTGGAAATGCCGCGAGGACGGACATTGTGGCGGCGCTCCCACCCAGTCAAAAACGGTCCTGAGTTTTGCGCGGCAGTGCGATAGCGGTCGTTACAATCTGTCAGACAGGGCAGCGGGATTGCCAGATAAAATCGCCTTAAATTTTATACAGGGATGGTCACGGTTCTTTGACAGCGCGCCTGCTGGGGGAAGAGATGACCCTGAGAGGACGTTGGTATGTCCTGTGACGAATAACTGAAATGAGCCCAATATGACAGATGCTGCTTAGCGAACGAATGACAGCTTTGGCGACATGGTCGCGTTTGCGTTCTTGCTTTCGTCGACAATCCCTTTACATCGTCTCGGCGACAGATTGGAGAAAACAATAATGATAGTGAGGGACGGCACTTCCGAAGATGTGGAACAGATGAGCTCGTTTCTCCGAGAATTGACTGCCTCAGGAAAGAGAACACGTCCTGATGATGAGGACTTCGTACGAGCGTACTATATCAACCATCCAGATAAAATTTGCTGCTCTGTCGCTGAAGACGATGACGTAATCCTGGGCTTTCAATCTTTGACAAGAGCGAGGGATGGCAATCAATGGGGCGTCGAACCGGGGTGGGGTATCATTGGTACCCACATAAGGCCGTCAGCTGCTCGGCGCGGCGTGGGCCGCAGGCTTTTCGATGTGACCCGATTGGCAGCAGGCGACGCTGGCTTGCAGCACATTGATGCATCCATAGCGGCGACAAATCCCGAAGCACTGGCATATTACGAGGCCATCGGTTTTCGGACCTATCGAACACCGGACGGTACGATCTGCAAACGTTTCGATGTCTGAGTGAAATGTGGATGGTTCCAAGTCAGATGAAAAAGGCGGCGACACGCTCGATGGTCCAGTAGGCAGCGAGGCTGCCAATCATGTATCCCGCCAACGAAGTCCCAGCCTTCTCAAACAATGAACCGGGAAACGTTTTTGCTATTTTCGTTTTTTCAATGATGAACGCCGCGACCAGGAAGCAGGCGACAAACATCAGCTGTCCGGCTTCTATCCCCAGATTGAACGCCAGGAGCGCGAGTGGAATTTCGGTCTGAGGTAACCCAATTTCCTGCAGAGCACTCGCGAATCCCAGCCCGTGCAACAGACCAAATGCAAACGCCACCAACCACGGATATCGCTGCATCATGGTTTTGTGATTGTTGTTTTTGTTCACGACTTCTACGGCCAGGAAGGCAATCGAGAGGGCGATCACTGCTTCGACCGGAGGCGTTGGCAGCGATATCCATCCCAAAGTGGATAATACCAGGGTGATGCTATGGGACACCGTGAAGGCCGTGATTGCCCAAATCAGATTGCGTCGGTCGGGTATGAGCAAAATCAGAGCAAAGATAAACAGGAGATGATCAATGCCACCCAGAATATGATCGACCCCGAGCGTGATGTAACTTGATAGTATCGTCCAGGCTGTCTGCGCTGCCGGTAGATCGGCTGCCGGTGCATCAGGCGTCAGTCGCAGTGTTGTGGCGGTTGCCCCTGGCTCAGGAACGAAGCGAACGAGAACGTCGGTGGCTGTGCTCTCCAGCCCGTCGATAAAAACCTTCCCCTCCCAGATGGAGGGCTCACATCGCATGATCCAGCCGCTTACATAAGCGCGACCATCAAATCGGGACCCGGCACCTCGACGTGGATTGCAACCGTCGGGAAGTACTGCGTCAATTTCCATTGCGCGTCCGCTGACCTGCGGCTTGCGCCAGGTAACCTGCCATCGCTCATTTTCGAACGGCACAATCTCAAGATATCCCGGTTCAAGTGCATGGCTGTGGCAAGACGTGGCCAGCACAAGTCCGATCAGGCCGGCCAACAGCGCTGTAACGAAATGCTTCATTGTGAAAGGGCCTGCGACAAGTCAGGCATCTCAATATCGTATTGATTTCGAAGCTGTTCAAACCGTTCAAAGCGCAATTGTTCTGCTTTGCCGCGACGCCAGTCTTTTTCAATTCGGTCGCGCAAAGTCTCATAGGGGGGCAGGACCCCAGGTTCAATTAATTCAAGGCGCACAAGGTGTTGACCATATCCGGATGTGACCGGACCGCTCCATTTGCCGGGTTCCAACTCTACAATCCGATCAAAGACACCCTGCCCAAAGGCACCATCAACCGCCGGAGCCGTTATGGGCGACACCACTGGAGGCAAAAGGGATCTGGCCCCAAGCTGGGTGAAGTCTTTGCCTGCCGCAAGATCGGCGCGTATCGCAGACATGGAGTCCTGGATGGGCTCAGGCAGCAGGATTTGCGAGAATGCGATGCGCGCCGCGCTGGTATAGTTGCCTGCATTTTCCTTGAAGTACGACTTCAGCACGGCATCATCCACCAGTGATGCCTCTGCGCCGGCTTCGGTCAGAAATTCCATTTTTTGGCTCAGACGTTTGCGTACAACTGTATCGCCCTGATCCAAACCCAGCGCCAAAGCTTCGCGGACGTAGATTTCCTCGCGCACGAAAGCGTCGACAACCGCCTCCAGCTCCTTTTCCGATGGAGGTCGGCTCCGCGCTGCCTTGAATTGAGAAGCAAGCCATTTTGCATCTTGTATGGACACCGTGATGGTCGGACGATCAGGTGTTGGCGGCGTCTCTTCCACCAGGGAATACAGAGCAAACAGCCCTGTTCCGATCACAAAAAAATGCAGCAAGGGCTGCCGTAAGAAAGAAACAATCAACCTGGGACATTTCCGCTATTTAGGTCTCAAGCGAAGCACATCTCGAGAGAAAAAGGTGGCAAAACCGAAGGTGCCTCTCACGGTGGCAGTGAGTAAACGCCTGGCCGGGGTCGCCGCAGCCGCCCCGACCAGGCAGATTGTCAGGAGGGTGAATACCAGATCGGCGATGTGTAGGCGCGTTCCTGATGGATCAATTCTATACCCTCGGGAAGTTCGGCGCCGAGGCGCAGTTGGTCGTACAAAACCCAACGAGGTGTCGGAATTTCAATCACCCGGACATAGTAAAATGCACTTTCGTCGGCATCGAAATCGGGATCGGTCCAAACCGAAATCAACTCGGATGCACCAATCGTGTTGGTCCAGTTCGCCGCCTTGATGTCGACCGTGTTGCCCACAGGTGGCAACTTGCCGTTGGCATCAGGTTGCCGGTCTCCGGACCATGCAACATCGTACACTTTTTCATGCAGGGCGCCTTCTGCGTCCATCCAGCCTTTGACGATTTGAACGCGGTCAAGGTTTGCGCCGATAGGATCTCGCAAGGCAAGGGCCATGAATGTCGGCGCTTTGCCTTCGGGTGCGTTTGTCAGGTCTCCGCCCATTGGCACACCTTTTTCGTAACCGATGAAGGCAGGCTGGCGGCTGCGCAGGTCATTATCGTCAAATTCCCAGCCGCCAAAGAAACGTACAGCCATGCGCGTACCCGTGGTCGCGTAGGTCTCCTTGCGTTCCATCGCGTCAAACAGAGCCGCGCGGGTATTTTCCGTTGCCCATATTCCTTGGTAGCCCGAGGCAAGCAACATATCGCCTTCAATAGCGCCGAGCGACGATTTGACAAACGGGTGTTCAATACGTGTGGCCGACGGCTCGACACTGGTGGATTTGCCGAAGAAGTTTTCCTCTTCTGCGGTTGGCAGTGACGTATGTGTGTCGGTCGCCCCGACCATCCCGAACTTGTAGGGGTTGGTGCCAAACTTCTCTTCAAGCATCAATCCGTTCTTCAGCGCCTCTCGGGCATATTCACGCGGTAGCATATCCGGCGTTTTGAGCTCAGTGATATCCAGGTTCGCAACATCCCAGGTGCCGTAGTCTGCGAACTCATCGTCAGGGGATAGTGCCGGATGCGTTTCACCGTCGCCCTTGATCTGCGTGACTTCGTAGAGCGGTTCCCACCTGGCTCTCAGTTCCACATAATCCTTGTCAACCACACCACCGGCATAGGTGGTTTCAACGGGGAACATCCACCCATTTGACAGGTTGCCGTTGTGGGAAATGGCCAATGCCTGACCACCCGTATTCGCCTCGTAGTCAGCGAGCCACTGGTAAAGGTCCAGCGGGTCCGTCGTTCCCAACGGCGCCTGAGTGGTCAGCGGCGTCACTTGCCGTGCCCGGATTCCACCGTCGCGCAAGATAACGTTGCGGTGCAGGTTGAAACCTTTTGGAACGGATGTCCACTCATAGCCGATAAAGGCCGTGAACCGATGGGGCTCGTTGAAGCGTTCGGCTGCATCAATGATCTTTTCCCAGACACCATTATATATCGGCGACCCGGGACTATACGCTTCCATCAATTCCTCCGGGACTGTTCCTTGCGAGAAATTGCCAATCAGATCGAACGCAGCCTTGCCCGCAGCTTCTCCGCCTTTCGCGAAGCCCTCCGCCCATTCTTTACCCTTTGGATTTGCAAGGATGTTTGGCGCACCACTCTGAATGTCCGTCGCAATGCCCATCAGGTCAGAGTGATCGGTGATGACCAGAAAGTCCAGCGGCCTGCTGAGTTTCAGAGGTTGACCGGTCGACGTTATAATCTCTTCGCCACGGGCGAGGCGATAGGCAGTGTCCGGGCCTGTTGTATTCCCGAACAACCCTGCATCCAGGGACAGACCTGTGTGCACATGCGTTTCTCCCCAATAGACATTGCTGGGAAACGATCGCTTGGCATAAGGCGAGTAGGCTTTTCCAGGATAGAGGCTTTCGAGGTTCCCCAACTGAGGCGCACCCGCATCTTGAGCTGAGGCGAGGGTCGGTGCGGCCATCAATGTCAGGCTGACAACAACCGAATTCAAAAAAACATTATTCAGTGATCTTTTAGACATCGTCTCTCCCCATTCGATTATTGTTGATTACTATCGATACGCAAGGTGTTCCCTGCCTAGCAATGACATTATACAGTTAGATCAACTTCGCCAGTGTTGTCCGGGTCTGACCGGGAGCGCCAGGTACCGCTTGTGATGTTGCTGAGCACTTCACACTTTACTGCAAATGCTCAACGTCAAAAACAAAGCATCGCGTGTCAGCAACGCGCGGTCCGATGCTCGGGTAGCACATGGCCGTGTCATAATCTCTTTCACAATGCACGCTTCATCAGCATGCAACCTCCCTCATGCGGGAGTAATTGATGAGGTAACAATTTAATCGATTTAACGGTCTCGAATGCGTTGGTCTTATAGAAGTTGATAGCGTTTTGATTATCAGAAAATACAATTAGACTTAGTTCATTGTACCCTTCGTCCCGGGCTTTGTTCATTGTTTTTATGAGGAGAGATTTTCCGATACCTTTTTTCCGATGTTTTTCAAAAACACAGAGAGCATCCAGTAAATAACTCCCATCAACTCTGGAAGAATAAAAATCTTCGAAATGTTCCAAACGTTCCTTGGGTAAAAAAGCTTTTAACTCTTGGGTTATTCTATGCAGTTTTGCCGGATATGACAACGTCATTCCAACAACCTGTTTTTCAATTTCAGCCACAATAGTGCTTCGAAATGAGTGTGGATAGACATCTTGCGCCAGGCCATTATTCACAACCTGAATTGCTGACATATTGGGTACCAAATCATGAAAAAGGTACTCAATCGCTCCTTCCGACGCTATGTAATCCAGCTCTGAGATTTTCTGGCAATCGTCTTTTGTTCCTCGTCGATAGGTCACATTCATTGTTCGGCTCGCCGACGCATCCAAATTCAGACGTTCAGAGTCCATCACTGTAGAAACCGTTAGGCGGTTCGGTTGGCAGGCTAACGATAGTGGAGAGCATACGCGCGTTTCCGGTACAAAGCCAACGACGGCTTCGTCCGTACGCCTCGATAAGGATCTGCGTTAAATCAAAGGCCTGGCCTAACCGTCGCCAGAGTTTGTCCTGATCACTCAGAGTGAGATGGTTGATTGATGTCCGCAACCAACACTGCGCGAATGGCGTCCACCAGTTGATCGATCCGTTTGGCGTCAAAAACATTGGTGGTTGCTGCGACGACCAGATCCTGCTCCGGCATCAGCATCAGCATGGCATACCACATGGAGTTTGAACCGTTGTGCCACCTGTTGGGCGCACCGTCGCCTGTGTCAATGACGACCCAGCCCAGGCCATAATCTTCAGACACCACGGTTTGCATTTCAGCACAGCTGTCCGCAGACAGGAAAAGAGGCCTCTGTCCCTTGCATGCAGCCAGATGAGCCTGGCCCCAGCGCACGAGGTCAGCGAGACTTAGATGAATAGTGCCCGCAGGTCCCAGCCAGGGGGGATTGTCTGATCCCTCCGCATCTGGCGAAATGGGGCGATTGAACAGGATAAAATTCTGGTGGCCCCAAGGGGCACCCGGTTCGCTCGGCGGTCCAAAGCCCAATGAAGTCAGCCCAAGCGTATCGGCAATTTCAGTCCGGATGAGGTGTTCCCAGGTCTTACCGGTCACCTCTTCTGCGACGAACCCCGCCAGCACATAGCCAAGGTTTGAATAGGTGTAGGTTCCCGAGACGCCGGTGAGGGGCGTGTGCCACATCTTCTCCAGCACTTCACGCCGCACGGTATGAAGATCTTCCGCGGTACGATTGAGCAATGTCGATCGGGGTGCATTGGTGTGCAGGCCTGCTGTGTGGGAGAGCAACAAACGCAGCGTCACTGCCTGCCAGTCTGCGTGCATTTCTGCCTGGTCTGCCGGGAGATAGTGGGCGATAGGGGTGTCGAGAGAAAGTTCGTTGCGTTCCACGAGCCGCATGATCAAGCTGGCCGTGAAAGACTTGCTGATCGACCCTATATGCCAGGCGGCATCGGCTGAGACAGCTGTGTCACTGGACTTGTGCACCGGTCCAAACGTCAGGGCCTTGGGCGGTTCGGTGCCTCTGACATAGGCAACACCAAGAGCATAATTGGGGGTCGCAGAGGCCGCCTGTCTGGCGAGACTCTCAAAATCCTCCGCCTGGGCAACGAGCGGACCGGAAAGGCTGAATAAGGCACTGAAAAGCATACGAAACATATCAGCGATATAGAAATCTCACTCCAACCATACAAGACATGGGTGGAGGAAAGTTCCCTTGGTTCCGCACGGCTGCCAATCACGCGTCGATCATTGAAAGCCCTGTTGCGTACGTTGTGGCGAGTGGCTCCTTTGAGCCCAATCCAATTGCGTTCGACTAACAGTTTTCAGGTGTAGTCACGTGAAATTCCGCAACCATTTCGGCCGGGGTCGAGGCTTCGCCGCCGATCGCCCGTGCCATGGCCCGCGTCGCTTTCGTTGCTATCTCCGCGACCGGGCTGGCGATCACGAGATCGACGGTCCCCTCAAGCAGACCTTGAACAGCAGTTGGGCTCTGTTCGTGACAAACGTAGGAGATTTCATGTGCACGACCGGCTTCCTCCAATGCTTTCACGGCCCCTCGGACACCGCCTCCGCAATGATAGAGTCCGTTCAAATCCGGGGCGACACGAAGAATTTCGGCAGCAGCCTCATACGCAACCGCGGTATCATCCAGGTAGACAACAGAATCCCGGAGCCCGATATCCGGGGCGTACTCGCGCAGATAACTGCGAAACCCCACCTCCAACGCTTCGTGGCCCAGATATCGGTGCGAGCCAATCAGGATACCAACCGATCCCGATGCCTGCATCAGTTTTGACATCGCCCACCCGGCGGTGCGTCCGGCCTTGCGTCCGTCAATGCCGACATATCCTGCAATCTCCGGCGCACTGAGAGGGCTGAGAAGTGCAAAAACCGGGATGCCGGCTTGAGCGCTTGAAACGACGGCTTTATTTATCTTTGGATGATCCACAGCGACCAAACCGATTGCATCGACCCGACCCTGCAGTTGGCCGACAGCCTTTACCAGGTCATCAGGCGACAGGGATTCGACGAACAGGATTTCCACACTCGCGCGGATCGAGCGCAGGTTTTGTGCGGCCTTCCGCAACTCATCGGCAAGTGACTGGTAGAACCACTTGCTTTCCTTTTGCAGCACAAATCCAAGGGTTTTTGCCGGTGCCATTTCCTCAATCCGGCGTCGCAGTAATCCATGAGCATGGTAGTTCACAGCCTCCGCCGCCGCTAAAACGCGGGCTGCCGTGGCTGCGGACACCGGCGCGCGCTCATTGAGAACGCGATCAACCGTTGCCACGCCAACACCGGCGCGTTCCGCGACATCTTTCAGAGTGATCCGAGTCATTTAGTCCTCTAAATGATAGATTCTATCACATAAAAAACGCCAGGTTTGAGAGAAAAGATAGAAACCATCAGGCCGGAATTGACGCTAGGCCTGCACCCTGCAAAGCCTTGGGCGGCGATTACCCGGGGATTCCAAACCTGAATTCCCGCGAATGAATGTAGCAATAGGTTCTGATCACACTATGAGCTATCCACCCTTGTCTGAAGCGCGTGAGGCTTTGAATGTCCAATGGTACCGCTCTGCCATTAAACCGCAGCGGTTTCGCGAGCTTTCCAAGAGCAGCGACCTGAAGGGCTGGATTCAGGCCGGCGGTCATCTGGGGTTGTTCGTACTGACCGGTGCAGCTGTTTATATTGCCTGGGCACAGGAAGCCTGGATCCTTTTTTTTACAGCGCTGTTTGCGCATGGCACCTTCGGCACTTTTTTTCGCGGGACGGCCGCCCACGAATTGGGTCATGGTACGGTGTTTCGCACCAAAGGGCTAAACAAGCTGTTCCTCTACCTGTTCAGCTTGCTGAGCTGGTGGAACCCGTTTGATTACGCAAGCAGCCATACCTATCACCACCGTTACACATTGCATCCGGATGGTGACCGGGAAAATTTATTGCCACTCCATCCGAAAGTTGGAAAAACCTTCCTGCTTCAGCTCTTCACAGTCAACGTGCTTACACTTCCCGGACGGACTTTCGGGAAAGGCGGTCTCCTGTCAACCGTTTGGGTTACCTTCCTCGATGCAGTTGGAAAAACCGGATCGAACGAAATTCCAGCCAATGAATGGTTGAATGCATTGCACGCTGACCATCCCGATCAGCATCGCAAATCCATGTGGTGGTCCCGCATCCAGTTGGCCTTTCATGGGACTGTCATTGCTGTCTCGATCGCAACGGGTCTATGGGTCCTGCCGCTGATTTTCACCTTCTTCAGTTTTATCGCAAATTGGCTAAGCTATTTCGTCTCTCTGCCACAGCATTGCGGATTGCAGGAAAATGTTTCGGATTTTCGCAAGAGCACCCGGACCATCACGTTGCCGCGATTTGTCGAGTTTTTGTACTGGCATATGAACTGGCACACCGAACACCACATGTATGCAGGCGTTCCTTGCTACAATCTTCGGGATCTGCATCAGGAGGTGAGGGACGACATGCCTCAACCCCGCACATTAATCGGCGCATGGCGTGAAATGCTTGATATCTGGAACCGGCAACAGACCGACCCCAGCTATCAATTTGATACGCCGCTTCCGGCAACCGCAAAAACCGAGCGCAGGCGTCGGGGTGATGTTTCGGAGAGTTCGATTGGCGACCTCGCACCGAAAGGAATGTCCTGAGGCTATCAGCGTCAACCCATCAGGAACTGTCAATGACTTGCGCCTTGGACTTATCGATGCTGGCACCGGCAAGGTGATCAGAGTGACGATGATAGGGTGGGTGAGGCGGTGCGTCGGGATGCTTCCGTCACTTTCGAAACGATAGTAGTGAGCCGATACCTGCCAGATTTCAGCAGCGCAGCGAATGGCCGCTCGGAGGAACCCGAAGCCGCGCATCCGTGTGGCCATCAACGCGCCAGGTCGCGGACCAATGCATCAGCCTCGGGACGGGATGCTTGCTGCCGAAATCGCAGGGCAACCACCTGGCGATCGATGTCAACATCCCCAATAGGCAGTGACACAAGCGTGTCTTCGGCCGGGATCGCAGTTGCTGGCAGCACCACAGCCCCAGTCCCTTTTCGCGCAAGCGCCAAAAGCCAATCCACACGGTTTGAACGGTAGGCTGCATATAACGCGTGTCCATGATCGGCGCATGCCCTGTGCAAGGCTTCCCGCATCTCGCAATTGGGGCGATCGAGCATGTTTGTGCCTGCCAACATTTCCAGGGACACAGTCTCGTTTTCGGCCATTGGATGCCCTGCCGCCACGACGACGCGATATCCTTCGCGATAGAGAGGGTCTATTCGATACAAGTCGGGACTGACCTGGGCGGAAGTCACGGCCAAATCAAACAGGCCCCCCTGCAAGCCGGACAACAGGGCTTCATGAGGAGCAACGATCAGCTCAATTTCAGCCTGCGGCAAGCGCGTGCGGAAACGTTCGACCCCTTCGGACAGACTATTGTGTCCTATCGTTTCACCAACCCCAATAGTGATCGGAATGCGATCCAGTCGGATGTGGCGGACTGCCTCCGCCTTTGCATCGCGCACCTCATCATGCACTTTTTCAAGCCTCGGCTGCACAATCATCCCAAGGGGTGTGAGCCGACACCCTGCACGATCCCGCAGGAACAGGGGCCCGCCAAGCTCTTCTTCCAGCTTCTTGATCGCCGTCGTCAGGGACGGCTGCGAGACGTTCGAAGCGCTGGCGGCATGAGTGAAGTTGCGATGTTCGCAAACCGCCAGGAAGTAACGAATTTGATTCATTTCCATTTTTTCAGGCTCCAGCATCTCGAAACACGCATGTGGCCAGAGTCGTCGCGCGAACGTCCATAGTCAATGACTATCGTTAAATAGAAAACCGGAATTGGAGTTTGTGCATCACGTGGGAGAAAAAGGCTGCACCGGAAAACGCCGCCTGCGCCAAACGGTACAGACACACCAACCACGGAGACGACCATGACATTCAAACTTATCACCGCGCTCAGCGCACTCGCCCTGATGATCACAACTGCAACCGCACAGGACCAAGCCATGACGGATTATAAAGCAAGCTACATCGAAATGACTGCTGCCGAAAATCAAACAGAGGCGCTCGCGCAATTCCTTTCAGCGGCTGCTCCGCTGGTCAAAGATACCGAGCCGGGAACAGAGCTTTGGTTCGCCTTGCAGGCACCTGAGAATACACTCGCTATCTTTGACATTTTCGTGGACGAGGCCGCAAGGCGCGCGCATTTTTCCGGTGCAGTCGCCGGGGCGTTGAACGACAACGCAAACACTTTGGTTGCGGGAGGCTGGGATGACGGCGTTGTGGCCAACGTCCAGAATTCTTCGGTCCTGTCGGCCAAAGCGCCGGTAAATCTGTACAGCGCCACCACCGCAACATATATCACGTTCACCGCTGCTCCCGGGCAAAGCGCCGCACTGGCTGAACTACTGACTGCGGCAGGTGAAATTGTTGCTGAAACAGAACCAAAGACATTGTTCTGGGTTGCATTGCAGATTGATGATAATGCCTTTGCCCTGTTTGATATTTTTGCAGATGAGACCGGTCGTACAGCGCATTTTGCAGGCCAGGTCGCGGGCTTGTTGAAAGAGAAGTCTTCCATGCTTATCGAAGGTGGCTGGGACGAAGGGGTCGTTGCAAACGTCAGCAACTTCGACATCCTCGCAATCAAGTAAGCACCTTTAGAGAAAACGCCCGTCTGTGAAAGTGCGGGCGTTTTTCCATGTCCTGATTTCGCAGAGTAATCCCAGGCAACCCTTGAAACTTCCGCATCGAGCCCACTTTCACCGATACTTCAACTTGCATGAATGGCTGCTTCCAGATTTTCTGAAGATGCCATAAAGGTACTATCCCTATGCTGGCTAGGCCACTTCTATCGCCCAGCCGCACTTTTCAAACACACCGATCCATCTGGAAACAGTTGGATCAGAACGGCGCGAAACCATCTGGCATATCGGTTGGAACGGACCACCGAACACGCGGATCAATCTCGACGGGTGCAACCCCAGAATGCGGGATCTGACCATTCTCGCCGTAGATCCACAGCACAAAGTTGGAGCGTTGCCCTTCCGTGATGGGCTCTGACGCATGCGGAACGCTGCCATGGTGGATCAAGGCTGTACCTGGCTCGAAGTACAGTTTTTCGACGCGTCGTGATGCGGGGTCAATGAAGCTGACAGCAGAACCTGAGAAACTCTCGCCCGGCGAATTCAGATTGATGTTCAACGTGACCGATGATGCGTCAGAATGCGGGCGCAGTGACGTGTCCTTGTCCGATTGCCATTGGATCGAGAACCCGAAAGTCTGCCCATCGTAACCTACCACATCCGGGAACAAAAGCCGCGACACGGGACGCATGTAGGTATCCATCAGATCGCGGTAGAACGTCTGAAACGATGGGGCACCAAGATGGCCTTCCGAGCGTGGATCTAGCATCGCGCCGCGTCGGTTCAAGGAAATGCCATAAGGCGGGCGTAGCGGGATGCCCGCGCCGGCGACTTTGTCCATGTAGCCGCGCAACACAGACAGGCGTTCACGGTCGAAAAACTGTGTTTTGTAGACACCGGGAAACACCTCTTCCCAAAGGTCTTTGACAGCCCCTTCGGTCGTGGGGTCTTTCCAAGCGTGTTCGATTGCCGAGCGCAGGCGGCTGTCATACAGCGAGCTGTCCAAGATCAAGCCATTGTTCTGTTCCCACTCTTTCCAGGCCTGTTGAAAAAGTGCGTCGTTTTGATGCCAAAACTGCTGAACCTCGGGGGCTCTTTGCAGCATCGCTTCCCGCGTGGGTCGTTCGACCGCACGTGCGCGTTCAAGTGAATTCTGTGTCATGTCGTGTTCCAACTTTTCCGTGGTCAAGCATGTCGCTTTCGAGTCCACAAGTATTGCTGTGCATAATTCATATAAACCTGCGCAATAAGACAACAGAATTCGCTTTTTCAATATAAAGTGTCGTCAGGAGTTTAGGACCGCGCCCACACGGCTGACCTGCCAATATGCTGGATCAGGTAGTCCATTAAGACGCGGACCTTTGCAGAAACAACGTTGCTTTTTGGATAGATCAACCAAAGTGCCGGATTATCGGCGAGTGTGTAATCAGGCAGGACCCGCACCAATGCTCCCTCGGTCAACTCGCTGTGCACTGCCCAGAAAGAATTGATTGAGATGCCTGCGCCCTTCACCGTTGCGCGCATCTGGGTCAGTCCGTCATTTAAAATCAGCCGGTAGGCCGCTTCTCGCGGGGTGAATGCTGCACGGGTCCCATCGGACGAGACCAACTCCCGTGGCTCCAAGTCCCTGAATGCGATCAGGCGGTGCGCCGCAAGATCACGCGGTGCGGATGGTGTACCGTATTTCTCCAAATATACTGGCGCAGCACATAGAATACGCGTGTCGTCGGCCAACTTGCGGGCCGTCAGACTGCTGTCTTCCAGAATGGAATTGCGCAGCGCCAGATCATAGCTACCCTCGATCAGGTCGAACTGCGTATCCGACAGATGCAGATCAAGGGTGAGGTGCGGATACATCTCCATGAAGGCGGGCAAAAGCGGCACGATGTAGAGTTGTGCAAAGGAACTGGGGGCAGCAAACCGGAGCGTTCCGCCAATCTGGGCCTTGCCTTTGCCAAGGGCGGCAAGGGCCGCTTCTTCTTGAGCGATCAATTCGCGGGCGTAAGGTAGAAAATCTTGCCCCTCCAAGGACACTGAAACTTTGCGCGTGGAACGATGCAGTAGCTCTGCGCCAAGCAGGTTTTCCAGTTTGGCCAGCCGCGCGCTTGCAACCGCCGGTGCCATCCCGAGGGTCCGTCCAGCCGCGCTGATGTTCAGCGTCTCAGTAGCGAGGACAAAGAGGCGGAGGCTTTGCGTGTCCATATTTTATAGATTTCCCGAATACTGAATTCAATAATTGCCCATTTATATATCTACGAGGAGGTATAGATCAAAGGTCAAGACAGAACGGAGACTGTGATGACCCAGACAGCAACTGTTAATTATCACGTGCACAAACCCGAGCGTCAGGCATTTGAGCTTGATGCAGCCGGGGTTGTTGGCAACCTCATTGCGCCGGAATTGGCAGCGACTGAGGTACAGGTGCATGACGACCGCACCCGGGATACCAGCACTTCATTCGACAAAGATGCTGTTGCGTTCACAGGTTTTCCGACTGCCGTTTCTTTCTCTAAGAATAGCAATGATTGGCAAACCGCATATGATGCGGAGCTCACGGTTCTGTTGACCCACGAGGTCAATGCGCGCGACGTTGTCATCTTTGATCACACCATTCGTGTTGATAACCCGGACGCGGAGCGCAAGCCCGCGCGAAACGTGCATAGCGACTACAGCAAAGATGGTGCAGAACAGCGGCTGATCGATATTCTCGGTGCCGATACTGCGGCTCAGTGGGCGGCAGGCCACTATGGCTTCATCAACGTCTGGCGGCCAATCGGGGCCCCGATCAACTCGGCCCCGCTTGGGTTCATTCTGCCATCAAGCGTTGCGCCCGATGATTGGATCTTGCTCGATCTGATCTACCCTGACCGCAAAGGTCAGATCATGGGGCTGGCAGCAAACCCGGACCATCAGTGGATTTACATGTCCAAGATGACGCCAGATGAGGTCGCCTACTTCAACATCTTCGACAATCGTGGGCGACCGTCCATCGGCCATTCCGCGTTAGACATGGTGGAAGACACCGATGTTACGACCGTCCGCAAAAGCATCGAGAGCCGCACGTTGGTGCGCTTTGCCTGACAACGGCAACTCTACAATAATATCAAACGAAAAGAAGTTCCCATGACAAAGACAATTCTCATCACCGGATCAACGGACGGCATCGGCCTTTTGACGGCGCAAACGCTCGCCACGGAAGGGCACAAGATCCTGCTCCACGGGCGCGGCGCAGCCAAACTGGAGGCTGCCGTGACCAAGGTTGGCGGTGAGGTCGAATCCTTTGCCGCTGATCTTTCACGCATGGCCGACATT
Source organism: Stappiaceae bacterium (assembly GCA_039976075.1). Taxonomy (GTDB): domain Bacteria; phylum Pseudomonadota; class Alphaproteobacteria; order Rhizobiales; family Stappiaceae; genus JBDWFY01. Next base: position 604,352 of record JBDWFY010000011.1, read on the forward strand.
CAGAGCTTTGCTGCCGAGGTGCGCGAAAAGCACGACCGCCTTGACGTGCTCATCAACAATGCCGGTGTGCTGAAGATTCCGGACACCAAAACCCAGGCAGGCCATGATGTGCGCTTCATGGTGAACACCTTTGCGCCCTATGCGTTGACCCGCTCGCTGCTCCCGATCATCCCAAAAGACGGGCGGATCGTAAACCTGTCCTCTGCGGCCCAAGCCCCGATTGATCTGGCCGCACTGCGCGGGGACAAACAACTCGGACACAATGATGCGTATGCGCAAAGTAAACTGGGCATCACCATCTGGACCCGAGAACTGGCAAAGGAACTGTCAGACCGGCCCGTGGTTGTCGCGGTCAATCCCGGCTCATTGCTGGCCTCAAAGATGGTCAAGGAAGGCTACGGGATCGCGGGCAACGATCTGTCTATCGGCGCAGACATTCTGAGTGAAGCAGCAGTCGGTGCCTCCTTTGCGGATGCATCAGGTAAGTATTTTGACAACGACAGCGGCCAATTCGCTCAGCCTAACGCAGCAGCACTGGACGCGAACCATTCGGCGCAGGTGATGCAAGGCATCGAAGATGCTTTGAAATCTCTGAGCTGACCCCCACAGAGGCCTGTGCAAACGCGGGCATTTTACCAAACCACCACCTGAAACCCCAACCCTTCGGCAGCTTGCGCTGTCCGGACACAAGAAAGGACTGTCCAAATGAAATACGAGAACTTCCAAACCTTTGATGTGAAAGTCGAGGATGCAATCGCTACAGTGGTCTTCGATTTCGGCACCGTGAATGTGCAGGGCCAAGAAATGCTGGCCGACCTCAATAGCCTTGCCATGCGGCTGGAACGGGACCGCGACACGAAAGTGGTCATTTTCCAGTCTGCCAACCCAGAAGTCTGGGTCTGCCACTACGACACCGAATTGCTCAAAGACATGTCGACAGAGGCTGTGTCGCGTGAAGAAGTGCAACTGCTGGATCTGCAAAGTGTCTGCGAGCGCATCAGCAAAGTGCCACAAGCCACGATTGCCAAGCTTGAAGGCTTTGCGCGCGGAGGCGGTCACGAACTGGCGCTCGCGCTGGATATGCGATTCGCAGTGCGCCGGAAGTTCAAATTCATGCAGATGGAAGTGGGCATGGGCATCCTTCCCTGCGGCGGTGGTGCCTCCCGCATGGCGCGTCAGACTGGATTGGGCCGCGCGCTGGAAATTATCCTGAGCGCTCGCGATTTTGACGCCGACGAAGCCGAAGCGATGGGGACGATCAACAAGGCCTTGGATGCCGACGAGATCGATGACTACGTGAATAATCTGGCGCAGCGCATCGCCAAATTCCCGGCGGATTCTATCAACGCCTGCAAGCAGATGGTCTACGAGTCGATTGACAAGCCCATCGAAGAGGCCCTGAAGGCCGAGGCCTACTGGCTGTATCAGGCCACCAGCAAAACACCTGCTGTAAAACGCTTTACTATTGCGGATGAGCAGGGGCTTGAGCACGACATCGAAAATCAGCGGAACTGGGAAAAGCTGGTTATGGATGTACAGGATATCAACTGAGGTTAATTGAAGTTGCGGACATCCGGCCTAAAAGGCCGGATGTCCGTTTTGTCCGTTCAGCTGCCGTCCGAATATCGATAACTTCAGGACAAGTAACGTGCGTCGCAGCGAATTGGTGCGTGAACCCACTCTGCAAATTTTGGTCGAACACACCGAACAGCGGCTTTGAGGGTCAGTCCTTGGCTATCCGGGTTTCGATAACTGAGTCATTGCACCCTTGGCGGGATCGGGAATTGATTGGGACCGCTGGGTAAAATCAACCTGCCGGGGTAAGGTAACAGACATCACGTCGGGAGCGCTGGCAGCGCTTGTTCACATGAGCGACCACACAAGCAAAAAATGCTTTGTATGGTTGCTCATGCAACGACGGTGTCGCCCGGATGACTATTCTGCGGCCTGAACGGCCTCGCCTTGTCCCCAATCGGCGATTACCTCATCAGACGTTTTGAACTGTCTGTCATTATCTGTGGCGTAGTAGGTCTTGTAATATTCCAGACCACTTTCATGGGCCTCATCCGTAAAGGCCTGAAGGGCATCCGTTATCCAGACAAGATCATATCCTCTTTGGAACAGGTCTCCCGACGTATGGCGGCAGCAACAGTCAGTGTGCAGTCCGGTCATATAGACCGATTCAATCCCGCGATCTTTGAGGTGCTTTTCGATATCAGAACTGAGAAAACCACTATAGGTGGTCTTCGGAAGCACCAAATCACCGTCTTTTGGAGCGAGGTCCGGCAGAATTTCCGCCCACTTGGTACCCGCCATCGAATGGGGAGGCCATTTCTTCAACTCAATATCGTCCGGTGTGTGGGCATCCGTTGAATAGATCACAGTGACCCCGGCTTTTCGCGCAGCATCCAATGCGCGCGCGAGCGGCGGTATGATTGCCCGAGCCTTTTCTCGATATTCCGGACCGCCGGCGTTTGCAATGAATCCACCTTCCTCGACAAAATCTCTCGCCATGTCGACTAGGACAATAGCGCATTTCCGGGGCTCAATATTTGGCATTGCTCATCTCCTATCTTGTTTGAAAGCGAATGCCTTTGAAGAGATCACGAATTGCCAATCTCGGCAAAAGATTTGTTGGTTGCCTGCCGACCGTTCTCGTGAACAAAAGCCCGGTTTCCATAAAAATACAGCTGTACCGTAGCGAGGTGTGTTTTTGCCCAGAGTGCGAAACGCCTCGGGTGTGACGTGATCATGTCCCAAGGGATTTCCAGATAGTCATGTCGCAGCGTTCTTCCAGGAAATTGTAGGGGTATGGCAGAGCTGCACCTGAGCTGATCCTGGTCAGTTTATCCAAATCAGATTGCTCGGGGGTGAAATCCACAGCGGCGAGGTTGTCTTTCAGTTGATCGATTGTACGGGCACCCAGCAGCACAGAGGCGACCCCGGGTCTGGAGGCTACCCACGCTAGTGCGACATGGGACATGGGACGATTGTGCCGATCTGCAATCTTCTGAAGTGTGCGGAGGATTTCATAGGTCCGATCCGTATTGCGAAAGTCATAGCCATCTCCCCGTTCAGGGTCTTCACCCAAACGGGTCGCGCCGGTTGGTTTCTGATGAGCACCATATTTACCTGTCAGCCAACCCCCGCCGAGCGGTGACCAGGGGATCAATGAAATGTTGTTTTCAAGACAGCAGGGGAGGACCTCCAGCTCAATCCCTCGCTCCAGCAGATTATAGTGCGGTTGCAAAGCCACTGGCAGAGGTAAGTTGCTAGCAATTGCGGTAGAGATGATTTTTTGCAGTTGCCAGCCGGAAACGTTGGACCATGCGATGTTATGGATCTTACCTGCACGCACCAGGTCGTCCAGCGCTGCCAGGGTGTCAATGATATCTGTGTGCGGGTCCCAGCCATGGATAAAATAGAGGTCGATTGCATCAATCTGCAGACGTTTCAAACTTGCCTCTACTGACCGAACAAGGCTGCAGCGGGACGCACCATAGCTGCCGGTTGGCGGGGCGAACCGTCCCTTGGTTGCAACGATCAGATCGCCAAGCCCGCTGCGTTCGCGGCCCCACTTTCCGATCATCTCTTCCGACAGGCCACTGCTATACCCATCCGCTGTGTCTATGAATGTACCGCCATGATCTTTGAACATGTCGAGTTGGCGAAATGCGTCGGCTTCGTTGGTTTCGGTTCCAAATGTCATCGTCCCCAATGCGAATTTGGATACCAGTGGTCCACCTCTGCCCAGCGGGTTTGATGGCATCGTCCTGGCCGCATTCTGATGTGCGTTCAAAATGGTTCTCCTGTTTGGATCGCGCAGCACCGCTGGCTGTGAACAACAAAAGCCCTAGAACAGAAAGTCGTCAAAGACCGGAACACTCACCGGTTCGACACTCTGTTGGATGCCCAGGTGTGAGGGGTCTTCTTCGATGGAACCATCGAGGTGCTGGTAGAGTTCGTCCGGAACAGCGACATTTTCTCCATCCAGCCCCCGGATGACAATCTCGGTTAGATCAACATCGTCATCGTTAGCGGGTGTTTCGCTGAGAGGACCGGTATCAGCGATTTGTTCCGTAAAGACGAAGGAATCTGCTGTTACCGTAACGGCCGATGTCGCGCCACCCGGTTCACTCTCGGCATTCTTGAGCTGGTCCGGTTCTGAAACGGGGCTACTATCGTCATCATCATCGCGGACCACGATATCCGGGAGACCCCCCTCGTTGCCTCTTTCATTCACGCCAATTGCGTTTTCGCCAGGGCTGTCCAGATCCAAGTTGCTATCGTTAAACGGATCCGGCTCTTTGTAGATCCACTGGGCTGCCCATTGCAGCTCGTCTTGAGTTTCAGCGTTCTCCATCCGGATTTTCATTTGTCTTCCTTCCTCAAGGCTCGGGCATGATCGATCGGAAGCGTTTTTCAACTCTTCTGCAATGCCTGTATCGGTAGTTTTGGGAGCGATGGTGTTGCGGTTCGGCGTTCCATCCTCAACCGCCGACCATTTTTATTTTTTGGCAGCCAGTGGTTCGTCCGAACCGCTTGCGCTTGCGTTTCCATTCGAGGATCCGGTTGCACTGTCGTCTGGCTCGTTTGCAGGCGGTGCTCATCTTGCGCGCTCCCGCACCCTCGTCAATTCTGCGGCCTTCGACGTCGATGGCCGCGTACGAACAGTACTTTCTTCCAGCTTGGCTCGGTTCTGTTGAGGCTGCATAGATTACCGAAGAAGCAAGCACCATGGCGCCAAGCACATAAAGGGTTTTCGCTTTCATCTGACTTTCCTTTGCCGGGCAGGCCCTGATCGCGCCGGCCCTTATCACGCCGGGCACTCGCTACCGGTCTTTGGCGTCAGTTGGATCGGCGTCTGCGGCTGACTGATTTCGATGTTTCTGGATACATTTCGACAGGTAAGGAAGAGCGGCCGTTGCCACCAACAAAAGAAAAGTTTGAGCCATCAAACTGGTTATTGACGACCGGCCTCGCGCCGGTCTTCTCCGCCCGTCAGGTGCGATAGCTTTCTGTTACCGCGTCCAGCCATGCTCGAAATTTTTTGATTGTCTGTGCGTGACGACGGCTTTCTGGGAAGACGAGCCAGTAGGCGCTGCCATCATCGCACGTAAGCTCAAATGGCTGAAAGAGTTGACCCTGCGCGAGTTCCTTTTGAAAGAACGCAGGGGTCAGCATCGCAACTCCCTGGCTTGCAATGGCCGCATTGGCCTCCAGAATTTGCGGTCCAAACTGCTGATTGGGCCTGTCGGTCAGATCAACATCTCCCAGGCCCGCAGCATCAAGCCAAAGCCGCCACCATGGGTCTGCATGAGAAATGATCGGGAGTTTCAGCAAATCTGCAGGTGCGTGAATGCCTCCGATACTTTCTGCCAGCTCGCGGCTCAGCATCGGTGTGAACCGCGTGGGCATGAGCTGATGGCTGACCAGGCCCGACCACGTGCCTTTGCCTCCGCGGATGGCAACGTCAAAGCCATCGGACGCAAAGTCCGCGAGCCCTTCACTGACTTCGACCCGGACGGCGACTTTCGGATTTTCCATTTGAAACGCGCCAAGATGTTGCGCCAGAAAATTCGTTCCAAATGTCGGGATCACGCTGATGGACAGCAACTCCTGCGAAAGGCCTTTCGCATCGGCAAATCCATCGCGAAGAATATCCAATGACTCTGACGCCTTTTCGGCAAACCTGGCGCCCAGTTCCGACAATTCAACACCGCGGGCCTGGCGCACAAATAGGGGCGCGCCAATGCGTTCTTCAAGGATCTTGATCTGGTAGCTCACGGCGGCCTGGGTCATGCCGAGCTTGTCAGCTGCAGTCGTGAAGTTCTTACACCGCGCGGCTTCTTCAAAGACCCTGACAGCCGCCAACGGGGGCAGTTGAGAACGCGCCATCAATTAACTTCCCTTATGGATCAGCTGTTGAGTTTGATTAGTTTAAAGGAGTTAAAGCCGTCAAGCTTGCCGCACTCATTAAAAAATCAAATAAGAAGAAGGCGGCCATGTTGCCATGTGTTTTGCAAAGATTTTTAAGCGTGCGACGCCACAAACGGTGCGGGGAAGTTCGGCTCAGTTTGACGTCTCAAGAGATCAGCTGCTGGTCTGATCATATGAAGAACGACATTGGGATGGGTGAAACAAGACTGCCTTCCAATCATTCTGCCTTGCGAGCTCAAGACCTGCTCTGGCGGAAATGGAAGAAATGAATGCGTTCTCAATAATCCCAAAGAGCATTGATTGGGCCGGCTGATTGCTGTCCGCTGGATTTCTTTGCCTATTCAGACGTGATCAGAGAACAGGGTGGGACCAATTGGTTTCCACCGGGCAGTCGTCTGGGCAGAATCGAAGCTGATTGATTATCCGGGGGTTGAAAGCTGAGTGATTGCACCCTTTGCGGAATCAAGAATTGATTGTGATTTTTGTTTGTCATTGACCATCCGAGCCAGGGTGACAGACCCGATCAACAGGGCAAGACGTGCATATCCTGTATGGTCGGCGTCACCACCCTGCAAAAGCGATGCAACACGGTTGACTGCTTCGGCAGTTTCACGGTGGGTCTCACCTTCGGCGCGGATCAGCTCCGGCCCAAGTGCCGCCATTGGACATCCCTTTTTCCTGTTGGTGACATGAGCAGGGGACAAGTAGGTCTCGATGTAATCCGCCCGGGCTGCCTCTCTGGTTTCTGCATTCGATGAGTTCTCCATCCCGGCCACCACGTCATCGACGGCCTTTTGGAACGCCTCTGCCACAAGATCATCTTTGCCGGTAAAATGACGATAGAAACCACCATGGGTCATTCCAGCCGCCTTCATGACCTCGGATACGCTGGTCGCTTCGATCCCATGTTCGCGAAACAGGTCCGCCGCCGCATCCAATATCCGTGCATGTGACTTCTGTTTTTCGGCTTCCGACATTCTTGGCATTCGAAAAAAGCTTTCCGATCAGGTTGACAATTTAGATTCAATCTATCATCTAATATTATAGATTACAATCATCATCTAAAGGTGTTCCATGTCAGCCAATCCGAAAATTCTTGTCACCAGCGCGTCGGGTAAGACAGGAAGATCCGTCGTGCTTCAACTCCTTGAAAAGGGTTATTCCGTTCGGGCATTCGTTCACCGCATCGATGCACGGTCAGAGCGGTTGGCGGGAGCGGGTGCCGAAATTTTTGAAGGCGACCAATACGACATTGGCGATATGCGCCGTGCAATGGATGGGGTCAAGCGCGCCTATCAGTGCGCCCCGACGGCGCCCAATGGTCTCCACTTCAATGCAGTTTTTACAGCCGCAGCCCATGAAGCAGAGCTTGAGCACGTAGTGGTGTTAGGGCAATGGCTGATGGCAGCGGACCACCCGTCGCTATTTACGCGCGAGGTCTACATTTCAGACATTCTTGCGCGTCTATCGCCCGATACCACGATCACGTCAGTCGATCCCGGCTGGTTTGCCGATAACTATCTGATGGTCCTCGAATCCGCCGCCCATCTGGGCTTGTTCACAATGCCGCTTGGGGCCGGAGACGTGAAGAAAAACGCTCCTCCCTCGAACGAAGATATCGCCAGCGTTGCTGTCGCTGCGCTTGTTGATCCCAAAACCCACGCAGGTAAGCGCTATCGCCCCACCGGGCCAGAACTGATGTCACCCAATGACATTGCAGACGCGATGGGGCGGGCATTGGGGCGCAAGGTCAGATACATGGACATTTCGGAGAAGATGATGACCAAGGCTCTGCGGGCGAATCCACCGTCAAATTACTCAGAGGCTGCCGTCTCGCAACTGGCGCTTTATGCCGATGAATACCGCCGGGGCAGTTTTGCGGTCAACGCACCGACGCGAGATGTCGAGATCGTAGGCGGGCGCACGCCTGAAGTTTTTGAGAGCATCGTTCAGCGCTATGTGGCCAACGAACCAAGGCTAAAGCCAAGCCTTGCCCGTCGCCTGGCCGCATTCGTTGGCTTCATGAAGATACTGATCACCCCGGCTTTGGATCTGGCAAAAGTCCAGGACGATCGCGACTACGTCCAAATCAGGCAGCCTCGATTCAGTCAGGACAGCGCAGAGTGGCTGGCGACGCATGAGCCGCAACCCGCACCGGTTACACGGCTCGTTTCTGCATGACGCACTCAATACGCCCACTCATGTAATCAGCAGAAAGAAGAACATTCTTATGTCCAGTATTGAAATTCTGAAAACACGTAACCGCGCCTTTGCCGAAAGCTTTTCTCACCGCGATATGCCGGCCTTGCCCAAACTCGGCACGCTGATCTTGACCTGCATCGATGCGCGCGTTGATCCCGCCCATGTACTCGGTTTGGAACTCGGCGATGCTGTTGTTTTCCGCAACAATGGTGGACGTGTCACTCAAGCCTTTATCGACGAGGTCTCGGCGCTTGCCGCACTGGTGGCAAGAATGACCGGCGTAGAGGAGGCCGGTTTCGATATCGTTCTGATGGAACACACGAAATGCGGCGCGCAAGCCTTTGCCGATCCTGAATTTCGTGCTCAGTTGAAAGAACGGATTGATGTTGATGTATCCGGCAGTGCGATTGCCAACCAGGAGGACACTCTTCTTGCCGATATCGTGCGGCTTCGAGACGCTCCGCACCTGCCGGGGACCGTCACAGTTGCTGCCATGCTTTATGATGTGGAATCAGGTTCGGTCCGCGAAGTGGCCCAGGCGCGCGCATTAGCAGAACTTCGAAAGGAATCTGCCTGAGTTCTACCGTTACTCGCCGGATACTCCCTTCCAGCCGCGCTGGTGGCGGTGAATCCGGTGGCCTGATTGCCGGACCGTCGCTAAAAGCACCTCATGAGAATTGCAGTCACCGGCACGCACGGCAGCGGTAAAACCACCTTGGTTGACGACTTTGCCGATGCTTTCAGGCATTTCGAACCTATACCGGAACCTTATTGGGACCTGGCAGAGCAGGGCATGCTGCTGCCGGGAGAACCGACCGTTGACAGCTTTTTGACGCAACTGCACCACAGCCTGTCCGTGATCTCCGCCTCCGGTGCAGAGGCGGAAACAGACGTCATTTTCGACCGCTGTCCGCTGGATTTCATTGCCTATCTGGAAGTGATCAGCGAGCAGAATGGGACTGACTGGTTTCCTTCCGGCAGTCTTCTGACAAGGATCGAAGCGGCGTTGGCGGCGCTGGATCTGATTGTCTTTCTTCCCCTTTCAGAACCGGATCAAATTACAGCGGATATTGAGTACCAGGAGCTGCGGGGCCAGGTTGATGAACGACTGAAAAGTATTTTGCGGGAGGATGAATTGGGGTTGCTGGAGAACGGTCCCAGGATTATCGAACTGACGGGTTCGCCTCAGGTGCGCATTGACGCGCTTGTGAAAACAGTTCCCGCTCTCCAAAAAAGACAACCTATATGACGCTCAGGTGCAGGAGATTTTGTGATGGTTCTATCGGGGAGGCAACTTCTGGAACCGCAGAGTCGCACGCGAAGTTCCCTAAATGAAGTGCACGCCTTTCTCCGCCAGGAGCTTTAATGTTTTTCGACTGGCCGTTTCGTCGGCAGACAAAACAGCGCCTTTGACAAGCTCCACTTCGTAACCGCGCAATCGGGCCGCCTGAGCGGTTTTTGCGACACAATAGTTTCCGTCCAGGCCAACAATACGCAGGGTGCCGACATCGAGTGTTTTGAGGAGCTGGTCGAATTCTCCTGTCTCAAATGTATCCTGAACCCGCTTGACAATCCTGTGGTCGGCCAGGTCACTGAAGGGCGGGGCAAGCTCGGTTCCCGGCGTACCCGCGATCGCCTGACTTTTCATCATCAACCGCGCCAGGAGTTTTGTGGAGGGGATCGACCACTCCTGGCGAACGGCAATGACCGGTTCGCCCTTTGCCCGTGCGGATGCCGCTTCAGACAGCACGGCTGTTTCGACAGCCGATTTGGAAACTGCGTCGTAGGCTCCGCCGTCCCAAAATACAGTCTGCAAATCGACAAGCACCAAGGCGCGATTAGCCCGCGATCCGATCTGAGGGCCGTTGCTGATCTTGCCGATTAGTCTGATACCATTGAGTAACCAGGCCAGAACCGCGACGACCGGCAGGACAAGGACCAGGGCACTCATGTGCCATTTCCGTCTGTGTGCGCCATCAGTTTCCGAACCAGGGCCGATGTCACTTCCAACGTTGCACTGACCTGCGCCGGATCAAAGTCAGCACTCAGGTTTTCAATGATTTTTTGCTCTCCACTCATGACGTCCCTGATCAAGGCGCTGCCTTTGTCGGTCAGCGCGATCAGGGGTGAGCTTTTGTGTCTTGGGTTTGCCAGTTTACAACTCAAACCTCCCGCGAGCGTTTCATTGACCATGACCTGCACATATTGGCGTTTGATGAAAAGGTGATGGGCAATGTCCGGCACCGACAGGCTGCCATGCTGCAAAACGACTTCAAGAACGGCACGCGTTCGCACGGTGAGACCGGTGTCCGAAAGGCCCTGCTCAACAAGCGCTTCGGCCGCCTGCATCAGCGGTCGCGACATCCAGATAACTTTGTAAAGCTCTTCAGTGGTTTTCATGACACTATGCATGTCATATTGACATGTATAATGTCAAATTAAAATTGAGACAGAGTGAACCACTGATGCGGGCAGCCGCAACAGACGGTGTCACCAAAGCGATGTATGGGGTGCTGGAGAGGCGGTTGTTGTGTCCTGCCGCGGCATGCCAATTTTGTTGACATGGCCGGTGCTGACTGTAACCCAGGGACGGGCGCTCAGTGAGTGAAGCGCGCCTTTGAGCAGAATGGAAACCAATTGACCAGCAATATCACGTTCACCCGACTGTCCGGGATTGAGCCGAACGAAATCAGGGCGCACATGTCCGATCCTCGGGTTGCAGAGCATATGCCGCTTTTGACATTCGAATGGGACGAAGCCGCTGCAGCAAAATTCATTGCCGATAAGGAAGAGCGCTGGCACCGCGATGGGCTTGGGCACTGGGCCATATTGTCAGATGGCACCTATGTCGGCTGGGGTGGTTTCCAGAAAGAGGGAGAGGAATGGGACTACGGATTGGTACTCCGGCCCGATGCCTTCGGCCTGGGCGCACGCATAACCAGAAAAGCAATCGCGTTTGCCGTTGCTGATGAACGCATACCTTTCGTGACTTTCCTGCTGCCACCATCCCGCAAAAATCTAAGTGCGCTCGCAAGGATTGGGGCGGTCCTTGTGGGTGAAATAGACTATGACGGGGCAGTCTTTCTCAAATATCGGCTTGAGACTGAATGAGTTTTTTTTCGCCGCTTTGGACTTAATTGGTTGAATATGGCGGGGTAGGGGCGGCTCCTGGTTAAACCCGTCAACCGCCCTGGTCCTGTCAGGGTGGGCGATAGAGCGCAGCCAAACGCCCGGCTGCTTCATCGGCAAACAGCTTCACCAACGTTCACACAATGCTGATCTATCGTGACTGGCGATGCAGCGAAATGCGGCCACAATCTAGTTCAGGCCGATGCGCACTGCTTCTGGTTTGAAGCTCCGTCCATCTGGACTGTGCGCAGCGGGCTGTACAGGCTAACCCTTAGGAAGCTTGTGCGTCTGAGGATGAAATAATCACGCGAAAGGCCCGTCCATGGCATCGGCAATCAGCACTCAATCTCGAATTTTCCTGATAGCGTCGTTGGTAACACTTTCCCTGTTCTGGTTCGATACTCTGCGGGTCCAGGCAGCCGCGCCGCTCCCGGACTACGTGGTGGAGAAATTCGGCAACCCTCCAGCGGTACCGGAAGGCCCGCTGTCCAAGGAGTTGCAGGCCGCCGTGCAGGTGGCCTTTATCGACAGCGTGAGGCAATCGAGCTGGGGGAGAGATCAGACGATAGCTCTGGGTGAAATCGCTGAGTCAAAAGATCCCCGGATTGTCTGGATCATCAGCGATTTGATGCGGTTTGCTTCCGGGCAACGATTGAATTTGGCGCTCACCGATGCTGCCTCCAAGCTGCTGGGTAAAGAGATACCCAATCAAAATCATTGGGGCGTCGTTACGGATCATCTCATCGCATGGGATATTCCGGCACCTCCTGATTATTTGCAGGCGAAGCGAGCCATTTTTACCAGTGTTATACCCGGTTGGGACAGGATCTTTGTTGAAGGCGACATCGACTGGAGGCTCGTTTCATGGGGAGGCGTGCTCATCGACGCCCGCCCGCACGATAAGACAGGTGAATTGTGCAATTGTATCCCCGCAGCGGACAATCCCGAAGTGAGCAGCGCAGAAGAGGCAATGTGGCTTAAAGACGAGGATATTGTCTTCGGCATTGCAATCAACGGTGAGTATCGGGCTTATCCGCGCCGCATCATGGAAGTACGCGAGATGGTCAACGACACATTGGGCGGACGGGATCTTGGAATTCCATATTGCACTTTGTGCGGTGCGGCGCAGGCCTATTTTACAGATCAGCTGCCCGAAGGAATCGACCGGCCGATATTGCGCACGTCAGGACTGTTAAGTCGGTCCAATAAGGTGATGTATGACCTCAACACCTTTTCGGTGTTCGATACGTTTTTGGGCAAAGCGGTGACGGGTCCTCTGGCGGAGAAAAACCTGCACTTGAAGCAGGCGACTGTCGTGACGACGGATTGGGGCACGTGGAAGAAAGCTCACCCGGAGACAACGGTGCTGGTTGAGGCACTGGCGCTTGGCCGTGATCCTGATTTCCGCAATACCCGGGATGCAAACGGCCCGATATTTCCAATCGGCGATGTCGACCCCCGATTGCCGGTGCACGAGGACATCATCGGGGCTATTACCGCGTCCGGCAAGCCGGTGGCGTTTCAGCGAAGCCAGGCCCTAGTGGCCCTGAGTAAAGGGGATGAGATCGCCTATGAAAATATCCGTCTGGAACTGGTTGCCGGCGGCATCAGGGCCGTAGATGCAGATGGTTCTGATCTTGGGAGCCATCAGGCGTTCTGGTTTGCCTGGTCGCAGTTCCATCCCCAAACTGAACTCTGGCCGGGGTAAGTCCGCTCAGGAGAGCTTTCCACACCCGGGTTTTCCAGGCACGTTTATCGTGGTGGCCCAATTGATTTTAACCTCTACTTCGGCTGGGCGTGTCGTTCAGAGCTGTCTCACAGTGTGGTGCGATAACCTTCCAGACGGAGCCTCGACTTGCCGATGCCGCACTTCGCATCAATGTCCTCCCTGAATTGACAAAGCCATCTTAATCGCTTGTGTCAGCACATCGAATTCGCAACACTACCGGCACATATGCACTTAGAGGTTTGTACGATGATCGCGATTTACGCACTGACATTGCTGGGCGTTCTTGCCGCCCAAATCTCACCAGGGCCGAATTTGGTTGCGGTCGCATCCGTGGGGCTGGCGCAGGGGCGACGACCGGCGCTATTTGTCGTAACCGGGATTTCCTCCGGGATGCTTGTTTGGTCATCGTCAACAGCGTTGGGTCTTGGCGCTCTTATTGAAGCCTTTCCTTTGTCCTTATTGTTCTTGAAACTGATTGGTGGAGCGTATCTTCTTTTTCTTGGACTTAAGGCCGCACGCGCAATGTCAACTGGAGGTGGCAGCACAGCCATTGCACCGGACACGCGGCCGCTGAGCGATGGAAGGGCTTGGCGGCGCGGTCTTCTGGTTCTCTTGACCAATCCCAAGGCGGCATTGATGTGGGCCGCCGTCGCATCATTCTTGTTCGGCCAGGGGTTAAGCGCGTGGCACGTGCTTGCTTTTGGACCGATAGGTGCTCTTTCAGGTTTGATCATCTACGGGATCTACGCCCTGCTTTTCTCGACTGGCACAGCAATGCGAGGCTACGCACGGTTCTCTCGATGGTTTGAGGGCGTGTTTGCCGCGGCATTTGGCGTTATGGGTGCAAGCCTCTTGTGGGCCGGGTTGCGTGAGGCAAAGCGTTAATCCCAAAGTCGATGAAAGCTGACAGCAAACATGGCGATACAAACAGTCGGTTTGTCCCGCCAAACAATGCGCCTTTGGCGCCCGTGTAAACCGCGTTAGCCGTCTCGTCCCGGTTCGGCCGGGTTGCTGGAGTACAGTGCGATCTTGTTGCCTTGTGGGTCGCGAAGGTAGCCAACATAAAATCGTGGTCCATACGCGTCACGGAAGCCTGGCTGGCCTTCGTCAAAGCCGCCTGCGTCAAGCGCGGCAGAGTGCAGGTCACGAACCTGCTTTTGAGTGCGCGCCTGAAACGCGATCATTGTGCCGTTCCCAGCCGAGGCCGGACGTCCGTCGAAGGGTGGTTTAACGTAGAATTCCGGCAGAGCGGCTGACTGACCCGGTTGTTCGGGCAGCGCGTAGCTGAGGCCTTCTGGACCCTCCTCCAGTCGGTAATCAAGGGCTGGCAGGAAAGCAGAGTAAAACCGTTTCGCGCGCGCGATGTCATCAGCACCGATTGTAACATAGGCAATCATGCTGCGTGTTCCTTTTCCGGCAATTTGATCATGGCAACGGGTTTGCGGAATTATGGTAGGCCAACACACAAATCGGTTCAATGATCGCTAAACGAAACGCCGCATGATCGACCATTTCGTCATCGTGCGGCGAGGGGACTAGAGTCGTCAATCGAGCGTTGGTAAAATCAGGCCAAAGACGACCGTTTGTTGACCTGCTCCCCCAAGCAGACATTGTTGCAATTGCAGCGAATGCCAAGAAAGTCCGGCATCACCGCCATTGATGAATCTTGCAACCCGCGACCGCTTTGAGCCCAAGGCTCCGAATGCTGTAAGCGGCGTGAATGTCCGCTATTCGGCGCTGTAAATCGTCAAATGCGTTTATTAAGTGAGCTGATTTAAAACGGCTCGGCGTTCCTCGCCTTTGATATCGCGTAGTGCGTAAAGCGTAATTGTACTGCTTACACCTTTGTTTCGCAGGTCGACGACATACCTTAACACTTCTTCTTTATCCCATCGCATAAGGTCTCGGAGGCACCACCCCACGCCAGTCTGTACCAGATGTTCCGGGTCATTGATCAGAGAGTCACAGTTCGACAGCGCCACATCCTTGTACAATCCTGACTTGGCAACCTTACGCGTGAAAATGACCACACTTGCTCTGCGGAGCCAGGGATCAGGATCGATGTTCCAAGATCCCAGCAGGTTAATCAGCTCGGTATCATGGGCCTGCAGAACCAGCCTCAGAAGAGACCCGGTATAAGCATCGATCTTGCTCCACCCATGAAGACCTCTGATCAATTGTTCCAAAAGACCAAATCGCTCGGGCGAAAAATAGTCCGGCACGCGTTCAAGCAACGCCAGCGCGACGGTCTTTTGTTCACCGTATCCGGAGCAGATAAGACGCTTGGCTAACTCAATCTTCTGCTCGACGTCCAATGAGGCAAAGTCAGTTTTGAGATCAGCGATCACGCGCTTCATTTCCGGGGCTCTGACGCCATATCCGAGATAACGCGGGTCTGGCTCGTTCGCATCCGCTGCGTAAGGCGAAGATTCACCTAATGCGCCAAGTCTGGAAGCGATGACGTGATGCAGCTTATCAATAACCGGGTTGCTATCCACCTTCTCCATGGGAAAACCCTATACCGGTCATTAACGACCGGCAAGCAAACGGCGGCAAAGTCGGCTGCGTGAATTCATGCGCTGGGCAGCAGGTGAGGTGCGTCCCGGTCCCATCATTTGTGATAGCTGCGACAAAGGTCATGAAGTGAGCCCTCATGAACCTGGTTCTTCGGAGCCATATGATTGCTTTCACGACAATCTACCAACCGGTTACGCGTTGAGGTAATCGGTAAACCAAGGATCAAAAATCGACGCTTGTGCGCCAGAGCGATTCTCGCGAACGTTGATGTGAAAAAGACCCGCCGGGCATTTGTTCTAATACGTATCCTTGTCGTAAAGGCCGTCCAACCTTTACGGGATGCGCTATAGACGTGAAAATGTTTATGAGTTTTTGCGATTAGTGCGGCGGGGGCTTTCTATGGCATTGAGAAAAATTGGACTGGTGGTGGTGGGTGTGGCGATGGCTGTGCCGTTGATATGGCTACCGGGCATTGCGGCGGGACGCGATCTTCTGGCGCTGTTCAGCCAGTATCTTGGCATGACCGCGCTCATCGCGATGGCGATATCGCAGCTGATTGCAACCCGCTGGAGCGGTGCCAGTCTCATTTTCGGCCCGCTTGATCAGACATACCGGCTGCACAAATGGCTGGGTCTGTGGGCGCTTGCATCGAGCTTTCTTCACGATACCATCGATGCCGATATCGACGGGCTGGGCCAGGAGACCGCGCTGGTCGATGCGGCGGAAACCGCTGGTGAAATCAGCCTCTACGGCTTGCTGTTGCTTGTGGTGATCACGGTTGCAACGTTCATTCCCTATCACCTGTGGAAGTGGACACACCGGTTCATTGGCGTGTTTTTCGTTCTCTCGGCGTTCCATTATCTCTTGATACTCAAACCTTTCGCCAACTTTGATCCGCTTGGGATTTATATGGGACTGATATGCCTGATCGGCCTGATAGCCTATGCCTATACTTCCGCGCCGCGGCGATTTCGGCCATCGCGCCGGTACCGGGTTACCGGGCTGGACAGGCAAGGGGAGGCGCTGGCCGTTCAGGTTGAGCCTGAAGGCCGCGCCCTGAAGCATCGCGCCGGGCAATTCGTCTTTATCAGCTTCCCCGATGTGGGTATGGGTGAACCGCATCCATTTACCCTGAGCGGGGCACCACAGGAAGACGGGCGGCTGCGGATCAGCGTCGCTCCGCTGGGGGATTACACGATACGGCTGATGTCGCGCCTGAAGGTCGGAGCACAGGCGCGGGTCGAAGGGCCGTTTGGCGACTTCGGTATCGCGCGCGGGCCACAGGTCTGGGTGGCGGCGGGCATCGGCATTACGCCCTTCGCGGCAATGGCCGGTGCGCTCAAGGCGGACGATGGTCCGGTCACCCTGATTTATTCCGTCCCGGAGCGATCCAAGGCGGCGCACCTGGCCGAGCTGGAAGCCACGGCAGCGTCCAATTCCAATCTGAGCCTGATCGTGCGTGAAACGGTCAGGGAAGGGCGGTTGAATGCGGATATTGTTGCAGATCTCGCAGGCGGTGTCCGCGACAAGACCGTGCTCTATTGCGGCCCGGCCAACTTCAGAAAAGCGCTCTCAGGCGGTCTTCGCCAACATGGCGTGCCTGCCCGGCGTTTCCGGTACGAACTGTTCGAGATCCGCACCGGCATCGGCATGCGGCGGTTGCTGGATTATCTGACCGATCCGCGAACAATTGACCGCCTGAAGGCAGTCAAGGCACGGCGGTAAAGAGCGAGGCTTACCCAGCAGTTTGTCTTGATGGTTTTCTCGGCCTGCGCTCTAGGGCAATTCTCGCGATCATTGGATCGCGTAAAATGCCTCAAGCCTTTGATTTAACGCGTATCCTTGTCGTGCAAGTGGTTCAACTTTCACGGGATGCGCACTAGTCCCTGGCGGAAAATAGGGTCAATCCTTCACGGAACAGAAGGATCGCGAAGACGACAAGGGCGACTGCCAGACTGCGCATGACATAAGGATAGGCGCGGCCGGTCAAAAGGTTTCGGTAGCGCCCGGTGAGAGCGGCCAGCGCAGCTTTGGAGCCGACAAGAAGAAGATAAAATCCGGCAATGAAACCCCAGGGTGCCAGGGCGGAGTGTTCATGGGCGGCCAGTACGTAAGGAACTCCCACGGTTACCCAGAACAGGTACGGGTGAGGGCTCAGAAAATTGGCCAGCGCTCCCTTCCGCAGCGATGCCGGAGCTGATGATGAATCGATTTTTCCCAGAGATTTGGCCTTGGCGGTCTCATAGGCCAGAAAGAGTGCATAACATGCTCCGACCATGCCAAGCACGCCAAGCAGTTGACCGGGGAGCTCCCGAAGTACGAAAAACAACAGCAGAACGATGGGAACATCTGTCAGGAGAGGGGCTGCGGCAACCATCAATCCCTCCCGGAATCCATGACGCACCGTCTGAGTGATGGCCAGGGTCATCAATGGACCGGGAGCCATACCTGCCGCTAACCCGAGCGTGATGCCGGTCAGGGTCGCCGAGATAAATTCGTTCAAGCAGTGGTCTCCCGATTTTCTCCAGATTAAAGCGTTTCCGGCGATTCAACAATCGCCGGAAACGCTCCAAGTCTTTGTTTGGTCGCGTATTCTTATCGAAAAAGCGTTTCAACCTTTCCTGGATACGCTGTAGGGCACCGACTTCCCATAGCCACTTCCAGTTTCGATGCCACTGGTATCTCGTCGATGTGGGGTGTTTATGAACGTAAGACCACTGCCGGTGCCGTGGCAATCCCGGAGACACTCAAAGTGAGGGCTGTCGCCAGCGTGCTGCGGCTTGGAATTTAGATCGGTTATTCCTTTTCGGGATGCTTTGTTGATCCGCAGGTAAAGTACTTGAATTCAGTAATTCAGTCGCTCCCTGGCGCCAGATCAGGGCGCCCTTGCAGCACTTAGTCCGGATGGTTTTGTCAGCCTGCGGTGGAGCAGGGCGGCTTGTGCTTCAGTCTTTGTCCAGACGTCTCCAGGCTGCACTGTAGAATTATCCGTTGATCATCAGGTTGCGATGCGAGAGCGCGTCCATCCAGCCCGAAACAAGCAGTCTTAGTTTTTGAACGTGATTTGGGTTTTCGCGATGATTTTTCCGCTCATCGCTTGGGTCATCATGACCCAATCGACGGTCATGTCATCGTTTTGCGGCAAGCTATCGAGCGGTGCGTTCAGAGCATGCAGGGTTATGGTGTATGCGTGCTGTGCTCCGGGCGGCGAACAGGGAGGCGTGTAGCCGGTCCGGCGTTGATCTTTGTCCGCCCCTTCATCCCCGATGGACAATGGATTGCCCCGCTCGATACGGAGCGCATCTGCCGGTATGTTCCATAACAGCCAGTATTGGCTTGGGGCGTCCTGTCCCTCAACGGTGCCTCGCGGGTAGTGGTGCATGATCACTGCAAGGCTTTGGGTGCCGACAGGGACGGCCGACCATGACAATGGCGGTGATACGCCGTCACCTCCATCGCGCATGCATTTCAGTTCAACAGGCAGTGCGCCGCCGTCCTCGATCTCGGGGCTCGACAGTGTAAAGCCATCCTGCGCCATGCTTGCCGTCACCAAGACCGCAGAGACCGCAGCCATGACGGACATTGTCAGAAGCGGTTTCATCGACAATATTCTCCGCTTTTTACGACACCTCTGTTGGTCACGGTCCTGGTTTCAAATGCGTAGCAGCCCGGTTTCTCTGTTGGGCTATAGCGCATGTAGTAGGCTGCGCCCTGATAGGTGTAGTCCATGCTGCGGTTTCCGGCTTCATCTTCAGTGAAAACAAGATTTTGGACCCCGCCGCGTGGTGGACGGCCCGCTTCCTGAGAAAACGGGCGCACGCGCGGAAGAGTGCGTTCATCAGCGACTTCTCCCATGAGGCATTGCACGATGTAGGGTGCCTCGCTGGAGGTGTGATAGCGATAGCCAAAGGTGTCGTCCGGCTGACCGTTGCAGATATCGAGACTGCCTTCGGCGATGACTGTACCGTCCGGGTTTTTGTCGCCATAGATCGGATATCCGTCAAAGGCCCAGCCGATGATGGCATCATCACCCGCATTTGCCATCTGATCGATCATGCATGTCGGTTTGACGTGGTAGTGATAATCATCACCACGCCCTGCATGACCGCCGCAGACGTCCAGTTGCCGGGTCTGCAGTGTGTCATGATGAACCTGATGATGGTGAAGATCGTCCTGGGACATTTCCCCGCCACCGGTGTAATCGAAAATCGGGACGCCGTTCACGGCAACGCCAAGGGCAGAATCGCGGGTCAGTGGATCGGACCCAAGGGTGGGCTGTAAGGGGATTGGCGCGGCGTAATCGGCAGGCACGGGTATTTGTTCGTTGGTGCCCACAATCCCCGTCATCAACGGATGATCGGGATAAGTGTCGGAGGCAATGATCGCATGCCCGTCGGGGCATGTCACAGTCACTTCATCTGCAAATCCGGCGGCGCTCACGGAATCGGAAATCGCCGCGCAGTGCGCCTTGTGGTCATGGGCCTGTGCCGCTGGTGTCAGCAGTAAACACACGCCCATGAGCAGGGAAGCTGTGCCGATGTGGGCCGTTCTGTGAGTTGTCCAGGTCATCTTTTGCGATCTTTTTAAAAAGAGAAAATGCACGCTGTTTACGGGTCACGATATGTCTTACTCGACAACCAGCCGACACAGCATTGTGTTGTCCGTTTCCAGGTCCGGACCCCAAATCAACTGTGCTGATCTGTCCCAGGAAATCTCGTCGTAACCGTCCTTTGGTCTGACGGCACGTTCACTGTGAACTGTTGCCGGCGTCCACGCGGAGGCGTCGAATGCTGCGGTGCTCCAGCCTTCGGGTTCTTCGGTTGTTTCAAACCCGCAGGCTCCTTCGCCGGCAATAGGATCGGGCTCGCTGGCGCAGGATTTTTGGATCGGTGCGTGGTGGGTCACGAGGCATTTCCAACCGCCATCCGTCACCGCAACGATTTCTCCGCTGGCGTCCTTGATTTGCATGATTACGCCGCCGTCGCCCATCTGTTGGCGACCCGTGCCGATATATTCCAGCCCCGTGTCGTTTTCCTTGAAGTCCTTGGCGGTAAGACCAATCACAAAAGGTCGTTCTGCTGTGAACGTAAAACTCTCGGCATTAAAGGACCGCTCTGTGTTGATCGAAACGCTGTCTTCAGCCACTTGCGCACCATTCACATCGAGCGAAAACCAGTTGTCTGCCCAAACGTCGGCTGAGAATGTTTCAGCCTGCACAGCCCCGGCGAAAAATGTCATGACAACAATAAGTGCAGCACTGTCTCTGAATTTCTTTTGCATACGAAAGTCTCCAATGCATGGCCTGGTATGAAAGAGATGGCACCGCATGTTTGCGACGACCTGACCCGAACCTTACATTTTTGTAAGACATGGCAATTGCGGAAAAAGTGCTTTGCAAATTTGTAAGTTTCGCGCGAAACCACGCTTGGGATTGCGCCAGACAAGATGGGTTGGCCCTACGTTACGGTCGTATTTGTGGTGGGAACATGAAGATTTTGCTTCTTGAGGACGACACCGAAATCGGATCCTGGACCCGTGATGGCCTGACCCGATCCGGCCATGTCGTCGATTGGCTGGAAAGCGGGCGCGAGGCGCTGGTCGCTGCAACGACGCGAAACTATGATCTGCTCATCCTTGACCGCATGGTGCCAGAACTCGACGGTCTGTCGGTTTTGTGCGCAATTCGGGCGGCAAAAGACGCTACGCCCGTTCTTCTGCTGACGGCACTTGGTGATGTTGATGATCGCGTTGAAGGTCTGCACGCGGGCGCAGATGATTACCTGCCCAAGCCTTTCGCCTTCTCAGAACTGGACGCACGTGTTGCCGCTTTGGGGCGCAGAAATACGGAACTGGGACAAGCGGAAATGACCAAGCTTGTTGTCGGTGACATCCACCTTGATCTGCTCAAACAACGCTGCACGCGGCAGGGTCAATCAATTGACTTGAACGCAAAGGAGTTTCGTTTGTTAGAGGCATTTTTGCGATCGCAAGGCCGCGTTCTGACGCGGACCATGCTGTTGGAAAAGGTCTGGGACATGAACTTTGATCCGACGACCAGTGTCGTGGAAACCCACGTCAGCCGGCTGCGCGGGAAGATCGAAAAACCGTTCGGTGACACTGTGATCCGTACCATGCGCGGGGCTGGTTATGTCTTTGAGCCGGCGGTTTAGTTTCTCCAGATTACGCCGCATGTCGGCGTTGCGGCAGACCTTGTCGCTGACAATGGCATTCCTTGTGTTGATCTTCATCGCGGGCGTGATCGCCATATCGCAGTTCGCAACCGAATTTCAAAAACGTATTGAGGATGAAATGACAGCGCGGTTTGCGCTGATCAACAACGATCTTGAAACGACCGGGTTTGATCCGGCGCGGTATCCGACCACACGCATGGAGCGGATCGAATTTTATGAGCAACCCATCGAAATACGGGACGGATTTCACCACCGGTTGAACTTTGGTTGGGGTATTTTGAACATCAATCGTGGAGAGGACAACAATCGAGGGGCGGACAATGACTGGCGCGCTGTGAATGGCCGCGGCCAATGGATGTATCTGGTAGGCCCTTCCATTGGTGGGCAGCTAATTGTGGGAACCAACCTCGGGCGTCAAGATGATTTTCTAGAAATCATGCTGCGAACCATGGGGTTTGTTGGCCTGGGTGCCGCCATCGCAGCGCTCGGCTTTGGGCTTTTTCTGGGGGCTAGAACGCAACGACGTCTCAATGTGATTTCAAATACGCTGGCGGAAGTGGGGGCTGGTAACCTCAAGGCGCGGGTGGCTGCAAGCCGGACGCGCGATGATCTGGACGACCTGTCCCATCAGGTCGATGCGACGATCATGCAGCTTGAAGTGCTCATGCGTCAGACGCGCGATTTTGCGGCCAACATTGCGCATGATCTGAAGACGCCCCTTGCGCGGCTGCGCATCCGCCTTGATCGCGTTTTGTCATCTGAACAAGACGATGGTGACACCAGCACGGGTATTGAGGCCGCGATTGCTCAGACAGAAAAGATAATTGCCATTTTTGACGCTTTCTTACGAATCTCCAAACTTGAGTCCGGCGCGGCCCATACGGCTTTTGAAGCGATAGATTTGGGCCTTCTCGTACATGAAGTGGCTGACATCTATGAGGCGGTGGTCAAAGACAGCGGCAGAGCGCTGAGAGTTGACGTGGCAAATTCCAAGGTCATCCAGGGTGATCGCGTTCTGTTGATACAATTGCTTGCGAACCTGATCGAGAATGCAATGCGTCACACACCTCAAGGCACGAGCATCACGCTGGTTGCAAAAGGCGCGACGCTGGGATTGATTGATACCGGACCGGGCATTCCGCACGACGAGTATGATCTGATCACCCAGCCGCTGTACCGATTGGAAAAAAGTCGGACGACAGATGGGGCAGGGCTTGGTCTCTCGCTGGTCAAAACAATCGCCAACCTGCATGCTGCAGAACTGATTTTTTCGGAAAACCCAAACCTGCCGGCAGGGGGGCTTTTTGTCCGCGTCATGTTTGACAAAGCTGATTAAACTACGAGGCATTCTCTGTCGTTGAGCTGTTTGAGAGCCGTACCGGCATTGGCATGCGTCGATTGCGCGACTGTCCAACGGACCCTTGGACAGTTGACCGCTTTAAGGCCGTAAAGTCGCGTAGATGGGGCGTGCGGTCCTTGTTGAGTTTTTCGATGTAACCAAAAACGGGGTTCTTTAAGCCGATTACCCTCTCTCGGGATGCTTTGTTGATCCGCAGGTAAAGCACTTGAATTCAGTCGCTCCCCGGCGCCAGATCAGGGCGCCCTTGCAGCACTTAATCCGGATGGTTTTGTCAGCCTGCGCTTTACAGTTTTCACATGTTCTTACACGGCGTCCCTTGAGTCTTTTCAGAAACGACGAGCAGAA
Organism: Stappiaceae bacterium; assembly: GCA_039976075.1. Classification (GTDB taxonomy): domain Bacteria; phylum Pseudomonadota; class Alphaproteobacteria; order Rhizobiales; family Stappiaceae; genus JBDWFY01. The sequence goes on from JBDWFY010000011.1 coordinate 627,765, forward strand.
CGGGCAGGTCGTTTTATCTCTCCGGTTCCTCTTGATGCGGGTAGGGGCTTCCGGCTCTTCCATCTCTCGGGTTACTTGCTGCCTGTCATTTTTTGGGCTGTTGGTAACGCTGGATCAAGATGATCCCAAGATACCGCACTGCTGGCGTAAATGATCCGGTCTGGTTTGGCTATTTCCGGATCGTCCATGGAAGACGTTCTGACGACAATCTTCCCCTCCAGGCCTTCCCTTGTGTGGAAAATGGCGCTGCCGCACGTGGGACAAAACCGTCTGTTGATCAGGTTCCCGCTGTCCGCAGCGCATTGATATTCTGAAACGTCACCGATCAGATCAAATGCCTCTTCCGGAATAACAGTATGGGTGGCGTGACCTGTGCCGCCAAGGCGACGACAATCCGTGCAGTAACAATGGACTGTGGTAATTGGGTTGGCACGTGAGTTGTAGCGGACGTTTCCACATAGGCACCCGCCTTGAAATGCCACTTTCATTGCCTGGATCAAGTGAATATCCTTTGTAATTCCAGACTAACTTAACGCCGCAGAGCAGTCTCGACAATGACAACAGTGTCGGCTTTGCCCAAGAGACTTCCCATCGCTTGAACGGCTCAAGAGAAGCACAAACAGTCTCAAATGAACGCGCGTCCCGGCATTAGGTTCTGATTAAGGCAAGTTGAAATTCAGTCATGAAATCAACGTGCTCTTGTGCTGGGCCGCCGGTCCTGCAAGAGTGGCCATATTCTCAACCGGGACTTTCAAATGATGGAAACACAAACGATCATTCTTTTCAGCGCTGCCAGCCTTGCGCTTGCCGTGACACCGGGTCCAGACATGATCCTGGTCGCAGCAAGAAGTGCGGCTCAAGGTCGAATGGCTGGACTGGTGACGCAATTCGGTGTTTCTGCCGGATCGGTGTTCCACGCGATTATACTGGCACTCGGGCTGTCACAATTGTTCCTGGCTGTACCCTATGCCTATGATCTGGTCAGATATCTCGGCGCGGCTTATCTGTTGTATCTTGCCTGGCAAGCGTTTACGGCGCGCGACAGCTTTTCTGCACAAACATCTTCAAGCAAGCGACGGTCGTTATTCGTGATTTTCAGACAGGGTTTTTTCTCGAATCTGTTGAACCCGAAAGTTGCGCTTTTTTACCTCGCTCTTTTCCCACAGTTTCTGGACCCGGAAAAAGGCGCTGTTGCCTTGCAGATCATGGTGCTGGCGAGCTTCTTTTTGATCATTGACTTCGCCGTTCATGGAGTGGTGATATGGCTGGCCGGAAGCATGAGATCGCTTTCAGCAAACGGGCGGGTTTTCGCAAAATGGTCAAGATACTTCCTGGGGCTGGTCTTTGGCGGGCTTGCCGCAAGGCTCATTTTCGATGGCCAACGATGATCTGCTGAAAGCGGACGTAGATCAGAGCAGCACCGACGGTGCAGTTTGGTTCGCCCTGCCACCATAGATGAAATTTTGGCTGTACATGAACACCGCTCAAATTATCAGACGGCTGCTTTGAGCCCAATTGACGAGCGCGGCGGCGCGTCACCATCTTGTGGATTTATGATGGAAGTTCCTGTAGTCACGTTGTCATGGAGAACACAAAACCAGAGCGCCGTCTTGCAGCAATTTTGGCTGCTGACGTAGTCGGCTACTCGCGGATGATGGGCGAGGATGAGACGGGTACTCTGATGCGCTTGAAGGCTTTTGAGAGGAACATTATCGCACCTGCTGTCGATGAACATTCCGGGCGCATTATCAAACGGATGGGCGATGGATATATTGTTCAGTTTCAAAGTGTCATCTCAGCCATCGAATGCGCCATCGCCTGGCAGGGCGCAGCAGGTGACCCGATTACATTTCGTATCGGGGTCAATCTCGGTGATGTTATCGTCGAGGATAACGACCTCTTCGGCGAGGGGGTGAACGTGGCTGCCCGACTGGAAGCGATTGCCGATCCGGGCGGGATATACATCTCTGAAGATGTGTGGCGTCAGTCCCGGGGGAAAATCAGTGCGCAATTCGAGGATCTCGGCGAGAAAAAACTGAAGAACATTTCAGAACCGTTGCGGGTTTATCGAGTGGTCTCCGACGACCCGGCGTCTTTCAACGCGCACCTAAAGCGTCCAAATGACGACGTCCAGTTTTCCTGGAAGATACCGACAGTTCTCCTTTCTCCGTTTCGCCAACTGGGCGCCGGGGGAGATGCGGAAAGTGTCGCATCGGGACTGACCGAAACCCTTGCTGCGGCCCTGGCGCATTTCGAAGAATTCAAAACCATTGATCCCGGTAGCGCGGCGCTTGCGATTTCGGACCTCGGGGCACTTGGCGCTGGCCGTCGGCTGGGTGTGGATTTTCTGCTTGAGGGTTCAGTGCAGACATCAGGCCGGAAGGCACGCATTGGTGTGCAACTCATCGACATAGCAAGCGGCAGCCGGGTATGGTCGGACACTCTTGATCACAGTCTTGAAGATGTGTTTGAACTTCAGGACGACATAACCGCTTTGGTTGCATCCACCATGAGCGATGCCGTCGGTGAAGAGCAGGCCAAGACAATCTCTGGCAAACCGGATGCCGCTCTTGATCTGAACGAGCAAATGGTGCGCGGTTTGCAACTACTTCATCGGGGAAACCCCGACGATGTTGCCAAAGCGAGAGCGTTCTTTGAAAGGGCCGTCCAAGCTGACCCGGACGGGATGTTTCCCACGCTTTGCCTGTGCTGGACCTATGCGAGTGAATTATCCGGAGGGTGGCCACTGGGACGGGAAGACGCGCTTGAATTTTCCTTGCGAGAAATGCGGGATCTCATGCGGCGGCATCCGCGCTCTGCGCACGTTCATCGGCTGATCAGCCGTTTGTGCCTTTTGGACGGCGATCATGCTCAGGGCGTTGCACACGCCGAACGGGCTTATGAATTGAACCCTTATAACAGCGATATGATGATGGCTGTTGGCCAGGCAAAATTGTGGAACGGAGAGCCGGAGCAGGCGGTGATTGAGCTTGAGCGCGCTTTTTCAACAAACCGCTATGCGCCCGATGTGTTCAAGATCTACCTCGCGCTCGCCTACTACCTCGTGGGCCGTTTTGATGATGGCCTCAAGCTCTTTGACAGTATCGAAGGGATGACACCGATACTGCGGGTGTATCGGATTCTGAATCTTGTGGGATTGCAGCAAATCGAACAGGCCCAGGCGGAAGCACAATTGTGGCTTGAAGAGCATGCGCACCTTGATCTTGGCAATGCGCGATCAATTAGCTCGTTCAGACGCGAAGAGGATCGAGTACGGATAGCGGATGCGTTGAGGAAAGTCGGACTGACCGGATGAGTGCATCCAAATTCGGATAACGGTGCAAGCCCGATTTGGCTGGACGGCAGATTTCGGAGGAGTTCAATAACCTGGGATTTTGGTCAGATGGCAGCAATGTCTCAACGACGGGTATTTGTTGGGGGCCAGCAGGACAAGTCGTAGTTCACCCTTGTGTCGCAATGCTCTCCTTGGATCTTGACAACAAGAGTTGTTGCGGGATCTGGCGTGAAATCGCGATTTGTGATTATGCCATCAGCGAGGCAGATTTTTGCCATGAAAGAGCTGCGAGCTGATCTCTGAACCCAGGCAGCTATTGGGAAGAACTCTGGAGTTAGATAAACTGCGTCTCTGGCGTCATCTGTTCTCGCGGGAAGCCCGTTTGATCTTCGATGAGCCTAGTCATAGAGCTCCAAACGTCAGACTTTCGCCATCTACCACCCAATGAAATCAGTATGCCGCTATTGGCTACTGCGGCTCTTCGGCACAAATCACCCAAAGTACCGTCGAATATCCAAACTCTCTTATCCCGGTTATCCGCAACCCTCCAAAGCAGATGAGAGAATACAAAAATCAAGACGCAGCCCAGAAACGCCGAGAATCACGACAGCATGATTGGAGCAGCGATCCAAGTTATGAACTGCAATATGGCGAGAGTAACCACACCTGGGCTCGCCGTGGTGAGCCATTCGAGATTCAAGCCCGACTTCTTTTCCAGTTGATTTTGAAAGTGTTTCGCGCTCCAGCCATGCGGAAGCCTGACCCGTGTGGCAGGGAGAATCTTCCCTTGGCTACCTAGCGCATTATTTAATCTGTAATACGCCATCGCAGTCAGGCATTTGCCGCGATTATCCGGGTCTTTCGGTAACTTTGAGCAGATGATCTGATATATATCATCGAGAGAAAAGATGCGCTCACACTCTTCGTCAGAAAATGTAATTCCAAAAGTGGTCTCAATTTCGTCCAGTAGTTCTAACTCATCGCCATCTCCGCCTAGGCCAAGCGATGCTGGTTTTGGGCCTTTATTGACATGAAACATTGGAGCTTCCAGGCTTTCTGGTTTTCAAAATCGTGTGGTGCGAGTTTAGTATAGTTACCTATGGTTGTAAATTGCGGTTGCCATTGACCCATTTCGCTCGTTCTACTTCGGCATCTTGCTTCGCTCAACGCGGCTTAGTCGGATCGTTTTACACCTGCCCGCGTGGAGGGTGTCAGAATTCATGACCGCCGGATCGTCCGGTCAATAAGGTCATTGACCAGTGTCGGCGTTTCGATTGATGAGGAATGGCCGGCACCCTTGAATACGGCCAGTTCCGAACCCTTGATCGCGGCCTGCAGGCGTTCGGATTTCTCGATTTTTGTGGCGACGTCTTCATCCCCCACACCGATGCCGACGGGCAGGTTGATCGCGCCCAGCAGATCGGCGCAGCCATCGCGGTCGATCACACCCGACACGGCTCGGGTTATACCGAAGCGATCATTGCTGCCAATGACTTTGGCCCATCGTTGTCTTTCTTTCACGCGGTCGGCGGAGTTCAGGAACGTGTGGCTGAACATGATCGGCATAACGCGACTGACGACAATCCATAGCCCGATCCAGCGTGCGACGAAGTTGAGCATCCGGTATTTCGGTCCGTTCTCTTTCGGCTCAGGGTCGGCTGAAGTGTTCAGAAGCGTCAGCGTTTTCAGCAGTGCCGGTTTTTTGGCAGCCAGACGCATGCCGATGAAACCACCCATGCTCAAACCGACAAAGTGACACGGTGCGATATCAAGGTGATTGATCAGAGCCTCAGCATCCGCTGTCAGCGTTTCGATGTCATAACCATCTTTGGTCACGCCACTCTGTCCCTGACCACGGTGATCAAACGTAATACAGCGATAGGTGTCCTGCAGATGCGCGACCTGTTCGGTAAACATCGTGCCATCAAACAAAAGCCCGTGCGAAAAAATGATTGCCTCGCCCTCGCCACCGGTGTCGGTGAAATGGATGTCCGCTCCATTCAGATCAACGTGTGGCATTGGTTCCCCTGTATCCCGCGGCTCGAAGCATCGTGCTCCACCTTATTGATTTTAGAGCGAATTCCTATCACGTCGATGAAACTATCTGAACGATAAGTACTCCGTCACAGCATATTCAGCACTCATCCAGCTGCGAGACAATACATAAAGATCGGCCGCTGCCGGATGCGATGTTACTGTTTTTCCAAACGTGTCGGTTGATCTCCTGTCGTTAACTCCGGCTCTCCGCTTTCCTGTGTCTCGCTAAACGTGGGAGCAATTTCTACGTCCCGATAGCAGGAAGATTCAGTGGCGGCTGCCGAATGCTCCTTTGAGCCCAAAGCCGCCGCGGCGCCCTGTGGTTGCAATTTTGCTGGCTTTAGCCAACTCCAGGGCAGACCGTTTTGAACGAGATCACCATTAGCAGCGGAGGGGAAATGCTTCCAACATGTTCTGGAAACGCACCGCATATGCGCTCATCTCCTCAAAAGAGTTCTCGAACACCAGTACGAACTCGTCATCGGGATCTAGTGGTTCAAATGCAAACTGCCGAATGACAAATGGTGGTTTAAATTCTGCAGCCAATTTGATTCCAAACCTAACCGTTCCGTTCCTGTTGCCGAAGAGTTCGAATTCTAAATTGGGTTCAGTAAAGCTTAAACAGGTGTATTCAGGAATGGTGTTGCCAGCAATCGATTGGAACCATTTCCGAATACTTTCTAATTCGTGTGATGTTATAGATGGGTCTTTTTTCTCGAAAACCCTGCCTTGGTATCGGCACTTCAGTTTTACAATCAGCCAATTGTCGTCACATCCGGATGTGAGATCGGGGAATTGATAGTCCTGAATCGAGAAGTCAAGTTCCAGATCGATCTCAGGGTTGCTAAATGTAATCTTGTTCTGGTTCATCAGCTCTAGATTTCGGCATCAATTTCTAGCCTGTGCAAATGGTGTCGATGGATTAATTCCCCGCCTCGGGTTTAGTTACTTTGTCTGCTTATTACTCAATCATGTGTCGTACAGCCAAGATTGCAAATGGTCCAAAGATTCAGTCACTGGTTTCCGAGCTATCGGTCCATCCCCAGGTATGCAATGAGCCCTTCGACAGTCTCAGGCAGTATGCCAGATCGTTCTGCAAGACCAATGTTGGTTGAACCGAACAGTTTCAGGCCACGCTTGTCGGCCTGATAGATTCTTGCATCTCGTAGCGCAGCAGCAGCCGAAATCAACCAACCCTTCAGAATAGCGGGCTCTGGTTTTTTCTGCTCCGACACTTTGCCAAAAACTCTCTCGCCATCGGTACTGAGCTCAATGGGGAGTCCGTTACCAGTCAGGGCAAAACCATGATTTTCTTCGACGAACCAATGCTCCAGTTTCTCGCACATATCCGCTATGTTACGATAAACAGCCACATCGCCCGCCTCTGAAAATCTGAAATTTTCGTTCAATATAGCGACATCAGATAGCCAGGTGTCAGATCCGTTTTCGTGCATCATGGATAGCCTATTTCAGGGGTATTCGCTCTCATCGTAGGCCCGTCCGAACGAAAGTAAAGTCAGCTTCGCAGCCGTTTGTTTGTACACAGAGCGGCAGGGATGGCTTGTCCGGGACCAGGTTTTGGCAGTGCTTGTCGTTCTTTACGCATGACTGCACCTGCTTCGCCGAGTTGATTAAAGCACCAGTACGAAGTCTCCATCAATATAGCTCCCACTCATCTGGTTTGATCCGCGTGCGGTCCATTTCCAACCCAACTTTGCAAACAGTCTACAGTTTTTACCTGCTGAAGTTGCAAAAGTAACAACCACTTTCTTCGATTTACACCCCCCGGTTACTTTTCAATGCAAGGCTTGTCATACTGCAACCTACAGCCCACAAATGGCATTGCCGGGTCTCGTCACGGCAAGGGGCAACACGAACATTACATCGTGCAATTGTTTACTTTTGACATCGACGTCAGCGTATTTTGTAAAAATGAAATCTCGTACCGGAATGGTGAAGGCCGCCATTGGTGACGCCGCAGCGAAAGCACGATTTACCCCTCTTTTCAGACGTTTGTTCCGGTGCGATGGGGCAGGGGTGGCTTGTCCTTCACCCCGTCTCACTGCTCTCATCCGGCTCCGTGAAAACAGGGGCCATATCGAATTCCAGATAGCAGGAGATTTTGGCGGCGGCGCCATTGAATCCAGCGCGGTCACGCATCGCTAGATTTCTTCGTCTGCGTAAGGCAGATCATCGAGCGGGATGTTCATGAAGTCCGGAGCGGGTGTTACCGGAAACCGGACCGCGCGGATATGTTCCCGATTTTCTGCCAGCGCTCTGACCACCCGGTGCATGCCATCCATCAACCGGCCCTGGGCACACAATATGACCGGGTGGGTCAGGTCAGTCTTTTGGACCAATGACATATGGTGGGCAAATGATCTGGGGGTAGGTACCGCACCAGGATCCTGATACCACCAGTTTTCATCAATCTCGGCGATCTCCTCGACCGGAACGCTGAGAATATCGAGCCCGTTCGTTGCCCTGACCAGCTTGTGTACATCCCAGATATGGATGTCCGAACCAACCGGGCGGGAGTGGTACTGTTTTCTCATGTCACGGCTTTCCTCGGAATCGCGCTGTTCGGGAACAATATCCCGACAGGTTTAGGGCCAGGATGTCTTGCCTTGCAGAGAGACTGCGCTTCCTGATTTCCTTTGGTATAAGATCGGTCCCGCAAGGACTGCAAAAAGGGATTGAAACCACAGATGAAACTGGAATTTCACCACATTAATTTTGTCTCCGAGAATGTCGACCGTCTGCATGACTTTTACACCAATGTGCTGGGCCTTGACGATGTCCCGCAGGAAAATTTTCAGCGGACGGAAGCAACTGGCGAAACTGGATATAGTGGGCAAATCCGGTTTGCGACGGACGGTGCGATGCAAATGCACCTGGCCGAACGCGAACTCGCCACAGCCTTCAGGAACGGACAGGTGATCAATCCGGTGGATCGCGGGCACATTGCTTTCCGCACCGATGATCTGGCTGCTTTCCTCAAAATCCTTCAGGATAACGGCGTCCCTTATTCCGATTACGGCACGACCTTTTCCAAGGAATGGCATCAGGTGTTCTTCCAGGATCCGGAAGGCAACGTGGTCGAAGTACACCAGCAGGTTGGCTGAACCTCGTTGCCTGAAACCGAACGCCTTTTGGACCATTCTGCCAGAGATGAAACCCTGATATGGATCAACGCCTCCGGTCCATATGCCTGAGATACTTGTGGCTTGAGCTCTGAGCGAGGGAGGTCAAGAGGTAGATTTTGATGAACAAGTTGGTCATCCGCGAAACCGCATCGACAGATATTGAGCAGGTTCTGGGTCTTTACCCAGTGGCTTTCCCTGAGGAGGAGCTGAGACCGATCGTGACCGCGCTGCTCGAGACAGAGCGAGAGGTGCTGTCGCTGGCGGCCTTCGATGGCGATGTGTTGGTAGCGCATATACTCTTCACTCGGTGCGCGACCGGGAACACCGAGCGGACGGGCGCGCTTCTTGGGCCTCTTGGTGTTGTGCCTTCCCATCAGAGGCAGGGGCTGGGGCATACAATAGTCCGGGCCGGGCTGGAGCGATTGGAGCGGACGGGGATCCGGCAGGTCTTTGTTCTGGGAGACCCGGGCTATTATCATCGCTTCGGCTTTGTGACCGAACGGCGTGTGCTGACGCCTTATCTCATACCTGAGGAATGGGCGGACGCGTGGCAATCCATGCCGTTGGCGGCAGGGGAGCCGCTGACCGCCGGGAAATTGATACTGCCCGAGCCGTGGATGGAACCCGCTCTTTGGGGACCGTAATTCCTGAGACGATGACAAAGCGATACCGGATTATTTCTTACCACCGGTGCGGCTATGACGTCCCGGGGAGAGGAAGGATGAATGCAATGGGGAAGGCGAAATTGCCTCGCTTGAGGCTGGTCACCGAAGGGGGCGGGTTGCATGTCAGGGGCGAACCGGCTCTGCTCTCTACCGGCTTCGGACGATCCCCACAGGCAGCGTAAATCGCGGTCTATTTGATGATCCCCAGTTGCTTGAACATGCTGTACATATCCCAGTTGACCCAGCTTTCGGCGATCTTCCCCTCTTCAAACCTGTCGATCTGTATCCCGGTCCAGCGGATGGTTTTCCCCGTTGGCGCAAGGCCGAGATAGTCACCCTTTTGAACCGCATTAAAACGCCAGCGCGTCGTCACGAACTGTCCTTCGCCAACTTGAAGGAGTATCTCAACTTTGTTCTGGGGGAACGCGGTGTGAAATCCCTTGACCAGGGCGGACCAATCCGCAAGGTCAACGGTTTTCGGGCCACCCGCCACATCGGGCTCCTGATGGTTTTGGTAGGTGTCCCTGAACACTTTGTCCGTATTGCTCAGATCGCCGGTTGACCACATCTGAAGAGACTGTGCCGTCAAAGCCTTTTGGCTTGCTGTGTCCGCGTGCGCGGGTGAAACAACAAGGATCAGCAATAAGGCTTGCGCGATTATCAACGTGTTTCCAATTCTCGGCATGATAACGCTCCCTGGAAGGCTCGACGGCTCGGATTGATGCACTTTAAAAGTGTACATACTTCATGCCGCGTAATCCAGAGTGAGGTTCTCACTGGAAACCGACGAATAAAAGGGTGCATATCCTTCCTTTCGGTGCTTACCGGGGCCAGTTCGAAATCCGGGTTCGGAAGATTTCGGCAACTGTGCCATCGTGGGCCCGGATTTCGGTGATGTGGAGGAGAGCTGCCTGGAAGAAGGGCTGCTGATGGCTCTTTCGAGCCCAGAGTGACATCTGCGTTTCCTAATTCGAAGCAATAGTTATTGTACGAGATAAGTGAGAACGGCTTGTAACCTCGCATCAAACCGATGCCAGGAACCTGCTAAACTCAAGACTCTATTTAACTTCGTATTAGGAGGGCAACTTGACCAAACATGTAACTCTCAGAGATGGAAGAACGCTCGCTTTTAGCACTTACGGCGATCCAAATGGGGCACCAGTGATTTTTAGCCACGGGTTTTCCGACTCTCATGTAATTCGTCACCCCGACGATAGTCTGACCGCCTCGCTCGGAGTGCGATGGATTGCAGCCGACGAACCCGGCGTAGGAGAGTCGAGTCCGAAGAAGGATCGGAGAATGGTCGACTGGGGTGCTGATATGGAGGATCTGGCTGACCATCTTGGTCTTGATACCTTCAACGTAGCGGGCCATTCCGGCGGCGGCCCTCACGCGTTAGCAGTGGCATTTCACATGCCCGAACGTGTGCGCAAGGTGGCGCTCGCGTCTCCTGTGGCGCCATTCGATGAGCCCGGCGTTACCAAAATGCTCGTGTTGAAGGACCTGAAGACCATCGCGAAACTGCGCCATCTGACCTTGCTGATCCGCTGGGCAGAGCGTATCGGCGCAAAAAGTGCATTGAAAGATATCCCTTCATATGTGGAGTCTGTCGTTGACCAAATGCCCAACGAGGCCAAAACAATACTCCGCAATCCCGAACAGCAAGCCTTGTTCGAAGAGAACTTTCGTCTTGGATACCTACAACACGAAGAAGGTGTTTTCGAAATGACGATGGCTCTTTGGGACTGGGGCTTTTTTCCAAAAGAAATACAGCAACCAGTGGAACTATTTTATGGCACTGCGGACGATATAATCTCACCGGAAATGCCTCGACACCTTTGCGCTGAACTTCCCAACTGCTCAGCGCATGAGTGGCCGGGCGCAGGACACTATGGGTTTGTGGATCACGAGCGGTGGACCGAATTTGTCGGCGCGGTCGCCAGTCTATCTTAGCAGATCAAAGGTTGCTTTGTCCGGCTTGACGGTCACTCACGCAAAGCGGACCTCACACCTTTTTCGACAGTATCACCACAAACGGATCGACAGTTCCGGCAAGTCCGGCTTCTTCGCCTTCATGACGCTGGACGATGCCAAACCCGACCTTTTCGAGCAGGTCGGTCAGCTCGTCCGTCTCGTAATAGGTATAAAACCGCCCGAACCGATCGCGGTTTTCGCCTGTGCCCCGCTTCATGCCCAGGTGAAGAACGCCCTCCGGCAGGAGTGCTGTGTGCAATTGCTGTAGATGCTTCGGTAAATCATCGCGGGATGCGTGGAGCAGGCTGAAATTTGCCCAGACCCCGTGATAAGTCCTGCCTGGCAGAGGATCGTCAAACGTGCCGAGCCGGACCTGAAGGCCGAAGTTCTCACATGCCAGCGCCACCATTTCAGGGGATGCATCGACGGGATCAGGCACAAAGCCTGCTTCCTTCAAATGATGAGAGGACGTTGCCGGTCCGCATCCCCAATCAAGCACGCGGGCGCCCGGCGGCAAAAGTGCCATGAAACGCTTGAGGGAGTTGCTGGGTTCTTTGCGTACAAAACGCTTTACGTAGTCATCCGCCTTGGCGTCATAGATGCGTATTGTTTCTTCGTCTGCCATATTGAAAATCCGTTTTTTGCAATGTCCCGTCTTACACCATTTCCGAACCTGCCTCACGACTCCCCCAACACCGGCACCATTTCGAAGTCGAGGTAGTCGGAGGTCTCGGCGACTGTACTGTGGTGGAGGTCGGCGATGCGAGAGGGGGGCGTGTGGCTCCTATGAGTCCAAATTACCTAGTGCTGAAATCTGCACGAACGTCCGCTGCGGGGCAAAACATAAATTTCGCAACTACCTAACAGACCGAATGGATGTCGAACCGGTTCGACCATTGACCCTTGGCACGGTGCTTTTCGAGTTTCTGCCCGGCGGAGGATTTCAGTTCCTGACACCGAAAGGACATCTATACGTTTTTCGTTAGTAAGCTGCGCAAAAACGTTGGTTTGTTACGCAAAAATTGCTGGTATATGGAAGCTCATGAATTGGAACTCTATATCATTCGACTGGAACCAGGCCCGGTCATTCCTGGCGGTTGCGGAAGAGCGTTCACTATCCGCCGCGGCCAATGTTCTCGGCGTGACGCAACCTACAATCACTCGACAGATTGCTGCTCTCGAGAAAGACTTGGAAGTCATCCTGTTCGAACGTAGCGGACGGTCAGTGTCACTCACACCCATCGGATTGAACCTCCTGGATCACGTGCGAATTATGGCCGATGGCGCGAACATGATGACGCTGTCTGCCTCTGGCCAATCCCAAGCCATCGAAGGTGTGGTTCGCATAACGGCGTCGGATGTGACCGCCGCCTACGTGCTGCCTCCAATGCTGGATCAATTGAAGTCGGTTGCACCTCACTTGGAGCTCGACATCCTCGCGGACAACCAAGTCAGTGATCTTCTTGTTCGCGAAGCTGACATCGCTATACGCCATGTTCGTCCCGAACAGCCAAACCTCATCGCCAAGCTCGTCTGTGAAGACCCAACACGGTTTTACGCGGTCGCCAAATACACGGAAGTTTACGGCCAACCCAAGCTGGACGAAGACCTTTCACGGCACCAGTTCGTCAGCTTTGGTGATGTCGAGGGCATGCTTGGACACCTTCAGACACTCGGGCTTAAACTGACAAAACAAAACTTCAAGTATGTCTCGCGTTCTCAAGTGGTTGAGTGGGAGATTGCGCGTCAAGGACATGGAATTGCGATCATGACTGACCGTATCGCCGCCAGGTTCCCTGAGTTTGAACCTGTACTGACCGAAGTTGAGCCCTTCACAATACCAACGTGGGTGGTTGCCCATCGCGAGCTGCATACTAGTCGTCGCATACGGCTGGTGTTCGATCTTCTGACAAATTGCCTCTCCCAATAACGGATCGGCAACTGATTTAGTTAGCCCAATTGCGTTTGTTGCGGCGCTTCGTGCCCCCACAAATGCCGACCGCGACATGACCTGTCCTGAAACCTTCAAACCACAGTGTCGGAAAGCATATCCACATGTTCAGCCGCTCATCCTGGATCACCAGGAAACTGAATTTACCATCGACAAAAAAAGGAAGAGTTAGCGTGAATTCCGTTAAAAATCACCGCATTGTTGTTCAGCGCCGTGGCCCGCCTGAGGTATTGTCTTGGGTGCCGGTTCGGACTCCAGCGCCCGCAGCCAGTGAGGTGCGCATCCGCGTCGAGGCGGCTGGTGTGTCCGGTTACGATTTAATGATACGCCGCCATTGGTTTTTCGGATTTACACAAACTCCTTATACGCCCGGCGAAGATGTGGTCGGTGTTGTGGAAGCGGTCGGACAGGACGTGACCAGGTTTAAGATCGGTCAAAGGGTTGCCGGCTGGACTTTCGGACAAGGCGGAGGTTATTCGAAAATGGTCGTTCGCCCGGCTGAAACGCTTGTTCCAGTGCCCGAAGGGCTTGATCCGGTCGTGGCAGCGGCGATCATAACCAACTATCTTACGGCATCACTCGCGTTACACAAAACGGCCAAAGTGCAATCGGGCGAGCGGGTTTTGGTTCACGGTGCGGCGGGAGGGGTTGGCTCAGCACTTCTGCAATTGGGCAACTTGGCCGGGCTTGAGCTATATGGCACTGGAAGCGAGAAAGCCACCGGGTTCATCACTGACAATGGCGCGGTCCCGATCAATTACCGAACAGAGAACTTTGTCCGTCGCATCCGTGAACTGACCAACAACGGGGTGGATGTTGTGATTGATGTTGTCGGCGGACCCCGACAACTCTGGCGGTCGGGTCGATGCCTGAAGCGCGGGGGACGGTTGATGATGCTGGGGATGGCATCCATCAAAAATTCCGGTGTTTCGATCATTCCCCTTAGCTTGATGACGGTTGGCATAATAGCGCTCTGGCCAAACGGCATACGTGTGCCCATGTCGCCGAGCATGTTGAGCTTTCCTGCGCGAAACCCGAAGTGGTATAGAGACACATTAGCGGATTTGCTTGCCAAAGCCGCCGTAGGTCAATTGCGACCCGCCATTGCTGCTGAAGTCCCCATGCGTGACGCAGCGCAGGCTCATGCGATGCTGGAAGAGGGCGGTTTGGTAGGCAAAGTCGTATTGACCAATTCCGGTTGATGTCTGCACAACAAATATTTGCGGGTCCAGAACGGGCGTAAAGTGCCTATCCTACTGAGAATGTTCTTCCTGTTTGAAGGGGGCAGCGTCCTGGCAGACGGGATACTCACGCCAAGAAACGATTTGCACGATGCTGAAAAGGTTTCCGCGCCGCGAACCGAACTGGTCGTCCTGGGTGGCACGGGCACGTTCCGCCATGCGCGCGGTGTGATCGACCTGTTGCCCGCCCCCGACGGCAATCCGGAGCATGTGACTTACAAGATGGATATTTCCTGCGGGTGAGACTGCGGGCATCAGGACAGGTGAGACCGAGGCGCTGTCGCGGTGCATCGGGCTCGAAGATCCCTGGGGTGAGTACTCACCTTATTGTTTGAAACGGAATGAGCCGACTCGTTCCGTTACCAGGCACAAGCCCTTCGGAACCCCTTCGGATTTCGTAATTTGCAACGATTGAGCTGGGTACGTCGACCATATTCCAAATGTCGGGCGAACGGTTTCAATCTGCCGTGTCAGACCGCTCAATCGGGCAAAAGTCAACTGTTCACGATCTTCCTTGCAACTTCCTGCCGATTGATCCTCCATATCAAGCAATAGTGTATTTTCTCAACCTGGTTTGGGGCACGGGGTGGCTGCCGAAGACTCCTTTGAAGCGTTAGGGGACATGCAGCGTGCTCAATGTGATGGCTGCTTCGATGCGACCAACTGTCATTCGTTGCCAGTCGCCCCTATCAGAGGGATACGGGGTGCTCTCCTCTTGACAAATTTAAGGCGACTGGTCATATAAACTATTATGCCAAAGCCAAGCCACCGCGAAAAAATACTTTCCTCCGGACTCGCTGTTTTTCACGAACAGGGATTTCACGGCTGTGGAATTCAGGAGGTCGTGAATCATGCCGGTGTACCGAAGGGATCGTTCTACAATCACTTCAAAAGCAAGGAGGCTTTTGGCCTCGAAGTGTTAGAGAGCTACTGGCAGGCCGGTGGCGGCGCACGCGCAGAGCTTCAGGCTGCCGGGGTTGCGCCACTCAAACGCATTGACCGCCATCTCGTCGCCGTAGGGTACGATAAGAACGGTTGCCTCATCGGGAATTTCAGCAGCGAGCTGGCAGGTTCCGATGATTTTCGCTCGCATCTTTCCAAGTTGTACAAAACATGGATCTCGGAAGTTGCCGCCTGCATTAAAGAGGGCCAAAAGGACGGAACGATCCGCGATGACGATAGAGCGGAGAACCTTGCCGAATTCGTAGTTGAAGCCCTCGAGGGTGCGAAACTGAAGGCCAAGGTTGAACGAGAGCCAGCCGTTCTTAAACGCTATCGTAAATCCATCCGGCTATTCCTCCAAAGCCGTTAACCCCGAAAACCACAGAGCGAGAATACAGAACGATCAATTTGGTTTACAATAAAAACGACCGGTCATATTATTTTTTGAGTTTTGGTCGAAAGACACGGTCATCGAACCATCGCAAGTGCACACCACGATCACGCCTGCCAAACGGCGGGCAACAAATACCATCAAGTCCATGAAAGAGACCAAGCCATGTTGGGCACCTACTGCCGGGACCGCGCCGAAGTCCGTGTCGGCAAATTACAAGAGCCGAGATTTCTGTTTGACACGGATGCGATCGTGCGTGTGACCCTGGCCGGCATTTGCGGCGCCGACCCTGACGTCACCCGGAACGGACCGGAGATGGGTGTGCCGCAATGCATGCGCATCAAGGTCGATCGGACAGTGTAAGAAAACCGCGACGACCAACATCGCTTGGCCAGTCACACGCAAAGCAGAGGATTGTTCTATGCCGTTCACTCGTATTTCACTGAAGAAAGGCAAGTCGCCTGAGTATCGCCGTGCATTGATGGAGCAAGTCTATCTTGCAATGCGCGCAACCATCAATATTCCCGAGAATGATCGTTTCGCCACAATTTCGGAGCTTGAAACCGGTAATTTCAACAATAGTGGAGACTATGCCGGTATCGATCGGTCTGACGATGTCGTGTTCATACAAATAACATTGAACGCCGGTCGGACGGTCGAATTGAAAAAGGCCCTCTACGCCGAAATCGCCAAACGGCTTGAGGCGGATCCGGGTGTTCGGCCCGAAGATGTTGTCATCAGTCTTCTCGAGGTATCCAAGGAAGACTGGTCGCTGGGCAATGGTGTGGCTCAGTACGCTTAGCGGTTATTCAGGACCCTGAAGGTTCGTGATGCACGACACCGGCAGTACAATGACCATTCGTACCGGAAAGCGGAGTAGCGAATCCAGCCTGTTACTGCTGGTTCGCCCCGCACACAGCAAGCGTTGGGTTGGAGTTTCGAGACGACAATGGTCAGCGCGCGTACCCTCATGGGCGCGGGGTGATTGACCTGCTGCCCGACCGGGACAGCACTCTGGAGCAAGTGACCTGTGAGGTGGACATATCCTGCGGGTGAGTCTGCGGGCATCAGGACAGGTGAGATCGAGGCGCTTTCGTGGTGCTTCGGGCTGATGATCCGTAATTGGCGGGGAAGGGGGAGGCTGCTGAAGGCACTTTTCAGCCCATGTCTACAGCCATTTCGTTGTCCAACGTAGAATATAGTCATGGTGATCGGACCAATCATTCCATGTTGAAACCGCCCATTCCCTCACTTTGTCCGCATGGCGCGGCGTACCGACGAATTCTGCCGGATTCGCAACCGTTGCGGAAAAGCGTTTGGGCGGCTCGATGAATTCAAGTGTGTGCTTGTGCCTGCCAAGACCAAGCATCACGTCGTTGGTTTCTTTCGGCGGCAGAGGCCGCGCCAGTTGCAGGCCTAGTCTCGCCAGGTGAAGGCCAACAGATTGAATTTGCTGTCTTGTCTTATCCCGCCCGGGGTGCTGAACCGCATATGTATCGACTGTGAGGCGATGAGTGGGCAGCAAAGCACGGTCGCTATATTCGCAAGCCAGTAGCTGGGTGAAGAGCGCGAAGCAAGCTGGCGACCCCTCCATGTACTCATGCACGGGGCCTTCGACCTTCTCCAGTTGAACACCACATCCAGGGCAGGCTGTTTTTCCGACATGTTCCATACCCTTCGAATAAGTCGGTTTGAGATGTTTTCCAAGACCGGCAAAAGTCTGCTGTGCCTCCAATTGTTCGGACACAGCGAGGCAAGGGCCGCTGTTGGTTCAGACGGTCTCACCGCTCTCTTCAGGCTTCCCAAAAGCAGGCGCTATTATGAAATCCAGGTAGCGGGAGATACGGCGACTGTGTCGTCGTGGAAGGGGGTTTTCACGATGTGCTAATCTTTCTGAATGGTGATCGCCAAAAAGTACGAATTTCGCCAAGCGACGATGGATGACCTCGATTTGCTGATGGAGTGGCAATCGCATCCGCATGTTCGCCAATGGTGGGACACAGATGACCCATACGATCCGGAGGAAATGAGCGATCCACGGGTATCGCGCTGGATCGTCTCAACGGATGGCCGCCCGTTTGCTTTCATGCAGGACTACACCGTGCATGGGTGGGAAGGTCATCATTTTGCCAATCTTCCCAAAGGGTCACGGGGCATTGACCAATATATCGGCGATCCCGAAATGATAGGTGTTGGGCATGGATCAGCATTTATCGGTGCAAGGATGCAGGCTCTGTTTGACGAAGGTGCGCCCACAATCGCGACCGATCCTCATCCTGGCAACAAGCGGGCGATTGCCGTCTACAGGAAACTGGGTTTCGAACCGTCCGGGCCACCTCAGGAAACGCGTTGGGGCTTGATCTTGCCAATGCTGGCGAGGCGGTGAGCGAGGCGCGGCAAACCGCAGTAAAGTCCGCTTTGCCACCATAGGTTTGGACACGGCGGGGCAGGGGCGGCTTGTGGTTCAGACGCGCACGCTACTCTCCGCGCCGTTGATTTACTCGGACATCCGTATAATCGCATTTTTTACGATTGACCGTATAGGTAGCAAGCAGATATCTGAAACCATGACCCGCAAAACCAACAATAGAGTTATGCTCGCCTCTGTCTTTCTAATGTTAGCGGTTGTTATTGTTGCATATTTTATTTTTAAAACGAAAAATGTTCACCTGTTTGATTTCTGGTATCTGTTGGTCCATTTGGGCGCGCTGAGCATTGCCTACGGTGTCGGAGCAAGGTTTATCGCCAGTGCAGCGGCAGCCCAGGGAAAGGGTTTCGGGCCCTATGCAGAACGGACTCAGGGACTGATGATCACTATCTTTAAAGGATTAGGCATTTGGGTCGATATAGACAAATAGGTTGCCTGAATGGGTAAAGAATTCAGGAAGCAGGACCATTTCTTCAGAAGAAAAGACTTCTGTTTTATGCTTTGGGCGGTTGTCGGTTTAATTGTTACAGTAGTTTTGCTGGAAGCAATACCTGAACCTTACAACCAGTACATCACCTATCCTGCAGTGACTTTCTATGCTTGGCATATATTGCGGCGCTTTAGATGAATGATCAGTACCCGGCTTGATGAATACCGCTCTGTCTTTCGACTATTCCGCTTCAGTTTCTTTCGTCTTGTCCGTCTTGAGGAGCCACTCTGATAAAGCGCCGAACACCGCCGCGGGTATGACCGTACTCAACATTGTCGCACCCAAATACCATGAGATACTGTATATGAACTCAGGGACCTCGGTGTCTTTGCCGTGACTACTTACAAAGTATCTGTCACCCTCTACATACCCATTGAGAGCGTCGCCACCTATAATGAACGAAAATATAACGAAAATGATGAAGCTGGGGAACGCAATCACCCCAAAAAGACAGCAAAGGAAGAAAAAAAACCGACCTAGTCCATTTCTTATGGCGCTAATGAATTTTCTCAGAATACGGGCCGCAGCTCACTCCATAGTATGTTCAAGGAACAAATCAGTTTCACAGCGAATTATAGCTGTGCAACTTCTGGTGGTCCAGTTGGCTTTCTCATCACGCATCCATGGATGAAGAAAGGCCCTGAGCTTTCAGACTCAGGACCTCATCATTTCGTTCATTCTGCGGAAGCAGGTTTTGGCAATTTGCTCCCAGGCAACCGCATTTTTTGCGGTGTTCTTATCCGGTAATGAGTGACCAGCGGCGATAGGCGCGGTCAAGTTCTTCGAGACGTTCTTGCTGATCGTCATTCAGCGCTCTGCGCTTTTCCATCAGGGGACGGATCTTGTTTTGAATGGCATTCTTGCGAGCGTTTGCGAGTTTCTTCAACATGACCTTATTCCTTGCGTTTTGACCGCAATCACGTTGTCGGCAAGGTTGAAGATACTTCAGCCTTTCACGTATCCCGGAAACGGTGAGGCGATTCCGAAAAGGATACGTGACCAAGCACAGGCCTGGGGCATTTTTCGCGATGCGAGCATCGCCAAAATTGCACTTGTCGGCAGAACGAGCTTGCGTTCCGGTGACAATTAAAACTGTTCAGCAAAGCGTTGTAAGCGTGTTTGCCATAGCTTTTAACTGGGTGTGAGGATTAAGTTTTTCAAATTAACATTCGGACATGTTTGGGGCTGGGGATTCGCACCGACGGCACTGCCTTTTCAGTCCACCCGTGGAGGCCCTCACAGATGGTGCCGTTTGTGTCGGCTTCAAACGCCGTTGTCACTTTAAAAACGGCAACTTCCTCATTGAAGAGGTAATGGCATGGGAGCCGGGCAAGCGATACTGCGTCCGGCTGTCCGACACAGAACCCATGCCCATGAGAGAAGCCTATGCAGATTCGTGCATGGACTGCCGTCTCAAACACTGCTCTTTGGGACGGTTGCTCGACCACGCCTGATGAAAAGAATGATGGGCAAGATATTGGATAAGAATTTGAAGAGGTTGGCGGAGAGAGACTTGGCGAAGGTGCGCAGGGGATTATTATTGAGATTTGCGAACAAGCCCGAGCTTGCCGGCAACAATTTCTTCTGGAGCGCCAATTTTTGAGACAAATTCGCGATAAGCAATCAAAGCGCCTTCCCAGTATGGATGGTCGGGAACACAATCATCCACAACGATGATTCCTCCGTTGCTGAGCTGGTCGTAGAGCTTGGGAAGAATATCGTTTATCGGCTGGTAGAGATCGACATCAAGCAGTGCAAATGCAATGGGACCGCACTTTTGATAGTCGAATTTAGTCGCATCCATCTGGATGACTTCTACATTATCAATTCTCGAAACGTCGAGACTTGATCTCATCCAGCTTTCATCATTGTTTTTGAAGAACTTGCGAAGCGATGGATTTTTGCCAAGCGTCTCGATGTCATAGTTGGCTTGGGAGTCTACGAAGCCATCAAACGTGTCCAGCGCATAGCCCTGTCTGACTACGCCAATTTCATCGAAGGTTTTCATAAGAAGCACGGTTGAGGCACCATAAGCACATCCAACCTCAACATAGCTTCCCGGAATATCTCGGGTTTTCGCGGCCAGATCCACGAGTTTGGCGACCTGGAGAGGGGTGTACATATACGGCCAGCGACCGAACAAATCTCTACGCCAGATGCCAAACTTGGCGCAAAAGGTTTTTAATTGATTTTTCAGGCTCATTTTTTTTCCATCGCGCTGCCAATCGGCCGGAGTTTGTTGTCAAAGATAATAATGCAAACGTCTTTGCTGATTTTGAAAGGGTGGGCACGACTTAAGATTGACGGACATCGTGATTAGCTTGGATATAGAATGTCACGATAAATAGCACGACTAAAATCAGTGTTTCTCCGATCCGTCTTAAAACGAGTGCAAAACCTGTGAAGTTGTACAACAATTCAAGGTTGCCCTGAAAGCTGGTCCCCAAATTCAAATAGTATAAGCATCCGCGGAAAGGGAAGTGAATGTCCGCTATGCGATTCTGGCAAGGGCTAACCACCCAAGGGCTGAACGGCAGAAAGACGTATCACTGCTGAAAGTGGGCAGGCCGTTTAACCGGGAACTAACACCGATGCCATCCGGGGTGGTTTTGGTCGATTAATGGATATCGACGAATTTGAGCCGTCACAGCGCTTCCTGTGAAAGTTAGTTCGTTTGCCGGACAAAGATACACGTCAAAACGGGAGCTTGGCGCATTTCACCCGATCCAGTCGACTGGATCGAGCATCGAAAAAACAGGATGGAATGTGCTGCGTATTGCTGGCTATTGAGGCGAGGTTTCGTTCTCTGTATTCATGGATGAAAAAAGGCCCTGAACCTCAGAGCGCAATGGCCATTGGTTCAGGGCCCCATCATTTCATTCATTCTGCGGAAGCAGGTTTTGTCAATGCGCTCTTGCGTAGCCGCTTTTTTCGAGGGTGTTCTTATCCGGCCAGGAGTGCCCAGCGGCGATACGACCGGTCCAGCTCCTCAAGGCGTTCCTGCTGAACGTAATCCAGCGCTCTGCGTTGTTCCATCAACGGGCGGATTTTGTTCTGGATTGAAAGCATGCGAGCGTTTGCGAGTTTCTTCAACATGATCTTATTCCTTGCGTTTTGACCGCAATCACGTTGTCGGCAAGGTTGAAGGTACTTCAGCCTTTCGCGTATCCCGGAAACGCTAAGGCGTTTCCGAAAAGGATACGTGACCAAGCACAGGCCTGGGGCATTTTTGTCGATGCGAGCATCGCCAAAATTGCACTTGTCGGCAGAACGAGCTTGCGTTCCGGTGACAATTAAAACTGTTCAGCAAAGCGTTGTAAGCGTGTTTGCCATAGCTTTTATCTGGGTGTGAGGATTGAGTTTTTCAAATTAACATTCGGACATGTTTGGCGTTGGGGATTGTGGTGTCGGCACTGTCTTTTCTACAGCGGCTGATGGCCACCTCCATAGCGTGCTCTTTGTTGACATGTGCCGTTTTGGTTGATACCCGAATGGCAGGAGAAACCGTCATGACGATGCATTTTGATAATTCCGGTAATCAAACACGCTCGACCAATCGAGACGTGAAGCATTGTGACGGCTTCTCTACGGGGGTTAGACTTTACTGATCTGATCGACATTACCAGCCCGCAGCAAGCCGTCTCAATTGAGGCGGCTTTTTTTATTTATGGAGTATCAAATGGAACTCATTATTGAAACTTTGGAGGATGTCCTCCCGCATGTCGTTCCGGACACGGGGATCATCCATTCCGATCACGGCGGATATTCGGTGATCAATTACGTATTTTCCATAGATAACACCTTTGATACTCCCATGGCGCGTGAGTGTCGCGGTCTGAAGTTTGACCCCGAAGGAAAGCTGATGGCGCGCCCGTTTCACAAGTTCTTCAATCTGGGTGAAAAGCGACCGCCGCAAGAAGAGCCGTGGCACGAGTCCCATTTGGTTCTGGACAAGCTGGATGGATCGATGGTTCATCCCGCAACTGTCGGCGATGAAATGGTCTTCATGACGCGTATGGGTGTTTCAGCGCAGGCGCGGCAGGCGCTGTCATTGGCCAGCCCGGAGCTCCGTGCGCTTTGCCGGGATATGATGGCAGCGGGGTTCACGCCGATTTTCGAGTTCACCTCACCGGAGAACCGGGTTGTGCTGGCATATGAGCAGCCTGAACTAACGCTGCTGGCGATCCGGCATATGCGCACAGGTGCTTATATGCCCCATCACGAGGTTGCATCGATAGCAGTCACGCATGGTGTCGCCATGGTTGGCTCATCCGGCGTCGTGGAGGATGTGAGCGCGTTTTGGACGAATGCCCGGACGCTTGAGGGCATCGAAGGCTATGTGATTGCGTTTGATGACGGGCATCGCCTCAAAATCAAGACTGACGCCTACGCCTTGCGTCATAAGGCGCTGGCCGGCCTGGAATTTGAAAAGAACCTGCTCGCCTGGGTTGCCACCGATGCCATCGACGATGTGGTGCCGCTTCTTTCGGCGGAAGCGGCAGATGTTGTTCTGAGCTATCAGAGCCAGGTGATTGCGGCTGTGTCCAAATGGGAAGCCGAGATCGGTGGCTTTGTTGCTGAGAACGGGCACCTGCCTCGAAAGGACTTTGCATTGAAAGCAAAGGACCAGATTGATCCCCGTCTGCAATCCGTGGCGTTTCGGGCCCTTGATGGTATCCCGATCCGAAAAGGTCTCATGGAGATTTTGGAGCGTGCCTCCGGCTCTGAAAACAAAATCGACGCCGTCAGGCATTTGTTCGACATGAAATGGACGGCGCCTAAGGCGATTGAATAGCGTCGTTTGCAAAGCCGCTCCAGAAAGCCTTTGCCGAGTTGCGCATCGACCTGCGCGGCTCGGCGCGGTTTCCGGTTATCTGGAACATGGATTATCATCTCAGTTACGGCCCGCTCGGCTAGCTGCTCGGTCAGACCATGATGAAAATGATGTTGGGCAAGATACTGGAAGGCAATCTGCAGGGACTGGCGGCGAGGGTTTCATTGGCTAGGCGCGTTTGATAGATTGGGCAGATGAGATTACGTTTTATCTTAATTGCGTTTGTTTGTCTTTTTTCAAGCACGCCTTCACTGGCGTGTTCTTTTGATCCCAATGCAGGCTACGATGATCCGCTTCCCGAAGATGCGGTGTTTGGAATTGCTGAGGTGGTGTCGATTGCGTTTTCAAAGTCAGGGGATTCCGGTTCGTGCATGACCCTGGACTATTCAACCAGCAAAAGCTTGATGGGGGTGGTTCCAGACGCATTCTCCGTCAAAACCTGTAACGACCGCGCCCCGGTGGAGAGTTTGAAAACGATAAATGATGAAGTCGGCGGCTGGGGCTTTGTGTCGGGCGCCACGGTCCTGTTGGGGTTGATCCCGATCGACGGCAAGCAGCCGAACTTTCGATATTATGTCCCCGATAGCTGCGGATGGTTTCATTATCGATTGGATACTCTCTCAGAAGAAGAGAGATCCAGCTCGTTAGACGGGTTTAAAAAATGGCTCACTGACCGCTGAGTTTCCCCGTGCCGAGCTTGATGTGCGAGGTCGTTTAAACCGTTGCCGTGAATGCATCCGCCAGCTCTGTCGGATTGTGCCGATAACAAAAAGAAAAGGCACGACGATCGCTTCCATCTACGCCAGGGTGAGCTGACCAACACCGTCAGAATTGGAGGAAAAGCTTGAGAAAGAATATGCGTGCGGTTGGGATTCTGTTGGCCATAGCCATGATGGTTGCGTGGTTTTTAGGTGGATGGCTCTGGCTATTGGCGCCTTTTGGAGGATTGGTGGTCGTTGCGTTGATTTGGGTTTTTATGATGCAGTAATAGCCATTGGAATTGGAGAGGGAGCCTAACGAGCGTGAAGTGGTGGGACGAAGAAGAAATAAAGAGGTGGCTGATCCGGTGCGCAAAGTACGAAAATATAGTGTTCACGTTTGTGGGTCTCGTCTTCGTGGTCATGCTTCTCAATTGGATTTTTGGGTACAAGCAGTGCAGTCGGGGATAACAAGACAACCCGATTTGCTATGCCTTATGCCACAGCTTGAAATACAGCCTTCGCTTGCTTGATCATTTTAACAGATGCCGTTTGATCTTCGAGATCAAATTGCGACTTGAAGCATTCTTCAAGAATTTCATCATTGCTCGGATCCAGGTCTGAAATGACGAGTTCTATGTCATCACTCATTCGAAGCGAGACACGCCGCTTGCCGGAAGTGTGTACGAGATCAAATGCGAATTCGGGCGAAGTTCCGCTTCCATAGGCATGTGACGGAGAATGCAGGAACTGTTGCAGTTTGGGTGGTGTTGTTAATGTCACAGACGAGCCATCCAGGAACTGGATGACCAGATCCGCAAGCATATTGACGGGTCTCACATCAGTATTGGCAAACTCTTTTAGCTCTTCGATGGCTTTATCCTGGGTGAAGCCGTTCGAGGCTGTTAGTGCTTGCAGTCGCTGCTCATGGTCCTCGCGCGGCAGGACTTCATATGAGAGTTTCTGCATCAGGTAGCGCCTGGTGTTTTCTCCGTAGTCGAAGGAATACCATTTATCTTCAATTTGCTTTAAATCCTTGTCGTAAAAGGCGGAAAATACGGTCTCAAACAATTGATTCCGGCTGTTTTTATCAGCTGTCGGTTCATTGAGACGCTCAACATAGGGCGCAAACCTGTCGGCAACGTCTTCAAGTCCGATTGCGCGCATCGTTTGAAGAGCCTGGTTTACGGTCTCGGCGTCCCAACCTTCTTCTTCCTGATATTTCAGAAAACCATTGCCGCCATTGAGAACCCACGTAATGAAGCGGCTCATTTTGATGAGATCGCCGATTGCGGACGGCAACGAAGATGATTCATGACCGGCCTCAAGCAACTTTCCATAGGTCCGCATGCATGAATCTGTGAAATCTACTGGGTATTCTGTATCAAAATGGCTGTCTGGTATAGGGAACTTTTGCAGTGACATGAAGAACTCGATGTTGTGATTTTGCAACGGATTTCTGTTGGATAAAACTATGGTTCTGTTGACAAAATTGCTCAACTTAAGACGAACGGTGGCCAGGTCTCGGGGCGCGGCGAAGGCCATCTGTATTTGTTTGTTCAGGGTGCGATCCTGTTTGAACTCATTTGAAAATTCGCTCGATCCTGTTCCCGTCTTTGTAGGCCGGGAAGTCGGAAGGTATTTCTATCGTTCTCCCGTTCATCAAAGAACCATCAAGTCGGAACAACCTAACCGGCAGTTATTAAAAATCACTATATAAGCGCGATAAGAGTTTAAGCATCAACTGAAAAGGGAAAGGAGTGTCCCGCTAGTGACCACCGTCGATACGCAGACAAATGGTGAGGAGCGTGTCAGCTTCAAACGACGCTGCCACATTGAAGACGGCAACTCCCTCGTTGAAGAGTTGGCGGCGTGGGGCTGGGCAAGCGTATATGCAACACCGTTAAATCTGGTTTGAAACCTTATCAGAAAACCGGTTCTGCTTTTTTTAGGAATGCGCCGTGAAACTCGACATGATCAACTTATCAACCCCCTTGCCACTAAAACTCCGTCAAAAGAGTCAGGTGAAAGGGATAGACCCTTATATACCGCCCTCTAATATTCCGCTGACATTAGACCCCGTTTTATAAAGCTCTCTTCCTGTTCAAAAAGTTTCGACCGCCAGTCTTGGTGGCGCGTGGTTGGGGTGAGACGAACGAGCATATCGCATCTTGACTGTTGCTAAAAACGCAACATTGTTTTATGGTGGTGGCGTGAGCCGGGGTGGTTTTGGGGTGCGCTATGGGATGGGGCCGGAGTTTGGTGTCGATGGCCTGGTGCGGTCGTGGGTTGTCATCGAGACAGGACAGAAAAGTTTGAAGATATCTTTGCGAGTTTCGGAGTTTGTTTCTCACTACCTGGCGGACCCTGAGCATAACGGGGCGCGGGCGGCGGAGGCGGCGGGGTATACGGCTGGGGCGTCGGCGCAGCGGCAGGCGACGCGGTTGCTTTCTGATCCGGATGTCAGGGCGGAGATTGCGCGGCGGACGCAGACGCATGCTGAGAAGCTGGATTTTTCGGCGGAGCGGGTGCTTGAGGAAATGGCGCGGATGGCGTTTTACGATCCGGGGGATTTCGCCGGGCTGGTTGTTAAGACAGATGAGGATGGCGAGGCGGCTGACCCGGAAGGCGGTGTTCGATTTGAGGGTATTTCCGGGCCGGAGCAGATCCGGGCGCTGCCGGAAAATGTGCGCCGGGCGATCACCGGCTGGAAGTGGGACGGCAAGGGGAATTTTGTTCTGACGCTGGCCGACAAAGCCAAGGCGCTGGATCAGCTGGCGCGGCATCTGGGGCTTTATAGCGACCGGCTCGATGTGACGGTGCAGGGTGGCCTCGCCGAGAGGCTGGCGCGGGCGCGCTCCCGGGATCGGGGCCAGAGTGAGGACCAGAGCTTTGACAGACAGGCTGCGCTGATCAGCGAGCCAAAAACGATCGACATGGATGCCAGGCAGGTTGCCCGGAACGATGTGGATCTGGCGGGCGACTAAGCGGTTTGGCCTCTCGTTTGGATCGGTCGGAGACGGTGACTCTCGGGCGAAGATGAGCCGCGCCGAAGTCGCGTGAGATCCGGTGCCGGGCAGGGCGCGTGCTCCCAAAAAAACATGAGGCAACTGATTGACGGAAAAGATTGAGAAACCGGCGATAGACGGTCTTGCAGGCGATCTTGAAGAAGAGATCATCCAGATCGCTGCCGCGTGTCAGCATGACCCGCAGATGTGGGTCGAGCGGGCGTTTGACTGGGGGCATGGGGTGCTGGCGAACCATAGCGGTCCGCGCGACTGGCAGGCCGATATCAACCGGGTGATCCGCGATCACCTGAGCGATGTCAAAACCCGGCATCAACCGCTGTTTATTGCCGTTTCCTCCGGCCATGGCATTGGAAAATCAGCGGAAATGGGGATGCTGATCAACTGGGCGCTCTCCACGGCGGAGGATACGCGCATAGTCGTGACCGCCAATACCGAGGCGCAGCTGGTCAACAAGACCTCGGCTGAAGTGAGCAAATGGATGCGCGCCTCGCTGACCGCGCCCTGGTTCGACATCAAGCCGCGCTCGATCCGCTCGATTGACCCAAAACACCGGGACAACTGGAAATGCGATTTTGAAACCTGGTCGCAGGCCAACACCCAGGCCTTTGCCGGGTTGCACAATCAGGGCAAGCGCATCGTGCTGATGTTCGATGAGGCGTCGGAGATCGATGCGGGCGTGTGGGAAGTGGCGCTGGGAGCGCTGACGGATGAGGAGACTGAGATCATCTGGATCACCTTCGGCAACCCGACCAGCGCGACCGGCGAGTTTCGCGAGTGCTTTCGGAAAATGCGCCACCGCTGGGTGACCCGCACCATCGACAGCCGCACGGTGGAAGGCACCAACAAGGACTATCTCAACCAGCTGGTCGAGGATTACGGCGAAGACAGCGACCGGGTGAAGGTGCGGGTGCGAGGGCTGTTTCCCTCGCTGTCGGCCAAGCAGTTCATTGGCACCGAAGATGTCGATGCCGCCTATGGCCGGGAGCTTGCGCCGAGCCAGTATCAGTTCGCACCGGTGATCATCGGGGTTGACCCGGCCTGGGAGGGAGACGATGCGCTTGAAATCGTGATGCGGCAGGGGCTCTATTCGCGGTCGCTGGCGACAATCCCCAAGAACGATAACGACATGCAGATCGCCGGAATCGTCGCCCGCTATGAGGATGAGCTATCTGCTGATGCAGTGTTTATCGATGCAGGTTATGGCACGGGCATTGTCTCCGGCGGGCGCACGCTGGGGCGAAGCTGGCAGCTGGTGTGGTTCGCCGGCAAGGCAACGGATCCGGGGTACTTCAACAAGCGGGCGGAGATCTGGGGCAAAATGCGAAACTGGCTGAAAGAGGGCGGGGCGATCCCCGAAGATCAGGCGCTGTACGGCGATCTGATCGGACCGCAGTTCGACATGCGCGCAGAGGGAAAAATTCAGTTGGAAAGCAAGAAGAGCATGAAGCTGCGCGGCATCCCTTCGCCCAACAAAGCGGACGCACTTGCGCTGACTTTTGCATTTAGTGTTGCGAAAAAAGCATTTAATGGTGTACAAAAAGCTACAAACGGTGTAAAGGATGATGAGTACGAACCTTACGGGTGACTCCCTAACGGAAGGTCCCCCTGGGTGACTCGCTGATGCGAGATCCCCTTGGGTGACTTTCTGGCGAAAGATCCCCCTGGGTGACTTCCTACCGGAAGGTCCCCCGACACAGGAGATGCGGCGGTATGTGCAGTTACAGTCCGAAGAGCCAGGGCGGTCTCCCTCCGGGGAGCCTGGCGAAACAACCGCCCAAGGCGCGGGAACGACAGGCGCAGGGGCGTACGGGAACATCGGCCACAGGCGATGCGCCGAGCCGTTCCGATAGCGGGATTGGCAGTGGCGATGCGGGAAGTCGGCAGCCGAACACGGTTCTGACCCGCGCGATCTTTCGGCCCGGCAAAACGGGCAGCAAACGGCTTCTTGGACAATAAAGGAACCTCCACACAATGTGCATGTTCAAATCTCCCAAAACACCCCCTTTGCCTGAAGCGCCGCCAAAGACAGCCGCGATGAAAGCGCCCGATGGCGGCGCAGTGAAAAGCTCTGCGCAGCGCCGGGTGACGGATCGGCGCCGGGCGGCAAACACCACCATCCTGACATCCGGCAACGGGTTGGAGCCGGCCGATAGCGGTCAGACGGCGGGCAAGACGCTGCTTGGCCAATAGGCGCGATCAACAGCAACACCCGAAACCGGAAACGCCACAACAGGAAGCGTAGATGAGCGACAATTCAGATTTGAAGCGCACACTCCAGCGCCGCATGGCGGGGCTGAAATCCTATCGCGATGAGTGGGATCCGCTGTTTCGCGATCTGGCAGCCTATATTGCGCCGGGCCGGGCGCGGTTTTACTCCGGCGAGGGTCGGGGCAAGCGTCTGCGCGGCAAGATCATCGACAGCACCGGCTCGCGCGCCCACCGCACGCTGCAATCGGGCATGTATACCGGCATTTCCTCACCGGCGCGGCCCTGGTTTCGGCTGACGACAGCGGACCATGATCTGAATGAGTTTCAGCCGGTGCGGCACTATCTCAATCAGGTCGGCAAACGCATGATGGCGATGTTGGCGGCGAGTAACGTTTATAACGCGCTGCATACCGGCTATGGCGATATCGGCCAGTTCGGCGTCATGTGCGCCATTCTGGAAGATGACAGCGTCAGCGTACTGCGCGCCACGCCGCTGGTGATGGGCCAGTACTGGCTGGGGACCGACGCGCGCGGCAGTGTCGATACGGTGTTCCGGAAAGAAGAAATGACGGTCGAGCAGATCGTCGGGGCGTTTGTCTATCAGGGCGATCCAACCGGCGATCCGGACTGGAGCGTGGTGTCGGACAGCATCAAGTCACTGTGGGACCGCAACCAGACCGGCACGCGGGTGGAGATATCCCACGCGATTTATCCCCGCACCGATCGCGATCCTGAGATGAAGGATGCAAAGAACAAACCGTTTGCCTCGGTTTACTGGGAAGCGCAGTCGACCGATGAGCGGGTGCTCAGGGTCAGTGGCTATGACAGTAATCCGATTTTGGCGCCGCGCTGGGATGTGACGGGCAACGATATTTATGCGCGCGGTCCCGGTGAAGTGGCGCTGGGCGATATCAAGCAACTGCAGGCGCAGCAGCGAGACAAGGGCATGACGATCCAGCTGGCGTACAAGCCGCCCTATAATCTGCCCACCAGCGCGGCCAATACGGCGTTTTCGCTGATGCCCGGCGCGCGCAACTATATTGACGACCCCGGTGGCGGTATTGCCCGGCCAGCGATTGTTGCACCCGGCGGTGTCGGGGAACTTGTGGCCGATATCCGGGAAACGCAGGACCGAATTCAGCAGGCGTTCTTTGCCGATGTGTTTCTGATGATCTCAAACATGGCCGGCATCCAGCCGCGCAATCAGTTCGAGATGGCGGAGCGCAAGGAAGAAAAGCTGCAGGCGCTGGGACCGGTGCTCGACCGGCTGCATTTCGAACTGCTGCGGCCCGTCATCACCCGTTCCTATTTTGCGATGGAAGCGGCGGGACGGTTGCCGCCCGCGCCGGAAGAGCTCGACGGTGTGGAGATGAAGATCGACTACATCTCTATTTTGGCGCAGGCGCAAAAAGCCATTGCCACCAGCGGCATAGAGCGGCTGTGGTCGTTTGCCGGAAGTCTGGCCTCGGCCAAACCGGGTGTGCTCGACAAGCTCGATGAGGATCAGGCGATTGACGAATATGGCGATAATCTGGGCGTCGCGCCTTCACTGATCCGGTCGGACAAGGATGCGGAGGCAATCCGCCAGGGCAGACAGGAAGAACAGGCACAGGCGCAAATGGCGCAGCAGATGGCAGCACTGGCACCAGCGGCCAAAGACGGTGCGGCAGCTGCGAAAATGTTGTCCGAAGCGGGTGCCGGGGCCGGTGAAGAAGGCGGCGAGGGAACACGTGTTGCCGATCTTGCGGCGCAATTGGGTCTTACAGGTTGAGCTGGCTTGAAATGACATCAAGGGTTGAACTGAATTCTGGAGCCAAGATGAACGAAGAAGAGCAGCAAAAGCAGGATGCTCAGGCGCGGGAAGATCTCAAGCGCGATATGGCCGAGCTTTTGAAGACACCGTTCGGGCGCAATGTTTTGTGGCAGGTGCTGCACAAGTGCCATGTCTACGGCACGAGCTATGGCGCAGACGGCCATTCGGCTTTTACCGACGGTCGGCGCTTTATCGGCGTGCAGTTGATTGCGGCGATCCAGCAAGTCAGCCCGACGGCCTATGCGGATCTCCTGCGAGAAATGACGCTGCGCGATTACGAGCGTGCGCAGGCAGCGAAAAGCGCTGCGGGAGAAGAAACGGACGATAACACAGGGGAGGGCGCACAGTGATGGTTGCCGATGTAATTGCCAGATCGCCGATACGGCCTGTTGGCCGGGATGCGCCAAAGCGGCTGTTTGCGGAGAGCGACGAGGCTTTTGATGTGCTGTCTGCCACAAGCCTGAATTTCTGGGGCAAGCACGATGATATCCTGACTGAAACGGTCGGGCCGGATCTGTTCGTGACGCAGTTCAACGACAAATCCGGAAACGGCCACGATATGCCCTCGCGGGTCGGCGCCAGCTCAACCGGAAAGCGCGCGCGTTATCAGGCTTCGAACGTCGATGCCAACAATCGACCGACGGTGCTGTGGACCGACAACCTCAACAAGGAGGTCTACTGGAACACCACGACAGGTTTTGATGTCAAGGAAGTGGTGGCGGTGATGGCCTGGGTCAGCATCTCCGGCAACAGCACGTTTCCGCGCGACGTACAATTGTTCGCAACGACCGGCAATCAGTTCCCGATCCGGTTCACCCAAAATGCGGCGACCCTCAACGCGGCTTCGGACGTGCCGACGGTGTCGATCAATGGCGGTCCGCAGACCAGCACCCTATTGCCTCTGACATTGTCAGTGTGCCGGTTTACCTATCCAGCGGTCCGGAACGGGTTCTGGTCGTTTGGCGGGCAGCCGGGCGCTGACACACCGGGGTGGCAGGGGCCGATATCGGAATTGCTGGTGTTCTCCCAGGACATGTCGGCGAGTTACTGGAACGGCCTGCTGGCGCACCTGACAACACAATACGGAATTTAGAAATCCAACAGCATCAGGAGAAGTCAGTCATGATTGAAGGACAATTCACTGCCACCGGCACCAGCCCGGAGGTGCAGGCGACGGAAATCGATCTGTCGGTTTCCGGCACGTTTGTCGGCAGCATCGCCGTGCAGCGGAAAATCGGCGACAGCTGGCGCACGGTCGAGGAAATTACGGCGGCCAATGAGCGCGTCTTCAAAAATGCCCAGGCGCGGGGCTTCCGTCTGGAATGCACCGCCCACACATCAGGAACGATTGACTATGCCTATGGATGATCTCTCTCAGACCGAAACCGGAAGCGACCAGGCTGCTGCGCCGCGAGAGGGTGAAGCAGGCAAAGAGGCTGCGCTTTCTGATGTAAGCAGTGTTGCGAATAACGCATCAAGTGGTGGAAAAGATGGCGAAAACACCAATGAGCAGGGTGGCAAATCCGTTCTGACCCGCTCCTCCGAGGACAACGGTGAGGGCGAGGGGCAGGGCTCTACTGAGGTGCCCGAAGCCTACGAAGTCACGCTGCCCGAGGGGGCGGAACTCGACCAGGCAGCGCTGGAACGATTTTCCCCTGCCTTCAAGGAACTGAACCTGAGCAACGAGCAGGTACAGAAGCTGGCGGATCTGCGGCTGGAAGAGCAGCAGGCCCAGGCCCAGCAATGGGCCGATACGAGACAGTCCTGGGTCAAACAGGGCGAAAAAGACGTTGAGATCGGCGGAGACAAATACAGGCACTCCGTCGCGACGGCGCAATCGGCAATCGGACAGTTTGCCGATGCCGAGGTCGTGCAGTTCCTCGAGGACAGCGGCCTTGGTGACCACCCGGCGATGCTTCGCATGTTCCATCGCATCGGCGCGGCAATGACTGACGACTCTCTCGTGACCGCCCGGGGCGGCATGGGGGACGAGCGGCCATCCGCCAAGCTTAACCGCTTGTACCCAACCATGAACCCAAGCACGAACAAGGGCTGATAAATGGCTACCCTATCGGTAAAGAACCCGACCCTGATGGACCTGGCGACCGCTATGGATCCTAATGGCAATGTTGCGGATGTCGTTGAAATCCTCTCGGAGGAAAACGAGATCCTGGAAGATATGACCTGGCTTGAGGGCAACCTGCCCACCGGCCACACCGGCACCGTTCGGACCGGTATTCCCGAGCCGACCTGGCGCAAGATGTATGGCGGCGTGCAGCCGAATAAATCGAGCTACGCCAAGATCACCGACAATTGCGGCATGCTGGAAGCCTACGCGGAAGTCGACAAGGCGCTGGCGGACCTGAACGGCAATTCCCAGGCGTTTCGTCTGCAGGAAGATCGCGCTCATATCGAGGGCCTCAACCAGGAAATCGCCGAAACGCTGTTTCTTGGCAATGAAGCCACCGAGCCGGAATCCTTCACCGGCTTTGCACCCCGCTTCAATACGCTCAGCGGTGCCAACAACAGCGAGAACGTCATTGATGGCGGTGCGGCTGGCGGACAGACGGACTGTGCCTCGATCTGGCTGATCGTCTGGTCACCCCAGACGGTGCACGGCATTGTGCCCAAGGGCTCCAAGGCGGGCTTGCAGATGCATGATCTGGGCGAAGTCACGATTGAAAATGTCGATGGCAATGGCGGTCGGATGCAGGCCTACCGGACGCATTATCGCTGGGATGCCGGCTTGCATGTCCGTGACTGGCGCTATGTGGTGCGCATTGCCAATATCGACCGCTCGACGCTGACCAAGGATGCCTCTGCCGGTGCGGATCTGATCGACCTGATGACCTCTGCCGAAGAGCGGCTTCCCAACATCCGCATGGGTCGTCCGGCCTGGTACATGGACCGCGACATCCGGGCGTGGTTGCGCAAACAGCGCACCAACAAGACGCTCAATGCCACCATCACCGAAGACAAGGTTGCCGGTCGCCGGGTCGTTGCGTTCAACGACATTCCGGTGCGCCGTGTCGACAAGCTGTCAGCGGATGAAGCGCGGATTTCCTGATCGCAAACCCTGGAATTGATCTGACCGGCGGCGGGCCTGCCGGTCACCCTCACAGCTAAGGACTCTACAAATGATTTTGGATGAACGACTTGAATTTGCCGACGCGGAGTCGGTGACAGGTGGCACCGGCACCAGCTTGGTGGGCGATGTTGTCGATCTGGAAACGGCGCGCAATATCGGCGTTGAAACCAGCCTCTATCTGGTGATCTCGGTTGACGGGGCGGTCGATAGCGCCGGCAACGGTGCGGCCATCGAGTTTGCGCTGGTCTCAGATGCAGCCGAGGCGATCTCAACGGATGGGTCTGCGACGGAGCATGCGTCAACGGGGGCGATTGCCCAGGCGGATCTTGCGGCGGGAAGCCAGTTCTCGCTGGCGGTGCCTCAGGGGCTGACCAATGCCTATGAGCAGTATCTGGGCGTGCTTGCCACCATCTCCGGCGAGGCGGTGACGGCAGGAACCGTCAACGCGTTCCTGACACCGCATCCGTCGGCCAACACGATCTATCCCGAAGGACAGAACTGATTTGGCTGACATCTAACGCGTATCCCGCAAAAGTTGTGCGACTTTTGCGACAAGGATTCGTGAAAGAAAACAAAGGCCTGGAGCATTTCGCGCGATCAATAATCGCAAGATTTTCTCCAGGTAAGCGCCTACGGGCGCTCGTTTTTCCCTGAAATCAATTGGAGAAACCGGCCATGCTGGTGAAGTTGAAAAAGACCTGGCTGACGCCCAAGGGCCGGTTTCGTGCCCATGAAAATGGCGTACCTGTTCCGGACGATCTGTTCGACATTTTGCCCTCGGGCTCTGTGGTGCTGAAAGCGCCGGTAGGCCGGGAAAACGATGTCGATGTCAAAGGGACGCCGATCCGTAACAAGGCCAAGGCGGCGAAGGTGACGGCAGCCAATGCGGCGCTGGCCCGGGTGATGATCAACGACAAGCTGGGCAAACCGGTCGATCCGACCAGGGCGATGCAGCCCGACCCCCCTCAGGCGCAGCCTGTGGTGAGCGCAACCCTTGCCGAGCCGATTCACGCCAAGGCGCGCCCGGCACCGGAGCCAAGAAGCCCGCGAGGCAGCAAAACCGCCAAATAGTTCCCGCCGGACTTCCGGCTCTTATTCAAGCGAGAACCCATGACCAGTGCCGTTGAAATCTGCAATCTTGCCCTGTCGGAGTTGCATGCCGCGTCGATCTCCTCGCTCGATGAAGCGAGTAAGGAAAGCCGCGCCTGCAAGCGATGGTATGACCGCACGCGAAAAGCCGTTCTGGCCTCCTCTGAATGGTCCTTTGCCGGCGCATTCTCGGTGCTGGCGGAGCTGACAAACGATCGCGACGGCGAGTGGGGCTATAAATATCAGGTGCCCAATTCCATCATAAAGATCAGGCATTTGAGCGCGCTCGGCGCGCTCGAGGATGATCTGGCCATTCCCTATCAGATCCTGGGCGAGGCGATCTATGCCGACCATGAGGGACTGGCGGCGGTCTACACCGCCGACATTGAAGATCCGACCAAGTTTCACGAACCGTTCGTTAATGCGCTGGCCTCAAGCCTCCAGGCCCGGCTGGCGCTGCCGGTAACGGGTGATCGCTCGCTCCGGCAGGATGCTCTGCTTGATGCCCAGCGGCTGCTGGCCCAGGCGATCACGTTCGATCAGGGGCAGTCGCTTCAGGCGACATTCTCCCCGTCCGATTATCTGACAGCGAGGGACTGATGGTTCTCCTGAGAACACTGCAACCTTCTTTTACGGCCGGAGAGCTTTCGCCAGCGCTATATGCGCGCACCGATCTGGCGAAATATCAGACCGGGCTGAAAACGGGGCTCAACATTTTCATCCATCCCCATGGCGGGGTGTCCAACCGCGCTGGGCTGGAATTTTGCTGTGCGGTGGCCGACAGCGCCAGCGCGGTCAAGCTGGTGGATTTCCAGTTCAACACCGAGCAGACCTACGTGCTGGAATTCGGTGATCAGACCGTGCGGGTGATCAAAGATGGCGCGCAGGTGCTCGATAGCGCCAAGACCGGCACGATCACCGCGATATCTCAGGCCAGCCCCGGCGTTGTCACCATCACCGGCCATCCGTTCGCCGATGGCGATGAAATTTACCTCGCAACCATTTCGGGCATGGTGGAGCTGAATGGCCGCAATTTCCGCGTTGCGAACGCCACGGCCAACAGCTTCACGCTGGTCGATCGGTGGGGCACGGATGTCGATACCACCTCTTATGGAGCCTATCTGTCGGACGGACAGGCCGATGCGGTCTATCAGATCGCCAGTCCCTATCCGGCGGCGGCGCTGGAAAACCTGACCTATGTGCAGGAAGCGGACGTGATGTATTTCTGCCACGAGGACTTTGCGATCAGGAAACTGGGCCGCACCGGCGATGACAGCTGGACGTTCTCGCAGCCCGATTTCACGCCCGATATGACTGCGCCGGTCAATGTCGCAGCGGCAAGAGCCAGCGGGTCCGGCTCGACCCAGTATCGCTATGTGGTCTCGGCGATTGACGAGGACACGGGCGAGGAAAGCCTGCCCTCCGCCGAGGCATCGGTGACGAATAATCTGCTGATCGCAGGCTACAAGAACACGATCAGCTGGGATGCGGTTACAGGCGCCTCACGCTACATCGTCTATAA
Organism: Stappiaceae bacterium; assembly: GCA_039976075.1. GTDB lineage: Bacteria > Pseudomonadota > Alphaproteobacteria > Rhizobiales > Stappiaceae > JBDWFY01. Next base: position 664,606 of record JBDWFY010000011.1, read on the forward strand.
ATATGACAGCGGCGTTTTCGGCTATATCGGCGGGGCGGACGGCACGACGCTGATTGATGAAAACATCACCGCCGATCTGGCCGATACACCGCAGCAGGCGCGCAATCCGTTTGACGGGCCGGGCAAATATCCCCGCTGCGCCACCTTCTTCGAGCAGCGCCTTGGCTTTGCCTCCACAAAAGAAGATCCGCAGGCTGTATGGTTTTCCCAGTCGGCCAACTATGAGAATTTCGGCATTTCATCGCCTGCCAAGGCATCGGATGCCATCACCTTCCGCCTTAGGGCACGGCAGGTCAATCAGGTCCGCTCGATGGTGCCCTCGCGCACGCTGCTGCTGCTCACATCCGGTGCCACCTGGACGGTAACCGGCGGCGCGGAGGAGGGCTATCTGACGCCGTCCAACCCGATCATCCGGCCCCAGCTTTATCGCGGCACTTCCACCGTGCAACCGCTGCTGGTGGGCAACGTCATGCTGTTCCCGCTCGCACGGGGCGGCATCATCAACGACATGTCCTATCAGTTCACCGAAGACGGCTATGTCGATAACGACCTGACGGTGCTCTCCCGGCATCTGTTTGACAATAAAGAGGTCAAGGCCTGGGGCTACGCCCAGGCGCCCTGGTCGATGGTCTGGGTGGTGATGAATGACGGCTCGCTGCTGTCGATGACCTATCTCAGAAAGCACGAGATCTGGGGATGGACGCGACACGAGACCGGCGGCTTCGTTGAAGACGTCACCGTGATTGACGAGGACGACGAGGACGTGCCGTATTTTCTGGTCCGTCGCACCATCAACGGCCAGAGCAAACGCTATATCGAGCGGCTGCATTCGCGCGCCTTCACCGATGTGGAAGATGCGTTTTTCGTCGATAGCGGCCTGACCTATGACGGCACCCCGGCGGATGAGCTGTCCGGCCTTGAGCATCTGGAAGGCGAGCCCGTGGTGGCGCTGGCCGACGGCAATGTGGTGCAGAACCTCACCGTGACGGGCGGCTTGATCACCCTGCCATATGAAGCGGGCAAAATTCACGTCGGCAGGCAGATGATTGCCGACATCGAAACCCTGCCGCTGGATATCGGTCCGGTGCAGGGCATCGGCACCATTCAGGGGCGGCTGAGAACCGTGCCGGACATTCACATGCGGGTGGAAAACAGCCGCGGCCTGTTTGTCGGCCCGGACTTTGACAATCTCAACGAATGGAAGCAGCGCCAGACGGAGCATTATGGCGAGCCGATCGATCTTTATACCGGCCTGATGCGCATTGCGCCCGAGCCGGTGTGGGACGATGAGGGCACGCTCTGCGTTCGCCAGTCCTATCCGCTGCCGATGACGGTGCTTTCCATCATGCCCGATCTGGTTTCAGGCGGATGAGGGAGGGCCGGATGAGCAAGCGCGCCATCATCACCGTGCGCAAGAGCGTGGTTGGCGATATCGATCCGATTGCGCAGAACATGCGCGCCGCCGACCGGGCCGAGGTCTGGGCGGCCTCCAGAAGAACCCCGCGCCGGGCGCTGGAATTTTCGCTGCGCAATTCCTCAGTAGCCTTCACCGGCCTCGCCGACGGCACGCCGTTTGTGATGTTCGGCGTGGGCGAGCAGTCCCGGTTGCTGGGCGTCGGGGTGCCCTGGCTGCTGGGCACGGAACAGATTGAAAAACACGCGGTGCACTTTCTGCGGCAGAGCCATCTCTGGAGCGCGGTGCTGCAGCAGAATTTCCGGGTGCTGAAAAACCATGTCGACAACCGCAACACCCTGTCGATCCGCTGGCTGAAATGGCTCGGCTTCGAGCTGGCCGAGCCCCGGCCGCACGGGCCGGACGGTCTCCTGTTCAGGGCATTTGAAATGAGGGCAGAGAATGTGTGATTTTGGCATAATCCTTGGTCTGGCATCGGCAGGCATCGGTGCGGTGGGTTCCATCCAGCAGGCCAATGCGGCGGCTGCTGCGGCCAATTACAATGCGCAGGTTCAGGAAATGAACGCGCAGATCTCCGAAGAAAACGCCCAGGACGCACTGGAGCGCGGTGCCGATGAAGAACAATCGGTGCGCCGTCGCAACGCTCAGGTTTTGGGTCAGCAGCAGGCCGCCTTAGCTGCCAATGGTGTCGATCTCTCCTTCGGCTCACCGCTCGATACGCTGGTCGACACAACGTATCTGGGTGACCTCGACGCCCTCAATGTGCGCTCAAACGCAGCGCGCGAAAACTACAATCACCGCGTCCAGGCCGTCAATCAACGCGCCGGCGCTGAACTGTTCCGCATGGAGGCAAAAAGCGCTCGCACTGGCGGCCTGCTGAGCGCAGCAGGAACGGTGCTGACGGGTGGCAGCAACGCTGCAGTTAGAGCTTCCAAAATCGGCCTTCTAGGGTAAGGGGAAACAAATGGCACGTGTACCGATCTTTGAAGGCGGCCAGCGGCGGGCGCCTTTGCACCAAAGCAATTTCACCGTACGGGCACGGCCCGAAGCGTTCGGCGCGACTGCCGGGCGCGGACTGGTTGCGCTGGGGCAGGGCGTGGGCGATGTCGGCGAGGCTATTACGACCGTCGCAGACCTCCGGGCCCAGAACGCTCTGAAGAACGCTCAGGCGGATTATATGGAAGGGGCGCGGGCGCTGGTCAGCGATCCCGAAACCGGCTTTCTGTCGCGCACCGGATCAGCGGCGCTTGAGGGCCGGGCGGAAATAGAGGCGCAACTGCAGGACCTTGGCAGACGCACTGCTGAAGGCTTACCCCGGCGGGTGCAGCCCCAATTCAAAGACTTTGAGATCGGCTATAACACAACGCTGGGCGGCGAAATGCTGCGCCATGAGGCCCAGCAAACAAAGGTCCAGACCCGCGCCGCCTCCCAGCGCCGGGTTTCCACACTACGGCAGGAAGCCGTCCGCAACCACACAGACCCGGTCGCCCACCTGAACAGCCTCACCGAGGCCGAACAAGAAGTCCGCACCATGGCGGGGTGGGACGGACTATCGGATGAGGCGACAGAACAGGCTGTCGTCCGGCAATATGACACGGTCCAGTCCGACATCATTCTTCAGATGGCCGAGCAGGACCCGCTGGCAGCTCAGAGCCGGTACAAAAATTTGAGGGATGGTCTTCAGGAAGAGACAAGGCAAAATCTGGAGCGGATAATCACCCCGGCAGTAAAGATTGCCAATGCCGAGGTGAAGGCAGGCGAGCTGTTTGCCGGGCTCCATGCAGACGGGAGCAGCGATCCCGTTGAAGGTGTCACGGATTTTTTGATCAGGAGTGTTGAGAAAAACGCAAGTTTTTTAACGAATGCGTCCAGTGACGATACGCTGACCGGTTCTGCGGGAGAAGACAGTCTTGAGGCACCGGAACAACCGCAGGAACAGTCAAAGCCCGAACCGGCTGATCTCCAGGGGCCGACGCTGGAACGGGCACGGCAACTGGAGGAGGTTGGCGATCTGCTCCGTCGCCGGGGCGATGCGCTGGCGGACCGGATGAACCATGCCGGTGTCATGCTCTCTCCGGGCAATCTGGTCTTCGCCCAGGCAATGGGCGCACCGCTCACCATTGCGTTCAACGAAGCGGACCCTTCGCTGCCCGCTGCAGAAGTCCTGGCCCAGACAATGGGCTGGACCCTGAACGCTGAAGAGTTGACGGAGCTTGACGAACGTTTGGCCGGGCGCAGCACCGGCGATTTTCTGACCGAATTCTCCAGCGCTGCCGCCGCCCTTTCCGGCGGTCCGGACGTTGCCGCAGAACTTGGCGCGATTGCCGACCCCGAACAACGGCAGCTCACCGAGAGCGGGCTCACCGTCAGCCTCTCCAAGGCAACCAATCAGCGGCGCAGCACGGCCCGCGAGCGCATTGCAAACGCCTTTGATGTCATCGAAAAGGGCGGCAGTCTTTCGGATCTGTCAGCGGAAGACAAAGGCAACTTGACTGCGGGCGAGCGCAACCGGCTCGCCGATTTGCAGCTGGCTATTGCCAAATCCGGTGAGCCGAAAACCAACTTTGTCACTGCTGACAATCTTGTGAGGTTGTTTGAGACCGACATCATTGCTTTTGCCGCTGTCGATCTCACCGATCACCGTGCGCAACTCGGCAAGAACGCATTCGAGCAACTGTCGGCCTGGCAGGAACTGGTCCGAGGCGATGAAGATCGGGCCGACGAAGAGGCCATATATATTGCCGCTCTGCGTGCCGCAGCGGACGACCATCTAAGACGCGCAGACATCACACCTGAAAACCTGAAGGGTGAAGACGAGAAAACCGCCGCACGTTTTCGAACACGCCTGATTTCCGATGCCCTTGCATTTCGCGAGGAAAACGGTCGTCTGCCTTATCCCGAAGAGACTGCCGAACTAGCCGATCGGCTCCAACCGCTGATGCCGTCTGAAGGGGCGGGCAGGGATCAGAGCGATGAAATTTCGCTTCCGGAAAATTTTGATATTCGGGGAAGTGAAGCCTGGAAAAACTTGCGGAAAATTTACTCCGATTTTTACGGCGATGACGAGGCCAAAGTTACCGAAGGTGTAGAGCGCTTCATCAATGAATTGGCGGACAAGGCTCCGGAAGATCTGACACCACATGATCTGGTCGTCATAGAGCAACTGATAAACGAGTTTTCGAGCGAACCAGATTCCGAAGAGGACACCTTTCACCGGTTTGCAGTATTGCCGGTTGGTGTCGACACCATAACCGGCGATCTCTCCCCCGCAGTTCCTCGATGGGTGAGAGATGCTTTCATGGGAACGTTGGACGCCGTCACGGATATCTCCGGCCTGCTGCGGGATATCGATCAGGGGCGATATATCCTGCCCTCGGGGCTGGAAAACGTAATTTATGATGAGCGAGGCTACGTCTTTGTCGACGGCGTCATGTGGGGCAACTCTGTTCACCTTGAACAGGAAATTAACGCTCGTTTCTTCAGTGGGCTTGGCCTCTACGGCGGAGGCGGCCTGGTTAAGTCCAGTGCATCTCGTCCGGGGGCGAATACGCTCATATCCGTCGGAGGCGGCGGTAACAGGCGCCGACGCGTCCCTGTTGACCTTGTAAGAGATTGGCAGAAAAGGAAGAAATATATTGAAAAAGCGCAAGAAATTATCAAGCAGGGCAAACGTTGGGTTGAAAATCCCAAATTCGAAGCACAACTTAGACCTGCAAGGAGTAAAGAACTTGATGAGATATTTGCCAAAGTTGAACAGCAGGCCAAATTTGCACTGAGTGATGGAAAAGTAAATCGGAGCGTCAAGGCAACGATTTCTTGGCAAGAGGTTCAGGTGCTTGCGAAAAAGTGGGTGCCTGAAGTTGATGAGATAGTTTATGAAAAAGATGCTGTCAGAATAAAGTCGAAAGAGATTGATCGTATCATGTATCAGTTTCGTGCTCCCGCCGTTAAAACCAATACTCTTCAATCTCAAACAGGTATTCAAATAAATTTTGAGGTATTTAAGCGACCTTTTCCAACGCCGGAGCAGATTGCTAGTAATGTTAATCCATCATTTGTCAAAATATCGAATGTTCACATAGATGTACGACCATGAATTTAAGTATAGAAATTACACATCTTAAAGCTTACGGGCCGGGTAAGGAAGAGCCATATACGGATCTTGCTGAAATTCCCGACCATGAAAGTTCCGCCATACTGGTAGAAATGTATATCGGCTCCACAGAAGAGAATGAGTTCACGCCCTCTCAGGCATTTTGGGTTTACATCCTAAGCGGTGAAGCAAGGTCAAGTCACTACCATCTCAACAATGACAAGCTGAGCAAAGAAAAGGTAATCAAACTGCCCACCTATACGGGAGCTGCTGCGAAAGAAGCCATCGATGAGATATTGAAACGCTGTGATGTCGGGTCGTTTGAGCGGAACCTTGTCTGTCTTGGTGAGTACTTTTGTTGGCTGGATGAGAGTAGCTACTGGTATTGATTGACTTATGCTGCCGTAACTCCGGTTCGCGGAAGCGGGAGGTGTCAGATGAAGAAACTTTTGGTCTGCGGAAGACATCATCGTGGGGCAGACGGCACCACCCACCGTAACCGTTTCAAATGTTCATCTTGATGTGAAACCATGAGTGAAGAGAAAAAGTCAGAAAAAAGCATTGAACTTGAATGCCTTAGTGGATTCTTTGTACGTCCCGATAACGGAGAGACGTTTAACGATCTGTCTGACCTCCCCGATGCAGAGAGCGTGCATATTGATGTCATGATTAAGATCGCAAGCGTATGGAAGCCTTACGATTATCAGCGGTTCACTGTCGATATCTATACCGGTACGTTTGCCGGTGATAGCTGTGCCTACCAAACGTTTATGGAATTCGATGGCGTTGAGGTCGGTTGGGCATCCATCTACATGACCAGCTTTAACGGGAAAAAGGCGCAGCAGATCATCGAAGCACTGATCGCCCGTTGCGACGAGGGCTCGCTGATCAACAGTCGGGATGCTCTGAAGGACACCTTCGACTGTTTGGACGACTGGTGATTGGAGGCCTGCGGGCTCCCGGTCGATGAACATAATTTCAGTTCAAGCATTCCCGCGCTGTCGAGTTGCATTTCGCCAACAGTGAGCTCGGCGCAATGGCGTAGTCAGATGCGTCATATGTCTTAGGATTGTAATTTTTGAGTAGATTGCATAAGTTCATTCTTTGTTCTATTTCAAGCGAGTTGCTGATCCGGAATTGTGTGTCTTTGAATTGGACGGAATGCCATGAGTGAAGAGAAAAAGCCGGGAAAAAGCATTGAACTTGAATGCCTTAGTGGCTTCTTCGTACATCCCGATAGTGAAGAGACGTTTCATGATCTGTCTGACCTCCCCGATGCGGAGAGCGTGCATATTGATGTCACAATAGATATCGCCAGCGTATGGAAGCCTTACGATTATCGGAAATTCACTGTCGATATCTATACCGGTAGGTTTGCCGGTGATAGCTGCGCCTACCAAACCTTTATGGAATTCGATGGCGTCGATGTCAGTTGGGCAACCATCTACATGACCAGCTTTAATGGAGAAAAGGCGCAGCAGATCATCGAAGCCCTGATCGCCCGTTGCGACGAGGGCTCGCTGATCAACAGTCGGGATGCTCTGAAGGACACCTTCGATTGTTTGGATGACTGGTGATTGGAGGCCTGCGGGCTCCCGGTCGATGAACATAATTTCAGTTCAAGCATTCCCGCGCTGGTGAGCTTTGCGCTGACGAATGTTTTGCGTGAAGAAGCCATTAGGTGTACGCGCTCGTCTATGCGAATTTCAGGTTGTGTTTCTATAATTCGTTATATAAGTTCATCGTTTGTTCTTGTCGCAAACTCGCTTTGCCGACTTTGCGATTTAACGCATTCAGAGAAAACACAGAACGATGAAACTGGAACGCATAGTGGAATTGGTCGAGACATCCGGAGATATGTCTGTCCGCTATTCCCGCAAGACTGCAACGATGCCTGAGAAGGA
>JBDWFY010000012.1:0-3302 GCA_039976075.1 Stappiaceae bacterium
TCCTTCTCAGGCATCGTTGCAGTCTTGCGGGAATAGCGGACAGACATATCTCCGGATGTCTCGACCAATTCCACTATGCGTTCCAGTTTCATCGTTCTGTGTTTTCTCTGAATGCGTTAAATCGCAAAGTCGGCAAAGCGAATTTGCAATAAGAACAAACGATGAACTTTATACAACTATTTCGAGCATAAACAACTCAAAAACACACCTCTCTCGCAAATTCAGAGCTTTCTTGCCGATAGGCTTCTCTCGCCCGACATCTTACATGTCCGAGATCGGCGCGAACCCCGTGTATTGCCGCTCAATTATTGACCCTCAAACTCTCGAAAAAGCCGGGCTGCATTTTTCTCACTTCGGTGAAGCTGTTGTAGTGATCAAAGGTAATGTAAACACGCTCGTCAGAGCCGATTATCAGTCTTGTCCAACCCGCGTTGACATATTGGAGATTTGGGACTGGCCTCTCATGAAAAACGTAATATTCGTAGTATTTCGTCCCCTTCTTAGCGCCAAGTTTGGAATGAATGTCATTTTTTTCCAATGAGTTTTCCAGATTTCTGAATGTGGCTCCAGATTCCTGCCCCAGTATATGAGTGCCCCTCTTCTCCAGCTTTCGCAGGAACTGGTCGGATTGTGCAATCCACGTCTTTTTGGCCGATTCAATTGTGTCATGAAGCTCACTGAAGTCCTTTTTACTCGGGACCCAGTGCGGACTCGCTGGCCGACGGTATCCCTTTTGCGGAACAATCATGTTCAGTTCATTGAGTCTTTCATCGTAGAGATCTCGGTTTAACTCGTTAATTTTTTTAGTATTTCCCCGACTACGCGCATGTTTTAGGCCAACCTCGGCTGTTCGAATTCTATCCATTACCTCTGTGTAGTGTAAATCCGTTCGCTTCCCTCTTGGCGCATAGCGAAGGCCAAGCGCCATAAGGCCCGCCATTTTCGTGCCGATAACACCGAGCTTCAGCCCCCCGGCGGCCACATAGGTTGGTAACGATGGCGCGCTTTGTGCCGCCATAGACCAGCCGTCCAGTGTCGGCCCCAGAGATGCGTACGACTCAAGACCGGATTTTAGATTCTCCGACAAAAAATCTGGAAAAACCGACGCGATCGCGATCTGAAGATCGGTTATGTCCTCGCCAACATCTCCCAGATATTGTGCGGTATCTTCTCCCCAATAGTTTTCGAACGACCGTTCGCCGAAGAGTTCATTCCAGCCGTCGACTACCAGGGCGTTTGTTGGCTGGGCCGCCCGCTCGGCTTTCAGGGCATCACCATATCTTATGTCACTTGCTACCTCTTCAGGAGTTCAGGTTCCTGGATGTTGTGGAGCGCCACGAAACCAACGATGATACTCATCCGTCTGCGCTCGATAGGCCTGTGCAATTGGCAGTTCTGAAGCCAATTCTCGCCGCTTGAGATCGGCCCAGCTCTCGGCCATTTCCTCATTTCCATCAAACGACTCCAGTCCTGCTTCATATGCGCTCTGCCAGATACGCCCGTATCTTTGGGATTGCTTGGGTAGAAATGCCTGTTGTTGTTCAGCGAGTTCGGCAATTTCTTCTTTCTTCGGCCAGCGCCCCTCAGAATCGTGAAAATCTACAGCCGCCTGAACCAGCCGACTATGGAACCGAAAAGCATCACGCTTCTGATTTTCGTCCAGATTGCCTGGCCCAAAGCCCGCGTTGCGAAGATGTTCTTTGGTAAAGCTTCGCAGGAAGGCGATCTGGTCGGCAGTTTCTTCCGCGCCGTCCTCATCATTCTGCGCCAACACTTGCCAAGCTCGAAGTCGTTGAAACGCTTTCTGACCAATCTGATCTTTGTAATTAAACAGATTGAGAGCACTGAAAGTACCCGGGTCTTTCTCAAAATGTTTCGTAAACACATCTGTCAACGGCAGGTCGGTTTTGCGTTGACCTCCTGCTGCCAGTGTTTTTGCATAATTGCTGGCAATCTCTTTTTCCAAAGGTTGAAGATCGGACACCACGTCGAGCGGCAGATCTGCAAAGCGTCTGCCCTCATCAAGAAAGTTGTAAACCTGTTCAAAGCGCGCGTTTGCCGCCTCGCTTCTTTGTTTGTTTTGCATGATCAAGGCGATCGTAATCTGGTTCCGGCTCAAGGAGCGCTCTTCAGGATCGATCTGCGCGGCAAGGGAGGCTTCAATATCGACCCCGCCAAAATGTGGCGCGGTACCATGCGAAAATTCGGAGACCAAATCGCCTGCCGTAATGCCGCCCAGTTCAGATTCGATTTCGGCTCTCAAATCAGCATCGGGTGGCAACCGCATTGCATCAGCAAGAAGTGGTGCGGCGGATGCGGAAGTGTCGGCCTGATTAAATGCTATCGCCAAAGGCGTTCCCAATGCTTGAGCAAAAGCGAGATTGCCCGGCGAAAGCATGACGCCCGAACGGGTGAGCTGGACAGCAGATATTTCGCTTTTCTGCCGGGCGATTTGCCGTACTCTTTCCAACCCCTGCTTCTGTTCCTGACTTTGCGTCGAACTGGGCGTTGCAAGCGGGTCTTCTCCAGCTGATCCAATTAGTGAATTGTCGCCGGACGACCCTGTTACCAAATTTGCGTTTTTCTCAACACCTTCGACAAAAATATCGGCAATGCCGTGCACCGGATCGGTTCTGTTTCCAACACCAAGTCCCGTCACAACTTCCTCCGCTTTTGCGTCAGCCCTGGCGATCTTCACCGCCGGGCCAAGCAAATGTTCCACATGCCGCCGCGTCTGTTCCTGAAGGCTGTCTTTGACGTTGTTGTAATAGACCTCGGCGGCCAGTGGATTAGCTTCGGCTTTCTGGAGAATGATGTCTGACTGCACGTTTTCGCGGTGCTGGGCCAGCATCTGTTCAGTGGCTTCGCCTGACAGCCCGTTCCAACTCGCCATGGTGCGCACTTCCTGTTCGGCTTCCTGGAGGCTGTTCAGGTGGGCGACGGGGTCGGTGTGGTTGCGGACGGCTTCCCGTCTCAGGGTGGAGACACGGCGTTCAGAGGCGGCCTGGGTCTGGACTTTGGTTTGCTGGGCTTCGTGTTTGAGATATCCGCCCAGGATAGACGTGTCATGGCGGGTGCGAAAATCTCTGAACTGGGCGTGGACACCGCGGGGCAGCGTTTCGGCGGTACGCTGTCCCAGCTCATTGAGCAACTGCTCCACTCCGGCCCGGCCACCAAGCGCTGCAGAGCCGGTGCGTGACAGAAAGCCGGTATCGGGATCACTGGCAAGCGCTCTTGCCCCTTCCATATAGTCGGCCTGAGCGTTTTTGAGTGCATTCTGGGCGCGGAGATCGGCAACGGTG
>JBDWFY010000013.1:0-994105 GCA_039976075.1 Stappiaceae bacterium
GCCATCGCAAAAGCCCAAATTCATGGTAACCAAGAGCGCAATCAACTGCCGCCTGCGACGCCGCCGCCCTCGTTGAAAAGCCTTATACGCACACAAACAAACAACGTCAATAAACAAAATACCTTTTTTAAAGAATAATTCATCCTGAAAAACGCAGCGCAAAAAATTGCGCTGGCAAATCATTTTTCCCTCCCGCGCATCCGCAGCTGCCAAGATCAAAGATTACATCGCAAAAGGCTGCGAAACGGTCAAATGGATTGCCATAACTCTGTCCAATTCTATCCATAATGGAACGCCGTTGTGAGGTGGCAATTCAGTCTGGACGAAATGTAACTATTTCATCTGCCACAATTCACGGTATAAGGAATAGGAAACTTTGTGTTCGCGCGACACTGGACATGCTATCCAAGGTTCGTTAGCTGAACTTGAAGAAGTCCATGCTCCGTTGAGAAGCAATCGATAGAGGCTGTAAATGCATCTGGGACGCCATCCACATGCTCCCGTCCAATCTGTGGAACTGGGTAATGAGGAACCGATCGTCCTCCATGATGATCGGCAATTACCAACTGATCGACGCAGCGTCAGTTACCGATGGCTGTCCGGAACCGTTTTAACGGGAATGACTTCCGTCTTTCTCATTGGTGGTGCCTTGTTCGCGGCGCTGGACGGTCAATATACGTTTGCTGCCGTTCCGGATGCCTCCATAGTCGCCAACAATGGCGCCGGTGGCTCCGATACGCAATCGGCCCAGCGTAAGGGCGACCGACAGACGAAACTTGTCACACAGGTTTCAGACCGACAAACACTGCAGATCAATACATTGAAACGCGAAGGCGATCGCGATCACGTCAAGGTGCGGCCGTTTGCATTTGTTTCCTCAACTCTTGATACCCGAAAAGTCGGCGAATTTGCCGATCGTATTCCGCCATTCAATCCGCTGAAACTTTCTCAGATCGGATCTGAAGAGGTTGTTGAAACCGCAAGTTCCGATGCTATTTACAACGCCAAAGTCGAAGGCGATGTCACAATCAGCGTTTTGGACTTTCCGCTTGACAGCCCGCTGATCAATACAGAACTGAGCATCGCAGAAGCCGACGTTGAAAAAATTATTCGCGAAGAAGCAAAGTTTGTCGTCGATGGCACTGTCAATGTTGCGTCGCTGACCACGGTTGACCCCAACCGGTTCGATTTCGGACTGGCAAACGAATCGGATTTCTCAAAACTCAATATCAAAATCGAAACAGAAAACGTTTCCTTTATTCAAAAGTCCGGCGAAGTAACCGGCGTGGCCGGTCTTGATGAAGTCTATACAATTTTTGAAGAAGGCGCCGATCTTCGGGATATACTCGCAAGCCATGGCGCGACGGAACAGGAAACGGCATCCGCGATCGGCACGCTTGAACGGCAATATAGTCGGGGAACGCCGGAGGCAGGACAGCGTCTGCGTTTGGCACTGGCACCGGTCAATGATGGCAGCGGACGGATCCGGCCGATCAGACTCAGCATCTATTCGGACAACTACCATGAGTTCACGGCAGCCCTGACCGACATGGGGATTTTCGCCAAAGCTGAAGAACCCTCCGCAATCGTCCCCAGCGAGGCCTTTGCTGCAGCCGAACGAACAACCACGTCCGGGCCGACACCATCGATCTATCGCAGTCTCTATCAGACAGCGCTGCAACAGGAAATTCCGGACGCTGTTATTAACGAACTCGTTCGGATTTACTCCTTCGACGTAGATTTCAATTCCAGAATCAAACCAGGCGACACCTTTGAGGTTCTTTATAACCTCGACAATGATATCGACGATGCAACACCTGAAATCCTTTACACGTCGCTTACAGCGGGTGGACAGAACCTGAGCTTCTATCGTCACCGCACCCCGGAAAATGGGGTCGTTGACTACTATGATCGCAACGGCAAAAGTGCCAAGAAATTCCTGATCAGAAAACCGATTGCCGGTGGCTCTTTCCGCTCAGGCTTCGGTATGCGCCGTCATCCGATACTCGGATATCGAAAAATGCATACCGGCGTAGACTGGGCAGCGCCGCGCGGCACAAGAATTCTGGCCTCAGGCAACGGAAAGATTACCAAAGCTTCCTGGGCATCAGGTTATGGACGCCGTGTTGAAATCCAACACTCAAACGGATACCTGAGCACTTACAGCCACATGACCGGCTTTGCCAAAGGCATCAAGAAGGGCGGACGCGTTAAACAAGGACAGGTCATTGGCTATGTTGGCTCCACCGGCCTTTCAACCGGCCCGCACCTTCACTATGAAGTCAAAATCAACAATCGCTTCGTCAATCCGATGCGTATCCGCCTGCCACGCGGTCAGGAACTTGATGGTGAGAACCTGAAACGGTTCAAACATGAAATCGCACAATTGCGCGATGTGATGGACAGCCAAACAGCTGCTACCAAACTGGCAATCCGCTAGGAGATCTTTGGGGAATTTTTAAGTGCATCTCCAGATAAAGATGCGTGAAAATACGTCCATCTGCCCTTATCGGAACTACCGTGACAAAATCAAGAAGCCGGCCCTGATCCAGGCCGGCTTCTTTTGCGTTCAGATACCTCTCAGGTGTAATCAGGCGGCCTGAATGGCCTCCTGTCCTGTCGAGAACAGCAATCTGTCACTGCCCGCTGATACGGAAACCTGATCACCATCGGCAATCTCTCCGGACAGAATTTTTTCCGCCAACGGATCCTGAACCTGCTTCTGGATAACCCGTTTGAGTGGACGGGCACCATACGCGGGATCATATCCCTTGTTGGCAAGCCACTCGCGCGCAGCATCATCCAGATCAAGCGTGATCTTCCGCTCCTCAAGCAATGCGCGCAACCGAACAAGCTGAATATCGACAATCGTTGCCATCTGACTGCGTTGCAATCGATGGAACAGGACGATTTCGTCCAGTCGATTGAGAAACTCCGGCCTGAATTGTGCCCGAACGACCGCCATGACTTCATCTCTGACGGCTTCGGAGTCTTCACCTTCAGCCTGCGCGGCAAGGAATTCGGCACCCATATTCGATGTCATGATGATCATCGTGTTGCTGAAATCGACCGTTCTACCCTGGCCATCGGTCAATCGACCATCATCCAGAACCTGCAGCAGAACGTTGAAGACATCGCTATGTGCCTTTTCAATCTCGTCAAACAGGACGACCTGATAGGGACGTCTACGCACCGCCTCTGTCAGTGACCCGCCTTCCTCATAACCGACATACCCGGGAGGCGCGCCGATCAATCTGGCAACAGAGTGCTTCTCCATGAATTCGGACATATCGATCCGAACCATGGCCTGATCATCATCAAACAGGAATGAAGCCAGTGCTTTGGTCAATTCCGTTTTACCCACGCCCGTCGGACCGAGAAACATGAAGGAGCCAATCGGTCGACTCGGGTCCTGAAGCCCTGCCCGAGCACGGCGCACAGCCGTCGAAACCGCATGGACAGCTTCCGCCTGACCCACAACGCGCTTGCTGATCTCATCTTCCATGCGCAGGAGTTTTTCCTTCTCGCCCTGCAACATCTTGTCGACCGGCACACCGGTCCAGCGAGATACAATTTGAGCCACATGGTCGGCTGTTACGGCCTCTTCCATCAGCTCACCGGCGTTTTCTGACTCTTCAACGGTCGCAACCTGAGCCTCAAGGGTTGGAATCTCGCCATAGGCCAGCTCACCGGCTCTGGCAAGATCACCCTGGCGCTGGGCAATCTCCAGGTCATTTCGCGCCTGATCAAGCTGCTCTTTCAACTTCTGTGCAGAAGAGAGCTTTTCTTTCTCGCTCTGCCAACGGTTGGAGAGTGAGGCAGATTGCTCTTCAAGGCCTGAAAGTTCTTTCTCCAGTTTGATCAACCGGTCCTTGGATGCCTGATCCGTTTCTTTTTTCAGCGCCTCACGTTCGATTTTCAACTGGATGATTCGCCGGTCAAGCTCGTCCAGTTCTTCCGGTTTGGAATCGACTTGCATTCGCAAGCGACTGGATGCCTCATCAACAAGATCGATGGCTTTATCAGGCAAAAACCGATCCGTTATGTACCTGTTCGACAAGGTCGCAGCAGCAACAATAGCGGTATCGGTAATCCGAACACCATGGTGCAGCTCGTACTTTTCTTTCAGGCCACGAAGGATGGAAACCGTATCTTCGACACTGGGTTCAGATACGAATACGGGCTGAAAACGGCGTGCAAGTGCAGCGTCTTTTTCAACGTGCTTGCGATACTCATCAAGTGTCGTTGCTCCAACACAGTGAAGTTCGCCGCGCGCCAATGCAGGCTTCAACAGATTCGATGCATCCATTGCGCCATCGGCTTTGCCAGCTCCGACAAGCGTGTGCATTTCGTCAATAAACAGGATGATTTCACCGTTGGCAGCCTGAACTTCGTTCAGAACAGCCTTCAAGCGTTCTTCGAATTCACCACGGTACTTGGCCCCGGCAATCAGCGCACCCAAATCCAAAGCAAGAAGAGATTTCTCCTTGAGGGATTCGGGGACATCCCCGTTCACGATCCGCAATGCCAAGCCCTCGGCAATAGCGGTTTTACCAACGCCCGGCTCACCAATCAGGACCGGATTGTTTTTGGTTCGACGTGAAATGACCTGTATGGTGCGGCGTATCTCTTCATCACGACCAATGACCGGGTCTAAATTTCCGCTTTTGGCGTCCTCGGTCAGATCACGTGAATATTTTTTCAGCGCGTCATACTGATTTTCTGCGGATGCAGAATCTGCCGTTCGACCTTGTCGCAACGCTTCAATTGATGCGTTGAGATTATTCGGCGTAACGCCGCAATCGGCCAATATTTTTGCTGCTTCAGTGCCCTTTTCCAGAGCAATCGAGAGTAACAGCCGTTCCACAGTGACGAACGAGTCGCCAGCCTTCTCTGCCAGTTTTTCTGCGCTGGCAAACAACCGTGCGGTTTCGGACGCCATATAAAGCTGTCCGTTGCCGCCTGACACTTTGGGCAGCTTTTCCAGAACGTGTGTTACCCGTTCCAACGCCATTTGAGGCTGGCCACCGCTCCTTTGAATCAACCCCGCGGCCAATCCTTCAGAATCCTCAAGCAGGACTTTCAGAATGTGAACCGGCAAAAACTGCTGGTGCCCCTGGCCCATCGCATCTGTCTGAGCAGATTGAAGAAACCCCTGCACTCTTTCTGTGTATTTTTCCAATTTCATCATTTATCTCCTTACCACCCATCGCCCGAAGCACGATTGATGCTGTGGATACTTTTGCGAGTCTTTCAAAGCCCTCGCACGACCGCATTGACCGGCCGCAAACTGCATATAGTGTTGCATATTCACAACAACAATAGGAACCAGAGCTCTCTTTGTTGGTAAATCGACTATCGTGCCGTTTGCTTTTGTAGCTGAAGCCTCACCCCAAATTTTATCACAAATCCAGCATGAACTCATCAACGATCAGGGCTTTCAGGATTTGTAAAGAAAGTACGCTCGATATGAGATAAGGAACACAAGTGTTGCCAGAAACAACGATCAAAATTACACCGAGAATTCGGCTTGCTAAAACACGATCATTCAGCCCTGACGATCCACCATGCAGCCTTCATTATGACAGGACTTTGAAAAACAGATGAGCAAATGCACGATCCAAGGTCTGTACCGGTACCCTGTGAAGGGATTATCGGGCGCATCACTTCAGACAACTAATCTGACAGAAAAAGAGACGATTCCGTGGGATCGGGCCTTTGCAATTGAAAACGGTCCATCAGGGTTCGATCCAGCTTCTCCAACGCATTTGCCAAAAATGAAGTTTCTCATGCTGATGAGAAATGAAGGACTGGCATGCCTGAACACAGCATTTGATGACGAGACGCAAATCCTGACAATTTCCGAAAATGGTGTAAAATACCTCGAAGCCAGTCTATCGACTTTGGAAGGCCGGGCTGAGATTGAAAGCTTTTTGTCAAACCGTTTTGAAGACGAGCTACGCGGAGATCTGAAACTGCTGCACGTGCCAGGTCACAGCTTCTCCGACGTTGGTGAAAAAGTGCTTCATCTGATCAACCTGAACACCGTGCGGGACCTTGAACAGACGTTCGGGTGGCAAATCGATCCACTGCGATTCAGAGCCAATATTTACATTGATCATCTACCAGCGTGGCAGGAATTCGATTGGATTGGTCGGTCCCTCAGCAATGGCGACGCCACACTTCTGGCCACCAAACGAACGGAACGCTGTGCTGCAACCAATGTCGATCCAAAATCCGGTGCACGCGATCTGACATTGCCACGCAAATTGCTGCAGACTTTTGATCACACTGACTGCGGTATATATCTGAAAGTTACCGGCGCTGGCTCTCTTGCGGTCACAGATACATTATCTCTTGTCTGAAAAGTCACTTGTCAGAACACCGAAGCAAGCGCGACTGCTTCAAAATCCAACCCGATTTCCGCAACAAGCACGTACACCATCGTCGCGGCACACGTGCAGAAACAAGATGGCGCCGGATTACGACGCCATTTCGGATCTATCCAGCCAAATGATCCGCAGTTGGGTTCTGGTCTCCCGAACCGGTCTCTGCATTATCCGCATCGCTTGATTCTGCAGCCGTATTTTCAACAGGCGTTGCTTCAGCAGCAGGTTTCGACGGGCGGCGGCGGCGTTTTGGTGCAGGTGCCACCTCTTCGACAGTTGCAGATTGGCTCGGAGATTCAGCTGGCGGCTTCACTTCCTCGGCGACTTTTGCCTCACTTTCGCCGGAAGCCACGCTGGTTTCGACGCTGGGTGTAGGATTTGCAATCGGCTCATTTTGAGGAGGACGCCTCACACCGCGACCTCTGCTTCCACGCGTTCGTCGCCGAGGTCGGTTTTCTTCGCCATCGGACGACGCTGAAGTTGGATCTGACGGCCCGTTACTCTGTTCCGTCCCTTCCCGTTCCTGTTCAGGAAGCGATGAAGCTGAACCATTGTTACCGTGCTTCTGATTGAAATCAGGAATTCCGTCAACGACCGGCTGTGGCGCATCAGCGGCCATAACCGGAACAGCAATCGGACTGTCATTCGCCGGAGAAGGTTGCTGTTCCCTTTCCCTTTCCCCGCTTTCGCCGCCGGATCGAGATGCCTGATGCTGCTGCGGCGCCGGTTGTGCGGCTGCCACGATTCGCAAATAGTGCTCAGCATGCTGCAGATAGTTTTCTGCCATGATGCGATCACCCGACGCCTGAGAATCTCGCGCTAGTTGCTGATATTTCTCAGCGACATGATGTGCGGTTCCGCGCACCTTCACATCTGGGCCATTGGAGTCATATGTCCGTGTTAGCGGATTCGGCCCCTTACGACCGCCACGTCCACGCATACGCTGCTTATTCTGATTCTGATTATTTTGTCTCATACTGCCGTGATCTCTTAAGAGCATCGGGTTGGGGAATATTCAGCAAGAATTCTGCACCCAACCATGAAATACGGTCTGTTTAACCTCACCTGCCAAATTCAGACAGATCCAAGCCAACTGAACAGTTTTCGAACAATGGAATATTTCCATCGTTACGATAGTCCCTTTGCCAAAGGGTTCGAAATTTTTTGCATCTGGTTGCCAATCACGTCCAAACGGACGCCAAACACACCTCAGTATCGACGCTTCTGTTTCCGAAGCAGATCATGCATCTCACAACGCAATCCGCAACAGACCAAAGGCCGAAAATTCCTTCGGCATCTCCAAACACTAAGACTTGGTGACCGTGCTTCACCCTATCCATACGATCTTCAGAGGCGTTGGACTGACCGTATCGGGCTTCACTCCTAGAACCTAGCCGTTTCGGCGCTGATTTCCAAGTGTATTTTTACGACAGAATTATTTCAGTGTGAAAGTTCCGGAGGCGTGACTGAAATGACACGCTCGTGACCTGACAAGTCTTTGAAAGTGTTTGCCTTACCGAAGCCCGCTGCAGAAAAAATGTCAATTACGTCGCAAGACTGATCATATCCTATTTCCACAAACAGTTTGCCATGCTCATGCATCCGACTGCCGAGATTCTGTGCAATCTCCCGATATGCCGTCAAACCATCCACGCCACCATCAAGCGCCAGCACCGGGTCGTGCTGCCGAACTTCCGGGTCAAGCAATTCAATGTCGGCACTGCGGATATAGGGCGGATTCGACACCACTATGTCGAACGTTTTCCCCACCGCCTCGGCGTAGGAACAGCAGACGATATTGCCTCGATCGCCCGCTGCTGTTGAATTGAGATTACGGTGAGCTTGGAACGCAGCAGCTGGAGATATTTCTGTTCCAATCCCTCGGGCTGCCGGAAGTTCGCTCAGGAGTGCAATTAGTATTGCCCCTGATCCAGTACCGATATCGAGAATCTTCAGTGATTCTTCCGTGCGATTTTCAGCCGACAGCCAATCAAGAACGCTTTCAATCAGGGTTTCCGTATCGGGTCGGGGCTCAAGTGTTGCGTGGTTGAGTTCAAGATCAAACCCCCAAAATCCGCGACGCCCGATGATCCTGCCAACCGGCATTCCATTCAGTCGTTGAGCGGCTCTGTTTTCAATCTCCTGCAGCTGTTCGGAACAAACCGTGCGGCGCTCATCGATAAGAAGACCCGTAGACTCGACATTCAGTACATCTGAAATCAACAGACGGGCATCGATTTCCGGTGTGTTCAGCCCAGCTGTCCTGAAACGATCTCGCACCCGGCGATAGACGCCACCCAACTCAGGAGAACCGATCAAACATCCTCCTCGGCACTTAAAAGTGCGGCCTGATGATCCAGAATGAGTGGATCAATGACTTCGTCCAGTGCATCGCCGGTAATAACGCTGTCCAACTTATAAAGCGTCAACCCGATCCGGTGATCCGTGACACGGCCCTGGGGGAAATTATATGTTCGAATTCTGCCCGACCGATCCCCGGAGCCAACTTGTCCCTTTCGGGCTTCCGCTCTTTCGCTGGCCGCCTTTTCCCGTTCGACTTCAAAAATCTTGGCGTGAAGTAACTTCAACGCCTTGTCCTTGTTCTTGTGCTGCGACCGTTCATCCTGGACGGCAACCACTATTCCGGTTGGTTCATGCGTAATGCGGACAGCAGAATCCGTGGTGTTAACGTGCTGACCACCCGCACCAGATGCCCGAAAAGTATCAATCCGAAGATCGCCTGGATTGATGCTCACATCGACAGCTTCAGCTTGGGGCAGAACCGCAACCGTTGCTGCCGAGGTGTGTATGCGACCACCTGATTCAGTCTCAGGCACCCGTTGAACACGATGAATCCCAGATTCGAATTTCAATCGCGCAAACACACCCTCACCTGTGACGGAGGCAACCACCTCCTTATAGCCGCCAACTTCTCCCTCGCTGGCAGACATCAGTTCCACCCGCCATTTGTGCAGCTCGGCGTAGCGCTGGTACATCCGAAACAGACTACCGGCAAAAAGAGCCGCCTCATCTCCTCCCGTGCCAGCTCGAACCTCCAAAATCGCGCTGCGAGAATCAGCAACGTCTTTTGGCAACAACGCCAACTGGATTTGGTGGCTGAGCGTGTCCTGCTGATCGATCAGATCCGGGCGCTCGCTTTGCGCCATATCCTGCATTTCCGCATCGGTTTCCGGGTCGGCCAGTAATTCCTCAAGCCCCGACAATTCCTTTTCGATATGGCGCAGGTTTCTGATCATCGCCACGACCGGTTCAAGCTCGGCATAGTCACGCGACAACCGAACGTACGTTTCCGGATCCGGATTGGATGCCATTTGCGATTCAATCGCAGAAAAGCGGTCCAGTAGATTGTCGAGTTTGGCGGGCGCCAACATAGCGCAATGCCCTCCGGTTTTTCTTGCAATCTGGTGTTAAACAGGAATGTCGTGTTCCTGGGCGTAGCTGCGCAGGAAAGACCGAATATCCTCGCCATGGCCCGTCGTGTCCAGCTTTTGCAGAAAACGAGCCCTTAACCGATCAATATCGAGTTCCAACAGCATCGCTTTTATCGGTCCTATCGAAGAAGGAGCCATGGAAATGGACCTGTATCCTAATGCAAGCAATGCCATGCACTCCAGTGGCTTACCAGCCAGCTCTCCACACAACGTAACCGGAATATGATGTCGATCCGACGCATCCACGATCTGTTTCAAAGCCCTAAGGAAACCGACCGACAGCGTATCAAAACGGCCTGACAGCCGGGTGTTACCCCGATCCGCCGCCATAAAAAACTGAAATAGATCGTTTGATCCAACTGAAACAAAATCCACTTCACTGAGCAGCTCATCCAGTTGAAAAAGAAGCGATGGCACTTCGATCATCACGCCCAGGTGAACTTGTTTGGGTATCTTGTGCTTGTGTCGCCGCAGATGTTTGAGCTCCCGCTCTACAAGGGCCCGACCTTGGCGGAATTCATCGACATCACTCACCATGGGAAACATGAGGCGGAGCTCGCGCCCGGCGGTGGCCCTGAGCAGTGCTCTAATCTGGGTCCGCAACAAACCTGGTCGATCAAGCCCAAGCCGGATTGCCCGCCAGCCCATGGCCGGGTTCTCTTCCTGAATAGCGCGCAGGTAGGGAAGAACCTTGTCGCCGCCAATATCGAGCGAACGAAAAGTCACCGGCTTTCCGGCAGCGCTTTCGATGATCTTAGTGTAGAGCGCCTGTTGTTCCCCCATTCTTGGGAAACTTGAGGCAACCATGAACTGCAGTTCCGTTCGAAACAGACCGATGCCGGCTGCACCGGATTCTTCCAGATGCGGCAGGTCGATCATTAGCCCCGCATTGAGACGAACCGCAATTTCCTTACCGTCTTTCGTGAGAGTCGGTTTATTCCGCAGGCGCCTATATTGCGCATGCCTGCGTGCTCGAAAACGAACTTTCTCGGCGAAGGCCATCTCGACATCTGTAGCCGGTCGGATATGCACCGTCCCGATGTCGCCATCCAGAATGATGGGATCATTGTTTTCCGTGAAAGAAGTGACGTCCTCAACCTGGCCGACTGTTGGAATTCCCAGCGCCCGGGCAACGATTGTGACGTGACTGGTCGGCACTCCTTCTTCCAGCACCAGCCCCCGAACACGCGTCCGGTCGTAATCCAGCAGTTCGGCCGCCCCCATGTTACGGGCAACGATGATTGAGTCTTGCGGCAGGTCCTCGGCAACCGGCCCGGAAGGACGACCCATGAGTTGCCGGATCAGGCGATTGGCAAGATCATCAAAGTCATGCAGGCGCTCTCTGAGATAAGGGTCGGTCTGGCGCATCATGCGCGCCCGCATGTCACTCTGGACTTTCTCTACTGCCGCTTCGGCGGTCAGTCCGTTCTGGATTGCCTCGCCCATCTTGTGAACCCAACCCCGATCGTGGGCGAACATACGGTATGCCTCAAGAACTTCGCGGTGTTCTCCGTGCTGAGCGACTTCCCGCTGATTCAGCATGTTATCCAGAGACAAGCGCAACTTGTCGACAGCGTTTTCCAGCCGTTGCAGCTCTTTTTCCGTATCTTCCGCAATCAGATTGGTAACAACTACGCGCGGTTCATGCAGAACGACATGACCCAGTCCGACCCCCTCCGAGAGCGGAACGCCGTCCATCTGCATGGGGCGACTGAGATCCAGCTTGGCTCCGGATTTGGCAAGCGCTTCAAGTTCGCCAGCCGCGACCATCTCGGCAATCACCATCGCCGTCGTCTGAAGCGCTTCTACTTCATCTTCAAAATAGGATCGATGTGATTTGTTCTGAACAACCAGAACACCGAGTGTGCGGCCGGCACGCAGAATGGGCACACCAAGAAACGAGTTGAAAATCTCCTCGCCGGTTTCGGGCCGATAGGCAAATGCCGGATGTGCCTGGGCATTGGGTAGATTGAGAGGGCGGGCTTCAGAGGCGATGACTCCCACCAGTCCTTCGCCAACTTTTAATGATGTCGTGTGAACAGCCGAAGAATTGAGCCCCTCGGTCGCATAGAGTTCCAGCATCCCGTCGGCGCGCAGGATGTAGACCGAGCACACTTCCGCGACCACGTTCGCGGCAATCAGAACCACGATTTTGTCGAGCCGTTCCTGAGCGCTGATCGGCTCTGCCATCACCTCTCTGAGGCGGCGGAGCAAGACGCGCGGTCCGGCGAGATTACTGCGAATCAATTTTCACGCCCGCCTGCATTGGCACATGCCGAGCACTTCAAGCCCTGGTCTTACAAGGTTTCGCCGCATCGACCTGATCAGTTGTCGTCTAACCCGTATAGCGAATGCAGTGACCTCACTGCAAGTTCGGTATAGGCTGAATCGATAAGGACGGAGATCTTAATCTCACTTGTCGTGATCGCACGAATGTTGATCCCCTTCTCGGCCAGGCCCCTGAAACAGGTGGATGCCACGCCAGCGTGGGAGCGCATGCCTACGCCGATAACCGAAACCTTGACTACATCCGTTGCGCCCTCGATCGCTTCGTAATCTTCGTCTCGCAGCGAGGATTGCAATACTTCCTTGGCCCGATCATAGTCTTTTTCCGGAACGGTAAACGTGATGTCTGTAGACTTGCCATCAGGGGAGATGATCTGAACGATCATGTCCACATTGATATTGGAATCAGCAAGCGGGCCGAATATTCCTGCTGCAATACCCGGCTTGTCTGACACTTTGCGAATGGAAAGCTGGGCTTCGTCCTTCGAGAAGGCAATGCCCGTAACAACTTCTTGTTCCACGATCTCGTCCTCGTCGCAGATAAGGGTTCCTGGGGGAAGATTGCCACCGCCAATCTGCGGGGCATCCGGGTCGTCAAAGCTGGAGCGAACAAATGTTCGAACGCCCTGTGTCATGGCCAACTCTACTGAGCGAACCTGTAAAACCTTTGCACCCAGGGATGCCATTTCCAGCATCTCTTCAAAGGATATCCGTTCAAGACGGCGGGCTTTGGGGACAATTCTCGGGTCGGTCGTGTAAACACCGTCAACATCCGTATAGATATCACACCTGTCGGCATTGATCGCGGCGGCCAGGGCTACGGCACTCGTATCCGATCCGCCGCGGCCCAGCGTCGATATTCGATTGTCAGGGGCAACACCTTGAAATCCAGCGACAACAGCAACCTGCCCCTGCTGCAATCGCTCAATCAATAAGCTGCCATCAATGTCGGTAATCCGGGCCGCACCGTGGGACTCATCAGTTTTTACCGCGATTTGCCAACCCTGCCATGAACGGGCGTTCACTCCTTCGGCCTGAAGAACCAGGGCCAACAGACCAGAGGTAACCTGTTCGCCCGATGCCACCACTGCGTCATATTCGCGGGCATCGTGAAGCGGAGAAGCCTGCCTGCACAAGTCAACAAGATTGTTGGTCTGTCCAGCCATTGCCGACACAACGACGGCGACTTCGTGCCCGGAGTCAACTTCACGTTTCACGTGACGCGCAACATTTCGGATGCGCTCAAGGTCCGCCACCGATGTACCACCAAACTTTAGCACCAGTCGGGCCATCTGTTTCTTGTCTTTCATACTGTTTGCTGGGTGGCCGGAGATGGTATTCCCTGCCCGAGCCTGTTAAATTGGCGGCTATGCATACAGGCTAAGCGGGATAATCGCAACCAGCTGATTTTTGAAGACATACCCGGAGATTGGATATAGTTGATACTCCACTGTCGACCGCATCATTCAAGATTGCCGGGCCCGCCAACGAAGCGGTCTGGAAGGCATTTTTGAGTCATCAAGGAGAACCCGCATGACGGCGGCCCCACAAAATTCTGAAACTGTTGATGAGGCGGAAATCGCACGCTTCTCGGCCATTGCCGAGGAATGGTGGGACCCTGCGGGGAAGTTCAAACCGCTCCACAAATTTTCACCGGTCCGGCTGTCATATATCAAGGAAAATGTATGCAATCATTTTTGCAGGCCGATAAGTGAGGCAACAGCTTTCAAGGGTCTGCGGATGCTGGATATTGGGTGCGGTGGCGGACTTCTCTGCGAGCCGATGGCGCGTCTGGGAGCGGAGGTCGTCGGCGCAGATCCATCCGAGACCAACATCAATGTCGCCCGCATTCATGCAGAGAAGATGAATCTGAGCATTGACTATCGCGCTGTGACAGCGGCGACGCTTGCACAGGCAGGTGAGACATTTGACGTGGTGCTCAACATGGAAGTTGTTGAGCACGTCGCAGATGTCCCGCTCTTCATGAAAGAGTGTGCCTCAATGGTTCGGCCTGGCGGGCTGATGTTCGTGGCAACGATCAACAGAACGCTCAAAGCCTACGCTCTAGCAATTGTCGGCGCAGAACGGGTACTCAAATGGCTGCCAGAAGGCACCCACCAATATGATAAGTTGGTTAAACCGGCTGAGCTTGAAACCGCGTTCTCCGAGGCTGGTCTCGCTCTGGAAGACAGGTGCGGCGTATCTTATAACCCACTCTTGGATCATTGGAGCCGGTCAAAAGATCTGGATGTGAATTACATGCTGCTCGCCAGTCGTCCCGGTGATGACACAGAATGACATCCGATCCTCTTCTGCTTGTACCGGGTATTTTGTGCACACAAAGGCTTTATCAATCTCAGTTGCACTCAATTGATGACAGAGCTGTGCTCGTTGCAGATCATCAATCCAACGAGAGCGTTGAGGGGATTGTGACGACAATCCTGAAACAGGCACCCCCGCAGTTCAATCTCGCAGGATTGTCGATGGGCGGTTTCCTGGCAATGGAAATCGCGCTGAGAGCACCGGAACGTGTGCTGCGCCTGGGTTTGCTGAGCACAACGGCCAGATCTGATACCACGGCACAGACTGACAGCCGTCGGGAACGAATAGTCGCTGCACAGAACGGCGGGCTGGCGGATATCATAGAGGAAATGGTGCCGCTCTTTCTGGGCCCTGCCGCCGTCAAGCGGCAGGAACTGGTCGATTGCGTCTACCGGATGGCCGAAGAAACCGGCCCGGAGGCCTATTGTCGGCAACAGACTGCTCTGCTTTCGCATCGCGACTTGCGTCCTCTCCTTCATCAAATTCAGTGCCCCACACTGGTTCTGGTCGGAGATGAAGATATCATGACGCCTTTGGATCGTTCAGTGGAGATTGCTCAGCGAATTTCAGGCGACAATCCATTGGTGGTGGAGAATTGCGGGCATCTTTCGACTCTGGAAGCGCCTGAAATCGTGAATCAAGCACTGAAAAAGTGGCTGTCGACGCCGCAATAATTCATCGGATAGCGTCCCTGCCTGCAAATACAGAGAGAACGGCAAGTTCGCGACGATACCGAAGGCTGGCAGCGGTGACAACGATCGTTTTCAATCGTGAGAATCAGTCAATTGCGGATCGATCCTCGTCTGCCGAATATCCGCCCGCGCATGATTTCAGGATTGCCTACCCTAATTCTGGCAACAGTCTGCCAACTATTATCCACAAGTTATCCACAGGTTATCCAAAGTTGCAGTATCGAAACCGATCCATGTCAGGTCGGACGTGGTGCGCGAGCGGATCCGCTGGCTTTTTCTGATACTTCATTAAATACACGGGGATTATCGGGCATCCCTTGTTACAGCAAATCACTGTCTTTGCTGCATAATCGCAGAAACCATCTGGCCAATTCGGCCTTGCAAAAAAAAGTACATCACGAAAGAAGCAACTCGTTCCACTTGGCAGCAACCGCACTTTCTACATTTTCCCCGATTGACTCTTCCTTAAACGCCATCTCCAGACGCAACCGATTAAATTAAGTAGCTCAGAGAGCTATGCAATCTATTATTCATCTAAGAGAAATAAATCCCCCTGGCTATCGCAATAGATGCGAATTAAGCGCAGTAAAAATTAACAAGCTGCGCTGCAAAGTCGCAGTATTTTCGTGAATCTAATTGACCGACATCAAATAACCGCGTGACAATATCATCTTAAAATTACGTGCGGGACACATCGGAGCGGTTTCCACTCTCAAAGATGCAGCTTGTGTGAAAACAAACGCTCTCAGTTACCCGTTGAAACACGATTGGTTCGTTCAAATATTCTCGTTGAACAGGTCATGTTTCAAGCCATTGCCCAGGCGGAGAGGTTGAGTACAGGAGGTTCCCAAATGAGTGACGAGCAATTTAACATGATGTCTTTTTTCACGCCCTGGTTTCGATCAGACTGGGTGGATAAAAGTTGGGGCGGAGGTTTCGAACATCTCAGCAAACAATGCCTTGACTGCGGAAGTGAAGCCGGGCAGGCGAGCATAACCCAAACAGAAGCCCTTGTTGATACACATCTGGATTTCGTAAAAAAACGCATCCGAGCCGATCTGGAATTGGGACGCCAATTGAACCAGTGCACGCAGCCTATGCAGGTCGCAGAGGTTTACGGAGACTTCTTCCAAACCATGTGGGCCGACTACACGGCCGCTGGTGAACGCCACTCAAAAACAGTTCAGGGGCTGGTGGAAAACAACTTTGAATCCGCTGAGATCGAACCGGAAGTCAGCAGTAAGAAAGCCAAATCGTCCCCGCCTGCGAACAGTAATCTACCTAAGCAAAAGAACGTCGCAGCAGCGTGATTTGATCGGCGGTGTCAGCAAACTGGACCACCGGAAATCACCGATTGTTCAAGCACCATATTGTATAGGTGGCCTGTATCCCCAAGGGGGCAGGCCTCCTGTTTTTTCTGAAGTGCGTTGATAGTTTGTACCGCTGAGTATCTGGAAGCCAACCCGAATTTTATTCTGTGGGGAAAATCGCGTTAGTTCTTCTCCTCCGGAAGGGAAGGCATGGCAAAAAATTCCACACCTTCATCGCGCAATTCTTCAACTTCCTCAGTTTCAGCCTGGCCGTAGATACCACGACGCTCGGATTCACCGTAGTGCATCTTGCGCGCTTCCTCAGCAAAAGCGTTTCCAACATCATCCGCATTTTCGGCAATCTTGTTTCTGAAGGCACGCATCGCTTCAAGCACCTGTTGCTGCTGCGGCGCCACAGTCGCTAGCTGCTGCGAAGCCGAGGGCGGCGGTGCCGGCTGCGGCTGCGGTTGGTGCGGTTGTTGAGACTGAGCCTGTTCTTTTTGTCGCGATGTCGAAACTGCAGGTGCCATAAGCGCTTTGCGGATTTCAGGTGATCCGCAGAAAGGGCATAGCAAAAAACCACTTTCTATCTGTTTGTCAAAGTCTGATGAATCGCGAAACCAGCCTTCGAAGGAATGATCATCCTGACAGGTAAGTGCAAAATGGATCACGCTTCAGCTCCAGACTTTTGAAATTTTTCAGTTTCAGGCATCGAAAGACGCCTTTCATTTTTTAAAGATGGAATTCTCTGCCGGTACGTCATCGCTTTATCAGGGTCTATACGCGCAGAGATCCAACCAGGATCATTATTGTCCATTTCAGCCAGTATGCGTCCCCATGGGTCCACGATCATACTGTGACCATATGTTTCTCTTCCATCCTGATGGGCTCCACCTTGCGCAGCCGCAACGAAAAACGCTCCGTTCTCAATTGCTCTGGCTCTGAGAAGAACATGCCAATGCGCAGCTCCGGTTTGCCGGGTAAAAGCCGCTGGCGCAGTCAGCACCACAGCTCCAGCTTTCGCCTGGCTGCGAAACAGGTGCGGGAACCGGATGTCGTAGCAAATACCCATACCCAACTCAGCGAAGGGCAAATCCAGGGTTATGATGTCGGAGCCGGCCCGGTATGTATTTGACTCTCGCCAACTCTCACCATCTGGGAGATCGACATCAAACATATGGATCTTATCATACCGTCCGGTGATGATCCCGGCGGGAGAGATCATAAATGCGCGGTTTGACACTGTTCCGTCGACATTCAATATCGCCAGCGATCCAAAATGAAGCCAGACACCAAGTTCATTTGCCAGTTCACATCCGGCTCGCACAAAAAGGTCCTGATCTTCGAGCTGCACGGCATCCATCAATGTCCGGCGATCCGAAACCAGCAGATTTGTCATCTCCGGCGTCTGGATGTATAGCGCACCCGAAGCTGCAGCTTCCTGTATCAACGGTGTGATGGCCGCAAGATTTTCGCCCGGATCAACGCCTGATCGACACTGAATACATGCCGCCTGGAAGGGTTCCATTAATCTGCCCAATTATCCGGATCACATGAACTGCTGAATTCCATCCTCCACCGAATGACCCATTATCCCTGACAATTCAAGTCCCAGATACATTCCAGTGCGTTGATCTGGATTATCCGGATTAAGTTCCGGCAGCGTCGGAAGATAGCAAAGCGTCCAGTTTCCCGGCTCTGTGCAGCGCGTAGAGCTCATCACATCCGCCCACGTGGGTTGATCCAATAAAAATCTGCGGAAACGTGGATTTGCCACCCGCCTTGGCAATCATTTCTTTTTTCTTGCCCGGGTTGAACGTCGCATCTATTTCCGCATATTCGACCCCTTTGTCATCGAGTAACCGTTTGGCAGCCGAACAGAACCCACAGAACTGTCTGGTGTAAATCAGTGATTTCGTCATGCTTTCCCAGCGCTTTCGTTAAAATAAGAGAAGTGTTTATATGGCTTGAAACTTGCGATGTGCAAGTATCTCGCCCCTTGCCTCTCAATACCGTGATTTCGGAACCCGTATGATTGATAATCACAGTGTGAATGCGTGCTTTGTCAGGAAATCCGGCAGGCTCGGTATCGTTTTTTTATGCGGGCAAAATCTCCTCGGAGGGGAGAACACGGGCAAATGTCAGAACATCAACACCTGAAGCCCCCGCGCGTTTCAAAACCTTGCTACAGGCATCTACCGTCGCCCCGGTTGTCAACACATCATCAACCAAAACTATTCGCCGGCCGGATAGTTTTGGTCTTAACTGAACTGGCACGTTGAATGCGCCTCGAACATTTGTCTGACGTTCTGTGATATCGAGACCGACTTGCTGACGCGTCTTGCGGCTCCGCAATAATAGCTGCGGACAATGTGTCAGCCCCATCTTGTCGGCAAGTTTCTCCGCCAGAATCGCCGATTGATTAAATCGACGCTTCACAAGCCGACTTCTATGTAACGGCACCGGCACCAAAAGTGGATTTTTTTCAACAAAATCCTGCCCCGCTCTCAGCATGAAACCGGCCATCAATGAGACCAAGTCCAGGCGGTCGCGATACTTGAGATCATGCACCATCCGCTGGGCAACGGGACCAAATGCAACAGCGGCTCTTGCACGATCAAAGGCTGGCGGATTGGCAATTGCCTGGGCACATTCGGCCTGCGAACCAAGGTCATACGCAAAAGGGATGCCCAGCCTTTCGCAATAAGGTCTTTCGATGAAGTGGAGTTCTTTCCAGCAGTGAGGGCACAAGCCGCCCCCATCCTTTAGAACCCTGCGACAGCCCGGACATTGCCATGGGAGAATAAAATCCAGCAACTTCTCAGAAACAATGCGCCATTTACCATGCACTGCCCGGCTTTCACGGTGTGGCCGAGACGCCGATTTTTGATTATGAACAGTCATGATTTCTTTGATCTTGCTCTTGGAGCACACAATATTTATCGAAAGCGTGAAAAACCTTTGCTTCAATCTGCCGCAACCATCGCTCAAACGTCTTAGGTTGGCAATCTGAAGACGCCTCAAAAGGATATATAGGCTCAATGGATCGGGGAAATGCACCTTTTGACCGGCGGTTACTTGCGCTGAGACGCGCACGCGCACTCAGGACACGTACTCCCGAAGCAGACTTTCTGTTAAAGGCCGTTCTGCAGGACCTGGCGGAGCGACTGAATGCTGTCAACCGCCGCTTCGAGCGCGCTCTCGATTTGGGAGGGCATACCGGTCGAACAAGCGAAATGCTGTTGAGATCGGAGAAGGTTGACCACATCGTGCGAACGGACGTCCAGACGGGTGATCTTCATGGAAAATACCCCGCACTTGTGGCAGACGAGGAAACTCTGCCTTTTGCAGAAGAATCCTTCGATCTGATAGTTTCCGCGTTAATCCTGCAATGGACGAACGATCTGCCTGGAACGCTATTGCAGATCAGGAAATGCCTGAAACCGGATGGCCTGTTTTTGGGCGTTCTGCCTGGTGGAGAAACACTCAACGAATTGCGTGAGGCGTTTCTGATGGCCGAAGCCGAACTCACTGGAGGAATAAGTCCGCGTGTTGCGCCCTTTTCGACGACCCAGGGTATTGGAGCGCTGCTACAACGAGCGAGATTTGCTCTTCCAGTGGTTGACCAGGACAAACTGATTGTTCGCTACGATACGGCTTTTCATCTAATGCGAGATCTAAAGTCGATGGGCGCTACCAATGTCATGCACGAGCGCAGCCGGAAACCTCCATCGAGAGCACTGTTTATAAAAATGGCAGAGAATTACATGCGCCTTTTTTCCGACAAGGACGGCCGGATCAGAGCGACATTTCAGATGATATCGATGTCAGGGTGGGCACCCCATGAGAGTCAGCAAAAACCGCTGAAACCAGGTTCAGCAAAAACCAGTCTGGCTGAAGCACTTGCCAATCCCGGCAGCATAGAGCCAGAGCGGGACGGATAGGCTTACCTACAGGTTTGTAAATGCCTCGGCAATCCGGTCATAATAGTCTCCAGACAACGTATCCTGCAAAACGAGCAGTGACGCCAAAATCGCAATACTAATTGCAGTCGCGATCATTGAATATTCTATTGCCGTTCCGCCGCTTTCATTGGCCCAAAAATTTTTTACAAGATCAACCATACACTCTTTTACACTCCGCTTTGCCTGCTTTGCCCAACGTCGCTGAGTATTCTTATTGTCCGGCGGAACCACCCTCCTCAATGATCAGATCAAAGTAGATCAATCAAATGCGGGATCAGTGGCAAGTCCGCCTCAGGCATCGGATAATCACGCAGTCGAACCGGACGAACCCACTTCAGGTTTTGTCCTTCTGCGCCACGCACCGTACCGTCCCAGCGCCGACAAACATAAAGTGGCATCAGGAGATGAAAATCCTCGTAACTGTGGCTGGCGAAAGTCAAAGGAGCCAGACACTCCGCCTTAACCAATATTGATAGCTCTTCATTAAGCTCACGGATCAAAGCGTCTTCGGGAAGTTCCCCTTTTTCGACTTTTCCACCTGGGAATTCCCATAAACCTGCCATTGTCTTGCCAACCGGCCTCTGCGCCAGGAGGACTCGTCCATCTGCATCAATCAGCGCACATGCGGCAACCAGAACAGTTCGGATCATGGTCTATGTTCCGTTTCAGGACAGGCATTCGGTATTTCGTTAGCTATCATGTTAGTTGGGAGGTTTGCGATAGTGATATGAGTAGACTGCGTCATATCCGATCTTTTCATAAAGTCGCAACGCCTGACGACTTGATGACATGACCTGCAACCACGTGGTTTTGGCGCCGCGATCACTCCCTGTGCGCAGTGCTTCAGCGATCAACTCGCTCGCACAGCCCTGCCTCCGTGCATGAGGGGCTGTAAATACCTCAAAGAAACCAACAAGATCTCCCTCGATAGCGGCCATCACCACTGAAAGGGGCACACCACTTTTTGATTTGGCGACAAGACAGCACAATTCGGCTGAGGATTTTTCGAAGTTGATCAACAACTGCTCAGCTGCATCGGCGGTTATGCCTCCCAAGTCACAGTAAATCGCGATCCATTCCTCAAGGCTACACGCTGTAATATTCCCCGAAAAAGAGCTGGTTTCCTTCGAGCGGGACGCCCGCAGGTCCTCAAGGTGAGCGGCCATGACAACCGTTTCTGCTTCTCTTGACCAATCCAATATTGACAAATGTGCATCCACCACAATCGGCATCAACGGTGTCCAGCGAACACAGAGCGGGCGATCGTTTCTGACAAAAGAGTCGAAAACAGTACCCAATCGGGTTCGAAAATTTTTGTGATCGGTTGGCGAGAGGATCGTTAAAGAATTCAAACGTCTTGATGGATGACCCTTTGTCAGCCGCACAATCCAGTCACCATCGACAATCGTCTCGCTCGACGGGCGATTTGACAGATTAGCCAGCTCAAACGGTAGAATAGTCTGCCAATTGTCGTCGCTCAACTGCGATAGTCTCCGTTGATTGCGACATATTCCTTTGTCAAATCGCACGTCCATACTGTTGACAGTCCTGGTCCGATGCCAAGATCGACGGTAAGCGATACCTCGTCCTTTTGCATGACACGACTTGCCGCTTCTTCGGAATAGTCCGGATCCCGTTCGCCTTGCGTAGCAACACGCACATCGCCAAACCAGATGGCGATCCGATCCCGATCTGCCGGCTCTCCGGCCTTTCCGATCGCCATGACAACACGTCCCCAATTGGCATCTTCGCCGGCAATTGCAGTTTTGACCAAAGGCGAATTGGCAATCGACAACGCTATTTTCTTGGCCGAATGATCGTCCTGTGCGCCCTTGACTGCTACTTCCACAAACTTCCGTGCACCCTCGCCGTCCTTCACGATCTGTTGCGCAAGATCACGCATCAGATCTCCCAACACATCGGCAAAGACCTGAACACGCGGATCGGCAAGTTCGGATATTGGCGCCAGCCCCGCCTTAGCTGCAGCCCCCGTCGCACAAAGCAATACGGTATCTGACGTCGATGTATCACTATCGACGGTAATCGCGTTGAAACTTCCACCGACAAGTCGCGCCAGAAGAGCCTGCAAAATAGGTGCAGAAATCGGCGCATCCGTAAACAGAAAACCGAGCATTGTCGCCATATCAGGCGCGATCATGCCCGATCCTTTGACGATGCCATTCAATGTCACAGGATAGCCATCCAGCTCCAGATGGCGGGTCGCCATTTTTGGATACGTATCTGTTGTCATTATGGCGTTGGCCGCCTGTTTCCAACCGTCGGCATGCAGATTTTTTGCCAGCGATTGCAAGACGCCATCAAATTTACCCGGGTTCAAAGGTTCGCCAATCACGCCGGTAGACGCAAGGAAAACCTCATCGGCCGAGCAGGACAAAACATCCGCAGTCAGTCGGGCAGAGGCGTCAACAGCAGACTGACCTTTCATCCCGGTGAAAGCATTGGCGTTTCCGGAATTGATCAACATGCCACGGACCAGGCCACCGGACAGCTTCTCTTTACACCAGTCAACCGGAGCACTGGCACATTTTGACTGGGTGAATACGCCCGCTATCTGGGTTCCCTCACACAGGTCAATCAAGAGTACATCATCCCGTCCCTGATACTTGATACCCGCTTCCGCCGTGGCCAGTCTGATCCCGGCCACCTCCGGCATATCCGGATAAGTAGAGGGTGCAAAGGGAGAAATGGAGTGGTTCATGATGATATCTTCGTCCGGCTAAAAAAAACGCGCGCGGATGATCCACACGCGTCTGATAATGACAGGAACTGAAAAAAAGATCAGTTCTTTTTATCTTCCTCGGCATTTTCCACCGCAGGTTTGTCAGCCAATACAATGGACGCGTCGGATTTCAGTTTGGTCATGATCTCATCGAATTTTTCTCGAATCAGAGCTTGCCGCAACTGAGGTTCTACCTGGTCAAAGGCCGGCGCCGGCTGCGTTCTTTTGCTGTCTACTTTGATGACATGCCAACCGAACTGCGTTTTTACCGGTTCTTTGGTGTAAGTTCCTTCTTCAAGTGCAAAGGCCGCCGTTTCAAATTCCTTGACCATGCGTCCTTGACCGAAAAAACCAAGGTCCCCGCCGTTGGGACCTGATGGACCGGTTGATTTTTCCTTGGCCAACTCGGCGAAGTCCTTGCCACCATCCAGTTCCTTGATAATTTCTTTGGCTGTATCTTCTGCCTCAACCAGAATATGACTGGCGCTGATCTCCGCCTCGCCCTTGTAGTCAGCAAATTCTTTGTCATACCGGGCCTTGACGTCAGCTTCGGAAACCTGCCCATCGATATTCTTGGCGAAGTACGCATCCCGCAGTGATTGCGTCATCAGGAAATTGGCCCGCTCCTTGAATTCCGGTGTCTGGTCCAGCTCCTGCTCTTTTCCAGCCTGCGCCAACAGAACCATGTCGACGAGCACATCGACGAGCACCTGATGTCTCTGGTCCTCCGGCATCCTGTCTAGTGTCTGCTTAAACTGAGATGCCGCAAAATCCATACTGGACTGCTTTATTTCTTGACCGTTAACGGTAGCGACGACTTTATCGGGAGTGGCGTCCTGAGCAACAACCGGTGTTGTCACGACTGCAATGCCCAGGGCAAGCGGCCCGACTACTTTCGTCATACGCGAAAAAAACATCAGATTTCCTCTGGTTATACGATTGCGTGTGCGCAAATTTTTCTTCCATATAGAGTGCAAATCCGCTTCCGAAAAGCCCTTGCCATCATTTGGCGGGAAAGATCGACCAAAACGGCAGCGTTGACATCCTTAAGACCCCCTCTTATCTGTCGAACGTCCCGACTTTAAGACGGGGACCAGTTTCTTTGTGCGCATCCGATCAAACTTCCCACGTTTGTGAGATGCATCGAAGACCAGCAAACCAGGAATTTTAAGGTCAACGCCCTTGAGCAAAAGGGGCTTGGCTGGCAGGGGAAGAACCAGCATGGTCGGCTTCGGCGCTATTGCACGCAAACTATTCGGCTCATCCAATGACCGAAAAGTAAAAACGTATCAAGCCAATGTGGACGCGATTAATGCTCTCGAGCCGGAAATACAGGCTCTGAGCGATGAAGAGTTGCGTGCAAAAACGGACGAGTTCAAACAGCAACTGGCGGACGGCAAGAGCCTAGACGACCTTCTTGTGCCCGCATTTGCAACTGTCCGGGAGGCTGCCAAGCGCGCGTTGGGACAACGCCACTACGACGTGCAGCTTATTGGCGGCATGGTTTTGCATGAAGGTAAAATTGCTGAAATGCGCACCGGCGAGGGAAAAACGCTTGTTGCGACGCTTCCCGTTTATCTCAATGCCTTGTCCGGCAAAGGCGTTCATGTGGTTACCGTCAACGACTATCTGGCAAGTCGTGATGCCGACTGGATGGGGCAGGTCTATCGTTTTCTCGGTTTAAGCACCGGTGTGATTGTCCATGGTGTGGATGATGCCGAGCGACAGGCCGCTTACGCCGCAGACGTTACCTACGGTACCAACAACGAATATGGCTTCGATTACCTGCGCGATAATATGAAATATGAACGCGGCAGCATGGTCCAACGCGGCCATAATTTCGCGATCGTCGATGAGGTGGACTCCATTCTGGTCGATGAAGCCCGAACGCCCCTGATTATTTCCGGCCCGCTGGACGACCGCTCCGATTTCTACAACTCCGTCGATAAATTCATTCCGCAACTGATCGACGAAGATTTTGAACTGGACGAAAAAACCCGTGCCGCAACGTTTACCGAAGTGGGTAACGAAAAACTGGAAAAACTACTGGCTGAAGCGGAGCTTCTCAAGGGCGATTCCCTGTACGACCTTGAGAATGTGACAATCGTCCATCATCTGCAGCAGGCACTGAAAGCTCACAAAATTTTTCAAAGAGATCGCGACTACATCGTGCGTAACGATGAGGTGGTCATCATTGACGAGTTTACCGGCCGTATGATGCCCGGAAGGCGCTATTCGGAAGGGCAGCATCAGGCGCTGGAGGCCAAGGAAAAGGTAACAATCCAGCCGGAAAACCAGACACTGGCATCGGTAACCTTCCAGAATTACTTCCGTCTCTACGGCAAATTGGCCGGCATGACCGGTACAGCTCTGACGGAAGCAGACGAGTTCATGGATATCTACGGGCTCGAAGTTATTGACGTGCCTACCAATCAGCCGGTTGAGCGTCAGGACGACGACGATGAGGTCTATCGAACCGCCGAAGAAAAATATAACGCAATCTTTGAGTTGATTGATGATTGTAAATCGCGCGGCCAACCGATTCTGGTCGGCACCACCTCGATCGAAAAGTCTGAAATGCTGGCGGAAATGCTCAAAAAGCATGGTTTCAAGCAAACCGACGTCACCAAACCGGACGCGTTTAAAGTGCTTTACGATGGTGATCAGGGAACCGACAAGGAAAAGGTGTTTGCAGTCCTAAACGCCCGTTACCATGAACAGGAAGCGTATATTATTGCCCAGGCCGGCGTACCCGGTGCCGTTACGATTGCAACCAATATGGCCGGTCGTGGTACGGATATACAGCTTGGCGGCAATGCCGATATGCGGATTGCGGCCGAAACCGAAAACATCACTGATGATGAAGAACGCAATCGGCGCGAAGAGAGTATCCGCAAGGAAACCGAACAACTGAGGCAACGGGCTCTGGAAGCCGGCGGCCTTTATGTTGTTGCCACCGAACGCCATGAAAGCCGCCGCATTGACAATCAGCTTCGCGGCCGTTCAGGCCGTCAGGGTGACCCCGGCCATTCAAAATTCTTCCTTTCGCTTCAGGACGACTTGATGCGGATTTTCGGGTCTGAACGAATGGACTCGATGCTGCAGAAGTTAGGCCTGCAGGACGGTGAAGCGATTATTCATCCCTGGATCAACCGCGCCCTGGAAAAGGCTCAGCAAAAGGTTGAGGCCCGCAACTTCGACACGCGTAAAAATCTACTGAAATATGACGATGTGATGAACGACCAACGGAAAGTTGTTTTTGAACAGCGCATCGATCTCATGGATGGTGAAGATCTCGCCGAAACAATTACCGATATGCGGGAAGAGGTCGTTGAAGATCTCGTTTCCAAGCATATTCCCGAGCGGGCCTATCCCGAACAATGGGACACAAAAGGGTTGCAGGAGCAAGTGAATGCCATCCTCAACCTGGATTTACCGGTAGAGGGATGGGCCAAGGAAGAAGGCATAGCGGACGAAGAAGTTATCGAGCGCCTGAAAAAGGAAGCCAACAACTTTGCCGCGAGCAAGGCTGCCAATTTCGGGCCGGACGTAACCCGGCAGGTTGAAAAGGCAATTCTGCTGCAAACGCTTGATCATCTGTGGCGGGAACACCTGTCGACGCTTGATCATCTGCGCAATGTTATCGGCTTCCGAGGTTATGGCCAGCGCGATCCGCTACAGGAATACAAAACCGAGGCATTTACGCTGTTCGAAGCTATGCTTGCCAATTTGCGTCAGGCAGTGACGACCCAGTTGATGCGCGTGGAATTGGTTCAGCAGGAACAACCGGTCCACATGCCAACGGATGAGGATTTGCCGGAAATGCACGCTCATCATATCGATCCGATGACCGGCGAGGATGAGATGACCCTTGCGGATCAACAGGCATCATATGGTCAGGCTGTCAGTCAGCCGCGCGCCGGTGCTGGAGAGCTTGATCCCGATGATCCGTCGACCTGGGGCAAGATTGGTCGTAACGAGGCTTGCCCGTGTGGTTCAGGCAAAAAGTACAAACACTGTCACGGTCGGTTCTGACACCGGAGAGATTCGGGCACTATCGCCAATTGTGAACCGCTCTCCGGTGATTTATTGATTCCGCTGGCGTTACCCCTGACTTCGTTTGACAATATCGGTTACGCTACACTCTCTGGCGCCAAGCGAATTTTGACGTGCGCGAGAGTTTCTCGGACCAAACCGGAATGACCGAAATGACAGACACCACAAATTCAGAAGATACCGGCGATTCATTTTATGTAAAAAGACGCGCGGCTATCCGCCCCGAGAATCCGTCGCTCAGCATCATTGTGCCAGTCTACAACGAAGAGGAGGTCGTCGACCTTTTCGTCGATACGGTCAACGAAACACTTGCTGATGAACAGCTTGATATCGAATATATTTTCATTGATGACGGCAGCAAGGACAATACCGCAGCACTCATATCAAAACGGCTGGAAGCAGGATTGAAGGGACGTCTTATCGGTCTTTCACGAAACTTCGGCAAAGAAGCAGCGCTCTCCGCAGGGCTTGCCCATGCCCACGGGGATATCGCAATTCCCATCGATGCGGATTTGCAGGACCCTCCCAAGCTCATTCCGCAAATGATCGACGCGTGGCGTCAGGGATATGATGTCGTCTACGGATTGCGTGTCGACAGACGAAGCGACTCGGCTACAAAACGCAATACTTCCTCAGCCTTCTACAGCCTGTTCAACCGGATCGCCCACATTCATCTTCCCTCCAATGCGGGCGATTTTCGCCTGATAGACCGCTGCGTCATCGAGACCTTGAAGAACATGCCGGAGCGCAATCGATTTATGAAGGGTCTTTTCGCCTGGGCTGGATTTTCATCAATCGCCCTACCCTATGAAAGACCACCTCGTGTTGCCGGTCATTCTAAATTCAACTACTGGCGGCTTTGGAATTTCGCATTGGACGGGTTCGTTGGATTCAGCTCTATGCCGCTGAGAATATGGCTGTATTTTGGATCTTTGATCGCCGCAATATCGCTGGTTTATACTCTGTTCATCATCGCTCGGGTCATGATTTATGGTGTCGATGTGCCGGGCTATGCATCCCTCATGTCGGCAGTCCTGTTTTTCTCCGGTATCCAGCTTATTTCGGTGGGTGTCATCGGTGAGTACGTAGCGCGTCTTTTTACCGAAACCAAACAACGGCCTATTTATGTCGTCAAGGACGTGGTTGAGGGATCCGAGGAAGACCGGCACATTTCGGCGGTCACCGACAAGAAACGCGCAAGCTAGTCGATGCTGCAATCACATTTGATCATACGCGGTGGCAGGTGCAACGACACTTGGCACCAGCAATTTACCGGAGACTTTTCGGCATCACGGACGAAGTTCTGCAAGCTGAGAGCAGCATGACCACCGAGCAGTCTCTTGGCGGATCGGGAAAAGCCGTTTTTTACTATGTCGGCGCCCTTCTGATTTTCTGGTCGGTCGTTCCAAGCTTGCTTTTTGCCAATCCTCCCCTTGATGTCGTGGAAGGCTATGTCTGGGGCCATGAGATGGCTCTCGGTTACACCAAACATCCTCCCCTTCAAGCCTGGTTACTGGAATTTTCAAACCGGTTGACTGGCGGGTTTCTGTTCGGCGCCTATTTTTTGAGCCAGTTCTGTATCGGGCTGACCTATTTATTCATATGGAAAACCGTTCGCGATCTGGGATTTGACAAAGTCCGGGCGTTTTGGTCAGTCGTCCTCACAAGTCTTGTCTTCTTTTTTACATTCCCGACACCGGAGTTTAATCCCAACACCCTGCAGATGCCCATCTGGGCAGGCATGGTTTATCTGTTTCATCGGGGCCTGACACTCAATCGATTGATCTACTGGGTGCTACTTGGCGGCCTGGCTGCCCTTGGGCTCTATACCAAATACTTTGTCCTGCTATTGATTGGCACGATCGGACTGTACTTACTGATTGTGCGCGGCGCGCGGCCTTTCTTGATGCGACCCGGACCATGGATTGCCGGTGTGACCGCCATTATTTTGTTTGTGCCACACATATTATGGATGTTCGACACGGATTTTCTGACGCTGCGCTACGCCGCGGAACGTTCGCGTTCGCCGGAAAGCCTGCTGGATCATCTGCTCAATCCCCTGAATTTTCTGGTTGCGCAGATCGGCAATCACGGACCCATGTTCCTGGTTATCCTGTCCGGTTTTGGTCTTGCAGGCATCCGTCGTTTTCGATCAAAGCAAAGCAGTATCGAAAAAAACACACCTTCAAAGACCGAGCCGGTAGCGAAAGGAGAGCGCACCTTTCTTTTTTGGTTTTCCCTATTGCCGATTGCCCTTCTGGTCGCAGCCTCGATGGTGACCGGCAACCATTTCGAACATATGTGGGGGGCGCCACTGTTCTTTCTCTCTGGTCCTCTCGCTGTCCTGATACTGGGATTGCCAGAAAATTGGACCTTCCCAAAGAATGCTTTTCTGGTTGCTGTTTTCCTCCAGATTGTATTGGGCGTGGTACTGATTGGACAGGCCGTAGTCGAACCTTATCTGAGGGGGAAAGGAACAAGACTTCACTATCCCGGTGCTGAAATCGCCCGGGCCATCGAAGCCGATTGGCACAGGCAAACCGACGCACCGCTCACAATTGTTGCCGGCGATATGTGGACTGCAGCCAATGTCAGCCTTTATTCGGGCAGCCGTCCCTCGTTGCTGCTTTATCACGATTTCGACCAAAGCCCGTGGATTGACCCGCTGCGTGCAAAGGAAAACGGCTTGCTTGTCGTTTGGCGGGGAAAAGATAGGGCAGAAAAAACACAACCGGGTTACCTGAAACAACTCTATCCCGATATTCCGATCACCGGAAGCCGGACATTTGATTTTCAAACCGGCGCAAACGTTGAACCTGTTACCGTTGGCTGGTTGATTATTCCGCCAAATATGGTCAACCTGCCCACAAAATGACGGCAGGTTGTTACGCGTGTTCGCCTGATAACCCCAACAAAACCGTCAAAACGGGTATGACATGTCGCATGACGCGCTGATAAATTCGGTGGAAGAATGGCTGGTCGATCAGGCCTTGGGCTCGCCTTCCATCGTACACATGTATGAGGAAGTCTGTGAGCGCCTGTTTACGATCGGCATCCCCGTTGTCCGCTCAATGGTATCCTGGCCGACACTTCACCCCCTCATCGAGGTTGAAACGGCGATCTGGCAACAGGGGCAACCGGTGGTTCTGGAACAACATCATCACCGGGAAGAGGAGACAGAGCAGTGGCTCCGCAGCCCGCTGAAGCACCTGCTTGATTCCAAGCTCGGTCTTATGCGCCGTCGGCTTACAGGACCGGAGGCCATGATCGATTTTCCTTTATTGGAAGACTTGCGGCAGGAGGGATATACGGACTATCTGGCAATGGCGACCGAATTTGAAATTCCTCGTGCTGACGAAGATATGCCATCGGGAATTATGATCAGCTGGTCTTCCAGTCGTTCAGCCGGTTTCTCAGATACGGATATCGGCGCATTGCGCCGAATCCAACGTAATTTTGCGGTGGCTTGCAGAACGGTAATCCAGGCAAGAATAGCAAGCAATATAACCGAAACCTACCTCGGCAGATATGCAGGTAGCGAAGTGCTGGCCGGCCAGATCCGACGAGGAGACGGTGTCAGGACCAAGGCCGTCATTCTGTATTCCGATCTGCGAGACTCCACTGCCCTGGCAGAGACAATGGAGGGTGATGACTATCTCGCTTTACTCAACGACTATTATGAATGTTCAGCCAGTGCTGCAATTGATGCCGGTGGAGAAGTTCTCGATTTTATTGGCGATGCTGTCCTGTCAATTTTCCCACTCTCCGGCTCCTTCACATTCGATACTGCGATCAAGGCAGCGAGCGCGGCTGTCACCGATTCAATCGCCCGAAAACAGCAGCTCAACCGAGCACGCCGCGCTGGTGGTCTGGGCGAAATTCGCTTCGGCATATCCTGTTCTGTCGGAGAGGTCATGTTTGGCAATATTGGCGTGCCGACACGCTTGACATTCTCTGTCATCGGACCTGCCGTCAACGCGGCTGCGCGCATTGAGAAAATGACCAAGGGCATGATTGCCGATGCGCTGGCAACTGAACCGATTGCCCGTATTTGCCCAGAGAACTGGCGCAGTATCGGTTATCATTCGCTCGATGGGATGTCCCAGCCAACCGAGCTATTCACGTGGCATGACGGCAAGCAGCTTCAAGATGCTGTGGTTGCTTAAAACAGAGGTATTCGCATGAACGAACAGAAAGCCGTGCCGGAAAGCGAACAAGGCAAGACTCGGTCAGCAATCCTCCCGCACAAGGAGGTTGGTCGATCCGAGTCGCCACCGATTATCTTTGTTCACGGATTTGGTGGTGATTATCTGTCCTTTCAACCGATACAGATCGCCCTTGCTGCAGAGTTTCGCTCGCTGGCATTTGATCTACCCGGTCATGGAAACGCTGTCGATTGGCCCGTTATTGGCAGCCCGAAACAGTCGGCCGACGCTGTCACTCAATCGCTGGACGCCCTGAAAATCGACAAAATTCATCTTGTTGGTCATTCGATGGGAGGCGCCATCGCAACCATCATGGCCTTCAGCGACCCCGCGCGAATTGCCAGTCTTACTCTTCTCGCTCCAGGTGGGTTTGGAACAGAAATCAATCATCGCCTACTGCGGCGTTTTGCGACCGCCAGAACGGAAGCTGAAATCGCCCCCTTGCTCGAACAATTTTTCGGGTGGACTTTCCCCATTCCCCCTGAAGTGGCGGGCCTGATCGCGGATGCGCGATCAAATCCAAAAATTATCGAAAACCTGCAAGTCATCATGGAAACGCTTGTAGATGGCGATGTGCAAAAAACGTTTCCCAAAGACAAATTTGACACGCTTGGAATGCCGGTAAAAGTGCTTTGGGGAACGCAAGACCGGGTCCTGCCGACTCGGCAGTCGCACCGGTTTCCGGGCATTGTCGCAACGCATATTTTTGAGGAAGTCGGGCACATGCCCCATTTCGAAATTCCCGATCAGACCATAAAGCTGATCAGGGAATGCGCCAGGAGCGGCGGTAAATAGGCGGCCAAACAAACTGATGACGCTACGCTGACGGCAGCAGACCTTCACTCCAGGGCTGTCCCAGAACCCGCCGCGCCATCATATGCGAACGGGGATGACAGACACTATCGACGGCAATCAGATTCCCATCCATCAGATAAGCCACATAGAAGGAGTTACCGGCCGGGTCACCGATCGTCAGCGCCTCGTCATAGTTCTGCGAAAGTCCGGCGATCTGGAGCTTGATGTCATACTGATCAGACCAGAACCAGGGAATGGGGTCGTAGTGTGGTTCTCCACCGCACAATGTCTGGGCTACGGCTTTTGCCTGATCAATTGCATTTTGAACACTCTCCAGACGAACTGAATGCCCGTAACGCATTGAGTGGAAGCGCGTGCAATCTCCCGCAGCAAATATATCGGTTTGCGATGTTTCACAGGAGGGATCGACCAGAATGCCATCATTTGCATCGATACCCGCCTCTTTTGCAAGATCGTCATTCGGCCGGGATCCGATCGCAATCAAAACCAGATCGCACGGGATCGATGTTCCATCTCCCAGCACAACTGCTTCAACACGGTTCTGTCCGGATATTTCTGCCGTTTGTGTGGAAAGACGAAGGTCAATGCCTTGCTGGGTGTGCAGATCCTGAAAAAACGATGACATGAGCGGAGACACCACTCGCTTTAAAACCCTGTCCTGAGCTTCAAGCACCGTAACTTCAAGACCCAGTTGTCGCGCAATCGCAGCAACTTCCAGACCGATATAGCCAGCGCCGATAATGACCAGACGACTTCCTTTCGTCATATGCGGCCGGATCCGATCAACGTTACCGATGGAACGTAAAGTCAGCACTCCCTCCAGGTCATGGCCTGGCAGTGGAATGGTGCGAGCGCTCGTTCCCATCGTTAAAAGAAGTTTGTCGTACTCTCGTTTTTCAGCGCCTGACAATGTTACGCTTTTGTTAGCAACATCAATAGCTTCAACAGATTTTCCAATGATCAATTCCACGTCAGTCGTGTCGTAAAAATCAGCCGGCCGCAACAGCAACCGATCGCCTGAGAGTTCACCGGACAGATATTTTTTCGACAATGGTGGACGCTGATACGGCAAATGCTCTTCATCGCCGCAAAGAGCGATTTTCCCCGCAAAACCGCCTTGGCGAAGGGACTGGATCGCCTGCGCCGCAGCTTGCCCGGCACCAACGATGAGTAAATTATCATGCATGTGAACATCCGTCCTCAAAAGAACTGCCATTACATAAAAGCGACCATCAACATAGGGCAAATAGGCCCGTTTCGATTGATGATCCAGTGGAAAATAAAAAACTCTACCGCAGTCCGCTCAGTAGAGGAGAAAACGATATCCGGTGTTCATCGGTGCGGTTGATATGAATCATTCAGACTTTCGATTGGTGATACCGGTTCATTTCTGCCAAAAGAAGATCTGATTTCATCTAGCTCACACTGGTTACTCCATCATGTC
The DNA here is from genome assembly GCA_039976075.1 of Stappiaceae bacterium. Taxonomy (GTDB): domain Bacteria; phylum Pseudomonadota; class Alphaproteobacteria; order Rhizobiales; family Stappiaceae; genus JBDWFY01. The sequence goes on from JBDWFY010000013.1 coordinate 33,678, forward strand.
CGTCAAAAACCTGCTGACCGGTGCAGCCCCGGCAATCTTCGTTCTGCTTTGGTCGACCGGGTTTGTCGGTGCAAAAATGGGGGCCCCTTCATCAAACCCGTTTTCTTTTCTTCTCGTGCGCTTTGTGATCGTGGCGGCCATTCTGGGTATCTTCTGTCTTTTCGCCAATGTTCGCTGGCCGAATAGAACAGATGCGCTCCAAAGCATGCTGACGGGATTTCTTGTGCATGGTGCTTATCTAGGCGGCGTTTTCTGGGCAATCGACAACGGGATGCCAGCAGGCGTTTCTGCCATTATTGTCGGACTGCAACCGTTGATAACAGTTGCCACAGCAAAATTGATTCTGGATGAATCCATTACACCCAGACATTTGGCTGGCTTTGGCTTTGGGTTGCTGGGATTAGGACTGGTTCTTGCACCCAAGCTGGGTTTGTCGAATACAGGGGTTTCCCCTGTCACGATCCTTGCGTGTTTTGCAGGGGTTCTGGGTATTTCCATCGGCACGGTCTATCAGAAACGCTTCCTGAACGACATCGACCTCAGAACGGGAACATTTTATCAGTATATCGGCGCGCTACCGCTGATGATCGTCGGCCTGCCGTTCGACGGCGGATATTACATAGAGTGGACCGGAGACTTTATTTTCGCGCTGGCGTGGCTCGTCCTGGTGCTCTCCATCGGTGCAATCAGCCTGTTGATGCTTCTGATCCGGCAGGGTGCCGTCAGCAGCGTTGCGTCACTGTTTTATCTCGTGCCGGTTGCCACGGCGATCGAAAGCTATTTTCTGTTCGGCGAGACTCTGACAACACTCCAAATTATCGGCATGCTGATTGTGGTGGGCGCTGTGGCACTGGCACGGAAAAAAGCCTGACGGTTCTGTAAATGTGGTCCAGTCAGGTTTCCTGCTTGCTTGAACGCAAGCGCCGCTGCCTGAGAATGGCAGCGTTGATTTCTCCACCCAAAATAAACAGCACAGCAATAAGATAGAGAAAGACCAATGCTGTCATAACGCCGGCCAGACCGGCATAGGTGGAAACATAGGTTGCAAAGCGCTCCAGGTAGGCACCAAACACGGAACCGGCGAGCACCCAAAGCACAAGTGTCACAACGATGCCGGGAAACGTATCAAACACCTTGCGCTTGCCAGCCGGCAGGATGCGATGGGAAATAAGAAGACCGAGCACAATGATGACAACCGCCAATGCAATCCGCAGGAAATTAAAACTGTCGGCATACGTACCCAGATCGGGGAACCATTTCACCGCACCAGCCCAAATCAACGGCCCCAGCACAATCAAAAACGAAAAAGCGATAAACGTAGCCGCACCGATAATGACCAGAAAGATCGATTGAAGGCGCCTGAAAATAAAGGAGCGATCTTCCTTTACCCGGTAAGCCCGGTTGAGTGCTGTTCTCAGCGCTTCAATTCCGTTTGAGGCAATTACCACACCCGTAATAATACCAAATGTCAGTAAATCCGTGCGCGGTACTGTCAGAACGTCATGCACTTCCGTCGCCAACGGTTCACCAACTTCCCGCGGCAGCGTATCAAGGATCAGATCAGTCAGTTGGTCAGGATCGGCGCCGACACCAAGAACACCAGCCAATGCAGTCACGAAAATCAAAAACGGAAACAGGGCCATCAGCGATGACATGGCCACATGGCTTGCCACAACCCACCCGTCATCCCGGTCGAAGTGGCCAAAGGCGTCCATCAACACAATGCGGAACGATCGGAGTGCGCGCATATTCATGATACCGTATGTGCTTGCACAATTATAAAAGATCAAGCGCCTTGTGAGTGAAATTCGATTGCCGTACTGCGCAGGGGACCGGCTAAGTACAAGCGAGCGAATAAACCTAGCCCAAAAGGTGCATTGATCTGCCCGGCAACAAACGGCAATTTTGCATCGCACAATACGAATAATGACCGGCACCGGAGAATCTTATGACGGCGGCAGCGCAACCGACTTTCAGTCAATCCAGTACGTCCCTGCTTGACAATGCTTCACAGGCGCTTCGTGCGGTCGATGAGCTGCTGGTTGTTGCCAAGTCGTCGGTCTTTCAGCTTGTCAGCGTGGATGATCGCGTAAACAGCGCGGCTCTGGAAACACACCAGCACGCCGCGCACGGTCTGGCCTGGCTGGCGACCTATGCAGAAGTTCTACGGCAAATGGAGACATACGGACGCAAGCTGGCGGACGAGGGATCCCTAGGGGACGTGGAAGTACTGCTGATCTGCATCATCTATGGCGAATATCTTGCCCAGATCCAGGGTGGCCTGCCGATGAGTCAGGGAGAATTCTTGCGTCTTACGGATCTCGACCTGACAGAAGAGACGATCAGCAAGTTTTCCCGAAATGAAGCGGTGCTTTACTTCGTTGGCAACGGCAACACAGCGGTGAACCGCGCTGCTCTGGTCGACTTCATGCAAAAGTTGCAGGGATCAGCAATGCTTGGCCGTAGCGGGCTGGATGAAACGCTTGAGCAGATTCGCAATGAAATGCAGAGATTTGCCGAAAGCGAGGTCAAACCTCACGCTCACGAATGGCATCTGGCCAACGCATATATTCCCATGGAAGTCATCGAAAAAATGGCTGAACTCGGCGTCTTTGGCCTGACAATACCTGAAGAGTATGGCGGGTTGGGCCTCGGCAAGGAATCCATGTGCGTGGTTTCAGAGGAACTGTCCCGGGCCTATATCGGCGTGGGATCGCTTGGAACCCGGTCTGAGATTGCCGCAGAACTTATTCTTTGCGGCGGTACTGATGAACAAAAAGACAAATGGTTGCCATTGCTGGCTTCGGGTGAAATTCTGCCCACAGCCGTCTTTACGGAACCAAATACCGGTTCGGATCTCGCTTCGCTCAAAAGCCGCGCCGTCCCGGAGGGCGATAGCTACAATATCACCGGCAACAAGACCTGGATTACGCACCCGGTGCGCGCCGATGTCATGACTTTGCTTGTTCGCACAAACCCTGACGAGAAGGGCTATAAGGGCCTTTCCATGTTCCTGGCGGAAAAACCTCGCGGCAGCGACGAGGATCCGTTCCCGGCCGAGGGAATGAGCGGCGGTGAGATCGAGGTGTTGGGATATCGGGGTATGAAGGAATACGAAATTGCCTTCGACAATTTTTCGGTCAAGAAAGAGAACCTGCTTGGTGGCGTAGAGGGTCAGGGCTTCAAACAGCTCATGCAAACCTTCGAGGCCGCTCGCATTCAAACGGCGGCAAGAGCCATTGGTGTTGCTCAATCTGCCCTGGATCTTGGTTTGCAATATGCCCAGGAGCGCAATCAGTTCGGCAAGGCTCTGATCAATTTCCCCCGAATTGCCGACAAACTCGCTATAATGGCCGCAGAGATCATGGCCACGCGTCAACTGACCTATTTCTCCGCACAGGAAAAGGACTCGGGGCGGCGATGCGACGTTGAAGCGGGCATGGCCAAACTGCTTGGAGCGCGGGTGGCATGGGCTGCGGCAGACAACGCACTTCAGATACACGGCGGCAACGGTTTTGCGCAGGAATATCCAGTCTCTCGGGTGCTGTGTGATGCCCGCATCCTGAATATTTTCGAGGGAGCGGCCGAAATCCAGGCACACGTTATAGCAAGGCGGTTGCTTGAAGATCGCAATTGAGCTGGAGCATGTGAATGCCCAATCGTTTTCTGACAATTGGGGCGATGATTATGACCATCCTTGGCGTGAGTTTTGCTGATCCAATTCGTGCCGACGGCCTTTCCACCTGCGTTCTGGATCCGACTGCCAGCGCACTCAAGTTGGTGCCGGTGGGAAGCCTGTCTGGGAAAGACCTTCCGGAGCACGCCAGAATCCCGGAACTCTCAGGGCTGACGGTCGCAACCGAGCCAGGTGGTCAAACGACATTTTGGACCCTGAGCAATGAGAAGAAAAAACTCTATCCGATAAGCATCCCCGGGTTGAGTGATAAAGTGGACGTTGCACAGGTCCCGATCGCGTTGAAGCCTAAAAAATATGCGAAAGAACTGGAAGGACTGACGTTCGTCCCTGCCAGCGCGAGTGATCCGGCCGGAATAGTTCTCATCAGCGAAAAGCTGAAAAAAGGGGGTGCTGTACTTCGCGCCGACTTCAACGGCGCGCTAACCGATAAACCACGTTATCTGTCTGAGATGAAAGGATATGACACTATTGTCGATCCTTCGGAACAGTCAGGCCAAACACTTGCCGATTATTTTCAATCCTCAGATTCCAACGATGGTCTTGAGGGCATCACCTATAGACCGGATCGCAACGTTTTTTACCTCTTGAAGGAAAAATCACCGGCGATCCTGATTGAGGTTGATGGCGATCTTGAATCCGTCTTGTCGATGACTGTTTTGAACTGCGGCTCCTACAAAAAAGCGTGTGCCGGAGAAGCACCCTTCCCTTCCACTTTGCCAGGTTCGGATAAAGTTCTCGACTTTTCCGGTCTCACTTACGATCCGGATCGCCAAAAACTCTGGATTGTCAGCGACACCGGGCGCAGTATTTTCCTGTATGACCCGGAAGAGCGCACTGCTGGTGCATTTCCGCTGAAAATCGCAGGTCAGTGTGTTGAAAAGGCCGAAGGCATTGCCTTTCTGCCCAGGTCGGCCACGCGGCTTCAGGATGCACTCTTGGTGGTCAACGATCAGGAAAAAATCAGTGACAACCTTCTTGCGGCCTATTGGATCATGCCCTTATGAGGGCAATCCGGAATAATCCTCCTCACTGTTGAACCTTTCATCACACGGGCGCGTCTGATCGTGTGAGGCCAATTGCGGCCTTCGGTGCACGGTTAAAAATCTGCGTTCACAACCGAGTTGCACCGTCCTCGCTGACAAGAAGGCACACAGTAATGCGTCACTGCCAGCTTGTTCAGTTGAAAGCGAGCACCCCTTCAATTGCCGAAGGGGTGCTCATCAACAGGAGCGAAAGATGAGACACCTAATATCACTAGCCATACTCGCGAGTCTGACCGGCCTCACAATGACCGGTTCAGCATCCGCCTGCCCCAATGGGTACAAACGTGTCAACTGGCAGCATTCGGGCAACTGGATCTGCGTCTTTGATACCGGGATTGACACAATCGCCGCCCCGTCCAAGCCGGACTATCCAAACAAGGCTAAACTCAAAGTCAAAGCCAAGCGCCGTTAGTCCGGCCCGATAGATCGCCCACATCCCGGTCTTGTGGCTGCTAGATCCGGGATGTGGAGCCTGTAGGTTCAGGCTGCCAGCGGATAGGCTTCTTCGACCAGATAGGGTCCGCCCCCGATAGACGCTTTGGCCGAGAATAGAACGAACCGGCCTGCGACATAGCCCGGTGCGTTGAATTCCCCGCGCTGGGACAACCAGTCTGCGACCTCTATCGACGTCGTTCCCCGTAAGCGAGCCAAAGTAATGTGCGGTGTATATTTGCGTCTTTCGGGTGGTAATCCAAGCCTTTGCAGTATTCGTTCCAGTTCGGCCTGCAACTCGGAAAGCGCCTGGTTATGTTCAATTTTTGCAATCAGACAGTGGGGTCTGTTTCCCCCAAAAACGTCCAATCCGCGAATCTGAATTTCAATCGGATTACGGTTGACCCGCTCAAGTGCATGAGCAATTTCATCCGCAGTCCGATCATCAATGTCGCCAATGAAGCGAAGTGTGATGTGATAATTTTCGGTATCTATCCAGCGGGCGCCCCTTAGCCCACCGCGTAGTAGAGACAGCATCAGGCCTGTTTGCGAGGGAACCTCGAGGCCGGTGAAGAGCCGTGGCATGACCACTCCTCCTATCTAAACGCCGATGATCAAGTGTGGGACGAAACCGACAAAAAGAGCAACAAAATTATTTTTACTAAATAAATTCAACAGGTTATGTTGTTGATCAATATTTGGACCGAAAATTTCCCACCCAATTCGGCACGTTCGGTGGTGGAAAACCGCCCGTTCCGAATCTCCCGGCTAAATAAAATTGGCGGCGTAGAGAACATCTGAGTCCTCACCCACATGACTTACCACTTTATTTATGGCGCCGGGTTGCTGTGCAACTGCTGAATTCCGTTAATCCGAGCTTCCAGTTCTCGGGTCATCGTGACATCAACGGCGGCAATATTCGATTTGAGCTGTTTCATTGTCGTGGCGCCTATTATCACCGACGTCACGAAGGACCTGCTGGCGGCAAATGACAAGGACATTTGACCCATGTCCAGATCGAATTCCCCAGCAAGTTCCCTGTATTTCTCGACAGCTTCTGCCGAACCCGGCTTTTCATAGCGTTGCAGACGGTTATAGAGCGCCTTGCGGGAGCCGTTTGGCAAGGCGCCATTACGGTACTTGCCCGTCAGATACCCTTGAGCAAGCGCTGAATAAGCAAGCAGACCGACATTTTCACGATGGGTAACTTCAGCGAGATTAACTTCAAATGTCCGATTGAGAAGAGAATAGGCATTTTGGATGGATTGAACCCGAGGTAAATCCAATGCCTGGTGCGCATTTAGATATTGCATGACCCCCCATGCGCTTTCGTTTGAAATCCCGACGTGACGCACTTTTCCGGCATGCACCAGATCACTCAAGACTTCCAGCGTGCTGACAATAGGGTTTTCACCTTCCAGAGGATCCGGATCCGCCCAGACAGTTGGGTTACTCCCAAATTGAGACACGTTGCGATCCGGCCAATGGACTTGATAGAGATCGATGTAATCCGTCCCAAGCCTTCTCAGGCTCTTATTGACGGCTTCTTCAATCTGTCGACGATTGAGTTCGCCGGGGGATCCATCCTCGCGAAGCCAGGTGTTGCTCGACCGGCCCATGACTTTCGTCGCCAGGACGACATCATCTCTTTTTTTCCGCTTCTTAAGCCATGAACCGATAATCTCTTCCGTCCGTCCATGTGTTTCTGATTTAGGCGGAATTGGGTAGAGCTCGGCGGCATCGAGAAAATTGATCCCCGCTTCAAACGCGGTGTCCATCTGCTGATGACCTTCAGCCTCAGTATTTTGCTCTCCCCAGGTCATCGTACCAAGACAAAGATTGCTGACGCGCAAATCAGTGCGCCCTAAATGGCGATAGTTCATCGTTATCCTCGACAGGTGAATACATACAGGCGGGGCATCAAATTCGACCCGTCATTTCAAGATTGAAACGAGACGGCACGTTACGAAGTAGGTTCGATTTTTTCAATCAACTGCTCGACCGAAGGCAAGATCCGCTCGACGATTACATCGACCCCTTCCGCGGTGGGGTGCATGCCATCCTGCAGGTTGAGACTGGGCACGGCGGCAACGCCGTCCAGAAAGAACGGATAGTAGACGGCATCGTACTTTTCAGAGAGATCCTTAAAAATCGGGTTGAAGGCTCCGGCATAGGTTTCGCCCAGATTGGGAGGCGCCAGCATGCCGGCAATCAACAGCTTGACGTTTCGGCCTTGAAGTTTTTTTGCGATTTCCTCCAAAGCTGCGCGTGTCTGTTCGGGGTTGATCCCGCGGAGTGCATCGTTGGCTCCCAATTCCAGAATAACTCCGTCGGCATCCGATGGTACCGACCAATCCAGCCGGGCAAGTCCCCCATTGGAAGTATCGCCGGACACACCCGCGTTGACGATGGTGACCTCGTGACCATTCTTTTTCAGTGCTGCTTCAAGTTTTGCAGGAAACGCATCGTTGGCAGGCAACAGATAGCCAGCGCTCAAACTGTCTCCTAGCGCCACGATTTTAACCGGGTCTGCCTGAGCAATACCGGGCCCGGTCATCCAACCAATTGCGAACATTATCCAAAGAACTTTTCCAAAGAGGCTGGACCGATCCGTATTGATACCCATATTGATCTCTTATTCCCGTTTCGGAGCGCCCGATCGACGTCTCCCGTTCACTATATAGGATCACCCATGTCTAATGGACCAGTCATCCGTTTAAAAGATCTTCATCTTAGTCTTGGCGCTGGCGCTGCGCGGGTTCATATTCTCAAAGGCATCGACCTGGATATCGGGCGGGGAGAAACCGTCGGTATCGTTGGCCCATCCGGCTCCGGAAAATCCACGCTTTTGATGGTGATGGGTGGATTGGAGAAAGCTGACCAGGGTTCCGTTGAAGTCGCCGGACAGACACTCAATGATCTCAATGAGGACCAACTCGCTCAATTTCGTGGCCGGAACATCGGCATAGTTTTTCAGTCGTTTCATCTCATTCCCAACATGACCGCTCTTGAAAATGTTGCCGTTCCGCTGGAATTGGCAGGGGAGAGCGCTGCTTTTGACAGAGCACGTGCGGAATTGCAGGCCGTCGGCCTCGGGGAACGGCTCCAGCATTATCCCGCAGCCATGTCCGGTGGAGAACAACAGCGCGTTGCAATAGCCCGCTCGCTGGTCTCGCATCCCGCCATCATCATTGCAGATGAACCCACTGGTAACCTCGATGATGCAACCGGCAAACAGATTGTCGATCTGATGTTTGGCGCCAGTCGGGAGCGCGGAACGACGCTAGTGCTGGTGACCCACGACACCAACCTCGCCAAGCAATGCGACCGAATGGTTCGAGTCCGCTCCGGCTTGATCGAGCAGGATGCAAACGCGCTGGCGGAGGCATAAAAAATGCAAGCGTTTGTGGAGGAAAAGCGATCATCCGGCCCTGCGAGTCTTGGCACAGCCTTTCGGTTCGCCGGCCGGGAACTAAGAGGTGGATTCAAGGGCTTTTTTATCTTCATTGCCTGCATTGCACTGGGTGTGACGGCCATTTCGGGTGTCGCATCCCTGTCCCGGTCTCTGACTGAGGGGTTATCAAACGAGGGACAAACAATTCTGGGGGGCGATATCGACGTTTCGCTCGTACACCGGGAAGCCGGGCCGGAAGAAGAAAGTTACTTGAGGTCCCTCGGAACTGTATCCAAGGTTGCGACCATGCGGGCTATGGCACGCATTCCGCAGACAACCGATCAGACACTGGTCGAAGTAAAGGCCGTTGACGGCGTCTACCCGCTTTACGGCGAAATGCAGCTGTCAGGGAATACCAGCCTTGCTGAACAGTTTGAAAAGGCGAATGGGATCTGGGGTGCCGTCGTCGATCCGACGTTGCTGACCCAGTTGGGAGTAAATGTAGGCGATGAGCTTTCAGTTGGGCGGATCAATGTCCGCATATCGGGACTCATCGAGCAGGAACCCGACCGACTTTCCGGCGGGATCGACTTCGGCCCCAGATTGATGCTGACCGAGACCGCCCTGAAAGATTCCGGTCTTGTTCAGCCAGGAAGTCTGGTCCGATGGCACTATCGGTTAAAGCTCGGTGACCAGGCTGCGGCGAGCCAAAGCGATGTCCGGACTGCCATACAATCCCTGAAGGATAATTATCCCAGTGCCGGATGGCGGTTGCGGTCACGCGCCAATGCAGCACCGGGACTTTCGCGCAACATTGACCGGTTTGCTCAATTCCTGACTCTGGTTGGATTGACCGCGCTGGTTGTCGGTGGCGTTGGGGTTGCCAATGCCGTCAGAGCTTTTCTTGAAACCAAATACAGCGTCATTGCTTCATTCAAGAGCGTTGGAGCGTCTGGTGATTTCGTCTTCCGCGTCTATCTCATTCAGATCATGGTACTTGCGGGGATTGGAATACTGATCGGCCTTGTCCTTGGCGCACTTATCCCCTTTGTGGCTGGGGCTTTTCTGGCCACAGTACTGCCGGTTCAGGGCGATATGTCGATATTCCCGCTCGAACTGGGATTGGGCGTGGTTTACGGATTTCTCACAGCCCTCGCCTTTGCTCTTTGGCCACTGGGCAGGGCGCACGATATCCCGGCCACGGCGCTGTTTCGAGATAGCGTCAACACGAACAGGTCCCTGCCGCGCAAACGCTACATTGCGCTGACTGGCCTCACCATCGTCGTGCTCGTCGGACTGGCCGTATTTCAATCCAATGACATGCGCCTCGCCCTCGTCTATGTCGGCGCCACTGTGGCTGCATTTGCACTCCTGATGGTGGTGGCGCGTCTGATCATGATTGCGGCAAAACGGATGCCGCAGGTCAAATCCACGGCGGTTCGTCTTGCAATCGCAAATATTCATCGCCCGGGTGCGTTGACACCATCGGTTGTTCTTTCCCTCGGTCTTGGATTGACCCTGCTTGTCGCGTTGACATTGATTGACGGCAATCTCAGAGGCCAGTTGAACAGTACAGTCGCCCAGCAGGCACCCAGTTTCTTTTTTGTCGATATTCAAAACCACGAATTGCCCGAGTTTGAGAGCTTCTTGAAAGAACAGGCACCGGAGGCGACGATACAACAGGCGCCCATGCTGCGAGGCAGGATTGTGGCTCTGAATGAAACCCCCTCGGACAAAGTGAACCCCTCTCAGGAAGCCGCTTGGGCGTTACGCGGCGATCGGGGCATTACCTACGCTGCAAAAACGCCTGATAACTCCAAACTGACCAAAGGGACATGGTGGGCCGAAGACCATACTGGAGGCAACCTAGTTTCGTTTGAACAGGAGATCGCTGAGGGACTGGGACTGGATATTGGAGATCAGGTAACTGTCAATGTCCTTGGTCGCGAAATCACGGCGACCATTGCCAATCTTCGCCAGGTGGAGTGGCAATCCCTGGCCATCAATTTCGTGATGGTTTTTTCTCCGAACACATTTGCTGGCGCACCTCACGCCCATCTGGCTACCGTCACATGGCCGCAAAACAGTGATGAAACTCAGGAATTGGCCCTGCACAAGGCGGTGTCTGCAGCGTTTCCGACTGTCACTACGGTCCGCGTCAAGGACGCTATCAATGCCGTGAATGATTTGTTGTCGCAATTGGCCTGGGCCATTCGCGGCGCCTCCAGCATCACATTGATTGCCAGCATTCTGGTACTGGGCGGCGCTCTTGCCGCCGGCCACCGGAACCGGATTTACGACGCGGTTGTTCTGAAAACCCTTGGGGCGACCAGAAGAAAGCTCCTCGCCGCTTATATTATTGAATACGCCATACTTGGTCTGGCGACGGCCCTATTTGGCGTATTGGCGGGTGCAGTTGCCTCGTGGTTTGTTGTCACGCAAATCATGAACATGTCGTTTGTCTTCATGCCAATCAGTGCCATCTTGGCAGTAGGCATCGCACTGGTCCTGACGGTTGGGTTCGGACTGGTCGGCACGTGGAAAGTGCTTGGTGAAAAACCGGCACCCGTCCTGCGCAACCTCTAGGAATTGATGCAGATTTACCACTTCTTAACGAATTATGGCTGAAAATCCCCACATATCGCGATTTCTGACCATGGATCGTAAGGGTTGAAACGGCCGTTGTTCTTCCCTTTTTCGTTCGGAAATGGCAGAATTCACCATCAGCAGGACTGTGATTGCCCCGTTTACGAAGGCATGTCAGATCAGGCACAAACGTTTTGGTTCCGGAACGAATTCTTATCGGTGATAATGAGTTCACCGGAAAAATATGCAGGGGAGCGCCAGATGCAGCTGAGGCGCAAGAAATCGATTAACGCTCTGACATTCATTCTGCTGGGAGCACTGATGCTGGCTGCTGCCGGCCCGATCCAATCGAGCCATCCTTTGGCGATGTCGCTATTCAATTTCGATCTGATGGCGATGGTTGGATCCAATCAGCCTTACTGACTTTCGTTTAACAGTCAGTAATTATAAGCCTGATCTATCAGAAAATTAATGGTATTGGTCTTGTTCCTGTCGTATATCAGGACCATATTCCAATCTGAGTGTCTAAAAAAGACATCTAGAGGTGACGGATTAAGAGGATTTCATGGCTAATTACGATCCAAATCAAACTGTAAGGCCGATGACCGGTGCCCGCGCTGATGCTGGCATGATCGACCAGGGTCTGCGGTCATACATGCTCAGTGTTTACAACTATATGGCCCTTGGTCTGGCAATTACCGGCGTCGCCGCAATTGTCATGTTCAATCTGGCGATAACCGGCGACGCATCATCCGCTGCGATGATCGACGGAACAGCCGCTCAAATCGGTGCGGGACAATATCTGACTTCGCTCGGTGTTGCTCTTTACACCAGCCCCCTGAAATGGGTGGTCATGCTCGCGCCACTGGGCATGGTTTTCTTTTTGAGCTTCCGCGTCAATAAAATGAGTTTCAGCGCCGCCCAGACGACGTTCTGGCTTTTCGCCGCTGTTATGGGTATCTCCTTGTCATCGATCTTCCTGGTATACACACAGGGATCGATTGCACGGGTGTTCTTCATTACTGCCGCATCGTTCGGTGCCCTTAGCCTGTTTGGCTATACGACTAAGAAAGACCTCTCCGCATGGGGATCTTTCCTGTTCATGGGATTGATCGGCGTCATCATCGCTTCGCTGGTGAATATGTTCATCGGCTCTTCAGCGTTGCAGTTTGCCATTTCCGTGATTGGTGTGCTCGTCTTTGCCGGTCTGACCGCTTACGACACTCAGCAGATCAAGGAAATGTATCATGCTGGTGACAGCCGCGACGTCGGTGGACGCAAGGCCATCATGGGTGCCCTGCGCCTGTATCTGGACTTCATCAACCTGTTCCTGATGCTTCTGCAGTTGTTCGGCAATCGCGAGTAAGCTGGGCGGGTAAACGTCTAAAGGCTTCGGTAAGAAGGCGTGGGGTTTGCCCCGCGCCTTTTTCGTTTAATCACACAAAGGAACAATCGAATATAATTGCTGGTGGCGAGGCGCGTTCACGCCACGGCCTGGATAATTTCACGCGTTTTTATTCAATCGACAAATGCACCAAATACAGTCGAACTGAATTTTGGGAAAAAGTGATTGTGTCTTAGAAATTCCGGACGCAGCCGTTGCATTCATTTATTGATGAACGCAACCACACAGCGTCCCCCGTTTGAGAGGCCGTCGGACAGCTGCATTGAACATCGGACGGTGTACCCGGCCTTCGCCGTGCTGATACTCCCGATTAGATGCTATACGTATTCAGAGGCATTCGCCTTTAGGCGGAAACCAGCCGCAAGTGCCGTTTTTTCTCCAGTACCCGCAATACCGTTTTCAGCTCGTGTCCACGCTTGAGCACCATGCCCCCCGGCGCGACAACGGAATATACGCCTTGGCGTCGGGCCAGTTTTGGATTCTTCTCAATCCGGAATAAGGGAACTTCACTTGAACGGCGAAACACCGAAAAGACGGCTCTGTCTTTCAATAGGTCGATGGCGTAATCCCGCCACTCACCCTCGGAAACCTTGCGCCCGTAGACATTGAGAATTTCGCTCAACTCTTGGCGATTGAAGGAAATGCTGGATAACCCTGACGAGCGCTTCATTACCGCGGAGCCGCTCTGCCCGGCTAAGGAACTGGGCTGACTTTCATCGCTATCACTCATAGCGCCTCCTTTTGTCATTGAACCTTCATGATCGCGCGTAAAGTTCTCGGATGCAAGATCGGCGCAAAAGAGTTATATTCAAAATTAGAGAGATAATGTTCTAAAACCTCAATTTTGCCACAAATCAGCCCTTAGGGAGCCATTTTACACTTGCACATTGTCATTGTTGCCTCAGATGGTCCGGTTTGGTCGCAACCCTGAAACGCATCAGCCCCCCAGCCCCTTCGGGGTTAAAAACCAAACCGGACCTCTTTCTTGTGCGGACTGTCCCCAGCGGTTCCAATCGAGAATATGAGTTCAGGGTCGGCCTCGCGCCGACCCTTTCTTTTTTGGCACTTGTTCTTTCATCCGAATTGTACCTGCCTATCTATCCTCTATGGATATTGAAATGCCGGTTGTGCGCCGCGCGAAACTATTGGACGCCCAACACCTGGCAAACATTCACGAACAAGCATGGCTGAACGCTTATCGGGGTATCTTGCCCGGCGTCGACCTTGCTCGTGCAATTTCCAGGCGACATGCAAACTGGTGGGAAGCCGCGCTTCGCCAAAATCGTGGCATTCTCGTGCTTGAGGCAAATGGCACGTTGGCGGGGTATTCAACATTTGGCCCCACACGATATTCCAACCTCTCTTACGAAGGCGAGGTATATGAGTTTTATATTCTTCCCACACACCAGGGGCTGGGCTTCGGTCGCCACTTTTTCTCAGAAACCCTGTCGGATCTCGCAAAGCATGGATTATCGGGCGTCATCACGCGCGTTTTGACAGCAAATGAACCAGCGATAGCGTTTTACAAAGCGATGGGTGGAAGAGAAGTAGGGCAATCCGAAGACCGGTTTGGCCGCGAGACAGTACCGACCGTGGTTTTTGCCTGGCCACGGCATGGTGGATGAATGGATCGCACGGACCTGGGTTCGCAAATTCTCCCAAAGTGTCGGATTTTCGGTAGTTCGCTGTATGTGATTTTTTTGCAATGCAACAAAAGTGTCCTTGCACTTTACGCAAACCAGCGGCATTAAAGCGCCAACATACTGTTTTCAGCCCATTCCGGTCCGCGACCAATGCGTTTCCGAGTTTGGCCTTAGGAGTTTGAACCATGCGTATCGACGCCGTGCCGATTGGAATTAATCCTCCAGAAGACATCAATGTCATTATCGAGGTTCCCGTCGGTGGAGAGCCCATCAAATACGAGATGGACAAGGACGCTGGTGCCATGTATGTGGACCGTTTCCTGTACACTCCCATGCGATACCCCGGCAATTACGGTTTTGTACCTCATACTCTGTGCGGCGATGGCGACCCGATCGATGTGGTGATCACCAATCAGCGGCCTATCATTCCTGGCGCCATCATGAGTTGCCGTCCTATCGGCGTTCTTCTGATGGAAGACGAATCCGGGCAAGATGAGAAGATCATTGCGGTACCTGGCCCCAAACTGACCCGCCGGTATGACCGCATCAAAACAATTCAGGACCTGCCGGAGATAAGCGTCCAGCAGATTGAACATTTTTTCAGTCATTACAAAGATCTGGAGACCGAGAAATGGGTCAAGATCGTCGCTTGGGAAGGCGCTGACAAGGCAAAACAGCTTATTCTTGAATCAATTGAACGCGCTAAAACTGCGTGACAGGTGGTACCGGTTCTATATGAAGATCAACATAAAGCATGCTGATTAATCTTCGGCCTGATCGATCGCTTCCATATCTGCATCGGACAGGCCGAAATGATGTCCAATTTCATGGACCAGAACATGCTTGATAATATCTTCCAGCCGATCTTCCCGTGTACTCCCATAGGCCAGAATTGGCTGTCGATACAACCAAATCCGATTTGGCATTCGACCCGTCCAGGCTGCCCCTCCGGTCTGGGCCAGTCCAATACCCTCAAACAAGCCCAGCAATTGATACGGGGAAGTCAATCCCAGGTGAGTCAAAACCTCCTCATGGGCAAAATCTGAGACCTGGAAGAGAACATCAGCACAGATCTCTTTCACCGGTTCTGGCAAGTCTCCAAAAGCGGCGTTCGCTATTGCTTCAAAATCCGTCAAATCGGGAATATGCGGACAAGCAATTGAATCGACAATGTAGGGTATCTCTTCACCTCCGACATTCTACAGCGCATCCCTGAAACGTTGAAACACTTTTCCGACCGGGATACGCGCCAAAACAAAGACCTGGAGCATTTTTTTTGCGGTTCAACAATCGCTAAAATTGCTCCAAAGGAACGCAGCAGTAGCACGACTGCCGGACGGCACTTTTTTGGTGAAGTGCCTGAAATTCATATGGAGATAAATTTCTCAAACACAATCACCTCGAGCAGTTCTCGCACCTATTGGGTGGCGTGCTCTATAGATAGGTCATTGAAAGATAAACGATCAGACCAATCAGGAAAACCAATCCCAACCCTCGGCCGATGCGCCGTCCCCAAACCTCCGTTCGATCTTCCTGATCGGCATCGTCAGCTGAAAAATGAGAGCGTGATTTTTCTGCCATTCGAACAAGCGAGGAGGCGCCAGCTGTTTCACTGTCCAACTCGACGCGCTTGAGCGCAGCTTCAGCGCGGCGCACCTTTTCAGCGTGCTGATCTTCACGCTTGACCATTTTGCAATTCTCCAGTCAGACCTGCACGCACGTCGCACTTCCCTGCCGCAGAGGCGTTTCAACGTTTCCTGGAAATGCTCTAGACGGCACGCCGAGTGTTTGAAAGCGCGCCCCAAAGAGCAATCAGGGCAAGACCTGCCGAGGCTACCGCATTCCAACCGGCAAAGGAAAGGCCCAGCATCCGCCAACTTGCTTCGGTACAACTCACCACGCGCGTTTTCTTGAGAGCACCCAGCACACTGTTTGCATCCGTTGGAGGCGCCAATCCACCACCACAGTCGGACGGTCCAGGCCAGAACTCCCATTCCGCCCCTGCATGATAGAAACCTAGCCCGGCTCCGTAGACCATCGCCGCTGCACCAAGCAGCAACAGCAGCCGCACGACCGTGCCCTTGTTGAAAGACATAGAAACAATCGCCGCCAACAGGACAAGTGGCAACGCCACATAATAGGGAACCCTTTGTTCAAGGCACAACGCGCATGGAACATACCCGCCGTAAATTTGAAATCCCCACGCGGTTCCTATCGTCGCCAACCCGATCAGCAAAAAAAGACCGGCAGAAAGGCGCTGATGGTTGCTTGAGGACATTTCAATCTCCTTGATGTGAAAAACTTACGTTTCGCTACAAAAGCTTGATGATGAGAAATCCGCCCAGAAGGCAAATAACAAAAATCGTAAAGACGAGTCCAAGGCGTTTCTCGATAAATTCCCGGATCGGCTGCCCAAACAGATACAGCAGACCGGCAACCGCAAAAAAACGCATTCCGCGTGACAAAATGCTCGCAACCAGGAACACCGGCATCGACAGTCCCACCGCGCCGCTGGCAATTGTAATCACCTTGTAGGGAAAGGGCGTCAGACCAGCGGTAAAGACAATCCAAGGACCCCATTTTATGAACTCTGAACGGATGTAGTCGAACTTGTCCATATAGCCATAGAATTGCAGCACAGGTTCCGCAATTTCCTTGAACAAAATCGCACCGATGTAATATCCCGCAATTCCGCCAAGAACGGAGGTAACAGTACAAATTGCTGCAAACAACCAGGCCTTTTTCCGTGCAGACAGCACCATCGGAATAAGCAGCAGATCTGGCGGCAATGGAAAAAAAGAGCTTTCGGCGAAAGAGACAGCACCAAGTGCAACAGGTGCCCGGGGTCCGGCAGCCAGGGACATGGTCCAATCGTAGAGGCGTCTTAGCATGCTGCTTCCTTATCGGCGCAGAGCACGGTTGTCCATCGCGCATCGGTTGATGCGACAATCAGACCTGCTCCTGTCGGTTTTGTTCGATGGAAACTTCGGCTCATGAAGCGAAGACAGCATTCCGATCTGAAAAAGTCGGTAGATACGCTGTGTCTGGAAGTTCAAGTCATGCATTCATGGCTCCAAACCTGTCACACCATCTCAAAAGCGGACAAATGACGGCTTGACCCATTCGACTTGAAACATCGCCGAAATCAGTAAGTGGTGCCCTCTCCCGGAATCGAACCGGGACTCCCTAGGGGAACTGGATTTTGAATCCAGCGCGTCTACCAATTCCGCCAAGAGGGCCCAGCGCCGACATACCAAATGGAAAACCAAATGACAACAACAATACCAAGCTATTGTGAACTATCTCAGGACTCCCTGAACGCACGGGACATACTGTCCATGATCGGTTCGAACATATAGTCCAAAAAGGTTCTGTCTTTTGTCTTGATGTAGATTTCAGCTGGCATGCCAGGTGTCGGGCGAAAATGTTCAACGGCAGCGGCTTCAGCGGCGTCAAGCTTGACCCTGGCTACATAAAGATCGCTGGGAGAAAAGTTCTGTTTCTCATCAGGTAGCGCATCGGCAGAAACGTAGATAACTTCGCCGGAGATCATGGGAGTGGTCCGCTGGCTTAAAGCCGTGAGGCGAACCTGAGCGGGCTGACCGCGCTTAACGTTGTCGATATCCGTTGGCCGAACGCGAACCTGGATTATCAGTTTTTCCTGCAGAGGTAACAATTCCAGCACGTCCCGACCGCTTTCGATCACGCCGCCAGCGGTGTGATACCGCATGCGGACGACAACACCTTTGACCGGCGCTGTGATATTGATGCGTTTCAGTACATCCTTTGCTGCCAGAATCTGCTCCTTCACATCATCCAACTCAGCATTGACCTGCTGCAGTTCTTCTACTGCCGTCTGCGCCATCTCGTTGCGTTGTGAACTGATCTGTGCTCTTGCCCGCGCAATCCGCTCTCGCGCATCACCTATTTCAGCTGTCAGACGACCAACTTCGCCATCCAGGTTGGCCTGGGCGCGCTGAATCCGCAAAACATCCGGTTTCCTGATCAGTCCGGACTTCAGGAGTTTGGTTTTGGCCGTCAATTCCTCAATGTAGAAATCAAGTTGTGCCTTGACAGCTTTAAGCTGTGTTTGACCGCCCATAATCCGCTCGTTCAGTGCATCAATGCTGCTATTGAGAATATCAACTTCACTGTCCAGCTTTTTGACTCGCGCCTTGAAAGTCAGTGCCTGATTTTGAACGATCGAATTGACTTCCGGATCCTCGAGCTCAGCAATCAATTTTTCCGGCAGGTACAGTTTCTCAAGCCCTTGCGATTCTGCCTCAAGACGGACACGCATCGCATCAAGTCGCACTTGCCTGAGCAGCAAACGACGTAGGTTGGCCAATGCGGCTGTATCATCAAGTTTGATCAGAGTCTGGCCCGGCGTGACCACATCCCCTTCACTCACCATGATTTTCTGGATAATACCCCCCTCAAGGTGCTGAACAATCTTGTTCTCGCCCGTGGCAACAAACGTTCCGGATGCAATAACCGCACCGGCCATTGGCGCTGCGACAGCCCAGAAACCAAAACCAAAAAAAGTAACCACAATGATGACAACGCCCATCGTGATGGGTTTTTTGGTGCCGCGCGGCACGTCGCGATACCACTCTTCGGAATTGAGGATCGACGGTCCCATTGTTGCTTCGGCCGCTGGAACCTGATTCTTTCGAAATTGTCGAAAAAGGCTCCGCACCAGCGTTTCAGCGCGACGATATGCAGGCTCGGCAATGCTCAGTAGCGGTTCAAACAACAGGCGTATGCCGTTGAGGTGACCACTTGGCGTGGTTTGCAGTTTTGTTAGCTTGTCCTGAGAAGTCGAAGAACTGCCGGCTGTTGTTGGCCCCAGTTCTTCATCGCTTCCCTTGCGCCGAAATGTCATTTCCCACTCTCCCCGCACGTCGCCCGCAACTCACTTCGTTATCGGACTTCGATCGCGATACACTTATTTTGTTTTTTCGACTGCCTGCTGACGGTTGTCCTTGATGGCCGGCCGGCGACCTGCAATGAGAGGCAGAATCTCGTCCCTTGGGCCAATCGTCTGGACAGCGCCATCACGGATCATCATAATTTTGTCCACACTCCTGAGAAGTGCCGGTCGCTGTGTGATGGCGACAACTGTAATGCCGCGTTTTTTGGCACTCAGCATCGCTTGGGCCAATGCCTGCTCACCAGATGTATCCAAGTTGGAATTTGGTTCATCCAGGACAACCAGCCGGGGATCTCCGAAAAACGCACGGGCCAGTCCAATTCTTTGACGTTGCCCACCTGACAAGGGACTGCCGTCCATCGCCACGACGGTTTCGTACCCCTGCGCAAATCCCGAGATCAGTTCGTGAACGTCCGCCAACGCTGCTGCGTCGTAGATAGCCTCATCACCAATATCTTCGCGCATGCGCCCGATATTGGCTTTGATGGTACCGGGAAAAAGTTGAACATCCTGCGGCAGATAACCCACACTCTCGCCGAATTGACGCGGGTCCCAGTTTCTGAGATCCATCATGTCGAGCCGAATGTTACCCGCCGTCGGTGAAATCGAGCCGACCAGCATTTTCCCCAGTGTAGATTTACCCGAACCGGACGCACCAACTATGGCAAGAGACTCACCCGGCGCTAGGGTGAAACTGACACCGTTCAAAATGACTTTTTTGTTGGGAGGCGGAACGTAAAGAACCCGTTCGACACTCAAATGTCCCTTGGGACTGGGCAGGCGCAATCGCTCCACATTCAACGGCGAAGTCTGTAACAGATTACGAATCCGCGCATGCGAACCACGGGCCTGGATGAAGCTTTTCCAGCCCTCAATTGTCCCCTCAACAGGTGCAAGCGCCCGACCGCCAATAATCGATGCGGCAATGATCATTCCGCCGGTCAATTGGGAGTCGAGTGCCAGCCAGGCGCCCCATCCCAGCATCGCGATCTGAGTTCCAAGTCGAACAAACTTGGAAATGCCGGCCATCATGACGTTCCTGTCCTGGCCTTCAACCTGGGACTTGAGCGATTCCGCTGTTTCACGACCCCAGATGCGGACGCTTTCGGGGATCATGCCCATGGCGTTGATGACCTGGGCATTACGCGCCATGGCATCGGCCTGCAAATTGGCTCGGGAATTAAATGCGTTGGCCTTTCCAAACGGGATTGCCGTCATGCGCTGGTTGATCAAAGCGACTACAAGGAGAACACCAATCGTGCCGGTGACAATGAAACCCAAATGAGGATGGATCAGGAAAACTGCAAGAAGATAGATGGGTGCAACAGGCGCGTCCATCATCGTCAAAAGCGTCGATCCGGTGACAAAACTCCGAATTTGTTGCAAGTCACCAAGCACCTGAAACTCACGGCTGGAGCCGTTGTAAGAAGCTCTGGCTGCTGCACTGAGAACCGGTGCGCCCAGACGCGTTTCGATATCGACAGCAATCCGCATCAGCAAAAACCGGCGCATCATATCCAGAAGAACGTGCGCCAGAATCAGCCCCAACACGATCACGGTCAGCATGACAAGCGTATCGACACTCCGGCTGGTCAGAACGCGATCTGAAATCTGAAACAGATAAATAGGCACTGCAAGGACAAGAATATTCGAAGCAAAGGAGAATATTGCCACAATAACAAGATTGCGCTTGGCCTGTGCCAGTCCACTGGACAACACGTTTCGGAAATCCGGCGCGCCCATCTTGCTTTGAACGCCCGGTCCGTTGCCGCCCCCTCCGGCTCCGCCGGACGACCCGCCTTTGCGGCGCGCGACGCTCTTCTGATCTGCGTTCGCTCGATCGAGAGGAAGTTTCGCCAATCCGTCTGCCCGGAATCCCCCGGCATCCGCACGTGGTGGCTCTGCTTTTCTCGCGGTTGCGCCCCGTTGGGATTGCTCTGCGGAAGGACGATCGTTTCTGTTGGCTTCGGCGGGCGGTTCTACCGGGGTTGGATTGAAAGGAATATCATGCGTCGCGGGTTCTGTTTCAGTTGAAGTGGCACCAACATGATCAAAGGACACAACCCTTCCGTCCACCGGTGAGGGCTCAGAGCGTGCAAAACGCCTTTCAGAGACTGAGTTCTGCGCTGCCAAATTCTGATTTTGATTTCCTGTTGTTTCGTGAGACCGACGAATGCGATCATCCCGATCGTCGTCCGCCACCCGTTCAACATCATTTAAGTACGCCATACGTCCTGCCCCTTGTCGACACCAGTCCCGTGCAGTGAAAAAGCCCCGTTATTGAACGCAATTTGTCTTCGGCTCCAAAGCCTAGGACAGAATATCGCTCAACATGTCGGTGCCTTGTCCGCCGATCTGATAAGGTTCAAGGTTTTCGTTGTCAGTTTCCGAACCGCCCGCGTCATTGCCGGTAAAGGCGACGATTTCCGGTGCCAGCGTTTCAGTATCCCCTTCCCGGACAATGTCTTCTTCCGGGACCATGATGTTTATCTGAACAAGGATCTCGTCTTCATAGTAATCGCCCCCCAGATATTGAAATTCAGACTGGCTGTCATAGTCGATAATTCTGGCGGTGTTTTTCGCCGTATTATCGCTGGTTTTCAGCTCTGGTTCTTTTTCTTCAAGCTCGAAATCATCGCCAAATACGGACTGTGTCACCCCCGGAAGGGGCTCATCGTCAAATATTATGAGACCAGCATCGGCATCGGAGATGATGTTGATCTGTTCAATGGCGTTGATCTGATAGTAGTCACCGGAGACGACCAGAACATTCAGGTTTGATGTCCCGTTGTAGGGCAGCCCCCAGTCGATATTGTCCGCAAAATACTGCAGTTCGCCCTGTTGGCCCAAAATACTGTTTGCCAAGTCCGAAACGTCATCTGTCAGCGGCTTGAACAGGTCTCCACCACCAACATTTTTGATTGAAGCATCGTTTTCAAGATGGTTCCCGCCTTTGTGGGCCTTCATTCCCTCGCCGGATACGCCAACCTCGTCGACATCCAGAACAATATTAGTCTGAGATATATAGTTCAGATCGTGATAATTGCCGTCGATAACAACAATGTCGTATCCACTGAATGTCTTGAACAATTGTGAGGCGTTAACCTGAGTGTTGTCACCGAGACTGATGTAATAGCCTGAACCGCCTGCCTCGTAGGTGATCCGATCGTTGTCGCTGATGTAGTTGACTTGTTTCAGAATGTTCATGTCAAACACATCGCCATGCACATGATCGACATTGAATTGGTATTCCGGGAAGTAGAAGTTTGTCGGCGACTGGATCAGATATTCACCCTGCTCGGACACTGTCGCCTCATTGATTACAGTGTTCTCTGGTGTCCCTCCGCCCAATCCCTTCGCTTGGTTTCCTGCCTCACCTTCATTAAATGCAAATACATTCGTCTGAACGATCGCATTGGTTTCGTAGTAGTTGCCTGTGACAACGATTGAGGACAGCGATTCTGAATAATCTACGATAGCTGCAGCGTTGACCGCTTCATTGTTGCCTAAATCGATGGTGTGCTCGGGCGCATAGTCC
The DNA here is from genome assembly GCA_039976075.1 of Stappiaceae bacterium. GTDB lineage: Bacteria > Pseudomonadota > Alphaproteobacteria > Rhizobiales > Stappiaceae > JBDWFY01. The sequence continues at coordinate 56,349 of JBDWFY010000013.1, forward strand.
TCGGCAATTCGTTGAGCCAGAGACGGTGCCGCTTCATTTTCCTCGTCGTCAGTCGTTTCAAGATCAGTTTCGGAAATTTCTCCGATATTTTCGCCGACTTTATGCGAAAGTCCGTTATCTCCGTCCGATGCTCTTTCTGCCTGTACGGTCGCGATATTGGAAGCTGTTTCCTCGGGCGAGTCGGTTGAAATCACTTCTTCAAGGAATACCGGTACAAAACCTTCAGCTAATTCAACCATACTATCGATGGTCGCATCGGCGTCTATGGTCGCAGATGCAGGATCCCAGTCGATATGCTCCATCATCAAGGCATCATCATCGTCCAGAATATTCTGTTGGGTGGTGATAGTGATGTTATCCTTAGACGCAAGATCTTGGTAGTTCAGATAGATCGAGAAACTGAAAGAATAAGGAACGTCAACCGGTGTTGCATCCGGACGGTCACCAAATTCCGGCACGCGCAGGTGTGCTTCAAGATCATAGTTCCGCGCAGCGCTCCCACCGGGAAAACCTGATCCCCCGTAAGCCAGGCCTGGAATCACATCCGGGAAGAAATTCGTGACGGGTAAACCCTGACTGTCATCTTCGGCCGGTGCCTGGGCCGCATTTGACAGATTCAGTTGAGGATTGGTGTTCTGATAGTCAGGACGGAATGAAGCGATATATTCTACATTGCTGGTGCCAACCTCAACAATGAGGTGCAAATAGCCTCCGAAATGCCAGATCAGTTCGTCTATCATTGCGGAGGACATCTGCGGGCCTTTTACTCAACGATTGGCGGAAGGGTGGTCTTGCGCGACATAAGCCGCGCAAGTGTTTTTCGCCTAATAATTTTGATTATGCGTCGTCGTCACCGACCATGCTGACAGCGCTTGAACCGCCAACGATGGAAACATCAACACCATTTGCCTGAACGTTTGCGCCCATCACGATGTTCTGGTTGAAGGCAGAAGCAGCCGCGACAGCGTCAGCAGATGCAGCAGTCAATGCGTCGATTGAGATGTCGTCTCCAACTTCGTAGCTAAACAGGCCGTCCATGCCATCATCAGATGAAGAAGAACCACCGGTCGCGGTTGCAAGCTGTGAGAAGTTTGCACTGTTCGTGACAGTTGGGTTGTTGATCAGATCCTGGTCAGACAGAGAATTGACCTGATCGACTTCGAACTGGGTATCCGTTCCGTTTCCGTTCAGAATATTGTCGCCAACATCGGTATGATTACCATTGTTGTTCAGGTTTTCCTGAACTGTCGGATTTACCAGCAGATTGTCAGTGTCGATGCCATCTTCAAAAATGTCATCGTTACCAACGATGCTGGCTTTGGCAACATTTGACTGCGTGTTCTGACCAACGGAAAGATCTTGATTAAAGGCTTCAGCAATGGAGGTTGCATCGGCAGATGCGATAGATTCAGCAGTGATATCCATATCACCGCCTGTGGAACCTTCATATTCAAAGTCGTCATCAGATTCGATGCCATTACCGGAAGAGGCTTCCTCTCCACCCGCAGATCTGACTGTCTGACTGAAAGTTGCGTCATTCAGGACAGTTGGAGTTTGCAGTTCATCATCTTCGAACAACCGGTTGGCCTGCGAAATTTTCATTTCGGTGTCGGTGCCGTTGCCATTCAGAAGATCAAGACCACCGGTCGCATCCCCCTCGAGATCGTAATTGATGATCGTATCGGCAATGTCGACATCGATGTCTACATCAATTTCATCTATAATTACGTTGTCTCTAATGTCGATGTCGGGATCATTTACGTCGATGTCTGCAAATAAAATATTGGTATCCATTTGGATATCTCCAGTTGTTCAAGATATCGCAACATTTTCAGCCGTCTTCTCCGCAATCTTCTGCGTCGCAGATCCGATGGGCTACTGTGTCACGAGTGTTTTTGTTTACTTTTTTGAGTAGTTTCGGCCATCGGATCATTTCGGGTGATTGTTCTGAAAACACCGTGGCCAAGATTTCGAAGTCTGTTTTCTGGGTTAGTCACACCTCCTAAGGTCATTTTTTGGTCTCAGATGACGCCCCGTCGGCTGCTGTCCGACCGGACTTTTGCGAGCGAAGAGCAATAAGCTCGCAAAATTGCTAAATTTAGTTATACAATTTATAGTTGTATTTCGTGCTACACTTGAGCCACAGTCAAGTTGTCGCATTTAAATGTGTGAGATTATTACAAATTTGGTATTTTGAACATTTTCCGGTTCACAGTGAAACCGGTGGTCAAACTTACCAATACGCGATGAATTTTATCAGAAATCAGTTCTGTTGTTTGTCAGTATAATTGGTTTCATAAATCAATGCTCCCAACAAAGCTTTAGTCTATGTATTGTGCCCTGCATCTGGCGGCGATTACGCAACGGAGGCTGGTGAAAGTCAACAAGCCAAAACTGAAATTTTCGGTGGATTCAGCTCCACATCGACTAATTTCGTTAACCATATTTTTTACTGTCTCATAATTCCGTCAGTCGCAAAATCACTTTTCAAAGCGCTGTTATCAAAGGATTTATCCTGCAATTCCCAGCCCTTTCTGACCGATTTACCGCCTATTTTTGCCATTGCCGATGGAACAAACTTGACTCTACGGCAAACACGCCATTGTGTGTTTTACATCACGTTTCGGCTGGCCGGACCTGTGGATAACGTCTCAGAAAAAGCGAATTCCTGCCACAATTTACCCTGTAAAAAATAACGAATCAGCTGAATTCGCAAATAAGGCAGATTTTGACCCCCAAAGAGACGCCAATTTTGCGGGGCTTCGCTGAAGACCTGGGAGATATCTTGGTTTACAGCCCTATTTAGGCCTACTGAGTGCCACATTCGTACAAGGCCACCCAACGCTCCAAAGCCATAGTTTCAGCGGATATCTGGTCTGATTGCACCTGAGAGGCTATTTGAACGTCACCAAAAGCTCTGCCATCAAGCTCTTTTCTGAGAATTTCGTCAAAGAAAGTCTTGGCGGCATAACAGCCGCCCTGGAAATCCGGATCTGCGTTCAAACTCAGAAAGCTGATTTCCTGTCCGATCAGATCAGCATTGTTCTTGGTTAACTCTGCCCAGGCTTCCATCTGCAAAAGGCCAATGGTCCTGGTTCCCAGCGACGGATACTTGTATTGAGCAACCAGGGTAATCAGCATACCCAAAAAGCCGACGGCATATGGATTGAGGTTATCAAGAGAATGACGCCCCACTCTGTTGACTGAATATTCGAGATAGGGCCGGATAGCTGCTACTGCGGATTCACGAGCTTTTCGCAGTCTCCACCAATCCAGCATCTTCACCAAAGCCTTGTCCTGCACCACCGTTGCTGCAAATTCGTTGAGCCAGTGGAGTTCCCTATAAAAATGATCCCGCCCTGCCGTCAAACAGGATACCCTGAAAAGGCGGTAAAAACCCGAAAGAACCGCCCGTACAGGCAGTATGATGCTATTCTGTCTTTAATAGGTAAGCTTCATCCAAGGGCGATTGATGAACAAGAAAATTCCTCCGAGTCCAGATTTTGAAAATCTCGATACCATCTCCCACGAAACGGCTGGCCGCCGTAACCTGATTTTGGGGCTGATGGGCAACATTTCTTATTGCTGGTCGAACAATGAGAGCATGTTCATCTACATTATCATGGCTCTGATGGGCACCGACGAAACGTCTGCGGCCATCATCTTCGCTACGCTCAATACCACACGTGCACGCGTGGAACTGGTGGAAAGACTAGCAAAGGCGAAACTTACTGATCCTGAGTTAGGCAAGGAACTGCGAAGGATTGTCCGTGTGTTCAACGAGTGCACCAAAATTCGCAACGAATTCAATCACAGCATGTTCAAAGTGAACGAATTGGGAGATATCACCCACACTCAGTCCATGCGTGTTCAGATGCGAGGCGACAATCTTTCGTTCGGCGAGTTGAAGGAAATTGATGGTCGTCGCCTGAGAGAAATTGGAAATACCATCAAGCGGCTTGTGCGCCTCAACCGTGAAATCTGGCGATTTCTGCCGCTGCTCCAGGCAGAGATGTCTCAAACTAACGCCCCACCCGCCAATAAATAGGATATCGGGAGCAATGGCTGACATTGATCTTGTGTTTGCCTCTGGTTATTCGCCATACTCCATGACAGGACGGCGGCGCTTCGAGGCAAGGCACTGAGGGTACGCGTAAAATTATGTCGGCAAAGTCGCTTGAGATCGAACTCAAATTCACCGTTTCCGGACCAACCGTCACGCGACTGCGCGCGAAAAAGATCGCGGCATTCAAACAGGTATCACGTGCGGTAACGCAGAACCTTCGGTCGGTTTATTTCGACACACCTGACCTCGCCCTCAAGAATGCTGGAATTTCATTTCGTGTAAGACACGTTGGACGGGCGTGGATTCAGACAGTCAAAATTGGCACTGGCTTGACAGGTGGGTTATCAAAACCCCAGGAAATCGAAATTACCGTGTCCGGCCCTAACCCGGATATTCAGTCAATCTATGATCCTGAAGTCAGAGATCTGATCGCAAACCTGATTGGCGAAGCCTCGATCAGTCCGGTATTTGAAACGACATTCAAACGGTTGACCAGACTGTTTGAAAGTGATGACGGGGATGAAATAGAAGTCGCATTCGATCAGGGTAAAATCATCGCTGGTGGCGCCGAACGCGACTTGTCTGAAATCGAACTAGAGCTCAAAAAGGGCAGGCTGAACGCTCTTTATACGCTCGCGCACAGCATTTTCTCTGAGGAACCATGGCGTTTCTCTTCGATGAGCAAGGCAGCGCAGGGCTATCGTTTGGCACTTCAGGACAACACCAGCGAATATCGACCGCAAAAAGCAAGAAAAAGTGGCCTTGCAGATGAGGACACTGCGGAGGATGCGCTGGAGAAAATCCTTCGGTCATGCCTGAAGCAAATTATGCGGAACGCATACGCAACGTTTGATGAAGACCGTCCTGAGGGCCCCCATCAACTGCGTGTTGGACTAAGACGATTACGGAGTGCTCTGAAGCTCTTTGGTTCCATGCTTGAGCCGGAATTTGCTGCCAAGTTGGCCGTGCAAGCCCGCGAAATAGCTGCTGTGGTGGGGGATTTAAGAGACCTTGATGTCCTGATCGATGAAATCATTCAGCCGTGTGAAGCCGTCGCCCCTTCATCCATTGATCTACAATCCCTCATTGCCGAATTGCAGAAGAGAAGAGAAACCGAACAGGCCCGAACACGGGAAGTGCTTTCCAGCACCATGTTTCGACACTTTCTCCTCTCACTCGGCCAGCTTACCGAGACTCAGGGCTGGCGGTCTTCCTCAGTGCCGTCCCAGAAGAAATCACTGGCGAGACCCGCTCGCAAGCTGGCTAAAAAAGCACTTCTAAAAAGCTGGCGGCGCACCGAACAGCATGCGGCACTGTTGGAACAATTATCGATTGAAGAACGCCATGTCATGCGAAAGGACCTTAAAAAGTTGCGCTACGCCATCGAGTTTTTTCTTCCCCTCTATGACAAAAAGCAGGCCAAACCCTTTTTGAAAAAACTGAAACTGCTGCAGGACATGTTCGGCTATTTGAACGACGTTGCCATCGCTGAAAAAATTCCGGGGTTGATCGGACCTCGAAGCGCCAGGCGAGGCCTGAAAGAACGTGCCGCCGGATTTGTGCTTGGCTGGCACCAGTCTCAGGCAGACAACAGTTGGACACAGGCTTCAGAGCTTTGGCACGGTGTTGCTGAGGAGAATAAATTCTGGATGGTGAAGCACAACAATTAAGATCGTCTATTGTTTTCATAGACTTGTGATCCGTTTAACACTATATTAAGGTCTAATATCCTGTTGGCGGCGGCAGGGAACAACCTTAAAACAAAGGCTACGCCATGACCGCTATTTCTCAAGTTGCCAAATGCACACTGGTTGCACTGTCTCTCACCGTTGCAGGCTCCGCACTGGCTTCTGACTATCGTTACAAATATTCCCGCTCCAATCCCAATATCCATGGGCGGATTGTTGATGGATCACCACAGGACCTGCCTCGTGAGATCGGCAATGGAGTGATCGAGTACCATGCGTGGTATATGCGCAATACGTTTCGGCCATCTTATGAAAATGGCGTAAGGGTCTGGATTGGCGTACAGCCGGTTTATGAATCACCGCAAGTCAACTACGCACCTGCTCCGCAGGGGCGGCCTGGACGTTATTATCCCAATCGGTAGGCCTTCCGTCTCTTGATTGATATCATCCAATTTCGGGACAACACATCTAGAAACACCCTGACGCCGCGCACTGAATAAGCGCGGCGTTTTTCGTGATCTCATGGCATCGCTGGAAGCAACGCCGGACAACGGCAGAGTTAATCTAATCCAGAGTGGCAGAAGGCAACTGTTCGCGACAGTTGCGTTAACTCTCAACAATCAGTTTAACGCGAGAGGCGGCGATCCGAGCCCGCGTAAAATGATTTGGTTGCTCCCTCGTATCAACATTGACTGCCTCCACAACCATGACCGGCTGATCAGGCGAAAGCTCTAGGAGTACCGCATCCTGCAAGTCGACAATTTCTGCCGTAATGCGTGTTTCTTTCCGGCGGTAGTCAGATATTCCAGCTGCCTCTAGCGCCTTTGTTATTGAGCCTGTTTCGGCATAATCGGCGACCAGTCGCGGAAAACGGGATTGCTCAAACCAGTTGTTTGCCAGGGTCAATGGCGCGCCATCAACGACATTCAATGTATCCAGCCGAACCAACATCGTGCCGGGAGCGACATCCAGCTGCTCAGCCAAAAATATATCCGCTTCCTCATGCGCAGAGGAAACAAGCCGGCCTCCAAACTCCTGGGACTGACCGGCTATTATCTCACTGAACCGTGTTCGAGGACCAATCGGATAGCGAATGAGGCTGGTCGCAACAAACGTGCCCCTGCCCTGATCCGCGCGCAGCAGTCCTGACTGAGTCAGGGCGGCTATAGACCTTCGAACGGTGTGGCGATTAACACCAAATCGTTCTGCCAGATCCTTTTCCGTTGGCAGGCGCGTTCCTTCCGAAAATTGCCCCGAAACAATTTCCGATCGCATTTTTTCAGCAATCTGGCGCCACAAAGCAACACCGGAACCGCGATCCATTGCTAGTTCATCAGTCATGACCCTGTCATGAAGAAAGATTACAAAATTGCCAAGAAATATATTTGTCTACACAACTAGACAAATATTCTCTGACGATCTATACCACAGTTGATCCGGAGTCGAATTTCACCACCCCTATCGATGTGAATTCGGCGTTACCTGTTCAATTTGGCGACACGACACCAGGGAACAAGGCATGAATTCAGAAACTCGCGCGCACCATGACCGGATTGACGAAGCCGATCATGCTCCACGCCAACGCGCCATCGGGTTGCTGTCCGGTGCAAATGCAGAACAATTGTCGGCATTCTGGCAGGGATGGGCCAACAAACCGCAATGGCAAGACATCCGGCCACCTGAAACCGGCCTGGTTATGACACGGGGGCGTATCGGAGGATCGGGCAACGCATTCAACCTGGGCGAAGCAACTGTTACGCGCTGTGTCATAGGCCTCGCATCCGGCATAACCGGATATGGCTATATTCTGGGTCGAGATCACACCAAAGCCCGCATTGCGGCTCTTTTTGACGGCCTGTGGCAACAAACCGAAAGCAAACAACAGGTGGAGGATCAAGTTCTCACTCCACTCGAGGATGCGCAAGCAAACCGGGACCGGCAGGTAAGACAGGAAACCGCTGCAACCAAAGTTGATTTTTTCACGATGGTGAGGGGGGACGACTGATGACAACCGTTTTATCTGACAATCCCGGCTCTAAAGAGCAAAATACCGATTTCACGATAAGACGAGGGTTCACCAATCCGGTATTTGATTCCCAGCGCATTTTCCGCACTGTGATGGACGCAATGGCCCGCCCGGGAATCCTGCACGAAATTGACAATGAACGACTGGCCCCTCCCACACCGCTGAGCGCGACCCTTGCCGGCATTGTCATGACATTATGTGACTATGATACGCCGCTGTGGCTTGACACAACGCTTTCAAAATCCAGCGATGTTATCTCCTATCTGAAATTTCATACCGGCGCGCCGATCGTCGACCTGCCTAAAGATGCTGCGTTCGCCGTGGTCAGTTCGCCGCAAACCATGATTCCGCCCGGCAACTTCAATGCGGGCACACCTGAGTACCCAGACCGTTCAACAACGCTGATTATCGGAACCGAGAGCCTCTCCAATCGGACCGGTGTTTATCTGACAGGACCCGGCATCAAACAACAGCAGTCCTTCGGCGTCAGATCGCTGCCGGAGTATTTCTGGCCGGAAATGATCGCCAATCACGCGCTGTTCCCACTGGGTATTGATGTCGTCTTTGCCGGAGAGCAGCAGATCGCCGCCCTTCCCCGTTCAACCGACATTCGGCAACGGGAGGATTGAGCTATGTATGTTGCAGTAAAAGGCGGTGAAAAAGCGATCCGCAATGCTCACAAGTTGATGGCAAAAAAACGCCGTGGCTCGAAAAATGTGCCCGCGTTGACCGCCGAGCAGATTGCCGAACAGCTGGCGCTGAGCGTCGCCCGGGTCATGAGTGAAGGGTCGCTGTTTGATGAGGAATTGGCCGCTCTTGCGGTCAAACAAGCCCGCGGCGATATGATAGAAGCGATATTTCTGGTTCGAGCGTACCGCACGACGTTACCCCGGTTTGGATACAGTGAACCAGTCGATACAGCGGGCATGCTGGTTGAACGCCGGATTTCGGCGACCTACAAGGACCTGCCTGGTGGGCAACTGCTGGGGCCAACCTTCGACTATACACACCGTCTGCTGGAGTTTGAGCAGTCGGACGACGAAAAGATTGCGGATGTCGCAGTAGGTGAGGACACCAAGGCGGCGATGCCCCGCGTGACTGATCTGCTCGGCGAACAAGGTCTGATTGAACAGGAAGCCCCCTCCTCTAAGTCGCAAAAAATCGGAGACCTTACGCGGGAGCCGCTATCATTTCCTGCGGAACGCGATCTGAGGCTGCAAGCCTTGTCGCGCGGCGACGAAGGTTTTCTTTTGGCGCTGGGATACTCAACCCAGCGTGGATATGCCCGAACCCATCCTTTTGCCGGAGAAATCAGGATGGGGGACGTCGAGCTGGAATTCACACCGGAAGAACTTGGCTTTCCAATCAGTCTTGGCCGGATCACGGTGACTGAATGCCAGATGGTGAACCAGTTCAAAGGATCTGCCAATGCCCCTCCGCAGTTTACCCGCGGCTACGGTCTCGTTTTTGGTCACTCCGAGCGCAAGGCAATGTCGATGGCGCTGGTCGACCGTGCTCTCCGCTGGCAAGAGCTGGGCGAGGAACTCACAGCACCGGCGCAGGACGAAGAATTCGTTCTCTCCCATGCAGACAACGTGCAGGCCACAGGGTTCGTCGAGCATTTGAAGTTACCTCACTATGTCGACTTTCAGGCAGAGCTTGAGCTCGTCAATAAATTGAAACGGGAGTGGGAAGCAAACCATGCCCAACAAAAGTCTCTGGTCAGCGAGGCCGCAGAATGACTGAACCGCTCACCAGATCATCAAACGGTACCGGCTACAATTTCGCCTATCTCGACGAGCAAACCAAACGCATGATCCGTCGGGCCATTTTGAAGGGCATTGCCATTCCAGGCTATCAGGTCCCGTTTGCCAGCCGCGAAATGCCCATGCCCTACGGATGGGGAACGGGCGGCGTACAGGTGACCGCCGCTATTTTGGGTCCTGAAGACACTTTGAAGGTGATTGACCAAGGATCGGATGACACCACAAATGCAGTTGCCATTCGCGGTTTTTTCCAGCGAACGGCAAATATTTCAGTAACGACGACCACGGACAACGCGACTGTCATCCAAACCCGGCACCGCATCCCGGAAATGCCCCTGAAGGAAAACCAGGTGCTGGTTTACCAGGTCCCGATCCCGGAACCACTGAGGTTTCTTGAACCAAGGGAAACGGAAACCCGGAAAATGCATGCCTTGTCCGAATACGGGCTGATGCATGTCAAACTCTATGAAGACATTGCACGTCACGGCCATATCGCAACCACCTACGCTTATCCGGTGATGGTTGAAGACCGGTATGTAATGGATCCCTCACCAACGCCCAAGTTCGATAATCCGAAAATGAATGGCATGGCAGCGCTTCAGCTGTTTGGTGCTGGGAGAGAAAAGCGAATCTATGCAATCCCGCCCTACACCAAGGTCATCAGCCTGGATTTTGAAGACCATCCCTTTGACATTCAGAAATGGGACGAACCATGCGCACTATGCGGCGCTGAAAATGTCTATCTGGATGAAGTGATTCTCGATGATGCGGGTAAACGCATGTTTGTGTGTTCAGACAGCGACTTTTGCGAAAACAGACGAGATGCAGGCCATGTCGGTGCGCTTGGTGGCCATGATCCGATCTCAGCAACTGAGGAGATCAAGCAATGAACACCGCTGCCGCCATCCGGTCCGATACAATAGACGCGAACAGCGATGATCCGATCCTCCGCGCAAGCAACGTTACGCGCTTTTACGGTGACAGAATCGGATGCCAGGACGTCAGTTTCGAATTATGGCCTGGTGAAGTGATTGCAGTTGTCGGCGAAAGCGGTTCGGGGAAAACCACTCTGCTGAACAACCTGTCGACACGCCAGGCTCCAACCCACGGAGCCATCGAATACAGAATGCGCGACGGGACAATGCGTAATCTGTTTCAGCTGGGAGAAGCTGAGCGTCGCTTTCTCATGCGCACCGATTGGGGGTTCGTTCATCAGAATCCTTCTGAAGGATTGCGCATGACCGTTTCTGCCGGTGCCAACGTGGGCGAGCGCCTGATGGCCACCGGTGCCAGACACTATGGAAACATCCGCGCCGAAGCCACCAACTGGCTTTCAAGAGTTGAAATTGAAGCGGAACGTATTGACGATGATCCCCGTTCGTTTTCGGGCGGCATGCGGCAACGCCTTCAGATCGCCCGTAACCTTGTCACCCAGCCACGGCTCATTTTCATGGATGAGCCGACCGGCGGTCTGGATGTATCCGTTCAGGCGAGATTACTTGATCTGCTCAGAGGGCTCGTGATGGATCTGGCTCTGTCCGCAGTCGTCGTCACCCATGATCTGGCTGTTGCCAGATTGCTGTCTCACCGGATCATGGTCATGCGTCACGGCAAAGTGGTGGAGTCTGGTCTGACAGACCAGGTATTGGACGACCCGCAGGAACCCTATACGCAACTCCTTGTCTCTTCGATTCTGCAAGTGTGAGGGTGCTATGAACACCAAACTTTACCTATCCAATGTCGGAAAAACGTTCACAATGCATCTTCAGGATGGGGTTGAAATTCCCGTTTTTCAGGGCGTTGATTTCTCTTTGGGCGCAGGGGAATGCGGTGTGCTCGGCGGTCCGTCAGGTGCGGGGAAAAGTTCTATCCTCAAAATGATTTACGGGAACTACAAATGCCACGAAGGGCAGATTCTGGTGACTGATGGTGAAGAGATCGTCAATGTCGCCGACTCCGTGCCGCGCAGGATTGTGGCATTGCGAAAAACAACGCTTGGCTATGTCAGCCAGTTCCTGCGTGTTATCCCGCGGATATCCGCACTGGACATCGTCGCCGAGCCGCTTGTGGCGCAAGGTGCTGATACAGAACACGCCGAGGATATAGCCGCCAGCCTGTTATCCAGACTCAACGTGCCAGAAAGCCTGTGGCAATTGCCACCTGCAACCTTCTCCGGTGGAGAACAGCAAAGGGTGAACATCGCACGCGGTTTCATCGCTCATTATCCCATCTTGTTGCTCGACGAACCCACGGCCTCACTTGATGCAAAAAATCGGGATGTGGTGGTTGAACTGATCAGCGAAAAAAAACGTGAAGGTGTCGCATTACTTGGGATTTTTCACGATGCCGATGTAAGAGATAGGGTTGCAGACAAGGTTATTGATGTCACGGATTTCCAAGTTGCCGCATGAATTATATTTACCCATTGCCTCGCAGAGAATTTGACTGGATTGTCACGCAAGCTTCATCGCTCGGACACGTCGATGTCCACATTCTGAAATCCAGTTGTAAGCGAATCCGGTCTACACTCACCAATCGGTCCGGATCGTGAGCAAACAGTGAGAGACAACGCGATGAGATATGCCATTTATTACACAGCGAGCAGTGATTCAGACCTGACGCGTCTGGGTAGCACCTGGCTTGGCCGGGATGCCTACTCTGATGACGAAATAGCTCAACCCGCGATCAGCCGGATACCAGCACCACGTATGGCCGAATTGACTGCCTCACCTCGTCGTTACGGCTTTCATGCCACCATGAAAGCGCCATTCAGGCCCAAACAGGGTGCAACTGAAACTGCGCTTTTTGAACGGTTCGACCGGTTTTGCGCTCAGACAGCGCCGGTGCTGTTGCCGGATGGACTGGCAGTTACAAAACTGGGTCATTTTCTAGCCTTGACACCGGCCACCCCATCAACCGCCCTTAACGATCTCGCCTCGTACTGCGTCAAGGAATTCGACGCCTTTCGTCAGGACCTGTCTCCGGAAGACCTGCAAAAACGCAGGCCTGCTTCACTCAGTGACCGGCAATCTTCTTACCTCACGCGCTGGGGATATCCGCATGTTTTCGACGAGTTTCGATTTCACATGACTTTGTCTATCTCTCTAATAGACGCAGATGACGCTTATTTATTGACCGATGCCTGTCGCGACTATTTCAATTCGGTCACCAATTGCCCGCTTCGAATCGACAGGCTGGCAATTTGTGTCGAGCCTGCTCCCGGTGCACCCTTTGTCATCTCCCACTCCGAACCCTTGACCGGACTGGCCGCAGCACCTCCCACCGCTCTCGCAGGACAAGAAACCTTATGACGGATTCACACTTCACAAACGCCCGTATCATCTTGGGTGACGAGTTAATTGATGGCAGTCTTTCCATAAAAAACGGAAAAATTGACTCAATTGATCAATACGGCAGCCGGACAGGGATCGATCTGGACGGAGACTTTCTTGTGCCTGGCCTTGTTGAGCTTCATACTGATCACTTGGAAACCCATTACGCGCCCCGGCCGGGCGTGCGCTGGAACCCGGTCGCCTCGGTACAGGCGCACGATATGCAGATCATCGGCTCCGGCATCACGACCGTCTTTGATGCGCTACGCGTCGGCATGGACGAAGATGCGCGACTCGTGGCCGCAGATATGCACACGCTTGCCCAGGCCATCACAAAGGGCGATCAGAGCAACCGCCTAAGGGCCGATCACTATATTCATCTTCGATGTGAAGTATCCGCACCAGACGTCCTCGACGGATTTTCAATGTTCGATGATGTCGAAAAAGTTCGTGTCGTTTCGCTGATGGATCATACGCCAGGACAACGACAGTTCACTTCAATGGATGTTTACAAGCAATATTATCAGGGCAAGACCGGCATGTCGGACGCCCAGTTTGAGGCCTTTGTCGACCGGCGCCTTGCCCAGGCTGAAAAATACTCTGGCAATCATCGGGAAATCATTTCCGAAAAATGCCAATCCAGACCAATTATACTGGCGAGCCATGACGATGCGACGGTACCGCACGTCGAGGAAGCGATCGAAAACAAGGTTGCCGTTGCTGAATTTCCCACAACTATTGAGGCGGCAGATGCGTCCCGAAAAGCCGGGCTGAAGATTTTGATGGGAGCGCCCAACGTTGTGCGCGGTGGATCGCATTCGGGAAATGTCTCAGCCCATGACCTGGCAGAAAAAGGACTGCTGGACATTCTGTCTTCGGACTATGTTCCATTTTCTCTTCTCTACGGCGCGCTTACTTTGGCAGAAACCAGTGAAGAGATTTCCTTGCCGCAGAGCATCGCGATGGTTTCCAAGACACCCGCTGAAGCCGCCGGACTGGATGACCGCGGAGAAATTGCTATTGGACGTCGCGCCGATCTGGTTCAGGTCCATGTAGATGAGGGCGTACCTATTGTGCGCGCTGTCTGGCGCGAAGGACAACGGGTTGCCTGATGCTATCTGCTGAAAAAATCGGTCCAGGTGTTCTGGCTCTTGTTGTCGGTCCTAGCGGCGCGGGGAAGGACACATTGCTTGACGGCGCCAGAGACGCGCTGGCGGACCGGTCGGAATTTGTCTTCATCAAACGCCAGATTACGCGGAAAGCCAACCCATTGGCGGAAGATCACGACTGCATTTCAGAGGCGGACTACGAGCGACTTTCCCAGTCTGGACAAAACACATTGTGCTGGCGGGCTCACGGGCTGGGCTATGTGCTGCCTTTCTCCGCCACCGATGCGATCCGGGAAGGCCATATGGCAATCGCAAACGGTTCGCGCGCGGCCATCCCCATGGCTCTCAGACGATTTGACAGCTTGCTGGTGGTTCATGTTACCGCGCCCAATCCAGTCCTTGCAGAACGGCTTGCAAAAAGAGGACGAGAATCGGCAGCGGACATTCGTGAAAGGCTCGAGCGGGCAAACCTCGCCTTGCCCTCTGCCCCCAATCTGCTGACAATCACAAACGATGGTTCAGCTTCAGACGGTATCAATGCTCTGGTCGGCGGTCTCATGCGTTCGTTTGCAAAACTAGGAACTTATCCAGTCGGTACAACCTCTTGAATTGACCTTACTTGCTCTTGCGACCAAACGAGCCGAGGAAACCCTCCGGAAGGCCAAACCCTTCCTCAATGGTCTGAAGTACCTGATCATCGTTTGAGACACCTTCAACGATATCCTTCACGTTGATATCCTTACTGCCTTTGGTGATCTTCTGAGCGATTTCGCCCGGTAGATCGCCCAATGCGCCGTCGCCGCCCAGAAGTTTGCCTATATCGCCACTGACCGACTGAAGCTGCTTATAGGCTGCGTCCGGATTCTCAAGAATACCCTGAATATCCGGATAGATTTCAGGATTGTCCCACGGTCCCTTTACCAGAACCGGCACGCCCAATCCGATCAGGTCTTCATTTGTATCTGACTGCCCTTCCAGACTCGCAACCACTTTGGGATCAAAACGCCAGTCGAGTACTTTGGCCGGAAAATCCGTTACACCCGTCCCGGTCATTCTGACGAGCGGGCCGACCAGTTTGGTGTCGGTGTTTGTGGCCAATCCGCGTTCGATTGCAAAGCTGGCGGAAAATTCGCTAAAGTCGGTTTTTTGTCGGCTGTTATCATTCCAGCCAAGCAACGTCTGGACCGAAAGCGACCGCACCATGCGGGGAATATTGACGCCTCGGATCGCACCATCGGTAAACTGGAAACTCGCTGTCCCGGCGAGCGTGTCTATCAACCCGGCTTCGGACTTGCCGCTGGCCGAAATGTCCATTTCGACATTCGTCCGCCCTTCAATCCAGCCAAAGTCGGCAGCTGCGCTCAGTAATGGCCGTGCCTTGACATCGGCAATGACAAGTTTCGCCTGAACTGTCGGTGCCCGGCCACCCTTCAGTTCAACGGAACCAAAACCGGTTCCCTCATAAAGCACAATGTTCTGCAAATCAGCTGAAAGGTCTCCATTGACCACGCTCAGCTTCAGCCGACTATCGCCCAATGTCAGTTTTTCCCACAGGATCTCACGGGCGGTGATATCCAGTTTGGCATTGAAGGCGTTCAGCCCGGAAAAATCGATCGGCTCCGTCGACCAGCCGTTTGCTACGGGCGCTGCCGATGGTGCCGCAGCCGGAGAGACTTGAGGCTGGTTACCCCCACCCTGACCGTCAACGTCAGATAAGTAAGGATCAAGTACCAACCGTGTCAGTGCCAACTCTGCATCGATTTCAGGAACCGGCCCACCAATATCGATAACGCCCTGCCCCTTGCCAAAGCTGGAATCGACCAGCACGCTGGTTTCTACAAAACTCACTTTGGATCCGTTGACGTCAAACCGACCGGCAATCTCAAATTGCTCCAGTCCTCGCCCTGGAGGAAGCGGATTGCCAACCCAGGCCATCAACCCCCGCAGCGAATTGGTCTCAAGGGAAACATCTCCTGTTGCCGAACCATTCAAGGCAACACTTCCTCTGTAACCTATAGAACCACGCGCACTTGAAACACGCACCGATGCGCGTGTTTTTTCGCCGGCAAAAAGCCCTCTGGGATTAATGCTGCCTGAAATATTGAACGGTTCTTTCCGCCAGTTTAAGCCCCCGCCGACTCTGATCGGCTCTTCAAGGCCTGCCATCTGAACATCAACGGACAGATCCGTGATTTCATCTGCCGAAGTGTCACCATTGAACACAGACGCGAGGTCAAGCCCCTTGACCGACCCATCAGTCAACTTGAGTGTACCGCTCGGTTTCAGGTCAAGCCCGATTTCTTCAAAACTTTTTCCGCGCCCTTTCAATGTAAAGTTGGATGACACCAAACCTGCGATTTTTTCAGACCGTCCCGCAAGCGCAACAATTTGCGAAGCCGAAAGACCATTCAGGGTCACATCTGCATTGACTTCCGCAGTCTCTCCTGCGGTGTTTGCAACAAGATTGGCCAAAACCGTGCCGCCGAGTGCCTTTGCTTCCGCAACCTTCATCGTAAGAATGCCATCGCGGATATCGGTGTTCAGTTTTAACTGCTCAATCTGAGCGTCTCCTGCAGAAAGCGCACCGACTGACAGAGCAAAGTTTGCGTCAAACTGTTCCAATATCGCCAGATCAGACTGTGCCGGGCTGCCTGATACATCATCGCTCTTGGTAGAAACTGCCGATTGCGATTTTGTTGGAGTTTCCGACGTTGGAGCATCCACCGACTCGCTATTTGCGTCCGCCCTCAGATCTGCGAGATTTATCGCATCAACATCCAGATTGCCCTTCAAAACCGGCTTTGGACCGTCGAGCGCCGCAGTAAACGCGCCGGTAAATGCAGCGCCGGCGAACTTCCCCTTGATATTGTTTGCAATCACTTCGGCTTCATTGGCTTCAACAAAAGCGGCCAGTTCATATGCTCCCGCCGCCTTTACGGCATCAACCGGCCCGTTGAATTCGCCGACAAACGCAGCGAGCGAATCTCCCTTTGCCGTAAAGTTGATATCCACGTCCACCGGGTTTGCAGCAATATGGCCTTCTGCAGCGAAATCCGTATTAAAGGCCGACAGTTGCAGGGAAAACGGCGATTTTTTTCCAGCAAATGCAGAAAGCGGCGTATCCAGATTGGACGTGATGTCGAAGGTCTGACCTTGCCAGACCAGATCCCCATCCAGTTCTATATTTTCAGACAAGGAAGACGATGACAAAATCAGATTGACATCGTTCAGGTAGTAGTTTGTGCCCTGCCGCTTGTCCCCATAGACAACCAGACCGTTGATAATACTGACGGCACTCAGCTTTATTCGCTCCAGCATCGCGACGGTGCTGTCGGCTGAATCGGTTTCAGCAGACGGAGCGGCGGCTTGAGACTCGTCCTTTTGTTCTGACGCCGGCTCTGCACTGCCTGCCGGTTTCAACGTGCCATTGTGGAGCGTCCGGCGCGGTTCCCAGGAAGTTCTTCCGTTTGCGTCGACCTCCAGGAAAAACTTCGGCTCAACGAGCGTCACACCTGCTATTTCAATGTTGCCGGTGAACAGAGCCAACCAACTGAGCTCAATTCCCATTTCCGCAACTGATACGAATTCAATACCGTCCGCACCTGCCTCACCGGACAAGCCGACATCGCGTGCATTCATGTAAAAGAAGGGCAGAATGCCTAAGTCGATCGGGCCATCTATTCTCAGATGCCAGCCTGTTTCCGCTTTGAAACGGTTCACCACTTGATTTTTCAGGTCTTCCTTTGGCAGGAAGAAAGGAACAATAAACCCAATTGCCACAATGACAATGATCAGGGCACTCAACCCCGTGAGTAATCGTTTCATAGCCGGCCTCCTTCGGGCGGTCTCGCCTCGGACAAGCCACGAACCATCAGGTTCTGTGCCTCACCGGAGGCGGCAACACTTTACCCTTCGGAAGCCAGTTACCACAAGGTGATGGGTTATTTCTACTCTTTAAACAGTAAGATGGCGCCGTACATCCGCTTCATCCATATCTTTTCGAGCCCCTGCCATAACGACCTCACCGCGATCCATCACTGCAAATGTATCTGCCAGATCCCGTGCAAACTCGAAATATTGTTCAACGAGCAGGATCGCCATTGTCCCCTGATCACGCAACCATTCGATGGCACGCCCTATATCCTTGATGATGGACGGTTGGATGCCTTCTGTCGGCTCGTCCAGCACCAACAAGCGTGGACGTGTCACCAGAGCCCGGGCAATGGCCAGTTGCTGTTGTTGCCCGCCGGATAGATCACCCCCCCGACGTCCCAGCATGTCTTTCAGAACAGGAAAGAGGTCATAGATACTATCGGGGATCGATCGGTCACGTCTGCGCAATGGTGCAAAGCCGGTTTCAAGATTTTCTTGAACCGAAAGAAGCGAGAAGATTTCCCGTCCCTGGGGCACATAGGCAATCCCGGCCCGGGCACGCGCATCGGGCGGCAACTTGCCGATATCCCTGCCTTCCCACATCACGGATCCCGATGTGACCGGCTGCTGGCCGACGATTGCGCGCAAAGTCGACGTCTTGCCAACACCATTGCGACCCATCAGACATGTCACCTTACCCGGCTCGGCCTCCAGCGTTACACCTTTTAACGCTTGTGACGCACCATAGAAGAGATCGATATTTCGAACATTCAGCATCGTTTCACCTGATTTTTTGCGCTATCGGTTTACCGACCCAGATAAACTTCAACCACGCGCGGGTCCGCCGAAACATGATCAAGCGACCCTTCGGCAAGCACGGCCCCTTCGTGCAGCACGGTCACTCTGACATCCAGGTCGCGAACGAATGTCATGTCATGCTCAACCACGACCACGGAGTGATCCCTTGCAATGTCCTTCAAAAGAGATGCCGTCTCTGCTGTTTCTGCATCCGTCATACCGGCAGCGGGCTCATCTACCAGTAGCAATTTGGGATCCTGAGCAAGCAGCATTCCGATTTCCAACCACTGTTTCTGTCCATGCGAGAGGTTGGCTGCAAGTTCATCTCGGCGGTCGCCTAATCGGATGAGCGTAAGAAGCGCTTCAATGCGACCTATTTCCTCTTCGCCGGGAACATGAAACAGCGTCGCAAGCGGGCTTCGGGGGCCTTTAAGGGCAAGTTCGAGATTGTCCCAGACCGTATGGCTCTCAAAAACCGTAGGCTTCTGGAACTTTCTGCCAACGCCCATTTCGGCAATGTCGACCTCATCACGTTCTGTCAGATCGATTGTGCCATCGAAGAAAACCTCTCCCTCATCCGGCTTTGTCTTACCGGTGATGACGTCCATCATCGTTGTTTTGCCTGCACCATTGGGGCCGATGATCGCCCGCATCTCGCCGGGTTCGATGAAAAGCGATAACTCGTTGAGCGCTTTAAACCCGTCGAAGGAGACGGAGACACCATCCAGATAGAGAAGCGTATTCGTTTTGGCCATAGTGATTACTCCGCCGGCTGTGGCACTGTTTTCGATCCACCTGATCGATGATCAGGCGTGAGCGAACTCAGATTGGATTGCGCAGCCGGGCTGTGAGGTGGTTTGTCGGGAGGGTTCCCTCCTCCTCTTTCGGCCTGTGCCGACTGCTGGCGCTGCTTGAGCGCCGTCCAGCCATGGGCCAGAGTGCCAACGATACCTTTGGGTAAAAAGAGCGTGACGCCAACGAACATGGCGCCCAGCGCAAAGAGCCACAATTCAGGCAAACTGCCGGTAAACCACGTCTTGGCGAAATTTACGATAACGGCACCAATGATGGGGCCGACCAAAGTGCCCCGGCCGCCGACGGCGACCCAGATAACCAGTTCGATCGAATTCGCCGGTGCAAATTCCCCCGGATTGATGATTCCGACCTGTGGGACATACAAGGCACCGGCAAGCCCGGCCATCATGGCTGAGAGTACCCAGACAAAAAGCTTGTAGTGCTCTACCCGGTAGCCGATGAAACGGGCTCGGCTTTCCGCATCCCGAACCGCCACAAGAACCTTGCCAAGTTTCGAGCGGGTCACAGCACGACAAATGACAAAACAAACAGCGAGGGCAACTGCCGAGGCGAAAAACAGCCCCGCCCGCGTGGTATCTGCCTGGATATCAAATCCAAGGATGTCCTTGAAGTCTGTCAATCCGTTGTTGCCGCCGAAACCCATATCATTGCGGAAAAATGCAAGCAGCAGGGCATAAGTCATCGCCTGGGTGATGATGGACAGATAAACGCCTGTGACCCGCGAGCGAAAAGCAAACCAACCGAAAATGAAAGCGAGCACGCCCGGCGCAAGAAAAACCATCAGCATGGCAAACGGGAACATGTCAAAGCCGAACCAGTACCAGGGCAACTCCTGCCAGTTCAGGAACACCATGAAGTCCGGCAGATCCGGATTGCCGTAAACACCCCGTGCTCCGATTTGCCGCATCAGATACATGCCCATCGCGTAGCCACCAAGGGCAAAGAACGCTCCGTGACCAAGCGAAAGAATGCCGCAATACCCCCAGACAAGGTCTACCGAGAGAGCCAGCAGCGCATAAGTCAGGTATTTGCCGAAAAGCTGTACCGCATAATTTGGAATATGAAGCGGATGACTTGCAGGCAGAAAAAGATTAAGGGCCGGAACCAGAACCGCTATCCCGAGCAGGATTGCCAGAAACAGCGTGGCATAGCGATCCAGACCGCGAAAGAGTAGGGACGTCATCATGCTTCCACCGCCCGTCCCTTAAGGGCAAACAAGCCGCGCGGACGTTTTTGAATAAAGAGAATGATGAAGACCAGCACCAGAATTTTGCCGAGCACGGCCCCTGCATAGGGTTCGAGAAACTTGTTGACCACCCCAAGTGTCATCGCACCCACAAGCGTGCCCCACAAATTGCCGACTCCACCGAACACGACCACCATAAAGCTGTCGATAATGTAGCTTTGTCCAAGGTTCGGGCTGACATTATCGATCTGGGAAAGGGCCACACCGGCAATGCCTGCAATTCCGGACCCAAGCCCAAAGGTCAGAGCATCCACCCAGGGTGTTCGAATGCCCATGTTGGAAGCCATCTTTCGGTTCTGGGTGACTGCCCGCATGTAAAGGCCGAACGGCGTCTTCTTGAGCACCAGGATAAGAAGAGCAAAGACCAACAGCGAAAACACGATGATCCAAAGGCGATTATTCGTGATGGTCATTTGCCCCAGATCGAAGGCGCCGGACATCCAGCCTGGGTTGCCCACTTCCCGATTGGTTGGCCCGAATATCGACCGCACAGTCTGTTGCAGGATCAGTGACAAACCCCAGGTTGCGAGCAACGTTTCCAACGGGCGGCCATAGAGAAATCGGATGATGCCCCGTTCAATGGCTATCCCGATCATCCCCGCAACCAAAAAAGCTACCGGCAAAGCTATTGCCAGCGAATAATCAAACAAGGCTGGTGCCGATGTTCGGATAAGTTCCTGGACGACGAACGTTGTATAGGCACCGATCATCACCATTTCGCCATGGGCCATGTTAATCACACCCATGACGCCAAAGGTGATGGCAAGACCGATAGCAGCCAGCAAAAGCACCGACCCGAGCGACAAACCGTACCAGATGTTCTGACCGGCACCCCACAGGGCCAGAGAGCGATCTATCTGCGCCACAGCTTCATCCGCAGCATCTTTCACTGTTGAAGCGCTGTCCGACCTTGCGCTCATGATCAAGCCTCGCGCTTCCTGATCCCCCCGATCGGCAAGAGTCTTGATGGCCTGTATTTTTTCCGGCTCCAGAAGATCTGATCTCAGAACGGCTGCGGCGCGGGCCTCGACCATCAATTTCTTGATATCCTGATCGGTTTCGGCAGCGATGGCGCTGTCCAGTGCCTTGATCGAGGCAGGATCTGCCTGTTTGAATACCGACTCAACAGCCCTCTTTCGCACAGTCGGGTCTGAGCTTTGCAACGTCAGCCCACCAAGCGCAGCTCGGATGATCCGGCGCAGCTTGTTGTTGACCCTGATTTTCTTAACCGCACTCCTTGGAAGCTCTTCAGTGAAATTGCCGGATAACGGGTCAAACAGTTTGAAATTCTTACCGGACTTTTCTGCCCGGAAAACCTGATTGTCAGACTTTCGGAAGTACAGGTTCCCCTCGCTCAGCGTGTTGAGCACGGTGGCGACGGCCGGATCACCGGTTTCGGTCAATTTCCCGATTGTCGCTTCAGTGTTCTTGAACCCTTTGACCGAAAGCGCATTGACAAGATCGGGGATGGTATCGGCCGCCTGAGCTGTATTAAAAGAAAGGCACCAAATCAGAAACACCGCGACAAGTGCGCGGATCAGTACCTTCATTGCAGATTTTCCGTAAGTCGATGTCATCGAACCATAATTTCGTTTTCCAGATTTGATGGAGCTGCAGCCGGCGCTGCAAATGCGCCGGCTGCTCTATCGCAAGGAAATGTCAGGAGCCTTTGCCGCCGCATTTTCCAGCAGCTACATTGAAGTTGCCGCAGGACATTGGCGCGCGCCAATCGGAGATGAGATCCTTGGAGTCCGGCAGGTAATCCGACCATGCGTCGCCGACCACCAGACCGGATGTTTCGTGCACGATCTCGAATTGACCATCTTCCTGGATTTCACCAATCAGCACAGGCTTGGTGATATGATGGTTCGGCATCATGCTGGAAAGTCCGCCTGAAAGATTGGGCACCGAAACACCGACAATCGCATCAATCACAGCATCGGGATCAGTGGTACCTGCCTTCTCTACAGCTTTGACCCACATGTTGAAGCCGATGTAATGGGCTTCCATCGGGTCGTTGGTTACGCGGTCTTCATTGCCGATAAAGGCGCGCCAGGTATCGATGAACTCTGCATTTGTCTCGGTGTCCACCGACTGGAAATAGTTCCACGCAGCCAGATGTCCCACCAGCGGAGTCGTGTCGAGACCGGCCAGTTCTTCCTCACCGACAGAAAAAGCGACTACCGGAATGTCTTCAGCCTTGATCCCGGCATTGCCGAGTTCCTTGTAGAACGGGACATTGGCGTCGCCATTGATGGTAGAAACGACGGCTGTTTTCTTACCCGAGGAACCAAACGACTTGATGTCGGAAACAATCGTCTGCCAATCGGAATGACCAAATGGCGTGTAGTTGATCATGATGTCTTCTGCGGCAACGCCCTTGGCTTTCAGATACGCCTCAAGGATCTTGTTTGTTGTGCGCGGATAGACATAATCGGTTCCGGCAAGAACCCAGCGCTCAACGCCCTCTTCTTCCATCAGGTAATCGACAGCGGGGATCGCTTGCTGGTTTGGAGCCGCACCGGTGTAAAATACATTACGCTGAGATTCTTCGCCCTCGTACTGCACCGGATAAAACAAAAGACCGTTCAGTTCTTCGAACACCGGTAAAACGGATTTTCGAGACACCGACGTCCAGTTTCCGAACACGGCGGAAACCTTGTTCACGTCCAGCAGCTCGCGCGCTTTCTCGGCGAACAGCGGCCAGTCGGACGCGGGATCAACGACGACAGCTTCGAGCTGTTTGCCCAGGACGCCACCTTTCTTGTTCTGCTCTTCGATCAGCATCAGCATAACGTCTTTCAACGTGGTTTCCGAAATCGCCATCGTGCCTGAAAGCGAATGGAGAATGCCAACCTTGATCGTGTCTTCGGCGAGGGCAGACCCCATCATTGTAGACGTCATCAGGCCGGTGGCGAAGGCAACGCCCAGGGCTTTTTTACCGATGGTGGAAAGTGCTTTCATGATCAACTGATCCTCTCTGTAAAGGTGTCTGGCTTTGTTGGGGAGACGCTTCTGAGGATCAGTTTTCCCGACAATGCTGCACTGCCATATACGTCAATTGACGTAGGTCAGGTGGCAATGTGCGCATGGGGAGCTTTCAGCGCCATACAGGCGGCGTGGGACACGGTTAAAAAAACGGCACAAACAATGCATCGTTCAAGACAAATCGCTGAGACCGTTCAGAGAAAACGGGCAACTAGCAATTATTTTTGGAGCGTTGGTTGCTCAAATACTTCGCAAATGAGTAAAAAATAGCCAGGGCATATGAGTGCAAGACAACGGATCCTTCCAGTACGCAGAAAGTATAATCAATGGGTCGTCAATCAGACCCTGGAAGACTATGCGTTGCGTTTTACGGCCAAAAGCGCTCGTCGTTTTTCTTCGATGCGGATCTCTCAGACAGCGATTGGAGCCATTTCCTTTCTGGCTCTTGAAGCCATTGGCGGCGCCATAACGCTATCTTACGGCACATCCAACACGATAGCCGCCGTTCTGGTTTCCGGACTGATAATCGTGCTGATCGGTGCTCCGATTGCCCGCTATGCGGCTCAGTATGGCGTCGATATCGACCTGCTGACCCGGGGAGCCGGATTTGGTTACATCGGTTCAACCGTTACGTCGCTGATCTATGCGAGTTTTACCTTCATCCTGTTTGCCATTGAAGCTGCTATCATGGCGGCTGCGCTGGAACTCGCATTTGGCCTGCCTTTATGGATCGGCTACATCCTCTCCTCACTTGCCGTTATCCCGCTTGTCACCCATGGCATCACCCTGATCAGTCGGTTTCAGCTCCTGACACAACCGTTCTGGATCATCCTCAACATCCTCCCCTTCCTTTTCATTGCGATGGGTGACTGGTCGACCTTCAGTGAATGGCTCGCTTTTGGCGGTCTTTCGACAGAAATGACTTTGGCCGGGTCGTTCGCACCACTTGATCTCGCCAGATTCGGCGCAGCGGCTGCAGTCATTCTGGCACTGGTGGCCCAGATCGGAGAACAGGTCGATTTCCTGCGCTTTCTGCCGGTGAGGAAAAAGGGCGGCCGGCGGCGCTGGCTGGCGGTGTTTCTGGCTGGTCCGGGCTGGGTAATTCTGGGTGCACCGAAAATGCTCGCCGGATCGTTTCTTGCCGTCCTCGCCTTGAATGCCGGTATCAGCGCAGAGCACGCAGTCGAACCTGCCTATATGTACACGGTAGCATTCGGCTACGTCTTCCCCAATGAGGTGGCGGCCGCACTTCTCACCGCTGCGTTCGTGGTCGTCTCGCAACTGAAGATCAACGTCATGAATGCCTATGCCGGATCGCTGGCGTGGTCGAACTTCTTTTCACGACTTACGCATAGCCACCCCGGCCGCGTCGTTTGGCTGGTTTTCAACGTTTCCATCGCACTGTTGCTGATGGAACTAGGCATCTATCAGATGCTTGAAGAGACACTGGGAATCTTTTCCATTATTGCAATGGCATGGTTATCAACGATTTCCGCCGACCTTTTCATCAATAAAAAGCTCGGCCTCAGCCCACCGGGGATCGAATTCAAACGCGCTCATCTTTACGATGTAAATCCCGTCGGTCCCTGCGCCATGGGGCTGGCGACATCGGTCGCACTGCTGGCGCATTTTGGATTGTTCGGCGCAACGACCGCAGCCCTTTCAACATTCATCGCCATGGGTGTTGCTGTCCTGGTAACTCCGATTATGGCGTATGTGACAGACGGCAACTATTATCTGGCGCGCAAGCCCCGTGCGCATTGGCAATCAAAAAATGCGCTCACATGTTCCCTTTGCGAAAATCCCTTTGAACCGGAGGACATGGCCTATTGCCCAGCCTATCAGGCGCCGATCTGTTCCTTGTGCTGCACGCTCGATGCGCGCTGTCATGATTCGTGCAAACCCCACGCACGGCTGAGCAATCAGGTTGGTACTGTCGCCGAATTTGTCTGCCCACCCTCGCTGTTGGCCGCAATCCGAACCAGACTGGGGCGTTATGCGCTGACGACCGCAACGTCTGTTCTCTTGATCGGTGCTGTGCTTGCGCTGACGTACCTTCAGGCCGCCAGCCAATGGCCCTCGGATGCGACGATAATCGGACAAACCCTGATTGGCGTTTTTTTGGTGTTTGCCGCCGCTGCCGCCACGCTGGCCTGGTTTTTCGTCCTCGCCCATGACAGTCGACGGGTAGCTGAAGAAGAAAGGGCCCACCAAACGACGCTCCTGTTGAGAGAGATCGCTGCTCACGAAAAAACTGATACGGCATTACAAAATGCCAAGGAAACCGCCGAAGCCGCAAATCTGGCCAAGAGTCGGTATGTTGTCGGGCTCTCTCATGAATTGAGAACACCGCTCAATGCGGTATTGGGATACGCCCAAATTCTGGATCGGGATGAAACCCTTACACCGAAACGCAAAAACGGCGTTCGAGTCATCAAGCGTAGCGCCGAACACCTGTCCGGGCTGATCGATGGATTACTCGATATTTCCCGCATCGAGGCAGGACGGCTTCAGGTCTACTCGAATGAAGTCAATATCGCAGACTTTCTCGATCAGATCGTTGATATGTTCCGTCCGCAGGCAGAAGCTAAGGGGCTCGATTTCATCCACAAAAGGGCATTGAATCTGCCTGACTACGTGAAGACGGATGAAAAGCGCCTGCGTCAGATACTGGTGAATCTTTTATCCAACGCCATCAAGTTTACACCCAAGGGTCGGATCACCTTCAATGTCGGCTATAAAATGCAAATTGCGACATTTGAGATCAGTGATACCGGACGCGGAATTTCCAAGGAAAATATCGATTACATATTCGATCCATTTCGTCGGGGCGATGAAGAGAAAACCACACGCACACCAGGTTTGGGGCTGGGATTGACGATCACCAAACTCCTGACTGAAACTCTTGGCGGCGAAGTGACTGTTTTCAGCGACAACACACCCGGACACAAGCAAGGATCGCGGTTTTCGGTTCGCCTGATGCTGGCAACAGTTCCCGATCCCAAGCCCGCAGCAATAATCGACCACAGCATTCTGACTTACGAGGGTCCGCGCAAAACGATCCTGGTCACCGATGATGATCAGGACCACCGGGAGATGATGTTCGAGATCCTGGCACCGCTGGGATTTGACGTGATCAGCGCGGCCGATGGAGAAAGTTGTCTTGCCGTGCTTGAGGAACTTGAGCCGGATCTGTTCATGCTCGACATATCTATGCCTGCCATGAACGGCTGGGAACTGGTCGATGTCCTGCGCGCACGCGGCCAGTCCGCGCCTATCCTGATGGTTTCGGCCAACATTGGAGATCTGGAATCCAGACCTGATCGGCCACCTCAACACGATGACGAGATTTCAAAGCCGTACGATCTGCGTCAACTGCTGGATAAACTGCAGAAACATCTGAAACTCACATGGGTCACGGAAACAACGACATCGGCTCCAACTTCTGAGGGTACTGGAGAGAACCTGCCCGCACCCGGCGACCTCGCAGAGCTGTTGAGCCTGGGAGAAATCGGTTATGTCCGCGGCATCGAGGCCAAGCTCGACGTTCTATCCAACGACAATCCTTCGCCCTTTATCAAGGAACTGAGGGCGCATCTGTCCCGGTTCGATCTGCAAGCCTTCAATCAACATCTGAAACAAGCGCTTGAAGAGCCAACCGAATGAGGGAGGATACACACTCATGAGCACTTCATCTTCTGAGCGTGACATTGCTCTGGTGGTCGACGATTCGCCGGATTCCCTGAGTTTTATCACACAGGCTTTGGAAAACGCGCGGGTTACGGTTCTGGTCGCAACCAGCGGCGAAGCCGCCTTGAACATTGCTGCGAGGATTACTCCAGACATCATTCTTCTGGACGCCCTGATGCCGGAGATGGACGGGTTCGAAACCTGTCGCCGGCTGAAAGCTCAAGCTGCTCTGCAACATGTGCCGGTCATCTTCATGACAGGACTGACCGAAACGGAACATGTGGTCACCGCCCTAGATTCGGGAGGTGTTGATTACCTCACCAAACCAATTGATCTGGACGAACTTACCGCGCGGATCAGAGTTCATCTAACCAATGCCCGTACCGCTCAGAGTGCCCGGATAGCCCTGGATGCCAGCGGGCGTCATCTGGTTGCCGTCTCCGCGAATGGATCCGTGCAATGGTCCACACCGCAGGTTCAAAACGTCCTGCAGACGGCCGATGGTCAGCTGAACCAGCTTGCATCTGTCGCATCGGATCTCAGCGCGTGGCTGGCCAGACAGAACGATGGCCAACCGGGCAGGAATACTGGATTTACGTTACATCAAAAGGCCGGTACGCCGCTTCAAGTGACCTATATGGGCATGATTGGTACGGATGAGTTTCTCTTTCGGTTGGCCCGGGAGGTGCAGGAAAATCAGGATCACGTCCTGCGGGAGCATTTCGGACTGACAGCCCGGGAAGCGGAGGTGCTGCTCTGGATCGCAAAGGGGAAGTCGAACCGCGATATCGGAGAAATTCTTGGTCTCAGTCCCCGTACAGTCAACAAACATCTGGAACAGATCTATGCCAAACTCGGGGTCGAGAACCGAGCCTCGGCAGCCGTCAGGGCGGCACAGGTTATTTTCGAATTGTGAGTGGTTTGGCTGTGCGAGCGATATGATTATCCCAGGCGACACCCGCGAACCGTGCCAAATTTTTCGCAACCAGCCGATTGGGGTCAGCCGACACAAGTCTGCCTCTTCCATTGCTTGCTATGAAGCCTTCTTCGGTAGCGGCCAAACCGCAGCCATCGGAGAGAACGTGCTCGTTAATCAGTGCACCCGAATTGCTATCCCAAAAAAGCACTAAACCACCGCGCGGTCCCGACGTTGCCACAACACCTGTCTTGTTGTTGACCGCAACAGATCCGACGTAATTTTCCATCCGCATGGAAACAGAAGGTGGCATCGACAGGAGCTGCAGTTCTTCATCTCTCTTCAGATGCCCCACTAGGGACGGGGCTTCACTCAGTTCACCTTGATGCTGGCATCCGAACCAGACGGTCCCAGCGTTGTCGATGTCCAGATGCCTGATTGACAGCTGGTGACTTTCTTTTGGCAAGCTCAATCGCCGGATCAAGCTACCGGATACGCGATCTATCAAGGCCATATTGGGCTGCATGGTGCTGAGATTGAGTTTATCCCGGCCCGTATCAGGGTGGGTTTTAATCCCGCCATTGGCCACAACCAATGTTGTTCCGTCTGGGGTGAGCACAAGATCATGCGGCCCGACACCATGGGTCGATATTTCGCCAATCCGGTTGTAACCATCGCTGGCATCATAAATACCAAGAACACCACGCGCGGTTTCGTAGTCCTGCTCTGTCGCATAGAGCAGGTCGCCATCGGGCGAATAAACGCCGTGACCGTAAAAATGACGGCCTTCTGACGCTTTCAGCAATATGGGTTCGTTCCGCTGGAAAACATCCAGCACAAGAGCAAAAAAACCGGCACGACGCGCGAACGTTACAAAATGACCTTTCTGCTCGCAAATTGCCACATCATGTCCCCTGTCCGGTAGAGGCTCCGACAAGACAATGTCACCGTCCTGATTAAAAATACTGATAGCAAACGATCCGTCAGGCTCCCGGCGCGGAGCCGCAAACAGGACATCCCCGTGCGTTGCCGCTTCTGCCCTGTGCGAACCCAAGCCAGAGAGGAACACGCCACCAACACCGGCAACAAATGAACGACGATCAATCTCCATCAAGCGCATTGAACCCTGCCGTTAGGGACAGGGCATCAAAAACCTGTCCGGACATCAAGTCATTCAATCCATCTAGCACGATTCCCAAATAGGCAAATTGCGCATGCAGATCGGGATCATTCAATTTTCCGTACCCTTCCTGCGGTATTTTAGCGATCGTTCTTTCGGCGTTCTTCAACTCAAACAGCACGGAATCGTGAATCCATGCATTTTGTTCGTCCAGCGCATCTGGCAAGTTCATCGAAAGATAGTAATCGTGAAGCCCAACGATCTTCGCTTCCAGAACTGGGATAGCGTTACCGGATCGCCAAAATAAGGCACGTTTCGATTTCGCTTTTTCCGGCGCTGAACCGATCACATCGCCCACCATCCTGCGCCGGACGGTTTCAACGCCTGTCCCGAACGCTGCCAGTATTTCCGCAGCCGCTTCGCTGGTACCACGATAGTCGGCATTTTTTTCCGGTGGCGATTTCATGACGTTGCCAAATCCATCAGGGCCGCTCCACGCATTGGAAAGATCCTGGCCAAGAGCCACAATATTTTTGCTGATCGTCTGTGCGTAGCTGCATGCGTGTGCGGCGTCGGCGTCCGGCCCCTGCAATATCAAATCGGCAGGGGATCCGAATAGCAGAAACTCAAGGGCCAAAAGGCCCTGAACCGCAACGCTTTTTTGCTGCAGACTTTGAAGCGATAAGACGGATTCATTTTTCTCTGCCAGTATCTTTTGAACTTGCCGAAGACCAATCCCTTTTCGATCGGGCCAAAATGCCAAACGTTCAAATCGATTGTCGTCCATCAACGGACCGAACGTCAGAAACGAGATCCGGCTGTAGGCTTGAACAACGGTACCAAATTGCTTTTTGAGTTGAATAAGGGATTCCGCATTTCGCTCACGACAAAACCGATCTGTGTCGGACTGTAATTGTATGGCCTGACGTCGTAATTCATCCGATGCCGGCAGTATGTAACCATCAATCGCCCCATTTACGATGCGGCGGGCAGCCGGTTCATCAAGCGCTGACACCGGGTGAGAGAGCACGAGGAGCCAGAAGCCCGTTAGAGCAGTCAGCGTCTTGAACAATCGGTGCATTGAACCTTCACAGAGATTGGAGGAAACGGATCAAAGATATTCTATCGTCTTTCGACAAATCGACAATGCGATTGCGCGCTGCTTCAGCTTCTCCGCCATGCCACAGAATCGCCTCAGCCAATGTACGCGCACGACCATCGTGGAGATAACTTTCGCGCCCACCAACTTGCTCGGTCAGCCCGATACCCCACAACGGAGCCGTTCGCCATTCCCTGCCATTTGCATCCCCCACCGGCTGATTATCTGCCAGTCCCTCACCCATGTCGTGCAGCAACAAGTCCGTATATGGCCAGATCAGTTGAAAGGCATGTTCGGACTGATCTGCATCCCGACGCGTCACATATTTTGGAACATGACACTGAGCGCATCCGGATTGATGAAACAGCGCCTTTCCACGCAGCACATCCGGATGTTCGACATCACGCCGGGCAGGAGGCGCAAGATTGCGGGAGTAGAAACTGACGAGCGCAAGCACATAATCGGGAACTTCGCTTGCACCCAGCCTTGGCTGCTCGCCGTGCGGCATTGAAAGACACTTTTCCTGTGCTGCCGTGCAATCCCCACCATGGTTTGGCACAAACGGTGTCGACAGACCCATATCACCGGAAAAAGCCGCCGCACTCTGTTCGTCAACAGCCGCCGTACTGGCTTTCCACCCAAAACGACCCAGCGCCATCGAGCCATCTGACAGACGCCGAACGTATGAAGGCTTCCCTGAAATGCCATCACCATTGGCGTCGGCCGGGTCCGAATTTGCCAGAATATCGCCGTCATGAACAGCTTCGAGCAATCCAAGTCCGATCATGGGTGGAGCAATTCGCGGCGAAATTCTCACACCCGGTTCCATTGGACCGTATGCAAGGTTTTTCAGGGTGTAGACCGGTTTTTGTAAACTGACCTGTTCGCCGCCAGATAGTGTGACCGGTACATCTTCATAGACGATCTCAAAACTTCCTTCGCCCGGAACGCCGGAGACAGAAAAGTCCTGAAGTTGGTGACCATAGGTCGGCTCCGGCAGCGAAAGCGCGGTCTTGTCAGCCAGTGCTTTTCGCTGCGCGTCTGTTTTTGGCGGAACGGAAAGACGGATCAACATTGAGACAGCATTGTCTGCTGAATCTGCCGGAGGGTGACCTCGCCCATCCTTCAAATGACAGCGTTGGCACGCACGGGCATTGTAAAGCGGCCCCAGACCATCCGACGCCTGTGTCGAAGAGGGCGAAGAAACCCAGACCTTCTTGAACAGACCATTGCCAACAGTGAAATTCTGCTTGTCTTCAAAGTCCAGATTTTCAAGCGGCCAGGAAAATGCGTTGCTGTCCTTTACCTTTCGGTTGGTGCCTGCTCCGGCTGTCTGTGCTTCAAACGGTTCAGCCTTTGAAAAATCAGATGGTGTTGCCAGCACGTCCGACACTCGCCCCCTGTCTTTCTCAGACAGATCTTGGCGGTGTGTCAGATTGCCATCGGCGTCAGCTGTTGTGGATCCGGCAAAACCGATAGGTAGAAGGGCGGCAAGTGCAACCAGTATTCTGATACAACACGTTGCTTCTAAGACGAAGCGCAAACGATCCAGACGCATGAGACGAGTTTAATGCTTTCCCTGTGATGCATGATCCGAAGAATTCCGGACCATGCTTGTTTTTCAGTCGTTTGATCGTCAGAAAGCCAAAACTCACCTGCCGATCAACGAAAATTTGCTATTGAAAGACTGAATTCGGACTGTCCAGGCTGTCTGAACCCTCGAGTTCCACACCGGAAATATCCAGCAAAGCCATAACGCGTTCAATGGTTTTAGTCTGATCGACCAGAGCGTCAATCGCCGCTTGCACGACTGCGTTGCCTTCCGCGTTGCCTTCGCCAATCATCTGATCATACGCTTCTACGCTTTCAGCCCGTTCCTTAAGCGCGCTCATTGCAGTCATCGTAGCATCGAGTTTCGCCTGCATTTCGCTGTCCAGCGCTGCATCCTTTTCCTTTACCAGAGTGGAAAGGCTTGCACCTTCGACAACGGACCCATCGGCGCGCTTGTACTGACCGATATATACATTCCGAATTCCCAACGCGTCGTAGTAATGCGAATTGTGCGTATTATCAGAAAAGCAATCATGCTCCTCTTCGGGATCGTTCAGCAACAGGCCAAGCTTCATTCGCTCTCCGGCCAGTTCACCATATGAGAGCGAACCCATACCGGTCAGAATCGTCGCCAGCCCACCGCTAGCGCCCTTGCTATCGAGATCTTTTCGTGCATCGCCGTCTTTTGACCATGCCGACACCATCGTTTGCAGGTCGGAAACCAGAAGGCTGGATACAGCCTTAAGGTACTCAGCCCGCCGCTCACAAGAGCCACCGGTACAATTTGCAGTATCGAAGTCAGTCGCAGGTCGTGCACCGGCACCGGCGCCGGTTCCGTTCAGATCCTGTCCCCAAAGCAGAAATTCGATCGCGTGATACCCCGTTGCAACATTCGCTTCGACTTCACCGGCTTCATGCAACTGATCGGTCAGGAGTGCCCCGGTAATTGTTGAAGCGTCAATTGTATTGCCGCCGAGAGTCAAACTCTTGTTGGCTATGACATTGGCGACGTAAAGGTCGTTTTCATCAGATTCGGTTCCATACGCGGTATCCACGTAATCGATCAGGCCTTCATCCAGAGGCCAGGCGTTGACTTTGCCTTCCCAATCATCGACCAGCGCATTTCCGAACCGGTAGACTTCAGTTTGCTGATAAGGCTCACGGGCTGCCAGCCAAGCCGTCTTTGCGGCGGATAATGTGGCATCGTTCGGATTTGCAATCAGCGCGTCAATCGCACTTTCGAGTGCTTCAGCAGTTTTCAACGAATCTGTAAAACCGGCAAGAGCGATGTCACCATAATTGGTCAGGATACTCGCTGGCGTTGTCTCTGCCTGTGATACGACCGGCAAGAGTGCGAAGACAGAGGCCGCCATGATTAATTTACGTGCGGGTTTCAAGTTAAATTCTCCTTTTTGTTCGATCAATCTAGTCATTGGCTGTTCAGGTCTGTGCCTGCGTTTGAATGGATCAGGAGCTTGGGTTGGCAGCATCTGAGGCAGGCCGGCATCATTCGGTGCAGAAAAAACCGCTTGAACGCCTGGCGGATAAAACAGGCCGTATGCTGACAAGACGTGAAGCAAGCGCATTTGCCTCCAGCGAAATTGTGATCAAAAGACAGAAGGGCGCACCAAGAGGAACGCGGTCAAAGGTATGCATCGTGCCAACCTCAAATAGACAAGTTGTAACTCTTGCCATCAAGGGTTCACATCAAGTCATAATCGGATAGAATTCATGTTCTTGAACAGCATTACACAAACGTTTGTCAATTATTTTCTGTAGTTTAGAATAATTATACTTTAAATATAAGAATAATTCTAATTTAGAGTTATTATAAACTAGTTATTATTATGAAATTTACATGCGATCACAGCATCCAAATATACGGTTTGGAGGAAATTCAGACTGACGTTGTGATAATTGTGGCAGGCATATGAGATAAAAAAGTTGACTGTCTAATATTTCCTGCCAAATCTACTTTGGAGATTTTCTGATCAGGAAAGACGGCAACTGAATGCTGAACGCTCTCAAAAAAATACTAAAAGAAATCACTGTCGGAGAAAGCGATAAACTCACCTTTTCTCCCGATGATGAACGCCTGGCCACCGCTGCATTGATGTTTCATCTGGTAGCGATTGATGGGGACGTCGATGATCTCGAGCAAAAGGCCATGCGCGATGTTCTTCGCAAATCCTACGATATCGATCCCGAACAGTTGGAGCTTCTCATCAGAGAGGCCAAGAAACGCGACGAGGAAGCGATCGACCTCTACGGGTTTACCAGTCTTTTGAAACGCAAACTCGACATAGAGGGTCGGCTCGGCGTGGTCGAAATGTTGTGGGAAATGGTCTACGCCGACGGTATCGTGCACGAGTTCGAAGACAATACAGTGTGGCGCGTTGCCGAACTGCTTGGAGTGTCAAAGCGAGAACGGCTCGATATCCGCCACCGGGTCGCCGCGCGGGTCAGTCCACAGGAGTGACAGGATTTATCCGGAATAGACAGCGCGGGCTCGACCGGAGACGTCTTGCGGGTTACTCTTGAACAATGACAATGCTCTTCACGACACGCCGCGCCAGCGGTCGTCCGAAAGTTCTGATAGTTTTGCATCAGGAGGCAAGCACGCCCGGTCGCGTAGGCTTGGAATTACATAATCGCGGATTTGAACTTGATATCCGCCGGCCGCGATTTGGTGATCCGCTACCCGACACTATGCAGGACCATGCAGGTGCGGTAATTTTTGGCGGCCCCATGAGCGCCAATGACAATGACGCTTTTGTTCACCGTGAGATCGATTGGTTCGACGTCCCTTTTAGAGAGCAAGCCCCTTGCCTGGGCATCTGTCTCGGCGCGCAGATGATGGTGCGCAATTTAGGGGGTCAGGTGACGTGTCATCAGGATGGGCATGCGGAGATCGGCTATTACCCAATCGAACCAACACCCGCAGGTAAAGCCCTGATTAACTGGCCGGACAAAGTTTATCAGTGGCACCGAGAAGGGTTTTCCGTTCCCGATGGGGCCGAACTGCTTGCTAAAGGTCAGGCCTATCCCAATCAGGCATTTCGCTACGGGCCAAATGCGTTCGGCATTCAGTTCCACCCAGAGCTGACCCTGGCGATGATGTATCGCTGGACCACAAAAGGCGCGCCACGCATGCAATTGCCGGGCGCGCAAAATCGACGGGATCACTTTGCCGGACGGGCTGTTTTTGACCCCCCGCTCAAAAAGTGGCTGGACGACTTTCTCGATCAATGGATCGGCACAGCCGACACGTCCGGCAAGCTTTCAACCAAGCAGGCGGCGGAATAATCTCCACGAACCTGTCCTGAAAGATTGAAAGCCTTTTTCTGGAAGATGCCAAACCTAACAAGGCCTGGAGCACTTCACGCGACACAGGGATCGCGTGAATTAGCCTTGCTGCCCGGTGTTGAAGGGCCTGTTAATCTGCCACAACAACCAACAGGTCTTTTGCATCGATCTGTGCCCCGGGCGTTACCAGCACTTCGGACACTTTTCCATCTTTATCTGCATGCAACGCCGTTTCCATTTTCATGGCTTCGATCGACACCAGAACATCTCCGACTTTAACTTCCTGTCCTACCTGCACCGCAACGGTGGATATGACGCCTGGCATCGGCGCCCCGACATGAGCCGCATTATCAGCATCAGCCTTTCGGCGTGCAGCGCCTTCTGAAGCGCCGTGCGCCCGGTCTGGCACCTTGATGTTGCGCGGTTGCCCGTTGAGTTCAAAGAAGACTTTGACCTGACCTTTTTCATCCGTTTCCCCGATAGCCTGGCAGCGGACAACCATCGTCTTGCCTGGCGCCAGATCGATCATCGCTTCATCACCGGCGGGAAGCCCGTAGAAGTAAATCGGTGTCGGAAGAACAGACGTTGGCCCGTAGTGATTTTCCGCTCTGGCAAAATCGGAGAAAACTTTGGGATACATCAGATAGGAGGCCAGCTCCCGTTCGGAAATATCCCGTTCGGCGGCATTTTCGGCATCCTGCCGCCGGGCTGCCAGATCTTCGTCTTCAAGCAATGAACCGGGCCTGACAACAATTGGCGTTCGATCCTTGAGGATCTTGCTCTGAATTTTCTCCGGCCACCCACCGGGAGGTTGCCCCAGATCCCCGTACATCAACTGAATAACGCTATCGGGGAATGCCACATCCTTGTTCGGGTCCTCCACGTCAGCAACCGACAACCCTTGCGAGATCATCATGAGCGCCATATCGCCCACAACCTTTGAAGAGGGTGTGACCTTGACAATGTCACCGAACATTTTGTTCACATCCGCATAGGCCTGTGCCACTTCGTGCCATCGCGTCTCCAGTCCGAGAGACCGCGCCTGCTCTTTCAGATTGGTAAACTGCCCACCAGGCATTTCGTGAAGATAGACTTCTGATGCTCCGGCCCGAAGATCGCTCTCAAAGGCACGATATTGTGTTCTCACGGCCTCCCAGTAGAACGAAATTTCGCGAATGGCTTTCGAATCAAGACCTGTATCCCGATCCGATCCCTTGAGCGCCTCAACAATCGAACCAAGACATGGCTGTGAGGTCAGGCCTGAAAGGGCATCCATAGCAGCGTCAACTGCATCCACTCCAGCTTCTACGGCTGCCAGAACGGTCGCGGCGGAAACGCCGGAGGTGTCGTGGGTATGGAAATGGACCGGCAGGCCAATTTCCTCTTTCAGGGTCTTAATCAAGATACGGGCTGCTGCCGGCTTGAGCAGACCTGCCATATCCTTCAGACCAAGAATATGGGCTCCGGCATCCTTGAGCTCTTTACCGACGCCAACATAGTATTTGAGATCGTATTTTGATCGGTCGGGATCCAGCAAATCGCCGGTGTAACAAATTGCGCCTTCGCATAATTTCCCTGATTCGCGGACGGCATCCATCGAGACCCGCATATTCTCAACCCAGTTCAGACAATCGAAGACGCGAAACAGATCAAGACCATTTTCAGCCGCCTGTTTCACAAAATGGCGCACGACATTGTCCGGATAATTCGCATATCCAACTGCATTGGAGCCACGCAGCAACATCTGTGTCAGAATGTTGGGGGCCTTTTCCTTGACGAGATGCAACCGTTCCCAGGGATCCTCCGTCAGGAACCGCATGGACACATCGAAAGTCGCCCCGCCCCAGCATTCCAGCGACAGTAATTCCGGCAATGCCCGGGAATAGGCTTCCGCAATCGATACTATGTCGTGGGTCCGCATCCGCGTTGCCAGGAGGGACTGATGCCCGTCCCGCATTGTCGTATCGGTGACCAGAACCTGTGGCTGCTCAAGCATCCAGCTGGCGAATCCCTCCGGCCCGAGTTCATCAAGACGCTGACGCGAGCCGGGTTGCACTTTTTTATCGAACCGGGGTGGCACAGGCAGAGCCGCATCAGCTGGCGGCAACGGCCTGCCCTTTGCTTCCGGATGGCCATTGACGGTAACGTCGGCAATGTAGGTCAGAAGCTTTGTTGCCCGATCTCCGCGCTTGACCTGATCAAACAGCTCAGGTGTTTCGTCGATAAATCGCGTGGTGTAGGTGTTGTCCCGAAACTTCGGATGATCGATGACGTTTTCAAGAAAAATGAGATTTGTCGCGACGCCCCGAATTCTGAACTCGCGCAGCGCTCGATCCATGCGTGCACAGGCCTCAGAAGCAGTCGGCGCCCAGGCGGTCACTTTCTCCAATAACGGGTCATAATACCGGGTGATCACGGCACCGGAATAGGCGGTCCCACCGTCAAGCCGGATCCCAAAACCCGTCGCTCCCCGATAGGCGGTAATACGGCCATAATCAGGAATAAAATTCTGATCAGGGTCTTCGGTCGTGATCCGGCACTGAAGCGCATGGCCGTTCAGCCGAATCTGATGCTGTGGCGGCACGCCGGTTTTCTCGTCACCGATCGCAGCGCCCTCTGCGATCCTGATCTGTGCTCTGACGATATCAATGCCGGTCACTTCTTCCGTTACGGTGTGTTCGACCTGAATCCGGGGATTAACTTCAATGAAATATACTTGGCCGGTATCCATATCCATCAGGAATTCGACAGTACCTGCGCCGCGATAATTGACCGTACGACCGATCCGCAAGCCATATTCACATAACTCGGCCCGTTTCTGATCGTCCAGATACGGCGCTGGCGCGCGTTCAACAACTTTTTGATGACGCCGCTGAACTGAGCAATCCCTCTCAAACAGGTGGACAAGATTGCCGTGACTGTCGCCCAGGATCTGAACTTCGACATGGCGGGCCCGCTCAACCAGCTTTTCCAGATAAATTTCGTCCTTGCCGAAGGCGGCCATCGCCTCCCGCTTGGCCGCCAGCACGTCTCGAATCAGTTCTTCTTCACTACGGATGACCCGCATACCGCGGCCACCACCACCCCATGAAGCCTTCAACATCACCGGATAGCCGATCTCCAGTGCCAGTTTCTTGATTGTTTCCATGTCTTCGGGCAAAGGGTCGGTGGCGGGCATAACGGGAACGCCAGCCTCAATCGCAAGATTACGAGCCGCAACTTTGTTGCCAAGGCGTCGCATGGTGTCCGGCTTCGGGCCGATAAAGACAATGCCAGCCGCCTCACAAGCTTCAACAAATTCCGGACTTTCGGACAATAGTCCGTATCCTGGATGGATAGCATCAGCACCGGCGTCTTTGGCGACACGCAGGATCTCTTCGATGGAAAGATACGCTTCAATCGGCCCCATACCCTTGCCAACCTGGTATGCTTCGTCCGCCTTGAAACGGTGAAGAGCGAGCTTGTCCTGTTCAGCGTAAATTGCGACCGTCTTCACGCCCATCTCATTGGCTGCGCGAAAAACACGAATTGCAATTTCTGAACGGTTCGCAACAAGAATTTTCTTAATCGGCAAGCTATCTCTCCTAATTCAACCGGCGACCTCGCAACAGGCGATGCGCGGTGCCAAGCTGACCAACAACGAGCGTTGCAGTCGCGGCGGCCGGTACTTGAGACACGAAAATCTGCCAGGGAACCAGGAGGCACCCCGAATTCAAGGCCTTCTAACGTGCGGGCGGATGTTTTCCTAGTCCAAACACACAATTGGGCATGTAATTTCCAGTGCCAATCCAGCAAATAGTGCAGCGGGATCACCTGTCGCCTCTGTGACTAACGTCTGGTCTCAATATCTATTCCAGGCGATCGGATCAAATTGGCACACAACCGTAAACATATCCCGTTAAACCGAAATTCGAGGCAATCTAGACACCCCTTCATCTGGTGCAGGATGGAATCTGTGATACCTCATACAGTGAGATCAAAACAGGAATGCCTCCAGGTCAGTGATTCGTCCATTGTGTGTTCCCGGTTTCGACCCGTGTTACCCGCTGCCGGAACTAAAAAATTGTGTCTGGTAATTATATTTTTACGCTTGCTTTTTTTCTCCTGCGGAGTCCAATTCACTCACCTCATTGGTTAAGATTCTGAAACGATTCATGATTTTGTATATTCGCGGCTTCTAATGTCGATATGTCGTAGAGAACGAAACCTGAATCACCCGACGTCAGCGATTCGGTCTGCATTTGTTCAGGAGTCGTTCTTTTGATTGGGAAAAATACCGTCTCTGCACTATTCTGCCTTGAATACACGCCATAACAAAAAAGAGCATTCGCAGGAATGCTCAGGTATGCTAGAGCAAGCGAACAACGTCATTTGCCCGGCCACCTGCTAAACCTGAAACGCGCAAAGACAGGTCTCAGACAAACGCCATTTTCATGACAACTCATTTGAAATTTCCTCTTCCTCCGGCTGCACGGAGCCGAACGGTTACGGCTGTTCTTGGTCCGACAAACACCGGGAAAACACATCTTGCGATTGAGCGCATGCTCGGTCACGAAACCGGAATGATCGGCCTCCCTCTTCGCCTGCTGGCGCGAGAGGTTTATGGCCGGATTGCCGAAAAGATCGGCACAGATGCCGTCGCCCTGGTGACGGGGGAGGAAAAGATCATTCCTCCCGAACCACGATATTGGGTTTCGACTGTTGAAGCCATGCCGCTTGAAGTGTCAACAGACTTTGTTGCGATTGACGAAGTGCAGCTCGCAGGCGATCTGGAGCGAGGGCATGTTTTTACCCATCGAATCCTGAATGTGCGGGGCATGCATGAAACATTGTTATTGGGTGCGGCGACGGTTCGAACCTTGCTGGAGCGACTTCTACCCGGGTTGAATGTCGTTACGCGCCCGCGCATGTCGGTCCTGTCCTACGCCGGATCGAAAAAAATAACCCGCCTGCCTCCTCGTTCCGTTGCCGTCGCATTTTCAGCCAACGAGGTCTATGCCATCGCTGAACTGGTTAGGCGCCAGAGAGGCGGTGCTGCTGTGGTGCTTGGCTCGCTCAGTCCACGGACCCGCAACGCCCAGGTTGAATTGTTTCAGTCAGGAGATGTCGACATTCTTGTCGCCACCGATGCCATCGGGATGGGCCTCAACTTGGATGTCGACCATGTTGCTTTTGCAGGAAACCGGAAATTTGACGGCTACCAGTACCGTCAACTCACGTCGGCCGAACTCGGTCAGATTGCCGGACGAGCAGGCCGTCACATGCGAGACGGCACCTTCGGAGTGACCGGTCGTGTCGATCCATTCGCAGACGAACTGGTAGAAACGGTGGAAACCCATCAATTCGAACCGGTAAAAGTCATTCAGTGGCGCAACGCGCATCTTGAATTTTCCGATCTTCAGACCCTGAAAAAATCTCTGGATGTGGTACCGACAGAAACGGGACTGACACGGGCGCCGGGCGCGCAGGATGTCCTGTCGCTTGAATTTGCCGCCAAGGATCCCGACATTCGTGATCTTGCCACGAGCGAGGAGACTGTCCGGCTGCTTTGGAATGTTTGCCAAATTCCTGATTACCGAAAAATCGCGCCTGCAAACCATGCCGAACTGGTCAGTACGATTTTCACTCATTTGGCCACCTCAGGGGCTGTTCCGGAAGACTGGTTCAGCAAGCAAATTTCGTTTGCAGACCGCATTGATGGCGATATTGATACGCTGGCTAACCGGATCGCCCATGTAAGAACGTGGACATTTGTTGCAAATCGCGGTGACTGGCTTAGTGATCGACGCTATTGGCAAGAGCAGACGCGCGCTATAGAAGACCGCTTGTCTGACGCACTTCACGAACGTTTGACACAACGATTTGTGGATCGTCGGACCAGCGTATTGATGAGACGTTTGAGAGAGAATGCAATGATGGAAGCGGAAATCACGCCTACCGGTGACGTGCTTGTGGAAGGACAGCACATCGGCCATTTGCATGGTTTCCGGTTTGCGCCCGATGCCTCAGCCGAAGGCCAGGACGAAAAAGCTGTTCGCGGCGCTGCCATGAAAGCTCTCGCAAGCGAGCTGGAAGCGCGTGCCGAAAAGATCACCAAAGCGCCAAACGAGGACTTTGTGCTGTCTTCTGACGGCAGCATTCGCTGGGTTGGTGAATCCATTGCCAAATTAATTGAAGGGGATACACCGCTAACACCGGGATTTTACCTCATAGCGGATGAGCAACTCAACGGACCGGCAAAAGAAAAGGTTCAGCATCGGATCGAACTTTGGATCAACAGCCATATCGAAACCTTGCTCAAACCGCTGAACGATCTTCAGAATGAGGCAGAATTTGAAGGCCTTTCCAGAGGCATGGCGTTTAGACTGGTTGAAAAACTAGGTATAGTCGAGCGTCAGGAAGTTGCAGAAGATGTTCGCCAGCTTGATCAAACGATGCGAGGCTCTTTGCGGAAATGCGGTGTGCGGTTCGGCGCCCATCACATTTATGTTCCGGCCTTGCTCAAACCTGCGCCAAGCCAGCTGATTGCCATGTTATGGGCACTGAAACATGGCGACTTCTCCATGCCCGGCCTTTCCGAGCTCCCACAACTTTCCGCCTCAGGCAGGACATCGATTCCCGTCGACAGCGCGATCAAGCCGGAACTTTACCGAATTGTCGGCTTTCGGATCTGCGGTGAACGCGCCGTTCGCATCGACATTCTGGAACGTCTGGCCGATTTGATCCGACCATTAATTTCCTGGCGAAAAGCTGAAGGTGCGACGGAAGCACCCGAAGGCGCAATCGCCCAGGGGGGCGGATTTACTGTCACGGTCGCCATGACATCACTGCTTGGCTGTTCGGGAGATGCTTTTGCGTCAATCCTGAAGTCACTGGGATATCGTCTTGAACGGCGGGAGTTGCCGCCGGAAACAGCGCCGGAGAAAAAAGATGGGGCAACGGATAAATCAGAAGTAGCTGCTTCTGAGACAGTCACCGAAGACGAAAAGAAGGGCGTTGCGGTTCCATCCGATACGGTTACCGCAGAACAGCCGGCGAACGAAGAAGTGTCGTCAGGTCCGCAGGAAACTGAGTTAACACCTGCCAACTCGGAAGAGGCCGCGCCTGAAAACACTATATCCGATGGGACGCAGGCAAGCGCCGAGGACAGTACGAAAGCCGAGCCGGACAGCAGTGCGACATCAGAATCGGCGGAGGCCCAAGCGCCGGAAACAGAAGCAGAGGAACCAAAATTCCTGGAGATTTGGCGCCCGGGTCGTCCTGAGCGACGGGGCCGTCGTGACGGCCAACGTCCCCAAGCCAGAAAAGATGGCCAGCGTGGCAAGGATTTGAAACTGCATGGTCAGGCCCGCAATCACGGCGGACCGGGTGGACGGCACAAGGGACAACAGAAAGACGGAGCTGTTGGCGGTCGAGGCAAAGGCCCGGGAAAGACTCACAACAAGATGCACGGAAAACCGCAGGGAAAGCCGCAGCATAAACCGGTGAGAATAGATCCCGATTCGCCTTTCGCAGCTTTGGCAGCACTGAAGAAAGACCTGGAGAAATCACCAAACAAAAAATAGATCGGACAGTTTTTTGGATACCGAACGTCAGCGGATAGATAAATGGCTCTGGTATGCGCGGGTCACGAAATCGCGGACGTTGGCTCAAAAACTGGCCACAGGTGGGCGGGTTCGCGTCAATAAAGACAAGATTACAAGCGCAAGCCATCAGATCAAAATCGGCGATGTCTTGACCATCGCACTGGAAAGACGTGTTTTGGTCCTGCACGTACTGGAATCGGGAACCCGCCGAGGTCCTGCGACCGAAGCTCGCACTCTTTATGAAGATCTCAGCCCACCGCCGCCTCCACGGCCTCAACGTTCACCTGAACCGGCGAAACGTCTTCCAGGGAGCGGTCGTCCGACCAAGAAGGAACGACGGCAAACAGATCAATTCAGGCAAAATGAGCCCGATTGACCCACCTCCTTTTTCCCCCCTTGCTTTGATGCCGCAAAACAGGTAGGCAACCGTCCGGCGCACCAACGCGCCGCTTTTCACCCGATTGGTCTGGCGGGAACAATCCGGGTTCTTGGAGATACCGCAAAGATGACATATATTGTCAGCGACAATTGCATTAAATGCAAATACACCGATTGTGTTGAAGTTTGCCCCGTAGACTGCTTCTATGAGGGTGAAAATATGCTTGTCATCCATCCGGACGAGTGCATTGACTGCGGCGTATGTGAACCGGAATGCCCCGCTGAAGCCATTTTGCCTGACACTGAACCGGGCCTGGAAAAATGGTTGCAAGTCAATACGGAATTCGCCGAAAAGTGGCCCAACATCACGGTCAAAAAAGAACAAATGCCGGACGCGGAAACTTTCGACGGTACTGCCGGTAAATTTGAAAAGTATTTCTCAGATAAACCTGGGACTGGCGATTAACCATACAAAAAAAATTGTGAAATTTTAACGTTCCGGTAATGGCAACAACCGCTACCGGGGCCTTTGTTGCGCCGTAATTTACCCCTAAACTCTTTTAATTCCTGATTATTTGTGATATATATTGGAAATCGTCGAATGACGCGCCAGTTATGTCCTCCCAACGAGGTTGCTCTATGCACACAGTTCCTAATCAGGAAGTGTACCCTTTCGTCGTCTGTAATCGACAGTTTCCAACTGGTGCGTGG
The DNA here is from genome assembly GCA_039976075.1 of Stappiaceae bacterium. Lineage (GTDB taxonomy): Bacteria > Pseudomonadota > Alphaproteobacteria > Rhizobiales > Stappiaceae > JBDWFY01. The sequence goes on from JBDWFY010000013.1 coordinate 100,414, forward strand.
AAATCATTCGACTGATCAACTCACAGCGCAAAATCGTCTCTGTAGGCTGATGCAGCCCGGGGTTCTTTTTGCGTCATAACAATTGAGCATGGCCGTTCCGTAGAGCGATCATGCATAAAACCGTTTCATGAACATGAAACGGCAACTGCGCAGGAGTTTAGGAAGCGTATGGCCACGAATGTCAAGAAGACCGCGCAGCGTCAAGGTTTCAAAACCGGCGAACATGTTGTTTATCCCTCACACGGTGTTGGTCAAATTACTGCAATTGAAGAGCAGGAAGTTGCCGGACACAAGCTGGAGCTGCTTGTCGTCTATTTCGAGCAGGACAAAATGAAGTTGCGCGTGCCGATTGCTAAAATCGCCTCTGTTGGAATGCGCAAGCTTTCGGATGTCACCCTGATCAAGAAGTCGCTTGAGACAGTTCGGGGTCGCGCACGGGTAAAACGCACCATGTGGAGCCGGCGTGCTCAGGAATATGAGGCGAAAATCAACTCTGGTGACCTGATTTCAATCGCTGAAGTCGTCCGCGATCTCTATCGGTCCGACACTCAGCCCGAACAATCCTACTCAGAACGTCAGCTGTATGAAGCTGCGCTTGATCGTATGTCCAGAGAATTGGCCGCGGTTGAGAAAGTGTCTGAAACCGAGGCAGTGCGCCAAATTGAACAAAATCTTGCGAAATCACCGCGCCGTGGCGGCAAGCCGGGCGAAGATGGCGAATCGCAGGAAGCCGCAGCCTGATTTCACATCTGCCGACAGTATTTGAGGCAGATTGAATTTCGGTTTGAATACAAAAATGAAAACCGGCCATTTTCTGGCCGGTTTTTTTTCGTTATAAACATGCATATTGTAATCACGTTTTATTGAATTGAATGATTCCAGATTCCGGGCAGGCTGATCTAGTGTAGCCGTCCGTGCGTACACATATTGAGTGACAGGTAGTTTCGCAGCTGACACTCCCTATAAGATCTGTCAAATCAAGCTGCGAAGAATGCATACCGATGAAAAAGAGGAGCGTGTTATGGAAAGGCCGATCAGCACGCGGCGCCAATTTGTCAAAAAGGCAATGGCAGCGCCCTATCTGACACGCGAGGAAGAACGTGAACTTGCCGTCCGGTGGCGCAACGAAGAAGATGAGGTGGCGCTCGACCGCCTGTGTTCCGCGCATATGCGCCTGGTGATCGCGATTGCAGCAAAATTCAGGTTTTTCGGACTGTCCATGAGCGACCTGATCCAGGAAGGACACGTCGGTTTGTTGCAGGCTGCTGCCCGCTTTGAACCGGAGCGGGAAGTACGCTTTTCCACTTATGCAACCTGGTGGATTCGTGCATCCATTCAGGACCACATTTTACGCAATTGGTCGATTGTCAGGGGCGGAACATCCTCGACCCAAAAATCATTATTTTTCAACCTCCGTCGCTTGCGTGCAAAGCTGGCACAAGACGGCGAAGCACGCCTGCAAGGTGAGATGCATGAGAACATCGCTGCAACGCTGGGCGTATCGACGGCCGATGTCGCAATGATGGATTCCCGGCTGTCTGCTCCGGACACATCTCTCAATGCACCCCTTTCCGACAGCGAGGGGACGAGTTCCGACAGACAGGATTTCCTGACATGCGACCGCCCGCTACAGGATGAAGTTGTCGAGGCAACGATTGATACAGAAAGACGTCATTCATGGCTCACGAAAGCCATGACCGTGCTGAATGACAGAGAGCTCAGTATCGTGAAAGAAAGACGCCTCACTGAAGAAGGCGCAACGCTTGAGTCCCTGGGACGCAAATTGGGAATATCAAAAGAACGCGTTCGGCAAATTGAAAGCAGGGCTCTCGAGAAGCTGCGTGATGCCCTGGTGAAAGATCACCCACACGCTCTACCAGCACGTTAACCTGCCGCACGTTTGCGGACCGAATATCCGGAGCTCCAGCTACCGTAATTTCTCGGAGTACGGTTGAGGCGATAAGAAGTTTGGCCGCTATAGAACAAAACGGTCAAATTTCTATTCGACGACGACCTTCACCAGGGTACCGGCCGGAAGACGGTCCGTTGTTTTTATACCGTTCAGAATGGCAAAAAGTTCCAGTCGCCGTGACGCTTCAATACCGGTCATTTTGCGCGCCAGAATAGTTGGCGTGTCTCCGGCTTGCGTTTTGGCAAGCCGAATGCGCAGCGGATTGAGCCGTGCCTGCTCCGTCGGCGTCAATTGACGAAAGCTCTTCACAGTTTCTTCAAATGACTGGGTGAAACCGGCACTCGGTCGCCGTGTGGCGGCAATAAACCGGAAACCAGACTGTCCTACACGGATGATGGCAATCCGGAAGGACCAGCCATCCGCAATTGCTGAGGCGGTGACGGCAGGCAATCCATTGACGGTGATTTTCCGCAAGGAATCCTGCACCAGGCCATTGATCCATCCACTGGACACGTAACCTTCAAGCGATTGGTCCCGTCCTAGATCTGCGCCGTCGAAGCGCAATGCTGCACCGTCTGTATTGCTGGCCATAACCGCTTCGGGGGAATTCTCAAGTATATATCCGCGCGGCACGGTAAATGCTATCCCCAGCGCCTTGTGGAGAAACGACCTCCCCCGCACAAATCCTTCAAGCGGATCGTCTCCATAGAGCATACCGCTGACATTTTTCAGATATGCGTCCCGGTCACGATCTCCGATGCCAGGTGCACCATATTCGCGGGCCGCTTTTCGAGCCAGCACAACACGTTCGGGGGTGGAAGGGTGGGAAGCAAGAAAATCTTCCGGACCGCCGGTTTGGCCACCTGCGGTAACAAAAGCCGCATATCGCCCCATGGAATCGAGAAAACGTGCGGACGCATATGGGTCAAATCCGGCTTTAGCCAACGTCTTGACCCCGATTGTATCGGCGTGAAGCTCCTGAGCCTGAGAAAAGCGTGCCAATGAAATCTGACTCGATTTAACAGCGTTTTTTGCCGCCGACGGATCTTCCACCACACTTGTCACGACACGGTTGACCAGAGCTGCAGCCTCAGCACGCTGCTGCCGGGCTATGGCGTGCCTTGCCGTCACATGACCCATTTCATGCGCCAGCACCGCTGCCACTTCCGATGAATCATTCGCCAAAGCAAGAAGGCCGCGGGTAATGTACAGATAGCCGCCTGGAAGGGCGAAAGCATTTACAGTCGGAGAATTCAAGATTGTGATTCGATAAGACTGCGATGGGTCATCCGACGCAGCAACCAGTCTGCCGACAACCCGCGCAATGGCTTTTTCAGCCTTGGAATCTTTGTACACGCCCCCGTAGGAAGCCACGACGCGCGGATGTTCCCGTGCGCCTATCGCATCCTCTCTGGAAAGTTCGGAAGGTCTGGGAATCGTGCCAACGGACACTTCCCCGTCCGGGACCAGCTGACAACCGGCGAGCAGAAGCACCACCGGAATCGCTAACGATCGGCGCAAAAACAGCCCCATGGCAGACAGGATCGAGTGCCGCGTATTCACCAAGTCGCTTCTCGTCTTTTTAGAATCTGCAATTGAGCTGGATGATGTACATCCACCTCTCCTCCATCGTGATTCCGCACAATGCCCCTAACCTCTACAACATTACCGGGCACCATATCAGCTTCCTTCTCGATCGTCCCAATCACGTTTTTTGACCGTCGATTGATCCTCACGGTGAAATCGGTCTTCCAGTTTCGGCCAAAGTTCAGATATCGCCATCTCTCAGTCTCGCCAACTGACACGATTTTTCCAACAAAAACAGCATATTGGTTATGGACATAACGATCTGAACCGGCGTGTTCAACAGCAATTCTACGGAAGTGATCAGATTGCCAGATGCCCTTGTTCGCGCGTCGTGCCCGTTTTTCGTTCTGAAACAGCGAATCGAGACAGTTTTTACTCGCCATTTGAGGCCGCACGCGGGCCAGCCCGAGTTCGATCAGATCGCTTTGCAACCAGTCACCCGACGCTTGAACGACGACATGCGCTGACTTGCGCCGCCAGCGATCCGTTTTGTCGCTTGCGCCGCGAAGGGTCACCGTTTTACCGAGAAGGTTATTGGCCAGATATTGCCGCGCTGCCTTCCGCCCACCAGGGAAATCTATATCTGCCAGATGCACCAATGTACCCTGTTTCAGCTTAAGATCCAGGAAGTCGGTAATCGCGACTATTTCCGCTTCCTGTTCATTATCCATGTGACACACTTGCGGCAGTTTCGCGGCAAAAGCTTGGTCCGAAAGCGCAATACACACACTTACCAACAGATAAGACAAATATGCCGCACTTCTCCTGCTGCCGGCAAATAACCAATCAGTGCTCATGCCCGCTTATTAGTCTAAAATTCCGTCGGCGCGCAACAACGCAATACAATCTAAACGACTTTTAATATTTACAGTGCAACTACGGCGCAATCCGCACCAAACCGACCAAGCCACTCCGCGAACGGACTACAAGCAACTGAGGGATGCATCGTGATGACAAACATGATAAACCCGCTCCGATACGGCCCCGTAGCTCAGCAGGATAGAGCATCAGATTCCTAATCTGAGGGTCACTGGTTCGAATCCAGTCGGGGTCACCATATTTTGTTATATTATTCAAATATTTATACAAAATTCAAATGCAACCACCCAAAAATGAAATTTCGGTGGCGCACCAAGCGCAAATGGTGATTTTGCCCAGAATAAAGACGGGCCTGAAAGCGCAATCCATGCAATTGCGTTGTGTCGGGTCTGAGGCTCCGATATCGGAGCACTACTGGACCACCTTATAAATTTGTCGGCACTGTTGCCGTTAATGATTGGATTGATGCGCTATTTACAAACTCAACTGTAAGCACTCCATCTTTTCTAAATCAAAGCATGAAATGAAATGTTGATTTCTCATTCTCCGTGGAGATGCTTTTTCCTTGCAGAATATCTTCAATGCTCCTTCGTATAAAATCGGTAGGAGATATTGCGCGCGTGGGTTGATTATTTTCTTCCCAATTGGCTTGAGATTCATCCATCATTGTACGGTCCTGTTCGATGACGTGCCGCATAGCTGGCACAAATACCATTTTCTTCAAGTAACCCAATCCGTAATTTTTCGCTCCGGTAAGCACCGCAAACCCTAGTTGATGAAATTCATTGATGGGCGTAAAATAGAGCGTAGTCACTAAGGTTAATTGATCAGCAGACCAATATTCCAGTTCGACAATACCCGGCATGATGAACATGCCCGTACTTCGACTGCGTTTGCCTTCAAGCAGTCGACTCAGCCAGCCATTTTGTCTTTCCTCACCATCAAAGCGCACATCAACACGCTGGCCGTTTAATCCTGTAGATCTGGTTACTGTAATATCCACCGCGGATCGTTTTGCGCTCATACCGCGCATAATCCCCTTATGAACGAATAATGTATGGGTTGGATCGAGTACATTTTCTGCGACGTTTGCCAGGCTTGTTTTCGTTTCATTCTTAATAATGGCACGAACAAATGGGCGTCCATCCCAAGTGGGGCGGTATGGTTCAAACCCTTCTTGCGGTGATTGGGAAACGAAAATCAAACCGTTGCTTTCGCACGCGGTAAGTGTTCGGACGTACCGCATTGGTACTTTCCCGGTGTGAATTGGAATGTGAGTACAATAGCCTTTGCCATCAAATTGCCAGCCGTGATACGGACACTGAATTCTGTCGCCCACGATTTTGCCGCTGGACAGTCGGGCAAAACGATGAGGGCAAACATCATGAAGGCACGATATTTTGCCGTGACTACGAAAAAGAACATAGGGCACATTATCCAAAACAACGCGCACTGGCTTTTTATTGACGTCAATTGACCGCGCAATCGCATACCACTGGTTTGGAACTAGATTATTTTTTTCAGCGGCTGAATCATTGGTCATGTTGGCCCAAATCCGTTTGCGTTGTATGAGTTTTCAGATGCTAGATAATACTGAAATGAAAAAACCCGAAGAATCAAAACCCGAATCTTTGCGCCGGTTTTCCTTTCATGAGCATGGGATTTTGATGGATAGGACATATCGGCACATGAAGCATGTGTACGATATCTCACGTCCAACATTCTTGGCTGGCCGCGCCCAAGCGCGTAAAGATGCACTTAAAAATGGAACGCCTCTTATTTGTGAGGTTGGGTGCGGAACAGGCCGTAACCTCATTCTCATGGCCGCTTCGCCATCGGGAAAAAATATAAAATTTACCGGTTTTGACGTCTCCCTGGAGATGACCGGTTATGCGCAGGCAAGAATCTGTGCCGCCGAGTTGCACAAACAGATTGAAATCAAACGTCAGGATTTTTTGAGCTACTCTAATAATACAAATCAATCCTGTTCGTTTCTATTTTCCTATAGTCTCTCGATGACTCCCAATTGGAAAGACCTCCTCCGCGTCGCGGCCAATGCATGCAGAAAAAATGGTGGTGCTATCGTCACTGCAGATTTTTCCACCATGGACGACTGGCCAGGCTGGATACGTGAGCGGTTGCGTAAAAATCTGTCCTATTTCCACGTTTATCCTCGATATGAATTGGTGCGTTTTTTAGAAAATGATGAAGTATTTACCAACACAGAAATCAAGAGAACACCAAAGTTTGGCGGGTACGCCGCTGTACTCAATGTGCGTTTCTGAATACTCATCATGCGCCTGGTCCATCCCATTGTATGTCTCTTGTGGTTGCGTCAGTTAGACTGCAACGGTGCCTGACCGCCCGCATAACAATTTCACCAATCGGTATAAATTGAGAAATGGCTGGCTTTGCATCACCAGCCCAACTCAACGCGCTTACACTTCTTTGATAATCCTGAATGAATGCGCCAATGTGACCCGCCCGAACCGCCTGCAAAATCCCGTAGGACAACATTGCGAATTTGATTGCTTGCGGACGCTTGATGCTGACTTCCATCGGTCCCTTCCCATCCAGCAAAGCAACTGCAAACGAGTGTGAGTCGAGAAAGAAGTGCACACCGCTGGTACTGCGTGGATTGCACTCCAGCGGTAGAATATCCCCCTGCTCCTCCTGCATAAAGTCGAACGAAATTTGCCCGGTCCAATTAGTACGCCTCACATATGTTGCGACAAAATCAGCCACCGCGCCGCACTCAAAAGGCTCAAAAAAAATGCCGGCCCCTTGTCCCGCTCTATAGAGAGGTTGATAGGCCGATTGGCCGAGAACTGCGCCTTGATTGCAAAATGCCAAAGCACAAATTTCGCGGCCTTCAATTCGTTCTTGCGACACCCAGGGTATGGACATGCTGGGTTGAATTTTTCGTAACTGCTCATAGCGAGGCCGCAGCAAAACCTTACTGGCGAAACGTGACCACACGGGCTTTAAAACCCGATTACAGTCTTCTTCGCCAATGTCTTCAGGCGACAATAACAACCGAGTGTCTGGCGTCTGCAATCCGAACTTTGATGCTTGCTGGATGAATTCAAACTTGTTGTGCGCCTGCGCAAGTTTTTTTAACGGAGGTGCGTATAATTTTGCTCCCATTTTCACTTTAGCCCACAACATGGCCAGATGGAAAATCTCTTCACATGTTGGCACAACCAAATCAATTGCATGAATATCAACAAGGTTGGAAATATCGACGGCAAATTGGTCCGAATCGGTTACAGGCGAAGAAATGTAATGATATGAATGACATGCTCGCGACCTTGCACTGATCGGCCAACGCATGCTGTCAGCGATAATCACATAACACCCACCATCGGCAAGCAGTCGCGCTACATGCAAAGCAGCTGGGGAACGTCCTCCGGTAATCAAAATTCGAGCGGAGTCCTTGGCCGATTTGTCGCTCAGGAACATCGACGCTCCACCCTGCGCAGTTTGCCGCTTTCATCTTCCGGGAGGTGGTCCTTATGCTCTATTTCAATCGGCACTTCAGCGTGATGGATCGCGAGTGTCTCTTTCAGTTTTTCTTTAACTCTCGCAACCGTTTGTGTTGAACAATTGGCAGGTAAATGCAGTTCCAGTTTTCGCCGACCTATCTGAATCAATCGAAAATCTTCAATACTTCTATCGGCATCCACGATGACATTCCGCACAATATCAGGCGTGATTTCAACCAACTGTTCGGCTGTCCCATCAAATTGCAGAACATCATCCATTCTTCCAACAATTTCGCTGACCACTCGCAATGGTGAACCGCAAGGACACAACTCGCGATCCATGCGCAACAAATCATTCATTCGGTAGCGCACAATGATTTGTGTTTTACGGCTAAAATCTGAGATTATTGGAGAAACAAGTCCATTTACCTCTTTCGCTAACTCAAAGTGCATACAGTCTTCACTCAAATGCAAGCGTCCATGAGAACAGGAAACAGCCAACAGCCCTTCTGTCGCCATATAGATTTCGCTCAGTATTTCACCAAACCTGGCTTCAATGATCGCACGATCAAACGTATCCAATTTTTCAGCTGCTGAAAATATTCGCCTTGGCGATAGATCAATGTCCATTTCGCCGAGCATTCGCAAGACACGTGGTGGCGCGATCAATAAGCTTGGATTGAAATGTACCAAGTCAGCAACAAAACTTTCCAAAGGTGCTGAAATATCGAAAAATTTCAGCGTCAGATACCGCGTTTCGTTCGCACTTTCATATAGTGGTGTACTGATCGGAAGTAGTACTGCGACACGGTCACGGTAGCGCCATACCTCAGGCAAAGCCTTTGCCAATATTGCGCCCAACCAGGCAAATCTTTCGCGCTGCGATATGACGAATAGTCCCCGGTTTCCACTTGTGCCTGTACTTGCACCAACCGTATAAGTGCTGAACTGTTTGCTTCGATCAAACGCAGCCCACCCTATCTCGTTGGTAACGCCTGCTATATTATACCGAGCAAAATCTTCCATCAGATCAGCTTTATCCATTATTGGAAGATGGCTAAGTTCCGGGTTAGCGCCAGCCAAGTGCTGGAATGCTTCAGTTTTTACAACATCATTGGCAAGCCATTTGGAGAGACGCTTTTTTTGCCAGGATTCCAAATGAGATCTGTTTCGATGAATGTGCGGAAAAAGGCGAACCCTGGCATAGGATGCGAGCGCCGTCAGAATGCCGGACTGTCCGCTCAAGCCAAATCCTCCCCCGTCACGTCACCATCTATATCACGCGATTGAATATTTGGATCGTGGCACAACATCACGTGACCCCCGTTTTCAAGAAATTCTAGAATGCGTTTCATGCTTTCCAACGCTGCATTTTGGTCGTGATAAGTTCGACTTGCCGGGAAACCGGGGGGACGGTTTTCCACCACAGATTGAAGCAGCCATTGTGCATCAGTCGCATAAAGAAAATCATCTTCAGATTGAGGAAAGTACAGGCCGATATGACCTTCCAAATGACCGGGTAGATCGACACATAAAACAGAGCCATCGCCTGAAATATCGTTCGCTCGGCCCAGCCTTGTTTCAACTATCGGGTGCCTTGCATCCTCGGAAAATTGCATCCGCTTCTCCAGATCATCCGGAATCAGACTCGGGAATACGCCTTTAATAGCGTTCGCTAACCGTCCCTTTGCTTGAACGCTGGTCCACGCCGCCGCAGAGCAGATAATGTTGGCTTGAGGCAGGCTCAGCAGTCCGCCGATATGGTCCGCATGAAAATGCGTAATGACGACGGTATTTATATCCTCTCTAGCGAGGCCCAAGCGCGACAGGCCACTCTTTATTGGATCTGGATTTATGATCTGAGGCTTAAGCAGGGCTTTGTAAGTTCGAAGAAGCAATTCACTCGTTTTCGGATTAATTACTAAGGGGCTGTAACCAGTATCAATAAGCGTGTGGCCAAGTTTTGCGTTAAAAAAGTAACCGATGCGCACTCGTAACGGAATGTGGCAGGTTCGGCCTCTTTTTAAAACGAGCTTCTCTCGCACCGGCAAGATTGAGCTGGTAAAAAAGGCCGGACTAGGCGCCATCGTTGTTCAACTTATCAAAATGCTGAAACGTGCGCCGCAGACCTTCATCGAAAGAAACTTTCGGAACCCAATCAAGCAATGTTCGTGCTTTCGAAATATCAAGTGTTTGACTATACGCAAAAACACCCAAACCATAAGCTGTTATCCGCGGCTCCGATTGCTCCTTTCGCAGACGCGCTACTTTTTCATTCATCTTCGTCAATAAAAGGGCTATCCCAACGGGCAAGTCACGCCATCGCACATTTGTTCCATACGCTGAACACGCACGTTCAGCAATTTCAACGATTGGAATTGCATCGCCCCCTGAGACGTTAAATACCTCACCAATTGCTGTTCGTTTGGCTTTGAATGCAGCAATGATAGCATCCACAACATCATCAATATGAGTGATATCGGTTCGAACACTACCGTTGCGAAATCGAGGCAGTGGACCACTTTGTGCAGCGCGCAACAGACGTGGCATAAGGGCTGAATCTCCAACACCATAAATACCGCGCGGGCGCATAATTGTTGCAGGTACCCCGCTCGCCAATACACGCTCTTCAGCGACTGCTTTCGTGCGGGCGTAGGCGTTGACCGGACTCGGTAAGACCCTCGTCTCTCGCACATCAAATTGGTCTTCAAATTTAAAATATACAGCAGGAGTCGAAATGTGAATGAAGTGATCTACATTTATTGATCTTGCGATTGTCAGCAGCTGCTCAGTGGCAAGTACATTGGAATCCCAAAAATCGGCATCACGCCCCCATGCAGAAGACAGCGCAGCGCAATGAACAATTATATCAACATCGTTAAAATGGGTTTGAATTTCAGCCGGCAAGGGTTTTGAAAAATCACACGTAATTTTGTTTGAGGCGGGAAGCGATAATGCGGTCAGAGCTTGCCGATTGCGACCTGTTGCCAGAACTTGGAAATCACTATTATACAGACGGCGCGCCAAAGCACCTCCCAAAAAACCAGTTGCACCCGTCACCAATACGGTACTCATTTGCTCACAAGTCCATCACAATACCACCGAAGGAAACGCCAGCAGACGTTCCCAGCATCAATACTCGATCGCCGCGTTCCAGCAACTTGAGTTCACGCACATAGTCCAGTGTGAAGGGAATTGAAGCGGCAATTTGATTGCCAAATTGGGATGCAATATTGATCACCTGCTCTTGTTCAAAACCGCACAGTTTAGTCATATGCGCCAAAGCACCGGGGCTTGCCTGGTGGGCAATTACCCGATCAATACCCGTGTGCGTTGTTCCTGCTTTCTTCAATAATCGTTGCACAAATTTGGCAAAATGTTTTGCTGTCAATCGAAACAGCTCTTTTCCATCCATTGTGAAACGACTGTGGGCAGAAAAGAGCGCAAATTGTTCTTCAAAATCGAAACGAGTACCACCTGCAGCAAGCGAACAGGAATTATAAGCTGAAGGATAGGTTGCAAAATCTGCTACAAAACAGTCATTGCTGTCGCTTTGGCGAACAACACAGGCTGCTGCACCATCGCCAAATAACCCTGCAACTTGTGGCTGCGTTGTCCAAGGCAAAGCCCTTGATGCGACTTCAGATGAGACGATTAAAATAGTTTGATATTTACCAGTTCGGCACATGCTTTCAGCAAATTGCAATGCTGCTGCAAAGCCCAAACAGGTGCAATTGATATCCAGCGAAAAACATTCACCATCGGCAACTCCCAGTGCATACTGCACAGCAGGTGCTGTGGCGGGTATCGGTTGGTAAGGCACCGCAGCAGCGCTGATGATCAAATCAACATCGCCTGACAAAACCCCAGCATCTGAAAGAGCTTTTTGGGAAGCAGATGTTGCGAGATCAATCTGACTTTCATCCTCGCAAAAATACCGAGTTTCGACGCCAGTTACAGAAAAAAAATAGCCCTCGTCTCTTTTATATAATTTATCCAGATCTGACGATAACACCCTTCTCTTTGGCAGCTCTCTGCCCGTGCCTATTATTTCCAACTAGCCCCCCAAAGGTAAATCATGCTTTACGCCTAAAATCTATTTTATCAGGCGTATTAGACAGCCTGGTGAAGAGCGCCACAGCTTACTTCGTTGAAATCTGACTAGCTGCATGTGCTTACCTTGATGCAATCAGAAAGGTGATGCAGCCGTACATTTTTTCGCGTAGATAGATTCAAAATTGCCACCTGCCTCAAAGCGAGTTTAACAGCGACAGTGCTTAGAAGCGATAAGTAGAACACCTAGTTCACTCGACAGCTATCAGTACGCCCTTCATTCAGTCCGACGACCGTATTGAATAACCAATCAATTACGACTTTCATACTTTTTCGCCAATATAGGCGTATGAACTGCCATTGTAGGCCGCCAATGATATCGACAACTCTGAGGAATTAGATCTAGACACCCTCAGATATTTTACGCGCGTTTTCCAAGCCTGCACCAAAATAGTGATCGGCGCCGTCCGCTTTGGTATGGCCCAGGTACAGGTTCGGTGGTGTTGAGTTGAACGAATCGCTAGAAGTCGTGATGAAGAAATGGCGGAAATCGGTTACTCGTTTATCTCAAGTTACCGAATTTGGGGTGTAAACTCCAGCAAATGCTTGATCCCTTTTTGCGGTTCGGAACTGAATCAAACAACTGGATAGACTGTGTCGAATGATTCAAGACAATGTCCCGTCAATTAAATGTGACCACCTCAACGGCAATGACTTTGAGTACCGGGTTTGAAGAGATGACCAATCACGAAAGCTCCCCTGTCGATGATCAAATCGGCTTCAAGCTGAGAATTGCCAATCAGCGATACCTGGAGATTATTGCATCCGTTGTGCCGGAGTTAACGCCCGCGCAATTTACCGTTCTGGCAAAACTCGCCGAAGAGGGGTCCGTTTCCCAAAATCAGTTGGGGCGGCTGGTTGCAATGGATGCGGCAACGATCAAGGGCGTTGTCGACAGATTGCGTGAAAAAGGATGTGTAAACAGCGCCCCATCGGAAACAGACATGCGGAGACGGATTATCAGTCTGTCGGAGCAAGGCAAAGTCCATCTGCATAACGCGGCCGAACGTGTTCAGGAAGTATCTGACAAGACACTGACAAAATTGAACCAGGCAGAACGGGAGCATTTATTGGTCCTGCTTGACCGGATCTGACTTTGCCCACTCCACACAGCTCAGAGATTGTCACCCGGAAGTACGGCCAGTGTTCGCTGCAATACAAGGCGCGAATGCGATCTGAAATTGGCATTGTTTTGACACACCAAAGCGCAATCTTGATGGACAATTGCAACTTTTGGGAAGATCAGGTTATGCTCTGGTTGAGTGAATCCGGTGTGAATTCGTGTTGTTCGGATTATTCCATCTTATTGGAAAACGCTCTAAGTATTTGGCAGCGATTGCACACTTTGAGGCTTCCCCAGAGATGAACGACATAGCGTCCCGCGTTTACAACCACAATTGGAAGATCGATCCGATTGTCCGTTCTCTCATCGATACGGATTTTTACAAGCTGTTGATGGCGCAATCTGTATTCCGAAACAAACCGACGGCCAATGTTGTCTTCACATTGATCAACAGATCATCGGATGTGCCGCTGGCTGATTTGATTGACGAAGGCGAATTGCGGGAACAACTGGATCACATTCGCACGCTTTCTCTCTCTCGCGGTGAAAGCACCTGGCTACGCGGCAACATGTTCTACGGGAAACGATCCATGTTTCGGTCCGATTTCATGGCGTGGTTCGAACAGCTTAGATTGCCTGCCTATCATCTGGAACGCCATGGCGATCAATATGAGCTGACCTTCGAGGGTAGTTGGCCAAGCGTCATGCTCTGGGAGATCCCCGCGTTATCCGTTTTAATGGAGCTGCGCTCGCGGGCAGTCCTCAAGGGCATGGGAAGATTTGAACTTCAGGTTCTATACGCACAGGCCATGACGAAAATCTGGGAGAAGATAGAAAGACTCCGCAAGATCCCTTCGCTGCATGTAGCAGATTTCGGCACACGTCGACGACACTCTTTCCTATGGCAGGACTGGTGCGTTCAAGCCATGACGGAAGGTCTGGGCGACAAGTTCGTTGGCACATCCAATTGCCTGATCGCCATGAGGCGTGAGCTGGAGGCAATCGGTACCAATGCCCACGAATTGCCAATGGTCTATTCGGCTCTGGCGGAGACCGACAAGGAGCTGTCGGATGCTCCCTACCAGGTACTGCGGGATTGGCAATCGGAGCATGAAGGCAACCTGCGCGTTATTTTGCCGGATACTTACGGCACCGCGGAATTTCTTCAGCGAGCTCCGGACTGGTTATCGGGTTGGACCGGAATTCGCGTCGATAGCGGAGATCCGGCCACAATTGCTGAATATGCATTGCAGTGGTGGCAGGAGCGGGGAGAAAATCCGAAAGAAAAACGATTGATTTTTTCCGATGGATTGGATGTGAAGCAAATTGAACAGTTGCACAAGCAATTCAATGACCGCGCCCGCGTCAGTTTCGGCTGGGGGACATTGTTGACAAACGATTTCAGAGGTTTGGTCAATAACGACGCGCTGGCGCCATTTTCCCTTGTCTGCAAGGCGTCTTCGGTCAATGGGCGCCCGACCGTCAAACTATCGGACAACCCCAACAAGGCCATGGGCCCCGCAGCGGAAGTTGAACGCTACAAACGTGTTTTCAATGTCGGAGAGCAAGAAGCACTTGATGTCGTCGTCTAACCGGAAGTTTGAGCCGATACTCCCATATTCCGGTGCCGTTGATGGCTAATAGAGATTAGCTACTGCCGGAACTACGGTCGCTGTTCCAGTGTTGCCATGACTGTTTCCAACGGCAATTTTTCTAGCCATGTCCCTGCCGAGCAGAGATGTCATCGCAGCTTTCAATTTGACATGTCGCTCCATTCCGGCCATCAGTTTTTCACGCGGCCAGACAACGACTTGTGCACCGGAGCGGACACACACCGTCGCCGGAGCCGTCGTGCCAAGCATGATCGAGACTTCACCAATGAAATGTCCCGCCGGCATCCGGAACCAGCCCAATCCCTGATTGATGTCGACATCTCCATGGATCACGAAATAGAGATTGTCGGGCATTTCGCCGGCTGTGGTCAGGATCTTGTCCACCTGTACATTTTGAATTTCGCCCTGGCTCATCATCGTTCGAAACTCACATGGTTCAACACCGTCAAACATTGAGAACAGCGATATCTGATGGCTGGGAATCGACCTTATTTTGTTGCTCAGCATCATGACAACCAGTCCATAGATGTTCGCAAGAGCCATCGCCAGCGTCGCAATCATGGCTTCCCATAGCGGTTCCTTTGCCGCCAACATGTAATAGGCCAAGTAAACGCCCGATCCCGTCAATAGAAGAACGCGGATTCTGATCTGACCGCGGAATAAAAGTGCGGCGGCCTGTATTGCCGCAGCAAGAAAGACGAGATTTTCCGGGACCGTCAAATGAATTAAATAATCAGACACAGCTCAACGTCTCCCGACCACCCCAAGCCTGGTGAACAATGAAAATTGCGGTATTTGGCAATCAACAATTCAAATAATTGAACGAACAGCTCTTACTCGTGCCAGGAAATTACTACGACTTGAAGGTCATGACTGTGTGAGGCTTCACATATTTTTTTTTAAAAGTGATACGTTCAACATGTTTTCAGGAAATGGGGTATCGACCGGTCCGTAACAGGAGCCAGCAATAAATTCAAAAGCGGTTCGTGAATGCATTCACGGCCCTACCCTAGCAATCCCGGATTTACCGTCATTGCGGTTCCATTTTATCTGGCTGCCACCAAGATCCTGAACCGTAAAACACAGCACCCGCCCCTTGTACCAGGTCGGCCATTGCTGGCACATGCGATTGCCGTCGATCCACCAACGGCCGGTTTCCTTAGGCGCAAGATATTTTCCAAGGCCTGCACTGGACCCATCACCCGTCACCTTGCCATTTCGACGATAATGGAGAGGCAATTCACCACCCAGCGGTACTTTCAGATATACCCGACTACCAACGATCAGGCTTTTGATTCCCTCACCGTTCAGCAATTCTGCGTGCGCGGCTTGGGGCACCATCATGAGCAAGGCACCCACAATCGTCGCAGTGCGTAATTTTTGACCTATTATCCGCATCGCTTTTCTCCAAATGACGTCTCTATTAAGCTTACGCAACAACAGCCCTTGTAGATTGCCCGATATCTGCCAAATTACGATTTCGGCAAATCAACTATCAACATGATGACGTCACCTTCACCGGTGCGTGCTTGCGGTTCATGGTAATATTTAAAAAGAAAAGGCCCAAAAGGCAGATACCGGAAATTGCAGCGCCTCGGCTTCCCGAAGACGAACGTGTCGTGGCGATTGGCGACATCCATGGCCGCTCGGACCTGCTGGTGATCCTGCTGGACGGCATTGCCGAGTATGAAGCCGAATTCCCGGTCCGACATACGACGGAGATTTTTCTCGGTGATTATGTCGACAGGGGGCAAAACAGCGCTGAAGTCATCGATATACTGATGGCACAAGGTACGGATCACCACCGAAGAATTTGTCTGACTGGCAATCACGAGCACCTTCTGCTGCTCGCCTGTTACGACGTTGAAGTTCTCAGATTCTGGTTGCAGCATTGCGGTGCTCAAAGCACGTTGCGCTCCTTCGGCCTGACGCCTCCCCCGGCAAACGCCACCCACGATGCCTTATCTGAAACCTGCTTTGATCTGGAACGTATGCTGGGGCCTGATCGCCTGGCCTTTCTCGCCAGCCTGCCCTATCAGCATGAGAAGCATGGCCATATATTTGTCCATGCTGGACTGCGACCCAATGTGCCCGTCGAGCAACAAACCGATGACGACCGCATACATATCAGAGGAGATTTTCTCAAACAGGATTATGATTTTGGTGCCGTTGTCGTCCATGGCCACACACCCAGGAAGCATATCGATATCCGACCATTTCGCATCAATGTAGACACCGGCGCATTTGCAACAAACCGCTTGAGTTGCCTGGTTATCGAAAACGGCGCCTACCGCCTTATTCAGGCTGGACCAGATGGTTATGAAATCCTAAACCTCGATACCCTACCCGCATGAGCGGGTCTGAATTGGCATCAGTACAGGACATATTATCGTGATATTTCCAACCATTTTGTCCGGCGGATTCGGTTCAAGACTGTGGCCGTTATCACGGCGGGCGCGCCCTAAGCAATTTCTCAAACTATTTGGAAGTCACAGTCTCTTTCAGAAGACCTGCAAGAGGGTGGACGGTGAGATGTTTGCTCCCCCCCTGGTAATCAGCAATCAGGAACACCGTTTTCTCATTGGTGAACAACTCAGCGAGATTTCCATTCCCCCGCAGGCAATTGTTCTTGAACCGATCGGACGCAATACGGCGGCTCCGGCCGCGCTCGCGGCTCTGATGGCCGAAATTCACGACCCGGATGCACTGGTATTGCTGCTCCCCTCCGATCATCTGATGACGGACCCTGACGCGTTTTTAGCTGCCGTCGCACAAGCTGAAGCGACTGCTCGGAGCGGAGCGGTTGTCACATTCGGAATAACCCCGGATATTCCGCATACCGGTTATGGCTATATTCGACTTGGCGACACCGGTGATGATGTGAAACCGGTGGAGGCCTTTGTAGAGAAACCGAACGCGCACAACGCGCAGAAGTTTTTGGACCAGGGTAATCATGTTTGGAATGCCGGTATCTTTCTTTTTTCGGCAAGCCATATGCTGGCAGCTTTTAGGAAACACGCGCCAGAGGTTCTGAGCGGCGTCGAAGCAGCGCTTGAGCACGCCAAACAAGATCTTGATTTTCTGCGACTGGACGAAGAGAACTTCAAAACCATCCAGGATATTTCTTTCGACTACGCCATCATGGAAAAGATATCGGAAATTGCATGCATTCCCATGAATCCGGGATGGAGCGACCTTGGGTCTTGGTCGGCAATCTGGGAGGCACTGGAAAAAGACCACAATCAGAATAGCCACTTGGGAGAAGCGCATTTCTTTGACAGCGGCCAATGCCTGTCGATATCCGACGATGCTGCGGTTTTTGTTCTGGGTCTTGACGATGTGATGATTATCAATACCCCAGATGCCCTTCTCGTTGCCCACAAGAACAAGGCGCAAGACGTTAAAGAAATCGTCAAAATGCTCGATGCTGTGAACCGGCCGGAAACAGTGGAACACCGGCGACGATACCGACCCTGGGGCTGGACTGAACGGATTAATGCCGGCGATCGCTTCAAGGCACATGCCATCATGATCAAACCTGGAGCCAGTCTATCCATGCAACGACACCTCCATAGGGCGGAGCACTGGATCGTCGTTAACGGCACCCTGGAAGTGACTATTGACGGTATTGAACAGCTTCTATCTGAGAACCAGTCTATTTTCGTGCCGTTGGGATCAAAACATAAACTGGCAAATCGCGGGCGTGTCCCGGCGCGATTGATAGAGATACAAACTGGTTCCTACATCGAAGAGGATGATGTTGTCCGCGAATAATCCGTTCTCGGTCACGGTTTTTTTAAAATAATTTCGGCAGACAGAACCGGGTTGCAGTAAATAACCGACGCACGCCGTAATTCCGCCCATTTCTGCCGATTGCAATAGAGATCTGCAGTCCCATGGGCCGAGCTCAAGTGTTTCCGTCGAACCATTTTACACAAATTTGAGCACCAAAGACGGTCGATGACATTGTGTTGTCGTTGCGTAATGCCTATATGTATTTTTGACAATAATGTATATTAGTACTATTCTATCTAAGGTTGCTATAATATAGAAAAAATTTAATCCAAGTGAACAATTAATCTTAATTCGAATATCTGCTGCAAATTTGACAAATTACGACGTAATACTTGAGATGATATGTCTGAAAAGAATTCAAATATGCTCAATCTGAATATCGATCACTTGCTCGACGACGATCCAGTCAAAGCTGCAAACGATGATAATCTGGCAGAAGAAATTGAATACTGGTCGGTCGGTGTAGAAGCGGCGCTCGAAGATCTGTCCAAAAAAATGCGCCAGGGCGTTGACGATGCGACCCGACCCGCCGAAAAGTTCGATGAGCGGGTACGGGATATCGATGCCCAGAATGCACTTGATGAAGCGATCAACAGTTTTCCTGATCTGGTCGTAAAGATTGACCCCACAAAGTGATATCCGACGCCTACCCTACGCCGCTCTGATGCTCTCCAGGAAATGCGTCACTTGCGTTTTAAGACTGTCTGTCTGTTGTGACAGGTTGTCGGTCGCAAGGGTCACTTGTTTTGAAATCTCACCCGTTTGACGGGATGCATCGTTTACGCCGCTGATACTCTGTGACACTTCCTGATTTCCTGCCGCCACATCGGTAACATTGCGGGAGACTTCATGAGTTGTTGCACCCTGTTCTTCCATCGCCCCGGCGATCACACCCAGTGTTTCATTGAGCTGGTTGACGACAGTTCCAATGTCATCGATGGCCGACACTGCCGTAGCGGTTTCGCTCTGCACTTCGGTAATTAGCTCAGAGATACTTTCCGTTGCTTTTCCTGTTTCGCTGGCAAGCGCCTTGACCTCGCTTGCCACCACGGCAAACCCTTTTCCGGCTTCACCGGCGCGAGCCGATTCAATTGTTGCATTGAGGGCCAACAGGTTGGTTTGTTCGGCAATACCCGCAATCAATGAAATAACTTCACCAATTTTGTCGGCTGTTTCTGACAGCCTTGCCATTTGTTCCGTGGTTTTCGTTATATCGTCCGCAGCCTTGCCGGATGCCTGGCTGGCCTCGGCCACCTGACCATTGATTTCAGAGATCGAGTTGGACATCTCTTCAGTTGCCGCCGCAACGGTTTGCACATTAGACGTCGCTTCTTCGGATGCGGCAGCCACCGCGTTGGCTTCGGCATTAGTCTTGTCGACGATCACAGTCATCGACTGAGCCGTCTTGTTCAAGTCAACCGTGGATACGGACAATTCGTCTACGATGACACCGACACTTGCGTCGAATTGATCAGCGAGATCCTGCATTGCCATTCGTTTTTCTTCGCCATCGGCTTCTCGCCTGTTTTTGTCATTCTCCGCTTCGATCTCGAGCTTTCTGACTTCATTCGCTTTGAACAGGTCTACTGCCCGGGCCATATCGCCGATCTCGTTCCTGTCATCGGCACTGGGCAATATGATCGAAGTGTCACCTTCGGCCAGTCCCTCCATCGCAAATGTAAGGCTGCGAAGCGGGCCGATAATGCTGCGCCCGATATAGATTCCCAAACCGGTAACAACAATCAAAATGGCGGGAATAAGTATCATGAGCAACCGATTCATGTTTGCCTTACCGGCAATCAAAGCTGCTTCGGCTTCAGCTTCTCCCTTCTGTGACGTTTCCAGAAGCGCCTGCAGATCCGGACCGGTATCAGCGTATATCTTGCTGAGCAACTTCGTATCGGCTGCCAATACCAATGCAATATCCGCATATCGCTTGAATCCAGCCTGGTAGTTGTCCATCAACGCGCTTAATTCATTCTTCATTGACGCCGGAAGAGATGATTGGCTTAAAAGTGCATCAAACTCTTCTCGACGCTGGTCGATGCGTCCTATGTATTTTTCAGCACCGCGTAGCATGAAATCTTTTTCATGGCGGCGCATCATCAACATTTTTACAGTCAGTGAATCCAGATTGGCCTTGGCAAGATTTTCCTCCGCAGCATGAACTGAAGCGCGAAGTTCCCCCTGCAACCCTTCTTTTTCGTTGAGTCCGATCTGTTTATGCTGTTCGACAACTTTGACAAAATGGTCTTTATGACGCTGAAAATTGACCGCGAGATTGGCGAGGTTTTCAGTAACCTTGTCCGCATGATCAAGCGCGGAAATCGCTTCCAGCGAATTCTGGACTTTTTCTGCGTTTTGAAGATACCGATCCAGGTATTTGGTGTCCCGGCGAAGAAGAAAATCCTTTTCGTTCCGTCGCAACTGCAACGCGCTTGTATCAATAGCTGTGGTGAGCTGTCCCAGATGAACGTAATCGAGTTGACGGTCGATTTGTTCGCCAAGAAGCCTGTCGCTGTACAGATAAATGCCTCCCAGAACAACCGTCGATGCCATCGCTACACCGACCAGGATGTTGATGCGTGTGCTGATTTTTATGCCAGCCAAACTCAGAAAACGATTCATGCGGTCCCCACCCCAAAGCCTTCGCAGGGATCATTATAAGTTTTGTATACATTAAATAAGTTATAATTTTATACATAACGAATTTTCGAAAGCAGCAAAAGAACTTTCAAATCAAAACTGTAACATTCTGAAAGTATTTTCTTTGTTTCGACTTTACGGCCATATCGGCCTTGCGGCAGAAAGATTAAATACGACTCACTCTTACTCGACACATCAAGCATTGTCGGTGAGACGTCCCAAAAAAGCTCGGAAAATACGCATTTCCCAGGATTTCAACGGTTCCAAAGATAATTATAGTCGCTAGAACACCGATCATTCGGAATCATTCCCAGACCTTTCACCATTCAAGAAGGAACTCAAGCGACCGCGTTTAAAATCACATCCCAACCAATGCGATAAAAAATCTCATTTTTCCCCCTTGCATTAAGCAGAAACATGGGTGATAAGCGCGATCTGCACAGCGTGCTTACAGTATCGCTGGTTTGGAGTGCGGGCGTAGCTCAGGGGTAGAGCATAACCTTGCCAAGGTTAGGGTCGTGAGTTCGAATCTCATCGCCCGCTCCAACATAACATTCAGTAAACACTGAAGAATTCCCAAAAAATCCTATTGCCTGACCGCTCACAGTTAGGGTTCATTCACAGTAAAAAGTGTGAACGTTCACAGTGAATCTGTCAATCGTAGTCAGATGAATCATAAGTTCGACCCATCAGGTATGCTCTAGATCGGTCGCAACAGCTCCCTCCACTCCTGAGCTACGCCCGCTAGGGGTCAACGTTCAAAGATAGAAAATGCTGTCTCGTTTTTTCAGGGAAATGGATTGAAGGGGCACCCCCGGGGGTATGGGGTACGTATATGTTATGCATTCACACTTAAAAATTTCTGAGACAGATGTGGTATCCCAGAAAACATCAATTGATATTATTCGTTAATTCGCCCAAACCTGAGGTTTCCGAGCTGCAGCTGGAACTGACTTTAGATCAGGGCTTTTGAAGAAATTCGATTCGGAGAAATTTGATGGGGTTCATCGTGAACGATTGCCAGCGTTGTGGCACATCACAGGTGCAGATGCCGCTTATGGGACACATTCAGATAAACTCCCACAACTTCGAGCTTTTTGTAATGTGTAATGTTTGTGGAAAGGGAAGCATCTATGATGGTCAACCCACAGGTAACCTTCAGGAAATCAGGAACCTTGGCGCTGGTCGCCACATAGCGAAGATGCCGATTCAAATTCATCCGAACGTACCTATTCTCAGCGATGATGTCCCTGAAAGAACGGCCGATCTTTTTAGGCAAGCAGCGACATGTCGACAGTACGGTTTAAGCGAAGCCGCCGGTGCAATGCTTCGAAAAACAATAGATGTTGGCACGAAGGAAATATACGCGAATGATGAGCGACTAGCGGACAAAACACCAGCGAATGCGCTCAGAAGTCGATTGCAGGCATTGGGTGAGATGAAAATATTAGAGGAAGACATTGTAGAACTGGCTGACATAGCTGCATTGGATGGCAACGATGCAGCTCACGACGAAGATCCCTATACTTCGGAAGAAGCGGAAGCGCTCGAAGACCTAACGTTCGATCTACTCGACAGACTTTTTGTACGCCCAGCAAAAATTGCAAGGGTGAGAGAAAAGCAAATTGCAAGCGGTTTACGCAAAGCCTCGACTTCTGATGATTAGAGGCAAACTCACTGATGACAGACACATTAATCGATCGATTGAAAGAAAATGGCGCAGTAGAGGTGAGCCGACTGGTTGAATCGGAGACCCAAGAATCACTCACATTAGATTTCAAAGCAAACGTTCCGGAATCAGGTGACGCTTATTTCGCATCTGAGGGGAAAAAACTCAGCAAACTGGGACGCCGAAGTTTATCTAAGGCTGTTTCAAGCTTTGCGAATTCGATGGGTGGCTTGTTGTTGTTAGGCGTGGATTGCCGGAAAAACGACGGTGTAGATTGTGCTGGTAAACTAACTCCCATCCCTCATCTATCTCGGTCTATTTCAACAATTAATAATGAGCTCCATGCACTTACTACTCCGCCAATAAACGGAATTGACGCATTCGATATTCCAATTGACGATACCGACACCGGTTATATTGCAGTGACCATTCCTCGTTCGGCTAGGCGTCCACATCGTGTTACCGCTACCAGAGCAAAGAGCTATTACAAGAGGTCTGGATCCTCGACCGTTGAGATGGAACACTACGAGATTGAAGAAGCATTCCTGAGTAACACGGGTCCAGACCTCACATTATTCCCACGAATTGTTTTCGCGGGTCGAGCGTTTGGACCTTTTCCAGATCAGGTCAGCTTAAAATTCCTGCTTGGAATTGTCGCTGAAAATAGAGGTGGTGGACTAGCTAAACATGTGTTTCTTCAGGGACGCAAAGACCTTCAGATATTATTTGAGTTTGGAGATTTCGACGGCTTGTCAAAAAATGAAACCAGTTCGGTTGGGTCAATATTGCAGTCAGCCCCACCTCATGACTTCGTTGTACACCCGGGAACACAAAGAGAAATCGAAACGATACCAATGACCCTAATATACAACAAAGATTCAAAGAGATTCAGTCTTGGAGGGAAAGTCTTCACGCCCAAAACCAATCAACCACTCGAATTTGAACTTACAATTTCTGCCGAAGGTATGAGGGTTCGCGAGCAATCACTTGTTTTGCAGCTCTCCGATTTGATACATGCGATTCCTCCAAGAATGTTGGATCCAGGTTCATTCCAGTTGTATCGAATGGAATAACATTCATATTAACGTAGGCTGACTGGCTTTAACCGCAGGACGTCCTCCTCAAAGCCTTTGTCTAATTGAAGGTTGTCAATACGGTCACGCTCCAATTCCTTCTTCAAGTGTTTAGGAACAAAAGCCGTCTTACCTCTGATTGCCTTCAGGGCTTTTTCTGCATCGATACTGGACTGCGTTTCTAACGCATTATTCAAGAGGACTGAGAGCATTTCCTGCTCCCAGTAATTCGTCCTTAGGACGTCCCATCCCCTGTCCTTTGCCACAGATTGTAAGGTTTCCCAGCTACATTGCCATTGGCTATGAACGCACAGAGAATGAAGGTCGATGGTTTTGGCGTAACGCATACCTCCGTTCTTAGGAATCTTGTGAAATTTCTCGGTCAAATTTACTCTCCGAATTATCGGTTAAATATCAATTGGTCTAAAATTAATTTGAAATATGAAATGGCAGAAAACAGCCATTCTTAGTGATAGATACGCTGGAAAGACAACGCACCTAGTAGATAGAAATAGAAAATATGGGTGACGCACTCCCCCTGCCTTGATCAAGGGTTATCGGGAGCTTCCGGAATGGTCTTATTTTTGAAGTAAATACGCTAGAAAGAGTTAGTTTCAGAGATAATAGACAAAGCCGCGAAGTGGTTTTGGATATATCCTTGTGCGTTCTTGGCCCGTACGGCCTTGAGTACGTTCACAACCCTTCGGGTTGTACAATCTCTAGGAAATTGAGAGCACAGTGAGACGAAGTCTCCATGTCTTTCGGAGAAAGGATACGCTCTCAAGAAGGAAACAAGCAAAGCTTGTTAATAAGAAAAAAAATAACCACTCCATCACATTCGAAATAGCGCAGTGGCGAAGCTACACGCAGCTATTGAGATGTGTACTTACCAGCAAGTATATGCGAGCCCTCGCCCCGGTTGCTTCGCCCGGGCAAAAGCTCGCCATATGAAAAGATAGGGGATACAAAACCTCTAAGTATCTCTAAAGGAAAAGTATCCCTACGAACTCACCCGTTATCCCTTGGCAAGTTGCAGCACCCTTTTGGTTAAATACCACTGATCTTTCGGTGGAAGTTCTGCGCCCCTCTCTAGGCACCGAATTTTTTCCTTATGATATGCTCGATTGTCCTGTGGCGTGAATTTGATCTTTTTCTTCATCCGACGATAGCTAGGTAAATCTCCAATCCGTCCGACAATCTTAGATCCTGGGAACAGAGTGCTTATCTTCTTGGCGCAGTCTTCTGATAAAACCACAATAGTGATTGGATGTTTCGAATTTCTGTCCCGCAACGAACACCTTCCGATGGTCTGATAAGTATGGGAGAGTTTCCAAAGCGAGTAGAGTTCTTCATCTTCCATTGCGAGTTGATTGACGACGATATTCTTTACCCATTCAGGCGGATTGACGCAGACGAACGAGACGACATTGTGCATATCGGCCCAATCGTTCAATCCCGCGGAGACTGCGGGCATTCTTTTTCCAGATAGCGTATTGAACTTGTTCTTGTAGAGTGTCCCTGTTGCCCAACAATATTGCTCTCCGTTGAAATGAGTATCGACGTTTCTGCAAATCTCATCAATCACACGATTGTTGCTGTTGGCTGCCGCATTATCTTCTCCCGTCGCCCAGTTACGTTTTAGATTTCTGACTGAAGCCCAGTCATCTTCATGCAACGTGTAATAAATTGAGATGAGCGGACCCTTTTCTCTATGAGTATCGAACATATTATGTTCCGTCTCATAGGGCACTAGCTTGATTCCGTACTTACGCTCCCAAAACACCGCTAATAGGCTTTGTTCAAAAATCGCAGCAATGATCGTGATTGATTTGAACGCAGTAAATTCGTCTGGTTTGAGCATCGCAACGGCGCATATTGATTTCTCTGTTACTGTGCCGTGCACGTCGTACAAATCATTGACCACCCATCGGGCAATCGGAATGAAGTTTTCCGCACGCAGATCATCATCGTTCTTGAGCTGGTCTGGCTTATAGGCAACTCGCCTCAACCGCTCAGCGTACTCTTTATTAGCCGTGATCTTGCCATTGTCTTCGCTCAGCAGGGAGGCAAATTCATCAATGCGTCCAGTGGAGAATTGTTGATAGTGAACAGCCTCAATACCCTCATCAAGGTATACATGATAGCTGTCCTTATCGGCATTCGACATGCTGATCAGAATGTTTCTGAACGTCTCAGTAGTAATGATGAGGCTATGAGCCTCGTTCAACTGTCGTTCGCGTATTAGCTTCAGCACACGCTCATAGACTGGAGCCCTATTCCCCTCGGAAATGACAACAATAACATTTTCTACGCCCGCCTCATTAAGGCGTTTCGCTATGTCTTTTACTAATAATATAGTTGGAGCAACGAAGATGTTGCTATCCGTCTTCCGTTGACTAATTTCTCTAATAACGGCCTCAGTTTTACCGCTTCCAACTGGTTCCGCAAGATACTGGATAGGGACATCAATGTCCCTTGCTATGTTCACTTGCAATGGTAATTTACGAGCATTGAGCAATCTCAATCTCCTTTCTTATGTCTGTTGTATTAATCAAATAAACGCCCATACAGAGCCGTTTCAGAAGCTCGATAGGATTACCTACCTGAACAGTCTGATGGCTCTGTATGAGTCTTAAAATGAATGTTTTGAATTGCGTTTCAGAAGTTCATTCTGATGCATTTAGATGCTTATCGATGGCAATGAATAATAGTCGTTCTTGGGTAAACAGACCTCGTAATAGAGTTGGCACCTCAACCTCTTCGCCTTCTCCATTCACAGCCTTGCTGACATAGAAGGAAGAGTAAGGAGAACGCTGATATTCAAAGCCATTATATTCACGGATGATCCCAAGCTTAGGCGTTTCCTTACAACCAAAAGAAGAAGAGCTGGTAAGCATGCCATAATCGGGATCGCGGTGCGTAATGCCGTTGTTCTGAGGAGCTGAACGCCTCTTAGCTGCACTCCTTTCATTGGCCTCATTGCAAATCCTCAGGTTCTCTTGCCAACGCTTGCTCCCACTTGAGGACTTGCCCTCCGATTTACTCATCGCTATCCACGCCCAGGCGTTTGTTCACCTGCTCTTTGACAGCCCGCATGTACTCCGCCTGATCCTTGCCGGTGCCAACTAGCACCGATCTTGTGGGAGGCAGAAGATTACCATTATCATCGTAGGTCACAGGGCTAGTCCGATGAGGATTGATGTAATCAACATCGTCCTTTTTATGGCTAACTCCCTTCACCATTTCACGGACAAGCGGATCGTGTTTAGTCAGCTTCTTGATGGCATTAGATTTTAGAGCTTTCATCTGCTCTTCAGGAGACAGGGCATGCCATTTAGCGTTGTCGTCTTCTTTCTGTTGGTTGGCCAGCTTCTCAAGAATCCGTTGCTCTAGGACGTCAATCTCCTCTTGTGAGGCGGGCTGTCTGTCCTCGGAGTTGTCCCTCTCGAACGGATTGGGTGGAGCTTTAAAAATATCATGCATGGGTAAAATCCTTTTCGTTTAAAAAATCGGTGCAGCTTGGCTGCGATCTACTCATTGGTGTTGAATCAATGCTGATGATGTATGGCGATATCCGCCAATAGTTTGGAGAGAACTGTTTCGGCCCTCCCCTCTTCTCAATGGTGCCGTCTTCGACCAACTCATTGAGTATCCGAATTGTATGCCGCTTGGTTGCGATACACTCGTTGGATAGTTCTCCGAATGACAGTTGACACCAGTCTTGCTGGCTCTGCTTTTGCGCAGTTTTAATTGCCAAAAACAAAAGTAGTTTTTTGCCTGTCAGCTTGGGAAGAATTTTCCGAAGCTCAGGCGGAATGCTTAAATTATATTTCAATGAATTACCTCGATCTCTGGAACGAGAGGACTTTCAAACAAGCAAGTTGCACACACGTCATCTCAGGATGGCGCGACACTGACGCCTCCTTGAACGAGCCCTCTCGACTAAATGGATTTCTGGAAAAAACGAAGATGCAAAACGCATCCATTACTCAGCACAAATATAACAACGTGCCGAGTTAGTCATCGTCTATATATATATACTTGGAAAATAGGTGTTTTGTGACAAAAAAACTTTAATTTTTATTTTCCTCAAGTCTCGATTATTGTACTAATCTGCGTTCTCAAACTCTCCAACAGTTATATTCCTGTTGCACCTAGTCGCCAAATATTCTGCATGAAAATCTTTACTCAAGTTCGTCGTTGCCAATCTAACATCTTGCAATATCTTCGAAAAATCATTCAATTCGTTGGTTTGTTCAAATCTCAAACGGCCTGCTTCCAAACCATGTTCGTGATGTTCTTCAGCCTCTTCGTACAATCCAAACCTGAGAGATGCTACAATACAATAAGCTTCTCGTATCATCGCCTCATCGTATGAAGCATCAGATATCCCATCACCACAACCGGCTAGTGTGATTGGAATTAGAAATAATATGCGTTTCAGCGATGCCATGAGATCCAACCGGGTAATGTTTTACGCTGTAGATAGCACATTTGTAGACTATAGTCCGTGGGAATATAGTCTGAATTTCGTGTCAATGTGGCATGGAACCAATTCAGGAAATCCTCGCTAAGAATATGCGGCTGGCAAGAGCACGTGCTGGTGTATCTCAGGAAGCACTGGCGGATGCAGCAGATGTAGACCGCACTTACGTGTCGGGCATAGAGCGAGGTATCCGGAACCCATCGATTGTTGTCGTAGCTAAGTTTGCCCAGGTATTGGGGACAACCACCGCCGATCTGCTTGGGAAATAAAATTTGGTCGCCAATCAATTTAGAATCGCGCAATAATTGTAGAGTGAATTTTATCCACTAACCTAACATATGGTCAGTAATTTATTTAATCTCCAATTGGCCTGGTGATTAGTATGCAACATCGAATTTCGTTTAAATCTGTCTACAAATCGATCACCAGCCTACCACCTACAGAACTGCCCGATTTGGTTGTTCTTACCGGTCCAAATGGTTCCGGCAAATCGCATCTACTTGAATCGATAAAAGAAGGCCGAGTTGCGTCAAGCATCGCTCCAACACCTTCCAATGAAATAGTATTGTACGATTGGAACTCCATTGTCCCGAAAGATACCGGTAGATATATTCCTTCTCAACGCCGGACTGAGCAATCACAATATTTCAGTTTAGTAACTACATCACGTGACAAAATTTTGGAGCAGATAAAGAACTTTGCGCATAATAATAACCTGCCCGTGAATGCGTTTACATCTTGGGATAAAGTTAAAAAGCTAACTAGCGAAGACAACTTTTCAAAACTTGTTCGAAACGAAAATGAATTTCGACCTGTATTTAAGCAATTTAAAAAAACTCTCGAAAGCTTGGCCGCCAATGTCCTTGGTTCCATCTCTCGTAACAACACCGAAATTTCACAGATTGGAACTCAAGTTTTCTCTCAGACTCCAGAGGCATTTCTGTTTGCTCATGAAAAGGAGTTTTTTGAAAACCCTCTCTATTTGTGGGGCGGCGTTGATCCTTTCCAACAGGAATTTGCGAAACTTTTTACGAACTATCGCGAGTTGCTAAGGGAGAACTACGCCCTAATTGGAATGGAATCAGAGGGTGTAGGTGAAGAAAAATCACTGTCGAAAGAGGAGTTCGTAAAGCAACATGGCCCTCGTCCATGGGAATTTGTTAACGACATACTCCAAACGTGCGATTTGGACTTTCAAATCAATTCTCCTCTCATCTCTGACAATGGGGCATTCGAACCTAAGCTTACGAAGATATCCAAAGACGTAGAAATGAAAT
The DNA here is from genome assembly GCA_039976075.1 of Stappiaceae bacterium. Lineage (GTDB taxonomy): Bacteria > Pseudomonadota > Alphaproteobacteria > Rhizobiales > Stappiaceae > JBDWFY01. Next base: position 129,952 of record JBDWFY010000013.1, read on the forward strand.
TTGAAGATCTCTCATCTGGCGAGAAAGTTTTTATGTCATTTGCGCTTTGTCTCTTTAATTCTCTAGAAAACAGACAAGAAAAGAATTTTCCAAAGCTGCTGCTTTTAGACGAAGTAGATGCGCCACTGCACCCATCTATGGTTCGGTTTTTATTAAAAACTATTGAAAAAATTCTAGTTCACAAGCACGGCGTGAGAGTTATTTTGACAACTCATAGTCCAACTACAGTCGCTTTGGCCAACGAAGACTCACTTTACTTGATGAACCCAAGCAATCCCTCACTGGACAAAACAAGTAAAGCAGTCGCTCTAGATGTATTAACAGTAGGCGTCCCTACAATGTCGATTTCGTATAGCGGACGTAGGCAGGTGTTTGTTGAGAGCAAAAGTGACGCCGAGGTATTCGAGAAGCTGTATGAGCTTTTCAAATCTGACATTCAAAGCGAACGCTCTTTGCACTTCATTCCTGCTGGACGAAAAAGCTCTGATGGAAAATCAGAAAATTCAGGAAGAGAACAAGTGAAGACCCTTGTAGGACAACTGTCTAAATGTGGAGTTGAAAGCGTCTTCGGATTGATTGATTGGGATAATGGAAATTCAGAGAACGGAAGTCTTAGGGTTCTTTGTCACGGAGTGCGGGATGGCCTTGAAAATCTGATGTTCGACCCTGTCTTAATTACAATGACACTGGCTCACGCAGACAGAGTGTATTGTCACGATCAGGGTATATTGATCAACGATGAGACCTTCACAGGTATCATCAACTGGTCTTCTCAGCGTTGGCAGCAAGCTGTCGACAGAGTCGAGAAAATCGTATTGGAAAAAGCGGAACTAAGTTCAGATAAAAGAGAAGTTCGCTATCGAAACGGCATGGTCCTGAAGATCTCGACGGCGTATCTCAAGATGGACGACCATGATTTGGAGGCAAGACTGCTGGATCGGCTGCCCAAACTGCGATCTTTGAATAAAAACAAAGGGTTGATGTATCACATTGCTTCTAGGGTGATTTATGAGCACCCGAAGTTGGCCCCCTCGGAAATAACTGACCAACTACGGGTACTTCTTGACTGATTTAGCTATTCATCCAGATGATCCAAAACATCTCTTACATTCAGGTGTGTGTATCGCTGAACACTTCGACTATCTCTATGTCCGCTAACCATCATAATCTGGGCCTGATTCAACCCCCTCCTTGCAACGATGGTAATTCTACTGTGGCGCATCTGATGCATCCTGACGTTGTCAGATAGGCCCGCTTTTTTCCGTGCCCTTCTAACAGCTGTAGTGACGCTGTGAGGGGCAATGGGAAACAGTCGACAGTCTTCGCTTGAACAGCCCTCCAGTGACTCAGAAAGCAGCTCTACAGCCCGTTTATTCAGGGGGACAGCTCGATCACCAGTCTTACCGTCTATCACATCCAGATAGCGTTCTTTCAGGTTAATAACCTTAGGGGTAAGTTTGAGGATTTCAGCTCGTCTCATGGCTGTTTCGTAAGCCAGCTCAACAATCTGTCTCATGAGGGGAGACAGAACGCTAAGCAGCTTTTCTAGTTCGTTTCTTTCAATGACGTGAGAACGAGGTTTACCCGGTGGAGGGATAGGTATTCCTTCAACTGGAGATGGAAACTCAACAGCATCTAGAATGAGTTCCCTGTGAGCCCACCGATAAACACGCTTAATCAGCTGCAATTCATCTCGGCAGGTTACGCCTGACACTTCGGTCAAACGCTCCAATCTAAACTCGTTGATATCAAACTTGGTGATTGATCCGATATGTTCAGGTAGTCGACTTGCAACATGCTCCAACCTGTACGACGCAATAGTGTATGAGGCTCGACCTTTCAGCACTGTGTTGCAGTACTGTCGAGCTAGATCAATAAACTTGGGTGAGCTGATTGAGTTGTCAGATGCAGAGGGTCTCTTACACGCGTTGTGTTCCACAGGAACGCTGTTGTCTGTAGTGAAAGAAGCTATCCAAGCTTGGGCTTCATCGTAGGTGTCGAAAGTGGCTGACTTGGAAGGTTGGTTTGCTGTTCTGATTTGCACATTGAAGCGCCCAGAATTAAGCTTTCGAATAGTAGGCATTCACAGTCTCCGCGTGAATGCGGTCTATAAGTAATTGATTTATTTGAGGGTAAGCTACCTTGCCAAGGTTAGGGTCGTGAGTTCGAATCTCATCGCCCGCTCCAACATAACATTCAGTAAACACTGAAGATTTACCAGAAAATCTTATCGCCTGACCGCTCACAGTTGGAGTTCATTCACAGTGAATCTTTCAATCGTAGTCAGATAAATCATAAGTTCGACCCATCAGGCATGCTCTAGATCGGTCGCGACAGCCCCCTCCACACCTGAACTTCGCCCGCTAGAGGTCAACGTTCCAATATAGAAAATGTTGTCTCGTTTCTTCAGGAAAATGGACTGAACGGGCACCTCCGGGAGTATGGGGTACGCATATACTATGCATAAGAGCTCGACAATTTCTCAGAGAAACATCGAACGTGCCTAATGGCATCAATCCTCGACATTCGCTGGCCGACAAGGACTTCAACCTGCCGTTGCTTCGAAAGAATTTTTTCTGGCTCATGACGTATCTTGGACATTCAAGATCCTCCGTTTCCCCAAACAAAAAAGGTGGACCCGTCAAAGGAGGAGGATCAGATGCCGCAGGCGGAACGAACGGGCAAAGCGGCACTCAAGCAGCCGTGGCTGCTTAGACTACGACCGCTTCCGAGAATTCATCTGCGCGCACCCGTTTCATTTGGCCTGTGTGGCAATACGCTCCGTGCAAAAGCTGGCAAGAAAATGCGGCTCACCCACCGCCAGTTACTTTACTTTTTGGTTTCTCGGGGGAACTGCGGCGGTGTCACCGGCAAGTATGGGAACCGTCCGCGTTGCTTGGTGGCGGTTGTGCTGGGGTCGGTACCGCCGCGGACATACACTTTACCGGGGTCATAATCGGGGCCGAAATCCCAGGTTGGGAAGCGTCCGTGTTTCATCGCGTCGTGGACAAACATCCGTTTTTTCTGTGAAGCACGGATGCGGCCCTCAAGTCCCTCTTCATCCCAACGGTCCATCATGGCCGCGAACATGCGCTCGATCTGTGCCTGATGCTCAGGCGCGTCCGCCAGGTTGGTAAGCTCCACTGGGTCCGCTTCCATGTCAAAGAACATCTTGGGATCGGTCCGCGTATGGACCAGCTTTTTCGCCCCTTCGATCATGATGAACGCGGGGCCGTATAGGCTTTCGCCGGTGGATTCGATGAATACCCGGTCATCAGGGCTGTTCCGATCGGGGCGATCCAGCAGGCTTCGGCCATCATGGGGTGCTACGTATCCGTCAAAGGTTCCACCGCTGGCGATATCGGTGAAAGTCGGCATCAGATCGACGAGCGAGGCCACAGCCTCTTCCCGGTGGCCCGCTTTAACCCCCGGGCCCTGCATGATCATCGGCACGCGCAGCGAGGCCTCGTATGGGTTGAACTTGAACCACATGCCACGCTCGCCCAGCATCTCGCCGTGGTCCGAAATCAAGAAAACGTAAGTGTTGTCCAGCTGGCCGATGCTTTCCAACGTGTCGATCAGCCCGCCAACCAGTTCGTCGATATGGGTGACCATCGCAAAGTAAGCCCGGCGGGAGTTGTAAAGTTGCTCGGGCGTGATCTCGAATTCGTCTTGTCGGATTGTCATGAAGTAGCGTTGCGACCAGGGATCGCGGTCCTCGTACGGGATGTAAGGCACTTCGGGTTCAGGAATGTCGCGACCTTCGTACATGTCCCAGTATTTGCGGCCTGCGACAAAGGGGTTGTGCGGTTGGGTGAAGGAGACATGCAGTATGAACGGGCGGTCGTCGGTTGAGCGCGCGTGGTCGTAAAGCTCTTTTCGCGCCGCGATAAAGACTTCTTCATCGTAATCTAGTTGCAGATTGCGTTCGCAATGGCCGGATTCTACGACGCTCAGCAGGCTCATGACGGAAGGCGCATAGGCCTCGTCGGTTTTGTCCCAGTCCATGGTCCACGCAAAATCCGAAGGGTAAATATCGGTGGTTAGGCGTTCCTCGAACCCGTGCAACTGGTCCGGCCCGACAAAGTGCATCTTGCCCGATAATGTGGTCTTGTAGCCTAAGGTGCGCAGGTAATGGGCATAGGTCGGCTCGGAAGGCAGGAACTCGGCCCCGTTGTCGAAAACGCCGACGTCCGAAGGCAACCGCCCGGTCATCATCGAGGCGCGCGACGGCCCGCAGACGGGGTTGTTGCAGTAACTGTTGACGAAAGTTGTCCCGTTCACAGCCATCTTGTCGATGTTCGGCGTGATTGTATAAGGCTTGCCGTAAGCCGAGAGGCAGAGTGCGGTCATCTGGTCCGCCTGAATGACGAGGATATTAGGACGGGTCATAGGGCTTTCCTTTGAGTCAAAATGTACCCGCCTGGCGATAAGACCGGGCGGGTACAGAATTGATAGCTTATCCGTCAGTGCGGGCAACGAATTCCTCGATACCGGGCACGCCGATCTCGCGGTAATACTTCAATGCTCCGGGATGCAACGGTGCACCAAAGCCATTGAGCACGGTTTCGGCACTGACCCGGCCAAACGCCGGGTGAACGCCAGCCAGAGCGTCGAGGTTTTCGAACACCGCCTTGGTCATCTCATAGACGCGCTCTTCGGGCACATCGGCCGAAATAACCAACCCGTTTGCAAGGCCATAAGTCGGCGTGTCAGCCGCAACGTCCTCATAGGTGCCACCGGGGATCGAAAGGCGAAAGTACGGTGGGTATTTGGCGTTGATGTCGGCATAGAACTCGTCCGAAATCGGGATCAGCTTTACGTCGCGCTGCGCGGACAGTTTAATTACCGGCGGAAGCGGGAACGATCCGTTCCAAAGTGCGACGTCAATGTTGCCGTCGCTCAGCATGTCGACCATGTCGCCAAGACGCACACGGAAGGCCTCAAAATCTTCACCTGCAACCATACCCATCAGCGCATTGGCGTCCAGCATCGATACGCCGCCCGGCTGCCCCATGCCCACGCGTTTGCCTTTCAGGTCTGCGACCGAGTTGATCCCGCTATCCTCCAAGGTGATGACATGCATGCCAACTGGCGCGATGGACATCCACGACAGGATCTTGCCGGGTTCTGACCCTTCATAAGGACCGGTCGCCGCCCAGGCCTCGTACGATGACAGCGATGTCGCCATTGAGGCTTCGAGTTCGCCATCCTGCAGCAACTTGATATTGGCGACGTAGCCTTTGGTTTCTTCCGCTGTGACTTCGATGCCTTCGACGTTTTTGTTGATCACATCGGCGATGCCTGCCGACCATGTATAGGCCGTACAACCGACAGGACAGGATCCGATTGACAGGAAATCTGCTGCCTGTGACGTTGCCGGCACCAAAATCGTGGCGACAGCAAGCAGTGTATGTCTGAGTGTGAATTTCATTGGATATCTCCCTTTGAAGTTGTTGTGTTCGGTTCAGGACCGACTTCTGTTGTGATGGTTTCGTGAGATGCGCCCTTGCGCAGGTTCCAGACGATCAGTGCCGCTGCGACCAGCACCGCCAAAGCGTCGAACTGCCAGTCGGAACTTAAGAACAGAACGGCTGCCAAAGCGAAGCCCAGCCGCTCGATGATGCTGAGGCGAAAGACAAAGAAGCCCATCATCGCGATACTGGCCGCCACACCGCCGGCAACCGCGGTGACGAAGGACAGGACGATCTGAACCCACGTGACGTCAATCGCCAAAAGGGCCGGATCATAGACAAAGAAGTACGGGACCGCGAAGGCCCCCATGCCGAATTGGCAGGCGAGAACGGCGATCTTCAACGGGTTCCCCTGCGAGATCGACGCCGCCGCATAGGCTGCAAGTGCGACCGGTGGTGTAATTGACGACAACATCGCGGAATAGAGCACAAACAGGTGCGCCGCCAGAAGCCCCACGCCCAGATCGACAAGGGCAGGTGCCACCAGTGTAGCCACCAGAATATAGGCCGCCGCCGTTGGCAGTCCCATTCCCAGGATCAGGCATGTGAGCATGGTCAGAACGAGTGCAACAGGCAGTTGGCCGCCAGAGAGCAACACGACGAGCGTTGAGAACTTAAGCCCGATGCCTGTCAGTGTGATGATCCCGATGATCACGCCCGCCGCAGCACATGCCAGCGCCACCGGGATGACTGCCCGGGAAGCGGTGATGGCTGTGTCGACCATCCGGCGTGGAGTCTGGGCCGACGAGCGGTTGAAAAAACTGACGATTACTGAAGCCGCAACGGCCCAGAATGACGACAGCATGATCGAATAGCCGTTCAGCAACATGCTGACAAAGACCGGCAAAGGGGCCAGTAGATAGGACCGTTTGGCGATGCTTGCCCAATCGACGACCGAGTCTGCATCTCTCAGCAACGGGATATTCCGCTTCACGGCCTCGAAATGCACCATCGCCAACAGGACTGCATAGAAGATGACAGCGGGCAGGAACGCCGCCTTGGCGATAGTCAGATAAGACGTCGACGTAAATTCTGCCATGATAAAAGCCGCAGCACCCATCACAGGTGGCATCAGCTGACCGCCGGTCGAAGCCACGGCCTCAATCGCCCCCGCGGCTTCCTTACGATAGCCGCTTTTGCGCATCAGCGGGATCGAGATCGGTCCCGTGGTCAGCACGTTGGCCACAGCAGTGCCCGAGATCATGCCCATCAGACTGGACCCAACCACAGCCGCCTTTGCTGGCCCACCGCGCATCCGACCCGTCAGACCCGTTGCAAAGTCCATCAGCACCTGGCCCGCACCCGTCTTCTCCAGAAGCGCGCCAAGCACTACGACGCCGGTGACAAATGTGGCGCTGACACCAAGTGGCGTGCCAAAGATGCCGCCGCCGCCGAGATAAAGCTGCGCCGTCACACGTTTCAGGGAATAGCCCCGATGCGCCAGACCATCGGGCAGATAGGCGCCAAAAAGCCCATAGGCGAGGAACAGCGAGGCAAGAATTACGATGGGCCAGCCGATGGTGCGACGGCAGGCGTCGAAGAGGGCAATCACGAGGATGACGGCAAAGATGATCTCGTATTCCGTGATCTCGCCCCACCGGTCATTGATGGCGTTGAAGTTTACGATGTGGTGCCCGGTGGCGATGACGCCTGCGGTCAGCACAACCATTATCCAGAGCCGCTTCAGCGTCACCGACGTGCCGGTTTGACCATCAGATGCAAACGATGCCCTCAACGCTCCGACATAAACCAGCGCCATGACCAGAAGCAGATGCCCGCTGCGCTGCAATCCATCTGGAAACACCCCAAAGTAGGCTGTGTACAGCGTCAGGCTGACCAGCAACACCGATACAATGCCGATGATCCAGCCCAATATCCGGTCTGATACCACGCTATGCATAGGCCGCTCCTTCACCGGAGCCCGACGCGCTTTTATTCAGACGCTCAAAGTCCAGTTGGTCGGAAAAGCAGAACGTGTGCAATGCCAGAAGCGACGCCGCGTCGGCAGGCGAGACTTCGCCTTTCACCAATCGAAACCCGCTGTCAGGACCATAGCCGAACGAGGCCTTCAGCTCCTGCTCGGCACCTTTGAAATAAGCATCGTTCGATCCAAGGGTGCCGCTGAGGATGATCAGCTCGGGTGCCAGGATCTTGTCCAATGGGTCAAGTGCGACGGCCAGATGCCCCCCTGCTTCGCGCAGGTGATCGGCGTTGGTATCGTCATCAACAGTTGCCAGAAGCGATTTGGCATAGATGGGCAATTTGGTGCGATCGAAAGTGTCATGATCCAGCGTGCCCAACTTGGCCAATACGCCAAAGCCCGTGGCAGATAGGTTAAGGCAATCGTTTCGTCCACAGGTACAGCGCAATGGTCGTTTCACGGACCGGAAATGACCAATGCGACCTGCATCGCCGGAGACACCGCGCACAACCCGGCCTTCGGACACGGCACCAACGCCAGCAAATGTCGCCACATGGGCCAGCGCGAATTCAGAGACACCGCGCGCAGCTCCAAACCGCATTTCGGACAGGGCCAGCGCGTTGGCGATGTTCTCGATTTCCACCGGAAGTCCGATGTTGCGGCGTACTTCTTCCCAGAACTGCCCACCATCGTTTTCCCAGCCAAAATACTCCGACCGGACAATCTCGCTCCGGTCAGGCGACGTTTTGGCCGACAGGGCCACGCCAACACCGACGATGCGATCAATGTCGATCCCGGAGTCCTTGAGCAGCACATGCAAGGCATTCGAATAAGTCCGTGCCGTTTCCGCAGCATCCTCGAAGGACGCGTTATCGACGTTTCGGCGGGCGATGGTCTTCCCGTTTGCGTCACAGATTGACACTTCCGAGAAATAGGCCGACACGGTGATGCCGGCTGCGAAGACGCCCATGGGACTGATCCGCAACCCAATGCGCGGCCTCCCAATCCGGCGCTGCTTCCCGGCGTCCGCTTCGGGCAGAGCGAATTCCTCGATGATCCCGGCGGCCAACAAATCACGCGCGATTCGGGTCGATGCCATCTCGGAAAACCCGAAGATTCGCGCCAGTTCAGCGCGAGACACGCCTGGTTCCGCCTGAATGCGACTCAGCATGAGACCACGGTGCGTCCGGCGAAGGCTGGCCGGTGTTGTGCTCGAAAAATTATTACTAACCATCTGTTAGTTTGTAATGGGAACAGTGGTGTTCTGTCAATTAACATCTTCACCAGACCGTCCCCCGCGCGACGCGTTGATGGCCTGTGATCAAGAGCCGACATCATCGTTCCCTCCCTCCGAAAGATAGTCCGGCAGCGGCTCCTGACTGGCGATGATCCGAGCCACATCCTTTTGAGATAACGCAGGAAAATGCGGCTCAACCGGATCGATGCGGGGGAGACGACGGGCAGCCTTGGTCCCGTCCACACCGCCCGATCCACGTCGCACGTAGCGCGTCTCGTCACCCGTGCGCGCCACGAAATCCCAGTCTTCAGGATCACCGGGTGTCGCCTTCAGAAATAGTCGCTCGGCCTGGCTGATACGAATTTGCTGGTCGGTGGCATCCGGGTCCCAGCCGTCCATCAAGATGGCTTTTAGCCCTGCAACGGTGTCCTTGTGTGCCGGATCGTCCGCAAGGTTCTGCAACTCATCAGGATCCACGTCCAGATCGAACAGCAGGTCCGGGTGACCATGGGTATAGATCAACTTGAATCGCCCCTGCCGGACCATTCGATGCGGCACACAAGGCCCGATGCCATAGTAATCGGAAATCACCAAGTCGCGCGTCTCCCCGCTCCCGGTCAGCGCAGGTTCAAGGCTTTCCCCATCGCAGGGCAGCGTTACCTCGCCTCCCCCGATACCAACAAGCGTCGGAAGTAGATCGACCAGAGACACACAGTCTTTCACCCGGTGCGGCGCATAGCGCACGGGCGCCGAGATCACCAGCGGAATACGGGCGGACCACTCAAAGAAACTCTGCTTGAACCACATGCCGCGCTCGCCCAGCATCTCGCCGTGATCAGCGCAGAACAGGACAACGGTGTTGTCGGCCTGACCGCTGGCCTTGAGCGCCTCGAGGATTTCGCCGACCTTGTCGTCGATAAACGAAATCATCGCGTAGTAACCATGACGTGCGCGGCGCAGGTCATCCTCAGTCACCCGATGCCGGTGCCGCCCATGGGCAAAGAACAGGGCGCGCGATGCATAGTCGAGGTCTTCGAAAGGTAAGGCACCAACCCTCGGTGCGTCGATCTCGTCCGGATCGTAGCGGTCCCAGTATTTCTGATCTGCGACGAACGGCGTGTGCGGACTGGTGAGGGACGCCACGTGAAACCACGGTCCCGCGTCATTGCCGCGTCGCGCCAGGTCATAGATTGTCTGCACGGCGGCATGGGCGACTTCCTCGTCAAAATCCTCCTGCAAAGTTCGCGCCGCAGGGCCGGCATCGACGACACCATTCAGTCCCGTGACCGAGGGGACGAAGGCCGGACCCGCCTGCCAATCCGCCACCCAGTCAAACCCCGACGGATACACATCCGTCACCGTGCGCTCATCAAAGCCATGCAACTGATCAGGGCCGATAAAATGCATCTTGCCCGACAGCACCGTATGATAGCCCAAGTGCCGCAGATGATGCGCCATGGTCGGTTGGCTGGTCGGAAGTTCACAGGCGTTGTCCCATACCTCGATGGCAGGTGTCAGCCGTCCCGACATCATCGAGGCCCGCGATGGTACACAAAGCGGATAGTTGCAATAGGCGTTTTCGAAGACCACGCTGTTTGCCGCCAACCGATCCAGGTGCGGGGTTTTACAAACCGAGTTGCCATAGAATGGCAGCGCCTGCGGGGCCAGTTGGTCAGCCATGATCATGAGAATGTTTGGTTTGTCGGTCATGACCTCAGACCTTCCCCCGGCGATAAACGGTATGTTCAGTGGTATAAAATTGGATGGTCGAAGGTCCATTCGAACCGCCGACACCCAGGGCGCTGTCCTTTACGCCGACAAACGGCAGATGATTTTCGGGGAAGCTGCCCGCATTAACATGGATCATGCCGCTTTCGCTTGTTGCGACAAAGCGTTCCACTTCTTCCATTCGCTCGGAATAAAGGCACGAAGAGAGGCCGAAGGCGACGTCGTTGGCGACCCTCACGGCCTCATCCAATGTGTCATAGGCGATCACTGACAGGACTGGGCCAAATACTTCGTCACGCGCGACTTCCATACCTGGGGTGACGCCGGAAAGAATCGTCGGTGCATAGAAGTATCCACCCTTGTCAGAGTCGAGCTTCTTGCCGCCCTGGGCAATGACAGCGCCTTCAGACGCTGCTCGCGAAACGAACCCGGCTACATCTTCCAGCTGTTGTGCACTGGATAGGGGACCGATCATCGCGCCATCCATTGCACCGTCCATAGGCTGCATGGCCCCGGCCCGCGCCACCAGCCCAGCCACGACAGCCTCTTCAAGGTCGCGATGCACAATGACCCGGCTGACTGCCGTGCAGCGCTGGCCGCAAACAGCGAAGGCCGCCGCCATTATCTGATCCAGAGCAGCGTCCAGATTGCTGGCATCGTTCAGTATCGCCGGGTTCTTGCCGCCAAGTTCCAGCGACACTTCTGCCAAATGACCTGCCGCGGCGATGGCGACCCGTTTGCCGACATCGACAGAGCCGGTAAAGCTGACAGCATCGACGCCCGAGTGTTCCGACAACGCCTGCCCCAAAACACCACCGCCAATGACGGCATGTACAAGGTTTGCCGGCAAGATGTCGGCAGCAATTTCGGCCATCAGGGCAACAGCTCCCGGTGTCAGAGAGGCGGGCTTGAGGATGATCGCATTGCCATAAACAAGTGCAGGAATGGCTTTGCGCATCGGTGTACTGAACGGGAAATTCCAAGGATTGATACCCAGGATCACTCCGCGCGGGCGTCGTGTCGTATAGGCGACGGTTCCTGGAACTTGCGACGGGAAGACCTCTCCAATCGGCGCACTCGCTCGGGCCACACAGGCGCGTGCCTCGCCAACCGCCTTGGCAACCTCGCCGCGCGCTTCGGCCAACGGTTTGCCCATTTCCCTCGTGATCGACAGGGCAATCTCGTCCGCCCGCGCCTCCAGCGCATCGACAAACTTGGCAACCGTAGTGCCCCGATCCGGCTGTGGCATTACCGCCCAATTGACCTGCGCCACCCGAGCTTGCTCCACCAAATCATCCAGAGCGCTGGCGGGCGTTTCGTCATACCTTGCCACGATGTCATCCGGCGCGGCAGGATTTCGAATTTCAATCGGCATATGGGTTTTCCAGTTTTATCAGCATGTTAGGTTTATTTCGCGTTCGAGCGGATCATCGCCGCCGCTTTTTCCGCGATCATGTAGGTCGGCGCGTTGGTGTTGGCGGATGTGATCCTTGGCATCACCGAGGCATCGACGACTCGGAGCCCCTCAACACCGTTCACACGCAGTTCCGGATCCACAACAGCGCGTGCATCGCTCCCCATTCGGCAGGTACCGACCAGGTGATAGACAGTTGCTGCCATCTGGCGCACAGCGTCCAGCACCTCAGCGTCGCTTTGACACTCGGCACCCGGCACGACCTCGCGTCGCCAACGCTGGCGGAACTCAGGCCGGTTATAGAGTTCGCGCACAAGGCGGACGCCCTCGACGATGACTTTTTGGTCTTTCTCGGCCGCAAGGTAGTTGGTACGAATGAGGGGATCTGCAAAGGGATCGGTACCGGCAATCTGAACCGAACCACGACTTTCTGGGTGACACTGCCAGAATGAGGTCGTGAAACCAGAATAGCGGTGCAGGGGCTTGCCGGGCTTGTCGACAGACAGCGGCATGACAAACAATTGCAGATCAGGCCGCCCACCCTCGGCGTATTTGGTGCAGGCCGCGCCTCCCACCTGGCCTGCGCCGACAGTCAGCGGACCGCGCGATTGAACAAGCCAATCCAGACCCATCTTTGCAAGGCTGATGGGATTGCGAATGTGGTCATTCAGCGAGTCACCGCGTTCGTCCAGCTCGACGATCGTACGCATTTGCAAGTGGTCCTGCAGGTTCTCACCAACCTCAGGCGCGTCATGGCGCACCATCAACCCATGCTCGCGCAACAGCTCCGCAGGCCCGATCCCGGACAATTGCAATAGCTGCGGCGACTGGACCGAACCGCCGCAAAGGATGACCTCGCAATCGGCGTGAGCCTCAAGCGTCGCGCCGTCCTTGACATAGCGCACACCCGTTGCACGGTGGCGGTCGAAGATGATCGATGACGCGTAGGCGTTTGTCTCAAGCGTCAGATTAGTGCGCTGCAAGGCCGGATGCAGAAACGCCGTGGCCGCGCTGTCGCGCCACCGTCCGCGCAAAGTCAATTGATATGCACCGACGCCGTACGCCGTTTCGCCGTTGAAATCGTCGTTGCGTGGCAACCCATGCGCCATAGCCGCTCGCAACCAGTCATTACACGCCGGGTTGTCATTACGCAGATCTGAGACTTGCAATGGTCCATATGCACCGCGTAGTTGCGACGGCTGCCCGGCATAGGTCTCGATAGCCCTAAAGTGCGGCAGCACATCGTTGAACGACCACCCGTCCGCACCAAGTGCCGCCCAGTCGTCGAAGTCCGCGTGCTGCCCTCGGATATAGATCAACCCATTAATCGAACTCGATCCGCCAACCACCCGCCCGCGCGGGCAATCCATCCGCCGTTCTGCGATGCCGGGGTCTGGCTCACCTCGATAAAGGTGCGAAACCCGATCATCATAAATCGACTTGTAATAGCCAACCGGCAGCTTCAGCCAGAATCCCCGGTCGACCCCGCCACCTTCCAGAACAAGGACGCGCGCCGCATCATCTTCCGACAACCTGGCCGCCAACGTCGACCCCGCCGTTCCCGATCCGATGATGATGTAATCAAAGCCCGCCACGCAGCCCATCCCTAAAAGTTCTAATAATAGGACTAATCGAATAATACTGGTATTGCAACAAAAAATCTATATATAGGTTTTTAGAACTTATCGAGGCTGATGCACCCCATGACGGACACTCTTCGGCAAAGCCGATCCCCGCTTTATCTTCAAATCGCTGAGATACTGCGCCAGAATCTAGACCGTGGTGTCTGGACGCCCGGAGAACTTTTGCCAACGATTTCAGATCTTTCAGCAGAATATTCAGTTGCGAAGATCACAGTGCGGCAAGCAGTGAAGATACTCGAAGAAGAAGGGCTGTTGGAATCGCGGCGCGGACGCGGAACAACCGTATTACCGACGCCACCTGCACCGGATCGGCTCCATCTCGGTACGCGTCTGTCCACACTTGCCGACCATTATCGCGGTGACAAACCCGCGCTCGATCTGTTGGAAGACCGCGACGCCGAAGTTCCGGGCACCCCCCTAATTGGCGAGTTATCGGACAACGGTTATCACCTTTTGCGTCGCACCCATACGCGCGGCGGCAAAACCTATTGCGTCATCTCGATCTACTTCGAAAAGGACTTGTTCATGCGGCATGAGGGAGAATTCAGAACCCAACTTGCCTTACCGGTGCTGGTCGATTCCGACGACATCGTCGTCGCTCGAGCACGTCAATCCCTGACGATCGGAAAGTGTGATTATGACACTGCCGGACTGCTGGGCCTTTCCGTCGGCGACCCAGTTGTCGAGGTCCGGCGCGTCATTTGCGACGGCCAAGATCGCGTGATCTATCTTGCGGATGTCACTTACCGCAGTGACTTTGTTCGCCTCGAAATGGACCTTCTTGCATGATCGACATTGCCCGCATTGAGGCTTGGGCCTTCCGTTCGCCAACGAAAAAACCTGTCGCCACATCCTTCGGTGTGATGCACGACCGCCCGGCGGTACTGGTGCGGGTCGAGGACGGTGACGGCGCTTTCGGTTGGGGCGAGATCTGGGCCAATTGGCCTGCCGCCGGGGCCGAGCATCGCGTGCACTTACTTGAGATGGACGTCGCACAACTGGTGCTGGGCAACCGCGCGGACACACCCGCTGAGTTCTTCCACAAACTTGACACCCAAACACAAATACGCGCCGTACAATGCGGCGAGGTTGGCCCCTTTGCTCAGGTGATCGCAGGGCTCGACATCGCTGTCTGGGACATGGCCGCAAGACGCGCGGGTCTGCCGCTGCGCCGTCTGATCCGTGCCGACGCGCCCGACAGCGTTCCGGCCTATGCGAGTGGCATACAGATTGCCGCAGCTGGCGATCTGATGCCGCACGCGCGCGCCGAAGGGCACCAACGGTTCAAGTTAAAAGTAGGCTTTGACATTCATGCCGATATCGCGGCCGTCCATGAGGCTGTGGCGGAATTGGCCAACCACGAACTGATCGCCTGCGATGCGAATCAAGCCTGGTCACTGGAACAGGCGCAGGCGTTCGTTACCGGCGTCGCGGACGCTCCTCTGCATTGGCTTGAGGAACCGCTGCCGGTATTCGCGGACCTGCGTGAGTGGCAGAACTTGGCCGCAAATACAGCGATCCCACTGGCAGGGGGCGAGAATATCATCGGGGAAACTGATTTTGATCACGCGATCAAGGTGGGGGCGCTTTCCGTCATACAACCTGACGTTGCCAAATGGGGTGGCATTACCGCCTGCCTTGCCGTGGCTCAAAACGCGCTTGCTAATGGACGCCGGTATTTCCCGCATTTCCTCGGTGCTGGCATCGGCCTTGCCGCATCGGCGGAATTGCTGGCTGGCGCAGGAGGTGATGGGCTTCTGGAAGTCGACGTCAACGATAACCCGTTGAGATCATTGTTTTTCGATGGATGCGAGCCAATATCAGACGGCAGTTGGACGTGCAACAATGGCCCCGGCTTAGGCATCAACAGCATCCCCGCGGAACTGGCGCAATTCCAGACACTTTACACCGAAATCAGCTAGCACTCAGTCCGACCAGACCACACGGAATCCATGGTGCGTTGTTGAACTGTCCGGCGATGAACCCGACCGGGCGGCGATGCGATACCGATAGCAATAGCTGCGATGGCAGAGGAACGACCCACCTTTGGACAGCTTGTAACCCTTCATGCCCGAGAGCCGATCTTTGACCGAGCGTTTCAGTGACCGCACGCGATAAGGATCGGCCGTCCACTCCCAGACATTACCCGCAAGATTGTAAAGTCCCCAGGGGTTCGGCTCATACGAGCGGCCAGGGGCGGTTGTGACAAACCCGTCGGCGGCGGTGTTCACTTTCGGAAATTCGCCCTGCCAGATATTGCACGGGACGAAGTCCGTATCATTCGGTTCGTCATCGCCCCAGGGAAACCTGACGTCGCCTTGGCCGGCACGGGCGGCGTGTTCCCACTCGACCTCGGTTGGAAGTCGTCCGCCGACCCAATCGGCGTATATCCGGGCGTCGTTCCAGGAGATATGAACGACGGGATGATCGGACAGGCAGGCATCCTCGGTCTTGGGGCCGTTGGGGGAATACCAGCAGGCCCCATCGACCCGTCGCCACCATTTGACCTCGCTGACCGCAAGGGTGGGGCCGACGCTTTTGGGAACTTGGCTCCAGAAGACAAAGGACCAGCCAAAGCGCTCAGCCTCGGTCACATAGCCGGTTGCCTCGACGAAAGCGCGGAACGCGTCGTTGGTGACGGTTGTGACGGCCATGCGAAAGGGCTTGATTGCGACGGTGCGGAGCGGTCCTTCTCCGTCGTCCGGTATTTGCGGTGCGCTGGTGCCGACCATGGCCGATCCGCCGGGGACATCAACCGTCTCCGTATCGCCATGACCCTCGCCACTATTTGCGCCAACTGGGAGATGTTCGAGCGACCCGTCCCTTGCCGGAGTGCAGCAGGTCTTACTTGTTTCTCTCTTGATAGTTGGCATCATCACTCCACGACAACCTTGTACTCTAAGGCTTTGGTTATCTGATCCCACACCCTGCGAGGGATCGGTGGGGTTCAGACAAACAAAGGGTCACACAGGCGCTCCTATTCCGAAATTGTATCGGACTGGTATTGATTGGACTATCCAGAAACGGTGAGCACCGCTTGTTAGACCTTGGGAACAAATTCACAGTTGCGGAGACAAACAGGTTGGCGAACCAACTCAATGTCCAGTTTGTTTAGCATGGTCGACATCCGGAGGGAAACGGCGTATGTGCAGGGTGGCGCCGGTAAGGTCGGCAAGGTCGTGCGCACAAATGTTTCCGTTACTTTCGAAATGGCAGTTGTGAACTTTAACGGACACTTTGCGAAAACAATACACAGATACTCACGACCAATCGCCAAACATATTCGCCATCACAAATATCCTCGGTCCTCTCAAATCCTGCCAGGGATGGAATCGTATCATCAGGATTCATGATCTTCACTGCGCAAGCGTCAGACCAAAAAAATTGCCAGATATGCTGCGAGCATGAGAGACGCCTCTTTGCGGCTAAGAAGTAGATCGCTTCTCAGAAAGGCGATCGCCGACAAAGATGCTCCCATCATTATCGGAATCCAGAACCCCAATATGCTATCTGCAACGGTAACAGGTGACACCATTGCTGCGCCTCCAAGGACAATAGTGCTGTTGAAGACGTTGCTGCCGAGAATTCCGCCCAGAATAATGTTGGCTTTGCGGCGGAGGGCTGCAGCGACACAGGACGCAAGCTCGGGCAACGAGGTACCCAGCGCAACGACAGTCAGTCCGATCAGCGCCTCTGACACCCCAAACCGGTCTACAATACCGATGGCCGCGTCGATAAAGAGATAAGCACCCAAAGGCAGTGCAACCAGGGCACAGATAGACAGGATGACAGGGCCGCGAAGGCTTCCTGATGCCGGTTCATCTGACCGGTCCTGATGCGGGAGGGTTCGCCAGCGCACGGTCAGGTAAGCCACCATCGCCAAGACAAGCAATACAGCGTCGCGGCGTGATACGATACCGTCGAAAGCTACCAGGCAAAGTGCAATTGCGGCAGCCATCATCGCTGCGCCATCGATATGCAGAGCGCGGCTGTCGACATTAAGCGGTGTAATGAGCGCCGCAACGGCGAGTACGAGAAGTAGATTGGCTATATTGCTGCCAACAACATTGCCCATCGCGATATCAGCAGAGGGGACAAGCATGGCGTTCATAGCCACGAATAGCTCGGGCGCCGAGGTGCCGAAACCCATAACAACAAAGGCCACGATCACCGGTGGGACACGCAAATGCTCGGCGAGTCCCGTCACTCCGTCAACCAGCCAGTCACCACCAAAGAAAAGAAGCCCACACCCCAGCGTTAGCAGAGTCAGTTCAACGAGCATCAATCGGGCGCTCCAAACTCAAGGCTATCGGGTAGATAGTTAAACAGTTCGAGACGCTGAGGTTTGCCATTACCCAAGCGCAGTGCGCTCAGGCTTGCCGGAGCGACCGGTATGATGTGCGCCGGTGCGAGGCCGACAAAATGCTGCAAAAGAGCGCGGATAACGCCGCCGTGGCATACCACCAACAGGTTCTGGCAGGGGGTCTCCCACTCTTGCTCGATCGCGTGACTGACCCGGTTCACAAATCTCATCCAGCTTTCGCCGCCAGATGGGGCCGCGGTGCCCGCGCGCCATCCCTGATACGCCGCCTCGTCTTCGGCTCTGATCTCCTCAATAGGGCGACCGGTCCACTCACCAACATCGATCTCGCGCAGCCCATTTGTCAGTTTCGCCGGGATGGTGCTGATGCGTCGCGCGGTTTCGCTGGCCCGCCGCAGATCCGAAGATATCGCGCGGCACGGCCCCACTTTATCGATCACGGGACGCAAGGCGTCAGCCTGTGATTTGCCGAGCTGGGACAAACCAACATCGGCCTGCCCTTGCAGCCGCCGCGCGGCATTCCACTCAGATTGTCCGTGGCGAACCAAAAGCAAGCGCATCAACCGATCCTTTCACCATCGGGTCCGAACCAGCCGTCAGGCTGAGATGGCAGTTGGAATTGGATCGTGTCACCAATTCTGGCTGCTGGTGGACGGTCGAGGATGGCGGTAAGGCGCAGTTCATCGCGCAGGCCGGTGACCATGGTGCGCCCGGCAATGGTACTGGTTTCGACCAACTCCATGGAAAGTGTGGTGTCGCTTTCAGCATCCGTGACGCCCATGTTTTCCGCACGGAACATCGCCATGCAGTCATCGACAGGAGGGGTCAGGGGCATGTGGCGACCACCCACCTTGAACCCGGCGCCGTTCTTGATGATTGGCACCATGTTGTTAGGCGGCGTGCCCACAAAAGTTGCGACAAATGCCGTTTCTGGCCGCTCAACGAGGTCCGCAGGGGCACCAAATTGCTGCACGCGACCCTGGTTCATGACGGCAACGTGGCTGGCCATGGTCATCGCCTCGATCTGATCATGGGTCACATAAACCGTTGTTGCGCCAGTCGCGCGGTGCAGGCGCATCAGCTCCGTACGCATCTCAACCCGCAGCTTCGCATCAAGGTTCGAAAGCGGCTCATCAAACAGCAGCACGCCGGGCTTCGGCGCAATGGTGCGTGCAATGGCGACGCGCTGTTGCTGCCCGCCAGAGATTTCATTTGGATAACGGTCTGCCAGTTGCTCGATGTCGAGCAATTCAAGGACTTCTTGAACCCGCGCGCTGCGCTGTTTTTTATCCAACTTCATGACCTTGAGCGGCCATTCGACATTACCTTTGACCGACATATGCGGCCAGAGCGCGTAGGATTGAAAGACAAGGCCCGAGTTGCGTTTTGCTGGATCGACGGACCAGTCACGATCCCCGTCCGAGACAGTTTGCCCGTCAAAGACAATCTGCCCTTCTGAGGGAAGCTCCAACCCGGCAAGCATGCGTAAAAGGGTTGTCTTGCCACAGCCCGAAGGGCCAAGCAAAACCAGAAATGCACCATCTGGGACAGAGATCGAGATGTCCTTGACTGCCTCGACGATGCCAAACCGTTTGGTAAGGTTGCGAATTTCCAACATATGAGATCTCTAATTCTGGAGCCAGGGCTGGGATTTTGATTGCAGCCGGTTTGCGATGAGTGAGGCTGCAATGGAGATGAATAGGATGACGACAGTGATCGCATTCGCGAATTGTCCAAAGCCTTCAGAGGCGTAGCGGTAGGCCAGTACCGAGAGGACAGGCATGGTTGGCGTAAAGAGTAGAACCACGAGTGATAGATCCCGAACGATCTTGACGAAGATCAGTATGCCTCCGGCTGTAAGACCGCGGATGGCCAGTGGAACTGTGATAGAGGCGAGCCTTCGTATAAAACCCGCGCCAGTGATGCGCGCGCTTTCTTCGAGTTCACCGCCGACCTGTTGGATCACCGCCCGCCCGGTTTGAACCGAGAAGGGCAGAAGATATGCCGTGGCTGCGATGACAAGCAATGCAAAGGTGCCGTAGAGCGCAGGGAAGGGTCCGATTGGAGCGCCAAGGTAAGCGATGTATGCGGCGCCGAATGCAATGCCAGGCACCAAAAGCGGCAGGAAACTGATCTGCATGATCGCCGCTGACATCCAACCCTCGCGAAACCGCGCCGTGGTGTAAGACGCCAACAAACCTACCACCATGCCGATAAAAGCGACCGCAAGGCCAAGGGCCAGAGTGACGGTCAGCGCCCGGATAATATCTTCGTTGTAGACAATGCCCGGGATGCCTTGCGCGAAAGATGCATCGCTCTGGCCAAACCAGTAGTGCAATGTCCAGCCTGAAAAGAGGTTGGCAGAGGATGGGGCGAAGCTCGACGCTGTCAGCACGATGACCGGGACGATTGTCGCTGCCGAAAAAATGATCATTGCAATTGCAAACAAAGGCCAGCGCATGCCGCGCAGATCAAAGCGTTTGGCGCGGCCTCCTTTGCCAGTGATCGTCGCATACGACCGACGCCCTGAGACGATGCGGTTGCCCGCCCAAAGGAACACCGCCGAGATCAGCACCAGCAGGATGCCAATCACATAACCGCGCCCGACCTGACCAACTTCAATCATGCCGAAAAGCCGTGTAGACAGGGTTTGCATCCGCACCGGCAGCCCCAGAAGCGCCGGTGTGGCAAAGTTCGAGACTGCCCCTGCAAAGCAAAGCGACCCGGCGGCGACAAGTGCTGGCATGGTTACCGGCAGGATAATCCCCATCAGGATACGCCGCCCCTTCGCGCCTGCAATTTGTGCGGCCTCCACAAGATCGGAATTCACCGTAGCGAGCGCGGCTGCGATAATCGTGAAGGCAAGGCTGAAGTAATGCAGTGTCAGCACAATCAGCGTCGGGACTATTCCCCAGGCCAGCCAATCGGGGATGTCAAGCCCCATCCCCTGCAACCAGCCAACTTGGCCACCAACCCTGTCATTGCGAAACAATGATCCCCAGGCAAGAGCTGCGGCAAAGGACGGGATCATGAACGGCAGTGTGGCCATCACCCCGATTGTCTTGCGAAATGGCACGTTGGTCATCACGACGAGCCAGGCAAGAAAACCACCAAGCAGCACGCACCCCACCGACACCACACCCCCGATCAACAGCGTATTGCCCAGAGGTTTGTAAAAAAGATTGGTCGAGAGCCGGCCAGAGAGCACATCTGACCACGCCCGTATGGTGTCGGGCTGCAGGGTGAACAGGACCGTGCGAAGAAGAGGAAGCACAATGAGCGCGATCAGGAGTGCCAAGACCACTGTCTTCAACACCGTACCTTGCTGAAAAATCACACGTCGCCCGTGCCCTTTCATGCCCGCCTCCACGCCGGTGAATATATCGCTACTGCAGCGTCAGGACCAGATCGCCAATCTCGGCTCGGATCTTCGCGGTCTCTGCAGGGGCGATGCGCCAAGCAGTGAAGTCGTCCAGTGGCACCGCGTCAGGGTGTGGGGTTATATCAGTCCGGGTCACATAGTCACCCGCAACATAAAAGGGTGCGAGGCCCGGACCGCCCGTTTCGGTCTCATCACCCATCAGAAAATCGATGACGAGGCGCGCAGCCGCTGGGTTTTTGGGCTCGGTCGCCAGCGCCAGCACGGCGGGGAAAATGATACCCGGTGCTGGTGCAACGTCATTTGCCACCTGCAATGCCCAGCCTTCCTCTTCGTTGTCGCGGCGATCAGAATAGCTGGTAAAGCCCACAGGCGGGTTTTCCTGACCCAGCGCACCAACCGCGACGTTCACATCATCGGTTGACCCTACAAGGATCACGTCGTTGGCGAACAGGCCCATGATAAACTGCTCGCCCGCGTTGGCTGCGCCATCAAGTACTATTGGCATGCCAAATTGAGCTTCATATGCCGCGGCCATTTCTTCAGAGCGCAGTACGATTTCGGTCATCAGATCAAGGTAATCGCCGCGCTGAAGGGGATCGACCATCACAACGCGTCCTCGCCAGTCGTCGGTTGTCAGCTCCCACAGGTTGGAGACCGGTGCCCCATCGGGGTTTGCCTCTTCATTGTACATCAGCACCTTGGTTGACAGGCGCTGGGCAAGAAGTGGGCTTTGATACTGCTCACCCACGCGATCAGCGATGCGGGGTGGCACATAAGGTGCGATGATGCCGGTTTCCAACAGCGCTGTCAGCACTACGGGCGTGTCCGAGATATAGATGACATCAGCATTTGTGACACCGGCCTGTGCTTCGGCCTGAAGACGGGCGATCTGCTCGGTCGATGAAATGTCAAAGCCCTTCAGGTCGATACCGGGATAGGCCGCTTCGAATGCGGTTTCGACTTTGCCGATCCGGCTGGTGAAGGAATAAACGGTGACGGTCCCTTCCTCTTGCGCAAGTGGCAGCAAGTCCTGCGGCCCCATTTTGTTCAAGTGGTCATCGGCGAGCGCTGCCGAAGACAACAAAATACCCATCGCGCCGAGGCGCGTTGCTTTCAACAAACTCATGTGATCCTCCCTTGGATACTCTTTCTTAGTCGAAACGCTCGATCAATTTCCCCAGTCGATCAAGCTTTTTGAGCGAAGCTTCCTTCGCGGTTAGACCGGCTGCGATGACAAGTGCATTGCACACCGTCATCGGCACGGTCAGTGTCTGGAAGGCGTCCTGATCACCCGAACGGGGTGCCGCCAGAATGTGATCAGGGCGGGGTGCAAGAAGTGCCCCCGATTTTCCAGAAATGATGATTGTCTTTGCACCAATCTCTCGTGCTGTATCGATGAGCGCGGCATAGCCCCGCGGGGGACGGCGGAAGGCGAAACTGAGCACGACGTCATCCGCTTCAAGCCCCAGCATCTGTTCAGCCAGCCCCCGTGGATCAGTGCTAAGTTGCTGAACATCCTTGCCGAATCGGCGAAGGCGTTTGACCATCATCAGTGCCAGTACCTCGGCATTACCATAGCCGTAAACGAAAACGCGTTTTGCGCTCATCATAAGGTCAGCAATTTCCGTGATCTGCGCGGGGCTGATGAATTCCTCGATGTGGCTGAGGGCCTGTGCCTCTTCCATTGCAAGCTTGCCAAGCACGGTGTCTATGCCGGTTTCAGCGATCGTTTTCTCGAACCGTGTTGCGGTTTCCTGCGTGGCAATGAATTCATCGCGCAAAGCGTCACGAAAGGCTGCATAGCTTTCGAAACCCAATTTTTTTGCCAATCGGGATGCAGTCGCCTCATGGACTCCCGCAGCCTTTGCCAATTTGCCCGCTGTGGCGAGCGCAGCAGAAGTAGGGCTTTCGATGACATTCTCGACCAACCGACGCTCGCCCGGTGTAAGAGTTGTCACCTGATCAGAGATTTTCTTTATGAGAGACATGTAGCTTCCTATTTGCAAGAATACTTGCATTATTATAAATCAATTGCAAGTTTTCTTGCACACTTGACAAACCGAGGTATCACGTGACATGCGGCGTCAGATCCAGATACGTTGAAATGAAGTTGAAACCATCGTCATCAATGGCAGCTAGTCTGGAGGACGAGTTCCTTGCGGACAATTGAACCAACTCGGTTGCTTGCCAAGAAACAGTCTCACTGTGCTGGATGCACTGGCAGGGTGACAATGATGCCGGAATTCAATTCAGTCTTTCGCAAAATGCCAACCGTCCCACCATGAGCTTTGACAATTTGTTGAACTAGCGCCAACCCCAGCCCATAGCCACGGACATTTTGTTGACCCGGGCCTCTATAGAACGGCTGAAAGACCTTTTCGCAATCCGCATCGGCAATACCGTCGCCGCCATCAAAAACAGTCATTGAAACGGTTTCTGACGTTTGGGCAATCTCGACCTTCACGGGGAGAGCGCCGTGAGTATAGGCATTGTCCAGCAAATTACGGATCATTCGGCGAAGCAAGCGCGCATCGCCAATAACGGGTTCGGCCATTCCCCGAAGTTCGCAATCCGGGTAGCGGGATGCTTCCTCCGCGGCCAGAGCGACCAGGTCGACTTGATCCATCAGGCTTTCTTGTCCGACAGTATCAAGTCGGCTCATCAGCAAGATTTCGTCGATCAATTCATCCAGTTCTACGATATCTTGTTGCAGGGATGCGCGTCGGTCCGGCTCTCCTTCATTCAACATCTCGACGCCCAGACGAATTCGTGACAATGGCGTACGCAGTTCGTGCGACGCATTCGCCAAAAGCATTCTGTGTGATTCCACGAGTTTTTGGATTTTGCTGAGTGCGTTGTTGAAACTGGCAGCAAGGCTCGCGATTTCATCTCGCCCTTGAACGTCGACTCGAGCCGTCAAATCACCCGAGCCGATCTTTTCGACGCCCCGCTGCAAGTCTTCCAATCGCCTCATCTGGCGGCGAACCAGGGGATAGGCACCAACCCCGACTCCAATCGCAACAATACACAAGAATGCCACCAGACCGAATAATGGTCGGTGATTTGCACGTTGCCCGAGATCCGCTGTAAGCCAGCGTCCATCCGGTAGGTGCAGAGCCCAACGTCTCCCTGCCGACGTCCGTTGCCAGCGGCCAACGGTCTCGGTATCTTCAGGCGATGGACTCGATTTTCCGCTAGACCCGATGAGATTGCGATCTTCGTCGAACAAGGTGAGATCAATCTTCAACGCATGACCCAATTCTTCGACAGCGGCACGTTGCTCGGCAATCGTTGCCCGGGCAGACGGTAGAGACAGATAGGTAAGGTTTCCAACGATTTCGAACATGTCCGGGTTCATGCGATCCCGACCGAACAGGTTCCAGGTGAGGCTCGATAAAATGACAACGATCAGCAGCGAGCCGATGATTGTCATATAGACCTGCAAATACAGTCGCCGCTTCATCATTTCGCTGACTTATCCTTGCTGTGCTGCAAAGACATAGCCCGCACCTCGGACGGTTATCAGTCGTTTTGGATGTTTGGGGTCGTCCTCGATTTCCGCGCGAATGCGTGAGATGTGCACATCAATGGAACGATCATAGGCTTCCAACTGAGTCCCCTTCAAATGTTCCAACAGATAATCGCGCGACAGGACACGTCCGGCGGCACGGGCCATGACCTCAAGCAGTTTGAATTGATAGGCAGTCAGAACACAGAGTCGCTGTTCGATCCGCGCTTCCAATGCGCCCAGATCGATTTCCAACCGCCCAAAGTTCAAAATTTCAGCCTTTACGCTTTTTGAACGGCCACGCCTAAGAATTGCGCGCAACCGCGCCAGAAGTTCGCGCGGTTCAAAGGGTTTGGGGAGATAATCGTCGGCTCCCAACTCAAGCCCGACTATCCTGTCCATCGGGTCGCCCTTGGCTGTCAGCATCAGGATCGGGACAGACCCCTCAACGCGCAGTTCCCGGCAAACTTCCAGCCCATCCATGTCCGGCAACATCAGGTCCAGGATCACTGCATCGAATTCTTTACTGGCCTGCAGGCATATGCCGTCACCGCCGGTGCCAGCAATGGCCACAGTAAAACCAGACTCGCCAAGATAGTCACGAACCATCTCGGCGAGCCGAAGGTCATCCTCGATCAAAAGAATCCGGTCGATGATTTTCGCCCCTGTGTAAACACACCAAAATCAGGTGTCGTCGTCTTAATTTCTGTGATGTCCGCGACGATGGCCACCCATCATTCTTTGAAAGCTGCGGATCCTCTCTTCCAACACTTGACGCTGTTCAAGCGTCAGAACCTCCGCAATGTCGGCAACCGCGTTGGCCAGATCCTTGCTGATTTGATCCACCTCGGCAAAGCGTTGTGCGCGCATCTGTTCAATCGCTACCCTGTCGATCGTGTCGGCCAACAACAGAGCCTTCATGTCGTCGCGACTTGCTCGCATCTGCTCTCGCAGTGGTTTCATATCCTTAGCCACGGCAACAACCAACGCAATAATTTTGTCTTGTTGTTCGTCGGTTGCATCGATTTCAATCGCAACGTGCTTGACCACGCGAGTGATTTTCATTTCGATCTCTTCGTCCGACAACTCGAACAGGCCTGTGCGCCCACCACGCTGCCAGTTACCTTTGTAGCCGATTTCGGTCGTCATATGTTGGAAGGCATTGCTTTGGGCCAAAGCCTGTACGCCAAACACACCTCCGACACCGATCGCACCGGCCGTCAGAATTGCGAGCGCCTTTCGTTTGGAAGTAACGAATTTCAGGGTCTTTTCTTTTTTCGTCGACATGTGCTGATCCTTGTCACTAAGAAATTGCCGCAATTTGCGGGTGCCACGAGGCGATCTTGTGCCCAGACCAAATCTAGGAGGCTTCTGTTTCGCGCGCTTTTCGGCTGTGTAAAGAAATGTAAAGTTGCCAGCACGTTCCTGAGCTTGCCCAGGCGTGCCGACAGTGAAAGCCTGAATGCTTGTTTCAATTGTCCGAAGTATTAATTTGCAAAACTGGCCAAGGCGTTCCCCTATTTGCCCCCAATCGCGATTATCTATTGGATGATCACGCAAGAATCCTCGGACTCGCCTTCAAGCGAGGAAACTTCAACTGGAGTGCGACTAGAAATCGTCGAACATCAAAGTTGTCGTGTGACAGTTTGGTGAGGGGGAGCAGACTTGCGGCAATCGATACCTGGTCCGCGGTGATCACCCGGTCTTTTGCGGCTTGCGACTGTCGATTCTTTCCAGCAGTAGCGAATTTTGCGCCGACGTCTGGAAACTGGCTGAGCGAACAGAGAGTGACTTGCACGATCTGGGACAACGCAATGACGAGATGAATACGGTCCAACGCGTGCATAAGGGTGCAGTCAGGCAACGTGGCACCAACGAAAACCGGCGGCGATGCTCAATATTGACTCAAAGGGCACCTGAGCTTTCCAAACGAGCATCCAGTTTTCTCTGGTAGGTTTCTTGGGCTTCAATATCCAGCTCTGCACTCTTGCCGTAATAGATGAATCCCAATGCGCGCCGGGAGCGTGTTGTTGAATTGTTGGCACCGGCCCAGTGGATCGTTTTGGCGTCATGCATCAAAAATGTTCCAGCCACTCCGGGAAAAGAGACTGCATTTTGGTTGTCCTCATCAGTACCGAAATCTGTCATGCCCTGTGAGAAACCGAGAACACCCGTTTTTCCATGTTCGCGAAATCCGTCAGCTTTATGAGATCCGCGGACATAGTGTATACAGCCGTTTTCCTCATCCACCTCCTCAAGGGCCAACCAGCCAGTTACCGCCTTGCAGGGTTTCAGGTGAAAATAATAGCCGTCCTGATGAGGCGGTGTTGGTTTGCCAATCCCAGCCGGTTTGTTGAAATACTGCATATTGACCGGCACCACCTCTTCCCCAAGCGCGGCTTCGGCGATCTGGCGTACGATGCCGTTGAGCATGATGTCTTCAAAGAATGCATCATATTCGAACATCTTCTGCAACTGCTTGAGTGATGTCGCATCGGACTTATCTTCATAATAAACCTGTGTGGATGGCATCGTTGGCACCACGTCCCTGATAAACTTTTCAATCTCAGAATTCAGCGTGCCAATCTCATCTTGCATGAAGAGTGGGGTGACTGAAAGAAACCCGTCTTGGTCAAATCCCTGAGCCAGTTTGGCGGTATCAATTGACTGAGCACGCATCTAATTTCCTTTCGCGAAAACGACTTCGTTCAGATGTCAACAATAGGACGGCTCAAGACCTTTACCAACAGAGCATATCGATCTAAATATAGTAAAACCGATTGTAAATTCGAATATTTTGGGAAATACCTTTGAAGTTCGATGATCGCCATCTAAAAATTCTGAGACAAGAGACCGGTCGATTTGACAAGAGGTTTCGGATTGGTCCTGCACGGTGGCCTCACTTTGATCTGTTATGGATTCACGAAGGAGCCGTTCGTCTCAGCATAGGCTCACCGGCAGAAGCACTCGAATTGCGAGCTCCCGACGGGATTTTGATCTTTCCTGATGTCGATTTCTCTGGCGGCGCGCTTGGATCATTCGCAGAGGCATCTATCAGTCACTTTGACTGCTCAGGCCTGGCATCAGCGTTGCCAAAGTCAACATTCGCACGGCCAACTCCACAAATCGCACTGCATGTGCAAAACTTGCTTCGACTTTCGTTGATTTACGCTCAACGTTCGACGAACATATCGGTTCGGACTCGGTTACTGCGCTCAGTGCTCGATGGTTTCTTCGAAGAACAGATGAACACGAATGAACTGGATCGTGTTGTTGTTGCGTGGCGCGCTGCTTCCGAGCATCTATCCGGCATTCGAGACTTATCCGACGTGGCCAGTATTATTGGCTTGTCTGAAAGCACATTCAGATCATTGCATCGCCAAACTCTTGGTGGTTCTGCCGGTAAACATCTACAGGAAGTGCGGCTTTTAACGGCTGAAAAGCTGCTGTCAACAACGGGCAGCAGCATCTCTGAAATTGCAAGGCAGGTTGGGTATGCGCACCCTGAAAGTTTCTCGGCAGCATTCAAAGCGTCGCGTGGACAGTCACCGGGAAGGCACCGGAGATGGAGCAAGCAATTTGCTTAGACCTGGCGTCAGTTATTACCGCATCGAATGTTGGCGTGTGGACGACAGGATGTTCTTCCCGATCCTCAACGGAAACGCCAGGGACCCGGGTTCATGATGCTCCGGCGGCATTTTCAATGCAGGGTCGGCATCGATAGGACGCTCCACAGTGGTTTGGTAGTCAATTGCGTCCACACATAACTGAAACTGCCGAATGGTAACCGTGGTTGCGCCGATTACAAACGCGTCCACCGTTAAAAGATGTCCGGGAGCTTCTTCCGGATTGTGGTTGTGACCCCACTGTGACGGTGCCACCCTATCAAGAGGCGAGACGATAATCGGGCGTCATTCCCAACCCTTAACAAATCCACGATCACCGTTGATCACACCCAGTTCGGCACGCATCTCGTTGCACTCGGTGACAAATTGATTAAGCCTTAGCCTCATCTGATCGTGCGTGGCGTCAAGTGGCTGCGATCCTGAACTGGTCAGGTTTTTCAATTCATGAGGATCCGTCGCAAGATCATATGCTTCATCGCCGTTATCAGGGTCGATAATATAGGATTTGTCGCATGTTCTGATGCAATGGGTCAGGCTCGGATGGCGGCCGGCCTTCGGCATTCCGCTTGGCCAGCTTGTTTCGATATATCCATGATAATCGCCAATTTGCGCAAAAACCGCATCATGCAGTGGGCGATCTGAACCAGCGGTGACCCATTCTAACAAGCTCTTTCCCTGGTTCAATGGTGGTGTGACACCGGCCGCCTCCAGAATTGTCGGGAAAAGATCCACCGTGCTCACCAAATCCGAAATTCTGCGCTTCCCGGCAAGCTCTGAATTTTTTGGCGGGACGATGATCAGAGGCACATGCAAAAGGCATTTGTAGAGCGACTCAGACTTGTTGAACAAGCCTTTTTCGCCAGTGTAATCGCCATGGTCAGAGCCGATAATGATCCAGGTATTATCCAGCAATCCGCGCTCATCCAGCGCGCTGTGCAATCGTGCCATTTCGTCGTCGATATACCGAACCATACCGTAGTAAGTTGCCAGAACCTGTCTCCGATCGGTTTCGCTCGCTTCGTCGGAGCCAGCCTGTGACCGGGCAATTGACTGCCACGCAGGCAACCCGGAGAGGTCTTCAGTTTCCGGCAATGTGAGCTCATCTGGATCGTACATCGTGTCGTAAGGGCGCGGCACGAAATAAGGCGGGTGGGGATCATCGTAACAAATATGCAGGAAATACGGACGTTCGCTCGCCTTGGCAGCGTCTGCCATTCGAATTGCCCGATCGGTGAGAAGAGCGGAATTCCCCTCCGATGCTTCGCAGTCTATAGCGCCACTGGACCAGGCGACGTCCTTTCGCCCGCGCCGAATGTGATCCATCCAACTGTCATAAAGTGGCCCACGTTCATGCATGGGGGATTGCTCATGCCAACCGCGGGACAGGTTTCGTTCTGGCTCGTAGTGACCAGCGGCGGCGGTGTAATAGCCTGCATCCTGCAAGAGTTCGGCAAGTTGCGGCAGATTGAACGGCGCTCGATTTTGGTGACAAGTCACACCATGTACTTGGGGGTACATACCTGTGTGAACAGACGCACGCGAGGGCGTGCAAATCGGCGCTGCTGAATAGGTGCTCTCAAACAGCCAGCCACGCTCTGCCATCTCTTCGCAATAGGGCATCGAAATTTCATCATTGCCCAGAAACGACATCGCAGATGCTTTTGCCTGATCAAACATCACGTAGAGAATGTTTGGCTGCTGTCCCATCATAAGTATCCGTTCGATTGCAGCCAGGCGTTCAAACGATCTGTTCCTGGACCACCTAGTGCGCTAAACGGTTCTCTGCAGGGCCCAACGGGAATGCCGATTTTATTCATTGCGTATTTCAGTCCAGGCATGACCCCCGTCTCGAGCAAAATCGCAATCAACTCGTTTGCCTTACCCTGCAGCTGTCTTGCAGTTTCAATATCGCCGTCCCCAACGGCGGCTTCGATGCCGACATAGACATCGCCGATCAAATTGTAAGTTGATCCAATGCCTCCATCTGTGCCCATCGCTGCTGCGCCGAGGAACATTTCATCGGTGCCGAAATAGAACTTTTTGTTCGGGGCAGATTTGCGAAGCTGGTCGAATTGAAACAGATCCTGGGCCGTGAACTTCGCACCTGAAATACGCTGATCAGTGAGTAACTCTAGCAGCTTTGCGGTAGACAAGTCAGTCCCGGTCAGGACCGGGATATTGTAGATAATAACCGGAAGTTCAGCAGCGTCGGCTATCGCGGAGTAATAGGCCTGGATGTCCTGAAATCTGTGCTTGTAGTAGTACGGTGGTATTGCCGACACCGCGTTAAAACCTTGTTCCCTGGCTGTGTTTGCAAGCGCCACCGCATCTGCCGTCGAGCCGGCGCCGACGTGAGCGATAAGCTCGCATCGACCGCGCGCATACTCTGCGAGCGCGACTAAATGATCCGCACGCTCTTCCCGAGATTGGAGGATACACTCACCAGTCGACCCACCAGCGTAGATGCCATGCACGCCCTTGGACAGGATGTAGTCCACAAGTGGTGCAATGCCTTTTAGATTGAGGCTTTTGTCATCGTTAAAGGGGGTTAACAACGCTGTAAAAATTGATCCGTTGAGTGTCATTCAATGCCTCTTGTTGATCGCTGGCAGCGCGAGGAAATCATATCTGACTGAATTGAGTCCCTTGAAAACTTCCCTACATTGGTAAGCATCATATACATTTTGGTCAACCAAAAATAAAAAAGTAGACACCAAATTGGAAACGTGGTTGTGTCTTGCGAAAGGGGAGTGCGATGTGAGCGACGAACCACAGGCATTTATGATTGCGAAGCGCTTGGCGGGAGACATTCACGCCGGTCGTTATCAGCCCAATGAAATGTTGCCGAGCGAGCGCGGCTTGTGTGACGAATTCTCAGTCGGTCGCAATGTCATCCGTGAAACCATCACCATCCTGCAGGGCATGGGACTCGTTGATCTCGCAAAGGGTAAGCGCCCACGCGTCGTATCACCGACACTGGCCAAAGTGATGGAGGGGGTGGGTAGCGCCGCACAGTTCTTTTTTAGCGGTAGCGAGGGACTGGCCCACCTTGAGCAGGCACGACTTTTTCTTGAGAGCAGCCTGTTACGCTATGCGACCGAGCACGCGACAAACGCTCAAATCGGCAAGCTTATCGAGGCTATCGATGACTGCGATCGCGGACTGGGGGATATCTCAGCCTTTCGGGATGCGGATGTCGCATTTCACAGGGCGATTGCAGAGATTCCAGGCAATCCGATCTTCATCGCACTCCACGATACTTTCGTCGAGCGCTTGATGAAGAACAGAGCGTTGCTGCCCGATTTTGAAAAACGAAACGCAGCAAGCAATCAAGAACATCGCGACATTGTCTCAGCAATTCTCGACAAAGACGCAGATCGCGCAATCGAGGTTTTGACGGGTCACCTAACCAGAAATTTTGGGACGTACTTTCGCCTCGCGATGGAAAGTGGCTCCAACGCACAAGCAAAACAATCCAACCAGAGGGAGATATCCAATGAATAAGATCCTAGGTCTTGCCATCGCTGCGGCGATGTCGATGACGTCAAGTTTCGCATTCGCAGAAAGGGCAAACCAGTTATCCGATCAGCGTGTTCGCGCGGCTATCGCATATGCGATCGACATGGACACCATTGTTGAGACATTGTTTGAAGGAAAGGCAATTGTCGCGGATTCGATGATTCCAAATGGTCCCTACAAGGCAGAAGGTCTTGAGCGCTACTCCTATGATCCAGACAAAGCGCGTGCTTTGCTATCGGAGGCTGGCTGGGATGACAGTCAAGTCTTGGATGTTGTGTACTACTATGGCGACCAATTGACTGCCGACCTCATGGTTGCCCTGCAGGCCTATCTTGGGGATGTCGGCATTCAGATGACCTATCGCAAACTTGAAGGAGACGTCAGTGGCCAGTTGAACGCACTGCCTGCAGACGGCTCCGACACAAGTGCGGTTACCTGGGATATTGCCTATGGTGCCAAGGCAGCTCTTGCCTTGCAGGAATACTATAATGGGTACCTATCTGGCAAAAACTCTTACACCCCAGGTGATGCAAATCGTGACGCGCTAATTCAGGCAATTAACGGGACCGTTGATGTCTCAGCCCAACAAGAGGCGTTCAAGTCGTTCACCCAGTTTGAGAATTCTGCACTCTCGGACATTGCACTCTACTACCAACAACTCTTTATCTATGAGAGCAACCGGTTGAATCGCAATGGCGGCCAATACGGTAACGATCAGTTTGTATACGATTGGGGAATCACAGACTGGACTGTTGAGCCCGACAAAGACGGCAAGAAGGTGATGTACACCAACACCGCGCCTAGCACGTTTTTCGATCATCCCTGGTTGAACCCGGGCATATATATCTTCTCAAAAGTCGGTCTCGACCGTCTTCTGACTGCTGACGGGGCGCTTGCGCCTACCGACGGTCAATTGGCTGAGAGTGTGGATGTCGCCGCAGACGGCATGTCAGTCACATTCAAGCTAAAGGACGGACTGACCTGGCACGATGGTGCGCCATTGACTGCTGAAGATATCATCTGGTCGATTGAAACTGCGAAAACCGTACCGGGCATCAACGCGGTATTCTCAAGTACTTTCGACGCGATTTCCGATATGTCAGCGAGCGGTAACGAAATCACAATCAATTTCGGTACGCTTGATCCAAATATGCTTCTGACATTCAGTCAGTTTGCTCCACTGCCCAAGCATCTACTTGACGGTGTCAATCCGGCAGAATTTCAGCAACACCCTTTCTGGCAGAACCCAGTTGGTTCCGGTCCATTTAAAATTGCAGAAGTTCAGATGAATGACTTTGTGCGGTTCGTGCCCTTTGAAGGCTATCACGGGGGAGCCGCCAAAATCGAAGAAATTGTGGCATTTCCAAGTGGTGAGAACGACGGAAACGTCATCCAAAACGCGGAAGCCGGTCGCCTGGACTACGGATTCACCAAGTCGGTTGGCGATGTCCAGGCTTTGGAGGCCATGGACCATATGCGCGTGATCCCGGCAGATATTCCTTACACGCGATCTTTACGGATCAACAAGTTCGCGAATATCTCCGAATAGCTTGTCTCCCCCAAGCCAACTGGCGCGGCCTTCTGAGGCCGCGCCAAACAGAAAAATGACCTTTTAGGATCATCCGAAATGCTGACATTTGTAATTCGGCGCCTTTTGGTAACCATCCCAATGCTTCTGGTCATCAGTTTTCTGGTCTATCTCGGGCTTGAATTGACTCCCGGCGATGCTGTTTCCCACATGATTGACCCGGAATCTGCAAGCCGGATGTCTGAAGAGGAGTTTGCGGCTCTTCGCGAAGCATTGGGCCTAAACAAGAGCTTCATACAACGCTACGGAATCTGGCTTACCAATGTCGTGCAGGGAAATTTTGGGCATTCATTGTCTGGTGGAGTAGCCATTTCGACCATCGTTTTCGACCGACTCCCCGCTACATTGGAGCTGTCGGTGTTTGCCCTGGTGTTTTCTACGATATTCGGCTGCATTCTGGGCACGATTAGCGCACTGCATCGCGGTTCGACAACCGACAGCAGCCTCACAGTTTTTGGAATGATCGGTGTCTCAATTCCCGAATTTTTCTTCGGGCTGGTTGCTATCCTGATATTTGCTTTGCACTTTGACTGGCTCCCTGTCGGAGGGCGGCTTTTGCCCGGCTACACCAGCTACTTCGATCACCTCCCCAACATTATTCTGCCAGGTCTGGTTCTCTCGATGATGATGACCGCGGGCGTTATGCGGTACTCCCGTTCTGCCATGCTCGACAGCCTGTCACGCGAGTTTATCCGTACAGCGCGGTCAAAGGGACTGCCGGATTGGCGTATCAATTTGGTGCACGGCTTTCGCGTTGCTCTAACCCCTGTGGTTGTACTGATTGGTTTCCGCTTGCCAACGCTCATCGGTGGCTCAGTCATCATCGAAGAAGTGTTTCAGTGGCCCGGGATCGGTAGCGAGTTTATCGAAGCTGTACGTGGCGCGGATTATCCATTGGTCATGTTCATCGCGCTGCTGTCGGTATTTGCCGTGCTCATGGCCAGCCTGATCGTTGATGTCCTGACTGCGCTGATCGATCCGCGCGTTCGGCTAAATTAGGGGGCAAGTATGGGACACGCCGCACTCAATCGAAAATTTGACCGTATTCGCGCGCGCGAAGAAGCCGGTCTGAACAAGCCGCAATCAGGCAACCGGGCCCTTCGCAAGTTGTTGAGCAATCCTCTTGCTGTTGCCGGCCTGGTGATATTCGCGATCATCCTGCTTGCTTCAATCTTTGCTCCGTTTCTAACTCCGAATGATCCACAGGCAATCAATCTGCGGGCGATGTTAAATGCTCCGTCGGCTGAGCATTGGTTTGGCACCGACCGCACTGGCCGAGATGTGTTTGCTCGGGTGCTGTATGGTGGTCGCGTGTCCATCCTGGTCGGATTGGGGAGTGCGTTACTTGCAGCCGTAGTCGGTGTCGGGATTGGCGCGTACACCGGCTATCGCGGGGGCTGGCTGGATACGATCGCGCTTCGAGTGTCCGAGATTTTCATGTCGTTCCCACAGATCATTCTCGTACTTTTGCTTGTCTCAATCATCGGGCAGAGCCTGATCAACCT
Organism: Stappiaceae bacterium; assembly: GCA_039976075.1. Lineage (GTDB taxonomy): Bacteria > Pseudomonadota > Alphaproteobacteria > Rhizobiales > Stappiaceae > JBDWFY01. Next base: position 164,818 of record JBDWFY010000013.1, read on the forward strand.
GATCATCATATTCGTCCTTACCGGGTGGGGCAGCATGTATCGGATGACACGCGCTCGAATGCTCTCGCTGAGAGAAGAGGAATATGTTCAGGCGTTACAGAGCTTTGGCGTTCCAACCGTCAAAATTTGTTACAAGCACATTCTGCCCAACGCGCTTGGGCCGATCATGGTCAACATCACCTTGACGACAGCGATGTTTATCCTCGCCGAGGCAGGGTTGAGCTTTCTGGGCCTGGGAGTGCCTCTGTCAATTCCAACCTGGGGCAACATCCTCAACGTGGCCAAGGATATCCGTGTGCTTGAGAACAACTGGTGGATGTGGCTTCCCGTGGGATTGGTCATTTCGCTCTTTGTTCTGAGCGTCAATTTCATCGGTGATGGTCTGCGCGACAGCACCGACCCAACGCTTCAGGGATAGTCACATGGCAAACGATCTAGCGTTGGAAGTGAAGGATTTAAAGACCTTCTTTTACACCAATAACCGCTGCAACAAGGCCGTGAATGGTGTCTCATTCAGCATAAACCGAGGCAAGACCCTCGGAATCGTGGGCGAAAGCGGATCCGGAAAATCGGTTACCGCATCCAGCATCATGCAGTTGTTGCCTCGCCTTTCGCGTATTGAGGAGGGGTCAATCACGTACTACTCCGACCGCGGTGATCTGCGCATTGATCAGTTTGAGCGTGATGGAAGGGAATTGCGTGCGATTCGCGGCGAAGAGATCGCGATGATCTTCCAGGACCCGATGACAGCCCTGAACCCCGTTTACACAGTCGGGTTTCAGATCGGAGAGGCTCTCAAGTATCACACTGATTTAAGCACTACAGCGCGCCGCGCACGCATCATTGAGTTACTCACCGACATGGGTATCCCGCTGCCGGAAAAACGGGCCGACGAATTCCCACATCAGTATTCAGGTGGTATGCGCCAGCGTGCGATGATCGCCATGGCGATGTCATGCAATCCCAAAATCCTGATTGCTGACGAACCAACGACAGCGCTTGATGTCACCATCCAGGCACAGATCTTCACTCTGATGAACAAGCTGAAAGAAGAGCAAGGCACTGCCATTATGCTCATCACGCATGATATGGGCGTCATTGCCGAGCTCGCTGACGACGTTGCAGTTATGTACATGGGAAACATCGTCGAAGCAGGAAGTGTCGATGACGTATTGCGTCGTCCGCGGCACCCTTACACGCGCGCGCTGCTCGATTCCATTCCGGTCCTTGGACGGGGCAGAAATCAAGACATCAAGTCTATCCGCGGCGCCACTCCCGATGCCTATGATCGCCCCAAGGGCTGTCAGTTTGCACCCAGGTGCGACTTTGCCACAGACGCCTGCAATGTGATGCCGCCCGAAGAGCGTATTACCGAGACACACCGAACGATGTGCCACCATTGGAAGGAGTTGTCTGATGTCTGAAGCCGACAATCCCATCCTTCGCCTCAGAGGTCTAAAAACCCATTTCCCGGTTAGGGCCGGTATATTCAAACAGATCGTAGGGCATGTAAGAGCGGTCGATGGTGTGGATCTGGACGTTCATCGAGGCGAAGTTCTGGGCCTTGTCGGTGAAAGCGGCTGCGGTAAAACCACGCTCGGCAAGTCCATCCTGCAGCTTGTCCGGCCAACCGATGGCGAAGTTACATATGACGACGGTGGTTCACCGGTAGAACTGCGCGGGTTGTCTGATGAGGATCTGGTTGCCTACCGCAAGAAACTGCAGATCGTTTTTCAGGATCCGCATTCATCGCTGAACCCGGCTTTCACGATTTTTGGCTCGTTGGAAGATCCGCTAAAACGCTACGGCATCAAGTCCAAAGCAGAGCGCCGGAAGATCATCGGCGACTTGCTTGAAGCCGTAAACATGCAACGAGAACACATGGATCGCTATCCACATGAGTTCTCCGGCGGCCAACGTCAGCGCATCGGCATCGCGCGGGCACTATGCATCGACCCGGAGTTGGTGGTTTGCGACGAGGCAGTGAGCGCGCTTGACGTTTCCATACAGGCGCAGGTTCTGAAACTCCTGATGGACCTCAAAGTTGAACGGAATCTCACATATATTTTCATTACCCACGACCTTTCTGTGACCGAGTACCTCTGTGATCGTATTGCTGTGATGTACCTCGGGCGGATCGTTGAATTGGCCGCTACCGAAAGTATCTATACGGATACACTTCATCCCTACACCGAAGCGCTTCTGTCGGCGATTCCAGTGGCCGATCTGGATCGCAAGACCAAGCGGATCGTCTTGGAGGGGGACGTGCCCAGTCCGGTAAACCCGCCAGCAGGCTGTCCTTTTCATCCACGGTGTCCCAAAGCAGTCGCGCGTTGCAAAACCGACGTACCCAAGCTCGAACCTCACATGCGCGCCGGGACCGAGCATTTCGCTGCGTGTCATCTGGTTGAAGACAACAGCTGATGAAAAACCTGCTCTTCATAGGTGTAGATCAGCTTCGACACGATGTTATCGGGCCGGACAAAGTCGTACCCACACACTCAAAAAACATGGACGGTCTGATCGAAGGCGGGGTGAGCTTTTCGCGCACTTATTCCTCCTGCCCGCTTTGCACCCCATCCCGTGCGTCAATGTTTACCGGTGACTATGCATTTCGACATGGTATGGGCACCAATTGCGACATGTATCATGCGCTTGGAACCGAGCTGGCAGAACCTGACCGCCTGTTGCATCACGAATTCGCGTGTGGTGGGTTCGAATGTGGATTTGTCGGCAAATGGCATGTTGGGGTCGAAAGGACACCGTCGGACTACGGGTTTCGAAGCGACACTCCGGCGGGTTACGGAAACCTGACACAGACAGAGGCATTTCGGACATATCTCGAAGAAAACAATCTTGCTTACTCGGTCGAGCCGACACTGTTTTTCAATCACGATAAGCAGACTATGGCCGCAGGCCGCTGGCACGGCTCCGTTGCCTCGACCCCATGCTACTATCAAACGTGTCAAGCGATCGAGATGTTGGAAGAATTCCGGCAAGGAGAAAAACCGTTCTACCTGTCACTACAATATTGGGATCCGCACGGCCCACATTTGATTCCGGATGAATTTTGGCATTGTACAGACCGGACCCAGATCAAACCCTGGATCAATTTTGCAGACGATCTCTCAGACAAACCAGCCCGGGTGCGGCGCGAACGGGACGATTTCTACAGGTGTCGACCCAGAACGGAGCAAGAAGTCGTTGAGTATATCGGGCTCTATTGTGACCATGTCGCACTGTTGGACAGTCAGGTCGGGCGATTGTTGGAATATCTGAGATCCAGCGGCCTGATTGAGGAAACTCTGATCGTGTTCACTTCCGATCATGGGGACATGACCGGTGCCCACGGGAGTTTGATCGACAAAGGCCTGCCATATGAAGAGGCCATGCGGGTTCCTCTGGTATTTTCGCATCCGTCGCTTACGCCGGGCGTGCGCGACAACCTGGCTCTTACCATGGATGTTCTCCCCACCGCGCTCGGGCTGATGGGCGAACCAGTACCCAAACGACATGCGCGCAATTTGGCACCTGAGATTGCCGATCAGAGTGCAGATCGCAGAGAGCATCTTCTGGCTGAGTATCACGGACTGCGATTTCTGTATTCCCAGCGCATCCTGGTTTCAAATGACAATTGGAAATACACATTTTCGCCTGGAGATTTCGACGAATTATACAATCTCGACGAGGACCCGGGCGAACTAACCAACCTGCTGGACGATCCAACCGCCGGTGAACGCCTAATCCAAATGCGCGACGCATTGATGGCTGAAACGGCCCGTTACGAAGATCCATTGAGGGATTGCGTTGCCAAATTCAACGGCCGCTGGCGTACCGGGTCCGGCCAGTTCGATGCGACCTCTGCATATTTGAGTGCAAGCCATGGATAGGCCAAATGTACTTGTAATCATGACCGATCAGCAGCGGCCTGACACGTTGGGTTATCTTGGAAAAACTCCCTGCCGCACGCCGAACATCGATGCGATAGCGAAGAGCGGTGTCAGTTTTGATAATGCGATTACGCCGTGCCCGCTTTGCCTGCCGTCCCGCGCGGCTTTTTTTACTGGCCAGTACCCAACCCAGAACAACATGATGTCCAACCAAAGCGGCCAATTGACATCCTGTGCGATGCTCGACCGCTTTCGGCAAGCCGGCTACGAGATAAATTATGCAGGTAAGTGGCATATGGGCGAAGGTAACATCGAACAATTCTGCGATCGCCATGCCGGCGACAGTACGGCGGAATACAGCCGGTGGTGCCTGAATCAGGGGCTTATAGACGGGTGGATGTTCAATGATCCGGCAACCAGAACCGGGCGGACTCCATCCATGTCCATTCCAAAAGTTCACCGACAAGATCTGCCTGTCGAAAAGACAAACGAGGCCTACATAACTGACTTCGCGATCGACATGATACAAAGTCGATCGACGGATAAACCGTTCTTTCAGGTGGTGTCATACAACGGACCCCACCCGCCGTTCATGATCCCGGAACCCTATTTTTCGATGTACGATCCGCAGGAAGTTCCAGTGCCGAAAAATTTCGGTCCAAACCCAGGGGAACATTCCGCGCATACGTCCAGTTTCTACCGCACTCTCTTTGAGGATCACGGGACAGAATTTGACGCCTGGCGCTCATCCTATGCAGTTTATTGGGGTTTTGTGTCGATGATCGACATGTTTGTGGGCCAGTTGCTTTCGGTTCTTTCAGACGAAAACCTCCAAAAAGATACGATTATCGTTTTTACATCTGACCACGGCGAAAACCTGGGTGCCCATGGGCTATGGCAAAAAATGGTCCCGTTTGAGGAATCCATTCGCGTACCTTTGATCATCAGCATTCCAAAATGCATGTCGCGCTCCTCGCAAACACCGGCCAGCCTGATCGACGTTCTGCCAACTTTAGCCACTCTTTGTGGGGTCCCGTCGCAGCCTGAATGGGCAGGCAACGATTTGATGACCCGACAAGACGACCAACCCGGTCGGCCGGCGCAATTTGCCATGCACCAGCCAATTGGAGATTGGATGAACGTAAGAGATTGGCGGATGGTCCGCGCCGATGGATACAAATATATTTGGCATCGGGGTGCAGCGGAAGAGCTGTTTGATCTGAACACAGACCCTGATGAACTCGACAATTTGGCAAGCTCAGAGAGCTCGACAGCGGTCCTTAAAAAGCTTCGCTCAGAAATCAATGACTTCTTGATCCGGACATCTGACCCGTTGTTGACCGATTGGCAGCAGGACTTTTCCAGATTTGAAGCGAAGGCCCTCCGTCATGAATGACAACCAATACGGTCGCGAAGATGGGCGGGGACATTGGAAACCCTCCGATCTCATTCGTTATCCGGATGTCTTTGTTTGGCCGCCACAGATCACCGGTATTATCCGGTGGCTACCGAAATACCTGTTCCCGTGGAATGTTGCATACGGTGCATTGGCCGTGTTCGTCTGGTACTTTTTGACGCCGTCATTGGACCGTATGCACGAGCTGTCACCCGACTGGATCGCCCTGATCGCCCTGAGAAATGCCGGATTGCTGACCCTGATTGTCGGCATACAACATTACTGGCTTTATACCCGCCGTTCGCAGGGGACCGCATTCAAATATGACCGCACGTGGCCCGATCGACCCATCAAAACTTTCGCCTTTGGCACCCAGCTCAAAGACAACCTGTTTTGGACTTTCACGAGCGGCGTGCCGATCTGGACTGCCTGGGAAGCACTAACCCTGTGGGCCTTTGCCAACGGGTGGATCGGCGGGCTTGATCCCAGTGCAAACCCTGTCTTGTTTGTGTTGCTTTGGTTTTTTGTGCCTCTCATGCACGAGTTTCATTTCTACTGGGCACATCGGTTTATCCACATCCCGGCGATCTATGCACGCGTTCACAAAGTCCATCATCGGAACATCAACCCGGGACCTTGGTCGGGGCTTTCAATGCATCCGATCGAGCACATCATCTACTTTTCGGGATTTTTGTACTACTGGGTCATCCCCGCACATCCGCTGCTGGCGATCCATCATTCTTTGATGGTGGGAATATCACCCGCGCAAGGGCACACCGGATTTGATCGGGTTGTTGCGGGTAAGGAAAAATCATTCCATCTGCCTTACTACGCCCACTACCTTCATCATCGGCTTTTTGAGGTCAATTATGCGGATGGAACGATACCGCTCGACAAATGGTTCGGGTCGTTTCACGACGGTTCAGCTGAGGCAGATGAAGCGCTGAAGGCACGGCGTCAGAAAATGGCCACAAGAGGAAAAAACCATGAATAACCCTTGCGAGATTTTGCGCGGTGGATTGATAGCCTGATGTCAACCGGTGGATGGTTGTCCAATGGACCAACCGGAAATCGTGCAATGTGTGGCAGCAAGCCCCGTGTTGCTACGCGTCACCACGGGTTGGCTTGGTGCAAAATATTTCATAAATAAGCGCAGCAGAAATTGAGTGTCTGGCCTCCGTCGTAAATTATTCTTCATGCACCAATCCATGAGGGCTGGTCATACATCGCGCCTTACCAGGCGACGAATTTCAGGATGTTCGGTAAGTTTTTGCTTTCCACGGAGATCCGATCGAAATGCTGATGGGGTCTGGCCGAACTGTAGTTTGAAGCAACGCGAGAATACGGCCGGGAACGAAAATCCGCAGGCAGTGGCGACTTCCTTAATCGAGTGCTCTTCATAAAACAGGAAATTTCGCGCCGCTTGCAGGCGTATGCGCAGGTATAGCCGCATTGGAGAAATGCCAAACGCGCTATGGGAGATTCTGGAGAGCGTGCGCTGGGGAACCTCCAGATGTCCGGCGAGCTCTGGCAAGGTGAGTGGAAAGTCGAGATTCTGTTCCATGGCTGCGACCATCCGTGAGGTCAAAGAATGATGCCCTGATTCAAAGCGTTGATCATCCCTTTGGCATACCGTTTCCTCGCGTCTGGTGTGAACCATCGCGTTGGCGACTTCATTGGCCATCGCCTCCCCGGTAAACTTGGCGATCAGGCAAAGCATCATGTCGACGGTTGCAACCCCTCCAGCGCACTGCCCCCTCGTCTCGGTGAGTTGGAAAATCCGGTTACGCGGCTCGGCGTCGGGAAACCACTCGCGAAATGCAGGCACCGCTTCCCAGTGCAGAACAACGTCCGGTGCAGTTTCAGTTCCTATCAACCCTGCCTGGGCCAATGCGTATGCTCCGGTATCAACACCACCGACCAGCGCGCCAAAGCGTGCGGCCATCCGCAAATAGCCCAGAAGTTTTTTGGAGATGTGCTGTGTGGGTAAATTTCCTTCAAATAACAGATACACGTCAGCAGAGCCTGCACCATCAATATCGCAGTCGGCCGGAAACCACATGCCATTGCTCGCCCTGACATCAGCTCCATCTTCCGTGACGAACTTCCACTGGAATAAATCACGGCCAGAATTCTGATTGGCAATCCTCAGGGCGTCGCTTGCGAGGATCAGTGCCGCGAACGGAAACTCAGGCTGAAGTACAAAAGCGAAGCGCGCGCCGGTATTTTGACCCTCAGCGTGTTTCGGCATCAATATCTCCCTATATTTGGCTTAAATTGATAAATATGCGGCAAAAATTATCAAGTCATTTGAATGATTCAGGAAGAATATAATTCTTGAAAGATGAACGTCAGGCAGACTTGGGGTTTATCTAGCAATTTATAAATCAAGATTCAGATGCATTCAGACGATGGTGCCAATTGTGCCATTGAACGAAGAAGTGCGTCCAATATACCGGAGTAATTCTCGCGTGAACCATCTGAAAAAGAAATTGGAGGGATGCTACGTTACTGTCCCAACTCCCTTTCATGACACTGAAACAATGAAGGTCAACGAATCTGCACTGAGGACTTATGTCCGTTTTTTAATCGACAACGGATTATCTGGTAATTACGCGACATTGCTCGCTGGCGGGGCAGCGGGCGATTTTTCCACGATGACGTTCGATGAGCGGGTCCAGGTTGCCGAAATCGTCGTCGACGAAGCATCTGGAGCCGTGCCAATTGCCATGGGGGCCCAGACAGCCAGCACACTGGAACTCGTGCGCCTCGCACATGAAGCAAAACGTGTCGGAGCAGACTTCATTCAAGTCTCCTGCCCGTTCTATTTCGCGCATACGGAAGGTGATTTCGAGGACTACGTCCGGGCTGCTGCAGCGGCCGAACCGGACTTGGGCATCATCGTCTACAACACGTTTTGGAACAGCCAGAATCTTTCGTTTGAGATGGTCGAGCGGCTCGCGGAAATCCCCAATATCGTTGGGTTGAAATGGGCTGCGCCGCGCACCGACGCCATGGAATTTGAAGACGTTTGCTCGCATTTCTCAAGCCGGTTCACGATCATCGACAACAATCTGTTTTTTGGCATGAGTGCCATGCCGTCTCTCGGCGCGAAAGCGTTTGAAGTCCATCATTGCAATTTTTGGCCTGAATGGGGGATCAGGCTTGTTGATGAAGTTCACGCCGGAAATTATGCGGAAATCACACGGATGCTGGTCAAAGAGGGCATGCCTTTTTACAAGCTCTGGGTTGCCATCGAACGTGATTTCACAAGCGGAGATGGCTATCTGGACAAACTCTGCATGGAGCTTATCGGCCTACCCTCCAGCCGGTGCCGTCCACCCACCCGCGACATTCGCCACACCTACCGCGCAGCGACACACGCAATGATGAAATCTATCGGCGTTCCCAGACTGATATCTGAATGAAAAGAGCTGTCTATAGCAGCCAACTCACACAACCAACCACATAAGGGAGACTATGAAATGTTGAAGACACTGACAAAGGTCGCCGGAGTAGCCTTCGCTGCTGGCCTTGCGTTCACCGCTGTAGCCAGCGCTGAAGATGATGTGCGGCTTCGCCTGAACTGGATGTATTACGGCTCCCACGCCGGTTTTGCACTTGGCAAAGACAAGGGCATTTATGATGAGGCCGGAATCGATATCGATATCCGCTCGGGCAATGGTTCCAGTTCCGCCCACCGGTTGGTCGCCAACGGTGACAGCGACTTCGCCTACGGGTCCTGTGGCGCACTGATTAATCTGGCATCACAAGGGGCCGAAATCGTGTCGGTTGCGGTCATCGATGCGATGGGTGCTGAAGCAATCATTGTGCGCCCGGATAGCGGTGTGAAGTCAATCGCTGATCTGAAAGGCAAGAAACTGCTCACCACGGCGAATGCCGGAGTAAACACGTTCTTCCCAATTGTGCTGGCGAATGCCGGTCTGACTGCAGAGGATGTGACAATCACCAATGTGCCGGATGGAGCTCTGGTGTCCAGCTATCTTCAAGGAGCAGGTGACGCTGTTGGCATCCTGGGCGGACTTGACGACAAACCGGCTGAGATAAAGGCAAATGGCGGCGAAAGTCCTGTGCTCTTTCCTTATTCGGATTTTGGCGTCGATCAAGTCGGATACTGCATTTCGACGCGCAAAGACCTGGTCGAAAGCAACCCGGATCTCGTCAATCGTTTTGTTGATGCAACGCTCAAGGCATATGCTGAAACCGAAGCCAACCCCGACTCCGCAGTCGATGCAATTGCCGATATCGTCGGTGGCACAATGGCTGAAGACCAGGGCAAAGCACAGTCGCGCGCCGTTCTGGATGTGACACTCGGCTTGTTGTACTCAGGAGCGAACACTGACAAAAAATTGGGGCTCAATGTGGCCTCAGATTGGGCAAGCATGGTCGATTTGATGAAGACCTACAACGACCTTGATCCTGAAGCTGACCCCGCTGCGTTCTATACCAACCAGTTCGTCGACTAAATTTCTCCCGGCAGCGCCGGGGAGGTAGTTTGGCCAACAGGCCGCAGCGAAGGCAAGATGACAATGAGCCATCAAATTCAATTCTCCGGCGTCGAAAAAACATTTGGTGCCGGTGAAGCGGCTGTACATGCCTTTGGCCCGGTGGACCTCACAGTCGAAGAGGGGGAGTTCATCTCTCTTCTGGGTCCGTCGGGATGCGGCAAGTCAACTTTGATGCTGATGACGGCAGGACTTCTGGAACCAAGTCGTGGCTCCATTGTCATCGGCGGTCGAGAGGTCAAGGCGCCGCAAACCGATATTGGCATCATGTTTCAGGACAATACGCTGGTTCCCTGGCGAACCGTGCGGGGAAACATCGAATTGCAGCTGGAAATGAGAGGCCTTTCTCTTGCTGCAAACTCGGAAAAAGTCGATCAGCTGATACAGTCGGTTCATCTGGAGGAGTTTGCAGACAGGCATCCTTACGAACTTTCCGGGGGAATGCAGCAACGCGCTGCATTCTGCCAGGCAATGATACACGCACCCAAAACGATGCTGTTGGATGAACCGCTCGGCAAACTTGATGCCATGACGCGCGAGCGCATTCGGAGCGACTTGCAATCACTTTGGATGCAGGAGCGTGCAACGGTGATTTTCGTCACTCACTCAATTGAAGAAGCGATCCAACTTTCAAGCAAGGTTGCGGTGATCACACCGCGACCGGGGCGCATCGAGCGGATAATCGACATCGACCTTCCTTTTCCGCGGGATTTTGAGGTCAAGAACTCCCAGGAGTTTACTGCCTACGTACGCGAAACACAGGAGATTTTCAGAGGCTATGGCGTCATTTGACAAGAAGCCGACTTTTGCGGCGTTAAAGCTCACGAACTCCTGGATGTTCATTGCTTTTTTTATCTCCTTCTTTGTGTTCTGGGAGTTTGCGGTCGTCTGGTTCGATATCCCCCGCTACATCCTGACGCCACCATCAATGATCATCCAGAAGGGCGCAGCGGATTTGGATCGGCTGCTATATTATACCTATGTCACCGGTTTGGAGACGGTGCTGGGGTATGTGATTGCGGTCGTCCTGGCGTTGCCGCTTGGACTGGCAATCGCCTTCTCTTCTATCTTGAAACGGACGGTATATCCCTTCATTGTTTGCATCGAGATGGTGCCCAAAATCGCCTTCGCGCCACTTTTCATTTCATGGCTCGGCTTTGGCTTGCTGCCCAAGGTGATCATCGTCTTTCTGGTCTGTTTTTTCCCAATCGTGCTCAATGCGATCCTGGCATTTAATTCACTGAGCGAAGAACTGACTCTCTTCAGCCGCTCAACCGGAGCCAAAGCCTGGCGTACATTCCTGAAGGTCCGCCTTCCTGCGGCCCTGCCACAATGCTTCGTCGGCTTCAAATATGCTGCGATCAACGCCACCGTAGGCGCTGCCATCGCTGAATTTATCGGTTCTGACGAGGGACTGGGATTCTATATTCAGATCGTCACCGGAAACATGCGACCGGATCTGGCTTTCGCCGGAATATTCTTCCTCACCTTGTTGGGCCTGTGCCTGTTTGGCCTTGTTACATTGGCTGAGCGCATGCTGATCCCCTGGCACATTTCAGTGCGCCGCAGATAAAGTCGACGTGGATATTATCCCCTCTTCAATGCACCCAAGGGGCGTTTCGACCTGGCGGATACGGATATGGAATCGATAAAAAACCAAACACGCGCAATTGACGCCAATATTGAAATCAATTCAAAAGAGGGCATCACTGGCCGCGTCGTTGACATGAGACGAGGATACTGATGGCCAATATTACCAACATCCGGTGCATTCTGCTCAGCTCTCCCTATGCTGACGCCGATGATCCGGAGATCAAGGAATGCTTTCCCAATGGTCCCAAGCGCACCATTGGCATGGTCGAAGTCACACTCTCCGACGGCACGACCGGCCTTGGTGAAGGGTATCTGGCGGTGTTTGCCCCCCTGGTGTTCAAATCCATCGTCGATCTGTGCATTCCGCAGGTGTTGGGCAAGGACGGTTTCGATATCTCCCGTCGGGTGCAGGATTTACGCAGCTTGTGTGATTACTGGTCGCTTCAGGGTGCTGCCCGCCACGTCATCGCCGCTTTCGAGACCGCATTGCAGGATGCAAAGGCAAAAAGCTTGGGCCAGCCGGTTTACGCGCTTCTTGGCGGAGCCAAATCGGACAGGATCCCGATCTACGGTTCAGGCGGATGCTGTGATGCCAAGGAACAGTTTCTGCGTGAGCTTGATCTTTTGAAAACGCTTGGCATCACGCGCTACAAAATCCGCTCGATCAAGACGGACATTTTACGAACGGTCTGGGTGTTGGAAGAAGCCGGTAATCGTGGCGTTCACGTCGGCGTTGACATGTGCCAGAATCTTGCTGATCCACCGCAAGCGGTGGAGGACGTGGCCAAGTTCGTTGAAGCGGTTCACGCACGCACTGACTATCGAATGATCTTTGTCGAAGAAGCGCTCGGACCGGATTGTCCGGATGAATTCCGGGAACTGCGCAGTCGCATTGATGTTCCGGTATGCGGGGGGGAAATCATCACCACACCAAAGGAAATGATCGAGCGCATCAATAACGACGTGTATGATTTTGTACAGCCGGACGCGTCGGTCATGGGGGGTATCTCCGCGGTGATGGATGTCTTTGAGGCAGCGAAGGCAAAGGGTACTGATGTTGTTGTGCACGCCTGGGGTGGAGCAGCTGCGATCATGGCCAGTTACCACGCTGCCTTTGCCGCTGGCGGCAAGCTTGTGGAATATCCAATGCTCGCCTTTCCATTGGGCTCCGAGATGATCGGCGACCAGGGTGAGATCGTGGATGGTCAATTGCTGCGCCCTACAGCTCCCGGGCTTGGCCTCACACTCACACCGGAAATGGAGGCGCGATATCCCTTTGACGAAACCGCCGTCTATTCCTGTGCTTTAATCGACTTTGGACCCCCGGCTGATAGCTACTGGGCACGCGGCTGATCTTCTCTAAGGCACAAGAGAATATAACCGAGGTTGCAAACATTCCAGGCGCACGAGTTTCCGACACACGTCTGCAACCATCGCAAGGCTTCAGAATTTGAAAAAGCCCTCGTTTTCGAAAACCATGGCAGAGCGGGGGCGGGGGCGGAGCCCGTTCAGTATCCTCTTTCCTTTCGCATCCATACTACTGCCCGCCGTGTGCGACTACTCGGTCGCTCTGGCAACGATCTGAACAACAATTCATCGATCAGACCTGCTTCGTTTCTGGCAGACTATCCACTTCCTTGACATGCTCATACGTGCCCGCCTTCAGTCGCATGCTGTCTTCGATGATCGACGCAAACGCTGCAACGCTAACAAGGAAGCCTGAGATCGGAACGATAGAAATGGCATATTTCTTGGGCATGTAATTTGGTTTGAAAACAAACTGACCGTCCTCCCAGGCGAAGTACCACATCTCCCAGTATTTGCCCCCCATGGTAGAAACGGCTTCCATTCCGTAGATTATCATGATCACGCCCAAGCCGAGGATGATCAGCGACCAGAATTGCTGAATTGCGAATGCCGCTTTCTGGGGTAGCCAGGAATAGATCAGGTCTAACGCGATATGGTCTTTATCCCGAACTGTCAGCGCAAGGGCGAAAAAGACCAGCCATATGTTGCTGAGCACGGTTAGAAGATCTCCCCAGACAGGTGGGTTCTCGAAGACATATCGCATGACGACGGAGTAGACAGTGAATGCGACCATCAAAAATAGAAGAACGGCGCAAAACGCAGTCAGGGTCTTTCTGACCGTTCGGTCTACGAATTTGATGATGGCCAACACTATAAAAACCTCCCGTGAAGTTTTGCGGCAATTGTCCCTGTGCCAATGCAGGAGATATTGAGGAGCTGAATGCGCATCAGTTCGAAAATCCGAACATACGGGGGAGAAACATTGTTATGTCAGGCACGACAATCAATACGAACAGCAGTGCAAACAGAGCAACAAGATAGGGCAACATGGCAAGCGCAACTTTTTCCAACCGCACTTCTGCTATTGCACCGGCGGTGAAGAACGCCACGCCAACCGGTGGGGTAACAGACCCGATCAGGAAGCCGACAACCACCACAAGAGCGGCCTGTACATCGGGATAACCCGCCTTAACCATCACGTCGACCAGCACCGGCCCTGCAACGATGATATTTGCCGCTGAGTCCATAACCATTCCCAACAGGCAGATGAACAGCACCAGCACCAAGGCGAATAGAAGCGGATTATAGGTGTAGCTCAACAGCCACTGCTCGAGCTGACTGATGGCTCCCAGCGACGTGAGCAGCCAGCTAAACGGTCCCGAGGCGGCAATGATGATAAACACCATGGCGGAGTTACGGAACGCACGAACAAAGGCGCTTTTGCAGTTGGTCCAGGTGATCGTGCGATAGATGAAAAGCCCGACCAGAAGTGCAATGGTCGCAGTCAGCGCGCCTGCCTCAACGACACCAGCAATGCCGAACACAACTGAGCCCACAAGTACGACCGGGATAAGAAGCGCAAAGGAGGATTTGAAGCCCACGACAGCTATGGCTTTCAGGCTGAAGGGCTCCTCACTGCGCTCAAAGTTATTACGCCGGGCAATGATGTAGTTGATAATCATCAACAATATGCCAATCATGATGCCTGGAACGATGCCACCTGCAAACAGCGCACCGACGGAAATACCGCCTGCATTTGCTAGAACGATCATCATGATCGAGGGCGGGATGATCCCGCCAATGGTGGAGCTGACTGCTGTAATCGCCGCGGCAAACGCTGGCGGATAGCCTGCCTTTTTCATGGCCGGTACGAGCAGCGATCCGACAGTGGCGGTGTCTGCCACAACAGAGCCGTTCATACCCGCAAAGAACATGCTGACCAGCACATTCGCCTGTGCCATGCTGCCTCGCATACGACCGATCAGGCGCTGGCTCAACTCCACCAGTCTGTCGGTGATGGTGGCGCTGGTCATCAATTCACCGGTCAGCATAAAGAAGGGGATCGCCGTTAATGGCACTGAATCGATGGCGCTGAACATCTGGCTTGGGATCAGGATCATCGGAGCCGCATCGGTGATTACGATATAGACCACCGGGATCAGGATCATGGTGAACCCAACCGGCGCACCAAGCATAATCAGCATCACCAGAATGATCAGAAGCACTACGCTTTCCATGGAGTGACAATCCTGTTCGCGGCTTCGATTATGAGATCGGTTTCAGATACAACAGGTGGCGCGAACTTCTGTCCGCGCCACCGTGAAGTTATTCGTTTCATCGAGGACTAGAGGGCACCAGCTTCCTTAAGCTGGGCGATGAAGTCAGTCATGCCCTGTTCTTCCAGAACCCGCTGGGCGGTTGCCGGATCAAAAGTGCCTTTGGCGTTGAGCCATGCGTCGATTGCACCTGCGCGCCATTGTACAAGCTCCTCCTCCGTCGGAACGTACCATTCCTCGGTTTCGGCCTTGATGGCGGTTTCACCCGCTTCAACCCATGCGCGGTCAAGCTCCTGCACCCTTTGGCCAAAGGCCTGAGCCGCTGTATGCAGCCATTCTTTTTCCTGATCGCTCAGCGCGTCATACTGGCTCTTATCCATCGACAACTGGTTTCCCGACCAGGAACCGCCAATTTCGGTAAAGTACTTCGCTACCTCGTGCAGTTTGGCGACATGCTGCCAAGGTGTGGCAACATATTGACCTGAAACAACACCGGTTTGCAGACCCTGATAAAGCTGCGACCAGTCATAGGGAACCGGCACCGCACCCCAGTTCTTGATCAAGGTGTATTCGATCGGGCTTTTGGTGACCCGCCACTTGATGCCTTCCATGTCAGAGGGGACATGCACGGGACCATGGGCATTGCCAAGCTGGCGAAATCCACCGCTGGAATAAACGGTCAAACAGACGTGACCGGCCTCTTCGGCTGCAATATCGCATTGCTTTTTTGCTAGCCATTCTGACGAAATACGATCTGCGTCTTCGATGCTTTTGAAGATATAGGGAAGATCGAAAATCGCCAGGGAAGTACCGAAATTACCAAAATTCGCAGTTGAGCTTGTCCAAAGTGCCAAAAGTCCCTGATTGGCCTGCTCACCGCAGGACTGTTCACTGCACAGCGATTTCCGGTAATGCGGCTCGATGGTCATTTTCCCACCCGACACTTCTTCCAGTGTCGGAATCAACGCCTGATCAATTGCGTCGCCGATCGGCATCCCCAGAAAACCGACTGTGCCTAACTTCAGAACTTTTTCTGCAGCGGCGGTCTGCGCAAACAACACTGTGGCTGATGCGATGCATAACGCCCTGCATACGGATTTCATCCTCATCGTTCCCATCTCCCATTGAAAGCATTTTGCTTTGCCGCATCTTTGACCGCGCATCCTGTCTGTGAAAGTGACAGATGACTTGAATGATAGGGACAGTTAGGTTTGCAGCTGACGCGCATCAATTGAACCGACTAGGATAATGAAGCAGACCTGCAGGGGAAACACACGGGAGGATTCGCTTGAGTTCGACAACACCTCGATTTCTGAAACTTCCTGAGACATCGAGCCTCAGTCTGCGAGATCAGATTTGCGAGGTTGTCAGCGCTGCGATCATGTCCGAGTCTCTGGCGTATGATCGCCCATTGCCGTCCTGCCGGGAGCTTGCGGATCAGTTTGGCGTCTCGCGAAACACCGTGTTCGCAGCCTACAACCGCCTGATCGATCTTGATTTTCTGGTCTCCCGCGATAGGTCGGGATATTTCGTTAACCCCCAGATGGCAACGCTTCAAACGCCTCAAAAGGATAGCGATGCCTCAAAGCGGAACACAGTTCGCTGTCCGGTCAGCTTTCCACCCAATGACTTGATGCCCGTGGTTAATCCACTTGATTGGAATACCTATCCTTATCCCTTCATTTACAATCAGATTGATCCGGACCTGTTTCCCGTGGACGGCTGGCGCGAATGCACCAGACAGGCATTAGGTCGAAAGAAAATGCCGGTTTGGGCCAGCGATTCCGTTGAAAGTGACAGTCCTCAACTTGTGCAACAACTGCGTCAACGCCTGCTGAACACGCGTGGTATCTACGCTGAAGACGACGAGATCCTGATTACTCTTGGTTCCCAGAATGCTCTCTATATCCTGGGAACGATTTTCTCTCACTCAGGTAAACCGGTTGCGCTGGAGGACCCTGGATTTTTCGGAGCGCGCAACGCCTTCCGCCTAGCTGGCACTGAGCTAATTGGCGTTCCGATAGATGCCGATGGACTGGTTCCGTCGGCCATTCCCAAAAGATGCCAACTGGTCTTTACCACCCCAAGTCACCAGTTTCCGACGATGGTCACAATGAGTCAGTCAAGGCGGGAAGAATTGCTCGACGCGGCTGTCGCAAAAGATTTCCTGATCATCGAAGATGATTATGAAGCCGAGATGAACTATGTAGCCAAGTCGTCGCCCTCGATGCGATCCATGGATAAGACAGGTCGCGTGATCTATGTTGGCAGCCTGTCGAAAACCGTATCCCCCGGCATTCGACTTGGTTTTATCGTTGCTCACCGTGATATCGTTCGCGAGGCACGCGTTGCACGCGGTGTGATGATGCGCCATCCCCCGACCATCGTCCAGGAAATCGTTGCGCTGTTTTTTCAACTCGGACACTACGATGCCCATCTTCGCAACATCGAGCGGAGATACAAGAAACGCTGGCACGCCATGGACAGCGCACTATCCAAGCATTTGGGAATGTTGAATCGCACCAACTCAGAGGGCGGCACCTCGTTCTGGCTTACCGGACCGAGGGGGTTTGATGCCACCGAACTGGCGTTGCGCCTGCGGCGCAAAGGTGTTCTGGTTGACCGAGGCCAGGATTACTATCTGGACGACTGCGAAAAAAGAAGCTTTCGGCTCGGATTTGCATATGTACCGGTCTCCAGACTTGAAGACGGTGTCAAGATAATCGCGGAAGAAGTACGCGCATTGCTGTGACATTGCTGGGCCTGCCACGACCATCTGTCCCTTCGAATTGCATCACCTGTCTCTCGTCTCATTCTCAATATTCCAGTTAGCTGAACGCCAGACACTCGAGTTGTTCGGCTGGGGTGGACTTGTTTTCTGATCAGGGAATTTGCCTTTTGATAGACCGCCTTTATGCCAACTCGGATATCACACCGTTTCACATGCACGTACCCGATGACGTGCTGGATAACATCCGGAATCGTGTCGCGACATATCCCTGGCACGAGATGCCAATCGATGGTGGCTGGGACTACGGCACCAACATGGAGTACCTGAAAGAACTCTGTGCCTACTGGGTCAATGAATTTGATTGGCGCGCGCAGGAGACCCGGATCAATTCATTTTCTCATTTCAAGGCACCGGTTGATGGAATTGATATGCATTTCATCTTTGAACAGGGCAGCGGCGACAACCCGGCTCCTCTGATGATCAGCCATGGCTGGCCGGGATCCGTTGCCGAGTTTTTCACCCTGATTGAACCGCTGGCGCATCCGGAAAGATTTGGAGGCGACGTTGAGGACGCGTTTACAGTCATCGCACCGTCGTTGCCGGGATTTGGATTTTCCGGACGCCCACCACGACCTTATGGGCCTCGCAAGATAGCCTCGGTCATCAACTCTCTGGTAACCGACGTGCTGGGCGTGGACAGCTACATTGCTCAAGGGGGCGACTGGGGCGGGGCAATTTGTTCCTGGCTGGGCTATGACCACCCGTCAGCCTGTTCGGCAATACACATCAATGTGCTCACCATGCGCCATCCGGATGGCCCTCAGACGCCCGAGGAAAGGGCCTGGGAAGCAAAATTCGACCGCGACCAGATAATGCAGAACGGTTACCGCACTCAACAGGCAACGCGTCCGCAGAGCCTGAGCTATGCGATGATCGACAGTCCCGTGGGTATCGCCGCCTGGCTGGTCGAAAAATTTCATGACTGGTCGGATGTCGAAACAGGCGGCATCGAAAACGCCCATTCAAAAGATGACCTGCTGACCAACATCATGATTTACATCACGACACGGACGTTCAACACGGCCTCCTGGATCTACTACGGGCGGCGCGAAGAAGGCGGACGTATCCTGTCCCCCGAGGGACGGCGCGTCGAAGTTCCTACCGGTTGTGCGGTGTTCCCTGCAGAAATGCTGAACTGGCCCCCCCGCTCCTATGCCGAACGTATTTACAACATCCAGCACTGGTCCGAGATGCCTCGCGGCGGCCATTTCGCGGCAATGGAAGAGCCCGAGATGTTGGTAAATGACATTCGCAAGTTTGCACGCAACCTCCGCAACTGATGCCCTCCCCCCTTCAAGAAGAAAAGTCGGACCAGATCCGACCACACTGAAAAATAACGGAGAGACCCATGGCGCTTTCACATGCCCAGTATCAGGCCATAGCAGACGGTCTGACCCCAAATGGACAAGCCTTCATTGACGGTAAATTCTGTGACGCAGTTGACGGTGAACACTTTGAAACCATCAACCCTGCCACAGGTCAGGTACTGGCCCGGATTGCCCACTGCAAGGCAGCAGACGTGGACCGTGCCGTGGCGGCTGCCCGCCGCGTCTTCAACGCGGGCACCTGGTCACGGGCTGACCCGGAAGAGCGCAAACAGGTCCTTCTGAAAACGGCTGCCCTTGTACGCAAGCACACACACGAACTCGCTGTCCTGGAGAGCCTGGATACAGGCAAAACTATCAATGATTGCATAGAAGAAATCGGCAGCGAAGTTCCAAATTTCTTCCAGTGGTACGCAGAACTGGCAGACAAGACTTTCGGAAAAATCGCTCCTACAGGGCCCGGTGCACTGGCATTGATCACAAAGGAGCCTGCGGGGATTGCAGGCGCGGTGCTGCCCTGGAATTTCCCGCTTGTTATGGCGGCGTGGAAGATTGCACCATCGCTTGCCGTTGGTTGTTCGGCTGTTATCAAACCGGCAGAACAGACACCTCTGACCACACTCCGCCTGGCAGAATTGATGCAAGAGGCCGGTGTGCCCGATGGCGTTATCAACATTGTTCCAGGTTTTGGTGAGACAGCCGGTAAGGCTATCGGCCTGCACAATGATATCGACACGGTATCCTTTACCGGCTCAACCGAAGTAGGTCGCCTGTTCATGCGTTACTCAGGTGAGAGCAATCTCAAGGGTGTAGGATTGGAGATGGGGGGTAAGAGTCCATTCATTGTCCTTGATGACGCAGCCCTTGATGATGACCTCATAGAACACGCTGCCATGTCGGCGTTCTGGAATGGAGGGCAGAATTGTTCGGCCAACATGCGCCAGCTGATTGCTGGTCCGCTGGTCGAGGAATTCACCGAACGAATAGTCGACCGGGTAAAGTCGTTCAATCTGGGTGACCCGTTGAATCCGGCCACGGATATTGGATCGATGATCACGAAAAGCCATAAGGAAACTGTGATGGACTATATCCAGAGCGGTGTAGAGGAAGGGGCGGATCTGGTGATGGGCGGGGGCAGCAATCTACCGGGATACTTCATTGAACCGACAGTGTTTCAGGATGTTACACCAAACATGAAAATAGCCCGGGAAGAAATCTTTGGCCCGGTTTTAGGCATTATCCCGGTGAAAACAGCCGATGAGGCTCTCACAATCGCCAGGGACACCGATTACGGCTTGCACGCCACTGTTTTTACCCAGGATATCGACCGCGCCATCCACACGGCTCGCGCGCTTCCCTGTGGTACGGTATCCGTCAACGGATTTTCAGAGGGCGATATAAAAACCCCGTTTGGCGGCTACAAACAATCCGGTTCGATGGCGCGAGACAATGGCACTGAGGCACTTGAGCAATATCTTCAGACAAAGACCATTTGGATCCAAACAAAACCGGGCTGATTAATCCCAGTTAAGATGTCCCTGCCATGGTGTGGTTGTGGCTCTTGAAACTGGTCCGAACTGATCGAAAATATGGAACACGATCTTACGCACGCTTTCGCTGTTCCCCAGCAGAACGTAGCCAGTTTCGGAGCGCATCGGTGGTCAGTTGCGGCTGTTCGAGAGTTGTGATGTGGCCGGCTCCGGGGAGAATCTCCAGGATCGACCCGTGAATCAGTTCCGCCATTTCCTGGTGTCTCTCCGGTGGGCACAGCCTGTCTTCGGTCCCGCATAGGACCAGCGTGGGACGTTTCCACGATTTGATGGATGAAGTCTGATCAAGCCGATCGCGAAGCGCTATTGATTGATTAATGAACGTTGCGGGGCCCACATCAACTGCCATCTGGATAAGCAGGTCGAGAAGCAATTGGTTTCGTTGGTTTTCGGCTGCAAGATAGATCGGCTTCATTTCCTCAACGATGACCGCCCGCAGTTGACCCGATTTCACATCCGCTATCTGTCTGTTCCGCACAGCAAACCGCTCTCGCAGGTCGGCATGGTGATTGGTGTCCAGCAATGCCAGCCTGGATACGCGCTCAGGCGCGAGGTCGCAGACTTGCATTGCCACGATACCGCCCATCGACAGGCCGGCCAAATTGAACTGTGGTGTCTCGACCGTCTGCAGAACAGCCTGGGCCATTTCGACGATGGAAGGTGCTGAAAGTTCCGGAACAACAACGTTGTATTCGTTTTCGAACGCTTTGATCTGCGGTTCAAACAGTTGCCATGTGCACATCATTCCAGGCAGAAGGACCAGTGTTTCTTTAACTGGCTGATCAGACACGGGAGGAAGCCAGTGCCGCACCTTTGCTCAAACTCTCAAGTTTGGCGTAGGCAATATTGGGATCAACAGCACCAAATCCTGCAAATGTGCCGAAACCACAGTCCGAACCGGCGATGACGCGGTCCGCGCCCACGATACCAGCAAATCTTTCCAGGCGCTGGGCAACCAATTCAGGGTGCTCAACGAAATTGGTGGTTGTATCCACAACACCGGGAACCAGTATCTTGTTGTCCGGAATTTCCGATTTGCGATCCCGAATGACCGTCCATTCGTGCGCGTGGCGCGGATTGGATGTTTCAAACAAAACGTATTTTGCCTTGGCTTGCATCAGCACCGGAAAGACCGACGCCATATCGATGTCACAGACATGGGGGCCTTCATAATTGCCCCAGCAGATATGGATGCGTATCTTCTCTTCGGGGATGTTCGCCAGAGCATGATTGAGTGCTTCGATATGGGCGGCGGCGATCTTCAAAAATTCATCATCAGAGAGATCGTTGAACAGCATATGGCGTGAGAGAGCCAGGTCGGGACAATCCAACTGCAAATCCAGACCCGCTGCAACGATGGTCTCATATTCGTCGCGCATCACCTCTGCAAGGGCCGCGAGATAGGCGTCGCGGGTTGGATAATATTCATTTTGCAGAAACAGAGAGATGACGCCGGGGGATGCTGCATTCATGAACCCACGTGCAACATCATGGTTTTCCATTGCCGCTTTCAGATTGGCAATGTCCTTTTCCAGTTCTCCCTGGCCTTTTGACCGAACTTCGCCGGTACACATCGGCCGGGCGTATTTTGCGGTTCCACCGCTTTCTACCAGACGGGCAAGATAGCTTGGATACAATTTCAGATCAGCCGGAGCATTGCGGGGACTGTCACCGGAGAATCCGGTGTATCGATCTTTGACGTAAGTGGCGTAGGAAATCTTCGAAGTCTCACCATCGGAGACGATATCTACGCCCGCATTCACTTGTTTTGCGACTGTATCATCCACGGCCTGCGCCATCGCGCCGTCGAATTCGGCTTGATCGAAAGTTTCCTCATTTTCACGCGCAAAGATAAAATCGACGACGTTTTGCGTCCGTGGCAGCGATCCGACGTGCGTTACAGGAATTTTTGTCATTGAGTTTCCTTCTTATGGCAGACCGGGCTTATGGCAGGAGGGGCCTGGGCAGGCTCGGAAAGTTTCGCACTCTTATTTCGACGTCCAGGTATGGCCGGCAGGATCTTCTGTATTGCGCACGCGATAAAGGGACGCTTCACCGCTCATTGCCGGTGTCAAACGACGGCTAAGTCCTGTGGGGACAGCGCAGGTGTCACCCGGTGCCAGAACCTTTTCTCCATCGCCGGCAGGACTTTCCCAGGCAATTTTCCAATGGCCGCGCATGATCATCAGCACTTCGTGCCGCTCGGAGCTGTAGCTGGCATCCGGTAAGGAATGCCGGGCCAGCAGATCGACTTCAAAGCCCGGCTTGTCCCGCAGCAGTGCGTCAGCACCAATCACCTTTGCCGGTTCATGAGCCGCCAATGCCATCAGATCCCAGTATCGCGCCACGTAATCGGGTATGACCTCGAGGGCGGTAGGTTCGGGAAAAGCCTTCAATTCCTCTGTGGTGAGGACAGGCATGGGCTTGAGTTCATCCGGCAGTTGCTGACCTTGTTTGGTATCGTAGAGTTGACCGTTTTCGCCCAGTACAAGTCCGTGTCCGCTGGCATCTTCAATCACCTGAGGAGCCCAGACGACGCCGCCACCGGCATCGTCCCCACCGAGAATTGCCATGATCATCCCGTAGTCGGTACCAATATTTTCAAAGCCGCGGAAAATGCCAGTCGGTATGTTGAAGATATCGCCTTCTTCCAGCACCACTTCGCCGGCATTTCCCCACCGACCCCAGAAAAACCGCCAGCGGCCTTTCAAGACAAAGAATACTTCGGCCGTACGATGAGAATGCAGCGAGTTGCGGCATTTGGGCGGCTGACCGGCGGCTCCGATATTGAACCCCGGCGTGTCCACGATATGAACATGCTGATCGGGGCTTTCGGAAACACCGCCGCCGATGATGGTGAAGTTTTCCTTTTGATCGGACCCCGGCGTATGGGCATCAATAAAGGCTGTTTTGCACGGCTTGAGGTCGCCATAGCGGACGATCCGTGCTTCCATTTGTTCTGGCGTCATACTCTATCTCCAGCTTGCGCCAGAATTTGCTTCCAGATCGCAATTTCATCGTAAAGACTGAATTCCCGTCGGAGGCCCCAAGGGCCGAACTCAGCATGGCTCAGACCCATGACGTGCACCCGTCCACCGGTTGGTTCGCCGAACGTACCGCGGCCTGAATGAATTCCGTCCAGGGACCAGCGGATGGCTGCGCGGGGCGGCATCATGCCTGAATCCATGCCGATCCGGTGGTGAACCTTGAATTCCGCTTCGGGAAATGATGCACGCAGGCCCAGCCAGAACTCCGTCACTCCTGCATGGCTGAGTGCAGAGACAGCCCCGGGATACTCACCAACCACGGCACGGTCATACGCCTCCTCCACGACCTGAAAGTCTTTATCCATCAGTCGATTGAGGATCGTCTCATATTTTTTGCCCCACTCATTGTCATTGCCCGTGCCATGGTATCCGCCATCAACGTCACTTTCAGGCAGGAAGGCAGTCGCGCAAGCGTCACGACCACCCTCCTTTTCAATCAGGGCTGTCGCAAAATCTCTTGGGTTATGGCCAAGCTGCCGGACCAGACCGCCATAATCGCGGATCAACCACTCATCAAAGATCGTGTCGTTACGAGCGGCACAATCAGCAATGACGCGAATTTTAAAACTTTTGCCAGATGCAACACCAAAGGCGCCGTCGCGCGTGTGTGTAGCGGTTGTAATGATGCGGTGGGAAGACAGATACCCTGTCTTCTCGTCACCTGACCAGATCACATCTTCTGCGAACAACTCCCTGTCGGGGAACTCGTCAACGGTCGCCATCGTCGCGGCGATCACCGCCTGATTGCCGCGCTGTATACCCATGGGCGAGCGCACCGGAATATCGGGCGCATAATAATGGTTCAGCGCACCGATACCGCGGTCTTCCCAAATCTCCCGGGTAATGCCGATGATGTAGTCGGGAAAGTCCTTCCAACGCGTCGAAAATCCCTTGAACTCCATTGTTCCAGTTCCCTAATCCGCAGTCCATCCACCATCGATAAGAAGGCTGGTTCCGGTTACAAGTGAGGAGGCATCGCTCGCCAGAAAGACGACCGCGCCCATAATATCTTCCACTTCACCGACGCGGCCCAGTTTGATTTTTTCCTCAAGCCATTTCACCCGCGCAGGATCATCGAACGTGGATTGCGTCATCGGTGTGCGGATGAATGTCGGGCAAATCGTATTGACTCGAATTTGGTGGTTTGCCAGTTCAATCGCCGAGGCTTTGGTTATCCCTTCGATACCGAATTTGGATCCGCAATAGACCGACCGGTCAATACCTCCCACGTGGCCCATCTGGCTGGATGTATGAATGATCGAACCGCCGTTTCCCGCTTTGATCATGCCTTTTGCAACTTCCTGAGCGACGAAAAACGCCGACTTCAAATTGAGATCGGTTATCTGGGAAAATGTCTCCGGCGTCACATCGACATAGGGTTCAGGCTTGTTGGTGCCGGCATTGTTGAACAGCACGTCGAACGGACCATGCGCAGCAATTGCGGTGACCATGGCATCATGATCGCCAACATCAAGGGAAATACCTTCTGCCGAATAGCCTGCTGCGTTGATGGCGCTCGCCGCATCCTCAATGTCAGCTTTGTTGCGCGCAGCCATCACAACATGGGCTCCGTGTTCGGCCAGTGCCATCGCCCCGGCAAGCCCGATGCCGCGTGATGCGCCTGTTATCAGCGCCCGTTTTCCGTTTAATCTGAAAGATGGTGTCTTGGGAAGTTTCATCACTCAGCGGCCTCGACCGGATCTGCGCGTTCGCCATAGGGCACATTGCGTCCACCATAGCGGCGAACACGAATGTTGCACTGCTCAGCATGACCGACAAATCCCTCCAGCATGCAAAGGCGCGAACCATATTCGCCGATCATCGTTGCGGCTTCATCTGTTGTTACTTTTTGATAGGAGTGGGTCTTCAGGAATTTTCCAACCCACAGCCCGCCCGTATAGCGCCCGGCTTTCTTCGTCGGCAATGTATGGTTTGTGCCGATGACCTTGTCGCCATTGGCAACATTGGTTCGCGGTCCCAGGAAAAGCGCCCCGTAAGAGTGCATGTTCTCAAGGAACCAGTCATCCCGGTCGGTCATGATCTGCACGTGCTCGGATGCGATATCGTTGGCCGCTTCCAGCATGTCATCATACGTATCGCACACAATCACCTCTCCATAGTCTTCCCAGCTGGTACGCGCGGTTTCATGAGTCGGCAGGATTTCAAGCAATCGCTCAATCTCCTCGAGCGTTTGATCAGCGAGCTTTTGGGAGTTGGTAATCAACACCGCAGGTGAATTGTAGCCATGCTCAGCCTGACCCAGCAAATCGGTTGCGCAGAGCTCGGCATCCACCGTTTCATCGGCAATAACCATGGTTTCCGTAGGGCCGGCAAACAGGTCAATGCCGACGCGGCCATAGAGCTGACGCTTGGCTTCGGCAACAAATGCATTGCCGGGACCAACCAGCATATGCACCGCTTCAAGTGTTTGCGTCCCCAAGGCCATTGCACCGATTGCCTGCATGCCGCCCAGCACATAGATTTCGTGCGCACCCCCCAGATGCATGGCAGCAATCACTGCGGGATTGGGTTCGCCCTGAAACGGCGGCGTTGCGGCAGCAATGCGCGGGACACCGGCGACCGAAGCTGTCAACACGGACATGTGGGCAGAGGCAACCATTGGAAATTTTCCGGCGGGCACGTAACAGCCAACGGATTGAACTGGAATGTTCTTGTGGCCCAGAATAACACCGGGCAATGTCTCAACTTCAATATCGAGCATGGAGGCACGTTGTTCTTCTGCGAACCTTCGGACCTGATTATGAGCAAATTTCAAATCTTCGTAGTCTCGGGTGGAAACCCGATTAACAAGTGATTCAATCTCCGACGGGCTCAGGCGAAATGACGGAGGACTGTATTTGTCGAACTTTTCAGACAATTCACGGACTGCCGCATCACCTCGATTTTCGATGTCCTTCAGAGTGGTTTCGACGATCGAACGAACCTTGGCGTCGTCTTCAGATCGTTCCGCATCCGGCTTCCCATGTTTCAAATGACGGATCGCCATGTCACACTCCTTCACTCATGTTGGATGCACCCAATTGGGGTGCAGGCGGTATTTTTTCACGCCGGTCGTAGGTCTCCCAGCCATTACCGCCAAAAATATCTGTGCCAAGTTGCGCAAGCACTGATGCCAGATCGACTGAGACCCAATTTTCAGAAATTTTTCCGTCTCTCACATGCCAGAAATCCATGTAGGGGATGGTCACACGCTTACCGGTTGCAGCAATTCCCATAAACGGTCCGGAATGGGTCGCCTCGATATGACCAAAGCAGGAAACATTTTCTCCATCGGCCAAAAACCGGTCGGTGACATAATCACGCTCCGTGAAAGCAGCACGCAGGGGCAATTGCCAGTTGCGGCGAAATTCAGCAATGCCGCGTTTCGTACCGCTGCCGAAATTTCCTCTCCAGCGAAAATCTTCATGAAAATACACCTGCATATCATCGGAATTCTCGCCAAGTGCGCTTTCCATTTTCTGAACGACGGCAAGACTGCGGGCGCTGATGCGGGCATGTTCTTCGGCATTGAAGGCTGAATCCCCAAACCGTGTGATTTTACTCATGCACCCTCTCCGATTTCTGCAAACAGGTCGAAATCCATCTGCAAGAGCACATGCGGGATATCGACGAAGACCCAGTTTTCCACCAACAGATCACCCTCACGTCGCCACCAGTCACATACCCGCATGAACAGGCGTTTGTTGGTTGCTGCCTGATCAAGAAAGGGCTTCACCTGGACGCCGTGAAGGGATGGCCAACCGCCACTACACACATAATTATCGTCGCCGAAACGGGTAAAATGTCTTGTTTTTCCGCCAACAACAGCACCACCGGCCCAACCGTCCAGCGTTTGTTCGAACGGCACCTGAAAGCCGGCGAAATTCTCGATGCCCAGAAAGGAACCAAAGGCAGCAGGACCATACCAGGCCATGTTGTCGTGCCAATAAGGTCTCCAGGCTTCATCTTTGGTGGCCAACTTGCGCAACATTTCGGTGACCATGTCGGCAGAACTTTGGCTTCTGGCAGGATCGGTTTCGTGCAACAGCAATCCATCCATACTCGCCGGCCCGGGCAGATAACCGGTGTATCCGCGATCATGACCCGGACTGGATTTAATCGGCCATTGTCCACCCGCGATCATTAGTTCGGGTAGGTCGAGGAAAATGTAACTTTCGGCGATAGTGCCGCCTTCGAAGCGATGGAACTCGCCAAATCGCAGATAGCTCATCCCCCCACTCGGTTTAATCCTCAGCCAGGGCTTGATGAAATGGCCCGTGTAGTAGCCTGTACAGGAAATCCAGTCGCCCTCTTCAAAGCGATTGCCCATGAGAATGTAATCGCGTCGATGGAAGCCCTCGAACGAGGTCAGCAGCGGCTTGAAAAAGATGTCCCAATAGTTTTTGCAGCCAACCAACTCATTGAATGGATGGCAAATATTGATGGACGCATCTTCAGCGAACAGCGACTTTATCGCGTTCTCCATCGTATGTGCATCCGGATGCGCAAAGGCGTCCATACAGGCTTTGAACCGGCGTTTGTTTGAGAGAGCGGAGGCCATGGCGCGATCTTTCTACGCCTGCTCTGCCAGGCTAATCCGGTCACCGGAAGCCGTGTCAAACAAATGACAAATGTGCGCAGGTATGGAAATGTTGACCGGGTCGCCAATTTCCGCAGAGTAGTCTTTATCCGCTTTTACCGATGCGATCGCCTTGCCGACATGGACGTTTATCATTGAAGCCTCGCCCAGCAGCTCGAAGGAATAGATCGGTGCCGTCAGCTCTCCGCCATCGGAGGAAAGCGTTGCATCCTCGGCACGGAATCCGAGCGTTACTGAACCTGATTCTTCAGTCGCAAATCCGGTGATCTTGATATTCTCTGCTGAAAAGACACCGTTTTCCAGGTGTCCTTCAATCAGATTCATGGCGGGTGTTCCCATGAAACCGGCCACAAAGGTATTGATCGGATTGTTGTAGATCTCTTTCGGGGTGCCAACCTGCTGAACCAACCCCTTATTCATCACAACGACCCGGTCCGCGAGTGTCATCGCTTCGATCTGATCATGCGTCACATAAATTGTGGTGACCTTCAGCTCGTGCTGCAGGTTCTTGATCTGCGCCCGGGTTGAAACGCGCAGTTTTGCATCGAGATTCGACAGCGGCTCATCCATCAGGAAGACGGTGGGTTCCCGAACAATTGCCCGGGCAAGAGCGACCCGCTGACGCTGTCCCCCGGAGAGTTCCGCCGGACGGCGATGAGTAAATTCTTCTAGTTCGACCATTTCAACGGCCCGCTGCACACGTTCCTCATGCGTGGCGGGGTCGACTTTTCTGATCTTCAGCGGGAAACGGATATTGTCCCAGACAGTCATATTTGGGTAGAGGCCGTAGGACTGGAACACCATTGCCACGTCCCGGTCTTTCGGCTCCAGATTATTGACCAGCCGGTCTCCGATCCAGATCTCGCCTTCGGTCACTTTTTCCAGGCCTGCAATCATCCGCATGGTCGTCGTCTTGCCGCAACCGGAGGGGCCAAGCAGTACCAGAAATTCACGGTCGACAATTTCAAGATTGAAATCGTTCACGCCGACAAATGATCCCCAGCGCTTATGGATGTTTTTGAGTGTTATCTGAGCCATCGGTCTATCCCTTGACAGCACCTGCGGTCAGACCACTGACGATCTGGCGCTGGAAGAACATTACGAGAATGAAAAGCGGTACAGTTGCCGAGACCACCGAGGCGACGGCAAACATGACGTTCCCCTCGGTTTGCGTGGTTCCCAGGAAGCTGGCGATCTTCGGAACCATGGTCTGGTTTTCCTTGGAGAGCAGCATCGCTGTGACGGCAAAATCATTGTAGGCGAGCAGGAAGGAGAACAGACCGGTGGTGATAACACCCGGCCACATCACCGGGATGATGACGTGCCGGAAGGCCTGAAACTGCGTGCATCCGTCCACTTTGGCGGATTCGTCCAATTCTTTCGGAATTTTTTGGAAGAATGAGTGCAACATCCATAGTGTGAACGGCTGGTTGATTGCGACGAGCACAACGACTGATGTGAACAGATGCCCCCACAATCCCCATTCGAAAAACGGCAGCAAATAACCGGACACCAGGGTGATGGGTGGCATAGCCCGGAAAATCAGAGCCGCGATCAAGAGCCAGAAGCCGTACCTGTAACCGGTTCGTGAAAGCGCATATCCACCCAGTGTCCCAATGGTCAGGGATATGCAGACCACAAAGAAGCAGACCACCGTCGTGTTGATCGCAGCGCGCCAGAAATCTTCCTGGATCCAGGCTCCACGATAGCCATTGAGAGTGAACGGTTCGCCGGTTTCAGCAATTGTCCGCACACCGGTAATCGCATTCATCCAGTCCTGCTTGGAGAAAAAATCAAGCTCTACCTTGAAGGAACCCCACAAGGTCCAGATGAATGGAAACGCGGCGATGACCAGCCACAGCATGATAAAGCCAACAGAAAAGATGCGAAGGCCGACAGATTTGTTTTCGATTGCAGAAGACATCGGTCAGACCTTCCTGTTCCAGTCCCGCCATGTGCGGACAAGCACGGGGGACAGCAATATCGCCACGCCCAAAATCGTTAGAACGGACGTGGTGGCTGCGGAGGACAGCAGTCGGGATTCTCCATCCATGTCATTGTAAATCATGAAGGAAAGCGAGGTGGCGTGAGCTGAGGCGTTGAAGCCGACGATCGGTTCGAACACCCTGAAATTGTCCATGAGCTGAATGAGCGCCACAAATGTAACCAGCGGCATCAAATGCGGGATTATCACATAGCGAATGCGCTCCCAGCGGCTGGCACCGTCGATCATTGCAGACTCAAGCGTGTCCTGAGGCAACGTTTGAAGACCCGCATAAAAGATGACGAAAGCAAACGGCGCAGCATGCCAAACGCCGTATATGATCAACGTCATCCAGGTCAATCCGGTCGAAGCTTTCAACGACAGATCAGGGTCATCCAGAAGATATTGCAGCGTGCTACCGATGATACCGCGGGAGTCGATCATCCAAAAGAGGATGAGAGAGCCGATAAGCTGCGTGACAACAAACGGCAGCAGTGAAAAAAAGATCACCAGACCTTTAAGTCGTCGGTGCAGCGCATTCACGCAAACCGCAATGATGAAACCCAGAATAATAATCAGTGGTGACGCTACAAATGTAAAAACGAGCGTGAACATCAGTGCGCGATAGAGCGGCAAGTTGGTCAAAACATCATAGAATTCACCCCAACTCTGGGTATTGTTCCACGCGCTTGAGATTTCCGATGTCGCCAGATGACTTCGGTTGAAATAGTTTTCCAACCCGATAAATTTGCCGAGCGGCTCCGCATCCTGCAACTTTTGCGTTGCTTGTGCGTCGATCATCATTTCCGTCTTGCAACCGAAGATGTCGCAGTTTTCGACCTCAACAAAAACCTGATCGTGTGCAACGAACAAGGATTGGGTGACCACAGAGACAATCGGAAGAAAGATGAACAGCACCATGGCGAGCGCCGTCGGAAAGAAGAACCAGAAAAAGGAACGGTGCTTCATTGCTTTTCAATCGTTAGAGGAAAGCCTGACTCGCGCTTTGAGCGCGATGAATTGCTGTGGGGAGAGGTCAGACCCCTCCCCACAGAAGACCATCTGTCCTACTGGATGTAGCCTTTTTCCTTCGCCGCTGTCAGATAAGCAGCTTCAGCATCGGCCAACGTCTTTTCAGCAGATTCCTTGCCAGACATGAAGTCCGGCAGTTCCGCGCCCAGAGCCGAGTGCAACAAACTCTGATAAGGCAGCATTGGATAAGGCTGAGCCTGCGCTTCAATTGTTGCGAACACACCGGCCGAGGCAGGTGTCGGTTTATATCCGTCAATCAGCCAGACAGCTTGTTCTGCCACTTCATCATTCATGATCTTCGGATCGATTGCATTGATCATTGCCAGATAAGACGCTTCGGCGTCTGCATCAGAAATGTTCTTGGCAACTGTCCAGCCATCCCACCAAAGCGTTGTTGCCGGAATGCCCTTGCCCCCGACAGTGAGAGGATAGGCCAGAACAGTATTTTCAGCCACACCAGGCGCGGTACCATCGGCTGTCAGGAGCGGTCCCGCACGTGAACCCCACATCTGCATCATCGCAACATTGCCGGATTTCCACTCGGCATTGATCTCGTTGTTGTTCAGAGTCAGGAAGTCGGGGTTCATGTATTCCGTCAGCGCCTTCATTGTGTTGAGAGCGGCAATGCCTTCCGGGCTGTTAATGTTCGGCATGGCGGAACCATCTTTGAAGAAAGTTCCCCCCTGGCCGATGAACATATTGTTGAATTCCTGGGCAAGGCCCCAACCGGCAGCATAGGCAGCGCCGAACGGATACTTCATCAGGCCTTTGTCTTTGATGACTTTTGCGGCTTCCAAAACCTCTTCATAGGTCTTTGGCGGCTGCAACCCAGCCTCTTCCAGAATGTCTTTGCGGTAGACCAGATGCTGCGCATTGGCCATGAAGCCAATGGCCATCACATTGCCGCCGACCGAAATCTTCTGATTGTCTCTGAAATTGCCGCCGTGTTTGGCAATGAGATCATTCAGTGGACGGATCAGGTCGTCGTTCATGAGCGGCACGATGCTGGAATTCGCGACAATCGCTACAGTATATTCTGCAGGATTTCCAGATAGCCCGGGAACCTGGATGGTTTTGTGTTCTTTGGTGAGGTTGGCCTCTACTTCGACGCCATCACCGGCACATGCTTTAGCCACTGCGCCAATGGTCTGGATGGCTGGAAATTCATTGCCGATGATATTAACTTTGCCGCCTTCAATGCCACAGGCAGCATGGGCTATTGAACTGCCACCAAGCACCAAGGCACCAGCCAACAGAATTTTCTTGAAATGATTCATCAATCCCTCCCTGTGAATCGATCTCAAAACATCAAGCCTCATTTCTGACCTACAAAAACGGGCTGTTTTTAAGATGGAAATTAAGACTGGCATTTTTTGAATACGTATGCAAGATCGACTTGGGAGAAATATTCAGATCGTCAAATCGCGACCATCTTCTGGAGAACAGGTTTAAATTGTCACACGGTAGATTGGACTTTATCGAACATGTCTGTGCTTGAGCTAAAGCGAAAATATTACAGGGCGTTAGCAACTTTGGCAGAAACGTCGCCTCAGGATATCGCCGGTAGCCTCGAACAGATTTCGCACTCCGAGGCGATCTGGCGCGTTGCTCACCCAATCAATGAAATTATCGGTTCGGAAGCGGCAATTCGAGAACTATGGGCTCCGCTGAAGGACGCAATGCCGGATATGGAACGCCGTGACCTGATCTTCGTCGGAGGTACATATGAAGAACGTACATATCTGGCTGCCATAGGGCATTATTGCGGAACATTTTTACGGGATTGGCTGAGTATTCCCGCGAACAGTCAGGCCATGAACTTGCGGTATGGCGAAGTATTTCAAATAGAAGACGGCAAGATAATTCAGGCCAATCTGCTGTGGGATGTGCTGGATTTCATTCGACAGGCGGGGTTTTGGCCGCTTGCGCCGAGTCTGGGGGCGGAAGGACTGTGGCTTGGTCCACGGACAGGTGACGGATTGGTTCTTGGTGAATCTGATGCCGCTTTGTCGGACCGGTCGCTGCACCAGACGCTAGCAATGCACCGAACCCTTTTTGAGTATGACAATTGCGTTCCATCCCGGGATGGCTTGCTTGGTATGGACCAGCGGCATCACTGGCATCCGAAAATGATGTGGTATGGCCCCTCTGGCATAGGAACGGCGCGCGGTTTGGCAGGGTTCGTTGATTATCATCAACTTCCTTTTCGCCTGGCTTTTCAGCGCCCCCAAGGAAGCGAAGACGAAGTTGCCGCAGCCCGGGCCCGTCATTCTGCAGGTCATTACATTCGCATCGGTGATGGCGATTATTCCGTCACCGGCGGATGGCCGAGCGTTTGCGCCGTTCACTACGGTGGTGATTTTGCAGGGATTCCAGCAACCGGTAAGGACGTAACCATGCGCGTCATGGATTTTTATCACCATCACGAAGGGCTTATTCGCGAAAACTGGGTGCCACTCGATATGCTGGACTTGTTGAACCAAATGGGTTTTGACGTAATGTCACGACTGCAGGGACAATTTCTGCGCGGTATAACGTGACACTATCGGACGAAGTGCCCGGGGAGGACACTTGAGCAAATTGCCGACTAAAGTAACATCGCTGGATGTAGCCAGATTGGCTGGCGTGAGTCAGCCAACGGTCAGCCGCGTTTTTTCCCGAGGATCCATGGTCCGTCCCGCCGTACGCGAAAAAGTGGAAAAGGCAGCAAACGAATTGGGCTATCGCCCCAACACTCTGGCCCGCTCGCTCATCACCGGCCGATCACGTACGATTGGCGTCGTCGTGGCTTATCTCGACAATCCGTTTTATCCCGAAGCGCTTGAAAGATTGTCAGCTTCGCTCAATGCGCAGGGTTATCATATTTCGATATTTTTCGCCGCCAACCTGGAAGAAGAAGTTGACCCGGTGGTGGAGAAGTTACTGGCGCAGCAAGTCGATGGCATCGTCCTTGCCTCCGTCAGCATGTCCAACCGGCTTACAGACCGGCTTGACGAAATCGGAATCCCCTTCGTGCTCTTCAACCGGGGGCAATCCGGCAAGGTTCTGGCGTCTGTCACCGCTGCAAATTATCAGGGCGGCGCCAAAGCGGCAGAATTCCTCCTTGCAGGGGGACATCGACGGTTCGCCCATATTTCCGGCTGGCAAAAGTCCCTGAATGGTCGTCAACGAAAAGCCGGTTTCCTGGATAGATTGGGCGAGGCGGGACACAATGACGTCCCTTGCATCGATGGAGAATTCAGCCGTGAAAAAGCAGCTGAAGTCACGCGTACGCTCTTTGCCGGTGCAGAGAAGCCCGACGCTATTTTCGTCGGAAACGATCACATGGCATTTTCCGTTCTGGAAGTATTGAGGATCGAACTCAAACGCCGAATTCCTGACGACATCTCGGTTATCGGTTATGACGATGTCCAGATGGCCGCATGGCCGATATTCGACCTCACAACGTTGAGGCAACCGGCCAATCGCATGGTCGAAGCGACAACAAGAATGCTGCTTGAAATAATAGAAGACAGAAGCGCCGAGCGACGCAAGATTGAGATTGAAAGCGACTTGATCATTCGCGGCAGCGCGCGCATTCCACCCGGGTATAACGTCGCTGCGCATCAAGCTTCTGCCTCAGCCACAAAGTGACAGTCCTCCGTGGAACATTTCGCTCGTTCCCTTGATCGAAAAAGACACGTCGGGCAACGAGGTAGATGATACGTCCCCGTTATTTCAGATTGTGAAATTCATCAGCTTCCGTGTTCGCGCACCGAAGCATGAATGCGTGTTCGGACGCGACAAAAAACATCGTGACGCCCAATTCACGCAATCGGGGTCCAGCGGCTGCGCTGCCAGCGAACGTCATGAATGACTTGCCATGCGCCCTGGCGGCTTTTCCTGTTCTTTCCATGGCACCAAGAACCATTGGATCGGCCTGATCGGTCTTCCCGTAACAAACCGCCAGATCGGCCGGCCCGACAAAGAGGCCGTCGATACCGGGCACAGCGGCAATGTCGTTTGCAATCTCCACAGCTTCCGGTTCTTCTATCTGGGCGATGATCACAGTCTCGTCGACGCTCTGCTGCAGAACTTCGGACATGGGACGCGTGGCAAATCCCGCCCAGCGGGTCGACCCGGCATAGCCTCGCCCACCATGACCGAATCGTCCGTCGCGCGCTATTTCACGGGCTTTTTCAACGGTATCCACATGGGGCACAACGACCCCGGTGGCCCCGCTGTCGAGCGCTTTCAATAGCTCTGCGTTGGTCCCGGCCGGAACCCTAACCAGCGTTGGCAAATCCAGAGCCCGAGCCACTGCAAGGCAGACATCCATCCGCGCCCGATCAAAGGGTGCATGCTCCGCATCGAGGCAAATGAAATCGAGGTTGGATTTGGCCAAAACCTCGATTAATTCATAGGCAGGTGTTTTGAGGAAGGTACCCACCAGGATATCGCCCGATTGCATGCGTTGTTTGAACGACGTTCTCATGAATTATCTTTCTAGATGAGGGAAAATCAGGCGTATTCCACACTAGGCATAGTGCAGTTGAGCGTATCAGCGATGACGGTCAAATCCTTCAAAAGCGACCGGGGCAGCGGCAATCCTGTCTTCAGGCGGCGCTGCATCATCTCATACTCAAGCTCACCGGGGATCAGCATGCGAGCTGCATCATCCCACATCGGTGATCCTTTGATGTTGGCACAGAACGCGCCCATTCTCTCCAGGAACGCCTCTGTGCCCAAAAACGCACCAGGATCAATCACCAGCATCAGGTGCCCGGTATTGCTGGGGTCCTCCGGTTTTGCATACATGCTGTTGAGACCGAACTGGAATGCTCCGCCGGATAAAACACCGCAAAGAATATCAACCATCAGCGATAGCCCGAACCCTTTGTGCCCACCCAATGGAAGCAGAAAACCCGCAAAACCCTCTATCGGGTCATCGGTCGGCTTTCCCTGTTTGTTGGTCGCCCAGCCAAATGGGATCTTCTCACCCTTTTCCTTGGCCAAGAGCAACTTACCACCGGCGACTGAAGACATGGAGATATCAAGAATCAGCGGAAAATCCAGATCCGTGGGAACGCCAAAAGCCAGAGGATTGTTGCCGGTGATAGGTTTTGAGCCGCCGGGCACCACAAGGTTGGGTCCGACATTGGTCATGGACAATGCGATCATACCGGTATCGGTTGCTTGCTTGACAAACAGTCCGGCAGCCCCGAAGTGGTTTGAGTTACGAACGGTGACGGCAGAAATGCCGTGTTCGCCGGCAAGCGTGATCGCCCGATCCATTGCCCGGTGGCCTATGATATAGCCCAGCCCGGAATCACCATCCATGGTTTCAAATCCACCGCGCCCACCGATGGTTTTTATTTGCGGATTTACATTCACCGCCCCGTTCAAAATCCGTTCCACATAAATGGGGAGCCGCAAAATACCGTGGCTGTCCACCCCCCACAAATTGCTTAATACGAGATCATCGGCTGCCGCCTGCGCATCGGCAGCAGGAAGATTTAGTGTGGTAAAAATCTCGTTGAGAAAAATCCGGGCATCCTCTGCCTGCATAATCGCCGTATCTGACATCATTTTACACCCAAACGGGGGGCAAAGAGGGGATGCGGTTCGGCGCTGACCATGACTGAGGCAAAGACACAGGGTGTTTGCGATCTGTTGTGCCAGGTGTGCGCTGTACCGCGCTGAATCAGAACATCGCCCGCCCGAAGCAAGGTCTCTTCCCGGTCTGTGACGGCGACCACCTCGCCGGACAAAATGATATTGTAATCAACTGATTCATTGCGATGCATGGTTGGGTCTTTGGCACCTTTCACCTGAATGTCCGAGGCTTCGATCAGAGAAAAATCCTCTGCAACGGCCCCCGCATTCTCCACCTTGTCAGGCATCAACTCCACGATTCGAAACCGCGTGCCCCCCACCGGGGGATGATGAGAGATCGGTCGCAGCGCAGTGTCTTCAGTGCCAATATTTGACGCCAGCGGGCCATCGGTTTCCCAAAGTTCGTGGAAGGTAAGCTGGCGGCCTGGCTGCACAACGACTGTCTGGGCAACATCGTTATGCAAAAAATAAGATTTTCCGAATTCGTCATTGGCCGTCACAACCCGCTTTACACTGAACGCCATGGCGTTCCCCTTTTTCGATCTTGATTCTGAGGTTCAATAACACCCTTTACAATTGTTGACAATTTTCCCAACAATTGTAAAGGTCGTTCTTGAGCCAACCGCAAAAGCGGGTTGATCATCTTCGGGAGGAAGCCAAATGACCATCGGAATTACGAAACGCGCAGCCCTTTCAGGCCTGGCCGCTGCAATGGCATTCAGCGTTGCGCTGCCATTGTCCGCTATTGCTCAGGAAAAGCCTCGCTATGCAATGCTGGTTCGCGTACTTGGCAACACGGCGTTCGAGTTGGCCCGCATTGGTGCTCAGGAAGCCGCCGATGAGCGCGGGGTCGAACTGATCTACACAGGTCCGACGGAGAACACCGCCGAAGGTCAGGTTGCCCTGATCAATTCGCTGATTGCCCAGCGGGTTGATGCGATCATGTTATCAGCCAACGATGCCACAGCACTGACCCCATCGCTCAAACGCGCGAAACAACGGGGCATTGCGGTGGTTACATGGGATCAGGACACAGAAATAGAAGCTCGGTCGCTTCACATCGCTTCGGCAACCAATGAGTTGATAGCCCTTGGACCTGCAAAAATTGCCTTGGAGATGGCTGACGGAGAAGGGGATATCGGCATCATCTCCGGCCCTGCAAACTCAACTACACAGAACCTTTGGGTGGACGAGATGGTGCGTCTCACAAAGGAAGAGGACGCATTCAAAGGACTGAACGTGGTTGAAGTTGCCTATGGAGATGAGCGATCTGACAAAGGGTACAATGAAGCCTTGGGTCTTGTGAACAAGTATGAGAACCTTGAAGTGATTGTTGCCTATTCATCCGTTGGCATCGCCGCGTCCTCGCAAATGGTGCGCGATCAAAACCTGATCGGCAAAGTAAAGGTCACCGGTCTTGGATTTCCAACGGAGATGGTCGATCACGTGACCTCCGGTGCCACGCCGGCATTCGCAATATGGAACATGATCGACGTCGGTTATACGACCGTTCAGGCCACCTATGCTCTGCTCAATAGCAACATCACCGGTGCTGAGGGCGACAAGATCACGGCCGGTCGCATGGGCGATATATCGGTCGGCTCGGACGGTGTGGCTGTGATGGGTGAATTGTTCGTTTACGACGCCTCAAACGTCGCCGAAGCCGCCGAACAGATCAAGTCCGTCAGCAAATAAAACCAAGTTGCAGATCAGTGTTTTGACACTGATCTTCACAATACTGGATGGTCTGCCTTGGAAGATTTGGCCCCGTTGCTCGAAGTATCTGAGCTGACAAAACATTTTGGCGGTGTTCAAGCACTGAATGGTGTCTCGTTCCGAGCTTATCCGGGCCGTGTTCTAGCGCTGATTGGTGAAAACGGCGCCGGAAAATCAACGATCGTGAAATGCCTGACTGGAATTTACACTCCAACGTCCGGCACGATCAGTATCGGTGGCGACGTGCGCTTTTTCTCCCGTCCGCAAGACGCCGCCGATGCTGGCATTTCTGCCATCCAGCAAGAACCGTCAATGTTCGATGAGTTGACCGTGGCGGAGAATATTTTCGTCGGCGCTCAACCAAGGGGCCGCTTGGGACGTGTCGACTGGGCTGCCATGAGAGCGGGCGCTGCGAGTGTCCTGGATGAGATCGGATCTGACGTGGCTCCGGACGCGATTATGAAGAACCTGTCGGTGGCGGAAAGGCACATGGTTTCGCTGGCGCAAGCACTGTCGACTGACTCGCAGCTGATCATCTTTGACGAGCCGACCGCGGCGCTGTCACAGGCCGAAATTCGACATCTCTATTCGATCATAGAATCGCTTCAAGCAGCCGGTAAGGCAATCATCTATATCAGTCACAAATTCGATGAGATTTTCCGAATTTGCGACGACTATTCTGTTTTGCGAGACGGTGAGCTCGTCGGTGAAGGCCGGATTGCAGATGTAACCGGAGAGGATCTGATCGCCCTCATGGTGGGTCGTACTCTCAATGAAATCTACCCCAAAGCAGAAGCACAGATTGGTGAGGACGTTCTTCGGGTCACAGGCTTTTCCCATCCCACCGAGTTCAATAATGTCAGCTTTCATGTGCGTAAAGGCGAAATTCTCGGTTTCTATGGCTTGGTCGGTGCGGGCCGAACGGAAGTCATGGAGGCTGTGTTTGGCTTGAAAGACCGCTCAGACGGAAGCGTTTTCCTGGACGGTGTGCCAATAAATATTACCAAGCCGGTTGATGCGATGCGCTCAGGACTGGCGTACGTTCCTGAGGACCGACAGCGCCATGGCGCAATCCTGCCGTTTTCAATTTCCAGCAATATCTCTCTGCCGCAACTCAAGAAAGTCGCCCGCAGTATTTTTTTGAATCAGGCTGCCGAAGATGATCTTGTCGATGATTTCGCAGAACAGGTATCGATCCGAGCTACTTCGTGGCGGCAACCTGTTGCCGAGCTTTCGGGAGGTAACCAGCAAAAAGTTGTCATCGGAAAATGGCTTGCGACCAATCCCAGTGTCATCATTCTGGATGAGCCGACGAAAGGAATTGATGTCGGGTCAAAATCTGCCGTGCATGAAACCATCGGTCAGCTGGTCAAAGCCGGCCTGGCTGTGATCCTTGTTACCTCCGAGCTCGAAGAAGCCCTGGGCATTTCAGATCGCCTGATGGTCATGGCGCAGGGGCGCATTGTGACCGAGTTTGAGCGCAGCGCGTTTTCATCCGAAGCTGTTGTCGCTGCAGCAGCCCAGGGTGTTGCATGAATACTCTCAGGAAAAAACGTGAGGCCATCCTGGCCTTTATCGTGGTCGCAATCATCCTCCTGGTGGCGGTGCGCGCGCCGGAATATCTGGCAGGCAATAATATCGCAAATATCCTGTCAAACTGGGGCTTTCTGGTGATCCTCGTCATGGGGCAGCTTTGTGTGCTGCTGACCCGTGGGATTGACCTTTCCCAGGCGTCTGTTCTTGCCTTTTCAGGGATGTTCCTTGCCTTGTTAAGCCAGGCCATGCCGGCATTGCCTTCTGCGTTGTATATCGCGTTGGCCATCCTGATGGGCACTGCGCTGGGCATGATCAACGGGATACTGGTTGCCTTGATCGGGATACCGGCGATCATCGCAACCTTGGGAACCATGACTATTATTCGCGGTTTGATCTATGTGTTGAGCAGTGGCGTCTGGATTTCCAGCCATGAGATGTCAGGTCCCTTCAAGTCATTTCCGGCCAGTGCGCTTTTGGGAGTCCCGACGGTGTTTCTGGTTGCTGTCGTAGTGACTTTGGTATTTTGGATGCTGCTGGATCATCGACGTACAGGTCGCGATATTTATGCTTATGGTGGCAATCCTGACGCCGCCCGAAATGCAGGTGTTTCTCGCGTACGGATCGAGATACTGGTCTATGCGTTGTCGGGAGCGGCGGCCGGTCTTTGCGGTTATCTATGGGCCGGGCGATATGCCATTGCCTACACCCAAGCGGCAGAAGGCCGCGAGTTTGCTATCATCGCCGCCTGCGTCATTGGAGGAGTCAGCATCACCGGCGGACGGGGCACAGTGCTAGGGGCCTGCCTGGGCGCTTTGTTTATCGCAATTGTCGAAACCGCCTTACCGTTCCTGCGAATAAACCCATTCCTGCAACTGGCTGTTATCGGTGCTGTCATCCTGATTGCTGTGGCCGCAAACGCCCGAGCCGAGCGTAGGCCGGGACGTCAGATTTTGCCACGAACGATGCCTTCCGCGGGGACATCGTCATGAAAATTGGCGCATTGGGACCTTGGGAGCTCGGCCTTCTGGTGCTGCTTGGGGCGGTGGTCGCCCTCAATACCTGGCTGTCGCCTTACTTCCTGGATATCTACAATCTGATCGATTCAACTCTTAGTTTTTCAGAAAAAGCACTGATCGCTTTGCCCATGGCATTATTGATCATTGCCCGTGAAATCGACGTATCGGTCGCGTCCATTGTAGCACTTTGCGCCGTTGTCATGGGTGTTGCCGCAGAGGCAGGCGCCTCGATACCGGCGCTCGTCCTGATCAGTATGGCCACAGGCACCTTGGCTGGCGGATTGAACGGCATTATCGTCAGTGCTCTGGGTGTGCATTCGATTGTGGTGACCATCGGAACGCTCTCGCTTTATCGCGGAATCGCCGTATCGATTGTGGGAGATGAAGCTTACACCCGTTTTCCCAGCGGTTTCTCCTGGTTTGGGCAGCACTATCTGGGCAACTACATCCCTGTCGAATTTGCCATCTATTTCGTTGCCACCATTATCTTCGGCATTTTCCTGCACACAACGATTTATGGACGGCAGATCTATGCCATCGGCACCAATCCGGAGGCAGCGCGCTATTCAGGCGTGCCGGTAACGCGATACCGTGTTGTCCTCTTTGCCTTGACCGGGTTCATGTGCGGAATTGCTGCCATATTGCTGACCAGTCGATTGGGTTCGGTGCGATTGAACATTGCCACCGGTTGGGAACTTCAGGTGATCACCATGGTGGTTCTGGGTGGCGTCGGAATCGCAGGTGGCACCGGGACGATTGTCGGCGTCACGTTGGCGGTGTTCCTGATTGGATTGCTGACCTTTGGCCTGTCTCTCATCAATGTGCCGGGGATCGTGATGAATATTTACATCGGCCTGATGCTGATCTCGGCCATTGCGCTGCCGCGGGCTGTGCAGGCTTTACGAAAACGCGTCTCAACTTCCAGATAGGATATCGAAAATGCCGCTATACTTTATCACCGAAAACAGCACCGTTCAGGGCAGCATGGGCATGGACGGAGCTCCTGAGCGCGCGAAGGGCGTTGT
Source organism: Stappiaceae bacterium (assembly GCA_039976075.1). Taxonomy (GTDB): domain Bacteria; phylum Pseudomonadota; class Alphaproteobacteria; order Rhizobiales; family Stappiaceae; genus JBDWFY01. The sequence goes on from JBDWFY010000013.1 coordinate 207,024, forward strand.
CGCATTCGCCGCCGGCATGGGCGTCAACATCATCGAATTTTTCTATTGTACCAGCCAGTTCGACTACATCATGAAGGTCGAGGCGCCCGATGATGAAACTGTAACAGCCTTCTGCATGGCTGCCAGTCGTACAGGCAACGTCGTGGCGAAGGCGACACGCGCTTTCAACCCCGATGAATGGGAAGCCATCGTCAACAAGATGCCCTGATCAGCGCGTTACCCATACACGCCCAAGTGCTGCAGTCTGCTGGCCCGGTACCGCGCCCTGGTGTTCGTGGCGCAGGTTGTGTTCCCGCTCATACTGATCAACGCGGTCCATATCGAAATGGTTCTGTACACAGGCGGCCAGGACCGCGTGGTCATGGCCTTTCATTGCCGCAATAATCGCCTCATGCTGCGCAATGACATTCTCCATCACCGCCGCATCGCTAAACTTCGAGGCGGTGATCAAATGAGTTCGCGTCGCATAATATTCAATGGCTGCGACAAGCGTATCATTCTGGCAGGAAGAATATTGGACCCGATGAAACTCGGTGTTCAAATGAAGCACTTCACGAAAATTCAAACCTCGGATGGCTGCTGAATGCCTGTCCTGAATCCGGCGCAATTCATCGGTGGTTTCCTTTGGTGCCGGAAGCGGCATTTCGCGGGTTGCATGGGTTTCCAACAGGGCGCGTAGCTTGTAAAGCTCGCGGACCTCCTTTGGATCCGGTTTGCGGACATACACGCCTCGGTTCGGGATACGTTCAACAAAGCCGATTTCCTCCAGCTGACCAAACGCTTCACGTAAAATATGACGTTTGGTGCCGTAGGCTTTGGCCAGTCGTTCCTCAACCAGTTTGTTTCCGAAAGAAAAAGCGCCAATCACGATATCTTCGTAGAGCTGCGTGGCGATGTCGTTCGATGTGCGATCCACGGGAATGTATGCCTATCTTGAAACCGGTCTCCACCTTATCACGCATTCAAGGAGCGCTACAATCTTGTTGGCAATTTGGTTGACAGTGTTGATCCCCTTCGATCGGATGTCACATCGATCACCCAGATAGCAGCTAGAAGTTGAATATCTACACGACCATCGCTTCGCAATCTGGGTGCAGCAACACGCTGTCATCCCGTGCTTGCAAGGCACCTACAGCAAGATTGGCTCACGCCTAACAACAGTTCCGCTGCCAAGTCCTGCCGAACTGACGTGAATTGCTGACTTCGATGTCCAGGTGGTCGCACAACACGGGTTTGCCGGCTGTGCAGCTGGGAACTCTCAGCCATTGGTGTGGTATCTGGTCGTGGTTGAGGAAGTCCGAGGTGCGAGATTCACCTGTTTTCATCAAACCCAAGCACCCGCATCTGCTGAGACATTTGCTGAAACGATCCTTTGAGATGTCTCCGGATCACCTCTACCGAAAGGTCAACGTTGTTATCGGCGAACGCTGCAAGTAGTTCTCTGTGCTCGTGCATGATTGTGTCATAGCGAGGTGGGTTGATGTTCAGCTTTGCACCATAAACATTCAACGCCCGGCGCATGTTTCTCCACATATCGGCAGCCGGTTTGTTGTAGTGACGCTTGCAAATCGCCCAGTGAAAATCAGAATCCAGCTTTCTGAACCCAAGCAAATCAGCAACCGGTGTTTTTTCGATCTCTGCCTGGGTGAGTTCCATTTCACGCAGCATTTCCGGTCGCGAGAATTCTGCAAACCAGGCAACGAAGTACGGCTCCAGCAACTCCAGGATCTCAAATATGTTTTGGATCGTGTTGGCGTCAGCTTTACGAACGGCCGCACCCTTGTTCGGGCTGATCTCGACAAAGCCCTCGCCTTGCATTCTGCGTAAAACTTCCCTGACCGGACTCGTGCTCACCCCGTATTGCCGGGCCAATTCGGCAACCTTCAGCCTTTGCCCGCCTTCCAGCCGACCAGCTGAAATATCGTTCAAAATAGCTTCATATAGGGTGTTTTCGTCATCCTTCCGGGATGTGACTTCTATCATGGGAATCGGTTTCTATCGCGATGCTGCTGCAAAGACAGCGACAAGCCAAACAATAAAAGCGTCCCCATTGCAAGCCTTCGCATTCTCAGTACCTCCAAATCGCACAGCTCTCTTGTTTCCGGATCGTTTTTCCCCTGATGCACAGCGGGTTTACTCACCTGCAACTAAAAAAATCGACGATATTTCAAAAATAATATATTATTTTGTACTTTTAATGCTACTATATTTTTATTCGCAGTGAGATCCGGGAGGCCGATATGCAGTGGAATGGAGAACAGGATCGGGCTTGTTCGGTAGAATATTGCAACGCTCGGTGGAGCTCGTAACGGCATGGCGCACCCCAATGTCATTTTGATCACAACCGATCAACAGCGTGGCGACTGCATTGGCGATGAGGCGCGCGGTGTAAACACACCTCACATCGATCGCATTGGCAGGATGGGTACCCGCTTTTCCAAGTGCATCACGCCCCATCCCATGTGTCAGTCCGCCCGTGCATCCATCCTCACCGGCCTGCTGCCTTATTCACACGGCGTGCGCGATAATGGTCGCAATCTCGATGAGCGTTTCGGCGTCAACGGTCTGGGCGGTATGTTTTCAGGTGCGGGTTACAAGACCAGCTTTATCGGCAAAGCCCATCTTTCAACCCACGAGACTTTCCATGCCACGAACCGGGCGGAGTGCTATATCAGCACTGCTGATTTCCCCGCCGATTGGGGTGGCCCCTATTTCGGATTTCAGGATGTAAAACTGATGCTTCGCCCGCACCATCATTGTGGGTGGAAGGACTCGCCCTATACGCTTCATTACGAGAACTTTCTGGATGAGGGAAATCAGGGCCGCATTCGCTGGGAGCGGGCGAAGGATGCGTTGCCACCTCTGTCCTCACATTATCAGGCCTGGCACTCCGCTCTTGAAGACCCGTGGCATTCGTCGCCCTGGATTGGTGAGTGCACGCTGGATATGATCAACAACAAAGGCGATGCACCATTCTTTGCGTGGGTTTCTTTTCCGGATCCGCACCCGCCCTTCCTCGCACCTCGCCCCTGGTCGGAGATGTATCGTCCCGACACGGTGGACCTCCCTGCCCATCATGAACTGGATCTTGATAATCGCCCCTGGTGGCACCGCGCATTTCTCGATAGCCCGGTGCGCAAAAATCTGAAGCGGGCGCATGCTCAGGGGGGTAAGGACTGGGGTCAGGGAACGGGACTGAATGAAACCCAACTCCGGGACATAACCGCCCTTTATTATGGCATGATTTCCGCCATCGACCATCAGGTCGGGCGTATTCTGGATGCGCTTGAAGCCACGGGACTTTCTGAAAACACCATCATCATCTTTACCAGCGACCACGGCGAGTGGCTCGGCGATCACGGCCTGCTCCTGAAAGGTCCCATGCTCTATGACGGGCTGTTGCGCGTCCCATTTTTAATGAGTGGTCCATCTGTCCCGGCGGGACGGGTGATCGATGATCCCGTCTCGACACTCGACCTTCGCGCAACTCTATCAGACCTGTGCACCATTGCGACGACAACGGACAACGGCAGCTCACTCCGCGGATTGCTGGATGGAACCCAGGCACGCGACTTTGCCCTGAACGAGTGGGAAGTCGATGCAGACCGCAGCGGCATCGCCATGGATTTGCGCACGGTGCGAAGTGACCGTCATCGCATGTCAGTCGATATGAACACGAGCACCGGAGAACTCTATGATCTTCAGGAAGACCCCCATGAGATGATTAATTTGTTTGAAGACGCAACCGCTAAAACGGCGCGCGCGGACCTTATGGACATGATCCGCTCCAGACCGGACGACATGATCCCAGCGGCCCCTCGCGTTGGCTGGCACTGACAGGCGGAAAGAAAATACATGCCAAAAATAGCATCCATCGAATCCATTCTCGCCCGTGTCGGCTTGCGAAACCAGCTACTGGTCAAGGTGACAACTGACGATGGTTTAATTGGTTGGGGTGAGTCCGGATTATCCTCCAGAGAAAACTCCGTCGCCGCGACAATTGACCATTTCTCGGACTTTCTTGTCGGCCAGGATTCCCGCAAAATCGGGCGTATCTGGCAGGAGAGTTATCGGAGCCAGTATTTTGAAGGCGGGCGCGTTTTCACTGCTGCAATCTCGGCTATTGACATAGCGCTGCATGACATTCTGGGCAAACGTCTGGGTGTACCGGTCTATCAACTGCTTGGAGGTCGCCAACGCGACACGATCCCGACTTTTGCCAGTGCGACAGCGCCGGACAGCAAAGAAATGATTGCCCAAACCCACACACTTGTTGAAGCGGGGTGGGATTGTGTACGCATCACGCCGATGTACTTCGACGGCGGAAACGTTTTTGACCCGCGCCGCTCGCTTAGCGCAACCGCAGATCAACTCACCCTTTTGCGCTCAGAGTTTGGAAAAGACCTGACAATCGGGATCGATTATCACCATCGCCTCACGGTGGCGGAAACGGCAAGCTTCTGCAATATGCTCGCCCCAGGCGTGCTGGATTTTCTCGAGGAACCCATCCGCTGTGAAACCCCGGAAGCTTATGCCGCCCTGCGGCAGATGACCGACATTCCCTTCGCCGTCGGAGAGGAATTTGCATCAAAATGGCAGGCGGGTCCCTACATCGAACAGGGACTGACGCAGTATATGCGCCTGGACATCTGCAATATTGGCGGTTTCACCGAGGCAATGAAAGTCGCGGGTTGGAGCGAACGGCACTATGTCGATCTGATGCCCCATAACCCGCTCGGCCCCGTCTGCACGGCGGCGACGGTTCATCTCTCTGCCGCTGTCCCTAATTTCAGCTGGCTGGAGACGCGACAATCCCCTGTCGAAGCTCTGGGCTTCCACGACCCGGCACTCTTCCCAACCCAGGTGCAAATGGAAGGGCCGGTTTACATCGTGCCCGACGCGCCCGGTCTTGGTGTCGAAGTCGATGAAGAAGCAATCCGAAAACAGACCCCGGAACACGTTGAGCCACCTCATTTGATACGGCCCGACGGATCGGTAACCAACTGGTGAATCAATAAGGAATTCATCAGAAATAGTGGAGGATGGAATGAACACCATGACGATAAAAAAGAGGCGTTGGACATCCAGCATCGCCGGCTTTTGTCTTGCATGCGCCTGGAGCGTCCCTGCGCTGGCGTATGAGGAAGCGCCGCAGCTCAAGGAAATGGTTGAGGCGGGAAAATTGCCCCCCATCGATGAGCGCCTGCCGAAAGAGCCGCTGGTCATGGACGTTGTCGAGCAGCCGGGCGAATATGGCGGCACGCTCCGTCGCGCAATTCTCGGCGGCGGTGATCAACACAACATGGTCCGCACGATCGGCAGTGACAACATGGTGCGGTGGGACCCGACATGGTCTGAAGTGCGTCCAAACATCGCCAAGAGCTGGGATGTATCCGAAGACGCATCCAAGTTCACATTTCATCTGCGCGACGGGATGCGCTGGTCAGATGGTGAACCTTTCAACGCTGATGACATCGTGTTCTGGTACGAGGACATTTTCCTCAACCCGGACCTGACGCCCAACAAAGATTCTACCTTTGTTGGCCCCGCAGGACCGGTGAAAGTGACCAAGATCGACGACCAGACGGTCGAGTTCGACTTTGGCACACCAAACGGCCTCTTCATCCAGAACATGGCGTATGGATTTGGATATCACGCCACCGCATACCCCAAACATTATCTCAGCCAATTCCATCAGAAGCACAATGCGGATGTTCAGGCGCTTGTCGATGCCGAACCTGCTGCATCGGACTGGATCCAGCTTTTCAATCTCAAAGCCGGCCCGATGGATACGCCGCTGTTCTGGCAGAATCCGGATCGCCCGACGCTGCATGCCTGGCATCTGACCAATGCCTACGGATCAACGGACCGGGTCGTAGCCGAGCGAAACCCCTATTACTACAAAGTAGACGAGAAGGGTCAGCAACTGCCCTACATCGACAAGATCACCTACGATCAGGTCGAAGATGTCGAGACCATCCTTCTCAAGGCGTTCAATGGCGAAATTGATTACATGTTGCGCCACATCGGTCGGCCTGCCAACAAGGCAGCTTTGACCGACAATATCGAGCGCGGCAAATACGGATTCTTTGACGTTGGCGATCTGCCTGCAAACATCATGATCCTGATGCTGAACCTGAACAGCACCGACCCGGTGAAACGGGAAATCTTCAACAACAAGGATTTCCGGGTCGGTCTGAGCCATGCCATGAACCGGCAGGAGATAATCGACCTCCTATACTTCGGCGCGGCAGAAGGTGCACAGACAGCCCCTCGGGAAGGCTCCGAACTCTATAAGGAGTGGTATGCCAAACAGTTCACCGAGTACGACACCGACCTTGCCAATGAATTTCTCGACAAGGTGCTGCCAGAGAAGGACGACGAAGGCTTCCGCCTTGGTCCGGACGGTAAGCGGTTCACGATCATATTCCTGGTCGCAGACGTGTTCGGGCTTCAATATCCCGACGCCATGGAATTGATTGCCGGCTACGCTGCGGATGTCGGGGTGGATATCCAGGTGCGGGCGACAGACCGGTCTAGGCTGATCGACCTGCACACATCCAATGAGCAGGATGCATATCTGTGGAACTGCTCCGGCGGTCAGGCCGATGCCTATACAACACCGATCTGTTATGTCCCGATCGTGAGCAACTCCGTAAGCTGGGCCCGTGAATGGGCGGAATGGGGCGTTGACAACAGTCGAGGTGAAGAACCACCACAGGCTGTAAAAGACATCTTTACAGCATATAATGCGGTGAAATCTGCCGGCACGCCTGAAGAGATGAAAGCCAACATGGAAAAAGTGCTCGACATGTCGATGGAGCAGTTCTTTACCATTGGCCTCGTCCAGAACGACCCGGTTTTTGGCATCGCGCGCAACAATGTCAAAAACGTGCCAAATCCGCTGCCGATCGCCGGACAGCTTTGGTTCCCGGCTCCATACACGGCGCAGATGTACTTTGAAGGCGGAAAGAACCTGCCCTAAAAAGTTCGGCTCGGGGCGTCCTCCTGCCTCGGGCCGGCCACCTGGTCAATTGATGCTCGGGTTCTACCCGGGCTTCAATTCTGTGGGAGACAAAACGATGATTGTCCCAATCGGATCGCCATCGCAAAATGGCAGGGAGGAGAGGATAGCTCCTACCCGTAGTAGCCTGATACTGCCTCTCATATGCGGAGACCGTTGATGTGATCGGATATATTTTCAGGCGCCTGATCTATATGGTTCCGACCATCTTTTTGGTGTCGATCGTAACGTTCATCATTATCCAACTGCCACCTGGAGATTATCTGGACTCGCTCGCCGCTGAAATGGGGGAAGCCGGCGTCGACAACACGGCGGTTCTCGAAGCGCTCCGCCAGCAATATGGCCTGGGTCAGCCCATGTATGTCCAGTATTTCAAATGGATGAAAGGCATCCTGCTTCACGGCGACTTTGGCATTTCATTTGAGAAAAACGTACCGGTTACCAACCTGATCTGGGATCGCCTGGGCTGGACCTTCGGCATCTCGATATTGACACTGCTTTTCATCTGGATGACAGCGTTACCGATTGGCATTTATTCGGCAGTGCGCAAATATTCATTTGGTGACTACGCCGCAACATTTTTCGGCTTCATCGGGCTGGCAATCCCGAACTTCCTACTCGCGCTTTTGATGATGTATTTCTCGTTCCGGTATTTTGGACAAAGCGTCGGTGGACTGGTCAGCCCCGAATATATCGGCGAGCCATGGACTTTTGACAAGTTTGTCGATCTTCTCAAGCACATCTGGATGCCGATTTTTGTGGTCGGGACGTCGGGCGCTGCGGCGCTGATACGGATCATGCGGGCAAATCTGCTTGATGAGCTTTACCGCCCCTATGTGGTAACTGCACGTGCCAAAGGCATGACCGAATTTCAGCTTCTCATGAAATATCCGGTTCGTGTCGCACTGAACCCGTTCATCTCGACGATCGGCTGGATCCTTCCCACGCTTGTGTCGGGGGAGATCATCGTTGCGGTTGTTATGAACCTGCCAACGACGGGGCCTCTGTTGCTGCGTGCGCTGCTGGTTCAGGACATGTATCTCGCAGGATCGCTAATCCTGATTGTCAGCCTGTTGACCGTCGTGGGAACACTGATTTCCGATCTGCTTCTGGCATGGATTGATCCAAGGATACGCTACCAATGAGCGCCACCGAAATCCTTCAAGATGACCCGCAGGATACCGGCATAGCCGCACCGGCCCTGCTTGGCCCATGGGCGCTGATGTGGCGCAGCTTCAAACGCCACCGGGTCGCCTATTTCAGCCTCTACATCGTGGCTGCCATCTATCTGGTTGCCATCTTCGGCGAATTTCTAACCCCGGCCGATATTCACAAAACCAGCACCAGACGGGCATTTGCTCCTCCGCAGGCGATCCACTTCCTGATGACGGATGCAGAGGGGAATCGCCAGTTTCAGCTGCATGTGAACGGCTTGAAGATGGAAATTGATCGCGAAGCGCTGCGCCGGACATTTGTCAGCGACCCCAAAAAAATCATTCCGCTTGGATTTTTCGTCAAAGGCTATGAATACAAGCTACTTGGTCTGATCCCGACAAACCGGCATCTGTTCGGCCCGGTTAATCCACGCGATCAGGCATTTTTCCTAGGCGCTGACAGGCTTGGACGGGATATTCTCAGCCGCATTATCATCGGTACGCGCGTTTCGATGTCGATCGGCCTGGTGGGTGTGGCAATTTCCCTGGTAATCGGCGTCTCACTTGGTGGATTTTCCGGCTATTACGGCGGCTGGATCGACAATCTGATCCAGCGGTTGGTGGAATTTATCCGCTCAATCCCTACCATACCCTTATGGATGGGTTTGGCCGCTGCAATCCCTCTCGGCTGGCCACCCTTGCGCACCTATTTCGTCGTTACGCTGATCGTTTCCATGATCGGCTGGACCAGTCTTGCCCGGGAAGTGCGTGGCAAATTTCTGTCGCTCCGCAACGAGGACTTCATCGTCGCAGCCCGTCTTGACGGACTAACGGACTGGGAAGTCATCCGCAAACACATGGTCCCATCCTTTTCAAGCCACATCATCGCGTCCCTGACACTTGCGGTACCGCTGATGATCCTGGCGGAAACCTCTCTTTCATTTCTGGGGATCGGATTGCAGCCCCCGGTCGTTTCCTGGGGCACGCTCCTGAAAGAAGCGCAAAATGTTCGCACGATCATTGAAGCACCCTGGCTGTTGATCGCCCCTGGTACAGCCATTGTCATCGCCGTGCTGGCCCTCAATTTTCTAGGAGACGGCCTTCGTGATGCCGCTGACCCCCATGCGCACTGACATTGAACCCCCGTCCGGGCAACCCGCATCCAGCCGGGCAACGACCCAGCCGATTCTGGAGATATCCGGACTAAAGACGCACTTCTTTACCGATGATGGCGTGGTCAAGGCAGTCGATGGTGTGGATCTTGATATCTATGGCAATCGAACCCTCTGCATTCTGGGTGAAAGCGGTTGCGGCAAGTCGATTATGGCCCGTTCGGTGTTGCGCATTGTCGATGCGCCAGGGCGTATCACTGCCGGCCACATTGTCTATCGAGCCGCCGATGGCGCCACGATTGATCTGGCTACGGCAAAACAAGGTTCAAAAGCCCTGCGTGAAATCAGGGGCCAGGACATCGCGATGATTTTTCAGGAGCCCATGGTCTCTCTCGGTCCGATACAGAAAATCGGCAAGCAGATCGTCGAAACTATCCTGCTGCATCGAAACATGAGCAAAGCGGAAGCGCGCGAAACGGCAATAGACATGCTCGACCGGGTGGGCATTCCAGATCCTGCCAAACGCTATGAGGCTTATCCATTCGAACTGTCCGGCGGCATGCGCCAGCGGGCGATGATTGCCATGGCCTTGAGTTGCCAACCCCGGCTTCTCATTGCGGACGAGCCGACCACGGCACTTGATGTTACAACGCAGGCACAGATCCTGGATCTGATCGCCGAGCTGAAAGAAGAATTCAAAATGGCGGTCATGCTGATCACCCATGACCTTGGTGTGGTTGCAGAAGTCGCTGAAGACGTGGCTGTCATGTATATGGGCAAGGTCGTCGAAAAAGGCGACGTGTATTCCATATTCGAAAACCCGCAGCACCCTTATACGCGCGCCTTGCTTGCTTCCGTCCCTCGGGTCGGCATGAAAAAGAAGGAGAGACTTCCCGCCATTCGCGGCATGGTCCCGCATCCGCTGGCGCGCCCTTCAGGCTGCACGTTCCGCACACGGTGCGACAGCTACATGCCCGGGACCTGTGATCAGCGACAACCGGTTCTGACACCTCATGGCAATTCTGAAGTTGCCTGTTTCCTGCACACCCAGGGAGCCGATAATGACTGATACCATTCTCGATGTCCAAGACCTGGAAATGCACTTCCCCATCGGCGGTGGCTTCTTTGGCGGGGCAAAGAGCACAGTCAAAGCAGTCGATAATGTCTCATTCACTGTCTTTCGGGGTGAAACCTTCGGCATCGTTGGAGAGAGCGGTAGCGGCAAGACAACGCTCGGCCGCTGCGTAATGCGGGTGCTGAAACCATCAGGGGGTACGATAACCTTCAACCGCAAAGACAAACCGGCGGCTGAGCTTGTCGGTGAAGACACTGGCCATCTGAAGGATATCTGGCGCGACCTGCGCATGGTGTTTCAGGATCCTCAGTCATCGCTCAATCCACGGCTGCGTGTCCTGGAAATTGTAGGGCAGTGTCTCAGAAAATCGGAGAACCTGAAAGGTGCGGAGTTGGCGGACCGCGTCTCGACACTGCTTGAGCAAGTCGGCCTGCGCAAAGAATTCCTGATGCGCTACCCTAACGCCTTTTCCGGCGGTCAGAGGCAACGCCTTGGTATCGCAAGAGCGCTTGCCACCAATCCGGAACTGGTTGTTGCCGATGAGGCGGTGTCGGCACTTGATGTTTCCATTCAGGCACAAACATTGAACCTGCTGCAGGACTTGCAGGAACAATTTGAGCTTACCTATGTTTTCATCGCCCATGATTTGGCGGTGGTGGAACATATATGCGACCGGATTGCCGTGATGTATCTTGGTCAGATTGTCGAGCTGGCGGAAACCGACGAACTGTTTCAAAATCCGAAACACCCCTATACGCGCGCGCTGCTAAGCGCCGTGCCCGTCCCGGATCCACGCGCCCGCAATCGCGCGCGCGTACCGGTTGGTCTTGCTGAAAATGATCCGACCGACACAGGTTGCCGATTTGCTTCACGGTGTCCTCACCGGACAGAGCTTTGCCGATCGACGCCGCCACCGAGAAAGCAGATCAATGGTGCTGAAGTGCTTTGCCACTATGCCGGTGAAGTCTAGATTTGGATAATTGACCTACAGAAGAGCAAAACCGACACGGATAACAAACACCCGTGTTTGCAAATTGCGTCACAACCAAGCGCTGATTTTCTCCAGTGTGACGGGATTCACCTCCACACCGCTTTTCTGCGCCTTACGCCATGCAGCATTGCGGCCGTCTCCGGGGATGCGCACGCCGGGTTGACTGTGCATCTCTTCAACCAGTGACGTCAGACGATCAGCGAACAGTCCGGACGACGTCGCTGCGGGGTTGATTGCGAGGAAGAACTGACCGGTTTTCGGTGGACCGCCCTTGGTGCCGGAAAAGGGGCTTGCGTCCATTCCAAGTGTTGCTCCGGTCATGGCGGCTGCCATCAATTCAACCATAAGGGCGACACCTACTCCCTTATAACCGCCAGCAGGGGCCATCGAACCTTTCAGTGCAATTTCCGGATCGGTCGTAGGCTGTCCATTGGGATCGAGTGCCCATTGGGGTGGGATCGGAAGGCCTTCGCGGGCGTGTTTCATGATCTCACTTTTTGCAATAACGCTGGCGCTCTGGTCGATCAGTACAGCTGCGCCGCCTTTGCCATCAGGAGCGGCAATGGAAAAGGGGTTGGTGCCCACGACCGGCCTTCTGCCTCCGACGGGAGCGATCGATGCCGGCGCGTTGGTAAAACCGATGCCAAGAAGGCCATCTGCCGCAAGACGTTTGGTGTGAAAACCGAGAACACCGCAATTATAGGAATTACGAACTGCCAGCGCGGCGACCCCCTGTTCTCCGGCGAGTGGGATCAGGGCATCAAATCCCAGGTCAATGGCCGGATGAGCAAAGCCGGTGGCCGCATCGACAGCAACGACTGATGGCGCGGGACGTGTGAGGTTCGGCTGTGCCTGTCCGTCGACTTTTCCGCATTTCACATGTTCGCAGTAGATTGGAATGTACGCCAAGCCGTGGCTGGCAATGCCGTCAGCTTCTGTAGCAGCTGTTGCTACTGCCAGCGATTTGGCGTTTTCAGGCGATGTTCCTGCTGCTGTCAGCGCACGAAAAGCCAGATCCTCGATTTCCCCAAGTGTCATCCTCGATACTTGCGTCATAATCTGCACCTTTCAATCGTTTTCGGAAACACCCGCGCCCGCGCCTGCAAGGCGTGAGGCATCAGTGGCGGGCGCAAATGTTCGTTGTGCCAGTTTGCCCAGTATTCGCCAGCTTTCGTCCTTCACCACCCGCCCACACTTTGAGAGTGACGCTACAACGTCGGCCGTCCGGTCAATCCGGCAGGTGACCTGTGCCGTGAAGGGTGACATCAACGCTTCACGATTACCGCTGACAGCGACACCGTGCGGACCAACGTGTAGGACCAGTTCATCCCAGAACAAAACAGCGCCGTTTCCAGTGCCACCTGATGCAACTACGGCATAAGGCGCCAAAAACAGTGGATAGGCCACGTCAGAGAATTCGAATATGCCGCTGCCGGAAATATCCATCGCGTGGTCGCTCAAGATCGATCCGGCGAGCAGAGGGCACAGGTCGCCTTCACGTGCCTGCCATTTGCCATTTTCGAAACAAGGGGCTGTTTTATGATAGCTCTTGCTGTCATTGAGCGTCAGCAATTGAGCGAGCAGTTCAGGACCGGAAAAGTCGTGTTCGGCTAACCACCGGGTGGCTTTGCCGGCTTCTTCTGCATGTCCCCAATTATAGCCCGCCCCGCGGGTGGCGCGCTTTGCCATGGCGTCTATTTCGTTCAGAGAATACATCGCTGATCAACCCCTTTTTCGGGTGGGTAGGACCAGTCGTCCGCATCACACTGGGGTAACTCATGGGGATATGGCGCATCACGGAACATGTTGATACGCACCCACCGGTCAGAACGAGGATCGAAATGCGTTGCACCGAAAAAAGATAATTTGCAGCGCAATAAATCGATCGGCAGCAGATCGGCAGAAATCGTATTATCTCGGATCTCTGCGTAGGCATACCGTGCCGCAATTTGCGCGCGCCGGGCGATGTGCCTGTGTTCAGGATGTTGAAGCAAAAAAGCCGCCACAGTCTCAGCACCATCCCAGGGCTGAAGATCCTTGTGCATGTGAGCGGCATCCCGGCCCGGTGCCAGCGCCTGCTCATACGACTCTATGGGTTCCTCAAAACGCTCGCCGAGGCGCGGCTCGAGTTTCTCTGCAGAAACGTACCAGACTCGCGCGATATTGTTTGGCTCGGACCAATCGGCGTTGACCGCCCAGCTGTAAACCTCTTCAATGATAGACTTTAGCCGGTGTAGGGGCATATTGCCGATTATCGGAAACGCAGCACCCTCATCTGCTCCCATCGTTTCTGCCAAATCATCGACCAGTCGACCGTAGGGCTCCAGCATGAGCGATACGAGCTGTTCCTGTCCCTCCACGCTCAACGCATCTTCCGCCCAGCAGTACAGCCGGTCCCATGGATTGTCGCCTTCAAGGTGGCCCGCTGCAACATGAGCGCACAGTTGCTCCAGATCGCCGTTCAGCTCAGACAATTTTTTTATCTGAAGCGGATGCTGCGAACGCCATTCCTGCGCATTGCGCTGGGCGCGCGCGAGCATTCTGATAAACACGGCACTGTCGTCTTTTGAAGCGACAGGCAGCGATCGCACCCTGGCAAGCGCGGTTTCGCGGGCCTGGATCCAATTGTTGAGCAGAACCGGATGGTTGACAATGAATGGAGCGAGACCAAGTCCGGTTGAGTTGCCGACGCCAAACCGGTGGCGCAGATCCGGATCAAGGACAACAGCCGTGTCAGGTGCACGTAACTTCGCAAGGTGTTCAACGAGATCCAGTGCAAACGCACGGGTCAGAAATACAGACAGCATTTCGGCCTGAAACGGGCCCCTGAACTCTGGACGATCTGCAATGGTTTCGCGATCCGCCGCACCAAACTTACCGGAACCATAAACCGCAGTTGTGCGCATCAGATAGCCGATTTCATCAACCTGCCGACGATCCGGCTGCCGCCCTTCGGAAAGGCTTTCAACCACATGATCAAACAGGCGGACCGACCGGTTTGCGCGCGACAGACTGATCTCGCTGCTGCTGACCCTACCGGCCTCCTGCTTTGGCACATTTTGCGACAAGCGTTCGATGTCTCCCGGTGTGGGGACACCATCAAAGAGCGTAAAAGTCGCGTCCCAGGCGTGGGCAATCACGCGATCAGATCGTTGTTCGGCCGGAAGGTCATGGGCAAAACAGACCAGGCTATAGGTTCTCTCGGGGCCTTTCATCGCGTAGACAGCGACGCCAACCCCTTTGGCATCGATATCGAATACCGGGCGTGAATATTGCCAGTTCTCATTCTTCAAGCGGCGGAGCAGAACGCGCATGAACGATAGCCGGCATTGATGGAATGAACCCAACCGGCGTAGCTGCATGACCGTACCGGCTGGTCGCAGTGGCACGTCGGCTTTCATTGGGTTCAGTTGTGTGGACACTGTGTCTGACTTCCCTGTGAGTTTGCATAGCTGCCGTCGCTGGAGCTGGGAAAACGGCCCAATTTGCAGCCCGAATTGTGTTTAGAGGATCTTGATACTGTAGCAATTTATCCCGGTAGCCAACGACACCGGGATAATCGATTTTCGTCTTTACTCAGCTGGTTGAGCGCGAACCGATTCGCCGGCATGTTTGTCACGCAGACCATCGCGATAGAGTGCTTTGATCAACGATGCGCACATCAAGCCCATGACCATTGTAAAGGGAAGAGCGCCGATGATCATCGCGCTTTTGAGTGCTTCCATAGGATCAGCGCCAGTGTTTGTTTTACCGGCAACCAACAATGTACCAATGACCAGCGTCAGGATGACGCCCCAGACAATACGGTGCTTGACACCGGTCTCCTGCTCGCCACCCGACATGATGGTATTCATCACCAGAATTCCGGAGTCGGCCGATGTGACCAGGAACGTCATGATCAGAATGACGCACATGATCGTTATGATTGACAGGAAGCTACCTGAAATCATCTGGCCAAGCGTAACAAACAGTTTAGCCGTATTTGATGCACCCACAATCGCACCGTCTGCGACACCTGTCAGCTCCAGGTTGATTGCGGTACCGCCCAATATGGTCATCCAGGCGAAGCACACCAGTGCTGGTGCAATGACACAGCCAAGGATGAATT
The DNA here is from genome assembly GCA_039976075.1 of Stappiaceae bacterium. Taxonomy (GTDB): domain Bacteria; phylum Pseudomonadota; class Alphaproteobacteria; order Rhizobiales; family Stappiaceae; genus JBDWFY01. Next base: position 222,488 of record JBDWFY010000013.1, read on the forward strand.
CGCGCACTGTACGTCCCCGCGATATGCGTGCCAGGAACAATCCAACGAAAGGAGAGAAGGCAATCCACCAGGCCCAGTAGAAAGTGGTCCAACCAGACTGCCAGCCGAACTGACGTCCCTGGGTTCCAGCTTCATATGCAGCCACCTGCACATCTGCTGGAAGCGCCGCAGCCGCGTCTTTCAGGCCTTCCTGAAAGCCCGAAAGCGAACCCCAGGCATTTGTAGCACCGGAATACAATTCACCGGCAAGTGGCGCCGCTGCAGCCGGTAATTCTGCTGTAAACGCCTCCTGTGACAGCGGCGCATAGGGGCCGAAGGACAGTTGCAGGAAGTGCATAAGATAGTCGGCCAGCGCGGTTGCATAGGTGGTCATGGCAAACAGGAAAGAGCCAAAGATCACGAAGGTCAACAACAGGATCAGCGACAGGACAAGATTGAGGTTCGACAGGTATTTCACCCCGCGCCCAACCCCTGACACCGCCGAGATAATCGACATGCCCATAATGACGACAAGACCGGCAATCAGACCCACTGTGCCCGGCTTGGGAGCATCACCCGACATATCCATTATCCACTGCGCGCCGGTGATCGCATAAACACCGTCGATGAACTGGCTGACACCAAATCCAATCGTGACAGATACGCCAAGAATCGTTGCAACAACGCCCAGAACATCGACGATATGCCCGAAAAACCCGTTGACATACTTGCCGAACAACGGTGTCAGGGCGGAGCGGATCGTCAGGGGCATGTCCCTTGTATAGGCGTAGTATGCCAGTGACAGGCCCGTCACCACATAAATGGCCCACGCATGGAATCCGTAGTGCAGGAATGTGTAGCGGTAAGCCGATTGCACAGCCTCCGGTGTGTTGGCTGCCACACTGCCATCAATGATCGCCGGATTGGAGCCCCATAATCCCAATGGTTCGGCGGTCGCAAACACCATCAATCCAACACCAAGACCGGCACCGAACATCATCGAAAACCAGGAAAAATTGGAAAATTCAGGCTTTTCTCCCTGACGTCCCATCAGTCTTCGACCGGTTTGAGGCAGTATTGCCAGAACCGCCAAAAAAATTGCAAAAAACCCAACAATGACGATGTAGAAGCCATTGAAGCCTTCCAGCAACTTGCCGTTGACGCTACCAAGGACGCCATTTGCATTGGCAGGCCAGAACAGCGCCCAGATGACCAGCAGTGCCATCGACAGCTTGCTGATCAATGCAATTGGCAGACTGTAACCTTCGTAAAAACCAGTTGGAGCTTTGTTGATCTCCAAATCAGTGAATGGTGGTTTGATCGCCATTTATTCCTCCCAGGAACGGTGCGGTCCTAATGTTTCGTTTTTCCGGCCAGATTATGTAAGCCGGCTTCGCTACTCGGCAGCTTTCGTGACAACGCTGGCCGCACAGGTCGTCTCCTTCCCGAAGCTGCTGTCGTAGAAATTCAGCCAGTTGCCACCCATGATGGCCGCAACGTTGTCGTTATCAAAACCAACGGCACGCAAACCCGTTGCAATATTGGAAAAGTCTCTGTTGTCTTTGAACCAGACAGGCATCTGGGGGAAACCAGCAGCAGATGCTGAGCCCTCACCATAGTCGATTTCCTTGGTCCATCGCCCGGTACGCATCCACGTGACCACCGTGTCCGGCTGATCCTGGCAAAGGTCTGTTCCGATGCCGATCTGTTCGGGGCCCATCAGATCGGCGGTACGAGCGATCATTTCGCAAAAGCTCTCAAGGGTGCACTCAGACTTGTCTTTGAGGTGATGCGGATAGACCGAGAACCCCAACATCCCGCCTGATTGGCCGAGTGCGCGCAGAATATCGTCGTTCTTGTTGCGCAGTGCCGAGTGCCAGAAACGAGGATTTGCGTGTGTGATCGCAATCGGGCGCTCTGAAATTTCGATGGCTTCCAGCGTCGACCGATCAGCGGAGTGGCTCATGTCGACGACCAGCCCAACACGGTTCATCTCGCGGATCACCTGTCGACCCATCCGGGTAATGCCGGGATCTTCGGTTTCGTAGCATCCCGTCGCCAGGAGCGACTGATTGTTGTAGCTGAGTTGCATGAAACGGGCACCCAGGGTGTGCACGATCTCGATCAGTCCGATATCGTCTTCAATGGGCGAGGGATTTTGAAAACCGAAGAAAATTGCTGTGCGGCCGGTTTGTTTGGCCAGACGCACATCATCACCCGTTCTGCCAGGAAAGATCAAATCCGGATATTGCTCGAACCAGCGGTTCCAGCGTTCGATATTGAGAACGGTTTCGCGGAAATTTTCGTGATAGGCGATCGTCACGTGAGCCGCATCGAGACCGCCTTCGCGCATCTGCCGGAATATCTTCTCTGACCAGTTTGCATATTGCAGACAATCGATCAGGTACGGTGTCGATGAAGCAGTCATTGCGGGTCACCTGAGGCAATATACGCTGTTTTGACCGTGGTGTAGAACTCTTTGGCGTGGCTTCCCTGTTCGCGGGGTCCGTATGAGCTGTCGCCCCGTCCGCCAAACGGAACATGATAATCAGTGCCCGCAGTCGGCAAATTGACCATAACGCAGCCGGTGCGTGCGTTGCGCCGGAAGTGTGTGGATCTGGAAAGTGACTGAGTGATGATGCCGGACGTCAGCCCGAAATGGGTGTCGTTCACAGCCGCCAGTGCTTCCTCGTAAGAGCCGACTTTGATGACACAGGCAATGGGTGCAAACATCTCTTCACGATTGATCCGCATCGAGTTGGCAGTGTTGGAAAATACAGCAGGGGCCATAAAATACCCCTCGGTGGCCCGCTCCAGGCGGTGACCGCCGCATAGAAGCTCTGCGCCCTCCGACTTTCCAGTTTCGATGTAATTCAGGTTGTCCTGAAGCTGCTCGGCACTGACAACAGGTCCGATCTGCGTTCCTTCCGCCAGAGCATGTCCGACTTTGAGCGCCGTGGCGCCTTCAACAAGTCGCTCGACAAAGGCGTCATGTATCTGCTCATGAACGATCAGGCGTGAGGATGCCGTGCATTTCTGTCCGGTACCGCCAAAGGCTCCGTTCACAGCACAGGAAACCGCAAGATCCAGATCACCGTCTTCCATCACCGCAAGCGCATTTTTGGAACCCATCTCCAACTGCACTTTGGTGAAGTTTTGTGCGGCGGCGGCAATCCCTCTTCCAACCGGCACGGAGCCGGTAAAGGAGATGGCATTGACGTCAGCACTTTCAACAAGACGCTGGCCGATTGCACGTCCTGAACCCATGATCAGGTTAAATAACCCGGCGGGAAGGTCTTGCCGTTCGACGATCTGTGCAAAAGCGACAGCCGATGCCGGCGTAATATTTGCCGGTTTCCAGATAACAGCGTTGCCGAACGCAAGTGCCGGTGCAATTTTCCAACTCGCCGTAGCAATCGGAAAGTTCCAGGGCGATATTACAGCAACCACACCGACCGGTTCACGTCGCACATCCACTTCGATGTTTGGGCGTACGGAGTCTGCATTTTCGCCGATCTGGCGCAGAGATTCCGCGGCGTAGTAAGTGAAGAACTGACCGGCCCGGTATACTTCACCAACGCCTTCTGCGCGCGGCTTGCCTTCTTCCCTCGACAACAACTCTCCAAGCTCGCCGGATCGTGCGATCATCTCCTGGCCTATGGCCATCAAGGCATTGTAACGACGCTCAATTCCGGCCTGCTGCCATTGACGCTGCGCCGAACGAGCCGCATCTATCGCGGTATCAAGCTGATCGGCATCGGCCTGCGCGAACATGCCTATGAGATCTGAAAGGTCGGATGGATTCCGATTTTCGATTTCACTTTGCCCTGCGACCCACTCGTTCGCGATGTAACTTAAATTCTGCACGTCCATCCGCCTCCCAGCGTCAGGCAACCATCGTAGGCGTGTCGCCAGCAGCAATTCTTGCGACCTTAGGATCGCGTGAAATGCTCCAGCGTTTGTTTTGGCGCGTATCCTCATCGCAAAGGTGATCCAACCTTTACGGAATGCACTCCAGCGTCTTTTCAATATGGACGGTTGGCCGTATTTCAGTCAAAATCAAACTTCTTAAGCTTTCTACAGGAATACTGAAATTGGCGATCAAGACCGAAATGCTTCGTTGTTTTGTGACCGTTGCCCGTAGTGGCAACCTTGCAGATGCAGCTGAGAAGCTGGGCAGGACGCCTTCTGCGGTATCGATGATGCTGAAGCAGTTCGAGGATCATCTGGGGGCTGCGTTGTTTGAATCCGACCGTAAGAGCAAGTTGACGGCGCTTGGACTGTTTACGCTCGATGAGGCATCCCGAGAGCTGGACCACTTCGAACGAACGATTGCGAGCATAGAAAACAATGCCCATGCCAAATCGGGCCTCGTGCGTATTGCAGTCGTGCCATCCGTGGCGGAGACCATCATGCCGGAAGTCGTTCAGGAGTTTCTGAAAGATCATCCCGATGTTCATGTTGATATTCAGGACATGGATTCAGCCGCTGTGTTGCGTGAAATTGAGCGTGAACGCGTTGATCTGGGCATTGCAACAGGCCCGGAGATGAACAGTGAAGTTGAAAGTGAAGAACTGTTCTCAGATGCATTTGGAATTGTTTGCCGGGCGGATCATCCTCTGAAAGAGATTGAACGTCCACTTACATGGCGTGATCTGGGAACATGGCCCTTCATCGCCAACGGCATCTGTGCACAAATTGCGGACGACACCGTTCAGCACGTCATGGCAAACAGCAGGCTCATGGTGCGAAATACGACATCGCTGTTGGCTCTGGTTCGCGCAGGTATCGGGATTACTGTTTTGCCACGCCTCGTTGTTGGCAAAGCAGCAGGCGATGTTGAATTCCTGGCGGTTGCAGATCCGTTGGCGAGAAGGCGCATCGATATCCTGCGCAGAACCCATACCAGCCTGACTCCGGTAACCCACAAATTTCGATCGGTCATCAGATCGATCGCCTCAAACGCCCTGGTATGAATGAGGCGCCTGAAGACGGCCCGCAGCTAAGACAGGTTTTTCAAATTGCTAAGCCAGTTGGGCGACAGGGCGTTGCGCTTTTCTGCTGCGATCAGACTGCTTTTCCTCGCCAGATCTGACTTCGTTCCAGGTGCGCGAAAATTCAGGCAATCAGAAGCTACTGGTCGTATTTGGGGAAGTCATGGTCCGATCCGAGAAAGACATACACATGAAGCTTCGTTTACTTTGACCGCCAAAAGGTCCGGTTCATGCGCTATTCAGGTTTTAAAGTCATCAAGGAGGCCCTCACCGGGCATCGAGGTTGGCTGCCCGCTTGGCGAAACCCTGCGCCAAAATCACACTATAGTATCGTCATAATAGGTGGCGGCGGGCACGGCCTCGCCACAGCCTACTACCTCGCATCCGTTTATGGTCTTCGTGATGTCGCCGTTCTTGAAAAAGGATGGATAGGCGGCGGCAATGTCGGTCGCAATACAACAATCATTCGCTCGAACTATTTACTGGACGGAAATGAGCCGTTTTACGAATTCTCCCTCAAACTCTGGGAGCGGCTCGAACAGGATCTGAACTATAACGCAATGGTTAGCCAGCGCGGGATTCTCAACCTGATCCATTCGGATGCGCAACGCGATGCCTTCATCAGACGCGGCAATGCCATGATCCTTAACGGAGCTGATGCCGAATTGCTGTCGGCAGATCAGATCAAATCCGAGCACCCGTTCCTGAATTTCGACGATGCACGTTTCCCAATAAGAGGCGGGCTGGCACAGCGGCGAGGAGGGACAGTACGGCACGACGCGGTCGCGTGGGGATATGCCCGGGCCGCCGATCGGCTGGGTGTCGATATCATCCAAAACTGCGAAGTGACCGGATTCCGCATCGAGAACGGGGCATGCGCTGGGGTCGAAACAACCCAAGGGTCAATCAGAGCGGGAAAGGTCGCCGCCTGTGTTGCCGGTTCGTCAAGTCGCTTGATGGCAAAAGCCGAAATGCGGTTGCCCTTGGAAAGCCATGTCCTGCAGGCTTTCGTTTCAGAAGGATTGAAACCCGCCTTGCCCGGCGTCATCACATTTGGCGCGGGACATTTTTATATCAGCCAGTCGGACAAGGGCGGGCTTGTCTTCGGTGGCGATCTGGACGGCTACAACTCCTACGCCCAACGCGGCAACCTACCAATGATTGAACATGTTTGTGAAAGTGGCATGGCCATAATGCCGATGATTGGTCGTGCCCGACTGCTGCGAATGTGGGGAGGCATCATGGATATGTCTATGGATGGCTCTCCTATCATCGACCGCACCCAGATTGATGGTCTCTATTTCAACGGCGGCTGGTGTTATGGCGGGTTCAAAGCCACCCCTGCCTCCGGCTATTGCTATGCTCATCTTCTTGCGCGAGATGAGCCGCACCCCACAGCCAGAGCTTATCGGTTTGACCGGTTCGAAAAAGGCCTGATGATTGACGAAAAAGGCGTGGGCAATCAGCCCAACCTGCATTGAGCGAGGCATGCAATGATTATCGACCATCCTTTGCTTGGTCCACGCGATAGCGCCGAGTTCGTTTATCTGGGCGATGCGAATTTGATCAGGCGTCCGATCCGGGACAGTGAGACTTCCGCCAAGCAATTCTATGAATATGCCTATCTGCGGGAGAATCCGGCTGGCTGGCATCGAGAGCTGTGGTTTCATGAAGCAGGAGATCGATCCTGGCTGGTAGTCACGCGGAACACTGTCACACATGAGATCCGTTCGGTTGAACTTGCCCGGGACGTCGCCCGAGCCGAAGGGCGTTCACGATGAGCCAAGCAAATCGCCTGCCCGGTGGCCTGATCGATCGTGAGCAGAACCTCACTTTCACATTTGATGGAAAAAATTACACAGGACATGCCGGTGATACGCTCGCCTCGGCGCTGTTGGCCAACAATGTGCGCCTTATGGGCCGGTCGTTCAAATATCACCGGCCGCGCGGAGTACTCAGCGCTGGCTCTGAGGAGCCGAACGCAATTGTCGAATTGCGTGAGGGTTCGCGGCAGGAACCCAATACGCGTGCCACAACGACCGAGCTATTTGACGGGCTTGTCGCAAAGTCGCAGAATCGATGGCCCAGTCTCGCCTTTGACGCCATGGCGGTCAATGACAGGTTATCGAACTTCCTGACCGCGGGATTTTACTACAAGACCTTCATGTGGCCCGCTGCCTTCTGGGAAAAACTCTATGAGCCAATCATTCGCAAAGCCGCCGGGCTTGGGTCCTTGTCGATGGCCGCGGACCCGGACGTTTACGACAAGGGCTTTCTACATTGTGACCTGCTCATTATCGGCGCAGGTCCTGCAGGCTTGATGGCAGCGCTGAGTGCGGCGCGCGCCGGTGTACGGGTTATCCTGGCAGACGAAGACTTTCGACCGGGCGGACGGCTGTTGGCCGAAACATTGACTGTTGGTGATGGCACCGGATTGAGTTGGGTCGATGAGACGTTGGCAGAACTGCAAAGTCTACCAAATGTGCGCATCATGACCCGCACGACCGTACTCGGTGCTTTTGATCATGGAATATTTAGCGCACTGGAACAGGTCAGCGACCATCTGATGATATTCGAAAGCGGAAAGCCGAGACAGATTCTGTGGCGCATCTACGCCAAGCGGAGTGTGTTATGTGCCGGTGCGACGGAACGACCAATCGCGTTCGAGAACAATGATCGTCCCGGCATTATGCTGGCCGCGGCAATGCGCGCCTATGCTAACCGCTGGGCTGTTACAGCAGCGCCCGGCGTGGCGGTCTTTACAAACAACGACGACGGCCACAGAACGGCGACGGATCTGCATCGGAAGGGTGTTGAGATCACCGCTGTCGTTGACTGCCGCCCGGATGCACCGCGTTCAAATGATTTCGAAGTGTTATCGGGCACCGTCACAAACACCAAGGGGCGCCTTGGTCTGCGCAGTGTTGAACTTACACTGGCAGATGGCTCCCAGCGCGTACTTGAATGCGGTGCATTGGGTGTCTCCGGTGGCTGGAATCCCAACGTGCATCTGACCTGCCACCAGAGAGGCCGTCCTGCATGGAACGCAGCGATTGCAGCATTCGTCCCTGGCAAGGACTTGCCGCCCGGCATGCGCGTTGCAGGCGCAGCCACTGGTCACCTTAGCACACACGGCGCATTGACCGGTGGGGCCGAAGCCGCGTCGGCAGCCCTGTCGGAACTGGGTGTTCAAACGCGCGTCTCAAACCCACCGCAAGCCGAAGATGCACCGATCGCCTTGCAGCCATTTTGGTATGTCGATGGCTGCAATCGTGCATGGCTCGACCAGCAAAACGATGTGACTGTCAAAGATGTGAAGCTCAGTCACCAGGAGGGATTCCGATCAGTCGAACATCTGAAACGGTATACAACGCTTGGCATGGCTACTGACCAGGGAAAAACCTCGAACATGGGGGGACTTGCCGTCATGGCGGAATTGGCCGGCAAGACCATCCCCGAAACCGGGACAACGATCTTTCGCCCCCCCTATACACCCACGGCCATCGCCGCATTTGCAGGTCGGACAAAGGGCAGGAATTTCCACCCGACCCGTCTTACACCTTCCCACAAATGGGCCACTGAACAGGGCGCCGTTTTTGTCGAGGTCGGCAACTGGATGCGCGCGCAATGGTTCCCGCGACCCGAGGAAACCCATTGGCGCGAAAGCGTTGATCGTGAGGTTCTGGCGACGCGGCGATCGGTTGGTGTGTGCGATGTGACGACCCTGGGAAAGATTGACGTGCAGGGCACAGACGCAGCCGATTTCCTCAACCGGATTTATTGTAATGGTTTTGCCAAACTGGCCGTTGGTAAAACACGTTACGGGCTGATGTTGCGCGAAGATGGGATTGCTATGGATGATGGCACCGCGGCTCATCTCGCCGATGGCCATTTTGTGATCACCACGACCACGGCAAAGGCGGTTGACGTCTATAGGCACATGGAATTTGTACGCCAATGCCTGTTTCCTGATCTGGATGTGCAATTGATCTCGACCACCGAAGCCTGGGCGCAATATGCTATCGCGGGTCCCAATGCGCGCAAACTATTGCAAAAGATCGTGGATACCGATTGTGACATATCCAATGACTCATTCCCGTTCATGGCCTGCGCCAATATCACGATTTGCGGTGGACTGCGTGCACGACTTTTCCGCATTTCATTCAGTGGAGAGCTTGCATACGAGTTGGCAGTACCAACGCGTTATGGCGACGCGCTGATCCGTCGCATCATGGAGATGGGGGCAGAGTTTGACATTACTGCCTATGGCACTGAAGCGCTTGGCGTTATGCGCATCGAAAAAGGTCACGCCGCCGGAAATGAACTGAACGGCACCACCACAGCGCGCAATCTTGGCATGGACCGGATGGTGAGCAAAGCAAAGGATAGCATCGGCTCAACGCTGTCAGAGCGCCCAGGGTTGAACACTGACGATGCGCTGATGCAAATCGGGCTCCGTCCGCTTGATCCAGATAAACCGGTCATCGCGGGAGCGCATTTAATGCCAGCCGATGGGCCAGTGGATGCCGCACATGACCAGGGTTATGTCACCTCGGCTTGTTTTTCACCCAATCTGGGACACGCTATCGGAATCGGGTTCTTGAAAGACGGCGGCAATCGCCACGGTGAAACCGTTCGCATGGTTAGCCCTTTAACTGACGTGGAAGCTGTTGTGGAAGTCGTATCACCCCATTTCATTGACCCCGCGGGGGAGCGACTTCGTGCATGATCTGAAACCGCTCAATGCGCTTGGCTTCGAAACCGATCAGCTGGTTCACATCGGCCCGCTTACATTGTCTGAAAACTCGGGGCTATCGTTCGCCTCGGTTGCGGCACGTCTTGGGCAAGAGGCTGCCTGTCGCAAAGTGCTTTCCGATGCATTGAAAAGTGAAGCCCCCGCCCCCGGAAAGTCGCGTTCACATGATGGAGAAACAGTCTTTTGGATGGGTCCTGATCAATGGATGGTGGGGGCGCCCATCGACACTCATGAGGATCTCGCCACGCTCCTGGCCGTTCGGTTTGGTGCAACAGCGTCCGTTACCGAACAAACGGGTGCATGGGTTTGCCTGGATTTGAGTGGCCCCGGCCTGGAGGCCGTCATGGAGCGGCTTTCCTCAATCGATATTCATCAAATGCAAATCGGTGACGCAACGCGCACTCAGATCGAGCAGATCGGATGCTTTGTTATCCGCTCTGAAGGGTCTGATCGGGTGCGTATCCTTGGACCCAGTTCCTCGGCCAAATCTTTATATCACGCGCTTACAACAGCGATGACTTCAGTGTACGGCCAGAGCGGACCCTGAAAAGATTAAACCACCTTTGGGACAAGGCTACGCGCCCAAAATCTACGCTATGTGGATGGCACAATCGCGTTGTTATCGACCCGAAACTGATTGATGCTTGCCCGGTCCTCTTGCGGCGAAATGCCGAAAGCCGCGCAATAATGCTGCAAAAGCGGCGTGGCACTTGAATAGCCGACAGCCAGCGCGATCTCTGCAACGCTGTCTTTTGAATACACGACCAGTTGGCGGGCGGCTTTCATCCTGAGCGCCCGATAATAATGGGATGGGCTTTGGCCGGTGTGTTTCTTGAACGCTCTTTCTAGATGCCTGGGCGATACGCCAACCTGATTGGCGACTTTTTGAACAGATATGGGTACCTCGATATGCCTGGCAAACAGGCGAATCGCGGGCTCAACCGGATCAGGCAAGCGGTCACTTGGATCCGGTTGATTCAGAGTTGGAATCCTTTGGCGAATACCTTTTCCGCGCAGCAACGGGTGCTGGAACCAGCAGGCCACTTCCGTCGCGATGTCCGCTCCCAATCGCTTTTCAATCAAATGAAGTGCCAGATCGAAGGCCGCAGCAGCTCCTGAAGCCGTGTGGCGTCTTCCATCCATTACGATCACATCGTCGCTGGCATCAGCCTCGGGAAATTCCGCCCTGAAAGCAGCACCGTAACACCAATGGACCGAACAGGCATAGCCGTCCATCAACCCTGAGCGGACCAGCGGAAATACGCCGCCGCTGATACCACCGACAACAACGCCATGACGTTCCAGACTGCGCAACTTTCCATGTGAATTGCGCGGGTCGTCGAATTTTGCCATGGGACTGCTCAGCATGAACAGAGCATCTAGATCATCGACATCCGACAGGGCTGTTTCTGCATCAAATCCGACATCTGCGCTGGACATCACACGACCGGGTCGCTCTGATAACATTTTCCAGTTGAACGCTTTTTGCCCCGAAATCTCGTTTGCAGCCCGTAGCGGCTCAATGATGGAGGTGAGGCAGGCCATCGGGAAGCCTGGAAAGATCAGAAACCCGACAACAATTGTTTGATTGGCGGTCATGGCACAATTTTCACAGAAAAGCTCGCAGTTCACTTCCCTATTGATTTGCCCGCGGCTCCAACAATGTCAACCAGCCTTACGCAAGATCCGAATTGTGCCAAGGGTCGCACATTTTACCGATGCGAATGAATTCAAATCAGCCAGATTGCCAGGCGACGGTGGTTGATACCGCGGTTTCTGGTTAGTCGCGTGTCGCTTGTATCTTCAAACTTCCACCAGGGGGAGAGGTACTCAGGATTTTGGAGACCTCCTCCAGCGACGCACGATGTGACACGACCCGTTCAATATCTGGACCGTAAGCCGCGTTGGTCGCCAGTGCTTTTGGGATATTGTGGTTCAGCGAGTGCGATCCCGCCAGCGTCAATTGTCGGCGGAACAGCTCAAACGGCGCTACGTCAATGCGCGCCTCAGACGGACAGACCCCGAAGAACAAGCCTTTTCCTCCATTGGCAATATAGTCGACGAGACAACCTGCAACAGCGGGAACGCCGGTGGCGTCAACGGCGAGATCGGCACGGTGGTGCCAGTCTTGCATTTCGGAAGACAGAGATATGACAGTGTCAAAGCCAAAACTGGCTGCTAGATCCAGCCGGTTTTCGGAGATGTCACAAAGCGTAATCTCAGGAACACCATACGTTTTGAGCGCAATACCCATGAGCAGGCCCATCGGCCCTGCGCCGAAAATGATCACCTCTTCCATACCGGGAGCATAGACGGCATCGACTCCGTTCAGCACACACCCCATGGGCTCCGCAAGAGCCGCCTGTGAAAAACTCATCTCTCCAATTATGTGGACAGCCGAGGCTTTCACGACGCTGTATTGAGAGAAGCCTCCATTTTGTGTCACACCATAGGCACCAAGCGTTTCGCAAAGATGGGCCCAGCCGCGTTGGCAGGCTCGGCAGGTGCCGCATTCAATGTTGGGATCGACGACCACGCGGTCACCGGTGGAGACAGTTGTCACGGCATCGCCGACCTCGACCACGGTACCGGCATATTCATGTCCGGGAACCACCGGGAAGGCGGACGTGCCGTAATTGGCTTTCAACACCTCGTAATCCGTGTGACAAATTCCGCTTGATTTGACTTCAAGCACCACCTCGTCGGGGCCAGGTTTCGGATCCGGAAGAGCGCCAAACAGAACTTCGTTTGGTCCGGTAAATATAACGGCCTGCATTATTTGATCACCCTTTCAAATAGGACCGGATGGCCGCTTCGGCCCCATCGGTCCAGATCATGAGGAGCCAACGGGTGAAGCTGTCATTGAAACGCTGTTCATCTGCGAGATCACCGTAGAGATCACGTTGGTTCAACCAAACCTGGGGATCGGTCCTGGCAGCCTTGGCAGTGACAGTCAGCGTATCCCAGTGCGGATCGTTAGGTTCGATGACGGAGCCATCTTCCCGTGTGCCTTCGCACATCCGTGCCCAGAGCGCCTGAGTTAACGCCAACCCGTCACTCGCACGTCCTGCCTGCAGCGCATCGCGCAAAGCTGGCAAGATGAATCCGGTCTGACGGGATGAGCCATCAAACGCCACCCGACGCACCGTATCGACAATTTCCGGGTTGGAAAATCGACGCTCAATCAAATCAACATAGGCCTGGGGTGTCATACCGGGAACAGGTTCGACCCCCGGTGCGATCTCAGTTTCGGCAACCTTTCGGAAGAGTGCCCCGATCAAAGGGTGCTCCATGCAACCCGATATGTAGTCGACCGAGAGGATCTCTCCGGCATTTGAGATGAGTTGATGCCCGCCATTGAGAATTCGGATCTTCATGGCTTCGTATGTATGCACGTCGTCGGTAAAGGTGGCGCCAACCCTGTCCCAGTCCGGGCGACCCGCACAGAAATCGTCTTCGATCACCCATTGGCGAAAATTTTCATGCGTGACAGGTGCTGCATCTTCAACTCCGAGCGCCAGCACAAGGGCCCGTTCCTTCGGACCCGTTGCAGGCACGATGCAATCCACCATGGAGTTGGGAAAGCTGCAGTGAGCGTCGATCCAATCCGCCAGATCAGGATCTGATAAACGGGCAAGTGACACCACAGTTTGGCGCAGGATCGCGCCATTGCCTTGAAGATTATCGCAACTTAGACCGGTAAATGGCCCTACATCTTCGGCGTTGCGCTGCTTCAGCGCAGCGACAATCGCCCCAAAGGCGGTGCGCGGTTTGTCCGGGTTAGCTGCGTCGTACTGAATGTCAGGATGTGCGGTGTCGAAGCCTTTGGAGACGGGATCTATGTAATATCCACCTTCGGTCACGGTCAAAGCAACGATTCGGATCGCCTGGTCGGCCATTTGTGCGATGAGTGCTCTGTTGCCTTCTTCAACCGGGACGAAGTCAATCATCGACCCGACCACTTCTGCCGATCGCCCACCAGGGTCGAGCTCAATCAGCGTGGACAGATAATCCTGCTCAGCCAACCGTTTGCGTTGCGCTTCGTCATTTGGCCGCACACCAGCACCGATGATAGCCCAGTCCATCGCTTCGCCTTGCTGCATCATGCGGTGCAGATACCAGGATTGATGTGCACGGTGGAAATTACCCAATCCAATGTGGACGATACCTGGTGTCAACGCGGATCGATCATAGGTCGGCCGCTCAATTTTGTCTGGCAGCGCGGGCAGAACAGCGTTGGAGAGTTGCATGTCAGCTCATCCAGTTTCCGCCATCGACGTTCAGCGTCTGGGCAGTAATGTAGCGAGCATCATCCGAGGCGAGGAAAACGCATGGGTCCGCGACGTCCGCCGGATCTCCCATACGACCCAGCGGCACAGCTTCCCCTACTTCACGTTTTTTCTGACCTTTGGGTTTATTCTCATACTGGGCAAACTGTGCATCCACCACGTCCCACATTGGCGTGTCGATAACACCGGGCGCCACGGCATTGACCCGGATATTATTCTCCGCCAGTTCCAACGCCATCGACTGGGTGATGGAAATCACCGCCGCTTTGGTAGAGCAATAGAGCATCACGTTCGCTTCGCCCCGTCGTCCTGCCTGTGAAGCAAAATTGATGATTGCCCCTCCACCGCGCTTTTTCATCGAGGGAACCACAGCCTGAATGGCAAAGATCGTCCCGCCGACATTGACGTCATATTGACGCCGGTAATCCTCAACCGTCACTTTGTCGATCGAGGCCATGTTGAAGATGCCGGCGTTGTTGACGAGAATATCGACCCCGCCCCAGGCTTCTTCCACTGCCGCCACACCGGCGGCGATGGAGGTAAGGTCAGTAACATTCATCGCAACCGCCATTCCCTGACCGCCCAGCATCTCGGCAGTGGCTTTCGCCTCATCTTCCAGAAGGTCTGCGACTGCCACCCTGGCCCCGGCTTCCGCAAATGCTTCGCAGATTGCACGACCAATCCCGCGCGCGCCCCCTGTCACCAACGCGATCTTACCGTCAAGTCTTTTCATGAAATGCGCAGTCCTTGCACGTCGAATTTGTGAATTTGCGACGGATTGGGTGTCAGATAGACGGTATCTCCATGATGCACGTCGACTTCACCGCCCGCCCGCACAGTCATCGGATCGCAGCCTTGAATGCCATGGATATGGAGGAAGGTGTCCGAGCCAAGATGTTCTGCCACACCGACGGTTCCCTGCCATGTGCCTTCCGTTGTGGAGACATCAATATGTTCAGGCCGAATACCGATCGCGTGGGCGTTGAGTTTTTCTGCCTCGGGGCCTTCGAATAAATTCATTTTTGGCGAGCCGATGAACCCCGCCACAAATCGATTGCGTGGGTTTCGATAAAGCTCCAGCGGACTGCCCACCTGTTCAACCACCCCGGCCTGAAGAACAACGATCTTGTCCGCCATCGTCATGGCTTCAACCTGATCGTGCGTGACATAGACCATGGTTGTGGCCAGCTTCTTGTGCAGCTCGGAGATTTCCATCCGCATGCCGACACGCAGCGCAGCGTCGAGGTTCGACAAGGGCTCATCAAACAGAAAGGCCGACGGTTCGCGCACAATCGCACGCCCGATTGCCACGCGCTGCCGTTGACCACCGGAGAGCTGGCCCGGACGCCGGTCGAGATAATCCGTCAAATTCAGCGCGTTGGCAGCGGCCGCAATGCGCTTGTCCTGTTCTTGCTGATCCATCTTCGCCATGCGCAACGGGAAGGCGATGTTCTTGCGCACAGACATGTGCGGATACAAAGCGTAGGACTGAAACACCATGGCAAGACCGCGCTTGGCTGGTGGCAGGCTGGTTGCATCCTGTCCGTCGATCTCAACAATGCCCCCGGTGGTGTCTTCCAGTCCGGCAATCAACCGCAAAAGTGTCGACTTGCCGCAGCCGGACGGACCGACAAAAACAACAAATTCTCCGTCCTCGATTTCCAGGTCCAGCGGCGGTATGACCATAACATCGCCGAAAGACTTTGTGACCTGCTTGAGCTGTATGCGTCCCATGTTGATTTCCTTACTTCACAGCGCCGAAGGTCAGGCCTCTGACAAGTTGTTTCTGGCTGAACCAGCCCATGATGAGGATCGGTGCGATAGCCATGACGGACGCAGCACTGAGTTTGGCGTAAAACAGGCCTTCCGGGCTGGAGTAGCTGGCGATGAAAGCGGTGAGCGGCGCCGCGTTGGCGGCAGTCAGGTTCAATGTCCAGAACGCTTCGTTCCATGCCAGAATGATATTAAGGAGGATGGTTGATGCGATGCCGGGAATTGCCATCGGCGTCAGGACATACAGTACCTCATCGCGCAAGGTGGCGCCGTCCATCCGGGCGGCTTCGAGAATCTCGCCCGGTATTTCCTTGAAGTACGTATAAAGCATCCAAATAATGATCGGCAGATTGAGCATCATCAGCACAAAGACCAGACCCACGCGCGTATCCAGCAGGCCAAAGTCCCGAAACAGAAGATAGATCGGTACCAGGACGCCAACCGGCGGCAGCATTTTGGTCGACAGCATCCACATCAGCACATCCTTGGTGCGTTTTGCCGGAACAAAGGCCATGGCCCAGGCGGCCGGTATCGCGATCAGCAGCCCCAGGAACGTCGAACCGACCGAGATAATCACCGAATTGGAGAAGTGCTTAAAATAGTCCGAGCGCTCCTGAACCGTGTTGAAGCTGTCAAGCGTCCAGCCGGAGCTGAATAAAACTTCCAACGGTGCCCTGATCGCATCTTCCTCTGTCTTCAGTGACAGGATCATGATCCACAGGAGCGGAAAGAACATCAGGAACCCGAGTGTACCCGCAACCGCGGTGTTGAGAACCTTCGTTTTGTTTGTGACTGCGCGTGCCATGCCTTCTGCCCCTATGCGTCCAGGTTCTTGCCGATCATTCGCATCAGGAAGATCGCGACGATGTTGGCGAGAATGATGGCGATTACACCGCCGGCGCTGCCCATGCCGACATCAAACTGCAGAAGCGATGAGACATAGATCAGATAGGTGAGGTTTGTTGTTGCCGTACCCGGACCACCATTGGTGGTTACGAGGATTTCTGCAAAGATCGACAAAAGGAAAATAGTCTGGATCAGGATCACGACCGTGATCGGACGTGCAAGGTGCGGCAGCATGATAAACCAGAAACGATTCCACCGGTTCGCTCCATCCATTTCAGCCGCTTCCAGTTGCTCCTGATCGAGTGATTGAAGGGCCGTCAACAGGATCAGCGTGGCAAAGGGCAGCCACATCCAGGACACGATGAAAGTGATCGACGCCAAGGGAATCTGGCCAAAGAAGTCGATGGGCTGGAATCCCAGGCTCACAGCGAGCCGACCAAAGATACCGTTGACCGGGTTCATGAACATGTTCTTCCAAACCAGCGCGGATACGGTTGGCATGACGAAGAATGGCGCAATCACCATGATCCGGATGATACCTGTTCCGAACATGGGTCGATCTAAAAGAATGGCAGCCCCAAGCCCCCCGATTGTTGTGATGCAAAGCACCCCGCCCACCAGCACCAGAGTGTTGGTCAAAGCGGCTGTAAAGCTCGGATCGGTGACGAACCAATAGTAGTTTTCCCATCCGGCAAAAGGTGTCGGTCCAGGTTGCAGGAGGTTGTAGCGCAGAAATGAGAAGTAAACCGTCATGCTCAGCGGGACGAGCATCCACCCCAGCAGCAAAAGAACAGCCGGGGAAATCATCAACCGTGCAGAAGATCGGGATGCCTTCGTGGCCATGAGGATCGTCCTCCCAAACGATTACGACCGGCACATGGAAACAGCCCATCGCTGGCCTTCGTCAAAACGCTATTATGTCAGCCCAAACTCCAGCCGGACCGGCACACATTGCACCGGACCGACCAGGGAGGAAGGTTACTTGATGTAACCCGCTTTCGTCATTTCGCGCAGTGCGAACTGCTGACTGTTTGCCAACGCTTCTTCAACGGTTGACTGACCAGCCAAAGCCGCTGCAACCTGCTGCCCTACATAGTTGCCGATGCCCTGAAACTCAGGGATCGCGACAAACTGAACACCGGTGTACGGCACAGGATCGCGTGTCGGATCTGCCGGGTCAACCGAGAAGATTGCAGTCTTGATAGTCTCGGCAAAAGGTGCCGCTTCAAGAAGCCTTGGATCTTCGTGGATGGAGGCCCGCGTACCACTTGGCACAGCAACCCAACCTTCAGTCTCGCCAACCTTCTGGAAGTATTCCTTCGACGTCGCCCACTTCAGGAAGTCTTTGGCTGTGTCGATTTTCTTGGAGCTCGCCGGGATGGCAAGCGCCCAGGACCAGAACCAACCGGTACCCTTGTCAGTCACCTCTTTTGGAGCCTGGAAGAAATCTGTCTTGTCGGCCACGGCTGAGTTGGCCGGGTTACGGATGTCATTGGCAGCGGATGTTGCGTCCACCCAGGTGGCGCATTTTCCGTCCTTGAACAAGGCGCGGTTTTCGTTGTGACCATTAGCTGTCGCACCGGGAGGGCCTGAATTGTTCATCAGGTCGACATAGTAGGTGATCGCAGCATTCCACTCCGGTGAATCCAGCTGGGGATTCCAGCCCTCGTCAAACCAGCGCGCACCGAATGCATTGGCAAGCGTGCCCACAAACGCCATGTTCTCACCCCAGCCCGCCTTACCGCGCTGGCAGGTGCCAAAGATCCCATTGTCCGGATCATGAAGCTTTGCGGCCATGTCGGCAAACTCGGTGTAAGTAATCTGCTCTGTCGGCGGTGCGATGCCCGCTTTTTCAAACAAATCCGTCCGATAGAAAGTGAAGGACGTCTCGGAGTAAAGCGGCACGGCGTAGAGATTGCCGTCTGCGGAGAGGCCGTTGCGGACGAGCTGGAAGATGTCCTCCAAATCATAGTCTGCGTCGTCACCGAAATCGTTCAGCGAGGTCAGCCACCCGTTGGCTCCCCAAATCGGAGCTTCATAGGCACCGATGAACATGATGTCGAAAGAACCGCCGTTGGCAGCGATATCCTGCGTTGTTCTCTGGCGAAGAACATTCTCTTCCAGAACAACCCAGTTAATCGTGTTGCCGGTCGCCTTCTCCCACTCCGGTGCAAGCTTTTGCATCACGATCATGTCGTTGTTGTTGACCGTCGCAATTGTAATTTCTTCTGCCAGTGCCGTGGATGCGATCCCTGCCGCCAACCCAAAGCCGACCGCTGTTGTCAGCAGTGTGCGTTTTATAGACATGAAGTCCTCCCTTTTTACACATGTAAAGAGTTTATGAAGTGGAGCTCTGAGTCAACTATAATTTTTCCACGCCGGTGTCTTTTCGTCCATCTGGCTGTTGTGAAAGGCTTATTGGCCTTGCGTATGTCAAGTCGACTCGCGCAACTTTAACGCGGCCTCTTTCATTAGCCTGACAGGGTCCGCTCTTTCGTCACTCCCCACACGCTCACTCAACAACCGAATTGCAACCTTTCCAATGCCTTCGATGTCCTGAGCCATCGTCGTTAGGGCGGGGAACATGTATTGGCTCAAAGGGTGATCATCGTGACCGGCAATGCGCAACCGGCCGCGTGCTTCATGTCCGCGCTCATATAGTCCGTGCCTGTTGGCAGCGCGGATCGCGCCGATGGCGATACGGTCATTGGCACAGAGGATCGTAGCGGCGGTGTGGCGTTGACGGCTGAAATGGGCGTCCATAACGCCATGGCCGTACGCCTCAAAATCCCAGGTCTTGGTGGCACTCCCACTCTCCACGAAGGCAGGCACATGTCCCAAGTCCCTCATCGTTTTGGCGTACGCTTCTTCACGCTCTATTGCGTTGGAATTCATGTGGGGCATGCCAAGAAACAATGGGGTGTCTCCCGCCCGGCAGAGATATTCGACCATTGCCGCTATGCTCTGTGCATTATCAGTTCCCACAAAGTCTGCCTTATCAATTGGAACGGACGGGTGCGAGTCGGCAAAAACAATCGGAAAATCCTTACCCGCAGCCACAAAGGCCGCATTGGAGCTATCGACGCCCAGAGGGGCGATAATCGCGCCATCAGCGCTCATGGATCGCAACTTTTCAACAGCCGTTACTTCCATGTCTTCATTGCCATGGGAACACTGCGTCATGATGGTGAACCCCTTCTTGCGGGCAGCAACGTCAATTGCCTCAAGAAGACTTGTGAAGAACAGGTCGTTGAAGTGGGGGATGATGACCCCAATCAAACCCGTCGATTTCCGGTTCTGCCTGGTCGCAAGAAAATTGTAGACATAATCGACGTCCTTGAGCCGCTCTTTAATTTTCTGCGACGTCGCAGGCCGAACAGACGCGGGATCCTGAAAATAGCGGGACAGCGTCGGTCTTGAGATACCGATAGCCTGGGACAACTCTTTCATTGTGTTAATCTTGGGTTTTTGCATCCCTATACTTCCACTCCCACGTCACAGCTCAACGACGCGGCCAACGACCTGAGCCGCTGCACCGGAGCAAGCTGTTTGATTTTCCATTTTGACACATGTAAACGTTTTGTCTACACTCTTCCTGCAATTAAGGAGGCCGGGATGTCCAAAGCAACGACCATCGCGACTGCTGGGGAAATCCTGGTTGAATTCGTCTCACACCAGCGAAACTGCGGCTTAAAGACGGTAGGAGAATACTCCGGTCCCTATCCCAGCGGAGCGCCCGCGATCTTTCTCGATCAGGCTGCGCGCATGGGCGCACAAACTGAAATGATCGGCGGGGTTGGTGACGACGGGTTCGGCCGCGTCGTACGGGAGCGGCTGGACGAAGATGGTGTCGGGACGGCCGGGATAGCCATCACACCGGGCTTGAGCACAGGAGTCGCGTTTGTATCGTACTACGACGATGGCCATCGCGATTTCATCTTCCACCTGACGAACACTGCAGCCGATCACTTCGACGTGCCTGATGGCGTTCTCGACCCTGCCCGAACTATCCTGCACGTATCTGCAGCCTCTCTTGGTAATGCCGCAATGCGGAATGTGATCCTGAAACTCGTGCGGGACGTTGCGAGTGCAGATGGAAAAATCACGTGTGATCCCAATGCCCGGCCCGAACTCATGCAGGATACGTTCGTCGTTGACGCCCTGAGTGAAGTCATGGAGCTCAGCTATTGTCTGCTACCCAGTACGAGCGATCTTGATTTTCTTTTTCCGGATCTTTCTGAAGAGGCAGCCATTGAATCCCTTCTCGCTGCCAAGCCTGAAATTGTTGCCCTGAAACGCGGAGCGGCAGGTGCAACGGTGGTCAGCAATGGTCAACGTTACGACTTCCCTGGCCACACAGTTGATGAGATAGACCCAACCGGCGCGGGTGACTGTTTTGGCGGAACCTTTGTCTCACTGCTGGCTCAGGGTGCCACACTGCAAGAGGCAGGTCATCAGGCGAATGCCGCCGGGGCGATGGCTGTTACCCGACGTGGGCCCATGGAGGGGAACTCCAGTCCATCTCAGATCACCGCCTTTCTGAATGATGCCACGATGAAAGAAGCCACTGCATGAGCCTTGTTCAACATCTGATCGACCGGAACCGTGCAGGCGAAATCATAGGACTCCCCTGTTTTTGCACTGCGAACGAACATGTGCTGCGTGCGGTGCTGGCTTATGCTGCTGAGACGCGCTTTCCCACGGTGATCGAAGCCACTTGCAATCAGGTCAATCAGGAAGGCGGCTACACCGGTATGAAACCGGAAGGTTTCATGTCCTGGCTCCGGGGCATGGCCGAAGAAGCCCGTGTTCCCATGGATCAACTCATCCTGGGTGGCGATCACCTTGGTCCCAATCCATGGAAATCGGAGCCTATAGCCGATGCCATGGACAAAGCGCGCGAACTGGTGAAGCAATATGTGGAGGCCGGTTTCACAAAAATCCATCTGGATGCCAGCATGGCGTGCGGTGGAGAACCGAACCCGACCTTCGAACAGATCGCAGATCGTGCCGCTGATCTTTGCGCCGTGGCGGAATCCCATGCACCCGATCGGGACAAGCTGATCTATATCATCGGTACAGAAGTTCCCATTCCAGGGGGCGAAACGGATGAACCGGACGCGTTGGACGTCACCTCGGTTGATCGCTTCAGGGACACGATCACAACCCACCGCACCGCCTTTACGGCTCGTGGACTTGATACCGCCTGGGACCGGATTGTTTCCGTAGTGACCCAACCCGGTGTCGACTTCGGACATACGTCGATTTATCCCTTCGTTGCTGAAAAGGCACTCCCCCTCAGCGAGGCTATCCTTCGGGAGAATGGCCTGACATTCGAGGCGCATTCAACCGACTACCAGCTGACGTCGGCTTTGGCTGACCTGGTGAAAAACCATTTCTTCTTTCTAAAGGTTGGTCCCGAACTCACGTTCCGTTTCCGAGAGGCGGTCTGGGCCCTGGCTGGTCTTGAGGAGCAATTGGGCTGTGAGCCCCAATCGCGCCTCCGTGAAGTCATGACGGCGCAGATGACGCAGAACCCAGGCTATTGGCGTGATTACTACAGTGGCAGCGATGCCGAGATCCAAAGTCTTCGGACTTACAGCTATAGCGATCGAATACGGTATTATTGGACTGATCCTCAGGTCGCCTCAGCGTTGGAAGCGCTGTTAGGATCGCTCAGCGAAAAAAGGCTCCCTGAAACAATGGTCTCTCAGGCATTCATGGGGCTGGAGTTCGGAGAATTCCCCTCAACAGCAGCCCAGTTAATGCAAACGCATATCCAAAGATGTATCAGACGGTATTTCGATGCTGCAGGTTTCAACACTAACGACCTGTCCTGGTAATTCTGATCCGCTTTCACGTTAGCATTTTAATTTAAACTGAGAGTTGCCGTATTTCACGCAGCTCTAACGTGCCAGACTATCTTGGTGCAGCGGATGTCCAGACTTGAGTAGCGCTGCATCGCTGAGAAAGTATCGGGACGAACAAATCTCTATCATCAGCTATCATCAGCAATTAGAAGACCAATCTTGCAGGTCCGTCGATCCGACTGCCCGGATCGCACGCAAGGAGGAAGCATAATGTCGCAAGACCGGGTCATCCGTCCTCGGCGAAGCTTTATTTTTACACCGGGTCTGAAACCCGACATGTTTCCCAAAGCTCTGGCTTCCGGTGCAGACATCGTTTGTGTTGAACTTGAAGACGGCATAGCGCCCCAGGACAAGGAAGCCGCGCGGCACCACGCGTTGGCGCTTTTTGAAAACCCCCAGGCCAATGATGGCGTCGAGAGAATTGTCCGCATCAACTGCCTGCGCGATCCGTTTGGTATTGCGGATGTCAATGCCATTATTGCGACAAACACACCGCCTCCGGCGTTGATGATGCCGAAAGTCAGAACTCCGGACGAAGTTGTCCTGTTGGATAATCTACTGGGCGAACGCGGTCATCGCACCCGCCTCCATGTTATTATCGAAACCAACACCGGTCTGGAAGCAGCCTACGAAATTGCCCGTTGCAGCGATCGAATTGATGCATTGTTCTTTGGCGGTGTGGACATGGCCGCTGAGCTCAGGTGCGAAAACAAGTGGGAGCCGCTGCTTTATGCGCGGTCTCGAGTGGTCCATGCTGCAGCCTCAGCAGGGCTCGACGTTATCGACGTTCCCTATCTGGACCTTGATGATCCAGAGGGCATGATTGTCGCTGCAAGACAGGCAAAAGCGCTGGGATTTTCAGGCAAGGGATCAGTGCATCCGAAACAGATTTCCGCCTTGAATGACGTCTTTACACCAGGCAAAGAGGAAATCGAACGCGCTCGACGGATCATTCAGATTTTTGAAGAGGCCAACACCGGCCTCGTCGTTATTGATGGAAAACTAATCGAAAAGCCGGTGCTGCGGGAGATGTACCGGATCGTGGCGATCGCCGACCGGATGTGAGAACACAGCGCAGACAAGAAAACGACTTGGTCCCTCTCATTGCCATCCTGGATGATTGGCTCGGCCAAATCACAGCGGCCGGACGATAAAAGTGGTGTCGTCAGGCAATTGACATCGTGTACGCGCTCAGGGGGTTCCAGCGGCACCACTTGTGATCAGGGCATCTATATCGGCGGAATTGTAACCGGCTTCCTCCAGGATTTCCCGCGTATGCTGACCAACCAGCGGAGCGGCTCGTTTTATCTCGGGAGGCGTTTCGCTCATTCCAATCGCCGGACCCACAACTTTTACGTCGCCTGCCACCGGGTGATCATAGCTTTGAATTAGCCCAAGATATTCAACCTGCGGGTCCGCGGCGGCTTGCAAATGTGTTTTGACTTCACCGCACCAGATATCGGCCTCAAGAAGTTTGGCAATCAGATTTTCCGTCGTCCATTTTCCGGTTTCCGCTGCGAGTTTGCGCCAGACTTCGTCGCGCTTTTCAAACAACACTTCCGGATCGTCATAGGTAAGCAGATCATCGTTGCCCAGCACGCTGACCAGTGTCTTGAAAGGACTCATGGCAATCGTCACCCATCCATCCTCCGTCGGATAGGTGCCAAAGGGCGCATCCATACCGGGATGGCCAATGCCGGAATTGGGACGAACAAAGTCCTCGCCAAAATTCATGGCCATGACCATTTCCTGGTTCTGATGCGCCAGCATACCGGCAAGCAGATTGATCTTTACCTCCTGGCCAACGCCTGAACGTTCCCGCCAGAGCAGCGCCGACAGGATTCCATAGACCATGTTCATCGCCCCGATCTGATCGGAAAAACCGGCTCCGACCGGGGTTGGCGGATTGTCCGCCTGTCCGGTGGCCGCCATGATGCCGGTCAGCCCCTGAACAAGCATGTCCTGGCCGGGGCGGTTCTGGTAGGGCCCGTCTTCGCCGTAGCCGGATCCCGAACAGTAGACAATACGCGGATTGACCGCTTTGAAATCTTCATAGCCGTAGCCGAGCCTTGCCATCACACCGGGACGGAAGTTCTGAACGACGACGTCGGCACTTTCAGCAAGTTTCATGATCGCCGTCCGCGCTTCTGCCGATTTAAGGTTCAGTGCGAGGCTGCGCTTGTTGCGGTTCCAGGCCAGGAAGTTCGGGCTTTCCGAGCCACCCAGCCATTTGTTTCTGAACGTAAGTGTGCGAAAGAGATCACCCTGTCCGGGACGTTCGATTTTTATCACGTCAGCGCCCAGGTCAGCCAACAGCTGGGTGGCAAAGGGTCCTTGCAGCAGGTGAGAAAAATCAAGAATTTTGATGTGCGAAAGCGCTTGAGCGCCGGATTGATTGGTCATTGATCCATACCTCGGTCGTCATCCAAATCCCCCCGCGCCAGCGCACGGGCCTGCTGCCAGAGCGCACGGATTGCGGAGACGGTTTTTTGTGTGTTTTCATTGGTAACCAGCGCCTGTCTCAGCCGTGCTGATGCTGCACTCTGAAACGCGATAAAGCCGTCAAATCGCGGCCTGAGGAACGCCGATTCAGCGGACTGCCGCGTTTGTGCATAGAAATTGCCGGTGTCCGCATTCACAGCAGCATCCGACCAGGCAGTGCGTGAAGAAGGCTGCCCACCGAATTTGGCAAACAGTCCCGTTTGTGTGGCCGGCCGCATCAGATCAGCGACGTACTCAAGCAGTTGGGGCGAGGGTTGGCATCGGCGAGAGAAGGCAATACCAGTGCCGCCTAGAGCACCTCCTGCCGCCGTTTTCGCCGCTGACCGCAGAGAATCTGAAAATGTCAGCAGATGAGCCGCATACGCTTCTCGGGCGTAGGTAACATACCCGAAGATCAGCGGGATCAACGCAAGGTCATTGCCGCTTGCCATGGTATCCAGCAGGCCGATGGGGTTCAGCTGTTCTGATCCTGCCGGCCTGAGATCATAAAGGCGATGCATTGTCTGCAGTGCGGCATCTGCGGCTTCATCGGGCAGAAAGTCGTCGTTCTCCGCCCAGTAGCCCGCCCCTGCCGCCATCGACATCAATGTAAGGACAGCATGGGGACCCGCCAATGACAGGGCGACGGGGTGATGCTCGGCAATCGTTATGACCTCTTCCCAACTGCTTGGGGCATCCACGAGATCGGCCCGCCGGGCCATGACCTGGCAGGCTACATCAAGTGGCAAGGCCCATATCCGCTTGTCCCACACATATGAGGACAGGGATGGTCCCACGGATTCGGCTTGCCATGCGGCGATCTGGGCTTCGGGAAATAGATCCTGCAACGGAATGAGACAATTTTCTGCCACCGCCTCCCCCATATGGGGATGATCGACAACAAGCAGATCGTAGCGGGCAGCCAGATCGGCAAGCGGCGCGCTTTCAAACCCTTCAAGAGGCTGTTTTTCCCAACTGATAAGCGGCTCAGCAAGAGGAGCATTGACCCGCCGGGCCGCTTCGGCGAGCGCATCGTAGCCACGGGGATGATCCCAGGTGAGACCGACAAAACTCAAACCGAGGCCTCCCACAGCGGCACATTGCCAACGTCCATTGCGACCGTGGTCAAATGCCACCGGCCCAGATTGGCAGTCAGAAGCCGATTGCCGTCAAACGCGATATTGGTGGGATGACAAAACGTATGGGCGGTCGCATCCTCGATAAGTATATCCGTTCGTGATCCGTCCGGTGCGATCCGCAACAGCCGTGAGGGTTCATAGCAGCCCACCACCATCGCCCCGTCCCGGTCAAAGGCAATGCCGTCCGGCAGTCCGGGCAGATCGTCAGCGTAGGTTTGTGCATCACCGGCGGATCCATCGGGTAAGATCGGAATGCGCGTAATCCGGGAAGCGAATGTCTCGCAAACATAAAGCGCATCCTCGCCGGTACGCATTGCCACACCATTGGCAAAGTTCAAGTCTCTTTCATACCAAAGCCGTCCCTCACCCGACGCCAGATCAAAGGACCATATGCCCGGTCCCGGCGTGCCGGAGGCATGGCTGTCCGACACCAGCAACCGCTTTCGACTATCATCGACCACCGGATAGTTGGGGATCAACAGCCCATCGACGCGCCACTGCGACAGTGCACGGCTTACGAGGTCAAGCCGAAAAACAGAAGCGTGTTTCAAATCGCAGATGAACAGCGCGCGATCCCCGTCGAAAGCGAGCCCCAGCGCAAACCCTTTTGTGCGGGCGACAATCTCAAAATCTGATCCATCGGGGGCAATGCGAAAAATGTCGCCGTCCTGATTGCCTGCCCATACAAAACCATCCGGCCCGATCGCAACGCCTTCGGGATGACTGAGCTTTGGTTCGGAGAAGATACCGTCAAAGAACACATTCGCGGAAGAAAGCGGCAGAATCGTCTTGTCGGCTGTCGTGAAGGAATGAGTCACTCCGGCATCTCCTTGCGTGTGCCACTGCCACCATCAAACAGGTGCAGTTTTGACGGAGAAAAACGTAACGAAACAGCGGTATCGATCGGCATTTCCTGATCCGGCGCCACCTTGGCAGCAATCAGTTCCTCTCCTGCCCGCACATAAAGCAGAACGCAATCTCCCAAAAGTTCCGATGAATAGACCACACCTGTAAGATCTGCGTCCCCCTCATCAGCGATGGTAATGTCTTCCGGTCGAACACCCAGCGTGGCTTTTCCGGCCCCTTTCATGGGAACGGATCCGCCCGCAAAGGTGAAATGCTCGTTCTCAAAAGCCCCTCCGAGCAGGTTCATGGGTGGCGAGCCGATAAAACCGGCCACAAAGGTATTGGCGGGCCGTGCGTAAATCTCCGCCGGTGCCCCGACCTGCTGGATCACGGCATCATTGAGGATGACGATCCGGTCGGCCAGCGTCATGGCTTCCACCTGGTCGTGGGTCACATAGATTGTGGTCGTTCCCAGATCCTTTTGAAGATGTTTGAGTTCCGCCCGCATCAAGGTACGCAGTTTGGCATCAAGGTTGGATAGTGGTTCATCCATCAAAAAGAGCTTTGGCGTCCGCACAATCGCACGCGCAAGCGCCACTCTCTGTCGTTGTCCGCCGGATAACTCACCGGGCTTTCGAGCAAGAAGATGATCCATCTCGACCTTGGCAGCGGCATCCCTGACGCGTTCTGCGCGCTTCACGGACGGGATTTTCTGGATTTTCAGCGGATAGCCGATATTCTGATCGACCGTCATATGCGGATAGAGCGCATAGTTCTGAAAGACCATGGCCAGATCGCGCTCTCGTGCCGGGATGTCATTGACTTTTCGGTCATCGATCAGAATGTCGCCGCTGGTCGGTTCCTCGAGCCCGGCGATCAGACGCATCGTGGTTGATTTACCGCAGCCTGAGGGGCCAAGCAGCACCAGAAATTCACCATCATCAATTGACAGGTCCAGCCCTTTCAGCGCGGTAAAGTCACCGAACCGTTTTGCCAGATTTTTTAGTTCAACGGTTGCCATCTCAGGCATTCCTTTCAAAAAAACCAGCCTCAAATGGCAGAGTTACGCGCTCGCCATTCGTTCCCTGAATGATGAGTTGGTCCGCCTGAACATCGATATCCTCGACCCTCTCCCATCCTTCAGGACGGGGAAGCGCTCCGCAGACATGGGCAATCCGGTGCGCCGTGTCCGGGCGCAAAGCGAGTGAGGTGGGAACACCTGTATCGGCGATTCTATTAGGTGCGAGCGCCGCGCGATGCCCGGCCGCTCCTGCGGCACAGCCGTCTTCTATGCCAAGGACACCGACGTGACGGCCGTTCCAAGGGCTGTATTCCCTGCCCCCGTTTGAATGCCAGAACATGGTCACTGGCAGCATATGTGCGTCTTTCAGAAAAAACACGATGTCGTCTTCTGCACGGCGCAAGACCGCTGTCCATCCGATTTTTCGCTGCCCTGCTTCAACAAAGGTGACAAAATCCTCGGTGCCGCTGCCGATCGGTAGCGCAGTCAGATCAACCGGCCCCTCAGCGCCCGGGAACAACGCAGGATCGAGACTTTCAGCCGGATAAGCCAACGCACCGCGTCCTGGTTCGAGTGGTCTTTCCGGCGTCACACACAAGCGTTTGGTTGAAACTGACAATCGACCACCGTCCGCGCAGTGGACCATAGGGTGATGGGCAACCGTCAATGCCCCCTCACCACCGATAATTGTGTGCTCCTGATAAAACAGAGGAGCGACATCTGAAAGATGCATTCGCTTTTTTATCTTTGCTCCCATCACCGGTCGGTGGAGTTCGAACGCCAGCGCGGCACCCGTCTCTTTCGGGTGCCACCTGCCATTTGCCGACCAGCCATGGGGTGGCGCTTCTTCCACATCGCTGGCGCCGAAGGGCGCACAGAAAAAATCTCCGGAAAGATTTCGTTCCACTGGGGTCAGCGTACTGGAAACATCGGTTTCATCAGCCCAGGGCGCTCGATGCAAAACCGAATTCTGTGCCCCGAGCATGGTGAAGGATAGATCAACAATGTGGCCAGGCTCCGCTGCGAAGGTCATGCAACCTGCCTCTGTTTGGTGCCGAATGTGAGCCATTATTCGCCCCTTACCGCCAGGCCCCCATCAACACGCAGAATTTCTCCGGTTATGAAGCTTGCCCGGCTTGAGGCCAGAAACACGACCGCTTCCGCAACCTCGTCAGGATACCCGAACCTCCCGATGGGGTGGGCTTTGTTCCAGGTCTCTTTCAGAGCTTTGCCACCGTCCTCGCGCTCGGCAAATATCTTCTCGTTCATGGGGGTCAGGATCGTCCCCGGTGCCACGGCATTTACCCGAATGCCCGCCGGCGCGAGATCGACGGCAGTTTGGGTGGTCAAAGCATTGATGGCACCCTTTGCAGCCGCGTAGGCCGGCCAGCCGTTGAAACCGCGCAGCCCCTGAACCGATGACATATTGACGATGGCTCCACCGCCACGCTTGCGCATTTCAGGGATGCAGGTTCGCATCGCGCGCCAAAACCCGGATAGATTGATGTCAATTACGGTTTGCCACTGCTCTTCGTCGATTTCATCGATTATTCCGCCAAGTGCCCGCGCCGCATTGTTCACCAGAATATCGATCCCGCCAAAGCGACCCACTGCTGTCGCAGCCATCTTTTCCATATCGGAGAAGCTGCGCACATCGGCTTCAACGAAGACAGCCTGCTCTCCCAGTTCCTTCTGAGTTTTGGCACCTTCCTCGACATTGATATCGGCCAGAACCACCGAGGCACCTGCTTTGACAAACAGCTCCGCACAGGAGCGTCCTATGCCCTGCGCCGCACCGGTAATGACCGCAACCTTACCCTCAAATTCCATGACCTATTTCCCTTTGAAGATCGGTTCGCGTTTTTCCAGAAATGCGTCGATTCCCTCTTGCCCGTCCGCGGTGGAGTAGAGGCCGAACAGAACTTCCTGTTCGTAGCTCTTGGCCGCCTCGATCGGAGCATCCGCACCTTCTCGCATGAGACGTTTCATTTCCGCCTGTGCAAGCGGCGCCAGTTTCAGACAGGCCCGCGCCCGCTTCAGGATCGCCTCGTCCATCGCCTCCGCTGCAACGACCTCCGCAGCAAGTCCAAGTTCATAGGCCCGACTACCGCTCATGCGCCAGCCGGCGAGCATCAGATCCGAAGCAGCATGTTTGCCCACAGCCCGGACCAGGCGCTGAGTGCCTCCGCCACCGGGACTAAGCCCAAGCCGGCCTTCCGGTAATCCCAATTGAGCCGCTTCACTGGCGATGATGATGTCGCAGCACAAGGCAATTTCAAACCCACCCCCCAGCGCGAAACCGTCAATGGCGCCTATCACCGGTTTGGGTAGTTTTTCCAGTTTGTCAAAGACCCGTCTGGAATTCTTCTGGTAGGCAGCAAACTCAGCACGTTTGTCACCTTGATATTCTGCAATATCCGCACCGGCGATAAATACCTTTCCACCGGCACCGCGCAGAACCAGAACACGTACAGAGGCTTCCTCTTCGGCATCGGTTAGCGCCGCATCAAATTCCGCCATCACGGGCGTCGATAATGCGTTGAGTTTTTCCGGGCGGTTGAACTGAAGCAGTCTGACCCCCGGATGCAGTTCGGATATCTGAATGAGCGCCATAAATCAGCCTTTCACAGCGCCGGCCGTCAACCCGGCGACGAAATAGCGTTGCAGAAAAAAGAACACAGCGATAACCGGCACAGAGACCATCACCGAAGAAGCCATCAACTCACCATAGCGGATGCCGTATTGCCCGATGAAATCGTTGAGCCCAACGGGCAAAGTCCGCATTTCTTTCGTGGAAGTGAAGGACAGGGCAAAGAGGAATTCCTGCCAGGTGACGATCAGCACATATACAGCGGTGGCAATAATTCCCGGCCGTGCCAGCGGCACAACAATTTCGCAGAACACACGGACCGGACCAGCACCGTCGATAGACGCAGCCTCTTCCAGTGAAATTGGCAGTTTCATAAGAAACCCGCGCAGCATCCACACCGCAACTGGCAGAGTTACCGAAACATAGGCAATAATCAGCGATGCATAGGTGTTCAGCAGGTCAGCGGCCCGCATCATCTTGTAAAACGGAATAATGATCGCTGAATGGGGAAACATCTGCGCCAGCACAACACCACCCATCAAGACAGTGATAAGCAGAAGCTGTGCACGCGTGAAGCTGTAAGCCGCCAGCAGCCCAAGTGTGACCGTGATGAGCACGGATGCGCTGGAGACAATCATCGAATTCATGAAATAGGTCCGAAACTCGGGGCGAAAGGCCGTCACGTAATTGGCAAGCGTCGGATCTTCGGGCCAAAGTCTGGCTGGAATTGAAAACGGTTCGGTCGGCGGTTTCAAGCTGACGGAAAACATCCAGAAAAACGGCAACAGGACGAAAACAGCGAGCACGATCTGTGCAAGGATCAACCAGGAGCGGGTCAGCGGCGATTGTTTCATGCCGTTTTCCTCCGCTCGGTTGTGGATTGCCGAACGATCACATAAAGCGCCACCAGCACGGCAAGGACCAGAATCGAAAATACGCCATACGTTGCCGCGTCGCCGAAGCGGAATTGACCGAAACCTGTCTCGAATATCTTAGTGGGAAATATGTGGGTCGCGTTTTGCGGGCCGCCCCGCGTCATGACCCAGACGATGTCGAAGTAATTGAAGGTCAGAATGAGGGTTAGCACGATATTGACCAGAACCACGTCCTTGATCGCGGGCAGCGTAACATCGATCAGGCGTCGCCACGGGCCCGCGCCGTCTATGGTAGCCGCTTCGAGCTGGCTCTTATCGACATTCTGAAGAGCGGCCAGATAAATCAGCATGGAAAACGGAAAGCCCTTCCAGACTGCAACGAAGATAACGGCAGCCATAGCGGTGTCCGCCGAAGCCAGCCAGGCTGCACTGCTGTCAAACAGGCCAAGCTGTATCATCAGTGAATTCACCAGGCCCAACTGCGGATCATAGATGAAACGCCAGAGGATCGCGGTAACGACACCCGGAAGAACGAAAGGCAGCAGAACCATGGCGCGGGTCAGACCTTGCGCGGGCAAGCCCTGATTCAACAACATCGCGACAAAAAACCCCAGAAGATTCTGGAAAAACACCACACCGATCGTCCAGACGATGGAATTCCAGACAACTTCGGGAAAGGCACGGGAGGCGAGAACTTTTTCATAAATTGCCCAACCGACAAATCGCGGCTGCTGCGAGATGAAGGACGTGTCGTAGAAGCTCTCCATTACCGTGCCAATCATCGGGTAGTAGAGAAATACGCCGAGAAGGAGCAACGTTGGAGCCAGAAATGCCCAGATGATCCAGCGATCGCGTCTTGTCATCAGATCAAAGATCTCCGCAATGTGTGACGGCAGGTTCGCCGCCACACATATGTGTCACATCAGTTAAGTGCATCGATCGCCGCACAGGCAGTATCGGACGCTTCCTGAACATTGGCACCGGAGAAGACATCCTGATAGAGCGTCATCTGTATTTCTGCGACCTCAAGATAGCGAGGGCTCAAGGGCCGGGCCTTGGCGTTGTTGAGCTGCTCCATGATGGCTTCGGGGTCGGTTCGGTTTTCAGCCAAAAAAGCTTTTGCCGCCGCAATGTTTGCCGGAATCAAATCGACGACATCGCCATTAACGTCTTCACGCACCATGAACTCGATGAACTTCCAAGCGGCTTCCTTGTTGGCGGAGCTTTCGAAAACGGCCAGGTTCCAGCCTCCGAAGGTACCAATCGGTGTTTTGCCTTCTGGCGCGGTTCCGTTGACGAAACCCCAGTCGATTTTCGACTTTTTCAAAGTGGGTTGTTCAAGGGCCGGCCAGAATTCGACGGCGAGCGAGCCGTTGAGGAACAGTTCCCGCATGCTTCCGGAACTGGCATTCAATATGCCATCGGGCGCATATTGAGCGAGATCCTGAAGATAGGTCAGTGCTTCAACTGCGGGTTTTTGGTTCAGCCCGCATGTCCCGTCACTGTTCAGGACAGCGCCGCCATTTGAAAAAATGAAGGAGTTGACGACAACCACTGTATCTTCGCCACGGTGACTGAACAGGCCGACGCCGAACTGACCGTCTTTCGTCAGGGCTTTTGAAGCTTCTTTCAGACCCTCGAACGTCGCGATGGATTGGGGATCGATCCCTGCCTTGTCAAACAGTTCCTTGTTATAAAAGCTGAACTGCCAGACATCGACATTGAACGGAATTCCGTAAAGCGCCTCGTTATAGACGGCAGAATCCCAGGCACCGCCAAAGAACTGATCGCGTTTCAACCCGGCACCTTTGGCCATCTCCGTCAGGTTGGCGACGGCTCCGGCCTCGGCAAACGCACCCACCCAAATCTGGTCAAGCGTCGCAATATCCGGAGCATTCCCACCTTGCACCGCCGTCAGAAGGCGTTGCTGGTATTCCGGATATGGCACTGTGGTTACTTCGACCTTGATGTCCGGATTTTCTTTCATGAAGCGATCAACCGCTTCCTGCTGGAACTGGGATAGCCCGCTTTCTGTCTGCTGGTTATCCCAGAACTTCAGTGTCACCTCATCCGCCATCGCGGCACTGGTGGTCAGTGCCATACCGGTGAGAATTGCAAGAAATCTGTGTTTCATCTTATTTCCTCCCAAAAACGTCAAATCAGCGATTAATGGTCGAGTGCCAGTTGGCACTTTCTTCCTCGGGCGAGAGGTCTTCGCTGTCATTGGCAACAATGACTTCAACCCCAGAATTTCTGAAACGCTGCCGTTCAACCGGCGGCGTTCCTTCATCGGTAATCAACTCGTGGTATTCGTCCGGCCGGATAATGCGGTGCGTCGAATCCGCACCAACGGCCACATGGTCGGCAAGCGCCACCACATGGCGCGCAGCCTGTGCAAACCGCGATCCTGCAAGAGCAAGCCGCTCGTCCGCCGATGACAATCCAAAATCGGGCGTCACACCATTGACGCTCAAAAAGGCGGTATCGGCCCGCATGCGCTCAAACAGCGCGCCCAGGCTCGGTCCGACCAGGCACCGGTCCTCGGCCTGAAGCTGCCCGCTTGTCAGAATGGTCTTGATGCCCGGTACGTCGGAAAGTTGTGTAAGCACGTCCAGTGCGTTGGTGATAACTGTCAGTCCATCCAATCTGGACGCATTCTCAAAGGCTGCTCGTCGCAGTTCAACGGCCAGCAGCAGCGATGTTTCGCCATGTCCCACTATGATCGTCTGGCCACCCACAACGCGCCGCGCAGCCACCTGCGCAATCTCTTCACGAATTCGGGTGACTTCGGCAGCAATGCCGTGGTGAGGCGGAATGATTTTCAGCTCGATGCCGTACTTTGCAGAACGGTCACGCATGGCGTTTATCATCGTACGGTACCAATCGTGTGCGGGATAATGGGGCATGAAAACAATGCGACGACCTTGAAGCTTTCCTTCGGTTTTTATTGGTTGACCGCCATATCCATCCAGCCGATCCGACCGAACCATCCAGTTACCTT
Organism: Stappiaceae bacterium; assembly: GCA_039976075.1. GTDB lineage: Bacteria > Pseudomonadota > Alphaproteobacteria > Rhizobiales > Stappiaceae > JBDWFY01. The sequence continues at coordinate 256,948 of JBDWFY010000013.1, forward strand.
TGCCACCCTCGTAATAATCGGTGAGCGTGTTAGGTGTGATGATGGCATGGGGTGTTGGAACTTCTTTAAGGTCCGCGTCCGGGGCCAACAATCCTTCCACGACACGATCGATGGCGCATATTCCGACTGCCTCGGGGAAAAATGCTGCAACAGCTTTAAGAGGGCCGCCATTGGCAAGAGCACCGACGAATTCCGGGTTTTCACCACCTGCTGCATAAACGGCTACGGCCCGCTGCTCCCGTTTGGCAGTTTCCATCACAGCCTGAGCGGAATGATCGTTGACGGCAAACGCGACATCGATGTCGGCGTTGGATCTCAAAGCGTCCAACACCACACGAAGCGCGGTGCGGTAATTGCCCTGCCCATTGACGGTGATCGTATTGATCTCGCCGGAATAGGTTTCACGGAAGCCTCTTTCAAATCCTTCCGACCGCTGGCGGGTGTTCGACAAATCGGGCTGGCCCACCAACAACACAGTTGCGACACTGCCCTTCATCGCCTCTCCGGCCTGGCGACCCACACCTTTACCGGCCGCCACATTGTCCGGCCCCAGATAAGCACCTCCGGCCTGTGGCGCAGACTCGGCGAGAAAAGGAAGGTTTCGTCGAATGATATGACGACGCAGTGCGTCGCCACCCCGGCCGGAGATGGGAGGGAGGATGAAAGCGTCAACCTGTTCCAGATCCGCTGAAAGGTTTGCCGACAATCCAGTCGTGACAAGCTGTGTGATGCCAGAAGAAGAAACAAGATCCGCATCCGGCAGAACCGCGCCACCATGGGTGCGCTTCAACGCACCTGCGTCGGCAAGTTCTGCAATGTCGCGCCGCAAGGTCACGCGGGAGACTTCGGGCATAAGGCGCGTGATCGCATCGATATCGACCGATCCCTCCCGTCTCAACAGCGACAAGATCCTCTGATGGCGCTTATGTTTGATCATTATTCCTCCTGCTTGGGCAAATATTGAGCGCGAATTCCGTGCGATCAATAATATTCCGCAAGCAAAAGATCAAAATCGACCTTAAACGATCAAAACTGTTCAATACAAACCAACTTTGACGCCGATCATTCAGTCACCACTGATGAAGCACTTTATTGATACAGAGATGTAAAATCTCTTCGCTGCAACCATGCAGCGATGACCGGGTCATGACTGCCGCGCAGCAGGCGTGCGCAGGCCCGGCCAATGCAATGCGCAGCATCGCCTGTGATCTGTCCGCCGATTCACGGGGCTCATTGTTTGAGGCGGATGCGGCGTCAGTTCTTTATGTGTTTTTCAAGTTCGGAAGCCCGACTTGTTGCGTATTGTGCAACGCGACTTGAAGGAATATGGAATTTCGAGGCCTGTGATTTCTTTAATCGCGCAGCCTCTAATCGCGTCCCTCCGCGAAAGTCAGACCGTCCAGCATTTCTGTAGTGTTTGAAAGTATTGAACCCGTTGCGACCACCAATGCCGGTAGCAGCATCCATTCGAGCGTCCAGGCAGTTCCCGATCGTTCATTTTCATGAATGGATGCGGTGTTCAGTCCGTTCATCTGGGTCTGACAATAGCGTGCCAGTGCTACAACAATTTCGGCACGAACAGGATTTTGTTTATGTGGCATCGCCGAGGATGAGCCACCACCGGCAAGACGCGCTTCGCCTACTTCGGATTGGCACATAAACAACACATCCTGCCCTATCTTTCCCATCGCAGAAGCAATTTGCGAAAACCAGAAGGCAATGCCCATGAGTGGCTGGCGGTCCGTTTGCCAGTGATTCTCCGGCGCATCCAACCCAAGCATTTCAGCCATGGCTCCGGCGATCTCTGCATAGTGAGCGCCCAACTTGCGCGCTTCGCCTTCAGGCCCACCCAGCTGCAGTGGGAAGGACGTCGGTTTTGTGGTCGACAAGCGAGAGATCGGTGTACGCCAGTTTCGGATTTTCTCCCGGACAGAAATGGGTAACGCAATCTGCATTCGGGTTCTGGCCTGCAACTTCAGTTCATCGGAGTAACAATCCGCAAGCAAGGCCAGCCTGTCATCAAGCGCTTTCAGTCGGGTGGTGCTCAGTGCAACGCAGCGCTTCAGCCGAACCATAAGGCTCGTGTCCATCAGATCCTGACTCGTGCCTCCGAAATGAAAACTGGACCGGATATCCGGATCGAGCGCCTGTCTGATTTGCGCAACAAGTGAAGGTGGGGCGGCTCCGTCTTTCAAAAATCCCGCACGCAACGCCTCGTAATCAGGCTCAAACGCATCCAGCGCTTCGGCAATTCGTCCGGCGTGATCCGATGATATTAACCCTGCGGAGCCCTCCGCCCGCGCAAGCGCGCGTTCAAAGTCGATCATGGCCGAAAGATCTGCAGAAAAAGAAAACTGTTCCCCCATTATCGAATCATCGGTGAACAGGTTGAGCATTGCATCTGAACCGAGAGAGTAGCTCACTTTAAATCAGGCCTCCGCGTTCGCTTGAGAGACAGAAACACCGAGCAATATGCCCGCAACGATCCAGACCACAAAGTCTCACAGGAACAATAACAGCCGTTTGTTGATCGAGCATTCTTGTCTGGCGCACCGTTTCCCGCATCTTCAGACGCGCTCAAGGGCGATGGCTATTCCCTGACCAACACCGATACACATTGTGGCGAGCGCGCGTTTGCCACCCGTCTCCTGCAATTCCAGCGCAGCCGTGCCGGATATTCGAGTGCCGGACATACCAAGTGGATGGCCCAGGGCTATGGCTCCGCCATTCCTGTTCACGCGCTCATCATCATCAGCGATACCCAAATGGCGAAGCGTCGCAAGCCCCTGACTGGCAAATGCTTCATTGAGCTCGATCACATCGAAATCCTTTTGCGCCAGACCGAGTCGAGCAAATAGTTTCTCTGATGCAGGGGCGGGGCCGAAGCCCATGATCCGTGGCGGTACTCCCGCCGTCGCACCGCCCAGTACTCTGGCGATGGGTGTAAGGCCGTGTTTTCTCGCGGCGTCTTCCGAGGCGACGATCAAGGCTGCGGCACCATCGTTGACGCCGGACGCATTCCCGGCGGTCACCGTTCCGCCAGCGCGAAAGGGTGTTTTAAGTCTGGCAAGATCTTCAAGCGTCGTGCCTGCGCGCGGATGTTCATCCGTATCGACAACCTTGGGGTCACCTTTGCGTTGAGGCACGCTGACAGGCGTGATTTCCTTGGCAATTCGACCATTTGCCTGCGCGATGGCTGCTTTTTGCTGTGAGCGATAGGCAAAAGCGTCCTGATCTTGCCGCGCAATATTGAAATCTTCGGCAACGTTTTCGCCCGTTTCAGGCATTGATTCCACACCGTATTGTGCTTTCATCAACGGATTGATGAAACGCCAGCCAATAGTCGTGTCAAATATTTCCGCCTTGCGCGAAAAGGCGTTTTCCGACTTCGGCATGACAAACGGCGCGCGGGACATACTCTCCACGCCACCTGCTATCATCAAGTCTGCCTCACCGGCCTTTATGGCCCTGGCGGATGCAATAATCGCATCCATCCCAGATCCGCAGAGGCGATTTATTGTGGTGCCGGTGACAGCTTCCGGCATCCCGGCGAGTAAAGCTGACATCCGTGCCACGTTGCGATTGTCTTCACCAGCCTGATTGGCGCAGCCCATGACCAGGTCGTCCACGGCCTCCCAGTCGACGTCAGTATTTTTTTCGATGAGCGCTTTCAGGGGAATGGCGCCAAGATCATCAACTCGTACAGACGATAGAGCGCCCGCGAACCGTCCGATAGGCGTGCGAACGTAGGAACAGATAAAAGCTTCGGTCATGGTTTTCTCAGAGTTTGGGGGTATCGAGGTCGGAGATGCCGCCAGCAATGTTCAATGTTGCACCTGTCAACGCTTGCAAGTCATCGAATGAAAGTGCTGCCAGTTTCTCTCGCAACAGGAAATGGCCTTGATCAATATCGACCACAGCAAGCGATGTGTAAATTCTTGTGACACAGCCTACACCGGTCAGAGGCATGGTGCAGTGCTTCACAAGCTTGGGTTCGCCCGTTTTCGTCACATGGTCCGTGACGACCGCCACGCGTTTTGCACCGTGCACAAGGTCCATGGCACCACCCACGGCGGGCACGCCGCCCCGGCCGGTGGACCAGTTGGCGAGGTCACCGGTCTCTGCGACCTGGTAGGCACCAAGAACTGCAAGGTCCAGATGCCCTCCACGCACCATGGCAAAGGAGTCCGCATGATGGAAAAACGCTGAACCGGGTTTGAGCGTGATTGCCTTTTTGCCGGCATTTATCAGGTCCCAGTCTTCTTCCCCTTCCGGGGGTGCCTTCCCAAAGCCAAGCACACCGTTTTCGGTGTGATAGACAACATCGCGCCCTTGAGGCTGAAACTTCGCAATCATTTCGGGGAAACCGATACCCAGATTGACGTAGGACCCATCTTCGATATCCTGCGCCGCGCGCCAGGCGATCTGCGCGTTTGAAAGTTTGATTGCGTTCAACTGTTCGCTCATGCAGCACTCTCCGGGTAGCGAGCGCCCCGCCGATTGAGGATTTCCTCCTGTTTGGGTGTGGAGATCTCAACCAGTCCATCAACAAAAATACCGGGAGTGACGACGCTTTCGGGGTCAATTTCCCCCAGTGGAACAAGGCTTGATACCTGGGCAATCGTTCTTTCCGCCGCCATGGCCATCAGCGGATTGAAATTCCGTGCCGCCATCCGGTAGGTGAGATTGCCCATCGGATCCCCAAGTTCAGCTTTGATGAGTGCAAAATCCGCCTTCAGCCATCGCTCCTGTACATACGAACGGCCTTCAAACTCGGCAATCGGCTTGCCCACCGCCAAATCCGTTCCGAATCCGGTGGGCGTATAAAATGCCGGAATGCCAGCGCCCCCCGCGCGAATGCGCTCCGCAAGCGTTCCTTGCGGCACAAGATCCAGTTCGATACCGCCCGAAAGATACAGGTCAGTAAAGACTTTGGGATCGGCAGACCTGGGAAACGAGCAGATCATCTTTGAGATCATGTTCTGTTCAATCATCGCAGCTATGCCGACATGTCCGTTACCTGCATTATTGTTGATGACAGTCAGGTTCCTTGATCCCCGATCGATCAGGGCATGGATCAATTCAATCGGAGCGCCGGAACCACCAAATCCACCGATCATGATGGTGGCGCCATCACCGATGCCTGAGACCGCCTCTGCGAGAGAGGAAAGTGTCTTGTCCATGCAACTCTCCTTTTCAACACTATCAGCGTTGTTCGGTTTCAGGCCGGACTGAACAACACGGGATTAAACATATCCGGTTTTGTTATAGTTGTCGGAAAAGCTATGATTTTTCGTTTTACAGCGTGGTCGAAGCGGGCAGCCCGTGTCTGTTTCCCCGATGACGTTTAAATATCGAAGAAAACGGTCTCTCCCTCGCCCTGCAATCGAATATCGAAGCGATAGACAGCCTGTCCGTCTCGCTCACTTCGATCTGCAATCAGTGTTGCGCGACGGTTTTCCCATTCGATCATGTTGATCACCGGATCAGTAGCGTTGGCGGCAGTTTCATCAGAAAAATAGAGCCTGGTATTGAGCCCGACATTAATGCCCCGCGCAACAATCCAGAGACTAATGTGCGGCGCCATCATTTGTCCGTTGCGTCCCATAACCGGGCCGGGCTTGATGGTATCAAACGCCCATTCTCCGGTATTGAAATCCGTAATCACGCGGCCCCAGCCGCGAAAACCGTCTTCGACTTCTCCGGGATGTTCCGGGTGAGCATACACACCCGCTGCGTTGGCGTGCCAGGCTTCCAGCAACACATCCTTGACGGGACTGCCTGTGCCGTCAATCACCAGCCCCTCAATTCGAATTCGCTCGCCGTTGGCATTCGCTCCGGCAATGTCCCACCCAAGTTCCTGAGTGTAGATATCAAAACCGGCAGCGCCTGGTGCAAGTCCGATATGGACATACGGTCCCGCTGTTTGAGATGGAGTTTCTCTCGGGTAATTCAGTTCCTGTGCCATCGGTTCAATTCCCCTCCAAACGGTTTTCGAACAGGGTTGAGCGTCGACCGCGCAGCACGATATCAAATTTGTAGGCAATCGTATCAAGCGGAATGGTTGCATTCATGTCGAGCACGGCGATCAACTGTTCGACAGCATCCGGGTCGGGGATGGTCTTTATAATCGGGCACTTGGGGATGAGCGGGTCCCCTTCGAAATAACACTGCGTTATCAGGCGTTGAGCAAACCCGGTGCCGAATATCGACAGGTGAATGTGAGCTGGCCGCCAGTTGTTCACCCAATTGCGCCAGGGATAGGCACCGGGCTTCACAGTGCGAAAATAGTAATATCCATTTTCATCCGTCAGAGTCCGACCGCAACCGCCAAAATTGGGATCGACCGGCGCTAGATAGGTGTCTTTCTTGTGCCTGTAACGCCCTCCGGCATTGGCCTGCCATATTTCAACAAGCGTATTTGGCACCGGACGCGCATTTTCATCCAAAACCCGACCATGAAGTATGATGCGCTCGCCGATCGGGCTTTCACCCGGTTTGGCATAGTTTGAAATCAGATCATGATCGATTGCATCGATATCTTCCTGGCCGAACACCGGACCGGTGATCTCGCTGGCAGAGTTCTCCAGACTGATCAGCGAATAGTTTGGCGAACGGGTGACCGACGTCTTGTAGTCCCGGGTCAGGGCTGGTGGATGCCACTCACGGTCCCTTTGGTAAAATTCACCTTGCTTCAGCATGTCGGTACTTTCTTCCTCCGGCTGACTTGCGTGTGGGATGTTACAAATTACTCGTTTTCCATTTCAGCATAGGTCTTCTTGGCAAGTTTCAGCGCGTGATTGGCGCGCGGCACACCAGCATAAATGGCAACGTGCTGAAAAGCTTCCAGAACATCCTGTTTGCTTGCCCCGGTATTGGCGGTCGCCCTTATGTGCATGGGAATTTCTTCAAAGTTCCCTGTAGCGGCCAATAGGGCAAGCGTAAGCATTGAGCGTTCACGCCTGGTGATGCCGTCACTTTTCCAAACCGTCCCCCATGCTCCCTCCGTAATCAGATTCTGAAAAGGAACATCGAAGTCCGTTTTGTTGCGCTCAGCATTATCGACATGGTCATCGCCCAGCACTTCCCGGCGAATTCTCATGCCTTCAGAAAGACGATCAGGCACAGGCATTCTCCATTTGAAATTTTTTGATCATCATCAGTAAGGGAGACCCACGTAATTCTGCGCCATGACGCATTGTGCCTCGCGATTGGACCGCAGGAACTCAATTTCGGCCTGCTGCATTTTCAGATCAAAGTCACTTTGATCAGGAAAACGATGCAGCAGGTTGGTCATCCACCAGCTAAACCGTTCCGCTTTCCAGATGCGAGACAGAGCCTTCGCTGAATACGTGTCGATGCCAGCACTCTCTCCGTCATGAAAGTACTGGAGCAGTCCGTGATAGAGGTAATGGATGTCCGATGCAGCGGTGTTCAGGCCTTTAGCACCGGTGGGGGGCACGATATGGGCGGCATCACCGCACAGAAACAATCGGCCCCAACGCATGGGTTCAGTCACGAAAGAGCGCAAGGGTGCGATTGACTTTTCAATCGAAGGTCCGGTCACCAGCCTGTCGGCCGCAGTTGCGGGAATTCGGCGCTTCAATTCCTCCCAAAACGCCTCATCCGACCAATCAGCAATGCTGTCAGTGATTGGACACTGGATGTAATAGCGGCTGAGATTTTCATTGCGCATTGAACAAAGCGCAAATCCGCGCTCTGAACTTGCATAGATCAACTCATCATCAACCGGAGGCGTCTCAGAAAGAACGCCCAGCCAGCCAAACGGGTAGAGTTTTTCATATTCCTTGCGGACTTCTGCCGGAATTGTCTGTCTGCTGACACCGTGAAACCCGTCACAACCGGCGATAAATTCACAGTCGATTCGAAATTGTTCTCCGCCGACAGAATAGGAAACGTGAGGATTTTCAGAATCGGCATCATGGATCGTTGTGTCTTCAACATTGAACACAACCGTGCCGCCCATTTCTTCGCGCGCATCATAGAGGTCACGCGTTACTTCCGTTTGTCCGTAAACAACGACGCTCTTTCCGGTGAGTTCATTGAAGTTGATCCCGAATTGTTCGTTGTCCCCGTAGGAAATGATCGTGCCATCATGGACAAAGCTCTCTCTGTCCATTCGGGCGGATACTCCCGCTTCGCGCATGAGATTGACGAACCCGACCTCAAGAATACCGGCTCTGATACGCCCCAGCACATACTCCCTGGTCTTGCGCTCCAGGACGATGGTGTCGATGCCTTTTTTGTGCAGGAGCTGGCTGAGCAAAAGGCCGGACGGACCGCCGCCGATAATCGCCACCTGTGTCTTCATGTCCAATCCTCCAAAACACAAGATGAATGATCTTTTTAGTGAAGTAAATTGAGTTTTCATGCGATATGCTTATCGAAAATGGAAAGTAATATGGATCGACGCATAAAATTTCGGCACATTCAGTGTTTCGTGGAAATCGCCAGGGAAAAAAGCCTGAAAAATGCGGCGCAGAGACTGTTCCTTACGCAGCCAGCGATTTCCAAGACTTTGAGAGAGCTGGAACAATTTACAGGCGCGAACCTCATGGTGCGGAACAGGTCTGGGGTTTCCCTGACCAAACAGGGCGCTGTCTTTCTGCATTTTGCTCAAATGTCCCTCGCCAGTCTGCAGCAGGGACTGGACGAAGTGGAACAGGTAACAACCGGCACCAAAGCGCGCCTGACGGTCGGGTCTCTGCCCAGTGTCGCCGCCCGACTGATGCCGTCCGTTGTAAAAGAATTTTCCGAACTGTCACCAGATGCCGTGCTTCGTATAATGGACGGACCACATGGTTATCTGATTGACCGCTTGCGTCTGGGCGAACTCGATCTTGTCATCGGCAGACTTGGTAGTCCTGATACAATGCAAGGGATTTCCTTCACACAGCTTTACACCGAGCATGTCGAATTTGTTGTCCGAGCCGGTCATCCGCTTCTGGACAATCCCGATATTCAACAACTCAGCGATTGGCAGGTCATCTTTCCGCCGGAGGGGTCTGCCATTCGTCCGCTGGTTCAGAGGCTGCTGATTGCCAATGGTATCGGTGAGATCCCCAATCGCTTGGAGACTGTCTCCGGCGCATTCGGGCGGGTTTACACGCGCAATTCCAATGCTGTGTGGATCATCTCCGGGGGCGTTGTGGCAGAGGAAATTAAAGATGGCCATCTGGTCAGGTTGCCGGTTGATACCTCAATTACCGAAGGTCCCGTTGGTCTGATGTCCCGACCTGACACGCCGCGGTCTCCGGTTCGACAAGTGTTCGATATTGCACTCGACACCATTCTCAAACGCGCCAACCTGGCAGAATGACGATCGCACTTTTTTTGCGATATCAGTGAACGGCCACCGATACTGACCAGGCACCCGGATCAGATCAGCATTTCTATGTTAATGTCGGCGACACTTCCTGCACCATCGCGGATGTCAGCCAGGTCGGCCGCTCCAATCTTCAGATTGAGGATATCGTCGAATTTTATCTGTACCTGTCTTGACGCAGACGTTCGCATCCAGTGGGCCGAGCGTCAGCAGAGGACAAACGGACATGTGATTTCGCAGGTTCATATTGTCAGTCACAACAGGGTAGCCCCATGCTACGCGTGAATGGATCCCAGTGCTCCAAAAGTGATGTCCGAATGCGCTCCGCCTCATCTTTGAAATCAGCCGCATCCCTTTTCAGCGGCATAGCCGCCGTGTTGATGTTTCTATCCTCTCCATTTGCAACAATGGCACAACAGTCCTGTGGTTCCGCGGAGACACCATGCGTGATCGATAGCGGCACCTATCACCTTCTGCTTCCCGAACAAAAGGAATATGCCGGTGCGGTTGTTCTGCTGCACGGCGGCGGCGGCACCGGACAAGGATTGCTCCAGGGAGGCATGGCAAAAGCTGCAGTGGAGCGGGGGTATGTTTTCGTGGCTCCCAATGGATATCATCCAACAGCCCGCTTCAAAAACAACTGGGCGGTTCGCGCGAAAAACTTCGGTCATGAAATCGACGATATCGCCTTTCTTTCCGATGTGATCGACGCGGTATCTGAAGATCATCAAATCGATCGTACAAAATTTCTGCTTGCCGGCTTTTCCCGCGGCGGCTCCATGGTTTGGGATGTTGCCTGCCATAAACCGGGTTTGGCCCGCGCCTATGCCCCCTCAGCCGGAGCCTTCTGGGACGACCTTCCGGAGAAATGTGCAGGACCCGTCGATCTTTTTCACACACACGGCTGGGATGACCCGACCGTTCCGCTGGAGGGACGACCGCTCTTCAACGATAAGGTCGCGCAGGGAGACGTTTGGGACGCACCCCGTATTTTAAGAGAGACAAATGGCTGCGGGAAGCGTCAGCCTGAGCACTCTACAATCGAAGGAGATCGCTTGTGGCGACATTGGTCGGATTGCAGAGCCGGTCGAATCGATCTGATGCTGCATCCGGGTGGCCATGGGGCGCCCAGTGGCTGGGCGCAAACGACGCTGGACTGGTTTGAAAATCGCCTGGCGGAAAACTGACGCAATCCCGTCCGTTGTCTGACGATCCCGGTTATTCGGCGTCTATCAGGACAACTCCCCACACTTTTTACAGTAAACAAGGGCATATTAGTGAAATAGTTCACGAACAGGTACCGAATTCCGCAAATTAAATCGCCGCAATACATTCTGTGACGGCTGTCACTCCAATTTTGCCAAATAACAACCAAATTATTTCCTGACAGAAGCGAAAACAATAAAGTATATCGCGATGCACATCAGGGAAAATATTAAAATGAACAAGATTATCTCATCGTCCATTGCCGCCGCCGTAGTAATTACCGGTGCAATTTCAGTATCCGCTCCAGCATCTGCCGCAGGTCAATCATTTGAAAATGCCAATGTCATCCAGATTGGCGGCAGACATAAAAACCGCAAACATCGTCATTTCAAGCGTCACAAGCGTCATTGGGGTCACGGACATTGGGGCCATGGTGGTCGTAATTGTCACTTTGAGAAATTCCGCAAATGGAGCAATTATCACGGTCACCACATTTGGGTGAAGCGCAAAGTCTGCGGCTATGGCTATGGATTCGGCTGGGGTTACTGATCAATCAGGTCGACCATAAGTAAACGGAAACAGCCTCCCCAGCGGGAGGTTGTTTCGTTTCTTTACGTATCACAAAAAGTCGAAACACTGTTACGACAGAGACCCGCCCAATTCATCTTCAATATGAGTTTTGATAATGGCGTCTATAGATGGATCGGCTTCGAACCCCAGCGCAAGTGCCCGATCGGCTTCAAAATTCTGAGGCCACCCTTCGACAATCTTTATGATCAGGTCGTCCGGCTCTTCCCGGATCAGCGCCACCCGTCCCGGCCCCGCAACTCTCTCAAGCGCATCCATCATTTCTCCCACGGTGACTGATACTCCAGGCATGGTCAGCGCACGTCGGTTACCGAGCTTGCCGGTATCCAATGTAGCGGCATGAAGCAAAAAACCGACGGCGGTTCGAGGACTGGCCATCCAATGGCGTTGCTTGCGAGAAACCGGCAACACAGCTTCTTCTCCGTTCAGTGGTTCACGCAAGATATTTGAGAAAAACCCCGAAGCAGCTTTGTTTGGTTTGCCTGGTCTCACCACAATCGTCGGCAATCTCAATGCAATGCCATCAAAAATACCCTTTCGAGAGTAGTCCATCAGCAAAAGCTCAGAACAGGCTTTCTGAACACCATAAGAAGTCAGTGGAGCAGATAAAAACTCGTCTTCTATGGATTCGGGAAATGGGGCCCCGAACACGGCGATCGACGATGTGAACACAATGCGCGGCATGTAGTTTCGAGCCCGCACCGCATCAAAAAGGTACCGGGTCCCGTCCAGATTGATCCGATATCCTTTATCAAAATCCTGCTCCGCTTCGCCTGACACAATTGCCGCCAGATGAAAAATGATATCCGGTTTATGTGACACCAGAGCATCCACCTGACCTTGGTCGGATAAATCTCCGGCACGTGTCGTTACCGCCCATGCGGCTTTCGGTCGGGGGGGCTCCACAATATCAAAGAGCGTCATTGCGGTGATCGGCTGATTGTCAACATGACCTTCAACGCATAACTGGTCCACCAACTTTCGGCCGACCATACCGGCCGCGCCAATGACGAGAATGTGCATGTAATCCCCCGAGTAACCTACCTAATGTCGTGTATTCGGGTTGCACAAACGCGCAGAACGCCCGGCAACCCGCTGATTATATTCGCTCGTCTCAGTAGCCTGCTGCAAGCGACCCAGACCGCCTGGGATCAGAGGCGCCTGCCAACTTGCCATCGATGAGCATGATGGATTGCGTCGATCCCATCGCATTCTTTACCTCGATGGTATGGCCAAGCTCCGTCAGCAATTTGATCGTATCGCTCGACAGCCCCTCTTCGATCCGGATTTCATCCGGTAACCACTGGTGATGAATGCGCACTGCATTTGTCGCCTCAGCGATATTCATCTGATGATCAATAACGTTCATGATGACCTGCAAAGTGGTCGATATAATCCGACTGCCACCGGGAGAACCTGTCACGATATAGGGTTTGCCGTCTTTGAAGACAATTGTCGGGCTCATGGATGACAGAGGCCGTTTCCGCGGTGCGACTGCATTCGCCTCACCCCCAATCAGTCCATAGGCGTTGGGAACCCCTGCTTTGGCAGAAAAATCATCCAGTTCGTTGTTCAAGAGAATGCCTGTTCCCTTGGCAACGATACCGACCCCATATGAAAAATTCAGAGTGTAGGTATTGGACACCGCATTGCCATCCTTATCGATGACGGAAAAATGCGTTGTCTGGTTGCTTTCGTGAGGTGCAGGATCGCCCGGTCCGATTTCTGAAGCAGGCATCGCGCGATAAGGCGAAATGCCGTTAAAAAGTTCCTTTGCATATTCTTTTGATGTCAGACCCTTAACCGGAATTTCTCCAAAATCCGGATCTCCCAGATGCTCCGCCCTGTCGGCATAGGCAAGTTTCATGGCTTCCGCCATGTAGTGAATGGTATCGGCTGAATTTTGCTGCATGAAGCCAATCGGCGCATTTTCCAGGATGTTCAATATCTGAACAATGTGCGTTCCACCGGAGCTTGGAGGCGGCATCGATGCGATTTCATACCCTCGATAGGTGCCCGTGGCCGGTTCACGCTCCTTGACTTCGTACCCCTCCAGATCCGCGACGGTCATCTCTCCACCGGCTTCCTTCACAGCCGCAGAAATTGCCTCTGCAATCGCTCCCTTGTAAAAACCGTCCGATCCGACATTTGCAATTTGCTTCAGCGAACCAGCCAAATCTGTCTGCTTGAGAGTGTCGCCAACCTTATACAGTCCACCATCTGCTTTGTAGAATATCCGCGCTGCTTCGGGGTCGCCCGACAATCGCTTCTGTGTTCTTTCAAGTGAACTCGCCAGGTCATCGGAAACCACTATTCCCTCTTCAGCCAGTTTGATGGCAGGCTCAATCAGCTGCGCAAGCGTGAGATTTCCGCTTCCGTACTCTGCATGGGCTTTCACCATGCCGGCAACGGTGCCAGGGACGCCGATGGCCAGGCCGGAAAATCTTGATTTAGCCGAATCGGCTTCACCTTTGTCATCCAGAAACATATCTTTGAAAGCCGCCGCCGGCGCCATTTCCCGATAGTCCACTGCGACTGTCTTTTTCTTTTCGGCATCGTGGATGACCATAAAACCTCCGCCGCCCAGATTTCCTGCACGCGGCAACGTCACAGCCAGTGCAAACCCAACCGCAACAGCGGCATCAACCGCGTTGCCTCCGGCTTCCAGGATTGAAACGCCGACTTCCGTCGCACGCGCTTCCTGGCTGGCCACCATCCCGCTATTTGCCAAAACCGGATGAAACCGATCCTTGCTTGAGATAATGGGGGTGGATTGCGCCCATGCTGAAAGGGGTAATGTCGCGATTGCAGCAGCAAAACACAATGAAGCTAAACGTGATGAATACATGATTGATCCTCCGCAATGCAGATCTGACTATATCTTCTAGTGTTCTCACTCCCGCCTTCTGGTGCGGGAGAAAATTGGACCCTAACAAAGTGGAGCCCGGCATGCGTCAACGTGGAATGAGATTAGCGTTATCGATCCTGGTTTTCTTATCGCTAGCCACACTTGTTCAGGCTAAGGGTGATGGAAAAAATGGTGAAAAATTGGCCAAGCAGTGGTGTGCCACCTGCCATGTGGTTACTCCCGAACAGACAACAGCAAGTGCCGATGCACCCAGTTTTACCAGCATTGCGGGCAATCCTTTGAAAAGCAATGACTATCTGACCGGATTTCTCATTGACCCTCACCCACCGATGCCGAATTTGAACCTATCCCGGCAGGAAATTGCGGATGTTATCGCTTACATCAATTCCTTGAACTAACAAAAAAGCCGCCTCAACGGCGGCTTTCAGTCACGATCCGAGAATCGCTAAATTCTAATCTCTGTTTCTTCGTTTGGCCAAAGTTCTAAGCCGCAGTGCATTCAGTTTAATAAAGCCGGCTGCATCCTTTTGATCATAAGCTCCCTGATCGTCCTCGAAGGTGACCAGTTCCTCGGAATAAAGCGAATGCGGTGATTGGCGGCCCGTCACACTGACATTGCCTTTGTACAACTGAAGGCGGACTTCGCCGGCGACATTTTTCTGACTGTGGTCAATGGCCGCCTGAAGCATTTCACGCTCCGGCGAGAACCAGAAACCATTGTAAATCAATTCAGCATAACGGGGCATCAACTCGTCTTTCAGATGGGCAGCTCCCCGATCAAGCGTGATCGATTCCATCGCTCTGTGCGCCGATAACAGGATTGTGCCGCCCGGTGTTTCATAAACGCCGCGTGATTTCATCCCGACAAAACGGTTCTCAACCAGATCGAGACGCCCGATCCCATTGTCCCGTCCCAAATCGTTCAGTTTAGCAAACAGCGTTGCCGGTGATAGTTTTTCACCGTTAAGCGAAACCGCATCGCCCTGCTCAAATCCGACCGTGATATCTGTTGGCTGATCCGGTGCGTCCATCGGCGAAACCGTTCGCTGATAGACGTATTCCGGCGCTTCTTCCCAGGGGTCTTCAAGCACTTTTCCTTCCGAGGAAGAATGCAGCATATTGGCATCAACCGAGAACGGGGCTTCGCCCTGTTTGTCCTTAGGCACCGGAATCTGGTGTTTTTCAGCAAAATCTAGCAGGTCGGTCCGAGACTTGAAGGACCAGTCGCGCCATGGAGCAATGACCTTGATATCGGGGTTGAGCGCATAGGCGGCAAGCTCGAATCGAACCTGATCATTTCCCTTTCCCGTCGCGCCGTGGGCAATTGCATCCGCGCCGGTTTCAGCGGCAATCTCTATCAATCGTTTGGAAATCAAGGGACGGGCAATCGATGTCCCGAGCAGATAAACGCCCTCATAAACAGCATTGGCGCGGAACATGGGAAATACGAAATCAGCCATGAACTCTTCGCGCAGGTCATCAATGTAGATTTCCTTGATTCCCAACATTTCAGCCTTGCGGCGTGCCGGTTCAAGTTCTTCGCCTTGCCCCAGATCGGCAGTAAAGGTAACCACTTCACAGCCAAACTCTGTTTGAAGCCATTTCAGAATGATCGATGTGTCCAGTCCACCGGAATAGGCCAGAACAACCTTCTTTATCTCACCATGCGCCATTGGCTCGCATTCGCTTTTCTATTTTGAATTTCATAGGATTGGCGCGCAATTTAGTCAGATTGACCGTAAGCGCAAGAGGCCATTTGGCTGATGCTCTGGCTGCACATGCCCAAACTGGTGGTTTGGTGCAGGAAATCAGGTTTTTTCAGACAGTGTTCCGTCAGTTCCCTGGTGCTCAGCCGTCTGGTGCTCAGCCGTCTAGTGCCCAGCCGTCCGGTGCCCAGCCGTCCGGTGCCATGACAAAGCCTTCAAATTCAAAACCAGGCGAAACAGTGCAACCCACTAGCGTCCACTGACCCAGACTGCGCGCGCTTTGCCAGGCATTCCGAGGGATTATGACCTGAGGTCTCTGACCGTCCGCAAGGCCCGGACCCAGAATATGATTACTGGCCGGCCCTGTATCCAACGCGTGACTGAGAGATAGCGGCGCGCCGGCATACCAATGCCAGATTTCAACGGCGTCAACCTTGTGCCACGCCGAATGCTCACCCTCCCGCAACAGATAATAAATTGCCGTCGAATGCGCGCGCTGACCGGCAGGCTCACTGTCACGAAACGTCTCGGCGTAACAGCCACCCTCAGGATGAGGCAGCAGATCAAGCGCAGCAATCACATCATCTGCGCTCATGTTGCTCGACAATTGGGTCATGCCTAGAAATTATCCTTTCGCCGTCGAATCTCCGCAAACACGGCCTGCGGCGCTGCACCCGTCATATCGAGCGCCTTCTGAACAGCCGGATCCTGAGGTCGCAGGAACGGGTTGGTCTCCAGTTCAAGTGCCATGGTTGTGGGCAATGTTGGCGCATCGGCGGATCGTAGTTGCGTAATTTCCTGAAGGCGCGCCCGCAGTGCCTGATTTTCCGGATCGACAGTGACAGCAAATTTGGCATTTGCCAGGGTATATTCATGGCCGCAATAAATAGTGGTATCGGAGGGCAGCTCTCTTACCAGCCGTTCTAGAGATGACCACATCATCCCAGCGTCGCCTTCAAAAATCCGACCACACCCAAGAGCGAACAGCGTATCGCCGGTAAATGCGACGTTAGCCTGTGGAAGATAATAGGAAATCTGATCCAGCGTGTGTCCGGGTGTGGCGATCGGCAATATGCTGATTTCACCGATCTGGAACGCCTCGCCATCCTGAACAGCCGTATCGACCGAACCGATGCGCGTGGCGCTTTGTGCCGGTGCATAGACGCGCGCACCGGTTTTTTCTTTCACTTCCGCAACGCCCTGAACATGATCCGCATGATGATGAGTGATCAGTATATCGCTGAGAGTCCAGCCCTTTGCCGAAAGCGCTTCCAGAACAGGTCCTGCCTCGGGCACATCGATAGCGAGCGTTGTGCCATCATCTTCGTTGTGAACAAGAACGCCAAAATTATCCTGAAGGCAATTGAATTGGTGAATCTGAAAGTGTGGCATGGTCAATCATCCTCTTCTAAAAAGGACAGGTATCATTCCATTACCGCCGATGCAAAACACTTGCGAACAACATTTCCAAAACTTGCCTTTACCGAAAATTGATCTCTTGGCGTAAAATCAGTTCAGTATGTATAGGGTCATCCCTATATTCCGGTTTACGACTGGAGTTCATCCGGTTTTCTTGTCCGAGTGTTACTACCGGGCGGCATGATTGTGGTTGTGCATTGTTTCAGCACCGGAAACGTGCAGCCTGAACGAAAAACTTTTAGGATTGGTCCAATCTATGTATCTGGACGTCTTACATCTGAAATCGTTTTACGATCAGCCGCTGGGCGGCCTTGTCCGGCAGACTGTCGGCGATCGGGTCCGGTTGTTGTGGCCGACCCTGGATGATCGCCGGGTTCTGGGTATCGGTTATGCGACGCCTTACCTCTGGCGTTTTCTGGGGGAAGCGGAAAGGGTAATGGCCTGCATGCCCGCTGCCCAAGGGGTCATCAACTGGCCTCCAGGTGGACGAAACCTCTCCTATCTGTCTGAAGAAGATTCGCTGCCGCTTTCGGACTCCTCTGTGGATAATGTGCTGATTGTCCACGGTCTGGATATGACCAGCGATCCTCAGTCCATGCTCCGGGAGGTCTGGCGAATTCTCGCTCCGGCCGGCAGATTGATTACAATTACGGCCAACCGTCGTGGCTTGTGGTCCAGAACTGAATCCTCACCTTTTGGCTATGGGCATCCCTATACGCGCAGTCAAATAAATGCGCTGCTGACAAGCTGTGATTTCCAACCCGGCAACAGCGCAACGTTACTGCATGTGCCACCGACGAATCGTCCGCTGATACTGCGTTCCAATCGCGCGTTCGAGCGGCTTGGCAGTCGTTTCTGGCCACGCTTCGGTGGTCTTGTGATTGTGGAAGCTCAAAAGCAAATCCCGCCACGCGGGCTTGCGGTATCTGCCAAAAAACGGCGACCGACAGGTGTTTTCAAACCGGCATTTGCAGCCGGAGGAAATGTCGGATTCAACGGCGAAGCAGAAAAACCGCTTGCTCGCCAACAAGATTCAGAATCCACCAAGGCATCGCGATAGGCACCTTCTGCCCGTTTGGCTGAAACGCGACCGCCTTTTCGACTTTTGCATCCAGTTCACGGCATAACTCCACGAAATCGCGAATGGTACAAAAGTGGATATTTGGCGTATCGTACCAGCTGTGGGGCAGGTAATCCGTCATCGGCATGCGGCCACGAAACAGCATCTGTATCCGGTTACGCCAAAATCCGAAATTTGGCAGCGAAACAACAACATTGCTGCCGATACGGAGCATCTGTTCAAGAACGTCCCGCGGTGCACGCATTGCCTGCAATGTCTGCGACAGGATCACAAAGTCAAACGCATCATCGGGGTAGTCGACCAGATCACTATCAGCATCTCCTTGCACGACGGACAGTCCCCGAGCAACACAGCCGTTGACGCCCGCCTGTGACAGCTCCATGCCACGTCCATCCACGTTCTTCGTCATCTGAAGCAGTTCCAGCAGCATGCCGTCACCACAGCCTATGTCCAGAACCCGGCTGTCAGGAGCGACAAGATCGCCCACGACGCGAAAATCGACACGTGACTCTATAATTTCTTCGGCCATATCTTAACGCGCTCCCTCCGCCAGGGGCGGCTCAATACCGCGTGCGTTGGCAGCACCTATCAAAAATCCGCGCACCGTTTTGAACATTTCCGGCACGTCCAGCAGAAAGGAATCGTGCCCTTTGTCACTCTCAATTTCCACGAAGGAAACGTTGGCCCCTGCCGCGTTGAGCGCTCGCACCACGGCCTTGCTTTCCGGTGTGGGAAACAGCCAGTCTGATGTAAAGGACATCAGGCAGAACCGGGTTTGCGTTCCGATGAAAGCCTTGACCAGCGATCCGTCAAAGTCGGCTGCAAGATCGAAGTAGTCCATCGCCCGGGTCATGTAGAGATAGGCGTTGGCATCAAATCGGTCGACAAACGTCATTCCCTGGTGGCGGAGGTAGCTTTCGATCTGAAAATCCGCATCCAGTCCGAATGTTATTTCCTCGCGATCCTGCAAATTGCGGCCAAACTTATTATGTAGCGACGTTTCAGACATGTAGGTGACATGGGCGGCCATTCTTGCGACCGAAAGGCCTTTGATCGGCCGCGTGCCGGTGCTGGCATATTTTCCGCCCTGCCACTCCGGGTCGGCCATCACCGCCTGCCGCCCAACCTCGTGGAAGGCAATATTTTGAGAGGTGTGACGGGCGCCTGCAGCGATCGGCAGCGCTGAAAAAACCCGTTCCGGATAAGCCGCAGCCCACTGCAGCACCTGCATGCCGCCCATTGAACCGCCGGCGATACAGAATAGAGTTTCGATCTCCAACGCGTCCAACAGCATTGCCTGAGCCCGAACCATATCTCTGATGGTGACAATCGGCAGATCAAGTCCGTAGGTTTTTTCCGTTGCGGGGTTCATCGATGCCGGTCCGGTGGTCCCAAGGCATCCGCCCAGCACATTGGTACAAATGACGAAGAACCGATCGGTATCTATCGGTTTACCCGGACCAACCATCAGTGACCACCAGCCGGGTTTTCCGGTAACCGGGCTGGTAGAGGCGACATATTGATCGCCGGTGAGCGCATGACAGATCATGATCGCGTTGGAACGATCCTCATTCAGATCGCCATATGTCTGATAGGCGATCTGCCAGGGAGCAAGCGCAACGCCCGCATCCAGATGAAGCGGTTGTTCCTTCGAAAACGTGTGCACAAGACTCGAAGGGCAATCGGACTCACGATCCCGCACCTCATTGATGGCGCTGGCCTCACCAGCATCTCCGTTTTCCCGTATCGTCATGGCCCGCCGCAACAAATCCCCAAGCTCAAAATTTCTATGGGATAACTGATCACACCAAAAAATGGTGGCTTAGCTAGAGTTTAGCAATTCGCCCTGTCAACGTTTTCTTTTGATTTCCTGTCCGTGCTTTCTTATGAATGGGCGCCTGCTCAGCCGGTTTGCTTCGCAAATTAAGAAATCAATTCTTCCTGATGTGCCGGTGAACCGACGTCAAGGATCGCTTCAGATGACAAAAAAACTTCGAAATAACGGCCGTCCGCGTCCACGTGAGGGGATTTCGGATATCGCCGCCTATGTGCCCGGCCGCCATAAAGTGACAGGAAGCGGCAAGCTTCATCGGCTTTCCTCTAACGAAACCCCACTGGGCGCAAGCCCGAACGCCCGAGCTGCGTATGCGAATATTGCACAAAAACTGGAACTCTACCCTGACGGTGCAGCAACTGAATTGCGACAGGCTATTGCCGATGTACATGGTCTCAATGCTGACAATCTGATTTGCGGTGCGGGGTCGGACGAATTGCTCAATCTCCTGGCCTATGCCTATCTGGGTAGCGGTGATGAAGCGGTTTATTCGCGACACGGTTTTCTGGTTTATGAGATTGCAATTCGTGCTGCCGGTGCAATTCCGGTGATCGCAGCTGAAACAGATCTGACTGCTGACGTGGATGCCCTGCTCGGGGCCGTAACACCAAAAACCCGGGTTGTATTTCTCGCCAATCCAAACAATCCTACCGGCACCTATCTACCATTTGACGAAATCAAGCGGCTTCATCAAGGATTGGCGGATGACGTTCTTCTGGTTCTTGACGCGGCCTACGCCGAGTATGTCAGGCGCAACGATTACGAAAGCGGACTCGAACTGGTTTCCACGTCCAATAATGTGGTTATGACGCGGACATTTTCGAAGATCCACGGCCTGGCCAGTCTGAGGCTTGGCTGGGCCTATGCGCCGACTCACATCATCGATGTCCTCAATCGCATTCGCGGACCATTCAATGTCTCCGGACCCGCCATCGCCGCTGGAATTGCCGCAATCAAAGACCGGGAATTCATTGAGGCTGCCGTTCGTCACAATAATAAGTGGCTAAACTGGCTCACCGAACAAATTGGCGCTTTGGGGCTGGATGTAACGCCAAGCGTTGGCAACTTTATCCTCATTCATTTTCCCGATGAAACCGGAAAAACAGCCAGGGATGCCGATAGCTATCTATCCGAGCGAGCATGCCTTTTGCGCGCGGTTACAGGCTATGGTCTACCGGATGCATTGCGCATGAGCGTTGGCACAGAAGAGGCCAACCGTACCGTCGTTGAGCACCTCACCGCCTTTATGAAGAATTGAAAGCCGCCCTGTTCACATGACCGACCCTCTGTTTGATCGCATCGCCCTGATTGGTATCGGCCTGATTGGCTCATCCCTTGCGCAAATTGTTCGCAAGCGAAATATCGCCCGCGAAATTCACATCTCCAGCCGATCCCAATCCACGTTGAATCGGGCTGAAGAACTCACTCTTGGCGACCGGTATTTTCTTGACGCCGGCGAAGCCGTTGCAGGCGCAGATCTGGTCATCCTGTGTGTACCTGTGGGTGCATGCGAAGCTGTCACACAGTGGATTGCCCCTTCTTTGAAATCCGGCGCGATCATCACCGATGTGGGATCGGTAAAACAATCGGTCATCGACCAGATGCATCCCCATATTCCAGCAGGTGTTCATCTTGTTCCCGGACACCCGATTGCAGGAACCGAGCATTCCGGCCCAGATGCGGGATTTGCCGAACTGTTTATGAACCGCTGGTGCATTCTGACACCGCTAGAGAAAACCGAGCCCGAAGCAATCGATCAACTCAGCCGATTCTGGCAGGCATGCGGATCAAAAATCGATTTCATGGAACCGGCTCATCATGATCTCGTACTGGCTATCACGTCGCATCTGCCACAGCTGATTTCCTACAATATTGTGGGAACGGCCGATGATCTGGAAACCGTGACCCAGTCCGAGGTCATCAAGTATTCAGCAGCAGGTTTTCGTGATTTCACGCGCCTGGCTGCCTCAGACCCGACCATGTGGCGTGATGTCTGCCTGAATAACAAGGAAGCGATCCTTGAGATGCTGGCCCGGTTTTCCGAAGATCTGTCGGCACTGCAGCGGGCGGTGCGCTGGGGCGACGGAGATACACTGTTTGACTTGTTTACCCGCACCCGCAGCATCCGACGGTCAATCATTGACGCCGGGGAGGAAACTGACGCGCCAAACTTCGGTCGGAATGTCAAAACCGACTAGCGAGTGTCCTGCAAACGTTGAAGCATATTTGCACATAGGTCAGGCGGCCAAAAGGACCTGGCGCAATTCATGCGCCTGAAACGTACGAGAGTTTCACTGGTGCGATGAAAGGTCAGACGGACCGCAGTGTCTACGCGCCAAGCATTGCTGGGTGTCAAGACCGGCGATCAGCGATATATCGCGCTGTCTGACATAGCAAATCCGCCCTGTCTCCATAGGGCGAGAGGATTTCTTCCGCTTGCTGGACCAAACTCCTGAGAGTTTTACGTGTCCAGTCGACACCGTTCAATGACACAAGCGTAGCCTTGCCGCGCTCGCTGTCCTTTCCGGTTGCCTTTCCTATCACGGTCGCTTCGCCTTCCACATCCAGCAAATCATCGGCAAGTTGAAAGGCCAGGCCGATGGTTTGACCAAAGCGCCGAAGACTGTCGATATCATCGGCCGAAGCGCCACTGAAAATGGCACCGCCTTCACACCCGAAGCGGATGAGGGCGCCGGTTTTCATTGCCTGCATCAGGCGAATGGTTTCGTCATTGTGCTGATGCCCCTCGGCATCTAGGTCAAGCATCTGTCCACCCGCCATCCCGCCCATCCCGGAGGCACGGGCCAGACCGGAAGTCAATTGCATCCGGATTTCGGGATCCGGATGAGTTTGCTCGTTTGCCATGATATCAAAGGCATACGTCAACAAACCATCGCCTGCCAAAATGGCAGTCGCCTCATCGAATGCCTTATGTACGGTTGAGCGGCCACGCCGGACATCATCATCATCCATTGCCGGTAGATCATCATGGATCAGGCTGTAACAGTGAATACACTCCAGAGCGCAGGCTGCGCGGAGTGCGCGATCGGGGTCGCCGTCAAATAGGGCGGCAGCCTGGACAAAGAGAAAGGGCCTCAGACGCTTTCCTCCACCAAGAGCACCGTACCTCATGGCCTCGAGCAAGCGCGCAGGGCGGACGATTTCATCTGCGAGGCTGTTTTGTGAAAGCAGCCCGTCAAGGCAGCTTTCAACCGCGCCGGCCACCTCAGTGAGATTTTCTAAAAATCGATCGGGCAAGGAAGTCATCCGAATTTGGGGGCCGGCCATTCGGGCAGGCGATCAGTTGGCCTGCGTTATCCCCATTGTCAGCAGTCCGTCAAGCAGATTGGGAAGAATCTTTCTGTCCTGCAACAAATCCATGTTCCGCCAAACGCTGCACATGGGCAACGTACTCATCATTTTTCCAGTCGCATCCGTTGATCAGGCGATCCCAGCTTTCGAAAGAAAGCAGCGACCACAACAGGTCCGTAGCCACGTCCTTGGTCCAGCCCTGAACCAATCTGCCCTCTGATTCAATCATGTCGATGGCCGCCCCACACCCATGGCGAATGGCTTCCATCCGTTCGTCCCAGGCAATCCGCGCCTCTGCATCAGTCTCCTTGATCGCCAGTAATGCCTGCGCCATGCCCTGGATATTGGCATAGTGATGCGCCATCGCAATGATGAATTCCCGCAATCTTGATTCTCCGTCCAGCGCCGTGCGTGAGGGCTCAAGTAGCTTCTCGACGCCGAGCACTTCGTCCATATAGTGTGTCGTCGCAATCAACAGATCGGCGCGGTCATCAAAATGCAAATATACGGCCTGTCGGGAAACACCGGCAGCCTTGGCAATGTCCGACATGCGGACACCCTGGCCCCGATTTTCTTCCATCAGTTTCCAGACTGTTTTCAGAATACGAGTGCGCGTATCGGATTTTTGTTTGAGCATTTATAGCTGAACTCCCGCAACTTGACATAGTGTCAATATCATCCTCGGAAAGTAAAGTCCATTTTTACAAATCCATTTCTCCACCTCAAATTTTCGTCGAATCTTCCCGCAGACGCGATTCTTGCCGATCAGGTATTTCCCTTTGGCCATATTTTATTCTAAGCAACGTCCATTAAATCCAGCATGAGATCGGTTTTCGGAGCAAAATGGCACGGAGCAGGAAAAAAGGGCCGTTGAGACGCATTTTTTCGTTGCGTAGAATTGTCTTGATGTGCCTGATCGTCTTTGGTTTGCCGCTGGCCCTGACGGTGGCTTATGCCGTGATCAATCCTCCTTCCACTTTGATGATGGTCCGTTTTGTCACCGGTCAGACGGTAAACAGCAACTGGCGCCCGCTTTCCGACACGTCACAGAACTTGAAAAGAGCGGTTATCATGTCTGAGGATGGCCGCTTTTGCGAACATAACGGTGTGGACTGGGGTGCGCTTGAAAGGCAGATTGCAGTGCTGGATGAAGGCGAACGTCCACGGGGCGCCAGCACGATCACAATGCAACTCTCGAAAAATCTGTTTCTTTGGCACGGACGTTCATACGTCCGCAAGGCATTCGAGCTGCCCCTGGCCTTATGGCTCGATGTTATTTTAGGAAAACCGCGCACGTTTGAGATCTATCTCAATGTCGCGGAGTGGGGAGACGGCCTGTTTGGCGCCGACGCAGCAGCCCAGCATTATTTTGGCAAATCGGCAAAATCGCTGACAGAACGCCAGGCTGCCCTACTGGCTGCGGCACTGCCAAATCCGTTTCTCAGAAATCCGGCAAAACCGTCCCGAACCATGACGCGCCATGCCGAAATCATCCAACGGCGCATGCGAGGGAGTGATGCCTATCTTCAATGCCTGCAGGTGTCGAACTGATACCGGTAGAGATTCATGTAAAAAATCGCAAACCGGGCTGGCATTCCACCAATAATGCCGGTATAAGAGCCGCCATTCAGAAAATCACGCGTAGTTTGGATCCGGTTTGGCCGGCCCCGAACTGTTCGGGTTATTCCAGACGATAGAGAGAAAAATAATGGCCGTTCCAAAGAAAAAGGTCTCCCGCATGAAACGCGGCAGTCGCCGCTCTGCGGATGCTTTGAAGCAGCCTTCCTATGTCGAAGACAAGGATTCAGGCGAACTGCGTCGTCCGCATCATATCGATTTGAAATCGGGAATGTATCGCGGTCGTCAAATTCTGGAACCAAAGGACTCTGTATAAGGTTTGATGAAGTTGGTACGGCAACCCTGTCGTCCTGATCTTCCCACACCATTTACCCTGGTTTCAGATCAAAGCTTTCAAGATGTGAGCGTTTTTAAAAAGGCCGGCTTTGCCGGCCTTTTTCATGCCATGATTACGGTCGTACAAGTCGATAGTGCATCTCCGGGCTGTGTCCGGTTCCCGCAATAAATTTCGGATTGAAACATGTCAGTCATTACCGCAATCCCCTTGACGTTGATTCCCTTTGCGATTTTCAACGCAATGATATTTGGATTCACGTCCTTCTCCGGACAGGATCCTCTGGCCGCGCAGGTGCTGCAGTTGACGATGGTGTCAGGCGTAACCTGGGTCATGACTGTTGCCGATGTTTTTATTGCCGGTGGTCTTGTTTGCCTTTTCATTGAAATTCTCAAAGCAACCCGGCCGGGAGCAGGAACGGTGATCGACCATATGCTGTCCCTGTTGGTGTTCATTGCCTACCTGATCGAATTCATCGCCATCAAAGGTGCTGCACATTCGGTCTTTTTCCTTCTTGGACTAATTGCGCTGATCGATGTGGTTGCCGGATTTACCATTTCCATCCATGGCGCAAGAAGAGACGTCGCGTTCGGGTCAGGTGACCGATTTTGATACAGTTTGACTTTGAATATGCCTTGTTTTGATGCCTGGCCGTTTGGATTCGGGGCTAAAACGTCAGGCAATCACGCGCAAATTCATGCGTCACTCAAACTTGATAAAAATTTTAATCAAATAAATTCAATGTCTTACAGATAGTCCCGCGCCTGACTGGCCGGTGATTTCCAAAAGTTAACAAATCCTTACTTTTCGGCCTGAGTTTTGCTACCCATATCAGTATTGGTCTGCAAATTCAGTTGTGGCCGCGTGAGGAAACATGATCGCATCAATTGGCTCCAGAAGATCGACTTATGAAACCGGTAGGCGGGTTGAACCCAAATCGGCTACGCGCGATTCCGGTTCATCAACTGAACGCCAAAGGGGTCGCCAGTCGACAACTGCACTGGTCCCTCTTCCCCGTGTCGCACAAGAGCGTACAGAAAACTTTCGCTCGGAAGCGCATGCACATGCACCTTTTCTGACGCATCTTATAGCGACCTATCACGATCTTCCCCAGACACGGATTCGCCGACGCGCCGATGCCAATCACACACTTGATCGGTACAGGGAAACAGACGCGATAAATGGATACCTACCCCAAGGGATGATAATTCAACGTTCGGTTTAACAGTGGACGTACTGACCAAGTACCCTCCACTCGTCTGCCTCTCTGTCTGTAAAACTATCGACCTATCGCACATCCGTCTTTGCGGAAATCCGACGCACCCACAAGACCGGTATTTTTCCGGTCAAACATAATTGCCTGACCCCCGCCGAGCGGATTTTCGGTCATTTGAACGGTGTGACCGCGGCCTTGTAATCCCGAGATTGTTGCCTCCCGAACTCCCTGCTCAGTCTTAACGACATGGCTGTTTTCATCAAAGAATAGACGTGGTGAGTCAAGGGCCGCCTGCAGGTCCATATCAAAGTCGACGAGATTGCTGATAACATGGGCATGACCGCAGGGCTGGTATCCACCCCCCATCACACCAAAACACAACCAGGGTTTCTCATCGCGGAGCGCCATGGCGGGGATAATCGTATGCATCGGTCGCTTGCCGGGTGCCAGGCAGTTGGGATGCCCTTCTTCAAGAGAGAAGCACGCCCCCCGGTTCTGCAGCATCACCCCGGTCTTTGGCGTGCAGATCCCAACGCCAAATCCGCCATAGAGTGAGTTGATAAATGAAACGGCACGGCCCTCGTCATCCACCACTGAAATGTAAACGGTATCTGAGTTGGGTGACACAAGGGCTGGATCGATTTTTTCAAGCCGAGCATCGGGATTAATCCGCGCCGCCAGAGAACTGATGAAATCCGGTGTCAGCAGGTCACCCGGTGAGACCGTCATCGCACCGGTATCCGCTAATAACCGATCTCTTGCAGAGTAAGCCAGGCGGGCCGCTTCCAGAGCAAGGTGCGCCCGTTCGGGGCCTTCCGGATCCAGAGTGCCGATATCGAATCTTTCAAGGATTGCCAAAATGAGAAGTGCGATGATCCCCTGGCCCCCCGGTGGCAATTCCACCACGGTCGTTCCTCTGTAGTCACCCGCGATCGGATCAACCGGTGTGGCTTGAACAGCGGCAAGGTCATTTTCATCCAGATATCCGCCATAGTGGCCTATTGTTTGCGCGATATCAGCGGCAATCGCACCGGAGTAAAAAGCGTCGGCTCCATCTTTGGCTATGGTCTGCAACGTTGCTGCCAATTCGGGAAAAGCCATCCGCTGCCCGGCCATTGGCGCTTGACCATCAATGAGGTAAAGACGACGAGAGGTCTCGTCCCGAGCCAGTTTTTTCGTCAGTCCACGCCAATCGGAGGCAACGCGGGGTGCAACAGCGAAGCCTTCTGCGGCATACCGGATGGCGGGCTGAAGTACAGTTGCCAGCGACGTGCGGCCGTGGGAGTGAAGAATTGACTCCCAAGCCCGAACGGCTCCCGGGGCGGTAACCGTATGTATGGAATCAGGAGGGAATTGACCCAGCTCGTTGGGGGTTACTTTGTTTGATGTGATGTTTGCAGGCGCCTGGCCTGACCCGTTCAGCCCGTATAGCGAACCATCCGGTTCGGCGAGCAGCACAAAGCAATCGCCGCCGATCCCAGTCATGTGAGGTTCAACCACGCATTGCACAGCGCATGCCGCGACAGCAGCGTCGACGGCATTGCCTCCCTCCCTAAGAACATCAAGGGCCGTCTGAGTTGCAAGCGGGTGGGAAGTTGCGGCCATCTCACGATTGGCAAAAACCGCCGATCGTCCGGGCAGTTGAAAATTTCGTTCCACAGATTGTACTTTCTGTTTATTTTTTCCAAATTGGAAAAAGTGTTTTTATTTTTTTCTATTGGGTCAAAACCTGCAGATTTGTTACCCAGTTGTTCTTCCATGCTCAATGGCATGAAATCCACAGTTTGGCGGAAAAAACACGATGAGACAACTGACCCTCGAGAACGCACAAACCATAATTGAGGCAGCGTTGGCTAAAGGCAAGACGCTCGGCTTGAAGCCGCTGACCGTTGTGGTTCTTGATGCCGGAGGGCATGCAATCGCCCTCTCACGTCAAGACGGGTCGTCCATCATGAGGCCGCAAATCGCAACGGGCAAAGCTTTTGGAGCGCTGGCTGTCGGCACAGGGACACGGTGGTTGGATGCCAACGCACAAACACGGCCGCATTTCGTCCAGTCATTGAACGGCGTTGCCGGTGGAACGCTGGTCCCTGTCGCAGGTGGTGTGATCGCAAAAGATGATGAGGGGCGGATATTGGGTGCCGTTGGCATCAGCGGCGACAACTCCGACAATGATGAAGCTTGCGCCGTTGCCGGAATTCTGGCCGTACAGCTCACCCCTGATTGCGGCTAATCGATCAGGAATCCGACCCTGCAATCTTGTTGATTTTCTGCTGCATGTCCTGAAGCTGCTTTTTGAGATCGTCGAGGTCAGACTTGTCAGACTTCTCTTTTTCAGATTCCGATGCAGATTCTTCGTTCTCTGGCGAAGCAGAAAATGGGGTAAACATTTTCATCGCCCGTTCGAACATTTCGGTATTGCGCCGAACCTGATCTTCCATGGCTTCAAGCGCACCGGCGCCCAGCGCCTGGGACATCTGGTCCCGGATCTTGTCCTGTTCTTTGGTCAGCGAGGCAATCGAGTATTCAAGATAGCTCGGTACCAGCCCCTGCATGCTATCGCCATAAAAGCGAATCAGCTGTCTCAGAAAAGCAATGGGGAGAAGGTTCTGGCCTTTGTTTTCCTGCTCGAAGATGATCTGCGTCAGAACCGAACGAGTGATGTCATCCTTGTTCTTCGCATCGAAGACAATAAAATCCTCTTCGTCTTTGACCATAACAGCCAAGTCCTCAAGGGTGACATAGGTACTGGTTCCCGTATTATACAGGCGCCGATTAGCGTATTTTTTAATAACTGTCGGCTCGTCGGTCTTGGCCATATTATCTCTCAAATTTTCCAAACACGCAGACTTTGCAGGTCACACTAGTATCCGCAAGTTCTTCAAAAGTTCAAAGTCTCGGACCACTGGGCTCACTCTTGAGTATCGCCGCAAAGATAATCCAAGTTGGAGCGCGAATACCATAGTTTTATTTTGCAGGTGCAAAACCGGTTAATTCGCCCGAAAACATCAAACACACTACCTATTGGGCGAATTACCGGCAAAATACGCATTCTACCCGGTTGACTTAGGACATAACTGCGTCTGTATTCACACTGTGGGTTGAGTTCACAAGGTACCAGGAAATAACCGCCTGTGAGCTCCGAACCCGGATGCTCAATGCGGAGGTCTAGTATGAGCGATTCCAACGATATAGTCATTGTCAGCGCAACCCGCACGCCGGTTGGTTCCTTTAGCGGCGCATTTGCAAAAACGCCGGCGCAAGACCTGGGCGCACTTGTTATCAGCGAAGCTCTCAAGCGTGCTTCAGTTGATGCTTCCGACGTCGACGAGGTGGTTTTCGGACAGGTCTTAACGGCAGGGTCCGGCCAGAATCCGGCCCGCCAGGCAGCCATTGCAGCCGGTATTCCTGCCAGCGCCACAGCCTGGACACTCAACCAGGTATGCGGTTCGGGCTTGAGAACAGTCGCAATCGGCATGCAGCAGATCGCCAACGGCGATGCCGATATTATCGTCGCAGGCGGCCAGGAGAACATGACCCTGTCACCACATTGCCAGCATTTGCGAGCCGGTGTGAAGATGGGCGATTATTCCATGATCGATACCATGATCAAGGACGGCCTCTGGGATGCCTTCAACGGGTATCACATGGGTCAAACCGCTGAAAACGTTGCGCAGAAGTGGCAGATAAGCCGTGAACAACAGGACGAATTTGCTGTTGCGTCGCAAAACAAGGCTGAGGCCGCGCAAAAAGCCGGTCGTTTCAAAGATGAAATCACAGCTGTAACGATCAAGGAACGCAAGGGCGAAAAAGTTATCGTAGATGACGAATATATCCGTCATGGCGCGACGCTTGACAGTGTTGCCAAGCTGCGCCCCGCGTTTGCCAAGGACGGATCGGTGACCGCGGCTAACGCATCGGGCATCAATGATGGTGCAGCTGCACTCGTCGTGATGACTGCAAAGGAAGCGCAGCGTCGAGGGCTGAAGCCACTTGCACGGATTGCAAGTTGGGCGACAGCAGGCGTTGACCCTGCAGTCATGGGATCAGGTCCGATACCTTCATCGCGCAAGGCACTTGAGAAAGCGGGCTGGAAAGCGGACGATCTGGATCTGGTCGAAGCCAACGAAGCTTTCGCGGCACAGGCCTGCGCTGTCAACAAGGATATGGGCTGGAATACAGACATCGTAAACGTCAATGGCGGTGCCATTGCGATCGGTCACCCGATCGGTGCTTCCGGTGCACGTGTTCTGGTCACCCTGCTGCATGAAATGCAAAAACGCGACGCCAAAAAAGGGCTGGCGACGCTCTGCATCGGTGGCGGCATGGGTGTTGCAATGTGCCTGGAAGGCGTTTGATCCTACGCTGAATATCACGGTGCAATGGCGGCTTACATGACCGGCCATTGCGTTACCCATCACTAAAGACAATCTCTGTCGAACCTCTGAGAGTGTTCATGTCGACAGCCAGTAAGAAAATTCGGGGAGAACCATCATGAGTAAGGTAGCGATTGTCACGGGTGGAACCCGCGGGATCGGTGAGGCTATATCCAAGGGTCTCAAGGAAACAGGCTATACGGTCGCGGCGACCTATGCCGGCAACACAGAAAAAGCCGAGGCATTTAAAGCGGAAACCGGAATCCACGTTTACAAATGGGATGTTGCTGACCCGGATTCGTGCGCTTCAGGGATTGCTCAGGTCGAAGCTGAGTTGGGTCCGGTTGAAGTGCTGGTCAACAATGCCGGGATTACCCGGGACGGCATGTTCCACAAAATGAGCTTCGACAATTGGCGTGCCGTTATGTCCACGAACCTGGATTCCATGTTTACGATGACCCGCCCGGTTATCGAAGGCATGCGCGGCCGCGGCTCCGGTCGGATTATCAATATTTCATCCATTAACGGCCAGAAGGGCCAGATGGGCCAAGCCAACTATTCCGCGGCCAAAGCCGGCGTAATCGGTTTTACCAAAGCACTCGCTCAGGAAAATGCCTTCAAAGGCATTACCGTAAACTGTGTCTGTCCGGGTTATATCGGCACTGACATGGTCGCTGCCATGCCGGAAAAAGTGCTTGAGAGTATCATTGGCGGCATTCCAGTTGGACGCCTGGGTAAACCAGATGAGATTGCAGCAACAGTCACCTATCTTGCTTCTGACGCCGCCGCGTTTATGACCGGCGCTGTAATGACGATCAATGGTGGCCAGTACATCGCCAACGGCTGATTGATATAGATAGCGCGTATTTTACGCGATCAAGTGGTCGCGAAAATTGTTTCGCAATTGCTAACCAGTAGAAAAGGGCGCCCACAGCAGCGCCCTTTTTTGTTGAGATACAAACAGATACCATTCGAATTCTAACTTGCGAATTCAATACTTACTCCAATTTGGTATCAACCTTGCCAGTCGCGCGCTCCTCGTCGGTGAGGAAATCAGGTGCCTTCGGGCATTCCCGGAAAACCCTGGTTGTGCAGGTCGCGCAGATATTTTTGTCAAGATTTTCGACGAGCTTGGGCACCATTTCCGCCTTCCGGCGGAAAATATGCTCCCGTCCGATTCCTCTGGGCACATGGAATTGAGCAAGTTGTCGACGAATTGGCGGGTAACGGACACCGATGTAGAGCTGACCACCGCGTTCTTCGCGTCGTCTTGCTTCCTCAATCAACAGATCAGCACCAGCAAGATCGACACCAACAGCGCCATCCAGCATCAGACCGAAATGCTTTTGACCCGGCCGCTCTTTTTCCAGTCGGCGAAACTCTTTTTCCACATACTCCACGGCACCGAAATAAAGTGACCCCTGCAGGCGGGCAAAGACTGCCTGAGGACATTCCGGCAAATTCCACAAAATCGGGCTCATAAACGGCCGACCGGATACCTTGGCATTTGGCACGTTGATCGGTAATCCGGGGCGCATCGAACGACGCAGAAACACCGACAGAGACAGGACGACACCGGAGTAGATCGCAAATTCAAGATCGATGATCAGAACCGCAAAGAAGGTAACAAGCAAAATGACCGTCTCCGACATCGACGATGTCAGAATATGTTTTATTTCTTTGAAGTCGATCAGTTTCCACGCAACCAGCATAATCAGGCCAGACATTGCGGGAATGGGGATAAGCTCGATAAACGGCGTGATCAGCAACAGAATGAGCAACAGGAAAACAGCTGCCATGATGGCCGCCATCGGCGTTTTGGCTCCGGACTCGTAGTTCAGTGCCGAGCGGGTAAACGACCCAGATCCGAGATAGGCAGAAAAGAATGATCCGCCAATATTGGACAGGCCCTGGCCAATTATCTCCTGATTACTGTCAAGTGGTTGTTTGGACTGAATGGCAACGGCGCGGGCAATCGAGACCGCTTCAAGCAGACCGATCAGTGCCAACGCAAAAGCGCCCGAAGAAAGGTCGCGTACGATATCAAGCGAGAACGCAGGTACCGAAAACTGCGGGATGCCTGTAGGAACCGCCTGGACGAACTGAACGCCCTGCTCGCGCGCGCCGATTAAATAGGCAAATCCGCTTCCAATGATCAGTGCCAGCAGGTAGTTCGGCCATTTTGGAAGAAACTTCTTGATGAGAATTGCAACAGCCAAGGTGCCGAATGCGATTGAGAAAACATAGGGATCGGTATCGGGCGCCGCTTTCCAGATTGCCACGAGAAAAGCGTCAATCTCTTCAGGTCGTGGTAAGGAGTGGCCGAGAAAGCCTGCGATTTGGCTGAGCGCAATGAGAACCGCAGCGCCAGCGGTAAACCCGACCATCACCGAATGGGAAACCAGACTCACCAGCTGCCCCAAATGGATAACACCCATTAAAAGCTGAAAGAGCCCCGCAAGAAGCGTGATACTCAAAACCGTCTGAATATAGGCCGCACTTCCCGGTTCGTGGATGTTGCTTACCGTGGCAAATATCACAACGGAAATCGCCGTCGTGGGACCCGAAACCAGATGCCAGGAACTACCGAAAAGAGCTGCGATCACCGGTGTGATCATCGCGGTATAAAGACCATACTGGGGTGGTAGGCCCGCAATCGCAGCAAATGCTATGGCTTGCGGTAAAACGACGGCAGCGTTTGTAAACGCAGCAGCTGCATCGTCACGCAGTGTCTGCCGGTTGACCCGGCCAACCCAATTGCGAAACGGCAACAGGTTTTTGGCCTGAAACGGTTGAAAAAACGGTTCCCTTTGATATGCCGGCATTGTCAGTTGATACCCCAGTCACATGACTGTTTGACGCTCAATATCGGCAAACAAATTCATGAACACACGTAATGCAGGAAACATCCCAATGCCTGAAACAGCTCAAGATGCAGCTGTGGTTCTGCTACCGGGTTATATAGAGCATTTTAGAGTCATGTAGAGAGGGACTTTTGGGCAGTCCCTCTCTACAACTTTTCATAAACCTAGCGAATTGAAGGCTGAGGCTTCATATCGGCAGGATCGATGCCCGCAACGGCAACAGGATTTTTCATCGCATCGCGACGGAACGGCTCTCCCAGCTCCTGGTTCAGGATAACTTCAATAAAGGTCGTGACGCCGTTTGCCTGCTCTTCACATGATTTGGCGAGCGCTTCGGTCAGCTCTTCCATTGTGCTGACGCGAACACCTTTTACGCCGCAGCTTTCTGCAATTCCGGCGTAGGATACATCCTGATCAAGCTCAGTTCCAACAAAGTTGTCTTCGAACCACAATGTCGTGTTGCGCTTTTCCGCGCCCCACTGATAGTTGCGGAAGATAACCATTGTGATGTTCGGCCATTCTTTGCGGCCGCAAGCGGTCATCTCGTTCATGGAGATTCCGAACGCGCCATCTCCTGCAAAACCGATGCATGGTGTATCGGGGTTGCCGATTTTCGCACCGAGGATCGCCGGGAAACCGTATCCACATGGCCCGAAAAGTCCTGGAGCGAGATATTTCCGAGGTTCATCAAAAGAAGGGTAGGCATTACCGATGGCGCAGTTGTTTCCAATATCCGTGGAAATGATCGCATCCCGAGGCATACCGGCCTGGATTGCACGCCATGCCTGACGAGGGCTCAGACGATTAGGGTGGGCAGCCCGAGCACGTTCGTTCCAGGTGATCCCTTCGTCGTTGTCTTCTTCATGATCGAGAGAGGACAATTCCTGCGCCCAGCGAGACTTGGTGGTCGCGATCAGATCAAGGCGCTCCTGCCGACCGGCGCTGCCTGCACTTTCGGACAGGTTTTCAAGAATTTGCTCAGCCACCAGCTTGGCATCACCGTGGATCGGAACAGTCAGTTTCTTGGTGAGGCCGATACGATCGGAATTCATGTCAACCTGGATGACCTTGGCATCCTTGGGCCAATACTCCATGGCATAACCAGGAAGTGTCGAAAACGGATTAAGGCGCGTGCCCAAAGCCAGGATAACGTCAGCCTGCGCAATCAGCTGCATGCCCGCTTTGGAGCCGTTATAACCAAGCGGTCCGGCATAAAGCGGGTGCGAGCCGGGGAACGCATCATTGTGCTGATAGCCACAGCAAACCGGTGCACTCAGTTTTTCGGCCAGGTTCTTCGACGCTTCGATTGCATTACCAAGCACAACACCAGCACCATTCAGAATGACCGGAAATTTTGCTTCTGAAAGAAGTTTTGCCGCTTCGACAATGGACTCACGCCCTCCTGGCTGCGGTTCCAGCCGAACGATTGGCGGCAAATCAATGTCGATTACCTGGGTCCAGAAATCACGGGGAATGTTAATCTGCGCCGGAGCAGAACCACGCCATGCCTGCTCAATAACCCGGTTTAGAACTTCAGCGATCCGGCTTGGGTCAAGAACTTCTTCCTGATAGCAAACGCACTCTTCAAACATTGCCATCTGCTTGACTTCCTGGAAGCCCCCCTGGCCCATTGTCTTGTTTGCAGCCTGCGGTGAAACCAGCAGAAGCGGCGTGTGATTCCAGTAAGCGGTTTTGATCGGTGTAACAAAGTTTGTAATGCCTGGACCGTTCTGAGCAATTGCCATGGACATTTTGCCTGTCGAACGCGTGAATCCATCCGCAATCATGCCGCCGGTGCACTCATGAGCACAATCCCAGAATGTGATGCCCGCCTTGGGAAACAGATCCGAGATAGCCATCATTGCAGAGCCGATGATACCGAACGCATGTTCGATACCGTGCATTTGACAAACCTTGATGAAGGCTTCTTCCGTCGTCATTTTAGTCATGTTACCTGCCCTTTTTATGTTCGGTACAACTGTAATTCCTGCTTCACGACCTCTTGCGGCGCGTGTACTTCCCGACCTGAAAACTCGTCATGACATCCAGCCAGCCATTGGCGAGCTGATGAATATTTTTCTCCGCTGATGTCTGCATCTGCTTCCAGACATCTTCGTTTGCCGCACATACCTGCGCATGGATTTCCATGGCCTGCTTCAATGCCATTTTGACCGCTTCAAGATTCTTTTCATGTGTTGCCTGCAAATTACCAGAGTGCTGCTGAACAGCCTGCTGATAGTCGGCAACCTGGACCTGCCACTCATCAATTTGCGACTGCAACTTTTGGGCAAATGCATCCTTTGAAGTCACCGCCACTTTCTCCAGTTCAAATTAGACACCAACACAAGACTGACACCGTCATGAAAGACAGCAGATGAAACCAAACCTGATTGCCCGAAGCCGTGCTCAGGGATCAGTGTTTTCTGCTGTCTTCAATAATCATGTCAGAGGCTTTCTCTGCGATCATAATGGCCGGCGCATTGGTATTGCCCGACACGATTGACGGCATGATTGAGGCATCGGCCACGCGAAGATTTGCAATGCCGCGGACTTTCAAACGCTCATCAACAACCGACAGATCATCCGAACCCATTTTGCACGTACTTGTCGGGTGATAGATGGTCTGAGCGATATTACGGGCGCAATCCAGAAGTTGATCGTCTGTCTTAACTTCAGGCCCCGGAAGATATTCGCGCACAATGTAAGGGCTCATTACGTTTGTATTCACCAGCTTGCGCGTAAATTTCAGCGCATCAATGGCTGTTTGCTGATCCTTCTCGGTCGCAAGATAGTTGGGGTGGATCGCTGGATAAGCCTTCGGATCCGATGAGGTGATTTCGATCCGTCCCTTGCTTTCGGGGCGCAACTGACAGACTGACATCGTCACACCCCGGAACGGATGCATGACAATGCCTGGCTTTTCTGCACTCAGCGGCTGAAAGTGATACTGAATATCCGGCACTTCCATTTCAGGCTGCGTCTTGGCAAAAATCGCCACCTGACTTGCGCCCATGCTCATCGGTCCGGTCCGCGCAAACACATACTGCATACCAATCATCATACGCCGGAAGAAATTGTTGATCTCTTCATTAAGCGTAGGAACGTTGACTTCATACACAGTTCGGATCTGCAAGTGATCCTGGAGATTCTGGCCCACACCCCGCAATTCCTTCAGAACCGGAATATTGTGTTCAGAAAGTAGTGCGCCGGGTCCAATGCCCGACAGTTGCAGTATCTGCGGCGAACCAATCGCGCCAGCGGACAGGATGACCTCACCACCCGGTTTCAATCCGAACTTACGCGGTGCGCCCTTGTGCGAAACAGCGATACCGATCGCTGCTGCATCCTTCATGAGCACTTTCTCAATCAGAGCATGCGTAACAATGTCGAGATTTTCTCGATTCTTGACCGGCTTCAGAAACCCAACCGCCGTTGAACATCGCAGTCCATTACGGGCGGTCTGCTGATAATAGGCAGCTCCCTCCTGACTGACGCCGTTATAATCCTCGTTGCGCGGCAATCCCAATTCAACGGCCGCGTCGATCAGTGCTTCACATATTTCACGTTTGGCACGCATATTCTGGACAGCGAGACCGCCGCCGACACCATGATATTCATCAGCACCGTTTTGCTGGTCTTCGGAACGCTTGAAATAAGGCAGGACATCCTCAAACGCCCAGCCGGTATTGCCCAGCTGGCGCCAGTAGTCGTAATCCTGTCGCTGCCCGCGAACATAAAGAAGACCATTGATGGAGCTTGATCCGCCCAGCGTCTTACCACGTGGCCAGTCGATCGAGCGGCCGTTCAAACCAGGATCCGGCTCCGTCTTGTAGCTCCAGTCAGTGCGCGGATTATGAAGCGTTTTGAAATAGCCGACCGGAATATGGATCCACGGGTACCAATCACGCCCCCCTGCTTCAAGCAATAGCACGCGCTTTGAAGGATCAGCCGACAATCGATTAGCAAGGACACATCCTGCGGATCCCGCACCGGCGACAATGTAGTCATATGTGTCATTACCATCAAAATCGACTGACATTGGCTTTAAACTTCCAAAGCTAAAGGGGCCATCTCGGCAGCTCTTCGCACTATTGTTAACGGAGCTGTAGAAGATCCAACCTTTATACACTATCTACAAAAATAAGCAATAATGAAAAATATATTTTATTATTGCTTATTTTTGTAGATTTTGTGTAATTTGTAGACCTCTGACATCGCTGTAACGGAATGTCAGTCAGGCGGCGCTAATTGAAGGGCATTTTCAAATGACACGTGAGGTCCAACTGTCGGTAATCGATAGGTCCTCGACAGCATATTGCGCAGATGATACGCCTCCCGGCGCTTATTTGAGACGC
The DNA here is from genome assembly GCA_039976075.1 of Stappiaceae bacterium. Taxonomy (GTDB): domain Bacteria; phylum Pseudomonadota; class Alphaproteobacteria; order Rhizobiales; family Stappiaceae; genus JBDWFY01. Next base: position 295,032 of record JBDWFY010000013.1, read on the forward strand.
ACGCGCCGCGCCTGCCATGCAACAGTTAAATGAGAATGGACTGAAGTACGATGGATGCACGCGACAAAGGGCATAGTTTTCTTCGGGTCTATCGGATCATCGAAATGGTGGCGGGATCGGAATGGCCAATTTCCTATTCAGAAATCAGTGAGCGGCTGGATCTTTCCAAACCATCGGCACACCGTCTGTGTGAAATGCTGGAAAGTAACTCGATCATCGTGCGCGCGCTGGACGGAAAAAGTTATCGACCTGGTCCGCGACTGCGAGCGCTCTCAATGGATATTCTTGGCGGCAGCGCGCTGCAGCTTGAACGACAGCTGATTTTGCGGTCGGTATCAGAAAAGACGGGAGAAACTTGCAATATTACAGTGCCCGATGGCATGGAAATGCTCTATCTGGACAGAGTGGAGACGGCATGGCCGTTGCGTATTTCAATGCCGGCGGGTTCGCGGGTACCGCTTCATTGCACCGCAAGCGGGAAACTGTATCTCAGTCAGCTCGCCTCGCGGGAGCGAAAGAAACTGATCAGTTCGCTTGACCTGAAATCCTATACCAAAAACACAATTACCGACAGCGGCAAACTGATTGAACAACTGAAGACGATCCGCCAACAACAGGTTGGCACTGACGATCAGGAGTTCATCGATGAGATGATCTCCGTTTCAGTACCTATCAACGACCCTCTTGGGAGAATTTGCGCCACAATTGCCGTTCATGGCCCTATCTCCAGATTACCCTTCGAGAAGGCATTATCCCATCTGCCTGTTCTTCGCGAGGCGGCCGCGCAGCTCGAAACAACCATAGGCGCCGGTCCAGGTACATAACATGCACAGTTGAAACCTGTCATTCAGTGTTGCAGGGACATACGCCAAGTACTCGATTTTGACATGTGCGAACCAAACGACCGGTTCCCGCTTTTGCTGGATGTAATCCAGGTTGTGAAGTCATAATTTAGGCCGCACGATCGCTGACACCATCAACAATCTGCACGACATCGGCCATGATATCGCTCAGCTGGAAATCTTTAGGCGTGTACACGGCAGCAACCCCCATACCCAGCAAGGCTTGCTTGTCTTCATCGGGAATAATACCGCCGACAACAACCGGGACATCGTCAAGACCGTTAGAGCGCATGCGATCCATCACATCCCCCACGAGCGCCAAATGAGATCCGGACAAAATGGACAATCCAACCACATGGACGCCCTCTTCCAGCGCGGCGTTGACAATTTGTGCCGGCGTCAGGCGGATGCCTTCATAAACGACTTCCATTCCGCAATCGCGGGCCCGAACGGCAATCTGTTCAGCCCCATTTGAATGGCCGTCTAGACCTGGCTTGCCGACCAAAAACTTGAGACGCCGTCCCAGTTTGGCGGAAACAGTTTCCACCGATTGCCGAATGCGGACGACATCTCCGCCTTCATCCCGCGCGGCACGGCCCACGCCGGTGGGTGCACGATATTCACCAAACACAGCGCGCAGGGCCGCCCCCCACTCGCCTGTCGTTACTCCGGCCTTGGCACATGCGATCGACGCATCCATGATATTGGCCTCACCCGTGGCCGCATCCTTCAACGCAGTCAGCGCTTCCTGGCAAGCCTGATCATTGCGCTCTGATCGCCACGCCTTGATTTTTTCAATGGCCTCCGCTTCGACCGTTTCCGATACAGTCAGAATCCCGCCATCTTCTCCACCCGATAGCGGTGAGGTTTCGCTTTCACCCCAGCGATTGACACCGACAACAACCTGCTCTCCGGACTCGATCGCTTCCAGACGCCGTGAATTGGATTCAACCAGTTGCTGCTTCATGTAGCTGGATTCGACCGCGGCAATCGCGCCACCCATTGCATCGATACGGGACAGTTCCGATCGCGCCGCCTCTTTCAGGCTCTCAACCTTGCGCTCGATTTCCTTCGAGCCGTCAAAGATATCTCCGTATTCAAGCAGGTCTGTCTCATAGGCAACAATTTGTTGCATGCGCAATGACCACTGTTGGTCGAATGGCCGCGGCAGACCGAGCGCTTCATTCCAGGCTGGAAGCTGAACTGCTCGGGCACGGGCGTTTTTCGACAGAACGACTGCAAGCATCTCGATTAGAATACGATAGACGTTGTTCTCTGGCTGCTGCTCGGTCAGTCCGAGGGAGTTGACCTGCACACCATACCGGAATCGGCGATAGCGGGGATCGTCCACTCCGTAACGATCCCTGCAAATCTCATCCCAGAGTTCGGTAAAGGCGCGCATCTTGCACAGCTCGGTAACAAAACGCATTCCAGCATTGACGAAAAAGGATATGCGTCCCACCGCGGCGGGAAAGTCAGCATCGGCAATCGCGCCGGAGGCCTTCACACGATCAAGAATTGCAACGGCGGTTGCCAGCGCAAATGAAAGTTCCTGAACCGGCGTCGCACCTGCTTCCTGCAGATGATAGGAGCAAACGTTCATCGGGTTCCACTTGGGCATATTTGAATAAGTCCAGGTGATGACATCGGTTGTCAGGCGCATACTCGGGGCCGGCGGAAACACATAGGTTCCCCGCGACAGGTACTCTTTGATCAGATCATTCTGCGTTGTTCCAGACAGGAGAGACCGATCGGCACCCTGCTCATCGGCAGCAGCTATATAGAGCGCCAACAACCAAGGTGCCGTCGCATTAATTGTCATGGACGTGTTCATCCGCTCAAGCGGAATAGCATCAAATAGGCTGCGCATGTCGCCAACATGGGAGACCGGCACTCCGACTTTCCCCACTTCACCCCGCGCAAGCGCATCATCGGGATCATATCCCGTCTGGGTGGGCAGATCGAATGCTACCGAAAGACCGGTCTGACCTTTTTCGAGGTTTGCCCTGTAAAGCTTGTTTGACTGAACGGCAGTGGAATGACCGGCATAGGTACGAAAAATCCACGGCTTGTCTCTTTCATGGCTCGTGGTTTTAACCATTTCTACCGCCCTTTCGTTCTTTCAACCAAGGCATTTTACGCAATCACCGGATCGCGTGAAATGCTACAAGCTTTTGTTTTGGCGCGTATCCTTGTCACAAAGATATTTCACCCTCTCCGGGATACGGTCCGGAATTGCTAAATCGATTTCAGATCAGATTCGCCGCCAAATTCTGCTGAAACCGGCAGGTCGAACAAAATACGCCCTGTTAAAATCGAATTTCCGACATATACTGCAATGCAATATTCTTTTAGAACCATTGCCAAGTTAAGCAATAGTATAATGTTCAGAACCGTTCTAGCGTTCAATAATTGCTCAGAACGACTATTTTGTCTGCTGCAGTGCGATATAAGTCGGTTTCAACGTAACCCGGTCAGATGAACGAGATCTGCACCAAAATTCGATGCATGAAACCGGATGATGAAGAACGCTGAAGCACCGAAATCTGAAGGGACGGATGATGGCGAACGCGGCTTTAAAGGGCGATGTTAATGACAACGCACCGAAAGTGGAGGGTGAATTGAAGGACCTCTATGAATTGGGCGAAATTCCGCCATTGGGACATGTGCCCAAAAATATGTACGCTTGGGCAATCCGTCAGGACCGGCACGGCCCACCGGAAGAAGCCATGCAGCTCGAAGTCCTCCCGACCTGGGAGCTGGACAGCCACGATGTGCTGGTTCTGGTTATGGCAGCGGGCGTCAACTACAATGGGATCTGGGCTGCCCTGGGCGAACCCATTTCGGTTTTCAACGTTCACGACAGCCCGTTTCATATCGCAGGATCCGACGCCTCAGGCATCGTCTGGGCGGTCGGCTCAAAAGTGAAACGATGGAAAGTCGGCGATGAAGTCGTGATTCACTGCAATCAGGATGATGGCGATGATGAAGAATGCAACGGCGGCGATCCGATGTTTTCTCCAACACAGCGGATCTGGGGGTATGAAACGCCGGACGGCTCTTTTGCCCAGTTTGCGCGCGTTCAATCTCAACAATTGATGCCCCGTCCGGCCCATCTGACCTGGGAAGAAAGCGCCAGCTACACCCTGACACTGGCAACGGCCTATCGGATGCTGTTCGGACATGCCCCACATCAGTTGAGGCCCGGTCAGAATGTGCTTATCTGGGGTGCCTCTGGCGGCCTTGGCGTCTTCGGCGTTCAGCTGGCTGCCGCAGCCGGAGCCAATGCAATCGGTGTCATCTCGGATGAAGACAAGCGAGATTATGTGCTCAGCCTCGGCGCAAAGGGCGTCATTAACCGCAAGGACTTCGATTGCTGGGGACAACTCCCCAAGGTCAACTCCGAGGAATACAAGAAGTGGTTCAGTGAAGTCCGCAAGTTCGGCAAGGCCATATGGGATGTTACCGGAAAAGGCAATAACGTCGACATGGTGTTTGAACACCCAGGCGAAGCCACTTTCCCGGTATCAACCTTTGTTGCCAAACGCGGCGGGATGATCGTGTTCTGTGCAGGAACAACGGGTTTCAATCTGACCATGGATGCCCGCTATGTATGGATGCATCAAAAACGGGTGCAAGGATCTCATTTCGCTCATTTGAAACAGGCTTCCGAAGCGAATAAATTTGTCATCGATCGGCGCATCGATCCCTGCATGAGCGAAGTCTTTCCGTGGGACCAAATCCCGACCGCCCACACTAAAATGTGGAAAAACCAGCATGCGCCGGGCAACATGGCGGTGCTGGTCAATGCGCCGACGACCGGCCTTCGTTCATATGAAGATGTGCTTGAGGCGTGCAAACGCTGAATCAACCCTATTTTCGCTGCCGAGAATTCCAGCCTCCGCCGAATCATCAGATCGGCGGAGGCTTTTTTAGGTGCCTGCCTGGTTTTATTCTCTGTTCCGGTCGCTGCAAGGATTGTCATGTCGATTTGCAGCCGTGATATTTCCATTCAATATCAAAGCGCATTATGGTGACGCATCGTGATTTTAAGAGAATGCATTTTATGTCGGCAGATCTGAATGTTTAGGGCCGGGTATCAGGCTTTCGCGCCGCTCTGTTTGCTATTGGCACTGTTTTGCGCTGCGATGAGCAGTCCGGTTTTTGGGCAGACGCCGGAAGGAACCGGCTCTCCAGATCAGACGGTCAATCGTGTAGGTCCCAGCAATGTCGAGCGCGATACTGCACAATTGAAAGCGCTTCTCGTCAGGCTGCAATCCATCGGCGCTGCGCTCAATCGCGCTCAAATCACAGACGAGGAACTCGGTGTATTAAGGGATCGAACCGAAAAGATCGACATTGAAGCCGCTGCCATTCGGGAAGCCCGTCGACAACGAATCGGCTGGTTGAGTTCGGTCATACAGGAACTGACGCTTCCAGACGAAACACCTGTCGATGAAACCTCCGATCTCCATAAGCAAAGACAGCTCCTCCAAGACGAACTCACGGCGCTTTCCAGCATTTCGAAACAGGCTGAAGCGATTTCGTTCACAGCCCAGGAAATGAATAGCAGAATTAGCAGTCTGCGCCGCGACATCCGTACAGAACACGTTCTCAGCCGCGGGCCCAGCATCTTAAGCCCCGGCCTGTGGGCCACGGGCCTGAAGCAAAGCGCTTCCGTATTCGGGTCTATTGATCTCCTGATCGGAGATTGGGGCAAGTCACTGCACAATAATTTCGGCCTCTGGGGCGTAACCGCGGTATTTGCATCGCTTGTTCTCGTCATGATTCTCGTCTGGCCGGTCCGTTATCGTTTGCTGGATCGATTGGCCAGAGACCCGTTTCAGGAAGCCCCGAGCAATCTGAATAAGTCCGTTTCGGCGGCAGCCATTTGCTTCCTGGCGACCGTCGTTCCGACAATCGGTTTTATCGCTCTTTATGAAAGTTTGAACGCTCTTGATCTGACACCGCCATCGATTGACAAACTACTGGAAGCCGTGTTCGCCGGAATCGTCTTCTTTGCATTCGTGCAGGGGCTTTCTCAGGGCTTGCTTGCCAGCGACAGACCCAACTGGCGACTTCTGTCTCTTGACGACCGGTCAGCCAAAAGATCGTACCGCATCGTGGTGCTGACCGGGATTGTTTTCGGCCTCGGCATCTCCGTATTCGGGTTGTTCAGCTTGCTTGTCGCAGAAGGGGACATTGTCACCCTGAGTGACGGCATTGTTTCAATCATCCTCGCCATCCTGGTCGGCTTTCTTGTTCGCACCACAGCGCGAGGACGCATTATTCCCGATGCCGACTCGCCTGAGCAAGCGGCGGACTTTCTTTGGAGATGGCTCTCTCCCTTTCTGATTATCGGTGCGGTCATATCTCTGCTCGCACCTTTGATCGGTTACATCACGCTGGGTTGGTTTGTTTCCCTTCAACTTGTGTGGACAATCGGCGTCTATTCGACGCTGGTGCTTCTGTTGCGGCTCAGCGATGACGGGCTATTGTTTCTATTTTCCGAAAACACCGCCTTTGGCCGCGGTTTCATGCAGCTCGTTCAAGCCGAAAGTCGACGTATCGAGCAGGTCGGTGTCGTTCTGAGCGGCATCATCCGCATTCTGTTATTTGCCGTTGCTGCAATACTGATCCTCGCGCCGTGGGGTCTTGATACACGCGATGTATTTTCGATGTTCCGGCGCGCGCTGATCGGGGTCAATATTGGCAGCATAAATTTTTCAGTTTTTGAAATTCTGTTCGCCTTTCTCATTCTGGCTTTGGGTTTCATCATCACGCGGGCAATACAGCGTTGGCTCCAAACTCGGCTGCTGCCCCGCACCAAGATGGATATCGGTCTGAAATCGTCGATCAGCACGATCGTCGGATATACGGGTATTACCCTTTCCTTTTTGATCGCCGTGTCGGCCATTGGGTTGAATCTGCAAAATATTGCCATCGTTGCCGGTGCACTTTCGGTTGGTGTCGGCTTCGGCTTGCAAAGCGTGGTCAATAATTTTGTTTCCGGCCTCATCCTGTTGGCAGAACGACCGATTAAGGTTGGCGACTGGATCGTCGTTGGCGCCGATCAGGGTTTCGTTCGCAAAATCAACGTGCGGGCAACGGAAATCGAAACCTTTGATCGGGCATCTGTCATCGTTCCCAACTCGGATCTGATTTCCGGTGTGGTGAAAAACTGGATGCATTACGATGATTCAGGGCGGATTATCATCGCCGTCGGGGTCAGCTATGATTCAGATCCAGAGCAGGTACAAAGCGTTTTACTTGAGTGCGCCAAAGATCACGAAAGGATTTTGGCTTATCCCGCACCTGTGGTGTTCTTCATGGATTTCGGCTCGAGTTCCCTGGACTTCGAGCTTCGCTGTTTTCTTTCTGATGTGAATTACTCGATGAATGTTCGTTCCGATCTCAGATTCGCCATTTTCAAACGGCTGAAAGAAGCCGGAATAGAAATTCCATTTCCGCAACGGGACATTCATTTGCGTGACATCGGACGCATTGAAGAGGCGATGAGCCGCCCTGCTAGAGGCAACCCAGGTCCACATCAGGGAGACTGAGCCATCATGCCCCGCCGTTCGTTTTATCGACGTGCCCAAACCTTTGCTGCTCTGGGTTTCATTCTTGCTGCCTGTACGCCGAGCGAACCAGTGACGCCGGCTTTTTATGTAAATCTCGAACAATCCGACGCCTCGGTAGATCCTGAAGCCGCGCTCGGAATCATCAACGAATATCGCGCCAACAACGGTATCGGCCCCCTGTCCCTCGATCCGGTTCTGGTGACCGCCGCCAAGCAGCAAGCCCAGGACATGGCACAACGGGACAGTGTCAACAGCTCTCTGGATGATGACCGAGCACTGAAAAGCCGACTGGCAAAAGCTGGATATAGCGATATCCATGCGGTACAAAATGTAAGCGCAGGCTACCGGCGCCTCGCCGAAGCCTTTTCCGGGTGGCGTGATTCCAAGAATCACAATGCCGTCATGCTCGACAAGAAAGCGACACGTATGGGAATCGGCAGCGCTTACACATCAAGCAGCAAGTATAAAGTCTTCTGGAATCTGATTCTAACCGGTCCTTCGTGACGACCCGTCAACACCCCATCTGTCTCAGACACAACCCTTATTTGATATTTGTTGCAGTGCGGTATAATCTACCTTCAGCGATCTGATTGGCTCTGTTGTCAAACTCATCAGGCCAGAGACCTTTCAGGAAGGTGGTTACCGGTTTTCTGTTTCGAAAACGTGCCAAACGGTGGGCTAGAGAATGTCTTGTGATTTATTGGAATCGAGACACGCTCCGAGGGTGGATATTCTTCCTGAGAGCAAAGACTATGAGCGTCTGGTCTCAGATTTCCGCTGGAACATTCCGGATACCTACAATATTGCTTATGAAGCCTGCGACAAGTGGGCATTGCAGGATCCCGATCGAGTTGCCCTCATTCATGTGCAGGACAACGGTGCCGTTGAACAATTCAGCTATAACCAATTGCGGATCGCTTCCAATCAGCTGGCAAAAAGCCTGGCGGAGCATCATGTCAGCCCCGGAGACAGGGTGGCTCTGCTCCTGCCGCAATCACCGCAAGCGGCTGTTGGGCATTTCGCCATCTATAAACTGGGCGCAATTGCGGTACCTCTTGCCTCGCTTTTCGGCGTTGATGCGCTGCAGTACCGGTTGGCCGACAGCGGCGCGAAAGTTATCATTACTGACCGGCTTGGCGCTCGAAAAATCAAAGCTATTCGCACCAGTCTACCGGCGCTCGATCTGATTGTCTGTGTTGATGAAGGCGAAGAGGGAACCACGTCCTATTCCACACTGTTCAACGAACTCGATGATCGTTTTGAACCGGTGTCAACCGGACCGGATACGCCAGCGCTGATGATCTACACTTCAGGCACAACCGGCCCACCCAAGGGAGCCCTGCACGGTCACCGCGTGTTGGCTGGTCACCTGCCAGGATTTCAGCTGGCGCATGAATTTTTTCCAAAATCAGGCGACCGATTCTGGACGCCGTCCGACTGGGCCTGGGCGGGTGGGCTGTTGAATGCTCTCTTGCCCGCTCTGCAGTTTGGCGTGGCAGTCGTTGCAAGGCGGTTTGATAAATTTGATCCCGAACAGGCCTACCGGCTGATCGCGGATTTTGGTATCCGCAATATCTTTGTTCCGCCAACAGCCCTCAAAATACTGAAGACGCTGGAGAACCCGCGCAATCGGTTCGATCTGTCACTCCGAACCATTGGGTCTGCTGGTGAAGCGCTGGGCCGGGAGACCTACGAATGGGCTCGCAGGGAACTTGGCATAACCATCAATGAATTTTATGGACAGACGGAATGTAACTTTGTTCTCTCCGCCTGCGGTGCGATTGGGATATCGCGTGCGGGCTCAACCGGAAAGCCCGTCCCGGGTCATCGGGTGGCCATCATTGATGGTGATGGTGAAGAGGTTCCTGCCGGAACACAGGGACAGATTGCGATCAGCAGACCCAATCCTGTCATGTTCCTGGGGTTTTGGGAGAATGACAGGGCCACGAAAAGTAAATTCATCGGCGACTGGATGACCACTGGCGATCAGGGCGTGATGGATCGCGATGGATATGTCCATTTCGTTGGAAGAAATGATGATGTGATTACATCAGCAGGATACCGTATCGGCCCCGGGGAAATCGAAGACTGCCTTATTAAACATCCTGCAATCTCCCTAGCTGCAGCAGTTGGAAAGCCGGATCTGGTTCGAACGGAAATCGTTAAAGCCTATGTTGTTTTAAAGGATGGGATCGACCCCTCTGACGATTTGGCTGATGATATCAGGATGTTTGTCAGGACGCGTCTTTCTGCCCATGAATACCCAAGGGAAATCGAGTTTAGAGACTCCTTGCCGATGACAACGACCGGCAAGATTATCCGGCGCCTGCTGCGTCAGGAGGCTTGTGAAGAAAGCGAGGGGTGAATTAATTCGCCCCCTATCTATTTTTATGCGCTTGTTTTGCAAGACTTTTAAACGCGAAACGGTTTAGACGTTTTTCAGCAGTGTTTTAACGAAGGCGTTTCAGTAACAACTTGGCTTTCACCCGAAGTCTGTCATACGCGGTTTTATCAAAGTCAAGCAGTTTACCCTTTAAAACACCCAAAGACCCAGCCATCAGGACGAGCGTGCCCATCGGACGGCGTTCTTTCCAGAGCATATCGACGGTTGGAGAATCCGGCCCTGTAAGAGAATCAACCCAGTCTATATCGGGATCCTGGCAATTTGCTTCAGTCGTTCGAAGCAGCGTCTGCATACCTGGAGATACATCGCGATGGGTTTCATCAAACGCCATTTTCCACGGAATGATTTCCCGGCCCGCACGCAAGTTGATCACGATGCCAATCAGTTGCTCATTGACTGTCAGGACATCCGCGCGCATCCGCCTCTTTTCGATGAAACCTGCCGCCATTTCCATCGCAAAGTGCTCAGCATCTGGCCGGCTCCTGAGCGCACTACCGCCTCGCCCTTTCCAGCCCGCGGCTTCGAGTGCCAAAAAGCCCTGAAATGCGCTGTGCAATTGCTCTGGGGACGAAATGCTCTCCAACCGGACTGTGCCCTTCGCCTCCAAACGCCGCATCTGCTTGGCATATTGTCGCCGGCGTTTCTTTGAAAGAGCACGAACAAGATAGTCATCCACTGAACCCCGCGCGTCTTGTACTGCACGCTCATAGGGACCGACTACGCTCAGAACAGCGCTGCCTGCGTTGACAGCGCAGCTGAGACAATCAAATACCGGGCCGTTCATTCTGCTATGAGGCGCACAGATCAGAGATCTCTTGGACAGCAACCGCTTGACAAGATCCAGCGCTGCATCGTGTGCATGATCCCGGTGAAGCAACGGGGTAGCTAGAGGGCCATAATCGTGGCTGAAGAACCGGGCCGGTTTTCCCGAGAGGCCCAGACCCAATCGTTGACTGACAATTGGCACAAGCGCTGCAAGGTCACCATTTACCGGATTGCGAAGCCGCGCAATTCCAATATCAGTACCTGCAAGGTGTGTTGCAAAGGGTTCAAGAAAGGCCGGTTCGAAAAAAGGGTTGGGCTCAAGCGCATGATCAGCAAGCTGTTCCCATGCCTCCCTTTCGTCAAGTGCGTCTTTCAGAGACACCTCTTCAAACAGAAAACCGTTGCAGGCCGATATCTGTTTCATCTGCCGGTGCTTTCCTGCGGTATGCTCTCCTGTGCCGGTTGCCAGATAAAGGTATTTAGACCCATTTTCTGTTTCGCCATGCCCCACAGGGCCAGCGTTTCGACGAGTACTGCCAGTGTTGTTGCTATGGCTGCGCCACTCAAACCGTAATGAGGTATCAGTGCGAAATTCAACAGAATATTTGCGGCCAGACTGGTCCCGTAAACCAACGCAATCTGTTTTTGATAACCAGCCATTGTCAGCAGTGAACTGACCGGACCGATCGATGCCCTTATCAAAATACCAACAAGCAGGATCGCCAGCATCGGGTAACCGGCCGTGTAGTCACTCCCAAACAGCATCAAAAGATAATAGCCGGTCAAAAGCAGAGTTACGCCGCAAGCGACAGAAGGCCAGAAGGTCCAGCGCACGGTATCCTGCATCAGTTTTGCCAATTCGGTATGCTGTCCTGTATGATACAGGCGCGAGAACCGATGCCCCGCTGCTGCACGAACAGCAAAGTAAACAAAATGAACCAGGGCCAGTGTTTTCGTTGCCGCGAAATAGACAGCTACTCTTTCAGGCGTTTCAAACAAATTGAGTATCAGCACGTCAACGCTGGCAAGCAGAATGAAAAAGCCTTCGACCATAAACAATGGCAAAGACAATGCTATCCACGATTTGGTCGCAAATTGCCTCGGTCCGCGCTGAATTACTTCATGCAGTCTCCGATTGACCAGCAGCAGCTGGATAATCGCCGTCAGCCAGGTCGCAATGATCGCGATGATGCAGACATTGACTGCGCTTGTTTGCCAGCTTGTGAGAATGAGAATGCCCATCCCGGCAAGGATCATTACGGGTCGCCAGATGTAGGTCGGCTGCAACGCAAGAGTATGCCAGTCCTGAGATAAGGCGATGCCATCCTGAATATCTGTCAGGGTGAAGAGAGGCAGGCAGATCATCGCCAGATAGAACGGCCAGACATAGTAGCTGGCGATCGCATCGCCGAAAAAATAGATCCCGGCAATGCCTGCAACCGCAATCAACGTGGCGGTTGCAACGGCAAAGAGGCGCGATTGCAGCAGCAAACCGCGCAGCAGTTCGAATTTCTCATGCGCCAGATATTCCGGAACGAGGCGAACACAGGCGGTCACCAGGCCGAGCGATGCCACACCGCCAAGCACAATCACCCAGGTCCAGACAACGACGAAAATTCCATATTCATGCCCGCTCATGAGCCGAGCCATGATGATTTGGGTTACGAAAGCCAGACCGGCGGAAAAAATTCGGACCATATAGGTGATCAGCGCCAGCCTTTGGGCTCTGGCGCGATCATCATCAGAAGAAAAGATACTGTCCGCCATTCCCAGATAGGGTTCTGCCCTGCTCAACAGTTTCACCGGCAGCAGTGGCCTGATCAGTTTGCTGGGAAGAAGACGCAAGACATGTATTCCTTCGTTGCTTTGCCAGGATCATGCCAGAAATCTGTTAACTTTCCGTACTCACCATTTCTTGTGACGATGGCACCAATTTCCTCGTATTCAGATATATGCGGATGGGGATTGCACTCATGTTGACATTTTCATATGCGGAGTTATGCGTCCGGCCACATAATTCAGCTTGATAATATTTCAAAAAATTAACTATAGTACTTCAATTATTGCAATGAAAACTTGTAATTTTCGAATTTTATTATGGTTAATTCTTTATTTCATTTAATTAAATTACTGGATATGAATAACTATACCTTTTATTTACGGAATTTTACTAACATCGCTACAACAAGTTTTGTGCCGACAACATAAATCCGTTTACAAGAAAAATAGGGCCAATGCAGTCGATACTCCCGAAATTCGACCAAACGGAAAGCGATCGGATTACCAGCGCTTCGGCTGAGAATATTCCGGCTCTCATTTCTTCCTTCACGCTTGCCCGAACAGAGCCCGAAAATTTCCTGAAACAAGTGACGTGGCACGTTTCCGATGCGATCGATGACATGTTTATTGAACAGGCTGCGGAAAGCCCGGCATCCTGCTTCCATGCCCGCATTTGGATCGAGTCCTGGGCAAAATCAATTGCCGCAGACCGCCATGTATCCGTAAAGGTTGTTGTTGGAAGTATTTCCGATGTACCGGTTATCGCCATACCGATGTGCAGCATCTCGACGGGTCTTCTGACAAGCGTACAGTTTACCGGTCAGGATGTATGCGACTATAACACCCCGATCGTTCATCGGGAACTGTCGTTCTTTTCGTCGCGCCAATTGATGGAATACATATGTCTTGAGGCTCCACATCTTTTTTCGGATGCAGATTGTTTTGATTTACGTAAATGTCTGTTTGAAGATGATATGTTACCCGAAAAAGGTGCCCTATGGCAGGAAGAACCTGACAACGCTCATCTATGCCACCTGAGCGGTAACTGGGAAGAGGATCTTCCGCACTTTGTTGGTAAATCCAGCCGCAAAAGTCTGAAGCGAAAACTCAAGAAACTTCAGTCGATGGGCGATGTTACTTTCCGGGAGGCCTCGACTGAAGCGCACAGAAAGCTGGCTATAGAAAAACTGATTGATTGGAAAACCGAGCAACTCAAAGACCTGGGCGCTGCGAGCATCTTTCAGAGTCGACCGTTCTGCGACCTGCTTCGTACTGCTGTGATGGAAGACCGGAGCGATCAAGTGCGCGTCTTCGGCATGTATATTGACGAGAAACCGGTTGCGTTGACGCTGATGCTCTGTCGTGAGAGCCGCTGGTTTCTTTATCAGACAGCTTATACCTCTGAAGAGGCCGGTAAATATTCTCCAGGCTATCTACTGCTGTTGCACATTATGGAAGAAGCATCGAACCAAAATATACCTATTTTCGATTTTGGATGGGGAAATGAAGCCTATAAAGCGCGATTTGCAACCTTCAGTTTGTGCCTTTATCGCGCTTTTGTACCTTTGTCCCTGAAAGGTCGAATTGCCCGATACGTTCTCAATACCGTACTCGTTGCCAAAGAATTGGCGAAATCCAACAGGTACACGCGTTTTGCGGCTACGTTCATGTTGAGGACAACCGCACTTCTGAAGCGTAGGTGAACAGCCCATATTTCACGGTGTGTTTACGTGCGGTTGATAAATAAGAAGTTTGTTCTCGCAGCAAGGTCTGACTGTTGCTGCACTATCAGTCTCCATCTCCGATGGGTATTTATGCGTAAGAGATTGTAATGATACAGTATGAGTTTCATAACGGCCGCATCAGCGGAGCCGGCGTCGCAGAGCGCATAGGAATCGGGTTGATGCGCAGCGGTGCTCATGTGCTGGCCCCTTTCGAATTTCTTGGATTTTCATGGATATCCAGGATCGTTCGATCTGTTGTCAGAAGTAATGAGAAGATTCAGGTCAGATTGTTCGAAGATTCCGTTTTTGAATATCCCTATGGCGACGGATATTGGGGAGTGCTGCTCTACAACAAGCAACCCTACGCACCGGATGTTGAACCCTATCTGAAGTCTTTCGCCGATATTGATTATGCCTTCATCGATTGCGGAGCTAATTTCGGTTACATGTCGGTCGTTGTAAGCAGTGCCGAGTACGGCTCAAAACCAGCTATTGCGATTGAGGCCGACCCGCAGAATTATGAGAAAACTGTGCGAAATTCAGAGCTCAACGGTTCTCGTTACGACTGTCGCCACAACGCGGTCTTTTCTGAGAGCGGCAAAGTTGTGAAACTGTTTGGCGCAAAACATGAAGCCCGCACCATTGTGGAAGAAGCCGGAGGTCAAGGTCAGTTTGAAGTGGAAACGCTGGCGTTGAACGGTCTGTCAGGTTGGTTGCATCAGCAGGGTAGTCCAGCTGTTATCCTCAAGCTGGACGTCGAAGGCGTTGAAATCGATGCATTGGCAGGTGCTGATGAGATTCTGGCGCATGACTGCCTGATCAGCTACGAAGAACATGGTTCTGATCCGTCCCATGAAGTATCGCGACATCTGAAAGAAAAGCTCGGAATGCGCCTATTTCTGGGTGCTGAGAATACCCTGCACATTCGCGAGATTATCGACTTCGCCGATCTTGATTCAATTAAAAGCAACGCCAGAAGGGGATATGATCTCTTCGCTACCAACAGTGCTTTTTGGATCGACCGCCTGAGCACAATCAACGTCGAGAGCGATTGATCGTACCGGACTTCAGATGCGTGAGGTGGTACCGGCATCTCCAGAATGCGCGACACGACGTGACGCCACTCTCCCAACCGGCCAGAAATCAGGGCGTCATCTCAGAATCGGTGCCGAAAATTTCAGGCGTTCAGGCGACCGCCCTCGAAAGCGCGCAGTGCGACCAGAGATCGCTCAATGCACGGCACAGATGATCGATATTTTCTTCTGTGTGGAAGGGGCTGGGCGTGATTCGCAGTCGCTCTGTTCCTTTGGAAACAGTCGGGTAGTTGATCGGCTGGACGTATATCCCATAGGTTTCGAGCAAGATATCCGAGATCAGTTTGCACTTCTTGGCATCGCCAACCATGACCGGGACGATATGACTTTGATTGGGCATATGCGGCAGACCGATAGCGTCCAGCTTTTGCCGCAGGGTTTCAACATTGTGTCGTTGTTTCAGGCGTTCAACGTCGCTTTGTTTGAGATGCTGAATGGAGGCCGTCGCCCCGGCTGCAAGAGCAGGAGGCAGAGCCGTTGAAAAAATGAAACCTGAAGCAAAAGATCGGACAAAATCAACCAGATTCGCTGAAGCCGTTATGTACCCGCCCATGACACCGAACGCCTTGCCCAAAGTGCCCTGAATGACCGTGATGCGATCCATGAGACCTTCGCGTTCGGCAATCCCGGCGCCACGCGGCCCATAAAGGCCAACGGCATGCACTTCATCCAGATAGGACATGGCGCCATACCTGTCACAAACGTCCAGGATTTCTTTCATCGGACAGATGTCGCCATCCATGGAGTACACAGATTCAAATGCCACGAGCTTTGGCGCAGCGGGATCGGCTTCGCTGAGCAGCCGTTCCAGATCAGCCACATCATTGTGCTTCCAGATATGTTTGGGAGCGCGCGAATGACGGATCCCTTCAATCATTGATGCGTGGTTTTCGCTGTCGGAAAAAATTTCACAGTTGGGAATTTTCGACGCCAATGTGCCCAGAGCCGCCCAGTTTGCGACATAGCCGGAGGTGAGCAGCAAGGCGGCCTCTTTCTGATGCAGATCAGCAAGTTCCCGTTCAAGCAGGATATGATAATGGTTGGTACCGGAGATATTCCGTGTTCCGCCGGCCCCGGCGCCACACCTGTCGATCGCCTCTTTCATTGCAGCCACAGTTTTCGGGTGCTGCCCCATACCGAGATAATCGTTGGAACACCAGACTGTGACATCGCTCGTCTGACCATCGGCATCATGGCGGGTTGCTCGGGGAAAATCGCCCCTGTGGCGCTCCAGATCGGCGAATACTCGATAATTGCCCGCTTCGCGTAGCCCATCCAGTTCCGAAGCGAAAAATTTCTCGAAGTCCACGACATAACTCCCATTCTTGTTACGCACATACTGCACAGACGTGTGATTCAGACATCAATCAGAAACTTGCATTCAAGTTTCTCTCCGCGACTGCATTGTTCATCGACCCTAACACCAGTTACATCGGACAGGAAAGTCTCAACGACTTTGCAGACACAGGATTCCTGACGGACTGCCCGACCCAGGGGACAACTGAAGCTGCGCAGAACCGATCCGTTTTCGCACCTTTCAACGCTCGTGCCTGCGCCGAGCTTATCCAAATAGGTTGTGGCCGCTTTTAGACGGTCAGAGGTTCTCAAGTCCGGATTGACATTCACTTCCTCCGCCAGTTTGCGGCCGACTTCTCTGAGAAGCGACTCGATCTGATTGCAGCTGAGTTGCTCGGAGGCGACCTGCATCAACGTTTCGGCAAAGGGGGGATATGCTTTTGATTGCAGATCCTCTTTACCAGGCCGGATTTGATACTCCAACGCCGGCTTGCCAACACGCTTGGCTTTGCGCTCGACCCCTTCAATGATGCCCTCCGCTTCAAGCTGGCGGAGCGGCACGATAACCGCATTTCGGGTCACATCCAGCTGTTCCGCCAGTTCCGTAGCGGTTAGTCTTTTGGTTCGCAAATGCGAAATAATAGCGTTTCTCGTGGACATTCAAGCATCAGCCTTGCCGTCTATCAGGCGTTCTGACTAGCAATATTTCTCTTCAATTTCAATCATACAATATTATTAACAATATTTATTGTCATTATTATTTTTATGTGCTAAACCTGCGATGCCCTCGATCCAGAACTGACAAAATGCATGCTTGATGCACATGCCCTGCAACAGACGTGACGGCAACGAGCAATGTGATTCCATCTATTTGCAACCGGGCTTGGGTTGCATCTCTCAACAACTTCGAAGCGCATATATCTATTGTCCAAATGCGTCCAATCCACAATCAGGCACGAAAAAGGGAAATATCATGAGCTGGCTACCGTCCTTGATAACTGCGACACCGGAAGAAGGTTTCCAACTGGCGATAAAGATGAGCCGTATGGGTGTGAAATACACGCAGCCCAATGATGAAATCCGCGCTCAGTTACGCCCGATTTATGAAAAAAATGCCGATAGCCTGACAATGGCCTCTCAAGTGATAGCGACCAACTTCCAAACCGTTGCCCTGGCAAACAATCACTGGAAATAATGCCTGCCAGCCATAATTAATGTGGTTCTTGTAAGCTGACTGTCCTGCGAATACCGTTCCGATAGTGGACGCAGATTCGCAGGACAGTCTCTTTTTAATTGGGCTTCCAGATACACGTTTTATTATTTTTATTGAACTCTCACACGTTTAACGCGCTTGACTCTTTATGGATTGCGCGGAATCTATATAAGAACAAAAAGAGAACATAATATTTGAATATGCTGTGGAGCCTGATGAATGGCAAGGGAAACCCTCGCCGGTTTACGCAAACGGATCGCTGCCCTTGAAGGGCGAAGCTCCTCTGATACATGCTTGCCAAAACCGACTCCACAGGCGAACGGATGGTTTGGGAAAACAGGCAATGCGCCCGAGGATTCCCTGGCTTACGGGGTGCTGCCATTCGGGATTGATCACCTTGATGCTGCTTTTACCAAAGGCGGGCTTGCGATTGATACGCTGCATGAAGTGATCGGCAAGGAAACACGCGGAGCGGGCGCCACATCCTGTTTTGCCATGGCACTCGCCACCCGGGTTCTCAAACAACGTGGTGGTGCCCTGCTCTGGGTATGTGATCCAGGGCTGCGCCAGGAGGCCGGTCGTCTGAATGCCGAGGGCCTGTATCAGCTCGGACTTGATCCGGCCCGCGTGCTTGTTGTCAGTCCAGCCAAAAGTGAAGACGGGCTTTGGGCCATGGAGGAAGGTCTGGGCAACCGTGCCATCAAGGTCGTGATTGGTGAATTTTATCGCACGACACCCGCGCTTAATCTGACAGCAACACGGCGCCTGACTTTAAGAGCGCATCAGCAGAACACAATGGCGCTCCTGGTGCGTCACGGCACAGAGGCCGAGCCCAGTGCCGCCCAGACCCGTTGGCATGTCCATCCGGATCTGTCGGCTCCACTCAGTGGATTTGATGCCGGTCCGGGACGCCCGCGTTGGCAGATCGATCTGAATAAAAACCGGGATGGCCGAACCGGAACGTTTACCTTGGAGTGGGATCATGCACAAAGTCGCTTCTACGACACCCCGCTTTCTGTCGCTGTGGCTACCACGCCTGCCAACGGACAGGATCGCGCGGCAACGATGGGGCAGGTCGTGGCTCTGCGGCCGACCGGCTGAAGGCAAAAACAGTCAGACTCTGCCCTTTGCCGTCACGGACCGCATCAAAAACGCTCAGCGGTTGACCGCCATTGACCGTCTTGCCCAGACACAAGGCATCAAACGGGACGAAACGGTGAGCGACGCCCGGTCCCGCGTTCCCAATCTTGAAATTTTCCCTGCCGACAAGGAAGCTGATCAAGCGCTGCTTGCAGGCCTTGCAGACTGGTGCGACCGCTACACACCCCTTGTCGCACTGGATGGAGAGGACGGGCTAATGCTCGATATCAGCGGCTGTGCGCATCTTTTTGGTGGGGAAACCTCTCTGATTGACGATCTGATCATTCGATTGAAGGGTCAGGGGTTTACCGCCAAAGCCGCCATTGCCGACACAGCGGCTGCAGCATGGGCTTTTGCCCGCTATAGTAACGGTGGTGTTGTTGTCAGCGGCGAACATCGCATCGGCCTTGAAACTTTACCGCTCGCTGCCCTGCGTCTTGAGCTTGCTTTGGTAGGCGAACTGAGCCGTACCGGTCTGAAACAGATCCGTGATCTTATCGGACGTCCCCGCGCACCGCTTGTCAATCGCTTTGGTTCCGATCTGATGCGCCGTCTCGACCTGGCTTTGGGGAACGAAAAAACCAGCATTTGTCCGCGCCTGCCGGTCCCCGCCTGCATGGCCGAACGCCGATTTGCCGAACCTATCGTCTATGAAGAGGATATCCGGCGCACGATCCTCTCGCTGGCCACCCGTCTGTCCGAACGACTGGAAGAGCGCAACGAGGGTATAAGGGCCGTTGAGCTGATATTATTTCGGGTCGATGGCGCGCTTTCGCGCCTGATGGTCGGCACCAGCCGACCCGTACGCACGCCGGTCAGAATTCTGGATCTGTTTACTGAAAAACTACAAACACTCGGCGATGAGCTGGATGCCGGGTTTGGTTTCGATCTCATTCGTCTGGGTGCAATTGAAGTTCAGCGCCTGGACCCCGCTCAGATTGATATGGCCGGGGAAACCCTGGCTCAGGATGATCTGGCTTGTCTTATCGACCGTCTGGGCGCTCGCCTCGGGATGGCGCAAGTGGCGCGTTTCCTACCCCAAGACACACACCTGCCGGAGCGACGGACCGCTGAGGTACCTGCCGCCCTTGTCAAAGAGGATGCTTTCCTGTGGAGCGGTGAGACGCGACCCGGTGCTGAAGCGCCGATTGAACGCCCGATCCGGCTGTTTGAAAGACCTGAACCGGTCGAAACAATTGCCGCCGTTCCCGAAGGCCCCCCTTTGCGGTTTCGATGGCGCAAAGCTCTGCACGAAATCACCCGCGTCGAAGGGCCCGAACGCATTGCTGCCGAATGGTGGCGGCAAGAACCCGACACCCCTACGCGGGACTATTATCGGGTTGAAGACGATACAGGATTAAGGTTCTGGCTCTACCGGGAAGGGCTTTATGGACGAGAGGTTGAAAATCCACGGTGGTATATGCACGGGATTTTTCCATGACCGGCTTCACAGAACTCTGCATCACAACAAACTTCTCCTTTCTGCGCGGCGCCTCTCACCCGGAAGAACTTGCTTTTCAAGCCGAAGCCCTTGACCTGGCAGGTTTTGCCATAGCCGATCGCAACACAGTAGCCGGCGTGGTTCGGGCGCATCTTGCCGCCAAAGAAACAAAGGTCCCTTATGCACCGGGATGCCGGCTGGTCTTTTGTGAGGGCAGTCCCGATCTTTTTGTCTGGCCAAAAGACCGGGAAGCCTATGGTCGCCTCACGCGCCTTCTTACAGTTGGCAACCTGCGGGCGCCAAAGGGCGAGTGCCATCTGGCCCTGGATGATTTTCTTCACTTCGGTGAAGGCATGGCTCTTGCGCTTGATCCTTCAAACCGCTCCCTGAAATCCCTCAGCCCGGCAATCAAAAAGATTCGAACCGCATTCCCCGGCGCGTTACGGCTAATCGCCCATATGGGGTATGGCGGATCGGACAAACGTCGACTAACTGCTTTATCGGCTCTTGCCCGACAGGAAAAGACGCCTTTGCTGGCGTCCAGTCTGCCCCTTTATCATGCACATGAGCGCCGCATCTTGCAGGACGTTGTCACCTGCATCCGCGAGCACAAAACTTTGATAACAGCAGGCCGTCTGCTTGAAAAAAACGCCGAGCGACATCTCAAAAGCGAAGAGAATATGCGCTGGCTGTTTCGCGACTATCCCGAAGCCGTGGATGAGACGGCGCGTCTGTTCAAACAATTGAACTTTTCCCTCGATGAACTCAAATACAATTATCCTGAAGAAGATATCGGCAGCAGCAAAACGCCACAGGAAGAGTTGGAACGCCTGACATGGGAAGGTACTAAAAACCGCTTTCCCGATGGTTTGCCCGATGGTGTCGAAAAAACGATCAATCATGAGCTCAAACTGATTGCCGAACTGGAATATGCGCCCTATTTCCTGACCGTTTACGATATCGTCCGCTTTGCGCGCGATAAAGAAATTCTTTGTCAGGGGCGCGGTTCAGCCGCCAACTCCGCTGTCTGTTTCTGCCTGGGGATCACTGAAGTCGATCCGCGCCGCGCCGACCTTCTGTTCGAACGCTTTATCTCCCCTGAGCGGCGCGAACCACCGGATATCGATGTTGATTTCGAGCATGAACGGCGCGAAGAAGTGATCCAGTATATTTATGAAAAATACGGGCGCGACCGGGCCGGGCTCGCCGCAACGGTCATCACCTATCGCTCCCGCTCCGCCGTTCGGGAAGTGGGTAAAGTGTTCGGCCTCTCCGAGGATGCGGTCGGCGCACTCAGCGGCACTGTGTGGGGATCTTCCAACAAGCCCACGGATAAGAAACATATCCGCGAAGCCGGGTTAAACCCCGAGGAGAAAACGCTTGCCACCGTGGTTAGCCTGACTGGCGAGTTGATCGGGTTTCCCCGTCATCTCTCCCAGCATGTCGGCGGCTTTGTTATCACCCGGGACCGACTGGACGATGTCGTCCCCATCCAGAACGCCGCCATGGAGGACCGGACCGTTATTGAATGGGACAAGGACGATCTGAACGCTCTTGGTCTTTTGAAGATCGACGTTCTGGGCCTTGGCATGCTTTCGTGCATTCGCAAAGCCCTTGATTATCTGAAAACCCACTACGGTGTCGCCCATAGCATTGCGAGCATTCCCGCTGAAGAAAAGAATGTTTATGACATGATCTGCCGGGCCGATACGATTGGCGTTTTTCAGATTGAAAGCCGGGCACAAATGAGCATGCTGCCGCGCCTGAGACCAAACAACTTTTACGATCTGGTCATCGAGGTTGCGATTGTGCGTCCCGGTCCGATCCAGGGCGATATGGTTCATCCCTACCTGCGGCGACGGCAGGGGTTAGAGAAAGTTTCCTATCCCAAGGAAGAACTCAGGACTGTACTTGGCAAAACACTCGGCATTCCCCTGTTTCAGGAACAAGCCATGAAAATTGC
Source organism: Stappiaceae bacterium (assembly GCA_039976075.1). Classification (GTDB taxonomy): domain Bacteria; phylum Pseudomonadota; class Alphaproteobacteria; order Rhizobiales; family Stappiaceae; genus JBDWFY01. The sequence continues at coordinate 317,277 of JBDWFY010000013.1, forward strand.
CATTGTCGCCGCCGGTTTCTCTCCCGCAGAAGCAGACCGTCTGCGCCGGGCCATGGCAACGTTCCGCCGCGTAGGGACGATCGGCACTTTTGAGAAAAAGATGATCGATGGCATGGTTTCCAATGGCTATGAGAAAGACTTTGCCCAACGTTGCTTCCGACAGATCGAAGGTTTTGGCGATTACGGCTTTCCTGAAAGCCATGCCGCCAGTTTTGCCCTGCTGGTTTATGCTTCATGCTGGCTCAAATGCTATTATCCGGATGTTTTTTGCGCTGCTATTCTCAATTCGCAGCCCATGGGGTTTTACTCCTCCTCTCAATTAATCCGCGATGCGCGCGAGCATGGTGTAGAAGTACGTCCCATCGATATCAACATGTCTGATTGGGATACTCTCCTCGAACCCGGCCTGGAAGCCTCCCGTCATCTTCACAAAAGACATTCGGAAATGCGCGAGGTTATTTGTACGCACCGCGCTGTCCGGCTTGGATTCCGCCAGGTAAAAGGCCTCAGAGAAGACGACATGGCGCAACTGGTTGCCGCGCGGGGAAAAGGGTATGATTCTGTGCGCGATCTCTGGCTTCGCAGTGCTTTATCAAGAAGCGTGATCGAACGACTTGCCGAAGCCGATGCTTTCCGCTCATTGGGCCTTGACCGACGCGATGCCCTATGGGCGGCGCAGGGACTTGAACAGGGAAAAGCGGCCGAGCGGTTGCCCTTGTTCGATGTCGCACACCTTACCGACCTCAGAAAGGAACCCGATTTTGATCTGCCTCCCATGCCCCTTGGCGAGCATGTGGCCAATGATTATCATTTCCTGCGGCTTTCTCTGAAGGCACACCCGGTTTCCTTTGTCCGCGCTGAACTTGATGAAAAGCGAACACGGCGCACCGAAGAGCTTGCGACGCTGAGATCCGGATGCTGGGTCGAGGTTGCCGGACTTGTGCTGGTACGACAGCGCCCGGGATCCGCCAAAGGTGTGATTTTCATGACCATCGAAGATGAGACCGGTGTTGCAAACGGTATTATCTGGTCGAAGGTCTTCGAGCGCTTTCGACCCCTCGTTCTTGGTGCCCGGTTCGTCCGGTTATCCGGCCGTCTGCAGAATGAATCGGGTGTGATCCACGTTATCGTCGAGCGTCTGGAAGACCTCACCCCGACACTTGAGACACTTTCCGTCGGCGTTCCGCAGATAGAAACGCTCGCCCATAGCGATGAGGTCAAGCATCCGGTGATCGAACTGTCAGAAAAAAACAAACCACCAAATCGCACGGTAAAACCCGCGAAAGAAGAGCCGGAATTGATCAGGGACTATGCGGAATCCGTCGAAGCGGTACATAAACTCCTGCCCAAGGGACGGAATTTTCATTAAAAAATCGCTCAATTGGCGGGATGTAATTGCACGAAAACAAGATTTCTTTTTCAGCTATTCATTGACAACCTGCTCCTAAAAGGTGCGCATTGGTTGATGACCTCAATCTCCATGGTACTGAAGTGTGCAGTTACGATTTTTATTTCGCTGAAACCTAGCATTTTCTGATGATGATCCGATGCTGACATATCCGGTCCGTCTGGCAACCTTCAACATGGAATCGTTTGGTGAAACCCGGTTTCAACCTGACGCGCTCACAGATCGTATCGCCGCGCTCAGGCCCATACTGGCCAATATCGACGCTGATATTCTGTGCCTGCAGGAAATGAATGCCCAGAAAATACACGGTTCGGGCGGACCGCGTGAATTCCTGTCCCTGGATCTGTTACTGCAGGGAACAGCTTATCAGGATTTTCATCGGGCATTCAGCCTGCGTGCCGATGGTCAGGGTCCACGCGATCGGCATAATCTGTTGACCCTGTCTCGCTTTCCAATCGATCAGGCCCGCTCGCTGTGGCACAGTCATGTCGACCCTCCAGCCTGGAATGCACGGACTGACCGTCCGGAGATCGACCGCGCAGAACCCATCACCTGGGACCGGCCGATACTGCACACGGTAATCACACTACCTGACAACAGAACACTGGATGTTTTCAATCTCCACCTGCGCGCTCCCATAGCCGCGCCCATAGCTGGGCAAAAACTCACAGCGAACCAATGGCGGTCGACACGCGGGTGGGCAGAGGGATTCTTTCTATCGGCTGTCAAAAGAGCCGGGCAAGCGCTGGAGCTCCGGCAAGCAGTCGATGATACTTTTCAGAGTCACGATAGGCCGTTTATTGCACTTGCAGGAGATTTCAACGCCGATCTGGACAGCGCGGCCATACGCATTGCAAAGGCCGATGCAGAAGATACCGGCAACCCCTCATTGGCAGAACAAACACTCTACGACCTGATCGAGAAGGTGCCGCGGGACCAGCGATACACAATATTGCACCATGGCATGCCACGGGTCATCGATCACATACTTGTCAGCGAAGCATTGCAGCAGTGCGCTACAAACTTTGAAATTCTCAATCACGCACTGCCGGATGAAGTCGATTTTCAACCCGATAAAAGTGTTCAGACGTCATTTCATGCCCCGGTTCTGGCAGATTTTACCCTGCCTGCCGGGACCTGAACGGATGACATGCGTCAAGCAAAGGCGTCAATCAGATCGCCCGGTGCTTTATCAAGGGCGCCAATGTACAGATTGCTCACGGAGGCGCTTTGCGATGAGAAGGAAACACCATCGCGCTCGCCCTCAATATTGCTGAAACTGCCATTGCGAACCGTCAGGTTTTCACCATCGAATGAAACGCGTTGAAATGACTGGAACTCCGCTTCAATACCGTCAATCTCAATCCGCGTGGTTGATACGGATGCAGCTTCATAGCGAATGGAGGTCGAACCACCAACGTCAGTGTCAAAGCGCGCATCCGGTTTCTCTTCAATACTATCGCGCAGCCGCGCAATTTCCGCCTGGCGCGCCGTTGCCCGGTAATCCCCTTCATTACCAAGCCGGTCATCCCGGCGCGACTTCAGCCGGTCAGTCAGATCTTGAAGGCGTTCGATAATGACCGCATCTTTTTCGGCCTTTTTGGCCGCTATATCGAGCACGCTTTCGGGGCGACCCTTCGCAGCTTCGTCCGCCTTTCCATTGTTGAAAAGGGATGACGGCGAATTCTGCTGGATCTGCAACAGCTGAGTTGATTGGGAAGATGTCTGTATCGACAGTTCCATGAACGCCTCCTGGCTTGGTCAGAACTGAAAACGCTTGGCCTCTCAGGGCACAATCCTCTCAAATGGAACCATTTGAGAGGATTGTGCCCCAACAGAATGATCCGGAGCACTCTCTTGTCACCCAGACCATCCTGTCTGTGTGGAAAGTGCTCAAGCCAAATTCAGCAGTCAAATTCTCACAAAAATCTTAAGGAAAGCGTAACCAACCGCGCACGAAAAAAGGGCCGGTGTAAACCAGCCCTTTCAAATCATCGTGAGTCACAGACGGGATTGGGCCCGCACTGAGCAATCAGCTGTTGACGAGATTGCGCAGCACGTAATGAAGAATGCCGCCAGCCTTGATATATTCCAGTTCGTCTTCGGTATCGATCCGGCACAACGCCTCAATGGTTTTTTTGCTGCCATCTTCATAGACCACGTCGATATTCACCATCTGGCGTGGTTTGAGATCGGCGACCCCCTCGATCGTGACCCGCTCCTTGCCGGTAATATTGTGGCTCTGCCAGCTTTCACCCTCTTTGAATGTAAAGGGCAGCACGCCCATTCCCACCAGATTGGAGCGGTGAATGCGTTCGAAACTCTGCGCAATCACAGCACGCACGCCCAGGAGACGGGTACCCTTTGCCGCCCAGTCACGAGAGGAACCAGTTCCATATTCCTTTCCGGCAAAAACAACGAGCGGAGTGTTGTTTTCTTTATACTCCATGCAGGCATCGTAGATCCATTCCTGCTTGCCGTTCTTCATCGTCACGCCGCCTTCGACGCCCGGAACCATCTGGTTCTTGATGCGGATATTGGCAAAGGTACCGCGCATCATCACCTGATGATTGCCGCGGCGCGAGCCATATGAGTTAAAGTCACGGACGGAGACCTGATGTTCGGACAAATACTGTCCCGCCGGACCATCCGCCTTGATCGCACCGGCGGGCGAAATGTGGTCCGTCGTGATGGAATCCAGGAACAACCCCATGACTGCCGCGCTCTCAATATCTTCAAGCGGCTTGGGTTCCATGGTCATGCCTTCGAAATAAGGCGGGTTCTGAACGTAGGTAGAAGAAACCGGCCAACCATAGGTCATGCCACCTTCAACCTTGATGTTCTGCCAATGCTCGTCGCCCTTGAACACATCGCCATAGCGCTCACGGAACATCTGCTCTGTGATGGAAGAGCGGATCAGATCCGTAATTTCCTGAGTGCTTGGCCAGATATCCTTCAAATAGACCGGATTACCGTCCTGATCATTGCCCAGCGAATCCTTGGTAATGTCGATATTGAGTGACCCTGCCAACGCATAAGCCACCACCAATGGCGGGGAAGCAAGATAGTTGGCGCGCACATCGGGATTGACCCGACCTTCGAAGTTTCTGTTTCCTGAAAGAACCGAGCAGGCGACGAGATCGTTGTCGTTTACGGCTTTTGAAATTTCATCCGGCAGCGGCCCGGAGTTACCGATACAGGTGGTGCAGCCATAACCGGTAAGATTGAACCCAAGCCCATCCAAATCAACTTGAAGTCCTGCTTTTTCGAGATAGTCAGTGACGACTTGCGAGCCGGGAGCCAACGACGTTTTAACCCATGGTTTGACGGACAGGCCCTTTTTCAAAGCATTGCGGGCTACAAGGCCAGCGCCAATCAGAACCGATGGGTTCGATGTGTTGGTACAGGAGGTGATCGCAGCGATGACAACATCACCGTTTCCGAGGTCATGATCCCGGCCTTCCACTGCCACACGCTGATGTTCCTCGCCAGCTTTTTTGAACTCATCTGCCATTGTCTGAGCAAAGCCGGTGGCTGCGTCAGACAGGGAAATCCGATCCTGTGGACGCTTTGGACCGGCAATCGAAGGGACGACCGAAGAAATATCAAGGGACAGCGTGTCGGTGAATTCCGGATCGGCAGAGCCTGATTCGCGGAACATTCCCTGCGCCTTGGCATAGGCTTCGACCAGAGCAACCCGGTCCTGATCGCGGCCTGTTGCCGTGAGATAGCCGAGTGTCTCCTTGTCGACGGGGAAAAATCCGCATGTTGCCCCATACTCGGGCGCCATATTGGCGATAGTGGCCGCATCTTCAATGCTGAGATTATCCAGACCTTCGCCATAAAACTCGACGAATTTGCCAACAACACCTTTTTTGCGCAGCATTTCAACGACGGTCAGCACCAGATCCGTTGCGGTGATTCCTTCATTGAGTTTCCCTGACAGTTTGAAACCAACCACTTCAGGAATAAGCATCGAGATCGGCTGGCCAAGCATCGCCGCTTCGGCTTCAATACCGCCAACACCCCACCCGAGAACGGCAAGGCCGTTGACCATGGTGGTGTGCGAATCCGTTCCCACCAGCGTATCAGGATAGGCAACGGTTTCACCGCCGATATCTTTTGTCCAAACCGTCTGAGCCAGATATTCCAGGTTAACCTGATGGCAAATACCGGTCCCGGGAGGGACGGCGCGGAAGTTGTCAAACGCGGACTGGCCCCAACGCAGGAATTCATAACGCTCGCCGTTACGCTCGTATTCACGTTCCACATTCATTGCAAACGCCGAAGCGGTACCAAAATAATCAACCATCACCGAGTGATCGATGACCAGATCTACAGGTACTTGCGGATTGACCTTTTCCGGATCTCCGCCAAGTTTCACCGCCGCATCACGCATCGCAGCCAGATCGACGACCGCCGGCACGCCGGTAAAGTCCTGCATCAGCACACGGGCCGGACGATAGGAAATTTCATGCGTTGATTTCTTCTCAACCAGCCATTGGGAAACCGCTTTGATGTCTTCTGCAGTGACCGTGCGATCATCTTCATGACGGAGAAGGTTTTCAAGCACAACTTTCAGCGAAAAAGGAAGTTTGGAAATACCTTCAAGGCCATTTTTTTCCGCCTCTGGCAGAGAGTAATAAACATACTCTTTTCCGCTGGCGGAAAGAGTTTTTCGGCAATTGAAGCTGTCTAATGATTGATCAGTCACGGTGGCGATCCCTTTTTTCGTTTCTGCGCAGTGGCCTGCGCGTGACCTGTCCCGTTGGCGCTTATCTCAACACAGGCAACGGACATTGCGCTGTGTGGTGAAAATTTTTGAGGCCTGCTGCGTTCATCGGGACAGAGCTACACATCCCGTGACGCTTTCAGGCGAAGCTATAGCCAATTTTTTAGAGCCATTCCAGACCGCTATTGCACCCTGCAAACCATCTGACATCAAAAACATCTTGCAGGCGATCACTAATACGCGTTTCAGGCCGCATTGAAGATCACGATTGTCAAGGAAACGGTCCAAAATTTCAGCCCGGTTCAAATTTTCAGTTTTTTATATACAAATGTATACAAAAGTCGAGACCTTTCTGTTTTAACCGCGCGCTATTGGAAACCGGCCTGCCATGGAAGCGCTGTTCTTTTCAATAAAACCATAGCCAGCCGAAAAACGGCGCGATAAAAGACAAATGTCAAAGCTTGTACAAAATCAGCGAACTATAACCCGGCGCGCCAATTGAAAATCTAAGCTTTAAATCCCTTCATGCCGACCGAAAGAAATTCAGTGCAGACTGAACACATCACAAAACTCAGGCAGACGTTAACCGCACAGGACCTTGTATGTGTACGGGGCGGAAGGGAAGTGTTCAGAGGCGTGTCCTTTGAGATCGCCTCAGGTGAAACGCTCTTGATTAAAGGGCCAAATGGCGCCGGAAAATCCAGTTTACTGCGCGCAATCGCCGGCCTCTGCCGATTAAGCGAAGGCTCTCTGAATTTCGCACATGATGCCGCCACCGGTGAGGATGAGGGTTCTATTCCCTCCCAATGCCACTATTTCGGTCATTCCGATGCTTTAAAGTCTGCGCTGACAGTGTCAGAAAATCTGCAGTTCTGGCATGAATTTATGGGGCAACCAGCCCAACCCGTCACCGACGCTCTCGTTGAAATGGGACTGGATCATTTAGGAGACATACCGGCAGCTTACCTGTCTGCAGGCCAAAAGCGCCGCCTGTCTCTGGCGCGCCTGTTGGTGAGCCACCGCCCGATCTGGTTGCTTGATGAGCCCAGCGCGGCGCTTGACGCAAGCTCTGAACAACGGCTGCTTGCCCTGATGGACAATCATGTCGCACAGGGCGGCATAATTCTGGCTGCCACCCATCTGCCCCTGAAAGTCTCACACGCAAAAGAGTTGCGACTGGAGGCTCCACAATGAGGGCGGCAATGGTCTCTCTTTTTGTCCGCGAAATGCGGCTTTCCATCAGAGTGGGTGGCGGTGCGCTCATGGGTGTTTTGTTTTTCCTCACCGTCATTACAGTCATTCCCTTCGGCATCGGTCCGGATCTCAATCTTCTGGCCCGCATTGGTCCGGCAATTCTCTGGATCGGCGCACTGCTCGCGACACTCCTTGGCATCGATAGGCTATTTCTTGCCGACCAGGAAGACGGCGCTCTTGATCTGGTCAGAATGAGCGGCCAACCGCTGGAACTTATTGTTCTCGTCAAATGCGCTGCACACTGGACAGCAACGGGATTGCCTTTGGTTCTTGCCGCTCCTGTGCTTGCGATCTTCCTGAATTTATCCCCGGCAGCCAATGGTGCTGTGACGTTGACTCTTTTGGTAGGCACACCCGCCCTCACGCTGATCGGCGCCATAGGAGCTGCGATTACCGTCACGTTGCGCCGTGGCGGGCTCCTTCTTGCCGTCTTGATCATACCGCTATCCATTCCGGTTCTTATTTTCGGAGTCAGTGCGGCAAATGCGGCTGTAACCGAACCAACGCCCTTCATGACTCCCTTCCTGCTATTGTGTGCATTGACGCTGTTTTCTTCGGTAATCGGCCCTTTTGCTTCCGCCGCAGCATTAAGAAATGCCGGCGATTGACCTTTCTCAAGGCATCACTTCCAGTTGAGGGCCATTGAAAGGGACCGTTTTCGGGATTAGAAAAGCGCCATGGCTCTTATTGATCTAGCAAATCCAACGCGATTTCTTCGCCTCACCAACCGGCTTTTGCCCTGGTTGATCGGCGCGACCGCCCTTTGCTTCGCGGTCGGCCTCTATCTGTCCTTTTTCGTTGCACCTGAGGATTATCAGCAAGGTCAGACAGTACGGATCATGTTCATCCATGTACCCGCAGCCTGGCTATCGATGATGTGCTACGGCGTGATGGCAATTGCCTCAATCGGCACGCTGGTCTGGAAACATCCTTTGGCGGATGTGTCTGCAAAAGCCGCCGCTCCGATCGGTGCAGCCTTTACTTTTCTGGCCCTGATAACCGGATCGCTCTGGGGAAAGCCCATGTGGGGCACCTGGTGGGTCTGGGATGCGCGCCTTACATCGGTGCTGGTGCTTTTTATCATGTATCTGGGCCTGATTGCCTTGTGGAGAACGTTCGAAGACCCCATTCAGGCTGGCAAGGCAGCTGCCGTTTTGACACTGGTGGGTTCGATCAATCTGCCAATCATCAAATTTTCCGTTGACTGGTGGAACACGTTGCATCAGCCGGCCGCTGTGGTCCGGATGGATGGACCGACAATTCACCCTGATATACTCATTCCCCTTCTCGTCATGGCGCTGGCCTTTACGCTGTTATTTGCCACTTTGCACATGATGAATATGCGCAACGAAATCCTGCGCCGGCGTGTCAGGGCTCTACGGATGCGGGCGGCCAGCGTCGCCTCCCCGGCCCTGGCTCACAGTATAGCGGAGTAAAAGATGAGCAGCGACCTATTCAACCTGTCAACTCATGACGGCTTTGTATTGGCCTCCTATCTGATTAGCTTTGTCGTCATTCTGGGACTGACGATCAGCATACGGCTTGACGGATCACGGCAGCAGAAAATTCTTGACGAACTCGAAGCCCAGGGCATCAAAACGCGACGCGATGGCTCCGCACAGTCAAAACGGGGAACCTCATGACTCCGATAGACACACCAAAAGCGTCTAAAGCCGGATCGAAACCGCGTATCTCCGTGATCGTCCTGCTGCCACTGATATTATTTATGACGTTATCGGGTTTGTTCTTGTTTCAGCTTCTGTGGGGTAACGATCCCCGACAGATCCCCTCTGTGCTGATCAATAAACCAGCCCCTGATTTTGAACTGCCTCCGCTTGCCGGTCTTGCCAGGGGTGGAGAACAGTTGCCCGGCCTTTCCAAGGCTGATCTGCTTGGAAAAGTAACGGTTCTCAACATATGGGCATCTTGGTGTGTGCCATGTCGACAGGAACATCCTTTTCTCATTAGACTGGCAGAAGATAAACGCATCAATCTGGTTGGGCTGAACTACAAGGACAAACCGGAAAACGCCCTTGGATTTCTCTCCGAACTGGGTAACCCCTATTCGGCCGTTGGCATAGACGAAAAGGGTCGCGCAGGAATCGATTGGGGTGTTTACGGCGTTCCGGAGACATTCATCGTCGGTCCAAAAGGTATGATCCGTTACAAATATATCGGACCTCTGACCGCTCAATCCTACGAAACGACTTTCATACCCAGTTTAAACAAGGTTCTGGCGCTGTCCAAGGAACCCTAAATTCAGAAGCGATGTGCGAGAACGCCCTCTCGCAACCTGCGTTTGAGCTGATCTGCGCGAAAATCTAACGAAACCCTCACTCCAACGTGACTGGCCAAAAGGAATATCCGACCCTATCGTTTAAACAGGCGACAATGATTTGCGTCCTTTCCCGTTTGTTGAATCCGGACGCATCGAAGAGGAAACAAGACCGATGATTGGTATTGTGCGGACTGTACTTCTGGGTACAGGACTAGCGGCGTTTGCTCTATTTAACGTTGGAACGACTTCTGCAGTAGCGGGCAATGCAACGGCTGTCCTGGAGCTGTTCACCAGCCAGGGGTGCTCGTCCTGCCCGCCGGCAGACAAATTGATGGGCAAGCTTTCCCAGAATGACGAACTGGTCGTACTTTCCCTTCCCGTTGACTATTGGGACTATCTTGGCTGGAAAGACACATTTGCCAGTCCGGCCTATACAAAGCGGCAGCAGGTCTATGCCGCACAACGAGGCGATCGATCCATTTATACACCACAGGTCGTGGTCAATGGGCAGCAACATGTCGTAGGCAGCGACTCGCGGGCAATCGCACAGGCGATCAAGACAGCTGATCCGCTCACGGTCAACGTTGAGCTCACGATGAACGGTGACGCCATTGAAGTGGCGATCAGCGGTGCTCTTCCCGATGGCGTAAAAGCAGCTACGGTCTTTTTCGCACCTGTCAGCAAAGAAGAAGAAGTGTCGATTGGCCGGGGAGAAAATCACGGCCGGAAGGTGTCATACACTAATGTTGTCCGCAGCCTCCAACCCATCGGTATGTGGCAGGGCGGAGATCAGAAGTTGATGTTCCCGGCCAGCGAAATAACGAAAAAAGGGGCCGATACCTGCGCTATCATCATTCAAATCGATCGCCGCGGCGAGCCGGGCAACATCATTGGCGCGGCGCTTCTTTAAAACTCTCGCAATCGGCCTAGATTCTATAATCATAACCGGGCCGCCTGTTCACACAGGCGGCCCGGTATTTTTGCGTGCACAATTCAGCTCTCGAACGGCAAGTCCGTTTTGCTTTGACAGAAATATCTGATACCAGATGAGCGCATCGGCGCGGGGTTGAGGATGCCGGATGAACGGATCCCAGGAATGATGGGCCAATTGCAATCGGCGCATTTCCTGCCATCGGGACATCTCATCCTAATATCACAAGCGCCATCTAGAGCAGTTCCTGCGATCCATGGGCCACAGGAAACGCTCTTAGACGTTGTTTTGGCACGTATCCGTATCGAAAAGGTGCTTCGACCTTTCCAGGATACGCTCTAGCAAAGACCGGCGAGGCGCGTTCTTGACTAAGACGACCAAAATAGCGCTGGGCAGCATCGCGGTGGGCGCGCTTGTTCTTGGCCTGAAATACGCAGCTTTTCTCTATACCGGTTCCATTGCCCTTTATTCCGATGCCCTCGAATCAATAGTGAATGTCGCCTCATCGATTGCAACGCTTGCTGCAGTATGGTTTGCACAGCGCCCGGCGGATTCCAATCATCCGTACGGGCATGACAAAGCAGAATATTTCGGTGCCGTCGTCGTCGGCGTGATGATCGTTGTGACGGCTTTATCCATATTTCGGGAAGCCTGGTTGTCTTTCCAAAGCCCCGTGAATATTGCCAACTCACCCTTGGGTCTGGGACTGAACGGGGTTGCAAGTGTCATTAACGGGTTCTGGGCGTATCTGGTCATTCGAACCGGCCGACAGGATGGATCGCCCGCGCTGGTGGCCGATGGAAAGCATTTGGTGACGGATGTCGTTTCCTCAGTTGGTGTCTTGATTGGTGTTTTTCTTGTCATTGTCACCGGCATTCAGAAACTGGACAGCATCCTGGCTTTCCTGGTGGGTATCAATATCCTTTGGTCAGGCTGGCATCTGGTGAAGGAATCCGTTGGAGGATTGATGGACGAAGCTGTGGAGCCGCAGCTCTTGTCCATGATCCGCGAATTGATTTCCGAGCATGCCGAAGGAGCACTTGAAGCACATGATCTGAAAACGCGCCATTCCGGTCGTGCTGTCTTCATGGAGTTTCATCTGGTCGTACCCGGTTCAATGACTGTCGATGAAGCCCACACGATCTGCGATCGCATTGAAGAAGCAATCAAAGAAAAGATCTCCGGCGCGCGCATCACGATTCATGTCGAGCCTGATCACGAAGCTGAACATCGCGGAATTGTCGTGCTTTAATTCCCGCAAATCCACCGTCACACCATTGAAACTTTGGTGCGATCGGCTTCAATCCCTCAGCTAAAGTGACGGTTGAGCTGTCACGTTGGGTGTTTCGACGTTTTTTGAAAAAAGGCACTTGCTCACGAGAGCAGAACAAGGAGCGATAAACGATGTCACCGCTCCTCTACCGACTGAATTCAGCGCCCGAGATCGCTTTCCGGCGACGCACTGATCTTGTGGATGCTCAAATCAGCACCGCGATGCTCATCTTCCTCAGAAAGACGTAATCCAATGACCGCCTTGATCACCCCGTAGACTAGGAAACCGACAAAGCTCGCATAGACGACTCCCAAGAGGGTCCCGGCGATCTGTGCAGGCAGCGTTACGCCGCCCATGCCACCGAGAGATTCAAGACCAAAGATCCCTGCGGCAATGCCACCCCAGGCTCCGCAAATGCCGTGTAGCGGCCAAACGCCAAGCACATCGTCTATCTTGAGCTTGTTCTGACAGAACTCGAATCCCCACACAAAGACGCCACCGGCAACGCCGCCAACAATCAAACTTCCAATTGGATGCATCACATCGGAGCCGGCGCAAACGGCAACAAGACCTGCAAGAGCGCCGTTGTGAACGAAACCAGGGTCGTTGCGGCCAACCAATGCAGCAGTGAGGATTCCGCCGACCATGGCCATCAGCGAGTTCAGCGCTACAAGACCAGATACCGATTCCAGCGAAGCAGCCGTCATCACATTGAATCCGAACCATCCGACGCAGAGCAACCAGGATCCAAGGGCAAGCCAGGGAATGGAAGACGGCGGAATACCAACGGGTTTTCCGTCCTTGGTGTACCGCCCCTTTCGGGCGCCGAGTTGAACGACCGCCCCCAGGGCAATCCAGCCTCCAACGGCGTGAACCACAACCGAGCCGGCAAAATCATGAAACGCCGCACCGAACGTCGCTTCGATCCAACCCTGAAGTCCAAAATTTCCGTTCCAGATGATGCCTTCGAAAAACGGATAGGCGATGGCAACCAGGACGACCGTCGCAACGCACTGGGGCAAGAACTTCATTCGTTCTGCAATACCACCTGAAATAATTGCGGGTATCGCAGCCGCAAATGTCGTCAGGAAGAAGAACTTGACCAGAGTCAGACCCTGCAATTCAAACGTCCCGCCATCGCCGGACAGTGTGGCCGCATTGACAAGAAACGTGGTGCCATAGGCCACCATGTATCCGATGAAAAAGTAGGCAACGGTGGAAAGGGCAAAATCCACCAGGATTTTGACCAGGGCATTTACCTGGTTCTTGTGTCGGACCGTGCCAACCTCAAGAAAGGCAAAACCGCCGTGCATTGCGAAGACGAGAATGGCGCCCAGAAGAACGAAAAATACGTCTCCACCCGCGCTTTGTGTTTCCATGATTGTGAGCCCCCCGATACATGTGCTGTGTCCATGTTGGACATTTCTTTTGCACTTGTTCATTCAAGAGGCATGCCAGAGCCGCAATTGACGAGAAATCCGGCATGTTCGATTAAGGCTCACAGCATGGATGCGTATTTTTTGATCAGTTTCGTTTTCGAAATCGCCTAATTTTTCGTCAATTGCTGGTTTTATTACCAATGAAAAAAAGCCCGGACGGTCAACGTCCGGGCTCTTGATGAACCATCCTGACATGTCTCATCAGGGTGGCCGTTGCGCAGATGCCGTACCTTAAAGGCGCTGAGATCCCTGACCGAATTCAGGATAGGCTTCGACACCGATCTCCACTTTGTCCAGACCCAGAGCTTCCTCTTCTTCGGAAACACGGACACCCATGATCGCTTTCAGGACGAACCAAACCACAAGCGAGGCGATGAATGTGAAGGCCCCGATTGCAACAACGCCAAGCAGCTGAACCTGGTATGTCGCATCCGAATTGGAAAACGGCACGATCAATGTTCCCCAAATTCCAGCCAGAAGGTGAACCGGAATTGCACCGACAACGTCGTCGATTTTGAACTTGTCAAGCATCGGGACTGCAATCACGACTATGGCGCCACCAACCCCGCCGATGATCACGCTTTGAATAACGCTTGGAGCCAGCGGCTCAGCGGTGATCGCAACAAGACCGGCAAGGGCACCGTTCAGCGCCATAGTCACATCCACCTTTTTATAAAGGATCTGGGTGAGAACAATTGCGACGACAACACCTGCGGCGGCGGCCATGTTTGTGTTGGCAAAAATTCTGGAAATGTCAGTCACATCTCCAATTGTGCCCATCGCAAGCTGCGAGGCGCCGTTAAAGCCGAACCAGCCCAGCCACAGAATAAATGTGCCCAGTGTTGCCAGCGGCATGGAAGACCCCGGAAATGGTGTCACCTGGCCATTTGGTCCGTACTTGCCTTTACGGGCGCCGAGAACCAGCGCCCCGGCAAGAGCAGCCCAGCCACCAACGGAGTGAACCAGCGTTGAGCCGGCAAAGTCTGAGAAGCCAAGACCGTCGAGCCAGCCGGCACCCCACTCCCAGGAACCCGTGATAGGATAGATGAAGCCGGTCAGGATGATCGTGAAGACCAGGAACGGCCACAGCTTGATGCGCTCTGCCAACGTCCCTGACACAATCGAAGCCGTTGTGGCGCAGAACACCATCTGGAAGAACCAGTCTGACGCCGTTGAATAGCCGGTATCCAGAGCATCACCGCCGACGGCGTCAAAGGAATAGGGTCCAATCGAGCCGAAAAATCCACCATCGACGCCGGTATACATGAGATTGTAACCGGTGATCCAGAACATCAAACCGGCGATTGAATACAGCGCAATGTTCTTCAGACATTGCATGGAAACGTTTTTGGTCCGCACGAGACCGGCTTCCAGCATCGCAAATCCGGCCGCCATCCACATGACCAGAAAACCGCCGATCAAGAACAGCAGCGTGTTAAAGATGTAAGCCACATCGGCCTGTTTTGCGAATTCCGGCGCATCCTGTGCCAGAGCAGGCGCAGCGATCAATGCGATTGCCGTGCCTGTCAATCCGCTGAGCGTTACAATTTTTTTCATCAGTAGCTCCCTGATATTTCTTAAAGCGCTTCGGCGTCTGTTTCGCCGGTGCGGATACGAACTGCCTGGTCAATTGAGTAGACGAAGATTTTTCCGTCGCCGATCTGGCCGGTCTTTGCAGCGCTTGAGATGGCTTCAACAACTTGTCCAACCGTTTCCCCCGAAACAGCGACTTCTATTTTCAGTTTAGGCAGAAAGCTGACGGCATATTCGGTGCCGCGGTAAATCTCGGTATGTCCTTTCTGGCGGCCATACCCCTTGACTTCGGTAACGGTAAGCCCCTGAACGCCAATGCCCGTCAGTGCATCGCGCACCTCGTCGAGCTTGAACGGTTTGATAATGGCCATCACGATATTCATTTGGTTTGAACTTCCCTTTCCCTGGGGTTGCGAATCATTTCGCCGAAGCGAACTCCTCGCGGATTGTCGTGACCTTGGATTGGGCCGACTGCTATCGGATCAGGAACAGTTCAAACTTCGTGCCAACTGAAATAATCAGTCTTTACAGCGTGGTTTCCGAACAAGAATTAATCGACATAAATATAATAAAATCAGTTATTTATACAAATTTCGGCAATGCGTTACCCACCCCATGCTCCGGTCATGGGCATGGCTTCCGAATTGCCTAATATTTAGGCAAAACTAAAAATTGGTTCTGCCTAAAATAATGGCAATTCCTATCTACGCTGAAAATCCACCCTTTGCCAGAAACGCGATTTCGCTTTCTGAACTCTGTCTGCCCAGGACATCATTGCGGTGGGGAAATCGTCCAAATCTTCGAATGACATCCATATGAATGAGCGCGTAAAGGTGTCCTTGCTCGTCGCAATAGGCGCGAAACAGATCAACGGCTTTTTCCTGCGCTTCCATATCTTCGGCATGCTCAAATGGCATGAAGAAAAAATCGCGGGCAGGTGCCGGAAATGCCAAATGAAAATTCCGGTCGACAGCACGATTTGCAACGGACAGCGCTTTTTGATCGCTTTGAAACGCCTTGGGGCTTTTTCTGAACATGTTGCGGGGAAACTGGTCTAGAACAATCACAAGTGCCAGAGCGCCGTGGGGCGCTTCCGCCCAATGGTCCAGCGTTCCGGCGAAGGCCTGCTCGTAAAGCCCGCCGAATTGTGACCGGATCGCCTCGTCAAACGCATCGTCCGATTGGAACCACTTCTCAGGCCCCGCCTGCCACCAGAAAGACAGAACGTCGATGGGATCGGATGTGATGCTGGACATACGTGTGTTCTCCGTTTAACGAGACGCTCAAACATTATCGGGCCGCGAGTAAATTGGGAAAGGCTTTTCTTTGGCTATCGACAATGAAGTAACGGTATTGGACCTGCGCGGACTGATATGCCCATTGCCTGTGCTGAAGACCCGTAAAGCCCTCTCCAGACTGCATGTAGGCGAAAGACTCAGCGTTCAGGCAACCGACCCGATGAGCGATATCGACCTTCCTCACTTCTGTCAGGAACATGGACACAGGCTGGTTGAGAAAACCACCAAGGACGACATCCGCATTTTCCTGATTGAAAAAGGGGGCTGACCATCCAGAGGGGCCGGGGTCGGCTCATGTCAGGATGCAGCATCTGCAAAGCGATCCATTTTTTTGGCAAGGTTGACATCGAGCTCGGTTAATCCGCCCGCATCATGCGT
This sequence comes from Stappiaceae bacterium, assembly GCA_039976075.1. Taxonomy (GTDB): domain Bacteria; phylum Pseudomonadota; class Alphaproteobacteria; order Rhizobiales; family Stappiaceae; genus JBDWFY01. The sequence continues at coordinate 333,801 of JBDWFY010000013.1, forward strand.
CGCCAGGATCACGTTAACTTTATTGTAGACATTGAACCATTCCGGATGGTGATCCATCTTTTCAGCGACAAGCGCCACGCGCGTCATGAAACCGAATGCCTCGTTAAATGACTTGAACTTGAAATCCCTGCCGATGGCCTCTCGGCCCTCAACCAGGGTCCAGTCTTTCAGGTCGACAAGAGCCAGCTTCCGCTCTTCCTCCGTCAGACGATTGGCCATATAGATCTCCCGGGTTAAATGAGTTCGCATTGGATTTAGCTTGGCATGAATGAAGAATATACCGCTATAATCCTGTCACTCTCAACAGTTGGGATCTCTTTGTCTTGACCTCTGTGCTTTTTGTCTGCCTTGGCAATATTTGTCGCTCACCCCTCGCCGAGGGCGTATTTAGAGACCTCGCAACACAGCGTGGCATTCAAGGTCAACTGGACATTGATTCCGCCGGAACCGGCGCCTGGCATGTCGGGAACCCACCGGACCCGCGGTCAATAGAAATCGCTCAAGAACATGGAATAGACCTGACAGATCAACAGGCCCGCCGGATTTCCGTTTCCGATTTCTCTCGGTTTGATCTGATACTTGCAATGGATCATGACAACCTCCGGCACTTGTCTTCGCTCAAGCCACTGGACAGTAGGGCGACTCTTTCCTTGTTTCTCGATCAAGCGGGCCTTGGACCCATCGATGTGCCCGATCCCTACTATGGCGGGGCTGACGGCTTTCAGCGCGTTTACGGGATGATTGAGGAAGCCGGCACAAGAATTCTCGATCAGCTTTTTCCGTGAACCTCTTCCTTCTTGATCAACGTCAAGGCAACGCGATGTCGATTGATGGACGGTGGCATAATCTGCTGCCACATTGATCACCGGCTGCAGAGCGAACCATAGGAGCTCGGATAATGCTGGGACTGAAAATAGATCAAGATGCCTGGATAGTTGTTGGTGATGGAGAACGGGCCTTGTTCCTGCGCAACAAGGGCGACGCCGAGTTTCCAAACCTGGAAATGATCCGCGTTATCGAAAGTGAAAATCCGGCAACATCCGAACAAGGATCTGCGCGTCCCGGCCGCTTCAGCGACGGTCCATCGGAGCACAAGTCTGCCGCTGAACAAACTGACTGGCACTTGCTTGAAAAACATCGCTTTGCCAAGGAGCTGTCAGAAACCCTGTACAAAGCAGCTCATAAAGGAAAATTCGACAAGTTGGTCGTGGTGGCACCGCCCCTCATTCTTGGAGACCTGCGGAAAAACATGCACGTGGAAGTCAAAAGCCGGATTATTGCCGAGGTCGACAAGGAACTGACAAAACATCCGGTCCACAAGATTGAGGAAATCCTGACGGCCCGTTAGGGTGGGGACGGAATCAACGGGAAAACTTCGAGAAAAAGGAAGTCAGAAGGTATCCTGACCGGCCAAGAACCTTCCTGGTGGCGGTGTTTAATTTCTCCCCGATGCGGGAAAATGCCGCCTCCAGATAGTCACTTGTCAAAAACTGCGGTGGATGGGTGAAAAACACCCAGTAGCTGACTCGCATGACCAGCAAGGTTATGCCCCAGGACAGCAATGTATCCGAGAGGAAGTGACCGCCAAATGCAATGCGATTAAGTGACATGACGATCATGAAAGTCACGATTGCAACAACAGCTGGCCGTCGCCACAAAACGGGTACAAGAAAAGCAAGAGACAAGAACCAGGCGCTCGCTGACCCTTCGCCGGAAACAAACGAACAATTGCGCTGGCAATAGTCCGTGATTTCCCACACCGGAACATAAGGGAACTCGCCCCCAAATTGCTCGACCATCCACGGCCTTGGGCGGCCCCAGTTATTTTTCAGAAGTCCATTTACGATCAATCCCGGTCCCAGAATGAGGGTCGAGAGCAGATAGAGCGGCCATCGCAGATCAACCAGTGCTTTTCGGTATGGGACAATCAGTTTCAGCAACAAAATGACGAGACACGCCGCTGCAACCAGCTTGACCAGAAAAGGGCCCAACTCACGAATTCGGATGAAAAAAGGGACCGTCTTGACCCAAAATCCTTCTCCGGGAGCATAAAAAAGACCGGAAGCCCAAATGTCAGCTCCAGGAAAAGCAAGAAAAAACAGGGAAACCAGAAGTAGCCCGATCAGAATCGTCACGCCGGGTGCCGTACATATCAATGCAGCGATACGCCCAGTCGCTGGCCCAAAGCCGGTCCTGTTTTGATTCGCGGAATCCTTGTTCGACACAGCCCAGCTCTCCTGCAAGTCCCGGCTGTGTATCGTATTAACGCGAACATTGCCAAGAGCCCGCTCTGAAAATAGGCAGGCACATCGGTCGAACATCAAGGTGAAAAGCGCCGAACCCTTGGATACCGGCCCAGAAGACGCGGAAAAACGGGTTCGGCTTTTTCGCGGGGTAACGATGCGATATCAAAGTTCGTCAGCAAAAGGCAGTATGAAAAGACCTTATGTCCACATAAGAATGTGTGTTTTTCGTTCAATCGGCAGGAATGCAACAATCGGCAGACCCATCAGACGAAATTAATCCTGTCTGACTGGCCTCAATGCAACAAAATCCTGCGCACTCGGGATCGGCAACCGTTTTAACTGTCAGGCTGCGATGGTGAGAACGCGGCCAACTTCCTCGAACAACGTTTTCACGGCAAATGGTTTTGCAACGAAACCATCAAAATTTGCCCTTTCAAATTTTTCCATCGCAGTGGGTTTCAAACCCGCGGTCAGGGCAATGAAGGCACATTGGGAATTTGCTGTCCTCTCCCGAAGTTGAAGAGCGACATCAGAACCACTTGACCCTGGAAGATTGAGATCCAAGGCAAAAACATCGAACTGCTTTTTTTCCGCGAGATCGAGTGCGTCTTCTGCTGTCGCCGCCGAAAGAACTGACATTCCGAATGTTTCAAGCACAGTACTGAGGATTTCGCGGCTCGTGGGATTGTCATCAAGAACCAAAACTGACTTTCCAGTCATCCTTGACCGGTACTCTTCAGGGTCGATTGAACCGGCCGCTTCACCCGGATTTTCTGCAACGGATGGAAATAAGGGTAACTCCAACCGCATGTCGGTGCCTTTTGCGAGCACACTTTGTGCCGATAACGCGCCGCCAAGTTCGTTGACAAGACCTGATGAAATCCACAGCCCCAGTCCGGAACCTTGCTGACTGTCTTTTCCGGCCACCCCTTGGGAAAACGGAGAAAACAACGCCTCAAGTTCATGGGGCGCCATTCCCGGCCCCTGATCCCGCACGTGAACGATCACCGTATGATGATCCCCCTGACAACCAAGATCAGCGGTTAGCTTGATGGTGCCATTTTTCGTGAACTTGATCGCGTTTTCAAGCAGGTTGCCGACAATGCGCTGTAACGCCAGCGGATAGCCCATGTACATCACACTCAGTGACGGATCGAGCTGATCGTCCAGCAGCGTTCCCTGCAAATCCGATTGCGCCTGATACAGGCCCAGCAGAGCCCGGAGCATTTCCCCTGGATTGTGGTTCCGCCGACCCCGGTCCGCCAGCAACTGGCTTTGATCGGCATGAAGCAATTCATCGGCCAGCAGACGCATCTGCTCGCTTGTGTCTTTCAGGCTATTCAAAAAAGATCGCTGGCGATCGTCAAGATCGGTTTGTGCCAATAGGTCAATGGTTGCCATCATGGCACCCAGCGGTGTACGTAAGTCATGTGCCGCTACAGCCAGCATTCGGCTGGCACCGAAGGTCCCAGAAGCATCTTGAACGTCGTTCTGTCCCATTTCTCGTTCGGTTGTGTCGTCCATCATTGCCAATCCATATTCATAATCTGATCGTCTGGTTGACCACAGAGATTGGAATATGCGCCAACGAAACAAAGTTCTGATGTTTTTTTCACCGGAAACCAACGTCTCCATCGAGACACTGACCCCCTCGACGGTATCATGGTAACTGCTGGTGCGTTAAGGGACTGCAAAAACCACACGCAAACCAGGTATCTCTACCTCGCTGCCTAAAATTCAAGTAACAGGCAGTTTGACACCCACCGGAGATTAAATGTCCTCAAGTGGACTCATTGACGTTGTCCTGCCCATATTCGCACTCATCGGGATTGGATACCTAACGTCCCGATTGAACCTTCTGAGCCAGGACATCGGCGATGCTCTTGGCCAGTTCGTTTATACGATTGCTATCCCCGTACTGATATTTCGAACGCTGGTGACAGCCGATTTCGGCAACGCATCACCTTGGGCACTCTGGGCAACTTATTTCACCGGTGCGCTGATTGCCTGGACTTGCGGAACGCTGGTGATAAGAAAAATTTTTCGACGAGAAGCGCGTGCAGGTGTTATCGGAGGAATTTCTGCAGCCTTTGCAAATACCGTCCTTGTCGGGATTCCCCTCGTGGGACCGGTCTACGGTGAAGAGGGACTGGGAGTTCTTTTCATCCTTCTTGCCGTTCATCTGCCGGTCATGACAATCGTCTGCACGTTTGTGATGGAGCGGGCTTCGGTTGTCGATGGATATTCAGATCCCCGTGCTCTGCGTGAACTCCTTTGGGCGGTATGTAAAAATCTTGGAACAAGCCCTCTCGTTATCGGGATTGTCTCCGGCGCCCTCTATTCGCTGGCTGATTTTCCTTACGGAGGTCTGCCAAGTGACATCATCGACAAGCTGGCTGCAACAGCGGTTCCTATCGCCCTGTTTTCTCTGGGCATGAGCCTGCGCAATTATGGTGTGCGCGGCAACATTTCCGCCGGTCTGATCCTGTCAGTTATCAAGCTGGCGCTGATGCCGGCTTTTGTGTTTATCACGGGTAAATATGTTTTTGGATTGCCGCCAATGTGGGTTGCGGTCGCCACGGTTACAGCAGGCTGTCCGACTGGTGTCAACGCCTACATTTTCGCAAACCGATATGGAACAGGCTACGCGATTTCCGCCAACACAATCACGTTCACCACGGCGGCGGCTGTGGTAACCACCACAATTATTCTGAAACTGCTTGGCGTCCCGTGAAAACTCCTGAAATTCCATAAATTCACTATAGGCCGATCATTCGCCTGACGTCCTTAACCGTTACACCTTGAGACCGCAGTGACCGGACACTGGTATGTTTCAGGCTTTTTGAAAGTTTGCGCCCGTTCTCATCAAGAACCAGATCATGGTGGATGTAACGGGGCACAGGCAATTTCAGCAATGACTGCAAAAGTCGGTGGACGCTGGTCGACCAGAACAAATCACATCCACGAACGATGTCAGTGACGCCCTGCGCTGCGTCATCAATCGTAACGGCCAGGTGATAGCTGGTCGGAACATCCTTGCGCGCAAGAACAACATCGCCCCACGCCGCCGGATCGGCGGAAACAGCCCCCCTCTCGCCCTGAGGACCTGATCCGTTTTCCTCCCAGACAAGAGGATCCGGAACGCAGGCCAATGCCTCGTTCATTTTGAGCCGCCAGGCAAAATTGTGATCCATTGCTTCGCGCTGACGCCTGTCTTCCGCACTCAGAATGACTTCTTCCGGCGGATAGATCGGTGCGCCATCAGGATCGGACGGCCAGCTTGATTGTTCTGGCTGACCGGCGGCAAAATCCCGGACTTCCCTTCGGCTCAGGGTCGCTTTGTAGACCAGAGACCGCTCACGCAGCGACTGCAAAGCCCGTTCATAATCTTCAAAATGCCCGGATTGCCGGCGGACGGGCTCTTCCCATGTCAGCCCAAGCCATGATAGATCCTCAAAAATCGCCTGCGCGTAGGCTTCCGTGCAACGAGCCTGATCGATATCTTCCAAACGCAGGAGGAAACGCCCGCCGCATCGCTGCGCAAATTCATAGTTTTTCAGCGCGGAATAGGCGTGCCCCAGATGAAGATATCCGTTTGGTGAGGGGGCAAAACGAAAGACGGGTGTGCTCAAATGCCGACTCGCGATAGAGATTGTCAGAGAAAAGATAGGCATAACAGCAATCACCGCGAGGGGTAAAGCAGCAGCGATGGCCACCGTTATTGTCAGCCACAATGAGATTGCCCTGGGGCTCAAGTCTCTTTTGGAGGCCGATACCCGGCTCGTCGAAATCATCGATCAGGCAGGAGACATTCCTTTGCGTCTGCGTCCTGCAGGGCTGGAAAGCCTATGCCAGATCGTTGTCAGCCAACAGGTTTCGGTCGCAAGCGCCGCCGCTATCTGGGGAAGAGTGCAGCCGTTGATCGAGCCGTTTGACGAGACGACTCTCGCTGCAACGAGTGACGAGCAGTTGGGTATAGCCGGACTTTCCCGTCCAAAAATACGAACGATCCGGGCAATCCAGAACGCGTTGAAAAACGGTCTGGATCTGGAAAAAATCGCAACAATACCGGCAGAGGATGCCCATGCCGCCCTCTGTTGCATCAAAGGTATCGGTCGCTGGAGTGCTGATATCTATCTGCTCTTCTGTGCAGGGCACCCGGATATTTTTCCAAGCGGCGATGTTGCTCTTCAACATGCCGTTCATCAGGGATTTAAGCTGAATGACAGACCTGACGTAAAGACTCTGGACCATATTGCAGAGCGCTGGGCGCCCTGGCGCGGGGTCGCTGCCCGCGTGTTCTGGGCCTACTACCGTACGATCAAACAGGGTAGAGAGACACTACCTGTCTGAGCGATCCGTAAAATCTATCGCCGCGCCGCAGCCAAAGCCGCACCAAAACTGATGAAAACCACACCCAGTGTCCGGCGCATGATTATCAGTCTCCGGAAGTCGGAAAAGTACTGCCGCATACGTCCCCCCAGCTGTGCGATCAGGACGTGATTTGCAAAGCACAGGAAAGCATAGGTCAGAGAGAGAATCAGAGCCTGCTGAATAAAGCTTCCGTTTTGAGCAATGAAAGGTGGGAAAAGAGCCGCAATCAGTATGATCGCTTTGGGATTGGTCAGAGAAACAAAAAGCGCCGAGAAAAACAGACGCTGACCTCGTGGTCCATTTCCATTTTCCTGCTTCTCGACAAAGTGGCTTTTGTCCCGCCAGGATTTGATGCCAAGCCAGATCAGATATACCGCTCCGGCAATCTTCAAGAGGGTAAAAGCAAAAGCCGAAGCAGCCATTACAGCGCCCAGGCCAAGTGAAGTCGCCAGCCCCACAATGACGAGCCCCAGCGCGTTCGCCGCTGCGGAAATCAATGTCGCGGACCGCCCGAATTGCAATACGTTGGAAACCGCCAGAAATATAGCGGGGCCGGGACTGATGGCCGGAACGATTGCAACCAGCACAAAAAGCAACCATGTTTCAATCGTCATATTTTTATTTCCGAAGAGGTGATATTGGGAAAGGGCATCTTCTTCATAGACCCTTCCTTGGTTCTGGGAAAGCTGGAAATCCCCCGGCAAGATGCCAAATTGACGAACACTTTCTTCGTTTTGAGCTAAACATCTGTTTGTGGGTAGCCTGCGCTGCCACTTCAAACAACAGCTGCCTCTCGCCTGAAACGATTGACTGCGCAGCCAAGGGTAATCTCAACGAAAAAGAAAGATCCTATCTATAGTACAGCTAATATATGGTAGTTCGATCCACCCGCCAAAATCATGAGGCCTTTCAAAGCGGCATCAATTTTTCATGAGATTTCACGTTTAGAGCTTTTATCCGTTTGCAGACACACCATTTTTTGTCAGGAAGTAAGTCAATGCAAGTCAACACAGGATATTCTAGCCATGCAGACGCTTGACGGGCCCCGCCACGATGCTCGTTCGTCCGAGCCGGCCCAAAAGCTGATCGTTCTTTTGCACGGCTATGGTGCGGACGGCAATGACCTGATCGAACTTGCCAAGATTTGGGGCCCGCTTGTTCCTGATGCAGCCTTCGTCGCCCCGCATGCACCAGATGCCTGCAGCATAGCACCAAGCGGTCGCCAATGGTTTGATTTGTCCACCAAGGACCCCCAAGCGTATCAGCAAGGCGTTTTGGCGGTGGCACCCGCTCTCAATAAATTCATCGATCAGGAAGTCGTTCGCCTTCAAATAAAGGCGAAAGATGTTTTGCTTGCCGGATTCAGTCAAGGCGCCATGATGGCGCTTCACGTCGGACTTCGTCGATCGATTCCGCCGAAAGGCATTCTCAGTCTGGCGGGTCGACTGATCAGCCCCCACCTGCTCGAAAAAGAAATTATGGGAACACCTCCCGTGTGCCTCATTCACGGTGAGGACGACGAAGTTGTTCCCATATTCAATATGGTTCAAGCCGAGAAGGCACTTCGAGGGTTTGATATTGAATTATCAACTCTCAAACGCCCCGGTCTGGCTCATAATATCGATGAGGAAAGCGTTCATTTCGCCGGAAACTTTATTACGAAAGTCTTTGAATAACCGGATCGGCATAAGACTTGTGACGCCCGCCCAAATGAGCTCTTCGTTGTGACAGGTGGACGCTATCAGCTCACCATGGCACTGGTCACACCCTGACATATGATCATCACAACAGCCGATGCAATCAGGTAACCGGCATCAGTCACCCGGGAATAGGCGCTGTTTTTCCGAAACATTCCGCCGGAATAACCAAGCACAGCAAAAGCGACCACCGCCAGTATGATGGTCAACAAAGCGTTGGAAACCGCTGTCACACCAACCAGCCAACTCATTAGAAAAAGCCCGACGATCTGCGAAATCATCGCTCCTGCGGGTAATTCGTTGGCCTCGTTCATTTCAACGCCAACCCCCTCAGCCCATTTTGGTCCAAACAGTTTGGGCGAATACCACAACCAACCCAGCAAAAAAGATAGAATCGCACCGGCAACAACACCGATAAAATTAACCCCGTCAATCAATTCACCCATCGTTCTGCTCCGTAAAATTCCCTCTGACAGTTATTAAGCATTTTATTTAATTAACATCAATGTTAATTATTGAAAAGCGATCTGTATGTCGTTCCCTGCAATTTTGGAGTGTGGTTCACCTTTTGCTCGTTCATTTTATAGAAGATCGTAACGCACTGTTTTATATGTATTATTTATTTCGATAAAGATTTTTCCGATCATCGACGCACGCTTCAAAACTGGCGAAGCAGGCTGAGAATGCCTATCTTTATGGATGGCAGGAAAGGGGAAAGCAGCATGGTACATAATTCGGCAGAAATTCCGCTCGATGGTGAAATTCTTGGCCCCGAAGAAAACCGGGAAAGAAATGTCAAAAGTCGATTTTTCCGAACGCTGAAAAAAGCAGCGAGGCAAATTCCGTTTATGGACGAACTTGTCGCCGCTTATTATTGCGCGTTTGACAAAAAGACCCCAAAGGCTGTTCGCGCCTCTCTGTTGGCGGCACTGGCTTATTTCGTATTACCAACCGACATTATTCCCGATTTCATACTTGGCATCGGATTTGGTGACGATATCACCGTTTTGGCAACGACGATTGCACTGGTGCGCTCACATATCACTGATGAACACCTCTTGGCGGCCAAACAGAAACTGGCAGATATTGAAAAACTGTAACTTGATCGCACTACCAGACGCTATTTGGGGCGAACTGTCCGCCAGGCACCTGCATTTCGGCCTGCAAGCAGCCAATAGGTGAAGCCGCCGATAAATCCGGCGGTCGCCGCGACTGTCCACCCGGAAGGCAAACCAGCCTCTGCTGGAAGTTGAGAGCCGGCGGCAAACGCAGCAACACCGATGCCGCCTCCGATCGCGAGATGAAGAACCAGGGATCGCCAGGAAAATATCTCAGCAACGGATATGATCACCAGCGCCGGCACAAACACCACACCTCCTATGAGACTCCCCGAAATCACACCGTAAATCAGAACGAAGATCGTGCCCACCGGGTCTTGCTGTTGGAAGGTCGGGTCGAAAAAGCCCCACGCCAAAAACACACCTGCGGCAACTACCGCTGCAACAAAGGACAATACGATCCATATCAGCCTGAAGAACAAGGCGAAAAATTCGGACACTTGACTGATCAGGCTCCGCTGTGTGCCGCTTCGAGCGCCCGCCGCTCGGACGCCTTCAGGCGTTGCGACTCCGATTTCAGCTGACCGCATGCCGCAAAAATGTCTCGGCCTCGTGGCGTGCGGATTGGGGAAGCATACCCTGCCCTGTTCACAACATCGGCAAACTGTTCGATCCGATCCCAATCAGAACATTCGTAATCAGAGCCGGGCCACGGGTTAAAAGGAATGAGATTGATCTTCGCAGGAATGCCTTTAAGCAACCGGACAAGGTCCCTGGCTTCCTGCAGAGAATCGTTGACGTCCTTCAACATCACATATTCAAACGTGATGCGTCTGGCGTTGGACAGTCCGGGATAGGCTCGGCATGCGTCGAGCAACGCCTGTAACTTCCATTTTTTATTGATCGGCACCAGGACATCGCGCAATTCATCACGAACTGCGTGCAAGGAAATTGCCAGCATGCATCCGATCTCGTCTCCTGTCCGGGCGATTTCCGGAACCACCCCCGACGTTGAAAGCGTGATCCGACGTTTGGACAAGGACAATCCTTCGCCATCGGAAGCGATCAGCAGGGCCTGTTTGACACTTTCAAAGTTATAGAGCGGCTCACCCATACCCATCATGACAATATTCGTGACCAGACGCCCTGCACCAGGGACGATCGCCCCCTGAGGCGTATCCCCGTGAGGAAAATCGCCCAGCCTGTCTCGAGCCAGAATAAGCTGCGCCAGAATTTCCTCTGACGTCAGATTGCGCACAAGCGTCTGGGTACCGGTATGGCAGAACGTGCATGTCAGAGTGCAGCCGACTTGCGAAGAGACACAAAGCGTACCCCGACCCTCTTCGGGGATGTACACCGTTTCCACGTCGACGGGTTTGCCGGCTCCCCGGGGCGGAAAGCGCAATAGCCACTTCCGCGTTCCATCAACGGAAATTTGTTCTGTCACGATTTCCGGACGCGCTATGTGGTAGGCCGCAGCCAGCCTGCCTCGCAGATCTTTGGAGACATTGCTCATCCGGTCAAAATCATCGACCCCCCGCACATAAATCCAGTGCCAGAGTTGCGCAACCCGCATCCTGATTTGCTTGTCCGGCACGCCGACCGCCTCAAGTGCTTCACCAAGCTGCTCTCGCGTCATACCAACGAGTGACGGTCTTTCATCGTAGACAACCGTCGCCTGAGAGCCGGACGCCACCTCTCCGGCATTTGGATTATGTTTGGCAATGTCGAGTGAAATCGTCATGTTCGCAGCTTCATTGTTGTGAAGGCCCCTGATACCACCGCCAAAGGCGGAAAGAAAGCAAGAGCCATCCAGAAGCCCATATTCTCATTCAAAATTCACTCTATCGATAGATCAACAGGCAAGTTTGATATGGTGCTCGCGGCATAACACATTCAAAAAAGGAGACGGGGATACCCGTCTCCTTCAAAAAAGTACCGGCAACGTGTTCAGTGTTTACTGACAGGCCTGAGCCACTTCCCTGACCGCCTTGGTAATTCCCGAAAGCGAGTAGGTATAGTTGGTCTGGGTTCCGCGCTTGGACTGCCCGCTCACAGTCATTGACCGCCCGGCTTTCATTGCGCTGACCAGTTGCGCTTCATCGGCTGAATTTTCGACCCATGCGCCGTCGCCTTTTGTGAACAGGGTGAATTGCTTGCCGTCCACATCAACAATCACGTTGGAGCCGTCCTTGAACGGATAGCCGACTATAACACTGGGTTCCTCTCTTACGTTCTCGCCCGGACGGGTCGAAACGAAGAAATAAACGTCTCCGTGATTTCTGTCAGAAGGGGCCATCTTGGTCGGCTTGGAAAGCGCGTAACAGATTTTTCCCTTTTGCCCCGAATGCGTGTAAGCCGCCCAATCATTATGCTGATTAAGCAGGGCCGGCGACTGAGCAAAGGCAACGACGCCTGAAAAAACGACTGCGACAGTGGTCATCACCAGCGAATATGCGTGCTTCATCTAAAAAACCGCTCTTCTTGCGCCTTGATATTGGGTTGGAATGTTTAAAGGCAGCCATTCCAATATACTGCTTCTTAAGGATATCAACCAATCGGTTACCAAAGGGTTGACCGATCGATCGATTTTGAACCAGATGCCATTAAACTTCCAGCAACCGGTCCTCCAACTACGCTGTCACGAACAAATTGGGCAATAATGAGGCTGACCTTGCGTCACAAGGAACCGTTTACCGCCAAATAAGTTGCAACTCCATACAGATATGCCATTTGCTTGGCTCAGGTCAACGGCCCAGATCATCAATCAATTGATCCGTTTTTTATCAAATCAATCGGCCCTATTTCAAGTTACTCAATTTTTCCGCCCCGAAAGACCGGTTTGCCGTGAAAATGCCGAGCGCGAGTCTCTTTCGGTGCACCGGCACCTACCGGTCGAGGGTCAAACTTCCCGAAATTACGAATCCGATCATACATGACGATGGCCCCTGCAGTGGCCACGTTAATGCAGAAACTGGTTGGAATCTTGATCACGTAATCGCACTTTTCCAACATTTCATCGGAGAGCGAACCCCGTTCAGGACCAAGAACGTAAGCGGCTTTCAAAGGATGCCCGAAACTGGGCAGGTCAATGGCCTCATCGACCAGCTCAATACCGACAATCTTGCATCCGGCGGGCAGTTGCATTTCTCCGATGGTCGCCCACCGATAATAAGGGATGTGATCGTGACTTTTTGAGGTATCGGATCGGGGTGATCGATCAAACTGGCCGCCTGCATCGACAGTAAAAAAGAAACTGGCACCAAATGCATGAGCTGAGCGGATAAGATTGCCAAAATTCATCGGTTTTGACAGGCCTTCAGATCCGACTGCAAAATATCCGCGTGTGTTGGAAGAAACCATGATCATCCATTCGTTGTATTTTCCCCGCCTTTTGCCGCTTGTAAGATGCGGTGGCAAGTCCTTTTGCTGTCAGATCAGCAGCTTCAACACATTTGCGCTCTGCAATTCACACCGGAAAATCCTTTTCTGATTGGAAAAAAATGAAAGCCGTTCTTTGTCGTGATTTGGGGGGAATCGACGCCCTCACCGTCTCCGAGATTGAACCACCTGTCGTGCGCCCGGGTGCAGTGATCGTTCGCGTTAAAGCCGCCGCACTGAATTTTTTCGACACGCTGATTGTTGCCGGCAAATACCAGTTTAAACCCGACCTGCCTTTTTCTCCCGGAGGAGAGATCGCCGGTATCGTTGAACAGATCGGCGAGGGCGTTACCAGATTTCAGCCCGGAGATCGCGTCGTAGCCTATCTCAAATGGGGCGGATGTCGGGAACAGGTTATTGTTGAAGAAAGTGACCTGGTGCCCATGCCGGATGCTTTGCCGTTTGACATTGCAGCAGGTGTGTCCATCACCTACGGGACGGCGATGCACGCATTCTTCCGGCGGGCTCACTTGCAGCGTGGCGAAACGGTCGCAATTCTGGGGGCATCGGGAGGGGCAGGTCTGGCTGCGTTGGAAATAGCCAGACAGATCGGTGCGCGTGTCATTGCGTGTGCCAGTTCTTCAAAAAAGCTCGAACTCGCACGTCAATTTGGTGCTGATGAGACCATCGACTACACCACGGATAATCTGAAAATGCGCCTGAAGGAACTGACAGGCGGGCGCGGCGTCGATGTGGTTTACGATCCGGTTGGAGGGGATTTGGCGGAGCAGGCACTCAGGGCCACAACCTGGCGAGGGCGTTTTCTGACAGTCGGTTACGCCTCAGGAACTATTCCGAAAATCCCCCTGAATCTCGCTCTCCTGAAAGGGTGCGATATACTGGGCGTTTTCTGGGGCGATGCGCTGGTGCGCGAGCCGGATGACAATATCGCGGACATTGAAAAAGCGCTCCTCTGGGTAGCAGATGGCAGCCTGAAACCGCTCATTCACGCCCGCTATCCACTCCAGCAGACAGCCACCGCCTTGCGGGGAATCGCCAATCGTCGCGCGATTGGGAAAATTATCATTCAGATGAATGAAACCTAGAGGGTATCCGGGAAAAGGAGAGACATTTCAAGCGGTTCAATTATCGCAAAACTCGCTCCGGCACCCCTCATCTGTCATGCGCGCCAGTTTGGCGCGTACTCAAAACCAACCTCATATTCAAGAAAGCGTCAGGCTTCAGAGCTGGATCTTGGCCAGCACCGGGGCATGATCGGAGGGTTTCACCCAGCCGCGCACGTCTCGAAGCGCCGTGACATCCTGGATGCTGTCCTTCAGATGTGGGGTAACCCAGATATGATCAAGCCGCCGACCCTTATCCGCTTTTGACCAGTCTTTTGCGCGATAACTCCACCACGTATAAAGCTTTTCATCATGGGGCACGAACTCGCGCATCGTGTCGATCCAGTCGCCCGCATTGCGGACTGCCTCAAGCTTTTCTACCTCAATCGGCGTGTGGCTAACCACTTTCAGCAGCTGCTTGTGCGACCAGACATCATGTTCAAAGGGGGCGATATTCAAGTCGCCGACAAGAATTGATGGATGATCGACTTCCGATCCCGTCAACCAGCCTTCCATCTCGCTGAGAAAATCGAGCTTATGCCCGAATTTTTCGTTGATTTCCCGGTTCGGCTCATCCCCTCCAGCGGGAACATAAAAATTGTGAATGCGAACTGTTTTACCCCCCAGCGCAATGCGCGCTTCAACATGCCGGGCATCTTCTTTTCCGCAAAATTGGCGTGTTTCAATTTGCTCGAGCGGAAGTCGGGAGATTATCGCCACACCGTGATAGCTCTTCTGCCCCTTGATCGCGATATGCTCATAGCCCAGCTTTGCCAAAGCCCCGGAAGGAAAATTCGCATCCGGACACTTTGTTTCCTGCAGGCACAAAACATCCGGGGCATATTTTTCAAGAAAATCCGTAACAATCGGCATCCGAAGGCGTACGGAGTTGATGTTCCAGGTCACGAGTGAAAAGGATTTTGGCATTTCGGACAAACTCTTGATCGTTGACAAACCGGTGATTCATTGGAGGACCGCAGTAGCGGCCATTTGCCACTCAAGGTCAAGAGCCGCACAAAAAGAACCACGCTGTTCAGGTCGCACGATCATGAATTGGGAGTGTGAGAATCAAGAACGCCCAGCCGCGGGGGATCGGCTGGGCGTTCCTTGGTTTGCAACTTCCTCCGACGCATTTCACGTCAAAGGAGTTGCAACCGCCGCGCACCAAACTCTCCTCTGGGAGGGAACCGGAGGGCTTGATGCCGCATGGCTTACAGTACTTTAGATGGGATTAAATTCTGCGCCTTCAAGAGGAAACGGGCGGCGTAAGCCTGGATAGCGTGGAAAAATCGCAATTAAGCGGCATCATCTCTGAGTATTTTCGATTAAAATTGTTTGGTTACAAATACTTAATGAAGATAACTGCGCCAAAATGACACGGATGAACACCGATCAAGCCTCATCACGGAGGCGTTAATGACCGCTTCGACCGCATGTAGCGGCCGAGGCAGTCATTCTGGTCAGATCTCGGAAATTTATAACAAATCAGGCGGCGCTCTTACGGGCCCGTTCGGCTTTCTTGCGATCGTTCGGATCGAGGATCGCCTTGCGAAGCCTGATGTTCTTCGGCGTTACTTCCACCAGCTCATCATCGGTGATGTAAGACAGCGCGGCTTCCAAAGACAGTTTCATCGGCGTGGTCAGTTTGACAGCATCATCCTTGCCGGAAGCACGCATGTTGGTCAGCTGCTTGCCCTTGAGAACATTGACTTCCAGATCATTGCCTCTGGTGTGCTCGCCGATGATCATGCCTCGATACACTTTCGTCCCTGGATCAATCATCATCGGCCCGCGGTCTTCCAGATTGAAGAGCGCATAGGCAACGGATTCACCATCACCATTTGATAGCAGAACACCGGTGTGTCGGCCTTGTATCTCACCTTTGTAAGGTGCGTATTCGTGGAACACCCGGTTGAAAATCGCCGTCCCCCGCGTATCGGACATCAGCTCTGACTGATAGCCGATCAAACCTCGGGTTGGCGCGTGGAACATCAGCCTTGTCCGTCCACCACCGGAAGGCTTCATTTCGATCAATTCAGCTTTGCGCTCCGAAAGCTTTTGAACCACCGCACCGGAGAATTCATCGTCGACGTCGATGATAACCTCTTCGATCGGTTCCAGTCTCTGACCGGAAGTGTCCTGCTGATACACCACGCGAGGACGCCCAACGCAGAGCTCAAAACCTTCACGACGCATATTTTCAATCAGAATTGCGAGCATCAACTCGCCGCGGCCGGCAACGATAAAAGAATCAGCATCCGCTGTTTCTTCAATTTTTAAGGCCACATTGCCTTCAGCTTCGGACATCAGTCGTTCGCGAATAACGCGGCTTTGAACCTTGTCCCCTTCTTTGCCCGAAAGCGGTCCGTCATTGACTCTGAAAGTCATCGACAGGGTTGGCGGATCAATCGGCTGCGCCGAGAGCGGTTCCGTGACATCGATTGCACATAGCGTGTCGGCCACGGTGGCTTTCTGCAGACCTGCAAGCGCAACGATGTCACCGGCTTCGCATTTTTCGACCGGCTGTCTTTCAAGCCCCCGGAAAGCCAGTACTTTGGAGATGCGGCCCGTTTCGATCGTCTTGCCGTCAGCTGCCAGTGCTTTCACCGGCATATTTGGCGTCACCGCACCTGCCACGATCCGCCCAGTCAGAATGCGTCCGAGGAACGGATTGGCCTCAATGGTGGTTGCCAACATCCGAAAACTGCCTTCCTCTGCCTGGGGCGCAGGAACGTGTTCCAGTACTTTGTCGAACAGCGGCGCCATCGAGGCGTCTTCTGGCATTTCCGCTTCATCGGACATCCAGCCTTGCTTTGCCGATCCGTAAAGCACATGAAAATCGAGCTGATCCTCGTCAGCATCCAGATTTGCGAACAGATCGAAGACTTCATCAAGTACTTCGTCAGCACGTTGATCCGGTTTGTCGATCTTGTTGATTGCAACGATCGGTCTCAAACCCAGCTTCAACGCCTTTGCGAGCACGAATTTCGTCTGCGGCATTGGACCTTCCGCAGCATCCACAAGGAGAATGACGCCATCAACCATATGCAAAATACGCTCGACTTCACCGCCAAAGTCGGCGTGCCCGGGCGTATCAACAATGTTGATCTGCGTGTCTTTCCAGGCCAGGGATGTCACCTTGGCCAGAATTGTAATGCCCCGCTCCCGCTCGATATCGTTAGAATCCATCGCGCGTTCTTCGATGCGCTGGTTGCTCCGGAAGGAGCCGGATTCCCGCAGGAGGACATCGATCAGGGTCGTTTTGCCGTGATCGACGTGAGCAATAATCGCTATGTTGCGAAGTTTCATAAAAGCACCGTTGAGCCGAATGTAAGAAACCGCACCGCCATGGATCTGGCAGTTCGGCTTGTTCTCGGCAATTCTGTTAAATCTTAGGTCTGGCGCTTCCCATACATGAATTCTCCGCAAAAGAGAACATTTGATTCGTATGGGCAGCATTGCTCTTGAAGCTAGCGTAAACGAAAAGCGCCCAAGTGGGCGCTTTTCTTGTTCACAAATGGTCAGCTATGGCCTAACCGCGCCGAATTGGTGTCAATGTCTGACGATACAGTTCCGTGTCTGCCTGATCCATCAGACGGACCGTCAGCTGCTCGCTCTCGCCATCAATATCGACAAGGCCGAAAAACTGCAGGCCATCAGAAGGCGGCAGGTTAACGCCACCGTCTTCAGGCGCCTTCACATATTTGACTTCCGGACCGAAAGTCATGTCCAGGTCGTTGGGACCGAAAGTTCCGGCATGAAGCGGACCGGAAACAAATTCCCAAAAGGGAGTGAAATCCTGGAACTGTGCCTTGTCAGGGCTATAGAGGTGCGCAGCCGTATAGTGCACGTCCGCAGTCAACCATACAGTATTGTCAATATCGGCATTCTTGATGAACCGCAAAAGATCGGCAAGTTCAAGTTCACGTCCCTTCGGCGCACCGTGATCCCCGTTTGCGATCGCTTCCGCACCTTTCTTTTCTTGCCAGTTATCCCAGACAATCAGACCGATCGGCATGTCCGACGCAATGACTTTCCAGGTAGCCTTTGAGCTTGCCAGCTCCCGTTTAAGCCATTTGAGTTGTTCTGCACCCAAAATTCGGGAGTTGGCTGAAATCGCCTCTTCCATGGAATCGCCGTTGGGGCCGCGATAGCTGCGCAGATCAAGGAAGAAGACATCAAGCAGAGGACCATAGGATGCCTTGCGATACACCCGGCCCGGTTCAGCCGGTGTAAAGGATATCGGCGTCATTTCGTGGAAGGCACGTGCCGCCCGCGCCGCCAGCAGATGAACCGACTTCTCGCTGTACCGGTCGTCGGATAACAGATCTTTGGAATCTGACCAGTTATTGACCACTTCATGGTCATCCCACTGATAGAATGCCGGCACCTTGGCATTGAACGCCCGCACATGATCGTCAAGCATATTATATTGCCATTGACCACGATACTCCTGCAGCGTTTCAGCGACTTTTGACTTTGCAGGCGTCATTACGTTTTTCCACAGTGAGCCGTCCGCAAGTTCGACAGTCTCTTTCAAGGGCCCGTCGGCATAGATGGTATCTCCGGAGTGAATGAAGAAATCCGGCTCATGCTTTGCCATGGTTGCGTAAGTTTTCATGCCTCCCCGGTCTTTGTCGATGCCCCAGCCCTGACCGGCTGTATCGCCGGACCAGGCAAAGCGGACAGAGCGTTTGGATGCTGGTGCAGTTTTGAACTGACCGGTCATCGGCTCCGATATTGCATTAGTGTCGCTTAGATCGGCAAATGACACCCGGTAGAACACATCCTGATCCGACGGCAGGTGCTGCAACATCCGCTTTGCAGCGAAATCCGTCTCCGGCAGGGCGTTGGTCGGCGCAAGCCGCACAGGGGTCTCGAAACTGCCGGTCGTATCCACTTCAACCAACATCTTCGATGGACGATCCGCGCGTCCCCAGATCATGCCGCCTGCATGATTGACATCTCCGGACTGAACCCCGTGGGTGATAACGGGCCGCGAAGCCGCCCGGCTGATTCGTGGCATTGCTAGCGGGGCCGTCATCCCAACAAGCCCCGTTGCAGCTGTGGTTTTTAAAAAAGCGCGGCGATTTATTTTACTGGACATACATATTCTCCCATTTTGGACCAGTGCCTGAGAGGAGCAGGATCGCTATTGAGCGTGACAGACAGATATCGCTACAGTGACAATTCGAACAATATTAAGTGTCACGTTTATCATTGTAAAATCAGGATGTTATGGCAACAATCGGTCGAAATTTCTGATCGGGCAACCGCCGAAAGAATCACCTTCCAGTTTAGGCCGGCAAAGTTCCAGAAAAACAAATCGTTTCCGTTAGCATTGTATCAGATCGAGAGATAAGCTACCGGGCATGTTGCACGCTCGCCAACTATCAAGAAAGGGCTCGGGCAAACATGAATCAACCCGCTCTTCATATCGGCAATCGAACCTTCGATCGCAAGGGTCGTACCCTGATAATGGGTATTTTAAACGTGACTCCGGACTCCTTTTCCGATGGCGGCAAACATGCTCTGCCTGATCTGGCATGCGCCCATGCCCAATCGATGGTAGAACACGGTGCAGATATTATTGATATCGGCGGTGAAAGTACGCGTCCCAGCGCAACGACTGTTGAGGCAGATGAAGAATGGGCGAGGATAGAACCCATTTTCAGACGGATCGACACGTTGAAAACCCTGATATCGATCGATACCTACAAAGCGGCAGTCGCAGAAAGAGCACTTGCGGCCGGAGCGCATATTGTCAATGACGTCTGGGGTTTGCAAAAAGATGCCGCGATGGCCGATGTCATTGCGCAAGCCGATGCGAGCGTCGTGATCATGCAAAACCGGAACGACATCCTGCCGGACAATGATGTCCTGGCCGATATGTCCCGCTTTTTCGAACGGTCGCTGGATATAGCCCGCCGTGCCGGTATCCGGCAGAACGGCATCATGCTCGACCCGGGGATCGGGTTTGGCAAAAGCCCGCAACAGAATGAAATCGTTCTCAACCATCTGGCTGAATTCAGACGATTTGGTTATCCAATTCTTGTTGGTGCATCGCGCAAAAGATTTATTGGCCGGATTTTAAGCGTTGATAATCCCGAAGACCGGCTCTATGGCACCCTCGGCGCTCATATGATTGCCCTTGCCCACGGCGCTGACATTTTAAGGGTTCACGATGTCAGGCCTCATGTGGATGCTGTTCGGGTGGCGGATGCCGTTCTGAGAAAGGGAATGATCTAATGGTACTCTGCGCGCTCGGTCTTGGCAGCAACATCGGTGACAAGCTTGCTTTCGTAAATGAAGCCGTTCGCCGACTTGATGCATCTACTCAGATCACTGTCCTCAAGCGATCCGGTAACTATCGGACTGAACCCTGGGGGTTGACGGATCAGGACTGGTTTTTGAATATCTGCGTGTTGATCGAAACCGATCTTGGACCGGAGGCTCTGCTCAAGCAGTGCCTCTGGGTAGAAAAAGAACTTGGCCGCGTGCGTAATCGCCGCTGGGGTCCTCGGAAAATTGATATCGATGTTCTGATTTACGGTGAGAAAACAATCGATGTTGAAGGGCTGACCATTCCCCACCCCCGCATGTCTGACCGGGCCTTTGTGCTGGTGCCGCTTGCCGATATCTGGCCCGATGCCAGAATAGGAAACCAATCCGTCTTGGATGCCTTACAAAAGCGGAGCGATCTGGATGATGTGCGCCTGCTGGACGAAGACGGAAATTTGAAATCTGCCTGATCGCCGCAGAACGGATCAGAATTCGCGCGCCAGAAACTTTTCCATGTGAAATCTTGCGTGATCGCTCGTATATCGGAATGGCTTTCCGAACGGACAGGCCAGCCGGGCATTGCATCTTTCCTGACAATGAGACGCAGGCTCTCTTTTCAGATATGCCCGGCAGGCGGGAACATCATATCCGCGTTCTAATGACACGGCACCTGCGGGACAGGCGTTGAGACACGGTTTGTCCTCACAGGTATCGCATGGTCCCTTTTCAGTGGCCTCAACAGAAAGATTGATCCGATTGGGACTGAGCAAAGCGCCGCGATAGGCAAACCAGGGGCCGTATAGCGGATGAACCAGAACGCCAAGTGGTGATTTGGACACCCCGCCGGCGCGCAACGCCCAATTCTGGAATGGATAATAGGGTGGCCCCTTGAATGGATAGACAACGCCCATTCGAAACCCCGTCGCAATCTCCCCCATGACCTGCTCTGTCCAATGGTCCAGCGGATCGGATGATTCGAACGCCTGCCATTCCTTGCAGAATACCGGCCACATAACCGAACCGGCATTGCCGACAAGAAAGACGGTTCGTGTTGGCATGCCTGGTACAGCATCCGGCAATTTATCGCCCGGGTCCGGATGAAAGCCGGCCAGCAGTAACAGCCCGCTATCAAGAAGAGTCTCGGCCAGTTTTTCCATTGTGATATTCAGCCACATATGCCGGTCTGACGAAAGGGCACACGGTTATTCTGTGCTGTGGTCAATTTAGAATGTGAACGGCGTGCAGTGCCGCACTTTTTGAGCTATCCAGTGGATTGCAGTCGCGCCAATCCTTCAATATGAGACTCAGGTTTGCCGTTATTTTGTCAACGAGAGCATCCGACAAGGCCCATTCCTGCGGATTGGTCAGCAGACCAATTTGTTGCTCCAATTTATCCAGGCGTGAGGAAAGGGACGATCGCGCTTTATCATCGTTCACCCCCTGACTGATCGCCGCACGCAGCGATTTGATCTCGCTGCTCAATACCCGCAGTTCAGCGACCAGGGATTGCGGATCAAGGTCCGCAGCCTCAATTGCGGCTGTTGACATCTCGCGAGCAGTATTCTTTGCCAGATCTTTTATGGAATATGCCGCCCAACCTGCGGAAAGTGCAGCAACGATAACCAGCACCAGTGTTGCATTGAGCAATGCGAGGCCAAGATTTTTAAACAAGCCGGTTACACTATTATCCGAATGAGCCACGGCAGTCCCTCCAAATCAAGATGGAGGCAGTATGGCACGATCAGACGGCAGCGTAAGATTGGACCTGCCATCGTCCCCGTGTATCGATGCCGCGGATCTAGCCGGTTGTCGCTTCATCTTCCTCGGGCTTGTCAAGACTATGCTTGGTCAGAATGGGCATCTGACAGAGCATGAAGACAAATGTGAGCGGCATGACCCCGAACACTTTGAACTGCACCCAGAAGTCCGTTGAAAAATTTCGCCAAACCACTTCGTTCACCAAGGCGAGGAAGAAGAAAAATACACCCCAGCGAAATGTGAGCTTTCGCCATCCGGCCGCGTCAAGACGAAACGCGCTGTCGAAGACATATCCAAGCAACGCCTTGCCGAACAACAAACCACCCAGCAGTGTCGAGCCGAACAGCACGTTTACGATGGTCGGTTTTAGTTTGATGAAAACGTCATTGTGCAACCACAGTGTCAGGGCGCCGAAAACAAAAACGACCACTCCAGTAACCAGTGGCATGATCGGAATTCGTTTAGTCAACGCCAAAGAAACCGACAGCGAAATAGCGATGGCAACCATAAATGCCGCGGTCGCAAGAAATATCGGTTCGCCAAACACCTTCAGTACAGGCCACCACTCGGCGAACTGCTCGCCCTTTGCGTTGGCGAGAAAGAAAACACCCAGAGGTCCAAGTTCCAAAGCCATTTTCAGCACTGGATTGACTTCTGCGCGGGCCGGATCGTTTGGGTCGCGTTCGAATTCCATACTGGTTCCTTGTTTTCTCTTTCTACGCCGCGGCCTGCTCTTTCGATCAGTAAGGATGATTGTCAATCCAGACCTGCAATCGCCTTCGCAAAATCGGATGCCGAAAACGGCTCAAGATCTTCAATGCCTTCTCCAACACCGATGAAATGAACCGGCAACTGGTATTTACGGGCGATCGCCACGAGAATGCCGCCTCTGGCTGTGCCATCGAGCTTGGTCATCACAAGACCGGTTACATCTGCAGTCTTTCCAAATATCTCAACCTGGGACAGAGCGTTTTGACCGGTTGTCGCATCCAGTGTGAGGAGAACAGAATGGGGTGCGCTCTCATCGTGTTTCTTGATGACCCGAATGACTTTTTTCAGCTCATCCATCAACTCCGCCTTATTCTGCAGGCGACCCGCCGTGTCTATGAGCAGCACATCCGTGCCTTGTTCCTGTGCCGTTTTCATGGCATCGAACGCCAACCCGGCAGCATCAGCCCCTGTTTGACCGGCAATCACCGGTGACCCGGTACGCTCACCCCAGATTTTGAGCTGCTCCACAGCCGCCGCCCGAAACGTATCACCTGCCGCCATCATGACCTTTTTGCCCTCCGACTGCAGCTTGGATGCCAGTTTTCCGATCGTCGTCGTCTTGCCGGTGCCATTCACACCGATCATCAAGACGACGTGTGGTTTGTGCCTGCTGTCAAGATCGAGCGGCTGGGCCACCGGTTCAAGCACCGATTTGACTTCCTCAGCCAGGATTGTTTTCACTTCAACGTCAGAAATTTCTTTATTATACCGGGTTTCTGCCAGTTTTTCAGTGATTGCCAACGCCGTTTCTACACCAAGATCTGCCTGAATGAGAACGTCTTCCAATTCTTCGAGCGTTTCATCATCGAGCTTGCGCTTCGTGAATATCCCGGTAATACCGCTGCCAAGCGCAGAAGAAGATCTGGAAAGGCCCTGTTTCAGTCGCTTGAACCAGGATCTTTTTTCTTCCTTCTTTTCTTCCTCTTTTTCCGGCTTTTCATCCGGCTCATCACCGTTTGGCTGATTTAGGGCGGTATCTAGCGCCTCTGTCTGTTCCGAAAGCGCTGTATCTTCAGTGTTTTTAGACTGTGTTTCGCGTTCCGGCGTTTCGATGGGTTCAGGCGGATCGATCACGGCAACATCGCCGATGGTGTCTTCGACATCACCTGCGACCGCAGGAGGTGACTCGTCACTCACTGGCGACTGCTCTTCCAGAACCGCAGTGGGATTTTCCTCCACATCTGCTTCTTTGTTGGCCTTCGACCCGCCGAACAGGCGGGAAAACATGCCGCGCTTTTCTTTTTCTGCCATTTTCGGTTTCCGTATCAGGCGGCTTCGGCCAGAAGGTGCCGGTTTGTATGGCCAACAATGCGTGCTTTGAGTATCTGGCCCGGCTCGCCTCCGGCCAGTTCGGTCTGGGTGAACTGCTCTGTCCGTCCAAGTCCGGATTTTTCGACAAGGATTTCCCTGCTTTCGCCCACCTCACTGGCAAGATAGGTCGAAAGAGCCTCTTCACCCTTTCGGCGTAACAATTGCGCCCGTTCCTTAACCAGTGCGCGTTCTACCTGAGGCATTCTCGCTGCAGGCGTTCCAGGTCGCGGCGAATAGGGAAACACGTGCAAATGAGTCAAACCGCACTCATCAACGATTTTGAGCGAATTTTCGAACATTTCTTCGGTCTCGGTCGGGAACCCGGCGATAATATCCGCACCGAAGACCACGTCCGGTCGCAGCCGGCGTACCTGGTCACAAAATTCAATTGTATCAGCACGCAAATGCCGGCGCTTCATCCGCTTGAGGATCATATCGTCGCCAGCCTGAAGCGATAGATGCAAATGTGGCATCAGTCGCGGCTCTTCCGCGACGGCCGTCATCAAATCGCGATCTGCTTCAATGGAATCAATCGAGGAGATCCGCAATCTGTCCAGCTCCGGAACGAGTGCCAGAATTTTGCGTACCAAAGTTCCGAGCTGCGGCGTTCCCGGCAAGTCTGCTCCGAACGATGTAATATCCACACCTGTCAGCACTATTTCCCGGTAGCCGTTTTCCACCAGGCGCCGGACCTGATCAACCACAACACCCATGGGA
Organism: Stappiaceae bacterium; assembly: GCA_039976075.1. Lineage (GTDB taxonomy): Bacteria > Pseudomonadota > Alphaproteobacteria > Rhizobiales > Stappiaceae > JBDWFY01. The sequence continues at coordinate 358,520 of JBDWFY010000013.1, forward strand.
ACCGATCGGGAATTCCCTCTTCCATAGGGAATGATGCAAAAGGTGCAGCGATGATCGCAGCCATTTTGAATTTGCACGAAAGCGCGTGCGCGTCCCTCAAGCCCGTCAATCAGATGACCCGCCGTTTCACGCACGCTCATGATGTCGTTGACACGAACCCGTTCGGACTGGGAGATGCCGAAGCGGGCAACGGATTCATAAGATTTCCGGTCAAGCTTCTCGGTATTACCAAGAACGAGATCGACCTCATCCATTGCAGCAAACATGTCAGGTTCGGTCTGAGCCGCACAACCGGTGACGATTATTTTCGCAGCCGGGTTTTCGCGTCTTGCCTTCCGCACTGCCTGCCGCGCCTGCCGCACAGCCTCACCTGTCACGGCACAGGTATTGATCAGCACGGCCTCTTCAAGCCCGGCCGCTTCCGCTTCCCGGCGCATAACCTCAGACTCATAGGAATTGAGTCGGCAGCCCATAGTGATTAATTTGGTACTCATCGGCTTTCTGGACACTTATGCAGCAATCCGCTCCCAGCTGAGCGTTTCAGGATCGAGGACGCCCTCAAATTCGAATTCGGTGTCACCGGTCATCAAAACGTGCTCATCACTCTGGCGCCATTCAATTTCCAATGGGCCGCCAGGGAGAATAATCGTGTTTTTTCGGCCCGGCAGCTGTTTGAAGTTTTTTCGGACGGCCGCCACCCCCGCAGCGCATGCGGCTGTTCCGCACGCCTTCGTAAGCCCGACACCCCTTTCCCAAACCCGCAACGTCAACTCGTTTTGGCCGGTGATCGCAGCAATCGAAATATTGGCCTTTTCAGGAAAAATCGGATGAAATTCAAGCAATGGCCCGATACGCCCCATATCGTAGCCATTCACATCCTCAACCCAGAAAATGGCATGCGGATTGCCCATATTGACGACTGAGGGAGAATCGAGAATGGGATCGTCAATCGGACCAATCTGCAGTTCGATTGCCCTCGTATCCCGAAATTCCTCCGAAAGCGGAATATCCTCCCACCCCAGTTTCGGGGTGCCCATGTCCACGGTTATACGCTGCGGATCTTCAGTCTTGTAGGCATAGAGCAAACCGGCGTTTGTCTGAATGGTCGCGTTTTCCGCTCCATTTTCTTCCATCAGCAGGCGACCAATACATCGGGTGGCATTGCCGCACGCGGAAACTTCAGAGCCATCAGCATTGTTGATACGCATGAACAAGTCGACGCCCAGCGGCGATTTTTCAAGCGTGATCATCTGATCGAAATTGATGTCACGAGCAAACATCGCGATTTGTTCCCGCGATAGAACAGGAAGCGGCTCCCGGGAGTCAAAAACGACAAAGTTATTGCCCAGTCCATTCATCTTTAAAAACGGAATGCCGTTCACACCCATATCAGTCTCGCCAGGAAATTGAGTTCCGTCGCATCCTGTTTGCAGTGCAATGCAGGATGTCTTGTTGGCTTATATGGCTGAATTTGGTGTCATTTGCCAGTGCAAAGCGTTTTCTTGCCTCTTTCAGCCCGCTGCTACTGCCGTTTCAGCCCCCAACCAAGTTTGCTCAAAGGGGCTTACAACGCGGACAAGTCATAAAAGAATGCGCATTCTGGTTTCTCTGTCCGCTTCACAAATCAACCGGGTCATTGTTTCAAGAGGGACAGCCACACAACCCTCTGTGGGATTCAGGCCAGCTGAGGCAACATGAAAAAAGATCGCGCTACCGCCAAATCGCTTTCGAGTGGTAAAATTCTGATCAAGAATCACGCCTAAATCGTAAAGACCATCGCTCCGCCACATATTTTCGCAGGATGACGAACATGGTATCTTCACGGATCTGTTATATCGAGGATCTTCCGGTGCATCACACCAGCCATCGTCCCTTTTGAGCGCCTTCAGAGGAAGCCCGGTTATCGGACGCATCACCCGATCAGGACGATAAAAGGCCGCCAGAAGACGAAAACTGCCTGCCGGAGTATGGCCGTCTCCCTCACGTTTTTGTGCGTTGATGCCACTTCGCCCCAAAGCGCAGTAAAAGGAGCGATGGCCCAAAGAGATAATCCCTTTCGTGGAATGGCCGGGCCGGGCACGAACGACAATATCAACCAAATAGAAACCCTCCACTGAAATAAATGTGCCGGAGAAATTCGTGTAATCACATGGACTTCACGTGCTCATCAAGTGCGTTTGACCGAATTTTACGCACAAAATTCTGTTCAGATACCAAATAACAGGTACGTGAATGCAAATTATCAGCGTCCCGGGTGTTGGCACTTCCGCCGCAAACGGGCACATTAATGTCCAACAAGCTATTGGGGGATACCATGACAGCGCGCAATATTTTGATTGTGGATGACGATAATGACCTGCGCGGAGCATTGGTCGAACAGTTGTCCCTCTACGAGGAATTCGAGACCAGTGAAGCCGATTCAGCGACAACCGGCATTCAAAAAGCAAGAGCGGAACATGTTGATCTGCTGCTGATGGACGTCGGCCTGCCAGATATGGACGGTCGTGAAGCGGTGAAACTGCTCCGCAAGGGCGGCTTCAAAGCACCGGTCATCATGCTTACCGGGCACGACACAGATTCCGACACAATCCTCGGTCTTGAAGCCGGCGCCAATGACTATGTCGTAAAACCGTTCAAATTCGCCGTTCTTCTGGCCCGTGCCCGTGCGCATTTGCGCCAGTATGAGCAAAGCGAGGACGCCACATTTACAATCGGCCCTTATTCGTTTCAGCCGAGCGCCAAACTGCTGGTCGACAGCCGGGGCGGAAAGGTGCGGTTGACCGAAAAAGAGACTGCGATACTGAAGTTCCTGTATCGTGCGGGTGAAAAGCCGGTTACTCGAGATGTGCTTCTGCATGAAGTGTGGGGATACAATTCCGGCGTAACCACGCACACGCTTGAAACTCATATTTACCGTCTGCGACAAAAGATCGAGAGCGATCCCTCCAATTCTTCTCTTCTCGTAACGGAGGCAGGCGGTTATAAGCTGGTCCCATGACCCGCTTTTATCCAACCAACTGAGTCGCGACCAACTGCATGAGCCTCAATCGCGACATAGAACTTTTGCGTCAATCACCGCTGCTCGCCGGATTTTCCAGCGAGCAATTGCGGTTATTGGCGTTTGGTGCAGAAAACGTCATGTTACGAGAAGGGCGCGTGCTGTTTCACGAGAACCAGCTGGCGGATTCCGCGTATGTCATTGCTACAGGGCAAATCATGCTCGACCGTGATGACCATGGTGAAAAAATCGATTTAGGCATCTACGGGACCGGCTGCATGCTGGGAGAAACAGCATTGCTCGTTGAGACCCGCAGACCGGCACGCGCATTGGCACATTCTGCCAGTGAAGTTATCAAAGTACGCCGGTCTCTGTTCCGCCGCATGCTTCAGGAATATCCCGATATGGCGCGGGTACTCCATCAGCACATGGTGCAGCGCTTCGCCAAAACCGCCCAGGATCTCAGCCATATTGGCGATCAGCTGGGGCGTATACAGCCGGACATCGACGTCGACATCGACAAATTCATTTCAAAATAAAAACGCCCCTCGCTTTGCTGCAAGGGGCGCTCGTTCGTAACCAGCGGGGAAATTGTTCAAACCCAGGGTCGCTCGGCCAACGTCTCGGTTTCATAGGTATCAATTGACGTCACTTTTTCCATTGTCAGACCGATATCGTCCAGACCATTAAGCAGACAGTGTTTGCGGAACGGATCGATATCAAATGAAATCGTACCGCCATCCGGCCCGGAAATTTCCTGCGCTGCCAGATCAACCGTAATCGTCGCATTGGAACCTTTTTCCGCATCGTCCATCAGTTTGGCAAGCTCGTCCTCACTGACGACGATTGGAAGAATGCCGTTTTTGAAGCAGTTATTGTAAAAAATATCCGCAAAGCTCGTCGAAATCACGCAGCGAATTCCATAGTCGAGGAGCGCCCATGGCGCATGTTCGCGACTAGATCCACACCCGAAATTGTCGCCGGCAACCAGAATTTGCGCGTCTGCATAAGCGGGTTTGTTCAGCACGAAATCCGTGTTGTCCTTACCGTCTTCATGACGTCGCATTTCGTGAAAAAGCGCCGTACCGAGGCCTGTGCGCTTGATTGTCTTCAAAAACTGTTTCGGGATGATCATATCCGTATCGATATTGACCAGTGGCAACGGTGCTGCCGTGCCTGTCAGAGTGGTAAACTTTTCCAAACGTCTTTCTCCTAACGAGGTGTCCCAAGCCTTCAGGCAGCTTTTGCGCCGAGACTTTCATTGACATTGCAGCCAAGCATAAGATTTAGATTTTGAACCGCTGCGCCAGAAGCGCCCTTGCCCAGATTGTCGTAGAGGGCGGCGACAACCATTTGTCCGTTTTGGTCGTTTGCAAAAACGAAAAGGCGCATGAGATTTGTGCTGTTCAGGGCCTGCGGGTCCAGCTCCGCCGGCTGATTGATCGCATTCAGAGGTGCAACATCGACAAAGCCTGTTCCGGTAAACCGATCTCTCAGCACGGTGTGAATTCGCGCGCCGGTCATCCCCTCGGGCAACAGATCATAGTGCAGAGGAACGAGCGTCAGCATGCCCTGAGCGTAATTGCCGACAGCGGGCTGAAACAACGGTGCTCGTTTCAATCCGGAATAGACCGTCATTTCAGGAAGGTGTTTGTGCTCAAACGACAGCCCGTAAGGCAGATAAGGCACTGCCTTTGCGCCGGCAGCTTCATATTGTTCGATCATTTTCCGGCCACCGCCGGAATATCCGGAGATCGCATTCATCGATATCAAGCTGTCTGGCGAGAAAAACCCCTCATCAATCAATGGCCTGATCGTTGCAATCAAGCCCTGCGGATAACAACCAGGATTTGAAACACGTTTCGACTCGGCTATTACGGCGTCGTGACCTTCTGCCATTTCGGCAAATCCATAGGTCCAATCGGGATCGGTCCGATGTGCTGTTGACGCGTCGATTACCTTGGTCGTTTCACTTTCAATCAGAGTCACAGATTCCCGGGCGGCATCGTCCGGCAGACACAGGATCGCAACATCTGCGCTATTGAGCGCATCCTGTCGCGCAGACCGGTCTTTGCGGTGTTCATTATCCAGACTGAGCAGTTGAATATCGTAGCGTGCAGCGAGACGATCCCGGATCTGTAATCCAGTTGTCCCTGCCTCCCCATCGATAAAGATCTTCGCGACCACTGTTCAACTCCGTATTGTCTTCTTCAGCGCTGATCTTGTGAGTTTGCCCGCACGACCGAGCGGCTAACCAGTGCCTGTTTCTACTCGAAATGCTCTCATACACCGCCAATACACACTTGTCATCGGTAAACACAGAGCGCTGCTAAGCTGTTTTCCCTTTCTGCAACACCCGTCTTACCTTGCCATGCGATGATATTCAGAATTGGGTTTCATATCGGTCGCAGCAGCCACACGGTTCGACATATTGAAAAACGCCGCAACTGAGGCGATGTCCCATATATCGCGGTCGCAAAAACCGGCCTCTCGCAGGATTTGCCTGTCTTCATCGACTATTGCGTCTGGAGACCTGGTCAGCTTTTCCGTGAACTCAAGCATAGCCATCTCCCGGTTGGACAGATCGGCTATGCGGTAGTTCATAACCAGCTGCTCACCCAATTCGGGGTTCTTCGAAAGTTGCCGCACCGCCGCTCCGTGTGCCGTCAGACAGTAGTAGCACTTGTTAACCGACGACACGACCACGGCAATCATTTCCCGCTCAAGTTTGGAAATCCCCGACTCATCCAGCATGAGGTTGTTGTAAAGAGTCGAGAAAGCTGCCAGCTTATCCTCATCGAATGCATAAGCTTTAAGGACATTCGGTATGAGGCCAAGTTTTTCCGTGCAGAGTTTAAAATATTCTTCTGTTTTCGGTCGAAGCGGATCTGCCATTGGCAGATCCAAAGCCGTTACAGCTGTGTCTTTATCCATTCCAGCGTTCCACAATCCGGTTCGAGATCCTCGTGTGCCGTCGTCGGCCAGGCATCTCATGAAAAAACCGGACAGTATCAAATACATTACAGGCTTGCCAGCATGGGTGCTCGTGCCGCAATGTTAAAAAAACAATGAGGGGGAGGGCAGTCATGATTGACCCTGACGAGAAAACCAAACGGTCACTGATCAAGGCGGCTCAGAAAAGTCTCACGGCGTCAGGGAAGGATATCAGTCAACTGGTATCGGATATGTTTTCCAGTGCCGCGGCAGAAGACCTCGTCGAGTATACCAGCGATGAACTCGCGGAATTCGCCAAGGATTGCTGGGACAGTTTGTCCGATCATCAGATCGGCACGCACAAGATCCGAATTTTCAATCCCAATTTGGCCACCGATGGTGCAGCCCACAAAGATGTCACTGTTGTAGAAATCACCAACGACAACATGCCGTTTTTGGTCGATTCCGTCATGGGCGCAGTTCAATCATGCGGCTATCCCATGTCGCTCGTACTTCACCCGGTGCTGCATATCGGCCGGGGTAAAAAAGGCAATGTTGATCATTATTACGGCACGTCGACACCCGAAGGCGTGCGAGGCGTTCGCAAGGAAAGCCTGATCCAGCTTCACATTGAGAGACTTGATAGCCGGCAGGAAATTGACCAGCTGATGGACGAGCTCGATCTCGTCCTGAAAGATGTTCGCCATGCGGTGGCTGACTGGCAGAAAATGCGTCTTCGTCTCACAGAAGCGACACTCAATTTCAAAAGCAGCCCCCCTCCGGTTCCTGTTGACGGTTTGGCAGAAGGTATTCAGTTTCTGGAATGGCTTGGGAACGATAATTTCACGTTTCTGGGCATGCGAGACTATGTGTTCGAGGGCGGAGTTGACTCAGGAGAACTGGCCCGTCAAACCGAATCCGGCCTTGGCATCCTTCGCGACCCCGATGTTCGCGTTTTGCGCAGAGGAAAAGAACTGGTGGTCATGACCCCGGAAATCCGGGAATTCATGCTGCGCCCCGAGCCGCTGATCATTACCAAGGCAAATGTCAAAAGCCGGGTTCACCGGCCGGTTCATATGGATTATATCGGCGTCAAACAGTTTGACGAAGAAGGCATTCTGATCGGGGAGCTCAGAATCATCGGCCTCTTCGGGTCAACCACATACACGGAATCGACTAAGACTGTTCCCTATCTGCGGCGCAAGGTTGACGGCGTTCTGACCAAGTCAGGCTTCGACCCGGACGGTCATTCCGGTCGCGCCCTGATGAACGTCCTGGAAGGATATCCCCGGGACGAGCTGTTCCAGATAGACATCGATACGCTGACAAGATTTGCCGAGGCTATCCTGCGACTGGACGAACGCCCGCGCATTCGGGTTCTACCGAGGCGGGACAAATTCAATCGGTTTGTTTCGGTGATGGTGTTTGTGCCGCGCGATCGCTACACCACCGGTGTTCGGCTGGGAATCGGGCAGTATCTGGCGAAGGTTTACGAGGGACGGCTTTCCGCCTGGTATGTGACTTACCCCGAAGGCCCGCTTGCGCGGGTGCATTTCATTATCGGCCACGATGAAGGTGAGATGCCGGACCCCTCCAGAGCCGATCTTGAGCGGGAAGTCTCATCGATTGTCCGCACATGGCAGGACAGCCTGCGCTATGTGCTGAGGCAATCCCTGGACGCTGAAAAAGCCCGCCTGCTCGGCGAAAAATACGCCAATGCATTTCAAGCCGGTTACATCGAACAGTTCGGTTCTGAAAGCGCCCTTGATGACATCAAAATCATTGAAAAACTGGGCCGCGGACGCGATACCCGGATAACTTTTTATCGTCGACCCGACGAAAATGACCATCGAGTTTCGCTGAAGGTCATTCATGCCGAGTGGCCGATTCCGCTATCCGAGCGGGTTCCGATGCTTGAAAATATGGGTTTTCGGGTCATAAACGAGCGAACGTATCAGATAACGCCATTTGAGGGTACCGCTAGCTATTTGCATGACATGACGCTGGAAACCGCTTCCGGCGCGCCGATGGCTTATTCAAGTGAAGAATTTGATCGTCTGAGAATGCTGTTCCTTGCGGTCTGGTACGATCGGGCTGAAGATGATGGTTATAACGCCCTGGCACTGCACGCTAAAATAGCCTGGCGCGACATCGCCATGATCCGCTCCGTATCGCGCTATCTGCGCCAGGCCGGCATTTTCTATTCCGAAAGCTTCATGTCGGAAGCGTTGTGCCGCAACCCGAAAATCGCCGTAGCGCTTGTCGATATATTCCATCTCAGATTTTCAATCGACGAAGGCAAGGGTGACCGGTCTCTCAAGGCAGCCCGCACACTTGAAGAAATAAACGCTGCGCTTGAAAGCGTTGACAGCATCGATGATGACCGCATTTTGCGACGCTTTCTGAATGTGATTGAGTCCGTCTTGCGGACTAATTTCTTCCAACTCGATTCAGAAGGTCAGCCAAAACCGACATTTTCTTTCAAGCTAAACCCACGCAACATCGACGAGCTGCCGGCACCTCGACCCTACCGGGAAATTTTCGTCTACTCTCCCCGGCTTGAAGGGGTGCATTTGCGGTTTGGCAAGGTCGCCCGCGGTGGTCTGCGCTGGTCAGACCGAGCACAGGATTTCAGGACGGAAGTACTTGGACTGGTGAAAGCGCAGCAGGTCAAGAATGCCGTGATCGTTCCTGTCGGTGCAAAGGGAGGTTTCGTTCCCAAAAAGTTGCCGGTTGGCGGCAGCCGGGAGGATGTGTTCACTGAAGGGACGGAAGCCTACAAGATATTCATCTCCAGTCTTCTCGATGTCACGGATAATCTGGATGGTGAAAAAGTTGTTCCTCCAGAAATGGTTGTCCGCCGGGATGATGATGATGCGTATCTGGTCGTGGCGGCAGACAAAGGAACAGCCACGTTCTCCGATACCGCCAACGCGATATCCGAAGGCCGAGATTTCTGGTTAGGAGACGCATTCGCATCAGGCGGTTCAGCGGGTTACGACCACAAAAAAATGGGCATCACCGCACGAGGCGGCTGGGAAGCGGTCAAACGGCATTTCCGGGAGATGGACCGGGACATTCAGAAGGAACCGTTCACCGCAGCCGGTGTGGGAGACATGTCCGGCGATGTTTTTGGCAATGGCATGTTGCTGTCCAAAAAAACCCGCCTGGTTGCCGCATTCGATCACCGGGATATTTTCATTGATCCCAATCCCAATGCGGACAAGACCTGGCCGGAACGTAAGCGCTTGTTCGATATGGGGCGCTCGTCATGGCAGGATTACAACAAGTCGTATCTCTCAAAGGGCGGTGCGATATTCTCCCGGTCAGAGAAATCCCTGACCTTGAGTCCGGAAATTCAGAAGCTGCTTCAGATCGACAAATCAAAAACAACGCCAAACGAAGTCATGACCGCCATCCTCAGGATGGAAACCGATCTGTTGTGGTTTGGCGGGATTGGCACCTATATCCGGGCAAGCACTGAATCTGATGCAGAAGCGGGTGATCGTGCCAATGATGCCATTCGAGTGACGCCACAACAACTGAAGTGCAAAGTGATCGGCGAAGGGGCAAATCTGGGTATCACTCAAAAGGCCCGCATGGAGTTCAGCCGACTTGGTGGCCGGTGTAACTCCGATGCAATCGATAACTCGGCCGGCGTGAACTCCTCTGACCTTGAAGTTAATATCAAGATCGCTCTTGGTGCCGCAGTGAGATCGAAGAAACTGGACACCCCGGCCCGTAACAAATTGCTTGCAGACATGACGGACAATGTCGCTGGTCTGGTGCTGCGCAACAACTACCTCCAGACACTTTCGATCAGTCTTGCAGAGCGGCGCGGCATCGAAGCCTTCAGCTACCAGAAGCGGATGATGCAACATCTGGAAAAACGTCAGCTGCTTGATCGCGAAGTCGAATTTCTACCTGATGATATAACGCTGAGCGAAATGGAACTGGCTGGACAAACGCTGACGCGTCCTGAAATCGGCGTCTTGCTCGCCTATGCGAAACTGACGCTCTACGACGATCTGCTCGAAACCACCGTCCCGGACGATCCGTACTTTGAAGTCGAACTCATCAGCTATTTCCCCGACATGATGAAAGAAAACTACAAATCGGAAATTACCGGTCACCGACTTCGCCGGGAAATCATCGCGACACAGATCGCTAATCACATGATCAACCGCGGTGGTCCCACATTCATCACCCGAATTGGTGACCAAACCGGCGCCAAGTCCGATGAAACGGCTCTCGCATTCACGGCGGCCACTGCTGCCTTCGCCCTGGAAGAACTCTATGCCGGTATTGATAAACTGGATAATTCAGTTACCGGAGACATGCAGCTCGAACTGTATCAGCGGCTTCAGGAGGCGGTATTCGAACAAACGGTCTGGTTCCTGAGAAACGTAACGTCAAGTGAGGGCGTGGCTGCCACGATTGATCGGTTCAAAAGCGGCATTCAGACCCTGTCACCCAAAATGCTGGATTTGACGATATCGTCTATCAAAGAGCGCACGGCAGAGCAGATCAAACGATACTCCGATGCCGGCGTTCCTGGTGAGCTTGCGGAAAAAATTGCTCGTCTACCGCTGGATCTCAGTATTCCCGATGCTGTTCTGGTTTCTGAACGCGCCAGCAAACCACTCGATAAAGTCGCGACCATCTTTTTCAAGGTGGCTGACCACTTCCGTATCGGACGCATCGACACATTGGCTCGCAATCTCGCTGTTGTAGACTATTACGATGGGTTGGCGCTTGACCGTGCAAGGTCAATGCTTGCCTCTGCCCATCGGCAAATTGCTGCGGAAGTTCTGTCCAAAGGAACCACGCAGAAGGGATTCGATGACTGGCTGAAGATGAAGGGTATTGAGGCAGAACGAACGATAAGTGCCGTTAATGAAATCACGGAAAGCGATGTGCTGACAGTTTCCAAGCTCTCGGTGGCCGCAAGTCTGCTGGCCGATCTTGCCAGTACCTAAGACACCGGTGACCCCAACCAAATCAATCCGGCCCGTCAAAAGACGGGCCGTTGTTGGCTGGATTCTCTTTGACTGGGCAACACAACCTTACTTCACGCTCGTTACCACCTTTGTTTTCGCTCCCTATTTTGCAACGCAGTTGGCTGCCAACGAGGCTCAGGGGCAGGCCCTGTGGGGATACGCAACGGCGGCAGCGGGTCTGACAATTGCGATTTTTTCGCCAATTCTTGGTGCAATCGCTGATGCTCATGGACGTAGAAAACCATGGATACTGGCGTTTTCCGTTCTACTATTTGCCGGATCAGCCACACTATGGTTCGGTGCACCGGGCGGACATGAAACCATTCCGCTGGTGCTGTTTGCGTTCGTCATAGCCACCATCGGCGCAGAGTTTGCCACCGTTTTTACCAACGCCATGATGCCGGATCTGGCCAAAAGGGGGAATCTCGGGCGCCTTTCGGGCTACGGCTGGGCTGTCGGTTATCTGGGCGGGCTTGTCAGTCTCGTGATCGTGCTCGGTTTTATGACGGCAAGCACCAAAACCGGAAAGACTCTACTGGGATTCGAACCGATACTGGGTCTGGATCCTCATGCCAGTGAAGGAGACAGAGCTTCAGGTCCGTTCTCAGCCCTCTGGTTTGCCCTTTTTTCTCTGCCGCTTTTTCTGTTTACACCCGACATCGCCCCAAAAGCCTCACTCGGCAAGGCCGTGCGTACCGGCATTGAGACCTGGCGTCAAACTTTGATGCGCTTGAAAGATCATAGGGAAATTCTGGCCTTTCTCATCGCCAACATGGCCTACAAAGATGGGCTCACTGCGCTTTTTGCGTTTGGCGGTATTTACGCGGCAGGTATCCTTGGATGGACAACGATTGAAATCGGATTGTTTGGTATTCTCATTCTGGTTAGCGGAACGTTCGGCGCCGTTATAGGCGGTAGTCTCGACGACCGTGTCGGCGCAAAAACCGTCATTTCGGTAGCGTTGATCATCCTGATCATGTGCTGTATCGGCCTGGTATCCGTTGATCGGGACTATATCTTTTTTGTCGTAAAGGTTGCACCGCCAGACCCCGATAGAGCACTGTTTCAGTCAGCACCCGAAATCATGTATCTCATTCTCGGCGGTATTCTGGGGGCAATTTCAGGACCCCTTCAGTCAGCATCGCGAACCATGTTGATTTCTCTAGCGCCGCGGGACGAGCTCACCAAATTCTTTGGTCTTTTTGCGATGTCCGGCAAAATAACAAGCTTTTTGGCACCACTCAGCGTTGCTGCCATCACTAGCCTTTCCGGCAGTCAGCGCATCGGCATATCGATCATCATTGCATTTTTCGTCGTGGGACTCTTGCTGTTGTCCCGCGTAAGAGCAGCACAATCATCAGACTGACGGCGAAGTGTGCTAATGCCGGAAGTGCCGCATTCCGGTGAATACCATAGCCAATCCGGCCTCATCTGCTGCGGCAATTACTTCCTCATCACGCATCGAACCGCCCGGCTGAATTACAGCGGTTGCACCAGCCTTTGCAGCCGAGAGAAGACCGTCGGCAAACGGAAAAAACGCATCGGAAGCAACGACACTCCCTTTTATCAGCGCTACCTCCAGCCCGGCAGCACGCGCGGCATCTTCGGCTTTTCTGGCGGCAATTCTGGAGGAGTCGACACGGCTCATCTGTCCCGCACCAATGCCTACGGTTGCGCCATCTTTGACATAAACAATTGCATTGGATTTGACGTGCTTGGCGACACGAAATGCCATCTTCAGATCAGTTAATTCCTGTTCGGTTGGCTGCCTTTTGGTTACGACTTTCAACTCAAGATCATCGACAACGCCATTATCGCGGCTCTGAACCAGAAGTCCCCCGGCCACTGTCCGCACGTTCAGACCCGTTTCTCTGGGATCAGCCAAACCGCCAGCAATCAACAGGCGTAGATTTTTCTTTCCGGCAACAATTTCCTGCGCCTCATCAGTGACCGCCGGCGCAATGATTACCTCGGTGAAGACCTGTATGATGGCTTCTGCGGCTTCGGCATCCAGTGTTTGGTTCAAAGCCACGATCCCGCCAAATGCTGAAACCGGATCGCACGCCAACGCTTTTTTATATGCATCCGTCAGCGTACTGCCTTCCGCGACGCCACATGGATTGGCGTGTTTGATAATCGCCACAGCTGACGCCCGATCGGCATCGAATTCACTGACAAGTTCATACGCGGCATCGGTATCATTGACATTGTTGAACGAAAGACTTTTTCCCTGAAGCTGAGTTGCCGTTGCCACACCCGGACGCAGCGATCCCATTTTGTAAAATCCGGCCTGCTGGTGAGGATTTTCGCCGTAGCGCATCACTTCAGCAAGCGTGCCGCCGATGGCTCGGTAATCCGGTGTTGGAATTTCCAGCTCGCTCGCAAACCAGTTCGACACTGCCGCATCGTACGCCGCTGTCCGTGCAAATGCTTTAGCAGCCAGAGTGCGACGTCGCTCGTAAGAAACCTGACCTGAAGCCTCGATATCCTGGACAATTGCGGGATAATCCGCCGGATCAACGACAATTGTCACATAGGCATGGTTTTTTGCCGCTGCCCTTGTCATTGCCGGTCCGCCTATATCGATGTTCTCAACGGCATCGGCATAACCGGCACCTCCGGCAACCGTTTCCTCAAACGGATAAAGATTGACGCAAACCAGGTCGATTCCGGAGATACCGTGCGTCTTCATTGCAGCAGCATGGTCCTCATCATCGCGAATGCCGAGCAATCCGCCATGCACCTTCGGGTGCAGTGTTTTTACCCGGCCATCCATAATTTCCGGAAAGTCTGTGATTTCGGAAATATCGCGCACCGGCAATCCGGCTGCCTCAATAACGGCGCGGGTTCCACCGGTCGATATCAGCTCAACACCAAGATCACGAAGCGCGCGCGCAAAATCAACCACGCCGTCTTTGTCCGAAACAGATAACAAGGCGCGTTTTACAGCTACGTGAGCCGGTACCGGAACAGCTTTTGATACGATCGACATGTCGTTTGGCCTTGTTCAACTATGAAAGGAAAGAACAGGCCGCGCGCATACCATGATTGCTGCAAAATCGAAAGAGTTTGGATCAACTGATTGAGCAGTTTCCGATCCTGGGACCAAAATAATACCGGAAACGAAAAAACTACACGCGTTGAATGCGCCAGTTTCACCGGCGTGCAGGCTTGCCGATCACTGTTAGGCAGGAGACTCCGACCGCTCAGGTCTCAGCGTCGATTTCAGCGGCCGGTTCCATCCGTCGACTGAACGACCAATGGACTTCCGATAGTTTGGCAACACGGCCGTAAATAACAATCTGTGCGCTTTTTCGATGGCCGAAAACGTCGGACAGATAAATGGACTCTTCCACGCTCACGATCGCATCTTTGCTTTGGAATACCCATTCCTCACCGTTTGCGCAGGTTAACAGGACATCGCGTCCATTCCCCGCCATGACGGCTTTGATGCGAGGATGTAAATGAAACCGAACGGCATATTTGTCCTGCAGCGCGGTTTTCCCCGTTGACGATGACCAGGTGAGGCGATCGGCACCGTCAATCGTATCGCCATATCGGGAAACCGTCAGAGAACGCTCGTGGATGAGCGAATATGGCGCAGCATAGCCATCGTGAGAGGTTGCCAGCGAGACACTTTCGTCCGTTTCTTCGCGATTGATCAGGACATGTCCTGGTCCGGAAATGATCGGCTGCCCTAAAATTCGCGACAAGTACCCTGTCGGCAGGAAACGGCAGGAAGACGTATCCTCAAGTGTCAGCGTCGAGTGCGCTGCCGTTGATCGAGCCACCTGCCGCCATGTTTCTCGACCTGCGGTGGAGACACCGCAATTGACAATAATTTTGTTCAGCCCCGAACTCAGTTCGAAGGACAGGCAACCCGCATGTGCAGTCTCGCTCAACGCGGGAGGTGGTGGTGCCCCGGTATCCATAATAACAAGTGTATCGCCACATGCGATGCGCTGATATCCTGAATGTTTTGCGTTACCCGGTGGCTGACCACGTGCGTCGTCGTAGGCGAGAATTGTGGCAACGAGATCGCTGGGTGTCGCACCCATACCGTTGAAGTGGCTGAATGTGCCGTCCATGTGCCTGAAGAAACGCACCATCGGCATCATACGATCAACAGCCGTCATCATTGTTTGGGTCGGCGATTCTCCGCGCGACAGGATTGCCTGCCTTACGGGCAGCAGATCAGCAAGAATCGAAATCAGCGCCATGGGGTTACGGGACACATGTCCCCCATCGGGAAGGATTTGTAGTTCCAGCTCGTGATCAAGGCGGCGAAGAGATTGTTTCAGATAGCGACGATAGCCATCAATCGCAACAGATGCTGCCACAAGTGCGATGTAAACGGTCATCCGCTGTACACCTTCGGGAAGACTGTTGATCGCATTGCGCAGAAAACGCACTTGCCGTCCCAGTGAACGCAGGAAAAGTTTATAAAATGCCGGATCGCAATCTTCCAGGAGCAAGGGCGTCTGGGAAAGCCAGGACAACAGCCGGCGGGCGACAACATCGGTCTGCCAGGCGACGGATTTCCTGCGCTTTCCGGAGCTGCGGACCCAATCCTGAACGAGCGCTCTGGCGTTGGACTGATTGACCACCGTGTTTGCTGCTCTCAGATGTCTCAGCCAACCGAAGCCATGCAGTTCGACAGCCCACTCGTAGGCAACTGGTCGCACATCAAACGGAGACTGCTCGGCAGCATCAATCGCATGCCCGGCAAACGTAAACCTGCCGGCATAAATATCTTCAGCGATCGTTGGATCCGCGGTTCGAATGTCCTGTGGCGCGATCAGCAATCGTGATGGCGAAACAGACATTGGCTTAAAAGCAAACCGGCCATTTTCCTGCAACAGACTGACCAGCCGTTGCCAAACCAATCGGCTTAGTAACCGTCCCAGAACCAGGCTATCGGACACAGCAATTTGTGACATGTCCGCTAAATCCTCGGCCCCTGCGATCGTAATTTTTTCGCTTTTCGCACGGGTGTACGCAACAAATAAAACCTCACTGCCCTAGCCCCAGCTCGTAGTGATTCATTCCATTATAGTTTCGTAAGTATTAAAAAGTTCTTCGAAAGCGCGCGGAAAAAAATCCATCAACGCCGCCATCCCCTGACCAATGGCAAGGAAGCGTTCGCAAATCGCCCTGTGCTGTCACAAAGTCAGACTGATCAGCTATTTCCGCAGCTTCAATTGGAACATGCTCCATGTTGGCATTCTGCTGCAAAAATTTTTGAACGTGTTCAGGCCCTTCTGCGGCTTCAAGCGAGCACGTGCAAAAAACCAGGATTCCACCTGGTTCAAGCCAATCCACGACACGATCCAGTATGGATTTTTGGAGCGCTGCAAGTCTTCCGATATCCTCTTGATGTTTAAGATGCAGCACATCGGGATGTCGTCTTGCGGTGCCGGTTGCCGTGCAGGGCGCATCCAGCAGAATGTGCGACCAACGGCGTTCCGGCTGCCATTTCACAAGATCAGCGACTATCGTTTCTGCGTTAAAGTGAAGCCGTTCAAGATTTTGCTCAAGTCGCTTCAGGCGATTTTTTGATCGATCGACCGCTGTGACGCGAGCCCCGCTTGCCACCAGCTGCATGGTTTTGCCCCCCGGTGCCGCACAAAGGTCAAGGACATCTTTATCGGCGACAGGCCCAAGCAAACGAACCGGCAGAGCCGCAGCGGCGTCCTGCACCCACCAGGCTCCCTCCTCAAAGCCCGGCAGCGCGTCAATTCGCCCGCTGGAATTAACGCGTACCGACCCGGTGGGCAACAATCTACCACCCAGCTTTTCAGCCCATTGTTCTGCATCGCCGGAACAACTGATATCCAGTTCGGCTTCTTCGCAGAGCGCTGCAGCGATGGCCTGAGCCGTTGCTGCGCCGAACTGGTCGTTCCAACCGGACACCATCCAGTCCGGGATGTTCGCAATCGGCCCGGCTCCTTTTTTGATCTGCCTTTCCCCTTCCCGGGAAATGCGCCGCAACACCGCGTTGATCAGAGCCTTATAGGGTGCAAGCCCTTTTTCTGTTTCTGCGAGTGCCAGGGCTACGCTGACAGCGGCATGCGGTGGTGTCTTCAGAAAAAGCAGCTCCGCAGCACCAATGCGCAAGATGTGCCGAACACCGTTGGCGCGTAAGGGCAACGGTTTCTGCATGAACTTGTCCAGCACGGCATCGATCTGACCCAGACGTCGGAGAACGCTGGATGCAATAGCCCGCACAAAACCCAGATCCCGCGGAGCCAGATCTCCCATCGGCGAAGAGGCAAGTGACTGAGACAGGGTGTCATCCAGAGGCTGTTGTCGTTCCAGGACGGCACGAAGCAGAAAAAGCGCACCTGCCCGAACCGGCAGTCCAGCAACCCGCTGCTTGTTGTTCTTTTTTGGGCTCATGTGGGCCTTTAAACACAACAACCCAGCGAGGCCAAGTAAAACCGACAGCGATGAGCCGTACGCTCCGGATTTACTGATCTTAGGTCATCCCCACGGACCACGATCGCGTAGATTATTGGTGGGTCGATCCCATGGCCCCCTAGATTGTGTTTGCCCAGGGTCCACCGTCTGATCCGACCGACCCGAAAAATCTGCGCCTGAAGCCATCTTCCGTAATTCTGCAATCCGGTTTTCTGTGTTTGGATGTGTTGAGAACAACTTGTCTGCGTGCTGCCCGGTCAATGGATTGATGATGAACATATGGGCTGTCGCCGGATTGCGCTCTGCATCTTCATTGGGAATGGTGCGAGCGGCACCGGCAATTTTCTGAAGTGCCGAGGCAAGCCACAGCGGTTGACCGCAAATCTGAGCGCCAAGTCGATCAGCGGCATATTCCCGTGTCCGTGAAATAGCCATCTGCACCATCATCGCTGCGAAGGGTGCAACAAGCGCGGCGACAAGCACACCGATGAATCCAAATGGATTGTTGTTGCTTCGGCCACCGAAAAACAACCCGAAATTTGCCAACATCGAAATCGCACCGGCAATCGTCGCCGTAATCGTCATGATCAGGGTGTCGCGGTTTTTAACATGCGCGAGCTCATGTGCCATAACCCCGGCAGTTTCTTCCGGAGTCAGCCGGTCGAGCAGACCTGTGGTCGCCGCGACCGCAGCGTTTTCAGGATTCCGGCCGGTCGCAAATGCGTTCGGCTGAGGATTATTGACCAGATACACTTTAGGCATCGGCAACTCTGCAGCGTGGGAGAGTTGGCGAACCATTTCATAGAATTCGGGTGCCGATTGCGCATCAACTTCAACGGCATGATGCATTTTGAGCACAAGTTTATCGGCATTCCAGTAGCTGAACGCATTCATCGCCACGGCAATGGCCAACGCGATCAACATGCCGGACTGACCACCCAGCATGAATCCGATACCCATAAAGAGCGCTGTCATTGCTGCCAGCAACATCGCCGTACGAACGTAGTTCATTGTTTTCCCTGTCACTCCTTACTGTCCGTGAGCACACGATCCGCGCTAAAGAGGCATTTTGTCGGTTTTCATTATCGCGTCCACCCTTATATGATGGGAAGCCAGAAGGCTTTTCGCAAGATTACCGGCCATCGGCGGGCTTCGCTTTCGTGGCCCAACGCTCGCCAGATGAATGCACGTCAGAGGCGCCAAATGCATGACTGAAGAAGACAAGCCCACACCACCACGCCGACGGTTTGAAGATCTGCCGGCTGCAGCCCAGCGCGCGCTGAGAGAAGCTGAAGAGCGACGCCAGGCAATAGACGAGCGGACAAAATCCCGCCCTCGTGAAATCAACGGACGGGGCGGCCTTGATCCTGTGCGCTATGATGACTGGGAAATCAAAGGCCTGACTGTCGATTTTTGAACAGCTGCCGGCCACAAATTGTTTCGACAGCGCGCCTGCGCATTTCCGTTGGGTCCTCAGGAGAATTCGTCCAAGAATTTCTTGGGAGTATTCCTCGGAGGTTAATGTGCAATTAACCAAGTAGGCGATAGCATGGTTAAACTTGCGCGAGAGTG
Organism: Stappiaceae bacterium; assembly: GCA_039976075.1. GTDB lineage: Bacteria > Pseudomonadota > Alphaproteobacteria > Rhizobiales > Stappiaceae > JBDWFY01. The sequence goes on from JBDWFY010000013.1 coordinate 377,444, forward strand.
AATGAGTTTAAACCATTGACAAATAACGACGACGCACCCCGCTCTGCTTCGGCGCTGCCTGCCATGTCACCTTTTGACAAGGTTCGCGCCTTGCTGTCAGATATCCACCCGGCCAAGGAACCAATTTCCCTGACAGTTGGTCAACCGGGTCATGCAGCGCCTGCCTCCGTCGCTAACATTCTCTCAGAACACATCGATGATTTTGGGCGATATCCGTCAATAACCGGAACCAGTGATTTTCGTTCCGCGGTCGCCACATGGCTTGATAAGCGGTACAAGCTGGGCGATCTTATCGACGAAAACCGCGGAATTCTGCCGCTTAACGGTTCCCGGGAGGGATTGTTGCACGCAGCACTGGGTGCTCGCGATGCGCTCGACAAGCCGACTGATCACCCCATAATCCTGCTGCCCAACCCCTATTACCAGACATATGGCGCAGCGGCTTACGTCGCCGGTTGCGAAGCCATTACACTGGATGGCGCGGCTGAAAACGGGTTTTTACCGAATTTGTCCGACATTTCTGCGGATGTACTGGATAGAACGGTGGCATTTTATCTGGCATCTCCGGCCAATCCTCAAGGAGGCGTAGCCTCTCTGTCCTATTGGCAGGATTTGATAACCCTCGCACGCAGGCATCGTTTTTTCATTTTCGCTGACGAATGCTATTCCGAAATCTATCGAAAAGCTCCTCCACCAGGTCTTTTGGAGGCTGCAAGAGCATTCGACGGCGATTTTACGGGCCTGATCTCATTCAATTCGCTTTCGAAACGATCCAATCTTCCCGGTCTACGCTGCGGATTTGCAGCAGGTGATGCGCAGTTTTTGGAAAAATGGGCCAATTATCGAAGCTTGGCGGCGCCCCAAGTACCTATTCCCTTGCAGGCAGTTGCCGCTGCCGTCTACCGAGACGAAGCACATGTTGTTGAAAATCGGCGCCTGTACAATGAAAAGTTTGCCTTGGCGGAAGAAATGTTGGTTCCGCACTGCGACTTCAAAACACCACCAGCCGGATTTTTCATTTGGCTCGATGTCGGCAAATGGGGCGACGGTGAAGCGTTTTCCAAACATCTCTGGAAAGAACAAGGCATAAGGGTCGTTCCGGGTTGTTACCTTTCTGCCACAAACAGAGACGGAAGCAATCCGGGAACCAATTTCATCCGAATTGCGATGGTAGAATCTCTTCAGACAACTTCTGAGGCCCTGGATCGCCTCGTTTCGGTTTTGGGTGACAGTACATGAGAAAAGCAACATCAATGCGTGGTGGAAGAGGGTCGGCTTTAGGAATCAGAGAGCCGGATTCCCGATTTTCGAATTTTGTCCGTCGAAATCTGGTGGGTGCCGGCGGACTCCTGACAATCGCGGTAACAGCCGGATATGCCGCCGCACTAGCGACCTGGTCGGTAAATGACCCCAGCCTGTCTCACGCGACCGACTCACCGGTGCGAAATGCCCTGGGAATGCCCGGTGCTGTACTCGCGGACCTCACAATACAGATAATTGGTCTTGCCGCATCGGTCTTCCTGCTTCCAGCGATCATCTGGGGATGGCGGTTATTGATGGGTCGACCGCCGGTTGCAACCAGACGGCATGTGCTGGCCTGGCTCGTGGGCACTATGTTCGCGGCCGCGGCGGTGTCCGCGTTACCAACACCCGAGACATGGCCATTGCCAACTGCACTGGGGGGTGTCGTCGGCAGTGCTCTGGTTGCCCTGCCTAACGCTTTGACAGGCAGCTTTTCGTCTGGCTTGCAGACAATCGTTGGTATGCTGAGTTTCGGCGTTCCGGCTCTTATCTTCCTTGCCTTTTCAGTCAACATGTTTGGCAGCCAGTATGCTCCGCCTAAGAAGAAACAGACGAAGGCGCGCAGTCGCCCTGCAAAAAGCGAACCTGTTTTTGAAGAGTTCGATGAAGACATGGACGAAGATCATGGAGGCATGTCCGCGGCGTTCGGTGCCCTCGCCCATTGGGCCTTGATGTTCAAATCTCTGTTGCTCAGGCTTTTCTCACCGTTTATGCGCAAAGCACCTGCAGAGACCTATGATCATGACGATGGTCTTGAGGAGTTTTATCGCGATGCGGAGACCATGCCTGCCGAACCGCGCCTGTCATCTCCCGATCACGGCTACGCTGAGGATTTAACGGCAGAGCGGGATCAGCCGGATGATGCCTGGGACGATGATATCCCCGCTCTTGGCGGAATGGAGCAGGATCGCCTGAAACCGGTCGGAATTGCTTCGCCGCCAATGGCCGACAATGATGATGGCCCGTCGGCACCGACAACGAAAAGCCGGGTTGTTCCCGCCGCTAACGCGCCAAAACCAAGCGACAATCTCCATAAGGGTGCACAACAATCCTTTCTTGGCGCGCCGGAAGTTTATGAACACCCCCCGATCCAACTGCTGGCGGAGCCAAAACCCGCCTCCAGAAACAACACGATCAGCAAGGATGCGCTTGAACAAAACGCACGCATACTTGAGGGCGTTCTTGAAGATTTCGGGGTTCGAGGAGAGATCCTCGAAGTGCGTCCCGGTCCCGTCGTCACCCTTTATGAATTGGAGCCGGCACCCGGCATCAAGTCTTCACGGGTCATTGGGCTGGCGGACGACATCGCCCGGTCGATGAGTGCCATATCCGCGCGTGTTGCCGTAATTCCCGGTAAAAACGCGATTGGTATCGAGCTTCCCAATCAACGTCGGGAAACCGTTTATTTCCGTGAGCTGGCCGGGTCGGTCGATTTCGACAAATCCAAAGCAAAACTGGCCATGGCCCTGGGTAAAACCATCAATGGTGAAAGCGTCATCGCCGATCTTGCGCGGATGCCTCACCTGCTCGTTGCCGGTACAACTGGCTCCGGTAAGTCAGTCTCAATCAACACAATGATCCTGTCGCTTCTCTACCGGCTGACGCCGGAAGAATGCAAGATGATCATGATTGACCCCAAGATGCTCGAATTGTCGATCTATGATGGCATCCCGCACCTTCTGACACCGGTCGTGACCGACCCCAACAAAGCCGTCGTCGCACTGAAATGGACCGTGCGGGAGATGGAAGACCGTTACAAAAAGATGTCCAAGGTGGGCGTACGGAATATTGACGGCTTCAACGCGCGGGTCAGGCAGGCTGCGAAAAAGGGTGAAGTGATCACCCGGACCGTTCAAACCGGTTTTGACAGGGATACCGGCGAGGCGATCTACGAAGAAGAACAACTGGATCTGTCACCCATTCCTTACATTGTCGTGGTCGTCGATGAAATGGCCGACTTGATGATGGTTGCCGGCAAAGACATCGAAGGCGCCATTCAAAGGCTCGCACAAATGGCGCGTGCTGCCGGCATTCACTTGATAATGGCCACACAGCGTCCCTCCGTTGACGTCATTACCGGCACGATCAAAGCCAACTTCCCAACCAGAATATCGTTCCAGGTGACCTCCAAGATCGACAGTCGCACCATTTTGGGAGAAATGGGTGCTGAGCAGCTTCTCGGCATGGGTGACATGCTTTACATGGCCGGCGGAGGCCGTATTCAACGCGTGCATGCACCGTTTATTACAGACGAGGAAGTGGAATCTATCGTCAACCACTTGAAAGCGCAGGGTGTGCCCCAATATCTGGATCAGGTTACAGAAGACACGGATGAAGATGAAGCTGGCGGATCATCCGGTGGCGGAGGTGGAGCTGAAAGCGATGAAGGCGCCAGTCTCTATGACAAAGCAGTCGCAATCGTGTTGCGTGATCGCAAAGCGTCAACCAGCTACATTCAACGCCGTCTATCAATCGGATATAATAGGGCGGCATCACTGATCGAACGCATGGAGAACGAAGGGGTGATCAGTCCGGCCAATCATGCGGGAAAAAGAGAAATTCTGGTTCCCGGCGAGGATGAAGCGATCTAACTTTCGCCCCAAGAAAGCCACAGGCTGACATTATTGGCGGATTGACCCTTTGCAGCTTCCGCAGACAATGGAGCTCTAAAAACAGATGAGCAACACCGTGATCAAGAGAATAAGACCCCTGCTGTTCGCTTTGGCGATCGGATTGGTACCAGCCATCAGCGCGACATCCGTCAGTGCCGCAAAGCTGGACGCAACACAGCAGGAGGCCCTCAGCGGCATCAACAAATACTTCAACAGCGTCAGGACGATGGAAGGCGATTTCGTTCAATTCGGACCGAACGGAGAACGCGCGGAAGGCCAATTTTTCATCTCTCGTCCCGGTAAAGTGAGATTTTTTTACAAACCGCCTTCCCGCATAAACATTGTCGCGGACGGTAAGTCGGTTTCGGTGTTTGATCGGAAATTGCGAACCCAGGATATCTGGCCACTGGGTAAAACACCGCTCCGGTTCCTCGTCGCCGACTCAATCGATCTTCAAAAAAATTCGAATGTTCAGAGAGTTGAGGTCGAAAGCGATCTGGTAACCGTTGTCATCGAAGAAAAATCCACCTTCGGTAAAGGCAAACTGACGCTGGTCTTTGATGCCAAAACCAAAGAATTGAAGCAATGGACCATCACCGATGCGCAAGGATTGGATACGTCCGTCGCCATTTACAATGTAACGGTCGGAAAACCGGCCAACGCCAAGAATTTCAAAATCAACTATGCACTGAGCCGTAACAAGCGATTGACTGAGTAAGGCGAACGCAAAAACAAACAATTTTCCAAAGGTGGCGCCAAGCCACCTTTTTTATGAGCGCCCCAAAATATCAAAACGACAAATGCTCACTTTTCGACCGGGGCAAAGTCTAATAGTCACCTAACTTCATTTCCGGGACATATTCACTGCCCGGCACCTCCTTTGTGACCGCTTGTGCGCACATCATCTGCCCGTTTTCAGCATCAAACGCCAGGCTTGGTGACCCCGCCAGTGCCCACCCTTTGTTCAACGCCTGCGTTACACGATGGCAAAACTCAGAATCGTCCTTGCCGGTGATCATTCGATAAAGTTTCATACTTCGTTCCGTCATTGCGAACTGGATGGCTTGGTCAGGCATCCCGTGCTTCAATTGCTTCTGCGACCGCTACCAGCTGTGCGGCCATATCGCAATGCAGTCGTTCCACCATTTTTCCCTCAAGCTGAATGGCACCTTTACCCACATTTTCAGGTAACTCAAACGCTGCCATTATTTTCCGCGCCATTGAAACTTGTTCGTGATTTGGTGAAAACGCTTCATTACAGGGGTCTATTTGTTTGGGGTGAATCAACGTCTTTCCGTCCATTCCCATTTCACGACCTTGCCGGCATTCATCAGCAAATCCCTGAAGGTCTGCGAAATCATTGTAAACACCATCAATTATATTCAGTCCGAAAGCGCGTGCAGCAGCGATGCAGGTCATCAGCCATGGCACCATCGGAGCTCTGCCGGCCGTCAAAGCGGCCTTTGTATCCTTGGCAAGATCGTTGGTGCCCATCACCATGCAGGACAATCGAGCGTCGGGGTCTTTGGCGATCTCAGCGATAGCACCCGCATTGAGCATCGCAAGAGGCGTCTCCATCATGATCCAAAGTTCTGTGGTTAATGGAACTCCCCCGGCATTGATCGTCTCTGCGATGCGCATGACATCAGCGGGATTGAATATTTTAGGCACCAGGATCGCATTTGGTTGGGCAGCCATGGCCGCTGCCAGATCTTCTTCACCCCAGGGCGTATCAAGACCATTAATCCGGAGGATCAATTCACGATGACCATACCCCCCACCTTTTACTGCCCGGCAGACAAGGTCCCGCGCTTCGGATTTTTTTTCCGGTGCAACGGCGTCCTCGAGATCGAGAATCAGCGAATCTGCATTCAGTGATTTTGCTTTTTCCAAAACCCGCGCGTTCGACCCGGGCATATACAAAACGCTTCGGCGGGGGCGATTGCTCAAAGTCGACATCGTGATCTCCGTGGTCATGACAGTCTTCGCTTTCCCAGTGCTCTTAGGAGCACCTTTGCGCTTAAAATAGAGGGATCAATCTGCAATCCGCCACTGGTCGTTAGATCTATACAATCCTGCTGAAACCAACAACTGACCGGAAAGAGAGCAGCAGTATCTGCAAAAAGATCTCTGGGTGAGCGCGTCCCAGGGCACCCACTCCCAAAAAACCGACATTTTTCTTAGTGACTTATTTGGACTTCGACTTGATTGCCAACGCATTTTGAAGAATGGTGCAGCACTGTAACAAGGACAAAGCCCATCAGGAGACCTCATGAGCACTATTGAAACAAAGATTGTCGGTCAGGATGCAGCCCATCATCTGGCGCCGTTGATCGCCGCTTATGCTCAGGAACTAAACAGAGGTGCTCCTCGTCGTCCTGATCAGTACTATGCCGAGAGATTGCTGCAGGATGGTGCTGCTGAAGTACTGGGGGGTTATCTGGACGGAAAACTTGTCGGATTTTGCCTTTATTTCGATTTACCGGAAACCATAACAGGTATGCGCACCGGGCAATTGGACGATATTTTTGTATTGGAACATGCGCGCGGCAATGGCGTCGCTCAGAAAATGCTCCAAACGTTGGTTTCCGAAGGAGAAAAACGCGGTTGGATCGACCTCAGATGGATTGTCCCTGCGCAGAATAACGCGGCCAATGCACTGTATGAGAGATTTGCAAAACCCGCCAACTTCAAGAGTTATGTCATTCAGATCGATAAACTGATCCGGCGGGGATAGCGGCTGGTTGTCCCGCTACTGTCGAAAGGGCGGCAGGGGCGGGATCTTGCCCAGAGGGATGAAACCGACCTGCAGTTTGCCCCTCTTCAATTTGAGCGGCAATTCATAGCCGATGATATTCTCGCGCTCCACCTTTTTACCCAATGTTCCAACTGCCGCCTGCAGGGTTGGGGTCATACCGGCCTGGTTCGGCAGGTAGGCCTCAATCAACGCTCCGAATTTGGTTGGCTCCACGATCCGTAAAACCAGGTCGCCGGACAAGCGACCCTCGCGATCTGCAATCAGGGATCCTGACACCATGATCTCAGCGCCCAGTGACGCAATGCGAGCCTGAGTGAGCCCGATTTCGCCGCCATCGCGCAAATATTTCAGAAGAACTTGATCTCCCTTCCCAGCCAAGATTTGCTCCCCTTCGGGAATCCAGACGATCAGATCAAAATCGGCGTCATATTCCGTGTTTACGCCTCCGGAGAGTGATAGCTTCCGTGCTGAGACGGCCAGGTCGACGCCTGCGCCATCGCTGGAAGCCCGTTTTCTCGCGTGCGCCTCAAAGCGGCCCACTTGAATCTTTTGCGACTGAGGCAGACCATCAAGATCGACGTTGGCGTCATCAACCGCTATCGACGTTTCTTCAATTCCTGCCAGTCCAATTTGAGTGCTGGCCTGGGCGAGCTGCCAGTCGGCGTTTGCGTTAAATCCATACAGGGCCGACTGGGCTGTTGCCGGTCCATCCGCTTCAATTATCAGATGTGTAGGATTGTAAACCAGCGCAACAGCTCTGACTGCCTGGCTACGCACAAGATCCTGGCCTGGAGTTTCGGCTTCCATCGAGTTGCACAGCACCTCGAGACGGAACGGATAGCCTTTCACCGCTTTCTCAGCGCATTCTATTCTCGTTCCCTGCCGGGCTAGATTGGCCAGTGTTTTTTCAAGTTCCGCTTCTACACGACCCGCTGCAACGAACCAGAAAATCGACCAGCCAACTGCAAAAACAAGCACTATCCCGCCGAGAATAAGATAACCGCGACGCCCATTGTTCTTGGACCTGGGGCGGGTGTCTGTCTCTGTGTTCATGAGCCCATTCCATCAGTTTTGGCGAAGAAAATTGATCTGGACTGACACATACCAGCGTCGTGCTTCAATTGCACCGCCAAGAATGCCGTTTCCTTCCGCATCGAAAAAGATCTAGAAACAGCACGTGGATGCAATTGGGCTGAATTCGCCCAATCACTTGATGCGCGTCCCTGTAAGGTTGAAATACCTTTGCGACAGGGATAGACGCTAAAACAATGGCTTTGGTCGGTATCGAGCGCAAGTATAGGGCGGATATATATGTCGAATTTGTGGGTTTTCGGATACGGGTCTCTCATGTGGCGTCCGGGATTTCCCCATATTGATACCCGGCCTGCCCGTCTTTCTGGATTTCATCGCGCCCTTTGCATCTATTCGTGGGTTCACCGGGGTACACAGGAACGACCGGGTCTGGTGTTGGGATTGGACAAGGGCGGGTCATGCAGGGGCATGGCATTTGAAGTCGCAGAGGCGGACAAAGATCAGGTGATTACCTATTTGCGTGCTCGAGAACAGGTCACAATGGTCTATCTGGAGCACGTTCAACCGATCACGCTTGAAGGAGGGACGGCAGAACAGGTGGACGCACTGTGTTATGTTGTAGACAGCACGCATGAACAATATGCCGGCGCATTACCGCTGGAATCGCAGGTGCAAATTGTTCGTGAGGGAATTGGCCAGTCTGGCGCCAACCCCGAATATGTTCTCAATACCGCCGATCATCTTGCTGAACTGAATATAGAGGACCCGGACATGCAATGGCTCGCCACACGGCTTCGGGAGACAGAAATCCAGGATTAACCTGACTGTTCTGCTACATAGCTTGGCAGAGATCTTCAACGATTGTGCGTCGCGCGCCACTGTCAGCTGCCAGCAGGTGAACATAAGCCTTGGCTGAATCCAGAACTGTTGTATCAAATACGGGATAATCTTCAGCTGCAACAAGAATTGGCTGAACACAAACTTTCCCGTCTCTGTCCACCTCACCGATCCATAAGCTGCTATCCGAAGCAGGCATTGTGCCTGTTTGACGAGGCGAAACACGACAACCATGGGGACGTGTGCGCGGGCGCCGATCGGAATTCACCAGCCCGTTTTCGGCCAGTATCAAAACTGCGCCAGGGAAGCCCTCGACTGCATCGCTTTCAATTTCAGAAAAAAGATACTTCTGACCTGTCGAACCGCGCAAGTAGCAATAACGCCCTTCAAGTCCCAAAACACGAACCGCCTGTGGCGCGCTATTTCTACCCTGACCAGTCATATATTCGACCTCGCCTCGCTGACACAATCCAAACCGGGTGCCCGCTTGTTACTCGATACAGACTAACCAACCCAAATTGGGCACCAAATCGGCAAATCACAAACGACTTATGTGGAATCGCAAGGGTTTGAGGCAGGTATGTGGCACAATGCGGCCAAAATTGTGTCTTACCTTACGTGAGCAACTATTTCTCCACTGATTGTGACTCTGAAGTCGCAGGCATTACTATTGCCTTTTCATAAACAGCACGTCACTGATTCGAATCAGCTGCCTCTAGAAGCAAACGTTCTGTTGCATCTTCAGTAACTTCTTGTAATTTTTTGAAAAATACATCGGGCTCAAGTCCCGGTTCTATCGGCGGCAAATATTCGACAATAACGGTACCTGGATACCTTTTGAACGATCGTCTGGGCCAAAATACACCGGAATTCAAGGCAATTGGCAGCACCGGCGCGTTCAGTTCCTTATAGAGACGGACGATACCATACCGGTAACTGGGCACCGCCCTGACGGGCCGGCGGGTCCCTTCTGGGAAAATCAGAATCTGACGTTTTTCCTCAATTGCAATCGCCGCTTTTTCCAACATTGCCGGCACCGCTTTTTGGCCTTTGCGTCTGTTTACCGGGATCATGCGCATCTTGGCCGCGTACCAGCCAAACAGGGGCAACCACATCAATTCCTGCTTGAGTATGAAAGTCGGGTCAGAAAACTGGGGAACCAGGGCAAATGTCTCCCACGTCGACTGATGTTTGGATGCAATCAGAAAGCCGCCGTCGGGAATGTTCTCCTCTCCGCGAAACTCTACTTTCATATTGCAGATTACCCGGGCCAACCAAAGACTGCCAATCCCCCAGAAGCGCACCACCTGCCAGCCATATTTGCGCGGCAGGACCAGCGCAAAAGGCAAAGTCGTAATCATCGCCACCACGATGAATATGTAAAAACAGACGTTGAAGATTACCGATCGTATGGTGAGCATAGACTGACATGATCCCGATTAATCCGATGGGCGCATGCTGCCCCTTTTCGCGCGCAGCAATACAGGTACAGGTCATCCATGTAAAACCGAATTGAATCAAGGACCGCGCGGCAACAATCAACCATATTAAGCAGTGTATTCGCGCGTCACAATGCAGGAAGGTCGACTTGGCGCCAGCAGATTACTGAAACATCACTCGAATGCTGGCACGGATATATTTGAGATACTCGCGCGTCAGGATGCGAAGCGCTGAATAACTGGTCCACCATCTCTCAACAGGTAATTCCTGAGAAAATACCGGATACGGAACCAATTCGACATCGTCCATAACGGCTGTGAATTCGACGAGACTGCGCGGCATGTGATATGAACTGGTAACAACCAGAATTTTTTTGAAGCCGTGCTTGTCAGCCCAATCTGCAGCTTCTCTTGCATTGTCTTCGGTGTTACGAGCCCGCCGATCCAGATCCACGCAGCAAGAAAACAAATCGATCTGATTCTGGGTTGTCGCCGCTATCTGACGGGTTGTTGTTTCAGGATGCACGCCCGATATCAGCAGTCTTTTTGCATTTCCGTCTTGCATGATCTGAAGCGCGCGCGCGACGCGGTCACGACCGCCTGTCAGAACCACGACGGCATCGAAGTCCTTTTCTGATGTCATCTCCGTCGTTGACACGCTGTTTGCAAACCAGACAAAACCAACCGCAAACACCAACAGAGCCACAACGACCAGTTGTGCTGTTATTCGTACAATCTTGGTCAGTCTGCCCTTTGTGCCAATATTCTCAGGCAGCGGGCTCACCCTGTCGTCCATCGGTGGGACCCTTGCTTACTGAAACTCGGAAATTTTAATCCCTGATTCCGCTTTTTACTCATAATCCAAATGCCAGTACTAGAGCACTTCCTGTGAGTTTTGAAGTATCCGGCGTGCTCTAACTCTTTGTTATAGCGTACTTTCGGATGAAATTCCGATTTCCGCTTTTCCCGACTGCGCTCCGGCAGCCAACCTGCGTTAACCGGTTCATACTCGTGCTACTCGACTTTGCGCAATTGAGCATGAACAGCAACGCGCGACGTTGCCGCAGTCAGGATAGCGACAAGAAAAACAATACCGATAATTCCAGCATACCCGGCGATACCCATTGAAGCACCACCAAATAACGCCTCCATCTGATCGCTGCTGGCATCACCGGCGGAACGATTGGCAACACCATCCATCACAAGAAAGACCGCAATTGCCACGATTCCGCCGACGATGCCCCCTTTAAGACCCAGGGCCATAAAATGACGTTGGAATTCAAGCGCGATGAACTTTTCTTCCGCTCCGACGAAATGGAGAACCGAGACAACATCCCGGTTGCCATCCATTGCCGATCGTGTCGCAAAAACAACGCTCAAAACCATCGACGTCAGCACGAGAACCAGAATTGCGATGCCGACGATAACCACTGCGTTTGCCATCGCAGCAAGACGTGATGTCCACACAGAATGGTCGTCCAGCGTTCCCCCTCTAACCATCGCGATCACTGTCGCCCTCAGTCTGCTCAAATCGAGCTGGGAAGGATCGGCAACTTCAACATTGATGATCCGAGGAACCGGTAAGGTGTCAATGTCAAAACCGGCCCCCAGCCAGGGCTGAAGAAGCGCTCGGGTTTCCTCGTCAGACATCGCTCGCACATTGCCGACACCGGGAAATTCCTGTGCGACGGCGACGGCCTTGTCGATTTCCACCAGCATGTCCACACCGTCGACCGGCCGGATTTGAATGGTCACTTCCCTGACGATATCATTATTCCAGTCATCTGCCGCGCTCCAAACGACCGTGACGGCGCCCAGTGTCAGGCAGGCTAGAAAGCTCATGATGGCGACAACAAATGTCAGGGCGCGGCCAGCAACAGATTGCGGAGGCACGATATCGGCCGATGGTCGGATAACATCATCAGGGTCCGGTCTGGCTGAGCGCAGTCTGCGCCGCACTTCGAGACTTTTTTTCTTGACCGCCGCCAAAGACTTACCGCGCCTGGTTGAAGCTTCAGCCATCCATACTCTCAGTCATAAATGGTCAGACGTCCCTCTGTCAGGTCAAGGCGTCGTGCATCGACCTGGTCCATCAGCGAACGATCATGGGTTGCAATCAGTACTGACGTTCCCAGCTTGTTCAATTCACTAAACAGCCGCAGCAATCGTCGTGCAAGAGGCGGATCGACATTCCCGGTCGGCTCATCGGCCAGAAGTATTTCCGGCTTCGTAATCAACGCCCGTGCAATCGCTGCCCGCTGCTTTTCTCCTCCAGACATGACCGGTGGCAATACATGCATGCGATCGCCAAGGCCCACCCACATGAGCAACTCTATAACATCGGTACGGTATTCGCTTTCATTTTTCCCCAGCACCCGAAGGGGCAAGGCGACATTTTCATAAGTCGTCAGATGATTGAGCAAACGAAAATCCTGAAACACAACGCCAATGCGCCGACGCATGGATGGTAATTGCTGTTTGTTGACCGTCGCCAGATCCCGATTGAAAACCGAAATCATTCCCCGTGTCGGCGATAGCGACATGAACAACAGCCGGATCAAACTGGTTTTGCCTGCACCTGAGGGGCCAGTCAGAAACTGAAAACTCTGAGGCTCAATTTCAAAACTCAGGTCTTTCAATATTTCAGGGCCAACCCCGTATCGAAGGCCGACATTATCAAAGCGGATCAATTTTCATTCCCTGTTTAAACAGCGACAATGCGATGATCAGCATCCTGTCAATTTGTCCATTGTGCCTGGCAAGCTATTTAAGAGCAGAATTGCACGAATTTTAGGGGCTGTGACCATAGCCTCTGGCTTTTTAACGCTTCATTAATATAATCAGCGTCCTCTTAATCATTACCGAAAATTGTCTCTGGTTTTTGCAGCCTCGATGATTCGATCATGATCAATTTGCCAATAGAAGAGACGATCCTGTTGATAGCGCAGATGCAGCGAAGGATGTGTCGGGCATGAAAATAACCTGTCCGAGTTGCGGTATTTCCTATGAGATACAGGAAGACAATATTGGTTCGGAAGGACGCAAGGTCCGCTGTTCGCGTTGTAATACACAGTGGAGTTTGAAGCAGGACGCACCAGCACCGGATGAGAAAGAACCCGAAAACCAAGAGTTTGAGCCCGAACCGCAGGACGATGATCCTCCCGAAACGATCGATGTTGCCGCCGAATCCGATCTGGACGAGGAAACAGAGGCATCTCCCGATGAGCCTGAAGAAGTCGATGATAGCGACGAAAAGCCGAAAGGGCGTGGCCTTAGCCTGATAAGGCGCAACAAGCGATCAGGTGCCCGCAAAACCCGCATTCGGCGCGTACACTCCATTCGAATGACCAGCAACAGAAGAACGATGCTGGGAGCGCTGACACTTGCTGCGTCGCTTGTGATTTGTTTTAGTACCGTACTATTCCGCCACGGAATTGTGGATAAGTTTCCCGATCTTGCGTCCTTGTACGAACTCGCTGGTTTTGAAGTGAATTTGCGCAAGCTTGAATTCGGTGACCTGCGTGTGTTCAGGGAGCAGGAAGGGGGAGAACCGGTTCTGGTACTGGAAGGTGCTATCGATAATCCGAATAAGGAGCTGGTCACTGTTCCAGCAATTAGATTTGCCTTGCGTAACGAAGATGCGCAGGAAATTTACGCATGGACTCTTGAACCTCGAGTGCTCAGACTGGACGCTGGTCAGTCAACCAGATTCCGGACGCGCCTCGTTTCGCCTCCGGAATTGGCTTCCGAAGTCCAACTGAGATTTACCGAACGGCGAAAGCGTCAGGCAAGTTTGTAATGACACCAGAAAAAGATATACGCGTTCTGTACGACGAACAGACGATCGCTGCACGCATTGAAGAATTGGCGCATGAAATTGCGGAAGCCGACCTTAAAGACCTGCTGGTTGTGGCGGTGTTGAAAGGCAGTTTTATTTTCGCCGCAGACCTCGTTCGTGCCATGCACCGGGCAAAAATTTCTCCGGAAATGGAATTTTTACACTTGTCTAGCTATGGGTCAGGCACCAAGTCTTCAGGCAACGTCACTGTCCTGCGTGATGTTCAGAGCAATGTCTCTGGACGGGATGTGCTTCTGGTCGATGATATTTTGGAATCCGGTCGCACGCTTGATTTTGCACGCAATCGTCTGATGGACAGAGGCGCCAATTCAGTAAAAGTAGCTGCGTTGCTGGATAAGCCCGGACATCGGGTGGCAGATATCCTTGCCGATTTTACCGGATTTCTGTGCCCGGACAAATTTGTTGTGGGATATGGTATGGACATCGCACACGCTTATCGCCAGTTGCCTTTTATTGGCCATGTTGTGTCGGCAGATGATTCTGTAGTTGCTTCCGCAACCAGCAAGGAGAATCATCTTGGCTAAGATTCTGCTCACCGAGGATGACGATGCCGTCCGCGCCTTCGTCAAGCGTGCGCTTGAGCTGGATGGGCACGACGTGCAGGTTGCCGAGGATGGTGGCGAAGGCCTCGATATCCTGAAAAAGGAAGACGGCAAGTTTGATTTGTTGCTGTCAGATATCAAAATGCCAGTGATGGACGGCATTGCGCTTGCGCTGAACAGTGCGCGTGACTGGCCTAATTTGCCCATTCTGCTGATGACGGGCTTCGCGGATCAACGCGAACGTGCTCATGGGCTGGACGAACTCGTTCACGACGTTCTGGTAAAACCGTTTTCTCTTGCCGATATCCGACGCGCCGTGAGAGAGGCCATCAGTGATATCGCACCCACGGCCGGTCGGCTTTACGCCTGAAGATACAAGCGGGCCTTGCCACCAGCACCGCGCCGTTTCCTACTGCTTCCCATCAAAATGGATTGAGCAATCTCTCGATGTAATCCAGCTCCAGTGACGGCCGCTCTGGATCACTGAACCGTCGACGCAACTCCTCCAATATCCGACGTGCTCTCTGCACATCAATCTCATCCGGAACTTTGACATTGGCACCAAAATCCGGCCCTTCGGTTCGACGCGGCCGGCCGAGAGGATCCTGATTCTGCTGTCTGTTGCCTTGCGCCATGCCGGACTGGCCGTTTTGATTCATCATCTGTTCGCTAAGCTGCTGCGCTCCGCGACGCAATGAATCAAGCGCCTCGCCTTGTTCACCCACAGCATCACCGGTTTCACCCTGCCCAAGCGATTGCTGTGCATCACCCATGGATTCTCCGGCCTGGCCCAATTCCTCGCCCGGATTCATGCCATTTTCCTGCATTTTCTGCATCATTTCCTGCAGACGCTGTGCGAGATCGCCTTGCTGCTGTTGCAGGTTTTTCAACGCTTCGGCCAGCTCTTCAGGGCTCATGGGTTGTTGTGGTTCGCCGGGACGCCTGGCTCCGTTGGGGTCTCTCTGACCCTGTCGGTTCAAATCGTCCGGGTTCTGCTGACCGTGCTGAAAGGTCTGATCCATTAATTCCTGTTGCCGCTGAATCATTTCACCCAGTTGATTAAGCGCCTCCATCATCTCCTGCATGCCTTCGCTGGGTGGCATCATTTGCGGCCGGGCATTTTGCAGATTTTCAAGCATCTGCTGCATCTGCGACAAAAGTTGTTGCGCGGCATCGCGCGAACCGCTTTTGGCCAACTCCTCAATCCGACGCAACATTTCATCCAGATCCTGAGCCCTTAACGCCTGAGCATTGGGGTCCATTGGCTGCATGGCTTGAGGGTTCTGTCTCATTTGCTCGGCAAGCGCCTGCATGTAGCGTTGCAATGCCTCTCTGAGCTCCTGAGTGAGCTTCGCTATCTCTTCGTCGGATGCGCCCTCTTCAAGGGCCTTTCTGAGCGCTTCCTGAGCATCCCGCAACGCGCGCTCAGCCATCGAAAGGTCACCGTCCTCAACTGTCAGGGCCAGCTCCCACAACAGATCGACGACCTCCAGCAAGTCTTCATCTGATTGAGCCGTCACCAAGCGCTTGTAAACGAAACGCATCCCGACATAGTACGATGTATCCTTGATAAACTTTTCCGGCGCCATCATCAGGGCATCCATCGAATCGATCACGACCGCATGACGGTTCGCATCCATTGCAAGATTGCGTCTCTGCTCCACAATGGCTTTGGCCAACGGCTTCCGAAATTGCCTGATCGGCAATGTCATTTTATGAGGTTCGGTCTCCCCCTTCTGGCCGCGCTCGTCCTCGGCGCTCAATGTGAGCAAAATCTCGCTTCCCGCCCACGCATGAGCCGTCAAATCGCGAAATGTCTCTGCAGTTGGAGCCTCTGCACTGCGGCGCGGGAGTGAAAGAGGAAATTGGGGGGCTTCGACCAGTGGTCGTGGTTCGATTTTTCCTTTGTCACCCTCAGTGTCGACCGGAGCAGCGCGCACTTCCGCTTGCGCGCCAACAACGCCGTAATCATCCGTAATGCGGTAAGTAAGCTTGAGCGTGCCGCTCAGCTGTGCTTCAGGGTCATCCTCCAGCGCAATGACAGGATTCTCATCCGGTTCGACGATGAAAGTCCATGTATGAAGCTTTTTTTGTCCCTCACGAACTTCAAGACTGGTGCCCTCACCCAGCTCAATCCTGTGTTCAACCGGGAGAAGATTTTTTGCAGCATTATTTTCGCCATCCACAGGTTCGTCATCCGCGACCGGCACAACAGGATCAGCGTTGGCTGCCTGGAAGACGGCATAGTCTTCTCCAACGCCCTGTCCCCGGATAACCACCACACTGCCTTCGGGCACTTTCACCGGGGCGGTTTTGTCCCTGGCCGGGCCAATGTCACCGGTCAGGAAGATGGGCGCCCGGCCGGTATAAGCCGGAGGCGTTACCCACGCATCAATACGTCCGGAAACCACTGCTCCCTCACCGGGCCCTGCAAAGGCTGAAAGCAGTCGTTGCCCTCTCTGCCCATCCGCAACGGTGTATCCCATCACAAGCAGGATCGCGACGACAACACGCGCGCCCCAGGGATCGCGCCGAAACGCACCGGGATGCGGATAACCGGCGTGCAGACGCTTGAGGGCCTCCGCCATCCGACGTTTGTGTGCCTGCCACATGGCAATACCAGCAGGGTCTTGATTTCCGGTTGCCAGATTATCCTGGAGTGCAGTCAGAGGTCGGTGGCGATATCCCGAAATCGTCTCAACGCGGCGCAATCCCTCTTCTGTATCGGGAAACCGCACTTTTGGCAGTCCATAAAATGAGGCAATGAAGCCAATTGCAAATAACAGTACAAAGGGAACTCTGATCCAGATCGACAAAGCCTCGAACAGGCCGAGCCAGGATAGAGCCACAAACAGCGAAGCCACCAACGCAGGATAAAACAGCGTCGGCCATAGCCGCTCCCAAAACAGGGAAAAGCGTGCAAACCATATCTTATGGCTCAGTTTTCTTTCGCCACTCATGAGGACGGCCCGTTCATCAGAGGTCTTGCCTCCAGTACCGGGAGCCCGTCCAGGTGGTGTTGAAGCGTGGGTCACGCCAATGCCTCCTGAACCCTTTGTCATCCTTGTATAACTAGGGTGAAAGGTTGTTGCTTGCAGGGCAAGCTTTATTTTTTTAGGCGATTTAGGTCACTTTTCCGCTAGCCAGGATGGAATCGTGTCCAATTCTATCAACTCTTCATAGGTGGGTCGTTCGCGAACGACAGCAAATTGATCCCCTTTTACAAGGACTTCCGGCACAAGAAGGCGTGAATTATACGTTCCGGACTGTACGGCACCGTAGGCGCCCGCCGATTGAACCGCCAATAAATCGCCGGCAATAACCTCTGGCAGTTCACGTTCTTTTGCGAGGTAGTCACCTGTTTCACACACCGGACCGACCACATCTGCTGTCAAGCGCGCGCCTTCGCGCCGACTTGATTCGACCGGTTGAATTTCATGATAGGCTTCATAAAGGGTGGGCCTGATCAAGTCATTCATCGCCGCATCGACGATCACGAAGTCTTTGTCGGACCCTTTCTTTACATAAATAACTTTGGTCACGAGAACACCGGCGTTACCGGCAATGAGCCGGCCAGGCTCAAAAATAATCCGGCACCCAAGACGTTCAACATGTTTCCGCACGATCTCTGCATACGCTTCTGGACGAGGTGGCGGCTCGTTGGTGTCCTGATAGGGAATTCCCAGCCCACCACCAAGATCGATATGGTCGATGGTGTGGCCGTCCTGCTGCAACACCTGGATCAATTCACCAAGTCTGGAAAACGCAGCGTCGAAAGGCTCAAGATCCGTGATCTGCGAACCGATATGCATATCGATCCCGGAAATCTCTATCCCTGGCAAAGTCGCCGCCTCGGCGTAGGCACGCTGTGCGGATTGCCAGGGAATCCCAAACTTGTTTTCTGCCTTGCCGGTCGCAATCTTTGCATGCGTTCGCGCGTCAACATCAGGATTGATCCGCAGCGATACTTTGGCAATTTTTCCTTTGGCGGCGGCGATCGCCGAAAGCTGATGAAGTTCAGGTTCAGACTCCACATTGAAGCAAAGGATGTTTTCTTCCAGAGCGTAGGCAAGTTCCGCAGCGGTTTTTCCCACGCCGGAAAACATGATCCTTTCTCCAGGCACTCCGGCCGCTCTTGCCCGTCTCAGTTCACCTTCCGAGACGACATCCATACCGGATCCCAGATTTGCCAGTGTTTTCAGAACAGCCTGGTTTGAATTGGCTTTCATCGCATAACACACCAGAATTGGTATGCCGGCAAACGCCTCTGTAAAAACGCGATAATGGCGTTCAAGCGTCGCAGTGGAATAGCAATAGAATGGCGTTCCTACGCTCTCGGCCAGATTCGCGATGCTGACATCTTCGGCATGAAGCACGCCGTTTTTATGGGCAAAATGATGCACTGAATTTCGATCTCACCAAGCTGACTTTAAGGTTGCTAAAGAATCGCATCCAAAATGAATGGGCGATCTTCCTTGGGCGGCGTGTCGGGCTCCGGTTCAGTGGCCCCCCCGGCGGGCGCGGCACCATCCGGTTCCGACTGTGTGACGGCACCCGGTTCATCAAGAGACCCTTTGCGTCCACAGCTAGACAAAATCGTCAATCCTGAAAGCATGACCACGAGGGCAGTTTTCGCAATGACGCCAGTTCTCAGATTCACAGCTCAGGTGCTCCCAGTTAAATGTCATTCCCCGCCAGGATGTTCGACTCTCATCGCATGTCGTCCCTCAAGCATCAAGCTCACCGGGCGTCTAAGCGTCCTTATCGAGCGTTTTAATCCAGCGGCGTGCCTGTTTGCGCACATTGACGGGCGCAGTTCCGCCATAACTCAAGCGACTGCGAACGGATTTATCGACTGTCAGGACGGTATAAATATCGTCAGTGATCCGGGGTTCAATTTTCTGCATATCGCTAAGCGGCAGCCGATGGAGTTCCAAATTGCCTTCCACGGCGAGAGCAACAAGACGGCCTGTAATGTGATGGGCATCGCGAAACGGCATATCTAAAACCCGCACACACCAGTCAGCAATATCTGTCGCCGTCGAATAGCCGGAACCCGCCGCCTTTTTGAGCGATTTTACGTTTGGCTCCATATCCTGAACCATGCCGGTCATCGCCGCGACGGCCAGGGACAGATTCTGCAGCGCATCAAATGCCTGCTCTTTGTCTTCCTGCATATCCTTGGAATAGGCCAGCGGCAAACCCTTCATAACAGTCAATAAGGCGTGCAGACCTCCATAGATCCGCCCGGTCTTGGCACGCACAAGTTCAGCAGCATCGGGATTTTTCTTCTGCGGCATGATTGAAGAGCCGGTGGTGAAGGCATCGGACAAGGTCAGGAAATTGAATTGCGCAGAGCACCAGACGACAATTTCCTCAGCAAACCGTGACAAGTGCATTGCACAGATCGATGATGCTGCCAGCGCCTCAATGACGAAATCCCGATCAGAAACTGCATCAAGCGAGTTTGCCGCCGGGCGGTCGAATCCCAGCGTTTTTGCCGTCGCTTCCCGATCTATTGGAAAAGATGTTCCCGCAAGGGCAGCAGCACCCAGAGGCGATTCGTTCATGCGCGAACGCGCATCCATCATCCGACCGCGGTCCCGCCCGATCATTTCAACGTAGGCCATCAGGTGGTGACCAAATGTCACAGGCTGCGCAGACTGCAGATGCGTGAAGCCTGGCATGACGACAGCGGCATGGGTTTCTGCTTTTGTCGCCAGCGCGTATTGCAAGGCGCGTAACTGATCATCGAGCTGATCGAGCGTATCCCTCACCCAGAGCTTGAAATCCGTGGCAACCTGGTCGTTTCTTGAACGGGCTGTGTGCAGTCTGCCAGCGACCGGCCCGATCAATTCGGCCAGTCGTGCTTCGATATTCATGTGAATGTCTTCAAGCGCTCTGGAAAATTGGAACGAGCCGGCCTCGATTTCTGACGCGATTGTGTCTAGACCTTGAAGGATCTTCCCGGCATCTTCCTGCGAAACGATACCCTGAGCAGCCAGCATGCGGACATGCGCCTTAGATCCTTCAATATCTTGGCGATAAAGTTTCTGGTCGAACCCGATGGAAGCATTTATCTCTTCCATGATTGCGGCCGGACCCTGGGCAAACCGACCGCCCCACATGCGATTACTCATTAAGGCACCCCTTTTGGAGCTGAAAACGCGATGACGAAGACAAATGCCACCGGGCTGTTCCGCCCTCGCAACATTATTGCCATTGGCATTGCCGGTCTTTTGACAGGCTTTGCGGCGATATACGTGATTGGAGCCCCTGCTGGCAATGGGGGAACGCAATTGGCCTGCTCGGCGGGCGAGAAATCACGCGCTGCAGTTAAGACTCTTGCAACAGGTGAAGTCGCCGCATTTCTGCCAGCATCAAAACCTGTCAACGTCACGGAATTATCCTTCAAGGACGGCGATGGCAAGCAAATCACAATGGCGGACTTCAAGGGCCGGACAATTCTCTTGAACCTTTGGGCCACCTGGTGTGCACCCTGCCGCCACGAAATGCCCGCACTGAATGCGCTGCAGAAAGAGATGGGAGATGACAGTTTCGAAGTCGTCGCCGTCAATATTGACAAGGGCGAAACCGGCAAACCGCAAGCGTTCCTGGACGAAGTCAGCGCTACAGACCTGCGCTACTGGGCCGACCCAAGCATGAAAATTCTTGCCGCCCTGAGGAAAAAGGGCAGGGCAACCGGCTTGCCGACCACTATGCTGATAGATGGAGAGGGCTGTGAAATCGGGGTCCTTTATGGCCCCGCTGAATGGGCATCGGACGATGCCAAATCGTTGATCAAGGCAGCGATGACTGGCTCCGAAGCCTGAAGTACGGTTTGGGTTTAAATGGCCCATACCGTAGAAATTGATAGCGCGCTCCAACTGTTTGTTTCAGCGCGCACTCCACCTCACCTGCAGAAAAATGCTCCAGCTACACTGTGAGATCTACCCGACCGCCCATGCCGACCGGCGGTGCACCTTTGGCGGTCTCGCGCGCAACGGCTTCTATCTGTTCGCCAGCGTCCTTGATCATTTTGACAACGTTTTCTTCCTGATCGTGACTATGCTTGAGCATTTTTGCCGCGACTTGCGTCTTGAACTGAGCCTGACTGGCACCAATCGCAGCAGCGCCGGCATCCGAAATTGTGCTCATAGGAATACTCCTGTGTAATTTCAGAGCCTATCCTGCATCGCAATTCTTAATGTCGGTTCAATTCCGGCAACTAACCGTCTTCTACGTTGCCGATTCGTTAACGAATTCAATCAAGTTCATTCAATTTTCGCCGCAGGATTTTGCCCGACCGCGTTCTTGGAAGATCTGCGACGAACCGGTATTGTCTGGGCCGTTTATATTTGGCGAGACGTGCCGCGCACCATTGTTCTATCGGTGCGGCATCCGTATTTTCCGGCACACTTGCCACGATGTAAGCCGAAATCAGGTCAACCCCGTCCGCTGTCTGGACCTGCGCCACGGCAACTTCGCTGACACCTGGTGCCAGACCAATTACCTCTTCAACCTCCTGCGGGGCAACCCTGTACCCCGAAGCGTTCATGACATCGTCGGTGCGCCCCCCAAACCAGACATATCCGTCTTCATCCAGATGCCCGCTGTCGCCTGTCAGAAACCAGGGCCCCCGAAAGGCCGCTGCAGTCTCTTCCGGCAGCCGCCAATATCCGATCATCATTCCCGGATCGCTCTTGTGAACGGCTAGCAGGCCGCTTTCTCCCACCGGCAGCGGCGCGAGATCGTTATTGTCGGGTGGCAAGATTGCGATCTTGCGCCCTATTTGAGGCTTTCCAGGACTGCCCGGCCGTACAGCGACCTCCGGGCTCGAAGAGATATACGTCGATATCTCACTCATTCCGAGTGCCTCAAACAACGGTCTTCCGGTTCGTTTTAGCCACTCATTGTAAAGGGCGACCGGAAGCGCTTCACCCGCGGTCAATCCATGTCTCAGTTTCGGAAATGACGTCCGGTCCAGCGCGCTATATTTTAGAATGCGCCGATAGAGGCTGGGGACGGCAGCAAACAAGGTCGCACCGCAGCGCTCTATCAGGTCAGCCCAGATTTCGGGTTTGTTCGGACCGGAATAAACGACGCTTGTTGCCCCGTTGACCCAAGGGTCCATTAGTCCCACGCCGAGCGTGTAGGTCCAGTTAAACGCCCCCGCATGCAGCAAAACATCCTGGTCACTGATTCCGTACCAGGAGCGGTACATCGGCCGACGACCGAACAGGCTCCGATGAGCGTGAAGAACGCCTTTGGGCGCACCGCTGGTTCCGGATGTGTAGACAAGAAAAGCGGGATCGTTCGCTCCCGTATCAGCATAGTCGCCGGCTGGCGCCGCGATCATCTGCTCGATGTCATCCGGGCCCAGAACGATGCTGGAACCGATATCCGTCGGCAGGCTGGTTTTACCATCGTGAATGATAGCCGCAGCCTGAGAATCCAGGAAAACATAGTTGCACTCGCGCTCCGTCAGCATCGACGAAGTCGGAACCGGAACCATCCCCGCGGAGATTGCTCCAAGAAAGACAAACGGGAACATGCTGCTGTTGCCTATGCGAAGCAGAACTTGACTTCCAGCGGGAATGTCGCTTGATTTCAGCGCGCCTGCGACACCAAGCACCGCGCTTTCAATATCCCGGTAACACCATCGTTCGGCAACATGATCGACCTGATCATAAACGACCAGTGCGGTTTTGTCCGGCGTGAGGCGTGCCGATCGCTCCAGGCAATAACGCGCAAGATTCAATTTCTCCGGAACTGTCACGAAATACTTCCCGGCATCAAGCCTTAACGGGTGGGTACCGGCTCATCACCCCGATAATCGTAGAAACCACGTTGGGTTTTTCTGCCCAGCCATCCCGCTTCGACATATTTCACGAGCAGCGGACAAGGACGATATTTGGTATCTGCGAGGCCTTCATAGAGCACCTGCATGATCGACAGACACGTGTCCAGACCGATGAAATCCGCCAGTTGCAGCGGTCCCATCGGATGATTCGCTCCAAGACGCATCGACGTATCGATGGATTCAACCGAGCCGACACCCTCATACAACGTGTAGATCGCCTCATTGATCATCGGAAGCAAAATACGATTGACCATGAAGGCTGGAAAGTCTTCCGAGACCGCAACTGTTTTGCCGGTTGTCTTCACAAACTTCCGCGCCGCGTCAAATGTCTCGTCTTCTGTGGCGATACCGCGTACGAGTTCAACCAGCTCCATAACCGGGACGGGATTCATGAAATGAATGCCGATAAACCGTTCAGGCCGGTCTGTAGACGATGCCAGGCGCGTAATCGATATGGACGATGTATTGGTTGCCAGAATGGCTTCAGGCTTCAGGATTGGACAGATTTGCGAAAATATCTTGCGCTTGATTTGTTCATTTTCAGTTGCAGACTCAATGATGATGTCCACGTCTGAAAGCGCATCAATATTCTTCGCGCCACTTATTCTGGATAGCGCTTTTTCGCGCTGCTCTTCGGTTATTGCCGACTTGCTGACCTGGCGGGTCAAATTGCCATTGATCGTTGCCAGACCCTCGTCAACACGGTCTGCAGCAACATCATACAGGCTGACATCATAATCAGCCAGCGCACACACATGAGCGATGCCATTTCCCATTTGGCCGGCACCGACCACACCTACTTTTTTAATTTCGACTGTCATTTTCCGTCCGGTCTCATCAGCTCTTTGCCGCGACGCACAATAGGCGCGCAAAACGGGGGACGCAAGTTATACTGATGGCCTCAGGTCTCCGCAAATCGGATAATCCGCGAAGACCAAATCAACATACGTGTGTCTCAGGGCGTTTTTCATACAGACTGAACCGCCTGAAACGTGAAAAATTGCTCTGAATTCAAGTCAGTATCTTCGCACAACCATCGCAAGTTGAACGCGTCAACTTCCTGCATGGTTTGCTAAATGAAGTTCCTGCAGGCACTTGCTGCGCCGATGACAGGAACTTCAAAACCATCACTCTACGGCGTATCCCGGAAAGGTCGAAACACCTTTTCGATAAGGATACGCGATCAAACAAAGACTTGAAGCATTTCCAGCGATTCAACAATCGCTGGAATTGATTTAGTCGAGCGCTTTTTCAAATTCCGGCAAGACGTCAAACAAGTCAGCCACAAGACCATAATCGGCGACCTGGAAGATCGGCGCCTCTTCATCCTTGTTGATCGCAACGATCACCTTGGAATCTTTCATTCCTGCAAGATGCTGAATTGCCCCGGATATTCCGCAAGCGATATACAGATCAGGGGCAACCACTTTACCCGTCTGGCCGACCTGCCAGTCATTGGGTGCATAACCAGCATCGACAGCAGCACGGGAAGCACCAACAGCCGCACCCAGTTTGTCGGCAACCGGCACGATCACTTCCTGGAATTTTTCAGCCGAGCCAAGAGCCCGTCCACCGGAGATAATGACCTTTGCGCTGGTCAGTTCCGGGCGATCTGACGAAGAGAGTTCTTCACCCTTGAAGCTGGACAGATCGGAACCGCCGGCTGCGCTGACAGCTTCAATGGTGGCTGAGCCACCTTCTTCTGAAGCGGCAAAGGACGCTGTACGCACAGTAACAACCCTTTTTGCATCTCCCGACTGTACCGTCTCGATGGCATTGCCGGCGTAAATAGGACGTTCGAACGTGTCCGCGGCGATAACCGCCGTAATATCCGAAACCTGCATGACATCCAGTAGCGCTGCGACACGCGGAAGCGTATTTTTGCCGTTGGCGGTTGCGGCAGCAACAATCGCATCATACGACCCTGCAAGGGACACAATCAGGTCGGCCACGGGTTCAGCAAGCTGGTAGTCGAGTACCGCATCATCGGCCATCAGCACCTTGGCAACACCGGATAATTTCGCCGCGCTGTCAGCAACAGCCTGAACATCCTTACCGGCAACCAGTACATGCACATCGGCACCGATTTTAGTTGCCGCCGTCAGGGCCTTGTGTGTGGCATCTTTCAGAACGCCGTTTTCATGTTCCGCCAAAAGAAGCGTTGTCATGATAAAATCTCCTCTTCTTTGGCTTAAAGCACACCGGCTTCATTTTTGAGTTTGTCGACGAGCTCCGTTACCGAAGCAACTATGACACCAGCCTGGCGCGCCGGTGGCTCTTCGGTTTTGACGACTTTCAGGCGCGGCGTGATGTCGACCCCATAGTCATCCGGCGATTTTTCGTCGATGGGCTTTTTCTTTGCCTTCATGATATTGGGCAGAGACGCGTAACGCGGTTCGTTCAAGCGCAGGTCAGTCGTGATAATTGCCGGCATTTTCAGCTCGACAGTCTGCAACCCGCCGTCAACTTCTCGCGTGACATCGATTGTGCCGTCACCCAGTTCAATATTTGAAGCAAATGTGCCCTGACTCCAACCAAGCAACGCAGCCAGCATCTGTCCCGTCTGATTGGCATCGTCATCAATGGCCTGCTTACCGAGGATAACCAGACCCGGCTCCTCTGCTTCGACAATGCCCTTGAGGATCTTTGCAACGGCCAGCGGTTCGATAATCCCATCCGCTTTGACCAGAATTCCGCGATCTGCGCCCATTGCCAGCCCGGTTCGCAGTGTTTCCGTTGACGACTGAGAGCCGATGGAAACAACAATAACCTCACTAGCCTGACCTGCTTCGCGCAGGCGAAGCGCAGCCTCAACAGAAATCTCGTCAAACGGATTCATCGACATTTTGACATTGGCGAGATCGACGCCGCTCCCATCCGCTTTCACGCGCACTTTCACGTTATAATCAATCACCCGTTTAACAGGCACCAGTATCTTCATAACCTTCAAACCTTCTGCTCAGCGCAAGGGTGCGCGTGCCAGCTGATAATTACGCCGTGAGCGCTTCCTTTCCAATTGAAAGCAAACGCCCCAGATTCAAACCATTTTATCGCACTTTCGGTTCAATCAACCGGGCTCGCTTGATCGACCTGTGCGGGGGAGGGTATTTCAATCAGATCAAATCATCTGAACCAAAAATCCGCTCCGGATTTAAACCATTGACGCATAACCATATCGGCCAAACGAGCCCATTTGATCGGATCATGCTCATGGATGAGTTCTTGGAACCGGCAGACATGGTCTGTCCATCCCTTCAATCGGGCTGGACGGTAATCGCGTCAAAATTCTCTGTCAATCGTTGCGCTGCGACAGATCGTCTAGCAACCATTGGATGCCGCACAGGGATAGGGCCAGATTCAAACATATCTACCGGCCAGCGGCTTCTTTGTCGAAGAGAGGAACACCCGGTCGCCGCAGAAATACCACGAGCACGGCACCAGCGACCAACCCACCAATGTGCGCCCACCATGCCACATTGCTCTGGCCGTCCGTAAACAGGAAGTAAAACTGCAGCAGGATCCAGAATCCAAGCACCCAGAGAGCTGGGATGCGAAGCGGAATCCGACCCAGCGCCAATATCCAGACCTTAACATTGGGGTGCAGCATCAGATAGGCAGCAACTATTCCCGCCACAGCACCCGAAGCACCGACGAGCGGTGCAGTGGATGTCGGGCTGGCCCAAACGTGAACAAGTCCCGCAAATACGGCGCACAGAATGTAGAATATCAGAAACCGGAGATGCCCCATGGCATCTTCAACATTGTCGCCAAAGACCCAAAGAAACAGCATGTTTCCGATCAGATGCATCCAGCCGCCATGAAGGAATGCATAGGTAATCGCTGTAAACTCCTCCGGAATGATCGCAAATTGCGGCGCCAGTTCGCGGATATCGCTATAAACAGCCGGGATCAGCCCAAAAGAAAGTGTCGTGCTATCGGCAAGCGCACCGAACGCTGCTCCCTGAAAAACCGCAAACACAACAATGTTGATGCCAATCAGCGTCAGCGTCACATACTGCCGCCGCACATGAACAAGCGGGTTATGATCGTGCAGGGGGATGAACATGGGTTCTTTGCCTAGCGATTCTGTCCGGGAACCCAGAGAACGTCGGCATTTCCTTTATCATTGACCCATCGAGAGGCCACAAAGAGAAAGTCCGACAATCGGTTCATGTAGCGTATTGCAGCGCTGTTGACTTTTTCATGCTCGGCCAACTCGGTAATTCGCCGTTCCGCCCGGCGGCAAACTGTACGGGCCAGATGCAGATGTGCCGCTGCGGATGTCCCGCCAGGCAGTACAAACGTTCTGAGCGGAGTCAGATCGGCGTTGAATTCATCAATCGCCCCCTCAAGGGCTAATACTTGCGCATCAGTGATGCGCAGCGGCTCATAACCCAGATCTTCGTCCGTTTCCGGTGTCGCCAGATCCGCGCCAAGATCAAAAAGATCATTCTGTATACGGGCAATCAGCGCTTCAAGCTGGGGAATCGGTTCAACGTGCAATCTGACAAGACCCATGGTCGCGTTTGTTTCATCAACCGTGCCATATGCATCGATCCTGCGGTCATGTTTTGGCCGCCGATCACCTGATCCCAGTGCGGTTGTACCCTGATCCCCGGTCTTCGTATAAATCTTGTTCAGTACAACCATATGTTCCTCACATCGGAAGTCCGGCGGGCTCACCATATGCGTGAACGTGCACCGCTATTATTTGCTGCCCATGAAGTAGACCGCCCCCATTGCGATGACAATAGCAACAAATTGAAACAGAACGCGCAACCGCATGAGTTTCTGCGATTTGCTGGAATCTCCTCCACGCATCATGTTCCACAAACCAAGCATCAGCACAATTGCCACCGCTGCCATTGCAAACGGCAATAGTCCATAAAGGAGATTGTCCATCAATTTATCTTTTTCATCTCTACAATGTATGGTTCAGGCATTCGCTGGAAGTTTAACCCGGTCTGGTTCAGGTACTCCCTTGGCGAGACGTTAGTCAAATACCGAGGGTCCCTCAAGATATCTGGCGTTGAAGTCTATCCCCGCACGTCGACCGATATCGCCCCCTTGTTCCTTCATCCAGCTGTGCGCCATTTTCCGACCTTCGTCACGCAAGTCTGCAATGAGTGGCCAATCAGGTCGCACCTTTGAGGAAGCCTGCAGAGTGGACAGATAGTCGCCACCGTCGATGAGATGAAACCGGTGCTTGCGCATTCGACGGATTGTCCGGCTGACAAATCCCAAGGCCATGGGCATCTTCCGGCACAACTGAATGTTGGCAAACTGGGTTTTTAAAGGTCTGTTGAATGTGAGACGATTGACTGCCGCACTGATTTTTTCCGCTGAAATTGGCAGTTCCGCATCCAGGTCCGGACTAATCTGCACCAGCAACGTATCGTG
Source organism: Stappiaceae bacterium (assembly GCA_039976075.1). GTDB lineage: Bacteria > Pseudomonadota > Alphaproteobacteria > Rhizobiales > Stappiaceae > JBDWFY01. The sequence continues at coordinate 406,088 of JBDWFY010000013.1, forward strand.
ACTGCCTGTTTTGGATATTAACGACAGAAGGTCCGGGTTGGCAGAAAATGCCCCGTCCCAATAGTGTTTTCCGTCAATACAAACAGCCGGAAACAATGTCGGCAGACAGGCAGATGCCAGCACTGCGTCCACCGTCATTTCCGGCGTTGAAAATGTCCGCCCCTCCCCGGACGAGACTTCTGTCGCCGCGATGAACAGGCGAACCGGCGAGCGTTGTCTGATCGCGACGAAATCTATCCTTTCACGCAGTATTTTTCTCAACGGATTGATGTTGAGCGGATTGAGTGCGTAGGGCGAGAAGTTGGTCGTCAGATGTCCCAGGCCCGTCTGGGCAACCGCACCGGCAATCGCGGCCATCGGTGTCAATGACAGGATCGATTCAGGGTGGGCGCCGGGTGAAGCAGATCGGCTGATTGCACTCCAAACGTCGTGCAGACATTGGCGTGCGCCCTCCGGGCCATTTTCTATTAGCCCCGATGCCAGGGCGATCGCGTTGACCGCGCCCGCACTGGTGCCACTGACCCCCTCAAAGTCGAAGATATCCTTTTCCAGCAGAGCATCCAGGACGCCCCATGTAAACGCACCGTGGGCACCGCCGCCCTGCAAGGCCAAATTCAATCGCCGCCGGCGACTGAATGCGCGTCGTTTTGGAACCAAGATCGGCCCTCATAAGTGCTCTACTGTATTTACCATAGGGAGAGTATGTGGTCATTTTGTGCATTGCACAATAAGTATCGGCGAAGCATCGCCTCAGAGTTTCAGCGTATCTCTTTGTCTGAAGTCCGAGCCAAAAACCAGTCCAGCTGTTTTCTGGACAGAAGACGGCGCGCAATGTTCATCAGGTAGGTCGGCGTGGTTACATAATAATTCGGTTTTGGTTTGTCGCTTTCAACCGCGTGGATCAAACGATCAACAACTGCACTGGGCTGCAGTTTAAACGCCGATGCGCCACCGGTTTTTATTCTTTTTTCCCGCAGATTATATTCATCACGATGTGGCGAGGTGTCCCGATTGATGTTTTCGTAAAAAGCATTCAGTGCATTCTCAAGAAATTTGGTTGCAATGGGACCCGGTGCAATGACCGACACATGGATGCCTGAACCACGCAGCTCCTGGCGTAGCGCGTCAGACAGCCCTTCCAGGGCAAACTTGGAGGCGACATAAGCACCGCGATGTTTCATCGCCACCATCCCAAGAACGGACGAACATTGCACAATGCGTCCACGTCCATTTGCGCGCATTGAAGGCAACAATCGGCAGGTCAAATCATGCCAGCCAAAAAAATTCGCTTCAAACTGTTCGCGCAAGGCAGCGGTTGGAAGATCTTCAACCGCACCCAGTTGGCCGTATGCCCCGTTGTTATACAGAGCAAACAATTTGCCGCCCGTCTCTTCCAATACCTGCGTTGCAACAGAAACGATCGAGTCAGGTTCCCGATAATCCAGATAGAGCGCCGTTACTCCAGCGGCGTTCAGTCTGGCCAGGTCGGTATCCGAACGTGCTGTGGCAAAAACAGTCCACCCACGTTCTTTCATGGTTGTCACCGCTGCCGCACCTATACCGCTGGAACACCCCGTGATCAGGATGGACTTTTCAGACATATCGACATGTTCTCACAATGCGTCACCCGAAAGCAGTTTGGGTGCTTTGGCATCCCGTCCCGCAGCTTCCTGCATAAAGTATTTTTTCAACGGTGGCAGACGGTCAACCAGTCCCAACCCGAAATCCCGGGCAGCCCTTATGAGGTCATTGTCGTTGGAAAACAGACGGTTCAGCACATCCGTTACCACACCCATCTGCCAGGTATCGAAGCGGCGCCATTGCTGATATTTCTCCAGAACATCGAGCGCACCGATGTCCTGACCAAGGCGCCGGGCCGTGATAATGACTTCGGCAAGGGCAGCAACATCACGGAAACCCAAATTGAGACCCTGACCCGCAATGGGATGGATGCCGTGCGCCGAGTCGCCGGCCAGAGCAAATCGATGTCGGACAAAATCCCTCGCAAGGGTCAGACCCAGCGGAAATGCGCGGCGCGGTCCATCTGCTTTGAGTTTTCCAAGATGATGGCCAAACCGCCGTTCGAGTTCAATTTCAAAGGTAAAATCGTCTCCCTTGACGAGTCGGTCAGCTTCCCGGGTCTTTTCGGTCCAAACCAGTGATGAACGATTGCCGACCAGCGGCAGAATGGCAAACGGTCCCGATGGCAAGAAATGTTCTTCGGCCCGTCCATTGTGCGGACGCTCGTGTTCAACCGTAGTGACGATGCCGGACTGGCCATAATCCCAGCGTGTGGTTTTAATCCCCGCAAGGCTACGCAAACGCGAATTGACACCGTCGGCGGCAATCAGCAGTCTGGCTTTTAGGGACCGCCCGCTTTGGAGGCCTATTTGCACCTCATTTTGAGAAATATCGAAAGACAAAACGCCATCCGGAGAGATCATCTCGACACCCAGCGCCTCCGCTTTGTCATACAGTGCCGCAACCATCTTGTTGTTCGGCACCATGTGAGCAAATGGTTCGTTATCTGACGTCGCATCAGCGAATGTCAGAAAAACCGGACGCACAGCATCTCTTAGTTTGCTGTCAGTGACGATCATGTCATTGATCGGCTGAGCATGACCGGCAATGTCATCCCAGACCCCGAGTTGATCCAGCATGCGTTTTGCCGCGGCTGCAATTGCCGATGCCCTGCCATCTTTTTCGATTGCTGCTCGAGGGCGCATATCAACAACGGCGACGTCAATTGTCGGATCTGCCTGTTTTAATGCCAGCGCCAGCGATAAGCCGACATACCCGCCTCCCGCTATCAGAAGGTCCAGAATACTTTCCTGTTGAATCACAGCTTTACTCCTGCAGACATGACGCCACGACACTCTTGACGAATGCAATCGAAACAGTCCTATCTCTCATCATGGTCGATCATATCTGCCTTTCAAGGGGGATCAACACCCCATCGGCAAACCCCGAAATTCCAATCCAGGGACATCCGCATGACCGGTGCAGTGGACACACTTCTTTCGATACTTGATCTGGAGCCGCTTGAACATAACCTGTTCCGCGGCAGAAGCCCGCAGGTCGGCTGGCAACGGGTGTTTGGCGGACAAGTGATCGGGCAGGCTCTTGTTGCCGCCTCAAGGACCGTGGAGGAATCGCGAAGCGTCCATTCACTGCATGGATACTTTCTGCGCCCGGGGGATCCGTCTGTTCCGATCATTTATGATGTTGATCGCATTCGCGATGGTCGCAGTTTTACAACGCGTCGCGTCGTGGCGATTCAACATGGTCAGGCCATTTTTTCGATGTCCGCTTCCTTTCAGGTTCCTGAAACCGGCCTGGAGCATCAGGTTGACATGCCAAATGTTCCAATGCCCGAGGACTTGCCCAGCGAGCGTGATCTCAAAGAAAAGTTCTTAAAAAAAGCGCCGGACAACATCAGAAAATACTGGGAACGGGAACGGCCGATCGAACTCAGGCCGGTAGATCTCACGCACTACTTCAGCAAGGAGAAACTGCCACCGGTTCAGAATGTCTGGATCAGAACCACAGCGCCCCTGCCGGATGACGAGCGATTGCACCAGTGCGCTCTCGCTTATGCCTCCGATATGACCCTGCTTGATACATCGCTATTTGCTCACGGCAAATCCGTATTCAATCCCGATCTGCAATGTGCGAGCCTCGATCATTCGATGTGGTTTCATCGGCCCTATCGCGCCGACGAATGGCTGCTCTATTCCGAGGACAGTCCGTCCTCATCCGGTTCACGCGGCCTGAACCGCGGCAATCTGTTTACCCGCGAAGGAATTCTGGTGGCGTCTGTTGCCCAGGAGGGATTAATCAGGTTACGGCGACCAAAAGCAGACCTATAAGCAGCAGCTAATCAAGCACCTTTGCGACGCCCGCTGCTTGCATGGTTACGCCGTGACATGCCATGCTTGCCTACATACCAGATACCCAGGCTATTTAGGGAAAGACGTGGCTGGAAATTCAAATCTCATCCCGCTGATTTATGGCCTGCTTGCGGCATTTTCCTGGGGCACCCACGGTATAATCATTCGCTACCTGTCGAGTGACATGAACGGCCTCACCAGTGCAACCTTGCGTCTTTACATTGGCGCTCTCACCTTGTTCGTCATCCTGAAAATTCGCGGACATACTGAACGCATCAACATCAAAGATCGCTCGTTTCTTCTCATCACGCTGGCGCTGGCGGTCAACTTCGTTTTATTCCATGTGGGCCTGGATGACACCAGTGCTTCCAATGCCGTCATGTTGGAAAACACCGCACCGATTTTCGTGGTGATTTTTCTGTTCGTTATATTCCGAGAAAAAGTCAGACTGATGGAAGGTGTCGCCGTGATTGCCACAGTGATCGGCGTCTATCTCACCGTCAGGCATGATCTTGAAATCGGCGGCAAGGGATTGCTGGGAGACGGCATCGAAATTCTGGCCGGAGTGACCTGGGCGATTTTCATGATGATGAGCAGTCGCTGGCTGAGCACATCATCCGGTGCTCTGGAACGCATTAATTATCTGTTTTACATCTTTTTGGGTGCCGCCTTAATGCTGACGCCCTTTACATTCTTCTATCCGTTCAGCATCGACGGCAATGATGTTGTCTGGCTCCTGGTCCTGGGCATTTTTCCCACTGCAATCGGCTATTATCTCTGGTATGAGGCTGCAGCTCGGGTTTCGACCATCACAGCCTCGCTACTGTTCACGCTGACAGTGATCTTCACATTCATTAATGCCGCAATTTTTCTGGGCGAGGAAATGACCGTCGATATGATATCTGGAGCGGTCCTGATTGTAATCGGCATTGTGGTTTCACGCATCAGTGCAGCACGCAAATAGCCAACGCCGACCCTGTGAAGCAGGCTCCGGGACCGTTTCCACCTGTGCGAATTGGTATCCAGTGCTCGAAACCGTTTGTCTATTGAGAAGCTGAAGCGATGGTTTCAAAACTGAGGTCCACTTCAATTGTGTCGGACGGATCGGCAGTGATTTTGATCCCCTTGCGGCGTGTTCTGACAAGTGTTCCCGTGGCTCGACCCGTGACCACCATTGTCTCTCCCTGATCTTTGATGGACTCCAGATCAATTGTGAGTGCCCCCTCGTTGGCTTCGTAGTAATCAGACAATTTGGCACCGGGAACAAAAACCATGCTGGGCTCATCGATGTCGCCGCTTTCTCTGACGGTGAAACCGATCGACAGGGAGCCCGAAACGGAAAAATCATCACCCTGATGGCCCTGGATATGGATCGACGTGAAACCGGGCATGAATTCATCGTATGTGCTTGTTGACCCGGCACCTTCGATTTTCAGTGCCGACCAGGTCCGTTCTTCGCCGTTAAACCGTCCGGAAATGGTTCCAACGGAATCCGCAATTGCAGACGTGATGGTCGCCAAACCAAGTAACGGCGCGATCATCCATGCGATTTTTTTCAATTTTTTTCGCCTCCTTCCGCTATCACGGAGCAAGAATTGCAGCCTCAGACAAGCCCGGCAACCTAAGGATATTCATAGGTTGCTGGGTTGAACATCCCAGATCACAATGGCCGCATAAATTCAGGATTTACCAAGTTGCACACACCAGGCTCGATCTCCAAAACAGATTGCGAATACATGGCCTTGTCCCGATACATACGACCCCTTGCTTACAGCATCCTTGCCGGGATCCTCTTGCCCACGATTTCGTTTGCGCAATCCCCAGAAGCCAGACACCTTTATGATCGGGGATACCAGCAGATCCAGAAAGGTATTCTGATTGATGCGAGCGTTCTCTTCACCGAAGCGCTCGCCATCGATCCGGAATATGCCGACGCTTATTACCAACGCGGCCTCAGTTTTCAGGGCATGGGACGCGAGAAACACGCCATCAAGGATTTCACGCGGGCAACGGGTCTGGGCATACAGCAACTCGACCCCTATTTGCGCCTGATCAAGTGGCATACCAACCGACGCCAGCTTCCTGCCGCCTTGATCGTTACCGATCAGGTCATCGCTCATATGCCGGAGAACGCGGCAGGTGGATATTGGGATAAAGGCAAAATCTACGAGCAGATGAATAAAAAACAACTAGCAGTAGCTGCCTACCAGGCGGCGCTCACAGCGCTGGATTCAGACAATGCCGACTTTGCGAACGTTATCAAAGCCCGTATCGATGTTCTGAACAGATAGGACGTTCACCTTATGCATTTTCAAAAATTGTTTCTAACCGCTTTCATGATTGCATCTTTTGCTATGACAGGTTTTGCCGTGGCTGAAGACAGCTACACAATTACGACCTCAAACGGGTTTGAAATGACACCGCAAAGCAAGCGCGCCAAGATTTACATGGCGGGTGAAAAACTTCTGGACTTTCGAAATGCGGAAGTTGAAGTGCGCATTGAAGCCCGCAAACTGGGCGATGCGCCTACCGGTGAAACCAGTTCTTTTGGTGACCGCAACACGTTGATGTTGTTCTATGCCAATGTCGAGGGCAAGCGAACACGCATTTCTTGTAATGGTGGCGAAGAGCCGCAAGGATGGGTAAAACGCACGGCGTTGACCGATACAGAGGTCACCGGTACCTTCCAGGTTGACATGACATCGTGCAAGAAATCACTCAGTGGCGAGAATTTTACGCCGGACGGTCTGCCCATCCGCATTGAAGGCAAATTTTCCGTACAACGACAGTGCGGACCTTTTCCAACCTGCTAACTCCACAGTTTCCAAGCGCCTGGGCGTACAGCCGTGCTTTATGTGGCTCGGTCTCCTGTTGAAATATCAAAATGCAGGACATCTTCGCATATGCCGAGTTTTGTATAGAGAGCGATCGCCGGCTCATCGCCCAGATCCGCTTGGACAAAGATAACGTCGGCAGCCCGCCGGGCAGCAATATCTTTCAGAATTTCGATTAATCCAGTCGCTATGCCGCGCCGCCGATGCGATTGTTTGACAGCGAGATCGTAAATGTAAAATTCACTGCGTTCCTGTTCGAATTTCTTCAGCTCATACGCCACAAGTCCGCCGACAACAGTTCGTTCTTCAAGTGCAGCAAGCGCGAAGAACGTTTCGCTCTCCAGCATTTCCTCAAGATACGGATCGCCAGGCTGCCTATCGCAATATGTTTTGACATCTTCAAACGCTTCACCAAAAACAGCGAGCATGTTTCGAAAAATTTGAATGTCGCTCGAAGAAATCCGCTGAATATTGCAAGCCATAGTCCGCTCCAAATACTGCCAATCAAAACAACAATGAATAGAATCAGAACTTTCCGGAAAATCCGGTGATTGCAAGCGGGTTGTCAGTCATTGCGGCCGTATCCGGCGTATCGATTTCTGTTCCGCCAGTAAAAGCTGTGAACATTTTCCGGACAAACTCTTCCGGCAAATCCCGCGTGATGAATACGAGGCGGGTTCGACGATCTTCCGATGGCCATTTGTCCAGCACCACGGGCGGGTGAAAGACATGCTGGACACCGTGGACAACCACCGGATGATCGGGATCACTCTGTATGCCAACAATGCCCTTCATACGCAGCAGCTTAGGACCGTGTGCGGACCTTAACAGGTCAAGAAACATTTCAAGTGCCTGCACGGATATCAACTTGTCTGTTGTCAGACTGAATGCCCGAATATTGTCGTCATGCCGATTAACATCGTGCGCGTGGTCATGTGCATGATCATGTCCTGCATGTTCCGATGCATACTGCTCCTCCTTAAGCCAACGGGCGACATCGGGCGTTTTGCTGGCCGGATCATAAAGGCCACAGTTGAAAAGCGCTTCAAAACTCGCTTCTCCGGCCGCGTTGTCCAACATCGTGGCACCGGGATTGAGCGCCTTCAAACGCGCCTTCAAGTCCAACTCCGGCTCGACCTCTGATCGATCAATCAGATCCGTCTTGGTGATAACCAGTCGATCAGCCACAGCGATTTGCTTGACGGCCTCTTCATGTGCATCCAGCGTGTTGTTGCCATTCACCGCATCGACACAGGTGACAACGCCATCGAGCCGGTATCGCATCACCAGATAAGGATGAAGCATCACGGTGTGAAGAACCGGTGCGGGGTCGGCCAACCCTGTCGTTTCGATAATCACGCGCTTCAACCGTTCAATCCGACCGTTGTCCAGGCTCCTCAGCAGGTTTTCAAGCGTATTGACCAGATCGCCCCGGATCGTGCAGCACAGGCAGCCCGACGACAATTCGATAATGCCCTCTTCAGACTGGTCCATCAGCAGATGATCAAGTCCGACTTCTCCGAACTCATTCACGATCACGGCTGTATCCGCCATCGCCGGACTTTTCAGAATGCGATTGAGCAACGTGGTTTTGCCGGATCCCAGGAACCCGGTCAGGATGGTCAGCGGAATTGGCTCACGTGGTTTATTGCGAATATCGCCCATCAGATAACCTTCCCCTTATACAGAACGTATCAGCTGCTGGGTTTGGCGTGCGGCAGCAGCGATCGGCTGAGCGCACCCTTGGGAAGATCATCGATGGTCGGCATGCGGGCAAGCGGTCCTTCGGGCTTGTCACCGGGAACCGGAATATAGACGCCCGTCAGCTCTTCGTAGGTTTTGCCCTGTGACGCCACCGGAAACTGTGCACCTGGTGGAATGCCGATCGCGACTTTCAAAATCCGGTTATCCCCTTGCCGGGGTCCAACAATCACATCCATCACTTTTGCCCAATCAGTTTTTCTCGATCCCTTTTTCTTGGGCAGTTTAACAACTTCCACCGCACCTGATCCTTTTTCAGGTTGCGCGTAGGCCAAAGAAAGGCTGGCAAAGTCCGCTTTGGAAGCATCAGGCTTTGCGTAAATCGAATAAAGTTGAGCCGTTGAGAGTTTGTTGCGGCGGCAGTAGCCATCCGCCGGCGGTGCCAAGTTGCCGCTTGGAGACTGCATTGTCTCGATTGATGCACCAAATTCCGGCGAAAAACGCCCTTTTCGGAATCCCGCGTTGATGGCTTTGCTTGCGAAGGCCGCGCGCTCGGTTCCCGATCCGGCGCCAAGAATTATGGCAATCAGCGTTCTGCCTCCGCGTTGAGCGACAGCAGCAACATTATATCCAGAATTACAGATATATCCGGTTTTGATCCCCGCAGCGCCCTCAACGCGCAGCAGATATTCCCTATTGGCGGATTTCAAAATCCGCTTGCCGAACTGCACGCCGGTCATGGCGTAATATTCCCGGTATTGAGGAAAATCCCGCCACAGCGCCCTTGCAAGTATCGCCATATCACGCGCTGAGGTGACTTGTGCATTGTCCGGCAAACCGTGCGGATTGGTAAAGAACGTATCGCTCATTCCAAGTCGCTCGGCTTCGCTGTTCATTCTTCGGACAAAGTCCTCTTTACTGCCGCCAATGGATTGGCCAAGCGCAACCGCCACATCATTTGCCGATTTGACCAACAGCATCTTCAATGCATTACCAACGGTCATTTCCGTGCCGATTGGAAACCCCATTTTACTTGGCGGTTCGGCAGCGGCGCTCTTTGACATTATGACAATTGAATCGGGCGTTGCCTGACCGGATCGGATTGCTGAGAAAACAACATAAGCCGTCATCATCTTGGTGAGCGAGGCCGGGTACCATTTGCGGAAAGCATTTTTTTTATCGAGTACGCGCCCGGTCTCCGCATCCAGGATCAACCAAGCCCCAATGTCGGCTCGCGCCGGCACCATCACAATAAGCATCGCCAGGATACCCAGCGCCAGACGCCCAGGTCGAAAGGCATCGAAAATAGTTGAAAGTGCCTGACTCACACTTAGCCCCTTCAGGAAATCAAACAGCAACCCCTGACAGTTAAGGTCAATACTTGCTGAAAACAAAAACGCCGCCGATTCATCATACCCAAAAAGTGTGGTGTGTGACTAGGCTCAAGTCTCATTAAATTCATGTGATTCTGTTTGGTGGAACACGATGAATCGCGGGCTCAAAAAGGCGATGGAGATGGTATTTCTATGGCAAGCTGCGGTTATTTAGGCAGCGCTGTCTAATATTTGAGCAACAGGTATTTTTTTGGCGGGTTAAAAATCATGCAATCGGGTTATTCCAAAGGGGACTGCCCTGTCTTTGCCAGAGTCTGCATGCCGAAATGGCAGGAAGGGACTCAATCAGAATAGTGGCCGGCGTTTGATGAGTGTCAGAAATTCCACATCCGCGGAGAACTCGAAAGAAACACTGCCACCCTGTTCAGTGGATACGCACGAGAAATCCACATTGAATTCTGCGGGTGCCTTAAACCTCATCATGGGACCTCATCGACCTCAGCGTGTTTTGGGACGGGCAATCGTCGCCTACCACTGCCGGGACAACAAGACGGTTCTAAAAGACCTTGGTCAAAGCGGGTCGGCCAAAATCAAACTCCCTAAGACGTATGATGGCCTCCCCCTTGCTGTGTTTCTCAATACAGCGGGTGGTATCACCGGCGGTGATGAATTGACCTATCAGGCTCATATCGGGAAGCATTGCCACGCCGTCATCTCTACACAGGCGGCAGAACGGATTTATCGATCGCAACACGGTGTTGGTACCGTCACAAATGACCTGACCGTCGACTCGCACGGAAGCTGTGCCTGGCTGCCACAGGAGACAATCCTGTTTGAAAAATCAAAACTCAGGCGCCGGTTTTCAGTAAATCTGGGCGCTGGCTCCGATCTCATTGCCGTTGAGAGCGTCGTCCTGGGCAGAAAGGCCATGGGCGAGACAATTAAAACGATCAGTTTTCACGATAGCTGGCGCATCCACCGGGACGGCCACTTGATATTCGCCGATGACACGCGCCTGTCAGGCGACATCAGCGAACTGATGGCAGGTCAGGCAACCGCCGGTGGCGCGCAAGCCTTTGCGACCCTGATTGCGACCGGCCCTGCATCGGAGGGGAAACTTGGTCAAATGCGTACACTCATCGCCGATATTGAAGGGGACGCGGGAGCAAGTCTTATCGGAGACGTTCTTGTTGCTAGGCTGGTAGCACCGAACGGAGACATTCTTCGCAGGAACCTGATTACAATACTCACACAGTTGCGTGGCAGAGAACTGCCGCGCGTCTGGCATTGCTAGTAGGAGTTCTCCCATGAACCTCACCCCCAGAGAAAAAGACAAGTTGTTGATTGCGACAGCAGCAATGGTCGCTCGGCGGCGTCTGGAGCGCGGGGTAAAGCTGAACTACCCTGAAGCAATCGCACTCATCACAGATTTCGTCGTCGAAGGAGCACGGGACGGAAAAAGCGTGTCCGAACTCATGCAGACAGGCGCTCAGGTCATCAGCCGAAAACAGGTGATGGAGGGCATCGCTGAAATGATCCACGACGTTCAGGTTGAAGCGACCTTTCCTGACGGTGTCAAGTTGGTCACAGTCCATGAGCCCATCCGCTAAAACCTAGGATGGAACGAAGCTGAAAGTCTGTTTAATGCTGATACTCAAGCCGAATTGTGAATGCTGCGATCGAGATCTTCCGCCTGCAGATCCTGGTGCGATGATCTGTACGTTTGAATGTACATTTTGCATCGGCTGTGCTGATGGGGTGCTTCAGGGGACTTGTCCCAATTGCGGCGGGGACCTCGTTCGCAGACCCATTCGACCACTCCAGGCATTGCGTAAATTTCCAGCATCCACCGAACGCATTTTGTCCACCAAGGCACTGTGCACCGGTCAACGATCCCAAAAGAAAGAAACAGTGTCATGACAGCCAGTTTTACTCCCGGCGAAATCCTCCCCGCTGACGGCACACTAGAACTGAACAAAGACCGGCCGGTTACCCTCATGGACGTTGCCAATACCGGCGACAGACCGGTGCAAGTGGGCAGCCACTACCATTTCTTTGAAACCAATGCTGCGCTCAGTTTCGACCGGGAGAAAGCGCGTGGGCAGCGACTTGATATCTCAGCGGGAACAGCCGTTCGGTTTGAGCCGGGACAAACCCGTACGGTCCAGCTGGTTCCGTTTGCCGGCAGCCGAAAAGTCTATGGCTTCAACCAGAAAATAATGGGGGAGCTGTAAAATGCCGACAGAAATGTCCCGTGCCGCCTACGCGGATATGTTCGGACCGACAACCGGCGACAGGGTGCGTCTCGCGGATACCGAATTGATCGTCGAAGTCGAAAAAGATCTCACAACCTATGGTGAAGAGGTCAAATTCGGCGGTGGCAAAGTCATTCGCGACGGGATGGGCCAGTCGCAGATTACCCGAGCCGGGGGCGCCGTTGATACGGTGATCACCAATGCGCTGATCATCGATCACTGGGGCATCATCAAAGCAGATATAGGCCTCAGGGACGGACGGATTGTCGGTATCGGAAAAGCCGGAAATCCCGATATACAGCCCGGTGTCGATATCATTATCGGTCCGTCGACCGAAGCCATTGCCGGTGAGGGAAAAATCCTGACAGCAGGGGCTCTCGACGTCCATATTCACTTCATCTGCCCACAACAGATTGATGAAGCGTTGATGTCGGGCGTTACAACAATGCTGGGCGGCGGCACAGGTCCCGCGACGGGCACAAATGCGACAACCTGTACGCCAGGGGCCTGGCATCTTGGCCGCATGCTGCAGTCTGCGGACGCGTTTGCCATGAACCTGGCCTTTGCGGGAAAGGGCAATGCGTCCCTTCCGGCAGCCCTTGAAGAACAGATCCTGGGTGGCGCGTCATGTCTGAAACTGCATGAAGACTGGGGCACCACACCGGCCGCCATAGACTGCTGCTTGTCTGTTGCCGATGCCTATGATGTTCAAGTGATGATTCACACCGATACGCTGAATGAATCCGGTTTTGTCGAAAACACAGTTGATGCATTCAAGGGGAGAACAATTCATGCATTTCACACCGAGGGAGCCGGCGGGGGCCACGCGCCGGATATCATCAAAGTTGCTGGACTTCCCAACGTTTTGCCGTCGTCAACAAACCCCACGCGCCCCTATACGGTAAACACACTTGAAGAGCATCTGGACATGTTGATGGTCTGCCACCATCTTGATTCGTCGATTCCAGAAGATGTTGCATTTGCTGAATCACGGATTCGCAAGGAAACCATCGCCGCAGAAGACATCCTCCATGACATGGGAGCCTTCTCGGTTATCGCCTCAGACAGTCAGGCGATGGGCCGGGTCGGAGAAGTTATTATCCGCACGTTTCAGACTGCCCACAAGATGAAAGTCCAGCGCGGAGCCTTGCCTGCAGACAGTGCGCAGAACGACAATTTCCGGGTCAAGCGCTACATCTCGAAAGTGACCATCAATCCAGCCATCGCCCACGGACTGGACGAACATGTGGGGTCGGTTGAAGTCGGAAAACTGGCCGATCTTGTTCTGTGGGATCCCAAGTTCTTCGGCGTCAAGCCCGATCTCGTTATGAAAATGGGATCGATTGCCGCCGCCCCGATGGGGGATCCCAACGCCTCCATTCCGACACCGCAACCGGTTCACTATCGACCCATGTTCGCGTCGTTCGGCAAGGCGCTGACTGAAAGCGCCGTGACGTTTGTCAGTCAGGCCGCTTATGAGGCGGACATCGGTGCGAAGCTGGAGTTATCCAAGACCCTGCTACCGGTTAAAAATACCAGAAACATTGGCAAATCTGCGATGATTCATAACGACGCAACGCCGTCGATCGAAGTCGATCCCGAAACTTATGAAGTCCGCGCCGATGGGGAACTTCTAACCTGCGAGCCCGCCCACACGCTTCCTATGGCTCAACGGTATTTCCTGTTCTAAAGTCGAGCGGAGGAGACGTTATCGATGTACACAGTAATAGGTTTCCCCAGAACCCGGACAATGCGGGTCATGTGGATGTTGGAAGAGCTCGAACAAACGTATGAGCTGGTGCCGGCGATGCCTCAAAGTGAGGAAATCAAGTCTTATAACGTGATGGGCAAGGTACCTGCTTTGATCGATGACAATGAGACTTTGGTCGATTCCGTCGCGATCTGCCAGTACCTCGCCGATAAACATGGCGCCCTGACTTTCCCCTCCGGGACAATCGAACGGGCGAGACAAGATTCTTTCACCCAGTTTGCCATCGAACAGTTTGAAAGTCCGATGTGGACGGCAGCTAAAAACACTTTCATCCTGCCTGAAGATATTCGGATGCCGGAAATAAAATCCGTCTGCCGGGCTGAATTCGATGTCGCAATCGACTATCTGGGCAAGAGGCTGGCTACCAGGCAATTTGTCATGGGCGACACGTTCACCGTACCGGATCTTATTCTCGGCCATTGCTGCCAGTGGGCTAGGGCCGCAAAATTCTCCATTCCAGAAGGACCTATCACAGAGTATTTCGAGCGCGTTCTCTCTCGCCCGGCCTACGCTAAAGCTCAAAAGAGAGGGGAAGATACTTCGCCAACCCAGTGATAAGAACAATAACAGACTTGACTCTATGTTAGCTGAAACTTACGGTAAGTTGTGACTTACGAAAAAGCCTTAATTGCTCTGGCCGACCCATCCAGACGCCGTATCTTTGAGTGTTTGCGAGACGCGCCACATTCGGTCGCTGAGATTGCGAAACTGCAACCCATCAGCCGACCGGCCGTCTCCCAACACCTCAAAGTATTGCAAGAAGCGGGTTTGGTGAATGTAGAACCGCGTGGAACGTCCCGGGTCTATGGCATTCGTCCGGAGGGACTGGCTGATCTGCGCACTTATCTGGATGGGTTCTGGCCTGATGTTCTGGCAGCCTATGCAAGGGAAGTGCATCGGCAAACTGGAGAAGACAATGGTTGAACCTATTCGGAAATTAGTTGTTGTGCCCTGCGACCCGGACACAGCGTTCAAAATATTTGCAGAGCAGACGACAAACTGGTGGCCCTTGGAGCACCATTCGTTATCGGCTGGAAAACTCGGCCAGCCCGCAAAGTCCGTGACGATCGAGCCAAAAGTCGGCGGTCGGGTTTTTGAGACAACTCCGGACGGCGAGGAACTGCAATGGGGCTCAGTTCTTTCCTACGAGCCCGGGAAGACTATTTGCCTGTCCTGGCATATCGCCGAGCCGGTAGAAAACGCCACGGAAGTGGAAGTTACGTTTACGAAAACGGAAGACACTAAAACTGAAGTCATTCTCACTCATCGCAATTGGGAAGCATTGGGCGATCGCGGTCAGGAATCGCGCGATCACTATAATAACGGTTGGGTCAGGGTATTCGAGGAGCGATATTTTACTGCCGCATCGGATACGTTGACGTCAGCGTCATGAATAGAGTTATATGAAAAGAGCCTCAAAAATACATGCCGCCGGATCCTGGAAGGGTTCCCCTTCTGATCGGGTGGTCCTTGACTATGAAGACCGCCATCGCCGCCGAATTCAGCTCTTTGGCGAGGGCGGTCTTCGCTTTTTACTGGATCTTGCAGAGACCACGCATCTGGCCGGAGGCGACGCACTAGAACTGGATGACGGCCAGCTCGTGGAAGTTATCGCAGCACCCGAAGATCTGGTGGAAATCGGCGCGCAGGATATGAACCACCTTGTCCGGATCGCCTGGCATTTGGGAAACCGGCATCTGCCAACGCAACTATTGGGAGAAACGCTTAGAATCCGGCGTGATCACGTGATTGAACAAATGGTTAGGCAATTGGGTGGGAAACTTAGTGAAGTGAAAGCCGCCTTTGACCCTGAAGGTGGCGCCTACGGCCATGGAAGAACATCGGGGCATGACGATCATCACCATGCCCACTGACTCCACTATCTCGTTGTCAAATCTCTACCGCTTGCTTGCATGGCTGTCTCCGTCCTTTCCTGTTGGAGCCTATACCTATTCGCATGGATTGGAATGGGTCATTGAAGAGGGGCAGATCGACAGTCCTGAGAGTCTCTACTTATGGCTAAAGGACATTCTGCTCCATGGTGCGGGTCGATCTGACGCGATCTTGTTGGCACACACCATGTATGCCTGTGAAAAGGGCGATGAAGCGGAATTTGACGCCCTGAAAGCGTTAGGACTGGCTCTTCAGCCCTCCAAGGAAAGGCTGCTGGAATCCGAGGCGCAAGGCAGTGCCTTCATGCGCACAGTGAGCGCTGCCTGGCAACCAGCCGATGAGACCCCTGCCGCAAGGCTGTTTAAAATCCGAACACAGGAATCCATGACCGGACAATGGCCATATCCGGTTGCCGTTGGCCTGACCGCCGCTGCTGCAGCCATTCCGGCTGATGCTGTCCTTGCCGGGTATCTGCACGCATTTGCGGCCAACATCATATCCGCAGCAGTCCGCGCAGTACCGCTGGGCCAAACCGACGGACAACACATTCTGGCTCAGCTCGAGCCAATCTGTTCCACACTCGCTTCAGAAGCACCATCCGTTCCGCTCGATGAAATCGGCAGCGCATGCTTCCTCGCCGATATCGCCAGCATGAAACATGAAACACAATATACAAGGCTGTTCCGCTCATGAATTCACCCAATGGTCCCCTTCGCGTTGGAATTGGCGGTCCGGTAGGATCCGGGAAAACGGCGCTGATGGATGCGCTGTGCAAACAACTTAGGGAGCGCTACCAAATTGCCGCCATTACCAATGATATCTACACGAAAGAGGATGCTGAGTTTCTGACCAGATCCGGTGCGTTGGAACCGGAACGCATTCGCGGCGTTGAAACGGGCGGATGTCCGCACACTGCCATTCGCGAAGATGCGTCTATCAATCTGGCGGCAATTGCGGAACTGGGTCAGGCCTTTCCGGATCTGGACCTGATCCTGATAGAATCCGGCGGGGACAACCTGGCTGCCACTTTTTCACCGGAACTTGCAGACCTCACCATCTACGTCATCGATGTGTCAGCCGGGGACAAAATTCCACGTAAGGGCGGCCCGGGAATTACCCGTTCCGACCTCCTGGTGATAAACAAGATTGATCTTGCACCGCTGGTCGGTGCTGATTTGGGCATTATGGATCGAGATGCCAGAAAAATGCGAAAATCGCGCCCGTTCGTTTTTGCCAACACGAAGGCAGGCGAAGGGATTCAGGATATCCTTGCTTTCGTTCAGGAAAAAGGCGGTCTGGTATCGGAATGATAGCTCCATGAGTGCTCTGGAACATTGTCTGCCGGACAGAGTTTGGGCACAATGCCAACCGATAGATCGTAGGGGAGGGATAGTCCTTGTTTTCTGAAATCTTATGGATTCCGGTAATCGCCGCTGCAGTTGCAGCGTTTGTTTTTGGCGCTCTCTGGTACACCCTCCTGGGTAAGCCCTGGATGAAGGCAGCCGGTTTAAACGAGGAAGATGTGAAGGGTGGGCCGGGTGCTCCGGTGATGGTGATGACGTTTGTCTGCCAAGTCGTGATTGCGATCATCCTGAGCGGTGTGATGTATCATGCAGGCGGGCTGAACGTGCGCGTTGGTATGATTTCCGCATTGCTTGTCTGGGTGGGATTCATTTTAACCACCCAAATTGTCAATCACCGTTTCCAAAACCGGCCGTGGTCTTTGACCGCAATCGATTGCGGACATTGGCTGGGTGTGCTTCTGATCCAGGGTATAGTTATGGGTCTCATTGGCGCATAGTATTTCACTTGATATCCGGTGACATTTAGTGAGACGCCTGATTTTACACGGTAATCAGTGACTTCATTCCTGCTGCAATCAGAATGCGCCCATACCTTTCGCCTACCACCAAAGTTCGAATTGAAGCTGGTGGACGCGGCGACATTGGATCAGCATAATGCGGCAACACCAGCCAGTTGACACCTGCGTGCCGGCCAAAGGTGAATTTGATCAGCCGGGGTCTGTGCAGCACCCCGTTTGAAGTATCTTAATGCGTGTTCCGATCGCTGACTCCATGATCAGAATCGGGGCCGCGTTCCAGTTTGTTTGGGAGGAAAATCATGTCCGACTCGGTCTTTCCGGTACCTGCGGAAACAGCCCGGCATGCGCATGCCGACAAGGCTAAATATGAAGAGATGTATGCACGTTCGGTCGCCAATCCGGATGAATTTTGGGGCGAGCACGGAAAGCGGCTGGATTGGATAAAGCCATACAGCAAAGTCAAGAACACATCGTACGATTATCATAATGTGTCGATCAAATGGTTCGAAGACGGAACTCTGAACGTTTCGGCCAACTGTGTCGACAGGCATTTGAAAACCCGCGCCGATCAACCGGCAATCGTGTGGGAGGGTGATGACCCGTCCGAACACAAAGTAATCACTTATGCTGAACTTCATCAGGAAGTTTGCAAATTTGCCAATGTTCTGAAAGCCTGTGGCGCCACAAAAGGTGACCGGATCACGATCTATATGCCGATGATTCCGGAGGCGGCGTATGCCATGCTCGCCTGTACCCGCATTGGGGCCGTTCACTCCATCGTTTTTGGTGGCTTTTCTCCGGATAGTCTGGCTGGGCGGATCGAAGATTGTACCTCCAACATTGTTATCACGGCAGATGAAGGCCTGCGTGGCGGGCGACCAATTCCGCTGAAAGCCAATGTCGACGCGTCACTGAAAAAAGCTTCCGGTGTAGAAAAAGTAGTCGTTGTCAGGCGTACTGGCGGCGACGTCACCATGCAGGAAGGTCGCGACGTCTGGTATCACGAAGAAGCAGAAAAGGTTTCGGAGCACTGTGAGCCGGCTGAAATGAATGCCGAAGACCCTCTGTTTATCCTGTACACATCCGGCTCGACCGGCCAGCCCAAAGGCGTGCTGCATACTACAGGGGGCTATCTGGTCTATGCGTCGATGACCCACCAGTATGTGTTCGATTACAAAGACGGTGAAGTTTACTGGTGTACCGCCGATGTCGGCTGGGTCACCGGACATAGCTACATCGTCTATGGACCGCTCGCCAACGGTGCGACGACTCTCATGTTTGAAGGCGTGCCGACATACCCAAGCCCCGCGCGGTTCTGGGAAGTGGTCGACAAACATAATGTGTCGATATTCTATACAGCACCAACTGCCATTCGCGCTCTTATGGGTGCTGGTGATGACCATGTTACCAAGACTTCCCGACAGTCTCTGCGCCTGCTTGGCTCGGTCGGCGAGCCGATAAACCCCGAAGCCTGGCTGTGGTACCACAATGTTGTCGGCGAGGGCCGGTGTCCGATTGTCGATACCTGGTGGCAGACCGAGACCGGCGGCATCTTAATAACGCCGTTACCCGGTGCAACCGACTTGAAACCCGGTTCAGCGACGCGACCGTTTTTCGGGATTCAACCGGCAATAGTTGATTCAGAGGGGCAAATTCTGGACGGTGCCACGGAAGGAAATCTGGTCATTACTGATTCATGGCCTGGCCAGATGCGGACAGTCTATGGCGATCATGAACGCTTCATCCAGACCTACTTCTCGACCTACAAGGGATACTACTTCACCGGTGATGGCTGTCGGCGCGATGGCGATGGCTACTACTGGATCACCGGGCGTGTTGATGATGTGATTAATGTTTCCGGTCACCGGATGGGAACAGCGGAAGTTGAAAGCGCGCTGGTTGCCCACGATAAAGTGTCCGAAGCTGCTGTGGTCGGTTATCCCCACGATATCAAAGGGCAGGGCATTTACGCCTATGTCACGCTGATGGCCGGCGAGGAACCGTCAGAGGAACTGAAGAAAGAGCTGGTGACCTGGGTTCGTACCGAAATCGGTCCCATCGCGTCACCAGATCTCATCCAGTTCTCACCCGGGCTGCCAAAAACCCGCTCGGGAAAAATCATGCGTCGAATTCTGCGCAAGATTGCCGAAGACAGTTTTGATAATTTAGGCGACACATCCACACTGGCCGATCCCGGTGTTGTGGGAGACCTGATCGACAACCGTCAGAACAAAGCCTGACCGGTACTCGCCAATAAAAAAGGCACGGAGCCAAATCAGCACCGTGCCTTTTTTCGATAGGTAAATCATTCGAGACTATTTCGACAGATAAATGCTCTGGATGTCTTTGGCGATCAGGGCAAATGCCCGTACCAGATCGTCGCCATCCTTCGCCTGGAAGTAGGTTGTCGCTTCGTCCGTGGCGCAGTTTTTCATGACACGCGCACCATTTGAACTGTTGTTCGAACCGAAAAAGACCGAATAGACGCGAATGTCTTTGTCCTTCATTCCGCTGCAGAGATTTCTGCCACGTTTTGAAGACTCGCCATTGTAGCCCCACTGACTATTTTCAGTCCAATACCAGTTGGTACCATTTTGGCAGAGATATTCCTTGCTGCTACGATACTTGTTCTTGCACTGGTTTTTGGTCAACTCTTCGTACTTGTAGTGCGTGTTGAAATCACCATCCGTCATGATGACAGCAAATTTCAAGATGTCATCGTCTTCGTAGGGCCGTGGCTGACTGTCGCCTGGCCACAAATCAGACCATTCCGGTGACAATGTATACCATCCCCAACCAATGCCGGTGTGACCAGCCGTATAGCCATCGGTTCTAAGGGCACGGATGTTATCAATCAGATCCTGCCGGTCATTTGTCAAAGGTAGAATGACAGAACTTGAACAATCCTGAGACCGCATCGTTCCCGACCCATCACCGACCAGTTCTTCGGAATAACTGGCGTCAGTATATTGTTCCGGACCGACCCGCTCGGTTGCACAACGGTTGCTGGCACCGCCGGTCACCGTTGCTGCGTAGGAACCCATATTGACGCCAACACTGTAGGGAACGACGGAAATTTTAACTTTGGATTCCGCCTGGTCATCCTCATCTGGAAGAAGAATATTGACCACACCTTCGCTGGCATCACGCAGGTCTTCGATATCGCCGCTCATAGATCCGGTCACATCCACGACGAGCGCCAACTCTACATCATATCGGCTGTAGGTAACTTCCGAACTGTTATGCACTTTCAAGTCGTTGATGTTGGCAAGCTTGATGAAAAATGTCGGGATATCCGCAGACGCCTCCACCGTGACGGTGCCTAGGTCCGGGTTGATTTGAACGTCATCAACCCGCAATTCGACATCACCATATTTGTCGCCCACGTTTGCCTGGAATGACTCCTCAACGATTGTGCGCACTGCTGAATCAGACAGAGCGTTGATCGACAGCTGTTTGGCTGCCGCGAGAGCGGCGGCGTCAATTGCGTTAGCAATCACTGCGCGTGTTGTAATAGCACGCGCGAAATCAACAGCTGCGCCTCCGGCAACAATCAACATCACAATGGCAAAACCCGCCGTGATCATAATCGAACCGGATTCGTCACGCGCCGCTCGCCGAAGAAACTTTCCTAACTTTCCAATCGTAGTCATGCCTCACCTACCGATTTCTAACCAGAAAGTGTGCTCAGCAAGATCTTGCGGACGTCATTATGAATGGGTGCAAGTGTCGAATATAAATTTGCGCCGAGAACAACTTATGTTCTCATATTAGTATTTTATAACGTTGAGAAAGTTATTAACGCGCCAGTCAAACCGTAGGTAAAACGGTTTTTTTATGAACGAATATCAAAGTTGAAATGTAAAATTTTAAGTAAATTGGGCGCGGAAATACCGCGCCCAATCTCATGGCTCAAGATACAAATCCATTACATTGAGAGATAGATTTGCTGAATATCCTTGGCGATCCGTTCGAATGCCAGTTTTAGTGCATCGCCGTCACTGGCATCAAAATACTTGTCAGGACTGGACGCACAGTACCGCATGATACTTTCGGCAGAGGAAGTCGCCTGAAACGCGATGGAATAAATAGTTGTGGCATCATTAGCGTCATAACTATCGCAGAGATCCTTCGCACGATTGGATGAACTTGGACTATTATTTTTCGTCGCAAATCCTGCACCCGTGATCGAGTCGCCGGTTACAATCGGATTTTGTTCGACGCTGTATGCTCTATTGAATGTGCCATCTGTCATATACAAGATGAACTTCAAGGTATCATCGTCGCCATAGTTTACGGGTTTGCTACCGGCAGGCCAGACTGATGACCAGTCAGGTGACAAGGTGTACCAACCCCAGACAAAACCGATATGCCCGGATGTCATGCCGCCAGTCCGCAAGTCATCGATCGCCCGTTTAATTTTGTCAGCGTCATCATCCAGTGGGAGGATTTCCGCATCAGCACAAGACTTGTTCCACCCCATCGGTGCGGCGCTCGGCCCCAAATCCGTATAGGCATCGGGTCCAGTTCTTTCCTTCAGGCAATTGTAATAAGTCTTGTCGCCGCTAGCATTTTGGATAAAGTTGTTGCCCTCAGTAGCCAGCTTCGCTTGTGCAGCATCAAGTTTGACTGAGTAGCTGTAAGGGACGACTGAGATCTTTACGCGCCCTTTGTCTTCGTCATAGTCGGGCGGTAACAGAATATCGACAAGCGTCTTCGCCGCATCCTTCAGATCAACGATCTTCTGGCCACCCATTGAACCTGTGATATCCAGGACCAGAGCAAGCTCTACATTATATCTGCTGTACCTTGCCTGCGATACGTTGGCCACATCCAACGTATCGATGCTCGCCAATTTAACAAAGAAGGTCGGTACTTCCGCTGAAGCGTCCACCGTTACCAAGCCACTGTCATCATCAACATCAACATTCACAATGTTAAAGTCGATGTCGTTATAGAAATCTCCCGCGTTGGCCGCGAAGTGTTCTTCAACAATAGTTCGAACTTCTCCATCACTAAGCGGCTGAGCGGAAAGCGCCTTCGCGGCCGCCAGCGTTGCGGAATCGATGGCATTGGCCAAAGTCGATCGCGTCGACACGGCGCGCGCATAATCAACTGCGGCACCCCCAACAACAATCAGCACGACGATCATAAAACCGGTAATGATCATGATAGAGCCCGATTGTTCCCTTTGGAAACGTCTCAGCTGCTCTCGTAATTCGTTATATCCAAGCATAGGTCACCCCGTTAGACAGCATATTATTTGCCTTCATGTGTGCAAATTTATTGCCACACCGTAGAGGCATTGATATTAATTCTTATATTTGTGAGAAAATGCCGGATATATTTTAAATTATCTTATCTGTGAGGGTAATCCACCGTAATTCATTACGCTTTTTGGTCACAATGATGGTTTTTTACTTAACTCAATATGAAAAAACAGAATCAACGAAATGATAATCAGTAAATGAACAATTAATCAGCCGGATCGAAACTGAACGTCGAACAATCGCAGCATCCCGGTTTGAAACAAAGCCGGAACTGCATTTATTGCATGCCAGTTGGGCGGTTTGACTATCGGCCGGGGTGTACGCTGGCAAAGATGCACCGCGATAATGCGGTCAAGGTTCGAGTTCGGTATCCCAGTACAAAAAGTCCAGCCAGCTGTCATGCAGATAGTTTGGCGGAAACATACGTCCATTATTATGAAGGTCGAAAACAGTCGGGCGAAACGGCATCTGCGCGGGACGCATATCCATTTCCTGCCAGGACTTGTTTGCCTTCCTGAGGTTGCACGGAGAACAAGCCGCGACAACATTTTCCCAGGTTGTCAGGCCACCTTTGGATCGGGGAATGAGATGATCAAATGTGAGATCCTCGCGGCCGCCGCAATATTGGCAAAGAAATCGATCTCGGAGGAATACGTTAAATCGGGTAAAGGCAGGATGTCTTGAGGGCTTTATATACGTTTTAAGAGACACGACGCTTGGTATTCGAAATTCAAAACTGGGACTTCGAACCGTGGCTTCATACTCTGAAACAATGTTCACACGATCCAGGAACACAGCTTTGATGGCGTCCTGCCAAGACCACAGAGACAGGGGATAGTAACTCAGTGGCCTGTAGTCCGCGTTCAATACAAGTGCCGGATGCGTGCCGGAAGATACGGCAACTGTCAAACCTAGCTCCTCATGACCCTTCAAAAGACTCCACAATCAGACATCCGGTCCACACCGGTGTTCTGAAAATAGTGCTTTAGGTTCCTGAAACCAACTATTACTGCATAGTGTAGAGCTTTGGTGACAGTCTTGTGAAGATCCTTTTGCTGATTTTTGAAATTGTGTAACTTGTTACCAACATCCAACACGCCGGGACATACCGGCTTGAAAAGAAAAGACTATTTTTCTCATCAGCGCAGTTTGATCCCATTAAAACAAAAAAGAGCGTGGAAATTTCCACGCTCTTTTGTTTGAGCCACCCATGCGACACCGAATCAATCGGACGACCATTGCCGAATGTCGACAAAATGGCCGGCAATGGCTGCAGCGGCTGCCATGGCAGGTGAAACCAGATGGGTGCGCCCCTTGAAACCCTGCCTGCCTTCGAAGTTCCGGTTTGATGTGGATGCGCACCGCTCTTTTGGTTTTAACTTGTCCGCATTCATCGCAAGGCACATCGAACAGCCCGGCTCTCGCCATTCAAATCCAGCAGCCTTGAATATTGAATCAAGCCCCTCTTGTTCAGCCTGCTCCTTGACCAAGCCAGAACCGGGAACGACCATTGCGCTGACCGTATCGGCCACTTTACGCCCATCCACGGCCCGGGCCGCCTCTCTCAGATCCTCGATCCGTCCATTGGTACAGGAGCCGATGAATACCCGATCAACCGGGATATCCGTCATTTTCGTTCCCGGTTTTAAGCCCATATAGTCCAATGCGCGCCATTTGGACGCCCGGCGAGCCTCATCGTCAATATCATCGGGATTGGGAACCGTCCCCTCAATGGACACAACATCTTCTGGCGAAGAACCCCAACTGACGATAGGGGGCAAGCTTGCCGCGTCCAGTTTGACAACCTTGTCAAACTGCGCACCCTCATCGGTATAGAGTTTCTGCCAATAGGCTTTGGCCTGTTCAAATGTAGCTCCCTGGGGTGCTTTCGGACGGCCGGCAATATAGTCAAACGTCCTGTCATCGGGCGCTATGAGGCCGGCACGAGCGCCACCCTCAATCGACATATTGCAAACCGTCATGCGGCCTTCCATAGACAGCGCACGGATAGCTTCGCCGGCATATTCGATGACATGCCCGGTTCCGCCCGCAGTACCGATTTCACCAATGATCGCCAGAATAATATCCTTGGCGGTCACATCTTCCGGAGGCAATCCATCCACCTGCACCAGCATGTTTTTGGCTTTCTTCTGGATCAGTGTCTGGGTGGCCAGAACATGTTCCACCTCAGATGTGCCAATACCATGGGCAAGTGCGCCAAATGCGCCATGGGTAGAAGTGTGGCTATCACCACAGACGATTGTCATGCCTGGAAGAGTGAAGCCCTGTTCGGGCCCAACAATGTGCACCACGCCCTGGCGTAAATCGCGCTCTGAGTAATACTCAACTCCGAATTCGCTGGCATTTTTGGCCAGCGTGTCCACCTGCAAAGCGGATTCCGGATCATCAATACCCTGGCTGCGGTCGGTGGTCGGGACATTATGGTCAACGACGGCCAGTGTGCGTTCAGGCGCACGGACCTTCCGACCCGTCATTCGCAATCCTTCAAACGCCTGCGGGCTTGTCACTTCATGCACAAGATGACGGTCAATATAGAGCAGGGCCGTGCCATCTTCCTGCACATCAACGACGTGATCGTCCCATATTTTATCATAGAGTGTTTTTGGATCGGACATTTCGAGCCTCGGAAATTTAAATCAGGATAGTAACGTCGCCGCAATCCATTTTCCGGGAAGTAACGGCTGATAGAAGCATGTTCAGACGGGTAGACCATCGGAAGCTTGGAGCAACGGATAAAATCTGGACGGCAAACGTGCGTGATCGTGCATACACACAAAATCCTGTGTAGCGCGCTTGCTGAGACGCCCTAACACTTTACTGGATTTTGTTTTACCACTCATACCAGATCCACTCAGCAGCCAAATATCTTGTTGTCTTAGGAGGGCTGCGTCAACTTTATGATGATCAATGAACCATCAGAGGCCGGAACGTCAAGAACTGCATGCTTTCAAACATTTTGTTGAGCGGGCACACATGCGCAAATTAAACGAAAAAAGGCCCGCCTGCACCAGGTGGGCCTTCGATCATCTATACCGATAGTCGGCTCACTCTGCAGCGTCTTGCCGCGCTTCGCTTTTTGCAGCGGCCTTTGCCTTGGCAACAACGTCGCGCTGCTCATCATTGAGCCGCTTTGCGCGCACATTGGTTGCTTCGGTGATACGCGCAGATTTACCGCGACGATCGCGCAGATAGTACAGCTTGGCGCGACGCACCTTACCCCGGCGTACAATATCAACGCCTTCAATCATCGGTGAATAAATCGGAAACGTCCGCTCAACACCTTCACCGTAGGAAATTTTGCGAACTGTGAAACTTTCGTTCAGCCCGCCACCCGCGCGCGAAATGCAAACACCTTCATAAGCCTGCACACGAGTCCGCGTGCCTTCCGTAACACGCACGTTGACGCGAATTGTATCACCTGGTGAAAATTCGGGAATTTTACGCTTTTCTTCGATCGCCGCCATCTGTTCGGCGTCGAGCTGCTGAATGATATCCATGGATTTTATCCTTATAAGTTAAAGGTGTCAGAGCGATCGAGAACAAAGTCTTGCGATCGATAAACCACCCTGCATGGATTACATGAGAATTCAGTGGGTCTCTTACTGCAAATGAACGCGTTTGTCATGCCCTTTTGCAACTCGTTCCAAATTACCAGGGTGCTAGGTTTTAACCTCTGCTGCATCTTCGATGATCTTCCATAAATCCGGGCGTCGGGCTCTGGTCAACTCAATGGCCTGTTGATGCTGCCATTCTGAAATTTTTTTATGATTTCCCGAAGTTAAAACAGAAGGTATTTCAACGCCTTCCCAGATTTTTGGCCGTGTGTAGTGGGGATGTTCGAGCAATCCGTTTTCGAAACTTTCGTTTGTTCCCGATGCTTGATTGCCCATTATACCGGGAATAAGGCGCACAATGGCGTCAAGAACGACCTGCGCAGCAACTTCGCCGCCGGAGAGTACAAAGTCACCGATCGACACTTCTTCCAGAGCACGCTTGTCTATCACCCGCTGATCAACGCCTTCAAATCGTCCGCATACAAGAACCACACCGGCACCCTTTGCAAAATGCCGGGCATCCTCCTGTCTAAACGGGCGTCCTCGCGGGCTCATCAGTAATTTTGGCCTCAGATCCTCGCCGGACACAGCACCATCAATGGCTTCCGCCAGAACATCTGGACGGATGACCATACCCGGACCGCCACCAGCGGGGGTATCATCGACCGCCCGGTGGCGGCCACGTCCGTACTCTCGGATATCGCGGATATCCAGCTCCCACAAAAGCTTTTCAAGTCCTCGACCGGCCAGACTGTCTCCCAGCATGCCGGGAAACATGTCAGGATAAAGTGTCAAAATCGTCGCCTTGAAGGTCATTGCACCTCATCCACCGGGGTTTCATCGGGCTTGGTTTGATGAACCAGCAAACCCTCGGGTGGATCGATGATGATACGACCCGCGTCCAAATCGATATGAGGAACGATTTCCTCTGTAAAGGGGATCAGGTAGGAGGGACCTCTTTCCGGTTTCACCTCCAGCAGCTCACCTGCCCCGAAATCAGGTATGGCAATGACCGTGCCGACATGATCCTCGTTCACGGTAAACACTGTCAATCCAATGATGTCGATATGATAGAATTCATCTTCGTCAGCTGGAGGTAATGCCTCGCGCCTGACATATAACTCGGTTCCGTTGAGAGCTTCGGCTTCATTTCGCGAAGAAATGTTTTTAAAGCGAACCACGAGGACAGATTTTTGCGGGCGGAGAGACTGAATGGTAAATTCGCGGCTGCCGGTTTTGTCACGTAGAGGTCCATAATCCGCCAGCGCCATGGGGTCGGACCCGAATGGTTTGACCCGCACTTCACCGCGAATGCCATGTGCAGCACCTATCTGTGCCATCAACACAAGATCTGGATCTTTTTCCACCATGGTAGAGGTCTCTTTCGAAACTGCCTCGAAGCCGTTCACGATATGGATTGTTCAACCGTAAACAACTTCGAGGCCCATTTCGATTATTCGGCGGAGGCTTCTGCAGCTTCCGGCTCAGCGGCGGGTTCGGCAGAAGCGGCAGCTGAATCGTCTTCAGCCTGCTTTTTCGCATCCAGCTTTTCCTGAGCTTTCTTGCCAGGAAGCGCTTTGTTTGGGTTGTTACGCGGTTCACGCTTCAGAATGTCGGCGGCATCGAGGAACCGATTGACACGGTCCGTTGGTTTTGCCCCGTGGCTCAGCCAATGCTTGATGCGTTCTTCGTTCATGGTAACGCGCTGCTCAGAATCTTTAGGCAGAAGTGGGTTATAGGTGCCCAATTTTTCAATGAAACGACCATCCCGCGGTGCGCGAATGTCAGCAACAACGATCCGGTAAAACGGGCGCTTTTTTGACCCGCCACGGGCGAGACGAATTTTTAGAGCCATGATATTTCTCCTATTTGATTTCTATTGTCGCTTCAGCGACGAATGGCTTCATGATGTCTGATGACTTCCTTGACGATGAAGTTCAGGAACTTCTCGGCAAAATCGGGATCCAGATCCGCATCGGTCGCCAGCTGACGCAAGCGCGCGATCTGAATTTTCTCACGCGCCGGGTCTGCCGGCGGTAAATCGTGTGTGGCTTTGAGTTCGCCCACTGCTTTTGTGCAACGAAACCGCTCGGCCAGCATATGGATGAGCGCAGCGTCAATATTGTCGATACTACCTCGCAAATTCCCCAGTATTTCCTGGGCTTCGGCCGCGCGGTCCAGATTGTTTACGTTCATTTCTTCTTACCCTTGCCTCCAAGACCAGGCAGACCGCCAAGACCCGGTAATCCGCCACCGCCGAGGCCGGGCAGATTTCCAGGCAAGCCGCCAGGAAGACCGCCAGGCATGCCACCGGGCATCGGCGGAAGTCCGCCGCCCTTGGCCATTTTCTCCAGCTCGGCAGGATCGACCTGTGGCATGCCACCGCCCATGAGACCGCCCAGGCCACCGAGCAGTCCGCCTTTTTTCTTACCCATCATTTTCATGACGTCAGCCATCTGACGATGCATTTTCAAGAGCTTGTTCACATCCTGCACCAGCGTGCCGGAGCCGGCGGCAATTCGCTTTTTTCGACTGGCATTGAGAAGTTTGGGATTGCGTTTTTCTTTGCCGGTCATTGACGAAATGATCGCGCGCTGGCGTCGGAACATGCTTTCGTCGAGATTAGCCGACTGCATCTGTTTCTTCATCTTGCCGACGCCGGGCATCATCGACATCATACCGGACATGCCGCCCAGTTTCTCCATCTGGCCAAGTTGCTCAGAGAGATCCTCCAGGTCGAAGGCTCCCTTCTGCATCTTTTTGGCCATTTTTGCGGCCTTTTCCGCATCAATGGATTCGGCGGCCTTTTCAACGAGCGAAACGATATCGCCCATGCCCAATATGCGATCGGCAATCCGGCGTGGATGAAAATCTTCCAGAGCGTCCGATTTTTCCCCGGTTCCCACCAGTTTCACCGGCTTGCCTGTCACAGCCCGCATCGATAAGGCGGCACCACCGCGCCCATCACCGTCCATACGGGTCAGAACGATACCGGTAATACCGACACGCTCGTCAAAACTCTGAGCCAGATTGACCGCATCCTGACCGGTCAGTGAATCCGCCACCAGCAATATTTCATGCGGATTGGCAATCGACTTGATGTCCGCCATCTCCAGCATCAGAGGCTCATCGATATGAGTTCGGCCTGCTGTATCCAGAATAACCACATCGAAACCACCAAGCCGCGCCGCGTTCATTGCCCTGTCAGCGATTTGCGTCGGGGTTTGGCCGGCGACAATTGGCAGTGTCTGAACGTTGTTTTGCTCACCCAGCACTTTCAACTGTTCCTGCGCGGCTGGCCGTCTTGTATCCAGTGACGCCATCAGGACTTTGCGATTTTCACGCTGAGACAGGCGCCGCGCGATTTTCGCGCTCGTTGTCGTTTTACCTGACCCCTGCAAGCCGACCATCATGATCGGAACCGGTGCCGTTGCATTGAGATTTATCGGGTCGGCTTCCTCGCCCAGCATCTCCACAAGCTGATCGTGCACGATTTTGACGACCATCTGACCCGGCGTGACGGATTTGACAACTTCCGCACCAACGGCTCGGGAGCGAACCTTGTCCGTAAAGGAACGAACCACATTCAATGCCACATCGGCTTCAATCAGGGCACGCCTGACTTCACGCAATGCTGCGCCGACGTCGGCCTCACTCAGAGATCCGCGCTTAGTCAGCTTATCCAGTATACCGCCGAGGCGATCAGAAAGGCTTTCAAACATGGGCCGCTCTTCTTTCGTTTTCGGTTCCAGACAGAGATTTACCGCTTTGAATTCTACGCTTTCAAAGTGGTGACAACCACACAAGTTTATCACTCATTTTTCGCCTCATGATCTTCAGTATCAGGATCGAACAGACCCGATGGCCGAATTTCACAAGCAAAAAAGCACCCGAGGGCGCATCGCGCTGTCGGGTGTGCTCCTCCGGGCTCAATTTATACCTGTGCGGGGCCCGGTCGGTAAGTGACTGACTTACGTCTGTCTAGAGAGTGAGCGCGGTATAAGTTGAATGTCCGATCAAGTCAAGGAAGCCGCGGCCCAAAGATGGCGGAACCAACCCGGATATGTGTGGCACCCGCCTGCGCGGCGCGTTCAAAATCCGCTGACATGCCCATAGACAGGCTGCAGATATCATTCCGCCGGGCAATATCGGCCAGCATTGTGAAATGCGGAACCGGATCTTCACCTGCAGGGGGTATGCACATCAAACCGGCAATTTCCAGCTTCTGATCGTCCCGACAATAGGCGATCAGCTGATCCGCATCGGCTGGTAAGACACCCCCTTTTTGCGGTTCACTTCCCGTGTTGACTTGAACAAACAGCTGGATAGAGCGTTTCTGTCGATCCATTTCTTTCTTGAGCGCCCGCGCAATCTTTTCCCGGTCCACTGTTTGGATAACATCGAACAGCGCCACTGCATCGGCTGCCTTGTTCGACTGCAATGGACCGATTAGATGAAGTTCGAGGTCAGGGTATTTCTCTTGAAGAGCCGGCCATTTGCCCTGGCTCTCCTGAACCCGATTTTCGCCAAAGACTCTTTGCCCTGCCTCAATGACCGGTTCGATGGTGTCAGCGTCATATGTTTTGGAAACAGCAATCAGTGTCGGCGAAGTCACGGATAAGGCAGATGCCGCAGTTGCCTCTACCAGCTGCTTCTTCACTTTGCCTAGCCGTTCTGCCGGTGTCATGTGCTCTCCTGATAGACCGGTTGTGAGATTAATTGCCGTGTGGCTCCTGCCACATGCACAAAAACAATTGACTATTCAACCCTTTCACTTTGAATTCCCGCGCTACAAAGCAATCAGGCGGTTGACCGGAGCACTAAATTCTGTTGACAGTCCGACCATACGTTTCACAACCAATAAGATAAGACAGACGGCAATAAACATGGCAAGCGAGCGCTATAACGCACGCGAGGCGGAAGCCCGGTGGCAAAAAACTTGGGACAAGGCCGAGGTTTTCAAAACCTCCAATTCGGACCAACGCCCGAAATATTATGTCCTTGAAATGTTTCCCTATCCCTCGGGCCGCATCCATATGGGCCATGTACGCAACTACGCCATGGGTGATGTGGTAGCACGCTATCGGCGTGCACGCGGATTTAACGTTCTGCATCCGATGGGATGGGACGCCTTTGGTATGCCGGCGGAAAACGCCGCAATACAGAATAACGTGCATCCCAGCGAATGGACCTATCAAAATATCGCGGCCATGCGCGATCAGCTGAAGATTATGGGATTGTCGCTCGACTGGTCGCGGGAATTCGCAACGTGCGACGTCGCGTATTACAAGCAACAACAAAAACTGTTCGTCGATTTTCTTGAAGCCGGTCTGGTTTATCGCAAAAAATCCAAAGTGAACTGGGATCCTGTCGACATGACGGTCCTTGCCAACGAACAGGTGATAGACGGCTGTGGCTGGCGCTCAGGCGCGCCGGTGGAGCAGCGCGAGCTGACACAGTGGTTCTTTAATATTTCAGAACACGCCCCCGACTTGCTTGAGGCATTGGACGGCCTGGATCGCTGGCCGGAAAAAGTGCGCCTGATGCAGAAAAACTGGATTGGCCGCTCTGAGGGCCTGACAGTCCGGTTCGAATTTGAAACAACAGCTCCGGATGGCTCCGATACACTGGAGATTTTCACAACGCGCCCGGATACCTTGTTCGGAGCCAGTTTTATGGCGCTGTCTCCCGATCATCCTCTGTCGGCTGCAATTGCGAAAACCAATCCTGACCTGACTGCGTTCATAGAAGAATGCCGACGGATCGGCACATCTGTTGCGGCCATCGAAACCGCTGAAAAGAAGGGTTATGATACCGGCCTGAAAGTCAAACATCCTGTCAATGAAGGGCAGACATTACCGGTCTATGTCGCCAATTTCGTTTTGATGGATTACGGCACAGGTGCAATTTTCGGCTGCCCCGCTCATGATCAGCGGGATTTGGATTTTGCAAATAAATACGCTTTGCCCGTCACGCCCGTTGTTCTGCCCGAAAACGGCGATGCCGCCAGCTTCAAAATAGATCAGGAAGCCTATACCGGCGAAGGCCGTATCATCAATTCAGACTTTCTCGACGGGATGAGCATCGCCGATGCCAAGGAAACCATTGCCGTTCGCCTTGAATCAGTGCAGATCGGTGGCAGTCCTCAGGCAGAGCGACAGATCAATTACAAGTTGCGTGACTGGGGAATTTCCCGCCAAAGATATTGGGGTTGCCCGATCCCGGTTATTCACTGTGAGGCCTGCGGCACGGTTCCGGTCCCTAAGCAAGAATTACCGGTTGAGCTGCCCAATGACATTAATTTCGACAAGCCGGGAAATCCGCTGGACCGACACCCTACCTGGAAACACTGCGCCTGCCCCGCATGCGGCAAAGAGGCAACCCGTGAAACCGATACGATGGATACGTTTGTCGACTCGTCCTGGTATTTTACGCGCTTCACGGCTCCGGACCTTGAAGACCCGACGGACAAGAATGTCGCCGACCATTGGCTGCCAGTCGACCAGTATATTGGCGGTATCGAACACGCGATCCTGCACTTGCTCTATTCGCGCTTCTTCACGAGAGCAATGCAGATCACCGGTCATGTCGGAATGAAGGAACCGTTCAAGGGTTTGTTTACCCAGGGTATGGTGACTCATGAAACCTACCGCGATGCCGACGGTCAATGGATCACTCCGGCGGATCTGCGCATTGAAGAAGGCAGCGGTATTCGTCAGGCGTTTCGACTGGACACTGGCGCGGAAGTTTCGATCGGTTCTATCGAGAAGATGTCCAAGTCGAAAAAGAACACAGTGGACCCGACCGATATTATCGATACATATGGCGCTGATACAGCGCGGTTTTTCATGCTGTCAGACTCACCGCCGGAACGGGATGTAATCTGGACGGAAGAGGGCGTTCAAGGGGCCTTTCGATTTGTTCAGAGGGTTTGGCGCCTGGTCGATGACGCGGTCGAATCAATGCCGCCGCTGGACACACCGCAACCCGAGACATTTTCCGAAAATGTCCTGGCACTGCGACGCACAACCCACAAAACGCTGGATGCTGTTTCAAACGATCTGGAAAAGCTGGCATTTAACCGTGCTGTTGCCCGCATGTATGAACTGGTCAACAGTATAGGGAAAGCGGGAAAACCGACATCGGACGATGGGGCCTGGGCATTGCGCGAAGCCATCGAAACGCTCGTTCAAATTATGGCCCCGATGATGCCTCATCTTGCGGAAGAGTGCTGGCAAAAACTGGGGCAAAACTCGCTTCTGGCGACTTCAGACTGGCCACAAGTGGAAAAAGACCTTTTAATTGAGAATACCATTATCCTGCCTGTGCAGGTCAATGGAAAGAAACGCGCTGAGCTGTCAATTGCCCGGGACGCAACCAAAGAACAGGTCGAGGCAGCCGCACTGGAACTGGAAGCCATTGTCCGGATACTGGATGGCAATGCACCGCGCAAAGTCATCGTCGTACCTCAGAGGATTGTAAATGTCGTTGCTTAACCGCTCGTCAAAACCCGCATTCCTAAAGTCCGTGACGATTGGGTTAGCGGGCCTTTTTCTCTTGGGCGGATGCAACATACGACCGCTCTATGGTTCGCTTCCCGGTCAGGCACCCATTCAGGATGAACTCGCTGCCATCGATGTGGAAGCCGATCAGGAACTGCGCAATGAACTCATTTTCCTGCTCAAGCGGGGCGGTGAGGGTCTTCCAGATCAATATCGGCTCAAGGTTACGCTTACGGAATCGTCATCTGCGGTATCTATCGAACAGCTGGAAGACGTCCCGGCATCCTATCTCGTTACAATTACGGCCAGTTTTGCACTTTCTGAAATTGAAAGTGGACGCACTGTGCTTACGGGCACGTCATTCTCAAGTGCTTCTTATGACTTCTCGTCTCAACGGTTTGCCAATCTACGCGCAAAACGGGACGCGGTGACACGGGCCAACAAGTCGATTGCGCGCGATCTTCAAATTCGGCTTGGAGCCTATTTTGCCGGACGCGAAAAAATCACTGCCGGTTAGAAAATGCAATGGTTGCGCTGAAACCTGCCGAGATTGATCGCTTTCTGAAACAACCGCATCCCGATTGCCTGCTCGTTCTGATCTATGGTCCGGACATCGGTCTGGTGTCCGAACGGGCACGGGCATTGATCAATCAGGCGACATCCGGGAACGATGATCCTTTCTCCCAGGTAAAACTCAGCGCGAGCGATCTCACCGGTGATCCGGACCGATTGATTGATGAAATTCTGACGATCCCGATGTTTGGAGGAAGACGGACCATCTGGATCAAGGACGGCAGCAATGCCATTGCCGGAGCCATCAAGGGCGCTTTGGAGGTCAAGGGTGGTGATGCATTGGTCGTTGTTGAAGCAGGGGATCTTAAAAGGGGAAGTGCGCTTCGCAAACAGATCGAACAACATAAAACGGCCACAGCTGTTCCCTGTTACGCTGATGCTGAAAGAGACATCGATCGTCTTATTGATGAGGAAACACGGTCATCTAATCTCGCAATCTCAAGGGAAGCACGCGCAGCCTTGCACAGCCTGCTTGGTGCTGACCGCATGGCATCTCGCGGTGAGCTCAAAAAACTGTGCCTCTATACACAAGGGCAAGAGCGCATTGAAACCGATGACGTCGAAAAAGTGGTGGGCGATGCTTCTGCCCTTGCTGTCGATGCCTTGATCGACGCCTCTGCTTTAGGCGATCTTGCAAAACTTGATCATGCAATTGAACGGTTTCATGCATCAGGCATGAACGGGGCGGTCTTGGCCGGAATGATACTAAGGCATTTCCAATGGCTGGATCGCGCACGTGCGGAGCACGACGCAGGGAAGGGGGCAGATCAAGTTGTCGCCGGCGCACTCCCGCCAATTTATTTCAAACGCCGACCTGCTGTTGCACGCCAGATCGCACTTTGGTCACCGACACAATTGGCCAAGGCGACAGCTCTGCTGAATGACTGCATTTTACAAACCCGGCTCATGCCGGATCATCTGGGACACGCCATCATATCTGATGCCTTACTAACTCTGGCCCGCGTGGCAGCTCAGAATAATAAACGCCGACGGCGCTAGGCTGCGCTCTATAAAAGTCGGCACGTTTTAGCGATTCCAATGCGGGTTTAAAACGACGAAGTCCGATATGAAAAACTAATTCGGATAGCCCAATATTTTGCAGATATTGTCCAGCTGCTCGAGAGAGGCATATCTTATGCGCATTTCTCCCTTGCCGTCATTCTTGTGCTGGATGGCAATTTTTAGTCCCAGTCCATCTGTCAAACGCTTTTCGAGCGCTTTTGTATCGGCATCTTTTTCAGGTTTGCTCTGTAATCCAGCTGCCGGTTTATTAACCGCGTCCGGATTTTGCGCGAGTTTTTCCGCTTCTCTTACCGTCAGCCCCTTTTCTACAATGATTTCAGCAAGAGCAGCGGGATCTTCGACGGTAATCAGTGCTCTTGCATGTCCTGCAGTCAAAAGGCCCTCGGCCAAATAGTCTTTTACCGAGTTGGGCAGTTTCAGAAGGCGCAATGTATTGGCGACATGGCTTCTGCTTTTGCCGATAATTTTCGCAAGCTCATTCTGTGAATAGGAAAACTCCGAAATCAACTGATCGTAGCCCATCGCTTCTTCAATAGAATTCAGATCAGAACGCTGGACATTTTCAATGATGGCGAGTTCAAGTGCTTCCTGATCCGTCACCTCTCTGACGACAACGGGCACTTCATGCAATCCCGAGCGCTGGGCAGCACGCCAGCGGCGCTCACCAGCAATGATCTCAAACTTTTCGGCTGAACCCGGAACGGGCCGAACCAGGATCGGTTGGACAATCCCTTTTTCCTTTACCGAAGCAGCAAGATCCGCCAACTCATCTTCGGAAAAGGTTTTGCGGGGATTGCGCGGGTTAGCGGAAACAAACTCGATCGGGATCGACTTAACACTGTCACCAGAGTTGGATATGTCTTGTTCTTCATGCGATGCTTGAGGCCTGCCGGGAGTGTGTCTGGCTCCAAGAGACTCAGCAACGGATACGTCCCCAATGAGTGCGGCCAACCCCCGTCCCAGCCGCTTGTTTTTGGGTCGCTCTTCAGCCTTCGACATCTGCTGACTTCCTCTATGCGTACGCTTTACGTTTCGCCTGCAAAACAAACGAATGACTCAAATTAAGCGGCTTCTGCCCGCAAGTGCTTTTCCCGCTGAATGATCTCAGATGCCAAACGCAGGTATGCCTGACTCCCGGAGCATTTTAAGTCATATAGCAGGGCGGGCTTCCCATAAGACGGTGCTTCGGAAATTCTGACATTCCGAGGTATAATTGTCTCGTATACCGTATCACCCATTGTCTCTCGAACATCCGCAACAACCTGGCCGGATAGATTGTTTCGGCTGTCAAACATTGTCAGAACAATGCCATGAATTGATAGATATGGGTTAAGCGTGTGCTTCACCTGATCCACTGTACTCAACAGCTGACTCAATCCCTCCAAGGCAAAGAACTCACACTGCAGCGGCACAAGAATAGCGTGGCTGGCAGTCAGCGCATTGATTGTCAGCAAGTTGAGCGACGGCGGACAGTCGATCAGAATATAGGAGAATTCAGGCGCTTTTCCCTGTTCGCTATCCTGAACCAAATCTTCCAGAGCATTTTTCAAGCGAAACGCCCGATCCGGAGAATCGGCAATTTCCAGCTCCAGGCCAAGCAGATCCAACGTCGATGGGGATACCGACAGTCGGGGGACCGATGTTTCAACGATTGAATTTGCCATTGTGTCATCGCCATACAGCACTTCGTATGTGGACACAGGTCGATTGTGCTTTTCAATGCCAAGACCAGTGGAAGCGTTTCCCTGAGGATCCAGATCAACAACCAGAACCTTTTCACCTATGGCTGCCAGTGCGGTTCCCAGATTAATCGCCGTCGTGGTCTTGCCAACGCCGCCCTTTTGATTTGCGAGTGCAAAAATACGTGGTGTATCAATGACTTGGTTCATTATGCAGTACTCTCATCAAACGTTCGGGCCACGATACGGTTAATAACCAGTAAACGACCCTCGTCATCTACCTGACTGGGTTGTTTTACCAGATCCAATGTCCAATTGTGAGCGGCTTCTTCCAATTCCCGTTTATAATCGCGACCTTTGTGGAAAACGGCAGTTGCACCCATCATTACGAATTCATGAGCATGACCG
Organism: Stappiaceae bacterium; assembly: GCA_039976075.1. GTDB lineage: Bacteria > Pseudomonadota > Alphaproteobacteria > Rhizobiales > Stappiaceae > JBDWFY01. The sequence goes on from JBDWFY010000013.1 coordinate 443,618, forward strand.
CATAGCACATCAAGTGATGCCAGTGCTCGAGCCGAAATACCATCCAACGGTGCGCGCCAATTGCGGGTCACATCTTCAATTCTACCTGGATGCACCTGGGCTGGAACACCGGTCTCTCTTATCACCGTCCGAAGGAATGCCGCTTTTCTCTGATTGCTTTCAACGAGGTGAACGACAGAACCGGGCTGATCGGCAAGTAATATTGCTGTCACCAATCCAGGAAACCCTGCGCCACTTCCAAGATCCAGCCAGCGCCGGGCATCTGGGACAGCCAAATGAGTTTGAACGCTATCGGCGACATGACGGCGCCAGAGCACGTCAAGTGTTGCGGGGGCGACGAGATTCTGAACCGGTTGCCATCGCCGCAACAGTCGAATGTAAGTTTCAAGCCGCTCCTCTGTTTCACGTGAAACAGGTATGAGCTGCTTAACCTCTTTTATGGAATCCATCGCCCACACCCAAACTGATCAGGCAACATCTTTGCTTGAAGGCCGCGTAACACCCTTGCGGATATGGGCCAATATCAAAGTAAGAGCTGCCGGCGTCATGCCGTCGATCCGCGCAGCATGCGCAATGGATCGAGGACGCTGGCTTTCCAGTTTCTGCCGAGCTTCATTTGAGAGGCCTGATATCACCGAATAGTCCATCGTCTCCGGTATGATACGCGATTCGTCCCGCTTGAGGGCAGCGATATCCGACTCCTGCCGTTTCAAATAAACGGCATAAACTGCGTCAGTTTGCACCTGCTCGATATGATTGTCGGGCGCATCGCCGATTTCCGGAAAAATATCTTTCACCCTGTCAAACTGCATATCCGGATAGGACAGCAGATCAAACGCGGTACGGCGGACGCCATCGAGATTGAGATTAAATCCACGCTTGCACGCTTCATTGGGCGTAATCGAAACGGATGTCAGTCGGTTACGCAACTCATCCAAGGCTGTCTTGCGCTCTGTAAATGCCGTTTCCCGCTCAGAGCTGACACACCCGAATTCAAGTCCAAGAGGAGTTAAACGTTGATCAGCATTGTCGGCTCGCAATGAAAGCCGGTATTCAGCGCGTGAGGTAAACATCCGATAGGGTTCAGAAACCCCACGACTGGTGAGGTCATCAACAAGGACGCCAATATAGCTTTCTGAACGGCTGAACGTGACAGAATCCTGTTCACCGGCTAATCGCGCGGCATTGAGCCCCGCGACCAGGCCCTGCGCACCCGCTTCTTCGTATCCGGTTGTTCCATTTATCTGGCCTGCAAGAAACAGTCCGGCGATCTTTTTCGATTCAAGCGTCGGCGTCAGTTCACGTGGATCAATATGATCATACTCAATCGCATAACCAACCTGCCTGATTTCGGCGTTTTCCAGACCAGGTATGGTCTTCAGAAACTCCCTTTGCACATCCTCCGGTAAAGAGGTTGAAATACCGTTGGGATAGACCGTGTCATCATCAAGTCCTTCCGGCTCCAGGAAGATCTGATGACCATCCCGTTCCCCAAACCGAACGATCTTGTCTTCGATCGAGGGACAATAACGAGGTCCCTGCCCCTTGATCTGACCGGAATACATCGCCGATCGATCTATATTGTCCCGAATAATTCGATGTGTTTCATCAGTTGTTCTTGTTATGTGGCAAGACACTTGTGGAGTCGTAATGGCTGATGTCAGATACGAAAATGGAACCGGCTTTTCATCGCCTATCTGCTCTGACAAACTCCCCCAATCAATGGTTCGACCGTCCAGACGCGCAGGCGTGCCGGTCTTCAACCGGCCCAATGCGAAACCAAATCGTTCCAATGTACCGGACAGGCCTTCCGAAGGTTTTTCACCCATCCGTCCTGCCGGAATTTTTTTATCACCGATATGAATAAGGCCGCGCAGGAAGGTCCCCGTGGTTAAAACTACCGATCCCGCCGTGATTATGGTGCCGTCAACTGTTTGAATTCCTGAAATACAGTTGTCATCATCAAGCGTAATGTCGTGAGCCTCGGCCTCGACAATTGTCAGATTGGCATAGTCAGCCAGGATATTCTGCATTGCGCTGCTGTATATCCTGCGGTCCGCCTGCGCTCTGGGGCCCCTCACCGCCGGACCTTTTCGGCGATTTAACATCCTGAACTGAATACCCGCCTCGTCGGCGACGCGCCCCATCAAGCCATCGAGTGCATCGATTTCCCTTACCAGATGTCCCTTGCCGAGACCCCCGATGGCAGGGTTGCACGACATAATCCCCAGGTCACGACGGGATCGTGTAACCAAAGCGGTGCGCGCACCAAGCCGCGCTGAGACTGCCGCAGCTTCACAACCCGCATGCCCTCCACCGATTACAATCACATCGTAGGTCATCTTCATATCAATCTGTCTTTGGAAGCGTTTATATGTTGGGAACTACATATCTTATCGGCAATGCCGGGTCAAAGAGAACAGTCTCGTTGACCCTGTGAAGACCTGGAAAATGCGATAACTGCAAAAACAATTTCCAACAATTGCCCGTGTTTGTGTTTTTAGCCTAGTTATTTCGAAATGCGAATTGAACCGGATGTCAGGGTGTTTCACGTGAAACACCCCCTATTTTCCTACACAGAATTCTCCAAAAATAACATCCAGCAAGTCTTCGACATCGACGCGCCCGGAGATGCGGCCAATCTCGTCGCAGGCGAAACGAATTTCCTCTGCACGGATTTCCAGTGGTTGATTTTTGTTCTCCAACGCCCGACCCAGTGCCATACTGGCATTCTTGAGAAGTTTCTGATGCCGCGAGCGATTGATCAACGCACTTTCAGATCCAAGCCAATATTCTCTGCAAAACTTGGTTATTTCATCGATCAAAAGATCAATACCCAGACCCGTTTTAGCAGATAACAGCAACGTCTTGTTACTCTGCTTATCGGTCGATAACCCAGTGGTCGCCTCAAGATCCCCTAAATCGGCTTTGTTGAGTATTTTCCAAACGGGTGCATCTAGTTTGTTTGAGTGCTCGATAGATGCCTCAGGCTCCACCGTATGATCAATGAGTTCGATCACGATATCAGCCAGCATTGCCTGGTCATAAGCGCGTCGAATTCCCTCCTTCTCAACCACGCCGGAAGTTTCGCGAATACCGGCAGTATCCATGAGTGTTACGGGATATCCTTCCAGATCCAAATCGACGCTCAAAATGTCCCGAGTTGTGCCCGCCTCTTCGGTGACAATCGCCACATCACGTTGTGCCAGACGGTTTAGCAACGAGGATTTACCAGCATTTGGACGGCCGAGAATAACGATCCTCAATCCATCCTTCATGCGTTCACTTCGACTGCTCAGCCTAATCTGAGTAATAAACTCCTGATGCAGTCGGTCCAGATCGCTCCAGATCACATCAGAAACTGAGTCCGGGATATCTTCTTCATCAGAGAAATCAAGTTCTGCCTCAATCATTGCCCGACAGCGAATGAGCTCGTTGCGCCATCGTTCACACAAGCCATAGAGCGCTCCCGATGCCTGTTTGATCGCCTGTTTTCGTTGATGTTCGGTATCAGCGGAAATGAGATCCGAGATCCCTTCAACGGTGGTGAGGTCGAGTTTTCCTGCATCAAATGCCCTGCGGGTAAATTCGCCTGGCTCCGCGACCCGCAATCCCTCGAAATCTGCAAGGGTCTCCAGCACCGCCTTTACAACAGCTCGACCGCCGTGCAAATGCAGCTCGGCCACGTCTTCACCGGTATAGCTGGCTGGCCCCTCGAACCACAAGATCAATGCCTCATCGAGAAGATCACCTGTACTGGGATGAATGATCTGTGAAAGAACCGACTCCCTTCCCTTCGGGACTTTGACACTTATATCCTGAAGAACCTGCCGTACACTGGGTCCCGACATCCTGACGACAGCCACGCCGGCAGGTGGATGTCCGCTGGACAGAGCAAAAATGGTATCAGTCATTCAAACAGATTTTCCGATATTGTTGTGATGGGCGAGCCAGGGACCCCCAAGCCGCTTCCGGTTCAAAGATTCACGTGAAACAGCTTGGTCACTTGTCTCCTCTTACGCCATTGCCAGGTAAACAACCACACTTATCGGAAATGTAGAAACATGGTTAAAAATGTATTTGTTCCAGGCTTCGCAACCGATCCCGATTTGACCGACTTCGTAAGTAAATGATTAGCCATAATTCATATTACGGAATCAATCTGCTGAAAAATAGAACCGAGAGATAGGCGCCCATGTCAAATTCCAATCTGCTTTCGCGCGAGACCAGCCCCTATCTTATTCAGCACATGGACAACCCCGTTCATTGGCATCCATGGAACAGCGATGCACTCAAGCGAGCCCAGATGGAAAACAAACCAATCCTGCTTTCCATTGGCTATGCCGCCTGCCACTGGTGCCATGTCATGGCGCATGAAAGTTTTGAAGACCCGGGCGTTGCCGCTGTGATGAATGAGCTGTTTGTGTCGATTAAGGTCGATCGGGAAGAAAGGCCGGATATCGATCATATCTACATGTCTGCCCTTCACCAGCTCGGAGAACAAGGCGGTTGGCCCTTGACGATGTTTCTTACGCCGGAAGGAAAACCTTTCTGGGGAGGAACGTATTTCCCCAAGGAAGCCAAATGGGGTCGGCCCGGTTTTGTTTCTGTTCTGCGGGAGATATCCCGGCTCTTTCAGGAAGAGCCGGACAAGATCCGTCAGAATGAACACAACCTGATGACCCGGTTGGCAATGCGGCCGGATAATGCTGCCACCGTGACGCCTGAGCTTTTTGACAAAGCATCTGAACGTCTGCTTGCCATGATGGACCCCGAAAATGGTGGAACCAAAGGTGCACCAAAATTTCCCCAATGTTCATTTCTGCATCTCCTGCTGAGAGCAGGGCATAACAGCGGAAATATTGCCTATGATGATGCGGTTCTTTTGACACTTGAAAAAATTTGCCAAGGGGGAATTTACGATCATCTGGGTGGCGGATTTGCACGCTATTCAGTCGACCAGTTCTGGCTGGCGCCGCATTTTGAAAAGATGCTCTACGATAATGCCCAGCTCCTGGATCTGCTGTTGATTGCCTATAAGTTGACCGGAAACAATTTATTCCGCCTGCGGATTGAAGAAACCCTGACATGGTTGGAACGAGAAATGCTGACATCCGAGGGTGCATATTCCGCAAGTCTGGATGCGGATACCGAAGGCGAGGAGGGGCGATATTATGTATGGCAGGAAGCAGAAATAGACCAACATCTGTCCGCCCACTCGCGCGATGACTTCAAAAAACTTTACGACATTCTCCCCCAAGGTAATTGGGAGGGGAAAACCATTCTCAATCGGCTACATACATCCGGCACTGAATTTGATGAAACCGCTGCTAATTATGAAGGCGAAAGAGAATTGTTGCTCAATGCCCGTCAGCAAAGAGTGCGGCCGGCAGTCGATGATAAAATCTTGGCAGACTGGAACGGCCTGTTAATTGGCGCTTTGGCAAATCTTTCAGCCGCGGGCATTTCACGTGAATCAACACTGGAAATGGCTCAAAGAGCTTTTCGGTTTATTCAGGAGAAAATGAAAAAAGGGGACCTATATGGACACTCCTGGCGCAAGGACATTTTGCTCTACCCCGGTCAACTGAGCGATCAGGCAGCAGTCATTCACGCAGCTCTAGGTCTGTATCAGGCAACGTTTGATACCGACTATCTTGAAGTTGCCAAATTGACGCTTGAGGAATTACTCCCCGCCTATCGCGATGAGCAAGGCGGCGGATTTTTCATGACCGCAGCAGAGGCTGATGATCTGATCTTAAGACCGAAATATTGTCATGACGATGCCGTTCCAAACGCCAACGGCCTACTCGCAATGGAACTCGTCAGACTTTATCATTTAACCGGCGAGGAAAACTATCGGTCGCTTTACGAAGAAATTTTCAACTGTTTCTCGGCAGATATTCCGGCAAACGTTTTCGGCACTGCTACATTGTTGAGTGCATTCGATTTCTCTCTCAATGCAACATCTATCGTCATTGTGAGCCCGGACAAAGAAGCGTGTGATGATCTGCTGAGAATTGCGAGAAAGCAGTCCAATCCCAATCTCATTCTTTCTGTGCTGACATCGACTGACCAACTGGCAGACAACCATCCGGCAAAAGGAAAGGCGGCGATCGACAACCGACCCACCGCCTTTATCTGTCCGGGACAAACCTGTCTTGCCCCAATTCAATCGCTCAGTGAGTTCGAAAACACACTGCGCTCGCTTAACCGCTGAGAGAAATCAGGTATTCATCGAGTCAAAAAATTCGCTGTTGGATTTGGTCTGACGCAACTTATCAAGCAGAAACTCGATGGCGTCGGCTGAATTCATCGGATTGAGAATTCGACGCAAGACATACATCTTCTTGAGCTCATCCTTGGAAACCAGAAGTTCCTCTTTCCGGGTTCCAGACCGCTGAATATCAATTGACGGGAACACACGCTTGTCGGCAATTTTCCGGTCGAGAATAATTTCAGAGTTACCTGTACCTTTGAATTCCTCAAAGATCACTTCGTCCATCCGGCTACCGGTATCAATCAGCGCCGTTGCAATGATCGTCAGTGACCCACCTTCTTCAATGTTCCTGGCAGCACCAAAGAAGCGTTTTGGGCGCTGCAGTGCGTTGGCATCGACACCACCGGTCAGAACCTTGCCGGAGGATGGTACAACCGTGTTGTAGGCTCGCCCAAGACGCGTAATTGAATCAAGGAGGATGACAACATCCCGTCCATGTTCAACCAGCCGTTTGGCCTTCTCGATAACCATTTCAGCTACTTGAACGTGACGAACAGCTGGCTCGTCAAATGTTGAGGAAATGACCTCTCCATCGACCGTACGCTGCATATCCGTCACTTCTTCCGGCCTTTCATCGATCAGAAGAACGATCAGGTAACACTCTGGGTGATTGCGTGTAATCGATTTTGCGATATTTTGCAGGAAGACCGTTTTACCGGTACGGGGTGGCGCTGTGATCAAAGCACGCTGTCCCTTACCCAGTGGCGTTGTCAGGTCGATGACACGCGCTGAGAGATCTTTGATAGTCGGATCTTCGACTTCGAGTTTGAATCGTTCTTCTGGATAAAGTGGCGTCAGATTGTCAAAGTGCGTTTTGTGACGCGCCATCTCCGGGTCTTGGAAATTGATCGTATTGACCTTGAGAAGAGCGAAATAGCGCTCTCCATCTTTTGGACTGCGAATTTCCCCTTCGACGGTATCGCCGGTTCTGAGAGAAAACCGCCTGATCTGTGAGGGCGATACATAAATGTCGTCCGGCCCAGGCAGATAGTTGGCATCGGGAGAACGCAGGAATCCAAATCCATCCTGCAGAACTTCGACGACACCGGCTCCGATAATATCGGTATCCTGTTCAGCCAACCGTTTCAGTATGGCGAACATCAGTTCCTGTTTGCGCAGTGTACTGGCGTTTTCTACTTCCAGTTCTTCGGCAAAACTCAGCAATTCGGTAGGAGATTTAAGTTTTAGGTCTTGAAGTTTCATTTCCCGCATCGGCTGGAATTCTTCTTTATCTTCGTTGTTATGATTATTTTCCGGCTTAATATTCGGAATGGATCTTTACAGGGGGAGTATTTTTCTTGCTTCACTGCCGCGCTCGGCAGTCACGTATCGCTCTATCTTGATACATAATAAGCACTGAATGAGGTAGCTGGAACATAGTCGTTTCGAAGTGAACCTGCAAGGGGCATTCCTGCCAATTCTATGGGTTTTGACAATCAGTCGCATTGTCCATCAAAAGGGCTTGAAAACTACCAGAATAACAATGACCGCCATCAACAAAGTCGGAACTTCATTCACAATGCGAAAGAACTTCGCAGGCTTGACATTCCGATCACTGGCAAACGCCTTTTGAAACTTGGCAAGATAGCCGTGATAGCCTGTCATAATAAGTACGAGCAACAACTTGGCATGAAACCAGCCGTCGGAAAATGCGTCTATCTGCCAGGCCGCCAGCAGACCGAATATCCAGGAAGAAATCATGGCCGGCGTCGTGATCGCTTTCAGAAGTCGCCTTTCCATGATTTTAAACGTTTCTGACTGTTCGCTGCCAACAGTGGAATCAGCGTGATAAACGAACAGGCGTGGCAGGTAAAACAACCCTGCCATCCAGGCAATAATCGACATGATATGCAGGGACTTGAACCACAGATAAGGATCGCTCATTTAGCCGTTTCCGATCCGGTCACCAGCACTGCGCACCCGATCAACCATCTGCATGACATGTTTTACAGGTGTCTGCGGTGTAATTCCATGTCCCAGATTGAACACCAACGGGCCCTTGCCCAGTTCCTTCAAAATTCTATCCACGCCCTCATCCAGCGCCTCTCCGCCGGCAATCAGCCGCATGGGATCGAGATTTCCCTGAACCGGAATACCCCTCCGCTGCAACGTCTTTGCAATATCGAATGGCGCGGACCAGTCAAGTCCGACAGCATTGACACCTGTCACCTCTACATATCGTTCAAGGCGGCCGGCTGAGCCCTTGGGAAAACCAATGATGATTGCATCAGGATGAGTTTTCCGGACACCCTCGACAATCCTCCTGGTCGGTTCAAGACACCAACGTTCAAAGCCCGTTTCATCCAGAACACCGGCCCACGTATCAAATATCTGCAGAGCATCGGCACCAGCCTCCAGCTGTCTGCTCAGGTAAGAAATGGAAGCTACTACCAGTTGTTCGATGAGAGCATCCATCAATGCGGGTTGCTCAAAAGCACCTATGCGGGCCGCCGTCTGATCCGGTGTCGTATGGCCCGCTACCGTATAGCAGGCAACAGTCCAGGGCGCGCCACAAAAACCGAGCAAAGTTGTCTTGTCGGGGAGTTCATTTCTAAGTCTGGATAGAATTTCAAATACCGGCTTCAGATGCTCTTGTGCTCTGTCCAGATCCAGCGCTTCGATCAGATCCTCATGAAGAGGTTCCAGAACGGGTCCTCGTCCTTCCTCAAAACGAACCGGATAACCGATCGCGTCGGGAACAACGAAAATGTCGGAGAAAAGGATCGCAGCGTCAAACCCGAATTTCCGGATCGGTTGCAGAGTGACTTCCGTTGCCCTGTCTACATCGTAGCAAAAATTCAAAAATTCAGGAACCTGGGCTCGTATCTCCCGATACTCCGAAAGATAGCGACCGGCTTGCCGCATCATCCAGATAGGAGGCGGAAAAAGGGGATCACCTTTCAGTACTTTCAGCACAGCTCTGTTGGTCGAACTCATCGATGCGAAATCCTTTTTCCAATCTTATCTCTAATAAATAGAGAAATGATATTTAGATTTTTTATTTCTTTTAGGAAGTGGATAGCCGGGATTAAAACCCATCCACAACCGTCCACATTGTCGCTGCTTGAGATAATTGGAACGTGGATCAAAAAAATCTGTCTGCTGTGGAGCACTGTCAATTATTAACAAAAGGTTAATGAATCATGGCAGAGTCCGTAAGGGAGTCTTCTCCTCATGCTGGGGAAGATCACTCTGCGAATCTGTTAATAAAATATTAACAATTTCCCCTTTTCCCGATTCGCCGCATTGCAAGGATTCATTATCCCGGCAGGATAGTCCTGTTAATGAATCCGTTATAACGGGCATGCTTTTCCTCCACTGGTGAGATAGCGTGTTTTTGTCCAACGATATTCACAGCCCTGGGGATGAATTCATGACCGGAAAACGTGCCTTTTTTCATCTTCATCTGGTGTCCGATTCGACCGGTGAAACACTTTCTACCGTTTCCCGTGCTGCCAGTGCGCGTTACGATGAAGTGGAGGCGATTGAACATATTTATCCGCTCGTCCGGTCACCGCACCAACTGGACCGTATCGTTGCCGAAGTGAATAATGCACCGGGAATTGTCCTTTATACTCTTGTAGACGACGACCATGCTCATCGGCTCGAAAACGCTTGCCGGGAGATTTCGGCACCCTGCCTAAATGTTCTGGATCCGATTTACGGGATATTTCAATCTTATCTGAACGTAAAACAGAGCCACCGAATTGGTGGGCAGCATGCGTTGGATACGGATTATTTCCAGCGGATCGAAGCACTCAACTATTCAATGCTTCATGATGATGGTCAGATGCCGGGCGATCTGAATGAAGCAGACGTAGTTCTGGTGGGAATTAGCCGGACATCGAAAACACCGACCTGCATCTATCTGGCAAATCGCGGCATAAAGGCTGCCAACATTCCCCTGGTACCTTCAAGCCCCCTGCCTCCGGCATTGTTTGAAGTCTCAAGTCCGTTGATTGTCGGACTGGTTGCCAGTGCCCAGCGGATCCAGCATGTGCGGCAAAATCGATTACTCTCCCATAACGCGCTTGGGCATAATGAATCTTATGTTGATCGGAAGGCAATCTCGCAGGAAATAAATCAGCTGAGGCGTTTGTGCGCGGAACATGATTGGCCGTTGATTGACGTCACTCGGCGATCAATTGAAGAAACGGCCGCGGCAATTATGGCCGGGCTTAATGATCGACGTCGATCCATTTCATTGGATAGCCGAGTTGACAGAGCAGATGATCAGTAGGGGTTTGATGGAAAAAATAATTCTTGCGAGCGGTAGTAAAGTGCGTGCTGACCTGATGAAAGGGGCCGGACTTTCTTTTGATATCAAACCCGCCGATATAGATGAACGAGCGGTGGAAGCTGCTCTCACCGTCGATGAAATGGTGCCCGAAGACATAGCCTCCATCCTGGCGCAGTCCAAGGCGGAACAAATATCTGACATCTTCCCCGAAGCAACGATTGTTGGTGCAGATCAGGTATTGGCTTTGGGAGATGAACGGTTCAACAAACCTGCTGATATGGAAGCAGCCCGCCGACAATTGCTGGCTCTTTCGGGCAAGACACACACACTTCATTCTGCTGTCGTCTGTGTAAAAAACGGCAAGACCGTCTGGCGTCATGTCTCTAGTGCACATCTGACGATGCGGGCCTTTGACGGCGTATTTGTCGGAAGATACTTGGCCAAGGCAGGAAAAACGGCCTTGCAGAGTGTTGGATGCTATCAACTTGAAGGGCTTGGGATACAGCTCTTTGAGCGATTGGAAGGCGACTATTTTACAATTTTGGGAATGCCGATGCTGCCCCTACTGGCATTTTTGAGAAATCAGAAACTGCTGGAGGCATGACCAGATGGTAGATCATTTCATTCAAGCGGGTGTCATCGGGTGGCCCATTGCTCACTCACGCTCCCCGATCATTCATCGATATTGGCTGAAAGAGCTGGGAATCGCAGGTGACTACAAACCGATAGCTGTTTCGCCGGAAGAAATAGAACCATTTTTCCAGCAGTTTCCGAGCAGTGGTCTGAAAGGTGCCAACGTCACTATTCCGCATAAAGAAGTTGCTTTGAGTGCCTGTCATGACGTTAACAACGTCGCCCGGAAAATAGGGGCGGTGAATACAGTATGGCTGGAGGATGAACGACTTCTGGGGACCAATACCGACGCTTATGGATTTACCGCCAATATGGATGACCGGGCCCCTGGATGGAATTTGAATCCCGGTGCGGCGATTATTTTGGGGGCAGGGGGTGCTTCGCGGGCGATAATCTGGTCGCTTCTATCTTCTGGATTTGATCCCATTCATATCGTCAACCGAACAGTGTCCAGAGGACAAGTTTTGGCAGACCAGTTTGGACCACGGGTTCGCGCTCATGAATGGAATGAAATTGGATCGCTGCTCCCATCGGCAAGTTTGCTGGTCAACAGCACCTCCCTGGGCATGAAGGGGCAAGATCCTCTGGCCATCGATCTGGCGTCTCTTCCGGATACTGCGGTGGTCGCGGATATCGTCTATGTGCCCTTGAAAACTGATTTGCTGCGCCGGGCAGAAAGCAGAGGTCTTCAGACAGTCGATGGCTTGGGTATGCTGCTTCACCAGGCGGTTCCGGGATTCGAAAGATGGTTTGGCAAACGGCCGGTGGTGACGGAGAATTTGCGGAAACTTATTTTAACGGATCTGGGAGAGCCATCATGATTGTTGCCGGTCTGACCGGTTCAATCGGAATGGGAAAATCAACGACGGCGGCCATGTTCCGTCGACTTGGCTGTCCCGTTTACGATGCAGATGCCACGGTGCACGATCTTTACAAGGGTGAAGCCGTGGCAACTATTGAGGCAGCGTTTCCCGGAACAACGAAAAATGGCCAGGTCGATCGGAAGCTTTTAAGTGCGCGTGTGCTGAATGATGCGGTTGCGATGAAACTTCTTGAATCGATTGTTCACCCCCTGGTTCGTAAATCGGAACAGGCCTTTCTTGAAAGGGCCCGGGCTGAAGGGCAGCAAGTCGTTGTTCTGGATATTCCATTACTATTTGAAACCGGTGGGGAAAATCGAGTCGATGCCGTGATTGTTGTCACAGCAAGCCCGGAATTACAGCGTGAACGCGTCATGGCGCGTGAGGGGATGACGGAGGAGATGTTTTCCGCAATTGTTGCAAAACAGGTGCCGGATAGTGAAAAACGTGAGCGAGCTCATTTTCTCGTTCATACGGACCACGGTATTGAAGCAGCTGAACGGCAGGTCGCAGATATCTTGCGTGAATTGATCGGAATGACGGGGAAAACATAATCGCCAGCTTGCGGTTCCTTGGACTTCACTCGAGATTGAATGTCAGAATGGACCGCTGGAAGCGTCGTATTTGAGAGGTTGATATCGCGGTGCGGGAAATTGTGCTTGATACGGAAACGACTGGCTTTGATCCGCATACGGGTGATCGTCTGGTCGAAATTGGGTGCGTTGAGATGCTCAATCACATCCCAACCGGCGAAGTCCATCACGTCTATATCAATCCTGAGCGGGACATGCCGCAATCCGCTTTTGAAGTGCATGGACTGTCGGAGGAGTTTCTATCTGACAAGCCGTTGTTCAAAGATGTCGCAGAGGCCTTTCGGACATTTGTCGGTGAGGGCACACTTGTTATTCACAATGCCTCGTTCGACATGAACTTTTTGAACGCTGAGCTGAAATGGATTGGTTACGACGCGATTCCAGATAGCCAGGTGCTTGATACACTCGCGCTTGCCAGGCGAAAACATCCGGCGGGACCCAACTCCCTGGACGCACTGTGTTCGCGGTATGGCATTGATAATAGCCGGCGGACGAAACACGGCGCGTTGCTTGATGCCGAACTTCTGGCTGAAGTCTATATTGAACTGATTGGCGGCAAACAGACCGCGCTTGGTCTGATGCCGGAAGATGAACAAGATGCCGGTGATTTATATACAGGCGCGGCGAAGGTGAAGAAAACAGCCAGGGCACGCCCAACGCCGTTACAACCGCGCATATCAGCTGAAGAAGAAGCCGCCCACGCCGCGTTTATCAAGGGAATGGGCGAAGATGCACTCTGGTTGAAAACCAAATAGTTTTTTCAAAAAACCTCAGAGCATCGAGGGTAAAACGCGGTCAGGCGGCTGATGCCCATCCATGTATGTTTTGATATTGATGATAACTTTTTCGCCCATATCAATTCGGCCCTCAATCGTAGCCGAGCCCATATGAGGCAGCAACACAACTCTATCGGATTTCATTAATTTGGGATTTACCGCTGGCTCATGTTCGAAAACATCCAGGCCAGCGCCAGCAATCTCACCCGATTCCAGCAAGCGAACAAGAGCATTCTCATCAACGATCTCACCCCGAGCCGTGTTCAGAATGTAAGCGTCTTCCTTTAGAAGCTTCAAACGGCGGGCTGAAAGCAGATGATAGGTGGCCGGTGTGTGCGGGCAGTGGACCGAAATGACATCCATCCGGGCGAGCATTTGATCGAGACTCTCCCAATAGGTCGCTTCGAGTTGTTCCTCCATGTCCGTACTCAGGCGTCGGCGGTTGTGATAGTGGATCGACATGCCGAACGCCTTGGCCCTGCGCGCCACGGCCTGGCCGATCCGTCCCATGCCGATGATGCCCAGGCGTTTGCCCCAGATCCGATGGCCCAGCATCCAGGTGGGTGACCATCCGTTCCACTTTTCTTCTTCAATTATCTTGATACCGTCAGCCAAGCGTCGGGGAACGGCGAGCAGAAGAGCCATCGTCATATCTGCAGTATCTTCAGTCAGGACGCCGGGAGTGTTGGTGACCGCGATACCGCGATTGTTGGCGGTGATAACATCGATATTGTCGACACCATTACCGAAATTTGCAATCAGTTTCAGTTTTGGTCCGGCTTGGGAAAGAATGGCAGAATCGATTCTGTCGGTGACCGTGGGAACCAGCACTTCCGCATTTTTGACCGCCTCGACCAGTTCAGCCTGGCTCATTTGTTTGTCGCTGTCATTGAGCTGCGCGTCAAAAAGTTCGCGCATGCGTGTTTCAACGACCTCGGGCAGTTTTCGAGTGACAATCACCACTGGCTTTTTGTTTGGCATAACTATCCCGCCTTTAACGCCTGCTGAACCACAGCATTTTTAGTCGATGCGTTCTATGATGTTCACCACTGCACATCAACGCTGACTGTTTTCCTACCTAGAAGGACGGGCGGATACAAGAGAGAGGATTGATCTTGAGCCGAATGGCTAATAAATCTGCCTATAAATTACGATTCCGAACCACCGCTGACGGCATCGGCAGGGCGATCAGGCTATGCGGGCAATTGAATAGGATCAATCCTGTCATGAAACATCTGAAATTTTGCAACGGCAAATATTATGGGACACTATCCGTCATACTTCTTGCGTTCGCATTTTTTCTGAACCTGTCACTCAGCTCTTCAGAGGCGCAAAGTGGTAAAACCGGAGCGAGTGGATTACCGATACCCCGATTTGTGAGCCTGAAATCCGATCGGGTTAATGTTCGAATTGGACCAAGTCGGGATTACGAAATTGCCTGGACGTTTGTGCGATCGGGTTTGCCGGTTGAGATTATCCAGGAATTTGATAATTGGCGGCGTATACGGGATTGGGAAGGATCGGAAGGCTGGGTCTTTCACAGTCTTCTCTCCGGACGTCGGACAGCATTGGTCAAGCCCTGGGAAGAGTCCGGAAATGTTCCCATTCGGGTTACTCCCAATTCCAACGCACCGATCATCGCCGAGGTTGAGCCGAATGTATTGGCCAGCGTCAGCGAGTGCGAAGTTGGTTGGTGCAAGTTATCCGGATCGGATTGGAGCGGTTGGATCGATCAGTCGCGTCTTTTCGGAATTTATCCCGATGAGTCCTTCAATTAGAGCATTTCTTGCGATTGTTGAATCGCAAGAAATGCTCCAAGTCTTTGTTTTGTCGCGTATCCTTATCGAAAAGGTGTTTCACCCTTTCCGGGATACGCTGTAGCGCATACCGCAAACATTCGAGAACCTGAGTTGTCGCGCATAGGAAATAAGTTGGAGCACCATTGCGCCAGGGGCAGGTGAGGAAACAAACATCCTCTGCAATGCCTGTCGTTCGATGATTGGAATAATTGCTCAAGATACAAAAAACCCGGGGTTTTAGCCCCGGGAATGTTTGACAGTTCCACAGTCTTTATCTCAATCGAAACTCACTCGGCAGCTTCAATTTTGTTGCTTTCAGGCTGACTTTCCTGCTGCTTCAATTCATCGAGTCGCGGCATCGAGATAATGTTATATCCCGAATCAACAAAGTGGATTTCGCCTGTAACACCGCTGGATAGGTCCGAAAGAAGATAGAGACCCGTTCCGCCCACCTCGTCTATTGAAACGGTGCGTCGAAGCGGTGAATTTTCCTTCTGGAAATTAAACATCAGCCGGGCATCTGCAATTCCCGCCCCGGCCAGTGTTCGAACCGGACCGGCCGAAATTGCGTTCACGCGAATATTTTGCGAGCCGTAATCTGCAGCTAGATATCGAACAGAGGATTCCAGCGCTGCTTTGGCGACACCCATGACGTTGTAGTTGGGCATCACGCGCGTCGATCCGCCGTATGTCAGCGTAATGATCGACCCGCCATCGGGCATGATGGCCGCCGCCCGCTTGGTGATTTCGGTAAACGAAAAACAGGAAATGACCATCGTGCGAGAGAAATTTTCCCGAGACGTGTCGGCATATTTGCCCTTGAGTTCATTTTTGTCCGAAAACGCAATGGCATGAACCAGGAAGTCGATGCCGCCCCAGGCTTCCTTCAGCGTATCGAAAACCGTGTCGACAGTATCGATGTCTTCTACATCACAAGGAAGCAGGAATTCAGATCCGACAGAATCGGCGAGTGGCCGAACGCGGCGTCCAAAGGCTTCTCCCTGGTATGTGAATGCAAGCTCAGCTCCCTGTGCTGCCAGCTGTTTTGCAATTCCCCAGGCAATTGAGTGATTGTTGGCGACGCCCATGACCAGACCGCGTTTGCCTTCCATCAGCCCTGTCATGCGGCTCTCCCTGTTCTTTGGTTCATCGTTTCTTGATCGTACAAAATAAAGTCAAAAGTCTATCGGTTGCAGGTCAGCCGTTATAGCGCTTGAAAACGAGAGACGCATTGGTGCCGCCGAACCCAAAGCCATTTGAAAGCACACAATTTAGCTCAACATCATCCTGTCTTTCGCGCAAGATCGGCATGTCTGCAAAATCTGGATCCAGTTCCTCGATATGGGCTGATGGTGCGATGAAACCATTGTTCATCATCAGGATGGAGTAGATGGCTTCATGAACGCCGGCAGCGCCGAGCGAATGACCTGAGAGTGCTTTCGTGGCGGAAATTGGCGGTACCTTGTCACCGAAGACTTCGCGAATGGCTTCGATTTCCCGAATGTCGCCAACGCCGGTCGAGGTTGCATGGGGGTTGATATAATCGACCGGCTCGCCAACATCCTTGAGCGCCAACTTCATGCACCGCACGGCGCCTTCGCCCGAGGGTGCGACCATGTCGAAACCATCGGAAGTTGCGGCATATCCCACGACTTCTCCATAGATCTTGGCACCCCGCGCCTTGGCATGCTCAAGCTCTTCAAGGACAAGCACACCGGCGCCGCCGGCGATAACAAAACCGTCGCGGTTTTTGTCATACGGCCGTGACGCTGTTTCAGGTGTGTCATTATATTTGGATGACATCGCGCCCATGGCGTCGAAAAGCGAAGACAATGTCCAGTCGAGTTCTTCGCCACCTCCGGCAAACACAATATCCTGTTTGCCCCACTGGATCAGTTCCGCGCCATTACCAATACATATGTTGGTCGTCGCGCAGGCCGCGGAAATGGAATAGTTGACACCATGAATTTTGAACGGTGTCGCAAGGGTCGCGGAATTGGTGGACGACATGGCTTTTGGAACTGCGGTTGGCCCGATGCGCTTGGGACCTTTTTCGCGCGTAATATCGGCAGCCGCGACGATAGCATGAGTCGACGGACCGCCGGAACCCATGACAATGCCTGTCCGCTCGTTTGTAACATCGCTTTCTTCCAGACCGGAATCCTGAATAGCCTGTTCCATGGCAATGTAATTCCAGGCAGCGCCCTCACCCATGAAACGCATTGTCCGCCTGTCGAGAACCTCCGAAGGCTCAAGCTTCGGCGCACCGTGCACCTGACATCTAAATCCCAGTTCTTCGTAGCGCTTCGCCGCAACGATGCCAGAATTGCCCTCGCGCAAATTTGCAAGAACTTCCTGAGAGTTGTTGCCGATACTCGACACAATTCCCATTCCGGTGACAACAACCCGCCTCATCGCGGCATCTCCATCCACTACGCTCCGACGATACCCAAAGGTACAGACCGGTGCTGTTTACGCGTTACACAATAATTGATCGATACAGTCTAACGGTCAGGCTGGTTGCTGACCATCTTTTATCAGAGCGACGCGAAGGTCTTTTGCTCGATAATAAATCTCGCCATCTGCCTTCAGCCAGCCATCGCCGATACCCAGCACAAGTTTTGATCGCATCACGCGCTTTAGATCAACGCCATATTCGACCTTCTTGATGATTGGAAGTACCATTCCGGAAAATTTCAGCTCGCCAACAGCAAGCGCCCTTCCCCGTCCTTCGCATCCAAGCCATCCAAGATAAAACCCAAGCATTTGCCAAAGGGAGTCCAGACCGAGGCATCCTGGCATCACCGGATCGCCCTGAAAGTGGCAGTTGAAAAACCAGAGGTCGGGATTGATGTCTAATTCCGCCTTGATTTGTCCTTTGCCATATTCACCACCATCTTCGGTAATTGATGTTATGCGATCAAACATCAGCATGGGTGGCAGGGGGAGCTGAGGGTTACCTGGGCCGTATAGTTCACCCCGTCCGCAAGCGAGGAGTTCTTCGTAGCTAAAGCTTGAGGGGCGCTCTACCATTGTTGTTCCGTCTCATTTGACCAGCTTCATGTTTGGCAGAAGCGGTCCATGGTTGGTCTAATTCTTCGAATATCCGAGCTTGTCTATCATACGTCTGTTCACATCGAAAGTGCCGTTTCTACTCAGGAATTCATTAATAAGATCAATTTCGCAAGCTTTTCTTCCCCAGAGGTTAATGAAGACCCGGCGTGTTTCGTTACCGGTCAGGCTACATAGAGGCGTTCTATCTGGCCGACTGTTTTCGAGTTAGCCGGACAGGATGGAAAACATTCGACGTGGACCTGTCGTTTTTGTGATTAAGCCGCGCATACGTAAAGTTGCATATAAGAGTCAATTTTGTAGACATACAAAATGAGAATGGTTATTAACTGAATGTATGACCAGCATTATTGACATTGAGCATCCCATGACAGACGTAAATGTGCTTCTGCGCGACGCAGGGCTAAGGCCGACGCGTCAACGTGTTTCACTCGCTGAGCTTCTGTTTTGCAAAGGCAATCGACATGTCTCGGCAGAATTGGTTCATGAAGAAGCCGTTGCAGCAAATGTCCCGGTGTCTCTGGCCACTGTCTACAATACCCTTCATCAGTTTACCGAAGCAGGTCTTCTGCGCGAAGTCGCGATTGAGGGCACGAAAACATATTTTGATACGAATACGACAGACCACCATCATCTTTACATTGAAGATGAAAACCGCGTTATCGATATTCCCGGCAATGTTATGAATGTCGCAGATATGCCGGAAATTCCGGATGACATGGAGCTTGTGCGGGTCGAAGTGGTTGTTCGTGTTCGGCACAAAAAAGAAACTGCTTGTCAGTAAGATCAGACTTTCGCCCAGTTTTCCTTGCTTTTGCATAGATCCCTGATGAGACACCGGTCGCATTCCGGTTTGCGTGCCTTGCAGATATATCTCCCATGCAAGATGAGCCAGTGATGAGAGTGGCGCACAAATTCCTCCGGAATAATTCGGGCTAAGGCATTTTCAACTTCCAGAGGCGTTTTTCCAGGCGCCAGTCCGAGCCTGTTGGCGAGCCGGAATATATGTGTATCCACGGCAATTGTCGGCTGCCCGAAATAGATATTTAAAACGACATTGGCTGTTTTCCGACCCACCCCGGGCAAGGCCTCGAGATCTTCCCGGGTCTGAGGCACCAAACCGTCATGCTTGTCCAAAAGTTGACGCGAGAGCAGGTACACGTTTTTTGCTTTATTTCGGTACAGGCCGATTGTCCGGATGTGCTCGCGAATTACATCTTCACCCAGTGCAGCCATTTTCTGCGGCGTATCCGCTTCGATAAACAGATTCCTGGTCGCCTTGTTGACCCCGACATCCGTTGCTTGTGCAGATAAGACCACTGCCACGAGCAATGTGAATGCATTTGTGTAATCCAGTTCGCCTTCGGGTTCCGGGTTGCCCTCTTCAAACCTGGCAAAAATTTGCTGGATTGCCGCCTTGGTATACCGGCTGTACCGCGTTCTCTTTTTCTTCACAGTCGCCGGTTTTCCCCGCAATGACGCGGCTCCGGGATCGGGTTTCCTGTCTGGGCGCGTTTTTGTTTCAGGTTGCTTGTTTGATTCGGACATCAGTCATCTATAATGGAAAACCATGAACCGTTCAGAACAAAAGTCACTCCAGACCGATATCGAAGATCCGCCTTTTTTTTCCGCAGTGCTGACGCCTTACCGGTCTCTCGGAGTGAAGGGTTTTCGAACATTGATGCTGGTTTTGGCTGCAATATGCACAATTGCCGGCACTGTGTTTTTGTTGATGGGTGCGTGGCCTGTATTTGGTTTTTTTGGGCTTGATGTTGTTCTGGTCTGGTTGGCCTTCAAAATGAATTATCGCTCCGCACGAGCTTATGAGCTGGTCAACGTGTCGGCACATGAAGTCTATGTTCGCGGCGTTACTCCGGCAGGAAAAGTCAGCGAATTCCGGTTCAATCCGCGTTGGGCCAGGCTCACAGTGGAGCGTGTGGAAAGTGAAGGTGTGCAGAGGCTGACCCTGATGCATGGCGGCAACGGTTGCGCTATTGGCAATTTTCTTAATCCCGATGATCGGGAATCCTTCGCCGATGCTTTGAGTGAGGCCCTTGCGCGTGCAAAAGCCGGCGGCCCATTTCCACAGGCCGTATAGTTTTTAATCTATCAGTAGATTGGCACGGGAACAGTTTATTCCGGTACTGTGCCGTTTTCGGCAAGAGCATCACCGGCAAGGTAGAGGGAGCCGCAAATGAGAATTCGCGGAGAAATTTCATCTTCTCTCGCCAGCTCTGAAATCCTGCCCAGGGCGGATTGAAGTGTGGTGCCTGGTTCGCTGTTCAGGCCCGTCGACTCTACGTAACCGCATAATTCCTCAGCGGTCCGACCGGCTTCCGATGAGTTGATCGGAACAGTTATGACGTGCCTTACCAGTCCCTCGAAGGCTGAAAAATAACCTGAGGGATCCTTGGTATTGAGCATGCCGGCGATCAGATAGAGTGGACGGGACTGCACTTCGTTCAGATCTGCAAATACTCTCGCCATGGCAGCACCGGCGCCAGGATTATGTCCGCCATCAAGCCACAGTTCGCTGTCCTTAGGGCACATTTCTATAAGGGGCCCTCGACTGAGGCGCTGCATGCGTGCAGGCCAGACAACCTGACGCAAACCCTTCTCCACCGCGTCGGAGCCGGACCAGAACCGGGATGCACCAAGCGTTGCGATTGCCAATGCCGCATTATCATATTGATGGGTTCCGGGTAATATCGGTAGCGGCAGATCCATCAGTCTTTCGTTGTTCTGAAACACCAGCCGTCCGTGTTCTTCAAATGCGGTGAAATCCTGACCGCCGATGATGATCGGTGCACCCAGTTCCTGCGCGCGCTGTTCGATCACTCGGCGCACAACATCAGTTTGTGGTGCCATAACAGCAGGAACGCCAGATTTCAGAATTCCGGCCTTCTCCAGAGCGATGCCTTCAAGGTCCGCGCCAAGCCATTGTTCGTGGTCCATAGAAATCGACGTAATGACGCTGACCTCCGGACGCTCGATCACGTTTGTCGCATCGAGTCTTCCGCCCAGGCCTACTTCAAGAACCAAGGCATCAGCGGGATGTTCGGCAAAAAGCAGAAACGCGGCAGCAGTTGTAATTTCAAAAAATGTGATGGGTTCGTCTTTGTTGGCATCTTCACACCGACGTAATGCATCAGCAAGTGCTTCACCTGATACAAACCGCCCACCCTCCGGCCGGCTAAGGCGTATTCTCTCATTGAAATTGACAAGATGCGGTGATGTGTAAACATGCACTGATCGGCCAGATGCTTCCAGGAACGCCCTGAGATATGCCGACGTCGATCCTTTGCCGTTCGTTCCGGCAACATGAAACACAGGGGGCAGGTGTCTTTCCGGATTGCCGATGGCATCCAGTATCCGCGTCATTCGGCTCAACGACAGGTCGATGGAACGAGGATGCAGTTTTAAAAGGCGCTGCAATATTGCGGTTGTGTGGTCCATGGCCGGTGGACGGTCCAATCTCTATTCAGCTGCGTTTTCGATAATGGTGTTTTCTTGTTCGAGCTCTGATTGGTCCGGACCATCCTGTTCCAGATTTTCCTCGGAGCCGGCAGCATCCTGTACTTCGCTCAGCGCAGAAGAAGGCCGTTTCATGAATATCGTGCAGATGCGAGAGATTGTTTCTTTGATATCGTGACGATGCACGACCATATCGACCATCCCGTGATCCAGCAGGTATTCGGAGCGCTGAAAGCCTTCGGGCAGTTTTTCGCGAATTGTCTGTTCGATCACGCGCGGTCCCGCAAAGCAGATCAATGCGCCGGGTTCAGCGATATGGACGTCGCCCAGCATCGCATACGAGGCCGTCACGCCTCCCGTCGTCGGATTTGTCAGAACAACAATATAGGGCAATCCCTTTTCTTTAAGTGCCTGGATAGCCACTGTCGTGCGGGGCATCTGCATAAGCGATAGAATACCTTCCTGCATTCTAGCTCCGCCAGAGGCCGCAAACAGCACAAACGGCGTTTCGGATTCGCATGCCGTTTCAATGCCGGTGATCACGGCTTCACCGGCGGCCATGCCCAGCGAGCCACCCATAAACGAAAAGTCCTGCACGGCGGCAGTATAGTCAAATCCATCGACGGTACCGGTCGCAACCAGAACTGCATCGTCTGTCATGTTCTTGGCGCGCGCATCGCGAATTCGATCAGTGTAACGTCGCTCGTCCCGGAATTTGAGTGGATCAGCAGCAACCGAAGGCGTTTCAATGAGCGCGAATTCACCCTTGTCAAAAAAGTGTTCAAGCCTCTTGCGAGCGGGCATGCGCATATGGTGATTGGAATTGGGAACGACCCAGTTGTTGGCCTCCAAATCGCGATGGAAAACCATCTCGCCGGTTTCCGGACACTTGATCCAGAGGTTTTCAGGCACTTCGCGCTTGTTCAAAAGGCTGCGAATCTTTGGCCGTACGAGATTGTTTATCCAGTTCACAGGTTTGATCCGATCATTACAACTATTCTGTTGCCGTCTATTCCGCGGATAGAGTGCGGGCTTGCCTGACGCCCTGCGCCAGCGAAGAAACCAAAGTGCTTACCGCACCAACTGTCTGTTCGGTTGGACGGCCTTCCGTTGTCAGGCTGTCCTTGATAGCGTTGACTATAGCAGATCCGACAACCACACCATCAGAGTCCTGTCCAATAACACGTGCCTGCTCAGGTGTTTTTACACCAAAACCCACTGCAACGGGCAATTTCGTATGTCCCTTGATGCGTTTGACGGCGGTCTTGACGTTGGTTGTGTTGGGAGAAGCAGAACCGGTGATGCCGGTTATCGAAACGTAATAAACAAATCCCGAGGTGTTGGTCAGCACGGCGGGTAGCCTTTGATCATCGGTCGTCGGTGTTGCAAGGCGAATGAAATTTATACCCGCCTTCAGCGCAGGTATGCAGAGTTCATCGTCCGCCTCCGGTGGCAGATCCACAATGATGAGGCCGTCGACACCCGCTTGCTTGGCATCAGTTAAAAACTTTTCGCCGCCATAGGAGTAGATCGGGTTGTAGTAACCCATGAGAACGATTGGCGTGTCATTGTCCGTTGATCGAAAATCGCGGACCATCTGCAACGTCTTTTGCATTGTCTGACCGCTTTTAAGTGCCCGTTGGCTTGCAAGCTGAATTGGGATTCCCTCTGCCATCGGATCGGAAAATGGCATCCCGAGTTCGATCACATCGGCACCGGCCGTTGGCAAGGCACTCAATATGTTACTCGACGTCTGCATATCCGGATCGCCGGCAGTGATAAACGTCACGAGGGCCGGGCGGTTTTCTTCCGCACATTCAGCAAATCGGCGGTCGATGCGTGTTTCTGTCATCAGGCGTGGCAATCCAAACTGGTCCGGGCTGATTGTTACCGGACGGCTTCGTCTTCTCGGGACCAAATATGCGGATGAAAGCCGCAATATCCCAACATTTACACATATTGGGATGTAGGGGCGTGATACCGCCCTTGTCAATGGATGGAAGAAGCTTGGATTGCCAATTTGCGCAATTTACGGCGGCACCATGTTATGCGCGGCGGTGAAATGTCCTCGCGCACTGTCTTTTCGATACCCGTTCAAAGGGGATGTTACCAACAAAGACTTGCCGATGACGGTTCATCGTCGTCAGTGCTTGCCAAAACTCTGATTGAAGACGTCCTGCGCGAGCGTTTCATTTTTATATCCGAGCTTGTTGCGCTGAGCTTCGGACATACCTGATAGTTCGGAATAAAGCCGTTTTGCTTCCAGCGCACGGCCAAAATCGTCAAAGAAGGCAACGACGCCACTACCCAGTTTTCTTGCGCGACTAGACATGGTTTCATCTCCATTGTTGTATTGACTCAATGGAATGAAAATAGCGCATATTGCATCGCACAAAAACCGGTGAAAATTGCATCTCCGCCCTGCGGACTGCGCATGACTGGTTTAACGTTTTGAGAACGTCGGTGTCAGACAAGTTGAGGCGAGTGCGGTGTGATCAGCGTCAAGCGACGAGGGGCAAACCCATTACAGATCGTACCCCAAAATATTACCCACAGTGAACACATCCTTGTCGCCGCGACCGCAAAGGTTCATGACAATGATCTGATCTTTATCCATCTGCGGTGCAAGCTTTTGCACATAGGCGAGTGCGTGGGCAGGTTCCAGTGCCGGAATAATACCTTCGACCCTTGTCAGAAGCTGAAACGCGTCCAGCGCTTCACGGTCCGTGGCAGGGACGTATTCGACCCGACCGGTATCTCTGAGCCAGGAATGCTCAGGTCCAATACCGGGATAATCAAGACCGGCAGAAACGGAATGTCCTTCCAGTATCTGCCCGTCATCATCCTGTAATAGATAGGTCCGGTTTCCGTGCAGCACACCGGGACGGCCTGCATTGAGAGACGCGCAGTGTTCGTCGCCTTCAAGGCCTTTTCCGCCTGCTTCTACACCGAATATCTTGACGTTCGGGTCGTCCAAAAATGGATGGAACAGGCCAATCGCGTTCGAGCCACCACCAACAGCTGCGACTAGAGCATCGGGCAGTTTGCCTTCAGCTTCCAATAATTGGTCACGCACTTCCTGTCCGATCACAGACTGAAAATCACGAACCATTTCAGGATAGGGGTGTGGTCCGGCTGCCGTTCCAATCAGGTAGTAGGTGTTTTCAACATTTGTCACCCAGTCGCGCAGAGCCTCGTTCATGGCGTCTTTCAAGGTGCCGGCGCCGGCAGTGACTGGAATAATTTCTGCACCCAGCAGCTTCATACGCACGACATTGGGTTTTTGCCGTTCGACATCGGTTTCGCCCATGTAGACCACACATGGAAGTCCAAACCGCGCGCACACGGTAGCTGTTGCCACGCCGTGCTGACCGGCCCCGGTTTCAGCAATAATCCGGGTCTTACCCATTCGTTTGGCCAGCAGGATTTGACCAAGGCAATTGTTGATTTTGTGCGACCCCGTATGGTTGAGTTCATCGCGTTTGAAGTAGATCTTCGCACCGCCCAGTTCCGTCGTGAGGCGCTCAGCGAAATAGAGCGGGCTGGGCCGGCCGGTATAGTGTTTATTGAGTGACGTTACTTCTGCGGCATAAGCGGGATCGGCTTTTGCGTTGTTGTAGGCTTCTTCCAGGTCCAGGATGAGCGGCATGAGGGTTTCAGCCACAAATCGTCCGCCATAAATTCCAAAATGCCCACGTTCATCAGGGCCGGAACGGAATGTGTTGAGCTGAACAGTCACGTGAAAAACTCCTGCTAGACCGTATCCTGAAAGTGTCGGATCACCTTTGTGAAAAGGATACGCATCAAAACAAAGACTTGAGGCTTGTTACGCAATCCAGGGATCGCGAGATCTGC
The DNA here is from genome assembly GCA_039976075.1 of Stappiaceae bacterium. Taxonomy (GTDB): domain Bacteria; phylum Pseudomonadota; class Alphaproteobacteria; order Rhizobiales; family Stappiaceae; genus JBDWFY01. The sequence goes on from JBDWFY010000013.1 coordinate 469,200, forward strand.
TTTGGGTCACCGAAATAGGTTTCAATGCCCCTCTTAGAACATTATCCGATTAATTGGAATGCATTCTAACCCGCGTCCGCATTTCTCACGGCTGCGGCAAAAGCCCTGATTTTGTCGAGGTCCTTGATACCTTTTCCGCTTTCAATTCCAGATGAGACGTCAACCGCAGCCGGTCTGGTGATGTGTATGGCCTCGGCGACGTTGTCCTTGTCCAGACCGCCAGATAGTACAATCGGTTTGCCCAATTCCAGATTTTCCATCAGATGCCAGTCAAATGCCGCACCGTTTCCACCTGGCAACACTGAATCCTTGGGCGGTTTTGCATCGAACAAAAACCTGTCCACGACGTGCTTGTAGTCGTCAAGCTGTGCGAGGTCTTCCCGCGTCGAAATCCCGAAGGCTTTCATGACAGGGAGGTCGAATTTCTTCTTGATTTGCGCAACCCGATCCGGCGTTTCCTTGCCATGCAGTTGGATCCAGTCAGGTTTAAGAACATCAACGATTCGAGAATGACCTTCATCATCCATATTGACTGTCAGCGCAATAATTTCCGTCGTATGCGCCGTCTGTCGTCTGATGATCTGAGCCAACTTGGCGGCGCTCTGCGGCGACACATACCGTGGGCTTGGCTCGAAAAAATTTAGCCCAATCATTTCGGCATCGACATCCAATGCCGCTTGAACGGAAGCTTCCGTCGACAATCCGCAGAGTTTGATGGCAGTCATGACAAACCCGATCTAAGTGCAATTTCAGCAAAAGTGAGGATCGCCCTTGCTGTTCGACAAAGGCGATAAACACATACATGGAGCGTCTTCAACCAATGCTGTAGCCGCTCAGGTTACATTATAGGCAGCAATCGCGGCCATATTGACCAATTCGCTGTCTTTGGCGCCCATGGGCACTATCTGAACCGGTTTGTCCAGTCCGACAAGGAGGGGGCCGATCACCGTCGATCCGCCAAGTTCCTGAAGCATCTTCGTCGATATGGACGCAGAGTGAAAAGCAGGCATGATCAGAACATTGGCCGGACCCGTCAGGCGGCAGAACGGATAGGATGCCATCTTGTCGACATTGAGAGCGACATCAGCGCCCATTTCTCCATCATATTCGAAATCAACCCTGCGGCGATCGAGTATTTGGACGGCTTCCTGCACCCGCTCAGCCCGTTCCCCTTTAGGATGGCCGAAGGTTGAATAGGCAAGCATGGCGACCCGGGGTTCATAACCCAGCCGCCGGGCAACATGTGCAGCTTCCTCCGCGATACCGGCCAATTCCTCAGAATTGGGCATATCGTGCACCGTCGTGTCTGCAACAAGTACCGTGCGACCCCGGGCAAGAGCAATGGAAACGCCAATCACACGATGGCCAGGCTTTGTATCGATGATCTGCCTGACGGTATCCAGTGCGACCGAATAATTTCGCGTCATTCCGGTAACCATCGCATCAGCATCCCCGCGGGCGACCATGATGGCGCCCCAGTAGTTCCGATCATTGTTGACCAGCCGCTGGCAGTCACGCAGCAGAAAGCCTTTGCGTTGCATCCGCGCAAATAGATGATCGGCGTAGACGGTGTTTTTGTTGGATGCACGGGCGTTTTCGATGACGATTCCATGGCGCAACTCAATCCCGGCGCTGGCCGCCGTCGCCCGGATTTCATCTTCCCTGCCAATCAGAATGGCGGTGCCCAGACCCTGCGAGACAAAACTTTGTGCCGCTCTGATAACCGGTTCTTCCTCTCCCTCAGCAAACACCACTTTTTTGGGTTGCTGGCGAACTTTTGTGAAAATGCGTTGCAATGTACCGGCGACGGGATCGCGGCGTGCCGAAAGTTGGGCGGTATAGGATTCCATATCGACAATCGGTCGGCGGGCAACTCCTGAATCAACAGCTGCTTTGGCAACAGCGGGTGGGATGGCGGAAACCAGTCGAGGATCAAACGGTACCGGAATAATGTAATTCGGACCGAATTTGGGACGATTGCCGCGATAGGCCGCAGCGACTTCATCGGGTACGTCCTCCCGAGCAAGATCTGCCAGGGCGTGGGCGCAGGCGACTTTCATTTCGTCGTTGATTGTTGTCGCAAGAACGTCGAGCGCTCCCCGGAAAATATAGGGAAACCCGAGAACATTGTTCACCTGGTTGGGATAATCCGAACGACCGGTCGCGACGATGGCGTCGTCACGAATTTCGGCGGCCTCCTCCGGTGTGATCTCCGGATCGGGATTGGCCATGGCGAAAATAATCGGATTAGGTGCCATTGCTCGGAGCATATCCTCCGTCAGTGCTCCTTTGACGGACACACCCAAAAACACGTCGGCTCCCTTCATGGCATCATAGAGGCTGCGATCCTTGGTCTTGATTGCATGGGCGCTTTTCCATTGGTTTATCCCCTCTTCGCGGCCCTGATAGATCACGCCTTTGGTGTCACAAAGAGTGACGTTTTCATGAGGAACGCCCATTGCCTTTATCAGTTCGATACAGGCAATGCCTGCCGCGCCGGCTCCATTGCAGACGATTTTGGTGTCCTTCATGTCGCGATCTGTCAGATGCAGGGCGTTGATCAGACCCGCAGCGGCAATGATCGCTGTCCCGTGCTGATCATCATGAAAAACCGGAATGTCCATGAGCTCGCGCAGGCGCTGTTCAATGATGAAACAATCCGGTGCCTTGATATCTTCCAGATTTATGCCGCCAAAGGTTGGACCAAGATACCGGACGCAGTTGATGAAAGCGTCAACATCCTGCGTGTCGATTTCCAAATCTATCGAGTCAACGTCGGCGAACCGCTTGAAGAGAACGGCTTTCCCTTCCATCACCGGTTTTGAGGCCAGTGCGCCAAGATTTCCTAGGCCGAGAATGGCCGACCCGTTGGAAATCACCGCTACCATGTTGCCGCGATTGGTGTAATCGAATGATTTTGATGGATCTTCAGCAATCGCTCGAACCGGGACGGCCACACCGGGAGAATAGGCCAGAGACAAATCCCGTTGTGTTGCCATCGGTTTCGTTGGTGTGATCTCCAACTTTCCCGGGCGTCCTTCCTGGTGAAACTGAAGCGCTTCCTGATCGGTGAATGTAGGACTGGCGCCTGCTGATTTTTTACTGTCGGACATGTTTCATCCCAGAAAAGAGTTTTCAGTATTGCCCGGTGAGGGGTACGAACGCTGGAGCTTATCCCCCGAAAAGGAGGGCTACAACTGTCTAATCGATTGAGATTGAATCAAAATTTCCAGCATGGTTGGTGCTGGAGTTTTGGTTTTAGTCACTTGGGGTTCTTTCCCAGCAGGTGACTATGATGATAGGAACGACAAATTCACTGCACTAACTGCCAACTCGCCGCACTTGCTGCTCACCGACCAAACCTGATGCCAATTTTTCACACTAGAGGCCAACTCTTCACACCAGATGATCGTGTCCATGCCAAAAACTGCTGCGAAAAAGACCGGAGACGCTCCTGCGCGCTTGACGCCCATGATGGAGCAGTATCTGGAAATAAAGACCGCCAATCAGGACAGTTTGCTGTTCTATCGGATGGGCGATTTTTACGAGTTGTTTTTTGAAGATGCCGTCACGGCGTCTCAGGCACTGGGCATTACCCTCACAAAACGCGGAAAACATCTGGGGGATGACATCCCGATGTGCGGTGTGCCTGTCCATGCAGCGGATAACTATCTTCAGAATTTAATCAAGCGCGGGTTTCGGGTTGCCGTTTGCGAGCAGACTGAAAACCCTGCTGAAGCCAAGAAGCGAGGGGCGAAGTCTGTCGTGCGCCGCGATGTTGTCCGGCTCGTAACACCAGGCACGCTGACAGAAGACAGCCTGCTCGACGCAAGCAGGAACAATTTTCTGGCGGCTGTTTGCCGTCTGGGGGGTGAGAGCCAGGGCGGAATTTTCGGAATTGCCTTTATCGATATCTCCACCGGTGCATTTCGGGTGACAGAAAGTAGTCTTGGAATGCTTGCTGCGGAGTTATCGCGCATCGATCCCAGTGAAATTGTTATCCCGGATCAATTGGATTCTGATCCGGATTTGCGTGTGATTTTCGAGAGTTTGCGTGGAACAGTTGCACCTGTGGCGCGCTCGTTTTTCGATGGAACAACAGCTCCAGGCCGCGTGGCCAAATTTTTTGACGTCAAAACGCTTGACGGGTTTGGACATTTTTCCAGAGCGGAAACCGCCGCTGCCGCCGGTGCGATCGCTTATGTTGAATTGACCCAGATTGGAGAGCGCCCCTCACTGGACCCTCCGCAGCGAGATGACCTATCCGCAGCGATGCAGATAGATCCGGCGACGCGGGGCAATCTTGAATTGATGCGAACCCTCACCGGGGAGCGTTCAGGCAGTCTTCTGTCTGCGATTGACAAAACTGTCACGAATGGCGGTTCCAGGGTTCTTGCCTCCCGTCTGGCTGCGCCGCTGGTTGATCCGGCCCTGATTGCTGATCGACATGATGCCCTCGATTTTTTTATCGACGATTTGATTTTACGGGAGAAACTGCAAAAGGCTTTGCGGGCAGCACCTGATATGCCGCGCGCCTTGTCCCGCCTGGCATTGAACAGGGGAGGCCCGCGTGACTTGGGTGTCATTCGGTTTGGGCTGGAAGCCGCACAGGAAATAGCAGCGTTGCTTTCTGAGAGTACGCGCCCACTTCCCAGAGAACTATCGCAGGCATCAGAAGCCTTGAGCCGGTCGCCCGTTGATGTGGCACGGGAACTGGAGGCAGCGCTTGGTGATGACATGCCTCTTTTGAAACGCGATGGAGGATTTGTTCGAAGCGGTTACCACGAGGTGCTTGATGAGCAACGCGGTTTGCGCGATGAAAGCCGGAAGGTCATAGCCGGATTGCAAGCTGAATATGGTACGTTAGTTGGTGTCAAGGCACTGAAAATAAAACATAATAATGTCCTTGGGTGGTTTATAGAAGTCCCTGTGGGCCATGCCGAAAAGCTGACGGATGATGACCATCGAGACCAGTTCATTCACCGCCAGACCCTGGCTGGCGTTATGCGGTTTACCACACCGGCGTTAGCGGATCTGGAATCCCGAATTGCCAACGCCGGCGGTCGCGCACTGGCGATTGAACTTGAAGCGTTTGATCGGCTGGCTGCGGATATCGTTGAAAAAGGAGAGGCTATCAAGGCTGCCTCCGATGCTCTGGACGTGCTTGATGTTTCCTCCGCACTCGCTCTGTTGGCGACATCCGAGGGATATGTTCGGCCAAAAATCGATGCTTCTCTCGCCTTTCAAATTGAAGGGGGACGTCATCCTGTTGTCGAGCAGGCGCTGCGTAAAGAGAGCGGCGATCCGTTTGTTGCCAATAATGCCGATTTGGGTCCTGGCGCCGAGCAGTCAAATGGCCAAATCTGGCTGATCACCGGTCCTAACATGGCCGGTAAATCGACGTTTTTACGCCAAAATGCGCTTATTGGAATATTGGCACAGATGGGTTCGTTTGTACCGGCAACATCAGCGCATATTGGTGTCATTGACCGCCTCTTCTCCCGGGTTGGTGCCGCGGATGATCTAGCGCGCGGCCGGTCGACATTCATGGTGGAGATGGTTGAAACGGCGGCGATTCTCAATCAGGCAGGCGAGCGATCTTTGGTCATTCTCGATGAAATCGGTCGCGGGACGGCGACGTTTGATGGATTGTCGATTGCGTGGGCGGCGATTGAAAACCTGCATGAGGTCAATCGCTCTCGTGCGTTGTTTGCGACCCATTATCATGAATTGACGGCCTTATCGCAGCGGCTCGATCGATTGGCCAATGCCACCGTAAAAGTGAAAGAGTGGAAAGGCGATGTTGTTTTTCTGCATGAAATCGTGCCAGGCGCAGCGGATCGTTCCTACGGTATCCAGGTCGCGAAGTTGGCAGGTTTGCCCCCAGCTGTGGTCAATCGCGCCAAGACCGTTTTGACACAACTGGAAGAAAATGATCGCCGGGCGCCCGCGGAAACCATCATTGACGATCTACCGCTTTTTGCGGCGGTAAACACAGTATCTGCAGATACTAGAGTAGGCGTTGTCGATAATGGATTGGTGGAGCTGATTGACGGGATCGACCCCGATGATCTGACGCCACGCGCGGCTCTGGAAGCACTCTATCAGATCAAGGCCAAAAGAGCTGATGGAACGTCCTGAAGGTCATGTGCCTGTCGCGTGAAATGAAATCGCCCCGATCAAATAAAGACCGGGGCGATTTATCGAAACCCATCGAACTAATATCGTTTTAAGCGTCAGCCAGGCCTCTCGCCTGCTCAATCCATTTATCGCGATTGATCCGGCCCTTGAAGGCCAGTTTGTCGTCCAGCTCTGAAATGTGGGTCTTTTCAAGACCGGCGATTTGCCAATAATGAAAAATTCCGATTTCGTTGAGCGTTTTCTCCAGCTTTGGCCCCACACCTGAGATCAGTTTCAGGTCGTCGGCCGCCCCTTTTGGTTTTGATAGCAGCATGGCTGCCAGTGTTTTTCGCGATTGTTTTTTGCGCGGCTGGCTGGACTTCTTGACGAGAGCCGGCCGTACCTTTTTAGGGGGTGTTTCAGTCTTTATGCCTGCGGCGCCGTCATGTGTAAGGATAAAGTCTGAAATCCGCGGTGCAATTTCTGACCGGAATCGCGAGCCGTTAAACACGCCATAATGGCCAACACCCGGCTGCAGGTAGTGCGCGCGTTTGTCTTCGGGAATATTGCTGCATATCCGGTGTGCTGCTTCTGTCTGCCCGACCCCGGAAATATCATCCTTTTCTCCCTCGACGGTGAAGAGGGCGGTATTTCGAATGGCCGTTGTGTCGACCTGCTTCCCATGGTGGGTCATTTTGCCATTGGGCAGCGCATGGTCGATAAACACGGCTTTGACAGTCTGCAGATAGAATTCTGCAGTGAGGTCCATGACAGCGAGATATTCATCGTAGAAGTCGCGATGCCTTTCTGCACTGTCGCCATCTCCTTCGACAAGGTGCTGGAACAGATCCTGGTGTGCCGAAACATGTCGATCAAGATTCATGCTCATGAAGCCCGAAAGCTGCAGGAACCCAGGATACACATCCCGCATAAAACCAGGATGCGGAAAGGGCACTTTCATGATCACGTTGTTCTCGAACCAATCCATGCCTTTTTCTTCGGCTAGGTTGTTAACCGCTGTGGGGTTAACGCGCGTGTCGATTGGGCCGCCCATCAATGTCATTGTTGACGGGGCGTAAGGATCGTCTTGCTCTTCCATGACCGCAACCGCCGCCAGAACCGGTACAGAAGGCTGGCAGACAGCGAGAACATGGGTATCTGGACCCAATTTGTGCAGCATCGAAATCACGTAATCGATATAGTCGTCCAGATCGAACTTCCCGTCGGTCAGCGGGACCATACGCGCATCGATCCAGTCTGTAATATAGACTTCATGGTTCTGCATGAGCGTTTCGACAGTGCCCCGAAGCAAGGTCGAATAGTGACCGGACATAGGAGCAACGATCAGTAACTTCGGATTTTGCTTGTGATTTGACGGCATAATCCGTTCAAAGTGAATGAGATTGGCAAAGGGCCGTTTCCAGACGATCTTTTCCCGAACGGGCACCCGAATGCCATCTACCGTTGTCTCATTCAGATCGAAAACCGGTTTGCTGTACCGGCGAGTTGTCCGCTCAAACAGTTCGCAGCTTGCGGCAACGCTTCGCCCAAAGGTTGTGTGTGACAATGGATTAATTGGGTTTTTGAAGTAGTATCGCGTCATATCCGCAGCCGCGCGGAGTGGACTGAGAGCGGCGTGGTTCATTTCATAGAGATGATAATAAGGCACGTAATCTATTCCCCAGTATCTTCTGTTGATGAGAAGAAGCCCTCTCCTTCTTGTGCATTGCAGCAGCATAGTTCATTTTTGTCCGATTGGACAATATGTACTGAAGTTTAAGAGATTAGCCTCTGGAAAAATGAGGAATTGTAGAGCTGCGTGACGGATACATCACAGTATTTCACGGCATCGCAACAAAAATATAGGGCCGTGCAGCATGGTATTTGAGAAGACCTGACGAAATCGTGAAGAAACGTCTTCGAAGACTACTTGGCGGCGACCATGATTCCTTTTGGAGATTTTATAACAAATGCCTGGCTTGATAATTTTTAGGCAGCCAGATCAGCAACAACTGCATCCAGAACAAAAAAGCCATCTCTGGTTGCTCTGATCCTTCTATTGCCGATCCTGGAGACCAGCCCATAGGAGATAAGCTCTTCGATTTTATCGGGATCAAGCTCTCTGCCTGACAAGTCACGGTATCGCAGGAAATCGACACCTTCCACCATGCGCAGCGCCATCAGTAGATATTCATCGCCGGTTTCTTCATCGTTGAGGCGGTCGAGCACTGTTATGCCATGTTGATTATTCTCAACCGCCTCCAGCCAATTCTCCGGGTTTTTCTCCGTCGCCGTGGCGTATCGGTGACCGTCAATCTCGACCCTGCCATGGGCACCGGGTCCGACGCCGACATAATCACCATATCGCCAGTAGGTCAGATTGTGACGGCACTGAGCATCTTTGCGCGCATGATTTGAAATCTCATAGGCGGGCATTCCGTTAAGGTCGCAAATCTCCTGAGTCACTTCATAAAAGTCCGCCCCTTCATCTTGGCTGGGAACAATGAGTTTGCCTGCCTGATGTAAATCGTAAAATGGTGTGTCCCGTTCAATTGTCAGCTGGTAAAGCGACAGGTGGTCTGCTGCATAATCAAGGGCTTGCGCCAGCTCGTCCCGCCAGCCATTTACGGTCTGATCAGGACGGGCATAAATGAGATCGAAGGACATGCGGTCGAATATGTCGCGTGCAATTCCAATTGCCCTCATTGCACTGTCAACATCGTGCAGTCGTCCCAATCGCCGCAAGTCTTTGTCATTCAACGCCTGAACGCCCAAAGAGACGCGGTTGACGCCCGCACTGCGATATCCGGCGAAACGTCCCGCTTCGACGCTGGAGGGGTTGGCCTCAAGCGTGATCTCTACATCTTCGGACACGGTCCACTGCTGTGCTATCGCCTCGAGAATACCCTCGACCGTCTGAGGGGCCATCAGAGAGGGTGTGCCGCCGCCAATGAAGATTGACCCCACTGCACCGCCCTTGGCCTTTTCGGCCATGTAAGCCAATTCGGATTTGAACGCCGTCAAATAGCGCCTCTGGTCGATTTTGTGGTGCCGGACGTGAGAGTTGAAGTCGCAATACGGGCATTTGGCAGCGCAGAACGGCCAATGGACATAAATGCCAAATCCAGGATTGTCAGGAGCGTTCAAGACTGTTTCAGACACGCGCGTGCAAACTTTTCGAAGGCCCGGGATCGATGAGAAAGCGCGGATCCCGGTTTTTCGAGCGACCAACCGTGTTTTTCTTCCGCGTCCATTTCGCCAAATGTGATCATATGCCCCTCCGGTTGGAACATGGGATCGTACCCAAAACCTTTCGCACCGCGCGGTGGCCAGACGGTCGTTCCATGAATCTCCCCCCGGAACATTTCTTTGTGTCCATCGGGCCAGGCAAGACACAGGACAGCGACAAAGTATGCTTTCCGCCGGTCTCCTGATGTTGCGCCTTTCGCCTGCAATTTCTCCTCAACGTTGCGCATCGCCATGGCGAAGTCCTTGTCGGGTCCGGCCCAACGTGCAGAGTACACGCCCGGGTCGCCGTCAAGGGCTTCAACGCAAAATCCTGAATCATCGGCAAGCGAAGGCAGATTTGCCACCTGAGCCGCAGCCATCGCTTTGAGCTCGGCATTGGCCTCAAACGTCGTTCCGGTTTCCTCCGGTTCTGCAAGGTCAAGCGATTCAGCTGACAGAATTTCATAGCCGAACGGTGCCATCAGATCGTTGAATTCCCTGATCTTACCCTGGTTGTGGCTGGCGATGATCAGTTTACCGGGCTCCAGCGTACGTGTGCTCATCAGGCGTTCCTTTGGACGATCGGCTCTATGGAGGTGTGGGTTTTTGCAATCTTAGAGAATGGCGAGCTTCTGAAGATCAACCAGTTTGCCGATGCCAAGTTTTGCCAGTGTGAGCAATTGCGCAAATTCGTCCTCGGAAAATGGCGAGCCCTCAGCGGTACCTTGAATTTCCACAATGCCGCCGGAACCGGTCATGACAAAATTTGCATCTGTCTCCGCTTCAGAATCTTCAGCATAATCGAGGTCCAGAACCGGGGTGCCGTTGTAGATGCCGCAGGAAATCGCAGCGATATGATCCGTCAGAATAGTCTTTGCGATCATTTCACGCGTCATCATCCAGGTGACGCAGTCGTTGAGCGCTACCCAGGCACCGGTAATCGCCGCCGTCCGCGTTCCACCATCGGCCTGTATAACATCGCAGTCGACACTGATCTGGCGCTCGCCAAGAGCCTCAAGGTCGACAACGGCTCTAAGTGAACGTCCGATCAGACGCTGAATTTCCTGAGTGCGGCCCGATTGCTTCCCGGCGGATGCTTCCCGACGCATGCGGTCGCTGGTCGAACGGGGGAGCATGCCATATTCAGCGGTAACCCAGCCGCGATTTTGACCGCGAAGCCATGGCGGGATGCGTTCCTCAAGCGAGGCAGTACAGAGAACATGCGTATCGCCAAATTTGACCAGACATGACCCTTCAGCGTGTTTTGATACATTTCGCTCCAGTGTCACGGCGCGCATTTCATCTTCAGCACGTTTGGTAGCACGCATTTTTAACTCCGTTGGTGGGCTTGATTTGAACCTTGTTAGACGCGGGTTTTAACGGGATGGACAAAAGAGCGCAAAGGCAAAGGTTGCAGAAATCTCAGAAAATGACACTAAATGATAAAGAGAGATGTTTCCCGGTGTTACAAGTAGACAAGGGGAACGGCGTCTTTGACGGAAAGTTTGGATGGCTAATTTGGGAAATTCTATGAACCTGGGGTCCATGCCTGCCAGTCTTACGGATCTGGACAAACGGTCAAGATCCATATTCCGGTCGATTGTGGAATCATATCTGGATACCGGTGAACCGGTTGGGTCACGAAACATTTCTCGCTTGTTGCCGATGACCCTTTCTCCCGCCTCCGTGCGCAACGTCATGGCTGATCTGGAACATCTGGGCCTGGTCTACTCGCCGCACACCAGCGCGGGCCGCATGCCGACGGAATTGGGTTTGCGGTTCTTCGTCGACGCGCTTCTGGAAGTCGGGGACCTGACCAAGGAAGAACGTGAACAGATTGCTGTCCAGGTCAAAGCCGGGTCCCAAAAGAGTTATGAGCAGGTTTTGACCGAAGCCAGCCAGATGCTCTCAGGCCTGTCCCGCGGTGCCGGTGTTGTTCTCACACACAAGACGGATTCACCCCTCAAACACTTGGAATTCGTGCAACTGGAGCCTCAAAAGGCGCTGGTTGTGATGGTCACGGATGACGGGACGGTCGAAAACCGTGTCATCGATCTTCCACACGGACTGCCTCAATCCGCGCTGGTTGAGGCGTCAAATTATCTCAATGCCCATATTCGCGGCAAGACGCTGGCTGAAGCCAAAGAGGCGCTGACCCTGGTGATGGGGGAGGAAAAAGCCGTTCTGGATGCCTTGACCAGAAAAGTGATCGATGCCGGTCTTGCCATCCAGGTTGGTGATGAAAGCAGTGATCAGCCAACACTGATTGTTCGGGGTCGCTCAAATCTGCTTGACGACCTTAAGGCGGTTGAGGATCTGGAACGGATCCGCCTGTTGTTTGACGATCTGGAAAACAAACGGGAATTGATACGGCTTCTTGGTCTTGCCGAGGAGGGTGAAGGGGTAAGGATCTTTATCGGGTCCGAGAACAATCTTTTTTCTCTTTCGGGATCTTCACTGATCGTGTCGCCCTATCGGGATAGCGAACAGAATATTGTTGGTGTGTTGGGCGTCATCGGTCCGACGCGTTTGAATTATGCACGTGTCATCCCGATGGTGGATTACACCGCCCAGTTGGTCAGCCGTTTAATGCGATAATCGGTATTTTATAATTCATTTCAACTCCATAGAGATATACAAACGCACAAAACGATACGTGACAAGGCCAGGCCATGAGTTTTGAAACTGCCGAACTGGAACGTTATGCGCGCCATATCGTGCTGTCTGATGTTGGCGGACCGGGCCAGCAGAAACTCAAGCAATCCAGTGTGCTGGTTATCGGAGCGGGCGGGCTGGGTGCACCGGTGCTGCAGTATCTTGCCGCAGCGGGTATCGGACGGATCGGTATTGTCGATGACGATCATGTTTCACTCTCCAATCTGCAACGGCAGGTCATTCACGACACGGACAGCATCGGCGCGGCAAAAGTCGAAAGCGCCGCTCGATCCGTCGGACGGATCAATCCTCATGTTACTGTCGATTCGCATCCCCTGCGGCTGGGCCCGTCAAATGCGCTGGATCTCATCGGAAGCTATGACATCATCGTTGACGGTTCAGACAATTTCGCCACTCGCTATCTGGCGTCCGATGCCTGCTTCTTTGCTAAAAAACCGCTTGTTACAGCCGCCGTTGGCCAGTTTGACGGCTCGATTACTACATTGAGACCGCACGAGAATGCTCCTGAGGGAACACCCAACCCGACCTATCGCTGCCTGTTTCCCAATGCGCCAGCCGATGGCAGCCTGCCGACTTGCGCAACAGCAGGTGTGCTTGGCGCGTTGACTGGGGTTATCGGGTCCATGCAGGCGCTTGAAGTGATCAAGGAAATCGTCGGGATAGGTGACAGTCTTGTCGGCCGATTGCTGCTCTATGATGCAAGAGCGGCTCGATTTGAGACGATCAAGTATCGCTGGAGCAAAAGAAATCCGTTGAATGGCGAGGCGCCGGTATCGTTTGAAGCACTGCAGAACGGCGCCTGAAGCACCCGGTACGTGGTCATACCGTGATCAATTCTCGATATCCCTTCGCCAATCTCTCAGCACCACCAGGCTCTCAAACCGCTTGATATGCGGCTCGTAGAAGTGTTCTTCCGTAAACGCTGCGTATTCTTCCATGGTCCGGCAGACGACTGTCATTGCGAAGTCTGCTTCGCCAGTGACGTGGTACAGACGTTTGACCTGTGGCAATGCCAGCATCTGGCGTCTGAGTAGGTCCACCCGGTCAGGTGCATCTCGTGCCAATGTCAGAAGCACGATGACCTTGACGGACGGTGCAGCCAGTTTTGGTGACAGAACGGCAACGTCCCGTTCGATCGCACCGTTCTGGCGCAATCGTTGGATACGACGGAGGCAGGCGGCCGGAGATAGTCCTACTTGTTCGGAAAGCTGTTTTCCGGTCTGTCGGCTATCGGTCTGCAAGAGCTCCAAAAGGTGCCAGTCAAACCGATCAAGATCGTCCATTTTTTGAATTCCCATCTCCATGCAGCGGTAGATTAGCCGTATCGAGTGCGATCTGAAATCAATTCGAGAGGTAATTTGCGAGTTTTTCTCGCATAGAGCTGCCGATTGCGACCCAGACGTGATCACGTTCGGTACCGTTGGAACCATCGTCGCATCGGAGACAGCGTATCCCGGCAACATTGAAACACTGTTCCGAGAAGGATACGCCACAAAACAAAGGCTTGGAGCGATTTTCGCGATCCAATATCGGTTAAATTGCTCAAATATGGAGGATGGTTCATGTCCACCGCGTTCACGCAGGAATCCACACCAGGCGGATCAGCGTATTATTCGCGCCTGATCGGTCTATCACTCAATGGATGCAGAATGATCGTCGCTTACTGGAAAAGGCGGCAAGATACGCACCATCTAAAAGAATTACCCGACTACCTGCTTAAAGACGTCGGTCTCACACGTTCGGAAATTCGTGGTGCGCTTGCTGGCAATCACGTCAAGTACGGTCAAGTGATTTTTCGCCGTACCTGTTGAGTTGGGTGGTCATTACCTCAATTGAACTCAAAATAAAACACCCGAAAACCGATCTGGTTTTCGGGTGTTTATGTTCCAAACATGGATTGAGAAATCAGTTTGCAGGAGTCCCCTCAGGCGGCTGTGCTGCTGCCTGTTTGGCCATATTCTGGCGGTAAAGGTTGGCAAAGTCGATCGGGTCGATTAGCAGTGGCGGGAAGCCACCGTTTCTTGTTGCATCAGACACGATCTGTCTTGCAAACGGAAACAGCATACGTGGGCATTCGATCATCACGAAAGGGTGCAAATGCTCCTGCGGTACACCTGAGATCTGAAAGACACCACCATAGGCAATCTCAACATTGAACAACACATTGGAGTCGTTGGCGGCTTTGGCATTGATCAGCAGCGTGACTTCAAACTGAGCTTCACCAATCGGATTGGCGTTCACATTGACGTTGATATCCAGCTTGGGCTGTCCATTGGGCTGCAGCGATGACGGCGCGCCGGGATTTTCGAAAGACAAATCCTTGATGTATTGCGCCAGCACGTTCATTCCCGGTGTTGACTGCGCTTCGTCCTGAGCATTGCCGCCGGCCAGTTCATTGGTATCTGTCATGAGAATTTCCACACTCTTTACGCGGCGCGCCGCTTCAATTTGCCATTTGGAAGGTGGGCTAACATGTTGAGCCCTGCCGCACAAGGGTCGTCCCCGTATGCAGTGGTGCTCGCTCCTCCTGCGTGCTGACAAATTCAGATGGCCGTTCTTCCGATCACTGGGTATGGTCGCACTTCATGCGCCGATGTGCGCGCAGTGGACAGGGATCAAAACCGGCACACCGGCTGCGGGAACAATACCATGCCAGACAAGAACACCGCTCATAGTCCCTTTTCCAACAGTCTTCTTCGGCTTGATACACTTGTCCGGCTGCGCTGGCTTGCGGTTGCCGGGCAAACGGCAGCAATTCTGATCGTCTATTTTCCCATTGGTTTTGAGTTGCCAATTGGTGCTTGCTTCGCACTGATCGCGCTTTCGGCCTGGCTCAATCTTTTCCTGAAGATGTGGTACCCTTCCAGTTTGCGCTTGCCGGACAAATGGGCGGCGACGCAGCTGGGTTACGATCTCATCCAGTTATCCGGTCTGCTTTATCTAACGGGTGGGCTGGGAAATCCGTTTGCATTTCTAATGTTGGCGCCGGTCATGGTTTCTGCAACGGCCCTGGCACCAAAATGGACGGTGATCCTGGTTTTGGTCGCCTCTCTCGCCGCCAGTATTCTGGCCCTCTACCAGATGCCTCTGCCGTGGATACAGGGCGAAGCGTTTGAATTACCCAATCTCTACGAGTTGGGTGTGTGGATCGCCCTGGTCTTCTCACTGATATTCATGGCGAGTTATGCATTCCGCGTCGCCAAGGAAGGCAGGCAGCTTGCCGATGCGCTTGCAGCAACCGAATTGGTGTTGGCGCGCGAGCAGCATCTCAATGCTCTTGATGGTCTGGCGGCAGCTGCTGCGCATGAACTGGGGACACCGCTGGCAACTATTTATCTGGCGGCAAAGGAGCTGGAATCGGAATTTGAACCGGATGATATTCGCGGGGAGGACGTTACGCTTATCCGTGGCCAGTCTGACCGTTGCCGGGAAATTCTGCAAAAACTCACTCAACTGTCCAGCGAGCCTGACGAGATGTTCCGGGATGTTCCGGTCTCGCAGTTGCTGGAGGAAGTCATTGCGCCCCATCGCGATTTCGGGGTTGCGATCTCAACATCACTCACCGGCGACGGCAATGAGCCAGTTGGTCTACGCAACCCGGCAATTCATTACGGTCTGGGTAACCTGATCGAGAACGCCGTGGATTTTGCGGGAAAAACGGTCGATGTCTCGGCGACCTGGACTTCTTCGACGTTGAAAATTGTCATTGCCGATGACGGTCCCGGGTTTTCCCCTGACGTGATGGATCGTCTTGGCGATCCGTATGTCACGACGCGAACAAGATCGAAAAAGAATGATTCCGATGCAACAGCTGGTGGGCTGGGACTCGGGTTTTTCATCGCAAAGACACTGCTGGAACGCAATGGTGGAAAAGTGGAACTTGCCAACAGACGGGTGCCTGATAGCGGTGCCGTTATCACGATAACCTGGCCGAGGGCCGCAATGGATCAGGCAAAAAGCCGGTAACCACATTCGCTGATTTGCGCCGTTTTGACAGGTTATCGCCGCACGCTCCCTTGGCGAAGGAACATTTGCTAACTATAACGGCTCTAAGAAAGATTTATAAATAGGACGGGATAGTAACCAATGACGGGTGCGCCGCAGGACGGGGCTGATAGAATTGCCGATGATAACCGGCTTCTGATTGTCGATGATGATCGTCCGTTCCAGCAGAGACTGGCAAGGGCAATGGAAAAACGCGGATTTGAGCCGATTACGGCAGATAGCGTTTCAGAGGCCTTGTCTCAGGTATCCGCTATCGGTCCTGCCTTCGCTGTTGTTGATCTGCGGCTGGAGGATGGCAATGGTCTGTCTGTCATTGAGGCCATTCACGAAAAGCGGGCGGATTCCAGAGCGATCATCCTGACCGGCTATGGGAACATCGCATCGGCTGTGACAGCTGTAAAACTCGGCGCAATCGATTATCTGTCAAAACCTGCAGATCCGGACGATATTTATGCCGCGCTTATCCGCGAACGGGATGACAAGGCACCGCCGCCGGAAAATCCCATGTCCGCTGATCGGGTGCGCTGGGAACATATTCAGCGGGTTTACGAACTCTGCGATCATAATGTCTCTGAAACAGCCCGCAGGCTTAATATGCACCGGCGTACATTACAGCGCATTCTCGCAAAGCGGGCACCGCGTTAGGGATGTTGTACCTGCGCTCACTGCCGTTATGGGTGAGAAGGTGAAGCGCTATCAGGATCCATCAAATCCTGAAGGCGCAATGCTGCGCTCTGCGCAAAGCGGAGTGACACGGCTTTGCGCGTCGCTGCGGCGAGCTTGTGTTCGTCGGCTTCCCGCAGAATTTCCGCGCCGTACCCGTCTGAAAGCATGAGGCCGGCATTGTTCGGAAAGATGTCGATTGGTACTTCCGGAGTCGTTGCAAAAAAGAAGCGATCACAGTGCTGTCGGTATTCGGGCCATTTCTGATCGGCCTTGAAATCAGCGATGGAAGACTTAATTTCAATAATCCAAATGTCGCCCTTGGTGCCGATTGCAACAAGGTCGGCACGTCGGCCTGACGCCAGAGTTAGCTCGGGCAGACAGGCAAATCCAAACTGGCGTAAGAGGCGAGCTGCGCCTTTACGGATGCGCAGGGCAGTATCTGACTGGCGGCCATCGTGCAGCGGATCTCGAATATCGGATAGAATGGACATGGTCATTTCATCTCAGTTTTGCCGCGATTGTTCTACATTTGTTCGCAATATGCAACATAAGGCCCAGCAGAGCCGTTCTTTTTCCATTGAAGGGCCGTCAACAGATCTTGATTGCAGTTCATGATATTGATGGATAGGACTATCAAATATTCACAAACCGGCTTTCCCACCGCGGAAGCAGGAGCGCAGAGAACTGCGAATTGATATGAAAAACAGTCGATATTCTATTTTAGTTGTGATTTCGATGGCTGTTGTCATCGGCCTTTCAAACGGAGCTTCGGCGAAGGATTTCTGGAGTCTGGATACGCTGAAATTCTGGAAACGTGATAAGGATCAGCCAGAAGCGCAGCCTCAGCCGCCAATTCAGCCGGATCCCGGTACTGGACAGGTCCCCCTCGTCCAACCTGCTCCGACAGAATTGCCGCAGGATCAACAGGGCGGTGCGGTTCAGCCCGCGCCAGGTCAACCCGTCGCGCCCGCACCAACCGTTCAGACAGGCCCTATTCCACCAGCCGATATTCCCAACACACCGGATGATGGTGGCGGTGTGGACGCAGCCGCGCCTCTACCGGCGCTGGCTGGGCAATTTCAGGGAATATGGGGATTGTCCAAAGACGTGTGCACGGGCACCAGGACTATTGAAGATATTGGCGACGATCAGGCCTTGGCGATCAAGGGAAACCGGGTTTTCTTTTCTGACAGCCAATGCCGGGTTCTGCAGACCGAAGGCGATTACGCATCCGGTCAAAAAGTGCTCATTCGCTGCGTGGATATCGATAATCAACGCTACGAAACCGAGGTGCTCATTCGTCCATTGGGCGAAAAAAAGCTTGAAATATCGTCCGGAGATCAGTCGTCACTGCAATATGACTATTGTGCGCCTGCCCAAGGAACGGAACCGGCGGAAGCTGTTGATCTCGACAAACCCGTTGTTCCTGAACCTGGGGCAGCCCAGAAAGATCTGATTAGCCAGTAAGCGCGTTCAATAATAGAATTTGCCTGCGGAGAGCGCGGCTCGTATGAGATGTCATACGGGCCGTTTTATATTCAAAACGGGCTAAATGACGCTGAATTTTGGGAATTTTACCGTTGGATGATCACTTAAAGCCGCTTGTTGCCATCGTCGGAGGCGGTCCAGCCGGCCTTTTTGCTGCGGAAATATTGCTCGAAGCGGGACTTCGAGTACATATTTTTGATCAGATGCCCACAGCGGCGAGAAAATTTCTGATGGCTGGACGAGGTGGGCTGAATATTACCCATTCGGAAGACCGGGGACATTTTCTATCGCGGTACGCGGCTGGTGGTGGGTGGCTGGCTCCAATGCTCGATGCTTTTCCGCCATCGCGCCTGCAGGACTGGTCCGAGGGTCTGGGGGAACCGACTCTTGTTGGTTCAAGCGGTCGTGTTTTCCCGCGCTCCATGAAAGCATCACCCCTGCTGAGGGCCTGGCTGAGACGTCTCGATCAGCTTGGTGCGGTTTTTCACTCCCGGCACCGCTGGAATGGCTGGGATGCTCACGATCGTCTGATCTTTTCTACCGAAACCGGCATAACGCGTCTGGTGGATCCCGCGGCAAGTCTGTTGGCTCTGGGGGGCGCCAGCTGGCCTAGATTGGGCTCTGACGGAGTGTGGGTGGGCGCCCTCAGAAGCCGGGGGGTGGATGTCAATGTTTTGCAGTCGGCAAACTGCGGGTTTGATGTTGATTGGTCGCCGGTTTTTGCCGACCGTTTTGCCGGCACTCCGCTCAAAAACATCGCTGTCTCCACGGGTGATGCGAAAATGCGTGGCGAGGCCATGATCACCGCCCGGGGGATCGAAGGCCACGTGATTTACGCGCTTTCAGCAAACTTACGTCAGAAATTATTTGCCCACGGAGCCGTGCCGATAACGATTGATCTTCGCCCGGATGTTGATGAAGCAGCCCTGACAAAACGTCTTGATCACCCGCGCGGCAAACAGTCCATGTCGAACTTTCTTCGAAAACGGGTCAAACTCAGTGCAGTGGAGTTTAACCTCATGCGCGAAGTTCATGGTCGGTCGACCGGCATTTCCGCGCCGGATTTGGCATGGCAGATCAAAAACATACCGCTGACCCTGAAAGATATCGCTTCGATCAGCCGTGCAATCTCTTCTGCTGGCGGTATTGCGCAGCACACAGTAACGGACGATCTGGAACTGAGCGCCATACCCAACATGTTTGTTGCCGGAGAGATGCTTGACTGGGATGCGCCGACCGGCGGATATTTACTGCAGGCGACCTTTGCAACAGCCTGTTGGGCCGCCAATGGTATTTTGAAGAAATTTGGCAAAGCAGATCTTCTGGCGCCGCGCTGGGAATGGAGCACACTATCCGAAAAATCGCGCTAACCCTTGAGCCTGTCGGAGTTCATTGAGGTAGAGATTATGTCGACCATGTTTCGATCCATCGGATTGACAATTGTTCTGGTGATCTTTTGGACAAGTAATGCCGTCGCATATCCGGAAGTTTGGCGCATGACGTGCGCTCAGGCAAAGCAGTTCGTCCGTGAACGTGGCGCCGTCATGCTTTCAACCGGTCCATACACTTACTCTCGATTTGTCGCCACGAGGGGATATTGCCGATACTTTGAAAGAACAAAAACACAATGGGCGCGGACAGCTGATAAGAAACAATGCCCTGTCGCCTATCGGTGCTATGATCCCCTTCGCTTTAAGGTCAGATAGTTTCGACCGCTGTTTATCCGCGCAAAGGCGCATTGAGCCACCCGCGGATAAACAATTAAAGCCTGTCTCAGACGCCGGGACCCTTGATAATGGGCTCAAAATCTTCCCAACTGTGCCCGGTTGCGACAATACACGCTTTTCCGTCCGCCTTCGTAATGACAATTGTCCAGGATCCCGTTTCATCGGATGCATACATCTGCATCAGGGCCTTGTCGTTGACAATACCCATTGCCGTTGGCGCTTCTTTGTAACGCTCGGACAATTGCTGCAGCAGTTTATTGTGACTTGTGCAGCGTTGAAACTGGGCTTCCGCCGGCAGACTAGTTGCGCTGACCAGACCGGAAGCGGCCAATAGTGCGACCAATGCTGATTTAACCATGACAACCTCCTTCAGTGGTTTGTATGTGCATAGGAACCGCTGATGTATCGGGGTAACTCCGTGACGAACATTGTGTGTCTACACCGGGTGCCTGTAATCAACATGGGAGTAGGTTGGGGCAAACTGAGTGACGGTCGTCACATGTCTCAGGTTTTTGAACGGATGTGAGCACTCTCACATCCTGGGCGCATTGTCCGTACAAATAGAAATTTGTCGACATATTCACCTGTAATCCGGCAAAATGACGTAGATTCGATTCACCGGTCCCGGTGCGATAGATTGGAAAACGGATGAACAGTCAATTTGATGAACTCGACCGCAAATTGCTGGCTTGTCTTCAGACAAATGCCCGCGAATCGACATCCAATCTCGCCCGACACCTCGACGTGGCCCGTTCTACAGTTCATGAGCGGCTGTCCCGTCTGGAGCGCAATGGGACCATCGCCGGTTACTCCGTAGTTTTGGGCCCGAAAGCCGGGGAACGCAAAGCCCAGGCCCTCGTGCTTCTATCTGTTCAACAGCAACAGTCTCGCAAAGTGGTCAGGGAACTCGAAACGTATCCGGAGATCAAACTCTGTATGACGGTGGGCGGACAATATGACATGTTTCTGACGGTCGAGACCGATCATCTGGAGGAACTGGACGACTTGCTGGATGACATCGCAGAAGTCCCCGGTGTTGAGCGCTCGCGCTCGGTGATCGTGCTTTCGCGCAAGTTTGATCGTCGGCAAAGTACATCAAGACGACCGGAAGATTCGTCAAATACCCTCTGATATTCGCACAAATAATCTCGATATGAGCAATATGCTGGTAGTTCCGACAAATTGTCTAATAAAATCAGGCGATTCGGCGAAAATGCCGTTATGCCCGACAGCGAATCAAGCTCAAATCAGGAGAGCGGAAATCTTGAAGGAATCCTGATCATGAAACATATTCTGGTTGTCGGCGGGGGAAAAATTGGTGAAACGCTTGCCTATTTACTGGCCCGGGAACCAGATTATCGTGTGACGATTGCGGATCAGAACGAAGAGGCTCTGAAACGGTTCGATGATCTTCCCGATGTTGAAAAATGTGTTCTTGATGCCCGCGATGAAGACGCCATCGTGGATTTGGCTGCAGGAAAGTTCGCGATTTTAAGCGCCTGTCCCTATTTTCTGACCGCATCTGTCGCCAGAGCGGCTCGCCGGGCCAACGTGCATTATTTCGACCTGACCGAAGATGTTGGCAGCACCAGCGAAGTGATGCAGATTGCGGAAGGGGCGTCTTCCGCCTTCATGCCCCAATGCGGATTGGCTCCTGGCTTCATATCAATCGTTGCCAACGACCTGGCAAAGCGTTTTGACGACCTGGATTTCGTTCGAATGCGGGTCGGAGCCCTGCCTAAATTTCCCACCAACGCCCTGAAATACAATCTGACCTGGAGCACGGAAGGCGTCATCAATGAATATTGTCAGCCGTGCGATGCAATTGTCGATGGGGAACTGATTAAAACGCCGCCTCTGGCCGGTCTGGAAGAGTTTGCGCTCGATGGTGTCCGGTATGAAGCGTTCAACACATCCGGTGGATTGGGTACATTGTGTGACACCTATAGAGGGCGCGTTCGAAATATGGACTATCGTTCCGTCCGATATCCCGGGCACCACGCGATCATGAGCGTCCTGTTGAACGACTTGAAACTGTCTGGCAGGAAAGATTTGCTCAAAGAGATTTTCGAAGCGTCCATACCAGCGACCATGCAGGATGTGGTTCTGGTCTTCGTAACGGTCAGCGGGATGCAATCCGGGCGTTTTGTTCAGGAAAGCTATGCTAATAAAATATATGACCAGCGGATCGACGATCGGCACCTGAGTGCGATTCAGTTGACAACAGCCTCGGGAATTCTCACAGCGCTGGACCTGGTCGCCGCCGGAAAATTACCGGCTCAAGGGCTGATCAGGCAGGAAGATGTCGATCTCCCAACGTTCCTTGGCAGTAGATTTGGCCGTCACTACAACCGGACAACACCTATCACAGGTCTGACCTCGGGCCAGAAGGCGGCAGCCTGAAAGAGGTCACAGCTGGTTGCCAACGGACACAAACGTTAGAAATTCAGGCCGGTAATTGCAGATTTCCTTTTAACACCACAGATATGCCCCTCTGTTGCCCGCTTGATGTGGCGTCTTGCAGCGTATGAAACCGCTGAAGACGTCTCCTCGCCGACTTATCAGGTCGATTCAATTTGCAATGTTAGCGCTGTTTGCCTGCGGTCCGGCTCATGCCGAGGAGGGTGAATTCCGCCTTGGCCTGCCGATTGACTGTACGCTTGGTGAGACATGTTTTGTACAGAGCCTGGTCGATCTGGATGCGGGATCAGGCCGCCGGGATTATTTATGTTCCCAGGCCACATATGACGGTCATAAGGGGACGGACTTTCGACTCCGCAATATTGGTGCGCTTCTGAAAGGGGTTCCCGTACTTGCTTCAGCTTCGGGAACGGTTGGCCGGTTGAGAGACGGCGTCAAAGATGATCTGGAGATGTCCGGCGATTATAAAAACCGTTCGGGACAGGAGTGCGGCAACGGCCTGATCATCGAACATGGTGAAGGATGGGAGACACAATACTGCCATCTGCGAGAGGGCAGCGTCCTTGTCGAACAGGGCGCGCAGGTAACCATCGGTCAGCCGATCGGTAGCGTCGGCATGTCCGGGAATACCGAATTTCCCCATGTCCATATGACCGTGCGCAAAAACGGCAAGGTCATTGATCCCTATTCCGGCCTGACACCGGGCCAGGATTGCACGTCGGAAAGAAATCCGATCTGGAATGCGGAAGCCGCGGGCATTCTTTCCGTACCGACCTTTCAGGTGATCGATTTTGCCTTCACCGACAGGCCCGTCAAACGTGTTCAGCTCGAGCAATTTCAGGGAGATCGATGGCCGGCACCCGAGAGAAACGGGCCGGCACTCGTTGCCTATTTACGGGTCATCAATCTGGAAGCCAATGACCAGCAGTCAATTGTCATCAACGGTCCCAAAGGATTGGTTGCTCAAATGCCGATTGATGCGCCGGAGCGTTTCAAGGCGCGGTATGTGGCCTATGTCGGCAAGAAAACGCCCAAGGGCGGCTGGCCGCGAGGCGACTATCAGGCGACCTACAAACTGGAACGGGACGGGCGTGTGATACTGGAGAAATCAATCGATATCACGCTGTGAACCGGCGAGCAGAGCCTCGATCAAGGTCCTGCTCGCTGAAGAGAACTTATCGTCTTGAATTCAGAAACCCGACTATGTCCCTGGTTTTGTAAAGGATAGGTTCGGCGATTTCTGCCGCCTGTTCCGCCCCATTTGCGAGAACCTGATCAATATGGCCCGGATCAGCTGCAAGGCGACGCATCTCCCCGGCCATGGGAGCCAGGCGTTCAACCGCCAGTTCCGCGAGGGCCGGTTTAAAGGCAGAGAACTGGGCGCCACCGTTTTCAGCAAGCACCTGTTCCTTGCTCATACCCGAAAGAGCCGCGTAAATGCCAACCAGATTGTCCGCCTCGGGACGTTCACTCAGTCCTTCGACATCACCGGGCAGGGGTTCGGGGTCAGTTTTCGCACGCTTGATCTTTTTGGCAATGGCATCGGCATCATCAGTGAGATTAATCCGCGATAAATCCGAAGGATCAGACTTTGACATTTTCTTCGAGCCGTCGCGCAGAGACATGATCCGAGCTGTCTGACCGGCAATCAATGGTTCTGTGACCGGAAAGAAGATCTCGTCCGGTCCATTGTGGTCTTTGTCAGGATTGGGCACACCATAGCCCAGTTCCTTGATCCTGTCGCCAAAGTCATTGTTGAACTTCTGCGCGATATCACGTGTCAGTTCCAGATGCTGTTTCTGATCCTCCCCCACAGGCACATGAGTGCCATGATAGGCAAGAATGTCAGCTGCCATCAGAGCGGGATAGGTAAACAGCCCGACCGACGCGTTTTCGCGGTTTTTTCCGGCTTTTTCCTTGAACTGTGTCATTCGGTTGAGCCAACCCAGGCGAGCGACGCAGTTGAAGATCCAGGCAAGTTCCGCATGACAGGGGACCTGACTCTGGTTGAAGATGATGCTGCGCGCGGGATCAATACCCGCAGCAAGGTAAGCCGCTGCGACTTCGCGTATTTCCTTGGTGAGGGACGCCGGATCCTGCCATACGGAGATGGCATGCATATCGACGACGCAGTAGATGCAGGGGTAATCGTCCTGAAGCGGGACGAAGCGCGCAATGGCGCCCAGATAATTACCCAGGTGCAGGTTGCCGGTGGGTTGAACGCCCGAAAATACCCGTGGCGTGAAAGCCGTCATTCTATTGATCCTTCATTATCGGAAACCGGCCAGTGGAATTGGCGTCTCCTTTAATCGGTTTTGGGTGGCCACGGACTGACTGTTCTCGACCCAGGCACACCGGATCCCGTTGGACCGGGATCGTGCGGTGCGTTATGGCGAAGGCAACCGACGTGCGCAAGCGGGAATTATAAAATCGAGCGTTTAATCCTGACTGGGAGTCGTGGAGGATGCTGACCGGCCTGCAATTGCCTTGCGCAAATGTCCAAGCAGATCGACGGCACCGGTCACCTGAACAAAGAATGCAAAGCTCGCCATTCCCAGGGCCACCAGTCCGGCGAGCGCTGAAAAGCGGATCGCCAGCAATGGATCATGCAGCGGGCCAGACAAAGTATCCGCGCCGTACCAGATGATTGCGCCCATGAGTACGCTGGCTATGCACAGGAGAGGCAAGCGTGTCAGTAGCGCGGTATCGGATCTGAAATACCCGCGCTTCCACAGTGTGCCGCCAAGGAGAATGGCATTGATCCAACCGGCGACGGACGTTGAAAGCGCAATACCGACGTGTCCGATGAGGGGAAACAGAACCAGAGAACCAGCAACATTTACTACCATGCTGACCCCGGCGAACCACATCGGGGTCTTCGTATCCTCCCGGGCAAAGAAGCCCGGTGAAAAGACTTTGATCAGAACGAATGCAGGAAGGCCAAGGCCAAATGCGGCCAGGGCAGCGGTTGTCAGTGCTGTGTCATCGGCTCCAAATGCACCGCGCTCAAACAGGACGCTGATGATGGGTTCAGGAATAACGACGAGCGCCACCGCAGCGGGAAGCGTCAAGGCCAGTCCGAATTCCAGCGAGCGGTTTTGCGTCTGAAAGACCTGGTTCATATCTCCCGCTTTTAGCTGGCGGGAGATATTTGGCAGCAGAACCACGCCGATTGCGATGCCGACCACGCCCAGCGGCAGCTGATAGATTCGATCAGCATAGTAGAGATAGGAAACAGCTCCCGCCTGGGCGGAAGCAATGATGGTTCCGACGGCGATGTTGATTTGCGTGATGCCTCCGGCAATGACACCCGGAATGCCCAGTGCAAGCAGGCGCTTGACATGCGGTGTCACGCGCGGTCTACCCAACTTTATCTGAAATCCGAAATGTTTCAGCGCAAAGATCAGCGCTAAAACCTGCACAATTCCCGCGATGGTGACACCAACGGCAAGGATTATGCCCGTCATTTCCGTTGGTCCCAGCCCCAGAATGACGACGCCGGAAAGAACGGCGATCATGACGACATTGAGCAAAACCGGTGCGAAGGCGGCGGCGGCGAAACGATGAAACGTATTCAAAATACCGCTGATAAATGCCAGAATCGACATGCAGAGCAAGTAGGGAAACGTGATTCTGGAGAGCAGAACAGCCAGATCGAATTTTGCGGGATCGCTGTAAAAACCCGGAGCCAGAATATAGACCAGCACCGGAGCCGCAATTTCCGCCACGATGGTCAGGATGAGCAACGTCCAGAATAAAATCGCCAGTATCTGTTCAGCAAATGCGCGCGATCCGGCTTTTCCGTTGGATTCGACTTCTTTGGCGAAAAGCGGAACGAAGGCTGCGTTAAAGGCGCCTTCGGCAAACAGCCGTCGAAACAGGTTTGGCAGACGAAACGCCACAAAAAAAGCATCTGCAACAGGTCCGGTGCCAATGCTTGCAGCGATCAGAATATCCCGGAAAAAACCCAGGAAGCGGCTTGAGAGTGTCGCGGCGCCGACTGTTGCGAAATTTCGGAACAACCGCATGTTTAACCGGCTCTCTTGCGGCGTCTGATATTTGAAACCTGAGCTGTGCGCGTTTTCTCTTCCACACCGTCAAAGGCCTCGATCAGCGTTTTTTTAATTCTTGTTTGCCGGGCCACACTTGAGATTTTATGTCCAATCAGATCGGTCACGTAAAACACATCCACGGCCCGTTCGCCAAACGTGACGATGTGAGCCGAGGCAATGTTCAGATTGAGATTGGATATGGCACTGGTGAGATCATACAGCAGACCAGGCCGATCCAGACCACTCACCTCCAGAACCGTAAATTGATCGGACCATGCGTTGGTCACCAGGATGCTGGTCTCCAGATCGAATGTGTGGACGGCAGTATTGTTTTTCTTTGCTGCTTTCTGAGCAACGTTTTCAGGCATTGGCGTTCGGCCTGAAAGCGTGTTTTCGATAATTTCCGTAATCCGCTCAGCGCGTCGCAATTCATCTTCATTTTTGTCAAAAGCGCGCGTAACAGAAATCGTGTCGAGCGCCAGACCATCCGTGGTGGTGTAGATTTGGCTGTCCACAATGTTGGCGCCTGCAATGAAACAGGCACCGGCAATGGTAGTCAGCAGCCGCGGGTGATCGGGTGCCAAAACGGTTATTTCAGTAATGGCTTCGAACTCATGCGGGCGAACAAGTGTCGCCAGTTTTTTGCCTGCCTGGTCCGCTTCCCGAATTAATTCCGCATGTTTGATCTGATCATCGGGATTAACCCGCATCCAATAGGCCGGATAATGACGGTCAAGATACGCCAACCGATTTTCCGGCTCCCAGCCGTCCAGTTTCTCGATCAATGCGTCCTGGGCAGCCGAAACCTGCTGTTTTCGACTCAGTTGGCTATGTCCGCCGGCAAGCACCGGTTCCGTTTCATAATAGAGTGTCCTGAGGAGCTGACCTTTCCATCCGTTAAAAACACCGGGGCCAACCGCCTTGATATCAGCCACCGTCAGGATCAACAGCAGTTTCAACCTCTCCGGGCTCTGTACGATTTTTGCAAAATCCTGGATGGTTTTATTGTCGTTCAAATCGCGAGATTGCGCGACCATGCTCATAACAAGATGATTTTCGATAAGCCACGAGACGAGACCGGTCTCGGCCGGACTAAGACCGAACCGCGGACAGAGTTCTTTGGCAATTCGAGCCCCGGCTATGGAGTGATCCTGCGGACGGCCTTTGGCAACATCATGTAGAAACACAGCCACATAGAGTGCATTTCGGCTCTGTATTCCCTTGATGATTTCCGTTGAAAGCGGATGGTCTTCATCCAGCTCTCCCCGCTCGATTTCCGATAGAACACCGATTGAGCGCAGCAGGTGCTCATCAACCGTATAATGATGATACATATTGAACTGCATCATCGCGACGACCTTGCCGAATTCCGGGACAAACCGGCCAAGGACGCCTGTTTCGTTCATTCGCCTGAGTACGGATTCAGGATCGTCCCGGCTGGTGAGAATTTTTAGAAAAAGCCGATTTGCGGTTTTGTCATTGCGGATGCCCTTGTCGATGAGTCCGAGCGATCGTCGGATCCGCTTCATCGCATTGGGATGGAACGCAAGATTATGGTTCCCGGCGAGAAAAAAGATTCGGATCAGATTGACCGGATCGCGCTTGAAAACGTCGGGTGACGCAATGTTGATACGTTGATTTTCAATTATGAAGTCAGCGTGGCCCTTGATGGGTTGTATTTTCCGCTGCCCGCCCAGTGCTTTTAGAAAGCGGGAAAGGCTTGGAGCGGGTTTGATGTGCTCGACTTCCAGCGCGGCACACAGAATGCGGGTCAGATCGCCTACATCTTTTGCAATCAGGAAATAGTGCTTCATGAAACGCTCGACTTCGCGCAAGCCGGGATGCGAGGTGTAACTCAGCCGTAGCGCAATCTCGCGCTGAATATCAAATGATAACCGTTCTTCAGCCCGTCCGGTCAGGAAGTGCATGTGACACCGGGTTGCCCACAGAAAGTCTTCGCACTTTTTGAAACGCGCATGCTCACTGCGGGAAAAAACGCCCTTCTTTACCAACGCATCCCCTGATTCAACCTGATAAAAATATTTGGAAATCCAAAAAAGCGTATTCAGGTCCCGAAGACCGCCCTTCCCTTCTTTGACATTGGGTTCAACAAGATATCTGGAGGCCCCCTGGTTACGATGCCGTTCGTCGCGTTCTGTCAGCTTGGCGGTAATGAACTCCGGACCGCTGCCCTGTACCACTGATGACTTGAAGCGGGTCACAAGGTCGTCGAACAATTCCCGATCGCCCCAAAGGTAGCGCGATTCCAGAATTGCTGTCCGGATGGTCATGTCCGATTTTGACAGTCGAATGCACTCGTCGACGCTGCGGGTCGCATGGCCAACCTTCAACCCCATATCCCACAACATATAAAGAATATATTCGACAATGGATTCGCCCCAGGGCGTCTGTTTATAAGGAAGCACAAACAACAGATCGAGGTCTGAACCCGGCGCCAGGGTTCCCCGCCCATATCCCCCTACCGCAACAACAGACATGCGTTCGGACGTGGAGGGGTTGGTGACGCGATAAACATGAGTGGCCGCGAAATCGTAAATGACGTGGATTATTTGATCCTGCAGATAACAGAGGCGCTTGGCGCAAAGCGTACCACCGCCGTCTTCCAGCAGTTTTTTCTCGATCAGTTTGCGCCCGTCATTGAGACAGATTTTCAGACGGGATAGTATCTGAGAACGTATTTCACTGGAGGAACCGTTATTATCCAGCGGACCGGTCAGGTCGGAAAACTCGGCGCGCAATTTGTCGGCATCAATCAGGCCTTCAAATTCCTTAGATAGCTTTTTCATTCAACTCGTCCGATTTCGCGCCGATGTTCAGGTTTTGCCTACTCATAAGGTAATTCGGCCTCTGATCATACATTGTCTTTGGCGGCAACGACTCGCAGTTGGTGCAGAAGGTGGCTCAACGACTCTCTGGACAGGCCTGATATTTTCATTGAGAGAAGATTGGCAAATTCCGTTGCCTCAGGCTGCAGACCAGACGTATCGATGGCAATTTTTGGGTCGGAAATTTCTGCGAGCCGCTGCAATTCTTCTGCTTCGTCCCAGATCACATTGAAAAAGCTGATTATCCGTTGAACCATAAACCAGGTGGGGCGTCCGCGTTTGCCATGTTCCAGCGCAGACAGATAGGCGCTGGATACTTGCAGGGCTGTGGCCATATCTTTCAGAGAAATTTCGCGTTTGGACCGCATTTCTCTGATCTTGGCGCCAAAAGGGGTCATGGCTATTGTTCCCTATTTTCGTCTGATACGTACATAAAACGCGCCGGTACCGCCATGGGCAAGATGGGCCTGCTCAAAACCAACGATCAGATAGCGGAATTCTGGCAAAGCCAACCACTCCGGTACCACCCGCCTGAGCACACCCCGTTCGTAGCCGGATAACTGTGGTGCAATTCCGGAGCCTTTGCCGGTGATGACCAACACCAGACGGTGTCCTCGGGCCTGTGCCCCGCGCAAATACGTGTTCAAACGGTCATATGCCTGATTCTGTGTCATTCCGTGCAGATCGATTTTGCCGTCAATACTGAGACGGCCCCGCACCATCTTCTGAACTGTCTTCCGGTCGATTGGTGCAAGTGGAGGCGTCGCTGGCGGTTTGACTGTCCGTTCCATGGCAGTACCGGTTTTCAGGTTTTGTTGCCGGGCCTTTGGCCGGACGGATTTGGATATTGCCGGTTCGGGTGGGTGCTTTTCTTCCGATTTCGCATGATCTTTGAGTTTTGATGCGTGTTGAGGCAGAGGTTCAACCGTCTCCGTCACCTTGCGCCACAGGTCCATATCCTCGGGACTGAACTGGCCAGGCTTCCGTCGCCCTCCCTTGCCGGTCATTTAGGACACCTCGGTCAGATCGAGGCCATGGGGAACCAGCAGAATGACCGTTGCGGCATGTTTTATCTGACCGGCAATCGTCGCCGCCGAATTTCCTGTGCCGATAAACAAATCGCCTCGAGCGGGTCCGATTATTGCCGACCCGGTGTCTTGCGCGATCATTAGGCGATCAAATGCGTGGTCGATGCCCATCTGGCTATGTGCAGTTTCAAGATCAGACAAATCCGATGACACCCAGACAGGCGTTGAAAACGTGTGAAGCAGACGATCGACCGCCAGAGATCGCCCTGCGGTTAGTGGAACACCACCTGCCGCGACAGGCCCGTCACTATCGGAAATACCAGTAACTTCCTTAAAGAATATAAAGGACCGGTTCTTTTTCATCAGTGCGCTGGCGGCGTTGCCGTTTGTTTCCAGCCATGAGCGCAGCGCATCTGCGGTCATCGCCTTACGGTCAATCAATCCATCATCAATCAGAAATTTGCCGATTGGTGTATAGGGATGTCCACTCTTGCCTGAATAGGTAACCCGCATCAGCGAGCCGTCGGTCAACTTGATTTTTGCAGATCCCTGAATGTGAACGAAGAAGGCTTCCACCTTGCTGCGAAGATGAACGAGCGCAAGTTTTCGGTCGCTCAGTGCACCGTCTTCGATTGCTGCTCTGTCATGATATTCGCTATAGATTTCGCCGGTTCGGCGTGCGAAAGCGAATCCGCTGGATATGCCTTCAGGAGGGCGATCGGGATCGATCTTTGTCAACTCCGGAGGGTGCCTGTAGAGCGGCGCTTCAAAACCGGGCTGCTCCTCCCTTGAACCCTCTATTTCCGGCTCATAGTAGCCGGTTACGAAACCTTGGCTGGGTCTATTAATCAGATACGGGACGAAATGCGTTTCAAAAAACGACCGCGCGGTGTCGCTATCGATCGTTTCCAGCGCCAGGGCGCTGGTAAAAATCGGCCTTAGTGCGTCTGCCGCAACACCCAGCCGTCCGGTTTTGGGAGGTTTATGCAACCCGTATCGTGCCGATCTGCGAAAGGCTTCAAGTGCCTCTTCATGCCTGTCGTTGCGCCATCGGGGGATCTGGTCGAAAGATAAACGCTGAAACATGGTATTCGATCAATCATTCGGTGCATTTTTGGCGTCGAGATTGGCGTAGCATCTCAAGCAAGTTTTCGCTTCCAGGGCAATTCTAGCAAATTTTGAATTGCGAAAAATGAACCAAGCCTTTGTATTGTCGCCTATCCCTGTCGGATAAGTGTTTCACCGTCTCCGGTATACGCTGTATCGTATTGATGAGATACTTGATAGGGCAACATTGACCCCTGAGGTTTAATTACGGCCGATTGATCGACCAAAACTTCCTTCAAAAATAAAAGGCGGCCAACTGGCCGCCTAAAACTATTTTAATCAGGAATTGAAAATCCGGTTTATTCGGCTGCTTCCGTAGCAACCAGTTTCCAGTTGGGATCATTCGCAGATACGTCGCGCGAAAATGTCCAGATATCCGTGACATCGGTAACTAGGTTCGGATCGCCGTCTATAACCGCACCATCAGTATTTTTGGTCGCTGAGATAAGCTGGCTCTTGAAACGAACCGTGACCTGGGCGGTGTCTGATTTCAGCGCCGCCTCGACAATATCCGCCTTTTCGATACCTACAAACGTCGATTCAACGGTTTCCTTACGAGACTCCCGATCATCGATCGCCGACAGAAATCCTTCATAAACATCATTCGACAGAAGGTTCTTGAGGGATTTTCTATCACCCTCTGCAAAGGCTGTAACGATCATCTCGTAAGCCATCTTGGCGCCGTTGACGAAGTTGTCCGGATCAAAACCACGGTCGGCCGCGACAATCGTTTTCAACGCCTCATTGAGAGCGGAGCCATCAGGTGCGATGCGGTTGATATCCGCTTCATGGCCGGGGCCATCTGCTTCCTGATTGTCCTGCCGTGGCAGCGAAATAACGTTGTCATTGCTGCCGGTAGAATCTTTTTGCGCCTCTTTTGCTTCATAAGGATCGTAGGGAGGGCGTTCATTTCCCGTCCGACGGCCCAGTACGCTGCGCAGTCGGAAAAATATCACCACGGCAAGCACGAGAAAGATGATATTGTAGACGTCAAAAATTTCGTTCATTTCTCACCGACCGGCCAAATATCTCACAAGCGTCACTCCGCGATCCATGCCGCATTGAGCTGACTTTTTCAACGGTTTCCTATTCTTTGGGTAAATATACCCGCAAATAGATTAGAATTATCGCTGAGATGTATCGGATCCGTATTAAGTCCGGACGGATCGATTATCAATAACATCCTGTTATTGCACACTCGCAATGACATAACCACCTTCACCGGAATTTACTTGAACGACGTCGGAGAGATTTTCCTCTCGTCGCTGCCTGAGAAATCCGACAAAGACTGGTAGGGATTATGTAAGGTTTCTTGAACCAGCATAAAAGGGTAAGCGCAACCCCCGGCGAATTAATTAGGCGGATGACCCGCTTAAAATCGCATCAAGCTTGAAAAATATGACACAAATAAGCGTTCGATGACGTTTCTTTGATGTCGAAACTGGTATTTCGGACTAAAGGTGCCCACTTGCTGATCAACAACATTTGAAAAAAAGTCGACAGAGCCATGCCGATCCTTCTCCTTCTTCTCCTGATATTTCTGGTCATTCCGGCGCTTGAGATTTCGGTTTTTATCGCGGTCGGTGGAGCAATCGGCATCGTGCCGACATTGCTGATCACCATCGCCACAGCCGTGATCGGGACCGCGCTGATGCGCAGCCAGGGTTTCTCTCTGATACAGAAAATCCAGAAAGAAACGGAGGCTGGCCGCGTTCCTGGCGAAGATCTTGGTCATGGTGCGATGATTCTGATGGCAGGCTTGTTATTGCTCATTCCGGGATTTGTTACCGACGCGATTGGCTTGTTGCTGTTTGTACCGCCCATCAGGCACGCACTGTGGCGTTTCTTTGTAAAGCGCATGAATATAACAATTGTGCAGCCTGGCGGCCGCCCGGAACAGTATCGTGCGAAAGACGGTGTAGTGGATCTGGATGAAGACGAATGGGCTCAGAAGCCGACGGATCCTTCGACCCCATGGAACAAAGATGATCCCCGATCTTCAGGTGGCCGGATAGAAGATAAAAGAGATTGAAAGAGGACGCCTCACGAACCCGGTTGTTTTGGGGCGATCAGATTTCGATCAATGCCACCATTTGATGGCTGCAAGAATTCCAGGGCAGGAGAGATGGAATGAAAGTCGGGGGTGCCGTTGCTGCGGGCCATCAGTTAACGGCTGAAGCAGCAACGGAAGTGCTGATTGATGGCGGTAATGCGTTTGATGCGATTGTGGCCGGTCTGCTGGTCGCCAGCGTCGTTGAACCGGTTCTGTGCTCGCTGGGCGGTGGCGGGTTTTTGATGGCGCGTCCTGCCGGACGTCGGGTGGACCTAGTCGATTTTTTTGCCGACGCGCCCCTGAACAAACGCAATCCCGATGAGGTGGAGTTTGTTGATGTCAGTGCGGATTTTGGAACGGCAACACAGAGCTTCAAAATAGGCAAAGGCTCGATTGCGACGCCGGGTATGATCCCCGGCCTTTTTTTCATTCAGGAGCATTTGGGCTCGCTGCCGATGCGACGGCTCATTGAACCGGCCGTTGCCATTGCTAAAAACGGACATCGGGTCACCAAATATCAGGCCGAACTGGCCGCCATCGTAAAACCCATCCTGACGTTTTCCGCCGAAGCCAGAAAACAGTTTTCCCCCTCTGGTGATCTGATCAAACAGGGAGACATCTATAAAAACCCTGCCTTGGGAGAAACGTTCGAAGCACTGGCCGAGGATGGTGTGCGTTTCGCTGTTGATGGTCCACTGGGACAGGCAATCCTTGATGGACAGGACAGCGAAGGTTTTCTCACAGTTGAGGATCTGCGTCGCTATGAAGTTCGCCACCGACCACCTCTGAAGACCTCTTTTGCCGGCGCGATGCTGGCACTCAATCCCGCACCGTCAATGGGCGGCGCCCTGATCAGCAACATGCTGGCGCGTATGCAGCACGACACTATCGACCCTTTGAGAATTGCGGAGGCGATGGAGCTGACAGATCGGCAATGGCATCTTGATCCGCAGGATTATGAAGGGCTTTGCGCTGCGGCGTTGCCACGGGAAACGCTGATCAACAAGACAGTGCAGCGCGGGACCACCCACATTTCAGTCATAGACTCAGAGGGCAATGCCGCGTCGACCACGGTATCCAATGGTGAAGGTAATGGCGAGATACTGCCGGAATTCGGATTTATGCCGAACAACATGCTGGGCGAGGAGGATGTCAATCCAAAGGGATTTCACAGTTGGGTTCCCGGTCATCGTCTGTCGTCGATGATGGTCCCGACGCTGGTCAGAAAGGATGATGGAACGATCATCGCGCTGGGATCGGGCGGGTCCAACAGGATCAGAACGGCGATTTTTCAGGTTCTTCTGCGTTTGCTGGCCGAAGGAAGCCACGTGACCGATGCAGTGTGCGCACCGCGGCTGCATGTGGAGAAGGCGTTCCTCGATTATGAAAATGGCTACAATGAAGGCGAGGTGGCAAAACTCGTCGATGCCTTTCCCGAGCACCACAGGTATTGGGAAAAACCCTCGATGTATTTCGGTGGCGTTCACGCCGTAAGTCGCAACGAAAAGGGCGGATTTGACGGTGCGGGTGATACACGCCGCGCCGGTGTCTACCTAACGGCTTAGACTCCATTAACCACGCACATAATCTGATGACCCGTGTTAACGGGACAGCACCGCTGTTTCTGTAGGATGCGCATAAATTCCATGCCTGTCCTGAGGAACGAGCGGATGAACGCTGTGAAGTCGAGAATCGACTGGGTCGATTATGCCAAAGGTTTCTGCATTATCTTTGTTGTGATGATGCATTCAACTCTGGGTGTTGAAAAAGCCGCTGGCGAAGAAGGCTGGATGCATGCGCTTGTTGCCTTTGCACAACCTTTTCGGATGCCGGATTTCTTTATGATTTCCGGCCTGTTCCTGGCCCGGGTTATTGACCGCAACTGGCGACCGTATCTGGATAAGAAAGTTGTCCATTTCGCCTATTTTTACGTTCTCTGGGTAACGATCCAGTTCGCGACCAAGGCTCCTGGGTTTGCAGCCGAGATGGGCTGGTCCGGTGTTGTGGAACAATATTTTCTTGCTTACATCGAGCCGTTTGGAACCCTGTGGTTCATCTATCTGTTGCCGCTGTTTTTCGTGGTCACAAAACTGACGCGACAGGCGGGTGTTCCCTGGCAGGTGGTTCTGGCAGTTGCGGCAGTCTTGCAGATCCTGCCTATTCATACCGGGTGGCTGATCATCGATGAATCGGCAAGTCGATTTGTGTTTTTCTTTGCGGGTTATCAGTTCGCACCGGTAATTTTCCGCCTTGCAGACTGGGTACAGGACAACGTTCTTTTGGCTGTTGCGGGTCTGTGTGCCTGGGCCGTGTTTAACGGCACACTGGTTTACATCGGCTGGTCCATGCTGCCAATTATCAGTCTGGGACTTGGTGCTCTCGGTGCCGTCGCCGTGATCAATATTTCCGCTCTGCTGGCGAAGATCCATTGGTTCAGCATTCTGCGTTATTGCGGACAGAATTCGATCGTCATCTATCTGTCCTTCTTCCTGCCCATGGCGGCTAGCCGAATAGTTCTGCTGAAACTTGGCGTGATCACCGATATCGGCACCATCTCGATGTTTGTAACGGCTGCCGGTGTTGTCGGCCCGCTGTTCTTGCTCGCCTTCATCAATTGGACCGGGTGGGGACGCTTACTTTTCACACGGCCCCAATGGGCGCAATTGAAGGATCGATCAGCGCCTGCGTCGATCAAAATGGAACCCGCCGAATAGGGACAGCGCTACCGGATAGCAATTTGGTTGCAACCAGTGTGGGGAATTGAAGTTCCTCCCATTATTTCTGCAACCGCCTCAAGGAAACTCAGATTCAGGGCACTAGGATCAAAGATTTTCTTGAATTACGGACGGTTGCGCGGCATCGTCCTGTTCATGACAGAGAGTGATCCAAACCAACCGCTTAAATCCGGCGACCAGTTGTTTCTGGTCGACGGGTCTTCCTATATTTTCCGTGCCTATCACGCGCTCCCGCCGCTGACACGCAAGTCAGACGGCCTGCCTGTTGGGGCCGTGTCGGGCTTTTGCAACATGTTGTGGAAGTTGCTGCAGGAGGGAGATCCGACGCGTGCGGATGTGGTTCCAACCCATCTGGCGGTGATTTTCGATCATTCTTCCAAAACGTTTCGCAATGAGATCTACGACCAGTACAAGGCCCACCGGCCGGATCCGCCCGAAGATTTGCGACCACAATTCGGTGTGATTCGTGATGCGGTTCGGGCGTTCAATGTCAGCTCGATAGAGCAGCCTGGATGGGAAGCGGACGATCTGATCGCGACTTATGCGGTCCAGGCGTCGGATCTCGGCGCGGACGTCACGATTATTTCTTCAGACAAGGATCTGATGCAGTTGATCCGGCCTGGCGTGGCCATGGTCGATACGATGAAGAATAAGCGCTTCGAGGCACCGGAAGTGGAAGAGAAATTCGGTGTTGGACCGGATCGCGTGATCGACGTGCAATCTCTTGCCGGGGATTCGGTGGATAATGTACCGGGCGTTCCGGGTATCGGCATCAAGACAGCGGCGCAATTGATCAACGAATTCGGCGATCTGGAATCGCTGCTGAGCCGCGCCTCGGAAATCAAACAGAACAAGCGTCGCGAAAATCTGATCGAGTTTGCGGAGCAGGCACGCATCTCCTGCAAGCTGGTGACATTGTCCCAGGAGGTCCCGGTCGAAGTGCCGCTTGAAGAGACGGCGGTGCAGGATCTTGATGGCCCACAGGCTGTCGCCTTTCTCAAGGCGATGGAGTTCAGCACGCTGACCCGGCGCGTCGCTGAGCAGGCGGAGGTTGATCAGGCAGCAGTTGAGGCGGTTGAGCTGGCGATAAAAGGTTGGGAAGCACCGGAGAAAGCGGCGGAAGAAGAAGCGCGATCGGCAGGCGACCTGACACCTGCATCCCTCGTGGCGCGAAACACCGCAGAGATTGCAAAGATACCGCTGGATGCGTCCGTCTATGAGACTGTAACCACGCTCGATCAGCTCAACGTCTGGATCGCTGAAGCGACAGAGCAAGGCCTGGTGGCGGTCGATACGGAAACCACGTCTCTGGACGCAATGCAGGCGGATTTGGTGGGGGTATCCCTGTCAGTCGTGCCCGGAAAGGCCTGTTACATTCCGCTGCAGCATGTTGATGGCGAAGGCGATCTGCTGGGTGGTGGCGGGTTGTGCGAAGGCCAGATCCCGCTCGGTGAAGCACTTGAAGCACTCAAGAGCCTGCTGGAAGACCCTTCCGTTCTGAAGATCGCGCAAAATCTGAAATATGACTGGCTCGTCCTGAAGCGGCACGGCATCGAGGTTGCACCCTTTGACGACACCATGCTGATTTCCTATGCGCTTGATGCGGGCAGAGGCGGCAATGGCATGGATGCGCTTTCAGAGCGCTGGCTGGGTCACAAACCGATCCCGTTCAAGGAAGTAGCGGGATCCGGCAAATCGATGATCACCTTTGACAAGGTGCCTATCGACAAAGCGACGGAATACGCCGCCGAAGATGCCGATGTGACCCTTAGACTTTGGAAAATTTTGAAACCGCGCCTGGTCGCGGATCGCGTCACCACCGTTTATGAAACGCTGGAGAGACCGCTGGTACCGGTGCTGGCACGCATGGAAAGTCGGGGTATCAGCGTCGACCGGCAAATGCTCTCCCGCCTGTCGGGTGACTTTGCCCAAGGCGCAGCGGCACTGGAATCAGAAATTCATGAACTGGCCGGTGAGAGTTTCAATGTCGGTTCGCCAAAGCAGCTTGGCGAAATCCTGTTTGGAAAAATGGGTCTGCCCGGCGGCAAGAAAACCAAGACAGGCGCCTGGTCGACTTCCGCAACCGTGTTGGAAGATCTGGCGGCGGAAGGGCACACACTACCGTCAAAAATCGTTGCCTGGCGTCAGCTTTCCAAGCTGAAGTCTACCTACACGGACGCGTTGCCCGGCTTTATCAATCCGGAAACCAAGCGCGTGCACACCTCTTATGCACTTGCCTCAACGACAACCGGCCGCCTGTCCTCATCGGATCCTAACCTGCAAAACATTCCGGTTCGAACAGCGGAAGGGCGGAAGATCCGGCAGGCGTTTGTCAGTCTACCGGGCACAAAGCTGTTGTCCGCTGACTACAGTCAGATCGAATTGCGCGTCCTTGCCCATATCGCCGATATTCCCCAACTGCGGC
The DNA here is from genome assembly GCA_039976075.1 of Stappiaceae bacterium. Lineage (GTDB taxonomy): Bacteria > Pseudomonadota > Alphaproteobacteria > Rhizobiales > Stappiaceae > JBDWFY01. Next base: position 507,777 of record JBDWFY010000013.1, read on the forward strand.
AGGCATTTGCCGATGGTCTTGATATCCACGCCATGACGGCCTCGGAAATGTTTGGCGTGCCGATCGAAGGCATGGATCCGATGGTCAGGCGCCGGGCCAAGGCGATCAATTTCGGCATTATCTATGGCATTTCTGCTTTCGGACTTGCCAACCAGCTCAGCATCGGGCGCGGCGAGGCCAGCGACTATATCAAGAAGTACTTCGAACGCTTCCCCGGCATCCGCGACTATATGGAGGAGACGAAAAAAGCGGCTCACCTGAACGGCTATGTCGAAACAATCTTCGGTCGCAAAGCCCATTACGAGGAGATCAACACCAAGAACCCCAACCACCGCGCTTTCTACGAACGCGCCGCCATCAACGCCCCCATCCAGGGCTCAGCTGCCGACATCATCCGCCGCGCGATGGTTCGCATGGACACTGTGCTGGCCAAAGCCAAACTCAGCGCTCTGATGTTGCTTCAGGTCCATGACGAATTGATTTTCGAAGTGCCGGATGCGGAAGTGGAAGAAACGATGGCCGTCGTCTCAAAAACCATGATCGATGCACCGATGCCTGCTATCAAGCTGCATGTACCGCTACAGGTGGATGCAAGAGCGGCGGAGAATTGGGACGAAGCGCATTAACAGGAGTTAGGTGTGCTAAATGCCTTATAATTTTGGCAAACCCGTCAAAACCGGGTACCTCCGTTGGGCATAAATTTTGGTGGCGCATCGCGTTTTCCGAGGCCGTATTCTCTGAATGCTCGGTTCCAGAGAACGCTACTTTCGTATGGGTCGGCACTGAATGATCCCTGAATACGAGGCGGATTTATATAGACATTGTTTTCTGAGAATTTTTTTGTTGAAATATATATTTCGCAGGTAGGATAATCGCGCTCTATTCCATCTGGTCCAATAGGGCACCACAATCTCTTTTTATCGTTAGCCACCCACGCAACTCCATTTAGGAAACATGTTACTGCGCGATAGTTCGGTGCAAGGACAACGTCTCCGTTTTCTCCTTTGATTCCCCATAAATTACCGGATTGAAAAACGAAACTCCCGCTTCCGCACCTTAGAGCATCTGAGCGGTTCTCCTCAGCTGGTGAAATCGTCGGCCTTTTTCGCTCTTCAGAAGCGACTTTTTCTTCTGCTCTTCCATATGGATCGATCCAGAGAGGTTCCTTATCCATCACGACCAGAAAAACATCATATTTCTTGGTTCTGTTAATCTGCCGATAGATTGGCGGCAAGGTAACTTGGCCTTGGGAGTCAATTAGTCCGTACTTGCGATCAAGTCCGATTATTGCATAACCGTTTCGGAAATCGGATATGTAGTCGTAGATAGGGTAGGCAAGTAGTTTCCCGTCAGGTTTTACTATCCCCTTTTTATTTCCGAGTCTGAGTTTGATGGAAGACTGGCAATCCGGTCGCTGTTTGTCCTTTTCCACATATTCCTGAGCCAGATGAGTATTGGATACTGTGCCAACGTGATCTAGCAGTAAGCCTGCTACAATTGGACCATCGCTGGTTTCTAGCTGATATTTTCCTGATTTTAACAAGATCGTCAGACCCTGAGGGCAGTGCCACATTATTCTGCCTTCAAGTTGGTCGGGTATTTTCTGCCAGTTCTTGTCGAAACTGACCCACCGATCAATCCAAAAGGCTCTTGCAGAAAAGGGAGCGGCCGCCGGTTCAAACTCTTTAAACCAAGATTTGGAAAGAGGGACGCCGGCTGCGTCAATCAGAGTTAACCGTGTGCCGGAACGGGCGATGAAATATCCATCTTTGTTGAATGTCAGGTTGTCATACTTTGGTGGAACGACGACCTTGCCATGCTTATTAAGCGCTCCTGCCCTCCCATTGCTGCTGACGATCGGGATGTAATCTCCGAGGGAATTTCTTTCATCTGAGAACTGCGGCTTAAGCGCCCACTTTCCATCGATGTCCAACAAACGGTATTTTCCATCGCTTTCTGGATCGGGAACCGCCCATCTGAGTTGACTTCGATTACTTCCAACTTTGTCACCAAGGTCGAAAAGATCCGAAATCAAACCGTTTTCGCGATCATAAACCTGCCAATGATTGCTGTTGAAACCACGTGGATGAATAGCTCTTGGTCCTGGCACATTCGGGTAAAACCTGCTGGCTGGGAACACCCTACTGGCACCTTCAATAAAACGGCTTGCTACTTCACCGTGCCGTATAAGGAAAAAGTCCTTGGTAATAACCACCGCTCTAGCGAATTTCGGCTCAAGTACGAAGCTGCCGTTCTGATCGATTAGCCCTGCTTTTCGGTTTACTATGACTTCGGCAAGACCATGCTTAAAACCCCCGCTCAATTCAAACTTCGGTTGGATGACAACCATGCCGTTTCTGTCGATGAATCCATAACGACCATTGATCTGAACGAGGGCCAAACCTTCGCTGAACGGAAAAACCCTCTCGAATCTGTTGCCGATGACCCAATTGCCTGAATTGCGATCTATGAAACCGCATAGATGAAAAGCGCCTGTGCATTTCGGGACCAATTTCGTCTGCGCAGCTTGTGCCCAAGCATCCGTCGCATGCAAAAATACCAGAAACAGGTTCAGCGAAATAAACTTTAAAATTGCCGACATAATAATCTCAACCAAATTTAGAATTTGTGGGTGAGATCTAACGCATATTCCGATTTAAGAAAACCGGATGCGCGGATTTGAGCCTGGTAACCTCAATTCTTCTCGTAACGCACATAAGCAAATCGTTTCCCATCGGGTGCCCAGTTGGGCACGTTGATGGAGCCTTGCCCGCCGTTGAAACGTGCAACTGTGCGTGCCTGTCCACCCTCGGCAGGCATCAGTTTAAGCTCGACGTTTTTGTTGCGCGGATGTCCCTCAACGTCTGATGGATAGGCAAGATAGAGAACAACGTCTCCGGTGGGAGAGGGGTGCGGAAACCAGTTTACGGAAGCGTCATCCGTCATCTGTTCCAGACCGGTGCCATCGGTCCGCATGCGCCACAGATCCGGTGTTTTTCCATGATGATCGGAATTGAACCAGATCCAATTTCCGTCCGGCGTGTAGTCTGGTCCGTCCCGATGTCCGGGGCCGAAAGTCAGCTGCGTTTCATCCCCTCCATCGATACCGATTGTGAAAATATTGAAGACGCCGTCGCGTCGAGCCGTATAGGCCAGTGTCTGCCCATCAGGCGACCATCCATGCCAGTAGGACGGTGTCTTTTCAGTGATCCGTTTCGGTGTGCCTCCCTCGATGGGCACCGTATAAATGCACGACCCACCATCCGCACCATTGTCGCTAATCACCAGTGTTTTTCCATCAGGTGAGATCCCATGATCATTGTTGCATCTGGTCATGTCACCGGTGTCGATTTGATGAAGCTGTCCGTCTCCGTTGAGATCCAATCGATAAATCAACCCGTTGCCATTCAGCACGAGATAGGAGCCACACACCGACCAGTTTGGTGCCTCTATGAGGTCGTCAGTCGCAATGACGACCTCTTCCTTTCCTGTTGCCAGAGTATAGAGGACCACTGAACTCTTCATATGAAATCCTTTCAGGACATCGTTGCGGTCTAATGCCTTTGGTGCAAAGGCCACAGCAGATCATGTTTGGACCCGCATCAGCGCTCATTGCGGTATGTGCGCCTGCCGACGATAGGTCGCTGGGGCGTGTGTGTGATGTTTCTTGAATACGCGACTGAACGCCGCTTCGGATTGATACCCGACTTTCTCGGCAATTTCGATGATGGCATCATCTGAGTTTACCAATTCTTCGCGCGCCACCTGCATGCGCCAATGCGTGATGTAGTTGAGCGGGGTCATTGTCATGAGTTGCGAAAACCTGGTTGAAAAGGCCGTGCGTGACATTCCTGCCAGCGAGGCCAGTTTTTCGAGCGTCCATGGATGCCCCGGCTCCCGATGAACGGCACTCAGAGATTTGGAGAGGCTGGGATCTGCGAATCCGGCCAGGACAGGGGTGCCGGGATCAATATTTTCCAAATATGTTCGCAGCGCCTGAGCGAAAATGATTTCGGATAGCTTGAGAGCAATCAGATCGCTTCCCATTTTCCCCCGGCCGGCCTCGTGACCGATTACCTTCAGCGTACTTTCCATCCAAAGTCCGGCTTGTTCCCCATAATTCTTGATGTGGATATGGGATGGAAGGGCGTCAATGAGCAGGTGATGTGCGTCATTGCTGAAAGCAAAATGCCCGCATACCAGTTGCGTCTCGTGATCAGTACCATAGTCGCCGTAAACCAGGGCACCGCTTCCGGTGAAACCTGACTTTTCGATAACCCGGTCAAGCTGAACGGCCTGATGTTCAGTTTTCGGGTCGCAATACAAAGTGTGTGCCGCACCGCGCATGATGATGATCAGATCGCCCTGTTCCAGCAGGACGGGTGCTTCCTCGCTACTGATACGAACCAGGCAGCGCCCCTTATGTGCAAAATGAAATCGCGCCACCCGATGAAAAGACGGCACGCGAATGCTCCACGGTGAAGTGAACGATGTCCGAAAATACAGGGTGCCGGACAATCTCATCCTGGAAAGAATATCGCTCAGAAAATCCATATCAGCTCACAATCTTGATGAGCAACATTATCGCATAGTTCGATAAATTCAAACAATCCGTACGATCGAGCAAGAAATCTGGACTTTCTGTCATTCATCAATTGGGAAGTATTGTGTTCAATGACTTTAGCAGGTCGGGATCTCCGGTGTGCAGATTAACGTCTTCAACGAAGGGAAACGGAAATGAAGGTCAACAGATTGCTCCTGGTCGCTGGTATGGCGATATCACTATTTTCTTCCAACGCGCTGGCACAATCACCCTCAGATCTCAACGATCTTGAGATCGCACATGTTGCGTATGTGGCCGACAATATCGACATCCGCTATGCACATTTGGCATTAGCCATATCAAAAAACCCCGATATCCATGAATTTGCCGAGGCGATGATCAATGACCATACGGCGGTCAACGAACAGGCGCTCGCCTTGCTGGCAAAGTTGGGTGCGGATCCTCAGGACAATTTTCTCAGTCAAAGTCTTCAGGAAAATGCTGAGAAACTTGTTGATGAGATGAGCAAGTTACGTGGTGCCGAATTCGACAAACGCTACGCTGAAAATGAGCTCGCCTACCACAAAGCCGTCAATGATCTGGTGGAAAATGCGTTCATTCCCAATATCGAAAATGCGGAAGTGAAAGAATTGTTCGAGACGGGTCTAGGTATATTCAAGGCCCATGAAGGGCATGCGGAAATGATGGTAAAATCGTTGAATTAACGCCCGGCAACCTCAGGGGCCGGTAAGGTGAAAACAACTTTACCGGCCGCCTCCGTGATTGATTTTCCAGACGACAGAAACCGCATACCCGAAGTCTTTTGCGCGGATCACAGCGCCGCTTCGATCTCTCCAACAACCCGTGCTGCTGCAGCACCGGGATTGTTTGCCTGAGTGATGGGCCTTCCTACCACCAGGTAATCAGCACCCGCACGGATGGCATCTCCGGGCGTTGCGACGCGTTTCTGATCGCCGATCTCGCTTCCGGCTGGGCGGATGCCCGGTGTGACCAGCACCATGTCCGGACCTGCAAGTTCTCTCAGCGCGCTGACTTCGGGTGCCGCACAAACGATGCCGCCCATGCCTGCAGCCCTTGCGCCGACGCAGCGTGACTTCACGAGATCATCGACCTTGGTTGAATAACCGGCAGCGGCAAGATCTTCATCATCCATGGAGGTGAGAACGGTGACGCCAAGCAGGCACATGGACGCATTGCCGCGCGCATGAACCGCAGCGCGCATGGTTTTGGGATAGGCGTGGATCGTTACGAACGTAACGCCCATTCGGGCGATATTTTCGACGGCTTTTTCGATTGTATTGTCGATATCCAGAAGTTTTACATCCAGAAAGACTTTGTGTCCCTCCTTCGCCAGCTCCTGTGCGAAGGCAAGCCCGCCGGCGAACTGGAGCTGCATCCCCACTTTATATACCCCGACACTATCGTGTGTTTCGGCTACAATTGAGCGTGCTTCAGCAACTGTCGGTACATCCAGCGGCAGGATCAGCCGGTCTTTGGCGGACTGGGGTGCAAAATTCATCGGTAGAGCCTCCTGCGTGACAGCTGACAATGACTATCATCCTTGTGCACCGGTAGCGAGACTGGATACAGGCATTACACAACTCTTTGTTGGCCTTCGGCTGGCTGTTTGGTGTTTCTTTCCCGGTAAGTGCCTGTTAAAACGGCGCGTCGGGACACGCTGTTTGATGGATCTGGACAAGGATCTGCAGACTTCGTGCTGAAGAATGAGAAGCACCACGGGCAGAACTGGAAGCAGCAATGCGTCAGGCGAGCATAACGCGGAAGACCAAAGAGACGGAAATCGACCTTACCGTATCCCTGGATGGCACGGGCGCCTACCAGGTGACGACCGGCATTGGTTTTCTCGATCACATGCTTGAACAGTTGTCGCGCCATTCACTGATCGACATGACCATAAAAGCCAACGGCGACACACATATCGATTTTCACCATACGGCCGAAGATGTCGGTATTGCGCTTGGACAGGCGCTCAAACAGGCATTGGGTGACCTGACGGGTATCAATCGCTATGCCGATGTACATCTGGCGATGGACGAAGCGTTGACCCGCTGTGCAATTGATGTATCAGGCCGTCCTTTTCTTGTCTGGCAGGTCGAGTTTCCCAACCAGAAGGTCGGTGATTTTGATACGGAATTGTTTCAGGAATTTTTCCAGGCTCTCGCCATGAATGCCGGTATCACGCTCCACATCACCAATCTTCACGGCTCCAACGGACACCATATTGCCGAAACGTGCTTCAAGGCAGTTGCGCGGTGTTTGCGGCAGGCAATAGCCGTTGATCCCCGGCAGCAGGACAGAATTCCAACGACTAAAGGTCAGTTGGGGGGCTAGGACGCGCTATGGCGATTTATTCGGTTCTTGTTCCGCCCACCTCCGGAGATGCTCTTAAGGATTCCGGTAACGTGACTTTTATTCGAGATGGGTTCTCATGGGGCGCACTGCTCATTCCGATCCTTTGGATTTTATGGAATCGTATGTGGTGGGTTTTTTTGGGCTATCTGGCAATTGCAGTCGCGCTTGAAACGGGTGCCTATTTCATTCCCGGCCTGGCGCCTGGCATTGTGGCAACGTGTTTCGGGCTCTTGTTTGCATTTGAAGCGAACGAACTCAAGCGCTGGTCTCTGGAGAGAAAGGGCTGGCACTTTGCGGGCGTTGTGGCCGGATCAAACCTCGACGAGTGCGAGGCGCGGTTCTTTTCCACCTGGAACACGGCAGGCCAGGGAGAGGCAAGGAGATCAGTTTCAACCTCCGCGACAGACCCTGCGATGGCTCCCACAATGGCTCCGATGGCGACCCCCGCAACAGCATTGAAAATTCCTGCCCTTGGGTCACGCCGGATGCATTCCGGCGATGACGAGGTGATTGGATTGTTTCCCACACCAGAGACCACACGATGAGTGTTGCAATTATTGACTACGGGTCGGGTAACCTTCGCTCGGCTGCCAAATCCTTTGAGCGGGCTGCACGGGAAACCGGGCGGAATGACCCGATTGTGGTGACAGCTGATCCCGATCAGGTTCGAAAAGCGGATCGCGTCGTACTGCCGGGTGTGGGCGCCTTTGCAGATTGTCGGCGCGGGTTGCATGCGGTCGATGGTATGGTTGATGCGCTGCGTGAGGCGGTTATTGACGGCGGGAAGCCTTTTTTGGGCATCTGCGTCGGTATGCAATTGATGGCCTCCCGCGGGCTTGAGCATGACGTGACTCAGGGCTTCGGTTTGATACCGGGTGATGTCACCGCCATGAAACCTTCGGATCCTGATCTCAAGATTCCGCACATGGGCTGGAACACGATTGACGTCGCCAATGACCACGCCATTTTGTCCGGCATCGATACCGGTCCGACGGGTCTCCATGCATATTTCGTACATTCCTATCATCTTGCTGCGGAAGACCCCGCGCACGTTCTGGCGACATTCGAGTATGCGGGGACGTTTACAGCCATCGTTGGCCGCGACAATCTGGTTGGAACTCAATTCCATCCGGAGAAAAGCCAGAAACTTGGACTGCAGCTGATTGCCAATTTTTTGACTTGGACGCCGTAGCGGGTTTCCAATCAAACGAACCGGAGACGGGTAATGAAAAAAGGCTACTGGATGGTTCATGTAACCGTCACTGATGCGGATGGGTATCCGAACTACGTCGCTGCCAACAAACGCGCATTTGAGAAATATGGCGCTCGGTTTTTGGTTCGCGGTGGCGCGTGCACCGGACCTGAAGGTCCGATTCGTGATCGGCACGTGGTGCTTGAATTCGACAGCTATCAGCAGGCGCTCGACTGCTACAATTCTGAGGAATACAGAGAAGCCTTGGCGCTACGTCAGCAATATTCCGATGCTGATATTGTCATCGTCGAAGGTGTCTGAGGCGGGTTGTCATGACGATACTCTTTCCGGCCATTGATCTGAAAGGTGGCCAGTGCGTGCGCCTGAAACTGGGCGATATGGATCAGGCGACCGTTTTCAATGACGACCCTGGTGCTCAGGCGCGTCAATTTGAAGATCAGGGTTTTCAATGGCTCCATGTGGTCGATCTTGATGGCGCGTTTGCTGGCGAAAGCCGGAACGGTGCGGCGGTTGATTCGATTCTGGCCAGCACCAGCAACCCGGTTCAACTGGGTGGCGGCATCCGCACCATGGCGCATATTCAGAACTGGTTGGAAAAGGGGATTGCACGCGTCATTCTGGGAACGGTCGCAGTGCGTGATCCGGAACTGGTAAAAGAGGCCTGCAAGGCCTTTCCGGGCCGTGTCGCTGTTGGGATCGATGCCAAGGGCGGGTATGTTGCCGTTGAAGGCTGGGCGGAAACGTCGGAACTCACGGCCATTGATCTTGCCAGACAATTTGAGGACGCCGGCGTCGCAGCAATAATCTATACCGATATCGACCGTGATGGTGTGTTGAAGGGGCTCAATTTTCCTTCAACACTCGCTCTCGCACAAGCAGTGACTATTCCGGTCATAGCATCCGGTGGTCTTGCAGGGTTAGACGACGTCAAGCGGTTGTTGGAACCCGACTATACTGTACTTGAAGGGGCAATTTCCGGTCGGGCTCTTTATGATGGTCGACTTGATCCCGGTGAAGCGATGGCTTTGATCCGTAAGGCGGAAGGCGTTCAATAATGTTGAAAGCACGTGTCATACCCTGCCTTGATGTCAAGGATGGACGGGTCGTGAAGGGGGTCAATTTCGTTGACCTTATCGATGCCGGTGATCCAGTCGAAGCAGCCAAGGCCTATGATGCGGCCGGTGCTGACGAACTGTGTTTTCTGGATATCACTGCCAGTCACGAAAATCGCGGGACGATTCTTGATGTCGTGCGCCAAACGGCTGAGCAGTGCTTTATGCCCGTTACCGTCGGTGGTGGCATTCGGACGGTTGAAAATATCCGCGATCTCCTGAAAGCCGGTGCAGACAAGGTGTCGATCAATACCGCCGCCGTAAAAGATCGGCAATTTGTCAAACAGGCTGCCGAAAAATTCGGCAGTCAGTGCATCGTTGTCTCGATCGATGCCAAACAGGTGGCCGACGGACCGGACGGACCTCGCTTTGAGATATTTACCCATGGCGGACGTCAGGCAACCGGTATCGATGCGATAGAGTTCGCAAAGGAAGTGGTGGCGCTGGGCGCGGGAGAACTGCTTGTAACCTCCATGGATCGGGACGGAACGAAGTCTGGCTATAACATTGCACTGACTCGCGCGATCGCGGATGCCGTTCCTGTGCCGGTGATTGCCTCGGGTGGTGTAGGGACGCTTGACCATATGGTTGAGGGGATCCGTGGCGGCCATGCTACAGCGGTGTTGGCTGCCTCGATATTTCACTTCGGCGAATATTCGATTAACCAGGCAAAAACTCATATGGACCAGGCCGGTATTGCCATGCGGCTGGATCCATGAAGGCCGAAGTCACGGCAAACCGGGAACCAATCATGAGCGATTTTACCCTTTCCGATCTGGCGGAAATTATCGAACGCCGGGCGCAATCTGATGATGAGAAATCCTATACCCGGCTTCTTGTTCAGAAGGGTTCAGCCAAATGTGCGCAAAAGCTGGGCGAGGAGGCGGTTGAAGCCGCCATTGCTGCGGTGCAAGGTGATAAAGAAGAATTGGTTGGCGAAGCGGCAGATGTTCTTTATCATCTCCTTGTGTTACTTGAGGTTTCGGACGTCAGTCTGAACAAGGTGATGCAGGAGTTGGCACGGCGAACGAGCCAGACCGGGCTTGAAGAGAAGGCGTCCCGTTGATGGGGCCAGCCATTGGGCGTGAGGTAGATGGACAAGGGCAGTGGCCCAAGTCCGAACAATGAAGGGCAGCAACAGCTGACGGCATGCTGATGGATCAGCGGCGTAATTTTGATGGCGACCTTTCGCCATACAGGATCTTCACTGAGGAACAGTGGGCGGCTCTTCGCGCAGGCACGCCGATGACACTGACCGCTGAGGAAGTGGAAAGACTTCAGGGTCTGAACGATCCAGTGTCTCTGGATCAGGTAGAATCGATTTATCTGCCTCTGTCTCGCTTGTTGGAATATTACGTCGAGGCCACCGACAAACTGCATGGCTTGATGAGCCGTTTTCTCAATGTCAGGGAACAAAAGGCGCCCTTTATTATCGGTGTCGCCGGATCCGTGGCCGGTGGAAAGTCGACGACGGCGCGGTTGCTGAAAGCACTGCTTGCAAGATGGCCGGCGAGCCCCAAAGTCGATCTGATTACGACCGATGGGTTTCTATATCCCAATGCGGTGCTGATGGAAGAAAACCTGATGCGTCGCAAGGGATTTCCGGAAAGTTACGACCGGGCGCTCCTTTTGCGTTTTCTTTCAGATATCAAAGCCGGTCAGCGCAATGTGGTCGCACCGGTTTATTCCCATTTTTATTATGATGTTATGCCGGGCGACCAGGTGACCATCGATCGGCCGGATATTCTGATCGTTGAAGGCCTGAATGTTCTGCAGTCTGCAAAACTGCCCAAGGACGGCAAGGCGATACCGTTCGTCTCCGACTTTTTTGACTACTCCATTTACATTGATGCGGAAGAAACTGTTCTGCACAATTGGTATGTGGAACGGTTCATGCGGCTTCGGGAAACGGCGTTCCGCGACCCGGGGTCCTATTTTCACCGCTACTCGAAGATTTCCGACAGCGAAGCGCTGGCGATCGCCAACGATTTATGGACCAATATCAACCTGGAAAATTTACACGAAAATATATTGCCCACGCGACCGCGTGCCAACCTCATTCTGACCAAACATGCCAGCCACCGTATCGAACGGGTGGCAATGCGTCGCGTATAAAAAAGTATATTTCGTAGTATGTTAAGGTTTTTTGATTAGGGCCCTATCTTTTATAGTTCGCCCACGACCGTTCTCAAGCCGGTGCGCTCAAGGCCAGCCGGTTTTCCAACTCATCCATCGTGGTCAGCAACTCTGCTCCCAGGGCCTGCAACGCAGTTGCGTCGGAGGCCGGGTCGCCAATGTACGCCAGAGCGCGCATGCCGGCAGCGCCCGCTGCCTGAACACCTGGCAGGCTGTCTTCGATCACAACACACTCTTTCGGTTCAAACCCCATCTGGCGGGCAGCATGCAGAAACAGATCCGGATGTGGTTTGCCGCGCTCAACCATGGTCGCAGAAAACAGAACATCTTTGAGAAGCGGCAATAATCCAGCCTGTCCAAGAGAGATGTGCATTTTCCCAATGCGGCCCGAGGATGCGACACAGTAGGGAATGTTGTTTTCTATCAATCGCTCGATCTGTGTCCTGACGCCGGGAATCGCATCAACGCCGACCTCTTCAAAAGCTTTTTCTGTCAAAGAGCGTATGTCATCACACCAACGATCTCCCAGGGTTCGGCCCAGTGTGTTTTCAACCATTTTTTGGATGCTCTCTATGGATCGGCCGACGAACTTTTCCCGAGCCTCTTCGTACGATAACGTCAATCCTTCTTTGGCCAGTGCCTCGAGCAGAATGTCGTTTGACATCGGTTCCGTGTCAACGAGAACACCATCACAATCAAATATGACCAACATTGATTTCGCTAAACGCTCCCTGGATTCTTGACATTCAACACAACTAAAGCATTTCCAGCGATTGTTGAATCGCTGGAAATGCTCCAAGTCTTTGTTTTATCGCGTATCCTTATCGAAAAGGTGTTTCAACCTTTCCGGGATGCGCTGTAGTCAGCTTGTTCCGGTTGATCCAAATCCACCGGCGCCGCGCTCCGTTTCCTCAAGCGTCTCAACATCTTCCAGAACTGCCTGCAATACCGGTGCGATGACCATTTGTGCAATTCGGGTTCCACGCGTTATTTCAAAGGGTTCGGAACCGTGATTGATCAAAATCGCTTTGATCTCGCCGCGATAATCGGAGTCAATTGTACCCGGCGAATTCAGCAAAGTGATGCCGTGTTTGGCCGCGAGGCCCGATCGGGGTCGGATTTGTGCTTCATATCCCACCGGTAAGGCCATGGATAGGCCTGTCGGAACCAGCGTTCGCTCGCCGGGATTGAGCGTATGGGGCTGATCATCAGGCAACGCTGCCAACAGGTCCATACCGGCAGCTTCTTTTGTCTGATAGTTCGGCAGAGGCAGATCGCGTCCATGCGGCAGCTTCTGTAATTTGATCGTGACGGTCAAGGCGACGTTCCTGCGCTGTCAAATAACGGTTTTTGCTCGCAGGATTCGATCACAAAATCCAGCACGAAAATTCAGCGACGGGTTAACGCCCCGCCGATTTCTTCGATAAGTTGGCTGGCAACTTCGATTTTTGACATTTTCGGCCAGCTATCAATGCCGTCCTTGCGAACCACGCGCACGGTGTTGGCATCTCCGCCCATGACGCCGGTTTCCGGACTGACATCATTGGCGATAATCCAGTCTGCGCCTTTGCGGGCCAGTTTTGCACTGGCATTGGCAATCAGGTTTTCCGTCTCAGCGGCAAATCCGACAACAAGCGATGGCCTGTGTGTCGGGTGGTGTCCAACCGTGAATAGAATATCGGGGTTCTCGACGAAAGCGAGTGTTGGCGGCCGGCCGGATCCGTCCTTCTTGATTTTTTCATCATGCGTGGCAGCAGCGCGCCAATCTGAAACTGCCGCAGCCATGATGGCCACATCGGCCGGGAGAGCATTTTCGACGGCAGCCAGCATTTCGCTAGCAGTTTCGACGTGAACTGTGCGCACTGATGGCAGGTCCGCAAGATCCGTCGGACCGGAAATCAACGTTACGTTTGCGCCTGCATTTTCTGCCGCCTGGGCCAGCGCATGCCCCTGTTTGCCTGAAGAGCGGTTGGCGATGTACCGGACCGGATCGATTGGCTCATGTGTCGGGCCCGATGTGATGAGAACATGTTTGCCGCTCAAAGGCCCTGTTTTGGTTTTCAGCAATTGATCAATGGCATCAATAATGTCGAGCGGTTCCGCCATCCGTCCTTCGCCAGCCTCTCCGCTTTCCGCCATTTCACCGGTGCCCGGTCCAACAAATGAAATACCGTCAAGTTCAAGGGTCTGCCGATTGCGCTGCGTCGCCGGGTGGTCCCACATATGTGGGTTCATTGCCGGGGCAATCAGAACGGGGCATCCGGCGGCGAGCAGAATGGTCGACGCAAGATCGTTGGCAAGGCCGGTTGCCATTTTCGCCATGAGGTCGGCTGTTGCGGGTGCAACCACGATCAGGTCTGCAGCCCGCGCAAGCCGAATGTGTCCGACATCCTGTTCATCTTCCCGGTCAAACAAGTCGATAAATACTTTGTCGGCTGCCAGCGCCCCCACGGAAAGGGGTGTGACAAATTCTGTCGCAGCCCGCGTCATGACGGGTCGCACTTTCGCACCCCGTTCCCGCAAACGTCGGATAAGATCCAGACATTTATAGGCAGCGATACCGCCGCCGATCACCAGTAGAATGCGCTTGCCATCAAGCATGGAACCCTCGAAAAACTGCTACCGCAACAGCATGATAGCGAAAGACATCATAGGGATATCGGGGACTTTTGCTATAATTAGTGCAGGAAAAGATTAATGTCGAGAACCGGAGAAAGTGTCATGGTCATCAAGGTTTCAAGCGGCTTTTCAGCAATTGGGCTTATCTTCGGTGGGATGCTGATCGCGGCACCGTCGTTTGCAAAAGGTGCGCCCGAACAGGGCTGTTATCACCGAGACTATTCGCGCGATCATTTGAAAGAAAACCCCGATCAGGTGGTTTCTGCGATGCGGCTGAAGATTTACGACAGCGGAAATGAACGCCATGCCGCGATGGAAGTGCAGTTTGCCAATCAGGGGCATGCAGGCCGAGATGGTCATGGCAACAAGCAAATGAAACAATATCTTGTTTGCTTTTCAAATTCGGGTGGTGCGCCAACCTGCGGTGTCGAATGCGATGGTGGACAGATGCGCCTCGTCAAGCAGGATGGCGCCGGGCTGACGTTTGAAACAGATTATCTGATGGTCGGTGAAACAGAACAGTGCGGCGGTGCTGTGGATCTGGCCGAACATCCGGGTCAGTCGGTGAGATACAGACTGAACAGGGCAGGACCAAATATCTGTAGCGATATGTAATGCGCCCGGACGGGCATGTGTCTGTCCGCCCTGAAATCAGAGTGTTCTAGTAACTCGCTGCGCTGAAAGATCTGGGCGCTGGGCTGATCACTCTGGAGCCGCTGCCAGTGACCTCATAGACTGCGAGACCGCGTTCAATCAGGCCATCCGGTCTGAACCGGAACACACCATCAATGCCAAGAAATCCATCCCGGCTGGTTAGAACCTGCTGGCTGAAGCGTTGCGGACCGGCACTGCGGACAAGTCCTGCAGCAAGAATTGTGGCATCATATGCCAATGTCGCGTTTCTGGGCGGCTCGCTGCCATAGGCGGCTCTGTATCGGCTGGCAAACTGTTTAAATCCTTCCTGATCGGGTGAAGGATACCAACCGCCGGACAAGGCGGCATTGCCGAGGATGCTCTTGTTGTCCCACTGTCCGCTACCAAGATACTGGATGCGGCTTTTCTCAACGCCACCGGCTGCAAGCAATTCGGCTATGAATGCCGGTGCACCGCCACCATCGGGAATAAGCACAACATCTGCCTGTTGAGCGGCGGAAAGGATGCCGGTGACTTTGGCCTGAATGTCCTGGGAATCAGCGCCACGCGCCGGATCGACTTTATAGCGGGTAATTGAAACGATCCGTCCACCTGCCTTGCCGACGGACTGTCGAAACGATGCTTCGACCACCGCGCCGTAGGGATTGTCCGGTAAAATTGCGATAAAGGAGCGTTTGTTTTGCGAAGCGGCGTAACTGACTACACGGCTCACATCCTGTTGTGGAAGGAAGGAAAGCAGATAAATCCCGCGCTTTGCGTTTGTCGTATCAGACGAAAAAGCGATGACAGGGATGCCTGAACTCCGGGCAACATCGGCAGCGCCGCCAACGGCTTGCGAAAATACCGGTCCCAGAATGATCTCCGCACCTTCGGAAATCGCCTGCTGTGCGGCTGCCCGACCGCCATCTGCTGTGGCGCCGGTATCCTTCACCAGGAGCTGAATATCAGCTCCCTGAAAGTCTTTCAGTGCGAGGGCGGCTGAATTTTGGAAAACCTGGCCGATCTGTCCCGCATTCCCATTGGCCGTCTTTGGCAGCAACAGAGCCACCCGGACAGAACCATTGCCAATGACTTCGCCTGTCGGCACCGTGGGGCCGGTCTGAGCGTTCGGATCATACACAGCGCCAACATTTGACCCCGTGCAGCCTGCCAGCATTCCGGCACCAAGAAGCGCAAGTGCACCAGCCAGTTGCCGCAGGAAACGGCCGTGCGAATGAAGTGTGCTGCGGACCAACGGGAGCCCCCCAGATTGTGCTGCCACTATTGCAACTTCCTCTAGTTTTGCGGTTAAGTCCCGCACCTGTCAAAATTAATTCGTGAGTTCATTTAAGCATATGTGCATAAAGTTCCAGTGCCGCTGGCAGGATTGACAAGGTCACAGGGAATTTTCATGCAATAACGGTTTGACGATATTGGTGTAAAACGCCTCCCAATCCACGACGGGAACAAACATTGACCACAATCAAGATGAACCGGCGCTGAACGCAGCTTGTGCATAGAAAGTGGTGCAGGGACAACTCCATGACGTCGCAGATAAATACAGACACAACCCCTGATTCGCCGAACCGCTTCTTCATCGGCAGTCATGAACTGACGGCCCCGGCTCTGGAATCAGCGCTCTACATTGTCTCCACACCGATTGGCAACCTGGGCGATATCACGGTACGGGCGCTCCAGACTTTGGCTGCAGCCGACATGATCGCGTGTGAGGATACAAGGATTACCGGCGTGCTGCTGAATCGCTATGGCATTAGGGTGCCGATGCTTTCCTATCATGAGCATAATGCGGAACGGCAGCGGCCAAAACTCTTGAATACGCTGAACGAAGGCAAGGCGGTTGCGCTGGTCAGCGATGCGGGAACACCGCTGATCTCGGATCCCGGCTACCGACTGGTTCAGGATATCCTGGAAGCGGAAAAGAAAATATTTCCAATCCCGGGCGCATCGGCGGTGCTGGCAGCGCTTGTCGGGGCTGGTCTGGCAACGGATACGTTCTTATTTGCCGGTTTTTTACCGCAAAAAAAGGGTGCCCGGTCCCAGCGGCTCTCTGATCTGCGCACCGTTCCGGCAACGTTGATTTTCTATGAATCCGCCCGGCGGCTCAAAGCTTCTCTGGCAGATATGGCGCAAACGCTTGGTTCTGAGCGACAGGCTGTTGTCGGCCGTGAGCTGACCAAGCGGTTTGAGACTTTTGAACGCGGGACGTTACAAGGCTTGGCGGACCGTTTCCTGGAAGCGCCCAAAGGAGAGATTGTGGTTGTTGTTGCACCGCCAGCAGAGGAGCCGGTGGAAGCGGGTGATATTGACGCCATGTTGCTTGCCGCGCTTGAAACAGGATCCGTTAGTTCTGCGGCGGGATCCGTCGCAAAGTTGAGCGGGCAGAACCGGCGGGAGCT
Organism: Stappiaceae bacterium; assembly: GCA_039976075.1. Taxonomy (GTDB): domain Bacteria; phylum Pseudomonadota; class Alphaproteobacteria; order Rhizobiales; family Stappiaceae; genus JBDWFY01. The sequence goes on from JBDWFY010000013.1 coordinate 524,844, forward strand.
CTATAAGCGGGCAATGGAATTGAAAGAAAAAAGTCAAAATGGCGCGCCAGGCGAAGACTGACCGAAAGAAAGCCTATCTTCGGGGCCATATGGCCGAATGGGTCGCGGTCATCTGGTTGAGCTTCAAGGGATACCGCATTCTTGCCCGGAGGTTCAAAACCGGGCGCGGCGAAATCGATATCATCGCCCGGCGTGGAAACACTGTAGCCTTTGTTGAAGTAAAATATCGACGCTCATTGGATGAGGCGTTGCTGGCGGTAACGGTGACCAATCAAAAGCGAATCATTGCCGCAAGCAACATCTGGCTTTCAGGCCGGAACAATCTGGCGACGTGCACCTATCGCTATGATATTTTCGCCGTCATGCCTCGGCGACGGCCGGTGCATCTTGAGAATGCTTTTAGTGCAGAGGTCAACAATTGAGCCGCACAATCCTCATAGGAGGGAAAATGGGTTTTCATTCAATTACCACAGCAACACTTACTTCTGCTTTTTCGATATTTTCTCTTGGTGCAATGGCTTGTAGTGGGTCACCAGATTGGACGCCTCAAACGGGGTTTGATGAAGCAGTAGAGGTGTTTCGAGCCCAAGTTACGAAAGTAGAGTTGGACGATTACGTACCAACGGAAGGATCGTTTCGAAAACCGATTTTTGTCAATGTATACTATTCACTCAAGGAGACCATTAAGGGGTACCCGAAGCCGGAAGGACCGATACTAACCACTGTGCTTTACTTTGGCGGTTGCGGAGTGCCGATTGCAGTCGGAATGGATTATGTCTTTTTCGTTGACCGGTTTGATGAGGAAAAACCGGAGGGATTTGAAAGCGATGCAAGTGGCTATATTTCGATTTTCTCAACCCAATTGTTGTCACCCAATGAAGAGGTTGCGAAATCAACCATGGCCAAAGTCAAAGTCTTAGCTTCCTCTCAGAAGACACCACAATGAGGTAATGTTCCTCTAGACGACAACTCAGACTTTCCAAAGGCTGAAATGAAAACCTTGATGATGAAAGTTATCTCGGAATAGTCTATCAGGTGACCAATCGGACAAACAAAGCTGATCACGCGAGTTAAAACTAGCTCGCTATAACCGCGCAAACCCATCCTTCATTTCATAATAATCCGGCTTGAACGGCGCGAGGCCAGTTCTGACGCCTTCAGTGGGTGAGCCGTAGACATTCATGCTCACAGGGATCGCCGCTGCCTGAAAACGGGCGGCAAAAATGCCAAAGCTGTTGGCGTGAACCAGAACGGCAGCAGTGTCGCGATAGCGTTCGTGGATTTCGCAAATGGTTTCGTCCTCGCTGAAATACCACTCATAAATCAGCATCCCCTCTTCCTGACGCGTGACGGCTACCATTTCCGTCATGACCGATTTGAACGCTTCAAGTTGTCCGGGTTTTATTTTAACGCGCAGATGCCACTGAATTTCATCTGACATGGCGTTCATCCTGTCTTTTTGGGGCTGGAGGATCGTTCACGCAACATTGAATTGGGGACAAGGGCCACCACCCTGCTGTAGCGGGAGTGCCCCGTCAAGGAGACTGGCGTTTCGTGCACTGAGCGGTCGGAGTCTACACTCTCAGCCTCTGGACCAGTTTTTTGGCCGGTACCAGCCTGGCAATAGACAAATGCCTTTGAAACACCTATGTCCGCTTCAGCTCAACCTTTCAATTTTTTCTGGGTGAACCAATGGCACTGAATGTTGCAATGCAGATGGACCATATTTCCGGCGTCAATATTGCGGGGGATTCGTCCTTTGCCATATTGCTGGAGGCGCAGCGTCGCGGCCACAATTTGTTTCACTACACGCCGGAGCGATTGAGCCTCAGGGGTGGCAACGTGATTGCGCCGCTTGAGAGTCTGGAAGTACGCGATGTGGCTGGCGATCATTTTACACTTGGCGAGCCCGTGCATACCAATTTGCTGGATATGGATGTCGTTCATCTGCGCCAGGATCCGCCGTTCGATATGGCGTATGTTTCAAGCACTCACCTTCTGGAAATGATCCATCCCAAAACTCTTGTCGTGAACGACCCGGCCCATGTGCGCAATGCGCCGGAAAAAATCTTTGTCATGGAATTTGCCGATCTGATGCCTGACACCCTGATTTCAAGAGACCGGGAGGCGATAGAAGCCTTTCGCGATGAAGTGGGCGATATCGTCATGAAGCCGCTTTACGGCAATGGTGGCGCGGCGGTGTTTCGCCTGACAAAGGACGATCTGAATTTCGGCTCGCTCTATGACCTGTTCGCGACGACTTTTCGCGAGCCGTGGGTTATCCAGCGTTTCCTGCCTGAAGTCGTCAAAGGCGACAAACGGATAATTCTCATTGACGGAGAATTTGCCGGGGCCGTGAACCGTGTACCCACAAAAGGGGATCTTCGTTCCAATATGGTGCAAGGTGGCGCAGCAACGGAAACCGAACTGACAGATCGAGAGCGGGAAATCTGCGCCCGCCTGAAGCAGCCTCTGCGTGACCGTGGCCTGCTTTTTGTCGGGATCGACGTGATAAACGGCAATCTAACGGAAATTAATGTCACTTCTCCCACGGGTATCCGGGCGGTCAAAAAGTTGGGCGGACCTGATATTGCAGCGATGATATGGGACCGTATCGAAGAAAAGCGCGCTTCATGAAGGCACTGTTGGTGAGTTGAATAACCGGACTTGATCTATATTCAGAAATTGACGCTATCGCCGGCAGGTAAACCGGCGATAGCGTTTTTTATCTGTTGTCCAGTTGTGAACGGACCCGCTTGATCCCAAGTCGCGTGATCCGATAGGGACCGCCGGCTCTTGAGGAAACATAGCGCCGTCGCTTCAGTTTCTTGAACAATGCCAAGGGACATCCTGACCAATACCACCCGTCGCGGGTGACGCAGGAATTGCCAATGATTTTACCGCATTCATCTTTTTCAACCAGAATGCGGCCACCTTGAGCCAGCAGGTGCAGCACCCGCTGTTCTTTCTTAGATATATCCATGAGATTTTCGAGTTCTATGCGCACAAAAAATCGCATGCCACAGCTCTGGCGCATGCGGCAGCTTTGATTTTCATTGCCCGATCATCATGAGATCGGGCTCTACCGGGACTCTTCCTGTCCGCGCATAAAAACTCCATTCGTTGACGGTGCTGTTTAGCCCGGCAAACGCCAAGCCCGCAAGCCACCAAGTGCGAATGTGCATGCGAAATCGGATTGAATGATGGAATTGATACGGTTTTGCAGGCGGTTAGAAGTCAGATTACGCTGCTAAAAACGTGCATGGCACGGCTATTGCAACTCTTGGCATCGCGCGAGTGGCAGCGATCTACTGTTTCAAATTGAAACAAAATAACGCTGCCTCTTCAATAATAAGGCCCGAATTGCTCCAGGGTGTTTACATTTTTTTAGCCTAACCGGGGAGGTCACCGTCAAATGTCTGAATATCAACTGCGGTCGGGCAACCCCGCTGACAATTCTCGGCTACCAGTTTGCGACATTGGTGTGCTGCAGCACAGCGAGAAGTTTTATCGACTCGAATGTATCTCCAGTATTGAAGCTATCGAGGCTATCGAGGCCGACTGGCGGAAGCTGGAACAGAGTGACGATGAACCTTTTACCTACTTTCAGAGTTATAATTGGTGCTACGACTGGTGCGTCAAGCAATATAAAAACAATCCGGGACACGGAATAGCGCAGGCAAAAATCTATGCTTTGTGGTGCGACGCCAGATTGTTGATGCTGTGGCCCATGATGGCCAAAAGATCATATTTCGGCATCAAAGTCTTGACTTTCCTCACTGAACCACTTGGGCAATATGGCAACATTCTGGTTGACCGTACGCAGGTGCCATTGGAATTGGGACCTCAAATCTGGAAACTGATCTGTCGGGATGCCGAGGTTGATGCCATTACTATCAACCAATACCCAAGCACGTCATCTCTTGATGAACTTTTAGGCGATGTTGGCATTGCCGAACAATCCTCAAAAGCAATCTCGTTCCTTGATCTCAGTCAGTTCGAAAGCTGGGATGAGCATCACAAGTCGTTGTCCGCAAGTGCGAGGAAGCAGCGCAACCGAAGGCGAAACAAGTTGGCGAAGGCGGGGGTGGTCGATTACGAAGTTATTCCCGGCGGTAGCCCTCGATACGCCCGACTTGTAGACAAAGCGCTGCAGATGAAACAGATATGGCTGCAGCAAACTGGGCGCCGGGCCGACATTCTTTCGAAACGGTGTACCGCGTCGTTCTTAACCGGACTTAGCGGAAAGGCAGGCTCAAATGAACGCCCAGCCGGTTCATTCGCCCATGCGCTCACTCTAAATGGGGAACCGATTGCGATTGAGATCGGAATGGTGGAAGGGGATCATTATTACTCCTACCTTGGCGCATTTGACTGGAAGTGGCGGGATTATTCTCCAGGAAAGATTCAGATCGAATTGGCTCAAAAATGGGCAAAGGAGGCCGGTCTTAGAACATTCGACTTTCTTGGCGATCCCTCTGAATACAAATCTCAATGGACGAACTCCACCCGTTCGCTGAATAGTCGAAGCGTACCGAGGTCACTGTTAGGTTGGCTCTATTGTGTGGTTTGGAAAGCCTACCTTCGAGGTGCCGTGCGTACAGCCTATCATCATCTAGGTTCCGAGAGGCGCAAGCTTCTGCTTAAACTATTGGGCCTTGGAGCCAGACAAAACACCGCCACACCTAAGGCTGGCAGCCTGCTCCGTCATTCGAAAACAGGAATTGATGCCAAAATTCTCTGCGCTGCGGGATACGCAATCGCGGAGTTGTTCATTCTCTAGTCGTAACGCGTAACAAATTGGAGAGTTACATCTGATGCAGCAAACTATTCTGACAGATTGGAAATCGGATTTCGTTCCAAAATACGGCAATGAAACTCTGGTGCTGAAGCACCGGTTGCATGAGTCCGAGCTTTTCACAAAGGAAGTCCTTGGTGAGCTGATAGATCGCTATCCTGTCGAGCATTACAGCTTGAACACGATGGGATACGACCCCGAAAACCCGGAATGGCGAGAGGGGACAATTGAAGGTTTTTCGAGCGAGAATGTTTTTGAAGCCATTGAAGCGGGCCGGATGTGGTTGAACTTGCGATGCGTTGACCAGGTGGATGATCGGTACGGTCGAATGCTCAACGACATGTTCGCGGAATTTGAGGACAAAATTCCTGGCCTTTCGACCTTTAAGCGGAAACTGGGCATTCTGATTTCGTCACCCAAAGTTCAGGTTTTCTATCATACCGACATTCCCGGGCAGTCACTTTGGCAGATCAAGGGCGGCAAACGGATTTACGTTTATCCCAATAAAGAACCATATCTGCCGCAGGCTGATCTCGAAACAGTCGTTCTGGGAGAGACTGAAGAGGAGATTCCCTACCATCGCTCGTTTGATGAGGCCGCGGAAATTTACGATCTAGAGCCTGGGCAAATGGTCCACTGGCCACTGAACTGTCCGCATCGTGTCGAAAACAAGGATGATCTCAGCATATCTCTGACAACGGAGCACTGGACCAGCGATATCCGCAAATCTTATGCGGTCAATTATGCAAATGGAGTTCTTCGGCGAAAATTAAGGCTGAATTCGCTATCGCAATCCATCAACGGCCCGATGGTATATCCTAAAGCGGCACTGGCCGTTGCATGGCGCAAAATCAAGCTCAATGAGAGCCGTAAATTTGTTCCGGTCGTCGATTTCACCATCGACCCCAAGGCTGACACACGCATTACCGATATTCCCGCTTTTGCCAAATAGGTTTATCTCTTAGGCCGGGTATAGTGCCGGACAGACTGAAAATACCGGGCCGACACATTGCTGATTACAAGGCTATGTGTTGGCCCGTTTTTTGTCGGAACCCTTCCGTATCTATGCGTCCGAAGTTGTAGCGGGTTAGGACGCATAAACCGCTGCATCGGCTAACCCACTCATTGCAATCGAGAATTGCATTCTTACCTCATAAACAACAACTCAGGCTTCCGCATTGATTACTGCTTCGTGCAGCCGGGCGGCCTTTTCTGCCGGAACAGAAATGTTGCATGCGAATAAACGCAATAAATTTTATTTGAACTCAGATATTGACAAATTGAATTCAATTGCATACATTTTGAATACAAACATCAGAAGGCGCAGGAAAATGCCATCAAATATTCCACTCAGCCTCCGGATCACGAGTGATGATGCTGCGTTCCTTGCCGAACTGGAAATGCCGGGTGCAAAGACTCCCAGCGAAAAGGTGCGCGCGATATTGGCAAATGCGCGCAGGCAGCATCGGGGGACGAGAGATTTCGTTCAGTGCCTTGAACTGGTTCAGGACATGATGCGGCCGGGTTTAAACAAAGTTCGATCCGCTCAGACAGAATTGGGCATGCGATCGGATTTCGTGCTGAAGCTTTACGAGAAAGTACCGGAAATTCTGGCTGAACTTGTCGCCGTCAAGATTGAGTCGGAGGGCGCCAGTGAGGACCAGCAAACACGGCGCCTGCGGAATTTGGAAGCTGATCTGGCAAACGAGGTGTTCGGTCTCATCGAAGAGATCATCAATATGGGGCTGACGTCCAAAAGTCGGAGTTACGACCCGAAGCTGATCAAGGACCGGATGGAGCCGATTGTCGAGATAGTCGAATTACAAAAATTGATTAAGCAAAAGGAGATTTCAAATGACTGATAATCTTGTTTCACGGGTGAAACGTCTGGTCTCCGGCAGTGTGAACAACATTGTTGATGTTGTCGAAAATGCATCACCGGAAACGGTGATGAAAGAAGCGATCCGAGAAGTTGAAAGCGCGATGAACCAGGTTCGACACGAACTGGGTGAAGTGATTGCCGCCAAACATCTGGCCAATCGCCGCTTGCTTGAAGCCAATACAAAACACGAAGATCTTGCCGAAAAAATCGGTGTCGCTGTTGAACAGGGTCGGGACGACCTGGCGGAAGCAGCGATCGCACGCCAGCTTGATATAGAAACACAAATTCCTGTCATGGAAAGCGCGATAAGTGACGCCTCTCATCAGGAAAGTGACCTTGAGACATATGTGTTGGCACTCCAGGCCCGGAGACGGGAAATGGAGGAAGAGTTGAACACATTTACGACGGCGCAACGCTCAAATGCCTCAGGCACCGTGGCCGGTGCGACGTCATCAGGTTCCTCTGGCGGTGTGGAAACTCGCGTCTCCAAGGCGGATCAGGCTTTTAGCCGCGTCATGAACACCGCATCCGGCGTTTCCGGAGTCGCGACCCTGGATCAAAAATCAGCGCAAAAAATCGCGGAACTGGAACAGCTGGCCCGTGACAATCGTGTTCACGAACGTCTGGCTACCCTGAAGGCAAGTATCAGCAAAAATGGTGGATAATGGAGCACCTTTTTATCGCTGAAAATCTTCCGTTTTCCGTCGCGCTGGCGTTGACGTGTCTGATCGCCGCGGTGGAAGGAATTGGCCTGATACTGGGTCTGGCGCCGTCTGAATTCGTTGATTCACTATTGCCGAATTTTGATGGTCCCGACCTTGATGTCCCGGATGTGGACATTCCCGGTGTCGATGCCGGATTGTCGGGTGCAGATAATCTGGATGCTTCCGGCGTTGCCTCAGGCGGGTTTTTCACCAAACTGCTTGGATGGTTGAACTTCGGAAAGGTCCCTGCACTGATCTGGCTTGTGTTGTTCCTGAGTTCCTTTGGTCTGGCAGGCCTGGTGCTGCAAGCCGTGATCAAGAGCTTTCTTGGATTTTACCTGCCATCGGCGCTTGCGACTGCGCCCGCGCTGGTCTTCTCGTTGCCTGTAACAAGTCAACTGGGCAAGGGGCTAGGCAAGATACTGCCCAGGGATGAAAGCGAAGCAGTTTCGCGGGAAACATTCGTGGGGCGCATTGCAACGATAATTCGCGGCACTGCTGCGAAGGGTGCACCTGCAGAAGCAAAGTTGACGGATCAGTTCAACCACACCCACTACTTACTGGTGGTGCCGGACGATGACACAGAGTCGTTCCCGGCAGGCGAAGATGTTGTGATTGTCGGCAGGCAGGCAAACATCTTTCAGGCGATCAGATTTAAGTCTGACGCCCTGTCCGACTGATATCCGCCTAAAAAATTTCTACTATAAATTGCAAAAGGAGTCTTTGAATTGTTCAATTCAATCATCTTCATCGTCGCCGCCATCATACTGGTTGGAATGCTGGCCATCGGCCTGATATTCGGTCGACTTTATAAGCGCTCTTCGAAGGAAACGTCCTTTGTGCGAACCGGTTTCAGAGGTCAGCATGTCGTCATGAATGGCGGCGCACTGGTGCTGCCGGTACTGCATGAAATGGTGCCGGTGAACATGAATACACTGCGCCTGGATGTGAAGCGGACGAATGAGCAGGCGCTGATCACGAAGGACAGGATGCGGGTGGACGTTGCAGCGGAATTTTACGTGCGCGTGCAGCCGACAGTTGAGGCAATCAGCAATGCCGCACAAACACTGGGTCAACGCACCATGCGGCCTGAAGCGCTCAAGGAACTGGTTGAGGGCAAATTCGTTGATGCCCTGCGGGCCGTCGCCGCTGAAATGGCGATGGAGGAAATGCACGAGCAGCGAGTCTCGTTTGTTCAAAAGGTGCAAGGTGCAGTTTCTGAAGACATTTTGAAAAACGGGCTGGAACTGGAGTCCGTTTCGCTCACCGGCCTTGATCAGACCAGTAAGGACTTCTTCAATCCCGACAATGCTTTTGATGCAGAAGGCCTGACGAAACTCACGCAGGAAATTGAAGAACGGCGCAAGAAGCGCAATGACATCGAGCAAGAGACGGAAGTTCTGATTAAGCGCAAAAATCTGGAAGCAGAGCAGGAGCGCCTGCAGATCACGCGTGATCAGGAATATGCGCGGCTTGAGCAGCAGCGTGAAATTCAGGTCCGTCAGGCAGCACAGACCGCGCAGATCGCCAAGGAAGCGGCTGAGCGCGAGCGTGAAGCTGAAGAAGCAAAGATCGCCGCGCAGCAAAGCGTTAAAGAAGCAAATATCGCGGCAAGCCAGATTGTAGAGGAGCGCCAGATTTCGATGGCTCAGCAGGTTCGGGAGAAAGAGATCCTGAAAGAGCAGGCCGTGGAAGCTGCCGATGTCGAAAAGTCCAAGTTGGTGGAATTGGCTGAGCAGGGCCGTTCAATTGCGGTTGCCGAGAAGTCAAAGGAAAAGTCAGAGGCTGAGGCAGAAGCCGACAAAGCCCGTGCATTCGCAGCCCGCGCTGAAGAAGAGGTTTCAACCGCCCGAGAGACGGTTCGCGCAGAGCGGGCCAAAACCATCGAACTGATCGAAGCCAAAAAGGCTGCTGAAATGGAAGCGATTGGCGTCACCGTCGCTGCTGAGGCTGAAAAACTTGCGGCAAATGATCTGGCTGAAGCCATTCAGATTGAGGCCGATGCGCAGGCCAAGAAGATTCTGATAGCCGCTGAAAGTGAATCAAAAGCCGCTGAACTCAGGGCAGAGGCGGAACGCACGGTGTATGCCGTTGAAGCTCAAGGCAAACAGGCGATCAACGAAGCGTCAAACCTGCTGTCAGCCGATCAGATTGCCATGCAGGTGAAATTGAAACTGATCGAAGCCCTGCCTGAGATGATTGCAGAAAGTGTCAAGCCGATCGAAAATATCGACGGCATCAAGATCATTCAGGTCGATGGTCTGGCAGTAGGGTCCGGTTCAGCTGGAGCATCTGGAAAGTCAGATAATGGCGTTGGTGCAAGCTTGCCTGATCAGGTTGTCAATTCCGCTCTGAGGTATCGCAGTCAGGCCCCCCTGGTTGAAGCGATCATGAAAGAAGTAGGGCTTCAGGACGGAGACTTTGCCGGGGCTGCCAGCGAGATCCTGATGCCAAAGACTGAAATGAACGGTGCTGAGGAGCAAACAAACGCGGGCGACGAGAGCTCAGAAGTCCAACAATAAGCGTCTGGCTCCTTGGAACGGACCTGGAAAGCCGACACAGTGTCGGCTTTCTGTCATTTTACCGCATGGCTCGTTCAATCGCGGCGGTGAAACACCGATACCCTTGATCTTTGTTGACGCGCCATGGTTGCAGGACTACGGTTTCGCACAATATGTTTTGTAGGGAATAGCAGATGGTAAGCCGGGTAAAAACGGTTTCTTTTCAGGGAATTAAAGCCGTTCCGGTTGATGTTCAGGTGCAGATCGGACCGGGTGCGGTGGCTTTCACCATTGTCGGACTGCCGGACAAGGCGGTTGCGGAAAGTCGCGAACGTGTGCGATCCGCCCTGATCGCCTCGGGCCTCTCCCTTCCTGCGAAACGCATCACGGTCAACCTCGCGCCGGCGGATCTGCCAAAGGAAGGCTCCCACTACGATTTACCCATCGCCTTGGGTCTGATGACCGCGATGGGCATTTTCCCCAGCGAACAGCTGCTGGATTACTTCGTTCTGGGTGAACTCAGCCTGGATGGCAGCATCGCTGCAGTCACCGGTGTTTTACCAGCTGCCATGGCCGCAAATTCGGCCGAAAAAGGCTTGATATGTCCTGTCGACTGTGGCGGGGAAGCAGCCTGGGCTGCTGCGGAAATGGATATTCTCGCACCGCGCAGCCTTATTCAGCTGGCCAATCATTTCAAGGGAACACAGCTGCTTTCCCGCCCCCGGCCGTCCATTCACGGGAAGGCTGATGCCGGTCCTGATATGGCCGATGTAAGGGGACAGGAAAGCGCACGCCGGGCGCTGGAGATCGCTGCCGCAGGCGGTCATAACCTCCTGATGATCGGCCCGCCGGGCTCGGGAAAATCCATGCTGGCCAGCCGTTTGCCGTCTATCCTGCCGCCATTGACACCAAGGGAACTGCTGGAAGTATCGATGATCGCATCGATTGCCGGTGAGCTGACAGACGGAAAGTTATCGGACCATCGGCCTTTTCGCGCCCCTCACCATTCTGCTTCAATGGCTGCATTGGTCGGTGGCGGCATAAAAGCCAAGCCTGGGGAGGTCTCTCTGGCTCATAACGGCGTTCTTTTCCTGGATGAGTTGCCGGAATTTACGCCCCAGGTACTGGATTCTCTGCGGCAGCCGCTTGAAAGTGGTGAGACGGTGATTGCCCGGGCAAATGCGCGTGTATCCTATCCCTCACGTGTACAACTCATCGCAGCGATGAACCCATGTAAATGTGGCCATGCAGGTGAACCGGGTCATGTTTGTCGTCTGGGGAAACGTTGTGCCAGTGATTATCAAGCCCGTGTGTCCGGGCCCTTTCTGGATCGCATCGATCTCAGAATCGAAGTGCCTGCCGTCACCGCCACCGACCTGATCAAGCCAGGAAGCGCAGAAACTTCCAAGTCGGTTGCCGAACGTGTTGCGGCGGCGCGTGAGATCCAGCGATTGCGATTTGCCGATCTTGGCGCACTGGCTTTAACAAATGCCGCAGCGGATGCGCGCCTGATAGAGCAAATCGCCATGCCGACGGACGATGGCATGCGGCTGCTGAGCGATGCAGCGGAAAAATTCAAACTGTCTGCGCGCGGCTATCACCGCGTATTGAAGCTGGCCAGAACGCTGGCTGATCTGGATGGGTTTGAACAAGTCGGGCAGCGCCATATAGCGGAGGCAATAAGTTTTCGCGGTGCCGGTGTGCACCGGGCTCTGGCCGCATAATCCGTAGCCCCATCCGATCTAATTTTCCGCGTCAAGCATTTCGCAAGGCATTTGACCGATACTTACCGGTAATCGATCTCCGGAGGTTTGTGTTGGATCAGGTGCCGCGTTCCCAGGATGTGTCTACCGATAGCGGAAATGAGAATGCGCCCAGGCCCCTGAGCGGGTCGTTTCCTGTCAAAATGGTGCTCGCAGCCACGCTTACCCTGTTGGGAACCTGTCTGGCTGCGTCGGCTGCCTTTTACCAGTTTCTCCCTGATGTCAATGCGTGGCCTCCTTCCCCGTATTTGCCGCTGGTTCTGTCTTTTTTGGCCGGATTTTTTGCCTGCGGTACGATTACCGTGCTTGCGTTTTGGAAACGAAAAAACGGGGCATTGATACTGAAAGATGAAAATCGGGCGCTTCAGGTGCGGACCGAACGTTTGGACGACGAGATCTGGCAGTTGCGCGATGCCGAGGAACGTTTGACCGGGACACTCGATAATCTGGGTGAGATTGTATTTCGCCGCAACCAGACAGGGCAGGTTGTGTATGCCAATCAGGCGTTCGTGACGACATTTGGCGAACCGCTTGAGAACATTCTTGGCAAGCCCTTGAAATTGGCCTTGTTAGCGCCCGGCGCTCTTGATGAACAGTGCGATAGTTCCGATCGATCGGATGATGCGCAATTGATGACCGTGTCCGGCCCGCGCTGGTTCTCCAGGTGGGATGTGGCGGTGGAAGATTCGACCGGGGGCGGCCGGGTTATGCAGACGATCCTTCGAGACATGACCGAACGCCATCTTTCTGAAGAGGAACTGCAGCAGGCCGCTCAGCGGGCGGAAAGTGCAAATTCCGCCAAATCGCGCTTTCTGGCCATGGTCAGTCACGAGATACGCACGCCGCTCAACGGTATTCTCGGTATGACATCGCTTCTGAGTGACACGCGCCTGAGTGCCGAACAGAAAACTTACATTGACGCCGTAGAAACCTCCGGCTCCATTCTGTTGACCATGATCGAAGAGTTGCTGGATATCGCCCGCATAGAGGCCGGGCGGTTGGAACTGGAGCCCGATGCAATCGCTGTCGGTCCCCTGGTTGAAGAACTGGTGGAAATGCTGGCACCCAAAGCCCAGGAAAAGGGGCTCGATATTGTCACTTATATCGGACCTGATGTACCCGATCAGGTCATCGCCGACGCGAAACGTTTGCGTCAGGTGATCATCAACCTGGTTGGCAACGGCATCAAATTCACTGAATCAGGCGGCGTTTGTGTTTCGGTGACTGCCGATGGTGCGCATGCACCGACTGAGAAACCGGACATGACGACTGTCAGTTTTTCGGTGGCTGACACCGGAATCGGATTTGAGCAGACAGATGCATCCCGCCTGTTTGAAGAATTCGAACAAGTTGAACACGGGCCGGCCAGAAAATACGGCGGATCTGGCCTCGGTCTTGCTATTTCCAGGCACATTGTGGAGCTGATGGGCGGCACCATTAAGGTCGATGCCCACCCGGGCAAGGGCGCACGGTTCTGGTTCGATCTGTCGTTGCAGACAACCGCTGAAGAGCATCAGGTTGAGCCACCTTGCGATCTGTCAGGAAAGACAGTCTATTTTTATCCCGGCGGGGGTCTACAGGTCGATGCCCTGACCCAATCACTGAATGACCGGGGTGCTCAGAGCGTGGACGTTTGTCAGGGCGCGGACCTTGCCATTTTCGATTGTCCCGCTGGCGGCCTGACAGACAGTGAACCGCCAGTGCTCGACAGCGCGCATACCAGGGGACTGGTTCTTCTTTCACCCGCCGATCGGGCAAGTCTGCCGCGATTCGCAGAGAGCGGATTTGATCAATACCTGATCAAGCCAATCCGGGCGCGCAGTTGCGATAGTCTGTTGAACGATCTTCTCGTTCAGGACAAGCCGTTTGTCAGACAATCGAGTTTGATCGCTGAGAGGGAATCTCAACCTTCAACAGGGTCGCTGGAAACCGAATCGGCCGCTGGATCTCTTAATCTCCTTGTCGTTGACGACAATGAGATTAACCGGTTGCTGGCTCACGCACTTCTCACCAAATTTGGTTTCACAGCCGATGTCGTGAGTGATGGCCAACGTGCAATCGAAGCCGCCAGCCGGGCACGCCAGCCTGATACTACCTCATATGATGCGATATTTATGGATCTGCACATGCCCGGCACGGACGGTTTGACGGCAATTCGTCGCATCAGAGCTGATGAAGTCGAGGAGTCTCATCCTCGTGTGCCAATCTACACGTTGACTGCCGATATTATGCCTTCTGCACGCCAATTGGCGGAGGAAGCCGGAGCGGATGATTTTTTAACCAAACCGCTGGATGCTGATATCGTGCGAGAGAAATTAAGCCAGCTATCTCAAAACGTTCCACGAATCCAGGCAAAAGAGGCCTGAAAGTAAACGCAGTGTGAGATCCTTCGAGTTGACGCGTTGAAACGCTTGAAATCAATCGTCGAGGATATAGATATCATGTCATAAGTTTGTAAGATAACTATGATCTATGACTTGAACTCAAATCCGTAAGGCGAATGGTTCGCTGGTTTAATATCTCACCACAGCCGCTGATTTGATGTTATGTTCATGGTCGAACGGCTGCAGTCGGGGTGCACCTTGACGGGATGACTGGAGGAACAAAGGGTCCATGATTAGATCCGGCAAAATGTCACCGCGAGAGCTCGTTGGCAAATTTGTTCCCATTGGCGCAAAAGACAGCAGCGAGCAAGCATCGTCTGTTCAGCAAAGTCGGGTGCCGTTTTTATCCAGAAATCAACTTTCTCTCGGTCGCATCGGCTCTCTTGAAGTACGTCTGGCCAAGTCCAATTTCGAAATCAGAAAAGCTCAGCAGCTTCGTTATCACGTCTTCTACGAAGAGATGTCGGCAATAGCGGATGCTCAGGCCCTGGCTACCCGCCGGGATCAGGATAGTTTCGATCCGTTCTGCGAGCACCTGCTGGTACTTGACCACGATGTGCGGCCGCGCACCAAACCTCTGGGACGCCGCAAGCCAAAAATAGTCGGCACCTATCGCTTGCTACGGCAGGAAGTTGCTGATCGTCACGGCGGTTTCTACACGGCCGGTGAGTTTGACGTTCAACCCGTTATCGACAGCAAGCCGGGCCTTAAATTCCTCGAATTGGGCCGTTCCTGCGTGCTTGAGCCCTATCGCAACAAACGCACTGTTGAGCTGCTCTGGCACGGCATATGGGCCTACGTTCTCTTGCACAAGATTGATGCAATGATCGGTTGCGCCTCCATAGAAGGTATCGACCCGGACCGGCTGGCTCAGCAGCTCTCGTTCCTGCACCATCATTGCAGTGCGCCGCCTGAATGGCAGATTTCAGCGCTGCCGGATCTACGGGTTGAGATGAACAGGATGCCCAAGGACCAGCTTAACGATCGGGCTGCGATGAGGGAGTTGCCACCCTTGATCAAGGGTTATCTCCGCCTTGGCGCCTATATTGGCGATGGCGCTGTCATCGACCATCAGTTTGGCACTACCGATGTTCTGATCATCTTGCCGGTTGCCAAACTGAATTCGCGTTATGTGAATTATTACGGCGCCGATGCGAGCCGCCACGCCAGCTGATATTCCGGATAGTTCTGTCGTGCACGGAATCTGCACCGTGTCTGCAAGTGCCTGCTTTGTGACGGACATCTCAATTCCGCTACACCCCTCTTGGTAATTTCGATCCTTGTGAGGCCATGAATACTCGCTGAATTTAGCCATCTTCAATTTTGGCGAAAATATTGCGGGATTTAACGGCTCCTTAAAACGGCGGCATTAAAGTCCGGAGTGGGCAAATGTTACGGGCGGGGAGCAGAGTATAGGCAGACGATCCTTGCATCGTTCAGGTCTGCGGGAAACCCATGGCACAGCGTAAAAAGCGGATAGAACCAAAATTTGGCGCCTCTTCAAAGGAAGAAGGCAGCCTGAACCTGCGGCTTTCCTCCAAAGACCGACCTTCGGCGTCCGGATCGGGGCGTAGAGCTGCGAAACCCGGGCCCAAACCGGGTGGGCGCAAGAAGACCACCTCTTCCAGAAAGAAGGCGAGCGGTTCTACCGCACGCAGGCGTGGCGGATCGGGCCGTTCTGGTGGCGGATCAGGCAGAGGTCGGGGTGGTCGCAAGAGGCGCGGCAGTCTGCTCGTCCGGTTTTTCCGACGCTCGATCTATTGGACAACCGTCATGGGCATCTGGTGTGTGCTCATCTTTGGCGGCCTGCTGGCTTATCACGCCGCTCACTTGCCGCCGACATCTGAATGGAACATCCCCAAACGCCCGCCAAATGTTAAAATCGTTTCCGTCGAAGGCCATCTTATCGGCAATCGCGGCGATACTGGGGGAGAAGCGATCCGGCTTGAGCAAATTCCGCCTTATCTACCGCAAGCGGTCAAGGCGATTGAGGATCGGCGCTTCCGCTATCATCCTGGCGTTGACCCGATCGGTCTGACGCGGGCCATGGCAAGCAATGTCATGGCAGGCCGGATGGTTCAGGGTGGCTCAACGATTACGCAGCAGCTGGCGAAAAATCTGTTCCTGAAACCGGAGCGGACTCTCAGCCGTAAAATGCAGGAACTTGTGCTCGCTTTCTGGCTGGAAGCACGGCTCAGCAAAGATGAAATCATGGAGCTTTATCTGAACCGGGTCTATTTCGGAGCCGGTGCCTATGGGGTTGACGCGGCATCACGCCGGTACTTCGGCAAATCCGTCCGCAATATCTCGCTTGCGGAGGCAGCGACCCTGGCCGGGCTATTGAAAGCGCCGTCACGCTATTCGCCGGCCCGTAACCCGAAACTGGCGGAAAAGCGCGCTCGTCTCGTACTGGCGGCCATGGAAGAAGAAAAGTACATTTCCGGTCGCGAACTCAAGATTGCAAAGAGCAATCCGGCTCGGGCCATCGGAAGCCATAACAGAGGCTCCGTCAATTACGCTGCCGATTGGGTTATGGAAATCCTGCCGGGCTATGTCGGATCCATCAAGGAAGATATCATCGTCGACACCACCATCGACATGGACCTGCAGTTGGCGGCGGAGCGGGCAATGCGGTCTGCAATCGCAGAAAAGGGCGGGCCGCTCAAAGTGAGCCAGGGCGCTGTGGTGTCGCTGAACACTTCCGGCGCAGTCCGTGTCATGATTGGTGGTACGAGCTACGCCGACAGCCAGTATAATCGCGCGGTTCTTGCCAAAAGGCAGCCGGGATCCGCTTTCAAACCCTTTGTTTATCTCGCAGCGCTTGAACGGGGCCTGACGCCTCAGACCGTGCGCACCGATCAGCGCGTTTCGATCAAGGGCTGGACGCCATCCAACTACACCAAGAAATACTATGGCCCTGTCACGCTGTCACAAGCGCTCTCCTATTCGCTGAACACCGTCGCCGCCCAGCTTGCCTACGAAGTTGGACCCCAGACGGTGGCCAATACCGCGCAACGCCTGGGCGTGCGCTCGCCCCTGAATGCGACTCCCTCGATTGCTCTTGGAACGTCGGAAGTTACGCCTCTGGAGATCACGGCTGCTTATGTGCCTTTCTCCAATGGCGGTTACGGTGTGGTTCCCTATGTCATTCGCCGTATCCGCACCGAAACCGGCACCGTCCTCTACGAGCGCAATGGTAGTGGGCCGGGGCAGGTCGTTGACCCCCGCCATGTCGGCATGATGAATGCGATGATGTCCGAAACTCTGCTCGCAGGTACCGGCAAAAAGGCGCAACTGCCCGGTTGGCCGGCCGGCGGAAAAACCGGCACCAGTCAGAAATTCCGCGATGCCTGGTTTATTGGCTACACCGCAGAACTCACCACCGGTGTGTGGCTTGGCAACGATGATGGTTCCCCCACCAACAAAGCCACCGGCGGCTCGATGCCCGCTGTGATCTGGCAGGATTATATGGCACAGGCTCATCGAGGCCTTCAGGTGGCTGAATTGCCTGGCGCCTGGGCACCCCAGCGCACGCGCACAGCCGCTGTGCCGGTGCGGCGAAACAGCAATGGCGAATCCTGGCCACCGCGCGGTAACAATCAGCGTCAGGGCAGTTCCGACGATGATTGGAAACCCGCTGAAGCCCGCCGCGACCCGATCGGTGGTCTGTTCAAGCGACTGTTTGGCAGCTAGAAAATTTCTTTAGTCCTGCATTTTGCAGATTTGCTCCGGGCTGTTCTGATCAGGCTCCGGTTGAGACTGTGCGCCTGCACACACTGTTCCCTGATTTTAACTGTTACCTCCCTCAACCGCGCGCTTCACACAACGCCTTGAATTGGTCCGCTTCCTGGAAGGATCGGCGGCGAAAGAAGACGCAAATCGGCTCAGAATCAAAAACTTACAGCCTCTGAACCGCCGCGGGATTTTATCCGGCGGATCTCAAGGCACGACCAAAATTCTACATCGATGAAAGAATCCATTGACGTATGCGTTGATTGAGATACGATGATTTCAACTTGTCAGACGTCTGATAGCACACATCAGATAGCAGGCTGAATTTGTAACGAAGGAATTGGCTGAAAATGTCCACGGAAATCTCGATCGAGGGTGAGGGATTCCTGCTGAACGGCGCGCCCACCTATGCAGGGCGCAGTTGGCAGGGCAGGAAGATCGAAGGATTGTTGCTGAATACACGCATGGTGCAGGCAACCTTTGACGACCTGAATAGCGATACGGTTGAACAGTGGGCCTATCCCGATACCGGAACCTGGGACGCGGATCGCAACACCTCTGAATTCATCGCAATGCTGCCGCAGTACAAGGCGCACGGCGTGCTGGCCTTCACCATAAATCTGCAGGGTGGCAGCCCCTATGGCTATTCCCGTGAACAACCCTGGGTTAATTCAGCCTTCCGCGCAGATGGCAGCCTGATCCCGGCGTTTATGGAACGCCTTGGTCGTATTTTGCGGGCGGCTGACGATCTGGGAATGGTGGTGATCGTCGGATATTTCTATTTCGGACAGGAGAAGATCTTTGACGGTGGCGCTGCGATCGAGGCTGCTGTCGACAATGCAACACGGTGGTTGCTGTCAAGCGGTCACCGCAATTTGCTCATCGAGATCAACAACGAGTGCAATGTGCAGTATTTGCAGCCGGTTCTGGTGCCGGAAAACGTGCACGAACTGATCGAACGCGTCCAGAAAATCACCCATGCAGGACGGCGGCTTCTTGTCGGCACCAGTTATGGCGGGCGCCGTGTTCCAGGACCGCTTGTTACCCAGGTCAGCGATTTCATGCTGATCCACGGAAACGGTGAATCCAATCCTGACGGTATCCGCAAGTTGGTGCGCGATACCCGTGCGGTTGAAGGTTACAGCCCCAAACCGGTTCTGATCAACGAAGATGATCATTTCGATTTTGACAAGCCGGACAACAACTTTGTCGCCGCGATAGACGAGTACGCCTCATGGGGATTTTTCGACTACCGGATGGACGGCGAAACCTTTGACGAGGGGTATCAGAGCGTGCCGGTCAACTGGGGCATCAGTTCCGGGCGGAAAAAGGGTTTTTTCAACCTCTCGCGCGAGATCGCGGGAGTCTGACGACCGTGCAGCCCGGATATCCGGCAGCAGCAGTATCGAAAAAAATTACTGGAAGAAGTCAAAAGTAAGGGAGGAAAATCATGACATCTGATACCACTCGCAACAGAGGCAAAAACAGAACTGTCAGCACGTTGATGCGTGGCGCTGCACTCGCCGGAGCGCTGGCCGCTGGTGTTGGTACAGCTGCGGCCGAACCGGTGAAATTCTGGTCTCAGCCTTACGGCGACCTGCTTCAGTGGCAGTCGTCACTTGAAAAAAACATCCAGGCCTTTACCGCTGAGACCGGCATTGAAGTGGACTTGCAGATCATCAACTGGTCCTCGGCTTTTTCCAATTGGCTGACCGTGGCGCAGGGCGGCGCAGCGCCGGATTGCGCCGACATGTTTTGGCTCTATAGCTTTTCAGGCATAGGCGGCGACAAATACGGCCCCAAACCGATCAACGATCATCGCAGTGCATGGCCGGAACTCGACAAGGATTTCTTCCCGGGATCGCTTACTGATGTCAATTGGCAGGGAGATTTCTACGGTATTCCATGGCGGGTTGATGTGCGTCCGATTTTGGTCTCGCGAACGGCTTTGGATGAAGCGGGCTTGGCGGCAGCACCTGACAACTGGGATGAAATTGTCGCGCACGCAAAGGCTCTGACCAAGCGGGATGACAATGGCAACGTCTCACGCTGGGGATATAATTTTGGCATGACAAACGCCCCGCAAGCACTGGTTCCGCTATATTGGCAGGCCGGCGGCAGCTTCATGTCCGATGACGGCAAGACGGCAACAATTGACAATGATGAAATGCGTGCCACGTTGCAGTGGATGCATGACATGATCTGGGAGCATAAAGTCGTCAATCCTGACTTCATGGAGCCCAGTTATGATCCGCAGGCCGACTTTGTCTCAGGAAATCTGGCAATGGTGGGTTCTGTCGCACCGAACTGGGGCTCGCAGCTTAGCTCGCAATATCCGGAGTTGAACGGAAGTTGGGAAATGGCGATTGCCCCCAAGGGGCCGAAAAACCGAGATACCTACTCCGGTGCCGGATATTGGGGTGTGCTACGCGGTACGGATAAAGAAGCCGAATGCGTAAAATTGATCGAGTTCCTCAGTCAGAATGATCAGATGCAGTCCCTGTCGGAAGCCAGTTCAGCTGTCAGTCCGCGCCGGTCGGTCATGGCCAGCAACTATTGGGCTGACGAACCGTGGAAAAAAGTCCTGAGCGCATCGCTTGAGTATGGTCGCACCTCGCAACATCCCTCCCCGGTCTGGTCTGCCCTGGTTTCACCCAAGCCCGGCAGTGTGATCTACGACATGATGTATGATGCGCTGGTGGCACAGAAAAACATCGACGAAGTAGTCTCAGCCGCGCAAGTCCGGATGCAGGTAGAAATGAATCGCAGCAGCGACAATTAACCTGATCGGATCCTCTCGGGTGGCCTGGTGTTTTTTCAACGGCATCAGGCCACCTTGCTACGCTCAAACTTGATTTGGACTGAGGGCAGTAATTCGCGTGCGACGAGAAACACTCATTTTCTGTTATGCGATGGTTGCGCCGGCATTGATATTCACGATCCTTTTGGGGATCTATCCAATGCTGGCATCGATCCGGATCAGCTTTCTGGAATATGATCTGCTGCGCGTGCATACCACTGGAACCCCCTGGGTCGGTTTTGAGAATTACTTGCGGGTATTCAACGATCCCAAATTCCTGCAGACAGTGGTCAACACCGGAATTTTTACCGTGTTGGCTGTCAGCGGGGTGATCTCGCTGGGGCTGCTGCTGTCTCAGGTACTGAATGAGGATTATCGTGGCCGCTCAGTAGTGCGTCTCCTGGTCTGTGTGCCCTGGTTTGTCCCGCCGGTGGTGGCATCAGCCATCTGGATGTGGCTGCTGAATACCGATCGCAGCCCGATTAACTACCTTTTGATGCATTGGGGTTTGATTGACAGCAATATTCGTTTTCTGACCGACCGGGAGGCCTGGGGCCCATTCAGCGTGCCTATGCTCTCCGTCACTGCTGTACGGATCTGGAATGGACTGCCCTTCGTGGTGATTTTTCTGTTGGCCGGTCTGCAATCGATCCCCAGAAGCCTTTATGAGGCTGCCGAAATGGACGGAGCATCCATCCTTCAGAAATTCAGGTATGTCACGCTGCCGCTATTGGGTCCGGTTCTGGGGGTCCTGCTCATGCTTTTGGTGATGACAGGGCTGGGGCATTTTGAGATCAACTACATCATGACGGGCGGTGGGCCGCAAAACCTGACCAACACGATGGCGATCTATTCCTATCAGCAGGCGTTTCAGAATTGGCGCTTCGATACAGCGGCAGCAGCCAGCGGTCTGATTTTGATCCTCACCGGTATCGTCTGCATTTACTACATCCGCGGCCAGCTGAAAAAGGACGTGAGATGAGCGTAAGCGGGGTAGAGCATGTAAATGGCAAGGCCGGCCGACGTCTGCTCAGTTCCTCCAGGCGGGATGCTCTGACACGAATTGCCGTCGGTGTGATAACAGCGCTGATTCTGATTTACATCCTTGTGCCGGTGTTCTGGATGCTCAAAAGTTCGTTCCAGAGCGCGCTTGAAATTCGGGCCAACCCCCCGATCTGGTTTCCTGGTGAGCCGACGCTGAAGGCTTACGAGGATATGGACCGATTGATCCCGGTTTGGCGCTATCTCTGGAATTCGGTGGTTGTGTCGCTGATCGCATCGGTGATCGCCACACTAATTGCTACCGCTGCGGCCTATGTGTTGGCGCGATTCCGCTTTCCCTTTGCCACGCTGATCCTGACCCTGATCCTGGTGACACAGCTGATCCCACCAATCACCCGGGTGTTTCCGGTCTATACTTTTATTCAGTCGCTGGGTCTTCTGAACACTTATACCGGACTGACACTTGCCTATATCGGCTTTTCTCTACCCTTTGCTGTGTTGCTGTTGCGCGGCTATTTCGAAACCAGTTGCCCGCCGGAACTGGAAGAGGCGGCGATGGTGGACGGTTGCAGCCATTTTTCAGCATTCTGGCGCATCATTTTACCGGTATCACTGCCGGGAATGGCCGCTGTCGGGATATTCACCTTTCTGAACGCCTGGAATGACTTTCTCTGGGCCAGTTTACTCCTGAACCAGGGCAGCATGAAAACCATCCAGGTAGGGATTGGCGATTTCGCAAGCGAAGGCGGCGGGGTTCAATATGTAAATTTGTTCATGGCGGCCTGCGTGGTGGCGACGGTACCGGCGGTGATCATGTTTTTATTCGTGCAACGGTGGTTGGTGGGCGGTCTGACGGCGGGATCGGTAAAATGAGACGCGAGGCACACTGGAACAGGAAGGTCCGGATATGGGTGAAGTGACATTGACGGATGTGCGCAAGAACTACGGCGCGCTGGAGGTGTTGCACGGTATCGACCTGAGCATCAGTGACGGAGAGTTCGTGGTGCTGGTCGGCCCGTCAGGATGCGGAAAATCAACCTTGTTGCGGATGATTGCGGGGCTTGAAACAACCACCAGCGGTGAAATAACCGTGGGCGGTCGACTGGTGAACAAGTTACCGCCCAAGGATCGCGACATTGCGATGGTATTTCAGACATACGCTCTCTACCCGCATATGACCGTCGCTGATAATATGGGTTTTTCATTGCGATTGCGGTCGATCTCCAAAGCGGAGATTGCGGAAAAGGTTGCCCGTGCCGCGGATATTCTTGATTTGACCCCTCTTCTGCAGCGCAAGCCGAGGCAACTCTCCGGCGGACAGCGGCAACGGGTGGCAATGGGCCGCGCAATCGTGCGCAATCCTTCGGCATTTCTGTTTGATGAGCCGCTGAGTAATCTGGACGCGAAGTTGCGCGTGCAGATGCGCGCCGAGATCAAGTCTTTACATCAGCGCCTTGGCACCACCATTGTTTATGTGACCCACGATCAGGTCGAAGCAATGACAATGGCTGATCGGATTGTCGTGATGAATGGTGGCCGGGTTGAACAGGTTGGCTCTCCGCTTGATCTCTATGACCATCCTGCCAACATGTTTGTGGCACAGTTTATCGGCTCTCCCGCGATGAACGTGTTTCACGGGCGTGTGTCTGAAGATCAGGATGCTGTGCTGGAGCTGGAAGGCGGTGGCATCTTGCCCCTGGGCAAACGCGCGACGGGTGCAGAGCCCGGTCAGAGGATCAGCCTCGGTGTCCGCCCGGAAAATGTGCGTCTGGCAGAGGAAGTCGGGACGACATCGGTTCAGGCAAAAGTGATGGTCGTCGAACCGACAGGGGCGGAAACCCTTGTTAATGCCGTAATCGGTCAAAGCCCAGTCGTGGCATCAGTCAAGGAACGATTGCGCTTTAATCCGGGTGAGGAGGTACCGCTTGGGTTCGACTTCGGGGAAGTACATCTGTTTGATGGTGAAAGTGGTGACCGGATCGACTGATCCGGTCAGACGTCTTGTGTCTGAGGGGATATTCCAGTAAGCGGTGGCGCAGTCGGGCCCCCAACACGGGTTCGCCCAACAATGATTTCGGAGACACCGGTGAACGAAACATCAACGATCAGGTTTCAATCGATAAAAAAGCCCAACGTGGTGGGCATGATCGTGGAGTCTCTTCAGGACGCTTTGATTCGAGGAGATCTTAAACCTGGTGCGCGCCTGCCTTCAGAACAGGAGCTGGGGTTGCAGATGGGTGTGGGCCGTAGTGCCGTGCGCGAGGCGCTGAAAGTAATGGAGGCGCTGGGCGTAATCATTATCCGGCCCGGTGCGGGCACCTATGTCGCCGACGGTCCAACAGCGAATATGCTTGGCCCGTTGATTCACGCCCTCGTATTGTCTTCCGGCTCATCGGATGAATTGTTCGAGCTGCGGTTTTCGGTGCAACTGGGATATTTTGTGATGGCTGCCCGCAACGCCGGGCCTGAGGATTTCGTCAAGATCCGCGCCGCCGCAAGCGCACTGGAGAAAGAGCTTGGGAACGAGCCGATAACCATGGAAAAGCTGGTTGAGCTCGATATGGCATTTCATGTTGCGGTTCTGCATGCCACTCATAACCCGTTGATTGAACGGGTAGGGAGAACTGTCGAAGAGCTGTTTTTCGCATCTTTCGGACCGACAATGGAACTCTCCCACCAACCCGGGTCGGCGGTGCGAGACCACCGCGATTTGATTGCGGCGTTGGAGCAGAGCGATACGGGCAGGTTGCACGAAATCACCGCCCGGATCCTCAAAGGCTGGCGCAGGAACAAGAAGTCGGACGAGGGCACACCTCGTTCCTGATGTCATTTTCCTGACATGCGAATACCTCTTTACATGGGGCGCAGATGAGCGTGTTATGAATTCGGCGGGCTGTCGGGGGCAAGGCAGCCTGCGCGAGAGCATCGGGTCCGAATTTCCGATGGAAGAAAACCGGATGCCAGCATTGTTTTGATGCGCATTTTAAAAGTGCAGTCAGGGCTTTTGTCCCTGCGTACCGACAGTTGGAGGCTGCCATGCCACAGAATTTCACCACCCTGAACCGCCGGACTTTTCTTGGGTCAACCGCCGCCGCAACCGCGCTGTTTGCGTTGCATCCGTTCTCCGTTTCAGCGGCCGGCAATCAGGCACATTTACGTATCATGGAGACGACCGATCTGCATGTACACGTCTATCCGTACGATTATTACGGCGACAAACCCGCCGATACGGTCGGTCTCTCCCGGACGGCAGCCATCATCAATGACATTCGCGCCGAAGCAACGAATTCCATGCTGGTCGACAATGGTGACTTCCTGCAGGGCAATCCGATGGGCGACTACATAGCCTACGAACGGGGCATGAAGGAGGGTGACAAGCATCCCGTCATCACCGCCATGAACACGCTCGGGTTTGAAGCGTCGACGCTCGGCAATCACGAATTCAACTACGGCCTCGATTTTCTCATGAAGTCGTTGGCAGGTGCTGAATTCCCGGTTGTCAGTGCCAACGTGATCAAGGAAAAAGGCGCCGGTCCGCGCGATGACACTGGTCTCCTGAAACCCTACGTCCTGATTGACAAAGAGGTCACGGACGGGACCGGCACCAAACACACCATCAAAGTAGGGCTGATCGGTTTCGTCCCACCGCAGATCATGAACTGGGATCGCCGGCATCTGGAAGGTAAGGTCCAGACTCGTGACATCATTGAGACAGCCAACGCCTATATCCCGGAAATGCGTGAGCAGGGTGCTGACATTATCATCGCGCTGTCCCATTCCGGCATCGGTTCGCCCGATCACACGGACGGCATGGAAAACGCCTCAGTACCGTTGGCGCAGGTGGAAGGCATCGACGCGTTGATGACCGGCCACAGCCATCTGGTGTTCCCGGGTGAAAAGTTTGCGGGATTTGCTGGTGTAGACGCTGAAAAAGGCACGATCCACGGCAAACCCGCTGCGATGGGCGGTTTCTGGGGCTCGCATCTGGGCGTCATTGATCTGATGCTTGAAAAGTCCGGTGACGAGTGGCAGGTCGTCACCTCTTCTTCCGAAGCACGACCGATTTCAAAGCGCGAGGAAGACCGCTCGATCACGCCCTTGGTCGAAAGCGTCGTCGCGGTTGAGGAAAGCGTCAAGCCGGAGCACGAAGCAACGCTCGCCTATGTCCGCCGCTCTGTCGGCCAGACGGATGCACCGCTTCACTCCTACTTCGCGCTTGTCGCCGATGATCCGTCTGTTCAAATCGTTTCTCAGGCGCAGATGTGGTATATCGCCGACATGATGAAGGGCACCGAATGGGAAGGTCTGCCCATTCTTTCAGCCGCAGCGCCGTTCAAGGCTGGCGGGCGCGGTGGGCCGGAATATTACACCGATGTGCCCAAGGGCGATGTGGCGATCAAGAACGTCTCCGACCTCTATCTCTATCCCAATACCGTGCGAGCGGTGAAAATCACCGGAGCGGATGTCAAGGGCTGGCTGGAACGGTCGGCTGGCATGTTCAACCAGGTCGAGCCGGGCAAGGCCGACCAGGTGCTTCTGAACCCGGATTTCCCGTCCTACAATTTCGACGTCATGGACGGGGTCACCTACGAGATCGATCTCTCTCAACCTTCGAAATTCGATCCCAAGGGCGAACTGATCAATGCCGATGCCAATCGCATCGTCAATCTGCAGTTCAACGGCAAGCCGGTCACCGATGACATGGTATTTGTTGTTGCCACCAACAACTATCGCGCCAGCGGTGGTGGCGCCTTCCCAGGGGCTTTGGGCGACACCATCATCTTTGAAGGACCGGATACCAACCGCGATGTCATCGTCCGCTACATCATCGACAAGGGTACGATCAGCCCCAGCGCCGATGCGAACTGGCAATTCAAGGCGCTTCCCGGTACCAGCGTCCTGTTCGATACCGGTCCCAGAGGCAAGGATCGGATCGAGGATGTGAAGGGCGTGACCATCGAGCCTGCCGGTGATGGCCCGGACGGCTTTGCCCGCTATCGCATCACACTCGGATAATAAAACAGTGTCGAAAATGGCGTAAAACTTCGCGGTTTTACGCCATTTTTTTATTGAATTCGTTGTTCGTGAATTCGTCGATATTCTTCAAACAAATAATTCAACCAAAAGGTTGAGTGAATGCAGGAACTATGGTAATTCATCCATATGGTTGAACGAGAAAACGCCGATCGACTGACCACTATCTTGAAAGCTGCAAGCGACCCTACGCGCCGCGAATTGCTGACCCTTCTGGTTCAGCATGGTGCAACGCGGGTCACGGATCTGGCGACGCATTTTGACGTCAGTCTCAATGCTGTCTCCAAGCACATCAAGATCTTGGAAGGGGCCGGTCTCGTCAGCCGCAAAACCGCGTGGCGCGAACATCTGATCGAAGCGAACCTGGAACCCATTGCCGAAATCGACAAGTGGTTCACGCAGTTACGGTCAATCTGGGATATGCGCCTCGAGGCCCTGGATATTGTTTTAGTAAAGGATCCTGAAGATGACTGATCTGTCTCTCACCGTCTCCCGCAAATTCGCCGCGCCGGCAAAACAGATATTCGACGCATGGCTGGATCCCGCCATGCTCGCCAGATTCATGACCCCGGCGCCGGGGATGACAGTGCCCAAGGCCGAGACAGATCCGGTTGAAGGTGGACGATTCGACATTGTCATGAAAATGGAAGGCAACGAACTGCCCCACGCCGGAACCTACAAGGAAATTTCCCCCTATTCCCGGCTCGTTTTTACATGGGAAAGTCCCTATTCGGTGCCTGAATCAACAGTGACGCTGAATTTTGTCGAGGTGGATGGCGGCACTGAGGTCACGCTGACCCACGACAAGTTTCCTAACGAAGAAGCGCGGGACAACCACGAAGGCGGCTGGTCGGCCATTCTGGAAAAACTCGACGCGCTGGCAGCCTGATCTTTCATGCATAAACGGAGGACGGAGGCAGCGTGCTTCCGCCTCTCATTTTTGCGTATAGTCGATCCAACCGGGAGCTGAGGCTCAGATGGCACAATTTTCGGGCTTCAAAGCACCAACGACCGCGTTCATCCAGGCACTGTCGACAAACAACGACAAGTCCTGGTTTGATGCGCACCGGGCTGAGTATGAAACGCACTATATAGAACCCGCCAAGACCTTCGTTGCCGCTCTTCAACAGCCTCTCCAGCACCTCGTGCCGTCGATTCAGGCAGTGCCGAAGGTCAATGGTTCAATTTTTCGGATCAATCGAGACACAAGATTTTCCAAAGACAAGCGGCCCTACAAGGATCATCTCGATCTGTGGTTTTGGGAGGGTGAACGGAAAGGAGCGGTGTCCGGTCTGTTCTTTCGCCTCACCGCTGATCGGCTGATCCTCGGTGCCGGTGCCCATATGTTTGATAAAGCCCGTCTGGCGAATTACCGCAGTGCTCTCGCCGATCCGGTACACTCCACCGCGTTGTTGGAGGTGCAGGAAGCGCTTCATCAGACCGGGCACCAACTAATGGGCAGTCACTATGTAAAAACGCCCAGGGGTCTGGTGCTTCACCATAAAGCGCTCGAACCGCTTTCCCGCCACAATGCACTTTACGCGCAAGTGGAGAGTCCCCATCCGGGAACGCTGGGGACACCGGCATTTATAAAAACATGCCTGAGTACTTGGGCAGCATTTGTGCCGTTGCATAACTGGCTAGTAAGAATGGCCTGATAGTCCTCGATGTTTCGGCCCAAAACCAGCAAGAGACGTGCCGACTTTTGCCTCACCCTGCGTTTGCAGCGACAAGTACGAGGCCTGCCATCATCAATAAAATCAGCCCAAGCATCGCCCGCAATTTTTTCACTTTCGCCTGTGTTTCGGCATCATCCTCCGAAACACCACGCCCCGCAGCACTGGCAAATATGTTGGTATAGCGCGGCAGCGTCCCTTCCGGACGCGGATTGGTCACCCGCTCAATCGCGTAGCTGACACGAATGGCAAACAACAGCACCACGATAGAAAGCAATCCCAGAACACCGCCGACCATTGAAATCAGAAACGGACCCACGCTTTTTCCTTTCCTCTATCCGGCCCGACCTTATAGCAATTTAACGCCGATGGATCGGACAATCTCCTTCGAGCCATCTGTGTGTGTTATGGTTGGATTCCACCTGATATCAGCGGATTGGATCAATCACATGCCCCTCAAACAGATCGGATTCATTGCCTCGACCCTGGCGACTTTTGCATTTTTGACCCTGAGCGCTTCCGCAAGCGACTTCCCGGACCTGCGCGGGCAGTGGACCGGCACTTATCTGGCCGCCACAGCAGGCAAAGACGACCAGCCCGGCCCCCGCTTCAACAACGGCGAGATGGTGATGGACATTCTGAAGCAACAGGACAACGCCTTTGGCGGTACCAACAAATGGCGCGTCATTGGCCGTGACAATTGGAGAACGGGCGAAATCATGGGCAGCGCCAGCCTGGAAGATCCAAACGCCATCGCCATCATGGAAAAATCGTCCAATCCGGACCACGGCGTTGCCGGAAGTTTTGATGGTTCCTTGAAAGACGGCAAGCTCTATCTTACCTTTCGCGGACTGAGAACCGGAACCGTCTACAGCACGGTTTTGGAACGGACACCGGGCAATTGATCCGCCCCCGATTCATTCCCGAGTTCCAATTCTGTTACAACTCAATATGAGAGTTCACGCGTAAGACGAGGGGCGAAAATGTCTCTTTCTGTAAAACAACGCGGTGTTTTGCGCGGTATCGTTCTGGCAGGTGGCATTACGGTACTGGCATTAGGCGGCGCTATCTGGCTGTCACGGGACTGGCTCGTGCCTGAAGACGATGTTGCTGCCCGGCTCACCTTCGCTTTTCAATGGGATATGCTGGTGATCTTCTGGCTCCTGATCACAATCGGAACCCTCGCTCGTCACCGCTTTTTCACTCCGGAAGACATTGACGGCAGCGGGTTGACCGCAGGCTCAGCTACCGCCAAAACCCATCAGGCCGTTCTGCAAAATACGCTGGAGCAGGTCGTCCTGGCGATTCCGATCCACCTGTCATTTTCGCTTCTGCTGCCGACCTCTTCTCTGGCGGCTATCCCGATCGCCGCTATCTTGTTTTCCCTCGGCCGGATATTATTTTGGCGCGGTTATCACACCGGCGCCCCCGGCCGCGCGCTCGGCTTCGCGCTGACATTCTATCCCACGGTGCTGCTGTTTCTGATCACGGCTTTCTACTTGGTTTTTGGCTAAACGCACACGGCACCAAATTCTCCGGCGATCGCGACAACTTGTCCGTCTTCATCTACCCAACTTACCCGCCAGTTCAAATTGCATGGAAATCCGCTTCTCGAAAATCTGGCCAACCGAGAGCCGTGGTCAATTTCAATACCCTGTCGACGGAGTTTTGCAACAAGTTCAGTCGTCGCCATGGGTAACGGAAATCGATCCAAAACACGGCGCTGAAACTCTTGGTCAGCTGCTTCGAAGTTCGAAGGAAGGCCGCGACCAATTTTAGGAACTTGCACAAGCGGCTGATACATTGCGTTGTAGACAACAGCCGCCAAACCAAGCGGCACAATCAAAATTCCAAGTAAAATTTTCTTCAGCATTTATTCCGCCGGTCGCAAGATAGTGTCAGCATTTTCTTCACCTGTTTCACTTCTCATCATCTGCGGCTCCGGACGCATCCTCCTCGCTCATCGCAACCACTAGCTCCCAATATTTGGGATGCAGTTCCGGTCTGGTTTCATAGGGTCGCAAGCTACATGCGGTTGTTGTAGCGATTGTTTTCCCCGGTGTCGCATCATCGACAAAGCGAGCGAAAACCATCATCGGTTGGTTATAGGGAATATCCCACTTGTTATCGCCGAATGGATGAGGCGCAATCTCGATGGTGTCTGATTTTACGCCCTTGTAACCTCTGATCACTCTGAAGGTCACGGTTTTGGAAACATCTTCCTTCAATGTTTTTCTGGTTCGCATTATCTCGCCAAAAAATATGACATCCGACCTTTCGATATGTTCAACCGGTAGCGGTTGCCAACAAGCGCCAGCATGAGACTGCTGCGGCAACAATAGGAAACAAATCAAAATCACGAGGATCGATCCAAAGCGGCGCATGAATTCACCGTTCATCTTGTACTGTTTTGTTCTCTTTGCTCATCGCAATCAGCAGCTCCCAATATTCGGGGTGATGTTTTTTTCGGATTTCATACGGAACCAAACTGCATGTTCCTGTCGCGACAATTTTTCTCCCTAAGATTTTGTCATCGACAAAATGGGCGAAGATCATCATCGGTTTGTGGAACGGAATGTTCGCTTCACCACTGCCGATAACGTACAAACCGACATCGATTTTTTTAGAACGCACACCTTTATAGGCCTGTATGACTTTAAACGTGGCAATCTTGATGTGTTTGTCTTGCTTAAACTGTTTTCTTGTTTGAAGAACTTCGCCGTAAAATATAACATCCGACTGTTCGATATGCTCAGCCGGTGAAGGTCTCCAACAGCTGGTCGCATACGCCTCCAGCGGAACCAAAACCAGACAAACCAAAAACCCCAGAATCAAACCCAACCGACGCATAAACAAGAAATCCTGACGATAAAAAACATGTGTCAAATATCTGGGCATACAAAAGTTAGGTTTCAACTAAAAGAATTAGCTGTATTTTATACGCGAATAAGAAGAGTGGCTCAAAGCTCGACCTGCTGCGGGTCAGATACTTTTCGTGATTGAAAGCGCCCCATCCGCCTGAAAAATGCTACACCTCAAAAAAACTCAAAACCTCCGGAGCGCATCATGGCCCAGTCATCCACCGTCAATCGCCGCCTTGTTCTGGCCGAGCGCCCCAAAGGCCTGCCCGATGACAACACGCTGCGGTTGGAGGAGACCGCCATCCCGGAAGCAGGTGCAGGGCAAATGCTGCTGCGCACCGCCTATCTGTCGCTCGATCCCTATATGCGCGGCCGGATGAATGATGCCAAATCCTATGCCGAGCCGGTCAAAATCGGCGAGGTGATGACCGGTCAGGTCGTGGCCGAGGTCATGGTCTCCAATCTCGATGGGTTCGAGGCCGGCGATTTCGTACTCGCCGGCAGCGGCTGGCAGGATTATGCGCTTTCAGACGGCACACAGGTCATGCCGCTGGGCAAAGCCCCGAAAAACCCCACCTGGTCCCTCGGTATTCTGGGCATGCCCGGCTACACCGCCTATGCGGGGCTGCTTTATATCGGCGAACCCAAACCCGGCGAAACCGTCGTTGTTGCCGCCGCCTCCGGCCCGGTCGGTGCCACGGTCGGGCAGATCGCAAAAATCAAGGGCTGCCGCGTTGTTGGCGTCGCCGGTGGACCGGTTAAATGCGCCCATGTGGTCAATAATCTGGGCTTTGATGCCTGCGTCGACCACCACGCCGATGATTTTGCCGACCAGCTCGCCGCCGCCTGTCCGGATGGCATCGATGTCTATTTCGAAAATGTCGGTGGCAAGGTGCTCTATTCGGTCCTGCCGCTCTTAAATCCCTTCGCCCGCATCCCCGTCTGCGGCATCGTCTCCTGGTACAATCTCACCGCCCTGCCCGACGGTCCCGATTTCGGCCCAGCCCTCATGGGCACCATCCTGCGCATGAAGGTCAAACTCCAGGGTTTCATCATTTTCGACAGCTTCCCGATCAGCACCTACAAGGATTTCGTGCGCGACATGACCGCCTGGCTGGAACAGGGCACGGTGCAGTATAAAGAGCAGATCGTCGACGGCCTGGAAAATGCACCAAAAGCGCTCAACGATGTACTGCTTGGCAAGAGTTTTGGCAAGATGGTGGTGAAGGTGGGGTAGGACGGACCAAGAGGGAACTTGGATCACCTTTCCAGAACCAGAACCAGAACCAGAATCTGGAAAATTTGACACAAACAGGAGCCGGTCTACACTCAGAAAAACGGAAGGCGGGAGGAGAGCATGCCTTCTCTATACAAATGGGGCCATTTGGATCGTCGGGCATTTATTGCGTCTTCGGCGAGTGTCTTTGTTACGGCTACTGCTGTCTTCGCCGAGAAAAGTGACAAGGACACTCTTCGTTTCGGCCTGACGCCGGTGTTTCTCAACGATGATATCAAACTGCTGTCGGCCATACGAACTTATCTGGCCGATGCGACCGGTTACGCCATAGATCTGGTTACGCGTCGTACGTATCAGGAAGTCACGGCTCTTCTTGTTTCAGGGCAGCTGGATGCAGCCTGGATATGTGGATACCCCTTTGTAAAATATCGCAAGGAACTCGAACTTGTCGCAGTTCCGCAGTGGAACGGCAAACCACATTACCAAAGCTATTTGATTGCAGCAGCCGATCGGCGTGTAACGGACGTCATGGAGCTGCGTGGTGACATCCATGCCTACTCCGATCCGGATTCCAATTCCGGCTACCTGGTGACCCAGGCCCTACTGCATGAAAAGGGATTTGATCCGGAGACATTCTTTAACAAGGTGCTCTTTACCTACGCGCACCGAAACGTCATTCGTGCAGTTGCTTCGGGTCTTGTTCAGTCCGGCAGTGTCGACGGTTATGTCTGGGAAGTCCTTAAAGAAACTGACCCTGATCTTGTGTCGAAGACCAAAGTGGTAAGAAAGTCGGAATGGTTTGGGTTCCCGCCGGTTGCTGCCGTCAAAGGTCAATTGGGAACGCGGAAGATAATCATGTTGCAGAAAGCTCTTCTGTCGTCGACCGAGACAGAAGAGGGCCGAATGATGCTCGACTATCTGAGGCTGAGTGGCTTTGGAAAATCGCCTGCTTCACTCTTTGACTCAGTTGCCGATAACGTCGCCGCGCTCAGGGGAGTCCTGTGATCGTTTTGCGTCGTTTTAGTCAACTCTCTTCATCTGTCCGCATTTCACTGATCGTCATGCTGTTGATGGCAGCGGTTTCTTTGACGCTGTCTGAGCGGGTCCTGAGCCGACTGTCTGAGAACCAACAATCCTATCTCGAAGGACTGGCAAATTCGTATCTGGGCGGCGTTGCGGCCTCTGTTTCTCCCTCAGTTCTGAGGCGTGACAGCTGGGAAATCTATGACACGCTTCTTCGAATGAAACCGGAAAAAGTGTCTGTACTGCCACTGGAAACCATCGTTACCACACCGGACGATATCACTCTGGCGTCGGACCTGCCAAATCGATTTCCCACTTTCCAGCCTGTGAGATCAGAATTTCTAAGTGAATTTTCCGATGATCAGATGCAACTGAACACACAATCAGAACTCGGTTTTCAGATGCGCCCCATCATGCTCCGCGGTGACACGATCGGGAAAGTCTATGTGGTTTTTGATGCGTCTTCATTGCTTGAAGAGCGTCGTGAAGTGCTATTGGCGCTGCTTCTGACAAACGGCGCGCTGACCATTCTTTTTGCGGGGATCGGATTTTTGATGGTTCGGCGCATGGTCGGCCCAATGCAGGTTCTGGAAAATCACTTGCAAACGGCGACATCCGGTGGGCTTGAACGGATTGCGGAACATGAATTTCCCAAGGCCAGTCGCGACGCGCGGCGGATGTTTTCTGCGTTTAATACGCTCGTCGATGCGGAACGGGAGCGCGAAATGCTGGTTGATCGCCTGGGCAAAGAAGAAAGAATGGGCAGTTTGGGGCGGCTTGCGTCCGGGATGGCGCATGAAATCAACAATCCGCTTGGTGGCTTGTTGAATGCAACGGACACTCTGGATAAACATGGCCATCATGAAAAAGCGCGGAGGGAAGCAGTCACACTGATCCGGCGGGGATTGCTGGGCATCAGGGATATTGTTCTGGCAGCCCTGACGACATACCGGTTGGAAAAAGGAGCCCGACCCTTCTCCAGCCAGGATCTTGACGATATTGCTCTTTTGTTGCGACCGGAATTGAAAGGTCGCGCTCAGACGCTGAGAATTAAACGTCCGGATCACAAGCCCGATCAGAGGGGTGACTACGGTCATCTGCCTGCGGCGGCGTTACGCCAGGCGCTCCTGAATCTCTTGCTCAATGCATCCAAAGCCTCTTCGCAGGGTGCGACAATCGATCTGAAAATGACTGAAGTGCAGGGATATTTCCTGATTGAGATATTCGATCAGGGTGAAGGGCTGCCTGAGGAAGCTCGGCAACTCATCGAGGCTTCGCTGGCTTCTAGTGTTCCAAAAGGATCTTCAGGATTGGGGTTATGGGTTGTGCGCCAGATAGCAGACGAACTCGATGGTATCTTGTCTGTGCGACCTAACGAGCCAACGGGAAGCGTGGTCTCCATGAAAGTGCCCGCCTATCGCAAGGAGGCGCTGAATGCAGCAGCCTAGGTCGATCAAAATCGGGGTTGTCGAAGACGACGCCATAATGGGCGCATCGCTCGTGCAGCGCTTTGAGCTTGAGGGGCACAGCGTCGATTGGTGGCAGACCGGCAGCGATGCGGTAAACACACCTGTATTCTTTGAAAAGGATATCATCATCTGCGATATCCGGTTGCCGGATATCACTGGTGAAACTGTTTTGCGACAGGCCAGTCGCGACGGTATGGCTCCGCCGTTCCTGTTTATCACAGCTTATGGTGAAATCGATCAGGCCGTAAGGCTCATGAAGATGGGCGCATCGGATTATATTACAAAGCCGTTTGAACTCGATGAGTTCCTGAAAAAGGTTGAGCGCAGCGCAAAATCGCCGACAGATGATACTTGCCTGCCGGATGTGCTGGGTGTGTCCGCAGCAATGCAGGATCTACAGTCTAAGCTAGCAAAATTCGCCCAGACGAATTTCCCGGTATTGATTACTGGCGAGACCGGCGTTGGAAAAGAATCCGCTGCCCGATTTCTTCATGCAAATGCACAAACATCCGGCGATCCGTTCATTGCCGTGAATTGCGCGACCATTCCTGACGACATTCTGGACCAGGAACTATTCGGATACGGAAAGACTAAGGCAGAGCACCGGCCCGGATATGCGCAGCGCGTCGACTTCGGCACTTTGTTTCTGAACGAAGTCTGCGCCCTTCCGCCGACAGTTCAAGTCAAGCTGCTGCAGGTTGTAGAAGAAGGCCGCTTTGTGCCTGTTGGCACTACAGTCCCTGAGCAATTCCGCGGACGGTTGGTGGTCGCTAATACCGACCCGGTGGAAGACGCAGTGAATTCGGGCCGCTTTTCGGCGCATTTGTCCTTCAGACTTTCGGTCCTCGCGGCCCATATCTCACCGCTCAGATCCCGGCCTGATGATGTTGAATGGTTGCTCGGCCGGATGCTGCGCGAAGCATGTGCGAGGCAGGGGCAATTGCCCAAGAGTGTCTCTGCACAGGCTGAAGAATTGGCCCTGGCTCACGAGTGGCTCGGTAATGCATATGAAATGCGAAACCGTGTCGAAAGAGCGGTCGCGCTAACGCGAAATGCCGAGTTGAGAGTAGAGGACCTGTTTCCTGAACGCACCGATGAACATCCCCAGACTCCCGATTTTCAATCGCTTGCGAGAGCGCGGGAATTCGCTGAAAAACGACAAATCAGAAGAGCGCTGCAAAGGGTCTCAGGACAGGTTGGTGAGGCGGCAAAGTTGTTGGGCGTTTCGCGCACCACGCTCTGGGAGAAGATGTCAAAACTTCAACTGCGCGACACGGACGGTTCGGATTCCTGAACAACGCGCGTTGTTTCATGTTCGGAAATCCAGACATTGGGCACCAATTGCGCACACAACTTAAAAATACCCGGAATTGCAAAGGTGCCCGCCTTTCAAAGCTGTCCTGGCAATGGTCCTCTTGTTCCAATCAGACATTTTGGATTGGGAGGAATGAATGTCCAGATGCTCAAAACTCGTCGATGTGGGAAGACGCCAGTTCCTGCGCGGAGGATCACTTGCCGCGGCCGGGGCCGCAACGGCCGCCATTTTACCGGCTCAACAAGTTAAAGCTGCCGGAAATGCACGGGTACATTATCCTGATAATCGACTTGGCAACATTTCGGATTTGACGGAAAACGAGCCGATGGATGTTGCCTATCCCGACGAGGAAGCACCTGGCGTTTTGCTGAAACTGGGCAAGGCAGTCGAAGGTGGTGTCGGTCCCGATGGCGACATTGTCGGCTTTTCGACGATCTGTCCGCATAAGGGTTTCTCGATGAGCTATGACGGCGAAAGCCGGACCCTGAATTGCCCCGGCCACTACTCGGTATTTGATGTTGAGGCCGGTGGTCAGCAGACGTGGGGCCATGCAACCCAGAACCTTCCTCAATATGTCCTGCGCGTCGATGACAAAGGTGACATCTATGCCGACGGTGTGGATGAGCTGCTCTATGGCCGCTTGTCAAACGTTCTGTAAGGGAGAGAAAAATGGCTTATAAAACACAAACCGACCGGCTGCCGATCATTCCCGCAGACGCAAAAAAACACAATGTCACCTGCCATTACTGCATCGTTGGCTGCGGCTATCATGCCTACACTTGGCCGATGAATAAACAGGGTGGTACGGAGCCGTCGCAAAATGCCCTGGGTGCTAACCTGGGCGAACAGCAGCCCGCTGAAACCGACGCCTGGTATGCGCCCTCAATGTATAATGTGGTTAAGCAGGACGGCAATGATGTCCATCTGGTCATCAAACCGGACAAGGACTGCGTGGTGAATTCAGGTCTTGGCTCCGTCAGGGGGGCTCGCATGGCCGAGAACCGGCGCTCGGACGTTACGGGCACACAGCAGCAGCGGCTTGATCAACCCATGGTCTGGCGCTATGGCACATGGCAGCCCACCAGCTGGGACGATGCCATGGACCTCGCCGCCCGCGTTACCGCCCGGTTCATTGAAAAAGACAATGAAAACGATCTGTTCGTTTCCATGTTCGACCATGGCGGCTCGGCAGGTGGATATGAGAACACCTGGGGCACCGGCAAACTTTATTTCGAATCCATGAAGGTGAAGAACTGCCGCATTCACAATCGCCCCGCCTATAATTCGGAGGTCCACTCCACCCGCGACATGGGCGTTGGAGAACTCAACTATGCTTACAAGGATTACGGCCTCACCGATACCATGTTCCTGATCGGTGCCAATCCGCTGGAAACGCAGTCCAACCTGTTCCTGAATCATATGGTTCCGGGCATGCGCGGCGGTGCAAAGGTCATTATCGTTGATCCGCGCAGAACCGTCACCGTCAATGCCTGCGAGAAGGTTGCGGGCAAGGAAAACGTGCTTCAGCTGGCCATCAATTCAGGCACCGATCTGGCCCTGTTCAACACCTTGTTCACCTATATTGCTGACCAGGGCTGGGTCGATAAGGAATTCATTGCCGATTCCACGTTCCAGAACGGCACGGCCCAGGTTGAAGATGCGGCGTATCCATGCGCGCTTGGCAGTTATGAGCTGGCCCGCGACACTTGCAAAATGTCACTGGTGGAAGGCGCGGAAATCTGTGGAGTCTCCGAAGGCGATATCGTCAAGGCGGCGGAGTGGATTGCCAGGCCGAACGAAGACGGCTCGCGCCGAAAATGCGTCACGGCTTACGAGAAAGGCATCATCTGGGGCAACGACAATTACCGCACGATCGGCGCCCTGGTAAATATCGGGCTTGCCGCCGGCAATGTCGGTCGCGAAGGCGGTGGCGTCTGCCGTCTGGGCGGTCATCAGGAGGGCTATTATCGACCCTCAGACGGCTTTATCGGTCGCCCTGCGCCCTATATCGACGATCTCCTTATCAAGGGGCAGGGCAAGGTTCACCACATCTGGGCCTGCGATCATTATA
Organism: Stappiaceae bacterium; assembly: GCA_039976075.1. Taxonomy (GTDB): domain Bacteria; phylum Pseudomonadota; class Alphaproteobacteria; order Rhizobiales; family Stappiaceae; genus JBDWFY01. The sequence goes on from JBDWFY010000013.1 coordinate 563,096, forward strand.
AGACCACGCTCAATGCCACCGAGTTCAAGCGCGTCTACAACCGCCGCTCCAACATGGTGAAGGAAGCCATGGACGGTGCGGCTGGTAAATCGCGTGAAGAACTGGTCGATGCGATAGCAGAAGCAATTGAGGCCGGCGGTCTGTTCTCGATCAATGTCGACATCATTCACAGCCAGATCGGACAGGCAGCGCACATCATTCTGCCGGCGGTGGAATCCGGCGAGATGAACTTGACGTCGATGAACGGTGAACGCCGGTTGCGTCTGACGGAAAAATACATGGACGGTCCGGGCTCGGCTCAACCCGATTGTCTCATCGCGGCTAAATTTGCTCAACATCTTGAGCGCGTGCTCACCGAAATGGGCAAACCGGATTATGCTGCCCAGTTCAAGGGCTACGACTGGAAGACCGAAGAAGATGCCTTCATGGACGGCTACAACAAGGGCAATCCGGATGTCACCTACGACCGGCTGCGCGTCATGGGCACAAACGGCGTTCAGGAACCGGTCACCGGCTATGCAAATGACAAGCTTGTCGGCACCGAACGGCTTTACACCGATGGCAAGTTCGGTGCGGCTGACGGTAAGGCACGATTCTGCGCCGGTGCCTGGCGAGGCTTGCAGGCACCCGGCAAGGAAGCGCAGAAAAACAAATTCGCTTACCTGATCAATAACGGCCGGTCCAACATCAATTGGCAGAACATGTTTCTCGATCAGGACAATGATTTCGTCAGCGATCGCTATCCGTTCCCCTTCATCGAGATGCATCCCGACGATATGAGTGAACTTGATGTAAAACAGGGCGATCTGGTCGAAATATTCAATGATGATGGCGCCACTCAGGCCATCGCCTACCCGACTGTGACAGCGCGAAAGAAGGAAACCTTCATGCTGTTCGCTGCGCCCAACGGCACCCAGGGCAACGTCATCAACAACGGCGTCAACGAGCTGATCCTGCCCAACTACAAACAGACCTGGGCCGACATCAGAAAATTTGCCGATGCCCCGGCAACGGTCAGCCATATGTCCTTCAAATCGAAGGAATATAAATCGGCGTGATCCCCGCGCCCGGGTGTGGTCCCTGCCGCAATTCGTTGCGGCAGGTTTTTTATTTGTTGTTTTGAAAGCGCCTCGCATCCCGCAGAGACGGACTGGCGCATATGACGTTTCACGTTTCCAGCCGGAGGCTGGAACCTTTTATTCAACGATCCATCGGAAATAATTTTTTTTTTCGAATTCGCAACACCGGTCATTGGCCGGATTTTTAGGCTGACCTGTGGGTGGGCTGATTTGATTTTTAGGCGATCAAAGGTCCGTCAGCAAATTGTTCTCCACCATTGCAACAGCTTGTGCCATGGCCGTGTCCGGCACATGAGGGTGTGAAAATATCCAGAACTTCCCGTCGGCAATCGCTTTCAGGATCACGCGCGCTGCCTCATCAGGGTCCATCCCGTTTTCAATGATCGGCGTGATCATGTCGGCAAACTGTTGCGCCTCTTCAGCGTCCTGATGCTTCGCAATGGACTCCGTTGATCTGTTGCGCATGGCATCCAGAATTTCCGATTTGACGGCACTTGGACAAAAAACCGACGAAGAGAGCGGGGATTTTGCGGCCCGCAGATCCCGCTCAAGACTTTGCATCAACCCCACAACACCGAACTTTGAAACGTTATAGGCCGCAAGATGGCTGGTCCCATACAATCCGGATTCCGAAGCCGTGCTGTTTATGTGACCGAACCCCTGCCGTTCCATGATCGGCAGGAACACCTGCACACCGTTGATCGGGCCCCAGAGATTGACCGACAATGTCCAGCGCCAATCCTCCATCGATGTGTCCTGTATTCGACCGATTGGCCCCACACCGGCGTTGTTGAACAGGACGTCAATCTGGCCGAACCGCTCCAGTGCCGCCGCTGCCAGCGCTTCTACCTGGTCCAACTGCGCAACATCCGTCGGAACGCAAACCGTTTCGGCGTCGGCTAACTCATCTGCGACTGCCTGGAGCGGGGCGGAATTATAGCCCGCCAGGACGAGTTTCATCCCGGCTTCAGCGCATATATGGGCAATACCCTTGCCGATCCCGCTTCCGGCACCCGTGATGACGGCAACTTTGCCTTCAAAATTCATTTCGTCCCTCCAGATAGGCGATCACAAGAATTGCCCTAGGTGAACGCCTATGGCAAACCTTGCCTTTGCCGTTTGATTTAGACAAGCATATCCCTCAGGGCGTTGCAGTAGACCATGTTAGGCCAATATGCTGCGATGACATAGCGGTGCAACAATTGCTATCACCGACGTCCGGTACGATCAGGCCTATTGCTGGGCAATGGTCATGCGCAATCGGCGCATTGTCGAGATCACGGTCTATCTCGATACCGATCTGTTGAGACGCGTGTTCGAATGAGTTTTGGGCCGCAAAAATAGGGAAGGGCATCCATGGGCCTTTACGAGCAACTTCAACAGCGTCAGGCGCAAAACAACCCGGTGCGTGTCGGTGTCATCGGCGCTGGCAAGTTCGGCACCATGTTCCTGGCCCAGGTCCTGCGCATTCCCGGCGTTCACGTGGTTGGGGTTGCCGATCTCAGGGTCGATGTCGCCAAATCCAACATGATCTATGCCGGCTGGCCGGCAGAGCAGATCGAAGCCGCCACGCCGGACGCTGCCCTTCAGTCCGGCGCAACCCATGTGGGGCAGGATGCATTTGCCCTCATCAATCATCCGGCCATCGACATCATCATTGAATGTACCGGCAATCCGGTGATTGCGGTCGATCATGCGCTGACGGCCTTTGCGGCGGGAAAACATGTCATCTCGGCTACCGTTGAGGCGGATGCCGTCTGTGGCGCGGCGCTGGTTGCGCGCGCTCAGGCTGCGGGCGTGATCTACTCGCAGGCCTATGGCGATCAACCCGCCATGACGGTCGAGCTGGTCGACTGGGCCCGCACCTGCGGCTTTGAGGTCGCGGCGGCCGGGCGCGGCCACAAGTGGAAGCCGGAATACCGGTTTTCAACGCCCGACACGATCTGGGATTACTGGGGCGTCACGCCGGAACAGGCCGAGCGCGGGCGTTTGAACCCCAAGATGTTCAACAGCTTTCTCGACGGCACCAAACCGGCCATCGAAAGCGCCGCCATTTCCAACGCCACCGGCCTCAACGCGCCGACAAATGGCCTTGCCTTCCCCTCCGGCGCCATCGAGGATATCGCCAACCTGATGCGACCCCGCGAAGAAGGCGGCGTGCTGGAACAGGCCGGCATGGTCGAAGTCATTTCCAGCGTCGCGCCGGACGGCTCCCTGATCTCCCATGATATCCGCCAGGGTGTCTGGGTCGCGGTCAAGGCGACAACGGAGTACCAGAAGAACTGCTTTGAGGAATATATGGTCGCCACCGACGATAGCGGCCTCTATTTCTGTAACTACAAGCGCTATCACCTGATCGGGCTGGAACTGGGCCTGTCCGTCGGCTCTGTCGCCCTCCGCAAAGAAGCGACGGGCGCAAGCAAAGAGTTCCGGTCCGACGTGGTCGCCGTATCGAAAAAAGACATGAAGGCCGGTGAGATGCTCGATGGCGAGGGCGGCTACTGCGTCGCCGGCCAGTTGCGCCCCAGCCGCATTTCGGTTCCCGTGCGCGCGCTGCCGCTGGGCCTGACGGGCGACATCAAGCTGGTCCGCGATGTCCCCGTCGACACCATCCTGACCTATGATGATGTCGAGATCGACGAGAGCCTGAATGCCGTCAAGCTGCGGCGGGAGTGCGAGGCGATGGTTCCGGCTGAAAGGGTGATCGAATGAAAAGACGCCCATTAATCCCCGCCCTGCTAATCGCCCTTCTCCTGCTGCCGACGCTCGCTCTGGCCGACGTCAAGGCCACGATCAAAAAACTGGCACCCTCCGGCATGGTGCTGGTTCTCGATCAGGACGGCAAGGAGCTGGTGGCGCAAAACACCGGCCGCCCGTTCACGCCCGCCTCGACCACGAAAATCGTCACGGCCTGGCTCGCCATGGAGGTGCTTGGCGGCGACTACCGCTTCAAGACGCAGTTTTACATGGACCAAAACAGGGTGCTCTATGTCCGGGGCGGCGGCGATCCGTTCTTGGTCTCCGAAGAGCTGGCACTCCTGGCCCCAAAACTGCTTGCTAAAACCGGCAAAAAGCCGTTCACGGGGCTCGTGCTTGATGCGGGTTACTATCCGGACGAACTGCGCATTCCCGGCATTGAGCACACCGATGAAGCCTATGATGCGCTCAACACCGCGCTGTCGGTCAACTTCAACACCATCCACGCCCGCCGCAAGGGCAAAAAGGTCACCTCGGCCGAAAAGCAGACGCCGATCACCCCCCTTGCCATCAGCCAGTTCCGCGCCCGCGGGCCCAAGGGCCGGGCGCGCATCAGCCTGGCGCAGGAAGATCCTTCCATCAGCGTGCTTTATGCGGGCGAACTCATCGCCGCCTTCATCAAAAAGGCCGGCGGCTCTGTCGATGGCAAAATCTCAATCGGATCGGTTCCGGCGGGCCTGAAACCCGCTTACGTGCACAGTCAGTCCCGCCCGCTCTCCGAAATCCTCAGGCTGATGCTTCTGGGCTCAAACAATTTTATTGCCAATCAGGTCTTTCTCGAGGTCGGCGCCCACGAAGCGAGCGGACAGGTGAGCCTCAAAAAATCGCTTGATGTCACGCAGTCCATCCTCAAGGACCACAAGCTCGAAAAAGACATCCAGCTTACAGAGGGCTCCGGCATCAGCCGGGACAACCGTTTCACGGCCCACGGCCTCGCAACCATCCTCCACCACTTCGCCTCCCACGCCAAACAGATGCGACAAGCGCGCAGCGGCTCCCGTTTCAAAACCGGTACATTATCGGATGTCAAAACCCTCGCCGGTTTCGCAGAAACAAAAAAGCACGGCACCGTTCGGTTTGTGATTGCGCTGGGTGGAGGTAGCGGGAAGTTGCGTTATCGGCTGCTGAAGGCGATTGAGACGGGGTTGTAGGGGGGGGAGCGCTGGAGCTGGTATTGATGGATATGAATTCATTACAGCACGTTTTCCGCTGGCGCGCGCTTGTTATTTGAGCCGATTTGAGAGCAGCCTGAAAACCAAATTTATCGATCTTGCTGCCGAGCGCGAGAAGCTGATGTTTGCGGCGACACCCCGGCCGGTCTTGATTTCCAGAAATCGCGTTTTTTAGATTGCTCGATGAGATTTCGCTGAGTGCGAATCGGAAATCACCGTTCCAAAGTTTCCTTCGCGTGAAAGTTGTGCCAACCTGCTTCGTAGTTTGGAGGATTTCTAGTTGGAATGAGGCGTCAATTCAAAAAAAGAAACATCCGAGTTCAACCAGCACACTACTTCCAAAGCGACTTCTTCGTCAGGAATCTTGCTTTTGCCAATCAACGCACACTCCCAAGCAAACAACACTCGCCAACCACTATCAATTAGTTCTTTCATGACGCGTTTATCCCGATCCTTGTTCGCGGTGAGTTTGTGTAACCAGAATGCCTGACGTGTCTTTGGAATTGATGATCTGTAACAACCGTGGAGGTGCCAATAGCAACCGTGTACGAAAATTACTGCCTGACGCTTTGGAAAAACTATATCGGGTTTTCCAGGAAGATTGCGGCTGTGAAGCTTGTAACGAAGTCCTGATCTGTGGAGGAGCGAACGAAGCAAGAGTTCAGGTGAAGTGTTCGCCGTTCGGACTGACGACATACAACGTGTTCTCTGTGTTGGTGTGAGCACGTCGGCCATAGGTTGCCACCGTCATTTCTTGTTCAAACTGCGAAGCCACTCTGATTCGGTTAATCCTACTCGTGACAGGTCACTGGCCAGCAATTCTACTGCTCTCTGTGCGTGAGATGCCTTGAGTTGATCTATCCACTCATAGGTGCGTTCAGAGACATCGTAAAATACCAGATTACCACTGTCATCCGACTTGGCAATCACTTGCCTTTTGCCAGCAGTCGCTTTGAATTCTTCAATTACACAAAAGTAAGACTTCGGCTCATAAATGAGTTCCAGGGTATCGCGATTTTGTTTAAAAACCACATGTGTAGCTTTTCCTGTAGAGATCCCTTCGCTGACGCCGAGTTCGGTAAAGAGGAATTTTCGTTTGCCATCAACGCGAACGCTGTCACAAACCGGTTGTAGGCACAAAAGATATCGGCTTCCATCATTGTCATATAATATGGTACCGAGCGATAGAACTCGTGGAACTTCTCCATAGAACGTCCTGCTTGACATTAGGTGTGAAAATTTGTGATTGGCCAAGTCTTCAGCTTGTTGAAGAAAAATTTTGGAAGCCTTTCTAGTGCTGGAATTGCCTCCGATCTTCGGAATTTTGTTAAACTTCTTCCTGGGCTCAATAAAACCTTTTGTCAGAATGGCCTTGCCCACCTCTTTGGCGTCATCGCCCTCATTTAGGAATTCGTTGATGTGTTGAGCAGGTTTCCAAACATTTTCGCACCAGTCTTCCAGCACTGCATCGGTCACCAGAGGGCTAGGCAGAGCGTCTTCAAGAACGGCCTCGATCTCCGATACAAGTAGCGGTATGACGTGCGACGATGCGTCTTCTTCTGGAAAACACATTGCCACGTGTGTGAGGAATGCAGGGTCGAGCTCAGCACTAAATTTTGAAAGAACCTTACGACTGTTCTGTCGAATCATCGATAGCCCCAGAAGAGTAGCGGCATGCAATATTCCAGATGCAAGTTTAGAGAACTCTTTGACTGCAATATCGGCTAATTCTTTTTCATCGATAATGAAGCGTTGATACTCAGCTACTCTCGCTCTTCCTGGCTTTCCGAGAACGACGATACGGCTGTTTTTAGTGTGAAAAACTAGCCCTTCTTCGCCCTCTACGGGCCTGAAGTCATCTCCTATACTGCTGTGTATTGTTTCGTACAGTTCGTTAGCGATAGCTCCCAGGTTAAGCTCTTGTGTATAAATGAGAATTAGCCGTAACTGTTCGGGAACGTCTTCAACGGCTTGCTTTACCAACCCGTCTGCAAGTTCCTTTGCCTTTTGTCCCTTGTCTCCATACAAGTCCCAGTCTATGACGACAACGTCAGCGGCCTTGCATAACGGAAAGATATCAGATGAGGGCGTTACCGCTGCGTCTTTCTTGGGTTGGTACAGTGAACAAACGATCTGCTTTTTGGCAAAGTAGTTTACGATGTCATAAGCATCTGGTGCTGGATCTTCGCCATCGGCATCATTTATGACATTCTCTGGCTTTTCGTCTCCTTTGTTGGCTTTCTTGCTTACGCGTTTGCGCATCTTTGGAGCAATTGTCTTTTTGATTTCGTCTTTTCTAATTGTTTGACTCGAATATATCCGATCATCCACAAACACGGCTGTCTGAATAAAAGACTCAGCAGCCCTTCGAGAGTATTCTTGGACTGTCTCAGGAATCGTCATTTTTCTTAGGCCAGTTTATTTTCATCGTTACACCGTCTTTTTCCATCGTTGGAACAACCTCTATGTCCATTCCCTCTTTTTGAAGAGCTTTTCTTGAAATGAAGAGACCAAGCCCTCTTCCACCGGGTTTTCTTGTGAATCCTTGTTCGAAGATTGCCCCGTAGTCTCGCTTGTTTATCGCGGGTCCGCTGTTTGAAATCAGAAATCCTGAAGAATCGGCATCGAGTAAGAGCATTCCGGTACCTTTGGCGTTTTTCAGCCAAAAAATGGCGTTATCAATAATATTGACAAACACAGGGTAAATTGTGGAGGGAAATGCTACAACTACTGACTGAAGAAATGCACTGGTGGCTTTCATATCTACATGATGTCTTTTCAAGCGCACCTCGAAAAGCGCGTGCAGATAGTGGTTGATATCAGATCCTTTGATAGAGATAGCTTTGCGGTGGAGGCGCCGCTGCAGGGGAGTAAATAGATTGAGGTGCCCGTCCAGATGATCGAAGTTGTTTCTGATCTCCTGATACAGATCTGAAAGCTCGTCGTTTGAGTTTGCCCACGGTCGAAGCTCTCGCAAGGAGCGGCGCACCCCCTTAATGGCGGCTTCAAATTCGTGATTGATGACAGCTACAGCCAGTCCCAGTTGCACCATCTCTGCATCGGTATCTGCTTGATCGCGAAGTTCTTGCAACTCCTGATCCATAGCTTCAACCATGTCGGCGTCGGAAATTTCTAATCCCTGCGTGATATTGGAGGAAATCGCAGTGAGCATGTCTCTCACTTTTGACAGAGTATCACGGTTCTTTCTACCGACCACATCTATCCGGTTTTCAAAGCCGTCTCGCAGTCGCTCGATTTCTTCTTGAGAAAGTCCCACAAGGTCTTTGTGCGCAAATTCCACCTCAACATCCAAGATTGTCTCTTGCATTTCCCGAATGGCGTCTCGAGCAAACCTGAGCGCGGATGAGCGAGTTTCATTTGCAGAATCTCGCACTTGCCCAGCCTCTTGGCTGACTAGTTTCTTGCCGCTCGCTGCCTGCTGTTTGATTAACTCACTCAGGCGTTTGCGCTGATCGACATATAGCTTTGCCTCTTGAGCAACCGCACCAAGTGATTGGGCGACTTCGGCGCTGAATGGATCAAACACCTCCGTCTCCAACTTCTCAAGTTCCGAGGTGTAGGCATTCCATTCGCGCTGAAGGGCCTTAGACAGCCCTACACCTCGTGGTTTAGCTAGCCGATAACTTTCCCGAATATCCGACAATCTGCGATATGCCTCCTTCTCTGCATCTAGAAGGGCATTTGATGCTTCGTCCGGGTCCTTCATTTTTGCAGCTGATTCCATGCGCTGACGAATAGCATCGTGCAATGTAGAAAGTTCTGTTTTTGGGAGGCCGGAATTGACCCTATCAAAAAAACCTTCAAGCGACGCCGCAATATTCTTTCTTTTTGTTGAAACCTGTTTCTCACGACGTCGCCGTGCGAGTTCTAAGCGCTCTAAGTCTAGCCGTTGTTCGCTGTAATATTCTGAGAAATCGCCAGACTCCCTAAAAAAGTCTGCTGCAAGCTGTAGAAAAAGATTTTCAAGGATATCTTTCAGCTGTCGATACGCTTTGTCCTGCTGAAATCCTTCCCGACCTGCTTTCTCTTGCAATAACCCGTTTTCCGCTCTCGAAAGTTTTACGGCACCGAATATCCGTCTGTGGGAGAAAAAATAATACGCAGCAGATTTCGTCCTTCGCTCCTCAATGTTCAGCCAGTCGACATCTGAGTTTCCGTAGGGAAGGATTCTAATTCTATCCCTATACACGTATACTCCGCCAATCTTGTTGAGCTTGTCGGTGATCCTCCTCCAATCCTCGGGAAGAAGGCTTGTTTCTCTCTGAGCGCCAGCGACATAGCCAAACTCTACCTCAAATGGGCCGCATCTTGTCGGCTGTCCTTGTCCACCTGTCCACGAAATAACGTGATTGGGTACAGTCTGGTCATATATCCTGATGTCACCTCTGAATTGACCATATTCATCAAACTTGCCGCTAATTCTATGGTCGGCTGTTTCGAGTTCGTTGTGAGTGAAAAACTCGCCTTCGCCGATTAGGTCTTCGTTGATCGCGTCTGTGGGCCAATATCTGAATGCTGTTTCGATTGGCGGTGGTGGTGTTTCCCTAAAGACGGCGTTGGAAAACCCTAATAGAAATTTAGTAAAGTCCTTTGTATCTTCCAGTCTTTCGCGTTCTATTTCATGAGCGATGCCGTCATCTGCCGGCGCGACAAAGAAATGGGTTCCGCACTCACCATTTTTCAGACTGATACTTCCCAGGAACTCGTCCATATCTTTTGGATCGAGCTGAAAGTCAGATATATCGTCCAAAATCGTCCTGAAAGAAATATGTTTGTTGGATGCAGCAAGCCGCTCAACGCACGTTTTTGTACCCTGCAACAGGTCCTCGACCTCATCCGATGTTGGGAGCCGCCCCTCGGAGATCCGTTTTACAGGAATCTCGATGTCATCGAGGTTTATTCCCGACTTTTCGAAAAGCCCCCAATGGATAAAGCACATGAGTAAGTCGTGAAGTTGCCCGTTGCGCGCCGCGCGTGTTAGTATCAAAACTTGTCGCCCTAGGAGGGCGATAGCGAGGCGACCAATACCCTTCTCTCCCATAATGGCGCGTTCGGTTTTATTGGGTGGGCGATATGCCTCCACCTTTTGGCCGTGTGGCGCAAACTTACTTTCTGTCCCCAGAACTAGCCAGCGATTTTCAAACTCTTCGGGTGTCATCCCGACGCCGTTGTCTCGAATTACTATAAGATTGTCGGAGCGGAAGTAGTCCACCTCCGCATGATCGGCGTAGGCGTCGTAGGCGTTTTTGAAAAGCTCACTGATGGCTGTTGACACATTGGCGATTTGCTGCCGTCCCAACATGTCGACAGTTCTCGCTCTGGTTTTGAACTTTGCCATGCTTCATCCCACTTTCTGCGCTGCATGAGCCAGAATGTGAGATCCGAAAACCTTTGCCAAAAGCACAGGTACGGCGTTGCCAATCTGTTTGGCCTGTGAATGCAGAGATCCAAAGAACCTGAAGTCATCGGCGAATGTCTGGAGAGCGGCTGCTTCTCTAACGCTGATCGCGCGGTGCTGCTCTGGATGGCCATAGCGACCGTTGGAGAGACTAATGCAACGGGTGGTGAGTCCCGTAGCTGGGGCATCCCATCGCATTCTCCCATATACGTCTGTATGACCTGTGTATCCGGTTTTGGTATGGCAGTCCAAACGTAAATCGGAAGGCCAATCAGCTCTCGAGCCTTCTGGAGGTGTTGCCATTATTCTTCTCAGATTGAGGTCAGATAGGTTGGCAGCCCGATGATTCGGTATACTCGGGTGAGTTTCACCAGCCGCAATCGGCGGTAGATGGGCGATCCTATCTCGGACGGTACTGAGTGAACTTTTAGACGCCGAAGCGCTATCTGGAACTGGAAAGTCAATGCAACCGTGCTTTGATGCCAGAAGAACCATGCGTCTACGTTTTTGGGGAACTCCGAATCTTTGAGAATCAGCGATTTCAACCGCAGACGAATATCCCATTGCCTCAAGTCGTTTTCTGAAGCGTGTGAGGGTGCTGTTTCCAGTGACTCTTTGGATGCCGGGAACATTCTCTACGAAAACGTAGTCTGGGTGATACCGCTCAACCATCGTTCCGAAATGAGATAGCAGCGATCTCCTGGGATCGTTTCTTTTCTCCGGCTTTGTCGTATTCTGCCTGGTGAAGGGTTGGCAAGGCGCACAGCCGCAGAAAAGCGTCAATTCACTTTCACTGACCAAGTTATTTATCTCGCCTGGATCAAATTTTGTTATATCATTTTCACTAAAGGTTGTATCTGGAAAGTTGTGGCGGAATGTGCTCGCAGCTTCTTTATCAAAGTCGAGGGCAAATACCGGTTTGAGGCCAGCAATCTGAAATCCCTTGCTGCTGCCCCCGCATCCCGAGAAAAAATCGAATACACCTATGCTCATTATTATCTTATCTTTTCAGTGGTATATCGCCAATTTGGAGTATCCTCAAAATTACAACCCTTGGCTGTTCCAGAGAGATCTTCTGTATAGAACTTTTCATGTTAGAGCCATAGTTTTGAAAACGCTCCACATTATAGGAACCACCAACACAAAGACTCAACAGCATAGATATGCGTTGGATGATTGTTCGGCAAACTGACATGGTAGCGAAATGAAGTTAAACAATTTATACGCGACAAGCGGCAAGGCCCGCATTGTGGGGCCGCGCTACAGCATTTGTCGTTGCTACTCAATGCTCGGTTTTGGTTGAAACTAGCGATGCTAGGGGGCAATCTCTCACCCATAGCCATGCAACGCATTGCCGTGATCCCTGAGCCACTTCTTTGAAACATCCGTATGCGGGCACAGGCGGCGTGTGTGGGCCCAGAAGCGGGCGGAGTGGTTCATTTCGGCAAGGTGGGCCACTTCGTGAGCGGCGACATAATCCAGAATATCCGGCGGGGCCAGAACAAGGCGCCAGGAGAAGGATAGTTTTCCTGAAGACGAACAGGAGCCCCAGCGGCTTTTGGTGTCGCGGATCGAAATGCTGCTATGGCGGCGGCCCAGATTTTCGGTATGGAAGTCGACGGCTTTCAGAATGTCGGCGCGGGCCTGTTTTTTCAGCCAATCGGTCAAGCGGCGGGTCAGATGCGCCGGGTCGCCATAGACCAGCAGGATCGGCTCTTCCAGATCATTGACCTGTTTCACCGTGCCCCGTTTTCCCGGTGCGCTCAAAATCCGGTGCTCTGTGCCGCGAAACGGGATCAACGCGCCATCCACAAACGGCACATGATCGGCCCGGTTCTCCAGCCGCTCGGCCAGCCAGCCGGTGTTTTTCCGGGCGAAATCCTCGGCGGTTCTCAGCGTGCCGTTGGCGGGCAGGGTCAGCACAGGCGACGCGCTGCCTTGGGGAAGGCGCAGCGAATAGCGTTTGGCGCGCGGGTGGCGGCGCAAAAGAATGACAACTTCGCGGCCGTCCAGATCAAGACAAAGGCTGGGCTCGTCTGATACCTTCTTTTTGGAAATTTTGTCGGTGCGTTTTTTGGAAAACAGCGACAGCATCAGGCGGCCTTTTCAGCGTATCCCGGAAAGGTTGAAACACATTTCCGACAAGGATACGCGACAAAACAAAGACTTGGAGCATTTCGTGCGATCCAATGATCGCGCGAATTGCTCTAGGTGCGGATTGGGTCGCCCGAATCATGACTGATTCCCGTTAAAAAAACGAGTGTGGCGCTAATTTTGAGGCTTTCCATTCAAATGGGACCATCTGAATGGTCAGAATTCGCTTCAGAAAAAACAATAAACGCGCCTCAAATAAACAAGGGCATTTTCCATCTTATTTGGAAAACGCCCTTTGTGCTGCTTGGGTTGTTAAGACCCGCTGGCTACCGGAAGATCAGTAGTTGGACTTTGAGTCCTGATCCTGGCTTCCCTGGTCTTGGTGCATAGAGCGGTTACGCATAAAGCGGTCGAACTCTTCCTGGTCTTTGGCACGGCGAAGATTGGCCATGAAGTCGTCGAACTCGGCACGCATTTTATCAAGCTTGCGCCGCTCTTCTTCCAGCCGCTTCATTTCCGCTGCACGGTAGTCGTCAAAGGCGACATTGCCTGTCCGGCTAAATCCGCCGGATGAGGTGCTGTTCATATTAAACGCCCTTTTGCAGCCCCGGAATTCTTCTTTGCCTCTTTGCGCAAATTCCTGGAATCGATCACCCCAGAGAATATAAGCCAGCATAGCCAGACCCAGCGGCCAGAACGCAATAAAGCCCAAAACCATCAAACCAATGGTTATCGGTGTCCAGGCCGGGCGAATGGCATGTGTTGATGTCATTGTTCATCCCTATGTTGTGGTTGCTCCCAATCACGAGGTGGTGATTTTGGTCACACACTTCAAGGGAATTTGGTTAATTTCAGCGACTTAGCGAGGGCGTGCGGGCGTGGATGCAGCGCGGCAAATATCTGAAATATAATTAATTTTGGCGCCACAAAAGTTCCAAAAAGATTCTTCGGGCCGAAATTGAATATTGAACCCAAACACGGCTCCGCCCGTATGCCAAACATCGATAACAATTTGGAGTGTGCAGTTGATGGACCCCCAGGCAATCATGACGATCGGGCTCTATGCCGGTATCAATGCGCTCATTATGTGGGGGCTGTTTGTCAACGCACTGAGGAACCGCTCGCGGTCGGGTGTGTCTTTCGGCGATGGCGGCGATGAAGCCCTCGTTCGGGCGATGCGCGGCCAGGCCAACGCGGCTGAAAATGTGCCCATCACGCTCCTGCTTCTACTCATACTGGCCTTGATGGGTGCACAAAATTGGTTGCTGCACACTCTCGGGATCGCTTTGACAGCGGGACGCCTGATGCATGCGCTCTATTTCGTCTGGCCCGGCGTTCCGCTCATGTTCCGCATTGTCGGCACGGTGCTGACCGTCACGACAATCGTTGTCGCTGCCATCCGCGCGATCGGTGTTGCGTTCCTCTCGATGGTGTGACGGCAGCGCCTTGCGCTAAGCGGCTTTCAAACGGCGTGAGGGCGCGATCCGGAACCGTCCGGCAACAAAGGCCGCATCGGTCAGACAGGCATTGCCCGCCGGGTTGGCACCACTGACATGGTAGTCGCTGAAGGCCGCGCTCTGATTGACAAAAATCTGTCCGGTCAAATTACAGGAAAGCGCCACGCCCGCCTCGGCGAATGCATCCACGGCCCTGTCCAGAGTCGCCTCATCCTGCGCATAGACGGCGGCAGTGATGGCGCCTTTCTCACGCGCAAGGCCTGAGGCATTTTTCAGCGCGCTGTCGGCATCCGCTGCCTTGACCACGAAACAGACCGGCCCGAAACATTCGCCCTTGTGTGCTTCCGATGCGTCATCGTCAATCGTCATCACCAGCGGTGTTGCCGTGCGCGCATCGCCTGCGCCTTCCACCGGCGTGGAAGCGCGGACCACGGTGCCCAGGCTCACCGCCTGTTTTACCCGTTCTACCGTGGCCGGATTGGCAATCGCGCCGGAGATCGCCGCCGCCCGGTCCGGGTCTGACAGCAGCCGGTCGACCGCCTGTCCGATATCCGCTGCGACGGCGTCAAAACTCTTGGGACCCTCATCGCTCTCAATGCCGCCAGCGGGCACATAGATGTTCTGCGGCGCGGTGCACATCTGGCCGCTATAGAGCGAAATCGAGAAAGCGATATTGTCGCACATCGCCCGGTACTGGCTGCTTGAAGCAATCACGATGGAATTGACGCCCGCCTCCTCGGTATAAAGCGCGGTATCCCGGTCGACATTGTCTTTCAACCAGCGGGCAAAACCGTTGGAGCCGGTAAAGTCGATTGTTTTAATCGCCGGATGGGTGGCGATTTCCTGCGTGATCTCGGCACCTTTTTCGTCCACCGCCAGCAGCACAACATTGGGGTCGAAACCCGTTTCGGTGAGCACATCGCGCAGGATTTCTACTGTCAGCGCCAGTGGCAATATGGCATCGGGATGCGGTTTGATGATCACCGGATTGCCGCAGGCGAGCGAGGCAAACAGCGCCGGATAGGTGTTCCAGGTCGGGAAGGTGGCGCAGCCGATCACCAGCGACAGCCCGCGCGGTATGACCCGGAAATTCTTTTCCATCACCAGCGGATCGCGTTTGCCCTGCGGTTTGGTCCAGAGCGCGCTGGCCGGAGTGCGCGTCATTTCCTGATAGGCATAGGCCACCGCTTCAAGCCCCCGGTCCTGCGCATGCGGACCTCCGGCCTGAAACGCCATCGCAAACGCCTGCCCGGTCGTGTGCATCACTGCATTGGCCATGGCAAAACTCTGCATGTTGATCCGCACCAGCGCCTCAAGGCAGACCCCGATCCGTGTCTCAATCGGCGCCCGTCCCCACGCGCCTGCCGCTGCTTCAGCCGCCGAAATCAGCGTCCCGACATCCGCCTTGGGATACGTAACCCCGAGCGTCGGACCAAACGGCGAGCTTTCCTTGCCCGCGGCGCCCTTAGCGCCAGGGTGTCCGGCGAGCGCGTAGGCGCCATTCATCCGGTCCTTGAACCACGCTTCACCATCGGCCTTGGCCGTCTCGCCATAAATCTTGCCGCTGGGAATTTCCAGAAACGCACTGAAGTAACTGCGATCTCCACACGCCACAAGCGCCGAATTCAGCATCGCCTGATGGTTCTCAAACAACTCGGACATCATCCATTCCTCCACTGCCGCATTTCCGCAGACAAATTAATTTTATTGGGCCAACGGACCCTGACGCCAGATGGCTTGTCGCGGGTCTCGCTCATACTGGCTCGGTCGCTATTAGCCTCGTTATCGCGCGCTTGCGTGCGCCTTACGGTTGCTCATGCTCTCCGACCCTTCAGTAGATTGCCTGCCCACCAGATCATCCACCTGACTATCAAGACACGCCGCCAAACAACTAAGTCGCTGCCCAACATCCAGGCCTCTGCTTAACACCCAGGTCTCCGCCTAACGCCCAAGTCTCCGCTTAACACCCAGGCCTCTGCCCAGCACCCAGGCCTCTGCCCAGCACTCGAGCCTCTGCTTAACGCCCTGTCTCTGCTCAGCACCCGGGTCTCTGCTCAGCACCCAGGTCTCTCCTGCACTCAAGGCACCGCTCAACCCATTCGAAATTTATTCCTCAACAATAATTGACCGACCGGCCGGTTTATGCAAGCTTAAATGTCAACCAGCCTGTCTCGACAAAAAGACACGCATGGACAAAGCTGGACAAAACACAGGTCCTGTCTCGGGAGGAGACCTTGATGAGTGAACCGGTGCTGCTGGAAGAATGGGGCGAGGGTTATCTGGTCCTGACCCTGAACCGGCCGGACAAGCTGAACGCCTTCAACGACGCGCTCCACGCTGCGCTGAAATCCGCGCTCGACCTCGCCGCAACCAACAAGGATTGCCGCGCGCTGCTGATCACCGGTTCCGGCCGCGCCTTCTGTGCCGGCCAGGATCTGGGCGACCGCGACCCCGCAAAGATGGACGGCCCGCCCGACCTCGGCGAAACACTGGAAACCCTTTACAACCCGCTGATCCGCCGCATCCGCTCGCTTGAGATGCCGGTCATCTGCGCTGTCAACGGCGTCGCCGCTGGTGCCGGCGCCAATATCGCCCTGGCCTGCGACATCGTGTTGGCCGCCAAGTCCGCCCGCTTCATTCAGGCCTTCAGCAAGATCGGTCTTGTGCCCGATTCCGGCGGCACTTGGTCGCTCAGCCATCTGATCGGCGAAGCCAGGGCCAAAGCTGTCGCGATGACAGCAACACCGATCGATGCGGAAACGGCGGAAAACTGGGGCATGATCTGGCGTTGTGTCCCGGACGATGAATTGCTGCTGGAAGCCCGCGCGCTGGTTCGCGACTTTGCTTCAGGCCCCACAGTCGGCCATGCGCTGACCAAACGGGCCATCCACGCGGCCGCTACCAACACACTTGACCAGCAGCTTGATCTTGAACGTGATTTTCAGCGCCGCGCCGGCCGCTCCCCCGATTATGCTGAAGGCGTCGCCGCATTCCTGGGCAAACGCAAACCGGCCTTTAAGGGCAAAGAGAACTAGATGAGCATCACAGACCCACAAGCGCTCGCAGAAGCCGCGTCCGATGCGATGTGGGCGGGTGATAAGGCTTCAAAAGGCATGGGCATGCAGCGTGAACACGTCGGCCCCGGAGAAGCACGGCTGTCAATGATCGTAACTGAGGCGATGGCCAACGGACACGGTATGTGCCACGGCGGCTATATCTTCTCCCTCGCCGACAGCGCGTTCGCCTTTGCCTGCAACAGCTACAATCAGAATACTCTGGCCCAGCATTGCGCCATCAGCTTTCTGGTCCCCGCTGCCATCGGCGACCGCCTGACTGCGACCGCGTCAGAACGTCACCGCGAAGAACGCTCGGGGATTTACGATGTCGCTGTCAGTCGCGCCGACGGCACTTTGATTGCCGAGTTTCGTGGCCATTCCCGAACGATCAAGGGCACGCATATCGGTTAGATTTGCAAGAAAGGAGGGAATAGAAAATGCAGGACCTGACACCGGACCGCGGCAGCCTTGATCCGATTGAGATTGCATCACGCGACGAAATTTCTGCGCTACAGCTGCGGCGGCTGAAAAAGAGCCTGGCGCATGCGTACGAAAATGTTCCCTTCTACCGCCAGCACTTTGATGCAGCGGGCGTTCATCCGGATGATCTGACCGACCTATCGGACCTTGCAAAATTCCCACTGACGGCCAAACAGCACCTGCGTGACAATTACCCGTTTGGCATGTTTGCTGTCCCGCGCGAGAACGTTGTGCGTCTGCATGCCTCTTCCGGAACCACGGGCAAACCCACTGTGGTGGGCTACACTCAGAACGATGTTGATATGTGGGCCGATGTCGTCGCCCGTTCCATTCGCGCTGGTGGAGGTCGTCCGGGCGATATTGTTCATATTGCTTACGGGTATGGTCTGTTCACCGGCGGTCTTGGTGCGCACTACGGCGCTGAACGGCTCGGCTGCACGGTTGTGCCGGTTTCCGGCGGCATGACAGAGCGACAGATTCTGCTGATCGAAGATTTCAAGCCAGACATCATCATGGTGACACCGTCTTATCTTCTGTCGCTGCTTGATGCGTATCGGCAGAGCGGCCGTGATCCTCGTGCTTCATCGTTGAAAGCAGGTATATTTGGCGCCGAACCCTGGACCAATGCGATGCGCAGCGAAATTGAAACCGCGTTCGACATGCATGCTGTCGATATCTATGGCCTGTCGGAGGTTATTGGTCCCGGTGTTGCCAATGAATGTGTTGAAACCAAAGACGGGCTTCATATCTGGGAGGATCATTTTTATCCCGAAATCATCGACCCTGAAACCGGTCAGCCGGTACCCGATGGAGAGATGGGTGAACTGGTCTTTACGTCGCTCACCAAGGAAGCCCTGCCGATTATCCGCTACCGAACGCGGGATTTGACGCGGCTTCTGCCAGGCACGGCCCGATCGATGCGCCGAATGGAGAAAGTTACCGGTCGTTCCGATGACATGATGATCGTTCGCGGGGTTAACATCTTTCCTACACAGATTGAGGAACAATTGCTGAAATGTGCCGGTCTGGCGCCTCATTACCAGATACAGCTGCGCCGCAACGGTCGGCTTGATGAAATGCATGTTTTGAGTGAAGTTTTGCCCGGGGATAATGACAAAGATCGTCGGCAGGCGCTGGCAGCTGAGTTTGCTGGTCACATCAAGTCGGTGATCGGCCTTTCAGTCAGGGTCATCGTCGGAGAACCTGGTAGTGTCGAACGCTCGGCCGGCAAGGCACGCCGTATCGTTGACACAAGGGGCGAGGAATGATGGGTCCGCGCGCTAATTCAATAAGCTTCGCCCCGAAAGGTCGCTGATGGCGCGCACGCAGGCAAATGATTACGGCGACAAGCGCCGCGCAATTTTGAAAAGCGCTGCCGCTCTGTTCGGCGAAGAAGGGTACGAGCGCACGCCCATGTCCGCAGTCGCCCGTGCGTGCGGTGTCTCCAAGGCGCTGCTCTATCACTACTACATCAGCAAGGAAGCGCTGCTGTTTGATATTATCAACGACCATCTGGATGAGTTGATCGATGCTGTCAGCGGGGCTGATGACACGACCCTTGCGCCGGAGAAGCGTCTTCGCGCTCTGGTTGGTGCCCTGCTTGAACATTACCGCGATGCCGATGATGAACACCGCGTTCAGATCAACGCCCTCTCTTCTCTGCCTGACAATCAACAGCGGATTCTGAAACAGCAGGAGCGGCGTCTGGTCAACCATTTCTCGGATGTCATCGGCGCCATACAGCCAGATCTTGCCGATGGCAGGCAACTGCTCAAACCAGTGACCATGTCCCTGTTCGGCATGCTCAATTGGCACTACATGTGGTTTCGCCCCGATGGGTCGATTTCACGCGAAGATTATGCGGATATTGCAACGCGGTTGATTATTGAGGGGGCGAGGGGGCTGTGAGGACCGGGAGTTGCCAATCCCGAGCATAACTCTCGCATAGTTAGCTAAATGAGGCTCATTTTAGTGCCTCAAAAGGGATCACCCCGCTAAGTCGAAGCTGATCTCCAACTTCAGAAGCATACCGATGTGCGAACTGTTCATGCTCTATTTGAGGTTTGGCGAAGTAAAGCTCGTAGGCGACATCGGAGTCGGTTGAAAGAGCTGTATCTTCATCCAGGAAATCCTTGTCATATTGAGCCCAGTGACCCAATTCATGAAGAAGCGTACGGTAGAGCACGGTGTTTCTGATGGTTTTTTCGCGCAGCGTGATTATGAAATCTCGTTTCGTTTCGTCAATCAAATGGCCATCTTCCCGCAGCCGCTTTAGTTCAGCCTGACCTTCCAAATTGAGCTTTCTACTCCATTTGATTTGAGAGTTGATCTCTTGCGCCTCCAGATAAATGGCTGGCCCTGACCCATATTTTCCGAAGTTTGCGTAATACCAAAGACGACCCCAAGCGGAATCGAGTTGAATTTGCTTTCTGGTCGGCTGGTGGAAAATTATGAATTCAATATGGTAGCAATCGTCGTTAGGTACGTGTGACAAGAGGTGCATGGTATCTTTGGGTGAACACCCGTAGGTAAAACCGTCATATGGCGTTTCATACAAAACTTTGACGGAATTTCCCCTGATGTGATGTTCTTCGAAGCGCGTCGGATTAAGTCGTTCAACATACCAGGTGTCGAATCCAAAGCGATCCAATCGACTGTTTGGAACTACCATCTTGTTGGACTGTCCGTAGCCGGACGCGGCTGTACCAATTTTTCGGTTCCGGCGTTCCGGACGCCATGTTTTCGGTTTCATGAATTCACAACTAAAATTTTTAGGCAAAAGTATTGTGGAACGGTTTTAGCCTTTCAGAGCCGCCCGTCGCCGCTCAAGCATGTCCGCAGGCCATTCCTCCTTGGTGTCGTAATAGACGTCAAATACACGATGATTCTCGGGGATCGTCACCCAATCAACTTTTGAGCGGGTAAAAATATGCACATCGGGTGTTATTGTGTTCGGCTCATCCAGTGTGCCAACGCGCACGAAACGGTAATTGGGTCGCCCACCATAATCGCTCCATAGGGGTGTTTGGCAACTGTCGCAGCGATAGATATCGTGGGGGCTGTCATATTCTGTTGGACCCTTGGTCACGTGCACATTGCCAGACAGGATATTGATGCAATCATTTTCGATGATCGTGTTCAGCACAAAAGCGCTGCCTGTCAATCTCTGGCACTGCCTGCAATGACAACAATGGGTGAACATTGGAGTATCCGTTAGCTCATAGCGCAGCGCGCCACAGGCACAGCCGCCCATCAATTTGGGTTTTGCTTTTGCCTCGTTCATGATCGGTCAATTCCTTGCCAGTGATTGTGCCGTTTCAGGCGGTTGTTCATAGTAATCATACAAGGTGCAAACGACCTGGTTTGCAATAGAAATGATATTCGTCTCGCTAGGTGAGTGGGTAATTCGTTGAACCCGGTTTCTCGATAATTGGCGCGTGGCGGGAAGTTATTTATGCATTGTTTTTGCATGGCAAATGAGAAGTGATCATCACCGAAACAACAATTGAAATCTTTCAATGCAGACCCATATCGAGACGATGCTCAATCCAGCCGTTAAGCCGCTATTTATAATCATCTTCGTGATCGTGTTGTTGGTCAATTCGCGAGAAGTAGGCGCCGACGAAGCTCCGTTAGCACAGGCAGCGGATGTTCAATCTGTTCCGTCGATTAATGGCAAAGATTTCTATGAAAAATTCTCGAACAACAAGTCGCTTAAAAAGGAAGACCTTCACATCTTTCCGGTCGAACTTCAAACTTACCTTTTCTATGGACGGGACTGGAGTTATCGGCAAGTTTCGGGTTTTTCACGTTTGATAGGGCAACGAACTTTTCTCTTTGCTGTTGAAATGGACAGTATGGGATCTCCATCCAGAGCCGTCATTGTATACTCCGGAAAAAGGCAAGAAATCTCGCCCAAAGCGTTTCTGACTTGGGAAAGGTTGTATCTTCCGGGTCTAACAAGGCGTGAGAACGGCACTGAGGTTGTCGCATCAGATAGACATTCCGGTCTTCGATGGAATGACGAAATTGATGCGGTTCAAACTAACCATTGCAGTGACGCGCCACCACATTTTTGCAGCCGTAATACTTATAGGATCTATCCCTCCCGGAGCAAATTGCTGAAAATTGAATTGTTGCGCGGTAGAAAATATGATTGGCAAACTATTTGGGAAAATGGACAGTGGTTTGTTGACCACAAGCTCGAACCGCTACAATAATCCCCAACTGAATGATAACGCTGCTCAAGTTGGGCAGGTTGCGCTGTGCGTCTCTATATTTAATCTTAGATCAAATGCTCGGCATCGTTTCGATTAGTTTTACCATTGCCGTTGTTTTCGGCGATCGAACTGGAATTGTGTTTGAGGTCAGTTTCGTGCTTCGGGGTAGATCCGGAATTCGGTACTTACGCATGTCAGAAACGGAAATTGACACTCATGCCAGAAAGTGCGGACGGGGCGCAACTTCAGGAAACAACACCCAACCGCAATCTCCTTGCCATCGGCATCGCCGTCTTTGGCTGGCTGGCGCTTGCGGGGATGGATGCGGGCAGTAAAACGCTGGTAGCGAATTATCCGATTGTCCAAATCCTCTGGTTCCGGTTCCTGCTACTTATCATCGTCGCCTACGCCCTGATGCGGCGTAAAGGACAGCACTTTCAGCTCAGGGGATCCCGATTGCAATTTGGGCGCAGCTTTATTCTGGTGGCTGAGATCGTCCTTGCCATCTATCTGTTCCGGCACATGGCGCTTGCAGATGTGCATGCGATTTTGGCAATTGCTCCGATATTGGTGACGGCTCTTTCCGTCCCGTTTCTTGGAGAGAAAGTCGGTATCCGGCGCTGGGCAGCCGTTGGTGTTGCGTTCATTGGGATGCTCGTCATCCTGAGGCCCGGTTTTGGTGTTATTCAACCGATGACACTTCTGGCACTCCTGGGCGCATTGATGTTTGCGCTTTATCAGGTGCTCACCCGTCTTGTCAGTCGCACTGATCCGCCGGAAACCTCACTATTCTGGGTCGCGTTGGTCGGCCTTGTCGGCATGAGCGTTGCCGTTCCGTTTTTCTGGCAGATGCCGGATAATACCACCGACGCAATGTTGTTCTTCCTCGTGGCTTTCCTTGGCATGGTCGGACACTTCTGCCTGATCAAATCCCTGCAACTTGCCGAGGCCTCGGTGCTGCAACCCTACAGCTACATGCTTTTGGTGGGAGCTGTGGTGATGGGCTATCTTGTATTTGGTCACCTGCCGGATCTGGCAACGTTTATCGGTGCGGCGATCATTGTCTTGAGCGGCCTCTATGTCTTTGCCCGGGAGCGAAAACGGGCGCAGTGACGCCATGCATTTAGCCGGCCAGTATCAATTGCCTCTTGCCGATTTTAACAGCGTCGGTCCATAAACCGGCTATGACTTTGAAAACGGATACGCGCGTCAGCCCTGAGTTGGAACGTTTGATTGAGAAGCTTCACTGCCGAGGTCGGCTGCGGGTCTGGTCGATCATTTTTACGATTTTTGGTGATGCGGTTGAGCCGCGCGGCGGAATATTGTCCGCGGGCAGCCTTTCGACACTGCTTGATCGGTTGCGCATCGAACCGGGCGCCGTCCGGGCGGCGCTTTCGCGTCTTGCCGCCGAAGGATGGCTGGAGCGCACAAGGCGCGGGCGCAACAGCTTTTATGCAATGAGTCCGGCCGGACGCCGTCGTATGAATATCGCGATTACGAAGGTCTATTCCGGAAGCGACCCATTATGGGATGGTCAGTGGTGTCTTTGCCTGACCCCTGCTGAAAATCGACCGAAGCGGGAAGTCAGAAAACAGCTTCTGATGGCACGCGGGTTTGTCGCCCTGACGTCCTCTGTCTTTATCCAGGCCAAAACAGACGATGTTGGTGTCTCGGACGACCACGAGTCGGATGGGACCGATGGATGTGTTTTGTTCTACGGCACCACCGAGAACACTGGAAATTTGTGCAAGATGGTTTCTGAAAGCGTTGATCTAGACGGTGCGCAGACCGCCTATGCTACCCTGATTGATAATTTTCAACCTCTTGGGAAGTTACTTGACTCCGGAAAAATCCTGACACCGCTAGATGCCATGGCGGCACGGACCCTGTTAATTCATGATTTCCGAAGAGCAGTCTTGAAAGACCCTTCGCTGCCCGCAAATATTCTTGGAGAGGATTGGAAAGCACCGGCGGCGAGAAAGCTGACGGGTGCTCTTTATAAAAAATTGCTAACTGCCAGCGAGACATGGCTCGATGGTTGTAGCGGCGGAATTGATGGGCCATTGCCCAACTCTGATCCCGGTCTGATGCAACGTTTTGTGAAATCACATTGAGTCCGACCGATTTCCTAAAATGTTACGAAAAATTATTGAAAGATAAAAAATTGTAACATATATTCATGATAGCTGAGATGGGAGGAACCGCATGTATGCACAGGGCCTGATCGGCGCGGACGGTAAAACCGAGGAAAGTGAAGCGTTTCTCTCGGTCTTTCAAGCGCGCATAGATGCCGAAGAAAAGATTGAGCCGCGGGATGCGATGCCTGAGGGATATCGTAAAACGCTCGTCCGGCAGATATCTCAGCACGCCCATTCTGAAATTGTCGGCATGTTGCCTGAGGGCAACTGGCTGACGCGTGCGCCCACGCTGAAACGCAAAGCGGCACTTTTGGCGAAAATACAGGATGAGGCCGGGCATGGACTGTATCTGTATTCCGCTGCCGAAACTCTCGGTGCGGCGCGGGAAGAGCTGACCGATCAGCTCTTGTCCGGTAAAGCGAAGTATTCATCCATATTCAATTATCCTACGCTGACCTGGGCCGATATCGGAACCGTTGGCTGGCTGGTCGATGGTGCGGCCATCATGAACCAGATCCCGCTCTGCCGTTGTTCCTATGGACCCTATGCACGGGCGATGATCCGGGTCTGTAAGGAAGAGAGCTTTCATCAGCGTCAGGGCTATGAAATCATGCTCACACTCTGCCGCGGAACAAAGGCGCAGAAAGACATGGCGCAGGATGCGCTGAACCGCTGGTGGTGGCCATCGCTGATGATGTTCGGCCCGCACGATAGCGAAAGCGAGCATTCCGATCAGTCGATGGCCTGGAAAATCAAGCGGTTCTCCAATGATGCTCTCCGCCAGAAGTTCATTGATGCCACTGTGCCGCAGGCTGACGTTCTCGGCTTGAAGATGCCCGATCCAGACCTCAAGTGGAATGAGGAAAAACAGGGTTATGACCACGGCAAGATCGATTGGGATGAATTCTGGAGGGTCGTCAAGGGAGGCGGCATTTGTAATCGGGACCGGATGAAAGCGCGCAAGGCGGCCCATGAGAATGGTGCCTGGGTTCGCGAAGCCGCGCTCGTTCATGCCAAAAAGAGGGCTGCCCGGCAGCAGGCAAGTGAACAATCGGAGAAAAATGCGGCATGATCGATCAACCGGACGGCATGTACCTGGCGGAGCTCAACGTTGCGCGTGCCCGCTATGAAATTTATGACCGCGCCATGTCGGGGTTTGTACGGCGCCTTGATACGGTGAATGCGCTTGCCGAAGCCAGCAAGGGTTTTGTCTGGCGTTACAAGAGCGATGAATCTTCGGGTCCGGATATGGTTTCCCTTGATGGTGACCCGCGCCTGATAGTCAATCTCTCCGTTTGGGAAAGCAGCGAAGATTTGGAGCATTTCGTTTGGAACACAGTTCATCGCCAGGTTTATCAGAAGCGAAAACAATGGTTTTCCGACCTTGGGAGGCCGCATTTTGTCATGTGGTACGTGAAGCCGGACGCCATGCCCACGATCGATGAATCCGCCGCGAAACTGGCGTATCTGACGGAACACGGGCCTAGTGCAGAAGCCTTTGGCTGGGAAAGTCTGCCCAATCTCAAAAAGTGGCAGGAAGCACAATGCGCCTGAGTCACTTCACTGCAGTTTCGGGGAGGAGCAAAATATGAGCGAATTGACACCACTCTGGGAAGTTTTCATCCGACCTCGTAACGGTCTCAGTCACAAGCATTGCGGCTCGCTCCATGCCGCAGATGAAAAACTGGCGCTGAGGGCCGCTCGTGATGTCTACACACGGCGCGGCGAAGGACAGAGCATCTGGGTTGTGCGGTCGGCAGATATTCATGCCAGTGATCCGGAGGATAAAGACATGATGTTTGAGCCGACCTCCGACAAAATCTACCGGCATCCAACTTTTTATGACATCCCCGATGAAGTCGGGAATATGTGAGGGGCAGCAATGCAGAGTGACCACTTTACATATGTGCAACGCATTGCTGACGATCAGTTGGTGCTCGGTCAACGGCTGGCCGAATGGTGCGGTCACGCCCCCAATGTGGAAATCGACCTGATGCTGGCCAATCTCGGTCTTGATCTGCTGGGGCAGGCACGGGCCCTCTACAGTCATGCGGCTGTGCTTGAGGGAAAAGGGCGGGACGAAGACCAGATCGCCTTTCTGCGGACCGAACGCGAATACGGCAATCTTCTGCTGCTCGAACAGGATAATGGCGACTTTGCAAAAACCATCGTCCGACAGTTTTTCTATGCCGCGTTCATGCTCCCTTTTTGGCAGAAGATGAGCACTTCATCGGATGAAGAATTGGCCGCCATCGCCGCCAAGGCTGTGAAGGAAATGGACTATCATGACCAGCATAGCGCCGAATGGCTGGTGCGACTTGGGGATGGGACTGAGGAAAGTCATGCTCGCGCCCAAAATGCTCTGGAAGAGCTCTGGCCGTTTTGTGGCGAAATGTTCGAAATGGACGAGATCGCCTCCTCTCTGTTGGAGCAGGGCATTGCCGTTGACAGTGCTCCTTTGAAATCAACCTGGCAACGGCGGGTTGCAGACATTGTGGATCAGGCTTGCCTTGCTTTGCCTCAGTCCGCGTTTGCCCATAGCGGCGGCAGAGCAGGTGTCCATACTGAACATATGGGCCATCTTCTTATCGATCTTCAGTATATGCAGCGAACCTACCCGGGGATGAGCTGGTGAGTGCACTTCCCCAGAGCTTTACTCAGAAGCAGGCTTTTGAGATTGCAGCTGGGGTTTGCGATCCGGAAATCCCTGTTCTGACGATCGCGGACCTTGGCATTCTTCGTGATGTTGAGCTTGAGAGAGACGGGACCGTGGCAGTCACGATCACACCTACTTATTCTGGATGCCCGGCGATGCAGACCATTGAAGCGGATGTGATAGAGGCGCTGCAAAGTGCAGGTTTTTCCTCTGCCCGCGTGAATCTGGTGCACGCGCCAGCATGGACAACTGACTGGATGAGCGCAGAAGGCAAGAGGAAGCTCAAGGAATATGGCATCGCCCCGCCGGCGAAAACGCCCTGCGGAAGGAGTGCTCTGTTTGAGAGCGATGCAGTCTCTTGCCCACGCTGTGATTCGAAACTCACGTCTCTTGTCAGTGCTTTCGGCTCGACCGCCTGTAAGGCACACTATCGCTGTGAGAGCTGTCTGGAACCCTTTGACCATTTCAAGTGCATTTAGGAAGTCGCCGATGGAATCCCGTTTTCATACACTTGAAGTCTCCGATATTCACCGACAGACAGCCGATGCCGTCGCCGTCTCTTTTCAAGTGCCAGCTGAACTGCGGGATACGTTCCGCTTCATTCCGGGGCAGTTTCTCACACTGCGTACTCATATTGACGGTGTAGATACCAGGCGGTCCTATTCTATTTGCTCAGGCCTTGATGACCCGGATTTGCGTGTTGCCGTAAAAAAAGTCGATGGCGGGGCGTTCTCCAGTTTCGTTAATCACGGTCTTTCAGCAGGGATGCAACTCGATGTCATGCCACCGGAGGGCAGATTTACCGCAAATCTCAGTGCCGAGGCAGAAAACGCCTATGTAGGGTTTGCTTCGGGGTCTGGCGTGACGCCAATCCTGTCGATCATCAAATCGATTCTTGCTCGCGAGCCAAGCGGCACTTTCACCTTGTTCTATGGCAATCGCGCTGCTGACTCGGTAATCTTCCGAGAAGAACTGGAAGATCTGAAAGATCGGTATCTGAAGCGTTTTACGCTCAATCACATCCTTAGCGGCGAAGGGCAGGATATCGATCTGTTCCATGGGCGACTCGATCAGGAGAAGGTTGCACGTTTTGCAAAGGGCGGCCTGTTTTCTGTTTCGGACACTGACCGGTTCTTTATCTGCGGCCCTGGCGATATGATCGAGCAGGTGCGCACCGCACTGTCTGATTTAGCGGTTTCGTCGGAAAAAATCAGTTTTGAGCGTTTTGTGCCCGATGGTGCTGCAGCCGCGCCACGTACTGCTTCGAAAAAGGCGCAAAAGATCGCTGAAGCAGGAGTCAATATCGAAGTTGTTGCTGATGGCAGCCGCCGTAATTTCACAATGACAGGTTCGGACACCAACGTTATTGATGCCGCTCATCGCACCGGTTTGGAATTACCCTACTCCTGCAAAGGTGGAATGTGTTCCACTTGTCGTTGTAAGGTTGTGGAAGGCGAAGCCGAGATGGCGCAGAATTATTCGCTCGAGCGCTGGGAGCTGGAAGCGGGATTTATTCTCGCTTGTCAGTCACGGCCACTCTCGCGGCGTCTCGTCTTGGATTTTGACGAAGTTTGACAGACACTCGAACATCAATCCACGCTATTTCCCTATAATCCCGTGAAGGAACGACCATGCCGGTCCAATATGAGCGCAAGGGCGAATTTGCCCTGATTACCATCGATAATCCACCGGTTAACGCATTGAGTCGGGAGGTACGTGCCGGGTTGGTCGAAGCGGTGGAGCGCTACGACAATGACGATGGCGCTCAGGTCGGGATTCTGGTGTGTGCCGGTCGAACATTTATCGCCGGTGCTGATATCCGCGAATTCGGTAAACCGCCGCAAGAGCCTTTTCTGCCGGATGTCGTCAATCGGATCGAAGCGTGCGTCAAACCCATCGTCGCCGTTCTTCATGGCACGACGCTGGGTGGCGGGCTTGAGGTCGCAATGGGGTGCCACTATCGCATTGCCATGGGTGGAACAAAACTTGGACTGCCTGAAGTCAATCTTGGCATTATGCCCGGAGCGGGTGGCACGCAGCGGCTGCCGCGCCTTGTAGGTCTTGAGGCAGCGCTGGACATGATGACCTCCGGTCGTCCGATCAGTGCTGACCGCGCAAAAGAACTCGGATTGATCGAGGTAATTTTTACAAATCAGGAACCCGTGGAGGCAGGCTTGGATTTTGCGCGATCTTTAGTGGATCGCTCTGCTCCCACCATCAGAACATCGGAACTGAACGATAAACTGGATGATCCGGCTTCATCAGCTCCTTTGCTTGAAGACTGGCGAGAAAAACTATCACGGAAACGCCGGGGCGAGATTGCGCCACAAAAAATTATAAGTGCGCTCAAAATTGCCTATTCGGAGCCGTTTGAAATCGGGCTGGCAAAGGAACGGGAATTATTTTCTGAGCTCATGGAATCCGATCAACGCAAAGGTTTGATTCATGCCTTCTTTTCCGAGCGAAAAGTTGCGAAAATTCCGGAGCTAAAGCAGGCCGGTCCGCGACCGGTTGAAACAGTTGGGGTCATTGGTGGCGGTACGATGGGGGCAGGGATTGCTGTCGCGCATCTCTTGTCCGGCCTCACAGTGATCATGATCGAGCGGGACAAGGACAGCCTTGAACGCGGGATAGCCAATCTGGAGGGAATTCTGAAAGGCAGCGTTGCTCGGGGTAAAATCAGCGCAGAGCAAAAACAAACGCTGATGGACCAGAAATTCAGTTCTTCGCTGCGTTACGATGATCTGCAGAGCGCTGATATCGTGATCGAAGCAGCGTTTGAAGACCTCGCCGTCAAGCAGGACATATTCCGACAGCTTAATCGGGCGTGCAAACCAGGCTGTGTGCTCGCGACGAATACCTCTTATCTCGATATCAATCTGATCGCTGATGTCACTGCACGGCCCGAAGACGTCATCGGACTTCACTTCTTTTCGCCCGCTCATGTCATGAAGCTGCTTGAAGTCGTCGTGCCGGACAAAACCGCGCCGGATGTCGTCGCGACCGGATTCAGTCTTGCAAAACGCCTTGGCAAGGTGGCTGTGCGCGCCGGAGTCTGTGATGGGTTCATTGGCAATCGCATTCTTTCTACCTATCGTAAGTGTGCCGACTACATGGTTCTTGACGGCGCCAGCCCCTATCAGGTCGATCGTGCGGTAACAGAGTTCGGACTGCCGATGGGGCCGTTTGCCATGGCGGATCTTGCAGGTCTCGACATTGGCTGGGCGAACCGAAAACGCCTGGCATCAGCGCGCGCTGTGCGCGAGCGGTATGCGACATTTTCCGATAAAATCTGCGAGAATGGATGGTTCGGTCGTAAAACCGGACAGGGATTTTACATCTATGATGAAGAGACTCCTTCCGGACGGCCAAATCCCGCGGTTGAACACATTATCGATACTGAACGGTCAGACGCCGGTTTGGTCACACAGGACTTCAGCGACGCAGAAATCATGCGTCGCTATATGGCTGCGATGATTAACGAGGGCGCGAATGTTTTGGGCGCAAAGATTGCGCAGCGCCCGCTCGATGTGGACGTAACCATGCTATATGGATACGGTTTTCCTCGATGGCGTGGTGGTCCGATGAAATATGCCGACATGATTGGCCTGGATCGAGTCCTGCATGATATCCGCACTTTTGAAACTGAAGACGCGTACTTCTGGCAACCGTCTACTTTGCTCGTCGAACTGGTTGAATCGGATCGATCGTTCGAATCGTTGAACGACGAGCGCTGACTGCGCCGGGCTTACTTTTGTGTGGCTACGGCTGACCTGCCATGTGCACTATCGTCGCTTCAAACATCTGCTCCAGCCGTGCCGGATCGATAGTTTCAACAATGTCGACGTCCGGTCTTTTTGTTCCCGCCTTATTATTTGCGACGGGAATGGTAGCACCGCGCGTGTGTTGTCCGGCACATTCGACAAGAACCGGGCAACGACGGGAGGTTGCAACAACGGCTCCATCGAGCAGCACCGCCGCCGCAAGTGGGTCCGGCAGAACCAGGGCGTCTTTGTTATGGTGCTGCTGATGGACGGCTCGTCCCTGATCACACAATGCTTTTATAAACATGTGCGTGGCACCCGGTTTCGCAGCGTTTAAAAATGCATCCACCCGTGCGCCGGGAACCGGATTATCGACACAGGGTTCCCAGGGGACGAGAACGGCCAGCGGTATTCTTTCGAATATAACGGCTGCAGCCTCGGGGTCGGCAAAGATATTGAACTCGGCCGCTGGCGTTATGTTGCCCCGACCAAAGCACGTTCCGCCCATGATCGTGAGCTGGCCGATACCTCTGATCAATGCGGGTTCGATCGATATCGCGAGAGCCAGATTGGTGAGCGGTCCCAGCATAAGAAGGTCGATGGGAGCGTTTTCTTGTGCAGCTGTCGAGAGGTTTTCGCAAAGAACCGCTACGGCTTTTTCTGAAAGGGCTGTTGTGCTTCTTGATGGCCGGACAGCACCTGCCAACCCGTCTTCTCCATGGATCTCAACAGCATCGACGCGCTCTCCAGATAGAGGCTGTGCAGCGCCCTTGTGGACGGGGCAGTCCAGATCAAGAATTGCAAGTGTATCCAGTATATTGTCAGTGGCCTGATCAAGCTCGACATTGCCAAAACTGGTCGTGATCAAGGATGGCGGGCGTCCATGTGCCGATAGCATCATCAGGGCCAGCGCATCATCGATGCCACCGTCGGTGTCAACAATCAGTGGTGTGGTCTTTTCATTACCTGGCATGGGCAATCCTTTACACACTCGCCCTCAAGTCTTTGCGAACGTATCGGTCAGAAGCCGGACAAAACGTCTTGGATCAGCATCAAAAGCCACGCTGCAATTGGCTGTCTTTCCGCTGCGGCCATGCGTGTCGATTACTGTCCGTCCTACTGTCAGTTCACCACGCGTTTCGACATCAACATGGCAGTTGCGCAGTGTCAGGACTTCAGGTTCGAGCAAATAGGCGATACACAACGCATCATGAACCGGCGCTGCGCCCAACTGGTCCATTTGCTGAATTTCATCGTGAACTCCAATTCTATGTTCGACGACCCCGGCAGTTGCGACTGCTGCCGGTGTATTCAGGTCTCTGAAACGCGCACAATCCTCAAGATTGATAAGTGCCTTATGGGTGGCATCCAGCGGAACCAGGGTCATTTTCTCGAATCCGGCCGCAAACACTTTCGCTGCAGCCTCCGGATCACCCCAGATATTGAACTCAGCGGATGGTGTGACATTGCCGATTTCGTGTCCGCCGCCCATGATCACGATTTCGGGGACCCGATCGACCAGTCGGGGGTCGAGCGCGAGTGCTGCCGCAATATTCGTTAACGGGGCAACCGGTACGAGGGTGATTTCATCCGTGGTTGCACGATAGGTTTCGATTAGAAACTCCACGGCATGTTTATTTGCTTTAACGCTGGTTGCTTCCGGCAGCGGCAGCGTCTTGCCATGAATTTTATCCGTCAGATCGTCCTTGGAGCGGGGGACGGGAAAGTCCGGCCGGACGATGGGTTTCGATGCGCCTTCAAAGACCGGAATGTCGCTTCTGCCGATGTGATCCAGGACCCGGAGTGAATTGTCGGTGCAGTAGTGAACTTCAGCATTGCCATTGACCGTTGTGACACCAACAAGATCGAGATCGGAATGAAGGGCTGCCAGCATAATGGCGACGGCGTCGTCCGTGCCCGTATCAACGTCAAGTATCAGTTTACGCGCCATTGCTTTTCCTAACAGTCAACTTGGTATCTTGGAGCCCCAATCTCCTATCGAACCATCGCCAAGGTCAAGGTGGGTGGATCGTCAGGACGCGGGTTTGGGGGCTACAGGAGGCACGGCCTTTTGCCGCTCTGCGATGTAAATACCCCCCAAAACCAGTGCCAATGCCAACCCATGAAACAGCAGGAAGGATTCGTTCAAGATCACGATTGCCAGAATGGCGCTGAAGACCGGGACAAGATTTACAAACACGCCCGCTCTGCCTGGACCGATCAGTTCAACACCGCGCATGAAAAAGATCTGTGCAAGAAATGAGGGGAAAAGAGTGATGTACAGGATGACGAGCCAACCGGTTCCTGTCGGCATCTGTGCCTCTCCCGATGCAATTTCATACGCCACGAGAGGTATCGATGTAATCAGCGCGAAAAATGCCAGTACCGTCATCAGCACGATTCCGGAGACTTCCGGTCGGCGCTTCAAGGCAAGAGTGTATGATGCATACAAGATGCATGCGATCATCATCAAACCATCTCCGTAGCCAAATTGAAGATTGAGCAGTCGATCAATATCTCCGGCGCTTGCAACAACAATCACGCCAGCGATGGTCACCAGTGTTCCGACGATTTGCAGAGGCTTGACCGGCGTTGCGTATAATAGGAACGCCCCAAGGAGAACAATGACGGGAATTGACCCTTGGAGGATCCCTATGTTGATCGCCGATGTATGATGTCCAGCAACATAAAAGATTGCGTTGAAACCGGTGAAGCCGACGGTAGCCATTCCGGCAAGCAGTGGCAATTTAGGCTTCAGAACCGGCCAGGATGCCCGAACTTTCTTATAGTTTAGTGCAATCAGAAGCAGGCACACGATCGCCCACCGGTAGAAAACGATGACAAACGGCGAGACTTCCGAGACGGCAAGGCGGCTGGCGATGGAGTTGCCGCCCCAAAACAAAGCCGTCATCATCAAAAGCAGATATGGTTGACCGTATAACCACCGTGCTGGCTGGTGCATTATCTGGAAGCGCGCCATTACTCCTCGCGTCCGGAAACCAGTAACAACTTTTCTCTCTCGGCTCTGCGCCGCTGCTTTTCTTCGGGGCTCATTTTGGGAGCAGGGTAAACGGCTGAATGGGCTTCCGGCGGGACATAGGCGCCCCATTGAGCTTCCATCTCGTGATCAACGGAAATCCGGTCGTCAAATACAAAGCACTCACCTTCCCAAAGGCTCTGAGGTTTGGGGATCTCCTCGAGATATTTCAAAATACCGCCTTTGAGATGATAGACATCCTCATAGCCCAGTTCTTTCATGAGCGAGGTTGCCTTTTCACATCGGATACCCCCAGTGCAGAACATGGCGATTTTCTTGTCTTTGAAAAGCGCGTCGGACTTTTCCGCCCAGCTCGCGAATTGTCGAAACGTTCTTGTCTTTGGGTCCACCGCATCTTTGAAGGTCCCAAATGCGATTTCATAGCTGTTTCGCGTGTCAATCACGACAACGTCATCACCGCGGATGAGGCTGTTCCAGTCTGCAGGATCGACATACGTGCCGACGGTCTTGTTGGGGTCGATTCCCTCTACACCAAGGGGAACGATTTCCTTCTTCAGCCTGACCTTCATGCGTTTGAACGGCATCTTCTCAGCATGAGATGTTTTATAGTCGAGTTCTGCCAGTCGTGGATACGTTTTCAGATACTCCAGGAAGGACTGAAGATTGTCCGCTTCGCCCGCAATTGTGCCGTTAATGCCCTCTTCCGCAAGCAGCAGTGAACCCGCTATTCCGTGCGCCTTGGCTTCTGTCAGCAGCGTCTCCTGCATGACTTCGAAATCGGGCAGTGAGACAAATTTATAAAGAGCAGCAACGAGTATCTTTGTCATTATCCGGTCCGGGTGTTCATATTCTACGATCCATCTCGCATTTGAACCCTTGCGATGCAAGCTCTGCGGGAGAAGGATGGGGAAACAGTCAGCGGTCTATCACAATCCTGCCGCTTTTTCCAAAACCGTGACGCGGCAACAACAGTGATGTTAGAAAACCGTGATATATGTCACTGCGCATGTCGCGTAAACGCGAAATGTCTGTTCCCGATAGAATTGTTTCCTATCAAGCGGTTATTTAAATCGAACTGAAGAGATTCGTCGATATGGGCATATCGAAATTGCTGAAGGCCACACAGAGGGCCGGGTTTAGAGTTCTCACTGTATCAATCGCACTTACGTTTTTGGCGACACCCCATATTTCAGTCAGTCCGGCAATTGCCGCCAGCGCTGCAAAGGTTCCCGAAGGCAACAGATTCAAGCGGCAGCCCAAAATCCCATATGCGTCGGCGCGGCGGACAGCGGCGGAGAAATCCAACTACGACGCAAAGTTTCAGAAAATCGTTTCTCTGATGAAGCGGGATCGGCGTCTGGTGGGCAGGATAAAATCCGTTGCCCGTAAATACGGCATAGATCCGATTCACGTGATTGGCGCGATCGTCGGCGAGCACACGTACAACTACAACAGTCTCGACAGTCTTCAGAGCTATTACATGAAGGCACTTGCTTACTCAGGTGTCGATATTTCTTTCGAATTTGATGGCGAACACGTCAACGACTTTGTTGCACGCCCGCAATTTGCCGGTTGTGCCAAGCACACAACGAGCAACAAATTGTGGAATTGTCGCGAGCGGGTCTGGAATCGAAAATTCCGCGGCAAACGCGTTGACGGCAAACGTTATCCGAAAAAACGGTTTGATGCCGTGTTCTTTCATCCGCTTTACGCAGGACAGAGTTTTGGATTAGGCCAGCTGAACCCACTGACCGTCCTTAAAATGTCCGACCTGGTGAACAAGCGTAGCGGGTTCAAGAAACTCGACGCAGGCAACGCTGTGGCTGTCTACAAGGCGGCCATGGATCCGCGAGTTTCATTGCATTATACAGCGGCTGTTCTGCTGGATGCCATTGCCGCCTATAAATCCGTTGCCAGATACGATATTTCCGGCAATCCCGGTTTGACAGCGACGCTTTATAATTTGGGTGATCCCTGGTCCAGAGCTTATGCAGCCCGCCGCCGTGGCGGTTTCCCAAGAGAAAATTACTACGGATGGCTGATTAACAGCCGCATCGAGGAACTGCGTGCGCTGCTTTAGGACCACCACCGGCGTACGACGTCGATTTATTGGTTCAATACGTCGTTTAGATGATTGAACAATCAGAGCAACTCCAATAACGTGCCGCTCTCTGGACGGTGTCCCATAAGGGACTGAAAGCGATTCCGGTGCGGTTGACCCAATCAAGGAACCAAATCCGGTGCTGTCTGACGCCTGTTTCATCGAACCGGTCGGAACCGGTTCGCATGTGATGCGTTTGGCTTCTCCGCAAATCAGCCGCTCGGTAACTACGATGCTTGACCTTTTTCGGAGCTGGCTATGACCGAACGTTCTCTTTTCTACCTATCACTGATCTCATTGTCACTGGCTGTGCCCCAAACAGCTGCCGCCCATGTCGGCCATGTGGGGGACCTGGCAGGTCATTCTCACTGGGTTGGCGTCGCGGCACTTGGTGGCGCAGCGGTATTGGCTGCCTGGCTTGCCATCCGGTCAAAAAATAACAAGGAAGAAGAACCGACGCCGTGGAAACCGACCCTGAAGCCATTGAAAGCTGAAAACTCATGAATGAAAAACTTGGTGTAATGGTTTGCGGTCATGGCAGCCGAAATCGTGGGGCGGTTACTGAGTTTGCGCAGGTTGCAGCGCATCTGAAAGAGCGCTTTTCGGACTGGCCGGTCGAATATGGTTATCTGGAATTTGCCAACCCGGTCATTCATTCCGGATTGGACAAACTAAGGGAAGCAGGGTGCACGCGTATCCTTGCTGTACCCGGCATGCTGTTTGCCGCCGGTCATGCCAAAAACGATATCCCAACCGTTTTAAACACCTATCAGAAGAAACATCCTGAGGTGAAAATTGACTACGGTCGGGAGTTGGCAATTGATACGCGCATGGTGCGGGCTGCCGGTGATCGGATCAAAGCGGCACTGGAGGGCGCTTCGGAGCCCTGTCCGATGCACGATACACTGCTGATGGTTATTGGTCGGGGGGCTTCTGATCCCGATGCCAACTCAAATGTTGCCAAGGTAACGCGGCTCCTGTGGGAAGGACTGGGGTTTGGCTGGGCCGAAACCGGTTATTCAGGCGTGACATTTCCATTGGTCGCACCCGCGCTCGAGCATGCAGCGAAGCTCGGCTACAAGCGGATCGTTGTCTTTCCATATTTTCTGTTTACCGGCGTTCTCGTGCAACGGATTTACAATTTCACGGATGAAGTGGCTGCCCGTCATCCGGAAATCGAGTTCATCAAGGCCGGCTATCTGAACGATCATCCGCAGGTCATCGATACATTTGTCGAGCGCGTAGAAGAAATTCTGCAAGGTGCAAATCTGATGAATTGCCAGCTTTGCAAATATCGCGAGCAGGTGCTTGGTTTTGAGAGCGAAGTTGGCCTGGCTCAGGAAAGTCACCATCATCATGTTGAGGGGCTTGGTGCGGAAGCGGAGTGCATACTGTGCGACACGATCTGTACCGGTGCCTGTGACAAAAAAGGGCAGGATCAGAAACACGATCACGGGCATAGCCACAGCCACGATCACGCGCATGCCCACAGCCATGACCATGGCGACGGACATAACCACCACCATCATCCCTACCCGCATGCTGATCATCCACTTGGGCCTCAGTCCATGCTCGCAGAGAACCGACAAAAGGAATCCGGTGAGTGAGCGACCAGCGTTACGAGCGCGATCCGGCATCAATCTATCGGCAATCCTTTGATATTGTCCGGCGGGAGGCGGAGCTTGATCGTTTTCCGACCGACCTTCAGCCGGTTATTGTCCGTCTGATACACGCCTGTGGCATGGTTGATATCGTCGAGGATATTGCCTTTGCGCCGGATGTTGTCGCAAAAGCGGGGAGCGCTCTGCAAACTGGTGCGGCTGTCTTCACGGATGTGGAAATGGTCGCTGCCGGTATTATCCGATCACGTCTCCCCGACAAAAGTGACATAGTCTGTACACTTAATGACCCGCGTGTTGCCGCACATGCCCGGGAGATAGGCAACACACGATCCGCAGCGGCGGTTGACTATTGGGATGAGCGTCTTGAGGGTGCGGTGGTAGCGATTGGAAATGCGCCCACGGCTCTTTTCCATTTGCTGGACCGAATCGAGCGGGGTGGTCCGAAACCGGCGGCAATATTGGGCTTTCCCGTCGGATTCGTTGGCGCTGCTGAATCCAAACAAGAATTGATCCTGAGGGAGAGCGGCTCTTCCTATCTCAGTTTGCTTGGGCGTCGAGGAGGGAGTGCCATGGCCTCTGCAGCGGTCAACGGATTGGCAGCGGGTCTGCCGGAACTTGACCAATGACGACGCCATGGTTGTCAATCGTCGGAATTGGAGAAGATGGGTTGCCGGGCCTGTCTGCAACAGCGCGGGGTCTCGTCGAAGGTGCGGACGTGTTGTTCGGCGGTAAAAGACATTTGAATTTCGTATCGGCCGATCAGGTTGAAAAAGTCAGCTGGTCTTCTCCGCTGAGCAGTAGTTTTGACGCGCTTGATGCACGAAAAGGGCAGCAGGTGACCGTGCTTGCGAGCGGTGACCCCATGTGGTTTGGGATCGCTGCAACGCTGGTGAAACGCTATGGACCGGATGAAATGCGGATTGTTCCTGCACCTTCTGCATTTGCGTTGGCGTCGGCACGCATGGTCTGGCCGCTTGATGGCGTTGAGTGCCGGACGATACATGGCCGCGCAGCGGAAAACCTGCGCACTTCGTTTTTCCCCGACGCCCGAATTCTCGCGCTGACCCATGATCAGGAGTCACCTTCCAAAGTGGCTTCAATGCTGTGCGAAGATGGGTTTGGGCAAAGTCGAATGACCGTTTTGGCGCATATGGGTGGAAAGCTCGAACAGCAATTTTCAGGCCTGGCTGAAGACTGGGATCGAGCTGTGCCGGATTTTCATACTCTGGCGATTGAAGTTGTTGCGGATCAATCCGCGATCCCAAGATCTCGGACGCCTGGTTTGCCGGATGCGGCCTTTATCCACGATGGCAAATTGACGAAACAGGATATCCGTGCTGCTACACTGGCGAGGCTGATGCCTTTTCCGGGCCAGCAATTGTGGGACGTCGGGGCGGGTTGCGGGTCGATCGGAATAGAGTGGATGCGGGCCGCAAAAGCTGCACGGGCAACTGCGTTTGAACCACAGGCCGAAAGACGCCGCACTATTGTGTCCAATGCGCTTGCACTTGGGATCCCCGATCTTGAAATCATCGGCGACAAGGCACCTGAGTGTCTGGGCCAATTGTCATCACCGGATGCCATCTTCATTGGCGGTGGGCTGACCGCAGAAAACATGGTCGCGACGTGTTACGACAAACTTGCACCCGGTGGCCGACTGGTGGCCAATGCAGTCACGCTTGAGAGTGAAACGGTTCTCCTTTCCTCCTTTCGAAAATATGGTGGCGCGCTGGTTCGGCTCTCGATTGCGCATGCTTCATCTGTCGGTGGATTTCACGGATGGCGACCCGCCATGCCAGTGACGCAATGGAGTCTGATCAAACAATGAGCGGCACTCTATACGGTATTGGTGTCGGCCCGGGTGATCCGGAACTTCTGACGCTGAAAGCACACAGAATAATTAGCGCAGCCCGGATCATTGCCTACCCGGCACCTGACACCGGGCCGAGTTTCGCCCGCGCCATTGCTGCGGAGTATTTTCCAGACGGGGCGGTCGAGATTCCTATCATTGTGCCGATGCGCAGAGATCGATACCCGGCAAAAGAAATCTACGACAAAGCGGCGAACGACCTTTCGACGCATCTTGATGCAGGCAAGGACGTCGTGGTTCTATGCGAGGGTGATCCCTTTTTCTACGGCTCTTTCATGTATCTGTTTGAAAGGCTTGCCGGGACGTACCGGAGCGAAGTTGTCCCCGGCGTCTCAAGCATGATGGCGTGCGCTTCGATACTGGGACGGCCACTGGCGGCCAGAAACGATATCTTGAGCGTCCTGCCTGCACCGATGTCCGAGGAGGCATTGGAGAAAAACCTGGCTGGAGCGCAAGCCGCTGCAATTATCAAAATCGGGCGCCATTTCGACAAAGTCAAACGTGTACTCACAAAAACCGGTCTGCTGGAGCGCGCGGGATATGTCGAAAGGGCGACGCTCCCTAATCAGGTTGCGGGTAGATTGGTGGATGTCGATCCATCGCGCGCACCCTATTTTTCCATGATTCTTGTATATAAGGGAGAAGAGCCTTGGACGCTCGCCCCGCGATCCTGATCTTGACGCAATCTACGAAGCATCTGGCTGATCGGCTATGCGCCGAGCTCGACAGTGAACTGCATGGATACGAGCCCCGATGCGCCGACCCGGATGTTGGGTTTTCAGAGA
This sequence comes from Stappiaceae bacterium, assembly GCA_039976075.1. Lineage (GTDB taxonomy): Bacteria > Pseudomonadota > Alphaproteobacteria > Rhizobiales > Stappiaceae > JBDWFY01. The sequence goes on from JBDWFY010000013.1 coordinate 602,764, forward strand.
CGATAAGTCACCTGCAGTCACTGTTTTCCTCCGGTCGTCCGATCGTCGGGTTTTGTGCGGCCGGCATCCTGATCCGCGCTCTGGCGCCTCTGCTGTCCGACAAGCGCCAGGAGCCCCCTGTACTTGCCGTGTCTGAGGACGGCAAGAGCGTTGTTCCTCTTCTTGGTGGACATCATGGCGCCAACAAATTGGCGGTCAAAATCGCATCATGTCTGGGTGGTCACGCTTCGGTAACGACGGCTGGGGATACGGTTTTGGGCGTGGCACTGGACGAACCGCCGGAAGGGTGGACATTAGCCAATCCGGATGATGCGAAGTCTATGACCGCCAAATTGCTCGCCGGTGAAACGGTTGCACTTTCCGGGCCGCTCGACTGGCTGCGTGAGATCAGTATTGCGACCGATCCGCAATCGAAACTGACGATCATCGCCAGCGAGCACGTGATTCCAGGATCGCCAGATAAACTTGTCTATCATCCCAAAACACTGGCTCTTGGTATCGGATGCGCCCGAAATTGTCCGATTGATGAACTCAAGGCGCTCGTCTTCAAAACACTTGAAAACCAAGGGTTGGCAATCGCATCCATCGGCTGCCTTGTCTCCCTTGATCTGAAAGCGGATGAATGTGCCATCAATGAACTGGCAGCAGAACTGGGAGTGCCCTTTCGGGTTTTTGCCGCAGAGAGGCTGGAGAACGAAACGCCCAGATTGAAAAACCCATCCGATACTGTCTTTGCCGAAGTCGGGTGCCATGGCGTGTCGGAGGCCGCTGCACTGGCGGCGGTTGGGTCCACCGGGCGACTTGTTGTCGAAAAGCAAAAAAGCGGGCAGGCGACCTGCGCCGTTGCCAAAGCATCGGCTCCAATTGCTGTCAGTAATGTGGGTCGTGCACGGGGTCGCCTGAGCGTCGTCGGTATCGGTCCAGGTGCTGATGACTGGCGGACGCCGGAGGCCACCGGGTTGCTCCGTGAAGCGGAGGAAGTGGTTGGTTACAGCCTTTATCTGGACATTGTAAATCAGCATATTGACGGCAAGACACGGCACGATTTTCCACTCGGAAAAGAAGAAGACAGGGTGCGTTTTGCCCTGGAGCGTGCTGCGCAGGGTTGCAATGTTGCCCTGGTCTCCTCCGGAGATGCCGGTATTTATGCCATGGGTGCACTGGTTTTTGAGCTGCTCGATCGATCACCGGAAGACCATGGCGTGTCGGATGCTGCGCACCGGATCGAAATTATCAATGCCCCGGGTATTTCTGCGTTCCAGGCAGCGTCGGCCAAAATCGGAGCCCCCTTTGGCCACGATTTTTGTACCATATCGCTGTCAGATCTTCTGACACCGTGGGAAACAATCGAACAGCGGCTTGAAGCTGCCGCAGCCGGTGATTTCGTTGTTGCCTTCTATAATCCGGTCTCCATGCGTCGACGCACTCAGCTCGCCCGTGCAAAGGACATTCTTCTCCGGCACAGACCGACTGATACGCCAGTAGTTCTGGCCACCAATCTGGGACGGGAGGGTGAGCATGTTCGTATGTGCCCTCTTTCAGATTTGTCAGTTGATGATGTCGATATGCTGACTGTTGTCCTGGTCGGGGCATCAACGTCTCGCGTCGTAGCGCGTTCCGATGGTTCTTCCTGGGTTTACACCCCAAGAGGCTATGAAAAGAAATTGAAGGAAGCTGCAGAATGACGGTCCATTTTATCGGTGCGGGTCCCGGAGATCCGGACCTGATTACAGTTCGGGGCCTGAGACTGATACAGTCCTGCCCCGTCTGCCTTTATGCGGGATCTCTCGTGCCGGAAGAAATCGTCAAAGCTGCGCCACAAAACGCACGGGTCATTGATACCGCGCCGATGACTTTGGATGATATCTTGGCTGAAATTCAGTCAGCCCATGCGGCCGGGTACGATGTGGCCCGTGTGCACTCAGGCGATCCGTCGATTTACGGGGCCACCGCCGAGCAAATGAGGCGGCTGGACGGACTGGGTATCGACTACGAAGTCACGCCGGGTGTGCCTGCATTCGCCGCAGCGGCGGCAGCATTAAAAAAGGAACTGACGATACCCGAGGTAGCTCAAACCGTCATCGTAACGCGTACGTCCATGAAATCGTCCGGAATGCCAAAGGGAGAAGATCTCGATACGCTCGGAAAGACAGGGGCGACTTTGGCGATTCATCTCTCGGTGCGCAATCTGCTGGAGATTGAGAGAAAACTCTCTCCCCACTACGGACCGGATTGTCCGGTCATCGTCGCGTACCGAGTCGGCTGGCTGGACGAAGCGTTCCTGTTTGGAACTCTGTCGACTATCCGGCAAAAAGTGCGCAAGTCCAAGATTACCCGGACAGCCTTGATTTTCGTCGGACCTGCCTTGGAAGCGGGTGAAAATTTCAGGGATAGCGCTCTTTACGACGCCGACCATGTTCACGTGTTGCGGCCAAAACGAAAAACCGCATCCGGATAGATTAACATACGGTGGCGCCGGGTTGCGGTGGGTGGACTACCGCAGAAATGGCCGGTGCTTTCTCATAAACCTTTGTTATAGGCAGTTGGAAATAATCTTTCCGGCAATGGCTGATCCTGCGTCAATCCCTCAAATCAGTGTTGTCCGGCGACCAATGGTTGGTACGCCATTCAACGAAAATGAGGATTGAAATGACTGCCATTTACAGCGCATCAAGAATTAAAACCATTGCCGTGGCTCTTGCCTTTGTCACCGCACCAACGCTCGCCCTTGCGGAAATCAGTGTGGGGGACAGTGTCGGCAAAACCGAAGAAGAAATTCGTTCCGCGCTGACAAAGCAGGGCTACTCCGTTGAAGAGATTGAACAGGAAGATGGCAAGTTCGAAGCAGAAGTCGCGTTGAACGGCGAAAAGTTCGAAATCGAGATCGATCCGCAAAGCGGGGATGTTCTTGAAGTTGAAATAGACGACTGATCCGGCTCACCTGCGAGGTCGGCCCGGTTGCAATACCGCGTGCCGACAGCGCGGGTCCTAACAATTTTCCTCGGAGATTTTTATTCATGAAGATTGTCACGGTTTGGGATCCGTTCATTCGCCTGTTTCACTGGTCAGTCGCCCTGCTTTTTATTTTGAACTTTACAGTGATTGAAGACGGCAGCGCTCTTCACGACTATGTTGGTTATGCCGTGATCGCGTTGGTGTCCGCTCGATTAATTTGGGGCTTTGTCGGGACCAGATATGCGCGCTTCGATGCATTTACACCCAGTCGGGCGCAAGTGGTCGATCACATCGGGGGTCTGTTGAAAGGTGAAAAAGGTATTCATCTGTCACATAACCCGCTTGGGGCTCTCATGGTGTTCAACCTGTTGGGTGCGCTGATCCTGCTTTGCTTCAGCGGTGTGGCAATAAGCCAGAATGTAGGCGCTGGTTCAATCGCTGCTCTGATCGAAGGCGTTCATGAGTTTTTGGCAAATTACGTTATGTTCTGTGTGGGTTTACATGTTTTGGGCGTCTTCCTCGACGCTGGACGCACTAAGGTAAACTTGATAGGAGCGATGATAACCGGGCGTAAATCAGTTCCGGGGGACCATTAGCAGCCAAACAAGCCGTTCCAAGTGAACGCGCGCTGAGGAAGATACCGATGGGAACCGGAAAAAGGCTCGGACTTTGGGCGCTGTTTTCACTCCAACTGGTCTGCGCCCTGCTGCTGCTGGGCGAGGCCTTTGCTGACATTGCGGGTTTTGATCAACCGGTGGGAACCGCTGACAATGATGCCTTCGAGTACGTCATCGTCTTCGCTCTTCTGCTGAGCCTGGTCTTTACCGGATTCGAGTTGCGCAAGGTTTTTAACAGACAGGCAAAAATCGAGGGTCAACTGAAAATGGCATCGGGGGCTTTTTCAAAACTGCTCGGCGAGCATTTTGATGAGTGGGGGCTGACACCTTCGGAAAAAGATGTCGCCCTGCTTGCGATCAAAGGACTCTCGATCGCAGAGATTGCCAATCTTCGGCAGACGAAAGATGGCACGATCAAAGCTCAGTGCAATGCGATATATCGTAAGGCGGGAGTGACAGGTCGCCCGCAATTGTTGAGCATGTTTATAGAAGAACTGATGGGTGAAGCCCTGATCGACGGTGAAGCGACCTAAAGCGCATTCCGTAAAGGTTGAAACACGTTTACGACTAGGATTCGCGTAAAAACAAAGGATTGGAGCACTTCACGCGATCCGGAGATCGCGAGACGTGCTCTAGGCACAGGAACTGTCAGGGTTCAGGATGCAGCGTCGGTCTGTTCCTGTTGTTCCTCAAATACTTCAATTGCGGCATTCAATCCGTTTATTGCGGCGGGCAGGCCGCCATAGACAGCCATCTGCCAGATTGCTTCCAAGACTTCCTGTTTGTTGGCGCCAGCTGCCAGCGTGTGCTCAATGTTGACTTTCAATTGTGGTCCTGTCTGGCCGCCGAGCACGGTGAGAGCTGCAATGGTACATAATTGCCTGGTTTTCAGATCGAGACCCGCGCGCGCATAGTGACGGCCATAGGCCCATTCGACCAGACTCTCGGAAAATTCCGGAATCCAGTCACCGTATTTTTCGTTCAAGAATTCCTCAAGCTGCGGATTGATCTGCGCGACTACTGCACGTCCTTTGTGAAGGGCTGAATGAGTGTTTGATGTTTGTGTGAGCATCAGAGGATTTCCTTTTTTCCGGAGGCGCAGTGGGCAAAGAGCGGATCCACGGCCTCGCCCCGCTCCATCTTTCGGTACAAATCAATTTTCTCGTTGAGCACTGACTGGGTCTCGAGCAGATTGCTGATTTTTTCTGCCACAGCGGTGCTGTGCAGCTCTAGCATTTCACGCCGGGCTGTGAGGCTGTCGGCCCCCTCCTTGCGCAGAGCGGCGTATCTCAGACGATCCTTGATCCCCATTCCTGTAGCGTTCAATTGCAAGAGAAACTCAAGCCAGATGAGCGTCTTCTGATCGTATTGACGCCTGCCGCCGCTGTCCCTTGGCGGTGGATCGATCAGACCAATTTTTTCGTAGTAGCGAAGGGTATCGACTGATAATCCGCTTCGTTCCGAAAACTCGCCGATAAGCATGTATTCACCTGTCTGTACTCATGAGTCGAGCAGAGCATAAGGGTTGGAGTGCGCTCCAGGTCAAGCGCCTATTTCATTTTGCTGTTTCGGAACGGGAAAGGGTGGTGAGATTATTAATTTGGGCACGATCAGATTGGGTGCTATTTAAATATCGCATGCGATTATATGGGCAAAAGAACCCATGATGTTATCTCTTTGATGGCCCATATCAGCCAGTTTTTGGCCTGAAGCATCCTCTGCGCTGAATAATCGGGATCGGCTTTCTTCAGTGGCGATCGTTGCATAGTGGAATTCATGCCCAGTCATCATTCCCTGCCAGGGCAGGCCGGATAGTGGGGTTAGTCGGCGATATCCCAGACTGAGTTTGCGGGTTGCGAAACTGGTGGACAGAGGGAGCAGGCCCAACATCCGGTGAGTTCTATGCTCGGCATCCGTCAATGTCTGTCCAAGAGCCATGTACCCGCCGCACTCGCCGTAAATCAGGGTTCTTTTTTCTGCGGCATTTCCAATAGCAGCTCGAAAAGTATCGGCTTCAGAGAGCTCACCCGCATGGAGTTCTGGATAGCCGCCCGGTAGAAAGATGGCATCACAGTCCCGATCCGGCCCTTCATTGTTCAACGGCGAAAAAAAGCTCAACGTGGACCCATTCCGATGCCATCCATCCAGTTGATGAGGATAGATGAAGGAGAAAGCATCGTCCCGGGCAATCGCCATATGTTGGCCCAGCGGGGGAAGATCGTTTTTTAATCGCGCGCGGACGTGGGGTGCCGCAATATCCTGCAACAGCTCCAGATCAAGCGCGTGGCCAACCAATGCTGCAGCCTTGTTCAAAAAGGAATCAAGAGCGTTATGCTCCTGTGCCTGGACCAGTCCCAGGTGGCGTTCGGGAAGATTGAGGTCCTGATGACGATGCACGATACCGATGATCGGGATATCCAGCGACTTCAGTGCGTCTTGTAGCATCGTGCCATGTCTGGCTGAGCCGACCTTATTCAAGATCAGTCCCGCAATCCGGATGTCGGGACGGAAATGAGCAAATCCAGAGACCAGCGCGGCCACGGATTGTGCTTGTTTGGCGCAATCGATAACAAGGATGATCGGGATTGAAAGAATGGACGACAAGTCGGCCGCTGATCCCGTATTGTCGGCAGCGCCGTCGAACAGTCCCATGGCCGCTTCAACCAACATTATGTCCGCATCGTGCGGCTGGTGCGTGGCGAGACCTTGAATCTGTTCAGAAGGCATGGCCCAGGCATCGAGATTGACACAGGCCTTTCCGCTGGCTTCTGAATGGAATTGCGGATCGATATAATCAGGGCCTGATTTGGCGGAAATCACGCTGACACCGGCATTGCGGAGCGCCCTGATAATGGCCAATGTGATGGTTGTTTTTCCGGCTCCGGAACCGGGCGCTGCGATCATGAGCGCGCGCGGGGCAGACTTACTCATCCGGTCTCTGCAGTCGATTTGTTTTGTAAGGGGTCGGGGTTGAGGATCTTGCCATTCAATGCACCCAGCCAGTCCAGACCGTCCCTCAATCGTACGGCTTCGCCGACACAGACGATGCCCGGCGGAGAAACGCCGGCGGCTGCGGCGTCCTGCGCGCACGTTCCAAGCGTGGTTTCAAGAACAACCTGATCAGGAAGGGATGCATTGCACACGATTCCCACGGGTTCAAATTCTGAACGTCCGCCCGAGATGAGTTTGCCTGCGATCGTCGAAAGATGCTTCATCGCCATATACATGATGATGACGGGCGATCCTTTTGCAATTGCAGCCCAGTTCACCGCATCCGGCGCCAATCCGGTCTGATCGTGTCCGGTCAGAAAAGTGACAGCCTGATTTACGTCGCGATGGGTTGCGGGAATGCCGGCATAAGACAATCCGCCAATGCCGGCGGTAATTCCCGGAATGATCCTGAAAGGAATCGCGGCACCCACCAGAGCCAGTGCTTCCTCACCACCTCGGCCGAACACAAAGGGGTCTCCGCCCTTCAACCGTAAAACCCGTTTGCCGGCGCGCGCATGCGCGATCAGTTTCAGGGAAATGTCCCGCTGTTTGGGTGAAGGTTTGCCGCCCCGCTTACCGGCGTACTCGACCTCGGCACCTGCGGCCCGCCAATTCAGAATACGTGTATCGACAAGCGCGTCATAGACAATGATGTCTGCCTGTCGTAGCGCATTCAGTGCATGGAGGGTCAAGAGCCCCGGATCACCGGGCCCGGCTCCTGCAAGCCACACCCATCCCGTCTCAAAGATCGGTAAATCGAGATCTTGAAGAGACGCAGGGTCAGGAATGTGGGAGGCATCGTCACTCATTGGAATCTTGTAACCGGTTGAGAGGAATTGGCCAAGCTGTCCTTGCGTCGTAACCTGTGTCAAATCCGTCAAGATGGAGTGAAATGCTCGCTTCATCAAAGTCGTAGCCCTATAGTTCACAACGATGAAGACTGACACTAAACGAAAACCAACAGACAAAGCGCTTCGGCGCGGATGGACGACGGGTGCTTGCGCCACGGCGGCGACAGCCGCAGCCTATCGATTGATCCTCACGGGAACAGCCCCGGATCCCGTTCAGATTACCTTGCCGAAAGGACAGACGCCGGCCTTTGCGCTTGCGCGTGAACGGTGTGGACCGGACTGGGCAGAGATCGGTATTATCAAGGATGCAGGCGATGATCCCGACGTCACGCATGGCGCGATGGTACTGGCAAAAGTTCGGATAAGGCCACCGGGCAGCGGGATTTGTTTCAAGGCGGGTGAAGGTGTTGGCACTGTCACAAGACCCGGATTGCCGATTGGGGTCGGTGAACCGGCGATTAATCCGGTCCCGCGTTCGATGATGATGGAAGTTGTCAGTTCAGTTGCCACCGAGTGCGGCGGTCTCGGAGACGTTGAAATCGAGGTTTCGATTCCCGGTGGAGAATCACTTGCGGAGAAAACGATGAATGCGCGTCTCGGTATCAGAGGCGGGTTATCAATCCTGGGCACAACCGGCATCGTCAGACCATTTTCCTGCGCCTCCTGGATTGCATCCATTCATCGAGGGATCGATGTCGCTCGGGCGGCAGGGCTCGGGCACGTTGCCGGCTCAACCGGTTCAACATCAGAAGCGGCGGTACAGGTTTTTTATGACCTGCCGGAAACCGCGCTGCTCGATATGGGTGATTTTGCCGGAGGACTGCTGAAATATTTGCGCCGCCATCCGATAGCCCAACTGACAATCGCGGGCGGGCCAGGGAAAATGACGAAGCTGGCACAGGGAAATCTCGATCTGCATTCGGCACGCGGATCGGTAGATTTTGATGTTCTGGCACAGTTCATGGAAGAGGCTGGAGCGGATAAAAAATCTGTTAAGCAGACACGCTCCGCAAACACGGCAAAGCAGGTTTTTGATACAGCTGCGCGCAACAATATTCCGCTTGCGGATGTGATAGCCCAGGCGGCTTGCAGGACCGTTTGTGATGTTCTGCGCGATGCGCCTATATCAGCAAATGTGCTGGTGATTGATCGGTCCGGCAAAGTGGTGGGCCAAAGTGAGCGTTAAGCGGGTTCTGTTGCTGGCAGGAACGGGCGAAGCCCGAAGGCTCGCGATGTGTCTAGCGGACAGATCGGATCTGGATATTGTCGCGAGTCTGGCCGGAGCCGTTTCAAAGCCAGCTGTGCTGCCGGTTAAAACCCGCATCGGTGGATTTGGCGGTGTTGACGGGCTGATTCGTTATCTTAAAGACCACAAAGTAGATGCGCTCATTGATGCTACCCATCCATTCTCAGTTCAGATGAAACATCATGTTGACCTGGCAATCACCGAAACAAATATTCCGGTAGTGCATCTCATTCGCCCGGCCTGGGTCGCAGAGGCCGGGGACAAGTGGCTTAATGTTGGGTCGTTAAAGCAAGCCGCTGAAGTCCTGCCCTCAGGATCGCGCCCGTTTTTATCAGTTGGCCGACGTGAAATCGGAATCTTTGCTGACAAGCAAAATATTTCTCCAGTAGCGAGAATGATCGATCCGCCCATAGAGGGTGTTTTGGACCAGCCGATAACAATCATCCTGTCTCATCCGCAATCCGATTGGCGGGCGGAGAAAGAACTTTTTCTGAAGCACGAGATCACGCATCTCGTGACAAAAAACAGTGGTGGCGAGCAAAGTCATGCCAAGCTCGTTGCAGCGCGTGCGCTGAAGGTTCCGGTTATCATGATTGATCGTCCGCCACTTCCAGCCGCCCCGACGCTTGAAACTGTCGAGGCAACTGAAACGTGGTTGCACTCAGTGCTTGACCGGTAAGCAGCGATCGGCATCCCAGCGCCAAACTGGTTTTCCCGGGGTGATCCGAACGCCGCCTACCCATCGAGTGGGCGGATTGAGACTGAGGTAATCTGTGTCTCCCGAAAGCACCGCTTTGCCAACGGGCGTGATTGATAAGCGCCACTTAGGCCAGTGATCCGGGTTGGAGCCGTACTCAATCTTGAAAAGAGGCCGGTCGGTTTTCTGCATGTTCAGCAGGATATCCAGAAACATGAGATCGCCCAGAAAGGGCAACGGTTCATATTCTCTGGTAAGTGCACCAAAGGTTCTGCCAGCCGTTCTCGGTTCATCGACGAGAATCTTCAGGATCAATTTTTCCGTCAAAGCCAGGCCGGATGATCGATCCGGCAATTCCTTTAAATGCCGCTCAATGGCTCTTGCACAATCGGGCAGATCGGGCGTGCCGGACTGTGACAGTTGCTGCAAACTGTGCGGCTCAGGTCGACGCAGCGCTGTCCAAACGGTCTGGCCAAGTAGCAGCAATGCATCGCTCACCGGCTGGCGCCGCTTCCAAATATGTCTCAGGGCAGCAGGTGGTAATTCTCCAAGACCAACAAAGCGATCGGGACCGGGAAAGGAATTTAACTGGATCAATTCAAGCGTCCGGGGGCGTCCAAATTGATGGAAGTGGGCCAGCAATCGCATCAGGATCAGCATGTCGTAGGTGTCGTGCTCAAACCACAGCGTAACGCGATCGTAATCTGATGCGCAGGATTGCAGGCGTTCTTCCTCCTGTTGAACGCGGTCTTGGATTTCTGCTTTCGTCCGTATGAATTCATCGCCATAAAACCGGGCTTTGTCAGCACCATATGCCTTGGCGATAAATTCGGCGCGCTCAGATAACCAATGCGGGTTGTCCGTTACCGGTCCCTGACAGAACGGGTTTGAATACTCGAAAAACGATCCAGAGAATATTGCCAATTCAAGCGCATTCTTCAGATCTGAACCGCAACGGATGTGGATGGTTGGTCTGTCTCCATCTGCCGGTACACCTGAGTCAATGGCATTTTGAGCAGTATCAAGAGCCGTGATGTGGGCTTTCAGCTTTGGCCAACTGGTCAGTTGCAACTCCCGCGCAATCACGAGCTGCGCTTCAGAAAGCGTGCCGAGTGTCTGATTGATTTCCGGTGAAGTGCGACTAAAACGCGGATGATTTTTTGCAAAACGATTCAGAGCGTCCTGATCGCCGGCTTTAAACGCCCGCATCAACTCTTTTGCGCGTTTTTTCTGTTGTTCCAGATTGATTTGAAATGGATTTGTGTTTCGGGCAGCCCCGTTCGCGGGCGCCTGATCGACGTTTTCGGTGCTCATGCACAATCCCTCTTCCGATATGTCCGCGCCCGCCTGTCAGACCGAAAAAGGAAGTGTATCAATCACTTAGTTCGGAGAGGATCGTGGGCGCAGCCCTTTTCGCGGGTCCGGAAGGCATCGATCAAGCCTGACCCTGTATATGATCGGCTGTGAGAAAAGGTCAACTGCTAAGTTTCTCAGCCGTTGATGGTGCCGCCATCGATGTTAATCATCTGCCCGGAGACGTAGGAGACGGCATCACTGATCAGGAACATGATAACGGAGGCTACCTCTTCGGGTTGCCCAAATCGCTTGAGAGGAATTTCCGACAGCACTTTTTCGCGTCGATCGGCCAGGACCTTGTCCGGCATACCGGTCAGTATGATGCCCGGTGCGATGCAGTTGACAATCATATCCGGCGCAAACCGACGAGCAAAGGCGCGTGTGAGCCCGATCAGGCCGGCTTTGGCCGCTGTATAGGAATAGTGGTCAAAGGCACCGCGGTTGGCTGCAAGCGAACTTGTCAGGACGATTTTCCGGGCGATTTCGCTGTCTTTTGGAGCGGCATCGGCAAAGGCAAGACACATGTCGCGCGCGTTTTTGAGATTGTGATCAATGGCGCGATCCCAGACCGTGTGGTCAGCGGCGTCATCTTCATCCTGCTCGAAGACACCTGCAAGATGGACAAGCCCAATCAGTTCGCTTGGTGCTTGTGCAATCAGGTTTTGGCAGGCCGAGAAGTCAGCGAGATCACTTTGCAAAGCGACGATAGTTGATTTTCCGCCGGACAATTCTGTAACCAGCCTGTCAAGGCGAGCCTGATCCCAGTCAAGGATCAGCATATCCGCCCCAATCCGGGCGAGGTTGCGGGCAAGCGGCGTGCCGATACCCCCGGCGCCTCCGGTGATAACAACGGTTTTACCGGCGAGTGACTCAAAAAACATGGAATTATCAAACTTTTTGGAACAGTGGGTGGCGAGCAGAAATTAATCGCTTCAGTGTAAAAAAGAGAGGCGGGCAATTGCCCGCCTCTCCTGATGTCCTGTGTGCTTACTGGTTTGCAGCAGCAAAGGCCGCATCGGTTGATGCTGTGCAATCTGCGACAGCGGCATCAAGCTTTTCCAGCCATTCAGCACCGTACTTGTCGCTGTACCATTTGCGCATGCCTGCTGAAGCTTCCTGGAAAGCTGCTTTTTCTTCCGCGGATGGAACGTAGATCTCACCGCCGCCTTCTCTGAACGAGTCGTAGGCTTCGATCTGACGACGCATCGGGAAGGCCCGTGTGACAGTTTTCAAGTGGTTCATGCCATCGAAAACGATACGCTTGACGTCATCGGGAAGCGTTTGCCATGCAGGATCAGAGTACCACCACAAAGCGCCCATGTAGGCGTGACCATCAAGGGTCATGTATTTCAGACCGGCTTCAGGGAATTTCATGTTCATGATATCCGTGATGCCGTTCTTAGTGCCTTCAACAACGCCGGTCGACAAAGACGTGTAGACTTCCGGCCATGCAACAGCAGTCGGGTTGCCGCCAAGCTGACTGACCAGTTCCTGCTGGATCTCGGCAGGAATTGTGCGGACTTTCACACCGTCAAGATCTGCTGGTGTTTTGATCTGTTTGCTGGTGGTCGCAAAGTTTCTCCAACCGCCTGTATTGGATATGACCATCAGACGCATCGGAATATCGGCAGCCAAAACGCCTGCACGCAGTTCGTCCGTAAACTTGCCGTCAAACACACATTCAGCGATACGATCATCTTTGAACATATACGGAAGATCCAGCACCTGACCGGGACCGAATACATTGCCGAAGCCGCCGATTGTGGTGATGTAGACTTCAAGTGTTCCTGCCTGAAGGTTTTCCAGGCATTCTTTCTCGTTGCCGCAGAACTGGCCGGACGGGAAAATCTCGACGGAAGCTTTTCCGTTCGACCGGCTTTCCACATAGTCCTTGAAGACCATCGCGCCATCAAAATCTTCATCCTGAGGAGAACCCAGGAATGCAACTTTGATATTGTGATCGGCAGCCTGACTTGTCGTCATCGCGGCCAGCGAGGCTGTTGCAGCAAGTGCTACTGCCCCGGCGGTTGTTATCAGTTTTTTCAGCATGGTAACTCCTCCCATAAGGTTTTATTTTACACTGTCGACAGATTATCCACCTGTCATTCCCACCAGGACTTCGCATACAGAAGCACCATCGGGGCATTTCGCAAATCCTGCCAATGCCGGAATAGTCATAGTCAGGCTCGGAAAGTAGGTAATTAGAAAAATCACTGCAAATTCAACAAGTAAGAACGGCCATATCTCCCGCACGATGGCTTCAACTTTTTCGCCGGATACCGAGGATGCAACGAACAGTACAAGCCCCATGGGCGGTGTGGCCAGACCAACGGTAACGTTGACGCACATGACAATGGCAAAATGCAGCGGATCAATGCCGATACTGGCCATGATGGGCGCAAGAACCGGTCCAAGGATCAGGATCGCCGGTCCCGCATCGAGGAACATGCCCACGATGAAGAGCAGAATGTTGATCAGGAAAAGCAGCAGAAGAGGATCATTCGTGATCGTCTGAATGAGCGAAGCCGCTTCGCGGGCCAGACCGGAAACAGTCACCATCCAGCCGAACGTGACAGCTGCACCGACGAGAAACAGTATTACGCCCGATTGAATTGCGGTATCGCGCAGGACAACTGGCAATCTGCTCGCGGATTGATGGGCTGCAATCCTGAAATCCTTGCCCAGTGGGACATTTTCCGTTTCAACCGGTTGCGCACCTTTCGTTGCAAGCAGACGCCAGAGAATTTCTGCAACAACAATCCAGCCAATCGAAAGGGCGGCATACATGTTGAACCCGTAAGCGTCGAAAAATCCGGCAAACAGAAGTAGCGTCAACGGACCGATATGCAGATACGCGTGTTTGGCGTCAGATATGAAACGCTTCCAGATTTCCAGTCGTATGAGGATTGAGGCAAACAGCGCATAAACAGCAGCAACTGCCGCAGCTTCCGTTGGCGTGTAAATACCTGAAAGGATGCCGCCAAGCAGCAGTACCGGGGTCAGCAGTGCAGGAAATGTTTCCAGGAACGCCAGAGATCGCACGTTCCAGGTGGCGCGCTGGGCGGCAACTGGATAGTTCCGTACCCGAGAAAAATAGCCCGTCAATATCATCAGTCCCAAGCCGACCATCAACCCGGGCACAAAGCCTGCCAGAAACAGGCCGGCGACGGATACGTTCATCACGAAGGCATAGAGTATCATGATGCCGGAAGGAGGAATGATCGGTCCGATCACGGATGATGCGGAGGTAATCGCAGCGGCAAACCGACGCGAGTAGCCATTCTGCTCCATGGCCGGAATGAGCATTTTGCCAAGCGCCGACGTATCAGCAACGGCTGATCCTGATAGACCTGCGAACAGGATTGAGGAAAGAATATTGACCTGGGCCAGACCACCGCGATAGTGGCCAATCATCGATTCTGAAAATCGAACGATTGATCGCGTAATGCCGCCGGAATTCATCAGTTCGCCTGCCAGAATGAAAAACGGTACGGCCATCAGCGGAAAGGAGTACATTCCGGTGTAAATCGTCGATAACAGTTTTGAGAAAAACAACCCGTCTTTGCCGTCAATGACGAGTGAGATTCCAGGTCCAAGCATCAGCGCGAAAACGACCGGCGTTCCGATCGCCAGCAAAACAAAGAAAATCCAGAAATAAGCGAGCCCCATTCCGCTACTCCGCCTCTGCCGGTGCGATGTGCGGCAGATCTGCCGCGTTCGACCGTGTTATCAGCCCCCAAAAATCCCGGGCGATCAATTCGAATGCTACCAGGGCCATTTCGACAAATGCCACGGGTACGATGAAATACGGAATTGCCCACGAAATGGGGATTGAATTCACCCTGATCCCCCAACCGCGATTGACCAGTTGAATGCTTTCGAAAAAATAGCGGTAGATGATCCAAAAAATCAGAAGATTTATAAAAATTCGGACCGCCCTGAGAATGGATTTTGGAAAAGCTTCCACCAGGATTTCAATGGCCACATTTGCGCCAGAACGATAAGCAAATGGAGCGACCAGAAACGCTGTGGTCACCATCATGATCAGGGAGATATCTTCTACCCAGGGCAAAGAATTGTTGAGCACATAGCGGAAAAAGACTCCGGCAATGACGATCAATGTCATCAGCCCGATGAAGCATGACGCTATGAAAATACTCACCTTTCCAGCCAATTGGTTGAAAAGTCCGAGTCGTTCAATTTGTGAAAGTACGGTATTCATGACTGCGCGGCCTGCTGACGGTTTCAGAAACAGGTTAAAGACCGGACGACTCGGGAATTCCCCCTCCACTTCGAACAGCGGCATATATTGCACACGTGTTCAGTCCCTCCATTTTCTTCAAAGCTTTGCATTTAACTCGCCGGTTGGCAAGCTGTTTTACTTATCGAAAATGGAAGGCAGAATCAGGCGTCAAAACTGTAGGAAAATGCTGTGGTTGATGGCAAAACATTGCGTTTGCACTGTCCAGCCAGGCATGCAGATCGTAGGAACCGAAATCCTCTGAAGCATCGCTTCTGTCGCCACGATTGGCTGGAGAACGGACCTCTCAATGGTAATTTTGCGATCAATATGCGACCGCTCAGAGTATCAGATCGAGCGATCCAACCCCATCTGCCAGAAGTCGGATTCAAGGCGGCAGGCGCGATTGAACGTTTCCAGAATATGAGGGTAGCGGTTCTCGCTCAAGTATGTTTCGGCCACATCATCCATCCATTCACCGAAGGCGCCGGTCAGATTTTGGTAGTCGTCTCCGGCGTATTCGGCGATCCACCGCTGATAATGAGGAATTCCACCCCCTGGATTGGTCTGACGGGACAGCTCTGCTCCGATTTCTGCATATCCGACTATACAGGGGGCCAAAGCAACCAGCAGATCCAGCAGATCCCCACGCATTCCAGCTTCAAGGACAAAACGAGTATAGGCGATATTGGCACTTGCCTCCTCGGAAGTCTCAAGATCCTCGCGGCTCATGCCCCATTTGCCACAGAGTTCCACGTGAAGATCGAGCTCAACTTCAAGGATGGCCTTCACTCCCAAAAGCGCCGTATTCATGTGGCGGACATCCGGGCTCTTGTAGATCGCAAGCGCATAGGCGCGGGCAAATTCCACCAGGAACAAATAATCTTGGATGAGGTAGTGACGAAAGGACTCCTTGGATAGGCCACCATTCCCGACATTCTGAACAAATTCATGTTCGACATAGTCAGTCCATCGGTATCCGGCATCTTTTTTAAGGCGGTCAAACAGTTTCATGGGAGTGCCAATCAGTTTTAAGAGTGGTTAAAAAGCGGGTCATGATATGGATGCCCGATAACTCAATAGGCTTTAACGGAATTTATCCAGTCACAGGATGGAAAAATAGAGCCACCTGTTGCAAATAGCTTGTTCAATGCCAGATACTTGCATCGGGTTCCTGCTGAGATATACTGGCGACGCCTTTTGGGAAGGCTGCCCGGTTCGCGGAAAGCAGTATCTGCATCCCCTCATATGAAGAGACATCCATCGGTTGATCTCATGCCCAGATAGCGAACCCCGGGCGAAATGAGGAGACCGGCATGCATTCTCTCGAAGCGCTTCGGCGCGCAGCAAAAAACTTACGCAAATCCTACCAATCCGGGCACCCGGCTGCAGCTGAACGCCTGGCGGTTCACCCGCCCCGGCGCGATCTGGGCACGTTGACCCACGCCGACTTCCTGCATGTGATCGCAAACGAGAATGATTTTTCCAGTTGGCCGGCTCTCAAGCTCGCCGTTGAAATCAACGGAATGGATCGGGCGCGCAAGCAACAACGGTTAAAGATTGCTCTGTTTCATGGACAAAACACCGTCGTCGATCGACTTCTGGAGGATTCGCCTGACCTATCGCGCGGTCTTCTGGGTCTCCAGATAGCGCTTTATGATTTAGCTGCAGTCAAACTCGCCCTGGAGAAAGATCCTGAAGCCGCCGTCCGGCAACTGGGTCCGCGGCGGCCGATCCTGCACCTCGCATTTTCAAAGTATTTCCAGGCTCATCCGGAAAAATCAGAAAACATGATGGCGATCGCGAGTCTGTTGGTTGATCACGGCGCTGACGTGAACGATGGATTTCCAGCCGAACCCGGCTCCGATCATCTGCTGTCGGCACTTTATGGAGCGCTGGGTCATGCGGATAACATGCAATTAGCTGAATGGCTTTTAGACAAGGGGGCTGATCCGAATGACAACGAAAGTCTTTATCACAGTACAGAACTTGGTCATCACGAGGGTTTGCGGCTTTTAATTCAACATGGTGCACGTCCGGCAGGCACGAATTCGCTATTACGGGCACTCGATTTCAATGATCACACTGCGGTGGAAATGTTGCTTGGGGCGGGAGCAGACCCAAATGAGGGCGCGATGCCCCATCCATCAGGGCAAGCGCCTATGGTTGTCGGCGCCATTCATCAAGCTGGTCGCCGCATGTGTGATGCGAATATGGCGCGATTGTTGCTGCGGGCCGGCGCTGACCCCAATTCACTTTACGAGGGTATGAATGCCTATGCGCTGTCGTTGATTTTCGGAAATCATCAGGTTGCGGAAGTTATCAAGGAAGCAGGTGGGGCGACAGACATTCCAGGCGCACTCCAGGCCCTGGTCTCGATATGCCAGGAAGCACCGGAAGCTCAAAATATCGATCCGGCCATTCTTCCAAAGGAATGCCGATACATTTTGCACAATCTGATCCATTTACCCGGAACATACTCTTATATCACTCGATTGGTTGGAGCAGGGATGCCCACCGATCTCGTTGATGACATGGGAATGACGCCGGTACATATTTCAGGTTGGGAGGGACTGCCCGATCTGATGCAGTTCTTTCTTGCGCATAAACCGAACCTGAACCACGTCAACAAATATGGTGGCACGCTCCTATCGACAGTAATTCATGGATCGGAAAATGCACCAAATAGGTCCGAGCGAGATCATATTGGCTGTGCGCGATTAGCGCTTGAAGCAGGTGTTGATTTGCCACGGAGAGCGATAGAGCTTGCCGGTGATGACGAGATGGCCGAGTTTCTTGACGAGTGGTCAAAGGACCACCCTGATCAGGTCGCCGATATTGGTTCAGCCCAACACGCATGACTGTCGCGGAACGCTGATTGCCGGTCTCGTGGCAATCAGCGTTGTTGCATTCTGTCCAACCTTGTTCACTGCGGCAAATACTGACGTGCCCGGAAAGAACAACAGCGATTGGCAGAGTTATGACCAGCTCGTGTTCTTGAACAAAACTCCATGTTGTGTTATTAGCCGCGCCTGTTTTTAACAAACAAGACCGTTTTAAGGTTTCAAAATGAGCATTCAGCCATCCTGAAAGGCGACCGTCGTCTGTGATCGTACTGGTCACAGCGCATCTATGCTCGCATCGCGTATATCAGCCGCAACCGGCTCGTAAAACGTTCACCCCAAAATCAAACATTCAACAATAAAGCACGGCGCTTGCCGTTCAGATGAATTCATTTGAATTGCGTGCGCTGGGAACATCGCAGCGATTGGGGCGAACCATTGGTCGTCATTCTTAAGCTGTGCGTGATGCTGGGTGACCACATGGAATTGGAACAAGCACAACAGATCATTCGCGTCCTGCCTAAACAGCGGACGCTGTTTGATTATTATCAGGATCGTTACGCCATTGTTTTGCTGGAGCAGAAGACGAAGCAACCGGCGCCTATTACGTTCCTGAAGAAGACCAGATTTGGGAAACTGCTGGATAAATCAGCCGTAAAACAGATCATTGCGCATAAAGGCGATGGCATACTGAGCCGTGAGGATCTGGCTTATGCCGAACGGAAAGACGCCTTTCAGTCAGTCCTGACGCTTGGTTTATGGAGTGGAAGGCGTCGTGGTCGCGACTGGGCCCAGACATCCCGTCAGGGAACGAACCTGGTATTGCAAATGAACTTTGATCGCGAGCATGACCGTGCCTATGAGAGGTTGGTGGGGTCCATTGACGAGAGTCCTTTTTGTGAACTGGCGCATCCCATCTGCACGAAGGGGCGGACGACAATGGCATGGGCGCGGCTTGATATTGACTGGAATTCTGGTGAGGCACTGGTGGAGGAAGTACAAAATGACTGGGTAAGAGGTGCGCTATCGGCATACAAAGATGCAAAGCGACTGAGCGCCGCTGAAGGAGGGGAAAAGCGTAATTTCCACTTTTGGGGTTACCATCTTGGGAGAGCCCCCAGCTACATTGAGTACGTGGAGAAATACCTCTTGCCGCGCGCCAAATACTGGTCGGAAGCCATGCTGACGGCCACAATATGGTTCCTGCGGGAAGAACTGAATATTCCTGTTATCTGGTACCACACGCCCGAAACCGGCAAGCTGGTAAAAAACATCAAATACAACGGACCACCGGTTTCAATTTACTCCCGGCTGCCAAAGCAGTTCTGTTTTGCCCTCACGGATGAAACGCCGCCCTTCGTAATTGAGGCAGCGCGGAAAAAAGTGAGACAACGGCTGAGAACCGGCAAGGACCAGTTTTGGCGACTGGATCTGCATTGAAACGGAAGGGCCCCTCACCGTTTTGTCGGTGAGGGGCCCTTCCGCAGTGAAGGCCTCTTGTGGAATATGGTTGGCTTAAGACGGAGTGTGCTGAGTAATGGTTTAATAGCCGGAAAGGTCGCCATTGATCACATAGCGCAGAATATCAACCACCTGCTCCGGCGTTTCTGTGACGGCCAATGCGGCAGCATCCACTTCTTTCAGCGGATGGGTCAGATCCGGAGTGTGGTTGATGATCACCGGTTTACCCAGCGCGGAGGCGTATCCGGCGTCGAACGCAGCGTTCCACTGCTTGTATTTTTCACCGAAGCGAACAACAACGATATCGGATTTCTCAATCAGGCTCCGGGTTCGGATAGCGTTCATTTGCGCACCCTTGCGATCCTTCCAGAAGTTCTTTTCCTCTGCACCCAGGATTGCGACCCCGCAATCATCGCTGGCGGCATGGTTGGTGACAGGCGCAGCAAAGCGAACAGGCAACTTGGCTTCCTTGCAATTCGCGATAATGCGCTCGCGCCAGTCAGTGTGGATTTCACCGGATAGATAGACAAGCCATTCAGTCATAGATTGATCTCCGAAATTTTGGGCAAATGGCAGCTTGCACGCACGCTGCGCCTACCTGGAAAAGTCAAATGCAACACAAAGCTTTGTCCGGATATTTTGCATGAGACAGGCGTTTGGCATTGCTTGATCTTGGTTTACAGCTGTTGCGTTGAGGCTGCAATTGCATATGACGCTTGAATTTGTATTCACACGTATGCAATTTAAGATCAGGTCTAACCGATTTACGGGTCGAATTCGCAGCGGAACATTATGGATAAACGCAATATCAATGGCATGGAAGTTTATCGGCAGCTGATCGGCGCGATTGAAAAACACGAACTTCAGCCGGGCGACCGATTGCGGGAAGCGGAATTGGCGGAAAAATACGGAGTGAGCCGGACGCCGATCCGCGAGGCTTTAAAGAGGCTTGAAGCGCAGCGAATTGCGGTGCATGAGCCCAATTGCGGCATGGTCATTGCGTCTCTTTCCCATGATCAGGTGACTGAAATCTATTTTATGCGAGAGGTGCTGGAAGGGACGGCAGCAAGGTTGGCGGCCCAGCATGCCTCGCAGACAGAGATTGATGTTTTGCGCGAACTGGTCGCCGAAGACAAGCAACATGTTGAAGACGAAGATTGGCTCTTACAATCGAACCGTGAATTTCATCGGCGCCTCTATCTGGCCTCCCACAATCGCTATCTCGTCGACCAGACCGACCATTTGCGCCTGTCGCTTTTATTGTTGGCAGGCCGGACGCTGGCCACAGCGGAACGGCGTGAGTTGGCCGTTGGTCAGCATGAAGCAATTGTCGAGGCAATCGCAGAAAGAGACTGCGACAAGGCCGATACGGTTGCCCGGGCGCACATTGCAGGCGCCCACAAAGCCCGGATAACCAGCTCGCTCTAGCGTTTCCAGAAGTTTCGGATGCGGGGTAACTTCGCCTGAAAGAAACTGTTCGTCTATCCGATGACGGGTTCAGAACAGTGGAATGAGATCGTATATCAGACGTCCAGATTCGCGACGTTCAGTGCGTTATCCTGAATGAATTCGCGTCTTGGATCGACATCATCACCCATAAGTTTGGTAAAGATGTCGTCAGCGTCATCCGCTTCTCTGACCTTTACCTGCAAGAGCGTCCGCGCTTCCGGATCCAGAGTCGTTTCCCAAAGCTGCTCAGGGTTCATTTCTCCAAGACCTTTGTAGCGTTGGAGCGTAAATCCTTTGCGGCCGATTGCCAGAATAGCATCCATCAGCGCTTGCGGCCCGCGAATGAGTGTCTCGGTTTCTTTGCGCAACAAAGTTGCGGCCTTGCCGTAAATTTCTTTCAGGTGAGCGCTGTAGTTGTCCAACCGCCGAGCATCGTAGGAACCAAGCAGCGCTGCATCGATGGTTGAGACTTCCTTGACCCCGCGGACGGTCCGACTGAAGACCAGGCTCCCATCTTCTTTGGACTCGCCTTCCCAGCCCCGTTCAAATTCATCGGACATGATATCGAGACGGCGGGCAATATAGGCAGCAGCTTCGTCAGACTTTGTTCGATCTGCGAGGGTTTCTGCATTTAATGCGCCAGCAATTGCGGCTTGTTCAACGATGCCCTGATCGTAGCGCGCGTGAAGGCCACTCAAGATTTCTGCAATTTTTCGAGCGGTCTCGACAATGTCGCCGAGGTCAGCATGTCCGCGCATTTCATCGTTGGCAAGACGCAGGGTCATATCTTCAAGTCCCGCGGCGATCAGAAAGTCGACCAGCGCCCGTTCGTCTTTAAGATATTGTTCGGAGGAGCCGCGCTTGACTTTATAGAGAGGCGGCTGGGCAATATACAGGTGCCCGTTCTCAAACAGCTCCGGCATTTGACGGAAAAAGAACGTCAGCAACAATGTTCGGATATGGGCACCGTCAACATCGGCATCGGTCATGATGACGATCTTGTGGTAGCGCAGTTTTTCGACGTTGAACTCTTCCTTGCCGATGCCCGTACCAAGCGCTGTAATCAGGGTGCCGATTTCATTGGACGACAGCATCTTGTCAAACCGGGCGCGTTCCACATTCAGAATTTTACCTCGGAGTGGCAAGACAGCCTGGTTTTCCCGGTTACGTCCCTGTTTTGCAGAGCCACCAGCGGAATCGCCCTCCACCAGGAACAGTTCTGATTTTGAAGGGTCGCGTTCCTGGCAGTCGGCCAGTTTGCCCGGAAGTGATGCAATGTCGAGCGCGCCTTTGCGGCGGGTCAATTCCCGTGCCTTTCGGGCGGCTTCGCGCGCGGCGGCCGCTTCCACGACCTTGGAGACAACAATCTTTGCCGGAGCCGGGTTTTCCTCAAGCCATTCGGAAAGTGCCTCGTTCACCGCGCTTTCGACGACAGGCCTCACTTCAGAAGAGACCAGCTTGTCTTTGGTCTGTGATGAGAATTTGGGATCAGGCACTTTGACGGACAACACGCACGTCAAACCTTCGCGGCAATCGTCGCCGGTGAGAGAAACTTTCTCTTTCTTGGTGATCCCGGAACGTTCTGCATAACCGGTCATTTGGCGCGTCAGAGCACCGCGGAATCCGGCAAGGTGCGTACCGCCGTCACGCTGGGGGATGTTGTTCGTGAAGCAAAGGACATGTTCATGGTAACTGTCGTTCCACCACATTGCGACCTCAACCGTGACGCCGTCTTTTTCAACCACCAGCTCAATCGGATTGTCGATCAGCGGGTGCTTGGCGCGGTCAAGATATTCAACGAAAGCCTTGATCCCACCTTCGTAGTAGAGTTCCTCGCGAACCTCTTCGACACCGCGGCTGTCGCAAAGAATGATACGTGCGCCGGAATTGAGGAAAGCCAACTCGCGCAAACGGTGTTCCAATGTGCTGAAACTGAATTCAGTTTGCGTAAATGTTTCCGTTGATGGCTGAAAGGTGACTTCTGTACCTTTCTTGCCGTTAGCGGGTCCAACGACTTCAAGAGGATTGACCGCGTCTCCGTCGGCGAAGCGCATGACGTGTTCTTTGTCATCACGCCAGATTCTGAGTTCAAGCGACGTTGAGAGCGCATTGACGACCGATACACCCACGCCATGCAGGCCACCGGAAACTTTATAGGAATTCTGGTCAAATTTTCCGCCGGCATGCAACTGGGTCATGATCACCTCAGCTGCGGAAACACCTTCTTCCGGATGGATGTCAGTTGGGATGCCCCGCCCGTTGTCAGTTACAGTGACAGACCCGTCAGGATTGAGTGTAACCGTCACATAGTCGGCATGACCGGCAAGGCACTCATCGATTGCGTTGTCGACGACCTCGTAGACCATATGATGGAGGCCTGACCCATCGTCGGTATCGCCAATATACATTCCCGGGCGTTTGCGAACAGCATCAAGTCCCCGAAGAACTTTGATAGAGTCCGCGCCATATTCCTGATCGTTATCTTCTGCCGGCAGGTCGCTCATGCGAATCAATTAATCCCGTCATTTTTCAACTCGTTACCTTATACGCTCAAGCGCGGGCGATTCAATGTGCAAGGAGCCGAATTAGGGGCCGAAAACCCCAGAAAAAGGCAGGTTTTCCTTGGAAAGTAGTGAACAGCGGCCCTTATCGCCATTGTGGAGCGTATTAACGGGCGACAACCGCCACGGCAGCCCCTGCCATGGCGCTTCCCGCACACCGGTTCAACAGGCGTCGTGAACGCGCTGAACGGAACAAATACCGGCTTCTCGCAGCGAGCACCGCATAGGGAATTAACACAGTAAGCAGAACCAGTGCAGCCACTGTGCCGAGCATCAGAAAGTCGGAAAATGTTACTTTGGAGAGATCAATGAGGCTGGGCATGAGTGCCATGTAGAACAGGATTGTTTTTGGATTGCCCAGTGTGAGAAGCAGTCCTGCCAGCAGTGATCTACCACCGGATTGTTGCGGTGTCGTACCATCTGGTCCGGAGAGAGTTTCGGCCGCTGTCCACATTCTGTAAGCGAGATAGACGAGAAAGGCGGCACCGGCCCATTTGACGATGAAAAACACGGTGCCAAGGATGCTGGCGACAACAGAGAGGCCCAGAATCGCAAACGACAGAAATATCAGATCGCCGCAAATTATGCCGACAATCAACGGCAGTGTTGCACAAAGGCCTGTTCCCAGTGCCCGTGCCAACACCGCGGCAACGCCAGGCCCGGGGATGGCCGCGGCAATGGCAAGGGCCAGACTGAATGTACCGATGGCTGCGATATCCATTGCCGGTTCCTTATTGAAGCGAAGGGAGTGTCAGATACCACCGAGAAGAGCGTGTTAATGACCGTTCAGCGGTTCTTCCAAGACGTGTCCATCCTGTACATTGAAAATCTGCGCACGAGAACCCAAAGATGTAAAATAAGCCCGGTCGGTCCCTGTTAGCCAGCATTGACCACCCAAAGCATCCAGTTGATCAAAAAGGGCAGCGCGACGTTCAGCGTCCAGGTGCGCCGCGACTTCATCAAGCAACAAAACAGGCGTCATGCCGGACAGTGAGGCCACCAGTCGTGCATGGGCCAGAACCAGGCCGAGCAGCAGGGCTTTTTGCTCACCGGTCGATGACCGGGCAGCCTCCATATTCTTTCCGATATGGCGAACCTGAAGATCAGCCCGGTGAGGGCCGATCAATGTGCGCCCCGCAGCCGTATCCCGGGCTCTCATTTGCTGCAGCATCGATCGATAGTGATCTTCCGCATCGGTCGCCGCCAGGCCTTCGATCTCCCTTTCCAGCTCTCCCTGCAATAAAAGATGGGCTTTGGGAAAATTGGAGGACGCTTCTTCCTGCCGTTCAATGAGATTGGAAAAACAGGCGATCAGTTCCGCTCTGGCCATGGCAATTGCTACGCCGTGCTCCGCAAGCTGAATTTCTAATCCTTCCAGCCATCCAGTCTCTCCGGTACGCTCCTCGAGCAGTTTGTTGCGGCTTCGCATGGCCTTGTCAAAAGCGTTTACCCTACGTCCATGCTGAGGATCTATTGCCAGAACAAGGCGATCCAGAAACCGCCTTCGATCCGAAGCGGGCCCCATAAAAAGTCCGTCCATGGCCGGTGTGAGCCAAAGAACACGTATAAATTCAGAGAGTTGCTCCAGATTGCGGGCAGTTGCGCCATTCAGCCGGGTTTTACGGCTTCGGTCCGGACCATCCGGGGTCAGTGTTAACCCCGTACCGATCTGATTTGACCCTACAGCCCCCTCGATCGTCGCCGCGATTGCCCAGGAACCTGGACCACCATTGCGTCCCACCTCGTCATAACCGGCGCGTCGCAGCCCTCTACCGGGAGAAAGAAATGAAAGGGCTTCCAGAATATTGGTTTTGCCGGCCCCGTTGCTACCCACAAGCACAACATGTTTGTCATCCGGGGTTAGATGGAGGGAAGAATAGTTGCGAAAGTCCGTTAGCTTGAGCGCAGAAAGCGAGACTTTTTCAACTTCATACGCATCGGTCATGCCGGGGTCCTGCGGTAAAAGCACACGGTTGAGGACTCATACTAGTTTTGCAGATTTATGAATCTCAACTGACCCGATGTCCGGTGTCTATACCCGCATCGGCATGAGAACATACAGGGCATCGGCCACGTTATCATCCTGAATGAGTGTCGGCGCGCCGGAATCGGCCAGCTTGAACAACGCTGTATCCGTTTCAAGCTGTGAGGCGATGTCAAGGAGGTAGCGTGAATTGAATCCGATATCCAGATCGTCGTTGTCGTAGTCTACGGCCAATTCTTCTGTCGCAGTGCCTGAATCCGGATTTGTCACAGTCAGCACCATGCGTCCTTCGCTCAGCGCCATCTTGACGGCCCGTCCCCGGTCACTTGAAATCGTTGAAACGCGATCCACTGCCTTGGTGAATTCTTCGCAATCCACCCGCATTTCCTTGTCGTTCTGCTGCGGAATAACGCGCCCGTAATCAGGAAAAGTGCCGTCAATCAGCTTGCTGGTCAGCACAACAGGTCCGGTCTTGAGGCGAATTTTGGTTTCGGACAACTCAATGGAGACTTTTGCTTCGGGATCGTCGAGAAGCTTCTGAACTTCGCCCACCGTTTTGCGCGGAACGATAATGCCCGGCATGCCCGTAGAGCCATCCGGTGCCGGGATTTCTGACTGGGCCAGGCGGTGGCCGTCGGTCGCGACCGCACGGAAGCGCATGCCTTCGCCCGCATCAACCGCATGCAGATAGATGCCATTCAGATAGTATCGTGTTTCCTCGGTGGAAATAGCAAACTGGGTGCGGTCTATCAGGCTGCGCAAATCTGCAGCACTGACTTCAAATGCGTGGGAAAATTCACTGGCTGTTAAATCCGGAAAGTCTGATTCAGGCAGCATCTGAAGTGCGAACTTCGACCGTCCCGACTGGATGTTGAGGGTTGCGTTGTCCGACGAGTTTTCCAGCACCACCTGAGAACCCTCGGGTAGTTTCCGAACGATGTCGTAAATCATATGTGCCGGCACTGTGGTCGCCCCGGGCTGTTCCACCATGGCGGAAATTGATTCCGATACTTCAAGGTCGAGGTCAGTCGCCTTCAGACCCAGTGAATTTCCATCAGCACGCAACAACACATTCGATAAGATCGGGATCGTGTTACGGCGCTCGACGACCCGGTGAACGTGGGTCAGGGACTTTAGAAGGTCGGTCCGTTCGAGTGTCGCTTTCATCAAACAATATCCATGATTTCAAACATCGCTCGTCAGATCGATCGGAGCTCCAGGTGAATGTACAGCTTTTCAGCACGGAGTGTGCCGAAAACCGGGGGGACGAAACTGCCCTTAAAGCCCTTCTATTGCAAGAGGGGTCATGCGCTAACAGGTTAGAAGTCAGAAAAAATAAACCGGAAGTGCAAAAAATGCAGGGTGGCTTAATTAAAAGCACACCCCGCATTGCCGCATTTGTCTCGTTTCAAGTATAAATCGCACCTATCAGTCAGGCATCAAGCATCCGCTTCAGCAGTTCAATTTCCTGAGCCAGACTGTTGTCATTGGTCGCAAGTTCATCGATTTTTCGCACGGCGTGTAAAACCGTTGTGTGATCCCGATTTCCGAATCGCCTTCCAATTTCCGGTAGCGAACGAGGTGTCATCGTTTTCGCCAGATACATGGCAATCTGCCGAGGACGTACGATCGTACGTGTTCGCCGGGCTGAGAGAAGGTCGGACCGGGAAACATTGTAGTGTTTTGAAACTATGCGCTGAATATCTTCGATCTTGACCCGGCGCGGTTCGTGAGAGCGCACCAGATCGCGCAAAGTCATCTCCGCCATTTCAATGGTAATCGGAGAATTGGTCAGCTGGTTGTGAGCCACCAGACGATTGAGGGCGCCTTCAAGATCCCGGCCATTTGAAGTGACATTGCGTGCGACATACTCAATGACCGCATCGGGCATGATAAAATCAGGATAGTTGCGCTTGATAAGCTGATTGCGGATGACCAGCATATTGCGCCGAAGCTCATAATCAGGGTTTGCGATCTCTACGACCAGCCCTCCTGCAAGGCGGGAGCGCATCCGGTCATCCAGCGTCTCAAGATCCGCCGGGGCTCTGTCGGCGGCGCAGATAACTTGTCTTGCCCCATCAATCAGTGAGTTCAGCGTGTGGCAGAATTCCTGCTGGACCTGCTTCCCGTGGAGGAATTGCATATCGTCAATGAGCAAAAGATCGATGCCGCGCAGCTTATCTTTGAACGCAAGAGCAGATTGGTTCTTCAACGCCGCCACAAAGCGATACATGAAGTGTTCTGCTGTCAGGTAAAGCACAGATCGGTTTGCATGCCGGGCACGCGCCGCGATTGCATGCAGCAGATGCGTCTTGCCCAGTCCTACGGCCGCATGCACAAAAAGCGGATTGAAAGTCACGCTGCCTTCATTTGCCACCTGTCGCGCAGCAGCCAGAGCCAATACGTTCGATCCGCCCTCGACGAATGTTTCAAAGGTGTATTTCGCATCCAGCGGCGAGCCTTCCAGAACATCAGCGGATGCTGAACTGCTATGAGAGCGCGTGTGGTGGGCCGGACCGGTGGCCGGTCTGCTGGTTGGAAGCGAGATCGGACGGCTGTCAACGGCTGCATTTGTCTGAGAAGCGGTTGAGCCGGATTTAGATGGAAGACGTTTTGCGCGAATGGCCCCGCGAACCGTCAGCTCGATATTGCTGACTTTGTCGCATTCTCTTTGCCAGAGGCCAATCAGCTGGTCTTCGTAATTAGATTGAATCCATTGTTTGAGAAATCGTGTTGGAACAGACAACTGGACGGTACTGTCAGAGTGCCCCTCCAGATCAACGCGCGCAAACCAGCTGGAAAAAACATCATCGCCCAGCTCGGCCTTGAGCTTCTTTTTTACGCGATTCCACTGTTCTGGTCCGGGAATTCCAGCCATTTCCATTATACAGCCTCCAATTCAAAGTGCCGGATCGCCGCATCCGGGCTGTTGTTCATCGATCTTGTTCACACTTACAAGAATTCTTATTGTGGAGCGGTTGCAAACCCGCCGCGAAGAGCTCCTGGGACCTCTTCCGTCATTCTAACTCATTAGGATTGAAACCAAGGAAGATCAGAGGCTTTCCAGCCATCTGTTTGCCCTCGATGCCGGCTGTCATTGGCAGGCCCTTCAAAACCACCTGATACATTGAAGCATTGGCGGTATCCTGATTTCGTCATTGCCGCAGCTGCCGAAGCACTCCGAACACCGGATCGGCAAAGGAAATATAGAGGCGTGTCAAATCCCAAGGTACGTTTGTTGAGCTCCGTACTCAGGGTGTCGACAAATTGGCTGTTTAAATTCATTTCCGGATAGATCTGCCATTCAAGAAAAATTGGCGTACCGCCAATCTCGGCCAGATCCGGAACTCCCACAAAAGCCCATTCCGCTTTCGTGCGCACATCTATCAGAATGGCGTCTGATGCCTGAAGTGCATCATAACAACGCTGCGCCGATAGATCGCCAGCATAAGATTTGTTTGTCGCAAGCGACATAGTTCGCCCCCAATTGCCGCCGGGCATCCCAGACGTCAACATAGTATTTCTTCATTTTTCACATAAGAAGTCAGACAAACACAATTATACTGTCGCTTGTCTCACTCTCAGACGCGAATTGGGTACACGGTTACGAGTAAAGAAGTACAATTGAATACATATTGTTATACTTCCGCTTTGTTCTAACTCGACAATTTACTGCAACCGTTTACTGAATTCAGCGGTATAGCCCCCCGCTGTCCAGCAACACTACACACGGCTTAGGGGGGCTGCAACTGCGTGTCGGCAATTATTGCCCGACTGTGGCTTCGAAAAGCCCTTGACCTCTCTTTTTCATGATTGTGTGCCATTTCGGTAATGCGTTTGGACTCAATAATTTTTGCCCTTCAGGGACCGGTTAGGAAGCTATTGCATAGGGGCCAAAATATTTTTTTGCCGTCGAAGGACTTGACAGGAAGAGAATCCATATCGCGACAAACAGCAATGCCAACACCTGTATATAAGCGCATGAAAATATTACTAAAAATATGTCAGGTTGCGATTGTATGTAAGGGGGGTCAAAAATTGTAAACCCGGGCGTGTTTCAGTTATCCAAAACTTTGCAACCTAAAATAAAAAACCCGGCACAGAGGCCGGGTCCTGATCGTCACATTAATGAGACTTTATGCACTCAGTGCGTTTACGCGCTTGGCAAGCCGGGAAACTTTCCGAGCTGCGGTATTGCGATGCATCACGCCTTTGCCCGCCGCCCGGATGATTTCCGGCTGTGCGGCCTGCAGAGCAGAAGAGGCTGCGGTCTTGTCGCCGGCAGCGAGCGCTTCCTCAACGGTGCGGATGAATGTACGCACTCGGGTGCGCCGTGTTTTGTTGACGGCTGTTTTGCGAGCAATTTTACGGGCCGCTTTTTTGGCCGAAGGTGTGTTGGCCATGACATTGTCCTGGTCGTTGGAGGCTCAAATCAATATGAGCCCTAATCACGGTCAGCGACAGTCAGCATTTCCAGATGATCCGGATACCATTGTTGACCAGTCGCGATGAAAATTGAAAACGGCGGCAGCTACTGCCACCACCGGTTGGCTCGCGCTTATAGTCTCATGCGCTGATCACGTCAACGGTCCAGTTGACGCCATTGTAGAAAAATTCTCATTTAGGTGTCGCGGAACTGCGGCTCGCGTTTCTCAACGAATGCCGCCATGCCTTCTTTCTGATCCTGTGTAGCAAACATGGACTGAAACAAACGCCTTTCGAACCGCACGCCTTCAGTCAACGTGGTTTCATAGGATCTATTCACGCTCTCTTTGGTCATCATGACAATTGGTAGAGAAAAGTCAGCGATCTTCTCCGCTGCCTTCAGGGTCTCTTCCATGAGCTCATCCAAAGGCAGAATACGACTGACCAGACCGCTTCTTTCGGCTTCTTCTGCATCCATAAAGCGCCCCGTCAGGCACATTTCCATGGCCTTGGATTTCCCGACCAATCTGGTGAGCCGCTGGCTGCCCCCGGCGCCGGGCATGACGCCGAGCTTGATTTCCGGTTGCCCGAACTGGGCATTGTCTGCGGCAAGGATGAAATCGCACATCATTGCCAGTTCGCAGCCGCCGCCGAGGGCGTAACCGGCAACAGCGGCAATAATCGGCTTGCGGATGTCTGAAACACGGTCCCAGGTTGTCAGAAAATCACTGAGATAGGCTTCGACATAGTCTTTGTCTGCCATCTCCTTGATGTCCGCACCGGCAGCAAATGCTTTTTCCGACCCCGTCAAGACGATGCAGCCGATCTTTCGGTCGTGGTCGAATTTGCTCATTGCTTCATTGAGTTCTTCGATGAGAGCGGCATTGAGTGCATTATGCGCCTTGGGACGATGCAGCGTAATCAGACCGACGTTGCCTCGTGTTTCTACCAGAATATTCTCGTATGCCATGAGATCTCCATTCGTTGGGGCAGGTATCGGATCTGCTTTCTACGTCCTTGGTAGCCAACCCTCGATTGACGATCAAGCTCACCTTTTAGTGAGGCCGTGATGAGGGTGCTGACAGTGACTGCAGAAAAACGTCGAACGACCACTTTGAGTCGCCCGCTCAATTGTTCCTTCACACCGCTCGTTCGGGCAGACCTCTCCTTCCTGGTCGTACACCGCAAAGCTGTGTTGAAAGTAGCCCATCGATCCGTCGGTCTGGACATGATCTCTCAGACTTGATCCACCCGCTTTTATGGCATCGGAGAGAACCGACCTGATTTCACCCACCAGGGTTTCGATCGCCGGTTTCGGTTCACCATTGTCCTCTACCAGGTGACCTGATGGCTCAAACGGTGAAAGGTGAGAGCGCCACAAGGCTTCACAGACATATATATTGCCAAGCCCCGCAATGATTTTTTGATCCAGAAGCGCCGACTTCAGCGGCGTTCGCCGCTGCTTGAACCGCTCGGCCAGATAGTGGGCATCAAACTCATTTCCCAGCGGCTCGATGCCAAGATGTTCGAAATGCCGATGGCGAGCCAGTTCAGAGCGCGGAACAAGATCCATGTAACCAAATCGACGCGGGTCATTATAAATGACCCGACATGGCGTTTTGTTGGCAGATTGGAGTTCGATCACAACATGATCGTGTTTCGCGTTCTTGGATTTCTCGAAGTGAAATGTACCTGAGGGGTTGTCTTGCCCATTTCGTGACGCCTCATCGGAAGTGATGCGAAACGATCCCGACATACCCAGATGCATGATCAGGACGTCCTCGGAATCCAAGTCTACGAGTACGAATTTTGCGCGCCGGGAAAGAGCTGTGACCGTCCGTCCGGTAAGACGCTCGACGAACTTCTCGGGAAAAGGAAACCGAAGATTGGGCCTGTTCTGGTGGACTGCGACAATTTTCGCCCCCTCCATGAACGGCGATAAACCGCGCATTACTGTCTCAACTTCGGGTAATTCAGGCATAACAACCCTTTACAGGTCAGGCATCGGCGTGACAGGAGAGAAGCCGAAAAACTCGTTGCAGGAAATACCCAGAGCAATTCTTGTGATCGCCGGATCGCGCGAAGGGCTCCAAGCCATTGTTTTATCGCCTATCCTTGTCGCAAAGGTGCTTCAACCTTTCCGGGATACACTGTAGGTTCAAAACGCTCGCGTTCCACCCGCCAGAAGGAGACGTATCATGGTCAGCCAATCTCAGGAAGAGGTCAATGGAAAGCCTCAGCCCGGCGATGCGGCAAACACCAGTTTCGGTTTCCGGAATGTCCGGCTGGATGAGAAACAGACGATGGTTGATGCAGTTTTTCATCAGGTTGCGCGACGGTATGATCTGATGAACGATCTGATGTCCGCAGGGATGCATCGCGTCTGGAAAGATGCCGCTGTTTCCTGGCTCGCACCTCCCAGACAGGGAAAGAAGGATTGGCGTGTGCTGGATGTTGCCGGTGGCACCGGAGATGTCGCAACCAGAATTGTCGATCGCTCTGGCGGATTTGCCAAGGCGACGGTCTGTGACATCAACGAATCCATGCTTCAGGTTGGTCAGGAGCGGGCCAAATCGTTCCGCTTTGGTTCCAATATTGACTTCATGCTCGGAAATGCGGAAGAGCTCCCCTTTCCTGATGGCCATTTTGATGCCTACACAATCGCTTTCGGTATTCGCAACGTTCCAAGAATAGAAAAAGCTCTAAGTGAAGCCTTTCGAGTCCTCAAACGCGGTGGTCGTTTTCTCTGTCTGGAGTTTTCGGAGGTCGACGTTCCGCTACTGGATAGCGTGTATGAGAAGTATTCATTTGCTGTCATTCCGAAAATGGGACGGCTGGTTACCGGTGACGCGGATCCTTACCAGTACCTTGTTGAATCAATAAAGAAGTTCCCCAGGCAGGAGAGGTTTGCACACATGATCGGTGACGCGGGATTTATGCGCGTCAATTATCGTAATTATTCAGGCGGTGTTGCAGCGCTCCATTCGGGATGGAAACTTTGAGCGACGTGGCGAACAACGTGCCCGGTTGTCTTTTGAGATCCGGCATCAAGACGGAAGCCGTGGAGCTGGTCGTTCAATGATATTACGTATCATGCCGTTTTTCCGTATGATTCGCGCCGGAATGGTTATGGCGAGGGAGGGTGTTTTTGGCCTTGTTGAAGTCCCTGATCTGCCCACCATACCGCGTCTTGGCCTCCGATTTATTCGTATTTTTGAGCGACGCAGTACGGCAAATGCTGAGGCCGGTGCGAGAATATCCGCTGCGCTCAACCGATTGGGCCCCTCTTATGTAAAACTGGGACAATTTCTGGCGACGCGCCCCGATCTGGTGGGGAAGGACGTCGCAGTAGGATTAAAAGCACTACAGGACCGGCTGCCGCCCTTTTCTCAGGAGCAGGCGCTGAAGGCTGTCGAGGAGTCCTTCGGACAATCGGTCGATTCGATTTTTGAAGAATTCGAAGACCCGGTTGCCGCTGCTTCGATCGCGCAGGTTCATCCCGCCATCGTCACGGATGCTGATGGGTCAACAAAAAAAGTCGCTGTGAAAATTTTGCGGCCAGGCGTTGCGGCACGCTTCAAAAGAGACCTTCAAAGCTTTTACCTCGCAGCGCGTTTGGTTGAAGCGCTTCACCCTCCTTCCCGTCGCCTGCGCCCGGTCGCAGTTGTAGACACATTGGCCCGTTCCGTCGCGCTGGAGATGGATTTCCGCCTGGAAGCTGCAGCGCTATCGGAAATGGCGGAGAACACGTCTGATGACCCCGGTTTTCGCGTGCCTGGAGTCGACTGGACCCGTTCATCAAAAACCATTTTGACGATGGATTGGATCGAGGGGCGGAAGCTCAGCGATGTCGATGGAATTCTTTCCGATGGTCATGATGGCCGGATGTTGGGCGCGGTTATTATTCAATCGTTTCTGCGACATGCCCTTCGGGATGGATTCTTTCATGCAGACATGCATCAGGGAAATCTGTTTCTTGAGCCTGACGGAACGCTGGTTGCTGTTGATTTCGGAATTACGGGTCGGCTGGGGAAATCGGAACGGCGTTTTCTCGCCGAAATACTTTTCGGATTCATCACTCGAAATTATCGCAGGGTTGCGGAAGTCCATTTCGAGGCGGGCTACGTTCCTTCCAGTCAGGATCCGGATGTGTTCGCGCAGGCCATCAGAGCGATTGGCGAACCGATACATGGACATTCAGCCAGCGAGATTTCGATGGCGCGTTTGCTCACTCAGCTGTTTGAAGTGACCGACCTGTTCGATATGCAGACGCAAACCCAGCTGATTATGTTGCAAAAGACGATGGTCGTCGTTGAGGGCGTGGCCAGGACCCTTGACCCGGACCTGGATATGTGGCGGACAGCTGAGCCGGTCGTCAGAGAGTGGATCGAACGTCATCTGGGTCCAGCGGGACGACTGGAAGATGCATCAAGTGGATTGAGTGCTTTGGCCCGGTTGGTCGGCGATTTGCCGATCCTGGCGGACCGGGCGAGCAGGATTTCCGATGAGCTTGAGAGCATGACATTGAACGGAATCCGGTTTGACGAAGCCACGGCAGAGGCTATCGGCAAAGCTGAAGCCCGCCACACACGATCGGGCCGGATAGCATTGTGGATCATCGCAGCATCAATGGTTGTTATAGCAATAACCAATATTATGGCTTAGTAAAAATTAAGATTAAATAGAATTAATAAATAGATCGACTATTTGATACTATATTAGCAGAATAATACCTGATAACAATCGTAATAGTTACGTTAATCTGTTGTTAAGGAAGAATCCTGACAGCAGATGTCTAGCGTTTATTTGTAAGTTTGGTTGCGCATAAGCTTAAGCCTGACCACTTTTGCAGAACGTCAGATCGATACATGTGGGGGTGTACATTTTGTTGGAAACGACACCGGCTGACACCAGAACAAGGATTGTTCGCAGCGCGGAAAAGTTATTTGCAGAACATGGTATTGCCGGCACGTCCGTGCGAATGATTACCGATGATGCCAATGCAAATATTGCGGCGGTAAACTATCATTTCGGCGGTAAAGATCAATTGATCAGAGCCATTGTAATCCGCCGGGTAATGGAAATCGACGAGGTCCGATCCAAAGGCCTGGATGCGCTGATCTCATCGAGCATCAGCGAAAACAGAGTGCCTTCGCTCAATGAAGTTGTCCGCTGCTATCTGGATCCGATAATCGAGCATGGGTTTGATCACGAAAGGGGAAAAATGCGCCCTTTTGTCAGATTTTTGCGTCGATTGCAGGAGGAGCCGGAAAGCTTCCGCCGTGAAGTAACGACATTACAGGATCCTATTCCATCTCTGGATCTTCTCATCCGGGCGCTGAGCATGGCGTTGGAAATAGAACTGGAACGTTCTCCGAAAATGCTGATGGCAATGTGGTACCTGGTCAATGCCAGTCTACAAGCCCTGGTCATGATGGAGCGAGAGGGGTCAGTTCTTGGCATGAAATTGCCAAACCAGGATGAAATCAGAAACGGTGCAGTTCTCTTTATCAGCGGTGGGCTCACAGAACTTTTGACTGCTGATACCTGAGCAACGGGAGCATTAGAATGAAGCGGACTAAATTCATTCTCAGCTCTCAGGGCCTGGTTCGTTTTTGGTGAGAGCAGGGGTAACCCGCCGTATGGTGAGATTGACCCGGCCATTGCCCTTTAGAAGCGATGATGTTCCGCCATAAATACGGTCCACCCCATGATAACAAAGTCGCGATCCTCCACCGAGTATCACGATATCGCCGGAAGATAGCCGGAAGGAGCAGGTTGGGTCCGACCGCTTGAGACCTCCTATGCGAAACAGGCAGGCATCACCCAGCGATATCGAAAGGACGGGGGCGGAAAATTCCTCCTCGTCTTCGTCTTTGTGCAGACCCAGTCGGGACTTTTCGTCGTAAAAGTTGATCAGACACGCCTCCGGTGGCGCTGGGAATTCGGACAGTTTTTCCCATATCTCTCGGATCGTATCAGGTAGTGCCGGCCAAGACTGTCCGGTAACCGGATGAGACGCCTGATAGCGATAGCCGGATTTGTCTGAAACCCAACCCAGGGGACCGCAGTTTGTCATTCGTACAGAAAATGCTTTTCCGGATTTGGGCATCAGGGGTCTGAAAAGCGGTGCTGCCGCCGCAACGTGGCGGATGTCAGTCAGGAGCTTTTTTTGCTGCCGGATATCCAGAAAACCGGGCAATAACCTAAAACCTTCCGCCAACACCACCTTGCTCATGAAAACAGCTCGAGTTTTTTGAATATATGATACGTATTCAGTATTATAGTTCTCGGATGCCGGGCCATGGGACGCTTAAGTCCCACCGGCCGCATTTTATTCTCACGGACTGGCTCATGGGCTGGAAAAGGTTCGATCATGACATTTCTCCCGCAATGGCTTGCGTCCTCACTCACTCTGATTTCTGCCATTCTTGTAATTCTTTGCGCCCTTTTTGGCGTTGCGATTCTGGTGATGTTTATCGTCGACAAAACGCAGCACAAGGATGCGATCCGTTATAATTTCCCGGTTGTCGGCAGGTTTCGATATATTTTCACGACGCTTGGTGAATTTTTTCGGCAGTATTTCTTTGCGATGGATCGCGAGGAAATGCCGTTTAACAGAGCAGAGCGTGTATGGGTTGAGAAAGCATCAAAAGATCTCAGCAACACGCGCGCCTTCGGTTCCACCAAAAATCTTACACCACCGGGTACCGCAATATTCGTCAATTGTGCGTTTCCTGCACTTGATAGCAAGCACGAGGACTCTCATCCGTTGAAGATTGGCCCCTTTGCGCGTGAACCGTATGATGCCCCCTCGTTCTTTAATATTTCAGGAATGAGCTTTGGCGCTCTTTCCGCACCAGCCGTCAGAGCCTTGTCTGGAGGCGCAAAGATGGCCGGGTGCTGGATGAACACCGGTGAAGGCGGGTTGTCGCGCTATCACGAAGAGGGCGGCGCCGACATTGTGTTTCAGATAGGAACGGCGAAGTACGGTGTCCGAACGGCTGATGGACATTTGAGTGAAGATAAATTGCTGGCAATCGCACAGAAGCCGCAAGTCAAGATGATAGAGGTGAAGCTCTCCCAGGGCGCAAAGCCGGGCAAGGGCGGTCTGTTGCCAGGTGAAAAGGTAACAGACGAAATCGCGGAAGTTCGCGGTATCCCGATTGGTGAATCGTCAATATCTCCTAACCGGCATGAGGAAATATCAGATGTCGGCGAGTTACTCGATTTCATTCACAAAGTGCGTGAATTGACCGGATTGCCTGTGGGTTTCAAATCGGTGGTGAGCTCGATCGATTGGATTTCGGATCTGTGCGAAGAGATTCATCGGCGCGGCCTTGAGTCCGCTCCAGACTTTATTACCATCGATTCCGGTGATGGCGGCACTGGCGCGGCACCGATGCCCTTGATGGATAATGTCGGTCTGCCAATCCGCGAGTCGTTGCCGATGGTGGTGGACGCTCTTTCTTCCTACAATCTTCGAGATAGAATCCGCATCATAGCGTCAGGCAAACTTGTGACCCCTTCGGCTGTCGGCCTGGCGCTAAGCCTTGGCGCTGATTTTGTGGTTTCTGCGCGGGGGTATTTATTTGCTCTTGGGTGCATTCAGGCTTTGAAATGCAACAAGAACACCTGTCCAACCGGCATAACAACGCATAATCCACGCCTTCAGCGCGGGCTGGATCCGAAAGACAAGTCCGTTCGTGTTGCGGGATATTGCTCAAACATGCGTCGGGAAGTCGAAGTTATCGCGCATTCCTGCGGAGCTGCGGATCCCAGAGACCTTGATCGACATAATGTAAGGATTGTTCAGGCAAACGGGACATCCATTCCACTGGTGGATATATTCCCGCATCCCGATAGAGCTGCAAGTCAGTTGGCCGAGCTGAAACACACACTGAAATAGTTCGGGAAAATTGATGAGGAGCAGTCGGCCGACGCGCCCGGGGTCAATCAATCTCCACCGGCGCAGCCTGAACTGCATCCCGAACCATTACTGTCACTGGAACTGCCGCAGCCGGAGTCACCACCATTGCGCCCCTGCTTGGACCGAAACAACAAGTACCCTCCGACGAGTACGCCGCCTGCAACCGCGACCGCCTCTGTGAAATGCTTGTTGAATATGTGAACGCATGAATTCAGCAGGGCGTCAAAAGTGTTCTCGCCGGAAAATGAACCATGTGCAGTCGCTATGCCAGATGCTGCCAGAAGCACGGTTATAAATGTGAGCAGGGCCAGACTGGAACGCAAAAGAGCTTTTGGCACATCCCGAATTGGGATTAACGGAATTGTGAATGTGCGGTTGTCGCCGCTGCGTGTTGGAGCAGGGGCAAAACGGACTGTGACATTGGGCCAGAATTTATCGGGTGCGGGCGTGCCAAATTCTCTTTCGTACAGTTTTAAAGTCGCTCGGTAGAAATTTTCGAATTTTCGTTGCTCAGTGCGACCGCCCACGGTCGGGTCATGATGAAGCGGCGCGCCAAGTGCGTCGGAAAAAACGCCCCAGTAATGACGCGTGTAGGTGAGATGAAGATGCCAGACCTGATCCACTTCAACGGAAGGCGTAACCGGATGGTCACAGCACTTTGCCAGATAAACAAACTTTTTATATTCGTCGATGGCTGCCAGCGCTTCGCCCGCATTCCAGTTATTTTCGCGGGCCAGTCGAGCCGAAAAAGGAAAGCTGCAATTGGCTTCGTCGAATACAACGGCCTCAATTCTGTTCCAGAGCTCTGGATCGCTTAGCATCAGTATTTGCCCTTTTCCCATTGACATGAGCGCACTGCATCAGCAAATAACGGCTCGTGTCGAGGCTCAAATGGGCCTCCGAAGCATTTTGTTTTGCAAATTGACTGCAAAAACACGGTTGGCATGCGGATATTTCGTACATTCACTTGCGGCAAAGCGACTGCCAACTTATATAGCCAGAGAACAATGGTGCGATGCCACGGGGCGTCCGCGTCATAGTATAGAATGGGGGCCGGCCGGGAATTTTACCCGGCATGATCCGAACGCCGACAGGGTTCGGTCGGTCTGCCGAAAGGAGAGAAAAATATGGCAAAGGTCATCGGTATCGACCTAGGCACGACAAACTCGTGCGTTGCTGTCATGGACGGCAAAAAACCAAAAGTAGTTGAAAATGCTGAAGGCGCGCGGACGACACCGTCCATGGTCGCGTTTTCCGACGACGGCGAACGACTCGTCGGTCAGCCTGCAAAGCGCCAGGCGGTTACCAACCCAGAATCGACGTTGTTCGCAGTGAAGCGCCTGATCGGGCGGCGCTATAGCGACCCCACCGTTGCAAAAGACAAGAAGCTGGTTCCCTACGGCATCGTGAAAGCCGATAATGGCGATGCGTGGGTTGAGGCCGGCAGTGAAAAATACTCACCCTCTCAGGTCTCGGCGTTTATTCTTCAGAA
The DNA here is from genome assembly GCA_039976075.1 of Stappiaceae bacterium. Lineage (GTDB taxonomy): Bacteria > Pseudomonadota > Alphaproteobacteria > Rhizobiales > Stappiaceae > JBDWFY01. The sequence continues at coordinate 641,862 of JBDWFY010000013.1, forward strand.
AATGAAGGAAACGGCAGAATCGTTCCTGGGTGAAACGGTGACCCAGGCGGTTATCACCGTTCCTGCATACTTCAACGATGCTCAGCGTCAGGCAACCAAAGATGCCGGTAAGATTGCCGGTCTTGAAGTGCTACGCATCATCAACGAACCGACAGCCGCTGCCCTGTCCTATGGTCTTGAGAAGAACGATGGCAAAACGATTGCCGTCTATGACCTTGGTGGTGGCACGTTCGATATTTCAGTGCTTGAAATCGGCGATGGTGTTTTTGAGGTTAAATCGACCAACGGTGACACTTTCCTTGGTGGTGAAGACTTCGATATGCGTCTGGTTGGTTATCTGGCCGACGAATTCAAAAAAGAAAACGGCATTGACCTGCGTGGCGACAAGTTGGCGCTACAGCGGCTGAAAGAAGCTGCTGAAAAAGCCAAGATCGAATTGTCTTCCTCATCTCAGACCGAACTCAACCTGCCGTTTATTACAGCAGATGCGTCCGGTCCGAAGCATTTGACGATGAAACTGACACGCGCCAAGTTCGAGCAACTGGTCGATGATCTGGTTCAGCGGACAATCGAACCCTGTAAGGCAGCATTGAAAGATGCTGGCCTGGCAGCTGGGCAGATTGACGAAGTGGTGCTTGTGGGCGGAATGACCCGCATGCCGAAAATCCAGGAGATCGTCAAAAACTTCTTTGGCAAGGAACCGCATAAGGGTGTGAACCCGGATGAGGTTGTTGCCATGGGTGCGGCGATCCAGGCTGGCGTTCTGCAAGGCGACGTCAAAGACGTGCTTCTGCTTGATGTGACACCACTGTCGCTTGGTATTGAAACACTGGGTGGCGTGTTCACGCGTTTGATTGATCGGAACACGACGATCCCGACCAAAAAGAGCCAGGTGTTCTCCACTGCTGAAGACAATCAGTCTGCTGTAACCATCCGTGTTGCTCAGGGTGAACGGGAAATGGCCTCGGACAACAAGATGCTTGGTCAGTTTGACCTGGTCGGGCTTCCACCTGCACCGCGCGGTGTTCCGCAGGTTGAAGTGACTTTTGATATCGACGCCAACGGTATCGTGAATGTGTCGGCCAAGGACAAGGGTACCGGCAAGGAACAGCAGATCCGGATCCAGGCGTCAGGCGGTCTTTCCGACTCCGATATCGACCAGATGGTTCAGGACGCGGAGTCACACGCTGAAGAAGATAAGAAGCGTAAAGAGACGGTAGAAGCGCGGAACCATGCCGAGGCTCTTATCCACTCGACCGAAAAGTCTCTAGGCGAATTCGGCGATAAAGTCGGTGAAGAAGAAAAAGCGGCTATTGAAGCTGCGGTAACCGATCTGAAAGCGTCGCTCGAAGGGGATGATCCTGAAGACATTCAGGCAAAAACCCAGGCTCTGGCCGAAGCATCAATGAAGCTAGGCGAAGCGATGTATCAGGCAGCCCAGTCCGAAGAGCAGGAAGCTGCGGAAGCTGATGCAGCCGCCGATGCTGCTGCAGATGATGATGATGTTGTAGATGCTGACTTTGAAGAAGTGAGCGACGACGACAAAAAGTCTGCCTGATTGGTGGAATTGAAGTGGAAGGCCCGCGCCGCTTGGGATCCGGAGAATCCGGTGAAAACAGGTGCGGGCTCTTTCGTAGCAGGTTCAAGATGGCCCGCCGTCCATGACGAATATAGCGAAGGCGCATCATGAATAAGAGCTGGACGTCCTGATGTCTAAAGCGGACTTTTACGATGTACTTGGCGTTTCACGCGATGCGGATGAGAAAACGCTGAAAAGCGCTTTCCGTAAGCAGGCGATGAAGTACCATCCCGATAGAAATCCGGGCGATTTGGAAGCTGAGTCAAAATTCAAAGAACTCAATGCGGCCTATGAAACGCTGAAAGATCCCCAAAAACGCTCGGCCTATGATCGTTATGGTCACGCTGCCTTTGAAAATGGCGGTATGGGTGGTGCCGGAGGGGCTGGCTTTGGCAATGACTTTGCCTCGACCATGTCCGATATTTTTGACGAGTTTTTCGGCATGGGTGGCGGCGGCGGTCAACGGCGTTCCGGGTCTGGCCGGGAGCGTGGCGCGGATTTACGCTACAATCTCGATATCACCCTGGAAGATGCGTTTGCCGGAAAAGTGGTTGAAGTTGAGGTACCAACGTCGGTTACCTGCGATACCTGCTCGGGTAAGGGCGCCAAGCCCGGGACCAGCCCGACAACCTGCCAGACCTGTGCCGGGAGCGGCAGGGTCAGGGCCAGTCAGGGTTTCTTTACGCTTGAGAGGGCTTGCCCTGGATGCCAGGGACGTGGTGAAACCATCACCGATCCCTGTGAAAGTTGTGGTGGTGCTGGACGTAAGACTGAAGAGCGAACGCTCTCAGTCAATATTCCCTCCGGCATAGAAGACGGAACCCGTATTCGGATTGCCAATGAGGGAGAAGCGGGCCTGAGAGGCGGACCGCCCGGTGATCTCTATATTTTCCTGTCTATCAAGCCGCATACCTTTTTTCAGCGCGATGGCGCAGACATCTTTTGTCGAGTGCCGATATCCATGACCACGGCTTCGCTAGGTGGGCAGTTTGACGTGCCCACAGTGGATGGTGGTAAAACACGCGTGAAGGTGCCGGAAGGCACACAAACGGGTAAGCAGTTTCGTCTGCGCCACAAGGGCATGCCGGTGATGCGCTCCAAGCAATCCGGTGATATGTACATTCAGGTCACAGTCGAGACACCGGCTAATTTGACCAAAAGGCAACGAGAGCTGCTACAGGAATTTGAAGAGTTGTCGTCAAAAGACAACCATCCTGAATCCGCCGGTTTTTTTACGAAAGTAAAGGACTTCCTCGACAATTTGGGACAATGACGGTTGCCTTACTGTTGCCATGGCCAACTAATAAGTGTTGGAACTGAAAAGAATGAGTGGTTTCCCAAAAGGGAACTACCTATATGAAAAGATAGAGTACTTTGGGTGGGGCCAATTGAATCGAAAGTACTTGTGTATTGAAGAGTAATTCTTGGAGAATTTTGAGAAAATGCATTCTTTTGGTGCGGCGAGCGCAAGGAAACTGTCTTCCAAAGCGCTAGACGAAATTCGATTTATTAAATCCTGGGCTGGAAATCCTTTAAAAACCGGTGCCGTCAGTCCCTCCGGTTCTGCGCTGGCCAAGCGTATGGCGCAGCAGATCGATATGGATCGAGCCGGAGAGGTTATCGAGTTAGGTCCCGGAACCGGTGTGGTCACCGAGGCAATTCTCAATCAGGGTATTGCAAGAGATCGTCTGACGGCGATCGAATTCAACAACAAATTTTGCTCACTGCTGCAGAGGCGATTTCAGGGCGTTAATATCGTTCAGGGAGATGCATATTCTCTCAAAAAGACTGTGTCCGGCGTGAAACCGGGATCGCTTGCCAGCATTGTTTCCAGCCTGCCCTTGTTTACCAGCTCCGTGGATGTGCGCAGGAATCTTTTACTGGAAGCGTTTGAACTGCTCCAGCCGGGCGCACCCTTCATACAGTTTTCTTATGCGCATGTGCCGCCTGTCAAATCAGAGCCGGATCTGATTTCCTACACAAAAACCGGCTGGGTCCTGCTGAATTTACCACCGGCGCGTGTTTGGATTTACAGAAAGCCGGTACCTGGGATTTCGTCGCAGAATTCGTGAAACACGGTCGACAGACTCCATGCGAAACAACGCCTGCTTTGCTGAAAAGCCACCTTGTCTCGTTTGCGCACCCGGCGGTCAAACACAAGCAGGCAAGCCTGAATAGTCCAGTGCTCATGTGAAGGTTGAAGTCTGTACTGCCTGTCCAGTCAGGATGTCCGATCTTTACTGCGTCGACCTTCACGTAAACCGATGTCTCGCTGCAAATGTTCAGGCAGGCTCGATGTCAGCGGTGGGCGTCGCCGAGGGGTGAAGACCTGTTTTAGCCAGTCAAGAACTGTGTGTCTCACTGCCGGTTTTGCTTTGCACCCTGCGACGGTACACTCATAATTGGTTGCGGTCATTTTATCTATCCACATATTGAATTAGGCTATCTTTCCTTTATATTTGCTGATGTTTTTCGCTTACTTCAAATCAATAGTGCCCAGTAATGCATAAGGAAAATTAATGCATGAACCTTACGATCTGCCGCCCTTGACCGCGCTTCGGGCATTTGAGGCAGCGGCTCGGCATGCCAGCTTCACCAAGGCAGCTGAAGAACTCGGTATGACCCAGGCGGCAGTCAGCTATCAGATCAAGGTTCTTGAGGATCGAGTGGGCAAACCGCTGTTTCACAGAAAACCGCGACAAGTGTTTGTGACCGATATTGGCCAGATTCTAGCGCCGCAGATCAGTGAAGCGCTCGAAAAAATCTCGCAGGCTTATGTTCAGGCCAAGGGGATTGTGGGGAGCACACTCACGATCAAGACGAACGCGACATTTGCCATGCAGTGGCTTGCACCACGTCTGGGTTCATTTCAGATTGAACATCCCGAATTTGCGGTGCGCGTGATCATGTCCGAGGTCGAGGCAGACCCTTCCAATCTGGCTTGTGATATTGCGATTCAATGCGCACATAAAAAGCCCGATGGATTGGCCGGTCACGAACTATTGCCATTTGATTTTACACCCATGCTGCATCCCAAACTTGCCGATACAATTGGTGGCGTGAGGGAACCGGCGGATCTTCTGCGCCTGCCGATCGTGGAGAATAGCGATCCGTGGTGGCAGGAATGGTTTAAGGCCGCAGGGATTACATCACCGGATTTCGGTGATGTTTCCGGCACGCGCTTCGGGACCCAGTCGCTGGAAGTCAAAGCGGCTCTGGCCGGACAGGGCGTTGCGATCCTTACCCCGGCATTTTATCGTGAAGAAATGGAACAGGGACGCTTAATACAGCCGTTTGACCTGGTCTGTCGCGCTGAAATTTCTCTATGGCTGGTCTATCCTGAAAATCGTCGCAGCCAGCCGACTATTCGCCGATTTCTCGAATGGTTGCTGCCGCAGTTTCAAAATAGCTGATTGAATATACCAGTCGGGTTCCCGGGGGTGGCTGTTGCACTCCGGCGACACCTGGTGCACATGTGCGATAAATTGGCAATGCGCCAGGACGTGGTATTGGTTCGTATCCTTGTCGCAAGGGAAGCTCGGCTTTCGCGGGATGCACTCTAACATAAGGATTCAAATCATATGAGAGACCCAAAGGTTTTGGTCTTTGCCGGCTCAACACGGGGTGGGTCCCTGAATTCCCTGCTTTCTGCCGCCATGGCACGGGAACTAGGTCTTGCAGGTGCCGATGTGAGCAGAATTTCTCTCTCTGATTATCAACTGCCACTCTATGACGGTGATCTGGAAGCTGAAACCGGTGTGCCGGACAACGCCCGTAAGCTACACCGGCTTATCAGTCAGCATCAGGGCGTCTTTATTGCCTGCCCTGAATATAATGGTGGTTATACGCCGTTATTGAAAAATACCATTGATTGGATTAGCCGGGTCAAAGTTGAAGGGGAGGCATCGGTTTTCAAAGGTCGGATATTTGCGCTCGGCGCGGCATCGCCCGGTGCATTTGGGGGGCTGAGAGGATTGCTGGGCATTCGCCCCGTTCTTGAAGTCGCTCTGGGTGCCATGGTGCTGCCAGATCAGGTTGTTTTGCCCCGCGCCGGTCAGGCATTTAATGATAAGGGAGATTTGAATGACCCGGCACTTGCCAAACGGCTCACCAGCGTGGCAGCGCGCATCGTGGAAGAAGCCGTGCGGTATGTTCCCCTCTGATATGACCCGATGGAAGGAAAACGCGACGAGGCTAGGAAAGTCCGGGAAATAACCTACATAGACCGGATGCGGGTCGATTTGCGGTGTTGTCTCTGCAATGACAATGCATCTGCATTGCCTTTACCGGAATTGGATCTATAGAGTATTTGCAATCAGTCGACCGGTCCTCAGGCAGACTATCTGAAACCGGTTCCATCAAGATCAAATCCGTACATGACCTTGCCTTGAGGCAAAGGTAGGCGGGCAAATATGTGTGAAAGTGACGGAAACTCATGGAAATTTGGCACGGCACCACGATTTTGGCGGTTCGCAAGGCCGGAAAGGTAGTGATTGCTGGCGACGGGCAGGTTTCGCTCGGTCAGACCGTCATCAAACATTCCGCCCGCAAAGTGCGCCCGCTTGCGCGCGGAGAAGTGATCGGTGGCTTCGCCGGTGCGACGGCTGATGCCTTTACATTGTTTGAACGCCTGGAAGCAAAGCTTGAACAGTATCCTTCACAACTCATGCGCTCGTGTGTCGAGCTTGCAAAGGATTGGCGGACGGATCGCTATTTGAGGCGGCTTGAGGCCATGATGCTTGTCGCCGATTCCTCTGTAACGCTTGTTCTGACTGGCACGGGTGATGTCCTTGAGCCAGAAAACGGCGTTATGGGGATCGGATCTGGCGGCAATTACGCCCTCGCGGCGGCCCGGGCGCTGATGGACACAGATCTTGATGCAGAAACAGTGGCGCGCAATGCAATGGCTATCGCCGCCGATATTTGCGTTTACACCAACTCCAATGTCATCGTGGAGAGCCTGGATGATCAAGCGAAGTGAGCTTGACGGGGCAGTCGGAAAAGGAATTCTGACAGCCGGACAGGCGGATGCCCTCTCAGTTTTTCTCAATGCCCCTTCGCCGGGGCAGCCACAGATGCACGATCCGGAGGAAGTTCGTTTTTCGCGCGGCTTTCATGATGTATTCATCACCATCGGCATTGTGTGCCTGTTCGCCGGTATGGTTTATGGTCTGCATCATGTTTTGTCGGAGACCCTCATAGCGCGCGGTTTGGTCTACGGGCTGTGCTGTCTCGTAATCTGGCTACTTGCAGAATGGTTTTCGAAGCGACAGCGCCTCGCCCTGCCTTCGATTGTGCTGAGTCTCCTGTTTTTTCTCAGTGCGGGGGAGTTGGGATTTCAATTGTTTGAGACTTTGCGGCCCGATGGTGGCTTCCACGGCTCCTTTGTTCGCGGCATGATATTGGGCGTATCGGGATCTTCTCACGGATACTTTGCTGGAATTGTCAGCGCGACACTTGCGATTGCCGTCTTCTATCTGCGTTTCAGGGTACCAATCGCGGTGGCCGGGATTGCCGGAGGCATTGTTCTCGGTTTTATGCTGTTGCTGGAAGGTGTGATACCGAGATCCGTTTCTGCCAATCCGGAACTGTTCTTCCTCATATCAGGGTTGGTCTGCTTTGCCTCAGCGATGAGTTTCGATGCGAGAGATACGCGCCGTGAAACGAACAATTCAGACAAAGCTTTCTGGCTGCATTTACTGGCTGCGCCACTAATTGTTCACTCCGTTTTAAACACCTTTATCGACGGCTCCGGCAGTGCCGGTTCTGCGGCGATTGTAATCGGGCTTGTCGCGCTTCTCGGTTTCGTGGCCTTGATCGTTGATCGCAGAGCTTTGCTGGTTTCCGGCCTCGGCTATTTCGGCTATGCCGTTGTATCCTTGCTGCAACGGGCGGAAATCGATACATCAGGCTCGATCGCGGCATCTCTGTTTATTCTCGGCCTGTTTGTGCTCATGCTGGGCTCAGGATGGAATGGAGCACGATCTCTTGTTCTAAGCCCGCTTGCCAACACCCCTTTGACGAAGTTCGTCCCGCCTGTCAGGAAGTAAATGTATGACTGATTTTTCGCCTCGTGAGACCGTTTCGGAACTTGATCGCTACATCATTGGCCAAAAGGATGCCAAGAGGGCTGTTGCAATTGCGCTGCGTAATCGCTGGCGTCGTCAACAGCTTGAAGGGCCGATGCGCGAAGAAGTTCTGCCCAAAAATATCCTGATGATCGGTCCGACCGGTGTCGGCAAGACTGAAATAGCCCGTCGGCTTGCCAAGCTTGCCAATGCGCCTTTTCTGAAAGTCGAGGCGACAAAATTTACTGAAGTCGGGTATGTGGGACGAGATGTGGAGCAGATTATCCGCGATCTTGTTGAAGCGGCGATTTCTCTGGTGCGTACGGAAAAACGCAAAGAGGTGCAGGCCAAGGCGCATATGCAGGCTGAAGAACGCGTTCTGGACGCTCTGGTCGGTGCATCTGCGAGCCCATCCACTCGCGACAGTTTTCGTAAGAAACTTCATGACGGGCAGATGGACGACAAGGAAATAGAGATTGAGGTCAGTGCGCCACCAACGCTTCCCGGCTTCGATGTGCCAGGAATGCCGGGTGCCAGCGTCGGTGTTATGAACCTCAATGACATTCTGGGCAAAGCCATGGGCGGTGCCAAGAAAACGCGCCGCGTTTCTGTCAAGGAAAGCTACGACATGCTGATTGCGGAGGAGTCCGACAAGCTCCTGGACGAAGATCAGGTGGTCACCGAAGCGATACGGATTACCGAGAATGACGGCATCGTGTTTCTTGATGAGATCGACAAGATCTGTGCCCGTGAAGGCCGCCAGGGTGGCGATGTCAGTCGGGAAGGGGTCCAGCGGGATCTGCTGCCATTGATTGAAGGAACAACTGTTTCGACCAAACACGGGCCGGTTAAAACGGATCATGTGCTGTTTGTGGCCTCCGGGGCATTTCACGTCGCAAGTCCTGCCGATCTGTTGCCTGAGCTGCAAGGACGACTGCCAATTCGGGTTGAATTGCGTGCTCTGACCCGAGATGACTTCCGGGCAATTCTGACGGAAACCGAGGCCAGCCTGATCAAACAGTATGTGGCGCTGATGGCGACGGAGAATGTAACGCTTGAAATAACCGACGATGCGATAGAGGAAATCGCAACGATTGCAGTGGATATCAATGCCTCGGTGGAAAATATCGGTGCGCGCCGCCTGCAGACGGTCATGGAACGCATTCTGGATGATATTTCCTTTACGGCACCTGACAAAGGCGGAGAAACTTTTACGGTAGATGCCGACTATGTAAGGACTAATCTTGGTGACCTGGCAAAGAATGCAGATCTTTCAAGATTCATTCTTTAAGAGCAAATTTTTTTCTCGCAGCCCGAAATAGTCAAGAGTCATCGGCCTTGCCGATTGGTTCTGCAAATGGCAGCATGCGCGCATGGTTACGAAGCGACGAAGTCTTGAGGACGGGCACCGGCGCAAATTTCTGGTGGTCGTTGATGATACACCGGAATGCGGTCGGGCGCTGCTCTATGCAGCCAAACGGGCGGAGCACACAAATGGTGCTCTGTTGATGCTGTATGTCATTGCGCCCTCTGACTTCCAGCATTGGATTGGCGTCGAAAACATCATGCGTGCCGAAGCAATGGAAGAGGCGGAGACTGTCCTTGCCCGTGCTGCGGAGCGCGTCAAAGCGTCCGTCAATATCGATCCGGAAATGGCTGTTCGCGAGGGAATGTCGGCAGAGGTCATTCTTGAGCTGATCGAAGAAGATGAGGATATTGCGATTCTCGTTCTGGCCGCAGGGACAGAATCCGAGGGGCCGGGTCCTCTGGTGACGCAGGTGGCGTATCAAAGCTCCGGAACATTTCCCGTTCCCATTACAATTGTCCCCGGGACGCTCAGCGATGACGATATCGCGGCAATTGCGTAAAATAGTTCGATAACATGTAGAGAAAATGCATGTTAAACGATGCTGGAGAACTTGAAGTAATTCAGCGGTACGTTACATTGTGAACTAACAACGCTGAAACTGCGTGCTGTGCGGGTGTTTGAAGAAACCCCGTTTTACGAACAGATCCCCGCTTAAAGAGATCAATGAGATGTTTATTCAGACTGAGGCGACCCCCAATCCGGCAACATTGAAGTTTTTGCCTGGCAGAGTCGTATTGCAAAACGAAACGCGTGACTTCCGGACGATGGAAGATGCCGTTACTTCACCGCTGGCCCAGAAGTTGTTTGATGTACCAGGCGTTGCCGGTGTCTTTTTTGGGCATGATTTTATTACGGTGACCAAGTCCGATGAGGATTGGCAGCACATGAAGCCGGCCGTTCTGGGCGCGATCATGGAGCACTACATGACCGGTGCACCTGTTATGATCAGCGAAGAGCCCGAAGAAAGCGGTGAAGAGTTTTATGAAGAAACTGACAAGGAAGCCGTAGCCACTATCAAGGAATTGATTGAAACGCGGGTACGACCTGCGGTCGCTCAGGACGGTGGCGATATCACTTTCCGAGGTTTTCGTGATGGTATTGTCTATCTGTCGATGCGAGGTGCCTGTGCAGGTTGCCCGTCTTCAACGGCGACATTGCAATACGGTATTCAGAACCTGTTGAAACACTTTCTCCCCGAAGTGCAGGAAGTGCGCCCTATCTAACACTTTTCTTGCCTGTCAGTTGCGCCGTCAACTGACACAGGGGTGGTGGCTGGATTACAAGTAATAGAGGCCCGAAGATTCGGGCCTTTTGCTTTTTCGCCGAGCGAGTCTCTATTCTGAAATCGCTCGGAAGTCCTTCAAATTTTTCCAGAAACCCTGTAGACAGATAGAAATTGCGATATTCCTGTCTGATGCGCTATTCGGGGAGAGCTGCAATGGAACAACGGGTTCTAAAATGAATATCTTGGCGATTGATACTTCGCTGGAAAGATGCTCGGTCGCCCTCCGGAATTCCGGTAGTGAGCACCGAGATATAGTCATTACCGAAACCATCGGCATAGGGCACGCGGAATTATTGCCCTCCATGGTGTCGGAGGTATTATCGACAAGTGCCCTGAAAGCCGTGGATGTAGATCGTATCGGTGTCGTTTGCGGGCCGGGCAGTTTTGCTGGCTTGCGTGTCGGTCTGTCCATGGCGCGTGGTATGGCTCTGGTCAACAAGGCGGACGTCGTGGGTATTCCAACGCTGTCCGCACTGGCAACAGCTGCGGCAAAAGCGGCTTCCGATCTACCGATTGTCGTCATTCAGGATGCCCGCCGCAAAGAGCTGTTTGTTCAGATTTTCGATGCCGCAGGCCTCGAGCTAGGTCCGCCCCAGGTTACAACCCTGCCGGCACTCGGGAGCGTGTTGCCACGCGCCGCGATACTGATCGGCTCCGGTGCCAAGTTGGTAAAGGAAACACTTGATTCAAGCCAAGACATGGATGTCATCTGTGACGTTGGCGCGCCTGATATCGAGGCCGTCCTGAAATTGACTGAATGCGCTGATCATCCTTTCTGCCCCCCCAGTCCGATTTATCTTCGCGGTCCGGATGCAAAAAAGCAGTCCGGCTTTGCGGTGGCCCGCGCATGAGTGGTTTCTGGTTTTTTTCAGCACCGGCTGTCGTGGAGGATTATCGCGAAGAGGATGCAGTCGCGATGTCGAACATGCATGCTGACGCATTTGCCCATGTATGGTCTAGCGATGAAATTTCCGCCCTCCTTGCGAGCGATGCCGTCCATGCACTTGTCATCCGGCGTCCCAATCCTTATGGAACGCGCGCGCTACTGGGATTTGTCATCTACAGAAATGCTGCTGATGAAGCAGAAATTCTGACAATTGCCATCGACAAGCGTAAACGGCGAAAAGGGCTCGGACAGCAGTTGATGGAAGAAGTTTCCCGTCGTCTCTATGCCGACCGGATCGATCATCTTTTTCTCGAAGTTGACGCGGATAATCTCCCTGCGCTGACCCTTTATCAAAAGTTGGGTTTTGCAAAAGTGGGAGAACGCCAAGCGTATTATACTTCAGGGGAAAAAGGGGCAGGAACAGCGCTTATCATGCGTTATAATCTTCGCTAATCGCGTAAAAGGTGATTTGAGGGACTCAAAGGCAGTTGGAATAGGCAACGTGGAAGATCAATACATAAACAAGGGCCTTGAAAAAATCTGCGTGGACAAGGGAATGCGGATGACGGAGCAGAGGCGCGTCATCGCCAGAGTTCTGGAGAGCGCCAAGGATCATCCCGATGTTGAAGAGTTGTATCGCCGATCTGCCCAGGTGGACCCTAAAGTTTCTATAGCCACCGTGTATCGAACCGTTAAACTGTTTGAAGATGCCGGCATAATTGAGCGCCACGACTTCCGAGACGGACGTGCAAGATATGAAACGGTATCTGAAGAACACCATGACCATCTGATCGATTTGAGATCGGGTAAAGTCATCGAGTTCCAGCATTCGGAGATCGAAGCGTTGCAGGAAGTGATTGCCCGCGAGTTGGGATACAAACTTGTCGACCACAGACTGGAGCTCTATGCCGTGCCGCTCAACGACAAAAACAAGGTTCGATAGCGGATGGCCGCCTCCGTTCGGGCATGGTGTGCGTTTGTTTTGATTTCCGTGGTTACGGCCGTGTTTGTTCCTGTTCTTTGGCTGGCTGTTAAATTTGACTGGTCTGCCAAACGAACGATCCCGATCTATTGGCACCGGATCGCCTGTGCAATGCTGGGGCTGCGGATCAGGGTCGTGGGAAAACCGCACAACGAAAGACCGCTGCTGATTACAGCCAATCATTGTTCGTGGCTGGATATCACGGCGCTTGGATCTCTCATGCCTCTTTGTTTCATTGCCAAATCGGAGGTGGCAACGTGGCCAGTCATTGGTTTTTTGTCAAAATTGCAGCGGACGGTGTTCGTTGATCGAAAAAGACGCACCGAAACAGGCAAAGTTGCCGGTGAGATCGCACAGCGGCTTGGTGCAGGCGATGCCATGGTTTTGTTCGCCGAGGGAACCTCCTCCAATGGAAATGAAGTCCTGCCATTTCGAACAGCTCTTATCGGAGCGGCGCAGCAGTTTATTTCGGGGGATAGCAAGCGGGAAGCTGCTGAAAAAGTCTGGCTGCAGCCGCTTTCGATTGCCTATACCCGGCTGCAAGGACTGCCGATAGGTCGGCAATATCGCCACGTTGCTGCATGGTACGGCGACATGGATCTTGTTCCGCATCTTTGGAAAGTACTGCGCGAAGGTGCGCTGGATGTTACAGTTACGTGGGGTGATCCGGTTGCGGCGACCAACGATACGGATCGTAAAATGCTGACGCGTCAACTGGAAAACCAGGTGCGGGAGAAGGTGATTGAAGCCGTCTTTGGCTCCCCCTCACCGGTTGAAGTCGTGGAATCGAACTAGAGAATCTCCGGCAAAAGTGAAGATTGGTTTTGCCGTTCGGAAATTTGAACATAGCGGACACCAGGATCGATGCTGTATTTAACCACATCCTGACGACGTTCCAGGATCAGGTTCATGCGGACAGGGTATTCCCCGTACAGCGAGTGCGACCCGATTCTCTTACAATTTGTCGCTATTTTTGGTTTGTCTCTGAGCTCCCCTATTCTCAAGTGAAGTAAAAGCGAGTATGGGTGTGCGCTGAATGCGAGATATGCAGGTTTTACCTTATATTTTTGCCTTGGATTGTCATGATTATTTCCAACTGATTGTATGTGCATCAGATGGTTTTCTCCCGCGTGCCTGCTCTGGAATAAGCGTTGTCGCAGGGAGTGTTCTCAGGTTGGATGGTGAATGTCGAACACCGGTACCGGGAAATTTGTCTCTGATAGTCTGATCCAATTGCTGAGGAATGACCGAATGCCGAGGGATGAATGAGTAAATCGCAAAAAGTCTTTGTGAAAACTTATGGCTGTCAGATGAATGTCTACGACTCGGATAGAATGTCCGATGCGCTGGCTCCGATCGGCTATGAAAGCACGAAAAATATTGAAGAAGCGGATCTGGTGATACTGAACACCTGCCATATCCGGGAAAAGGCGGCAGAAAAAGTCTATTCCGAGCTTGGCCGGATCAGGAAGCTTAAGGAAAGAAAAGCAAAAGGTGGTGATCGACTTCTCGTAGGCGTTGCCGGCTGCGTCGCTCAGGCCGAAGGAGAGGAAATTGTCAGACGGGCGCCGACTGTTGACATGGTGTTCGGTCCACAGAGCTATCATCGACTACCGGACTTGATCAGCCGGGCTTCAAATGGCGTGTCTGTAGTTGAGACTGAGTTTCCTGCAGAAGATAAGTTCGAGTATCTGCCGGGTGCGAGTAAAAAGGCGACGCAGGCGCGGGGTGTGACCGCGTTTCTAACCGTTCAGGAAGGCTGCGATAAGTTTTGTACCTTTTGTGTTGTTCCATATACACGCGGTGCAGAAGTTTCCCGCCCGGTCGATCAGATTGTGAATGAGGCAAAAGATCTCGCGGCTGCAGGCGTGCGCGAAGTCACGCTTCTGGGGCAAAATGTCAATGCCTATCACGGTATGGGGACTGACAACGAGGTTTGGGGACTTGCCCGACTGCTTTACCGTCTTGCGGATATTCCGGGCCTTGACCGTCTGCGATACACGACGAGCCATCCGCGGGATATGGATGATGCTCTGATCAAAGCACACAGCGATTTGAGTGCTCTGATGCCGTATCTGCATCTGCCTGTTCAATCCGGCTCGGACAAAATATTGGCGTCAATGAACCGGAAACATTCGCGGGACGACTATTTTCGTCTGATTGAGAAAATACGCGCGGCCCGACCTGATATTGCTCTTTCGGGTGATTTTATCGTCGGTTTTCCTGGCGAGACAGATAAGGATTTTGACGATACCATCAATCTGGTGGAGCGAATTGGATACGGATCGGCATATTCCTTCAAATACAGCACCCGACCGGGAACTCCGGGAGCAGAGATGGACGATCAAGTACCCGACAGCATTAAAGCGGAGCGCCTTGCGCGATTACAAGAATTGCTTGCAAATCAACAAAAGGCCTTTAATGCATCGAAAGTTGGAACGGAGATGGATGTCCTGATGGAAAAGCCAGGCCGTTTTGAAGGTCAGCTTGCTGGGCGGTCACCGTGGCTCCAGGCTGTCCACGTCGACGCGCCGCCATCCATGCTGGGGTCTATAGCCCGCATTCGAATAGAGGGGCTTGGGACGAACAGTCTTGCAGGTCACCTTATCGATCCACCACACACGATGGCTGTTAAAAAAGATGTAGCGGCAGTTGCCGGAGGTATTTCTTGAAGCAGAAAGAGAGCAACGAACCGGAAACGGAAAATACCGTTTCTGCGGCTGCATCGGACATTACGCATGTTGTCTTGGCATTTGATGACAATCGGCTGGTCGGTGATCTTTTTGGACAGTTCGATCAAAACCTTGCGCTGATAGAACAGCGGATCGGTATCGACGCTGTTGCCCGTGGAAACCAAGTGGTCATAAAAGGCTCTCCTGAGGGGTGTGAGCATACCCGGCAAGTGCTGGAGAGTCTCTACGGTCGTCTTCAGGAGGGACACGAAATCCACCCCGCCGACGTGGAAGGGGCGATTCGGCTGGTAGCCAAGGCGGAGAAACAGTTGTCATTGCCGACAATGGAACCCAAGGCACGCATGGCGTTTGCTCAGCTGTCCACCAGGCGGAAAACACTGATTGCGAGAACACCGGCTCAGGACGCTTATATTCGCGCCATGGACAGAAGCGACATGACGTTCGGCGTTGGACCGGCTGGGACAGGCAAGACGTTTCTTGCGGTTGCCTACGCGGCGGCGCTGCTTGAGAGAGGAGATATCTCCCGTTTGATTCTTTCTCGTCCGGCTGTCGAAGCAGGTGAGAGGCTTGGATTTCTCCCCGGCGATATGAAAGAGAAGGTCGATCCGTATCTAAGGCCCCTTTACGATGGCCTGTACGAGATGATGCCGGCGGAGAAGGTTGAGCGGGGACTGCAATCCGGCATGATCGAGATTGCGCCGTTGGCCTTCATGCGCGGGCGTACATTGTCGAATGCGGTTGTCATCCTGGATGAAGCGCAAAATACGACAACAATGCAGATGAAAATGTTTCTGACCCGCCTTGGGGAAGATTCAAAAATGATCGTTACAGGCGATCCCAGCCAGATCGATTTGCCGCCGGGCCAGAAATCCGGATTGAAGGAAGCCTTGCATATTCTTGACGGCGTCGAGGGTATTGCCCGCGTGACCTTTTCTGCCGCCGATGTCGTGCGTCACGATCTGGTTGCCCGCATTGTCAAGGCGTATGACAAGGCCGGTTCGCAGGGAAACGCTCAAACGTCCCGACCCGGGGCTGACAACGGGAAGCACCGTGGCTGATCAGGAAAACTGGGGGGAGAGTGTAACTATTCTCCTGGTAGTGGAAGCCGGCGACTGGCCCGACGAGGACAAATTGGAAACGCTGATCAGGCGCAGTTGTCGCGCCTGCGCCGAGGAACTCGAAATCGAACTGATGCCTGATGCGGAGATAAGTGCCGTCTTCGTCAATGATGACAGGATGAAAACGCTTAACAATGACTGGCGCAACCAGGATAAACCGACAAATGTCTTGTCATTTCCCTCAAGCGACCGTAAGGGATCGTCTTGGGGCCCGATGCTCGGTGACATAGTCTTCGCATTTGAAACCATATCGCGGGAATCGCGGGAAATCGGTATTCCGCTGGAAAATCATTTATGCCACTTGATTGTTCACGGAATTCTTCATCTTTTCGGATATGATCATATTTCGGACGAAGATGCGGTGGAAATGGAGACCGCGGAAACACATATTCTTGAGCATATGAGTATTCCGGATCCCTATGGAGCTGCCAGTGTATAAATCCTTTTTGGATTCTGTGAGGAAATGAACGACCCAGAAGCGCGAAGTCCGGAGGCCGACCAGGCCCGGCATACTTCGCAAGATATCGCGGAACCGGACGGTGCTGAAAAGAGCGTCCATGGTCCGACCCGCTGGATTGACCGATTGAAAAAATCAGTCGGGCTCTATCGCAACGGCTCGCTGCGCGAAAATCTCGAAAACGAACTGTCTCGTGAAGTCGGTGATCCCGGTGCGATTTTTTCGCCTGAGGAACGGATGCTGCTTGGCAATATTCTGCGCTTGCGCGAGGTCCGGGTAGAAGATGTGATGGTGCCCAGAGCCGACATTATTGCTGCAGAACATACGATCACCCTTGGGAAGCTTATGGATGCTTTTAGGGAATCGGGACATTCTCGGATGCCGGTGTTTCACGAAACGCTTGATGATCCGCGCGGCATGGTCCACGTCAAGGATGTGATGGCTTATGTCTTTGAGTGCGGTGTGGTCCTGCATCAGGATTATGGGCCAGGAACGAAACATCCTGCTTACGCGCTGGAAAAGGTCGATCTTGGAATTTCGGTGTTAACGGCCGGACTTATTCGGCCTGTCCTCTTTGTTCCTCCGTCAATGCCTGCCGCGGATCTGATGGCCAAGATGCAGGCATCACGTATGCAGATGGCTCTTGTCATCGACGAGTATGGCGGCACGGATGGGTTGGTGTCACTTGAAGACCTGGTTGAGACTGTCGTCGGAGATATTGTTGATGAACACGACGATGAACAGGAACCGATGATCGAGCCTCAGGGTGAGGGTATATGGCTGGCGGACGCGCGTGTGGATATTGATGATGCGCGTGAAATCCTGGGCAAGGAATTCAATGCCGGAGATCAGGAGGAAGAGATCGACACGCTGGGCGGGTTGCTCTTTACGCTGGTTGGTCGAATTCCCGTTCGCGGTGAAATGATCGCATCTGCATCTCTTCCCGGGTTCGAATTTGAAGTCATTGATGCTGATCCGCGTCGTATCAAACGAATGAAAATTTATCGCCGGCGTGCGGACCAGCGATTCGCTGATGCACGCCGCGTTAGGCGCCTCTCCGATAATACGTCGAAACATGCTTGACCAAATACGCGTTGCAACGCACACCTGACACGTCGGGTGATTCGGGGCAACCATATGTTTCAACGCTATGCCAATGCGCTGCTTCTCTCCTGGGGCTGGCAACGCTTATTCTTTGCTTTCTTTTTTGGAGCGCTTTCTGCTTTAAGTCAGGCGCCGTATAATTTTTTCCCAGTCCTTTGGTTTACCTTCCCCAGTTTGGTCTGGTTGCTCGATTCAACTGGAATTGGCAGGGATGAGCAGAAAAAAGGCGCGGTTACGAGTGCGTTTTCAGTCGGGTGGAGCTTCGGGTTTGGCTATTTTCTGGCGGGCCTGTGGTGGATCGGCGCTGCATTTTTTGTCGATGCAGATGAATTTGGCTGGATGGCACCGATCGCTGTTCTGGCCATGCCGGCGGGGCTGGCACTTTTCTGGGGAATTGCTTTGGCCCTCGCCCGCCTTTTTTGGCGCGAAGACTGGCGGCGCATTTTGCTCCTCGCTATTGCGTTGTCGACAGCAGAGTATTTCCGATCCGTAATTTTGACCGGGTTCCCGTGGAACGCGCTGGGATACGTCTTTGCCGGGAACGGCTTTATGGCGCAGGCGGCGGCAGTTGTCGGGATATCCGGACTGAACTTCCTCGCCGTCTTTATTTTCAGTGCACCGGCGGCGCTAATTTCCGGATCGGCAGTTTCTCGAACGGCCGGACGCATTGTTGTATCTGTGGCGGGAATTGGCCTGATGCTGATCTCCGGATTTGGCCTCTATTGGCTGAGCGGACCTGAAGCCGAGGCGATGAGTGATGTTCGTGTGCGTATTATCCAGCCGAATATCCCCCAACGAGAGAAATGGCGACCCGAAAACAGACAGTTGATACTCGATAAATATATCGAGCTCAGTCAATTCCAGGCGGCAGATGCAGGGGGTGATGAACCCGTGCCGCCATTGCTGATCTGGCCGGAGTCAGCCTTTCCCTTCCTGTTGACGGAAGAGCCCGGAGCGCTCTCCAAAATTGCCAGGATGCTGCCCCAGGGCGCACATCTGGTGACGGGCGCCATTCGTCAGATTGATCTGGGTGCAGCAAAATCCACGTTCAACAGCATCTATGTCATTGGTCATGAAGGGACCATTCTGGATGTCTACGACAAGGTTCAACTGGTGCCATTTGGTGAATATGTGCCGTTTCAACCCTTTTTGGAACGCATTGGAATTGAACAACTCACCCGATTACCCGGCGGCTTTTCGGCAGGATATGAGCGCAAAAATCTTCAAATTCCGGGCCTTGCCCCTGTGTCGCCGCTGATTTGTTACGAAGTGATTTTTTCTGGACAGATCACGTCTGATGCAGCCGAAGATGTGACGGAACAAAACAAAGCTCAATGGATCGTAAATGTGACAAACGATGCATGGTTTGGTGATACGCCCGGCCCCCACCAGCATTTTGCTCAAGCAAGATTGCGGGCGATTGAAGAAGGACTACCACTATTACGTGCAGCGAACACGGGAATCTCTGCGATCATCAATGCCAATGGCATCGTTTTGAGTTCGCTAAAAATTGATTCTGAAGGCGTTATTGACGGATACTTGCCGGAAGCCAGATCTACGGCATTGTTTCTCTACAGTAGAAGATACGCCTTACTTGTCCTCATTCTGGTTTCAATCTGCATCATTCTGGTGGGTAGTTATGCAAAGTCTACTCGTGTTGATTGACTAATTGCATATTAGGATTGCATTATCTACACGTCATAGTAATTCCAGTAGGGGAAATGACATAAATGCCGGTATGGCTACAGGGGTCGAAGAAATTGCGGAGGTAGCCATTCTGGCCAAAATAACCTGAGGACCTTCAAGGTCTAATAAATAAGAAAGAGGGCCAAATATGCCCAGTAAAAAAGCACCAAATCCCATCGATATACACGTTGGAAGCCGGGTGCGGCTTCGCAGAATGATGTTAGGAATGAGCCAAGAGAAGCTTGGCGAACATCTGGGAATTACATTCCAGCAAATACAGAAATACGAAAAGGGCACCAATCGCATCGGCGCCAGTCGATTGCAGCACATCGCAACAACCCTGAAAGTTCCGGTGGCTTTCTTCTTTGAAGATGCCCCTGGCACGCCGGACGAAGCCGAAGGATTCGGGGAGTCAGGCCCGACATCCTATGTTGTTGACTTTCTGTCTTCATCAGAAGGTCTTGCGTTGAACAAGGCCTTTGTCCGCATTGAGGATGGCAAGGTGCGCAAGCGCGTCGTTGAACTCGTGCGGGCCCTGTCTGGCGAGGAGGCTTAGAGTGTTTATGAATCGGTTTTCCGGTTTTTAAATGCGTCCGAACATTCAGTGAAAGCGGGACATGCTTTTGCTGGTCTTTAAGCGTCAGCGGACTTGACCTAGGGCAAAATCCCTGCAAGTTGTGCACATTAAATCGACGGTAATAGCTAATTGCCGTCGATTTTTGCCGTGTATTTGCGCGCTTTTCCCAGAAGGATCCCAGAAGTGGCCCGAAAAAACTACCTTTTTACCAGCGAATCTGTGTCCGAAGGTCATCCGGACAAGGTTTGTGACCGCATTTCCGATACAATTGTCGATGCATTTCTCGGCGCTGAGCCGGAAGCTCGCGTCGCTTGTGAAACGCTTGCAACAACTGATCGCGTCGTGATTGCAGGCGAAACACGCGGACCCGATACGCTCACACACGATCAACTCGTACATCTGGCGCGGCTTGCCATTCGCGACATTGGATATGAGCAGGACGGATTTCACTGGGCAAATGCAGACATCAGTTGCCACCTTCATGCGCAGTCATCCGACATTGCGATGGGTGTTGATGCCTCAAGCAGCAAGGATGAGGGAGCAGGCGATCAGGGCATCATGTTCGGCTACGCCTGCCGTGAAACACCATCCCTCATGCCAGCACCGATTTTTTATGCTCACAAAATACTCGAAGTGCTTGCAGATGCGCGTAAGTCCGGCAAAGAGCCTGCATTGGGGCCGGATGCAAAGAGCCAGGTTACCGTTCGCTATGAAGACGGAAAGCCAACCGGGGTGACCTCGATTGTTCTGTCAACACAGCACCTTGATCCTGACCTGACATCTAACAATGTGCGCCTCATTGTCGAGCCTTACATCAGACAGGTTTTGCCTGATGGCTGGATTGACGACAGGACGATGTGGCATGTGAACCCGACGGGCCAGTTTGTCATTGGCGGCCCCGATGGTGATTGCGGGCTGACGGGACGCAAGATAATCGTCGATACCTATGGCGGAGCTGCTCCCCATGGTGGTGGTGCGTTCTCAGGTAAGGACCCAACGAAGGTTGACCGATCTGCGGCGTATGCTGCTCGCTATCTGGCGAAAAACGTCGTTGCTGCGGACCTGGCCGACAGATGCACCATTCAGTTGGCCTACGCCATCGGCGTGGCAGAACCTCAGTCGGTTTTTGTGGATCTGCACGGCACCGGTCAGGTGGATGAAAGCAATTTGGAGACTGTATTGCGCGATGCGGTCGACTTGACGCCGCGCGGCATTCGCCAACATCTGCAGCTTAACCGGCCAATTTATGCCAGAACTGCTGCCTATGGTCATTTTGGCCGTGAGCCTGAGTCCGATGGCGGATTTTCGTGGGAGAAAGTCGACCTCGCGTCGACGCTGCGGGACGCGGCTTCCTGACGATTTGGTAAAAAATTGGGGGGAACGGGCTGTCGTCCGCTTCCCTACGGCTCATCATGACAGAACCTTACAGAGGCACGTTCTACGGGCGGCGTGTCGGCAAGCCGTTAAAGGGCCGACAGGCCGATTTGATGCGGACGCTGTTTCCGGATTTGAAGATAGATCTCTCCTCGGGCGGTGACCTTGCGCCTGTCGCGTTGTTCGGAAAACCGTTTAAAAAAAATTGGATCGAAATCGGATTTGGTGGTGGGGAGCATTTTATCCATCAGCTCAATGCTGATACCGCGTCGGCAGGAATTGGATGCGAGCCCTTTGTTTCCGGCATGGCAAAAGCTGTGGCTTCGATCAGCGCAGGAAGGCTCGAAGACAGGGTGCGGCTGTTCGACGATGATGCAGCGATTCTGTTGGACCGGCTGGTCGGTGCGTCGCTGGACCGTGCTTTTTTACTTTATCCTGATCCCTGGCCGAAAAAGCGCCACTGGAAGCGGCGATTCATTTCCGGTCAGAACCTTGACCGCTTGGCAAAGGTGTTAAAGCCCGGCTCGGAATTTCGTTTTGCCAGCGATATCGATTCTTACGTGCGTTGGACAATCGACCATATTGCGGAACATTCGTCGTTCGATCAGATTGAGAAAAATCCCGAAAAGTGGCTGCAGCCGTGGCCTGACTGGCCGGGAACGCGTTATGAGGCAAAGGCGTTGAGGGAAGGAAGACAGCCGAAATATTTGACTTTTCGGCGGGTCTGAGGAGTTGCCGGGATAGTTTGGCGGATATTCTGCGAACTGACGCTTGAGTTTTTTGCGAATTTGACTATATTGCGCTCAAGTTCAATATCTCTATCGGCCTTCAAAGGCGATCTGAGGGTGGGCCCGGAAGGGACCCGCTCTTTTTTGTTAGGTTGATGCCTTTAAGCGTATCCCGGAAAATGTTGAAGTACTTCTTCGATACGGATACGCGATAAAAAAAGTATAGAGCAATTCACGCGAACTTGTGATCGCAAGAATTGCACTGATTGGGTGCTCACAAAAATTCTCGGATGAGCGATTGAAGATGGTTATGGGTTCTGTAGAGCCGCGTATTGTTGTGGAACAAGGCCTTGATGCACGTGTTGCGGCAGTTGCCGAACCGGTCATTGAAGATTTGGGATTCCGGTTGGTCAGAGTTCGGTATTCCGGTCTGAATGGCGGTACCCTGCAAATAATGGCCGAACGTCCCGATGGGACGATGAATGTCGAAGGCTGTGAAATGGTCAGTCGGGCTCTTTCACCGGTCCTTGATGTCGAAGACCCTATAAGCGGCACGTACAACCTTGAAATTTCTTCTCCGGGGATTGACCGCCCGCTGGTTCGTGGGTCCGATTTTGAGTTTTGGGCCGGCCATGTTGTGAAAGTTGAATTGGCGGTTCTGTTCGAGGGTCGCAAACGATTTCGCGGACAGCTTCTGGGTGTGGAAGCGGATACAGTCGTGATCAAGTTGGCTGATGTGCCCGCAGAGGAACCTGATACTTTCAAGGTGCCGATGGCAGACATTTCTGATGCCCGGCTCGTGATGACCGATGAATTGATCGAAGCCGCGTTGAAGGCCGGAAAGGCTGGAAACGTTGAGGATAAAACAAAGACTGACTCTATCTGAGTAGCACCAGAGGCGCTCGATAAGAGACGAAGAGAGTACGCACGCATTATGCGTGCTGAAGGAGATACCAAATGGCCGTCAGCGCGAACCGTCTTGAACTGCTGCAGATCGCCGATGCTGTTGCGCGGGAAAAGGTGATTGACCGGGAAATCGTGATTTCAGCACTTGAAGACGCCATTCAAAAGGCGGCGCGCTCCCGTTATGGCCAGGAGACGGAAATTAAGGCCGAAATCAATAGCAAGACCGGAGAGATTCGCCTTTCGCGATTGCTTGAGGTTGTTGAAGTTGTAGAAAATATTTCGACAGAAATTGCTTTGGCCGATGCGCTGACCCGAAACCTGGAAGCGCAGATTGGCGACTTTATGGCTGAACCGCTGCCACCGCTCGATTTTGGCAGGATCGCTGCCCAGTCGGCTAAACAGGTGATCGTTCAGAAAGTGCGCGAAGCGGAGCGGGACCGGCAGTTCGAAGAATACAAGGATCGCATTGGCGAGATTATCAACGGTGTCGTCAAGCGGGTTGAATATGGAAATGTCATTGTTGATCTGGGACGAGGCGAGGCAATTATCCGTCGGGATGAATTGATCCCGCGCGAAACGTTCCGGAATGGCGATCGGATCCGGGCCTATATTGCTGATGTGCGCCGCGAACAACGAGGACCGCAGATATTTCTTTCCCGGACCAACAATCAGTTCATGGCGAAACTGTTTGCCTCTGAGGTTCCCGAGATTTATGACGGCGTTATTGAAATCCGATCAGTTGCGCGTGATCCTGGCTCCCGTGCCAAGATTTCCGTCATCTCCAAGGATTCTTCTATTGATCCGGTGGGCGCCTGTGTCGGGATGCGCGGATCGCGCGTTCAGGCTGTGGTTGGAGAATTGCAGGGCGAAAAAATCGATATCATTCCCTGGTCACCTGATCATGCGACATTCATCGTCAACGCGCTTCAGCCAGCTGAAGTTGCAAAAGTCGTTCTGGATGAAGACGCTGAACGGATCGAAGTTGTTGTGCCGGACGATCAGCTGTCACTGGCGATCGGACGTCGGGGCCAGAATGTACGTCTGGCCTCCCAGCTGACAGGCTGGGACATTGATATCATGACGGAAAATGACGAATCGGAACGCCGCCAGAAGGAATTTGCCGAACGTTCGCAATTGTTTATGGAAGCGCTGAATGTCGATGAGGTGGTTGGTCAGCTTCTGGCATCCGAGGGTTTTGCCTCCGTCGAGGAAGTTGCTTATGTTGAGCGCGATGAAGTTGCCGGCATTGAAGGATTTGATGAAGAAACAGCCGAAGAAATTCAGGCCCGTGCCAGCGAACATCTCGAAGAAGTTGAAGCAAAACTGGAAGCCGAACGCATAGAACGGGGCGTGTCGGAAGACTTGCGTCAGGTCGAGGGTATGACCACGGCCATGATGGTTGCTCTCGGTAGAGACAGCATTTTGACAATTGAAGACTTTGCGGGATGCGCAACAGATGATCTGGTCGGTTGGACTGAGAAGGTCGAAGGCGAAATCAAGCGCTTTGATGGCTCCTGGACGTCACTCAACATTGCGCGCGCAGATGCGGAAGTCATGGTGATGCAAGCACGTGTGCTTGCCGGTTGGATTGAGGCCTCTGATCTGGTTGATGAGGAAGAAACTGAAGAAGCGCTCGAAGATGCCGATCTTGATAGCGTTAGTGTCGATGATGCGCTAGAAACACAGGAAGAAGCCCCGGTGGATGAAAAAGTTGACGCCGAAGGCTGATTTCGTTTGCGATTGGCCCGGTTGAGAGCTTGCCGTCAGAGTGTTCTGGGAGTAAGGGATGGTGCCACCGCGCTCTGAAACTGTCGATCGGCAATGTGCCCTGACAAGGGATGTTAAGCCGATCAACGAATTGATCAGGTTTGTACGGGCGCCGGATGGGTCGGTCGTACCGGACCTGAAACAGAATTTGCCCGGTCGCGGTGTTTGGATCACCGCCACAAGCCAGGCCGTTAGAGAAGCACAGAAGCGTCGCGTTTTTGCACGAGGCTTCAAGGAACAGGTTTCCACTGAACCCGACTTGACGGGACTTGTGGATACACTGCTCGAGAAATCGGCGCTCGGCTCACTGAGCCTGGCGCGAAAGGCGGGACTGGTGGTTACCGGGTTCGCGAAGGTGACATCGGCAATTCGTAATGAAACGGCCGGTGGAGTGATACATGCCAGTGATGCATCCGAAGACGGTCTGAGAAAAGTCTTTGGTGCCATTACGGCGACTTACGGAAGGGTGGACGGGTTTCCGGTCATCCGAACATTTGCTTCGGCGCAGCTGAATGTAGCGTTGGGCGGAACAAATGTAGTAAATGCAGCTTTGCTTGCCGGTCGGGCAAGTGATGGTTTCATTGCGCGCGAACGCGCATTGGCACGGTTTCGTGGCGAATTCGGGATCTCGACGAGCGACGGCGCAAATGGCGCGGTGGCGCAGGACTGAAGGCAATATGAGCGATACGAAAAACAGCGACGACAAGACAATCAGCGTAGAGCGGAAGAAGAAACTTTCTCTCTCACGCGACATGGAACCAGGAACCGTGAGGCAAAGCATGTCGCACGGCCGTTCCAAGTCGGTTGTTGTTGAGAAAAAGAAGCGGCGGATGACTTTGCCCGGGCAAACCGAGGCAAAGGCAGAGGCTGTTGCGCCTGTCGCGAAGCCACCGGCGCCTCATCAGCAAAACCGAAATGCTCGAAAAGATGCGCCCGGTAGCGGGCGCGGCAAACAGGGTGGTCAGTCCAAGCGGACCGGTCAGATTCTCAAAACCCTGACGGCGAGTGAATCAGATGCCCGGACGCAAGCACTGCGCATGGCGCGGGTTCGTGAAGCTGAAGAGAAAAAGCAAGCCGAAGCCAATGCCGTTTTGTTTGCTGCAGAAGAAGCTAAGCGCAAAGTAGCAGACGAAGAGCGTCGGGTCGCTGAGGAAGCTGCTGCCCGCGTTGCCGCTGAGCAGGCCGAACAGAAAAAAACCGAAGAAGAGCGCATTAAAGCCGAAGAAGCGAAAAAGGCAGCTGCTGAAGGCAAAACAGTTGACGCACCTGCGAAGACCGCTGAAGCCAAGCCGGCACCGGCGGCCAGATCGCGCAGTCGAAGTGCGGGTGGATCGGATGCATCAGGCGGGGCGCAACGGCGCACCGCTGGTGCCTCAGCACAAGTTCCTGCGCCTGGTCCTGAGCAAGGTAAGGAACTACCGCGCCGGGCTGCACCGACGCCGGTAAACCGTCCCCGTCCGACCCCGACGCCTGCGCGTCCGCGGACAGGAGATGACCGCCGCAAGTCGAAGCTGTCAGTTACAGCTGTGCTTAATGATGACGGTAGTCAGCAGCGTGGTCGCTCGTTGGCCGCCCTGCGGCGGCGTCGGGAAAAAGAGAAGAGAGCTGGGAAGCAGGTTCCGCGTGAAAAAATCGCCCGTGAGGTAACAATACCTGAAGCGATTACCATTCAGGAACTTGCCAACCGTATGGCGGAGAGGTCTGTTGATGTCATCAAGTTGTTGATGAGAGATGGGCAGATGCTCAAAATCAACGACGTCATCGATACGGATACGGCCCAGCTAATTGCTGAAGAGATGGGACATACGGTCAAACGTGTCTCGGAAGCAGATGTCGAAGAGGGTCTGTTTGAGACAGGCGGCGAAGATGATGGTGAATTGACGGCTCGGGCGCCGGTTGTGACGATCATGGGCCATGTCGATCATGGTAAGACGTCGCTCTTGGATGCCTTGCGTGAATCAAACGTGGCATCAGGCGAAGCTGGCGGTATTACGCAGCATATTGGTGCGTACCAGGTCGAACAGCGTGGCCAGAAAATCACTTTCATTGATACTCCCGGTCATGCGGCCTTTACTCAAATGCGCGCGCGCGGTGCCAAGGCAACGGACGTTGTCGTTCTGGTCGTGGCTGCGGATGACGGTGTTATGCCGCAGACCAAGGAAGCCATCGCCCACGCCAAGGCCGCTGATGTTCCGCTGATTGTCGCAATCAACAAAATTGACAAGCAGGGATCTGATCCCAACCGTGTCCGCACGGAGCTGCTTCAGGATGAGATTGTCGTTGAATCAATGGGTGGCGAGGTTCTGGAAGTCGAGGTCTCTGCCCTCAAAGGAACGAATCTCGATAAGCTGCTGGATGCAATCCTGTTGCAGTCGGAACTGCTTGAGCTCAAAGCAAACGCCGAACGGGCGGCTGAGGGGATTGTCATTGAAGCAAAACTCGACAAAGGCCGTGGTCCGGTAGCAACCGTACTCGTCCAACGAGGAACATTGCGCATTGGTGATGTTGTCATTGGTGGGTCTGAGTGGGGCCGTGTGCGTGCGTTGATCGACGACCAGGGCAACCAGGTCAAAGAAGCTGGTCCGGCGCAACCTGTTGAAGTTCTTGGCTTTCAGGCAACTCCTGAAGCAGGGGATATGGTTGCTGCGGTCGAAAACGAAGGCCGCGCACGGGAGATTTCTGAATACCGAAACCGGAAGCGCCGCGATGCCGTTCACGCGCGGGGCGCCCGTGGTTCGCTTGAACAGATGATGCTCGGTATGAAGACGGACGGTCGCAAGGACTTTGTTCTCGTGATCAAGGGTGATGTCCAAGGGTCTGTCGAAGCGATTGCCGGTGCCCTTGACAAACTGGGCACCGAAGAAGTCCATGCGCGCATTGTACACGCCGGTGTCGGGGGTATCACTGAATCCGATATCACCCTGGCGGAAGCATCAAATGCAGCGATCCTCGGGTTCAACGTCCGTGCCAATAAACAGGCACGCGAAGCAGCAGATGCCACCGGAATTGAATTGCGGTACTATAATGTCATTTACGATCTCGTTGATGATGTGAAGGCTGCCATGTCCGGTATGCTCTCGCCTGAGCGGCGGGAAACATTCCTTGGTAATGCGGAAATCTTGGAAGTGTTCAACATTTCCAAAGTCGGTAAAGTTGCTGGCTGCCGGGTTACAGAGGGTGTTGTGCAGCGTGGTGCTCATGTTCGCCTCATTCGCGATGATGTGGTTGTCCATGAGGGGCAGCTCGGTACGCTAAAACGCTTCAAAGATGAGGTGAAGGAAGTTCAGTCCGGTCAGGAATGCGGCATGAACTTTGAAACCTACCAGGATATGCGCGCCGGGGACGTG
Organism: Stappiaceae bacterium; assembly: GCA_039976075.1. GTDB lineage: Bacteria > Pseudomonadota > Alphaproteobacteria > Rhizobiales > Stappiaceae > JBDWFY01. The sequence continues at coordinate 669,788 of JBDWFY010000013.1, forward strand.
ATCGAATGTTACCGCGTCGAGGAAATCGCCCGGACGCTTTAAACTGAATAGTTCGTGCTAGAATTACGGGGATCTCGGCTGTTCAAGCCAATGGCCGAGATCGCAGAGAAACGCCGAATATCGTGGGTCGGTACGGGTTCAACTCCCTCGTCTCATTTTGATGACCATCGAAAGATTTCAAGATGTCTAAATCACGGGACACCGCGCTCGGTATGCCCTCGCAACGACAGTTGCGTGTCGGAGAACTGATCCGGAAGGAAATCTCTGATCTCCTGTCAAGAGGAGATTTGAATGATCCCGCTCTGGAGATGGCTGTTATCACTGTGCCGGAAGTTCGTATATCGCCTGACCTTCGAAATGCAACGGTGCTCGTTATGCCGTTGGGCGGTAAAAACGCCGCGGCGGTCGTTGAGGCCCTGAATCGGAGCCGTAAATATTTTCGCGGGCAGATATCCCGGCGGATGACGATGAAATATATGCCTGAGTTACGGTTCTCACTTGATACGCGGTTTGATGATGATGACCGGATTGGCGAACTCTTGCACGATGCCGACGTTAAGCGCGATCTGCGCACGGCTGATGTTGCCACCGACCCCAATGACAGCACCACACAGACCGATGGCAGGGATTAGCGGATTTGAACCGCCAAGCGGGGGCAGTCTGCCGAGCGATTGATATGGGCAAGCGAAGAAATAACAACAAGCGTGATATCAACGGATGGTTCATTCTTGATAAGCCGATTGGCATGACATCGACCCAGGCCTTGGGAAAACTGAAATTTCTGCTAAAGCCCAAAAAGGCTGGGCATGCAGGAACGCTTGACCCCCAAGCTTCCGGACTGCTGCCTCTTGCTTTTGGCGAGGCAACGAAAACGGTGCCGTTTGTTATGGACGGGCGCAAGGTCTATCGGTTTACGGTTCGGTGGGGAGAGCAGACGACAACGGATGACGTTGAAGGTGATATCATCGAAACGTCCGACGTCCGGCCTGATGCTCAGGAAATTGAAAAGCTTCTCCCGGAATTTACCGGCGAAATCATGCAAGTTCCTCCCCAATTCTCCGCGATCAAAGTCAATGGTGAGCGCGCCTATGACATCGCACGGGATGGCGAAAAGGTTGCTCTTGAAGCGCGCCCGATTTCTGTTCATCGATTGACGCTGACAGATAGGCCTGATCAGGATACAGCGGTCTTTGAAGCCGAATGCGGCAAAGGTACCTATGTCAGATCGCTGGCGCGTGACATGGCGATAATGCTTGGTACCCGTGGTCATGTCGTGGCGCTAAGGCGATTGCTCGTCGGCCCGTTTGGCGAGGAAGACATGATTTCGCTGGAAAAAGTTGAAGAACTTGCTAATAGTGCCGCCGAAGAGCTGGATTTTGATCTGGCTTCTTTAATTCGACCGATTGAGACCGTGCTGGACGACATCCCGGCTCTGGCCGTCAATCGTGTTGATGCAGCCCGGCTGAGAAATGGCCAGGCTGTGATTTTACGCGGAAGGGATGCACCAGTTTTTGAAGGAACTGTGAGTGTGACATCAGCCGGTGGGCTGGTCGCTCTTGCAGAATTTCAGCAAGGCGCGCTGCATCCAAAACGCGTTTTTAACCTGAATTCGGATTGATCCGAAAAACCAAGAAAAGGATACCCGATGTCGATTACGCTGGAACGCAAAGCCGAACTGATGAAGGAATACGGCACCAAGGACGGCGACACTGGTTCGCCCGAAGTCCAGGTTGCCGTCCTCACAGAACGGATCGTCAATCTAACCGAGCATTTCAAAACCCATGCCAAGGATAACCATTCCCGGCGTGGCCTGCTGAAGCTGGTCAGTCAGCGCCGTCGCTTGCTTGACTATGTCAAAGGCAAGAACGTTGAGCGCTACCAGTCACTTATTGGCCGTCTGGGCTTGCGTCGTTAACACAAGATTGGCGCGGCGGAAGGGTTCCGCCGCGTTTTCATTTGGAGCTGCAAGAGGAGTCATGGGGCAGGATTGCAAGGTGCTTTCGAATTAGCGTGTTTTGTCCGAAAACGCGTTTGAACAAAAAGCCAGGGCAGACAGTGTGGTTCAGTAATCACAAGACTTGCTCTAGATCGAAAAGCGTCTCGTTGTCTTGCCCGTGGCAATTCCTGCTGATCCTCAGGTCAATCATATCAATTATTGAACCCTGAAAAGGACAGCAATGTTCGACTATCAAAGAGAAGAAATTGAATGGGGCGGAAGGCCGCTCGTTCTTGAAACCGGAAAAATTGCGCGCCAGGCTGATGGCGCGGTCATGGTGACCTACGGGGAAACCAAAGTCCTTGCCACGGTTGTTGCGGCGAAATCACCCAGAGCAGGCATTGACTTCTTTCCATTGACTGTAAACTATCAGGAAAAGGCATTTGCTGCCGGTAAGATCCCTGGTGGCTTCTTCAAACGCGAAGGGCGCCCATCCGAAAACGAAACACTTGTCTGCCGTCTTATTGACCGCCCTATTCGGCCTCTGTTTGCCGATGGTTTCAAGTGTGAAACACAAGTTGTTCTGACTGTTCTCAGTCACGATCTGGAAAACAACCCTGACATCGCGGCAATGGTCGGTGCCTCAGCGGCGCTGACGCTGTCAGGCGCACCGTTCATGGGTCCTATCGGGGGCGCTCGGGTTGGCTATGTCAATGAAGAGTATGTCCTGAACCCAGCGGTAGATGACATGCCTGAATCTGCGCTTGATCTGGTTGTTGCCGGAACGGCCGACGCCGTGTTGATGGTGGAGTCCGAAGCTCAGGAACTGTCAGAGGATATCATGCTCGGCGCTGTGATGTTTGGTCATCAGGCATTCCAGCCGGTGATTGACGCGATTATCCGCCTGGCTGAGAAAGCCGCAAAGGAACCACGTGAACATATCATTGCTGATCACTCGGATCTGTATGCCAAGATCAAGGCGCAGGCAACTGAAAGCCTAACGGCTGCGTATTCGATCCGTGAAAAGACCGACCGCAAAAACGCTGTCGATGCTGCGAAAGCTGATGTAGTGGCCGCATTGATCCCTGAAGATGCGGATGAAGCGGCGGATGTACCCAGCAAGCAGCTTGTCGGCGAGATGTTCAAGAAGCTAGAAGCGGAAATCGTCCGCGGCGCTATTATCGACAATGGCGTGCGCATCGACGGTCGTGACCTCTCCACGGTACGCCGAATCGAGTCCGAAGTAGGAATCTTGCCCAGAGCGCACGGCTCGGCCTTGTTCACCCGTGGTGAAACACAGGCGCTGGTTGTCTCAACGTTGGGAACGGGTGATGATGAACAGTTCGTGGATGCCCTGACGGGCACCTATAAAGAACATTTCATGCTGCATTATAACTTCCCGCCTTACTCTGTGGGTGAAGCAGGTCGTATGGGCTCTCCAGGACGCCGTGAAATCGGTCACGGTAAACTTGCCTGGCGTGCTGTACGTCCAATGCTGCCAGAACATCACGAGTTTCCATATACCCTTCGTATCGTATCGGAAATCACCGAATCCAACGGATCATCTTCAATGGCGACCGTTTGCGGAACCTCTCTGGCTCTGATGGATGCCGGCGTGCCGTTGAAACGGCCGGTTGCAGGCATCGCGATGGGATTGATCAAGGAAGGCGAGAAGTACGCAGTCCTGTCTGATATTCTCGGCGACGAAGATCACTTGGGTGACATGGACTTCAAAGTTGCCGGTTCCGAAGCGGGCATCACGTCACTGCAGATGGATATCAAGATCGACGGTATCACCGAAGAAATCATGAAGGTCGCGCTGAACCAGGCAAAAGACGGCCGGGTTCATATTCTCGGTGAGATGGCAAATGCTCTGACCGAAGCACGTTCGGAACTTGGTGAACATGCCCCTCGCATCGAAGTGCTGAAAATTCCGACCGATAAAATTCGCGAAGTCATCGGTTCGGGCGGCAAGGTTATTCGTGAGATTGTCGAAAAAACCGGTGCCAAAGTCGATATCGCCGATGATGGAACGATCAAGGTTGCATCCTCTGACGGCAAGGCAATTACCGCTGCGATCAATTGGATCAATTCAATTGCTGCAGAACCGGAAGTTGGGGTGATCTATCAGGGTACGGTTGTGAAGACCGTTGATTTTGGCGCGTTCGTCAATTTCTTCGGAGCACGCGATGGCCTGGTGCACATTTCTCAACTCGCACCAGATCGGGTCAAACAGACAACGGACGTCGTCAAAGAAGGCCAGAAAGTCTGGGTCAAGCTAATGGGCTTTGATGATCGTGGCAAAGTGCGTCTCTCGATGAAAGTTGTCGATCAGGAAACCGGCAAAGAAATTGCGAAGGAAGGCGAGGACGCCTGATCCAGCCACAAAGTCTTTGACCGAGATCGAAGTAAAATCGAAACCAGGGCAACTTGCCCTGGTTTTTTTACGACGGGACGCGGCTGACAATGAATACGTTAAATCGGGAATTTGTAACTTTTGATTGAGCACTTCATGAATACATCACAGCGTCGGTCAGTAGTATTTTCCGCATGGTAATTATTATCCAAGACAATGGAGCGGTGTTTTTAGTATATGTGATGATTAAGACTTGAAGTTATCAATTTTATTTTTTTGGAGTGCGCGTATCAAATTGGAAATATAAATTATTACCGAATAATATCTGAATATTCGAGGAATAAATCTAAATATTAAATTTTCATTATTTGCTAATATGAATATATAAAATCTAATTACGAAATGGCGTTAGAAAAAATATAGGTAATACTACACAAAAGATGAAGTTTTGTTCGCAATGGTAAGCTCCTGTTAAATTTGTTTCATTAATAATAACTAATTAATTGGTGTTTCGCATGGGCTGCAATGACCGACTTTACCCGCATGCTACAACAGTTTCGATGTTTGTTGGCGGTTTCTGAAACGCATGACCTCGCAATCACTGCGAAGATATGCGGACAGGACACCGGCGATATTCGCACAACAATCGAAAGCTATGAGAAAAAATTTCAGAACGAACTGTTTGAAATTGAAGGCGACATTGCCACGCCAACGGTATTGTGTTCAAACCTCCGATCTTTTTTGATTAGCAACATTGAAGAACTTGAACGGAAAGTCGAGCGTCTTGAGCGCTTGAACGGATCCGGGCGAAAAAATCAGAGCAAGTTCATCTTTGCGTTGACCCGCGACAGGCCTTACAGCAGCTCGGTCTTGCCGGAATTTGTGACATTCCTGAATGAAAATCGTATGGGATTCCAGTTCCGCCTCCGGCAGTTCGACAGCGATGAAGAAATATCAAGTAGAATGGAAGAAGGAACGATCGACTTTTCCTTCGTTCAGCCTCAGCCGATCAGCGATGAAGACAAGAACAAACAGCCGTCCGACAGCAACATCACCGGTCTGGCTCGAGTTTTTCCGACTCGGTTTGCAATGGTTTCAGCACCCAAGTCAGGTATTAGAAACATACATGACCTGTCGATGCGTAGCATAGCCGGCGGTTTTTCCAACAATGCCATTATGAAATTTTGCACCGAACTTTACATTCGAACAACCGGTGAGCCGGCGATGAATTTCAGGGTGCTCAATGTGGCGTCGCTAAATGAAGCGGTAGACATGCTCAAGCAGCGTCAACTCGCCGCAACCGTCTATCCGTTGCATACGGTGAAACCTGAAAAAGTTCAGGATGGCCTCTTTTCGGTTCTGGATGGCCGTATCAATGAGGAAACGGTCCGCGTCCTTCGGTCGGCCCTGCCAGCCGCTTCGGTAATATCCGGCAAGAATTACGGGTTTCAGAATGCGGACATCATAGAGATTCCGGTGTCAATCAATGCGATCCGAGATGCAAACACGGAAGCGGCATTTTTGGTCATCAAATCTGCAATTCGCTATTTCAGTCGCTATATCCGTCGCACAGTCGGAGAAGAAATGGACGAAGATTTCTTCGATCCAAAGCCGCTTGGCCTGCCACGGCACAGCGAGGCAAAAAGGTATTTTGCAGAAGATTGGCCCAAAGAAATGGCCAGCTGAACAAGACGGTACGCCCAAACATCGCCTCACACACCACGTTGTGCTGTTCTTTACAGGCCGCTGTCCATGATCGGGTGAAAACGAGACGTCCTTCAATCGGTCAATCCACCCCCATTCACCGGTAAAAACCATGTCGCAACGCCTATCCTTGAATATACGGCGTGCAAATGCTGAGGATTTTGCCTATCTGCCCGGTATCGAACGGTCCGCAGCGCAGCTGTTTCATCAGGTCGGTTTGAGCTTGCTTGCCGATAGTCCCATCATGTCACTTGAAGACTTCAAGCACGTTTCGGTCGACGGCCTTCTCTTCGTCGCAGTGAATAACTTGGACGTCCCAATCGGCTTTGCGGCTGTGGAAGCCCTCGCAGGTACCGCCTATCTTGCGGAACTCTCTGTATCATCGAATTGGCAACGGCGGGGCGTTGGCACCACCTTGCTGGCCGCAGTTTTACACAATGCTCGGGCGTTGGGAGCGACGCAGACCACCCTGACGACTTTTGAAGACTTTCCGTGGAACGCCCCGTTTTACCTCAAGTCAGGATTTCAGCGATATCAATTTGCGCAACCACCTACCCAGCTGTGCCGGGCGCTGGCGGAAAAGCTGACAGTGTTTGAGGACCTACCTGCGCGGGTTGCCATGAGCAGCCCGTTGAGACAACCGGAACCCTGAAGGGCTGTTTTTCCTTTAAGCCGGTGATATGCGCTGCTATACCCCCGCTTGAAACCCTTAATGGAGTCTGGAATGAGCGATCAGCGTCTCGTTATTGTTGGAGCAAGTGGCCGAATGGGGCGGGCTCTCATCAAAGCTGTTACGGAGACTTCCGGTGTCACGGTCCATGCGGCAATTGATCAACCGGGGGCCGCTGTTCTGGGCACGGATGCAGGGACGCTCGCCGGTCTTGGCGAATTGGGTATTCCTGTTACAGACGATCCACTTGTCGCCTTTGCAAAAGCCGATGGCGTGCTTGATTTCACGGTACCGAACGCGAGTGTGCACTATGCAGAGCTGGCTGCGCAGGCTCGCATCGTTCACATCATCGGGACTACCGGTATGAGCGAGGAAGACGAAGCTAAACTGAAAGCGGCGGCTCGCCATGCGCGCATCGTGAAGTCAGGCAATATGAGCCTGGGCGTCAACCTGTTGGCAAGCCTGGTGCGTCAGGCGGCACGGGCACTGGACGAAGATTTTGACATCGAAATTCTTGAAATGCATCACCGGCACAAAGTGGATGCACCATCGGGAACAGCGCTCCTGTTAGGTGAAGCTGCAGCGGAGGGGCGCCAAATCGATTTGAAAAATCGGTCTGTCCGCACCCGCGATGGCCATACCGGTGCGCGTCCAGAAGGCGATATCGGTTTCGCGACGCTACGCGGCGGCTCGGTCGTGGGGTCTCATACCGTTGTTCTGGCCGGCGCGGGGGAAACAATTGAATTGTCTCACAAGGCAGAAGATCGGGAAATTTTTGCACGAGGTGCTGTTAAAGCAGCGATTTGGGCGCAGGACAAGAAACCGGGTCTCTACTCCATGACAGATGTGCTTGGACTTGCCGAAAATAACTGAGAATGAGTTTGAATAGATGCCTGTCCAATGAAGATTGGTCAGAGCAAGCAAAACCGGGAATGCCAGGGAGACACGAATGGAACGCCTGATAGTATTGGTTCGCCACGGCCAGAGTGAGTGGAACTTGAAAAATCTTTTTACAGGTTGGAAGGATCCCGACCTGACGGAAAAAGGTATCGCGGAAGCCAAGGCGGCCGGCGAAAAATTACGTGATTTAAAGCTGACATTTGATGTTGCCTACACTTCGGTTTTGACACGCGCCCAGCATACGTTGACGTTGATACTTGAAGAGCTGGGACAACAAGGTCTGGATACGATCAAGGACCAGGCTCTGAACGAACGCGATTATGGCGACCTGACCGGGCTCAACAAGGATGATGCGCGCGAAAAATGGGGCGAAGAACAGGTTCATATCTGGCGCCGTTCATTTGATGTACCTCCTCCCGGTGGTGAAAGTCTCAAAATGACGGCTGAGAGGGTTTTACCCTATTATGCAGATAATATCCTACCCAGAGTACTCTCGGGCGAGCGGGTTCTTGTTGCTGCGCACGGTAATTCTCTACGCTCATTGATCATGGAACTGGAGAACCTGTCTTCTGAGGAAATATTGAAACGCGAACTTGGGACTGGCGTTCCGGTTGTATACCGCCTCAACGAAGACGGTAGCGTCGCCTCTGTGCAGGATCTGGCGGACTGAACAGCGTCAGGCTTCAGAAATTTTTACATCAGGCGAATCCGGCAGGGTTCGCCTTTTTTTGTAGTTTTCTGAAGCCTTTTGGCCTTTGCCGCTGTGCGCCGGGGTTTGAGCGTTTCTTGAGCCGGTTTGCTCAAAAGGAAAAGATGCAAATAGTCATATCCATCACTTAATGCATCGATCACAGGTGGTACTGAGTTACTCACTGACACGCTGCTGTGTTACCGCAACTGGTGATGTGGATCGCCATTGTCACACGCCGCCTCTTAGAAGTGGGACAAGCTGATGCCGATAAAAAACAATTCCTGGCTGAGTCTGTTTTTGGGCTTTCTTGCAATTCCCGGCGCAGTGAGTGCTCAGGAGAACGAAGCGCCGTACGATAAAGTCCAGGAAGTGTTTTCAGGAAACAAGACGGTTGTTGGTGAGCAAGTCGATTTTCCCAAAGAAAACGACAGCATCCGCTCAGTGATCGTAACGATGGAGCCCGGTGAAAGAACCGAATGGCATCGACATGGAACACCGCTCTTTGCTTATATTCTTGAAGGTGAACTGATCGTTACGTACGAAGGTGTTGGTGAGCGACACTACAAAAAAGGCGATGCTCTGCTGGAAGCCATGACAGTGACCCACCAGGGGCATAATACCGGAGCAGAACCTGTACGTATTCTCGCAGTTTTTCTCGAAGGTGATAGTAATTCGCTGACCATTGCAGAAGAAGCACCTGTCAAAAATTAACCGATGGGGCTCGTTGTCAGCCAATTCCTGATTGCATGTTTTGCGCACTTTTTGCAAAGATAAGGACGGCAGAGTGTAATATTGTGCGCCAACAGTTGGAATTTTGAGCGTTTCTCGCGATCTGCAGATAGCGATTTTTGCTCTGAGTGAATTGGGAAGGACCTGACGTGTCAGTAGAAGAACCATCCTTTTCAGTTGGAATTGAAGAAGAATATCTGCTGGTCGACAAAGAAAGTCGGGATTTGGCGAGCAGCCCGCCGGATGCTTTCATGCAATGCTGCGAAGAAGCGCTGCCAGGCAATGTCAGTCCTGAATTTTTGCGCTGTCAGATCGAGGTCGGCACGCCGGTTTGCTCGAATTTCACCGAAGCGCACGCCGCACTGGCCCATTTCCGAAGAACGTTGTCTGAAAAGGGAGAACCCTTCGGGCTTGCACCAATCGCCGCTGCGACCCATCCCTTCGCCGAGTGGGACAAGCAGCACCACACCGACAAGGATCGCTACAACGCATTGGCAATGGATATGAAGGTGGTCGTGCAGCGCCTTCTGATATGCGGCATGCATGTCCATGTGGGTATCGAAGACCCGGCATTGCGGATCGATATTTTTAATCAGATACCCTATTTTTTACCTCACCTTCTGGCGCTGTCGACGTCATCGCCCTTCTGGCGCGGACACCTCACAGGCTTGAAATCCTATCGACTGGCCGTCTTCAATGAGTTGCCCAGAACAGGACTACCAGTGACTTTCGCCAGTGATGGTGAGTACAAGCGAACGGTTGAAATACTGACCAGCGCGGGGATGATCGAAGACGCGACAAAGATATGGTGGGATTTGCGTCCCTCAAACCGGTTTCCGACACTCGAGATCCGAATTTCGGACTCCTGCACGCGTGTGAAGGATACCATCGCCATTGCGGCGCTGTTTCGTTGTCTTTGTCGTATGCTCTATCGGCTGAGATGCGACAATCAGCGTTGGCGTCAATATTCCAACTTTCTGATTGAAGAAAACCGATGGCAGGCGCAGCGACACGGTGTCGGTGGATCACTGATAGATTTTGGCCGTGGGGAATGTATTCCGTACGCAAAATTGCATGAAGAGTTGTTGGAGTTGGTCGCAGAGGACGCGGCATTTTTCAAGTGCGAAGAAGAACTTGAATATTCGCGCAATATAGTCGCTGAAGGAACGTCAGCTGATCGTCAGATCGCGATTTTTGAAGCCGCTACGGCCGAGGGTCTGAGCAGCCGTGTGGCACAGGAAAAAATCGTCGACCATCTGATCGAGGATACGCTGCGCGACTGCTGAGTATCTGCATGAATTTACCAAATATCTGCACGAATTTGCCTGATAGCCGCCCGGGTTATCCGATGAGCTTGCCCTGACATTTTGGGGAAACAGGAGTGGCGCAGCCATTCATGAGTTCCCCGGGCGTCTATGACTATGATCAACCTGGGGTAAATCAATGTTTCGGATTTTGGCCACGGTTCTCACCACAGTGATTCTGGCAGGGTTCCTTGGGTGGATGCACCCGGGGCTGGACGCGGTATCAAATTTTCGGCTGCATCTGTCGGTTCTGCTGCTCGGAACCGCACTGTGTTTATTGCTTACACACAGGAGACGCACGGCCCTGTCGGGGATAACTGTCGGCGCAATTGGTATCTGGATGTCCGCCGGCGCGTTGCCTAAATTTACCGAACCTGCCAGGGCAGCTGCTGACGGATCTGTATATCGGTTATTGCACCTCAATTTGTGGGTCCACAATCAGCAAACCAACGATGTACTGCAGTTGGTCGATGATGTTGACGCCCATATCCTGACTTTCGTGGAGGCGACACGGTCCTGGCAAAAGCGCCTCAAACCCCTCGAGAAACGTTATCGGCATGTTCATCGTTGTAACTGGTCGTCAACTTCAGGAGGAGTGGTCATCTATTCCAGATTGCCGATGGTGGGTGGATCAAGGTCGTGCCATGAAGGGGCCATCATGGCGCTGGCAAAGATAAAAGTTGAGCACACTTCCTTCACGGTCGGTGCCGTTCATCTGAGCTGGCCCTGGCCCTGGGAGGGTGCAGGGGAGGTGACCGCGCTCAAGAAGTCAATTGCCGGTATCGGAGAGAATGCAGTGATCGCGGGCGATTTCAATTCCGCTTCATGGACGTATTTGATCCGGCAATTTGCGTCTTATGGCGGGCTTTCACCCGTTCAGAATATTGGCCCAACCTGGATTGCCGATTCAGTTCCCGCAAAATGGGCAACCCTTTTTGGTCTTCAGCCTGATAACATCATGCACAAGGGACGCATTAGAGCGTCGAGCGCCCACACCTTGCGCCCGGTTGGATCCGACCATCTACCCATCCTGTTCAACTATACAGTTGATGGTTGAGTTGGCTGTTTGTGGAGCACGCGTCGTTTGCGCTCATCAGGTTTAACCTGGATGTGCGGTCAATTTCTTTGATGCGCTGCATAGCCGGCCGCATTGTGGAAGGTCGAGTTTGCAGGTCGCAAGAGAGGGAGCAGGTGACGGTGAAAAAACAAACTACAGGTTCTCAAAAATCGACCGGCGGTATGGTCGATTACAATCAAAACTCATCAGCCCAGAAGATGATGGTTGCGAGCAAGGCTGATCGTATTCGTAGCCTGGTGGAACAGCTTGGCATTGTCGAGCCGGAGATGCGCATGGTGGACTTTGGTTGCGGCCCTGGCATGAGCGCAATTGAAACAGTCCGGCCCGCCATTGATGCTTATCGTTCTCTTTCGGATGATGCGCCGATTGCTGTATGCCACGCAGATCAGCCTGGAAATGACTGGAATGCGCTGTTCGGATTGGCGACAGGTGCAAATGGTTACATTCATGCCCACAACGGAATTCGGATAGAGGCGGCAATAGGCTCGTTTTACGATCAGATGGTGCCGGACAATTCCGTCGCACTCGCCACATGCTTTGCGGCCTGTCATTGGCTCAGCCATGCCTTGCGACTTGATGCATCCGAAACGGTCTGGTTTGCAGATCTGGAAGGAGAGGCACGAGATAAGATGGCGGCGTTGGCCAGGCAAGATTGGGCCCGGTTCCTGCATTGCCGGGCGCGGGAAATGAGACCAGGCGGTTTTCTTGTAGTTTCAACGCTTGGTGCGGTTTCTGATCCGAGTGAGTGCAACGGAAGCGCAGCTTCAGGCCGTGGTGTTTATCGTGCGTTGCACGTTGTGACGAAAAGCATGTCCGATGAGGGACTGATTGATCGGGACGTGGCGGATGGTTTTGTCTTTTCGCTGTGGTTCATGACTGAAGAGGAAGCAAGACGGCCGTTTGAAACAGATCCGGAACTCGCATCAGCCTTTGACATCGAAGACATCTCCGTCAGTCGAGCCGGCACGAATTGGTCCGATGTATTTGCCGCTCTTGTGGACGAACCGCTCAAATATGCCGATGCCTATACCGGCTACATACGCGCCTTTGCCGATTCCACGTTGCACACACACCTATTCAGTCCCTCTGCCAAGCACGAAAGCGACGTGGATTCGATGGCCTCGGAGTTTTATCGCCGGCTAAATGCACTATATCGTACAGACGGTGCAAAATATGCCTTTGAGCTTTGGCAACTTTCGGTGGTTTTGAAAAGAACCAGGAGCTGATTTCTACCGTCTGCACGGCTGGCTCAGCTCGTTGTCAATCACCAAAAACATAGTCTGATATCAAGTTTTGCGGGGACACATTCGTTGAAAAATCTATCCGGAAAATCAGCAATTATCACCGGCGCCAGCCGTGGCATCGGTGCCGCCACTGCTTATGAGTTGGCTAAAAAGGGGATGTGCGTCGTCCTGTTTGCGCGCAACGAGAATGAAATAAACAACCATGCTGATGCCATCATCCGAGAAGGTGGCAAGGCTTTGGCTGTTTCCGGCGATGTAAGCAAATTTGAGGACCTTGCCAGGGCTGTCGATCATTGCCAGGAAGCTTTTGGGAGCGTGGATGTCCTGGTCAACAATGCCGGACTCATCGAGCCGATCGCTCGCATTGCGCAGTCTGATCCGGAAGAATGGGCTCGGGTCGCGGACGTCAACTACAAGGGCGTCTATTTTGGTATGCGCGCGGTTCTGCCGATTATGGAAAAGCAGCAGGCTGGAACCATCATCAATATCAGTTCAGGTGCGGCCACCGGAGCTTTGGAAGGATGGAGCCACTATTGTTCGTCCAAAGCTGCCGTTCTGTCGCTTACCCGGTGCGGCCACAAGGAATATGGCGACAAGGGTATCCACGTTGTCGGTCTCAGTCCGGGCACTGTTGCCACCGACATGCAGGTGACAATAAGGACGTCCGGGGTCAATCCGGTCAGTCAACTCGACCCCTCCGTCCATATCTCATCTCAGTGGGTTGCGCGCGCCATTGCCTGGTTGTGTGCAGAGGGGGCGGAGGAATTCGCTGGTGATGACTTCTCGATCAAAACCGAAGAAGGGCGCCGAAGGGTCGGGCTCATCGATTGATGTGGGGCAATCTGGTTGGACCTCAACGCCCCAACATCCATTTTCCATTGGGTGTGAATGCGTGAAAGGCAAAGGCGAATACCACTTCGTGTGGAACGTCGCTGCCGGTTGCCACATTCTTCACCCGGATCTGTCCGACGTCGCGACTGTGTCCGATGCGCTGGCCATCCAATGCTGAAGTCATGCCCTTCTGCCAGCGGATTTCCAAGCCGTCCTCCACAATCGGCGCACCGGCTTTTGCAAGCCGATCAAGCGGCCAGGCACGATCGCCCACACGGATAACCCGGGCCAGAGGCTCTATGTCATGCGGAGGTTTTTCGCCCTGATAGAGGAACGGCCATCCGCTGCTGTCATATCCGACATACGGATTGTTGCCGTACGGGCGGGCATGGCCCGTTGGTTCCTGCATGACAAGACCGGCAGACTCCCGGTTTTTAAAGCCCTCCCAACTCTCCATCCAGCTGACAACGAGATCCAGCTTTGCACCGGTCAGTTCGCCGACGATTGCTTCGCCGGTAAATTGCTGCCACCAGCTCTGGGTCTGGCGATCATACATCACCATGTCGGAGTGCCGGAGCTTGCCAGAGACCCCGAAACTGAGGACCTGGCCGTCAACACGCCGGTCGAAAACAAGAGCCGAATTACAAAGAGGGCAGAACGTTACGGCGATCGGAATGGGAGCCTGATCGTCATTGACGATTTCATGCCAGGTCAGATAGCGGATTGGATAGGCTCGAGCGGGTGCTTCGCCGATCTTCACGGTAACCACCGGTTCTGCTGGATCCAATCCGGACACTTCTGCGGCAGGCAGCATTTCGACGCGATACAGTGCCGGGATACCATCTTTGGGCACACCGCCACTCAGGACTTCATCAAAGGAAATAGTGTTTTTCGAGAAGTCGGTTTTCGGCCATTCGGACGTCCAGTCGGCGGGGGCATTTTCAGCTGCCGCAACAAAGTTGCTGGCAGCCATCGCCAGCGCAACGGCCAGAACGCCCTGCCCAAATGTCCGATGAAAGGATTGAAGCATAAAAATCCCTCCTGAGATTTTAAGGCTAAGCTATCATCTTTCATTTTTCACTTGCCAGTCACAACACCGTGGCCAGAATTAGAGGAAGAGCGAGGGCTGAAGCGGATTAATGAATGATTTGAAGCAACAATTGTTGGTCTTGGACGGCACATCAACGGCCTTCCTCAAGCAGCTGTCTTTTCGTTTCGGTTCCGAGGACGCGTTCGCGACCAAACTTGTCTCGTTTCTTACAGAGCCGGCTCTTCAGAATGGTGCGTCCTGGCTTCTGAAAGACTATCTTGAGCGTGACGGAACTCTTGACCGCGCAACTGATGGCGCGTTCATGCAGCAGCTTGCGACCCTGAAACACTGGAGCGCGCAACTGCACGCACTGCAGTGTGTGCCCTATCTGGAAATCGCCGCTGCGGATAAGCATCTACTGGAGTCTTTCCTGAAGAAGTGCATCTCAAGCGAAAACAAGTTTGTTCGGGCCTGGGCCTATAACGGGTTCTATGCGTTATCGTGCCAACATGCAGAATATCAGGATATGGTACGCCCCATGCTGCAAAAGGGACTTGAATCGGAAGCAGCGTCTGTAAAGGCTCGCATTCGCGCTATTATGAAAACGGAAAAACGCCGAACATCCAAACGATAATCCGGGAAGATTTTGTCAGCCGAATTTCGGTAAATGTGGCAAGATGATCCAGATAGCCTGCCTGCGAGCCCACCTTACCGCCCCGCCAATTCGGACTTTCAATTGATGCTCACATTCGTTCTGGCCGTTTTTCTGCTGCTGATCACGCCTGGGCCGGGTGTTCTGACAACAGCGGGCGTCGGGTCCGGTTACGGTTACAAGGAGGGGCTGGTTTATGTCTGCGGGTTATGTGTGGGCACCAATCTTGTTGCGTTGGCGGTTGTCAGTGGACTGGCCGCGGTTTTGTTGTCCGATCCGGTTATTCGGACCATCCTCTTCTGGGCGTCTGCCTGCTACCTGTTGTTTCTCGCCTATAAAATTGCTTTTTCAGGAACGAAACTTTCCTTTATCGGAGCCCCAAAACCACCTGGATTCATAGGCGGTTTGATGCTTCAGGCCATCAATCCGAAAGCCTATGCGGTCAACACCGCCATGTTTACCGGATTTCCTATTTGGCAGGGTGCGCTTCAGGCGGAGATCGCTCTTAAATTCCTCGTTATCAATCTAATCTGGATACCGGTTCATATCCTGTGGCTCGCTGCGGGCGTTTCCCTTCACCGCCTCAACCTGGCGCCAGAGACGCAGCTTGTCATCAATGTCCTGATGGCCCTGGCCATGCTCGGCGTCGTTGGACTGGCAACCTGGCGGCAAATCAATCTGCCGGTCGCCGGTTAGCGCGATCGAAATTCGCAAGAACGAATGGTGCAGGCTGATGGAAAATGGCAGAGCCATTTTCGAGAAATCAATTGCCGATTAAATCGTGATCGGTTATGTGGAGACGTGATTTTGGCAGGACACTTGGTCCTATTGCCTTGGCACCCGTAGCTCAGCTGGATAGAGCGCTGCCCTCCGAAGGCAGAGGTCACAGGTTCGAATCCTGTCGGGTGCACCAAATTACTCAATGAATACAATGATGTAGAATTGTTTTCATTTTGCGCCGCACCGCTATTTGGAACACGAGTCACCACTTGGTCACCACCAAAATTCCAACTGCAGGTATCTCAATCTACTCAGGTGCATCTTAGTGACCGCACGCAAAGTGTGCCCGCTCCAAAGATCTCGTGCGCCGGACGTATTCTGAACACTGCTAATGTGAATTGGGCGGGGAAGTGGACGTCCGTTGCATGATGTTTGACTGTCCACTGCGCGGACTTTGCGTTCATTGGGTAAGACGTCTCGAATGGCCGGTGTGCATTTTCGATAAAGTGATGTAGGTGCTGACTAAACCCATGTATTTAGGATTTTCGAAATGGCAGGTTACGTTCTTCACCATTACAATATTATCGATAGGTCTCGCATCGACGAGCTAGGCCCAAAGTCGCTTCCTATCGTCGAGAAGTACGGAGGCGAACTGATCGTAGCTAGTCCGGTTAAAACTCTCATTGGATCAACTTCTTACTCAAGTATGGTCGTTTATGAATTCGCTAGCTTTGAAGCAGCTCTCGAATTCTATAATTCGCCTGAGATGGCTGATTTAGCCGAATTTAGAAATCAAGTTATCGACGGTTTTGCAACGGTATTGCCCGATCATTCTGAGACTGAAGACGTGGTGCAATCGGGCTACTTCAAGGCTACCCATTCGGCACCTTGATAACCTCAAAGCTGCCATTCGTGCGCAACGCAGCATCCGGTAAAGTGGGCTCGGAGCGGAACTATATCGCGTTTCATCCAGATGGCCGCAAAGCGGGACAAACTTGCCGTTTGCCGCGAGTGCCCCAACAGCCGCGATCTGTCAATATCGTGGCTTGGCCATGCGGCTCTTACGCGGACATGCATCACGCGTCCAATCCGCTTGGCATATGGGAGGGTGATGAAGCACCGCCTGATTCAGCTAATAGTTGTCCTCATGCTGATGACCACGCCCGTCCCTGCGGGCCCGGGACTCTGGAAATATAGGTGGCCAAATACTAACTTCACCAAAACAACCATACAGAACTGGACAGAAATTCAGTCGGGTGTGACGTCGGCACAATCTGTGTGCGGGATGACCAAGCCCGTGACATGGTTCACGACGTGATGTTCGCCCTCGCATTTCAAGCGTTCTAGCCCACGGGTAAATGGATGATCGGGAGATAGGTTGAAACCAGACAGCCAAAGTTGGTCATAAACGGATGCTTCCAGAGAACACAGGATGTCCCGTGTCCATCGTGCAGCTTGCAGACATCTGTGCGGAGTGCAGCATAGTTCTTTTTAAGAGCCCTCAATTTTGTAACAAAGTTACGTGGCATCAAACAGGATAATTTCGCCTATCCAAGTTCATCAAGAAGCTGACGAGCTTCTCTCAAATCGACTGTGTCGAATCCTTCTGTGAACCAGTTATACAAAGGCTCCAGCAAATCCCGGGCTTTCTGGCGGTCTCCGGTCTCTGCCCATAGGCGTGACAAGGAAGTCGAAGCACGCAGTTCCCAGGACTTTGCCTTTTGCTCTTTGGCTATTGAAATTGCCTTTTGGAAACACCGCTCACTAAGCTGAGTGTCGTTGTTGGCCAGATGTAGACTTCCCCGCAGCCGTGAAATTTCAGCGGCCCATAACCCCTCACCCAATTTCAACTGAAGGGCTTCGGCCTCATCCAACGTTTTCCCACATAAATCAAGCTCCCCAAATTCAAGGCAGGCTTCTGCCAGTAAACCCCGCCAGTTGCTTCCCAGAACAATGGTACCTGTATTGTCTGAGAGCTGAATACCTTCCTGGATCATTGTTATTCAATCTGCATTGGCAACCGCCTTGAAATTGGCCCAACCGAACAGAGGTTTCGCCCAGCCCGCATAGAGTGGAAACGAAAGGCTTTCGGCAACATTCAACACTTGTTCCGCAAACCGGTTCACTTCCGAAACTGAACCGCGTTGTTGATTGATCTGGCCCAGAACAATATAGGCAAAGCACTCGCTGACTTCATGATTTAATGCTTGAAGCAATACCAAATTGCGTTGCGCAACTTCCAAAGCTTGATCGGGCCAGCCAAGGCTCCAAAGGCAATGCGCTCCCACTGCGTTGAGAGCAATTCCCGGCGCTGCTCCACCAAAACGCGATGCCAATTCTTCCTGAGTGGCGGAATCTGACAGCGATACACCATGCCTGTAGGTCTCCAAACCCGATGCAAAGTCACCGGATAGCCAGCTACCGTAGCCACACGCACGGCAAGCCATGATTTCCCAGTCGTTCCTTTGGGATTGCTTGGCGAGAGAAAGCAGTTCAAGACCCAATTCTCCGGCCCTTTCGACAGATTGGGCTGTAAAAGAATACCACCACAATCCGTGTAGGGCGATGAATTGCTTTGAAGAATCTCCTGTCTTCTGACTGAGGTCCAATACGCGTTCGAAATGCTGCTGCACCTCAGGAGCGCCATAACCCAGCGATGAAATTGTCGCCACTCCCAAAGCTGAATGAAATTCAATCAAGTGGTTCAGCCGTTCAGGAGAGTCGGTTTTGCCGGCCAAAACCTCCAGGCCGTTTTCCAGATTCGCGATAGCTTCACTAAAAGCACAAGAACTGATAGCCAATCGTCCCGCCATCAGCCAGCTGGCCGCGGCCTGATCTATCAAACCAGCCTCTGTAGCGTGATGAGCAATGATCTCGGGAGCAGGTCCTGCTTCTTTCTGCAACACATTGACAAGATTGGCGTGATAGGTCTTGCGCTTCGACTTTAACAGGCTTTCATAGGCTGCATCCCGTACCAGCGCATGTTTGAATATGTAGCTTTCCGTCGGTGGCGTACCGCGGCGGAAAAGTAATTCAGCGGAGATGAGTTTTTCGAGAGCGTCTCTCAGTTTGTCTTTGGACAATGGCGAAAGCGAAGCAAGCAACTCAAACGAAAATTCGCGACCAATGCACGAGGCCATCTGGGCCACTTCCTTGACCGGTTGGAGGCGATCCAGCCGGGCCATGAGCGAATCGTGCAGTGAACTGGGGATCTCCAGATTCTCCAAAGAACCTGCCGGCTCGAAGGCGGTTTCGGTTTCGCGGAGCATTCCTGATTCAAGCAACGTCTTACACAACTCTTCGACAAACAGTGGAACGCCGTCAGTTCTGGCCACGATTTCTTCAAGCACCGTCGGGGGTAAAATCTTGCCACCGGTTATGTTGTTGACTATGGCCAGTGTTTGCTCGCGGCCCACACGGTTTAAGGTCAGGCGTGTCGCAATGGGGTGCCCCGTAATCGGATGGGAAAATGTCGGGCGCGCGGTTATCAGAATTAGCACCGGAAAATGTTCAATTCGGGATACCGTTTGTTCGATCAGTTCCAGGGTTGTCGGATCAATCCAGTGGGCGTCCTCCAGCAGAAACAACACGGGTGCAGTCCGGCTCAATCCAAAGAGCTGATTGATCAGGACCTCGAATGTTTTTGCGCGCAGTTGTGGAGGTGAAAGAGCCACTGGACCATAGCGGCCATCAGCTTCGATACCCAGCAAATTGGCAATTATCGCGGCAGCATCGGAAACGTCGCTCGAAGATCTTTTAAGCAGGGCCTCCAGTTTGTTCAATTTCGTGTCTGGGCCATCACTGTTGGCAATGCCTGCCCCATGGGTCAGTTGCTGTACCGCTGGATAGAGTGCAGAGTCGCTGTGATAAGGTGAACATTGATAAATGATGCGCACATAATCTTCGTGTGACAAAGCATCAATCAGGTCGCTCACAATGCGGGATTTTCCGATTCCTGCTTCACCAGAAAGAAGAACCATTTGCCCTTCGCCGGCTTTTGCCTGAAGCCATCGGTCCTGAAGTAGGGCCAGTTCTTGCTTGCGGCCAACAAGCGAATATTGTTGTTTTGATTGCCGGGCAGCAAATCGGGTTTCCGCCACGTGCTCACCGAGTGCCGTGAATGCCTTTGTAAGGCCGGCGATGCCTCTTAGTTCATGCTCACCCAAGTCGATGAAATTAAAGACGCTCCCGACCAACTGACGTGTGGAGTCCGCCAAAATTACCTGACCCGGTTCGGCCAAAGACTGCAGTCTTGAGGCGAGTTTTGGCGTTTCCCCTACCACGGCTTCTTCTTGAGCCGCACCTTCACCTATCAGATCGCCGACGACCACCAAGCCAGTAGCCACACCCGAACGCGCCACGAGTGCCTGTCCATTTGCTGCTGATAGCCCTTTGAGAGCGAGCATGATTGCAAGCCCTGCTCTAACAGCACGTTCGGCGTCATCTTCGTGGGCACGAGGCCAACCAAAATAACATAGTACGCCATCCCCCATATATTTGGCGATGTGGCCATCGTAACGCGTCACCACCCCGGCAACTGTGTTCTGAAAGACGGTTATCGCTTCACGCATTTCTTCGGGATCGAGTTCACCTGACAGCGCCGTCGAACCCACAAGATCAACGAACATCACCGTCAGCTGGCGGCGTTCTGCATGCTTTGAATCGTCGGATGATGATGTTAAGGCCGGATTTACGCCTGTTGCCTCAGCGTTTTCGTTGGACAGGGCAGCGATGGCTCGCATCAGTGTCTTGCGATGACCCATTGCAGAGACACCCAATTCTTTTAGGTCCTGTTCAGACAGGTCCGGCAGATGCTCCAATAAAAGCTGGTTTTCCTCGAACGCCTGTTCGTACGCGCCAAGTTCGAGTTCCTTCAGCCAAGCACCAACGGAATTTGCCATATCTCCCTCACTTCAGAGCAAAATAGCAAACTATTGAGGGAATGAAAAAGGGTAAAACTGGTTGACTTTATTGAGTTCGATTTGGGCCGAATTTGACGGCGGCGTCGGCATTCAGCAGTTCAATCTGCGACACGAGGCCAACTGCTAATTTGGGCTCTTTCCGACGGTTTGTTGCAGCACAACACCCACAAGGTGTGAATGGAATTCACGGCCCTTTGCCGACATTACGCTATTTACTTAGCTTCGCAGTGCATCATCTTAAAAGCGGACATAGATACTACTTCAAAAGCACAATATTTCTATCGGCCGCTAGATCCCGGAAACGGACCTTAGCCGAAGCCCTACATTCCAGTGGATCGCTTGACCGTAATGTGAGACAAAGGGCCAGCCAAGAAGCAGCCGTTCGGCCTGAATTCAACTCACACTGCACGGCTTCCCCAATTTCAACCTTTTCAAATGAACAACAACTAAAGATTCTTGTGCCGTGAGTTGCCATTCAATTCACCAAAATTCACCTTATGCATCGCTATCTCGTGCCGAAAAGATATTGCATTGCACAATATGTGAGCATGTGCAAAATAAAGGCATGAATGAATTCGACCCTTCCATTCTGGTGATCGATACGAACCCTGCGCGCGCGGCCATCATAGAGGACGGTCTGCGGTCGGAAGGCTATCTGGATGTGACTATTCTGACGGAAACAGAGCGGCTTGCGGTCCGCATTGTTGACTGCGAGCCGGACGTGATTGTGATGGATCTGGGCAACCCCAACCGTGACATGCTGGAGAACATGCTGCAGATCACCCGTGCGGTGAAAAAACCTGTTGCGATGTTCGTTGACCGCTCAGACAGACAATCGATGGAACAGGCCATCGAGGCTGGAGTTTCCGCCTATATTGTTGATGGCTTCCGGCAGGACCGGATCAAATCGATCATGGAAATGGCCGTGACGCGCTTCAACGCATTTTCGCGACTGGAACGGGAGCTTGAAACGGCAAAATCTGCTCTCGCGGACCGGACCACTGTCGACAAGGCGAAGCGACTGATCATGAAAAGCCGGGGACTGGACGAGGACGAGGCCTATGCTCTCCTGCGGAAATCCGCCATGAACCAGAACCGGAAGATAGTGGAAGTGGCCGAAAGCCTGCTCCTATCCGCTTCGTTGTTGGGTACGGAGAAAGAGTGACCGATATGCACCAGATTGTCGCAGGTTTCATTCCACTGATCGACGCATCCGTCCTGATTGTGGCCAGGGAAAAGGGATTTGCCGAAACGGAGGGCATCGATCTTCACCTTGTGCGCGAAACGTCCTGGGCCAACATTCGCGATCGCCTGTCGATCGGCCATTTTGACGTTGCCCATATGCTGGCACCGATGCCGCTTGCCAGCAATCTGGGCCTGACCCCGTTCGATCAGCGGATCTATGCGCCGATGGCTCTGGGGCTTGGGGGTAACGCGGTGACGGTTTCTCCCGAATTGCTCGATGCCTGTGGGCTGGAGGTGGCAAATGGTCCGACCGATGCCGTCAACCAATTGAAAAAGATCGTAAAGAATCGGAACGAAAATGGAGAGGCGAAGCTGCGTTTAGGTGTCGTGCACCCGTTTTCCTCGCACAATCTGGAGCTGCGCTATTGGCTTGCGGCAGGTGGAATTCAGCCCGATAACGACATAGACATCCTGATCCTACCACCATCGTTGATGGCCGATGCGCTCGCAGCGCGACGGCTCGACGGGTATTGTGTTGGCGAACCCTGGAACAGCGTGGCCCTGGCTTCCGGAACCGGACAGGTTCTGACAACCAAACACGCCATCTGGGCCTCCAGCCCGGAAAAGGTCCTGGGTGTTCCCGCCTCGGTGATAGACGCACACCCCGAAGCTGTCGCCGCCTTGCTGCGGGCATGCTACGCCTCGGCCCGCTGGTGCACACATCAGGACAATCGCACCGAACTTGCACAAATTCTGACTCGACCCGACTATCTCGCTCTGGAGCAACCGATTGTCGAAGCAGCCCTTTCCGGAGAAGCAGGGTTTGAACCTTTTGAAAAAGCGGCAACCTTCCCCTGGCAGAGCCATGCCTTGTGGTTCTACACCCAGATGGTGCGCTGGGGCATGCTTGAACATACGGGGACGTCCGCGGAAACAGCGCTCCGTACCTATCGTCCGGATCTTTATCGCAGCGCGCTTGCAGATATTGGCGCGGTTCTCCCCTCCGCCAGCTCAAAGGTCGAAGGGGCGTTGCGTGAGGCGGTTCCGGTTGGTGCCACAGGCGGTGCCCTGATCCTCGGTCCGGACGGATTTTTCGATGGCCGAACCTTCGATCCCGACCAGGTCGATGCCTATATTGAAAGCCAAAGGAGCGCCTCCTGAGGTCTTCTCAGGGTGAATTTTGGTGCGCTGCAAAAAAAGTATGCACTGGCTGCACGAGCACTGTGCAACTCAGCAGCATCAGACTACCTGTGTTTTCTCGACATAAAGAAAAACCCCTAAAAATCGCGATTTCTGCAAACTGGCACGCATGTTGCTCTTATTACATCAGCCTCCCAAGGCTTACGTGATCCAACGACGGGTCATCGCACAACAGCAACGCCGCTGAACCGGTTGGTACCTCGCACCTCCTCCCTGCGACACCGAGCCGATTCAGCGGCTTTTTTTGTCCCGTAGCTTATGCAGGAACGACAAAATGACAGGGATTAAATTAACACGCAGCACATTGCTCGCATTCGCGACCGCATCCTGGATCGCTTTGACGGGCCCAATATCCGCTGCCGCTGAAATACTGGATGTCGAAAAAGATGAGCTGAAATTCGGTTTTATTAAACTGACCGACATGGCGCCACTCGCCGTTGCCTACGAAAAAGGGTATTTCGAAGACGAAGGTCTTTTCGTAACTCTTGAGCCTCAGGCAAACTGGAAAGTTCTGCTGGACCGCGTCATCACCGGTGAACTTGACGGCGCGCATATGCTGGCGGGTCAACCGATTGCCGCCACCATCGGCTTCGGTACCAAAGCGCATATTGTGACTCCATTCTCCATGGACCTGAATGGCAATGGCATCACCGTTTCCAATGAAATCTGGGAAATGATGAAGCCGCATATCGAAACGGATGCCGAAGGTAAGCCGATCCACCCGATTTCCGCTTCTGCCCTGAAACCGGTGGTCGATCAATTCAAAGAAGAGGGCAAGCCCTTCAATATGGGCATGGTGTTCCCGGTCTCGACCCACAATTATGAGCTTCGTTACTGGCTCGCAGCAGGTGGCATTCATCCCGGCTTCTATTCTCCGACCGACATATCCGGCCAGATTGGCGCCGATGCACTGCTTTCGGTAACGCCACCGCCACAAATGCCGGCAACGATGGAAGCCGGAACAATTCACGGCTATTGCGTGGGCGAACCCTGGAACCAGGCTGCCGTGTTCAAGGGCATCGGCGTTCCGGTTATCACCGATTATGAGATCTGGAAGAACAACCCGGAAAAAGTCTTCGGCCTGACAAAGGCATTCACCGAAGAGAATCCGAACACGACGCTTGCTCTCACCAAAGCGTTGATACGGGCAGCAAAGTGGCTGGACGAAAACGACAACGCCAACCGGATGGAAGCGGTAGAAATACTGGCCCGCTCCGAATATGTGGGCGCGGACGCGGAAGTCATTGCAAACTCAATGACGGGTACGTTCGAATATGAAAAAGGCGACAAGCGCGCTGTACCGGACTTCAATGTCTTTTATCGCTACTACGCGACGTATCCCTATTACTCCGATGCAGTCTGGTATCTTACGCAGATGCGCCGCTGGGGTCAGATTGACGAAGCCAAGTCGGACAACTGGTATGACGAGGTTGCCAGGTCCGTTTATCAACCGGAAATCTACCTCAAAGCCGCCAAGATGCTGGTTGAAGAGGGCCACGTCGATGAAGCCGACTTTCCGTGGGATACCGACGGTTACCGGGCACCGACACCTGCCGGAGACATCATCGACGGCATTGCCTATGACGGCCGCACCCCGAACGATTATCTGAAGTCGCTCACTATCGGCCTCAAGGGCGATGATGTGGTCGGGGGCTGAAACCCATAAAAAGACAAAAACAGCCGGGCGCGCGCGACACCACGTCCGGTCGGACAACCCCCTTATTCTCTAAGGACAGGCGAACTATGGCGAACGTAACGGACTCCGCACCGGAGATCAGCAGCGGTCGGGAAAGACTCTTTACTGCAATAAACAAGGCGAGCGGGTGGCTTGACGCCTTAGGTTTTTCCTGGCTGGTGCCGATTCTGAAAATGGCCGCCGGTGACAGTCCGCGCGAACAGATGGGTGAACTCAAGCGGGTGCTGCTCATCCCGCTGCTTGGCATTCTCGTCTTCCTTGTGGCCTGGGCTATCCTTGCACCCAAAGTGCAAACCTCTCTGGGGGCGGTGCCCGGCCCGGTGCAGGTCTGGCAACAGGCGGGCAACCTCTGGCACGACCACGTGCGAGAACGCGAGAAAGCCGCTGCCTTTTATGAACGTCAGGACACCCGGAACGCTAAGCTTGAAGAGGCCGGCAAAACTGATCGCATAAAATGGCGTTCCTACACCGGCAAACCAACCTATCTTGATCAGATAGGCACGTCACTTGTCACTGTCGGTCTTGGCTTTCTGATTGCCACTATCTTTGCCGTGCCGCTTGGGATCGCTTCGGGCCTTTCCAAAACGGTGAATGGGGCCATCAACCCTCTCATTCAGATTTTTAAACCCGTCTCACCGCTGGCCTGGCTGCCGATCGTCACAATGATCGTCTCCGCCACCTATGCCAACCCGATGGATTGGTTGCCAAAATCGCTTCTGATCTCGGCGGTTACAGTCACGCTGTGTTCCATGTGGCCCACGCTCATCAATACCGCGCTCGGTGTCGCCTCCGTCGATAAGGATCTGATGAATGTCGGTCGCGTTCTACAACTTCCAACGCACAAGACCATCACGAAGGTGGTGCTACCCTCGTCCCTGCCTCTGATTTTCACCGGCCTGCGTTTGTCTCTGGGTGTGGGTTGGATGGTGCTGATTGCCGCTGAAATGCTGGCGCAGAACCCGGGCCTTGGAAAATTTGTCTGGGACGAGTTTCAGAACGGCTCCTCACAATCGCTGGCGAAAATCATGGTCGCGGTTCTAACCATCGGCATCATCGGCTTCCTGCTCGACCGCGTCATGTATGCACTGCAGCGGGCCTTCACCTTCTCGGCCAACCGCTAGAGCGTCCCCCGGGAAAGGAATAGAACAGATGAGTTTTCTTGAAATCAGCGGCCTGTCCAAGTCCTACGGCGAAGGGGCCGGCCGCACAGACGTTCTGAAAGACGTCAATCTGAAAGTCGCCGAGGGCGAGTTCATCGCCATTGTCGGATTTTCGGGCACCGGTAAAACGACCCTCATATCCGCGCTTGCCGGACTGATCATACCCGATGAAGGGGGCGCCATCTTCAAGGGCACGGAGATTGACGGGCCAGGACCGGAGCGCGGGGTGGTGTTTCAGTCTTATTCGCTGATGCCCTGGTTGTCGGTCGCAGGCAATGTGCTGCTTGCCGTTGACAGCGTGTTTGCGAAGAAATCCAAGGCAGAGCGCCATGCGATTGCTGACAATTACATTGACATGGTCGGGCTTTCGCACGCCAAGGACCGTAAACCTTCGGAGCTTTCCGGCGGCATGCGTCAGCGCGTTGCGGTTGCGCGCGCTCTGGCCATGCAGCCCGAAGTCCTGCTTCTGGACGAACCCTTATCCGCCCTTGATGCCCTAACGCGAGCAAAACTTCAGGACGAGTTTGCGGCTATTTGCGAAAAAGAGAAGAAAACCATCGTCCTGATCACCAATGATGTCGATGAGGCGATCCTGCTCGCTGATCGGATCGTGCCGCTCAACCCGGGTCCCAAGGCAACATTGGGACCGGATTTCAAGGTCGAGATCCCACGGCCACGAAGCCGCGCCGATATGAATTCCGATGAAACCTTCATCGGACTAAGGGCGGAAATCACCAACTATCTGATGGCAGTGGGCGCCGAACGCGGGATGCATGCCGAAAAGGAAATCATCCTGCCGAACGTCGTGCCGATCACCGCCAAAAGAGACAAATTGCCGGACGCCTATGTCAAGGCGTCGGCAACGGTCAATGACGAACGATATCTTGCCTTCTCCCAGCTGAAGAAAGTCTATCCCACGCCCAAAGGACCGTTGACTGTGGTTGACGGTTTTGAGCTGAAAATGAACAAGGGCGAGTTCACCACGTTGATCGGGCATTCCGGCTGCGGCAAGTCGACTGTTCTTTCGATGGCGGCAGGCCTCAACCCGATTACCGAAGGCGCGATCATTCTGGATGGCACGCATATTACAGAAGCCGGGCCGGATCGGGCCGTTGTGTTCCAGGCACCCTCGCTGATGCCCTGGCTGACCGCATATGAAAATGTCGCTCTGGGCGTGGACAGGGTCTATCCGAGTGCATCCCGGTCCGAACGCAATGACATTGTCGAATATTACCTTCAGCGTGTCGGCCTGACAGAGGCGATGCACAAAAGAGCCTCGGATCTTTCGAACGGCATGAAGCAAAGGGTGGGCATTGCCAGAGCCTTTGCGCTCTCTCCAAAGCTTCTGTTGCTGGATGAACCGTTCGGCATGTTGGACTCTCTCACGCGCTGGGAGCTTCAGGATGTGCTGATGGATGTCTGGAAACGCACGAAGGTGACCGCGATCTGCGTCACACATGACGTTGATGAAGCCATATTGCTGGCCGACCGGGTTGTGATGATGTCGAACGGTCCCTCAGCAGGGATCGGCAACATCATGAATGTCGATCTGCCCCGCCCGCGTTCGCGCAAGGCGCTGATCACCCACCCCGATTACTACGCTTACCGTGAAGAACTTCTGGAGTTTCTGGAAGCTTACGAGGGCGGCGCTGACCCGTCTGAGGATCAACTCAAATCCATCTCCGAAAAACGTGCCGCACGGATTGCCCGTCAATCCAAAACGGCTTCCATGGATGCAGCGGAGTGATACCATGAGCAAAAAACAAAAACTCGTCATCGTCGGCAACGGCATGGCACCGGGCCGGATGCTCGATCATCTGTTCGAACAAGAGCCAGACCTTTACGATGTCACGATTTTCAACGCCGAGCCGCGTGTAAACTACAACCGGCTTATGCTCTCGCCGGTCCTGTCCGGCGAAAAGGCCTATGAAGATATCATCACCCATGATGAGGCCTGGTATGAGGAGCATGGCGTTACACTGCACAAGATGGCACGTGTCAGCGCTGTCGACCGCGCCGCCAAAACCGTCAAGGCCGAAAACGGGGTCACCGCCTCTTACGACAAGCTTGTCATCGCAACGGGATCAAACCCTTTCATCATCCCTATACCCGGGCATGATCTTGACGGCGTTCTGACCTATCGCGACCTGGATGATGTTGAAAGCATGATCGAGGTCGCAGCGGGAAAAGGCCATGCTGTCGTGATCGGTGGTGGGCTGCTTGGACTTGAAGCCGCCGCAGGCCTGAAGGCTCAAGGGATGAGCGTAACGGTGCTGCACCTGATGCCCACACTGATGGAACGTCAACTCGACCCGGCTGCCGGATATCTGCTTGAAAAAGCGGTCGAGGAGATGGGCATTACCGTTCTGACTGAAGCCAACACCAAACAGATCCTCGGTTTTGAGGGCAAAGTGGTCGGCGTGGAGCTGGAAGACGGGGTCAGGCTTGAGGCGTCGATGGTCGTGATGGCCGTCGGTATTCGCCCTGCAACGGATCTTGCCAAAAACACCGGTCTTTCTGTCAATCGGGGCATTGTTGTCTCCGATACCATGCTGACCGATGATCCGGATATCTTTGCGCTTGGTGAATGTGTCGAGCACCGGGGCAATTGTTATGGTCTGGTTGCACCGCTTTACGATATGGCCAAAGTGATTGCGGCCCAGTTGTGCGGCGAACAGACAGCAGCCTATCGGGGATCGGTTACAGCAACCAAGCTGAAGGTCACCGGCATTGATCTTTATTCCGCCGGCGATTTTGCTGAAGATGATGATCGCGAGGAGATCGTTCTGCGCGACGGATCGGCCGGGATCTACAAGCGACTTGTCCTGCAGGAGGACAAGATCATCGGCGCCGTTATGTATGGCGACACTGCCGACGGCCCCTGGTTCTTCGATCTCCTCAAGAAAGGAACCGATGTCTCGGAGATGCGCGAGACACTGATCTTCGGCCAGGCCTACCAGGGGAGTGCCCCGCTGGACCCTATGGCGGCCGTTGCAGCCTTGCCGGATGATGCGGAAATCTGCGGCTGTAACGGCATTTGTAAGGGAAGGATCCTAGAAACCATCGAAAAGAAAAGCCTGACGACGCTGGATGGCGTTCGTGCTCACACCAAGGCCTCATCCTCCTGCGGCACGTGCACCGGACTGGTCGAGCAGCTTATGCAGCTGACACTCGGCGACAGCTACAATCCTGCGGCGGTCACTCCAATGTGCGGCTGTACTGATCTTGGCCATGATGACGTGCGCCGGCTGATCAAGGCCAAGGCGCTGAAATCCATCCCCGCGGTGATGCAGGAACTGGAGTGGAAAACCTCCTGCGGCTGCGCCAAGTGCCGCCCGGCGCTCAACTACTATCTCGTCAGCGACTGGCCGGACGACTATGCCGACGACTATCAGTCGCGCTTCATCAACGAGCGTGTGCACGCCAACATCCAGAAAGATGGCACGTACTCTGTGGTGCCCC
Organism: Stappiaceae bacterium; assembly: GCA_039976075.1. Classification (GTDB taxonomy): domain Bacteria; phylum Pseudomonadota; class Alphaproteobacteria; order Rhizobiales; family Stappiaceae; genus JBDWFY01. The sequence goes on from JBDWFY010000013.1 coordinate 699,258, forward strand.
GAATGTGGGGCGGCATGACCTCTTCAGCTGAACTCCGAACGATTGCTGACGTGGTCGACAAATTTGACATCCCTGCCGTGAAGGTGACCGGCGGGCAGCGCATCGACATGCTGGGCGTAAAAAAGGAAGACCTGCCCGAAGTCTGGTCGGATCTGGGCAAAGCAGGGTTTGTCTCAGGGCATGCCTACGCCAAGGGGCTACGGACCGTCAAAACATGCGTGGGCTCAAACTGGTGCCGGTTCGGCACGCAGGATTCCACCGGTCTTGGCATACGCCTTGAAAAATTCATGTGGGGCTCGTGGACACCTGCCAAGGTCAAGCTGGCTGTGTCAGGCTGCCCGCGAAACTGCGCGGAAGCGACCTGCAAGGATGTCGGCGTGATCTGCGTCGATTCCGGATTTGAAATCCACTTTGCCGGTGCCGCTGGTCTGGACATCAAGGGCACTGAGGTCCTGGGTCTGGTCAAAACGGAGGACGAAGCGCTCGAATACATCTGTGCTGTTGTCCAGATGTATCGCGAGCAGGGCCGCTATCTGGAACGGATTTACAAGTGGGCCAAACGCGTGGGCTACGACGAAGTTCGCGCCCAGATCATGGACGATCCTGAAAAGCGAAAAGCCTATTTTGATCGATTTGTGTTCTCGCAGAAATTCGCTCAGGTGGACCCATGGGACGAACGGGTTTCCGGCAAGGACAAACACGAATTCAACCCGATGGCGACCCTCAAGCTGGAGGCAGCGGAATGAATGTCATGGCCCATCACTGGATTGCCGTCGGCTCCCTCGGCGATATTCCACGGCGCGGTGCGCGCTGCATTCAAAACGGCGACATACGTATCGCCATCTTCAGGACCATGGATGACCGATTGTTCGCGCTTGAAGACAAGTGTCCGCACAAGAACGGACCGCTGTCGCAGGGCATCGTGCATGACGGCTGTGTGACCTGTCCACTGCATAACTGGGTGATCTCACTTGAAACGGGACAGGCGCAAGGGGCCGACGAGGGCGAAACCCGCTCGTTCCCCGTGCGGCTGGACGGCGAAACCGTTCTGCTGGGGCTCTGATGACCGGCATGGTCAAAACCACTTGCCCCTATTGCGGGGTCGGATGCGGGGTGCTTGCCAGGCGCCAGTCGAACGGCTCGATTTCCGTCGAAGGGGATCCGGATCATCCGGCGAATTTCGGGCGGCTGTGCTCAAAGGGCTCGGCACTGGGCGAAACGGTCGATCTTGACGGACGGTTGCTGTATCCGGAAATCAACGGCAGGCCCACCGACTGGGACCGGGCACTCAATACGGTCGCAGATCGCTTTGCCGATACGATCAGGGAATACGGACCGGACAGCGTCGCCTTCTATGTTTCCGGGCAGATCCTGACGGAAGATTATTATGTTGCCAACAAACTGATGAAGGGCTTCATCGGGTCAGCGAATATCGACACGAATTCAAGGCTTTGCATGGCGTCCTCGGTTGCCGGGCACCGGCGCGCCTTCGGAATGGATACGGTGCCGGGAACCTATGAGGATCTTGAAGAGGCAGACGTCATCGTTCTGGTCGGCTCAAACCTGCTCTGGTGTCACCCGGTTCTCTATCAGCGCATAGCGACGGCCAAAGCCAAGCGGCCGGGTCTCAAGGTCGTTCTCATCGATCCCCGGCGCACCAAAACCGTCGACCTTGCCGATATGCATCTTGCACTTCAGCCGGATGCCGACGCGGCACTGTTCAACGGTTTGTTGACCTGGTTAAACGAAGAAGACGGTGTTGCTCAAAGCTGGGTCGAGGAGCACACAAACGGCGTTGACGGTGCTCTTAAAGAAGCGTCGGCCTGGACCGTTCAGAAAGTCGCTGACGTCTCAGGCCTCCAGGAAACCGAAATCGAAGCATTTTATCGGCTGTTTGGGGGCACCGAAAAGGTAGTCACCTGCTACAGCCAGGGGGTCAATCAATCCGCCGGCGGGACCGACAAGGTCAACGCGATCATCAATTGTCATCTCATAACCGCCCGCATCGGACGCCCCGGCATGGGGCCATTCTCCCTGACCGGTCAGCCCAATGCCATGGGTGGCCGAGAGGTCGGCGGCCTGGCAAATATGCTCGCCGCCCATATGGATATCGAAAACCCGATCCATCGCAACCGCGTTCAACGTTTTTGGGGTTCTCCGGCCATTGCTGACAAGCCCGGCCTGAAAGCCATCGATATGTTTCAGGCCGTTGCAGATGGGCGCATCAAGGCGCTGTGGATCATGGCGACCAATCCGGCTGTCTCCATGCCCGATGCCGATGCGGTGGAAGACGCGATCCGCCACTGTCCATTTGTCGTTGTATCTGACGTCATGGCGGAAACCGACACAGTGCGCCATGCCCATGTAAAGCTCCCGTCCCTCGCTTGGGGCGAAAAGAACGGCACGGTCACCAATTCTGAACGCCGCATCTCACGTCAACGCGCGTTCCTGCCCGCACCTGGTGCAGCAACCGCCGACTGGTGGCAGATGGCTGAAGTCGGAAAGCGCATGGGCTGGCCCGATGCGTTTAGCTGGAACAGCCCCGCCGAGATCTTCCGCGAGCACGCAGCGCTGACAGCCTTTGAAAATGACGGGAGTCGCGATCTCGATCTCGCCGCCTGCACGGCTATAGACAACGATACTTACGACGGGTTCGTCCCCTTCCAATGGCCGCAATCCGGCAGTAGCATTGATCGGGCACCTCGACGCTTTTTTTCCGGCGGCGGCTTTTTTACGCCTGATCGAAAGGCGCGCTTCATTCCGGTAGCACCGCCACAGCCTCGGTCTGTTTCGGATCGATTCATACTGAATACGGGCCGCGTGCGCGACCACTGGCACACAATGACCCGGACAGCAAAGAGCCCGCGCCTATCCGGACATCTCGCTGAACCCTATTGCGAGATCCATCCTGAAGACGCAAATCGCCTTAAGATTGTCGATGCCGACCTTGTTTGCCTCCACAACGCGCGCGGCAGCATGATCGTCCGGGCAATGGTTCGAGCCGACCAGCAACCGGGTACGGTCTTCGTTCCCATGCACTGGACTGCCATGACCGCCTCCAGCGGGCGCGTCGATGCGCTGGTCGATCCGGTGACCGATCCGGTGTCCGGACAGCCCGCCCTGAAAGGCGCAGAAGTTGCGCTTGAAAAAGTCGCAGGAGCTTATCACGGTTTCATGATCAGCCAGGAAAAGCCACGGACCGAAACGTTCGATTACTGGGCCATTGCCCGCACGGTCGGCGGCTGGCGGCTCGAATTTGCCCTTTTGAAAGAGCTCGCCGATGCTTCTGCCTTCCTGCGCGATCTGGTCTCGCCAAACATTGGCGATGTCATTGAAGCAGCAGATCGTTTTACCGGTTTCTGGCAGACCGCCGGTTTCAACGAGGACAGACTGGAAGCCGCCGCCTATCTGAGTACCCGGCCCGTTCCTGTCTCAAGAAGCTGGGCATCGGACCTGCTGAGTGCAGAGTTCAAGGACAAGACCGCTCGCTGGCCTGTTCTTGCCGGGCGTCCTGCCGCCAACATGCTGGACAAGGGGGCCATCATCTGCAGTTGCCTGTCGGTCGGCCTCAATCAGATTGCCGATGCAGCGCGGGCAGGGTGCCTGTCGGTCGATGCAGTCGGCAACGCGACCGGCGCGGGAACCAATTGCGGCTCCTGCCGAGCGGAAATCACGGAGGTCATCAATGCGCATTGTCTCATCGCAGCGGAGTGAAGCAAAATCGAGAAGTCGGCAGCGCCCGCCGATCGGCGATCTGGCGGTGCTGCCCGTGTTCTACAAACTTGCCGGAAAGAAGGTGCTGCTTGCCGGCGGGTCCGATGCCGCTGCGTGGAAAGGCCAATTACTGGCAGCCGCCGGGGCAACGGTCATTGTCATTGCGGAAGAACTGGGTACATCCTTCCGGACTTTGATCGAAGATCCGGAAAACCGCGAAAAATATCAATGGTATAGTGACAGTTGGTCCGAACGCAGCTTCACCGGCATGACGCTTGCCATCTGCGACGCCGACCATGATGAGGAAGCCGCTGCTTTTTACCACGCCGCGAAGAAAGTCGGCGTTCCAGTCAATGTGATCGACAGGCCTCAATATTGCGACTTCCAGTTCGGCTCTATCGTCAACCGGTCACCGGCGGTTGTCAGCATCTCGACCGACGGAGCCGCCCCGATCCTGGGTCAGGCAATGAGACGCCGGATAGAGACACTGTTGCCCCCGTCCCTGTCCCGCTGGGCTCAGATCGCGCATCAGATCCGTGCGCAGGTGACTGAAAGACTTCAGCCGGGCCCTCAGCGCCGCGCCTTCTGGGAATATTTTGTCGACCGCGCTTTTGATACCGAAGCAAATGAGAACAGCGCCGAGCGCTTGATTGCCGAAAGCGAGCGGATCGCCAGCGCCTCTAAAAACGGAATAGGTCGCGTCACGCTGGTCGGCGCCGGTCCCGGCGATGCGGAACTGCTGACGCTGAAATCAGTTCGCGCCCTTCAATCTGCAGACGTAATCCTGTTTGACGATCTCGTCTCCAGTGACGTCCTGGAGCTCGCGCGCCGAGAGGCAAAGCGCATGCTGGTCGGCAAACGCGGGGGCCGGCAAAGCTGCCGCCAGCAAGATATCAACGACATGATGGTCACGCTTGCCAAAAGCGGCAAACACGTTGTGCGCCTGAAGGGCGGTGACCCGATGGTCTTTGGCCGCGCAGGCGAGGAAATTCAGCGCCTTAGGGACGAAAATATTCCAGTCAGTGTGGTTCCGGGCATTACATCCGCTCTTGCCATGGCTTCTGCCCTTGGCGTCTCGCTCACCCATCGCGACCACGCCCAGTCCGTTCGTTTCATCACCGGCCACAGCCGCCGGGGCGGATTGCCGGAGGATATGAATTGGGTGCACCTCGCCGATCCCAAAACCACGTCCATTTTCTATATGGGTGGCCGTATGGCAGAAAAAATCGCCACCCGCCTTCAAGAAAACGGCATCCCATCACAAACGCCTACCGTTATGATCTCGGCAATTTCCAGACCTGAGGAAAAACACTGGAGGGGTACAGTTGGAGAACTTAGCAAGGGCGCTCAAAAACTGGGCATTGAACATCCAGTCCTCATTGGCATTGGCGATGTGTTTAAAACAGCAAGGGCACGCACAACTGGCAATATTGAAAGGAATTCCAGTTTTTACACGGCGAATATCGTTCGAAAGTTCAGATAATGACCGCAGTAATTTGACGCGAGCGAAAGTTGGAAGATCAAGTTCTGGCTTCGTCGCGGAATTTCTGTTTCATCGTTAGTATCTGACTGACGGCTACAATCTGTGTTGTTGGATAAATCTCGCACTCTCGACGAAATCACGTCTCAGTTTCCAATCCATGCTTAAAGTGCGAAGCAGCCAATACCCAAAGTGGGCTTATTCCGTTGAAAAACTAGTTGTTGCAGCGAAGCTTGATCGTTGCCCCAATTCCTTTGGGGGAGAGAGGATTGAATCACCCTTCAAACCTCATCACAACAATTAGTTTTTCAACAGAACACGCCCTAACCGGGCGCACTTGTCAGCGCGACAGGTGAAGTTAACAATCGCCGTCAGCGTAATTGGTGTCTCTTCTTGTCGCAAAGAGTAGTCTTTTGGGGCTTCGACCATGCTGGATGTCCCCGCAAACAAAGTGTCGAGATAAATTTTCCGTAATGTAGCGCGCACTGGAGTAGACTGCGAAGGCGGATGCGCATCGGGTCAAAGGCTGCTGTCTGTTCTTTCGGTCAACTTAAGGCCTATGAACTGTCAGTTGCGGGAAGGGGATGGTCCAGCCATTCTTGGTGCAGCACTCGACTGCGACCCGGGCCAGCACATGTTCGATTGTCTCGAAGGCGTACCCCATGTTTGGGCCAACATCAGCCTCGATTTCGAAATCCAGCGACGAGGCTCCGGCGCGAAACAGATTGACATAGGTCCCCAGAATATTCTCTGTACCAAACATCTCACGTATCCTGCAATCGATATAATCTTGCATGATCTTCGGGATTTTGTCAGCAGCTTCCGATTGATGTGAATAGTCGATGCCGAATTCTATAGTGGCACGAAAGGTATGCGAGACGTTTTTGGGGTTTTCTCCAAGGAAAGCTGTGGTGGTCAAATGCGTGACGGCTCCCCCTTCCTCGCGGAGATGCACCGCTTCCGGACTTTGTAAAATCACTTCTGCCCACAATCCATTATCGAGAACCACCCAGTCCCCCTCAACGCACGGAAACCACTTTTCCCGTCCGTCCATCGGCCGGGAATGCTGGCCCCTCAGCTCGCGGACAGGAACCGTATAGTGCCCGCCACGGAGGGTTGGGTTTTCAAGCTCGGTATAGAGATCAAGTTTCGTCACACACCAGGGCACATTGTTGATGACCACGCGCTCGCCTTCCTGCACAGCTCCCAGATTGAGCAGCAATGTCACCTGTTCGAAGAGGCTGGGAAGCGATTTAAGGATAAACCATCCCATTGTCAGGAAGACCAACAGCATGGCACCGGTGAGAAACCAGTCGTTGTAAAAATTGAATATCGCGATGGTGGTGCCAAATGCCAAGCACACCGTCAGGGCATCGTAGATCAACGCACAAAGACGAACCGTGAAACGTCTGTTACGCGGTGCGCCTATCAGAGCAAGCAAGACCCGGCGCAACAGGCGCAGCAGCACAAGGACGAGAAAAAACGCTACCACGCCGAAAAAAAGATTGCGGCCCCGATCGCTGAAAAAGGACGTAAATGCGCTGCTCGCCACGTCGGCTGGGTCGACCTTCTCGTTTTCTCGCGCGTGCAGCTGTTGCCGGACCGTGGTTGTCTGATCCTGTGCCAGTGTCAGCCGGGTTTCCCAATCCTGCAATATCACTTGCAACCGATTCTGAAGGGGGCCGGATTGCGGCGCCTGTTCGATCAAAGGCGTGATTTGCGCAATTGCATCTTCCGCCTTTTGTTTTTCTTCGCTCGCCGCCAATAAGAGTCGCTTGAGTTGTTCGATTTCCCGCGCATTTTCTGTCGCCGATTTCAGCATTAAGACGAACGGGCTGACGAGTTGCTCCAATTCCCTTTGCAACTCGAAACTTTCATCGACTGGATTGAGTTCACTTTCGGCGACGCCCGTTGCCAAGGTGACGATCTGGTCTTCAAGTTTTGTCAGTTCCAAATTGACGATCCGAAGCTTTTCCAGAAGCTCGTTTTTATCGACTTCGGTTTTCGCATCATCAATTGCCTGGCGAAGCTGATCAGCATTGGCGCGTTTGGCGTTCTGGGTTTTTAGAATGCTGATGATCGCCTTCAAGGCGGCCTGCGTCGCCTGTTCCTGCCCGTTGACTTGGTTGCCGACCGTCGTTTCGGTTGATTGTGCCCAAACCGGTCGTGTCTCCAAAGTCAGAGCCGAAAAAATGACGATCTGCAAAATCAAGGCGAACAGCCATCCAAAGGGGCATATGTCGCGAATTGAGCATTTTCTTGCGGTGCGATGTACACCAACCTCAATTGGTATCGACAGGACGGGGTCGGGTGACGTTTTTTCGATTTGTTTTTCAAACAGCTGAATCGAGTCCTTCAGGAATTCTTGTTCTTGCATGATCATGGAATCTGTTTCTTTGCTCCTCAGATCAAATAACACATTGTCAAAACTTGTGAGAGATTTCCCCAATTCCTGGCTGAAATTTTCGAACAATCCCGATTCCGGGTGTCCTACCTTTCATGTCTCGAGCATCTGCAGCTGGCGAGAGGACTGCATCCACGATGTGTGAATTCCGGCCTGTCATGCCTTGGCGCTGCTCCTACTAAAAGCACATCTGACGTCAGCCTGTGTGCCGCGCGCGCAGGCTGACATATTATTCTGGTTGATTTTGGTTTATCCAGCAGGGGTCAGATTGAGCGAGCTCAAACCAACAGCGAGATTAAGACCTGACTTGCCTTCAACGCTCACGGGTTGCAGCGCAATTTTTTCACCCGAGCCACCAATCAAAGCATTTGCCCCGACGCCCAGGCCAACTGAAGCACCGGCGGAAATACCTGCATACTTGCCTTGAAGGGCGTGGGAACCGATCTCGTTGCCAATTGGCGTAATCACAATCCATTTCATAAAGGATTCACCGGAAATACCGATATCAAGACCCAGTTTGCTGAGTTTGCCGCTATATTGTTCTGTCGTACCGTCGGAATGTGTGAAACCGCATGCGGCGTTCTTGCTCGATCCGAGCAGCAATCCAAAACCACCTTCAATTGTGCACTCGAGCACACCAATCTTGGTTGTCTCGACGTCCTCTGCCAGAGCCTGGTCAACAGCAGACAAACCGAACAGTGCGATAGTTGCGACTTTGGCGATAGTCTTCATGTAACACTTCCTTATCTTATTGATGCAGCGAGCAGTTGGGCATCTCATGTTCGGCCTGCTCCATGAGGGAACCGAGACTTTTGGAAATACCCGCATCGAATAAGTGGAGAAATTTGCCAGCCTGTTAAAGTGGTTCATAATCGTGCCGATTCACGCCTGGGTGAATTTCGTCGGCGAGAATTCACTAGTGAACCACTTCCAACATTTGATACTCATGGCGACGAAATTAACGTGCTCCAGGCTGCAGCACAGGAACTTTCCGGAAAAACCGCCTGCTGCACAGAGTGCGCGACTGATGACCTGATTTATCCAATTTGCAAGCCTCCACATTTCGCAAAGGCTACGAATGCATGCTGTCGCCATAGGCATAAAAGAGGATGATTGATGATCGACCGAACGTACAAGAAGAGAAAACTCGGCACAATAAAGGAGGCGCAATCGGAACTGGTGCAAATGTGCGGCGGACCTGCAGCAGCAGCCGATCTTTGCCGCGTAACCAGTACTACACTTTTCAACTATACAGACGAGAGCAGCACCAACACGGACAAGAACATGCCGGTCGATATCGTTAAAGACCTGGAAGCCCATTCCGAATACCCGGTCCTGACAGAGTTTTTGGCCGATCAATGTGGCTACGTCATGTACAAGGTCGATTTCATCGACACAAATTCACAATTGCACATCGATATCATTGAAACGGGTGAGGAAATTTCGAAACTGTTTCGGGACTGGGCAAAATTTATTGCAGATGGCGTTATCGACAAATCGGAGGCACGCAAGCTTCTCAAGAACAATCAGTCCCTGGTCAGGATATTGATGCGGATGAGAACAGACCTGATTTCGCAGATTGATGATCCGGACATTCCCGAGGGAAAACCCTAAGAGCGGTTTCGGCACGGCCTCGGCAATCTGATGTGCAACTAGCCAATATGTTTCCGATGCAATGTGTAGCCAAATCTAAATGGTTGAGAGGTTTAGGCCAAAAGAGTCCGTGAATTTGTCGCGCTTTCAACATCATGCCGCTAGGTGAGAGATGAGCGTCGACTCTCCAAAAATCAGTAAACACTGATCCTGTCAGTCATTCGGCTGCAATAAGGATGGCTCTAAAATCATTCACATTGGTCAATGTTGGGCCCGGAACAACCTGATCACCGATCTGTTCGAAAAAGCTGTGACTGTCATTGTTGGCGAGCATGGCTTCTGGATCAATCCTCGCCATTTTTGCTTTAGCCAAGGTATCAGGACCGATTACGGCGCCGGCGACGTCTGCTGCACCATCTACACCGTCAGTATCGCAGGCAAGTGCGTGGATCCCGCAGGCTCCGTTTAACGCGCAGGCGAGCGAGAGAGCATATTCGGCGTTCGGGCCACCGATACCCTCACCCTGTCTTGTGACAGTGCACTCGCCACCCGATAACAGTAGTTTGGTCCGGTCGCCCAACTTCATCCGGCGCTGCAGATCGACAGCAAGCGATGCGTGATCACGTGCGAGGGTTCGAGCCTCGCCTTCGATCGCATCTCCAATGATTTCAACATCGATATCCAAATCTTTTGCCTGTCGGGCTGCCGCCTCCAGCGACATCAACGGCGCTGCAACAATGATGTTTTTTACTGCAGATAGCGTCTTGGAAGACGGGTGCAACACGCCGCTGAACTCTCTTAGAACCGCGTCGACGGATGCTGGAATTTCTATTCGGTACCGTTCAAGAACTGAACGGGCGTCAGACGCTTTTGACCTGTCTCCGACAGTTGGACCTGAGGCGATGAAGGCCGGATCGTCACCGGCAACATCCGATATGATCAAAGAGGTCATTCGTGCCGGATAAGCGGCCGCAGCAAGTTGTCCGCCCTTTACCCGACTCAGGTGTTTGCGCACGGTATTCATCTGTTCAATCGGTGCACCTGAACCAAGAAGTGCCTCATTGAGTTGCTGCAGTTCTTTAAGCGAAATGTTTCCGGCGGGATGCTCAAGCAATGCCGATGCGCCACCTGAAATCAGTGCAATGACGTGGGCACTTTCATCGAGAGGTCCAAGCAAGCCCAGGATGCGATCCGTCGTCTCCAGCCCACGCACATCCGGAACGGGATGGGAGGCTTCTATCACTTCTATCCCCTGGCATGGACGCGCATATCCGTCTCGGGTTATCACCAGTCCCTCGCACGGCCCCCAAACGCTTTCCAGGGCCTCCGCCATTCTTGCCGACGCCTTTCCGGCACCGATAACGACTTTATTCCCCGTGGGTTTTTCAGGGAGGTGCGCAGGAACACATATCATGGGGTCAGCAGCCGCCACGGCTGTATCAAACAACTGCCGGAGCAGGACGTGGGGCGGAATGGTTGCCATCATGGAATTCCCAGGCTCGATTGTCGTGCGATCAATTCGACATCGTATCGTTTTGAATCCGGCGGCCGAATGCCCTCGACAATCCAGGCCAGCATGGCCTCCGCAGCATTTCTGCCAAACAGCGTTGTATCGCACCGAACGGAACTGAGGCCGGGATAGGCGAGGGAACTCTCTTCGATATCGTCAAACCCGACGATCTTGAACTCTTTGCCGACTTGAACGCCAACTTCGGCAAAACCGCTGAGCATTCCCAGCGCAACCAGGTCGCTGAAGCAGACTGCTGCATCGATGGTCTTGTGATTTTCAAGTATCTTGAGCGCAATTTCCCGGCCGAATATTCTTGAAGGGCGTCCATGGAAGGATCGCGGAATGCGCCCATTTGAAGCCATGACCTTGCTGTAACCGGACATTCTTTCAAGTGTGATCGCCCTGTTTTCCAGGCCACCGACAAAAGCGATGTTCTGACAGCCCAGATCAACCAGGTGATTTGCGGCGAATTCGCCGCCGGATGCGTAATTGTGTGATGCAAATGGGAAGATATCCGTTCTTTCATCGAGTTGACGAAGAACTTGCAGGGTCGGAATTCCGGCACGCCTTATGCGGTCGAAAGCGCTGCTGTCAGGGGTATAGGTCGGGGAGATCACAAAGGCGGAGACACCGTGCTCGATCATCGAATCGATCACTTGAGCCTGGGTGGCGGAATCCTCGTCAGTGTTGGCAATGACAGTCGAATAGCCCTTATCTGCGAATGTCATCTGGGCACTTGCCGCAAACTCGGTGAAAAACGGGTTGCGCAGGTCGTTGATGATCAGGCCAATGAGCCCCGAAGCGGCTCCGCGCAGACCGGCTGCAGACCGATTATAGACGTATCCCAGCTCATCGATTGCCCTTGCTACTTCAGCACGGGTTGTTTCCCTGACCAACGTGGAATTCTGAAGCACCAGCGAGACGGTCGATTTGGAGACACCCGCCTGCTTGGCCACATCCAGAATTGTCGGGCGTTTGTTCATTCCTGCCTAACCGATACCATGTAGTTTAGATAGCAACGTCATCCGTTCAACGGCGACATCTGGCTTTGACAACAATCGCGCTTTGTCTGCAAGCCTAAAGATCTCTGCATAGTGGGTTATTTCTCTGGCAGACTGAAAGCCGCCGGGCATGATGAAATGACTTTGAGCATCATTCAACCAGGCCAGGAAGGCGATTCCGGCCTTGTAATACCGGGTCGGGGCCTTGAAAATTTCCCGGCTTAGGGGAACCGTCGGTTGAAACAGGCCGTGGTAAGTCTGCAGATCGTTTTCCGCCAGCGCCTCCAGAGCCTGACTGGCTACCGGTGCAATCGCTGCGAATGCACCCAGCAGAGCATGGGAATATCTCCGGCCATCCCCTTCGATCAGATCTGCATAATTGAAGTCGTCGCCGGTATAGAGCCGCACCCCCTCCGGCAGACGTGCGCGAACAGCTTCCTCGTGCGCCTGATCAAGCAGCGATATCTTGATGCCGTCAACCTTGCTTTCGTTCGCCTCGATAATTGAAAGGACAGCATTTGATGCCACCTCAACATCATCAGACCCCCAATATCCCTTGAGAGCCGGGTCGAACATGTCTCCCAGCCAATGCAGGATGACGGGTGCTGACGCCTGCTCAATCAACCTGCCATAGACGTCGGCATACTGATCCGCATCTGCGTTAATTTTCGGGAAAGCGCGGGAGGCCATGATGATCACCTGGCCCCCGGCAGCTTCAATCGCCTCCATCTGAACCATGTAGGCCGCGGAAATATCATCCGTGGTTTTGATGTCTGAAAGGGCAACCTGATCCGTTCCGGCCCCGCAGGCAACGCGGGGTTTCAACGGATGCGCTCTTGCGTCTCGCATGGTGCGCTCGATCAGTTCCTTCGCGGTTGCCCAGTCCACACCCATACCGCGCTGCGCGGTATCCATCGCTTCAGCGAGCCCCAGCCCCTGATCCCAAAGCCAGTTCCTGAAACCCAGCGTGTTGTCCCAGTCGACGGCCGGTGAGCCATCCCATGGATCGCGTTCGGCCAAAGGATCGGAGACCACGTGGGCAGCTGCAAAGGCCGTCCGTGTCAGGGGAACCCGCGGCGCGCGCGGTATCAGCGCATCGCCGACAAGGTGATAGTCTTCCATCCGGTTTTCATAGGTGGGAAGCGACAGACTCGGCATTTGCAACTCCAAACTCAGGTGTTGGCCACTCAGGCAGCTACGGGAATATCAAGAACCAGAATGCCTTCAATGCCACCTATGGCATTGGCAACCAGCTTGCCGCCAAGTACCTTGTGATCTGGATGGTTTTGATAGTTCTCCAGGGCATCCCAGTCTTCGAAATCCACAACGAAACCATGCATATAGCCCCGCTCGATCTTTTCCGGGCTCTCGCTGCGACCCGCGGTGATGCTCAGAATACCCTGCACCTTCGACCCAATGGCGTGCAGTTCCTTGAACAGCTCGCCGATCTTGGTTTCCGGGAGGTCGGATTGGAATTTGATGAGGACAATATGGCGGATCATAAAATGGCTCCGTGATCTTGGCGGATCATGTCGGCGGCTTTCTCGCCGATCATGATGGCCGCCGCGTTGGTATTGGAGGAAACGACTGTGGGCATGATGGAGGCATCGACAACGCGCAAACGCTCCAGTCCGTTGAAACGAAGACGTGGATCGAGAACAGCTCTATCGTCCGATCCCATCCGGCAGGTACCCGCTGCATGGTGGGAAGTTTTGGAATGCTGGCAAATAAACTGGAAATAGTCATCATCTGTCTTGACGTCCGGTCCGGGCAGTCTTTCGGCTTTGATGAAACGCTTCAACGGCCCCTGAGACAGAATTTCCTGTGTAAGTTTCAGACCCCGGATAGACATTTCCCTGTCCCGCGGATCGTCAAGATAATTGGGATCAATGAGGGGGGCGTCTTCAGGGTTGCTGCTTTGCAGTCGCACGGTTCCGCGAGAACGCGGCCGCAGATAGCACGAATTGAGTGTCACGCCACCCTCGGGCATCGCCGCGACACCGGATTCTATTCCGGTTCCCAGGCCAAGATGGAATTGAATATCCGGGGATCGGGCCTCCGGGTCGGCGTACCAGAATCCACCGGTTTCAAACAGGCTTGATGAAACCGGACCGCGCCTGGTGAAGAGATACTGCAGACCTGCAATCGCCGACCAGTGTAATTTGGCATACCGGTCATAGGTGTGTGGTCCGTTCACCTCGCAAATACAATAGAGATCCAGATGATCCTGAAGGTTCGACCCGACCTCCGGCTGATCATAAACCACAGGTATTCCGAGATCTCTCAGGTAATCTGCCGGACCGATCCCCGAAAGCTGCAACAATCTGGGTGACCCGATTGAGCCGCAGGATAAAATGACTTCCGACGATGCTGTCAGCCGGGTGCCGTTGATCAATTCGACACCTTTGGCGATGCCGTTTTCAACGATGATGCGGCGAACCTGAGCGCCTGTTGTCACCTCCAGATTGGTGCGATTTCGATTGGGGGCAAGATAGGCCATTGCGGCTGAGGAGCGACGGGCATTTCGCTGAGTCAATTGATAGTAACCAACCCCGTCCTGCTTTTCACCGGTCAGGTCGTTGTTGCGCGGGATTCCAAGCTCAGCTGCTGCGTCAAAGTATGCCTCGCATATAGGAAGCGGTGCACACGGTTGTGACACCCCCATCGGACCGCCTTTGCCGTGATAGTCATTGTCAAACGTATCGTTGTCTTCGGCTTTTTTAAAATAGGGGAGAACGTTGTCGTAACTCCAGCCCTTGCAGCCCATCTGACGCCATTCGTCATAATCGAGGGCGTTACCGCGCGTATAGATTTGGGCGTTGATCGCAGATCCGCCGCCAATGACCTTTGCCTGGGTGTATCTGAACACCCGGTCGTTCATGTTGCTTTGCGGCACGGTGTGCCACCCCCATGAACCGATCCCCTTGGTCATTTTTGCAAAGCCGGCCGGCAGATGAAAGTACGGGTGCCAGTCACGTCCGCCCGCTTCAAGCAGCAGGACCTGTATTGCAGGATTTTCAGCCAGTCTGGCAGCGACAACAGAGCCTGCACTGCCACCGCCGATGATGATGAAGTCGTAGCCTTTTTCCATACTCATCTCTCACAGGCGCGGGATCGCAAGCCCACCATCCATGTTGATGGTTGAGCCCGTCGCAAAGGCCAATTGGCCTTCGGCGATCGGAACAACGGTTGAGCCGATATCGGCTGGCTGACCCCAGCGCGCGGCCGGAACGAGGCCGCCTTTTATGCGGTCGGTATATTTATCTTTTACCCCGGCGGTCATGCCTGTTTCGATGATGCCCGGTCTCAGTTCGAACACACCAATGTCATGCGCTGCCAACCGCACCGCGAACAGGTTCGCCATCATGGCCGCTCCTGCCTTGGACATGCAGTATTCGGCTCGCTCGATCGAGACCATTTCTGCACTGACGGATGTGACGAACGTGATCGAACGATAAACGTCCTCCTGCATCGTCAGCATGCGCCGGGCAGCCTCCTGCGCCAGAAAAAATGCCCCTCTGAGATTGACCCCCAGCACAAAGTCGAAATCGTCCGGTTGAAGATCAAGCATGTCGCCCCGAACCTTGGCCGGTACCCCGGCGTTGGAAACCAATGTCGATAGGGAACCGAACCGCTTTTCAACCTCGTCGAGCAGTGTACAATGATGCTCGATGTCCTGCAGATCATGTGAAAAATAACAGGCATCGCTTCCAAGGAGTTCAAGTGCTTCCCCGACTTCCGGATCCTCTGGTTTGCTTCGAGATGCCAGAGCGACTTTGTACCCGGCGTCGATCAATGCCTTGGCGATGCCCAGTCCGATACCTTTGTGCCCTCCGGTCACAAGCGCAATCTTGTTCATTACGAAAATTCCTGTTTGATCGTCTCTGATGCCCGCAGCGAAAGGGCGGCGACGGTAAGTGCGGGATTGACGGCGGCAGATGTAGGCAGCGCTGCGGCATCGGTTACAAAAAGGTTTGGATGGTCCCACGACCGACAGTCTGGATCGACGACCGAACTGGCTGGATCTGAACCCATGCGGAGTGTGCCGCATTGATGGGAGGGGACCTTGCCATCGAACAGGCGCGAGAGAACAACAGGATAGCCGGCTTGACGTAAGATCCGCCTGGTATTTCTCGCAAGTTGGCGATGCGCATCCATATTGGTTCGACGCCACAGGAGCTGAATTTTTCCATCTTTCAACTGAACGCGGCTCTCCGGATCCGGAAGGTCCTCTGAAATGAGATAAAGATCCAGTGCATGACGGGAGATCCAGCGTGCTGCATAACTGGGAAGTCGGGGAACCTGAATCTTCAGGATATCCGGTGTGACTCGGCCCAGGAGCTGCACATTTCCCAGTGGTTTGCCGCCCTTGCCGTCCGACAGATACCAGTCGTTGATGCCGAAAGTTTTCTGGTAGACCGCATCATTGCGGAAGCGCGGATCGATAGCGATCATTGCAGTCGCATTGTGGTTCATAAAACAACGACCGACATAGTCGGAACTGTTGGCAACTCCTGACCGGAGCAAGAGCGCCGCCGACTGCACGGCTCCGGCGCACAGTGCCACAACGCGCGGCCGAAGACGCCTCTCGACGCCATCTTTTTCAAAGACAACTTCGGCAATCCGATTGGATTGTTTTTCCGTCGTGAGCAAGGTGACTTCAGCGCCTGTGATCAGATCTACATTTTTGTGAGAAAGAGCTGCCGCGAGGCCACAGGTTTCTGCGTCCATCTTTCCACATCGGAGATCCGGATAGCCATCCCAACCTGTCTTGCCACCGGCAAGCCATCGTTTCACATCGATGCCCAACGGCAGGTTGAAAGGATTGACGCCTGCTTTTTCAAGCCGATGCCGCGCCACCTTGATTGCAGGTTCATCAGGTACCGGCGGAAAAGGGTATGCGTTTGAATGGGGTGGTTCCGTGGCGTCCGAAGAGGCGTCGCCCCGGACCTGATAAAGGTGCTCCGCTTCGTCATACCATCGAGCTATTTCCTCGTACCGAAATGGCCAGGCAGGCGAGACCCCTCCCTCATGTTCGAGTTCATCAAAGTCCTCTTGGCGATAACGAATGAGCACGGCACCATAGAGTTTGGTATTGCCACCGACATTGTAGTAGTTGCCGGGCTCGAAAGAGGTTCCGTTTTCATCAAGCCATGTTTCGTTTGACCGAAATGCGCTGTTTGTGTAGATGCGCCACGGATCTCGCGCCGGCGCGTCATCCGGTATCTGATGACCACGCTCGAGAATGACGATCTTCATTCCGAAAGGTGCCAGTCCGGCGGCGAGCGTCGCTCCACCCATGCCGCTTCCAATAATCACGATGTCCGGCGACGTGGTCATGCTCTATGCAATCCGTTTTTCGCTCTCGGGATCAAAGGCAACCGCCTTTTCCATATTGAATGCAAACGGGAAGACATCTCCTGCGTGCACAGACACATCGGCCCGGAAACGGCCGGTGACGTCCTTGCCACCGATTTGGCTGACAACAAATGTATCGGATCCAGCCGGCTCGGTGACATCAACAGGAGCCTCCAGCAAATGGACTGATTTGGAATTGCGGTCAGCACCGTCCTTGTCGGTTATCGCTTCCGGGCGGATGCCGAGAATGATGTCGCGGCCAACATTCGAGGACAGGGTAGCGTCTGCAAATGGAATGGAGGCCGTCTTGCCGTCTGCGAGACTGACTTCCGCTGCCGGATGGCCCGCAACATCAACGACTTTCGCAGGAAACAGGTTCATGGAAGGTGAGCCCATGAACCCGGCAACGAACATGTTTGCCGGATTATCGTAGATTTCTTTCGGTGTTCCCAGTTGTTGGACATAGCCGCCATACATCACTGCGATGCGGGTTGAGAGTGTGAGCGCTTCGATTTGGTCATGGGTGACGTAAACAATGGTCGTGCCCAGTTTCTGGTGAAGTTTCTTGATCTCTGTACGCATGTCGACACGCAATTTTGCATCGAGGTTCGACAGTGGCTCGTCGAACAGAAACACATCCGGTTCGCGTACCAGAGCCCGGCCCATCGCCACACGCTGGCGCTGCCCTCCGGAGAGCTGCCCCGGTTTTCGACCAAGCAAGTGGTCTATCTGAAGGAGATCGGCGACCTGGGCGATCCGTTTTTCCCGCTCCGGCTTCGGGATCCCATGCATTTCCATGCCGAAGGAAATGTTCCCGCCAACCGTCATGTTTGGGTACAGGGCGTAGGACTGGAACACCATCGCAATGTTGCGGTCTGCGGGCCTGATGCCGTTCATGTTTCGACCGCGAATTGCGATTTCACCGCTGGTGATGTCTTCCAGGCCTGCGATCATGTTGAGCAATGTAGATTTGCCGCAGCCGGACGGTCCGACAAGCACAAGGAACTCGCCTTCCTCGATTGCAATGTCAGTTTCGTGAAGGACCTCGGTGGATCCATAGGATTTGGTCGCGTGCTTTATGTCGAGAAAGCCCATTTTCTTATCCTTTAACAGAGCCTGCCATCAGTCCGCGAACGAAGTAGCGGCCCGCAACGATGTAAACGAGAAGCGTTGGTAAGGCGGCCATGATCGCGCCGGCGAAATGCACGTTGTATTCCTTCACACCGGTTGAAGACTGCACCAGATTATTCAACGCGACGGTCATCGGTTGGCTGTCGAAGTCGGAGAAGGACGCACCGAAGAGGAAGTCGTTCCAGATGTTGGTAAACTGCCAGATGATGCAGACAACGGAGATCGGACCGGATGATGGCAGCAGGATGCGCCAGAAAATCCGAAAGAAGCCCGCTCCGTCGATCTGGGCGGCTTTGACCAACTCGGTTGGAAACGCCGCATAATAGTTTCGGAAGTACAGCGTCGAAAATCCGATACCGTACACAAAATGCACGAATATCAGACCGGATACGGATCCGGCCAAACCCATCAGGCCCAGCATGCGGGCCATCGGAATCAGCACCATTTGAAACGGAATGAAGCACCCGAATAGAAGCAGGCCGAAAAGTACCGTCGAGCCCCGGAAAGCCCACTTGGTCAATACATAGCCGTTGAGAGCACCGATCAGCGTCGAAAGGGCGACCGCGGGCACAACCATTACGATGGAGTTGACGAAGTAAGGACGAAGGCCGGTTGCTTCAACACCCACCTGTGCACTTGACCAGGCGCTGGCCCAGGGGGCGGTCGTCCAATCATCGGGCAGCGCCATCATTCCACCCGCCGTGATCTCCGAAAGAGGCTTGAGGGAGTTTACCAGCATCACGTAAAACGGCAGCAGATAGTAGAGACAGAAGAGGGCCAGTAGCAGATAGAGAACAAGTCGTGCCGGTTTGAGGGCGGTACGTCCGGTCTGCGTGTCTTTGATTGTCAACGCGGTGGCCGTCTCCACCGTTGCTTGCGGATTGGGAGCAGTGGTCATCACTTTTTCTCCCTGAGTTCCGACCAGAGATACGGAACAATGATCGCAGCAATCGTCATGAGCATGATCACCGCTGAGGCAGCGCCAATTCCCATCTGATTTCTGGAAAAAGTGTAGGAGTACATAAATGTCGCGGGAAGTTCGGTGGCCGTTCCTGGACCGCCACCTGTCAATGCAATGACGAGGTCATAGGATTTGATTGCCATGTGGGCGAGCACGACAAACGCTGACATGAATGCCGGGCGCAGTTGAGGAATCACAATCCGGCGGTAGAGGGCAAAGGTTGACGCTCCGTCGATCTGGGCGGCTTTCAGCATTTCACCGTCGATGCCACGCAGACCGGCAAGGAACATGGCCATAACAAAACCGGAGGTTTGCCAAACCGCGGCAATCACAATTGTATAAATTGCCATGTCTCGGTCCTTGATCCAGTTAAAGCGAAAGCTCTCCCATCCCCAACCCTGAACCACGGCTTCAAGACCGATGCCCGGGTCAAGAAACCATTTCCAGGCAACGCCGGTGACAATGAAACTCAACGCCATCGGATAGAGATAAATCGTTCGAATGAAACCTTCGGCGCGTATACGCTGGTCCAGTAAAATCGCCAGCAGCAACCCAAGAACGCAACAGATCACGATATAGAGCAATCCGAAGATGATCAGGTTTGAAACTGCCGTGTCCCAGGCCCGGATTCGGAACAGGTTCTCGTAGTTTTTCCACCCGACCCAGCCGAAGGTGGGCAGGATGCGACTGTTCGTAAACGACAGATAGAGTGTGAAGGCGATAAAGCCGTAGACAAAGACCGCGACGATCGCAACGGTTGGGCTCAGCACAAGTTTGGGCAAAGCGTCACGCAGTCGGTCCACAACAGAACCGCGCGGGTTTGCCGTTTCTGAGTTAGACATGGCAACTTCCCTGACCTGAGCGGAGGGCGACGACGAAGCGTCCCCCTCCGATGGTCATCATTTGTTGATTTGAACGGCGGTTACGAGCTCTTCAACAGCTGCTTCGCTGTCATATTCGCCATTAAAATGCGCGGTGATCACGTCGTACATCGCGTTCTTGATCGCCGCCGGATTGGCATGGCCGTGTGCCATGGAACCGAAAAGATTGCCGCTGGCCGCAGCTTTCTTCAAATCAGCGATGCCTTTCTTGCCACAGGCGTCAAACGCTTCGTCGGACACGTCCGTGCGCGCCGGCACAGAGCCCTTGACCACATTAAACGCAGATTGGAAGTTGGGAGACAGGATCGCTGTTGCCAGAGCCGCCTGTTCCTTGCCCACTTCAGCACCCTGCGAAAACATCGCAAACTGATCCGCATTGAACGTCACCTGGTCCTGCGTCCCGGGGAAACGGAAACACAGAAAGTCCTGATCCGGCGATTTGTCGGCATTTATAAATTCGCCCTTTGCCCAATCGCCCATCATTTGGAACGCGGCATCGCCGTTAATGACCATGGCTGTTGCCAGATTCCAGTCCCGTCCCGAAAAGTTGTCATCAACATGGGAACGGATGACAGCCATCCGGTCGAATGTCTCTTTCATCGTGTCTGAACTCAAGGTTTCTTCATCAAGATCGACAAAGGCCTTTTTGTAGAATTCTGGACCACCGGTCGACATTGCCACGGCATCAAACACAGTGGCGTCCTGCCAGGGCTGGCCACCATGAGCGATGGGGGTTTTGCCTGCGGCTTTCACCTTTTCAAGGGCAGCGACGAACTCATCCCAGGTCGAAGGAACGGCAATTCCAAGTTCATCCAGAATGGCTTTGTTTGCCCAGACCCAGTTGGTGGAATGAACGTTGACCGGGGCCGATACCCACTTGCCATCGTGCTTTGCAAATTTCTGAAGAGCTTCGGGGACGACACTGTCCCAACCTTCCTGAGCGGCCTGGGCGTTCAAGTCGGCAAGAGCCCCTTCCTTGGCCCAGTCAAGGATGTCAAAGCCGAGCATCTGGACGGCCGTAGGCGCGTTACCGGAGGTTACACGTGCACGGAGTACAGTCATGGCCTGTGTACCTCCGCCACCGGCGACGGGCATGTCCTGCCAGCCGATACCCTGCTTTTCAAGATCTTCCTTCAGGACATTCAAGGCAGCAGCTTCACCACCGGATGTCCACCAGTGCAGAACTTCCACCTCCTCGGCTTTGAGGCTTGTGCTGGCGACCATCAGGGCACCTGCGGCAGTCATCATAGTCAGCAGTTTACGCATGGATTTCCTCCCTACTTGCGTATCAGTTATTCGTCTCCGCAAAGCTTTGTGCTCACTGCGGATCAACCCAAGGTGTGCGGGATCTCCCGATCCGCATGGTTACGGTTTTCACCTCGAGAAACTCTTCCAGGCCGACTTTGCCGAGCTCGCGCCCCTGTCCGCTTTCCTTCACGCCTCCGAAAGGCATCTCGGCAAAGCCATCCATCCAGGTGTTGGTCCAGACGGTTCCGGCCTGGGCGCGCCGGGCAAATTCAAGGCAGGTATGGACATTTTCGCTCCAGACTCCGGCGGAAAGGCCATAGTCGGCGTCATTGACCAGCTCAATTGCTTCTTCAAATGTTCTGAATGTCAGTACCGAAAGAACCGGCCCAAATACCTCTTCGCGTGCGATCGGCATATCGCCTTTCACATTTGAGATAATTGTTGGTTGGTAGAACTGACCAGCCATCCCGGAAACGGGCAGGGCATCGCCGCCCAGCCTCAGGTTGGCTCCGGCTCCAACTGCATCCTGGACATATCGATCTATTTTAGCCTGATGTTCAGGCGTGATAATAGCGCCTACTTTGGTCGAAGGATCCAGAGGATCTCCGAAGGGAACGCGGCGGGAATGCGCGACCGTGCGCTGCAGAAACTCTTCGGCAATATCTTCATGAACAATGATCCTGGATCCGGAATTGCAGCATTCGCCTGCATTAAAATAGATACCGAAGACGACAGCATCCACTGCCTCATCCAGGTTCGCATCCGGGAAAATGACTTGCGGATTTTTACCGCCAAGCTCCAGGGAAACTTTCTTTAAAGTGCGACTGGCCGCGGCAACGATGGCTTTCCCTACGCCGGTCGATCCGGTGAAAGTCACCATATCGACGCGTTTATCTGTCGTCATCGCGGTACCAACCGGTTCACCGTAGCCAAGTACGATGTTGACCACACCTGCCGGTACGCCGGCCTCGCCGCAAAGCTCTCCCAATATGACCGTTGTCGCAGGCGTTAATTCAGAAGGTTTGATGACGGCTGTGCATCCCGCCGCAAGGGCGAAAGGCAGTTTCTGCGAGACAATAAGAAACGGGAAGTTCCATGGCGTGATGATCGAAACGACGCCGACGGGCTGTTTCAGAACCAGTCCCAGCATGTCATTTCCCAGGGAATTGTGACTATCGCCATGCACTGTCCGCGCCAGCGATGCAGCAAACCGCCACAGGTCGGCCGCTCCTTCTATTTCTGCGCGCGCCTGACTTATCGGTTTTCCGGATTCCAGCGTTTCCATCAATGCAATCCGGTCTTGTTCCCGGTCAATCAGATCGGCAATCCTGAGCAGATACGCGGCTCTGTCCTTTCCACTGAGACCGGACCAGCAACCAAGATCAAACGCGCGCCGTGCAGCCGAAATAGCGGCATCTACCTCATTGAGACCGCCGTTGCTTGCTTTAGTGACAAGCGAGCCGTGAGACGGTGAAACTCTGTCAAAGGTTGCGCCGCCGCTGCTTGTTTGCCAGTTTCCATCAATGAGATGACGGGCAATAAAGGGCTCGGACGGTAATTGCGTTTTGCTATTGGAAACAACGTTCAGATTGTTCATGTCTATTTTCCGGAAAATTTCGGTTTGCGCTTTTCGGCGAACGCGCTGACACCTTCTGTGCGGTCCGCTGTCGGAGCGATCATGCCTGCACCGAGCGCTTCGATCATGGCATTGCGATCTTCACCGGCCGCGGCGTGGATCATGTATTTGGCAACTTCGATTGACCGGTTGGATTTGTCACAGAGACGGTCGGCAATGCTAAATGCCGCAGCCAAGGGATCATCAGAGAGTTCAGCAACAAATCCCGCCGCATAGGCACGTTCTGCGGAAATGCGCCGGCCGAACAGGGCCATTTCCTTCACCAGCGGTTCACCCATCAATCGAATTAGGCGCTGCGTACCTGACCAGCCCGGAACGATGCCCACGCCCGCCTCTGGCAGGGCAAGTGTTGCATCAGCAGACATCACCCGGATGTCGGTTGTTGCGGCAAATTCCAGTCCACCGCCGAAGGCGTGGCCATGGAGCGCGGCTATGGTTGGTTTGGAGAGGCGCGCCAGCCGATCGAAAATACGATGGCCGTCCCGAACCCAGTGGCGTGCAAAGTCCCAGGTATCCAGCTCCGCCCAGGCTCCAATGTCAGCTCCGGCGCAAAACGCTTTACTTTTCTCTGCCGAGATCACAACCGCCTGAACCGAGGTGTCTCGCTCCAACTGTTCACAATAAGGCTCAATCGTTCTCAGCATTTCTTCTGTGAACGCATTGAGTTTTGAAGGATTGTCCAGACGTAATTCCGCAATGGCGCCGTGTCGGATCAGGTGCAATGCGCTCATAAACTCAGCTCCATCATTCCGGGATGCAGGAGTGATGTCGGCATTTCCTGCAGATTGTCCGCGAGCCGGACGCGTCCGTTTGAAGCATCGACGATATCCCTCTGCGGTAGTATGCCTGGCATGATCTCCGATGCGATAAGACCGTCGTCGGTGAGTTGGATGACACAGCGCTCCGTGACGTAAAGTACGTCCTGCCCAAGCTCTCGGGCACGCCGACCGGAGAACGTGACATGCTCGACTTCATCCACCATTTTCGTAAATTTGCCCGGAGATTTCACGCAAAGCCGCTCGTCTGTCAGGTCGATCTCTGCGCCAGCCTCGAACAGGCCGGAGAATACGATCTTTTTCGCGTTGGCGGTGATGTCTACAAAGCCACCACAACCGGCCGTCAAATAGGGTTTTTTCCCGAGTTTTGAGACATTGACATTGCCTTGCAGGTCGACTTCGAGAAAAGACAGGAATGAGACATCAAACCCACCCCCCTGAAAATAGGTAAACTGTTGAGGCGATGGCATGTAGGCTTCCGCGTTCGAGGCACAGCCGAATGCAAACCCAGTCAACGGCATCCCTCCGGTTGCCCCTTGCTCGATAGCCCAGGTGACAGCCTGTTCCTTTCCCGCTTCCAGAAGGACACGGGGGACTATGGCAGAGATGCCAAACCCCAGGTTAGCAGTCTGCCCCGTCTTGAGTTCCATGGCCGCCCGGCGTGCAACGACCTTTTCCACGCCGTGTTCAGCAAGGGAAAAGCTATCCCATGGCCGCATGATTTCGCCGCAAATGGCAGGGTCGTAGTCAGTTTCGGTCGTTTGTCGCTGATCCGGATCGACAACGATCAGATCAACGAGATGCCCTGGAACGCGCACATCGTGAGGCCGCAATGATCCTGATGCCGTGACCCGTTTGACCTGAGCGATGACCAGGCCGCCATGGTTGCGAACCGCGATTGCCTGTTCAAGGCTACCCAGATAAGCGCCTTCATGCTCACAGGTGAGGTTGCCGCGCTCATCAGAGGTGGTGGCACGAATAATCGCTACGTCCGGTACGATATTGTGGAAATGAAGCCAGGTGTCGCCGGCCATTTCTACACGGGTGACAATCGGACGTTCGGCAGCCATCTCGTTCATGGCGCACCCCTGCCGAATGGGATCCACAAATGTATCAAGCCCGATTTTTGTCAGGACACCTGGGCGCCGTGCAGCCACATCCCGGTGCATATCAAACAGGATTCCGGAGGGGACATTGTAGGCGGCCACCCTGTTTTCCACGAGCATGCGCCAGATATCGGGCATCGGCAGGGAGGAGGACCCCGAAGGATATGATCCTGCAATGATGGTCGAGAGCAGACCATCCTTCGCAATATGATCAATGCCTTTGATACCGTACATGTCGCCAGCTGCGATCGGATGCAGCGTCGTGAGGTTCCTGGGGTGTCCCTCACTCTCAAAACGTTTGCCGATCGCTTCAAGAATCTTGTCGGGACACCCAAGGCCGGAGGAAGAGGAAACGGTCACAACCGCGCCGTCGGAGATTCGTGCGGCTGCATCTTCCATGGAGACGATTTTGTTCAACATTGCTCAAAATCCGTCATAATCGACGCGGACAGCCTTGGCTGCCTGCGCTGCATCGCGCACGGCAAGGGCAACGGCCAGCGATTTAACGCCGTCCACGCCGTCGGCGGCAGGACGTCCGACGCCGCCCACCGCCTTGGTGAACAGGCCAAGGGATCGGTGGTAGAGATTGTGATTTTCGAACGGAACCGCCTTCTCTCCCTCCGACGTGACCAGGCGAATCTCTCCAACCGGTTCCTGGGTCATCACATTCGTTGCGAAAATGGATCCGTCAGTGCCATGGATCTGGATACCTGTTCCGGCGAAACGATGGGTGAAGCTCTCATGGCTTTGCACCATCGCCCCCGAGGGCATTGACCAGATGGACATGACGCTGTCTTCGACGCCTTGGCCCATTCCCGAAACCCCGGACTTTGCGACGACTTCCACGGGATCTTCATCAAGGTGGAACCGGATCGTGTCTGCATCGTGCACCGTGATATCGGGTATGACACCCCCGCCTGCGGCGGGGCTGTTGATGCGCCAGCCCCGAAGATGTTCGGGAAGATTGACGGCATGATGGACACGAGCGCTCAGAACCGAACCAATGCGTCCCGAAGAAACGATGGTGCGAATGGCGAGATGGGAACCGGCATTCCGAAGGTGATGATTGGTCGCAAAGATCACCCCCGCTTCCTCAGCAGCCCGGACCATACTCGCAGCGTCGCTCAAGGTCATTGCAAGTGGTTTTTCGCACAGCACGTGTTTGCCGGCTGCAATTGCCGCCAGTGCTTGGGCGTGATGTTTCTCGTTGGTCGTGGAGATGTAGACCGCATTGATGCGTTCATCGCCGAGGATGCGTTCAAGATCGGTATCGCAGTCCGGAATCGCGTTGTTGCGGGCAAACTGTTCACCGCGTTCGGCATTTGCACTCAGAACCGACCGAATTTCCGACCCATCCTGAGCACGGATAGCATCGATCACGTAGCTCGACGCAATGCGACTCGCACCGATAAGAGCCCAACGCATTCATTCCTCCCAGAAACTTATTTGGAACGTTCCAAAAACCTGAATTAAGATTTACTGGAACGTTCCAAAAAGTCAACAGATTACAGAATAAAAAATGACATCAAACGCCGATATCAATCTCAACACATGGAATTTGCAGCTGAAATTGGCGATCAAAATTCAGACTGCTACCATGAATATGGCTGCTCTAGCGCCAATCACTTTGCCCGTCGGCTCATTGTGTCCCGAATTGCAGCCGTGGTATGCGTCTCAACCAGTATTGAGCACAACCGATCTGTTCTCTCTCTCAAACGGCTCCAAGGTCACAGGGTATTAGTGTTGCCTTGTATTAGCTTATTGATCGGTTCACTTTCTTGCCATCTCAGCCAATGAATGTGATTGGTGGGTGCATTTTGGGTATCTGAGTATACAATCGCGATCAGCTACGGGAGTTTCGTCAGAGTATTGCGTGCAAGATTTGCGTTCTTTGCAACGAGCCGTTGATATGAGAGCGGGCTTTTGTTCTTGGAAACTGAGAAATGAGAAAATAATAGTGGCATTATTATGCATAAAATGCCAAAAATAGCGCATTATAATGCGAAAAAGTCTAGGGAGAGTACATATGATCAGACGGAGAACCTTTTTGGGTGTTTTGAGCGCGACTGGCATGGCGCTTGGATTGTCCCTTCCGGCGACAGCGGCAGAGCATGAGTTTAATCTGCAGAGCTTCCTGCCCGCTCAGGCGACGATTCCGTCAAAAATCATTGACGTTTGGGCAGACAAGGTAGAAGCGGATTCTGACGGCCGCATCAAAATCACCCGATATCCATCGATGCAACTTGGCGGCAAGCCGCCTGAATTGATTGATCAGGTCATTGACGGCGTGATCGATATTACCTGGAATGTGATCGGCTATACTCCGGGTCGTTTCCCTTCAACTGAAGTGTTCGAATTGCCTTTTATCGTCGATGACGCCGCTCCTGCGTCTGCAGCTTTCTGGAAAATGATGGAAGGCGGCATTGCTGAAAAGGAGTTTGGGGATGTGAAAGTACTGGGTGCGTGGGTGCACGGACCGGGCGTCATCCACTCAAACAAACCAGTCACTACACCTGCCGACTTCAATGGAATGAAAATTCGCGGAGCCTCGCGCCAGGTTAATGCGTTGCTCAATACGCTCGGTGCGACGCCGGTCGGCATGCCGGTTCCCGCAGTGCCCGAAGCGCTATCCAAAAAAGTGATCGATGGAACAACCATCCCCTGGGAAGTGACCAAGGCGTTGAAAGTGCCTGAGTTGGTGGAAAACCATACCGAATTCACCGGTCCGATGATGTACACGGTCACGTTTGTGCTGGCGATGAACAAAGACAAATACAATGCTCTGCCGGACGATCTTAAAAAGGTTGTCGATGACAATTCCGGTCTGGAGTTTTCTGTCTTCGCAGGTACCACTCAACAGGATTATGACGGTCCTTCACGTAAGCTGGCCGTCGATAGAGGTAACAACATCATCACCTTGGATGCAGATCAATCAGCTGTCTGGGCAGAAGCCGCCAAGCCCGTCTATGAGACCTGGGTTTCGGAAATGAAGGAAAAGGGCGTCGATGGACAGGCCTTGATTGACGAAGCCAAGGCGCTCATGGCACAGGGCAAGTAAAGCATATTCACGGGAGGCGGATTCTGGCGTAATAGTCAGAATTCGCACCCGACCAATCTGGCTGGAGAGTGTCAGGTGATGTTTCAGCAACGAGACACCCTCTAGCTCCAACAAAGCAGGACGCGTCATCCGGC
The DNA here is from genome assembly GCA_039976075.1 of Stappiaceae bacterium. Classification (GTDB taxonomy): domain Bacteria; phylum Pseudomonadota; class Alphaproteobacteria; order Rhizobiales; family Stappiaceae; genus JBDWFY01. The sequence goes on from JBDWFY010000013.1 coordinate 727,249, forward strand.
ACGGACTGCCTCAATGAAAGATTGATTTACTGTGATACAGAGCTTGGCGGAGCGGCTTGCTCGTTTCATGGCCGTTCTGGGGGGAACCGTTCTTACGGCGCTGATTCTGATCGTGTGCGCATCGGTTTCGGGGCGTCTTCTGAACGGGATAATTCACACCTATATCCATCCGGTGGCTCCGTCGCTTTCGGACTGGCTTATCAAGCTTGGTGTTGGTCCAATCAACGGCGATTTTGAACTGGTGGAAGCAGGGATTGCATTCACAATCTTTGCATTTCTTCCGTTGTGCCAGATCACGCAGGGCCATGCGTCCGTCGACATATTCTCTTCTTACCTGCCGCGACGATTGAACGCTGCGTTGGCGATTGCCATCGACGTTGTTTTTGCAGCTGTGCTGGTTCTCATCGCCGTGCAGCTTTATTCAGGCATGCTTTCCAAAATGCGCTACGGCGAAACGACGTTTCTGTTGCAATTCCCAGTTTGGTGGGGCTATGCAGCCAGTTTGGCTGGAGCGGTCATTGCCGCGCTGATTGCCGTTTATGTGGCCGTAGCGCGTATCGTTGAAAAGATCACCGGCACGGAAATCCTCAATCTCGGATCGGAGGCGGACCATTGAGTAACCTGGAAATCGGGCTTGCGTCCTTTCCCGCTCTTATGGTGCTGATATTCATCCGGGTCCCGATTGGACTTGCCATGTTTATCGTTGGTCTGGTTGGCCTCTATTTTGTAACCGGTAGTCCAAACCTGCCACTGGCAAGGCTTAAGAGCGAGACCTATTCAACATTTTCCAGTTACTCCCTATCCATCGTGCCGATGTTTTTGTTGATGGGGCAATTTGCAACGCTTGGCGGGATGTCCAAAGCGCTGTTCAAAGCTGCCGAGAGTTGGCTTGGTCATCGCAAGGGTGGTGTGGCCATGGCGGCGGTTGGTTCTTGCGCCGGGTTTGGGGCCATATGCGGGTCATCCCTCGCAACAGCCGCCACAATGGGGCGTGTCGCCCTGCCGGAACTCAAGCAATATGGTTATGCAGGTGGCTTTTCGACCGCCACGCTGGCGGCAGGTGGTACACTTGGCATTCTCATCCCGCCCTCAGTTGTTCTGGTGATCTATGCCATTTTGACGGAACAAAATATTGCCAAACTCTTTCTCGCCGCCTTCATACCCGGCGTATTGGCAGCATTGGGCTACGTTGTTGCGATCTCCATCTACGTGCGTCTTTATCCTGAATCCGCCGGGACAAGGGAAGCGGTTCCCTATGCAGAGCGGTTTGCCGCCTTGCTGAATGTTTGGCCTGTGCTTCTCGTATTCGGTCTGGTCGTGGGTGGTATTTATCTGGGCTGGTTCACGCCTACCGAAGGGGCGGCGGTCGGTGCACTCGGGACGGGTCTGATCGCACTCGCGAACAGGGGACTGAACAGGAAAACGCTGATCGACAGTTTTATCTCAACTGCTCGATCCACGGCGATGATATTTTTCATCATTCTTGGGGCAGGTTTCTACAATGGCTTTCTGGCTCTCACGCAGGTTCCCCAGGAGATGTCCAATTTCGTGGTCAGTCAGGGCTTCAGTCCCTGGATGGTTCTTTCGCTGATCCTGATCTTTTATCTGGTTTTCGGCTGCCTAATGGACAGCCTGTCGATGATCCTGTTGACGATCCCGATATTTTTTCCGGTCATATCCGGCCTGGATTTTGGCATGAACCCAGAGCACGTTGCCATCTGGTTCGGTATTCTGGTTCTGATCGTGGTCGAGGTGGGGCTGATTACACCGCCGGTGGGCATGAATCTCTTCGTGATCAATACGCTCGATCGGGATACGCCTATGCTTGAAACCTATAAAGCAGTCGTATTCTTCGTGGCTTCAGACATCGTACGGGTTGTCATTTTGGTTCTCTTCCCTGCGATCACACTGTTTCTCATCCCCGGTTAATCAAATCGCTGCCTGCTCCGCTGTCAGACCTGCTTTGCAGGTGAAGCCGGATCCTATCTGTTCGGTGTTTAGCGATTAGCAAACGGTGTACGATTTATGCAAAAAAATGCATAATCACTCAGAATTGCATTGTGAGTTCGCGTTGATTTATGCAATATAAAGCATTGTTACGCGGAGTGACTGGAGAAAGACCATGCCGCAGGAACGGTTTATCGAAACCATCAGTAAAATCGCAGAGCATATTGCGGGGCGGCCGCTTGATGTAGAACTTGAAAATTTTCTGAACGACGAATTTCCCACCGGATCCGACGCGTTTGAAACATTGCGCAAATTGTGTGTTGAGGGCGAAGCCGACGGTTGGCTCATGGCGCGGGAAGCCGGAAATATTAAATTTGGACGGGCTATCAAACCCGGGACAGACGCAGGTGTCTTCAGTGTTGATGTCGTGCGTATGAAGGATGTGCGTGGTCCGCATCATGTCCATACCACGGGTGAGATCGGTGCTATCTTTCCTTTGGAAGGCAATCCGAAATTCGATGGAAAGCCCGAAGGTTGGTATGTGTACGGGCCGGGCACAAATCATCATCCAACCGTCACGGGAGGCGATGCCCATATATTGTATCTACTGCCGGGCGGAGAAATTGAGTTCACCGGCAAGTAATCTGCATCAGGGAGGAGATGATGCCAGACAACATGAACGCTGCGGCGTGGTTTGTGGATCGTCATGTCACGGAAGGTCGGGCCGATAAAACGGCTTTTCGCGAAGCAAACGGCAAGAGGCGGTCAATCACATACGGTGACTTGTCCGAGCGCTCCGGCAGAGTCGCCGGCGCGTTTCATCGCGCGGGAATAAACAGGGAAGAAAGAGTTGCTTGCCTGGTTCTTGACCAGCTGGAGTATCCGGAAATTTTCTGGGGCGCGCTCAAAGCGGGCGTTACTCCAGTGGCGTTGAATACATTGCTCTCGACGTCTGTTTATGACGCGATCCTGCGCGATAGCAGGGCAGCCTGTCTCATTGTTTCGGCCGAATTGCTCGCCTCTGTGCTTCCGGCGACGCAGACCAATCCCTTCATACGCAAAATCATTGTTGTTGGTGACACGGCACCTGAGGGTACGATTGCTTACGAAGGATTTGTCGCGGACGCTGAGGTGTTTGATCCGGTCAACGCCAGCTCTGATGAGTGCGCATTCTGGCTCTATTCATCCGGCTCGACCGGGAAACCCAAAGGCGTGCGGCATGTGCATGGCGCCCTCAAAGCGACGTCTGACACTTACGGGAACCAGGTTCTTGGTATCCGTGAAAATGACACCGTCTATTCGGCGGCAAAGATATTCTTCGCCTATGGACTGGGAAACGCGATGACGTTTCCCCTGTCGGTGGGCGCAACAACAATACTCTTCTCCGGTCGACCGACCCCTGATGTGGTGCTTGACATCATCGAAAAGGAACAGCCGACAATCTACTTTGGCGTCCCCACTCTCTATGCAGCCATGCTTGCCCAGCTGGAAACTCGCGAGACTCCTTCCAGTAAAATGCGCCTTTGCGTATCGGCCGGAGAGGCGCTACCGGAGGAAATTGGCAATAAATGGAGATCCAACTGGAACGTCGACATTCTGGATGGTGTCGGCTCTACGGAGATGCTTCACATATTTTTGTCAAACGCTCCGGGCGACATTGTGTACGGAACCTCGGGTACCGCGGTTCCAGGATATGAGGTGCGCTGTGTTGACGAAAATAATGAGGAAATCCAACCCGGCGGAGCAGTGGGAGAGCTTCTGGTCCGCGGGGCCTCCGCCGCCGACGGCTACTGGAATCAGCGCGACAAAACGCGGGCAACTTTTGAGGGCGAGTGGACGCGGACGGGTGACAAGTATGAGATGACCGAATCCGGTCGCTTCATATATTGCGGTCGGACCGATGACATGTTCAAGGTATCCGGAATCTGGGTCAGTCCGTTTGAGATTGAACAGGCGGTTGTGTCCCATGCCTCGGTTTTGGAAGCCGCCGTTGTCGCAGCTCGCGATGGGGAGGGACTCGAAAAACCGAAGGCTTTTGTCGTTCTCAAAAACAGCGCGGATGAAAACGAGGTGCGGGACACACTCAAGGAGTTTGTCAAAGACAAAATCGGCAAGTGGAAGTATCCACGCTGGATCGAATTCGTACCGGAGCTGCCAAAGACCGCAACCGGCAAGATCCAGCGTTTCAAATTGAGGGATCAGGTATGAACCAGATAAACTGGACAGATGGCACCGGCGGTTTTTTAAATGCAGGTGGCAAACAACTGGAATATGTCTGCTTTGGACCGCCGCCTGCCAGCGCACCGACAATTGTGATGCTGCACGAAGGTTTGGGGTGTCTTGCGCTTTGGCGGGACCTTCCATTCAAACTGGCAGAGCAGACCGGATACGGTGTGTTTGTTTACTCGCGCGCAGGCCATGGACAATCCGAACTGGCGGATATTCCTCGTCCGCTCGACTATATGAACCGTGAAGCATTGGAGGTGCTGCCGGATGTGCTTGATGCATTCGGTTTTGAGCGCGGTGTTCTTCTTGGTCACTCAGACGGGGCGACCATCGCAGCCATATACGCCGGTTCAGTGCAGGATCACCGTGTACGCGGCGCTGTGTTGATGGCACCTCATTTCTTCACGGAAGAGATGGGTCTGGCAGAGATAGCCAGATCTCGGAGCGCTTATGAAGATGGTGACCTGAAACAGCGCATGGCAAAATACCACAGAGAGCCGGACAACACCTTCCTGAGCTGGAATGAAGTATGGCTCCATCCTGACTTCAAAAACTGGAATGTCAGCGAAGTAATTGATTTTCTACGCATTCCGGTTCTGGCGATACAAGGTGGTGATGATCAGTACGGCACATTGGCGCAAATCGAAGAAATTGAAAACCGCATCTACTCGCCTGTTGATGTTGAAATCTTTTCCGATTGCCGTCATTCGCCACATCTCGACCAGACCGAAAAAACGATAGAAGCAATTGCGGAGTTTGCTGCGCGGCTGAAAAGGATAGATGCAGAGGACATCAAAGCCGCATGAAACCGGGAAACACTTTCTGTGGGAACCTGGTAGCAAGCGAAGACCGTCCGATCGCCACCAGGGAGGTTCAGGTTTCGTGAGCCCCTCGCTGGGTCCAGATTGGCATGTGTCCCATGCTTATGTTCCCGGGCAGACTGACCGTCACCCGGAGGGTTTCCTGGACGGTTTGAAGACGCAAATTGATTTGCAAAGTCTGGACACGTCTATTGCGTGGAAGGCTGGCCTACATTTTCTGCAAAATGGATACTATTGGGAAGCACACGAGGTGTTGGAGGCAGTTTGGATGGCAGCGCCTGAAAACTCACCGGAAAAGATTTTCGTACAAGCCGTCATTCAACGGGCGAACGCGGAACTCAAAATGCGTATGGAGCGTCCAAGGGCGGCAGCTCGGTTATTTTCCATATCGGAAACATTGTTTGGGGAAGCTTTTTCCCGTCGTCAGGGATCGGTAATGGGCTGGAGCCGTGACCAACTTGACCAACTGGCAGTCTTACCAGGCAATCCGTCGAGCCATCGTTAGCCGGTATTTGCATAATAATGCAAAAAATTTACCAAATTAATCGATAGTCGCCGAATTGTATCGTAATTTAGCAAAATAATGCATTATTTTCTTTACTGTTGTCGGTAGAAACACTAACCTGCAAGCTCACTTCAAGAAGGAAGGTCCCAATGCCCCAGGTCATCGATTTTCAGACCGATCCCTCCCGATACCGTCACTGGCGTGTCGACTATGAGGGGGATGTGGCCAACCTGTTCATGGATGTCGATGAGGACGGCGGTCTGTTCGACGGTTACAAACTGAAATTGAATTCCTACGATCTGGGCGTCGACATAGAACTTTCCGATATTGTGCAGCGTATGCGTTTCGAACATCCCGAAGTGAAGGTTGTTGTCATGCGTTCGGGAAAAAGCAATGTCTTTTGTGCCGGAGCAAATATTCGTATGCTCGGTGGCGCTGCCCACTCCCACAAGGTCAATTTTTGTAAATTCACGAATGAGACCCGCAATACGTTTGAAGCAGCGGAAGAGGACAGCAGCCAGAAATACATCGCTGCCATCAAGGGAGCGTGCGCCGGAGGCGGTTACGAATTGGCTCTTGCCTGCAATCACATCATGCTGACGGATGACAGCTCGTCTTCGGTGGCGTTGCCCGAAGTCCCTCTTCTCGCTGTTTTGCCGGGAACCGGTGGCTTGACCCGCGTTACCGACAAGCGAAAGGTACGACGGGATCTTGCCGATGTTTTTTGTTCAACCGAAGAAGGTGTCAAGGGCAAGCGGGCCCGTGACTGGCGGTTGGTTGATGAAGTAATCGCAAATTCCAAGTTCGATGACGTGGTCGACGAGCGTGCCCGCGAATTTGCGGCATCCTCATCCAAACCTGATATCGCTGAGGGGGTCCTGTTGACTCCGCTGCAGCGAAATTTCGATGACAGTGGATCGGTAACATATTCCAGTGTGGAAGTGGTGGTTGACCGCGCAGGAAGAAAGGCGACCCTCACCATTCATGGTCCAGGTGAACCGGTGCCTTCAGACATGAAGGAATTCGCCACGCAAGGTGCTGAGGCCTACATGCTCAGGGCTGCTCGCGAGCTGGATGACGCTATCCTGCATCTCAGGCTCAATGAGCCGGAACTGGGCTTGCTGATTTTCCGTACGCAAGGCGATCCGGATCTACTGCGTTCCCATGAAGATCTTCTCCTGAACAATCCGGATCACTGGCTGGCAAATGAAGTCCTTAAATACTGGAAGCGTATTCTGAAGCGGATCGACGTAACGTCGAGATCGATCACCGGGCTTGTTGAGCATGGCTCATGTTTTGTCGGTGTGTTTGCGGAAATCCTGTTTGCTGCGGACCGCACCTACATGATGGAAGACGAATTTGAAGGCGACAACCGACCGATCGCCACAGTGACGTTGAGCCGGTCTAATTTCGGCCCGTTCCCGATGGGTAATAATCTGACGCGCCTTGAGACCCGGTTTCTGGATGATGCTCAAAGTATCGAGAATGCCGAGGCCCGCAAAGGTGAGGCGCTGCAAGCCGGCGACGCTCATGCGCTTGGTCTGGTGACGATTGTTCTGGATGATATCGATTGGGATGATGAAATCCGAATTTTCATGGAGGAACGGGCCAGTTTCTCTCCCGACGCGATGACAGGAATGGAAGCGAACTTGCGTTTCGCCGGCCCCGAAACGATGGAAACACGTATCTTCGGTCGCCTGACAGCGTGGCAGAATTGGATCTTCAATCGACCCAATGCGGTTGGTGAGGAGGGTGCATTGCAGCGTTACGGCACGGGCCTGCGCGGAGACTTCAATATGGATCGGGTTTGACCCCGAAAAAAAATGGCGCTGACTTTCGTGCCATGCCCAATACTCAGAGCATTTTTCGTGGTCAGGGGACCGCATGAAATGCTCCAAACCTTTGTTTTGAAACGTATCCTTGTCGTAAAGTTGAATCAATCTTTGCGGGATACGCTCTAGGGAGAGAAGACATGCTCGATCTGATCAATGTCAGCTACGACACTCACATACCGAACAATGTGGGCCTTTCTGATGATCGTAAAGTGCTGAAAGCGCTTGAGAAATGGCATCCCGGTTATATCAATTGGTGGAACGATCTGATCCCGCGGAACTTTCAGGATTCCATGGTCTATCTCCGCACGGCTGTCTCAGTGGATCCAAAAGGGTGGGCAAAATTCGACTATGTAAAAATGCCTGAATATCGGTGGGGGGTTCTTCTGGCACCGCAGGGGGAAGACCGGGTTATTCCTTGCGGCGAGCATAAGGGTGAAAAGGCCTGGCAGGAGGTGCCTGGCGAATACCGCAACATGCTCAAGCGGCTCATTGTCATTCAGGGTGATACGGAGCCCGGTTCGGTTGAACAGCAACGTTTCCTGGGTCTGACTGCTCCGTCGCTCTACGATATGCGCAACCTGTTCCAGGTCAATGTCGAAGAGGGCAGGCATCTCTGGGCGATGGTTTACTTGTTGTTTAAATATTTTGGCAAGGACGGACGGGAAGAAGCGGACGATCTGCTGCGTCGGTCTTCAGGATCCGAAGAGGCACCGCGCATGCTCGGCGCGTTTAATGAAGAAACCCCGGACTGGCTGTCCTTCTTCATGTTCACCTATTTTACCGATCGCGATGGAAAAATGCAGCTTGAAAGTCTGGCTCAATCCGGCTTCGATCCGCTGTCCCGGACCTGCCGGTTCATGCTGACGGAAGAAGCACACCACATGTTCGTGGGTGAAACCGGGGTTGGTCGTACAATTCTGGCAACAGTTGAAGCGATGAATGGGGCCGGTATCACCGACCCTTACGACATTGACAAGATCCGCGATCTTGGCGTGATTGATTTGCCGACGATTCAGAAAAAACTGAACCTGCATTATTCGCTATCGCTTGATCTGTTTGGACAGGAAGTCTCCACCAATGCAGCCAATGCCTTCAACGCGGGTATCAAGGGCCGTTACATGGAAATCCGGATTGACGATGACCATCAGCTTGCCGGTGACACCTATCATGTACGTACGGTCAAAGACGGTCGAATTCTTCAAGAGGAGGTTCCGGCTCTCACTGCCATCAATATGCGTTTGCGGGATGACTATGTGCGGGATGCTTCCGGCGGTGTAGGTCGGTGGAACAAGCAGATTGCCAAGTCAAATATCGACTTCGAGCTGAAACTGCCACATGAAGCGTTTCATCGACAGATCGGAGTCTTTTCAAACGTCAAGGCTAATCCTGAAGGTGCCATCATCAGCAACGATGAGTGGGAGAAGAACGTGAAGGACTGGCTGCCCACCAAGGCCGACGGCGATTTCATTCAATCCCTCATGAAGCCCTGTTTTGAGCCCGGCAAGTATGCAAGTTGGATCGCGCCTCCCAAGGTCGGAATTGACAACAAACCAGGCGATTTTGAATATGTGAAGTTGCATATGGCCTGAGAGGTATCCAGCATGCCTTACGGAATGCAAGGAACCTGAAAACCTGAGCCACCGTGAAAATACACATCGATTCACATGAAAGCTGGGGCCGATGGACGGACCGCAAAAACAACATCTGATTGATCCGGAAATCTGCATCCGCTGCTATACCTGCGAGATGACCTGTCCGATCGGGGCGATCGAACATAATGACGATAATGTCGTTGTGGATTTTGAGCGCTGTAATTTCTGCATGGACTGCATCCCAGTCTGCCCAACCGGCTCAATTGATGAGTGGCGCGTTGTTCGTAAGGCGTATTCGCTCGAAGAACAATATGAGTGGACGGAGTTGCCGGATCAGGAAGATCTTGGATCAGATGAAGCGAAGACCGGTCTTGAGGCGCTCGACGAATCTGTAGCCGCGCTTCTGGCTGAAGCTCACAAAGGGGCTGGGGGCAAGGCAACGGCGCCAGCATCAGCGGCGAAGCCAACGGTGAATATGTATAATCTCGGTAAACCGGCAACGGCCAGGGTGCAGGGAAATTATCGGCTCACCGATGACCCGGATCACGATGTCCGGCATGTCATTCTGGACCTGGGCAGTCTTCCTTTCCCGGTTCTTGAAGGCCAATCGATCGGCATTATTCCTCCTGGTATGGATTCGGAGGGTGAGCGGTATCTGCCGCGACTTTATTCCATCTCCAGCCCGCGAGATGGGGAGCGGCCAAACTTCAACAACATTTCGCTTACCGTGAAACGGGAAAAGAACGGCGTTTGCTCAAACTATGTTTGCGATCTTGCCAAATCTGACGAAGTGCAAATTACCGGTCCCTTCGGCTCAACCTTCCTGATGCCAGATGACCCTGAAGCGCGCCTGCTGATGATTTGTACGGGAACCGGATCAGCGCCGATGCGGTCCTTCACAATGCGGCGTCAGCGAAACAATCCAGAGTCTTCCGGCAACATGGTAATGTTTTTCGGCGCTCGAACACCGGAAAGTCTTCCCTATTTCGGTCCGCTCAAAAAGATACCGCCGTCGCTTCTGGACCAGCACCTTGTCTACTCTCGCACCGGTGAAAAGGAGTATGTGCAGGACCGAATGCGGATTGAGGAAGACAAAGTGGCCGACCTTCTGAGCGATCCGAAAACACATATCTATATCTGCGGGCTGAGAGGCATGGAAGAGGGAGTCGAAAAGGCGTTCGTCAACATCGCGGAGAGTATCGGGCACCAATGGGATGCCCTGCGCGATGCTATGCGTCAGGACGGTCGGTATCACGTGGAGACATATTGACATGAGCCGCCCACTGACCGCGCATTGCCATGAAATTCGCGTTACCTAGGGGGACTGCGATCCCGCCAGAATAGCCTATACAGCGCGTCTTCCCTGGTTTGCACTGGATGCAATCAACGGCTGGTGGGAAGCGCATCTGAATGGCGATGGTTGGTTCCAGCTGGAAGTGGACCGAAATGTCGGAACGCCGTTTGTTCATATGTCTTTGGACTTCAGTAAGCCGGTTACACCTCGTCACCGGCTGCTTTGTTATGTCTGGCCATCCCGACTCGGCGAGACATCCATCGAATTTCGCGTCGACGGAGAACAAGATGGAGAAACCTGTTTTCAGGGACGCTTCGTCTGTGTGTTTATTGTTGCTGATCAGTTCAAACCGACCGAACCACCGCCTGATATTCGCCAGGTGATCCAGCCCTATCTGGACCCGGCAAGTCAACCGGTTCTCTGAGATTGCAAACTTTCTGGCGATGACGAAGCGTCATTATTTGCATTTTTTTGCTCATTAACGCCTATATATGCCCGAATACTGGCCTATGAAGCATTATCATGCCAAGTTACTCCGTCGATCGATATCGCCGGAAGAGGGTCTACCGCGGCTCCTTGTCCTCAGAACAGCTTCAATGGACCGGTGAGCGATGTCCTCACAAAGGAGAGTTTGCAAACGGTCGAGCAATCTAAACAAGAAAATGCAGGGAGGAGCAGATGGAGGTTGAGAAGCTCGTAGAGTATCGCGAGGTCCGCTTCAGTGCAGCCAGCGAAGCGTCAACCTATTTTACCAATGATCGGGCAAAGGTAAACTTTCAATTCGCCAATCCAATTGTGTGTGTCATGCTCCAGGGTCGCAAAATCATGCGTGTCGATGACTCGGATTATTTCGAATTTTTGCCTGGCGACAGCATGCTCGTGGCTCCCGGCATGCGGCTTGACATTGAATTTCCCGAAGCAAGCCTCGACGCTCCTACCGAATGTATGTGTATAGAAATTGATCGTTTGCAGGTCGAGAAGATCGTGGAACAGCTGAACGTAAGTCAGCACCATCCAGCGGGTCATCAGGGCCGCATGGAATTCGATTGGTCACGCTTTGCGGTATTTCGTAACGCTCAGGCGGTGCAGACGCAGATGAACCGGCTTCTTTCGCTGTACGACGACGCACAGGATCCGTTTCGCGATGCCCTGATTGACCTGGGTCATCATGAGCTTATTCTCAGGCTGCTGCAGGCGCAGGCCAGGGACTTTCTGGTTGAGCATCGCTCCGTTGTCCCAGATACCGGTCTGGAAGCGGTTGTTGAGGCAATTCGCACCCATCCAGAGCGCCGATACACATCTGCCGAGCTCGCAGGCATTGCCTGTATGAGCGAAGCCAGCCTGTTCAGGCACTTCAAGCAGCGCTTCGGCACGTCTCCTGCGCGACTGGCCAGTGAATTCCGCATTCGTCGGGCACGCGAGCTACTTGCCCAAGCGCCCATTTCCGACGTCGCCCATGGCTTGGGTTTTGCCAACGTTGCTCATTTTACCCGTGTTTTCCGGCAGGAGGTTGGCGAAACACCCGGCGAATTGAGGCAGCGTCTTCTCAGTGCAGCCCCGAATTCGAGAGGAGAGGAGCGCGAACCCATCCATCATTAGAGGTCACTTTTTCTGAAAACGCTTGCGCGTGTGAAGGGATAGCTCAGGTTTTCAGAATGTCTGCTGCCCGTTCTCCGATAATGCAGGTTGCCGCCATCGTGTTGGATGTCGCCACACGCGGCATGATCGAAGCGTCCGCTATGGTCAGACCCTCGACCCCGTGGACCGACAGTTTGTTATCAACCACAGCCATGTCATCCCGACCCATTTTGCAGGTTCCACTCTGGTGGAAATAAGTCGTTGTGGCGTTTTTGGCAAAATTGGCCAGCGCCTGTTCATCGAGCTTTTTGCCAGGAACAACTTCCCGTTTCACGAACTCTTTCATCGGAGCTGAGTTGCCGATTTCGCGGCACAGTTCGATGCCCACCATGCAGGCCTTCAAATCCGCCGGATCGCGCAGGTGACCGGCGTCAATCTGGGCCAGGGCTTTGGGGTCGGACGAGGAAAGATAGACCCGACCTCGGCTTTTCGGGCGTACGAGCCCGGGCGCGATGCTCCATGAACCCGGTGGCGCATTATACTCCGGACCGGTAACCTCAGACAGATAGGGAACTTCAATCTGGAAGGGTTGCAGGTCCGGCGTATCAAGCGCACTGTCGCTTTTCCAGAAGAACGTCGCTTCTGCAAGATTATTTTTTGGCGGCAGCGCCTCATTGTACTCCCAGACACACCCACCCAGCAGGCAGTGATCCTGAAAGTTCTGGCCGACGCCAGGCAGATTTATGCGAGTCTGAATGCCATGTTTGGACAATTCTGTCTCATCGCCAATGCCAGACAACATCAGGGTTTTGGGAGTATTGATGGCACCAGCACATAAAACCACGCGCGTGTTTGCCCCTACTTCATGGACAGCGCCGTCCTTCTCGAACTTGACCCCGGTTACCCGTGATCCATCCATGATGAGTTCCAGGACCTCGGCGCCGGTCAACATCGTCATATTCGGGCGTTTCAAAGCAGGATAGATGTAATCCTTGGCAAGACTTACTCTACGACCATCCTTGATGCGGACATTGGCGATGGCGGCTCCGCCTTCGCCTTCCATCATCGCACCGTTTTGGTCCTCGAACGCCGGAATTCCGACACTCTCACATCCCCTCAACATTGCCGGTGCGATCGGATTGATGTCCTCCGGTGTGGTGATCCAAAGACGCCCACCCTTACCGCGTCGTTTCGCATCGGCTACACCCTGCCAATCCTCGATGCGGCGATAGATGCCGAGCACGGACTCATAGTTCCAGCTATCGTCACCGGCTTCAGCGGCCCAATAGTCGAAGTCGTTCTTGTGACCGCGCGCCCACACTTGCACATTGATCGAGGAGCCGCCGCCGACGACTTTGGCCATCGGCAGGATCATGGCCCTGCCGTTCACAGCGTCGGCTGCATCAGCGACATGCCCCCAGTCCCGCTCGGTTCGGAGGTTTGTCGGCCAAAGACCGGGGATCTGAACGGCATCAATTTGATCCGTACCGCCAGCTTCCAACAGCAGGACATTTCCGTCTGTCTCTGTCGCCAAACGACCGGCGACGACAGCTCCGCCGGAACCGGAACCCACAACAATGTAGTCATAGGATTTCTGAAGGTCTTTCGAGTTGTAGAGCTGATTGATAGCAGCGGCTTCGCCGTCTTGTGCCATTGCGTGGACGGCTGGCATGGCGACGCCGGCTGCAAGGGCAATCTTGATGAAATCGCGGCGATTCAATTTTCCGCGATAAAGCGCACTTTCGGCTATATTCACCAGTTCGCCGCGAGCGAGTTCGGGTGTGATTGGAAGTTTCATGCTGGTCTCCTCCCGAGAATTTTGACGTTAGAGTAAAAGTTTCTCGTCCCGTGGTTTGATCTCAGACTCTCAATTATTTGCCTGTGCCTTTCAAAATCACCGCACAAGCATGAAAATTCCCATGCTGGCTTGATCAATTCAGGCCGCAAGGCCCCTTCCAGTCACCTGCAAATGATGCTGAGTGACTATTATCAAAAAGAAAATTGAGCAATTTGATGCAAATCTTTGACACCGACGGCTAAGGATTGTTAGTTGCCTGTACAAATATGCACTATAATTCTTATGTTCGACAGAGAATATTTGATAAGGGCAAACGAACCGATGACCGATGCCAGCAACGCTCATCAATCCGACAGTGCCGTCTCACAATTACTCCTGCAGGTCGGTGAACGCGTGCGAAGAGCGCGGGAGAGAAAAGGCATTCCGCGTCGCGTCCTGTCGGAAATGTCAGGCGTCTCTCCACGCTATCTTGCCCAACTGGAAGGTGGAGAGGGCAATATTTCGATCGGTCTTCTGAAGCGGGTTGCTGTTGCCCTCGATCACCGGATCGACTGGCTGGTCGGAGAAGAAGACCCGTGGACGTCTGATGCCTTGCGTGTCGCGGAGCTGTTTCGCATTGCAGACCGGCAAACAAGGGATACTGTATTGCGCGCGCTTAATCCCGAACCCGCAGAAGAACAGCGATCAAGAAGGATTTGCCTGATCGGTTTGCGCGGTGCGGGAAAATCGACTCTTGGACGAATGACTGGAGAAAAACTGGGCATTCCCTTTGTCGAACTCAACCGTGAAATCGAAGAACATGCCGGCATGCCCGTTTCCGACATCATGGCGTTTTACGGTCAGGAAGGATATCGCAAACTCGAAGCGGATGCCCTTGACCGGATAGTGGCGACGCACGATCAGATGATCCTCGCCGTTGCAGGTGGCATCGTGGCGGAGCCGACCACATATCACAAATTGCTGGCACGTTTTCATACGATTTGGGTTAAAGCTACCCCTGAGGAACATATGGATCGGGTACGCGCGCAGGGCGATGAACGGCCGATGGCCGGCAATCCCGAAGCGATGGAACAACTCCGGTCCATTCTCGCCAGTCGCGAAACGCTTTACAATCGCGCGCAAGCACAGCTTGATACTTCCGGAGCTTCTGTTGGCTCCTCTCTGAAGTTGCTGCTGCGATTGATCGGAAAACTGGATCTGTTAGCTCAGGTGTGATTGTACCGAAAGCTACGGTTTCCGCGCTCGCGGTACTCTTTGGTTTCGCGATTGAATTCCCATTGTATGTGCAATTAAGCAATATAAAGCAAAGTAGTCTCGGAGCGCGTCATGGCTGTCAGTTTCAAGCGGAACGATTCCGTCGCGCTCGTTATACTGGACAATCCGCCAGTGAACGCCATGGGTCTGGCTGTACGCCAGGGACTGCGGAAAGTGCTGGACCGTCTCCGGACGGAGGATGGCCTCACCCGCGTTATTCTGACAGGGTCAGAACGTATTTTTGCAGCAGGAGGGGATGCACGCGAGTTTGACAGTCCTCCGGTCGCCCCCCACCTTCCAGACTTGATCGCGGAAATTGAAGCCAGCCCGGTGCCATGGATTGCGGCGCTAACAGGCGCTGCACTGGGTGGAGGCTGCGAGTTGGCGCTTGGTTGTCGATACCGTATCGCAAAGCCCGGTATCCAGATAGGTCTTCCGGAAGTCTCTCTGGGTGTTGTTCCCGGAGCGGGAGGCACACAGCGACTTCCCAGGCTGATCGGTATCGCGCAGGCGGTGGCAATGATATCCACCGGAAAACCGATTGCGTCTGAAAAGGCACAGGAAATAGGGTTGATCGATGCCATCGCGGATGATCCGATCGCTGTTGGCACATCGCTGGATATGGGCTCAATCTCTCTCACAGGGCGGGTCTGTGATTTTCCTCGCCCAGATAACGATTCCGGGGCAATTGATGCAGCAAGGCAGACAGTAGAAAAGAGGCAGAAAGGGCAGATCGCCCCGCTTAAGGCCATTGAACTGGTCGCTGCGGCTTCAGACGGTACTTTCGCTGACGGACTCGCGGCTGAAAGAAAAGTATTTTTAGAACTCCGAGCATCCGAGCAGGCAAAAGCACTGCGACACGTTTTCTTTGCAGAAAAGGGAGCAAAAGCGCCTGGTTGGCTGACGAGCGCGCCTGCGGAACTCGATGAAGTAGCCGTCGTCGGAGGGGGTACAATGGGCGCCGGAATTGCTTATGCGCTGCTTGATGCCGGGTGCGCTGTGACTCTTCTGGAAACGGACGGTGACGGGGTTGAACGCGCTATCGGCAATGTAGAAAAAATCGTTGCTGCCAGTCGGGATAGAGGCCTGATTGACGAAGTCGGGGCGGCAACTCGGCGCGCCCGACTCACTGTCACACACGACTTTGCCCGGGCATCCAAGGCAACGCTTGCCATCGAAGCAGCGTTTGAAAGTATGGACGTAAAAAAGGCCGTATTTTCAGCCCTGGAACAGCACTTGCCAAAGAATGCGGTCTTGGCGAGCAATACCTCGTACCTGAATATCGACGAGATCGCATTCACACTGTCAGATCCATCCAGATTTGTTGGCCTGCATTTTTTTGCCCCTGCACACATCATGAAACTGTTGGAGGTTGTCCGAGGTGAGGCAAGTGCAGACGTCGCACTTGCCACCGGCTTCTTGCTCGCGAAAAAACTCCGCAAGATACCGGTGCTGGCAGGCGTTTGTGATGGTTTCATAGGGAACCGGATTCTCGAACGTTATCGGGAAGCTGCGGAAACGCTGCTAATCGAGGGTACTAATCCATGGGAACTGGACGAGGCGATGGTGGCGTTCGGATATGCCATGGGCCCTTATGAAGCGCAGGATCTGTCCGGGCTTGATATTGCCTATGCCAACCGTCGTCGGCAGGACACCATCCGCGATCCCAAACGGCGCTATGTTTCCATTTCAGATCGGATGGTTGAAGAGGGACGACTTGGCAGGAAGGTCGGCGTTGGGTGGTACCGTTATCCAGGTGGCGGCGGCAAAGTCATCGATCCGCTCATCGAGGACCTTGTACGGGAAGAAGCCTATTTTGCAAAAGTGGCGCGGCGGTCCTTTTCGGATGATCAGATTCGCGAGCGGTTGTTGTTGGCGATGATCAACGAGGCCGCTGACATCCTGTCGGAAGGCATCGCAGAAAATGCGCAGGCCATAGATCTGGTCACGGTGTTTGGCTATGGATTTCCCCGTTGGCGTGGTGGTCTGATGCACTATGCGGACTCGCTGGGAATTGAGCATGTCATCGCGCGGCTGGAAGAACTTGCAGAGGAAGATCCGGTAGTCTGGCGCGTGAGCACCACTCTTTTAGATTGTAAGAAAAAAGGTATCTCATTGGCTGAATTCCAAGTCCCGGAAGTCGATTGAGTCATTTTCTGAGTTACTCGCATGTCTCGGACTTAATCGTTCCACGCGGCAATCCGATTTGAAGCAGCTGATATTGAGTGATCAGCCTTTTACTTTCCTTGTAACTGATTGACTGATGGGTCATCCGACCGCACGGTCTGTGGGAACTTATTTGATAAAAATATCAATCAACACCCAGTCGGCGTGCATTTCTGGTGTGATGGAATAATAAATCAGTCCGATGATCACGTGAGAGCGTAAATACTGTTGAAGGGTCAAGAAATCAGCCGCAACTCTTGTTTGCTTACAATTGATTTATTGCTGAAATTCAGATCCAAGTTATTTTTGAGGCTATGCATGCAGCCGATTGTTATAGTCAATATCAGACGATATCACGGTGCACTCATATCCAAAGGGTGGCCCTGGATGCGATCTGCCCTCTGTGGAAAGCACTGTATCGCGGACTGAAAACGCGCCATACACTAGCGTGCGAACGGGACCTGCCGAATAAAGGCAGATCAGGAGCGGTCTATGAAGGCGAAAATGACAAAAAGAAAAATAAAAACAATGGAAGAGCTTTCCGAGGCGATCGGTGTATCGCGTCCGACGCTTTCCAAATATTTTCAGGACCCGACGGTTGTTCGAAAGTCAACGAAAGCGAAAATTGAGGGCGCATTATCCGAAGTCGACTATGTACCGAATTTTTTTGCGACGCGATTGAACCGAACGAAAACGCGGCTTATCGGTGTTATTGTGCCGCATCTGAATGACATGTTCTATACCAACCTCATTCAGATCATCGAACAGGCTGCCTTCGAGGAAGAATTCACGATTATCACGCAAAGCTCGCATGGAAGCCAGGCTGGCGAGTTGCGTGCAATTGAAAATTTGAGATCGATGAATGTTGATGGTGCCATCATTGCACCGATAGGCAAAGACAGTGATCGGGCGACATTCAGGAAGTTGAATTCCGAATTGCCTCTGGTGCTTCTGGATTCAGTTCTTCCCGGCGTAGCCGGTGAATTCTCATTTGTCGGTACGGACAACAATCAAAGCGTCCGTTTGCTCGTGGACTACTTGTGCCGTTCCGGTCAGCCACCGGTTTTCCTGGGCACATCAAAGGTCAATGAAAATTCTTCTCAGCGCGAAAATGCCTATGCAAATAGAATGATTGAGCTGGGTCATACGCCTGAGCATATTAATCGCCGCACTCGGACGATGCCCTGGGAATTTGAAGATTTCGCCTATCGGCTCTTTTCGGAAAAACTTGCTGACGGGCTTTATCATGACGCGACCATACTGTGCGCCAACGACCGTGTCGCAATGGGCGCGCTGCGGGCTGCCAATGAACATGGTTTGTTCGAAAAAAGCGGTCAGGGAAATGCCGCGCCTTTTAGATTGGCCGGCCATGACAATCATCCATTGAGCGCATTTCTGTGGCCGAGTCTGACAACCGCCTCCCAGAATACAGAGCAGATCGGCGTTACCGCCTTTCGGACTCTCGTTGAAAAAATGGACAATAAAACACGCAATCGCACACAGCTTTTTGAGGCGCAACTGGTCTTGCGGGATTCCGCTTAACGGCCAGCGTGCTTGATGCTCACCGCATTTTTTGGGGCAGCCAATCTTCAAATCCTTCAATTGCAGCCGGGCGCTTGACAAGTGTAGTTAAACAGACTTCGGCACCGGTGCCGCATGCCTTGTTGATGGCGGTCATGGCTTCAAGGATATGCAATCCCAGAGAGCAGTCAGTCCGTGCGGGGCGATTCTCACGGATCGCGCAGACCATGTCTGCCAGCCCGGCAAATCGGTAGTTTGCGATGGACGGATTTTGGGGCGGCCAGTTGATGCCGCCCAAGTCCATGTTTTCCGTATCGAACTCACGCCAGCCGCCTGTGAAGCTCGCAAGATGAACTGAGCCGCCGAATGTATCGGGATCGGGAAGTTTCAGTGTTCCTTTTGTGCCGTGCAGTTCAATGTGCGCATTTGAATGTCCGTGAACATCCCAGGAGGCGCCAAACACAATCTGTGCGCCTGAGTGGAATTCAAGCAAGGACAGATGCGACGTTGGCACTTCAGCTTTGAATGCATGGCCAAATGTGGGGCCTTCGGCAGTGATCTTGCGGGAGGTTTCGCCTTCTCTGGCCATAGCAAGCACGCGTTTGATAGGCCCCAGAAGTGACACCAGCATTGTCAGGTAATAGGGCCCCATATCCATAACCGGCCCAGCACCGTCCTGATAATAGAACTGGGGCGCGGGATGCACATGCTCCATTCCCTTGCTGAACATCAGAGCAGTTCCGATGATCACCTCGCCAATCTGGCCCTGATCGATCAATCGCCGTGCCTTTTGGCCCGCTGCACCCAAAAAAGTGTCCGGAGCGATGGCAAGTCGTAAATTGCTCTCTTGCGCGTGTCTGTGAAGCGAAACGCCCTGCTCCAGCGTAACTGCCAGTGGCTTTTCGCTATAGACGTGCTTCCCGGCGTCCAGCGCGCGCTTTGTGACTTCGAAATGGGCAGAGGGTACGGTCAGATTAATCATTACGTCGACATCGGGATGGTCGAAGATCTGGCCCAAGCTCAAACTTTCAATACCGAACCGGTCTGCACAGGTGCGCGCTCGGTCTTCTGACAGGTCGGCACAGAATTGAATGTCCGCGCCGGGAAAGAGTGATGCATTTGTCAGATAGGTTTCCGATATATTGCCGCATCCCACTACGCCTATTTTGAGATTTCTGTCCATCATGTGTCATTCCTGTTGGTGATTTGCGGCATGCCGACGACGATTTCATTTTGCACGTCTGCGGAAATCCTGAAAGAAAAAATTACGACCGAAAATTTATAAGTTTACACGCGGTAATAAATCGCCGAGATTGCGAATGCGAAACTCCCCGGCGAATTCGCTCACCGGGATGAAGGCAATTTGAGGAATGGACGGATGTCTTCTGCTTTTAAATTCGGCTGTCAAACCTTTACCTGGGAGATGAACAAGGACCGCTGGGTCGGGTCGCTCCCGGAGATTGTCCAAACTGTAGCGGCTGCCGGTTATAAAGGTATTGAAATATCCGATGTGATGCTGGGCGAGTTTGGCAAGCGACCGAAGGATTTGAAGGCACTGCTGGATGAGCATGAATTGCAGTTGATCGCTGTGGGTTTCTCCTCGGATACGGGATTTACTCAGCCGGAAAGTGTCGCAGAAGATGTCGAAATCGGGGAATACTGGATCGATTTTGTCAAAGGCATTGGCTGTGATTGCGTTTCAATCGGCTCTCCAACCAACTACACCGACATCCCGGCTGACGAAGCTTTCCCCATCGCCGCTGAAATTTGCAGCAAAATAGGCGCTTTGGGCGGGACACGTGGAATCTCGGTTGGGCTGCATCCCAGCTCACATCATCAGACTTTGTTGCCTAGCCTCGAGGAATATAAGCGGATATTCGATTTGATGGATCCTGAGCTGGTGCGATATGTTCCGGACACCGGGCACATCATCAAGGGTGGCAATGGTGTGCGGGAGGTTCTGGAAACGTTCATTGACCGGATACTCTATGCCCATGTGAAGGATGTATCTGCAGACGGGTCCCAGTGGCGCATGCTCGGTGAGGGTGCCTGCGATCTTTCCGATATACTGGCTTGTCTTTCTGCTGCGCCGAATTTCAATGGCTGGGTGGTTGTGGAAGAAGAATCCGATCAGGGCAGCGCAGATCCGACGGCGGCGGTCGCTGAAAACTACAAGAAGATGATTGCTGTATGACGCCGATGGGTGTCTGAAACTGCCGAATTCGCACGGGTATCGCCGGCAATCGTTCGTTAAAACGGGACAGGGTCAACGGAGCAGTCATGGCTGAAGTCGTTCTGGAGAAGATAAACAAGATTTACCCAAATGGCTTTCAGGCAATCCGGGACCTCGACCTGGAAATCACCGACGGTGAGTTTCTCATTCTGGTGGGTCCCTCTGGCTGCGGAAAATCAACCGCTTTGCGGATGATCGCCGGCCTTGAGGATACAAGTGGCGGCGAGTTGTCGATCGGTGGCAAAAGCGTTGTGGATGTCCCGCCAAAAGATCGCGACATTGCCATGGTTTTTCAGAATTATGCACTCTATCCCCATATGACGGTGTTTGAGAATATCGCCTTTTCCCTGAAACTTGCAGGCATGAAAAAACCTGCGCGCGAAAAACGCGTGAATGAGGTTGCAAAAACGCTTGAACTACAAACGATGCTGGACAAGAAGCCCAAGGAACTCTCCGGCGGGCAGCGACAGCGCGTTGCGATGGGCCGTGCCATGGTGCGTGAGCCGGCCGCTTTTTTAATGGACGAACCGCTTTCAAATCTGGATGCAAAACTACGGGTACAGATGCGTGCGGAAATCGCGAGGCTTCAGCGAGAGTTGGGCGTTACGACGATCTATGTCACCCATGACCAGATCGAAGCAATGACGATGGGTGACCGCGTGGCTGTTCTCAAGGACGGCGTTTTGCAGCAGGTTGATACGCCAAAAAACTTGTATCATCATCCGGTCAATGCGTTTGTTGCCGGATTTATCGGCTCGCCCTCGATGAATTTGTTCGAGGCGATATTCCATGACGGGCAGTTGGAAGTTGGTTCAACATCGATCGCCGTTTCCGAAACTGTTTTGGCACGTGCGCCAAAATTAAAGGATCACAACGGATCAAAAATAGTGCTCGGAATCCGCCCGGAGGATTTGTTTGACAGCGAGGTTGATCCATCTGTTGTGCGTCCGACAATTCCCGGGTTGGTGACAGCTGTCGAGGAACTGGGCGCAGAGCATATTGCACATTTGAAATTCGACGCGGCACGGGTCGATTCCGGTGACCCGGACGTTGTCGAGGAACTGGGCAGCTCTGCAAATGCTGTGGCAAAGTTCGATGCACGCAGCACCGCTGCTGCGGGTGATCAGATACACGTGGCGATTGATGTGGAGAAACTGCATTTCTTCGACCCCCAGACGCATGTTGCAATCTGAATGTCCTTGCTTTCGGACGATATCACAACCGCCAGAGTGCTGGCGCAAGAGCCGGGACAGTTCCCTATTTGTTGCATTGTCCTATCGTAAGTCTGGCGTTTGTTTGAAGACCGAGTGTGCTTTCGCTCTTTCCTGATGTGATTTCGCGCGGGTAGCGCAGACAACACCGAATTTCCTTCTGATTGAAACCCGACACGCCTGCAGATCAGGCCGTTGGACAAGGTCGCCTGGCCATTCAGTTCCCCGCAAAACGCAGGTGAGAAATCGTCCGGTGATAAACCAGTGTGCCGGTAGAGGGAGGTCATTCGATCCGCGGTTAAAATTTCAGCCCGCCGGACTGATTCAGAAATCATCATGAGAGATCCAATAATTTACGAAAGTAAAATTTTACGCAATCACACGTTAATTATTTTTTTGATCGAAAAATCAACGATAATGGATAAATAAGTGTTTAATAACAAAGTATTATAAGTTTCTTGCTGAAATCGAACGCATTTTAGAAGCTGCGAAGTTGATAAAACTTTGTTGACTCCAGTGAAAGACATCCAGTTTAGTAAACATTGTGTGCACCGAGGATTTTGATTGGAGCCGTCACACATCTAAAGGGAGGTAAGGAAATGAACTTAAAAAAATCAGTTCTTCTACTACAATCCGCTGCATTGGCTGTGGGTTTAAGTCTGTCAAGTGTGCAGGCTGAAACCAACATTGAGTTTATCCAGTGGTGGGAACCTGAACTGCCTGCTGGTGCACTTCGAGGCATCATGGATGATTTCGAAGCGTTGAACCCGGACATCAAGGTTACGCTTGTCAGCGGCCCGTATTCAGCTACACGCGATCAGATCGTTGTCGGTGCTGCTAGCGGTACGCTTAGTGATGTTGTCGGGCTTGACGGTGCCTGGGTGAACGATCTTGCGAAACAGGGCGCTATCGCCCAGCTCGACGATCTCATGAGTGCTTCTAATTTCGACGCAAGTGAAGTTGCTGCGATCATCAAGCTCAACGGTGGCAGCTACATGTTCCCGGTTGCATCCTTCGTCTACCCGATATTCGTGAATCTCAGCATGTTTGAGGAAGCTGGTGTCGAAGGTTTGCCGGCAAATAGATCGGAATTTGCAGCAGCGGCGAAGAAACTGACTGATGCTTCCAAAAATCAGTATGGCTGGGTCCTTCCCCTGTCGCTACAGGCTCCAAATGGGATCCAGAACGACGTGATGTCGTGGGTCTGGGCATCCGGCAAGAGCATGCTCAAGGATGGTCAGCCTGATCTGGTCAATGAGGATGTGGTTGGTGCGCTCGAGTACATCAAGGGAATGTATGACGAAGGTTTGATTTCCCCCGGAACGTTCGCCAAGAAAGAGCAGGACAAGGTCGAAGAATTCGTCAACGGCAGAGTTGGAATGATGGTCGATTCACTCGCCCACATCAATCTGATCCGCGAGCGGAATCCCGAGCTGAAGTTTACGATCTCTGCTCTACCGGCCGCCGATGGTTATGATGGCAAAAGAGGCCTTCCCTATGCATCATGGGGCATTGGTGTCAGCGAGCATAGCGAGCACAAAGAAGAGGCTTTCAAGCTCGTAGCCTATCTCTTGAGCACTGAAGTCAATGCCAAACTCGTATCAATTGCCAACGCATTCCCAGGTAATGTGAATGCCAAGCCTGATTTCGTCGCTTCGGACGAACTTTTCGGGAAAGCATTTGAAATCTTCCAGTCAGGATATCTCGCCAATGAGTTCGTTGGCCTGCCAGTTGCTGAAGAGCTGATGAGGCAGCTGGACGAAGAAGTCCAATTGATGCTGGACGGCAAGCAAACCGCTCAGGAAGCGGCTGCCAAAGCTCAGGAAAAGTGGAAATCTGAGTTTTAAACCTCCCAGACTAACCGTGAAGAGATGCCGCAATAAAAACCAATTGCGGCATCTCGCCTGCGTTTGCCAAGCTTGGTAAGCTATTGCAAAATGCCCAGGACTGACTGAAGCGGTGGACAATATTGTGAGCAGATCGCTGGTTTCCGACCAGAATGACTCTTTACTGAACAGACTGCGACGCACGTTACTTTCTCAAAGAAATCGCCGCGCAATCGTGCCTTACTTTTACATGGCACCGACGGTCATATTGTTTTCAGTCTTGATGCTGTTTCCCATGATTGTCGTTATTCGCTACTCGCTTTATGACGGCGCGATCCTGCAGCGTAATCCGACATTTGTCGGTTTTGACAACTTCATAACCATTTTCAGTGATCCCGTGTTCAGGGAATCCATCGCCCATACGATGTACTTCACTGTCATGAGTGTGGTTTTTCATCTGCTTATTGGACTGCTGTTTGCCCTGATGCTGAATTCCGACCGGGTTCATCCGGTGGTCAGAAGTATCCTGAGGGTTCTTTACATCCTGCCCTGGCTCTTCACCGCCGTCATCATTGCCATCATCTGGAGGCTCATTCTGGAGCCTATTGGTGTGATCAACCATATCCTGATCGGATTGAATATCATCGACGGCTACGTGGAATGGTTTTCATCGTCAGCCACAGCAATTCATGCGCTGACATTCGTCAACATATGGGCCGGCTATCCACTTTACATGGTGAGTTTGTTGGCGGGGCTTCAGGGTATACCGGATGAACTTTACGAAGCGGCCAGTATTGATGGCGCGAATGAGCCGCAGAAGTTCTGGTACATAACGATCCCTCAGCTCATGCCGATCATGATCAGTATCGCGTTGCTGGATTTCATCTGGACCATGCAGGTATTTCCGCTCGTGTGGATGACAACCGGTGGTGGTCCGATTCATGCGACTGAGATGTTGAGTACCTACACCTACAAGCTCGCTTTTTCGCGATACGAATTCTCGCTTGCGTCAGCGAGCGCGGTGGTGATGTTGATTCTATCAATGAGCATGACCTATTTCTACATCAAGCATCAGAGAGCGAGATAACCGGTCATGCCCAGGTCCAAGGCTCGAAAAACTGATTATCTGACATGGCTGATTTACTTCGGGTTGGCTATTGGGTTGGTGTTTGCCGGATTTCCCGTGCTTTGGATGCTGTTCAGCTCTTTGAAATCAAACACAGAGATCTTTGCTTTACCGCCGAGGCTGCTCCCTAAAGTATTTACGCTTGGCGCCTACGAGACAATCTTCAGCGATCCGGTGAAAATTCGGTTTTTTCTAAACAGTTATTTCGTCGCCGGTGTCGTGACGCTCCTTACCCTTGTTATTGCGACGCTGACGGCGTACGGCTTTAGCCGCTACAACTTCAGAATGAAAAAACCGCTCAATCTTTTCATAATCAGCACCCAGACTGTGCCGCCCATCACTCTGCTCATTCCCTATTTCGGCATGGTGGTCGCGTTCGGGATATTCGACACGTATCTGGCGCTTATTTTGACGTATCTGGTCTTTACGCTGCCCTATGCGATCATTTTGATGACGGGATTTCTGAACTCGTTACCACGGGAACTGGATGAGGCGGTTCTGGTCGACGGCGGCTCCAGCTGGACAGCGCTCTGGCGCGTTATTGTGCCTGTTTCCATTCCCGGTATCGTTGCCACGGGCGTTTACACGTTTCTTCTGGCCTGGAACGAATTTCTCTTCGCGCTGACGCTCACAAAGTCGATGGATATGCGGACGGTTCCAATTGGCATTCAACTGCTGATGGGGCAGCATGCATTTGAGTGGAACGAAATGATGGCAATGAGTGTGCTGGGTTCTCTTCCGCTTTTGCTCATCTATTTGATTGCCCAGCGATATTTCCTGGCGGGAATGACAGCGGGCTCCGTTAAAAACTAGAAACGTGATGTCTTGTTTTTCTTCCGGTCTTCGACTGCCCCATTGTGCAAGATGAATACCTTCAGGGCAGGTGGGCGAAGCACGTCGCGTTATTCAGAGGCTTCCATATGGACGGAAAATGTGTTCGCTGAGAAGACAAGTTCTGCCATCCCGATAACACCGGAGTTGTCGCCCAGTTGCGCTTTTTCCAATGTGATGGTGCGGAAGGGAGGCATGGCGTTTTTTTCTATGTGATGCCTGATCCCCGGCTCTAAAAGGTCCAGCGCATTCGAAACGCCACCACCCATCACAATCTTTTTCGGGCTGAAAATATGAGCCAGATTTACCATTCCCACGCCGAGTTGGCGCGACAGGAATGCGACCAACTGCAGCGCCGCTTCATTTCCGTCGCGTGCCTCGTTAAATACCTGAATTCCATCTGCAAATCCGTTTTCCAGCGCCATCTTTGAAAGGGCGGTTCCCGAAGCAGAGGCTTCCCAGCAGCCACGGTTGCCACAGGGACATGGTCGACCGTCCATCGCGATGACCATGTGACCGATATGTCCCGCCATTCCGCGTCGACCCCGCAGAAGATTGCCATCAACGACGGCGCCCCCGCCAATGCCTGTGGAGACGGTGATGTAAACCATGTGATCGACGCTGCGACCGGCCCCGAACCGCCATTCTCCGAGCGTCGCTGCGATGCCGTCATTTTCAAGATATACCGGCCAGGGTAGGCGTGATTGCAGCTCCTCTCGGAGCGGAAAGTCTGTAAAGCCTTTGATCGTCGGCGCGGAAAGAACCATTCCAGCGTCTGTATCCAGTGGTCCCGGAGAGCAAATACCCAGGCCGGCGACCGAAGGGGGGTCGGCGCGTTTGACGATGCCACGTGCCAGATTGACGATCTGCTCAATGATCGATTGTTGTCCATGGGAGGCGCGTGTCGGTTGTTCTACGCGATCGAGAATGAGTCCTTCACGCGTGACGAGCGCGGCCCGAACACGTGTGCCTCCCAAGTCGATCCCTATTGCAACCGGCGAATTCACAGCTCAACCTCGCTTCAGATTTGCAAGCCAGACCATACGCTCGCTCAAATCTGCCGCACCAAACGCCAATGATCCCAAAACCACCGTCTCCGCCCCTGCATTGATGAGGTTCGGAACAGTGTTGTCCCGAATGCCGCCATCGGCTGCAAGGACACAGCGTGTCGATGATGACCGGGTTTTGATCAGCGCGGCAGCTTGTCTCAATCGGTTCGTCGCTTCAGCGTTTAATCCTTGTCCTTTGACGCCAATTGCGGTTCCCAGAAGAGTGACAAATCGCAGTCGGTTCAAGTAGGGGGCAATACGCTCGACGGGCGTTTCAACACGCAAAACCATGCCAGCCGCAATGCCGTGTTTGTCGAGAAGGTCAAGAGCTTCTTCGGCATGATCTGCGTTCTCAACATGAAGGCTGATCAAGTCGGATCCGGCTTCAGCGAATTGCTCTATCTGGCTCAGAAGGATGGCATCGTCGACCATCAAATGAACATGGATTGGCAGATTGGTAAGTGCACGCATCTGTGCAACCAGATCCGGGAAGAACAAAAAACTCGGGGCAAACACACCGTCGGCGACATCAAGATGAAGAATATCGGCGTGCGGAGACACAAGGTCTATCTGGCCGGCCTGATCGGTCAGATCTGCGGACCACATGGAAAACTCGGCAATGCACCTGTCGGTCGGCAGAGTGTCGATCCAGTCCGATGCAGGATGGGGCATTAGCTGTAATCCTTTAAGAAAGCGGATAGTTCGGCTTGAAATTCAGCCCTATGGGCTTCCGGGTCTGCCGTCTTTGACGTGATTTGCTTCATGTGCGCGCCGGGTATGGCTGAAGCGAGGAATTGGGCGTGCGACATGGGGTGGATTGCGTCATCCGCCGTTCCCAGGATGAGAACAGGAAGCGAGAGGGATGCGATCTGGATTTCTGAAACACCGGGCCCGTCCGAGGAGATCCTGGTGAGCAATGCTGCGGTTTCAGAAGGGGCAGGTCGATCGAAAAATCGCAGCAGTGAATTCAGATTTTCCGGCGCATCGCGCCTCAGCTTCTTTGCGGTGGCGGTTTCAACGAAAGCGTTACACGCCGATTGCGGATCCCGGAGAGAAAGGAGACGACCTACTTCCGCGTTGGGCGCCATATTTTCCGGCGCGGATTCGGTAGTCCAGGCGGGGCGGGCCAGTACAAGATGGCTGACACGTTCGGGATGGATGACGGCAAGCCTGAGGGCGATTGCAGCCCCCATGGAAATGCCACCAACGGGGCAGGGAGGCAAATGTTCCGCGGCCATAAAAGCTGCGAGGTCATCAGTAAATTTTGCGATTGAAATATCGTCCGCAGGACCAATCGGGCTTCGGCCGTGTCCACGGCATTCCATGACGTAATGTTTCAGTACCGCATCTGAGGGAATAACATCCGCCGGCTGCGCCGCATCTCCGCACAGCCCGTGCTGAAATACGATGGGCAGCGACCCTGCCGCGGCCACATAGGTTGAGAGGGGCAGATTGTCCCTTGTAAATGTTGTGTGCCGATAATTCTTCATGCAGCACCTTGCTTCAGGCACTGCTCAAGAAAACGGCCAACTGTCGGAGCCTCTTTGGCATCCAGCCCATGGGCAATTAGCGGACCGTCAAAACCGGTGCTACGGAGGGTATTCAGGTAATGATCATAGTCCAGAACACCCTGACCAGCGGTTGTGAAACTGCCATCGGGCCGCCGGTCCTTGGCGTGCCCCATGATGATCCGGTCCCCCAGTATGGCAACTGCATCAGAAACAATGGCACGTTGTTGCGTTAGCGTTTCGGTTTCAAACAGATTGGCGGGGTCCAGAATGATGCCAATGCGCTGGCTTTGCATTTCGTTCATCAGCGTTCGCGCCGCATTGGCGGAATTCACCACGTTGGCGAGCTCGGGTTCAACACCGAGTGTAAGATTGTGCTTCTCCGCAATCTCCGTGGCCCGTTCCATGGATTTCAGGAGATCGGTCCAGGCGCTTTTGGATTGGTTGTCCGGATGACCGCGCCATTGATCTTCAGCATCGCGGGTGCCGGTACATAATGTCATCACATCGATGCCGGTTGCGGCGCAAGCGGCAGCGATGACTTCCAGGCGTCGGTGCCCGAGTTCGCGCACGTTTTGATCCGGATGGATCATATTGTAGGTGGCGGAACAGGCGACAATAGTGCTGCCGGATACCTGCCTCGCCTTGACGACTCCAGCGATATGCTCAGGCGTAATTTCATCCGGCATCGGGGGCAGGCCGGAGCAAGCCATGTTGTATTGGACGGCGGCAAAACCCGCCTGGACCGCAGCGGATAAAACGGCTTCAGGATCGCTACCGGGAAATGTCTTTGCGAAGATACCAGGCTGCATCAGAGATCCCCGGAAACGTCGGCCAACTTCACTGGCGCACCCGACTTCACGGATTGGGCGATGGCCAACATGGCGCGGACAGATGCGAGGCCATCACTGATATCGGCTCCGGTCATTGGAGAGTTGTCCAGAATACATTTTGCGAAGCCTTCGACCTGACGGCGGAAAAAGTGGCCGTCAGCCCCGAGCGGACGAACAGTGGAGGCAGTCTTTTCATGAAAGATTTCAACGTCCGAGCTGCGGTAATACCAGGGATTGTACGTTTTGGCGTTAACGGATCCGTTTTGTCCGTAGATTGACAGTCCTTCGTGCCAGTCCATGCGAACCGCCACGGTGAGATCCAGATGACCCAGGGCACCATTTGCAAATTCCACGTCTATAAACCAGCAGTACATGCCCCGCTTGTTGGAGAGGCGTGCGTTGACTGATACCAGGTCGCCAGCGAAATATCGTGCGGTATCTACGAGGTGGCTGCCATGGGCGAGCATGTAATAACGCTGAAGATCCGCCTTGGGGTTTTCTGATGGTTTGCGCGCATTTTTTGAAGTGACGATCAGCGGCTGGACCGCGTCGGTCATTGGATAGCGATGGGTGCTATCGCAATACCAGGCCTTCAGGGCGACCATTTCGCCCATTTCTTCCCTCACAAACTGGTGGGCTTCCTGAAGGCCGATGTCATATCGTTTCATATGACCGACCTGCAGCGTTTTACCGGTCTTGTTGACGACTTCGGCCAGTTGTTCCGTTTCTTTCAGCCCCATCGCGATCGGTTTTTCGCAGAGCACATGCTTCCCAGCCTCGAGCGCTCGTATTGAAGCGGCTACGTGAAAAGCGTCGGATGTTGCGATGATGACAGCGTCCAGCTGCGGGTCGGCGAGCATTCTATCGTAGTCGGAATATGCCTTTTCGGGTGCATGCGTGGCTGCCATACGCTCTCGCAGGTCATCTGCAACATCGCAGATTGCGTGCAGGCGCGCATTTGACGCTTTGCCCACAGCTTCGAAATGGCCGGACTGGGCAATCTGACCACATCCCAGAACACCGATATTCAGTTGTTCGGTCATCGGTTTCCCAGCTCCAGATGGTCGGTCAATTTTTTGTCGCTGTCCATGATGGTCAAATTTCCAGACACCTTTCCAGAGAAGCAAGCGGAGAGGCGGTTGGTGCATCATCAGAGGTCATGAGGGAGACGCAGGCTTCATGCGTCGGCAAAGCGCCGCGACCGCCGCTTCCTGTTGCTGAAATAGCTGCCGCGGCTGAAGCGTAGGTCGTGCATTCAAGCGGTGTTTTTTCTAGAACGAGAGCCGCCGCGTAAGCACCGTGAAAGCAGTCCCCACAACCGGTTGTGTCCAAGACCTGCACAGAATGCGCGGGTTGATGCCAAACGACGGGGTCGTCCTTTTGCCGGACAAAACTGCCTTCTTCACCCTTAGTCAAAACTACTCCGGATCGTTCCGGCGACCACAAGTCGGCCAGTATTTCAGATGGTTCGTTTTTTCCAGTTAGTTTTGAAGCAAAATTCCAGGGCAGGACCAGGTGGTCCACCATGGCTATCAGCTCGTCGGTTGCGCGGCCGGTCGACCACTCCAGGTCAGCCACGATCTGAAGACCCAGTGCCCGAGCATCTGCCACAACAGGCAAAGAAGAAGAGGCATAGGAATCGATGAGAAGGACCTGGGCCTGTTTTAGCGTCGCAGCGTCCAAACCGGCCGGGGCATCGCACCGGGTGTTGTCCTCATAGGCAATGAATCTCTCGCCCTGGGTATCCACCACGACAACCGAACGGATGGGAGGCGCATCGTCTGCCAAGGACGCATGGGAAACGTCGACATTATCGTTTTCGAACGCCTTGGCTACGAACTCATATTCGGGAAGATTGCTGAGCCATCCCACATAGCCTGCTCGAGCACCCAGAGATGCCGCAGCGCAAAGAGCAGTTGCGACGTTTCCGCCATGCGCGATGCTGCGTCCAGTCACTCTTCCCTTGCCGGTACCCAGAGGTTGGTCGACATATATGATGTCGTCGACGGCAACGGATCCAAATCCGAGAATATCGAGGGCTTTGGGCACGTCCTACCCCTCTGCGGCGACTATCGCGGCGGCAGGTCCCATTCCATCATGAATGACTGCCCGGAAAGCACGGGCTGCGAGCGTCGTATCGCCGTGTCCCCACAGGTTGCGTCCCACCACCGCCCCACGTGCCCCGGCACGCATGGCGTCGGCTGTCTGGACGAGCGCTGCCAGCAAGTCGTTGGTCTTGGGGCCCCCGGCCATGACGATTGGCACCGGACACGTCGCAACAGTCTCCTGAAACGAGTCAAAATCACCAGTGTATCCAACCTTGATGACGTCGACCCCTGTTTCCAGTCCGATCCTGACGGCATAGGCAATCTCATCGGGTGTGAAAACAATTTTTGTTCCGTCGGTAAAATCGCGCGGGTAAACATGAGCGATCACCGGCATCTCAAAACGAGCCGCTGCATTGACTGTATCCGTCAGCCATCTGATGTAACCCCCTTCGCTGTCACCCCGAACGGGTATGGCGACGGCAAGTGCGTCGGCGCCAAACCGAACAGCATCCTCCGGTGTTGCAATCAGCTGGCTGATACGGTCATCGGGCGTGAAACAGCCCCCTTGAATGACCATCGCAGCCTTGCCGGCATAGGGAGCCCAGAGATTTTTGGCTGCACCGGGTTGTATGCTGACATAATCCGGTTGTCCTGCCATTACGCGCGCCAGGGCACCCGGCAGATCGGCGAGCCCGCCCTGCCGAACGTTTCCATATCCGACAAAGTGGTCGACTGCCCCGCCAAACAGATTTCCCGAAGGATGGGAAAACAAACGAGACAAACGGACCGCAGTTCCAATACCCATATCAACGCTACCCTCAACTCGGATTTCATGCCTTACATCAACCGAATATCACGAAAGTCAAACACAGGTAAACATTTACATGCGTAAAATAATAAGTTTTCTTTCGTCTAACAGAAGGGTCGAAAATTTCCGCGACACTGTCAATTGTCAAATTTCAGCAGAATCGTAATGGCCGGCGGCAATATGCCTGTTTTTTGAATCTGTTGCGTGAGCCTTGAAGAGGCATATGCAGTAAGCGACGTATCGCCCATCATTGCACGATAAGAACCCCAAATAGGGTATACGCCCTTTCCAAGGGAAGTAACTTTACGCGGTTTCACCGCCACAAGCTCTTGAAAACCGGACAGTTTCCGGCGAACATATTGCTCCTGTACAGATCAATCTGCTCAGATCATTGCAAACGCGTTTTGTGTGTGCTCAATCACGCATGAAGTGTCTCAGCGTAGAACGCCACGCCACTGGAAATTCACGTCAAAATGCAAACGGCATTTCTTCACTTTGCCTATAGAACAGACTGCCTGAACAAGGCTTTTTGTCTGGGTCTTCTTTCGCTGGTTTTTCTCGCGCAATTCACTGTCGTGATGTTGCGGTATTTGTTCAATATCGGGTTTATCCAACTGCAGGACACAGTGAGTTACAGTTTTGCCGTCCTGTGCATTTTGGCCGTGCCAACGGCACTGAGGTCAGATGCCCACGTTCGTGTTGACATATTCCGCGCAGAGCAATCCCCGGCAACGGCGCGCAGGTTTGATGTTGCCGCCGTCATTTTCTTTTTGATACCTGTGTTTGGGTTGACGTTGTGGCACGCCTATCCGCTCGTCGCCTACTCCTGGAGCATATTTGAAGGATCCCGAGAGACTGGTGGTCTACCAGGATTTTTCCTGGTTTTGACGGCACTGCCGATCACATGTGCTCTGGCCCTGATCCAGGGGCTGGCCATTTTGCTGGATAGCAAAATTCTTTCGGAAAAAGAGGCGGCATCTTGACCGTTGAAGCTGTCTGGTTGTGTGTGCTGGCCATTTCTCTATTTGGTGCCATATTGTCCGGAGTCCCGGTCATGCTTGCGATAGCTGGAG
The DNA here is from genome assembly GCA_039976075.1 of Stappiaceae bacterium. Lineage (GTDB taxonomy): Bacteria > Pseudomonadota > Alphaproteobacteria > Rhizobiales > Stappiaceae > JBDWFY01. The sequence goes on from JBDWFY010000013.1 coordinate 760,332, forward strand.
CTCCCATGATCGTTGCGTTCGTGGCCTCGATGTTTGGTCATTTTGACCTCTCCTATCTGGCCGCTTTTCCGCAACGCGTTTTCGGTGTGATGAACAATCCGCTTCTTGTCGCGGTGCCGTTGTTTGTATTGATGGGCATACTGCTGGAGAGGTCGCAGCAGGCGGAAAAACTGCTCATCAACATCACAAGACTAATGGGCCAGACACGCAGTGTACTTGTTTTGTCTGTCTTGTTCATCAGCACTTTGATTGCAGCTTCCACCGGCATCATCGGTGCGACGATTATCATGCTTGGCATGATCAGTTTGCCCACCATGTTGAAAGCCGGAATTTCTGCAAGACTGGGTAGCGGGCTGATCTGTGCATCGGGCACACTTGGCCAGATCATTCCGCCATCCATTGTTCTTATTTTGCTTGGCGATCAAATTTCAAATGCTTATCTGGAAGCACAGCAGTCAGTTGGAAACTTTGCTCCTGAACCGGTCAGTGTTGGCGATCTTTTTGCCGGGGCTCTTCTTCCAGGATTTGTGCTTGTTTGTCTCTACGGCGTTTACTGTCTGATTGCTTTGACTTGGGACGCCAGAGACCCCGAGAGGGCATCAATTGAAGGGAAGATCGGGGAGACAGATGGCGGCATGCCGACAATTGGCTCGCTTCTCATGGAGATTGCGCCTCCGGTATTGCTCATTGTATCTGTGCTGGGTTCAATCCTCTTTGGAATTGCGACCCCGACGGAGGCTGCATCGATTGGTGTGGCAGGCACAATTCTCATTGCGGCAGGCAATCTGGGGGAAGCCAGGCCAAGCGCCCGACTGATATCCGTTGCAACGGTTGTCTTAGCGGCGATCGCCCTGACCATGCAGCGATACGGGTTGACCAAAATCGATTTTTCACAGGGCCATCACACGTTCACTCTGTCCAATGTCATTGGCTGTATCATCGGTGCGGGAATGGCCCTTGGTATTTTACTCAGTCTGTTCGCACTCTTTCGTGCACGTATGTTGGTGCCTTCACTTCACAAAACCGTTCAGATCTCAGCGATGATATTCGGCATCATCATCGCTGCCAGCATGCTCTCACTGGTGTTTCGCGGTTTTGATGGAGATGAACTGGTCGCCACTCTTCTAACGGGACTTCCAGGTGGCCATTGGACTCTCCTGCTTCTCACAATGCTCGGTATTTTCCTGCTTGGCTTTGTTCTGGAGTTCATCGAGATCGTCTTTATCGTTGTTCCGATCGTAGGTCCCATCCTGCTGCAGGCCGATATTCACCCGGTCTGGTTCGCCATATTGATCGCACTCAATATCCAAACGTCTTTTTTGACGCCACCCTTCGGATTTGCCCTTTTCTATTACCGTTCGGTTGCTCCTTCTGATATTGCAACGTTAGAAATATATAAATCCGTTATTCCGTTCGTGATCCTGCAGTTGATCACCATCTGTATCGTTGTCGTATTTCCGGCGCTCGCAACCTGGCTGCCGGATTTGTTGTTTGGCTGATTAGACCAATGCTATGGGAGTAAAATAATGAAAAGAAGAGACTTTCTTAAAACAGGGGCTGTGATGGCACCCGTTGCAATGACGACGGCGCTCGCAACACCGGCCATTGCTCAGAGTAAGATCGAGTGGAAACTTCCGACATCGTTTCCGGCAAAAGCGCCGGGTATCGGTACCAACGTGACCAGCTTTGCCGAACGGGTTGAGGCCATGTCTGATGGCCGTTTGACGATGAAGGTATTCTCCGGCGGTGAGTTGGTACCGCCTTTTGGCGTTGAGGACGCCGTTCAGCAAGGCACCGCAGAAATCGGTCATTCCACCCCTTATTATTCCGCGTCAAAGAATTCGGCGTTGCATTTCTTCTCCGCCATTCCGTTTGGCATGAGTGCTGTCGAGCATACTGCGTGGCTACGCTTTGGTGGCGGCCAGGAGCTTTGGGACAAAATTTATGCGGAACGCGGACTAAAGCCGTTTTACTCCGGAAATTCCGGCGCTCAGGCTGCAGGCTGGTTCAAGGATGAAATTAAATCCGTGTCTGACCTGTCAGGCTTGAACATGCGTATTGCCGGTCTGGGTGGTGAAGCCATGCGAAAAATCGGCGTAAATGCCGTGCTACTGCCACCTCCGGAAATATTTCCCGCTTTCAAATCGGGCGCAATTGACGCGACAGAATGGGTTGGTCCCATGCTTGACCAGGCCTTTGGATTGAACAAAGTTGCCAAATATTGTTATCTGCCCGCGTTTCATGAACCCTCAGCTGCGCTTGAAATCGTTGTCAATCAGGAAGCATATGACAGCCTTCCCGCTGATCTGCAGGCGGTTATCGCCAACGCGGCGGAAGCGACCTCGGTCGAAATACTTGCCCAGTTTGACTATTTCAATGCGGTCGCATTCAAAAAACTGAAAGAGAGCGGCGTTGTGTTTGGTGAGTTTCCGAAAGACGTCGTAGACGCTCTTCGGGAAGCTTCGGCTGAGGTGATGGTGGAAACAGGCGCTGCAAACCCTGCATTTGTTGAAGTTGAAGAGAGTTACAATGCGTTTTTGGCTCTGGCGAGGGACTATGCAGGTGCCGTTAAAGCACCGAGCTTCATGCAGCGCTCATAAAAAGGCACGGTCCGGAAATTGTGCATCTCATTCGCTTAAACCAGGTGTTCCACCCATTATTGGCGTGGAACACCCATCCTCCGGCAGAGCGATACAAGTTCGGCACTTTTGTGAATGGCCACCATCGTTCGATCAACGAGCGGACCTTATAGCCCGTTGATCGGAACTTTGAGCATTGGTTTGCCATCTTCGTCTGTTGGAACTTCGCCTGCTCGCATATTCACTTGCAGTGAAGGAATGATGAGTTTTGGCATGGCAAGTTGCGCATCCCGCTCGGTGCGAAAGCGAATGAATTCATCCCGGGTTTTTCCACCGCCGACGTGAATGTTGTTTGCTTTTTCTTCACCGACCGTTGTTTCCCAGGCAATATCGCGCCCGCCCGGCCCGTAATCGTGGCAGATAAACAAACGCATTTCATCGGGAAGGCTCAAAACGCGCTGGATACTGTCATACAGGGCACCGGCATCGCCCCCCGGGAAGTCAGCCCGTGCTGAACCGCCATCCGGCATGAACAAAGTGTCTCCGGCAAAGGCCGCATCCCCTATCACATGAACCATGCAGGCGGGTGTGTGGCCCGGTGCGGAGATGGCAAACGCCGTCATATTTCCGATGGAATACGTATCGCCATCTTCAAAAAGGGCGTCGAATTGCGAACCGTCGCGCTGAAACTCGGTTCCTTCGTTGAAGATTTTCCCAAAGGTCTCCTGCACATCAATTATCTTTGCACCAACGCCGATCTTGCCTCCCAGCTTTTCCTGGAGATACGGGGCGGCGGACAAGTGGTCGGCGTGCACGTGCGTTTCGATGATCCATTCAAGACGCAGACCCTCTTCTTTGATGATCGAAATCAGAGCGTCGGCATGCTTGTGCGTGATGCGCCCTGCAGCGTAGTCAATGTCCATAACGCTATCGATGATGGCGCAGGCGGTAGAGGATGGATCCTTTACGATGTAGGAAATTGTATTGCTGGCTTCGTCAAAAAATCCGCGGACTTCCGGTTTGATCTCAAGGTTGATCGGATCGTCGGTCATTCGATTCCTCCCTGCATCGGCGGCCTGAACCAAGGTCTGGGGCAGGCTTCATCCGATATATAGATCGAAACGGTATCTATTTCGATATTACCATTCCTTGGTGTTTCAGCAAAAACGAATGTCAGTGGGTTGATTTTCCTCTCACGGGTGTTGTGCTGGTCGGGCAGGTCTGAAGGATCACACGGTGTCGGACGTTCGTTTGTGCCTGCGGGTGCAGGCACTACTGGATCGTGATTTCCACCCGTTGGCTTTCTCCGCTGGAGCCCGGTTGGCGCAGAAAGTACTTCCCGGGTTTAATTGCCAGGAATTCAAACTCCATGGTGCCCGCTTCGTCAAATTCGATACTTTCGATACCGAGCGGCCGGATTTCAAGCCCGTTAATGACAATTTCATTGATCCAGATGGCGCGGAAGAAACCGGAACCTTCCAGGGCGAGTTCAGCCGTTCCATCGGCAGTGATTTCCAGTTCGTAGACGGTGCCTGATTTCAGCGTCAGGGGTGCCTCTGAAATAGGATTACCTGAAGACAGCGTCAGGGCAGGCAGGTCTTCCTTGTTCGAACTGGACAGGATCCCGGCAAATCCGAATTCGTGTGCTGCCAGGGATGTAATACCCAAACAAGTTGCGGTGATAAAAGCCAACAGGAGTCTCATTGATGTCCCTCACATGAAAATTTCGGCTGTGATCGTGGTGTAGTTTTAAAAAAGACTACCCTGATTGAACGGAACTGCGACACAGGAATAAAGGACAATACCGATTTGTTGACGCCGGCTTTAATGCTTCAATTTTCAGCCGCTGTTTCATCAGTCGGTTGTGACAGGGAATGGGGTGGCAGATGTGGGGCCAGGCATGCTTGGAACACAGTCTGGTCCCGGAGAATATCCCATCCAATCGGACGGCAGTTACACCCGCCAATTCAGCAATCGGCGCTCCAGGATGCCTATGAGCGTGCTCACCAACACCCCTAATATGGATAGGATCGCAACGCCGACAAACAGTCGCTCAAGATCATAGAGTGAACCCGCTTCCAGAATATAAGCACCAATGCCGTATTCAGCGCCGAGCATTTCTGCGGCAACAAGCAAGATGATGGCGATTGCGAGACTCACCCTAAGTCCGGACAGAATTCCCGGCATAGCGCCCGGCAATACGATCTTTCGGACGATCGAAAACCAACTCAACGAAAAACTCTGACCCATTCGGATCAAGGATCGGTCCACATTGTCGACGGCACCGTAGGTTGCGACGACCGTCGGTGTAAATGTGCCAAATGCAATCAAGGCATATTTGGACGCCTCGTCAATTCCGAACCAGATGACGAAGAGCGGCAGCAGCGCGATTTTGGGAATTGGAAATATGGCTGCAACCAGAGGCACTAGGCCGGCGCGAACCAGAGTAAACAGTCCGATCAGTATGCCCACCCCGATGCCAGCTAGAGCACCCATCGCCGCACCGACCGCCAAGCGACTGAGAGAGGGCAGCAAATGTTTCCAAAGTAGGCCGCTTTCCCAGAGCGCAACAAATGTTGAAAAAACGTCGGATGGGCGCGGCAGCGTCAGACTTGTGATCAATCCGCTGCGTGTTGCCAGTTCAATTCCCGCAATGAGAACGATGAAGACGGCTCCGCCGATCCATCTACGGGCCTTTGGCGAAAAGCCGCCACCGCGAAACGGAACGGTACGCGCCGAGGAATCAGCCGTTTCTTCACGCACCGATGAGCTCCTCATCTGCAGCGCGGGCTTCATCGCGCATCAGCGTCCAGAGGTGCTGCTGCTGTGTTTCCAGTTCGGTGTCACCCAATTCTCTTGTGTTGAGCGGCGTATCTATCGATACAATCTCCTGAATTCGACCGGGCCGACGCGAAAGCACGACGATAAAGTGCCCCAGGCGAACGGCTTCATGTAGATTGTGCGTGACGTAAACGGCTGTGAACGGCTCCCGTGACCAAAGGCTGACAAGGTCATCCATGAGGAGTTCCCTTGTCTGGCTATCGAGCGCTGACAAAGGTTCATCCAGCAGAAGAACAGCCGGATTGACGGCAAGTGCTCTGGCGATGGCGACACGCTGTTTCATGCCACCGGAGAGTTGCTTGGGAAGCGCTTTGCGAAAATCAGACAGTTTGGTACGCGACAGAACATCGGCGATGATGGCCTCCTTGCGTTCCGAACCCAGATTGTGATCTTCCAGCACCAGGCTGATATTGGCTTCCACGGTGCGCCACGGCAGCAACGCGAAGTCCTGGAATACATAGGTGAGTGGGTTCAGGCATCCTTCGGGAGGATCTCCAACTTGAAGCACCTGCCCGGCGGAGGGCATTTCCAGACCGCCGATCAGACGCAGAAGAGTTGACTTGCCGCATCCTGAGGGCCCGACAACACAGACGATTTTTCCGGCCGGAATATCCAGATCAATATTCTGCAACACGGTCATGTCGTCATAGTTGTGGGCAATGTTTCGCAATTGGAGATGCATGCTGTATCCGCGGCATTAGGAAGAACAGGGGCGGGATTGATGAAATCCCGCCCACTTTGATCACCTGGGCCCGTTTTTGTTGCTTGGACCCATTTCGATTACTTTGTTTCTACATATGACGTGTCGAGCAGAGTATCGATTGTGACGGTGTCCTTAACCAGCTTTTCTGACTTGAACCAGTCGAGCTGATCCTGAATTGACGCCGTATTCATAGCGGCATTTGGACTTATCCGCATGGCGCCGTTTCTGATACTTGGTGCTGCTTTTTCGTATGGCCGGTCCGTATAGACGTATTTATGTACCAGTTTGACCATGTCTTCCGCGGCTTCATCGCCAGCCGTTTTGTCGACCAGCGCTGCATTGAAATCGGCAGCGCCTTTGGAAAATGCCCGCAGAAATGCCTCGGTGGTTTTCCGTTCCTTGGCTGCGTTGTCAGCAGACGTGAAGACAACGGTGACCTGATAGTCAGGCAAATAATCAGACACGCTGCCGATGATGTGAACCGCACCACCTTTATCAAGTGGTTTGGCAATGTGGGGAACGATAGCCCATGCGTCGACCTGGCCGGATTTCATTGCGCCGATGATTGCACCAACTTTCTGTAGTGGCTTGTAGCTGACGCTAATACCTTCCTTACCGGCGATTTTTGAGCCCATATAATGGAACGAGGACCCAGACTGGGTCATGGCCCAACTTCTGCCGTCCAGCTTGGATGGGTCCGTGATCCCGGCCTTGAATGCAGCGTCGGAGACAATGATTTTTGAACCATCGATGCCATCTTCTTCCAGAAGGGCTCCACCCACGATTTTGATCGCGCCCTTCTCGGCGAGGGAAATCAAACCACCGGAGATGGCCGTGACAGCATAATCGACATCACCGGAGGCAACGGCTACCGCCATCGGTTGGGCCGCCTGGAAGAATTTGAACGTGACCTCCAGACCTTCTTCCTTGAAATATCCTCGTTCCAGCGCGACGAAACTCGCCGCGTGACTTGTAAAGCGTAGCGCACCGACATTGACCTTGGTCGTCTCAGCGTATGTCGGTCCGGCGGTCATAATACTGGCGGCGAGGCCACCGATAGCGCTCAGCAATTTCAAGCTGTGCCGTCTGGTCATGTTTGTCATTATCGTCCTTCCTGAAAGCGGTAGTGGTTTGTGATCTATTGTTATCTCAGGTTTTCGCTTCCGTCATTCTTTAGTCCCTTGATCGGCTTTCTCCGCTTCCAGCCATTTGGCAAATGCAGCCCTTGTCAGAATATGCACTGCAAAAGACTGGTCTTCTGAGTGTTGACCGCAGCTGGAATCACATTGTGAGCGAAAACTACCTGATTGGGAGGTATCTATCGCGACGGATTCCAATCGGCCTGGAATTGCGTCGGTTTTGATATTCAAACCTGGAATGATGAATGGATAAATTGTGTCACGAGCGGTCACAGATAGCATAACGCGGACACCTTGGGGCAGGAACAGATCAGAGGTTGGCGGCAGTTCTCCAAACACTGATCGGCGTTCAGATGTATTTGATTTCTGAAGCCCCGTATCCGTCAGCTGAAACATCCAGGACCCGTTGTCCGCCGATGCCTGCACAATCAAGCTCACATTATCCAGTGAAGTGTCGTCAGCCAACAGTTCAAAGGCTTCTCGAGCCGGCCCGGTCAACAGATCAGGTTGAGCTACGCCATCTTGAGCCAGAGATGGGCCGACCAAGAGCAGTGACACAAACGCTGCTTGGAAGAGGTGGCGGTAGACAGGCATATTCAACATCGATGGGTCCGGTATCTGGAGCATATTTTACACATATTATCTGTTTGCGATCAGTCGTGAAATGCTGACGCCACCGTCTACCTGGATTGTTTGACCTGAAATGAACGATGCATCGTCTGACGTTAGAAAACTGGCTATCTTCGCGATTTCATCCAGCTCTGCAACTCTTTGAATGGGCGCTTCTTTGCACCAGCCGGCGCGTGTTGAAGGGTCAGGCTGCATTCCACCATCGACCGGGCCGGGCGCGAGGATATTAACCCGAATGCCCTGTCCGCCGAGTTCTGCGGCCATAACGCGGGCCATCGCTGCAATTCCCGCTTTGGAGGCGGCATACGCTCCTCGGCCCGGAACGCCGATTTGCCCGTGAATTGATGAAAGAAATAAAATACGACCTCCGTGTTCCCGCATGTGGCGTGCAGCTTCCTGACCGACATGAAGAGAGCCCATTATATTGATGTCCAGATGTTTTTGCATATCGGCAGATGTGATGCTGTCAAACGGAATGGCTTGGAGAAAGCCGCAGGCATTGACGCAGACGTCAATGCCGCCAAGCATTTTTGCGGCCGTTGCGAATGCCGCGCTGACTGACTGCCGGTCAGTTACATCCATTTCAATGAAAGGCGGTCCGCATACAGGCGCGCAAATGTCCATACACGCAACAGTGTCACCCCGCGCGGTGTGATGATGCATGATGGCCGATCCGATGGTGCCTGATCCACCGACAACCACGGTGCGCAGGCGGGCGTGCGTCAATATCTTAGCTCCCTACAGGACGTCCGGGTTTGAACAGCCAATGCCGAGCCGACAAGAGCGATGTTTAGCGCGATACGCGTACGGATGTCGTCGTCGACCTCGGCCATTCGGATCAGGTAATTATAAGTACGTACTAATAAAATTAGTCAATATGAATTGCGAAAATTAGAGGAAGCGCATCGTAGGGCTCCATAAGTGGACGCTCCTGAACAGAGACCGCACTCTGAGACTTCCATGCAGTGGCCATCAACCTGATGGCGAAGCGGCCGGGCCGATAGTCAGGGCAGTCTGTTGAGCCGCGACCAGGGCTCCTTCAATGAGGCCGGGACTTTGTGCGGCGGTTTCTGAACCTGCGAACCACAACCGTCCCGAACAATGTGGCTGGCGCAGAATTGCCGGACCAACCTCAGGATGGGAAACAGGACCGCTCAGATCGCTTGGAGTCGTGACCAGTGGGTCAGTTGCCCAATCCTCGATGTGAATGGCCGTCGGCGTAACCTCGCTTCCAAAACACCGTTTCAGTTGCTCCAGAACGTCTTGTGACAGGATGCCGGCGCGCTGTTTTCTGACCGTATGCGGCCATCCGACAAAACCGAATATTGCAGCAGGCATTCCATTGGCACCACTGTTATCGTGAGTTTCAACGAGCGGTCCGCTTCGGCTCGCAATCCGGCCGGATAAACCCTTTTCCCGCCAGAATGGTTTGTCATAAACAGCCAGAACTTTCGCATGAGGCGCCATCCAGGTCGGCATGCGCTCAAGGGTCTGCTTCAATCCGGCGGAAAAGTCTTCGGGCCATTTGATGGTGTGTGCGGCAATACGAGGTGGCAGCGCAACAATCACTTTTCGACTTGATATAGTTGGGGCCTTGTCATCATTCGTATGGACCTTGACGCCGGAATTTTCGATTGAAACCGTGTGCACTTTGCATCCGATCTGTACCGTTCCCCGGGGCAATCGCCCAAGCAAAGCGTCTATCAGTGCCTGCGGCCCACCTACAAACCGCATGCTCCCGTCCTGGTCTGGCAAAAAGCAGGTCTCTGGTTCTCTGCCAGGACCTTCGTCAAACACGGAATAGCCTTGCGTGTACTGATCAAACGTTTGCAGGGATAGTTTGTCGACCCAGTGCTTCACCACAGGTTGATATGTCGGCCAAACCCAGGTTGGCCCCAGATCGCCGAGATATCCGTCTCCGGTTGCATCGAACGCGGATCGAATACGGCCTCCGACGCGATCCCTTGCTTCAAGTACCTGCACCCGATGCCCCTGCTCGGTGAGGAGCAACGCAATTGCAAGTCCAGCGAGACCGCCGCCAATTATTGTGATGTCGTTTGTCATTTCAGTTGATGTCATTGCTGTCTTTTACTGAATGTCTTGCCACAGCCGAATGAATCTGACCAACGGACCTGTTGTTGCGTGAGAGTAGCCCGGCCACATTATCAGCTAGCGGTCATTGCCAACGAAATAACTGCAAGTTCGATGGATTAAAATATCTACCAGTAGATAGATATCACATAAGCCTGGGTGAAGGTCAATCTTTGTAATGCTCTTTTTTACGGCAGGACAGTGTGCTGGGAAAGAAGGGTGCTGTAGCGCAAACAAACGTAAAAGATGACGTTGAATTCGACCAACTGCGGAAGAGGGGTACCTGCCGGTTCAACACCCTTTTTTGGCGTAACTCGGGCCAACGGTTTCTCCCCAGTCCAGGCTCATAGTGTCCGCTTGGCCATAAGTTTCAAATGGTCCGTCCACGAGACAAAACCAACCATCGCGGAAGTTGGAGAAATTGTCGGTGTGTATGACCTTGGTTCGTGTGGTTCCATCGCGGGTCAAATTGCGCAAGATATCTTGTTTCTCAACAATGACCGCCTCGCTGTCAGCGCAGCCCAAAACGGCATAGTAGCCGCAACGCGCATCGTCAGCCAACGCCGACCCGGTGGTAAGCAATCCGACACAAATCGTGAGGGAGGGTGCCGTTCGCAAGACCAAAGATAACGGGCTCTGGGGAGTTGGGATCATCCGCAATCTTTCAGCTAGACAACAGAGATGCGCGAACAGGAGAGCAGGTGCACTCATCGGCATGGAGAATGACTGGCTCATATCAGCGTTTTCTCTCCGGCTGGGTCATCAAGCGGGATCGTAGCATCGCAATCCGGTGCTCGGATAGATCGGCGGTTACCTAATGCTGCCTCAATTCATCTTATCGAGACCACTTTTTCGCAAATAAGTTGTGCGAACGGTGCGCACTCTTATGCCTTTTTTGGTGTTCGCCTAAACGAAAAATCTGAAAAAGAGCATGAGTTTCAAACCGTTGACGCATGATCGAAGTGGTAAAATGACGCCATTTAACCCGGTGGTGCTGCAAAAAGGATTGTGGAATGACCCGTCGTCTTCTGAGCGTAACAACAGCGATTATGCTTGTGTTTGCCTCAAGCGAAAAACCGCTTGGCGTACCCTCGTTTATTACAAGCGCTGCTTCTCAAGCGATTGATCCAGCCCTGGCGGCCAATCTCCAAAATGCCCGAGCTGCGGTCGAAAGCGCAAAGGCAGCGCTAACCGAAGCTCAGGCAAAAGGGGAAGGCGAAGACGTTGCGCGCCAGGCGCTTGATGCGGCCATGGCACAACAGGCTGCAGCAGAAGAGCAAGCCAACGCGGCAAAGGCTGCACAAGCTGACGCGGTTGCCCCAGAGCCGCCCAAAAAAGAGCCGCCAAAAAAAGAGCTGCCAAAACCAGAGACACAAGAACAGGAAGCTGCTGAAACGCCGGCTGATAAGCCTGCCGAGTCTGAGCAACCCAAGGAACAAACACAAGCCCCTGAAGCCGAACCGATAGAAAAACCGATCACGGAAGCGACAGATACACCTGATCCGGCGCCGGAAAAACCCGATACGCCGGTAAATTCTGATGCGATCGAAGCGGCGGAAGATGTGGCGCCACCGGAGGTCAAACCCAAAAAGCCTGTCGCTGACGCGCCTGTTGAGAGTGAAAACGGGACGGATGCATCAGGTGTGGATCCCAAACCGGATGCGACCGAGCCGGTTGAAAAGCCAGAACAGGTGAAATCAGACGAAACAACGGAGAAGCCGGTTGAAAAACCTGCTGCCGACACCGAAGCCGCAGCACCTGAGGGCAAACCCGAACAGGAGAACCCTGTCACCGATTCGGATCAAAAACCCGAGGAAAAGCCTACGGCTGAGGGTGATATCACCGACAAGCCTGAAAATGCAACCGTTTCAACGCCAGCTGACAAAGAAGTGCCGGTGCCTGCCAAAGAGCAGGAAGAGTCTGTGACCCAGAAACCGAAAGTTCGCCCGAAGAAGGCCAAAGAAGTCGAGGTGACGCCTCCACAGGCAAAAGAGAAACCCGCCAAAGAAGAGGCTGGGGTTGATGCCAAACCTTCAGATAACGCCCCGGTTGCGAAGGATCTGTCAGATGTTCCGATAGAAAAACAAATCGAAGCTGCCGCAGAAAAACCGGCTGCCGTACTTCCTGACGACGTCACGAAAGCGCAGCAGGAAAGTCTGAAAGCGGCTGAACGAGTTCGACGTGCGGAAGCAAAGCAAAAGAGAGCCGAACTGATTGCGGCCGCCGCTGCTGGGGTGGCTGTTGGCGCGTTGCTGCCGATCCTAGGCGGCAAGGTTGTCGAAGATGAAGGGGATCGATTTGTCGTTGAACGCAATGGCGAGTATTTCGTGCGACGCGATGAAAGTGCTCTTTTCCGGGATGAGGGAACCGACGTTGTGGTCGAGAATTTGCGTGGCGGCCGCACACGGGAAACGGTTACCCGGCCAAACGGTACGCAAATTGTGACATTGCGGGATCCAGGCGGTTATGTGCTGCGTCGTCTGAAAGTACTGCCAAATGGCGATGAAATCACACTGTTCGATACACGAGAGGAGGGTGCTCAACAGTTTGTCGATTACGACCGTACGTTGCCACCGCTACAGGTCGATATCCCTCAGGAACAGTATATCGTGTCGGGAGGTTCGTATGATCGGGATTATCTGTCTGGTGTCTTTCTGGCACCGCCGGTTGAACAGGTGGACACTCGGTACAGTCTGCGGAATATTCGCGAAAACAACCGCATCCGGTCAAAGGTCCGCCGGGTGGATCTCGACAGCATCACGTTTGATACCGGTAGCGCAACAGTGCGTCAGTCTCAGGTACCGTTTCTGGCAGATACCGCGGGAAGTCTGCTGGATGTGATCGGTCAAAATCCGCAGGCGGTTTTTCTGATTGAAGGGCATACGGATGCGGTTGGGTCGGAGATATACAATCTGACCCTGTCGGACAGGCGCGCGGAAACCGTGGCAAGGATATTGGTCGACGCATACGGTGTGCCACCGGAAAATCTCGTTGTGGAGGGGTATGGCGAGCAGTTCCTCAAAATCAACAGTCAGGCCGCGGAGCGCCAGAACCGGCGCGTCACAATAAGAAATATCAGTCCGCTTCTGACGACCGACGCACGTTAAAACGACTGTTGCACTCAGCTCAAAATGTGTATCCCGGTAAGTGGAAACGTTCGGAAAGCGCTGCCACTTCCCGGGATTTTTATTTCTTCCGCTTTAGCTGCCGCGTCCTGACATTGTGTATGGTCGTACCCGGCTTGCAAAAAAAGATAGGCATTTTGCTAACATGCTAGTAATACTAATCTGATCAAATTGAGCATATTGAGAATTGAGAAGGTCGTGATCAGAAATTCCAAGGGGCGCCTCTCCAAGGCAGAGCTTGTTTATGATTGTCTTCGCTCCGAGATTATCGCCGGTGATCGGGCTCCCGGAGATCCGCTTGATAAAGCGGAACTGGCGGCTCGGTTCGACGCCTCGCGGCAACCCATAGCCAACGCAATGGATCGTCTTGCGTATGAGGGGCTCGTCCACATTGTCCCCCAGCATGGCTCATTTGTTTCAAAGCTGAATGTCCAAGAGGTTTTTGACCGCTTTTTCATCCGCAAGGCTCTGGAAGTTGAGTTTGTGATGGCGCTTGCCAGCCACATCACGACGGAGATTGTTCGACAGCTGGACATCAATCTTCGCTTTCAAGCCGTCGCTTTAGATGCAAAGGACTACGAAGAATTTTACAATCTCGACGTGCGGTTTCATGAGATCATCCACCAACAGTCCCCTGTCGCCGAAGCCGCCCGTATTCTTGATCAAGTCGCGGCCCATTTGATCCGCGCTCGTCGTTTGCTGCTGCCTAAAGCAGGGCGGGGACAGAAAACCCTGAACGAACATGAAGCTATACTTGCCGCTTTGACAGCAGGAGATCCGCAGCGGGCGGCCAACGCAATGCGCAGCCATATTGACGGCGTGGCCGTTGATTTTATCGACTTTGCTGCGACCAGGCCGGATCTTTTCGAGATGAACAACCAGAAGCAGATCCAGCAGGGAGCGACCACGCATCACAATAATTCGCCTGCTGAGAGTGGGATATCGGTGGGGAGGCCGACGTAATGATAATCGATGCTCATCATCATTTATGGGATCCCGCGCGCGGAGATTATGGCTGGATGCCCGAAGATGACCCGGTTCTTTCGCGGATCTATGATTTGAGTGAAGGGGAGATGACTTTCGCCGCGAGTGGTGTCAGCCATTCCGTCGTCGTTCAGGCCGCACCGACCGTCGCAGAGTCCGATTATCTGTTGTCACTGGCTGAGCAAAGCGATGTGATTGTGGGTGTTGTGGGCTGGATCGATTTTGAGGATGAACAACACCGGACAGAATTGGAACGGCTGGCAAGACATCCAAAGTTTCGATCAGTTCGGCCCATGGTTCAGGATATCAGCGACAATGACTGGGTCCTTGGCGCCAACATTCGTTGGGCATTTGATGCGCTTTGCGATCTGGATCTGGCATTTGACGCGCTTGGATTTCCTCGCCATGCGACTCGTTTCTTCGAGATTTTTCAGCGATATCCAGACCTCCGGGTAGTGATAGATCATTGCTTAAAACCGGAAATAATGCGCGGGGCATTTGATGACTGGGCGCGAGAAATCGAGCAATTGGCTCGCGAGACAAATGCACGCTGCAAACTTTCAGGTCTTGTGACGGAAGCTGGTGAGGACTATGGCGAAGCAGCACTCAAACCTTATGTGGATCATGTCCTATCCGTATTTGGAACTGATCGGGTAATGTGGGGGTCGGATTGGCCGGTTTGTCGATTGAAAATGGAATATGGGGACTGGCTGCAGCTTGCAAAACGGCTGACAAAAGGCCTTTCAGCCTCACAACAGCAGGCGGTATTCTGCAATACAAGCCAGCAATTTTACAAACTCGCTGTTGCGACAGTGTGAAAGAAAAAGGAAAGAGGCAATGACACAAACAATGCCCCGCACTGTGAGGCTGCACCCAGACGATAACATTCTTGTCTGTGTCGACAAACTGGCCGCGGGTGGACAAGCCGATGGCGTGTCTGCCATCGGAGTCATTCCGCGCGGGCACAAAATGGCCCTCGAGACCATAACAGCTGGTAATGCGATCCGTAAGTTTGGTCAAATAATTGGATTCGCCAGTGAAACGATTGAACCTGGGGCGCATGTGCACGAACATAATTGTTCTATGGGCGATTTCGAACGGGACTATGCGTTTGCTGAAGAAAACAGCTGGTCGCCACCGTCTATTGAGGGGTTGCCAAAAACGTTTCAGGGATTTCGTCGTAAAAACGGAAAGTGCGGGACCCGCAATTACATCGGAATTCTGACCAGCGTGAATTGCTCGGCATCGGTTGCGCGGTTTACGGCAAAGGCTATCAATGAAAGTGGCCTGCTGGATGACTATGAAAATGTCGATGGCGTTGTCCCTTTCGTTCACGGAACCGGTTGCGGGATGGCAGGTGACGGGGAAGGATTCGACCTCCTGACACGGACACTGTGGGGGCACGCGGCGCACCCCAATATGGGTGGCGTGTTGTTTATCGGGCTTGGATGCGAGGTCTTTCAAATCCCCGCAATGATGAAAAGCTACGATCTGGAATACAGCGATACCTTTCAGTACATGACCATCCAGGGTACGGGCGGGACACGGAAAACCGTGGAAAAAGCGATGGATGCAATCCGCAATATGCTGCCGATTGTCAATGCCACGAAACGTGAAGAAGTGTCTGTATCGGAGCTTTCGCTCGCGCTTCAGTGTGGAGGATCGGATGGCTATTCGGGGATCACTGCCAATCCGGCACTTGGTTATGCGGCTGATCTGCTTGTTGAGGCCGGCGGTACTGCAATCCTCTCGGAAACACCGGAAATTTATGGTGCTGAACACCTGCTCACAAGACGGGCCGTTGACCGCGAACAGGGAGAGCGGCTTGTCGACCTGATACACTGGTGGGAGCGCTACGCAGAACGCGAAGGCGGCAATATGAACAACAATCCTTCGCCCGGTAATAAGGCGGGTGGATTGACCACTATCCTGGAAAAATCTCTGGGTGCGGCTGCAAAAGGGGGAACATCGCCCCTGTCGGGCGTTTATAAATATGCCGAGCCTGTCACCAGAAAGGGCTTCGTTTTCGTCGATTCACCCGGTTATGACCCTGCTGCTGTTACAGGACAGGTTGCATCGGGTGCCAATATGATTGCTTTCACCACAGGCCGTGGTTCCGCCTTTGGATATAAACCTGTGCCCTCCCTGAAGCTGGCCACAAACAGTGTTCTGTATGCCAATATGGAAGAAGACATGGACATCAATTGTGGAGATATACTGGATGGAGTCTC
Organism: Stappiaceae bacterium; assembly: GCA_039976075.1. GTDB lineage: Bacteria > Pseudomonadota > Alphaproteobacteria > Rhizobiales > Stappiaceae > JBDWFY01. Next base: position 776,655 of record JBDWFY010000013.1, read on the forward strand.
TGTTGAAGAGAAGGGACGGGAGATCTTCTGTCATGTTGTCGACGTGGCATCCGGCAAGCACTCGAAATCAGAGGAACTTGGGTATGGGGATAATGAATTTGTTCCCTGGCACATTGGTGCAGTAATGTAGACGCCGGCGTCGACGCATTGTCGGATATTTGTGCCGTCTGGTGATAAACTATTGTGAAATGTGCGGATCTCGTCCACCGCCCGCCTCAATCATACCGGGAGCCACAGCTTGTAAGGCGAAGAAATGACGCCAGAGGTTGGTGGCAATCCGCTCATGGAAATACTCCGGCGTAACATCCTGCCAATTGTGGCGATCATCCCTCGCCGCGTTATTGACAAGAATGTCTGCGGAACCCAGGCGACCAGCAAGTGATGAGAATGCATTTCTCAGAGCGCTAATATCTCGCAGATCGCAAATTTCAAAGGCGATATCTTCTCCTGCTTCCGATGCGATTGACTGGCTGTTTGCTTCATCCAGGTCAATAAATCCTACGCGGGATTTCTGGGCTGCAAATGCCCTGACAAGTTCTGCGCCGATACCGGACGCGCCACCTGTGATGAAAACGGTCTTCTCTTCGAGGCTGGAATAGCGTGCGAAATTCGTGTTCGTATTGGATTTCTCGATAGATCGTCAGTGGTCTGTGCCCCAGGCCAGGGCCAGCACTTATTTCATTGCAGGGCACTCAAGGAGCGTGGAACAGCGAGTTGGTCATGGAAACTCTATGCCAATTGCCGCGCTGTTGGCAGCTCATTAGGGCGCTTTTTTGAAAGGATAGAGAAATTGTTTCAGGTAACCAGAAGGCACGGGATCCCCTCCGATGCCATATGCGGAGGGCCATTTGCCCTTCGGCATATGATATGTGCCGAACAACCGGTCATAAAGTGGAAAATGAATGGCGAAATTGACGTCAATTGCTTCCTTTTCTTTCCCGTGATGCCAGTGGTGGAATCGAGGAGTAACGAGATATTTTTCGAGACCTCCCAGGTTCCACCTGAGATTGGCATGCACCAGTGAAGAGTAAAAATAGACGATCAATATATAGACTTGAATGGCGGCCGGATCGAAGCCGAGCGTGAACATCGGCACTGCGGTCATGCCGCGCAGAAGGGCAATTTCAATAAAGTGCATCCGCGCGCCAGCAAGCCAGTCCATACTCTGGGCGGAGTGATGGACGGCATGAAATTTCCACAAAAACGGCACCTGATGAAACAGCCGGTGAAACCAGTATTGAACGAAATCCGTTGCCACCATGATGATAATCACCTGAACGATGAAAGGAAGCGCCATAATCTGCGTTTGGATGTTGTTCAGATCGAGCGTGCTGTTGATGAAATTCGAGGGTGCCATGGTGAGGAAGGTCAGGATTTGAACCAGCATGGAGCTGACCAGATAATAAAACATGTCCTCCTGCCACTCCGGCCTGAAAACGGTCTGGTCGGCACGATGGGGGAAGAATCGTTCGAGCGGGACGAACAAAAACCCAATAAACAGGACATTGAGTACGAAGAAATCCAGCCCGAAATAGAGGCTTGTCGGATTTGCATCACTCGCGGCCGTATGAGATCCGCCCATGAGTGAAGCAGCAAGAACCAGCGCAAAGGCCGTGCCGCCTAACACTTTGTCTTTGCTTAGCAGCAAGCTGATCAGGGCAAGAGCATAACCGGTGAGCAGGACGATGTGCACAAAAGGGCGCAAAAATCCTGTGTCATGGATCGCCATCAGATCGGGTGTTACGAATGTTCCGGGATATCTCAGGGCCAGCACCAGCAGAAAACCTGTCAGTCCCGCGAGCAAAGCGCCACTTCCGCTAAGCCAGCCGCTTCCCAACCTTCGCTGGTCGCGCGGTTTCCCCAGTTCATTCGACAGACGTTCCAATATAGACATGAGCTTCCCCCAGAAAAAGCAACTGACGACCGGCAAGTGGCGAAGAGTATCGACCCCGATTCTAATTGTCCAAACGGCTAGTGGGATAGTCGGCAGCTTCGTCGGCACAAATTGCCGGGAGAGTTTAAACGAATTGGAAACACGTTGGAAAGTTCCAGCAATCGGGCAACAGTGAATAGTCGATAACTGGTTCCTTGATCGAGGAAAATCAAGAGACTTGAGATTGTCAACCGATACACGGTACAAGCCACCAACAATGAGTGAATAATGTAAGTAGAGCAGGGATCGCAGTGCCCGCAAGCAGAGAAGATTTGATGCGTCGATTTGAGCATCTGGGAATTGAGACCACAACCGTCGATCACCAGGCGGTGTTTACGGTTGCGGAATCGTCAGAGTTAAAACAGGCAATTCCGGGTGGACATACAAAGAACCTGTTTTTGAAAGATAAAAAAGGATCTCTGTTCCTCGTTGTGGCCCTGTGCGATGCGGAGATAGATCTGAAGAAAATTCACACGCGGATTGGTGCGCAGGGGCGTGTCAGTTTTGGTAAGGCAGATCTGCTGATGGAAGTTTTGGGTGTTACGCCTGGTTCCGTTACTCCCTTCTCTTTGATCAATGACACCGACGCGCGCGTAACTACGGTGCTTGATGCGGCAATGATGACGTATGACGTTCTTAATTATCATCCTCTTTTGAATAATGCGACGACGTCCATCAAACGTGAGGACTTACAGACCTTCATCCGGGATTGTGGTCATGAGGCGAATATTGTGGCGGTTTCCAATCAGGCACTGGAGACTGACGATCAGGCTTAGCAGATAGTAGATCGAAGAATTGAAAAATGGGCGCATCAGCGCCATGTTACGTGTAAGTTGAACAAGACATGTGGGCGGTGAACTGGCCGACCAGGAAAAGGATTGGTATGAGCGGGCCAAGTTTTACGTTTGGCGGGGCAGGCGGTAGTTACACAGGCAGTGCAACATCTGACGCAGAACCTCAAATGGCCACCTCCGGCGGCGATGACCTAATCAAGGATATCTCGACAGCAGATTTTCAAAAGGATGTACTGGAAGCATCGCAGACCGTGCCGGTTTTGGTCGATTTCTGGGCACCATGGTGTGGTCCCTGCAAGCAGCTTACGCCGGTAATTGAAAAGGCAGTCAAGGCTGCGCGCGGTGCTGTCAAACTTGCCAAGATGAATATCGACGATCATCCTGAAATTCCAGGCCAGATGGGCGTGCAATCCATCCCGGCCGTCGTGGCCTTTAAAGATGGCCGACCGTTGGATGGCTTTATGGGCGCTCAGACGGAAAGCCAAGTTCAGGCGTTTATCGAAAAGATAGCCGGACCTATCGGTCCTTCCGAAGTGGATCAATTGATCGAAGCGGCAGATGCTGCACGGATCGAGAAGGATTTTGGTCAGGCTGCACAGCTCTATGCGGGCGCGCTGGCACAGGATAATGCAAATGCAGCGGCGATTGCCGGACTGGCGCAGTGTTATGTCGGCGCAGGTGATCTGGAAAGAGCACGCGAAGCGTTGGAAGCAGTTCCAGCAGATCAACAAAACAACCCAGAAGTCGTGGCAGCCAAGGCCGCGATTGATCTTGCGGACCAAGCCTCTGCAGTTGGCGATCTTGCTGAGTTGCAGCAAAGGATAGCCAAGGATGAAGGTAATTTGCAGGCACGGCTGGATTTGGCGCTTGCTCTCAGTGCCAACGGCGACAATCAGGCAGCGGTCGACCAGTTGCTTGAAATTGTCAGCCGGGATAGGGATTGGCAGGACGATGCAGGCCGTAAACAGTTGTTGCAATTTTTCGAAGCGTGGGGGTTCAAGGATCCAGCATCGATCTACGGTCGCCGAAAATTATCTGCCGTCCTTTTTTCCTGACAGATAGATCGGGATCTGATCAAGCTGAAGTGGGAGCGGTAACGAAAGGCGAGGGCAATGTTGATTGGAAATATGGATTACGACGGTCCTGAGGATATCCCGGCCATTGTTCCTCTATTTCCTCTTCCCGCAGCTTTGCTCTTGCCGAGGGGGCAGATGCCTCTGAATATATTTGAGGCGCGTTATCTTGACATGATCGATAATGCGCTGAGCGGCGGTCGTGTCGTTGGCATGGTGCAGCCGCGATTTGATATGGGCAAAATCGACCTTGAGGGAAATCCGGCGCTCTGTTCCGTTGGCTGCGTTGGGCGGGTCACAGCCTTTCAGGAATCCGGAGACGGGCGGTATCTGGTGACGCTGACCGGCGTGACGCGATTCCGTATTCTCGACGAAGTGACCAGTGAGAACAGTTTCCGCCTCGCACGGGTGACATCCAATGAGTTTATCGCAGATTTTCAAACCGACGCCGGTGTCGAAAAAGTCGATCGGCAGGGTCTGTTGCATGTCCTGAAAGAATACCTGGATGCCAATAGTCTCGAGGCGGATTGGGACAGTATTTCAAGCGCAACAACGGAAGCGCTCGTCAACGCCCTGTCAATGATGAGTCCATACGGGGCGGCTGAGAAACAGGCATTACTGGAGGCGGTGACCTTGGAGGACAGGGCCAATACCCTGATCGCGATTACAGAGATGGAGTTAGCCAGAGGGGGCACCGATGGTGGTAATACCTTGCAGTAGGATGAAATTATGACGGCTGCCGATGTGAATAAAGTCGATCCCAAGTTGCTCGAGATACTTGTCTGCCCGCTGACAAAAACGACATTGGAATATGACGCGGAAAAGCAGGAATTGATTTCACGGGCAGCCAAACTTGCCTACCCGATTCGCGATGGCATCCCTATCATGCTGGCGGAAGAAGCGAGGCCTCTGGAATAGAGAGTATTTCGGCCGGCTACCCGTTAATCCGGACTCAACGTCGTCGACATCTTGGCAACAATGCGCTCATGTTACGTCGATGGTCTAGAAAGCAATCGGATAGAGGTATCGAACCATAATCGCCTGCACCAGATAAATTCCCAGGATAAGGATAATTGGGGAGATATCGAGACCGCCAAGGTCCGGCATGATCCGCCTGATCGGTCGCAGTGCGGGTTCTGTCAAATTATAGAGTGCCTGACCGATCATGCCGACAAACTGATTTTGCGGATTAACGATGTTGAATGCGTACAGCCATGAGAAAATGGCGCTTGCGATGATGATCCAAATATAAAGATTCAGGGCGATATTGAGAACATCCAGAATTGCAAGCATTGGTGCTGATTCTCTTGGGCTGATTGACGTTGTTGATAGTCATGTAGCTCTCAATAGGCGCCTCTGCAAGCGTCGCGAGGACGACTGATCTCATTTATGGTGAACGACACAGCATTATATTCAGGTGCGGGAGCTCGACCGGATGTTCCTGTGGGCGCGGCTCCTTGGCTTCAAATGTGTATTTGCCGAAGCTTTGGCACGTCTATATAAGGCGCATGCTGCCCACCGCTGAAAAAGGTGTTTGCCAGCAACTTTGGACGACTGGAATTCGGGCGCACAAAAGGACATGGAAAGTTTGTTCAAGAGATTTTTGTCGAAGCTAAATGAAAATGAGCAAATAGCGCTTATCAAGCGGGTGTTTTCGGACAATTTCTGGGAATATCGCTACCGCTACGCATTGGCAATGTTCTTCATGGCCATCGCGGCGGTGGCAACCGGTGCAACGGCCTATCTGATGCGCGATGTCATTGATACGGTTCTGCGCGGCACGGACAAGACAGCGGTCATGCAGCTGGGTGTTGCCGTGATGGTTATTTTCATCACGAAAGGCCTCGCAACCTACGGTCAGCAGGTCACGATGGCGATGATCGGTAACAATCTGGTTGCGCGTCTGAGGAACCGAGTTTTCAACCATGTCGTCAGCTTGCCGATCAGTTATTTTGATCGCACGACGCTTGGGGAAATTTTTACAAGGCTTGGAAGCGGGGCATCGGCATCAGCTAACATCATTGCAGCTCTGGTGACGTCTGTTGGCCGAGATGTACTGACGTTGATCGCTCTGGCTGTCGTGATGATTTATCAGGCTCCCCTGATCTCGATTGTCGCGCTGCTGATCGGACCGGTCGCCATCAGCCAAGTATCGCGCCTGGTGAAAAAGTCGAAGGTTCACGCGCGGGCTAAGCTGGACAACTCTGCTGAAATTTCGAAAATCAACAAAGAGGCCGTGAGCGGTATCATGGTGATCAAGACCTATAATCTCGAGAACGAGATTAAAGATCAGATGACAAAGGCCATGAAAGAGTTTGAGCATCGCTCCAACAAATTGGCAAAGCTAGCTGCACGTACCTCGCCCGTAATGGAGTCTTTGGGTGGCATTGCGATTGGAGTGGTCATAATTTATGCGGGCTGGCGGGCAATTGGTGATCCCGATTATCCCGGGCAGCTCATGTCATTTGTGACAGCTTTTCTGCTGGCCTACGATCCTGCCAAACGCCTCGTACGCTTGCGGGTAACGATTGAGCCGTCGCTGGTTGGCGTACAATATATGTACGAACTCATGGACAACGAGCAGCCTGAACAGGAAGAAGAAGGCAAACCTGACGCGAAGATCGACAACGGAAAAATCGAATTTAGTGACGTGTCTTTTGCTTACAAGACAGATCTTCCAGTGCTACACAACGTTTCCCTTAATGCAGACCAAGGCGAAAAGGTGGCTTTGGTGGGTGTGTCCGGGAGCGGAAAGTCAACCATCTTCAAACTGCTTCTTGGTCTTTATCACACAGATAGCGGTGCTATCCGGATCGACGGTGAAGAGCTTTCGACAGTCGATCTGCAATCGGTGCGTCGCCGAATCGCCTATGTCGGTCAGGAAGCGTATATTTTCACTGGAAGCGTCCTTGAGAATATCCAGTATGGTGATCCTTCAGCAAGTCGGGATCAAGTGGAAGCGGCAGCGAACGCGGCCTATGCAGATGAGTTCATTACACAGCTGCCGGACGGGTATGATACGTTTGTCGGAGAAGGAGGCGCACAGTTATCGGGTGGGCAGAGGCAGCGACTCGCCATTGCACGTGCTTTCCTGAAAAACGCGCCAATCATATTACTTGATGAGGCAACGTCTGCGCTTGATACGCAATCCGAACGCATGATCCAGGCTGCTCTTGAACGACTGATGAAAGGTCGCACCACGCTGGCAATTGCGCATAGACTTTCAACTGTGCAAAATAGTGATCGGATCTATGTCATGAAAGCCGGCAGGGTCGTGGAGAATGGCTCACACAAAGAACTTCTGGCGCTGGGTGGCGACTATGCGCATCTGCATAATCTGCAATTCCGCGATGTAACTGCTGAGGCGGTTTGAGCGTCAGGACGAACTGGCTCGATCTACTGGTCATGGATCCGGTATTCGGTGCAAACCGGAATAGAATATCCGGAAGGCAGTTTGGTTTTGTCATCGCCGCAGGCCAGGTCGAGCCGTTTTTGATCAAGCCCTGAAGCCTCTGAAAGGTCCGCTCCGGCGAAGTTGGTTCGACGCATCAGGACCGATGACAAATCCGAACCATTGAGGTTTGTCCCGCTAAAATCGGCGCTGGACATCCGCGCCCAGCTGAAATCGACGTTTTCGAACGACGCACCTGACGCGTTAACGCGAGAGAGATCGCTATACGGCAGCCGGGAATCGTTAAAGTTGGCACCGGCGATGTTCGCTCGTTGAAGATCAATGAAATCCATTTTGGTGTCTGAAAAAGTGGCCCCTTGGGCCTCGACCCGGCGCATCATGCCGGAGCGGAGATCGGCGCCGTGAAAATTAGCCTCTGTTAGAACCGCTTTTTCAAAATCGGAATCTCTCAGATCCGCCGAGACGAACCTGCTTTTCGCGGCATTTGCTTTTTCAAGATCCACGCCGCGCATTTTTGCGTCAGTGAAATCCGATCCGCTAACATCGACATTTTCCATCTCGGTACGACGAAGATCCGTATCGATAAAAATAGCTCCGGGAAGTACTGCATCCTTTAAATCAGCTTCCCGCAGATTGGCATCGGTCAGATCAGCACCCTTAATATCAATCGACCGCATTTCGACGGCATAAAGATCGCAGGAAGGACAGGTCTGTTGATCGAGAAATTTCTGTCGATCCTCCTGCGCAGAAGCCAGAACTAAAAGAGAGAGGAAGCCGAAGCCAGCTGTCATTGTAAAAATTGTTACGTGTCGCATTGTGGTTCCCTGCACAATTTTTTCCTTCATCCGTTTCGGCGACGTAGGCTCTTACTCATTAATTTAGGCATTCAGTTGCCTGGTAAAAAGAGGAAAAGACAATAATTCGCAATTTTTAGGGGGTGCGTGCCTGATAGGGCGAAATAACGATCAAACAGACAAGTCCCCAGGATTTGAGGTTCTGATTGCTGAAATTGCGGTGGGAAGAAAACAAAAGTGTTGGGACGAAGGATCCCTGCAACTGGTCGCGACACCGGGATCCTTCGTCCGAACGTGCTGACGACGCACTACCAAACAATCAGCCATTTGATAGGAGCAATTCTCTTGCCAGTTTGCTCTTGAATGGTTGCGAATACATGTGGGCCATGGTGCCTGTTGCTGCGCAAGATGTGGACGTTGTTTACGGTCCGGTAACAGGTCCTGCATTGCAAATTGCAAGGCACAATGCAACTGGGTGGACAAAAGCCATTATTTTGTCCGGAGTACTGCTTAGGAAAACTCGGCTTTGAGATCCAGCGTGCCTCGCTTACCCAGAGCGTCATAATGCTCATCAAGCCACAATTGAGCCGCCTCCCGGCCAATATCGCGCAGATGCTGCAGAAATGACCATTCGGCGTTAAACTTGGAAGACGCTGACAGCGGATTGAGATCTTTGTCCGATGAAATCCGGTGGATGTGGACTTTGCTGTATTGCTCCTGGCTGAGGCTGCCCTCATCAATCAGACGCGAGACGAATTCGACGGCGCGCAATTCTCTGAGCAATGTGGAGTTAAACGTGATTTCGTTCATTCTGTTGAGAATTTCCCGGGCCGTCTTCGGTGTTTCGTATCGGGCTACCGGATTGATCTGAACCAGGATCGTGTCCGCGACGTCGGTATGATAAAATAACGGGTAAAGCGGCGGATTTCCCATAAAACCTCCGTCCCAATAGGGTGTGTCGTCGATCTCCACTGCCTGATAGAGGTGCGGCAGGCAGGCCGATGCCATCACCGCATCAAGTGTTATTTCGTCTTTTTCGAAAACCTTGATTTTTCCTGTATGAACATTCGTGGCTGCGACGAACAGATCAATAGAACGGCATTTGCGCACATTGTCGAAATTTACGAGTTCACCGACCAAATCTCTCAGAGGATTGATATCGAGCGGGTTGAATTCGTAAGGCGATGCAAACCGGGTCATAATATCGAACGCCAGATAGGCCGGCGATGCGTCCAGACTCCATTGTCCGAACAGGACATCAAGAGGAGAGCGCTTGATCACGCTGGCGTTGCCGGCGGTGCTGACGTTGCGCCAGAACGTTTCAAGCGCTTCCCGCGCGCCGTCCTCGCCATCGCGACAGGCACCATCCGCCATGACAACAGCATTCATGGCACCGGCGCTGGTACCGGTAATGGCGTTGATCTGCACGCGTCCATCTTCGAGAAACTTGTCAAGAACACCCCACGTGAATGCGCCGTGGGCACCGCCACCTTGAAGGGCGAAATTAACTGGCTTCGGTGTCTTCTTCCTGGCTGCCATACTGTTACTCCGCCATAGATCGAACCGTGATAATCGAAACTCGAAGCTGGCAGGGACGCGTGGGTGCCAACTCAGGCATTCGCACTCAATTCTACTGTGCAGTCCATCCGCCATCTACCGGGATCATTGAGCCGGTCATGGATGCCGCATTGTCTGTACACAGGAATACCGCCAATGCCGAAACTTGATCGATAGTGGCGAACTCCTTGGTCGGTTGAGCCTTGAGAAGCACATCACGCTTGACCTCCTCTTCGGTCATATTGCGGGCCTTCATTGTGTCGGGAATCTGAGCTTCAACCAGCGGTGTCCAAACATATCCAGGACAGATCGCATTCACAGTTATGCCCTCTTGGGCAACTTCAAGTGCGACGGTTTTTGTCAGTCCCGCGATGCCATGCTTAGCGGCGACGTACGCCGACTTAAAGGGCGATGCCACCAATGCGTGGGCGGAAGCCGTGTTGATGATACGGCCCCAGCCCCGCTTTTTCATTCCAGGAACTGCTGCACGAATGGTGTGAAAACTGGAAGAAAGATTGATTGCCAGGATTGCATCCCATTTATTGATCGGGAAATCTTCAACCGGGGAGACAAACTGTATGCCTGCATTGTTGACCAGGATGTCGACACTGCCGAATTTCTGCTCCGCGTCTGAAACCATCGCAGCAATTTGTTCCGGCTCCAGCATATTGGCATCAGAGTAGTGGGCCTTGATTCCAAAGTCCTTTTCGATACCCAGGCGTACCTGTTCTATCTCGTCTGCATCACCCAGACCATTGATAACGACATTTGCTCCCTCTTTTGCGAATGCGCGAGCGATGCCAAGACCGATACCGGATGTTGAGCCGGTAATCAGGACTGATTTGTTCGAGAGCATGAATAGGCCTCCTGCGTAAGATCGGTGGTTCAATTTTACAGATTGCGGTTTTTCCGTCCGATGGATGGCTGGTATTGCGCTGCACAATAGACTGGATTGCGATTCCATCAATATGTGGCACTGCAAAATTGTTATCAATTCTGCGTTGATGCACTATCGGCGGACCATCAGTGCTGCGCAGTATCACGATTTCTTCAGGTGGTTTGCTACGTTCAGTGCGCGGGTCGCTTCATATTGAAGACGGGCCTGTTCTGCCTGCCGCGCGCCAAGAATTTTATTTGCAAATTTTTCCCGTGCAATGGCATAGCACGTCGTATGAATGTTGGCGAAAATCCAGACCATTGTCAGCATTGTGGCCATCGGCAGGATGGCAGAGCGGAACTGGGCGAACAGCGCGTCGGGAAACAAAAAACGTTCTGCGAGTTCAAAGAACACAAAAAGGGCCACAACCATGCACCCGGCTGCCAGCATGGCAATGGCGGCATTGAATGCCATCGCCCAGCCCATCCCTTGTGTGGCATGCCAGGAGTCTCGCAGTGACATGGTATCATCAATCGCAGCTGCCGGTAGAACGAGCGAAAAGCGCTGGATAATCATCAGGGCGACAAAGGGCATTGCCAATCCGATGAAGATTGCAAATGGTCCAAGGAACATGCCGGAAAACAGGGCGATGATGCCAAGAGGAAACATCAAGGCCAGTCCCATGATGGCGAGAAGGATTTGCAAGCCAGCTACCTTAATGTGACGGATACCGAAACTGACGAAGAAATCTTGCGCATCAATCAACAAGCGTCGCGTGTATGCGATCGCAATGGAAAGACCGATGATGAGATTGGCAAGTATTCCGAGAGACCGAAGGCTCAAGTCACTTCCCTCCAGGGGTTCGGTCATATAGCTGCCGGTCTGAAAACCGCCTGAAGGTTGCAGCACGCCGCTAAGATAAATATTGATAGCAAGCAGAAGCAGCAGATAGGCCCAGCTGACCCGCAGCAGCGTTGATAAATGGGCCGTGGCCAGATACCAGGTTCTCTTTAGCAGCAGGCTGAACACGTGCTGATTTCCCTCTTGAATTGCTGCTCCTGCAGGCAATGCTCTTGTCAATGATCCATAAAGTAATTTTCGTGCAGGCGATAGGATATGCCCCACATGAGGGAATATAAACCGCCCTTGCCCTTTGTCGATTGGCGCACTAATCAGTCAGTAGTGGCTCATCGACCGATAACAGGATCATGTTCATGGTTGACACTTCTTCTTTGTTGGCAGCTCCACTTCCCCGGCGCCGTTCGGTCGGCGTTTCGGTTGGCGGTGTGGTCGTGGGTGGCGATGCTCCGGTGGTTGTCCAGTCCATGACGAACACCGACACCGCTGATGCTGATTCGACAGTGGCGCAGGTTGCTGCGCTCGCAGCCGCAGGCTCAGAGCTGGTCCGCATCACCGTGGACCGTGCAGAAGCAGCTGCGGCTGTTCCCTCAATCCGGGAGCGGTTGAACCGGTTAGGCGTCACAGTGCCTCTGGTCGGAGATTTCCATTATATCGGCCATAAACTCTTGAGTGACTATCCAGACTGCGCTCAAGCGCTCGACAAATATCGGATCAATCCGGGAAACGTCGGGTTTAGAGCGAAGAAAGACAAACAGTTTTCGCAGATAATCGAGATTGCTCTCAAACACGACAAGCCGGTCCGGATCGGTGTGAACTGGGGATCTCTCGATCAGGAACTGCTGACCCATCTGATGGATGAAAATGCAGCCAAGGGATCACCGATGTCCGCCGCGGAAGTGATGCGTGAGGCCATCGTGCAATCTGGCCTGATATCTGCTCAGCGCGCCGAAGAAATCGGCATGGCACGCGATAAGATCATCATATCTGCCAAGGTCAGTCAGGTGCAGGATCTGATCGCCGTCTATGCCGATCTGGCCCGCCGATGCGATTATGCGCTTCATTTGGGATTGACGGAAGCCGGGATGGGGACAAAGGGCATTGTCGCCTCGTCGGCATCCATGGGGATATTGTTGCAGCAGGGGATTGGCGATACGATCCGAATTTCCCTGACACCTGAACCCGGTGGTGACCGCACGAAGGAAGTCCAGGTCGCACAGGAGCTGCTGCAGACTATGGGATTTCGCTCATTTGTGCCGATTGTTGCGGCTTGTCCCGGATGCGGACGAACCACGTCGACCGTTTTTCAGGAATTGGCACAGGACATCCAGAACAATATTCGCACATCCATGCCAGAGTGGCGCGAGCAATATCCGGGAGTTGAAGCGCTGAATGTCGCCGTGATGGGCTGTATCGTGAATGGTCCGGGCGAATCAAAATTCGCCGATATCGGCATTTCTCTTCCCGGTACCGGAGAAAGCCCGGCGGCGCCGGTTTTCATTGATGGCAAAAAAGCGCTGACGCTTCGCGGGCCCAAAATTGCTGATGAATTCAAGCAACTGGTGCTCGACTATATTCAGAACCGGTTTGGTCAGACCGGCGATGCTGGGCCGGAAGTAACCGACAATGTCAACAATGTTGCCTGATGATGCGCCGCGAAATGGGCGCAAGCAAAGTGTTCTGGTTATTACGTCTCAGGTCATCAGAGGCGGAATAGGCGGACGAGCCGCAGTTTTTGCCCTTGAGCGACTGGGAAATTCTGTTTGGTTTCTGCCGACAATATTGTTGCCCTGGCATCCGGGGCATGGTTTGGCTAGCCGTTTGGTGGCAGATGAAAAAGCATTTGAGCGACTGGTTGAGGATCTGGTTGAATCGCCGTGGCTACCGGAACTCGGTGCGATACTAACGGGGTATCTGGGGCATGCTTCACAAGGGGTACAAATTGCGCAGCTTATTCAGGCGGTGCGAAAACTCAATCCTGATCTCACATATATTTGTGATCCTGTCATGGGCGACGGCACTGCTGATCGGGGAGCACTTTATGTGCCTCAGGAAACGGCGGTTTCCATTCGCGATCACCTTGTGCCACTCGCCAATATGATAACGCCCAACGCATTTGAACTGTCCTGGTTGTCAGGCATTCTGACTGATAGCGAAGCTGCATGTGCTGAGGCGGCCCGATCTCTGCCGGTTGACGAAGTGATGGTTACATCCGCCCCCGCTCTGATGAGAAACAGTGTGGCGACGATGCTGGTGAATGAAAAGCGTGCAATTGTAGCAGAACACCGTGCCCTGCCATCCGTACCGCACGGGACAGGAGATCTAATGTCGGCTCTGGCCGTTGCCTGGAGACTAAAGGGGGCAAAGGGGGAAATGTTGCTGCAGCAGGCGGTCGCCGGGACATTCGACGTTGCGATGGAAAGCGCGGCGGCCGGGTCCGATGAACTTCTACTGTCCAGAGCACAGGATTTACTGGTGAGTCCCAGATCCAGAGTGACTGTTCGCCACATGCTTGAGAAACGCCGTGGTTGAATCGGTCACCGTTGCAGGTGTTGACGGGTGTCGCGCTGGATGGATCGCCGTTTTCTGGCAGATAGGCGACCCAACTGGGTCAAAATCGCGCGTGTTTTCGACCTTCTCCTCACTTCTGGATGCTGAAGAGGCGCCGCAAATTATTGCCGTCGATATGCCTATTGGCCTGCCGGAAAAAGTTGGTGCTGGAGGACGAGGCCCTGAACGCGCTGTACGACCTCTTCTGGATCAAAGACAATCATCGGTTTTTTCGGTTCCCTCGCGGCGCGCGGTTTATTGCGAGTCATATTCCCAATCTTGTGCGGTTGCCTACGAAACTTCCGATCCACCGCGGAAAGTCTCCAAGCAGTGCTTCAATCTGTTTCCTAAAATTCGGGAAATCGACCGATTGATGAGTGCATCGCTGGAGGCGCGTGTCTATGAGGTTCATCCGGAACTTGCATTCTGGCGTTTGAATGATGAAACGCCGATGAGTCTGCCAAAAAAAGTGAAAAGCAGACCGTCTGAACCGGGTCTGTCTGAACGTCAGGCTTGTTTGGAAAAATGCGGGTTTTCCAGAGAGTTTTTCGAAATGCCCCGTCCAAAAGGTGTTGGTGCGGATGATCTTCTGGACGCAAGTGCAAATTCGCTTATCGCAGCGCGGCTCCACTCCGGCCAGGCCCGCTCTTTTCCATCGACATTTGAGCGAGACAGTCGGGGCTTGCGTATTGCCATGTGGGCTTGAGGTTGCTTCTCGCCTTTGACGATCAGCTCAAAACGCTGGATGTCAGCGTTTTTTTCCGGTGTGTCGATCACGATGAATGGCAAGGTCGATAAGGGTACCAAGGGATTCGACCTGTTTTTCTGAAATATTCGGGTCGCCAATTACCTGATGAATGCGTTCAGAAATTTCGCGTGGATCCGCCTTGGCAAGCTTGGTTCTTTTGTTGATGCCTATCTGATTGAGATAGTCGACCATTTTCGGGCCAATTGCATAGGACTGCATCATTTTTTTGCGTTCATTCTTGGCGATCATACTATCCGATTGTCTTGCGACAACTCCTCCAGAAAACGAATGGTATTCGACGGCAAATTCCCGAAAATTCAGTTTGCAATAGTGGAATTTGAGCCGCGAAACGTGTCAACATTACGACTTGTCGGACGTTAGGAATATCAACGACTCCTGTAGCGAATATGAATATTTTGTGGCAGGCGGCATTCGTGCGCTGACACACGAATGCTGGATCTGGACCGAAGCCGGAGGGTGAAAAAAACCACTCCGAATTTCGAGAATTATGCTGTGATAATGCACATACCTGTGGCCTCATCGGAAAAACAGATCGTCCGATGGTGCAAAATAGTCATATTGAACGAACGACAATCAGGATAACGTCTCCTCATTCTGAAGGGTCGACTACTTTTGATGGGTTCATGACGCAAGATCAGCTGCTTCTTTTCGGCATTTTTGCCGTTGTATTCATATTCCTGATTTGGGGACGCTGGCGCTATGATCTGGTTGCCTTCATGGCACTTCTGGTCGCCCTGCTGTTGGGGTTGGTACCCAATGAAAATGCATTTTCCGGATTTGGTCACCCCGCCACGGTTATTGTTGCGCTTGTACTGGTGGTGTCTCGCGGGCTGGTCAATGCAGGTGCTGTCGACATTATTACCCGAAATCTGGTTGATCCCGGTCGATCCCTCGGTGCGCATATAACGGCCATGGGCGGAATTGGGGGTGTCCTGTCGGCCTTTATGAACAATGTTGCAGCGCTGGCCTTATTGATGCCGGTGGATATGCAAACGGCGAAAAAGGCTGGCAGAGGGCCCGGAATCACGCTGATGCCGCTTGCTTTTGCGACGATCCTTGGTGGCATGGTCACGTTGATCGGGACACCGCCCAATATCATCATCGCACAGTTTCGGGAGCGCTCGCTTGGCGAACCCTTCCATATGTTTGACTTTGCGCCCGTGGGTCTGGTGGCGGCTATTACCGGGATGGTGTTTGTGTCTCTGATTGGTTGGCGATTGCTTCCCGCACGGCTGCGCCAGGATGCGGGTGATGAAGGCAATTTCGACCTTAGCGACTATATTGTTGAACTGATTGTGCCTGAAGGATCCGGCCTGATCGGTAAACGTCTGAAAGACCTCGACGAACTGGCTGATGATACGGATATTGCGGTACTGGGTATTGTGCGCGGTAAAACCCGTCTGCCCGGTCGCGGTCGCTATGAAAAAATTCAGGCCCGTGATGTTCTGATCCTCGAAGCCGCGCCCGACGGAATCGATCAACTGAGAACCAGCCTGAAGCTTGAGATTCAGGGCGAAAACCGTAAAGGCATGGCGGTGACCGGCGAAATGGGGCTGGTGGAAGTCGTTGTTCCCCGCGATGCGTCCATTGAGGGGAGGTCAGCCCTGTCGATGCAACTGCTTCGCAGGCATGGCGTGACGTTGCTTGGCGTTTCTAGACACGGGCGACGGTTTTACGAGCGAGTCCGTCGTTTGCCGATCCGCGCTGGTGATATCCTTCTTCTTTATGGCAGGGCAGATCAGATTGCGGAAACAGTCGCTCATCTCGGGTGCCTGCCGCTGGCTCAGCGTGGTCTTGGTGTGACGCAACAACAGAAAGCGGGCTTGGCAGTAGGGGTCTTTGCAGCCGCGATTGCTATTTCCAGTTTCGGTTTCATCTACCTGCCGGTCGCGCTCGCCTGCGTGGCAGCGATCTATGTCATTACCGATATCGTGCCGATCCGGGAACTTTACGATCAAGTCGAGTGGCCGGTGGTTGTACTGCTGGGTTCCATGATACCGCTCGGAGAGGCGTTGCAGGGAACCGGCGGAACAGCGCTGATTGCGGATGGAATCCTGACCGTCACGTCTGGATTGCCCGCTTATATGGTGGTGTTGGTACTCATGGTCGCGACAATGACCTTGTCAGATGTTCTCAACAACACCGCAACGGCGATTGTCGGCGCACCCATCGCGATTGACATGGCTGAAAAGCTCAATGTAAATCCCGATCCGTTTCTGATGACGGTTGCCGTTGCCGCTTCCTGTGCGTTCCTGACACCGATAGGGCACAAGAACAACACATTGATTATGGGTCCCGGCGGCTACAAGTTCGGTGATTATTGGCGGATGGGCTTGCCGCTTGAAATTCTCATCATTGCTGTTTCGGTTCCGGCAATCCTGTTTTTCTGGCCGTTATGAGGTTTCCAAGGTGGCCTACTGAGCCACCCAAATATATGAACAGGCAGCGCAGCTCCGATGCTGTCATCGCCAGCTGTCCATCAAGTGCTTGATTGGATCAAGTTCAACATTGGTGTCTGATATTAAGCCAACCATCGGCGGAGCGCGGTGCACTTTCCTGCCGTTTTATTGTCGTTCAACACGACATCATGAAAAATTCTCATACCCGTTGGAAATTTTCTCGCCTTTGACCATGATGACATCCGCCATCGGCCGCACCACATATGGAGCCTGTTTCACGATTGATCAGGTTTCAACAATGCGAAATTATTTCAAAATTGGTTTCTTTTCATCGCTGGTCGCGCTGTCCGGAGTTACCATCTCATATGCTGAGCGCAATAGTTTGCCACAGCAATGTCAGGAAAATCCTGCATCCGGCTGCCTGGATAATATCCTGAATAGTCTGCGTCTCAAGATCGAGGCTGAGCCAAACATCAGCACCCGTCAGGAATATCTATCGGGGATTGCCGTTACCTTGATAACAGCCCGGCGACTTGAACAGGCGGAGCAGTTCACGCGCGACATTCAATCTGAGAATCTCCGGGATCAAAACCTGGGCTCCATCGCGTCGGACTATGCTGAGAAGGGAAACCTGGAAGACGCCCAGCGTGTGCTAGAGTCGATAAAATCACCGATCATTCGCGGTATTGTCGAAGTTGCAATTCTGAGTGCCGATTTCAATGCGGACTCGATCGACGAGAGTTTGAAACGAATCGCAAAGATTGAAAACCTGCCGCTTCGGGAGTCCGGTCGATCCGAAATCGCGAAAGACCTGGCCCTGTCCGGAGACTATGAACGTGCTAAGGAAATTGCAGATGGCATGTCGGAAGGTGGACTTCGAAATCATCTTTTTGGCTGGATAGCTCTTAAACAATTGGATGCCATCTCAGTTGAAGAAGCCATGGTTACTCTGAAAAGTATGACACCGGTCGATCAGCGGATGATTGCCCAGTCTCACCTTGCAAAAAAGCTGAGTGATAAGGGAAACGAAACAGCTTCAACAAGATTGTTTGAGCAGACGAGAAAAATGCTTACCCAACA
Organism: Stappiaceae bacterium; assembly: GCA_039976075.1. Classification (GTDB taxonomy): domain Bacteria; phylum Pseudomonadota; class Alphaproteobacteria; order Rhizobiales; family Stappiaceae; genus JBDWFY01. The sequence goes on from JBDWFY010000013.1 coordinate 794,751, forward strand.
TGATCTGGATGCGGAGCGTTTCATGGTTGTTCAGGAGAAGCTGGCGATGGACAATTCCGATGTGGGGCGGCAGGAAATTGCTCTTGAGATTGCTTTGGGAATTACGGACCCGGCTCGAAAAATTGGTGTTTTCAGTCATGTCGCTGATAATTACGCGCGCAAAAACGACGAAACCGCTGCGGTCAGTCTTTATACTCAGAGTGTTCGCGAAGCTCAAAAGGTCACACCTGAACCTCGAAAAGCCAATATCCTGAACATGTTGTCCCGACGTCTGGCGCTACAGGGTGCAGCTGTCGAGGCCGCAGCCATTGCAGACACTGTCAAGGATCCTCATAGCCGTGCACTTGCCATGCAGGAGATTGGCTTCACACTGCTACGGCAGGGCGACCTCGTGAAGGCTGAGCAGATTTTCCGGAAAATATCGGACCCGGACTTCAAAGATCACAGCCTGTTGCATCTCGCAGCAAGGCTGCAGGAAGCAGGGCGCACCACGGAGGCAATCGGAACTCTTGATGCGGTCATTGACAACATTTCGCGCCGTCCTGGATCACCGCTTCTTGATATCGTCTACCCGCCGATGGCAATCGTTCAATTGAAAACCGGCCGACTTGAAGAGGCAACATCCAGCTTGATGAGGATCTCCGAAAGAGATATGCGCATTGAGAATATGCTGGCTGTTGCGAAATCAGCCGTGGAGATGGGACAGGTTGAATTTGCCGGATCGCTCGGAGAGAAGGCACTCGAGGAAACGAAGCATCTGGAAAGTGACGATCAGAAGGTGCGTTGGCTGTCTAAAATCATTTTAAGCGAGGCTGCCAAGATCGGGGCGGACAAAATTCGAACTCTTGTCGGTCTGATTGAAGATGATCAGCAAAGAAACAAGCTGATCACCGCGCTTGGGTTTGGGCTTCTGGATCAGGGAGAGCGCATAAAGGCGCGGACGCTGGTTGGAGAACTCGGCGACAGGGATACAAAAGATCAGTTTGAACTGGTCATGCTGAGCTGGCTATTGAATGATGCGCTCAAGCACTGAATTTTAGCGTATCCCGGAAAGGTTGAATTGCCTTTGCGATAAGGATACGCGTTCAAACAAAGGCTTGGAGCATTTTCGCGATCCGATGATCGCGAGAATTGCTCTAGGTCTGAGACTAAATCAGGAACAATGAGATGGAATTATTGCTTCCCGCGTTCGTTCTGATGTTGTTTGTTTATGCCTTTCCCGTCGCTTTGCCGCTGGGAAGGTTTTTGTTCATTGTCTGGAGCCTGTTGGGGCTTGTTGTGCTCGTTTGCTGGGTACTCAGTATTTACGGGTATTTCGCAACGCAGGGCGCGCGAGGGTTGATGAATGCCATCGACATGTTTTTCGTTTTGTTCCTGAGCGTGAGCTGGCTCTTGGCGGGAATACTGCAAGGAATACGTCGCTGGGCGCACCAAAACGACAAAGTAACACCCCCGCACTGGCTCCTTGCTGTTTTGGGGGGACTTTTAACACTGCCCATCACTTTGGTTGCGTTCATGGCGACGCCGGCGTGAACCATCACCCATCGACACAGCTTGAAGTGTATCGACGCCACAGTGAGGCATATTCCGTGCAGGTCAATGCGTTCTAACACGCCAACTGGCTCGCATGAAACGCGCCGGCCAGTTTACCTGGCGCGTATATCCATGTCGCCGAGAATTTTCCCTACCGGGAAGATGATCTAGTTGATTGGCTTGGATTTTGGCAAACTCGATGCAGGGACCGGTGACGGCGCTGTGTTGGCCGAAAACTCTGCCGCTTTGGATTCGGCCTCGTTGCCCAACATATTGGTGAAGAAGCCGAGCATCTTCTTGCTGGCCGCTGCTGTTTTTCCAATGGCACCAGAGGCTTGTGGTTGAACTGAACCGGTTGAAAGCGCAGCATCAACGGCTTCCTGTTGCTGAAGGGCGGCTTTTTGTATCTCCGCCGCCTCTTTCTCTTGTGCCTTTGCTTTGGCTTCAGCAGCTGCGATCGCCGCCTTTTCCTTCTTGGCGCTCAGTTTTGCCACGCGGCTTTGAAAGTAGATATTGTCGCGCTTTTGCCGCTCCGACATAGCCGTTTCCAACCCGCGGGGAATTGAATAAGCCGGACAGGCTTCGGTGGGCACAAACTTGTCCGACGGATCATCCGGTTTGGCGTTGAAAACATAGCGTTTCCCGCAAACGTCAACGGAGGGTGGAATTTTCGTCAGATCGAACTGGTCATAGCCATCTTTAAGCATGTGCCAGAAATCGATATGCGGACTGTCGTAATGAGCGACGAGATTTTTAGCGGTCATGCGAAACGGATAGGCATGTACCTGAAAGGCGCGTTGTCCGCCAAGGAAGGCATCGCGGCCCATTGCGTAAATATCCTGGATCTGGTCGTCTTCCATTGCGTAGCAGCCACGCGAAGAGCACGCGCCGTGCACCATCAGGTGCGACCCTGTTCTGCCATGCGCGCGATCAAATGCATTGGGGAAACCCAGGTTAAACGACAAGTGGTAGGATGAGTTCGGGTTCATCTGGGCAGGGCGAATGGTGTAATACCCTTCCGGTGCTTGACGGTCCCCTTCCTTGAATTTTGGTCCCAGGTTTCCCGACCACTTGCAGATTTCGTAAGTCTCTAAAAGCGCGTACTTGCCGCCCTTGGTCTGCCGCCAGACTTCAAGCTCGGCTTCTTCCTTGAAGATGCGCACCAGAACCGGAGAGCTTTTGCTCATATTCAGGCTTTGCATCTTGTCGCGTACATCGTGGGATACCGGTTGCAGATGTTTCGCGCCATAAAGGCTCTCACCCTGACAGGCGGCGAGACTGACTGCGATAAGGCTGGCGCCTGCGAGACGTTTGAGGCGGTTCATTCGCACAAGTCCGACGAACATTTGAGGTTCCCGATTTCAAGCGATAATTCTAGACGCTTCCACTAACACACGAGCAGTATCACGTTGAGGCCAGAATAAAGTGTTAACCTTGTGGTTTGGTCGATCAACTACCAAGAACCAATCACACATTCACGTGATAACAACGCTCTTACTGCCTAAGGTGCATGCCCGCAAACTGCAATTCAAATCTGTCAACAAAGAGGCGCGGTCTGAGGGTTAATTCAGCTTTTACTTGGTATGGTTAAGAATTAATTATCAAATTTCCCCAGCCAGTCAAGTAACGTAGTTAGACAGATCTGTTACAACTAATTTTTCAGCGCCCGACCTATGGTCATGAACTTGTCCCGGCGCAGTTGGCGAATTTCGTCACCTTCTTTATCCCCGAAGGCTTCCAGGAACTTTTCTATCGATTTTCCCGCATCCGCAATTACCTGCTGGGGTTCGCGATGCCCCCCACCAATCGGCTCGGCAATGATTTCATCGATCACCTTGAGATCCATGAGATCCTGTGCGGTGATTTTCATATTCGTGGCGGCCTCTTGTGCTTTGGCCGAATCCCGCCACAAAATCGAAGCAGCACCCTCGGGTGAAATCACGCTGTAAATAGCATGTTCGAACATGGCAACATGGTTGGTTGCTGCAATGGCGATGGCACCGCCCGACATGCCCTCGCCGATAATAATCGAAATGTTTGGAACACGAAGTCCCAGACTGACATCGGTCGAGTGGGCAATTGCCTGTGCTTGACCACGCTCCTCAGCGCCCACGCCGGGGTAAGCACCAGCGGTATCAACGAATGAAATGACCGGTATTTTAAAGTTATCAGCCAATTCCATAATGCGCGCCGACTTGCGATAGCCTTCGGGACGGGCCATGCCGAAATTATGCTTGAGACGAGACTCCGTATCGGACCCTTTTTCCTGACCCAGAACAGCCACCGACTGCCCGTTAAAACGCCCAAAACCCGCAATGATGGCCAAATCATTGCCAAAAGAGCGATCGCCTGCCATAGGCGTAAAATCGTCGATCAGACCATTGATATATTCGAGGGCATGAGGACGGTCCGGATGCCGCGCAACCAAGGTTTTCTGCCAGGGCGTCAGTTTGCCGTAGATCTCCGACAGGGCCAGAGCCGCTTTGCCTTCGAGCTTGTCGATCTCATCGGCAACATCAACCGCTTCGCCATTTTCAGCGAGGGACCGTAATTCCTGAACCTTGCCTTCCAGGTCGGCTACCGACTTTTCAAATTCAAGATAACTGCGCATCTTCCGTCCATTCATCCGACTATCGGAGCGTCGAAAATTTCATCCTGACAAGCGGTCTACCGGCTGATTGTCCATTTGTCGATGTCATATCACCCGCTTCGAGTATCGGCAGCGGTAATCATCTCTCATATGTAGGTGGAAGGAGTGGTTCAGCCAAGCATCAACTTTGCCTGTAGATGCAAATCTTTGAGCCAAACACAGGTGCAGGGGATTTGGAGTGTCTATTGGGGTCGCTGCGTTACTTTGCCGCTTGCACTCGGGAGGGGGCTGCGGACATGTTAATTTTACGGGCCAAAACGATCAGTTTGCCTGCAGCGGTTCGCATGGAAGCTCTGTATGGAAACAGCACCCGGGTGCCGGCAAGAGGGGCGAGCCAGATTTCCATATCGGTATTTGCTGCCATATACTGAACCGACTTCTTAGCAGGTCTGTGACCAGCAACGGGAACCCAGCGCGCCGAGCAAATGATAACATCTCCATCATAGCCAAAGCCGCGCACTTTTTTGCGTCTTTTGTAACTCAACTGAATATCGTAGCGGGTCCAGCCGTCGAAAATCGGAATGCGCCGGTCGCAAGCCTGAGGACCAAATGATGCGCTGCTATTCTCCAGCGGCATCAAGATCGCACTGACCGGGTCGACGATGTCGCTATGGTGTTTGGCTGTGACGGCGATACGATCCTTGAAAGGGCGCAATTTTGGCGCGACGTTGAGAGTCTTGAGGCGACCTTCGCCAACCTTCATCTTAACGTAGCTGCGTTTATTGTCGGATGATGAATTCATATTGTATCGGGAAGGAAGAACTGTTTTCCCGTTCAGGTATCCGGAAGCTTTTGCTGTTCCCTTGCCGGCAGTCACCAGCGTGCCAACGCCCGCAGGCTGGGTCGATATTGTTGCCGAATAACGGTTTTCATTGACGACGAGCGAAAGGGAGGCGCGTGCAAAGCCAAATCCCGCAATCGAGACATCATAAAGAGCCCCTATGCTGCCGTTTTCCGCCTTGAGAGATGTTGGGACAAGGATTGCGCTTCCAACTGCGGCCATAATGCCAACAATGCGCGTTACACAGCCTATACTAAACAACACAACACTCCCCCATGCGGACCAACAACGGTGCCCGCCATACTGATACGCCACGTTCGAGAATTCGCCGCCCCCGAAGCGCAAAAAAAGCCCTTCGCTCTGATCAAAGCAGCCAAAACCTCACCTTGCACCCATCCTGCAGTCAGGGTGTCCGTCGAATGTGCCGATTGTTTGGCTTTATAGTAACTGTCTGGTTAATGAAGAGGCAAAAATATGTCAGAGTGTGATTTCCTGTTGATCCGAGCGCGAACTTCAACACGTTCTGGAATGCAAGGGGCAATTTGATCGCTTGAATTCAATCCGGTCTTGACGCTGGCTGGCCACATCTTTATAGGAAGGCAACTTTCCGAAATAAACCGGACTGAATTTGCCGAACCCTCGCGCGTTCGGCCAGAAAAAAGGTGTTACCAATGGCTCGGCGGTGCGAACTCTCCGGCAAGGCCGTCATGACTGGCAACAATGTCAGCCACGCGAATAACAAATCGCGCAGACGTTTTCTTCCGAATTTGTGCAATGTGTCTCTATTGAGCGATGCAATGGGCGAAAAAGTTTCTCTGCGGATCAGCGCACATGCGCTTCGTACCGTAGAACATCGTGGTGGACTGGACGCATTCCTTCTCAAAGCCAAGGACAGTGAGCTGTCTGATAAAGCTGTGAAGTTGAAGCGTCAGTTGAAACTGAAACTTGCAGAAGCCTCCTGAATACAGGTCGTATTCGGCGCATAACTAGGTTTTCATTATGAAATCGGCTGGTATATCGCTATCGTCGACAATGCTTGGCATTGCGGCGATGGCTTTCGTCGTGCTTGCGTCCAATATTCTGGTGCAGTACCCGGTTCATGCTCAGATCGGCATCGTTCAGCTGGCTGATTTGTTGACGTGGGGTGCTTTCACCTATCCTGCTGCGTTTCTCGTCACGGACCTGACAAACCGCCGATTTGGACCTGCAGCGGCCCGTCGGGTGGTGATGGCCGGTTTCGTCGTTGCGGTCGTTCTGTCTGTTCTCCTGGCCACGCCACGGATCGCAATCGCATCGGGAAGCGCCTTTCTGGTTGCGCAGCTGCTTGATGTGACAATTTTCGACGCGCTGCGGCGTCAAACCTGGTGGAAAGCGCCATTTATATCGTCCCTGATCGGTTCTACGATCGACACTGTCTTGTTCTTTACTCTGGCGTTTTCGGCGACGTGGGCGGTTCTAGGGGGCCATGATGCCTTTGCCGTTGAAGGCGCACCGTTGTTTGGTGTGTTCTCTGCCGAATATCCACGCTGGGTCTCCTGGGCCTTGGGTGATTTCTGCGTCAAGATGCTGGTTGCGACTGGCTTGTTGATCCCTTACCGGATCGTCGTTGCCTTCATCCGTCCCTGGCAGGATGCGCGCGCGGTTTAACCGACTCGGGATCAGCCGCCTTGCGCACGATGTCACCTTTCAATTTGAAGCGAAGAATGAGCGTGCGCTGAAGAATCGAATGGTTGTTGTCCGATACCAGCGTTAAAATCGTTTCACCCTGAGGGGACAAATGGTTGGCAAGTCCCTCCATATTGTCAATGTGGTATCCCAGATCTGCTTCAATGATGGCAGGTCCATCAAGAATAGCCCCGGGACGAATTGTCGACGCTGGAACTCGACGAATGCGCATGCCAATCCCGTCACTGATATTGAATCGCCTTTCCAGCAAAAGCAGATCCCCGTCAGGCAGGAACGACGCATCGGTGACATCATAATTGTCCCGCCGCTTGACTTTAAGCAACCCGGGGAGAGGCCCTCCAATCAGCCAGCCATTCATGTTGCTGACACGGTTTTTGCTGCGCTCCGTCAGAGCAATTATTGCCCCGGCGATCGGGCTCCCCGGAGGTGCGACAGACAGGCCTTCAATACCTTTGTTAAATCGAATTTGCCTATCCGGAATTCCTGTCCTGATATTTTTTGCCGGGGTTTGGGCAGCTCGGGCCGGTGGTGCCGGCCAGGCGTCAAGACGGGTATCACCTTCAAAAGCGACCAAGTACTCCAGTTGCCCATCTACGAACCGTTGAGCAAGGGCTTCAGCATCCGATGAGTTTTTACCCAGCAGAGGAGCGCCTTGATGATCCAGAATGGGTGCAAATTCCGCTCTGATCGGTGCGTCACCCGATTGTTCTCTTCCAGTGGGAACTTCCCAGGTGAACCAGAAACCCGTGTCGCTGACTGCGAGAATAGTTTGACCATTGTCCAGGCTCAATAGTCCCGAGAGAGCGCCGAAGTCCGGGTTAATCGAAGTGAGTTCTGCGCCGCCGAGATATTCAAGTTCCCCAAAAACGGTCTGATCACGATGCCCGATCCTGAAGTGGGGCAACGATTGCTGTCTGATTTCAAACGGTATCAGGCCAGTTGGAGCCGCTGGTACTTTGGCCGCCTTTATCGATGCGGGTGTCGATAAAGCCAGTGCTACTGCAAGGGTAAAACAGGAGCGGCGCAAATTCATGCACGCCGCCGTCGCCGCCGAGCGGTCGGACGTGCTGTTTGATCTTCAAACAGGCTGGCCAGTTGTTCGGTCAAAACACCTGCCAGTTCTTCCGCATCGACGATCGTCACGGCCCGCTTGTAGTAACGGGTAACATCGTGCCCTATACCAATTGCGATCAACTCGACCGACGAGCGCGTTTCGATATCCTTGATGATATGTCGAAGATGTTTTTCCAGATAGTTGCCCGGGTTGACTGACAGTGTGCAGTCATCGACAGGTGCACCATCCGATATCACCATCATGATGCGCCGCGTTTCGGGTCGGGCCAAAAGCCGATTATGGGCCCAATCAAGCGCTTCGCCGTCAATATTTTCCTTGAGCAGCCCTTCCCGCATCATGAGGCCGAGATTACGTCTTGCACGCCGCCATGGCGCGTCGGCTGATTTGTAGATGATATGCCGGAGGTCATTGAGCCGTCCAGGGCTTTGAGGCTTGCCCGCCTGAAGCCACGATTCCCGCGCTTGTCCACCTTTCCACGCACGTGTGGTGAATCCCAAAATTTCGACTTTGACACCACAGCGCTCCAATGTCCGGGCGAGAATGTCAGCGGTCACGGCCGCCACGGTGATCGGACGGCCTCTCATCGATCCGGAGTTGTCCAGAAGCAGGGTGACGACTGTATCGCGGAAATTGATGTCTTGCTCTTGCTTGAATGCCAGTGGCTGCATCGGATCCGTAACGACCCTTGTAAGACGTGCTGTGTCGAGCAGCCCTTCTTCCATATCGAAGTCCCACGACCGGTTCTGCTGAGCCATGAGGCGGCGCTGAAGCCGATTGGCCAGTCGCGATACAGCGCTTTGCAAATTGGTAAGCTGTTTGTCCAGAAATCCTCGCAGACGGTCGAGTTCAGCGGTGTCGCACAGGTCCTCTGCGCGCACAACTTCGTCAAACTTCTCCGTGAAAACATGATAATCGGACGCCGGCGGTCGGTTGGAAAACGGATAGTCCTGTGGCGGGGCATCCGCCATGTCTTCCATATCCATGTCCGCCAACTCGTCGCTGAACTCCTCAGCGGCGGCGTCGCTCATTTCGCTCTCGCCGGCTTCCTGCTCCTCGCCGGACATATCCTGTTCCTGAGGGCCCTGTTGATCCTCACTTGAGGCGTCCTGTTCTTCATTGCTTGTATCGGACTGGTCGTCTTGGCTGTCTTCATTGTTCTGGTCGTCGTCGTCCGACTGTTCGTCACCGAGCTCTTCAGCCATTTCCAGTGAAACAAGCATATGCCGAACGATATTGGCAAAGTCTGCCTGACTATCCAGGGCATTCTCAAGTTTTTCGAGATCTTCAGACGTTTTGTTTTCAATGAGAAGGCGCCATTGATCCACAATACGACTGGCTGCCGCGGGTGGTTTTTCGCCTGTCAGCTTCTCTCTCACCAGCAACGCGAGGGCATCTTCTATCGGCGCTTCTTCGGGAGAGCTGATCGATTGATAGTTTGGCTTGCTGTAACGATCTTCCAGCATTGCGCCGATATTGGAGCAGACACCGGCCATTCGCATCGAGCCAAGTGATTCGCAACGTGCTTGTTCAATGGCCTCAAACACATTTCTTGCCAGATCACCCGAAGGCATCATTTTCCGGTGGATGGCGGCATCATGACAGGCTCGGCGCAACGCAATTGAATCGCCTTGCCCACGCGTGACAGCAAGATCTTTGGCACTCATGCGTCGCGGTGGCTCGGTCAGACGTGCCCGTTCGCCCGACAATCCCGGTCTGTCAGTTGAAAAAACCACTTCCAGTTCAGGATCGCGCGAAATTGCGCGCATGGTGGTTGTTACCGCCTGTTTTACCGGCTCAGTTGAAGACTGATTGTTCTTTGATCCATCAAATTGCGAGGCCATAGGTTCCTGCTTTCCTGCCAATGCCTCATGTCACAACGGAATTTGCAACTGACTCACGCAGTTCTTCGCCGAAACAGCGCTGATAAAATTCAGACACCACGGCGCGTTCCATCTCATCGCACTTATTTAGGAATGTCAGTCGGAATGCAAAGCCGATATCACCAAAGATTTCTGCATTCTCCGCCCAAGTGATAACGGTTCGGGGGCTCATGACCGTCGATAGATCTCCATTCATGAAGGCATTTCGGGTCATGTCAGCAACGCGGACCATCTTGGAGATCTGCTCTTTCCCTTCAGCTGTCCGATAGTTCTTGTTCTTTGCAAGGACTATGTCCGCTTCATTGTCATGGGGCAGATAGTTAAGGGTTGTCACAATCGACCAACGGTCCATCTGGCCCTGGTTGATCTGCTGGGTCCCGTGATAAAGCCCGGATGTATCACCCAGACCAACCGTGTTTGTGGTCGCAAACAAACGGAAGGCAGGGTGGGGTCGGATGACCCGGTTCTGGTCGAGCAGCGTCAATTTTCCGGAAACTTCCAGCACGCGTTGGATGACAAACATGACATCAGGCCGGCCGGCATCATATTCATCAAAAACAAGTGCAATGTTGTTTTGCAATGCCCAGGGCAGAATGCCGTCTCTGAACTCCGTAATCTGGGCGCCATCGCGAACAACAATCGCGTCTTTGCCCACCAAATCGATCCTGCTGATGTGGCTATCCAGATTAACCCGCACGCACGGCCAATTCAGGCTTGCGGCCACTTGTTCAATATGTGTCGATTTACCCGTTCCGTGATACCCCGAAACCATGACGCGGCGATTGTGCGAAAAACCGGCAAGTATTGCCAATGTTGTGTCGGCATCAAAAAGATAGTCCGGATCACGGTCGGGTACATGGGCTGACTTTTCCGAATAAGCTGGCACCTGCAAATCGGAATCGATACCAAAAGCCTCGCGGACAGAAACCTGCGTGTCCGGCACGTTGGCGGAATTTTCATTTACTTCAGTCATCGGTCCTCCGCCGTCCTGTTCAACAATCAGGAGTCAGGGCATTGTTATTGCAAAGCTGGAATGGTGGGTTCAGCAAAAACCCGCTTTTTTCAGCACATTGTAGGCTTGAATGATCTGCCGAAGGCGATCCTCAAGAGAACTGTCGCCACCATTTGCATCAGGATGGTGTTTCTTTACAAGTTCTTTGTAGCGCGCTTTTATTTCAGGCGCATCAGCACTGTAGTTGAGGTTCAGTGTTTCAAAGGCATGTTTTTGAGCTGTCACAAGGTGCCGCCGCTGACGGGAAGCCGCGGTATTTTTCTGCGGCTCATCTTCGTCAAGAAGCTCAAACGGATCGTTGGCTTCCTTGGACCATTCACCGGGACGTCTGCCCTGGGATTCCATTGTCGATTTGTTGACACCCATTTTCCAGGTCGGCCGGTGACCGGTCAGCGCATCCTTCTGATAGGATCGCAGTTGGGTATCGTCCATGCCCTGAAAATAATTGTAGGACTTGTTGTACTCGCGCACGTGATTAACGCAGAATCGAAAAAACTGCCCCTCACGTCCCCGACCCTTGGGTGCTTTATGTGACCCGGGGTTTGGGCAACCTTCCCATTCGCAATCGGGGTGCTTTTCCCGTTTGGCCTTGTCTTTACTTGGCTTGACGCGAATGGAGTCGAATATGTTCGATTTGTTTGTCATTCACACATGCTTGCGATAACGGAGGATGATCAAGCTATCTGGATAAATCCGATAAGCGCACATAAATAGAGCCACGGATGGGGGGAGCGCAAGTCTTGACAAGCGTTCAATTGCAATTCCTGCTGACCGTGACATGAGGAGCAAGGGATGAGTGTCAAAGAAACAATGGAAAGCAAGCTGACCGAGGCTTTTTCACCGGAGGCAGTCAGCGTTGTGGATGAATCCCACTTGCACAAAGGGCATGGGGGCTGGAGAGAAAGTGGGGAAACACATTTTCGGGTAGAGCTGGTTTCCGGAAAATTCAGCGGTACCAGTCGTATAGACCGTCATCGTATGGTCAATGATGCGCTGAAAGAAGAACTCGAAGGGGGAGTTCACGCTCTGGCAATCCGTGCAAATGCGCCGGAAGAAATTTCCTGAGATCATTGAAATCGGAAATTCTGGGCCACCTCACACCTGCTGCGTGCCGCATTCATCGGGTGGTTGAGATTGGTCCACTGACCCGCATTTTTTTATCAAGTGGCACCATTCTCAGGCGAAGAAGTTTGTTTTTTTCCCGGCGCAGCACCGTGAAGCGGAAGCCGTGGAACGTAAATATCTGACGTTCCTCCGGGATCATCCTGGCCTCATGGATCACGAGGCCGGCGACCGTTGTCGCTTCTTCATCGGGAAGATCCCAGTCCGTAGCACGGTTCAAGTCCCTGATGGGGACCGAACCGTCTACGATGACCGACCCGTCCGTTTGAGGCAGCACGCCTTCCAGTTCGACGTCGTGTTCATCAGCGATTTCGCCGACAATTTCTTCCAGAATATCTTCGAGTGTGACGTGCCCCATGACCTCGCCATACTCGTCAACCACCAGCGCGAAGTGATTTTTCCGCTTCAGGAAGGCATTGAGCTGATCCTGCAGGCTGGTTGTGTCCGGCACAAACCAGGGGTTTTTGGCCAGGGAGAGCAGATCCAGATTCTTGATATTCCCCTCTGCCTTGTGAAGTGCCCTGAGCAGATCTTTTGCATGTAACACGCCAATAATGTTGTCGGGTTTTTGCTGCCACAAAGGCAGGCGTGTGTACGGACTCTGCAGAACCAGATCAACCAGATCTGACGGTGGTTCGTCGGCGTTGAGCGTCTGCATTTTGGTCCGATGTACCATGACGTCGGACACTTCAAGATCTGCAAGGTCGAGAAGCCCACCCAAACGATCCCGCTCATCCTTGACGAGCCCACCCTCCAGATGCTGGAGATCAACGGCACCGCGTAACTCGTCATGCGCGGACAGGATGGCCTGATCCTCATCGATATTGATGCCAAAGCGGCGCAGGATAAAGCGAACCAAAACTTCAACGGCAGCAATTGGCGGGCCAAAAACCGCAACAACGATGCGAACGATGGGGGCAACGGCCAGCGCAAATCGGTCCGGATTGAAGATTGCCCAGGTCTTCGGCAGGACCTCTGAAAAAATCAGCACCAGCGCGGTCATGATCAAAGTGGCGTAAACAACACCTGCATCGCCAAACAGAGTCAGCATGACGCTGGTAGCCAGTGCCGAAGCCAGAATATTGACCAGGTTGTTGCCAAGAAGCAGAGCACCGATCAAGCGCTCACGCGCCTGGATCAGGCGGCTGACCAGGCCGGCGCGTTTGTTGCCAGCTTTTTCCAATTGATGAATCCGCGCTTTTGACGCGGCAGTCAGCGCGGTCTCGGAGCCGGAGAAAAAGGCTGAGAGACATAACAAAATTGCGACAGCACCAACCGACAGCCAAACCCAGGCATCAGTCAGAAAACTGGTGGCCGTTTCACTCCCGTCCATCAGGATAATTTCTCCTCGATAAAGGATAGAACTTTGCCGGGATCGACGTTCGTTTCAATGAATGATTGCCCGATCCCCCGGGTCAGGATGAAAGTGAGGTTACCGCGGGATACTTTTTTATCCTGCGCGATATGGTCCATCAGTGTCTCTGCAGGAGGCAGCTGACCGGGTATCTGATCGAGACGGGTTGGCAGTCCGACTTCGCCGAGATGTGCCGTGATTCTTTGCACATCTTCCGATGGACAGAGTCCCAGTGTTTCTGAGAACGCGTGTGCCAGGCACATGCCGATTGACACGCCCTCGCCATGCACCAGAAGATCGGCGTCGTAGCCGGTTGCGGCTTCCAGTGCGTGACCGAATGTGTGTCCCAGATTAAGTAAGGCGCGCTCACCGGCCTCTCTCTCATCGGTGGCCACAATGGCAGCCTTGGCCCGACAGGCATGAGCTACGGCTTCATCGCGTTCCCGACCACCAGAAAAGATTGCTTGCCAATTATTCTCCAACCAGGAAAAGAACTCCGCATCGTTGATCAGACCGTACTTTACGACCTCGGCATACCCGGCTCTAAAGTCTCGTTTCGGAAGCGTATCGAGCAAGGCGGTATCAGCAAGAACAAGGCCGGGCTGAAGAAAAACACCAAGTAGATTTTTGCCGAACCGAGTGTTGATACCAGTCTTTCCGCCTACAGAGCTGTCGACCTGTGCCAGGAGTGTCGTTGGTATCTGAACGAAATTCATTCCGCGTCGAACAACACCGGCGACAAAGCCGGATAAGTCGCCCACAACGCCGCCACCCAGAGCAACAATCACATCGCCCCTTTCAAAGCGACCGGCAAGCATGCGCTCGCACAGATCTTCAAAGATCGGAAAACTTTTCGATGCTTCGCCAGGTTCCACGGGGAACACATCGTGGGTTAATGATTGGCGCGTAAGAGATTCTGTAAGGGTGTCCAGATGCAGATTGGCAACATTCTCATCTGTGATGATTGCAAAATGGGCATCCGGAAAGAGTTCGTTCAACAAAGGCCCGACCTCTGGCAGCGAACCGCGAGAAATATGAATGTCATAACTCCGCTCACCAAGATCTATCGGTACACGCGTTTCTTCCGGCACGGCTTTGTTTTCCTGGATCATTTCGTTTTCGTATCACTTGTGGACTGGTGCTCTGGAGATATGTCGTCAGTGTCTTCACTGAGGTCGATTTTCAGATGTACGCACAGGGCGTCCAGAATGTCCTGGACAACGATTTCATGCGGCACGTCACGTGAAAGCACTTGAAGATCCGCTGTCGCATAAATCGGGTATCGCTCTTCGATCAGACCTTTCATAACCCCTTCAGGGTCTTCGTTTTGCAGCAGGGGTCGTGTCGGTCTGCGCCGGACGCGAGACATCAGGATAGGGAGTTCCGCGTTCAGCCAGAGAGAGACGCTTGATTTTTTTACTGCAGCCCGCGTCTTTGGGTTCACGAACGCACCACCGCCTGTCGCCAGCACTTTTGATCCTCCTCGCAAAAGGCGGGCGATGACCCTTCTTTCGCCGGAGCGAAAATAGGGTTCGCCATAATTTGAAAAAATCTCTTTGATCGAAAGATTGGCTGCTTTTTCAATTTCATGGTCGGAATCGACGAATTTCAAGCCAATCCTGGTGGCCAGTCGTTTTCCAACGCTGGATTTCCCCGATCCCATCAAACCGACAAGGACGAGTGGGCGCTTGCCCAGTTTCGCCCTGATCTGCCGGGCAACAATATCACCGTCATTGCGCGCGCGCTGAAGTGCTGTCACTGATTTTCTCCGGAACGGCAAATGCCATCCAACTATAATTATGCACGCATTGAAGGCGCAGGCGCCTTATTGTCAAGGGACAGGAGCAGCTTAATACTTGCATCCGGCCTGACATTGGCCGAGAAAATATGCTCTGATACGGCAATATCCAAAAGTGATTTGATTCTCATGTACCCAATGCCATCGCTCACGCGCTTTCTGGCCGTCGTGATTCTCCTGTGCCTATGTACCTATGGCGCCATGTATGTCCTTGGCAATTATGTTGAGCCACGGCAAGGTGAACTGACAGTTCGAATTCCCGGCGAGCGGTTTCAGCGTTGAATGTGGCACACGGGGTTTGAGGAAATTCTGCCAGGAAAGTGAAGGCGTCAATCAATGCAAGGCGGATATCATATTGAGGCCTTTCTTGAAATGCTGGCTGCGGAGCGTGGAGCAGCGCTGAATACCCTTCAAAGCTACCGCCGGGATCTTGAGGATTTTTCAGAATTTGTTTCGGGGGGGGGGCGAGGACCTCATGTGGCCGAAGCACGAGATATATCCGGTTATCTCGCGGCGCTGACCAAACGTGGATTTGCAGCCTCCTCGCAGGCACGTCGCCTTTCTGCGCTAAGACAGTTTTTCCGATTTTTATATGCGGAAGGGATCCGGGGCGATGATCCCAGCGCGACAATCGGGGCGCCCAAGAAAACACAGTCTTTGCCGCATGTTCTCACAGAAGCTGAGGTCGATCGCCTTATAGAATCGGCACGCTTCAATGCATCACTCGAAGGGGAAAGTCCCGCACGACGCTTGCGGGCACTGCGCCTTTATACACTGCTTGAAGTTCTTTATGCGACCGGATTGCGTGTTTCTGAACTTGTCAGCTTGCCTGCAAGTGCGACTCGCAGGGATGCTCAGGTTCTGACGATTATCGGCAAAGGTGGCAAAGAAAGGATGGTTCCGCTGTCAGATCGCGCGCGCGTTGCGATGCGTGATTACTTTGATCTTTCTCAGGCGACCAAAAAATATGCCAAAAGCTCATGGTTGTTTCCATCCCATGGCGAAAGCGGTCACTTCACGCGACAGGCTTTTGGCAGGGATTTAAAACTCCTGGCGGCCGACGTTGGTATAGATGCGCGGAAAATATCTCCTCACGTGCTGCGTCATGCGTTTGCCAGCCATTTGCTGCAAAACGGAGCCGATTTGAGGATGGTCCAGCAGCTGCTCGGCCATGCCGATATTTCCACGACGCAGATTTACACACATGTTCTGGAAGAAAGACTGCGAAAACTTGTCGAGGAACATCACCCGTTGGCCGGGCAATGACCAGAATGGGCAAAGCCCAAATCGGAACGCCTCAGTGTAAAGTCAGTGGTTTGGGCGCATTTTATCTCGGAATGACAACCCAATAGTCAAAATCGAGAATAACCGAGGGATCATATTTTCCATCCGCCTGCTTGTCGGGGAAGTCGATGCAGGGCTGATCTTTTGTGGAGACTGTCCGAATGCGCAGTGCGCCGACTTCTGAGCGGCCCGGAAGAGCCGCCTTGTCGAGAACCTCTGACCACGCGAAAACGGTCTGTTCTGCAAACAGCGGCGCTACGTGACGTCCTGCATTGATTGCGGCAACGTGAAACGCATTGGCCAGACCATTAAACGACAGTGCGCGGGCGAGTGAAATTACGTGGCCGCCATAAATCAGCCGGCGGCCAAATCGCCCCTGACCTTCCGAGAATTGATTGAAATGGACTTTCGCAGTGTTCTGATAAAGGCGGGTTGCCAGTTGATGTTCAGCTTCTTCGACCGTCATGCCGTCAACGTGGTCGATCTTTTCACCAATTTCATAGTCATCCCAAAGAAATGGGCTGCCGGACAGGTCATTTTCCCAACCGTTTCTGTTGAGCATTGGTACCGCATTTCCAAGAGCTTCGACTGCAACTGACCCGGGAAGCTCCGGCACCGTCGGTTCGATTGTTGGAGAATTCTCCTTGCGTTTTCTGACCATTACCCAGCGGACATAGTCGAGAATTTCTTCACCGGTCTGGTTGTAGCCGGTCGAGCGGACATACACGACGCCGGTTTTCCCGTTGGAGTTCTCTTTAAGTCCAATGACCTCCGAGATGGTTGACACCGTATCTCCGGGATAGAGCGGAGCAATAAACCGGCCACCGGCATAGCCAAGATTGGCGATGGCATTGAGCGATATGTCCGGCACGGTTTTGCCGAACACAATATGAAAGACCAGCAGATCGTCGATTGGTGCGCGGGGGTAGTTGATCCCACGCGCAAATGCATCGGAAGACTGCACGGCAAACCGGTTTCCGTACAGCGCGGTGTAAAGTGCACAATCGCCTGATGTTATGGTCCGCGGTGTTGCATGGCGGATTACCTGTCCAACGGAAAAGTCTTCGAAAAAGTTGCCGGAATTTGTCTTGGTCATCGCTCGGTCCACAGAATGAATTCAGGATCATATCACTGATGAGCCGAATTAGACCTCTGAGGACCCGTTGCGCAAGCCCTTCGTTGGGCGAAGCACACGTCTTTGGATCTAATCAAGTATCTTGGTCACCGTAAAACCGGCATCCCGATATTGCGCTACCAATCCGGTTTCACCGATCAGGTGTGCCGCACCCACCGCGACAAGAATGTCACCTTTTCGAACTTCCTCAACAGAGCGTTCGAACATGATTTTATTGCGATCTTCCAGAAGCCGTTTTTCGAAAAACAACAGGAAGGGATCATTGGGGTCGACCTGGAATATGTCGATAGAACTGGTCCATAGAAGACCGATGTTGCCGGTCTGGTACATGTTGATCATTGTGCGATGAGAATCGTTGATTGTATCGACGGTGAGCTTGGCCAAATCGGTGAGCATACCTATCTGATCCTCGATAGAAATCTCGTTGAAATAAGAGAGCTGCTCCGCGGTTGTTTCCAGACCTTTCAGCGGTGTTCCAACTTCGTGGGCAAGCAAGCCGATTCTGGCATCAACTACCGGCGTTTTGACAATTTGCATTGCGATTTCGCACGACGGTAGCATTGCCGTCATGGCAACGAGCCAGGGTTTCATGGTGTTGAAAAGTTCAATCTGCATCCCGCGGGCCGCGAGATGATTTGACACCTTGTCGTAGTCGGCTCGATCCATAAGTCCCCGGAGTGTTTTTCCCCCTTTCAGCATACCGACTTGTGCCACGAGTTTGATTGCATCGTCAGCATTTTGGGAGCCAATGTCCGGTGTTTCGAGATAAACCAGCCTTGATTTTTTGATCGTTTCTATGAGTATAGGGGGCAGAATTGACAGGTCTTTATCGGCCAGATGCACTGTCCCAAACAAGAACGACGGTTCGACGCCTGATTTTTCAATCCGCCAAAAGCGGCCCTGACTATTCGGAATACGGCTTGATCTTTCGATCAGGCCAGCATATCGATCCGGCTCATTTGATCGCATTACCTCCAGCATATCCTTGCCTTGGCATGGAATGAATGTTTCAGCATAAGTCGTTTCCGGTGGCAAGAAGATCAGCGCCATCGTAGCAACTGTTTGTATCGATAATGCTGTAAAAACTTTGATCATTATTGCTCTTTCTGGGGCAAATGGCGGCTCTGAATGATAGGGGAGCCAAGAATACATTGCTGACACGGACAGAGTAGCCGCAAATCTACAAATACAAGATCATGCACGGTTTACGAAAATAAGAATTGGGTGCAATTAATCTGAATCGAGATGGGAATACGCCTAATGGTGAGTTAAAAATCTCAATTCTGGAAATACTTTCAGTGCAAAGACTGTACTGTGCCGAAACAGCGAGGCAAATGAGAGAGCAGAGATGACAGAATTTCCACAAGACCTTTTGTCAGGATATTCACGGTATCGTTCGGGCACGTTCGAGCCAAATCGTCGTGCTCATGAAGACCTTGCCATCTACGGTCAGGCGCCGAAGGTTCTGATCATCAGTTGCTGCGATTCACGGGTGACGCCTGAGACTATTTTTGATGTCGGGCCCGGGCAGCTGTTTGTTGTAAGAAACGTAGCAAATCTCGTGCCACCCTTCCAATTGGACGGTAACTACCACGGAACCAGCGCGGCGCTGGAATATGCTGTTTCTTCGCTGAAAGTCGAACATATAGTCGTTCTTGGCCACGCAAAATGCGGTGGTGTTGACGCGTTTCGTGCCAATGCCAACAAGCCGTTGGATACAGGCGATTTCATCGGGCCGTGGATTAAGTTGCTGGAGCCTGCTGCAATTGCCATGGCTTGCATGCCGGTGGATAAATTGGATGATCCGCAGCTTGCAATGGAATATGCCGGTATCCGCCAATCCTTGAAAAACCTGCTGACATTTCCCTTTGTTCAAAATCTTTATCAGCAAGGAAAGTTGGCATTGCACGGTGGTTGGTTCGACATCAGAACTGGAGAGTTGCGGGTGATGGACCCGGAAACCGAGCAATTCAGTTTTGAACAGGGTGGACCGACGGATTGATCCGGAAACTCAAAAAGACACCCTGATGCAATGACACCAGCATCGTACGGTTGGTGATCGATGCTGGTGTTGTGCGTACCTTGTGCTGACCGCGCCTGTCGGATGAAGCAGGCAACATGATTGACGGTCAGGCTGCGGCCTTTTTAGGCTGTATCAGGCCACGATTGACCAGAACCTCAGCGATTTGAACCGTGTTCAGAGCGGCGCCTTTTCTGAGATTGTCTGAAACAACCCATATGTTCAGCCCGTTTTCAACTGTTGCGTCTTCGCGAATGCGCGAAATGAAAGTCGCGTCTTCGCCTGCGGATTCGTACGGTGTCATATAGCCACCATCTTCCGGCTTATCGATCACGAGGCAACCCGGTGCTTCACGCAGAATATCCCGCGCCTCGTCAGCAGAGATTGGATTCTCGAATTCGATATTGACAGCTTCGCTGTGGCCGACAAAGACCGGAACCCGCACAGCAGTGCATGTTACCTTGATTTTTGGATCCAGTATCTTCTTGGTTTCGGCCAGAACCTTCCACTCTTCCTTCGTGTAGCCGTCTTCCATGAAAACGTCGATATGTGGGATCACGTTGAAAGCAATTCGTTTGGTGAAATTTTCCGGCTCGATCGGATCGTTCACATAAACGGCACGGGTCTGGTTGAACAATTCTTCCATGGTATCTTTGCCGCCGCCGGAAACGGACTGGTAGGTCGACACCACAATGCGCTTGATATTGGCGGCATCGTGAAGCGGCTTTAGCGCCACAACAAGCTGGGAGGTGGAACAATTCGGATTGGCGATGATATTTTTCTTGGAAAAACCAGTGATTGCATCGGCGTTGACTTCGGGCACGATCAACGGAACGTCGGCATCATAGCGCCAGGCTGATGAATTATCTATGACAATACAGCCTTTCGCGGCAATCCTGGGAGCCCATTCCTTGGATACCGCACCGCCAGCAGACATCAAACACAAATCCGTGTCGGAAAAATCGTAGTTTTCCATGGCCTGGACTTTGAGCGTTTTGTCACCGTAGGAGATATCTGTGCCCTGAGAGCGACGGGACGCAAGTGGGATCACTTCGTCGGCTGGAAAACCCCGTTCTTCCAAAATGGCAAGAAGTTCCCGCCCGACATTACCGGTCGCACCGGCAATCGCTAATTTATAACCCATGAAACTTGTCCTTCACTTTCCGCTCCCGGCGACCCACAGATGGCACCCGCGCCATCGGGTCTTTCGCGCACCCCTCGGCCCGGGGAGCGCGGGGCGAGCAGTACCGTCAGACCTTGGTTTTGGTCGTCGTGGTGGTGATTTTCGTGGTTGAGTTCGTCTTGCCTTCAAAAGCAGCACGGATTGTCGTGCCTGTTGAAGGCACGTTCGTCGGCTTTTGAGCGTTTGCAGGTAGACGAGTCAACATTGCCCCGGTCATTTCCTTTTGAGACGTGGCGTTCTATTGGCGCGAATTTTGTGTGAAGTCAACACGTTCGTAGGCGATTAGAGTTCTGGTTTGCTCGGTTGTTGGATTGGTATTGAGTGTTGATCAGTTCACCGTTGATTCTGCGTTCAAGCTCGCTGAGAGCAGGTAAGCAGCGTTTTTTTCCATCTTGGCGAGCAGCACGGGATCGATTCTACCAGTTTCGGTCACAGGTAGTATATCGACATATTGAACGGTATCAGGCGCTTTTCTGCCGACTCTGTTCCTGGCGTACTGGATAATTTCGGACGTGGGTGGCGGGAAATCCCAGTCGTTCGGGACGACGTAGGCGACAAGTTCGTGCCCGTGAAAAGGGTCCGGGATACACCCAAGCCCGACAAGCTCTATACCTGGGTAGGCGCCAAGCGCCGTTTCCACTTCTTGTTGCGAGTCGATGTCCGGGCTGAGCGTATGCATTTGCAATTCAGAAAATGTTGACGGCGCAGTTTGGGCAGGCTTTTCCTCTTCATCCAGCTGATGCGACGTCAACGCCATGTGTATGGGTGGTTCGAATTCCAACCGTCCACCGGTATTTTGAGCAGTTTTTGAAATCAATTCATCGGAAATCGGCTTGGATCTGGTCTGAAACTGATCTCCGTGTCCGGGTGAAGTAGACCCGGAGTGCCGGATGGTTGCTATTTGTCCTGTCTCTGCAAACCCGAATGTTTCGTTGATTTCCAAACCCAAAATACTTGTTACAGTTTCGATTGTTTCACGGTGAAGATGAGTGGAGCCGGAAACAAACAGACGCATGTTTTCTGTCGAGCGGGCCGGTAGTTGACCATCCAGAACGAGATTGAACAGTGCGTTTGACGAAATCTGGAGAATAGTAGGTTTGAGTGTGCGAACTGCCGGAGCAAGATCCTGAACCGATCCCGAAGCCGGCAAAATGATCGGTGCGTGTGCAGATAATGCGGCCAGAAAGGATTGAATTGCAGACAGATTGCAAAGCGGTGTTCCTATCAGAAGACGGTCTCCGCTATTCAGCTTGAGCGTCCGGCATCCGCGTTTGGCCATCAAACTGATGCTGCCATGATCATGAGCAATACCCAATGAACGACCTCCGGAGGCATTGGGCACTAATATACAAGCGGGGTCTTTGAGTTCTTGTTGCCTCAAATTCTCGGGATTTACGCTCCCCGTCAACAAATCTTCGTACCGGAAAGCCGCGTTTGGAGGAGCACCTATTTCAAGGATCCCCTTTTTGAGAATATCCCGACTGGCGCACGCTTCTATGTCTGCGAGCCGACTGGCGCATGAAACTATCAAGATGGGTTCAAACGCTTCAATGCCAGCGGCAATTTCCTCAATCTGAAATCTGAAATCAAACGGTACGGCAACCAGTCCTGCTTTGAGACAACCGAGGAAATGGACGAAATACTCCACGCAATTGGGAAGCAGAGATGCGACTCGATCACCGGGTTTCAAACCGAGATTCAACAAAGCTGACGCATAGCGGCTGGATTGATCGTCCAGATCACCTCTACGGATTACCTGGTTGTCAAACAATATGGCCGGCGCATTGTATTGTGCCGCGTCCCCAAGATTGAGCTGCTCTCCGATAGACCGGGTGCCCTCTTGCACGGAGGGTGTCGTATCAGATGTCATACTTGTCTCCGATCGTTCCGGAGACAATATTGGTTGAAAATTTCGTTGTTTTTGGCTCTGAAAAATTGCGTTGTGGCACCAATCTCAGGTTCCCATCAAATGAGAGATCAAGAATGCACATTGATCAAACTTTGAGCGGTACTCCTCCAAACAGATCGTAAACTCTGAATAGCGGAAAATCGCTGCTAAGAATCGCACGTCTAACTGCGCGCGTGTTACCCGTATTTGTTAAAAACGGACAAATAGAATAGTGCAAAACCGGTTCTGACGCTGAGAACCAGTTCACACAATTTTGCGCATTTGAGGGGAAATATTCTTATGCCGGTGACCGTCTGTGTACAATAATACCGATTGGGTGCCCTGAACTTGGCATCATCCCTATTGGGCCCGATGGTAAATCGACGTATTCACAAAGGTTTGCTCGTCCAGAACATGCACCGTCTGATCGACTGTCATGCTGGCGCCGTCATCGGATAACTCGCGTGTTGCCTTCATAATGGTAAGACCGTTGCGTCGTGCTTCCGATACAAGTTTCGTGGGCTTCTCGAAGTACAAAACCAGTTCATCGACCAATCCACTCTCGCGCAGTCGGACCGGCTTGCCGTTGGGAATTCCTGAAAAGCTCTCGCTATGACTGACGCCCTCTGCATCGATCCAGTTCATGGAGAAAATCAGCAGGCCACTTTCGTCTTCAATTCGATACGTTCCGCTTTTGGGAGGATCTCCTTGATCGTACTCAGACTCATCTGGATCCATAATCCAAGTACCCAGAAACGGTGGAATGGGGTCTATCATCGCAATATCATCCGGATCGGAAGCCACAGTGCTCATACCGTGGCTTCTATGTGCGTGATTGGTTGGGTCAGGCTGTCAGTGCATTCAACTGAGCGATGATCGCGCTGCCCATTTCCGATGTGGAAACACTGCTGCTGCCTTCGGGTGCGATATCGCTGGTCCGAATGCCCTGATCCAGGACATTCGCAATGGCTTTCTCGATCAGTCCGGCTTCCTCGGTCATACCAAAGGAATAGCGCAGGGCCATCGCAAAGCTGGCGATCATTGCAATTGGATTGGCAGCACCGGTACCGGCAATATCCGGTGCGGAGCCATGAACCGGCTCATAAAGCGCCTTGCGTTTGCCTGATTTTGCGTCAGGTGCTCCCAGCGATGCGGAGGGGAGCATGCCCAGGGAACCGGTCAACATTGCGGCAACATCGGACAGCATGTCGCCAAACAGGTTGTCGGTGACGATGACATCAAATTGCTTTGGCCAGCGCACCAGCTGCATGCCTCCGGCGTCCGCCAGCATGTGCTCCAGTTCAACATCCTGATATTCAGCACCATGGACCGCCGTAACGACCTCATTCCACAAAACGCCGGATTTCATGACATTGCGTTTTTCCATCGAGGTGACTTTGTTATTGCGCGTGCGGGCAAGATCAAAGGCAACACGGGTAATGCGTTCTATTTCATATGTATCGTAGACTTGAGTATCGACTGCTCGTTTCTGGCCATTGCCAAGATCCGTGATTTCTTTTGGCTCGCCAAAATAGACGCCTCCAGTCAATTCCCGCACAATCAGGATGTCGAGGCCCTCAATCACATCGTGACGAAGCGAAGAGGCGTCGGCCAGTGCCGGGTAGCAGATCGCGGGGCGAAGGTTGGCAAAAAGCTGCAAATCCTTCCGCAGTCGTAGAAGACCGGCCTCGGGACGTACATCGTAGGCAACGGAGTCCCATTTCTGACCGCCTACAGCCCCAAAAATCACCGCATCGGCAGCCAGCGCTTTTTCCATTGTTGCATCGGATACAGCCTGACCATGGGCATCGTAGGCGGCGCCCCCGACCAGATCTTCTTCATAATCAAACGTTTCGCCACCGCGGCTATTCAGCCAGGCGATTACATTTTTGACCTCGGCCATAACGTCTGGACCAATACCATCGCCGGGCAAGAGAAGAAGAGTGTTCGTCGCCATGAGTTCTATTATCCGTCTGTTAGTGCTGTGCTATGAGGCCTGCTGGCTAATATCTGTTGCCGGTGTGCTAGTCCTTTCCCGCCCAATTGGCAAGATGTCTCAATCTCCAAGTGTGGTGGCCAAACGGCTCAGGTCGACATTGCCACCACAGATTAGCACACCAACTCTTTCATCTGATTGCGGTACATAGGCACCGCTAATGAGAGCTGCGAGGGCGGCGGCTCCACCCGGTTCCGTTGCAATTTGTGCCTCATTCCAAAGCCGGGTTTGAGCATCAAGGATCACTTGGTCGTCAACCAACACGACATCCGCAACGCGGTTTGAAATAATTTCAAATGTCAGTTGACCTGCGCTGCGTGCTCCCAGTGAATCGGCGGCGATACTGTTCACCTTAATATCCACCGGGCGTCCGGCATTCAGAGCTTTGTGTAGTGCGGCGCTTCCAGTTGGTTCCACTCCGATGATTTTCCTGTCCTTGTTGAACCACGAAGCAACACCTGAAATCAGTCCACCACCACCAATGGCGATAAGGAGCGTGTCCAGATTTTCGACCTGCTGCTCCCATTCACGTCCAACGGTGGCCTGTCCGGCTATCGTTGGGACGCTGTCATAGGGATGAACGTCAATTGCCCCGGTTTTCTGCTGGAATGCGCTGCAGAGGTGGGCAGCATCAGCGTAGCGTTCGCCTTCAACATGCACAGTTGCACCGTAACTCCTGATACGGTCTATCTTCGCCCGGCTCGACGTTTCGGGGACGAAGATTGTTGCTTCAAGTCCCAGCACCTTTGAGACATAGGCAACCGCCGCGCCGTGATTGCCTCCGGAGGCAGCCGTGACAGGCATGCCGCTGTCTTTGTATTTCAGAAGATTGTTGAACGCGCCGCGCGCTTTGAAGGACCCACTATGTTGGAGGCACTCAAGTTTCAAATTGATGGGACTTTCAACGCCAAATGTGCCCGGCGAACAATCCATAACAGGTGTCTGACGGATAAAGGGGCGTATGCGCCGGTAAGTTTCAGTTATGACGGATTGTTCAATCGGCTGAGACATCAAAAGAGGCCATTTCATCTAGCTGGTTGAGGCAGTTTGATTATTTTAGACAGCAAAGAAAGTTCGGAGTGATTGCAGCAGGATGTTAACTGCCAGCACTGTCATAACGATCCGGAAAATTTTTCTGAACACCTGCTCATTCATTTTTCCCAGTAGATGGGAACCCGCCAATGTGCCTAGAAATCCGAATGCTATCATCGCAAAAAGAAAGATCAACCATGGACCGAATGCAAAACCGAGCACGCCAAAAGCGATGACTTTCATGATATGCATCAGCAGTGCCGTCGCTGCCTGAGTCGCGACGAATTGATGGCGCGTCAGATCCTGAGTGGCCAGAACTGCACCAACAATCGGACCGGTCGCTCCGAAAAACATCGAAAGTACCGTTGAGACGAATCCGGTGAGCGCCATGACCCTTTTGGGCAAGTTGGCAAAAGAGGGTGGTCTCCCCCAGACCATCCAAAGTATGATCAGGGCTATACCGATTTTGAGAACGGCCTCCGGCAGTCGAATGGCGATTGTGCCACCAGCTGCCGCACCAATGATTGCTCCCAGGGCAAACCACAACAGGAGGGGGCGGCTGACATGCTTCAGTTGGACAGCGGCACGCCCCGCATTGGAGCCAATCTGAATTACGCCGTGGAGCGGGACGACAACCGACACAGGCAGAACAGTCGCAAGGATAGCGATCAACGTAACGCCGCCGCCCAGGCCAACAGCAGCACTGATGCCGGATGTTACGAAGCTTGTTGCCAGCAAGAAAATCACCAGGGAAAGCGAAACATCCGGCGGAAGAAGGAATGCTGTCAAATCAGCCATGACGTTCAATAAGTCCCGATACTGTCAGAGTTGTTTTTCTCTCACCGGGCGGGCGTTTTCGACGAGTTTTACAAAATAGGAACAGCCAAACGGGATCAGCTCGTCATTGAAGTCATATTCAGGGTGGTGAACATTGGCTGTATCACCATTACCGGCAAAAATGAAGGCACCGGGACGTTCTTCAAGCATGTAGGAAAAGTCTTCGCCGCCCATCACAGGCGGAGTATCGGTGATCATGTCATCCGCACCGGAAATTTGTTCAGCAACACGGATCGCAAATTCTGTCTGGTCTGCGTGGTTCACTGTTGTGGGATATCCGGGCATATAGGTGATGTTTACCTCCGCTCCCATTGCATTTGCGATACCGGTCGTCGTGTCGATGAGTTTGGTTTGCGCATAGGCCCGTGTTTTTGCTTTCAAGGTGCGGACCGTGCCGCCAAGGCGCGCTGTTTGCGGAATGACATTGTACGCACTGCCTGCCTGGAATTTGGTCGTCGAAATGACCAGCGAATCGAGCGGATCGACATTGCGACTGACAATGGTTTGCAGGGCAGAAACGATTTGCGCACCAACGACAATCGGGTCAACCGTTTGATGCGGTTTGGCGGCATGACCACCAAAACCAGTAATATCAATCGTGAAATCGTCTGTCGATGCCATCAGGCTCCCCGAACGGATAGCAAAACGGCCGACGGCGAGTCCGGGCATGTTGTGAAGACCGTAGACTTCATCGATTTGCCAGCGATCCATCAGACCGTCGTCGATCATGGCTTTGGCACCAGCACCACCTTCCTCTGCCGGTTGAAAAATCACCACGGCGGTGCCGTCAAAATTTCTGGTCTCGGCAAGATACTTTGCTGTGCCAAGCAGCATGGCAGTGTGTCCGTCATGTCCACAAGCATGCATTCTACCGTTGGTCCGGGAAGCATAGGGCTTGCCGGTTTGTTCCTGCATCGGCAACGCGTCCATGTCTGCCCGCAGGCCGATCACTCTGTTGCTTCCGGTTTGGCGGCCTTTGATAACGCCAACCACGCCGCTGCGGCCGATGCCCGTGATGACTTCGTCCAATCCAAAGGAAGTCAGGTGTTCGGCGACTACATTCGCGGTTCGAACGGTGTCATAAAGCAGCTCCGGATGCTGATGAATGTCGCGGCGCCAACCGGTGATTTCTTCATGCAGATCAGCAAATCGATTGACGATTGGCATCAGCGGTACTCCGATAAGGTTTTGTTGGCCGACATTCTTTTACTCAAAATGCAATGCTGCACACCGATAGCAAATCGCCGAGAGATGGCAGCCGTTCCGAAACACGCAAGTGCGGATGTTAGTACTTGAGTTCGCCCATTTCGCAGACGATTTTCCATTCTTTTTCGGTGACGGGCTGAACGGATAGCCTCATATGCGTAACAAGGGCCATCTCGGACAGTGCCGGATTTGCCTTTACCTGAGCAAGTGTAACCGGACTGGGCATGTCTTCAACGGCTTTGACGTCCACGCATTCCCAGCGTGGGTCATCTGTCGTGGAATCAGGATGTATCAGTTTACAAACCTCGACGATGCCGACAACTTCCTTACCTTCGTTGGAATGGTAAAAGAAGCCACGATCGCCAAGTTTCATTTCGCGCATATTGTTACGCGCCTGATAGTTTCGGATACCATCCCATTCTTCGCCAATTTCGCCCTTGGCTTTCTGATGCTCCCAGGACCACTTGTCCGGCTCGGATTTGAACAGCCAATATGCCATGTTACGCCTCCGGATTGTGGAAGACCCAGTTCCAGGGTCGGATTTCGACGGATTCGAACAGGTCTGCGCGGGCGTAAGGATCTTCGCTGGAAACCGCCAAGGCTTCATCCCGGCTCTGTGCTTCGATAATGACGAGACTTCCGGTCGGCGTACCGTCATCAGCCAGAAAAGGGCCAGCCGCTTTCAATTTGTCGCCAAGGCCTTTGAGAAATTCAATATGATCAGGCCGATTGTCCGTGCGCTTCTGCTGCGCGTGCGGCTTGTCAGTGCATATCAGGGCATACAACATCGAAAAAATGCTCCGGTTTCTGGACGGGAAAGATTTCTGGCAGGACTTTTTACAGTCATCTGATCTGAAAGGGCAAATATTGATTTGGATCGGCGAATTTTCGAAATGAAACCACCTGGTATTCCGTTCTGTTCAACCGCAATCAGCCTTATTCGTGTCGCAACGGACGGCGGAGTAGCGTGGCAATTGCCTGATCGACTGAAGTTTTTCCACTCACCGTATTGGCGACAGCCTCGCATATCGGCAGTTCGACGTCGTGTTTTCCGGCAAGGTCCACGGCAACTTCGGCTGTATGCGCACCCTCAGCAAGCTTCTGTCCTGGTTGGCTGAGTTCCTCAATTGACATGCCCTGGCCCAGCTTGATGCCAAAGGAAAAGTTTCTTGACTGTTTGGAGGAGCAGGTCAGGACCAGATCACCTAATCCGGACAAGCCGGTCAGTGTTTCCGCTCGAGCGCCAAGGGCCGTCCCAAGGCGCGTCAATTCGGCAAAGCCGCGTGCGGTAAGAGCGGCCACTGCACTGGCACCCAGCCCTTTGCCAACAACGGCGCCGCAGGCAATCGCAAGCACGTTTTTCAACGAACCACCGATTTGTGCACCGGTGATATCGTCAGACGCATATGGTCGTAATGTATTGGAGGCCAGCATCCGCGACAACGCATCGGCCACGTCCAGGTCCGGTGCAGCGATTGTAACTGCGGTTGGCAATCCGGCAGCGACATCGTCTGCAAAGCTGGGACCTGATAGTACCGCAGGAATGGCGTTCGGCATTTCGGCCGTAAAAACTTCACTCAGCAGCTGCCCGCTGTGGCGTTCAATCCCCTTGGCGCAGAGCAAAACTGGAATCGCGCCGGAATAGAGTGATGCCAATTGCGACGCCATCGCGCGCGTAGTTTGCGCTGGTGTAACAAGTAACATCGCGTCCTGCCCGGACAGATCGGCCAGATCGCCTGTTGCGTTGATGGGCGCATCGAAGGTTATTCCGGGCAGATAATCGGGGTTTTGACGGCTGCTGTTGATTGCTCTGACCGTCTCGTCGTTACGTGCCCACAACGTCACCTGCCTATCGGCTCGGGCTGCCGCAAGCGCAAGTGCAGTTCCCCATGCGCCACCGCCCATGACGCCAACTTTTTCAAAACTGCTCACTAAACCGACTTTCCTGACAAGTGCGTGTACAGCGCTGGCAATGGATGCTCAAAATCGACATGAAATGCTTGACCGGGCTGAAGAAGTGGGACCCAGAAAAATCGAAAAAGGATCGGATCGCCGCCGTCACTGGGGTCCATTTCGTAGTGGTCCCACGCTTCGTCGGGTTTTACAGCGACGGGCGCGTGAAACATGCGGCGATTGTGAAGGACGGGTCCTTCGCTGCTTACATACGGGAACGTCTGTTCGGCAAATTGTGTGAGCGGCCCGAGCAGCGGATGTCCTGTCTCTTCAAAGAATTCCCGACGGGCCGCAGCCTCAAATCCTTCTTCCGGATCAAGTGTTCCCCCGGGTAGCTGTAAACCGATATCCGGATTCTCCGGCTCGAGAAACACCAGCAACTCGCTGTCGCAGGTCATGTAGATATAGGATTTGTCAATTGTTGGCGCATGCGGGTGTTGGTCTGGATTGAATTGCGCGCCATGCACCCTGAAATTGGTCGGTGCTTTCATGTCAATTACCTCATTAAATTCAAACAGTATTCAAACCTTGGCACCTCGACGGCCATGGCCGACCATCGGCTCCGATCTTTCATCAAGTGGCCATCGTGGCCGTGGACTGACCGAAAGTGGGTCGACCAGTCCTTGGGCCAATCTTTCTGCGCCTGCCCAGGCAATCATGGCGCCATTGTCAGTACACAGGGCCGGGGGAGGCGCAATCAATTGAGCGTCAGTTTCTGCGGCCGCCTCAACCAGTGCTTCCCGCAAAGTGGAATTGGCTGCCACTCCGCCGGCGACAACCAGGCGTGGCGTCTCATTTGGAAATGCTTCCCTGAATCGTGCAATCGCTCTTCGGCTGCGTTTCCCCAGGATATCGGCAACGGCCAACTGGAAGGAAGCGGAAATATCGAATACGTCCTGGTCGCTGAGGGGGGCGATTTTTTCCGCTTGAACGCGCACCGCTGTTTTCAGACCGGCAAAGGACATATCAAGCCCCTCTCGTGCGAGCAGCGGCCGGGGGAATGGAAAACGTTTCTCATCTCCGCTTTTTGCTGCCGTTTCAACGGCGGGTCCGCCTGGGTAGGGCAGGCCAAGAAGTTTGGCTGTTTTATCAAATGCCTCGCCCAGGGCATCGTCAATCGTACTGCCCCAACGCTGGTAGTCGGCCACCCCTCGAATACAAACGTATTGGGTATGACCACCCGACACCAGAAGGAGGATGTATGGAAAGGATACGCTGTCCGTCAGGCGTGCCGTCAGAGCGTGCCCTTCAAGATGATTGACTGCAATCAGAGGAATATCGGCGGCAAGGGCGATACCCTTCGCAGTCATCAGGCCGACCATGACGCCCCCGATCAGGCCCGGTCCGCTGGTGACTGCCACCCCGTCAAGGTCTCCGCAAGTTATGTCCGCATCCCTCAGCGCGGTCTCGATAATGCGATCAAGCATTGCGATGTGAGCGCGGGCCGCAATTTCCGGCACGACGCCGCCATAAATTGCATGATCATCAGTTTGAGACTTCACAATATTGGAGAGGATTTCTCCGCAACCCGCGCTATCGCGTCTCACGACCGCAGCCGCGGTTTCATCGCAGCTTGTCTCAATGCCAAGAACGATCATTGTCATTGTTTCCGAAATGTTCAATGCGGCCACAATGTAGCAGCAAGCGATTAGGCATTGGTTCAGGGACAAAGATAGTGTATCGCCCTGTTGAGGAAAGCCCCTAGCACCGAGACGATGATCCTTGCAAATGAAACCTGTTAAAATCGGAACGCGCGGCAGTGCATTAGCCCTTGCCCAGGCCCACGAAACACGTGACCGCCTGATGCAGGCGCATGGTATGGCTACCGAGGATTTCGAAATTGTGGTCATGAGTACCGCTGGTGACCGGATCGTTGATCGAGCCTTGTCCGAGGTCGGTGGAAAAGGGTTGTTTACCGAAGAAATCGAAGCAGCACTGCTGGCGGGCACGATAGATCTGGCGGTTCATTCTTCAAAAGATATGCCGACATTGCTGCCGGGAGGACTGGGTATTACCTGCTTTCTGCCGCGTGAAGATGTGCGGGATGCGTTCATTTCACCCAAGGCAAAAACCTTGCTTGATCTGCCCGAAGGGGCCGTTGTCGGCTCTTCTTCGTTGCGCCGGCAAGCGATGATCAAGCGCCTCAGGCCGGATATTGACGTCGTTATCTTTCGAGGCAACGTCCAGACGCGGTTGCGCAAGCTGGAAGAGGGTGACGTCGATGCGACCCTTTTGGCTTATGCCGGGCTGAGACGCCTCGGCCTTGGCGATATCGTAACGTCCATTTTTGAAACCGACAGCTTTCTTCCGGCAGTCGGTCAGGCAGCAATTTGTATCGAAACCAGGCTCGACCACCAGCCGGTTCTGGAGCTATTGGCTCCTATCCATGACAAAAAAACCGCGGATTGTCTGGAGGCTGAACGCGCTTATCTGAGTGTCCTCGATGGTTCCTGCCGAACGCCGATAGCCGGTCTGGCCAGAACGACAGGAAGCCAGATTACCTTGCGCGGTGAAATCTTGTCACCGGACGGCCAGCGGGCGCACCAGGTGACGATGGAAGGACCACGCGGAGAAGCGGTTGCACTGGGGCGCGAAGCGGGCCGCAAACTGCGGGACGCCGCAGGTCCAGGTTTTCTCGATCATTGGTAAGTGAATGCGTATCTTGCTGACACGGCCCGCAGACCAGGCTCTTGAAACGGCCAAATTGCTTGAAGAGTTGGGGCATCAGGCTGTGGTCGCTCCCCTGACTGAAATTCACTATCGATCAGGAACGGATATTGATCCGGCGCGTTTTACGACCATTGCTGTAACCAGCGGAAGAGCAGTTGATGCGCTTGTAAAACACCCGGCATTTGCAGAACTATCCCAGTTGCCGCTCTATTGTGTTGGAGACAAGACGGCAGCTCATGCCCAAGCCGGTGGGTTCGGGAATGTTTTTTCCGC
This sequence comes from Stappiaceae bacterium, assembly GCA_039976075.1. Taxonomy (GTDB): domain Bacteria; phylum Pseudomonadota; class Alphaproteobacteria; order Rhizobiales; family Stappiaceae; genus JBDWFY01. Next base: position 827,119 of record JBDWFY010000013.1, read on the forward strand.
AGGCGGCAACGTTGATGCGCTTTCACATAAACTGATCGCTCAGACCTCACAAAACAAGGGACGGCTCCTGTATGGGGCTGGTGCGGACCGGGCAGGAGATTTGTCCGGAGCACTCAAGGGTGCGGGAATTCAGCACGAATTGGTGGTTCTTTATGACACCAGCTTCATTGATCGATTTCCGCAGACCGTTATTGAGGAAATCAGGCACGGACAAATTGACGCGGCCCTGGTTTACTCCAAGCGCGGTGCGGAGGCGTTGATGGAGGCCTTTAAAAATGATGGACTTGAAAAAGCAGCGCGACGAATTATTTTTTTTGCGCTTTCACAGGGAGTCGCCCATCCTTTGAGTGCGTGGGTTGAGGTAAAGGTCGTGGTGGCGGCTCAACCCAACGAACCCGCTCTGTTAGGGCTGTTGTGATCGTCGCCTTTTGTAAATAAGCAGCCCATGAGTCAATTATTTCTGACAAACGAACATTGTGATATTCGACATTTCGATTTTTTTAATACGTGCATTGGTAATTGCGATTTGTCACAATTCGTCGTTAGATCGATACACATTGGCGGCGAGGCTCACTATGTTGTTGGTTGTGACCGCTTGCGGGATAAGAGACACTGAGCCTGTGCGCTGACTATTGTGCACGCATGCACTCTATTGTTTGGAGTTGAGGGATCCGATGGCTTCCGAGAAAGATAAACCTGCCGGGCCGCGAGGCAAGACGACTGAATCAACCGGACCATCAGGAAGCGGCTCTGGGGGCTCTAACCGAACTGACGGTGAGCAAAAGACCGGATCGTCATTCGCATCCGGAGCAAAACAGCCATCAAAGCCGGCAGTTACCATCGATTTAAAGGCCAAAGAGGTGAAGTCTCCGCCTGAGAAGACGGAAAAACCTGACGGCGATAAATCGAAAACGAGTCCCACGATGTCGGCGGGCAACAAGTCCGGTCAATCGGCCGGCGGGGTGAAACAAACCGGAAAAACAACGTCGGATAAACCGGAAAAAAAGACTGGCCCTCAATCGGCATCAGCTGCGAGCGGAACGGCTGCAGCGTCGGCGTCTCAAGCAGGTGCTAAAGCCGGCAGCGGCAGCTCGGCTTCAAGTAAGGCAAGCACACCACCACCCAAGGCACCATCGTCAGCAACGACTTCAAAACCGTCTACCGGCAGTTTCCAGACAAGACCGCCATCGGCTGCGGCATCGCAGCCAAAATCGTCAGTCGGGTTTTTCGGTGTTTTAACTGCGGCGGCCATTGGCGGTCTCATCGTTCTGGCGGGTGGGTACGGCTTGGTGGAATCAGGCTATGTGAAACTGGGTGATGACAGCCTTGCCTCTCGGGTTGCCGCAATTGAAACATCCGGTCGTGACGATTTTGAGGCACTGAAAAGCACTGTGGCTGACCAGGCTTCCTCAGCGAGTGAAGCGCTGGATAACGGATTAAGTGCGCTCAAAACCCAGTTTGATGAGATCAGCGGACGTGTGGCCGATATCGCTGCGACCCCGGTTGCGGATCCGACACAGAGCGCTGCAGTCAAAGAAACGGTTGATGCTCTGTCCGAGCAGGTAAAGGCGCTCAGAGAGGCGGTTTCATCGGGAAGTGCGGGCGATGGTGCGGCCGCTGCAAGCCTCAACGAGGCGCTCAAGTCCGTAAAGGGACAGTTTGAGACGTTCCAGCAGGCATCCTCTGCCGAGCTGGAAGCGCTCAAGAAACAGCTTTCAGAATTTGGCGGTGAGGGATCCGCAACTCAATCGCTACAGCAAGCCGTCGCAGGTTTGGCCAACCAGTTCAAGACAGCGCAGACAAGTGGCAAAACGACCGAAGAACTTGTCACGACACAGGGTGACACACTTCAGACGATGCAATCTCAATTTGTTGGATTAAGCGGTCAGCTTTCGACAACGCAAGAGCAAATTGCCGGTATCGCCAAAAATGCTGAGACACTCTCCAAAAGCTTAACTGAAATCGAAAATCAGCTAAACGCGTTGACCTCGCGTACGGAAACGGTCGAAGAAGCTGTTGGTTCGGTGAGCGCTCGTGAACTGGCATCAAGGGCCATCGCAATATCGTCTTTGAAAGATGCAGTCGATGATGGACGGTCGTTTGCAACGGAACTGGCAGCCGTCTCCAAACTTTTGCCTGAAGGGACAGACCTCTCACTGCTGCAGCAGAATTCAGAAGAGGGGATTGAGACATCCGCGCAGCTTATTGCCGGTTTTCCCAATGTGGCACGTTCCATGGGTGCCGCGCTGAACCAAGCCGAGGCAGGTGATGACGTTCTCGACCAGCTTCTGACCAACGCACGGTCACTTGTGACCATTCGACGCTCCGGAGAAGACAGCTCTTCAGACCCTTCCTCCCTGCTCGGTTCCATGGCAAGCAAGGTCGGAAAGGCTGATCTGGCCGGGGCTTTGTCAGCCTATGAAAACCTGCCCGAAGCAGCGCGCCAGGCTGGAGCGCCATGGGCAAATGCGGTTAAAACACGCCTGGAAGCGGATTCGCTTGTCAGCAAAGTAACGAAAGATGTGATTGAGTCGCTTGCCGCCTCAGCACATTGAAATCGGGAGTAGAGGCAAATGATCCGTGTATTTATTTTCTTTGCCCTGGCACTGGCGGGTGCGCTGGGTGCGGCCTGGCTGGCAGACCGACCGGGATCGGTGACGGTTGACTGGCAGGGGTATTATGCCGAAATCGGTGTCGGTCCGGCATTGATCGCATTGGGTGTACTGGTTGTACTGGCAATGATCGGTTGGACCATTGTGCGAACAATTATGCGTTCACCGGATATTACGTCGCGGTTCTTTCAGCGCCGCCGTAAAGACAAGGGCTATGCGGCATTGTCTCGCGGACTGATCGCTCTGGGGTCCGGCGATGCCAAACTTGCGCGAAAACTGGGATTGGACGCTGAGAGAATGCTTTCTGGTGAACCGGCGACCCAGTTGCTACTGGCCCAGACGGCGCAACTTTCCGGCAGTCAGGATGAGGCGCGGGGGCGTTTTGAGCGGATGATGCTGAATGAAGAGACCCGGTTGTTGGGGCTGCATGGGCTCTATATCGAAGCCACGCGCCATGATGAACCGGTTGCAGCCCGCCACTATGCCGAAGAGGCTGTAAAACTGTCGCCGGGCCTGGCCTGGGCAGGGAAGGCGTTGCTTGGCTATCAGGCGACGGCAACCGACTGGGAGGCCTCCCTCAAGACCCTTGAAAGCAATTTCAACGCCAAACTGATCGACAAGAAAACCTATCGACGGCACAAGGCGGCTTTGATGACAGCCCGTGCCAGTGAACTTGAACAGGGCGAACCCGATCGTGCGCGCGTTCTGTCGCTTGAAGCGCACGGTCTTGCGCCGGACCTGGTTCCGGCTGCCGTCGTTTCGGGACGCCTGCTGACCCGACGCGGCGATATTAGAAAGGCCGCCAAGGTGCTTGAAACCACCTGGAAAAAAATTCCGCATCCGGATATCGCGGAGGCCTATGCACATGTCCGTACCGGAGATTCGGCGCGTGATCGCATGAAACGAGTTAGCAGTCTGGCGGCGATTCGCCCCAACCACGCAGAAGGCGCTCTGGCCATTGCACGCGTGGCAATCGACGGGCAGGAATTCGCTGAAGCGCGCAAAAGCCTGAAAAAAGTCCTGCGCTCCGAGCCAACCCAACGGGCGTTTCTGATGATGGCTGAACTTGAAGAAGCTGAGCATGGCGACCGTGGCCGGGTTCGCGAATGGCTTTCAAGGGCGGTTCACGCTCCGCGCGATTACACCTGGATTGCAGACGGGGTTGAGCGTGAAACCTGGGCCCCTGTGTCGCCGGTCAGTGGCAAACTTGACGCCTTTGAATGGCGTCAACCTCAAACCGCGCTCAGCGCTCCGGTGCAGGATATTGACGAGTCGCTCATTGATGCACTTGAGCCGCTTCCGGCGCCCATACAGCAAACGCCGGTAGAAAAACCACCGGTGGAAACGGCGTCTACGGATGATATTGAGGATAAGTCCACGGCCAGTTCGAAGGAAGATCCAAAAGCCGCCATTGCAGAGAAACCGGTTATGAGTGCGGTTGATGAGCAGTCTGAATCCAAGACGGAGACCGCTGCTCCGATCGAAGGCGAGATCATCACCAGCAAGGACAGCTCGGAAAAACCAGGTGAATCAGCGCCTGGACCTGTAGCGGAGGCATCCAGCTCAGGATCTGTTGGCGTAGATGAAAAAAAAACCGGTTCTGAAGAAACGCCTGCAAATGTTGTCGCCTCGGTGACGGAACAGACGCCGGTTCTGGACAAGAGCAAAGTACTGGGAAGCCAGGCCGCAGCGGCAAAACCAAAGCCAGTCGACTTTCCTCTGAAACAGGCACCCGACGATCCCGGTCCTGCCGTTGCGGACGAGAAAATTGCCAAAAACGGCTTTGGCGTTCAGCCGATCAGACCACCACAGGAAACCGCAACTTAGAGCGAAACAAGATAACACTGGATGTGTTGATCCATGACGAAAGTGCAAAAGACGAAATGAAAATTCCGCCCCTTGCACCAATACCGGCAAACAGGTATGTAGCCGTCACCAAAAATCCAGACGAGGAATGAAACTCTTCGGTTCGGGCCGCTTTAGCTCAGTTGGTAGAGCACATCATTCGTAATGATGGGGTCACGTGTTCGAGTCACGTAAGCGGCACCACTTCTTCTAGAACACTGACACGCGATACCAGTTCAACTCTGATCTGACACACATGAGCGATTTTCGCATCCATGGGTCACCGCAGTCAGGCAACTCGAACGGGTTGGTTCGGGATCAGGTCCAATTTTATGGGCAGTTCCAAATTTTCGTTTTCCGTTGAAATCAGAATACTCAGCATCGACTCGAGCGTGAAGTACGCTCTTAGGGTGCGAAAGATCAGGTACTCGGGCAGGGCAATGATTCCCCTGGGCACGCCATTCAGCAATGATGCCACAACAGCGACAACTGCCGGTGCGCCGGTTGTTACGGCCACAATGGATTGCCAGATAATCGGACTCTCGGGATTAAACCTCAAACCGCATTCAAGAATGCCGAAAATAATAAGCGGCACCAACATTGCTCGACGCGCAGAGTTGACCAGCATGTAGGGAAGAATGATTTTCCCGCGCAGTGTTTTATTGTCCGAGTAAATCAGGTCACGGCAACGGGAGCTAATATGATAAATCGATCGAAACCAACGCATCCGTTGTTCGCGCATATGGGAATAGCTCGAGGGTACCTCGGAGATGTATCTGATTTTGGGATCAACGACGGAATGAAATCCCAGTTCACCAATCCGAAGCGAAATGTCAGTATCTTCGCCATTCATCCCTTCCACAAACCCGCCAAGATATCGAGGATGTTCTGTTCGATAAACGACAAACATGCCCGGAATGCCCACAACACCGTTCACCGCCCCCATGGCGACAGAATAGAAGCCATGCTTGACCAAAACCTCAAGGAGCCTCGCCCGATCAAAAAGCGCGCCTCCAGGTGGTACCGGAACGCCGCCGACCACGCCGACATTGGGGTCTGTGAAATAGGGTATGGCGCGAGATAGGTTGTCTTCTCCCAGCAAAGTGTCAGCATCGACGCGGACCAGAAACTCCGTTTGAGCAGCGTCCAGACCTGCATTGAGTGCATTTGACTTGCCGGGTTTGGGAACGTTGATCACCCGACCTTTCGCCGCTTTGCAGGATTTCAGTGTTTCCCGGGCTATCGCCTCCGTTTCATCCGTTGAATTGTTGTTCATGATCAGAATATGCACCTCTCCGCCGTAATGCTGAGCGGCTCGGTCCATGGCGTTGATCGTCGCCTCGATGATGTACTGCTCGTTATGGGCAGGGACAATAATGCTCACGGAAGGGCGGAATTCAGGCCTTTTCGTAACGAAAATGTCATAGATCGCTAGCAGGTATAGCTGACCGAAAAGGACGGGCAAAAACAGGAATACGCCTGGACCGATGCCACCCAGAAGGGTCCATTCACGCATGACACGAACCGTTGCCAGGTCCAGTGTGCCGACAAAAATCGAGATTGCTGCAGCCGTCGCCAAGGTTGCGCCGAGCCTGATGAATGCGCGGTTATGACTAATGGGACGATGTTCAATACGGATGCGTGCGGGCATATACCCCCATTCCAGCAATTTGAACGAGTAGATCGCAAATCCAAGCAATCCTGAACCAATGCTGCTGAAATGTAGCGAAAACGAAATGCCAAAAGCCTGATGCGCCAGGACATTGGAGACATCGAATATCGCGCAAATCACCATAAATGTCAGCACCATGTCCAAACCGAACAGGATGCGACCCAAAAGGTTTGACGAACTAAACGCAGCAAAAGCAATGAAGAACGACAACACGAATATTCGAATGGCGATGGCATGCCGTCCCTCATAGGGGGAAAACACGAAATCATGGTTCGGAAATATGTGTGCCATCGCAGGCGTGTTCACCAGCCACAGCAGTGAAGCCGCAAAAATGGTGAATGAGAGCAGCAGACAGGGCGCGCGCCAGGCCGAGATGAACCCGGCAAAACGCTTTGGCGCGCTATCCACGGAGATAAAATTTATCTGCTCGCGATTGTCTTGTGCAACAGCAGTGTTCATGACGGTATTCTCGAGGATACACGCTGGGTTACAGTTACCAGCAACCCTAGCTGCGGCGTTGCATGCGCCAAGGCCGACAGTGCCGGTTCTGCAACCAGTTTCTGGGTGTTCGGGTCTGAATAAACCAGCCACGAGCCTTCGGATGCCGATTTGATCTCTTTGATCGTTTCGGTGTTGAGGACGACAATGTGTGCAGATGCCCGTCCTGAACTGAGACTGACCTGTTCCGGCAGGAAAGATGCAAGCATTTGGGCCGCCACGGATGCATCAGCCGAACTGAGCCTTTGCGGTAATTCAATTGATGCTTGGCCTGATGCGGAAAGAGCGTTTTGAAGTTCCACAACCGGATCTGTAAATCTGCGCTCTCCCATATTCAGTCGTGTTTCGGGGAGCATTTCAGCAATCAACTCCGGGCCGGACTGACATCCATGCGTCGGCGCTTGAGCTGACGCAGCTCGGATTTCTAGTGAATAATACCCTTCGGCGATGTTGTCCGGCAATGCAATCGTTGTGGTAAATCGCTCATTCCTCTGATCCGCCAGGCTGTCAGACAGCAGGCGATTGTTCAGAGTTATGGTGACTCTCCACTCTTTTCCGCGCGATTGTCGACCCAGGTACAGGGCAAGATCGAGTGTTTCGGGAATGCGTGTTTTTGAGTCGCGTAAATCAAGCTTTACACGCCACGTTGTTGAACCATGAAAGCGCCGCAGCCCCGCATTGACAGGCTCTTGTCCAACAAATCGGACATTTTTTGACTCAGTTACCGATGGTTTTGTTGCAAATGCATCGATTGCCGTGGAATGGATCGTGGACAAATCAAGCGCGTCCTTGCCTGGTTCGCCCATAAACACCGCGCCGATAGTCTGCTGGTTCAGTTTCGTCGCAAGTAGAATACTGTCGGTGCGTGCGCCGTTCTTTCCGTTCTTGGGCCAATTTATGTGTGCAATACGTCCCCACGCATTGATCCGATCGCGCGGGGTTTGAAGCTGGCTATCAGTCTTCAGATAAATGGCGCTGGTCGTCTCGATTTCGACAACGGCTTCATAACCAGTATCGATACTACACGCGGAGTGGGGGCCTTCTCCCTGTAGACTGAACGAGACGACCAGCTTTTCTCTGACGATTTCCGTCGATGAAAGCGGAATTCGCAGAGATCGCCCACCTTCACCCGGACGCAACAACACTTCTCCCCTGCGGGTATTGTCGATGGAGATGCGAAGCACTCCTTCCACACCCTGCAGAATCTGAAACGTTGCATCGATTTGGAGGTATCCAGATGTTGGGCGCGCGTCGATTGGCAAGTAAAACGTCGCGCCCTGATAGGCGGGCAAACCGGAAAGAATAAGCGGACTGCCGGGGCCGGCGCGATAGACGACGGCTGTGTGGGTATCATTGGATTCTACGGCGCTCTGGCTTTCGAAAACCAACTGAGGACCTTTCGTAAACTCGTCGAAATGACGCCGTCCTTTTTGCCAAATGTCATATGTTGAAAACAGGAGGGCCAGCCCTGCAAGCAAAAATGCTGTAAGCCCAATGCCAATCATTCTCATGATGCTCACCGAGTTTGTCGAACCACAGGACGTGAACGACCGGACTTACCTCCAAGCAAGTCCGGCGGTTCTTTTCGCTCACTAGGCTGCATTTTCCAGGTTGACGACTCCCGGCCGTTGGTTGTCGGTCCAGGTGGATACGCATGGGATCATCTCGCGAATGCAGCGATGTGCGTACTTTGCAGCAATGTCCTGCGTTTCCTCGAGAAGCCCGTTTTCCAGGGTTACCGGCTCCAGGCCCAGCGAGATGAACGTCTTGTTTGACACCCGCAGGTCATTCTCGGCAGCCTCATTGCGAGGATTGTCGACATTGGCGACTTCAGCTCCTGAAACGCGTGATACCAGGTTTGCCAGATGGCGAACGGTAAAGGTTTCAGTCATCTGATTGAGGATGGCGACTTTGCCGTCTTTTTTCGGTGGATTTTCGACGGCAATACCAATGCAGCGAACGGTATCCTGTATGTGGATGAAGGCTCGGGTCTGACCGCCTGTGCCATGCACGGTTAACGGATGGCCGACGACGGCCTGCATGAGAAAGCGATTGAGGACAGTTCCATAATCACCGTCATAATCAAATCGGTTGATCAGACGCTCATCCAGGCGTGTTTCCTCAGTCTGTGTACCCCACACAATGCCCTGATGCAGGTCGGTAATTCGCATCAAATCGTTCTTTGCGTAGAACTGGAACAACAACTGATCCATGGACTTGGTCATGTGATAGACACTGCCTGGATTTGTTGGATAGAGAATGTCGCGTTGGAAAATACGTTGATCATCGCCCGGGATGTAGACGCTAAGATAACCCTCGGGTATTTCAATGCCGTCGTCATCGTAGCCGTAGACGCCCATCGTTCCCAGATGAACAAAATGCGAATCCAATCCCAGCTCTGTAACTGCTGCAAGCAGGTTGTGAGTGGCTGAGATGTTGTTATCGACTGTGTATCGTTTCTCCGAGACACCTTTCATCGAGTAGGGAGCAGCACGCTGTTCGCCAAAATGGATGATGGTATCAGGTCTGATCGACGCCAGGAGAGCAGTAAGGCGATCAAATTCTCGGGCCACATCGATACATTCAAAATGGATCGTGAGACCTGTTTGTTCAGTCCAGGCTTCCAACCGGGTCTCGACCGTGGCAATGGGGGTCAAACTGTCCGCACCCATTTTACTGTCGATCCAACGACGCGAGAGGTTGTCCACGATGGTCACGTTGTGTCCTTGCTTGGACAAGTACAATGCCGTTGGCCAGCCGCAAAATCCGTCGCCGCCCACAATGATGATTTCTTTTGTCATTATTTTCGTCCTTCCCAGATAATCGGGCACATCTGACGTGCCCGGTTTGGCTATGGACGAAGCTTAGTGTTCCAAAATCAGTCGTGCTGGGGTGCAAGAGGATAGAAATCGGCAAAAAAGCATAAGCTGGCTATCCCAATGGATAGGGTGCTAACCCGAAGAAGATGGCTGTTTCCTGCCATTCAGATAATGATTGAATGCAGCTTCAGTGGAAATCGCCGTTTGTTTGAGTTCATGCAGGCGAACGGAGAAGGAGTTGTCCCGCTGACCGCTTCTGGCGGTATTTTCCATATGGAGCAGAATGTGTTCCAGCGAGCGCATCCCAAGCAGAGCAGTCGCACCTTTCAATTTGTGCGCGGCTTCCGCCAATTCAGGTGTGCCTGCTGCAAGGTTACCGGCGGCAACTTCATTCATGAAGTCCCGGAGTTCATTGAAAAGTGCGGTTCCGGTTTTTGAAACTTTCTCCGATCCCAACGCGCCACATAATTCTTGAAGAACATGTTCCTCCGCATGAGGGGTCTCAACACTTGAAGCGAAGATATTGTCGAGAATCGTGTGCAATGTGGGCAATCTGATTGGCTTGGTTTGGAACTGGGTCATGCCCGCCAGTTGTGCCTGTTCGCGATACTCTTCTCGTCCATGCGCTGTCAGGCCAATAATCGGTACGAACTTGTTTGCACTCTCGCCTGCGCGCAATCTTCGCGCGGCCTCAATTCCGTTCATGACCGGCATGCTGATGTCCATGAATACAAGATCGAACGTACTTTTTTCTGCCAGCGCCAGACATTCAACGCCGTTTTCGGCTTCGGAAACTGAATGACCCATCCCCATCAGCATGTCCTTGAGAATACTGCGATTGATGTCGTTATCCTCAACGACGAGAATGGAGTAACCTTTCGATTTTTCGACTTTCCCTTCCGTCGGTAGTTTTTGTGTTTCGTCTTCGAGTTCAGAGTGATCGGCGCGGGTCAACGGCACGGTCAGGGTAAACGTCGTGCCTGCTCCGATGGCGCTGTTGACTTTAATGTCTCCATCCATTTTTCGTGCAATCTTGCGGGAAATCGACAATCCGAGTCCATCTCCCCTGGATTGGCGACCTTCGGAGTGAGCCAGCACAACAAAGTCTTCAAAGATTTGGCCCTGATGTTCAGGGTCAATACCCGGTCCCGTGTCAGACACCGCAATGTACAACGATGTTTCGCTTGGGCCGTGAATGCCACTGACTTTGAGGCCCACTGTACCCTTGTCGGTAAACTTAATCGCATTTCCCAGAAGGTTTATGACAACCTGACGAATTCGGTTGCCATCGCCGTAAAACGGAATGCGCAGGTGTTCATCGAACTCAAAGTTCATTGTCAGATTTTTTTCGACCGCGAGAGGCTCAAGGACATCAATGATACCGGACAGGAGTTCGGCGAGATCGAATTTTTGATCAACCAGCGACAGGGTGCCGGTTTCAATTCGAGTAATGTCCAGCGCCTCGTTGATATGCTCTAGCAGTATTTCACTCGAGGCAGTGGCAATGCCCGTGTAACGAGACTGTTTCTCCGATAAAGGTGTCGTTTTCAGCAAATCCAGGACGCCGAGAATACCATTGAGCGGCGTGCGCATTTCGTGGCTCATGACGGCCAGAAACTGCGACTTTGCTTTGTCGGTGCGTTCCGCCCGATCACGTGCATCGATGAGTTTTTGCTCATCTATTTTTCGTTCGCTGATGTCCCGAATGTAGGCGATAAATTCGAGGCTCTCTTTTCCCTCCACCGACGTGATGTTCAACTCGATCGGGAATTCTTCACCCGTCTTACGAAGAGCTGTTAACTCAATTCTGCCGGCATCCACAACATGCGGTTCACGTGTCTTGAGAAAGCGCTCCATTCCCTCTCTGTGCGCATCGCGGAACTTGTGAGGAATGATGGTCGCTTCCATTGTCCGCCCGAGAATTTCCTGCCGCGTCCACCCCAAAACGCGCTCAGCAGCTGAATTGTACTCAATAATTTTTCCGGATTCGTCAGCGGTGATGATTCCGTCCAGCGAGGCTTCAACCGTCGATTCCAATCGAAGCGTCGATTCCTTAAGGGCTGTGTCTCGCTGTTGTGCTCGCGTCAGCAGGTGACCCAGAAACAGCAGCATGGCTGCCATGACGACCAGGAGTCCAATTGCAGTTCCTCCCGTCAGTTTCAACTGACGGGCAAACTGGTCTCGCCGGTATTCCGATTGTTGTGCCCCGATACTGACACCCGTCAGAGCGATTTTTCTGACGGCGGGTCGCACAGTATCGGTCATGGTTTGAAGCGCAATGAAGTCTTCTCTGCTCAGGATTCCGGGCTTGTCAGCAATATTGACGGCCTGTTCTGCAAAAGCGTTGATGGTGTCGATCTGTGCCTTGGTTTCTTCATTTCCCTTGAAAAGAGCAGCAGCACGTCCGGAATTTATGATTGCAAGGCGGCTTAGGGCGATATCCAGCCGCAGCCGGACTTCATCGTCTGACAAAGACGGTTTACTGATTTGTTTGGACAGAATGGCAGCAAGATTCGCAAATTCGGTATCTAGTTGAGAGATACTCCACTGGTTATTGTCGCCCTCGGCAGTTGAAAGATTGCGGAGTTGGGACAGCAAATTGGTGACCATAACGGTCATCAGCAGGGCCAACACCACCAAACCCACGAGTAGAGCGATGCGGTATCCCTGCAAACCTGACTTCACCGCCGACCTCCAACTTCGCCGCCAGCACAGGCACGGGCTGACCCTTATTCGATAATATTCAACCGGTTCAGCTGCCAGATACTTCGAGAATAAGCAGTTTCCGTCTGGTACTTTGCTTCATCATCATATGGATAGACAACCCAGAAAGGTCCCTTATCCCTTACAGACATGGTCTGACCATTCATTCGCGTCGCTATTATGGGCGCATTTTCTTCCAATTCAGTGACCGGAATGGAAACGGAATAATCATTGAGCGCGACCATCTCTACGTTCTTTCCATCAATACCCGCAGCTTCGAGCACAGATTTCAGGGGCACGCCGGAGAATGTTGTTGGCTCATCTGTCCAGATCGTTGATGTGGTAAATTGAACTTGAGGCATGGCGTCGATGTCCGAGATCGACAATGTCTGCGGAACGCGTTCTACTGAACCGACAGTGATTTGGAGGTGGGAAACATCAGTTGCGCTTGCGGACGTCAGGTGCACACACAAGCCGGCCAACAGGATGACGAGAGTTTTAATACGATTGGAGACGGACATTGATATACCTCTGATCAAGTTCGCCTGCAGAATACAACAAAGAGAATAAGTGCGTTCAGGGCATAAGAGTAGCCGCCTATACTTTCGTATAGATGCACCTCTTTTTTACGTTTTTATGAGCTTTATCACTACGGAATATCAAGGATGATGAAGTTATGCCAAACATACTGATTGCCGATGATCATGATTTGGTTCGAGACACGATCGCCGCTTATCTTGAATCAACTGAAGAGTTCACAGTATTTACAGCCCATAATCTTGAGGCAGCACTGGATGTGATGGCGGGAGAATATCCGATTGATCTCCTTGTTTTAGACTACAACATGCCGGGAATGAATGGGCTTCAGGGCCTTGAAACTGCGAAAAAGAAACACCCCAAATCCAAGGTGGCGTTGATGTCCGGCGTCGCAAACAAGGATGTTGCCAAGAGTTCGATGTCGTGCGGGGCAGATGGTTTTATTCCCAAATCCCTGGCTGCTGCTTCAATGGTCAACGCCATAAAGTTTATCATTTCCGGGGAAAGATATTTTCCCTTTGATTTTACATCTTCCACCGACCAGGCAGATGCCGGCGGCGCTTTTGCGTCTCTTTCGGAAAGAGAAATGCAAACACTGGGCGAGCTGTGCATCGGCCTGTCCAACAAGGAAATCGCACGAAACCTCGGAATTCAGGAGGTGACGGTAAAGCTTCACGTCAAAAACCTGTTGGCGAAGCTGGGTGTAACAAATCGAACCCAGGCTGCTCTCCTGGCCAAAGAACGCCATCTTTTTTAAGGGCGGAACTGCTTCAAGAGAGCGTCGATTAGTGGTTGGGTGTCTGCTGATACAGGGTGTCGATCAGAAGTCTGTTGAATCGATCAATGTGGCTGTCTAACTCTCATCAGCAAAGTTTCATTTTTTGCATCAGCGGATCGTAAAGCGGTTTCAAGTGTATCTGACAGGGAATCCGTTTTGTTGCGACTTCCAATTCGTACGTACCGCTCAACATGAAATTGGTGTCAACGCCGTCGGTGTTTCTTATATATCCGTAGCCGATTGATTTGCCGACGGTGTATCCGTAGCCACCTGAGGAGAGCCAGCCGACGCGGACACCATTTCTGTAGATTGTTTCTCGGCCTGAAAGCACGACATCCGGCTCGGCGGTGAATCCCGCCAGGCGTTTTTTGACGCCGCTTACGCGTTGTTCCTCAATCGCGGCGCAGCCCCTGAAGTCCATATCGGTGCCGCGTTTCACCGCCCAGCCCAGCCCAGCCTCAACCGGTGTGTGATCAGGGCCGATATCAGCCCCCCAGGCGCGATACCCTTTTTCCAGTCGGAGGCTTTCGATGGCGCGATAGCCGGCATTCTTAAGGTCGAATTGCGGACCTGCTGCCATCAGAATGTCGTAAATAGCCGTAGCATATTCAACAGGGATGTGCAGCTCCCAGCCCAGCTCTCCGACATAGCTCACCCGCAGCGCTTTAACAGGGCATCCCCCGATGCCAATAGTTTTGAACGCGCCAAAGGGCAGGGCGTTGTCGGAGATATCGTCATCTGTAAGGGGTTGCAAAAGATCACGGGAATTTGGTCCCATCAGAGACAGGACGGTGTAGGCCGAGGTTACATCAATGAGTTGGGCATTTGATCCCATTGGGATAGTGCGACTGATCCAACTGAAATCACGCGTGGCAAAACCTGTTCCCGTGACGATGTAATACTCTTCTTCTGACAGTCTGGCGCACGTGAGATCGCACTCGATCCCACCACGATCATTCAGCATTTGCGTATAGATCAGCGATCCGACCGGTTTTGAGACGTTGTTGGCTGCGATCCAATTGAGAGCCGTTTCGGCATCGGGTCCCTTGAGAATAAATTTTGCGAAAGATGTCTGGTCAAACAGCGCTGCTGAGTTGCGGGCGGCTTCATGTTCCCGCCTAACGGCATCAAACCAGTTCTGTCGCTTGAAACTATAGATGTCTTCCGGGGTTTCACCCTTGGCTTTGTCAGCGAACCAGTTTGGCCGTTCCCAGCCGAGTTTTTCGCCAAAACACGCACCCTGTGTCGCTAGCCTGTCGTAAAGCGGCGATTTACGGCAGGGACGGCCGCTGGTGTTTTCTTCAAACGGCCACGCCATTGTGTAATGCTTGCCATAGGCTTCGAGTGTTCGCGTTCGCACCCAGTCCGTATCAAAATGTGGTCGGCCAAAGCGCCGAATATCGACTGGCCACAGATCGAACGGCGGTTCTCCTTTTGCGACCCATTCGGCAAGGGCCATGCCAGCACCACCGCCTGCCGCAATACCAAAAGCGTTGAAGCCGGCCCCCACATAAAAGTTCGCCAGTTCCGGTGCTTCTCCAAGAATAAAATTGCCGTCCGGAGTGAAACTCTCCGGTCCGTTGATCAACTGTTTGATGCCTGCATTTTCCAAAGCGGGAACCCGACCAAGCGCGTGCTCCATCATCGGTTCGAAATGATCGAAATTCGAATCAAGCAACGTGTAATGAAACCCTTCGGGGATTCCCTTTTCCGCCCAGGGGATCGGATTGGATTCGTACCCTCCCATCACGAGGCCGCCGACGTCTTCCTTGTAATATGTGAGCCGATCCGGATCTCTGAGTGTCGGCAGATCAGCGGAAACGCCATCTATTTTGTCGGTGACAATATACTGGTGTTGAACGGACACCAAAGGGACGTTTACGCCCGCCTTTTTCGACAGCGCACGCGTCCATTGGCCGGCGCAACAAATGATTGTATCGCAGCGGATGTCGCCGTTACTGGTACGGATACCGCAAATTTTACCCTTTTCGATATCGAAGGAAAGAACTTCAGTATCTTCAAATATCCTGACACCATTGTTGCGTGCGCCCTTGGCCAGCGACTGGGTGATATCGGATGGGTTGGCCTGGCCGTCCGTTGGCAAAAAGGCGGCGCCAACCAAGTCGTCAATCGTCATTAAAGGCCAAAGGTCCTGCGCTTCCTCTGGAGTGAGCAATTGCATATCGAGCCCAAATGAATGGGCCGTCGTTGCCTGGCGTTTTACTTCAGTCCAGCGGGCATCGTTACAGGCAAGGCGCAACCCACCGTTCATTTTCCAGCCTGTCGCCTGGCCGGTTTCCGCTTCAAGGCTTTGGTACAATTCAACCGAATAGCCGAGCAATTGAGTGATATTGGCGCTGGATCGCAGCTGTCCAACAAGGCCTGCAGCATGAAATGTTGTGCCCGATGTCAGTTTTTTTCGCTCAAGAAGTACAACATCCGTCCAACCAAGTTTGGCAAGGTGGTAGGCGGTCGAGCATCCGACAATGCCGCCGCCGATGATGACGGCTTTGGCTTCCTTTGGAAAATCCTGCACAGCGGTCCTCACAAGGCTCTAAAATCGGTCATCGCAGTTCGAAAGCGAGAGAGGTTTTCTTCGGTATAGGCAGCGTAGTCAAAGTCGATTTCCGAATGGATTTCCGACACCATGCTCCACATCGTTTCCCGCAGAAGGGACGCGCATTTCATTGCCGAATAGCGATGAAACAGCGACCCGGAAAGTGGCATCTGGAAATACTGTTCAAGCATGGTGCGCTCTTGTTGCTCGTTGAGGCCATTGTTGGTGGCAAGGCCGCCAAGGTCGAAAAGGGGAGAATTGAAGCCGCCATATTCCCAGTCAATCAGCCACAGGCGTTTGTCGTCTCTGAGGATATTGGCAGCCAGCAGGTCGTTGTGTCCAAGCACGAGGTCGATGGCACCGACGGCCGCTTCCAAGGTCTCAGCGGTTTTCAGCAGCTCGGGCAGCAGGTTCTGATAGTCCGATCGTCCGTTTTTCAACGTTGCCGCATAGTCTCTTACAACGTGAAACACCCAGAATGTCAGAACCGGACCATGGAGGTGATTTGCTACCTCGTTATGGCATCGGCGGACAAGGTCTACTATTTCGGGTAGGAGATCAGGATCACGGATATCAGCTTCCTTAAGCGGCCGGGCGTCGACAAATTCAAGAACCAGGACGCCGGGCTCATGATGATGGACCCGCGGCGCAAGCCCCGCATGATGAGCTGCCAAACTGATGGCAAGCTCATTAAAACGCATGACTCCATGGACAGGAATGTCTTCGCCCAGACGCACGACATAGGATTTTCCTTCGTCTTCAAGGCAAACATTCACATTTGTGATGCCTCCTTCAAGCAAAGTAGCATTGGTGGGTGCACGCCATACACTGAGCGTCAGAGCCCGCTCAAGAGGGTCGAATTCAATTTTGTCAGTCAAGGGCACATCTCGCGTTGCGATTTCTTCTGCGGATCAACAGCGACTGATCCACTGTGAACGACCGATCTCAGCTATCGGCAAGAATCCAGCGGGCGGCTTTCTCCGCAATCATCAAGACGGGACTGTTGGTGTTGCCGCTGGTGATTGTCGGCATCACACTGGCATCGACCACACGCAGCCCTTCAATCCCTTTCACGCGCAAATGGCTGTCAACGACCGCTGATGGATCGTCGGCTCTTCCCATTTTTGCCGTGCCTACCGGGTGAAAAATCGTCGTCCCGATATCGCCTGCTGCACGTGCCAGTTCTACGTCAGATTGAAACGCTGCACCGGGCTTCATCTCTTCCGGGTTATATTGTTGAAGGGCTTTTTGCCCGGCAACTTTGCGTGCCAGTTTTATCGCGTCGGCGGCAACTGTGCGGTCTTCTTCTGTCGTGAGATAATTGGGAGCAATTGTCGGAGCATCTTCAGATCGAGGACTACTGATCATCACAGACCCCCGACTGGTGGGATTGAGATTGCAGACACTTGCCGTAATACCCGGCCACGCATGCAACGGCTGACCGAAAGCTTCCAGGCTCAACGGCTGAACGTGAAACTGTACATTGGCATGTTCCCTATCCGGCGTGCTTTTTGCGAAAATACCCAGCTGTGAAGGAGCCATGCTCATGGGCCCGCTCCGCTTCAATGCATATTCAAGACCGATAGCCGCTTTCCCCCACCAGCTATTGGCCATCTGATTGAGCGTCTTGGCGCCGGCAACCTTGTAGATAGTGCGCAATTGCAAATGATCCTGAAGGTTTTGCCCAATACCGGATAACTCATGCTTTACTTCGATATCGTGTTTGGAGAGATGGTCTCCTGCGCCGATACCGGAGAGTTGTAAAATTTGCGGACTGCCGATGGCGCCGGCTGAAAGGATCACTTCTGATTTGGCCTCTGCATGAACCGTATGGCCGTTTTTGCGCAATCTGACACCAACACACCGAAGCTGTCCGTCCCCATTCCTTTTCAGGTCCAGTTTTTCGACATGGCACCCCGTCCAGATGCTGAGATTTTTGCGGTCGCGGGCCCGACGAAGGAATGCTTTCGACGTATTCCAGCGCCAGCCGGCGCGCTGGTTGACTTCAAAATAACTGACACCGGTATTGTCGCCACCGTTGAAATCGTCGGTGGCCGGGATGCCAGCCTCCGTTGCCGCCTTGGCGTAGGCGTCAAGAATTTCCCACCTGAGTCGCTGCTTTTCGATCCGCCATTCACCACCGCCCGCGTGAAAGCCATCCGGTGTTTCTCCGCTTTTGCCATCAAGCCGGAAACTATCTTCATGGGCTTTGAAATCCTCAAGGCACGCCGACCAGGACCATTCGTTTTCACCAGTCAGATTGGCCCATTGATCATAATCCCGTGCCTGTCCGCGCATGTAGATCATGCCGTTGATCGATGAACAGCCACCCAAAGTTTTGCCCCGGGGGTAAATCAGGGATCGACCGTTGAGGCCTGCCTCCGATTGTGTTCGAAACATCCAGTCGGTACGGGGATTATTGATGCAATAGAGATAGCCCACAGGGATGTGGATCCAGTGATAATTGTCATTTCCGCCCGCTTCCAGAAGCAGAACCCTGCGATTGGGGTCTTTGGAAAGCCGATTGGCCAGCAGGCTTCCGGCCGTTCCAGCGCCGACAATAATGGTATCAAATACTGTATCCATAGCCCCGCTCTGTCATCCACCTCGTGGACTGTGCTGTCTGTGCAGCATCGTCCGGTTACCGTAGCCAGCATTGCCTTGAATTGTCGATATACAAAATTCTCGATTGAAAAGGAGGCGGGCAGAGATCGAACAGGTATCTGTGTGTTAAAGGCACAATTGCGGAAATTGTGCGGCTATTGTGAGCCTCCCCACTTCTCGAAATACGCGAAGCATGGCAAACACTGACAATTGAAAGCAATCGGGGACCCGTTGCGTGAAATTTCTTCTGACCTGTCTCGTTGCGCTCACACTTACTGGCTGTGTCGGCGCTAAACTGCCGCCACTCCCGGAAGACGACGTTGATGTGTCGCAAACGACATTTTCGTATGCCGCACCCGTGGGCCGCGCGACAGCCAAAGCCTACTCGGCGATTGTCGTCAATGCCAAGTCTGGACGCATCCTTCATGAAGAAAATGCAGGAGACCTGCGTTTTCCTGCATCTCTGACGAAAATGATGACGCTGTATCTGCTGTTTGATGAAATCAGCGCCGGGCGCCTGTCGTTTTCCGACACGCTGGAGGTTTCTAAAAACGCAGCCTCCCAGCCACCAGCCAAAATTGGGTTGAAGGAGGGAACCACCTTCACGGTTCTGCAGGCTGCCCAGGCGATGGCAGTGAAGTCCGGCAACGACGTGGCAATGGCCGTTGCTGAAAACCTTGCCGGATCAGAAGCGGCATTTGCTTCTCGAATGAACCGCAAGGCGGCTTCTCTGGGATTGACGCGCACTCATTTTGTCAATGCGTCGGGTTTGCCGGACTCCGGTCAAGTCACCACGGCTCGGGACATGGCAATTTTAGGCAGGGCGCTGAAAACACGGCATGCGCGCTATTCCCGCTTTTTCAAGGCTACAGAATTCGTCTATAACGGCAAGAAGTTCAGGGCGACCAACAGACTGCTTGGAAAAGTAAGGGGCGTCGACGGTATAAAAACAGGTTATATCCGCCTTTCCGGCTATAACCTGGCTGCATCGGTCAATCGAGGCGGAAAGCGGCTCATCGTCGTTGTAATGGGCGCGCCGTCGGGCAAAGAACGCAACGAAGAAGTCACCCGACTGATTGAAGAATACCTCTGACGCTTTCCCAATTTATTGAGCTGCCCCGCCGGGTTACGGGACGGCCGTTGTTTGCGAGTATTTGATGCGGGTGCTCAGATAACGAACCCATTTTGTTCTGCGATCGATTTAAGTGATTTTTCCGGACGCGGACCGATATGGCTGATGACCTCTGCCGCCGCCAAAGCGCCCAGTTCAGCACATTCGACAAGCGGGTAATTTCGTGCCAGCCCGAACAGAAAGCCTGAGGCGAACAAATCACCGGCTCCGGTCAGATCGACGACTGTCTCCACCTTGGCTGCCGGTACCTTGTTGGTCTTATCTGCCGCAACACTGATGGACCCTTCTTCACCAAGCGTTACGATTGCCAGCGAAGCATCATTGCGAATTGCCTCAATCGCGGTGTTCAGGTCGGCTGTCTGATACAACGCCTTCAACTCGTGTTCGTTGGCAAAAACGATGTCCAGCGACCCGTCTTTGATCAAGCTGAGAAACTCGTCGCGATAGCGGTCGACGCAAAAACTGTCCGACAAGGTCAGAGCGGTCTTTTGTCCGGCTTCATGCGACAGCTGCATTGCCTTTCGAAACGCATCCTTGGCGGCGTCCGGATCCCAGAGATAGCCTTCCATGTAGGTAATCTGCGAACTTTGGACAATTTCAGGATCGATGTCGTCCACCGTCAGATCCACGCAGGCACCCAGATAGGTGTTCATCGTGCGCTCACCGTCCGGTGTCACCAGGATCATGGATCGTGCTGTTGGAGCGCCGTCGTTCAGTAATGACGTTTCGAAATGTGCACCAATGCTGCGCATATCATGACCGTAGGCAGCACCAAGCTCGTCATCGGCGACTTTGCCAATGTAGGCCGCCCGCCCTCCGAGCGACGCGACACCGGCAATGGTATTACCGGCACTGCCACCGGAAATCCGCATTGCCGGTCCCATTTTGTCATAAAGCCGGACGGCTTCTTCAGCGTCGATCAACCGCATCGATCCCTTGACGAGATTTTCCCGGACGAGAAAGTCTTCCTCAACATGGGCGAGTACGTCGAAAATTGCATTGCCGATGCCCAGAACATCAAATCGGGAGTCGCTCATGAATGGGTTCCTTGAAACACGTACGAATTGGAGTTGGTGAATGCCCACCGGAGAAGGCTGTCAGCGGATCGGAGAAAGTCGGCCGTGGGCTAAACCTTTTGTCGATATGGGCTTGCCGGATATGTCCCCAGCACCCGTACCTCCGCGGAGAAGAAAGCGAGTTCTTCCATAGCGAGCTGGACATTCCTGTCATCGGGATGACCATCCACATCCGCATAGAACTGTGTGGCAAAAAACTTGCCGTCCAGCTGATAGCTTTCGAGTTTGGTCATGTTGACGCCATTGGTGGCAAAGCCGCCCATGGCCTTATAGAGCGCTGCGGGCACGTTGCGGACACGGAAAATAAAGGACGTGACGACCGGTCCGTTTCCTGCTGCGGTATCCTGCGCCTCGGGCGAGAGAATAACGAAGCGGGTGGTGTTATGGGCTTCGTCTTCAACATTTTCTGCCAGAACATCCAACCCATAGGCCTGGGCAGCGAGAGCCGGTGCCAGGGCTGCAGCCGAAGTGTCATTCCTCTCGGCGATTTGTCTGGCCGAACCGGCAGTGTCGGCACCGACCACCGGGCTCAGGCCCAGCGTTCTGATGATCTTGCGGCATTGCCCCAGCGCGACAACGTGGCTCTGGACTGTTTTCAATCCGTCCAGTGTGGCTCCTTTGGGAGCAACAAGGTTGAAATGGATCGGCAGGAAATACTCACCAATAATATGCATGGATGATTTCGGTAGAAGATGATGAATATCCGCGACCCGGCCAGCCAGGGAGTTTTCAATTGGGATCATTCCCAGATCCGCGGATCCTCCCTCCAGCGCACTAAAGCAGTCTTCGAAAGTGGCACAGGCAACTGGTTCATGATCGGGATAAACGTTTTTACAGGCAATATGGGAGTTGGCGCCCGATTCCCCTTGATATACGATCCGTTTTTTACTGCTCATCACTCTCGTCCTGCCAGAATTTTTTTAAGGTCTGCGACGTCTTCGGGCGTGTTGACATCTATCGGCACGCTGTCAACCAGTGTCACGTCAATGCGCATGCCATCTTCGAGCGCTCTTAGTTGCTCGAGTTTTTCACGTTTTTCAAGGGGTGAAGCCGGAAGGTTGATAAATCGCTCCAGCGCAGCCCGTCGATAGGCATAAAGACCGATGTGAAGATAAAGCGGCCCTTCGCCGCTGGGTGCGGTTGCGCGGGTAAAGTAAAGTGCTCTCAAGCGCTTTTCCGAAAGCGGGGTACCGATGGCCTTGACGAAACTGGGATTTGTCTTCTGCTCTTCCTTCATCAAGGTTGCGATTGTCCCGATATCGACCGCCGGATCCTTCATGGGCGCGAAGCAATCCCGAACGGCCTGAGGTTCGACCAGGGGCACATCGCCCTGTAGATTGAGGACGAACTCGAACTGACCATCAGGGTCGATTTTTGTCAGCGCTTCGTAAATCCTGTCAGAGCCCGAGACATGGTCTGGGCGCGTCATCACGGCCTCGCCTCCTGCGGCGCGCACGACGCCTGCGATCCGGTCATCATCGGTTGCGACCACAACGGGACCGAGATCTACGGCAACCGCCTGTTCGTAAGCTCGGACGATCATCGGCTTGCCGGCAATATCGATCAATGGCTTGCCCGGCAGACGCGATGCTGCATAGCGAGAGGGAATTATTGTGAGTATCTTGCCCATGAATTAGCGAATCCTGATAATTTGGCCAGCGTTATAGCTGAAAATTTGATAAGTTCCGCAAGTTTTCAGGGGAGTGTCCATATGTCTCATGGACAGACCCTTTTTAGGCTATGGACAGTGAGGCAGAAATTTTTGTAGTTTCCGGCAACTTAGAACTATGACAATACGGTGTAATTCCGGACTTTTGGGAAAATACCAACACGTGGAGCCTGGGCAACATGGATTCGTTTGAATTTAACAAGATTGCAGGTGCGATTCTGATGTCCCTGCTGATCGTGATGGGGCTGGGCATCTTGTCGGATGAGATTTTCCGCAGCGATACACCGGATGATATGGGATACCAGATCAATGTCGCCGAAGCTGCGACCGGTGATGGCGGAGGCGGTGGGGATCCATCCGTTGAACCTATTGGTGTCCGTCTTGCCAGTGCCGATGCGCTAGCAGGAGAGAAAGTCGCCAAGAAATGTGCGGCGTGCCATACATTCGATGATGGCGGGGCAAACAAGGTCGGTCCCAATCTCTGGGAAATTGTCAACCGTAAGCCAGGTGTGCACGCCGGGTTCAAATATTCAGGCGATATGGTCGCCTTTGGCGGTGATCATCTGTGGGATTATGACAATCTGGATAAGTTCCTTGAAAAGCCGAAAGACGTTGTTGCCAAGACATCGATGGGCTTTGCCGGATTGCGCAAACCGAAAGAACGGGCCGACATGATCGCGTATCTGCGTAGTCTCGCGGCCACTCCAGTGGAGCTTCCCGATCCTGCCGAAGGTGCGCATGCCGTCGAAGAGGAAACCGATCCTGCTGCGGAGAAAGCAGCGGAAGAGGCAACCGACGGCGCGGCTGAAGAAACCGCCGACGAGAAACCCGACGCAGCAGCTGAAGAGGCCACAGAAGAGAAAACTGACGCTCAGTGAGGTGGGTGGGATATTCTCGTTCGCGCCAATTCGATGAAATTGAAGAAGTATTTCAAGGCCGGGATCTCCCGGCCTTGTTATTTTGAAGTGAAATTCACTTTACCAAATGCTGGATACTCGATTAATTTTTCGTCATCTTGCCCCATGAGGGGTTTTCAGAGCGCTTCACATCCCTAGTATGAACATATTGTCCGCGTTAAGCGAAGGGATGACATTGATGAAGTTTTTGCGTGCAGCAACTATTCTTGCAACCTGTACGGTTTTTACTGCGACTGGAACATTTTCTGCTTTGGCAGAAGAACCGGAATGGCAGCATGCAACCGCTCTTACGGGTGATCCCAAATACCCAGAAGGGTTCAAAAACTTCGATTATGTCAATCCCGATGCGCCTAAGGGCGGACGGGTAAGATTGTCCAGCACCGGTGGTTTTGATACTTTCAATCCAATCCTTTCAAAGGGGAATCCGGCGCCTGGCGTTGGCCTGATATACGATCGGCTGATGGCTGGTTCCTTGGATGAAATCAATATCAGTGCTGAATACGGTTTGATTGCCGAAGCAACACGGCATCCCGAAGATGATTCATGGGTCGAGTTCAGGCTTGACCCAAATGCACGCTGGCATGATGGCAAACCGATTACGCCGGAGGATGTTGTCTGGAGCTACGAAAAGGCAGTCGAAGTCAATCCGAACCAGCGCTATTACTATCAGAATGTCGAAAAGGCTGAAATAACCGGCGAAGACACAGTGCGTTTCACATTCAATGTAAAAAATAATCGTGAATTGCCGCATATTATGGGTCAGTTGCTGATTATGCCCAAACACTGGTGGGAAGGTACCGCCCCTAACGGTGAACAGCGCGACATCAGCAGCAGCACGCTCGAGAAACCATTGGGCTCGGGCCCCTACAGAATTAAGAGCGTTTCTCCGGGCCGCACAGTGACCTATGAACGCGTTGACGATTACTGGGCAGAGAAACACCCCGCAGTAATCGGTTCAAATAATTTTGATGAAATTCAATATGATTCTTATCGGGATTCGACTGTTCTTCTGGAAGCATTCAAGGGCGATCAATATGACTTTCGGGCCGAGAACAGTGCTAAGAACTGGGCGACTGGATATGATTTCCCAGGACGAACACAGGAAAAGGTCAAGTTAGAAAAAATACCTGATCCGTCCAGCGGGATCATGCAGGCGTTTGTGCTTAATCTAAGGGAAGACAAGTTTTCGGACCCACGTGTTCGGCGCGCTCTGAATTATGCATTCGATTTTGAGACGACGAACAAGACAGTGTTTTTTGATCAGTACGGTCGTATTGACTCGTTCTTTGCAGGGACCGAACTGGCTCAAACCGGATTGCCCAAGGATCGGGAACTTGAATATCTCGAAACGGTGCGGGACCTGGTACCACCGGAGTTGTTCACTGAGCCATATGCCAATCCTGTCGGAGGCGACCCCAACAAGCTACGCCAGAACCTTCGAAAATCGATTGGATTGCTCAAAGAGGCTGGATTTGAACTCCAGGGACGGAAGCTGATAGATCCCAAAACCGGTCGTCAGTTTGAAATCGAGTTTATCACCGCGGACCCCGGTAGTGAGCGTTATGCCCAGCCATTTTTCAGAAATCTGGAACGGATCGGAATCAAGCCAAGCATGCGGGTGATTGACGCGCCGCAGTATATCCAACGCATTCGAAACCGCGATTTTGACATGACAACGCTTGGATGGGGACAGAGCCTTTCACCGGGCAATGAGCAGCGTGGGTACTGGGGGTCTGAATCAGCTGATAAAAATCAATCGAGAAACTATGCAGGCATCAAAAACCCTGCGATTGACAAATTGATAGATCACGTCATTTTTGCTGAAACCCGGGACGATCTAGTGGCCGCAACGAAGGCGCTGGATCGGGTGCTTATGTGGAACAATTATGTGATTCCACAATGGTTTTTAGCGGCGGATCGTATCGCCTATTGGGATCGCTTTGGACGACCGGATGAGCTTCCAGTATACAGTCACGGCTTCCCGACAATCTGGTGGTGGGATGAGGAGAAAGTGGCCAAGACGGGAGCGCCGAAATGAGGATCCAGAGACCAACCCGTCGTGACGTATTGAAAATTGCTGCCGGGTCGGCTCTTCTGCCGATGCTGCCGGGAGTGGTTCACACGGCGTTCGCTGCCGAACAAGAGCTGCACGGGTTATCCGTCTTTGGTGATCTCAAGTATGCACCTGACTTTACGCACTTTGACTATGTGAACCCGTCTGCACCGCGCACGGGCTCTCTCTCCTATTTGCCAGGTTACTGGTTCTACAACCAGAATACTCAGACATTTAATACGCTGAATGGATTTGTTTTACGGGGGGATGCGCCTCCGCGAGTGGATTACTGCTTCGATACCTTGATGGTTCGGGCATGGGACGAGCCGGATGCTATTTACGGCCTCGTGGCAAAATCGGTTCAGGTTTCAAAAGACGGGAATACATATGTCTTTACACTTCGTCCCGAGGCACGCTTCCACGACGGTTCGTCTTTGACGGCTGATGACGTGGCCTGGTCGATCGATACGCTGATGAAGGAAGGGCATCCGACCATCAGCTTGCCGTTGAAACCTATATCAGGTGTAAAGGCTTTGGCAGCGAACAAGCTTGAAATTATTTTTGATGGAACACAGTCAAGGCAACTACCGATGACCGTTGCCGTGCTCCCGATTTTCTCCAAGACCTATTACGCGGATCGTGACTTCACGCAAAGCACGTTGGATCGACCGCTGGGATCCGGACCATACAAGTTCGGCAATATGTCACCGGGGAAATTCATTGAATATGAACGAGTTGATGACTACTGGGCCAAAGACCTACCTGTTACAAAGGGACAGCACAATTTTAAGACCTTGCGTATTGAATTCTTTAGGGAACGGCAGACAGCGTTTGAAGCTTTCAAGAAAGGTGTCATTGAGTTTCGTCAGGAGTTCACCTCCAAAACATGGGCAACGGCTTATGATTTCCCGGCGATAAAGGATGGTCGTGTTATAAAAGAACTGATTCCTCAAGAAAAGCGTCCACTCATGCAGGGATGGCATATTAATACACGGCGCGCAAAATTTGCGGACCCTAGGACGCGTCGGGCGATTGGCCTGTGTTTCGATTTCGAATGGACGAACAAAAATCTATTCTTCGACACTTATAAGAGACTGACTTCTTATTTTGAGCAATCCAATCTGAAGGCATCCGGTAAACCCAGCGCGGCAGAACTGGCTCTTCTCGAACCTTACCGCGGTCAAGTACCACCTGAGGTGTTTGAAGAAGCTTATGTGCCGCCTGTGTCCAATGGCTCCGGTTCTGACCGGACCCTGCTGCGCCAAGCTTCGCAGCTTCTGAAAGAGGCGGGCTGGCAGCGACGAGGCACCAGTCTGGTTGACAAGGACGGTAATCCGCTGACGGTCGAATTTCTAATCAGGGCACAGGTTTTCGAATCTGTGCTGGGTAAATACATACAGAATCTACGGGCAGTTGGTATTGAAGGCTCTATTCGATTAGTGGATCCGCCGCAGTATCAGGCACGCACAACCGACTATGATTTCGACGTTCTCGGCGGCGCATTAGGACTTTTGCCTACGCCGCTGGAAGGGTTGGATACTGCTTTCGGATCGCAGAGTGCAAAGGCGCCGGGTTCTGGAAATTATGCCGGCATTGCCGATCCGGTTGTCGATGCACTGATCGAAATGATCTCGCAATCCCAATCTCGTGAAGATATGACAAATGCCTGCAGGGCTCTTGACCGCGTTCTGCGTGCCCATCACTACTGGGTGCCGAACTGGTATATTGCGAGCCACCGTGTCGCTGTGTGGGATAAATTCGGTCGACCAGAAAATAAGCCGGACTACTGGTTCCCGTTTGAAGCAACGTGGTGGGAAGATAAAGAAAAAGCCGCGCGGCTCGAAAAAGCGGGCTGAGGAGACCCATGGGCGCCTATATTCTTCGACGTCTGCTTTTGATGATTCCGACGCTGATCGGCATCATGGCGATCAATTTTGCGATTATTCAATTCGCCCCGGGCGGTCCGGTAGAAAAGGTTATTGCCCAGCTGACCGGCAATGATGTGTCTGCCACGGCGCGTATCAGTGGTGGTGGAGGCGATCTGAGCGGACAGGGAGCTGGGTCTCAAAGCGGTGGAAGCGGCGATGCGATCAATTCGAAGTATCGCGGTGCACAGGGCCTCGATCCGGAATTTATCAAGGATCTCGAGAAACAGTTCGGCTTCGATAAACCGCCGCTTGAGCGGTTTGGCATCATGCTGTGGAACTATGCCCGCTTTGATTTCGGTGAGAGTTATTTTCGGGATATTCCGGTCGTTGATCTGATTATTGAAAAAATGCCGGTCTCCATATCGCTGGGACTTTGGATGACACTGATTTCATATAGTGTTTCGATCCCTTTGGGCATTCGGAAGGCTGTGAAGGATGGCAGTCGGTTTGATGTCTGGACGTCCGGCGTCATCATTGTTGGATATGCAATTCCAGGTTTTTTGTTTGCCATCTTGCTGATTGTTCTGTTCGCCGGCGGGTCGTTTTTCGATTGGTTCCCCCTACGGGGCCTCACGTCTGACAACTGGGACCAGTTGTCACTGCTGGACAAGATAGGCGACTACTTCTGGCATCTTGCACTACCAATGACCGCAATGGTTCTTTCAGCCTTTGCGACCACCACGCTCCTGACCAAGAACTCGTTTCTGGATGAAATCAGAAAGCAGTATGTTCAGACCGCCCGAGCGAAGGGGCTGACCGACCGGCAGGTGCTTTACGGGCATGTTTTCCGCAATGCCATGCTGATCATTGTGGCCGGATTTCCGGGTGCTTTCATATCGGCATTCTTTGCCGGATCGCTGTTGATCGAGACGATATTCTCGCTTGATGGTCTTGGACTTCTGGGCTTTGAGTCAGTCATCAATCGAGATTATCCAGTCGTTTTTGCTACCCTTTTCATTTTCTCGTTGATGGGTCTTTTGGTCGGACTTATTTCGGATCTCACCTACACCTGGATCGACCCTCGGATCGATTTCGAGAGCCGGGAGGTCTGAGACATGGATCAGCAGACCATTGAGCGAAGCGAACCGGCGGCGGTTTCGGGTCGATCCACGAAGGTTGACGCCACACAAGAAAAAAAGCGGCGAGGCAGGCTATCGCCGCTTAATCAACGACGCTGGGCGAATTTCAGATCTCATGCCCGGGGATACTGGTCTCTGTGGATTTTTCTGGTTCTGTTTTTTTTGACATTGTTCGCTGAGTTTATTGCCAATGACCGACCACTGCTGGTTTCCTATAAGGGGGAAATTCTTGCGCCGGTTCTCGTCGACTATCCGGAAGAAAAGTTTGGTGGATTTTATGCGGTCACGGACTATCGAGACCCTTTCATTCAGGACGAGATCAACGCCAATGGCTGGATGCTTTGGCCACTGATCCGCTATTCCTACCGAACGGTGAACAACGAGCTTGCCGTGCCAGCACCAGCGCCGCCGTTCTGGATGATGGATAAGCAGGAACGGTGCAAAAGCTATGCTGAGGGAGTAAATGATCCCAACTGTGTGCTTGGAAACTGGAACTGGCTGGGCACAGACGATCAAGGCCGGGATGTTCTGGCCCGCATGATTTACGGGTTCAGGATTTCGGTTCTGTTCGGCCTGGTTCTCACCCTGGCATCTTCTGTCATCGGCGTGTCTGCAGGCGCGGTACAGGGCTATTATGGTGGTTGGGTCGATCTGGGCTTTCAACGATTTATTGAAATCTGGACAGCGATGCCAACGCTCTATCTGATCCTGATCATTTCGTCGTTCCTGACACCGAGCTTCTGGATATTGTTTGGCATATTGCTTGCCTTCTCCTGGGTGGCACTGGTTGGAGTGGTCAGGGCGGAGTTTCTGCGCGGGCGTAACTTTGAATATATCAATGCAGCCCGGGCGCTTGGTGTGTCCAACGGGACGATCATGCGCCGGCATCTCTTGCCTAATGCCATGGTTGCGACACTGACCTTCATGCCTTTCATTTTGAACGGATCGATCACCACGCTGACGGCGCTTGATTTTCTTGGCTTCGGACTACCGCCGGGATCGCCTTCCCTGGGCGAATTGCTGGCGCAAGGCAAAAACAACCTCCAGGCACCGTGGCTGGGTATCACCGGCTTTATCATCATTTCGCTCATGTTGAGCTTGCTGATCTTTATTGGAGAAGCAGTGCGCGATGCGTTCGACCCAAGAAAAACAATGGCATAGGGGCGGCTTGCAATGACCAAGGAAAATGCCGGCGCTGAGCCAATCATCTCCGTACGGGATCTGTCCGTTCTGTTCAAACAAGGCGACAACACAAACCTGGCTGTCGACAAGATTTCGTTTGATATTGCCAAAGGCGAGACGCTGGCACTGGTGGGCGAATCCGGATCGGGTAAATCCGTTTCTGCACTTTCAATCCTGAAACTCCTGCCCTATCCGGCGGCCAGCCACCCGACCGGAGAAATATTTTATAAGGGGAAAGACGTCCTCAAAGCGGATGAGCCTACCTTACGCGATGTCCGTGGAGATGATGTCTCTATGATATTTCAGGAACCGATGTCGTCGCTCAATCCGTTGCACAGCGTCGAACGACAAATTTCTGAAGTGCTGAAAGTGCATCGAGGCATGAGCGACACACAGTCGCGCGAGCGGGTTCTTCAGCTGCTCAACCAGGTTGGTATCCGGGATCCGGAAAAGCGTCTGGATAGCTATCCTCATCAGCTGTCAGGTGGTCAGCGTCAGCGTGTCATGATCGCCATGGCTCTGGCGAATGAGCCGGATGTTCTGATTGCCGATGAGCCGACCACGGCGCTCGATGTGACTGTGCAGGCGCAAATCCTCCAACTGCTGAAAGATCTGCAGGCTGAGAGAGGCATGGCATTGCTGTTTATCACGCATGATCTTGGAATCGTGCGCAAGTTCGCCGACCGTGTTTGTGTCATGACTGGTGGCAAAATTGTTGAGCATGGACCGGTTGAACAAATCTTCTCGCAGCCTAATCATTCGTACACAAAGCATTTATTGGCCGCCGAACCGAAGGGCGAACCACCGGAGACGGATCACAGTCGTAAAATCATTGTTGAAACCGATGAATTGAAAGTATGGTTCCCGATAAAGCGCGGATTTATGCGGCGTACCGTTGATCATATCAAGGCGGTCGATGGTGTCAGCGTGCAGGTTCGCGAAGGACAGACACTTGGTGTTGTCGGTGAATCCGGTTCTGGAAAAACCACTCTTGGCATGGCTCTCCTGAGGATGATCTCCTCCGAAGGGCGTATCGTGTATCAGGGCAATAATCTGCAGGGCAATTCATGGAAAGAGATGCGACCCCTACGCCATGACATGCAGATCGTGTTCCAGGACCCATTTGGATCGCTGTCACCACGTATGAGTATTGCCGAAATCGTCGGTGAAGGACTGCTGATCCATGCCAGTGACATCTCCAGCGAAGAACGCGACAATCGCGTTGTCAAGGCGCTTGAAGAGGTTGGGATTGATCCGGATACCCGGCATCGATATCCGCATGAATTTTCCGGCGGACAGCGTCAACGTGTATCGATTGCGCGAGCAATGGTGCTTGAGCCGAAATTCGTCATGCTGGACGAACCAACGTCAGCGCTGGATATGAGTGTTCAGGCGCAGGTGGTGGATCTTTTGCGCGAACTGCAGACCAAGCACGATCTTGCCTATCTGTTCATCTCTCACGACCTGAAAGTTGTCCGGGCGCTGGCTAATGATGTGATCGTGATGCGCCAGGGCAAAGTGGTTGAACAAGGGCCGGCTCATCAGATCTTCGATGCACCACAGACTGATTACACCAAGGCCTTGATGGCTGCTGCGTTCCGTCTTGAAACAGCGCCTGAGGGCATTGTCGCCGATTGATAGACTGTTGCAGTTTTGAGTTGTTCAGAGCCGCTGATCAGAACTTGGTCCGGGCCTTCAGAGCCTGGGACAAAGTCCCCTCATCGAGATAATCAAGCTCGCCCCCAACCGGAACACCATGGGCGAGGCGTGTCACCTGGACATTGAGATCACGCAATTGATCGGTCACGTAATGCGCCGTGCTCTGACCTTCCACCGTTGCGTTAACGGCCAGAATGACTTCAGTGATCTGCCCGGTCCTGACCCGTTCAACGAGACCGGCGATATTCAAATCGTCGGGGCCTATGCCATCCAGTGGCGATAACGTCCCGCCCAGCACATGATACCTGGCCTTCATGGCCGCGGCACGTTCAAGCGCCCAAAGGTCAGACACATCTTCAACAACGACAATCACGCCTGGATCACGTGCCGGGTCGACACAGACTGTGCAGGGATTGCTGGTTCCAATATTTCCACACGTGCCGCAGATATCTATGGTGTCAACGGCGACGCCCATCGCCTGGGCGAGGGGGACCAGCAATTGGTCCTTTTTCTTAATGAGATGGAGCGCCGCCCGCCGGGCGGATCGTGGTCCCAATCCGGGTAATTTGCCAAGTAATTGAATAAGGCGTTCTATTTCCGGTCCGGCGACGTTGCGGTCCTTCATGTAGATTGTCTTTTCAACATGGTCTGCCCCAATATTCTGCTACCGGACGCCCTGCTACTGAGCGGCCTTGGTTTAGTCAGCGCGCTGCAAGTCAGCTAAAATGGCAGCTTCATCCCCGCCGGCAAACCCATGCCACCCATCATTTCCTGAGTTTTTTCCTGCAACGCGGCTTCTGACTTTACCTTGGCGTCGTTGTGCGCCGCCATGATCAGGTCTTCCAGAATTTCCGCATCGTCTTCCTTGAAGAGGGAAGGGTCGATGGACAGGCCTGACATGGTGCCTTTACCGGATAGCTTGACTGTGACCAGTCCACCGCCCGCGGTTCCTTCAACTTCAATTTCTGAAATTTCTTCCTGCAGGGATCCCATTTTTTCCTGCAGCTGTTTTGCCTGCTTCATCATTTTCATGAAGTCCATCGGGTCGCTCCAATCGTTTGTTCTTGCGGATTGCCGAGCCGCCAAGATGCGCTTGTCGGTATTGCATGTATTTTAGGGTTGGCACGGATCGCTCACGATCATCTGTGCTGTGTTAGTTCTTTATCTGGCATCAGTTGCACAAGTGTTCAACCAGAAAATCGATTTTTGGAAAAAGAGAACTGCTGATGTATTCAGGCCTGCATTCGTCCGGACTCAGTCGTCATCATCCTCTGATTCCACCGGCTCAAGAATGTCTTCAGTCTCGTTGTTGCGGAGAACTTTGACATCGATAATCTTTGCCCCGGGAAAGGTCTTCAAAATGGCCGCCACTGACGGGTCCGCGGCCGCATCTGTAAGAAGTGCGTGATGTTTGGCCTCTTTGATTTCTTTAAGCGTGGGGCCGCCTTCTTCCCGGGAAACCACGACGACCCAGCGTTCGCCGGTCCAGTCGGTCAATTTGCGACCGATATCGCCGGCCAGACCCGGGGGTGCGATTTCGGTGGGCTGCATTTCTATCCGCCCTGGCTCAAAGGAAACGAGTCGAACCTGGGTTTCCAGCGCCACCTTGAATCGAATATCCCGTTTTTCACCTGCCAGTGCAGCGGCTTCCTCGAGCGACCGAATTCGAACACCGGGATCCTCGGAAGGAGGTTCAATTTCCACAGCCGGGACCGGGACGGGCTCATCCTGAGGTTCTGGAGCGGGTTCTTCCAATGGTTCTCTCACTGCCACGGGCCCGGCGGTCGAGGCAACTGCCTGTAATTTGGGTGGTGCGACCTCTGTTTGGTGATCGCGTGGTTCAGCGACAGGCCCGTCGATCGGATTTGTTTGGGGTGGCTCAGCAACCGGTGCTGTGGAAGAAATGCTGCCTTCCTGTAATTTCTTGAGCGCTTCTTCGGGAGACGGCAGATCGGCTGCATAGCACAATCTCACCAGCACCATATCAGCCGCAGACAGCGGTTTTGGAGCCGCTTGAACTTCGGGTATTCCTTTCAGAAGGATCTGCCAGGCTCGAGACAAAATTCGGATCGACAGTGTTTGTGCGAATTCCAGCCCGCGTTGCCGCTCCTGTTCCGTAACAGCAGCGCCGTCACCGGACGATGGCACGATCTTCAGGCGCGTGACCAGATGAACGAATTCAGCAAGGTCGGTGAGAATCACGGCTGGATCCGCGCCGACCTGATACTGCGTCTGCAGTTCATCCATCGCGGCGGAAACATTGCCCCGCATGATGTGTTCAAACAGGTCGATGACCCGAGCCCGGTCGGCCAGGCCCAACATGGAGCGGACGGTATCGCCGTCGATGTGACCTGCACCATGGGCAATTCCCTGATCAAGCAAGGAGAGCGAGTCCCGGGCTGAGCCTTCACCGGCTCGAGCAATCAGCGAAAGTGCTTCATCAGAAATATCGATCTTCTCGGCGTCGGCAATTCGACGCATCAGCTGAACCAGAACTTCAGCGTCAATACGCCGTAGATCGAATCGCTGACAGCGAGACAACACCGTGACAGGTACTTTGCGGATTTCAGTGGTGGCAAAGATGAATTTTACATGTTCAGGCGGCTCTTCCAGGGTCTTCAAAAGACCATTGAAAGCGGCGTTTGAGAGCATGTGCACTTCGTCGATGATATAGACTTTGTAACGCGCTGTTGCGGGGCGGTACCGGGCAGCATCCGTGATTTCCCGAATATCATTGATACCGGTATGAGAGGCTGCGTCCATCTCGATGACGTCGACGTGGCGGCCTTCCATGATCGCCTGACAATGAACGCCAGGCTTATCAAGTCGAATGGTGGGCTGCTCGATCTCACCGGGAATTTCATAGTTGAGCCCGCGTGCAAGAATTCGTGCCGTAGTCGTTTTTCCAACCCCGCGAACCCCGGTCAGCATCCATGCCTGAGCAATCCGCCCGCTTTCAAACGCGTTGGAAAGCGTTTGTACCATGGCCTCCTGGCCGTAGAGATCGTCGAAATTTTGAGGCCGGTATTTACGCGCCAGAACCCGGTAACCGCTATCTCCATCGGGCTGCAGGTTTTTATCGGCGGAAGAACTTTGTGGGACATCCCCAAAGGCATCAATGGTTTTATCATCCCGATCGGACTGCTGCTCGTCGCCTGATTTGCTGTCCATGCTACTCGCTGCCAGCCCCGGTTCAATCACGATCCGATCAAGCGCTACCCGTTCAGCCACTTGGAGCTGCAGCTCCATCTTCATTCTGTCCGTGGAGCGGTTCCCAAAAAATGGCGGGCGCCGGATGTAATCGGCACCTGCGGGATTCGAATTTCGCCGGGTCGATCCAATGGGTGGGAGGCTGGCACG
Source organism: Stappiaceae bacterium (assembly GCA_039976075.1). Taxonomy (GTDB): domain Bacteria; phylum Pseudomonadota; class Alphaproteobacteria; order Rhizobiales; family Stappiaceae; genus JBDWFY01. The sequence goes on from JBDWFY010000013.1 coordinate 861,799, forward strand.
GTGACCCGTGCCGCAACTCGTTGGGGCTGCTTCCTTCCGGACCTGACCCGGTTGGCGAGTGGCTCGTCCACCACCAACCTCCCAACGCTCTTATATCAGAAAAAGGGTGGCACTTGGCAAGAGGTGTTCTGAGAGAATTTCAATTGTGGAATTTCTGGTGAAAACAGTTTGAATTATTCCGGGGTCCGGTCATCTTGCGATGCTGGAAAACTTGTATAGCGGAATACACACAATCCGTACTTTTGCAGTAATGGAGGGACATCATGCCTGATAAAGAATTTGTACTCGACCCGCGGCTGGAAGCTGACAGCATAGTCGTGTGCACGCTGGATTTATGCTGCGTCCGTCTGATGAAGAATGCGACATATCCCTGGCTGCTTCTTGTGCCCCAAAAAGCTGACCTCGTGGAATTAATTGACCTTGATCGACCGGAGCGCATGGAGTTGATGGACGAGATCGCTCTTGCTTCTCGTGCGCTCAAATCAGCGACGGGGTGCTACAAGCTCAATGTTGCTGCACTCGGTAATCAAGTGTCACAACTTCACATCCATGTCATTGCACGCATACGGGATGATCCGGCGTGGCCGGGGCCGGTTTGGGGAAAAGAGTCTCCGGTTGCCTGGGACACAGAACGACTGGAAAACTTGATTAAAGCACTCAAGGGACATATGGGAGTGTAGCTTTCTAAACCCGCACTGCCTCTTCTCGAAGTCTCTACCCCGCAGGATATCTGATGGATTTGTTTCGTTCAGCCACGCGCGAGCTGGTGTATAATTTCTCGTTTGCCGGAAACGATCTCCATCGTCATGGCGAAAAGCGATCCGATGCGAGCTGGTTTGCGGATATCAAGCAATCCGACAACTGCGGCTTGGCGCTTTATGTCCAGAATAAAATCCTGATAGACCACAAAGCAGGAAATGTCTTTCATGACCGCGCGGTGGCGGACGAACTTCGGATCGATTGGTCTGAAGCGCCTTACCTGGGCGAAAGGGAAGGGCGGCACTATTTTGCAGCGTCAGTTCCTGCAACCGAAGAGGACTTTGATGAAAGCAGTCCTTTCTATCTTGAAAATCTACGTACACTCGCTCTCAAAGGCGATGTTCCAGAGGGTGACCTTGGAGCGCTGGCGCAAGCCAGTGCGCTGATTCATTGGCATACAACCCATCGATTCTGTTCTCGGTGCGGAAAGGAAAGTTTCCTCTCTGAGGCAGGCTACAGGCGCGACTGCGCTCATTGCGGCGGCTTGCATTTCCCGCGCACCGATCCAGCCGTCATCATGCTGACGACAGATGGCGACAGATGCCTTTTGGGGTCGACCGAGCGATTTATGGAAGGGATGTATTCTACTCTTGCCGGTTATGTCGAGCCGGGTGAAACCTTCGAAGATGCTGTTCGACGCGAGACTCAGGAAGAAGCGGGCATCAAAGTCGGCCGCGTTGTCTACCACGCGAGTCAGCCCTGGGCGTTCCCGGCCAATCTGATGATTGGTTGTTTCTCTGAAGCTTTATCGAGCGAAATCACCATCGACAAAAACGAGCTCTCAGACTGCCGGTGGTTCTCGCGCGCAGAAGTGCGGACAATGATGGCCGGTCAGCACCCGGAAAATTTGATCACGCCACCTGGAATATCAATTGCTGCGGCATTGATTTCTCATTGGGTTGAGCACGGCTGACTTGTGCAGGGCGTTCGGCCTTCTTATGTCTTTGGTGTCGTTGATACAGGAAAAATCAAAACCACAATGCTGCAAGCTGCTTCGCGTGCCTTTTCTGAAATGCTCCAGCCGTCATTCCGGCACATATTCTGGAAATCGCTGGGTCTCACGTTGGCACTGTTATTTGTTGTCTGGCTTGTCATTGAAGGTCTGGTTACCGGGTTCGTTACACTGCCTTATCCCTGGCTGGAGACGTCACTCAGTATTCTGACAGGGATCGGTGCCTTTTTTCTACTTGGATTCCTTGTGGCACCGGCCACATCGCTATTTGCAGCGTTTTTTCAAGACGATATTGCCGAACTGGTTGAAAAACACAGCTATCCTGGCGATCCTGCCGGTAAAGCACTGCCTTTGATGCAATCCGTCTGGTTGTCGATAAAGTTTGCGAGTGTCGTTGTACTGGGCAACATCGTGGCGCTCATTCTGCTGCTTGTTCCCGGGGTCAATCTGATCGCCTTTTTTGTCATAAACGGCTATCTTCTGGGTCGGGAATATTTCGAATTCGCAGCCATGCGTTTTATGTCCCCGGCCGAAGCGCGGCAATTTCGGCAAAGCCACGGCGGCACGGTTTTCCTGGCCGGTCTGATTATTGCCGGTATGCTGGCCGTTCCGTTGCTCAATTTGCTGACCCCCATTTTTGCAACGATCTTCATGATGCATATGTATAAACGGTTGTCGGTAAGAACACCGGAAGCCGGGCCGGCACGTTAGGTCGACGACCGTCCGGCTGGGCTCTAGAGACCAAGCTCTGTCAGACCCCGGTGGTCGTCCGGCCTCGGTCCTTGCGGCCAAATGAACAGGCGTTCATTTTCCTTGATTGAAACATCATTAATGCTGGCCTCTCGACGTAGCATCAGCCCGTTGTTGTCAAAACGCCACTGTTCGTTTCCATAGGCCCGAAACCAGTTTCCATTCTGGTCGTGATATTCATACTGAAATCGAGCGGCGATCTGGTTCCGGTGAAACGCCCACACTTCCTTTATGAGTCGATACTCATGCTCTTTCTGCCATTTTTCAGTCAGGAACGCGACGATTTGGTCGCGCCCTCTGATGAACCGTGACCGATTGCGCCACCAGCTGTCCGGTGTGTAAGCAAGAGAAACCCTGACCGGATCTTGCGTGTTCCACGCATTTTCGGCAAGTCGGGCTTTTTGTCTTGCTGTTTCGGGGGAAAATGGTGGTAGTGGCGGGCGTGACTCACTCATGGACAGATCACCACTGATTGTAGGACAGAAACTTGCCGCTCATCTTTATCTCAATACGGTCCCCTTTCGGATTGGGTATCTTTTCAACACTCATGTCAAAATCGATGGCGCTCATAATGCCGTCACCACCCTTCTCCTGAATCAGTTCTTTCAGTGTATCGCCGTAAACACCAACGATTTCGTAGAAGCGATAGACACACGGGTCGGTCGGAATGCTCTGCTCGAAGACTTTTGTCGGATATTCCGCCAGGACCACGGCGGCTTCTTGCGGCAGTCCCAGTGACTTGATCAGGATGTCTGCCTTTTCACGCGGCATCGAATTCATGCCAAGGCATGCGGATGTCGTGAAAACCTCAGACATTCCAATCGCTTCAGCAATTGCGGACCATGTCATGCCCGATGCGCGTTTCTTTTCCATGATCATTTCGGTGACATCGATTTTATTCATCATCAATTTATCCTCATAGCGATGCGTGGCGCATACTCTTGCCCTATAGGTTGTTCGACATTCGCGGGGTGCGCCTTAGCTGGCGAGCGAAACAACCGTTCCCTCGATGTTTTCTGAAAGCGTCTTTTCATTTGAAGCGGGGTTGACCGTCTTCGGTCGTCTCGTGCGCCTGGCTCCGCCAGCCGGTGTGTTTTCCGGCTTTGTTTGCGATAGTTCCTTCGATCGCTCTGCCAGGAACTCCACAAGGTGATTGCGGATATTGTAGTAGGCGTCATCGTGAATAATCTTGGCCCGGTTGCGAGGGCGTTCAATATCCACCACCACGCTCTCGGCAACTTGTGCTTCCGGTCCGTTTGTCATCAGCAGAATGCGGTCGGCCAGCAGTATGGCTTCGTCAACGTCGTGTGTGATCATGAAGACGGTCTGCTCGGTCCCGGACCAGATCCGAAGCAATTCATCCTGAATCGTACCGCGCGTCAGGGCGTCCAGAGCACCGAATGGTTCGTCCAGCAAAAGCAATTTCGGCTGTATGGCAAAGGCACGGGCAATCGACACGCGTTGCCGCATTCCACCGGAAAGTTGCGATGGCTTTCTGTTTTCCGCGCCGTTGGTCAGGCCCACTAGTTCCAGGAATTTGTAGGAGTGTTCCAGGACTTCACTTCTGCTCCATTCCGGAAACCGTGCCTTTACACCGAAAACAACGTTTTTCAGGGCTGAAAGCCATGGCAGGAGCGAGTAATTCTGAAACACCACGCCCCGATCGAGACTGGGGCCGGAAACCTCCTTGCCGTCCATTGTGACAACGCCTTCTGTGGGGCTGTCCAGTCCGGCAAGCACATTCATGATCGTTGATTTCCCGCAGCCGGAATGTCCGATGATACAGATGAATTCGCCTTTTTTGATATCAAATGAGATGTCCTCAAATACCGTGAGTGGCTCTCCACCCTTGAGGGCCGGAAAGCGCCGTGTCAGGCGGTCGATCTCGAGGAAGGGTTTGGTCATGGGGAAACTACTCCTGATATTGGACGCTCTTCTGGATGAAACCGAAGACGGTATCCAGGAGCATGCCAACGACGCCAATCATGAGGATGGAGAAGATCACGCTGGTAAGATCGAGGTTGTTCCACTCGTTCCAGACGTAATATCCAATCCCGGTTCCACCGACGAGCATTTCTGCGGCGACAATGACAAGCCACGCAATGCCGATTGAAATGCGCATTCCTGTCAGGATTGTCGGTGCGGCTGCGGGTAATATGACCGCGAAAGCCGTCCTGAAGGCACCGAGCTCGTGTGTCCGGGCAACGTTCACCCAGTCTTTGCGCACATTGGCGACGCCAAAGGCCGTATTAATGAGCATTGGCCAGATGGAGCAGATGAAAATCACAAAGATTGCCGAGGCCTGGCTGTCCTGGATGATGAAAAGTGCCAGTGGCATCCATGCAAGCGGTGAGATCGGTCTTAAGACCTGAATGAACGGATCAAGTGCCCGATAGGCAAGAGGTGACATGCCGATCAGAAAACCGAGTGGGATGGCGATCAAAGCGGCAAGGAAGTAGCCGGTCAGCACACGAAACAGGGAGTAGGCAATTTGTATGCCGATGCCTTTGTCATTCGGGCCGACATCATAGAACGGATCCGAGAGTTCTTCATATGCTTTTGAGATGATATCGGAAGGCGGCGGAACCCGGGCCTGTTGACCCCCGCCTCCGGTCAGAAGTTCATATTCGGTCAACTCCCCGACCGCTTTCTGGCCGGGGATAGAGAATTCCCAAATCGTGAGACCGACAAGGAGGATCAGAGCCGATAAAATAAGGGCTTTGACGGATTCTGAGACTATCATTGTCAAGCGCCTCGTTTAATCGCGAAGCTCTGGACATATTCTTCCGGTTTGTCCGGGTCGAACGTCTTGCCCATGATTGTATAGGATTTGTAGGTCTCGCTGGGTGGCTCGATGCCCAGGTCTTTCATGATTTTACCGGCATCGGCGGCAAGGTAGACCTGCTCGGCAATGCCCTTGTAGTCGACATCGCCCTCGATATAGCCCCAGCGTTTCATCTGGGTAAGGATCCAGACACCCATCGAGTGCCAGGGGAAAGGATCAAAATCGATCCGGTCCGGCACGCGTTGAACGTTGCCCAAACCATCTGCATATGTCCCTGTCAGCACCTGCTGCACCACCGGAACCGGCTGGTTGAGGTAGTTTTTGGGTGAAATGGCCTCGGCGATTTCAACTCTGTTGTCGTTGTTGCTGGCATATTGGGTTGCGTCGATCAGAGCCTTGAGAAGGTTGCCGTATGTATTGGGCAGGGTTGTTGCAAACTCTTCCGAGCAAGCAAAGGCACAGCAGGGATGTCCCTCCCAGATATCCTTCGTCAGCTTGTGAATGAACCCGACTTTCTCCCAGACAGCGCGCTGGTTAAACGGATCGGGCGAAAGATAGCCGTCCAGATTGCCCGCACGGAGATTGGCGACCATTTCCGGGGGCGGGACGACCCGAATCTGGATGTCTTTGTCGGGATCAAGACCGAACTCGGCGACGTAGTAGCGCAACAGGAAATTGTGCATTGAATATTCAAATGGCACGCCGAACTTGAACCCCTTCCATGTGCTGGGTTCATCATTTTTATCTTTATGATCGTTATGCAGGACGATCGCCTGACCGTTGATGTTTTCGACTGCCGGCATCAAAAACGGCACGGCCGTTGAACCCGCCCCCATCGTAATGGCAAGCGGCATCGGCGTGAGCATATGGGAGGCGTCATACTCCTTGTTCAGTGACTTGTCGCGGGCCACCGCCCAGCCGGCTGTTTTAATGACATCAACATCCAGACCATATTTCTCATAAAATCCAAGAGGTTTGGCCATGATGATCGGCGTCGCGCATGTAATCGGCACGAACCCGACATTAAGTTTTGCTTTCTCCGGTTTGCCCAGATCGTCAAGAATTGCAGCTTTCGCCTTTTCGATAGGAAACACCGAGGCCAGCGCCGCTGCGAGCGTCGTGCTGCCGAGCAGGGAGGCAAAAGACCGGCGAGACAACTCGTTGTGACCGAATACTGAACGCACCACCGCGCTTTCGACGGCCCGGGCGACGAGTGCCTCATCATTCTTTGCGATATCAGGTGAGGGCTCTGCGCTTTGTCGATTGTGCGTATTGTCTTGCAGACAGGTCGTACAACCACATCCGCTTCCATGACGCAAATCGCTTTGACCATCATAGGGGTTTCCAAGACTTTTAGAGGGCATTGACACTATCTCCTATTGCAGGAACACGGGAGGGACTTGTCAAACAGATCGCAAGCTGCGTGCCAAAATTGAGAAAAGCGAAAAAGTTATTAAAAACAGAAGTTTGCCGGATATTTGGGCATATTGCTTATATTACGATCTTTCGTAAATTTCATAATTTGGTAATAATTTTACGAAATTTCGTAGGACGGCAAGTGAGTGTTTTCAGGCAATGGCAACAAGTGGTGCCGAGACAGTTTCAACCACAGATGAAAAGGCGGAGAAAGCGGATATAGATGCCAACTTCCTGGCAGCTATTTTGTTGCGTTCTTCATTCGACCGACAGCCGGAAGCGGCATTGATCGTCAACCCATTTACCGGAGGCGTCCTGCATGCCAACCGCGCGGCGCGGGATATTTTCAATCGGGCAGATGAACGAATGGCCGGCCTGACAGTCGATCAGCTATATCCAAACGCGCGAGGCGAACTTCATGCTTTCACCGATGAAGTTCTGTATCGGGGGCATGCCTGCTCCCGGGACTTGAAACTTTTCGGTGCAAATGGCCACACCCTGAATGTCGAGCATGCCGGTGTCGTTGGAAGTGCGCCGACCGGGGACTTTATCATCATAACGATCCTGGATCTGAATCGGATTAATCGTCGGACGATTAGTGATGACGCCAATTCTTATCACCGGAAGGGGATCGGAGAGTGGCAGCGGATTCAGCGATATTTTCGTGATCTGGAGAGGGAGAACGACCTGATCCTGTCAGCCGCTGGTGAAGGGATCTACGGGATCGATCTTCAGGGCCTGACCACGTTTCTCAACCCGGCAGCGGAAAGCATGCTGGGTTACTCGGCAGAAGAGCTTGTGGGCAAGGAGATGCACGCGACCATTCATCACCACCATGCCGATGGGTCGGTTCACGAGGTGGAAATCTGTCCGATCTATAACGCGTTCAAGCAGGGGGTGGTGAACAATATCGAGGATGATGTTTTCTGGCGCAAGGACGGAAAACCGATTCGTGTTCAATACACCTCCACACCCATACTCGATTCCGGTGTTGTGGTTGGCGCCGTGATTGTTTTTCGGGATATCACAGAGCGCAAACGGGACGAAGAAAAGCTAAACGCCGCCCTTGAGGAAAATGCCCGGTTACGGGAACGGCTTGAGTTGGAGAATGCTTATCTCCAGGAAGAAATTCTCAGCCACTCCAATCATCGGGAAATCCTGGGAACATCCAATGTTGTCCATCAGGTTTTGAAGCAGATCGATTTGGTGGCGCCGACAGAGGCAAACGTGCTCATCACAGGTGAAAGCGGGACGGGAAAGGAACTGGTGGCGCGAGCAATTCATCAGGCGTCCGGCCGGTCTGATCGGCCCCTTATCCGTGTCAATTGTGCGGCCATTCCCAGAGAGTTGTTCGAAAGTGAATTCTTCGGTCATATCAAGGGTGCGTTCACCGGTGCCATTCGGGATCGTGTGGGTCGATTTGAGCTCGCCGATGGCGGCACGCTTTTTTTGGATGAGGTCGGCGAGATACCAATTGACTTGCAGTCAAAGCTGTTGCGGGTCCTCCAAGACCAGCGCTTTGAACGAGTTGGAGAAGAAAGAACCCGCAGCGTCGATGTGCGCGTGATCGCTGCGACCAATCGTGATCTGAAAACAGAGGTGAAAAAGGGAAACTTTCGCGAGGATTTGTATTTCCGCCTGAATGTGTTTCCGATTGACTGCAGGCCGTTGCGAGAACGGCTGGATGATATTCCAATTCTTGCTCAACATTTTCTTGAAATGTGCTGTACGCGCATGAATGTGAAGCGCGCGTTGCTGACCAATGCGAATATCGCCGACCTCAAGTCGTATGACTGGCCGGGCAACGCAAGGGAATTGCAGAACGTCGTTGAACATGCTGCCATATTGGCCAGGCATGGCCGATTGAGCTTTAATCTTCCAAAGCCCCTACCGGATGCAAAGTGCGGAAGCGATATGACTGTAGAGAAGAGTTCCGAAGCTGTTTTAACCGCAAACCAGTTGGTACAATTGGAGGAAGCAAATCTTCGCCGCGCCCTCGCAATGACCCGGGGGCGTGTTTCAGGCGAGGATGGTGCGGCTGCACTTTTGGAAATGAAGCCGACAACGCTGTATTCCCGATTGAAAAAACTGGATTTATCGGCAAAATTGACGACCAAGTGAGGGGCTTGTTCAGGACGATATCGCCGAACTGGCAAAAACAGCTATCCGGCGGAAGCTCCGGCTAATGCATGGCTTTAGACGCAATCCCTCTGGTTTTCGATAAAGTTGGCAAGCATTGTTGTGCGGGCAACAATTTGGCACTCATTCTGATGCGTGTGCCGGAGGTCAATCTGATCGCTCATTGCATCATCAACGGCCATCTTCTCTGGGGGGAATATTTCGAATTCGGAGCCACGCGCTTTATGTCTCAGACCGAGGAGAGGCAATTCCGGCAAAGCGATAGCGGGGCGATTTTCATGATGCTTATGTTCAAGAAACTGTCGCGTCGCCCAAGAGAACATTCGGTGTTTGAGTAGTCGACAAGCAGCTTTGAGGATCGTGACAAAAACGCCGGATACTCTATCCGCACCCCTCCAGCCAGACATCGTTCAAGGCACTTGCCTTGCATTCACCTCGACTTAAACGCGCTATTCGACGAACGCGCTCTCTCAAACGATCACTTGGTTCCGCGAGTTTCAAAGTGCCCGGTGCGATTAATACGGCCACTAAAGTCAGAAAATTTTCTTCTGAAATTTCCTGTGGCGGAGCTCCAAAAAAGTGTTCGCTGGCGTTATGAAATCCGGTAATCCAACCCTGTCGGCTCTGCCCCATTTCGGCTGTTTCAAGAAACAAGGCGATCTGCTGCTCTTTAGTTAGCCGGCTGTCCAATCCAAGCGCGTATCCGGTCTGCCGGATTTTGCCTATGCCCGGTGTAAACGAGTCGAAGGCGAGTCTCTTTGAGATCGACTGGGTTAGTGTTGTCAATCCTGCACCAGGCGTATGAAGATCGACGCCGGAATGTGCATAGAAACCCGGATCCTGGACCAGTAACAGGATGTTGAGCCGGTCGGGCGGGAGGCTGTCGCCACCCCGATTGCCTGCGATGATGGCATCAGCACGTCGTTGCAGAGTTTCGGTGTCATTGATTGCGTCGTACCAGCCAATTACCCCATAGATGCCGAACAACACTATCGAAGCGGCCAGAAGGGTGGATAGCCCGATCAGAAATTTTCGTATCATTATTTGCCCTGTAGAAGTTTGATCTGGAAATCGGTGCCAAGGAAAAATAGCCCCGGCTGCAGCGTTCTTAGTCACCGGAGAACCAAAGACGCGCAAATGGTGTCGTGGTGATGGATATTTCAGACAAAAACTCTAAAATACAGGACGCGCATCATAAATTCTGCGTATAGGTCGAAGGCATACTTTGACCTTGGGAAAGAACATGGTTAGAAAGATTCTGAAAAATCCTTGATGTTACTTACGTTTACGTAAGAGGAAGGTGTCGCTGCATGCCCAATGTGAACCTTAAGGCAAATCGGCCGCTGTCGCCGCATCTTCAGGTCTATAAGCTGATCCTGACCATGCTGATGTCTATTCTGCATCGCATCACCGGCGCCGCACTCTATTTCGGAACCATATTAATGGTCATGTGGCTCATCGCAGCCGCCAGTGGTCCAGAATATTACGCGTTCGTATCCGACTTGTTCGGCTCATTTTTTGGTCGTCTGATCCTGTTTGGTTTCACATGGGCGCTGGTGCATCACATGCTGGGCGGCTTCAGGCATTTTATCTGGGATCTTGGAAAAGGTTTCGAGCCTGAGGCACGCAACTGGATGGCCAAGGCCACGATTATCGGCTCGGTTTCAATCACGATCCTGTTGTGGATCGTCGGCTACATGGTTCGTTGAGGGGGCTGACATGGATATGCGAACACCGCTTTCAAAAGTCCGTGGACTGGGATCGGCAAAAGAAGGAACCGATCATTTCTGGCGCCAAAGGCTGACGGCAGTTGCCAACGTGCCGCTCATTCTTTTCTTTGTGATCATGGTCATTTCACTCCAGGGTTCTGATTTTGAAACAGCACGGACGACGCTCGGGAATCCCTTTATTGCGATCCTGATGCTCTTGGTGATTTTGTCCGGTGTCTATCACATGAAACTGGGGATGCAGGTCATTATCGAGGACTACATTCATGGTGAGTTTGTGAAAGTCGCCGCACTCATCGGCAATACCTTTTTCTGCGCGTTTATCGGGCTTGCCTCGATCTTTGCGGTTCTCAAGATTAGCTTTGGAGTCTGAGCATAATGGCAAAGGCAAAGTCGACCGTAGGCGCGCCGGGAAGTGTTGGCCGGACCTATGAATTTGTGGATCATAAATACGATGTTGTCGTGGTTGGAGCTGGCGGCGCCGGATTAAGGGCGACATTGGGTATGGCGGAGCAGGGACTGAGAACCGCATGCATCACAAAAGTGTTTCCAACGCGCTCTCATACCGTTGCTGCTCAAGGTGGAATTGCCGCTTCCCTGAGAAACATGACCCCAGACAGCTGGCATTGGCACATGTACGACACTGTCAAAGGTTCTGACTGGCTCGGCGATACGGATGCAATGGAATATCTGACGCGCGAAGCGCCGGCAGCCGTCTACGAACTTGAACATTATGGTGTACCCTTCTCACGGACGGAAGAAGGCAAGATCTATCAACGACCGTTTGGCGGTCACATGCAGAACTTTGGTGAAGGTCCACCGGTACAACGGACCTGTGCGGCGGCTGACCGGACAGGTCATGCAATTCTTCACACGCTTTATGGACAGGCTTTGCGGCATAATGCCGAGTTTTTCGTTGAGTATTTTGCCCTCGATCTGATTATGTCCGAGGATGGGGTTTGTCAGGGAGTCATCGCTTGGAACCTTGATGACGGAACGATTCATCGGTTTTCCGCCAAGAAAGTGGTTATGGCGACGGGTGGCTACGGTCGGTCATTCTTTTCTGCCACCTCGGCCCATACCTGTACCGGTGACGGTGGCGGTATGGTCGCCCGCGCCGGGCTTCCGCTGCAGGACATGGAGTTTGTGCAGTTTCACCCAACCGGAATTTTCGGTGCAGGCTGCCTGATCACTGAAGGCGCCCGTGGCGAAGGGGGATATCTGGTCAACTCGGAAGGCGAGCGGTTTATGGAACGCTATGCGCCTTCGGCAAAGGATCTCGCCTCTCGCGATGTCGTTTCTCGATGCATGACAATGGAAATCCGCGAGGGACGGGGCGTCGGAAAAGCAAAAGACCACATATTCCTGCACCTTGATCACCTTGATCCGGCCGTTTTGGCCGAGCGTTTGCCCGGGATTTCCGAAAGCGCCCGCATCTTTGCCGGAGTCGATGTCACTAAGGAACCGATTCCGGTTCTGCCGACCGTCCACTACAATATGGGCGGCATCCCGACCAACTACTGGGGTGAAGTGTTAAACGCGGATGGCAAAAACCCCGATCGTCTTCAACCAGGACTGATGGCAGTTGGAGAAGCTGGCTGTGCGTCGGTTCACGGGGCCAACCGTCTGGGTTCCAATTCCCTCATTGATCTGGTCGTGTTCGGGCGCGCAGCAGCCATAAAAGCCGGTGAAACAGTCGATCGCGACGAAGCTGTACCAACGCCTAACGAAGCCTGTTGCGACAGGATTATGACGCACTTCGACAAAGTGCGTCATTCGAGTGGATCGACCCCGACTGCTGAGCTGCGGGAAAAAATGCAGCGGGCCATGCAAGAAGATGCTGCGGTGTTCAGAACTCAGGAAAGTCTGGAAGCGGGCTGCAAGCGTGTATCGGAAATCTGGTCGGAAATGTCGGATCTGAAAGTGACGGACCGATCATTGATCTGGAATTCCGATCTGGTGGAAACCCTGGAACTTGAAAACCTGATGGTGAATTCACTTACCACTGTTTATGGCGCGGAAGCCCGAAAGGAAAGTCGCGGAGCACACGCCCGGGAAGACTTCAAGGACGGACCTTTTGACGGGCGGAACGATGAAGAATGGCGCAAGCACACGCTGTCCTGGGTCGATGAAAAAGGTGCAGTGAAACTGGACTATCGTCCAGTTGTCCTGGATCCTCTGACCACCGAGGCCGAGGGAGGGATCGAGTTGAAACGGATTGCACCCAAGGCCCGTGTGTACTGAGGTGGCAATTGGAAGATTTGCGGCACCCAGGGGAATGCACAAGGCCAACGGGCAGTATCTCTTACGTAAGACCGTAATGTTTACTGCTGTTTTTGCGGGATTATCGGCGTGTCAGCAAGTTCCTGACGTTGACGGTGCATCGGGATCGACAGGCACCTCACAGATTGCCATCGCTTCGAGTGCCGGTTCCCAACAAGCGCCGGCAGCCGGTGAGTTTCTGGAGCCCAGACTTTACCGGGGGATGTGGAATCTGGCCGTTAGGGAGTCAGCCAAGGGATGCCTGATAAACCTGACGGATGTGAAATCGGATACAGGATTTTATCATGTTCAAACCTTTGGATGTCCGGACGGGTTTGGACGGATTCAGCAATGGGGCGCTTACGCAGGGGGCATCATTGTTGCTGATGCGGCAGGATCAACACTGGTTGATTTCAAAGGTGTCAGAACGAATTATACAGGCTCAGTAAATTTGAGTGATGGTCGAAGCGAGACTGTCAAGCTGACGAAGCAGTAGGACTTGGAGCAGAATGACCGTGGCGCAGGCCATCGACACAACATCTCCGTTTGGGACGTATCAGGCAGGTACACTCGACCGCCTGGCGTGGAGGATTGCGGAGAAACGCTCGATTTCGTTCGGTTTGAGAAAATCGCTTAGACGACTCGCCGGATACCTGTTTAGCGGACCATTCGATGCAGAAGTGGAGGGAATTCGTTTCCGAATTTACCCCGCTGACAATTATGATGACCGAAAAATAATTGCACGAGAACGCCTGCCGGAACGTGAGGAACACAGGTTACTTGCGGGCTATCTGAAACCCGGCACAGTCTTTGCGGATATTGGCGCCAATATTGGCAGCTACACTCTTTTTGCAGCGGGTAAAGGGGCGACGGTTGTGGCCATCGAAGCCAATCCGGCGACGGCTGAAAAACTGTCCTTCAACATTGCTGCCAACGAGCTTGAAAAAGTAACCGTCATCAATACTGCTGTTGGTGAAAAGGAGGGGTCTCTGCAACTCTGGTCTGTGGACACCAATATCGGATTTGCCACCCTTGTGCCGGCCTTGACTACCGGGAAGTGGAAGGGAAACTGGACATCGAAATCTGTTCCGGTCCGGCCCTTGAAGAGTGTCCTTTCTGGCGAAAAAATCATAAAAATTGATGTCATGAAGTTGGATGTCGAAGGGTTTGAAGACAAGGTTCTTCTCCCTTACCTTGCTGCTTTGGACCAAAATAACTGGCCCGATGTGATTTTAATTGAAACGAACTGCAAAGACGTTTGGGATACAGATGCAGTGCGCTTTCTGGAAGAGCATGGCTATGGCCGGACGGGTCAGACGCTAGACAACATGTTGTTCGTCAAACAATAGGGTCTTTATTGATCCGGCGGTTCTTAGTTGAGCCGGAACTGAAACCAGAACGGATCCACGATCCGGACCTTGCGAGCGGAGCAAAAAAAGATGGTCCAGCTAACGCTTCCAAAAAACTCTCGGATGACCGAGGGTAAAATTTGGAACAAACCGGAAGGCGCTAAAAATACTCGCGAATACCGAATCTATCGGTGGAATCCGGATGAAGGTCGGAATCCGCGGGTCGATACTTACTTTGTCGATACAGACAACTGCGGGCCGATGGTTCTGGATGGACTGATCTACATTAAGAACAAGATCGATCCTACATTGACGTTCCGCAGGTCATGCCGTGAGGGGATCTGCGGCTCTTGTGCCATGAATATTGATGGCACCAACACGCTGGCCTGCACCAAGGGGTCCGACGAATGTTCGGAAGGTGAAGGGCCGATCAAGATCTACCCGCTGCCCCATATGGATGTCGTCAAGGATCTGGTGCCGGATCTTACGCAGTTTTATGCCCAGCATCGTTCCATCGAACCGTGGTTGCAGACCACTACACCGGAGCCGGAAAAAGAATGGCTTCAAAGTCACGATGACAGGGTCAAGCTTGATGGGCTTTATGAGTGTATCCTGTGTGCATGTTGCTCCACGTCCTGCCCCAGCTATTGGTGGAACGGGGATCGTTATCTGGGGCCCGCAGTTTTGCTGCAGGCCTATCGCTGGCTGATCGACAGTCGAGATGAAGCAACCGGGCATCGTCTGGATAATCTGGAAGACCCGTTCCGGCTTTATCGTTGCCACACGATTATGAACTGCTCACAGGCATGTCCCAAAGGATTGAACCCTGCCAAGGCAATTGCTGAAATCAAAAAGATGATGGTTGAACGCCGGGTTTAATCCTTTCAAGCATCCATGCGCCTTTGTTTTGGTCCGCTCCGTGGCTCAGGGTGCGGCTGGTAGCTCCGCGTTCACATCAAAACGCGCGTCCAGATTGTCTTTAAGCGTTACGGCGCAATGTGCTTGTAGACGTTTGGTGACGGTTTCAAGATCACCTCTGAGGGCATCCGGCTCGATCGGATGTCCGAAATGGACCGAAAACGGTTGGTTTTTCTTGTTCAACAATTCATGAAACACGGTCATATCACGCAGTTCCGTTGAAACGCGCGCCAGGAAGTAAAACAGGCCGGAATTGCGAGCAGATATGTGAACTGGAATAACTGGCGCACTGTTTCGGCGTGCCAGTGCAACGGCCGACGTCATCCATGGGCGCTCGTTTAATTTGCCGTCAGCCCAATAAGCCAGCCTTCCGGAAGGAAAGAGCACCACAGCACGCTCGTCGTCGAATGCCTTGCCGCTATATCGGAGTGTCTCTTTCGTTTTGGATTTACTTTTGAACTCAGACCTCCATTCCACTGGGATAATCATTTCGTCGAGCCTCGGAGCGACGCGGGTAGCGTCTCGATTTGCAAAAATAGAAAGATCACGCCGCCGGGCCTTTATCGCATCGTAAAGAGCGATTCCGTCGCCAATGCCCGTGGGATGGTTGGAAACCAGCACAACAGATCCGTTAACCGGCACACGCTCACTATTGAGCGCCGTTACAGCCAGGTTGAGCCGTCTGCTCAGATATTGAAACACAGCCTGAGCACTTAAATTCGATAAATCGTCCGCCATTTTTCGAGCTTTTTGGTAATGCAACACTTTGTGTGCCAGTGGGCGGACGAGTGGCCACCATCTGGTCGACATAATCTGCTGACCTCGCTCGGCGATGAGAATGTCGGTAATATGCGGTGCCGTAAGATCGGTCGCCTGCTCTTCCGGCGCCAAGGCGAGGAAGCCGCTTGAAAGATTACTGTGATCGGGTGAACTCAAATCTTATCGCCTTGATTTGTCATTCGGCAGAGCCGCATACTCTACGCGCAGGACCGGTTTCTCTCGTTAAGGCCGATATGTGGTACGATTGCATGACGAAAAACAGGATTTCCGTCTGAATATAATAGCATAACGACAAATCAGACAGATTAAAGGTTGTATATTCGCGTACGCTGTCGACACGGACATCACGGCGTTTCCGGTTGAAAATTCATTTGTAGGTGAGTTCAAACGCTCCGCGCTCTGATGTATTGGTCAATATATTGCTAATTTTCCCATACAGAGAACAGTTTTATCGAATTCGGTTCGATGATTATTCTCAGTATTAATCCCTATCTTCTCCCGATATATCTGGATGCGATAGTTATTATTTTACTAATTAAGTATAATAATAACCTGTTCGTCCAATTATTATTGTTTTTTACTAAAACTCGATCCATTTTATCCAGGTGCAATATCAATTAATCGGGTTGAAATGGCGAGTTTAACACAGTGGTTGAGCGATTTCGGGTTGCCAATTTTATTGGTGATCTGGTTTGCTTTGTTTGTAGCGACAATTAAGTTTGAGCGCTGGCGCGGGAGTTCTTCTTTTTCTGGAGGGCGGGCTGGAGCGATTCTGTTTGCAGTGGGTTTTCTGCTTTTCATCGCCGGTGTTGTTGCAGCGCTGATTGCACAGCCGCAGACTGCTGGCGATTTGTCCCTTCTTGATTTTGATTGATGGTGGATTAGTCTTTATTTGCTGGCCAATATTTCTTTTGAACCGTTGAGAATCGCGGACAAGCATTGACCACGCGGTCGCATTGGGGTTATTTGCGCAGTCAATGGGGCTGGGCATTGATAATTACTCTAGGGAATAAACACTGATAAAGCCGTGACGCAAGATTTCGATTTGTTGTGAGGCCAAATCAACAATGGGAATGTTGAACAAAGAAAAACGGCAATTGGGGTGATAATCATGTTTATTGATAAATCGATGATGAAGATCGAAATTTGAGCGCAGCCTTGTCGTTCTATGTTTAAGATTGCCCGCAGTGCCGATGTGGCGGGGGCTGCATAAGGAAATCGACTAAAATGATGCGCAAACCCGAAGCCTTTATAATTGTTGGTCTGATTGTGGCTGTCGCCGGCTGTCAGCGCCTGGACTACGGCAGCCGACCCGCCCCAGCGCCGCTTCAGCCGACTCCGGTAGCACCCGTTGCCTCAGGTCAGTTACAACCGCTGGAAACTACCCCTAATGGCACACCTCTCACCGGGCAGCCTTTGGATGGGACAGTTGCCACAGCACCGCTCGACGGACAGGAAACGGTCACCGGCACCGTGCCGACAGGTAACGGGGCGCCAGTCGGTAGAACGGACTTGCTCGGCGGCTGGACGGTTGCTTCGGGCGGAGACACTTGCAAGCTGTTCATGACACTGACCACATGGAGCGGCGGGTACCGCGCCAATACGCGCGGCTGTTCCAACGCGACACTCGCTGGTGTGTCCGCTTGGGATTTGCAGGGCAATCAGATCAAGCTGAAAGATGGCGGCGGTGCCGATGTCGCGGCGCTGGTTTCAAATGCGCCTGAGCAATTTAACGGAACCACCAATGGCGGTGCGCCAATATCTGTCTTCCGCTGATCTGGGTTGAAGATGAGCTCTTTGACGCGCATTGAGGCCCTTTCAAAATGTCAGGTGGAAGAAACTTGAATTTCATTGACGAAAAACTGGTGGCTCACGCGTGAAAAACGGCCTGCCGCAATCGCGCGCCGTTGCTGCGCGCTATGAAGCTCTGGTCGTTGAAGGCGAGATTGAAGCCGATGCCGCACAAATCGACATCGTCCGACTGCTCGACAAGTTGAATGACGATCTGGCAGCCAGACAATTAGAATCGCAGAAGAGTTCGCTTGGCTGGTTGTTCGGCAGGCGAAAGCAATCCCGAGCAGTCATTCAGGGTCTTTACATCTGGGGCGACGTCGGTCGGGGCAAAACCATGCTTATGGATCTGTTCTTCGATCATTGCCCGTTCAGAGATAAACGACGGGCGCATTTTCACGAGTTTATGGCCGATATCCATGAGCGGATTCATCAGCACCGGCAGGCCTTGAAGCGCGGTGAAGTGTCCGGTGACGATCCCATTCCGCCGGTGGCAGCCGCTTTGGCAGAAGAAGCGCGTCTGCTTTGTTTTGATGAGTTCAGCGTCAGAGATATCGCAGATGCGATGATTCTGGGCCGTCTGTTCACGCAGTTTTTTGAACTTGGCGTGACTGTTGTCGCAACATCCAATGTCGAGCCCAGAAATCTTTATCAGGACGGTCTCAATCGTTCGCTGTTCTTGCCGTTCATCGATTTGCTGGAACAATATGTCAATGTCGTCTGTCTAGATGCACGTACCGATTTCAGGTTGGAAAAGCTCTCGGATAATGCTGTTTTCCTGATGCCGCTGACTTTGGAAACAGTTAAGCAGATGAATATCCTGTGGCACAAATTGACCGGAAGCCCCAGCGGGCAGCCTGAAAAGATCGAATATAAAGGCAGACAGATTGAGGTACCGTTGGCTGCCGCCGGTGCCGCACGGTTCAAATTTGCCGATTTATGCGCCAAGCCACTGGGTGCTGCGGACTATCTCAAGCTCACCGAGGCGTATCACACGATATTCATCGATGGCATACCGGCGATGGCACAGGCCCAGCGCAACGAAGCCAAGCGTTTCATCAATCTGATCGACACTCTTTATGATCAGAGAACACGCCTTGTTGTCTCCGCAGAGGTTTCGCCGCAGTCTCTTTACCAGGCAACGTCGGGGGCGGAGGTATTTGAGTTCGATCGTACGATTTCCCGGTTGATAGAAATGCAGTCCTCTGATTATCTTGAACAAACGGTGGCGCAGGCTGCGGTATCGTGATGATGTATAGGCTCGGCATGCTGAAAGACGGATTTAAGCATGATGTTCATGACGGACACGTCATCGAAATTTTGGAGGCAGCGCATCAACGACGGTCAACAGGAAATATCCTTTCGTTCAGCTTGCGATAAATTTGCAAAGAGCGTAAGCACTTGCCCGAAGTCATGGGAAGTCTCAGGTTACAGTTTACGTAAAGGGAAATAGGCATTATGGCACGAAACAAGATTGCACTCATCGGTGCGGGCCAAATCGGCGGCACGCTGGCTCATCTTGCAGGCCTCAAAGAGCTTGGCGACGTTGTCCTTTTCGATATTGCCGAAGGCGTTCCTCAGGGCAAGGCGCTCGACCTTGCCCAGTCTGCACCAGTCGACAAATTCGATGCAAAGTTGGCAGGGACAAACACCTATGAAGCGATAAACGGTGCGGATGTCGTGATTGTGACTGCCGGCGTTCCCCGTAAGCCGGGAATGAGCCGTGACGATCTTCTTGGTATCAACCTCAAAGTCATGGAACAGGTTGGTGCGGGCATCAAAAAATATGCGCCTGATGCGTTTGTTATCTGCATTACCAATCCTCTGGATGCCATGGTTTGGGCACTTCAGAAGTTTTCCGGACTGCCCACCAACAAAGTTGTCGGTATGGCTGGTATCCTGGACAGCGCGCGGTTCCGTCATTTTCTCGCCGATGAATTCGATGTGTCCATCGAAGATGTGACGGCCTTCGTTCTTGGTGGCCATGGCGATACAATGGTTCCGCTGGCACGTTATTCAACGATTGCGGGTATTCCCCTGACCGATCTCGTCAAAATGGGCTGGTGCACGGCTGCCCGCCTTGAGGAAATCATTCAGCGTACGCGCGATGGCGGTGCGGAGATCGTGGGTTTGCTTAAGACCGGATCAGCATTCTACGCGCCTGCAGCCTCGGCAATTCAGATGGCCGAATCCTACCTCAAAGACAAAAAACGGGTTCTGCCCTGCGCGGCATTCCTGGAAGGCCAGTATGGAGTGAGCGATCGCTATGTCGGTGTGCCGACGGTGATCGGAGCGAATGGCATCGAACGGATCATCGAAATCGACCTGGATGGCGCAGAAAAACAGATGTTTGACAAGTCGGTTGCAGCTGTTGACGGTCTCGTCGACGCTTGTCAGAAAATACAGCCGGCTTTGGCTGAGTAAGAAACGGTCTCAAAACAGGGGGGGGCTGGCCGCTTGTGCCGGCCGCTACCGCAGAAGATAGGCGGAGCGAATGAATATTCACGAATATCAGGCCAAGGCGGTTCTAAAAGAGCAAGGGGCGCCGGTATCTGCGGGCGTTGCGATTTTTTCGGCCGATGAAGCTGAGGCCGCAGCAAAACAGCTGCCTGGACCACTCTGGGTGGTCAAATCCCAAATTCATGCAGGTGGTCGCGGTAAAGGGCGGTTCAAGGAACTGGATCCCGATGCCAGCGGCGGCGTCCGGCTCGCCAAGAGCATCGACGAAGTTGTTTCCCATGCCCGTGAAATGCTTGGCAATACACTTGTCACTGCACAAACGGGTCCTGCCGGTAAGGTCGTCAATCGTCTCTATATTGAAGACGGTGCGGATATCGACAGGGAATTATATCTTTCCATCCTGGTGGATCGCAGTTGCGGGCAAGTTGCCTTTGTTGTCTCGACAGAAGGCGGTATGAGCATCGAAGACGTTGCCCATGATACGCCCGAAAAAATCCTGACGCTGCCGATTGAGTCTGACCAGGGCGTGACGGCCGCTGCCGCCGGACAGCTATGCGATTCGCTAAAACTTGACGGTGCTGCAAGGGACGACGGATTGTCACTGTTCCCGCTGCTTTACAACGCTTTTGTCGACAAGGACATGTCACTCCTTGAGATCAACCCTCTCATCGTATTGAAGGACGGCCACCTGCGCGTGCTGGACGCAAAAGTTTCTTTTGATGGCAATGCGTTGTTCCGCCACGATGACATCATGGCGCTTCGGGATGAGACCGAAGAAGATGAGAAAGAAATCGAGGCGTCCAAGCATGACCTCGCTTACGTCGCGCTTGACGGCAGTATCGGCTGCATGGTCAACGGTGCCGGGCTTGCCATGGCGACGATGGACATCATCAAGCTCTATGGCGCGGAGCCGGCAAACTTCCTTGATGTCGGAGGGGGCGCTTCCAAGGAAAAGGTAACCGCCGCATTCAAGATCATCACCTCTGATCCAAATGTGAAGGGCATTCTGGTGAACATATTTGGCGGTATTATGCGCTGCGATGTGATTGCCGAGGGTGTTGTGGCTGCTGTCAAGGAAGTGGGGCTTCAAGTACCGCTGGTCGTTCGGCTTGAGGGAACCAATGTCGAACAGGGCAAGAAAATCATCAACGAAAGCGGTCTTAACGTAATTGCCGCCGATGATCTGGATGATGCTGCGCAGAAAATCGTTTCTGCCGTGAAGGGGGCCGCATAAATGTCCATAATCGTAAACAAGGACACCAAGGTCATTGTGCAGGGTCTGACCGGCAAGACCGGAACCTTCCATACCGAACAGGCGCTTGAATATTACGGCACGAAAATGGTGGCCGGTGTTCATCCCAAAAAGGGTGGTGAAATCTGGGGACGCGGTGTTGAAGGCGCGGCTGAATTACCGATCTTTGCCAGTGTGAAAGAGGCAAAGGAAGCAACGGGTGCCGATGCATCCGTGATCTACGTGCCTCCCGGAGGCGCCGGAGCGGCGATCATTGAGGCCATCGAAGCGGAAATACCCTTTATCGCCTGCATTACTGAAGGCATTCCGGTTGCTGACATGGTCAAGGTGAAGGCGCGACTGGACAAATCAAATTCGCGGTTATTGGGGCCGAACTGTCCCGGCATTCTGACACCAGAAGAATGCAAGATCGGTATTATGCCCGGCTCAATTTTCCAGAAAGGGTCTGTCGGCATCGTGTCTCGGTCCGGCACGCTGACCTATGAGGCCGTATTCCAGACAACCCAGGAAGGCCTGGGGCAAACAACGGCGGTCGGCATTGGCGGCGATCCGGTCAAAGGGACAGAATTCATCGATGTTCTCGATCTATTTCTGGACGATCCTGAAACCGAGTCGATCATCATGATTGGTGAAATTGGTGGCTCGGCGGAAGAGGATGCTGCTGAATGGCTGCAGGAGCAGGCCGCCAAGGGCCGTAAAAAGCCGACGGTTGGTTTCATTGCCGGCCGCACAGCGCCGCCCGGACGAACCATGGGACATGCAGGTGCTGTCATTTCCGGCGGCAAGGGCGGTGCAGAAGACAAGATTGCGGCTTTGGAAGCTGCTGGTATTCGCGTTTCTCCCTCGCCTGCGAAACTGGGCAAAACACTGGTTGAATTGTTGAGAGCTTAAGGGTGCTGCGGTCCGGGGCGACTGGTTTGTCCCGGACGACGGCTCGAATTTGAATTTAGTAACAGGAAATTGCGCAATTTCGGATGGGGCATTGCGCTTTTCTCTTAAAATCGGAGTACCGCTGCGGTACTCATAAAGTATAATGAAGAGATGTGGGGCGGGCTCGCATCCAAAGGGCAAAAGGGCGGAGCTTCTGCTCTGCTGAAACATAATGGCACGGCAGGACGCGAACAAGAATTTCGCACTGACGTCGTTCCTATACGGCGCCAACGCTTCTTATATCGAAGATCTTTACGCACAATATCAAGAAAACCCGGCAGCCCTCGATGAGACCTGGCGCGATTTCTTTGGTGAACTGAAGGACGACCGCGAGGCGGTCATCAAAGAAGCGCGTGGTGCGCCCTGGCGCCGCCCGGACTGGCCAATTGCAGCAAATGGTGAATTGGTTTCGGCCCTTGATGGAAACTGGGCGCCGGTTGAGAAGGATCTTGGTAACAAGATCAAGGGCAAAGCTCAAACAAACGGAATGGAGCTGACGGAAGATCAGGTTCATAAGGCAACCCGTGATTCCGTCCGGGCGCTGATGATGATCCGTGCATACCGGATGCGGGGTCATTTGCACGCAGATCTAGATCCGCTGAAAATCGCTGTTCCTCTTGATCACGAAGAGCTGCATCCCTCTTCCTATGGGTTCACTGAGGCGGACTGGGACCGCAGAATTTTTATTGACCACGTTCTGGGTCTTGAATTTGCGACCATCCGCGAGATGCTTTCCATCCTCAAGCGAACCTATTGTTCGACCCTTGGGGTTGAGTTCATGCACATTTCCGACCCTGCGGCGAAAGCCTGGATACAGGAACGGATTGAAGGGCCGGACAAGCAGGTCGCCTTTACGCCCGAAGGTCGGAAGGCGATATTGAATAAACTTGTCGAGGCCGAGGGCTTCGAGAAATTCATCGACGTCAAATACACCGGTACAAAACGGTTTGGTCTTGATGGGGGTGAAGCGCTCATTCCCGCTCTTGAACAGATCATCAAGCGTGGCGGAGCGCTTGGTGTGCGAGACATTGTATTTGGCATGGCTCATCGGGGGCGTCTCAATGTTCTGTCCCAGGTGATGGCCAAGCCGCACCGCGCGATTTTTCATGAATTCAAGGGCGGCTCCTACTTGCCAGACGAAGTCGAGGGATCCGGCGATGTGAAATACCATCTGGGTGCGTCTTCAGATCGGGAATTTGACGGAAACAATGTGCACCTTTCCCTGACGGCCAACCCGTCGCACCTTGAAATTGTCGATCCGGTTGTTTTAGGCAAAGTTCGGGCCAAGCAGGATCAGGTCAACAATTGGGTTGAGACGACCGATATGGATCGCAGCACGGTCATGCCGCTGCTGCTCCATGGAGATGCAGCCTTTGCCGGTCAAGGCGTGGTTGCGGAGTGTTTCGGGTTATCGGCGTTACGCGGTCACCGGACCGGTGGTGCCATCCATTTCATAATCAATAACCAGATCGGCTTCACAACAAACCCACGCTTCTCCCGTTCTTCGCCTTATCCATCCGATATGGCAAAGGTGATCGAAGCGCCGATCTTCCACTGTAACGGCGACGATCCCGAAGCCGTTGTTTATGCAGCGAAGATTGCCACCGAGTTCCGCCAGAAATTTGGGCGCCCAGTGGTCGTTGATATGTTCTGCTATCGTCGGTTTGGTCACAACGAAGGGGACGAGCCCGCGTTTACGCAGCCGATCATGTATCGCAAGATCCGCGAGCATCCCACCACAACTCAGCTCTATACCGAACGTTTGATTGCCGATGGCGTATTGTCCGCCGAGGAAGCGGAACAGATGCGTGCCGATTGGCGGAGCCACCTGGACCAGGAGTTTGAACTGGGCAATGCCTACGTTCCAAATGATGCCGATTGGCTGGATGGAAAATGGTCTGGTCTTCGGGTTGCGGAAAGCCTGGAAGATGCGCGTCGCGGCACCACCGGCGTCGACGATGACAAGCTCAAGAGCATAGGTGAAAAACTCAGTACCATCCCAGAGGGATTTGGTGCCCACCGGACGATCGCCCGCTTCATGAAAAACCGCGCCAAGATGATTGAGACTGGCGAAAATCTCGATTGGGCGATGGCAGAAGCTCTGGCGTTTGGTTCGCTCCTCAAAGAAGGTCATCCGGTTCGCCTGTCCGGGCAGGATTGCGAGCGCGGCACGTTCTCACAGCGCCATACAGTGCTCTACGATCAGGAAACGGAGAATCGCTACATTCCTCTCAACAACCTGGGTGAGGGGCAGGGCCGGTATGAAGTCATCAACTCCATGCTGTCAGAAGAAGCCGTCCTCGGGTTTGAATATGGATACACGCTGGCAGAGCCCAACGCTCTGACCATGTGGGAAGCCCAGTTCGGCGATTTCGCGAACGGTGCGCAGGTCCTGTTTGATCAGTTCATTTCATCCGGTGAGCGAAAATGGCTCCGGATGTCAGGGTTGGTCTGTCTGCTGCCTCACGGGTATGAAGGGCAAGGTCCGGAGCATTCTTCGGCGCGGCTTGAAAGGTTTTTGCAGCTCTGCGCCGAAGATAACATGCAGGTTGCAAACTGTACGACTCCGGCAAACTATTTTCATATTCTCCGTCGTCAATTGTCACGCGAGTTCCGCAAACCTCTGATTCTGATGACACCAAAATCTCTGCTGCGCCACAAACGCTGTGTTTCAAAGTTGTCGGAAATGGGTGCAGACTCGACGTTCCACCGCATTCTTTGGGATGACGCGCAAATGGAGCCGGCCGCCCATATCGATTTGGTGCCGGACGAAAAAATTCGCCGTGTCGTGCTTTGTTCCGGCAAGGTCTATTTCGATTTGCTGGAAGAACGCGAAAAGCGGGGTGTCAATGACGTCTATCTGATGCGCATTGAGCAGCTTTATCCCTTCCCCACAAAGGCGCTTGCACATGAGCTGATGCGGTTTAAGCAGGCGGAAATATACTGGTGTCAGGAAGAACCCAAGAACATGGGTGCGTGGGTTTCCTCCCTACCCTATATCGAGTGGGTTCTTGAGCAGATCGGAGCAAAACACCAGCGACCGCATTATACCGGTCGGGCGGCATCCGCTTCCACTGCTTCGGGTCAAATGTCCCGGCATCTAGCACAACTGAATGCGTTTCTTGATGAGGCCTTAGGCTAACCACCGGACAAGATCCAGTCGGACAATGCCGAATAACAGAAGAGACATAAATCATGGCAACCGAAATCCGCGTACCCACTCTGGGAGAATCCGTTACTGAGGCGACCATTGCTCAGTGGTACAAGAAAAAAGGCGATACAGTGAATGCCGACGAGCCACTTGTCGAGCTGGAAACCGATAAAGTTACGGTTGAAGTACCTGCCCCTGCATCCGGTACGCTGGATGAAGTCGTTGTTAAAGAAGGTGAAACAGTAGAAGTGGGCACGTTGCTTGGCAATATAGCGGAAGGTGCCGCGGCCGCAGCATCCGCCCCGGCAGCCGCCAGTGCTGGCAATTCCGGTGCCAAGAAATCGGACGGTGCCCTGGTGGATATCATTGTTCCCAGCGCGGGTGAATCGGTGACGGAGGCCATGGTCGGTGAATGGCAGGTCAAGGTCGGTGATGTCGTAAACGTCGATGATATTCTGGTTGAACTGGAAACCGACAAAGCTGCCCAGGATTTGCCGGCTCCCGTATCAGGGACGATTGTGGAGCTTCTGGCTGAAACAGGCGCCGATGTTGAAGTCGGCGCGTTGTTGGCACGGATACAGCCCGGTGAAGGAGCCCCGGCGGCCGCCGCAGCTGCGCCCGCTACGACCTCTTCTGCAGCAACCGATATGTCTCCCGCACCGAGTGCTGCGAAAATGATGACGGAGCAGAATATTGCCGCGGATCAAGTTACCGGCAGCGGAAAACGGGGCCAGGTTCTGAAAGGAGATGTTCTCGACGCCATAGCATCGGGCATTACAGCGACACCGGCTGCACCGGTAGCATCAGTCAGAGCGCCAACGTCTTCCAATGATGAAGCCCGTGAAGAGCGGGTGCGCATGACCAAACTGCGGCAGACAATTGCACGTCGCTTGAAGGATGCGCAAAACACGGCGGCGATGCTCACCACTTATAACGAAGTGGATATGGGCCCGGTCATGGATCTGCGCAAACAGTACAAGGAACTGTTTGAAAAGAAGCATGGCGTCAAACTTGGCTTCATGGGTTTCTTTACCAAAGCCGTCTGCCATGCCTTGAAAGAAGTGCCTGCCGTTAACTCGGAAATCGATGGTACCGATCTTATTTACAAGAATTTCTGCCATGTCGGTGTCGCCGTGGGGACAGATAAGGGACTTGTTGTTCCGGTCGTTCGCGATGCCGATCAGATGTCGATTGCCGAAGTCGAAAAAGAGATCGGCAATTTGGGTCGGAAGGCTCGAGACGGCAAGCTCGGCATGGACGATATGATGGGGGGGACGTTCACTATCTCAAACGGTGGTGTGTATGGCTCACTGATGTCTTCACCGATTCTGAACGCGCCACAGTCCGGTATTCTGGGTATGCACAAGATCCAGGAACGTCCGATGGCTGTGAATGGCCAGGTTGTGATCCGTCCGATGATGTATCTGGCTCTTTCCTATGATCATCGCGTCGTTGACGGCAAAGAGGCTGTAACTTTCCTGGTCCGCGTCAAGGAAAGTCTGGAAGACCCGCAGCGTTTGGTGCTTGATCTGTAACCAGTTGGATGGGTGCGGTGGAATGGATTTTGAATTCCTGATTACAGCCCTGGCGGTTGTGTTAATTCCCGGTACCGGTGTTTTGTACACGGTGGCGATCGGATTGTCGCGGGGGACGCTGCCGAGTGTCGCCGCTGCACTTGGCTGTACGCTTGGAATTGTTCCGGCGCTCATAGCATCGGTAGTCGGCGTTTCGGCATTGCTGCATGCCAGTGCGGTGATGTTTCAGGCGCTTAAAATTGCAGGTATCGCGTATCTGCTTTATCTGGCTTGGAAGACGCTTCAGGACCAGGGACCCCTGAGCCTAGATAGCAAGACGAAAAACCGGGGAAGTTTGGGTTCTGTCGCCTGGACCGGATGTCTGATCAATGTCCTAAACCCAAAACTGACGGTGTTTTTCATGGCGTTCCTGCCGCAATTTGTCGTTGGCGTCGGCACGGAAGTGACGAGACAACTCCTGGTGATGGGAGGTGTCTTCATGCTGATGACGTTTCTGGTTTTTGTTGGATATGGATTTTGTGCTGCACTGATTAGTCGACAGGTTCTGAAAAGCGAAAAAACGATGACCTGGATTCGTCGAACCATCGCCGCTGGATTTGCGGGTTTTGGTTTGCGATTGGCTTTTGCCGAGAGATGATGAATTTTTCCGTCCGATTGGCGCACTGTCATGTGCAACGGGCACTGAACTGAAAAGGTTTTTTTCAATGTCCCAATATGATCTCGTCGTTATCGGAACTGGACCAGGTGGCTATGTCTGCGCCATTAAAGCTGCGCAGCTGGGTATGAAAGTTGCCGTTGTCGAAAAGCGGAAACACCACGGAGGCACATGCCTCAACATCGGTTGCATTCCTTCAAAGGCATTGTTGCACGCCTCAGAAATGTTCGAAGAAGCGGTTCACAAATTCGATACACTCGGGATCGTGACTGGCAAGCCGAAGGTCGACTGGGACAAGATGCTGACCCATAAGGCCAATACCATTGAGTCCAATGTCACGGGCATAGACTATCTGTTCAAGAAAAACAAAATCGATGCCCATCATGGTTCCGGTCGAATCGTTTCTGCCGGCAAAGTGGAAGTTGCCACTGAGGCCGGTGAGAAAACGGTTCTTGAAACAAAAAATATCGTCATAGCCACCGGCTCCGACTCCATGCCGCTTCCCGGGGTCGATGTCGATGAAAAACAGATAGTGACCTCTACCGGTGCGCTTGAATTGCAAAAAATTCCCGGGACCATGGTTGTTGTCGGCGCTGGCGTCATCGGCCTGGAACTAGGGTCCGTCTATGCGCGTCTGGGGACCAAGGTAACGGTGGTCGAATTTCTTGACAAAATTCTGGGTCCGATGGATGGCGATGTCTCCAAACAGTTCCAGCGTATGTTGAAGAAACAGGGGTTTGACTTCAAACTTTCTTCGAAGGTGACGGGTGTTTCAAAGAAAGGTAAGGGTCTTGAAGTCAGTGTTGAACCCGCTGCCGGCGGCGACACATCGACGCTGGACGCTGACATCGTTCTGGTCGCGATCGGCCGGCGCGCTTATACTGAAGGCCTCGGTTTGAAAGATGCAGGAATTGCGCTTGATGACCGGGGACGCGTTCAGATAAATGCACATTTTGAAACCAATGTGCCTGGCGTCTATGCCATTGGAGATGTTGTTGCAGGCCCAATGCTGGCACATAAGGCGGAAGACGAAGGTGTGGCCATCGCCGAGATTCTGGCGGGTCAGGCAGGCCATGTGAATTACGATGTCATTCCAGGCGTGGTCTACACAATGCCGGAAGTAGCCTCGGTTGGTAAAACCGAAGAAGAACTGAAAGCCGAAGGCGTTGCCTACAACACCGGCAAGTTCCCCTTCACTGCCAATGGCCGTTCAAAGTCAACGCTGAAGACGGAAGGGTTTGTCAAAGTTCTTGCCGATAAAGGGACCGATAAGGTTCTCGGGGTCCATATCGTGGGTGCGGGGGCCGGCGACATGATTCACGAAGCGGCGGTTCTGATGGAGTTCGGCGGATCATCTGAAGATTTGGGACGCACCTGCCACGCCCATCCCACAACTTCTGAGGCGGTGAAAGAAGCCGCAATGGCGACTTTCGCAAAACCAATCCATATGTGAGTGAGACTGGTAACTCGGTGGCATCATTCAATGCGCTTGAGAATCGCCGAATGAAATTGATCGGGTTGTGTGCGATCATGAAAGCTGTTCGTTGCATTGATGTGCATGCGATCGCCGGCAACGGACATCTCAACGCGCTTGGCTGCAAAAAAACCTGGAAAATCGGCGATCAGGCGACCGTTTGAATAGCGCAGGCCGTCGGTCCATCCCCATTTGCAATCGCGCGGGGCGCATTTAACAAAGACGCGTACCCGGTAGTATATTGTACCGCCCGGACATTTTGTGCTCACCTCTATCCGAGTGATTTGTTTCGCTGAGGCTTTGGCATTGGTCCAGACGCCTGTTTCCGGTTTAACGCAACCATGTTCCTGTTGCGCGGTTGCGGAGTTCAGTGCACCGGGCGAAAGTAAACTCATCATTCCGGCCATCACAAGCGTCCACGGAACGAACACCTGTTTCAGTAGATCGCTCATCAGCATGACTTTCGTTTCATGTGCATGAAACGCCGGCGAAATTCTCGCGATTCCCCGATCTTGAGAAATGCTCCAAGCCCTTGTTTCAGCGCGTTTTCTTTTCGAAAAGGTCACTCAACCTTTCGGGGAAACATTATAGCTGAGTGCGATTAAATCATCGTGAAGACACCCGGCAAGTCGTGCTGCAGATGCTATGTCGGATCATGCCCTAGGATGTACCTTTTTATAGATGTCCAGCACGCGGTCCATATCGACGTCGGTATAGACTTGTGTCGAGGAGAGGCTGGCATGGCCAAGTAGTTCCTGAATGGAGCGCAGATCCCCACCACCTGCAAGCAGGTGTGTTGCGAAGGAGTGGCGTAGCGCATGCGGAGTTGCCGTGTCCGGTAGTCCCAACGCCCCTCTGAGACGCTGCATGGCCAGTTGAACGATGCGCGGCGAAAGCGGACCTCCCCGGACGCCACGAAAGAGCTTTTCTTTCGGCGCCAGACCAAAAGGGCAGAGCCGGATATATTCTCCGGTTGCATCGCAAACCACCGGAAGCAGCGGGACAATGCGCTCCTTTCGGCCCTTGCCGAGAATGCGAAGCGAAGTAACGCCGGGCATGGGCGCTTCTTCTCTTGTCAGGGACAGCGCCTCGGCGATACGCAATCCGCATCCGTAGAGCAGAGTAAGGACAGCTGCATTGCGAGCAGCCACCCAGGGCTCTTCGTCCAGCGAGGCGTCGGAGGATACGATTTCCCGCGCAGCCTTTCGGGGTAGCGGTTTGGGCAGGGAGCGCGATACACGCGGAGAGTGCAGGGCTTTCAAAGCAGCGCTATTTGCCAACCCGCGCTTTTCCAGAAATGCAAAAAGCGACCGGATGCCGGAAAGCCCTCGTGCAAGGGTTCGGCTGCCGGCACCACCATTACGCCTGCTGGCGAGAAATGCGCGAAAGTCGGGTGTTTTGAGACGTATGAACTGGTTGAGATCGGGTGCCCCGCCAAGATGACCCGTCAAAAATCTGAACAACTGTTCAACATCTCGCTCATAGGCACGCAGCGTGTGATCCGACAAACGACGTTCGGATCCCAGATGGTCCAGCCATTCATCGACAATGTCTTTCAGGTCACTCTGAACGATGACCAGGAATGCTTTATCCTGAGTGTCGGGTACCCCTGCCATATCGGATTGCCGGTGCTCCTCCAAATTCTTCTGCTCACCTTATGACAAAAATAAAAAAACTGGGGCAGCGTCGTGGCTGAACCCCAGTTTTGATCAGATTATTTGTGGAAAGCTCGCTGAGCGTCCAAATGGGCGATTATTTCCTCGGCCTTGCGTCCTTGGATCCTACAGGTCGGGTTGGCAGGTAATCAGAGAATGCTTTGGCCGGTTTTCGCCCAGTCAGTGAGGAACTGCTCGAGACCCTTGTCGGTCAGAGGATGTTTGACAATTGACTTCAATACGGAGGGTGGCACCGTCGCCACGTCCGCACCGTAAATTGCCGATAATTTCACATGGTTTGGCGTGCGGATGGACGCAGCCAGGATTTCTGTTTCCAGCGCTGGAAAGTTGTCATAAATCGCGCGGATTTCCTGAATGACTTCCATGCCATCAATATTGATGTCGTCAAGTCGACCGATAAATGGCGAGATAAATGTGGCACCGGCTTTTGCAGCGAGCAGGGCCTGGTTGGCTGAAAAACAAAGCGTGACGTTGATTTTATGACCTTCGCCAGACAGCGTTTTGCAGGCCTTTAGCCCATCCCATGTCAATGGCAGTTTGATGCAGACATTGGATGCCAGGGCCGCAAGTTTGCGCCCTTCGGCAATCATGGCTTCAGTTTCCGTGGCGGTGACTTCCGCGCTGACCGGTCCTTCTACGAGGTCACAAATTTCCTTTATCACTTCCAGCATCGGACGACCCGATTTGAGGATCAACGACGGATTGGTTGTGACGCCATCGAGCAAGCCGGTGGATGCCAGATCTTCGATTTCGGAAACATCGGCGGTATCGACAAAAAATTTCATGACCTGGTAAACTCCTCATGGATGCTTCGGACACCGTCGCCATGTTGGCGTGACAGCCAAACGGTGTGCAACGGGGTCCCAATGACGGCATTCTGATCAAACTCTGGACATACAACCGGACGTCGGGCGCACAGGTTGATCGTCATGACGCGTATATCGTGATTTTTTTCTCGCGCTTCCTTTATCCTGTTTCAAAACGAATCGACACCCCGATTTTGAGAATTGGCTGAAAAAGTGGACGTGAATGCAGCAAATACAGGTTTGAATCGCGCATGAACCTATTTGATGAGCGCGTGGTGCCGGTCATTGTGCCCGTACCCGTTGGTCGCGCATATTCTTACCGGGTGCCATCAGGGTTTGACGTGCAGCCCGGCACCATTGTGCGGGTGCCACTCGGTCCCCGCGATGTCATTGGTGCGGTCTGGGACGGACCGGTCGATGGTGACGTCAATCCTGATAAACTAAAAGATATTTCATACGTTTATCCAGCCCGTGCGTTGGATGAACAAATGCGCCGGTTTATCGAATGGGTTGCGAACTGGACTCTTTCCACGCCGGGAATGGTGTTGCGCATGGTGGTGCGCATGCCTCAGGCTCTGGAGCCCGAACCACCTGTTGCCGGTGTGCGGCTTGGCGGCGCATTACCGCCACGGATGACACCTGCAAGGCAAAGGACGCTGGATTGTCTTGAGGGTGGTCTGAGCTGGACCAAGAAAAATCTCACCGAAGCTGCAGGCGTCAGTTCATCGGTTGTTGATGGACTGCTTAAAACCGGAACACTGGAAACCGTTCTGTTGCCTGCAACGTCATCGCAGGTTCGACCAGACCCTGAAGCGCCCGGCCCGACACTGTCAGACGCTCAGCAGGCCGTTGCGAACCATCTGGTCGGGGTATGCAACAAAGGCTACTCAGTCACACTGATTGACGGCGTCACCGGTTCTGGAAAGACGGAGGTGTATTTCGAGGCCGTGGCGGAAGTATTGCGCAGCGGTCGCCAGATTTTGATTCTTTTGCCGGAGATTTCGCTGACCAGCCAGTTTCTGGAACGATTTGAGCGCCGCTTTAACGCCCGTCCGGCCGAATGGCATTCGGAACTTGGACAAAAGAAACGCGCACAGGTGTGGCGTGATGTCGCTGCAGGAACCGCTTCGGTGGTGGTTGGTGCCCGCTCTGCATTATTTCTGCCTTTCACCGAATTGGGCCTTATCATCGTTGATGAAGAGCATGATTCTGCGTTCAAGCAAGATGACCGCGTTCCTTACAATGCCCGCGATATGGCAGTTGTTCGTGGGCATATTGGTGCCTTTCCAGTTCTTCTTTCCTCTGCAACACCGTCGATCGAAAGCCGGGTCAATGCCGACCAGGAACGGTATCACCGATCCGTTCTGTCGGAACGGATTTCCGGCGCTTCAATGCCTGACATCGAGATGGTGGACATGCGCCAGGAGGGGCCTGAGAGGGGATTTTGGCTTGCACCGCGCCTTCTTGAGGCGATCCGCCAGACGTGTGAGGCGGGTGCTCAGTCACTGCTGTTTTTGAACCGGCGCGGTTATGCGCCTCTGACGTTGTGTCGCACCTGCGGTCACCGGTTCCAGTGCAGCAATTGCTCAACATGGCTCGTCGAACACCGGTTTCGTGGCAAGCTGGTCTGCCATCATTGCGGCCACCAGGAACAAAAACCGTCCCGCTGTCCGGAGTGCGATGCAGGCGATTCGCTGGTGGCCTGCGGGCCGGGTGTTGAACGAATCGCGGAGGAAATATCCGAACGATTTCCCGAAGCGCGAACGCTCGTACTGTCATCCGACCTTGGCGGCGGCGTAGAGCGGTTGCGCCGCGAACTGAAATTTATTGAACAGGGGCAGGTGGATATCGTTATCGGCACCCAACTGGTTGCCAAGGGGCTCAATTTTCCGCTGATGATGCTGGTCGGCGTTGTTGATGCGGATCTTGGATTGTCGCACGGAGACCTGAGGGCGGCTGAAAAGACGTACCAGCTACTTGCGCAGGTCACCGGGCGCGCCGGACGGCTTGGTGGTAAAGGGCGTGGCATCCTCCAGACATATGCTCCCGAACACCCGGTCATCAAAGCAATGACGGGAGGAGACAGTGAAGCCTTTTATTCTGCTGAGATTTCAGCGCGCAAGCAGGCGGGCCTGCCGCCCTTCGGACGGCTTGCCGGGGTCATTATCTCCGCTCCGGACCGGCGGCATGCTGAGGACTACGCCCGGCGGATCGCGCGGCTGGCCCCCCCTCAAGACGGCGTTATGGTATTGGGGCCCGTCGAAGCGCCTCTTGCTCTGGTACGCGGTCGATATCGATTCCGCCTCCTGCTACAGGCCAAGCGCACAATCGACATTCAGGCATACCTCAGAAAGTGGTTTGCTGTGCTTCCACCGCAAAAAGGTGGCCTTCGGACGCAAGTCGATATTGATCCGCAAAGCTTCATGTGATTAGTGACATCTGAAAATACGTTTTTGGGTTTCAGAAAGCGTCCCAGTGAAGTTGCGCATATAATATTCGTATGCTATGCGGAGCGCGGCTTCGGGGGATGCAGCTATGCAAGTTGCGTTTTTTGATCTCAAAATTTCAATAATTCCAAAGTCTTGCAGGGCAAATTGCCGTGTTTGAGCTTTGCATGTGTCAAAGAGCAGGGATCAGGTGAGCGAAAACCTTTCTCCCGTTTCAGGGGTTTCAGTTCGATACGCGACGGCACTCTTCGATCTTGCCGAAGGGGCGAAGGCGATCGATGTGGTCGAAAACGACCTGGCGCGCTTTGATGCGCTGCTTGGCGAGAGTGCGGATCTAACAAGCCTCGTCGAAAGTCCCGTATTCACAATTGAAGAAAAGACCAACGCGATTAACGCCGTGTTGGCCAAGGCCGAAATTGGCGGTCTTGTAGCAAATTTCATTCAGTTGGTCGCAAAGAACGCTCGGCTCTTTGCGCTTCCGGGAATGATCCGTGCTTTTCGTGCTATCGCGGCAGAAAAGCGCGGTGAGGTGACTGCAGACGTACAGTCTGCGGAACCTCTGTCTGATGCTGATGCCAAAGCGCTTGAGAAGACCTTGAACGCTGCCATGGGCAAAAACGTAAAAATTAATGCCACCGTTGATCCTGGATTGATCGGTGGCCTCGTCGTCAAGGTCGGCAGTAAGATGATTGATGCATCTTTGCGGACCAGACTCAATTCTCTCAAAATTGCGATGAAAGAGGTCGGCTGATGGATATTCGGGCCGCGGAAATCTCCGCCATCCTCAAGGAACAGATTCAGAATTTCGGCAAAGAAGCTGAAGTCTCTGAAGTGGGTCAGGTTCTCTCAGTGGGTGACGGTATCGCTCGCGTGTATGGACTGGATCAGGTGCAGGCCGGTGAAATGGTCGAATTCCCCGGTGGAATCCAGGGAATGGCTCTGAACCTTGAAAGTGATAATGTCGGCGTCGTTCTCTTCGGCGATGACAGGGGCATCAAAGAAGGTGACACTGTCAAGCGGACGGGTGCAATTGTGGAAGTGCCCGTCGGCAAAGCGCTGCTGGGGCGCGTTGTTGATGCGCTGGGCAATCCGATTGATGGCAAGGGTCCAATTGAGACGGAAGAAAAACGGCGCGTCGATGTTAAAGCGCCTGGTATCCTGCCACGGAAATCAGTGCATGAGCCGATGTCGACCGGACTGAAGGCGATTGATGCTCTGATCCCGATCGGTCGTGGTCAGCGCGAACTGATCATCGGTGACCGCCAGACCGGCAAGACGGCCATCATCCTGGATACGTTCCTTAATCAGAAGCCTGTTCACGCTTCAGACGATGAGAGCGAAAAGCTCTACTGCATTTACGTTGCAGTAGGCCAGAAACGCTCGACGGTCGCTCAGTTTGTGAAAGCGCTTGAAGATGCGGGCGCGCTTGAATATTCGGTTGTGATTGCGGCGACGGCCTCCGATCCGGCCCCAATGCAGTTCCTGGCTCCATTTGCAGGCACGGCGATGGGCGAGTTCTTCCGCGACAATGGCATGCATGCCGTGATCGGGTACGACGATCTGTCCAAACAGGCTGTTTCCTATCGCCAGATGTCCCTTCTGCTTCGCCGTCCTCCTGGACGTGAAGCGTATCCCGGTGATGTATTCTACTTGCACTCTCGCCTGTTGGAGCGTTCGGCGAAGCTGAACGAAGATAACGGTAGTGGTTCTCTTACTGCGCTTCCGGTTATTGAAACCCAGGGCAACGACGTGTCAGCCTTTATTCCGACCAATGTGATTTCCATTACCGATGGCCAGATCTTCCTTGAAACGGATCTGTTCTATCAGGGCGTACGCCCTGCGGTGAATGTGGGTCTGTCGGTCTCCCGTGTGGGCTCCTCGGCTCAGGTCAAGGCCATGAAGCAGGTTGCTGGGCCGATTAAAGGTGAATTGGCGCAGTATCGTGAGATGGCTGCTTTTGCCCAGTTCGGTTCTGATCTGGATGCGACGACGCAGAAGTTGCTCAACCGCGGTGCACGTCTGACCGAGCTGTTGAAGCAGCCGCAGTTCTCGCCTCTGAAAACGGAAGAGCAGGTTGCGGTTATCTACGCCGGTGTGAACGGCTATCTGGATGAGTTTCCGGTAAACCGTGTCGGCGAGTTCGAACAGGGCCTGCTGTTGAACCTGCGTGGCGAGCATTCTGACCTTCTCTCCGCGATCCGCGATGAGAAAGCGCTGAGCGACGATCTGACCGCCAAGCTCAAGGCAGCTGTTGACGCATTTGCCAAGAATTTCGCTTGATTAGTATGAACCGTTTTAAGGAGCAGGAGCGGCCATGCCGAGCCTGAAGGATCTCAGAAACCGCATCGCTTCCGTGAAAGCGACGCAGAAGATCACCAAGGCCATGCAAATGGTCGCGGCGGCAAAACTGCGTCGTGCGCAGGAAGCGGTTGAGGCCGCACGTCCTTATGCGGAACGAATGGATACGGTACTCGCCAATTTGGCGAAGACGTTCGATGGGCAGGAAGGTGCGCCGCGCCTACTGGCCGGAACGGGGTCTGATCAGACCCATTTGCTTGTTGTCTGTACTGCCGAACGTGGCTTGTGCGGTGGCTTCAATTCCTCGATTGCCAAAAAGGCGCGTGAACATGCGCGTACACTGATTGCCAGTGGCAAGGATGTCAAAATTCTTTGCGTTGGCAAGAAGGGATATGATGCGCTCAGGCGGGATATGGGAAGCCATATCATAGATTTGATCGAACTTCGGAGCGTGAAGCGCGTCGGATTTGCCAATGCCGATGTTGTTGGCAACAAGGTACGCGCAATGTTCAACGAAGGCGATTTTGATGTTTGCACGCTGTTCTACTCCGAATTCAAATCGGTGATCAGTCAGATTCCGCTTGCCCAGCAATTGGTGCCGGCGGACTTTTCGTCGGTTGAGTCCGAAGGTGCAACCAGCGATGCAGATTATGAATATGAACCGGATGAAGAGACAATTCTGGAAGATCTTCTTCCACGTAATATCTCGGTTCAAATTTTCCGTGCGCTTCTTGAAAATGCTGCAGGAGAAATGGGCGCTAAAATGTCGGCCATGGACAATGCAACGCGCAACGCAGGCGAGATGATCGACAAGCTAACGATCAGCTACAACCGTCAGCGTCAGGCGCAGATCACCAAGGAGCTGATCGAAATTATCTCCGGCGCGGAAGCGCTTTGACCGGTTTGAGATGAGGAAAGTGTGATGGCTGACAAAAAAGTCGGACAGGTCACCCAGGTTATCGGCGCTGTCGTCGACGTTAAGTTCGACGGCCATCTGCCGGAAATTCTGAACGCCCTGGAAACTGATAACCAAGGCAACCGCCTGGTTCTGGAAGTCGCCCAGCATCTGGGTGAAAACACTGTCCGTACGATTGCTATGGACAGCAGTGAAGGTCTGGTTCGCGGCCAGGAAGTCACAGATGTTGGCGAGCCTATTTCGGTGCCGGTAGGTGCAGAAACGCTTGGCCGTATCATGAACGTGATTGGCGAGCCGGTTGACGAAGGCGGTGAGATCAAGACTAAGGCCAAACGGGCAATCCATCAGCCTGCACCGGCTTACGTCGAACAGTCGACAGATGCGGAAATTCTGGAAACCGGCATTAAGGTCGTTGATCTTCTGGCACCTTACGCCAAAGGCGGCAAGATTGGTCTGTTCGGTGGCGCCGGTGTTGGCAAAACCGTTCTGATCATGGAATTGATCAACAACATTGCGAAAGCGCATGGTGGATATTCTGTCTTTGCCGGTGTCGGTGAGCGGACCCGTGAAGGCAATGATCTTTACTGGGAAATGATCGAATCCAACGTTAATATCGAAGGCGGTGGCGAAGGTTCAAAATGCGCCCTCGTTTATGGTCAGATGAATGAGCCACCGGGTGCACGCGCCCGTGTTGCTTTGACCGGGCTGACCGTAGCGGAAAACTTCCGTGATGAAGGTCAGGACGTTCTGTTCTTCGTCGACAACATTTTCCGTTTCACGCAGGCCGGTTCTGAGGTGTCTGCGCTTCTGGGTCGTATTCCTTCTGCTGTGGGCTACCAGCCGACACTTGCCACTGATATGGGCATGCTGCAGGAACGGATCACGACAACCCAGAAAGGGTCAATTACATCGGTGCAGGCTATCTACGTGCCTGCCGATGACTTGACCGATCCGGCACCTGCGACATCGTTTGCCCACCTTGATGCGACGACCGTTCTTAACCGGGCGATCTCTGAAAAGGGTATCTACCCTGCGGTGGATCCGCTGGATTCTACTTCGCGCATGCTTGATCCGCGCATCATCGGCGAAGAGCACTACGGTGTCGCCCGTGAAGTGCAGGAAATTCTTCAGCGTTATAAAGCGCTGCAGGACATCATCGCTATCCTGGGCATGGACGAGTTGTCTGAAGAAGACAAGCTGGCGGTTGCTCGTGCGCGTAAGATCGAACGGTTCCTGTCTCAACCGTTCCACGTTGCGGAAGTCTTTACCGGAGCGCCTGGAAAGCTGGTTGCCATTGAAGACACCATCAAGTCTTTCAAAGGCCTCTGCAGCGGCGAGTACGACGATCTTCCAGAAGCTGCCTTCTACATGGTCGGCGGTATAGAAGAAGCTCTCGAAAAGGCAAAACGCCTTGCTGCGGAAGCGGCTTAATCAAGTATGTAACAATCCTCTTTCGCCTCAGGGCGAGAGAGGCGAATTGTTAGCGGGAATTATGAAAGGGCGCTTATTGTGATCGGCGGTATGTCGATACAACTGGCGTGAAGAATTCCATGGCAGAGCAGTTTCAGTTTGAACTGGTTTCTCCTGAGCGTCTTCTTGTATCCATGCAGGTGGACTCGGTAGTCGTTCCCGGCGCTGAAGGCGAGTTCCAGATCCTCAATGCGCATGCGCCCTTCATGTCGACAATGCGCCCAGGCGTCCTGACGGTACACACCGGAAGTGAAGAGCAGAAGTATTTCATTCGCGGTGGATTTGCAGATGCTGGCCCCGGAGGACTCACGGTACTTGCAGAACTGGCTATTCTGGTCGCTGATGTGAAGCCCGAGGATATTGCTCAGCAGATCAAAAACGCCGAAGAGGATGTTGCTGACGCGGCTGACGATGCAACTCGGAACAAAGCTGAAACCATCCTTAATCAGCTGAATGAAGTTAAGGCGGTTCTGGGTCACTGAACACGATGCCAGAGTCTGCCTGATTGGTTGTCATTCAGAGCATGTAGTAGAAAACCGGCATCGTTTGCCGGTTTTTGTGTTTGATGTTACCGACGTTGCGCAATAACAGCACGAGAAAGTGGTGATCGGGAACTGCAAAAAAAATGTCCGGCGTGGTAGCCGGACATTGTTGTTCGAGCGTTCTGAGTTGCTGCGTCAGGCTGCAATCTTTTTCGGCGCGGCAGCTGCTTCCCTTGCACGACGGCGTTCTTCAGGGGAGATGTAAACGAGAGCGTGGTGCTCTTCGCAATACGAAATCCCATGTTCGACCCGATTGGTGCACGGAAAAGTGTAGTTTCCACCAGTTCCTTCAACCCATTTGCAGTGGCCGGTCCGAGGCAGGCTAAGCGCGTTCATCAGTTCATGTCCTTTGTTTACAGAACATACTCCGCCCAAATGAGGCATTTGAGCGGAGTATGTTTTAACTCATTAGGTCCGAAGCGCTTTTCTGTTTCTCAGAGGAGGAGGTCTGAGTGAAAAGCACTTTTGAGCATTAAAAATGCGCCATAATTGCCGTCAATGTGACGGGGAAAGGCGCAAATCAGCGAAAACCAATTTCGGCAGCCGATTTCACCACATCAATTGTCGTGCAGATTGCATTCTGCTTAACGTACAATACTCTGTGCCGCGGCGCCAATACGGCATGGCCAGCCATGCCATTGCATAGGATGCCCTTCTATTTAGTTACC
The DNA here is from genome assembly GCA_039976075.1 of Stappiaceae bacterium. GTDB lineage: Bacteria > Pseudomonadota > Alphaproteobacteria > Rhizobiales > Stappiaceae > JBDWFY01. The sequence continues at coordinate 901,707 of JBDWFY010000013.1, forward strand.
TAACACCGATCTGACAAGGAATTCCGAGTCATAGGCGCTATGCATTTAGCGCATGCCTGGTAAACAATCCGTGCGTATCGGTTAACTAACCCTCAGGATTCCGTTAAAATTCCGCCTGCACTGGACATCATTTCCGGTGTATCGACATCTAGCCGCGCGGCCTGTCCCAACTCGATTTCGACCACCGCTTCAGGACTGGCCTCAATAATATGGCGGGCCCCGATATCTCCCGACAGCGATGTTAAGTCGCTGAAATATCGTCTTGACCAGATGACGGGATTACCCCGTTTTCCGTTGTCTGTCGGTACAACGATATGCGTGCCTTGCAACGGGGAATAAGCCCGGATGAGTGTATTGATCTGATCGATGCCAATGCCAGGCATATCAGCGAGCATGATCAGGGCTGCATCCAGTTCAGGGGGAAGGGCCGCTATACCCGCTCGCAAAGATGTCGACAGGCCGTGGGCGAATTCCGAATTGTGTACGAGATTAACGTTTAGGCCGGCAACTGCATTTTCTATCGCCTCATGCATATGTCCGGTGACGATGGTCACTGGATTGGCGTTGCTGGCAAGAGCGTTTTCCGTGGCCAGACGGATCAAAGGCTTGCCATCGAATTCAGCAAGTAACTTATTGGGTCCACCCATTCGGCTTGATCGACCGGCGGCCAGAATAAGGGCCCCGATCTGTGAGGATGTTTCGGATGTGCCGGTGATTCCGCTTCTTGGTATGGGGCGGGACACGATATCCATAAGCAAGCCGCCGACCCCCAGTCCGGTTACCATTTCCTGGCCCACTTCGACATCAGCCAGCAGTCGTTGCAACACCCAGTCAAACCCATTTTCTTTCGGGCTGCGCGCGCAACCTGGAGCACCCAGGACCGGAATGCTGTTCAGCCGTCCCAGTAGGAGAAGATTGCCGGGATCTACTGGCATGCCAAAGTGAAGCACCGATCCGCCCGCCCGTTCCAGCCCTGCGGGGATGACGTCGCGCCGATCGGCGATCGCCGAAGCCCCGAACAGGATGATGAAATCAACGTCGGACTGACTAAGCGATTCAATACCCGAAGCAATCGCATCTACGGTGTGGGTGACGCGCAGTTCTTTCACTATCGCTGCGTCTGCCACGGATAGTCGATCCTGCAGAACTTTCAGCGTCTTGTCGATTACGGTTGGTTTCAGATGGGGCAACGTTGTGGAGAGGACACCAATGCGATGGCGTTTGAAGGGTGAGATGGTCAATGCCTGATTATCTGATCCAAGGAGTGCCAGCGCTTCTTTGATCTTTTGGCGGTTAACCGCAAAGGGGATAATCTTGACTGTTGCGACCATTCGGCCTGCTTCCACGGGAACCATGGATCCAAGGGATGCCAGGGTAATTGCCGGGTCCACCCGATTGAAGGCATCGATCAGGTGCCGGTCTGCTTGAAACAATCCGGCATGGGCCGCAAACAGGTTTGCTCGGCCCGTGAACGCGCGTTCTCGTTTACATGCAGTGTTTTGCAGAGCATCTGCCAAGGTTGCTGCTGCCTCGTCTTCGTGCATGTCCTCATTTTCGGGGACGGCCACCCAAAGGGTTTTGATACCGGCTGTCAGTATGATGGAAATGTGCCGATCGGTAAGCGTTGTTCCCTTCTTGATGGTGATTCCTGGCAGGCGAATTGCGTGGACAAGGAGGGCGCCGAGGCTTTGATCGGTGGGGCGTTCTTCAAAAATCACGCTTCCACTCCGGATTGGAGCGATTTTGAATTCAGTGGTTCCGATTGGCCAACTTCGGGAGCACGAAGCGATTGAATGATCTGCGCAAGGATCGCAACGGCAATTTCAGCCGGGCTGGCTGCGCCAATGTTTAATCCGATTGGCGCTTGTATGCGAGGTAGCTGGTCTGTGGGAACGCCGGCGTCGCTCAATCTGAGTTCCCTCTTGGCATGGGTTTTACGGCTACCGAGCGCACCCACATAAAGGCAGTCATTCTGCAGTGCCTTCATGAGCGGAAAATCGTCGATTTTCGGATCGTGCGTGACCGCAACCAGCGCGGTAAACCGGTCCAGTGCCATCTGCTTTTCAATATCTTGCGGCCAATCCGCAATGAGCGGGAAGTCAGGAAACCTCTCCGGTGAGGAGAAGGCAGTGCGAGGGTCAATAATCAATACGTCCAGTCCGGCAATTCTGGCCATGGGGGCAAGAGCTTGAGAAATGTGAACAGCTCCAATAATGACAAGCCTGATGGGGGGGACCGTTATGTTCAGGAAAAAGCGCTGTCCTTCCTCTGTTGTCACCATTCCCGAGCGGCCGGTTTTGAGACGCTTTGCTATCTCGTTTGCCAGCGGATCGTTTTGCCAATCCTCATTGATCCCAAAAAAGCGTTGTTCACCGCTTTCAATATCAGTAATGACCAGAGATCCCTGTCTGCGTGCGATCGCCTCATTCCACCGGCGGAGCAGCTTTTTGTCCATGAGTTACTCCACGCTTTCAACATAGACCGAAATGCGCCCACCGCAGGAAAGGCCGACTTCCCAGGCAGCCTCATCGGCAACGCCAAATTCAAGAACTTTGGACTTTTTGCTACTGATCACATCCAGCGCTTCAACAACAATGGCGCCTTCAACACACCCGCCGGAAACGGATCCCTCAAAATTCCCTTCAGAATCTATAACCAGATGAGAACCGACAGGCCTGGGCGCTGAACCCCAGGTTTCAATCACGGTCGCAAGCGCGATCGCTCGTCCTCCATCAGCCCATTGTTGAGCTGTGGCAAGAACATCAAAAGAAGGGAGGTGGACTTTGTTTTCCATCGGGCTCGCTCTCGGATTTAACCAAATGGGCACCGATCGTCCTTGGTTGGAGGGGAGGGTGCCATCAGGCATATGGCTTTTGCCTGATATGGTGGAAAGCATATAGGGTTTTCTCCCCGCAGGGGAAGAGAACCATTCTTGAACCTAAGGACGAGACAAAAAAATGCGCCTGTAGCGGCGCATTTTCGTTTTCAGCTGTTTCTCTTGCCCGACGGCTACTCAGCCGCCTGCTGCATATGGGGGGCCGCTGAAAGCACAGCTCCATCGACGTGCGCTTCAAATGTCTGGAAGTTGTCAATGAACATTTGTACAAGCTTCGATGCCTGAACATCGTACGCCATTGCGTCAGGCCATGTAGAGCGTGGGTCGAGCAGTTTATCGTCGATTCCGGGTACTGAGACAGGAACCAGGAACCCGAAATTGGGATCGCGCCGATAGTCCGCATCCTTCAGTGATCGTTCAAGAGCTGCCGTCAACAGAGTGCGGGTCACGTTGATTGGCATGCGGTTGCCGACACCATAAGCACCACCGGTCCAGCCGGTGTTTACGAGCCAGCAATCAACTGCGTGTTCATCAATCAATTCGCGCAGAAGGTTGCCATATTCAGAAGGGTGACGCGGCATGAACGGCGCGCCAAAACATGTCGAGAACGTTGCTTCCGGTTCCGTCACACCTCGTTCTGTTCCTGCAACTTTTGCAGTGTAGCCAGATAGGAAATGATACATGGCCTGTGCAGGCGTCAGTTTCGCAATTGGTGGCAACACGCCAAATGCATCTGCTGTCAACATGATGATGTTGGTCGGATGGGGCGCTTGCCCGTGCAGACTTGCATTTGGAATGAAATGCAGCGGATAGGCGCACCGCGTATTTTCGGTTTTTGAATTGTTCGAAAAATCCGGAACCCGGTTTTCATCCAGAACGACGTTTTCCAGAATGGTCCCAAAGCGCTGGGTTGTGGCGTAAATTTCCGGTTCGGCCTCTTCGGATAAATTGATCGTTTTGGCATAACAGCCACCTTCGAAGTTGAAGATGCCATCGGATCCCCAACCATGTTCATCATCGCCAATGAGTGTGCGGTTCGGGTCTGCCGAAAGAGTAGTTTTTCCCGTGCCGGAAAGTCCGAAAAAGACGGCTGTGTCATCGCCCTTTCCCTGGTTTGCCGAGCAGTGCATTGGCATCACTCTTTGTGACGGCAGCAGGTAATTGAGCATTGTGAAAACAGATTTTTTCATCTCGCCGGCATATTCTGTGCCGCCTATCAGAACGATCTTTCGTTTCAAATCCATTGCGATGATGGTTTCAGAGCGGCAGCCGTGTCTTTCAGGAGATGCGCGAAAACTCGGCAGGTCAATAATCGTCAGTTCCGGCACAAAACCCGGCAGTTCTTCGCGTTTGGGCCGAACCAGCAGGTTGCGGATGAAAAGAGAATGCCACGCATATTCGGTATAGACCCGTGAGGTGATCCGGTACTGGGAATCGGCACCGCCAAATAGGTCCTGGGCGAAAAGTTCCTTACCTTCCGCGTGAGCAATAAAATCTGACAGAAGCAGATCAAACTGCTCGGAATTTAATGCATTGGTATTGTCCCACCAGACGTTGTTTTCGGTGGCTTCGTCCCGAACCACAAACTTGTCCTTGGGCGACCGACCTGTGTGGGAACCGGTTTCGGCTGAAAGAGCACCGCCGGCCACAAGCTCAGCCTCTCCACGCGAAATGGCGAGTTCATAGAGATAGGGCTCAGTCAGATTCCAATTGATGGCTGACAAATTGCGCAATCCTATTGTCTCAACGCCTTGGTTCTCGTTTTTCAGTCCAACTTCATTCATGCTTCCGCTTCCCAGTTTAACGGTGCTCACAGGATGTTTTTGACGATTTAAACAAATTTAAAATTTTTAAATCCTGATCCAGAACGATCTGGAAGCTAGTTTATTACGAAACAGGATACAAGAACTTCGTTGGGCTTAACTATCTGATTTAATCGATTAAAACTAAGAATACTGTGAATATGATTACTATTCCGCGTTTAGCTAATGTGACTTAAATCGATTTAAAAATAGCTACTTGTGGTAAATATATTTATTTACACAACTTATAGATGTTTTTGGTGAATTCACCTGCAAGACGCCTTGGCAACTGGATGAACCGCAGATGCCGGAGCGTTCCCTTATAATAACAAGTAGGAGAAACCCGTCGGTCTTCAGTCGAACGATGCCGTTACTGTCGATATGGAATTCCCTAATTCACAAAGTGAGTATGTAAGGATGATCGTATTTGGAGTATAATGTCGGTCGCACTCACATGTCCCTATTGTGCGGTAGTGGCCCGGACTTCGGCAAAATCCGGAGATTGGGGCTCGATTGAACGGAGTATCGAGCGCACGGATCGCCGCGAATAGTTCCAGCGCTCTAATACTTCCGTTCTGAAGTCCGGAGGAGACGCTATTTTAAATAATCGGGGGCAATCGGTTGTAAATGTTTTATATTTAGTTGCTGGACCGGTAGAATATCCAGTGTGCAAATTCTGTCTGTGGACCGCATAAAGTATCGTAAATGAACGACAAAGTTTGCCAAGCGTTGGTTTGTTTGCCTTATTTTCCGCGCATTTAAATAGATATAGCCATGATGGAAAGTTGACGATATTGACAGGAAATAGAAAGCAGACACGCTTCATGCCGAATATTGCGCTTGTTGACGATGACCGTAACATCCTGACATCAGTCTCCATCGCCTTGGAGTCGGAAGGCTATCGTGTTCAGACCTATACCGACGGCTCTTCCGCGCTTGACGGACTTGTGTCCAACCCCCCCGATCTGGCGATCTTTGACATCAAGATGCCGCGTATGGATGGAATGGAACTTTTACGGCGTTTGCGCCAGAAAAGTGACCTCCCAGTTATTTTCCTGACTTCCAAAGATGATGAAATCGATGAATTGTTCGGGCTGAAAATGGGAGCGGATGATTTTATCCGCAAGCCGTTCTCCCAGCGCCTCCTCGTAGAGCGGGTTCGTGCAATTATGCGGCGGTCTCAGCCGCGCGATGTCGTCGCCGGAGTAAAAGTTGAAGAAAAGCCAAGTCGCGCCCTGGAACGGGGTGCACTGGTGATGGACCAGGAACGGCATACCTGTACGTGGAATGACCGACCCGTCACGTTGACCGTTACGGAGTTCCTTATTCTTTATTCCCTGGCGCAGCGACCGGGTGTGGTGAAAAGCCGTAATGCCCTGATGGACGCGGCTTATGAAGATCAGGTCTATGTCGATGATCGGACTATTGATAGCCACATCAAGCGGCTACGCAAAAAGTTCAAGATGGTCGATGACGATTTCGATATGATCGAAACACTTTATGGCGTGGGTTACCGCTTTCGGGACCTTTAGAGCGAAATCTGGCCCCTACACGGTGAAATTGGTGCCGGGTGATCGGCGCTTCCTCTTCTTTTATGTGCCATCGGTGATCGTTGATCGCCGATGGCATGTTGATTATTGGTGCCAAAGACCGTGGAATACCTTGGGTCGGGGCATATTTTTGAGGTACTACTGTTGGGGCAGTAATGATAATGCGTTGAAATACGCATAAACCCAATGGACGGACATGGCAGTCGAACATTTGGAGGATGAACAGGCAGCGGGTGCTGAAGGCGCGCCGGCGAAGCTTGGCAAATCCGGACGCAGGCGTCTCCGCAGGCGTGTGTTGTCTCGACTGAACGGCTTCGGCCAATCAATCGGCACCTATGTTTTCTCCAGCCTGACGCGCAGAATTGTGGTTTTGAACCTTGCCGCGTTGTTGGCGCTGGTCATTGGCATTCTTTATCTGAACCAGTTTCGCGCCGGACTGATCGATGCGCGGGTTGCCAGTCTTCTCACACAGGGCGAGATCATTGCCGGTGCAATTGCGGCCTCCGCATCAGCAGACACCGATGCGGTGATGGTCGATCCGGAAAAACTGTTGCAGCTCAGAGCTGGCGAAAGTGCGACGCCCTATGAAGACAATCAGGCTCTCCTGGACTTCCCAATCAATCCGGAGCGAATAGCACCGTTGTTACGGCGCTTGATTTCACCCACCAAAACGCGGGCTCGAATTTACGATTCCGAAGGAATTTTGCTGCTGGATTCACGGCATCTATATTCTCAGGGCGAGGTCTTGCGGTTCGATCTGCCTCCGCCAACAACTGAAGAGCCGGGCTATTTTGAAACAGCCTGGCAGAACCTCAAACTCTGGTCACGGAGGGGAGAGCTGCCGCTCTATGAGGAGCAGGGACCAGGCAATGGGCGCGCCTATCCGGAAGTGGAGGCTGCGCTCGCGGGGTCCCCTGCCAGTATTGTGCGCGTCTCGGAAAAAGGAGAGTTGATTGTTTCCGTTGCAGTGCCTGTGCAGCGGTTCCGTGCGGTTCTGGGCACTCTGCTGCTGTCAACGCAGGGTGGAGATATCGACGCTATCGTTTCTGCCGAACGTGTGGCGATCTTCCGGGTTTTCATTGTCGCGGCGGCTGTGACTGTCGTTATGTCAACAATTCTTGCCGGTACGATCGCGGGACCGATGCGCCGATTGGCGTCGGCAGCCGACCGGGTCCGTCGCGGGGTGAAAACCAGAGAAGAGATTCCGGGATTCTCAGATCGCCAGGATGAGATCGGGCACCTTGCGCGTGCACTCCGCGACATGACCAACGCGCTTTACGACCGATTGGAGGCGATTGAAAGATTTGCTGCCGATGTTTCCCACGAGCTGAAAAATCCGTTGACCTCCTTGCGCAGTGCCGTGGAGACATTGCCACTTGCGAAGTCAGAAGAATCACGAGACCGGCTGCTCGAGATCGTCTTGCATGATGTACGGCGACTGGACCGGTTGATCAGCGATATCTCGGATGCTTCAAGACTTGATGCGGAACTTGCCAGATCGGATTTGGAACCGGTCAATATCTCCGCGCTGCTGGATGCTGTCGTGGAGATTGCCAATCAAACCTGGGCTGCCGAAGGTGCGCGCATCGAACTCACGATTGAGAAGTCAAACGAACCGGCAGCGTATTTTGTTCTTGGGCATGATAGCCGGCTGGGACAGGTAATCAGCAATCTGATTGACAATGCGCATTCCTTTTGCCCTGAGGCTGGACAGGTACGCGTTGCTGCAATCCGCCGCAAGAATGTCATTACAATAACGGTTGATGATGACGGTCCGGGAATTCAGGCGGAGCGTGTCGACCGGATTTTCGAACGATTTTATACTGATCGTCCCGAAGGCGAGGCATTTGGCAATAACTCGGGTCTGGGGCTTTCGATATCTCGCCAGATTATTGAAGCTCATAATGGGAGCATCTGGGCTCTGAACCGGACGCGACATGAACATTCCGGCGAAGAAATTATCGAAGGCGCTCGTTTTGTTGTTGAGCTTCCCGCTGCACAGAAAAATGGATCCTCATGACGATTCATGCTTCGGCAATCGTTTACGGGCGACGGGGTGTTCTTATTCGTGGCAAGTCGGGAGCGGGCAAATCAACGTTGGCCGGGATGCTGATTTCTTCAGCGCGCCGCGAGGGGAAATTTGCAGCGTTTGTCAGCGATGATCGCGTTTTGCTTGATGTAGCTGATTCCCGGCTGATCGCTTCAGCGCCTGAATCCATTGTCGGGCACGCTGAAATTTACGGATTGGGGATCATTAAGGTCGCGCATGAACCGTCGGTCGTTCTGCACTGTGTGATAGACATTGTAAAAGACGATGATGTGCAACGAATGCCGGAAGAAAGCAGCTTACATTGCTCAATACAGGGAGTGGTTTTGCCTCGACAACCTGTTTCGTTTGAAAACACAGGTGCGATGTTGCGTCTATCAGAGGCGGTGATCAACGGATATCAACGAAAATCCTGATTTTTTCGATGCCACACGCGGTTTTCTCTTGTACTCATTCAAAGGCTCGCCAAGATGGAAGATCAGCTCGATCGCGTTTGAGATGGTTTCTGGCGATTGATTGATAAAGGTGGCCGGCCACACTATAGGTGTGTGGTAGGCGTCGCCAAGTTCAAACAGGGGTGTTAAAGGCCGAATGCAGTTGGTCCAAGTAGTGAAGGGATCCGGTGAACAATGATCGGACTTGTTCTCGTCACCCATGGAAGGTTGGCCGAAGAATTCAGGTCAGCTCTGGAACATGTCGTTGGCCCGCAAGAGCGTGTCTCGACGATATCGATTGGTCCTGATGACGATATGGAGCAGCGCCGACAGGACATATTAAATGCTGTTCAGGAAGTGAATGACGGCTCTGGCGTGGTTCTGTTGACTGATATGTTTGGTGGAACGCCATCAAATCTTGCCATCTCGGTTATGGACGGAGCATCCGTCGAGGTCGTCGCCGGCGTTAACTTGCCGATGCTGATCAAACTGGCGAGTGTTCGTGAGGACAAAGAGTTGGCTGATGCCGTTGATGAAGCGAAGAAGGCAGGTCAAAAATATATTTCTGTTGCCTCTCAGGTTTTGTCGGGCCAATGAGCGATCAGGACAATAAACGTCCCGGTCTCCAGTCTCCGGAAGTTGCCAATCTCCAGCCCCAGGAAATTGAGGGTGCGCCGGAGTGCCGCCTTTTGATAGTCAACCGCCGGGGGCTTCATGCACGCGCTTCTGCAAAATTGGTGAAACTGGTTGAAACATTTGATGCGCATGTGACCGTTTCCAAAGATGGTCAGTCGGTTGGAGGTAACTCGATCATGGGACTGATGATGCTTGCGGCCAGTCCCGGTTGCTCGATCAATGTTTGTGCCGAAGGTCGTGAGGCTCATGCTGTACTGGTGGCCATCACTGATCTTGTTGAAAGCGGTTTTGGCGAAGCGGATTGATTGGTCGTATTTTTCGACTGATATTAATCATATAAAGAAATCTTTATATCCTTATTGCTCTATATTTCGAGGCGCGCTATAAGGCGGGCCAACGACTGTATCTCATCTTGTTTGATTCCAGCCCGATTGATGGGCGTCTTTGTAGGACGATCTGAATGAACACTGTCACTGATTATAAAGTTAAGGACATCAGTCTGGCCGATTGGGGCCGGACTGAGATCACGATTGCCGAAACCGAAATGCCGGGATTGATGTCTTGCCGAGCGGATCTGGCAGCATCGCAGCCGCTGAAAGGCGCTCGCATTGCCGGGTCACTGCACATGACAATTCAGACCGCTGTTTTGATCGAAACACTGGTTGCGCTTGGCGCAGAAGTTCGCTGGGCATCGTGTAATATTTTCTCCACACAGGACCATGCTGCATCCGCCATTGCTGCCGCGGGAATTCCTGTTTTCGCTGAAAAAGGCGAGACGCTTGAGGAATACTGGGACTATGCGGACAAGATTTTCGATTGGGGAAATGGTGAAACAGCGAATTTGATCCTGGATGACGGCGGTGATGCGACACTGCTTATACTGCTCGGGGCAAAGGCGGAAAGTGATCCCAGCGTTCTGGATAATCCCGAGAATGAAGAGGAAGAAGCCCTCTATGCGACGATAAAACGGCGGCTTGAAAAGAATCCGGGCTGGTTTTCCAAAGTAAGAGAATCGATCCGTGGTGTATCGGAAGAGACCACAACGGGTGTGATGCGTCTTTATCAAATGCAGCAGCGTGGCGATCTCCCGTTCCCGGCAATCAATGTCAATGACTCGGTGACAAAATCCAAATTCGACAACCGTTACGGCTGTCGGGAATCGCTGGTCGACGGTATCAGACGGGCAACCGACGTCATGATGGCCGGTAAAGTGGCTGTCGTGTGCGGTTATGGTGATGTCGGTAAAGGATCGGCGCAATCGCTACGCGGTGCAGGCGCCCGTGTCGTTGTAACCGAAATCGATCCGATCTGTGCGTTGCAGGCTGCGATGGACGGTTTTGCCGTCAAAGTGCTAGATGATGTCGCTTCTGACGGCGATATTTTTGTAACGACCACCGGCAACAAAGACGTGATCACAGTCGACCATATGCGGGCGATGAAAGACATGGCGATTGTCTGTAACATCGGCCATTTCGACAACGAGATTCAGGTGGCGGGGCTGCGGAATTTCAAGTGGCAGAACGTGAAGCCACAGGTCGACATGATCGAGTTTCCGGATGAAAGCCGCATCCTTCTGCTTTCAGAAGGACGTCTGGTTAATCTGGGTAATGCGACGGGGCATCCAAGTTTCGTGATGTCTGCCAGCTTTACCAACCAGGTTCTGGCACAGATCGAACTTTGGCAGAACGGGTCCAATTATAAAAATGAAGTGTCTGTGCTTCCCAAGCATCTCGATGAGAAAGTTGCCACGCTGCATCTCGAGAAGCTGGGTGTCGAACTCACGACACTCACCGACGAACAGTCGGAATATCTGGGTATCGATAAAGCGGGCCCGTATAAATCGGAACTTTATAAGTACTAAGCGGTATCTGAGGTAAAGTTATTCACAATAATCCTCAGGCTGAAATCGCCGGAATTTAGCGGTTTCATACCGAGCTGACCTCAAAGGGGCCTGTGTCTTACAGGCCCCTTTAACTTTTTAGAAACCTTCGACTCTTCTGCCCGAATCTCAAACAGGTTATGGTGATGCGAATCGGTAGCAATTCTGGGGCCTTTTAAGCTTCCGATCACCCATTTTTTGGGTCACAATGCGGTAAAAGAGGACTTTGTACATGCCGGTGTGCGGTGGGGGGTGTAAGCGGCTATTCGCTGCACCACGCAGACGGATTCTATCAGGTGTCAGCACCTTGGCCGTATTGGTATCGGCGAAGTCCGCGACAGCTATGTCTGCACTACCCGGTGCCGAACCGGGTGATATCAGCGCAATCGAGGTTGCCGCAATCAGTGCAATCGCAGGCGTAATGAGTTTTGCGGTATTCAGTGCCTTTTTATTGATGCGGAGCCGAAACAAAGCTGAGAAACTGGAGTTTTTTCACAGGGAAAACAACGCCGATCTCAGAACCAGAATAGATCGTCTTGAAGCAATGCTCGAGACGGATGACCAACGATTGATCGTTTGGGACGGCTCTCCTGAAGAGCCGATCATTCTGGGTAATCTGCCTGAACAAAGTGGCGCTCCGCGTGATTCTGCCAACATGCTGGCCTTCGGAACATGGCTGACGCCCCAAAGCGCGGGTGAAATGGATGGAGGCATCCTGTCGTTAAGACAACACGGTGCACCGTTCAGTGTAACATTGAAGACCCGTTCGGGAACGTACCTTGAAGCATCTGCCCGTACTGCCGGTGGCTGGGCCGTTGTGCGCCTGCGCGATCTGACCGGTGAACGACAGGCACATGCGCAGCTGGAAGAAACGCATAACCGCCTGCTGGAAAAGAACGCGATTCTGACCCATCTGCTTGATGCGATGTCCGGCCCCGCCTGGCTGAGAGATCGAGAAGGCAAGTTGGCGTGGGTCAATGACGCCTATGTCCGAGCGGTTGAAGCATCAACTGCCGCGGATGTGGTGGACAAGAATATGGAATTCCTGGATTCCTCAGCACGGGGAGGGATGGAAGGTCAGCGGGATGCCGATGGCCTGTTCACGAAACGCCTTCCGGTCGTTGCGGGAGAGTCGCGTCGCATATTCGATATTTATGATGCATCAACCGAAACCGGATCGGCGGGTGCTGCAATCGATGTCAGCGATCTGGAACAGGTGCAGGCCGAGTTGCGGCGCATTGTTGACTTTCACGCCCGAACGCTCGATCAGCTGGCAACCGCTGTTGCGATTTTTGGCGCCGATCGTCGTTTGCAGTTTCACAATGCCGCCTTTGCTGCGTTGTGGGACCTGGACGATGTGTTCCTTGAAGGACGCCCTGAAGATGGTGCGGTCCTGGACGAATTGCGTGCTCAGCGGAAGTTGCCGGAGCAGGCCGATTACCGGAAGTGGCGGAATAAGCTGCTGGAGAGCTACCGCTCGTTGGAAGCTCAGGAATTCTGGTGGCATCTGCCGGACGGGCGGACCTTGCGCGTCATCGCCAACCCCCATCCCCAGGGCGGGGTTACTTATATCTATGAAAATGTCACCGAACAGCTCGATCTTGAAAGCCGCTTTAACGCGCTGACCCGAGTGCAAGGAGAAACGCTCGATCATTTGACCGAAGCGGTTGCTGTGTTTGGCTCGGATGGCAAGTTGCGGCTGTGGAACCCCGCTTTTGCCGATATCTGGCGGCAAGCGCCGGAAAATCTCGATGCGAGCCCGCATATATCTGCAATTGCAGGTCAGGCGAAAGGCCCCACGGAAGCCAAATTGTGGTCGCGACTGGTTATGGCCGTCACCAGTCTGGCAGATAACAGAACCAATGCCAGCGGGCGTCTCGAACGCCAGGATGGGCGTGTGATCGACTATGCCACGGTGCCGTTGCCCGATGGTGGTACGCTGATTACGTTCGTGAACGTTACTGACACGGTCAATGTTGAACGGGCCTTGATTGAAAAGAACGAAGCGCTGCAGGAAGCGGATCAGCTCAAGAACACCTTCATCCAGCACGTATCCTACGAATTGCGGTCACCTCTGACCAATATCATTGGCTTCGCTCAGTTGCTGTCGGACCCCAAGTTTGGTCCGTTGACGGAAAAGCAAAGCGAATACACAGACTACATCATGTCGTCGTCTTCAGCGCTGCTGGCCATCATCAACGATATTCTTGATCTCGCCACGATTGATGCCGGGATCATGGAGCTTGACCTGGGCCAGGTTGATATTCAGGAAACCGTCGTCGCGGCAGTTGAGGGAATTAAGGACCGACTTGCAGAGTCCAACATGGCGCTCCGAACGCAGGTTCCGGACGGTATTGGAACACTGGTTGCCGATGAACGGCGGGTTCGCCAGGTGCTGTACAATCTGATTTCCAACGCCATTCGTTTTTCCGATGAAGGCGGTGTCGTCGAAGTTACCTGCAGCCGGGGTGATGAGGACGTCCGGTTTTCCGTGCGCGATCACGGTTGTGGCATTTCGCAAGCAATGATGGCAGAAGTGTTCGATCGATTTGTGGGACAGGGACATGGCGCCAAGCGTCGGGGAGCGGGGCTTGGCCTTGCGATTGTCAAAAGTTTTGTGGAGCTCCATGGCGGCCGGGTGGAAATTCAGTCCAAAGAAGGGCAGGGAACGGAAATCAGCGTTGCCTTTCCCATCCATGCCAAAGTGGATGGACGTCAGGCCGCGGAATAGACGGCTGAGTTTTTTATGAAAAACGTCAATCCGCTTCTTGCAGTCGACATATCCGATGAAAGTGAGACGCATGCTTTGGCGGAGGACCTTGCGGTCATCCTGTTGCCCGGAGATGTGGTTGCCTTATCCGGCACACTGGGCGCGGGAAAGACCACTTTCTGCCGCGCCGTGCTGCGGGCCCTCGCCAAAGATGACGAACTTGAAGTACCCAGTCCGACATTCACGCTTGTTCAACCCTATGCGTTGGAGCGGTTGGAAGTTGCTCATTTTGATCTTTACCGGTTGTCTGATCCTGATGAACTCATCGAGCTGGGATTCGATGATCAGATTTCGGACGCTGTTTCTTTGATTGAATGGCCTGACAAGGCCGGCGATTTCCTGCCCTCCGATACGCTTTGGGTCTCCATTGAAACCGGGATGGAAGACGGGAAAAGAAAGTTTCGATTTTTTGGAGATGCCGAAAAGTGGCGGGAGCGCATTACGCGCAGTGCCCGAATTCGTGAGTTTCTGAATGGAAATGGGTGGCCATCGGCCCGGCGTCATTTTTTGCAGGGGGACGCCTCCTACCGTCAATATGAGGTGATTTCTGATGGCGGACGGACGGCGATTTTAATGAACGCCCCGGAGCGACCCCTGGATCCGATTGTGAAAGATGGGCGCGCCTACAGTGAAATCGCGAACATTACCCGGACAGTGCATCCATTTATTGCCATCGATATCGCATTGGCGCAGGCAAAATTACGAGTCCCGGCGTTGCTTGGCACAGATCTTGATGCCGGACTTTTGTTGCTTGAACACCTTGGCGATCAGACAATCGCCAAGGATGGACGGCCAGTCGCCGAGCGCTATCTGGCAGCGATCGATATTCTTGCATTTCACCATAGCCGATCCTGGCCCGATATGCTGCCAATGCCCGATGGAACCCACTACCAGGTTCCATCCTACGACCGCGATGCGCTGATGATTGAGGTGGAAATATTTCTCGATTGGTATGTTGCGCAAGAGCGGCAGGAACAGATTGCGCACGGCCCACGTCGGCGCTTTCTGGGCTGTTGGTCAACGTTGATCGATATTCTTTCGGGCGCGGAACGAAGTTTGGTACTGCGTGATTTTCACTCACCAAACCTGTTGTGGCGGCCTGGCGAGAAAGGCAATGATCGCATTGGGCTCATCGACTTTCAGGACGCAGTCATAGGGCCGTCAGCCTACGATCTGGGCTCGCTGGTATATGATGCGCGCGTCACTATCGAACCTAACCTGCGGGACGAGTTGATTGCTCGCTATTGCGCTGTCCGGGAATTATTGGGTGCTGCCGTAGACGAAGAGGAATTGCGAAAATCTCTGGCCATCGCTGCGGCTCAGCGGATTACGAAAATTGCTGGATTGTTCATACGCTTGTCAAATCGCGATGGAAAGAAGCAATATCTTGCGCACTTGCCCAGAGTGTTTGACTATCTGGAACACTGCCTGACCCATCCCGTTCTTTCTGATTTGAAAGCCTGTTATGAAGAAGAAGGCTGGATTGATGCGAATAGAATTTGAATCACAGGGTGTTTAATGAATATGTCCGCTGGAATTCAGCCAAAATTTGCGATGGTTCTTGCCGCTGGTATCGGCAAAAGAATGCGGCCTGTAACTGCGACGACACCCAAGCCGTTGATCGAAGTTGGCGGTCAGTCAATGATCGACCATGGGCTGGATCGGCTTGCGGCAGCGGGTGTTGAGACGGCGGTCGTCAATGTTCACTACCTGGCGGACCTGGTGGAAGTGCATGTCAGTAAACGGCAGACCCCCAACATAGTTGTCTCTGATGAGCGAGATGCCTTGCTTGAAACCGGTGGCGGCGTCATCAAGGCACTTCCGGAGTTGGGATCTTCACCGTTCTTTGTCATCAACACCGACAGTTTTTGGATTGAGGGCGTCCGTCCCAATCTGGAGATGCTGATCGATGCCTGGGATGGCGACAAGATGGATATGCTCCTGATGCTGGCACCCACGGTTTCGAGCATTGGCTATTCCGGCGCCGGTGATTTTTCGATGAGCAAGGAAGGCTTGCTGAGCCGTCGTACCGAACGGACAGTATCGCCCTATGTTTATGCCGGAGTTTATCTGGTTCATCCGCGGGCGCTTGAGGACGAAGAGCCCGGACGCTTCTCCATGAACCGGGTTTTTGACAAACTCCTGGCCAAAGATCGACTTTACGGCGCTCTCATGGATGGTCTCTGGTTACATGTGGGGACACCTGATGCCATCGAGGCTGCCAATCGTGCTGTTTTGGAAAGTGCGGCGTAATACCAAAAGCACCCAAGAATGACCTACATCCGATTTCCTTTGGTATAAGATGTGATGGAACCACGTGCGGCGAATGAAGGCAAAGACCGAACGGCTGACGGGGGTGAAACTCATGCACGAATCTACTCCATACCGTCCTCGGCTTCATTTCTGGGAACTCTTGCGGATGCTCTTCTTGACGGGCGACTCATTCCGGGGTTCACGATCAGGGATGACTGGTCCCTCCTGTCCGATGTAACCATTTTTCTCCCCACACGTCGTGCGGCCCGCACGTTCGCTGATATTCTAAGACGCAGGGCATCAGGGGCGGCCGTAATTTTACCGACGATACGTCCGCTGGGCGACGTCGATGAAGCCCATTATCTTCTGCACTCGGACCCGCTTTTGCCGGATCTGCCACCACCCATCAGTCCGCTGGAAAGGCGGCTAGCCATGACCCGGCTTATTCTCGGGTGGTCGGAAGTCAGCAAACGGCAGGTTCAAAGGCTCGAAGAGAGCAGTGTGAAACCGTCCTTTCCCGCATCGCCAGCTGATGCCGCCTGGTTGGCACAAGACCTGCTCGCGCTGATGGACCAGGTTGAATCGGAAGAGATTGAATGGAGCGCACTCACCAAGGTCGTTCCGGAGGAGCATGCGCACTACTGGCAGATGACGCTGGAGTTTCTACAGATTGCCGTCAATGCCTGGCCGGCCTACCTTGAAGAACGCGGCGCCATGGACCCCAGTGCGCACCGGTCAGCCATGATCCGGCGAGAGACTGCACGGCTCAACCTCCACCCGCCTTCAGGTCCGGTAATTGCTGCAGGGTCGACCGGCACAATTCCGGCGACTGCTGCATTGTTAAAGACAATTGCCGGGTTGAAAAATGGTGCGGTCGTTCTGCCCGGTGTCGATATGACGCTGGATGAAAGGAGTTGGGAAAGCCTCGACCGGTCCGCCGAGACGCAAGCCAGCCATTCGATCTGCGGAATGACCAGTCCCGGTCATCCACAATATGGGCTGAAGCGCCTGCTGACCCTTCTTGGCGTCAACAGGAGCGATGTTTGTTCATTGGACGAGGCCCCGACCGCGGGCGCGGCTCTGAGGGACCGTATCGTCAGCGAAGCGATGCGCCCGGTCGAAACAACGGATGCCTGGATTGAGCTTGATCAGAGCATGGGGGCGCAGCAACGCCTTGTGGCGTTTGAAGGTTGTGCCCTGGTTGAAGCAGACGGAGATATCCAGGAGGCACAGTGCGTTGCTCTGGCATTGCGGGAGGCCGTCGAAAACGGTGAAACAGCGGCACTCATTTCGCCCAGTCGGACGCTGGCACGGCGGGTTGCTGTTGAATTGCAGCGTTGGGGAATGGATGTTGATGATTCGGCGGGTCGTCCGCTGGATCAGACTCCCCCGGCGGTGCTTGGGCGTCTGATCACGCGTGTCGCGTTGCAAGGCGCACGTCCGGTTCAACTGCTGGCGTTGCTGAAGCATCCTCTTGCCAGATTCGGGTTGCCGGTTTTCGACGTGCGGCGCGCTGCAAGGGCGCTTGAGCGCGCTGTCCTGCGTGGCCCCCGTCCGGAAGCTGGGATAAGCGGGTTGATCGCCGCAATAGCGACGGCAAAAAATGATCAGCAAACTGACCGGTACCTTCCTGGCTGGCGAAAGCTGTCCGACGAAGACTGGCAGCGGATTGACACGCTTGTCGAGCGCTTCGGTGCCGCTTTGAAGCCCTTGACCGAATTGGCTTCTGAGCGGTCTGCTTTGACTGTCGACGATCTTTCGTTTCGCACCTTGCAGGTTCTGAGATCCGTAGGAGCAGATGAAGAGGGTGTTGATAGCAACCTTTTTGATGGCGAGGCAGGGGAGGCACTCGTGCGCCTGATGAAGGCCCTTGTGGAAGAAGGTAACGGTGGCCTTGCCGTGCGCCCGCCGGAATGGCCCGCGTTACTGGATGCCCTTTTGGTCGGTGTTCCAGTGCGCTCACAACGTCCGGCAGATCCCCGCATTCATATCTGGGGACCGCTTGAAGCGCGACTGCACTGGCCGGATATGGTGGTGCTTGCAGGATTAAATGAAGGGAGTTGGCCCGGCGCAACCCGCAATGATCCCTGGCTGAACAGGCCGATGCGGGGGGAAATCGGTCTGGAACCGCCCGAGCGGAGGATCGGTCTTGCTGCCCACGACTTCACGCAAAGTCTTGGGGTAAAGCGCGTTGTCCTGTCCCGTTCAAAACGATCAGGGGGGGCACCCACTGTTACCTCCAGATGGGTACAACGCCTGTTGACGGTGGCAGGTGACACCGTCGGGGAGAGTTTACGACACCAGGGATTGAAATATACCCACTGGGCACGTTTGATGGATCAACCGGCCGGGCCACCGAAAACGGCGCAGCGACCGCGCCCGAAGCCGCCAGTGTCCAGTCGACCTTCGAGGCTTTCTGTCACCGAGATCGAAACTTGGATACGGGATCCTTATGCAATCTATGCGCGCCGTATTCTGGGGCTGGAGCCGCTCGATCCAATTGGTGCGAGCCCGGGAGCTGCGGAAAAAGGATCGATCATCCATGACTGTCTGGCCGAGTTCCTTAAGCGGTGGACCGGACCCTTCGATGAGGCCGCATTGGCAGATCTTGTCTCTCTGGGCTGGGAGCGATTTTTACCGTTGCAGGCTTTTCCAGAAGTTCATGCGCTTTGGTGGCCCCGGTTTCTGCGTGTCGCGGATTGGTTTGTTCATTCTTTTGAACAGTACCGTTCGCACTCAATTGACCGGCGCTTTCTTGAATGTCGCGGCGTGATGACGATCAGGATCGCGGGTCGGTCGTTCGAGCTTGTCGGGCGGGCAGATCGCATCGATCTGAAACTTGACGGCACCCTGGGTTTGATCGACTACAAGACAGGTCAGGCGCCCAGCATCAAACAAGTAGAGGCGCTGTTGTCACCGCAACTGCCACTCGAGGCCGCGATAGTAAAAAATTCCGGTTTTTCGGGCATTGATAAAGGCCGCCCGATTTCCGAGCTGGCTTATGTTGTTCTAAGCGGCGGGCGAGAGGCGGGTTCTTACAAAAACCGGTCGCCCAAGGATCAGACGATAGATGAACTCGCTTCGGACGCGCTTCATCGATTGACGCGCCTGATCGGAACCTACCAGAATCCGGAAATGGGATATCTCTCACGTGCACGGGTGTTCAAAGAGCTCTCCTTCGCGGCGCCGTATGATCATCTTGCCCGGGTGCAGGAATGGTCAGTTGGCGCTGACAGCGAGGCCGAGCCATGATCTCTGTTCCTTCCGAAACATTGGCAAAACAAAACCGGGCATCCCAGCCGGAAGCGTCCGCATGGGTGAGTGCTAACGCAGGATCAGGCAAAACCTTCGTGCTTGCCCAGCGCGTAGTGAGACTTTTGCTGAATGGAACTGATCCGGCGCGAATACTCTGTTTGACGTTTACAAAAGCCGCCGCTGCGGAAATGTCCACTCGGGTGTTCAGGATCCTGGGGTCCTGGGCAACGCGGGACGACAGTGCGCTGGCCAAGGAAATTTTGGCAATTGAAGGGAAAATCCCACCCAAAAAGGAGTTGTCGAGGGCACGTCGCCTGTTCGCGCGTGCGCTTGAAACTCCTGGCGGATTGAAGATCCAGACCATCCATGCGTTCTGCGAGGCACTGCTGCATCAGTTCCCGCTTGAAGCTGATGTTGCCGGACATTTTTCCGTCCTTGATGAGCGGCTGCAAAATGAAATGCTGGAGGCTGGGCGGGCTCACATACTACGGCAGGCCATGGAACATCCGGAGAGCGATGCAGGTGCGGCTCTTGCCGAACTAATCGATCTGATGTCGGATTTTGCAGTTGAAGAAGCGATTAATGAAGTTATTTCCAAGCGCGATGTTTTGCAGCGCTGGATCAGTGCTCATGGCGGTCTTCAGCAGGCTATTGAAAATCTGCGTTCAGAGCTTGGCCTTAAGTTGGGTGAAAGCCTTGAAAGTAATGATCTTGATATCGTCAACTCACCCATAATCAGCAGATCGACATGGCTATCGCTTGCTCAGGCGCTGTCAGAAGGGTCGAAATCCGATCAGAAAAAGGCGGATCTGGTGCTTGGCGCCGCCAATGCCGCAGATATCGGCGAAAAGCGAAAATTATGGTTGTCGGTGTTTCTCACCAAATCGGCTGAACCCGCAAAGCGCCTCGTAACCAAGGCGGTTCTGGCTCATCACCCGCAGCTTGCAGATCAGCTTCTTGAGGAGCAAACAAGGCTTCTGGCCATTCTAGAACGGCGCAAGGCATTGATCACGATGACGGGCACGCAGTCGCTGCTCTATCTGGCAAATGCAGTACGCGCCGCCTATGAACGGCAAAAAGCCGAGCTGGGATTGCTCGATTTTGAGGATCTGGTTGTTCGCACGGCAACGTTGCTGTCTCAGGGCGATGCTGCGCTCTGGGTTCAGTACAAGCTGGACAACGGCCTGGATCATATTCTGGTTGACGAAGCGCAGGATACCAGTCCCCGACAATGGGAGATCATTACCGCCCTTGCTGGCGAGTTTTTCTCAGGTCATGGCGCTCGACCGACCGTCCGGACTGTCTTCGCCGTTGGCGATGAGAAACAGTCGATCTATTCATTTCAGGGGGCGGAACCGGCTTATTTTGCGAACATGCGCAAATTGTTTTTGAAGCAGGCCACTGCGGCTAAACAGACTTTCAACGATATCCGCCTCAACCTGTCGTTTCGTTCCACAAATGATGTACTGGGAGCAGTGGATTCTGTTTTTTCAACCGAGGAAACCTATCGAGGGCTTTCTCAGGAGTTTGAGCCGACCGTCCACGAGGGTATCCGTAATCTGGAGCCCGGTCTGATTGAAATCTGGTCACCTGAACTGCCGCTTGAAAGCGAACCCAGCGATGATTGGACCGCCCCGATAGATCGGGAAGGAGCGGGATCGCCGATTGTTCGGCTCGCTGAGAGAATGGCCGACAGGATATCCGGCATGATTTCTTCCGGACAAAGCCGAGCCGGAGATATTCTGGTTCTCATGCGTAAACGTGGACCATTCATAGAGGCCCTCAACCGTGCGCTCAAATCGCGCGACGTTCCGGTTGCCGGCAGCGATCGTCTTGTTTTGACGGATCACATCGTGGTCAAGGATTTGATTGCTCTGGGCCGGTTTATTCTGCTGACTGAAGATGATTTGTCGTTGGCGACAATTCTGAAAAGCCCGTTGATTGGCCTTAACGAAGAACAGTTATTTGATCTGGCGCACGACCGCTCTTCACTGTTGTTTTCAGAACTGGCACGCAAGGGCGAAGAAGATCTGTTTTTCAGGTCGGTCCATAAGCGCTTGTCTGACTGGCGTGATCGGGCTGAATTCATGCCGCCTTTTGAATTTTTCAGTCGCGTGCTTGGAATCGATGACGGGCGATACGCTTTCAGAGCGCGTCTGGGCGCTGAAGTTGACGACGTTCTGGATGAGTTTCTTGCACTGACTCTTGACTATGAAAGTCAGGGCATTCCTGTTCTTGAAGGATTCCTGGACTGGCTTGAGGCAGCGCCCACTCAGATCAAGCGCGAACTGTCCGCAGACGCCGACTTGCTTCGCATTATGACCGTTCATGGTGCGAAGGGTCTTGAAGCAAAAGTCGTGTTTCTGGTCGATACCGGTTCAAAGCCGGTTCATGCCAGTCACGATCCCGCTATTTTGGAAAAATCATCCGACGACCCTCTTTCCTCCCCGGCGCTGGTCTGGTTGCCATCAAAGGTAGATCGCCCTACATGGGCTGTCGAACAGCTGATCGGTGGACAGGAAAAGGCTCGGGAGGAATATCGGCGGTTGCTGTATGTGGCAATGACCCGGGCGGAGGATCAACTGATTGTTTGCGGTTGGGCGCCGAAAACCGGCGTCTCGGAAGATTGCTGGCATTCACTTGTTCAAAATGCGCTTGAGCCGGATGCAGAAGAAGTTCTGACGGCAGAGGGAGACGTCGCGTATTGGCGCTGGCAATCTCCCGGCAAACGCGCTGGCGAGCAGACAGTCGATGATTTGCCACCGCAAAAAGCGGGTTATGCGGGTGAACCCATGCCGGACTGGTTCGACAAACCGGTAAAATCTTTGCCTAGAAAACGCCGCCTCGTACCCTCCAATGCGATGGAATTGATTTCGGGCGAGGCACCGGAGAGCGATGAATGGACGCAAGGTGCTGTTGCCGTGACGCTGGATCACGCTGAAAAGGCACGAGCTCGGGGAACATTGATGCATCAGCTGTTCGAGCTGCTGCCTGACATTGAACCGACGGACCGTGAGCAGGTGGCCCAAAGGTTGGCGGAACGCGAGTCCGGATCCTTATCATCAAAAGATCGGGATGAGTTAATCCGGGAAGTCCTGACCAATCTCGATGATCCAAGATTTGCCGATGTCTTTTCCTCTGCAGGTAGATCTGAAGTGTCGGTGGTCGGTACGTTGACAAGCGTCAGCGGCAAGGCATTTGAAGTGGCGGGTAAAATCGATCGGCTTGTTATCAGCGAGAATGAAGTTCTCATCGTTGATTTCAAATCCAATTATGCTCCGCCGTCGACCACTAAAGACGTTCCTGTTGCCTATCTTGCGCAATTGGGCATCTATTACCTTCTGATGAAATCGCTCTATCCGACACATAAAATCAGAACCGGCCTCTTGTGGACGAGATCCTCTACTTTAATGGAAATCGACGGATCTACGCTGGAACCAATCACACGCTCCTTCATTGGTGATGACTCAATTGCTTGACGATGCGTCGTTCTCTACCTACCTTCTGTTCGACTCGCAGGGCGTGATAGGTGCGCGCATTTCCTGCAATAGAATGAGGTCTTAAATGACAACTAAAACAGTTACCGATGCATCCTTTGACGACGATGTTATCAATTCATCAGAGCCTGTCGTTGTAGATTTCTGGGCAGAATGGTGTGGTCCGTGCAAGATGATTGCTCCGGCTCTCGAAGAAATTGCCACCGAAATGGGCGGTAAAGTCAAAGTGGCCAAGCTCAATATCGATGAAAACCAGAATACTGCCATCAAGTACGGCGTAAAATCCATTCCAACCCTGATGATGTTCAAGGGTGGCGAACTGGTGGCAACGCAGGTTGGTGCAGCGCCGAAGGGAAAACTTGTTGACTGGATCAACACGTCGACCTGACCGGTGGCACTGAAAATGCGCAAATGGTTGGCATACCCGGCGAGGTAAGATCGTCGGGTATCCGCTTTTTTGGCTTCAGTTCCCATAGATCCGGCGAAAATTCGACCGCATGCGGATTTTCGTTCTGAATATGCATTGAGAAGGCTTGATTTTTCTGTTCTGTGGAAGCAAAAGCGTCCACAACAGTTGCAGCGCAGGTCACGCCGGGATGTGCGATGCCGATAATGGGCAACAAACTGTCCGATAAGACTGGGTAGACGGCCATTTTGCCGATATCCAGCCATTACAAATGATCGGATTGAACGGATTGGCTATAGGTGGATTGATACTAATTGGCAGTTTGGGAGATTAAGTCCAATCTGCAATTGCATCATTCAGCAGTTGAAGAAATGCTAGAGACAAGAGGGGCGGTAGCGATGGTCTGCCGCAAACAAATGTATGTCGGACGATAAGAACAATGAGGCGGAAATGGATGAGCATGAACTGCAGGCATCCATAGACGCTGCACTGGAAGGACAGGATATTGAAGGTCTTGAGGCTCTTGAAGAGGCGCAGGCTGAAATAGCTGATCTGAAAGACCGCGTCCTTCGCGTGGTTGCCGAGATGGAAAATTTGCGGCGCAGAACCGAAAAAGAAGTGCGCGACGCAAAGCAATTTGCCGTGACGTCGTTCGCGCGCGATATGCTTGTGGTGAGTGACAACCTTCAAAGGGCGCTTGAAGCCGTTCCGGAAGAAACAAAGGCAAATGCGGATGCTGGTCTGGAAAATTTGCTGGAAGGCGTTCTTCTGACCGAGCGTGAAATGCAAAATCAGCTGACCAAACACGGCGTCGCGCGTATTTATCCTGAAGGTGAAAAATTCGATCCGAATTTTCATCAGGCGATGTTCGAAGTTCCCAACCCTGATGTACCCAACAGCACCGTCGTGCAGGTTGTTCAATCGGGATATAAAATAGGCGAACGGGTATTACGGCCTGCAATGGTCGGCGTTGCCAAGGGTGGCCCCAAAGAACTCAAGCCAACAAATGCCGATCAAGCATCTGATGATGATGGCGTTGTACAGGACAACGGCAATGAAGGCACACCCGGTGTTGATAAAACGGCCTGACGCCTTAGCCTGTGTCTGCACTCCTGAAAACGGAAAGTCTCCGTTTTCTCGATGCGCCAGAAAAAACGACAACGTCCATGCCTGAGATGGTGCAATTTTTCGACTATCTGGGTGTGGCAGTTTTTGCCGCAACTGGGGCGCTTGCAGCATCGCGCAATAATTTGGATCTGATCGCGTTCATGTTTTTCGCTGCGGTGACCGGCGTGGGCGGCGGCACGCTTCGGGATCTTCTGATTGGCGAACCGATTTTCTGGATCGACAACAGCCGATACATAATAATTTGTTTTGTTGTTGCCATTCTTGTCTGGTTCACCGCCCATCTCGCGGAGAGTCGATACAGACTGTTGCTCTGGGCGGATGCGTTTGGGCTTGCCGGTTATTCTGTGATGGGTGCAGCCAAGGCGCTTGAGGCTGACACATCCTTGTTGGCGGCTATTCTTATGGGCGCAATGACGGCCACGTTCGGTGGTCTTATTCGAGATGTTATTGCAGGAACGCCATCAGTACTGCTCAGACGGGAAATCTATATCAGCGCTGCATTTGCCGGCGCCGCAGGCTTCGTTGCCTTGCAGATGGTCGACATTCCGGCTCCCCTGGCTGCATTTCTGGGGTTCGCACTGGCTCTGACGATCAGGGCAGGTGCGTTGGCTTTCGGCTGGTCTTTTCCTGCCTACCGGCTCCCCTCGCAGCCTCAATAGCTGTTCCCGAAGGTGAAGTGGGGTGATGGGTTTCCCATGTTTGAAGATTTTGAGATAAACTGACGACAGTTTCAGAGTATGCAGGAGATTGGTCAAATGTGGTCACACGGAAATTTCTACTGGAATGAACTGATGACACATGATGCTCAGAAGGCGCGCGAATTTTACGGCACGTCCCTGGGCTGGAAATTTGATGAAATGACCATGGAAAGCGGCGGTACATATCTGGTCGCCATGGATGGTGAAAAACCACTTGGCGGCATATTCCAAATGGAAGGGCCTGACCATGAGAACGTGCCTGACCACTGGTTTGCCTATATCGCTGTTGACGACATCGATGCTCGCCTAAAGCAAGCGGTTGAAAATGGTGCAACACTGCTTCGCGCGGCATTTGATGTGCCTGGTGTCGGGCGAATTGGCCTGATCAAAGACCCGTGCGGAGCTTCGATTGGCTGGATGACACCGGCTCAAAACACAGACGGTTAACCAGGGCCAGATGCGGCTGAACCGAAAGTGAGTGGATTCAGGTTCTCAGGAAAATGTGCTGGGCTGCGGCCAGGTCTTCAATGGAAGCACCCACTGATTTGAACAGGGTTATCTGGTTGTAGTGACGACGGCCGGCCTTTGTTCCCCGACACAATTCGAACAGATCGGCGGCGATATCCTGCTCGGTAATAAGCCCGCTTTGCAACGGTTGAACGATGTCTCCCGCTTCCTGGAGGGCTCCTGCTCGCGTGTCGACGAACAGTCGCGCCGTTTCAACCGACAAATCGTCGGTTTCACGCATCTCCGGCGTGAAACCGCCGACAAGATCCAGATGTGTGCCCGGAGCAAGCCATTCTCCCTGAACAAGGGGATCTCTGGACATGGTTGCACAAGAGATGACATCGGCACCCCTTGCCGCTCCTTCCAGATCGCTGCTCGCTTGGACAGATATGCCGGGTAAATCCAAAGCGCCCGCCAAAGCCTCGGCGCTGGCGGGATTTCTGTTCCAGATGATGACTTCACTGATCGGTCGCACACTTGCATGGGCCTTGATCAGGTAGGGTGCTAATGCGCCTGCTCCGACCATCAACAGGCGATGTGCGTCGTCACGCGCGAGATATCCCGATGCCAGGGCCGATGCGGCGGCTGTGCGCCACAAAGTCAATGACTGGCCGTCAAACACGGCAAGCGGCTCGCCCGTTTGACCGGACAGGAGCATGTAGGTACCCATGACGCTGGGCCTTTTATGGATGTGGTTGTCCGGGAAGACCGAAACCAGTTTTACGCCGATGTAGCCGCGCGTTGTCGAGCCCTGAGACACAAAGTCAGTCCACGCAGGCATTAGAAGGAGCGTCGCATCTTCGCCGCCCGGACGACTGATCCCGTGGTGATGGCGCACAGGGGAGACCGTGTCGGACCTGAACGCGGCCCGCAGGCACTCGATCAGTTCCCGAAAGGTCAAGACGCGATTGATCTCAACTGCCGGGATCACGCGCAATGTCAGGCAGCCTTCTGTCCGTCCGGAGCCGGAAGAGCCGGCTTGTCCGAACCCTGTGCAGCCCGCTTTAGCGTGTCTGCTTCCTGTTTCAGTTTAGCAGCCTCGTAACGGCTGTCTCTGGCCCTGCGGCGCCACTTGCCCTGGCTAAGCCAGGAACCGATCCCTCCCAGCAAAATGCCGAGCAGGATTGCACCGAACAAAAGGACAAATAACGGGATATTTTCAATCGCTACCGCCGGTTCTGCCGGTGCGAAAGGATCAAGAGATAAAGTGACTGGAGATCGATTGGCAATCGCCAACGCGATGATCACTATCAAAATAGGAAGCAGGATTAAAGATTGTAATATTCGCCGCACTGCACAATTTCTCGTTTAATCGTCGCTGGGGTCTTCGCCGTCGTTCAACCGCTCGCGCATTTCTTTGCCGGTCTTGAAAAACGGAACAAATTTTTCGGTCACATCGACCTTTTGTCCGGTTCTTGGATTGCGCCCCGTTCTGGCCGGGCGGTTCTTGACCGAAAAAGCGCCGAAGCCGCGCAACTCAACCCTATCCCCGTTGGCCAGCGCATCGACGATCTCATCGAGAATGGCGTTGACAATGTTCTCCACGTCCCTTTGATACAGGTGTGGATTTTGTTCGGCAATCATTTGAACCAGTTCTGATTTTATCATTATTCACGCCCCCCACTGTTATTTTCGGGAATTCCACCAGAAGCGTGCCAAACTGACACCAGCCCGTCAAGCGCAAGTCCTTGTGAAATCAGTCCGGATTGCTGATTCAGGCCGTCGGATATGACATATTTTACGACTTGCGAGAAAAAACCGCTCACTGCTTGAGCAAGCGGCAGTCCCTTTTGTTGAGTCTGGGGGCGCCAATCAACTATCGGGAGATCCTTTTCCAGCTTCTTTTCTTTTTCCAGCCAGGCCACTGCGGTCTCTTCACCGCCAAGGGCATCAACCAGCCCATCTTTTTGTGCCTGATGTCCGGTAAATATGCGGCCGTTGCTGAGTTGACGGGCTTTGGCTGTGTCTAGTTTGCGGCGTTCTGCGACCAGACCAACGAACCAGTCATAGGTGTCGTTCACGAGATCAGCGAGCATGGCGCGTGCCGCTGGGGTTGCAGCTTCATAGAATGTCGGCTCGGCCTTGAGGGGGGAACTTTTGACGGCGTCCATCGACACCCCTATCGTGTCCATCAGTTTTGCTGCATTGCCATATTGAAACAAAACACCGATGGAGCCGGTAATGGTATTGCGTCGCGCAACGATATGGTCCGAGGCAAGTGCGACCATGTAGCCGGCCGACGCACCCACGGTTCCAATTTGCGCCACAACAGGCTTTTTCTCTGCCAGTTCGCGCAGTGCATTATACAGAGCTTCTCCACCCGCAGTCGATCCACCCGGTGAGTTTATGGCAACGATCACGCCTTTAACATTCTCATTCTTGGCGATTTCGGCAAGCGTTTCCAGTTGCGGACGACTGTCATAAATGACCCCGCTGATTGAAAAACGAGCAATATGGGACGAGCTGCGTTCAAACTGATTGAAGCCGCCAAAGAACGCCAATGCAGCAATCAGAGCACCGGCGAGGGCAATGAAGGCAAACACGCGCCAGAAGGAGAGTTTTCGACGCAATCGTCTTCGATCAACCAGAACGTCCGCATCAAAAGCCATTTTGATAATTCTCCGAATAAAAATTCAATTTCGCCGGTTTTAAGGTCTGATTGGATAGTGTCAGCGCATTTGCTTCAAAGGCGCCACGGTTTTTCGGCTGGCTGCAGTCCCTTGCGATCTTGATTTAGGGTGTCTTGGCGTGGATTAAATGGGCAAAGCGCAATTGGCAAGGACAGAAGGATCTGAATCGGCATTTTATGTCGACAAATATTGACGCGGTTCGACGTGCGACCGCGTAAAAAATGACTACACGCTTTGCTGAACAATAAAAAACCCGCGCAAATATTGCGCGGGTTTGTTGTTCTGCTGGGCCATCGGCTCCGCCTGCGGCTTAGTCGTCGTCGCGGGCTTTCAGGGCTGCGCCGAGAATGTCACCCAGAGACGCACCGGCATCGGTC
Source organism: Stappiaceae bacterium (assembly GCA_039976075.1). GTDB lineage: Bacteria > Pseudomonadota > Alphaproteobacteria > Rhizobiales > Stappiaceae > JBDWFY01. The sequence continues at coordinate 930,412 of JBDWFY010000013.1, forward strand.
GAGCCGTATTGCGCAATGGCTTCTTTCTCTTCAGCAACTTCCAGTGCCTTGATCGACACAGTCACTTTACGCGACTTCTTGTCGAACTGGGTGATGCGAGCATCGAACTTTTCACCGACGGCATATTTTTCAGGCCGCTGCTCATCACGGTCTCGTGCCAACTCGGCGCGGCGGATGAACGCAGTCACGTCAGAGTCCGCGATTTTCACATCGAGGCCACTGTCTTTGACTTCAACAACTTCGCAGGTGACAATTGAACCACGGCGTAGCTCACCGGCAGCTGCGGTATCGAACGGATCTCCACCAAGCTGCTTGATACCCAGAGAAATACGTTCTTTTTCCACGTCAACATCCAGAACGACTGCTTTGACGATATCGCTCTTTTTGTATTCCTCTATCATCTGCTCGCCCGGACGGTTCCAGTCGAGATCGGACAGGTGAACCATGCCATCGACGTCGTTGTCCAAGCCAATGAACAAACCGAATTCGGTTTTGTTTTTGACTTCGCCTTCGACTTCGGTGCCCTGCGGGAATTGTTCTGCAAATGCTTCCCAAGGATTTTGAAGCGTCTGTTTCAGGCCAAGCGAAATGCGGCGTTTAACCGGATCCACTTCCAGAACCATCACTTCAACTTCCTGAGAAGTCGCTACAATCTTGCCGGGGTGAACGTTTTTCTTGGTCCAGGACATTTCCGAAACGTGGATCAGACCTTCAATGCCCGGCTCCAACTCAACAAATGCACCGTAATCGGTGATGTTGGTCACGCGGCCAGTGAATTTTGCGCTAAGCGGATACTTGGCTTCGATGCTTTCCCAAGGATCCGTCTCAAGCTGCTTCATGCCAAGACTGATACGATGCGTTTCCTGGTTGACCCGGATAATCTGGACTTTGACGGTTTCGCCAATTGTCAGCACTTCGCTTGGGTGGTTGATACGGCGCCATGCAATGTCAGTGACATGAAGCAGGCCATCAATACCGCCAAGATCAACAAATGCACCGTAATCAGTGATGTTCTTGACCACGCCTTCGACGGTCTGACCTTCTTCAAGGCTCTGAACCAGTTCGGAGCGCTGTTCTGCACGGGTTTCTTCCAGAACGACACGACGGGAGACAACGATGTTGCCGCGACGTTTGTCCATTTTGAGAATCTGGAACGGCTGCGGTGTATGCATCAGCGGCTGTACATCGCGAACAGGACGAATATCAACCTGAGACCGCGGCAAGAAGGCTACGGCACCATCAAGATCAACGGTAAATCCACCCTTGACCTGATTGAAGATCTGTCCCGTGACCTTTTCATTGGCTTCGAAAGCCACTTCCAGGCGAACCCAGCTTTCTTCACGGCGTGCTTTGTCGCGGGACAAGACCGCTTCACCGAGCGCGTTTTCCACGCGCTCAAGGTAAACTTCGACCGTATCTCCGACATTCATCTCGCCGTCGCGTGCCTTGGCGCCGAATTCTTTGAGCGGAATACGCCCTTCGACTTTCAGGCCAACGTCGATAACAGCAAGGTCTTTTTCAAAACCGACGACAGTTCCCTTGACGACGGAACCTTCAGCGAGATCGGTTTGGGTAAATGATTCTTCAAGGAGGGCAGCAAAGTCCTCATTGGCGAAACTGGTTTCAGTCATTTAAGCTCCTGGTGGCCATACGGCCGGCGCCGGGGGTTAGTGTTAATACGCGCTTCAGCTTTCCTGTTCCCAAAGGGACACCCGCTGCAAAACAGCGGCCGGCGAGCGGAAAGCATGAAGCCATCAATTCCTGAGAAAGACAGTGTTTGGGACAGGCGCATCACTAATCGAGACAAGTCTGACCGTCTGTCACGGCAGGAAAGATCGTATTGGGCGCGAAACACAAAAAAGGGCAATGCCAACAGGCATTCCCTTTGAACCTATGTGTTCCTGATGCTATCCACGATGTCTACCGCCGCTCGGAACGCTGTTTCTATATCCATTTCCGAGGTATCAATCAAGTGGGCATCGGCAGCTTTTTGCAATGGAGCGCTGGCTCTGGAGGAGTCTCGCTCATCTCTGCGGTGAATATCGCTCAACATCTCTTCGTAAGAGGTCCTGCAGCCGTTCCTTCGCATTTCCTCATACCGCCGCTGTGCCCGCGTCGTCGCTGAGGCTGTAACATAGAGTTTTGCATCAGAGTCCGGGCATACAACTGTGCCTATGTCGCGACCGTCGAGGACGGCGCCATTGCCGTCGTTGGCGAACACCCGCTGGAAATTCAGCAACAATGCTCTGACTTTTGGAATGGCCGCAACCTTTGAGGCCGCTTCGCCAACACCTTCAGCTCTCAACTCATCCGAGCTGAGGTGGCGAATGTCCAGATGCTCTGCTGCCGCAATGGCCGCATCGGGATCTTCGGGATCCGCCCCCTCCGCAAGGACCCGGTGTCCAACGGCTCGGTAAAGCAAGCCGGTGTCCAGATGTTTCAATTCATAATGCGCGGCGAGTTTCCGGGCCAGAGTGCCTTTGCCGGATGCCGCCGGTCCATCAATCGCGATGATCACGCAGCATCGGCCTCCCTGACGATGATTGAACCGCCCAATTTCCCCATCAGGTCACGGAAGTTAGGAAAACTCGTGGCAATCGGTGAGCCGTCATCCACTGTGATCGGCTGATTTGCAGCCAATCCCAATACCAGGAAGCTCATGGCGATACGATGATCCAGGTGGGTTACAACCGTACCGCCGCCGATCTGATCTGATTTGCCTGTAACGAACAGCGTGTCCTCGCCTTCGGCGCAGGGAATCCCGTTCGCTTCAAGGCCGCGGGCAACCGCTGCAAGACGGTCCGATTCCTTCACTCTGAGTTCTTCAAGTCCGTTCATGCGCGTTTCGCCTTCCGCGAATGCGGCGGCCACTGCCAGAATCGGGTACTCATCGATCATTGACGGCGCTCGATCGGCAGGGACGGAGACACCCTTGAGGCTGCTGTACCTAACGTGAATGTCGGCAATTTTTTCGCCGCCGGTATCACGTTCGTTCTCAAACTGAATGTCCGCTCCCATGTCGCGCAGAGTAAACAGAAGTCCGATGCGGTGCGGATTGAGAAGGACATTTTCAACCACCAGATCAGAACCTGGAGTGATGAGAGCGGCAACGATCGGAAATGCGGCTGAACTGGGATCTCCCGGAACGATAATATCCTGTGCGGTCAATTCTGGTTGGCCGTGGAGGGCGATAATCCGTTCGCCGTTTTCGCCCGTCGATACATCAAGTTTTGCACCAAACCCCATCAACATCCTTTCTGTGTGATCTCGCGTCAAAACGGGTTCAATGACTGTCGTAATACCCGGAGCATTGAGCCCGGCAAGAAGGACTGCGGACTTGACCTGAGCTGAGGGCATTGGAACACGATAAGTCTGCGCTAGCGCTGTTTGGGGGCCGCGTAGGCTCAAAGGAAGTTTGTCACCACTGCGGGCAATGACCTCGGTGCCGATTTCTCGCAGCGGATTGAGAACCCGCCCCATCGGGCGGCCCGAGAGAGATGCATCGCCGGAAAAAGTCGCAGAAATCGGATGGGAGCCGACCACTCCCATGACGAGGCGGACACCCGTTCCCGCATTACCGAAATCCAACACAGTTTCGGGCTCTTTGAGCGCACCGATACCCACGCCGTCAACAAGCCAGACGCCATCGCTGTTCTTTTCCACCGTTGCACCCAGAGACCGCATTGCGGCCGCAGTATTGAGGATATCTTCGGACTCCAATAAACCTTCGATGCGTGTCCGACCGACCGCCAGCGTTCCGAATATCAGAGAGCGATGGGATATCGACTTATCGCCGGGTACAGTTATCCGGCCTTTCAAAGGCCGGCCCGGGTGTGCCGTCATCGGCAATGTGGATGAAGCGTGGACCATTTTTTTCTGTCCCGATAGGAGGGCATTTTTTCGGGTTTCTCCTAGCATGCCATGACTGTGTCTTGCCAGCCCTCAATTGACAAGTTCGTGAGGGCTTGTCAGTTAGGACTGAATATATGTCAATTTCATTTTGACAAGGGCTCACTTGGGCATGTAATGGAAGCCGCACCTCGAATCTGACAAGGATGTTTGACCGTGGCCAAACCCGAACTCGGTACCAAAAGACTGTGCTCCAGCTGCGGCACAAAATATTATGACCTCTCGCGTGATCCGATCACCTGTCCCAAATGCGGCCATATCTTCGTTCTGGCAGTGGCGGCGACACCCGCCAAAGTTCGCTCCGAACCGCCAGTGAAAAAGGCGGAAGAGCCGGAAGTGGCGAAAAATGCGGAGGCAGAAGACGATGATGCCGATACCGAAGTAATTTCGCTTGAAGATGCCGATGCCGAACAAATGGGTGATGACGATATCGCCGACATCGATGATGATGAGGAAGACGACACTACCATTAGTGATGATTCGAACGTTTTCCTGGATGATGATGATGAAGATGGCGATGCAGACGTTCCGGGCATTGTGGTTGAAGTCGACGACGACGACGTTGACAAATAGCGTTGGGCGTGCGCGTTGAGGATTATATAGATAGCATGGCGATTGCGCCTTTAAGCTATTGACATCTGTGTGGGCGGAGCTATTTTCCGCCCTCGACATGCGCCGGCTCCCCAAAGCTGGGCAAGATCATAGTGGGGCTATAGCTCAGTTGGGAGAGCGCTTGAATGGCATTCAAGAGGTCAGCGGTTCGATTCCGCTTAGCTCCACCAAATTCTTCTTTACCAAATTGAGACTGCCGATTTCAGTAGTTGAGACCTTTTGTGAAATCTTGACTGCTACGTGATGTCATAGAATTCAGGTTTATTCGAAGCGTCGCGCGATCTGCAAATTAAGGTATTGATTTTGTTTGCATAATAATTTTTCGCTTTAAATCCCGCCCTTGATAAGTTGTTTGCTTTCATTTGTTCGTTGAAACAATGGGGTAGTATTATAGTATACTCGTTTGAAATAAGTGAATGCACATAAGTAGTTATATGTAAAAAATAATGCATGCATTAAAATAATAAATATAAATGCACGACTAAACGTACAGTTATACCTAATATTAACGTTGCTGCGACTATTCTCTTGACTGCACAGTTTCTTGACAAAGCGGGGGGCGCAAATGTCACTACTATCAAGAGGACCAAGCGGTAACGCAAAGCTTTCGGCTTTACGGCGTTCTCAAGCCATTATCGAATTTAAGCCCGATGGCACAATAGTGGATGCAAATGAAAATTTTTTGCAGGCGGTCGGATACGAGTTGGCGGAAATCAAGGGACAGCATCACAGCATATTCGTCCCGGAGGAAATTCAGGCTTCGCAAGACTATCAATCTTTTTGGAGCCGCCTTGCAGAAGGCGAATTCTATAGTGGTGAATTCAAACGCCGAAACAAAGCCGGTGAAGAACTCTGGTTGCACGGCTCTTACAATCCAATTGTCGGCGCTGGTGGTCGTGTTACTCAAGTCATCAAATTGGTGTCTGATATTACAGATCAAAAACGTGCGACGGCAAATTATGAAGGCCAGTTGGCTGCCATTCACAAAGCCCAGGCAGTCATCGAGTTTGAGTTGGACGGTACGATCCTGACAGCCAACGATAATTTTCTCGCGGCAGTCGGGTATTCTCTTGAAGAAATTCAGGGAGAACATCATCGCATATTTGTCGATCCGTCGGAGCACAACAGCGAAGAATATATTGGTTTTTGGGACGATCTTCGCGAAGGAAAGTTTCAGGCTGCAGAATATAAGCGTATCGCGAAGGGCGGTCGCGAATTCTGGATTCAGGCAACCTACAATCCGATATTCGACTGGAATGGTGCTCCCTTTAAGGTCATCAAATTTGCGACAGATGTGACGGATCAGGTACAAGACAGGATGCGTAAAACCGAGGTCCAGCAGAAAATCGATGCGGATCTCGACAGTATCACTCAATTGGTTGCCCAGGCTAGCAGCGGAGCCTCCTCGTCTGCGTCAGCAGCAGAGGATACTTCAACCACAGTGCAGGCGGTAGCATCAGGTGCAGAAGAGCTGGCAGCATCTGTGGAAGAAATCAGCCGCCAGGTTGCTCAAGCTCTCGGAATCTCGAATGACGCCGTCAACCATGCAGAGAAAACGGGGAATATCATCTCCGGTCTGTCTTCAGCAGCAGACGAGATCGGTGACGTTGTCAGTCTCATTGCAGACATTGCCGAAAAGACCAACCTTCTTGCGTTGAATGCAACGATTGAATCAGCACGCGCGGGCGAAGCTGGACGTGGATTTGCTGTTGTCGCAACAGAAGTCAAGGAACTGGCAAGCCAGACGTCGAAGGCAACTGAAACGATCAGCAGCCACACGACAAGCATTCAGTCTTCTACGTCGGATGCCGTCTCGGCAATTGGTGATATCAGCAAGATAATTGCAGACATCAACCAGATTTCCTCGACGATTTCCGCAGCCGTTGAAGAACAATCAGCGGTGACCCAGGAAATATCCTCGAATATGCAGACTGCATCCGATGGCGTGACTACGATCACTACTAATATGAATGAAATTGCGACCGCTACAGAGACCATCCAGACGGGAACGGAAGAGATCAAACAAGCATCCCAGTCTTTGATATAGAAACGACGACTATATCAGTTACACAGCGGTGTCGCTGGTTTTGCTCTCACGTGGCAACCAACATATACCAAAGCCGGAGCGGGCCTTTGGTGTCGTTTTTATCGAATCATCGTCGATGAATTCAACGGACTGTGCGGACCGGCTGGCGGAGATGTACGCAAACAGCAATCCGGTGCTCTGTGGCGCGATGGTCGTCGATCTCAGTACCGACAGACTTGCTATTTGATCAGCAGCTGTAGAATTCCTTCTCCGTGCGCCTGTTGGTGAGAGCAGGGAGGAGTTGGAGGCCCGGGTTGCGGGTAAGGTTAAAATCCTCGCTGGTCGACAGGTTCACGTGAAAGCACCTGTGGACAAACTTTTTATGTTTCATTGCGGTTTCTGTACCAGAATTTCCTGAGTTCGGGTGTGTCGGGCGTCAGTAGATTCGTTCGCTTCCCGCTATCAAAGTTGGGTGTTGGATCGGATGATGCGGGCGGCGATCATCTGTTTGATTGTGACCTGATTATCCGGACGACAAGAGCGCTATCGACCAGGATATCCATGCTTTGATTTTGGGAGACGCGAGGCGATCCTGCCAGTCCGATGTTATTTGTCTTTTAAGTTCAATTGCTTTATCGGGTTGAACCGATCTCTGTCCCGTACCATATTAGCATAGAACTTGGCGCTACCAATTGCGCCACACCGGATGCCGTGAAGGGTCCGGTTGTCAAGGTCGCTTGGACTTGAAGGACTTTGAATAATGTCGCGTCTGACAGCGTTTTCAAGCCCGCTTCTATTGGGGTTTGATGACATAGAAAGAATGCTGGACCGTGTGTCCAAGGCGGCCAGTGATGGCTACCCGCCCTATAATATCGAGCGAATACCTGCTAATGATCACAGGGGCGAGTTGATGCGTATAACGCTGGCAGTTGCTGGATTTACGCAGGATCAGCTTGATGTCTCAGTTGAGGAAAGCCAGTTGGTCATTAGAGGGCGCCAGAACGACGACAAGGGGCGTGACTATTTGCATCGCGGTATCGCGGCCCGACAGTTTCAACGTGCGTTTGTTCTTGCCGACGGTATCGAGGTTCTTGGCGCAGATCTTAGAGATGGCCTTCTGTCCATTGACCTTGCGCGTCCTGAACCTGAACGGATCGTTCGAAAAATCGAAATTTCGTCCGGCGAAGTTTAAGAGTACCTCCAGTTTTCCGGTAGCTCTGTCAGGGGCTCTACAATCCGGAACAATAAGGAAAAAATCATGGACCATGTGCACATGACACCGCTGCCGATGTCTCAGGAAGAGTTGGCAGGATTGGGAGCTGGTGATGTTGCCTACATACGGCAAATGAGTCCGTCCGATGTCGCCAGTTTGATCCCGGATGCGCCTGATCTTGACCCGGAGACCACCTTGTGGGCTCTGATCGCGGCTGATGGGACGCCTATCGTTGTAACTGACAGTCACGATGCCGCGCTTGCCAATGCTTGGGAAGCGGATCTCAGAACGTTGAGCCTTCACTAAAGCAGGCACTCTTCGCGGAATTTGTAATGCTGCTCCGCGATTGGGCGCGTGACTTCATGTCGTAGGCTCACCTTTTTGCTACAGTCGCGATCAAGAAGTTGATCAGTTTATGTCATTGAGAAGAAACTATTCATTAACCAAGCGATAGCTTCAATCATCTGATTGAAAGAGTTTGTCTACCTCTTTGCGAGATTGTATAGGCGATTTTCCGAGAGAGTGTCGCTGAATGACAAATATCAATCAATCACATGTCGACAATGGTAGCGTGAGTCTGGCAAAATTCTCTCTGCCGATTTTTGACGGTATGCTGGCGGTCTGAAAAGATGGCACAGCGGGGAAGTAGCATCTCACACCATCGTTTCATCAGGCTCGTGTTGGTGCACTGGTCGCCAAATTTAATGGCGGACCATTGGACGTGCAGCAACAGTCCATTGCCGTCGCCGAAAACTGAGGGAGATGGTTCATCTGCAGGGATGCGCGGCAGATTACGCGGCATCCGATTCAGTCGTTTCCGTCAAGATGGCGTAGATGGCGCTACTGCTCGTCGACGCGCGTAGCTTCGTTGCCGTGGCGTTGTTGCGCAGCAGCCGTGCAATACGAGCAAGCGCCTTGAGATGGTCTGCGCCTGCGCCCTCAGGCGCTAACAGGACGAAAATCAGGTCAACCGGTTGATCGTCAAGCGCTTCAAAGTCAATAGGCTTCTGCAGTCGGGCGAACAGGCCAACGATTTTATCGATTCGAACAAGTTTGCCATGCGGTATTGCAATACCGTGTCCAACGCCCGTTGAACCCAGTCTTTCCCGCTGTAGCAGGGTGTCGAAAATATCTCTTTCGGTCAAACCGGTGACTGCAGCGGCTTTCGTAGCCATCTCCTGAATCACCTGTTTTTTGCTGTTGACCTTTAGCGCAGGTATGATCGCTTCCGGTGTAACAAGGTCACTGAGATCCATATCTCGTGTCTGTATCCGCTATGATTGCAATTCGGCAGCGCAAAGCGCGCACGCCATTATACTACGAAGTTCAGAAATTACGATGCGCTACTTACCAGCGAGGGATCGACCCACCCGATATTCCCGTCACTTCTGCGATAGACAACGTTAAGTCCGCCATTGCCAGCATTCTTAAAGACCACAACCGGCGCTTCGGAAAGGTCCAGCTCCATGACGGCCATGCCGACTGTCAGTGTTTTGACCGCAGAAGACGTTTCAGCGATGACGACCGGTGAAAAGTCTTCCGGTACTTCTTCTTGCTCATCAGTTGCGGCAAGAATGTAACTTTGGGCATCAATCTGATCGCGTGACCCGCCGTTTGTCTTGTGATCTTTTAACTTCCGCTTATATCGTCTCAATCGTTTTTCTATACGGTCTGCGGCCTGATCAAAGCTTGAACGGGCATCCTGCGAGTCACCGGATGCCTGAAGAATTACACCAGTGTCCAAATGCAGTTTGCATTCTGAGCGGAAGCCTGATCCTTCGCGTCCGATTGTGACATTACCATTGTAACCACCATCAAAATACTTGCCGAGCGCCTCGTCTATACGATCTTCAATATGCGCGCGTAGAGTCTCGCCTACATCGACGTTCTTTCCCGATACACGTAATGTCATAGAAACCTCTGAATCTTTCTTTCAGACCAGGCCATCAAATGTCTGATGTTACCGGCGATGTCAAGGACATCCAACAGGTTACAGCATGACTGAGGACAGGCAGTTTCGCCAGTCCCCCTCACGGTCTTTTCCGGTCGGCGCGTCTTCTACGTGTGTTGCCTGGCAAAGTCAATGAGCGTGCACGCTACCACCGAAGCAAACTGTGGGCATCGTTTAGCCAAGGGACGCATTTTTCTCGCGCCGCCGCTGAACGGAGCTTGGTATTTTGAGAGATTCCCTATATTTGGCAACCGTTCTGCGAGCTATATCGATGCCTGAACTCTTCAACATTTTTACAAGGGTGTCATCGGACAAAATGGATTTTGGTTGTTCTGCGTCAATCAATTGTCTGATTTTATGCCGAACGGCTTCTGCAGAATGGGCATCGCCCCCTTCCGTGGAAGCAATGGCAGCCGTAAAGAAATACTTCAATTCGAATATGCCGCGCGGGGTCGATATATATTTGTTCGACGTGACGCGGCTGACGGTTGACTCATGCATTTCTATGGCTTCGGCGATTGCCCGAAGATTCAGTGGGCGCAGGTGCTGAATGCCATAGGTCAGAAACGCGTCCTGCTGCCGGACAATCTCCGTTGCAACTTTCAGGATGGTCCGAGCGCGTTGATCCAGACTTTTTACGAGCCAATTTGCAGTTTGAAAGCAATCGGTCAGATAGGCTTTGTCTTTATCGTTCCGAGCATGCTTGGAGACTTCTGAATAGTAGTGCTGATTAATCAGCACTTTGGGCAGCGTGTCGCTGTTTAACTCAATCGCCCAACTGCCGTCAGCTGCCGGCTTCACATGCACGTCCGGCACGACAGGCTGTACCAGTTCGGTAGCAAAGGCACTGCCGGGCTTGGGGTCAAGTGCTCGCAGTTCCTGTATCATTTCGCTAAGATCGTCATCGTCGACGCCGCAGCATTTTCTTAGCGCTGTGAAGTCCCGCTTGGCCAACAGGTCGATATTGTCGATCAGTGCAGCCATCGCCGGGTCGAATCTGTTTTTATCCCGAAGCTGAATGGCAAGGCATTCGGCCAGGTTCCGAGAGAATACGCCAGAGGGTTCCAAAGTCTGACAAACGACAAGAACTGCCTCTACCAGGTCAAGCGGCGCTTCCAGTCGTTCTGCGATTTCTAAGAGTGGTATGCGCAAATAGCCGTCATCATCCAGCTGATTGATGAGTTGCAGGCCAACCAGGCGTTGCGCAGGATCAGAGATAGCAAGCGCCAACTGATCCGTCAGATGATCGCCCAGGCTTTTGCTATCCGCAACAAATGACTCAAGATTGTACTCTTCCGACCGAGCACCGCCGGCTGAAGGCCACTGTTCCCCTGCGACGGGGCCAGGTTCGTGTGAGGGACCGCTCTTGTCTTCGGGAAACAGGCTTTCAGCGTCCGCATCCATTTTTGAGGCAATGCCTTCGGCGCTGACTTCCAACTGGCCCTGCAACCAGTCATCGTTTTCGCCAGAATCGCTGGAAGTATTCTCTGTCTCTGACGTCCGATCCAGTGTGGTCGGCAGGTCCTCACTAGGTGCATCGGAAGAGTCGCCGCGCTCAAGAAGCGGGTTTTGTTCCAACTCGTTATCGACATATGCCAGAAGGTCCAGATTGGACAGTTGCAGCAACTTGATGGCCTGCATCAGCTGCGGCGTCATCACAAGCGATTGCGACTGCCGGACTTCCAGTCTGGGCGAAAGTGCCATCGGAGATTAAGCGTTCCTGAGTAATTGGTCCGTTTCTTGCAAAGTACTCTATCAGATAGCTGACTTCAAAGGGTAAACTGTTCACCCAAATACAAACGTCGAACGTCAGGATCGTTAACAATATCTTGCGGCAGGCCTTCTGTCAGCACTTCTCCGGAGGCGATAATATAGGCGCGATCGATAAGTCCGAGTGTTTCGCGCACGTTGTGATCGGTGATCAGGACGCCGATACCACGATGAGTGAGATAGCGCACGAGCTGCTGAATATCGCCCACAGCAATCGGGTCGATCCCGGCAAAGGGTTCGTCCAGCAGCATAAATGAAGGTTTGCTGGCCAACGCGCGCGCAATCTCAACCCGTCTTCTCTCACCGCCTGAGAGCGCAATACTGGGCGACTTCCTCAGATGGCTGATGCCGAATTCTTCCAGCAGATCATCGAGCTGTTCATTGCGCTTTCTTTTGTCAGGTTCGACGACTTCCAGTACCGCCCGTATATTGTTCTCGACATTGAGACCGCGGAAAATCGAAGCTTCCTGAGGCAGATATCCGATCCCGAGCCTTGCCCTGCGGTAAAGTGGTAAATTGGTGATGCTGAAGCCATCAAGAGAAATAGCACCATGATCCGGCCTGACCAGTCCTGTGATCATGTAAAAAACCGTGGTCTTGCCGGCGCCGTTCGGTCCCAGCAGCCCGACGGCTTCCCCGCGCCGTACCGAAAGGCTCACATGTTTGACGACCTGTCGGTTACCGTATGTTTTCCCGATGCCCTCGACAATGAGGGTCTCATCGTGACCGCTGCCAGAATCCTGATCGAGAGTTTTCGGCGTCACTGGAGCATGGGTATAACCTGAATTCACAGGTGATCTCGCGATTCAAAATGGATTGCTGAAGGTCTTAGGATGTTCGAAGGCACAAGTCGAGCGCGTTTGACGTTATCCCCGTCACATGTGCTCAGGGGTGGTTCATTGTTGCTCTTTTTTCTCGTTGAAGCTCTTTGTATCCAGAAGCACTTTAACGCGACCTCCCTTTTCACCTTCCTTCCGGTTCGCTTTGAGATCCACCTTGCCGGTGTCCAGATTGATGATGAGGCGATTGCCGACAATCACGTTGGGTCCTTGAGAAAGCACAACTTTCTTACCGGTCATGACCAACGTGTTTGTCTTCGCATCAAAGACAGCGTGGTTACCGGTCGCCTTCTGGTCCTTGGATGTCACCAATACACCACCAATGGCTTCAAGCTTGGAAATATCCTGCTGCGTACCGCCGCCGTCCTTGTCGTAAAATACAATCAGGCGTTTGGTTTTGAGCGTTGTATCGCCCTGCACCACGACGACATCTCCGTTGAAGATAGCCTTTTTTTCCTGATCGAGAACTTCCAGTTCCGCAGCTTCGATCTGGATCGGTTGATCCTTGTTTGAACCCAGGTCCGTAAAGCTGTTGGAGAAAGTTTGGGCCTGAGCAGCGCCTGAAGTTAGCGCGATTCCGATAGCAATTGTCAGCAATGCCTTTTGAAAACTGTCGGTCATTTTTCGTTTGTTCCCATCATGGAGGGTTCAATCGTCATTTTGACCCCCTCTGTGAAACGTAATGCCTGACTGTCTTCATCAAGCTCGACTTTCCCTGCCCGAAGACCCGAATTGTCTGAATCTATCGAGATGCTTTGGTCGGATTTAATGGCGCCTGACTTCAAGTCAACCTCTGCAGAATCAAGATTGGCGGTATATCCTTTGCTCCATGAAATTTTTATGTCGCCATTGAGCGTCAGATATTCGCGGTCTGTGTCATAAACTCCCTCACGTGCGGAGAAGATAACCTTGTCTGCTTCACCCAGAATGATGTCTGCCTTCAAGCCTTCCAAATCAATGATCTTGGGATTGCTGAGGCGCTGGATGGCGCGTGTTGCGGAGACTTTGTAGGATCGGTCGCCCTCACTCCCGGAGAGATTTGGCGCCGTCATGACCAGACCTTCGCTGGAGAGTGACACTGAGCCGATGTCGAACCCGGGGATCGAGTTGAACAGAAAAGTCATCCCGAATACCACGCCCGCAACAAGGATGCTGACGACAGGAAGAAGTATCTTGAGAAGTCGAACCCGTTTGCTGTTGCGCGCTGCCGATCGGCGTGCCTTTTCCCGCCGCGCCGTGATATCCGGCGAGGTCAGATGGGAAAGCGTTTCGTGCGCAGCGTCCTGGGTTCTCTGGTCCATGTCATCCATCGACATATCAATGCTTGATTAACTAAAAGCAAATCCCGGTTCGGCACACCTGTCACCGCCCGCACATCGGATATGTGGTTTCGATACAAAATTGCGAATCATGTTTTTGCGATCAACGCCCAAACAGCGTCAACCGGTAGCTTGGCCGCCAAACAATTCCAATTTATCTTTTATAGGTAAATTCAGGAATGCGCCAGAATGTCCTGATCATCCCATCCCAGCAAATCAAGCTTCGCGCGTGTGGGCAGAAACTCATAGCATGCTTCTGCCAGTGCTGTTCGTCCCTCGCGTTCCAGCCGCTCAATCAGGATGTTACGTAGTTCGTGCAGGTACAATACATCGGATGCCGCGTAGGTGCACTGGGCGTCCGTCAGCTCCCTCGCACCCCAATCAGAGCTTTGCTGCTGTTTGGACAGATCGACGCCGATCAGTTCTCGGGTCAGATCCTTCAGTCCGTGTCGGTCTGTATAGGTGCGGACCAATCGGGAGGCAATTTTTGTGCACCAGACCGGTGTTGGCATAACATTCAAATATGTGTGGAGAACACCGATATCAAACCGCGCGTAGTGAAAAATTTTTGGCTTCGAAGAATCAGCAAGCAAACTGACAAGATTGGGGGCTTCGGTCTGACCTTGTTCAATCTGCACAATATCCGCTGTACCATCGCCATTGGACAACTGCACCACACACAGACGATCTCGTGAGGCCTTCAGGCCCATTGTTTCGGTATCAACCGCAACGGCATCAGCGTCTTCATAGGCACTTAAGTCTGGCAAGTCGCGTTTGTGAAATCGAATGGTCATCGGCTTCCGGTTCACCAGAGAAAAGGAGATTGAATTACATCGCATGCAAACGAAGAAGATTTGCTCTGCGACAATTACGGCCTGATTTTTGGCAGTAACTTTGGTGCCCAGGAGAGGACTCGAACCTCCACGACCTTTCGATCACTAGCACCTGAAGCTAGCGCGTCTACCAGTTCCGCCACCTGGGCTGTGGGAGCGGCTTGTAAAAGCACTGTGGCGGGTTGTCAATCTTCTTCAAGGATAAAGGACAGATTCCTTTGCTAAAGCCCTTCACAGATCATTCTCAGGGGGCTATTTGACATACTACAAAGCGTGGCAGGTCTTTTTCTGGGATAGTACTGTCAGGCAGGAACGTCGAGGGAGCGACTGGACGATGAGCAACGCGCCAAGAGGGAAACTGGTTACGGTTTTCGGTGGATCCGGTTTTGTGGGTCGTCATGTCGTCCGCTCCCTGGCAAAGCGGGGTTGGCGTGTTCGGGCCGCCGTGCGCCGTCCGGACCTCGCCGAATACCTGCAGCCACTGGGCACTGTGGGTCAAATTCAAGCCATTCAGGCCAATTTGCGATATCGTTGGTCGGTTGATCGGGCCGTTCAGGGGGCCGATGCTGTGGTCAACCTGGTTGGAATCCTGAGCGAGAGTGGCGCCCAGTCCTTTTCTGCCGTTCAGGATTTTGGAGCCCGTGCCGTTACTGAAGCAAGCCGTAACGCTGGTGTGTCGACGTTTGTACATATGTCAGCGCTTGGAGCGGACCCGGACTCTCGCGCTGCTTATTCCAGGACCAAAGCGGCTGGAGAAGCTGCTGTTCGTGAGACAATTCCAGAGGCGGTCATTACCCGTCCTTCGATTATATTCGGCCCAGAGGATGCGTTTTTTAATAAGTTTGCCAGCATGATGCGATTTTCACCCGTGCTCCCATTGATCGGAGGGGGGGAAACCAAATTCCAGCCGGTATTTGTTGGTGATGTTGCTGAAGCGATTGCGCAGAGCGTAGAAGGCAACGTGGCGCCGGGTACTGTTCTTGAATTGGGCGGCAGCGAAATTAAGAGCTTCCGCGACTGCCTGGAATTGATGCTTGAAATTACCAATCGAAATCGATTGCTTGCACCAATTCCCTTTGGCATTGCCAAACCTCTCGGCCGGCTCATGCAAATGGTGCCGGGTGCTCCGATCACCGCGGACCAGGTGGAATTGTTGAAGAGCGATAATGTTGTGTCGGCGCAGGCACAGGCTGAGGGACGTACTTTGGACGGTATCGGCATTGTGCCGCAGACGCTGGCGGCGATCCTGCCGACATATCTTTGGCGCTTTCGAGAACACGGTCAGTTCGAGCGCAACCGCACAGCCTGAAATTTATACACGTCAAAAAATTCGCTGCTGTCAGCCGAGGAAATAGAGGCCGGCAAACCCGGCCAGTCCGATCACGATCCGCCACCAGGCGAAGAGAGCAAAACCGTGTTTGGAGACAAAATCCAGTAGCCAGCGCACGACAATGACACCGGATATGAATGCAGCCACGAAGCCGATCGCAATCTGCCAAAAATCGTCAGGCGATAGAACGTCGATGTTTTTGTACAGATCGTATGCGAAGGCACCAGCCATCGTGGGCATTGCAAGAAAAAACGAAAATTCTGCAGCGGAACGTTTATCTGTACCCATCAGCAAGGCACCGGCAATGGTCGCGCCGGAACGGGAAACACCCGGAACCATAGCCAGCGTCTGACAAAATCCGATCTTGAGACACAGGGAAATCGGATACTCCATCGCGTTCGTGTAACGTGGCTTGAGATCCAGCCGGTCAATGAAAAGCAAGATCACACCGCCGACAAACAGCGTTGTACAGATCAGGGCCGGTGTATCGAACAAGACTGACTTGATGAAACCGTGTGCCAGAACGCCGATGAAGGCGGCTGGCAAAAATGCGATCAAGATGCCGAAAACAAAGCGCCGGGCACTTGGATCAGTGGGCAGGGCACCGGCAATTTTGAGAAGCCGAGCCGAATAAACCGACAAGATCGCAAGGATGGCACCGAGCTGGATCAGAATTTCAAAAGTATGGGCAGTGCTTTCAAACCCCAGGAAGTGACCCAGAAGCAGGATATGACCAGTGGACGATACGGGAATGAATTCGGTCAATCCTTCTACAATGCCCAGAATGAGCGCTTCTACGAGTGTTTCGTTCTCCATCGGAAGATCCTGCGTGGGTTGCTACCAGGGGCGGCAAGGGGATTGATCGGGGTTGTTTGGACTGCCCGAGCGCTTTATTAGGGAGCGAACGGCCAGATGGGAAACACTTTTTGCGGTATGGGTCCTGAACTTGCTGCAAATCGGAATTATTCTGTTTGCATCAAAATTCTTGTCATTCCGCTAATATTTATTAAGGCAGAACCGGTAATTGGGGTCATGCGCCAGGATTGAGCCCGCCACTTATCCTTTTGGTATATGGTCTGTCAGGCAACTATGAATAACAGGCAAACATGTTAACGCTTTATCATCACCCATTTTCGCCGGCCTCCCGTTTTGTGCGGCTCATACTCGCCGAATATGGTGTGAATTTTGAGCTGGTTGAGGAGCGGCCCTGGGAGCGGCGGCAGGAATTTTTGATTCTGAACCCCTCAGGCCAAGTTCCGGTTGCGATCGAAAATGACGGGCCACCCATTTGTGGTGCCTCAGTTATCATGGAATATATTGATGAAACCCGCGGATTTTCCGTCCCGGATAAAAGACTGATGCCGGACAATCCCGAAACACGTGCGGAAATGCGTCGATTGGTGGAATGGTTTTTAGACAAGTTTGACGCCGAAGTCGGGGGATATCTTGTCAGGGAAAAAATCTACAAGCAATTGATGCCCAAGGACGCGGGTGGGGGCGCTCCGGATTCTGCGGCACTGCGTGCTGCCAGAGCCAATATCAAGCATCATTTGCGCTATATCGGATATCTTGCAGGAAACAGGAACTGGCTTGCCGGAACAACACAGAGTTTTGGCGATTTTGCCGCTGCCGCGCAGCTGTCCTGTGCCGATTATCTGGGAGAGGTGCCTTGGCAGGAAGATGCCCATGCCAAAGCCTGGTATGCACGTGTCAAATCCCGACCTTCCTTTCGCGCGCTTTTAACGGAACGCGTGCTTGGCATGCCTGCATCCAGTACTTACGCGGATTTGGATTTTTAGCTCAAAAAGAGCTGCAAGGGCGAGCGTTTGAGAAACGCTGCAATCGAAAGCATCCAGATGAGTAGTGCATTAAAGCGGCTTCTAGGGCAGCGGGCAGAGAAACTCGGATTTGACGGGATGCGCGTCACCCGGTCAGATTCCATTCCCGATGCGCCTGCGCAGCTTCAGCAGTTTCTTGAATTGGGATATCATGGAACGTTGGATTGGCTGTCCGAGCGAACTGCGGAGCGAACCGACCCCAGAAAACTATGGCCGGATGCAAAATCAGTTATCGTTCTTGGCATGAATTACGGCCCCGAAACGGATCCGCTTGCCCATCTAAGTCAGCCTGAAATCGGCGGTATCTCAGTTTATGCGCGTCACCGGGATTACCACGATATCATTAAGGGCAGGCTGAAAGAGCTGGCCGGACTTCTCGTCTCCAAAGGGGGTGGTGAGGTGAAGGTCTTTGTCGACACCGCGCCTGTAATGGAAAAACCGCTCGCAGCTGCCGCCGGACTTGGCTGGCAGGGAAAACACACCAATCTGGTGTCGCGAGAATTCGGTTCCTGGTTCTTTCTGGGCGTGATCTTCACATCGCTGGAATTGGAAATTGATGATCCGGAAGAGGATCATTGCGGCAGTTGCCGTGCATGCCTTGACATTTGTCCAACGGATGCCTTTCCCGGTCCTTATCAATTGGATGGTCGTCGCTGTATTTCCTATCTCACGATTGAACATCATGGACCCATACCCATGGAATTCCGAAAGTCCATCGGCAATCGGATCTACGGCTGTGATGATTGTCTTGCTGTGTGCCCCTGGAATAAATTTGCCGTCGAGGCGCGTGAAAATAAGCTCAAGGCGCGAGACGAACTGAACGAACCGGCACTGGCAGACCTGCTGCTTCTGGATGACACGTCATTCAGGCGCTTGTTTTCCGGCTCGCCAATCAAGAGGATTGGCCGGGATCGGTTTATACGGAATGTTCTGATAGCAGCGGGAAATTCCGAACAATCTGCACTCGTGCCCTCCATTGAAAAACATCTCGATGACCCCGCCTCGATTGTCAGAGGTGCTGCCGTGTGGGCTCTGAGCGAGCTGGCAGACCGGGAATACGTCAAAACGCTGAAGCATCGATTTGAGCAATGTGAAGTAGATCCTAGCGTTGTTGATGAATGGCGGGCGATATCCTGACAAAACAGGAGTGTTTCTTGGAAAGACCCGCCTCGGTAGTAAAGGGCTCGTTTGACGTCAGTTTTGATGGTCAGATGCGTCAACAACCTCTATAAAATCAGCTATATCTGCAAGCGTCCGCCACGATCCAGCCATGAAAAACCCATAATGCAATCCGGCCGGCAGGTTCTGCGGCGACATCCGATTATCATGAAATGCAGGGATTTGAGTTCCATGTTTGATACCACTCATTGCCGCCGTTCCCATTCCGTCGCATCTACGCGACCAGTTGGAGGCAGAAAAAACCGTGTTTCCAGATTGAGCCTCGTTTCGGCCTGTTCACTGCTGTGCATGACGGGGTCAGCGCTGGCGCAGGGTGATGGGATAAAAATCTACGAGGAGTGGATCAAAGGACTGGAGACCATTGGCTTTGAAGTTGAGAACGGGCCGCTGCAATATGATGATAGTAATGACCGTTTGACGGTACCAAATTTTTCCGCGCGGCTTGCCGGTGAATTCACGGTCAACAAAGATGAAAAGTCGGACGATGCCACCGCTGGTGACGATGATGACAAAGATGCGAAAAAAGCGGAAACCGGCAATAAATTTACATACGACACGGTCATAACCAGCAGTGAAGTGATTTTCGAAGGCCTCACCACAAACGGTGATACGATCGATATCAAGCGTTTCGTCTTTTCAGATGATTCAAAGTTCGATGTTGATTTCTCCGTCGAAGGAGAAGGGAAAGGCCGATTTACCAGTACGCTCGTTGGAGCAGTCACTGAAAACGCTCATTTTGTGATTCCCAAACCAGTTGCAGAAGATGAAAAACACCAGGCGAGCCGCTGGCTGCCGCTCATGCGGGATCTCGTTAAAAACAGCTATGATCTCAGCAAGATCGACAAGATGACAATGGATTTTGAGTTCCCGATTGGGTCTGGATCTGGTGATGAGGCAGCTACCGGAAGCGTTGAAGTCATCAATATGCGTGTCAGCGACTTACATGATGGCGTGATTGGTGAATACAGTACTGACTCAGTCAAGCAGACGATTAAATTCAGTGACGGTGGTCCTGACGGTCCCTTCACACAGGAAACCTCTGTTGGGAAAACGGTCTACAAGGGATATGACATCGGGGCTCTCGTGCGTTTTTTCGACCCTCAGTCACCTGTTCCCAGTGAGCCCGATGTCGTGCTGGAAAGTGCCGTTGCCGAGAATTATACGGTCAAAGATGCTCTGACGAGCTTCAAAATCAACGAAATGACATTTGGTAAAATGACGGCTCTCAAGCCGGACGTTGATATTCTGGGATTTGCTGATCGGGCACTTGCGGGTGAAAAGGTCGACGAAAAGCAGTTGTTTTTGATGGTTTTCGACGTTTATCGCGCGTTCGGAATCGAGAGCATGAAGGTGTCGGGGATGAATTTCTCGGTACCCGAGGAGTTTACCGACCCAACCTCTGGCAAGATTGCGATCACGCTAGACGAAATTCGCCTGAAAGAGCTCAGTGCAAATGGATTGGGTGAGTTTGCTGTTGAAGGTTTGGATGTACCTACCGTCACTGGCGGGGGGAGCGCCAAGCTCGGGAAGTTCTCGATCGGCAATATTGAGTTTGCACCCTTTGATGCAATGAAGCCGTATATTCTGGGGCAGGTTGATCCGGAGCAGGACCCCATTGCAACTGCCAGAGCGTTTGCGCCACGGTCTCTGTCTTACCTGATAGAAGGATTTGAAGCGGTCGTTCCCGGTCAAGGTCAAATGAAAATTGGTCTTCTGGACCAGTCATTCCTGTCAAAGGTGCCACCGATCCCCACCGAGATTTCGCTCGAGGCCAAGGACATCAAAATTCCCGTGGAAGCACTTGATGATTCTGAAGCGGAAGCATTTTTTGCGCAAATGGGACTGAAGTCACTCAACTTGTCTGAAAGTCTGAAGCTTTTCTGGGATGAACAGACACAGGAACTTGTGCTTGATAACTTGGTTGTCGATGTCCAGAAGCTTGGACGAGTTGAAGCGAACTTCCGCCTGAGTGGCGTTCCAAAGGCAGTATTTGAAGATCCGGAAAGACAAGCACCGCTGGCGCTCGCCACCATGGCTTTCAACAGCGCGGAAATCACCTTCAAGGATGCAGGTGTCGTTAATGCCGCGATAGCTAAAGGTGCAAAAGATGCCGGTGTAGCCGAGGCCGACTTTATCAAACTGATGATCGCGCAAGTCAGTGCACAGCTCACTGCTCTGGGCAACCAGGACTTTGCCAATATGGTGACCGGTGCCGCAGAGACGTTTCTGATCAATCCGGAGAATCTGACGGTCAGTCTGAAGCCTGAGAATGCGATTCCGGTTGCCCAGATTCTAGGCAGTGCCGCCACACCGCAGATCATCCCGACTTTGCTCAACGCCAAGGTCGTAGCCAACCAGTAAGATCGGTCGGCACCTTTTCGAAACACAATAATCCCCGCAAATCGGTTCTGTCGATTTGCGGGGTTTTCATTTGGCTGCATAGATCTTCAAAACACCGTTCAGCGTTTTATGGAGATCACTCGGCCGCTTCGGCCTGTGGTCGTTCTATGCGGACCGCGCAGTACTTGAATTCCGGGATTTTCCCGAAAGGATCAAGCTGCGGATTGGTTAGCACGTTGGCCGGGGCTTCCCAGAAGCAGAACGGAACAAACACCATACCGTCTGCAACACCGCGATCCACCCGTACTGACAGAGTGATCGATCCACGTCGTGTAACCAGGCGGACAGGGTCTCCTGCCTGTAGTCCCAACCGTCTGAGTTCTCGCAGATTAATCGATGCGACTGGCTCCGGTTCAAGTGCATCCAGGACGCTCGCCCGGCGTGTCATTGCCCCCGTGTGCCAATGTTCAAGCATCCTGCCGGTTGTCAGGACGAGAGGATAATCATCATCCGGCGTTTCAGCGGGAGAGATGATGTTCGCCGGAACGATTTTTCCCCGGCCGGATTCTGTGGGGAAGCTGTTGCCGAACAGGATTTCGTTTCCCGGGGTGTCTTCGTCATCTGCGGGGTAAGTGACAGAACCCTCTCGTTCCAGTCGTTCCCATGGAATGTGATTAAGTGAGCCCATGTGGACCCGCATTTCCTCGTAGACGTCCGGAACCCCTTCATAGTCCCAATTCAGACCGATGCGCCGTGCGAGCTCTGTAATCAGCTCCCAGTCGGCCCTGGCTTCCCCGGGAAGCGGCACGACAGGTCGTCCGATCTGCACCTGACGGTTGGTGTTGGTGAATGTGCCAAGTTTTTCAGCATGTGCCGATGCAGGCAGGATGACGTCCGCATGCCACGCCGTCTCGGTGAGGAAAATATCCTGCACAACCAGATGGTCGAGTTTTGCCAGGGCTGCACGGGCATGGATCTGATCCGGATCGGACATTGCCGGATTTTCACCCATGATGTACATGCCGCTGATTTCATCATCATGGATGGCATCCATGATTTCCACCACCGTCAGCCCGCGTTGCGGATCGAGTGTTCTGCCCCAGGCATCTTCATAGCCCGCTCGGATTTCGGTGTCCGCCACGGACTGATAGTCGGGGAAAAACATCGGAATCAGACCGGCATCGGAAGCGCCCTGCACGTTGTTTTGACCACGCAGCGGATGCAAACCCGTTCCCGGTCGACCGATCTGTCCGGTCGTGAGCGCCATGGCAATCAGGCAACGGACATTGTCAGTGCCGTGTATGTGCTGTGAAACGCCCATGCCCCAGAAGATGAGGGACTTGCCGCTTGTGGCATAAATGCGGGCCACTTCACGCAACGTATCGGCGTCAATGCCGCATATCGGTGCCATTTCTTCCGGCGTGAAGTCCTTGATATTTTCCTTAAGCGCCTCAAACCCGTCTACATGGGCAGCGACATACTGACTGTCGTACAGGTCCTCGCTGATGATGACGTTCAGGATTGCATTGAGCATGGCAACATCAGTGCCGGGTTTGAATTTCAGTCCGTAATCGGCGTGCCGCATAAGATCCTGACCGCGAGGATCCATGATGATCAGCGTTGCACCGTTCTTTTTCGCCTGTTTCAGATACGTCGCAGCGACAGGATGGTTTTGAGCCGGTCTTGCTCCAATCACAATGATGCAGTCGCTATCGCCTGAGGCAGTAAAGGGGGCTGTGACCGCGCCGGATCCGATGCCTTCGATCAGTGCCGCGACGGACGATGCGTGGCAAAGACGGGTACAGTGATCGACATTGTTGGTTCCAAATCCCTGCCGGATCAATTTTTGAAACAGGTATGCTTCCTCATTGGAGCCTTTGGCTGATCCAAAACCGGCCAATGCCTGACCGCCGCGATCGTCTCGAATTTTCTTCAGTCCGCCGGCGGCAAAACTCAGCGCTTCCTCCCAACTCGCCTCTCGGAAATGGGTCAGGGGATCGGACGGATCCATAGAGATGTCGCCGGCTTTGGGGGCGTCTTCACGCCGGATCAAAGGCTTTGTAAGGCGATGCGGGTGCGAGATATAATCATAGCCGAAACGGCCTTTGACACAGAGACGGTTTTCATTTGCTGTGCCGTCTGCACCATCGATCTGAACGATTTTTCCATCCTTCACGGCGACAGAGGTCTTGCAACCGACACCGCAGAACGGACACACACTCTCAATCACTTCATCCGCCCAAACAGTCCGTTTCCGGGCGTTTTCGTCCATGAGGCTTTTTTCAAACAGCGCTCCGGTTGGGCAGGCTTGAATGCATTCACCGCAGGCGACACAAGTCGAAAGACCCATGGGATCGGCAAGATCGAAGATCGGGGCGGCATGAGATCCACGCGACCCCATACCGATTACATCATTGACCTGGACTTCGCGACAGGCTCGTTCGCACAGATTGCAGGCGATACAGGCTTCAAGATTGACAGCAATAGCGGGATGAGAAACATCCTGAACAGGAGCCTGTTTCGGTGCGTACCGGCTGGACGCGACGCCAATCTCGTCGGCCCAGTTCCAGAACTCGCTGTCCGGATCAGGTCCCTCGTCTCTTTTTGGCTGGTCGGACGCCAGAAGTTCGAACACAATCTCGCGTGCTTTGACGGCCCGTTCCGTCGACGTCCGAACGACCATGCCTTCGCTTGGCGCGCGGACACAAGACGCCGTTAGAACACGTTCGCCTTCGATGTCGACCATACAGGCGCGGCAATTGCCGTCAGACCGATAGCCAGGCGCATCCTTGTGACAAAGGTGGGGTAGGGTGGTGCCAAGACGTTTTGCCGCCTGCCAGATGCTTTCGCCAGGCAGGGCCTCAACGGTTTTCCCGTCCAGGGTGAAAGTGATTGCCGGTTCGGTCATTTCCGCACCTCATCGCCAAAGAATGTCAAAAGGGTACGAACAGGATTGGCCGCAGCCTGGCCGAGCCCGCAAATCGACGCATCACGCATCACCTGTTCAAGGTCGCCTATCAGGGGCTCGTCCCAGTTGTTTGCCTCAAGCAATTTTACCATTTTTTCCGTACCCCCGCGACAAGGGGTGCACTGGCCACAGCTTTCGTGTTCGAAGAACCGCATCAGATTGAGCGCCGTTGCCTTCAGATCATCTTTATCGGAGAGGATAATCACGGCATGGCTGCCCACGAATGCGCCGTGCTTTTCCAGTTTTCCAAAGTCGAGCGGTTCATCTCCGAGTGAGGCAGGCAGAATGCCCCCTGAAGCGCCACCTGGCAAATAGGCTTTAAATTCATGTCCTTCGGCCATGCCACCGCAGTAATTATCGATCAGTTCGTTCACGGTTGTGCCCGCCGGTGCCAGTATGACACCGGGTTTCTTGACATGACCGGAAACAGAATAGGACCGAATGCCTTTATGCTCACCGCGCCCCTGGCTGGCGAACCAGTCGGAGCCCTTTTCGGCGATATCCGGCAACCACCAGAGCGTCTCGACATTGTGGTTTAGAGTTGGGCGACCAAACAGACCGACTTGTGCGATATAAGGTGGACGGTGGCGCGGGAGACCTCGCTTCCCTTCGATCGACTCGATCATGGCGCTCTCTTCGCCGCAGATATAGGCGCCGGCACCTCTCCGCAGCTCGATATCGGTGGTGTCCAGCAAACCGGCAGTTCTCAGGGCCTGTATTTCGGTTTTCAGGATTTCCAGAACGGCTGGATATTCGTCACGCATATAAAGATAGATTTTGGCCGCACCAACGACATGAGCCGCGATCAAGGCGCCCTCGAACATCCGGTGCGGATCGCTCTCCAGATAGAAACGATCCTTGAACGTGCCCGGCTCGCCTTCATCGCCGTTGATGGTCATCAGGCGCGGTGCGGGCTGTTCGCGGACAATTTTCCATTTCGTTCCGGTCGGGAACCCGGCGCCGCCAAGACCGCGAAGGCCGGCATTTGAGAGTGTTTCTATCAGATCGTCTGCGGTGATTTCACCTGAAAGCACTTTGGCAAGCTGAGTGTAGCCACCGTCGATTTTATACTGCTCAAATGTTTTGTACTTGGGAATTTTGGGAGAAAAATCTCTCGCGTCCAGCGTTTTTGCTATTACATCAATTGTTGCGTGGTCAATTGCGTTTCGCCCTACATGTGCAACGGGCGCACTCGCACAGCGTCCCATGCAGGGAGCTCTGACAATTCGCACCGAGTTGCCATCCACGGTCTGTTCCAATTCTGAGATGAGAGTTTCAGCTCCTTTTTGCATACAGGAGAGACTGTCACAGACCCGGATTGTACGAGCAGCAGGCTTTTGTTCGCCTTCCCGAACGATATCGAAATGATGGTAAAAGCTTGCGACTTCATAAATTTCAGCTTGCGAAAGCCGCATCTCTTCGGCCAATGCCCTGAGGTGGCGCGCTTCAAGACAGCCGTATTGGTCCTGAATTTTATGAAGATGCTCGATTAATAAGTCTCGACTTCTGGAAGCGTTGCCAAGCAGTGCCTGTACTTCTGATAATGCTTGATCGTCCAGACTTCGGCCCTTCGGGCCCCGCCGATTTTTCATGGCTGATGTTTTATGCATGGTATCTCCCGCTTCCATGCCGGTGAAGCTTCTTAGAAAGATTTAAAACTGTCTGAGAGACGTTAGGCAGTTCAGGAGACTTTAGGCAAATCGCATGTGCCGATCAGCTGATCTGTTTTGGTTATCAGCGATTCAGTGCATGCCGCTCTGCGATCGACCACAGCGCGCCGACAATCGGTAAAACGGGATCGCGTTCTGGAATGGCAAGCCCAACCAATTGAGAGATTTCCGGATTGCACAAAGGAACCGTTTGTAATCCCGTACGGTCGATCATGTCGATCTGACGCTCAGGGAGTATGGAAGCAAATCCTCCGTGACGAACGTGGCTCAACAAATTGACGATGGAGTTGGAGACGATGGCAGGGTTCGGCCGCGTTCCGGCACTTTCAAATGCCGCGTTTAGAATGCGGCGGTTCTGCATATCGTCAGTCAACAGACATAGCGGCAATGTAGCCGCTTCTTTCCAGCCGGGCTGTTCGGGAAGTGCGCTCAAAATCTCCGGTGTACCCACCAGTCGATAAGTCTCGTCGAAAAGCGGCAATGTGCGCACCTGGTGCAGCGGTTCGTTTGCCAGATACGTCAAACCTGCCTGTAGTGTAAAGTCATCAATGCCCGCCTGGATTTCCCTCGAAGACATCGATCTTATTTCAATCGAGATCAGAGGGAACTGATGATAAAGCGCATGGATGATGTCACTGGCTGCCGGTGTGGCCGATGGGATGATCCCGATGCACAAATGGCCGCTGAGTGCACTATGAGCCGCAGTAAGGTCTTGTCTTAAACCCTCAAAATCAGCCTGAATTTTCCGTGCCCAGGCCAGCACTCTCTCGCCATCTTCAGTGAAACCGGCAAAACGTCGCCCTCTGATCACGATCGGTGTTTCGAGATCGTTCTCCAATTTTTGGATGCGTGCTGAAAATGCCGGCTGTGAAATGTTGCAAGCCTTGGCGGCACGCGCAAAATGCTGGTGCTCGGCAAGCGCTTTCAGCAAAAGAAGATCCTTGATATCCATAGGTGCTTTTTAAGGCAATTTTTCCTCAAATGAAATCAACGCATCCAAACATGGAAAAGATCTTTATTGGCAGCCTGCTGCATTTTAAGCGCGGGGGTGCTTGGATGAGGTCAGTTCTTGAAAATGGGCTCTAAGCCATCACTTGGTGTGTTTTGCGAACGTCTCAACAATCTGTTCATAGACGTCACGCTTGAACGGCACGATGAGAGAGGGCAGGCGATGAGCTGATTCCCAGCGCCACTCGCTGAATTCAGGCGTATGCCCTCCGGTTGGCTCAAGGATATTAATTTCCTCATCAGCACCATCGAACCGAAAGGCAAACCATTTCTGGCTTTGCCCGCGGAACTTTCCGCGCCAGGGTTTGCCATCATTCAAAACGGAAGGCAGATCGTAGGACAGCCATTCCGGAGCCTCGGCCAGCAGGGAAATATTGGAAACAGAAGTTTCTTCTTCAAGCTCCCTTTTTGCAGCTTGAATCGGCGACTCACCTTTGTCGATCCCACCCTGTGGCATCTGCCATGCATACTCAGGTTCGGTTTTTCCTTTGCCGCTGTCGCGTTTGCCAACCCAGACCAGCCCTGCCTTGTTTATAAGCATGATGCCAACACAGGGTCGATAACCAAGCAAATCCGGGGAGGCCATAGGTGGTTGCCTTACTGCCCTTGAGTGGAGTTGAGTTGAGAATTCAGGGCCGCGCTTACCGGCACCAGCTGTAAACCGCGTTCTTCCAGATCTTTTGCCCATTCAGCCAGGCGATCGATTGTAATAGGTAATGCCGATGCGGACGCTATTGCGGTTCCTTTTGCGCGGGCAATCGCTTCCAATTGGAGCAGGCGGGCATCGATCTCGTTCCTTTCCGGAGTGACATCAAGTACAAGGTCAGCCCGCAGCGCGGGAATTCCCTGATTTCTTGCTTGTCCGGAAACGAGACTGCGAGAAGAAGAACCGTCATCAACAAGCAATAGTCCGCGATTCTTGATCTCGTTAAGAAAGGGAGCCATTGCGTCGGGCGAGGACATGAACCGCGCACCCATAAAATTCATCACACCGACATAATTGGTGGTGCGGCCCAGAACCCAGTGAAGGCGATCACGGATGGTCGCTTCGGGTAACGAGGTGAGTAGTGTGTGAGGTCCGGGGTCATTGTCGGGAAAGTCAAATGGTTCCATGGGAACCTGAATGACCATTTCATGCCCCTGACGACGAACCCGGCTCTTCCAGAGATCAAGTGAATTGCCGTAGGGCGCTATACCAAAAGTAACGTCGGCCGGTAGCGATTCTATCGCTTTCAAGGATCCCGTCTGACTGAGGCCTAATCCACCTACAATGATGGCAATTTGCGGCATGGGGACGCCGGAATTGGCAACCGGGCGCGCGTAGACATCCAGTGGTCTGAGACCGTCGGCTGACTTCACAGGCAATACGCCATGGCGTACATCTTCAGACACACGTCCGTCCGGTATGGTCGACAATCCTCCGGCCGGACCGAGTTCAGCAGCATCGCTGACAGGTGGAGCCAGGTTCTTCAGATCTTCTGGCGAAGCTGGAAGCGCGGCAACCTGAGAGCCGTCGGCGCCCTTGTTCTGAATGCCAACGACAGCCATATCGCGCGCAGACACACCGTCAATCGTGCGCTCAAGGGCTATAACTGTGTGAGGTTCGCCGCCCAGTGGATCATCGACAACCACAATCCAGCCGACAAAAACCGCGACAAGCAAGGCTACGATAGCGACGCCAATCAGCCCCAACGGAGGGCGAAATCGGAAGCGACCTTTCTTGTTCAGCCCTAACGGGGCGGTGAGATCATCCCCCGCCATTTGTTTCTTTCCGCATCAAAAACCTTCCCGAATCATGAAGAGAGCCGGTCCATCATCATGAACCGGCTCTATACTTCGATCAATTGGGGATGGCGACTTTCTCGGTACTCGGTGGAAAAGCCTGATTGACTTTAATTCCACGGAGCAAGTCGTAAGCGAAGTTCAGCTGTTTGTCGTCCTTGGGATCCGGTGGAATATAAGCCTGAGAACCACCGCCCTCGTCGCCACTTTCAGCCTCAAGGTGACCACGCAGGCTTGCTTCGCCTTTGGTTTCCGCCTTGCCCTTGAGTTCTTCGGGTAGGTCCTGAAGAATTTCGATGTCGGGAATGATCCCCTTCGCCTGAATGGAACGGCCCGCCGGCGTGTAGTACCGCGCCGTTGTCAGACGAATTGCCCCATTGGCGCCCAGAGGAATGATTGTCTGGACTGACCCCTTGCCGAAGGATCTAGTCCCGAGCAGAGTTGCACGGCGATGATCCTGAAGCGCTCCTGCAACGATTTCCGACGCAGATGCAGAACCGCCATTCAACAGAACAATAACCGGATGCCCGTGCGCCAAATCTCCCGACCGAGCATTGAAACGTTGCGTTTCATCGGCGTTCCGGCTCCGGGTCGAAACGATCTCGCCTCGGTCAAGGAAGGCATCGGAAACAGCAATTGCCTGATCCAGCAGACCGCCGGGGTTATTCCGGAGGTCAATCACGTAGCCTTTGATTTTGTCATCGGCGATTTCTTTGTCAAACTCGTCGATAGCGTTTTTCAGGCCTTCGTATGTCTGCTCATTGAACTGCGTGACGCGGACGTAGCCAACGTCATTTTCCACCCGCCAACGGACAGATCGGATTTTTATGACGTCCCGGGTGATTTTTATTTCGACCGGTTCTTCCTGACCTTCGCGACGGACTGTGATCATGATGTCGGTTTTCACCGGTCCGCGCATCCGATCAACAGCCTGGTTGAGTGTCAGGCCCTGAACAGCTTCACCGTCCAGGTGTGTAATCAGGTCTCCGGCCAGGACGCCGGCTTTGTGAGCAGGTGTGTCATCAATTGGCGTTACGACCTTTACATAGCCGTCCTCCATGGTGACCTCGATACCAAGGCCGCCAAACTCACCACGTGTCTGCACCTGCATATCGCGAAAGGTTTTGGGAGACATATAGCTGGAATGAGGGTCGAGTGATGACAACATGCCGTTGATCGCAGATTCGACCAGTTCAGCATCATCAGGCACTTCGACATAGTCGGTACGAACACGTTCAAAAACATCACCAAACAAATTGAGTTGGCGATACGTGTCCGAGGCTGCTGCATTGGCTGCAGATCCAATGACGAGATTTGTCTGCGTTACTGTGACAGCCGCCGCAGCGCCTATTACAACGCCAGCAAACAGAAGCGTAGCTTTACGTATCATCCGCGTACCTTTTTGTCTTCCGTCTCAGCCCACCATGGTTGGGGATTTATTGGCGAGTCGTTCTTTCGGAATTCGATATAGAGAACCGGTTGTTCCCAACCTAGCGCAACATTAGCTGCGCTGGCCAGTTGTTTTGTTCCCATCCGACCAATCGGTTCTCCGGTTAAAACAAATTGTCCCAGTTGGACATCTATTCGATCCATTCCGGCTATGAGGACATGATATCCGTCGCCGGCGTTCAGGATCAAGAGTTGGCCATAACTTCTGAACTCTCCTGCAAAGACAATCCAGCCGTCATTTGGCGCCGTTACGATCGCCCCTGAGGACGCTGCCAGAGATTGCCCGCTGGCTGTGCCGCCAAATCCGTCTTCATCTCCAAAGTCTTGCAGCAGGGTACCACTTACTGGTTTGGGCAGCTTCCCTCTCGCATTTGCAAACGAAATAGCAGGGGTAAGTCGGTTGTTGTCAGCAAAAGGATTGTCGGGGATACCGCGTTCTTTCTCCCTTTTGCGCTGAGAGGCATCCCGCGCATCGACCGCTGCCTTGCGTGCTGATTCGATTTCCTCCTCGATCTGACCGATCAGTTCACTCAGGCTGGTTGCCTGTTCGGCCAGTTCTTGTGCCCGACGCAGTTCATTGGCGAGAGTTTCCTCTGATTGAGCAATTTCTCTCCGTTTTTCACCAATGAGTATCTCAACGCGCACACTTTCTTCTGTCATTCTTCGGGCGTCGGATTGCAGGCGACCGCTTTCCTTTTCGATGGACGCATGGAGACGGGTCAACTCTGTCAGGTCAGCTGCGAGTGCTTCGGCTTCGGTCCGGATTTCCGGCATGACAGCGTTAAGCAATATCGCACTACGCACCGCAGAGAGAGCATCCTTCGGTCGAACAGCCAATGCCGGAGGTGGCCGTTTGCCAATCCGTTGCAACGCCATCAGGACCTCTGACAGAACCGCTTTTCTGTCATTGAGCGACTGTCGAACAGCATCTTCATTGTCCTTGAGTTGGAGCAAGCGGCCTTGCGTTTGCTCGATCTCCACTTCCAAATTGCGTATCCTCTGCGCTGTTTTGAGAAGCTCACCATTCAACGATTTTCGGTCGCGGTCGAGAGACCGGATTTCTCGTTCGATCTCATCTTGTTTTTCATTACCCAGTTTAATATCCCGGGTCAGCAACTCCAAATCACGCTTATGTTTATCCTTCCGCTTCAGACGTTCTTGTTCAATACGATTTTCTTCGCTGGATAACTCAATCGAGTCAGAGTCTGTATTTTCTGAGGCGAGCATGGGGCTGCCCTGAAGCATAAACGATGCGGCAACCGCAAGAATTGTCGATCTGGTGCGCAATTAAGTCCATCCATGCGTTTGGAAAACTATCCAAACCTTAGCCCCGTTTCCCATCGTCAGACGAACCAGACAGGATGAGGAGGCTATCTAAATTTTCCGCCAACCATAGATGCTGCGGCGCTTCAGTAAAGCGCGAATAAGGCAGGAAGCGGGCATAGTCAAACCCGTTATTGCTATGGATCGATCCAGGGTGGCTAAAGCACTCTACTGGCGATGATAAGGGTGTCCTGACAAAATAGTGATTGCACGATAAACCTGTTCGACGAGCATAACCCGCGCAAGTTGGTGCGGCCAGGTCATGGTCCCGAATGCCAGTTTCAAGTTTGCAGATTGAAGGACCTTCGTTCCGTGACCATCCGGTCCGCCCAGCACAAAAGCTATGTTTCCACCTGCTTGTGTTCGGTGACGATCAACGTAGTTGGCAAACCCTTTGCTGTCCAACATCTTACCGCGTTCATCCAGCGCTACGATTACCGCATCCCGAGGGAGGGCTTTGAGCAGTGCCTCGGCCTCTTCGTCTTTCCGGCGTTGATTTTGAGGCTGTTTGCTTTCCGTCAACTCAATAATCTCGACCGAAGTAATGCCAATGGATCGCCCTGCTTTTCGAATTCGATCCAGATAGCGGTCGCAAAGATCTTTCTCGACACCGGCTTTCATTCGCCCAATCGACGCGATCAGCAGACGCACGTGTTACCTCTGTGTTCAACCGGGATGATACGGATAAGTTGTTTTATCATGAGATAAATAAGCCAGGAAAAATGTCTAATTAAACCGCGCTGGAGTCCACGCTTCGGACAGTATAGCCAAAACGTCGAGTTACAACGGCCCTCTCGTTGAGGGTCCTTGTCTTACCAGCGGAATGAGACAACCCAATTGGCGACATTTACATAATGTGAGCGTTTGAAAGTCTCAAGGTTACCAACAGCGACCACATTTGTGCCAATCGATGTCCCACACCGCTAAAAATGTCAGTACGATCGATTACCCGTAATATTGAGGTTGTGTTGGCTGATCTGCAGACCACATTTTCTCAATATTGTAGAAGCCGCGTACTTCCGGTCGAAAGATGTGAATGATGACGTCGCTGGCATCGATTAGGACCCAGTCACAGCCGTTCAGACCTTCAATTCGGCTGGTACCATGACCGGACGACTTCAAATCGCGAAGCAAATGGTCCGCGATTGCGCCAACATGTCGATGCGAGCGTCCTGAGGCGACAATCATGTAATCGCCAATCGAGCTTTTTCCAGCAATGTCGATGGAAACGATCTCTTCTGCCTTGGAATCTTCCAAGGAGCTGAGAATG
Source organism: Stappiaceae bacterium (assembly GCA_039976075.1). GTDB lineage: Bacteria > Pseudomonadota > Alphaproteobacteria > Rhizobiales > Stappiaceae > JBDWFY01. Next base: position 963,041 of record JBDWFY010000013.1, read on the forward strand.
ATGGCATTCAAGTCCTCGGGACTTGCCTGAGTGACTGATGCGTTGTGAGGCATGCTGTTGATCGCATCCTCAGTATTGAGTGGCATGGTCAGAGAGACTACCTTTCGCCGTATGTGTCAGTTTCATGAGGACGATGCTACCGATCACCAACTCAAACCTGTCGACACTGAGAAACGGATCATATGGTAACTCGCCTTTGTTCGTTCAGGTGATCGCCAACAGAGATCGACCACCCTTTAGAGGTAAGCACCCATCTATGATGTTTTCAAGACATGGCTGCGGTTATTGGGGAAGATTATGAAGAAAAGTGCCGAAAAGGGCACATGGATTGATGATTTGTTAACCAGCCTCCAGCCTGAGACCGCAATCGCAATCTGGAATCCAAGTCATCAAATTGTTGTGCTTTGGCGCCGTTGCCTCAGATCGGTTGACGATGATTCATCGTGAGGAGCGTGAAGAAATACCCACGCCGGAGCCTTTCTCCCAGCGAGCGATTTTGCGTCTTCCTCGCGAATTCTGCTTGAAGAAAACCGCTGAGCGACGCGTGTTGCGGATGCGGATAGGGAAGATCCAGGACGATCAACGATGGCGATCGGCATGCTGTCCACAATTTGCTGCCAATGTTGCCAGTTGTGGAAATTTTTCAAATTGTCTGCTCCCATGATCCAGACAAAGTCGACGCCTTGCCGCCGCGTCGTAATGTCGGCGATCGTTTCTGCTGAGTAGGCTGTACCGATGCGTGCCTCATAGGCCGTGATCCGCATTCGCGGATGATTGGCGATCGCTGCACATATAGCAACTCGCGCGCCCAGCGGTGCGAGATCCGTGTGTGTCTTGAGCGGATTTCCCGGCGTGACAAGCCACCAGACGGCGTCGAGGCTCAGTCGTTTCAGGGCAATCAGCGCAACGTGTCTATGCCCTGAATGAGGTGGATTAAACGAGCCGCCGAACAGACCGATTTTCTGCCCAGGCGACCCAGGTGGAAGGCGGAGCCAGTCTGCATTCAAAGTGCGATCAGTCGGCAATTTGGTGTTCGTTTCAAGCATGGTGAATCAGTCCGACGTTGGTCAGGGCCGAATCTGGCCCGAACCGCGTACGCAATATTTGAAGCTTGTCAGCTGTTCCAGACCAACAGGCCCTCTGGCATGCATTCTGCCGGTAGCGATACCGATTTCAGCTCCCATGCCAAATTCCCCACCATCGGCAAATTGGGTCGATGCATTATGCATGACGATTGCTGAGTCGACCCGTCGCATAAACTCATCAGCCACATTTTGATCGGCCGTAACGATGCAATCGGTATGATTGGAACCATACGTTTCAATATGATTGATGGCTTCATCGGGTCCATCAACGAGTTTGGCAGCAATAATGCTGTCGAGATATTCTGTCCGCCAGTCTGCCTCATTAGCCAGGTCCAGCCCGGGTACAATGGCGCGGCTGGCTTCATCAGCGCGGATCCGACAACCGGACTCCTCAAGTGCACCAGCAAGAAGTGGTAGCATTGTACCGGCTATTTCTCTGTCGATCAGCAGTGTTTCCGCTGCTCCGCAAATGCTTGTTCGACGCATTTTTGCGTTGACCACAATATCTCTGGCCAATTCGGGATCGGCATCTTTGTGAACATAGATATGGACCAGCCCTTCAAGGTGCGCAAAGACGGGAACTCTCGCTTCGTCCTGGACTCTTGCGACCAGGCTTTTTCCACCTCTTGGCACGATGACATCGATTGCGCCGTTCAATCCGCTCAGCATCGCTCCAACAGCCGCACGGTCTGTCGTGGGCACCAACTGGATCGCATCACCGGGCAGGCCCGCCTCTGACAACCCATCAGCCAGACATTGACTGATCACTGTTGAAGACTGGTGCGAATCCGAACCGCCGCGCAAGATCACCGCATTGCCTGCTTTCAGGCAAAGCGTTCCTGCATCGGCGGTCACATTGGGCCGGCTTTCGTAAATGACACCGATCACTCCCAGAGGTGTTCGCACACGATCGATCTGGAGGCCGTTCGGCCGTTCCCACGAAGCGGCAACACTTCCAACGGGATCACTCAGCTCAGCGATAGCCTCGATGCTTTGCGCAATGGCCTCGATGCGTTCACCATCGAGTGTGCCACGTTCGACAAAAGAATCGGCCCGGGCGTTTGCAATCATGTCTCTGACATCGATGGCGTTGGCTTCAAGTATCTCATTCTTCGCAGCTCTTATTTTAGCTGCCATAGCGATGAGAGCCGCGTTCTTCTGCGTGGTCGGTGTGGTTGCAAGAATTCTGGCAGCTTTTCGGGCATTCTCGCCCATACCATTCATCAGATCATTGATTTCATCCGAAGATAGCGCATTCATGCTCAGTTCTGTCGCCTTGGTCAGCATCACACTCTCCAAGCAGCCCATCCAGGGACTGCAGTTTCTCATTGACCATCCAAAACCAGATTGTCCCGATGGATCATTTCAGCCCGGCCTGCGTATCCCAGCAACGTTTCAATTTCGCGGCTGTTTCTGCCGATGAGCAATTTTGCATCATCCTGATCGTACGCAACCAGGCCGCGTCCCACCTCCCGCCCTTCAGCGGCAAGAATACGCACGGTATCGCCGCGGGTAAAGTTTCCCGATACCGCTGTCACGCCGGCAGGGAGTAGGCTTTTGCCCGAATGCAAAGCTTTTATGGCACCCGGATCGATTGTCAAAGACCCCTTGATCTCCAGATGTCCACCGATCCAAGCCTTTCGAGCGGTCGCGGGAGAGGAGGGGGCCGGAAACCAGGTCGCACGCCCGGCGGTTTCTATGCGCTCAAGCGGATGATTTTCCTTGCCTGACGCGATGATCATTGTTGTGCCCGCACCGGTCGCGATTTTGGCGGCATCGATTTTGGTTTTCATACCTCCGCGAGACAACTCCGATCCGGCGCTGCCCGCCATCGCCTCAATTTCAGTCGAAATGATCGGTACTTCCCGGATGAGCGTCGCGTTTTTGTTTTCTGTCGGGGGTGCTGTGTACAGGCCATCCACATCGGAAAGCAGGATCAGCAGATCCGCACTGGCCATTGTCGCAACGCGTGCGGCCAGACGGTCATTGTCCCCGTACCGGATTTCAGAGGTTGCGACTGTGTCGTTTTCGTTGACGATGGGTACGGCGCCCAGTTTCAGCAGGGTTTCGATGGTGGCACGGGCGTTGAGATATTTTCTGCGCTCTTCTGTATCACTCAGTGTCAGCAGGATTTGACCGGCAGTCAGTTGATGCGTGTTGAGCGTTTCAGAATAGGCCTGTCCCAGCAGGATTTGCCCCACCGCCGCCGCCGCCTGGCTTTCTTCCAGCTTCAGTGCGCGTTTTGTCGATTTGAGAACGCCACGACCCAGCGCGATGGCACCGGAGGACACGATCAGGACGTCAGAACCTGACGCCTTGAGCGCAACCATGTCTTCAATCAGACTATCAAGCCACGGTCGGCGCAATTTCCCTTCCTGAACCAGGAGCGCCGAGCCGATTTTGACGACAATCCGTCGGTAATCGGCAATGGAACGCATCACGGCTGCCAGCCTCCGTTTTCGGATGTTGGCAGGTCGTCCTCTTGTATTCCATCCGCCGTGTCCTTGGCGCGCATGATCATGCGAAGACACAGATCCATCCCTTCGCCTGAAGCAGCGGAAATCATGATCGGCTTGCTGCTGCAAACGGCTTCAAGTGCCTCATATTTCTCCTGACGGTCCTCTTCTGCCAGTGCGTCAATTTTTGATAGCGCGACGATCTCTGGTTTTTCTGCCAGGCCGTGGCCATAGGCTTCGATTTCTCCCCGGACAACCCGATAGGCTTCAGCCGGATCTTCCTCTGTGCAATCGACCAGATGCAGCAGTACACGGGTGCGCTCGACGTGCCCCAGGAATCGATCACCGATTCCGATTCCTTCATGGGCTCCTTCGATCAGGCCGGGAATATCGGCAATAACCATTTCCCGCGCGTCAATGCGGACAACACCGAGATTGGGGTGCAAAGTTGTAAACGGGTAGTCAGCAATTTTGGGCTTGGCGGCGGTACAACTGGCCAGGAAAGTGGACTTTCCCGCATTTGGCAGGCCAACCAAACCGGAGTCGGCAATCAGCTTCAGGCGAAACCAGATCCATTTTTCTTCGCCCTCCAGACCGGGATTGGCATGACGGGGTGCCTGGTTTTTGGACGATTTGAAGTGTGCATTTCCAAAACCACCATTTCCTCCTTTAAGAAGAAGAACTCGTTGTCCGACCTCGGTCAGGTCTGACAGGAGCGTATCGTTGTCGTCCTCCATGATCTGAGTGCCAACCGGAACTTTAAGCGTGACGTCTGCCCCTTTGGCTCCAGTTCGGTTACGTCCCATGCCATGAATGCCGGTTTTCGCCTTGAAATGCTGCTGATATCGATAATCGATCAATGTGTTCAGACCATTGACACATTCCACCCAGACATCGCCACCGCGACCGCCATCACCTCCATCAGGCCCGCCATGCTCAATATATTTTTCCCGGCGGAAGCTGACGCTGCCACCACCGCCATCACCGGAGCGAACATACACCTTTGCCTGATCGAGAAATTTCATATCTGTCTCTTTACTAACGACCTGATCGAAGGGTCATTTTTGCCTGCGTGGGGCGGAATACCTGAAATCAGGAACAAAATACAGTCTTTGCATTTTAGAATGTGGCGTCCAGTTGGTGCGATCTCACCCATTCATCACCTCTCTGTAGTGGTGTGAATGTTGGCGATCCAGGACAAGAACACGATTATCTACTTCCTGTTTGAGGACTTTCGAATATCGCATTTCTGATCCGACTTCGACGAAGCCTAAACTTGCCAGCACTTTGAGCGAAGCGAGATTGTTTTGAAAAACACGAGCGCCAATCCGCGGTGCATCGTGGGCTTCAAATGCCCAGTTCAGCGTCGCCCTCGCGGCTTCAGAGGCAAACCCGCGACCATGATAGGGACGACCAAGCCAATAGCCCAGCGAAGGAAGAGCTGGAAAGTCTTGCAATTCACCCGGTCCTTCAATCGCCGTCACGCCAACAAAGGCGTTTTCATACGTCACCGCGAAAACCGCCTCGTTAGCTATTGGATCACTGACAATTAGCTCCTCAACAAAGGCGGCCGCTGTGCCTGAGACATAGGGCCAGTCGAATCCGGTCAGCCACCGCACAACGTCAAAGTCATGACCGCACAGGGACTCAATGGCCGAAACATCGCCGAATCCAATTGGCCTCAACGCCAGCCGGACCGTCTCGATGAGCGGCAACTTTTGGTGTTCAACAGCAGCCATTGGAGTGCCGGGTTTTAATGACTGCACGAATGGTTCGCGGGCTATCGGATTCCAACATTCTCCTGCTGTCGATTGATTTGCGAGATTCGATGAGGAGAGCAGGCGTTTTCATGCGGCCACTCCCTGGCGAAAGGTTTCGCGCAATTCCATATCAACATGAGGAAGCACGGTGTCACGGGCCGTACAGTAGAGCATGGACTGTCCTGTTCGGCGGAAACCAAGTTTCGTCAATACGTTGATCGAATCCGAATTATGAGCAAACGCACCGGAGCGTATGATTTCAGGCGCAAGTGTCGCGAAAATCCATGTAAGGACCTCATTGGCCGCCTCGGTCATGTACCCGCGCCCCCAATAAGGCTTTCCAAGCCAATAGCCGATACCGGGAATACCATCGGACTGGTTGGGATGATTTTGGCCGTGCAAGCTGACAATTCCGATCAGGTCGCCATCGCAGGTGATAGCAAAGTCGAAGCCGTCTTGATCGGGAACCTTTGATCTGCTGCGCTGAATAAACTCCAGCGCAGCACCATCAGGATAAGGATGGGGAACGACAGCAAGTTTCCCCGCCACGTCAAAATCGCTCACCATCGCCTGTACCGAAGGGGCATCCTGCTCCGCAAGTGCTCGTAGAACCAGACGCTCCGTCGTCAGCACAATTCGTCTCATGAGGCTGCTCCCCATCGCTTCAATGCCGCCCAGGCTTTCACATCCAATCTGTAGCGTTCAACGGAAACTGTGCCCGCCAGCGCAGCCGACCGGATAATCCCAACTTCCGTATATTGAAATCCGCATTTTTCAATAACGCGCCTGGAAGCTGGGTTTGTCATGCGACAGCAGCTCCATAATTCATCCAGATCGGAGACAGAGAATGCATGGTCGATAATAGTCTGCGCTGCCTCTGTCGCAAAACCGTTCCCCCAGAACGGCTCCCCGATCCAGTATCCCAGTTGGGGCACACCATTGTCATTTCGGTCTCCGTATCCGCATGCGCCGATCAAGCGACCGGTCGATGCGAGCCTGATGGCAAATGTCGCCGAACCGGGCTTTTCACTGCGTGATCTTTGGATCCATTCCCTGCCGTCTTCCATGCCATACGGATGAGGCATATGGGCCAACATGTGGGCTATTTTGGTGTTATTGGCCAGATAGATGATGTCAGGCAGATCGTCATGCCTGGGTTTATCCAGAACCAGCCGTCCTGTTCTTAGACTTTCAAACGCGTCACTACTTGCCTCGTGATCAACAACCATGACCCCCTCCGGTCTCAAATTCTGCCATACCCCGTTTACGGCAAGAAAGTGGGGGTGTTGATGGTGAACTCCCTTAACGCGTTAAACACGAAAAAGGGGAGCTGGTTACCCAACTCCCCTTGTCTCTTTTGAAGACCGGTTCTCTGAACCGCCGGGTCATTGGGACACCGGCGATTATGAAAATCATCTACCGGCGTTACTCCGCAGCTTCCATCACCGGAAGCACGGAAATATATGTGCGGCCATTGGCCCGAGCGCGGAAAGCCACTTTACCTTCCGTGGTGGCGAAGATCGTGTGATCCTTGCCAATTCCCACGCCATCGCCGGGATGCCATTTCGTACCGCGTTGGCGTACGATAATGTTGCCCGGGATAACGGCCTCGCCACCGAATTTCTTGACGCCAAGACGGCGACCGGCTGAATCGCGACCGTTACGGGATGAACCGCCTGCCTTTTTATGAGCCATATCTAACTCCTCGTCTTTCGTCCGTCTTACTTGTCTGCGGCCAGGGCTTTCGCCTGATCCAGCCAACCATCACGTTCAATGCGGCCTTTGAAGCTCAGCGCCTCATCAACACGCGCGATATCTTCTGCGCTGAAACCGGCGACTTGGGCAAATGTTGTGATGCCCAGCGCGTTCAGTTTCTTCTCCAGAACGGGACCAACACCGGAAATCTTTTTCAGATCGTCCTTGTCCCCTTCAGGCGCCGTAAACAATGCTGCGGTTTCTTCGTTCGCTGCAGCTTTCGTTTCTTCTTTCTTGGCTGCCTTTGGCTTTTCAGCCTGCGGCTTTTCTGCTTTCTTGGCTTCCGATTTCGCTGCTGCGGGCTTTTCGGCTTTTGCAGCGGCTTTCTTCGGAGCGGCCTTCTTGGCCGGCTTTGCACCATCGGTAAGGATGTCGGTGATGCGGACTGTGGTCAGCATCTGGCGATGTCCGTTCCGACGACGCGAATTCTGACGACGGCGTTTTTTAAAGATGATGATTTTGCGGGTCCGACCCTGCGCAACCACTTCTGCAGCAACGCTGGCGCCATCAACCATCGGTGCTCCAACCACGACGTCACTGTCGCTGCCAACCATCAGCACGTCATCAAACGTGATGCTTTCGCCGGCTTCAGCGTCGACTTTTTCGATCTGCAGAACATCGTCTGCCGTTACGCGGTACTGCTTACCGCCAGTTTTAATCACTGCGAACATTTCGCAATCCCTTATCATTTTAAGCGCACCCTTCGGCGCCGCTAAAAAGCGGTCTTTGGCGACGAACTTCGCAAATTGTATTAAGCGAGAATGAGCGTCTGGGAGCCTCGGGCAGCGCGTTAGGCGAGGAATACCCGCCTGAGCTAACGCGCGGAATATACGGATAGAGCGCCGAAAGTCAATCCAGAACGAAAGAAAAAGAGTTTGAATTGCTGGAAAGAGTTGCGGTGAAACAACAAGGCTGCCGCCATTACCAATCTTGGTTCATCAGCTCATTAGCACGGGGGCGAATATGTGCAAAAGTCTTTATCTCATGCCACTTGTGTGCACCGGTCCCTCTGTGTATGTTCCGCGCCACTTCAAGCCCGCAAGGGCTGACCACGCCTTTTAACGGAGAGGTGCCGGAGTGGTCGAACGGGGCGGTCTCGAAAACCGTTGTGCTGGTAACAGTACCCAGGGTTCGAATCCCTGTCTCTCCGCCATGTGCTGAAAAACAACATTGACTACACTATCTATATTAGCCCCGATCTGGGAGTTTTCGAACTCGACTTCTTCGGCGGATAGAAATCTCGGCACAAAACCTTGTTTTTCAATACAATCCTTCGGGTTAAAGTGCGTCAATGTGACTATTTTGTAAGTTCATTTTTATCGTATTTTAACAAAAAGCAATTCTGAATAGGAAGCTGTATACTAGTTTTAATTCGGCAGAATATTTCGTGAAAAAATTATTAATATTGCTGATTACTTCCACACTTGGCTTAATACTATTCGGGTCGTGGTTATCCAGTAAAATACCACCCCGTCTCCGTAGCGAAGAAATATTCCCCCAAAATCAGCAATGTCAGGCAGTTGAACAAGCACTTTTGATAAGATTTCCAGCATTTGATGCTGGCTATCGGACTGTTAAAAACAAGAGCGGACTACGACGAATTACCAACTGTGAGAGACTGTTTTTTGCTTATTTTTTATCTGACAAACAGCTGACAAGTCTAAGATACTATCTGACACCGAGCGGGTTCTATTCTAAGCGGAAAGATAACACCTCAGATTTGATTGTTCACGTTGGTCACGTCCAACCGGCCAGTTCCATTCAGGATCCAACACTTTTGACGAATTCTTATCTCCTTGACAACACAAGTCCATTGTTGAAAGCGCTAGCTAAATTCGATGGGAAAAGAGAAGCATCGGAACATGTCGGTTTGGACAATTTTTATCCACATATGAAATATCCCGACAGGGACACCGAATATTTCATAAGCAATGAGTATTCAGCCGCTGAAGTGGTTGGCAGATGTCGGCGGACTCCTGGAAGGCGTGCGTATTGTACAATGGTCGTTTTCTCGGATGTTGATGGTCTCGCATTCGACCTGATTTTTCCCGCAAAGGAACTTCACCGGCACAAGTTGATGATTCAAACCACACTGAAATTTCTTAGAAACTGGAGAACGGAGGATTGATCGCTGGATGGACAGCACAATCCATTGACTTCAAAATTGCTTCCCAGGATTTCAACTCTTCAAAAATATCATCAAAATGGTTCGAACATTCTCCCAGCAGGTCCGCCACTTCATGCGATCCAGGGATGAACTGGATTTACTGTGTGATCCCGAGCAGTGCAGTTGCGGCGTGATACTGGAACATGAATGACGGCAGCTTTCGTGTCGCTTTTTCAGGCAGTCCCGCGTCGCACCAGATTGAAACCCAGATCGACAATGTTTTTCCGCTCATTCTGTTCGGGATCGACCAGAATTTCTGCGGCGACCTTGCCGATTTTCTGTCCAGGGAATTCTATGGTTGTCAAATTGAGCGCGCTTTCTCGCGCGAGTTCCAGTCCACCAAATCCGGTTATTGCCATTTGCCCCGGGATTTGAATGCCTCTGCGGCTAGCTTCACATATGGCGCCCATTGCGACCGGATCACTAACGCAGACAACTGCATCAAGGTCCGGCCATCGAGTTAGAGCCTGCGCGAAACCGGAAGCGCCTATATCTGCATCTGAACTAAAGCTCAAATCGCCATCTATATAGAGAGCCTCGCCAAGGCCGCTATTCATAAGGGCGTCTCGATAGCCTTCGGCGCGTCTTTTTCCGCGCCGATCTCCCGCGCGACTGGTCCCGATAAATGCAATCCTTTGGCGGGAAGATTGAATGAGATAATCGGTGACAGTCCGTCCTGCGTGATAGTTCGAAAATCCAACCACATGGTCGATCGGATGGTCCGGCAGCTGCCAGATTTCGACGACGGGTACGCCGGAGGACGCAAGTAACTTCAGTGCTGAATCGGTGTGGTCGGTACTGGACAGCACCAACCCATCCGGACGCCGTCCCAGCAATGTTCGAATGGCGGCGGTCTCCAGTTCGGGCTCATAATCGGTTTTGGACAATAACAACTCGTAGCCGGACTGCCGCAATGTGCGCGATAATCCCTCAATGGTGGACGCAAAAACGGAATCACTAAGCGTTGAGACCAATGCCCCGATAACGCGACTTCGATTCGATGAGAGCGCACCGGCAGTTTCGTCGGGGACATAACCCAATTCCCTGATGACGTCCTCAACGCGCCGGCGTGTTTCCTGAGACACTTTCTCTGGCGTGCGGATGACTCTGGAAACAGTTATTTTTCCAACATTTGCGCGATCGGCAACATCCTTCATCGTCACCCATTTCGGTTTGTCCATTCCCTTCCCCCATCACGATATGCGCGCACCAGAAAGGTATAGGCTTGACGGAATTTTGTGGCAATGGTATCGATACCATCAGATTTATGGTACCGGTACCATTTGCAGTAAATCATCCGTTGGACAGAGAGGCTGGAATGCTAACTAAGGAACAAATCGATTTTTATTTCGACCAGGGATATCTCCTGGTGGAGGATGTTGTTTCTCCCGAACAGCTGAATAAACTGCAAGAAATCACCTACGATTTTATCGATAAATCGCGCCATGTAGCCAAAAGCAACGATGTCTATGATCTGGACAAGGGCCACTCGCCGGAAACACCAAAGCTCACACGGATCAAATTACCGCATAAACAGCATCCGTTTTTTTGGGAAGTGCTGAAACACTCGCGGATGACGGAGGTGTTGCGCCAGCTTTTGGGTGACAATGTACTTCTGCAAACGTCCAAACTGAATGCAAAGGCGCCTGGAGGCGGCGCTGCTGTCGAATGGCATCAGGACTGGGCTTTTTATCCCCATACCAACGACAACATGCTGGCATTTGGGGTGTTGCTTGAGGATGTTGGCTCCGAGAATGGTCCGCTTCAGGTTATTCCCGGCTCTCATAGAGGCCCGATTTTGGATCACAACAGCAAGGCAGGTGTCTTCTGCGGCGCGGCGGATCCGGATGATCCGGATTTTCATCTGGACAAAGCAGTCACTTTGACGGCCAAAGCGGGCTCAATGTCGATCCACCATGCAAGAACATTGCATGGGTCGGCACCCAACCTCAGCGATCGTGCGCGTCTCATGCTGTTTTACGAATGCTGTTCAGCCGATGCCTGGCCTCTCATGGGTGCAGGCAATTATCTGCAACGTCTGCCGCAAGAGAAGCAATGGGCTGACGTCATTGATCGTGTGGTGATCGGTCAGCCGGTTTTACAGCCGCGGTTGGAGCAGGTGCCGGTTCGCCTGCCATTACCGCCGGCATCGGATGTCAGCTCGATATTTCAACTTCAAAAATCGGGGGGTGCCAAAAGCGCATTTGCGACCTGATTTCCATGAACCTGCGATGACTTCGCATTGAACTTGGACGGTTTCTGCATGTCGTGGGGAATGAGCAACTAAAATCTAAGTGGGAGGAAATTATGAACATTATCAAAGTGATAACTGCGGCTGCAATAGGTGGATTGCTGTCAACGGCGGTGTATGCGGATACGATTGAACTGCATGGTGCGTCTCAATTTGATGACAAGCATCCCTATACACAAGCATTGACGAAATTCGCTGATCTGCTGGATCAGTACTACGAAGGTGATCACGAACTTTCATTTGTTCTGCATAAAAATTCAGAGCTCGGAAATGAGAAAGACTATGTCGGTTACATGAACCAGGGCGTAACAGTCGATTATGCCATCGTGTCTCCCTCCCATATGTCGACATTTTCACAGGCCGTGACGATCGCCGATACGCCCTTTTTGTTCAGGGACGTGCCTCATTTTCAAAAATCGATCGAAGCCGATGTATTCAGTCCGTTGGAATTAGAACTGAAGGATCGTGCTGACCTGGTGCTGCTGGGTTATGGAGGGGGTGAAAAGCGCCATTTTTTCGGAACACGCGAAGTTGGCTCTCCTGAAAAACTGGAGGGGTTCCGGATGCGTATTCAGGGGTCGCCCATCCAGACCAAAATTTTCACTGCTGTGGGCGCAGAACCGCAAGTTATTGCCGGTGGTGAAGTATATAACGCCATTCAGACCGGTGTGATCGAGGGCGCGGAAAACTCAGCCAATACATTCGAAGCGCTAAAATGGTACGAAGTCGGCCCTGAAGTGACGCTTTCCACTGTTGCAATCACCGTACGCCCGCTGGTTTTTGCCGGAAAGCGGTTCGACGGGTTTGATGCGGACTTTCAGGACGCCATCCGCAAAGCCGGAGCTGAAGCGATGGCATTCGAGCGCGGCCTTGAGATCAACGGCGACGATGCAAAAATGCAGCAGTTGGTGGACGAAGGCAAATTGCGCACTTACCCGTTTGAAAATCGCGAGGCCATGCTTGCAAAAGCAGAGCCGGTCAAGATTGAATGGGCAGCAGAGATTGGTGCCACGCCCATACTGGATGCAATAAACGCCATAAAATAAATCCCTCCCGTACCACCTGAGCTTTGTGCACAGGTGATCTTTGCGGCGGGTTCGGATGTCCGGACCCTCCGCACTTTTGTGAATAAATGGGGGGCGGCGTGCGACGACTGCTTAACTGTTACTATTCCCTGCTGCAAATCCTACTGACAGCGATGCTCGGATTACTTTTGGTCCCCGTCACACTGCAGATAGTGGCACGATATTCGAATGTGATCCCGCGCTATATTTGGACAGAGGAAATAGCGCGATTTGCATTCGTCTGGATAATAATGATCGGTTCAATCATTGCGATCCGCGACAAATCGCATTTCATCGTCGATGTACTGCCCGAGTTCGGACGCACCGGGCGAAAAGTTCTGGGTGCGATCACCTTGGTCACCATGTTCCTTGCCGGGGCCATTTTTACCTATGGCGGCTGGAAGTTTGCGGTCTTCGGTTCCATTCAGCATTCTGAACTTGCGGGTCTGCCAATGCTCGCAATCTATATTGCATGGCCTGTCCTTGGCGTCAGCTGGCTGATTTTCACCACCGAACAAATCTATGACTTCATCAGGGATACCGGGGAGGTCGCGCATGGGACCCCTTGAAGCCGGGTTGCTTCTTTTTGGAGTTTTCGGGGTGTTGGTTTTGATCCGAATTCCGGTATCTGTTGCGCTCGGGCTGGCGTCGGTTCCGATTTTTCTCATCCATGACCGGTTGTCCATCACACTGCTTTTTACTGAAATGTTCCGAGCCTATAACTCGTTTCTTCTTCTGGCCGTCCCGTTTTTCCTGTTGGCAGCAAATCTGATGAATGCGGCGGGTATCACCGACAGAATGATCCGCTTGTGCCGCGCTCTTGTGGGTTGGATGCCCGGAGGACTTGGCCATGTAAATGTGTCGGTCTCCATGTTGTTCGCCGGCATCTCCGGCTCTTCAACGGCCGATGCTGCCGGAATCGGCTCGCTGATGATACCGGCGATGGAAAAGGAGGGGTACGACACGCCGGTTTCTGTCGCCATTACGGCATGTTCTTCAGTAATGGGTGTCATCATTCCGCCCAGCGTACTGATGATCGTCTGGGGCGGCGTCATGTCTGTTTCCATCGGTGGGCTGTTTTTAGCGGGCGTCATTCCGGGCATTCTTATCGGCGGGTCCATGATGGTCGCGGTCTATATCTACGCATTAAAGCGCGGCTATCCGCGCTATCCGTTTCCAACTGTAAGAGAAGTGGTTGCGTCTTTCCTGTCGTCGTTCTTCGCACTCATGACGCCGGTTTTGATTGTCGGGGGCATTGTAGGCGGTTACTTCACCCCAACGGAAGCGTCGGTCATCGCTGTGTTGTATTCGATGATTCTCGGCCTGTTTGTTTATCGGAATCTGGGTTTTAAAAAACTACCTGGCGTCTTCTACGAGTCGGCCAGATTCGCTGCGATCGCGCTATTCGCTGTTGGTACAGCGTCGGCATTTTCATTTCTACTGGCGTTTTTCCAGGTGCCCAAAGCGTTGGTCTCCATGTTCGCGGATCTGTCCATGGGGTCGGTACAAACCGCTTTGGTTGTTGCCGGTTGTTTCCTTGTGATCGGTATGTTTATCGACGCAATTCCTGCGATTATCATACTTGGTACCGTGTTGTGGCCCGTGGCGGAAACAGCGGGAATGCATCCGATCCATTTTGCAATAATCGGAATCGTTTCACTCGCTTTCGGCCTCGTTACTCCGCCTTATGGGCTGTGTTTGCTGATCTCATGCTCCATCGGAAAAATCCGGGTGATCGACGCATTGCGCGACACGACAATCATCCTGTTTCCGATGCTGATCGTTTTGCTCGGCATTGTTTTGCTGCCGGAACTTGTCCTGTGGCTGCCCCGTCTACTCATGCCGCATTTCAATTAGCGGAGAGCCCCACCGATCCAAAAAAAACCAACTAAACGGGAGGAAACTATGAAATTAACACCGACAATGGCCGCTTTACTGGCTATGACAGCAACCGCCTTTGCAGCTGATGATCCGGGTTTCCCTGCACCCACCGGGGATGCGTCTATCGTTTCTTCCGATGCAAAAGTTGAACGAGTCTTTGATGCAGGATGTGCAGTCGCTGAGGGTATTGCCTCGGGTCCCGACGGAAAAATGTACTTTTCCGATGTGACCTTCACCGCATTCTGCAAGGATGACGCGGGCATTTTTCCCCAAGGCGGTCACATCTGGCAATATGATCCTGCTGCTGACAAAGCGGTAATTTTTGTCTCACCCTCGAACATGTCCAACGGCATCGAGTTCGATGCCAAAGGTGATATGGTTTTTGTGCAGGGTCCGGACAGTGGCGGTCGTCGTGTCATGAAAAAGGACATGGATACGGGTCGCAGCTTTATTCTGACACACCTCTATGAAGGGCGCGAATATAATGGGCCCAACGATCTGACGATCGACGAGGCGGGCCGGATTTATTTTACTGATCCGAAATATTTCGGATATGAGCCCATGACCCAGGCCCAGCATTCTGTGTTTCGAATTGATCCGGATGGAAAGGTGACGCGGCTGGTTTCCGATGCGGGAAAAATGAACGGTGTGCTCGTGTCTCCGGATCAGAAAACGCTGTATGTTGGATCCTGGGACAATGGATCGTATGATTTCATTCGCGTGCCTGAAGGGGAAGGGGCAACACCGGCATATATCAAGGAAACACAGGCCATTTATGCCTACGACCTTGCTGCAGATGGCACTGTTGGTCCTCGCAGAACGTTTCTTGCAATGCCATTTGGTGCGCCGGATGGATTTAAAGCGGATGTTGATGGCAATCTCTACATCACAGTCCGGCATGAAGATCCTGAAAAACGGGGTGTCTATGTGTACAATCCCGCAGGCGAGGAAATCGCGCAGATCTTGATGCCGGAAACATGGCCGACCAATGTTGCATTTGGTCGTGGAGACGCTTCCAAGACACTTTACATCACCGCCTCTAACAGCTTGTTTCGCATCGAGTTGAACAAAGACGGATATCAATTGCCCTCCGATTGATTTGTACAAGCGGATGGGGAACTTCCCCATCCGCCTGCTTCGTTGTGACCGCACCCAACATTCAGCGATACAGCGCACAGATTCGCTTGTGGCGGTAAGGTTTGAACATATCCTGTGTCATTGGCCGCACCATCTCCTTTGAAAACTGGACCTAACGCTGGAGCGGTGGCCTGTTGTAAAAGAGCTGTTTACCGATTAGGCCCCTCGGGCGACGTTTAATTGGAGAGAGCTGGAATGACATCGACTGATCAAACCCCGTCTGCTAATGAGGGCACTGTTGAAACACTGGCCCTGCGTCATGTTCATTTCGATCGGCTGGTGGAAAAAGCCAAGCCACACGATCCAATTCAAACGGCTATTGTGGCCCCGGAAGATACCAACTCGCTCGGTGGGGCCGTGCTTGCAGCAAAGGCTACGTTGATTGAGCCGGTGCTGATCGGCGATCGGCAGAAAATTGAGCGTGCAGCCGCTGAGATTGGTGCCGATATTGCCGGGTATGAGCTGATTGATGTGAAAAATCACCGCGCGGCAGCTAAAGCCGGGGTTGATCTGGTCAACGCGGGTAAGGCGCAGGCGCTCATGAAAGGCCATCTGCACACAGATGAACTTCTAAGCGCCGTTGTAAAGCGGGAAGGTGGCCTCCGGACAGGAAGGCGCCTCACACATGTCTTCGTTATGGACGTTCCGGGCATGGATCGGCCTGTTATGGTCACAGATGCCGCAATCAACATTGCTCCCGAATTGGAAGTGATGGTCGATATTGTCCAGAACGGCATCGAAGTGGCTCTTTCATTGGGCATAGCGGAACCGAAGGTGGCTGTCTTGTCAGCTGTTGAGACCGTCAATCCGAAGATTCCTTCCTCCATGAATGCTGCCATCCTGGCAAAATTCGCAGACCGGGGGCAAATCCGTGGGGGTATCGTCGATGGACCGTTTGCCATGGACAATGCGGTCGATATCGAAGCCGCACGCACCAAAGGGCTGAAGACTCCTGTGGCCGGCCGAGCCGACGTTCTGGTGGCTCCAGGTATCGATGCAGGCAATATTCTGTTCAAGGCACTGACGTTCATGGCCAACGCCCAGGCGGCAGGTCTCGCAATGGGTGCGAAGGTGCCGATTATCCTGAATTCACGCGCTGATGGAGAAAAAGCCCGATTGGCGTCATGCGCGGTTGCCGTATTGCACCAGGCGCGCCTGGCAGGGAAATTTTAAACCTCCGGCCAGCCGGTGCCATTGGCGATCTCCGATTGCCTGAGGGCTATCCGTCGTCTGTCATCATCAGGGTTAAAATCGCATAGAATGCAAACCGCGTCTTTGGCTGGGCTCCGAGTGTGAGAAGGATAGACAATGGATAGGCATGTTCTGACCCTCAATGCGGGTTCTTCTTCGGTCAAATTCGGTCTGTTCGACATCGAGAGAGAACCCACGCAGATCGCTGACGGCGAGGTGGAGCGGATCGGCGATGTTCCGCGATTGAAGATCACTGATGCATCCGGTGAGACACGGGCCGATCACGCGTTGCGGGGTGAAGGGACTGCCGGTCACGCTGGGGCGATAAATGCCATATTGGCCGAGATGGATACACATTTTCCGGACCGGCATATTGCGTCTGTCGGCCACAGGGTCGTTCATGGCGGGCTGGATTACAGCCGACCCTGTCTGATCGATGAAAAGGTGATTGGAGATCTCACTGAACTGTCGCCATTTGCACCCCTTCATCAGCCCCATAATCTGGCCGGTATCCATGCCGCCCGTGAAGCGTTTCCCGGCGCACCGCAAATTGCCTGTTTCGATACGGCGTTTCATCACGATCATCCATGGGTGAATAACGTCTTTGCACTGCCCCAGCACTATTATGATGAAGGTATTCGCCGCTACGGTTTTCATGGCTTGAGCTACGAATACATAGCCGGTGAGCTCAAGAGGATTGCGCCGCATCTTTATGCCGGGCGTGTTGTGGTAACGCATCTGGGTAACGGTGCCAGCATGTGCGGGCTCCAGAACGGTCGGTCAATCGGATCAACGATGGGTTTCAGTGCGCTGGACGGCTTGCCGATGGGTACCCGCTGCGGTCAGCTCGACCCCGGTGTTTTGCTGTATCTGATGGACCAGAAGGGGATGAACGCTGACGAGATCGCCGATCTGTTGTACAGGAAATCTGGACTGCTTGGGCTTTCCGGGTTGACAAACGACATGCGGACACTGGAAGCCGCAGGGACGAAGGAAGCGCGCCAGGCCATCGACTATTATGTTTTCCGGATCAGACGAGAGCTGGGTGCTTTGTGTGCTGTTCTTGGCGGTCTGGATGCTGTGGTTTTCTGCGGTGGTATTGGTGAGAATTCCCGAATGATCCGCTCGCGGGTTCTGCAGGACCTTGGCTGGCTAGGAATAGAAATCGATCATGCCAAGAATACCGACAATGCCCGGGTTATTACGACTGAACTGAGCCGAGCACGCGTCATGGTCATTCCAACCAACGAAGATATGGTTATCGCACGCGCTGCAGCGGCGCATTTTTCGTCCAGATAAATCTTAGTCGGTCTCGGAAGTGAGGCAGGGAATAGTCAGTCATCCTGTTTTACTCATCTGATGCCAACGGTCGGATCCTTGCACCTGACGATTGACTTATGCCGACGGGATGCCATTTTTCGATACAACTGTTTGCCGCAAACGAATTGGGCGCCGGATTTTCATCCGGCGCCCAATATTTTTCTACGATTGCCGCAATCAGTTCAGTGTTTGGCTGCGGTTTAGCGGCAAACGGTTGATCGGCACCTGATTGACCGTGACGCATTTGCCGCGAACCAGGCGTTGACCGCGCTTACACTGCACAACCGGTGCCTGGATTTTCACGCAGCGGCTTCCTCTACGGACTGTGCCGCGCGGGCAGTTCTGCGTAATCGTCACACACTTGCCGCGAACCAGACGCTGACCGCGTTTGCATACGACCGGGGGACGAACCACCGATACACAACGACGTGTCTGTGGATTGTAGCGTGTGCCCTGGCGACAGATATTGACGCATTTGCCATTGACCACACGCTGTCCGGTTCTGCACTGCACCGGTGGACGCACCGGAACACAGCGGCGGGTTTGCGGATTATAGCGCGTACCCTGGCGACAGATATTGACACACTTGCCATTGACCACACGCTGGCCGACCCGGCACTGAACCGGAGGACGAACCGGCACGCAGCGGCGTGTCTGTGGGTTGTAACGTGTGCCCTGGCGACAGATATTGACGCACTGACCACGCACGACCCGCTGACCCGGCTTACACACAACAATCGGATCGCACCGGCGAGTGCGGGGATTGTAACGTGTACCCTGGCGACAGATGTTGACACACTGACCGCGCACGATCCGCTGACCTGGCTTACACACGACAATCGGATCGCACCGGCGAGTGCGGGGATTGTAGCGTGTGCCCTGGCGGCAGATGTTGACGCACTGACCACGAACCAGACGTTGTCCCTGTCTGCAGACCACGATCGGATCACAGCGGCGCGTTTGCGGGTTATACCGTGTGCCCTGGGCACAGATGTTCACGCATTTGCCACGCAATGGACGCTGTCCCGGCTCGCATACGACCGGAGGACGCACTGGAACGCAGCGACGTGTTTGCGGGTTATAGCGTGTACCCTGGCGGCAGATGTTGACGCACTGGCCATTTTGCAGACGCTGACCTGGGCTGCATTGCGGGACCCGCACGCAGCGATCACCACGCTTGACGGTACCACGCGGGCAGACAAGCGGCGGCTTCACTGGAGGCTGCGGAGTCACAGGCGGCTGTTGAACCGCGTTAGACTCACCAACATCACAAGCACGCAGTTGCGAGTTTGGAGCCAACACGATCGGGTTGCCGTCAAAGTGACTGACATAGGCACAGTTTTCGAACCGGCCGCGCGTATTGGGCGAGACAACGACATCGAAATACCGGGCCGGGCCACCTGGAACAATTTCCGAACCTGCAATATCGCAGCTTAGAGATGCTGCCGGCAGAGCGGAACAGCTCCATTGCGGACCGTCTGGTGCCACCGAGTCCAGCGTTACACCACCAGCTCCACCAAGCAACTTGGCAACGTCGGCAATCGACACATCCGGACCAACAGCATCTCCTATGTTGCGGATGGAGATGCGGCAGCTGGATTCACCGCTTGTCGGCGCTGTTTTACACTGTTTGTCCAGATCATATTCCGGCTGGCCGGGATCCTGTGGGATAATCTGAACGCGATCACAGGACGGGCCGTCATCAGCCGGATCGGCATCGCCGGCACCTTCCCATATCAATGTACCGCAGTTTTCGAGTATCCCGCCGGTATAATCGGCCGGTGTCGTGATCTTGACGTTCAGCTCTCGGCTGTCACCGGCACCCAGACCAAGCGTTGTGTTGGTGCACTGGTATGTCGTCGGTGTCAGACCGACACAGTTCCATTCCGCTGCTGGCTCGAACGTGGCGTTGTCGACAGTCCCGACAACAACTTCGTCCTTGACAACAACCGGACCTGTATAGTCCACGCCGCTGGTATTGGTGGTCCGGATCGTGAAACCACACTCTTCACCTGCCAGACAACTAGTCTGATCAGCCTGTTTCTGGATCTCCAGATTGGGCTTCTGCGGAATGATGATGTCAACACGCGCACATGACGGCCCATCATCAGCCGGATTGGCATCGCCTTCACCGGGATTCCAAATCAGTGTTCCGCAGTTTTCGAGTGTTTCACCATCATAGTCGGCTGGAGTTTTGATCTTGACCTTCAGTTCACGGCTGTCGCCGGCACCAAGACCAAGGGTTGTGTTGGTGCACTGGAATGTTGTCGGTGTCTGAATGAGACAGTTCCATTCCGCTGCAGGTTCGAACGTAGCATTGTCGACCGTTCCGACAGTCACTTCGTCCTTCACAACAACCGGACCAGCATAGTCCACGCCGCTGATATTGGTCACCCGGATCGTGAAACCGCAATCCTCACCGGCGACACAGGTAGACTGGTCGGGCAGTTTCTGGATTTCAAGATTGGGTTTGGGTGTATCAACAGGTGTGCAAAGCGGATCTTTGCCCTTAATGCAGATCTGAGCACAATCTTTATCATCGGACGGATCGCCGATAACCGGATTGCCAATACCCCAGTTGATGCGGGCACAGTTGCGGATATGTCCTTCAGGCCAGGCAGCGCCGGGCTGGAAAGACACGTTCAGATCAAGTGTGCCACCAACAGGAATGTTTGCTCCTGGGAATGTACACTCATACTGTCCGCCATTGGGACCACAGTTCCAACCGGCAGGACCCCAGGACAGCAAGTTGGCGATATCGCCGATCTGCCATTCGTCGATCACGACCGGGCCTGTGTAAGGTGCATCGCCAACGTTTTTGACGGTGATGGTGAAGTCGCACGGACCTTCTGGATCGCAGACGGATGTATCGGCCTTTTTCTCGAGACTGAGATCGGGCGATTTATCGAGACAAGGGAATTCTTCGGGAATTTCAATCTCGATAACCGTCGAACAACACAGGGCATAGCCGTCGGGATCCGAGGCAATCACCTCGACATTGTTGACAAGTAACTTGACCGTTGTTCCCGGAGTAGCACCCAGAATGGACCACAGGAGTTCCGTAGTGCCGGGTGCAACAAACTGTGCTCCCGGAGCAATCGTAACACCTGGTGTCAGGGAAACGATTTCAATGGTTTCACCTTCCATGTCCTCGGTGACAGGCATCTTGTAAAGAAGAGCACCTGGCAGCGCTTCATCGCACTCGATCTCGCCTTCTTCAAGCTGCAGGCAGATGCCGTCGTCGCCACCGGGCGTATCGTCACCTGGTGTGTCGTCGCACTCCGGATCCACGTAGAGGTCGACCCGTGTTGGATCGCCTGTCAAAACGCTGCCATCATCTGGCAATGCCGGATCATGAGAGGGCAGTGTCAAAACGCCGTCAACCGTACTCAGGTCGATGAAAGCCTGGTTGTCAACGAATTCGCCGGCCGCGCCATCGGGGTTAATCTCGGCGTAGGCTGTCACCACGATTGTTCTGTTGGCCGGATCGCCATCCTGATCAAGACCTGTGAGCCTGAAATCCGCAAGCGTCAAAGTGTCATTGGGATTTGCAGAGGTTGAAATTTGGGGCGCCGGAGCGGCGAGGCCGCCTGGTCCTGTAATCTCACCACTGACAGATACGCTTGTGAATTGCGGATTTGCACCGGGGATCGTGTCATTGAAGTCGAACCTCAACGAGTCCGTAAGGGGAGTCAGATCCTGCCCCTGGAGTTCCGGAGCGACCGGGACATTCAGAGTAAAGGTGAACGTCAGTTTGCGGCAGCTCTTTTCGACAATCTTGTAGAAGGTGGTGCTGGGGTAACCACCGCCACCGCCGCCTCCACCGCCGCCGCCGCCAGCACCGCCACCTGGAGCCGGTTCCAGCTTCTTCGGACCATCAGTGCCATCTTTCTTGAGAAGTCCGTTGTCTTTCAGAATAAAGTTAGTCGCCTTATCTGCCTGGGCCATTGAAGGTGCGGCAGTCAGGACTGGGGTGGTCGCCAACAAGAGGAGACCCAAAGCAGCGGAAATTCCCCGCTTTAATCCGGGCTTGTGCCCGTTGTCTCGAAACGTATCAAACATGGGTCGGACCCTTTTGAAAAAATTGCTCAGACCGGTTTCCGCATAGGGCGGCAAAACCTGGCCGTCGGGGAAGGCTGTTGAATCGTGTCTCATCACGCCATCCCTCATGGTCCGCAGATATCTGCAGGAGCTTCCAATGGAATCCGTGCTTGACAGCAACGGAACGGTTCGCCGGTAGCCGCATCGTCCTTGCGGAAGGCACACACGTCCACCTTGAAGAATTCGCTGGGCAATGCGCCATCGATATCAAGCTGGAAGGGAGCGCCGGGTCCGGGAATGGACTGCAGCGGTGGGGAAACGGTAATTCCCGGCGTTAGCGAATTGGCCTTCAAGGTATCGAAGGGTTCACCGGACTTGTTTTTGATGTCCAGAGCCGCTGCCCAGCCTGTCGGCTTGCAGTAGAACTCTACATAATCAATATCAAGACACGGCGGTAGTGGAGGCCGGTCACACGCTGGGTCACCAGGAAAACATACCGGTTCGGGTTCCGGCAGTTCGCCGCCCGGATAGGGGTAGTCCTCATACCAGCTGGCTTGACCCTCGCAGGGACGCCAGACTTCCACATCGCCGACGTGACCTTTGTTCTCCGAATCGGCGAATTTGTCGTCATAATCGACGAAGTAACTCTGAAACGGTGGTTCGTTCTGCGGCCGGGTCAGGTCCTTGCTGTTGCCCTGAAGACCGTTGACAGCTGCCGGTCCACCGGCTGCCAGATCCGGTGCAAGGGCCGGGTTGTTTCTTAGATTGTCGCCTGTGCTCCACAGGGTGGCATCACATGCTCCGGGGTCAATCTGGCCCTGGCTGTCATAGCCGTAACCCAAATCGATACCGCCGGCGGTGTTGCGGTAGTTGACCGGAAAGCCGATCGCATATTCCTGCGGAGTTGCAACCCAGATGCTTTCCGTCGTCGGATCATCGGGATGCTCCCGCCAGTAGCGGACGACTTTGGATTTACGCGGATCGGCGTACTCCGAATAGTCGTAACTGGATGTGGTTTCGCCACGCTGGGCAAGATACATGAAGCCCTTGCGATCAAAGACGATGTCCGAAATCGGATAGTCCTTGGGATTGGCGTCAAAATTGAGTTCCCAACGTGACTCCAACTCCAGGCTTCCGTCCTGATTGATGCCGACCGACCAGATCTGCGGCCCGTCGGAGACGGCGTAATAAAGGCGGCCGCCGTGCACAGCAACACCCCAAATCTGACGTTGCGGCTTTGTATAGCCCCAGGTCTCAGCGTCTTCAGCATCAAACGCCGGGTTGGTGATGTCCATCCGGTTCGTCGGATCGAAGGCTACCGGATCAAGACCATGGTTGGGACGTCCAAAGAGGCCGTGATCGAAAACGCCCAGATCCGCGCCGTTAATATCCAGTCGATGGATCATGCCGGTATCCAGATCCGACACAAAAAACTGCCGGTTCTTTCTGTCAAAGGCGATGTTGCCCAGGCCAGGACCAGAATTATCGACGCCATCCAGTTGAATGGTGGCAAAGAGCGATACTTCGCCGGTCAGACCGTCGATTTTCCAGATCGAGCCGGGTGTGCCGCCCAAAGCCGTGCCGAATTGCCCGTCCATAAAGGTCGCATCCGCACTGCCGGTCTGAACGCGTTCGGGACGGCCATCGCCGTCATTGTCCGGAATCACGATTTGTAAGCCGTGTACAGAGGTCGCCGCGACATAGATATTCGGGATGCGTTCGGGCGTATCTTCACGAATGCCGTCATCCAGGGCAGCACCGAAAACCTGTCCTACCTGTCCGGCAGACACAGCATACACTTTTGGTGCATTAATTAATTGGCCGTTTGGCGGACCCTCACCCGATGCAACACTGATGACCTGGGCGACGGGGCCACTCAGGTCAATGAATGTTTCATCGATTTCGCTCACGCCGGGGGGGAGTTCCTCCTCGGGGATGCTCGTTCCGGAAAAACCGGTGACGACGGCATCGCCTGGGTTGATGATGGGAGCTTCCTGCGCGTTAACCGTGCCGTAGTGCAGCGCTGACAATCCAAATATCAATGCTGCGGCCAGGGAAATCTTTGCTGAACTTGTAAATAACGTGTTTTTCAACAATTTGTGATGACGAACAGTGTTATTTTTACAGTGTTTATTATACGTATTGTTGCCAGTAATCCGAAACAATTGCTGCATTTCTGTTCCGTTTCGATGATTTATGTAGTTACTTGCTTGCGTGGGCAAAATAAATGCTCTCCGACTTGCAAGAAAACTCCAGTTAAAAAATGAAAATTGTCTGCATGAATTCGACAGGTGTGGATCGGCAATACTATGGAACACTTTTTCTTGATTGCGCAATGACCAAGTTCTCACTCCTTTGTCGGATTTTGTTTTTTCCGGTGGTCCGGCAGGTTGTCCGTCTCCGGTCCGGATGGCGGCGGAAACCAAGATTTCCTTCGTATTCATCCGCATGTTGCTCTCCTGAGGTTCGAAATTCCGGTCGGGGTTTTTCCTCCCCACCTGATAGTTGGACAGCGTCACGTGTGAAAAGGTTCAAAGGCCTGTGTGAATTTCTTTGCTAGAAAGAGTGCGAAAGATTGCCTGCCCGCAATTCCTGTGCTGATCTTGCGGGCGAATTTGAAAATAGTTTGAACCTATTGCTCGGATGGGTCGTCAGATGACTATGGAGCGTGTCGTGGCCATGACTGAAAATGGAATATCACGTTGAAGCCGGCACAAAGCGATACAGATCTGCTGAACCGGCTGGCTGCCGGTGATGCCCTGGCTATGAAAGCGTTTTTTGCACGCCACCAAGCCAAGGTGTTTCGGTTTTCGATGCGGCTCCTCAAAGACAACATGGCGGCAGAGGATCTGACCAATGAAGTTTTTATGCGAGTATGGCAGCGTGCGGATAGCTTTCGCGGACAGGCCGCCGTTTCGACCTGGCTTTTGTCAATTGCCCGAAACATGGCACTCAGCCGCCTCAGGAAACGAAGTGAGGAGACGCTTGGAGAGGGTCAGAGCGAAGCACTCGTTGATGACGCTGACACACCGGAAATTCTTGCACAGAAAGCCAGCAAGGGTGAAGCGATCAAGCTTTGCATCGCCAAATTATCGGCGGAGCATCAGGAAATCATCGATCTGGTCTACTATCATGAGAAATCCGTGCGCGAAGTTGGTGAGGTCGTCGGGATACCCGATGCCACTGTTAAAACAAGGATGTTCTACGCCCGCAAGCAATTGGCCGAACTTATGCGCGACCACGGCATCGATCGGGGGTGGCCATGACCGGAGAGGGCAAGCAGATGGATAGGGATGAAGCAGAACTATTGCTGCCTTTCTACGTCAATGGCACGCTGGAAGTTGAAGTCCGTGAGGAATTTGAAGCCGTTTTGGCTAAGAATGACGAACTGCGCATTCAATTGGAGCTGGCTCAGGAGGACCGGGAGTTTGTGACTGCCGAGAATGAAGCCATCACGATTCCTTCGCCGGCCAAATTCAATCAGCTTCTTGGAGAAAACACCGGATCAAGACCTCGCGCGAACCCTTCCGTTGTAACTCGGATTCTAACCTGGTGGGAGGGACTGCCTCCTATTGCCAGTGCCGGGGTTGCGGTCGCTGCACTTGTTCTGGTTCTTTTGCAGGCATCAATAATTGCTGGCGGTCTTCTCAACCAACCGACAGGAAATGGATTTCGAACCGCTTCGGGGGAAGACAAACCTTCCGTCACACAGAACGCCGGCGCTTTTGCAGGCGTGGTTGTTCGCTTTGCCGATTCTGCTACAGCCGCCAGGATCAGCGATTTGATGACCCGCATTGATGCGGAGATCGTGTCCGGGCCCAGGGCGGGTGGTCTTTATCATGTCAAACTCAATAAGCCTTTCGAAACCGCTGAAGAGTTTGATACGTTTATTAAAGAGCTGAACACAAACAGCACTATCATCCTGTTTGCGCAGAAAGCGAGCTGAGCATGGTTGCCCAACTTTGCCGGTCATCGGCCGGACGAACCAGCCTTCTGTTTCTTTTCCTAGTGGGAGGTTTCCTGTCGGGGAACGAGAGTGTTGATGCCCAAAGCAATGTGAAGCCGTCTGTATCGCGCGGAACGGCGAGCGGGCAATCGGCAAGGCCATCCTCAACCGGCGGGTCGTTTCGCATTGATTGCATTTTGCTGCGGCAACTTCAAAGCCCTCTTTTTTCGCAGCTTTGCACCGGTAATCCTCAGATCAATCCCCAAAATCCGGTCGAGCCACAGCCGACAGGGGATCCCGATCCGATCCGGCCTCCTGATACCGCTGGGCTTCCCTCAGAACCCGAAGGTGGCGAAGACGCGGGTCAACCTGCCAATCCCAGTGATGGCATTGACCGTCCGGCGACGCCGTCCACATCACGAGATCCAGACCAACCTGATGTAGCGCCGGGTAACCAGCCGGCGCAACCGCAGCTTCCCCAGGCTGCCGGGCCTCTCGCGGTTCCCGGTGCTCCCCGTGTTGCATCGGAGGTTGTTGTCAGGATTCAGCAGGCTTTACCGCAGGCTGCAGCTGCTGCTCTGGCGCAAGATTATAATATTACGTTGGTTGAAAGTTCTCCCATCGGTCTGATCAATGCGACAGTGGTGCGATACCGTATCCCTGACAACCGGACAATAGAGACGGTTCTTGTCGCTCTTCTTGCCGATGCGCGGGTTGAGGCAGCGCAACCCAACTATCTATATTTCCTGCAGCAGGATACGCGCGCCGGAAAGGCCGCTGCTCTGCAATATGCTCTCGGTAAACTGGCAATTCCGGCGGCGCATGAATATGCGACTGGGCAGGGCGTCAGTATTGCGCTGATCGACAGCGGCGTTGATGTTTCTCATCCCGAGCTTGCCGGTGCCCGGATCGACATCAAGAACGCGGCCTCCGATGTTCCGTTTGCAACGGGGAAACATGGTACGGCGCTGGCCGGTGTATTGGTGGCGCAGGATAAATTGCTCGGGGTTGCGCCCGGGTCTCGTTTGCTTGCTGTGCGGGCGTTTTATAGAGGCGCTGACGGTTCGCAGGAAACGACTTCGCTTGTCCTGTCGCAGGCGATGGACTGGTCTGTTACGCAAGGTGCGCGCATTGTGAATATGAGCTTTGCAGGGCCAGATGACCCGCTATTTGGAGCGGTAATCGAAGCGGCTGCTGACAAAGGGGTGTTTTTGGTTGCAGCTGCTGGAAATGAGGGTGCGAAAGCGCCGAAAGCCTATCCGGCGGCTCATGAACGCGTTGCCGCCATAACCGCTACCGACAGCCAGAATGTGATTTACGAGCAGGCTAATCAGGGTGACCATATAGATGTGGCAGCGCCGGGCGTCGATATTCTGGTGCCTGCCGCAGGTTCGGGGTACGAGATGATTTCCGGCACATCGCTATCGGCGGCTTACATCTCCGGTATATATGCGCTGATGCTTGAGCACGATAAAGGATCGGAAAGTGGCGATCCAATTGCGATTTTGAGAAAAACAGCCCGGGACCTCGGCCTGCCAGGTGTTGATCCCGCATTTGGTGCGGGAATCGTCGATGCGGCAAGGGCAGTTCAATCGGTGAGAGGCCAATAATACTTCGCTTCGCTTCAACTTCCTGCAATTTAACCGGTTTTGGAGATACGCAAGCCTCCGGATTGACCCCGCCTGAACGCCTGTTTAGCTTTGCGAGCATGGAGTAAGTTAAGATCTGGAGCATTTCGCGCGATTTAATAGTCGAGAGAATTGCTGCGGAAGAAAGCGAAGGGCCGGACGGGCATGGGTAAATGGTTGGTCCTGATGTTATTTGCGGCCAGTGGTATGTTCGGGTTTATGTGCTCGGCTAGCGCAGCGACTGTGCAGCCTCTCACGGTATTTGCAGCCTCGAGTCTGAAGAATGTTCTGGAGGAAATTCTTCCCCTATATGAGACGCAAACCGGCCAGAAAGTCATTGTTTCTCTGGCTGCCAGTTCCACTCTGGCGCGCCAGATAGAAGCGGGAGCACCGGCAGATGTCTATATCTCCGCTGATCGTGCCTGGATGGATTATCTGGTCGACAAGGGACGCATCGTTGAAAACAGTCAGCAGATTGTCGCCATGAACTCCCTTGTTGCAGTCGGCGCGGTGAACGACTCTGCTCCCCTTGATGTCGCCGACACAAATGCCGTTCTGGAGAGACTCGGCGACGGCCGCCTTGCTGTGGCAGACCCGGATCATGTCCCGGCTGGGCGTTATGCAAAGTCAGCCCTCGAGACGCTCAGGCTGTGGCCTGTCGTGATGGACCGGCTCGTGCCTGCAGACAATGTGCGCGTGGCTCTGACTTTGGTCGCCCGCGGTGAAGTTCCCCTCGGGATAGTGTATGCATCAGATGCTTACATTGACGATCGTGTCACAGTGCTTGCCCGATTACCGACAGGCAGCCATCCGCCGATTGTTTATCCTGCTGCCACCATCAAAGGTGCGAACGAACCGGATGCCGCACGGTTTATTGACTTCCTGACCTTCCATGAGCCGCAGGTTGCTTTTATCAATGCCGGTTTTCGGCCAATTGAATGAATTTCATGTCCGACCTATCGCCGGCTGACTGGCAAGCCGTTTTCCTTTCATTCAAAGTCGCGGGTATTGCCCTTCTCTTTGCTTTGCCTTTGGCATTGATCGTTGCTTATGTTCTGGCGAGATGGTCCTTTCGGGGAAAAGTGTTCCTGGATGGTCTTGTTCATCTGCCACTGGTGTTACCGCCTGTCGTCACTGGATATGTCCTGCTGCTTCTTTTTGGTCGAGCTGGTATTCTCGGCCGGTTTTTCGAGCATACGTTTGGGTTGGTTTTTGCCTTCCGCTGGACAGGTGCGGCTTTGGCCGCCGGAATCATGGCATTTCCACTGATGGTGCGGCCGATGCGGATTGCCATCGAAGGCGTTGACCGTAAACTGGAAGAGGCGGCCTCGACCCTTGGCGCGCGACAGGTGGTCACACTGGCTGTGGTTACCCTGCCGTTGGCGCTGCCGGGGATCATTGCGGCGGCGCTGCTGGGATTTGCGAAAGCAATGGGCGAATTCGGTGCGACCATCACCTTTGTTTCAAACATTCCCGGCGAGACCCGCACGCTGGCGCTCGACCTTTACACATTGACACAAACGCCGGATGGAGATGGCGCTGCGTTTAGTCTGATAATTATCGCGGTCGTCATCGCCTTTGGTGCGGTGATCGCTTCGGAAATCATAACCCGTCGCCTGGCAAAACGGATTGGGGGAAACTGATGCTGAGCGTCAATGTGAAAGGTCAGTTCGGTCCGTTTGATATCGATACCCAGTTTGACAGCACTGGTGGTGTTACGGCGTTGTTTGGACGTTCGGGGTCGGGAAAGACGACGCTTGTCAACATGATTTCCGGGTTGGTGAAGCCGAGAACCGGACGGATCACTCTCAATGATGTCGAATTGTTCAATGCAAAGACGAAGGTCAACATGCCAGCGCGACTACGCCAAATGGGGCATGTTTTTCAAGAACATAGATTATTTCCGCATATATCGGTTCGACGCAACCTCACATTTGCTGCATGGGCGGGCGGGCGGCCGAAGCGCCGGCCTTTGGAAGAAGTCGTTGATTTGCTGGGGATAGAACATCTGCTTGAGCGCAGTCCGGCAAAGCTGTCCGGAGGTGAAAAGCAGCGCGTTGCAATTGGGCGAGCGCTTCTCTCAAGCCCGCGGGCACTGCTCATGGACGAACCACTGGCATCGTTGGACGCGGCCCGAAAAGAAGAGATCCTTCCCTATCTTGACCGACTTTGCAGGGAAGCAAAGATTCCCATCGTTTATGTCAGTCACGCGATTGAAGAAGTGGTTCGCTTGGCCGACACGCTGGTCGTCCTATCCGAGGGCAGAGTGAAGGCATCGGGCCCGGTCGCGGATATTCTGACGCGACTTGATCTTGGCCCTGCGACCGGGCGGCATGAAGCCGGTGCGTTGATTAGGGCCAAAGTCATTGGATTTGATCCAAACTGGATGCTTGTAAAAATGGACGTCGAAGGGCAGCAGCTCGAGTTACCCGGCGCCAACGCTCCGGTTGGCCAAGAAGTTCGGCTTCGTATCAGAGCACGAGACGTCTCAATCGCAACACAGGATCCTGAGGGCGTAAGTATCAGAAACAGACTGCGAGGAACCGTGGAAGCACTCAGACTTGAAGAGGGCCCCTATGCGGAGGTCGTCTGTCGCGTGGGAACGCAAAAGATACGAGCGCGCCTGACGCGTGCATCGGCCCATGATCTTGGTCTCGTAATCGGTCTTCCGGTATTTGTTCTGATCAAAAGTATCGCATTCGGACGGCCGCTTGGGACAAAGGGATATTGATCTGCAAAATATCGGTAGATGGTTTCTCATTCCTTGGCCAATGGAACTTTGATGAAACAATGAACCCCTGCGGGAAAACCAATTTGATCCGTCGTGGGTGATCTGTTCCATTGTTGATTTTTGCCGGAAATAACATCCTCTCGATGTGAGTGACGTCGCGTAAGTATTAAATTAAATTATATTAATCTTGTTAAGAATTTAGTTTCTTTACCACAAGACATCAGTGTTTCGCCGCCTTGATGTCCCGAAACGGACACAATCTCTAATCAAGAGTATTTCGTATTCGCACCACTTTTTGAGCGAAAAACTCAATAGATTGCAGGATATTTCTTGCGAATAGTGAGTATTTCGCCAAATGGCACAGGAGCTTCGTTATGATGTACGATTACCCGGCATCCCGCCGGATACGCATCAAATCCTTTCGGGAGGATATCAGATAATGAAACGTCTATTGATTGCGGCTTCCGCTGTCGCCCTGCTTTCCACCGCCGCACCGGCACTTGCTGCTTGTGAAGATGGCGAGATTGTCATCAAGTTCAGTCATGTTACGAACACGGACAAGCATCCCAAGGGGATTGCGGCGTCTTTGCTTGAGCAGCGTGTGAACGATGAGATGAACGGCAAGATGTGCATGGAGGTTTTTCCAAACTCC
>JBDWFY010000014.1:0-10157 GCA_039976075.1 Stappiaceae bacterium
TGCTTCTGTCACGCCAGCCGATGCTTCCGAGCACTGCAAGAAAGTCTATATCCAGGTCACCAACAATACCGGCGCTCCGATCAAAATGGTCGATCTTGATTACCGGGATTACGGCTCCCGCAAATGGCGCTCCGAGCCTACACCGAATGAAGTGATCCCGAATGGCGGTACATGGCAGGAAACCCGTCGGCTTGAAAAAGTGAATGCAGAACTGACCAAACTTCGCATTCAGTTCAAACGCGAAAAGCGGTCCGGCAAATGGCACAAAAGGGAAAACGCTTATTCAGGCAAAGCAACCTGCACACGCGGTAAAATCTTCAAAGTGACACTGCGATAGATGTTTGAAAATCATCATGAGAAAGCCACGTCGAAAAGACGTGGCTTTTTCGTTTACGCAATGCCGCTCTTCATTGCGGTATTCACTGCACTTTTTTTAAGTCTGCTGTTATTTGTACCCAAAGCCGGCTCCGGTACTTTACCGAGCACGCTGCTTGGCAGTGGCAACGATGTCATATCCGTGTTTCCGGATGCGAGACCGACAACAGAGCACATTCTCATGCGTGATCTGGTGCTCAGTGGCAGGGACAGCTGGGGACTGGGGCGGGAAACACCGGGTTTGGCCGTGCTCTGCCTGCAAAATGGAACGGACGGAAGTGAAACGGCATTTGACAATGCCAAGGGCATTACGGCCCGCTACAGCGCTGCTCCTGGAACCGCCATATGCGGTCGATTTGAACCAACACGGCACGATTTCCTGTTCTATAAACGTGAGCGCGAGGGAAAATTGTCGTTGGTATTGTCAGGCAAGCTGGATCTGACCGACTTTCAGGGGCGGCTGATCACACTGTGGTGGCAAAGCCAGCCATCAGCGGAGCGTTAGCTGCAGACGATAACCAGAAGTCCACACCCTGGGATGTCTCTAGCGGACGACTCCATTGACCCAAACTCGGGAGAAATTACCCCGTGTCGCCTGCATCACCAGTTTCTGGGCGATGTCATCGGGACTGTCCAAACCAGCATCTATGAAGATGGGGGCTGTTTCGACGTCCGGGTCCACCAATATTGCATCGAAATGGCAGCCGGTTTCGAAGCGACCGGTAGGAATATCCAGAACGTCTGCGCCGCCTGCGGTCGCGAGGTAGAACGCTTCGCGAAAATCAATGCGGCTACCGGCAATTCCCCGGCTCGAAGGTTGGAGGCCGGCGTCGACACCATGGTCGAGCGCGCGCGCCGCCACGATCGCCGCACGGCAGTTGTCCAGCAAAGAAGCGGACGGTCCGCCGGAGATGTCAGTGCCCAGTCCGACCCGCACGCTTTTTTCAAGGGCACGGCGGAGAGGGAATACTGCGTCGGAAAAGAAGAAGTTTGACAGCGGGCAGTGCGCAACGCCTGACCCGGCCTGTCTGATCAAGTCCATGTCGGCATCACTGATATGATTTGAATGGGCGAGCACTGTTTTTCTGCTCAGAAGCCCAAAATCAGAGAGGACCTGAGTGTCTGTTTTTCCAAACCGGGCCAACACATGCCCGTGCTCCCAGTCACTTTCAGAGCAATGGGTTTGTACGTGACAGTCCTTGTCTTCCGCCAACCTTCCCAGCCCCGACAACGCCCGACCCGAACAGCTTGGTACGAAACGGGGGGTGACGGCCGGCAAGACCCGTCCATCTTCGTTTCCCGGTAATGATCCGACATAATCGATGAAATCCGACGTGCCTGAAATCGAGTCCTGTGCACTCGCATCCCGATAATAGGAAGGGCATTGCTCTGGGTGGTCCATCGCTACTTTGCCGATCACTGCGCGCTGACCAAGAGCATGACAGATGTCGGCCAGCCTGCGATTTGCTTCCTGGTGTATCGTGCCGAAATAAACGGCGGTGGTGGTGCCGTTGGCCAGCAGAGTTTTCACGAGGTCGGCGTAAATCCGCTCCGCGAAAACAACATCGCCATACCGCGCTTCAAGCGGGAAGGTGTATTCCTGCAACCAGTCTTCCAGCGGAACATCCAGCGCTTTTCCCAGTTGTGGCCATTGGGGCGCGTGAATGTGCAGATCGACAAAACCGGGAATGAGGTATTGCCCGGCAGGTAGCTCGAGCAGAATGCCGTTTTGCCGGACCTGATCGAGCGCCTCTGCATAGCCTTCATCCGCCGGGCGAAGCAGCGCGGAGATTTTTCCCGCATCGTCAATGGATAGTAAGGCGCGCTCGACGAAATCGAGCGCACCGCACGTTGGTGTCTGGATGATGGTTGAAAGAACGGACTTTCCAAGCAGGTCTGTCATCTCGGTCCAGTCTCAATCACCCAACGTTGCTGAATTCCGCATTGGTTACTTCGGAATTCTGGTTTCAACGCCCTTGACCAGCCAGTTGATACCGAGCATGTCCCCATCGGAGATCGCCGTGCCACTGGCGACTTTCTCCGCGCCGTCCTGATCGACAACCGGACCACTCATGGGGTGAAAGCTGCCAGCGGAGATTTCGTCAATTACCGCCTGAAGTTCCGCTTTTTGTTCTGCGGAAAGGTCGTCGGACAAAGAGGAGACCGAGACAGCGCCATCGGCCATGCCACCCCAATATGCGGTGCCCTCAAACTTTCCATCCAGGGCAGCCTGGACCTGTTTGAGAAAGTGTGGTTTCCAGCTGATTGTCATCGACGCCAGCAATTTTGTCGGTGCGTATTTCTTCATGTCCGATGATGTGTTTACGACATAAACGCCTTCCTGTTCTGCAACAGAAACCACGGAGGGTGTGTCCTGATAGAGTGAAAAGATCACGTCTGATTGTTGTGAAATCAGTGATCGCGCCGACTCCTGAGCCTTGGATGGGTCGAACCAGGAATTCAGCCAGACAACTTTCACATTGATGTCCGGATTGGTGCGCTGAGCACCGAGCGTGAATGAATTGATGATCCCGACGACTTCCGGAATGGCATAGGCTGCGACAATGCCAAGCGTGTTGGTTTTGGTCACATACCCAGCCGCCATGCCGGCCACATACGCGCTTTCGTAGTTCCGGGTCTGGAAGTTGCCGAAATTATCCGCCGTCTTGTAACCGCTTGCGTGGATAAAATTGATGTCCGGCTTCTTCTTGGCGAGTTTCAAACCATCATTCATGTAGCCGAACGAGCCGATCATGATCATGCCAGCGCCGCTGGATGCCATCTGGTTCATGATGCGGGCTGCATCCGGCCCTTCGGGAACGTTTTCGACCACGACGGCCTCGACCTTGTCGCCGAACGCTTCCTCGATGGCCTTTCGCCCCTGATCCAGCTCGTTGGCCCAGCCAACATCACCGACCGGAGAAGGGTAGATGAAGCCGATTTTCAGCTTGTCCGCGGCCAAGGCGCCTGCGCTCATGCCCGCTGTGAGAGCAATTGCAAGTCCGGCGGACAACAACTTTTTTGTTAGGTTTTTCATGTGTTTCCCCTGTTTAACTTCCTGCTTTGAAGGTTTGGCCCAGGCTGACCGGGCTGTTGAGGCTGATGAGGGTCTTGTTTCTGGAAATGACTGCAAGAACAATGATGGTGATGATGTAAGGCGATGCGGAGAGCAGCTGTGAAGGGATGTTCAGCCCCATTGCCTGAATGGAGAGTTCAAGCAGTGTAACCGCGCCAAACAGGTAGGCGCCCAGTACAATGCGCGGCACAATCCAAGTTCCAAAGACAATGAGGGCCACAACGATCCAGCCGCGACCGGCGACCATGCCCTCTGCCCAAAGCGGTGTGTAGGCCGTTGCAAGATAAGCTCCGCCGATGCCGGCCATCGCGCCACCGAACAACACACACAGCGCCCGGATCAGCAACACGCGGTAACCCAGAGCATGTGCGGCAGCGGGAGACTCCCCGATGGACCGGATGATCAGGCCGGGTTTTGTGCGATTCATCAAGAACCAGATACCAAAAGCCAGCAGCATGGCCAGATAAACCATAATGTCCTGGCTAAACAGTCCTGGTCCAATTACCGGAAAATCTGAAAGCAGCGGAATATCCAGTTTCGCCAGCGGCTCAACCGTCGTGCCCTCAAAGTTCTTGCCGATTGCTGCAGAAACGCCCAATCCCAGAATGCCGACAGCAAGGCCTGAAGCCACCTGATTGGCCAGAAAAACCGTCACCAGAATCGCATGAACCAGAGAGAGTAGCCCAGCGGTCAATGCCCCGACCAGAAAGCCAAGGCTGTGAGATCCTGTGGTAGCGACGGTTACAAAACCGGCAGCGGCTCCGACTGCCATCATGCCTTCTACGCCAAGATTGAGGACCCCGGATTTTTCGGCCACCAGTTCCCCCATCGCCGCAAACAGCATTGATGTGCCCGCAGCCAGCGTCCCTGCCAAAACAAAGATGATCGGATCCATCATGATGCCGGGCTCCGCTGAATAGCGACCCTGGGATCGGAAAAACGAATCTTGTAGGAAAGCAAGAGTGAGCTTGCCAGGTAAAAGGTCAGCAGCATGCCCTGGAATATTGTGGTCACCGCGCTGGGGAGCCCGATTGACAGACGGGCATAGTCACCGCCGACATAAATCAGGGCCATCAGCGCACTTGAAAATATGATGCCTATGGGATGCAGTGCCCCTAGAAATGCAACGATGATCGCGGCGTAGCCATAGCCCGGTGATATATTTCGTTGCAGCATGCCAAGTGGGCCGGACACTTCGCCGACACCGGCAATGCCCGCTGCGGCTCCTCCGATCAAAAGAGAAATCCAAATGGTGCGTTTTGCGGAGAACCCGGCATATTGCGCTGCAGCCGGAGCAAGCCCACCGACGATCAACTGATATCCAAGCATACTTCTGCGAACGAATATCCAGGCGGCGATCGAAGCCACCAGGGCGATGATCAGCGCCGTGCTTACGCGGGTGTCTTCCAGCAGAATGGAAAACATCGCAGCGTCGCTGAAGGTGACAGATTGAGGGAAGTTGAAGCCTTGAGGGTCCCGAAGCGGGCCAGTGACAAGATAGTAAAGTAACTGCAAGGCAATGTTGGACAGCATGAATGTCACGAGGATTTCATTGGCGTTGAATGTAACCCGTAACCAGGCTGCGATACCTGCCCATGCCATACCCGCCAGGGCGCCGACAATGATCATGCCTGGCAGCAAAAACAGCGAGTCTGATGTCTCAAACCAGATTGCGACAGTTCCGGCGGCGATAGCACCGAGAATGAGCTGACCTTCAGCTCCGATGTTCCAGATCCGAGCCCTGAAGCCGATTGCGAGACCCTGGGCGATCAAGAGCAGCGGAGTCATTTTCAGAAGGACTTCGCCGATACCATATTGTGTCTGTAGAGGCTCAACGAAGAATGCATGAAACCCCGCCACAGGCGATTTTCCGTAAAACACAAACAGCATGCTTCCGGCCAGCAAGGTCAAAAGAATTGCCGAGCCACTGACCAGAAACGATGCCAGCAGCGATTGCTCTGCGCGCGGTTCAAGGCGAATGCTACGCATGGGCCACCACGCTCTCGATCTTGTGCTCACCCAGCGCCGAGAATTCTCCGGTCATTGCCAGTCCAATCCGATTTCTGTCGGTATCAACCGCATCGACACTCTGCGACATCTGTCCCCGAAACATCACCTGGAGCCGATCACAGACTTCAAATAGTTCGGAAAGTTCTTCCGAAATGACCAGGATAGCCACGCCCGCATCGCGCAGAGCCAACAGGCGTTTGCGGATAGCTGCCGCCGCGCCGACATCCACGCCCCAGGTCGGTTGTGCGACGATCAGAACCTCCGGTTCGAGATTGATTTCTCTGCCGACAATGAACTTTTGCAGATTTCCACCGGAGAGAGAATGGGCTTCACTTGAATGGCCGCCACATCTGACGTCGAAATCGTCAATGGCGGAGGTGGCAAAGTTTCTGATGCCGGAAAAACTGATAAACCCTTTTGCCGACAGACCGGCAAGGTGGCCGGTCAGCAGGCCATTGTGAGCAAGTGACATGCCCGGCACAGCACCCCGGCCCAGACGCTCTTCGGGGATGTATTGCAGACCGGATTGGCGCCTGGAAATGACGCCGTCTCCGCCAATCGACCGGCCTTTCAGAAGGATTTCGCCGTCTATGGCCGGCAACTGCACTTCGCCTGCGAGCAGCTTTGCCAGAATTTGCTGGCCATTTCCCGAAACACCGGCAATTCCCAAGATTTCTCCGGCACGAAGGGACAAATTGACTTGTTCCAGCGATGAAGCGAATGGATCATTGGGCCTGTAGTTCACATTGACGACTTGCAGTAGCTCATCGCCGGGCTCGGTTGCGCGTGCTGCTCTGACCTCTTCGACATCACGGCCGACCATAAGTTGGGTCAGTGACGCATTTGTTTCTTCTTTCGGGTCAACCCGCCCCGTCACTTTCCCTTGCCGCAAAATCGTCGCGGTGTCGCAGAGCGCACGAATTTCGTCCAGCTTATGCGATATGAAAATGATGCCGTACCCTTCACGGGCCAGCATTTTCAACGTCTTGAACAGTTGCTCAATACCGGATGGCGGAAGAACGGACGTTGGTTCGTCCAGAACAAGAAGTTCGGGCTTCTGCAATATGCAGCGCAGAATTTCGACACGTTGCCGCTCGCCGACAGTCAAAGACTGAACACGCGCTTGAGGGTTGACCATCAGACCGAACCGCTCTGCAGCCTCCTCAATGTTTTTTGAAAGCTCAGGCAGGGAACCGGGAACGGCAAGAGAAACATTCTCTACCACCGTCAGGGTTTCAAACAATGAAAAGTGCTGAAACACCATGCCGATCCCCAGAGAACGTGCATGGGCCGGGCTGCGGATTGACAGTTCGTCTCCACGCCAGTGAATGGTGCCCGCATCCGGTTCACTGACACCGTAGATGATTTTCATGAGCGTGGATTTACCGGCGCCATTTTCCCCCAGCACGGCGTGAATTTCACCGGCGGACACCTCCAGATCCACGCCGTCATTGGCAACGACCGAGGGATACACCTTCGTGATGCCGGAAAGTTTTAGCAGTGGTGTTTGGCTGGAATCATTCACGTTCTGAACCTCCGCTCTGCCACGGAAGATCGGGTGCCGTATCACTGCCATGCAGTGCGTGTATGCCCGGCATTTCGATAAAGCCATCAAGACTTCGGATGGAAATCAACCAGCGATTGACTGCCGGATAGGCCATCAGCGAAATACCGCCATCACCAGCCAAAGCGGTATAGGGAAAGCAGGCAATATCTGCAATTGTCGGTGTCTTTCCAACAAGATAGCGACTGCCTTTGAATTCCTGTTCCACAAGGTGAGAATCAAGGCGACGTAAAGCCTGGTGGCCCGTGGCGCGCGCGTTTTGTATGTCCGCATCCCTGCCGAGCATGTCGTGGAGACGGGCTACGCCAATGCTCGTTGTGAGCTGTTCGGCAAAAGCCAGCCAGCTCACAATCTGGGCACAGAAAGTAGGTTGCTCAACTGGAAACCATGTCTTTGCCGGATCATGGTTGAGGGCGACATAAACAAGGATAGCGGCGGAGTCGGTCAATATATGGTCACCGTCGACCAGAACGGGCAGGGTGCCTGCGGGATTGATCGCCAGAAATGCCGGTGACTTGTGCTCCTTGCCGGGATGAAAATCGACAGCCGTACTTTCATGCTTCACGTCCAAAAAAGCGAGTATCAGCCTGGCTTTGTAGGCATTCCCTGACAGAATATAGTCGTAGAGGCGCATGGTCATGCGGCCACCGTCTGAGCGCCGTATGTATAGTGCCGCCGTTTCAACCATCGCCTGTAGGCAATGGACGTCAGATCGGCCCGTGTTGGTATTTCGAGCTTCGGATCAAGGGGCAGCAGACGGGGTATCTGGTTTTCAAGGATCGACCGGTCCTGCAGAAAAATCATCTGCTGAAAATGAATAAGATCGGTCAATGGTGTGTCGTCGTCATACAGCGCCATCCAGGGCCAGACATCGCAGACATCTTCGGCGACCGGCTGAACGAACAGCGTAATGATGTCCCATTCACCCTTACGGACCGGGCAGGTTTTGTAGAGGATCGAAACGGTTGGTGTGGCGACGCGGTACATATACTTGGTGATGATGCCCCCTTGTGCGGAAGCTGCCGCCTGGGGTTGATAGAACTCTACTTTCTTCGCCCAGATCTCATTGAGTTTTTCGTCCACTTCAACATCGTATTTCTTGACTTCGGGATGGTCTTCAACACCCAGAATACCTGTGTGGATGAACGGAAAATGCGCAATATCGAGAAAATTCTCCACTGCGCGAAGCGGTGAGCATTTAACGCGCACGCAGCCGCAATCCACCAGACGGCGCTCGGCGTTGTCCGCTTCCGGAATAGAAAAGAGAGGATGGTCGGGAGAGCCGAGGCTGGTCCATACATGGCCAAAACGCACAAGCGCCGGCCGTTCTTCGGTGCCCCTTCGTACCGTGATTGAACTGTCGGTTTCCTTC
This sequence comes from Stappiaceae bacterium, assembly GCA_039976075.1. GTDB lineage: Bacteria > Pseudomonadota > Alphaproteobacteria > Rhizobiales > Stappiaceae > JBDWFY01. Next base: position 8,398 of record JBDWFY010000014.1, read on the forward strand.
ATCAGACTGAGTTCTTCACCCATCAGGACAGTGGAGGTCGCGGTCTCAGGCTCAAGACCGCTTACCATGCCTACAGGATACCATTCATCCACAATGGTCGACCCGGTCATTGCGCTTGGTCCTCGCTCTCTATCCGTTCTCTCAGTCGATCCAGATTGCGAGAGATGCCGGTTTTTTTCTCGGCGGAAAGCGACACGTCGCTCAGCACGTGCAGAAACGTTTCCTGTGGGCTGATTTCCTGAACGGCGATCGTCAATTTGGTCCGATCAGCTAATGTTAATGAGACGCCAAAGGTGCCCAAAATTATTGCAGACGACCCGCCCATCGCCAGATAACTACTGCCGTATTTGACCAGTGCGTCTGTCAAAAACTGTTTTGAAACCCAAAAGGTCATGCTTCTTACGGCATGGCGGGTTGGCAACGCATCTGGCTTGTCGGCACTACTTTCGGGACTGATCCAGATCAGGCCATCCTGCTCGATACACTCAAAACCGTCTGTGCAGATTGTTGATGGTGGTTCCAGATCCGGATGAGCGGGAATATACTTGCAGCCGCCGTCGCTGCCATAATGCCATCCATGATAGATGCATGCCAGCATGTCTCCACGCACAAAACCGTGGGACAGACGCATGCCTCGGTGTGGACAGCGGTTGGACCAGGCGTTGACTTTACCGGAATGTGCGCGCCAGAGAGCAACGTCGTTGCGGTCCACGTAGGTCTGGACAACTTCGCCGGGCATCAGCAAATCTGACAGGTAAGCGGGAACCCAAAGACACGGGTCATTGGAAGTGGTCGGCATCATTCTCGTTACGCTGTGGAATCTAAACCGAGCAATCTAAACAGAGCGAAATGCTCATAGCAAGCAACCCGCTGCCAAATAATTAGGCGTCACTGCATAGATTTTGGAATATGGAATTTACCCTCGACGGCGAATGATTTCCAACTTCTTTACGCAGCGTTTCCTTGATTTGAGAATCAAAGGGTCCCAAGGAGCAGGCGATTTCCAGCGCGTCGACCAAGTCTTCCGGTCCGCTGACCATGATTTCAAGTTGCCCGATCGTATTCCACTTGACCCACCCGGACAGGCCAAGCTTCAGCGCCCGGTGTTCAACCCAATCAGGTAGCGTTTCCCGGACCAGGTCTCCGGTTAGGAGGATGTGGGCAGATTGCCGAGTGGACATGTTGACAACGGACTTTGTGACAGACATTCGCACTCACACTAAGAAAGTTGGATCAGTTGAACAACCACCATTCTTTTTTTGCCGTCGAGTGCCCTGAATCTGAAGTTCGTCTCATGTTGCCGCACGCTCAGAACGAACTTCAGCTTCAAGAGGGGCACTAGCAAGATATTGTTTCTAGTGTGGTTTAGGAATTTGAAGTTCCTACTCGAGCTAGCAGAAACAATGATAGGAACTTCAATTCCATCACACTATCAGATTGGGGTATCGACCCCATACAGAAACCCGCCGGCAGATGTCATTCTCTAATCATCGAAAGACAGCAAACACCGGGGACGACGAGAATGACCAAGACCAGACACCGACAATAAAACGCTTCTGATCTTCTGAGGATCATCACCTTCCAAGTATCCAGAACCACCCAAAGCTCTTTCCGGGCCACGGCCCTTCTATGCCTGAACCAACTTGAAACCAATCAACTGAAGATAAGGAATAAAACCATGACACATTTCGCAAAAATCGCCCTGGCCGCTTCTGCCCTCGCTGTAGCCGGCATGATGAACGTTGCTTCTGTCACGCCAG
>JBDWFY010000015.1:0-54559 GCA_039976075.1 Stappiaceae bacterium
GCCGGGCGCTTCGGTCAGGAAGGTGATGAAGAAATGATGATCGCCGGGCAGGTACCCGGTCACAGCCACCTCGGACAGCACCTTGCGGATCACGCCACGCAACGCGTCCTGGGCAAGAATGTCGTATCGAATGTGGTCTTGCGGCATTAGCGCGGTCTTTCCTGTCTGGGCCAGCCTGTTCGGGCCTGGAGCCAACTCTCATTCACAAAGGCGGTCAAGCGCCCCGATTCACCTGTCTTTATAACCGGAAAGCCAACAACCTTGAAAGCGGTGTTGCGGTATTAAGCCCTGATGCGTCCACGTCGGTATCAATATACAGGGTAATTTGGCTACCTTGGTTTCGACAATCCGGCAATCGGAATCAGGTCTGGTGTCGTGCCGGGCGCCGAAAATATCGAGAAAAGTGGAGGTTTCTGTTGCCAGGTACCTCCGAACCCCGCCTAGAAGTGCGACCCTCTAGGACTTAATTTGAAGTGTCACACCGCAATTAAGCAGCGAGACGAGCTTCCGCATAGTTGTCATTTGCAACTACAAGTTTGGCCCGATATCGGCGGTACCATGCCGAACAAAAGCACTGCCTTTACGCCCTCGTCGATCCTATTTCGCCCCCGCCGAAACTCACTGATGTCTGGTGTAAGACCGCCATTGGAAAGACCGTCGATTACAAGACCGGCAATTACAAGACCGGCAGTGAGTTTTGGTGGAGGCGCCGGGTACCGCCCCCGGGTCCGATAGGTTTATTGCGCAGACCGTTTATTGTCATAGCTGGCAAGCCAGCCCGCTGAATATAATGATGTCGTGGCGCGGATGCAATCCGAATTAGTGGCAATGCGTGTCTATTGATCATAAATATCGGCATTCGAATGGGTGGCAATTCACTGGAAAAATTGGATAATTCGACTTGGCGTGCAAAAATCCAAACAAGCCGGGGAACAGGGAGAAGGAATCTGATAGAGATGTCGCTGGGCGTTTTATCGTCATTTGCGACCATCCGATAATGACCGGGAAATTTTATGAAAGCCTATCTCGATCTTATTCAGCATGTCCTTGATCACGGTGTGGTCAAAGACGATCGGACCGGAACCGGCACACGGTCGGTCTTTGGGTATCAGATGCGGTTTGATCTTGCGGACGGGTTCCCGCTTGTTACCACCAAAAAGCTGCATGTTAAGTCGATTGTTCATGAGCTGCTGTGGTTCCTTGCCGGCGATACGAATGTTCGCTACCTCAAAGAAAACGGTGTGCGTATCTGGGATGAGTGGGCGGATGAGAACGGTGACCTGGGACCGGTTTACGGCTATCAATGGCGTTCCTGGCCGGCTCCTGACGGAGGGTCTGTTGACCAGATTGCCAATCTTATCAAGATGATAAAGACTAATCCAGATTCCCGACGACTGATTGTTTCTGCCTGGAATCCGGCACTGGTGGATCAAATGGCCCTGCCGCCATGTCATAGCCTTTTTCAGTTCTACGTTGCCGAAGGACGGCTGTCCTGCCAGCTCTATCAGCGCTCAGCCGATATCTTTCTGGGTGTCCCGTTCAATATTGCATCCTATGCCTTGCTGACCATGATGGTGGCACAGGTGACGGGTCTGCAGCCTGGCGATTTTGTTCACACCTTTGGCGATGCGCATCTTTACAACAATCATATTGAGCAGGCTGAGCTGCAGTTATCTCGGGATCCAAGACCTCTTCCCGGTATCTCGATCAATCCGGAAGTCCGGGATATATTCGGGTTTCGTTATTCTGATTTCGAGCTTTCGCACTACGACCCGCATCCTCATATCAAAGGCCTGGTTGCCGTCTAGACGGGAATAAACGCGTTTGAATATTACAATGAACGTGTGAAAAACACCCACTGATGGTGCATTGCATTATCGGTCGGACCGCGTATATCACTGCGGTGAAATGGCCGCCGTCCTTGACGATGCAGCGACCGTTCCAAGAGGAAAACAACGCTCAAACCCTTAGAATCGAGACGGTTATGAATACTGGTTTGTCACGACCCAAGGACCAAATTCGCTGGCTTCTGCTGGAAGGTATTTCACCATCGGCTCTCAATGTTCTGGACAAAAACGGCTACACGAATGTGGAACATCTGAAGACTGCACTGGATGCCGACGCTTTAAGGGAAGCTCTGAAGGGTGTGCATATTATCGGCATCCGCTCTCGAACTCAGCTCAGCCCGGAAATATTTGAGGCGGCGAATTCTCTGGTGGCTGTGGGATGCTTTTCGGTTGGCACGAATCAAGTCGCTCTGAGTGATGCATCGATGCGTGGAATTCCAGTGTTTAACGCGCCTTTTTCCAATACCCGAAGCGTTGCTGAGTTGACCATTGCCGAAATAGTCATGTTGATGCGGGGAGCATTTCGGCGCTCAAGCGCGGCGCATGACGGTCGCTGGGAAAAGAGCGCTGTCGGCAGCCGGGAGATACGCGGCAAGACCTTGGGGATTGTCGGTTACGGCAATATTGGATCGCAGCTGGCCGTGCTGTCTGAGGCTATGGGTATGCGTGTGATCTACTATGATCACACGGACAAACTGAGCCACGGAAATGTCGTTCCAACCCAGAGCCTTGATGAATTACTGGGTTCTTCCGATGTGATATCTCTTCATTTACCCGACACCCCCGAAACACGTGGAATGTTCACCGAAGCCAGAATTCGGGCCATGAAGCCGGGTAGTTACCTTATAAACAACGCAAGGGGTTCGCTTGTCGATATTGCCGCCCTTACTTCGGCGCTCAACGATGGCCATCTTGCCGGTGCTGCCATCGATGTATTTCCGGTAGAGCCGAAATCAAATCAGGACGAATTTGTCAGTCAACTGCGTGGCATTGATAATGTCATTATGACCCCTCATGTGGGTGGATCGACTGAGGAAGCGCAGGTCAGGATAGGCGAGGAAGTCGCACGCAAACTGGTTGAATATTCTGATGTCGGGTCGACGGTGGGGGCCGTCAATTTTCCGCAGGTTCAACTGTCAGTCGGTCGAACCGTCACGCGATTTATTCAGGTGCAACGCAATGCTCCGGGCGAGTTGGGCCGCTTGAACGACCTTTTTGCCTCTTGGGATCTGAACATCACTGCTCAGCACTACCAGACGGACGGCGATATCGGATATGTGGTTCTGGATGCAGAAGGGCAGGTGGAGGGAGCCGTTGATCTTCTCAACGAAATTCGCAAATTGCCTGGGACCATTCGAGCGCGTCTTCTGAACCGCGTCTGAGCAATCAGCCTGTGTGCAGTCTTAGTGGCGAGATGAACTAAATTCACCTGGCTCTTCAAACCGGTATCGATCATGATCGGTCAAGTCCTGAGGAGGATCTGAGGTGACATCATTCGCTTTCAAGAATTATAGCGCCTGTAAACGGCATATTTTTCGTTCAATTGCCCTATGTTTTGCGATCCTGCTTTCAGGCGGTGCCGTCATTGCGGCGGACTTCTTGGTCATCGCACACCGGGGAGCGTCCGGGTATCTGCCCGAACACACGCGCGAGGCCAAAGTTGCGGCCTATTTCTCCGGAGCGGATTTTCTCGAGCAGGACGTTGTTCTGTCCAAGGACGGCGTTCCGATGGTCATACACGATCTTTATCTGGATGCGACGACTGATGTTGCAAACATTTACCCTGGCCGGTCTCGTGCAGACGGGCGATTCTATGCCATTGATTTTTCTCTGTCGGAATTGAAGCAGCTTAAGGTCCGGGAAAGAGTGGATCTGAAAACAGGAAATCAGACCTTTCCGAACAGATTTCCAGGAGATGACCCGGGTTTTGGTATTTCGACGCTGGAGGAAGAGATTCAGCTTATTCAGGGGATGAACGCCTCCACCGGCAGAAATGTTGGATTGTATGCAGAAATCAAGGCTCCCCATTTTCACGCAAAAGAAGGGAAGGACCTTTCAAAAGCTGTCCTGGATGTCCTTGATCAATATGGTTATACCGACGCCGAAGCGGCGATTTATATTCAGAGTTTTGACTTCAATGAAATCAAACGATTGCGGATGGAGCTCGGATATAAAGGGAAACTTGTTCAATTACTTGGCGAAAATCGTTGGAATATTGCGCCCGATACTGACTATGAATACCTGAAATCGAAAGAAGGGCTGCGCGAATTGGCAATGCTCGTCGATGGAATCGGCCCCTGGATTGGTCAACTTGTCGAGGAGGGCGATACCGGTGGCAAACCTGCGACGACAGGTCTGGCTGAGGCTGCCCGGGATGCGGGACTTGCTGTTCATGCCTACACCCTGCGATCAGACCGGTTGCCTGACTGGGCGAGCGATTTTGATGTCCTTCTTGAGATAGCCTTTAGCGACCTTGCGCTTGATGGTGCCTTTACCGACTTTCCGGACAAAATGGTTGCTTTTCGGCAGAGGAAAGCCGGAAACCGTTAAGTCAGATAATGGGATGAGCCGAAACCTAATCAGGCTTGTGGAGCCAGGCGTAGAGCGGCCAAAGACATCTGAATTCAGAGAGAATAACTTGATCTGCCTTGGGTGTTGCCAAATCCGCGGGCGCGTCAAGATCTCGCCAGGCGCACAGACCCTTGTGTCTCAACAAGTCCGGAAAGGGATGAGATTTGTCGGTCCCAGGCGGCGGTTTGGCGAGGTCAAAATCGCTAATTCTTGCTCCGTTGCTTACCAGTTCATCCAGAATGGACTGCAATTCTTTTGCTGCCGAAGCTTTTGCGATTCTATCGCGATAGATTGCGAGCTGGGCTTTTTCAAAGCTCAGCTTTCCGACACCGCAAATGAGTGCGTCATCTTCGATAGACAGCATAAACGCGGCACCAGGACTGCTTTTAGCAGAACCGGAATTGTCTTCCGGACTCCAGAACAGCATGCGTACATGGCAGTTGTAGGGTGTTTTGTCCTTGGAAAACCGAAGGTCCCGGTTGATGCGGAATATCTTTCCTTGAACATCCCGTCCCAACTCGGTTGAGAGAACATCACACAAGGTATCGCGGATGCTTTCTGCAGGACGTTTAACGAGCGCCTCGTAGGATTTTTTGTTTGCCTGGAACCACTCTCGATTGTTGTTTTTGCCAAGCTTTGCCAAAAACTCACGGCCTTCTGCGGGAAACCCGTTGAATGTGCTGGACATAAGTTTCGACTCCTTATTTTGCCGGCAGGGCATTGACGAATTGCCAGGCGCGGTCAAGCCATGCCTTGAGCTGAGCATCATCATCCGTCCCCGCGTGATCGACGGAGACAAAGCCGGTCATATGGCGGCCTCCCGGGCGGCTTCGTTGTGCGTGGGGCTGCGCCAACGCATCTTGCTCACCCTCTTTGCCGACACGGACAGTCAGCCCGGATTTTCCTGCCATACACAACATGTTTCCGTTTAACAAAAAGCAGGTGCCACCAAACATCTTTTTCTCGGTTACGGAATGAGGTGGCAGGCAATTTCTGATCCGGTCGACAAAACCCTCAGCATCAATGGTCTCTTGCATTGCATTCTCCGATAGCAGTGGTCTGATGCGAGGACGCGGTCAAGAGTGTATTTCCGACAACCGAGGTGAAAAAAAATGCAGATCATGCCTCTTGATCAGAAATGCCCGACGGGTCACAAATCAACAGCTTTTTTCAATGAAAGGGACGCACGTGAGAATCGCCATGATCTCAGCGGTTGCCGAAAACGGTGTTATCGGCGCGGGCAACGACATGCCATGGAACATTTCAGCGGACCTCCGCTTCTTTAAAAGGACCACAATGCACAAGCCCGTGGTGATGGGCCGCCGCACGATACTTGCGATCGGCAAAGCCCTTCCGGGCCGCATTAATATTGTTGTGACCAGAGATGACACTTTTTCTTTTGAAGGTGCGGTTATTGTCCACTCTCTTGAAGAAGGGATTGCAGTGGCCAAAAAAGAAGCGGAAGCGGCGGGCGTGGATGAGATCATTATCGGCGGCGGCGGTGATATCTACCGTCAGGCGATGCCAATCGCAGATCGACTTTATATCACCCGTGTTCACGCTTCGCCGGAAGGGGATACCAAATTCCCTGAGATAGATCCGACCATGTGGTCGGAAGAGAGCGTCGAGCAGCTTGATCCTTATCCGCAGGATACCGCACGGGTTTCAGTCGTCACATATCAACGGCAATAAGTGCATTTGGTCCTTTTCAAGCGGATTGTTTTAGGATTGTATGGCGACAGTTTGAAATGGATTGACCAGGCGGATCAAGGCCGTCCGATTGCGAAAAGTTGGGAGTGAAATCATGGATGTACGTGCAGCCGTCGCTTTTAAGGCCGGGGAGCCCCTGTCAATTGAGACCGTGCAACTGGCCGGCCCGCAGGAAGGCGAGGTTCTGGTTGAGATCAAAGCGACCGGTATTTGCCACACCGATGAGTTTACGCGATCCGGCGCTGATCCCGAAGGCATTTTCCCGGCGATTCTCGGTCATGAAGGTGCTGGCATCGTGCGCGAAGTTGGATCGGGTGTCACATCGCTGAAACCGGGCGATCACGTCATTCCGTTGTATACGCCGGAATGCCGCGAATGTGAGTATTGCCTCAACCCGAAAACCAACCTTTGTCAGGCGATTCGCTCCACACAGGGGCAGGGGCTGATGCCGGATGGTTCAAGCCGGTTTTCGCTGAACGGGGAAACAATTTTTCACTATATGGGGACATCAACCTTTGCCAATTACACAGTCCTTCCGGAAATAGCGCTGGCCAAAATTCATACTGACGCTCCATTCGATAAAGTTTGCTACATCGGCTGTGGTGTGACGACGGGAATCGGTGCGGTCATCAACACTGCCAAAGTGGAGCCCGGCTCCAATGTTGTTGTCTTTGGTCTGGGCGGCATCGGTCTTAACGTGATCCAGGGCGCACGCCTTGTAGGCGCCAATATGATTGTGGGCGTTGATATCAACGACGACAAAAAGGAAATTGCCGAACGGTACGGCATGACCCATTTTGTCAATCCCAAGGAAGTGGACGACGTCGTCGAAGCGATCGTTGAATTGACCAAGGGTGGAGCCGACTATTCCTTCGAATGTATCGGCAATACGACAACCATGCGTCAGGCACTTGAGTGCTGCCATAAAGGATGGGGAGAAAGCGTTATCATCGGCGTCGCCGGTGCCGGTCAGGAAATTGCGACGCGTCCGTTTCAACTTGTGACCGGCCGGGTTTGGCGCGGAACCGCCTTCGGCGGCGCGCGGGGCCGTACGGATGTTCCCAAAATTGTTGAATGGTACATGGATGGCAAAATCGAAATTGACAGCATGATCACCCATACGATGCCGCTTGACGATATCAACAAAGGTTTTGATCTGATGCATGAAGGAAAATCCATTCGTGGTGTCGTGCTGTTCTGATGGATTGCAGATGAGTGACACAGACGCAGCTCTGGTCGGCTTCGAGTGTCTCTGGAGTGCATTTGACCAGCTCTCCAATGCCGACCTTTATGCGTCGATGAAACTTCGAGTTGATATCTTTGTGGTGGAGCAGAATTGCCCCTATCCTGAACTTGATGACCGGGACGGGACAGCTCTGCATCTGCTCGTAAAAGAAAGTGGCGAGCTTGTGGGATATCTCAGGCTACTGCCACCACACGGGGACAAGCCGGTTGTTCTTGGCCGTATCGCGGTCGCTGAGACATTTCGGTCTCGCCGGATTGGCGGGGGGTTGCTCAATGCGGGTTTGGGGAAGAGCCATCAACTCTTTCCTGGCCGGAAAGTCTATCTCTCAGCACAGGCCCACCTGCAAAAATTCTACCAACGCCATGGGTTCGTGCGCACGTCAGACGAATATCTGGAAGATGGTATTCCGCACATTGATATGCTTCATGACAATCGTCATTGATCAAGCTGATCTGCAGAAGTCCGAAACTTTGAGAAATTTGGTTCTATAAATTGTGGATATGAGTGGCAGAATGTTCAAACTGCTGACTATTTGGAAAAAGAAGGTGCGCGGACAATGAGCCTTGATCTGATCTCAAGCAATCGCTGTTTCAATGGTGAGCAGCGTGTCTACAGGCACCAAAGCCGCTCGACAGGTACGGATATGGAATTTGGTATATTTTTACCACAGGAAGCGCTTGGCGGTGAGGTTTGCCCGGCGTTGTTCTATCTGTCCGGATTGACGTGTACCTGGGAAAACGTAACCTCAAAAGCGGGCGCGCAGCGCTATTGCGCCAATAGCGGGATCATCTTTATCGCACCCGACACCAGCCCACGAGGAGAAGGTGTGGCTGACGATCCCGCCTATGATTTGGGAATGGGTGCCGGATTTTATCTGGATGCAACCGAAGCGCCCTGGTCGCCGCACTACAAGATGGAAACCTATATCAGCGACGAATTGCCGGAGGCTGTAGTCGATCATTTTCCCATAGACGAGGATGCGATTGGCATAACCGGCCATTCGATGGGCGGCCATGGCGCGCTTACTCTGGCATTTAAGCATCCGGAGTTGTTTCGGTCTGTTTCAGCTTTTGCACCCATCGCCAATCCGCTGGATTGCCCGTGGGGCCAGAAGGCCTTGAGCGCGTATCTGGGCGCAGATCATGAGGCGTGGCTTGACTTTGATGCCTGCGCCTTGGCGAAAATACGGGGCTGGGAGCGGGACATTCTGGTTGATCAGGGACAAGCTGATGATTTCCTGAGCGAGCAACTCAAACCCTGGGAATTTGATTCAGCTTGTCGGGAAGCCGGTATTGATCTGACTTTGCGCATGCACGCTGGATATGATCACTCTTACTATTTTATCTCATCCTTTATGGAAGATCATGTGAATTGGCACGCTGACCGGTTGTTTGCCTGAGATGTACTGATGTCGGGCACCACCGCGTTTCTGTTAAAAGGACGCATGCAGCGACAGGAACGAAATAGAAGTTATAAAACAGGGGTGTAGGGGCGTCTGATAAATGTCCTGAGTGCAAAAGAACTATTGATTGTTAAGCATGGGGAAATTTAAACGGCTTTTTGGTTGACAGATGGCCCGTATGTACCCAATTCCTCACTTGAATTCTCATGTGCATCTGAAGGAGTGTGAGTATTAAGTAGATGTTGCAACGTCCGTTGAAACCGCTTGATATTTTCCTTATAACCCGCAGCATGCAAACGAATTAGTGATTAACCGACTGCCTAATCCTTTTTCCAGCAAACGAAAGAATTGGAAAAGGGTGAGGGCGGGTATCCTCAACAAAGGATTTCTGAATGCCTTGGAGCAACCAAAGCGGTAACGGTGGCGGCCCGTGGGGCGGCGGCGGGGGTAACAATAACGGCCCCTGGGGCGGCGGACCGCAACGTGGTGGCGGTGGCGGTGGAAGTAACCCACCGGATCTTGAAGAACTGCTGAAGCGCAGTCAGGACAAATTAAAGACTGTTTTGCCTGGCGGTGGAGCCGGTGGCCTGGGCGCAAAGGGCATAATCTTTGCCGTTATTGTTGCATTGGCAATCTGGGCGTTCACTGGTTTCTACCGAGTTCAGCCAGGAGAACAAGCGGTGGAGCTTGTCTTTGGAGATATTGTCGGTCTCACCGGTCCGGGTCTGAACTACAACTTCCCCTATCCGATTGGCTCTGTCGAAGTGGCAAATACAGCACAACTGCGCGAGACAACGGTTGGTATGCAGGAGTTTGCGACCAATTCGGGTGTGCAGTCTCGGGATGTTGCTGAAGAAAGCCTGATGCTGACCGGCGATGAAAATATCGTCGACGTGGATTTCAAGGTTCTCTGGAATATCAACGACCCTGAAAAGTATCTGTTCAACATCCAAAACCCGACAGGTACCGTCAAGGCGGTATCGGAGAGTGCCATGCGCGAGGTCATCGGCGAATCCAACATTGATTCGATTTTGACCGAAAACCGGGCACCAATTCAGATCGCGGTTCAGGAGTTGATGCAGAAAACGCTCGACGATTACGGTGCCGGAATTCTGGTAACCGAAGTGCAAATGCAAAAAGTGGATCCGCCACAGACAGTGATCGGAGCCTTCCGCGACGTTCAGGCTGCCCGAGCTGACCAGGAGCGCATTCAGAACCAGGCTCAGACCTACGCAAACAGGGTGGTTCCGGAAGCCCGCGGTGAAGCAGCGCGCGTGACGGAAGGGGCGAATGCCTACAAGGAACAAACCGTGGCAGAAGCGACCGGTGAAGCTGAACGCTTCAAGAAGATCTATGAACAGTACAAACTGGCGCCGGATGTAACCCGAGAACGTATGTATCTGGAAACCATCGAGAAGGTTCTAGGCTCCACCAACAAGGTGATTCTCGACAATAAAAATGGTGGTTCAGGCGTTGTTCCCTATCTGCCATTAGGCGAATTAACCCGCAAACCAGCTGACGCCGGAGGTGCCGCAAAATGAAGTCCGGTGTAACAACAATAGTCGCCATAGTGGTCGTAATCGCTGCGATCCTTGCTTATTCGGGGCTCTTTATTGTCAATCCTAAAGAGCAGGTTCTGGTATTGCGATTTGGTAAAGTTAATCGCGTGATCGAAAATTCGGGACTGCATTACAAAGTTCCGATCGTTGATAATCTGGTGGTGCTGGATAAGCGCATTCTTGATTTGAATATGCCGCCACAGGAAGTGATTGCGTCAGACAAGAAGCGGCTCGTGGTCGATGCGTTTGCTCGCTACAAGATCACCAATCCCGTTCGGTTCTATTCAACGGTTGCCAGCATTCAGGGTGCAAATTTGCGTTTATCGACATTCCTTCAGTCTTCACTGCGGACGGTTTTGGCGAAAGCGACCTTTACCGCAGTGGTTCGGGACGAACGGAATCAATTGATGGATCAGATTCGTACGGATGTTGACCGAAGCGCGGATGGGATCGGGATTGAAGTGGTTGATGTGAAGATTCGCCGGGCGGATTTGCCCGAAGAAAACTCGCAGGCGATTTTCGATCGGATGAAAACCGAGCGTGAGCGTGAAGCAACCGAAATTCGGGCCCGCGGTGAAGAACAAGCACGTCGTACGCGGGCGAGAGCGGATCGCGATGCCACGGTTCTTGTTGCGGAAGCCAAGCGTGATTCGGAGATCATTCGCGGTGACGGCGATGCGGAGCGCAACAAGATCTTTGCGGAAGCGTATGAAAATGATACGGAATTTTTCGCATTCTACCGCAGCATGCAGGCCTATGAGGCTTCGATGAAGGCGGGCAGCACCAATATGGTGATTTCGCCGGATTCCAGTTTCTTCCGGTATTTTGAGAATCCACTCGGCGCGCAAAGATTGCCTGCCCCAAGCTCATCTGCCGGCCAGGCTGCTCAATGAGTGATTTTCTCACGGCGCTCGGGCTTGTGCTTGTCATAGAGGGAACCTTCTATGCGGCCGCGCCCGGCGCCATGAAACGCTTCATGACGCAGGCGATTGAAATTCCCGAAGGTACTATGCGTGTCGCAGGATTGGTCGCATTGGTGTTGGGTGTGGGAGCCGTTTGGCTTATCCGCTCCTGACATGAAGTTGATTGAAATGAGAGCAGGCGGCTGATTGACCGGTCGCCTTTCCGCCTTATTTGAGCTTTCATTAGAAGATCGTGCTGGTGATCTGATCCAATCAGCAAACAGAATTGTATGATCAAGAGTGATCACCTGTCAGAATCTTGAGGAGACCGGCCAATGGCCATGACGATGATTTGTCGAAAAATCTGCCGCCCCCTTACAATTGCAGTCACAGTTGCAGTTATGGGGCTTTCTGGCCCGACGGCCTTTTCTACTTCAGCCCTGGCGAAACAGGGTCCTGAGTCGGTTGCAGATTTGGCCGAAAGCCTTCAGGACGCCGTCGTCAATATATCCACAGCTCAGACCGTTGAAGCTCAGCGCTCGGTGCCGATGCCTCAGGTTCCGGAAGGGTCACCTTTTCAGGAATTTTTTGAAGAATTCTTCAATCGCCAGAATCGCGACAACGGGCAGCCCCGCAAGGTTCAGTCTCTAGGTTCGGGTTTTGTGATCGATGGCAAAGAAGGCATTGTGATCACCAACAACCATGTGATCGAGGGTGCTGATGAGATCACCGTGAATTTCAACGATGGTGAGAAGCTCATTGCAGAGGTCATCGGCAGGGACAAGAAAACCGATATTGCGGTATTGAAGGTCAAACCCGAACAGCCGTTGAAGGATGTAAAATTCGGCGATTCAGGCGCCATGCGTGTCGGTGACTGGGTCATGGCGATCGGCAATCCGTTCGGCCTGGGTGGTACGGTGACCGTTGGCATCATTTCCGCGCGGAACCGGGATATCAATTCCGGTCCCTATGACAATTTCATCCAGACCGATGCGGCGATCAACCGGGGCAACTCCGGCGGTCCTCTTTTCAACCTTGAAGGGGAAGTGATCGGCATCAATACTGCAATTATTTCGCCCTCCGGCGGTTCGATCGGGATCGGGTTTGCTATTCCTTCGACAAATGCCAGGCGGACGATTGCGCAACTGCGCGAGTATGGCGAAACACGTCGCGGATGGTTGGGCGTTCGTATTCAGGAAGTGACCGACGAGATTGCGGAAAGCCTTGGGATGGACGAGGCCGGTGGCGCATTGGTCGCTGGCGTGACTGCAGATGGCCCCGCGGCCGAAGCGAAAATCGAACCAGGTGATGTGATCCTTAAATTCGACGGGAGCACCGTTCCGACAATGCGCGAATTGCCGCGTATGGTTGCCAATACCGAGATTGGCAAGGCGGTTGATGTGCTCATCCTGCGCAAGGGCGAAGAAAAAACACTCAAGGTCGAATTGGGTCGTCTGGAGGAAGGCGAGGAAATCGCTGCGGTCGAATCCGAAGAGCCGGTCGAGGAAGAAGAAAAGACCGACAAGGTGATCGGGTTGACTTTGTCTGGCATTACAGACGCATTGCGAGAGAAATTCGAGCTTGAATCGGATGTAAAAGGCGTCGTCATCACAGAGGTTGAATCCGGCAGTGCCGCTGAAGAAAAACGGATCACCGCTGGTGATGTAATCGTAGAAGTGGCACAGGAAACGGTGGAAACACCTGCCGATATCATCAAACAGATCGGTACTTTGAAGAAAGACGGACGAGGCGCTGCGCTGTTGTTGTTGTCAAATGGCAAAGGCGAATTGCGTTTCGTCGCTGTTAAGATCGACAGCTGACGATCGTCGCATTCTTTCTGACGGTGTTGAAAGCCCGCTCCGGCTATCCGGAGCGGGCTTTTTTCATTCCTGCTTTTGGATAGGCGCTTAAAGCGAAGATGAAGAAGACGGCAGGAGAGATGTGATCATCTTGAATTAGTTTCCTGATCGGCTCTATGCTGGTTTGTGGATGGAATGAAAGGTGAATGGTATGTCCAGCCGGGACTATCGTCTTGATGGAGAGGATGGCCGACAGGCAATCGAAAGAGGGTTGGCGGCGGCCAAATGGTATCATACTGACGTTCCTCGCACTGAATTGCGTGCGCTGATGGAGCGAAAGGACGGTCCGGCCATCAGGGATACAATTATCTGGTTTGGGTTACTCATCGTCTCCGGCGGTGTGGGTGTGCTTCTTTGGCCAAGCTGGCTGTCTGTACCATTCTGGTTGGTTTACGGCGTGCTTTATGGTTCGGCCGGTGATAGTCGGTGGCATGAATGCGGCCACGGGACAGCCTTTAAGACCAAGTGGATGAACCGTGCGGTCTACCAGGTTGCCTGTTTTTTCATGATCCGTAATCCGATCAGCTGGCGCTGGAGCCATTCTCGACACCATGCAGATACAATCATTGTTGGTCGTGATCCCGAAATTGTGGCCATGCGACCGCCTGACCTGATGCGGATGGGTTTGAATTTCCTCGGTATACTTGATGCATTGGACGGATTGAGAGCGATGCTGATCAATGCCACCGGGCGTCCAACCAGAGAGCAAGCCCTCTATGTCCCCGATGCGGAGCGGACGAAAATGGTTTTCGTTGCAAGGATATGGTGCGCGATCTACGCGATAACGATTGGTTCGGCTTTGACACTCCAATCGATTGTTCCCCTGATGCTGATCGGCCTGCCAAGATTGTATGGCGCCTGGCACCATGTTCTGACCGGGATACTCCAGCACTCAGGATTAGCTGAAAATGTGCTCGATTATCGATTGAACACCCGCACAGTCCTCATGAATCCCTTCAGCCGCTTTATCTACTGGAACATGAATTATCACGTTGAGCATCACATGTTTCCCATGGTGCCTTACTACGCTTTGCCGCGACTGCACGCACTCATCAAACATGATCTACCTGCTGCCAATCCAGGAATTATCGATGCCTATCGCGAGGTACTGCCGATCCTATTGAAGCAGTTGAATCGTGAGGATTATTTCTTGGAGCGCGGATTGCCGGACGGCGCAAAACCCTACCGTCACCGGTTCCACGAGTCAGCGGAATTAAGGTAGAGCAATTTTTGCTGCCACCGATTCACTCTGGTTGCTTTTGGCAGTGTAATCCGATCATGCTTTTCCGTTGAATGGCTTTTGTACCTGAAAGAACTAAACATGTTCCGATGATCACATATCCGGGACTGCACTGGAATGAGGGTGCTGAATGATTATGTCTAAGAGCCGCGAGCGGTTCGTCAGGAGCGGATTGGACGGCTTTGATCTATGATGGTTTGAGGATGGTCAGGTGATGGAAAACGGATTGAACACACTCGTTAAGGGAGCAATTCATAATCCCAATGAACCACGACATTTTATGCGCATTAAACCCGTAAACAAGGTTGTCACCATCTCCTTGAAGAATGAACCGTTGGCGAAAACGACACATGCCTTGCGGCTGATGGAAGTCGGGAAGGATATCTATGATCCAGTGTTCTATCTGCCAAGAGGAGACATTCTTGTGCCATTGGAACAAGTCGCTGATAAAGAGACCCATTGTCCGCTGAAGGGTGATGCCAGCTACTGGTGTCTAAGGGATCAGGGTACTCATATAGCTTGGTCGTATGACAAGCCATTCGAATTTGCGGATCAGCTTGCCGGCTACATTGCCTTTGATGCCGCACTGGTTGACATTTATGAGGCTCCAGCAGGTTAATCGGCCACAAACTCTTCTCGAGAATATCCCTGCGCATAAAGCAATGCGGTGAGGTCACCGTGGTCGATCCGTGCGTCAGCCTCGGCGGCAACGGCCGGTTTGGCATGGAATGCGATTCCAATACCGGCATCCCTGATCATGGCAAGATCGTTAGCGCCATCTCCGACTGCTAATGTCTGGGACAGTGCCAAACCATGTTCGCGAACAAGCGCGTGCAAGCGATCACGTTTTGCTTCCTGTCCCAAAATGGGCTCTCCCACCAGACCTGTCAGAATATTGTCCTGCGCGAGCAGTGTGTTGGCCCTGTTCTCGTCAAAACCGATCGTTTCAGCAATATGCCCGGTGAAAACGGTGAAGCCTCCGGAGACCAGGGCACAATAGCCTCCATTGGCTTTCATCGTTTGCACCAGTTCCCGGCCTCCCGGTGTCAACGTAATCCGATTGTCTATCACCTGATCCACGATGGAAATATTCAGCCCCTTGAGCAGGGAAACGCGCTCTCTGAGGGCGGGTTCGAATTCAATTTCACCACGCATGGCCCGCTCGGTGATCGCTGCAATTCTTTGTTTTATCCCAAGCTCTGCGGCCAGCTCATCGATGCATTCCTGTCCGATCATGGTCGAATCCATATCTGCAATCAGCAGAGATTTACGCCTTGTGTCACGCCTTTGCACGATGATATCTACGGGGATCGCGCCGATCTTCTCTCTCAGGAATACTTCGATTGACTTCAAATTGCCGGTCGATTCCACTTTGAATGGAATATCGACTGCGATGCCTTCGTGTAAAAACACGGGCGTTTGAAATCCCGGAAGATGTTGAGCCAGCGACGCGGCCAGCTCAGGGGTAAGATCGGATTGGGTCGGATTGGCCACCAAGGTAACGACGTGAGACATGCAGCAAGATTCTCTCAATGAGCAGGACGCACTATTCGCCCTTCATACGGTTCTGATAGCCGGGCCGACAGCCAGCGGCAAGTCAGCGTTGGCGCTTGAGGTTGCAAACCGTCTTGATGGAATTGTGATTAATGTGGATTCCATGCAGGTTTATCGGGAACTGCGTGTTTTAAGTGCAAGGCCCAGCGCGGACGAAGAAGCTCAGGTTCCACACCGGCTGTACGGGCATATCAGTGCGCGAGATCCCTACTCGGTTGCCCTTTGGCTTGCAGACGTCAGGGAAGTAGTGGCGGATTGCATCGACAAACAAAAAACACCGATTTTGGTCGGCGGCACCGGTCTCTATTTTAAGGCATTGCTCGAAGGCCTTTCGCCGGTTCCTAAAATTGATGAAGAGGTCCGGGCGTATTGGCGAGAACGAGCCGCCAACAGCACCTCGGAGACATTGCACGGCGAACTGGCAACACGAGACCGCCAGATGGCCATCCGGCTGGAACCAAATGATATGCAGCGTATTGTTCGGTCGCTCGAGGTTTTTGAATCGACCGGAAAATCCCTCGCGGAATGGCAAGGTCACAAAGCCATGCCGATGTTGAACGCTTCGACGGCCATGAGAATTACTCTTTCTCCACCGAGACCCTGGCTTCATCAACGCATCAACGACCGATTTGAACAAATGGTCGATATGGGCGGGATGGAAGAGGCTGTTGCTCTGTCCGAGATGGAACTGAAAGGGGACAGTCTTGCTTTGCGGGCGATTGGCGCAGAAGCACTGGTCGCTGTCGCGAACGGTACGCTGGAACTTGCTGAAGCTCTCGAACGCTCGAAGGCGCAGACTCGGCAGTATGCCAAGCGGCAGGAAACCTGGTTTCGGAATCAAATGCCGAACTGGTTGACCTATGACCCAACCTCCGGGCAATGGGAAAAACTGATGGAATCGATTGAGAATTCTTGCAAATAGCAAAACAGTGAAAAAAAATTGAATTTTTGCAGCGCAGCAGCTCTCCGTAGAATTGTATAGGTATAATTAGCGAGAGCAGATCAGAAAGCCTCGATCAGTCAGACGTCTATTTTATTAGGCAGATTGTTGCGATGCCATATATTACATCGCGCCACGCATTTACCCCTTGCATGTTGCTCAATTGCCGCGAATTCAGCACATTCTCTGGCTAGAGTAGCGACCATGGTTTCAGGCAGCGGTAGCTGTCGGACCTGCCCGGTGCAGCAAGGGATCAAGAGGCGGCAATCGATACACTTCTTGTTTCTGGACGGGCGAGATGCGGATGCCGGTTCATAAACCTCTTCAAAGAAAACGATCCGGTACTATAAATTTTTGCCAAAAAACACCTAAGGGGGCGTTCTATGGCCAATTCCGTTTTGAGTACTGAACGACTTTAT
The DNA here is from genome assembly GCA_039976075.1 of Stappiaceae bacterium. Classification (GTDB taxonomy): domain Bacteria; phylum Pseudomonadota; class Alphaproteobacteria; order Rhizobiales; family Stappiaceae; genus JBDWFY01. The sequence goes on from JBDWFY010000015.1 coordinate 17,250, forward strand.
GCGGAACCGTTTTCTAAATCAGACTTGCCACTACTTCGTGACCTTCATGCCGATCCGAGGGTCAATCAATTTCTAAACCCGGCTTGTGCGCGCTGGGATGATGCGATGCTCAACGACAAACTTCTTCATATTTTGCGGGATCAGGATCGTTTCGGATTCAGCAAGTGGAAACTGTATACTCATGATGGGCAATTTGTTGGCCGCGCCGGCTTTTCAAAATTTTCACCTACGTCGGAAATCGAAATCGGCTTCTGCCTGAAGGTCGATCATTGGGGTAAAGGGTACGCTTCAGAAATCGCACTTGGATTGAAGGAGTGGTTTTTTCGTGAAACCTATTTCACCCACTTGATCGGGTATGCCAGAGCCGATCACCCTGCCTCGCGAAAAATCTACGACAAACTCGGAATGCAATACCGAGAAACCCGCGTAGTGGGGAGTTGGGCATGTGACTTGTTTCAAGTCCTGAGCCCGGTTTTCTGTGCTCAGGAAGAAAAGGACACGGCGGCAGTCAGCGCGTAGAAATTCAATGTTCTACCCACTATCCGGCATCTCATATACTTGTGCCGGATAGTGGGTGATTCTGATTTATCACAAATCATGTTTGTTTCGGCTATCCTGGGGCGCCTGTTCGCGGTCATTGAGCCCGTAATCTCTGAGGACGCTTGTCACCCGCAGCCGATAATTTGCAAATAGTTCGGAACGGCCCGCATTTTGTGCGTTTCGGTGAACAGGCAGGTTACGCCAATCTGCAACAGCTTGTTCATCGCGCCAATAGGAAAGTGACAACAGTTTTTCGGGTTGAGACAGGCTCTGGAATCGCTCCACTGATATAAAACCGTCCATCTTGTGCAAATGCTCCGCAAGCTCCGCAGCAGTTTCCAGATAAGAGCCACGTGTCTCCGAATGCGGCTCAACTTCAAAAATGACGGCAATCACTGCAATTGGCTCCTTAATTTTTTTTCGGTGAAGTTTCGCATCCAATTAAAGACCTGGAGCATTTCGCGTAATGCAATGATCGCAAGAATTGCTTTAATGTAAAGGCAATGACGAAATTTCAGCGCGTGGATGGAACTACCGAATGACTGAGTATATCGACGCGGTGAAAACCGCAAAACAGGCGATGTCAGCCATTTTGACGCCAACGCCCCTGCAAAACAACGTTTATCTCTCCCAGATGCTAGGAGCCGATATCTATCTCAAGCGGGAAGACCTAACGCCGGTTCGCTCTTACAAGTTAAGGGGGGCATACAACTTTTTCAGGAAAGCTCTCGAGGCTGACTTGAACAAGGCTCATACTTTTGTGTGTGCTTCTGCGGGCAATCATGCCCAGGGATTTGCCTATACCTGCCGGTATTTTGGGAAAAACGGTACCGTTTTCATGCCGGTGACGACGCCGCAACAGAAGATCGATAAAACATGCGCATTTGGCGGCTCGTTTATAGATATTGAGCTTGTCGGGGATTACTTCGATCAGTGTTATCGGGCGGCACAGGCATTTTCAGAGCAACAACAGGCCACTATGGTTCCACCCTTCGACCATAGGGACATTATTGAGGGGCAAGCGACAGTCGGACTTGAGCTGATCGAGCAAATCGGAGCAGACCGGAAAATTGACATACTCATTCTGCCCGTCGGGGGAGGTGGGCTTTCAAGCGGTGTCACGCAAGTTTTTCAGCAATGCTCGCCGGAAACTCAAATCATTCTGACTGAACCCAGCGGCGCACCCAGCCTCAAGCGCAGTCTTCAGGCCGATCAGCGCGTGCAGCTCGAGCAGGTGGATAACTTTGTCGATGGCGCCGCGGTGGCTGAGATAGGAGAACTGAATTTCGAGATCTTGAGGACATTCGATGAGGAAGACGTTGTGCTTGTTCCGGAAAATCGTCTCTGCGCCACCATCGTCGAAATGCTCAATATCGAAGGGATCGTACTGGAGCCTGCCGGTGCTCTGACGGTGGATGTGGCAAAGGCATGCGGTCGTGAGATATTGGCAGGCAAAACGGTCGTGTGCGTCACATCAGGCGGAAATTTCGATTTTGAACGATTGCCTGAGGTCAAGGAAAAGGCGCTCAGATTTTCGGGTCTCAAGAAATATTTCATACTGCGCATGCCACAGCGACCTGGCGCGCTGAGAGACTTTCTGGAAATGCTTGGTCCGCATGATGACATTGCCCGGTTTGAGTATCTGAAAAAATCCGCACGGAATTTCGGAACTGTTCTGATCGGAGTGGAGACGAACGATCCGGCAAACTTTGAGGCGTTGGCCAACAAACTGACCGAGTCAGAACTTAAGTTTCAGGATATTACCGACAACGACATTCTAGGCGGTCTCATTATCTGAATTTTCCGCACCGATGCGTATTTAGAGCTTTTCCGGCATCAAATGAACCGCAAATTGCCGTCTGAAAGACAAGATTTCGACGCTGCGTGAACCAAGATTTCACCTCTAATGAATCCATGGAATTGAGAGAGTGAGTTTCGCATTTTCAGCGGAAAGCTTCGACCCTCAAAGGGATACCGAAAGCGATCGCTGTGATGCTCTGTGGAGATGTTGAGATGTCTAACAAGTGGTTATCTTTGGCTATTGTGGTTCTGGGTTCCGTTGCTTACGTGATGCCCGCTGCCGCGCAATCCTGTGCAGAAGCGCGTCAGGTACTGATTACGGACATAAGAGACGGTGTTTCGGCGACGGCCGAAAAACGAGCAATAGTTCTTGAATTGTTGCAGGAATCTGTAGAACAGGAACAGGCAGGCAACAACGCCAAATGTGTCGATAAAGTCAAAATGATCCGCACTGAACTTGGTATGACTTGAACCAGTTAAAGGGTAGGATTCAGAACCTGAATATTTTGACCAACGGTGCTTCAGTTTAAAAGCGCGCGTTCAAGTTCGATGGCGCGCGCCGCAGTCATGGATCGTAAACACTCCGCCGCTTCAATCCGGCCGATGGAACCTCCAACATGCGCATAGTAGGCACAATTCTGATCGCGATAAGCGATCCAGGCTCTTTGCGCATCGCGTAGACGAATGACCTGGTCTTGCCTGCCCCATTCTTTGAGCCGGCTTCTCAACTGGCCATAGACAGCATTCAGACGATTGTCCCAGGCATCGGTTTTCTGTCCGACGCATTCTATAACTGCAATGGTATTGGGCATTTGATCACACGGCTGATAGCCCAGACCATAGGGCACAGCTTCAAGCGCTTGTTGGTTGAGTTTATCGAGATCGACCTGCTGCGCCGAAAGCGGACATGCGAAGCCAGCGATCAACATCATGGCCAGGAAACATCGCGGCAGGAACATTGTCAGCCCTCCGGCTAAATAAACAGCTCGCCACGAGCCAGTATCACCGCTTGGCCACCGATACGCACCGCATGAAGGGCACTGCCGTCAATATCGATTTCAAGGTCTATCAATGACGGGCGACCCATCAGATATCCCTGCTCGATTTGAATAAAATGGGTGCCGTTCGGCAGATCGTCAAAGTCTTTTATGACACCGGCAAACGCAGCGGCTGCTGATCCGGTTGCTGGATCTTCGGTGACCCCGATCCCAGGGGCAAACATCCGTGCATGAAAGCCGGATTCTGTTAGCCGCGTTTCCCGGCAATAGATATAGGCATTGTTGTGATCGCCGTCTCCAAAAGCGTCTTCCCAAAGTTCGATATTGGGCTTTGCCTGGGATAACACACCGATATCTCGAACAGGAACAAAGGCGAAGGGCACACCCGCTTCGTACATGGTCGGTTTGTGATTTTCAAAGCCGATTTCCATCGGTTCCAGCTCAAGAGCCGCGGCAATAGCTTCCTTGTCGGCTTCAAATGGTACCTCATTTGACAGCTTGGGCACATCAAACTCGGCAAATCCGGCTGCGTTCGGTTTCAGCACAACACCGCAGCGCACGACCCCGATTTTCTGCTCCAACGCAATTACTGCATCCTGCTCATTGTCCAGATCGCCAAAACGTTCCTGAGCCAGCAGTATGGCAGTGCCGATTGTTGGATGTCCGGCAAAGGGTAATTCACTTTGCGGAGTAAATATTCGTACACGAACGGGTTGGGCGGGATTTTCCATTGGCAGAACGAAAACCGTTTCGGAGAGGTTGAATTCTGCCGCGATGGATTGCATTTGGGTCTGGGATAAACCTTCGGAGTCCAGAACAACTGCCAGTGGATTCCCCGACAAGGCTGAATTTGTGAATACGTCAAGCACTGCGTAGCGACGGGCCATGAAAACACTGTCCTTATCGGTTCTGGCTGAGTGACTGTGGCACAAAGTGAATGTCTTGGGCGAGTCCGTTTTTGAAAATATCCAAGCAATACGAATGATCTAGAGCGTGTTCCGGAAATATGAATTCACCGGTGCGACAAGGATACGCGCCAAAACAAAGACTTGGAGCAATTCACGCGATCCGGGGATCGAGTGAATTGCTCTAAATGGCCAGAAAAAATGGCACGGACGAGGCGATATGACCCGCTGTCCATGCAGATCAGCCAGATGCCCTGTTCCAATTGTTGTCGAACTCGACATCCTGCATGCCGGTAAAGCGCGCCATGCGGGCAAGCTCGGATTCCAGCCTGTCCATGCGGCCACCACCCAAACGGACGTTTCTTTCCGGCCAAAACGCTTTAACTCTCAATTTTCCTTCCTGCCGATGGCACTTCATGTCTATTCGACCTATGAAGCGCTGTCCTTCAAGAAGAGGAAAAACATAGTAGCCGTACGTACGTTTTGCTTCAGGAACAAAAACCTCGATGCGATATTGAAATCCGAAAAGGCGTTCAGCCCGTTTTCGATCTCTTAACACCGGATCGAATGGCGAAAGCGTTCGAATTCTGGTCGGGATTGCCGCGACGGCATTCAGCAACTCTTCAATATCCGATCGCGCGAAACAGCTGCGGGGTTTTTCACCTCGGGCACCTTCTATTTCAACGCAGTGGATCGTCTCATCGGAATTTTCAGCGCACCAGGTCTTCGCTTCCTGCGGCGTGACGAGATCATAAAACGCTGCAATTTCACCGTGTGTTGCGACCCCCAGTCGGTCAAGGGCCGACCGGCACGCCCAATCGATAAATGCTTCTTCGCTGATCTGTTTTTCGAAATGGTGTGGGGGCAGAATGCGCTGGCTGAGATCATAGATCTTCTCGAATCCCTGTCGTTCATGAACGGCAATTTCACCAGTCCGCCAAAGATATTCCAGGGCTATTTTACCGGGGTGCCAATTCCACCACCCACCTTCTTTTTTCGGTTTTTCCGTCGCCTCCAGGTCGCGGGCACGGGTAGGGCCATGGCGTTCAATATGATCCCGAACCGACGTGATCTGCGACAGAAAATCACCGCCATGCCATTTTTCCCAGCGCGCACCCAGACGTTTTCGTTCGCGATTGAACCGATGGCGCCAATAGGGAAAAAAGCAACTTGGGATAATGGATGCATCATGCGTCCAGTTCTCAAAAAGGGAACGATCCTTTTCCAGCAAGTGCTTGAGATCTTTTGGTCGATACGTCTGGTTACGAGTATACAGGATTTGATGATGAGCGCGCTCAACGGTGTTGATGGAATCAACCTGAACAAAACCCAACTCGGCAATCTGGTTACTGAGCGTTGCCCGGTCGAGTTTTCGATTAGGCGATTGAGCCAATCCCTGAAGAGATAGAAACAAGTGCCGGACTTCGGTATCGGATAGGGTGAGAGGCATGGCCACGTGCAGACTTGGTGAATGGAAGTCGTAGCATAATCGATTCTATGAATTGTTGAGAACAAAAAAAGAACAATTGATGCCAGGTTCGGCGCTTCGCGCCTACATGTCTGCAGCTTGGGGCGATGCCGAAAACAACTTTTCGGCGATGGCCACCGCGTAAGACGGCATTTTGTTCCGGTCGATGTCTTGGGGTGAACTGATCTGAACCACGCCTGACAGCTCTGGTTCGATTTGCTCGCCAATGTGGTGATTGATCACGTTTTGCAGTTCTGCCGCAGACTTTTTGAAATCAAGACACAGCGCGAGCGCAATGCGCGCACCGTCGAAGACAGCATAGATGCCAAAGATCCGTGCTTTTCTCGCATCAAGGCCCGTCTCCTCCTTCAACTCCCGACCGATTGAGCCGAAAATATCGAGCTTGTCCTCCTCAATGATGTCGTTGTTATCCAACGACCCTCCAGGAGGATAGATTTTCCCGGCATTTGCCGTTTGAGAAGCCATTCTACCGAAAATCAGTGTGCCATCTGTGGAGCGAATGACAGCGGTGCCGAAAAGATTGTTGACGGTTCTGTCCGGGTAGCCCCAATCGCGCCAGGCAAGAAAGTCGGCGAAACCGATTTTAGACAGCACACCGCGAAACAAGCCACCTTCAATTGTCCAGTCGTACAATTGATAGACGTCACCGTTGAAAAGCGCAGGCTTTTTTTCGCATGCGGTTCGCCAATGAGCTTCAATTTTGTGACGGTTTTCCCTGGAGAAATCCCAGCTGCGTTGCTTTATCTTAAGTTCGGCAACCCGCACCGGAAGGACATTTTGTAGCCCATCCCGTCTCATGAGCGCAACATACCGGCCCGCAGCTTTGCTGGGAACATGATCGAAGGTCTGGAACCCGTTCCTTGTGAAAAGACTCTCGATGGTCGCATTCGCTTCGACCTGAAGACTGAGGCAGCCATATTGTCTGGCGAAGTCAGACAGTCTTTCAATCAGCGCGCTGCTGACGGCTTTCTTGTTCTGGTCTGGATCAACGCAGAGATCGTCAATCCATAGGATTGATTCTTCAAATCTAAAAACGGCAAATCCGACGATCTGGCCTTCGATATCAGCCACGATGTGCAGCTGGGATGCGATGTGCACAGGAGTTATTGTATTTGATTTTCGGAACTCTTCCATAAAGACGGCATCGTGGCCAAGGGTAGCTTTGGCACGGCATTTTATGTCAGTTAGATGATCGGCTTCTTGGCAGAGGGCAGCGCGCAGGTGCAGTGACATGCAGACGACTCAATTTTGAACGGAGGGTCGCGCCTGACTAGTCCGAATGTTTGGCCGCCGTGTGACAGCTTCCTGTTTATTCAGAATAATGTTCGAACGCTTCTTTCTGTCAGTTTGATCGTGCTGGTCATGAAATCCGGTATCTGTTGATAAATTCAATGTCCGGTTCAATTCCCAATCCCGGTCCCTCCGGAATTATTACCCTGCCTTTGTTGTTGGCCACCTGGCTCTGTATGTTAAGGGGATCGACAAGCAGTTCATCGCGAAACAAATTATGCGTCGTGTCGAACTCCAGCATAGGTTCGCTGGGATTGAGGCCGCCCGGTATTGGGGGCATCGCAGCCGCTAGATGAATATTGACCGACACGGCCACCGCCGATCCCCAAACGTGAGTAATCACCGGCATAAAGTGCGTGTGGGCTAACGCAAGAACCTTCAGGTACTCCGTTATGCCACCAAGTGCGCATACTTCCGGCTGAGCGATATCCAGGCACTTGTCTTCGATCAAGTGACGCCAGCCCCACCGCGTAAACTCAGCTTCTCCGCCGGATATCCGGGTTTTGAGTCTGTTGCGAAGAAAACGGTAGCCATCCCGGTCTTCCGGTGCGACGGGTTCTTCGAACCAGAAAGCGTTGAGTTCATCCAGGGCGAGGCCGACTTCCAACGCATCATCTGCGGTATAACAGTGATTAGCATCGACCATGAATGGATAATCCGCGCCAATACTTTCACGCACAGCTTGAGCAAGTCGGATGTCTTTGGAAGCACCCAGCCCGATTTTCATTTTAGCGGCTACAAATCCAGCGTCTTTGATAGCCGCGGCTTCATCTTTGAAACGGCTGACATGAGAGTCCAGACTTTCACGCTTGAGCATCATTCCATAACCATAGACCGAAACGCGATCCCGGAATTTTCCACCCATCAGCTGGTAAAGCGGCTGGTTCGTTATTTTTCCCGCCAAATCCCAAAGGGCGATATCAACGCCGGACAACGCCTGAAGCGGCATTCCTTTCTGACCATGATCCCGCATGAGATTATAAACCTTGTGCCAGATCACTTCCCGATCCAGCGGGTTCATTCCGATGATCAGTGGCTGGATAACGCCCTCGACGATCGCTTTATTGGCTAAAGCGATGTTTCCAGGGCCAAAACACTCTCCCCACCCTGACAATCCTTTGTCTGTGCGCACTTCAATAAGGTGGGCGGTTCTTCGTGCATAGAATTGCTGCGAATACCCCAGCTCTTCCGGCAGCTCGTAGGCCAGAACATGACTGACAATTTCAGTGATTTTCATCGAACAATCCTCACGCTGCCAACGCGCGGGAGATGCGCTTGATGCAGAGATAGTCGTTTAGTGCCAGATGTGAGCAATCATGACCCATCCCGGACTGACCGATTCCGCCATGGGGCAAATCAATATCGTATTTCACGCCGTTGATTTGAACTTCGCCGTATCGCAAATGAGCGGTGCGGTGTTTGACATCTTTCTTGCCGGCAACCGCGACCGTTCCGACCACGCTGCCTGTTGCTGGATTAGTGACATCAGCAGACACATCTCCTCCAAGGAGCGTGCCTCCGATATACATCTTTTTGGAATAGGTCATGTCTCGCTACTCAATCAAAGAGGTTGGCAATGTTCTTTTTGATGCTGTCGCCGATATAGAGGGCCAGTGCCTGGATGGTGGATGTTGGATTGACTGCCCCCGCTGTCACAAAGATGCTGCCGTCGACGATGAACAGATTTTTTACGTCATGGCATCTGCCCCATGCGTTCACTACGGATCGTTCCGGGTCGGTTCCCATGCGGGCAGTCCCCATCTGATGCCAGCCTGCTCTGCGCCAGACTTTCCCGCCGGATGAGACGATTTTCCTGGCTCCCGCAGCGAGCAATGCTTCCTCCGCCCTGGCTTCCCCGTGAGCGAACATTTTCTGTGTGTTTTCATCTACCGAATAGGTGATTTTTGGTGCGGGTATGCCATCGCTGTCCGTCAGGGTGGGATCGAGTGTCACCGTGTTTGTTTCGCGCGGCAGGTCTTCGGTTACGACTGTGAGACCGGCAGAATAAGGATAAATATCGTCGAATAGTTTTCGGTGTTCTTCGCCCCACGGCATCAGTTGATCTGTGCCATAGCCGCCCAGTGCATAGGTCATCGGTGTCGTATAGCGACCGCTATGCAGGCCATATCCCCGAACGAAACCGCGCGATGGGTCGGTTTCATAGAATTCCTGCGACAGGATGCTGCAGGCCATCGGCCCCTTGAAACCCTGCATTGGTTCGTCAAATAGACCAACCACACCGGATAGGGGGTGAAACATCAGGTTTTTGCCGACTAGGCCACTTCCGTTGGCAATGCCGTCGGGAAACAGATTTGATTTGGAATTCAGCATCAGTCTGGGCGTGCCCACACCGTTGCAGGCCAGAACGACCATCTCTGCTCTTTGTTCCTGAACGTTCCCGTCTTCGTCATGGTAGAGCACGCCGCTGGCCATGCCACTATCATCGAGGGTAATCTCCCGCACCCGGCAGCCGGTTCTTATTTCTACGCCCTGACGCAACAGGGTTTGCCAGTAAGTGAGATCTACACTCGCTTTTGCCCCCGTTGCACAGCCAAGGTCGCATGTGCCGGCATTGACGCATTTCGCCCGTCCGTCGTGATTCTTGCTGACGATCGCGACATCTGAAGGCCACCAGTGCCAACCCAGATTGTTGAAGCCTTCGGCAAGCGTCTGGCCCAGTTTGCCGATCGGGATCGGCGGCAACGGCGGGGTATAGTCTGGATAGGCCGGATTTCCGGCCAGTCCGGAAACGCCCATGTTGTGGTCGTTCATGTCATAGAAAGGGGCGAGGGTTTCGTAGTCCACCGGCCAGTCATCGGCGACGCCATCCAGTGTCCTTACGCGGAAGTCAGATGGATGCATGCGCGGCCAATGGGCGAGGTAATTGATTGTAGATCCCCCTACAGCATTGAAGTTGACCGGAGTGATCGGTGACTCATCCGCGTTGATCGGGTAATCCTGTGGCAGTTGCCTCACATTGGGATCGCAACTGAATTCTGCGTAGCGGCTTAACTCGTAGTCGCTGTTTCGGCTGGGAAAGTCCTTGTCGGACATCCAGGGTCCTTGTTCCAGACACACAATTCGCATGCGCGTTTCCACCAGGGACCAGGCAAGGGCCGCACCGGAGGCTCCTGCACCAATGATCAGCACGTCTACGGGCTCGTTACTCATGTCTGGCTCTCGTTTGGTAAACTGGCGTGCCGATAGCATCGGCCGCGTTGTTTTACCGGCTTAATCAGGGACATTATGAGGTGAGGATCGTCAGGGGGGACTTCATACCCGCCAGGCTGAGTTGGATCTGCGGAGAGACCAAAAAGAGGCCGAATATCGGGGCGGCTGTAATATCCCATATAGGTGGCTCTCAGAAGCGCCTGAAAAAAAGCGGGCTGCGACATCTCCAAGCGCTGAACGACTGATTTTTTTTTGTCCGGACTCAGCGCAGCAATTGATCCACCAACCTCATCGACCAGCGTTTTTGCGTGCAACAGACCCTGTTTGAAGAGATCTTCAAGTTCCTGATCCTCAGTAACTTTCTGACTGATGAAATCCGCAACACCCAAAGTACCGGCGGCAGGGACGTTGTTATCAGCATTTGCAGGAACCAGCTGATCGAGGATGCCATCAAGCAAACTGCGTTCATCTTCATTCCAATGTGTGGTTGCGTTGGTTTCCATGCCTGCTTCTCCCTAGCGAGACTGATTACTACCGGAGCGAGATATGGCGTCTATGGCCACAGCCAACAGCAAAATCGCGCCAGAAAACATCAGTTTGTCTGCGGCACTGGCCCCCGACAGATCGAGGCCATTGCCAAGGGAACCAATGACCAGAGCACCCAATAGTGCATTCCAGACAGATCCCCTGCCACCGAACAGTGATGTGCCGCCGATTACGGCTGCACCGATGGCTTCCAGAAGCAACGGGCCGCCAGCAAAAGCGTTGAACGAGACCGAAGCATAGCGAGACGCTCCGACAATGCCGCCGATTGCCGCCATCAATCCAACAATGCCAAAAGCAGCAACCCGGATGTGCTTGACGTTTATCCCGACACGTCTGGCACTTTCAGCATTCCCTCCAACCGCAAAGAGGGAGCGGCCAAAGGGAGTGGATGTCGTGATCCAGCCCAAAAGCGCTGTAAAACCAACTAAAAGCACGACCAGCAGAGGCACACCGCGGTAACTGTTGAGTGTGGCAACGGCTGCCAGAACCAGGGCGCCGAAAAAGATGATCTGGCCGATTAGTGCGCCATTTGATTCAAGCTCAAGTCCTTTTCTGCTGCGAACGGATTGTCGACGGAGCGTGATGGCGGCGAATCCGATGACGCAAATTATCCCAAGCGCCCAGCCCCATAATCCCGGTAAGCTAACGGTAGTGAGGCCACGAATAATGGGATCGCGCATATTGATCGCGCCCTGAATTCCCAAAATTTTCAACATCAGCCCCTGAAACCCAAGGAGCCCGGCGAGGGTGACGACAAAGGAGGGAATACCTATATAGGCAATCAGCAAACCTTGCGCCGTTCCCATGACGATGCCCAGGGCGATGGCAAGCAGAGCAGCAACCGGCCCGGAAAATCCGGCGACGATGAGTACAGCCATCAGTGCAGCGCAGACACCGGACGTCGCAGCTGCCGAAAGGTCGATATCACCCAGCAACAGTACAACGGTAATGCCAAGTGCCAACGTGCCGACAACGGCGCTCTGCATGAACAGAAAATAAAAGTTACGCGGGCTGAGGAACGCCGGTTCGGTTATGCCAAACCAGGCCCAAATGGCGACCAGCGCAAGCAGCACGGGGATAAATGCGCCAAACCGGGTTTCGCGGATCATGCGAAAGCGATCAACAAGACCGATTGTTGGCTCAGGCTGCATTGTTCGTCTCTCCGTCCAGTCCACGCGTCATGGCCACAACGATTTCATCGGGTGTCGTTTGTTCGGTTCGCCAGGTTGCAACATTTTCTCCATGGCGCAGCACTGTGATCCGGTCGGAAACTTCAAAAATGTCCTTGAGATTGTGAGAGATATAGACCACGGCGTGATTGGTTTCGCGAAGCCGTGCAACGACATCGAGAACCTGGCGTGTCTGGGCAACGCCAAGAGCGGCTGTCGGTTCATCCAGAAGCACCACCGTTGACTGTGCACCCACTGCGCGAGCGATTGCGATTGCCTGGCGCTGACCACCGGACAGGCCGCCAACCTTGGCGCGTACCGAATTCAACGTCCGAACCTGCAATCGATCAATTGCTGCCAGCGCTTTTTCTTCCATCGCCATATCGTCGATTGGACGCAGGAAACGGGGCAGGAACCCCCACCCGGGTCTGACCGGTTCCGCGCCCAGAGAAAGATTGGCTGATACATCGAGGTTCTCGCAAAGGGCGAGGTCCTGATAGACAATCTGGATTCCCAAATCGGAAGCATCGTGCGGACTGGAGATCGTGACCGGATTGCCATCCAACATGAAATGGCCCGTGTCGGCACTCAGAGCACCGGCGAGAATTTTCATCAGCGTTGACTTGCCCGCGCCATTGTCACCGACAAGGGCCATAACCTCGCCGCGCGCAACTTCAAAGCTGACATTGCCAAGAGCCTGAACACCGCCAAAGCGTTTGCTGATGCTGCTCACACTGAGATGGGGAGGTGGGGCTGGAAGCCCCACCTTGTTTGATGTTTCAGAACACATGCCGATCAGCTTTTGCAGAAGTCGGTTTCAGCAGCGCCCTTGCAGACATCTTCCTTGGAGACTGAGGTGTCGTTCTCGATGACATAGGCGACGCCCTCTTCGCCAACGGCCGAATACGAGGCCACACCCACAAAATTGACGTCTGCACCGACGCCATTCTTGACTGTGTTGGGTGCCAGTTTCGAGACGTCTTCACCCTTCAGCAGGCTGGCGGAAACAGCCGCGGTTGCCTTTGCCATGTCGGCAAGAGGACGCCAGCCGCATTGTGTCTGTTTACCCAGCAGCATCAGCTGCAGCGCCTGCACCGTGCAGTCGAGGCCCGATACAGGAACTTTTCCAGCCATGCCCTGTTCTTCCATGGATGCGATTGCCGCCCCGGCATTCCCGTCATTGGAGGAGACAACACCCTGGACATTGTTGTCGAGTTTGGTCAGGGCTTGGTCCATGGAGCGACGGGCGATCGCCGGATCCCAGCCTTGGGTCCAGTTCTCGTAGCCCATCACCCTTTTGCCGGAGTCAAAGAGCGGGGTCAATGCCCGCAACTGGCCATTATGGATGACGGCTGCGTTGGGATCTGTCGGGGATCCCTTCAGCAGGACAAGGGTATCTCCGTCTTTTGTATTGTCGATCACATGCATGGCTTGGTCGTAACCCATACCCTCAAGATCAGCCTGTACCCAGAATGTCGTATTCTCGGAATTGATCATCCGGTCGTAGGCGATAGTGGGGACGCCCGCTTCTTTTGCACTGTCCGCTATGATGGCAGAGCTTTCACCGTCAATGGGAATGACAACCAGCACTTTTGCGCCCTGGGTAAGGGCCTGTTCGGCCTGACGTTGCTGTGCTGCTGTGTCATTATTGGCGTTAAAAACTTCCACTGTGGCCTCCGGGGCCACTTCTTTCATAGCTTCCGTGAAGAAGCGGGCGTCTTGGCTTTCCCAGCGCGGGTTTACGTTCTCCGGTAAAAGCAAAACAACATCGGCAGCAATTGCACCGACTGGAGCGACAAGGCCAAGCGTCAATGCAGATGCTGCCAATGTGAGCTTTAGCGCTTTTTTCGAGATTAAATTTTGCATGAATTCCTCCGGTTTTATGCGAAATTTGGCACAGCAAATCCGTTGCTCTCCAAGAGGAGATCACGAAACTCTTCCCAGGTTTTGCTGTCAGTTCTTCAGACCTCTACGGTCGGAATTATTGGTGCTGCTCAAAACGATCAGTCGCGAGAGCAATCGATCGTACTTTCCTGATGTGCATCCCTCCCTGTTCGTCGCGCATTCAGAATTTTGACAAACGTGGCAACGCTCGAAAATGTTCGGGCGTCTCATCGTCAAAGGCGCATTCGATTCCGTTATTGGGTGGCGGAACTTCGTTGTTCGTTAATTTCTGTCATGTTTCATACAGCCGTCCTCCCAAACGGTGACTTGTGTCGCCGAGCAATTCTTCCATCACGCGTTCAGCCTTGGAACCATCCCGCGAGGCTATCGCTTCATAAACTTCCCGATGAAACGGCAGAGATTTTTCGTTTGTGCGCGGATCGTTGTTGGTCAGGCGAATGGAACTAAGAAGTGCTGAAAATATGATACCTTCCAGCGCAATTAGAAACTCGTTTTCCGTCGCTCTCAATATGGAACGGTGAAATGTCGCATCGGCAAAGATGAAGTCTTCTACCGCGCCTTTTTCCATTTCCATGCGTTCGATGGCCTGCCTGATTTGGGAATGACTTTCATCTGATCCACGCTCCGCGGCCCAACGTGCTGCCTTGGGTTCAAATATCTGGCGCACTTCCATCAACTGACGCAACAGTCCGGTATCTGCGGGGACTGACTGCTGCCAGGCCAACACATCGTCATCAAGCAGACCCCATTTTGATCGTGCCCTGACAGTCGTACCCCGGCCGCGGCGCACCTCAAGCAATCCTTTGCCAACCAGCGTTTTTACGGCATCGCGAATAACGGATCGACTGACCTGAAATTGGCTGGCCAACGTATCTTCATCTTCAAGAAGATCGCCTGGTGAAAGCTTCGCGGATACAATCCGCTTTCCGATTTCACGGGCTACCTGTGCAGACAGGCTAGGCGCTAGCCCCGTTAATTGTTTCAGATCATAGAATATCGCTTCGGTCATGTGATTAATACAAACATATGATGTTTAACTGGTCAACACGATTTTTCATCGGGAGCCATTCTCGTGATCACTGGATCGCCTGATATGCTACAAGCCCTTGTTTTAGCGCGAATTCTTATCTCAAACAGGATTCAATTTTTTCGGGATGCGCTATAACATGCGTGAAATGTCGTCTCTCTCGCATTTCATTCCGGCGAGGATTGGAAGATGTTGCGCGGTCTCCCGGTGGAGGATGAGAACGTTGCATCCCGCTGGCGACAGCGGCATATCTGAATGAATTAATATGAAAATGTCAGTTTTTTTGAGCGGCGGAAAGTTCAACTGGTTGACCGTGAGGCGTGTTCAGATGGGCCCGGCGCCAGGCGTCTTCGCGAACATCGAGCTGTTTTTTGGAGATTTCAGTGTGTTGGCCGGTGAGCTCCTCCAGAGCCGAAAGAGCGCAGCGGTAATAGGTATCCTTGTCGTCCGGCTGTCCCGTTTTTTCAGCGTGTTTAAGATGTGCTCCCAGGGTCTCTGCCCAGGCCTGCGCCGAAAAATTGCCGTCATGAACCAGTGAATAGGCAAGGGCGAGTATCTGCGCCTGCCATGGCTCGGAGAAGACCGGTTCACCGGCTTGCCCAGCCAGCGGGCTGAAGCCTTTCTGACAGGGTGTCGTTGCAGTCGAATGGTCCGGTGTCTGATCAGGGTTTTTCAAGGTAACTCTCCCAGAGATCAATATAGATCCGGTCTCCATCGGGACTGTCTTCACCCCATAGTTCCTTTGCTTCAAAGACCACGGTATAAAGTGGCTGCGCCAGTTCTTCACTTTTGGCACTGCTGGTATCGGGCAGGATGTGAGCACCGCGATAGCAATGGATCGTCCCGATGCAGTCCCGAGCATAGGCTGGCAGGCGTGTGTGACCTTTGTGGCCGTGGCGTGCAGTGCGCACGCGGTCGCCGATTGCATAGGCTGGGGCCTTCTCGTAGGGGCGATCGTAGGTGCCCACTACATTCATGGATTTGGCGACGTCTTGCGCATTGATGGGATCGGCGGCTGGATCCGGCGCGGTTTTTGATCTGCCGGTGGCGATCTCCTCAACGCTTGCAACACCGGAATTCACCATCATGGAGGAATAGGTCTGCATCCACTGATCATAATAGGGACGGGTCAGATAATCGGAAGGGTCCATCATCTCGCGGCAGTGACGAAACCAATCAAGGCTCCAGTCATCCGGGCGGGTCATCGACCGGACAATGCCGAGCATTCTGGCTTCCCACTCGGCATGGAAAGCCTCCTCCGGTTCATTCACATCGACTTTTCCGAACCCTTCTTTGCCCCCAAGGTCGTGAATTCCGTCCATCAGGCAGGCTCCTTGACAGCCAGTGGCAAATCACGCTGTGTCCCGATCATCGCGTTGCGGGTCACGATGGCTGCCAGCTGATCGGCGCTCCAACTCTCCGTGCCGGCGGGGCGTTCAGGCATGACCATGTAACGCATTTCCGACGTGCTATCCCAAACGCGAACCTCGATATCCGGAGAAAGGGTCACTCCGAATTCCGCCAGAACACTGCGGGGCTCCCTGACAGCGCGCGATCGGTATGCGGCAGTCTTGTACCAATTCGGTGGGACGCCCAGAAGCGTAATTGGGTAACAGGAACACAATGTGCAGACGACGAGGTTATGCGTGGTGGCTGTGTTTTCCAGCACCACTGTGTGCCCTGTTGCCCACCCTTCAAATCCGAATTCGGCGACGGCCTTTGGCGCGTCGGTTAAAAGCAGCTCTCTGAACGCGGGGTCCGTCCAGGCCCGAGCGATCAATTGTGCACCGCGTTTGGGCCCGATCTCTTCGGAATAGGCTTCGACCCAGGCATCGATTGCGGCCGGGTCGACCATTTTCTTTTCAATCAGCAAGCTTTCCAGTGCCTTGACTCGGAGTGCCGGCTCGGAAGGCAAGTGGCTATGAAGGTCCTCGTGAATATGCGCTATTTTCTCAGAATTGTGCTCGGTCACGTCAATAATGTCCTCAGGGCAGAACCGGTTGAGTAAATGATAACAGTAAATTCCCCCGAGCAATGATCAAAATACCTGAAGCATGCATTCATGCGATCAATAAAACGCGAAACGGCCCGCGCAAGCGCGAGCCGTTGAGTGTTATCGATTGTGTTTAGAAATCAATTGCGGCTCTTGTCGACCAGCGCGCCCTGTTTGATCCATGGCATCATGCCGCGCAGTTTCTCGCCGACTTCTTCGATCTGGTGTCCGTCATTAAGGCGGCGAGTTGCCTTGAATTTCGCGGCACCTGCGCGATATTCCTGCATCCAGTCGGAGGTGAACTTGCCGTTCTGGATTTCTTGCAGCACGCGTTTCATTTCCGCCTTGGTCTCATCAGTCACAATGCGTGGACCGCTGACATACTCACCCCATTCCGCAGTGTTGGAGATTGAGTAGTTCATGTTGGCGATGCCACCTTCGTAGATCAGGTCGACGATCAGCTTCACTTCATGCAGACACTCGAAGTAAGCCATTTCAGGTGCATAGCCAGCCTCGACCAGTGTTTCAAAGCCGGCGCGGATCAATTCAACCAAACCGCCACACAGGACAACCTGCTCGCCGAACAGATCGGTTTCGCACTCTTCCTGGAATGTGGTTTCGATGATGCCGGAACGTCCTCCGCCAACACCGGACGCGTAGGAAAGGCCCAGATCCAGGGCGTTGCCTGAAGAATCCTGCGCAACGGCCACCAGACATGGCACGCCGCCCCCTTTTTCATATTCGCCGCGAACCGTGTGGCCGGGGCCTTTGGGTGCGATCATCAGGACGTCGACGGTTGATTTGGGTTCAATCAAACCAAAATGAACGTTCAATCCATGGGCAAATGCTATTGCTGCGCCATCGCGGATGTTTGCAGCAATGTGGTCGCGGTAAATGTCCGCCTGCAGTTCATCGGGCGTGGCCATCATCATCAGGTCGGCCCAGCCGGCTGCTTCTGCAACAGAAAGAACCTTGAAACCGTCTGCTTCTGCTTTAAGGGCTGTCGTTGAGCCTTCACGCAGTGCGACGGCGATATCTGGAATGCCGGAATCCTTCAGGTTCAGCGCATGTGCGCGCCCCTGCGAGCCATAGCCGATAACGGCAACTTTTTTCGATTTGATCAGATTGAGGTCCGCATCGCGGTCGTAATATACACGCATTGGTCTATCCTGTTTCCTTACTGGTGGTGTTTACGGTTTGATTGTCGGCGCCATAGAGCCGATAGAATTGGTCGATGGCGGCTTCCGCCTGTTTTTTGAGATCGGTCCGCCGGGCATTTATGGTCTCGCCCAAAAGCAGGCGTACATGGACATCTCGCACGATCAGTCCATAGAGGGTTTGATAGGTGGTCTCGGTGTCTTCATAGGCCAGATACCGGTGCTGCCGGCCGTGCTCCAGCAATGTTGCAGCCCGGGTGCCAATGATTTTGCGGCCCCGCTCCAGCATCAGTCGGCCGAAGGGAGATCCCTCGCGGCTTGCTTGCCCGATAGCCAGTCGGTTAAGCGCCAGCGACGAAGGGCCGGAAAGAACGGATAACAAGTCCACCGAAAATATTGTGAGGCTTTCTCGGAAAGAGGCTGGGGTGAGGGGACTGATCCCGGTTGCATCCGTCCGAACTTTGCTGGCCTGAAAGGTGATTACCGCAGCCAGCAAACCGTCCCGATCACCGAACCATCGATAGAGGCTTTCTTTCGAACAGTTGGCTGCACGCGCAATTGCAGCGGTGGTCAGAGCTCTTTCACCGCCCTCAACAAGCAACGCAAGAGCTGTTTCAAGCACATCGTTCTGTCGCGGTGTGAAATCTTGTGCTTCAGCCGACTGAGCCATTTGTATCCGCTTATTCCAGAGGTCCCGGCACGTCTGCAGGGAGACATGCCGGCGTTTACATTATGCTGAAATGGTACCGTACGGTACGGTTCGGCACATTGTCTCAAGAACGGATTTTGGTCAAGCGAAAAGTTAATTTTCCAGTTGAGCAGACCGCAGACTGGGATTCGCTATGTCTGTTGTATCAATCAGGGAGCTGTTTCGTGTTCACCCATACCCTGCGGCCCGCGCGAGACGGCAGCAACACCGGTACGACAAACCTCTATCAGACCCAGCGGTTTCATGATGAGGATAAATTGTTCGATTTTCGAAGAACGGCCCGTGATCTCGAAAACGAAATGGTCCGTTGTGGCATCAATAACCGTGGCACGGAAAGCATCGGCAAGCCGGAGGGCCTCAAGGCGGTGGTCGCCCGTGCCTGCAACTTTCACCAGCGCCAATTCCCGCTCCAGAGGCTTATCGTGATTACGCTGCCAGGCAACAATTGAGAGGTCCACCACCTTGTGAACCGGCACGATCCGCTCAAGCAGATTGCGCACTTGTGTAAGGATCTGCGGGGTGCCCGTGGTCACGATGGTAATCCGCGAGAGATGTTTTTCGTGTTCGGTTTCAGAAACCGTCAGCGATTCAATATTATAGCCGCGTCCGGAAAACAGGCCGATGACACGGGCAAGGACGCCCGGTTCATTGTCTACGAGAATACTGAGCGTGTGGGTTTCTTCGACTTGCTTCTCTCCTGAGAGAAAATAAGCGGAGCCTGGTTGAGTGTTCATCGGATCTCGTCCTAAAAATCAAATTTGGTTGGCGTCAAACGAGCGCCTTGCCTTTTTTATCGATTGCCGTTGCGACTGCTTCGTCAGTTGCTTCGTCGGGCAAGAGCATTTCATTATGCGCTTTGCCCGACGGGATCATGGGGAAGCAATTGGCGAGATTGGCAACGCGGCAGTCAAACAGAACCGGTTTGGGCGTCTCGATCATTTCGATGATCGCATCGTCCAGATCCCCGGGCTTTGTGACCTGAATGCCGTGACCGCCATACGCTTCGGCCAGTTTCACGAAATCTGGCAGACTATCGGTGTAGGAATGGGACAGGCGATTGCCATGCAGCAACTGCTGCCATTGACGGACCATACCCATATATTGATTGTTCAATATAAAAGCCTTGACCGGCAGCCCGTGTTGAACGGCGGTCGACATTTCCTGAATGTTCATCAGAACTGAGGCATCCCCGGCAATGTCGATAACCAGACTGTCCCGGTGGGCAACCTGTACGCCGATTGCGGCCGGCAGGCCATAGCCCATGGTGCCCAGGCCCCCGGATGTCATCCAGCGATTGGGCGCGTCAAATCCGTAATATTGCGCGGCCCACATCTGATGTTGCCCGACCTCGGTGGTGATGTAACAATCCCGGTCCTTGGTCAGTTCATACAGCCGCTGGATCGCATATTGAGGCATGATGATATCATTGTGCGGCTTGTAGCCGAGCGAATTGCGCCCCTTCCATCCTTCGATTTTTTGCCACCAGGATTTAACCTCCGGCTGGGATTTTAGGGATGAAGCGCGCCAGATGCGGACCATATCTTCCAGTACATGGGCAACATCGCCGATGATCGGAATGTCGACCGGAACGATCTTGTTGATTGAAGAGGGGTCGATATCGATATGGATTTTCTTCGAGTTGGGTGAGAAAGCATCAAGGCGGCCGGTTATCCGGTCGTCAAACCGGGCACCGATATTCAGCATGACGTCACAGTCATGCATTGCCATGTTGGCTTCATACGTACCGTGCATGCCCAGCATGCCCATCCAGTTGTCACCGGATGCCGGATAGGCACCCAGCCCCATCAGCGTGGAGGTGATCGGGAATCCTGTCAACTCAACGAATTCACGCAGCAATTGAGACGCTTCAGTTCCTGAATTAACAACGCCGCCACCGCTGTAGATCATCGGCTTTTTGGCGCCCGCCAACAGATCAAGCGCCGCCTTGATGGAATTCATGTCGCCCTTGAGGCGCGGCTTATAAGCTTTGTGGGCGCCGTTCTTGGCCGGATAATAGCTTCCTGTTGCAAACTGAACGTCCTTGGGAATGTCAATGACAACAGGTCCCGGACGCCCGGACGTTGCAACATGAAAGGCTTCATGAATGACCCGGGACAGGTCGTTGACGTCTGTAACCAGCCAGTTGTGCTTGGTGCAGGGACGTGTGATGCCGACCGTGTCGCACTCCTGAAACGCATCGGAACCAATCAACGGGGTCGGGACCTGGCCGGTGATACAGACGAGCGGAATGGAATCAAGCAGAGCATCGGTCAGCGCAGTGACCATATTGGTTGCGCCGGGACCTGAGGTAACCAGAGCAACACCGGGCTTGCCGGTTGAGCGCGCATAGCCCTCAGCTGCGTGGCCCGCGCCCTGTTCGTGGCGAACCAGAATGTGCTCCATATCTTCCTGCTGGATGATTTCATCATAGATCGGAAGCACGGCACCACCGGGATAGCCAAAAATGTGCTCAACCCCTTGGTCCCGCAGCGCTTGGATCACCATCTCGGCGCCTGTCATCTCCCGGTCCATTGTCATATTCCTCTTGAAGTCATCATTTGATTGGTGTTTGGCTTTTTTGTTAATCAGGCAATAAAAAAGGGCCCTTAAAAGGCCCTGGCAGCGCGTCTCCGTCCTGGATGGATCATTCCACCCCGGTGACGCGCCTTCCCACTACGATAAGAAGCAAATTGCTCATTACATCTCTTTCCGATCAACAGTGCCGCGCAATCTAATTAAGCGGGCAGGGAGGGTCAAGTCTGTTTCTCAATAAATTCAAGTCAGTATCATTGACCTTTTCAGGTGTGTGCGAAGTAGGCCTGATCGATATCGGTGTTTGTCGGCGTCCGCTCGATGGAGTACACTTGGTTATCCGGATGGCTTTTTGAAAAATTACAACGCTTGCGTGGCAGGCGCGTCTTCTATATACAGCCGTCCTCGCTTGCATCTTTTTGGATTTACTTGACTGTCCAGGGATTGCACAGCTCAGTGGGTGTGTAGCTCAGTTGGCAGAGCAGCTGACTCTTAATCAGCGGGTCTGGGGTTCGAGCCCCCACTCACCCACCAATCATCTTTGTTTTATCTGACCGTTTTGGTCACCTTCACCTTGTAAAAACGCTGAAGCTCAAGTTGCCGCTCACATCTTGATCCTTGGTCGCGTCGTGCTTGCAGAGATTGACCGTTACCGAAACATTTTCCGATGCGCTGCTGAGTTCCAGAACTTCAGTAAGTGTCGAATTCAGGAAATGCGTTTCTTCATCCTCGTTATAGGTGAATTGGTTGCCGCTGGTCGGCAACGCCAGGCCGTTGATGACAAGAGAATGAAGAACCAGTGTTTCGGAGATCGGACAATCGCTTGAGAACTTCAGTTCGACGCCGAGGATCTGATCAGAGGGGAGTTGCAATTTGTTGAATATGGAGGACGTTGATCCGTCTTCTGAATGTTCGACAAACAGCCAAACCCAGTTTCCAAGAGCCTCGACGGGCGTTTCCGGATAAGGGCATTCGCCCTTCTCATCCGGCTCGCAGTCATGCATTGCTTTTTCAGCCATGGGTTCCTCAACGATGTACGACAATCTCTGCTGCCTTGAATCGGAACTTCGTCACACTATGCAGCACACTCGGAACGAATTTCAGATTCAGGGCACGGGCAAGATATTGATTTTAGTGCGGTTGACGGATTTGAAGTTCCTGAAACGCCAGTTGCGGCAATGACAGGAACTTCCAATCCACTTCACTAGGAGGTGAGACGTCCGGAGCGATGTCCAAGCTGCATGTTGGCGGCATAGGAACCGTTTGCCCGTTTGCCTGGAAGATTTGCTTCCAGGACGAGTTGGTCAACAACGCCGTCTTCGATCGACACTTCCAGCGCCCGTTCAAGTTTGTTCATGCGCCAATAGGACAACTGCGGTTTTTTGGAATTCGGATCCAGGTTTTCTACTTCGTTCGAAACGCTCATGATTTTGGGCCTGGGCAATTTGTAGAGATGCCCTTCGAACAGATAGGCCTTTATCAGTGCCAGATTGACTTTTTCTTTCTTCGTCGTGGCATCGGGCGTGGCGCCCGCCTTGTGTTTGATCGTCTGAACAGTGACTTCGATATACTCTTCAGAGCTTATGTTGATTTGCAACCTGGCGACATTTTTCTTCGTGTCATCGGTGTTCAGATGATGACCGATAAGAATAACCTCGCTTGGGTCATGTGGAATGCTGGGTGCTGAAAATTCCAGTTTACTTGTAATATCGTCACTCATCGTTCTTACCCCGTATTTTGGCTAAACTTCCAATTCGAATTCAGTTAAAGAATTTCCCGCCAGGCGAGATTTTCCATAATGATGTCTGCGGCGTTTCCTTCGCCCATACTGTCAAATGCATCTGCCATTGCAGCGCCTGAGTTCGCATAGTTCAAATTATCCGGATCAAGGTTGGACCAGGACTGCGCAACGGCCCGTCCAAGGAGATCCCGCGCATCTTCCAGCGCTGCCTTCAGTGAAAAATGTCGGTGCTGATAGGCTTCCGAAAATCGGTCGCCAATAGCTTCAATTTCCAAGGCATCAAGTTCAAACAACCTGTCATGCGACACGTCGGCGGGAAGGTCGACCAAACCTTCCTCAACAACTCTGTGATGATAGAGCTCGATCAGAGTATCGAAGAGCGCACCGGTAAAAGGTTTTGAAAGGTCATGAACTTCCTGGGTGACATTGCTCATCTTCCGATCATTGCTTGCCGAACGGATCTGTTTGTCACCTGACAATTCTGCAATTCGATTAAGTTCGTTCATCGTCAGCAGATTGCCGTGCGTTCGCCGAAGGAGACGGTCGAGCACAGAGTCAAAATGCATCAGCGATATCAACGCAATCATGTCAGCGATGCCTTCATGATAACCGAAATATTCGCGGGTCGGCGTGTTGGATACCGGCATGCCCATTTCAGCAAAAATGATCAGATGACCGAATTCATGCCCGACCACATCGAAATTGAGGGCAAAGGGATAGGCTTCGCCATTTTCGGCATGATCGATGCCGAATTCCATATAGCCGAAACCAGTTTGGGCGTTGAACCAGTCGATTTGCGGGATAATCTCCAAACGCTCGAATGAGTCACTGAAATGCCAGATGATCTCGTGCCCCAGATAGCTTTCCCAAATATCCAGGACCCGGCGCAGACACGCAAACACATGTGCGCAGACAAACTGGCGACTGCCTGGTTCAAGATGATCGAAATGCCCGTCCGGTCCGGCCTCCGCAGGCGGAAATGTGTCACCGATGAAAGGTGGCAGGTAGGGGAATTCATAAATTGGTTTTTCGATGAGAGGATCGCGCACGTAAATGCGTGAATCTGAAGGGCCGGGCAGGATCTTGTTTGGCGGAGTGGATATCCAGACGGTCTCCGGCTTGCCGTATCCGGACAGGTGTGGAACCTGCGGATAAACGAGGAAGCGCGTACCCAGACTGGCGTCGGCAAAATTTTGTTCGAGCGCGTGATCCAACAAGGCAATCCAATAGGTTATTAAATATTAACTTTACGTTAGCATGCGAATTTCAGCATTTCCAGCAAAAGCAGGCACGGGCCGGTTGTTTTAACACTCGAGCAAACAACTACTTAGAGTGTTTTTGCGAACCAGCCGCTATAGTTTTTCCTGTGAAATGCCCACCGCCCTCGCATCGGCTATAAACGCATCTGTTGCTACAAAAGGGTGGGTGGGTAACGGCCTTGAAAAAGCACCTGATCGTTTCAGATCCGATAAATGGCGAAGCAATCCGCGTGCGTCCAATTCCTTTTGGGAAATGACATGGTTGCTGAGATCTTTCACTGATAAAGCGATCCCCTCTGTTGCTCCACGTTCTAAAATCAATGACAGCTTTCGCTGCGGGAATGGAATTTCCGTGGCGATTTCGGTCAATCGTCTTTCCTGTGCGTGCGTCATGACACCCTCTTTGCACGCTGACCTAAACGATCTTCTCAAGTCGATCAGAGCGTCACTTATTGGAACATGACCTAATTCAGCAGGCGCGTGGGTCACGGCAACTGCGTCATCGGGTGTCAAGGCATAGCGCCGGTACCAACGGTAAATCAGACCAAACCCGATCATTCCTTGATCGGCCAGTTCCGCGGCACGAAGGGCCCCTATGCTGGCTGCACCGAATATCCGGGAGCCCTTTGCCATGGCCCAGAGGATTTCTTTGTGCCTGACTGCCGGTTGTCTTTGAAAGTACCCGTCTATGATCGCAATTACGCACGGACCAAACTCCACCACCGTCTTGATGACGTCGCCCTGTGCCACCGGATCGCGGAACATTCCAAGCCCCTCATCAGGAATGTCTTTGTGTTGAATGCTGGGACCACTGAAAATTATGATTGGCAAGGGAGCTATGTTCATGCCTGGCATCCCGCTGGGTTCGTATTGCCAACATCGAGAATGCGGACAACATGAAGAGGGCAACGCTCATCACTCAGAAGGGGGACGCAAATCGGAGTGAATTGAGTTTCCGCAAATCCGTGGGACAATATGTCGAACCAGGTGTCCGGACCTGGTTCCTCCACCGGTATTTCAGGTAAGTCAGAGCTTGGGGGCGGGTCTTGGGCGAACCGATGCCGCTCAAATGCCAACAGGTCATTATCCGGGTATCGCGGGTAGAACGTCCGGGTCAAGTCGTCTCGACTGGCGGCGATGACAGAGGCACGGGTTTGAACAGCTTCCATCAACGCCGCATGAATGGCTGATTGGATTGTGGACCGGCAAGCGAAGCCGTCAGCAGGAAGCGGTAGCCCCAATGGACTGTCCGTTCCATCAAGCAGCTGCGCCCAGACCGAATAGGTCTTTGAGGCGGAGGGGCAGAGATAGACTCCAGAGAGAATGCTCAATGTGTTCAACGTTTTAAGGAGCTGTTTCGTCATCTCGCTCGAATGCGGTATAGGATCGAAGCGTTTTCGCTCGAAGAATCCGTGGGTCATCTCGGCGTCCCCAGTCGCCTTCCGCTCTATGATTTCCTGCATGCTGTGCAAAATCGCATGAAACAGTGTCGGGCCGGCTCCCAGACCGGTTGTGCTGCGCCTGAACGGGTGCTTGGCATGGGGCGAAGATGGGATGAAATCAGTATGAACCAGCGCTGAGGGTATCAGATGCTCCGCACCCGTCGTCAGCGAGATCCCGGTGGACCAGGTAAGTATTTCATCCAGCCAGCTCGCTTTTTCGATGTCAGGATGAAGATGATGGGAAAAGTCGACGTTCGAATTTTCGCCGAAAATCTCTCGGGCGGATCCGTGCGATAAATTTTTCCAGGGAACCGTTTCTGCACTTGCGGTTTCGACAGCTTCCAAAACAGCGCCGATTGCCGCCTCCTCAAGTGAGCCGCCTTTACCTTGACTGACCGCATTGGACAGGGCAGGAGGCCGTACAGCCTGCACTACCGGTATGCCGATACGATCCAGGCCGGTGATGTCTGCAACACGCGTTATCGAGAACCGGGATAGGATAGGTTTCAGCCGGGTCCAGTAGGTCATCGGCGTAAACCGATGCGACGGTTCGGACCGGGCAGCTGGGTGTTTGACCCAGGATCGGACAGCCTCACAGGCGGTTACATGATCATGGATCAATTCGAAGATCCTGGTTCAGTTTCTAAGACGAGCGAGTTGTTCTGAAAGACGATCCCGCTCCGGACCTGGTTCGATATGCTCAAACAACTTTGAGACCTCGGCATGCCAGGCGTCGGTGCGTTTTTCAGCGAAATATGTGCCTTCATCCAAAGAGGCCCGCAGCTCCAGCAGCACAGCACCTTGATCCATCGCAACGCGTTTGGCGTCAGTTATCGCCGCTTCAATGTGGCCGGTGGACTGAGAGTCTGCACTAAGCAATGCAGCCTGGCGTCGGCAAAGTTCGGCGAGCCAGAATGCATGATCAGCCGCTTTTGCGCGTTCGATCGTGTGCGATGTTTTTTTGATGCCGGCGGCATAGTTGCCAGACAGTTCGTCAAGCTCCGCCAGCATTTCCATATAAACCGGATAATCTTCTTCGGTGCCGGCTTCTTTCTGGATGGCCAATCCTTCCTCCAGCAGGGCGATGCCGCTGTGCAGATCACCGTTGATGCCTTTTGCCCACCCTTCAAAAATCTGGCTCTTTGCCTTGAGAGAAATCAGATCATGCAGGTCCGCTAGGTCTCTCATCTTCGCCGCTATTCGCATTACCTCATCGATATCAATGCGATACCGATGGAGCATGATCGCGATATCCAGAGCGTGGCACCGACTGCCCAGATGGTCGATCTCCTCCGCCCAGGCAAGTGCATCATTGATATATTTAAGCGCGGTTTCCGTTTTACCGGTGAACCAGAGCGACAATCCATACTCACCAAGCCCGCAGACTTTTGCATCATGGCCGCCAAAACGCGTTCGATCCGTCAGAGCCGTGTCCGGATTGTAAAGGGATGTTCCTCTTTCGATTGCTTTCATGCATTCACGGTGGCCGCCCATATTGAACGACGTGGCCCATTGGCAGTGGAGAGATTGCAGCTCGACTTCCGCCTCGTTTGAACCGGCGAGATCGGTGAGAATTATGTCCGCCCGATCACGCTGTGTCTTGAAGTCTTCGCCTGTGAACCACCACCCCCAGTAAATGGGAAACCACTTTGATCGTTCCTGATGCGTCGCTTCCCGGCAGATTGAGACACCCTTTTCATAGAGGCGTCGGGCCTCCGAGGATCCTGAGCCTTCGAGGGTCGTCAGAACTGGTCCAAGACCCTTGATCGCTTCCAGTTCCTGATCCCGTGCATCGGCATCTGTCTGTTTTTCAGCCAGTGCAAGAGCCTGATGCAACAGCGTTTTTGCTTCACTTAGAGCAGATTGTTGAGATGCATGGCGCCCGGCGCGCAAATAGTGCTGGACAGCTTCGGGCAGCAACCCGGCAACCTCTGCATGATGGGCAAGTTCTGCTTCGGAGAGTTCTGCCCTGAATTTCGGATTTTTCTGCGCCAGCTCATAGATCGCCTTATGCAGGCTTCGCTGATTACCACGCAACATGCCCTGATAGGCTGATTCCTGAACCAGTACGTGCCGGAAGCTGTAAATCTGGTCGCTGGTTCGTTCCCGCACCTGGAGAAATCCGCTTCTCACAAGTTTGTCCAGATGCTGATCGATGTTTGCAGAAGCGCCATTGGTCGCCAAAAGAGAAACAAGAACAATTTTCGTAAAGCTTCGACCAATCGCACTTGCGGTATGTGCGATAATTTTCGCTGGCCCCAGTTCAGCCAGCCGTGCTGCCAAAAGCTCCTGCAGACTTGCCGTTTTGTCCGAGGAAAAAATCTCGCTCCACTCAGGATCGTTTGGTGCTGCGGTATTTTTTCTGCTCATGACAAAGCGTGCGAGCTCTTCAGCATAAAGAGGGTTTCCACCGCATTTCTGTGCAATGGCAGCGCCCAGTTTTCTCGAATAGATTTTTTTTCCGACGATGTTCAAGACGACTTTTTGGATGTCCTTGTCGCCAAGCTGTTTGAGTTGAAATGGGTGGATCTTACCAGACTGATCGAGGATCTCCGGTAATAGATTGCGAGATGTAACGACAAGAAGCCCACGGATCCCATCCATGGCACCCAGCAGATGTTGAACCAGTTTTTGGGTTTGGGTGTCTGCCCAATGATAGTCTTCAACAATAAACAGGGTTGGTTTCTCGGTCGTGATGGCAGTTGCAAATGCGGCGAGCGCAGCGATTAACGCATCATTCAGGTCTTCATCGCCCACCGCAGTGTCATGTTCGTCCGTGTCATTGGGTACGAGCAGCCTGATGAGATATTCATAGAATTCCTCTTCATGCCGACCCGGCAGATTGAGCGCCTTTTTCACCGACGCCGACGTCGCTTCGTTGAATGCAAAATCAGGCTCATTTGAAAGAATACGCAGTCGCAGGTGTCGTGCGATGGGAAAGAAGGGAATATTGCGCCCGGCCGGCTCACATTGCAGCATCAGCAAATGCGGTTCGTCAGCCAGGGTCTTGTCGATAGCGGCCTTTGTCAGACGCGATTTTCCGATACCTGGTTCGCCACTGATATAAAAACCCGTGCCCGAGCCAGATATTGCCTTTCGCCAATGTGCCTCAATAACATCCACTTCGTCCTGGCGCGCAACAAGAGTGGTATCCGGCGTTCGGGTCGCAGCAAACCGGTCCTCGTAAGCTCTTTCTTTGATTGGGCGCCACAAGCGCTGCTTTTCAGGGATCCCCTTAAGATCAAAATCACCGAGCAATTCAAACTCAAACAGGCCTTTGACAATCGAATGTGTGCCGCTTGCGATAGCAATCGTACCGGGCTTAGCCGATCCTTCGACCCGTGAAGCAAGCGTTGGTGCGAGGCCGACAATATCGTCGCTGCCCGCAACGCTGATTGGCCCGCGCATACCAACGAGAGCCGGTGCCGTCGCCACACCGACACGCATTGCAACCGGTTGTGCGGCTACCTGGTTTATCTCGTCACTGCCATTGATGATTTGCAAGGCCGCTGTCACAGCTTTGCGCGCAGCATCCTCATCGGCATCGGGATACCCAAAATACGCGCATCCACCGTCGCCCATTAAGGAATCCAGATAACCGTCCTGTTCTGAAATGGCTTTGTCGGCAACCCGGTGGACCATGTTTCTGATCTCCAGGTAGTCCTCAGGATCCATTGTCGAGATCAAGGCGGTGGATCCGACCAGGTCATAAAACAGCGCGGTTAATTGCCTCTTTTCACCTTTTTCCATTTTTGTGCCGAGCTGTTCAATCCCAAGTGGCTAAGCTGTGCCGATGATGGTGACCAAATCGCACTATATGGCTCACCAAAAGTTCAGAACGGTTCTTACAACGAAGTGCGGTGAACTTGCATGCGGAAAGTTGTATGCAGCATGTTTTTCGGTCGACCGCTTTTGTGTTTTGGCGATGCGGTCAGCGATCCTGGTTCAAATTTAGATATAGGTGTTCTCAACACATCAGTTCCAGTCTGGTCACGGTCGATCCTGCACATTGAATTGTAATTTGTCCACTGTGAGGCGAAAACTATGATGTAGGTAACAGGTTATTGTTTGAATTACCGGATTACGATTGGTGAATCGGCCGTTTCTGTAAAAAGAATACGTTCAGGCACATCGCAAGACCAGAAGCCTCGATCCATCCTCACTTCCATTGTTATTCTTGTGCGAGCGCTCAGCCAGGAATACCGGAGCGAGACTCCGATTTTGCATTGAAAACACTTGATATTTCTTGTTTTTTTTTCGCGGTTGTGTATGAGGAATTGGTAGTATCCGAGACAAGGCTCATGGTGACTTCTTACAGCCCTGGATCGGATTATGCGGACTGCGCGGGGAACTATTGTCTGAGAATAATGTTAGGCGAAACCTCGGGATTGCCTGTTGGCGGATCCTCAGTACATCAACAGCTGTGCCGTCTGGACCAAACTGAATTCGCACCCCACGACACCTCCGCGCAGGTGTTGAGTTTTACCATTCCTGGAGACTTCAAATGAAAACCGTGATGGGATGTATCGCCGATGATTTCACCGGTGCGACCGACCTTGCCGGATTGCTGGCCAGATCAGGCGTGCGGGTAAATCTGCGCATAGGTGTCCCTGAAACGGAGCCGTCTGATACCGCAGCATTTGAAGTTATTGCTCTAAAAAGCCGGACGGCGCCGGTTTCTGAGGCAGTAAGTGAGTGCCGGGAGGCACTTGCCTGGTTGAAAAAGGCAGGTGCTGTTCGATTTTTCTGGAAATACTGTTCTACGTTCGACAGCACAGTGGATGGCAATATCGGCCCGGTCTCAGAAGCTTTGATGGCCGACCTGGATACAGACCAGACAATCTATTGTCCGGCATTTCCGGAGAATGGGCGCAGCATATTCATGGGAAATCTGTTTGTCGGCGAGTTGCCGCTATCGGAAAGCCCGATGAAGGATCATCCGCTGACGCCCATGCGTGACAGTAATCTGATGCGGCTGCTGACGCCTCAAGTGACAAAACCAGTCGGACTGGCAAATCGGCTTTGCGTCGAAAAGGGACCGGATGCTCTTAAAAAACGGCTGGCAGAATTGCAGAGCGAGGGTGTCGCCCACGTCATCGTCGATGCTGTCGCCAATGACGACTTGAAAACCATTGCCGCCACCTGCCGTGACATGCCGCTGCTAACAGGCGGTAGTGCGGTCGCAATGCCGCTGCCACAGCTCTATCTGGAAGATGGCACTCTGTCTTCAGATGCGGGCCGCGCGATGGTTTCCGATTTTCCCGCAGGTGCCATCGTCCTTTCCGGCAGTTGCTCAGCGATGACACAGGCGCAGGTGCAACGATTTTCCAAAAAAGCACCAAGT
This sequence comes from Stappiaceae bacterium, assembly GCA_039976075.1. Taxonomy (GTDB): domain Bacteria; phylum Pseudomonadota; class Alphaproteobacteria; order Rhizobiales; family Stappiaceae; genus JBDWFY01. Next base: position 48,267 of record JBDWFY010000015.1, read on the forward strand.
TTCCGACTGGACCCCGAAACCCTTGTCGACAACGGAGCGCAATCGGCAAAAGAGTGGTTATCTCAGCAAAATCCCGGCGATACGCCACTGATTTACGCCACGGCAGAGCCGGAGGCAGTGCGCCGAGTTCAGGATAAGTTGGGCGTTGCAGAAGCGGGTCGTCTTGTTGAAGATGCACTGGCTGCGCTTGCAGTGGAGGCTCGGAATCTTGGTATCCGGCGTTTCGTCGTGGCAGGTGGGGAGACCTCAGGGGCTGTGACGAAAGCACTTGATGTTGATCGCATGACAATCGGTGAAGAAATCGCGCCGGGCGTCCCCTGGACATATTGCCGCTCTGGCGGACATGAGATCGCGCTTACGCTGAAGTCTGGAAACTTTGGGCAGGAAACCTTTTTCAGTGACGCTCTTGAAAAACTGGAAGTCTGATGTCCGAGGAAAGTAAGGTCCGAGAACAAATCTGCATGATGGCCCGTTCGATTTATGAGCGTGGGCTGACGGGTGGCGCATCGGGTAATATTTCTGTGCGTCTATCCGATAGTCGATTGCTTGTTACGCCGACGGGCAGCTGTTTTGGCCGTCTTGACCCCGCAAGACTAGCGTTATTTGATCCAGACGGTGTTCATGTCGCTGGCGACAGGCCGACCAAGGAAATGCCGCTGCATTCCGCATTTTATGAAACACGGGGAGCGAAGACCGGTGCGGTGGTTCATCTCCATTCTTGCCATTCTGTAGCGCTGTCTGTTTTACCTGACACCGATCCGGACAATATGCTGCCGCCGCTGACGGCATATGGTGTGATGAAACTCGGACAAGTAAAGCTGCTGCCGTATTTCATGCCCGGCGATCCGGCAATGGGAGACGCAATTCGTGGCCTCGCCGGTAAACGCAGTGCCGTTGTTCTTGCCCATCATGGACCGGTCGTAGCCGGAAAAGATCTCGAGGCCGCCGTTTATGCGACCGAAGAACTTGAAGAGACAGCGAAGCTTGCTCTTTTGACGCGGGGGCTGGGTCCACGTCTATTGGATCAGTCACAGATTAACGGCCTGATTACAAAATTCGATGTTGAGTGGGAATAGGCGGAGCGGATGATGCGTTTTTCGGCAAGTCTGGGTTTTCTATTTACTGAACATACGTTTTGCAATGCCATCCGGGCGGCAAAACGGGCCGGCTTTGATGCTGTGGAATGTCATTGGCCTTATCATACACCCGCAGCAGAGGTGAAATCCGTCCTTGATGAAACCGGTTTGCCGATGCTGGGTCTCAACACGGTCCGCGGGAGTGAAGGCGAAAACGGATTGAGTGCGCTTGTCGGTCGGGAATCTGAGGCACGGGCCGCAATTGATCAGGCGCTCGCTTATGCAGCTGATCTGCACACTCCCAACATCCATGTTATGGCCGGCAGCGCTATCGGAGATGCCGCACACCGCTGTTTTGTGGATAATCTGTCCTACGCCTGCAAACAGGCTGCCAAACAAGGTGCAACGATCCTGATTGAACCGCTCAATCGGTACGATGCGCCGGATTATTTTCTTCAGGGTTCGGAGCAGGCGGTGGCGATAATCAATGAAGTGGGTATGAGCAATTTGAAGCTGATGTTTGATTGCTATCACCTGCAGATTATGGAAGGCGATTTGACCCGGCGTTTGGAACGCCTCTTGCCTGTCACCGGGCATATTCAGATCGCCTCAGTTCCGTATAGAAGCGAGCCGGATCAAGGCGAGCTCAACTATGCCCATATATTCAGAATGCTGGAAGAATGGGGCTATAAAGAGCCGATTGGTGCCGAATACAAGCCTGCAATTGATACTGTCGCCGGACTGGATTGGTTGAGAACGCTTACGGCCTGAGGGATTCGCAATACAAGTGCCGTGCTATAAAGCCGTCATCACAGACTGTGTTCATGAAGGTGGCTGCCTGCAACCATTGCCCACATTGCCACACCAGACCTTGGACGCCATCTACTGGTGAAATGAGAAGGCTTGACCTTCCAACGACTGGAAGCTTTATCAGGCTGAAAACAGCATCTTCAGGTATTCCGAATGGCGATATTTTGGCTCGAAGATGCGCCGAAACGCTATGCTTGAGCAGGTCGCGTTGAACCAACATTATCGATGAGCCTCAAGCGGTTCGAAGGAACGGCTATGAAGACCGGACAATCTCATGCTGCTGAGCAGCCAAAAGCGTCCTGCGCGCATGGTCATCACAGTGTCGATGTGAAAAATGGTGCCGATGTTACGGATCCGGTGTGCGGAATGTCCGTTGATCTGTCAAAAGGCAAACCTCAGCTCAAGTATCGGGGTGAGGCTTACCAATTCTGTAGCCAGCGATGCCATGACCGGTTCGATGCCGATCCGTATTTCTTTGTCTCCGGCAACAGCACAGTAAAAAAACCACCAAAATCGGATTCCACCCTATTCACGTGTCCGATGGATCCCGAGATCATTCAGGAAGGACCGGGCACATGTCCGATTTGTGGCATGGCTCTGGAGCCTATGAGCGGGCTTTCGGATGAACCCAACCATGAATTGATAGACTTTACCAGGAGACTCCAAATCAGTGCGGGGGCTGCGATTCCGCTTCTAGTCCTCACGATGGGGCCTATGATCGGGTTGCCCATTCGTACTTGGCTTGGCGAGCAAATCTCGTTGTATCTGGAGTTTATTCTGGCCACACCGGTTGTTCTGTGGGCCGCCGCTCCGTTTTTTCTCCGTGGCTGGACATCATTGAGAACCCGCGCCTTCAACATGTGGACACTTATCATGCTCGGTGTCGGCGCCGCTTACGCCTACAGTGTGATTGCAACATTCTTCCCGGATCTTTTTGGCAGTCATTTTCAATCTGAAACCGGTCATGTTCCTGTCTATTTTGAAGCGGCAGTGGTTATCATCGCTCTTGTTTTTGTCGGTCAGGTCCTTGAATTACGGGCGCGGGAAAAGACGGGGGATGCCATTCGCGCGCTGATGGATCTGGCACCAAAAACGGCTCGGCGCATTTTGCCCGATGGGGAAGAGTATGATGCCCCACTGGAAAATATTGTCGAGGGCGATGTGTTGAGAGTCCGACCGGGCGAGACCATTCCGGTTGATGGCGCAGTAACTGAAGGCCGGTCCGCCGTGGACGAAAGCATGATAACCGGAGAGCCTGTTCCGGTGGAAAAATCGACAGGTGCCACGGTCACCGGTGGAACATTGAACAAGAACGGCACACTCGTCATCTCTGCCAAAAAAGTTGGTGATGAGACCATGCTTGCCCGCATCGTTGATATGGTGTCAGCCGCGCAGCGATCGCGTGCGCCCATTCAGGGCATGGCGGACAAAGTTGCCTCTGTGTTTGTTCCGACGATCGTCGCCGTTGCCGTATTGGCGTTTTTCATCTGGATGCTGCTGGGACCACAGCCCTCGTTCATATTTGCGATTGTTTCGGCGGTTTCTGTGCTGATAATTGCCTGCCCCTGCGCGTTGGGGCTTGCTACGCCAATGTCGATTATGACCGCGACAGGACGCGGTGCTCAGGCTGGTATTCTCATCAAAGAGGCAGAGGCACTGGAGCGGATGGCGGCGGTTGATACGGTTGTCGTCGACAAAACCGGGACTTTGACGGAAGGGCGACCGGAATTGACGGATGTCGTTCCAACAGGAAATTACTCCGAAGAAGTTATTCTGAAAATTGCAGCGGCATTGGAGATGGCGTCCGAACATCCGCTTGCCGAGGCCATTGTGACCGGCGCAACCAGGCGCGGTATCAAGACTTCGGCGGCAGAAGCCTTTGCAGCGATAACCGGAATGGGGATAACCGGGACGGTCAACACCGATGAAGTTGCGCTGGGAAACAAAGCCCTGATGCAGTCTCTGGCTCTGGATACGGCGACAGCCGATAGTTCGGCGGCTCGACTTCACGAACAGGGAAAAACAGCCATTTATGTTGCCATCAAGGGTGAACTGGCCGGAATTGTTGCCGTGGCAGATCCGATCAAGTCGTCGACCATTGCCGCCATTGATGCACTCCATGATATGAATATCTCGGTGATCATGGCGACGGGTGATAGCGAGGCAACGGCCCGTATTGTTGCAGGGGAACTTGGCATTGATGATTTCCGGGCGGGCATGCTTCCCGAGGGCAAGAAAGCGTTGATTGATGAGCTTCATCGGGCCGGCCGGAATGTGGCGATGGCGGGAGATGGCATCAATGATGCGCCCGCACTGGCTGCGGCGAATGTCGGTATTGCGATGGGAACCGGTACCGATGTCGCAGTTGAAAGTGCCGGTATCACGCTGCTGAACGGGGATCTTAACGGCATTGCCAAGGCACGCCGGCTGGCCGATTCCACATTAAGGAATATCAAGCAGAATCTGTTTTTTGCCTTTGCTTATAACGCAGCGGGCGTTCCGATTGCAGCAGGTATACTCTATCCGATTACGGGCATGCTTCTTTCACCAATGCTTGCTGCAGCTGCCATGAGTCTTTCGTCGGTGTCTGTCATCGGAAATGCGCTTCGTTTGAGGCGCGTAAGACTATAAAATCTTACGGCAATGGTTGGTGTTGTTCGCTCAGTTCGAAATCCGTGCGATCAACCACCTTTCTTATGGCAAAGTTGCTGCGCATTTTCGAAACGCCCGGCAGTGTGGCCAGATGATCGCGATGAATGCGCTCGAAGTCAGCAGCGTCACTTGCCGATACTTTGATAATGTAGTCTGCATCGCCTGCCATCAGGAAACATTCGCGGATTTCGCTTGACCGGCAAACGGCAGCTTCAAACGCGTTCAATACGTCCAGGCTCTGACTGTGTAGTGATATTTCGACAATGATGCTCATTGGTTTGCCGATTTTCTGCTGATTGAGCAGGGCTACATATCGATCGATGACACCTGCCTCTTCCAGCGACTTGACGCGTCTCAGACAGGCCGACGGCGACAAATTGATTTGTGCTGCCAGGTCAGCGTTTGAAATGCGTCCGTCACCTTGAAGGATGCGCAATATTTGACGATCAACACGATCCAGAGACATTAGAATAATCTGCGAAATTATATTCAGAAACTCGAATATTATTGCAAATTCATCTAATATACAACGATCTTAGCAAGCTAATTCGACGAATTCTGGTGTATTCTCCTGTCAACAAAAATTCGCAGGAGAGGAACAAAGTCATGCGGATCGGTGTACCCAAAGAAATTAAAAATCATGAATACAGAGTCGGTGCGACCCCGCAGAGTGTGCAGGAATATGTTGCCCGCGGCCACGAGGTGATGGTTGAAACCAATGCTGGTGCCGGTATAGGTGCGGACGATGCAGCGTATGAAGCTGCCGGCGCAACAGTGCTGGCAACAGCAGCTGAAGTGTTCGACAAAGCCGAAATGATCGTGAAGGTCAAAGAACCGCAGGCTGTTGAGCGCGCAATGTTGCGTCCTGACCATATTCTTTTCACCTATTTGCATCTGGCTCCGGATCCCGAGCAGACTGCAGATCTGGTTAAATCCGGCGCGACCTGCATTGCCTACGAAACCGTTGTCGATGCACGTGGCGGCCTCCCGCTCCTGGCTCCGATGTCACAGGTTGCCGGTCGACTGTCAATTCAGGCCGGAGCCCATTCACTTGAAAAAGCACAAGGCGGTGCCGGTGTTTTGCTTGGTGGCGTTCCGGGCGTTCCCGCTGCCAAGGTGGTTGTCGTTGGTGGCGGAGTCGTTGGCGAGCACGCGATTACGATGGCATTGGGGCTTGGCTCGGATGTGACCGTTCTCGACCGCAACGTCAACACAATGGCTCATCTGGCTGAGCGGTTTGGACCGGCTTTGACGACTGTCTATTCGACACAGGCATCCATTGAACAATATGTTCTGGAAGCAGACCTGGTTGTTGGTGCAGTGCTGATTGCCGGTGCAGCTGCACCGAAACTGATTACTGCGGATCTGGTGAAACGGATGAAAAGTGGATCTGTTCTTGTGGATGTGGCCATCGACCAGGGCGGGTGCTTTGAAACGTCGCGGGCGACAACGCACGCAGAGCCGACATATGTGATTGACGATGTTGTTCACTATTGTGTAGCGAACATGCCTGGAGCAGTGCCTCACACATCGACCTATGCGCTGAACAACGTAACGCTGCCTTTCGGCCTGGCACTCGCTGACAAAGGCTACAGGGAAGCACTGCTGGCGGACAAAAATTTCCTGCCAGGTCTCAATGTGCACCGCGGTAAGGTAACCTGCAAGGCAGTCGCCGATGCGCTGGGCTATGACTATGTAGATCCGATTGCTGCCATCAGCTAATCAAAATACATGAGAAAAAGGCCCGCGCACCAG
>JBDWFY010000016.1:0-275634 GCA_039976075.1 Stappiaceae bacterium
GGCTTTCGCCTCAGCGCCGCCCGCCTCAGCAAGCGTCATCGTGATCGCTGCTGTCAACGTCGTCTTTCCATGATCAACGTGACCAATCGTTCCTATATTCACATGCGGCTTATTGCGCTCAAATTTTGCTTTAGCCATCGGCGTCGCTCTCTATCCATTCCATGGTATGCATCATTGGAAATGCATTGTTAGGGCCACCGGCAAATTTAATCGGATCAAGCTGTTACCGACTGTTATTCACCGAACCAGGGATCCCGAAACGGCCCATTCTTATATCCTGCTGCTCGTGCTCCAAACTGGAGCGGGTGAAGGGGATCGAACCCTCATCTTCAGCTTGGAAGGCTGTTGCTCTACCATTGAGCTACACCCGCAGAAATGCTTTCGGCACAACGGAAAATGGTGGAGGAGGTTGGATTCGAACCAACGTAGGCATAGCCAGCGGATTTACAGTCCGCCCCCTTTAGCCACTCGGGCACTCCTCCGCCCGCCGTCCCGAAACCGAAGCAGTCAGGATAGAAAGAACGGAACCGCCGCCGCTAACCGACGGGCGATCCGTGGCGCGTGTTATGGCGATAGGAAACGGCCCTGTCAACACGTTGTTTGCAGAGATATTGCGATTGTTTTTGATAATAACGGTTTTGCTGTCGATTGCAGCCCCTGCTCGACCTGTATATACACGCAAAATGAGCCAGAATCATCGAAAATCAAAGCCCGGTCAGAAACATAGCCGCGGCCGTCCGAATAAATCCGAAGGTCCGTTATTTCTGTTCGGTCTCCACACAATTGAAGCTGCCCTTAGAAATCCCGACAGGCACAAGCACAAACTCTTCGCGACACCCAACGCCATCCGGCGCCTGAGCGAAAGAGATATCGCCATTGCAGTGCCGATTGAAGAATGTCAGCCACGAACGATCGCTCAAATGGTCCCGCGAGATTCAGTTCATCAAGGAGCGGTGCTAAAGGTCGACCCCCTCCCCCCTTATGGCAGCAAGGAGCTTGAGGGTGCACACCTCATTCTGGCGCTTGACCAGGTAACGGACCCTCACAATGTAGGTGCCATCATGCGCTCGGCGGTTGCCATGGATGCCGATGCCATCGTCACCACAAGTCGACACAGTCCTGAAGAAACCGGTGTGCTCGCCAAATCTGCATCGGGCGCGCTGGATATGCTGAAACATGTCCAGGTGCCAAACATGGCACGTTTTGTCGCCGAGATGGGAGACCAGGGGTTTCAGCGGATCGCCCTTGACAGTGAAGCGGACGATGCTTTGGAAGATATCTCTATTGGCGACCGCGTGGTTCTGGTTCTGGGGTCAGAAGGCAAGGGCGTGCGTCAAGGCGTGCGTGCTGCCTGCGATTCTCTTGCCAGACTGGACATGCCTGGCAAGATCAAATCACTGAATGTATCCAACGCCGCAATCGTTTGTCTTTATGCGATACGCCAGCGGATGAAGCCGCTATAATTGACGCCACGGCGCTATTCCGCACTCACCAAGAATGCGGTCAAGTCTCGAATTCAATCTACCTCTGCAACAGTCGCATCAGCGACACATCCGGTAACGGCCGGAGTAAGCCAGATAATGCCCGGTTCTGGGATTGAAACTTCTGTATTTGGCACTGCAATAACGGTACCAAGCCGGGGACCAGGCTGCAGGACGGCTGTAGGTGCGCCTTGTATAGCCGCGACGGTAACCGCGCCGGTTGTAGTAGGCCCGGGAACGTGGCGGAGCATAATAGCGCCGGCCGTATCTGTAATTGGGATAGCCCACATAAGGCCTTCCGTAGTATGCGCCGCGTCTGGGTCCTGCCCAGCCACCGTAACGCCACCCCCTGCTGCGATAGGCTGGATATCCGTATGTTGAATATCCAAACCCCCAATAAAAGCCTCCTCCCCCGCCCGCGTTGGCGGTTTGAGGCGATACTAAAAATGCAATAACGAGAATGCCGGCAATCAACAAATTTCTCATGGCCAACCTCAATACTGTGGTCACACGTGTCGGCCAGCTTTTGAAAATGTCCTCAAAGACAATCAGTTAAGCCGTACGACAAACTTTCGGCTGCTTGAAGCCGGCAGTGTACTACAAATGGCAGGTTCGGACCAACTCAACACAAGAGAAGTGACTAAAATAATTACCCTCGAATAGCAGTTCGGCTTGAATTATGTGCAGAATTTCGACTCATGGCATGTGTGTTGATTTTAATCAACAACGGCGAAGGATTCGAAACCAGGACAGCGGTCCGCAATGGTAACAATCTTGAAGCGAAACAATCAGATGAACGAAAAAACCCGCTGGCCGAGACCAGCAGGTAAAATTGAGGCATAGGGGAAATTATATCTCAATTTTTTGAGCATTGTCCCGCTGACGGATCTGATGGAGGTCAGAGCCTTCTACCTGAAGAATAAAAGGATTTCAGTCAGCGGGACAATTCCGATAATGCCATCCACACTATCAAGTTGCAAACGTAAAAAAACAACTTATAATTGTATTTTCAACGCTTTATTCGCGCTTAGAAAGAGCGAACAACCTGAAGCGTGATCGCGTAGGCATCCTCATCACCAGATATCGAAGCCCCGCCGGCAGTCGCCTCTACATCAGCGTCGATATATTCAACGCCTGCACCAAAAGTCAGGCCCGAAAGCGGAGTATATTCAACGGAAGCTCCAACCATCCACGCATTTGCTTCTAGGTCGATACCGCCGAAATCATTCTCGGCAGAGAAGTATCCACCATTCAAGCTGAATGCTATTTCTGACGTAAGGTCATGGGAGATACCGAGGTTTGCAGACCACGCCGTCGTTGTGCTGATCCCTGTACCAGAACTATTAATAATTGCATCCGGGACATCAGTTCCCAAGCGCGCCATTGCACCATCACTATAAAATGCTGTACCGCCGATTTTTGTCGTACTGAGAACGTTGAATTCCGCACCAGCGCCGACAAACCAACCAATTTCACTGTCGAGTCCGACGCCAGTCGAATCAGCAGGACGAACCTGATGAATACCGGCAACAATGCCGGCAGAACCCCACCCTTGGTCGATACCCAGATTGAAGCCAGCATCAGGCCAAGTAACGCCGCCATATCCGCCGGGAGCAACAATACCAATTGTATCGTCATCGAACTCAAAGCCGCTACGTTCCGGGGCTTCAATGGAAGCTGCAAAATAGGCACCGTTGCCTAGGTCGAACGTATAGCCAGCCAACCAAGTGGTATTGTCTGAGTCAAACGTTCCATATACGTTGTTGATAGCATATGCACCATAAGTCAGGTTCATGAATGAGGATGCATAACCCGTTACGAAATTGCCTACCTGGACAAATGCTCGGTCGAGCTCGGCGGCTCCGCCACCAGCACCGTTGGTATCCGTAGATGCCGTATAACGAATGTAAGTACGGATCGAACCCCACTCACTTTCGTTACGAGCGTCCAACCAAATGCGGCCACGAGCACTAAACTCGCTTGGGCTACCAGCACGAGAGCCAGCATTTATGTCGTTGTAGGTGTACCGAGAACGGACATCACCACCGACCTGCAAGCAAGTTTCTGTTCCAGGAATGTAGAAAAAACCCGTACCATGCACATCGCAAACGCGAACATAGTCAACAGGTTCCGGAGCAACAGGCAGATCAGCCGCAACCGCACCTGTTACAAACAGGGCGCTGGCTGACGTGCCAAGGAGAATATTCTTCAGGTTCATATCTGAATTCCTACTGAGTTTTAAAAACAACCCATAGTTGTCATCACACTCTTAATGGAGCAACAACATTTCACTCATCTAAGAGAGATTGAGGCGTTGATGTGGCAACAAAACAACAATTTATAGTAGTAATTTAGTATATTAGAGTTGTATTATACACTTAAAAATTACACATTTCTGTATTCGCAATTAAAATAAACTACCTTAAATTTTATTTAGTCATCAAATAAAATCGCTCTATCGGTCCGAAATACATCCGCATAAATTGTATTATGCACCAATAAATAAGTAGTTCGTTGAAAAATCGGTCGAACTACAACTCACTGTTACGCGCTGAACAGCGTCGGAGTTGGCTTTCTCATCACAAATTACTTATTATTTTTCTACTCAACTTTGACGAGATGTGCTAAAACTGGTGCTCAATTCAATACCTACTAACTCGGATCGAACGAGGATATGTGCAGCAAAATGGCGACCACATGGAAGTATCCTCACTCCCTTCAATTCGTTTGACCGCAGCAGAATTACGCCGACCGATTCTCTTGTCTGTTCCACAGACGCCAAAATAGCGCTTGCACCAGATGTCCGAAAAGATTATCAGAAATCCCGTAGTGCCGGCATAGCTCAGTTGGTAGAGCATCTGATTTGTAATCAGGGGGTCGCGGGTTCGAATCCTGCTGCCGGCACCACGCATTCCAATAGACAGCCACAGACAATCAGATAATCACGCGATGTTCCTGCTGGCCCGATATTGTAGACTTGGCAATGTAGGTTTTGCCAGCCGACGCATTTTCGCTGTCTTGTGGCAAACCCACTTTGGCGCTGGTTATTAGAAGATCTTGCTTACTTTCGCCACCAAATGCCGGACAGGTAGTCTGAGACGCTGAGACGTCTATTGACCGCTGAAATTGCCCTTCCGGTGAATAACATGCCACGCGTGCAGCGCCCCACTGAGCATTCCAAAAATTACCCTGCGAATCGATCACTGCCCCGTCCGGTGCCAAGCCCTCTTCGGATAAGTTCAACCAATCCACGGCATCCCCCTGAGGCCATCCTGATTCTGCATTCAGTTGCTGACGTCGGACTATTTTCGTCCGCGTATCGGTGAAGTAGGCAAACTGTCTGTCCGGTGAAAAACAGATGGCATTTGAAATGCTGATGCCTTGGAACAACGTCCGCAATTCACTCTGGTAGAGCCGATAGATTGCGCCCGCGCCCTCTTCCGCATTGATGCCCATCGTACCAATCCAGAAACCTCCATAAGGGTCGGCCCGACCATCGTTGGACCTGGTGATCGGATTACTTTCCTCCAGCGCCACAACTTTTTCCTGCGCGCCTGACTCCAAATCAAACAGAAACAAGCGGGATTGGGACGCGATCAGCAATCGGTTTTCATCCACCCAGCCTGCAGCCGATACATATTCGTCAAATTGCCATTCGAGCGGTTTTCCATCTCGTATACTAAGCAGTCTGCGCTCAAGAATATCGAACCAGAAAAACTGTTTGCGCAGAGGATGCCACATGGGTCCTTCACCGAGCGTGCATTGCCTGTCATCGAAAATAACTGCGGGTTCAGTCATAGGATCCTCATGTTGATAGACAGAACGAAAGGTTGAAAAAGTGCCTCAGACAGGCATACCGGTAAACACATCAGAAGGCGACAATCGATTTAGCAGCGGCTGGCCATTTCTGAACCGGCTAATATTTTCAAGAATTATTTTAACTGATCGACCGAGCCTGTCCGGCATTTGTGGCGTCACGTGCGGCGTGATCAAGACACCTGGAATTGACCACAAATCACTGTCTTTGTTCAATGGCTCGGTCTCGAAAACATCAAGGCCCGCTCCGGGAATTGATCCTGAGTGCAGTGCTTCGATCAGCGCGTCTTCATCCACAGTTTCACCGCGTGAGATATTGATCAGACAAGCTGTAGTTTTCATCAGCGATAGCTCCGAATGTCCAATCATCCGATAAGTTTGATTGGTGAGCGGAACACAAAGCACGATGAAATCTGACTGTTGCAGGAGTGGAGCCAGACCGTCTCCTTTTTCAATGCTGTACAATTTATCGACATGCTGAAATTCAACGTGAGATCTGTTAAATCCAATCACACGCATTTCCAGTGCCTTACATCGGGCTGCCAATGCGGCTCCTGTGTTCCCGACGCCTATAATTCCCACAGTCTTGCTGAAAAGTCCCTGTAATCCCCCCTGATCGGCGATACCCCAGCGCTTTTTACGTTGAGCGTCGAGAAATTCAGGCGTTTTAAAAGCCAAAGACAACATGAACATCAAGGCATGTTCGGCTAGCACCGGCGCCGACCGGCCGGATGAGCCGGTCAGCGCAAGGCCACCAGCCACCAAAGCCGGAGATGCAAATCTGTTCAAACCGGCAATATCGAGATGCACCCATTTCAGATTTGACCGCAGCAGGTCCTCGCTTGAAACATCGGGCTTCAAAAAGGCTGTATCTGCCTGTCTAAGTCCGACCTCCAACGCCTCCCGGTCCGCAGTATCGATCGTTTCAAATGTTACAGCACCGGTTGCCTCATGTAATTGCGCCAAGTGGTCGTCCCGAAAGTCCATTGTCGATATGACGTGGCGGATCTGTCTTCTGGGCATCTTACGTGAACCACCTTGAATTTCGCTCTGCCATTCAGGATCAGATCAGGCGCGGCCGGTTACTCTGGCGACTTCAGATTCTGCAGAAACTGACGCTGTGCCGCTATGTCACTGCCGATGACCAAAAGCGAAATCCCCCGATCAAGAAGCGCTTGTCTTCCGACGCCAAAATAAGGAATCGTGCCCAATAACTTTGACGAACTCTTCAGTTGATCGACCAAAGCATCAATTTCAGCGGTACTTTGTTGACATTGGGCCTCGTAGCCCAGCTCCGCGGTCAAGTCGTTGGGACCAATGAAGATCATATCCACTTCACTTACCTGCTGAATGGACTTGCTGTTTTCAAGCCCGGCACGGGTCTCAATTTGAACCGCGACCATCATTTGATCATCGGCAGTTGCCCGATACCCGGCCTCTGTGCCGTATCCTGACGCTCTGATTGAGCCGATGGCCATGCCGCGCGTGCCGCGCGGCGGATAGCGGCATGCCGATGCTATGTCCCGTGCTTCTTCTGCCGTATCAACTTTGGGAACCACAACACCGTCCACACCAAAATCAGCCAACTTGGATAATGTTTTGAGGTCATGGGATGGTGGACGCACGAGCACTGCCATAGTGCTGCCGCGGGCGGCGCGAAGCAGCATTGGGATGTCTTGCAGGCTCGCTTCTCCGTGCTCAAGATCGATCAGAACGAAATCTATCCCGACCTGGGCCGCCAGTTCCATAAAGATGGTGTTGGGTGCGAACAGCCAGGTCCCCACGACCTGACGCCCTTCCATGAGGGAATTTCTGAAACTCATTGGATTGTTTCTACCTGTATCGAGGGTCCGATCCGCGGCACCCTTTTAGAAAATCAAGATCAGCACCGGCATCGGCCTGCTCAACAGTGTCTACATAGAGCTTTTCCCATCCCGACTGAAAAGGATTTTCCGGCAAGCGCCACTTTTCCCGCCGTCGATCAAGTTCCTCCTCTGGAACATCCAGATGCAAACGCCGTTCTTCAACATTCAGCTCGATCATGTCCCCCTCTTCAACCAATGCCAGCGTCCCACCGGCTGAGGCCTCAGGTGCAACATGCAAGACGACCGTCCCGAACGCCGTTCCACTCATCCTTGCATCGGAGATCCGCACCATGTCGCGAACACCGGTTTTCAAAATCTTTTGAGGCAGCTCCATATTGCCGACTTCCGGCATGCCCGGGTTCCCCTTTGGGCCACAATTCTGCAAAACCATTACACAGTCAGCATCTATATCCAGCGCTGGGTCATTAACGCGTTCTCTGAAATCGATCAGACTCTTGAAGACCACTGCCCTGCCCCGATGGCTGAGCAAATCGGGCGATGCTGCCGAGGGTTTGATGACCGCGCCATTGGGAGCCAGATTGCCCCGGAGCACGGCAATTCCCCCGTGCGGTTTGACGGGATTGGATATTGGACGAATGACTTCGGGAATCCGATTCCTGGCCTGATCGAGACGCTGTGACAGACGCCCGCCCTCAACGACTTGCAGATCGGCATTCAGTTTATCACGAATTTCCGCCATAACGGCGGGAAGACCTCCTGCGTTGAAGAAGTCCTCCATCAGATATTCACCGGAGGGCATCAGATTGACAAGGCAGGGGATATCCCGACCAAGCGCATCCCAGTCCTCGAGGTCAAGCGGCACATCGAGCCGGCCGGCGATCGCATTCAAATGCACCACCGCATTTGTCGAGCCTCCGATTGCTCCATTGGTGACAATGGCGTTTTTGAATGCATCGCGATTCAGTAGTGCGGACAGTCGGATATCTTCATTGACGAGATCAACCGCTCTACGGCCCGAAAGCCGAGCTAATTCACGTCGACGGGAGTCGACAGCTGGTGTTGCGCCATTTTGCGGAAACGCAACACCCAGGGCTTCGCACATTGATGCCATCGTCGATGCTGTTCCCATGGTGTTGCAGGATCCCGCAGATCGCGATGTCGCTGATTCAATTTCTGCGTATTCTTCATCACTTGCCTCTCCGGCGGCTGCGTTCGCGTGCAGTTTGAAGAAACTGGTGCCGTTCCCAAGCCGCGTCGTGCCACTCCAGCCATTGAGCATTGGCCCCCCGGATACGACAATACTGGGTAAATCGACGGAAGCGGCACCCATAACCAGTCCTGGCGTGGTTTTGTCGCATCCGCAGAGGAGCACAACTCCGTCCAAAGGATTGGCGCGAATGGATTCTTCAACTTCCATGGCAAGCAGATTGCGGTACAGCATCGTTGTGGGCCGCATCAGCGTTTCGCCCAGGGACATCACCGGAAACTCAAGCGGAAAACCGCCTGCTTCCAACACGCCTTCGCGTACATGCTGCGCCAATTCCCGCAAGTGAGCGTTGCAGGGAGTTAGTTGGGACCACGTGTTGCAGATCCCGATCACGGGCTTGCCTTCGAACATATCGTGAGGCAGGCCCTGATTTTTCATGAAACTGCGAGCGCCAACTCCGCGCCCCCGCTTGATTCCAAACCAGGTTTGCGAGCGTAAGCGTTTGGAGTCAGATGCCATTACCTATCCTATTTCATGCTGTATCAGCGTCAGTTTCGGCTGAACGTAATCCATCATTCCCAGCCAACTCCCCTCACGACCAAAACCCGACTGTTTTACACCCCCGAAAGGTGCTTCAGGCATTCCGATCGTCATCGTGTTGACGCCAACAATACCGCATTCCATCTTGTCTGAGACCCGATGGGCGCGGCCCAGATTTTCAGTAAACAGGAACCCGGCGAGGCCTAGTTCACTGTCATTGGCACGATCAATAACGTCCATTTCATCGTCGAACGTTACAATGGGAGCAATGGGACCGAATATCTCCTCGCGCATCAATACATGATCATCGTCTATGTCTGTGACAACAGCCGGTGAAAAGTAGTTGCCCGCTTCCCTACCTGCCAGAGGCTCGCCGCCGCAATGAACAGTACCGCTCTCCTCAGCTTGTTCCAGCAGTTGCTTTATAGCCGCCAGACGCTGCCGATTTACCAGTGGTCCCATCTCGGTTTCTGGATCCATCGGATCGCCGAGCCGGATTGATTTCGTCGTTTTTACAAACGCATCGATGAATGCAGGCGCAATTTTTCTATGGACGAAAAAGCGGCTGGGCGAAATGCAGATTTGGCCTGCATTTGAGAATTTTCGCTTCGCTGCCAATGCGCCAAGCCGTGCCCCGTCTACATCATCAAAAACAATGAACGGAGCATGTCCGCCAAGTTCCATCGACATTCGCTTCACGGTCTGAGCGGATGCTCTCAACAGCGTTTTTCCCACTGGAACAGAGCCCGTGAAGCTGATTTTACGAACCCTGCTGTCTTTCATCAGAACATCGCCGATGCGGGCGCCATCGCCCAGCAACAGTTGCACCAGACCAGCAGGAGCACCGGCCTCCACAAAACACTCAATCAGTGCACGTAGCGCTCCCGAGCCTTCAACGGCTGGCCGGACAAGAACAGGACACCCAGCCGCAATAGCTGGTCCCAGTTTGCGGCACACGAGCGAGATCGGAAAATTCCACGCCGTGAATATGCCGACGATGCCGATTGGCTCATAACTTACCAACGCAAATTGATCTGGACCCCTTTGACGGATATTTTCACCATTGAGACGACGGGCTTCCTCGGCAAACCATTCAAGATATTTTGCTGACCCTTCTATTTCCCCTCGGGCCTGGGCCAGCGGCTTGCCTGTTTCCTGCGAGATTGGTATGGCCATATCGTCGACCCTGCCTCGCATGAGTTGTGCGGTTTTGCGGAGCAGCTCACTGCGCAGGGCCGGAACGGATATACGCCAGTCTTCAAAGGCGGATTGCGCCGCGCCGATAGCCGTCGCAACGTCGGCATCCTCAGTGTTGGGCAGATACCCCAGCACGTCCCCCGAACTTGGGTTGATCAGAGGCAAACTCTCGTCGGCGGCGCTTTCCACCCAGGCTCCGGCAATATGATTTTGCAGCAGCTTGTTCATGTCGTTCTCCCCACGCTCAGACTGTCAAAGCGAGTCAGAAAATCGTGGTTCAGAGCGACGCCTAATCCAGGAAGGTCGCGTATTTGAAGCCGGCCGTCTTTGATATCCGCCTCATACGGGTTCTGAACAATGTTTTCGCGGCCATCTGTCCAGTAAGGGAAAATTTCCTGAATCAGAAAATTAGGGCATGCAGCGGACAGGTTTACGCAAGCCGCTGTAGAAATCGGTCCTCCACAATTATGCGGCTGAAGATAGGCACAATAACTCTCCGACAGACTGGCGATTTTTTGCACTTCGGTGAAACCACCAGCGATCCCCAAATCGGGCTGAACCAGTTTCAACGTGCCGTTTTCGAGAAACGGTCGAAAACCGTTGCGCGACCAAAGTCTTTCTCCTCCGGCTAAGGGCACACTCACAGACCTGGCAACGTCTGCGGCGGCCTCGACATTCAGCGGATCGACAACTTCTTCATAGAAATACGGGTTTAAATCCGCAGCCTTAAGACCAAATCGAATGGCATCGGCTGGCCAAAGATTACCGTGGAATTCAACGATGATATCTGCATTGGGCGCGGCTTCTCGGGCAGCAACCACACGCTCCAGCGCAAGGCTTTCCAACTCGCGCGTCAGAACACGACGCGGATGGGCAGCCTTACCCGTCAGATCTGCTTTGAAGGGATCGAACTTGAATGCCGAATATCCGTCCTGAACCACGCCGTAGACGGCATCGCGGTACGCTTCCGCCTTGCCAAGCCCTCGATACCAGCCGTTTGCATACAATCGAAGACTGTCTGTCTTGGCACCGCCGAGTAACGCATGTATTGGCGCACCCAATTTCTTACCCTTGATATCCCAGAGCGCTTCATCAAGAGCACTGACTGCAGCCATGAACACCGCGCCGCCAGACAATCCCCAAAAAGTGTTGCGCACCATATTGTCATGATGCTTCTCGATAAGACCGGGGTCGGCACCGATCAGGTATTGCTCTGCCAAATCAAGAAGGACATGGGCTGCGCCGCGTCCGCCGATTCCGTAGCATAAACCGATTTCACCGGCGCCGGTCAGGCCCTCGTCGGTTTCAACTTCGACGATCCAGGCATTCTGCCGCCCTGCCGAGGGGGTTACCGGTAATGTCACGTCAAAGACCGTTACGCGCGTGACTTTCATGCTGCTGAACTCTCAATGAGGTTTTCGCGAAATCGAATACGCATCTCGCTCCCGGGATCGAAGAAACGAAATTTCTCTTCGGAAACTGCAATCTGGATATTGTCACCGGGCGACAGATTGCTGGCATCACGCATCTTGCAGTTGATGCCCACATCAGCGATCGACAACGCCACAAGATCTTCGGCGCCTGTGGGTTCAATGACATCGACTACGGCAGAGAAAACCGCTTCATTGTGGGCGGCTGGGTATCCATCGGAAACGAGGCGTAAATCCTCCGGCCGGACACCGCAAATGAGATCTCGCCCATCTTGCGGATAATCGAGTTTGGCGCTGAGGGAGACCGACTGTTCCGGTGCGGGAACAAGTGTCATTTGTGTAGCACCATCATGCCTCTCAATCCGAACGGGAATGAAATTCATGGACGGAGAACCGATGAACTGGGCCACAAAGAGATTTGACGGGTCATCATAGACAACGCGCGGGACGTCCAATTGTTGGATCTCGCCATCGCGCATAACGGCAATACGGCTTGCCAACGTCATTGCTTCGATCTGATCGTGCGTGACGTAAATCATCGTCTTGCCGAGCCGTGCGTGGAGTTTCTTGATTTCAGTACGCATTTCAACCCTGAGCTTCGCATCAAGGTTGGACAGGGGTTCGTCAAGCAGAAAGACTTCCGGGCGGCGCACCAGGGCCCTTCCCATCGCGACACGCTGACGTTGACCGCCAGATAGTTGACTTGGCTTGCGATCCAAAAGTTCGCCGATCTGCAGCAGCTCAGCGACATCACCGATGGCTTGCTCTCGCGCCTCTTTGGCGACTTTCCGCATCTCAAGCCCAAACGATATATTCTGCCTGACCGTCATTGTCGGATAGAGCGCATAAGACTGAAAAACCATCGCGATGTCTCGATCCCGCGGATGCTTTCGCGTTACTTCGTTGTCGCCGATAAAAATGTGTCCGGACGTGGTTTTGTCGAGCCCGGCAATCATGCTCAGAAGTGTGGACTTGCCGCAGCCTGAAGGGCCAACCAGAACGAGTAGTTCCCCGTCATTCACGTCGATATCCATTTCCTTCAAAACAACCAGCGATCCGTAAGATTTTTTGAGCGCTTTGATATTGATCGTCGCCATGGTTTATCCTTTCAGAGAGCCGGACGTCAGACCCCGTACGAAGTACTTTCCGGCAACGATGTAGACGGCGAGGGTTGGTAGAGCAGCAATGACAACGGCGGCGGCTTCCACCCCGTAGTCCCGGATACCACCCTTGGGTCCGGTTACTGCGTAAAGTGCGGCGGTGATAGGCAGATCTGTGCCGGTGGTGAACGTTGCGCCATACAGGAATTCATTCCAGATATGCGTGAATTGCCAAATAACCGTCACGACGATGATGGGTGGAGATAGCGGAACAATGATACGCCAGAAGACTGCAAAGAAACCTGCTCCGTCAATGCGCGCGGCGCTGATGATTTCATCCGGAATCTGCACGTAGAAATTTCGGAAAAACAACGTGGTGAAGGCCAGCCCATAAAGATTGTGAATGAGGACCAAACCCCAGATATTCGTTGCGCTTAGAAGGCCCAGAAGTTGCGCTGTTGGCAAAAGAAACAATTGAGCAGGCAGGAAAATTCCGAATATTGTCGCAGCAAAAAAGAACTCGGAACCTCTGAACTTATATTTGGTCAGCGCATAACCTGTTATGGCCCCCAATGCGGTCGATATCACGGTCGCCGGAATCACCAGCTTTACTGAATTCCAGAAGTAAGGTGCCATGCCACGACAGTCGGTCCCGACGCAACTCTCGTTGAACGCCACCCACCAGGCACGAAGCGATACTTCGGACGGTAATGCCAGAACGCCATTTTTCAGGATTTCTTCCTGTCCACGCAAGGAAGTGAGCAGAACGATCGCAAGTGGAACAATGAAAAAGAAACCGAGCAAGACGAGACCGGCATAGAGCACAAATCGCCAAAACATGGCGCCAAGTTCCTGAGAGCTTGGGAGGGTTTGTTCCGTGGTTGCAATGGTCATTGTGCGACCCTCTTCCGGAAAATCAATTGATAGCCGTAGTAGATCGCCATGAGGACAAATAACAAAAGCAGCATGTAAACAGCGGCAACCGTCGCCATCCCTATCTGCCCCCGGTTAAACATCATGTCCCGCACGAAGATCGACGGTACGTCGGTTGCATAACCGGGTCCGCCTTCGGTGAGGGCAAGAATGATATCGAAAGCTTTCAACGCCCACTGCGAGAGAATGAAGAAGACGGCGACAAAAATCGGAGCGATGGAGGGCAGAATGATCCGACGGTAGATGGTCGCCATCGATGCGCCGTCGACCATCGCAGCATTGATAATGTCGCGATTGACAGTGCGAAGACCGGCCAACACCAGCGCCATTACGAACCCGGCATGCTGCCAGCTTTGCGCTATGATCACCGTATAGATCGCACGGTCCTTTCTGGCGATCCAGTCGAAGACGAAACTTTCAAACCCAAGACCGTGCATCAGATTTTCGACCCCGGTGCTGGGATTTAAAATCCAGCGCCAAACCGTTCCGGCAACCACAAACGAAACAGCCATCGGATAAAGATAGATCGCACGAAAAATGCTTTCGTTCTTTACGTTCTGGTCGATCATAATCGCCATGGCGACACCCAATCCGCCGCAAACAACGATATAAAGGGGAGCAAAGATGAACAGATTTCCGGTGGCAACTTGCCAACGTGGAAAACGCCAGATTTTGAAATAGTTTTCCAAGCCAATCAGGTCAGTGCCGGGGAACAATGTACTGTCAGTAAAGGACATGAATATTGTCCAGAACAGAAAGATAAATGTTCCGATCAAAGTGATGATGAATGCAGGCGTGAGTGACACAAAAAGCGCAAGCTTTTCCTGCAACGCGCTATCTATTTTGGGCTGTGACGACTTCACTGCAGTATTGTTCATGTCAGGGCTGATGTTTCCGGTTGAAAGAACGCCCGCGCCGAGTAATTCTTGGCACGGACGTCTGTAGTTAGCGGGTCAATTCGACAGACAAACGAATTGCTTCCGCCCCTTCTTCGGGCGTCTGGTCGGAGTTGATGTACTCACTGACAGCGTCGATGATACCGGCTCTGATGTTGTTATTGACTGCCATCGAATGCGCCATGCTCTTGACCATCGTGCCACTTTCAACCGCAGCATCCAAATCGGTCCGCGCCTGTTTCTGACAATCTGAAAAGTCCTCAAGCGACACATCCGTCCGAGGAGGAATCGAGCCCTTTGCCTGGTTGAACGCATGCTGGAAGTCCTTGGACATACCAATTTTTGCAAAAAGCTCCTGCCCGGCGATTTCCTGTTTTGGCTCAACCTGGAAAAAGGCAATGGAGTCTGCGTTCAGGATAAAACCCTTTTCGCCGTTCGACATCGGGGTTGGTATACAGACATAGTCTGCACCTTGTTCTGCACCGGCCTTGTCAAATGCACCCAGGATCCAGTCACCCATGAACTGGAAACCTGCATCACCCTTCACCACCATTGCTGCAGTCGCTTCGTAGTCCCGGCCCGGCATACCGGAATCGGTCCATCCGACCATCCGCCGGATCTGCTCAAGCGTTGAAATCATCTCCGGCGCTTTCAGCGCTTCCTCGTCAAGCTCCACAAATGCTTTTTGATACCATTCAACGCCGTGGCCGAACGCTACGGCTTCAAACATGGTAATTTCCTGCCACTTCTGGCCACCCAGTGCGACAGGCGTAATCCCCGCTGCAGCCATTTTTTCAGCAGTGGCATTGAATTCGTCCCAGTTGGTCGGGACTTCCGCACCCACAGCTTTCAGTGCCTTCGGGCTGGCGTACATCCAGTCGATCCGATGGATGGTCACAGGAACCGCTACATACTTGCCATCGTGCTGCATGATTGTCTGTAGCAGCGGTGGCAAAAGTTCGTTCCAGTTCTCTTCAGCAGCAACGTTGTCAACACCGCGAAGAACGCCCAGCTCGCCCCATTCCTGGATGTCCGGACCCTTTAGCTGCACCGCTCCGGGTGGATTGCCTGCAAGAGCGCGCGCACGCAAAGTTGTCAATGCGCTTGCCCCTTCACCGGCGACAGTTGTATCGCGCCAGACGCCACCCTCTTCTTCGAATTTGTCTTTCATTTTCTGGACCACGCGTGCCGAAGCACCGTCCCACCAATGAAGCAGCTCTATTTCCGGTTTGTCTTCTGCCAAAGCGGCAAAAGGTGTCGCACAGCCCAACAGCGCTGCGAGCACGAGTTTCCGAACACTCATAATTTCCTCCCGATCCATAAACCAAACTTACAATCATAAGTTCAGTCTTAGGATTCACCATAATTTCTCAAATTGTCAATAATTTATTTTTTTATGGACAATTCATAATTTTTATCGATAAAGTTGCATGATGCTCTCAGACGGAAAATCTGGAACCATTTTATGCTGAAACCTAATGTCCAGACGACGCTTAGCCCGCGTTACTACAAACTTACGAACCAGATCCGTGAAGATCTTGTTCGAGGTGAATTTCAGCCTGGCCAGCGTATGAAAATGAATGAGTTGGCAGTCCGTTACGACACAGGACCTAACACCGTTAGAGAAGCGTTGCAGCAGCTGAGCGGCGAAGGCTGGAT
The DNA here is from genome assembly GCA_039976075.1 of Stappiaceae bacterium. Classification (GTDB taxonomy): domain Bacteria; phylum Pseudomonadota; class Alphaproteobacteria; order Rhizobiales; family Stappiaceae; genus JBDWFY01. The sequence goes on from JBDWFY010000016.1 coordinate 16,086, forward strand.
TATTCTGGAGCCGAACAAAGGGGCCGTTGTCCGCCCTCTGACCAGTCAGGTGATCAAGGACATTTATGAGATGCGGGAGGTTCTTGAAATATGCACGGCGCGCAAGTTCGTCGACAACGCTTCAAACAACCACCTAAAGGAACTATCCGACATTCAGGACCGCTTTGAAGAAGCAGCCAAGCAGTCCAACTTTGTGGAATGTTCTCTGATGAACAGCGCGTTTCATCGATACATCAATCATAATGCCGGAAACCATGAAATCACTGAAACGGTCGAAAAATACAGCCGTCTGATGGGTTCCATTCGGCGATATATTGGGTATGGCGACGGTCGCGCCGATCAGGTTGCAAAGGAACACCGTGACCTGATCAACGCTTTTCAGCAACGCGACGCGAATAAGGCAGCCGGAATTATATCCGCTCACCTTAAAGCTTCATGCGTCGATATCCTTGAACATTACCTGGCTGCGGAGGACCTTGAATCGCAGCCGAGCAAAGCAGTTTCGGCCAGCGCCTGAACACATGGCCCAATCGCCCAACTATCCATGTTTATCCGGAAAATGTGCCGTCCTGACAGGTGGTGCAGGTGGTATTGGACGAGCGATCCTCAGCAAGCTGCACCGGCACGGGACCAAGGTGTTCGTGCTTGACCGGGACAAATCCATCCATTCCATCATCCAGGAACAGTTCCCATCAGGCGAGTTGACCCCCCGTTTCCTGGCGTGCGACCTGCTGGATATCAATGCCCTGAAGACCACCATCCAGACCATCGGCGATCAGGAAAGCCGAATTGATTTTGTTATCAATTGCGCCGGTGATGATACACGCCATGAGTGGATGGATGTTGACGCTGCCGCCTGGGACGAATGTCAGAATTTGAACTTGCGGCACGTGTTCTTTGCCGCTCAGTCTGCACAGCCCTTCATGGGAGAAGGGAGCGCCGTCGTCAATCTTGGATCCAAGACTGCCGTAAACAAGAAGGCCGGTCTTATTGGGTACGCAACTGCCAAGGCGGGAATAATGGGACTGACGGGAAGTCTTGCCCGCGAGTTCGGCCAATGGGGCATCCGCGTAAACTGCGTCATGCCGGGATTGGTTGAGACAAAACGCAACTATGACCGATGGATAACACCCGATGTTGAAGACCAGGTCCTTCAACGACAGTGTATCAAGTCGATCTGTCAGCCGGAGGACGTATCCGATCTGGTTGCATTCTTATGCTCCTCCCAGAGCCGTATGATAACCGGACAAACCATCGCTATCGATGGCGGCAGTTAACGCCCGATCTCAATCATTCCGAACTGGGTGCAATCCTCCCAATTTTTAAACTCACGGAAAACCGTCACCCCTTAACAGCCCCACCCGTCAGCCCTGAGATAATATAGCGTTGCGCAGCCAGAAAAAACGCAATGGCGGGCAGAATTGTCAGTGTCAGATAGGCCAAAATCTTTGTCCAGTCAGTGCTGTATTCGCCTCGATACTGCATGATGCCAAGAGTCCAGGTGTATTTTTCCGGCGAGTTCAGAACAACGAGAGGAAGCAAAAAGTTGTTCCAGCTCGATACAAACGCAAAAACGCTGACTGTCGCAATAATCGGAAGCGACAGCGGCAGCGTTATGTACCAGTAAATCTGGACATACCCGCAATGATCCATCCGCGCAGCGTCGAACAATTCGTCCGGCAATTCCTTGAAGAAATTGTGGAACAGCAGGATGGAGAAACTCAGGCTGAAGGCAGTCTGCGCGAGAATGATCCCCAGATGAGAATCCAGCAAGCCCAGATCCCGCAATTTCAGGAATAACGGCAAAACGGCGGTGGCAGCCGGGAAAAGCAGACCCAGCATCAAAAAGTTGGTCAAAAGCCGTCTGCCAAAAAAACGAATATGAGCAAGGGCGAACGCTGTCATGGATGACAAGATCACGGTCAGAAGAACCGTCGCGGTGGAGACAAGCAGCGAATTCCAGAGTGTCAGAAAAAAAGTACTCTCCGAAGCAATGTCGATAAACCTCTGTGGGTCCCAACTCTGAGGCAGACTGAATGGTTTCGTACGCAATTCTCCAAGAGACTTGAAGCCCCCCAGAGCGGTGGCATAAAGCGGGATAATCACAAACAGCGAGATCACTGCCAACCCCAGCCATTGAAAAGGCGAGACCTCCATCCGTCGCATTTTCTGAAATTTTACACCCTGCGCCATCAATCCCATTTCCTTGACGTCAAATAATGCCGATAGCCGATCGTTATCGCCACACAGACCACAAAAAGTATGACACTGACAGCGCCGCCAAAGCCGAGCTTCATGCGTGTAATTCCAAACTGATAGAGGAAGCTAACGATGGTATGGCTTGAGTGGCTTGGACCACCTCCGCTGAGTGGAATGATCAGATCAAAGAGTTGAAGTGCCCCGATAATGGCGAAAAACACAGTGATCAGAATTGCCGAACGGATCATCGGAATCTGCACATGCCAGATGATTTTCCAGCGGCTGACGCCATCCAGCCGCGCCGCTTCAATCACATCCTTGGGTATGGACTGCAATGCGGCAATATAGATCATCATGTGGAAACCGAAATACTTCCAGACGATAACCAGCATGATCGCAGGCATCACCCAGAATTTATCTCCCAACACAAATGGAAGGGACACCCCGAACATGTCTCCAACTGCCGGCACGACACCATAATTTCCGTCAAAAACAAACCGCCACATCAAGCCCGCAGCCACTTCCGCCAGCATGTACGGTAGGAAAAACAGGGTACGAATAACACTGATACCCCAGTTATTCTGAACAAGAGCAAGCGCGGCCCATAAGGCCAGCGGCAATTGCACACACAGAGAAACCGCAATCACCAAAAAACTGTTTCTCAGTGCTTTTGAAAAATGCCGGTGAGTCAGGACATCGCCGTAGTTTTCCAGCCCCGCGAAATCTGTCATCGGGCCGTATCCATTCCAGTCGTAAAATGAAAAACTGGCGGCCTCTATCATCGGCACCACGACAAGCAGTGTGAACAGGCCCAGCGTGAGGGGAATGAATAAAACCAGCGCGACCGAACTCTTGCCAAAAAAACGCTGTTTCAGAATCGCGGCACCTTTTTGGGGCGCCGCGGTTTCAATTGGATCGGAATCTGAAACCGATTTGATCCGAGATTGTGGCAGATCAGGAGTAACGGTCATCCTATTGCGAGTCTTGCACCGCTTCCTTCACAAGCTCGGCCGCTTCCTGAGCGGAGATGGCGTTATCCACCAGTTCAACCGATATGTCATTCACCACGCCGCCAACATCAGCACCGAGTTCCTGATCAAAGAAGATCGCATGCCACTTCGCATCATTGATGTGGCCGGAGATTTCCTTAAAGAACGTGTTGTCCATCGTATCCGAAGCGCCCCTGGTTATCGGAATATAGGTTGCGCTCTCGGCGAAACGCGCCTGGACATCTTTGGAAAGATACCACTCCATAAATTTCACAGCTGAATCGGGGGCATCGCGATGAAAGATCCATCCGTTGATACCGCCCAGCGTATCCCCATCATCGCCCGCGCCGCCGGCAACAGTCGGGAAAGGGACAATCACAAGCTGATCATCTGAGAGGCCTTCTCCACTTTCGGAGCTTTTGCGCTGGTTCTTGTAATCCCAATTGCCCATGAGGTGCAGTGCTGCCTTGCCATCACCAAAATGGCCGGAGGCCGTTCCATAGTCCGCCGCCAAATGGCCTTCCTGGAATGGTTCAAGCGCAACCAGGTCCAGAAACATCTCACCGGCTTTGACAAACGGATCTCCGCCAAATCCATCCCCTTCACCAGTCCGGGCAGCGTCGAACGCATCCTGTCCAGCCAGCCGCACAACCAGATAGGACCAATAGAAATGCGCCGGCCACTTGTCTTGCGAGCCGATTGCAATGGGCGTGATACCAGCTTCCTTGATTTTTTTGACAGACGCCAGAAGCCCATCCCAGGTCTTCATGTCTTCAACACTCACACCCGCTTTGTCCAGAAGCTCTTTGTTGCCCCAAAACACAACTTCACTGACATTCTGGGCCAACCCGTACAGAGCATCATCTCGCGTAAAGGCATTGATCCCGGCGCCGCCAATTGCGGCACGAATTTCATCGCCGGTCGCCTCTCCAATGGTCCGCAAAACACCGGCTTTGGCTTGATCACCCATGACACCGCCGCCCCAGCTGTAAAAAATGTCGGGAGCCGCATCGGACTGCAACAATGTCGTCAATTTGGCCTTGTAAGCCTCGTTTTCCAGAAACTGCACATTGATTTTAACATCCGGATTCGCGGTTTCGTACTCCTTGGCAGCAGCTTCCATAATTTCCACGGTACTGGGTACCGATTCTATGTGCAGCCAATCAATAGTTTCCGCGCTTACCGACGGAACGACCGAAAGCGCTAGCAACCCAGCGCCTATGACAAGTCTTTTCATGATCATCCTCCCAAACTGTTCCGAATTTTCCGCCTCATGTCCCCGGGGTCAACGAGTATTAAGCTCTCTTTTTTCAACCCTGCCTATATTTAATAAACAATCCAATTTTAATTGGCAAGTGCGACGGATAAAATGTGATTCTTTAATATAATACACTGTTTTAACTTATCTTTTTGTCAAAATACGAGAATCGAAGAGGAGCTGACGTGATCTTATTTAAGCGAAGCGTGCACGCACAACGATAGAGTTCACACTAGCTTGCAATCGCCTATTCGTTCCTCTTTTGGAACAAGGAATTCGCCGCCCGGTGATAACGGTGCACAACCACATTTTTCGCGCCGGAAACCATCTCTCCAAACGGGATTTAAGACTGTTTCTACAACTCTTATCGCGCATGCTAACGTTATCCAATAAAAAAATTATCTATAAATTTCAATAGTTTAATTAATATTTTGAATATTCTTGAAAACCAGTTCATCGTCTCAATGGGCGTCGTGTCGCTCGAGAATGGCCGCTCCCGGAAGCAAGGACCCAACCATATACAAATCTAGGGATTACCGTAGTGCGGTGAAAGCGCACTGCCCCCAATCCTTCCTCGCCACCCCTGGTTCAACAAATTACCATGGACAACACTCATTTCTCTTATTAATAAAGATCATAAAATAAATCTATTGGGTGTGGCCGAGGGACTTGCTGATTGGTCGTAAAAATTGCTGATCCGCTTTTGATGCGGGAAATAAACAAATATCACGTCCTTGAGACGATAAGGTGTCATAGCCGGATCTCACGAGTTGAAATTTCCGAACGCACTTTGTTGAGTGGCACCACTGTATCCGCGATTACGGGTGCTCTGATTGAAGAGGGGCTTGTCGAGGCGATTCACGTCGAACACACCGGAAATGGAAAGCGGGGACGGCCCAGGGTCCTCCTCGACCTGATACCGGACGCTGCGTACGTATTTGGCATCAATATCTCCCCTGCCCTCATCACCACGACAATTGCGAACTTCAAAGGTGAAGCCGTCTATTCGGTCCAGATGCCCGTTCAAGTCGCCGAGCGCGGTACAGAGGCAATTGTCGATGTGATTGAGAACAGTATCCACGTGTGCATCGCCGCACATGGACTAAATCGCGATAAAATCAAAGGAATCGGCATCGGAATTCCCGGAATTTTTGACCCTGAATCCGGGCAGGTTCATGCAAGCTCGGTTTTCAGCGAAGGCGAAATGCCTCTGGCTCAATTGCTTGAGGTCCGTCTTGGCTTGCGCGCAAAAATGGCCAAACAGGCAGATCTGATCGCATTGGCGGAAAGCTGGTTTGGCTATGCACAACGCAATCACTCGTTTGCTGCCATCACAATCGATCAGACCGCCGGCCTCGCGCTATGGATCGATGACGACCTCCATCGAGGCGCCAGCACGCTGGGCGCAGCCTTTGGACACATCAAGGTCGGGAATGAGGGACGTCTTTGCACCTGCGGGCAGTACGATTGCCTTAACACGTACATGGCGTTGAGCGATCGGCGACCGGATCTCGCCAGCACCGGGTCTGCGCGGATTGATGATGCATATGGATCTTCCACCTTCTCGGAATTCTGCCATTTGGCAACCTCCGGCGATCAACAGGCCAGAACCCAATTTGAAAAACTCGCGGACAAACTCGGTGTTGGCGTGTCCCATATCGTCAATCTGATCAATCCGGAGAAGATCATCATCGTCACAGAAGAGCCGGAATACCGGCGATTGGTTGAAGAAACCTTCCTCAAAAGCGTCGAGAGAAACAGCTTTGCGACCCATTTCGCCGCAACCGACATCATTTTTCATACGATAAACGAACAACACTGGGCCAGAGGCGCTGCTGCACTGATGCTGCGCGACATCTACAAAGCTCCGTGGAACGAAGCATCAAAGGAAAAAAGAGCATGACGTCACTGGGCATCGGCCTGATCGGCTGCGGCAACATTTCAGACGCCTATCTGAAAGGAGCAAGTCACTTTCCGGTCCTCAATATTCTGGCCTGCGCCGATATCAATATGGAAGCTGCCACCGCCAAGGCCGGCCAGTACGGTCTTAAGGCACAGACAGTCGAGGCATTGCTGGGAGACCCCAGTATTGATGTCATCCTTAACCTCACCACACCACAGCATCATGTAAATATTGACGTTTCCGCTCTAAAAGCAGGCAAACACTGTTACTCGGAAAAGCCGCTTGGCCTCTCTATGGAAGAGGCCAAACAACTCGTTGATCTAACGGCCAAAACCGGCCTGAGACTCGGTTGCGCACCCGATACGTTCCTGGGCGGCGCTCACCAGACGGCTCGGAAGATCATTGATAGTGGCGAAATCGGATCTCCTGTAGCTGGATCAGCCTTCATGATGGTTCCAGGCCACGAAAGGTGGCACCCGAACCCTGATTTTTATTACCAGGACGGGGGCGGTCCACTCATGGATATGGGACCTTACTATCTGACGGACCTGATCAATCTTTTCGGTCCGGTCGCTTCCGTCTGTGGATCAGCGAAAGCGACTTATGAAAGCCGAACCATCGGCTCTGGTGAGCGAAAGGGTCAGCACTTTGACGTCGAGGTGCCAACCCATATTTCTTCTCTTTTGAACTTTCACAACGGCGCAACCGTCACGATGGTTACCAGCTTTGACGTTCACAAACACGAGCACAGTCCCATAGAAATATATGGAACCAAAGGATCGATGATCGTTGCAGATCCAAACAAATTTGACGGAGATATAACGGTTTCGGACGGCTCAGGTGACTGGAACCTCGTAAAACAGCTCCACATCTATGGCGATGCCAACTACCGGGGAATTGGTCTGGCGGATATGGTGGAGGCCATCATGAAAAATCAAGATCATCGAGCGAGCCTGAAGCTTTCGTTGCACGTGCTGGAAATCATGGAATCAATTATTGTAGCCGCCGAAACCGGGCAGTCGATCGATCTCCAATATATGTGCGAGCGACCTGCACCCCTTGATCACACACTGCCTGCCGGGCAGCTTTACACCTGAAAAAGAGAGTAATTCTGATGAGCGGAAAAAACGCTTTGATTGTCTGGGGTGGCTGGGAAGGCCATACACCGGAGCGCAGCGCGAATGTCGTGAAGGAAATGCTGGAGGCGCATGGATTTGATGTCGTTCTGGATAGCACGACGGAAGCCTTTGCCGATCCAAAACTGGGCGAATTCGATCTCATCGTACCGGCTATCACGATGTCACGCATCGAGAAAGAAGAACTAAAAAACCTGATCGCCAGCGTCCGTGCCGGTAGCGGCCTTGCAGGGTTTCATGGCCTGATGTGCGACTCCTTTCGCAACGAGCCGGATTATCAGTTCATGACCGGTGGTCAGTGGGTCGCCCATCCCGGCGATATCATCGATTATCGCATCCAGATATCAAAATCTGATGATCCCATTGTCGCGGGAATTGAGGATTTTGACTATCGCTCTGAGCAGTATTACATGCATTTCGACCCAAGCGTCGACGTGTTGGCGACCACCACATTCGATGGCACACGATTCGATGAAATTGATGGTGTCGTAATGCCCGTCGTCTGGAAACGCCGCTTTGGTTTGGGGCGCGTATTCTACAGCTCACTCGGTCATGTTGCAGAAGAGTTTCAGGTGCCACAAATGAAGACGATATTCGAACGCGGAGCACTCTGGGCCGCCCGTTAAGTTTGATACTCAAAGCAAAAACACGCTCTCAGACACATTCGAAGGATGGCTGCGTCGCAAGTTCGCCAGCGCCCGCTGACCGGCTATTCTGTGACGGGTCGACGATCGGAAAAGAACCGGTTTCTCACCCGCTCACGGTACGTTTGGAAGGCAGCATAAAGAACCGGGATCATCAACAATCCCAATGTGCTGTCCAGGATCATGCCGGCAAATACCGGAATGCCGATCGACACCCGCCCTGCCGCTCCTGCACCGCTCGCCATAACCAGCGGCAAAACACCAACGATAAAACACAGACCAGTCATTGTGACCGGCCTAAAGCGGATGCGAGCGGCGCTCAAGGCTGCATCGTGGATACTGGCCCCCTGCTCCCGCGCCACCTTTGCAAATTCGACAACCATAATCGCTTTTTTCGCTGCCAGGCCTATCAACAGCACAATGCCGATCTGCGCATAAATGTTATTGTCCAGAAACGGCACAAACGTCATCGGTAACAAAGCACCGCAAACTGCAAATATCGTCGATGCCATCACGGCCATCGGCAGTGTCCAGCTTTCATATTGTGCGACCAGACAAAGATAGGCGAAAACCACAGCCAGAAGCAGGATGTAGCCAACCAGGCCTCCGGCTTCAACCTCCTGCAAGGTTACACCGTCCCAGGCGACACGATAGCCGTTCGGCAACGTCTTTTCGGCAATCTTCTTCATCGCAGCTATGCCGTCACCGGAACTCACACCGTTCGCAAGCTGGCCGCTGATACTTGCTGACGGCGACAGATTGAACCTCGCAATTGTGTCAGGTCCGACAATCGGATTTCTGCTGATCAGACCGCGGAGTGGAAACACATCGCCGCTGGCGTTTTTGACGTAGATATTTTCAATATCTTCAAGGGATTGCCTGAATGCTGCTTCTGCAGACACCACGACCCAGTAAACACGCCCGTCCTTTACAAAGTTATTGATGTAAAGCGACCCGAGGTTGGCCTGTAGAGCCGTAAAAATATCGCCAACGTTTACGCCAAGCGTCTCCGCTCGGTCCCGATCGATGGACAGGTGATATTGAGGCGAAGCGGCACTGTATTCACTATGGGCCGATGCAAATTCTGGGGCGGATTTCAAGGCTGATATCAGCGCGTTCTTCGTTGCATCAAGATCGGTAGCCGAGCCTCCAGCGATATCAAGCAATTTTGCAGATATGCCTCCCGTGGACCCAACGCCGTGAATGGGCGGCAAGGGGAACACAAAAGATTCAGCAGCAGCCACGGTCGCAAATTTCTTGTCCAGCGTCCGCATAATCGAATACCACTGGGTCTCGGTCGTCGTTCTGTCTTCCCAAGGCTCCAGTACGATCACCACCATACCGACATTCGACTGCCCACCCCCAAAAATGCTGAACCCGGAAACGGAAATGGCGTCCGCAACGCCAGGTGTTTCCTCGACCATCTTGCTGAGTTCGCCCATCACAACTTTCGTCCGCTGAAGCGACGCCCCATCGGGCAGTGAAATGGCGGAGAGCAGCACGCCATTGTCTTCCGGCGGTATAAATCCGGTCGGGATGGTCCGGAACAGGTAAACGGTGCCGGCCACGACACAGGCAAAGACAACGAGGCTCACCACCATATGCCGAAGCAAAATCCCGACCAATTTGACATATCCATTGCGAATTTTATCCAATCCTGCGGGAATGAAGCGCATAATGCCTTTGGGTTTGCCCGTTCCCCGGCTCAGCAGCAACGAGCAAAGGACGGGGCCCAAGGTAAGCGCATTGACCGCCGACAACGCGAACGCAAATATGATTGTCAACGCAAATTCCAGATAAATTTCTCCTGTGATACCGGGGAAAAAACAGACTGGAATGAAAACAGCAGCAAGAACAAACGTCGTCGCGATGATCGGCCTTGTCACTTCCGACATCGCCTTCAAAGTCGCCTCGCGCGGTTCAAGACCATGCTCATCCATTATGCGTTCAGCATTTTCGATGATGACGATCGCATCGTCGACCACCAGCGTGATGGCCAACACAATGGCAAACAACGTAATCATATTGGCGCTGAAACCAGCCAGGTAAATCAGCGCGCATGTGCCCAGAAGCGACACGGGAATGGCAATTGCGGGAACAATCGTCGCACGCCAGCTGAGAAGGAACAAGAACGTCACGCCAATCACCAGAGCCGCAGTAATTCCAAGCGTAACGGCGATTTCCTCCAGTGATGCGCGAACAGCCTTGGTCACATCATACGTCAGACGATACTCGATATCTTCAGGGAACTGCCTGGCGACCGTTTCCATTTCTGAATAAACAGCGTCGGCGACGTCCAATGCATTGGCGCCGCTTTCCTGATAGATCGCCACGACTGCCGATGGGCTGCCATTGAAACGCGCGCTGGAAGAATAGCTTTCTGATCCCAATTCGATGCGGGCTATGTCCCGAAGCCGCACCAGGGAGCCATCTGTATTGGCAAGAACAATGATTTTTTCAAACTCTTCAGCGCTTTTCAAAACACCGTCGGCTTCCAGCGTAAACTGGAAATCAGTCGTCTCGCTACCAAATGGCGGCGCACCGACCGTCCCTGACGCCGCCTCCACATTCTGATTTTCAATGGCTGTTGCGACATCCGTCGATGTCAGGTTGAGCGCCGCCATTTTCTCCGGGTCGATCCAGACGCGCATGCTGTAGCTAAGCGGACCGAATTGGTTGACAGCCCCGACGCCGTCAATCCGAGCAAGTGGATCCTGGAGATAATTGGCAGCATAGTTACTGAGAAACAGGCTGTCATAGGTCCCATTGGGCGACACCAGATTTACTACCTGGATCATATCGCCGGACTGTTTGGACGTGGATATTCCCTGCTGAGTCACCGCGGCAGGCAATATCGGGGTTGCCAGCGCGACACGGTTTTGAACGTTGATTGCTGCTATATCCGGGTCTGTTCCCACCGCGAATGTGATCGCCAGTGAATAATTGCCCTCGTTCGAGCTGGTCGAGGACATGTAAATCATATTCTCGACACCGTTGACCTGCTCTTCTATCGGAGTCGCAACCGCGTCCTGAATGAGGGAGGCGTTGGCGCCTGGATAGGTCGTGGTGACATAAACCTGCGGCGGCGCAATATCGGGAAATTGAGCAATCGGCAGAAGAAGAATGGCGATGGCGCCAACCAGACTGGTGAAAATCGCAATGACAAGCGCAAATTTCGGTCGGTCAATGAAATAGTGGGAGATCATTTCGACGACCCTTGTCCGCCAGCAGAGGCCTGATTCTCAGCTTCGGTGGGGCTCACCTCTTCACCGGCCTTCACCTTCTGCAACCCCTGCACGATAACCTTGTCTCCTTCGTTCAATCCCGACGATACAGCCCAGACACCCCTGAGTTGCTGCCCCAATGTCACATCACGTCGCTCGACGACATTCTTCTCGTTGACCAGAAAAACAAAGTGCCCTTTTTGATCTAACTGCAATGCGGACTGCGGCACGGAAATGACCGGTTTTGCTTCGGGATCTTTCAACCGGACCGTGACAAACTGGCCAGGGATCAACAGCCCCTCTCCATTTTCAAATTGCGCGCGCAGCTCGATGGTGTCAGATGATTCCTGCACTTCGATATCCACAAAATTGATGGTGCCGAACGAACTGTACTCTTTGCCATTGGCAAGACCGATACTGACTTCCAGCCTCGACCCGTCCTTGGTTATTGCCCCCTGCTCCCGTCTTTCCAGAAGTTCTTTCTCGCTCACAAAAAAGTTCACGTAGATCGGATCGATGCTTGTAATAGTCGCCAGCGTCCCGGAACTTGAACTGACCAGGTTGCCGACATTGATTGCCGTCTTACCGATACGACCATCAATTGGACTGGTGATTGCGGTATAGCCGAGATTGATTTTTGCCGTTTCAAGATCCGCCGCCGCCGCGTCGACAGCCGCCTTGTCAGAACCGAAGGTTGCCGCTGACGCATCGACAATAGACTGGGCAACGTCGCCTTTTTTCAGAAGTTCTCGCTGCCGTTCAAGCTCAATTTCTGCATTTTTCGCGGTTGCCTGTGCTCCAGCCAGATCTGCTGCAGCCTTGTCAACATCCGCCTGAAAGGCCGCCTTGTTGATCTGGTAGAGCGTCTCCCCTGCCTTCACCAACTTGCCTTCGGTGAACAGACGCTTTTCCAGAATACCTTCAATTCTGGCCTGAATCGCAACTGTTTTTACCGCTTCGGCACGACCGAAAAAACTTTCTCGATTTTCGACGGCAACCTTTCCGGCACTTTGAACAATCACGCTCGGCAGCGTCTTACCACTCGACTGTGAAAATACGGGGTCACCGGAACATGCAATTACGAGGACGGTAAATATCAAAAAGATGTTTTTCATGGATCGGCTCACGGGTGGCATTGTCGTTCCAGTAGCGGCACAGCACTTGCCGGGTTTCGCCCATCCATCAACCGATCAGTCGCCGGATGAACTTTGCCCGGTGCTCAGCCAACATTATCGTCAGATGAAGCTCACCGAAGCCGTTCAAAGAGTTAGGAGAATTGAGTCTATCCTCGGTCGCGCACGAATGAAACAATCCCGGAAGAATTATTTCCTATCGGACTAATGAACCAGGCCTTTTGTCCCGTTTCAGGCTTTCCACATCGCGCAACCAATGGAACGAGGATTGTACCGAGCGCACAATAAATTGCAGGAGTAAAACAACACATTCTGATCAGTATCCATCGATATTGTTAGTAAGCTCGCCATCTATTCTCGGTAAAAATCAAGATTGTATACGTTTGATCCCGTAGATCACCCTCGCTGACAGGCTGGATCCGCCGCACTATTCGCTGCGCAATACAATGTTTGACATCCGCATAAACTGCCCTTCCCGGGCTTGCAGTCGACGGCGACTCCGGTCATGTCGAACCAACGGCCCGAAAAAGTTCACACTGTCGAGGGCCACCACTATTAAGTACAGGCAGGATTGCTGCGATAATGACCGTTTCAAAATCGAATCTGCCGCCACGGGCAATCGTTGCAGCGACGAGCGGAAACCTCCTGGAATGGTACGATTTTACCGTCTACGGATTCCTGGCACCAATACTCGGGCGCTTATTTTTCCCCTCTGAAGACCACGTCGCTTCTCTGTTATCAGCGTTCGCTGTTCTGGCTGTAGGCTACGCAGCCCGTCCCATCGGCAGCGTCATTTTTGGACACATCGGCGACCGCCTCGGACGCAAACCGGCCCTGCTCTCCTCCGTTGCCATCATGGGCATTGGATCTTTGCTCATAGCAGTACTGCCGACCTATTCATCAATTGGCGTCAGCGCCGCGTTCCTGCTGATCGCAATCAGAATATTGCAGGGAATTTCCGTGGCTGGGGAATATACTTCTTCGGGCATCCTTATGGTGGAGGAGACAGAACAAAAGTCGCGCGGTTTTGTCGGAAGCTGGGTCGCCTTTGCCATGCTGATGGGATGTGTCGCCGGCTCCGGTGTCCCTGCCCTGCTCGATACATTTCTGACGCAGGCGCAAATGGAAGCCTGGGGGTGGCGTATTCCCTTTTTCATTGGGAGTGTGGTGGCTTTATTCAGCGCCATACTTCGGGTCTATCTTCCGGAATCATCTGAAATGGTCAACCGTGTGAAACGGGAAACCTATCCAATCATCGCCGCGATCAGGAAGCACTGGCGCCTCATACTCCAGATGATTGTTTTGCTCATCCCGACTGCGGTGATTTATTTCGTAATTTTTGTCTATGCTGCGTCCTATCTGACAACGCAAATGCACTTTACGTCGGCCCAGGCTCTGAACATCACCACCATCAACCTGATTGTCATCGCCGCTGTGGCTCTGATTGCCGGACGTGCCTCTGATCATTTTGGCCGCCGGGCGGTCTTTCTGGTCGGCGCCATTGGCACGCTTGTATTTGCAGGCCCCTGTTGGTGGCTGATGCATCAGGAAACCATCCAACTGGTCTTTTTGGGGCAGCTTGGATTTTCCGCATTCAATGCAATCGGCTGGGCGCTTTCAATAACTGTTCTGTGTGAAATGGCCCCTCCCTCTTTGCGATGCAGTGTGGTTGCTCTCGGGTACAACAGCTGCATGGCAATTTTCGGCGGAACAACTCCGTTTGTGGCCACCTATCTCGTTAATCGGACCGGGAACGATTTTGCGCCGGTCTATTATGTATTGTTGGCGACAATCGCTTCGCTTTTCGTCATCATGCGTTTACCGGCTCTCAAACATCCGAGTTGGTCGAGAGACGCATAATCACTTCGGACCAGGTTTCACCAGGTGTTGGACGCAATCGAGCGAGACCAGGAACATGCGTATCGTCCAACTGCAACCTCCCATCGATATTTACTTTCCCAGACCGGTCACCTATCAAGAACCTCCTGTCGCAAAACTGTCATGATTGGATCGACGCGCGCATGAGCGCTGATCCAGACAACGGGAACCTGGAAGCGTCCGATCACAAGGCCACCGATAGTTTTTAAAAATGAGAATAATAGGCCAACAAATTTGACCCGTTTTCATCTTCCAACGTATTCCATTTCAGCGAAGTTAGTTTTCCAGGGCGAATTACTGTTCGGAAACAGGATTGAGGCAGCCGTTTAATGCTGGCATTTGGCATCCATCGACTGGGGCTTTTGGCCATCCGCTTCCCGTTTTTCTCCCTACTGATCATACTTGTTGTCACCGGTTTCGCTGTTCAACAAGCCATTGAACATACCCGTTTCAATGGCGACATCGTCAGAAATCTGGAGTCAGGCGCGGAGGAATTTGCTCGTTTTCGAGCACTGGAACAGGAATTCCACAAGTTTTCGACCGATGAAGTCATCATGATTGAAGCGCCCGATCTGGGCGACACCGATTCTTATGAAGCGCTGTCCAATCTGATATTGGAGCTGCAGATATCGCCAGATGTCAGATCGGTATTTTCGATCTTTTCTCTCGCCGACTCAGTGGGCAAAGATGATATCCAGCCATACCTGTCACGCGAAACTTTGTCTGACTTGCCTCCCTCGGAACGACTGGACAAGCTGCAAAACGCAATTCCGCTGGCCAAGCAGCTGCTCTCGAAAGACAGGACTGCCACTCTGGTCATCCTCAGTATCGATGGCGATGAGGACGCCAGTCTTTCTGCGCTGACGCCAGAGGCACTTGAAGAGCTCAACGAAACGCTCGATTTTTATAAAGATGACCTGAAGGTATCACTGATCGGACTGCCCGAAATTCATCGAACCGTTCGTGTTTCCCTCAGAAACGATCAGATCAAAGTCGGTGTCATATCTTCCTTGTTCTGCTTGCTTGTCGCAATTTTCATATTCAGGAGCCTGCTTGGAGCGATCATCTGCGCCGTTCCGCCGATGCTCAGCGTAGTGTGGTATTTTGGCGCTCTTGCAGCCCTTGGATATGACATTGATACGCTGTCCACCATCATCCCGACGCTCATCCTGGTGTTGGCCTTTGCCGATGGACTACACCTCTTCTTTTCATGGCGTAATGGCATCAGGCTTCGAAAACTCTCGCAAGAGGACGCTCTAAGATATGCGATCCTGAAAGTCGGCCCAGCCTGTGCGATGACCAGCCTCACCACGGCCGCCGCTTTTATCGGAATCGGGATTGGCGGCGGTGATCGGCTGGGTATTTTGGCAATATCCGGTACCCTTGGAGTGATGGGGGCCTTTTTCGCGGTCATATTCGTCCTGCCGACCCTCGCCACCATCGGAACACGGTTCAATATCCAGATCCGTCGAAACTCCACCAAACTTTTGGGAATACCGGTGCCGCCGGCAAAATGGATTGCAGCAAACGCCCGCGGGCCGGCAATTGTGGTCGGCTTGATAATATTCTGTGGACTGGGCGCTATTCACCTCTCTCTTCCGGCAGGGTTCCAACTCAATGATTATCTGCCTGAAACGGCCGACATTCGATTACTAGAGGCGCGCGCCGATAGTGCGTTTGAGGGAAGCGGGAGGATTTTTGCCGTTATCGAGGGCGTCGATGACGGTCTCAACATTTCAAACGCGGACTTGGAAAGGATCAATCGGGTCCGCACCACCATTTCCAGCGTTACCGGACAAGATCCGGCTGCCGGCATGGAAATGACAGAAGAAAGTCTATCCAATTTCGATCTTGAAAACATGCCGGAGGAAATTGAACCGATTGTTCGACGCTTCGTATCCCAGGACGGTGGCCGTTTTCTTCTGGCGATGCCAATCTCCAATATGCAAACCTCGAACAAGACGTCCGAGTATGCAGCCCGCATTGAAGCCGCCCTTGATGAAAAGGATCTTGCGAGTCACGTATATTTAACCGGATTTCCTCTATTGGCCGCCCGGGAAGCCCCCAAACTCATAGATGATCTCAGGCAGGGCCTTCTGACGGCCGTTGCGATTGCCATTTTATTGATCATCATATCAGCGCGCTCTATCTCTCTGGGTATCGCCTGCATTGTTCCCAATCTATTGCCAATATTGTCGGTCGAGGCCTATTTCTGGTTCACGAACCAACCGGTCTCGATGACCGCCGTCATCGCCCTGACAATAGGTTTTGGTATCGCTGTCGATAACTCCGTCCACCTGCTCAATCGATTTTTGACAGAAAAGAAGGACGGAAGCTCTCCCGATGAGGCAATGAGGCGCGCAATTGAGGGCGTATCACCAGCGATTGTCGCCTCAACGCTTCTTTTGGCTGCCGGTCTTGCCGTTACCCTTGCAAGCGCTCTACCCACAGTATTTCAATTTGGAATTCTTGTTATCGCCACCTTACTCTTTGCCCTTCTTGCTGATTTGATGCTATTGCCAGCTTTCGCTCTTGTCCTAAGTAATCGGAACCGTTCATGAATAAAATGACCCCAGTTGCCGCTCTTGTCTTGATCATCAGCCTCGCTGGTGAGGCCTACGCCAGTGAGTTCTTGAAATCGCTGGAAGGCAGTTGGCGGGGATCGGGTGAAATTCGGCAATTCGGCGCGAACAAACCTACCGAGCGCACGGTCTGTAAGATCACCAGCGAGTATTCGGAGAAAACAGGCGAACTGAAAACAAAGGGTCGCTGTGGTACGGTTTCGGGCAGCGGGCGCATCAATGGTCGACTACAACAGTCACCAGACAGCAAGGTCGTCGTCGGCAATTTCATAGGTCGCGACGCCAATAGCAATTTGAAGGGCACCCTTTCCGGCCAGCAAGTTACGCTTAGAGGACCGGGACCCAAGAATACTGCGCAACAACTCAATCTGGTTCTGAAGGGCAAGAGCCAATTGTCGATTGAACTTGAAATTAAGGGGTCCGACCCCGCAAAAAACGGTTTTTCAAAAATCAGTCTTAAAAGGCAGTAACTCTGTTGTCTTGTTGCCGGTGGAAACTTCGCACCGCAATTCAAGAAATCTGACATTTTCTGCCCGGACGCCCGGCCCGCTTCACTGACTGTAGCATTCAGCCAGGCGCATTAAGTGTAGTTTTCAGTTATTGGCAGCCGGGAGGCATGCGCCAACTGTCCAAACTGGGCTTCCTCTCCCAAAGTACCATAGGCATTACAGACCAGATATTGCTTAGCTTTTCCGGTCCTATTGCGCATCCCGCATCGCTCGAACGAGCCGTACTGCAATGATACGCGATACAACGAAGAACTGGCGCCTTTCACGCGATCCAACGACCGCTGGTATTGCTATTAAGCCGAAAGACGTGGGTTTGGCCGGATCAGCATGTACCGAAATTCGGTAAAGTATGAATAACATCATTGCTTTGCTGATCGGAACTGTTATCTCCCAGTACTCACGGGGTGACCTTGAGTAAAACAGTTTTCAATTCATGCTGATGTAGAACTTTATTATGAAACCCATTGATTTCGAATGTTATGACAATCTCATTGAACTCGTTTACGAGACCGGGATTGATCCGGAAAAATGGCAAACATTCTGTGATGCCCTGGGTGCTGAATTGACCGGAGGCGTCCGAGTGATGATCCAGGGACACGATCTGGAGACGCGCAACGGTATCGGCGAAGTTCACGCCAATTATGATCCACACTATATCGATCTCTACAAATCTCACTATGCAACCATCAACCCCTGGCTACCGCATATGGCGCAGCAACAGATCGGCTGTGTATTTCACGACCACGATGTCCTGGCCCGCGATCAGCTCCTCAGTTCGGAATTCTGGTCTGATTTTATTCGCCCACAGGAAGACATCAGTGCCGGTGTTGGTTCCATTCTGTTTCAGGAAGATTCCCGGATGCTGGTGATGCATGGCAACATCAGCTGGAAAAATCAGGAAAAGTACCGGGAAAGAACCGCCGAGTTACTTCGACTGCTTTCGCCCCATGTAAGACGGGCATTCAACATCCAGCGATCCTTGAAGGGCGCACAATTCGAAAGAGATTGCTATAGCGAAACCCTGGACCGGGTCGACAACGCGATATTCCTGGTGGATAGCCAATGCCGCCTGCTTCATCCCAACGATATCGCGCGCAAACTCTTGAAAAATGGTGCTCTGTTCAAATTGAAACAAAAATCAACATTGCAAGCCCATGACCCTGTTGCCGCACAGGAAATCAGCCGATCCATCAACGCAATCGGCACAGCGGACTACGGGAAACTGAAGGATCAGATTGCCATCAGGAGCAAAGCAGATAATTCAACATTTCTGTCTACGGTGGTTCCTTTTCAGACAGTCAGACGCCCTGCCAGTGCTTTTGATGCGTTAAACCTCGGCGCGCAACCGGTCGCAATGATCGCCGTGGCGTGGCCTGGCGCAAACATATCAGCGATCAAACGATCGCTGTCGAGCCTTTATCAATTGACTCCTGCGGAAATCGTTTTGGCAACATCGCTGCAAGCAGGGCAGTCGCTGCAGCAAATCTCCACAGAACGAAATGTCAGCATCCATACGGTCCGCAATCAGCTCAGCTCCGTCTTCGAAAAAACAGGGACACGCAGACAAAGTGAACTGATTGCCTTGCTATCCAGGATCGGCAGCTAGTTGGTTTCCAAGGTCAGCCACCAGCCTCCTCCGAGCGATCTGTTGCCGGAGATGGCGTTGGCGAAAGAGCGGCAATTTCCTCGTATAAATCCGATGTCACTTCGATGTTGGCGGAACGCAACGCCGGCTCAAGCTGACGCGTATTACGCGCCCCGATAATCGGGCTGGTAATCCCGGGATGTGCCCCAACCCAGGCAATTGCAAGACTGACGGGATCATGACCACCTGCTGATGCATAAGCCGAAAACGACTTGGCGACGTCATAGACCCATTCTTCGCCGTAGCGCGACGCATACATCGCATTATCCTTGAGGCGGCCGGCACCCGTGGAGGCACCTCCGGCATATTTGCCTGTAAGCAGCCCACCACCGAGCGGGCTGTAGGAAATGACAGCCATATCCTCGGATTGCGCCAGTGGCAGGATCTCGACCTCGGCCTGACGCTTTACAAGATTGTACATCGGCTGGATCACTTCAAAGCGGTTCCAACCGTTGAACGCACTCACGCCAAGCGCTTTGGCGATCTGCCATGCCGCATAATTACTGACCCCCAGATAAAGGACCTTGCCTGACCGAACGACATCCTCCAACCCGCGCAAGGTTTCGTCCAATCCGGCGTCGTCATCCCAGCGGTGAACGAAATAGACATCCAATCGATCCGTCTTCAATCGTTTGAGGCTCGCCTCTACCGCCAGAGCTATGTGCCGACGATTTGTGCCACCATCGTTGACGCCACCGCCCATCTTTCCAAATACTTTTGATGTAATGATCAGGTCATCTCGTTCGTGGGCGACCAGATCCCCGAGAATCTCTTCCGCGCGACCGTTGCTATAGACATCTGCGCAGTCATAGAAGTTGATACCGGCCTCCCGCGTTGCTTTGTAAAGTTCCGCGGACGTTGCTTCGTCCGCATCCCCGCCAAATGACATGGTCCCAAAGCACAATTGAGAGACTTTGACACCGGTTCGCCCGAGTGATTTATACTGCATGATCTGTTGAAACCTTGAAGATGAATGACCCATCGCCCGATAAAAAGCCGCGGATCAAAAAATCGATCTCGCAGCCGCAATGTTTTTATGGGAGGCGACCGTGGAACTATCGCCTGATATTCAAATGAAAATCAGGCGATAGAGAGAGACCGTAATCCTAGGGAATTTCCACGCGCAGTCTATAGCGCTTGGGGTCTTTTCGAACCGCTTACTCAATTTTGGAAAGAGGATATCATACCTGACAAAGCCGGCTGCTATCCCACCTCAGCTCGCAGGTCCGGTAGACGTACCTACTGTCAGTTCCGCTTCAAGCAGTGTGTGCACTGGCTCTGAATCAGGCTGTTCGATGATTTGCACCAGCATCTGGGCTAATTTGGAACCAGCATCGCGAACGGATGATCGTGTTGCTGTAAAAATAGGGACGTCTCCTCCGTTATTCAAATACGAGAGGCGATCGTCATGCGTGATAACCGAGATGTCACGTCCCATAACCAGCCCGCGTTCTTCGATTGCGCGGCGAACGCCCAACGCAATAATTATGGAAGACGTCAATATCGCTGTTGGTGCATCCGCACGATCGATCATATTCAACGTGGTTCGGAAGCCAAACTCTTCGGTCATTTCGTCTGCATAGAGGTGGTGTGGATTTGGCGATAATCCATGCGCTGCCATGGATTCTTCGAACCCGAGGCGGCGGCGGGCTGCAAAGTCCATATCCTCACTACCATTGAGCAAGGCAATGTTGCGATGGCCAAGATCGCAGAGATGATCTGTCGCCCGACGAAACGCTGAGCGGTTGTTTACGTCGAGCCAGCTGTAGGGCTCAGTGCTGCCGCTTGAGCGTCCATGAACAACAAATGGCATGTTGAGGCCAAGCAGGAGCGGGATTCGCGGGTCATCCACGCGTGGTGAGTGCACCACGACACCGTCCACCGTACCGCGTGATTTCAATGACCGGTAGATATCAGACTGGTCAGCGCTTGCAGTCGGAACGGAGAGGATCATCTCGTAACCCGCACGAGTGAAGCCCTCACCTGCACCCGCGATGAAGTCTGCGAAAATGGGATTTACCATCTCGTTTTTGTTGGAGGTCGGAATGATGTGGCCGATCGCAAAGGCTTTTCCAGTGGCCAAGCCCTTGGCGCGGGCAGAAGGCCGATAGTTAAAAGTCTTCGCTGCAGCAAGTACGCGTTGCCGTGTCATTTCATTGACTTCCGGAAAGCCGTTCAATGCACGACTTACGGTTGTCTGGCTTAGTTTCAGTTTCCGAGAGAGTTCTTTTAAGTTCATTTACACACAATTACTCAAAGCGCTACGAATTTCAAGTGCCGTTAGTCAACCAGTACCGTTTTGTCATTGTTTGCAACACTTTTGCCTGTATATTGCCGTTTATCTATCAAAAACAAACTATTTTGGGGTGTTGACTAATCCGAAATATCGGTCATATTGAAATTAATATCAAAGCGCTTTGATTTTTATGTAGCCTTCAAAGAGGTTGTGTCAGAACGACATTGCGCAAAAGGGAGGATGTCATATGAAGATGAAATTGTGTGCCAGCATAATAGCGGCAGTGGCGATGAGCGGAGCCGCGCAGGCGGAAGATTTAACGGTCTTTGGGCCCTGGTTGGGACCAGATCAGGTAACTGTCGAGAAGGTGTTGGCAGATTTTGCGACAAAATCCGGTCATAACGTGTCTTATGTCGGCTCGGATAGTTTTGAACAGCAAATCCTGATTGATGCCGAGGCCGGTTCAGCTCCGAACGTATCAGTCTTCCCGCAGCCGGGACTGGCTTCCGATATGGCGCGACGCGGTTTCCTGACTCCACTCAAGGACGGCACGGGCGAATGGATTGCCGAAAACTATGCGGCGGGTCCGTCGTGGGTTGATCTGGGCACATATAAAGATGCGAGCGGGAACGACACGCTCTTTGGCTTCTTTTACAAGGTCGATGTGAAGTCGCTTGTCTGGTACAGCCCCGAGAATTTTGAAGATGCGGATTATGAAGTTCCCGAGACAATGGAAGATCTGAAGGCATTGACCGATCAGATCGTCGCAGATGGTGGTACGCCCTGGTGTATCGGTTTGGGTTCAGGGGGGGCAACGGGCTGGCCTGCGACCGACTGGGTTGAGGACATGATGCTGCGTACGCAACCACCCGAAGTTTATGACAAATGGGTGAGCAACGAGATTCCCTTCGACGCACCTGAAGTTTTGGGGGCCATAGAGGAGTTCGGACATTTCGCGCGTAATGACAAGTACGTCGCAGGCGGCGCAGGTACGGTGGCTTCGACTGATTTCCGTGATAGCCCGAAAGGTCTGTTTGCTTCGCCACCTCAGTGCTACATGCACCGTCAGGCTTCCTTCATCCCCGCTTTCTTTCCCGAAGGCACGTCGGTCGGTGAAGATGCGGATTTCTTCTACTTCCCGGCATATGCAGGCAAAGATCTGGGAACGCCGGTTCTCGGTGCGGGGACGGTTTGGGGCATCACAAACGAGAACGAAGCTGCGCATGACCTGATTGCGTACCTTCAGTCAACGGACGCACATGAAATCTGGATGGGGCTGGGCGGTTTCCTGACGCCTCATAAGAGTGTGGATACGTCCAAGTTCTCGGATGAGGCAACAGCTAAGATGAACGACATTCTGCTGGCGGCAACGACCTTTCGGTTTGATGGGTCTGACCTGATGCCCGGCGGTGTTGGAGCCGGAACCTTCTGGACAGGTATGGTGGACTATGCGGGTGGTGCAGACGCCGCCAAAGTCGCCGGTTCGATCCAGGACAGCTGGGACTCACTAAAGTGAGCCTGCGGGTAGAATAAGATCAGGTAACCCCAATTGCTGGTTGGGGTTACCTCGCATCTTCGGGCCGCCGTTAGGCCCTCAAAGCCAACAATTTGGATAGGGAGGATGTGCGATGGAAGCCGCACTGTTGGGACTTGTGACCATCGTGATCGGTGTTGGGGGCTGTCTTCTCTACTATTATTTCTCGAACTTATTCCTCGACAAGGTTCTCTTCCCTGCCACCGGCCCGAACGCCGGCAGGAACATCAATCGCGCAAACTTAGTCCGCCCATGGCTATTTGTCCTGCCAGCGGTCCTGGCGCTGGGCCTGTACCTTGCCTATCCGGTTTTTGCGACTCTCTGGTACTCGGTCACCGACCGGTCACAAGGTGGCGCATTCGTAGGCCTTCAGAACTATGGCCAGATGCTGGGAGAGCCCAAGTTCTGGGAAGCAATGCGTAACAACATGTTGTGGTTGATCATTGTGCCAGCGACCTCCACCGCAGCCGGTCTGCTGGTCGCGCAGCTGACGGACAGACTGAGCTGGGGAAGTATTGCCAAATCGCTAATCTTTATGCCAATGGCAATTTCGTTTGTCGGCGCTTCGGTGATCTTCAAACTCATTTACGACACAAGACCCGTAGATCAGGCGCAAATTGGCATAATGAACGCGGTCTGGTTGCAATTCGACGGAGGAATCGGATCGTTTCTGTTCCTTCGACTTCTTCCCGCCTCCCTCATGTTGATTGCTGCGGCGATCGCACTTTATCTTGCTTGGAGTTTCTACAAGACTATCCAGGAAAAAGGTGGCGTACTTCTCCGAGGATTTGCGATTATCGCGCTGGGCTATTTCGCATTTGCATTCGGTGGCATCGCGTTCAGTGCACTGACGATGGCGTTTCCCTACGGCGAGCCCCAGACTTGGCTAACCATTCCCGGTTGGAATTCATTTCTTTTGATGGTCGTGCTGATCTGGATCCAAACCGGATTTGCAATGGTTATTCTGTCTGCGGCGTTACGCGGGATTCCGGAGGAAACGGTTGAGGCCGCCATTGTTGACGGTGCCAATCCATTCCAAGTGTTTTTCAAGATCAAACTGCCTCAGATATCCGGCACCATCGTGGTGGTCTGGACCACGATTACACTAACAGTCCTGAAGGTCTTTGATATCGTTTTTGCGATGACGAACGGCCAATGGGAAAGTCAGGTTCTGGCCAACTACATGTTCGACAAACTGTTCCGGGCCAATGACTGGGGAGTGGGATCTGCTGCCGCAATGGTGATCATGTTGCTGGTTAGCCCGATCCTTATCTGGAATGTTTACAACGCCCGTAAGGAGATGCGCTGATGGCCCGCGACCGGACAGGAGCAAGTCATGGATAACATTGCTGGAAGTAAATCGAGCCTTAGCTGGGTTGTACAGATCTCCGTCATCGCCCTGGTTGTACTCTGGTTGTTCCCAACAGTGGGCCTCTTTGTTTCATCTTTTCGAACAGCGGACCAGATTACCGGATCGGGATGGTGGCAGTCGCTGTTCCCCACTGAGCAGAATGCTACACATCGCGCCACTGACCCCGACGATGACGGCGTTCAGCAGTTGATTGACGGCAAATATGTCATCGATGGAAACATCTATGGTCAGGATTCCTCAGCACAGATCACGGCCTGGGGAATCTCATCCCGCGATGTCAAAGCATATGCACCTGGCGAGACAGCGACCTTCGGCGACGGAGAGACGATGACCGTCCAGTCAAACGGTGACTACCGCTGGACTGGAACTGAGAAACTTTCAGGACGGGGACAGCGGATTTTTGTTACCGCGACATCCGCACCAGAGTTCACCGCCTCAAATTACGGGACGGTTCTCACAGGAGGAGCCTCATCCGGCGGCATGACGCGCGCTTTTTTCAACACACTTACCGTCACGATACCCGCGACAATCATTCCAATTGTTGTAGCCGCATTCGCCGCCTATGCGTTGGCGTGGATGGATTTTCCCGGTCGGGCGATCCTGATCGCAATGATTGTGGGTCTGCTCGTGGTGCCGTTACAGCTGGCACTTATCCCGCTTTTACGGCTGCATCTGGAAATTGGTATCGGCAAGGGATATCTCGGCACCTGGTTGGCACATACCGGCTTCGGTTTGCCATTGGCGATTTATTTATTGCGCAATTACATGGTTGGGCTCCCCAAAGATATTATTGAAAATGCAAAAGTCGATGGGGCGACCGACTTCCAGATTTTCACCAAGATCATCTTGCCGCTATCGTTTCCGGCGCTGGCCAGCTTTGCGATATTTCAGTTCCTCTGGACATGGAACGATCTGCTTGTCGCGAAAGTTTTTCTAATTGATGCCACCGGTCAAACGACTGTGATGACCCAGCAAATTGTCGAACTTCTCGGAACTCGGGGGGGCAATTGGGAGATCCTGTCAACCGCGGCTTTTGTGTCAATCGCTGTGCCGCTCCTGGTCTTTTTTATGATGCAGAAGTACCTGGTTCGTGGCCTCTTGGCCGGATCTGTAAAGTGAGTAGAACATGAATCAGCATACATCGGTGCGCTGCCAATTCGATAATAAAGCAGACTCGGATTGGTGGCGGGGTGCTGTGATTTACCAGATCTATCCCCGCAGCTTTCAAGACAGTAATGGCGACGGTATTGGCGATCTCATGGGGATTGTTCAGCGAATGCCCTATATCGCCAGTCTTGGTGTAGACGCAATCTGGATTTCTCCATTCTTTACATCTCCCATGAAGGACTTCGGATACGATGTCAGCGACTATTGCGATGTCGATCCAATGTTCGGGACGCTTGCGGATTTCGATGCTGTCGTGGACGCCGCTCATGCGGTCGGCGTGCGGGTGTTGATTGATTTGGTTTTGAGCCATACCAGCGATCAACATCCCTGGTTCTGTGAAAGCAAGGCCGGTCGAGACACTCCCAAGTCGGACTGGTATGTGTGGTCAGATCCAAAACCCGATGGCACCGCTCCCAACAATTGGTTATCGATATTTGGCGGCTCGGCCTGGCAATGGAGTGCAGAACGCGAGCAATACTATCTTCACAATTTTTTGCCCTCACAACCGGATTTGAACTTTCACTGCGAAGATGTGCAGCAAGCACTATTGGATGTGGCACAGTTCTGGTTGAACAGAGGTGTCGACGGGTTCCGCCTGGATACCATCAACTTCTACGTTCACGATGATCAGTTGCGGGACAACCCACCCTTGCCGCTGGAAATGCGAAACGCAACTATTGCGCCGCAAGTGAATCCGTACAACCATCAGGAACACACTTACGACAAGAACCGGCCAGAAAACCTTGATTTCCTACGCAGGCTTCGTGCGACGATGGAACCCTTTGGTGCAGCAGCTGTTGGCGAAGTTGGGGATGCTCAAAAGGGATTGGAGATCATGGGTCAGTACACCGCTGGCGATGATCTCATGCACATGTGCTACGCATTTGAGTTCCTCTCAAACGATCGCCCTACTGCATCTGAAATCGTGACTATCATGGATCGGGTTGACGAGGTTGCGGCGGATGGCTGGCCCTGCTGGGCATTCTCCAACCACGATACCGTCCGCCACGCGACCCGCTGGGGGTTGGAGCTCAACGGACTGAAACTAATGACAACACTGATGATGTGTCTGCGCGGGTCAGCATGCATCTATCAAGGTGAAGAGCTGGGTTTCGGTGAATCAGATGTAGCCTACGAAGATCTGCAGGATCCTTACGGCAAAGAGTTTTGGCCCGAATTCAAGGGTCGTGATGGTTGCCGCACGCCGATGGTTTGGGCAATGTCCAACCAGAACGGTGGCTTTTCTGAAGGTCGACCGTGGTTGCCCATTTCATCCGTGCATCAGATGCACTGCGTGACGAAGCAAGAAGATGAACCGGGTGCATTGCTTCACCACTATCGCAAAGCGATTGCATTTCGCCGGTCTCATTCGGCTCTGCGTATCGGCGCAAATGACAAGGTTAGAGCCTCCGGAGACGTTGTATATTTTCAGCGCATGTCGGCGGAGGAGCGGCTGCTGTGTGTATTCAATTTGTCGGACACGCCCTCTAATTTTGAACTGCCTAAAGGGCAATGGACACCCATCGGAGAAGAATTGGGCACAGCTCATGTCTCAGTGGACGGGAAACTGTACTTGGGACCCTGGCAAGTGTGCCTGGCTCAGGCGCAATAATCGGGGAGGACGCAATGGCTGATCTAAAGTTGAAAGACGTCGAGAAGACTTATGGGGGCGCTATTAATGTGCTCAAAAATATCAACTTGGACATCAAGACAGGTGAATTGATAGTATTCGTCGGACCTTCGGGTTGCGGCAAGTCAACACTGCTTCGCATGATTGCGGGTCTGGAGAAAATCACCGGCGGGACGTTGGAGATTGATGGTACGGTTGTGAACGATGTGCCGCCTGCTCAACGCGGCATTGCCATGGTGTTTCAATCATACGCCCTTTACCCGCACATGACAGTTCGCGAAAACATGTCCTTCGCACTTAAGTTGGCGAAAAAGACGCCGGCCGAAATTGATGAGGCTGTTACAAAAGCCGCCAAAACGCTGCAGTTGGACGAGTATCTGGACCGCCTTCCCAAAGCTTTGTCCGGTGGCCAGAGGCAGAGAGTTGCTATCGGACGTTCGATTGTTCGAGACCCTAAGGTCTATCTGTTTGACGAGCCTCTCTCGAATCTTGACGCAGCATTGCGCGTTGCCACACGCATTGAAATTGCGCAGTTGAAAGAGTCTATGCCCGAGAGCACGATGATCTACGTCACACACGACCAGGTGGAGGCCATGACTCTGGCCAGCCGCATCGTGGTCTTGGCGAACAAGGGCATTGCTCAAGTCGGCAGCCCGCTTGTGCTTTATGAGAGGCCGGAAAATGAGTTTGTCGCGCAGTTCATCGGTTCCCCTGCAATGAACCTGCTTGCGGGCGAGATCGTGGGCACCGGCGCTCAGACTACGATCAAGCTTGATGGCGGAGGAACTGCGGTTTCCGCAGTGAATACACAGGCGGACGACATGGGTTTACGCGTGAATATCGGTGTCCGGCCCGAGGATTTGCTTGAAAGCACAGGCGATGACTACATTTTCGAAGGCACCGTAAATATCACTGAAGCGCTTGGAGAGGTGACACTGCTCTATTTCGACAAAGTTGGCGACAATGACCCGATAATTGGCAAGTTGCCGGGAATTCATGCCGACCTACGTCGCAAGACGGTGCGGATGTCTGCAACCCCTGAAAAAGTCCAGGTCTTTCATAATGGTCAGTCACTCTATTACCGCTGATACAGTTTCAAAAACACGCTACGGGAGATATTGATGGATACACCAACACTCGTCGATATGGGCATCACATCACCTGGCGAAATATCTGACTTTTCAGTTCGAAACGAAGCTTCTCGATTGGATGTGCTGACGATCTACTACAAGCGCAAAAAATTGTCTGTGCGTCCTGTCCGCCGAACTTACGAGTTTGGACGTTCGATTAAGACTGTCGTATCAGACAGTGGCAGCGCAACTATGGAGGAAACTTACGAGTTGTCTCCTATTCTTCAGGATGCGGTGAAAGAACTGCAAACCGTTCTTGGCCACAACAAACTGATCCACGACCCGAAGGACGTGGTCATGAAGAAGCTGGAGGACCTTCAGCAACTCGCTGAAGCTGGGGACAACGTGCCTGCAATTACGAAACAGCTTCAGGACATAAAAAAGCTTCTTGAAGACCTCTGACCTGGAAAGTCCGTTGCAAGCTTTCTGTGTGGGAAAGCAATGTTGTTTGTCTTGGTTTGTGGCCCGCTCAACCGCGATATATGCATTTGCCTCAACAACGCACTCATCAGCCTGAGGTGCCGGTCGCTGGAATCTGGCCGATTGAACTGATTGTGTGCGTCTCTGCCGAACCTGTGCCGAGTTAATGGCGTGGCATAATACCAAAGGAACTCTGGATGCGTTACAGTCTGAAGCGTGTCCGACAGTGTCGCCTCACGACGAAGGCACACCGTCCTTTTGCGCTAAAATCAGAACCCAGTACGACTGCCACTTCCCGGTTCCACGCACCTTCAGACCAATCCCCATATGCGTCATGCGCTTGTTCAGCAGATTTTTGTTGTGGCCCTTCGAGCCCTGCCAGCCTTTTACAGCCCAATCAAGCGTCGGATACCCGGCCCCAAGGTTCTCTGCGGCCGCAAGGTCCGGATACCCTGCCCGATCAAGCCGTTGCATCAATCCCTGATCAGTATGCATGCTGGTTGCCATAGTATCCTTTGCCGCAAGTTTGTCGGCGGTTTGCTGTGCAATCCGGTTAAGAGCCGGATCCACCACGAGAGGCGCGAGCCCTTTTTTTGCGCGATAGGCGTTGATCTTGCTCGCCGCTGCAGCTGGGCTCACCGTCAGTTCGCGCTTTGTCGCCGGTACACTTGTGAGTTCCGGCGTGCTCCCACATCCGGCGATCGCCAGAGCCAGGGCCACAAAACCAACGACAATCAGCTTTTTATCGGACAAGGAAATTCCCTTCTATGTTTTCGTCATTTTCAAAATCAGCATGACGACGGCCTCTAAAGTGCCTTGTGCAATTTAAGATATTCCTTACAAGCAAATTCTGATAACGCGCAAATCAAACAATACAGGTGAGAAAATGACCGTGCGTACAGGCGTCCAGTTTCTGGCGATTCCAGGCCCAACCAATGTCCCGGATCAGGTCCTGGCAGCCATGCATCAACCTGCCGTCGATATTTACACCGGGCCGTTGCTTGAACTGACAGACAGGACGCTGGCTGATTTGAAGAAAGTATTCAAAACGGACGGCAACACCTACATCTACGCATCAAACGGCCATGGTGCCTGGGAAGCCGCGTTGACCAACACGCTTAGTCGCGGGGATACAATTCTCGTCCTCGAAAGCGGTCGTTTTGCGCTTGGCTGGGGCGAGATGGGTGAGAAATTGGGACTTGAAGTCGAGGTCCTCCCAGGAAGCTGGCACCATGGGGTCGATGCAAACCGTCTTGAGGATCATCTGAGAGCTGACAAGGAAAATAAAATAAAAGCGGTCCTTGTTGTACAGGTCGATACAGCATCCAGTGCTCAAAATGACATCGCACGTCTGCGATCAGCCATTGATGCCGCCGGACACCCTGCCCTTTTCATGGTGGATACCATCGCCTCCCTTGGAACGGTTGATTTCCGGATGGACGAGTGGAGCGTTGATGTCGCAGTCGCGGGCTCGCAAAAAGGCTTGATGACACCTCCGGGCCTTAGTTTTGTCGCTGCCAGCGACAAAGCAAAGAAGGCACACGGTACTGCCGATCTGGTTACGTACTACTGGGACTGGACCTTTCGCGAAGGGCCTGAACATTATCAGAAATACTGCGGCACGCCGCCTGAGCACCTGTTGTTCGGGCAACGAAAGGCACTTGATATGATACTGGAAGAAGGGCTCGACAACGTGTTCCTTCGCCACCAGCTTCTATGCGGTGCCGTACATAGCGCACTTGAGGTATGGTCCGAAAAAGGCACCTTGTCTTTCAACATCACCGAACCGGCAGATCGCGCACAGTCCGTCACAACCGTTCTTTTTGACCGACCCCACGACCCGGGTGCATTACGTCAGCTTTGCGAAGAAACCTTTGGCGTGACAATTGGCTCAACCATCGGTGACATCAACGGCAAAGGCATCCGTATTGCTCACATGGGCTATGTCAATGGGCCGATGATACTTGGAACGCTTGGGGCACTGGAAGTTTCCCTCGGCCTTCTGAATATTCCCCACGGATCCGGCGGTCTGCAAAAGGCGGCAGACAGTCTTGCTGTCGGGTTGGCCAAGTGAGCGGCCTTACAGCCAGGGAACTCGGGAACGAAACGTGACACCGGAGTGGATCATCCCTCCAATTCTTTGCGGTCACTATTCAACGGCAGAAATAGCCTCAAGAAAAATGATGCCGAAGTCCCGTAATTTGGCATCCCCTACCCCATGTACATCAGCAAACTGATCGGAATTGCCCGGTCTACGGGCGGCCATATCTTCAAGACTTCGGTCGGAAAATATAATGTAGGGCGGCACTCCCCGCTCCTGTGCCAGAGACAATCGAACAGCTTTGAGTTTGCCCAGAAGCGCCTGATCATGTTCGGATAAATCCACTCGGATCGGCCGGGATCTCTTCTCTTTTTTAGTCGATACCGTATCTTTTCTGAATTGAAAGTCTGCCTCACCTTTCAGGAGTGCCCGCGAGTTTTCCGTCAGTTGCAGTGAGCCGTATCCACTCACATCCAGGCGCAGGAAACTACCAGCCACCAATTGTCTCAATATTGAACGCCAAAGGACTTTTGGATGTTCTTTTCCGACACCGAATGTCGGTAGTTTATGGTGAAACTGTTCTCTGATTTTTTCGGTGTCAGCACCGGTCAGCACATCGACAATATGAGCCGCACCATAACGCTGACCGGTTCTGAGAACCGCTGAAAGCGCCATTTGTCCTTCCCTTGTTCCTTCAAACAAAGGCTGCGGAGTGAGACAGGAATCGCAATTCCCACACGCATCGATCTTTTCGCCAAAATAGGCCAGAAGCGTCGTTCTGCGGCAACGCGGGGCTTCGCAGAAACCAAGCAACGCATCCAGTCGCTTATGTTCCTGACGCTTCCTGAATTCGTCGCTATCTTCATTTTCGATGAACTGGCGCCGCATGCGGATATCACCCAGACCATAAAGCATATGGGCAACCGCATCCCGACCATCACGCCCGGCCCGGCCGATTTCCTGGTAGTAAGCCTCCAGCGATCCTGGCAAATCGGTGTGAAATACAAACCGGACATCCGGCTTGTCGATCCCCATGCCGAAGGCGATAGTGGCCGCCATGATCACGTGGTCTTCTTTCAGAAACCGTTCCTGATTTGCCGACCTGATCTCTTTGGAAAGGCCTGCATGGTACGCCAGCGCTGGAAAGCCTTCTCCTTCAAGAAACGCGGCAACCTCTTCCGTTTTCTTCCGTGACAGGCAATAAATAATGCCGCTTTCGTCGATATGCGCTTTCAAAAACGCTATGAGCTGACGCTTCCAATCGGATTTCATTTCGACAGACAACCGGATGTTTTTCCGGTCAAAGCCCGTCATGAATTGCTCATTGTTGTTGTCAAACAGCTTGCTTGCGATATCGGATCGCGTTGCTTCATCAGCTGTTGCAGTCATGGCGGCAATCGGAACGCCCGGAAACAGCTCCTTAAGCTGAGCGAGCCCCTCATATTCGGGCCGGAAGGCAGGGCCCCATTGAGAAATGCAGTGGGCTTCGTCAATTGCGAACATCGAAACCGGCAGTCGGCTGAGTGAGCGGAGCATTTTTGCGTTCATCAGGCGCTCCGGCGCCAAATAGAGCAGTTTGATCGCACCCTCTTCAACCTGTCGCCAGATCTCTACATTCTCCTCATGCTCCCGGCCTGAATGCAATGCCGCAGCGGCGACGCCAGCAACACGCAATGAGGCCACCTGATCATCCATCAGTGCAACCAAAGGAGAAACAACAATGGTCAGTTGATCAAAAACGAGCGCAGGCACCTGAAAACAAAGAGATTTCCCTGCACCGGTGGGCATCACTGCAAGTACGTGTTTGCCCTCCAGAAGACAATCGACAACGGCTTCCTGACCGGGACGAAAGCTGTCATAGCCGAACACGTCCTTCAGAATTTCCAACTTGTCTACGGAGTTGCTCGTCAATGACCTGATGCCTGTTACAAATCTGTTCTAACCGTCAGTTATCAGATTCAGACCCATGACGGGCGCAGATCGGTTCAAAATACTGTTGATACTATTTATTGACGACGTTCACAGGCGTGGCGAAAATGTCTCTACCGAACGGATGTCCGGCGTAGGCGGCATTTATCACACGAAACTGCCAGCTGACGCCAATTCCAAAAACTCGGTTCACTTCACTGTGAGGAATTCATGTCTTGAGGTGGTCATGAGACCACCCTAGTATGGGCGTCCCCTTCAGGGTTAGGAGAAAAATGGGATGAAACTTCAAAACGTTACGCGCCTTTCTGTATTGGCTGTATCGGCAACGCTGATGACAGTGTCTCTCGCCGTCAGTCAAGACGACCCCGTCAAGGCGCGTCAGGAAAGCATGAAGCAGGTTGGTGCAGCCACCGGCGCCATGGGTAAAATGGTCAAAGGCGAAATTGATTACGATGCAGCGGCAGCTGAAAAGGCAATGACCCAAATTCGTGATGCAGCGGAAAAGTTCGCTGACAAATTCCCTGAAGGAAGTGACCAGGGTAAAACCGAAGCAGCACCCAAAATCTGGGAAGACAAGGAAGGCTTCAAAACAGCCACAGCTAAACTTCACAAAGATGCTGACGGTGCAATTGCAGCCGCTGGAACAGATCTTGACAGTCTCAAAGCCAGTTTTGGCAAAGTGGCTTCAAACTGCAAAAGCTGTCATGAAACGTATCGTGTAAAGAAAAACTGATT
Organism: Stappiaceae bacterium; assembly: GCA_039976075.1. Lineage (GTDB taxonomy): Bacteria > Pseudomonadota > Alphaproteobacteria > Rhizobiales > Stappiaceae > JBDWFY01. Next base: position 49,380 of record JBDWFY010000016.1, read on the forward strand.
CATCGGGGGGCGGACAATGCGCCTGTTGCGAAAACTGGTCGTGGTTGTGCTGATACTGGCTGTGCTCTCTGGCGCTGCGTTTTACTGGCTGACAATCCCCCGCCCCCTGACTGCCGCCGACCTGCCTGAACACACACTGGATCTCGCCAATGGAGAAACCATGTTCTGGGCCGGTGGGTGTGGATCCTGCCATGCTGAGGAAAAAGCCAAAGGCGACGACAAAAAGAAACTCGGTGGCGGCCTGGCGCTGATCACTGAATTCGGCACCTTTCGGGTGCCTAATATTTCGCCGGATCGGGAAACCGGCATCGGCGAGTGGTCCGCGCTCGAATTCGTCAATGCAATGAAGCGAGGCATTGGCCGCAATGGCAGTCACCTCTATCCAGCCTTTCCCTACGCGTCCTATCAGCGGATGTACCTGGGCGACCTGCTTGATCTGAAAGCCTATCTCGAGACCTTACCGCCCGTCAGTAAGGTCTCAGAACCCAACGATCTAAAATTTCCATTTAATATCCGGCGTGGCCTGGGACTGTGGAAACTCCTTTATCTGGACGGCAAGACATTTGAACCAGATAGCGAGCAAACCGAACAGGTCAATCGCGGCCGCTATCTCGTAGAAGGTCCGGGTCACTGCGCGGAATGTCATACGTCCCGTGATTTTGCCGGCGGTCTGAACCGGATGCTCAATCTGGCCGGTGCACCGGCGGCAGAAGGGGATGGATTTGTCCCGAACATCACACCATCAAAGGACGGTATTGGTGACTGGAGTGCCAGTGATATCGCCTATTCTTTGGAAAGCGGGTTTACGCCAAGTTACGATTCTCTTGGCGGTTCGATGACATCCGTTCAGGAAAATTTCTCTCATGTATCAGCCGCAGATCGAGATGCCGTAGCTGCATATCTCAAATCCATACCACCTCTGCCCTCTCCTCCTCGGTAACCTCATTCTCTGCCGTTGAAAACTGCCGAAACTCATCCGGATGCTTCTCCGATCCACCGAGGACCCGTGTGAACAGTCAACACATGATGGCTCCAACTGCTAATACACAGTACTGACGAAAATTATCGTCCTCATAAGCATCTGATTTTAAATGGATAAATCTCTGTTTTACGACAAGCGCACATTTTGTGACACGCGTCACGTAATTTCGCGCCACCAAAGGGCATAGTCCCCTTGTCGCAACGGTCCGGATGAACCTCCCCATCAACCGACCTTTGCCAAGGAAATAGGAGATCACCAATGACACGCGTTGATTGTAAAGCGGTTGAAGACTGCCCAAACGATTTGATGGCCGGTATCGCACTGTCGCTTGGATTGTGGTCTGCAATCATATTCGGTGTTCTCATCGCCGGATAATTTAATCTGGAACCGTGTGCGGGTCCGTATCGCAGATTTTTATTGCCAGCAGAAATCGCCGCAAGCCTCCGAGCGGCAACGCGATACGGATCGGCCCATGGTTTGTTTGACCATCTGAACTTTTGTTACCTTCTCGGCAGGACCGGATCACCTGGCGAATGTCGGGTACATGTTTTAGCGCACAGCAAGATTAAGAGCAGAGGGGTCTGCATCGTTTAACAGCGGACAATCGGCACTTTATCGATTAACCAGAAGCGCACTATCCATTCTATCTTGTTGTTTTAATGCTGTTTATCATCCAAGATCTGACACCGATAATAGGGAAGCACGCGCGCGACTGATTGACCAGTTGCGTCATCAACGTGCTTCTGGCCTGTTCGAACACGATAAATTCGGAAAGTCACGACGATGGATGCCCCCTCTCCCCATGCCCTGAAGATGGCTTTTGTCGCAAGCACAACCGATGAAGCTCAATCCGCTCGCACGGAACTGTTGGAGTTGTATGGCGCCTGCTCAACGCAGGATGCGGACGTAATCATCGCCCTTGGTGGTGATGGCCTGATGTTACAAACACTGCACGCCTTTATGGACACCGGCAAGCCGATTTATGGGATGAATCGGGGTTCAGTCGGCTTTCTGATGAACGAGTTTTCTGCCAATGACTTGGCAGACCGCATCGAAAAATCCGTCACCACAGAATTGCATCCCCTGGAGATGGAGGTGCTGGATGTTGAAGGCAAAACACACACAGCACATGCGATCAACGAAGTTTCGCTGCTCCGGCAGACTTTTCAAGCCGCAAAACTGCGCGTGTCCGTCGATGGCCGGGTTCGGCTGGATGAACTCGTGTGCGATGGTATTCTGGTCGCGACACCGGCAGGCAGCACAGCCTACAACCTGTCCGCCCATGGACCAATATTACCCATTTCCGCCCCACTGCTTGCCCTGACACCAATAAGCGCATTCCGGCCAAGGCGATGGCGCGGTGCTCTATTACCCAATCACGCCAGCGTAACCATTGATGTACTTGAAGCAGACAAACGACCAGTCAGCGCGGCGGCAGATCATACCGAGATACGCGGTGTCAGCCGCGTTGTCGTAAAAGAACAGATGTCCTCAACAAGCCTTATCCTTTTTGATCAGGAACACAGTTGGGACGAACGGATATTGACAGAAATGTTCCGCTATTGAGAACCGTAAAATTGTATTGAATGTCATCACGTTAACTTAGTGACTCTCCTATAGATTGCATCGGAACACTCTTTACATATTTTGTTTTAATCAACATCTCGAATGCCTGTGCCATGCAAGATAAACAAGCCATTGATCTTTCCGACATCCGGGTGCTGGTTGCTGAAAGCAATCCGCGAACGCGGTATATTTTAGCAGCTCTTTTGTCCGGGTATGGTATCGGCGAAGTTGATGAAGTCGCAGACGGTCCCTGCGCCATTGCAACCTACAAAGACACCGATCACGACATCATAATTGCCGATTGGGATATGCCCGGCAGCACGGGGCTTGACCTGGCAAGAACCATTCGCCGATCGCAGATGCCCACCCGCCAGACGGTACCCATCATCCTGATTACTGCTCACTCGGACCAGAGGCGCCTGGACGAAGCCCGAGACGCGGGCATAACCGAGATTTTATCAAAGCCGATTTCAGCCAAAGACCTCTATGTGCGACTGACCAACGTCATCATGGATCCAAAAGACACCATCAAAACCGGAACCTTCGTCGGTCCGGACAGACGCCGGTTTCATCGTTCCGAAATGATATGTGATTAAAGTAGGCGTCAAGACGATCGCGACTCGTATACACTGGCAACAGATTCGGAAATGAGCTCTTTCGAAGCACGATAGAACCACCATTCTGGAGGTATGGGAGCCTGATGAAGCGACGAGCCGCTTATGGTCAGCGATATATGGAATGCTTGAGGCGGTCCGGAACATTGCAATCGCTCACGCCACCCAATGGCTTCGGCCGTCGAAACAGTCCCACAATTCAGAACAAATCGTGATCCAAGGCGAAGGAAAGCGCACTCTATGGCAAACGAAAACAGCGCATCAAAAAATTACGAAGTGATCAAACCGCCAAAAGATTTGAGAAATAAAGTCAGGGAATTGACCCCAGCCGAGGCCTCGAAATTCGATCCGGTTGCGGCAGCTGAAAAAGCGATTGAACGCCTTTCCGTCAGTTTTGAAGATTGGATGGAAAAAGAAATCGTTGCGATAACAAATACTTGGGAAGCGGTTGCCCGCGATGGACTTACCAAGGAAACGTCAGATGCCCTCTACCGTGCCTCTCACGATATAAAGGGTCAGGCTGCCACACTTGGCTTTCCCCTCGCCGGTTCTGTCGCCGGAAACCTGTGTCATCTTATCGACAACGCCCCAGACGTGAGCGACATTCCCATTACCTTGGTCGAGCAGCATGTACAGGCCATCCGGGCGATTGTGAATGAGCGCGCCAAAACAGATCAGGACAGTATCGGTAAAGAACTCGCAAATCGGTTAGCTGATGTAACGGATGACTATCTGGCTCACCAGGAGCCTTGAACAGGTCACAATTCAATTGATTGAAGACTGAAATCAGTGAAAGCAAATACGCTTTCACTGTCACAGAGTGTGCTTTGCAAAAATTATCCACTGATTTTCACTGCCCTTGAAAGACAAAGCAACAGAGACGTGTTGCACGTGATCCAATGGTCGTGAGAATTGATTATGCTGCCAGTTCGTCGGCCACATAATATCGCGCCGCTTCCCGGGCGGCTTCTGCTTCAAAGCGCCTTAGCAGACCAAGCAATTGATCATGCGCTCCGGAACCGTTACCCCGCAGCTTCGACAGAACTCCCGTGATCAGTCGTCTCGCAAAATCGGGATTTGCTGTCGGTTCAAACTGCTCGACGTCAATTTCCCGGAATACGTCAACGGCCAGAACAAAAGCCTGAAGGGAGCTTTGCGGAAGCGCGGCCTTTTTCAACACAGCTGTGATCGCTCCGGCTGAACCGTGCGACAGTACTGCCTGTACCTTCAATGCAGGCAAACCGGACAGGCTGGCCAGCGCCACTTCGATAAAGAACAGATTACCTGAACACAGAGCGCGCAACAAAAGTGTCGGAGTCAACTGCCCACTGCAGCGCAGATGCTCGATAAGCGCCTCGATTTCTATGTCCGTTGCATGTGCGGCAAGCTGTATCGTAATACGATCCTTTGCCTCGCCGGCAAAATGTTGCCCCTTACCGCCAAGCGCTTCGAATTGCAGCGCCGGTAAGTTCGCAAGCTCTTCGGACATTTTGTGAACTATCAACTGCCGGACTTCGATCGGAATACCGGGCTGAGACAGCAAACCTTCGCGGACTTCTGGATCGTCGCCAAACCGTTCTGCAATGCGTAACAAGCTGTTTTTCGTTGCTTTTGCGTTGATATTCTTGATCAGAACAGTACAGGCACGCCGATCACCAACTTCCGCAATGGCTGCAGAAACCGCGGCACTGGGTAAACGGCGCGCGGCGATTGCGCACTGTGTCATCATATCGCCAGTTGCCACCAGATCGACAAGTTCGGATTCCAGCAAGACGGGAGATCCCTGAAGAATTGGCACGCTTACCATATGAACATCATGGGCAAGACTGAGAACAATATGCTGAGGCGCAGTCACTTCTGTCGCAAAGACCAGCGCCATCGCCTCACGCACAATCGGGCTCGGATCATCGAGCATGACTGTTAGCGCAGCTTCTGCCGCACCCAACTCTTCAGCATTCATGTCTGAGTGTAACCAGGCCCGTGCCAATGTACCCGTCGCTTCCGCCCGCTTTTCAACGGGGGCAGAACCGATCCAGCGCAGGAATTCCTTTATGACCATTGCATGTCCATCCAAACTTCAATTGGCGTACGCAGTAATACCGCCATGAAGAAAGAATGCCATGCAAAGCATTAACGTAAGGTTCACCATAAAAATGAACGCATACGAATGCTCACATCGGCTCAACGTCGCAAAGCAACATATATTTGGGCGCGTGAATCAACAATGATTCGATAAATTAGATGATCCTGCGGAAATCAGATGAAATTATGTCTTTTCATTGATGGTTTTGTGCCGACGTGAATTTACGCTGGCGGCAATAGTTCTCGCTGCTCCTCCTGCCGCCGATAAGAAAGGAAACCCGTCAGATCCAGCGGCTTTGACTTGGGCGTTTCCTGCAATCCTGCAAAGAAATTGGTACCAATGTCAGACTTTGCCCTCGGTTGAGGCGTACTATCAAAAAAAGAAGCCTGATTGGAGAAGGACGTCAAGGAAGACGACCCCAGTGGGTCCACCGATCGTGTGGGGTCGGTATGAAACATCGACTGAAACGGACTTGAGGTATCCACTGCTCGAAACGCATTGTTAAATCGTGCCCAAAGATCTGTATTTTTGGGTTCGGAAAACGATAAAAGTGTTTCAGGAATTTCAACATCAGGTGCGCGCGCTACGGCTGTCGCCGTTGTTCCGTGTTTTTGAACCAAATGCGCATAGACTTGCGAAACAGTTCTTTCCGCTCCGTTTCGTTCGAAAAAGATGGCTTTATTCGCAGCAGCCTGGCTGGGAAATGTTTGAGCTGCACTTTTTTCCGGCGTACTTTCGGCATGCCCGATCAATCGGGACGCGCCGTTGGCACCCAGAAAATGGGCGATGTAGAGTTCACCATCTGTTGGCTGGCGGCCGAGTTTCGACCCTAGATATTGAGCATTTTTCTCTGTGAACACACCTGCCAGAACGGAAGCAATCTCCGGATTTTTCCGCAAAGCCAATATTTCCGCCCGTTGCTCGCTGTCAGCGACGGTATACTTTCCGCTACCTGTCCGCGTAATGGCACTTGCGTAGTCCTGCATACCGAGCGAGGGGCCTGATTCCTTGATCAGTTCAAGCCAGGTCGATTCAATGAACTGGAAAAGACCCGTTGCCGATGACGTCTTGGCCTTGGCTGTCGGATCGAGACTGGATTCCCTAACAGCCGTTTTCAATAAGTAGTCAAACGATGTACCTGTTGATTGACTGGCAGTATGGAACGCTGTCTCAATGCGCGCAGAAATCGATGCATCATTCGCCACCTGCATGGCATTATCCCCGTAGACTCGCTAAGTCTCACCCTTGCGTTAACCATCCGCTCATACTGGTTAACAAAAGCTTAACAAAACACGCTCCAGGAAGTTCTTGTCCAAAATAAATCTATGTTAAACATCAGATAGCATGCAATCATCAGCCCATTACCGTTCTGTTCTGGCACTTACTGCACAGCCCGTCATTGACTGGAAGGCATTCGCACAGTGCCAATCAGATGCGATTGTGCTGTCTGGTCAACCGATGCTGCCAGCTCACGAGCAGGATACCAGAGCCGCGCAAACGATGGTCATTGAGTGCCCGTCAGGCTCACCATTGCCTACCTCGCAGTATTTGAAACGTCTCAGCAGCCTCTTTTCCAGAATTGCGATCATGGTTGACTTTCATTCCGGACCTGAACTCACCCGCCTTGACGTTAAACTGTCCGTCCTGGAAGCGCGGGCTGGTCTGGCAGATTGCTCCGTCGATCTCTTTGCCCGAATTGGCGCATCGGCGGCGTCGGTTACAAAACTGAATGACCTCCGTGACAAAAATCCGCGCCTGTCAGCCCTGGTATGGCAACCTGGCACTCCTTTTGAGACCGAAGGGATCGATTCAAATGCGCGATGTGAAACCGCCAGGGCCCTGGTTACATTGCATGCCGAGAGCTTCGGTGTTCAGGCACTTGACTGGCCCCATCAGCAGATCGACGATTTCGCACTGTTGTGCGATCGATCAAAGAATGATGGCTTCACCGGCATTGTCGTCCATAACTCGGTTGATGTCGCTCATGCAAACGCGATCTTTTCAAGATGATGCCAACGTTGCATTTTTGTTGAACTAAACCACGCCAGGCACCGAAGGTCGCACCATTTCAAATACATCGTCGACCACCGCATAGTCCCGATACCCCAAGCGCGCTATCGGCTTCAGCTTGGCCATATCAATTTTGCCATCGGTAACGACGCTTTCGCTGATATGAATTCCAACCACCTGGCCCAAAACCATGCGATAGGGCGAGGCGGCTCCCTTTATGTCTTCAAGCTCCACACTTTTTAGATACTGACATTCCAGCGTGATGGGAGATTCGTCCACACCCCAACTCTTGACCAGCCGACTGTTTTTTTTTGTCAGACCCGCTAATTCAAACTCCGAAACGCCCGGTTCGACATTGGCAGAGGAAACATTCATCTGATTTCTCAGGTCGTATGTTGCGATATTGCAGGTAAAATCGCCGGTCTGTTCTATGTTGTGCAAGCTGTCTTTAATTCCCGCAGAACTGAACATGACAATGTGGGGATTGTCCGACACGCCATTGAAGAAGCTGTAAGGGGCAAGATTGGGGATTCCATTTTCATCAAGCGAGGAGATCCAGCCGATGGGACGCGGCGCAACGATCGCTTTGAACGGGTCGTGGGCAAGGCCATGTTTTTCTGTCAGGACGTTGTAAAACACGCTTTATTCTCCCTGCCATTCTGTAACAAGAGCCTCAACATCCGGACGCGGTCTTTCTGTGGGCGTGATCTCCGGCGTGCCGACATGAACAAACCCGGCAAAACGCTCTCCTTCTTCCAATCCAAGCAATTTTCCCGCATCCTCATCGAACATGTACCACTCCGAAAGCCATTGTCCGGCAAATCCCAATCCATGAACCGCGTGGAGCATGTTCATGCAAACCGCCCCGGCAGACAGTTCCTGTTCCCACATGGGAATTTTCGGGTGCATAGTTGCCCGGCTCACAACGCCGATGACCAGTGGTGCACGTGCAAGGCGTGCCCTCTCGAGCTCTTCTTGTGCGGGTTCAAAAGACTCCCCCCGGGACAGAAGCAGGCCGAGCAATTTTTCACCCGCCAGTTTTTGCGCATCTCCTCTGAAAATGATAAACCGCCAAGGTGCCAGTTTGCCGTGATCGGGGACACGGGTGGCTGCCGTTAAAATCGTACCGATGGCATCCGCATCCGGCGCAGGCAGTTTCAGGTTGACCGCAGGGACTGAGCGCCGCGAGAGCAGATGATCTATGGTTTCTTGCATGGCTTGGGATCACTCGTGAATTCTGTTATGGGAAGAGCATTGTTGAAACAAACGTGCAACCGTTTCGGAATAGGTCAGAACCCTAACTAGCGCATCGGCATGAAATCGCCACTCTTTTCAGGCTGACAATTGTCTCCGAAGCACCATATCGAGACCGAAGAGCGAATGAAATACGCCGTAAAAGATCGTCCAACCTACTTGATGCTCCCATGCATCCTTGTGGCCTTCGTCTTGTTCTTCTCCGTTCAGGCGCAAGCGCAATCCGCATCTGTGCCCATCCCCCAAGCCAAGCCAACCGGGATTGATGTCGATCTGGCAACGGAGATTGAGCAGCAGTTGGAAAGCATGCTGTCAGAGGCCCGAGATGACACGCTGCCCAATTCAATCGTGCCATACGCCCCTTCGAATAGCGACTTCCAGGGCAATCCTGAAGGGATAGATGAAGGTGCCCTTTACCTCGTTGCCCGGCTCAAGGAAGATGGCGCAAACATTTCTAATGGTATGGTCTGGCGGGTCTATGATACGGAACAAAATGAAGAGGGTCGACTTGATATCGTCGCAACGTCCACCGGTGGGGATGCGGAGTTTCGTCTGAAACCCGGCCAGTATGTTGTTCATGCTGCCTATGGATTTGCCTCCGCTCTGCAGCAGGTTGCCATCTCCAAACGCGTGCAGACCATGACGATCAACCTCAATGCCGGGGGTGTGAAGCTTGACGCTGTGGTCGACCAGACTATTCCCCTGCCGCAGGATGAAGTCCTTTTCGACGTCTACAGAATGGATTACGACCAGCGAGGCGAACGGAAGGTTGTCGCTGAAAGTGTCGGCAAGGGAGAGATTGTCCGGCTGAATGCAGACACGTATCACGTGGTCAGTCGGTATGGGGATGTCAATGCTGTCGTGCGTGCCGACATCCAGATCCAGCCGGGAAAACTTGTCGAGGCAAAAATTTATCATAACGCTGCGGAGATGACTTTGAAGCTGGTCAATGAACCTGGCGGCGAGGCGCTTGCAGGGACAGCGTGGTCTATTCTTACACCCGGTGGGGACGTGATTGTCGAGGGCGTCGGCGCTTTCCCGAGCTATGTGCTGGCTGAAGGGGACTATGAAGTCGTCGCCAAATATCGCGGAAAAAATTTCGTACGAAATTTCACCGTTGAGCCGGGTCTTGATCGGGATGTTGAAGTTTTAGCGATCAATTGACGATTGCAAGCATGCATTGTGGCCGCACCTCGCCCGACTCGACTGCCGCCCTCCGAACGGGAATGCTTGACCCGATTGATTTGATGAAACCACAAATGAACAAAGATGTCCGCTATTTTTCATAGCAGGCAAACGCCTGCTTGTGCACCCGAAAACATTTCGATCAGTCTGATCATGTTTCGTTTGGCCATTGGCTGATCGGCATTGATATGGCCCAGCTCGAAAGATTTATAGAAGACATCTATCAATTCGATCCCTGCACAAACAGTTCAGTAACGTCCGCAGACTCAAACAAATCTTTGCTGTAAGGCGCAAGAGTGTTTGTTCTGAACAGAACACCGGCCTCTCAATGCTGGTTGGCCGGTCAACTCTGTGTCGACCAGCCAAGCCGCATTTGACAGCTGTCAGTTTTCCAACAGGTCCGGTGGCGTCGCCTCGAGGGTCAAGGCATCAACGGCCGCATCGAGGTCCATGGCGGTCTGATCCTTGGATCCCAAACGACGAATGTTGACTTTGTTTTCCTCAGCCTCTCGCATGCCGCAAACCATGATGACCGGAACCTTCGCAAGCGAATGTTCACGGATCTTGTAATTGATCTTTTCGTTCCGCAGATCCAGGCTGGCCTTAAGCCCGGCTTTTTTCAATCTGTCATGGACTTGCTGTGCGTACCCATCCGCTTCTGAGGTAATAGTTGCCACCACAATTTGATGCGGCGACAGCCAAAGCGGGAAATGGCCGGCATAGTTTTCAATCAAAATACCGAGAAACCGCTCCATGGACCCACAGATAGCTCTGTGGATCATCACAGGCGTCTTCTTTTCACCGTCGCTATCAACATAAAAAGCACCGAAACGCTCAGGAAGGTTGAAATCCACCTGCGTCGTGCCGCATTGCCATTCCCGGCCAATAGCATCCCGCAGCGTATATTCGAATTTGGGTCCGTAAAAAGCCCCCTCACCGGGTAGTATATCCGTTTTCACCCGGCCTTCTGACTGGGCTTCAATTTCCTTGAGAACCTCACCCATAATGGCTTCGGCATGGTCCCAAGATTCGTCGGATCCGACCCGCTTCTCCGGTCGTGTCGAAAGCTTGACCACGATCTCTTCGAAGCCAAAATCCGCATATGTCGACAGAATCAGGTCGTTGATCTTCATGCATTCGTCAGCCATCTGCTTTTCGGTGCAGAAGACATGCGCATCATCCTGTGTGAAAGCCCGAACGCGCATCAGACCATGCAGAGCACCCGATGGTTCATAGCGAGACACCGCTCCGAACTCCGACAAACGCAAAGGCAATTCACGGTAAGACTTCAAACCATGCTTGAAAATCTGCACATGGCCAGGACAATTCATTGGTTTAATGGCAAAAACCCGATCGTCCTCGGTTTGCGTGACAAACATGTTTTCCCGATACCAGTCCCAATGGCCGGATGTTTCCCATAACGATTTATCCAGAATTTGCGGTGCGTTGACCTCGTCATAAGACCCTTCAAGGCGCCGACGCATGTAATTTGTCAGGTTCTGAAACAGGGTCCACCCCTTGGCGTGCCAGAACACGACACCAGGACCCTCTTCCTGAAAATGAAACAGATCCATTTCCCGGCCCAGTTTCCTATGGTCCCGCTTTTCAGCCTCTTCCAACATGTGGAGGTAGGCTTTCAGTTCCTTGTCGCTTGACCAGGCAGTGCCATAGATACGGGTCAGCATTTCATTGTTGCTATCACCGCGCCAATAGGCGCCTGCGACTTTCATGAGCTTGAACGCCGTTCCGACCTGACCGGTTGAGGCCATATGCGGTCCCCGGCAAAGGTCCAGCCATTGTCCCTGGCGGTAAATCTTCACATCTTCGTTTTCAGGAATCGCGTCCAGAAGCTCAACTTTGTAATCTTCTCCTTTGGCGGAGAAATGATCACTGGCCTGTTCCCTGCTCCACACTTCCTTGGTGAAGGCCGCGTTACGCTGGATGATCTCGCGCATTTTCTTCTCGATGACAGGTAAATCATCGGGCGTAAACGGCTCGCTGCGCTTGAAATCATAGTAAAAGCCGTTTTCGATTACCGGCCCGATGGTTACTTGCGTACCCGGCCATAATTCCTGTACCGCTTCCGCCATCACGTGGGCTGCGTCGTGCCGAATTAATTCAAGCGCGCGCGGGTCTTCGCGCGTCAGTATTTCAATGCGGCAATCGTGGCCTATCGGATCGCTCAGATCCTGCAGCGTGTCATCAACAACGATGGCAACCGATTTCTTGGCGAGAGACTTCGAGATCCCGGCTGCGATTTCAGCACCGGTTACTCCTGAGGCTTGTTCTCGGATGGATTGGTCTGGGAAAGTCAGTTTGATCATGTCAGCTCCTGCTCACTCCTGCTCAACCGATGCAGGTAAGCCAGTTTTTCATGGTGTCCTAACGATGCCGCCGTCGCACATATCCGCAAGGATCAAGTGAGTTGGAAGGCGGCATTGCCGGTATTGTGTATGCGGGCAAGTGTCTAATCGAAACCGCCGACCGGGTCTAGAGGCTGTTGAGATTTAGCACGAGCTGGCGGTACAGCTGAGTTTTTACTGCAGCAACATGGAGCGCGCCAATGAACGCCCACTTTATGCGAATCGTAATTCGCTCAGTAAAAAGTAATTTAATCTACATGTAAACGAATAAATTTAGAATAATTACTATATAAAATTAGAAAATTAAATAAAATATGTAATTATACAGATAACATATACTTTTTTAACACATAAATACAAAATTTAGTCTTAATTACTTATTTTATACTTATAAATTACTCTTGGTCACATAAAAAGGTTACAAATCGCCAATATATTGACGTATTGATGGCTTTCATTGCCACTGCGTATCCAGTGTATGAAACCGCGTGGCTGTTCCAGGAGGGTGGGCTGTGAGGTTCATTTTTTCATTCCAACGTCTCCGAATCTATCAACAGACCATGAATACACGGCATACTTCTCAATTCCCTACTCCGCCAAAAACCGCAACAAGTCTCAGAACGTCAGGTCCAGCTATTGCCGCGAACGATCTGCACTTTTGGACGGGAGCACGCGGTTCCGCGCCGGGAGCCAGCTCTTCACACGACGCTGAGTCAACTATCCGTCGCCTGTCAAATTGTCGACTGATATGGAGCGTCTTGATTGCCGCGACTTCGCTGTTGCATGCTTCTGCAAACGCTGCGCCTCTTTGGCCCTCAGCTACTGCTCCAAGCAGAGACCTAGCCCCGCAGCTCATTGTCAGCCAAAGTAACGATGTCCGCCTCGATGTAAGGGAAAGTATCACTGCAACGGGGCATAGTCCTGTCGCCCTGCAAGTGAGGATTAGCCCCGATGGTGCCCTACGCAAGGGCTATATCGTCATCAGGGATGTCCCCAAGGGTGTTGACCTCACCGCCGGGCAAATGATCGGGAAACCAGGAACGTGGGTGCTCAGCACCAGTGATCTAAACAGCCTCCGATTGATCTTACCGGCCGAAATTCCCGCTGATTTTACTTTGGACATCGAATTGCTGGGTCCCAAAGGCAAACGTATCGACAAGCGAAATATACTGTTGAAGACGGGCAAATCCGTGCTGAAAATCCGTGAACCTGTCATGGCACATAAAACAGCGGAACCACAGGCGCAGTCCGAAGAACAGTCGACCGGTAAACAAGCGCGTCTTCCTCGCAACAATGTGAGCAAAACGGCTGAAGCCAAAGGGACGGCCAACACCTTGAGCCAGGCGGACAAAGAACGGTACAGAGCGCATGGTGACCGCCTGATGACCCATGGCGATATCGTCGCCGCTCGTGCGTTTTACATGCGCCTTGCGATCAATAACGACGCAGGAGGTGCTTTTGCGCTCGCGACAACTTTTGACCCTAATTATTTGAAAAATATAAATGTTTTCGGGATGAAGGGAGATGTCAAGGAAGCCAGGAAGTGGTACGAACTGGCGGCATCCCTTGGTTCTGACAAAGCAAAAACCATATTGGTGTCCTTCTCTAACTGAAGGTTCAGTTTCATCTCAACTCAATTTTGAATACATCCCAGTGCCAAAACTCGCGCCCTAATGGATCGTCTCCTAACAATTGACTTCAAGATTCCGCCACAATTGAATCTCGTGGATTCGCACCACCCGCTCAATCCTTGTCTGACGGACTAGATTTTAGTGATCAAATGGATTGTTTCGCACTCACTTGCCGAAGAGTTAGCAACCGACAGCGCGCGCCGCAGACTGATTTCCTTTAAGGTAGATCAACATAAATTAAATAGTTTCCGCCCCTCAACACTTGCACCAAGCAAACATATAATATTTATAAATAGTTTTCGTGTATTAATATAAAAAATTACAAATAAAATTGTTAAAAATTTATTAATGTCAACAAATTTCAAGAAATAATTCTAAAGATTGACGATATATTAACCATTTTTTTAGAATAATTACAAAAGAACTTCTATATATTTTCTATTTTAAATCAATTTCACTGTTTTTATGCCGAAAATCGCCTCAGAATACAAGCAAATATGCTCAATCTTCCCCATTTCCGCCCAACTTCAACGTTATTGATTGATTTCGGTCGCTGACAATCAAGAGAACTGAACAAACGCACTAAAATCAGGAGCACTTTTTTCACGACAGTGGGGGAATCCAGTCGAGAGTTAAGTCTCCAAAGAGCAAGTGTTGAAGCATGGTCGCCTCACTGACAGAGGGTTAGGTGTGCGGGTAGTGCTTCAGGGACGCTGCGGTGGTTGAACATGCCAAATTGCTTGGTATGGGCAAGGAGAGAGAAAGTTGGGTATGAGGCTTACGGGTATGATGAGTTCTGAAATCGGCGGGAAATTGCGGCGATTGGCGGAAACAACGCGCATCAGAGATGTTGCGCTCGCTATTGTCTGTTCTTTTGCACTGACAATGACGGTAATGTCAGGAAGTGCTTCGGCGCAATCAATCAAGAACGAAATCAACCAAAATACAGTTTCCGTGCTTGCTGGCAATCCGGCAGGCACTTATCTGTTTATTGCAGCTGATTTGGCGGCGGCACTTGACGATAGCGATAATCTTCGTGTCCTGGCCATGGTTGGCAAGGGCGGCGCGCAGAATATTCGAGACCTGCTGTACCTGCGCAATATCGATACTGCGATTGTTCGCAACGACGCCATCGACATGATGGAAGGCGAGCCATACTTGAAAGGTCTTCGTGACCGGCTTCGGTACGTCACGAAGCTCTATAATGAAGAAGTGCACCTGATCGTTGGCCCGAACATCAAAACTGTTGAAGACCTGCGCGGAAAAACAGTCAACTTCTCAAACAAGGGTAGTGCAACCACCCTCACAAGCCGCAATATCTTCAATAAACTGGGTGTTGAGGTAAACGAAACCAACTTCCACACCGGTGACGCGCTTCAAAAATTGGGCGCAGGCGAAATCGACGCTGTGATGCAGGTTGCAGGTAAACCGGTCAAAAGTGTTCGCAATGTCCCTGAGGGCAAAGGCCTGCATATTATCTCAATCCCCTATATCGAAGCGCTTGAGAGCACGTATTCGCCGGCAACGCTCACCAGTGCTGATTACCCCAACCTGATAAAAGAAGGCGATATAATCGAAACGGTTTCCTCAAGCGCTGTGCTTGCCTCTTTCAACTGGCAGAGGGGTACTGACCGGTATCGCCGTGTGGAGAACCTGACAAAAGCGCTTTTCGCAAACTTTGAGCGCCTGCAGGCACCGGCACGCCACCCTAAATGGGGAGAAACCAACCTCGCAGCTGAATTGCGCGGCGGCTGGACTCGTTTCCAGGCAGCTCAGGATCTTCTGGACGAGGCAAAAGCCACCAATTCGGTTGCCGAACAGTCCGGCGCGGAAATGCGCAAGCTTTTCGCCAAGTTTATCCAGGATCAGGGAGGTTCTGGAGCCGTGCTGACGAAAGCGCAGGAGGATGCGCTTTTCAACGAGTTTCTCAAATGGCGGAAACAAGCAAGTACGAACTGATTTTCGCTCGTTAAATTTGGCATCTCATTGATCGAAAGATGACAACCATGATCAAGCTTAAAAAAAGAACAGCTGGACGGGTTGAACCAATTAGCAAATCAGAACTCATCTTCCGGGGGAACGGAATGAGCTGCGGTCAGGAGAATGGCGTCAGGCCATCCTCCTCCCGACCGCTGACACTTAAATCAGGGCTGGGCAAGGTGCTCGTGTCCTGCCTTGCCCTCCCCTTTGTGATGATTTCGATAAAAGCTGATGCTTCAGATCCGAATAATCGGAACAACCAGACAGACACCATTGTGGTCGCACAGGCAGGAAGCGGCTTTTTCCAGTCCAACTTCTGGTCGTTGCCAACAGCCAGCGCCAAGCAATCGCCGCCAGTACAGGTCGTTGCCGATACAGACATTCCGCAGGCCCGCCTGATTGCTTCGGAAAATTTCTACGCTGAAGCGGGACAAGCGGTTGAGCTGGCAATGACGGTCATCCCACCGGATAAGGTCGATGGCGGCTATGTCGTCATTCGCGGTCTGCCGGCAGAGGCAAAGTTATCCAGCGGACAACGGGTCGGCCAGGGAGAAGTTTGGGTTCTTGGAACAAAGGACCTTGTGAATCTCCGTCTGATGCCGCTGGAAAGCGCGAAAGAGAAACTCGAGCTTTCACTTGAACTCATTTCATCACAGGGTTTCACTCTCGATCGTCGGGATATTGCCGTCGTGATTGGCGAAGTGAAAGCGCCGGCGCCGACTGCAAATCTTGCGGCCAACAAGGTTGCCGGCATAGGTGATGCGGCGACGCTGGTTCCAAAATCCGATACATCTGGTGGCATATCTGCATCCCGAACAGTAACGACGAAGAAAGTCAGTTTGCCGAAAAAGCAACAGACGCCGAAAATCTCGGATGAACGGCGCCAGAAACTGTTCAAACGCGGCGAACAGATGCTTGAGGCCGGTGATATTGCTTCTGCTCGTGCATTCTTCGAACGGCTGGCCAACTCAGGCGTGGCTGAAGGTGCGCTGGCGATGGGAAATACCTTTGATCCCAACTACTTGCGAACACTGAATGTGATGGGGCTGAAGGGCGATATTGCCAAAGCCCGACAGTGGTATGAATATGCCGCCAAACTTGGTTCACCGCAAGGCGCTCAGTTGCTTGAGCAATTGGGACAACAGTAAGCCGAGATGTTGCGATTTCACTTAACTCACGCAAAAGGCGCCTGATCGGCGCCTTTTTCTTTCGCATTTCAGACTCGACCCATCCAACGGGAATTCCGGTCATTCTTTGACTGTACGCTCTAGATCTTGGTCGACGCGTCGATATGCGCTCCAGTCCACAGACCGTACCGCCATGGGAAATACCAACGGCCTGATACCGGAACTTCCTCTGGCACAGGGTCATAACCGGAACTGCCCAGCGGATTGCATCTGCTTATTCGTGCCAGCCCCATCCATCCTCCGATCCAGAAACCGAATCTTCGAATGGCTGTCTCTGCATAGTGTGAACAGGATGGCGCGTAGCGGCAGGATCGTCCTATAAAAGCGGACAGCGTGTACTGGTAAGTCCGGATCATACCGATGGCCAGATAGGAAACCGCGGAAACCGGCGCTTCGGTCTCCGTTCCCTTGACATTTCCTGAGGCCTTTTTGTCCGGTTTACACATTCATTCCAAGCAGATCTTTGGACCCTTAAAACACGTCAAGTTCGGCTTTCGGAAACACAGGCCGCGGCGTTCCGACTTTCAATCTGATCGACTGCATCAACGACCGCGTCAAAGGTAAGCAGGGTCGAGGTATGCCTTGGCTTATAGTCGCGAACGGGTTCCAGAAACTGCAGATCCGACCATTTGTCGGTCGGTGCAGAACCGTCTTCCTTCAGCATTTTGTACATGCTTTGGCGAACAGCACGGAGTTCATTCGCATCTGCTCCCAGTACATGACGAGCCATAATTGACGAGGAGGCCTGGCCAAGAGCGCATGCTTTAACGTCGTGCGCAAAATCCGTGACGACGCCATCCTTCATCTTTACATCAACGGTAACTGTCGAACCACACAGCTTCGAATGCGCACGGGCTGTAGCATCTGGCTTGTCAAGACGACCGAGCCGCGGAATATTTCCCGCAAACTCCAGTATCTTGGCGTTGTAAATATCGTCGATCATATCAGGCAGCCTTCAGCATGCTCCAAATCCGGAGTGCTATTTAATATCTGTATTTTCGTACTTATATAGGAACGTTACCCCGATCATTGCAATTCATAATGAATGCGTCTGCGCTATTGAAAAGTTCCCAAGGGCTATGGAGTTTCAGATTCGCGACAGAATGACTGGAATGATCACAATTGAATGACTTGCCGCGCGCTGGACTGTACCAGATTGTTATTGGTCCATAGAGTATCAAGTCCCGTATAGTTTCCAGGAACACGTTCCGGAGGTTTTCATGGACGCACTTGCAGACAAAGCAGATATAGCCGCCCTTAAGGCAGAAGATGCAATGCCCGCTTCACGTCCGACACGAGAGCAGGCAGAAGAAGCCGTTAGGACATTGTTGGCCTGGGCAGGAGATAATCCCGACCGCGAGGGCTTGATTGACACGCCAAAACGCGTTGCAAAAGCCTACAAGGAACTGTTTGCCGGTTACGATCAATCCTCAGAAGAACATCTTGGGACGGTCTTTGAAGAAGTGGGCGGATACAGGGAAATGGTGCTCGTCAGAGATATTCCATTCCATTCACACTGCGAACACCACATGGTGCCGTTTTTCGGCAAGGCACATATCGCCTATTTCCCCAAAGACGGTGTTGTCGGTCTTTCGAAACTCGCCAGAGTGGTAGACGTTTACGCAAAACGTCTGCAGACACAGGAAAACCTCACATCGCAAATCCTTTCCGCCATCGACGAAGCGCTTGCTCCACGCGGGATTGCCATAATGATCGAAGCTGAACATCAGTGTATGTCCATGCGCGGAATTCAGAAATCCGGCGCGTCGACTGTAACATCGCAGTTTACAGGCATTTTTAAGGACGATCCGGCTCAACAGGTTCGCTTCATGACACAGATCCGTACCTGACAAGACGTGAACCGATTTAATTTTGACCGAACGATCTTGTTGCTTGACAGTTTCCAATTCCACCGCCCACAACATTGTCCGCGGATCCGGTTCCGTTTTGAGCAATTGTCAGTTTAGCTTGTGAGCAGAATATGGAACAAGAATTGTTTGGCCATCGCGGTTCAAAAACCGAAATTGAAACAGGGGATCGTTTCCAGCCCAAGTTTGATGAACAGGGTCTGATCGCCTGTATTGTTACCGATGCGGATTCCGGTGATGTGCTGATGCTCGGTTACATGAACAAAAAATCTCTCGCTCGATCAATCGAAACCGGAGAAGCCTGGTACTGGAGCCGATCTCGTCAGGAGTATTGGCATAAAGGCGCAACATCCGGGCAAGTGCAGAGCATTGTTGAAATGCGAACGGACTGCGATCAGGATGCCATCCTGCTGAAAGTCAAAGTCGCGGGCAACGGAGCCACTTGTCACGTAGGCTACCGATCATGTTTTCATCGCAAGGTGCTTGCGCAGACGAAGGCAGCGTCGCCTCTTCAGCTGGAACGTACCGAAACGCAGCGAGTTTATGATCCCGAAGATGTTTATGGTAAATCCTAGTCTGCACCGAACTGCTTCACCGACTGAACTCCCTGTTGTGAACGAACTTGAACACCCCGGGACAATTCACTTCCTATATTGAGCTTGTCGCTTTCTCGCCGGATTCATCAGTTGGTGAAGATTATCTGCGAAACTGACCCGTGTCCCCAGTGGCACAAGTTGAGACCCAACCGGGGTCTGGAGGATGAAAGCCGTACCAAAACACGATCATTGAGCATCATAATGCCCTGTTTTGAACTAACATGTACGAACCCAGAAGCACGATACGAGAGTGTGTGCGGAGCGATGGAATGACAGTTCTGCATATTGAAAGAACACGGTCGAAACACCCCAATCTGACGGGAGTTGGTCATGATTGAGAGCCTGTCTCGCTGGCTTTTTATGCGTCCAATCGATGAACTGTCCATTATCGGGACGGAAACGCCGGACGACGTCATCAAATCTCAATTCCGGCCGACAGTTGGCATTGCGCTTGGCGGCGGCGTTGCGCGCGGCTGGGCACATATCGGGGTCATGCGTGCGTTGGACGAAGGGGGCATCCGACCTGACATCGTAACGGGAACGTCAATCGGCGCCGTAGTTGGTGGATGCTATCTGGCCGGTAAATTGGACGAACTCGAAAGCTTCGCTCGCTCGCTCACCAAACGACGCATGTTTGGTTTGCTTGACTTCGCCCTTGGCAGTTCAGGCCTGATCAACGGCACTAAGCTGGCCACTCTCCTTGAGGAAAATCTGGGCGATTTGCGAATAGAACAACTTGATCGGCCGTTTACCTGTGTTGCAACCGAATTGGGCACGGGGCATGAAATCTGGCTGCGCTCTGGCTCACTGGCTGAAGCACTGCGGGCCTCCTACGCATTGCCGGGTATCTTTCAGCCCTCACAGATCGGCGGCCGATGGCTCGTCGATGGCGCACTGGTCAATCCCATCCCGGTATCGGTCTGTCGCGCACTGGGTGCGCGCGTTGTCATCGCAGTTAACCTCAACCCCGATGTATTTGGCAGCGGAACCACCATCGTGCATCCCATGCCGCCTGCGCCTGCAGATTCTCTGCCGGAAGTCGATGATATGCTGGCCAGTATGGCTAAACCCGGCACAGCACGAAACATTCTGAAACGACAGTTGTTCGGACGATCAAAAGACGGATTGCCAGGTATTTCCGGGGTCATGATGGAGGCGTTTAATATTATTCAGGACAGGATCGGCCGGTCGCGGCTGGCGGGAGACCCGCCCGATGTAACCATCGGCCCTCGTCTGGCACATTTGTCGCTTTTTGAATTTGATCGCGCAGAAGAGGCAATAACCATCGGCTACGAAACAGGTCTGAAAGCACTTGATGAAATAAGAGATTATATCTCAGCGCTGTCCTGATTTACAACGCAGTCAACCGTCAGGCTGACCTCAGACACTAACGAGACAGACGTAGCGGGTCGATCGATGATGAGACACCACCCGACCCGCCACCCATTCAATCAGGACATTGTTATGTAAGACTTGATCTGCTCGGCTTCCTGCTCAACCATCGCAATTTTCTGTTTCACGACGTCGCCGATTGATATCAGCCCCACCAGTTTGCCATCAGTCACAACCGGCAAATGCCGGAAACGACCTGCGGTCATCTTGGCCATGACCTCGTCGGTGGTCTCTTTTTCGTTACAGGTTACGACCTTACCGGTCATGTGTTCCTTTGCCGTACTTTCCAACGAAGAGGGTCCACTTGAACAAAGCGCACGCACAATATCCCGCTCAGACAAAATGCCGGCGATGCTCCCATCGCCGTGCACGACTATGACTGCGCCGATTTTGTTTGCGGTCAGCGTTGCACAAATTGTGTTAAGTGATGCCTCTTCCAGCACGGTGATGATGTCCCGGCCTTTTTCATCCAAAATATTTGCAACAATCATCCGCTTCTCCCTTGTAGAGCCATTCCCGCGATGACTGCATCGCCTGAAATGGTCCAAGCCTCTGTCTTGTCGCGTATTCCTGTTGAGAAAAGCGCTTCAACTTTTCCAGGATACGCTTTCGTCCTTCGCCATACGCTGCATCCGACCAAAGGACAGTCAGGCCGCTCGTTCTTCCGTCAGACTCAAGGCATGACACACTGAGAACTGGTATCTTGACAAAAAATTGAACAAGATCAAAGCCACTTTATGACGCATGGGACTCATTAGAGCATTTCCAGCGATCGTTGAATCGCTGGAAATGCTCCAAGCCTTTGTTTTGTCGCGTATCCTTATCGAAAAGGCGTTTCAACCTTTCCGGGATTCGCTGTAGGCGATCAAACGAGGTGCGGACCCTGATATTTCGGTTTCTTTCCGATCGGGTCGAAAACGCCAAACAGCAACAAACCGGCCAAAAAACCTCCGATATGCGCCTGCCAGGCAATAGATCCACCACCACCTACGACAGCGCCGCCGAGAAGTCCGAACACCAAATTGATGCCAAACCAGATAGCAAGAAAGGTCAGGACCTGGCGATTGGCCAGTGCTTGCCGTAGCGGGACTGCAGGAGACATATAGGCCGCCTTGTCTTTTCGGCGAAATGCCCCCAGGGGACCGTCCGCTGCAAACACAAAACGTATTGCCCCTGCCATATGTCCTGAAATGGCGGCCGAAGCTCCCACCGTCGGAACAGAGTCTCCCCAATTGGTCAGCAGGTGTGCCGCTGCACCCATAATGGCACAGATTGCCGAAAACAAAAGAAAACGCACGGCCCCGAACCGCCAGGCAACTGCTGTCCCGAAGATCGCCATCCACAGCATGTTCATCATCAGATGCATGACGCCGCCATGCAGAAAGGCATAACTAAGAAACGTCCAGATATCTGCACCAAATCCACCTGGAAAGGTAACAAGGCTTTGTTCCGTTGCCACATATCGAAGAGGAATGAAGGCAAACAGAACCAGCACGTCCAGATCCAGCGACGGCGACAACAACAGAGACCGGATCATATGGATCGCAATCATGATTCCGGCCAGCACAGTGATGCTAAGCGGTAAATTGATCGCAGGCTGAGAGGGTTTCGGTGTCATCACATTCATAAAAAGCCCGTCACTTTGTCAGATATCACGCCCTGCCAGCGCAGATAATTGCGTGTGTAAACCAATTCAAGGGACCTCTCCCCTGCACTTACCATCAGATTTGTTCAAGCAAAAAAAAACCGCCGTGCGCAATTCTATGTTGCACCCTGGCGGTTTGCTGTCACGTCCCCGTAAACGGTCGAGACAAAGTCAGAAGCTGTCAAATGCGGAGCAAAACGCCCCTTGATGTGGGGGTAAGATGAATGATTTTGATCGACCAATCAATCGAAACCCTTTTTTAACGTTAATGAAAGGTTACCCCCACCGCAGTATCTGTTCGTGGCATGTTATCTGCTTATTAACCGTTATAAATCGGCTGCTGTCTCGTTTTGGAGCGACGTGCTTGTTGCATGAAATCAAGATCGGAAAAGTCGATAATTCGGGAATTTAAAACCTCATTTGGGGGCGTAGAATAATGAAACATGCATCGACCCAGGCGTTGTATGCGTATTGGAATTCTCTGAGGAACGACCGTCCTGCTCCGGAGCGTCAGGAGATCGAACCGTCAGATATTCGACGGTTGCTCGGTGATACATTTATTTTAGAAGCGATGGGGTCAGATAAATTCATCTATCGGCTCGCGGGTACGCGCCTGTGCTCTCTTTATTGCCGAGAGTTGAAGGGTCGCGATTTTTTAACCGGCTGGGAAGGCAAGGACAGCAACGCGATTGCAACCATGCTCAACGCCGTATCGCAAGAAGCTGCCGCCGCGGTTGTTGGCATAGACGGTCTCAACTTGCGGAAAAAGTCTGTCCCGCTGGAAATGATCCTGCTTCCGCTTGAAGTTCATGGTGAAGGATACAAACGAATTCTGGGGACATGTGTGCCGATGAGCCAACCCTATTGGATGGGCATACACCCGCTCACGAATTTGAGCATATCCAGTTTGCGCCTCATCTGGCCGGACGAACGCCCGCACTATTATAAAGAACGTAGTGGCCAGTCCGCAGAAATTGACTTGGTCGACCGCTCTTTATCCGGATCGGCAATACCTCCAATCCCGACTGATATGGAACCAGCAGTCCCGGACAATGCGCGCAAGATTGCACATTTGGTTGTTTATGATGGTGGAAGAGCCGATTAGATTACGGCTTATTAACCAAGACGGCTTAGCGTAGACGCTGAATCAAAATCCTCCGTCCAATCTGGCGGGGCTTGATAAAAGAGGTCTACTCGCTATGTCGCGCGCCAACGCCACAGCCCAGATCGCAGCAAACATCGCAGCCCGCGGTCCTGATCGCCGTCGGCATCAGCGTGTCAAAGTAAACCTGCTGGGTCGTTTTATGACCGAAAGCCGGCAGGAGTATCCCTGTCAGGTGATCAACATGTCTCCCGGCGGCGCTGCGCTAATCGCGCCGGTTATTGGAAGTGTCGGAGAAAAAGTTGTCGCTTACATCGATCATATCGGCCGTATCGAAGGTAAGATCGCCCGGGAGATCGAAGGCGGATTTGCGATTTCGATCAATGCCACTGCTCGCAAACGGGACAAGATTGCTTCGCAGTTGACCTGGCTTGCAAACCGGCATGAGCTGAACCTGCCCGAAGACCGGCGTCATGATCGTTTCACGCCTGAAAACCCAGTTTCCAATATTGTATTGCCAGACGGACGGGAATATCGCTGCGGTGTCATTGACGTTTCAATGTCAGGCGCAGCCATAAAAACTGACGTAAAGCCAGCGATAGGCACCGTGCTTACACTCGGTAAGATGCGGGCACGCGTTGTCCGCCATATCGAAGAGGGTATTGCGATCGAGTTTTCTCAGGTCGTCAATGAAGACGAAATTAAAAGCGGCTTCTAGACACTCCCAAGATTCGTAGGTCCAAATACAATCAATACACGCGTGCACCAGCATGATCGTAGGGAGGGAAGCGGTCTGTTTCTGCCATTTTCCTGCGTCTTGGTATTGTTGCGTCTTGGTTTTCCGGCATCTTGGTTTGCTTGCCTCTGTCCCTCGCCCATCAAAGCTGTTCTGTCTTTCCCATCTGGAAGCTGCGTGGCAAGCCAGTCGCACATCTCTTGATCCGTTGGCATTATCTATCAGTTTTGCTGCTCGACATCGTGATTTTCCATAGTATTGAAAAAATATTGCTTATTAAAATAGACATTTTTACTCTCGCACTCCGGCGAGCAATATCCGAATAACCATTTAACTATCTGTATTTATTATCTTTTTTCGATATAGATAAAATTTTACGCAAATTTGTCTAAAATCAAATTATACTTTTAATACAATACGAATACATGTTTTATCTCAATATAAAAAATATAAAAGCATAGTAACCTCAAATATAGGGGATGGTTTGACTATGCTTAAGTTAAACAGGGTTGGTATATATGCCTTAGCTTTTGGTGTCGCGTTGACGATGCCCTCAGCGGCCATGGCGCTCAGTGACACGCCAAGTTTCATGCGAACAATTGGCAAAACAACAGCACCAATCGGGCACGTGGAGTATTGTCAGCGATACAATGCCGATTGCGCAATAAAAACCAAGAAAGCGCCGTTGATGCGCTTGACGGTTGAACGTTGGCAGGAACTGCAGGACATCAACAACAACGTGAATGCTGCCATTCAGCCAATTACCGATATTGATTTGTATGCGGTACTTGAAAAATGGACGTATCCAGGTGTTGCAGGCGATTGTGAAGACTACGTACTGGAGAAAAGGCGACAGCTCTATCAAAGCGGTTGGCCTTTGGGATCGCTTCTGATCACCGTTGTCCGGGATCAAAACGGTGATGGCCATGCTGTCCTGACTGTGCGCACGGATCGCGGCGACTTCATACTGGATAACCAGGCTGGCGCCGTGCTGCCGTGGCATCAAACGCCATACCGGTACGTGAAACGCCAATCGGCTACGAATTCAGGAAATTGGAATCGAATTTCCGACCGCCGCGTCAGCGTTGTCGGCAGTGTTCGGACATATAAATAAGAATTTGAAGGTTACACCCGGTCGCGTCCCCCCCCATCCCCAAACCGACCGGGTTCCAACCGGTCCGCGTGCCCCGCGGGCCGGTTCCCCATTTTTAGGGAATGGCAAGAGTTGTTAGATTACAGACCTGTTTCGTCGAACCGCAACGGTTACGACTTAATCCAGAAGCGTAAGAACCGCTTTGAAGCGTTTCCAATTTTGGACATATCCGCTTGCCGATGCAGTCAGCCCCGCTATTGCATCATCGTCTAACTGCCGAACAATTTTTCCAGGCATTCCGACAACCAATGAATTGTCGGGAATGGCTTTGCCTTCAGGAATAAGAGCGTTGGCACCAATCAGGCAATTTTTTCCGACTACCGCACCGTTCAGGACCGTAGCCCCCATACCGACAAGCGAGTTATCTCCGATCGTACATCCGTGCAGGATCGCCCGGTGGCCGATGGTGCAGTCTTTTCCAATGTGCAAAGGGAAACCAAGGTCAGTATGCAGGACAGAACCATCCTGCACGTTCGAGCGAGAACCGATGGTAATCAGTTCATTATCGCCCCGCAATACCGCCCCCCACCAGACACTGGCGTCTTCCTCAAGCAGGATTCGACCTATAATTGCCGCATCTGGAGCAACCCAGAATGCATCCTGAGAGGGAAATTTCGGCTGTACACCGTCCAGCGCATAGATAGGCATCGCTCACCCTTCCCTTCCTGATCACCGGTAGAGCCCACCGCGATCCTGACAACGGAAATTAGGCAACATTGTAGGCGATTGCCAACGCAAACTGAATCACAACAACACCCGAACACATACTCCACATTCCGGCAATTGTCGTGCTGGCGACAAGCCATCCAATGGGACGGCCTTCGATGCGACGTCCCCGGATCGCATTGCGCATAAGAATGAAGGGGCCTGCAAAGATTACAATTGCTACGGTAGCTAAAATTCTAATCAGAGTTTCAGATTCCAAAGCAAACCGAGCCGGACGGTTGGTCACTAGTTGATAGAAACTCGCTATTAGTCCTGCGGCAACAAACCCGGCACACCCGATATACACGGCAAGCAACAACTCAAAAAACACAAGCTTAACCCCCTATTAACCAATTAGTCCCAAATATGGCATTGGGCTGGTTTAACCTATTGTTAGCAATCTGCGTGCCGGAAACGGCAAACAAGGCAACAGGCGGAAATGCTTAACAAAATATGAATGGCATGATAAACGCCCTGTCCCAAAATCGGACAGGCGTCCCATATAATGACAGCTTTGGGTCAATTGTGTACCCGGACCGCTCTGTGAGCGGTCGGGAGGCGCTATGACTTATTTGCATCCGCCCAAGGCAACGGGCATGCGCAGTTGGCCGATGATGCTTATCA
This sequence comes from Stappiaceae bacterium, assembly GCA_039976075.1. Lineage (GTDB taxonomy): Bacteria > Pseudomonadota > Alphaproteobacteria > Rhizobiales > Stappiaceae > JBDWFY01. The sequence continues at coordinate 76,056 of JBDWFY010000016.1, forward strand.
CGGCCGGGCTGATCGTTTGTGCCATACTCTTTGTTGGAAATGCAGCACCATCTTGGATCGGCATCGAAGTCCATCTCAAATGGCCCTGGCCGTGATTGAACCATCCGGCTGAACCGGCATGCGACAATTCAATTTATTTGTTCATAAGGCTCGATGAAAAACGGCGACCTCTGATCTCAGGTCGCCGCATTGCATATAATCAAGCTGGGAGCAGCCAGCGCTACATTTCGTCTACATCAATCTCAAGTATCGCCATCTGAAAGCTCCAGCTCAGATCTTCATCTTCGTCATCGCGAAACAGCACGCCAATGAATTCATCGCCAATATAAACCTCGGCAGAATCATCTTTGCGCGGCCGCGCCTTGACTGCAATGTCCGGCATGTCGAACCGGCGTTTAAAATAGGCATCGAGCTTCTGAATTTCCTCAGCTTTCACCGGCTTACTCCTAATGGCGATCCTGAATGCTTATCCAATCGGCAGTCCTACACGATCGCGGCGGGGTGTGAACAGCGGAAATTAGTTTTTCAGGACTTATTGCCAATAAGCTGGTCCATAGACCGTGCCGGTTCTGCGCAACCCGCCTTGCCAACGATCTTCGCAGGAACACCAGCAACGGTCGAATCCGGCGGTACAGAGGAAAGAACGACGGAGCCGGCCGCAATCCGCGAACAATGACCCACTTCGAAGTTACCCAGCACACTCGCACCGGCTCCGATCAACACGCCGTGACGGATTTTGGGGTGGCGGTCGCCACCGTCCTTGCCAGTACCACCAAGTGTAACACCTTGAAGTATTGAGACATCGTCTTCGATAACGGCAGTAGCGCCGACGACTATGCCTGTACCATGGTCGAAGAATATTCCCCGTCCCATCGGAACAGCAGGGTGAACATCGACCTGATAAACTTCAGACGCTCGGCTTTGAATATACAGAGCGAAATCCTTCCGACCTTTTCGCCAAAGCCAGTTGGCAAGCCGATGTGTCTGGATTGCGTGAAACCCTTTGAAGTAGAGCACAGGCTCAATTGCCCGCTCACAAACCGGATCCCGATCAAGAACAGTAACGATATCGACTCGAAAGATATCGGAAATCTCTGGCTCATCATCAAGCGCTTGTTCGTAAAGTTGCCGGATCAGCGTCGCTGAAACAACGGAATGTTCCAATCGCGTGGCAATTCGATTGATGACAACATCGTCCAGTGACTTTTGATTGAGAATGCTTTCGTGAATAAAGCCCGCAAGATCGGGCTCACCGGCGATCATATCTTCAGCCTCGACGCGAAGCTGATGCCAGACTGGATCGTGGGATGCCAACGACGCCGCGTCCACATTCTTTTGCATTCTTGTCATTTCCGCCTCCTTGAGGGCGATCAAGCGATCAATCTGCTTAACATAGGTCTGCTTCATGAAAAAACTAAGTATCCTCGAAAAAATTTCGATAAATGTTGAAATATGCGTCAACGCATACCGATAATTCGTTGAAAGTGGGCAGAATTTAGGTCTCTTGTCTCATTGACGTTTCATGCGGAGCGCGCTCACCTTGGATAGTTGGTCGTCAATTTACCGCACTTCCCACCCTCAACATTGAAGCACCACAAGGAGACCATCTGTCATGCTCCGAACCCAAAAAACCGTCGCAGAGGGCATTGAATTGATTTTCTCCCCTCCCCTGGGGTGGCTGGTTGTTGATCGACCAAAGCGAAAGAATGCGATTAACCGGGCAATGTGGAAAGCCATACCTCACGCGGTTGATCAACTCTGTTCAGACCAAAACGTGCGTGTGATTGTTTTACGCGGCGGGGGAGAGGAGACCTTTATCGCCGGTGCCGACATTTCAGAATTCGATGAAGTCAGGAAAGACAAAAAAACGTCGCGATCCTACGAACGGCTCAACGATCTGGCATTTGACGCGCTGAGAAATGCCGACAAACCGACCGTGGCCATGATCAGGGGGCATTGCCTGGGTGGTGGAATGGCGCTTGCCATGGCCTGCGACCTTCGAATTGCAGACGGAGAATCACGATTTGGAATTCCCGCGGCAAAATTGGGTGTTGGATATCCGCCGAAGTCCATTGCTGACATTGTCGCACTGGTCGGTCCATCCGTTGCAAAAGACATCTTTTTTACCGCCCGTCAGTTTGACGGGACCGAGGCCAGGCATCTGGGCCTGATCAACAGACTTGTCGAGCCTGGAAAACTTGAGTTTCAAACAATCGCGCTTGCGCGGGAAATTGCAACACTTGCGCCACTCACGCAGCGCGCTGCGAAATCAGCAATTAATGCTTTGGTGGCCAGTGATTTCGGACCTGCACAAAGCGATGTACAAACGCTGTGCGACCAGTGCTTTGACTCTCACGATTTTATCGAGGGACGCACCGCTTTTAAAGAAAAAAGACGGCCTGTCTTCAAGGGAAGTTAGGGTGAGTTAGAGAGACAGATATCCGCTTAGTCCAGATCTTCATCGCTTAATCCAGATCCTCGACAAACGACAACAATGCGTCTGAAAACAGATCATTTTTATCTCCGGCGACCATGTGGCCGGCACCGGATACGTCGGCGTAGGATGCATGGGGAACCAACTTCCTGAATTCCTGTACATGCTCTTCAGAGACAAGTTCAGACTGGCTTCCCCTAACCAGAAAAACCGGCAATTTCAAATTTGCCGCCGCCGAAAGCATCCGCACTTCCGCATCACTGGTATCGGCATGATATTCGGTCCGCTGCTGGATAAAATTGGGATCCCAGTGCCATCGATATCGCCCATCCGGACCAAGACGCAGATTCTTCTTCAGGCCTTCAAGACTGGTGGGACGCGTCCGATGGGGCAGGTATTTTGCAATCGCATCGGCAGCCTCTTCAAGCGTCCCGAATCCTTGTTCAACCTGAGCACCCATGAATCCGAGAATTTTAGCGACTCCGGATCGTTTTAGCCTGGGTGTTATGTCGACCAGCACCAGCGCATGGAAATTCCCGGGGTGAATATGTCCTTCGGCCAGCATGCAGGCAGCCCCACCCAGTGAAGCACCCACTGCAATCGGGCGACTGCCGAACCGCTCCTGAATTGTCTCCGCCACGGCACGTGCGTCTTCTGCGAAAGAATCAAAGGCATAGTTTCCCTTTGGAACCCATTCGCTGTCTCCGTGGCCGCGTTGATCAAGTGTAATGGCAGTATGACCGCGTGCCGCAAGGCGCGCCGCCGTTCCGCTCCATGCATGGCGCGTCTGCCCCCCACCATGCAGGAGCATGATGGGGGGTCGTTCACTGCTTTCACCGTCCCGCCCCCGTTCGGTTTCAAAGGCGGAAGAAAGCCAGATGTCGGCGGTGATTCTATTCCCCATGGCCCCCATAAACACACAGCCGGTTGGTGAAGGAGAAACATCGTCGGCAACCCGGTTCATTCTGACCTCTCCAGAAAATTCAGCACGCCCTGTTTGAAGACTTTGTCACCCACGGCGACCATGTGGTCCCGGTCTGGGATATCCAAAACCGACGAATTGGGAATTAAAGCCGCCAAATCCCTTGCTGAACCGGCGATGGCATCCCGCGTTCCCACAGCAATCAAAACCGGTGACAGAATGCCTGCAACCTCATCGGGCTGGATTTTCTGGCGGGAGGAGCGCATGCAGGCAGCGAGCGACAAACGGTCGCTTTTTGTTTGATCCGCAAACTGCCTGAAGGCACGGCCGCTTTGATGTTTGATGTCATCGATTGTGTCAGCTTCCAGCGCCTGGGCTATCGGCTCCGGGTCCCCGACCCCTTCAACCATGCCATATCCCAGACCACCAAAAATCAGGTGACCAACCCGTTCAGGGTGATTGAGGGCTAGAAAGGCACTGATCCGTGCCCCCATGGAATAACCCATCACATCAGCTTTCTCGATGCCAAGGTGATCCAAAAGACGCCGGGCGTCCTCGGCCATCATCGGCGCGCCATAAACGCCCGGATCATGAATTTTCTCACTTTCCCCGTGGCCGCGATTGTCGAGCGCAACGACGCGTCGACCGGATTTCACAAGCAGGTCAGTCCAGCCCGGATAATCCCAGTTCATGTGGATATTGGAGGCAAATCCATGAATCAGGAGGATCGGCTCGCCGCTTCCAACATCCTTAAAGTGAATGCGTATGCCGTCAGAATCAAAATAGCTCATCATTTTACGTTTACGTAAGGGTTAATCTTCATCGGACGAACCATAGAGTTTTCCACGCTTAAAGAAAAGTGGATCGTTAGGTTGAACAGTTATATTTTCGGTGAACTGACACAATTCTGCGCACGTTTCATAGTGGGTCGATCTGCTCCTCGTTGCGGCGTTTTTCTCTCTATCCTTATCCGGTCTTCACAGCTATTCTCCGCACGAATGGATTAACAACCGCGGAATAGCATTATGGCTGAAGCTGTCGTCCCTCATTTCCACAATAGTGATGGGCTTGAGATTATAGAAATCGGTTCGAAAGAATTTATGTGCATTGGCGCAAGGCCACCGTTTGATCATCCCCACGTCTTCCTTGATATGGGCGATGAAACTGAAATCGTGTGCCCTTATTGCTCGACCCTTTACAAACATAGTGCATCCCTGTCAGCTGGAACGTCCAATCCTGAGAGCAGCCTCTGGGTCGAGACATCATCGCAGGCAGCAGAGTAAACCGGCAGATTGGTGCGGCACCTATGACGGATCCACTCTCGCCATCTTCTGAGGAAAACCAGCCGTCGAATATCAATTCGAAAGGCCATTCTGAGCACAAGATTATCATAGCCGGAGGCGGTATCGGTGGTCTCTCTGCTGCCCTCGCTCTCAGCCAGAGGGGAATAAACGTCGCACTTATCGAGCGGGAAGACGGCTTTCGCGAAGTTGGCGCAGGCATACAATTGTCTCCAAACGCCAATCATGTGTTGAGAGAACTGGGTGTTCTTCCTGAGCTGGAAACCCATATTGGCGTTGTCGACTCGGTGCGCATCTATTCTGCGAGAACCGGGGCAATCATCAGCACTATCCCGCTGGGACAGACGATTGCCGAACGACATGGAGCCCCCTATCACGTTGCCCATCGCGCTGACCTGCACAGTGTTCTGCTGCAGGCCTGCCTTTCGGATCCCAATATTCAGATCAGACTTGGATCTACCATAGCCGATGCAGTTGCGGATGAAGACGGCATCACGGTTGAATTCAACACTGCCGACGGGCTCGCTAGTCAGCGCGGTTCCGCGTTGATCGGTGCTGATGGGGTCCGATCCGTTGTCAGACGCCGGATACTCCGTCTGCCCGCCGCCGCATTCTCTGGCAAAGTTGCCTATCGAACCACAATTGCAACGGATCAGGTGCCCAATGAGATTCGATCGAGCACCGGTCTATGGCTGGGCTCCAACGCTCATGTGGTTCACTATCCCATTCGCCAGGGACGGGAGCTGAATATTGTCGCGATCGTTGATGAAGACTGGGAGGAAGACGGCTGGTCTTCGCCTGGCAACAGACAGGCAGTACTGGATCGGTTTGCCGACTGGCCGGAAAATATCCAGGACCTTCTGGGTAAGCCACGCCGTTGGCTGAAATGGGCACTTTTTGGGATGGATGCGGGCGGCATCTGGTCAGAGGGCAGGATCAGTGTTCTGGGCGATGCCGCACACGCCATGCTGCCATTTGTTGCCCAGGGCGGCGCCATGGCAATTGAAGACGGATGGGTTCTGGCCAAACATGTGAGCGAAATTTCGGATATTCCTTCCGCCTTGCGGGCGTACGAAGAAGAGCGCAGAGCCCGGGTCGATAAAGTCGCAGCAACCGCCTTTGAAAATGGCCGTATCTATCATCTATCCGGCCTGACTGCGCGTGCCCGGGACATGACCATGCGCATGATGAGTGCAGAGAGATTGCTTGGCCGCTATGACTGGCTCTACGGCTGGAAACCCTGAATTGGGTAATTTAATATTTTTGTGAAACCAAATTGACCGCGCCCTTGAGCAATTTTTGCCCTTGCGGTACACGATCCTCCATTGGAGGCCTGTCCGCCAGTCCTTTTCTTTCGGAAAACAGGCATCGCCCTGATCGCGAAAGTTACGGGCGGTCCGAGAAGCCGGCTCACATCGTTTGAATGCAAGACACTCCAGGGAAACTGTCAATGGAACAGCCGGAAAGCGAACAAAGCGTCGTCAGTGCAGCCATTCTCGTCATCGGTGACGAAATTCTGTCCGGGCGCACCAAAGACAGCAACAGCGGCTATATTGCCGAATATCTGACGAACATCGGCATCGATCTGGAGGAAGTGCGGGTTGTGCCGGATGTTCAGGAGCGGATTGTTTCTGCGCTGAATGAACTGCGTCGTGCATACGACTATGTTTTCACCACCGGCGGAATTGGGCCGACGCACGACGATATAACCGCAGATTCCGTTGCCACTGCCTTTCAGGTCGGCATCGACTACGATCCCCGTGCTGTTGCCATTCTTCAGGGCCATTATTCCGATGACCAACTGACCAAGGCCCGCATGCGCATGGCCCGTATCCCGGAAGGTGCTGATCTGGTTGAAAACCCGATTTCCAAAGCCCCTGGGTTCCGCGTCGAAAACGTCTTCGTCATGGCCGGGGTACCGACCATCATGCAAGCCATGATGGATCAGATCGGGCCGCTTCTGAATACAGGGTTGAAAGTCCATTCACGAACCATCGACTCGGGTCTCCCCGAAGGTGCGGTCGCTGAAACGATCGAGGACATTCAGAACCAGAATGACGGTATCACGATCGGCTCCTATCCTTATTTCGACGGCAGCGGTCATGTTACGAAAATCGTACTGCGTGGGCGAGATGAAGAATTGCTGAATGCCGCCGCAGCCCAAACCGAAAACGCCATCACGTCTCTTCGTGCCCGCTACTCTCGAAGCGGAACGTAAACCGTTGTTCGATCAAATCGAGGTTTTTTCATGGATACCCAACAACCGAAAGCCTTTCCCGTTTCGTGGGATCAGTTTCATCGCGATGCGCGTGCGCTAGCCTGGCGGTTATCCGGTCAGGGCACGTGGGAAGCCATCGTCTGCATCACGCGCGGCGGTTTGGTTCCGGCGGCCATTGTCGCAAGAGAACTCGAAATTCGCCTGATCGAAACAGTCTGTATCGCCTCCTACCATGAGTACAAGGATCAGGGTCAACTTGACGTTATCAAGTCAATCAACCCCGATGTCTTGAATCTGGAAGACGGAAGCGGCAAAAGCGTGCTGGTCATAGACGATCTGGTTGATACCGGTGGCACGGCGAAAGTTGTGCGCGATATGCTGCCCATGGCCCATATTGCAACCGTTTACGCTAAACCCAAAGGCCGTCCGGTTGTGGATACCTTCGTGACAGAAGTTTCTCAGGATACGTGGATCTATTTTCCCTGGGACATGGGGTACTCGTTTCAGCCCCCCATTGCCAATGATTGACCTCACCCCTTCGGCAAGTCAAAGGGGATTTCCTCCCGCACAACGATTTCTTCAGTACTGATATCACAAACATACACCAGCGCTTCGACCCCTGCCCGCTGCGCTTCCACGAAGGCATGGGCATAGGCAGGATCAATATCGTCCGCCAGGCAGAACCGTTGGGCAGAAGGATACTGCACCAGATAGACCATGATGGCCCGACAACCCGATTGGGTCATGTCACTCAGCTCACGCAAATGTTTTGCGCCTCGAGCGGTTACCGAATCGGGAAACTCTGCCAGGCCATCCGAACGCATCAAATGCACGTTCTTGACCTCGACATATGTTGGGGGTTTCCCCGTGTTCTCAAGTAAAATGTCGATGCGTGAATTCTTGCCGTATTTGACCTCTCGACGCAAACTATCGTAGGTCGCAAGGGGCGCGATCCGGCCGGCAAGAATGGCCTCTTCGACAATCTTGTTGGGATAGCTTGTATTAATGCCAACGAGCACTCCGCCAACACTGGCCAACTCCCAGGAATAGGCCAGTTTCCGCTTCGGGTTGTCCGATTTGGACAGCCACACCTCAGTTCCCGGTTCTTTCAGCCCGAGCATCGATCCCGGATTGGCACAATGCGCCGTGACAAACGAACCGTCTTCGAGTTCAACATCAGCCAAAAACCGTTTGTAGCGTTTGATCAGGCGACCAGTGATCAATGGGCCGGGCAGTTTCATGTCACGCTCTCAGCGTTGAAATTCCGGGGAAAGGTATCGGAGAGATTGCGCATAGAGCACGGCGCTGTAAACCAATTGGTGCGGGCGGCGGGACTCGAACCCGCACAGCCATAGGCCGAGGGATTTTAAGTCCCTTGCGTCTACCAATTCCGCCACGCCCGCACTGCTTGAACGATCCGTACCTGCATCGCTGCGCCAGATCAAGACTTTCCTACACGGGGCTGATGAATGATCGGACAGATGTCTGCGTGGGCTATTCGTCGGCAGAAGCTGGAGATTTCGATTGTGCTGTCCATATTGAGAGCAATTGATACTCTTCAATTGATTCCTCCTGCCGAAACGGCATATTGATTTGAACACACGTAAATTGATAATTATGAAGTAACCAAAGTTCTTTGAACACATTGTACAGGAAGCGTCTTACGCCAACTTTTCGGGCCTACTGAACAATGCCCCAACAAGATCGCCGGCCTGCAAGGGAAGTAGATAAAACATGGTCAGTTACATTGATGCAGCTGAAGCGCCGCCGCGCAATACCGGACAAATTCGCCTTCACGGCCCCGAAGACTTCACGGGTATGTACAAGGCCAGCCAACTGACCGCTGCATGTCTTGATGGATTGTGTGAACTCATAGAACCTGGAACGACCACTCAGCAGATTGATGAATTCGTCTATGAATTCGGCAAGGAACGCGGCGCCGTTCCCGCTACGCTTCATTACCGTGGGTATGGGTATTCATCCTGCACATCGATCAATCACGTTGTCTGCCACGGGATTCCAAACGACAAACCGTTGCGGGAAGGTGATATTCTCAATGTGGACGTCACGTTCGTTCTCGATGGCTGGCATGGCGATTCAAGCCGCATGTATGGGGTGGGAAAAGTCAAACGAGCTGCGGAACGTTTGGTGGATGTCACCTACGAGTCGCTGCTTCGCGGAATTGAAGCGGCCAAACCTGGAAATACCACGGGCGACATAGGCGCAGCCATCCAGGACTTCGTTGAAAAACAGCGCTGCTCGGTCGTGCGTGATTTTTGTGGCCACGGGTTGGGGAAATTGTTCCACGATGCCCCCAACATTCTTCACTACGGACGGCAAGGCGATGGTGTTGAACTGAAACCAGGTATGATTTTTACAATCGAACCCATGGTCAATCTCGGGCGTCCGCACGTCAAAATTCTTTCCGATGGCTGGACGGCGGTCACCCGGGACAGATCGCTTTCAGCACAATTCGAGCATTCTATCGGGATCACCGCCGATGGCTGCGATATCTTCACAAAATCAGCCATGGATCTTGACAAACCGCCTCTGACTGCGGCTTGACGACAGACGGCAATACGGATCTTTTTGTGAGCGAAACGCCCTCAGACAAAAACAATGCACACCCAGGCGAAAAATTGACTGGTCAGGATATGAACCAGGGTCATAGGAGTCGCCTGCGCCAACGCTTTGCCAATAGCGGAGCGGACAGCTTGCCGGATTATGAACTGATGGAACTGGTGCTGTTCAGAACAATCAAACGTGCAGACACAAAACCTTTGGCCAAGGCCCTGATTGCACGATTTGGTACCTTTGCAGAAGTTCTGGCAGCACCACGCGCACGCCTCATGGAGATCAAAGGCGTTGGTGAAACCGTTGCAGAAGATCTTAAAATCCTGCAGGCGATTTCAACGCGATACGCCAAAGGAGAAATTCAGGAACGTCACCTTCTTACTTCCTGGAGTAAGGTTATTGAGTATTGCAGAACTGCAATGGCCTTTGCAGAGAAAGAAGAATTTCGAATTCTGTTTCTCGATAAGAAAAATGCACTGATTGCAGATGAAGTTCAACAAACGGGCACCATTGATCATACGCCGGTCTATCCACGAGAAGTTGTCAAACGCGCGCTCGAGCTGTCTGCAAGTGCCCTGATCCTTGTTCACAATCACCCATCAGGCGATCCGACGCCTTCAACGGCAGACATTGCAATGACAAAGAAAATCATGTCCATTGCCGACCCCCTGGATCTGGCCATTCATGATCATGTCATTGTCGGACGTCAGGGGCACGCCAGCTTAAAAGGTCTGGGTCTGATATAGCTGCCCGATGCAGTGGTGATGAAAGCTAAATTCATCTTTCCGCACCAACAGCGAACAGTAAGCCGCGTGAAGGTACTGCGAGAACAGTGCGTGTTATTTCAAAAACTTAGTAATATTTCCGCATGTATTTAAGGGACTTCTTCTTAATCAGAATTTTTTAAACTGTTTTCTTTAGAATAAACACCATGAGCGATCATAATGGGCCCAGAATTACGACATGGCTTGTCGATCACAGTCACAAGCTTCAGAGGCGACACAATCTGAGCCTTCTCATGGCCCAGTTCATTGCGTTGCTCGTTGTTCTGGCCGTGATTCTGGCGATCGTCGCCATTCAGTGGGGCGTTATCAATGCTGATGAATCCGCAGCCCAGCGCGAAAAACAGCTTCTCGATCAGGAACTTGTTGCCCTGCTTGGTGCGCACAAACGAGAGAACGAGCGCTTTGCTGTTGGAGATGAAGCCTATCAAAATGCACACGTTCAATACAGTTCCGAGTGGGTTCACAGAAACATGGGGCAAAAATTGGCCCAGTCGTTCGAGCATGACCTGACGATTTTGTTGAACGCCTCGCTCGATCCGCTTTACACCGCCAATGAGGGATTTGTCTGGCTTCCTGAGATATATGAACAGAAATTGAAGTCGATTCTCAGCCCAACATTAAGGGAACTTCAGCAAGAGTTTCAGTTCAGTACCATCAAAAGAAACGATGGCTTTCTCGCATCAACAGATACCAGCGACGGCATGCTGAAACCTCATACTCGATCGTTTCTCATTGAATTTGACGGTCGTCCGGCACTGACGGCACTTACTACGGTAACGCCTGAGTCCTACACCATTCCCATTCTGGACAGACGTCCTTGCACGCTGATCAGTATTCGTGTTCTGAACGCGGATTTTCTTGCAAAAATCAGCAGAAAACTTGGCCTCCATAATTTAACGTTCGTCCCAAATGGAAGCACGGTCCCATTTTCAGCGCAAAAACAGCTTGTCGATCAGTCCGGCAATCCTTTCGGCAGCCTTTCCTGGTCTCCAAACACCCCCGGCCAGGATCTCTGGCAACAAGCCGCACCAATTGTATATCTCGCCTTCAGCATCATTCTGGCCGTTCTGATATTGGCCCTGAGAAGAATGTCGGCGGCATCAAGGAAACTGTTTGAAAGCGAAGCGCAGGCCCGGCACAGTTCATTGCATGACAGTCTGAGTGGCCTGCCCAATCGCGATCTTTTTGAGCGCGACCTCAAATCGGTTCTTACGCAGTGCCAGCAAACTGGTGAACATATCGCCGTAGTCTATCTGGACCTGGATTACTTCAAGGAAGTCAATGACACGCTTGGTCATCAGGTCGGAGACGAACTGATAAGGGCCGTTGCCGATCGATTGCGCCGTGCAGTGAATGACGAGGACACAGTTGCACGGATCAGTGGCGATGAATTCGTGATATTGTTTCGCACCTGTCGTGACAAAATCGATCTGCGAGAACGATGCCAGAGTGTCGTTGAAACATTCAAGGAACCATTTGATCTTGGCAGTCATCGCTTGTTCGTGACGTGTAGCATGGGCGCTGTTCGTGCCCCCATTGACGGTGTCGAACCCGGCGAACTTATCCGACGTGCGGATGTGGCACTCTACAAGGCGAAAGAAGCAGGACGGGAACGCTGTATTGTTTTTGAACCGTCAATGGAAGACAAGCTCCGTCAGCGACGGCAGATAGAGGCCGAGTTACGAGAAGCGCTTGAGCGAAACCAGTTCCGCCTCTGCTACCAGCCCCAGGTATCCCCTGACGGCAGGCATACGATCACCGTGGAGGCATTGCTGCGCTGGCATCACCCGCTCAAGGGAACCATACCGCCCTCTTTCTTTGTGCCGATTGCCGAGGGATGCGAGATGATCTGGAAAATCGGAGAGTGGGTCCTACGGCAAGCCTGCCGAGACGGGCTCAATTGGCCGGACATTTCAATTGCGGTAAATGTATCGCCCGCTCAGGTGCGACACCCGGAATTCGCTTCCCAGATCAAACGAATCCTCCGGGAAGAAAACTTTCCACCCCACAAGCTCGAATTGGAAGTGACCGAGGCTGTTCTGATGGATCAGAGCGATGCCGCACTTAATACCATTGAAGAATTGCGATTAATCGGAGTGAAACTGGCACTTGACGATTTTGGAACGGGCTTTTCTTCCTTAAGTTACCTGCGCAAATTTCCTTTCGGCAAATTCAAAATCGACCGCTCATTCATTACATCGGTCGAACACGAGGTTGAAGCAGCGGCAGTGGTCCATACGCTGGTCGGTCTTGGGGAGGCACTTGGAATGGAAGTGACAGCGGAAGGGGTAGAAACGCCAGGACAGCATCGTTTCCTGCAGGCTTCGCGATGTACATCTCTTCAGGGTTTTTACTTTGCAAGGCCAATGCTTGCACGGGACATAACCAGGCGTCTTCAGAACGAACAGAAGCGCCCCGACAATCGCGTTAGCGCCTGATACCCTCAAACCCCAACAACTGATCCGCATCAATCATTGAAGCAAATGGTGTCGCAGCACTCATGCCATTCGGTTTGATTGCGTTGAATTTCTTCACACCCTCGGTGCCGTACCGCCGTTTGACGTAATCACCAATCCAGGACGTGTGCTGAGCCGATCGCCTGCGACCCAGCCGCTCTTCTTCGGCAAGAAATGACCGATGTGCAGAAAAACGCTCCATAAGCTCGCCAATGCTGTCACTGTTTGATGCCGAAATCAGAGAGACCGGAACAGACCATTCGTTTTTTTCGCGATAAACAAGGCTAAGAGCGCCCTCTACATCTGCACGCGCGCGCACCGCAAAGGCACCCATATCGGCTTTCGTTACTGCGATCATATCCGGCAATTCCATGACACCGGCTTTCATGAACTGCAAAGAGTCACCCGATCCGGGTTGTATGCACAACAAGATCGTATCGGAAACCAGCGCTACATCAGCTTCAGACTGACCGATGCCAACCGTCTCAACAATGACATGGTCCATGGCAGCGCGCATTAATGCTGTGCCGGCAATCGCGTGATCGGATAATCCTCCAATCCTTTCCCTGGCGGCCATTGAGCGCACAAAGACCCCCGTATCCTCTGGATCTGTTGCCAATCGGGTCCTGTCACCCAGCAGAGCTCCTCCCGTTACCTGAGAAGAGGGGTCTATCGCGATAACGCCAACGGTTTCACCACGGCGCCGCCAAAAGTCGATGAGCACGTTGGTCAGTGTGGATTTGCCGACACCAGGAGGCCCGGTAATTCCCAAAACGTGGCCTTGAGGATCAGCCACCGCTTCATCCAGAAGCGCAGCGACGTCGACAGATCCAAATCCGCTTTCAACTGAAGACAGCGCACGCGCCAGCGCCGACTTTCCACCGGAGCGAATTGTCTGGAGCGCCGATGTCAAGTCTGGTCGTCCTGTTCTGACGACAGAGACGCTTGGGCTGCTGCCAAACGGGCTATTGGAACCCGGAAGGGTGAACAGGACACATAATCAAGACCGATTTGTTCACAAAATTCGATCGATGCGGGGTCGCCACCATGCTCACCGCATATTCCCATTTTCAGGTCTGGTCTTGTTTCGCGTCCACGCTCTGTCGCCATTTTTACAAGTTCGCCAACACCATCCTGATCAAGTGTTACAAAAGGATCCCTTTCAACAAGGCCTTTTGTCATGTACCCGCCAAGAAATGCCGCCGCATCATCACGGGAAATACCGTAAGTGGTCTGCGTCAGATCGTTGGTGCCAAAGGAGAAAAACTCCGCGGACTTCGCAATTTCCCTGGCACGCAGCGCCGCTCTGGGAAGCTCAATCATCGTGCCAACCTGATAGTCAATCGACGTCCCGCTCTCCCTTTGAACGATTTCCGCCATCGAGTCGACTTTGGCCCTAACCGTATCCAGCTCCTCCTTCAGCCCGACAAGCGGCACCATGATCTCAGGTACAACCAGCGCTCCGGTGGTTTTCGCCGCTTCAACTGCGGCTTCAAATATGGCCCGAGCCTGCATCTCCGCAACTTCCGGATAACTGACGAGCAACCGGCATCCGCGGTGCCCCAGCATCGGGTTAACCTCAGACAGGGCCATTGAGCGCTCACGCAGCCTTTCCGCATCAACCGACATTGCCCTCGCAACATCCATGATTTCAGCTTCACTTTTGGGCAAAAATTCATGTAAGGGCGGGTCAAGCAGCCGAATGGTGACGGGCAATCCGTGCATGATGGTGAAAAGTTCTAGAAAATCAGCCCGTTGCATCGGCAACAACTTAGCAAGTGCGCTTCGGCGTCCTTCTTCCGTTTCGGCCAGGATCATTTCACGCATTGCGACAATTCGGCTGCCCTCAAAGAACATATGTTCGGTTCGGCAAAGACCGATGCCTTCAGCACCGAAGTTCCGTGCAGCTTTCGCTTCCTGGGGCGTTTCGGCATTTGTCCGAACGCGCATCCGTCGCACTTCGTCCGCCCAGATCATCAGTTTTCCAAAATCGCCTGACAATTCAGACTGCTGCATTTGAACCTCACCGGCAAGGACATCACCGGTTGAGCCGTCGATCGTTATGACATCGCCTTGCTTGAAGGAACGTCCTGGCACGAGAAGGCGTCCGGTGCGCAGGTCAATCCGTATACCGCCGGCACCCGAAACACACGGTTTGCCCATACCGCGTGCGACCACAGCTGCGTGACTTGTCATCCCACCTCGAGCGGTCAAAATACCTTCGGAAGCATGCATGCCGTGAATGTCTTCAGGACTGGTTTCAACCCGGACCAGAATGACTTTTTCGCCAGCAGCAGCCCCCTGCTCCGCCTCATCGGAGCTGAAGGCAATCCGGCCTGTCGCGGCACCCGGGGATGCAGGCAGTCCTTTGGCAAGAACATCTCTTTCCGCGTCGGGATGGATTGTAGGATGCAGCAATTGATCAAGCGCCGCGGGGTCAACCCGTTTGACCGCCTCCGCATGAGTGATAAGCCCTTCATCAGCCATCTCAACGGCAATCTTCAGAGCTGCTTTTGCGGTTCGTTTCCCGGACCGGGCCTGCAGCATCCAAAGCTTGCCCCGTTCAATCGTGAATTCCAGATCCTGCATGTCGCGATAGTGTGCTTCAAGCCGATCACAGGTTTGAGAAAACTCCAAAAATGCCTCCGGCATCAGTTTTTCCAAAGACGGCCTGTCCGACCCGGCGGCAGCCTTTGCTGCCTCCGTGATATCCTGCGGTGTGCGAATGCCCGCCACGACATCTTCGCCCTGAGCATTGACAAGGAACTCTCCGTAGAGACATTTCTCACCCGTGGAAGGATTCCGAGTAAATGCAACACCTGTTGCCGAATCCTCTCCCATATTACCGAAGACCATCGCCTGGACATTGACAGCAGTTCCCCAGTCCTGAGGGATGGCGTGTAGTCTCCGATAGGTTTCCGCGCGGGGGTTAATCCAGGACCCGAACACCGCCCCAATAGCGCCCCACAATTGCTCACGCGGATCCTGCGGAAACGACTGTTCCAGTTCCTCTTCAATCAGAGCCTTATAGTCCTGAATAATGACGATCCACTCTTCTGCGGAGAGTTCCGTATCGAGCTGATATCCCTTCTCATCCTTGAACTGCTCAAGAATTTCTTCAAAGGCATGGTGATCGAGACCCATGACCACATCGGCATACATCTGGATAAAGCGCCTATAGGAATCATAGGCGAAACAAGGATCGTCCGAGACCTGCTCAAGTGCGAGCACAGCATCATCGTTCAAACCCAGATTCAGAACGGTATCCATCATGCCTGGCATAGAGACACGAGCACCCGAGCGAACCGAAACCAGGAGCGGGTTCGCAGGGTCGCCAAAGCGGCGTCCGGTTGCTTGGGAAATCAAGTTCAGTGCATCGTCGACCTGGCTCGCCAGATTATCCGGGTAATTCTGCTCGTGAGAGAAGAAATGGCTGCACACTTCCGTTGTTATCGTAAAACCCGGTGGGACCGGAAGATCAAGATTGGACATCTCAGCGAGATTAGCCCCCTTGCCGCCCAGCAAGTTTCGCATCTTCGCAGAACCGTCCGTTTTACCGGCGCCAAAGCTGTAGACCCACTTGTTCATAACGTCCGCCTCGTCTGCCCTGCATTGCTTCGAAAATCGGACCGCCCGCAAGGCCGGTTACTAATATGGTTTCTTTGCTGCCTTGTTGCACCGCCAAATTCAAGTGGGCAATTAGCCCAACAACTCTGTTATGCGCAACAATCCGTCTCCCAAGAAAAAAATTTATTACATTTATTACCTAAAATAATCGTGACGCCGTTGTAAAACGGCTGTTTCAGTGGATTTCAACGTTATGTGCACTGCAATAAAAACGGCCACTCCCACGGCCAGCGGCTCACTTTCAACCGTTTTGCGGGATTAAATTCATATGTAACAATATCTCAACAAGATAAAAAGGTGTGTTATATCAAACAAATACACATATTTTTCTGATTTGTCGTCAAAAGTATCGAATGCGTGATGTTTTGGCCGCTTGAAGCACCAACCCAAAAACGCCATTCTATATAGGCAATGCAGATCGTCCGTGCCCCGAATCGCGAGGAATGCGAGGTTCAATGCCCAATTCGATAACCGTCAGCCGCCAAACACCCCAGAAGCCGTCTCGTGGTCGTGCCATGATCGGTAGCATCACACTGGCTCTGATAATGTCGGTCTCGCCTATGGCAACCGCGGAGACCACAAATGCAGAAAAGGCGGAAAGTGACTCTTATCCCAGTTCGTTATCAGGTAGTTACCTCGCAGCCCGTTTTGCCGGAACCAGCAGGGACATTGAAAATGCCGCTCAGTATTTTCACGAAGCTCTGAAGGCCGACCCTGAAAATGCCTATCTTCTTGACCGCAGTTTTACATTGCTGCTGGCAAACGGAAACGTAGAGGCTGCTGTCGGTCTTGCCAATCGACTGATTGCCCAGGACAAAACGAACATGCTTGGCCGCATCGCTCTTGGTGCTGTTGCCTTGAAAGAACGCTCATTCTCCAAAGCCCGCAAAGAGCTGAACCAGGCAGGCAGCGGTCCGCTCGCCGACCTGACCGGCAGTATTCTCACCGCCTGGTCAGCCCATGGAGCGGGAAACACCGACGATGCAATCAGCATTATCAACAAACTCAGTGGGCCCGATTGGTTCTCTGTATTCACCGCCTATCATGCGGGGTTGATGCTGGAACAGGCCGGTCGTCATGAAGAGGCAGCCGCACAATTCGCCAGAGCTTATGAAATCGACAAGGGAGCCCTGAGGATCGTTCAGGCCCATGCGCGCGCGCTTGCCAAAGCAGGCAAAAACGAGAAAGCCCTGGAAGTTCTCGATCTCTTTGATCGGGTCATTCCCAGTCATCCGATTATGAATGTCGCCCGCTCGGCCATTGTCGATAAACGTGACCTGAGGTCAGATGTTCTGAATGCTCAAGACGGTGCAGCGGAACTGCTTTACGGTCTGGGATCTGCAATCGGTCGCGACGGCGGAGAAGAGCTTTCCGCCATTTATCTTCAGCTAGCCCTTTTTCTGAAGCCGAATGCGGAACTGGCCTATCTATCGCTGGCAAATTTGTTTGAACAGCTCAGGCAATATGAGCGAGCTAACGAAGTGCTTGCGAAAATCGAGGCGGATTCGCCACTGAAACGCAATGCCCAGATTCAGGTTGGCCTGAACCACAACGCGCTGGACAATCTGGAAGAAGCCAGATCAGCCCTGTCGGAAATCATCGTCGACAATCCAAGTGACCTGGAGGCCTCAATTGCTCTGGGCAACGTCTATCGCAGCCATAAAATGTTCGACGATGCGGCCAAGGTATATGGTGGTGCAATCGACAATTTGACCAAAGTGGAAAGCCATCACTGGCAGCTTTTTTACTACCGCGGTATTTCTCTGGAACGCGTCAAGGAGTGGGACGGAGCAGAGGCCGATTTTCTGAAGGCACTCGAATTGTATCCTGATCAACCCCTTGTTCTGAATTATCTGGGATATTCTTGGGTAGACCGGGGATTGAATTACGCCCGGGCGCTGGGCATGATTAAAAAGGCCGTCGAGCTACGTCCCAATGATGGTTACATCGTAGATAGCCTTGGGTGGGTCTATTTCATGCTTGGCCGCTATGAGGAAGCAGCAGAACAGCTGGAACGGGCTGTCGAACTCCGTCCGGAAGATCCGATTATCAATGATCACCTTGGCGACGCCTACTGGAAAGTCGGAAGGGAACTTGAAGCCCGGTTCCAGTGGTCTCACGCGCGTGATTTGGAGCCGGAACAGAAGGAGCTGGAGTATATTCTGCTAAAGCTCAAAAACGGCTATCAGGCACCACCGAATGCGGAAAAGACGGCGGCTGACAACGGAAACTAGACAGTGTGCAGCTCACGCGTCGACCTTGAGATGCGTTGGTAGGTGCGTCGCGTCATGCCTCTGACATTACTGGCAAAAGCCAAGGTCAATCTTGCGTTGCATGTGACCGGGCAGCGTGAAGACGGGTACCATTTGCTGGACACGCTGGTCGCCTTCCCTGATATCGGCGACCAGATCCTTGTTTCACCTTCCGATAGATTGATGCTGACACTAGATGGCCCTTTTGCTGAGGAGCTGTCCGCCAGTGGTGGGGGTGAGGAGAACATTGCGCTCCAGGCCGCGAAGCTCTTATGTGGCGAACGATCGGGGCCGTCGCGCAACTGTTCTATCAAACTTACGAAAAACCTGCCTGTGGCATCAGGTATTGGTGGAGGGTCAGCTGATGCCGCTGCAACATTGAAAGCATTGAACGCCTATTGGCAACTGCGCTTGTCTGACACTGAACTGATCGAGTACGCCACACGTCTGGGCGCAGATGTTCCAATGTGTGTTTATCAATGCCCATTGCGCGCTCAGGGGATCGGCGATGATATTTCCACTCAGTCCCCCTTCCCACCATGCGGCATTATTCTGATAAATCCCCGCATACCTGTTTCAACACCAGACGTGTTCAAAAAGCTGATCCACAAGAACTCCCCCCCACTTCCGGAAATACCCAGACGCTGGAAGTCTTTGGACCACCTTGTTGAGTGGCTTTGCCAAACACGCAACGATCTGGAAGCCAGCGCCCGACTTATTGCTCCTCAAATCACCGACGCTATCGGTTGGCTGGACGCGCAAGACGGGTGCCGGTTTGCACGTATGAGCGGATCAGGCGCAACGTGTTTTGCGTTGTTTGAAAACGAGGAGCAGGCGAAAAACATCGCCCGTACCATGCGGTTCGAGCGGCCTGACTGCTGGGTTGGTGCCGGAGCGATTTGACGCCGTGAAACTGCCTTTATGTCTTCTTGTCGGCAGGAACCAGGATCCATTTCATGGCGTATGAGGCTAAAATCGCTCCGGCCAGTTGGGCCGCGATAAAGGCCGCCACATGCGCAGGATCTATCCCGGCGAAGGTATTGCTGAAGCCCCGCGCAACTGTCACCGCCGGATTTGCAAATGACGTGGAAGCCGTGAACCAATAAGCCGCAGTGATGTAGAGCCCCACCGCCATCGCCACCGGGCGCCCTCTGGCTCGCAACGCGCCCAGTATCGTCATCAGCAGACCGAATGTCGCAACGAACTCTGCAAACCACTGATCAGTCCCGGTGCGGGCCTTTTCTGAAAATTGAATAACACTAACGTCAAACATGAGATGAGCCGCCCACACGCCGACAATGCCCCCCAGTACCTGTGCTAGAACGTAAAAAACCGCGTTGCGAGAACTGATTTCACCCTTTAGAGCAAAAACCAGCGTGACCGCGGGATTGAAATGCGCTCCTGACACCGGACCAAACACCGTAATGAGGACAAACAGAATAGCGCCTGTCGGGATTGTATTGCCCAGAAGGGCAATGGCCACATTACCCCCTGCCAGGGTTTCGGCCATGATGCCCGAGCCCACAACTGTCGTTAACAGAAACGCTGTTCCCAACCCCTCAGCAGCCAATGCTCGTGCTGTTGACACGCTGCGTCCTCCCCCTCATGCAACTGTAAGATAACCCGTGTTCGGTCAACCGCCCGCCTGCCGAATCGAACCAGTACCTCGCACTCATTCTGATAACAGATTACTTTACATCAATAGTTCGAGAATACTCGATTTATTGATTTACACAAGAGGGTGCCCTGGTAACCGGTGGTCTCAGAAAATTGCTCGCTTGCCACGGATGACGGGTAGCGAACGAGCGCCCTGAAACTGTACTTCAAGGCGCTGCTGTCTCATTGCATTGGTGAGAATATTTGTGGGAAAGGCAGGTCAACCCTTCCGCGGCACACGCTAGCTCGCCCGATTGACACAGAACGCAACAACTTCGCACAACGCCCGTGCCTGCGGGCAATCCGGCATGCGCGCGCATGCAGACTTTGCAAGCTCGCCAAAATCTTTCGCCTTTTGGACAGTTCCGGTAATCGCGTCATGTTTCTGTATCAGCGAAATGGCGTTTTCCAGGTCGTTCTCGGTTATTTCGCCTTGTTCGATGCATCGCTGCCAGAACGCTTTCTCCGCATCATCTCCGGCGCGATATGCAAGAATGACAGGCATTGTGATTTTTCCTTCACGGAAATCATCACCGACATTTTTTCCAAGCGCGTCGCTGGATCCACCATAATCAAGTGCGTCATCAATCAACTGAAACGCCAATCCCAGATTGAGGCCATATTCCCGGCACGCCTGCTTGGCGGCGTCGGAACCACCTGCAATGACCGGCCCCACTTCCATTGCGGCTGAGAATAGCGCTGCGGTTTTGGCGTTGATGACCGCCAGATATTCCGTCTCACCAGTTGACAGGTCCTGCGCCGCTCCGAGTTGCATGACTTCACCCTCTGCGATAACCGCCGAGGCACTCGACAAGATGTCGAGCGCTTCCAGCGACCCGACATCAACCATCATTTTGAAAGCCTGACCGAGCATGTAGTCTCCGACCAGAACACTGGCCTGATTGCCCCAAACCTTCCTCGCAGCAAGTTTACCTCGGCGAACGTCGCTTTCATCCACAACGTCGTCATGCAGCAAGGTTGCGGTATGCATGAATTCGACGCTGGCCGCCAGCACGACATGCCCTTCGCCATTATAACCGTACATCTGTGCGGCAGCGAGCGTCAGCATCGGACGAAGGCGCTTGCCACCAGATGAGATCAGGTGACGGGCAACTTCCGGGATCATCTCGACATTTGAGCCGGCTTTTGAAAGAATCAGATTATTGACCGCCCCCATATCTTCGGAAACGAGTTCAACCAGGTTTGAAATACCAGCCGTGTGATTTTGTTGATTTTCAACGGGAAGCGCCATGCCCACGTTATTTACTCCGGAAATCCTGTATTGTGGAGGACAATAGGAGGCATCATCATTCCCGGCAAGGCCTTGAGGGATCAATAAATTGCGTTTCTGCTATATGTATCCCGAACAATTTGAACTAAGACATCGGCGTCTGTTGACGTCCATGGGATCACTTTATGGATGAACTTGTAAAAACCAATGATATCGTCTTGATATCATTCATCGAGGCGCTCTTGCGGGATGCCGGGATCGACCACATTGTTCTTGATCAGAACATGAGTATTCTTGAAGGCTCTCTGGGTATTATTCCGCGTCGTGTGCTTGTAGACAGCGATAATCTGACGCAGGCTAAATCGCTGCTTGTCGAAGCCGGAATCGGCCATGAGCTCGAGCCTGACAAGAAAAACAAATGACAGGCGGGTCAGCGGACAACTCCGATTTCATTGCTGACGATCTGCCGCCCGTTACGATTGACCGGTTTCTGGGCGGTCGCTTTGAGGTCGAGCAACCAGAAAAAGGCAGGCATCGCTCCGGCATGGATGCAATCTTGCTGGCAGCAGCAATCCCGCAGGATGCCAAAGGTAAGCTCGTGGATCTGGGTGCTGGTGCCGGTGTTGCCGGCATGGCAGCCGCTTGCCGCATTCCTGATCTCTCGGTGTTGTTGGTGGAACGCGATCCCGTCATGCTGTCCCTAAGCCGGCGCTCTCTGAACAGGCCGGGAAATGCACATATTCAGGCACGCGTTTCAATCTTGCCTGCGGACATCACTGCCAAGGGATCGCAAAGACACGCAGCGGGTCTGACCAGCGCCATCGCGGAGCACGTCATCCTGAATCCACCCTATTACGACAATCATGCCGTCAGCCAGTCCCCGGCAGAAAAGAAGGCTGACGCTCACGTATTGGGCACCTCGGGGATTGAACCGTGGATCAGGACTGCAGCAGATATTCTCACTGGCAGCGGGACCATGACGGTGATCTACCGCGCGGACGGCCTGGCCGACCTTCTTGCAGTAATGTCAAACCGTTTCGGTGCCATAACCATGGTGCCGGTATTCCCGCGTGAAGGTCAGGCCGCGACGCGGATCATCATTCAAGCGAAACGGAATAGCCGCGCGCCGACCAAAATACGCCGGGGAGTTGTCATGCATCAGAGTTCGGGCAGCACTTACACTGAGGAAGTAGAGGCAATACTCAGGGACGGACAAGCCCTGGATATTGCCGCTCTCTAAACACCCCAATTTACTCAGCGTTGTCAGTGAATGTTGAATTCGCCGTTCACTGCGCGCCATTCTCCGGGTGAAATCAAACTCTTGTGGGAATATCTGACCGAATGCACATCCGCATCGAGCTCCCTGCCCCAAAAATCCAGAAACTTCCTGAGTTCGGGAAATTTCGGCGCCATGTCGTAGTCTTGCCAGACATAGCTTTGCAGAATTTTGGGATGATCAGGCAGATGATACAGGATTTCAGCAAGCATCAAGCCATACCCATCCAATTGTCGCTTCAGGTCCATTGAGATCAAGTTGTTTCTCCATTGCCGTGGCGTCAGTTAAAGTGTGCCAGAAACAAAGGTGACTTCACAAGGCATTATCGAAAAAACCTGTTTAGATTCATAATTTTAGCAGCATATACAGATAAGTGCTAACAACATGGAATTCCGCTGCTACGCGGATTAATGTAGGCGCGAAGTAATACTTCGGACCCATATCAACTTGCTCATACGCTCGCTATTGTCGATACAGCGTGGAATTGCCCAGCTTCAAAAAGATCGATACGAATACATCAACCGGATCCACAAAATCGGCCCGACAAAGAAGCTCTTGGAAATCATAATGACAGCCTCCTGGACATCCCTGCCTGCCTCAATAGAAGAAACACGCAAATTGTTGCACGACGGGGGCTATATCGCTGACAGATCCCTTGCAACCGTTCTGTTCCTGTCGCTGAAAATGCAGCGCCCGCTTTTTTTGGAAGGCGAAGCAGGAGTCGGTAAAACGGAAATTGCGAAAGTGCTAGCCCAAACTCTGGGCCGAAAACTCATCCGGCTTCAGTGCTATGAAGGCCTGGATATTTCAAGTGCGGTTTATGAGTGGAATTATGCGGGCCAGATGGTTGAAATCCGCATGGCCGAAGCGCTGGGCGACAGCAATCGTGAGCAGCTTGGCAAGGATATATTCTCTCCCCGCTTCCTCATCAAGCGACCGGTTCTTCAGGCGTTGGAATCGGACAGCGCGGGCCCTGCCGTTTTCCTGATCGATGAACTTGACCGTGCTGATGAAGCATTTGAAGCTTTCCTTCTGGAAGTTCTGGCCGACAGTCAGGTAACAATTCCGGAACTGGGAACGATACGGGCCGAGGAGCCCCCTGTCGTCATTATTACAACGAACCGCACCCGGGAGATTCACGACGCACTCAAACGCCGCTGTCTCTACCACTGGGTCGATTACCCTGAGGCAGTCAGAGAACTCGAGATTCTTCGCCTCAAGATACCCGGCGTTGCTGACCGTCTGTCGGAAGAAATTGTCGCTTTCGTCCAGAAACTGCGTTCGGATGAAGAGTTGTTTAAACAGCCAGGTGTCGCGGAGACACTCGACTGGGCCTCTGCCCTGACGGAGCTCGATCAACTGGCTCTCGATCCGGAGATGATTGGCGATACGCTCGGCACATTACTCAAATACCAGGATGATATCGACCGTGTTAAAGGATCAAAAGCCAAGCAAATGGTCGAGGAAATACAGCGTAAACTGGTCGCTGCGTCGTGACAGGCGACGTTGACACTCTGATCACCCCCACCTCCGATGGGCGAATGGCGGACAATATTCTCCAGTTTGCAAGAACGCTCCGAGCCGCGGGCATGCCGGTTGGCCCGGCCAGTATTGTCGATGCAGTAAAAGCGGTGGACGCCGTTGGCCTTCTGGATCGAGAAGACTTTTACTGGACGCTTCACGCTGTTTTTGTAAAGAAACGCGATCACCACATACTGTTCGATCAGGCTTTTGAAATATTCTGGCGTTCGCGCAACCTGGTTGAAAAGATGCTGGAAATGCTCTCACCAGTGGCGCCAGCGCAAAAGCCCAAAGAAAAACCGAAAGCTGGTGAGACCCGCGTGTCCCAGGCCCTTTCCGCCGGTCGCGAGCGACCGGCCTCCGAAACTGTGCCAGAGATCGAAGTCGATGCCACACTTACTGTATCCGGCAAGGAATTACTGCAGGAAAAAGACTTCGCCCAGATGACTACGGAGGAGATCAATCTGGCAAAAGCAGCACTCCGCAAGCTGGTTCTGCCAATAGACAAAGTTAAAAAACGACGCCTGATTTCCGCAGGCCACGGACAAATCGATCCCCGGCGCACGCTCCAGGCTTCCTTGCGCGCCGGTGGCGACATCATCGACCTGCGGTTTCGAAAACCTTTCGAGGCGCATCCACCGATTGTTGCGCTATGCGATATATCCGGCTCGATGAGCCAGTACTCGCGACTGTTTATGCATTTTTTGCATGCGCTGACGGAGCGTCGCCGCAATGTGCACAGTTTCCTTTTCGGAACACGCTTGACCAATGTGACCCGTGATCTTCGCCACAAAGACCCTGATGAGGCATTGGACGCTGCCTCAGGCAGTGTCCAGGACTGGTCGGGTGGAACACGTATTGCCGCCGCGCTTCACGAGTTCAATCTGCGCTGGTCCCGCCGCGTTCTTTCCGGAGGTGCAATCGTACTACTCATTACGGATGGTCTCGAACGGGAATTCGTTGATGATCTGGAAAATGAAGCGAGCCGATTGCATCGCTCTTGCCGTCAGTTGATCTGGCTGAATCCGCTTCTGCGTTTCGACGGGTTTGAAGCCAAAGCTCGCGGCGTCAGAGCGATTTTACCCCATGTCGATATATTTCGGAGCATCCATTCACTGAACGCTATATCGGATATTTGCACCATTCTGTCTGATAAACGCGTCACCAAACCGGCAAGTTTTCTGAATTGATGCCAAGTACATCTGAAAGATCTACCTCAATATCGTGAGGTTGCCATTCTGCCACCGGTAAAACACGAACGAAGGCAGAGAAGTGTCTCCTTTGTCGTCGAACGACATCTCGCCCAGTACGGTGTCATATGTCCCTGAATTCAGTTGTTCAACAACCGCTTCATACTCACTGGACCCCGCCGCCCTGACCGCTTCCGCCCATGCTTCAACCGCTGCATAGGCATAATAAACATAGCCCTCCGGCTCGACTTCATTTTCACGAAATTTTACCGAAAGCGGCGTATTGGCCGGCAGAGTACGCGGATCAAGCGCCGCTGCAACGAGGGTTCCCTCTCCAGCATCACCTGCGGCTAACCAGAAATCATCCGTAAAGAGCGAATCGCCCGCTATGAGCTGAGTAGTCAATCCTGCGGCCTGGATCTGCCGTGCAATGACTGCCGCTTCATTGTGGTAGCCGGAGAAAAACAGGACATCCACTTCGGACCGTTTCAGTTTGTCGATAAGATCAGAATAATCATTCTGACCGGCTTCTATCTGTTCATATAGAACTTCTTTTTTGCCACTTTCCGCCAGCGCCGAGCGTGTGGCCTCCGCAAGACCCTTTCCGTAAGCTGTTCCGTCCTGGGCGACGGCAATATTGGCTATGCCGAATTTGTCGGCAAGCATTTTTCCAATGACTGCGCCCTGTTGGTCGCTGCGACCATAAACCCGATAAATACCGGGACCAGGCCGCTCATCCGTAAAACGAGGGTTGCTGGTTGCGGGGGATATCTGAACGATTCGGCTATCAACATAGACCGGGCTGGCGGCGATGGAACTTTCAGAACAAAAATGACCGACCACCAGAGCCGCACCGCGGCCTGTCAGTCGGTTGGCCGTGGCAAGTGCTTGCTCATCTTCACACGCATCATCTGCCATCTCAAATACAAGTTTTTCACCGTTGATCCCGCCCTGAGCATTTATATCATCAACCGCCTGACGGGCTCCTTGCCGCAACTGCTCCCCCAGCACCGCAAACTGTCCCGACGTCGGGCCGACAGAGGCGACCAACAATTCGGCGCGGACACTTGCCGAAAAGCCCAATCCGATCACTGTAGCCAGAAAAGTTGCATATAGTTTTTTCATTCTTCACTCCGGATGGACATGCATGCGGCCCTGTTCATCGTCCTGATTATCCAATCGAGGTTATGCACGTCCAATTATGAGATGTAGAGTTATTTTTATTGCCGAATTGCGGCAGAGGCAAACGACGGAAATTCGCTACGCAAGGAAAAACAATCGATCTGATGCCGAAAAGCGGGTGCCAACCATTGATATTTACCTTCTTTCGCGTCATGTGAACGCAGAACAAAGGTAAGTTGGGCGCCGACGCTTTGGCTCCCTGCAACAACGGATATGCATGACCGGCACCGCTGACAATAAAACACGACAATACGCTGATATGGATCCATTGGCGTTTCGGGAGGCAATGAGCCGCCTGGGAGCAGCAGTCCATGTGGTTGCAACTGCCGGCGATCATGGCCGTGGCGGTGTCACAATCTCGGCGGCGTGTTCGGTAACCGATGCACCACCGACGGTGCTGATTTGCCTCAATCGTTCAAGCCCCGTCAATGCCCTGGTGCGAACAAACGGTGTCTTTTGTGTCAACACTCTTCCTTCACACGAAGAACCGTTGTCGAGGGCATTTGCCGGGCTTAATTCTTTACCGATGGAGGACCGGTTCAACTTGGCTGACTGGACCACCTTGGAAACCGGAGCCCCCTCTCTGATCGGTGCACGGGTTTCAGTTGATTGCCATGTCAGCGAAGTAACGGAAATCGGGACGCATACCGTAATCTTTGGCCAGGTTACCGCGATTGCACTGGGCGACCAAACACCGGCCCTGATTTATCTGGACCGCAATTATCACGCGCTTTAGGTTATCATGATGAAACAGGGTCCGAAAAACCTGATTACGGATGTGCCCGGCCTCAAAGTGGGCAATGCACACAATGCACATTTCAAAACGGGAACGACTGTTCTCCTTCCTGATGAGCCAATCACAGCATCTGTGGCAATCCATGGAGGTGCACCGGGCACTCGGGATGCTGCCCTTCTTGAACCGGATCATACGCTCGAAAAAGTTGATGCCCTCGTTCTCTCAGGCGGATCCGCGTTCGGTCTCGACGCAAGTGGCGGTGTTCAACAATGGCTCAAGGAACAGGGACGCGGCCTCACAATCGGCTCGGCACAGATACCGATCGTTCCCGGCGCGATCATCTTTGATCTCCTGAACAACGGCAACAAAGACTGGGGACCGATGCCCCCCTATCGCGATTTGGCGATATCAGCCTGTACCAATGCCGATCATGATTTTACTCTGGGAACGTGCGGTGCGGGCTATGGCGCAACCACGGCGCGCCTCAAGGGCGGACTTGGCTCCGCTTCCACCGTGCTTGAAAATGGCGTGACCATCGGCGCACTTGTTGCTGTGAACTCCATCGGCAGCCCCACGATGGGTGACGGCAGGCAGTTTTGGGCCGCGCCGTTTGAAATCAATGACGAATTCGGTGGGCTCGGCCTACCTGAAAAAGTGACGCATTCAACAACAAAAATACGGGTCAAGTCCATCCCGCTGGAACCCGGTGCTAATACGACTATTGCAATCATTGCGACAGATGCTGATCTGACAAAATCCGCCTGCAAACGTCTTGCTATCGAATCCCATGACGGGATTTCACGCGCCATCTGGCCAGCCCATTCGCCTCTTGACGGCGATCTGGTATTTGCCGCTTCGACAGCACGTGTCGCGCTAAAGGACCCGGTAGCGGATTTCCTGGAGGTCGGCGCGGCCGCTGCCGCAACTCTGAGCAGAGCCATTGCCCGGGCCGTCTATGAAGCAACCACGGAAGAAAACGACATTCTTCCAACCTGGACTGACTTTCACCCAGCCGGGTAAACGTCCGGCGACCTCACTTTGAATTTTACTCCGCTGCCTCCAGAAACGGCAGATCGTCATTATTTTCAGCGCTTCTTTTAAGTTGATCAAGAAGAACCGATCGCTTGGCCGCAGCCTTCTCCATGGAGTCTTTCTTTAGGGGGCCATATCCCTTGATGCTTTCGGGAATTCGCGCCAACTCAACCAGCAATCCATAGGGCGCATTGTCAATCCGGCTCAGGATCAATTCAATATCATCGCGATATTGTTGAATAAGCGCTCTCTCTGATTTGCGTTCATGTGTGTATCCGAACGGATCAAAAACGGTTCCCCTCAACTTCTTCATTTTGCCAAGAACAGCAAACATGCCAAAAACCCATGGACCAAAGGCCCGCTTCTGGGGGCGTCCGGTTTTGGCATCCGTTCGACTGAACAACGGGGGAGCCAACATCACCTTGATCTTGCTGGTATCCGTGAACTGTTCTTGCAGCTTGTTCTTGAATGTCGGATCTGAATAAAGGCGCGCAACTTCATACTCGTCCTTATATGCCATCACTTTGAAAAGATTTTCGGCAATGGTCCTGCTCAATCGCGCACTGGCGTGTCCGTGCTGCCCCTCGGCCTTGATAACCCTGTCCACAAGTCTTGAATATTCTGCGGTATGGGCAACATCCTGATAGGCCGTCAGCTCACTTTCAAGAAATGAAACTCTTTGAGGCAAACTCATCTTGGTTGCCTTGACATCCGTAGGCAAAAGTTCGGACAGCAAAGTGCGATCAAAGGCCAATATCCGCCCTGCACGGAATGCTTTGAGGTTGGCTTCAACCGCAACCCCGTTGAGTTGAACAGCGTTCTCAATTGCTTCAATGCTCAGTGGCAACTGACCGCTTTGGGAAGCCATGCCGATCAGGATCATATTTGTAAAAATGGTATCGCCCAACAGAGCTTCCGCGATGCCTGCAGCATCGGCAAACGCTACTTTGTGGGCCGCTGCCTGCAGTGTTTCGTGCATCCGCTTCTCGTCATATGAAATCGTCTGACGCATCACGAACTCCGCGGTAGGAGCGACCCTTGAATTGGCAACGACACCGGTTCTGCTCGCGCCGGTGTGCGAAAGAGACTCTGCATTACACGCAACCAGCATGTCGGATGCGATCAGAAGATCCAGCGATGCTGTTGGAACACGGGGACCCTCGATAGCCTGTCCTTTCTGCGCAAACCGCAAGTGCGAGGTTACAGGCCCACCTTTTTGCGCAAGACCGGTCATATCAAGTGTCGATGCATTTTTTCCTTCAATATGGGCGGCAACGGCAAGAACGGCACTGGCGGTTGTCACACCCATGCCGCCAATTCCCGCAATCATCACATTGTATGTGCCGGTCAATGCCGCCGGCTGTGCGTCGGAAACACCGGCCAGAAGCCGATCAACATCAACCCCGTTGCCATCAGCTTTCCGAAGCGCATCGCCTTCCACCCACATGAATGAAGGGCAAAAACCTTTGACACAGGAGAAATCCATATTGCAGCTGGACTGATTGATTTTGCGCTTGCGGCCGAAATCCGTTTCCAGCGGTTCAATGGACATGCAATTGGACTGAACGGAGCAATCTCCGCAGTCTTCGCAGATCCGTTCATTGATAAACAAGCGCTTGCCCGGGTTTTCATAGGTGCCGCGTTTGCGCCTGCGGCGCTTTTCCGTCGCGCATGTCTGATCATAGATAAGTGCGGACACACCCTGATAGCCGGCAAGGTCGCGCTGAACTGCCATCAGGTCGTCGCGATGTTTCACCGGTGTCCCAATGGCCAGTTCGTTGCTGCCCTCGTATTGTTCGGGATTTTCGGAAACGACGACGATGCGTTTCACGCCTTCCGCTTCCAGCTGCCGTGTAATTTTGGCGACCGTTAGCTGACCGTCCAGTGGCTGACCACCGGTCATCGCGACTGCATCATTATAGAGAATTTTATAAGTTATCGGCACTTTGGCAGTGATCGCCTGACGGATCGCCAGAATTCCTGAGTGATAATAGGTGCCATCTCCCATATTGGCAAAAACATGCTTGTCATTTGAAAATGCCGCCTGACCAACCCACAGAACGCCCTCTCCTCCCATGGCGATTTGTCCATCAGTTGAGAAACCGGCGGTTTCAGACATAGCATGACACCCAATTCCGGGGAAAGAACGGGCACCCTCAGGGACCTGGGTAGACCGGGAATGCGGGCAGCCTGAGCAAAAATAGGGTGCGCGTTGTGCAGCTTCGATATTGGACCGGGCCCAGTCTTTTCGACCAATCATGGTCTTTGCCACCTGCCGCATTTGGATGGTGATGCACTCTTGGGGCAGGAATTCCAGCAACGCTGGAACCAGCTTTTCGGCGCTCAGTTCCAACGTATCAGGTAAAAACGCCGCTCCATTGGGAGCCTTTTTACCCCAGATTTGCGGTCGTTTATCGGCAGCCCAGTGATAAAACGCCTCCTTGATCTGGGGCTCCATCAATGCGCGCTTGTGCTCAACCACCATGAGTTTGTCTACCGTCCGTGCAAACTCACCGATACCGGTCGTTTCCAGAGGCCAGGACACCGCGACCTTGTAAATCGCGATACCGATATCCTTCGCACGTTCTTCATCGATACCAAGCAGAGCGAGAGCCTGCCGTAAATCACGATAGGCTTTCCCGGTGGCGACGAAACCGACTCGTGGCTGCTTCGAACCGAACTGAACACCGTCCAGTCCATTGGCCCGCACATAAGGCCCGACTGCCGGCAGCCTGACATTACGTATCAATTTTTCTGTTTCAAGCCGCCCGCGCAGGTGGAGCGATCGGTTCTGTTCCGCGATGGCGCGCGGGTCATCCATCCGCGGTTTGCGAAAGACATGGCGGTTCGGATCAACACTAATAATGGCAGAGGCATCCATGGTATCTGCGAGACAAATCATGCCGCTCCACAGACCGCTGTAACGCGACAGCTCCAGCGCATGGAGCCCATAATCCAGAACGTCCTGGATATCCGCCGGATTGAAGACCGGAATTTCAGCGTGTGCGAAAAAATGCTCGCTCTGCTGCGCCAAAATGGATGATTTCGCCAGCAGGTCGTCGCCCGCCAGCGCCAGCACGCCTCCATTGCGGTGCGTTCCGCTGGCATTGGCCTGTCGCAACGCATCCGCAGCACGGTCCACACCAGGCGCCTTGCCGTACCAGATGCCAAACACTCCGTCATAAGGGCTGCCAGCGCCTTGCAAATCGAATTTCTGCGATCCCATGACGGCCGTCGCACCGAGTTCCTCATTCACGCCGGGCTGGAAATGAACATCGGTCTGTTTGAGAAGATCGTCATTTCTGGCTAACTCAGTATCAAGACCACCTAGAGGTGAGCCCCGATATCCGGAGATAAATCCGCCAGTTTTCAATCCTGAAGCACGATCGAGCCACGCACGCTCAAGAGCGATACGCACGATAGCTTGAATGCCGGTAATGTAGACGGACCCCGACTTGCTGGCATATTTGTCTTCCAGGGAAATGGAACGAACAAGTGCGTTCATGGTGCCGCCTCCTCCAAGATCATTTTTCGCCGAGAAACCGAGGTATCTCGTTCAAATCACTGTTTTATTCTCCTATCTAATTTGATCCTTTTCACTCGCAATTTCTGTGCTAATATTGCGATATAAGCCCTTCTCACAGTGATTTTATTCTCCTGGATACCCAATGAGCGAAAAAAATCTCCTTGATATCGCGGATATTCGTGTATTGCGAATCCTGCAGCGGGACGCCTCCATGTCCATTTCCGAAATCGCCAAACAGGCCGGAATGAGCCAGACACCCTGCTGGCGGCGGATTAAGAAACTGAAGGAGACCGGCGTTGTCCGGCAAATTGCCGCCATCGTTGACAGGGAAGCAGTGGGTTTGAATTTCGTCGCCTACTCTTTTGTGAAACTTGCTGTGCCCAGCCGCGACAACATGATGGAATTTGACCGCATGGTCCATCTATGGCCGGAGGTCATGATCTGCGAACGTATTACCGGAGCCGTGGATTATCTTATCAAGGTCATCACCTCTGATATCAAAGCCTACGACGATTTTCTGCGCCTGAAACTGCTCGACAACAATCTCGTTTCGGATGTCCAGTCCCGCATCGTTGTCAGCACCGTCAAGGACACTGCGCAAATGCCATTGCGGGAAAACTAGCACTTTCTTTGCAGCTGGCGACCAAATCGTCCAAAAATTGCACAACCGCCTGCTCAAATTGCGCTGGAGAACGGCGCATACCTGTCAAATGTTATCCGACCTCTCTTTTAGGCCTTAATTCCAATTGCTCATAGGATGGAACGCTGCACACAATGTAGCGGACGTTGGAAATCAATTGAAAAAAATCATCGCGTCGAGCACTTCTCGCGGTCAGCAAAATCGCGTGAACTGCTCCAGGTCTTTTTATGGTTGCGTATCCTTACCAAGAATAGTGCGCTAACTTTTTCGGGATACGCTTTAGGGAGGAAAAAACATGCTGGACACAACCACCAATGAACAAGTTTCCAAAGTGCTGGGACAATTTGACGAGGCGCTGAGCGGAAATGACATCGAAAGCGCCGTTTCCCTGTTTGTCGATGATTGTTATTGGCGCGATCTCGTCACGTTCACCTGGAACATCCGGACGATGGAAGGTAAAGGCGCTGTCGAAGATATGCTGAGTAAGCAACTGGCAGCAACCAAACCATCAAACTGGCAGATTGCCGAAGGTGAAACCGCCACCCTGGAAGGCAACATCCTGACTGCATGGATCACCTTTGAAACAGGTGTTGGCAGAGGTTATGGCCTTATCCGACTGAGAGACGGCCTTATCTGGACGCTCCTGACATCCATGAGCGAACTGAAGGGGCATGAGGAACAGCAAGGCTATGAACGGCCGCTGGGCGCAAAGCATGGTGCTGCCAAGGGGCGAAAATCATGGAAAGAAGAGCGGGAAGCTGAACTAGCCGAACTGGGATATTCAAAACAACCCTACACCGTCATCGTCGGTGGCGGCCAGGGCGGCATCGCTCTTGGCGCCCGGCTGCGACAACTAGGTGTTCCCACGATCATCGTGGAGAAAAACGAACGCCCCGGTGACAGTTGGAGAAACCGATATAAGTCCCTCTGCCTGCATGATCCGGTCTGGTACGATCATCTGCCTTACCTGCCGTTCCCGGCCAACTGGCCCGTTTTTTCCCCTAAAGACAAAATCGGCGATTGGCTTGAGATGTATACGAAAGTCATGGAACTGAATTATTGGGGGAAGTCCACCTGCAAGTCTGCCCGCTACGATGAAGAAACCAAAGAGTGGACACTCGTTGTCGACCGGGACGGAGAGGAAGTCACGCTCAGGCCAAAGCAATTGGTTCTGGCAACAGGCATGTCCGGAAAAGCCAATGTGCCCACCTTCCCCGGCATGGAAAAATTCAAAGGCGATCAACATCACTCCTCAAAGCACCCCGGTCCAGACGCTTATAAAGGCAAAAAGGCCGTTGTGATCGGTTCAAACAACTCCGCGCATGATATTTGTGCCGCGCTTTGGGAAAACGATGTTGATGTGACGATGGTGCAGCGCTCATCGACTCACATTGTTCGTTCTGACACCCTCATGGATATTGGCCTTGGGGCTCTTTACTCCGAACAGGCGGTTGCCAACGGCATGACCACCCAGAAGGCCGACATGATCTTCGCCTCTCTGCCCTACCGAATTTTGCATGAGTTTCAGATCCCTCTCTACGATCAGATGAAGGAAGTCGACGCAGAATTCTACGCAGGACTTGAAAAGGCAGGCTTCCAGCTTGACTGGGGGGCCGATGGCTCTGGCCTGTTCATGAAATATCTCCGACGTGGTTCAGGCTACTATATCGACGTCGGCGCGAGCCAGCTCATCATTGATGGGGAAATAAAGCTCAAAGCGGGACAAGTCAGCGCCGTCGACGAAGACGGTGTGGTCTTTGAAGACGGATCGCGGCTTGATGCGGACCTGATTGTCTACGCAACCGGCTATGGGTCAATGAACGGTTGGGCAGCAGATCTGATCAGCCAGGAAGCTGCCGATAAAGTTGGAAAGTGCTGGGGCCTGGGCTCTGACACGATTAAGGACCCGGGTCCCTGGGAGGGGGAACAGCGCAATATGTGGAAACCAACACAGCAGGAGGCCCTCTGGTTCCACGGCGGCAATCTTCATCAGTCCCGCCACTACTCCCAGTTCCTCTCCCTGCAACTGAAGGCGCGGATGGAAAACATTCCAACGCCCGTTTATGGGCTGCAGGAAGTTCATCACAAAAGTTAGACTGTTCTGGGAGACGTTTCGACAATCGGCACTGTTGCGCCGATTGTCGAGACAAACGAGCGCTTGGCGTTGCGCAACTTCCGTGATAACCGGCATATATTCATACAAAATATGACGGAATGCCGATGGTTCCCTGGGTTCACCTTGATTCAGCCGACATGCCCGATGGCGGTGGCGAACTGCGCCTGAAACAGCGCGGGGCGGAGTTTTCGATCATGCTGGGCGCCACCGAACTCATGAACAGTCGGTTGAGTGGATCCGAAGAAGCGTTGGCGACGCTGGCATGCGAGAGGCTTCACAATTGCGCTGCTCCCCGCGTTCTCATCGGTGGTCTGGGTATGGGATTTACGCTCAGAGCCGCTTTGGACGTTTTTGGTGAAAATGCACACATCACGGTCGCAGAACTTGTTCCAGCTGTCGCCCAGTGGGCAAAAGGCCCGATGAGTGATTTGTTCGGAACATCGCTCGTCGATCCACGCGTTAAACTAAGGATATCGGATGTCGGGCCGCTGATCAGAGCGCAGAAGGCGGTTTACGATGCAATCTTACTTGATGTGGATAACGGTCCTGAAGGGCTGACACGCAAAGCCAACGACAAAATCTACGATGTCACCGGTTTGCACGCCGCTCACGCTGCTTTGCGCCCCGGCGGAGTGCTTGCCGTCTGGTCTGCTCACCCTGACAGGCACTTCACGCAGCGACTAAAGAAAACCGGTTATCAAGTAGACGAAGTCAAGATTCGCGCCAATGGCAAGCGCGGTGGCGCCCGTCATGTCCTTTGGTTTGCCAAGAACAAGACTCAACGATCCGGCGCAACGCAGTCCGGTTAACACCTGTGGGTGCTGTCGTTAGCTGTTTGCCGAAAACTCAGCGCCTGCGCGCTTTGCGGGCAGCGTACCGGCGGTCGCGTTCCGCCTTCCGTTCAGCTTCCATTGCTATAATCTTGTCGGCTTCTTCTGCTCTGCGGGCAGCGGCCTCAGCCTTCTCTTGCTCTTCTTTTTCTCGTTTCAGCCGAGCGTTGGTGGCTTTACGTTCTTCGCGAGCAGCCGCAATTGCAGCCCGTTCTGCTCGTTTCGCCTGAACTTCCGGATCATCCGCTTTGGGTGCCGCCTTAAATTTTGCCAGCAATTTTAGTTTTGCTTCCGCAGATGCTTTTTTTCGTTCTGCGAAACCGGTTGCCTCAGATTGCTTCATATGTCGTCAACTCATTTCGGTAAATTATCAGTGTACCAACGCCAGCGTTCGTGATCGGCAATTGCCGATCCTTCCCAGTCATTATGCAATGGAATGAGATATCCCCTAGCCCATTCTGCCGAAATTGACAATCGCGAACAGGACTTCAGACGAAAATCCGCTCATTTTTTAACATCGAATTCATGTTCAACCACCTTAGAATGGCAAATCGACGTCAAAACGATCCGGAGACAGAGCTGCCAGATCGATCAGGGTTGATTCTGAATTGATCATCTCCGCCAACAGCCGACCTGAAACCGGTCCGGTTCCAAAGCCGATGTTTCCGTGACCAAGATTGAACCACAGACCACCATGATTTGGCGCAGCACCGACCAGCGGTAATGAATCCGGCAAAACCATCCGAGAGCCCATCCATGGTTCAGCTTCGGCCTTTTCAGCAATTGGGAAAAGGCCGCGCGCCTGTGGACGCGCTCTATCAATCTGGACAGGCGTCGGCGGTGCATCGCGTTCGGCAAACTCTATCGCCGTCGAGAGGCGGATGCCCTTTACCGTGGGTGACAGCACGAAACCATTATCGGCATCCGTGACGGGTCGCCTCAATCCGGCATTGCCTGACGGTCGATAGTGAATATGGTAACCCCTGAAGTGCGAAAATGGATAAAGATAACCCAGTTGCCTCAGCAGGTCATCGGACCATGGCCCCAGTGCAATGACAACATGGGCTGTGCCAACACGCCCCCGCCCCGTCTGGAGGCTCCATAGCCCGTCGCGTCGCTCCAGCGTCATCGCATTGCCGATTGAAAATTCGCCACCGGAATTGCGATAATAATCGGCATATATCTTTGTGACGGTCCCCGGATCGGAAACCGAGTGGCTGTCTTTCCAGTAGATAGCCTGTTGGAAATTAGGCTTCAGATCGGGTTCAAGACTGATCGCGTCCTGCGGTGAGAGAACATCGTAGTCCGCACCGAAAATGCGGGCGTAATGCAGATGATGTTCAGCCAGTTGGATACCGGCCCTTGAGCGAAATAAAGTCAGCCGTCCTGTGTCGTGGTAAAATCGCTCCGCGCCAATCAGGCGAGAAAGGAACCGATGTTCGGAATTTGCATGCCGCTGAAGATCATTGATGCTTCGCGCAAAACTATCATTTGCGGGCTCGGTGCAATGATCCTGGAATTGCGATCGCCATAGTTTTTGTTGCCGCCAGGTGCGGCGGTGACAGTTGAATTTTGACCCATCGTTTGAACTCAGAGACAGTCCTCTCCGCTTTGGCAAGGAAGGAGCAAGAAAGCCGTCCCGTTCTACAATACCGGCATTGCCATAAGATGTTCCTTCACCGGGGTCCTGACGGTCCACCAGCATTGTTTTATGGCCGCGCAGCTGTAAGTGAATTGCCGTCGAAACACCGACAATTCCAGCCCCCAGAACGATGGCGTCAACCATGTGCACCTGTGCAGGACCCTTTCCCCAGACTAGACCCCGACGCAAGACAAAACCTTGGTCCCAGACAAGACCTCAGAACGACGGGCAACCGTGTCGATATTAATGACCCTGCAGTGATTGGCTCACTACTTTCCTGCCCTCACCGGCAACCGCAGTTTGGTCATTCGGCATTGGCGCCGAAAAACCGTTACCTGGCTGCGTTTGACAATACAGTCAGATTATTCGACAACCTGCCGAACGCAGAAAGAACAGCGCTATTGAAATCGCCCCGCCGATTTTCGGCAAATGCCGACGCCCTTCCCACATGCGTTATTATTCGTATTTACCCGATTCTCAACCGGCGAACCCCTAGAAATGACCAGACCAATCATAATTGCCCCTTCTATCCTTGCCAGCGACTTCTCCCGTCTCGGAGAAGAAGTCAGCGCAATTTCGGAAGCCGGTGCGGACTGGATTCATCTGGATGTGATGGACGGACACTTTGTCCCCAACATCAGTTTCGGGCCCGACATCATAAAATCAATCCGATCGCGAACCGAAAAACCCTTCGATACGCACCTGATGATTTCTCCCTGTGATCCCTATCTGGACGCATTTTCCACCGCTGGCTCCGATATCATTACAGTCCACGCGGAGGCAGGGCCACATCTGGACCGGTCGCTGCAGGCCATCAAGGGTATGGGCAAAAAAGCGGGTGTTTCCCTTAACCCTGCGACGCCTGAACATGTTCTCACGCATGTACTGGACCGTCTGGACCTTATTCTGGTCATGTCGGTCAATCCTGGCTTCGGTGGACAAAAATTCATCGAGGCCATGGTCGGTAAAATTGCCCGGATTAAATCCATGATCGGTGAACGTCCGATTGACATCGAAGTCGATGGAGGCATTACGCCCGAAACGGCTCCGCTCGTAGCCGCTGCAGGAGCCAATGTACTCGTGGCCGGATCGGCCGTTTTCAAGGGTAATTCAGTTGCGGCCTACCGGGAAAATATTCTCGCTATTCGTGAAACAGCCACGGCTGCCGCGAAAAAATGAAATTCACAACTTATGAATACCGGCATTCAAAGTCACGCTATACAACCGGCTATTTGACCAGATGATCAATAGTTTTGATGCTTAAAGTGTAGATGCTGAAAAACTAGACGTTTTATTCTTTATACACGGATCCATAATTTCAACAATTTTATCAGTAATATCTTACATAGAGCGCGCAATTCTACACCTTACCCGGATTGTAGACATCAATTCTAAAAGTAAAGTGCCGAATTCCAACTGCGCAAACTATAAGTAGCAAACATAATTTTCGCTATCCTGGGAAAATATTTGAATACAGTACGTTTGAGATCGTTGTTTGCACCAGACTTCAACCTGTTAACATAAAGGCTTGTTGTTGTGACGAATTTGACTGGTCAATCTCCCAACTTCCTGCACGCACTACGATCGAAGACTGCCGCCCGTTTGTTGAACAAACCCATTCCCCGCAAAGATGATTTTGTTTTCTGGTATAAAAACAGCCTGTTACCCGTCTCAATTTCCGAGCTGCCTATATGGATGGCAGATAAGGGACCTTCAGTCTGGCATGAAGTTACGCTTGGCTGGAATTGGGAAAACGGTTTGGACACACCTCACTGGATCATCAGCCAACCGCATTGCGATGGCGCGACCGCTGCACACATATTTTTCCATGCCGCCTGCTTATCAACGCTCGGCGATGGATCAATAAACGAGCGTGAAAATTTAAATCATCGCTATCGGACACTGTGTACGCGCATCCTCTCGCTTTGGCGTCACCGATATTATACGACCCGGAATTTCACGCCCGCCTTTCCGACACCTCCTGCGGCCAGTTTCCGTAAGCACGATCTGGCTGAGGCATGCGGCGATGGCGTCGTATGGAAAGTGCCCAAAGATATGTACGGTCCGTTTGAGGGGCAGGAAACCCGAACTGACTACGTTTTCGAAAACGATCAGATCCGCCTTGCACCTCACTCGGTCTATTGGCACAGCAAGAAAACCAAACTGCTGACCCGCTATCGAGCCTGATGCAGCCTCCGTGATCCAACGCTCTTAGCCATGCTCATCTTCGAAAATCCCGGTGATGAAGCGTCAGGCAATTGCGTGAGTTCACAGGCCAGACTGTTTTCTTCCCTCCCTGCGTGCTAAATACCGGCTCGCGCTGTCTATACGGTTGAGCCCGGTGCCAACTTATAAGCAGATGCCGATCGGTCCTGTGACCGTGAATGGGAAAACAAGCTGCCACGCAGGGTAAAGATTGATCAAAAATTCACGTTCCGACCTCCCGGCACAACCGCGCACTGATGGCACGCCTTTTGTCAGATCTCTGAAATTTGCGATTGTGTGGTCGCTGGTTTTCGCGACTGCGATCGCATTTGTCATTTTTTTCCGCGAGCAACCGTTTAGTGCACGAACATTCCGGATACTGACAATAACTACTCTTGGGGCGTTTTCCGGTGGTTTCGCAGCCTATGCACTGGCGGCTTTTGTCGCCCGCTTTCGAAAACAGCGTTCCGCTCGGTTTGCTGCCATGACGGTATTTTTGGCTGCGGGAACGTATGGCATGACCGCGCTCATTTATTTTTTCGACTATCGCATTTACTTTGCCCAGTGGCACGAATCACCCTTCACCGCTGAGTTTTTCATACAGAGCCTCGTTACATTTCTGGTTTCATTTTACCTGTTTTTGCTCTGGGGCTTGCATGGCATGATGCCGGCCGTGTTGCTGTTTTTGTTTGCGGCGGGATTGTGGTTCGTAAATTCGCAAGACAAATTGGACCGCCGCGATTGAGCTTGGTCGGCTCCTCTGGTAGATGCAGTGCGAGTGTTTACCCATAAATCGAAGGACTACCGATGATCCCGCGTTATGCGCGGCCTGATATGGTCGCTATCTGGTCTCCTGAAACAAAATTCCGTATCTGGTTTGAAATCGAAGCCCATGCCTGCGATGCGCTGGCTGAAGCGGGCGTCATTCCAAAGGAAGCCGCCAGAACAATCTGGGAAAAAGGTGGACCCGCTGATTTAGATATCGAGAGAATCGATGAAATCGAACGGGAAACAAAACATGATGTGATCGCATTCCTGACGCACCTGGCTGAGATCATCGGGCCAGAGGCCCGGTTTGTCCATCAGGGAATGACGTCTTCCGACATTCTGGACACCTGCTACAACGTCCAATGTGTGCGAGCCGCAGATTTGCTTCTGGAAGACCTCGAAGGTCTGCTCGCAGCTCTGAAACGCCGTGCGATCGAACACCGTGACACTGTCACCATCGGCCGCTCTCACGGCATTCACGCTGAACCGGTAACGTTCGGTCTCAAGCTGGCGCAGGCCTACGCCGAAATGGATCGCAATCGTGACCGGCTCATTGCGGCGCGCGCCGATATGGCTACATGCGCCATATCCGGCGCTGTGGGAACGTTTGCTAATATTGATCCTGTCGTCGAAGAACATGTTGCAAAGGCAATGGGCCTGACACCCGAACCGGTCTCGACGCAGGTTATCCCGCGCGACCGCCATGCCATGTTCTTTGCCACACTTGCTGTAGTTGCTTCTTCCGTTGAGCGCATCTCCACGGAGATTCGCCACTTGCAACGCACAGAAGTTCTCGAAGCCGAGGAGTTTTTCTCCAAAGGGCAGAAGGGCTCGTCCGCCATGCCGCATAAGCGGAATCCGGTTCTGACGGAAAATCTGACCGGACTGGCCCGGATGGTACGGTCCTACTGCATTCCCGCAATGGAAAATGTCGCACTGTGGCACGAACGGGATATCTCCCATTCTTCCGTCGAGCGCGTGATTGGCCCTGATGCAACGATAACCCTCGACTTTGCTTTGGTGCGTCTTACCGGAGTAATTGACAAGCTGCTGGTCTATCCCGAGCGCATGATGGGAAACATGGATCGCCTCGGCGGACTGGTGCACTCACAGCGTATCCTTCTGGCGCTTACCCAGGCGGGTCTCTCACGGGAAGAGTCGTATCGACTGGTTCAGCGCAATGCGATGAAGGTCTGGGAGAGCTACCAGATCGCCGGAAATGCGGAAGTCGATTTCCTCGAAGAATTACTGGCTGATAAAGATGTGCGGGCGGCACTCTCCGAAGAAGAGATCAGAAGTCGTTTTGATTTGGGCTATCACACCAAACATGTTGATACGATTTTTGAGCGTGTGTTTGGAAAATCCTGATCCATCCGGAGGATAGACCTGATGAAAACATCGGACGCAAGCGTTTTGATCGTCCCGGGCTACAAGGGTTCAGGGCCCGATCATTGGCAAAGCCGATGGGAAGCCAAATTGTCGGCGGCGCACCGGGTTGAACAAAAGGATTGGGAAACCCCGCATCTGAGGGATTGGATAGATACGCTTGTAACGGCGGTCAATCGCGCAGAAAAGCCGGTTATACTGGTTCCCCATTCGTTGGGCGTAGCGGCTGTCATTCGCGCGGTTTCGAACTTTCAAACCGGTAAAGTCGTCGGTGCGTACATGGTTGGGCTGCCCGATGTGGAATCGATCACCCACGTTCCGGCTGCTCTACAGCACTTTGGACCACTGCCAACAGATCCCCTTCCCTTTCCAAGTCGCCTGATTGCAAGCCGCAATGATCCTTACTGCGCCTTTGCCCGGGCCGAACATTTCGCTCATGCATGGGGCTCGCATTTTCAGGACGCCGGTGAGGTCGGCCACATTAACGAGGAAAGCGGCCACGGCCCCTGGCCGGAGGGGTTGCTTTCCTTCGCCCGCTTCACGAGCCATCTGGGATAGTGGCATTCCGAGGAAAAAGACCCTTGATGCTGCACTGAGGAAACAAAAAAGGACCGCCTCGCTTGGGGCGGCCCTGTTCTCGATCAATCCACTCATCATTCAGTAACAATGGCGATGATTCGACTACTCACGTGTCGTTTTGGATCTGTTCGATCGCTTGTGCCATCAATTCGTCCATCGTCCGGCGAATCTGATGATCCGATTGATCGACATTATTGTCATCGAAATCCTTGCGGATTTTCCGAAAGACGTCTTCCGGTCCGGGCTCTTCAAAATCGGCACGAACAACTTCCTTGGCGTATTCTTCAACTTTGTCGCCATCATAGCCGAGTTTTTCTGCAGCCCATTGGCCCAGTAGCTTGTTACGGCGTGCGGTT
Source organism: Stappiaceae bacterium (assembly GCA_039976075.1). Classification (GTDB taxonomy): domain Bacteria; phylum Pseudomonadota; class Alphaproteobacteria; order Rhizobiales; family Stappiaceae; genus JBDWFY01. The sequence continues at coordinate 118,497 of JBDWFY010000016.1, forward strand.
GCCTTGAATTTCAGTTCTTCATCATGCGCGAATTTGTTTTCAAATGCATCTTCGCGCTTATCGAACGTGGTCATGCGCTTTCTCCTAAATTCCTGGCCGGCGCCGGCCACCATGATACGATACGTGCTTCATGCACTTTCGTTCTCTCACTAACAGTGTGCCCTCTTATAGATAGGGACGAATTTCGGCTCTTGAATATCTCCCAAACTGCGGCAAATCAATCTCAACCGCCACCAAGAGTGCGAAATCGGTATGTTGCACATCTTTTTTCGCTCGTTTGTGGTTGATATCACAAAGGATCGTTCGCGATCGAGACTACCGAAACACCTCCTTTCAAGACAGGCACTTCTGTTCTGAATCAATTTTCTACGGTACAGTCTCCCCAGGATGATTGTACTTTTAACCATGATCGGGTAGGTTCGCGCCGCATTTGCGGGGGAAATGTCATGAATCGGTGCGTAAAGTCCGCTTGGCTTGCGCCCACCAACAGGTTTCCCGCAACAAGATGAACCTCCACCAAACACCACGGTACGTGCCAATGAACCGTCGACGCCGCATCTACGAAGGCAAGGCAAAAATCCTTTATGAAGGCCCCGAACCGGGAACCCTCGTCCAGCATTTCAAAGACGATGCAACGGCCTTCAACGCCAAAAAGCATGAAATTGTTGATGGAAAAGGCGTTTTGAACAATCGAATTTCCGAATTCGTGTTTCAGAATTTGAATGCGATTGGAATTCCGACGCACTTCATTCGCCGAATGAACATGCGGGAACAATTGATACGGGAAGTTGAAATCATTCCCCTTGAAGTGGTAGTGCGCAATGTCGCGGCCGGCTCTCTTTCAAAACGCCTCGGCGTCGAGGAAGGCACGCAGTTGCCCCGGTCGATCATTGAATTCTACTACAAGAATGATGAACTGAATGATCCCATTGTTTCCGAAGAGCATATCACGGCTTTTGGATGGGCGAGCCCGCAGGAAATTGACGACTTGATGGCTCTGGCCATTCGCGTCAACGATTTCGTTTCCGGTCTTATGCTTGGTGTTGGCATCCGCTTGGTCGATTTTAAAATGGAATGTGGCCGGCTGTTTGAAGGCGACATGATGCGAATAATTGTCGCGGATGAAATATCGCCGGACAGTTGCCGACTTTGGGATATCAAAACCAATGACAAGCTGGACAAGGATCGCTTTCGCCAGGACATGGGCGGCATGCTCGAAGCCTATCGTGAAGTCGCCCGACGTCTGGGTATCCTGAACGATAATGATCGCCCACACGGCAGCGGCCCCGTTCTGGTGCAGTGAAAGCAGAATAATCCAACGGTTTAGGATCGACGATGAAAGCACGTGTAACAGTCACGTTGAAAAATGGTGTGTTGGACCCGCAGGGAAAAGCCATAGAAAATTCCCTTAGATCTCTGGGGTTTTCCGGCGTGGACGGCGTACGACAGGGCAAGATTTTTGAAATTGACCTGTCCGATGCGGATGTTGACAGCGCCAGGGCACGTCTGACGGACATGTGCGAAAAACTCCTTGCCAACACAGTCATCGAAAACTACGCCATTGACCTGCAGGCCTGAACCATGAAAACAGCGGTAATCGTTTTTCCGGGCTCAAATCGCGAGCGCGACATGATGTACGCGCTCAGAGAGGCGACCGGCGTTGATGCTGTTCCTGTCTGGCATCAGGAAACTATGCTGCCGGATGTTGATCTTGTTGCCCTTCCGGGCGGTTTTTCTTACGGGGATTACCTGCGTGCCGGTGCAATCGCTGCGCGCTCCCCAATTCTCGCGGACCTGATTGTAAAGGCTAATCAGGGGGTTCGCATTCTCGGTGTATGCAATGGGTTTCAAATTCTGACGGAAGCCGGGTTACTTCCGGGCGCTTTGATGCGCAACGCGGATTTGAAATTCGTATGCCGGGAGGTCAAACTTAAAACTGTCAACAATAAAACCGATTTCTCCAGTGCCTTCGCCAAGGATCAAGTCTGGCGGTGTCCTGTCGCTCACCACGACGGCAACTATTTTGCCGGAGCATCAGATCTTGAACGCCTGGAGCAGGAAAACCGGGTCGTGTTTCGATATGCCGAGGATACCAATCCGAACGGATCGGTTAACGATATCGCCGGCATCATAAATGACAACGGGAATGTTCTTGGCATGATGCCACACCCGGAAAACCTCGTTGATCCTCTGCAGGGCGGCATCGATGGCCGTACGTTGTTCAAGAGCCTGTTGGCCCCATTGGCAGCCGCCTGATTGTTGGGCCTTGCCTATGCTGCGGGAACAGTGAACGGCTTCCGAGCCACTTTCCTGGTCGCCCTGACTGGCGGACGACCATAACGACGACTGAATGCGCGCGATAAAGCCGCAGAGGACGAAAACCCGACGCGACGCGCGACGGTCTTCAGCGGCATCCCTTTTTCCAGATCAATCCTTGCCAGTGTCAACCGCCACGTAGAAAGATAGTCGCCAGGTGTCTGACCGACAGTCTTTCTAAAGGCATCGGCAAAGCGTGTCCGCGACATCCCGGCCTGTCCGGCAAGTTCCTCCAGGTTCCACGATTTTCCCGGTTGCTCATGAATGGCAACAATCGCGTGTGCGAGATTGGCATGGCCAAGTCCTGCAAGTAACCCGGCATCGGCACCGCCGGTTTCGATCGCATGCCGGAGAAGTCGTATGACCATGACTTCACACAGGCGGTCTATGACTGCTTCACCACCACAACGCGGTGCCTGAACCTCTTCTATAAGAATGCATGCGATTGCATAAAGAGCTTCGGAATCATTCAAATTCAATGCGATGAATGAGGGCAATGCAAGTGCAAGCGGATCATCCGTGCCACCGATATCCACATAGGCACTGACGATGTCAACGCCTGTTTCCGTCACGACGAACTCGTCTTGATCATGATCAGCACCGGGTAAAAACACAAGACAGCGATCATTCGGATGAGCCCCCTGAAGGCTGCTCTTCAATGCACCTTCTTCCTTGAAATGGAAATGGTGCCTGGGCGCGAGAAAAAGGTTGGCACGAGGCTGCGACGCGACGCCCGTTACAGGCGGTCCGTCTCCCAGTTCAACGCGCGCTCGAATGCGGAATCGGTCAATCAGCACTGATAACCGGTCAAACCTTGTCGTTTCGGGCACAATCTCCACCTGCGGTACGATAGATCAACAAAATGGGACATATTGTATCCCAAACGCTTGTAGAGAAGAATAAGTAATTAGACAACCGTCAATAAATGGAAGCTCCACATGCTCGTTCCCCGTCAGACAGTTCCTGCTCTTACCGTTGAAACCCTCGAAAACGGCACATTCGATCTCGCCGGAGAAAGTAGCGAATTTGGCACTTTGGTCGTTTTTTATCGCGGCCTACACTGCCCCATTTGTGCAAACTACCTCAAGGAATTGGATCGCCAGATCGCTGAGTTTGACAAGCGTGGCGTATCCGTCATTGCACTGAGCAGCGATGAAAAAGACCGTGCCCAGCAAATGGCCGATAAGATTGAAAACAAAAACATCCGTTTCGGTTACGGACTGCCGCTTCCCGTAGCGCGGGATTGGGGCTTGTCGATCTCAACAAGCAGAGGAACTACATCAATCGGGATCGTCGAACCGGATCTGTTTGCCGAACCGGGCGTATTTCTGGTCAAGCCGGACCAGACGCTATACTGGGCAAATGTCCAGACGATGCCGTTTGTTCGTCCTATCTTCCGCGACATGGTCGCGGCTTTGGACTTCGCAATCCCAAATGAGTACCCCGCTCGCGGCGAATATACTGGCGCGCTGTAAATCCAGCCACGCCATATCAGGGTGTCTGAGAACCACTCACGTTCCGCTGGGCCTGTTTGTCGAAGTCTGATTGAACAACGTTTCAGAACTTGCAAGCCAGCTCAGCGGATTTGGAAACCCTATTGAACGCCAACTGTTGTCCCTGAACTGCCAGACAGTCTCGACCGTATGTGAGACCGACGTTCGATAGGTAATAGTGCAGTTTATTGTTATCCGGCCTTCATTTAAGGTGGGCATAACCCAGACAACATGACTGCCACAACAGTTGCTGGACATTCGGACCAAACCATGTGCGGCGCGATGTCCTTGATGGGCTTGTTATCTGCACACCGTCAATTGGTTTTGCTCTTCTGAGCATCCAGAGATCTGTTGTCCCAACAATTTCTTTATTTAGTTTTGTAGGCTAACCGGTTCCAAGGACACAAAACCAGTTCTCTGAAACTCGCTGCAAACCAGCACGCATCAAGTTCCCAAGCTTTCCACGACGAACACCAAGTTGATTGTGCATCAAAAGCCAACGTGACACGGCAGGCAGATGAAAGTTAAATACTACTTGATTCTTTTTTGACAACGACTTGAGAACACGCATGGACAGCAGCGTCTTAGATGCAGGGGAAATAAAGAAAATTTCCGTTGTCGGCAATGGCCCAATTTCCAAAACGGACGCGCCTCATATCGATGCTGCCGACCTTGTTTTACGATTCAACAGCGCCCCGGCGTGCGGTGCTGCCGGGCAGAGAGTCGATGTCTTAATGCTCAACCGAGCACGGGTTTACATGAGCAAACGGATCAATCCAATTGCTCTTCACCGCACCAAGGAAGTCTGGGTAAACGACATCGAGGAAAACGGAAAGGTAGACTGGCTTTTTGAAAGAGAATGTCGGCCACGTTACCTTGGTTTTGATCCAATTACCAAAGCGCGGCAACACCTGGCGACGTATGATGCTTGCCAGAGGAGCAATCCGACATCCGGTGCTTCTATTATTGCTGAGTTTCTGGACATCCTGCCAAAAGCCGAAATTCATCTTTTTGGTTTCACTCATCAAGGTAAGCAGAAAACCCATGATTGGTCAGCCGAAAAGAGTTGGATGAGTGATCTTACGGCAGAAGGAAAAATTGTAAGGCATCAAACTCCCGGCGCGTTGGCGCAACGTCCCTTGGCAGGTCAGTTGGAATATTGTGCCCGGTTCTTGGAAAAGCGTGCAAAACACTATTTTTACAACAAGCTCACACATTCCAGCGCAAAAACGAAGAGCAGAATTTTCGGTCTCGATAGATAAAATTAGCTCATAAACATCCGATATTTATGATTGATTTCAATTAATCATCTTCCACTGCAGATATGTTTGCATCTCGGCGCATCTTTTTATCCTGAGCGCATCTCGACGTTTCGATTGACAGATGCTTTGCCCACTTTATACCAGCAATGCAATTCATATCCTGAGCGGGTTTGCCAAAGTGCTTTTTGATTTCAACAACAATCGCCACAAGTACAGAGAAGAATTTGATGAGTTCCCGCATATCGAAAATCACGATTTCCGTTTCACCAAATGTATATGCGGAAACACAAGATCCTATCTTATTTCAACAGTCTCTCGGCACCGAAATTTTTTACCGATAGTTGCATGCTCAGGCTGTGGAACGTTGCGCGCAAATCCTTACTTTTCAGAGGAAACTGCAGCACATTATTACGGCCAAGTTTATGGAAAAGTGAAACGCGAAGGCAGGACACCAGAGCAGCTGTTTAACGAGCAGCGAAAAAAGTCCCTGTCGCCGTTTTTGTCTGAGTTCAAAGAAGAGTTTTCTACCGTTCTTGATTTTGGAGGGGGAGCTGGTGGCAAAACATCCGAGTTAAGGTCTTTGGGGAAAAGTATTTCGCTTCACGAAGTCGAGGGTGAATACAGTCAATTTGCCTATGCGCAGGGCATCCTGCCATATGACAGCACTTTAAAATACGACCTTGTCGTTGTTTCGCATGTCATTGAACATATGATCGATCCGGTTACCCAAATGGGTGAAATTGTTCGGGATTGTTGTACAGAAAACGGTTTATTGTTGGTTGCAACACCAATCATCGACCGGCAACGATCAAGGCAATGGCTGCAGCATTTTCATATCGCACATAAATACTATTTCACGCACGATGCACTAATCGGAATGATGGCAGCGCTGGGATGTTCGCTGATACATCAGAATCACAAGGATGCTTATTTGTTCAAAGTAGGCGTGGATCCTGATTCCGACTTCGTTTCCAGCAGCTACGCAAAGGGCGCGGAAAAAACCAGGACTCTCGTTGAGGCAGACCTAAAGCCTTCATGGAGAGGCATGTGGAATTATCTCAGGAATTGGCGTCCGCACCCGCACAGCCCAAAGTCCACGATAGAACGCTGAACAGTTCCTTCCGGCGACGACATGACCGTATTGGCACTGACGATTCGTGCCGTCATGGGCTTTGGCGTGGAACCGCAGCATCTCAATTTACCCAAATTCATTGGGAAAGTTACAAAAATCCTTGCGAAACACCCTTCACAGCACAATACGACGCGACAATCTTTTTCTTCCGGAAACTGCAATTCATCTCAATAGGACACACAAATAATGATTGAGATGATATTAGGTGACGGGGTTGACCTTCAAACCATAAAACTCAGTGATGCGCGCGAAAACATATGCCGTTGATTCCTCTATTGGATACCAATAGTTTCCTGCCCAATTATGATTCAGGAGTTAAATAAGATGCTCAATATTTTCATCGGTTTCGATCCCAGGGAAGCTGTTGCATATCATGTCTGTACGAACAGTCTGACACGTTTGTCGAGTGACATGCTTGCGATCTCACCGATCTCACTTCACAATCTTAAAACGTATCAGGAAACCCACACCGACGGTTCCAATCATTTTATCTACACAAGATTTCTGATCCCGCATCTGATGAATTACAACGGATGGGCGCTCTTTCTCGATGGCGATATGATCGCTCGTGACGATATCGCGAAGCTGTTCGCAATGCGCGACGAAACCAAAGCGGTCATGTGCGTACATCATGACTATAAAACAAAACAAAAAACAAAATATCTGGGATCTAAAAACGAAGACTACCCGAGAAAAAACTGGTCAAGTGTCGTCCTCTGGAACTGCGGCCATCCAGCAAACCGAACGGTGACACCGGATTTTGTGATGGAGGCAACCGGAGCACAATTGCACCGTTTCACCTGGCTCACTGACGATTTGATCGGAGAACTGCCCATAGAATGGAACTGGTTGCCTGATGAATTGGGACCAAATCCGGACGCCAAGCTTCTTCACTACACACTTGGCACACCGTGTTTCCATGAATATGCCAATACGCCCATGGCCGCTGAATGGCACCGTGAAAAACTCTTGGCAAATTATTCCATGCAGCAGGTAATTGACGGACCATTCGACTAATCGACCAAGCCTTGTTCGCGAAATACTGATGTGACTGAAAAGGGGCGTTCGATGACAGAACCGGTCTGGGCGGTTGGATTGATGACCGGCACGGTGTTGGATGGCGATATTGACGTCGCCCTGATCAGAACCGATGGTGTGTCGGTTCAGGAATTCGGGCACTTTGCCTTGAAACCCTATCGGCAAGACGTCAACAAGAAGATTGCAGAAGCGTTTTCTGCTGCGCAGTCATGGCAATTCGATCAAAACGAACCCGACGTCTTTACTCAAGCTGAACACGCTCTCACAAAAGCACAATCCGAAGCGGTTCGTGACGTCGTGATTGAAGCAGGCCTTTCGATGAAGGATATTGCCATCATTGGATTTCACGGTCAGACGGTACTGCACCGGGCTCCGACTTCCAGCAAGCATGGGCAAACGCGGCAGTTGGGAGACGGTAAACTGATGGCAGACTGCCTGCAAACGCCTGTTGCGTTTGATTTTCGGTCCGCCGACATGGCTGCCGGAGGTCAAGGTGCCCCCCTCTCCTCCATTTATCATGCGGCGCTGCTGCGAAAAATGAATGCAGACCTCGACACGGCAGTTCTCAATCTTGGCGGGGTGGCGAACCTTACCTGGACGGATGGTCGGGACAGTATTGTCGGATTTGACACCGGACCTGCCAACGCACCGATCAATGATTGGATGAACGCCCATGGTCTGGGCGCGATGGACCGAAATGGCGCGACCGCTAAAAAAGGCCTGGTCGATGAAGACAGGCTGAAGAGACTCCTGGACCATCCATACTTGCTTCAGCCCTTTCCCAAATCGCTCGATAGAAACGACTTTACGGCCGATATGGCGGAGGGGCTCTCGCTCGAGGACGGAGCAGCGACATTGACTGCCTTTACAGCCGCCGCGGTTGGCAGGGCGCTCGATGTTTTGCCCCACCGGCCACGATCGCTCATCCTGTGTGGTGGGGGGCGCAAAAACCCGACGCTCGTCACAGAATTGAGGCAGCGCGCGAAAATCACACCGAAAATGTCAGAAGACTATGGCTGGCGCGGTGATGCCCTTGAAGCAGAGTGTTTTGCCTACCTTGCAGTTCGGGTACAACGCAATCTGCCGATCAGTTTTCCCGGCACAACAGGCGTTCCTGCAGCCATGTGCGGAGGTCGCCTGGCTGAACCATGCGGCCCGGAACCGGTTTCAATGTAAGACGTGTTTCTTATTGAAATCGCTAGACTGTTTCGCCAATCCGACTGACCGCGTCAAACACCGGGCGCATTGTCTCCAACACAATCGGATCCGCACTGTCAACCGATACAGACGGGTCGTTCGGAAGTGTTTCGTGAATCACCTGCCGCCGTGCCAGCAACCATTCGCCGTCAATCTTCTTCAGCCGATCAACATAGCGCCCGGCCGCAAATATCCGGTATCCCTTCGGTGTGGCGATCGTCGCAACCATCGTAATCTGACCCTGGGCGCTGCCGCCTCCTTCGTTGATTTCATAGCAAGGCGATGTTGTTACATGGCGTGTTCCGACATGCTCATTGAGGGCTTTTGCAATGGCGGCAAGTTTCGTGCGGCCCACAACAGAAACGTCACCCATCTGGAATACACCATCTACAGTGAAGGTTTTCGCCCAACCTTCGGGATCCCTGCCGTCAAGTGTCTGAACATAGTGCGATAAAAGCTCTTGTATTTTCAGCTTTTCGAGCCAGATTTGCGTTTCGTCCATCGCTTTATCCTCTTATTGGGATGCCGGCCTTTCAAAGAGGCATCTGGAATTCGAGCCGGTGCGTCGGCTGGGCATTTTACAAACGAATTTGCTCTGAATATTTGCCGTGGTGCATGCTATCTGCTAAACGGCGGCTCAAGATACCGCCTTGGACAGGCGCCCGATCCTTCCCAACAAACCTGCGGCCCGCTCATGATCCCGAACGACATCGAAATCACTGCCGACCTTATCGCAGAACACGGACTGAAACCCGACGAATATGAGCGTATCCTGCAATTGATCGGGCGCGAGCCAAGCATCACCGAACTCGGCATATTTTCGGCTATGTGGAACGAGCATTGTTCCTATAAATCCTCCAAAAAATGGCTGAAGACGCTACCAACTTCCGGAGAGCGTGTCATCCAGGGGCCAGGCGAGAATGCCGGTGTGGTGGATATCGGTGACGGCCAGGCAGTCATTTTCAAGATGGAGAGCCACAACCATCCCTCCTACATTGAACCGTATCAGGGCGCGGCTACCGGTGTGGGTGGAATTTTGCGGGATGTCTTTACGATGGGGGCCCGTCCCGTCGCCGCAATGAACGCTTTACGCTTTGGTGAGCCCGATCATCCAAAAACCAAACATGTACTGTCCGGCGTCGTTGCTGGCGTTGGCGGTTATGGTAATTCGTTTGGCGTCCCGACTGTTGGCGGCGAAGTCAATTTTCATGCCCGCTATAACGGCAACTGCCTGGTAAACGCCTTTGCTGCCGGCATCGCAGATACCGACAAGATTTTTTACTCCGAGGCCAAGGGGGTGGGCCTGCCGGTTGTTTATCTGGGGGCAAAAACTGGGCGTGACGGTGTGGGCGGCGCCACCATGGCTTCAGCAGAGTTCGATGACCAGATTGAAGAGAAGCGACCGACCGTGCAGGTCGGTGATCCTTTTACCGAAAAATGCCTGCTTGAAGCCAGCCTGGAATTGATGGCCTCCGGTGCGGTGATCGCCATTCAGGACATGGGAGCGGCCGGCCTGACCTGCTCTGCTGTCGAAATGGGGGCGAAAGGTAATCTGGGCGTCGATCTGGATTTGGACAAGGTTCCCGTTCGCGAGGACCATATGAGTGCCTATGAGATGATGCTCTCTGAGAGCCAGGAACGCATGCTCATGGTCCTGAAACCCGAGAAGGAACAGGAAGCAGCCGGCATATTCAAAAAATGGGGGCTGGACTTTGCCATTGTCGGGACGACGACGGACACGCTCCGTTTTGTTGTCCGACATCACGGTGACGTCGTCGCTGATCTGCCGATCAAGGAACTCGGCGATGAGGCGCCTGAATATGACCGTCCGTGGGTCCCTAGTGATGCGCCGGCAATCCTGACCAGCGATGCCGTGCCGGAACCCAAAGACTACAATCAGGCACTTCTTGACATTCTCGGTTCATCAGAAGGGTCTTCGCGACGCTGGGTATACGAGCAATATGACACGCTGGTGCAGGGCAACACGCTGCAGACGCCAGGTGGCGATGCTGGTGTGATCCGGGTGGAGGGCAAGGACAAAGGCCTCGCCTTTGCGGTTGATGTGACGCCCCGCTATTGCGAAGCGGACCCGTACGAAGGCGGCAAGCAGGCGGTTGCTGAGTGCTGGCGCAACCTCTGCGCTGTGGGGGCCGAACCCCTTGCCGCAACCGACAATCTGAATTTTGGCAATCCGGAACGTCCCGACATCATGGGAACTCTGGTTGAATCCATCAAGGGAATTGGCGAAGCCTGCGATCAACTCGATTTCCCGATCGTTTCAGGCAACGTATCACTTTACAACGAAACCAACGGCGAAGCGATCCTGCCCACACCCGCGATAGGCGGTGTCGGTTTGTTGCCGGATGTTCGAAACCACGCGGTTGCGGCATTCCTGGAAAACGGACACGACATCCTTCTTGTGGGTGGTCATGGGACGCATTTGGGACAATCGGCTTACCTGAGGGACTGTCTGCAACGGGAAGAAGGGGCCCCTCCTCCTGTGGATTTGGTTCGGGAAAAAAAGAACGGTGACTTCGTCAGTGCACTTATCCGACAAGGTCTGGTAAAAAGTTGTCACGACATATCCGAGGGTGGTCTGGCAATTTGTCTCGCTGAGATGACCCTCAATGGCGACATTGGGTGCACAATCACCGTTCCCGATGCAGATCATTCACTGCTCTTCGGTGAAGACCAGGCAAGGTATGTTCTAGCTGTCCCTGCAGCTGACACCGGAACAGTACTTGAGACGGCAGTAAAGTCAGGCGTTTCAGTCAAGTCGATCGGCAAAACCTCCGGTACGGATTTGACAGTGGAAGGCGTGTTATCCATATCCATTGCAAAGTTGCGCGAAACTCACGAAACTTGGTTTCCAGACTATATGGCCGATTCCTGATTGAAGTGAGTCGCTGAAGGCCGTTAGGCAATGATAAAGGAGCTCGCGTCTATGGCGATGGATTCAAGAGAAATAGAAAAGATGATTCAGGATGCGCTGCCGGACGCAAAGATCGAAATTCGGGATCTTGCCGGGGATGGAGACCATTACGCTGCGGTGGTGATTTCCGAGTCTTTTCGCGGAAAAACCCGTGTCCAGCAACACAAGATGGTCTATGACGCCCTTCAAGGAAATATGGGCGGTGCACTCCATGCGCTTGCTCTCCAGACAAGTGCGCCAGACTAATGCTTATCCCGAAAAGTTTGAAGCACATCTGAAATAATGATACGTGATAAAACAAAGACTTGGAGCACTTTTCGCGATTTGGTAATCGCGAGAATCAGCCTGGTCGGACTGAATACCTGATCAACAATGAACTCGCTCGTCGGAACTTGCCCCCGGCAGAACGAAAGGAAATCGAATATGAGTGGAATTTCTGAGTGGATAGACAACGAAGTCAAGACCAATGATATTGTGCTGTTCATGAAGGGCACACCGACCTTTCCCCAATGTGGATTCTCAGGTCAGGTTGTCCAGATTCTGGACTATCTTGGCGTAACGTACAAAGGCGTTAACGTTCTGGAAGATGACAGCATTCGCCAGGGCGTCAAAGACTTCTCAAATTGGCCCACCGTTCCTCAGCTTTATGTCAAAGGCGAGTTTGTCGGTGGATGCGACATCATCCGCGAAATGTTTCAAGCCAAAGAGCTTCAGCAGTTTTTGTCTGACAAGGGTCTCACGACGGCCGAACAGGCTTCCTAACACCCTGACGAAGATCGAGAATGTGGAAGAACCGCCCAACAGGGCGGTTTTTCTTGTTCAATGATGCGCATTGGCAACGTTACATTTTGCAGAGCGCATCAGTTAACCGTAAGTATTTGATATTAAAAGAATTTAAATTGTGGAACTTTGAAGTTCTTGGCACTCGTCGCCAGTTTGGATACCATTATTTTCACGAGGCTTAATTGAGGACATCTGTGTTTCAGATCATATGGACCAAGTGTGGCTTTTGATATGATGACGGTGCACGATGCAAATGGTATGCTGCTTTTCAGTTAGACGAATTTACTGAATTTTTTTACATCCGCCGCTTTTGAATTTCGATAAGACTGTGTCAGGTGGATGAACAGGGCCTGAACATAAACCTCAGACCCAATTCAGACGGGGTACGTCAGAGTAACAGCCGTATTGCTTGTACTTTCAATTTGGAAAGAGGGGAAATAGCCGTGCTGATAACTTTAATGGTCGCCTTTATTACAGCAATGAGTTTTCTCGGTGCATTGACATTAACAACTGTACTCAGCGGATTGCTGCTCGCACTTTGAACCGGCTGGTGGCGTTTTTCGTCGGCTAATTTACCGGTTGGTCAGATTTGGCTGGTATCCAACCGGTTAACTCCAAGGTTTTCAAAATTAAATAAATTTCGGTCAAGGAGATGAGAGGGTCGTGTGTTGCTCAGCGCGCGAAACATAACCTGTGTCCGCCCCGGTTGCTCCTGCTCCCATGCACCCAGCATAGCCTTGACGCGCTGTCGCTGCAGCCCGTCTTGCGAACCGCACAGGTCACAGGGGATAATCGGAAAGTCCATCAAAGCCGCAAAGCGGGAAATATCGCTTTCCAAACAATAGGCCAGCGGCCTCAGGAGCAGCAAATCCCCCTCCTCGTTCATCAGTTTGGGTGGCATGGCTGCAAGGCGCCCCCCGTAGAAAAAATTCAAGAAAAACGTCTCCAGAATATCATCCCGGTGATGGCCCAGAACAACCGCCGTACAGTTTTGTTCCCTGGCGATCCTGTAGAGATGTCCCCGGCGCAACCGAGAACACAGTGCACAATATGTTTTTCCGGCTGCAACTTTCTCCGTTACAACAGAGTATGTGTCGCGCCGCTCAATGACATAGTCGACGCCGTTTTTCTCAAGAAATTCGGGTAATACTTCCGGTGGAAACCCCGGCTGCGCCTGATCCAGATTGCAGGCGAGCAGCTCTGCATCAAGCAAACCGCGCCATTTGAGATCAAGAAGAATGGAGAGAAGGGTGTAGGAGTCTTTTCCCCCAGACAGGCAAACCAGCCATTTTCCGCCACTCGCTGCCATTCTGTAATCGTCTATGACCTGCCTGGTGCTTCGCAGAAGTCTCTTACGAACCTTTTTGAAGCTGACGGATGAGGGCGCCGTGCGAAACATAGGATGGCAATCCACATCGCTCTGTTTAAGAACTTCCATATTCGGCGCCAACCGCTCACTCATGATGGTCTGTATCCCTTGATCAGACGATGTAAACTGGAGCAAATTCTATAGAACAGCCGGTCGACAATGCCGCCTGCAGCAAACTGACGCAAGCGTTGCGCGACTGCATTTGACATCGGAACAAGCAGGCCAATCTGGCTGACGCCGTTGAAGATCGAGTTATGAATTGGAGGCCATGCCGGTTTGAGCCAACGATTTGTCCTGTTCATCCAACGTTGCAAACGGATTGTGGTTTACTTCCCACATATAGCCGTCCGGATCAGAGAAGTAAGCTGAATAGCCGCCCCAGAACACCTTGGCAGGGCGCCGCAATATGGTCGCACCAGCCTGTTCCGCAACCTGAAAAATTTTGTCCACCGCCTCATCGTCACACAAACTGAGCAAAAGACTCACACCGGCGAAACCCTTTTCAATCTGCCGCTCCTCGCGCCCTTCATCCATGAGGGCCGCTCGAGGATACAAGGCAAGCATCATTCCATTAAGCTGAAAAAAACACGTATGTTTGTGACGAGCAACTTTTCTTACCCATCCCAGCCTTTCGTAAAAATCAGCAGCCCTGGCAATATCGCCCACGCCAAGCGTGACCATCGTCATCCGCTGGTCCATCATTTAAACCGTCTGTTGATTGATTTGGAACAAATAGAGAACATACAATAAATTGATTGTTTTGCAAGTGGAAAACATCTCCTGCCGAGCGCATACTCGCAATGGATGAACTGCCGCACCGGGGAATCAGCGTATCCACAGTTTTGCCGGAATATTGACCGAATTTTGCGATCCGGACACGCCTAAGCCCAAATCTGAAATTAGATTAAGATTGGGTGGGCTGAACGGCGTTGAACGAATCACGGGGGACAAACAAAAATGGCTGTCAGGAGTGTGCTCCTTGTCGTTCTGACCGCATTGTCGACCTTGTATATAGTCAACGCCAGCTGGGTGCCTGGCCTTTTGGGTCAGGAAAACGTCCAAGATCCGGTATTGCTTTCCATTGGCGGTATACACCATCCATTTGAACAGGGTGCCAGAGATGCCGATGAATGTGTGGCAAATGCTGTTCAAGATGGCGCCCCGCCATTCATAGAGAACACTATTCCAGCTCTTGAAGCCGCCTACAGCGCCGGGGCCGATCTAATTGCAATCGATATACAGCCGACTATCGACGGCGACTTTGCGGTGTTCCGTGACAGCGTCGTGAATTGCCGAACCAACGGAGCAGGCGAAACCCGAACCTATACGATGAGCCAACTCAAGCGGCTGGACATCGGATATGGGTACACAGCCGACAGGGGATTGAGCTATCCGTTTCGCTACCGTGGTGTGGGTCTCATGCCCAGCCTGGATGATATCATCCAGCGTTTTCCCATTCGGCGTATCATCCTCAATCTTCGTTCCGAAAAGGAAAATGACGGCAACATTCTTGCGGCGTACCTGAAAGGATACGCGCCGGAAATACTGAAAAACATTATAGTTCTGGGCGATGATAAACCAATTAATGCTCTGCAGGCCCGCATACCATCACTCACGGTGACGACACCAAAAAGGATACGGGATTGCCTGGATCAATATGTCCTTTTGGGATGGCTGACCATCGTACCTGAGGTTTGCAAAGAGACCGTGTTACTTCTGCCCGCCGATTACATTGATTGGCTACCGGGTTGGCCGCACCGGTTTCACAACCGGTTCGAAAACGCAGGAACAACCTACTTTCTGATTGAAGAATTTACCCGAGAACAACAGATACAGGGGATTGATACTCAGCAGGCGCTTCTTGCCATGCCACCTCAATATCAAGGGGGCATCGCAACCAACCGCATAGAATTGGTTGCACCTGCCATTTCCGACCTCTCGACAAATTAACTTTCCCGCCGAGCAAAGGCTTCACTCTCTCTCTTCGCTCTGGTCCGGTTTATCGATTGAATCACCCCAGCCTGCCCGACGCCGACGCCGTGCAACCGCTCGAACAGCGCTCTGTATTTCCTCACGGTGCTTCATCAACATCGAAAGGTCATAATCCTTCAGATAGAGCAGTCGGCAATCTTTGTGTGCCGTCACGGTCACCTTTGCGGCCCTTTTTTCAAGCAAAGCCATCTCGCCAAAAAAAGACCCTTTTCCAATCAGGTGAGACGCCTCCGCGCTTTCCACCCGCAGTTCGCCATCCACAATGAAAATCAGGCGGTCGACCTTGTCTCCAGGATTGAGAAGGACAGTTCCGGCGGTTATGGTTTCCGATTGCATCAACTCCACAATTTGCTGCAGTGCTGCATTATCAAGCCTTGCAAAAAGGGGAACCCGCGCAACCAACCCCCAGGAAATGACAAAGTTACGTTGACTGGATTGCTGGGCAAATCCAGTTGCCATGATACCTATCGGCAGGGCAAACATCCCCAAGCCGAAAATCATCATCACACCACCAAACATTTTACCAAGTGGCGTTATCGGGACGACGTCCCCAAATCCGACGGTGGTCAGCGTCGCAATGGCCCACCAGGCGGCCATCGGCACACTGCCAAACTTATCCGGCTGGACATCACCTTCGATGAAATAAATACCGGTTGCTGCAATCAGCACCAATGAAAGCATGATCGTCAGAGCGCTGGTTAACGACCGCCATTCGGCGCGTAAAACCGCCCCCAGTGTCTGCAATGCCGGGGAGTAACGGGCCATGCGGAAAAAGACCGCAAGACGCACAACGCGAAGAACCCGCAGATCATAGGGAACAAAGGTTGCAAACCAAAATGTGAAGAGCACCAGGATATCGACAATTTGCAGCGGACGAACGGCAAATCGCAATCTTTTCTGCCAGTTGGGCATATGACGTCCGGGAAACACCTCCACGGAAGACCAGAGCCTGAGAACGTATTCGACCGTAAATACAAAACCGGAAAATACCGTGAAGATATTTATGTAAGACGCCCACGCCTCATGGATCTTTTCCACTGTATCCAAGGCAAAGGCTATCGCATTTCCGACGATCAGAAACGCAAGAAACAGGTCGGTTACCCGACTCCAGAAGTCCGACGGAGCCCCATTTTCAAGAAGTTCGTAAACCCGAAGCCTGGTCTCGTTCAACGTCTTGTTTTTTCTCATACAATATCGTTGCTCAGGTGCACCGCGCGGTCAATCCAATTTTGTCCAAACTGTAGACCGATCTCCAGTCGAGAGGCATTGCAGAGTGAAGATCAAGTGTCTCCAATAGCTGCCTCAATTGCGGCAACCGCGTTTGACGTCTGGCCAGCATCTGGTCCACCAGCCTGAGCCATATCCGGACGGCCGCCACCACCTTTGCCGCCGAGCGCTTCCGATCCAATGCGTACAAGGTCAACCGCGTTAAAGCGGTCCGTCAAATCATCTGTAACACCAACAACAATGCCCGCTTTACCATCTTCAGTGGCTGTTGCCATGATGACGACGCCCGATTCGACGCTTTTTTTACCGTCGTCGACCAGACCTTTCAGGTCCTTGGGACTTATGCCGCTGAGGGATCTTGCCAATACGCGTACGCCCGCAATCTCTTTAACGGCCTGTTCTTCCGAGGAGCCGCCACCAAGTGCAAGTTGCTTCTTGGCCTCACCCAGTTCTTTGTCGAGTTTCCGGCGCTCTTCAACCAGAGCAGTCACACGATCAACAACATCACCGGTGCCGACTTTCAGGACCCCGGCAATTTCTCTGACCTTACGATTCTGATCCTCGAGATAACCACGGGCAGCATCGCCAGTCAGGGCTTCGATGCGTCTCACTCCAGCGGCAACCGCACTTTCATTGACTAGATGAACAAGGCCGATATCGCCCGTACGGTTGACATGAGTGCCGCCACAAAGCTCGCGTGAATACGTTTTTCCGGCACCTTCGCCTCCCCGCACCGTTCCCATGGAAACAACCCGCACCTCTTCCCCGTATTTTTCGCCAAACAGCGCCATTGCGCCGGCTTCAATGGCATCGTCCACTGCCATCAGGCGGGTCTCGACCGGCGCATTTTGAAGAATAATGCCATTCGCCAGCTCTTCCGCTCTGGCAATTTCGCCATCGGACATTGGTTTTTGATGGGAAAAATCAAACCGGAGCCGATCGGGCGTCACAAGGGAGCCCTTCTGAGCCACATGATCGCCAAGGACGTTTCTGAGTGCTTCATGAACCAAGTGCGTTGCAGAATGATTGGCGCGGATCACGGCACGACGGTCGTGATCAACACTCAGTTCCGCCGCATCATCAACAGTCAGTGTCCCTTCTTGAATTGTTACGGAGTGGACAAACAAACCATCCACTTTTTTCTGCGTATCTTCAACGCGCGCGCGGGCATCCGGTGTCACCAACCACCCGGTATCGCCGACCTGACCTCCAGATTCCCCATAAAACGGGGTTTGATTGAGGACAACAAAGCCGGACTCGCCTTTTTTGAGTGAGGATACCTCTGCCCCGTCCTGAACAAGAACGGCAACAATGCCTTCTGCATTTTCTGTTTCATACCCAAGGAATTCGGTAGCACCGACCTTTTCCTTGATCGCAAACCAGATGGTGTCTGTTGCAGCGTCGCCTGACCCCGCCCAGGCCTTACGAGCCTCGGCCCTTTGGCGCTCCATCGCAACGTTGAAGCCGTCCGTATCGACATCAATACCGCGCGAACGCAGGGCATCCTGTGTCAGGTCGAGCGGAAATCCATAGGTATCATAGAGCTTGAAGGCCGTTTCGCCGTCAAGTTCAGCGCCCTCATCGAACGTGCCGGTGGCTTCATCCAACAACGAAAGGCCTCGCGCCAAGGTCTTGCGAAACCGGCTTTCCTCGAGCTTCAGCGTTTCCTCAATCATTGCTTCGGCCCGCACCAACTCCGGATATGCCTGGCCCATTTCACGAACGAGGCTCGGGACGAGCTTGTACATCAATGGCTCTTGTGCGCCCAGCAGCTGAGCATGGCGCATGGCCCGGCGCATGATACGGCGAAGAACATAGCCACGCCCCTCGTTTGAGGGCAGTACACCCGCAGCGATGAGAAAACTTGTTGCCCTCAAGTGATCAGCAATGATGCGATGAGAAGCGACCGGCTTTCTGCCTGTTGCCGCTTCAACGGCGCCAATCAATGCGCGGAAAAGGTCGATATCGTAGTTGTCATGAACACCCTGCATGACGGCTGCGATACGCTCCAGTCCCATGCCGGTATCGATAGACGGTTTTGGCAGGGGCTGCCTGTCATCCCTGGCAACCTGCTCATATTGCATGAAAACCAGATTCCAGATTTCTACGAAACGGTCGCCATCTTCTTCAGGAGACCCCGGGGGCCCACCAGGAATAGCGTCGCCGTGGTCATAGAAAATTTCCGAGCAGGGACCGCACGGGCCGGTGTCACCCATCGACCAGAAATTATCCGAAGTCGCAATGCGAATGATACGGTCGTCCGAAAGGCCCGCAATCTTCTTCCAGAGGCTGTAAGCTTCTTCATCTTCTGCATAGACCGTTGCAATAAGTCGGTCCTTGGGTAGACCAAATTCTTTGGTGATCAGATTCCAGGACAATTCAATTGCCTGCTCCTTGAAGTAATCACCAAAGGAGAAATTGCCGAGCATTTCAAAAAATGTATGGTGGCGCGACGTATATCCGACATTATCCAGATCATTGTGTTTACCACCGGCTCGCACACATTTTTGCGCGGTAACAGCTCGGCTGTAGGGACGGCTTTCCAGCCCGGTAAACACGTTTTTGAACTGCACCATGCCCGCTGCAGCGAACATCAAGGTCGGATCGTTGCGGGGGACGAGCGGCCCAGATTCAACCACTTCGTGACCGTTTTTGGCGAAGTAGTCGAAAAATGCCGATCTTATTTCGTTCACGCCACTCATTTACGTCGCTCGACCTCTTGTTGCCATCCGGAACTGTACTCCGGACGCAGTTTCTGACTTCAACCTTGCGGATCCTTACCCCAAGCATTTGCTTTTGCGGGTTTTACCCTCAGTCCGTCGCACTGTCCACAATGACGAGACGGCTTGGAGAGTATCAACCCGAATCTGGACAGTATAAAACGCACTGGCGCCCGCCGATTGTTGTCGGCGGGCGCCAGAACACTGACAATAATGCTCTGATAGTCAGAGCTATTTCAAGCTTCAATCATCACTGTCATCGTCATTTTCAGGTGGGTCACTGATAACTTCGGCAATCAATCCGGCATTCTGGCGAATGGCCAATTCAATTTCCTGAGCAATATCCTCGTTTTCCCGAAGGAATTTCTTGGAATTCTCTCGCCCCTGCCCCAAACGTTCACTGTTATAGGAGAACCATGCCCCGGACTTTTCAACCACATTGGCCTTCACACCCAGATCAAGCAGTTCGCCCGTCTTTGAAATGCCCTCACCATACATGATGTCAAACTCGACTTGTTTGAACGGCGGCGCCATCTTGTTTTTGACAACCTTCACCCGCGTCTGGTTGCCGACGATTTCATCGCGATCCTTAATCGCTCCGATGCGGCGAATATCAAGCCGGACAGAAGCGTAAAATTTAAGAGCGTTACCACCCGTTGTCGTTTCCGGACTGCCAAACATCACACCAATCTTCATCCGGATCTGGTTGATGAAAATCACCATGGTTTTGGATTTGGAAATGGAAGCTGTCAATTTGCGCAAAGCCTGGCTCATCAGACGCGCTTGCAGACCCGGCAGCGAATCCCCCATTTCCCCTTCCAGTTCCGCTCGTGGTGTCAGAGCGGCAACGGAATCGACCACAAGAACATCAACGGCGCCGGAGCGGACGAGCGTGTCGGCAATCTCCAGCGCCTGTTCACCGGCATCGGGCTGTGAAATCAGCAACTGATCGATATCAACACCAAGTTTCCGGGCATAGAGCGGATCAAGCGCATGTTCAGCGTCGATAAAGGCACAAATACCGCCAGTTTTCTGAGCTTCGGCAATGGTGTGAAGCGCCAATGTCGTCTTACCAGAGGATTCTGGGCCGTATATCTCGACGACCCGCCCCTTGGGAAGCCCGCCAATACCCAGCGCAATATCAATGCTGAGCGAACCGGTCGAAACAGCTTCAATTTCGACAACCTGCCCCTCCCCCATCCGCATGATGGAGCCCTTACCAAAGGCACGTTCAATTTGTGACAACGCCGCATCCAGCGCTTTTGATTTATCCATTTGAGAGCCCTCGACCAGGCGAAGTGATGGTTGTGACATAGACTGAGGCCCCTTATTCCACGTGAGCGATCCAGTTGCAATGTCGAGCAATGTACCCACTTTGTTCTCATTTGGCAATAGCAATGTAAATATTTGTTTTTTATTATTTTTTTATAATTTATTCACACTTTGTTCCGAAAAAAACCTCGCCCCAGCCAGATCATCAGAGCATCCTTAATTCTGCCGGTAGATCCGAATCGTAATCTCCAGTTTCCACTCCAATGCGTGAAAGACAATCACATCCACCTGAAAACCGGCATCCAGATAAGTGGAGGTTACCAATTGCGCGACAATCCGTCGGCTGATAGGGCTCAGACAACAAAATGACCCAACAGGAACATCCCAAGATGCCTGATACCGGACCCGTCGTGGCCGCATTTGGCGGCATTCATCTCGACCGGATTGGCCATGCAACTCACGCCATTCGCGCCGACACATCCACCCCGGGAAAAATTGCGGCGCAACCCGGTGGTGTCGCAGTCAATGTCGCTCGTGTCCTAGCCTCGCTGGGTACCAGGACTGCTCTCTGCGGAAGTATCGGAGAAGACAGTGATGGAGCCTTCCTGATGTCTGCGCTGCCTTCTCGCAACCTGAACCTCTCCATGGTCAGACGTGATGGCACATATCCAACCGCAACGTACCTTGCCTTGCACAATCCGGATGGCAATCTGGCAGCCGCTCTCGTCGACACACGCCTGACTGAAGCACTGACATTTGCCCACTTCGACTTCTCCTCTCCGGAGATCGCCTCTGCGAACCTCTGGTTCCTCGATGCTAATCTGAACCGGAATGTTCTTGACGATATTTCTCAAGGTGCCGAACATCGGTTGATTGCTGCAGATACAGTATCAATTGCGAAAGCTGGCCGGCTTGCTCCGCTGCTCAAACGATTGAACATAGTGTTCACCAACCGTTCCGAGGCCAGTGCCCTGCTGGAAACGACATTTGAAAATGCGGCAGAAGCCGCCAGGGCACTTGTGGAGGCAGGGGTACGCACGGCAGTCGTCAGCGACGGTGCAGCGCCACTGGCCGCCGCGCAATCCGAGGTCGCCGGCTCGCCCAGCGTCCATCATTTACAGCCTCTGTCTGCAAATGTGGTGGATGTGACAGGTGTCGGAGACGCACTCATCGGGGCCACCTTGCACGGCCTTCTTGATGGGCTCATCATTCAGGATGCGCTGAGCTTGGGCGCTGCCGCAGCAGCAATCACACTTGAAACAGAAGGCGCTACGCCTCTCGACCTTTCACCTGAGCATTTGCATATGCGTCTAAAGGAATGTCCAAAATGAGTCTGCTACGCGACACCGACTTTCTTCTTCTATCCAGTGAGGTGGAACTCGCGCTTTCAGAGGGCGCGCCGCTCGTCGCACTTGAATCGACTATCATTACCCACGGCATGCCATGGCCGAACAACGTCGAGACCGCCAGAGCCGTCGAGGCCACAATTTACGATAACGGCGCAATTCCCGCGACCATTGCGGTGCTGAACGGACAGCTATGTATCGGCCTGAGTGACGACATGCTTGAGGCGTTGGCTCAGACAAAAGACGTGATGAAATTGTCCCGGGCGGATCTTGCACTTGCAATGTCCCAAGGTCTGAATGGATCGACGACAGTGGCAGCAACCATGATGGCTGCACACGCCGCCGGCATTAACGTCTTTGCAACGGGCGGCATCGGTGGCGTTCACAAAGGAGCCGAAACCAGCTTTGATGTATCGGCGGACCTTGACGAACTGGCACGGACACCGGTTTGTGTTGTTGCGGCAGGTGCCAAGGCGCTCCTGGATATTCCCAAGACGCTTGAAGTTCTGGAAACACGCGGCGTGCCGGTCATTGGCTATCAGACCGATACGTTTCCTGCTTTCTGGTCTCGCAGCTGTGGCCTGCCTGCCCCTTTGAGCCTCCAAACGGCCAGCGAAATCGCACGCTTTATGGCAACTAGAGAACAGTTCGGCGACCATGGCGGCGTTCTCGTCGGCAATCCCGTACCAACCGCCAATGAAATCCCTGGCGAAGAAATGATCCTATTCATCGACCAGGCTCTTGAGGATGCCACAAATCAGGATGTTCGCGGCAAGGAAGTGACGCCGTTTGTTCTGTCGCGCATATTTGAGCTGACGGAAGGCAAAAGCCTGGAGACCAATATTGCCCTTGTCAAAAATAACGCCAAGCTCGCGGCCGAGGTTGCTGTCGCGCTCAGGAGTTCCGATAGCGGGCCCGATCGATAACGTCTTTTTTCAGGATGTGGCTGCCAACCAAACTGTCACACGGAAGCTGTTGCCTTTTTTTGCCCTTAAATACAGTGGCTTGATAACGGGATTGAACCCACTGGCTGAAAACGCGCCTCGCATGCATACTCAAGGCTGTAAAGAAGACCAATTTTGCGACTATCGGCCAATAAGTGCCAATATCAACGCTTGTCGTTGGCCGGTAACATATGGCAGGGATAGTATATGAAGATGGCAGGGTGCAGCATGCCCGGCAATCAAACGGCTATTTTGTTTCAGTAGATTTGAAAGCAGAGGTAAACCCATGTCCGACACCGCACTCTCCCCCATGCAATATCTCGACAAGGCCATGGGCGCGCTGCGCGACATGGGTTTGATGCCTGAAACGATTGAAGAAGCACCTATTACACATCTTCTGGAGCAGATTTCCGATCTTGCACCGGACAAAATCACAGCGATTGCCCGCACGCTGGGCCAATCAGCAACCTTCAATGATGTTGTCCGGACCCAGATCCAAGCCATGACCATCGGCGAGAGGTATGAGGGGATAACTGTCGCCTTTGACTCCATTCGCGATGATGCAAAAGAGATGGTCGATCAGCTGGCAGACGGCAAATTGAGTTTCATGGAAAAAATGTCGAACCGCTGGGCAGAGTTTCGTCGCGGCTCGGTTTCCGACCGTTTTCAGGACATTCGCAAGACGTATGTTGAGGTAGCACGCGACACCAAAGACCAGATTGATCGGGAACAGGTTATCCTTGAAGCGTATCGCGATTTCCGGGGAGCGTTAAAACAGGCTGAAGTCCTGGCTCTTGAAGTTCTCAACACTGCCAACAATCGGCTTGATACGTCCAAGTCTTCCCTGGATACAGCGTCCAAATCCGTCGAAGCCTATGCCGGTGATGACGCTGCCGAAAAGGCGCGTCTTGAGCTTGGTCGCGATGAACGAATGCGCACCATGCAGGACGAAGAGAAGCGCTATCAGATCGCCAAGGACCTCTCAGACAATCTGACCATCGGTTACAACACATCGGAAGTCATTATGGCGCGGCTGATGCAAACAACCAATGCCAAGGAGAGAGTTTATGCGCAGGCCGTCAGTTTCTTCTCGACAAATGACTCCGTGTTAACTGCTCTCAATGCGTCGTTCACGGGCCTGCAGGGCTTGCACGAGTCCACGGAAACTCTCAACGCCATGAAAGAAGGCGTGTCAAAGAGCCTGGAAACACTGGCAGAAATCGGCGATGCAGTTCAGGAAGCAGCGCTAAAAGCCGGTTATGGACCCACTGTTCAAGCCGCAGCTGTGAAGAAGCTCGTTGATTCAGTCGTCAATTTTCAGGTTAACTCGCGTGAAATCATCAATGAGATGAGAGATATGGCGACAAAGAATTCAGCAGAAATCAGAGATGCTGTGGAAGATGGCAAACGACGCCTTGCAAAACTGGCAGCACAGGGAAATTCTCTTGCATCCTGAAACGGATGTTGCAATTGATCAGCCGGAAAACCAGTTTGGCCCGGTAGGCGGGCTTCCGGTTGAGATCGGTGATGGGAGCGCTTGATGGCTGAGGCCGCTGACAAGAGCAAACTTCCTCTGGACGAAATCATGATGGCGATGGATGTGGTTGACACCCTTCGGCACAAGGAGAAGATTGCTGAACGCGAGCTGGCCGACGGCGCTCGAGAATCCAATCTGATAGAGCGGCTTCAAGAGATTTACAAAAACCAGGGGATCGACGTTCCGGACCATATACTGGCTCAGGGAGTGGCCGCGCTTAAGGAAGAACGCTTTGTTTATAAGCCGCCGGAGAGCGGCTTTAATGTACTTCTGGCTCGTCTTTACGTATCCCGCACCCGCTGGGGCACTTACGCACTTGCAGCATTGGCAGCGCTTCTTGTCGTGTTCGCCATCTGGTTTTTCCTGATTGAGCGTCCTCGGCAGCAGGCCATTGCCGACACGCAAATGGAACTCACACAAACTCTGCCCACGCGAATCGGCGAACTGGTTGAAACAATTACCGGCGAATCCCAGGTCCCGTCAGCCATCGAGCAGGCACAACGGATTGCAACAACCGGCAGAACGGCTGCCAGCGAGGGTATGCTGGATGCATCTCGGGATGCAGCGAGGCAACTTGAGAGGTTACTCTCGCAGTTGCGTGTAGCCTATGACGTCCGTGTTGTTTCGCGGCCCGGCACACCATCCGGCTTGACAAGAATTCCGGACGTGAATACCCGCACGGAAAATTTCTATCTTGTGGTGGAAGCCGTTGGCGCTGACGAAAAACCGATAGCGCTCAACATCAAGAGCGAAGAAGATGGAAAAACAGATCGGGTTTCCATTTGGGCGCAGCGGGTGCCGGAGCGCACATTCGAAGCGGTGCGCAAAGACAAAGCGGATGACGGCATCGTGCAAAAAAATCTGCTGGGTACGAAGAAACGCGGCTTTCTTCAGCCGAACTGGCAGATGCGCGTTGAACCCGGAGCGATTACCAAATGGTAGGCGATTATCCTTTGTGTAACGGGTATGGGGAGAGGACTGCATGGTAAGCGGCCGCCAAACCATGGCGTCTATCGATGAAGCGATGCGGGGCCTTGCGCGCGAGGAAAACGATCTCCGTCAACGGCTTGAGGCGCTCACACGGAAAGTCAGCGAGTTGCAGGCAAATGAAGCAGACTCCTACCGCGAACTTGCCCGCTTTCGCTTGGAGGACAATGCCAGCGAAGCTGTTACGGGCAGACTGGACAAAGCAGGCAGAGAAGCGCGCCGCATCATTGCTGAACGGGTCCTGCTTATTGAAGAACTTCATCATCAGCAAAAGACGGCTCAGGCCTCTCTGGAAGCAATTGAAAGAAATCGGGCCGATTTGGTAGACAGGCGCGAACAGGAAGCTGCTGAGCTGGAAAACATTCTTGATGCTGTTGATGACAAACTTTCCGATGATCCCACCTACCTGAGCAAGAAAGACGAAACCGAACAGGCTCTCATGACCGCTCAGGCAGCTCGTGAAAAGGCTGACCAGGCCGCAGCGGACAGAGATGAAAAAGCGGCCGCCTATGAACAGGATAGCCTGTTCATGTATCTGTGGAATCGCAAATACGGTACATCTGAGTACAACTGCCGCGGCCTGATCCGGGCGCTGGACAATAAAGTGGCAAGTCTGGTTGGGTATTCGGCGGCGCGGCCGAACTACAAAATGCTCACGGAAATACCGGTCCGACTCGACGAGCACGCGAACCGCTTGCTCGAAGAAAGCCGCGGCCTGGCGCAAACCTTGGCGGATATCTCCCGATCAGCCGCAACTGAAGCCGCAGGTCGGGATTTGGTGCATGAGATTGAAAAAATTGACCAGCAAATCAATGTTCAGGCGCAGGAACGCGACACATTAGAGAGTTCTCTCAAAGCCCTGGAGAAAAAGTCTCAAAGCATGGCCGAGGGCACCGATCCGGCCTTCAAGCAGGCCTCCGATGCTCTTTTGGCCTCATTGCAACAGGAAACCGTTCGGAAACTGTTGCGCGATGCGATTGATACTCCCTCAGACGAGGATGATGCCATCGTTCGGAAAATCATCACGATTTCCGATGATATTTCGCAAGTCGAAGGCGAAAGCCGCCAATATCGTGATGAACTCCACGACGTATCAAAACGGCGAACGGAACTTGCAAAAGTCACCGACCAGTTCCGCCGCAATCAGTATGACGATTATGGCTCTGACTTTCGCGACGATGGATTGGCGGGCGTCGTTCTGGGCGAACTGCTCAAAGGTGCGATAACCGGCGCAGACTACTGGTCACGGGCCCAAAAATCCCATCGCCGACGGAGACCGCAAGGCAGGCGGAAGGCTGCATTTCCCGGCGGTATCGGATTACCTGAGTCTCTTGGTGGCGCCTTTCCATCGGCAAAAGGTGGGTTTCCGGACTTTGGTGGCATGACACGGGGCGGGATGAGCAGTGGTAAACGAAGGCCTCAAAAAACCGGTGGAGACGGGTTCAGAACCGGGGATTCGTTCTGATTTCACAGCTACGCAAACACCGCATCAGTGAGCCATTGGCGATTGTCTTCGCCGGCGATGTATCTTGTCGAGCTTGAGTGTGACAGCAGCAAATATCATCCAGCCGACATGAAAACACAAACCCGCAACAATCACCGCCAATCCAGGCACCGGCCCGATTGTCGCCCGGTCTATCGCATCCTGCAGACTGGTAAGGGGTGTGGGGTGAATGGCAAGTTTTCCATAATAAGAAATCGCCTGAATGGAAAAAATCCAGGAATAGTTATTCCTCAATCGGCGCCCGATCGCCCGCATGAAACTGATGTGATAGTGAGGTGTCGAGTAGTCATCCGCCAGAAGCGCCGCCCAGTCGCGCCCTGCCATTAGCGTCTCACCATTCAGCAGAGGCACATACAGGTCTGTTTCCATCAAACGAGCCCGCGCCCGAAACAGATTGTAGTACCGGTACCGACGGGCTTCGAGCAACAAAAAGAACGACACCAGAAATCCAACCAGAACCATCGGCAGCGGTGAGGCTTCGATATTGCTGAAGGTGATCGAAAGCGCGATTCCCGTTGTGACCACCGCCCAATTCGTCGTGTTATCGAGCCGCGTCCGCCAATGCGTGCTTCGATACACCTCACCACGATAAAGATGCGCAAGCGCGCCCAATACCGCCGGATCGAAGGGTTTTCCAGGGTCAGGTTCGGATGTCCGCTTTTCGTCCATATCACCTCCCCCGCCGCAGCTTGGAGAATTACGCCGACCTAGCCGCAATACTCTTCAACAATCCGCCCCATCGGTGGTAGCCGTCTGGTCATTCAGAAGCCCCCAACGTTGTGCAGGATGATCATACCCTTATCCTTCCGGCGATCCAATTCATGGGTAAATGAACAGTTACTCTGCATGAGACGACAGAGATCACCTGACATCTGCGTCGATGCAGGGTCGCTGAGTTACTCCCCATTTGTTGGACAGTCTGACTGTTTAGAATCGGCTTTGATGAATTCCCTTGAGGATCTCATTTGCAGACCAGTGACTCTTTTAGAATTTGCGGCGATGGCGCTGCGGTCTGTGCATCTCACAAATGAGTTGCGCTTCTCGGTAAGGCTTCAGCCGCCCGATTGACAATCAACGATCTGTCGAATAGCCGAGACCCCAGACCAAGATCAAACATCCAGATCTGATTTCTTGAAATTGGGAAGGTCTAAGCGGAAATTCGCACTTTCAGCTCCACGAACCGAGGAAAAAAATACGGCATTAATCTTTACAAGCCAAATTTCCGTGGTCGTATATTCTGCACCGATAAAATATCTGAACAAGCCGTCGGAATGAACTTTATTCAATCTCTGAAGTAAAAAAAGCCAATTCGCCTGCGTAGCATAGCTAGAATCGCCGACTATTATTCACCGAATGGGTACTTAGGTTTCCGCATGAATCAGAATGGAGGGCTTGTATGGCTGGTGTAGATCCGAGCTTTTTACGAAAGTTCGGAGACTTCTTAATGTGGTCGCTTTTGGTTCTTTCGCCTGGATTTATCTATTATATCTGGAAAGATGATCAGTTATTTTCTGCAGAGTTTGCATCAATACGACTCGCCATGTGGCTGTTGGCACTATTGACCGCACTAATGTTCGCAAGGTTGTTCAGAACTAACGGGTTAAAAAATTTCATATTGGTATCGGTGTTGGGCATTGTCATTTCGGCCTTGATATCGGGCGGACTAGGTCTGCTGATAATTTATCTTCTGCGCGATTTCTTTGATTCCATGTCGCCTTATGCGTTGATCCGTGCGTTTGTTCGCTATTTTAACACTGTGTATTGCATATTGGCGTTTATATCTCCGTTGGGTATTGCACTTGGCTGTTACACAACGCGCGAACGCAGACAAAATCCAACAGTCTGTGAGGGAACTGCATCTGACGTTTTTAAGTAGTTTAAGGCTAAGCCGGAGTGATCATGCACCCAGACAAGCATTGGTTTTAGCGTAGAGTGTAATCCGGATCAAAATCGAAGTTAGCTCTTCCACTCCTGCTTGGCTTAACAGCTGTCTAAAGAGGTTTCCCACCTTTTAAAGCTGAACAGGTACGAGTAAGCGTGAGAAATTTGTTAGAAAAATCGTACGCCGTCTAATAGGATACACTCTGAAACGCCGTGCACTATTCATCAGTACTGCGACCAACTGATAGATTTTTCGCAGACCGTGTTACACGGAAATTATACGCATCCACCGGGTGCCGCATGCATACAATTTGTCACTCACTGAAAATAATGGTGCCCAGGGACAGAATTGAACTGCCGACACGCGGATTTTCAATCCGCTGCTCTACCAACTGAGCTACCTGGGCCGAAGCGCTGGAAGGGGTAAATCCTCAACGCCGAAGATCGACGTCTTATAGGGAACTGCGCTGCTTGTGTCCAGCGTTTACGGTGATTTTTTTCGAACAATAACTTCGCTTGTGAAAAAGTATTTCGATACTCAAAAATTCAAGTATCTCAGCCGTTTAGTTATGGCATTTACCGGCAGAAAATGACTGCTTTCCGTCAGCTACAGCCACACATTAATGCGGTTGCAAACAGACAGATTCATTCCCGCATCGGTTTGATCCGGCATCGACTTCCTTCTGCATTTTCAGGGGTTCGTCGAGGAGCCGTTGGCTATTCTTCAGGTCGAAACATGTCATCGTCGTCGGGATCATCTTCTTCAGCGGCCGGAATCGCGTAAGAGCCCTTCAGCCAGCGATGGAGATCAAGGTCCGCACAACGCTTGGAACAGAACGGAAAATACGCGCGTTCCACAGGTTTTGCGCAAATAGCACAGCCCCGGATCGCGCGTTTGGGTTTGCCTGCGCCCTTTTCGTTGTCATTGGCGCCGTCAGTCATTCCGGGCCCCCTCCTCCAGATTAACGGCTCTGTTGCGGGACACCCTCAGACCGCAGGCGCCTCAGCGCGTGACCAGAGCTGATGAACGCCAAAACCTTGGCCCGTTAGCAGGTCAACCGTCTCAAAGAGGGGAAGACCGACCACATTAGAGTAGGAACCCACCAATTTCACAACAAAGCTGCCTGCCAGACCCTGGATAGCGTAGCCGCCGGCTTTTCCACGCCACTCGCCCGATGCCAGATAACAGTCAAGCTGTTGCTGGGAAAGCCGCGTGAAACGCACCCGCGTTTCCACAACCCGGCGGCGGATACTGCCTTTTGGGGTGACAAGGCAAATGCCCGTATAAACGCGGTGCGCTCTTCCGGATAACAGGCGAAGGCATTTTTCGGCCGTTTCGCTGACTTCAGCTTTGGGCAAAACCCGCCGTCCGACGGCGACGACCGTATCGGCGGAGAGTATGGCCGCTCCGATCAAAGTATCATCCGCGGAAGCCGAGATCTTTGCGGCTTCTGCTTTTTGACGTGCCAAACGCTGCGCCAAGGCCCGGGGACCCTCGCCGCGATTAGGCGTCTCATCAATATTTGTCGGCAATAGCCGGTCAGGCTCAATACCAACCTGCTGCAACAGCGCCAAACGCCGGGGAGACCCGGATGCAAGAACAAGTTTGGGACGATCCGCCATAGAATTGATCAATCCAGTTTATGCGCTACTGCGCCTTGCGTTTTTACCGGAATGCAACAAGCATCCCGTCAGATGACTGTCGCCGGTCCTGTTACTGTTTCCGGCGTCGGTCCGAACATTAAAGCGGGACCATAAATCTGACCCGTAAAAAGGGTGCCAGATATTTCACCGGTTTTCAAAGGACCCAGGACCTGTCTATTTGTAGCGGTAGGTAATCCGACCTTTGGTCAAATCATAGGGCGTCATTTCAACGAGCACTTTATCACCGGCAAGAACGCGAATACGGTTCTTCCGCATCCGACCCGCCGTGTGGGCGATGATCTCATGATCATTTTCAAGTTTGACCCGGAATGTCGCGTTGGGCAGTAGCTCTGTCACTACGCCTGGAAATTCCAATACTTCTTCTTTTGCCATACGAAATCCTGGCTTTCTGGTTATCGGCATGATGCGTGGGGTGTTGTACGTATCCCGCAGCTCGATGCTCTGTACCCACATTTGGGGGGTTTTTACAAGCAATCGGCAAAGATCTTGCCTTGCATCCTTAAACGTGCGGCGGAACCTAACGGATTGCCGCTCGAATGTGAACAGGTCAATTACATTGAATCGCCTGTCTTTTCCATTATTTCTAATCTGAAGCGTTGGGCGTCCATTGTAGCCGCTTTTTAATGCGCATTGTCAGCATATCGCGGACTTCCCGGTACGCTCTCAGGATCTGGTCGCGACTACCAGTTGCCAATGTTGGATCGGGTGTCGGCCAATATTCAACATCCATGGCCTGTGTGCGGGTCAATTCCAGCGCCATATGGTGCGCCTCGGGCGCCAGAGTGATGACAAGATCAAAATTGGAATCTTCAATATCTTCGAACGTATGCGGACGATGCTTGCTCAGATCAAGTCCCACTTCATCCATCACAGAGACCATGAAGGGATCCAGGTCACCGCTGCGCACCCCGGCAGAATTGACGTAGATTCGACGCGGGAAAAGGTTCTGGCACAGCGCTGCCGCCATCGGCGAGCGGATGGCATTCATCCCACAGGCAAACAGGATCGAACTCGGCTTTTTTCCGGGTCCGTCCAGCATACTAGCCCCATTCACTCTGGGGCGGAAACGCTCGATGCATGCGAGGTTGTTCGCCGACTGGACGCATTGGTTCCGACGGAATCCGTTTCTGGCATGCACAATTCACTTCTGTCGACAAACAAAATCGTATGGCCGGCACTCCCATTTTCATTAAAATCTCAATCCCTCCCCGGATCGGGCCCATCGGCGTCGCTGTTTTGTCTGATCAACGCACCGTTCGGCTGATTGAGCCGGTCAGCCTTTCCAATGAAGCGCACAAATCAGCGTAAAAAGCCGTCGAGCCGTTTGCATGTCCGTGTCGATTTTCCCCTTAAGGCGCTCCTGCAGCAGTTCCGATCCATCATTGTGAACCCCCCGCCGCCCCATATCGATCGCCTCTATCTGGCTGGGAGAAGCCGTTTTGATGGCTTCGTAGTAGCTCTCACAGATGAGAAAATAGTCTTTCACAATCTTTCGAAACGGCGTCAGCGACAGGATGTGCGTCACAACATGTTCACCGGCATCAATGTGAACATCCAGCACCATTTTTTTCTCTACAAGCGAGATTTTCAGCCTATAGGGCCCGCCGGTATGGGTAACCGGTTGAAAACTGTTTTCTTCGATCAGGTCGAAGATTGCCACGGCCCGTTCATGCTCCACATCAGAGTTGGCCCGAGCAATCGATTTTTCATCCAGCTCAATTCCGATCAGGCGAAATCGGCTTTTTTCTGCGTCCAGTTCGCTCGACATGTCGTCCATTGGGAATCCCGTGATTGTCTATCGCTGCGGACTATCTGATCCGATTTACAAATTAAGTCTTATTGCAACGGAGCGCCCGTGGGCCCCCAGCCCTTCCGCTTCAGCCAGGTTAATGGCGGATGGTCCCAGCGCACGCAAAGACTCTGCCGAGCACTTCAAGATCGACGTGCGTTTCACAAAATCAAGCACCGACAGTCCCGAAGCAAACCGTGCCGAGCGCGCTGTTGGTAGAACATGGTTCGAACCGCCGACATAATCTCCTATGGCTTCCGGCGTATGATGTCCGAGAAACACAGCGCCAGCATTGCGAACACCTTCCAGCATACGTTCGGGGTCCGCAACCGCCAACTCCAGATGCTCCGGCGCAATCCGGTTTGCCAGTTGCAGTGCCTGGTCCAGGCTCGATACCGTTATCACGGCACCAAAATCCTGCCAGCTTGCACTTGCCACATCAGCGCGCGGCAAGGTCTGAAGGTGGCGGTCGACGGCACTCTCGACTGCGTCCGCCAGAACTTTGTCATCCGTAATCAATATCGATTGCGCGGCGGTATCATGCTCCGCCTGAGCCAGCAGGTCGGCGGCCAGCCAATCCGGATTGCTCTCACCATCGGCAATAATCAGCACCTCAGACGGACCGGCGATCATATCGATGCCGACTGTTCCGAAGACCTGGCGCTTTGCAGCCGCAACGTAGGCATTTCCGGGTCCGACAACTTTTGAAACCGGCTTGATCGACTCCGTTCCAAAGGCCAGAGCCGCAATCGCCTGCGCTCCACCAATCGGATAGATCTCCTCGACTCCGGCAAGATGCGCTGCTGCCAGCACAAGCGGGTTAAGTTTGCCACCCGGGCTGGGAACCACCATCACCAGTCGCTCAACCCCGGCCACTTTGGCTGGAATGGCATTCATCAACACCGAGCTTGGATAACTCGCGGTGCCGCCCGGTACATAAAGTCCAACCGCTTCAATCGCTGTCCAGCGCGATCCCAGTTCGACACCGATTGTGTCGGTATACCTGTCGTCTTTCGGCATTTGCCGTTCATGATGAGATCGTATCCGGCGAGCGGCCAATTCAAGTGCTGACATCGTGTCTTCAGGGACGGCATCTATGGCATCTGTGATCGCCTGCCTGGAGATTGCGAGCCCTGAATCGTTCAAGTCGAAGTGGTCAAAGCGTGTGGTATATTCGAAGAGCGCAGCGTCGCCGCGTTTGCGCATGTCGGCAAGAATTGAATGAACGACAGCGTCCACATCTTCAGACACTTCCCGTTTGGCAGCCAGGAGTGCTTTAAACCGCTCTTCAAAATCGGATTGACTGTGTGATAGTCTCA
This sequence comes from Stappiaceae bacterium, assembly GCA_039976075.1. Taxonomy (GTDB): domain Bacteria; phylum Pseudomonadota; class Alphaproteobacteria; order Rhizobiales; family Stappiaceae; genus JBDWFY01. The sequence goes on from JBDWFY010000016.1 coordinate 152,202, forward strand.
AAACCACGCGATGTTCCTACCCTTGCCTGAAGGACAAGCTGCGGTTGTCACAAAATCCTGTCGAGAAATCAATCAGGAATCGCTCAAATCATGCTCAGGTTTGAACTCCGTAGTCCATGCACCACCCAAGTCAGTGAGCTGGGCTTCAAGGCATTCCACTTCAAGGTGGATTTGCACACCGGCTGCGAATTTAAGGGTTACTGTTCCAGCAGGGGATTCTGTTTCCTCAAATCTTATCGTCAGCAGTTCAAGCACAGCATCTTTGATGTCCTGCCGAACACCCTGGGATCTCACCGTGTTCACGCGGTTAAAATGCAACGCTGACCGCCGACGCTCGAAACTCTTTTTTCTTTTTCCGGTACCCTCGACCTCCCAGGCAAACCGGTTCATTGCAATCAGGAACCGCTTTTCAGACGGTCGCCAGTGCACATCGCCAATTTGCGCAACCGCGTCCTGCACATAGGCGGACATAACGTCGAGATCTTCGTGATCGAGGGCAAGCAATTTCAGATTGTTCATTGACAGTCCATTTAGTACAGCCGGCATAGGTCTGTCTCGCAGGATCTGGAATAGCGTGCACGCGGCACGCTGCATTCACAGTCACTGCGCACTACCAAATTCCTGGCAACCCAAGTATCCGGTACCCCGCCGACATGAGCGATTATCCTGATACACAGGTAGTCCGTCTTACAGGGATGTGCAATCCATTGCAGTCACTCAGGCAGAAATCCGCTCAATTTCAGCGCCGCATCGCCGCAGTTTTTCCTCAAGACGCTCAAAACCCCGGTCCAGATGATAGACCCGATTGACGGTTGTTTCCCCTTGTGCTGCAAGTCCGGCAATTACCAGAGAGACCGACGCCCGCAGATCCGTTGCCATCACCGGCGCGCCTTCGAGATTTTCGACGCCTTCGATCGTTGCAACCTGACCATCAAGCGAAATCTTCGCCCCGAGGCGAGCAAGTTCCTGTACATGCATGAAGCGATTTTCAAATATCGTTTCGGTTATCCTGGAAGTGCCCTTTGCCTTCGTCATCAGCGCCATGAACTGAGCCTGCAGATCGGTGGGAAAGCCAGGATAAGGATCCGTCGCCACATCAACAGCAGTCAGGCCGGCGCCATTGCGTTTAACCTGAATGCCGTCATTCTTTTCAATCACTTCAGCACCAGCGGCACGAATTGCATTCAGCGCCTCGCTCAACAGATCCGCACGAGCGCCTTTCAGGGTGACATCTCCGCCTGTCATTGCAACGGCCATGGCGTACGTCCCGGTTTCAATCCGGTCCGGTATCACGGGGTGACGATGTCCCTTCAACTCATCGACTCCTTGAATTCTGATCGTCGACGTCCCGGCACCTTCGATGTTGGCACCCATACCGATCAGGCAGTGAGCAAGATCTGTCACTTCAGGCTCACAGGCTGCATTTTCGATAACGGTTTCGCCCTTTGCGAGGCTTGCCGCCATAAGCAGCGTATGCGTGGCTCCCACCGATACTTTTGGCAGCACAACGCGTCCGCCCCGCAAGCCGTTTTTGGCGGTTGCAACCACATAGCCGGCGTCTATATCGATATCGGCACCCATATCCTTCAAGCCGTCGATAAAGAAATCAACGGGCCGTGTGCCAATGGCGCAGCCGCCGGGTAAGGAGACGCGCGCTTCGCCCATGCGCGCAACAAGCGGGCCAACGACCCAGAAACTTGCCCGCATTGTCGAGACCAACTCGTATGGCGCTGTCGTATCCACGATGTTTTTGGCGGTAAAATGAACCGTCTGTCCGGTCATGGCATCTTCGCCAGGCCGCTTTCCGTTCAGCATATAGTCCACGCCATGGTTGGACAAAATGTGGGTCAGCTGATTCACATCACGCAGACGAGGCAGATTTTCCAATGTCAGCGTTTCTTCCGTCAGAAGCGATGCAATCATCAAGGGCAAAGCTGCATTCTTTGCGCCTGAGATCGGTATGGAGCCATTAAGTTTATTGCCACCAACGATCCTGATTCTATCCATTTTTTTCCGCCTTGTTGAAAGAGGCCTGCACAGATGCCGCCATCCGTTTCACGAATTGCTGTCAACGGTATCTTTAAAGAAAGGTCGAATCCCGTAACCTGAACATACGGCACGGGCAAGGCATGGTCCTGTCCCGACTCGCAATTTCCTACAGGTCTGTGCCTAAAATACAGCAAGAGATCACACGGTGTTCCAAAGTTTTCTCATGCCGTTTCGGTAGCTAGCCTTGCATCGGGATTTTTGGGAGCGACATTTGGCCCGGCATCTCAGTCCGCTTTGTCTGCGTTCTGATCCTTTGTTTCACGGCGTTGGCGGATCTGCGTTTTGCGCCGCTTCAAATTTGACCGCAGCGCCTGAGCAAGCCGTTTTTCCCGCTCGGAACGCCCCCTCTTTTGACTGCCGGTCTTTTTGCCTTCTTCTGCCATGGCTGTTTCCAAAATATCCTATACCGGCAGAGCTCTGTGTTGATCGTCTTGCCTTGTGGGATGAAAGTAGCAGACCATACACTAAGCTTCTCAAAGATCTTCAACAACAATGCACATGAAAGACTTGCGCTTCACTGCCTGCTATGGCAAAAGCCCGCCAGCCGCAGATCGTCAAAAGCTCTTTATTTGGCATCAGGCCGGTAAATCCTTAAAGATTGCCCGGTATTGTGACGAAGACGTGCGGACTGGCTGCCGTAGCTCAGGGGTAGAGCACTCCCTTGGTAAGGGAGAGGCCGGGAGTTCGAATCTCCCCGGCAGCACCAGCACCAAACACAAAAACTCCATATATTTCAAAGAAATTGCGCATCACTCTGTTGACGCACCTCGTCGCTTTGTTCCGATGTTTTCTCAGAGCAAACAGTGAAGATCCGTACATATCCGTGCGAAACCCATACAAGCTTGATCCGCATCTGTTCTCAGCTTCCCCTGCTCCAGGGGTGAACTGATGAAACTCCAAGACGCACTCGCAAAGATTTAAGGTTCTGTCGGTATGAGCAGACTGATTGCCGGACTGCTTTCACAAATTACTGACTCGCTTGAACGGCGATCTCCCGTCGGAACTTCTCTTAAAAATCCAACTACTCTTTTACAATATCCGCCACCTGTGATTGAGTTGGGATTTGGGTCACGTCGCTGGTTGCGATAGAATTTGAATAACCGTTATCCAATCCGAGGCCTACCGAGCATATCTTCAAATTCTTTAGCAGTTAACTTTGCGTATATATTTTGATTTTTCCAACCGGCGATGAACTGCATTCCTCCCACATTCCCAACTTCTACGCTTATCATGCATTGGACATCATCATCTATAGATAGAGTGGTGCTCGATAAGCATTTATCAAATTTACAATTAGTAATAATTAAATTATATTTGAATTATGAAATAATACTAATAATATATTATTTTATTTCGGATATTTTTACTTCATTCATCACTAAAATATTTGTTATATGCATCAAAAATGTCAATATCCCATTTTCCATTTTACTCAATTTACTTGCCATTGAACCAGAATTCGTAACCGTCAAGCCACTTCCTGGCGAGGCGTTCCTGATGTTAGCATTGTTAGCGAGGATTGACAGAGATGGTAGTTGATCCCAAATTGATTCTAGTGCAAGTGTTCCGCAGATATTCAATTAATCTATAACTAGAACAAAATCGGAAGCTAGTTGTATGGGTCATAAAAGACTTACTGTCGCTAATTTGAAAAAACTAAGCAGTGAACACGGCCCTTTTAAAAAAGTGCTTGATGTCGGTTGTGGCGGCCGGATTTATGAAAAATATATTGCCAACAACGGCTATCTGGGTATAGACGTCGAAGTTAGTGGCCACAACAACGATGACAAAAATGTGGATCAGTTTTTTGATGGCGTTAACATTCCCTATGAGGACAATAGCTTTGATTTTGTGCTGTGCACCGAAGTGCTTGAACATGCAGTGAAGCCGGATGATCTATTGAAAGAAATGAACCGCGTGCTTTCTGAAGATGGGTACCTTTATTTGACCGTACCAAGCATGTGGGGTGAGCACGAAACGCCATATGATTTTCGTCGCTATACAACGTTCGGAATAAAACTGGCACTAGAGTATTCTGGATTTGAAGTCCTTTCACTCGAAAAAGAAGAGCCGGGCGTGGACGCTTTCATTCGTCTCGCCAAATCGGAGTTGAATGCTCACTTCAAAAAAGAAAAAAACTGGAAACACAAAATTTGCACGCACTGGCTTAAAAAGACCAGAAAACTATTCAATTATCTTGGTGTAGAGATGCCCAGAATTTATCTATCGAACCACGTGTTAGCTAAGAAAGCTGTGTGATCGCTAGGTCCCTAAAACCACGTCTCCAGCCCATCTGGCCATTCCCGCGCCAAACCTTCGGCGATTAAAATAACTCCGACATCCTTATCCATAATCCGTATGTTGGCCAGCCTACGATTTCCTGACCTGTCCATGCCATAATACTAGACTGTCCAGGCATTGCCGTTCAAAAAGCTGCTGCAGTAATCCGTGAGCCTTTTGTATTCATCGCGAAAAGCTGGCTTTTTGTGCGCGTCTTCACTGCTCGTATACATCATTGCCCATTTTTGCTGTCAGCTCCTTCACCTAGTGCAGTACAAACCTCCAGCGCACCCGCGACCCGGTCTGCTGACCATCCCTGTCCTGATGGACTATCGGCACATCATGAGTGGGGGCGGTGTTATAAGCCCGGCGCGGTCTTACGCGCTTCGTCCTCCGGTTCGATCAGATTGTAGATCTGACGAATGTCCTTCACCATGCGATCTACTGCATCCCGATGACGCTCGCTTTTCTGTCTCATAAACAATCAGCTTATTTGGACCCATAGGCGCTGACAGGAATTTTTTACGGAACCATGCCGACCACTTTCGGCATTGATGTCGTTTTTGATTCAAATCTCTGTAAATTTGTATTGCGGTTTTACTGTTTTTGTGGCCAAGCCAAATCTCAAGCCAGCGTCAATCACGCTCATGAACGCGCTGTTCAGACGGGAACAGCAAAGAAGTTTATTTCAAAGGGGTGGACCTTCTTCCCCTCAGGTCGGTGCAAGGCCGGACAATTTGGCTTCACTTGAAGAGCCTGGCAACGCTTTGCACGATTTGCTCACTCTCCGCCATACAGGCGTCAACCAACAGGTTGGGTTGGTAGTTCAGTGGATTCTCATCATTGGCAAACAGACCCCACGCGTACCTTATTTCGGAGGACAACGGACGGATCGATACACCCTCTACCGGGACTCCCCATGCGGTGACGGGGTCGCACAGAGCAACGCCAAGGCCTGCCCGGGCGGCCATCACCGCACTCAACGATGAGTTAGTTGCGATTTCAGAGACCGGTCTTATGTCCTGCTCCTCCAGCGCGTGGTTGATTGCGTCACGAATACCGTAGCCATTACAGATTGTTGCAAGTCTTTCAGTGGAAAATACTGAAAGCGGGATCGGTTCATCGCGATCATATTGGCTCCCCTTCTTAACAACCGCGACAACGCGTGATTCAAAGCGTGCAAGGCACTTCAGTCGGTCATGATCGCCGGGATAGGCTGAGAACCCAAGGTCTGCCGTGCGTTGGCGAAGGGCATGCAAGACGCGTTCTGACGTAGTCGTTTCAACATGGACAAAATCAGGCAGGACATCCGCCAACCGGGCCAGAACAGGGGCAACCAGACCTGCAGACATGGTCGGTGTCGCCACAATGCCGATCGCGGCAATTCTCTCGTCCCTGATCGCGTGCGCCCGTTTGGTCAGCTGCGACAGGTTCGCCATTACTCGCTGCGATTCCTCAAAAAACTTCATGCCCTTTGTCGTTGGGGAAATTTTCGGTCCGTTGCGTTCAAAAAGGGCAAAGCCGACCTGTGCCTCCAGATCTTTTACCATTCTCGTCACGGCTGGCTGACTTACCGAGAGTTTCTGCGCAGCTGCTGTCATTGATCCCCATCTGACCACAGCGGCGAACGCTTCCATCGATCGAATGTCGGGGCGCTCATTATTCATTGTTGACATACTAGACAACCTATCATTACCCTGAAGCATCATTAGCTCATCAGTATGCGAATTTAACATAGAAAGCTACTGGGCGATCGGTTAGAGGACCCGCGCAATGACATCTGGTTATGTGCAATTGTTAAACGAGGAATTGTTCGGACCAGGACGGATAGTCGAACCGCACAGGATATCCGGACACTGCCAATGGGGTGTTACTGGATGGCTCAACTCACCGCCCAGGTACACTCGAAACTGAGTGGACCAGGAAACTACCGCCAACCGTTTGTTCCGAGTACTTCTTGTATGACCAAAACGACGATCCAAAATCTGTCTTCCGTAGACTCGCAAGGCTTGCCTGCGCTCGAGGCGCGGCTCAAAGACGACTTGCAGCTTCTTTGTGCGCCTTCAAAAAACTGGGTCCCACAACGAAAAGATGTTGTCGATGTTGTGATTATCGGAGGCGGCATGTGCGGTATGGTCGCCTGGCTGGCTCTGACAACCGGCGGAATACACAACGTCCGTGTTCTGGACAGGGCGGCCAATGGGCGCGAGGGACCGTGGCTGGGATATGCCCGAATGGAAACTCTGCGCTCACCAAAGTTTCTCACCGGTCCCGCCTACGGTCATGGCTCCCTGACTTTCCAGGCTTGGTTCCGGGCCCAATTTGGGGCAGAGACCTGGGAAAAGCTCGACAAGATTCCGCGCACGATGTGGATGGAATATTTATGCTGGTACCGGAAAACTCTTGAAATTCCGATTGAAAACGGCATTTCCGTCGATCAAGTGGAACCCGAAGGCAATTTGTTGCGGTTGACCATTTCCGGCTGTGAAACAGGATCAATTCTGACCCGGAAGCTGGTATTTGCAACTGGACGTGACGGCACGGGTGGTCCGAACATCCCCGATTTCATCAAGGACCTTCCCCGGCACTTATGGGCGCATAGCGCGGATGAGATTGAATTTGCTGCACTGAAGAACAAACGGGTTGCCGTTATCGGCGTGGGCGCTTCTGCCGTAGATAACTCGGCAGAGGCGCTGGAACACGGCGCGACCGAAGTTCGCCACCTGATCCGCCGAAGCGAAATGCCCACAATCAACAAGATGATGGGCATAGGTAGCTATGGATTTACAGCAGGGTATGCTGAGTTGCCCGACGAATGGCGGTGGCGTTTCATGCAATATAGCTTTGCCACACAGACCCCCTCCCCACGGGGGTCGACATTGCGGGTGAGCCGGCACCCGAACGCGTATTTTCACTTTGGCAAGGCGACGACCCGTATCGAACAACGCGGCAATGCGGCACTCATTCATTTTGCTAATGGCACCTCGTATGAGGCAGATTTTGTTATCTTGGGGACCGGTTTTGTGATCGACCCCATGGCTCGGACGGAATTCGGCGATAAAGCGGCTGAAATCCTTCTTTGGCAGGATGTATACTCGCCACCGGTTGGTGAAGAGTCCGGCGACCTGGGGCGGTTTCCCTATCTGAACCCCGATTTCAGCTTCCGGGAAAAAACTGTCGGCAAAGCTCCCTGGCTCAAGAACGTCTACTGCTTCAACTACGGAGCCTCGGCGAGCCTGGGCAAAGTGAGTGGCGATATTCCTGGCATCAGTGATGGAGCAGCCTGGTTGTCCCGCGCAGTCGCGGCGGCGTTATACGGCGAAGATATCCAGACCCATTGGCAGGGGATGCAGGATTACGACACACCGGAGCTTGTTGGCGACGAATGGAACCCCACCGAGCTGCAGATGGACGCTCGGACACAGGAGAGCAAGGCAGTATGAATCTCTCCAGCATGACCATTTTAAGCAAAGCAGGTGTCGCACAGAATAGCGCTCTGTCCCAAGTCGTATCGACGCGCAGCAATATACTCGAAATGTCGCAAACTGCCGAAGAGGCTGTGCTTCGACCCAAGAAATGCGGTGTATTCGGACATGACGTCAGGGCGGCAATTGCTGCGCGTGTTGCCCAACTGGCCGAGGATGAAACGCTGGCGGCCTTCTACGCAGTGGATGCAGGCCAATATGCAGTTCTGGCAGACCCGCAGGAGACCGGGGAATCACAAGGACTCGCCGCGATCTTGGCGTTTGTCGATAAAGTTTCGAACTGCACTCACGAAGTCACTGCGGAGGATGTTTCAGGGCTGAAAACAGCCGGCATCTCTGATGCTGACATCGTGCGGCTTTGCGAATTGGTCGCCTTCCTGGCTTACCAGATACGTGTGATTGCCGGATTGCGTTTAATGCAAAGAGAGACCGCATGACACATATCGTCCGCAAATTTACTCGAAAGGTTCCCCAATGGCAGCCTCGGGTTGTTCCGGTAAAGCTGGAGGACGCGACACCTCAACAACTCAGCGCGCTCAGAGTCACGCCATCCAATACGAAGGTATCTGCCTACGTTTTAACCCTGGCCCATGATGTTGAAAGCCTGTCAGTCCGCTCGCCCTTGTTCAATGCCATCATGTATGATCGCGGAGGATTGTCCCGCGAGGAGCGCGAACTGGGTGCCCTGGCTGCATCAATGGTCAACCACTGCGTCTATTGCGCAGCAGTTCATGCTGACCGTCATGCAAAACTGGCAAATGATGAAACTGTGACCGATGAACTGTTCGCCAATGGCTCAGAGGCGGATCTGAGTCCGAGAAACCGGGCAATCTTCGAATTTTCACGCAAAGCCGCCGAGTCGCCGCCGTCGGCGGGTCCGGAGGACATGGAAGCGTTATCAAATGCTGGTCTGTCGGATGAAGAAATCTTTGACTTGATCTTGTCCTCGTCTTTGTTTGGATGGGCCAATAGGCTGATGCACGTTTTGGGCGATCCGGTGCGGCGAGAGGTAAAGGCATGAACAAACCGATGCGCATCGGCATTGCAGGAGCGGGCTCGATCGCCTGCGCTACGGCATCGCTACTTCACCGAAACAAGCATATCCCGATCCTGTGGTCGCCTTCAGGCGCCAGCACGGTTGCTTTCGCATCTGCACCCCTGCATGCACATGGTGTGATCGAAGCGGAATTCGACCCCGAAATCGCTAATTCGGCTCAAGAACTGGCCCAAAGCTGCGACGCAATATTTCTTGCTTTGCCTGCGACCGGACACAAGAGCGTCATAGATGCGCTTGCTCCCCACATTCGTGAAGGGCAGCATATCATCATCTCATCTCACGCTTCCTTTGGTGCGGTTTACCTTTCACAGGCTTTAAAGGCTCGAGAAATATCCGCACCGGTTACCGCTTGGGGCACGACCATCGTCTCTGGTCGGCGGGAGGAAGGCAACAAGGTACGGATCAACACCATTCGCGATCGGGTCGACCTGTGTACAGTGCCCGACTCAGGAACGGATGAAGGACTGAATTTGTGCCAAACCCTTTTCGGCGACCGCTTCAAGTCTCGCGACGGTTTGCTAGCCATCTTGTTGTCCAACCTCAATCCGCAAAACCATCTTGGTATCGCCCTGTGCAACATCACTCGAATGGAACGGGAAGAGGACTGGAGTCAAGGCCTGAATGTCACTCCGAAAGTGGGGCGTTTGCTGGAGCAGCTTGATCTTGAACGGCTCGCTATTGCCAAAGCGCTGAATCTGGATGTGAAAACCATTTTTGAGCATTTTCATCAAAGTTTTCATGTGCCAATCGGAACGATTTCAGAAATGAACCAGCAAATGCACACGCACGGCTATGGCGGCCTTGGTCCGGCAACAGCAGATAGCCGATATGTTACGGAAGATGTACCGTATGGGCTTCAGGTGACCGTTGTATTGGGCCGGCTGGTGGATAGGCCTGCCACGTTACACGAAGCGGGGATTAAGCTATTTTCGGCAATGTATGGCAGGGAATTCGCCGAAGAAAACGAATTTCTCCACGCACTTGATTTGGAAAGCTTCAGCCTGTGCGACCTGCAACACGCATCCCGTACCGGGGTGCTGCACAAACCATCCAATCCGGAATCATAACTCAACAAGGATGGGATCAAACTTAACCAACGAGGAGACGCAATATGACCAAACTTACACTTAGTCGCCGCCGCTTCCTGGGGACAGCCGCTGTTGGTGCTGCCGCTCTGGCCAGCCCAGCTTACATTCGCCGCGCAAATGCCGCAGGCGGTGAGGTGAACATCTGGACGTATAATGATTTTGTCCCCAAAGCGTTCAAAGAACAGTTTGAAGCGGACACCGGTATTAAAGTGAATGTTCGCCTGGTAGATGACCAGGGCAAGCAGTTCAATTTGCTCGCTGCCGAAGCACCCAATCCCACCGTGGATATCATGACTGTTGCAGGCCATCGCTTCCTGCAGTTCATTGACAGCGACCTACTTGCCCCACTCGACACAGGCCGTTTGAGCAATTGGGGGAATATTAATCCAACTTTCTCGGAAAGCGACTGGTCAACGATCAACGGCAACAAATGGGGAGCACCAATCCTTTCCGGAATGGAAGTGCTGTCCTATAACACCGAGCTTGTCACCCCCGAGGAAGCCAAAAGCTGGGACGTTCTGTTCTCGGAGAAATACAAAGGCCAGACCGCCTACATAATCCAAGACATGATGTCCATAGTCATGCTCAAAATGGGCTATGATGGAAACATGGTCGAATATCTTGACGATCCGGAAAAGGCCGCAGCGATTGTCGAGGAAGCCAAGGCATTCCTAATTGAGAAGAAGCCTCTGGTGAGAAAATATTATGATGGCGGTGCTGAAGTGCAGCAGATGTTCGTCAACCAGGACATCGCATTGGGGCACAGCTGGAACGGCCCTGCGGCGGCCCTGATCAATGACGGTTTTCCGTTGGCGATGTCCATCCCGCAGGAAGGCTCCTACGGCTTCGTCTATACCTACAATATTGCCAACAACGCCCCCAATGCCGACAATGCCTACACATTCATTGATGCCATCCTCGCATCTCCGGAAATCGGAGCATCGATGACAAAAGCATCCGGCTTTATCTCCACTTACAAAGATGCGTCAAATTATCTGACGGATCTTGAGAAGAAATCGACCTCGTTCTCAGATGAAGAACTTGCGAACCTGCAGTTCTTCCGCGCCGAGGCAAACAAGATGAAGTACGAGCTTGTCGATCCGGCAGTCGAGGCAATCAAAGCTGCCTGAGTTGTTGCTCTGAGAGAAGAAGTACCCTCGCCCGCTTAGCGGGCGGGCGAGGCGCTCAAGTTTTTGAGGGAGTATCGGCATGAGCGATGAAGTCGCTCCACGCTCTAGCCGCGGCCGTGGCACCGTGGGCAAGAAACATCTGACTTTCTGGGGGGCCTTATCAAGTTGGACGCCATATCGTGTGGTTGTCAGGCTTGCCACGGCATCTCCACGCCGCCAGTTCCTGATACTTGCAGCATTTCCACTCCTTTGGGTGCTGACTCAACATCTTGGCCCCATGTTACAGATGCTGCGCGTCAGCTTTACCGATGCCTATCCCGTAGCTCCAGGTGTGGAACAGCACTTCACGCTGGACAGTTATGCTCGCTTCTTTGGCGACTACATTTTTTGGCAGCCGTTTTTCCGAACCCTTGTTTTTGCAGGCGTATTTACCTTTTGCACTTTAATCCTGACCTACCCGGTCGCCTATTTTCTGGCACGCCATGTGTCCCGCAAAAACCAGATGCTGATGCTTCTGTTATTATTGATCCCGTTTTGGGTCGGCGAGATTGTGCGTACCTACGCAATCATGATCCTTCTGGGAAATACCGGGGCCGTAAACCAGTTGCTCAAATGGGTCGGCCTCATAGATCGGCCAATCCCGTTCATGTACACCAGCTTTTCCATGGGTGTGGGCATTGTGTACCTGACGGCGCTTTACATGCTGCTGCCGCTGTACTCGGCTTTGGAGAAACTGCCAAAGAGCTACAACGAAGCTGCTGCTGATCTTGGCGCCTCGGCCTGGACACGCTTTCGACGTGTCACATTGCCCCTGACGCTTGAAGGCATTTCGTCCGGGTGCACTCTGGTATTTCTCATTTCGACTGGATTCTATGCAACGCCGGTCTTGCTGGGCGGACCATCGACGACCGTGTTCTCAGAAACCATAGCCGGGTTCTTTCATGTCGCCGGAGACGAATGGCCGACCGGTGCAGCCTTTGCGACCATCATGTTCGTTGCCGCAATCTTCATCACCGGCGCATTTCAGAAACTGATGAACTCATTGCGCAAAGGAGACAGAAATTGAACCGGGGCAACCGCATTCTGCTCTCCTGCGTCTATTGGGCCTTCGTCCTGTATGTGTTTGTTCCGCTGTTCTTGATGATCCTGATGGGTTTCAAAGACAGCAAGTTCATCGGCTTCCCGATACGATCCTGGACACTCGACTGGTATACTGGAGTATTTGACGATGCTGCGGTGCCCTCGGCGTTCGTCTATTCAGTCGGTATTGCAGTGCTCGCGACGATAATTTCCGTCTTCGTGGGAACCTGGGTCGCGGTACTGCTGGAGGGTCGGAAATTTGTGGGTCGTACGGCAATGTTTGGTTTAACCGTGCTGCCTGCCCTTGTACCGGGTATTATTTCTGCCATTGCATTTCGGATCTATGCCAGGTGGCTGGGTATCGAGCCGGGAATGGGAGCAATTGTTTGGGCGCACGCGGTCCACAATGTGCCCTTTGTTGCCCTGGTGGTCATGGCCCGCCTGTCCACGCTTCCAAAAAGCCAGATCGAAGCCGCACGCGATCTTGGCGCGGATCCGGTTATTGCCTTTATGCGGATTACTTTGCCGTATCTGGTGCCGGCAATAATTGGCGCCAGCATATTTTGCCTGCTTCTAAGCTTCGACGATTTCGTGCGCTCTTTCTTCCTTGGAGGCTACGAGCCAACTCTACCGGTTCTGATATTCGCCAAACTCAGATCCGGCATGTCGCCCGAAATCAATGCCATCGCCACCGTCGCCTTGGTTCTGACCGCGGCAATTGGCATTTGGGCCGAACGGTTCACACGCCGGATGAACAAGGAATCCAAGTATGACTGACGCTAATCCTCTTGTTCGCATCGAAAATGTGACCAAGAAATTCGGAGAAACAATAGCGTTAAATGACCTGACGCTGGACATCGCCCGCGGCGAGTTTGTGACCTTTCTTGGGCCTTCTGGCTGCGGCAAATCCACGACATTGCGTATTCTGGGCGGGTTCGAGCGACCAACAAACGGTCGTGTCCTACTTGATGACGAGGATGTAACGCTACAACCGCCAGAAAAGCGGCATATAAACATGGTGTTTCAAGATTATGCGCTGTTTCCGCATATGACCGTGCAACAGAATATTTCCTTCGGGCTTGAATTAAAGGGAATGAAAATAGCGGACATCCGCTTGCGGCAGGACGAGATCATGTCGTTTCTCGAATTGGACGGCTATGGGGATCGTTACCCCGGTCAATTGTCGGGAGGCCAACGCCAGAGAGTCGCGTTGGCACGGGCCCTTGCTCCAGATCCCGCGCTCTTGCTGCTGGACGAGCCCCTGGCTGCGCTAGATGCCAAATTACGCGGTCAGGTGCAGCAGGAACTAAAAGCGATCCAGAGACGTACGCACAAGACATTCTTCTTCGTTACTCACGATCAGGAAGAGGCATTGACCATGTCGGATCGAATTGTGGTCATGAATAATGGACGAGTCGAACAAGATGGAACTCCCGAAGAACTATACTTCCACCCGGCGACCCGGTTTGTCGCTGAATTTATTGGTGAAACGAACCTTTTGACCTGCGAAATGCGCGGCCAGGATGGCGATGCAATCGTCATGGACTGGTTCGGTAAGACCTTGCGTGGTCAATCACACGGTCATCAGCCTCTTCAGGGCGAAACGATCACAGCCTCTGTACGGTTGGAGAAAATCGGTTTTCACACTGCGCCGCCAGCCGGCATGAATGCCGTCAAGGGAACTGTTGTCGGCAAGACCTTTCTTGGAAGCCGCATGTCAGTCGACCTGATGATTGAAGAAGCGCAAGGTGCACGGCTGCGCGCATTCGTCGATGCTGAAGTTGGTCAGTCGGTCGGATCAGAGCCGGTTTGGATCGGATGGGACAGCGACAACATGGCGGTGCTCAGAGAGTAGCTCAACAGCTGAGATCGCCAGGATAGGAATTTTGTGGGCGGGCTGATACTGTGTGAAAGCAGAGACTGATTGTATCCTATTCCCAGACTGACAGCTTAGGCCTCGTTGACTGCATCGCGTGGATCGACAGATGTAAAGCCACAGACACAAAGCAGCGTCACCTGATCCTTATTCAATCACGGCTTCAAAAATCAATTTAGACAAGCATTGTTTTTAACTGCTATTTTGGATTGTGGTGTCCAGACATGCATAGTGGCCACGAAGTTCTGATTGCCATCTAATCGGGTGTTCATTTTTCTGGTGCGACGGGAGATGGCAATCGGGGAAAATGTACCCTAGGCTTTACGGGCTTTTGAGCCGCTCACCGAGGAAAGTTTCAATGGACGATCGCTCCAACAGAATTCGAGTTACGCCGCGTTTCCGCAAGGATGCGAAGCCAACCTTCCGACAGGTTCTTTTGACATTTCTTTTTATTTTTGTTGTCTGTTTCCTCGCCTGGGCAGCACAGCAGCTCGGTTACTGGCCAGAAAGCTGGAAATCCAACGGCGACATTGCATAGAAACCACCGCAATAACGGAGCCAACGCCATGCTCGACCTGCAGATCTACCAGACCCTTGCCGAGTATAATCATTGGATGACCGAGAAACTCTATGCCGCGGCTGATTCTGTGCCCGACTCGGTTCGCAAGGAAGATCGCGGCGCTTTCTTTCGTTCGATACATTCGACATTCAACCATATTTTAATGGGTGACATAGCCTGGATGCAGCGTTTTACAGAGCGTCCATACCCCATTGCAGTCAAAGGTATGGGTGTCGATATTTTCGAAGATTATGCTGCGTTGCAAAGCGCTCACCTGGACATGGCGCTTTACATAAAGGATTGGAGCCAGACACTGAAATCAGAATGGCTTTCCGGCCAGCTCCATTGGGAAAGCCTGGCCGACAACGTTCCCAGAGAACGCCCATGCTGGCTATGTGTCAGCCATCTCTTCAATCATCAGACACACCACAGAGGCCAGATCACGACGCTTCTGAAACAACTGGACGTCGATGTCGGCGACACCGATCTGCCATTTATGCCCGGACTGTAGCGCCGCTGCACTTGCGTCAATTTTCCTCTCTATGCCATGAAGTTGTCATTGGGGAACCATAGAGATGCCTATAGTCCCTCTTCCAAGAGCCGGCAAATTGCCGCAGGAGACACCTGCAGCGGTGAATGGACGAGGAAAAGAACGGAAAAAAGGCAGCGCGCCTTTGAATTGCAGAGGCCTGGTGATTTGGGCGCGCTCCGGAGTGGAATGGATATAATGATGAAACGTGTCCTCATTGCTGCTGCCCTAGCGCTATCGTTGGCGGCCTGCCAAACGGCCTCGAGGCCAAGCGGTGTTTCCACTCCATCCCTCCCGGTGACAGCCGGTGCACAGCAGGTCAATATCCGCGCTTCAACGCAGGTGGTGCGAGACACCCTGATCCAGACGGCTCAGCAACGTGGCACCCGTGTCGCTGTCGATCAGCCGAATATGGTTATTCTCGAACGGTCATTGCCTAGTCCCAATCCGGTGCTGGATGCCGAATACGGTCCCTCCGTTGTTGGAGATCGTATCATTCGAGTGCGGGTTCGTTTTGAGGGACAAGGATGTAATACACGCGCCGTCCAGGACCTGGCACTGGTCAACAATGCCGGATCATCCAAAGAGCAGAGTTTTCAGCGTCCGGGAGATTCCAATACCATGCAAAGTCTGCAGGGTCTGAAACAGAACGCCGAAGCCCGTGGGTGTGGTATCGGCTAACGCTGCGCGCCTCGATGTTCTTGCACAATGCTCTTATGATCCGGCAGTTGAACGGCCGGCTACTGTATCTGTCGCTGGCACTCGGTCTTTTATTGATGCTTCAGGGCTGTGGCAATGTCTCCTATCTCTCCCAGTCCGTCGGTGGGCACTTAAAACTGGTATCCGGCAGCAAACGGGTCGAGACTCTGCTCAAAGATCAATCGATTGACCCGGCTTTCAAACAACAATTGGATCTTTCTCGAGAGATTCGCCAATTTGCGATCGAGAATCTCGACCTGCCGGACAATGAGAGCTACCGGAAATATGTCGACACCGGCCGGGAATACGTGACCTGGTCTGTATTTGCAGCCCCGGAACTTGCCCTTGATGTTCGCACCTGGTGTTTCCCCGTTGCAGGATGCGTTCCGTATCGTGGGTATTTCTCAAAAGCCAAAGCGGAAAAGTTTGCTGAAAAGATCAAGGCGGAAGGTCTGGATGTGCATCTGGGCGGGGTGCCGGCCTACTCGACCCTGGGATGGTTAGACGACCCGTTGTTGAACACCATGTTCCTACGCGGAGAGATCAATCTTGCCCGAGTGGTTTTTCATGAGCTCGCACATCAACGGGTTTATGTACCGGGTGATTCTGCCTTCAACGAGGCATTCGCCGTTGCAGTCGAGGAAAGCGGAACCATTGCCTGGCTTAAAAGCCGATCCGACACAGCGGGATTGCATCGCTACAGAGCTGCCCAGAAACGTAATGAGACATTTCTTGCCTTGATTGCGGATAGCCGCAAGGAACTGCGCCGCATCTATGACAGTGATGCCAGTGAAGAACAGAAACGGGCCGCAAAGACCGTCGTCATCGAAAAATTGCGCGCTCGCTACTCAAGGGTCAAATCACGGCAATGGAACGGGTATTCCGGCTATGACCGCTGGTTCAGCCAGCCCATCAACAATGCCAAACTCGCCACCGTCTCCGTCTATAATGACCTGCAACCGGCATTTTCGCGACTTCTGGAAGCCTGCGACGGCGATTATGAGCGTTTTTACCAGTCAGTCGGCCGCATCGGTAAGCTCGACATGGCGCAGCGCCGCGCAGCATTGCAAAACATATCGGGCTGCGGGTGAGATCTCGAGACTGGTCAGTTGGTGGCTTTGTCTTATGTCGGATCAGGCCCATCGTTGCGACGGTCCGAACATGTTAATGAGCGCCCATGAAACCAACGGCAGGGCTCTTTATCAGCAGCCTGCACCGACGCATCACCGCTATTCGTTAAGCGCTTCCTTCACCGCAGTGGCCAGTTGTTTCAGCGTGAAGGGTTTGGGCAAGAAAGAGAATTTCTCGTTTTCCGGCAGGTTCTTCTCAAATGCGTCTTCTGCATAGCCGGATACGAAAATAATTTTCAGAGTTGGACTGGTTTTTCTCAATTCACCAAGCAGAGTCGGTCCGTCCATTTCCGGCATGACAACGTCGGAAACAACCAGATCGATTTCTCCTTCTTCCTCTTCCATGACCTCAAGCGCTTCGGTTCCACTAGCAGCTTCGTGAACGGTATATCCGCGTGAAGCCAGTGCTCTTGCAGCAAAGGCACGGACAGCCTCTTCATCCTCAACCAGAAGGATTGTCGCACTGCCCGTCAGGTCTGCGACCTGCGGCGGTTCGACTTTTTCCTCAACAACTTCTTCGGCTTTGTCCGGAATGAAGCGCGGCAGCAATATGCGGAACGTCGTTCCCTTGCCCGGCTCGCTTTCGGGATAAACGTAGCCGCCCGTCTGCTTGATGATGCCATAGACGGTGGACAATCCCAGTCCTGTTCCCTTACCGACTTCCTTGGTTGAAAAGAACGGTTCGAAAATCTTCTCCATGATGTCCGGAGGCATTCCAGTGCCATCATCCGTGACTTCAAGCAGCACATATTCTCCTGCGGGCATTTCCTGTGCACCGTCGAAAGACCGGGACTCTTCCGTCGAGATATTCGCCGTCCGAATCAGGAGATTACCGCCGTCTGGCATCGCATCTCGCGCATTCACAGCCAGATTGACAACGACCTGTTCAAATTGGTTGAGATCCGCCATCAAAGGCCACAAATCGCGGCCATGGATAACTTTCAGTTCGACTTTTTCACCCAGCAGCCGGTCAAGCAGAATTGACAGATCAGCCAGAACATCATTGAGTTTGAGTTCCTTCGGTCGCAGCGTTTGACGGCGCGAGAAGGCCAGCAGCTGCCTTACCAGTCCGGCTGCCCGGTTTGCGTTCTGCTTGATGTTCATGATGTCCTGGAAGGACGGATCTGTAGGACGATGATTGGCGAGCAAAAGATCTGAAAAGCCGATGATTGCTGTCAGAACATTGTTGAAATCGTGCGCCACACCGCCCGCCAGCTGACCAATGGCCTGCATTTTCTGGCTTTGGGCAAACTGTACTTCAAGCGCTCTTTGACGTGTGGTCTCAAGGACATAAACAATGGCGACCTCATCGTCGCCTTCCCCGTCTTCGACGGTGGAAATATAGAAAGTCGCCGAGCGTCCATCTTCTCCTTCGGTCAAAGCAATATCGATCGGCCTGACAAATCCCTGGCCACCGGCGGCGGCCTTCACAGCAGCTTCCAGTTGATCCCGTCCACCGGAGGCGACCAGATCCAGAAGTTTCCGCGAACCGCTCTCTTCTCCGCCGGGCGTTCCGAACAGTTTCAGGAACGGAGCATTCGTGCGACCAATGACACCCTGACGATCCAGAGACGCAATCGCTATCGGCGTGTTGTTGAAAAAGCGTGCAAATTTAACTTCCGCCGCCCGCAACGCCTCAGAAGCATCTTCACCGCGTGAGCGGTTAAGCACGATGGTCCTGCTTTCTCCGGCCAGACCATCCGCACCGAACGGCACGCGATGTAAAATCCGAACCGCAAGCCCTTTCCCATTCTTCGTCACAAGGTCCAGATCAAACATTTCAGTCTGAACTTCCCCTGGCAGACCACGCACCGAGCGGATCAGTTCCTCGCCATCGCCCCGAATAACGTCTGACAGGGACAGAGAACCGGTCTGAAACTGTGCCAAATCGTGACCAAGCCAGTCCGCCAGCGTCGCATTCAGGTAAAGGATGCGGCCGTCACCGTCCGAAGAAAAGAACCCAGCAGGAGCATGATCGAGAAAGTTGATAACCCGCTGCAGTTCCTGAAACGAATTTTCCTGTTCCGCGCGATCCTTCGTGATGTCTGCAACCTGCCAGACGGTGTAGACGGTTTTCCCCGTGTCCGATCCGCTTTTGGGCGACAGAGACCTCACCCGAACACGGTACCAGCACGCGTTGTCCTCCCCGCCTCCAATTGGCTGTGGCAGGCGGATTTCTTCCTGGGCAGGTCGCTTCTCCCGTGCTGCCTGCGACAGGCGGAACATGGCATCGGCTGCATTGGGGTCAGCTGAGAAGACGCGTTCTATCGCTCGAACGCCACTTGTGTTGCCTGCATGCGTTAGATCGGCATAGGCTTGGTTTGCGTAACAGATCCGCCCATCTTTGTCGGTGATAAGAGCCCCTTCAGAGAGAGAATCGACAAAGCTCTGCGCAAGAGAGTTGCCCGGTTCGCGCCCGTAAAATCTCAGGAACCCAATCGCCGTTGCAAACAGAAAAAAAACGCCGATAACAGCCAACAGACCCAACAGGCCCAGAACAAACGGTTCAGCCTGTTCTCGACCGAGCACAGCAATGACGATTGCCGCAGCTACCAGAGCCAGAGCAAGCAGCATAAGCAGGCCGATATTGCCAGACCGTTCAATACGGTCGACCACCGGCACCGGATGCTTCTCGTCAGTATTGCTCATGCTCAAAGTGTCCTTGCGGACGGGGAATCGTCCCGTTCCTATCCGTTCACGTGCTGCTCATGCCAGATAAAACCCCATCTGATCAATGCTTCGCGCCATTTTTCCTGTTGCGAAGTCTATATACATAGCCAATTACTTCCGCCACGGCCTTGTAATGTTCCTCGGGAATCGAATCGTCGATTTCAATTGCCGCATGCAATGCCCGGGCGAGCGGAGGGTTTTCCACGATGGGAACATCCGCATTTCCGGCAACCTCACGAATTCTCAAAGCAACAGCATCCAGACCTTTGGCGACGCACAAGGGTGCTTCCATGCCTTCCTCATATTTGAGCGCCACGGCAAAATGGGTCGGGTTGGTAATAACCACTGTGGCATCGGGAACGGATGCCATCATCCGCGATCGGCTGCGCTCCATCCGCAATTGCCGGATCTTGGCTTTGACGGCGGGATCCCCTTCCTGTTGCTTATATTCTTCCTTCACTTCCTGAAGGGACATTTTCTGGCGCTCAAACCATTTGTGTTTCTGCCAGAAGAAATCAGCTGCGGCAATCGCTCCCATGATTGCCAAGATGACACCCAACAGTTTCAGACCGAGTTCCTGGGCTTCGATAAGCAGAACCGTCTGATCACGCTGGATCATGGTGTCCAGGCGATCCCGTTCCGGCCACAGGATTGCCCCCATCGCGGCGGCAACCAGCGCAATCTTCAAAACACCCTTCAAAAAGTTGACGAGACTGTCTTTTGAAAACAGCCGTTTTGCTCCCGCCAGCGGCGATATTTTAGAGGCCTTGGGGGTTATTGGGTCAACGGACCAAGTCGGCCTGTGCTGTGCCAGATTGCCAAGCAGCGCAGCGAAAAACATGACACCCATGGGAACAGCCATTGCACCGAAAAGAACCAACGCGATCTTTTCCCAAATGATCTTCATGCCACCAGCATCGATGGGCATCATGTAGGAATTCATCAGAAACCCGCGCAGATCAGCGGCCAGGCTGCTCGCCATATCAGGCGCTAACAGACCGACGACAATCGTCGTGCCTGCAAGTCCAAACCAAATGCCGACTTCCTGGCTCTTGACGACATCTCCTTTGTCAAAGGCGTCGCTTAACCGTTTTTGGGTGGGTTCTTCGGTTTTTTCATTGTCGTCGCCACCATCGGCCATGCTCAGTCCCCTTTATCTGACCAGGAACTGGCCGAACGCGTCTTCAACATGCCCCAAGTACCACGTCATCAGTGTACTGAGCAGTATCATCAGCATCAGCAATCCGATTATGATATTGGCCGGCATTGCGATGAAGAAGATCTGCATCTGCGGCATCAAACGGTTGAGTAAGCCCAGACCGAAGTAGAAAATCAGCCCAAACACGATAAAGGGTGCTGCCATCCGCATCCCGATGGAAAATACGCCGGCTACAGTGTTCATGATCAATTCAGCTGCATCTCCGATGGGAACCCAGTTTCCTGGCGGGAACAATTCGAAACTGTCATGCATGGCAGCAATAGCCAGAAAGTGCATATCGGTGACAAAAATAAGCGTAATCCCGACAACGGATAGAAAATTGCCGAACAGAGCACCCTGTACGCCCTGTGAGGGGTCAAAAGCCATAGCGAAGGCGAGACCTGACTGGTTGGCGATGATGGTTCCGGCAATTTGCAGAACCGACGTAATCAACCGGGTTGCAAGACCAATGAAGGCGCCGATGACGATTTCGGCCCCAAGCATGGCAAGAACGCGGTAAATATTATCGGACAGGCCAGCAGGGTAAAATGAGACGACCACCGGATAAAACACCAGCGTTATAGCCAATGCCATGACCAAGCGCATACGCGTGGGAACACTCGTTTCACCCAGCGCCGGCATGATCATGATCATCGTACCGAGCCGACCGAATATGAGCATGAAAATAAAAGCGATCTCCGGAAGGTAGGAAACCGTGAAATTCATTCGGGCCCCCGCCCCTTCCCTGTTCGATCTTGGCACCTGCTTTCAGGTGGAAACGAACCAGCAGCAATGCCCACGTTTGACAAGCACGGTCCAGACCCTGGACCCTAACTTACGACGATAAGCGCCATTACATGATTCGTATAGCTCGCAAGTACCTCTCCCATGAATGGAAGCGTCAGCATCAAAACGACAAAGATGGCAATGATCTTGGGAACAAACACCAAGGTCATTTCCTGAATTTGTGTGAGTGCCTGAAACAAGGCGATGACAATGCCGACTGCCAAGCCGATCATCATCGCTGGAGCCGAAACAACAATCAGCGTCCATATCCCTTCACGGCCAATGTCCAAAACTTCCGCGCCTGTCATTCCACTACCTCTTATCCTGCAATCAGGATTACTACATTGGCATCCGCATAATTTCTTCGTAGGCGGAAATCACCCTATCTCGCACAGAAACCATGGTCTCAAGTGCCACTTCTGTTTCGGCGATCGCCGTAACCACATCAACCATATTGGCTTTGCCATTGAGCATATCGACTGATTTTGCCTCGGCGGATCTACCCAAATCAACCACACCCGATAGGGTGTCTTTCACCGCACTTCCAAGATCCGGAGCACTGACTGCGGATGGCAACGCATCTCCGGATACTCCAGGCCCTGCAGCGGCCCCTTCTGTAACCTGACTGACAAGCGCGCCAAAAGTTCCCGCAATGTCGGTCTGTTGGGAGGACGCATCATTCTGCGTCTCTCTGATCCGATTCGCAATGTTGGCAGCCGTCTGATAGGCGTTGGCAGCCATGCTGGTTGTGGACATTGATTTGCTCCCCAAGTACTCAATCTAGACGCCAGTGTTCCCCAACAATGACGAAGAGATGCGATTTATCCCCTTAGGATATCGATTGTCCGTTGCAACATTTGTCGCGTGGATGAAATGATGTTCAAGTTCGCCTCGTACGTCCTTTGAGCTTCCTTCATATCGACAGTTTCGATCATGACATTCACGTTGGGCGTTTTGACATATCCCTCAGCGTTGGCTGCCGGATGGCCGGGCTCATACCGGGAATTGAATTCGGTTCGGTCTTTTTCCACTTTACCGAGTTTGACAAGATTGACTCCCATCTCAGAGTCCAGTCGTGAACTGAAAGTCGGTACTTTGCGACGATAGGGTTCATCCTGAGCGGTTCGACCCGTCGAATCGGCGTTTGCGATATTCTCAGCAATAATTTTCATTCGCCCGCTCTGCGCCTTGAGCCCAGAGGCCGCAACCATCATGGATTTCAAAAAGTCCATTGATAACTCCTGAATTGCCCGCCACCGGGCCGCCCTCCCCTAAGTCGGGGCGAGTCTATTGCTTAGGAACGACCGATAGCGGTCTTCAGCATGCCAAGTCCGCGCGAATAGAGCGAAGTTGCAGCCTGAAAATCGAGTTGGTTCGCTGTTGCTTTCATCATTTGCTCTTCAAGAACAACCGAATTGCCGCTGGGCCTGACTTCAAATTGATGAGTATCTTCACTGCCAAATTGCCGGTTTCCGCTGAGTGCAACCGCCATGTGCCTCGAATTCGTCACAACAGTGGATACCGGGCGGGTGGTTGGCTGCGCCGCCATCGCATCGCCAAACGACATTTTTTTCAAATCGCTTGCGCGATAGCCAGGCGTGTCTGCATTTGCAACGTTTTCCGCCAACACCGACTGTCTTGATTGATGCCAGCGCATTTTCGTCTTGATGGCCTGAAAGACCGAGAGGTCGGTAATGGACATCGAC
The DNA here is from genome assembly GCA_039976075.1 of Stappiaceae bacterium. Lineage (GTDB taxonomy): Bacteria > Pseudomonadota > Alphaproteobacteria > Rhizobiales > Stappiaceae > JBDWFY01. Next base: position 175,524 of record JBDWFY010000016.1, read on the forward strand.
TGATTCCCCAATGTGCCCCAGTTAGGAACACTTTGCCGCCCTATTAGTTAATGATTGATTAATTCATGGTTAACGGCGGACCAAATTGGCTATAGCCGAATTCCGCCATTATTCGCCGATATGAGATTCAATAATGAACCGGGGCATTTACGCTTGTTAACAGATAGTGACCGCTCGCTAGGAAATTTTTTCCCAATTCTGTTAACCTTGGCAGTCAAGTCAAGAATCGCGGATTATGAGTCACACTCAACAAGAAAAATGATTTGTGTTTGCAGAAAATAGTCTGCTAATCATTTGCCCCGATGGCGCGGACAAAAAAATGAAACGAGGATAAAATGGGCGATTGGCTCGTCGACAGCCTGGGCATGGATCCTACTTATGCGCGCAGCCTTCAGTTTCTGATTGCTGCCATTATAGTACTGGCTCTTATCGGCATCTTTTTCTGGATATTTAGACGTGTTTCCGGCGGGTCGATCATGAAGGTCGCAAGAAGTCGCCAACAACGTCTCTCTGTCATGGACGCGGCGTCAGTTGACGCACGCAGGCGTCTGGTGCTGGTGCGCAGGGACAATGTGGAGCATCTGCTGCTCATTGGAGGACCGACCGACGTGGTGGTCGAAGAAGGCATCATGCGCGGCGTACCCGCGACACAGGCTGCAAGGCCCATGCAGGCTGTTCCCGGCTCACCGGGACAAGCTCCGGCAAATGAGCAGCCCATTGCTGCGCTGCCGCTAGCCAATGGACCGGAAACGCCAGCGCAACCTGCACTTCATCCTGCAGCATCGACGCATGCCCGTCGACCGGCTCCACAGGCCGCTGCCCCTGCAAGGCAAAATCCACAAAATATGGCCCCACAGAGACCTGTCGGCCAACCTGCCGCAACCCGGCAGCCAATGCCGGAAAATGCTGCAGCTGCCAGACCTCAACCAGCAGCTTCACGGCAGGCCCCATCGCGCCTTCAACCAGCCGGACAACCAACGGGTGCAGGCGCTCAGCGATTTTCAACACCAGCACAAAATCAGCTGTCGCCCTCACCGCGCGGAAATCCAAAGCCGCCAGAGCCGGCAACGCGACCCCAGGCCATCCGGGCAACGACCCCGGCAGAGCCAAATCCGAGCGCGGCTGCACCGACAAACCGACCGGAAAAAGCCGACGCAACTTCCATGCAGAATCTGCAGAACAAGGTTGCGGATCTTGGTTCCAGACAAAAATCAAGAACGGTGACGGAATCCACGCCTTCAATGCCCGTTGCCAGGTCTGGAAACGCACCTGCGGTTCCTGCCGCAACTCCGGTTGCAGCGGCCACCGCGCCGGTTGTTGCCAGCAGTGCGCCGGAGGTAGCGAATGTTCAAACAGCTCCGGCAAACAATCTGGCTTCTGACTTTGAAGATGCGTTGCTGGGTCCGACCGAGCCGAAATCCGTCCCCTCTGATGCGGAAAAATCAGAGTCCCAGGATTTTGCAGGCGATTTGATGCGTTCGCTGGAACAACCAGCACCCGTACCTCAATCAACCCGTCAGCGCCCGCAGGCGCCGGCCAATTCTGGCTCCGTGCACGCTTTGCGCCCGGAACAAGCACCGGAGCCTAAAACTGCCGACCGTCCACCAGTTGTCGAAAAAATCGCTCCCGTAAAAGGCGCAGAACAACCCAAAGCGCCGGAAGTTTCTGCGGCGACTGCTAAGGGACCAAAAGACCAACCACTAGACAAAGAAACCGATGCGGAAACATTTGATTCAATTGAAGAAGAAATGGCCAAGCTTCTTAATGAGATTGGCGGAAATTCGCGCTGATGCGATTTAACAGGATCTGCCACAAAAATTGGCGGATCCTCACAGTACTCTGTTTATTTGGATTGATCCTGGGCTACGGTTTTTCGGCCAATGCACAGGATGTGTCGATTGACTTTGGTGATGATGCCGGCCTGACAGAGCGGGCGGTGCAACTTATTGCATTGCTGACCGTGCTGAGTCTGGCACCTTCGATTCTCATCATGGTCACCTCATTTACACGGATCGTCGTTGTCCTGTCCTTGCTGAGGACAGCCATCGGGCTTCAGACCGCTCCACCTAACATTGTCATGATTTCGCTGGCGCTCTTTTTGACCGGCTTCATCATGGCACCCACGATGGAACAGGCATATACAGCAGGAGTAGAGCCCCTGCTGGAAGGAACGCTTGAGTTCAACGAAGCATTTGAGCAGGCGGCCATCCCTTTTCATGAGTTTATGCGAAACAATGTTCGGGAAAAGGATCTCGGTCTATTTCTTGAGTTGTCCGGACAGGAGACACCTGAAAACCCTGAAGATGTCAGTCTCCGTGTTCTCATACCAGCCTTCATGATCAGTGAGTTGCGACGGGCATTTGAAATCGGTTTTCTTCTCTATTTACCCTTCTTGATCATCGACCTGGTTATTGCCTCAGTGCTCATGTCAATGGGCATGATGATGCTGCCACCGGTCGTAATTTCTCTACCGTTCAAACTGATTTTCTTCGTTCTGGTCGATGGGTGGAATTTGGTGGCCGGCAGTCTCGTTCGAAGTTTCGTGGGTTCCTGAAACCGCGAACCATTTTTTCCAAACGGTACATTCTGCGTTGGAAATGACCTAGCCGTTGTTGTTTTCAGACGGTGCCAGAGCTTGCGAGCCGGCTTCACCCGGTTCACGCGGCATGATGCCAGTCGACAGATAATGCCGACGATATTCGTCAAGAAACGCGTGCATTGAATCGATATTCGCTATCTGTTGAGCGACGCTGAGGAACTCCACACCGTGCGTGTCGATTGGACTGGTCACAACGTCAAAGGCTGCTGCGTTTGGGCTATCTGACATTTTGGGTCCGAACTTTGTCCGCAGTCGCTCAAGCGCCAATTCTTCCTCGGCGAGTGAGTAGGAAATCGCTGCACGCAGTACATCGATGCGCTCCTGCTTATCAAGTTCCATCTTGTCAGCCCACCGCATACCGAGCATCGCTTCAAGCCCCTCGCCGGCTTCACGCCAGCGCTCCGCCTGCCAGAATGTATTGGAGCGAAGGCGGTCAACATCGGCTCCACGCATGTTCCTGACAAGTTGCAGTGCCAACTCCGGACTGCCAGCATCGGTCAGCGCCCTTGCCTCAACGACGCGGCGCTGGCGTTCGAGCGCGCGGGGCAGTTGAGCCTGGCGTGTTCGATTTAAAACACGCAATGCGAGGTCCGGTTTTCCGTCCATCAAATAGACGATGGCCAGGTCGGCAGCGATTTGAGCTTTGGCAGCGCCGCGCAGGCGATGTTCGACCTGATGTTCCAGCAACTCAGCAGCCTGGTGCAGAAGATCAAGTGTAATGAGTCGGTCGGCCATACGTCTAACCATCTCATCGCCCCGACGGCCGACTGGCGTCAAAATCCGATAGTCATAAAACAGCGCCAGAGCTTCGACCGGAGGAAGTTCGTCGGCTTTCCCCTCCAGAAAGAGAGCAGCAAACGCGCTGTTCATTTCTTCCTGGATCAGCCGTGTGGTTTCAGCGTCCGCATTGGCTTCTACCGCCGATTTCATGGCTTCGAATGCCTTGCGGTAATTCCCTTGATCGGCATTGACCAATGCCAGAAAACGGAGCGCCTTGAGCTCAATCTCATCCCCGCGCCAGGACGTCGTCAGGCTTTCCAACTCATTTGTGAGTTCCTCGGCATTGATCAGACCGTCTCTGTATCTGATACGCAGCGCCCGATAGCGGGCTTCAGCTGCGCGCGGACGATCTTCCCCTGCCGCCACGAAATCAAACACCGCCAACGCTTCATCCGAACGTCCGGAGGAATCTGCAATCTGCCCCCGGAGAAGGTCGTATTTGCTAGCTTGAATCGGGCTGATCTCAGCAGGGTCAACTTCCGACAGCAATTCCGTTGCCGACCCAAAGTCGTTGACTGCGACCATTACTTTTGCAGCTGCAAGGTTGAACTCGGTCTGAAGATCGCGTGGGTAGTTGCCGATAACAGCGCGCGCACGCGGCATGGAGAGACGCGCCTGCCGCCAGTCACCCATCTCGACTTCCGCAATCGTTCGCCAGACAGCAGCATCCGCACTGTCGGCCAATTCAGAATCCAGAAGATGTTTACGTCCCTCTTCGGGCCGGCCAGCCAATACCTGAGATGCACCCATCATGATATTGTACGATGCATCTCCGATGACTTCCGGAGATTGATCCGCCAGATTTTTCAAAACGGCAATCGCTTCTGCCGACATTCGGTTCGCGAGATAAAAACGGGCAAGAGCCGTTCGAGCTTTCCTTTGCCCTTCCGGTGAAGCCATCGCCAATGCCTGCATCAGCTCATCAAGCTGGACGCGATAGTCGAAATGATTGCCCGTCATGATTTCAGCCATTTCAACGAAATCAGGCGAGCTTGGATCATAAATCCGTTCGGCGGGCGCTCCGATAGACGCGCTGTTGGACAACGCCAACCCGCCCTCGCGTTCCAGAATGATATCATCGCCCAGGGAATAAATCCGCAGATCGTCCGTCAATGGCGACACGGCAATACCTTGTGAGGAGACGAAACTCTCCAACTCTGCAAAACGCTGCGGTTTCAAAAGACCACGTGCCGGGGCAAACCCTGTAACAACAAAGATCTTATCCCCCACCCGTCTGTCATCAATCTGATGAATCGCGCTTGATTCTCCAAAGGGAACCCGCAAAACAGAGCTACCGTCACTGCGAACGTTCCTGTCCAGCACCAATGGTTTTGACGGCTCCAGTATCATGTCGCCGATCGACACGATCCACTTGCTGCCATCGGCACCCAAGGTAGAGAGAACATTTTCGCTCAGATCGATCCGTATCAGCTGCCACGAGCCATAGGTTTGATGCTGAATATCACTCGCTGTCTCCTTCAGGGCCGCACGCATAGACCTGAGATCAATTGGCGCGTCGGTATCAAACACCAACCAAAGTGAGTTCGCGCGCTTGAACACAGCAGCGGCAACAGGTGTGAGAAACGGAAACTCGACGCGGATCGTATCTCCAATTTTCCGTGCAGCCGTGGGCACAAAGCGCCGTGTATCCTGATCCTGTCCATCCGAAGCCAGTTCCGGATTGAGAGGCTGAATGCCTGCCTTCTTCTTTTTACCAACGGACGCTGGGGTCGAAGGTTGAGAGGCGCCCACCGTGTCTCTTACTTTGCCATCGTCCGTCGATTTGTTGGGATCGTGCGGAGTCCTGGGCTTATCTATGTCCGGGGCAACAGCGCCGATCCGAATTGGCGGTTTGATTGAAACCGGCTCCGGCATCACCGAAATTGCCGTGGGCACATCTGCAGGCGTTTCTTCTCGTATCGGCCGACCAGGCGCGTCGATGACACCACTTCCCTGGGGCTGGTTCACCTCACCGGTGGCTTCAGCGACTATGTCCTGTTCCGCCCGCCGTTTTCTCTGCCCCGGCATCGACAGGTCCATAACATAGGTGTTTTCTTCCCGGAATGCCCGAACGTTGAGCGCCGGTTGTATGCGCATCAGAAATTTCAGCCGACCATTTTCTTCATAGGCGGCCGCATCGTTGACCCCCTCCGGCAGATGAGCTTTAAAATCGTCCAGATCAAGTTCGACGGGATGATTGAACGACAGACGCACAACATCTTCTTCCCGGGAAAACCGAGTATCGAACTCGACATTCCAATCAAAAACCATCCGCGTAAAGGTCGGATGATTGCCGACACGGAGCTTGACTTCCGGCCCTTCCCGGCCTTCCAGCTGCGCCTGTTCAAATGCGCGTGCCTTGCGCAAGGCTTCCTCCGCGCGCCGCGCAAGAGCGCGGACAACATCTTCGGGCAGACTGGGTGGCAAACCCTGCCAATTGGCGGGCAGGATATCGATGAAAAGCTTCTCTCCCGCTTCCATCGTATTGACCCTGACTTCCTTGGACAAAGCAAAACGCACGGCAGTGCCATCAGGATCATGCCGGGCCACGGTTAGAAAACTGGGGAGTTCGTTGGGTACAGCGGCCACGCTCATGCGAACCGGCGCTTCGAAGGAGATTTTCAAGACACCTGATGAAACCCGGGCATCATATGAGGGCAGAAGGTTTCTTTCCTTGAAGGTTATAACAACGCGACCATAGCCTTCCTGCTCACTGGCCGTCACATCCGCGACCAGACCGGCGGCGTGCACAGAAACAGTTCCGATGATCACAAATGCATAAGTGAGTAGACAAGCGCCGATAGCCGCCAATAACCGCCCGATCCGAGGGCAATTTACAGCACGGAAGATCCGTATATGTTCACTCCAGCCCGTCACGTTTGCCGCCGACCTGCACCCTGGGCATCCTTTGTTGTCCGATCTGACCGTTCAACAATTCATGCGTCAACCATCTGAATCTGAAGAGGTTCTTTGGCACTTAATTACTCGATCCAGAATTGAAGCCGCTTCAGATGCGCTTATTCAAATCAATTATTAAGTGTTCGGCATTAACGTCTTGTTACGACGTACAATAAAATACGACATGATCATCCACCCGGGCTGGCGCACACGGATCACGCACCGCACTAATTGCCCTCGATCTTGGGCAATGTCGTTGGTCCATCGTTCATGGGCTGTTGGGCCATTTGGCCGGTCGCCAGGGCAACTGTCAGTCGCTGGGCGGCATCGGGTGACATTTTACCCAGTATTCCTGCCATTTTTCGGGGATTCATTTGTTTTACGACCATAACCAGTATCGGCATATCCAGACGGTCGAAGATTCGGGCTGCTTCCTTTACTTTCATCGTTTCATACATTTTAACCAGTCCGGCCATGCGTTTGTTTTCCGCATCATCTTTCTTTTCTACCGCCGTGCCAATACTGTTTTTCAGGTTCTCCAGCTCGCTCATACGGCTATTGAGCCGCTTTTCCGTGGCGGACAACAACTTTTCACGCAACTGATACTGAGCTTCCCTCTCCTTCAGCTCTGTTCGCCTATTGGCAAGACTTTGCAGAACTCTCCGTTGAGAGGGGGTCATAGACATCACGTCTTCCTGCTCGACCACAGGCGCTGCTGTCGCCATCGAATCTTCTGACGCCGACGCCTGAGCAGCATTGCCTTCATCCGTCCCCTGAACCATTTCCTTGTTCATCGTCCCCTCAGCAGACGAAGAAGGTACGTCGGCGAGGGCGCTCTCACCGCTCTGAGACGAAGCTACCCCATTCAGGTCACCATTTTCTGCCAATGTCTGCTGGGCAACAGCTGTAGAAACCGCCTCAAATGATTGATTGCCACCATTGAGCAAACTGATGGACTTCAAGGCAAGAAGGCCACCGACAGCAAGCAAAACAATTGGTAGGAGGCGGAGATTCAAGCGGCCCACTCCGCACCACGGCTACGCATTTCGCCCAGTCGAGCCGCAGCCTCTGCGGCAGCTTTGCTGAGATCACGTGCAGAATTGGATTTTTGAACAACCGGCTCAACGTATTCCGGTTCAGGGGTCACTTCCTCAACAACGACCTCCTCAACCGGCTCCGGTTTTGCGGGAGCTGCTTCGACTTCAGCCCGACTGGCAGCTGCTGCTTCAGCGATTTGGCTGATACGATTGAGGACAATCTCCCCGGAATTAACCTGCCTCGCCAGGTCTCGCGAAAACCGTTCGGCCTCCGCCAGTTTGGATGCCAGCGATTTGTCTGCATCGCCGGCGGTGTTTTTCAGAGCAATTATCGCCCGTTCGGCAATTTCTGTTGCCGTGATCAATTCCCCAATCGTAGCACGCAATGCTTCTTCATCAGAATGAAGCCGGCGCAAGCGCTTATTGAGAACAACGCAGTAACATATTGTCAATACGAGAAGAATCGCAACAACGATTTCGATCGTCACTCCTAGGGACAACTCGCTCATGGTGTTTCCATCTCCTTCTGCATGGCTTTTTCAAACGCCGCAAGCGTCATTTTTGGTTTGCGCAAATTCCGATTGATATTGACCGATATATTGTCGTTGACCCGCCCCATTGTGCCTTCCGTAAGGTGAATATCACCGCACTTGATGGCCACGGTGTCCTTGGGGCCAATATCAAAAAGAAACGTCTCGCCGATATCCAGACCAAGCACCCGGCCAAGCGGTACTTCCGTTTCATAAAGGACAGCGTCTACATCCACCTCAGCAGCATGTATTTCGGTCGCCAAATGCCCTTCCCAAATTGGATCGCGGCCGAACTTTTCGCCCATGAACATTTGCAACAGCAGTTCCCGAATGGGTTCCAATGTCGCATAAGGCACCATGATTTCTACTTTGCCGCCCCGGTCTTCCATGTCGATCCGAAGCTCAACAAGGATACAGGCATTGGCCGGACGGGAAATTGCTGCAAAGCGCGGGTTGGTCTCAAGTCGCTCGAGATTGAAATGGACCGGCGACAACGGGGCAAAGGCATGCTCAGCATCCTGCAGGATAATTTCGACCATGCGCCTGACAAGGTTGCTCTCAATCGTCGTATAAGGCCGCCCTTCAACACGAACGGCTGCAGTTCCGCGACCACCACCCAGCAGCACATCAATAATTGAGTAAATCAGACTGGATTCGACGGTAACCAGCCCGAAATTGTCCCATTCCTCGGCTTTGAACACACCGAGAATAGCTGGCAGAGGAATTGAATTCAGATAATCGCCAAAACGGACCGATGTAATCGAGTCCAGAGAAACCTCAACATTATCGGACGTAAAGTTGCGTAGCGAAGTCGTCGTCAGCCTGACCAATCGGTCAAAGACGATTTCGAGCATCGGCAGGCGTTCATATGAAACCATCGCCGAGTTGATTAGCGCCCGAATCCCGCTCTGGTCGCCGGATATCTGGTCTTCAATGCTGAACCCCAGAAGGTTGTCAATTTCCTCCTGGTTGAGAACCCTGTCCGCACCTCGACTGGCATTTTCAAGCTCTGGCTCGCTGTCGTCGATCATGGACGCCCATTGGGACGCCATATCATCATCGGCAGCAACACCCTGCTCTTCTAGCGCAGCGCCCCAGGCGGCGGCCAGATCTTCGCCTTCTTCTTCATCTTCTCCTTGTTCTTCCAGAGCAGCGCCCCAGGCATCTGCCATATCTTCGTCGGAGAGATCGTCTTCCTCTTCAGCCATGCTTCACCTATTGAACCAGCAACTCTTTGAACAACACACCGTCGACATGGGCCGGGAACACCGCCTGGTTGATCCGGCGCAGCAACTCCTCTTTCAGTCTGAACAGTCCAGCGGAACCCTCTAGATCAGAGGGCCGCAGTTCGCGCAGATAGATCTGAAAGGCATCAAGAACACGGGGAAGAACAGGCTCGATCAGGGCAATGGCCCCTTCATCAGAAACCTCAAGAGACACGCGCACTTTCAAATAAGTCGCCTGCCCACCTGTGGAGAGATTGACCAGCATTTCCGGAAGGTCGTAAAAAATCGCTTCTTTGGGCAGTGGCCGGTTTTCCTCGATGGCCCGTTGCTCCATCGCCTGCTCGCGCGCACTGCCTCCGACAAAACCCAGAAAGTAGGCGCCCGCGCCAAGACCAATGGCCAGCAGGAGTACCCCTGCGCCAATCATCATGATCAGTTTTTTCTTTTTCCCTGGTGCAGGAGCTGGTGTTTCGTCCAGCTCATCAGCATCAGGTGCATCGGCATCAGCGACCATTAAACGGCTCCCCAACCATTTTCGCGCAAATCCCCAAACGCGCGCCTATAGTTTCTAAAGCGTTAATGGTTAATGAAAGGTTTCCAATTCCTTAATTTACGGGTCGGCAAAACTTTCCCACAAGGTAAATATTGTCTGCAGATTTTTCCGTGACCGTCAGATGAAAAATTATTTTATCTTTATTTTTCAATATCTTAATAATTGGCACGCTCCGTGCAACATGGTTAACGAGCGCCACGCCTGGGGAGGCATCGAGCGCTCATTGGGGAGCACGAGGTTATTAACGATGGAAAATGCCGAGCTAGTTGGGCTGTCCCGTCAGATGACATTGCGTCGTCAGATGGACATCGTCGCAAACAATATTGCCAATCTCAATACAACGGGATTCAAAGGGCAAAGCCTTCAGTTTGAAGAGTACATAATGCCAGTGGCGGAAGCTTCCGATTTCAGCTTCCGTGATCGGACTGTCTCTTACGTCCAGGATATCAATTCACATTTCGATTTGACGGAAGGCGCCATGAGCCTGACCGACAATCCGCTGGATGTCGCCGTCAAAGGTCAGGGATGGTTCGTGATTGACACCGAAAATGGTGAGCAATATACGCGCAGCGGTTCTTTTAAAATTGATCAATCCGGAAAATTGACCACGAGCGACGGCCAAACGGTTCTTGGTGAGGGCGGTCCCATCGTCTTTTCCGATACGGATGTGAACATCTCGATCGCCGCAGATGGAACAATCTCCACACAAAACGGCAATCGCGGCCGCCTGCGGGTTGTCGAATTCGGCAATGAGACCGCACTGCGCCATGTGGCAGGTAACCGGTTTACCGGAGACGGTGCACGCCCAGCCGCCGCAGCTGAGGTCATTCAGGGTGCTCTTGAGAATTCAAATGTCAGCGGCGTCGAGGAAATGACCCGCATGATTGCCGTCACCCGCAGCTATTCCGCCGTCGCTTCGATGATGAAGGAAAACCAAGATTTGCGTGAAGCGGCCATCCGTCAGCTCGGTACCACCAACAATTAAAGCAGCACGCCGTCAAAGGAGACGACACAATGAAAGCACTTCATATCGCTGCGACTGGCATGAAAGCGCAGGAACTGAACGTCGAAGTTATTTCGAACAACATCGCCAACATGCGAACGACCGGCTTCAAGAAGCAACGCGCAGATTTTCAGGACCTTCTTTATCAGGACCTGCGCCGCGTGGGCACCGAGACATCGGATTCTGGCACAATCGTACCGGTAGGGGTTCAGGTTGGGTCTGGTGTCCGAACGGCCTCGACGGCCCGCATCATGTCACAGGGCAATGTCGAACAAACGGAAAAAGCGCTGGATATCGCCATTCGCGGCGAAGGTTTCTTTCAAATCGACCTGCCGGACGGACGGACAGCCTTCACCCGAGACGGGTCCTTCGAACGCAGTCCTGACGGCGAGTTGGTTACAATTGACGGCTACACGGTTGTTCCCGGCGTCAACATTCCTGACGGTGCAAAGGATATTACCATCAGCGCCAACGGCTCTGTTCAGGCCATCGTGGGCAATGATACCACCTCAACGGAGCTTGGACAGATACAACTTGCCCGTTTTACCAACAAGGCAGGTCTTGAAGCCATTGGCGACAACTTGCTGTTGGAGACGAATTCAAGTGGCTCACCCCAGACCGGCAATCCCGGACAGGAGGGCTACGGAGATCTCCTGCAAAGTTACCTTGAAATGGCCAACGTTGATGCAGTCTCGGAAATCTCCGATCTGATTGCCGCCCAGCGCGCCTACGAGATGAACTCCAAGGTCATCCAGTCTGCCGATGAGATGTACGCAACCACTACGAACCTTCGTTAAGGGAGCCTCATAAATGATCCGCCCTCTCGCATTTTCGCTGGTGGTCGCCGCAGTAACCTGCGGGTCTGCCCTGGCACAATCGACACCGGTCTTACGCACCCAGATAACGGCTCAAACCGACATCCTCACAATCGGCGACTTTTTCGAACATGCCGGTGCAGTCGCAGATACGCCTCTTTACCGGGCACCGGATCTTGGAAAGACAGGCCACGTTCCCGCGCAAGATATCATCGCTCGTGCAACCGGATCAGGTTTGCAGGAGCCGGCGCCGATCAAGATGGCCAATGTTGTCGTTCACCGGCACAGCCTGAAGATAACTGCCAACCATCTTGAAGATCTTATCGCACTGCATATTGCAGAAAAAATCGGTGCAATCGACTCTCGCAACATCGAAATCCGGCTGCTTGGAAAGCCGGAGGTTCAGCACGCGGACCCCACCAGCGAAACGCCGTTCAGTCTCGGCAATCTGGACTGGTCGGAACGCACGGGAAGGTTTTCCGCGCTTGTTCGCATTCAGACCGGCCTGAGAGAGAAAGTGCTCACCGTGAGTGGTGTCGGAACGGAACTGGTTGAAGTTCCAACGCTCACTCACGGTATCAGACGGGGCGAAATTGTTTCAAAAGCGGATATTTCAATCACACGCGTCGCCCGCAACGCCCTGACCGGTCGTGTCGCCAGCAATCTGGATGCAGTGATCGGTATGGCCGCGAAACGGACTCTGCGCGGAAACAGTGTTTTGAGGGAAACGGACTTTGAGCCGCCAATTCTGGTCAGCCGCGGTGAGAAAGTCACCATCGTTTATCGGGTGAAAGGATTGTTGCTGACTGCGCGCGGTAAAGCCAGTTCTCCCGGAGCAAAAGACGATCTGATCACAGTTGTAAACCTGCAATCAAACCGAAGCATCCAGGCGACTGTCACCGCTGACGGTCAGGTGATCGTCAATCCCAACCTACCCCTCATTGCACAAATTACGGAGCTGAAACAATGAGTCATTCAACGGTCAGTCGTCTCATTGCGGCAGTTTGCCTGTCTGCATTCCTTGGCGGATGCGGTGCCGGAGACCGGTTGGCAAATGTCGGCAAGGCCCCTGCCCTGACCGCTATTCAGGACCCAACCACACAGCCTGGTTACAGACCCGTACAAATGCCCATGCCTGATCCGGTGCCGGTGCACCGCAGCTCAAATTCACTGTGGGCGACAGGCACGCGCGCGTTTTTCAAGGATCAGCGTGCCAGCAAAGTCGGCGATATCCTGACAGTCCAGGTTGTCATTGCCGACAGAGCTGAAATAGACAACCAAACGGCCCGCAGCAGGACCAGTACGGAAGCAGCCGGTGCCGGTGGCGCCGTCGGCAATGCGCTGAATACTCTCATTCTACCTGCAAGTTCATCAGCAGATGTGCTTGGCACCGTTGACAGCAATTCCAACTATGCCGGTGCCGGGTCGGTTGACCGGGAAGAAACTCTGAGAACCACGGTCGCGGCCGTTGTGACTCAGGTCCTTCCAAACGGCAACATGGTTATTGAGGGCCGCCAGGAAGTCCGGGTCAACTTCGAAGTGCGCGAACTGGTCATCGCCGGTGTAATCAGGCCGGAAGACATCGCTTCAGACAATACGATCGACAGCTCGGTAATCGCCGAAGCCCGCCTCGCCTACGGTGGACGCGGACAGATAACCGATGTCCAGCAGCCACGTTACGGAACGCAGGTTCTGGATATCTTCATGCCCTTCTAATCAACAAGATCCAGACGGTTGCCTCTGTGTGCGACCGTCTGGTTACTCCCCAGTCCCCAAGGCCGTTTCGCACGCTCCCCAAGCTGAAACGGACTTCAAGCGGGCGCGATGTCTTGCTCCCCAGCACATCGCGCCCGTCTTCTTTAGAAAGTCGGAACCAAAAAAAAGCCGGAACTTGCGCCCCGGCTCATAATAAAAAAAGCCGCGCAACTCACGCGGTCTTTTAAATTCAATCGTCCCGATAGACCTTTTCCCGTCTTTCATGACGTTCCTGGGCCTCGATAGACAGAGTAGCGATTGGTCTGGCATCCAGCCTTTGGACCGAAATCGGCTCTCCCGTTTCTTCGCAGTAACCGTAGGTTCCATCTTCAATCCGCAACAGAGCCTCATCGATTTTCGCGACGAGTTTTCTCTGTCTGTCTCTGGATCTAAGTTCGATGGACCGATCGGCTTCAGAACTTGCACGATCCGCCAGATCCGGATGGTTACGGCTCTGCTCCTGCAAGTTTGAGAGTGTTTCCCGGCTTTCCCGGAATATATCTTCTTTCCACGCAAGAAGTTTCAGGCGAAAATACTCGCGTTGCTTCTCATTCATGAATCGTTCTTTTTCAGATGGACGATATTTGTTTTCAATGTCGACCGCCATATATTACTCCGACAACCTTCCAGCAGGTTTCGCGGAATATAACGACGGCAATCCCTATCGACAACGGCACGATCGCAAAATTTTTCAATTCGTGTTCACGGTTCCTTCAAAGCGAAAAAATTATCCGTGAAAAATTCTTATCTCATCGAAAAAATATAATACATTTCATACAGTTAAAGTTTTCTGTGATCTTTAGTCAACGAAACGTCCGAGCTTTGCCAGTTCGACATTTGCCCGCAACTCTATTTCGCCCATGACCTGTTCGAGCTCCGAATCACCACTGTCATTCCGGGTTTTCAGCAAATTAAGAATAGTTTCGAGACGTTCAATCGGCACCTTTCCGGCAAGCAAATCAATCTTGAGCTTTTCCAGTCCATCAAGAATATCATGTCCCGCTTGTGCGGCTTTTTTTCGGCCCGACAAAGGGTCTTCAACCGCCTGCAGTGCCAACAGCGCATCCAGGCCCTGCGGCGCTATGGTGGCGTTTGCCGTCTGACTCTCGGCACTTTGTGGTGTATCGCTCTCAATCTGAAAATTCGAGCCGCTTCCAGACGTTTTGCGAGCAGCACCTTTGCCTCGCGTCGATGAAACCGGACCTGGTCCCTGAATCCTCATGCCGCAAACCCTCGCACCGTGATCGGGAAAACTTTACCGGCATGGTAGATGATTTGGCCTAAGGAAGGCAAAAAATTCCCACCAAAGAGGTGCATACAAATCGGGAAAACAAAATTTTATCAATGATTTCAAAATTCTATATTAAGTTTCCAAACCGTTAAAATGTTGGCACGACCCTCGCATAAACAAGATTAAGATTTCTTGCTGGCGGGTAAACGAATAATGCAGTCGTCTCTGACATTCAGAATTTTCACTTTGCTGTCACTCATGTTTCTGACTGCTTCTTCGGCTTTCGCGGCTTCGCGGATCAAAGATATCGCCGACTTTGAAGGCATTCGCGACAACCAACTGATCGGTTACGGGTTGGTCGTTGGTCTGCAAGGCACTGGCGATTCTCTACAGAACGCACCATTCACGCGGCAAAGCCTCCAGGCCATGCTGGAGCGTCTTGGCGTCAATACCCGAAATGTAGACCTGAACACACAGAACGTTGCCGCGGTTATGGTTACAGCAAACCTGAAACCTTTCGCCACTCAGGGAACCAGGATTGATATCAGTGTGAGCGCTCTGGGCGACGCCGACAGTCTGCAAGGGGGCACGTTGCTGGTAACCCCACTTCTTGGCGCTGATGGCGAAGTCTATGCCATTGGTCAGGGACCGGTCGCCATTGGCGGCTTTTCGGCCGGAGGCGATGCCGCTTCTGTCGTCCGCGGCGTTCCCACATCCGGCAGAATAGCCAATGGTGCGCTGGTAGAAAGAGAACTGGAATTCCGCCTCGCTTCACTCACCACATTACGCATATCCTTGCGCAATCCGGATCTGACAACGGCACGGCGCATTGCACTCGCCGTGAACGAACTGATCGGCTTGCCAACCGCTGAACCCACCGATCCTTCTACTGTAAAGCTGGTACTGTCCCGCGACTTTGACGGCAATATTGTTGATCTGCTGACAGATATTGAACAGCTGCTGATTGAGCCTGACCTGCCGGCACGCGTGGTTATTGACGAAAATTCCGGCATCATCGTCATGGGTCAGAATGTGCGGGTCTCAACGGTTGCCGTTGCACAAGGCAATCTGACAGTGACCATCGCTGAAAGTCCGGAAGTCAGCCAGCCCAACCCCTTTGCCAACGGACAAACGGTTGTGGTTCCGCGCACCGACATCAGTGTGACCGATGAGAGCGATCACAAACTTGCCGTTGTGCGCGAAAGTGTCACCCTGCAAGAGCTGGTCGATGGCCTAAACGCACTTGGCATCGGTCCGCGCGATCTGATCTCTATTTTACAAGCCATCAAGGCCGCCGGCGCCCTTCAGGCTGAAATCGAGGTGATGTAATGGACGCCGCATCCAGTCTTCTTCAAGCCCAATCAAGTTACAACCAGGCCCGTCTTGAGCAGAGCACAAGCAGGCTCTCTGCTGAGACGCTCGACAAAATAGACGCAAAGGCCCAGGAATTTGAATCGGTCTTCCTGCAGGAAATGTTCAGCACGATGTTCACCGGTCTGGATGAAGGGGGCACGTACGGAAACGGGCCTGGCGCAGATGCGTGGCAGTCCATGCTTGTCGAACAATATGCAAAAGGCGTCAGCGAGTCCGGCGGCATCGGCATTGCCGCTGCAGTCAAACGGGAACTGATCGCCCTTCAAGAGGGAGCAACACAATGAACCAGAGCGCTGCCGTACAGTATAATGAAGACGGTCTCAGATCGCCTGAAGCCGTTGAGGATCTGCTTCTGCGGCTTGACCGGTCCATGGAAGGATTGCTGGAAATTCTGGAAGAAGAGACCGGATTGCTACGGAACGGAAAGCTACGCCTGGCAGGTGACCTTCAACCGCGCAAAACAGAGGCTGCGGAAGAATATTCGCAGCTCATGCACGTCGCGAAAGAAAATCTCGTGGCCATTGGCAACCTCGCACCAAATCTGGCCCAGCGGGTAAAGGACAAGCATGCGATGTTCCGCGACGTATTGCGGATCAACCTGTCTGCACTGGCCATTGCCCGGGAAGTCTCCGAGGATATTGTCCGCACAGTTGCCAAGACCGTTGGTGCACCTCAAGGTCCCAGGACCTATGGACCTGGTGCTGCAGAGCCCAGTGCGGGTGGCTCTCTTAATGGTATTTCGTTCAATCAGACCCTCTAAAATACCTGTGCATTGCACATGTGGACGGTTCGGCAACCGACGATTTTACAAATCGACACCTCTTCGCCTGGCAGCTCGGTCATCAAATAACTCTCCGCTCATGCGTGCAAATTCGCATGTTTCAGCCATTTGTACACGTCAAGAGAATCAATTTTCCAACTGATAATTAAAAGTTTAACAATTCCATAAACTTCGCTTTTAAATCTATTCTGTATGGTCTCCCCTGATAGGTCCTGCAATCCTGCGGGGCTTGCGGAGAAAGACCATGGAAACAAGTGCTTTAAAACAGCCCGTTCCTGTGGCGAGCGTTCCTGAAACGCGGACTCCTGTAACACCGGAGTCTGTTGCCAAGACGGAACTGCCCGCTTCTGAAACGGTTCAACCAAGCGAGGATGCTCAGGCCACCGCGCCAGAGGATAATCGCCAACCACCAGTCCGGCCTCAGCAGAGTGAAAATCTCGTCGAGGTGATGGAGCAGGATTCAGAGACCAACACGACCATCTATCGGACGGTCGACACCCGCACGGGTCTGGTAAAAGAACAGATGCCGACAGAGACTATCCTGAAGCTGAAGGCTTACGCAAAAGCAGTCAATGGATTGGACGCATCAAACTTCAGCAGCGTCAGGCGTACTGCCTGACGCTGTGCCGTTTCCGTACTGAGTGCAATAGATTGCGTGGCAGGCTTTGATACTTTTCAATTGCCGCTCAAACGCACAACGCCCTCCTGGGCCGGTTTGCAATGGAAAATCCGGTTAAAAAGGAAAAGTTGTGATTGACGTTCCTAACATAACGCGCGACGGAAATCCGTTTCGACGCATGCAGCGCAGTGCCTCGTGAGCACTTCGGTCTGACAGAGCCATAAGGTTCTTCCACGAACTTCTCCGTTACCGCCCTTCCATTTCAGAACCTAAAATCACGCCTCCGACCACGGTGAGAGCGGATCCGATTTAGGATCAATTGAGCCCGGTTTCTAGAGTGCTCTCCTCTTTGTGCTGCCACATCCAAATTCAGCCATAACACCCTGTTAACCATCAATATTTTCAGAGGGTTAAGGTTAACTTGCATTCACCACGTTTCTTTAGATCTCCTTGAGGTGAGGTTGGCAGGGTGTAGGCGCTGTCCAGGAAGGGCAGTCCGTCCAGGAAGGGCGGTGCGTATCCTTAGGAATAGGAAACTAGTTAAATGGCTGATATTACACTCTCCAGTGCGGTCCGCACGAACCTTAGCGCTCTCCAGTCTACAACGCAGCTGTTGAGCGGTGTTCAGGAAAAACTTTCTACCGGTAAGAAAGTCAACTCCGCGCTGGACGATCCGAATGCTTTCTTCACAGCATCTGCTCTTGAAAGCCGCGCTTCGGATCTTTCTAACGTTCAGGACGATTTGGGTCAGGCTGTTTCAACGATTCAGGCTGCCGACAACGCGATTTCTGCGATTTCTGAATTGGTTGACTCCGCAAAAGCGAAAGCTAACCAGGCTCTGCAGACATCCGATCCGAACGAGCGTACTGCTTTTGCCAAGGAATATAATGAACTTCTGACGCAGATTGAAGACGTTGCGAAGGATGCCGGCTATAAAGGTAAAAACCTTGTCGGTGGTACAGGTAACGACCTTGATGTTGCATTCAACGAAAGTGGTTCATCAAGCCTGGACATCTCGTCCGTTGACTATACTGACGTTGCTAATCTTGGATTGACATCGTTGGCCGAAGGCGCAACAGAGTCTTCTGGTGATATCGCGCTGGGATCAGTATCGAACTCGTCTTTGTTGAGTGCGACAACAGACCTTTCGCTTAACGACTCCCTCACGGTAACTGACTCTGCAGGTGACACACAAACAATCACCGTTGAAGCAGATACCACAGTTCAGGACCTCCGTGATTTTCTTGGTGAAATCGATGGTGTCAGTACTTCGCTTGCCTCTGATGGCGACCTGACCATTGAATCCGGCCAAGACATCACACTGTCATTTACCCAGGGTGCAGGTAGCTCAACAACCGGTGCAGCCTTTATCGCCGACTTCAATGGTGACGGCGCCGGTGTGATTGATGCAACGGAAAGTGGTTTCCAGAACGATGCGGACGTTGAAGCTGTCCTCAACAATCTTGAAGCTGCCAAAGATACTCTGCGTTCGCAGGCTTCTACTTTCGGTACCAACCTGTCGATCGTTGAGAACCGTCAGGACTTCACCGAGAAGCTTATTGGCACCCTCGAAGAAGGTGCTGGCAAGCTCACACTGGCTGATACGAACGAGGAAGGTGCGAACCTTCTTGCCCTGCAGACACAGCAGAGCCTGGCATCGACTTCGTTGTCTCTGGCAACACAGTCTGACCAGAACGTACTGCGTCTGTTCTAATCAGAACACACGTAAGTCGGTCGAAAGGGCGGGATTTATCCCGCCCTTTTTTTTCGTCTTATTTATAAAAAGTTTCGAGAAACCAAGGACAAACCGCCCTTCCCTTTTTCTCCACCAACGAAAATATTCAAGTAATTGCAGTGTTTTAACCAAGTATTAGGGTTAACAGTTTCTAATTCATCCCAGCACTCAGGAAGAGTTGCGTAATCAGTTCCTAGGATAGGGATGTAAAAAAATGCCTGATATTAATCTCTCGTCTGCCGTGCGGCAGAACCTGCTCTCACTGCAAAATACTGCCGACCTGCTCTCCGGAGTGCAAAACAAACTTGCTACCGGACTCAAAGTTAACTCGGCTCTCGACAATCCAAGTTCCTTCTTCACAGCTTCCGGTCTTTCATCCCGTGCTGGAGATCTGTCTACCTTGCTCGACGATATGGGCCAGGGCGTTCAGACATTGAAAGCCGCCGATGATGGTCTCACCTCGGTCACAGACCTGGTTGAATCCGCAAAAGCGAAAGCCAACCAAGCGCTCCAAACGTCGAGCCAATACGAGCGCAAACGATTTACCGAGCAATATAACGACCTGCTTGAGCAGATCGAAGATGTTGCCCGTGACGCGTCCTACAAAGGTAAAAACCTGCTGGGTGGCGAAGGTAATGATCTGTCGATCATCTTCAACGAGGAAAACACTTCGAGCCTGACTGTGAAGTCGGTAGACTACACAGACACAACGCTGGAAGATGGTTTGAACCTGGCTAAACTGGCCGAAGGTAAAGGCGATTCCTCAACGGCCAGCTTTGAAAGCGGTACAGGTTTTCTGACGCTGACCGATGGTACCAACCCTTTGAGCATCAATGATGCCCTAAGTGAATCAAACCAGATTGCCGAAGATGACACCATCACGATCGGTGGTACGGCCTATACCGTAGATCCCGATGGCGATGGATTTCTCGCCGACGGAACAACCGCAATTGCTGCAGGAACAGGCATTACGACCGTTCAGGATCTCATTGATTCCTTTGAGTCCAGCACGGGAGTAAACGCTTATTATGACGAAGACACCGGTCGGTTTGACGTTTCAGTCAACGCAAACGATGCAACTATTGCCACCAGTGGATCATTGGACTTAACCGATCTGATCGGGGCCGCGGGCAATATTGACCAGGTAGAAGGTGTTGCAGCCACCGACTTGTTAACCGACACAGGTAAGTTCGAGATTGGCGACACCATCGACATCTCGGATGGCAACGACTTCGAACTGACATCAATCGAAGTCACCGACGAAACCACTGTTCAGGATCTTCTTGACAAGCTGAATGATCAGAAAGGTGTTGAGGCAACCCTCTCCTCCAATGGTACGCTAACTGTGACCAGTGATGTTGACCTGACGATCAACTCCAACAACACGGATGAGTTTGCCACCGGGAATATTCTGAGCGTCGCGGCGGAAGATTCCGACTTTGCGACCGACAAGAAGATCAATGATGTGATCGGACGTCTGAACCAGGGTTTGGAAGAGCTTCGGTCTCAGGCTTCTGAGTTCGGTACCAACCTCTCGACAGTTGAAATCCGTCAGGACTTTACCAAAAATCTGATCAACACGCTTGAAACAGGTGCAGGTGAATTGACCCTGGCCGACACCAACCTTGAAGGGGCAAATTTGCTGGCTCTTCAGACACGGCAGCAGCTGTCTTCGACATCTCTGTCTTTCGCATCACAGGCCGATCAGAACGTCCTGCAGCTCTTCTAAGAAAGAGAATCAGTTCACGAAAAAGCGAATACGGCGGGGTCCACCCCGCCGTTTTTCTATTTGATCTACATATTTTTTAGAGAATTTTCAGGCTGGATAAAGCGCCCATTGCCTGCATTTGTGCACCATATCGGCACGGCTGACATTGAATATATTAACGTCGCGGCGTGACCTTTAACCATCTGTTAGGGTTAACAGTTTTTAATTCATTCCAGCGCTCAGGATGAGCGAACAATTCAGTTCCTAGGATAGGGATGCAAAAATGCCTGATATTAATCTCTCGTCTGCCGTCCGGCAGAACTTGCTCTCTTTGCAAAATACAGCCGACCTGATGTCCAACGTGCAAAACAAACTTGCTACCGGACTCAAAGTGAACTCGGCTCTCGACAATCCAAGTTCCTTCTTCACAGCTTCCGGCCTTTCATCCCGTGCTGGAGATCTGTCTACCCTGCTCGACGATATGGGCCAGGGCGTTCAGACACTGACCGCCGCCGATGATGGCCTCACCTCGGTCACGGACCTGGTTGAATCCGCAAAAGCGAAAGCCAACCAAGCGCTCCAAACGTCGAGCCAATACGAGCGCAAACGATTTACCGAGCAGTATAACGACCTGCTTGAACAGATCGAAGATGTTGCCCGTGACGCATCCTACAAAGGTAAAAACCTGTTGGGTGGCAAGGGCAACGACCTGTCTATTATCTTCAACGAGGAAAACACCTCGAGCCTGACCGTGAAGTCGGTAGACTACACAGACACGACGCTGGAAGATGGCTTGAACCTGGCTGACCTGGCCGAAGGTAAAGGCAACTCTGGAACGACAGAATTTGAAAGCGGTACAGGTTTTCTGACGCTGACGGACGGTACGAACACTTTAAGTATCAATGATGCCCTAAGTGAATCAAACCAGATTGCCGAAGATGACACCATCACGATCGGTGGTACGGCCTATACCGTAGATCCCGATGGCGATGGATTTCTGGCCGACGGAACAACCGCAATTGCTGCAGGAACCGGCGTTACGACGGTTCAGGATCTCATTGACGCCTTTGAATCCAGCACCGGCGTCAACGCTTATTATGACGAAGACACCGGCCGGTTTGACGTTTCAGTCAACGCAAATGACGCAACAATTGCCACCAGTGGATCATTGGATTTAACCGATCTGATCGGAGCCGCGGGCAATATTGACCAAGTACAGGGCGTTGCAGCAACAGCCCTCCTCACGGAAACGGGTAAATTCGAGATTGGCGACACCATCGACATTACTGATGGCAACGACTTCGAACTGACCTCGATCGAAGTCACGGACGAAACCACTGTTCAGGATCTCCTTGACAAGCTGAATGATCAGAAAGGCGTAGAAGCGACTCTGTCAACCAACGGTACACTTACCGTGACCAGTGACGTTGACCTGACGATCAACTCCAACAACACGGATGAATTTGCAACCGGCAACATTCTGGGTGTCGCCGCCGAAGATTCCGACTTTGCGACCGACAAGAAGATCAATGATGTGATTGGTCGTCTCAGTCAGGCCCTCGAAGAGCTCCGGTCTCAGGCCTCTGAGTTCGGTACCAACCTCTCAACGGTTGAAATTCGCCAAGATTTTACCAAAAACCTGATCAACACGCTTGAAACAGGTGCAGGTGAATTGACACTGGCCGACACCAACCTTGAAGGGGCAAATTTGCTGGCTCTTCAGACACGGCAGCAGCTGTCTTCGACATCGCTGTCTTTCGCATCACAGGCCGATCAGAACGTCCTGCAGCTCTTCTAAGAAAGAGAATCAGTTCACGAAAAAGCGAAAGCGGCGGGGCCCTCCCCGCCACTTTTCTATCGTTCTTTCAGATTTTTCCAAAAATAATTTGATCTGTTCCAAGTAATTTCTGCCTGCATTTATTGCCGCCCTTCCCTACTCAAATCACAACCATTGGTTTTATAATTTATTAAATCAATCAAATTTTAGCCGCGATATCGCTGCCATCCTCGTTCTTTGCGGTCATTTTTGCCCAGTGGAATTTCTTACCGGGCGTTAATACTGATTGGCAAAGCTTTAACCTCGCCCAAGTCCGTTAACTTTTCATTAGGATTTAGTGCACAGAGTCGCTCATAGAATTATGACAGAACACCGAGTCGATTGGACGGGTGACCCATGAGCGATATTATCTTATCCAATGCCGTGCGCGAAAACCTGCTTTCGCTGCAAAACACATCAAACCTCATGTCCACGGTGCAAAACCGGCTGGCGACGGGGCTTGATGTCAACTCCGCATTGGATGATCCGAACGCGTACTTTACAGCTTCTGCCCTGAACAACCGCGCAGCTGACCTGAACCGGTTGCTTGATGATATGGGCCAGGGTGTTCAAACGCTGAAATCAGCCGACGACGGACTGACGTCGATCACCGACCTGGTCGATTCTGCCAAGGCGTTGGCCAGTCAGGCGCTCCAGACCGACAGCCAGTACGAACGGCGCAATTACGCCAAGCAATATAACAATCTGCTTGAACAGATCGAAGACATTGCCAAGGATGCTTCTTATAAGGGCAAGAACCTGCTGGGTGGCATCGGTAATGACCTGAGGGTCATCTTCAACGAAGAAAACACATCGAAAATCGATATCTTTTCGATTGATTACACCGATACGACACTGGAAGATGGTCTCAATCTTCAACGCTTGGAAGAAGGCTCCGCCGCTTCGACGGCGTTCACCCTGACCGGTGGCACAGCCACATTCTCGCTGGAGAACAGCCTGGGTGACAATGTGACACCAAATACGCCGCTTTCAGACATAACCAATATCACATTTCCTGACCCAACTTACGTAGACGGGAACGCCTTTACGGTGACCCCGGGTGTGACAACGGTTTCCGACTTCACCGACTTTATCGATGGGCTACCCGGCGTTTCGGGGGAATACAACGTTGAGACCGGGAGTATGAAGGTCGTTTCCACCAACGACCTTGTCATCTCAAGTGACGCCGGCGGTGCCACGCCCATTCAGGATACAACACCAGCGGATATCGCCAACTACACCGTTGCCCCTCTCACAGAAACAAGCAACCTTGTCACCAGCGGCCGGTTCACGCTGGAGGACGTCATCACGTTTGAG
This sequence comes from Stappiaceae bacterium, assembly GCA_039976075.1. Taxonomy (GTDB): domain Bacteria; phylum Pseudomonadota; class Alphaproteobacteria; order Rhizobiales; family Stappiaceae; genus JBDWFY01. Next base: position 199,301 of record JBDWFY010000016.1, read on the forward strand.
GATGGCAATGAATTCGAACTGGGTGAAATCGAAATCACCGCCGATACGACCGTCGCCGATCTGGTGCTGGACCTGAACGATATTCAGGGCGTGGAAGCGTCGTTCAACGCCACAACCGGTACCATCACAACCACAAGTGATGTTGATCTGAGGATCTTCTCGACCGACACCACCGACTTCCCGGATGTCTCGGTCAATGCAGTGGATGCGGGCTTTGCTGAAGACAGCCTGATCAGCAATATCATCGACCGGATTAATGTGACCCTTGATGTTATCAGAACACAGGCATCGGAATTCGGTACCAACTTGTCGACTGTTGAGATCCGCCAGGACTTCACGCAGAGCCTGATCGTGACGCTTGAAACCGGAGCCGGACAACTCACCATCGCCGACATGAACGAGGAAGGTGCCAATATGCTGGCCTTGCAGACTCGCCAGCAGCTCTCCTCCACAGCTCTCTCACTCGCCAACCAGTCCGACCAGACAGTTCTATCGCTCTTCGGCTAGGATAAAATCCCTGGGGCTGCGGCACATTGATAAGTTTGCTAAGCTATTGATCACAGCCGCAGATACACATGCATTCCAGGGATAACTGAACCATGGCGTTAAAAGTCGAGTTAAAACCGGGCGAACGGATCATAATTGGTGAATCGCTGATTAAAAACGACAACCAAAGGTGTCGCCTGTTTATTGAAGGCAACGCGCCCATTCTGCGCGAAAAAGACATCATGACCGCAGAGTCGGCAACAACACCTGCAAAACGAATCTATCTTGCTGTGCAACTCATGTATCTTTCCAAAGACATAAATAAAATTAAGGATAACTATTTCAATCTAGTTAACGATATTATTATGGCAGCACCTAGTACTACGCCATTTATTACGCGGATCAGCAACCAGATTTTAAGCAATTCCTTTTATAAAGCTTTGAAAGAAACCAAAAAACTAATCGAATACGAGAAGGCTTTGTTTGACAATGTACAACAATCTGGCGGCCCAAGCATACCAGAAAGCGAGTCAGGCAACAGCAAACCCCAGGGAGCTTGAAGCAAATCTGCTTATGAAAGCGGCCCAGCGGCTTCAGATGCTTGTCGACAATTGGGATGACAAGGGCAAATACGAACTCGACGACGCCCTCACCTATAACCGCCGCCTTTGGACCATACTCGTAACGTCGGCGACGAGCGCCGATAGCGCGCTACCTCAACCGGTACAGCAAAATATAGCCAATCTCGCCCTGTTTATCTTCAAACATTCGATCACCGTGCTTGCCAATCCACATCAGGACAGGCTTGCAACGCTGATCCAGATTAACAGGAACATCGCTGAAGGATTGCGCGGGATGATACCCGCCGAAGCTGGCGTCTGAGACCCCCTACCCTTTTTTTGATATAGAAGATATACGCGGTGGCGCGTGCATGGCCGCACATCCACATAATCGCTATGGACTCAGGCCAACGCCTGACCGACTTGTTCGTCAGACAGTTTCGCTGTTCGACTTCTTCAGGGCGCGTATTTTCCCGAAATTTTCAGAAAACTATTGAAAGTGCATTTACAGATAGTCAGCCAGGGTCAGGTTCAGCATAATTGAAGTCGCCCGATAACTGGCCTGAACCTGTGTTTCAAGCTGTAACAATTCCGCAGCAGTTCGCTGTTGATCGATGCCCTCAATATCGGAAATCTGACTTTCGTAGCTAACCTTGATCGTCTGATGCCGACTTTCGGTATAATCCATCGTCTGATAAGCCGCAGAAATTTCCATCGCCACTGTTGCAACGCCGGATATGTCGTTTTTGGCAACGAGTTGATCGTTCGCTCGGCTGGAAAGAGCCGTATAATAAGACTCGGCTTGCGCATCACCGGCGGAAAAATCGGCCGCGATAAACACAGCCAGCGATTCTATCATCGATGCAAACGCACCTTCGTTGGCACGCGCACCGTAAGAAACCGTCAGATTTTTATCGATAGCCGCCCGCGAGTCTTCTCTTGGATCGCCCGAGGTATTATCTCCAACGTACCAGGAAATAGTATCCGTCGCGTTGGCACTTGTCGTGGTTGCCGTTTCGAAAGGCGGTCCGTCCACCCGCAGCGGTTCTTTGCCCTGAAATGTATCAAAGAAAGTATTTCCGGCGATGAGGTCAGAGGCCGCTTTGAGCGTCGATTGAGCGCTTTCTTCCAGCGCGGTATTCAGCGCATTTTGGAAATTGACCGCCGTGTCATTTGCCGTCGCACCAATCACAAATCCACCCTGGAGACCGGGATCATCCGTGGCCGTCAGTTCAACGGTGGTCGTGGATCCATTGGGAAGGGTAAGTTCGAAGCTGATCACCTCGCCCTCAATCGGCTGCCCGGTGAAGTCCACGTCGATGGTGTCAGGATCAACGCCTGCTGGACCCGTTACTGTGACGTTGGTCAGATTGGAGGTCACACCGGCCAAATCAAAACCAAAATCATGAGCACCGTCCTCAGTGAGTGTCACCACATCCGCAGCAATCGAGGTTGTCAGCCGGCCGTTGCCCAAGGCACCCAAATTGGCAAGCTGGTACTCCTCCATCACCGCCAGGAGGCCGTCCTGAGTGGTGTTGCCATTAAGAATTGTATCCAGATCGAGGACTGGCGTGTCCGAAGTATGCCCCCCGCCAAACAGGTGATAACCGGCCACCTCGGAGTTCAAGAGATTGAGTATCTCGTCAAGTGCAATCTTCGCCGTGGTCTGCGTGGTCGTCTTCCCTTCGCGCGTCACTTCATAGTCATTCTGATCGACCGTATCCTTGGCCTCAATTCTGATAGCTTCCATCCGCTCCAGCGACAAACTCATGACTTCCAGACGGAGCGAGGCTGTTGAGATTGAGGTTTGGTAGGATTCAATTGAAGTCAGCGACTGCGTCAGGGAGAGCGAAAGAGATCGGGATTCACCCAACCCACCGTAGGTCGGGGATACCCGGCCGGTCGCAAGCTGAGTGGTTTTATCGTTGTACTGACTGGTCAGGTCAGTCAGCAAATTGCCGACACTGCTTGGGGTATATGAAACCGAATTGATCGCCATTTCCATCTCCACACAGAAGCGCGTCAGGTGCTATCTGCTTTTTCGGCCCGAGGCCGTTATTCTCAACTCAAATCCACGTCATCAGGTCGATCACCGACCTGACGCATCAGTTTATCGAACAGCATTCAGCAGATCGTCGAACATCTCCTGCACAGCCGTTAGTACCCGCGCGTTGGCGGTGTAAGCATTTTGAAGTTCAACAAGGAACGCCAGCTCCGTATCGATATTGACCGTATAGGACTGTTCGAATTGAACTTCGTAGGACGAAAAGATGATCTGACTCGAACTTTGCTGCCGGTTGACATCTTCCGCCTGTTCGCCCTGATGACTGACGACTTCATTCACATAATCGGCAATCGTGCCCTCAAAGGGCGCTGAAGAGGAGCCAATTCCTGCACCGGGAGAAAATGTAAATTCCGTGCTTGTCAGCGCATTGAGCAAAAATTCGGGCCGCGCGGCGTCGCCTTCCGAGTTGACTTCCGGCGTTGTCTGATAGTTGACCAGTTGACCTGGATCAGCGGCCAGATCGGGATTGATCGAGATAGAAGCAGCATAGCCTACACTCTGATCACCTCCCTCCAAAGAGCCGGTAAATGGATCGATGCCAGAGCGCCCATCAACGAATATATTCAGTCCAAGGCCCTGATCGGTTGATGCTGTGGGTGTGACATTCGCAACGAGAGAGCTTGCTGTCGTGGTGGCACCACCATCATCCAATATCTGAACGGTACCACCGCCCAGATCATTGACAGTAAAGCCTCCGCCCAGTGCAGTGGAGATATCCGTGATCGCAGATGCAGTTCCAGCGGAAAAGTCGATGCCATAGACCGTGTCATTTGGGTTGTTGGTCGCAGAATTATCAAGCGGCAGAACCGATGGATCATTAACGGCAACAAATGTGACTGTCTGCGGTTCTCCGGTTGTCTCGTCAATATAGTCAAAGGTGAGTTGATTGCCCGACTGCAATGAAGACAGGTCAATATCAAAACCGTTATTGACACCAACTGTCGCCGGTGTACCGGCGACATCAACGTTGGAAAACGCAAGAGACAGCTGCGAGGCTATTTCATCGAGCTGAGATTGCGCTTCAACCAGAATATCGTCACGCAGATTAATGTGGGCCGCCAGACTGCCCGAACGCAGAGAGTTCGTCCCTGATAAATCCGTCTCCAGACCACCTGGTGCAATCAGCGATATGGCATTGCCGGTCTGCCCGGACCCAAAGGCGTTGCTGGTATCGAATGCCAATGTCGAGGGTTCTTTATCGTAGAGCACCTGACCGGCAGACGTGGTCAGCCGGATTCCGTTATTTTCCCGATCTGCAATGTTGATGTCCATGTAACCGGACAATTGATCAACCATCCGGTCACGTTGGTCCATCAAATCTGCAACTGAGCGACCGGCCACCGATGCTTCGCGAATCTGTCCGTCCAGCTCCGCGACATTTTCCAGCAAACCATTGACCTGATCGACCTGCCCAGCAATGCTTCTGTCCGCATCCAGTCTGAGCTGCTCAACGCTCGACGCCATACTGTTCAGCTGAAGTGCCAGAGATTTTGCGGCACCAACCACTTCAAGCTGGCTGGAGTAACCGCTTGGATCATTGACAAGTTCCGTCAGCGAGGCGCTGATGTCGCCAATCAGATTGGTCAGCGAAGCATCATCTTCAATTGTACCGAAAATCTCATCAAGCCGACTCGTAATATTCTGCAACGTATCCCAATAATTGGCATCGGAATTAGATTCCCGGAAGTGTCCCTGCAGTGTTTCGTTTAACGTCCGCTGAACGGTTGTTTTTACGAGGCCGGACGTCATGCCTTCGCTGTTGACGTAGACCTTTCCGGAGATACTTTTGGTGCTGTAGCCATCCGTTCCGGCATTGGCAATATTGTTGGAGGCGACCGCGACCTGAGACTGAGTATATTTCAGTCCGTAAATCGCGTTATTCAGTGCTGAACTCAGACCCATGAATATGTGCCTCCAATCAAATTACCATCGATCGCCGGAACGGGATGGTCAGTCATCAAGAGCATTTCTCGCGATCTCTGCATCGTGTGAAATGCTCCAAGCCTTTGTTTTAACGTGCATCCTTACCCTAATGGTGTGCCGACCTTAGCGGGATGCGCGAACCCTATCGAACCATGTTGATCGCATCATCAAGCATCTCATCGGCGGCCGTGATGATTTTGGAGTTGGCCGAATAGGCCTGTTGGGTGATGATCAACTTGGAAAACTCATCCGCGATATCGACATTTGACGCTTCAAGGGCACCGGCGACGACACTGCCGGATTCATATTGTGGTGCGCCGGACGCCGGCGTCACGGCAAATGCCGCGCCATCAACTCGCTGCAACGCGTAGTCAGCAGCAAATGTCGCCAGTGGAATCTCATAGAGATCTTCTGTTTGTTCGTTCGAATAGGTCGCCGTGATGCGGCCATCTTCTCCGATGGCGATTGCCGTTACCTCACCGGAAGGAAAACCATTTTGGTCGATATTCTGGATCTTTGCCAGTCCGGTCACATCATCATATTGACTGAGTGCACCATTGCTGAAGTTGATATCCACATCGCCCACAGTGGTCCCATTCACCGACAAACCGGTAATCGTCAGCGTACCTGTTGCCGGGGTCAGCACTTCACCGGCTGCGTCAAACGTCACCGAACCGACATTGGTCCAGGCAGTCGCTGCACCGGTGGCGGCTGAATCGGTTTGATAGTAGGCGTTCCATTGATCGTCAGCTGTCTGAGCCCAGCGGATCTGCACATTGGCTGGAGTCCCGTTGGCATCGTACAGGGTGATTGATTCACCCCCGATCGATGAATCAAGGAAATAGTCTGTGTCATCCGCCGAAACATCGGAGACAGCAGTCAAGGTTACAGATGATGTTGTATCCAGATACTGACTGCCCGCAACGGTTGTGTCAGCGTTGCTGGTCTGTGGATAACTGGGCAGGTTGCCCTGATACTCAATAATCGTTGAGGCGCTGGCCTGCATCAGGTCATCTGTGATCTGAATGACGTTAGGCTCATTGCCCACGGCATTGCCGGTCGCAGGGTCAATGGCGTAACCCATCAGATAGTACCCGGCCTGGTTCAAAAGATACCCATCTTCTGTCAGATCGAAATCACCTGCACGGGTGTAATATTCTTCTTCGGAAAAGACCGTTGTCCCATCCAATTGTCCGTCGGCAGCCGTGACGACGAAATATCCTTCACCGTCGATCGCCATGTAGGTTTCAACGTCGGCTGATTGAATGTCGCCCTGAACCTCATTCGTGGCGCGCGATGTCGCATATGTGGTGCCGGAAACCTGATCCGCCTGTGTTGCGCCGGTACTGGCAACAAGGTCGGAAAAGGTCGTGTTCAAACCTTTGAAACCTATAGATTGCGAGTTGGCAATATTGCCCGAAATGTTCTCAAGCGCGATGGATTGTGCCTCAAGCCCGGACGTCGCCGAATTGATCGCTCCGTAAATACTCATCTGATCCCCCAGAATAAACTGCCTCATGCGACAATGCGCATGTCGTCGCGGAACAGTGGAGCAACCCGCGTGCCAATTTGCCCATTTCATATTTTTACGCATGAAAATCAGCATCTTAACAGGTAAATTGATGCGGATCCGAAATTTACATTCGAGGGCGGAGCCTCTACAACTGGGCAAAGTTTGCCGGATTATGGATAAAAGAAGGTAAAGATTGTCTACCTGACGCAGATATTCTCCGTTCTTCAGGGCACAACCCGCCCTCGTGTGCAAAAGGTCTCCAAAGAGTGATCGGTATGGCAGCATCCTGCAAACAGATGATTTCCCTCAATGGCGAAACAGTTTAGGGTGCGCTCAGCGCGATGCTCAAAGGATTTATACATGCGATTTGAAGGCACTAAAGACTATATCGCTACCGAGGATCTCAGGATTGCAGTCAATGCTGCTGTTACGCTTGAGCGACCGCTGTTGATTAAAGGCGAGCCGGGAACCGGCAAAACGGTTCTCGCCCATGAAGTTGCACAGGCAATTGATGCTCCACTGATAGAATGGCATGTCAAATCGACAACCAAAGCACAGCAAGGCCTCTACGAATATGATGCTGTCTCTCGCCTGCGTGACAGCCAACTGGGCGACGAGAGGGTTCACGACATCCAGAACTACATCCGGCAGGGGAAGCTATGGCAGTCCTTTGTTTCGGACCAGCGACCAGTCCTGCTCATTGACGAAATTGACAAGGCGGACATTGAATTTCCGAACGATCTCTTACAGGAACTCGACCGCATGGAGTTCCATGTTTACGAGACGGGTCAGACAATCGCAGCGGTCCAGCGTCCTGTCGTCATCATCACGTCCAACAACGAAAAAGAACTGCCGGACGCCTTTTTGCGGCGATGTTTTTTTCACTACATAAAATTCCCTGATACGGAAACGATGCAGGAAATCGTCAACGTGCATTTTCCAGGGCTGAAGTCGCGATTACTGTCTGATGCGCTTGCCGCGTTTTACGAAATCCGGGATGTTCCCGGCCTGAAAAAGAAACCGTCAACGTCGGAATTGCTGGATTGGATAAAATTGCTGGTCAACGAAGACATTGATCTGGGTACAGTTCGGCAAAATGATCCCAACAAACTCATTCCTCCCTTGCACGGGGCGTTGTTGAAGAACGAGCAGGATGTGCATTTGTTTGAGCGTCTCGCCTTTATGAATCGCCGGGAACGGACATAAAACAAGTCCGCCACTCTTCAGAATTCACCGGATGTTAGTCGGTGCCATGTATCATCGGCCTTGAGTTATCTAGAGCGTATCCCCGAAAAGGTTGCTTTAGCTTTGCTGCATGGATATGCACAAAAACAAAGGCGCGGAGTCTGTATCCCGATCCAAAGATCGCGAGACTTGTCCCAGGTGGTTCGGTCGATGAGATGTACTGTATTATTGCTGGTGATCATTCTGGTATGCCTTCCTTTCCAAAGTAAGGCAGAAGAAGAAACGATCACATACCGGACGGTACCGGGACTGAAGGGGCTCATCACCTGTCCTCAGTCGGTGCCACCCTATTCGCTTTCGGAATCAAGGGACTCTTCAGGTAAGGCACTGCGGCAATGCCGGTATAATTTCGGCTCCGTGGCCGTCATCGTAAGTACCTATCGTAAACCGCAATATGCCCAGGCACTGAAAGACATTCTGGGACACTATCGAGCATCGGGATATTCCATGGAAGACGGATATGCCAGTGCGGTTCTGGGGACGACTTATAGAACATATTCTTCACGAGACAGCGCCAATTATGAAACGATCTGGTCACTGTCCGGAAGTCACCACGACTACATCGTTTGGGCCTCTTATCGATTGCCAACCCACAAACAGTTTATCGATGATATTTATCGCAAGTTTCTTGTGATGATCCGGGACCAGCAGGGATGATTTAACGGCTGATCAGCTTTGTGACCGATCCAAAAGTATTCCGGCAACAGAGGGGTTCGAACCGCGCTCTATTGTGTTGAAGAACGCGATTGCCTTCGCTCCTCATGTTGATCGACCAATTGTAACCGCAAATATTCTAGTTGGGTCACCAGTCGACCGACCCATCCACCACCCCATTGAGCCTGGAAAGGTTCGAACAAACGCCAACGTTCGTCCCCCTTCGCAATGGCAGCAGCGACGATTTTGCCTATGACGGCGGATGTGTTCAGGCCATGTCCCCCCAGGGCGGTTGCCACCCAGAGACCCTCTTCGATCGGACGCACGATCGGCATTTTGTGACGGGCATAGCCCATCAGTCCAGCCCAGGAAAAATCGACCTCAAATGGACCAAGCTGAGGATAGATCTTCAGAATATCCCGTCGTAAAAGCCTTGCAAGTTGTCTGGGTTCACCGCGTCTGGTTGTTATCCGCCCACCCCAAAGCAACCGTTTTCCGCCATCGACCCGCCGGTAGTAGTCCCCTGCACGCCGGGTGTCGGCAATGCAGCCATTGTACTTGATGGCTGCATCAAGCTCTGTCGGCATTGATTGGGACGTGATGACATACGTGGCGACCGGCAAAACGGCATGATCAATGCCCTTGTTCAAGCCTGTGTCAAAGGAATAGGCACTTGTGGCAATCACAACTGATCCACATTGCACGGCACCGTCCGCCGACTGAACCCTCCAGCCGTTCGCCGAAGGTTTTACCGCCAGCGCAGCGGAACGTTCAAACAGGCGTGCTCCAGCGCTGTCGGCCTGAATGGCGACAAGCGCAGAATAGTCGAGCGGATGGATATGGAACGGTGCATCATCCTTCAAGGCACAGCAATAACGATCCGTCCGGAGATATTCATGCAGTTCTTCTGAATCCAGCAGCGATTGATTGACCCCGAACAACGCCCCCATTCTGTCCCGTCGACGTTTTAGCAAATCGATATTGTCGTGCCGCTGAACTTTCATCCAACCGTGACCGCCAATCAGAAATCGTGCATTGTTGTCCAGAATCGTACGACGCACGTAATCCACACCGTCCTGCGACAGTCTGAACAGCTCGCGTGTGTGCTCCAGACCGATCTTGTTCTGAAGACTGTCCAGGCTTTCAGCATAGCCGCTGGAAACAAAACCCCCATTTCTGCCCGAAGCGCCCCAACCCACGCGTCGCCCCTCCAACAAGACGACGCTTTTGCCGTGTCGGGAAAGCTCCAGCGCGGTCGTCAATCCGACGAGGCCACCGCCGATGACAACGACGTCGCATGTTGTGTCTTCACTTAGGGCGGGCCACTGACGACGATAGACCTGCGATTCTCTATAGTAGGAATGCACATGTTCTTCGGAACGTTGTGTCGCCATAGTCAGCTTCCGCCTGCGCCGACCGTTCAGACCGGACCATCCGAGAGGTAAGAAATTGTATCAGATTCAAGCTGTTGTATTAGCAATGCCTGATAAATTGAACGAAGACAATTCCCATGAGGTTATGAACTGCAGATCTGGCCGGCATACGCAAGATAACGAACGGCCGAATTATTGATTGTGCGGTTTGGCAGAGAATGCATAAAGTGTCCCTTCAAAATCGGAGCCAGACCAAAAAAATGATACGCTTACTGTTGCTGCGACATGCCAAATCTTCTTGGGACAGCCCGGATGCAACCGATTTTGAGCGACCATTGAATTCAAGGGGCATGAAGACAGCCCCGTTCATGGGGCAATATATGGCAGATCACGCTCTTATTCCCGATAAAATACTGTGTTCCACAGCCCGCCGAACCCGGGACACGTTGGCTGGACTGCTTCCTGCATTTCCCAATGACCACACGATACACTTGTTACAGCGGCTTTATGATAGCCCTGAACGTAACTACATTGATCCGATCAAGGTTAATGGACAGGCCGCCAAAACGGTACTCCTGATCGGCCATTGCCCGACGATCCAGCAGACCGCGATCGATCTTATCGGTAATGGCAATCCGGATTTGAAAGATGAAATTGTCGCGCACTATCCGACGGCAGCTCTGGCTGTTATCGATTTTGATCGGGAAGCATGGACTGATATTCAGATGCATTCAGGACGGGTTGTCGCCTTTTTCCGCCCGCGTGATCTTCAGTTGGTAGCTAATAACAGCTAAACCCGACTGGTAGTGTTCATGTTGAGGGCTGGGCAAATTTGGTTGCGCAGTTGCAAGATAGGACGCGCGGAACATTTGAGTGTCATCCGCCAGCATGCCTCACAGATCAGCATTCATTGCGGAAATCGCCTTTTTCTGTAAGAGTCTCCCGTGGTTTGTCTCGATACCATTTCAATTTTGGGCGCCACGGCCAGTACGACTGCTTTAATGGCCATAAATTTGATGAAACACTCAATCAGAGAGATTTGCGTTAGATGCCAAAGTTGCCTGTAATTTCGCGCCGAAGCATGAAGGCAATGTGTTTTATATTCGTATCCCTGCTTCCAATATCAGCAAGCGCCGCCTCACTGGACGCGTGCGTAAACGGAATTCGGAAATCAGCCATCGCCGCAGGGGTTTCTCCTGCAATTGCCAACAAAGCGCTCAGTAATGTCAGCTTTGACGAAAAGGCCGTCCGTTTTTCCAGAAGCCAACCGGAATACAAAACCCCCATCTGGGACTATATGGCATTTCTGGTCGACAAGGAGCGTATCAAGACCGGCAAAGCCATGCTCCGCAAGCATAAGAAAGCGCTCAAATCTGTCGAACGCAAATATGGCATCGACCGCTACACGATTGCGGCGCTCTGGGGAGTTGAGAGTGATTATGGCAATTTTCGCGGGGACTTCTTCATTCCCCATGCCCTGGCGAACATTTCCTGTTCAGGCCGACGCGCGAAGTTTTTTAAAAAAGAGCTGATCACGTCCCTCCTGCTGGTCTCAAACGGGCACATATCCCTCAATGACCTGCAAGGGTCCTGGGCCGGTGCGTTTGGCCAAACCCAGTTCATGCCCTCAACATACAAGCGCCTTGCGGTGGATCACGATAAAGACGGGCGTCGAGATCTCGTCAATTCCGTCCCCGATGCGCTTGCCTCGACGGCAAATTTTCTGAAAAAAGCGGGCTGGCAATCGAATATTCCCTGGGGCTATGAAGTCCGTCTTCCTAAGGGATATAACGGCCCGGTGGGACGGAAGAAAACCGCGAGCCTGAAGACCTGGGCGCAACGGGGTGTGAAACGAGTAGACGGCAAAAAACTCGGTGGTGGAACCAAAGCCGGTCTCTTGCTGCCAGCGGGCAAAAATGGCCCTGCATTTCTTGTGACGCGCAACTTCAACGCCCTTTACTCCTACAATGTTGCTGAGTCCTACGCCCTGGCGATATCCCACCTATCTGATCGCCTGAGAGGCGGTGGCGGATTTAAAGCCGGCTGGCCGACAAATGATCCTGGCTTGTCTCGCGCTCAGAGACTGAAGCTGCAAAAACTGCTCAACAAGAACGGTTTCAATATTGGTGAAGCAGATGGGCGTATCGGCCCAACCACCCGTGCCGGTATCAAAAAAGCGGAAGCGCATTATGGAATGCCGGTGACCGGCAGACCGGGTACCAAGATCTACAGGTCACTGGGCGGGCGGTGAGGTACGGCTCGCTGGCACTCAGAAAGATGGGCAAAAAAATAACCCGCGACGCAATGCGTTCGCGGGTACCTCAAATATCAAAAAGTTTCTAGAGACCTTGTTTTAGTCTGTGCCTTTGTCACCAGCGCGAACAGTCCGTTCGGTGACAGGATCTGAACTATTTTTTCGAATTCCGCGCCTCTAGGAACGAGCGATACAGGCGACTGGGCAACCAGGGCAAACGTGCGCGGTTAAAGCTCAAGCCATCGTCCAGAATCAACTGTCTTGCGATAAAGACATTCATGGCAATTTCCTTTGTTTTTCGTTGTTTTGCCTATTCTTTCAGTGCAATAAATATAAGCGCACAGTGTGCACTTTTCAAGTGATACGAAAAACGATTCACATTCTGGCAAAATTTAGTTTTTTAAATCTCAATAAAATAAACTCAGATCTGCGAATATTATTCGCAATCATTTGTATATCTCACATGACGCAAGGTTTTATTTCATGCACAAACCAATCATTAATAAATTCCATTTTTTTCACCATAAACGGCAATGATTATTGAGTGACATTCAGAAGTAAAATCTCGAATATGGACAAGCTATTTCGCATTGCCAAAACGAGTCGGTTGCGGTTCTTCCACTGGAATTCTCCTGAAAATCAATTGCACCAGACAGAACCGCGTCTTACATGACAGCGGCACTGGAGCGAACGAATTGATCAAATTGACCGGACTGACGGATGAGGCGCGTTTTGCGCTGGACAATGTCGCTGAAGCAGCGACATCGCTGACGACCCCCAACATCCGCCTTGGCGTAACTGGTCTGGCTCGAGCGGGAAAAACGGTATTCATCAGCGCCCTGGTGCACAATCTCATTCACGGAGGTCGCCTGCCTTTGTTTGAATCTGCGGCATCCGGTCGTCTGGCACGCGCTTATCTCAAGCCGCAACCGGATGACGCTGTTCCGCGATTTGACTACGAGACTCACGTGGCTGCGTTGGTGGACGAGCGCATCTGGCCCTCGTCGACCCATCAGGTCGCTGAATTGCGGCTGACGATAGAGTTTGAGTCTGCATCCTATCTGGCGAGAAAGCTCGGCAGTGGTCGCATTCACTTGGATATTGTCGATTATCCTGGCGAGTGGCTGCTCGACTTACCCCTGCTTGGCAAAGATTTCAGAACATGGAGCCAGGAAGCCCTCGCACAATCTCACGACTCTGCGCGGGCAGGTCTGGCGGATAACTGGCATAAAAGGCTGAATGAAACCGATCCGCTCGCAGAAGCAGATGAAGTGATTGCCAAACAGCTCGCCGCCGAATTTACGGATTATCTGCGGGCCTGCCGGGCAGACGATCGCGCATTGTCCATGCTGCCTCCGGGACGGTTCCTGATGCCTGGCGACATGGCCGGTTCCCCTGCATTGACGTTTGCACCTCTTAGTATCGACCCGTCGGTTCGATTGCCGAAGAACTCTCTGGGTGCTCTGCTGGAACGTCGTTTCGAAGCCTATAAAAAACATGTCATTCGCCCGTTCTTCAGAGACCATTTTGCCCGACTGGATCGTCAAATCGTACTGGTGGACGTCATGGCCGCTCTGAATGCCGGTCCGGGTGCCTTGCGTGATCTTGAAGCAGCCCTGACGGAGATCCTACAAAGTTTCCGACCCGGGAAGCGCTCCTGGTTGTCCTCCATCCTAACTCGCAGAGTGGACCGTCTGCTATTTGCTGCAACAAAAGCCGATCACCTGCATCAAAGCGGTCATGATCGCCTTGAACAACTTCTGGGACGCCTTGTCGGACGTGCAATCGAGCGGGCCTCGTTTGCCGGTGCGCAGGTCGATGTGCTGGCGCTGGCAGCAGTGCGGGCCACACGAGAAGCAATGATTTCAAGAAACGGTGAGAAATTACCGGCCATTTTGGGGACCCCGCTCAAAGGGGAGACAGTGAACGGCGAGAAATTTGACGGCGAAAGTGAAATTGCGATGTTTCCCGGCGACTTGCCCGAAAATTCAGAAGCCCTGTTTGGCAACGGCAAACCAATCGACGGATATGGCGCGGAAGGTTCCGACGACTTTGTCGATAATCCGCTCCGCTTTGTCCGTTTTCGCCCGCCCCGTCTTGAACATACCGCAGAGGGGATGACCCTGTCATTGCCTCACATTCGCCTGGACAGAGCCCTGCAATTTCTTATCGGAGATCGGCTCGCATGAACAAAAACAAAAGCAAAACCGGTCAATCTGATACCCCGGCGTCCCGGCGTCCGGCAGCCTTTCGGCTTGACGATAGAGACGTCATTCTGGCAACCGGTGTTTCCGACAATCAGACTTCCGGCGGGGGGAAAACAACTGTCGTACCGGCTATTGAACCGGCACTGGAAGGAGATCCGGCGGCCGAGACAATCGCGCCTGTTAGCAACGGCCTGCGATGGGGCCGCTTTTTATGGATTGGCCTGGGTGGACTCGTTTCGCTGGCGTTTGGATTGGCGATCGATCAACTGATCCGTGATCTGTTCGCAAGAACCGATTGGCTTGGCTGGGCTGGGCTTGGTCTGGTCGGGCTTGCCGGCATTGGCCTGGTTGGATTGATCATTCGTGAATTATACGGATTGGCCCGGCTTGCAAAAATCGACCGATTGCGCGGAAAATTCGAAGTTGCCGCGGAGAAAGATGACGCCGGCGCAGCCAAGGGTGCGATCCGCGAGTTGACGAGTTTGTATCAGGACCGCCCGGAAACCGCCAAAGGTCGGGCAGCGCTGGCCGCTCATGAAGGGGAGATCATCGATGGACGCGATTTGGTCTCTCTTGCTGAGCGGGATTTGCTCTTGCCGCTTGATGCCAAGGCGCGCAGGCTGGTTCTTGAGAGCGCCAAGCGCGTTTCCGTTGTAACGGCCGTAAGTCCGCGAGCCATAGTCGATCTGCTATTCGTTCTCGTATCCAATCTGCGCCTGCTTCGCCAGTTATCGGCGCTTTATGGTGGAAGGCCTGGAACGCTTGGTTTCATTCGCCTTTTGCGGCAGGTGATAACACATCTGGCGATCACTGGCGGCATGGCTGCCGGAGACAGTTTATTGCAACAGTTTCTCGGACAGGGGCTCGCAGCACGCCTGTCCGCTCGGCTTGGTGAAGGTGTCGTCAATGGTCTTCTGACGAGTCGCGTCGGCCTCTCGGCCATCGATGTGTGTCGCCCCTGCCCGTTCATCGGAACCAGCCCACCCCGGTTGAGTGATTTCATGAGCGAACTGATGCGATCCTCAGAGCAGATTGAAGACAGCTCCAAAGCGCCGTCGGCGCGCAAAAAATAGCAATTCATGCCTGGAGCAATCGTTGAATTGAAAGACCCGACAATATCCATGATAGTGTCCTCTTCCAACATGTTTGAAAGCATCAGGCTTAGGTATGTTCGTCAATTTTTTCCATGAGCTGAAACAGGCCGGTCTTCCGGTTTCTCTCCGTGAATACCTGACTCTGATGCAGGGAATGGAAGCCGACCTCGCCGACAAGAAGATTGAAGATTTCTACTACCTTGCACGTCTCTCCCTGGTGAAGGACGAATCCAATCTCGACAAATTTGACCGGGTGTTCGGGCATGTCTTTAAAGGATTGGAATTCTCCGCAGATACTGAGGATACGGTGATACCGCAGGAGTGGCTCCAAAAGCTGACGGAGAAATACCTCAGCGAAGAAGAAAAAGCGGAAATCGAAGCCCTCGGTGGTTGGGAAAAACTGATGGAGACGCTTCAAAAACGGCTTGAGGAACAAAAGGAAAGGCATCAGGGCGGGAACAAATGGATAGGAACGGCCGGAACTTCCCCATTCGGCGCCTACGGCTACAATCCCGAGGGCGTTCGCATCGGACAAAAGGAAAGCCGGCACAGACGTGCAGTGAAAGTCTGGGACAAACGTGAATTTCGCGATCTGGATGATCAGATCGATCTGGGGACACGCAATATAAAAGTTGCCCTCAAAAGATTGCGACAGTTTGCCAGAACCGGAACGCCGGATGAATTGGACCTGGATGACACAATCCATTCAACTGCCAAGCGAGGATATCTTGACCTAAAAATGCGTCCCGAGAAACACAACACCGTCAAAGTGCTCTTGTTTTTCGATATTGGCGGGTCGATGGATGATCATATCCGCATTTGTGAAGAACTGTTCTCCGCCGCCCGGTCTGAGTTCAAGGTTATGGAGCATTTCTACTTTCACAATTGTCTTTATGAGTATGTTTGGAAAAACAATCAGCGCCGCCACACTGAACGGCTGAACACCTGGGATGTACTGCACAAGTACCCCTCAGATTACAAAATAGTCTTTGTCGGTGACGCTTCAATGAGCCCTTATGAAGTGTCCTATCCCGGCGGTTCCGTGGAACACTGGAATGAAGAAGCCGGTTCGGTATGGATGCAGCGTGTGGTCGATATTTACAAAAATACGATTTGGCTCAATCCGGTCCCCGAAAAGTACTGGGGATACACGCATTCCATTGAGATGATGCGTCAATTGACGCAAGATCGCATGTTCCCGCTGACCCTTGATGGCATAAACCGTGCGATGACAGCTCTTAGTCACTGACCCCCAATTGGCAGAATTTAGAAGCCGTACACCCCTAAGGGAACGAAATGTCTTCCCCTACCGCACTGACCAGATCGTCGATGGTCGTCCGTTCATCTACTGCAACGGATTGAAGCTGATGCTTCTGTACATCTGCCATGACCCATCGATTGAATGCGAGCGCTCTTCGAATAAAATTATCGATGAGCACCCGTCCTTCTTCTGAGGCCGAGGAATATCGGCTTTCCTGTCGAATTCGGTTTTCCAGCAGAGAGTCCGATGCCGTAAGCCAGATCACAGCGACCTTGTCTGCAGAATAGCCGGCAAAGTTTTCAGGAAGAATTGCCGAGCCTTCGATCACGCAGCCTTCTTGCGTCAGACTTCCTTCAAGGTGTGTTTCGATCCGGTCTTCGATGGTCGGCCACAATGAACGGTAATGCGCGATGACGGAGTGCATCCGTTCCTCTGTACTCAATGTCGAATAATGTTCAACCACATGCGCAGGCACACTGTTGGAACCGGAAGGCCAGGGTCTGCCGGGGTGGCGGGCCAGCATGTCGGTGGAGATGTATGTCCAGCCGGTTCTCGCCCTAACCGCTTGAGCAAGAAAAGACTTTCCTGTGTGGGATGTTCCGCCGATTAATAACACCGACTTTTCATTCATCGGTACATTCCTCAGCCACCGTCACAGTATCCACGGCAATTATAGCACCTGTCAGACCCGGTGCCGGACCACGCTGTGATCACAAGTCCCCCTCTTCACGCAGCACCAGAACCGAGCATCTTGCGTGACGGACAATATTTGCGGCGTTTGACCCCAGAAAATAAGTTGCCACACCCGGTCGATGCGAATTGAGCATGATGAGGTCGGCCTTGATCGCTTCCGCTTCTTCCATCACCTCGGTATAAACCGCACCAGAGCGCACGTTACTCGTCAATTTCCCTTCGGGAACCTCAAGCCGGGAGGCAATTCCTGCCAGTTGTTCGCTCGCTTCCTCAACTGCCTTTTCATCATAATCAGCGGGAAGAAATTCTGTCACGTAACCCTGGACATAAGCCCGGACGGCTACGAGGTGCAGGCGCGCACCATAGTCGTGCGACATGCGAATGGCTTTCTCAAGCGCTGGATTTGCGAATTCTGGCTCGGCAGGATCGATCGGAACGAGAATGGTCTTGAACATGACTTTCAAATTACCTCCCTGTCGGAAAACACTCAATTGGAAGACGGCGTTACCCGGTGTTTTGAAGCGCTAGGATGGTCAAGATACGCGCCGTCGAAGATAGCCGATAGTTCGCTCTTTCTTCTCAATATACAGATAAAAAGACGCGTAAAAATTGATTTAATGCAAACTATCAACGTCAAGATTTGTCGGCAATATACTGGCCAGGTGTGGTCCCGAAGGCTTTTCTGAATGATGCGATAAAAGCGCTTGTCCCCTCATAGCCAAGATCGTGGGCGATATCTCCGACCCTGCGCCCAGCCGAAAGAAACTCCAACGCCCGGAATAATTTGGCCTGACGGCACCAGGAGCGATAACTGACGCCGGTCTCAGCAAGAAACTTGCGTTCAAACGTACGCTGCGACAAGGCCGCCTCTGCCGCTGCCATCGACAAGGTCGGTGCTTCCGCAGGACGGGAAATCAGCTGTTGGGCAATCTTTCGCAATTTCGCATCTTTCGGCATGGTCAGATGAAGAGGTGCGGCGGGAAGGCTGGTGATCTGATCAGCGATCACCTTGGCAATGCGCCCGAACATACCCTTGGCATCATAGTCTCGCGGCGAGCTCATCAAGAAGAGGATTAATTCTCGCAGCAAGGGTGTCACTCTGATCACGGTCACCCGTTCGGGTAGGGTCGAAGAAAAATTCTGCGAAAAATAGAGGGTTCGAAATTCGGTTTTGATCGGAAAATCGTTGGCATGATTGACCGTTGGTGGAATCCATATTGCCATTTGCGGAGGAGCAACAAATGTCCCGTCATCCGTGGTTGTGACCAGAGAGCCGCTGATGATGTGTAGCAATTGACCAAGGTCGTGTTGATGGGCTTCGCTGATGCGACCGGCCTCAATGTCCATTGCATAAGCGATCACAGGACTTCCCGTGTCGAGATCAGGTTCGAGAAAAACTTCTGGATGAACAGACATCAGGTACCGGTTACTCCATTGAACACTTTGGCGACTAAGATACATTTTTTGGCATATTAGCGCTAACATGCACCTTACCATCTCCGCTATGCCAATCAATCAACTGACACGGTGCTGGCTTCATTTATGTTCAAAGATCTCAAACACCCTCAATATGGCTGGCGCTCGCCAGCGATCATGCTGATGGTGATGACAGCTGCAACCCAGCTTGCCTTTGCTTCATGGGTGAACCTGTCAAACAATTTCGCTGTTCAGGCTTTGGATTTCACCGGCAAGGAAATAGGGATCCAGCAGTCGATCCGTGAAATACCCGGGTTTTTGGCCTTCACGACGATTTACTTCCTTCTGTTTTTGCGGGAGCAAACATTTGCACTGATTTCGCTTGCCGTCCTGGGCATCGGTGTTGCCGTTACTGGGTACTTCCCGTCTACCTGGGGCTTTTATGCGACGACACTTATAATGTCAGTCGGATTTCACTACTATGAGACGGTAAACCAGTCTCTGACGCTGCAATGGCTTCCCAAAGACCGCGCCGCCTCAATTATGGGACGGATAATCTCGGTCGCCGCATTCAGCCAGTTGGTAGCGTACGGAATTATTCTGGTTTCCTGGAAAACGTTCAATCTATCATTTGAAATGGTCTTTGCCACGGCCGGGGTTCTGGCGCTTGTAATTGTTGGCGTCCTTGTCTTTGCCTTCCCTCACTACCGGGAAGAAGTGCCGCAGCACAAAAAGCTTTTGCTGCGAAAACGCTACTGGCTCTATTACGCACTGACATTCATGGCGGGTGCCAGACGACAGATCTTCATCGTATTTGCAGCATTTCTGATGGTCGAGCGATTTGGTTATGATGTCCATGAGGTGGCCGGACTGTTCCTCCTCAATGGCGCCATCAACATGTATCTGGCCCCGAAAATCGGCAATCTGATTGGACGCATCGGCGAACGCCGCGCATTGATGCTGGAATATGCCGGACTCGTGATTGTGTTCACCTCTTATGCTTTTGTTACAGCCCCGTGGCTGGCCGCAGCACTATACGTCGTCGACAACGTCTTTTTCGCCATGGCAATCGCAATGAAGACCTATTTTCAGAAAATTGCCGACCCGGCAGACATGGCGCCCACCGCAGGCGTGGCCTTCACGATCAACCATATAGCAGCCATTTTTATACCCGCCCTCTTTGGGTTGATCTGGCTGGTTTCTCCCACTTTGGTGTTTCTGCTGGGAGCCGTCATGGCCATCTTGTCGTTTCTTCTTGCCATTCTCATTCCCCGTCATCCTCACGAAGGAAACGAAGTTGCCTTTCCCTGGCAGCAAGCGCGGCCGGCTCCGGCCGAATGAGCGTTCTAGTACGCCAATGAACTGTGATGGACAACGCCAGCGTCTGTCCACATCAGACGATCGTTGGGCAATTTTTTTCCAGACCGCTCTGATCAAACGACGTGACCTCAGGCATTCGGGATACGACCAGCGCCATTCCTGATACTTGGCAAGATTAATCAAATCGATCTGCGTTATCCCAGTTTCAGTTCGGGCCGTATCTCCTGAACACGGACAATAGTTTTGTTCGATATGATCAGAACCTCGCTATCGAAACCGGTTTAGTATGCCGGATCAGTGGTGTTCTGAACTAATCATGCGGTGAGGCAGAATGGAAAAGACTTCGACAAAACGTGATTATGCGCTGCGCATCATGCGAGTGATTGACTACATCCATACCCACCCCGAAAGGTCACTCAAAGTCGACGTTCTGGCGGAAGTTGCCTGTTTCTCACCGCATCACTTTCACCGGGTTTATCGGGGGATCACCGGAGAACCGGTATCGGCAACCGTTCGGCGGTTTCGCCTGCACCGGGCATCCGGTGATCTCGTTTCCGGTCAGACAACTGTCACGGATATTGCTAGACGAGCCGGTTATGCCAGTCTCGAGGCATTCAGTCGTGCCTTCACGGATAAATATGGCATGCCACCGTCTTCATTCCGAGAGGCATCTCTGGCCGAAGCACCCGTTATTGCCTTTCAGAACAAGGAATTAGATGAAATGACTTATACAGTCATCATAGAAGAAAATCCACATCAGCCACTGATCGGCATACCACATCAAGGCTCCTACATGGGGATCGGTCAGGCATTTGAACGTCTTTATCCCTGGGCAGCAAGTCGTAACCTCATCGGTCCGGAAACTCAAAGTATCGGCATCTATTACGATGACCCGGACTCTGTTCCCGCCGAGGAACTCAGATCATTTGCCGCCTTGGTTCATGCGGGCGAGGTTGAACTCGATGATACAATGGAGAGACGTGATATTCCGGCAGGGCAGCGTGCTGTTTTGCAGCATAAGGGACCCTATTCGGATCTTCACAAGGCCTGGCGCTGGTTCTACTCAGATTGGCTTCCAGACAGCGGTCAAGAGCCGACCGATGCGCCCTGTTATGAAATCTATCTGAATAATCCCCGGATGGTGCCGCCGACCGAGCTTCTGACCCATATCTGTATGCCAATCAAAGCCCAATAGAGCTCTCGTACGGTCAGGATTTTTAATAGTCGCTGAACAGATAATCTTCGCCCGGCTGCCATCAATTCGGGCGAAGATGAAATTACGCTTGTCGTTCGGGAATACGAACAACCAGGCCGTCCATCTCGTCAGTAATAGAAATCTGGCACGATAGCCGCGATGTAGCGCGCACATCATATGCGAAGTCGAGCATATCTTCTTCCATTGGCTCGGCCGAGCCAACTTTCTCTTTCCATGTTTCTTCAACGTAAACATGGCAGGTGGCACAGGCACACGCACCGCCGCATTCCGCTTCAATGCCCGGGACCATATGCTTTACCGCCGTTTCCATGACAGTCGCGCCGGTATCGGCGTCAATTTCGTGTTCCGCCCCTTCGGACGTGATGTACTTTACCTTTGGCATGGGCTGGCTGACCTGATGTTCCGTTACATTTCAATTGACCCGACATAAAGGGTTCGTCCGAACAGTCAAGCACAGACACCATTTTTTGAAACATGTTCTGGAAAAATCAGGATCTACGGCCAACCGGGGCTGGCCGGCTTTTGCACGATGCCGAGGACGTCTGCCGTTGCGCTGGACACATACGTCCATACGGGGCAACCATTCTCCAGATTCCGTGCTGGCGAAATCGGCTCTCACCACCGTCAACATTGCGCATGACGGTTCCAGGTAGGCATTTCTGCAGACATCAAGACATGCTTGCCGCTGATGCGATTGTCCCATGATGATTTTCAATCAGGGGCCGCATATCTCAGAGGCGATTGCCTGCACAGTTACAGCCCGCCGACATGCGGGCCAAAAAGCAACGTCAGTGAACGTCCAGAATAGAGCCGATAAACCGAACGGTACTCTTTACGGCCTGGTTCAGTTCGCCGATGTCGTCGCTGGTTCCACCAACTTCCACGATTTCAGCCAGGTTCGCCACATCCCAGGCCCCAATGCCTCGAGCTGATCCCTTCATGGTATGGGCATAGGCAAAAAGCTCTTCTCCGCTTTCCGCATTTTCCATCTTTCCCATCAGCATTTCGGACTGCCGGCAAAAGAGCCGCAGTATTTCCTGCTCCAGTTCACGGTTGCCCAGTGTATGGCGTGCCAGATGAACCAGATCGACGGGGCACTGCACAGAGTGTTTCCCGCCTGTTTTGGATGCTGATTCCTGCATCAATATTGCAGCCATCATATTCCCCTTCGCTATCCGCAGATCGCCGACCGAAATTCGATAAGTCGTCTGCCCCACGGGGAATCAGCTTGCGCCCGAAAAGCGAACGACTCGTTAAAAATGCGCATTCGGGGACAAAGTGGGGAAAACTCGCAGCAAATAGTGTAGTTATAGTTAACACGGTATTTTGCCAGTTTTGCCAATGTATTTGGATTCTTTAACACTCACCTAATTTAACGATGGAAGGCCTGTTGGAGACGATCTGTGTTCACTGATCGAGGCCTGTAAAGGAAGCGTTAACTTTTGTTCTCGGCAATCACTTGGCGTCCAGCTTCAGTCAGCCGACACACGCGCCAGTCAGGCTTAATAGGGTTTGAAAACCAAGGTTCTGCCCAGTGGTTTGCAATACAGACGTCTATCGTCCTGGCGCTGATCTCGCGACCATTGTCGTCAAAAAGAGGCAGTTTGCCACCCGGCTGATCCAGTCCGCGTTTCAACCATTTTACCTGCGCGGCAGTCGGCCTGACATTTGTCTTGTGAAGCGACGAAGCCTCGTTTGTACCGAGGGGGCCTTCACGTTTTGAGTGCTGTTTCATATTCAAGCCCCGTCTGTATACGACCTTGTTTCTTGTTCCCTTGGGCCGATTGTGCCATTACCATAACTGATGCGGCAAGAATTTGGGAAACACGAGCTTACAGGATATTGATCCGGTAAGTTCCGGTGTAGACTCCGGTATTGGGGACGAGTATACGCGCTTTCCCGTTCGGCGCATGAGTGTTTCGATGTGCCAGGAATAAGGCCACGAAACGTTACGGCTGATTGTTGTGAGTATGACGCGAGGCGATCTATATGGCGAAAAACGCTCCTAAGTCCAAAGATCCGGCAGAAGCTGCGCTTTCTGCTGTCGAGGAAGCGCTGAAACTTGATTTCGGCGGACCGGACACACAACCGGATACGCCCCCTGCTGCTACAAAGTCAGCGGAGACGGACAAGCCGGCGCAAAAATCGGCTACTGCCAAAAAGCCCGCCGCCAAAGCGGAGAAAGCGCCCACAACTCCCGCAGCGAAAACAAAAACCGCTGCAAAAAGTACCGTTGAACCCAAAAAAGTCGCTGAACCAACAGCGATAGCGGAACCGAAAAAGAGCGTTGCCGCGAGTAAACCTACTCAGAACGTGGCAGAGCCTGAAACAGAAGAAACGACAGCGGTCGCGCAGGAAGCACAGCCACAACCGCGCCGTCGCAGCCGCGCCAGTCGCGCCGCAACGCCGGCAGCGGCCAACGACGACCGTCGGTCCATCGGAAACCTTGTGTATGCTTTGCAGGCCCGCCCCTCCACATCGGTGCTTTGGGGCGCTTTTGCCCTGTCAGCCGTGTGGCTGGTGATTGGCGTTTCCATGGCTTGGAGCGCATTTGGTACGCAAATTCAGCAGGTGACGGGCTGGGCAGACCTTCTCCAGTCACCACAAATAGTCCTCTCGACAGTCGCAATAGTGATTCCTATCCTGTTTTTCTGGGCCATCGCGTTCATGATCTGGCGCGCGCAGGAGATGCGTATTGTCTCTCGCGGGATGACCGAGGTCGCCCTGCGGCTCGCAGACCCTGAAGATGTAGCGCAGGAAGCGATATTAAATGTCGGACAAGCGATCCGGCGCGAAGTTGCCGCGATGGGCGACGGCATTGAACGCGCCATTGCGCGGGCCAGTGAGCTTGAGGTCCTCGTTCACAACGAAGTTGCCTCGCTTGAGCGCTCCTACAACGAAAATGAATTGAAAATTCGCGGCCTGATCGAAGAACTTGTCAGCCAGCGTCAGTCGATCGTCGGTAACGCTGAGAAAGTTCACTCGGCGATTGCCGGTGCTCATGAAACACTGGCCATGCAGCTGTCTTCCACTTCTGAGCAGTTTGTATCGAATTTTGACGGTGTTGCTGACCGCCTCGCTGCGGCAATCGACATGCGTGTTGAAGAGCTGACAAATGCTGTCACCAGCGGCATCGAGAGTTTCTCAACCGCATTCGGCTCATCCGGTATGGAACTGGTTGAAACGATGAACCTGCAGGGCGACGACATCAACGCCCGGCTGGCTGAAACAGCCAACACACTCCATGCCACCCTGACTGAACGTGGACATGAAATAACCGAAACACTTTCGGAAACCGGCAAATCCGTTGATGGCATGATCGCAGCACGCGGCGAAAATGTGAACGAAACGCTTGCCAAGACGGGTGAAACCATTGCCGAGACGATTGCCTCTCGCGGTAATGAGATCAGCCAGGTGCTGGCTTCTACCGGAGAAACGGTCGCGGAGACAATTTCTGTCCGTACGGAGGACATCAACAATTCAATCAACTCCGTCGGTGAGCGTCTTATCGGATCGTTTGCCGAGAAGACCGACAATGTTGTCAATTCTCTTGAGGGCAATGTCGCACAGCTCGACACGACCCTGTCACAGAGCAGCAGTACTGTTATTTCTGCTCTGAACGACACAAGTGCAAATGTTGTCGATACCGTTGCTAAACGGACCGAGGAAGTTGCCGAGTCTCTCAGAGGTGCAGGTGAAACCTTGCTCTCCGATCTTTCGATCCGCGGCGGTGAAATTTCAACACGTCTCGAGCAGGCTTCTTCACGCCTCAGCGATACGCTGCAGAATACCAGCGAAACAATGCTGACAGATCTGACATTGCGTGGCAGCGAAATCGTTTCCAGGATCGAAGACAGCTCCGGTCGTCTGAGCGGCACGTTGCAAAATACCAGCGATAACATGCTGAACGATCTCAATCTGCGCGGCTCGGAGATCACCGCACGCATGGATACGGCTGCTGATCTGATGAATGAAGCAGTTCTGAACAAGGGCTCGAAACTTGCCGAGAACCTCGAAATGCTTACGGGGAACCTTGATGAATCCATTAATGTTCACGGCTCGACGCTTGAACAATCTCTGCGAGATCGGACACTTGAACTGTCGGAGTTGGTGGACAACCACAAGGCCGGCATGCGCGAGCAACTCGAGATTGCAACGTCTCAGATCAACGCATCATTGGGCGATCGTTCCAAGGAAATCGTCTCTGCGCTGAGTGAAACCGGCTCTGAAGTCGTCCATCAGGTCAGTAGCCGCAGCGAGCGGATCACCCGTGATCTGGAACAGGTCAGTTTCCAGTTGACTGAAACACTGGATACCAAGGGTTATGCAATCCAGGATGCGCTATCCAAACGCCTTGAGCAGATGGAAAGTCTGGTCGGCGAACGGGGATCCGCACTGATTGAATCTCTGGATTCCAAGAGCAGTGAATTTGGTAATGTGCTGGAATTCCGAACCAAAAACCTCTCTGAAACGCTTCAGGGACGGATTTCCGACATGGACAATTCGCTGGACTCTCGCCTGTCGGTTCTGAACGAGCGCCTGGAAAGCTCGACCAGTTCTCTGGAAGAGCTGCTCAGCACGCGTGGCGAACATCTCTCGCAGTCTTTGCAAAAGCACACCGGAGAGATGGAAGACGCGCTTAATGAGAAGGTCGCTCAGGTTGGAGCATCTCTGGGCGCACGCGTGGCTGATTTTGACAAATCAATCAGCGATCAGGTGGAAATTGCCACCGCTAAAATTGAAACGAAGGCGGAGCATGTTACCGAAGCGATGACCGCAGGAACGGATCGCATCGACTCCGCACTGGATACCCGGGCTCGGCAGATCAGTGAAACCTTGATCTCTCGGACACGCGAAATTGCGGAAGCGTTCACAAGCGGTCAAGGCGAAATGGTAACAGCTCTTGATGGTGGACTGGCAGAAGTCGGTACGGTTCTATCAAGACAGACGCAGACTCTGACGGAATCCTTGTCAGACCGCATCGCTGAGATCAACGTATCGCTTGGCTCCAAAGTATTTGAAGTCGCGGAAACACTGGACTCCCGCGCTTCATCGCTTGAAGTGATGATGAGCGAGCGGCTTGAAGCAATTTCCGGCGCTCTCTCGGGTGAAAGCGAGAAAGCTCGCGAAGCGCTCAGCAGTACATTGATTGAAGCAACGACGAGCCTGCGCGACGAAAGTGAGCGGGTGCGGGATACGTTGTCGCAGACCGTTACGGATGCATCGGGCAAGTTGACCGTCGAATCCAACCGGATCAGCGAAATGGTCGGTGCAGCCATAAACGATGCGACCGGCAGCATGTCCGAAGAGGGCTTCCGGGTGGTTGAATCGCTCGTGAGCGCTCTTGGCGATGCCAGCCGCAACCTGACGGAAGAGAGTGAAAAAGCCCGCGTATCCGTATCGTCGGCACTGGATGAAGTGGCACAAAAACTGACCACGGAAAGCTTCCTGGTGCGCGAAGGTGTCATGGAAGTTGTTGGACAGGCGGCACAGACGCTGAATGCGGAAACCGAAAAGGCCCGCACAGTCTATGCAGGTTGTGTTGCCGATCTTTCGGGAACACTCGGCGGGGAAAGCGACAAGGTACGCGAGGATCTTACGCAGACAATCTCCGAGATCGTTGCCACGCTCAACACCGAGAGCACGAGCTCTCAGGAGAAACTGAACCAGACTGCCGACAATATCCGGTCGCTGCTGGCAAACGAAAGCAGCAACGTGCAAGAGCATATTGCCGGTATCATCGGTGAAGCTGTGGAATCTCTGAGCAATCGCAGCTTGTCGGTGGCAGATGAGTTGTCGACGCGCGCTGGTGAGCTTAACACGGTTCTCAGCACAAAGAGCACCGAGCTTGCCTCCCTGCTCAGTGGTGACGGCAGCGAGTTGGTCAAATCGATCGAAGAGAAAGCGGACGATCTGACCAAACGGGTTGGAGATATTCACAGCGCCATTCTCGATGCAATCACAATTCGTGGTCGCGACGTCACAGATACGCTGGCCCGCCAAGGTTTGGAAACCACCCTTGCACTGGCAGAAACAGGCCAACAGATTACGCAGAGCATTGAAGAACGCAGCCGTGAAGTCGTCGGCGTTCTTGCCTCAAGTAACGACTCTGTTCAGCATCAGGTTGAAGCCTCGCTTAACAGGCTTGGGGATTCAACATCGGCGCTTCAGAACATACTGACCGCCTCCGGTCAGAACATTGCAGAGATGCAAAGCGCCTTGGATAAGCGTATCGCGGACTTCAACAGTGCCATCACCACAAGCACGAATGAAACCGGTGCCTCGGTCAACCTGATCGAACAGCATGTTGCCGCTTTTCGCGATATGGCGGGCACCACACTGGGAGATGTTTCGGCTCTCGCCAGCCGCTTCGAGCAGCAGGGTGATGGTCTCAGGTCTGCAGTCGATGCATTGAAAAACGTCAATTTGACCGTTGAACAAACGATGGATGAGCGCCGCGAAAGCATCGACGGCATTGTCAATCTGCTGATTACAAAGACGGAATCAGTAGACGGTGTCATGCGTGAATTTGCTGACATGATCAGCCAGTCCCTCAATGCCGCCCAAGCCAAGGCGGAGGACGTTACGCGTCTTCTCGCAGATGCGGCAAGCAACGCGACCGGCAATGTCACCGAACAGTTTGACAATATGCGCATGACCGCAAGTCTAGAGAGTCAGCGGGCACGGGACGAAATCCGCGCAGCGCAAGACGATCTGCTCGAAGAAATGAGCAAATCGATTGCCGAAGCGGGCAGCCGTTTTCAGGAAACAACGCAGACAATGCGCGAAGCAGCGCGGAAGATGCAGGACGAACTGGAGGTCACCCGCAACGAACTCAAGCGTGGTGTCATGGAGCTGCCTGAAGAAACCGTCGAATCTACCGCTGCGATGCGCAAAGTCGTGATGGAACAGATTCGCGCGCTGAACGAGTTGTCGACTATCGTTTCGCAGCAATCCGGCTCGCTGGATGTGGCCATGCCCTCAACGGCAAGCACACCTCCTGCCCTGGCCCAACCGGCGCCAACACAAAGTCGTCGACCTCAACAAGCGCCGGCACAGCAGACACAAGCTCCCACGCGGTCGGCGTCGCAGCCCCTCGTGAAAGAAGCAAATTTTGCTTCACGGTTGGAAAACGATCTGCAACTGCCCGAACAGCAGGCCAAATCTGCACCAGCTGCCGCCGGCGACAAAGGGCAGACAAAAGGCTGGATGAGCGATCTGCTGCGCCGTGCTTCGCGAGAGGAAGACAGCCATCAGGCGGAAAACAGTGGCAATGTGGAGATGAACGACTCCCTCAACTCACTGTCCCGCGATATCGCTCAGGCAATCGATGCCGAAACCTATGGTGATCTGTGGGGAAGGTACCTGCGCGGTGAACGCAATGTCTTTACGCGGCGCTTGTACACATTGCAGGGACAGAAGACATTTGACGAAATTCGTCAAAAGTTCGCTGCTGACCCCGAATTCCGCAGAGCCGTGTCCCAGTACCTGGAAGACTTCAGCGCCCTGCTTCGTCAGCAGTTTCAGGCTGATGCCAACAAGGCACAGGCCTACCTGCATTCCGACACGGGTAAGGTCTACACCATGCTTGCCCATGCAAGCGGACGCCTTGAAGGCAACGGTAACGCTTTCTAGGGCGACTCAGAGAGACCAAGCAAAATTAAGTTTAAGGGCCCTCTCGTGGGGCCCTTTTCTTTTGCCGATATACTCTGGCGACGCTTGATTGGTTTTCACAAGACACAGACGGCGGTAACGCACCACACACGCACAGACCCAGCTTCCGATGCGTTCGAACATCTTCCGTTCATCAAACCAGACCAAAGTCTGTTCCAGAAAACCCGGAGACCCGTTCTCCATCCGAAGACGAGACAACCAACGGGCTGGAATTCATACTTTCCCCGAAATGTACGAGCTATCAGCGAAACTCTCATCGCCAATCGACACTTCAAAAATTGAGGAAACTCAGGTTCGGCGTAACACCCACGCCACCAGATCCGTAAAGACCTGGTTGGCAGCGCTGTTCATACCGATAACGGCAGCAGCGGGTTGATCAGTGGGTACGGCCACTTCTGCGCGGAATGTTTCGGTTGCAACGGCACGACCATTACGATCGTTGATTATCTTGGCAGCGATGGAAACAATGGCGCGCCGTCCGCCGTTCACATCAAGCTGAAACGCCCGGATTTCAGTGCTGATCTGGTAGTTGATCAGCAATCCTTCTCCCGGCAATCCAACAGCTTTTACCCTACCGCTGTTTTCAAACGTTTCGACAAGATTGGCCTGCACCAGATTCGGTAGTTCGTCGCTCCAGACAACTTTGGGAAAATAGGAAATTTCGTTGCCATCGGACACAACCGCAATATTGCTCGTATTCAACGCCTGAATGGCCCTTGGCTTGGGAATCAGAATTTGTGCGTTTGAACGGTGTCTGATGTCGGGATTGACAGGCGCAGAGAGGTCAAAGATCGCTTTTGGAGCAGACGAGCCGCCGCCAATACATCCCGACAGCGCAATCGCCAGGCAACCAGCAACAAGGCCAAACGCCAATCGCTTGTGCTTTCTTATCCCTGCCAATTCGTGACCCCGCCTCGCCGCATCATGACTGCTGGATCAGCAGTCAATTCGTTGTTTCGGCACACAAAAATTTCCGCATCTCTGTTATCGCCGATTCCCACTATACGTAGGTACATCCGATCCGCCGAATATTACACGACTCGGGTTGCGATCGAAGCTGGATATGGCACGATTTAGTTGGGATAGTGTCTGTCTTGCATCAGTTATCAGACCTGTAAGATCCTGAAGCCCCCTTCCCGTAAAGCGAGCCAGACCGTCAGCAATCGGACCAGCCTGTTTTTCGAAGGTCGCTGCAATCTTGGATATGGACTGTGCCGCCTTGGTTGCCTCGGTTATCAGGCCTTTGCCATCCGCCGAAACCATCCCATCCACTTTGGCAAGAATGCCGTTCACGCGCTCGCTAGCGCCATTCAGCCGGTTTGTCATCTGGCCTGCTTCGCTGATGATCTGATCAATTTTCGGTTGATAACCTGACAGTGACTGCGTGAACTTGCCGATATTTGCAGATGCAGTCCGGGCGTTTTCCAAAGTTGACGCTATGTCGTCTTTCCGCGCAGCAATGGTTGCAGCCACTTCATTGGCATTTTCAACCAGACTGTTGAACTTTTGAGCATCCAGAACCTGCACAAACGCCTCGACCTGGGCAACTGCCTTGTTCAACCCTTTAGCCGTTTCGCTGGCGTCCTTGATCAGATCGGCGATCTGCTGTTTTTGTGCACTGACAGTGTCGGTAATTGCCGTGACATTCTTGGCGATCTTGTCGACATTGTCGATTGTTTCCCTGATTTGCGGAGATTTATCTGCAAATGTCTGAGTGAAGGTTTCGACGTTGTTGACTGTGTTCTGTATGGCTTTTGGATCAATGCCCTCGATCATGGCATCAAAGTCGGCCAATGTCCGATTGAGGCCGGTCGCGAATTCATCGATTTCTTTCGCAGTATTGGAAGCGTTGTCGACCAGAATATTGATACTCTTCGATGATTTTTCCAGCTCATCCGTAAAGCCGACCACGTTGTTGATGGCCTGATCCACCTTTTTTGGGTCGACAGCACTCACGATGGTCTCCGCCTTCTCAACCAGAGAACCGATGCGTCCCGAAAGGCCGGTAAATGCTTTAGCGGCATCGCCAACTCCACTCATGAACTGGCCGACACCATCTGAATTGGCCGCCAGTGCCTCGGTGAATTTTTCAATATTGGCAACCGTTCTATTGATGCTGGGTTCATTCACATCGATAGTTTTCTCAAATTCCGTCAAGATGCGGTCGGCTTTGATCATCAGGTCCTGCGCACCTTCAACAAGGTCTTCAAAGGCGGAAGCATCAGCTATGATGGTGGGTGTATCATCGCCCTCGAGCAAGTCTGCAGCACCGGGGGACCCGCCTGTCAGTTCAATATAGGCGACACCGGAAAGGATGGAGACACCAAGTGTCGCCTTGGTATCCTTGCGCAGGGGCGTTGTGGGATCCAGACGCGCGACCGCTATAACTTTTTTGGGATCTTTATCATCGAAGGAGATCTGCGCCACATCGCCGATCTTGATACCGTTGAACAATACCAAACCGCCGACGGACAGTCCTGTCACAGGTCCTGGAAATATGACGCGGACATTTGCGCGTTGTGATGAATCGGCATTACTTCCCAGCCAATAAATAAATATAAAAGCCAGAAATATGGTTGCCACAACAAAGGCGCCAATGGCGACGTAGTTTGCGCGGGTTTCCATACAGGTGGTCTCCTCAGATCCGATTCAAGGAGCGTTCGCCCCTGAAATACGATTTCACCCATGGTTCGTCACAGGCAAGCATTTGTGCAAGATCGCCTTCGACGAGTACTTTTCTTTTCCCAAGTACGGCAATTCGGTCACAGATTTTATGCAGACTGTCCAGATCATGGGTCACCATATAGACGGTTAGTCCCAGGGTTTCGCGCAGCGATGCGATCAAATCATCAAATTCAGCAGCGCCAATCGGATCAAGTCCAGATGTCGGTTCATCAAGGAAAACCAATGCCGGATCAAGGGCCAGAGCCCGAGCCAGGCTTGCTCGCTTGATCATCCCACCAGACAGCTCAGCTGGAAACTTGTCTGCGGCGTCTCTGGGAAGTCCCACCATTTCAATCTTCAAAAGAGACAACTCATCCATCAAACGCTGAGAAAGCCGTAGATGCTCGCGCATCGGCACCTGAATGTTCTGTTTGACCGTCAATGAGGAAAAAAGGGCCCCCTGCTGGAACAAGACACCCCATTGCCGCTCAATCCAGGTTCTCTCTATGTCCGAGCATTCGGTCAAATTGTACCCGAAGACTTCGATAGTGCCTGCCCGCATCGGATTCAGACGCAATATTGTTCGCATGAGCACAGATTTACCGGTGCCGGATCCACCGACAAACCCCAACACTTCGCCTCGATACACATCAAGGTCAAGATTTTCGAGGATCAACTTGCTGCCAAAGCCCACCGTAACGGATCGTGCCCGCAATAGTATATCCCGGCCTGTATTTTTCGCCGGTCTGAGATCCGATGCCGCCGCGACTTCCACTGCTACACTCCGATCGCCGCAAAGAACATTGCAAACATACCATCGACCACGATGACCATGAAAATCGCCTTGACGACCGACATCGTGGTTTGGCGCCCAAGAGACTCAGAACTGCCGGAAACCTTCAATCCCTCAACGCTGGCAATGACCGCAATAATCAGCGCCATAAAGGGTGCCTTCACAATCCCAACCAGGATGATCTGGAGCGTCAACGCCGCCTGCAGCTGGATCATGAATGTTTGCGGCGGAATGCCAAGATAGGCCCAGGAAACCAGCGCACCACCGACAAGAGCAGATATATCTGCAATGAACGTCAGAATGGGCAGGGCCAGAATCAGCGCGATCATGCGCGGTAAAATGAGGACTTCGGCGACGCGCATGCCAATGACATGCAGCGCATCGATCTCCTCGCGCATTTTCATCGAGCCGATTTCAGCGGTAAAGGCGCTGCCGGAGCGACCAGCAATCATAATTGCAGTAAGAAGCACGCCGATTTCCCTCAGAACAAGGACGCCAACCAGATCGACTACAAAAATATCGGCACCGAACTGCTTGAGATAAAAGCCTCCCTGCTGAGAAATAATAGCACCGATAAGAAAACTCATCAGAACGACAATGGGCACGGCTTCAATGCCCATTTTCTGAAAATGCATACCGATTGAAACAAGCCTCAGTCGCCGTGGCTGAAATACGCCCGTGCTGATAACGCCGGCCAAAGTTCCCAGGATATGCAAAGCCGCAACAACATCATCCCCTATTTGCTCCGCACGCCGACCGATCGCCTCCAGGAAGTAAAACAGTGAAACAGCGCGTTTTTCAGGTTTCCAAGGTGGTTGCCGATAGCCAATGATCGCGTCAAGCAGCTGTTTGGATACGTCTGAGGGATTAACAAGTTTAACCTTGAACCCTTCGAACTCGAAATGCCCGCGTAGTCGCGAGAGCAACCAGGCGCCCGACGTATCGATCGTGGTGATACCGGCAAGATCGATTGTGATGGAATGGACGTCTGGACTCAGTACGACACTCTCTACAAGCGTTTCTCCCTGCGCGGCGTGGGAAATAACCCACTCGCCCGACACCAGAAGTCTCAGATTGTCGCCCACTTCCTGCGCGTCAATCTTCGGCTCTGAGGCTTGAGGATGAATATTCATGAGAATATCTGGTGTCCGCTCGCAAAATTCATTGTCTTTTCGTATACCTTTGCGCAACCGTTAAGGTAAAGCGCGCAAACGACACGGTCATGCTTCGGAGTGCATACATATGGAAATTAGCCCCCCTTATCTGCTGTTTTTTGGCGATGTCCCCGACAAACTGGCGGCAAAAACCGGTCTTGGCATCGTCGATTGGCGTGAGGATTGGTGCCTGGGACAATACCGACTGCCGGGATGCGAAGCCGATTCGGGGCTTCCGGACATCACCCCGGAGCAAGCTCGGCAGTCCGGTGCCCGGACAATGGTGATTGGCGCTGTCAACGCTGGCGGGGTTCTTCCCGATCATTGGGTCGATGGAATCGTTGCCGCTCTTGAAGCTGGACTTCATGTTGCCTCGGGTCTTCATTCCCGACTAGCGGATAACGATCGCATCCGCGATGCGGCACAAAAGAGCGGTTGTTCTTTGTTCGATGTCAGACATTCCGATAAAACTTTTGAAACAGGTAAAGGCACGAAACGCTCGGGAAAGAGGCTTTTGACCGTAGGTACCGATTGCTCTGTCGGCAAGAAATACACGGCACTGGCGCTGGAAGCGGAAATGCGCACGCAGGGTATGAATGCCGATTTCTGTGCGACCGGACAGACCGGCATTTTCATATCAGGGCGCGGAGTTTCGCTGGATGCAGTTGTGGCTGACTTTATATCCGGCGCTGCCGAATGGCTTTCACCGGATGCCGCAGAAGATCACTGGCACGTTGTCGAAGGTCAGGGCTCCCTGTTTCACCCCTCTTTTGCCGGTGTCAGTCTTGGCCTTCTGCATGGCAGCCAGCCTGATGTTTTTGTCGTATGCCATGAACCAACGCGGACCAACATGCGCGGTGTAGCCAACCCTTTGCCGACGATCCAGGAAGTTATCGATCTGACTATCGCCTGCGGTCGTCTGACAAATCCGGCAATCCGCTGCACCGGTATTGCGGTGAACACTGCGGCCCTGTCCGAAGCCGATGCTCGAGCCGCACTCGAAAATATCAGCGCAGAATATGACCTTCCCGCCGCTGATCCATTTCGTTTTGGTTGCGCCAATCTTGTAACGCACCTCAAAAGTCTGGAAGCAGGTTCATGACAGTTGACCTTGATGTTGTCTCACAGTCCTGGCCGATTGAGGGTACTTTCAGCATATCAAGAGGCAGTCGAACCGAAGCGGTGGTCGTTGTGGTCACACTGTCGGAGGCAGGCAACGACGGACAGGGAGAATGCGTACCCTATGCACGCTATGGAGAATCCATCGATAGCGTGTGTGATCAGATTCTGTCGATAAAGGATGAGATCCAGGCAGGGGTAAGTCGAGGCGAGCTGCGGCGCCTGATGGCTCCGGGGGCAGCTCGCAATGCGATTGATTGCGCTCTATGGGACATGGAGGCAAAGAAGGCCGGTTCAACAGCGGCCGCGCTTGCCGGACTGCCACCTCTTCATCCGGTTACAACGGCATACACACTCAGTGTCGGGACTCCGGAGGCGATGAAGGAGATGGCGACGAAATCCGCGTCCCGACCGCTGCTCAAGGTTAAACTCGCCGGTGATGGTGATGATGAGCGTCTGAAAGCGGTCCGCGAGGGTGCGCCGGACAGCGTGCTTATCATCGACGCCAACGAAGCCTGGTCCGCCGATAATTTTGAGCAAAATCTCAACACCGCCGAAAAGGTGGGGGTTGCGCTGATTGAGCAGCCATTGCCTGCAGGTGAAGATGACCTGCTCCGCGACATCAAAACAGACTGTCTGATATGCGCTGATGAGAGCCTTCACAGTCTTGATGATCTGGCGCCTCTTTACGATCGCTATCAGGCCGTCAATATCAAACTCGACAAGGCTGGTGGGTTGACTGAAGCACTTGACATGGCGCGGCAAGCCAAAGATCTGGGTTACAAGATCATGACCGGCTGTATGGTCGGTACATCTCTGGGAATGGCTCCGGCCATGCTTGTTGCGCAGTTTGCCGATTTCGTCGATCTTGATGGGCCGCTGCTGCTGGCAAAGGACCGGGCGTTCGGCATTCAGTTTAACGGCAGCCTGATGATGCCTCCCCAGCCAGCGCTCTGGGGTTGATGCCGTTGTTGCTCAGATAGGCGCATTTTCTGAAGACCAATACCTGACGGCAAAAAGCAAAACGCCCAGACTGCAGACCACAAAGCCTGCCATGGTGAGAAACGCAGTTGCCGGCCCGAAACTGTACAGGCTCCCGGAAAAAACCATGACGACGGCCGTCAGCCCCCCCATCAGGGTCGTATTGAGACCTTGAGCGCTACCGGCCAGGCGAGACGGGATCATTTGGCGCACCAGGCCGATCGTTCCCAGATGTGTAGCGCCAAAACTCAGCCCATGGAGACATTGCAGGGCAAAGATGCCTGGAAGCCATTCAATATACGGAAAGCTGACCCAGCGGATCAAGGCAGATACGCCGCCGATGCAAAGGTAACCCGCTGGTGTCACATAGGCATTCAATCGGCCCGCAATCCAGAAAAGACCGACTTCCACAGCAACACCAACACCCCACAAGGTCCCTATGATTGTGCCGGAAATCCCCAATTTCTGCCAAAATATCGAGCCGAAATTATAGTACACTCCATGGCTGGACTGGATGGCGGCGCCGACTAATAACAGTGTGAGGAAGGGTGGTGCCATAAGAATGCTGATCGCGTTTTTTTGCTCCGCAGGTTCGCGTTCCTGCTCTTGCCCTTTGATTTTCCTCGTCGTGGAAATATGCGGCAAAAACAGGCACACAACCGCGGTGCCGATCAAGGTCAGCACCATACTGTCAATGACAAACCCGCTGTCCCAGTATTGAAGTGCGATACCGCCGAGAAACGTTGCTAAAATGAAAGCGACGGACCCCCACAACCGCATTTTGCCGTAATCTGCCTTTGCAGCGGAAACAACATCGCCTGCATAAGCGTCCGAGAGCGGGGTTACCGTTGTCCAGCAGGCTGATGCCAGCAGCAAAAGAACAAACACCGCCCAAAAATCGTTGGTAAAATAAAGACTGCTGAACACAAGCGCGGAAGAAAGACTGTAAATCAGAATTGCTTTGCGTCGGCGTCCCGATCTATCCGCAATAGCCGTCAGAAACGGAACGCAGAGTACGCGCGTAATCATTGGGGCTGCCAGTAAGAACCCGATGTCTACATCTGAAAACCCACGGTCTGACAGGAATATCGGGAAAAACGGCAAGAATATACCGACTCCTGCGAACTGACCCGCAAACAAAAGAGATACTTTGGAGAGTAAAAAACGGTGATCTTCTGGTCTTTCCTCGTATTTCTCAGCCACGATAATCTCATATTAACGAATTGATAGACAAAATCGCGCTGTATAGTCACAGAACAAATCCTGCACGCCGGTTAACGGCGCGAAACTAGGCCGAAGCGGATATCATGGCAACAGGTACACCTCCCTCACCCTATCTTGAAGAAGATTATGAAGCCATCGAAGCCGCCGTCATGGAGACGGGACGCGGCCGTTGGTTTCTGAGCGAGTTTGCTAAAAGAAACCGGCATTCCGACACGAACATGCTTCTCGATGCGATCCAGAAACTGGGTCGGTCGATGCAGCGCGAAAGGTCAGTTCCCGACATTGACCGCGTCCGGTTGGATCTCGCCGACATGCATGATGCCATTGTTCGCACAAAGTTGGAAATTCAGCAGATCAAGCATGAGTCCGATGATGGCAACCGGTTCACAATCGCCTCCGACGAGCTCGACGCGATCGTCACGCAAACGGAAACAGCCACGCAGAACATCTTGAACAATGCGGAAAAAATTCAGGAAGTGGCCTGGAACCTCCGGGAAGAAGGTGCCGGTGAGGATTTCTGCGATCAGATCGATGCACTTTCTACCGAAATATTCATGGCCTGTTCTTTCCAGGATCTCACCGGCCAACGGACACAAAAAGTCGTTCAGGTTCTGAGATATCTGGAATCCCGCATCAACGCGATGATGGAAATATGGACCCTTGAAGATATCGAAGTCGATATCAGAACTGAGGACAACCAAGACAAACCCGCCGTTGAACAACCCGCTCCGATTGAAGATGAGGCGTTGAAGGACAACCGTCCGGATGCGCAC
This sequence comes from Stappiaceae bacterium, assembly GCA_039976075.1. Classification (GTDB taxonomy): domain Bacteria; phylum Pseudomonadota; class Alphaproteobacteria; order Rhizobiales; family Stappiaceae; genus JBDWFY01. Next base: position 236,963 of record JBDWFY010000016.1, read on the forward strand.
CTTCTCAATGGACCTCAACTTGATGGCAAGGGTGTATGCCAGGATGCCGTTGACGCGCTGATGGGCGAAGACAGCCCCTCGTTCAAGGCAGATGAAACGCAAGAAACCTCCCCGCAAACTTCTATGGACCAGGAGGATATTTCAAACATCGACTTTGACACGATCGAGGTCGATGAAGTCGTCGCGCAAGAAAGCGAATTTGACGAAACCGACTTTGATGCTGACACTGCAGTTGAGCCGGAACAACAAGAAGATGAGGATACCTCATCCGAAGAGGATGAAATAAACTGGGAGATGGATTCCGCGGATGAGGCGGTTTCTGCGGCGCAGCTGGCAATAGACGAATCAGTCAACAAGGCGTCCACCGTACCGGATATCGACGAGTCTGATGACGATCCTCTTAAAGAGTTGTCACAAGGTGACCGTCTGGCGCTTTTCAACTGATCTCAACCAACGGACTTCCAAAACACCGCTCGATGTTGCTTATTCGGTGAATAATCGTTGCCGTAAGGGCACATTATTCCGAATTGCGCAGGTTTCCTGACAATTTTAGATAATTTGTAATGTTTTGCGCCGTTAACTGTCTCAAGTTACCCGCTTGAGAGACATAATGAAAACTCAACTTGAGGAATTAGCCAGAGCTCGGGATCCAGAAGCGCGTTCGAAGCTTATTAGTGCGATAAGCGCTCAATATGCGGGCAATGGTGAAATTGAGCCGACTGAGGTCGAGAAACAACTTTTCTCGGCAATTGTTCTCGAGCTGTTTGAGCAATTGAACGCTCAGGCCCGCCTGGATATCGTCGTACGTCTCGCCAAAACGGATCGGATTACTGCGGAACTGGCAGATCGACTGGCGCGGGAACCATTTGAAATCAGCGAACCTGTTCTCAGATACTCACCGGTCATCTCTGACGAAGAATTAGCGAACGTGGTTCGCTCCTGTTCCAATCTCCATCGCTTTGCCATTGCCTGCCGCGACGCCGTTAGCGAAACGGTTGTTGAACCGCTCATCGCGCGGAGTAACATGCCGGTACTGGCAATGTTACTGCAAAACCATGGTGCCGATTTTTCCGCCAAAGCCCTCCTCGCGATGCTGATTCATGTTCAAACGGATACCAATCTTCTAGCTCTCTTCGCCAAGCGGTGTCTTGAAGACGAAGTGTTCCGTGAGGACGTACGCGTGATCATGGAAACCGATTGTCCTCTTATCCCGCTGTCACTGATGCAAGCGTTTGAAAACGATACGCTGGAGGTCATGGCCAGTCAGGCGATTATTACAGCATCCGATGAAGTGATCGAGGTCGACTCCCTGAAACTGTCCCGTCATGAGGCACAAGTTCATATTGCCAGTGGTGAATTGACAATGGATTCGATCCTGCTGGCGCTTCTAGCGCAAAAAAACATGATTTCGGTTATCTGGCTGCTGGCGCGTCAGTTCAACATGACAGAACAGTCCATCGCCAACACGCTTAAATCTGATGCTGCCACGACGGTCGCGAGGATGATGTTGAATACCGGTATCAATCACAAAACCTATCATCGCTTTCTTGAAGAACGCAGCAATTGGCTTGACCGGGCTGACCGGCAAATACTGAACAATGTTCAGCAATTCAAAGGCCTGCGAGCCTCTTACATCGCCAAGCATGGCGGACCACCGTCATCCATCGCATTCTGCTGATCCAGGATTGCCGGTGGAGACCGGCCATCACTGGTCGATCCCCAATATTTTCAGCACTTTCAGGCGAATTCCACGCCATTTTCAGCCAACGGCAGGCGTGTCACCCGTAAACCCGTTGCTGCCTTGATGGCATTGGCAAGAGCGGGTGCCGATGGTGGCGTTCCAGGCTCTCCCACACCTGTGGGCGCGATTGTCGACGGCACGATGTGAACGTCAATATCGGGCATATCAGACATACGGATCGGCTCGTAGGTCGGAAAATTATCCTGATCGACCAGACCATCGGTGAATGTGATCTGGTTGCGCATGGCCGCACCAAGGCCATAACCGATACCGCCCTCCATTTGTGCCTTGATCACATCGGGATTGACTGGGATGCCGCAATCGACCGCGCAGGTCACTTTTTCTATTTTTATTGCGCCATCATTTAGCGATACCTCGATGACTTCCGCCACATAAGATCCAAAGGACTTATGCAGAGCGACGCCCCGCCCTCTGCCCTCTGGCAGTGGATCGTCCCAACCGGACTTTTCCGCCGCCAATTTGAGAACGTCCGAAAGGCGTTGCTGATCGGCATCACCACCGGCCAACAATTCCAGTCTGAATTCGACCGGATCTCGACCCGCTTTTTCCGCAACCATGTCTATCGCGCTCTCAAGAGCAAAAGCAGTGTGTGTATGCCCCACTGACCGCCACCAGAGAACGGAAACAGGAGAAACGAAATCACTAAGCCCCAATGAGAAGCCGGGAATGCCGTAGTGGGTATCCGAAATGCCTTCCACCGAACTGTGATCAACACCATCATGGACCGCAAAGGATTCCAGCGCCGTGCCTTTCATAATGGACTTGGCTGCAATCCTGTGATCCCAGCCCGCTATCTTGCCTTTGTCATCAATGCCTACTTTCACTCGATGCGCGGCCATCGGTCGGAAATAACCGCCCTGGATATCGTCCTCACGCATCCAGACCATCTTGATCGGTGTTTTCCCGCCAAGCATCGCAAAAGCCATGGCCGCCTCTGCCTGATAGTCACTGGTAGGATTGGCCCGACGGCCGAACGACCCACCTGCAAAAACCGTGTTGATCTCGACTTGTTCCGGTTTCAGACCGGTAATTGCGGCGACTGTCGGCTGTGTCAATCCTGGGAACTGGCACCCGTCATGGACACGAACACCTGTTTCTGTTGGCTCGATAACGCAGTTGAGCGGCTCCATGGGTGCATGGGCGAGGAAAGGAAAGACAAATTCCGCTTCCACTGATTGCTCCGAACTATCGATGGCAGCAGTGGTTGCCTTGAAATCTGTTGTCTTGGTTGCAGAATATTGCGGCTCTTCCAAAAGCTTCAAGTGTTCTGCAATCATGATGTCTGAACTGCGGGTTTCAGCCTGCGTGAAATCCCATTCGGCGACAATCGCGTCTTTGGCTTGTTTGATCGCCCAGGTATTTTTGCCATAAACGACGATACCGGCATTGTTGGGCATAGCCTTGGCATCTATGAAGCCCGCAACACTCTTCGCCTCAGCGGCATCAAATGACGTCAGTTTACCACCGAATTTCGGACTGTGAATGACAGCGGCGTAGACCATGCCGGGCACTTTGACATCCATTGCGAACTGGGCTGAACCATTGGTTTTTCCATAACCATCCTTACGGCTGAGGTTCGGATTTCCGATAAGTTTCAGATCGGCATTGCCCTTAATTCTCGGCTCTTTGGAGGGTTCGATGGTACTGGCGATCTCTGCAACTTCACCAAAGTGTGCCTTTTTGTCACCGCTTGTCAGTATGCCGCTCTCAATGGTCACCGTTTCGGGATCTACGTTCCATTTTTGGGCAGCGGCCTGAATAAGAATTTCGCGCGCCGCCGCACCGGCTTGACGATACTGCTTGTAGGAGTTCGCCATGGCGGTTGAACCACCGGTTCCCTGGGCTCCAAACAACAGGTTTGCATATTTTTTGCCATCGGCAGGTGCAAACTCGTGCTTGACGCTATCCCAATCGACATCCAGCTCTTCAGCAATCAACGTTGTAAGACCGGTGGTCGTCCCCTGCCCCATCTCAAAATGCTTGACCACGACTGTCAGAGTTCCATCGGATCCGATTTTAACGAACGGATTGAGCTGCGCACCGGATGATCCGGCAGCAAGAACGCCACGACTGTTCAGCCCAATCACCAGCGCGGTTGCGGCGGCAGCAGAGCCTTTTAGAAAATTTCGTCTGTTTGTTTGAATAGTCATGACCTAGCCCTCCAATGTACCGGCTGCATGATGGATGGCGGCTCGAATGCGCTTGTATGTGGCGCACCGGCAGGCATTTCCGCTCATATAATCATCGATGTCTTCGTCGGACGGCTTGGGATTGCCGGACAGAAGTCCAACAGCAGACATGATTTGACCAGACTGACAATACCCGCACTGGACCACGTCCAGCTCATTCCATGCATCTTGAACCGCCTTGGCGACCGGCCCATCCAGACCTTCGATTGTTTGAACGTCACTTCCCTGAACATCCTCAACAAATGTCATACAAGAACGCGTCGGTTCTCCATCGACGTGAACTGTGCAGGCGCCGCAAGATGCGACACCGCAGCCGAATTTAGTGCCTGTTAGATCTAGTTCATCCCTGATTACCCACAAGAGAGGCGTACCGGGCTCGGCCTCGACCTGCCGATTTTGTCCATTAATTTTGAGATCAAATGCCATGTTGACAACTCTCCGATTGACGCTGCATTAACAGTATTACGGACGGACTATCTGTTCAGTTTAACAAACTGATCGAAATTTCAATTTCTACAGAGAGGCGGACGCATCGTGTAAACTGAGCAGTTTACCTACACCGCAAATCGACCTATGTAAACTACCCAGTTTACCTTACTCATTCTTTGTTCAGATGGTTCTCAAGGCGCAAAAAGGAAAGCTTCATTGCAAACAAGTAATGAAAAACGCCGACAAATCATAACTGCCGCCGTTGGCGAATTCCAAAACAAGGGATTTTCCGGTGCCAGCATGGACCGTATCGCCGATAGCGCAGGCGTGTCAAAGCGGACCGTCTACTGTCACTTTCAAAGCAAAGAAGGGTTGTTCCGCTCCATTACCGATCAGGTCGTGGCCTCCTTTAACGAAGCAACCGATATCAAATACGATCCCGATCATCCATTTGAAGCCCAACTGCGAAAGCTGGCCTGGGCAGAATGTCGTCTGCTCATGTCAACGGAATTCATGAGCCTGGCACGCATGCTGGTCGGAGAAACAATTCGGGACCCGGAATTTGCGCTGGAAGTCAGCCAGCGCTTCGACAAAATATCTTTTTTTCAATCTTTCATCGAAGCGGCCCACAAAGATGGTGTCATCTCCGTAGCGGACCCCAAGAGGGCAGCCACGCAATTTCTCGGATTGATCAAGGCACAGGGATTCTGGCCTATTCTACCGACAGGCAAAACACTATCGGAACCGGAAATGGAAAACATCATCGAAAGCTCGGTGGCAATGTTTCTGGCTCAATACGGCAATTGATACATGACTCCTGCGAAATTTCGCCGGAATATACTAAGTACAAGTATCAAGACATTTCATCATGGTTTCTGCGTCGATGTTCCCGCCGGACAATACCGCTGTGCTGGTTTGGCCTTTGGCATCGATCTTACCTGACAACAGCGCAGCCAGCGCTACTGCTCCGCCGGGCTCGACCACCAGTTTGAGCTCACGAAAGGCAAAAGCAACTGCCTGCATAGCGTCCTGTTCGCTCACAACCAGCCCTTCTTCAACAACGGATTGATTGATCGGGAAGCTCAATGAACCCGGCGTTGGCGCCATCAATGCATCGCAGATAGACCCGCCGGCTTGAGCATTTTTCTCCCGTCGACCGCTGACGAAGGAACGCGCATGATCATCAAACCCTTCCGGCTCTACTGTAAAAAAATTGGTTGCTGGGCTTTTGGCTTGAATTGCGATCGCAGAACCCGCCGTTAGACCACCGCCTCCGGTGCAGACGAGGTAGTTGTCGGCAGTTAAGCCGAGCTTCGCCAACTGGTCGGTCGCCTCAAGTGCCGACGTACCCTGCCCCGATATTACACCAGGATCATTATAGGGATGGACAAATGTCGCGCCGCTTTCCTTGCAAAGGGCTTCTGCAATTTCTTCACGATCCTCATTTTCCCGGTCATACAATATGATTTCTGCGCCGTCGGCCGCTGTTCGACGCTTTTTGACCTCCGGTGCGTCCGCAGGCACCACTATTTTCGCAGAAACACCTAATAACCTGGCAGCAAGCGCGATCCCTTGTGCATGGTTTCCGGATGAACAGGCAACGACACCCAGGGCCTTTTTTTCGGGCGAGATCATAGACAGGCGGTTGAACGCGCCGCGAAATTTGAACGAGCCGGTGCGCTGCAGGGATTCTGCCTTGAGGAAAACCCTACCCCCAACTTCTTCATCGAGTACTTTAAAGTTGAGCAGCGGCGTCTGATTTGCCACCCCTGCTATACGGTCGGCCGCATCCAATACATCTGAGAAACACGGTGCTGACGGTAGGCTGGGCTCATGCATGATTTTTCTCTTGGCGAGGGAGGCGTCGTTCTGTGTGCTTCTGTTTAAACGTATAGCAGCTGCTTTGATCAACCGGGCTGATGTCTTTCACGCGTTGTTAACGGCAGCGGGCCGTTTTCCGACGGATACATTTTTCAGAAATTGACGGGCACTGGCTTCCCAGGAAAAACCAAGAGCTACATCACGGCAATGCGTACGGGATATATCCAGAGCCGAAAGAGCTGCTTTTCCAAGATCCTCATCGATTACGCCCGCACCCGTATCTCCGATGACATCCTGAGGGCCGGTGACCGGATACGCTGCGACGGGAACACCACACGCAATGGCTTCCAACAAAACATTGCCAAATGTATCGGTTAAACTGGGAAAAACAAAAACGTCTCCGGACGCATAATGGCGGGCCAGTTCGTCACCTTGTTTAGCGCCGGTAAACAGCACGTTGGGATACGCCGCTTTCAGAGAAGCCAGCTGCGGCCCATCTCCAACAACAACTTTGGATCCAGGCAGATCCAACTTGAGGAACGCCTCGATATTTTTTTCAACCGCAATTCGTCCGATATGAAGAAATATCGGTCCGGGCAGATGGTCGAACAAGCGGGCATCACTGGGTTTGAACACCATATGGTCGACGCCGCGCGACCACCTGCAGAGATTGTTGAAGCCACGTGCGCGGAGATCGTCCTCCAGTGAATGAGTGGCTACCATGCAAGCAATGCCGCCATTGTGAAAACGCCGCATCCACGCATACATCCAACGTTCAGGAATTGGAAACCGAGCAGAAACATACTCCGGAAACCGCGTGTGATAGCTGGTTGTATATGCCAGTCCGAGCTTATGAGCTGCCCGCTTCCCCATCTGGCCCAAGGGCCCTTCCGTGGCCAGATGGATATAGTCAGCATGACTATCGGCGATCATGCGCCGCACGCGACCGGGCGTTGTGATGGATAGCGGTATTTCCGGATAGGTTGGGCAAGGAACCGTACGAAAAGACTGAGGTGTCAAGAAATCGACTTCCAGCCCCATTTTGCGCAATTCTTCAGCCGTCATATCCAGAGAGCGAACGACACCATTGATCTGGGGATGCCATGCATCCGAGACAATTAGAAGCTTGCTCATGCGGCAGCTTGCCGTCCTGCCAGTTTTATAACGCCATTTTCTGTGGCCGCTTCGGTCCAATTAATGATTTCAAACGATCCGTCGTGATTTTCGACCACAGCCGTACAGCTCTCTACCCAGTCACCTGTGTTGATGTAATTCAATCCGAAATCGTGATGATTGGCAGGGTGGTGAATATGACCACAGATTACACCGTCAACGCCGCGTCGGGATGCCTCTGTAGTCAGAGCTTGCTCAAACTTACCGATAAAATTGACCGCATTCTTGACCTTGAGTTTTGCCCACGCTGAAAGCGACCAATAAGAAAACCCGAGTTTGCGACGAACGATATTCAGCCAGGTGTTAGTGCCAAGCGCTGTCACGTAGGCCCAGTCTCCAAAAAAAGCGAGCCATTTGGCATGACGAACAACGACATCGAACTGATCGCCGTGGATGACCAGATACCGTTTTCCATCCGCCGATTCATGAATGAAATCCTCCCGAACTTCAACGACACCGAACTGTGTATCGTTGTAGTCTCGCAGAAACTCATCATGATTGCCCGGCAAGTAAATGATACGCGCACCTTTGCGTCCTTTTCGGAGCAGCTTTTGAACGACATCATTATGCGGTTGAGGCCAATACCAGTTCCGTTTCAGACGCCAGCCATCAATGACATCGCCGACGAGATAAATGGTGTCTGCATCATTGTAACGCAAAAAATCGACAAGCAATTCCGCCTGACACCCCCGAGTACCCAGATGAATGTCGGACAGAAAAAGCGCTCTGAACTTCCGTTTTTCAGATCGAGGCGCCATTCGATGCTCTCCAGTGGCCGTAGAAGTGTTCCCGCCGACATACGCTTGCCTGCGTTGCCGGGGCGGCTTCAATCATTATCGTTGGCTCACACTCTTGTCGTTATCGGCTTCGACATATTCGATGATGCAAGTCGCGGATACCTTCGGGTTCAGTCATAAAACTCACTCTGCAATACTCAGATTTACATCTCACTATTGTGACGAAATCCAAAATACCCTGCCATGGTCGGCGTCACTGACATTATTGGTAGAATAGTGATATCAAACGCACAATTGAAGTGGCTAGTGGTTTCTGCGAGAAAAAATTATCCACCGAACCTTTTTAGAACGGGAGTATGAATATGGATCTGGGTATTGCCGGAAAGAAGGCCATAATCTGTGCCTCCAGCCGTGGCCTTGGCAGAGGTGTTGCACAGGCGCTCGCTGAAGCGGGTTGCGATATCGTGATCAACGGACTTGACGAAACGCGGCTTCAGCAAACAGCAGAGGCAATCACCTCCTCCACGCGCGCAAGGGTCACTGCCATCGCAGCTGATGTTTCGACAATCGAAGGTCAAGCCAAATTGCTTGCCGCCTGTCCTCAGCCGGATATCCTGATTAACAACAATGGTGGACCACCCCGGCGCGATTTTCGCGAACTGGACCGGGAAAACATCATTGACGGTGTCATACAGAACATGGTGACTCCGATCGAACTGACCAAGGCAGTGATAGACGGAATGGCAAACCGGAAGTTCGGCCGCATTATCAATGTCACATCAATGTCCGTTAAAACGCCCATTTCCGGTCTGGATCTCTCAAGCGGCGCCCGCGCCGGGCTCACTGCGTTTATGGCGGGTGTCTGCCGCGAGTTTGCCCATAATAACGTGACCGTCAATCACGTTCTGCCAGGCAAGATGGATACCGACCGTCTGCGTGGCGGTCTTGAGCGAACTGCGAAGACGACGGGTGCCAGTATTGCGGACGTCCGGGCAGAACAGACCGCAGAAATCCCCGCCAAGCGCTTTGGTCAGGCGGAAGAATTCGGCCAACTCTGTGCATTTCTGGCGTCTGCTCATACCGGCTATATTACCGGACAAAACTTTCTCATCGATGGCGGCCTGTTTGCCAGCGCGTTCTAAACCGCGTTGCTGCGATAAAAAATGGCCGGATGATCTCAAAAGTTCATCCGGCCAATATTTTGTGCGTTGGAGATTTCAAAAGCTGTAGCGCAGAGAAGCTGACAGGATATCAACATGGCTCGAAACGTTACCGACATAAGTGCCGAAACGTGCATCATAGTCCTGATGGCCCGGAACGATCTCTATATCCGTTTCTTCCGGAATGATATGGCTGTATCCAAGATCAAGGGAAAGGTTTTCCATCGGACTGTATGACAATCCAGCGGAAAGCCAGAACCGATTGTTGTCTGGAAGTCGAGTTGAGCGAATATCCGTATCAATAGGTGAGACCTCATAAGCAAAACCAGCGCGCAAGGTCAGATCTTCGTTCCAGTCATACTCCCCGCCAAGTGCAAAAAACCAGCCATCATTATAATTGAACTTCAGATCAGTCAGCGTTGCACCATTGGCTGTGCTGTCCACATTAATTTCGCCTAAACGGCTCCAATTCGTCCATTCAACAGACCCTAACACACGTATATCGTCCGTAATCCGTTGTTTTGCAGACAGCGTGATCATCTCAGGTGTAGCTATGTTGGCGTCAATGCCGTATGTGCCTGCAGCCAAGACGGTGGGGATCCCCCTCGGCAACACCAAATCGCCTTCGAGTTGATGCCAGACAGCGGATCGAAACCCAAGACCAACTTCAGTACCAGCAAATGGTGTCGCCGTCACACCGGCGGTAACACCGAAAGCAATGTCGTCTCCTTTGACTTCATTCGTCACAGCACCGGCGGAAAAAGGATCTGCCGTTTTCAATCGAACCTGAAGATATTGCGCTTGAACACCAACGCCAACTGAAATCATTTCGTTGATTTTGTATGCAATCGTTGGATTCACATTGATCGAAAAGACTTCGGACGACCGTGAATAATATTGTCCAGCCCAATCGAATTGTGGCTTCGTCGCCAATCCGTACGGTGCGTTGATACCGAGACCAAGCACAATATCTTCCGTCAAGCCATAGGCCATATAGGTTGCCGGTATCCACGCATCGGACGCAATATCGCCGCTGCCGATAGTGCTCGGCGCTAGTCCGCCCCCGTTGCCCGAGTAGGTACCATCAATGTCCGAGTAGGGAACAATAAATGAGTTATGCGCCTCGAATGTGAAGCCCTCGCCCGCGCCCGTTATAGAAGCCGGGTTCCAGAACATGGAAGAAATCGATGGCCCGGATGTCGCGTTGCCAGCGAACGACAGGCCCTGATAATACGCACTCTGTTCTCGAAGAGCGAAAGCACCGGCGAATGCATTTTCAGCGACCAGCACGAATGCAAGCGCCGTTGAAATAAGTAATCCGCTTCGCCTTAGTGTCGTGACTTTCACTTTATCCCCTCCCGGAAGTCGAAACTCCATGTTTGGGAAATCAATCCCAAACTTGCCATTGGGGAAGATTAGACCGGCGATAGATGCACTGCTCAACCAAAAAAATTAATCGGCCGAGAAACGACAGATTAATTTTTTATCGCAAAATTATCCATCAAGGGCGCCGTGACGCACTACTTAGCAGGCTTACGTAGCTGCAAAATAGCCGCCTGTCGTAAAAACGAAACGCACACCACCTGCCATGCGTCAGTTGCACATTTTTTAGGCACGCCAAACTCTTTAGCATACTGACAATCTTTCGCAGCATACGTGGCAATTACATCACGTTTTTACAGGGAAACAGTCGTTTTCAGGTCGAATCAAGAGAACCGTTCAGCCTTTACCGGCACGTGCGTTTAAAAACGAACTCTGACTCACATCGTTCCAGGGCGCGAGGCGATTTACCGCTTCGAAGTAACTGAGATAGATGCGCTCGCTGATCCCGCCGCGGTCTTTGAAGCGGCGCAATACGTGCCAGGAGGCGTCACGCGCTGCCTCAAGAATTTCCGGTGGAAACAATCGTATTCGGACGCCATATTCATTTTGCAGTTGAGATAACGCGCCGGCGTTCATCCAGTTGCTCTCAGCCAGCGACAATCCGTTCTCGGTTGCAATGGCACATGAAACAATGGCCTTTAAATCCTCCGGCAGCCCGTCAAGCGCCAGTAGTGAAACCAGAATCTCACCTGATCCGTTGGGCTCAAAAAAACCAGGAGCGTAGTAGTAGGGCGCGATTTCATGAAAACCGGCTGAGATATCTGACCAGGGATCGAGATAATCGACGGCATCAAGCAGTCCATGCTCAAGTGCGCTCTTTATATCGTTGAAGGGGACGGACACCTGCTGAGCGCCAAGACGCTGAAAAACTTCACCGCCCAGACCGGGCATCCGCATTTTCAACCCTTTGAGATCGTTGAGAGATAAGACCTCCTTGCGAAACCACCCGCCCAGCTGAATGCCCGAATTACCACCCATAAAGGGCTTTATACCGAAAGACTGATACAGATCGTCCCACAATTCCTGCCCGCCACCCTGCTCGATCCACGCAAGGTGTTCAATCGGTGTCAACCCGAATGGAATGGCAGAAAAGAAAGCAGCTTCGGGAATCTGACGGTCCCAGAAAAAGCTTGCCGAATGCGCCATTTGGACTGTCCCGGATCCAACCGCGTCGAACACTTCTCCAGGGGGCACCAGTTCGCCAGCCTCAAAGAACCGGACGCGCATCCGTCCGCCGCTCATAAGGGAAATGCGCTCTGCTATGCGCTTGGCAAGCTTAGCCGGTCCGGGCACAACGCTGGGCCAGATGGTCGTCATCTTCCATTCGATGGTCGGACTGTCCTGTGCCAAGGCGGGAGCAGCTAACACCGATGCTGCTCCGGCACCTGCTGCGCTCAGAACATGCCTTCGGCTTATTGTGCCGTCTGTACCGCTACCCATCGTCGTTCGTCCCATCCCAAAAAGAGTGGAAATGATGAACGGGGCCGTGGCCGGATCCGATCTTCAAAGTATCTGCCGCCCTGATAGCGGTTGTAACATAGGTTTTCGCTTGTGCAACAGCCTGGGGCATTTCCAGCCCTTTTGCCAATCCGGCAGCAATTGCGGAAGACAGTGTGCATCCGGTACCATGGGTATTGGCGGTTTCGTGCCGCGGAGCACTAAACCAGTGTGCGCCCGTTGCGCTCAGCAACAGGTCATTGCTTTCGGGCCCCTCTCCATGCCCCCCCTTCAGCAATACCGCCCCGGGACCCAACTCCAGCAATTGCGCAGCCTGGGCCTCCATATCACTTGCGTTCGTTGCGATACTGCACTCCAACAACCGGGCAGCTTCCTGCAGATTGGGCGTTACAACCGAAGCTACCGGGAATAGGGCTCCAACCAGATCAGCAATTGCGTCATCCGCCAAAAGCGGATCGCCGGATGCTGCCACCATAACCGGATCCAGAACAACTTTGCTGCACTTATAGTATTCTAGTTTTCGCGCTATTTCCCGAATTGCGTCCGGCCTGGACAGCATACCGATTTTGATCGCATCGACTGCCAGATCACTCAGAACGGAGTCCAATTGCTGCCCGATAAAAGTCGGTGGCACATCGTGAATTCCCTGCACACCAAGCGTGTTCTGTGCAGTGAGTGCCGTCAGCACGCTTGCGCCATAAACGCCAAGCGCGGAAAACGTCTTGAGATCAGCCTGAATGCCAGCGCCACCGCCGGAGTCGGACCCTGCAATCGTGAGAGCAATTGAACTCACTTTTGTTCCTTTTCGGATACCGAGTACAAAAAAATGCCGTGCAACCTTCAAACACCCTGCTGCATGCCCAACGAGGTATTCTATGGGTCTGAGGCCGCCAGGCAGGTATTAGCACAGCGCCGCCACGCCCATTCTCACCTGATTAGACGGCGGCCAGCTAATACGATCAACTGACGTGCGAATCAAGCCCCGCCAAATGAAATTCGCATCATGTTTCAATACGCTTACGATGGGCGACCCAGTGCGATGAGCGCACAATTACACGTTGTCTCATCCAACCTAATTTGACGGGTGGCAGACTCAAGCTAACCTTTGGAAGGCGATGATGCTCGCCGGGCTTTGGTCCGATCAATGCCCAGGGCGTGTTCTCGGTAGATCACAAATATGCCTGCGCTCATAACAATAACGGCTCCGGCAATTACCTGCCATTGCGGTACTTCGCCAAACATGAACCAACCCAGTGCCACCGCCCAAATCATCGATGTGTAATCAAAGGGCGCAATTGTGGATGCATCGGCATATCGATAACTCTGTGTCAGCAATATTTGCCCCACACCGCCAATCAGACCGATACTCACAAGGATGATTGCTTGCGTGAGATCCGGAATGACCCAGCCGAACGGAATTGTAAACAAAGCAAAAAATGACGAAGATGCAGAAAACCAGAATACAACCGTACTGGTGCGTTCCGACTTGATCAGGCTGCGGACAAACACCATGGCAAAAGCCATGAAAAACGTGGATGTCAGCGCCAGAACAGATCCGAATAACAGACCATCGTCAACGGATCTTCCACCGGTCAAACCGGGTGACAAAATAACCAATATGCCCAGGAAGCCCACACCCACCGCAGTCCAGCGATAGGCTCGCACCGATTCTTTCAGAATGAAATAAGCGAGAACGACTGTAATCAGCGGCGTTCCGTAACTGATAGCAGTCGCATCGGGCAACTGCAGATATTGCAAAGCGGAAAACCACATAAACATGGCCGTCACACCCACAAACGAACGACCCAGATGAGTAAATGGCCGTGTTGTGCTGAACGCAATTGTCAGCTCTCGACGCATCGCAACCATCACCACGACTGGAAACAGTCCAAAAAACGACCGGGCAAATACAATTTCGCCCGCAGGCATTGTCTCGCTCACAAGTTTTATGAGCGCAACCATGACGGTAAATATCATCGCTGAAATAACTTTCAGCATGATGCCAAGCAGCGGCCGGGACTGTGACGCAAGACTTTCCTGCGCAGCCGGCATTTGTGCGGTTGTCATTGTCTATCCTGAGACGGGAGCCGTCAGAAATTGGAGGCAGGGACTTCAAAGGTTTGAACGAGGAGTCTCGATGGCCCTGCGCACCCTAGTCTTATCTTGCTTTTCTCACGCCGTCCAATCCTTGCGGGCATACCAGCAATGCATCAGCGGATGGTGTAATGGCAACGACGCTGCAGCATTTAGAAATCATGGGAGGATATTTCAGGAAGCGATAAAGACAAATTACTTGGCTTCGGCACAAGTGTCGAAGCCTACACAATGTTTCAGCGAGCAGTTTGTTGCAGATATTCCAATACCGGCAACCTCATATCCTCGGGGATGGCAGGTATCTGCAGCATTCGGCTCAACCAAAGACCGTCAACCGCCAACTTGATAACGGCTGCTCTGAGCGGATCTATGCCATCACGCAGCATCACACAGTGCAATTCATCCTGTTTTTGCCGGACGGCATCATGAAGTTCCGGCCGGTAACGCGTCGATTGAAGCAGCACTGACGCAAGGCGTGTGAAATCCGTTCCGTCTTCAGGAAAGGCGCCCCGAACATAAGCGCGGCTCCAGGCACCGGGGGCATCGTCGTCTCCCAGTGCCGTTTCGATCCGCAAAACGAACGTATCGAACAGTTGCCAGACCATCGCACGAACGAGATCTTCCATATTCGAAAAATGATAGTGGACGTCTGACAGGGGAAGTCCCGTTGCTTCCGCAAGCTGCTGGAGTGAGAGAGTGTCAATCGCAGACTCCTCGACCAGGATCACCGCGGCATCCAAAATCACTTCTCGGACGCGCACATCTTCTGTTTTTCTCATGTTCGTACCCGCGTACTTCTTTGCCAATTGTCCGGCCCACTCAACCGGTTGCGTCCTGAATAGCCTGCCAGACCCGCTGCGGTGTTGCTGGCATGTCTATATGGTCTACGCCTGCCCCGCTGCGCAAGGCGTTCTCAAGTGCGTTCATAGCTGCAGGTGCGGCACCAATGGTTCCTGCTTCTCCAGCGCCCTTCAATCCCATTGCATTGGTTGTTGACGGTACATTGCGCGTTTCAAAGTCAAACGGAAGAAGATCCGCCGCTCTGGGCATTGTATAGTCCAGAAATGACGCTGTCAGAAGTTGGCCGTTTTCATCATAAACAGTCTGTTCGTGTAGAGCCTGACCAAGTGCCTGCGCCACACCACCATGCACTTGTCCCTCCAGCAGGAGCGGATTGAGCGTGACACCAAAGTCGTCCACAATCGTGTAGCGCATGATCTCAGTCACGCCGGTTTCCGGATCGACTTCCAATTCACATATATGCGTTCCGTTGGGATAGGTATTTTCATCCTGCTGTACCTTGCCATAGGCCTTTAGCAGTTCCTTATCCGAAGCGCTTTTCGCGATTTCGCTGAGCGTCAATTGCCTGTCCGTGCCAACAATTCGCACGGTTCCATTGGCGAGCTCCAGGTCTTCGATGCCAGCTTCAAGCTGATGAGCGGCCAGCTGTTTCAATTGCTGAGCCAGTTTTTTTCCTGCGACATCAATTGATGGCAACGCAATGGGAATAGAACGCGACCCACCCGTTCCACCGCCATTTGGGACCAGATCCGTATCCCCCTGGATCACAGTAATCTGCTCAAGTTCAAGCCCCAGATGTTCGGCCAGTAATTGGCTGTAGGCGGTTGCATGCCCCTGCCCGTTGGTCTGCGTGCCAACCAGCAAGGTTACTTTCCCGCTTTCATCGAGTTGGAGATTTGCTTCCTCTGAGCCTGAGAAGGCACAGGCTTCAATGTAGGTCGCCATACCAATACCTCGGTATTTGCCGCGAGCGTGGCTTGCTTCTGCACGCACACCAAACCCCTCCCAATCGGACTTCACCAGCGCACGATCCAGATGTCCTGAATAATCGCCGGTATCATACAAACGGCCGGTGGGTGTTTTGTAGGGCAGTGCGTCCTGCGCGATAAAATTCAATCGCCGAAATTCAGCCGGCGTCATCCCCAGGTCGCGGGCAGCCTTGTCCGCAAGACGCTCAAGAACATACGCCGCCTCCGGCCGCCCGGCACCGCGATAGGCATCCGTGGGAACGGTGTGGGTGTAAACGCCGATAACATCGATATAGAGGTTCTTGATATCATAGAGACCGGTCGCCATGGATGCCCCGATCCACGGAATTCCGGGAGCAAATTGGTGCAGATGACTTCCCATGTCCGAATAAAGACGAATGCGCAGCCCCAGAATTTTACCCTGATCATCAAGAGCAAAGGCCGCTTTGGTCAGATTATCTCTACCCTGTGTATCGCCGATAAAGTGATCCATCCGGTCGGCTGTCCACTTCACGGGTCGTCCCAATGTTTGGGCAGCAATACAACAAAGCGGATATTCTCTGTACGCCCATATTTTGGTGCCGAACCCGCCACCCACGTCCGGAGTCACAACGCGCATGCGTGCGGGATCGATTTTCAAAATCGAATTGCAAAGAACCTTACGAAGGCCATGGCCACCCTGTGTGCCCAGTGTGATCGTAAATCGCTCACTTTGTTCGTCATACTCGGCAATACATCCGCGCGTTTCCATATAATTGGCAACAAGCCGATTATTGACAACATCAATCTCAACAGTCCGTGCGGCTTGCCGAAATGCGGCATCTGTTGTGTCCGGATTTCCCATGGACGAATGGAAGGCGATATTGCTGCCATAGTCGGGCCAGACAAGCACTGCCCCATCCTTGATTGCATTTTCAATCCCGATCACACTTTCCAAAGGATCAAAGTCAATATCCAGATGCTCAGCGGCGTCCTTTGCAATAGCAACCGTCTCTGCGACGATAAAAGCAATGCTGTCGCCCATGTGTCGAACTGTATCCCTCTCAAGAACCGGACGGGGTGGCACCTTATGTTTCGACCCGTCGATCTGATCCAGCACCAATTGGGTCGGCATATCGCCAAGATCAGCTATATCCGCCGCCGTCAGTAGCAAGGCAACGCCTGGCAGGGAACGTACTTCGTCGGTATTGTTGATCGTAAACCGAGCGTGGGCCATCGGCGAGCGCACAATGAATCCGAAAAGCGAATTTATCGGCTGAATATCATCCAGATATCGCCCTTTCCCGGTAACAAACGCGGCATCTTCTTTCCGTCTTACCGAAGCGCCAATGCCAAATTTCGGAGTCGCAGATTGAGTCATGGCATGTTCCCCGAGTCATTCAGATTCTGGTAGATATTTTTACCCGCTCTAAAGTCGGGTGAATATGTATCAGTGTTTGTTCATATATGAATGGTCGTCAAAATTGCAAAATTGATGAGTGTTCCGACGCTGTCTCCGCAGTGTCATAGTGTGATACATGAAGTAACGGTCCCAACTTTTAGATAAGCAGCAAATCGCTTTATGAGTATTCCATCCAAAGGGACCAGTTCTTTCTTTCGGCGCACCGGTGCTGTTCAGGGGAGCCTTGTCGGCTGCCTGTGGACTATCCTAGCAAGCCTGCTATTTACGGTCATGGTTGCGCTCATAAAAGAGCTGGGACAAAACCTGCATGTCGCGCAGATCATATTCATCAGACAGATGATCATGATGCTTGTCGCCGCGCCGATCCTGTTCCACTCTCTCCCCCATTCGCTCCACACCAATTATCCCGGTCTGCATGCCTTGCGCATTATTCTGGCCAGTACAGCGATGTTGGCCGGCTTTACCGCAGTGGTTCATCTACCAATTGCGGAGGCAACGGCAATTGGATTCTCCAGAAGTTTTTTCATCACTTTGTTGGCCATTTTTTTTCTTGGGGAAGTCGTCGGTAAACACCGCTGGGCGGCAACAATTATCGGTTTCATCGGGATTATTATCATCCTCCGGCCAACAGGCGAAGGCGCTCTCACATACTATGGTTTGCTCTCGGTTCTGGCTGCGGCCTGTGCCGCTGCTGTGACGATAACGGTACGCAAGCTGGGGCAACATGAGAGCGCCACTACTATTCTGAGCTACCAGGCAACGTTTGTCGGACTTGTAATGCTGGGCCCCACGATATGGTACTGGACAACACCGACTTTCATGGAAGTGGGTTTGTTGCTTGCGACCGGCCTGGTTTCCTGGGCGGGTCAGATGAGCAATATTAAAGCGCAACAGAACGGGGAAGCAAATGTCCTTGCCTCTCTGGATTACATCCGTTTGCTCTTCGCGGGTTTCATCGGGTGGTATTTCTTTTCCGAAGTCCTGGATATTCCAACGCTGATCGGATCGGCCATTATCATCTGCGCAGCGCTGTATACCCTGCGTCGCGAAGCCCGTCTTCGCAGACAGACAACTCCCATGGATGGCCCGTAAAACTGCTTCTCACAGCCGTGATCAGGCTGACTGCCCTGCCCTTTCACGTTTGGCGCGTTCTTCTTCTACCAGCTCTTTCTTTGAGAGCTTACCAACCATGGTTTTCGGCAGTTCAGTTCGAAACTCCACCTCTCTGGGCATCTCAATAGCGGACAGGTAATCTTTCAGAAATTCTCGAATATCCTCTGATCCCGCCGATTTTCCGTCCAACATCTTCACAAATGCTTTGGGCGCTTGCCCCCGATAATCATCCGGCACCGCAATAACAATGGCTTCTTCGATATCGGGATGCTGGTATAGCGCCTCCTCAATCACTCGAGGATAAACATTATACCCCGAACACAGGATCAAATCCTTAATTCTATCAACAAGATACGTAAAACCATTCTCATCCTGATATCCCACGTCTCCTGTGTGCAGGACGCCGTCTTCAATGGTGTCGGCGGTGGCATCGGGTCGCTGCCAGTAACCCGCCATGACTTGGGGGCCCCTGATACAAAGCTCACCCTTCTCTCCTTTGGGAACCTGTTTGGAGAGATCCTCCAGATCTCGAAATTCGAAAATTGTTCCAATCATCGGTCGACCAATTGAACCCGCGATCTGATCACCTTCAAGTGGATTGCAGGCGGCAACAGGAGAAGACTCGGTTAATCCATACCCTTCAACCAGGCGGCATGATGTCAGAGTTTCAAACTGCTGTTTGACCTCAACCGGCAGTGGTGCCCCTCCAGACAGACATAGTCGAATCGAGCTCAGGTCGAACTGTTTCGTCAGTGGGGAATTGTTGATCGCTGTATAAATTGTCGGGACACCGGGGAACAATGTTACTTTCTTCCGCACAACGGTTTGGAGCAATTGTTTCAATTCAAATCGGGGAAGCAAAACCATTTCCGCGCCAATGAGCACCGAAAGATTCTGCCCAACGGTCATGGCAAACACGTGAAAGAACGGCAAAATGCACAGTTTTCGTTCTTCTCCCGGACGAGCGGATCTGAAAAAGTGACGCATCTGCTCTATATTGGCTGATAAATTGCGATGGGTCAGCATGGCCCCTTTGGGCACACCCGTAGTTCCACCAGTGTACTGTAGAACCGCAATATCCGTTTCCGGATCAATCGTTACCGGCTCGGGAGAAGCCGACCTTTCCATCAAGTCTCGGTACGAAAGATGGCTGGCATCATATGTAATGGAAGCCCGGTCCCGCCCCTTGAAAATCTGAAAAAGAAGTTTCTTCGGTTGCGGCAGTATTTCCGCCATCGGGCAAACAACGATTTTTTCAAGCAGGCCGTCCTGCCGAACTTGCTCGACCTTGTCATAAATTATCTTCAGATCAAGGGTGACCATGATTTTGGTCTGAGAGTCCTTAACCTGAAATGCCAACTCGCGTTCAACGTAAAGCGGATTGTAGTTGACTATTGTTCCGCCGATCTTGAGAATCGCAAAATAGCAAATGCAATAGTATGGAGAATTCGGCAGGCACAGACCGACATGAACACCTTTCTTCACGCCGATTTGCTGAAAACCAGCAGCTGCGCGCTCGACGAGTGCCCCCAGTTCACCGTACGTCCAGCCTTTGCCAAAAAAGTCGATTGCCGGTCGGTGTGCAAATTTCTCAACCGTCCGGTCCAGATAGTCCGAAATCGGCACCGGTTTGAATGCGTCTAGCCACGCTTCGTTTTCGTCCATAGATTCTCCATCCCGGTATAGCTTTGCCTCCATCTCACCAGAGGGCATCACTACACGCTATCCGCTCGTCCAAGCCGTTATGCGCTGTGGCATACGAACCGCAACATCACGTCAGGATCAACGGCCGAACCACCCGTCTCGATGGTGTCGAATTCGATCACGCCGGTCAACTGACGACGTCGCGACATCCTCCAATGGCCAGTCAGCCTCATGAGAAACATCTTTTATCAAATTCAATATAGGTACGACATGAACGATCGGCCATCACGCACAGAACAATCATCTGCTCACCCGCGTGCATCCAACGTCCGGAACTTCCTTTCATTCCTGCTCGGCAACTTCACTACTCTGTATGATATGCCGTCAGAACGCGTCTGACCGCATCTCTCCAGCCGGCCAGCTTTTTCGCGCGAATATCCGGAGCCATTGCCGGTTCAAATCGCCGTTCTCTTTTCCAGCTTTCAGCAAAACCGTCCATATCCGGCCAGACCCCAACCTTGTAGCCAGCGAGCCATGCCGCTCCAAGCGCCGTGGTTTCAAGAATAACCGGTCGATCAACCGGAGCATCCAATATGTCTGAAAGGCGCTGCATCGCCCAATCGCTGGCGACCATTCCCCCATCAACGCGTAAAACCGTGTCCGGTGAGGCAGCCCAATCATCCTGCATGGCATTCAGCAAATCCAATGTCTGATAACAGACTGCCTCCAGTGCTGCTCGCGATAGTTCGTTCGGTCCCGAAGAACGGGTGAGACCGAATATCGCCCCGCGTGCATCAGCGTCCCACCAGGGGGCTCCCAATCCGGTAAATGCAGGCACCAGGTAAACGTCCTGTGTGGGATCAGCTTCTGCGGCCAGCTCACCGGACTGGGCCGCATGATCAATGATACCCAATCCGTCCCGCAGCCACTGAACGGCTGCACCGGCAATAAATATCGCCCCTTCCAAAGCATAAACAGGCTTGCCATCCAATTGATACGCGATGGTCGTTAGCAGCCGGTTGGTCGAGCGAACCGGTTTCTCACCCGTGTTCAGGAGCGCAAAACAGCCTGTACCATAGGTCGACTTGAACATACCGGGCTCGAAACAGGCCTGACCCACCGTGGCAGCCTGCTGATCGCCTGCAATACCAGCTATCGGCAACGACGCGCCCAGAATATCCTCATCCGTTTGACCGAAATCTGCGGCGCAATCCTTGACCTCCGGGAGCATGGAAGCGGGAATGTTGAGCAGCTTCAGCAATTCGGTGTCCCAGCACCCTTCGTGAATATTATAAAGCATGGTACGAGCGGCGTTTGTTGCGTCGGTTGCATGAACCCTGCCACCGGTCAGCTTCCAGACAAGCCAGCAATCGACGGTGCCGAACAGAAGCTTTCCCGCCTCCGCCCTCTCTTGAGCACCGTCAACATTTTCCAGGAGCCAGTGGACTTTCGTCGCGGAAAAATAGGGATCCAGCAACAATCCCGTCTTCTCGGCAAAGAGCTCCTCGTGACCATCCTCTCTGAGCTTGAGGCAATATGCGGATGTCCGTCGATCCTGCCACACGATCGCGCGGTGAATCGCTTCGCCTGTTTCACGATCCCAGACAATCGTTGTTTCCCGCTGATTGGTGATACCGATTGCAGCAATTTCTGCTGCCGACACACCCGCGTTTGTCAGCGCTCCCCTGGCGGTTCTGACCGTCGTTTGCCACAGGTCATCAGGCTCATGTTCAACCCATCCTGAATCCGGGAAATGCTGCTCAAATTCTTCCTGAGAACTGCCAACACTGCGAAAATTGCCATCAAAGACGATAGAACGCGTCGATGTAGTGCCCTGATCAATTGCCAGAATGAGAGATTTGTCTGTCACGGATAATGTTCCTCCCTTCATCGAATTCCCGATTGGAACCCGTTCGATATCCGGTTCCTGACGGTGACCCGATGCAGTGCATCCAGAGCATTTCCCGCGACCCTTGAATCGCGTGAAATGCCGCTAGCGTTAGTTGTGGCGCGTATCCTTATCGCAAGGATAAATCAACCCTTCCGCGATCCGCTCCAATGCGTTTGTTTTGCCTGGCATTTGATGAAAGTGCATGTGCTAAACACGTACTCAAACGCAACAAGCTTCTGTAATGCACCATAAAAGCCCGTTCAGCACACTGGTCAAGCGACATTATCATGTGCAAAGGCGTCTCAATTCCTGCTCAGCGATTTACAGAACATCGAAACCCGTGGTGTCACCAGCTGGATACCTCAATACAAGCTTGGAAAATCAGGCGCACGGGTCTCAAGCAACGGCCTTGAGCCCCCCCGGAGTTGCCCATGCAAGCCACATCGCAGCGGACCACGAAAAATCGCCACCTCCGCAGCCCTTACCGGTCACCGGACAGAAACTCTCATAAAAACCAGCACGCTTGACGAGTTCCCTTGAATTCATGCGAATTCGCTCGCCCACATCTTGTTGCCCCTGTTCAAACAATCCGCACGCGATCATGTAATTGACCACAAGCCAGACCGGCCCCAGCCAGTACCGGATAGAATCAAAGCGGGCATCGTCGGGATCGAGACTGGGAACACCATAAGGAGCTCTGGTCCAAAATCTTTCAAGATGGTCCAAGAGTCTGTCCCCCTTCTCACCGTTTCCGACACCGGCATACCAGGCAAGAAACGTGGATGAGGTGATATGATCGATGCGTTGGCCGCTGCGAAGATCAAGCGCTGTGTATGCACCCAGGTCATCATTCCAAAGACGCGTCACCCCCTGCTCCGCAGCAGAAATCCAGCCCGAAATCTCAGCAACCGCATCATGTTCGCCAAGTTCCACAGCCATCCATAGCAAATCGCGATCCGCGCGGAGTAGAATCATCGTCAGACCGACATCTGCCACAAAAAAAGGACATTCCCTGGCGACCTTCTCCGGATCCCAGTTGATATCTCTGCAGAATTTCACCAATCCCAGATATCTGTCATATTCGATCGCATGCGGTCTCATGCTTGGATCGACATGACCCGTATCGCGCCGTTCGTAGGCTTCAATGCCGCTGACATCGACCGCCGCGAGTGCCTGATCCCATTCAGCACTATTGTCCCGTCCCGTTTCCCACGGATGAACTGTCGCAATCACGCCCAAATCGTCAGGGTCGCGGTATGTGTGAAACCAGCGATGCCAGTGCATAATTTTCGGAAACAGCCGATGCAGCCGTTGCCGATATGCAGACCTGTCAGTGCCTTCCCACAATGCTCGCAAGACTGTTGCAACCACCGGAGGCTGCGAAATACCGGATGTGGGTGGCGAGACCGAGGCTCCCCAGACAGTCGGACCAGGGAAATAGTCCGGATCGTTTTTTCGAAACACAATATGGGGCACCATGCCGTCAATCCATTGTCCCTCAAAAAGAGTTTCAATCTCCTGCCACGCACGGTTCATATCGTATGTCGCAATTCCGAGGGCGGAAAAGGCCGAATCCCAATTCCATTGGTATGGATACAGACCCTTGGTCGGAATAGTGTATCCACCGAGATCGTTTTGCCGCAAAATGGCTTTCGCGGAGGCATCCAGGTCAGGTTGCATCGTTTTTTCCCCCATTCAAGGATGTTTCAGTCATTCGGGCTATCCTAAAAACTGCGGTGGCACGGCAATGGCTCTGGCCAATCGCACACCGTTTTCTAAATTACCCGTTTAGCTATTTTCTTGCCCAGTTCCGCTGATGTGAGGCGCGGCGGACCATCAGAAGCACGGCGTAACAACGTAACGTCGCCAAAGCGTTGATGCTGATGTGCCGGGGATCCATCAATGAGCGCCAACATCATTCCGGCGACCGCAGCACCTGCTTCTGCCACCGATTGAGATATCGTTGTGAGCGGCGGCTCCAAATATCGACCAAGCGGTGCACCGTCATAGCCGATAATTGTTACGTCGGAACCGACGGACAATCCCATTTCCCGCGCTGCTTTCACCGCACCGGCAGCGATCACATCTACTGCGGCCACAATTGCGGTCGGTGGGGCTGCGAGCTTCAAAAGAGACTTGGCCGTTTCATATCCTGCAGTCTCGTCAAGGGTCGTCTCGGTGATCAACTCCGGATCAACATCAAGTCCTTGACCCTCCAATCCACGCTTGAAGCCTGACAGGCGCAAGCGGGCAAAGTTCATTTCCGATGGCGCACCAATATAGGCAATCCGCCTGTGACCCAGCCCGATGATATGGTTAGCCGCCATTTCCAGCGCCGCCTCGTTATCGATATCGAACCATGCATAACCGCTGGGATCTTTAGTTCTGCCGTGAGCAACAAAGGGGACGCCATGTTGCCTCAGATAGTCGATTCTGGGATCATTGGTCAGGGTCCGTGTAACAATCATCCCATCAACTTTGGATGCAGCAAGCAGTCGCTCATAAACCGCCAGGGTGCCGGCAGCGTCGGGGGCGGTTGCGACAAGAAGATCATGATCCTGCCGACCCAGCCCCTGAGACAACCCGTCCAGAAATTCCGAAAGAAACGCATCCGAAATATGTGCGTTGGCAATCGGCAGTACAATGCCAACTGTTTCAACCCGTCCGCGTTTGAGGCGCCGGGCCAACGAAGACGGGCGATAGCCCAGTTCCTTGACGGCGGCTAGCACTCGCAGACGGGTTTCGGGGGAAATATCGGGGTAATCATTCAGCGCACGGGAAACCGTTCCCTTGGCAATACCCAAGCGGTGTGCAACGTCACCGATTGTAACGTTCTGTTTGACCGGACTCATAATCGTTCCTGCTGAACCCTACCGGTAGCAATGTCTACCTGAAAACACCTACCAAAACCGATTTCGAAAGACAACCGAAATCGGTTTTGGTGCATTGCTGTCGGCCTGGTAATCAGTATTTTTCCAATTAATTCATGGAACTCCGATGCAAAAATAGTTTAGGCTCGGGATCTGTCAAATTCATCCATTCTGTGAGAGCAGATTTAGTTTCTGACAAGGCGGAAAAACGCAGGAAACCATATGGCTTTCAAGTCTTTCCAACAAAAGCAGGGACAAAATATGCCTCGCTCTTGGGGCTTGGTAAGACGCACACGTCCAGAGGGAACCACTGCTTGCAGATGTCACCGATCTTCACTTGCACGTAGTTTCCTCCATTCAAACACGTCTTTCCAATCGGATTTGCATGAAATTGACGGATCCAGCACCTACGCTCTTTTGCATCCACGTAGCTGCACGGAGTAAAATTCGACTTGACGACGCCGTCGAAGCAGTGTTTCATTATTAAGTAAACATGAATTACATATTAATTTTGGTCAAACCACAGGGAACCTGGTGAGGACAGTGGGATGCGCAGCACGCCCCCGGTAGGCAGCTCGGATGGCAGAGGAAGTAATTCGGTGCAGGTTCGTCGATATAACGAACGCATCGTATTGCGCGAACTGCGCCGCTGCGGCGAGGCATCCAAAGCTGAACTTGCGCGCCGAGCGAACCTGACCAGTGCGGCGGTCGGAACAATCATTGATGAGTTGGAAGCCTACCGACTGATTGGCATCACCGGCAAACGCCACGCCGGAGGCAGAGGCCAGCCGGCCACACTTTACCAATTGCGGGCGGGTGGCGCCTACGGCATCGGTGTTCGCCTGGACCGCAGCAGCATCGAAACTGTCCTGATGGATCTGACCGGAAAGGTAATTGCACGGCGGTCTCACGATCCGGCGCTGCCTGAGCCGGAGAAAGCCTTGGATATCGTCACTCAGGATATCGACGACATGCTGGCTTTGTTACCCGATGATGCAGACCAGCAATCGCCTCGCGCCAACCGCGTTGCGGGTATTGGGCTGGCTCAACCCTATAATCTAGGTAGCTGGCTGAGAGAGCTCGCACTGCCACCTGAAATTTTCCTGCAATGGCAGGAATATGATTTTCGGCAGGCCCTGGAAGACCGGGCTCAACTCCCGGTATTTGCAGAAAATGACGGAACCGCCAGTGCGATAGCAGAACTCTTTAACGGCAACGATCAGAACCGGGAATCATTCCTTTATATGTTTGTTGGTCCGGCAATCGGCGGCGGGGTGATTTTAAATGGTGACCCGCTGTATGGACATGGTGCCAATGCCGGCGATGTCGCAACCATGCCAGTTCCACCAAGCAGTCTTCCATCAGCACCCCGCCCGGAAGGCAATTGGGACATCCTCATCACACGGGCTTCGCTCAATGCCCTGATCCGACATTTGGCCTATTACGGTGTGAAGGCTCACGGCAGAGCCGCACTCGAAGAGATTGTCGCAGAAGGTCATCAGGCTGTGACCGAATGGATTGATGATTGTGTGGATGCCCTTGTCCCTTCGATCTTTTCCGCTCTGGCCATCCTTGATGTACCGCTGCTCATCTTGGACAGTGATCTCAATGGCGGGTTACAGTTGCGTCTCAAAGAAGCTCTCGATAGGGCGCTGGCCCTCCGGGCTCCGGAAGGGCGGCAACAGCCGACAATCGAAATCGGATCGTTCGGACCCGATGCAGGCGCCATTGGCGCCGCAACCTTGCCACTCTTCGTCAATTTTTCGCCACGGGCATCCATTTTGACGAACAGCCACTTCAAGACCGACAATCCACGTATCGCTGGCAAGGGTCCGATTTAAACACGTGGCTTGTGGTATCCGGCGGATTTTCTGGTCTGTCCGCCGGCAACCGAATAATAACAGACCAGGGAGGAAACGAAATGATCCGCAAATCACTGCTCGCCGCCTCGGCTTTAGCGATCATGGGCGCAACGCCTGCGTTTGCCGCAGACACATCCGCCTGCCTGATTACCAAAACGGACATCAATCCGTTTTTCGTTAAAATGAAGGAAGGCGCAACCGC
Source organism: Stappiaceae bacterium (assembly GCA_039976075.1). GTDB lineage: Bacteria > Pseudomonadota > Alphaproteobacteria > Rhizobiales > Stappiaceae > JBDWFY01. The sequence goes on from JBDWFY010000016.1 coordinate 263,922, forward strand.
CAAGGCCACTGAACTCGGTATTGATCTGCAAACCTTTGCAGGGAAAGTCGATGGCGATCACGAAACTCAGGTAGCAGCCATCGAAACGTGTATAGCGTCAGGTGCCAAAGGTATCCTGATCACGGCGTCAGACACCAAGGCCATTGTTGATCCGGTCAAACAAGCCCGGGATGCTGGTCTGTTGGTAATTGCGCTGGATACACCGCTTGAACCGATCGATTCTGCCGATGCGACATTTGCCACGGACAATTTCGAAGCCGGTAGGCTGATCGGCGCCTGGGCTGCCGGTAAATTGGGCGATGATGCTGCAAACGCAAAAATCGGCATGCTTGATTTGGCAGAAAGTCAACCGTCTGTCGGCGTGCTGCGCGACCAGGGCTTCCTCACAGGCTTTGGCATCGATGTGAAAGACGTCAAAAAATGGGGCGATGAAGACGATCCCCGGATTATTGGCAATGAAGTCACCGCAGGAAATGAAGAAGGTGGCCGCAATGCCATGGAAAGTTTGCTTTCCAAGGATCCGGATATCAACGTCATCTACACTATCAATGAACCATCCGCTGCCGGTGCTTATGAAACGCTCAAAGCATTTGGCAAGGAAAACGACGTTTTGGTCGTGTCGGTTGATGGCGGCTGCCCGGGTGTTGCCAACGTTAAGGACGGTGTTATCGGTGCAACATCACAGCAGTATCCGCTCCTGATGGCATCCCTCGGTATTGAAGCCATCGCCGAATGGGCAAAAAGCGGTGCTAAGCCTGAGCCTTCAGAAGGGCTTGAGTTCTTTAACACCGGCGTCAACCTGGTAACCGATCAAGCTGTCGACGGAGTAGAATCCATCTCCGTGCAGGAAGGGCTTGACCGCTGCTGGGGTTGAATACATCCAAAAATCCGCCTGCCCCGTTCGGGGCAGGCTTTTTGCAATTCTGAAGCGATGGATTAGGCTTAGATGGGGCACTTTGATCCAATCCTGTTTTCCATAATGATGCGAGGTGGAAATGGCTTCTACACCGTCCGATAATTTTGAAGACAATCTCTCCGAAAGCGACTCATCCGTCGCTGAATTTGAGCACCAACGGCACGGTTTTTTAGGAAATCTACAGCACTTCCTACACGGCAATCCGGCAATGGTTCCGGTGATCATCCTGATTATGTCGATAGCTGTATTCGGGTTGCTTGCCGGTGGCCGTTTCTTTTCGCTGTTTAATCTCTCGCTCATCATGCAGCAGGTCGCAATTGTCGGCATTCTGGCCTGTGCGCAAACGCTGATTATCCTGACTGCCGGCATTGATCTCAGCGTCGCCGCCATCATGGTCTTGAGCTACGTGATTATGGGACACCTGTCGGTGACCTACGGTCTACCAACTTCTTTTGCCATCCTGTGCGGGTTGGCAGTTGCGATGCTGTGCGGCGCCATAAACGGACTATTGGTGACCCGTATCAAGCTGCCGCCTTTTATCGTTACGCTCGGGACATGGCGCATTTTTCTGGCCGTCGTCTATCTTTACACTGGTTCCCAATCGATCCGCTCACAGGATATCGACGCCGCTGCACCGCTGCTGAAGTTCTTCGGCGAGCGCGTCAATATCGGGGGTGCGGTTTTCACCTACGGCGTCTTCCTGATGATCTTCGTGTTCATTCTGTTTTGGTATCTCCTCAACCGGACAGCTTGGGGACGGCATGTATATGCCGTCGGCGATGATAAAGATGCAGCGGAACTTTCCGGCATTCGAAGCGATCGCCTGCTCCTCTCTGTTTATGTGGTGGCTGGATTAATCTGCGGCATTGGCGCCTGGGCTGCGATTGGGCGTGTCGGATCGGTCAGCCCATCAAGTTTTGTCGATGCCAACCTGGACAGCATCACCGCCGTTGTGATCGGCGGAACGTCGTTGTTTGGCGGGCGCGGCGCAATACAGGGCTCGCTTTTTGGCGCACTGATCGTCGGCGTATTCTCTTCCGGTCTCAAACTGGCCGGCGCTGATCCGCAGTGGGAACTATTTGCCATCGGCTGCCTGATCATCGCAGCCGTAGCGCTCGACCAGTGGATACGGAGGGTATCAACATGACCACCCCTGTTCTAGCAGGCCGGCAACTCGTCAAGCGCTATGGTAAGGTCGTAGCATTGGACCATGCCGATTTTGAGCTGTATCCGGGCGAAATCCTGGCTGTCATAGGTGACAACGGCGCTGGAAAATCAACGATGATCAAAGCGCTGTCAGGCGCGGTACAACCTGACGGGGGCGAAGTCCTGCTTGATGGTAAGCCGATTACTTTTTCCAGCCCGATGGCCGCACGTTCTGCTGGTATTGAGACGGTGTACCAAAGCCTGGCTTTGTCACCGGCGCTTTCGATTGCCGATAATATGTTTTTGGGCAGGGAAATCCGCAAAACAGGACCTCTCGGACAGTATTTTCGCGTGCTTGACCGAAAAAAAATGCAAAAGGTCGCGCGGGACAAATTAAGCGAGTTGGGTCTCATGACCATCCAAAACATCAATCAGGCGGTTGAAACATTGTCCGGCGGACAGCGACAAGGGGTTGCCGTGGCTCGCGCTGCGACGTTTGGATCCAAGGTGATTATCATGGATGAGCCCACCGCGGCTCTTGGTGTGAAAGAAAGCAGACGCGTACTTGAACTGATCAAGGATGTAAAAAGCCGCGGCATGCCGATTGTCCTGATTAGCCACAATATGCCCCATGTTTTTGAAATTGCTGATAGAATTCACATTCATCGATTGGGGCGCCGACATGCGGTTATCGATCCGAAGGATTTTTCGATGTCCGACGCCGTCGCAATCATGACCGGAGCTATGGATCCACCTGAAAGCAAAGCGGCTTGAACACTGATCTTGCAGTAAGGCTGGTGTCCGGATGCATTCACTCTCGAAAATCATAGAAAAATAAAAGGCCTGAAAATGATCCTCGTGTGCGGCGATGCTTTGTTCGATGTCTTCATTGGGGAAGACCGGGGACGGTCTTTGTCACTTGACGCACATATTGGCGGTTCACCCTACAACGTCGCCATCGGTCTGGCCCGGCAGGAGGCGGCCTGTGCATTCCTGTCAGGCCTTTCAAAGGACGCTTTGGGCAGGAAACTGAGTGCCTGCCTTTCTGCAGAAGGCGTTAATACCAGCCATATCGCCTGGAAAGATGCGGCCTGTAGCCTCAGCATTGTCGGCTTAGGCGATGATGGCAGCGCGGAATATGTGTTTTACGGCGAAGGGGCGGCAGACCGGTCGTTGGAAGTCTCCGACCTTCCTGCAAACATGGATCAGTTCACGGCTATTCATGTCGGGTCTTACGCCATGGTCGTCGAACCCACAGGGTCCACGCTGCTGAGCACGCTCCAGCAGGAAAAAGGCAAGCGGCTTATCTCGTTTGATCCAAACATAAGAACCAACGTGGAGCCTGATTTGGATGTTTGGCGCAACCGCGTCAACCAGACCCTGCCGTGCACGGACCTCGTGAAAGTTAGCGATGAAGACCTTCAACTGCTGTATCCGGATAGCTCAGCGGAGGACGTGGCCCGCAAGTGGCTTGACCTCGGTCCTGATATCGTTGTCCTGAGCCAGGGCGCCCAGGGCGCTACGGCATACACGGCAAAACTGGAAGTTCACAGCCCCGGCATCAATGTCGAAGTGGCCGATACGGTCGGTGCCGGCGATACGATGCAATCCGTGCTGCTCCAGCAATTGAATCGATTTAAAGTTTCTGAAGAAAACGCACTTGGCACCCTTGACGAGCACACCCTCTCGCTGCTTCTTAAGCGCGCAGTGGCTGCCGCTGCTCTGACCTGTACCCGAAGAGGGGCAGACCTTCCCACTCTGGACCAAATCGACGCGTTTGTCTGACAGGAGCGATTGAATGGCTACACGTGTAATCGAAGTTGATCCGTTTGATCTCGTTGTCTTTGGTGGCAGCGGCGATCTCGCTCATCGAAAACTCATTCCGGCACTTTATCATCGTGATCTCGATGGACAGCTGCCCCAGAACGCACGCATTATCGGGACCTCCCGGCGCCCGCAGTCTGACGAGGCATATCGGGAGTGGGCTGAAGCTGCTCTAAGTGAACATGTCGGTGCAGACGCACTTGACAAAGAAACACTTGGTCGATTTTTACAGCGTCTTCATTTTATCGCCGTCGACGCAACCAGCGACAAGGGATGGTCGGAACTCAGCGCTATGCTTGCGGACCGGCCGGAAGTCATCCGCGCCTTTTATCTTGCAGTATCTCCCGATTTCTTTGGCCCGATTTGTGAACAAATCGGTGCCTTCGGCCTTTCCAGCTTGAAAACACGCGTGGTGATAGAAAAACCAATCGGCAAGGATGGCGCATCTGCTGACGCCGTGAATGAAACAATCGGCAAAGTTTTCAGCGAAGACCAGATCTTCCGGATAGATCATTATCTGGGAAAAGAAACAGTACAGAACCTGATGGCGTTGCGCTTTGGCAATGCTCTTTTTGAACCTATCTGGAATTCCGCTCACATTGATCACGTGCAGATAACGGTCTCCGAAAGCCTGGGAGTGGGAAACCGCAGCGGATATTATGATACCGCGGGTGCCATGCGCGATATGGTGCAAAACCACATACTTCAGCTGCTGTGCCTGGTGGCGATGGAGCCCCCTTCATCGCTGAATGCCAATGCGGTCCGCGATGAAAAGCTGAAGGTTTTGCACGCACTGAAACCTTTTGACGAACAATCGATATCCGAATTTACCGTGAGAGGACAATATACTGCCGGTGCGTCCGAGGGCGGTGCGGTGCCTGGGTATCTTGAAGAGCTTGGCCGACCGGAAAGCTCAACGGAAACTTTCACAGCAATAAAAGCGGAAATACAAAACTGGCGCTGGTCCGGTGTTCCCTTTTATCTCAGAACCGGAAAACGCCTGGCGCAGCGCGTGTCGGATCTTGTCATACACTTTAAAGAAATTCCGCACAGCATATTTGAACAGGGAGCGGGCAAAATTCGCTCTAACCGGCTGGTGATCCGCCTGCAGCCCGATGAAGGGGTCAAGTTATGGCTGATGATCAAGGATCCCGGTCCTGGCGGTATGCGATTGCGACATGTACCTTTGGATATGAGCTTCGCCGAAGCCTTCAATGTACGAAATCCGGACGCCTATGAGCGATTGGTCATGGATGTAATCCGTGGCAATCCGACGCTTTTCATGCGCCGGGATGAGGTGGAAGCGGCGTGGGCGTGGTGCGATCCTATTTTGCAGGCGTGGGAGCGAAATAACGAACCCATTCGGAACTATACGTCCGGAACATGGGGGCCCTCGGCGGCAATTGCGTTGATCGAACGCGACGGTCGTACCTGGCACGAAGAATAATCACTATGGGAACACGACAAAAGTAATGAGCGTTTTGAACCGGCAAAACTTTGACACCAAGGAACAACTGGCGCTGTCGTTGGCGGATGAAACCTGCAACGCTCTGTGCAGCGGCATCGAGGAAAACGGCCGGGCCTCCCTCGCTGTTTCCGGCGGATCGACCCCGGCCCTGTTTTTCGCCAAACTCAGTGAGCGCGAGATCGACTGGTCAAAAGTAACGGTTACGCTGGTCGATGAACGGTGGGTCGATGAGGCAGATCCGCGCTCTAACGCAAGATTGGTCAAGGAAAAGCTACTGAACGGTTTGGCAGGCGCAGCGACATTTGTTCCCCTGTTTACCGGCGATGAGACACCTGAAGAAGGCACGCTCGCTCTTGAAGACAGACTTGCGGCGTCCGTGTCATTTCCTCTTGATGCCGTTATTCTGGGAATGGGCACCGACGGACACACAGCGTCTTTCTTCCCGGGTGGTGATCAACTGGATGTGGCGCTTGATAGCAACGGATCATCAACTGTTGTGGCGATGCGGGCGGATGGCGCCGGCGAACCGCGCATCACGTTCACACTGCCGGTCTTGCTTGCCGCCAATCATCTGGTTCTGCATATTGAAGGCAACGATAAACAGGATGTGCTTGCAAAAGCGCTTGAAGAAGGGCCGGTTGAAGACATGCCCATTCGAGCAGTGCTGAAGGGCTTGCGGACAAAACCAACGCACATAGTCTGGGCCCCTTAGGTAAAACCAAATGTCCAATGAGGCGCATTGGATCAAGATCCTTTCGCGCAAGCTTGACGGCAGATGACTTCATTGAAACTCAACAACAATGCATCTGATTGACAAAATCGTCGCTTAAATCGATTAAATAGCGAAAAATAAGCGAAAAACACACAGGAACCGGGTCAAATGACAATCAATGCGCGCGTCAAGGACGTGACTGATCGGATCATAGAGCGCAGCAGGGAGACCAGAGAGCACTATCTGGCTCGCATCAACGCGGCTTCTGAGAAGGGTCCGCATCGCTCGAGCATTTCCTGCGGCAACCTCGCACACGGGTTTGCAGCCTGTGGCGTTCAGGACAAGTCGGCGCTTTCCGGTGATGCTGTGCCCAATGTCGGCATCATTACAGCCTATAATGACATGTTGTCTGCGCATCAGCCCTACGAAAATTATCCTGCGTTGATTAAAGAGGCCGCCCGCGCCGCAGGTGGTGTCGCCCAGGTAGCCGGAGGCGTTCCAGCCATGTGCGATGGTGTCACACAAGGGCAGGACGGCATGGAATTGTCACTGTTCTCAAGGGATGTGATCGCCATGTCGGCCGCAGTGGGCCTGTCGCACAACATGTTTGATGCGGCGATGTTTCTGGGTATCTGCGATAAAATCGTACCCGGCCTTCTGATTGCGGCTTTGTCGTTTGGCCATTTACCGGCTGTATTTGTACCCGCCGGCCCGATGCCCTCCGGCCTGCCCAACAGCGAAAAAGCGCGTATCCGGCAACTTTACGCCGAGGGTAAAGTGGGACGAGATGCGCTACTCGATGCGGAGAGCAAATCCTATCATTCACCGGGCACCTGCACATTTTACGGAACTGCAAATTCCAATCAGATGTTGATGGAAATAATGGGACTGCATCTTCCCGGAGCCAGCTTTATCAATCCCGGCACCCCGTTGCGTGAGGCGCTTACACAGGAGGCGACGAAAAGGGCGCTGGCTATTACGGCACTGGGTAATTCTTTCACGCCGGTCGGGGAAGTCATTGATGAAAAAGCCATTGTCAACGGTGTCGTGGGATTGCATGCGACCGGAGGCTCGACCAACCATACCATGCATCTTGTCGCAATGGCCCGCACCGCTGGGATTCAGTTAACCTGGGGTGATATTTCCGATCTCTCCGACGCTGTACCGTTGCTGGCGCGGGTCTATCCCAACGGCATGGCGGATGTGAACCACTTCAATGCCGCTGGCGGAATGGGATATCTTATCCGCGAGCTGCTTGGCGCTGGTTACCTGCACAATGATGTCAAAACCATCTGGGGCACCGAACTCGAGGGTTACATCAAAGAAGCGGCTCTTGATGAAGACAACAACGTCATCTGGAAAGAGGCCGTCACCGAAAGCGCCGATCCCAAAGTGCTGGCACCGGCAAGCACGCCGTTCCAGTCAAGCGGTGGCCTGAAAGTACTATCGGGCAATCTTGGTCGCGCCGTCATCAAAATCTCCGCCGTCAAACCGGAACATCGCATTGTCGAGGCACCTGCGAGAGTCTTTCATTCACAGAATGAACTGCAACAGGCTTTTCAGAACAAAGAGTTTTCAAGCGATGTCGTGGCAGTGGTCCGCTTTCAGGGCCCAAAAGCCTGCGGCATGCCGGAACTTCACAAACTGACACCAGGTCTGGGTATTCTGCAGGATCGCGGTCTGAAAGTAGCTCTTGTGACCGACGGTCGCATGTCAGGAGCATCCGGAAAAGTACCTGCGGCAATACATGTGACCCCGGAAGCCGCTGACGGTGGCCCTATCGCGCGTATACAGGACGGTGACCTTGTCAGAGTTGATGCCGAACTGGGAACACTGACGGTTCTGGTGCCGGAGGAAGAATGGCGTATGAGGCCTATCATGACAGCCGATATGTCTGCTAGCCAGGAAGGCTGTGGACGGGATTTGTTTGCCAAGATGCGAGAAAATGTCTGCAGCCCAGACGCTGGAGCGCATGTATTTTAGAATAATGACTTCGTCCGACGATTGGGACAGATCACGGTTGAATTCTGACAAGTAGGAACAAGAATGGTACAGAATGTGGAACGCGTTGACGCTGTATTGACCGCCGCCCCGGTGGTTCCGGTACTGATAATTGAGGATGCCAAAAAGGCTGTGCCAATGGCAAAAGCCCTTGTGGCGGGCGGCCTGCCGGCAATTGAAATCACCCTCAGAACCGATGCCGCCATGGAAGCAATTCGCGCAGTCGCCTCTGAAGTTGAAGGCGCTATGGTCGGCGCCGGTACAGTTCTGAATGCCGAGCAATATGACAAGGCAGCCAAAGCCGGTTCAACTTTCATCGTTTCCCCTGGCGCAACGGCTAACCTGCTGCATGTTGCCGACGGTCACAATGTCCCGCTGCTACCGGGCGCTACGTCCGCGTCAGAATCCATGTTTTTGTTGGAGCATGGCTATGTACGGCAGAAGTTCTTTCCGGCAGAACCAGCCGGTGGCGTGCCGTTTGTGAAAGCTCTTTCCTCCCCTTTGTCGGCCATTAAATTCTGTCCGACGGGCGGAATCACTGCACAAAACGCGCCGGATTACCTGAAATTACCAAACGTAATCTGTGTCGGCGGCTCCTGGATCGCCTCCCCCGACCTGATCAATGCCGAAGCCTGGGATCAAATTGAAGCAAATGCCCGTGCTGCCTGCGCCTTGTCATAGCCCTGCCGTTCCCATCATGTTTTTCTCATTACGTCCTCGTTGAAGCGCTGGAGACTTTTTTATGAACAGGCCCAAGAGCGATGTCTGGCAACAGCTCTCCGACCACCGCCGGACGCTGGAAACAACCGATCTTCGACAAATGTTTGCCTCCGACCCCGATCGGTTCGACACCTTGTCCGTTTCCTTCGAAGACATGTTGCTGGACTTGTCGAAAAACCGACTGACCGCGGAAACCTTGAATCTGCTCAGCACTCTTGCAACCGATTGCGGTCTTGAAAAAAAGCGCGATGCCATGTTTTCCGGTCAGGCGATTAACAGCACCGAAGGTCGCGCAGTACTTCATACCGCCTTACGCAATCAATCCGGCTCTCCTGTGCTTGTCGACGGAGAAGATGTTATGGGTGATGTGCAAGACGTCCTCTCTCGTATGGCCGACTTCTCCGGCGGCGTTCGCTCCGGAAGCATCAGCGCCCACGACGGTGCACCGTTTTCAGACGTCGTCAATATCGGGATCGGTGGGTCCGATCTGGGACCGGTCATGACCACGCTGGCACTGGCGCCCTATCATGACGGCCCTCGCCTGCATTATATCTCCAACATTGATGGCGCCCACATAGCTGATACACTCAAACGGCTCGATCCGGCGCGTACGCTATTTTTGATCGCATCCAAAACATTCACAACCATTGAAACGATGACGAACGCGCAGACCGCTCGCAAGTGGATAGCCGACGCGCTCGGCGAGGATGCAGTGGGCGCCCATTTTGCTGCAATCTCGACTGCCCTGGAGAAAGTCTCGGCGTTTGGTATAGACAGCCAACGCGTATTTGGTTTCTGGGATTGGGTTGGTGGACGGTACTCGATCTGGTCTGCCATCGGCCTGCCGCTGATGATTGCAATCGGTGCTGATAACTTCGACCGTTTTCTGGCCGGTGGCCATGCAATGGACAAGCACTTTCAAGAAGCACCTCTGCTAGAAAACCTGCCGGTTCTGCTGGGTCTTACCGGTGTATGGTATCGGGACATCTGGCAGTTCGGCACAAGGGCTGTTCTGCCATACGATCAGAGACTCGCACGCCTGCCAGCCTACTTGCAGCAACTTGATATGGAATCAAACGGCAAGCAGACGACATTGGCCGGAGAGCCGGTAGAACAAGAGACCGGCCCCATCGTCTGGGGGGAAGCGGGCACGAATGGGCAACATGCGTTCTACCAGCTTATCCATCAGGGCACGTCCGTCATCCCGGTTGAATTTTTGATTGCCGCCAAGGGACATGAGCCGGAGCTGACGCATCACCATGATCTACTCGTTGCAAATTGCCTTGCCCAAAGCGAAGCGTTGATGATGGGACGAACGCTGGATGAAGTCTGCGCGATTTTGGAGCGAAGCGGGATGTCGGCCGATAAAGTCGCCCGGCTCGCTCCCCACAAGGTGTTCCCAGGAAATCGCCCCTCAACAACCATTGCCTACGACAGGCTTGATCCCTACACGCTTGGTCGCTTGATCTCTCTTTATGAACACCGCGTATTTGTGGAAGGGGCCATTTGGGATATCAATTCGTTCGACCAGTGGGGCGTTGAACTCGGCAAAGAGCTCGCAACTGAACTTCTGCCGATGGTCAATGGTGAGTCGCCCTCTGAAGGCAAAGACTCTTCCACCCTAGGATTGCTCGCAAAATTGAGACACTAGGCAGAAAAAAGCATCTTCCAAATCACCAGTCGCAAATTGACGCGTCTGAGGCTCACCGCCCCGTTGATTTTGTGGCCCAGCTACCGCAAGCTTGCCTGTGGATGCTTAGTTTTGGAGGTCATTGTGAAAATCATACTGCTTGTTGGAGCTGTTGCCCTGCTCCTTGCCGGTTGTCAGTCTGACAGTCGAACTGATCGTGCACTTGTCGGTGGAGGCCTCGGCGCTGCAACAGGCGCCATCGTAGTGGCTGCAACAGGCGGCACTGCCGGTGCAGCCCTTGCCGGTGCTGCAATTGGTGGTGCCGGCGGCGCTCTGATCGGCGCAGCCACAACCCCTAAAAATTGTATTGCCTATGATCGACGTGGCCGAAAATACTATGTCGCCTGCCGATAGGAATCAGTTTCATTCGCTTGGTAGTCTGAATTATGTGAAGTTTTTCGCTTACCGGAATGGCGTTTTTCGTTCAGCTAACGTTCATACGAAGCATCTATGTTCTGCTCGAATGACATGACATGTGTGGTTCAAATGAGAAAAGTTGGCCGGAAAAATAAGTGCTAATGCGTTGATTGTTTGTCTGTTTCTTTTCGCTCTGGTAAATTTGTCATGCGTGAGGAAAACTGCCAGAAATCGGTGTATAATCAGGCATTCACAGGGTTGATCGTGGGGTCTTGGCTTCGGTCATGAAGTCCACAATAGCGAAAGTTATCATAACTTTGACGTAAATCGGCCTATAACCAAATCGGCTTTGTACACAGGAAGGTAACATCATACCATTTGTTTTGGTGTGCTTATTGTGTGTTATAATCAAGCTGAAGATGGACAGGCATTTGGTAAGAGTTGCTTGGGTACCATCGATTAAAAGTTTGCTTGGACAGGAAGACATTATGAAAGTTTATGTTCTAGCGGCTGCGGCCGCATTGTTGCTGGCAGGTTGCCAGTCTGACAGTCAGCGTGACCGCGCGCTTGTCGGTGGTGGCCTTGGTGCGGCAACTGGCGCAGCGATTGGGGCTGCTACCGGAAACGGCGTAGGCGGCGCCCTTGTCGGGGCAGCAATCGGTGGCGCTGGCGGAGCCATTGTTGGCGGTGCTACGACTCCCAAAAACTGTACGGCTTACGATCGCTACGGCAACCCGTACGCAGTTGCCTGCCCATAACAAGTTGACAGACGATGCATCTGAATTTTTCGACCCGGTCGGGTCGCTAGACAGATGTGCACGATTGCCTCGGCCTTGCTTAGGCCGTAGCTGAAACAAAAAAGGCCCGCGCACCTGGTGC
>JBDWFY010000017.1:0-4037 GCA_039976075.1 Stappiaceae bacterium
GGGATCACTGGCAAGCGCTCTTGCCCCTTCCATATAGTCGGCCTGAGCGTTTTTGAGTGCATTCTGGGCGCGGAGATCGGCAACGGTGGTGATTGCCTCGCCGACATCGCCGACGCCCTGCCCCAGCGCCACCAGCCCGCGCCCGGCTGCCGCGCCAAACGCTTCGGGCCGTGCCCGTACGGTGAAATTGCTCTGATGCAGAGGCGCCCGCCGCTGGCCACCTTCAAAGATCGGTACACGTGCCATGAAATCTCCTGGCACCGTTGCCGGAATTCATCCGCGATCTTTATTATCACGATCGTTGCGTTTTTAACAACATTTTAGATAAAACATAATATAATCAGGACGGGTGCCGCGGCGCATTACCGCCCCAATCTGCCCGCGCCAAACAAGTGCACTTTGGAGGGCAACGACGTGCGGACCGAAAACCGGTACGCATGCCATTAGAGCTTCAAATGGTTTGCACTTCCAACATCAATCTTCTTGTTTTTCGGATCGAAAACAAAAACAACATTGTATCCAACACCGCCTTCCCAGGCCTCACCGGCATGTTTACCGGCAGCAGCGAGGCTGCTGCAAAGATCGGGGAACTTATATCGTTTAGAACTAACTCCCTTTTCATCGACGAGAATCTTTTCCGCATTTTCGACAACCAAAAGTAGATTTGCGGGTCGGTTTTTAGGCTCGCCGCAGCCGTCGATGATTTCCTCAAGTAGCCAGGTAAGTTCCATTGGCCCGATGGATCGTTGCGATTTAACTTGGCATTCCTTGAGTATGACTTGAACACAAGTCAACCAAGTATTCATTTTGGCACCATCAAGAAAAAAAACGCGGTCTTCCGCCAATATCTCCGTAAGTTCGCGCCGAATTTCCGCGGTCAACTTTGCCTTGGAGTAGTGAACGTAGGGTCCGTCGGCTTTATCAAGCAGATTTATGATTGGCTCGAGCTTCATTCTTTTGTGACTCTCTCAAAGAAACCTGGCTTCATCCGCCGCAGTTCAACGAATGTCTCATAGTGATCAAAGGTTGTATAGACACGATTATCCGACCCAATCACCACGCGGGTCCAGCCGCGATCAAGACCTTCTAATTTCTTGTAGATATCATATTTGATGTACTTTACGTTGCCCTTCACCCAGTTTGGCGGCAGTTCGTTGTTCCTGTTCTCAAAATTGGTATACTTCTTGAATCCGTTTGGCGGCGACGAAGTAGTATCGAGCTCGTCCAAGAATTTATTTGCCCTTTTAGTTGCAAGCTCTTTTTCTTGTTTGATCAGTTTTCTGACTTTTGTGAAACTCTTGCTATCCGGTACCCAATCAGAACCAGCGAGATTCGGAACTCGAACTGACGGATTAAGTTTCGATAATATCGTGTTCTCAATCGTGTATAGCTCTTTCTTAAAGCCAGCGATTTGTTCCGTGTTTCCGTTTTTTTCTGCATTGAGCAGTAGCTTTTTGAATTTTTGCTGATCCTGAACCAACGTAAGCTGAGAATTTCGCGAGAAGCTTGGAGAGATACCTCTGCCCAGCCCAGCCCCTTTAGAAACCTTGCCTCCGCCAGCACGCAGAACGTTGGGATTCAATGCCGCCTTTGGACCGGTAAATGCGGTACTTGCTAATCCGCCACCGGTAAATGAGGTCGCGAACCCCAACGCTCGCTCGTTATAGACCCTCGTCATGGCTCGACGATTGCCGACGAACTCACCATTTACATAGACATTGGAGCCGTCGTCTTCGGTAACGCCAGGCGCACCAAGTGGAGGCAGGGTGTAGGTCCCCTTCCAAGTATCCCCGGGAACCTTCAGTATCTCAATCAGGCCGCGCACTTTGAGGGAAATATAATAAAGAACCGGCCCCACATGGGCAGCGTGAAGGTCAAACGGTTCGTCCCTTATGCGGTCTGCGTATGCTCGTTTTTCCTCCGGAGTCCCACTGAATTGTTCAAACCGAATTTGATCTGCGATCGCACGCTGCTCTAGTGTCAGGTCTTCTCGTGACTTTTTCTCAATTCCCCGGAAGATTTCCTCAACTTCTCCCCTTGCCGCTGACTTATCACCGTCGTGCAAGCGAGTGTATTGCTTAAGCACTTTGTAAAATGCGGCTGTATTTCGAAAGTCCGACAAAGGGACGAATACATTAGCATTCTCATCACTAGGAAAGTCGGGTTCGCCCTCACTGGGCTCACCCCGATCCTCGGGATTTCTCAACGAAACCTTTGACAATATGGACTGACGTTCGCGGGCAATCCCCGACATTTCATCCGCCGTGGGTACCCTACCTTCTGCTTCTTGAAAGGCCTGTACGTCGGACAAGAATCGGAAACTGAATCGGGAAACCGCGTCAATGTCATTGTCATCAACATTGCCCGGAACTATGCCTTTTTGCGCAAGAAACCGATTTGATGTCTCAAACACTGCTGCAACCTGTGATGCTGTTTCTTCAGCTCGCTCCAAACTATTTCGGACCAGACCATTCCAACTATCCAACGTGCCGAACACAACCTCGCTAAATCTGTCGCGAAACTCGAAGAGATTCAGCGCAGCGAACCCAACCGGATCATTCGAAAACAGCCGCGCCAACGAATAGGCCAAGACAAAATCCGTTTTCGACTGGCCGGTACTGGCGCGGGCCTTTTGAAAATCGTAGGCAGCCTCTCGGAGCGGGCCTTCAAGTGCGGACTGTTGGTCCAGCGACAGGTCCGAAAGACTGCCGCCTCTTTCGATGACATCAAAGGCGTTTGTGATGCGCTCGCGGGCAGTGTTTCGCCGTTGCCTGTTGGCAGTGGAAAGATTGATCGTCAGACCGCCCTCGGTGAGCTGCCGTTGTTCCGGATCGACAATCGCGCCAAGTTCTGCGGCAACATCCGGTCCACCGGAAAGGGCAGCGGCGGCGCTGGAGAATTCGGTCAGGAAATCGCCCACACTGCGACCTTCGAGCCTCTGGTCGAGCTCGGTCAGATCGTCGGCGCTCAGGGTCCAGCCGAGCGATTGTGCCAACACCTCCGCAGCGGGAAGTGTCGGGTCCGCCTGGTTGAAGGCGATGGTCAGCGGTGCGCCCATGGCCTGGGCGAAGATCAGATTACCCGGCGAGAGCATGACACCGGCGTGGTTCATTCGGTCAGCCAGCGCATCGCCCCGGCGACGGAGCAGATCGCCGACCTCTTCCAGCTCCCTTGCCCGCTCCACGGTCGGGCCCTGGAGCGCAACCGGCTCTGTCAGCGGTTGTTCCTGCTGCTGCTCCGGCATCTCAAGGCTGTCATCACCGGCAGAACCGGTCAGCGTGGCACTATCCTCAGTCCCAGCAAGGATGCCTGCGTTTTTCTCAACACTCCTGGCCAGAAAGCCCGTAACACCTTCAACAATATCCGCACTCCCGTCGACATGGAGCCCGGCGAACAGTTCGCCCGCCTTCACCTCGGCATTGGCAATCTTTACTGCCGGAGTGATTATTCTCTCCAGATTTTGCCTGGATTCCTCCTGAAGGCTTTCCTTGAAACTCTCATATCGGACCTCCGCTGCCAGCGGGTCCTGCTCGGCCATCTGAAGAATGATGTCGGACTGGACTGCGTCATATTGCCGGACGACGGCCTGTTCGGTTTCCGCTTCAGAAAGTCCCGACCAACTCGCCATGGTGCGCACTTCCTGTTCGGCTTCTGTGAGGCTGTTCAGGTGAGCGACGGGGTCGGTGTGGTTGCGGACGGCTTCTTGCCGCAGAGTAGAAACCCGGCGCTGGGAAGCGGCCTGGGTCTGGACTTTGGTTTGCTCGGATTCGTGCTTGAGATATTCGCCCAGGATCGACGTGTCATGGCGGGTGCGAAAATCTCTGAACTGGGCGTGGACGCGGCGGGGCAGCGTTTCGGCGGTACGTTGTCCCAGTTCGTTGAGCAGCTGCTCGACACCGGCCCGGCCACCAAGCGCTGCAGAGCCGGTGCGTGACAGAAAGCCGGTATCGGGATCACTGGCAAGCGCTCTTGCCCCTTCCATATAGTCGGCCTGAGCGTTTTTGAGTGCATTCTGGGCGCGGAGATCGGCAACGGTG
>JBDWFY010000018.1:0-406449 GCA_039976075.1 Stappiaceae bacterium
AAAAACGTGACCCGCCGATAGTCTCTTAAAATGCCAATCAAGCCCCTGCCAAAGGACAAAAACCCAACCAACATCAACGACCATACCGCCGCCCACGTTTCTCTTTCTTCCTATTCAATTGTCAAAGAACCGAAACCAACATAAAGCCAGCCTCAAACCACAAAACAAAAACCATCAACAACAAGCCGAAACCCGCCATCGCAAAAGCCCAAATTCATGGTAACCAAGAGCGCAATCGACTGCCGCCTGCGACGCCGCCGCCCTCGTTGAAAAGCCTTATACGCACACCAATCACCAACGTCAATAAACTTTCACAAATGTTTTTCAGAAAGTTTCACGTCGACTGATGTCTACCTATCAGGCACCATTCACGAGCGAATGATAATGCGCTAAACATGACGGGAATCCAAGTAATTTTCGCCCAATATTGCGATGTTCCCGCTGTTCACACCCAGTGGATAACTTTTATTTTCTCTTGCATTTCCGCCAACGCCTTCATCGACAAAACTTTTTCGCGAAAAGGAACCCCGCCGGTTTGCTCTGTCATGCGCAAAATTTATTTTTCAAATAGACCAATGGTCCAGCCCATTTCGCTGAATTTTACATTTTTTCGATCAGCACGGCACTTCCTAGTCCACCCGCACTGGCAATTGCCGCCAGACCGCACACACCACTTGGCAAGCGGGCAAGTTCTTTTACCAGTTGAACCAGAAGTATCGCGCCGGAGGCTCCGATTGGATGACCTCTTGCCAACGCACCGCCACCGACATTGATGTTACTGGGGTCAAAATCAAAAGCGTCGTCGAAAGCGATCGCCTGAGCTGCGTACGCTTCCATAATCTCCACCCGGTCAATGTCCTTGGCCTGGCGATTTGTCCGGCTCATCAATTTTTTGGCAGCTTCTATCGGCGCAAGACCGGGTAACTCGGGATCGGCGCCTGATACCACATGGTCAAGGATCCGGTAGATCGGTCCACCATGCGCGTGCGCGGCATCCTCATCGCATAAGAACAAGAACGCCGCCGCATCCGCCTCGACCGCTGTTGTCGCCACATCCACACCATAGCTCTTATCACCAAACAGCAACGGCGCTCTGCGGCACGTCCCAATTGTCAGATCACGGGTGAAGGGGTCAACTGTCAGGGTTTCCTTATCCACCCTCACAAAATCACCCTTGATTTCTGTCGATTTGGATCGTTTCAACGCCTTTTGATGACTGTCGATTGCCCAGGCCCATTGCCGTTCTCTTGAAATCGACAACCGCGCAGCAAGAGCCGCTGCAGCTTCACCCATTTCCGGATCCCGATCAGACCAGGGCGAGAAAGGCGGGCGGTCATAAGGTTCGGCTGCTTCATCAGGGAATCGAGGTCGGTGTGATCGGAGCGCGCTTCTGCTGAAGCTTTCCGCACCTCCGGCAATCACCTTATCCGCTTGACCTGACTTGATCATGGAAAGCGCCATGCCAACGGCATCCAATCCGGAGCAACATTGCCGATCTATGGTGATGGCGGGAATTGTTTCCGGCAATCCAGCGGCAAGCGCGATCAGCCGGGCCGGGTTCCCTCCCCCATAGAGTGCATTTCCGACAATTACCTCATCAATCGTCGTTGTTTCCAGCTCGGCTTCCATTGCACAAGAGCTCATTACCGGTGCTGCAAGCTCATGCAATGCAACCCCTGCAAACGTCCCTCCCCTTGGAACAACGGCCGTCCGTTTTGCTGCGGTAATGAATACCTGCCGCATCAGTTACAGACCTTTTCAGAGCCGGAACCGGAATCTGGAAACAATCGGATACGAAGTGTTTCCAGATTTGTTTTACCACCCTGTGTCAGCGGCCAATCGGAGACAGAAATGAACGTTCTGGGCACTTTTTCTTTGGCAAGATTTCTCCGGCACCACCGACGTAGGACTTGTATCTCAATCTCCAATTCCTGGTCGACCGATTTGAAAGCAGCAACGATTTTCTGCCCTCTAACCGGCTCATCCACTCCAAAGACAGCTGCAAGCTCGACTTGCGGATGCGCCTCCAACACTCTTTCCACTTCCTCCGGATAGACGTTCACAGCGGATGTAATGATCATGCGATTTTCACGCCCCGTCAGATATAATAGACCTTTTTCGTCGACCCAGCCGTGATCGCCAACTGTTAGCCACCCATTGTCGTCCCAACGCGTGTCACCGCTTTCCCCGCACTCGTAACCGTCAAACAGCATGGCACTTTTCACCCAGACGCGCCCAACTTCTCTCTCATTCACAATCGCGCCGTCAGCGTCTCGAATTGAGATTTCTACACCCGGTGGTGCCCGGCCAACTGACGCAACAGGCAGCTCTGCATCCTGAGGAACGACTGTAATGAAACTGGTTTCCGAAGCGCCGTAGAATTCACTCACTGTTGCGGCTGGAAAACAGCGGCGCAGTTCCTCTGCTTCAAGACCACGCCACTTTGCGCCGCTTGTCAAAATACAACGGACGGATGGAAACACTTCTTTCCGGGCAAGCGCAGTCTTGATGAGATAATGAAGCTGTGTCGGAGTGCAGTAAAGAACGGTCGCACGATGCTCCCCCGTCTGCCTGAGCACCTCAACAGGCCGAAATTCCTTCAGTTGCACTGTCAGTGCACCAATATGCAAGGCATGGACAGCACCAAACAGATGCAAAGAATGTTGAAGCGACCCGCAAATCAGGAAGACATCGTTTTCGCTCAGACCGAATGCATGCTCCGCAACAGCAAAGCTCTCGAGCCATGATGCGTGAGACCGTCGAAATCCTTTCGGAATGCCAGTCGTGCCGCTGGTAAATCCCACGTAAAACGCATCCGCTTCCGAAGGATCCGCCACCGTTTCAACGATTGATTGTTCTGTAAGCTCCCCGAACGTGGAGGCATCGATCGTAATCGCAGGCGTCGTCGCTTCAATGATGGATTGCCTCAGTCCAGTCGGCCAATTTGGATCAAAGACCAATGCTTTGCAGCCAGCACGGGCAATTCCCAGAAACGTCGCCAAAAATTCCGGGCCATTTTCCAAATCGACGCCGACAGGAGCACCTTTGACGACCCGCCGGGACACTGCAAAAGCGATCTGGACCACCTGCTCAGCCAAGATTCCTCGGGTGACTGATTGGCTGCCACAGATCAGGGCAGCCGCCTGTCGCGCCTTCCCTGCATGAGCCGTTACTTTGTCGCCAACAAAGGCCATCCTATTGGTCAGGAGCGCCGGGTCAGCAACGCAGATGGGTAGCCGCGTGCGATCGTTTGCGTGATCAGGCCTGTCAGTACGACTTTGATCATATCACCGGGCACGTAGATCATTGCACCGATGAACGTTTCCCATAGAGGCGTTTTCAGCATGATTGCCAGCCCGGGCACACCGAAGGCATAAAGAACGATGATCCCGCCGAACGCAGCCGCAACAATCGAAGAAACCAAAACATTCGCATCTGCCATTTTTTGCATGATCAGACCAGTCACAAACGCCGCAATCGGCCAGCCGATAAGAAAACCCACGGATGGGCTCTGGAACACGCCCAAACCACCACGTCCACCCGCCAGCAGCGGCAACCCCAAGGCAACCCCGAACAAGAGCAATAGTACAGCCAGAGCACCCCGAACCGGGCCGAGAATGACGCCCGCCAGCATGACGCCAAGAGTTTGCGCCGTGATCGGTACGCCACCGAGAAACGGCACCTGAAAAGCAGGCACAAGCCCAAGCGCAGCGATCAGCGCGGCAAATAGGGCGATAAGAACGAGATGTCTGTCAGATGTCATTTTTATTTTCCAAGAATGCGGTCGATCCTCTGACCGTCAGGTAATCCGTCAGCACCACCACGCGCCGAGATAGCCTCTCCAACGTGATCAGAAAGGCGAAGCGCCTGAATAGCAAACGGTGCGAAAATCCGCCAGCGCCCTGCTTTGCCGGAACGGGCTCTGTATGCCTCATCAAGATTATCCAGGACGCCCAGAAGGACTGGAATAAACCGGATCATGAGAGCCAGGGCTAACGCTAAACGTCGATCAGAAAGGCCGAAATAGGTCAATGGGCGAAATATCGGGCGTATGGCTGCCATCATGTCGTCCATTCGGGTGGTCAGAGTCACAAAGCTGGCGAGCAGAACCAGCGCGAGCAATCTCAAAGCGACAATGATTCCCAGACCTGCCGTTCCAATAGCCCAGTGAAACAAAATAATAACGATGAGAAACGGTGCAAAGCGCCGGATAATCACCAGCTTGTTGAGGCCCGGCTTTCCAAGCGAAGCGAACAAACCGACAGCAATGCTCAAAAGCACTAGCAACGGAAACACAGTATCAATGGGAAATGCGAGTACGCTTGCCACCGCAAGCACAAGCAGCTTGAGGCCAGCAGGCAAACGATGGGCCCAGCTGCGCCCTGCAAGATAAAGCGCGATCATGGGCTGAGCGCTTCTGACAGAGCGGCTTGGCGATAGCCGGGAACCACTTCATCTGGAGTGCCATCTTTAAAGACACCGCCATTTTGCACCCACAGCACGCGGTCATAGCCGTTAAAGGTATCCAGTTCGTGAGAGATCACAATGACCTGTTGCGGCAATCGGTCGATCCAGCGGATCATTTTCAATCGCGTCGGAAGATCCAGACTGGCGAATGGTTCGTCCAGTATGAGCACATACGGCTCCATGATGAGAACCGACAACACACACACCAGTTGTTTTTGCCCCTCGGACAATTCGTGAACCGGTCGCCCTCCCCAGCCGTGACAGTTGTGAAGGTTCAGAAAGTCCCCGGCTTTTTCCCGAGCTTCCTTCCGCTGAACGCCGCATTGTTCCAGTCCAAAAACCAGCTCTTCTTCAACCGTCGGAAAGATAATCTGATGATCCGGGTTTTGAAAAATAAAGCCGACAATCCCGGGCAGTGCCTTGCGTTCGCGCGCCGTATCAAGTCCACAAACAGTCACTTTCCCTTGATCAGGCAAGATCAAGCCATTCAGTGCACGTACGAGCGTACTTTTCCCTGAACCGTTGTGTCCGACCAGACCAATTCGCTTTTCTGTCAGGGACAAATTTAAGTCTTTGAAGACTTCGTTCTCACCACGGCTGAGGGTAACGCGATCAAAGACAATCCCGGTGCTCGGTGTCACGGCACTCTTCCTGCGGGTCTTCGATTGTTCAACGGATGACGCATTGTCCCGGTACTTTTTGAGAAACTTTGGCGTCACAAACGCAGATTTCACTTGATGCCGGTCCTGGAGCACATCGCGTAATCGTAGGATCACACGACCAGCCCCCAATTGTTGTTCCATCGCGTTTCGAACCGGTTTTCCTGCAGCCGATCCAACGCTATCGCTGCCATTAATGGCGGAAATCGTGCAAACAATTCTTCCAGTTGCCCGATTGAACCGATCCAATACCTCTTTCGCACCGATCCGTCGACTCATTCTCTTGTTGAAGAAAGTCTCTGGCTCTCGTTGCAGAAAGACTCCGGCTCTCGTTGCAGAAAGTCTCTGGCTATTGTTTTAGAAAGTCTTAGGCAATTGCGACAAATTTCGTTGGACAGGATTCGCAGACAGCGTTGCCACCGGCGCAGTGTTGAAAATCCTCGCCCTTAAAAAACCGGCTTCTGGGAGTTTACTCTTGCTGCGGCGGAACTTTCCCTGAGCTCGTGCGCCGGAGATTGAGGCCCGATGCGGATACCGACCAGGCTTCGGCGCACGAACAGCTCCAAGACCAATATCTTGTGGCTTTAATCTACTGCCGTCGCCAAAAGGGCCGCATTTCCGCCAGCGGCCGTCGTATCGATGCAAAGGGCTCTTTCCACAACAAGGCGTTCCCCTTCCGCTAGATTGGTGATCAGCGGTAAAATTGGACCATCACGTCTGGCCAGCGCTTGCCTTATGGGCTTCAAGTCATCATCAGCGCCCGCAGCGAGCACACCGCCGAGGCCATCCAAAACTGTCAGCGCATCCACATTGAGGGAGCCGCCGAGCCAGATAATCGGGAGGGACCCGTCTGATTTGAATGCAGATCGATTCGTGTCTGCGATCAATACACTGTTTCCTGCAAGCACGGCGGCGGCCGCCTGCAATATTGCAATTCCATTATCTGCCTGCGCCGCATGACCCAGGCACAGAATTACGCCCCGCGGCACATGCCAAAGGCGATTGCTCTCTCCGGTTGGACCGGGGAGGTCTATCGGCGTGCCGCGGAGGTGTTCATGTTGTGTGGCCAACACCTCAAATTGGTCGAGATGTTCGGGAAACGCGCTTGTAATCCAATTTCGCAGAGCTTCCTCTCGCGCCTCGGGGCCGGAAATTTCCTTTTCCCGAAGTTTCGATAGCGCCGTGCGGAGATGCCCCTCTGCTATCGGATCACCTGGCTTGGATGCGCCGGCGGTTTCAATCTCAGCCACGACATTCCCAAATTCCACAAAGCGTTTGAGATAAGCTGGACCGCCCGCCTTTGGCCCGGTTCCGGACAAGCCTTCTCCACCAAATGGCTGAGAGCCGACGACTGCACCAATCTGATTGCGATTAACATAGAGATTTCCAGCACGGACATTATCGACAACTTGCTGGACCCGATGATCAACCCGTGTGTGAAGACCGAATGTGAGGCCGTATCCGGTCGCATTGATGTCTGCGATGACCATATCAATCTGATCGGCACGAAAACTAGCAACATGCAGAACAGGACCGAATATCTCTTTTTCCAGATCATTGATGCCGGCTACCTCAATCACTGTCGGCGGAACGAAAAAGCCATCTCTGACGGCATTTGGAATTTCGAGTTTTTTTCGCAGTCGCCCTTCGCTCCGTGCCTTCTCGCAATAGGCTGTGATTTCATCTCTGGCTTGTTTGTCGATCACTGGTCCCACGTCACAGGACAGGTTCCAGGGGTCGCCTACAGACAGAGCATCCATAGCGCCGAAAAGCATCGACATCGTACGTTCTTTGACATCTTCCTGGACGTAGAGCATGCGCAGAGCAGAACAGCGTTGACCGGCGCTTTGAAAACTGGAGGCCACGATATCCCTCACTGCCTGTTCAGGCAGAGCGCTGGAATCGACAATCATCGCGTTCAGTCCGCCAGTTTCTGCGATCAACGGCGCTTTTGGCGAGAGGTTGTCTGCCATCGTTCGATTAATAAGCTTCGCAACATCTGTTGACCCGGTAAAACAAACGCCCGCCAGACGCGGATCAGCCGTCAACGGCCCTCCGACCGCCGGACCATCTCCCGGTAGCAACTGAATGACGCCAAGGGGAATGCCGGCCTCGACCATCAATTCAACGGCTCTTCCCGCTATCAGAGGTGTTTGCTCTGCAGGTTTCGCAATGACGGTGTTGCCCGCGGCTAAAGCAGCCACAATTTGCCCGGTAAAAATAGCCAGCGGAAAATTCCAGGGTGAAATGCAAGCAAAGACTCCAAGCGCAACACCTTTTTCGTTCCCCTGATCAAGTCGCCGGCACTCATTGGCATAATACCGACAGAAATCGACGGCTTCACGCAGTTCCGCAACACAATCGGGCAGGCTCTTTCCCGCTTCACGTCCAAGAATGGCAAACAGTTCGATCGCATGTTGTTGATAAAGGTCAGCAAGGCGTTCCAAACAGACAGCCCGCTCCTCAGATGGCTGTTTCTGCCAATCCGTGAAACTTTTCAACGCGGCGGAAATCGCGGCATCGACATGAATGCCTGTTGCCTCCTCTACGGCGCCGACAATGTCGCCTGGTCGAGCAGGATTTATAATGGAGCGCTCATCACCTTTTTCTGAAACAGATGCTGCAATCGCCGAACGTCCTTTCCATTTGGTTCGCCGGTAAATTTCCCGTTGTTCTTCAAGCGCAGACATCGTCAGCGGATCGGTAAGATCCCACCCTTGCGCAGCTCGCCTGTCAGGTCCGAATATTGCTTCCGGGCTGCTGATTTTGGGATTAGCGATCAGACCCAATTGTCGTTCCAGGAGGTCAAGCGGATCTGCACCCACTTTTTCAGCCGGGACAGTTTCATCGACAATCTGGTTGACGAAAGAGGAGTTTGCACCATTTTCCAGCAGACGCCGGACAAGATAGGCCAACAGATCTTCATGAGCGCCGACAGGCGCATAGATCCGGCACCGTGTCTGGTTTTCAGATATTACATGCTGATGCAGCGCCTCGCCCATACCGTGAAGACGCTGGAACTCAAATCCGTTCATCTCGCCGACACCGGTATTTCTTGCCATGTGAAGGACGGCTTCGACGGTGTGGGCATTGTGAGTGGCAAATTGAGGATAGATGCGGTCCCGCATCATCAGTAATTTTCGGGCATTGGCGATATAGGAAATGTCGGTGTTCACCTTTCGGCTGAAGACCGGATATCCGGAGAGGCCCATCTCCTGGGCCCGCTTAATCTCCGTGTCCCAGTATGCCCCCTTCACCAGGCGCACCATAATCTTGCGATCCAGATTGCCGGCCAGTGCGTAAAGCCAATCCAGAACATATCCAGCCCGGGGTCCATATGCCTGCACCACCACGCCGAAACCGTCCCAACCTGCCAGCGAGGGATCGGAAAGAACCTTTTCGATAACGTCCAGGGACAGATCCAGCCGGTCCGCTTCTTCGGCGTCGATGTTGAAACCCATGTTGGCGCTTTTTGCCAAGAGCGCCAGAGAGTGGCACCTGGGAGCCAGTTCATCCAGAACTTTATCCCTCTGGGCATACTCGTAGCGTGAATGCAACGCGGAGAGCTTCACCGAAATTCCGGGGTTTTCCTGGATATTTTCATGTGTGCATGAGGCTGCGAGTTTCGAAATCGTATTTGAATATGACAGATGATAACGACGGGCATCTTTTTCCGTACAGGCTGCCTCGCCCAGCATGTCATAAGAATAAGTGTAGCCTTTTTCTGCCCAGTCACCGGACCGATTGACGGCTTCCTCAATTGATTGCCCCAGAACGAACTGCTGTCCCAGTTCTTTCATCGCCTGCGCAACAGCCGTTCTGACAACTGGTTCGCCAAGACGACGAACCACACCGCGCAGCAGGCCAAAAACACTGCCTTCTTCATCGTGCTTCAGAACCTGACCGGTCAACAACAAGGCCCATGTCGAGGCGTTCACGAGGGATGAGGAAGATTGCCCCAGATGCCTACCCCAATTGGCAGGGGTGATTTTATCATTGATCAGGGCATCAATAGTCAGTGTGTCGGGAACGCGAAGCAATGCCTCCGCAAGACACATCAGCGCAACGCCTTCTTTGGTCGACAGACCGTATTCAGCGAGAAAAGTTTCCATAATGCCTGGATTGCCATCTTCGCGAATGGCCGTAACCATGCGAGCAGCACCCTCGGATATGCGCTTTCGCTCCTCGGGTGAGAGCATGCACGCACCGACAAGGTCCATCACGGCATCTGCCTCGTTGGCCAGATTATTGTCTCGAATGGCCTGTCTTTCTTCGGACAAGTCAAACTCGAAGCCAGAATGCAACATGATGCCCTCTCCCAACGCGATCGAATATAGTTATAACATATAGGATCTGTCGAAATTTTTTTGCCTAATATGCGTATAATATTTTATTGTTCTTCCTAAATTTTACTGTCAAATTAGTCGAAATAACCTCATAGAAGAATACCATGGACGATTTGGATAAATACGATCGCAACATTCTTTCTCAGCTGCAGCAAAACGGCCGAATAACAATGACAGAACTGGCCCAGCGGATCGGGCTGTCCAAAACCCCTTGCCAACTACGGGTTCGGCGGCTTGAAAATGACGGCTACATCCGAGGTTACAAGGCAATTCTGGACCCGGAAAAACTGGGGGCCGGACACATCGCTTTTGTTCAAGTTCGATTGACGGACACGACGGCCAAAGCGCTGGATGCCTTCAATGCTGCGGTGCGCACATTGCCCGCCATAGAGCAGTGCCACATGATTGCAGGCGGCTTCGACTACCTTTTAAAAGTGCGAACATCCAGTATCGCAACCTACAGGCATCTTCTTGGCGAAAGTATTGCGAGTCTGCCCTATGTCGGACAAACAAGTACTTTCGTGGCTATGGAAACCATCGTTGAACCGGGTCCCGATATTCATTCCGCACAATAATGTGAACACAGACATCGGTTCATTTTCGCACCAACGGTTCCCATATTCACGCCTTACACACCAGACCGATGTTCTTTAGTGTTGCAGGTAGGCGATGGACTTGCGGGAGGCTCAATCGACCAGCGAAACTATTTGCCGCGATTGTGGGGCAAGCGACCGGCAGTGGCCTTGGACTACCGGTTCCGGATCACAATTGAGAGGTCACGAGCAACCGAAGAGCTGCAAGTGGGAAACTGAAACCCGCAAGACAATGCGCAAACGTTCTTCATCATTTCAGCACATTCAGAGCACGACGGCGGCCCGTTTATGACATCGATTAAAATTAGAAGCCGGGATTAAAATTAGAAGCCGGGATTAAAACTAGAAACCGGGAATGAATTTAGCTGAGGGAATGAATTTACGCATTGTAGGCCGGTCGCAGTTTCGCTGCGATGAAGATTTTCCGAAAACTCTCTGCCTACTCGATTTGGAATGTAATGAATTGGAGTACACAGCGTGAACGCTTATCTGCACAAGAAAGCTGAAACTCAGATAGATACCAACGAAATTGTGGCCAGGTATCAAGCAACAAGGGCGCGCTCTATCGCCCTTGCGGAGGGTTTGTCAGATGCTGATCAAACCGTTCAATCCATGGCCGACTGCAGTCCAACGAAATGGCATCTCGCTCATACCACCTGGTTCTTTGAAGCGTTTATTCTCGTGCCCCATGCCAGCAATTATTCGCCTTTTAACGAGCGTTTCTTCTATCTCTTCAATTCCTACTATGAGCAAGCCGGTCCGCGACACCCCAGGCCACAAAGGGGCATGCTGACCCGCCCGTCAGCCTCGGAAATCTCGCAGTACCGCGCTCATGTTGACGAAGCGATGGCTGAGCTTTTGGCGTCCGGCACACCGGATGCACGGGTCACTGACCTTCTGATCCTGGGATGCAATCACGAAGAACAACACCAGGAACTCCTGCAGACGGATATTCTCCATCTTTTTGCACAAAATCCGCTGAAACCAGCGCTGCGCAGCAGCATTCCGATCGATAGCGGAAATGCGACAACGTCGCTCAAGTGGATTGAAATCGATGGAGGTGTGGTTGAGATCGGAGAGGATGAGAGCGACCCGAATACCGGGTTTATCTATGATTGTGAAAGCCCTCGACATGAAGTTCTTATACGTCCCTTCAAGATAGCCAATCGTCTTGTTACCAATGAAGAATGGATCGAGTTCATCCAAGACGACGCATATCACACCGCTACGTTGTGGTTGGCCGATGGATGGGCAACGCTAAACAACGAAAATTGGCAAGCGCCGCTTTATTGGGAACAGCGGGATGGAACGTGGTGGTCAATGACCCTGCACGGTCCGCAGCCGCTTAACGAAAAAGCACCGGTCACTCATATCAGCTATTTTGAGGCCGAAGCGTTTGCCCGCTGGTCCGGAAAACGCCTACCGACAGAGTTTGAATGGGAACGATCCGCGAGGCTCCATGAAAGTGCCGCATCTCGGGAGGAAAGCCATCCCGACCTGTTGATGCCCCGCCCAGCCACAGGCGTCGCTGAGCTGGAACAGCTCTATAGTGATGTTTGGCAATGGACCGGTTCGTCCTACCTACCCTACCCGGGCTTTAAAACAGCAGAAGGTGCGGTGGGAGAATATAATGGCAAGTTCATGTGCGGGCAGTTCATTCTCAGGGGTGGGTCCTGTGCAACTTCACCTGGCCATAGCAGACGGACATATCGAAATTTCTTTTACCCTCAGCAACGCTGGCAGTTCAGCGGTCTGCGTCTTGCGGAGGACAACTGATGCTGAATGCACTGGAAAAAGATGTCGTTCCGGAGGTCCCGGCAAACGGCGACGATAATTTTCGTCAGACTGTTCTCAATGGCCTGTCGAAGGAGCAGAAACAAATACCCCCTCGTTTCTTCTACGACTACCGGGGGTCTGAACTTTTTGAACAAATAACAGAGCTTCAGGCATACTATCCGACCCGAACGGAGATCGGAATCCTATCCGATGCGGCATCTGAATTGGGTGAGCTCATTGGTCGGGATGCGGTTGTGATTGAATTCGGATCGGGCTCAAGCCGCAAAACACCCCTTCTTTTAAAGGCCCTTGAAGACCCGCTTGCCTACGTGCCGATTGATATTTCCGGCGAATTCCTGACCGAAATGGCCGGTCGGCTTCACAGCGCCTTTCCGGCTATGAAAATGCTCCCGGTCGTTGCTGACTTTATGCAGCCGATGTCCTTGCCACCTCTACCGGAGGGAAGTCCTCGCCTGGGATTTTTTCCCGGTTCGACAATTGGAAACATGGACCCGCAGGAAGCGCACAGATTCCTGACACGCGCCGGTGAAATTCTTGGCGAAAACGGCCAATTGTTGATCGGGGTCGATACGCGTAAGGACGAACAGGTCCTCCTCGATGCGTATGATGACCCCGAGGGTATCACCGCCTCTTTCAACCTCAATTTGCTCGATCGGATAAATCGAGAAATTGATGCAGATTTTAATATCGATGCGTTTCGCCATGAAGCGCGATGGAACAATCAAGCATCACGAATTGAGATGCACTTGGTAAGTCAACAAAATCAGTCCGTTACAGTTGCTGATCGCAAAGTCGACTTCGAAAAAGACGAGACAATCCATACAGAAAATTCACACAAGTATTCCCCGCGCGAATTCCAGATTCTCGCACGTGCGGCAGGCTGGAAAACGGATCGGGTCTGGACCGACAACCGAGCATATTTCAGCGTGCATCTGTTGAGCCGCTGATCGGATTGCGCTTCGATATCAACAATTCGAAGCGCAGTTCATACTGCAATGACTTGTTGCGACAACGCCGCGCATCACACCGTAGCAAGCATATCCTCGGCAAGTGCCTTGTGCCCGGAAAACGCCGCGCTGTGCCGGCGAAATGCCTCGGCAATAAAATCGCGAAAAACGCGAAGTCTGGCAGTATCCCGCAAATCCGGGTGCGACAAAAGCCAGATGTCAAAAGTTGGCTCCGGTGTCGGCTCACACACCCGCGTCAATTCAGATATGCAATCACCTATAAAACAGGGCAGAACGGCAATCCCCATGCCATTTCTCGCCGCCAGTGCCTGCAGAATAACGCTTTCGAAATTTCCGCGCGTCGGCGTTTCGGGGTACCTGCTGATCAAAACCCATTTGGGAAACCGTTCTGGATCGCCCCACCCAACCCAGTGCGCATTGCCAGGCTGATTATAAAAATCCGTGCGTTCAAGATAATCTGCATGTGCATAAACAGCGTCATGCGATGAGCCTATTTTACGCCCGATCAAATGCTCTGGAGGTGACTTCCCAACGCCATAAAAACGGATTGCGACGTCCGCCTCTCGCTTTGAAAGATCAACGACTTCGTAGGACATGTGAACACTGAGATCGACATCGGGAAATTGTTGTGTGAATCGTGCCAGATCCGGCATCAGGAGATAAACCGCAATCGCATCAGGCAATGTCAATCGAATTTCACCAGCCAGCGCCTTGTCCTTACCAAGTACGAGGCGTTGAAGCGCTTCGGCTTCCTCTTCCATCCGTTCTGCCGATGTTCGAATATCTTCGCCGGCCTTTGTCAGAACATACCCGCCGGGTGTCCTGTCAAACAGCCGAACGCCGAGCGAATTTTCAAATTCCTCAATACGCCGAGCAACGGTGGAGTGGCTGACTTTCAGCAGAGCACCGGCGCCACGGACAGACTGCTCGCGCGCCAAGGCAAGAAATATTTTCAGATCGTCCCAATTCATCGCCTCGCCCATTTGCCAGCTGCTGATCCCGGCATAGTAGAACACAAAGAACAAAAAAGGAACACGCATAATCAGCGTTTCAGGTCGGCCATAAAAAAGGCAGTCTATGACCGCCTTTAAACGCTCATTTTTTTTGGAAAGTTTTAACGAACAAGAATGTTTTTGAACTGCCAGGGGTCTTTTTTGTCGGTGTTTTCAGCGAACAAACCCGGCCTGTCATCCAGAGGATTCCAGTCGGTGTAGTACCCCGTCACCGGACCCAGATAGGGTTTTTGGATTTCCAGGCAACGCTTGTAATCCATCTCGTCAGTTTCCACGATTCCTTCTTCGGGGTTCTCCAGCGCCCAGACCATGCCCGCAAGCACCGCAGAGGTTACCTGCAATCCGGTTGCATTCTGATGGGGAGCAAGATTTCGTGTTTCCTCTATCGAAAGCTGCGATCCAAACCAGTAGGCATTCTTGTTGTGGCCGTAGAGCAGGACGCCCAGTTCATCAATTCCATCACTGATTTCTTTTTCTTCCAAAACGTGCAGATTTTTCTGCTGCTTTCCAGCGCGTCCGAACAACTCATGTAAAGATAGAACCGCGTCATTACAGGGGTGATAGGCATAGTGGCAAGTTGGTCGGTAGGTGACTTTCTTGCCTTTTTTCACTGTGAAATAGTCGGCAATGGAAATCGACTCGTTATGAGTGACAAGGAAACCGTATTGCGCGCCCGCTGTCGGACACCAGGTTCGCACCCGCGTATTGGCCCCCGGCTGCTCGAGGTAGATCGACGCACCGCAGCCTTTTTTATGTGACCTGGCATTTTTTGGTTTCCATTTCTCATGGGTGCCCCAGCCAAGTTCTGCCGGTTGAAACCCTTCGGAAAGGAAACCTTCAACTGACCAGGTATTCCAAAAGGATTCCATCGGCTTGGCAGTTTTGGCGCGCTGTGTATCGCGTTCAGCGATATGGACACCTTTTACGCCCACACGTTTCATCAGCTTTGCCCAGTCCTTCCGGGACGATGGATCTTCAAATTCGATATTCAAATCTTTTGCTATATCGACGAGACCCTGCTTCACAAACCAGGACACCATTCCTGGATTGGCGCCGCAGCAGGAAACAGCCGTCGTCCCTCCGGGCTTCCGTTTCTTTTCTTTTCTGACGGTTTCGCGCAACGAATAATTGGTTCGATCAGCCGTATCGGCACTGTCATCAAAATAGAAGCCAAGCCAAGGTTCAACGACAGTATCAATATAAAGGACATTCAGTTTGCGGCAGAGCTTCATCAACGCAAGCGACGAGGTATCGACCGACAGATTGACACAGAACCCCTGCCCGTCACCTTCCGTGAGCAGCGGGGTCAGCACGTCCTTGTAGTTTTCAGCCGTCAACGCCACTTTTTCGTACCGGATACCCCGGCTGTCCAAAAGCTTCTTGTCCGTGTCCACCGGATCAATCACGATGAAGCGGCTCTTGTCAAAGTCGAAATGACGCTCGATCAGAGGCAATGTACCTTTTCCGATCGACCCGAATCCAATCATGACAATCGGACCGGTAATCTTGCCGTGAACAGGATAGTCAGGGACCGGGGTTTGACGGACTGCAGGTGCCACTGCAGCTGGCTTGCGCGCCGCACTTGCCGGAGAACCCTTGGGTGAGGCGACTTTAGTCCGCGTGGGTTTCGTTACCCTGGCAACAGGCGCGGCTGTTCTTCTCGTCGGAGTGCGCCGCGCGGTGGTTGACGAGGTACCGGTTGGCGATTTGCGCGCGGTGGTCCTCGTCGTAGACGATTTAGCCGCTGCTCTTGACCTGTTCGCCGGGGCCACAGGTTTGGTTGTCGTTTTCGGTGTCGATGCCGCCTTTGCTGCGGTCTTTGATATCGTGGCAGGCTTTTTTGCGGCAGCAGGTTTGGGCGTCGCTGTGACTTTGACGGCGGTCGGTTTAGCCACACTTGATTTGGTCGACGTTGCTGTTCTTTTTGATGTAGCAGCCTGCTTGGCAGGTGTTCCTGCAGCACCGGTGCTTGCCTGTCGAGTTGCTGCACGGTTTGCCACTGCAGGCTTGCTGGATGTTGTTTTGGAAGAAGCGGCCGGTTTCCGGGGAGACCTTACGGCGGTCGGTTTGGTGGTAGTCGGCTTGGCTGCCGTTGATTTGGCGGTGGTCGGCTTGGCAGTGGTCGGCTTGGCAGTGGTAGATCGGGAAGCGGACCGCTTCGTCGCTGACGGTTTTGACGCAGCCGCCTTTGAAGCAGCCGGCTTTGTTCCTGCGGCCGCGCGGCTTCTTGAACTGCTGCTCCGCTTGGCGCTGGATACCCGGGCTGTGCGTGATCGCGCTGCAGGTTTCTTCGGTCCTTTGGACTCATTGTCCATTTCAAAATCCTTCACTACGGTCCGCCGGCTGACTTAATCCAGACGACGAACGACCGATTGACTACTCACTTGAACGTCGGCCTCGATAATTCTGCGTCACAATAGAGCTGAAACATAAAAAGATGCAAGCAGTGCGCTTTTTCATCATGCGCGAGACACATAGCCACATCTAATAGTCGTTATATCACATGACTTTGTAGCGGTTCGATCCCATTGAATGCCACAGACGCATATGTTGAGGTGTAGGCGCCGCAGGATTCTATTAAAACACGATCACCGATGCTCAGCGAAACCGGGAGCTCATATGGATCCTTTTCATAGAGCACATCGACACTGTCACATGTTGGTCCGGCAAGTACACAGGGGGTCTTTTCATCGTCATCTCGCCCGGTACGGATTGGATACCGAATTGCTTCATCCATTGTTTCTGCGAGCCCACCGAATTTTCCGATATCAAGATAGACCCAGCGCACTGTATCCTCAGCCGACTTTTTTGAAATCAGAACGACTTCGGCCTCAATGATACCGGCACCGCCGACCATCCCTCTTCCAGGCTCGATTATCGTCGCCGGCAGCTGGTTACCGAAATGGCGGCACAAGGAGCGGAAGATCGCCTCTCCATAATCAGGAACACCGGGCACTGGCTTTAGGTACCGCGCTGGAAATCCGCCGCCCATATTCACCATGGCAAGGTCAATCCCACGGGTGGACAGGTCCCTGAACAAGTTGGCTGAAACTTCCAATGCCTGATCCCAGGCATTGATATCGGCTTGTTGAGAGCCAACATGAAACGACAGACCATGGGCCACAAGACCGTGTTGGTGAGCTTTTTCCAGCACCTCAGTGGCCATTGCAGGATCACATCCGAATTTTCGGGAAAGCGGCCAGTCCGCTCCTGCTCCATCGCATAAAATTCGGCAGAAAACCTTCGAACCAGGCGCTGCACGCGCAATTTTTTCCACTTCCTCAACACAGTCTGCTGCGAAAAGCCGCACACCGAGTTGGAAAGCCCGCTGTATGTCGCGTTCCTTCTTGATGGTGTTGCCAAAGGAAATTCGATCCGAGCCTGCTCCGGTTGTCAGCACCAGCTCCACTTCGCCAATCGAAGCACAATCAAAACTTGAGCCGTGATCAGCCAGAAGATTGAGAATTTCCGGTGCAGGATTGGCCTTGACGGCATAATAGACGCGCGTGTCAGGCAACGCCTGCGCAAAGGCGTGATAGTTTTCTTCCACGATATCAAGATCGACCACAAGACGTGGTCCCTCAGAGGGGCATCGGCGCAAATATTCTCGAATTCGCTCGGTCACAACAGCGTTCCGTTCATGGCAAAAGTGACGTCTTCGCCTTTCCTTTGCTCGCTTTGCCATTGTGGAGACGGCAGGCTGCAGACAGAAAGACATCCGGCTGAACCGGTAAGCGCTTCGCTCACGGTCTCCCCGGGATCGGATGCCTTGGATTGGAACGGAATACCGAACCGCACTGCGGGCAATGAAGTAAGTGCCTCTTCAGTGACGTCGGTTGATGGAGAACCGACAGAGACCAAAAAAGCCCTCTTACGTCGTTGCTTTAAGTCGTCCTGTTCGCTGCTACTGACAGCTGCCACAAACCTGTTTGTTGGACGACCACGGGCACGTGCGAATTTGGGCGAGGCCTATATGCATCGCCCGCTTGAAAAATTCAAGCGCAATTCGCAGATGGTCAGCCTTTAGGCGTACTGATGCGATCAGCAACTGATTTTTACCCTGGGGTCCGCTGTCCGCAAGCAAGCCCGGGCCTGAGAACACTAGGTGTTCTTTTGGACAATCATGGGAATGAAGTGTGAATCCTCCGTCTACGACCCCATATGCTTAGGGGAATGGCCACCCTGCCAGTACGCACCATCAGGAATTAAATTGCTCCACACTCAAATCACCGGCGAAGATGAATTCGGAACCGTTGTCTGTCTCCACGCAGCTGGTTTTTCAAACGGCATGTGGCGGTACATCGGAGATCGGCTGAATAGCCAAGGGATGCGGGTTGTAAGACCAGATCTTCCCGGCCATGGCAGCAGCAAGCAGGTTCCCTTCGAGACCATAGAACAGGCGAGCGCTCTCGTCGCAATTTTGATCAAGGACCTCTGCGGCAGCAAACCGGTGCATGTTATCGGCCTCTCTCTGGGTGCTTATGTCGGCTTTGATCTTTTGCAGCGATACCCAAATCTGGTCAGACGTGCCGTGTTGAGCGGCTTTCACATAATGCCAATGCCAAATCCGGCCATGATGCGCCTGGTCGGCGACCTGATGTCACCCCTCGGCGCCAGCATGTGGTTTCGGCGCAAAACCGCGCACACTCTCGGGATACCCGATCTTCAACTGCAGCCTGCTGCGAGAACAATCGAACCTCTGTCCGGTCGGACACTCCGTGCAGTCAATCGTGCCGCAATCGACTTCCGAAAACCACAGCACCTTGACCACATAAGAACGCCGCTCCTTGCGGTTGCAGGGGGCCGTGAACATGCCCTGATCAGGCAGTCGATGCAGGTACTGGAACAGGAAATGCCCAACTGCTGCGGTAGAATCGCACCCGAACTCGGCCATGGCTGGTGCGGCGAAAAACCTGAGCTGTTCAGTAAAGCGGTTCTCTCTTGGCTTCTCGAGCGAAAAGTGGCCGATTTCCTGGTGCCCGCTCCCTCGAACTGAAAAGAATTGCGCCGGGAACACGAACCCCATAAATTGACCCGGTTTGTTTGCACAACGTTGTGATCACGGGGTCCCAGCGACCCTGGGCTCTGGAGACACCATGACTGTATCCATCGGAAAAGTGATTCTTGGTCAGACTCTGACCTTCACAGAAGATCCGTCGATTGTGGGAGCCGGGGCGAGTTTTGATTATTATGAAAAAGGCGCGATCGCTGTTTCAAGTGAGGGCAAGATACTCTGGCATGGCGATGCGGCCTCACTACCCTCACTTTATCACAGCCTGCCTAGGCGGGATTTTGGCACCAAACTGATCCTTCCAGGATTTATCGATGCCCACTTGCATTACCCGCAGTACCGAATGCTGGCAGCGTTTGGCAAAGATCTGCTTGATTGGCTGAACCGCTACACATTTGTTGAAGAGCAGAACTACAGCAATGTTCGACACGCCACACTTGCCGCCAAGACATTCCTCGACGAACTGCTGCGGAACGGCATTACAAGCGCTCTCGCCTTTTCAACCATTCATCCGCTTGCTCTGAATGCCGTTTTTTCCGAAGCGGCGGGTCGAAACATGGCGCTCATTTCCGGCAAGACCATGATGGATCGCAATGCCCCGGCCCTGCTGTGCGATACAGCTGACAGCAGCTACGATGACAGCAAAGCATTGATCAGGAAATGGCATGGTGAGGGGCGCTTGCGATATGCTATCAGCCCTCGTTTTGCCGTCACGTCTTCTGAAGCCCAGTTGGAACTCGCCGGGGCACTCGTTAAGGAACACCCTGATTTGCTGATGCAAACGCATCTATCGGAAAATCGGGGAGAAATCGATTTCGTGGCAAACGACTTCCCGTGGTCCACCGATTACACAGATGTTTATGATCGCTTCGGCTTGCTGGGACCACGAAGTTTCTTTGCACACGGCGTTCACCTCAGTGAGCGCGAACTGGGACGGCTGAGTGAAAGCGGCTCCGCCATTGTCCATTGTCCGACATCAAACAACTTTCTGGGGTCAGGGTTGTTCCGCTATCACCATACGCGC
The DNA here is from genome assembly GCA_039976075.1 of Stappiaceae bacterium. GTDB lineage: Bacteria > Pseudomonadota > Alphaproteobacteria > Rhizobiales > Stappiaceae > JBDWFY01. Next base: position 19,879 of record JBDWFY010000018.1, read on the forward strand.
GCAAAAACCCGACCCGTCAAAGTCGGCATCGGTTGCGATATTGGCGGTGGAACCAGCTATTGCATGCTGCAAACACTGGGTGATGCTTACAAAGTTTCGCAGCTTTCGGGAGACAGGATTTCAGCTTTTGATGGCTTCTATCTGGCCACTCTCGGCAATGCTCGTCTGCTTGGATTGGATAATGAAATCGGATCGATGCAAGTCGGAAGATTTGCCGATCTGGTCGTCCTTGATGCTGAAGCCACCCCGATCATGAAAGCCAGACATGTCCTTTCGAAAGACCTTCATGATATCTTGTTCGCACTGATGATCATGGGTGATGATCGTGCGATCAGCCAAACGTTTGTCGCAGGAAACGAAGTTAAACCAGTAAGTTAACCGGTAGATAGCCCACAAATGAATTGGGCGCAAACCAGTTGATTCGCGCCCAATTCATACAGTTGCAATTCGACGATTATTTCACTTCGCGGATTCGACCGTCGAGGTACGGCTTATAGGGTTCGTCGCCGGCCATGTAATCTGCCAGAACCTGCTCCAGTCCAGGGCCGAAGTCGTAGGCATTCAATCCGTTGTCAGCGAAAACCGCATAACCATCGCCACCGCTGCGCATATAGTTGTTTGAGACAACGCCGTAGACCTTCGCCGGGTCAAGCGGCTGCCAGCTGCCATCCTCCATCACTTCGACTTTGATGATGCGGCCTTCGCCGCCAGGCTTTGCTTTGGTCCATGAATACTTCAAGCCTGCGACCTGCGGAAACCGGCCGGCTCCGTCTTCCACCTGGGACACACCATTTTCCAGGGCAGCGACTATGTCAGACCCTTTCAGCTGAAAGGTGGCCAACGTATTCTGGAAGGGAAGTACCGTAAGAACTTCGCCCATGGTCAGTTCGCCGCCATCGATGCTGGCTCGAAGACCGCCGCCATTTTGGATTGCTACCTGAACACCCTGATCCTTGACGCGATCAAGCATGGCGTCAGCAACAAGATTGCCCATCTGGCATTCACCGGCACGGCAGGATTTGCGATCACCATCAATAACATCCGCAGTCGCACCAATAACCTTGTTCTTCAGTTCCTCAATCGGCGCGCCAAGTTCCTTTACCCGTGCCGCAATTTTTTCATCAGGCGTTACTGATCCATCGATCAGAATCGGTTCACCATTTGCTGAAACGACGTTTCCATCATCATCCCACACTACGTCAAGTTCACCCAGATACTTGCCATAGGCATAGGCCTGAACAATCGGAACATTTTTCCCAGCCGGGTTTTCGACCACAACCGGATAAGGGCCTTCCGCCCCTTCCTGTTTGTTGGACAGTAATGTGTGCGAATGCCCACCGACAATTACATCGATACCGGGAACCGCTGCCGCAATTTCCTTGTCGCGCGGTAATCCGGTATGGGTCAGCGCAATGATCTTGTTGATACCGGCGGCTTCAAGCGCATCAACCGCCCCTTTCAACGTCTTTTCCGCCTGAATAAACTGAACATCCTTGCCCGGCGAAGATGTTTCATCCGTATCCTCGGCAAGCGCTGAGACGATACCGATACGCTCTCCTGCCTTTTCAAGCACGATGACGCCGGGAACTTTGCCCTTTAAAAATGCATCGGCTTCTACGTTAATATTGCCGGAAATAACCGGAAACTGCGCAGCATCGATGAATTTTGCAAGTAATTCCGGTCCGTCATCAAATTCATGATTGCCCACAGCCATTGTATCAATGCCCAGCTGGTTCATGAATTCGACTGCAGCTTCCCCTTTATAGGTGGTGTAAAACAGGGAGCCCTGAAACTGATCACCGGCATCGAGTGTGACAACATTCTTGCCTTCACCTTCCAGCGCAGCGCGTCTCTCATCAAGGATCGTTTTGATACGGGCGATACCCCCAAAACATTTTCCTTCTGTCTCATCCTCGTCGCTACAGGTGGCATCATATTTGTTGATGGACTCCAGACGCGAATGCAGATCATTGAGATGCAGAATCGTCAAACCAAAGTCGGCATAAGCCGGCATGGACAGGCCTGCAAAAACAACCAGTGCTGTAGATAATCTCATGGGAACTTTCATCGATCAGCCTTTACGTACGCATTTAATGTAAAAATACAGGCGACATCAGGCACCGTACCAAAACACTCTTTTGAACGGTGCGTCTTCAATCTGCGGTTAGGTCAGCACAAATTTACTGAGCCAGCAAACAGAATATGGCGCCGGACAGCGAAAAATTACGCCTCGCACATATCGATTTTACGACAGAGATGCATTTATCCGTCGCCGGACAACAGCCGATAAAAAAGAAAAAACCTAAAATTGAGTCGTTGAAAGTTACACTTCACTAATCATCCGATGATATTATTTTCCTTAAGGACGGGATGAGAGATGAAATCCGCACTAGAGCAACTTGCAAGAAAGAGTGACGGCCCCGCGCGACGCGAGTTGATGGATCGCGTGGCGAGCCTGTTTTTTGCACGTCTTGATGATCTGTCTCAGTCAGAGCTGGTGTTATTTGGCGATGTCCTGTCTCGGTTGCTGGGTGATGTCAGCACGCCTGATAAAATCAGGTTTTCGCTCTATGTCGCGAAAATCCCTCAAACACCGAATCATCTGGCAAGAACACTGGCCGAAGACGATTATCGAGTTGCAGCGCCGATTCTACAGCATTCTCAGGCCCTGACGACACAGGACCTGCTGGCCATCGCGCGGCGAAAAGGTCAACCCTACCTGATGGCGATGGCCGTCCGTCCCGACTTGAACGAACAGGTGACGGACGCACTCATAGAACGCGGCGAAAACCTCGTTTTGAGAAAAGTGACAGAAAACAAATCTGCCCGACTGACAGACTGGGCCTTTCGTACCCTGGTCGCGCGCGGGCGGCAGGATAAGCAACTGCTGAACGCAGTCAGCCGTCGTCCCGATATTACCAGGGAAGCCTGCGAACGCCTGCTCCCTCATGTCAGCGGTAGTGCACGAGAACGGCTCCAGGCGGTGCTGGACGGCAATTTGGAACATGCTGAAGAGCTGTTCATCCGTGCAGACTGGGCAGTTGCCGAAATCAAACGTGATCTGGATGTACGTCGAATCGACGGGCGTGATCTCTATGCCATGATCGACGCCGGCAAGACCGATCTTGAGGAGCTGATCGGCATTTTGTGCGAAGAAAACAGATTACGCGACGTCTCATCGCTTCTGGCGGCAGCATCGGGGCGCTCAGAAAAAACAGCCAGAAAATGTATGTATGAGCTGGACACCAGACCGCTTGCAAAAATTTGCCGGGAACTGGATCTCGCGGATGTTTCGTTTCGGCTGCTGTGCAAGGCACGCTGTCACCATCTGAACCTGCCAATGAGTCAGGTGGCGCACTGGATACAAATCTACCGGGAAATGGGCGAACAAAACTAGAGTCTGTTGCGTTTCATGGCGCGGCGTTTTGTGCAGGTGCCATTGACGCGCTTCTTCGTGCCAGCACGGCCGCGATAGCTGAAAAGAGAGTGGCGGCAGCGTAAAACCATAGCCCCGGCAACGCGACGGCACTGGCAAGTCCGCTGGTCTTGGCACCAAAGACCACCAGCGCGACCAGCATCACATCCATCATCGACCATTTGCCAACAGCCCCCAGATAGGCAACCGAACGCGATTTCTCCCCGCGCAGAGAAACGACACTGAGGAGAAGTATTTTTCCAGCAGGAAACAAAATTGAAAACAGAGCGACCACACCGGCAAGAGCGTAGTCCGCCTCGATGACCAGCCCATAAACGATGGCCAGCAACGAAGGTGTTTCCTCAAAAAAGTAGAGTGTTTCCAGTCGAACCAGAGGCAGAGTTAGGCCAAGGGCAAATGAGAAGGCTGAAAGTGGCAGCAACAATGCCAGAAATGTTCGCATCAATATCCAGCGTCCCGAGTATCTTCCATAGGGTCGATGTGGCACTTGACCGTCGTCATATCAAGTCCGGCGACGGGACCGGGATAAATATCGATCCAAATCCAGGAGCACCGCGAAACACGTAGACACGCAAGAAAGCGAAGACACTGCCTATTAGGCAATTGTCCTCGTCTTCTAACGAATCAAGTCGGAGAGCTTGCCGTCAATTCACAGAATGCCAGCTGAAAACCAGCTACTGCATTCCCAACTGCCTGCGTCCGGCAATCTCGTCCAGAGCTTCCTGCTCCATCTCATCGGACTGAACGCGATCACGTTCCTGATTGCGTTCTTCAAGCAGCTCGAATTTCTTCAGCTCTTCTAGTGCTTCGGTCAACTCATCGCGCGCTTTATCCAATTGACCCTGCAAATCCTGTGCAGAGATAATCAGATTTTCACGACGCTGCGCGGCGGCCTTGGCGAATGTCGGATACGCAAAATGCGTGACATCCGTAATACCGACGCGGTCCTGTTCGACCTTAATCTGTTCAGCCAGATCATCGGCCATCCGATGAAATTCTGCCTGCATCATTTCAATTTGCGCCACCTGGCGCCGTTTCTCGTCCACCTGAAATTTTCTCAGGCGAATCAAACCATCACGGGATTTCATCACTCAGTACTCCCCCTGAACCAGCTCACTTTAGCGCGGAGTCATTTCCAAAAGGTTCGCAAGAAGGGCATATCCATCACTTAAATTGGTATTTTCGTCTTTATTTTGTGACAAATATGTCTCAATTGGTTCAAATTTCTCGATTGCTTCATCAACCTCAGGATTCGAGCCCTTTCGGTAGGCGCCTAATCTGATCAGCTCTTCCATGTCTGTATATGTGGACAACAACCGTCGCGCCGTTTTCAGCACGGGCCTCATTTCTTCCGGCACGCATGCGGGCATGGTTCTTGATACAGATTTCAACACATTGATTGCGGGAAAACGTCCTCGTTCGGCAATCGCCCGTTCCATGACAATATGTCCATCAAGAATTCCGCGAACAGCATCGGCGACCGGCTCATTATGATTATCGCCTTCGACCAGCACTGTAAAAAGTCCTGTGATTGACCCCGTTCCCACAACGCCGGGGCCCGCTCGCTCAAGCAGCTTCGGTAACTCTGTAAATACCGTGGGTGTATATCCTTTGGAGGTTGGCGGTTCACCAGCCGACAGTCCGATTTCCCGCTGGGCCATCGCAAATCGCGTCACTGAATCCATCATGCACAGAACTTTTTCTCCCTGTGCACAAAAGTACTCCGCCATTGCCAACGTCATATAAGCAGCCTGACGCCGCATCAACGCGCTTTCATTGGATGTTGCCACCACCACCACCGATCGTGCCAGACCGTCGTCACCCAGATCATCCTCAATGAATTCCTGGACTTCGCGCCCGCGCTCGCCAATCAGTCCAATAACCGACACATCGGCTTTGGCACCCCTTGCCAACATTGACAAAAGCACGGATTTTCCAACGCCCGATCCCGCAAATATTCCCATCCGCTGACCTTCACAGCAGGTGGCAAATGTATTGAGTGCGCGCACACCGGTATCCATTGCGGCACCTACGCGAGCGCGCTCGTTCGCGGCGGGCGGATTATCCCGAACCGGTTTTGAAATGGGGCCGGACGGCAAAGGGCCTTTCCCGTCGATCGGTTCCCCCAGTGCATTGATCACCCGTCCCTTCCAGGCATTGGAAGGACGGATCGCCCCTTCCCGTGCCACCAGCACGGCTCGGCAGCCAAGCCGGACGCCCTCCAGGCCACCAAAGGGTAAACACAGAGCGCGATCATCCCGGAACCCGACGACCTCTGCAGCGACAGCCTCTCCGCTTTCGCCGCCTTCGATCGCCAATCGGGCACCCACATTCATTTCATGGACAGGACCAGCCACCTGCACAAGCAATCCCTGCACGGACACGACCCGACCGAAGATCTCCGTGTCGGTTATGGCTTCGATTTCGTTAAGAAGCGTCTGCAAAAGTGATTCTCCGGTAACCTTTATTAATCATGGTAACCGATCGTTTACGACTCTGGTTAATTCTATCTGTGGGTGATTTGGTGAAGAGAAGAGCCTTTCCGACGAGCAACCCGATGGTCTTGAGTCTGTAGAGTCAATTATTTCCGTTTCTTAAAGTTCTTGGTTAAGAGAGGAAATTGCGATTCCACAGGAAATTTCAATGATTTCTTGGAATTTCCACGACTTTGCCGGAATTCGCTTGCCGGTGTGAATCAGATTTTGTTAACCATTGTCTCGTAAAGTTTGAAATGATGGTTAACGACGATTAGGCACCGGTTGCGTACCAGACCGTTGCGGCTTGCCCAGGAAAGGCAATACGAGGGGATTGGCATGCGTGTATTGTTGATTGAGGACGATGGTGCGACAGCACAGAGCATCGAATTGATGCTGAAGTCTGAAAATTTCAACGTCTACACTACAGACTTGGGCGAGGAAGGGATCGACCTCGGCAAGCTTTACGACTACGACATTATCCTGTTGGATCTGAACTTACCGGACATGTCCGGATATGAAGTTCTGAGGACCCTGCGGGTATCAAAAATCAAGACCCCGATCCTGATTCTTTCGGGTCTTGCAGGCATCGAAGACAAGGTCCGTGGCCTTGGGTTCGGCGCTGATGACTATATGACCAAGCCCTTCCATAAGGATGAGCTGGTTGCGCGGATTCATGCGATTGTCCGCCGTTCCAAAGGCCATGCGCAGTCGATCATTACGACCGGCGACCTCAAGGTCAATTTGGATACGAAAACGGTCGAAGTTGGCGGTCAGCGTGTACACCTGACGGGCAAAGAATACCAGATGCTGGAACTTCTTTCGCTCCGAAAAGGAACGACACTGACCAAAGAGATGTTTCTCAATCATCTCTACGGCGGTATGGATGAGCCTGAGCTCAAGATTATCGACGTCTTCATATGCAAGCTTCGCAAGAAGTTGGCTTCGGCGACCGACGGGCGCAATTATATTGAAACTGTCTGGGGACGCGGCTATGTGCTGCGGGATCCTGAAGAAGGAAAGATGGCTGCTTCAGCCTGATTTCAACGCATAATTTATGGCAAAAACCCCGCGCAACTGCGCGGGGTTTTTTGTTTCGCACACGTATTCATTCGTGTTAAATCCATAAAATTCGTTCATTTTTCTATATCGTTTCCTTTCCGATATGACCTTAAAACCTTGGCCGCGTAGCAACCCGGTGCCGCAAAGTGCAGATGAATATAGGCAACGGTCGGATCATCGAACAATTCTCCAATGCACACGGCGACCGCCTCCCCCTCTGCAGTCCTGGCATCGATCATCATATGCAACTCATCAAAGGCGCGGATAGATAAGAGGCGACTGGACAGCATATCGGGAACTTCACCGGGTGCCGGCATGGCCTGTGATACACCCTCCCGCACGAAGATTGCGTGAGCGGCCTTAAACGGTGTTTCGTTCGGTTGATGTTCGAAGTTTACGAGAACAACGTTTTCTCCAATCTCTGCATCTCGGAGGCTGATCCGACAGGGGAAACCCGGATTTGAATCAACAACCATTCGTCGCGCTGATCGTCCGGCGAGCAGGTTATCGGAAAGTGGAAATAGGTCTGAAAATTGTTCGGCCGCCAACGCCTGGATCTGAAAAGACATGAGAGTCTCCTTTCAGATCCTTTGTTATGCGGGACAGAAGCGACAAAATATCCGATTCTTGCGGACAAAATCGGGAAGTTCCCGAGTATGTTTCGATAACCGGTCGCTCACTATTCTTTTAAGGAATGGAAAAATGCCGGCCACAAAGCAAGACCGCCCGCAATTCAATCATTGCGGGCGGTCTTCAGAATGGTCTTTTCGGCTGAGTTGCGAATTGTCGCTTACCTGAGCGCTCCGGCAGAAGCCAGCGAGCCTGTACCGCTGAGGGCAGGTTTCGCAGCAGGCGCATCCACTTCCTTACGCTGATACAATCCCCTCATCTGTGGAACCGGTGCAAAGGAAGATGTCAGTCCAACAACGGTTTCAGCAGCACCCAGAACCATAAATCCGTCACCACTTAACTGCTTGGCGACCCGATTCAACACATCCGTTTTGGTTTCCTGATCGAAATAAATCAACACGTTACGACAGAAAACGATATCAAACTCACCGAGTTGTGCGAAACTATCGAGAAGGTTCAATTGCCGCCACTGAACTTTCGAACGCATATCATTACTGATCTGCCACAGGTCTCCGACTTGCGAAAAGTTCTTCAATAGCAGTTGAACCGGCAAACCTCGCTGCACTTCGAACTGACTGTAAATTCCGGCTTTGGCTTTTTCCAGGACATCGCTAGCAATATCAGTACCGATAATTTCGATACGCCACCCGGCAAGCTGCCTGGCAAACTCTTCCAGGCACATCGCCAGCGAATAAGGCTCCTGGCCCGTTGAGGCCGCTGCACACCAGATCCTCAACTTCCGACGGGTTGCCCGGCTTTTGATCAGAGCCGGCATCATTACATCGCGAAAATTGTCGAACGGTGTTTTATCACGAAAGAAAAACGACTCGTTGGTGGTCATCGCTTCAACAACAGCTGTCTCAAGCGCAGTTGCGCCTGGTCGTTGCAAAGCCGAAACAAGGTTGGAAATCGTTTCCATCCCCTTCTCCCGGACAACGGGAAGCAGCCTGCTTTCGATCAGATATTGTTTCTCATCATTGAGGACAAGACCAGAACGGGTTTTCAGGAATTTTTTCAAAAATTCGTAATCTGTCGGCGTCATCGTACACTCCCGGACAATAAACGCGTTACTTTTGGTCCGATTTCAGCAAGTGGCAGCACATCACTGCATTGACCTGTATGCGCGGCTGCCCCTGGCATTCCCCACACCACACTGGTGGCTTCATCCTGAGCTATGACACTACCGCCCGATTGCGCTATTTTTCGCACTCCCTCAGCGCCATCCGCCCCCATACCGGTGAGAACGAGACTTAGAGTTGCCGGCCCGAATGCCGCGGCGACACTTTCAAAAAGCGGGTCTACCGCAGGTTTGCAAAAATTGACCGGCGGGTCATCATTCAGCATCGCAACGACACCCTGACCCGATTTCGCAATCGTCATATGTTTGCCGCCAGGTGCAACATAAATTGTGCCCGGCTTCAGTGCCTCATTATGCTCGGCTTCCTTGGCGTCGCACAAAGCAGCTTTTGCCAGATGCTCAGCCAAAATTGATGTAAAGGTCGGCGGCATGTGCTGTGTAACCACAACCGGCACTTCTCGAATGCTGGATCCGATGTTACGCATCAGTTGCTGCAGCGCCTGCGGTCCACCTGTCGAACTTCCAATTGCAAGAACACGGGGTCGCACATTCGAATATTGCCGAAGCGTGAATGTTGGCTTGGCTGCCCTTGGGGCCGTGGGGGTCGTCGGACGTGCCGAAACAACATTACCCAGACTACCTGGCTTACCGGAGGCAGGCCGTTTGGCAATTTCGGCACGCATTGGCCTCGCCGGACGCGCAGTCACCCTGCTTTTTTTCGCAACAAGCCCGAGGTTTTTGCAACGGTCGATCAGCTCACGGCGAAAATCGACTGACGTGGTTACACCACTTGTCGATTCGGGTTTGGGAACATAATCATGAGCGCCCAGAGACAGTGCACGCAAACTGATCTCAGCGTTACGACGTGTCAGTGTTGACGCCATAATAACAATCAGATTTTTTTTCTTTTTGAGCATCAATGGCAGGGCGGTCATACCATCCATCACGGGCATCTCGATATCAAGAAGAACCACATCTGGATTTGAGCGCTCGATGTCATCAACTGCCTGCTGGCCATTTCGATGGCTAGCGACTACCGCAAGGCTGGGTTCAGAATCGACCCAGCGCCCGAGTAATCCGCGAATAACGACTGAATCGTCAACGATCATGACCCGTATCGGGTCGGTTTCTGCTGCTGTGTTTGATGCCGACGCCGTGGATACAGAATTCATTTTTTACTCTTTTTCGATATTTATTCGAAAATCAGATGAGGCCGACTTCCTGAAATTTCGACTCAACGATTTCCCGATCAAACGGCTTCATGATGTACTCGTTGGCGCCGGCACGAATAGCCTTGGCAATATGCGCCACATCATTTTCAGTCGTACAGAAGACAACAACCGGCTTTTCCCCTCCCTGCTCCTGACGCAGGGCAGTCAGAAATTCGAGTCCATCCATGACCGGCATATTCCAGTCCAGAAGAATGGCGTCAGGCATATCGGAACGGCATTCTTCCAACGCCTCCTTGCCATCTTCGGCTTCATTAATCTCGAATTGCAGATCTTCAAGAATACGACGCGCTACTTTGCGAATCACACTTGAATCATCAACGACGAGGCAGCTTTTCATCGTCCGTTCTCCTAGTTACCGCCAGACATGGCGATTGGCATATATTACGCCGCCATTGGTTCGCGCATCATCGAACCCAGCAGACGATTGACATCAAGGATCACCATCAGTTGGCCATCGAGGCGGTGAACGCCGCCGGAGACCTGGGACCATCGCTGATCCAAATTTGCGGGATTCGGTTCCTTGGAATCGTTTGCGAGCGTCAACACTTCGCCAACGGTATCAATGACAAGTCCGTATGACTCGCTCTTGTATTCAATACCAACAGCCATTCCCGTCTGATCGTCCGGCATCGGTTCCAGATGCAGACGGTTGCGCATATTGATCGCGGTGACGATCCGACCACGCAGATTGAGAACACCGGCAACCTCAATCGGTGCCAATGGCACGCTTGTGACGTTATCCGGCACAAACACATCGTGGACTTGCTCAATCGGCAAACCGAACAGTTGTTCACCGATAATGACGGTTACATATTGTGTCGTGTCGCCAACGGTTGGCGCAAAATTATCGTTCGAATTCATGCCGCAGCTTCCATTTCACCAGAGAGAACATCCTTGAGCGACGCAATCAGACCAGGACGGTCGAATTTTGCGACATAGTCATCAAAACCTGCTTGACGACCGCGTTCGATCGACGCCGGTGTTACCAGAGACGACAAGGCAATGACCGGTGTGCTGCGGAAGCGCTGATCGCGCCTGATACCTTCACAGAACTCAAACCCGTTGATCTCAGGCATCTCGATATCACTGACGATAACCTGGAATTTTTCGCCATTTTCCAGCAATTCAAAGGCCTGCGATGCACTGCTGCAAACGGTGACGTCAAAGCCCGCAGCTTTCAGAACCGGTGTCAGCATGTTGCGGAAGAATGAACTGTCATCGACGAATAGCAGCGAGCGTGTCAACGCGTGCTCGCTGAGTTCCTTTCGAATGAACCAGTCCTCAAACGCCTGTGGCAGGAAGTGCCCGAGGTCAATGATCTCGGTCGCCTTGTCCTTAATGACCGCAGATCCCAGAATACCGGGCACATCTGAGCCTACTTCAATGTTCAGACGGTCTTCCACAATATCCAGGATCTGGTCGACGACGAGTCCCATTGACCTGCCGGCATCGGAGAATACCAGCATGGGCTGGGTGCCTTCGGTCCTGAGGCTCAAAGTGTCATTGACATAAACCAGCGGCATCAAAGAGCCGCGATACTGAACCAAATCGCGGCCGTTTGACCGTTCGATCTTGTCGATTTCAAACTCTTCAAGACGCGTAACAAGCGATAGCGGCACCGCCTTGGGTTCTGCACTACCGGCACTAAAGAGCAGCATTGACGTTGTCGCATGGCTGTTCATGGCTGCTTCAGTTTCAGACCCGGACTCTTCCTCTTCCTCAGAAAGAACCCCACCCGCCTGACTGGCCATGGCACTTGCGACACCGTTTGGATCGATGATCATGATCACGCTGCCATCGCCCAAAATGGTATTGCCGGAGAACATCGTCAGGTTTCTCAGCATCGTCGACATTGGTTTGACGACGATTTCCTCGGTGTGGAACACGGCATCAACCACAACACCGAAATTCTGACTTCCGACCTGCATGACGACAATGAAGCCATTGTCCTCATCAAATGCTTCCGTCACTTCTTTGGGATTTTCCTGCCCCAGAATTTTCGACATATGCATCAATGGCAACAGTTTGTTGCGCAGCCGAAGCACCGGCGTATCCTTGATCCGTTCGATTCTGTGCTCGGAATTATTCTGAACGCGAACCAGTTCCACAACGGAGAGCTGTGGAATGGCAAACCGATCACCACCCGCTTCGACGATCAAGGTTGATACGATCGCCAGCGTCAGCGGAATTTTGATGATAAAGGTTGTTCCCTTACCTTCTGCCGATTTGAGGTCAACCGATCCACCGATCAGTTCAATATTGTTACGAACAACATCCATACCAACGCCTCGACCGGAGACGTTTGTCACTGCAGCGGCTGTAGAAAACCCGGCAGCAAAAATAAACTTATGGATCTGTGCGTCCGTCATCTTCTCGAGTTCTGCCTCAGTGGACAGCCCGTTATCGATGACTTTCTTTTTGATCATATCGACCGGCAGACCCTTACCATCATCTTTGACTTCGATGATGATGTGACCGCCTTCGTGATAGGCTGCCAAGGTAATCTTGCCTTTATCCGGCTTTCCAGCAGCCCGTCGTCCTTCGGTTGTTTCGAGCCCGTGATCCGCCGAATTGCGAACCATGTGTGTCAGCGGATCCTTGATCATTTCAAGAACCTGACGATCAAGTTCCGTATCCGCCCCGAGCATTTCCAGGTCGATCGTCTTGTCCAGATCCTGTGCCAGATCGCGCACAACGCGCGGCAGCTTCTGCCAGGCGTTACCGATCGGCTGCATGCGGGTCTGCATGACGCCTTCCTGCAATTCTGCCGTCACATTGGACAGACGCTGCAGTGGAACCTTGAATTCAGAATCTTCGTGACGTCGCACGATTTCCAGCAACTGATTTCTTGTCAGAACCAGCTCCGAAACCATCGTCATGAGATGTTCAAGGGTTTCAACATTCACGCGAATGGACTGGTTAGAAACCGATGCACCCTGCTTGGGCTTATCAGCCGCGTCTTTTTTGGCGGCCTTGGCGTCTTTGGCATCTTCCTTCTTGGAGGCCGGCGCTGCTTCGGTTTTAGCTTCGGGCGGTTTTTCTTCCGCAACCTGCTCTTCGGCGACATCAGCCTCGGCGTCTACCGGCATTTCAACCTCGACAGCCGTCTCCTGAAAGGCCCGCTCCAGGTCATCCAGGGGCACTTCACCGACACGCAGCGGCCGTTCAATGGTCTGTTCAGCCTCGTCTGCTTCACTGGCTGCTACGTCGTCGGCCGTCTCCTCCGAAGCCTCGGTGTCAGAGCCAGCCTCTTCGGAAAATGCGCTGAGAGACATGGCATCAAGCTGAGAAATCAGATCTTCATCCGATCCTTCGGGCTCAACTCCCTCTGCATTTTCAAGATCCGCCAGAATTTCCTTAATCCGGTCAATCGACGTCAGAATGAGAGAAACCGAATTTTCGCGAACTGGTGCACCGTCGCGAAACTTGCCCATGAGCGTCTCAGCTGCATGAGCCAGTGCTTCAAGGCGCGGCAACCCCAGAAAGCCGCATGTGCCTTTGATCGTATGTACGAGGCGAAAAATGTTATCGAGAATTTTGGCGTTATTCGGCTCCTGCTCGAATTTGACCAGTTCTACATCGACAACATCGAGGCTCTCGTTTGTTTCAGTTAGAAATTCCCTAAGGAGATCGTCCATGCCAGCACCCACCCGGAATCTATCCGCTGTTAACCGCCTTCCCAAGACGGTTGAACGTTATTCGTTCTCTGGTGCAGTTTTAGTGCAAAGGGTTAAGATAAATTGAAACAAGCCTACTAAAATTGAATTTTTCTTTTAGTTATTCTAGCGAACGGAAATGGTTACCGATTCCTCAACACTTTCCAATTCTACTTTCAAACCGCATTCTCGGGCTAATAACCAAGTATAAATCGGTTGAATAGAATGTGCATCAACGGTTTCGGTATCTTCTTCAATAAAGACTTCATCAATCTTGATCGGAATTCTTGCGTTTTTGCCCTGTGAAGTGAACTTAAACACGGGGTTTTCCGCATCACCGGTCATACTCACAGTGACTGTTCCGCCCCGCGGAATGCATTGATTGGCAACCAGAATCATGTTGAGCAAAAGTTTGACTTTGTTCTTTGCCATCAATAGGCGCGGAACATCCCAGACCAAATCCGGTTTTTCCCCTGCCATGAACCCTTCAGCAACAGATTGGGCATCCCCCAGGTCAATTTCTGCACCCGCAGATCCCGCTGCGCCAAAGGCCAAACGGGCAAATTGTAACTTTGCCGATGCCTGGCCCGCGCTTTTGCGGATCAGATCCATTGCAAAATCTTTCATATCCTCATTGCCCTCTTCATCAAGGACTTCCAGTCCGTTGATGATCGCCCCAACCGGCGAAATAATATCGTGGCAAAGGCGGCTGGATATCAGCGCAGCCAGATCAAGAGAGCTGAGATCAAAGGATTTAGACATTGCAACCTCGTGCAAACCAACTTCGGCAGCGTGCTGAAGCCAATTGATTCGTGACATTTAAACACCACAGGTACACGTACAGCCGGTTCCTGCCAAGAACGTCTACCGCTTTACCCACGATGGTTTACGCCCTGTTTGAGAATATTGTCGGCGTGTATTGCACATTTACAAATCTACATTGCTCTCGCAGCCGTTATCAGCCGCGCCGAAAAAGGCAGCATGCATTTGCAGCCCGGTTTGTTGAAGACGTTGCCGGTTCAATTGGCATTCGACTCTCAGCTCACAATAATTGACTAGGAGTTGCCAAATCGGTGCCATTCAGGATCGAAACACACGCCTTCTTGTACTGCATAAACTGGTGTGTCCGGGTTACCGAAACAGCGGTCCAGGTAAAAGCAGGTGTCAAAAGAGCATAGTCCGCTGTTACGACTAGGAACACTTTTCAACTATGTTGCCAAGTTGACGTCGACCGCTCTTAAGAACGTACGGAATTTTTCCGCTGGCAAGCTCAAATGGGTCGCCCTGGCAAGACGAACGAACACTTCCCGCATAGTTCCGCATGGATCGACAGTTCCAGTCACCCCCGTCTTTTTTCGTCACCGGATTGTAGCTATAAGAAGGATAGCGAAAACATATTTCATTGCCACTTGAACGCGTTTTCCATTTTCCCGGCAGGCTACGCGAATTGCCTGGGTACCACAGATATGTCCGGCCTTCTATTGACTGATATTCAACCTGAACACCGTGGTCTTTGTCATAGTGCACAATCGTATGGTCACTAATTGACACCGGAGCGCTGCTGGTTTGACAAGATGCAAGAGCTACAGCAAGACAAAGAAATAAAACAGGCAAACGCATAAAATCCCCAACAAGTCCGAGAGTTACAACAGCCTGACCTGATAGCGTTACTTCTTTGTCTCAGCAAGTAGTTTCAACTTCAAGCTGAATCAGTTACCGACACCCTCGGGGGCCGGTATAAAAAGCTCATCTGCTTTTCTGGTAAACAGATACGGATCTGCAAACCAGGAAAACCGGTTTGCTGGAGAGTAGAAAACATACAGTTTCTGCCGATAGATCGTCCAGACTTCAGGGTTTCCGCCGGTCGTGTAGCCCTGCGCTGCCATGAAAGCACCGTGACCGCCATATTGAGGTGCGTAGACCTTGGGCGTGTCCTTGAAAGCATACATGTTTCCCTTGTTAACGAAACGCCAGGAAACACCCATCCAGGTCAATTCATGTGCAGTTTTACCTGGTCGCGCACGCCGATCGACAAAATAGGCGACCGGATCGTATCCGGACAAAGCCAGGCCGGACGTGGGATCCGAGACAAACCGTTCTTGAGCACCTGCAGAAATTGAAATCACGCAGCTCGCAAGGACTACGGGCCAAAAAAGAATGCGGGTTCGCCACGAACATGCCCGATTGTCAATCAAGATTCTTACCGATTCTGCGTCAAAAGATGTCCCAATATCTGACAATATACCCGTGGAATTTCAGAAGTATTAACCTTTTGGCAGTTTTCTTGATGAAGGCAACGATCGTAATTAATTCCAGAAGTAAACGAGATTGAGTAATGCTTCCTACGTGCCGACGCTACCTGCTTCCGCTTCTTTTGTTAACGTTGTTGCAACCCGTTGTTGCCGCTGCGCAATCCACTGCGGGGGGCTCTTCATCTCCCAATACATATTCAGAACAGGCGATCCTCGAAACGGGTCACCAGTTTTTCGGGACCGTATCAGGCGGCCTCGCCTCAGTTGTTGAGACGGCAGTTTCGCGATATGGCGAACCCAATGCCTATATCCTGGGTCAGGAAGGGTCTGGAGCCTTTGTCGCCGGACTTCGCTATGGTGAAGGGGACATGCACACCCGAAACCAGGGCGTTCACAAAATATTCTGGCAAGGCCCTTCTATCGGCTTCGATTTCGGCGCCGATGGTGACCGGGTTATGATGCTTGTCTATAATCTGCCTTCAACCAATGCCATGATGAACAGATATGTCGGAGTAGATGGCTCGGCCTACCTCGTCGGAGGGTTTGGAATGACGGTGCTTGCGAACAACGGCATCTATGTTGTTCCAGTCAGGTCCGGCGTCGGCGCCCGGCTCGGCATCAATGCGGGATACCTGAAATTCACGAAACGGCCAACCTGGAACCCATTCTGAATTTTCAGGCGGCCTGGATTAAGTATGGCAGCGAGTTGCCCCTTGGTATTCGCTGTCAGGTCGGCTAATCAGTACCAACGAATTTTGGAGCCGCCAACTTTGTAATCGACTTGGGTTTGAACTTTGATTGAGACGCTGCTTTATTTTGCCCTTGGGTTTGCCGTCGCGGGATTGCTGGCATTCATGATGCTGCCGTCCGTCTGGCGGCGTGCGGTCAGGCTTACGAAGCGCGAAATCGAAGCAATGAGCCCTATGAATCAGGATGAAGCAGCGGCCGCACGCGACCTGATGCGAGCAGAATATTCAATCAAAACACGCCGTCTGGAACTCAATGCGACGAAGCTCCAGGAGAATGCCAATCTTCAGCGCATAGATCTGGACAGGACGCGTCAGAGAATCACCGAATTGCTGGCGGAGCAGGATCAGAAGAACCGACAAGTGGAATCACTTGAAACCGAGATCTCTGATCTGCAGAGTCAGATTTCTGCACCGCGTGTCGGCAATACGTCCAGCGGACCAGTGCGTGTTCCGGCTGATCGTCAATTTCTGGAAAATACGCTCCGCCAGGAACGGAACAAGCTAGAACAGGCCCGTGCTGAGATCGCCCGGCTGGAAAATCAGCTCGCAAACGAAAAGACAAAGCAGACAATTGATACCACACGGCAAATTGCGCTGGACAGCGAAGTTTCCGGGCTGGCGCGTCAGTTGGAAAAAGCCGAAGAGACCAAACTGTATCTGGTCAAAGAGCTCGAACTATCCCAGCAAAAAATTGCCAATATTGAACTTGCCGCCGAACAGGAATCTGCGAAGCCAAAACGCGGTCGCAAATCAAATGCCCTGAAGGCTGAAGAGAAGAAAGTTCTCGATCTTACCCAGAAACTTGAAAAACTGGAACACGAGTTGGCGCATGCCAAACCCGGCGATAATCTAGATAAGGCGCTGGCGAATTCTGAAAGTGAACGGAAGTCTGCTGATCGGGAGCTCGCCGCTGCCAGGGTTGAGCGAGACGGGCTGAAAGCGGAAAACGCAGCATTGCAGGCACGCATGCAGATACTGAGCAACAACCACGCCCAGTCGGAGAACCTGGATATAACTCGTGAAAAGCTGACCGATTTTGCTGCGCAGGTCGCTGCCCTTGCTGCGACAATGGAAGGTACCGCCTCCCCGGTCGATGAAATCCTCAAGGATAGCGCTGCCAAAGGCGGTATCAGCGTCAACAGTCTCGCTGACAAAATTCAGCAACTGCGACTGGGCTCCGCTGATGGATATGATGTCGCGCCGCCAAAGACCGAGACAAAGAATCATCCCGCCGTTGTCGAGGTCCGCTCACCTTCTTCTAAAAAACACCCCGTGCTGAAAAGACTCCCGACCAGTTGAAGCCTGTGCCCGCCGAAAATAAGTTTCAGCAAGACAGCAAATTCGATTTCGTCGCACTAAACTGTTTCATTCAAGCAACATCCGCAAGAATAGTGCCCGCTGAACACAGCCGGGGCCAATCGGGCTGTTTTGTAAAGGTTCTTTCAATATCAAACTGATCTATAAGAGATTGACGCCTTTACTTTGCCATGTGGAATGACAAAAATGAACAAAATACGCTTGGGACTGGTGCTTTCATCCCTGATGGCCACGACAGCAATCGCGCACGCCGCTGATCCTGCTGAATCCTACGAAATGGCAGAAAAAGCCAGTCACAACAAAGAAATCATATTTCACCTTGGTGTGGGCGTTCGCACGCAACCCCGGTATGATGGGGCCGATAGCTATCTTGTTTATCCGGTACCGATTTTTCGCCTGGACTATCTGAAACTTCCGTATCTGGGTGAAGTTGCCGATGGCGAGGACCAAACAACCAGAGGCTTTTTCTTCTATCCCACATTCAATGTGATTGGCGAACGTAATGCCGGCGACAGTAACTCTCTGACCGGACTGAGAGATATCGATACAGCCTACGAACTCGGTTTGGGTGGAGGCTATCGATATGGCATGTTCGAAGGTTTTGTCGAAGTGCGGCGTGGTTTTGGCGGGTACAACGGCTTTGTTGGCCAGGCCGGCGTGAATGCGATCTTCGACCCGACAGATCGGTGGAACATCCGGACTGGCCCAAGAGTCGCCTTTGCCGATAACAATTACATGGACACTTATTTTGGTGTAACCGCAGCAGAGGCGACCGCTTCACCAGTGATTAATTCTGCCTACGAAGCTGATGCGGGCATTAAAAGTGTCGGGATCAAGGCGTTATCCACCTACGATCTTACCAAAGATTTCCGTTTGCATCTGGAAGCCGGATATGACCGCTTGGTCTTGGACGCAGCAGATTCCCCAATTGCCGAAAACGGCAGCAAGGATCAGTTTACTGTCGGCGTGGGCGTAACCTATCGATTCGCTCTTGACCTTTGGGATTAGACAGAACCATCGCAGCCGTTCTGTAGAACAGCTTCAATTCAGACGAATCCAACTGGCCGTTTGATGATCGGCAGCCCATTCAATTGACTGGAGCATGGTCGCACGACCATTGGACCGTACGAGCTGCTCCAGATTTTCCCAATATCCCTCTAGGCTGCAAGTCCACGCTTTTTCATCAACGCGTCGATTTTCGGCATGCGTCCGCGAAAAGCCAAATAGGCATCGACGGGGTCCTGCTTGTTTCCAGCTGAAAGGATGTGGTCCTTGAGACGCTGAGCAACACCGGGGTCAAACACATTTCCCGCCTCGGTAAAGCAGGCAAATGCGTCTGCATCCATGACTTCAGCCCACATGTAACTGTAGTAACTCGAAGAGTATCCTTCACCGGAAAACGCGTGAGCTAGATGCGGCGTACGGTGCCGCATCGTTATCCCTTTGGGCATGTCCAGCTTGGCCAGCGCAGCCTCTTCAAAGACAGACACATCCAAATCATCTGCGTCCTTCAGCAGATGCAATTCGAGATCGACGATTGCCGTCGAAACATACTCAACCGTTGCAAAGCCCTGATTGAAATTCTCTGCTGCGAGCAGCTTCTTCAACAGCTCCTGGGGCATCGGTTCTCCGGTTTTGTAATGCGTTGCAAACCGGCTGAGTATCTCAGGCTCGGACAACCAGTGTTCAAACAGTTGAGAGGGGAGCTCTACAAAATCCCGAGATACGCTGGTACCGGACAACAGCGGATAAGTTACATCAGAGAGAAGACCATGCAGTGCATGACCAAATTCATGAAACAGCGTCCGTGCGTCGTCAAAGGACAACAGCGGCGTTTGCCCCTCTTGCACTTTGGAGAAATTCATCACATTAACGACGATCGGCCTGATATCGCCGGCCAGTTTCTGCTGATCACGAAACGAGCTCATCCACGCACCGCTGCGCTTTGAGGGACGTGCAAAGAAATCCGCAAGAAACAAACCGATATGCGCACCCTCGCGGTCGGAAACATCAAAAGCGCGGACATCGGGATGATAGAGATCCAGATCGTGCCGTTCTTTAACGGTCAGACCAAACAGTTTGTTCGCGGTGTAAAATACGGCCTCGATCATGCGATCGAGTTGAAAATAGGGTTTTAACTCCGCTTCATTGATATCATGTTCCAGTTTTCTGAGTTTTTCGGCGTAATACTGCCAATCCCACGGCGCGATGGTAAAATTCTCGCCCTCCGCAGCTGCTATGTCCTGCAATTTTCGCTGCTCTTCTTCAGCTCTGCGACGCGCCGGTTCCCAAACAGCCATCAGCAGGTCGCGTACCGCAGTTGGTGTCTTCGCCATTTCGTTGGATAGGCGAAAATCGGCATAGCTTTCATACTCAAGCAATCGCGCGCGTTCTGCTCTGAGGGCAACAATGTGCCTCACGAGCTGGCGATTATCTGTCGCACCGCCATTTTCTCCCCGGCTTGTCCATCCCCTGAACGCTTTCTCACGCAAGTCCCGCCGGGAAGAGAATTGAAGAAACGGCATGATACTGGAACGACTCAGTGTGATGAGATATTTACCTTCATACCCCCTTTCGCTCGCTTCCTGGTGCGCTGCCTCGATCAGGAAGTCCGGCAATCCTGCCAGATCTTCCTCTGCTTCAAGCAACAGTTCGAAGTCCTTTTCATCGGACAGCAAATTCTGCGAAAAATTCGTTGTCAACTCCGCGAGTTGCTGGGTTATCGCAGCCACGCGATCCCGTTCCTCGCCAACCAGTCGTGCTCCTGCGCGTTCAAACCTGGTCACATACCGCTCAAGAACGCGCGCCTGTTCGGAATCAAGGCCAAGAGACGCCCCCGCATTCATGAGTGTCTCAAGACGAAGGAACAGTTTGCGGTTCAGCAGCATTTCATTGCTGTGCCGGGCCAATTGTGGCGCAATTTCCCGTTCCAATCCCTGTAGAGCCTCATTTGTATGCGCACCGGTCAGGTTGAAAAAAGTACCGGCGACCTTGTCCAATGCCTTACCGGATTGCTCCAGTGCAGCCACCGTGTTCTGAAATGTCGGTTCAGCCTCGTTGTCCGCAATGGAGTTGATCTCGGCCCGGTGCTGTTGCAGCGCCTGATCAAAACCATCCCGAAAATGGTCCACCGTCAGCAATTCAAAGGGAGGGACCTTAAAAGGTGTGGTCCATTGTTGCAGAAGCGGATTTTCGATGTCGGTCATTTTGGCAGCCTTATGGGAGGTAGTCAGAACTCTGTCGCAAAGACATAGGATGTGAGGCTGCGCTTGCCAAGATGTTTGACCCCATCGAGCCGTTGATGCAGAAGATTGCACCAATGCTGTTGTCCAACACAGTCAATGAAACCGCACAAGGGGCATTTGAAACCACATGGGTGCCACGCAAAAGCCGATACTGTATTCATTCAGGCGCTGTCCCTATGCAATCCGTGCACGACTTGCGCTGCATGTGAGTGAACTGGTCTGCGAGCTGCGGGAAATCATCCTGCGGAACAAACCTGCTCATATGCTGGAAATCTCTCCCAAAGGCACGGTGCCTGTTCTTCAGCTGCCTGAAGGGCCTGTGCTTGAAGAAAGTCTGGACATCATGCTCTGGGCTCTTGGGCAAAATGATCCGGAGCGTTGGCTCATGCCGGAGACGGGGACACCGGATCAAATGCACACATTGATCGATCAGTGTGAGTTCCCGTTCAAAAACCACCTGGATCACTATAAGTATGCCAATCGATTTGAGGGCGCAGACCCCCTCGAACATCGGCAGAAGGGGGTCGAGTTTTTGGCAGAACTGGACGCCCGGCTGGCGTTGTCAGAGAATCTCTTCGGCAATAGGGAATGCCTTGCCGATCATGCGATCTATCCGTTTGTCAGGCAGTTCGCCAACACCGACCGTCAGTGGTTCGATGCATTTCCTCTCCCCAACCTGAAAGCATGGCTTCAAGGGCATACGACATCGGAGCGGTTTCAAGCTGCTTTCCTGAAATGGCCGGTTTGGGTCGACGGCGACGCGGTTACGCATTTTCCAACGAACTCAGACAACGCAGGCTAAGTCGATTATCGCGTACACGAGGTGCATATCTCGACGCGTGCGATTGCATTTGTCTGCGAAACGATAAACACTCGGCGTGTGCGTCACGATGGTTGATCTGACGCTTCAGGGCAGAGTCCCTCCCCCGGCATCCGACCGTTCAGAAAAACTGGGACAAGATTATGAAGGTAGAAGCCGCAGCAAAAAGTTCTGTTGGCCAAAGCGCAGCGTTCGGACTGCTGGCGTTTGGAATATTTGCCACTCATGATGCCGTCATCAAATATCTGGGGAGCACCTATTCGGTGTTCCAGATTATCTTCTTTTCGGTTCTGTTCGCTTTTCTCCCGGTGACGCTGATGCTGACGGCCGATCGTGCTCATGCCAATTTGAGGCCGGTTCACCCTTGGCTGGTTGCGATGCGTACCGTGACGATGATGGTCGGCATGGCATGCGCGTTCTATGCTTTTACAGTGTTGCCGCTGGCTGAAACCTACGCACTATTGTTTGCAACCCCGCTGCTTATCACTGCCCTCTCCGTTCCATTATTGGGCGAAGTCGTACGCCTGCGGCGCTGGATTGCGGTAATCGTGGGCCTGACGGGGGTTATGATCGTTCTGAGGCCGGGCTATTCAGCGCTCAGTCTTGGGCATCTTGCAGCAATCGGTGCGGCGACGTGCTCTGCGTTTTCCGCCATTGTTGTTCGCAAGATCGGCGCAGAAGAGCGTAGTGCCGTACTCATCCTCTATCCGATGCTGGCCAATATGCTCGCCATGAGTTTCATCATGCCGTTCGTCTATCAGCCGGTCGCCCTTGTTGATCTGGGATTGCTGGCCACCGTTGGCGTGATGGCAACGGTGGCACAACTGTTTATCATCGCGGCCTATCGGCGCGCAGCGGCTGTCATGGTTGCACCGCTGCAATATTCACAAATGCTTTGGGCGGTTCTGTACGGTTTCCTGTTTTTTCAGGATATCCCGGACAAATGGGTTGGTGTCGGCGCAACAGTCATTATTGCCAGCGGACTGTTTGTTTTGTGGCGGGAAGACAGGCGGGGCGACCCGAGCCAGAAACCGGTATTGGCAAACCCCAATCCGCGGCCCGACACAGGTCCGTCGCCTCGCCACATCAGACGCGCAGAAAACCGCAAATAGCACCAATTTGCGGTTCTGTTTGGCTTCCATGAAAGCGTCCAAACGCATCGGGAGATGCGTTTATCGACCTGAACAGATAAATTGGAAAAATGGTACGCCCAAGGGGAATCGAACCCCTGTTTCCGCCGTGAAAGGGCGGCGTCCTAGACCGCTAGACGATGGGCGCAGCAGTCAGCCTGTTACCAAGCGACGGAAGCGGGGTATACCTGCTCGGATGGGACTGTTCAAGCCCAAAATGTTGTTCGCAAACAATATTTATCGAGCAACGAATTCTGTTCGGTTCAACAATCGTCCCGTTCCTGCATCAATCATAAGCAACGCAGTTGCACCATTCTCGTCGACAAGCACGAAAATCCGGTCACCGTCCACCTGAACGCTCTTAATGCTGGCATTCTCATCGATGGCAATTGTCGCCGCAAGCGACAGAGTATCGGATGCGGATGGATCATCGCGATTTATCCGATATATAATGGCAGCCAGAACAGCAATTAGTCCCAGAACCATGATAAAGCTCGATCCCATCAGGAGCCGGCGCAGTTTTTGCTGTATTCGTTGCGCGGCCGGATCAAGTTCCGGTTCCTGGTCGTTATCGTGAGCAGGATTATTCATGTCAGATCAGTCCATTGACGAAGAATCGGCGCCGTTTGACCTAACGGTCGCCGAGGAAAATAAAGGCCAACGCCTTGATGCCTATCTGGCCGGACAGATTGCCGAAATCAGTCGCAGTCGGATCAAAACGCTGATCAAAAGCGGAGAAGTGTGTCTTGGAGAGCGGAAAATAGAGGACCCCAGTTATCGGGTCAACGCAGGGGAGAGATTTCTTGTCAATCGTCCCGCGCCAATTGAAGCCGATCCTGAACCCGAGAATATTCCACTCACCATCGCCTATGAAGATAATGACGTTATTGTCATCAACAAACCCGCCGGCATGGTCGTTCATCCTGCTGCCGGCAACTGGCAGGGTACACTGGTGAATGCCCTGCTCTATCACTGTGGCGACAGCCTATCCGGTATTGGAGGGGTGAAGCGACCGGGCATCGTCCATCGCCTGGACAAAGATACAACCGGCCTGCTGGTTGTCGCAAAAAACGATGGGGCGCATCAGGGATTGGCGGCACAATTTGCTGATCACGGCCGAACAGGTCCGCTGGAACGGGCCTACCAGGCACTGGTCTGGGGCGCGCCGCCTCATCTGAAGGGAACAGTCGATGCACCTCTCTTTCGTTCTACGGCCAATCGCCAGAAAATAGCCGTGGTGCGCATCGGCGGACGCCATGCAGTTACTCATTGGCAGATTAAAGAACGATTTGGTCCCGCGGATAAAGAAGTGCTCGTATCACGGCTTGAATGCCGGCTTGAGACCGGCAGAACACACCAGATCAGAGTGCATATGGCTCATATGGGACATCCACTAATTGGTGATGTAGATTACGGAGCGCACTACAAAACCAAGATAAGCCGATTACCCGAGGCAGCCCAAAGCGTAGCAGCTGCATTTGGCCGGCAAGCGCTGCACGCGGGATTGCTGGCTTTTGAACACCCTGTGAGTGGCGAAACCATGCGATTTGAAAGCCCGTTACCTGACGATTTTGAGAAGCTTCTGGCAACATTACGAATTATTTAGAAGCCTTTGGCGATGAATTGAGCGAAAATATACCTATATGAAACATTCCGGTTCTGCCATCGAAGGAGACCGGAACCGTGTCCGCCGGTCAACCGGGGACATCACATAGTCAAAAGGGGGTGCTGAAATGGCCCGATCTTCGGTTCCTGTACTTACCGCCGGTGAAGGCGGTTTGAGTCGCTACATGGGCGAAATCCGAAAGTTCCCGATGCTGGAACCTCAGGAAGAGTACATGCTGGCAAAACGATATCACGAGCACGACGATAGCAAAGCCGCTGAAAAGCTGGTGACGTCCCATCTCCGATTGGTTGCAAAAATTGCCATGGGTTACCGTGGGTACGGATTACCGATCGGAGAAGTGATCTCAGAAGGCAATGTCGGCATGATGCAGGCGGTAAAACGCTTCGATCCTGAACGCGGATTCCGGCTGGCGACCTATGCAATGTGGTGGATCAAAGCTTCAATCCAGGAATACATTCTGCGGTCGTGGAGCCTGGTAAAAATGGGCACCACTGCCAATCAGAAACGCCTGTTCTTTAATCTCCGTAAAATGAAAGGCCAGATCCAGGCACTTGAAGAAGGTGATCTTAAGCCTGATCAAGTCGCGCTGATCGCCGAGCGTTTGGGCGTTTCGGAAGCCGAGGTCGTATCGATGAACCGCCGGCTCTCCGGCGATACATCGCTGAACGCACCAATCCGCGCTGAATCAGAATCCGGCGAATGGCAGGATTGGCTCGTCGATGAAAGTGACAGCCAGGAAACCATCCTCGCCCGTCAGGAAGAACTCGATTCCCGGCGCAAAATGCTGCGCAATGCCATGGATGTGCTCAATGATCGCGAAAAGCGGATTTTCGAAGCCCGACGGCTAAGCGAAGATCCCGTCACGCTGGAAGAACTTTCCACCGAATTCGGCGTCAGCCGGGAGCGGGTGCGTCAGATCGAGGTACGGGCATTTGAGAAAGTCCAGAAAGCGGTGCGGCGCAGTGCCCGGGAAATGGATTCCCGCCCTGCCCTGACATCGGCAAGCTAAGCCCCAACCTCTTCGAGTGAAACCTTTGAAGAGGTTCAATTCCAAAATACAAAGGCCCGCCGAATTGCTTCGGCGGGCCTTTCTCTTTCTCAGAGCAGGATTGTTCCCCTACTGCAATTCAACTGCGTAGGTGTCTACCGGAACAACTTGATCAATAAGGCCGTTTTTCTTCATAAATTCGGCAAAACGATTGTAACGCCCTGCATCAAGAGCCGAGGGGCGTTTTGCGAATCTTGGTAGTGTATCAACCCAGGCAGTTCTGTTGAGCTCATCATCAAGATTTGGATACGCCGTCAGAAAAGCCTCAAGCGATTTTTCCGAATGGTTTGTCAGATAGATGGTCGCATCTTCGACGGCTTTCATGAAACGCTTGAAACGGTCATCACCCAGCTTGTCCTTGTGGACGATGTAAATGAGCTCATCATAAACGGGGACACCGTTTTCCTCTGGATAAAAGGCGGTTCCTTCGCGGCCTTCCAACTTGATCTGCGTGAGTTCAAAGTTTCTGTAGGCACCGATCACCGCATCAACCTGGCCGGACAGCAATGCCGGTGATAGCGAAAAATTGACGTTGATCAGCTCGACATCCGCCACGGAAAGGTCGACGGATCCCAGCATCGCAATCAACATCGCATCCTCGAATCCCGAGACAGAGAACCCGATTTTTTTCCCTTTGAGATCGGCAAGGCTCTTGATCGGACCGTCTTTGGTAACGATCAGGCTGTTGAGTGGTGTTTCGACCAGCGTCCCTATCCGCATCAGCGGGAGTTCGGCTTTGATCTGCTCATGCAATACCGGTTGGTAGGAAATTGCGATATCACCCTGATTTGCTGCAACAAGCCTGGGTGGCGCACTGGGATCCGCCGGCTCGATGATTTCAACATCCAACCCTTCCCGCTCGAAATATCCCAGTTGTTTTGCAACAATGACAGGTGCGTGATCGGGATTGACGAACCAGTCGAGCAGCAATGTCAGTTTGTCCGCTGCCATGGCGGGTGTTGATATCAACAATAAGACAGCAACAAGAAAAGACGGCAAAATTTTCATTCGGATCTCCAGGTTTCTGATCGATTTCTACTCATGTTTCGGTTTGCCAGGGCACCATTTGACGGGTGAGCCAGGCGACGCTGTAACGCAGTGCCAGCGCCATGAGTGCTAAAAGAAAGAGAGCGGCAAACATGCTGTCGGTCTGCATGCGGGCATTCGCCTGCAGCATGATGAAGCCCAGTCCGGCAGACGATCCCACCCATTCGCCAACAATCGCACCTATGGGTGCAAATACGGCACTCACCCGCAGGCCAGAGGACAGCGCAGGTAACGCGGCTGGAACGCGGATATGCAGCAACATCTGAAGTTGATTGGCACGACGGAGGCGACCGAGATCAACGAGTTCGGGGTCTGTGCGTCGCAATCCGTCGTAAAAATAGGAGGCAACGGGAAAAAAGATGATGAGCATCGCCATGACCACCTTCGAAGCGATTCCGAATCCGAACCACAAAACCAGCAATGGCGCGATCGCAAAAACCGGCAAAGCCTGCGAGATGACGATGAGCGGCATGACCAGCCGTCTTGCGATGGGAAAAAGGCTCATTGTCAAAGCGACAAAGATGCCGCTCAGAGTGCCGAAAATCAGCCCTAATACAGTTTCCAGCCCCGTGATGGACGCGTGATGCATGAAAAACCCAAACCGCCGCTCCAGTGCAAGGAATACCTGATAGGGCGCGGGCAGCATGAAGCGTGGTAGATCCAGGACGACCACCAGCGCTTGCCAGAATGCAAGAACAACAATCCCAACAAACAGAGCGTGAACAATACCATGTCGGGTCACGGCATTGTTCCTGGCACATTCGTTCGAGACGCCGGGTCGACTACCCAACAGGCGACAGCGCTCGTTTCGCAAAACGCTTTGCGTATTCTAAAGACAGACATAGGATCCCCTGTGTCAGGCTCACACGCCTGAGAAAAAACACGGAGATCCGGGAAAAGTGGCTCAGGTTCCCGTCCCTTCGCCGGCATGACCCGGATCAGGTTCGAAGGGTTCGAACGTAAACAGAAATCGTCTCTGCTCGTTCATCTCAGCTTCGTAAGAAGCACCCCTCGGAACAAGGCACAAAATGGTCTGAGAGTTTCGCAAAAGCAAGAAAAAAATCAAATTAGATCGACTGGCATTCTTTCACTGAAGGGAACCAGCTTGAAATATGCAATGGCCGTGAGCGTTGTACCATCAACTGGGATGATCGGTGGACTAAGAACGATCTGTAACGAGAACAGATCGTTCTTTAGTTGGTCTGCCAGGATGCAAAGGCAGTCTCGACAGCTTTGTCACCCGGCACGCCCTTTTCGAGCGTGATAATGGCGCGTTTGCCGTTATTGTAGAGCACCGGAATGTCAATCCATCCCCGATCCTTCAAAAGGGCCAGGTTGCGATCACGCTCGTTTTCGAGCGACGACAAGGCGACCCAGAAATAATTCTCCGCCACCTTGACCGACGCGCCAATCAACGCATCGCCACGAGCCTCCTCGGTCGTCTTCATGATTAGGCCGGGAACATTGGCAATTCCCGATCCGGCAAAATCGTCCGGCAGATCGAAACGAATTTCAATCAAATGGCTCGCTGGCAGCGCATCGTCGTCATTGGGGCGGATTGAAACATCCACCTGAACACCTTTGTCCTCGATCCGTGCTGACGCTTTCAAGGCTGTGTGAGTGGTCCCCGTCGATGATGTATCGGCACCCGTTGACCAGACAACATCACCTTTGGAAGCGACACCGGACGATCCCGTTTCCGCGCCCTCTTCATAGAGAATGGAACGCTGGGCAACCAGTCCATTGTCCGAAGACGGTGCTGCAATTTCACCCGCCGGCGTTGTCGTGTCAGTGCCGGGCTGCTCAATCGACGCAACCGTATCTGAACCGGTGGCCTCTGAAGGCTCCGCGGCGGGAGTCGCAAGGCTTTCCGTTTCACCACCCGTCGTTGGCGTGCTTTCTGTTGCTATCGGCAACTCCGGTTCCTGTTCGGCAGGAACAATCGTTTCGACCTGGGGCGCCGGTCCACCTGTTGGCTGAAGCTGGTCCTGTGGCACCGTGGTCTCAGCTTCTGATTTGGTGACGATCCGTGTGGTGGGAACGCTTCGCGTGTCTTCTGTAATAACAGACTCGCTATCACCGCCGGTCAACAGACGTGCTGTATCTTTTTTGGACGATCCGTCCTCTGCCGCAGATTCGGTGACCGGGGTCTCCGATTCGCCACTTGTGGAGGCAATTGTGGTTTCACCACCAAAAAGATCACTGATTGTGTCACGCTGGCTATAGGCAAGCGCAGCAGCGCCCAAAAGAACCAAACCAACAACACTGGCTAGGACAATTTGCGGTAAACGAGAGGACCGTTCGTCGAGTTGACGTGTTTCGGTCGGCGCATAACGGCCCGGATCATCTGCTCGAAGGGAATTTTCCACGTCGGCGAGATCTGGAATATCCCGTTGCGGGGGAGTTCTTGCATCGGGCCTGGCGCGCTCGGATTGCTGTGGCGGCATCGTGTTTGCCGACGGCTGCGGCTGGCTTGTTTCCGGCTTTGCGGTACTTCCCGAAGGAGAACCCGCAGGCGGTATAGCACCACCCGTTCCGGTGACACCTTCTCCCTTGTTAGTGGTCGCTGCAGCAAACGACGGATCGTTGTCAGTGCGTGGAGCCGCGCCAGAGCTTGCAGTAGCACGACCGGCACCGGGGTCCGGTGGACGCGCGAACGCTTCACGAGCGGCCTCTGCTTCCACCTTTCTGATCGCATCTTCCAGTTGAAGCTGCTCAGCCGTCACCTGAGAAGGCGATAAGGGCGGATCGTAAGACTTGAGCTGATTGACAAGCGCCGCCCGCGCCCGCTGATACACGGCACGCCGTGCCGCTCCGGAATTATCCGGCAGCGAAGATATCGCTCGCTTTAGAACCGCATGATATTCAGCCATTGTGCTGCTCGTTCTATCCTAATTCTGTCATGCTGCCCATACGACAGTTAATCCTGAAATGGATTTTGGACAAGGATTGTGTCATCACGTTCTGGACTCGTCGATAATAATGCGACCGGTGCTCCGATCAATTCTTCCACATGGCGCACATATTTAATCGCCTGTGCAGGCAGATCAGCCCATGTCCTTGCACCTGCCGTGGACTCTTGCCAGCCCGGCAACGTTTCATAAATCGGCTCAACGCGCGCCTGGGCTCCCTGTGAAGCCGGCAGATAATCGATTTCCTGCCCGTCGAATTTATACCCGACACAAATCTTGAGCTCCTCCATCCCGTCCAAAACATCAAGTTTGGTCAGGGCAATCCCGTTTATTCCACTTGTGCAAACCGTTTGTCGTACCAGCACGGAGTCAAACCAGCCACACCGCCGGCGCCGGCCAGTAACTGTCCCAAACTCGTGTCCGCGCGTGCCCAGAAACTCTCCGATTTCATTTTCCTGCTCGGTCGGAAAGGGACCCTCTCCCACCCGCGTTGTATAGGCCTTGGTGATTCCAAGGACATAGTGCAGCGAATCTGGTCCTATTCCGGATCCCGGCGCTGCCGCACCGGCGATTGTATTGGACGAAGTCACAAACGGATAGGTGCCGTGATCGATATCCAGCAGCGCTCCCTGTGCCCCTTCAAATAAGATACGGCGCCCCTCGCGTTTTTTATTATCCAACAGACGCCAGACTGTGTCCATATAGGGTAATATCTGATCTGAGACCGACGACAACTCTTCGAAGATCGCCTCAGCTGAAATTTCCTCTCGCCCAAAACCGCGCAGCAAAGCATTGTGATGGGTCAAAAGCCGATCGATCTTGCCCCTCAGCGTGCTCAGGTTTTTCAAATCCATCACTCGGATGGCACGACGCCCGACTTTATCTTCATAGGCAGGCCCGATACCACGCTTGGTGGTGCCGATCCGCGTGCCTGTGTTGGAACTTTCGCGCAAGGCGTCAAGTTCGCGGTGCAGCGACAAAATTAACGTCGTGTTCTCGGCTATTCTCAGTATATCTGGCGTCACTTCAACGCCCTGCTCGCCAAGCCTGGCAATTTCGGCAACAAGCGCATGCGGATCAAGTACAACACCGTTGCCGATGACCGACAGTTTACCGCGCACAACACCGGACGGCAGAAGTGAGAGCTTGTAGCTGGTGCCATCTATCACCAAAGTGTGGCCAGCATTGTGACCACCTTGAAATCGAACAACCACGTCGGCTTTTTCCGACAACCAGTCGACAATCTTACCTTTTCCCTCGTCACCCCATTGCGAGCCGACGACGACGACATTTGCCATTAAATTCCGTATCCCTATTGCTGCACAGGACTTTCACTACTTCGATTCCCACCGATACAGAAGGAAAAAGCAGCCGGACGCCTTTATCCGCGGGCAAAGCGATCCCCTGTCAGCGCCTGTCTATGGGAAAAAGGCTGAATAGCATAGCGAGCAGCAGAGCGAAATACCCTAGCGTCATAAATATTTACAAGATTGAACACATCTTGGTTCGTCGATTTATCAGACTGAGCCAACCGCGCTGACAATACACAGATTGCTTCTGACAAATTTCAACCAAACAACACTAGGGCCAAGCGGACACGGCATTTCCAAGCCACACTATTTGCGCCCCGTCAACGCAGGCAGAACTCAGTAGCCGACGTTCGGGTCAAATCCTCCCAATCTGCCTTCAGCCCGATTGAGGGTGCTCATATCTCCACGAATCGTTTTCTTTCAATCTGCGTGAAAAGC
Source organism: Stappiaceae bacterium (assembly GCA_039976075.1). Taxonomy (GTDB): domain Bacteria; phylum Pseudomonadota; class Alphaproteobacteria; order Rhizobiales; family Stappiaceae; genus JBDWFY01. The sequence goes on from JBDWFY010000018.1 coordinate 51,342, forward strand.
CCAAAACACTTACTGCTGCCCTGCGGATCAACAATTCGAAAGAGTACCGCCGACCCTGTGCGCTCTTCGGAAATTCCTTTGACACATGGCAACTCTTGGGCCAAACCCACCCAAACATAATGTACTGACCGAGTATTTTATATGTCTCAAAAACTGGTCATTGCGGTGTGTACGGCCCAACGGCCGAAGATGCTGCAATCCTGCCTGGAAAGCCTCGACCGTCTTACAATTCCCAAGGCGACCGAGTTGGTCGTCGTCGTTGTGGAAAATGACGCCGTCCCATTCTTTACCGGATCACAGGCCGAAGATCTGAAATCAGCGCTCTCAATTCCTGTATTTTTCTACCACGAAGAACGAAGAGGCATTCCTTTCGCCCGCAACTGCGCGCTTGAAGCCGCTCTGGAACATGATCCGGAGTGGATCGCACTGATTGATGATGACGAGCGCGCAGAGCCCGACTGGATTGAAAAGCTTCTTGCCGCCTGTGCGGAGCACAAGGCAGAAGTTGCTAACGGGCCAGTCCGGCGCATTTACGAAACACCGGCGCCTCATTGGTGGAAATCTCAACTGCTGAAGTCACGCCCAACCGGCACTGTGATCACGGAAGCCCCAACCAACAACGTATTGCTGCACGCGCGCATCGTACGTACAGACGGCTTGTCTCTCAGATTTGATGAGCGCCTGACATTTGGCAGCGAGGATATAGATTATTTCCGCCGTACCCATGCTGCAGGCGTGAAAATGATATGGGTAGACGATGCCTTTGTTGAGGAAGATATTCCCGCCTCTCGTGTAACTTCCCGTCGACTGCTCAGCCGCATGCACATGGCAGCAACTTCCGGCGCCTTCAACATCGTTCTGCGTGAAGGACGCCTGAAAGCTGCCCTTCATTTTATCCCCAAAAGTTTGCGGCGGTTGTTGTTTGGTACTTTGGCGACGATTTCAGGTGTTGTGATCAAACCATTTGCCCAAAAGCGCGGTGAAAAGCTGTTCTATTACGGTCTGATACGATTGATGAAGGGGTCAGGAAACCTGCGCGGACTGCTGGGCCGAGCACACAACTACTACGATGTGATTGATGGACACTGATTTCTCTCGCAATCCTCAAAAGCTTGCGCATATCCATCTGGGGGTTGATGGCGGCGCCGAGAGATTTTTCGTCCGTCTTTCCCGCGCGCTTGCTCGCCGCGGGGTCGAGCAGGTCGCCTTCATCCGTCCGGGGCGCGCCTGGCGCAACGAGCTCGCCGAACATTGCGACGTTCGCGAAATCCGATTCAGCCGTTCTCATTTCAAGCGGCACTTCATCCGCTGGAATATCTCTCGGCAAATCAGAAATTTTGGTGCGACAGCAACTCTCGGCTGGATGAGCCCCGCCAGCAAATGGATGCCAAAACCGGGTCCTAAAATGAAGACGTTTCTCCGCCTGGGCGATTTCCCCGACGGTTTCCACACCTACGGCAATGTGGAACATTTAATCGGCAATACCCCGGAGATTATCCGCCAGGCAGTAGAAATGGGCTGGCCTGCGGATCGAGCCCACATGATCAGCAATTTTGTGGACCCGCTTCCGGATAACATCCCGCCGGCCAATCGCGCGGATTTTGATACCCCCGAAGACGCAACCATCCTGATCGCGCTGGGACGATTTGTCGACCGAAAACGGTTTGATCTCATCATAAAAGCGCTGCAGAAATTACCGGACAAAGTTCATGCTTGGTTGATTGGTGATGGTGAACTAGCCACAGAGCTAAAATCTCTCGCAGGCGAATGTTGTGTGGAAAACCGCGTCCACTTCCTCGGCTGGCAACGAGATACTACACCGTTCCTCAAGGCAGCAGACATTCTTGTGTGTCCGTCAGATGAAGAACCGCTGGGGAATGTTATTCTGGAGGGGTGGAATGCAGGTTTACCGGTCGTGGCCACAGCATCGCAGGGGCCGAGTTGGCTGATTGAGCATGGTAAGACGGGGCTGTTGTCGCCGTGTGGGGATGTGGGGGGGGTGGTGGAGTCGATAGGGACCGTAACCGCCAGTGCCGAAACCCAGGAGAGATTCCAAGTAAACGTTCTTGCGCTTCAGCAGCAAAAGCATTCTGCGGACATTGTTTGCGACCTCTACGGCAAGCTACTCGGGCTCGAGCTTGGCAGTGCTGCCGCAGATACAGAAAACAGACTTTAGCGGGAAGAAACAAATCACGGCCAGTTAGAGCTGGCCGAGGCCGAATTCCTAACCAAAGTGGCCACGTTTTAAGGACGGCAAGAAGCGCCAAAGGGGATAGGCGGCGTCCAAGCAGAGCGTACGCATATCTGTTCTCAAGATGCTTTCTGAAATAGCGCACTCTTTCCCAACGTCTTTTTTTCCATGAAGCCAAGTTCCCGTAGATAGGTTCTCAATTCGCTGATCGCTGGCGCGCCCACGATATGAGGATGCATTTCGACCGCGATTGTCGAGACATTTGAAAGGTCGCACGCAGGAAGCAGGCCAATTTCGGCACCCTCAGCGTCCATTACGATTGCAGACGGACGGAAATTCTCGATGACACTGGAAATTGCATCCGCTTCGACGAGGGTCGGGCTTCCCTGGTTGCGGTCTACAAGAGAAGATGAAAGGACGGAATCTGAGAAATAGAACTCCAGCTTACCGGCAGTCGTCGCAACGACCTTGCTTCGGAGATTCGGGCGCATTCCATTCAAAGCATAATTCGCCTCAATGACAGGCTTCATCTTTGGATTTGGCTCATAAGACAATATGTTTTCGGGGCCGCAGATTTTCGCGCATGCAATGCCAACGAAACCGATACCCGCACCGACTTCCAAGACACGATCTTGCGCTGTTAGCCCCTCTCGAACCAATGCCAATTCCGGGCTCTCGTAGTTCTTCTGAAGCAGCAACTTGCGTATGCCCTTCGGCACAAAATCCGGATCGGTGTTGAGAACTATTCCGCTTATCGAAATCGTTTTGTAGTTGAGCTTTCGCCTTATCTTGTAGGCTATCCTTTTTGAAAATTTCTCGAGCAATTCGAGGCCGACCACCGCCATCAGTCTTGCCACCCGTTCACCAGCCAAACAAATCGACTTCTCGCTTCTATAAAGCTCTCAAGATAAGTCAAGAAGAATGAGACAAGCATCACCTCCTTTGCGAAAGGTGTGACTTCACATTCAAATGGGTACAGAGAGCCGACAACATTTGCCTTTAAGAGTGCTCTTGGTTTCACGCGAGGGAGATCTTTGAATAGCCCCGAGTTTTCTAGACGCCGTCGGTTCTCGTTTTTTGCTGCTGTTCGAACACGACGGGCGACAGCATCCCGTTCCTCACATGCTTGCGCTTCGAGTTGTAGAATATTTCGATGTATTCGAACACATCTCGCCTTGCCTCAGCTCGGGTTTTGTAGGTCCTTCGCCGAATCCGCTCACGCTTAAGCAGGTTTAAGAAGCTCTCGGCGACGGCATTGTCGTGGCAGTTTCCACGCCGGCTCATGGAATGCTCCAGATCGTGGTGATTCAGAAATGATGTCTAATCCATACTGGTGAACTGGGAGCCTCAGTCAGAGTGGACTAGCACAATGTCCTTCGACTTCCTGCGCCACACCGCCATTAGCAATGCCAGCAGCACAACATCTGTTGTTTGGCGGTTCTGCATCGACCAGCCAACGACACGGCGGGAGTAAAGATCGATCACTACAGTCAGATAGACAATACCTTCATGTGTCCGGATGTAGGTGATGTCCATGACCCTATCGGGTACAACCACATCGAACTGCCTGTCCAATGTATTGTCGACATTCACAGACAGTTTGCCACCACAACTGCTCGGCCGGCGCTTGTAGCCAATCTGGGCTTTGATCCCAACCAATCGGGCCAGGCGTGCAACGAGGTTGGGTCCACACGTCTCACCCTGATCCAGCAACTCATTGTGAAGCTTCCGATACCCATAGACCTTGTTGCTGTCTTTCCATGCTTTCGCGATGAGTTCAATCTGGCGAGCATCTTCCCGAGAACGGTTGCTCAGCGGCTTCGTGAGCCAGGCATAGAAACCACTGGGATGGATGCGCAGGCAACGACACATTGCCTGCACCGAGAACAGCGGGCGATGTTCGGAGACGAATGCGTACCTCACTTTGCGTCCCTGGCGAAGTATGCGGTGGCCTTTTTTTAGAATGTCACGTTCCTCAGTGACCGGGATCAGTTCGCACTTGAATCGCCGGATCTCAGCGACCTGATTATCGTTGCCAGAACCCGTAGCCGTTGAGAACTTCTTTCTCCACGCGTAGAGCGAAAGCTGGCTCGCACCCAGGCGCTTCGCAACCTCAGCAACTGGATAGCCCCGCTTGGTAATCCGATGTACCGCGTCTCGTTTGAATTCGTCACTGAAATTGGCTTTGCTCATGATGGCCTCCTAGCCTCAAAATTAAGAAAGAAGACGTCCACGAATCTAGGGGGCTATTCACTCGTCTGCTTAGATTCAGTTCACGAGCTAGCCTCAATGCCGCCAAAATTTGCAACGACAGCCGGTTCAGAACAATTGGCGTGTATCGCTCTCGATGCCAGGCAACTGTTCTGGAATTCAGTAATGGGAAAAGCCTAGCGACTCTTCTCAATAATGATACATTGAGGCATAATTTCTTGCGGTCACATGCTCAGCTATGGCATATGCTTTCCAATAAAATATCTGAGGCATCAAAACAGTGAGCATAAAAAGGCTATTGGTCACCCTTGTCGTACACATTTCTGGACGAGATCAAACCAATTGGCAATACAAGTCATTCGGGTCGTGATTTTCGAGCTGAAATTTTTGCTCCGAAGACTATTATTATCGCTTCGCTCTGCGAATTATAATAATATAAATCATATTATGCGTGCCGGATTTCTTGTAATTCTCGACTTTTTTACTGAATGACTACTCTTCGCTCAAAAAATACTACCATGTGCACTTGACAGGGCTGGAAAGACCGGCAAACGAAGGTCCAAAACTTGTTGCACCGCCACTCTGCGATCCTATCCGGCAAACCGAATGAAATTATGCTGACGAGAGATTGAGCGGCTGGCGAAACATATCGCAAAAGGGGCAAGCAAATCCTAGGACAAGGCTGCTGTCTCGCCCCGGAAGCGGATCGAATGCGCCGGTGAAGGCGGCTGGTTGGTTTCAGACAAATAAGCGAGGTTATTCCTTCGCAGCAGCCGCGCCATTGACCAACTGATAGAGGTTGGATTTCTTTCCTACATAGTTCGCGCCTTCGTAAGAAAGGTGATGGCCATCGTTATAGAGAAGTGTACCTTCCGGCATCATTTCACACTTGGTTTTGGAACAAAGCAGATCGGGTAAATACAGCGATTGCACATCCGTACTCGCCAACTCGAATATTCCAATTCGGTCTGCGGCAGATTCCAGAATATCTTTGTTCTTCATGTCGCAATGTGTATTCTTCCTGCCGAAAAGCAATATTCTGTAATAACAATATCCAACATTTGTACCGTTCGTGGGCGTGAATGAATACAAAAACGGTTCCATATCACGCGAGCGTATCCAATCGATTAGCCCGGTCAGCCTCGTTGCTATCATTTGAGAGTCCGACAGAGCCATGGAGCCTTCGCCTGTCATCACTTTTTGTCTACCTTTGAAGTCCAGCAAAGCGGAGGCGAGAACCACGTGTTTTACCGTCTCACTTTTCTCTAGCCAGTCCATGACACTATCGTTGAAAGCAATACAGTTTCTTGCCCAGTCAACGCCTCTTCTTGCGCTCGCAATATTAAGTAGTGCCGGGCATCCGCTCCCTGAAAACTGAATGATTTCTGCATCCGGATTTGCAGCCAAGACGGAGCCGGCAGCATGGCGAGCGTGTGAGTCACCCCAGACTGCAATCGTCGGCTTCGAAGATGTCCTGCAATAATCGGCGCCGCCAGGGAACCGACCGCAGTCCGCTGTCACCCCTAGATTTCGCCTAAGCCGCGTATCCAGGTCGGTTACGGCATTTGATCGAAATGGTAAGGCCTGTTTTCCGTAGATGACCGTCAGGCGAGATGAAGCTACAAAGGCCACGCAGACCATCACAGAAATCGCAATGAGCTGGGGACTGCCTTTCGCCATCCGCCGCTGGCGTACCGGTGTCTCAACAAAGATGTAAGTGAGTGTGGCAAGCAAAATACACAGTAGAATCAGAGCTGCATACCCCACTTCCGAAAGGTTCTCCGAGCCAAATACGAACCCGGAAAAAACGAAAACCGGTTGGTGCCACAAATAAAGACTATAGCTGATAAGTCCTATAAACACCAAAAGTTTGGTTGATAGCAGTTTCCCAACGAATGTCCTTCCATCAGCCATTGCCAACACCAAAACAGTACCAGAAACTGGTATTAGAGCCCAAAGGCTTGGATAAGCAAATTCGGGTGTCAACAACACGAGGGAAACACCTATGGCGGCGATGCCGGACAATGCTGCAATTTCGCGCCAGATGCCGGATACGCGATCCAAGAATGCGGTGCTCAAGGTTGCAAGGAGGCAACCGGCCGACAGTTCCCACGCCCTGGTAAAGGGCAAAAAATAATTTGCTCTTTCGTCTACGACAGACAAATACTCAGACAAAAAAATACTACCTAAGAATACCAATACCAATCCTACGATGAACAATTTTCTCGAAAAAGCCCTCAAAACAACCAGAAAAATCGGATAAACAATATAAAATTGCTCCTCGATTCCTAGACTCCAAGTATGCAAGAGCGGCCGGAACGAATCGCTCAGGTCGAAATACCCACCTTGATTCATAAAGTGAAAATTTGAGAAGAAAAAAACAACGGTAGTTATTGTTCGAGCGAAATCTCGAAGCCGTTCCACCGGCAAAAGCGCATAGGAAAACAGAAAACAAAAAAACAAAACGACAAACAGGGCCGGCAGCAGTCTGCGCATGCGCTTCACGTAAAAATCCAGGAAGGAAAAGGTCCCGGACTCATAGTCCCGAAGCACAATGCTTGTTATCAGATAACCGCTTATTACAAAAAATATGTCGACTCCGACAAAGCCTCCTGCAAATGCTTCAAACTTGGCGTGTGAGAGCAAAACAGAACAAACAGCTATTGCTCTAAGGCCGTTGATTTCAGGTCGGTAAGCTATAGTCATTTTTCCAGTAATACTATTATGTATGCCAATTTTTCTTCTTTTTAACTTAAAACAGTATCCAACGCTTGTTGCGTCGCGAGTATTGCGACGGAATAGCATCAAAACTGCCAACTCATACACAAAGTTAAGACGCGCCAGCGCCAACGAACGAATCTTCACCTGTTGCTTCGCACCAAAACCCCCAATGCGTGTTCTGATCGCAGTACGAGATTTAGCTTTTCAGGAGACCAAAAGTCGAGACCAATCCTGCAACTTATTGTTCAGCAACCAGATACGGCCTGCAAATCCAATGCTTCATATTGACAATGCCACAAAATTCTTGCAACGCATTGCCTCTAACAGACAACAAGAAAATGGCGAAGAATTCAATCTGGAAACTAATTCATCGCTCAGTTCTTCCAGGCTATGCCCTGTTTAACTATAGATCCGAATGCGCGTCATGCTAGACAACCGTATTCATTGTCTTTAAATCGCGTAAACTTTCCGGGAAAAATCGTCCGGTGCTGCTAATTCGCATGACGAAACATCGTATCAGATCGCAGGAAAGAACTGGGGCCGCGCTAGAAATGCTAAAAGAACCCTTTTTGTTCAAAGATAAAAACATCCTACTAACCGGCGGGACGGGCTCCTTTGGCCATGCTTTCGTTCGCATGACGCTCGAACGATATCAACCAAGCAAGATCATCATTTTATCGCGGGATGAAATGAAACAGTGGGAAATGGCCAAACTGTTTCAGACAGATGAAAGGGTGCGCTTCTTCATTGGCGACGTCCGGGACCGGGAAAGGCTTTATCGCGCCATGAACGACGTCCACTACGTGGTTCACGCGGCCGCCAGCAAGATCGTGCCGACAGCGGAATACAATCCCTTCGAGTGCGTGAAGACAAATATCAATGGTGCCATGAATGTCATCGACGCGGCGATCGACAATGGCGTTGAGCGTGTTGTGGCGCTATCGACGGACAAGGCCTCCAGTCCGGTCAACTTGTACGGAGCGACCAAGCTCGCGTCCGACAAGCTGTTCGTCGCCGGAAATTCCTATGCAGGTGGCGACGGCACAAGATTATCCGTCGTGCGGTACGGCAATGTCATGGGATCACGCGGATCGGTGATCCCATTTTTCATGTCGATTAAGAACGAGGGTGTCTTGCCGATTACCGACCCGCGCATGACTCGTTTCATGATTACACTCGACCAGGGTGTGGAACTTGTATGGCATGCCTTCGAAGATATGGTTGGCGGCGAAATCTATGTGAAGAAAATCCCCTCAATGAAGGTTACTGATATTGCGAGAGTGATCGCGCCGGACGCCAAGACAAAAATCGTCGGCATACGCCCCGGCGAAAAACTGAACGAGCAGATGGTCGGTGTCGAAGACGCCCTGCACACCTATGAATACGATTACCACTACAAGATCCTGCCCAGCATTCACAACTGGGACACCACGACCGAACGCATCAAGGACGGCCGGAAGGTCGCAGACAATTTCGTCTATTCCAGCGATAACAACCCCGACTGGATGTCGATACATGAACTGGCAGATTGGATAGAAAAGAACCAAAAAAAAATTGGATTAATTTGACTACAATTTCGGCGCAAAAACATTTCGTTAGCAATCACTTTTCTGCAGAGTGTTTTGTGGTTTTCATTTCGAAACTTTACTCACATGACTCGAATTTTTTCTATGTAGACAGTCAGGGGAAGAATGACTAGGCGGGTTTCTCAAAAGGAATAATTGCCGTATTGCAAGCCATCTGAGTTAACTTGGTGTGAAACGTCAGTATCGGTGATGGAACGTGCTGGTCGCACCTTCCTAACCGATGTATCATTGAAAACAGTTAAAACTATAGTTCGGGGAAGACATGACGTTCAAAACAGAACACGAGGCATTTTGGGCAGGAGAATTTGGCAACGACTATATTGAACGAAATCGTGGTGATCAATTGCTCGCAAGAAAAACTTGCTTTTTTGGTCGTGCGTTGCGGGGCGCACAGGGCGTGCAATCTGTCTGCGAATTCGGCTGCAATATTGGCCTCAACCTAAGAGCGCTGGCTGCAATTGGCGATTTTGATTTGACTGGGCTTGAGATAAACTCGCAGGCGGCATCAACAGCCCGATCATCCGGTATCGCTGAGATTCATGAATGCTCGATACTTGACGACTTGGATGGGATTGAGGCGTGTGACCTCACTTTTACCATGGGTGTTCTAATTCATATTAGTCCGGAACATCTTACAACCGTCTACGATAATCTTGTTCGATTATCGAAGCGCTATGTATTGGTGGCCGAATACTACAACCCAACCCCCATGACCATTACATATCGCGGCCACCAAAATCGGCTGTTCAAACGCGATTTTGCCGGGGAGTTAACTGATCGTCATGAAATGGAACTCGTCGATTACGGTTTCGTTTATCATCGAGATAACCATGCGGCAATGGATGACTTTTCTTGGTTTCTCATGCGGAAACCGACCTGATGTCAAAACTTCTTTTGCTCGGCGCTACTGGCCTCGCCGGACAGGCCTTCTGTGAAGCCACCAAGCAGCGCGGTTTCACAATCTGTACCGTTGCCCGGAGGTCCGCTGATGTTTTGTGTGATATCACCGAGCCAAATGCACTCGAGGAGTTGTTAACAAAAGAAGCTCCTGACGTATTGGTAAACGCTGCTGGTATGGTCAACTTGGCCGCTTGTGAAGTTGACCCCGGCTTAGCCTGGCTTATCAATGCGCGGCCAGCGGGCATACTTGCAAAATGGTCACAAAAAACAGGTCGTCCGTTCATCCAGATCTCAACCGATCATTTTTTTTCTGGCGACGTCAACCGAGCTCACAACGAAGAAGCTGCAGTTACGTTAATCAATGAATATGCACGTGGGAAATATGCAGGTGAGGCGCTGGCGCTGACTGCGCCTCAAGCACTCGTCCTCCGCACTAGCATAGTGGGTATCCGTGGATGGGATGAGCCCAGTTTTGCCGAATGGGCTATAGCTGCAGTCAATGAGAACCGAGACATGACGTTGTTCGCGGATACTTGGACTTCCAGCATTGACACGTCAACATTCGCTCACGCTGCCCTTGAACTAATGTTTGACAAGAATGTTCGCGGCCTTCTCAACCTCGCGGCAGGTGAGGTTTATTCAAAAGAAGCGTTCATAAGAGAGATCAGCAAGCAAATGGGAAAGCAATTGACGCGGGCACAATCGGGCAGTATTCACGTTAACTTGCCTGGCAGGGCTGAAAGTCTCGGTCTCGATGTCACCCGGGCCGAAACGCGCTTGGGTCGTAAGCTACCAGGCATAAGGGAAGTGGTAGCGTCAATTTTGCAAGAATAAAATAGGTACGGCATTGAATTACGACAGCTTTTTGAAGATCGACGGTCGAACTGTATCGATCCAAGATCCTAGCTATTTTATTGCGGATATAGCTGCGAACCATGATGGTGATTTGGAACGGGCAAAAGATCTAATCTGGAGAGCCAAAGAAGCGGGTGCGAACTGTGCAAAGTTCCAGCATTTTCTGGCCGATAAGATTGTCAGTGCAGTCGGTTTTTCAGGACCTGCCGGACGCATGTCACACCAGGTAGGCTGGAAGGGATCGGTGGTAGAGGTCTATGATCAATACCATACACGCCGCGAGTGGACCGCAAGCCTCGTTGAGACTTGCGAACAAGCCGATATCCATTTCATGACCACGCCTTACGATTTTGACGCGATTGATGCGTTCGCGGACATTATTCCTGCCTACAAAATCGGCTCAGGCGATATCACATTCCATGCTGCCTTGGAACGGATCGCAAAGATTGGCAATCCTGTTATTTTGGCTACCGGCGCCTCCACAATGGAGGAAACGATAGAAGCTGCGGAACTAATCCTGTCTCATAATCGACAACTTTGCCTTTTGCAGTGCAATACCAACTACACCGGCAATCTGGAAAATTTCGCTTCCGTAAATCTCAATGTGTTGCGCACTTTCGCAATTCGCTGGCCAAATTTAGTTTTGGGTCTGTCGGACCATACTCCAGGGCATTCCGCAGTGCTCGGGGCGATAGCGCTCGGGGCTCGTGTCATTGAGAAACACTTTACGGACGACAATTCCCGTGTGGGTCCAGATCATGCCTTTGCGCTCAATCCAACCACATGGCGCGCCATGGTAGATGCTGCACGTGAGTTGGAGTTAGCGTTGGGCGACGGCGCAAAGCGTGTGGAAACGAACGAGATGGAAACTGTGGTTATTCAAAGGCGGGCTCTTAGGGTTATCGATGACATACCAGCAGGCGCTGTAATAACCGAGGGACATTTGGAGGCACTCCGACCTTGTCCGCATGACGCTTGTCCGCCGAACCGCATGAACAAGGTGGTTGGCCGTGTGTTGGCTAATGGTAAGAAGAGGGGCGAAGCATTGTTGTGGACCGACATTTGTTAGTTGTCGTCATTCCTGCCTATCGCGAGAGTGCAACTATCGCCAAGGTAGTTACTGGTGTTTCAAGCTCAGCGCCAGTCATCGTGGTCGACGATAATTCGGGTGATGCGACCGGCGATCTTGCATCCGAAGCTGGTGCGGAAGTCGTTCGGAATGTATATAACCTTGGCTATGAGGGCGCGCTGAATGTTGGCTTCGAGGCCGCCGCTGCGCGTGGAGCGACCTCAATATTAACTATGGATGCCGATGGTGAGCACGGACCTGAGTATGTGGAGAGCTTCCGTCGTCTGCTGATAGACGATAACGTGCCGCTTGTTCTTGGGATTCGACCCAGGCGGCCGCGGTTGGCAGAAGTTATTGTCGGCTCATACGTTCATATGCGGTTCGGCCTCTCTGACATTTTTTGCGGAATGAAAGGTTATCAAACATACCTTTGGCGTCAGCATGGGTGTTTTGACAGCCGCCGGGCAGTTGGGACTGAACTAGCGCTCGCAGCAATAAGAGGTGGCGTTGGTTTTAGACAGGTGCTGGTCAGTGGTAGATCCCGTACCGGCGAACCGCGATTCGACACCAGATTTTCCGCCAATTTACGAATTGCTCAAGCGGTTGCTCGGGGTCTTTCAGCTCCTGTGTTGAGACCTGCCGAATGAGAACGTGGGCGATCCTGCAAGCGCGAATGACATCAACCCGGATGCACGGGAAAGTATTGCGCCGGGCCGCTGGCCGATCTGTGCTTGGCTGGGTTGTACGTGCAATGCGTGCGACTGACGGAATTGATGGAGTTTGCGTCGCAATTCCAGAGGGCAGTGTGCATGACCCGGTTGCCGATGAAGCAATAAATCTCGGCGTGGAAGTTGCCCGTGGCAGCGAACTGGACGTGTTGAACCGATTTACTGTTGCAACGAATGAAGTCGACGCCGAAGTCATAATGCGTGTAACCACTGATTGTCCGCTGAGCGATCCATCGATTAACGCGCGTGTACTCGCTCTTCTGACCGAGCCAAGGGCTCAATATGCCTGCAATAATGAACCATTCAGCTTTCCACATGGACTTGACTGTGAAGTATTCACACGCGAAGTGTTGGAGCGTGCCAACGACGAGGCCGTCTTGCCCAATGATAGAGAGCATGTAACACCTTGGATCAAGAGGCAACCTGACGTACGACGGCGCTATCTGTTGGGTCCAGGAGGCACATATGCCAATTGGCGTTGGACTGTAGATTTCCCAGAGGACTATACGTTTTTCAGCGCGATTGCCGAGGCACTCGGTGAGGATTTGTCTGACTCTGCCACTGTCACGTCATATCTTCAACGCAATCCGCATTTGCACCAGATCAACATAAAGCGGCGCACAAGGTAAGTAAAAGAGCGACTATCGTTTGCTGCTCTTGCGCGTGTTATCGGGGAGAAGTTGCCGATGGTGCTGTGATGGTGCTGTGATGGTGCTCTTAACTGCAGCATCTACGCCAGTTGTCTATCCTTTCGCAAGCATCTGACAGCGATGCGAACCAGCGTGCGTTCAAACATTCGACTCGTTGCTTGAAGTTGAATGACCTGCTGAAGGCATTGTCCATGGGCTCTACAGATCGTAAAAAGTCCTGTGTGACACCGCATTGATAGACCTGATCGACATGCGGTCAGCATTTGTGCTGGTTCGAAAACGTATTGGCGGACCCGCAGCGTACAATATTCACGTGCATAATCAGCGGCTGTGAAACGGGATAACTGCGCTTCGACCAAACGTCGTACGAGAGAGCCCTAATCAGCTTCCGTCTGGATAAATCTGCGCAAGGACGCGGAATTGGTGCAAAAGTGCTGCAAAACGCTAAAATATAAGCCATCGAAGCGAAAATCGAAAGACTTGCCGCAAAAATAAACTTAAACAGCTACTCATCGATCAGGGCGTTTGAAGAGACTAGTTTCACAAGGCAGCCCGTTTGCAACCTACCAACTCACGATTCAGGGAGGTGATATTCATTGCCATCAACGATCGATTCATTCGCCATGGAAATGCTCCATGTGTAAGCGCGGAGCTATCTGCCAATCACAATGGCAATCTTGAAAACGCTCTATCGGTCATTGACATCGCAAAAGACGCGGTTGCAGTTGCCTTCAAGATTCAAACCCATCGCGCCGACACGATCACCTTAACGACTAAGGTATTCTTGAAAAATACAGAATCCAATGTTTCTCAGGACTAGACAATGATGCGTATATTCCGTCGCCGCAAACCAAAAATCGAAACGGTAGATACTTTCCAATATACAGTTCAAGACCTGAACGACATCAAATCGACGTCCGACCAACTCTTCAAGATCGGCGTCCGACCAGTCACCCAAGATTTCGCAAAGCGAAAAACCTCAGATACTTTGTTTATTCTGGGCAGCGGGCCGAGCATCAATGACCTTAGTTCCGACGATTTCGATTTTATTGGCAAACATGATTCCATCGGGTTCAACTGGTGGATTGTTCATGATTTCGTACCGCGTTTTTACCTGTTTCAATTTCCACCTAATCGGGAAAAAAACATCTCTGATCTTGTGACAGACAGAAGGGTGCAATACCAGGGCATTCCCTTCGTTTTGAGAGGAACTCTCTTGGGTGCTCACTCGGAGAAGTACCTGCCGATCATAGAAAGCACCTTCGACAGGGATAGCCTTTATTTCCTGAATGAGTTTCCGATTCACTCGAAATGTGAAATCGAGCCGGCCAAACTGATTGAATTCACAGCCAACCTCGGATTCTTCCGGCACAACCACATACCGCCGTACTTTGTGAAATGGCGGGGCAGCCTTGGTTTGCTTGTATCCTTCGGATACGCGATGGGTTACAAAAAGATTGTTCTCTGCGGGATCGACATGAATGATGGAACTGCAGGGCAGCACTTCTACGACGTAGAACACTACGCGGATGCCCGTGCGAAATACGCCCTGCCGGGACCGGAAGAACACAATATCCACAAAATGATGGATGTGAATTACTCCAAGAATACTGTCGGAACCTATATGGGCCAACTTAACTACCATGTGCGCAACCGAAATGAGTGCCAACTGTTCGTTGCCTCGGATCAATCTTCCCTGTCATCGGTCCTGCCGCTGTGGAAATTTGAATAACTAGCTCTATACAGATTACTCTCAGTAACCTCGATCAGCCCCCGAACGGCCGGCTCAGACACGCTCGACGAAAGAACGCACCATGAAGATCTCATTCGGAAAATATGTCTTGGAATTCAAGAAGGCAAAACGGACAACACCTCCCCAGAAAATCTCAGCAGACGATCTGGATGAGATCGGAGGCACGTTTCTGAATTACATCGAACACCTTAGTGAAGAAGAAATATTCGAAAGAGCAAAGAAGATTAATTTCTCGTACAACGACTTGGAGAACAATTTATCTGACATCAAAGACACACTTCGTAGTGAAGGCATTGTTATTATGGAAAATTTTTACGATTCCTGTGCTATGGAAATAGCCAGTAGAGGCATAAATTTACTTCAAGAAAATCTAAAAAATGCGGAAGATAAACCGTATTACGAAAATACAGACATTATCATCCAGAATGGAACGTCCAAGTACCGTAATTATGCAGAATTGGCTTCATGCGATAAACCTGTCGCCGACATAAGGCAAGGTTCCGATTCAGGCATGATTGACGTCTTTAACTTTGATTTTCTTGCTGGTAGTTCGCGGGAGACCCTTAGGTCGCCATTTATCCATGCGTCTTTGATCAACATCATCGAAGACTATTCGAGTAGTTCGCAAGCCCAAAATTTGAACCTTTATCTCAACAGGAGCATCGTGCATACGCGAGGATTTCACGCTGATAGCTACAAACCTACACTGAAAGGGTTTGTATATCTGAGCGATGTCACGTCGCTGTCCGATGGACCGTACTGCTACGTTCGCCAGTCAAATCATGCAAATGTCTGGCGTACCGTTAACAAAAAGGTATCGGAGTTAACCAATGTTGCGACTGAGGCCCCTTTCGTTGACCTTCAAAACGTAACACCTGTCCTCGGTAAGCGCGGAACGTTTGTACTAAGCGACCAAAGCGGCATTCATCGTGGAATACCACAAAAAAATGGGAGAGAACGTAAAGTCATTGTAATGAGGTACAAATAACTTGGCGCACATCTTCAAACACCCTGCCGAGAATCAGAATGGTATAATCATAATTACGCATAAGGAATTCCGATTCACGACTGAAAGAAACAAGATAAAGTTCAAAGACATACTGAACCCAGTACAGCTATGGAAAGAGAAAGCTTCCAACAAAACTAAATCCGAATTTGAAACAACCTTCAGAGCGATAAGCCAAAAATACTTCATCGGAGTTCACTGGGGTTCATTCCGATCGAAAATCAAGACACCAGATTGGGTGAGTTTTCACCTGTGCGCTCCGGGTACCGGGACTTTCGAAGGTAATCCTTTTGTTGTACCTTTGAGTTCTGCGAATTTTACCCCGGCAGTTATGTGCCAGAGGAATCACGAAAAATATTGGGATATAATTTGCGTCTCGAAAAGCGTACGATATAAAAAGCTTAATTTATTTTTGAATACAGTAAGAAAAATTTACGACACAGGCAACAAATACAGAATTCTGCTAATAGTCGCCTCTAATAAGAACGAGAATACTGAAAGATTTTATACGAATATTCATGACGATTATCAAAAAATGTTCAACAACGACGAACGAGAATACTTTTCCATTATAAGAACGCACCCCGAAACCGGCTTTCAAGGGTTTTCTTATGAATTGATCTCTCATTTTTATAATCAATCAAAGGTATTTACACTGTTTTCCGCCAAAGAAGGTCAATCTAAAGCAATAAAGGAGGCTCAACTCTGCGGGTTACCTGTTGTGGTGTACAAAGACCTCGTGGGTGGGGGCCGCGCATATCTTACCGACAACGTCAATGCCTTGTTCTTCGACGCATACGAAAGCGCCCACACAACACTTATTGAAGCCGTTGAGAACTGCCACAACTTCAAGATCAATTATGACCAAATTCATCAAGAAATTGGCGAAGAGCCAAGTCTCGGTAAACTAAAAGATCGTCTCGTAACTTTATATGCTCAAAACAACCAGAAATTTGACGGCGAACTGATCAACACTGATTGCCTGAACCGCAGACTGCCAGCTCATTATTTCGACGCGAGCGTGACCTGGGCGTCAACACCCGAATACAGGTTTAAAACGACGGATATCGTCGATTTCGGCATGCTTGAAAATTTCAGGAAATGCTTGAAATTGTGAGAATTCAAACTGGTGGAAACTTCTTTGTTCATGGCATCGGCGCATATCTTGAAGTAAGGTTACTTTACAATAAGTTAGATCCGACCATGGTCACCGCCAGAACTTTCCCTTCGGCAAGCAAACAATGAGTTTGGAAATTTTGTTTTCGTATGGCACATAATGCGCAAGATGTGTCCCGGCCTTTCGGCTGAAACACTCATTGGCTGAATTTGAGGTTGTCTTGTCCACGCCAGCACGCGAAGTATCTCTACAAATCCCGCAGTTGCTCAAACGCATTGCAGATCGAAACTACACAATCGGTATTGTTGGTCTCGGATATGTCGGACTCCCGCTGGCACTCACCGCAGTTCACCACGGCTTTAACGTTCTCGGCTTTGACATCAATGAAGCGCGCGTGACCGAACTGAACAAGGGAAGGTCTGGGATTGAACATATCGATGACAGCGTAATCGAGACCGCACTGGCAGAAGGCAGATTTCGGGCAACGGACGATTTCACTGAACTAGAAAATCCGGATGCAATTCTCATTGCGGTTCCAACGCCGTTGAGCAAGCAGCGCGAACCGGACCTCGTCTATGTCGAAAGAAGCACAGAAGCAATTGCACGCTGTTTGCACAAGGGGCAGCTCATCGTTCTGGAATCGACAACATGGCCCGGAACGACAAAAGAACTTGTCAAGCCAATCCTTGAAAAGACCGGGCTGGTCTGCGGCGAGGATTTTTTTCTAGCCTATTCTCCAGAGCGTGAAGATCCGGGCAATGCGGAGTTTCATACACGATCGATTCCGAAGATTGTCGGTGCTGACGATGCTTCGTCGCGTGAGCTCGCAGGTGCACTTTATAGCGCTTTGATCTCACAAATCGTTCCGGTAGCCAGCGCGGCAACGGCGGAGGCGGTCAAACTTACAGAAAACATTTTCAGAAGCGTTAATATTGCGCTCGTCAACGAATTGAAGCTTATTTACGATAAGATGGACATTGATATTTGGAACGTCATCGACGCTGCAAAGACCAAACCATTCGGTTTCATGCCTTTTTACCCCGGCCCCGGTCTTGGCGGACACTGCATCCCAATAGACCCCTTCTACCTCACCTGGAAGGCTCGTGAGTACGAGGTTGCAGCCCGCTTTATCGAGCTGGCCGGCGAAATAAACACCGCGATGCCACATCACATCATCAACAAACTGGCGAGCACGCTGGACAACAATTTTTCGCGCGGCCTGAATGGCTCAAACATTCTGGTGATCGGCATGGCGTACAAAAAGAATGTCGACGACATGAGGGAAAGTCCTTCCCTGAAACTCATCGACCTGCTTCTGGCCCGCACAGCAAATGTCGAATACCACGACCCACACATTGCAGAAGTTCCAGAGACGCGGTCCTATCCGCAAATGCGCGGGATGAAATCACTGGATTTGACGCCTGAGAAAATTCAATCGTTTGATGCGGTTCTAATCTCAACCGACCACGATGCAATCGATTGGGCGATGATTGTTGAACACGCAAGGCTCATCATGGATACGCGCAATGTTTGCCAACG
Organism: Stappiaceae bacterium; assembly: GCA_039976075.1. Lineage (GTDB taxonomy): Bacteria > Pseudomonadota > Alphaproteobacteria > Rhizobiales > Stappiaceae > JBDWFY01. Next base: position 69,668 of record JBDWFY010000018.1, read on the forward strand.
AAACGGTTTTTTCGACAGCAAGATCCACAAGGCGTAGTCTTTCAGCCCACTTCTTGAGAGAGGTTGAAACCGACGCACTTCAAACAAGAAATAGAGCTTTGCCTGCGCTGCCCTCCGCAAGGATCAAGAATACATGAACATATTGTTCCTTACTTCGAAAAACCCCTATAGCGACAAGCCGTTCGGTGGTGGCGCTGAAACCTCCTGCCGGCTTATGGCGGAAAACATGAGCGCCCTTGGGCACAAGGTCTGCTATTTGTCCGAGATCGTGACGGAGGGTGATATCGCGCGCGCGCGCGATGAAGGCGTACAGCTTTTCGGTTACAATAAACTATTTTTCTCTCGGCTGTTTGCCGGCCGCAAGAGCAAGGTCCTTGCCTTATTGACGGTAGCTCTCAGGAACAAGATTGACATCCTCTATTGCTTTTTCGAAATACGAAATCTTAACCTTGCTCTACTGGTCCGAAGATACCGGCCGAAGTTACGAGTGGTGATGCGGATGGCGGGTCTGGCTTGGCATAACGACATACTCACGCGACCCAGCCGTAAAATACGATATCAAAAGGCCTTCAATTCTGTCGATTCCGTCAATTTCATTCACGAAAACCTGGAAAAGATGGTCCAACAAAAACTGAATGAGTTGGACATGAATGTCGAATTCAATAACTCGTTCGTCCTCGATGTTGGAACAAAAGCAAAATCCCAGGCTCTCGCAAAAACTTACAGTACGGGCTCACCGCTAAAGCTAGTGATGGCCTCAAGATTTGCTGACTACCACAAGCGTCAGGATATCCTGATTGAGGCCATGTCATTGTTGCACGACGGCAGTAATGTCTCGCTGACCTTTATCGGGGAAGGCAAAAAGCTGGAAGAGTCGAAGGAAAAGGTCACCCGATACGGATTGGATCGGTGCATAACTTTCCTTCCGTTTCTTCCACAAAACGTTCTTTGGGAAACGCTCGCCGAATACGATTTGCTTTGCCATTGTGCTGATTACGAGGGCTTGGGAAAAACCATCGTAGAATCCATGAGCATCGGTCTGCCCGTCCTGGTATCCGACGTCAGTCCAATGAATGCCTACGTGAAAGACGGCGAAACTGGCTTCCTGTCAGCAAATTCGCCGGAAGATTGGGCCAGGAAAATCTCGGACATCGAAGCTGCCCCTCAAAAGCTGCCCAATATTTCAAAAGCGTCGCTCGCCTACGCCGAGAAACACTTCGATCACAAGAGGAAGACGCAGATCTATATTGAGGAATTTGGCAAGATTCTGTCCGGCAGGTAGAATTGTTCATCGCTCTGATCCTTTTTGAACGCGGTCGAGTGCAAGGCTCTTTTATCGGACCGACCAACTTACGTGGTTGCAGGGCTTGACGCTTCGCATCAAGCCGCTGGCCATCAGGGTTTCCGTCCCGGTGAATTTCACGCTGCAAGCGTCATGCAGCCCCTCTTCTAGCAACTGCATCATTTGCATGTTGTAGTCCAGATAATGGCCCGCGTTGTCAGTGTGCTGTTTGCGGCAGACCGCCTCCGCAACTTTACTCTGAAAATCATCCAGATATTTAAAATGCAACAAAGCGCCCCAATCCGGCGCCATGTCTATTTGCATGTCGATGCCATGGACGCCGCCGGAGAAGCTATAATCGGAATTCCACCTTATTAGCGCTAGCTTGCTCTGAACGGCAGCGGTGTCCGGCAATGCATTTTTTACAAGCTTGAACAGGAAGTGATCAAGTTGACGGCCGAGTTCACCGTCTGGAGCTCTCGTCCTTATCGAGAAGCATGCGGCAAGGAGAGCTTTGTCCAAAAAATTTTGTGAACGCTTAACGTCTTTATGAAAAAGACGCTCGCGCGTACCTCCAAACACATGACGGGAAGGAGATTTGTAGCGTTTCCTGTGGCTCCCTTTAAGAGGATTATACCTATATCCCGTTCCATCGAAATAAGGACAATAGTCCAGAAAGCTCTCGCCAACCTTATATGAAAGGTCTCTGAGCGGCCCTTTTGGATACATATCCACCATTGTGCAAAACAGCGCCCTATGATGATTGACATCCAGATAGTTTACCAGTTCGTCGATGGATCGTTCAGGCCATCCGGGATGAACAAAAAGCTCGTCTACATCGGGGAAAATCACCCAGCGGTCTTCTAAATACCGTTCGCACAGTAGCTGGCGCCAGGTCGATTTGTAGTCCTTGTACGGCTTTTTTGTTGAAACGATACTGACGTCGGACTGGTCTTTCAAAAACGCTGCAGTTCCGTCGTTCGAATTGTTGTCCACTACAATGAAATGTTGGACACCGAGATCGCGGTAGTGCTTGAGAAAGTAAGGAAAGCGAAGTGCTTCATTGTAGGCAAGGATAACTGCCACGACTCCATCTGGGGGAATCACAAGATTTTGGACGGCTGATGAGGCAAATGCCTCTTCCAGGCGATCATGGATGGTTTCTTTTGCCATTAAGCCTTCTACCTGGGTTCATCGATCCGCAAAAAGTGTATTGCGCGTTGCAGCTACATCGAAGTCAAAGCCGAACCTCTCGATGTCGGCTGCATACCAATCTGCAACGACCTGAATAGTTTTATCTGTATACAATGCTCGGTAGTCCGAACTTGACGCCTTACTGACGTTTCTTGGACGCAGGTCGTTTTGCAATGACAGGTATAGCCTCAATTCCTCTCCCAGATTTTCCTGGCGCAGAATGTCGGCAGGCACCTGGTTTTCTTCATCGAGGAGGTAATCTTCCTGCTGGTACCATCCCCTGATCGCCCGGTGCCAGAAATAGTTCTCCCGCCCCCAAGCATGGCGCTCTTCAAGAAACGTTTCAAACGCCAATCGATTATAGTTTTCCTTCCCTACGCCATCATTCCTTGTTTGCAGCGCAAATTTAAAGCGTGACACCGTTCTCGACCAGGGATTGCGCACAATCGCAAATGCTCTGGTCGCTCTTCGGACTGAGACATCCACATCGCGATAGCGCGCGTGTTCATAGCCGGGCTGAGCCCCAGTCTTGCCCATGTGGTTTTTCACCCCGTCGGCGTAGAATTTGCTTTTCAAACGTCGTCTGTTTGCGAGCACCAGCTTTCCCTCCAGCTGTGCCGCATGACGAATGGCCATCCCACCATTTTTCGGGATATGGATGAACAAATGTTTTTTCGGGACCAGACCCAAGCGAGCAGGTGCAAATTTCAGGAAGTTTTTGATTTGGTATTCGTCCATCATCTTCCCAATTGCCCACTAAAACGCCAACGCCTTGGCCTGTTTCACCAGTGGCAAGGCTTCCATCTGCACCAGAACCGCATCGCTTACAGCGCCGTCGACTTCAATCAACGCAATGGCGTCCTCGCCTTCCGTTACTCGACCGAGGTTAAATGTTGCGATGTTTACGCCTGCATCACCCAGAAGAGTACCGAATTTTCCGATGAACCCCGGTTTATCCTCATTGGTGATATAAAGCATATGTGGGCCGAGTTCGGCTTCCATATTTATCCCTTTGACCTGGATAATGCGCGGTTTGCCGTCTGAATAGACGGTTCCTGCGACTGAGCGTTCCTGTCTTTCGGTGACGATTGTCAGGCGAATATAAGTTTCGTAGACACCTTGCCGGTCGCGCCTGACTTCTTCGACCTTGATATCCCGTTCCTTGGCCATGGCCGGCGCGGAAACCATATTCACCGTTTGAAGAACAGGTCTGAGCACACCGGTCAGAATCGCCGATGTCAGGGCCTTCGTATTCATTTCTGCAACCTGCCCTTCATATTCAATCTTGATCTCTCGAATCCCGGTTTCCGTTAGTTGACCGGCGAAAGAACCCAGTTGTTCCGCCAATTTGACGAAGGGGGTCAGTTTAGGCGCTTCTTCAGCGGTGATGGAAGGCATATTGAGGGCGTTGCTGACTGCGCCATTCACAAGGTAATCCGACATCTGCTCGGCAACTTGCAGAGCCACATTTTCCTGAGCCTCTGAAGTAGATGCCCCCAGATGCGGCGTGCAAACAAGATTGGGGGCATCGAACAAGATGTTTTCCCGCGCCGGTTCTGAACTGAAAACGTCCATGGCAGCACCTGCAACTTTGCCGCTGTCCAGAGCCTGCCGCAAGGCTTCCTCATCGACCAGTCCGCCGCGAGCGCAGTTTATGATGTAAACGCCGTCTTTCATGGTAGCGATAGCGTTCGCATCGATAATATTGCGTGTTTTGTCGGTGAGCGGTGTATGCAGCGTAATGAAATTCGCCCGCGCAAAGAGTTCTTCAAGATCGACTTTTTCGACACCCAGATCCTGCGCTCGCTCTTGCGACAAGAACGGGTCAAAAGCGATCACTTTCATTTTGAGACCAATGGCCCGTTCCGCAACAATCGAACCGATGTTGCCACACCCGATCAGCCCAAGTGTCTTGGATGTGATCTCCACCCCCATGAATTTGGATTTTTCCCACTTTCCGCCTTGGGTCGAAGCATCGGCTTTGGGAATTTGGCGCGCAACCGAAAGCATCATCGCGATGGCATGCTCAGCCGTCGTAATAGCATTGCCGAAGGGTGTGTTCATGACCACGACTCCTTTGGCGGTCGCTGCCGGTATGTCGACATTATCAACGCCAATACCCGCTCGACCCACCACGCGAAGATTATTTGCAGCGGCGATAATTTTCTCCGTCACCTTGGTCGCAGACCGGATGGCCAGACCATCATACTGGCCGATGATCTGAAGAAGTTTTTCTTTGTCCTTGCCTACATCTGGCAGAAAGTCCACGTCGCAGCCACGCTCCTTAAAAATTGCAACTGCAGCGTCTGAAAGTTTATCGGAAATGAGGACGCGAGGGGCCATTTTAGTCTCCTGTGTCGCGCAGGGCGTCAGTCAAAAAGTAATCAATTGGACTGAGCGCGCGATATATATGATTGTTCTGAAAACCAGACACAGTCTGCCCGGCATGAAGTTTTGGCGCGCGTTCTAGCTCAAGCCGCCGTTGCCAGATTTGCTTTTTCGCTGTCGAATGCCCAATCCAACCAGGGAACGAGCGCTTCAACGTCTGATGTCTCTATCGTTGCGCCAGTCCAAATTCGGAAACCGGATGGTGCGTCCCGATAAGCACCGATGTCATAGGCAACGCCTTCGCGATCCAGCAATCCGACCATTGATTTTGCGAAAATAGCCTGTTCTGCGCTCGACAATGTGGCAACATCAGCATCCACGATCTTTAAACAGACAGAGGTATTTGAACGCGTCGCAGGATCATCTGCCAGGAAATCAACCCAATCGGTTCTGGCCACCCAGTCTGCCAGAACTTTGGCATTCCTGTCCGCCCGATTGCACAGACCATTCAACCCACCAAGGCCTTTGGCCCAGGAAAGCGTATCCAGATAGTCTTCAACGCAGAGCATTGATGGTGTGTTGATCGTCTCGCCTTTGAAAACACCCTCGATCAGTTTTCCACCTTTTGTCAGGCGAAAAATCTTTGGCAGAGGCCAAGCGGGAGTATAGGTTTCCAGCCGGTCGACAGCACGGGGGCTCAAAATCAAAACACCATGTGCGGCTTCGCCACCAAGCACTTTCTGCCAGGAAAACGTGGTCACATCGAGTTTCGAAAAGTCGAGCTGCTGTGCGAATGCAGCTGACGTTGCATCACATATGGTCAGCCCCTCACGCGCATCGGGAATGAAATCGCCGTTTGGCACCCGGACGCCGGAGGTGGTGCCGTTCCAGGTAAAGACAACATCGTGCGAGAAATCGATCGCGTTCAAATCAGGAAGCGCACCATAAGGTGCCTCGATTTTGCGAGCATCGGGCAATTTCAATTGCTTGAGGACATCGGTCACCCAACCGGCACCAAAGCTTTCCCAAGCGACCATATCCACCGGACGCGGTCCGAGAAGAGACCAAAGCGCCATTTCAATCGCACCAGTATCAGACGCAGGGACAATCCCAATACGATAATTTTTCGGCACTTCCAGCACTTCTCGCGTCAGATCGATTGCCTGAGCCAGTTTGGCCTTGCCGACTTTTGCCCGGTGAGATCGTCCCAGTGCCGCATCTTTAAGAGCCTCGACTGACCAGCCGGGTCTTTTTGCACATGGACCTGAAGAAAAATTGGGGTTCGCCGGCTTTTCAACCGGCGTCGTAATTGCAGCCATATTGCTACCCTCTCAGATAGTTGCCCCTCGTTGGGGAGGGGTGTCCCACCGGCGGGGATAATGGAAACGCCCGCTAAGCGCAAGATCTAATGGGATTTTTGAATGCGACACTTTGCAGGATCATGTCAGTAGGTGCAGAACATTCGAAGAACGTGTCAGTAAATTGACACGTAATTGACACAGCGCTGATCCCTGTATGTTCTTGTTTAATGGCGCATAGAAACTCTCACCTATGCGCCATTTTTTGAACTACAAAATTTTTTGGTTTCCTGGCCGATAAATTTTTCCTAATATTTTGTGATCATTTCAATGAAGCAATTTTTAGAGGTAATTATGAATTACAGATTGATAGCTGCGCTGTTTATGATGTTGTCCAGCAGCATTTCGTACTCACTAGCAGATGATTCAGATTTGGATATTTATGAAAAGGAACAGAGCGAAGGAAGAGCTGTTCGACTAAGCGACTGTGTGAGAAAAACGGTTACATTTGGCATCGTTGATCGTGCTCGTGGATATTCTTTTGATTACGTGACAGATGCCTGTGCCGATGGTGTGCTAACTATTGACAGTCGAGATCGAAACAAAATTACTAATGTCTTGATCACTTCGCGACGGGCCGCGGGCGGAAAAGCTACGGTTCATTACGACGGGCCTTTTAAGTCGCCAATTATTGTGCCGTCAGGTCGTCATCAAATAGTGCGTTGGGACTTCAAATGGAGCGGCACACTTGACGCTGGTCAAGGCACATATTCCTGGTAAATGATACTCGTTCCTGGTAAATGATACTCGCGTGATTTGTGGCGGTTTAACTCGACGCAGCAAAGCTTAAATAATTGGAATTGCTGCCGCAAATCACCGACACCACCACACCTCACCGTCGGGCCACCGGCGCGCAAGTCGTTCGTCAATCAGGATATCACCCACATCACGACCGTCGATCCGGGTTGTCGCCAGGGTTAGTTTGCCGCTTCGATCCTTGCCTATATTTTTTTAGATCTAACCACGCACTTATTTATTAACTTTAGATACGATTCTTGATTTGCAGCGCAGGTTTGCCTATCTTTGTACAGTGGACACCCGCGCAAGTTCTGTTGAGTCTCGACAAGCCCTTATTCAATGGTGATAGATACCGCTGTATGAGTTCACATTGTTCAGCAATGAAAATATGGATGCGAGGCAGTCTAAATGACAGCACCGACCACTGCTGCCGCTGTTGCAAATGCATTCCTGGATATTCAGGAATGCGACAGCGACCAGTTCCCGCGAATTGATCAAATGAAGCTGCAAAAGCTCCTTTATTATGCGCATGCCTGGTGGCTCGCGCATAAAGGTGAGGAACTGTTTTCAGAAGATATTGAGGCATGGCCATGGGGCCCCGTCGTACGCGATATCTATGGGCAATTCAGGGATTTTGGACGGCGACCAATATCCGGGAAACGCGCAACTGAACTCCGAAAAATCGGTGACGGATTTCTCGATTTTCAAATTGGGGAACCATCCGCCGTTGAGGACGAAGTTAAGGAATTTCTGCAGAGCATTTGGAATGCGCATAAGAATTTTACGGGCATCCAACTGTCAAATTCTACACATATGCCGGGTGAGCCGTGGACAATCATGCGAGATCAATTCGAATCCCTAGACAACAAACCACGTATTCCAAATGAGTTGATACGTGACGTCTACAGATCAAAAATCTCGGCCGCATGACTTGAAATCTACTGCGGCAGAAAAGCCGCAAGTGAAGATTACGAGTCCTCCAGCACAAGCCGATTTTCCGGATTCCGAGACGAGTAAAAATCCAGACTATGCTGCTGATGCAAATGCTGAAGGAAGAGTTTTTCATTTCAATAAATGGGGTGTAAAATATGGTGTGGATGACAAAGGTCATGCAGCATCAATCATTCTTTCAATAATACTAGCACTACTGTTGGCGTTCGTTTTTTTGGTTGGTGCATTCGCTGATAGATCATGGATCTCAGATGCGATAAAGATTTTGGGAACTGCCTTTACATTGACCGCAGGGGTGGCCATAGGAAAATCCAGTTCCAAAGGAAATTCGAAGTAACGTCGCGTATCACAATAATCAGCAGGACGATCGTATTTACTCATTAGTGCTGGATCACCCGGCAATGATGATCCTGCTAATAAACACGTAATCTAAGCAGTGACAGTGATAAGGCTTTGACCCGGCATGGCAACACTGGCCATCCTGTCATCAATTGGCCAATGCTCTGCGAACTAGGTCAGCTTTTCTTGCAGAAGTACAAAGCTACATATGGAGGCATATTGTCATGAGCCATATCGCCTCCGGTTGGCAATGTAGTTTGCTTGGTCTCGTAACCTTTGAATTCGTGACTAGTAAAATTATTTCCGGATGCAGGTGCTGGTAAATTACCGGAAGGTTGCCCCCAAACCATCCTGTGTACATGCTTGGGCATCTGATCAGTGCTAATAATCACGGTTTCCTGACCGCCAACGTTTCGGAATTTATGTGGAATACGATTATGCCCATCTCCTGCAGCGATGACTGTTTTTCCCTCGAAAATTGTTGGTTCGCTCTCAGCGACATCATGCCATCCATCTGGACAACCACGTGTGCTGTCTACAAGCAATATGGAGTTTGCCGGAGGAATTTTGCGCTCTGTATTCTCAATATTTCTATTTAATTCAATAACTTCACCCTGCAAAACTGCTATCGATCTTTCGGCGGAATTTAATCGCTCGAGCAAACCTCTATGCAATGGAACCAACTCGGCCAATTCTTCTTCGTTGGATTTTACTTTACGCTTTAAAGTCCCATAGTCATCGCAATAGGCAATTATAGTTTTCTCGACAATTCCGGTTTCCATCCATTGTTTGACTAGCCCACTTAGGCCAAGCCCGCGGCAGGCATCAAGCTCTTTGTCTTGAGCGTAAACAACGGTGGCTGTCGATCCCAAAAAACCGAGAAATAAAAACGCGAAAATATGCTTAGTCATTTTGAAATCTCCCAAAATAAATACCTTAAACTGGAAGATTTTAACAGAAACACCTACGATCAAATAGCTTCGTATAATTGACATCAAAGATTGCTGGCTGTTGACCCTTCGATTTCATCCAATAATTGCCGAATATAGAAGAGGTTTTGGAAAGGCAACTGCTTCCTGATCGCATGAATATCCGATCGGGAAAGCTCGCCATCCCGAAACCTGTATCCAAACTGTAGCAAGCTCTGAATGCGATCCGCAGACGGTCCCAGCAAAGCGCCGGCAGTATTCCGGGATGCATATCGGTTGCTCTTGGAACCAGCGAGTGTCCCCAGACCCAAGCCCGTGACCTTCTCAGCTGAGTTGTGCGCATCGAATAACCAGCCTGTGACGCCGCTCCTATCGACGGCCTCAAGCACCTGCTTTTGAGGAGACAAGTCGAGTTCTTTGCCCTTGATCAGTTCGCGCAGATTATTGGAGACACCCCCCAGGGCAATCATGGATAGCAGCCCTACCAGCGTGCTGGCATCTCGCTGCTGCATTCCGGAAATCACAAGCCGCTGAACGGCTGAAACGCCGAACGATTTGAACTGCGCAATCACCTTTCCCCACTCTTTGGAGAACCACAGAGGCTTGTCCTGGCCCGGTGTAATGATCACCCTGTCAACTTCCCGAACCAGAGCAGCCCGCAAGGCGTCACGCGCATGAACATCGTCCCATTGATCCGTGCGCGGCATTGTAAATGCAGCATCGACTTCGCCAAACCTCTCAACCTGTTTTGCAATCCGATCAGCAAGGTTCTCATCGATGCCGGATGCGGCCAGAGCCCGGACCTGTTTTTGAGTGGCTTTACCAGCCGCAGCTGCCTTGGATGCGCGGATGAACTTTTCAAGTGCCATCAGGCCCGTGACCTGTTTCACACCCGCGTTCCATTGGTTCATCAGTGAGACAACACCAAATCGCCCGGATACCGCTGTTACACCCCTTTCAAATTTGGATAAACGCCCGTATTGGTCTGAGATATCAGCGATAGCCATAGCGCGGGAACTGAGCACCATATCCAGCGCCGCACCGGCCATCCGAACTTCCTGCCGGTTTGTCTTTCCGAATGCCTTGGAACCGCGGACCAACTGTTTGAAACCATCGGTACCAACAACGCCAACCAGCCCGTGAAACACAACGCCTGCCAGATCCGGAATAGCCGATAGCGTTTGTGAGCCAAGCAGCGTGACATAGTTGAGATTGCGCACCACACGCGATGACCGGACAAGCAGGCCTTCAGGGTTTTCGGGAATAGCAAAATTGCCCCGGATACGATCGCGGATGCCGGTGATGTCACGGATTGCGGCCCGGCGCTGTTTCTCAAACCTGACACGCTGCTTTTCGGTCTTGCTGGCAGAGATCTTGGCATTGAAATCATCGTTGACCTTGGCCACCTCTCCCACTAGATCGACGCTGCCGAACTTCGCTGACAACTCGACATCCGGCGCCATGGTGCGGACATAGGCACGGCCTACAGCCTCGATGTCCCGTTCAAGCCAAGGTTCAAGGATTTCATCCCGAACGTTCAGCGTTCGCGCTTTCAGTGGTCCACGCGGTCCGGCGAACAGATCATAAGGAATACGGCCCTCGGCAGTACCAAGGATAGTGTCTGTCACTTCTTCAGCGATGTCCCTGATCTCGGCGTCACTCAAACGACCAAGCGTGCCAGTGGCTTTCGGATTGGCTTCAAGCACGGCCTGCTGAGATTTGAACTCACTGCGGAGCAAGTCCACAAACTCAGGACGGCGCGCAATAATCTGCTCGCGATTGTACAGCCTGGTCAAATAGCTGACAGATGTACTGGATTTGACATCCTCAGGCAGAAGGCGTGCGGCGATCGCACGATCTTTCAGCGGGTCGAACAGCTGCCGGCGGAATGACTGTGCCGCTTCAGATACTTCCGGCACGTCGTGCACATCGCCCCTGATCATTGCTTGGCCTACAGCTTCCTTGAATTCCTTGTAGGACATTTTTGGAACCGACCGGCCACCAAGGCGACTGAGCGTGTCACGGGTACCGGCAAGGCGCGTTTCCGCAGAACCAAAACGGTATTTTGCATAAGCCTGGTCGAGGTCAGTCAAGGATTGAGCAAGAGGAGCGCCCCACAGCTTGACCCGGGTTTCTACGGAACCGCCCAGGCTGGTAGGAATGAAATCCGCATTCTCGGCAAGTTCGAGCGGGGTTTCAGCCAGGTCGCGCACGGTTTGCCGTGCCGCTGCACTTCCACTCGTTTGCAGCCTGATAAGAGGATCTTGCCAGCCAAAGGCCTTATCAGCGCCGAGAGAGTTCCGAAGCTCTGAGCTGCCACGCTGAACGCGTGCAGCGCCAACGGAGGAATTTGCGTCCGGAAACATCACAGCGGACGCATCATCAAAGTCCTTGCTATAGGTATCGAGTTTCTTGGTCAGCGACCGTTGCTGCCCCTTGGACACAAGCGCACCTATCCCGCCGCCCAGAACGGTCCCGAGCACAATTGACCCGCCGATGGCCATGGCGGATTCCTCGCCGGACCGCGTAACCTGTGTTGCCTGCAAGCCTGCTTCCTGGATAGCTGTCCCTGCACCTGCAGCCGTCCCGACACTGGCAGCGCTCTTCAAGGCCACCTGCCCTGCCCTGGCGCCTTTTACGGCCGCACCACCTGGAACCAGTATTGTCGGATCCACGATCGATGCTCCCATGGACAACGCCGTACCCAGATAGCCGGACCGCGCAAGTGTGCCCCTGTCCGCACGCTCCTGATCAACGAGGTTTTTCAGACCTTCAAACTCTACACGGTTGCGGGCTGTCCAGAGCTGCTCATACTGTTCGTACTCAGTGCCCGCCACCGCTTCGAAGCCATCAAAATCAAGATCCAACTCTGGCGAGCGGTTCCAGAGTTCTGCGGCATAGGTAATGCTGGAACCGATGAGGTTGTCTTGTCGCAATGCAGCGGCGCCAGTCTCAAGAAACCCCGGATCGCTCTGTTCTGTCAGCTCGGCGGGTGCTTTGAAGTCAAAAGGTCCGGCCGGTTCATCGCGTTTCACCAAAGGCATTATTGCTTCTCCATGATCGCGGGGGCTGTGATCGTTCCAAGCGGGAATGGATCCGGATGCTTGCGACGGTGCTTGCGTAACTTCAGGATTTCATTGCGATCAGATATGGCCTTGCGGGCCCTAATGCGACGTTCGTTCGTGAGTTCTTCGCCAGACTTGACGTCTCCGATGAAGTCGAAACCGGGCAACACCTGCAGCATCGTGACGCCATCGACTACCTGGTTGTACCAGACCTGATATCTGGCCGGCCGGCCCAAGCGGATATCCTCAGCCGTTTTCTCACCGTGGCGCAGAAAAACATCGCCCTGCTCGAAAGACTTGCCGGTGACCTGGTGGACATCTTCGATGGCTTGCTCATACAAATATTCGTGACTGCCATCGACCAGCGGATAATGCCGTTCAGGCGGATATTTGGTCAAAACAGTGCGATCGTTAAACAGGCCGTCCTTGGCAATGTTGGACACGCCATAGGTACGCTTCATCCGAGCACCGGCAATCGCCTTGGCGGCTTCCGGCTGACCGTTGGTCTCAATGTAAGCCTGGCGGAGAAGCTTGCTATATTCGCCGATGATTGCAGCCTTGGCGCCATCAGTATGGCCGATTTCTTCGCCGCCATCGAACAGGTCACCTATCCAGGTCTCATAGCTATCCGCAGCAACTTTGGCGAATTCGTCAAAGCCCTCATTCAGCACTTTGATTTGCTGCTGAGTTTCGGGATTGCGCGCCTGGTGAACCTTCTGAGCGGCCTCTTTCTCGCTGTAACCAAGCCCAATGTATTCGTCATACATACCGACGTCATCAAGCACCCGGTCGGCCCCGGTTTGCCCTGCAAAGGCTTGCGGATTGATACCGACCGCACTTGAAGCGATACCCAAAGACTGGCCAAATTCGCGCGAACTCTGTGACAGAAGACCGCCGCGGATTATGTTATAATAACTTTCCGGCGCCATCCCGGTTTTGCTTATGTAGCGCTCGCCGGTAGACTGGATATCCTGAAGTTCTTTCACACCCTGAACGGATTGCTTGAAGGCCAGGTCAAGCCCTTTGCGGTCCTCTTTGGAGAATGGGTTCAGGCGCTCACCCTGCAGCACTGCAGCATTCACACGGCCCGCGGCGGCAATGTCCTCGTTGGCCTTCCGATGCGAGCGGATCAGGCGAGCCTTGTCGCCGTCGTCGATGAGCTCGTTGGAGAGGATGTTCTGTTCGGAAAGTGACCCCGGTGATGTCGCTATTACCAAGTCATAAGCGGCGACCTGTTGTTTGCGAGCCTCGCCGATGGCTGCATTATTTGCCGATTCTACACGGTCCCAAAGTGCCGGCGGCAAACTGTCATACACTGACTCAGCTTCGTCCTGGCCGGACCTATCGACAGATCCGCTGCCGACTTTCTTATGAGCCCAGGCGATCAGGTCACCGGCGGTCATATTCTTCAGGAACGGATTGGCTTTGATCTTGTCTGCGCTCAAGATATTGGAGACCAGCGTACCGGATTCTGCCTTGAGAACACTCACAGCACCACCTTCGCCAGCAAAATGCGCGAGGTACAGATTACCTGAGGAAGCAGGCACGCCACGATCGGAAAGATACTTGGTATTGTGTCGGATGTAGTGTTTGGTCATCTCACGCGACAGAGTAGCGTTAGTTTTCAACGCAAGCACTTCGCCCTCAGTGCGGCCCACAAGAAGATCCGGACGATTCTGGCGCACCATCTGCAACCAGGTTGAATCAATGAACTGACCCAGACCTTCTGCGGATGACTTTTTGTTTTTGGCGTTGGGATTCCAGGCACTTTCAGCACCGATAATCCTGTCCGCAAGATCATCAACGGTCGAAGCACCACCTTCCGGGCGAAATCCGATGGCATCACCGACAGCGCCTGGGTTCCGCCTGGACATACTCACCGCATGATCGGCGGCCATCTTGTACACACGGGCTCTTGCGGCCGAGAAATCCTCAGGTGTCAGCGCTTCTTTGTGTGTCTGGAGATATTGCCATCCGGTTTCTGGATCGCCTTCTGCCAACGAGATCGCTGCTGCCTTCCGAATGCCACTTTCGAACGCGAGTTGCTGCTCCTTGACGACCTCCGGCGGTAGCCCCGTTTCGAAGCCACCATTTTCTATCTCAAGCAAGCCCTGGAGGATCGCCCTCTTATGCTGGTCTGGATCAGCAGCGGCAGAAACAGCCATGCGACCGTGGGAGCTCACGACCGCGGCTGACTGCTGTGATTCAGCGACACGACCTTGGGCAGCAGTATGACGGCCGACTTGAACCGATGAATTTCGCTCGAGCGACTTCAGAGCTTCGTCTGCGTATTTCTTGGCCTGGGGACTGAGAGAACTGCCTTGATCTTTAACGGTTTTCTTGATCGCTTTATCAGTGTCATCATAGCCGTTGACTGAGTTAACGCCCCGCGAGTGCATAAACCCGGTATCAGGATCGTACAACACGCCATTGATTTGATCCTGCGCCTGCCCCAAGGCAGCTTTGGCTTCAAACCTGGCCTTCTGGTCCGAAATCTCTTCGATCAAGGTTCCCAGATCTGCGGCGCCCCTGGCGAGGCCCTGGAGACCCCTGCCTACCGCAGCGCCCATCTGGTTTGGAGAAGCGCGCACAGAGAAATTCGTCTGATTGACTGGGTGCAAGGATTCTGTTTGGCGTGTGAGGGGGACGCGGGCCATGCTTTATGGTTCCTGTTATTCTGCTTCTGGGAGCGCCGTCTTGAAATAGATGATCTCAAGATCTTCAGAGGGAGGATACAGTTCGTCCATACTCTGGAGGAGAGGATCGTTTTTAACACAATGCGCTCTGAGATCCTCTGCCGCCAAAATACATAAATACATGTTCGGCGCTCCAGCAAAACACGCAACAGTTTCCTTGCGGTCGTAAAAAGATCTGTCGATGAAGTTGTAGATGAAATCTGCCTCAGCACGCATGTCCTTGTAAAGGTTGCTGGACTTGTCAAATTCATCTCCGAGAACATCGTCCCAGAGAAAGTCGAATGCATCAAACATCATTGAAATTTCCTCCTTTTCAGTCGTGGTCCTCAGATCCGCAATACTCTCCATTCCCCGCACCGAGGTAGCTGCACCTTGGGACCGCTGCGTCTACAGCCATTAATTTAGCTGTTTCGCACATGAAGGCAAATAATCATTATGAATTATTTTTACCAACATTCGTTGTTTTAAAATCAACGATGAATATCCAACTATGCTCGTGATTGATGCGATCAATCCAAGTCTGCTCAAGTTGGCTAATGCTATTCGTTGCTGACCTTTAAAGAAACCAGCTTTTTATGACTGAAGCGACGTTTTGCTGCATCAAACATGGGAAGGACCCAGAGGCAGCAAAAAGACTGTTACTTCGACTTGTACTAATATGCACTACGGACGAATTGTGAACTCGCCGCGCCGAATCTCAATTCCGGTATATCTTCAAATCGTACGATGGAGGTACCCAAAACCGGTGGCCATGGTCATCTTGTGAACAAGCGGTCGAGCGAAGTCACGCGCGTTCATATATGGAAATGTGTAAAGCTCGGTTATGACGTTGACTAAGTCCTAGTATTCTACCGGCATATTTACGGTTCTTATTGTCAATGCTCCGCTGGCAAAATAATTGATCCGATAATCGCCCAATGTGAAACGACCGGACATACCTGATGGACCAACAGCTGGTCATGCACTAACAATGATCTCACTTACTTCGCAGAACGCCCGTTAGTTGTTTGGCTGCATTGATACTTATTTTATATTTTTTGAATCGTGGAGAGGCTTAAGTGGACATTGCAGAGGCGTTAAAAATTGTTTTCCAATACGCATTTGGCCTCTCGGGATATGGTCTGACGTTTTTTCTTGCTCTTATTGGAGCCGACTCACTGCTAAATAAGGAAAAAGCGGAATACTACGCAGAGGTGTTGAAGCTTAATTTCTCTGAACACCGACAATCGCTGGCTGTCGTCGATGTATTTGTAAATGCAACATTACCCGCCATTACATTCCTTAAAAATATACTTGTTTTGACGTTGGTGGGAGTGGGCGGTGCCGTCTTTCAATATGTCATTTGGGTAGAGGGCTTTTCCTACAGCCTGGCGACAGATTTGTACGCCTTGCGCGCCTTTATTGCGCAGGTTCTCACAACTGGAATACCGATGGTATTTGGAGCGAACTTTCTGGCAGCAATGGTTTACATCACTTGCCGGCAACGAGCACCTGAGATGGCCAGCGGACTGCCCTTATTCATGTTCGATCTGGCTGCGCGAATATTGGCGTTCTGCTCTCTGATGTTTGTCACCTATTACTTCTCAGCTTCGGTGCTGGGAGCTTTCCAGGGCAATACAGACACAGCATTGAAAGCTGTCTTGCCGACACTCTACACCGCCTTGCAATTCGAAAACCTGACGTCAACGTATCTTCTTGCGACTGTTCTTGGCTCCGTGCCGTTATTTGTCGCGGCGGTTCTTGACTTGGCCGGTCGCATGCCAGCACTTGGCAATTTTCTTCGAACACTCATTGATCATCTGCCGCTGGACGGAAAACCGATCCGCACTGTAGGTATCGTACTCGCAGTAGCGACCTATCTGTTTTTCGGCTTGGCACGCATGCTTATTGGCGTGTTTTCATCAGGCGTTTGAATAGCCCCTAGATTCATAGCAACAATGGCATTAGTGCAAAAAACATCCGAACCTGAACGCGGATATTCAACAAAGGTATCGAAAATTCGGCTGCTCCGAGATAGAAATCTGGGCTTTCTACTTTCATTGCGATCAGCATGGTCGAGACACTGATACTCAAGGACAAAATCCATACGGACTTACTCTTGGAAATGAGGCTATTTATCTGTTTAACTGCGCTCATATTCAACACCAGTGCTTAGATATCCAAGGGCAACGTTAGTCGGCGATATTCTGTTGTTCAATGTTCACGTTAACAGCAACTGCTAGTACGGAGTGTTTAGATTTCAGGTGACCGTGACATGAAGCATTCTCTATGTGGTGTGTTTAAATAAATAACGCGCCACCCTGAACGATCCTTGTTTGCAAGGCAGCGAGTCGGCGCGTAATTCGGTTGCGTTTCTGCTAGTTGATTTCCGCAATGCGGACCTTCGTGCGCCGCGCAGCATTGGTAGAAGTGGGCTCTCTTCAGACCTCGGGCGCGCGGCGTGCTAACAACGGCTCTGCGGGACGAAACCTGCCGTTGGCTGAATGGCGGCTTTCAGAAACGGTGGTTTCTGATGCGCTCAAAATTTCGTTCAAAACTTAGCGGTCAATCTGGGGTCGATTGGGCCCTATTTGTACCGCTTTTCCATGAGTTCGCGGATCTCTATCATCATCTTGAGCACGCGTCTTTTATCTTCGGTCCCGGCCGGGTGAACGAGAAGTGCACGGGCGTGGGCGATTGAGAGCTCTGTTCCGATGGACAAAGACCGGTACCGGACGTCCGACAGCGTCCAGCCCGGTTGATGAAGTGCTTCGAAGGCAAGGGAGAACCAATCGATCCAGATCGCCTTCAGCATTGGCGCAAGGGACGGGTGCGGCTCAAAGCGTTCCACTGCCTGTTCCGCCCAATCGAGGAATGCTTGCGCGGTCTGCTGGGCCGTGGACGGCGGGCCGAAAACCGCCAGTGAGGTTGCCAGATCTTCTTCGGGGGATGTTGCCGAGTAGGGTATGTGTCCGATTGGGGGGACAACGACCTCTCCCGGCTGGACCAGTTGGCCGTCGCCGTTATGGGCTGCCACAAAGTCCAGCCGAACCGCGTATCCTTGCGTCGCGCGCCGAACCCAGCCGCTTTTGGACATTTGAAACGAGATCGTGCTGAAGAGATCGCTGACAAACGGGGCCAGTAACCTCAGATAAAGCCTTTCCCTTTCGGCATCTTGCCCGGCGGAAATGCGCCCGAGCAAGAAGCGCGCTGCGATGTCTGGGCGCCCGATCGTGTTCATGATCCGAAGGAAGTCCCGCTCGACCTCGGTCTCTTCGACTACGTGCGGAAGAGAAGGATCCCGATCGAGCCGGGCGGTCAGTGCCGCTCGCCACTCATCCGTGGCCCCGAGCCTTGACTGGTCTCGGTCGTCCAGATGACCGAGGAACAGCGCAGCAATGATTGCGCGCTGAGGATCCATGGTGTCGACCTGCTGCATGAACCGATCGAAGGCCAACTCAGAATCTGCCCCATGCGCGAACAATGACATGGCCTCTCCCCACGCGGCCCAAGCAACTCGGTCGGGCTCGTCGGTTGGGATGGGTGCGGTTGAGTAGCGTTGGGCTGCATCCGAAAAAGCGCGCAGAAAGAACAGCTTGGACGGCAGTCTGAGCTCGGCCTGCTGGGCCATCTCCTGCACGATAGGATCATCTCCGCGATAGCCGTTCAGCATCGACGTCACCGCCAGGGTCGCAGCGAAGGCAACGGGACGGAAATCACGGGCATCGGCGGCCAGGGCGAAGTCGAGCGCTGTCGAGGCGATCAGCATTGGATAGATCGCCTCGTTCGCCGGGACACGGCCCGCAACCCTCAATGCCTTGGCCGCGAGCACAAGCTCGGGCAAGGCATCGAGGTGGAGCCGGCGGGTCTTGGCCTGCTCGACATCTTGTTTCGCAACATTGTCTTCGGCCGATGTGATCCAACGCTCGGAGAACCGTTCTTCGATACCCAGATAGGCCGGTCTCGACCGTTCGCGGATCAACCGCTGATCAAACCCTGCAGGTGCCAGGCGGATGATCGTGTATTCGCCAAAATTGAAGTCATCGCGCAGGGAGGGGCCACGGTTCAGAAGATAGAGAACTAGGTCGTCTTCACCTGGGAAGAAGATGCGCTGCCGCATGGCCGCGATGTCCGCCTCTGACAGAATATCGACGGATCCAGCTTCGGGTTTCGACCCGCCAGCAAACATCGCAGCATGGATCAGACGGGTCAGTGCAGCGCGGCGAGCGGGCCCCTTGATGTTGCGGCTGAGCGCCATGCCCAGCGCATCCGACCAGAGCTGCATGCGCTGGTCCGCTATCTTGGCCTGCGTGGTCAGAGCCGCGATGTCGACTTCGCGGCTTAGTTCTTTCGCGTCGATCAGAATTCGACGCGAGTCCGGCGACAGCCCCTGCGCCAGCGCCGCCATGGGGGCGAGCACGATCAGGACCGTGGCGATAAGCCACCTCATTGGCTCACGATCCGGAAGCGGGTCTCCGACATCTCGACCACGGCGTTCTTGGGTCGGGCGACGCTGACTGGGATGCCATCATTTACCGGCTTGCCATCCGCCCGGTCCACCGACAGTGTCGCGATCGGATCCCCATTCAATTCAAGGAACACTGGCACGACATGCAGCGTACCTTGCATTCCAGACAGTCCCAGGATCGGGCAGAAATCGACAATCGCCTGGTCTTGGTCTCGTTCGGCTTGGAAGGCCGCACGAAATTCGATCTTGGCGTTGTCCGCGAACGCGAGCGCAGAGACCGGAACATTGGCAACAATCTGCTCGACTCCGGCGGCCATATTGCCCGAGAACGGTTGCGGCCCCTTTGAGGCGGCGACGGTCAGTTCGATTTTACCTAAACTGAAGTTCCTTGGCAGATCCGAAAACGCGAATTGCAGACAAGTCGGTCCATCACCCCGCTCGACTGTCTCGATTGTCACTTTGGGTTCCGGCGTGCCCATGACCCACCCCTCGACCAAATTGATCGCCCCGACACCCTTGGTCAAAAAATCGAATATCAGGATTGCAGCGCCCAGTATCACAGCTACCGGCGCCCATACCCAGCGCACACTACCCCTCGGTGGCGGATCTTCATTTGCTGCCATTGTGATCCATCCTCTGCTTTTCCAGCACTGGGTTTTCACCCGTGTGCCAAATTAGTGCGTGCGCGTTGCGACTTTTGGTACGGGGCGAATTCTTCCACAACAAGAAATGCACTCTATTTGCGACATAGGCGCTCCCTGGTCGAAGCTCAAACGCAAGTGCTCAGAAAAGCGCGTCGGACACGATACTTCCGAGGGTCGCTTACGGCTGATTCGACTTTTATTGTTGGAGAGCTGCAATCATCTTCTTCAGTTCGGCAATCTGTGCTTGTAGATGGGCAATTTGATTTTCACGCATTTCCTCCTGGTCACTGTCGGAGGGTTTGCTATGATTAAGTGTCTGCGAAGTGTCAAAACCAGCTTTTTCAAGAGCTGCTTCGAATTTCTTTGCATATCCGGCAATAAGTGTTGCCTTGTCCAATCCGTTTACGACCTTCCGAGCATTTCTATAATCGCTTTTTGTCAAGTTCACAAAGTCCTCAAGTTTAAACTTTGTGAAATCACCGCGCCCAGAGACACCCTTCATCATACCTTCGACTAAAACTTCTGCAGCGACGTCTTCCTCCAAAGCAAGATCTCGGTCATTGACGAGATCGATTCCAATAATATCTGACATCTTTTTGTAATTCGCTTTGTGGGTCAGCTGGACATATCCGCGCCCAAACCAGCCTTTGCGCCAATATGGCTTCGAGACCCATGGTAACTTACCGTTCTTCCAGGCATTTTCTAAACGTGCCATGGCTTGTTTGTCTGATTTCGCAAACGTTTCGCGCACAGGCTGCATTGTTGCGCCCGTTTCATGCATGGCCGTTGCTAATATATAAGCGGCTTGATTACGCAGAACTTGGTCAGGGAAATCAGCCATTTTATCGATGATTATGTTGATACCATCGACCTGACCTTGATTGAACGAACCGCCGAAAAGACTCTTTCTGGTCTCTGAAAAAAAGGTTGTGAAGTCCATGGATTTATCTCCCTGATTTTCTGGCTTAGTCTATGTCGTGTTGGCACGGTCTTTCGACCGTGGGAAAGCGGCGGCCTAACATGCACGAAAGTATATGATCAAACACTAGTCCAGGTTGCCCTTTGTTTTTCCCTGAGCGGAAATAGAAATGACCCTTTGGCTTGTCATAGACATTATTTACGTCGTCACAATCTACTCGATAAACGTTATGCGGGGTTTTGCACATATGCTCAGGTCCGGTGTGACCAAGGCGGCGTGAAGCAATTTTACTCTTGACGTTTGCTGCCTTACTTGCTCGCAGTACTAGATCATCGGATGCGTGATATACGACAACATTTCGGGATGCATGACAAATGAGTTCCCCTGGTTGCTCCAGATGTAATGTTTCATTGACCACATCCGCTGCGACGAGAAACGCGTTGCGAAATATCAGCGGGACACCGCTTGCTAGATCATATCTATTCCACGCTTCAATCGTGCCTCTCAGAACTCTGCCACCCATCGAATGAGCCAAAACATTTATGCGCTTAAGGCAGGGATCTTCTGTCGGATTATACTGATCAGAGTTTCTCCATTTAAGGAATTTTTGCAGGACTCTGGCAAACGAGTGAGAACTAAGGTCAGCTGCTTTTTGATCGTCCCAATAGTCTTTGACAATACCAACATCATTGTCGCAAGGCCAAATTAGCGGCAAAACGAGTACTTCTTTTTTTTCGCGGCGTCGCACAATGATTGCAACTCAGAAGCCGCTGCGAACACGTCCTCAGGTAAATTCGAAAAACCATGGACATACACTAATACCTACCGGTATTTTGATTTTCGGATCTTTGAAAGTAGATCCACACTACCGATTTCTGTATATTTATTTTTCGATTTTCTTTGGCAGAAAAAAACCGAATTGCTCGGGGCATTGTTCCTCAAGTCAAAATCAAATTTGCGGCCGATTTCTGTTTCAATGCTTTGTTTGGGGAACCTGTTCGTTACAAATAACATTTCTAATAATCCATTTAAAAAATCTATTATTTAGCAGCCCTTGAATAACTTCAATAGTCAAAAATAACATGGATTTTATACGTATAAAGATTCTGTTTTTACTTAGCCTAATTCTGACTGCTTTCGCCTGAAGATCCGAGAACGAAGTTGCCGTCTGCCAAAAATACACCAAGGTCCGCCTTTGGAATATCTGGATGGAAATGGTCGTATCCAAAGCCCGAGACAAACAGTCGTTCCAGACTGAGGAAGGCTTGGGCGAGACTCAGTTCGAATTTAGCAGCCCCCTTAGCCTGACGTTCGCGCGAGGCGCAGCATCAAACACTTTGGGCTCAATACAGAAGTCTGTTGCGTTTCAATTGAACGTCTGCTTCGCCATGTCGGCTAAAAACTTGCTAGCGGTGACGCTCATAAAATGCGCGCAAAACTGCGTTTGTCTTGGTTTGATAACCCGGACCTTGAGATTTGAACCACGCGACGACATCAGAATCAATTCTCGCCGTGATCGTTACCTTACTTGAGGTTTCATAATCCACGTCATCGATTTCCGGTATATCTGAGTAATCAATATCTTTGTCTTTGATTGCATCAAATCGCGCCAAAACTTCTTTTGGCGTTGTTTTGGGGTTTGATGGATCAATCGTAAATTTTGTCGTTCCCATATCTTCTCCTTTATCTTGCATTGGCCTTGCAGGCCGATATCAGTCTGATTGTGCCGGTTTCATCATCTTCGGCAAAAACCACTACGTAGAGCCGGTCATCAATCAGGCCGAAGGTAATGTAGCGGTCTTCTAAATAATCGAAACGCTCATCTGGAATCGTTATGCGCAACGGGTCCAAAAAGACCTTGGCAGCGACTTCAAACCGGATTCCATGTTTTTCCAGATTTTGCGCTGCTTTCGCATCATCAGGTAATCCTCCCATTTTTCACGGGATTGGGAACTTCGAGAATGGATTTCTCAACACAGATTATTTGCCGGTCCGGGAAAGTCTATTGGGATACGCCAGGGCTGGACAATTGAAAAAATTCGGCGACTTCCTTCATAATCTGCTGCGCGTGCGTGTAGGTAATCGCGTGACCGGCACCCGTGATTGTTTGACTGACACCGTTCGGATTCCATTTATCAAACAGCCTCTTTGCGGTTGGATATGGAACCGTTTTGTCTTGGTCAGCGAAAATTGCACGAACGGCTACTTTCGCTCCCGCAATCTTTTCATGTTCCGTCTTCATCTTTGAGGCTAGTGCACCATTCAAGGAAGACAGAAGTGACGGGAGGTATCCTCTAAATTCAAGTTCACGCTTCTGTTTTCGAGCGACTTTCTGCACCATTTGATTGCCCTTGAAGCCGGCTGCTGCTGATCGAAATTGCGCACGGAGTACCAATGGTAAAAGAGTCTGTATATGCGGATTGGAAAATTTGGGATTGTTCCGAACAAATCTTCTCAGACCCGGCGATCGAACTTCCATTCCTGCTGGTGCGATCAGCAATAGGCGTTCCACATCCTCTAGTCGTTCGCTCACGAAACGAGCGGCAATCGCTCCACCCATAGAGTAGCCGATAACATTCAGCTTTGTGTCGTTCAGTCCAAGCTTATTGAGCAACTCGGTCAATTGGTAAGTGAACAGCTCGGCAGAATGAAGAACATCAGGTCGATCCGAATATCCGCGACCATATAGATCGTAGGTCAAAACACGATAGCCTTTTGCGCGTAGCAAAGGTTTCAACGGATCCCAGACATAGCTTGCCGTCGACCAACCATGAATACAGATGAGTAAAGGTTTGTCAGGCTCTTTATCCAACTCGTAGTGGGTTTGTCCATATTTGAGCTGCAACATGCGCCCCGGCCTGTCTCTGCGCGCCATGCCAGTCATGGTCTTACGATCGTTTTCCTGCAACCGCCAAAGATACCTGCTGAAAATCGCCATACTCTATCTCCGGGGATTGGCGTATTGTTCGGTGTTCTTGCAAACATTCTGTTGCAATTAAAAGTTGTGTTTGTCACGTTTTTCGTCGCTTCAACAGAATGCTACAGCGCTAAGTCGACAACTGTGAGCTAAAACGGACCCCTAATACGTTGGTCGCATATTTTTCCCTCGGTGGGTTACCGTCAGATCAATTGATCCGTTATTATTCCTCTCGTATGTCTGCCAAGTATCATTCGCGAAGCAGTACAAGTAACCACTGTCTTTGGCAGTGTAGACTGTTCCATTCCCAATAAGAAATGTTTCGTGCTGGCGCGCGCTTTGCTCTCCAGGAACCACATTTTCATTAGCGATCACTCCAACTAAGCTAAACCAATTATAGTCAGGGACCCTCCGGGTAAACGGCAGCCTGACCTCGTGAAAGCCTCTCTTCTTTCTAAGCAGTCCCATAGCACCTTCTATTGCTTGCGCCGTCCAGTGAGCTATCCCGCCATGTTTGAATCCATCTGCGTCAGTCATTCGACTTGCATCTCGCCAAGTACCTTCGGCCTTAAATTCATAAACCTGTCCTTTTTCGAGATAGAACCCGGTGTTGTTCCATCTCTCAACGGATTCAACTGTTACGGCGGTTGTTCCTGCGACAAGCTGCCGTTCAATTCGATATCGCGGGGAGAGGTTTACATCTGATTGTCTCTTGCGAACGCTTGCATGAACCTTCTTTTCGTCCGAGATCCTAGGGATGCCGCGAGGTCGCAAACCCAATTTCCGCCAAAACTTGCTGTCAGCGGAATCATGCAACATACCTGATGGATCTTCCTCGGGTGGCGTGAAATCAGACTTGAAGACCAGTCCGTTGTCAGCGGCTTGGTTCATCATCCAATTAAGCGTAATATTTCCAAGGCTTTCATCCGCATAACCTCCACCTATGTTGCTATGCACTCCGGCAAACCAAACCTCTTTTGCATCAGGGTGATTGTGCGCATCAACCCAAAGTGTCGGCGTATAGCTTTCGCGCATTTCGTCAATGGCAACCGCATGTCGAGCGGTTTTGACATTTTGACTAAGCCGAGTGTCATGAAATTGAAAATGTTCTCGACGATCCAGTTTGTTCAAAAACAAATGGTCTGGAATGCCCAAGGCACCAACTGTATCCCAAACACCAAGGAATTCGATTGAAACGTTGTCATGAGTTTCTTCGCTCTCGCGGAACTCTTGGACGGCATCTTGCCCCTTCTTGTATGAATCATATGCGTCCTCCGCCCGCCGCTTGAAGTTGGAATTGGATTCTTCCGGTACAATTTTCAGCAGACCGCACTGTACGATGAGACCACCCAGACTCCTGGCGGCATAAGCGCCGCGCGAAAATCCAAAAAGGAATATCTGATCATCCTCGTTGAGATATTCGCGGCACAGGAACTCATAGCATTGTCGAATGTCTTCGCTAATACCAACACCCAACGCGCCCCCTGCAAGACGCCAAACAACGGTAGTGCCAACGCCTTTCTGATAGTGAACCAGTTGAGCGTTGTCGTGGCAGTCTCGTATAGCAATGGCGTTTGAAAGGGTTACGACGTTTGTATCGCTTCTGTCCTTAGAACGCTTGCCGTCTTCTTCAGGTTCGTTCCAAGTTCCATCACAACAAACAATCAATTTTCGCATAATTATCTTCTGAAAAAATTATTCACTGAAAAGCTTCACATTACCATATCATATATGTCCCAGCCAACAATCGATTTTCACCAAGAGGAGGATCATCTGGGAACTGCGAAAGAAATGTCCAGAATTACTTCGTATTGGTCCTTAAGTAGTTATTCCAGCTATTAAAATGAATATTGAATGGTGGATTCCAAAATTTTGATAACTCAGAATTATCGCACCCCGTCCTGCCAACCGAAAGAGCAGTACCTCGTCGTTCATGTTGCAAAATTATAAGATTGCCGCGATCGATCTTAAAGTCTGCAATGAGGCCCAATTACTGTTTGCTGCGTAGCACATGAATGTCAGCTGTGGCCTGAGGATACAACGGTTGGTCACAACACTTTATTTTTTTTGAAAGATGGAGTGTTGAGATGTGAAGTACCGCGCTACAGACGTTGGGATTATTCAATGATCACGTCAGCTCAGGGCTCTTTGCAGACCTTAACTGCAGCAGAAGTCAAAGGCAGCAAGGCGGGACTTTGTGTCTTTCGCTCGTGCGGCTTTTGCTGCTGCAGTATCCGTTCGCCATTGCGACATGCTTGACGCTGCCGGGCAGGTTTATGCGTCAATCCAGCCGTTTAAGGCCGCTGAGCGCGCCGTTGTTCAATCCGCAATTTCGAGGTCTGGTTTAGATCGCATCAATTGCATGTTTCCATCGGGGGGCGGTCTCACCGACCCAGGAGAGAACAGGCCTTTAGCTCGAGAGTTCGCACTAACTTCCGGCTAGTGCGGCGTCCAATTTTTCGCGAAATCGGTCGGTGATCTTTGAAAACCCTTCGTCTGTGCCGTGGATTTCGTCAATCCAATCGGTGATCTCTGACATTGCCCCACGACAATCAACCACCAGCACGTCGTTATGTGTCTGCGCCAAATCGTTCAACAGATCATACAGCTTGTCGATTAGATGCTTCACGATGTTCCGGCGCAGGTCGCGCTGGGCCTGCGTAGAAGATGGGAAGTTTCGCTGATCAAAAGGCTCCCCCAACCACTCGTTATTGGCGGCATGCTTTGGATTGCGCGGATCGTTCTCTAGGTGAGGATACGGAAAGGTATAGTCATATCCATGCACGACGATGGGCAGTGTTTGCAGCCCCGGTTCGTTCCGTACATCGGTGATCACTTTGGTGTAGGCGGCGCGCAGACTGTCCAGCCGACCGTTCAGAACGATAGTGTTGACATGTGCCTCAATCGTGGTGTGGGTCGGGTCGAATTCGTGAATGATATCGAACAAAGCCGACTTGCCGGTGTTCGGGTCCTCGCCAATAATGTCGTTGCCCGCCGCTGAGAACAAAAATGCACGTACGTGATCCTTCTGCTTGCGCAGGTTGGTCATGTATTCGCGGCCACCGGATTCTTCGGGCCCTTCGACCATGTTCTCTGCCGTATCGCCTGCGGCTGCAAGGGACAGGATCGCGTATTTGTCCGATAGATGATCCAAGATCTCATCAATCAGAATAGGAAACTGAAACCAGCTGTCGCCCTCGGCCACTAGAACAGGCTTATTCCGGTTGAAGATGCGGTCGAGGTTGAAGGCCAAGCGCCGCGCCGTCCTCTCGATGCCGTTTCCGGCCTGCATCGCGTTTTCAAGCTGGATGTCGTCCGGAATATCCACAACGAGATCGGGGTTGGGAACCACACGGAAATCAAAACCGTTCTCGCCCCGTTCCACCTGGGAATAGGCGCGAAACTCTTTCCGGCGATTGCGGTCTGCTGACAACGAAACATAGGTGTCGTAAGAAATCTTATCCATGGAAATGACCTTGCATAATGAAACCTGTAGTATAGGCTCAGTGTATTCTATTTTATTTTTTTTTGCGAGATCACATGCCAGTCACACCCGAGGATTTAGGGCTCGACAACCTTGCTGACAGTATTGGGCGCCTACAGGCCCGCAAGTCTAAGTGGCAGCAAGCGTTACAGAAAATTGCCAAAGGGAACGGTCGCGCCGTTGAAAGCGAACAGCGCAAGCTCAAGGCAGAGTTGCGGAAGATGGCGCTGGAAGAAGCTGAATCAAGCGCCCAAGATGATCTCCTTATGGCCACGCCAGGAGTGGGCCAAGAGGCGAACATCAACACCCGTGATAATATTCTGTCGGGCGAGTTTCTGGAGATCGGAATTCTGACGGCTCGTTCCGTTTGCCGTATTTCGCAAGGTCTGAAAACGGGTACCGGATTTCTGGTCGGCAACGGCATCGTGGTCACCAACTATCACGTCATCAAGACAAAGGACGAAGCGAAGTCATCGCTGTTCGAGTTCCTGTTTGACGACAACAGCATCGGCACACCACGCAGTACGGAGATGTATGCCGCTGACACCGAACAATTCTTTTGGGCGGATAAAGCGCTGGATATCTGTTTTCTGAGTCTACAGGGGGTGACGGATATCAAGACATTTGGGTGGTTGCCGTTGTTGCGGGAAGAGGGCAAGGCGCTGATTGGCGATCCTACTAACATCATTCAGCACCCTGCGGCCGAGAAGAAGCGTATCGTCGTGCATGACAGCGTGTTCACCCTTGTTGAGAACGACACCGACGCAGATGCCTTTTGCTGGTACTCCGGTGACACCAATCAGGGCAGTTCTGGCTCTCCCGTGCTCAACAATCGGTGGGAAGTTCTGGCAGTGCATCACAAGGCCATCCCCGATACGGATGTGAATGGTTACGTGCTCGACATCAACGGCAAGAAGATTGCCAAAGAGCGTCTGGATGAAAACAACGCACAGATCCGCTGGCTGGCCAACGAAGGCATCCGCGTGTCGCGCATCGTTGACAAGCTGGAGGCACAGACGTTCCCCGATGACCCGAGCTATGTTGAGGTACGCGACGATCTATTGGCCTTGTGGGCGGACCCATTGGTGACAGACAAGGCGCGCCGCGCGTCCTTTGTCGGAATGGACAAGCAACTTTAGGGTCGCGTTTGCAGCGAAGTGGGCGGTAAGCCTGTTGCGTATGGCAACATCACCGCCACCGCCAAAGCCCAGAAACAGATCATTGGTGATTTTCTGAGTTGATCTAGCGGGCGCAAGCATATCAAAGAATGGCAACCGAGTTACTTGGGTTTCCTGACGAAGGGGTACACCAAGCGCCGAGAGATTGATGCGGTTTCTCGGTATAGGCCGGTGAAGAAACACTATGCGGCCTAAACAAAACCCAGTAAAGCAGTCTTTCACTCGCTGATTAATAGAGTTCGGCTAGGCGGACAAAGTGAGCTTTCGCTGCGGCTGCGTCAATGTCTGCTAGTGGGATCGGGCACTGACAAAAAAAAGTCGTTATCGCCAGTGACAGAAACGTATGAGTTTTGGCGCATCTTGCGCTGCCGGGAATTTTACCAAGAGCTAGTCTTTATTTTGAAGCCGCGTTTTCGTACCTTTCGCAGCTCTATCCTTTGCTATCTTTGAAGAAGCCAAAGCTCTGTTGGCTGAGAAAGTCATTACTCTTGCTAAAGTGCTGCAAAGAAATACGATCAAAAAGTGCAAGAGAAGCCAGCCCTCAAAGCTCTCCCGTTCGTTCAAAAAGTAAAGCTTGTAGACTAGGCAAACAACAACGAGAACGAACGCGCTTACAGCGGTAAAGAGCCACATCTGATTTCTAAATGAACTATCATATGGGATCGTAGTACCAGATATCCTGTTAACCACAGCGGTTCCAAATATGAAGGAAATAGCCGCGATGAAGAGGGGTAAGCCAAGGCCCCAAAGTCCCAACTCTGGCCCTTGAAGTACTAGAGTTACAAGGGTTCCAACCACACCTAAGTATATGGCCGCAAAAAAAGCGTCTAAGCGTGTCATCGGGGAGGTCTCGGCATCGCAACTTCGTTCAGCACCGCCAATCCATCAGCAACTCTGCCATAAATATGCACAGTGCCACCAAGCTGACGAA
This sequence comes from Stappiaceae bacterium, assembly GCA_039976075.1. Classification (GTDB taxonomy): domain Bacteria; phylum Pseudomonadota; class Alphaproteobacteria; order Rhizobiales; family Stappiaceae; genus JBDWFY01. Next base: position 99,068 of record JBDWFY010000018.1, read on the forward strand.
GATCAGCGCTCTTGAAACTAGCGGTGAAGTTTCGATCTTTTGTGGGTTGGATCAGCAGCGCGGTTGCGTCCGGATTGTCGACCACAACTTGATCAGTCTCCGGTTTTATCTCAGACGCAGAAGAGGTAGAGGTCTCAACATTTCCGCTTTGCAGATCAAGAACAGTTGATGGGTCAATCGAAGAAGATGGAAATGCTATCGCAACGTCGGCGAAAGCACCTGAGCTAGAGATGACCAGTGTCCCGCTACCATCGCCACCAATTTGTACGTCGATTGATATGATTGAATGTTCTACAAATCCTTCCGGTCCATTTGTCCCGGTCTCAATGTAGCTGTAGATTGATTGTATCGGGCCATCATCATTGTCGGGTGACCACGTTATGACCGATCCTGTTTGCTTGCCTTGCAACTTTACATCGTGAGGTTTTGGACTTGTAGTCTCTTTCGTGTACGTATTCTTGAATGCGCACCAGCCAGATTGCAGCTCCGAGAATGCTGTCACTGCAAACCCAGCTCCATACCATCGGAACGCACTATTCGAATCTGACCGGTTGCATACTTGGTAGAATAATCGGCGGTGACCAGCATGTTCTGCTCGCGCCGAGAAAAACCAGTGATCTTGATATGGTTGAAGTTGTGGCCCTTGATCATCCGCAACTCCTGCCGAAGGGACGAAAAGGCACAAAGCAACGAGCAAAAATCTCATAATTTAGTATCCAAGCTATCGAGTACTATAAATGCTAATGCGTTCCTGGCATGTTTTCTAGCTCTTTGTTCTTCATAAGGTGAAATACTTAAAGCTCGCATTTAAGTTGCAGCGTACATAACCCCCGGACAAAATTGTAGCGCCAGAAACGGTTGTTTTTGTCACGCCAGCCTAATGATTGAAATCTTCGAAAAATCTTGTGACACAAACCCTTGGCAAAACACGGATTGATTTTGGCAGGTTTTCGGCCGTTCTCAATAAAACCGACGTCCGGGCGGAGCGCAGCGTCAGCCCTTTGGGCTCGAAGGCGACATTGCGGACTTTCCCGACTTTCGCTGCGGCGGTGCCAATGGCGGCTTTGGATGATGGTCTAGGTCACAAACGGTGGTTTTCGTCGGTGACAGAAACGTATGAGTTTTGGCACTTTCAGATTGTGAAAGAACATACCAACCAGACTTTGTTAGCACACCTGGCTCTGGAAACTACCCAAAGGTCCAGCCTTTAGCCTCGGGCAGGCATAGCTTGCCCGTACGCGAATGTTGTCTGCTAGAAATTTGCGTCCGTCGACCCTTCGGAAAACGACCTAGAAACATATGTGGTTGGCTGTGCAGATGCAGGGTATGCTCCAGATAAGCATTAACCCCCAGGTTCTGTTCAATGAAAGTTATTGGCGACACAAGTACATACGAACTTTTAGGAATTCCTGACAGCTTAGCTGCTGCTTTTGTTTTGATATCCTTGAGTTTATCGTTGGTCCCCTGGCTGGGCGGGAGTGATATCGGACCCTTGAAAGTACCGAGTATAAGCGGGGCAAAGAACCGCGTCGTCGCTGTCCTCGGTCCAATAACCTTGGTTGCGTTCCTATCCGGGTTCTTCCCGTTTTGGTCTTCAAATCCAAAAGATGGCGGCGCTTTGCGCGTGTCCATCCAATCACCAACTCAAGTAGGTGATCTGCTGTCTGACGCGCCCCTGTCGGGCGAACAGGTGGTCTTCTGCGGCTCCGTAAGGGCGAAGCTCATATTAGCGCACAGCCAGGAAACGGAGACTCCTATCGTGGCTCATCAATTGGCGATAAGATACGAGCATGCTGATGGGTCATTGGTTAATGGCAAATGCAAAGTTGATCCACTTTCACTTCGCCCGTACGGCATTGCCGAGGTTGGAACCTATCTGGCAACCTTCAAGGAAAGCTCAATTGACGTAAGATTCCTTGAAAACAAGGATGCGGCGCAGAGCTCCCAGCCGGAAAACCTATTGATTATTGATGGAACACCGCATGTAGTTCAACTCAACCGAGAGTCGGAGCCCCATGTCTTAGATGTCATTTTAAGTACGGAGCTCGATGCACCTGTGAAATTTTGGTTTGATGTCGTGTTCGACGAAAAAGGTGAGTTTGCGACTAATTCAAGCGAGATACTTATGTGGAAGTAGGAAAATGAAGCCCATAGTTTCAGCATTTTTCTTATCAGTCAGCGCGCTTTCTCTGTTCATTGCCCAAGTGCAAGCAGATGATAGCCCAGCGGTGCCCAAAGAATTGATCGAGCTATTCACTCCGCCGCAGTCTTTGAATGATTTTCTTGCGCCTATCGACGAAGCCCTAGCAGATGAAGATTTTGAAACAGCGCTTAGTCTAGCTAAAGAAAATATTGCAGCTGGACCTAGCGGTTTTGGACACCCTTTCGTCGGGTACCACGTGATCTCAGCTTCTCAGTACTATGCTGCCCGAGCCAGTTATGGGATGGGGATGGACTCGCGAGCTATAAGCTACTACGTGGCTTCAATAGAAAATGGAAACTCCGGTGCTGCCGAAGAATTTTCTGAACTTTTATTTCAGAATCAGATAATTAGGCTGGTCGCCACAGTCGATTTTCCCCCCAAGAAGATGCTTGATGTCCTCAGAGATGCGGCCAACTTGGGTTCGGAGGTTGCAGCAGCCTTCATAGCCTTCGGGGACCTCCCTTTACCGGTGTCGGACAGGGAGAGGGCGTACTGGGCGCTGATGTCTATCTCCGGAGATCGCGTTGCTTCGAAGGCGCGTAAGCAAGAAGCATTCTCGACAATCGCGCAACAAATAGGCCAAGAGGAAGCTGCCGACTTGTTAAGAGAATTTTCCTTGTTGGGTGGCTTGAAGGAGCCTTCTGATCTCGGGCTTCCCGGAAGAGGATTGATAGAAAGCTACTTTATCGAAAACGATTTGAGGGGGTCGGTGGGAAAGGCTCGCCCGGGACCATTCAACCCAAACGAGGAAATCCCACAGGCACCCACAATTAGACAGGCGTTCCAGTTATTTCAGGGTCTCTTTGATGAGATTGGATACGGCCAACCATACATCCTGCTACCTGGTGAAGAGACGTCAGATGATCCTGACGTAATCTATGCCACCAAAGATCGAATCTTCGCAGAACTAAGCCCTGGCGACCGACTATATGCATCTTGTGGGGCACTATCACACGTTAGTATCGTCTATAGCATCGATGAGATTGAAGGGTCAGTAAGCTTCATTGATCCGGCTTTTCAGTTTTGGATGCCTTCGCATAATCAATGCATCACAGAAGCTGACTTGAAAGACATTGGCCTTGGAAAATTTGCGACAGTAATTCCGATATCTCAATTGAAAAAAACACTCGTAGCGGTCATGACGTTCCGCGATGAGCGGTTGTGAACGCACTAACCCACCGGTCTTTGGCCCTGACGATCAGTTCGATACAAGTCCTTGCAACAAGGTTGACAATAACCCCCTGCCAAAACCGATGCGCCAAAAGCGGTCGTTTTGGACGCGGGCGGCGATGCGCCCGTAAGTATTGAAAAATCTTGTGCCTCAAACCCTTGGCAAAACTCAGATTGATTTTGTCACGTTTTTGGCCACAGCCTGAGAGAGCGGTCATTGGTGCACGGTGCAGAATCCGAGACTCTGGGCTCTCCTGACACCTTCGCCGCACAATCTACGAACGGCTGTTCTGGCAGTGACTTCCGTTCGCTGCACTGTGCATCAACTAGAAAGACGCGGACAAAGCGGACCTTCACCTTTGACGCGGCAATGTCGGCTTTCCAAAAGTTCATTGGTCGTTAACGTGGCGCACAATGATAGGACTTCTAAAAAAGACTATCCGTCATTGACCAAAATTCCACACCGCTCATTTAGTATACGGTTCAACTCTGCCAATCGTGGTTACTACCACGTGTATCTACATGCACGAAACTCGAATATGTACCGATACCTCCAGAAAAAAGACCAGAGGAACGCATTTGTCGCAATACATTGGCAATTTCACGAGTATTCATGCCATCAACCATAAAGTCTACCGCTCGGAACTGGATATGTTGACTGTTGCGAGCACCGCCAACGCATGCATTGTAGGCTGTAGACCTATAAGCAACAACTATGCTAACGGGTTTTCCAATACGCGACCTGAACTCGTCCAGAACTTGGGCAACCGGGATGAAATTTGGCCAAAGTTGGCGAGGAGGTAAACCATTCAAACCAGCACATCTGTGGCCTGGTCGTGAGCCTGCACCAGTGAGTAGGAATTCCTCAGGTTCAATTTGTTTAACATGAGGTGATAAAAACTCAATAAAATCCTCAACATATGTGGGATCTTCCTCGATAGATACAGGCGAAAACCTATTAGCGGAAGGATCGGATTCGATCTTTGGATCGGTTTGAGTGATGCTGACATTGCGCTCTGCGTAACCCATTTCCCCGACCGCCCAAGATAACTCGCGGGAAATTATTGCAAGTCTAATTTGCTGCTTTTCAGAGGGTTCATCATTTGTTTCTGCGATGATTTTTGCGCGCTCTGTTTCTAGTTCTATGATTTTTGTACGCACCTTGCGCCGAGCGTCCAGTAGACCAACGTGGTAGTCTTTCCATTGTTGGCGCGTTCCGTCATCAGCCATCAGCGAGAAGTATTCTGAGAACCTAATTCTCAGTTCAATGTCTTGGTTTAGTGCATTGTCAGTATATCGCTCAATAAAACCACGATGATCCAATGTTCCTTGTCGATACGCGGCGACTGCATCAAGTATGAATGGCAGCAAGGCAGCAACTATTCCAACAAGTGTGCTACCCGCCAAAACCTTGTAAAAACTCCAACGCGTTTCATACTTTTTCAACTCTATTGAGTCGTGTAAATGGATAAATTTGCTTATCTCATCTTTCGGGAAGTTCTCTGATTTGGAGTCAGCCATAAATCGCATTCCAGAACGTTTGAAGTACTCAAATTAATCGTTCTTACTCGGTCCGATATTCCATGCGAAAACTCTCGTCGGTGACCGGGCAAGCCGTTAGCAGCGGATGCTAGGTGTTTTTTGGCGAGGTTTCAAATGACCAGGCATTCGTCCGAGATGCGGCAAAGGGTGGGTGGACTCATTGCGAACCTATGCCGCATCTGATCCAGATAGCCGCGGCGGACTTTCCCGAACTTCACCCTCGGTCGCCGAATGGCCGCTTACGTCCGGCAGGAGCAAATGGTCGTTTGCGGTCTGAGTTGCGTGCAGTGCCATAGGATAAACATGCCTGCTGGGCGGACTCGGAATTGTGGCCTGTAAAGCCCCGTGCCTTGCAGGCCAGCTTTCAGTATGCGGAAACACGATTTGTCGGAACGATTAATCACCAGATAGGGTACTGTCTTTGTTTATTTTAGTTATTGGAGTTCAACATGACCGACGAAGTTCCGAAGCACGTGGTCGACGCCCTACGCCGGGATATTCAATCCCAGATGTCCAAGAAGATTGCAGGTTGGGCGGTCGCCGGTGGCGCGGGAATAGTGGTTCTCGCTGCACTTGGAGCCTGGACACTCTTGAAACCAACTATTGCGTCCGAGCTTGGAGTCCTTTCTAAAGAGGAGATCGAAACTCTCATCGACACGGGTACGTCTAGCCTTGCTTCAACTGGCGATCTTGAGGCGCTGACAAAGAAGGTTAGGGATTCGGCGGCTTCTGCTGGAGGTGTGGAGATCCCGAGGGGAGCGGTTGTCGCATTCGATGGAGGAGAATACGAGAAGACATCGTCCGAACGCCTTTCCAGCGGTTGTCCCGCCGGATGGGTTCGGTTTGTTCAAGCAGAAGGGCGTTTCGTCGTCGGCTCCGACTCCTATCTGTCATTCGGCGAAACCGGAAAGTACGAACTTCGAAAAACAGGCGGTTCAGAAACCCATGCGCTTACTAAGTCCGAGTTGCCGGAACACGACCACAAAGTAGGTGGGACGCACCTTATTAAGCTTGAGAAGGGATCAATGCTTGGTGGAGATGGGACGAAAGGTAACGTCCGCGTTAGAAATGACACACGGACTTCCCAGACCGCAGGATTAGGCCATGCTCACAACAATATGCCCCCTTACATCGCGCTCTATTTCTGCAAGAGAGCACCTGGGTGATAGAAGCCACTCTGTTTTTTGTCGGGAAAGAAGGAGCCGACATTCGTGCAACTTGTAGCATTTGGTATAGTGGGCTCTGAGCGGTAGTTCGCTGCGTTTCATTCGAACGTCCGGTCATTGAAAATCGGTCGTTCGCTGCGTCGTGCATAAACTTACAAAACGCGGACAAAGCAGATTTGCTGCAACTAGCTCCAACGTCCAGCCAACGACCCTGTCCAAAAGAACTTTCATGAGATTTTTCGAACCAATAGTTATGAAGCTTTTCCAGACTTAGTCATCTGGTTGTAAGCCTTAACTTTCGGGACGCCTTCACGTTCGTCTGGTCAATGATTATATATTTCTAATAAGTTGTTTGAATAGCGGCTGACCATAGGAAGTATTTTGGACACTTTTCATCGCCTCTTGGAAGAACTTTCATCTGAAGATCGGGAACGCAGCGCCGTTAAACACAGGCGTCAAATTCTGGATGCACTCAACAATTTCGTCGACACAATTGAACCCGGCACACCCTGTCTTACACTTCTTTGGCTCTTTGACCGCAACAACCACAATGCTGTCCATGATTGTACGTTGTGGAACTGCGGTGCTGTGAATTGGACCCACGATGTTTTGCCAGAACATTTGTTCAACGTGACTCAAAGGTTTCGAGGCCGCGACACCATCGATGCCATCGTTGAGGCTGAGCGTTCCATCTCGATGAATGGCCACTTGTTTGCAGATACGGGCCTATTCAAACACACCTCACCGGAGCTAAAACAGCGTCTTGACGAGTGCATTATTCGCCTCGAACCGCATTGCAGCAAGGATCGGGAAGACAGGTTTGTTGGGTTCCTGCAAATTGTCACAACGACTGAGGTCCTTTCGCAATTCCAGCCGCTTTACAAAACGATCATAGGCAAACTGGTGTTTAACCGGATTGCTTTCGGACGCCGCCAACGAACCATTGACGCCTTGAAAAAGTTTCAGGAGCAGATCAGGCCGGAAATGGAATATGACGCGATTATCGATGCAGCGACAAAGTGCTTGGAAGAGTATTTAACTCTTGAGAGGATCTGCGTCTATGATCATAAGTATGACAACGACGGGATCAACGGCGTAAAAAAAAGGGATCAAACAGGTCCCGATACCCGAAAACTTCCCGAAATTACCAAATGGATTAAGCGGTATTTTTTGTCTGAAAGCAAAAACGGATCTTCAACCGGTGTGATCCGGGTTCGTGATTTTTTCAAGTCAGAAGAAGAGAACATAATCTTCAAACCCAGTTTGGAGGGCCATGATGCTAGCTGGCAACCTCCGGACTGCGCCCCAATCGGCGTCATGATGATCCCGGTCTATGTGGGCGACCGAAACAATCCACCAATTGCGACGATAAAGGTCACATGCACCGCAGTAGAAGATTTCATTGGAGGCACATTCAGTGAAACCGACGAGCAGATCGGCAAAATATTAAGCGATTATCTGCGTCACCTGTTGCCGGGTGTAATCACCTATTCTCGAACCCAGGAAATCTCCCGACACCTTGATGAACATGACGCAAGCGCGTTGTTACCGGGTGAAATCCATAATAGAATTTACGATGTATTTCCCGAACTGATCACCAAATTGTTGGTCAACGTTAACACTGCGTGGGCCTATGTTCGAACCAAAGAGGTCAGCGGTGAAATCAAAGTTCGTTGGGTTTCTCAAACGGGAACGCTTGAGAAAAATCCGATTGATCTGGATGATGAAACGCTCGAAGAAGTACCTGACAAACCTTTTCGGTTGGAAAGTGCACATTATCTTCACGGGGTCAAAGTAATTGAGGCGGACGAAACGCTCCGCCTTTACTGGATTTCCAACCGTCCCAAGGTCCCGGATCATGACATGCTGCTCATCAAGCAACTTGCCTCCGATATGCGACTAAGGGCGTTCGGCCGTCTTGATGTTCAGACATTGTCACGTCAGATCATTGATATGCGCCATGCGGTGAAAGCTGCCATGACTGGCGTCGTTGGTTTCACCGACCAAATCGCAGACATTTATGATGATGTGAAGAACGAACCACCGGCAGAACGCGACAACGAAATTTTCAATCGAGCGGAATTCCGCAAGGCAATCGAAGGGCTCAAGCTTTCTGCGGAAACAACAACACGGTTTCTTAACGTTGTTCGCATTCTTAAAATGGACCTGAGAAGCGATGATCTCAAACCGCGCCATAGCAACCCGAATGAAATTGCAAGAAGGATCATTCGGACGATTCGTCCCTATTCAACAAGGCGAGGTTTGACGGTGAATCTGGTTGAAAAATACCCTTCATCCGTTGTTAATCCGTTTTTTGATCCGGATCTCATGGAAATCGCGATGTCAAATCTCATTGAAAACGGTGTCAAATACGCAAGGAGGGGGACCAACATTTCGGTCATGATCGGAACAATTCGCGACCAATGGTATTTCTACGTCGAGGACGAAGGACGTTGGATCCCAGGGGAAGATCGTGAGCGGATATTTACAGGGATGCGGCTGCAAGCCTTTTCGGGCGAAACGGGACAAGCCGGTACGGGGCTAGGCCTCGCTGCTGTGCGCAGAATTGTCAAGGCACATGACCCTCGGGGAAAAGACGAAGTTTCATCGGTAAAGACAGGTGGCGGGGACATAAATGCCCCAACGGCAATCACACGAATTGGATTTCGCCTCAGGCGAGCAAATCTCGTCGGAGCAAACTAAATATGCATCTCTTTATTCTACATCTTGACGATCAGCCAGAATTTGTGTCCTGGATTCCTGGAATGCTGTACCGGCACCTCAAACGCAGATTTGGTCGCGACTGCCAACACAACGAAGTGGAGCGAAACGCGGACAAAACTCGCGCAGATTACATCATTCCCCAAGGGGCGCAGCATCACCAGGCCGAAGTGACCTACGAACTTTTATATAAGAAGGATAGTTTTCGAGATCGCTTCAAGGAATTGAACGGTGATGATGTGGCTGTTGCGGTCTTTGATTTGCACATTGGCGACGACACCCAAGCTGGCATAGACCTAGTTGAAGAGCTCTTTGGGTCAGACAGCAAACAAGCTGACAGTCAGTGGATTGTTCTGACCGCCTTTGCAGCGGAAGGGGAGGAAGAACTTGAGGATCTTGGCTTGAAAGACGCCGGCAATGTGATTGCCAAGCCTCCAAACACGACAGATTTTGTCAAAAAACTTGGAGATGCAATAGCAAGTAAAATCGAAAAAGCCGATGCAGCCTAAAAAGGACAAAACGCCAGGAAGGACAGAAAACAACATGCACCGGGTCGAGTTCGGGTTTGATATGCATGCGCGCACATTGCTCGACGCGATTTCCTACGAGCGGGGCATTGACCGCCAAATCAGAGACGCACTAGCAGCGCTTGCGTGTTCGATAGAAGCCGAATACCTGATCTGTCAGCACGGGCGTGAAGCTCGAAAACTAGTTTTCTTTCTGGATGATCCCGATACGCCCAAAAAGGCTCTGAAGAGGAGCAAGAAGCTCCAGAAGCTCTTGCGAGAACGGATGCAAGACATCCCGCGCAGACAAAGTAGTATCATCGATAAAGACCCAATCCGGGGATTAATAATTCCTTGGAGAGTTCGCGACCGAACCGAATACGGAGAGCGAATGGAAAGCGATGCGCGGAATTTTGTGTTTTACGGAGTGTCATCTGACGTAAGTTTGGCTCGCTTGACAGAATTAATAAAATCAGACCGACTCAAGTCTGAAATTCACACTATATCGCGGATCATTTCGTCTGTCCTCACGAGACGTAGCTCTATTTTTTCGAGATTTCCAAAGAGATTCAGTGATGCCTACTGGTACACCGCTGACATGGGGAAGTCTGAAAGCGGTCAGAGATCAGAATCGCTTGCAAAGGTTGCACCTTGGGATCAGATCTCCCGCGGCAACTTGAACGAGAATTATACCGAAGTCACGACCCGGGGCAGGCGCTCAACAATCACACTGTCCTTTGATCTAAGGCGCTCCACTCGCGCGATGGAGAGAATGATCGACAAGAAGGCTTATGCCGACTGGATAGAGGCCATGGTGATGCTGCTGCGACAGATTACCATCGACAACAACGGAATATTCGACAAATTCACCGGTGATGGAGTGCTCGTGCACTTCCTTGAAGAAGAAAGCCGGGAGTTTAACATCGATCGGCAGGCATTAAGACATTTCGATCCTGAGGAAATTGCAGAGGCTGGTTGGAGAACGCATGAATCGTCTGGCGGGCATTACGCCGCCGCCGACGCTATGGCGTGTGCGTTTGAAATGATAATGGCTGTTGAGATGCACGCGGTTCGGCTTAATCAGATTTCGCGAAAGTTTGATATGAAATTTGGTCCGGTTGTAGCAATTGCCAAAGACGTAGTACAATGGTCTGTTGATCGGGACGGCGACCCAATAGTCGTTGGGCCAGGCGTAGTAGACGCGTGTCGGTTCACTGATGGCGCACGAAAAGGCGAAGTCAGGGTTTCACCTCATATCCACGAAATTCTAGTTGAGGCGCAGGTGGTCTCTGAAACAAAGATAAAAAAACATCGTTCTAAGGAGACCGATAAAGACGCTGTTGATGCAGTGGTATGCTACAAACGCGCTCCTTTAGGCCTTTGCCGGTCCGAAAATGAGATTGTTGCTATCGTCCAAACTATACAAAACGAACTGGATGGCAGGACACGTTGAAGACCACAAAACAGCAATTATTCCGTGGAACCTTTTGCGGGTGTATGAAATAACGCTGCCCATTTTAGATCGGTCAGAACGAGCATGACTTGATGAGGCATTCGAGGACAAGTTCAGCGGATGCTACGGTTTCGAATGGCAAGGATGGGATCTAATCAACTATTCGCTGCGAATTATGCGAATGGCCGCAAAAGTGACAACTGGCCTCACCGCCCCGACGCTCATCGTAGGCGGCTAATTTGATGCAGCTTTGATCGCTTTCATATTTCCGTTTATATTGATCAACCGTATGGGTCGTACTCATCGTCGGATGCGTTGGTAGCGGATGATTCCTCCATCAAAGCTTTTTTAACTACGTCGCGTGCAAACGTTAGCGCCAGAGCGTCTGCTTTGTTTGGGGATGGAATGCCGCGCAGCTTCATGGATTTCTTGCTTTCAAGCTGAATTTTACCCTCGGCGCGCATGTCGAATTCCGGGCTTGTCAAATCGGTGTGCAATCGATCATCCGGAGGAATCGCCCCGCCGTCTTTCAGCCAATTGCGCATATTGCCCCAGATTTCGGCACGCTTGTTGAAATAGCCGGGATCGGTTGCCTTGCCGGCGAACCAAACCAGTTGCCACAATCTGCCCAAGGTGCGGCCGCCTGAGACAATGCCCGTGCCGTAACCAGCATCGACAAACACGGCATCGGCGTTCAATTCGTCCTCATACCGAGCAACGATCGCGGCAACCTGCATATCGTTGTCATTCTTGGCGATGGTGGCCAACGATCGAGAATACAGACCCCGCCGCATGAATATCTCTAAGTCGTCGTCGCCTTCCCACGCCGGATCCACACCAATAATGATCGGTGCAAAATTGTATTGAGTGATAAGCAGCTCACGACCGAAGGCCGCGTCAACGTCTTCTGTGCTGATAAACTGCTTGGCCGAAAGAGACGGGAACATACCGCGGACGCGGACTTTCACGCGGTCGCTATCCTCTCCATAGTCATCAACAAGCGATTGCAGATATTGCTTGTTCGTTCCCTCAACCGTGCGGCTGTCGATGTTCTTCGTTACCCACCGGTGCCGCATTCGTCGGAAGCATTCCCGGAATTCGCCCGTTGCGCTGGTCGGGTTGCCGAACGTGATCCAGATAATTTCAGTGTTTTCATCGGTCAGCGCTCCTAACGCTACTTCCCACACACCCGCGTCTATCTCTGATGCTTCGTCGAACAACAGAACAATGCGCTTGCCTTCGTTGTGAAGCCCGGCAAATGCCTGTGTGTTGGATTTCGACCAGGTTTCAAAATCACATTTCCAGTTGTTGAGATGTTCTTTATCAGCGGATTTGATCGACCGCGGCTTGATATCCCACCAATCAGCAGTGATTGAAGCGCGCATCCACTTGGATACTTCCGGGGATGTTTTATTGAGTAGCTGTGCCTCAGTGTTCGCCGTGATCACTATGCGCGTGTCTGCCTTGGTAGACAGTGCCCAGTTGATCAGCATGCCCATTTCGGCCGATTTGCCAATTCCGTGGCCAGACGCAACGGCAATGAACAACGGCTGATGTCTGGTTTCTGAGTTTTGCAGGTGGTCGCGGATAACGCAGTTGATATCCGATTGCCAGGCGCGTGGCCCTGGATGTGCGGCCAGCTCGCCATGACCCCAGTCGAAGGCACAGCGCGCCCATTGATTCGGATCATGTTTGCATTTGGCTGCAAGGCGCGCGACGCGTACATCATGATGCTGTTGGGCGGTTTCAGTTGCTACTTTGCTCAAGTTCTCGCTCTGCCCTGGCAAGCCGGTCTGCTATTCCGTCGTTCACTGTGACGTCAAGCTTGTCGTTATAGAGACCGAAGTGCCGCGCAAGTTGGTCAAGAGCGCGCAGACGATCTGCCCGCTTTATCTTCGCGATATGCTGGACTTGGCCTTCACCCCGGGACTCTGTGACGATATCTATGCCTGCCACAACAGCTGCTGTGTCCGGATCCCATTGATGTGGTTTCAAAAGGTTACCTGCACTATCGAACATCCCGCGGATGTCACCAAACGCAACTTGAGCAATCGCCTGCAAAACGCGTTCGGCAGAAATTTCCAGTTTCTCAGCGATGACGTTCATGCGGCTGGCAATTTCAGCTTTGATATCAGCGTCAGCCATCAATCGGCAGGCCTGCTGCTTGGCTGACTTTGCCGAATATCCCGCGGAAATAGCTGCTTTGGCTGCATTTCGCCCGGGATCAGCGAGATAGTAGCCAATAAATAGCGAAACTCTGTCAGTAACCTTCATTTTTTCTGCCGCTGTCGTCGCTCGGAATCACTTGTTCCAGCTAACTCTGTCGCTACTATCGTGGAATAATACACATCAAGTCAACGATTTTTCACAACATCGGCACACTTACGGCGTTTAACACATCGAAGTAAACGATTGTAAGCTGTCTGGGAGGGGATAGAGCCGCCTACGCGGTCGTGCTTGGCGGTCGCTACTGGCCTGCAAAAAGTGAGTATCTGGATACCGTTTGGAACAGTAGAACAGATTGGAACACGTTTTTCGGCATGAACGCCCTACAATTGGTCGATTGTGAACGGTTATAAGGCGGCCTATAACCGCAAATTCTCGTTTTAGTTGTGCGTTTCAACCTATAGGTTTGGTCTCTAATGTCTGGATATAGAGAAAACCTGTTCCATCTGTTCTATGTGTTATAACCATTTGATTTTGCATAGAAAAATATGGAACAGATGGTGGAACAGGTAGAACAGAAGCCGGAACGGGTGGAACAGATGGAACAGGTAGGAACGGATGGAACAGGTAGAGATTTCACTAGATATATAAAATTGGTCGAATTTGTCCTACTCTCGTTGACACCAAGACAAAATGATGAAGACCGCATTTGGCAGCATTATTTTTAATTGACCACCATTTGAAGACATCAAGTTTTTTCATAGAGGGAATTCGGTATGGCTGACTTGGACATATTTTTGAGCGTCGGCGGCACAGCGAATGCCAAGCAAGAAACCTTTGTAAGTTCAGTCGAAGATCGCTTGCGGAGCGAAGGTTTAATTTCGCACACCGTAGGAAGAAACACATTTTCAGCTGACGCCCCAATTCGAACAGTTGAAAAACTGATGGACAAATGCGTTGGGACAATTGTCATAGCACTTGAGCGTTCTTATTTTTCGGAGGGATTAGAAAAGCGAGGAGGAGACAAAGAACAAGCGCTTGCAAACATTAGATTGCCGACGCCTTGGAACCACATTGAGGCTGCGATGTCCTATACTCGGGGGCTACCAATTCTGGTGCTGGTTGAGGAGGGTCTCAAAAATGAGGGTTTATTGGAGCACGGCTATGACTGGTACGTTCAAACAGTTGAATTGGATGTTTCTTCGTTAAACGGTCCTGAATTCAATGGTGTGCTCGCCAGTTGGAAAGAAAAGATTACGCAAAATGCGAAGCAAAATAATGAGTTAATCACTCCGGATCAACACGCCAATCCTGCTGACCAAACGATTGCTCAACTGATTGGAGGACTAAAGCCAGCACAACTGTGGGGCGTCATGGGCACTTTTGCTGCAGTGATCGCAGGAGCATTCGCAGTTGGTGCGAAAGTAATTGGAAACTAAATTCCCTGACTTCATCAATTTTTGGCAGCAACCAGACGTACATGTAGACAGATTAAAAGAACGGTCGGAGTTAACAAACAGTGGATGGAGGCGCGCTTCAAGCGGAAGCTGTCATTTCATCCGATCGGAATTTGAGCCGCATTCCAACATATGATCTGGTGCGAATCCCAGAAACATAGGTGCTCCCAGTCCTGATACCCTTTCGTACCAATTCCTGTGTTAAGGCTTTCTTGGTTCCAGGCCGCTCGCCGCTGTCTCTGACAAAGGTATCCCAATCGGCAAATGCCAAACCTACCGATTCCTCTTCTGCAGAATCAATAATGCAGCGCTCCGCCAGCCACTCCCCTACAAGGTCTTGCTCGGCGAAATAGCTATCGGTGGTCTGTTTCACTGCATCGGGAGCCGGGAGGCGCTCTTTCTGCCACGCAAGACATCCTTCAATCATCCATTGAAGGATCGCCGGCCATTCTTTCCGCAGCTTCCGTTCAAGATTTAGATCCACGGTCGCAGGCTTGTTAGTGAATGGGATGACACGAAGCCGCCGTTTCATCGCATCATCCACCCGCTTGAGCACCGGAGCATGGTTGCCTGCAATCAGAAGCTTGAACTGAGGTTTGAACTGAAAGTAATCCTGGCGCATGAAGCGCGCGGAAATCATATCTCCACCAGTCAGGCTCTTTATTCTTGATTCTGCCCAGGCGCGACCGGACTCCGTCTCCGATGCAGTGACAAGCCTGGCGCCTGCAAGCATTGCCAGTTCAGTCGGATGGCTATTGCCGTAAGAAGCGGTGAACGTTTCCATCGGCGCTTCCTGGGCGTAGTCACCCATGATGCCAGCCAGCACATTCAGAAAGACTGATTTCCCGTTGCCGCCCGGACCATGAATGAAAAACAATGCGTGCTCGCTGGTATTGCCGGTAAGAGCATATCCGCAGATCTTCTGGAGGTACTTTATCAACGAGGCATCGCCTGCACAGGCTTGACTTAGGAATGCAATCCATTGCGGGCATTCAGCGTCACCGGAGGGCTCAACGGCCGCGATCTTTGAAATCATATCCCCTGGATCAGCGGCCCGGATCTCTCCCGTTCTCAGATCTACAGTGCCCGCAGGCGTACCCAATAGAGATTTGTCCTGGTCCCAAGCGGCTGACGTTACAGACAGATGAGGGCGTCGCTGAGCAATAAACTCGACGCCCTTGATTGTCTTGGCGCTTCTGATCCTTTTTGCACCGGAAGCCCCGTTTGTCGACAAATATCGGCCCGCGTCGGCAGCCTCATCACAGATCATCCGGATGGCATCAAAGGCCAATCCTATTTCGTCCTTGGACCACCTGACACCAGTCCATTTGAACCACGATCCACATGAATGATCAAAACGATATTCCTCGCAGTTCCGCTCGACAAATACGGCGGCAATGTCGCTCTCAGAAAAGTCCGAAAATCCAGCAGTTTTGTATTGAGTTGCCATGCGAATGTCCGCCCCCGCCAGCGCCGCGTTGTTCGTCTGCCCATGGTTTATGTCCTGAGACGGCTTTGGCTCTATCACCGGTCCGGCAGTCGTCTTAATAAAGGTATCGATGTTTTCCTTCGCCCACCCGTCTCGGACAGCATCCGCGAGATCCCAGCTTTTCGGCGGAAAAACGCCATTTTGCCACTCATCGAATGTGTAGCGGGTGTTTGACGCAAGGCGCTCCATCTTCGTCATATCACTTCGATCTCATATGGTTCTTCGATCGAAGCGACATACTCGTTCACACGATGGAAAAATCCTGCCTGATACGGCACGAAATATATATTGGGTCTATGAGGCCGGACTTCCGAGACGGGGATTTGTTCACTGGTCCAGTCGCACCCCGAAAGAAATCGATCTGCTTGATGGAGATCACTGTAATAGACCAGCAACCAAGACCGTTCATCATCGGTAATATCCTGGCCGTCATAGAGTTGAGCCATTCGTTTACCCAGAGATTCAATCTCGTGGTGATAGAAGGGTTTTCGCCAATCTCCATCGATGGTTGGCGGATATACTGGAGAAATTTCTGCACAATTAAACATAGTCGCGTCCCATTTCAGCTTGACCGAAAGGACGATTGTTGTTAAAAAATCAACATACCGGAAGAGTGACTGGCAAATTATCTTTTATGTTTTTGCTCTGACAACGAGAATGTCAAATTCTCATTGCGTCAGGTATGTTGGCATTAAAAATAAGCGAGCCTATGGCCTGATACGTGTTGTGTCGGGCCTTTTTTTGCCCGGCAGTTAGATCTTGATTTGTTTATGCAGCCTCTGATGCTTTGTTGATCGGCTTGCCCAAAATCTCACGCGCCCATCTATCCAGCTCGGTGACATCATAAACGACGGTCTGTCGACCATCCTTCCGGAACATCGGGCCTTTTCCTTTGCAGGCAAACACTGCCAACGTCCCTGGCGTACGCGATATCCCATGCTTGGCCCTCAAATACGACGAAGCATCCACGCGGTTCAATTTCTCTGGAATAACGATCTCTTGATTCATGCTCTTTTTAACCTCCATTAATGCCAAGATGGCAGAACAGAACGTTACCAACAAGTAATTAAAAAAAATATTCTTCTTACCAAAGAATTTGTTGCGTGAAAGTCAACAAACCAAAGAATTAATCTACCATGCATTCTCCAACATTACTTTGGCAAGTTACTGATAAATATGGGGGCAGTAGGCAACCGTGACAGAAAGGCCACATCCTGTTCAGATGTGGCCTCAAGCTGTGTGGCACAGGGCTGCTCAGGCAGCTTCCTGGGTGTCGATCGAAGATTGTGCATCGGGACCTTTGAGACCTGCATGCTGCAGCACGGTCATAGTGCTCACGTCCAGTATCTCAGCTATCTGCTCGGCTTCTGTTGCTTGCAGTTTCCGCTGCCCGTTCAAGAACCTGCAAATAGCTGTTGATGTCAGCCCCAAGCGGCGAGCCACGCCGCGCGCGCTGATATTATTCTCGTGGAATTTACGGTCAAACCATTTGCGATCGACATATGGTTTTGCTTTGAGATCGGCCGACGCAGGACGATTCGGCGCAGTATCAATTTCATCGGCAATCAGGTCGTGAGCCGCAGAAAGCTTGAATTTGATGTCCTCAAGTAGTTCTCTTGCGTCAGTGATTCTTGCGGCCTTGATAGCCTCAAGCGCTTCCTCAACCTGCACAATGGCAGCGACAATACAGAATTCGGCGTCAATGGCATGAAATTTGATAATCATGGGTCTTGTCCTTGTGTTGGATCAAGCCCAGCAACCCACTTGCAATTGGGTGGCCGAGCGATAACAGGTTTGCAAGACCGATCACAAGGTACCGGCAGGCTTTCGCCTCCTATTACGCCCGACCATAGAAAAACCGCGCTCATGAATGCACGGCGCGGTGTTGGCGCCTTGTGACAATTCGGGCTTGCAATCCCGGCCCCAGAGTTAGCTGAAGCATCAAAACTATCTCAGATACACCGCAAAATGTCAAGCCGGAACCGCCTCAACCCAATGCACTCATTTATACTTACTGTGGAATTTTTGTCTACGTTTTAATTATTCATCCGTCAATTATTACGCCATTAAGATCCCAATACTCACCTTAAATACGCTTTTCATTGCATTATCGCCATTGCCATAGACTGTCGTCGGATAATATTATGAAGATCTCAATTGGCTAATCCGAAGCCGAAAACCGTCGCTGACAAAGAAACCGGCGAGATCGACGACGAAAGCCTTGAGAACGACGTTATTTGATTGATGGCCCCGGTTCCGGCCGGGGCGTCACTTCAGTGCTGTGAAAGATATTTTATTGACATCGAAGGTTGTTTGGCTGTGACTATCACGCTTCCTGAATTCATGACTCCATCGGAATTTGCGGATCATTTCGGATGGTCCGAGCGTCGCATAAGGGAACTTGCCCGGCGAGAGGGCAAGTATCTGGAAGTCGGCAACCGTATGGTTTTCACACAGGCGGATGTTGACCACTTATTGGGAGCGATAAGGCCATGTCACTCAAAATCTATCGTCGCGACGGCGGGAAGATCTGGCACTACAGGGGGTCGGTTAACGGCCAAAGGCTACGCGGATCTACAAGCACTACGGACAAAACAAAAGCAAAACGCAAAGTCTCCAAGATCGAAGAGGACACGTGGAAAAGTGATATCGATGGACC
Source organism: Stappiaceae bacterium (assembly GCA_039976075.1). Lineage (GTDB taxonomy): Bacteria > Pseudomonadota > Alphaproteobacteria > Rhizobiales > Stappiaceae > JBDWFY01. Next base: position 117,600 of record JBDWFY010000018.1, read on the forward strand.
GCAAACAACTCTGACCTTTGCGCAGGCTGCTTTTCTATATCGCCAAGCTGAAAAATCAGACCGATTCCTAGAACCCATTGAGGATTATTGGCGCGATACGCCCGTAAAGACGATAACAGACGGGGCAATCAGACAATCATCGGTTTCTCTCTATCCCAATGTCGCCGCTGCAACCCGTAACCGACAGGTGATTGTGCCGACACAGGCCATCATCAACCACGCAGCATCCATGAATCTGTGCACTCGCATCACCGTTCCCCGCTTCAAAATCGAAAAGAAAGAGAAAGCCCCGGCAACCTGGCCGTGGGTTTCTGCCTTCATGGATCATTCATCCGCTCACCTGGGTGCGCTGTGCTGCTTTATGTTCTTAACCGCGGCTCGCATATCCGAGGCTCTTGATTTGCGTTGGAAGGATATCGACTTTGAAGACAACACCGCGCTGATTCGAGAAACCAAAGTTGCCAAAGAGCGCATTGCGCACCTGCCGCCCGTCCTGGTCGCAGCCATTGCAGACATCCAGGGCGACCGAGAGCCAGACGAAAAGGTTTTCAAATACTCTTCACGCGACACGGCCAAACCTCAGTGGCGCAAGGTAATCAAACGGGCCGGAATAAAATATCTAAGCTATCACTCTTGCCGACATGGTTTTGCAACATCGCTTCTGCACAAGGGCATTGATCCGATCACAGTGGCCAGGCTCGGCGGATGGGAAGACGCAACGCACGTTCTGAAAACCTACGGGCATGCGATGCAAGACAACACGCTTGCAAACATCATCGTTGGCGACGCTCCCAAACCCGCAGCAGCCAGCGATACAAACTTGATTGCGCTTGAAAAACTGGCACGAAATTGACACGCTGACACAGCATCTTCCAAAATTACTGTTAAATTTCAATCACTTGTGGAAATAATACTCTCCCCTCGTTGGGGAGGGGTGTCCCACGAGCGGGGATAATGGAAAGTCCACGACTCTGCAAGGATGGCTGCAATAAAAAGTCTGTCACGACCGTCAATTAAAAATTGAAAAATAATACTGAGGTGTCGGTGAACCCGACACTCCGTCGTCTTTCAATAGGCGGTGCAAAGTAACCGAGCCGTTTTGGTTCCGCGTCTCAATCACCCCGAGCATCTCCACACGCTGGCTCTGTCTTTGGAAAGGGACGTTATGATTTCGAATTATAGGAATTTTTTGATGGGAGTGGCAGCCTACACGATCGGGACCTTTGCAGTCGCCGTTGTATGGCACGTTGTTATTTTCAAAGAGCAATATCAGGCATTTGGCTATTTTGCTGATGAGCCGAATTTTTTTCTGGGATTTCTAACGATACTGATCCAAGGGTGCCTCCTTTGTATTCTCTTTCCGAAGATCTCATTTGTGGGAAACATCCGTGCGCGTACGTTGAAGTTTGTCATAACTGCCGGTCTGTTCCTTTGGACATCGCACGTCCTGGCGTTTCTTGCCAAGCAAACAACAAACGCCCCTTGGAGTTACCTGATCATGGAGACATTTTATTTGTCGCTTCAATTCGGACTTTTCGGTATTTTTCTCAATATTATTTACGCAAAATCGCGAAATCTTAAATAACAAAAAAAGCCCCGGCAGATGAACGCCGGGGCTTTCGATTTGTTTTCTGAATTGATCAGAAGAAATTATACCTTACACCAACCCGCAGCTCGTGCGCCTGGATATCTTCATAGTTGATCCGAGAATTTCCATTTCCAGCAGGAACGACCTCGGTCTTCGCATCACCGATATTGAAATATCGATATCCAGCATCGATTGACCAGTTCTGATTGACCTCGTAGGCCGCACCGGCCATCAGCGCCCAGGCAAAGTTGGCCTGAGAATCGCCATCATAACTGCCGCGCGAACCGTCAGGATTGACAAACTGAACATCACTCGTAGACACAATCGAGACACCCAGGCCCGCACCAACATATGGCGTGATTTTGTTCCAGGTCAGCAAATCGACATAACCATTCAACATGAATGACCAAACATCGATATCGGCCGTTTCGGTGGAATATTGTCCCGGCGCAACACAGCCAACGCAGTTTGCACGACCGGAATATCCGGCAGGGGCTTCATAATCTACCGTCAAATCTGTCCGGAAGAAGTCGTTCCACTTATAACCGATACCGGCACCGATCAAGAAGGTATCGTCCAGTTCGTTGTCAATAAACGTCCCCGTTCCGGCGGCAAATGTAGAACCGGTCGGCGCTTGATAGAATTTGTAGCCGATATCACCGCGCAGATACCAGCCACCGGCGGCAGGGACTGGCTCTACCACAAATGGCTCAGGCAAATCGGCTGCAAAGGATTGGGATGAAACCAGAAGCAGCCCGGCAACAGCACCTGCTACTTTGCGAAAAATACTCATATCGCGCTTCCTCTTGAATACGCGTCCGAACTGGTACATTTCGCAGTCGGACCAACTAATCTCAGTAACCATAGTCGCTGATAAGTATTAAAACCTGCTTAACCGTAATTATTTACCACGAATATTTACGTAAACGCACCGTTAATACTTGACGCAATCAAGTTAAAATTTAGGGTTAACGCGATATTAATTTCCTCGCAACCGGTTGAAACAAAAAATAAATTGGAAAGATGCGCGTTAATGATTGCAAAAAAATAACGCCGGATCGATGGTCTCGATCCGGCGTTATTTTTTGGAAATTCGATGTTGAGAGGGGATACAGACCAATCAATCTCTGTGATTTCAGGTCTATGCAGCCACTGTCGAGACCACCGAGCAGATGTCGTTGACAACGGTTTCCACCAATGCTTCGTCATCTCCCTCACCCATTACGCGGATTACCGCTTCAGTGCCTGAAGGTCGGATAACAAGCCGCCCGGTTGCACCCAGCCGGGAAGTTGCGTCTTCTATAGCGGATTGCACCTGATCGTCCTCCAAAGGACGCCCACCGGCATAACGAACATTTTTCAGCACTTGGGGAACCGGTTCGAATCGACGGCAGACTTCCGAGACAGGTCGATCCATTTTTTTCACCATTGCAAGCACCTGAAGCGCCGCGACCAAACCGTCGCCCGTGGTTGTAAAATCAGACATGATGATGTGGCCGGACTGTTCGCCACCGACATTATAGCCGCCGGAGCGCATTTTTTCGGCAACATAGCGATCGCCCACCTGCGTACGCTCCATCGTCAGGCCGATATCTCCCAGGAACCTTTCCAATCCGAGATTGGACATGACCGTGGCTACAATTCCGGGCTGTGACAATCGACCGGCATTCTGCCACGATTGGGCGACGACCGCCATCAACTGGTCTCCATCAACCACCTGCCCTTTTTCGTCGACAATAATAACCCTGTCCGCATCACCATCCAGCGCGATACCGATATCGGCGCGTACTTCGTGCACTTTTCGGCAGAGGGCGTCGACGGCTGTCGAGCCACAATCTTTATTGATGTTGTAGCCGTCGGGGTTCACACCAATCTTGATAACTTCTGCACCCAATTCCCACAGCGCAGTAGGTGCGACCTTGTACGCCGCTCCGTTGGCACAATCGACCACGATCCGCATACCCGACAGATCCAGATCCCGTGGCATGGTCCGTTTTGCAAATTCAATATAGCGTTCGTGTACACCCTCAACGCGGGTCGTACGCCCAAGCGAAGCAGTCTCCGCCAACTGGCCAGACATATCGCTTTCAACAAGCGCTTCAATCCGTGCTTCAAGGCCATCAGACAATTTGAAGCCATCCGGACCGAAGATTTTAATACCATTGTCATCGAACGGATTGTGCGAGGCGGAGATCATCACACCAATATCGGCCCGCAAGGAACGTGTCAGCATTGCAACACCCGGTGTTGGCATTGTCGTTAGCTGAAAGACGTCCATGCCAACTGACGTGAAACCTGAAATCAGCGCCGATTCGATCATGTATCCGGACAGCCGCGTGTCTTTTCCGATAACCACCCGATGCCGGTGCTTGCCGTTTCTGAAAACCAGACCAACGGCCATACCCACTTTCATGGCCACTTCCGGTGTAATCGGCCAACGATTCGCCCGGCCGCGGATTCCATCGGTTCCAAACAGTTTGCGCGTCATACTTTCCCGCCTTCAAAATCTTCCGGATCTACATCCCACTTCATACTCAATCGAGCCTGATAGGTGGGGTAAAAAATTGTGTTGAAGTATAACAAGCACACCAGATGTTGGCTATTATCCGCCTAACACGTTAAGACACGAAAAATGCCCGGCTACTTGCCGGGCATCTGTCTATTCTTAGCTAAGAAATCGTTACCTGTCGCAGTTATCAACCTTGCGGTTGAGGCTCCATGCCGCCCGCATCGGGCTCATCCTTGGAGTCGCGTTTCTTACCGCTACCCGCCGATGGGACCGCTGATGTCCGGGTTGTCACCGGTTCATCGTCTGTTTCGCGAATCGGTGGCTGGCCATCGAGCAGGTTCTTGATTTCATCGCCCGAGAGCGTCTCATATTCAAGCAGACCTTGTGCGATGATATGCAACTGGTCCTCATGTTCGGTCATGATACGCTTCGCCGTCTCATAGCCCTGGTTTACAAACGACTTTATTTCGGCATCGACCATTTTCTGAGTTTCGTCCGAAACATGCTGCTGACGCGCAACAGAATGTCCGAGGAAAACTTCTTCTTCATTTTCCGCATAGAGCAGGGGCCCAAGCTTGTCGGACATGCCAAACTGGGTTGCCATTGCCCGGGACAGCTTTGTCGCCATCTGGATATCGCCTGACGCGCCTGACGTTACCTTTTCGTATCCGAAGATCATTTCCTCGGCGACGCGCCCACCCATTGCGACTGCCAGGTCGGCGTAGCACTTGGCCCGCGTCAATGAAACCTGATCCTTCTCCGGCAGGCGCATGACCATGCCCAGTGCTCGACCGCGAGGAATAATCGTTGCCTTGTGGATTGGATCGGACGCTTCCTGATGCAGTGCGATCAGCGCATGACCGGCTTCGTGGTATGCTGTCAGCTTCTTCTCTTCTTCAGTCATGACAAGCGTTCGACGTTCTGCGCCCATCATCACCTTATCTTTGGCGTCCTCAAATTCGGACATCGTGACAAGCCGCTTGGAACGCCGTGCTGCCAAAAGTGCGGCTTCATTGACGAGGTTCGCGAGGTCGGCACCGGAAAAACCGGGAGTCCCACGCGCCAGTACCTTCAAGTTGACATCCGGAGCAAGAGGTACTTTGCGCGCATGAACTTTGAGGATTTTTTCACGGCCGGTAACATCCGGGTTGGGTACCACGACCTGACGGTCAAAACGGCCTGGGCGGAGCAAGGCTGGATCAAGCACATCGGGACGGTTGGTCGCTGCGATCAGAATGATCCCTTCATTGGTCTCAAAACCATCCATCTCGACAAGCAACTGGTTCAAGGTCTGTTCACGCTCATCATTACCGCCGCCAAGGCCGGCGCCGCGATGGCGTCCAACAGCGTCGATCTCATCGATAAAGATGATGCATGGTGCATTCTTTTTCGCCTGCTCGAACATATCCCGAACCCGCGATGCACCGACGCCGACAAACATTTCAACAAAGTCGGAACCTGAAATCGTAAAGAAAGGAACATTGGCTTCTCCGGCAACAGACCGAGCCAGCAACGTCTTACCCGTGCCTGGAGGGCCCACCAGAAGACAACCGCGTGGAATCTGCCCGCCAAGCCGCTGATACTTTTGCGGGTCTCTCAGAAATTCGACAATTTCTTCAAGATCTTCTTTGGCTTCATCAACCCCGGCAACGTCTTCGAAAGTGATCCGACCATGCGCCTCGGTCAGCAGTTTGGCTTTGGATTTACCAAAGCCCATCGCTTTCCCGCCGGATCCTTGCATCTGACGCATGACGAAGATCCAGATACCCAGAATAATCAGCATCGGGAACCAGCTGAACAGTGTTGCCAATAGCGGAGATCTCTGACTGGGTGGCTTGGCGTTGATTAAAACGCCTTTCTGCCTCAGCAGCTCAACATACTGGCCTGCCCCTTCCGGAGAATAGGTCTGGAACTGACCACCGTCGCTGTACGTCCCTGTAATTTGGCGTTCCTGAATCGTAACCTGACGAACCTTGCCGTCTTCGGCCTGATTCATGAATTGCGAAAACGCGACTTCACTCGCACTCGCACGCTGATCACTACCCTGAAATAGCTGGAAGAGGGCAATCAGCAACAAACCAATGATTACCCAAAGAGCAAAATTCCGGAAATTTGCGTTCATATCGTTCCCTTTACCGCGCCGCGGCAAATATTTTTCTGATTTCGCAGACGGCGAAAGTCTTTTCTCGTCCAGAAGATAGGCCGAAGGCGGCTTGAATCCAAGGCTTTGTTGCCAAAAGGCTGCCGTTCATTCGATATATCGTTAAACTTGTATGAGTTTTGGGCAACTGCCCTCCCCCAGCTTCATATTAAATGTGTCTCCGCACTCGGATATCAATTGCCGAAGGGACGAAAATTCTTTCAATCTCGCTCGAAAACTCAGGATGTGGTGTCTTCCTGAGCGACTACCAACCAATTAGGGCGTGTTTTCGATAATCCGTGAACGTAGTGAGCGCAACCTAAACCATCTTGCGATTTTTCCATGGCACCCTGTTTCGCCCACGTCACCAACGGCGCAGTTTCGAAAACTTTTTTTGGCCATAACGAGGATGGCCCGCCGGAGAGATGCTCAAAATTTTGAGTTCCCAGCGTCCCGACAACCACCTGATCGGGCGCCAATTCACTCAAGGTGATGCGAAAACGGCTATCCCACAGGACATTTTGTCGCGGTCCGAGTGGCAAAGATTGAATAGTGCCTCGGTTTTCTCGATAGAACCAAACACGATCGTTCATTTTCTCGGCTACATAACAGATCACGCCAGCCAGGCTTGCGCCCCGAAATTCGCCTGACTGCAGTTGTTGAAGCGACTGGTAAAGCCCTTCGATATGCTCCAGTCGCGGTCCGTAGGGGTGACCGCCCGCAAATGCCAATATCTGCGAAAGCAGGCGCAAACCTATTTCTTCCGGTGCTTCGAAAAACGGCGCTATCTTCAGCGAAACCGGCCCGGCCGGATGACGACTAAGTACCGTGTCGCCAAGCTGTTCAGTTGCAAAATTCAGGGCATCGGCAGCTCGTCTCAGGCGTCTCGCGGTTCCTGCAAGCCGTTCCGACGTCAACCCGATCTGTTCAAGGTCAGGCATGAGTGCACGCAGACGCGATCGCAGATATTTTGGATCCCGGTTGGATGGATCATCAACCCAGGTCCGCCCGTCTCGTTCCAGAGTCGCCAAAAGACGTCGCTTGGGAACGTCCAAAAGGGGCCTCAGTAGAACGACACCTTCTCGTTTCTGCGACTTGGCCATGGAGGCAAGCCCGTAAACGCCACTCCCCCTTCCCAGACGAGTTAGGAAGGTTTCAGCCTGATCATCCAGATGATGCCCCAGAACCAGGTGCCCGATCCCGGAGGATGCCATTTCAGACAACATAAGATCGTATCGCTTTTCCCGGGCCTCCGCCTGCAGATCCGATGTCGGCTTTGCTCCGGTCCAGGTCAGCGTCCTGTGTTCAAGCGACAGGGAACGACACAGCCGTTGAACACCTGCAGCTTCAGCCGCTGATTCTGTCCGCAATCCGTGATCAACGGTTAGTACAACGCACGTCTGATCGGGAGCCTCCCGCTGACGCCATCTTGCATAGAGGAATAAAAGCGCAAGTGAGTCCGGGCCACCGGAAACCGCCAGCGCCACAGCCGATAATTCGGCGAGGCCGGAAAAGAGCTGCTTTGCCTCTTCTTCTTCCAGAGCGGTGTTGTTCTTATCCGCAGCCGGCACGATCTTTCTCGGCTTTGGCGCGATCTGTCAGTGACGCTGGTGCATTGGGATACTTTTGGAGCAGCTCGCTATAAGTGGCACAGGCAGCTTGCTGCTCGCCCATACCGTTCAGCGATAGACCCAGTTTCAGCAAACTCTCACCGACTTTCTCAGTATTGGGGTAATCGGAGTAACTTTTGAGAAACGCATCCGCGGCCTCCCGATAAAGCCCCCTCGCATAGTAACTTTCGCCGAGCCAATATTGTGCGTTTGCCGCCAATGGGTCGTTTGGGTTATCAGCCAAAAACTGGGTAAATTGTTGTTGGGCACCCGGATAATTGCCGTTTAGCAAATTTCCATAAGCCTCATCATAGAGCCCGCGGCCACCTCCGGCAGCCGGCGCGGCTGTCGCAACCTGATTATTGTCAACCGCCTGACGATTGGCCTGAGGTGTCGTGCCGGATTGTCCATCTGCGATCGCGCCTAGATCGAGCGGGCGCCCGCCGCCACCATCGGATGCTTGCCCTTGAGCCCCGGGCTCGAGCTGCAGGTCACCCAGGTTTTGAACCGTTGTGTCGTTGGCAGAGGCAACTGTTCCGGAAGCCCCGGGAGCCGGTTGCGCAGCCGGTGCTTCAGAACGCTGCCTTGGCTGAGGATTACCGCCTTCGATGACCTGCAAACGATATTCCATATCTTCCTGCAGTCGACGCATCTGATCTTGCATCTGGCGAAGCTGATAGGACATTTCTTCTATTTGGCCCGTCAAAGACCGCATTTGCTCTTCAATACGATTCACGCGCACGATTGTCTCGGTATCTTTCTTTTTACCGAAGAGCTGCGCCAGCTGAATTTCACCTTCTTTCGCCTGAGCCGCAGGAGTCGTTAGCCCCACAATCAAAAACAGAGCAAAAAACGAAAGGCAACAACGCCGGATAGTCATTAATCAGACCTCGCTTTGATAGTTATGCCAAATCAGGACACAATGCGGTCAGATCCCGGATCATGGCCGACGGACGGCATTCCTGGTTCCAACCGGCATGGGGCAATACTGTCAGTGGCTCGAAGACAACGATCTGGTGTCAAATGGCCAATGCACCCCAAAATTTCGCAAATGGGCATTACCCCATCAACACAGCTCGGTGCAAGTTACAAAATAATGCAGCCAAACCATGTCATTCAGAAGACCGCCAAATTTCGCGCATCAAGTTGCCTTTGGCACGCAAGCCTGCGGAAAACCTCAAAATCTTGATCAGATCGCCGGAAAAACAAGTCCCGTACGCAAAAAAACCGGCAACAACATGTTGCCGGTTTTCAGTCGAACTGCGTGTTCATACAGCTGTTCTATCGCATAAATTTAGGATCCAGCACCGTTGACAACGGTAACGGCCCGGCGGTTTTGAGACCAGCAGGAAATGTCATTGCAGACAGCAACCGGCCGTTCTTTACCATAGGAAATGGTCTTTACTCGGCTCCTGTTAATGCCAAGGCCGACCAGATAATCCCTCACGGCAGCCGCGCGTCTGGCACCCAGAGCAATGTTGTACTGACGCGTGCCACGCTCATCTGCATGGCCTTCAATGGTAATCGAATAGCGGGAATACCGCTTCAACCATTGCGCCTGTTTGGATAGTGTCGTTTGCGATGCCGAGGTCAAATTGGAACTGTCGACCGTGAAAAATACCCTGTCACCAACATTGACGACAAAATCCTGAGCCGTTCCAGGTGTCGCATTACCACCGGCAGCACCTGTGCCAGTACCACCAGCGCCATTCTTGTTTGCGCAGGCCGCAACAAGCAATACAGCTGCAAAAACTGCAATCAGTCTGCCTCGGCGCGCTATAAAACCCAATTTCATCATATTTCCGCTACTCCTGGGGCCCCACCTTTGCCCCGTTAAGGTGAATAACCTGTACACAAAATCGGTTAAGCGGCGGTTGGCAGACGTGGTTAAGATTCGGTAAAAATATACCACACCGCACCATTTCACTCACCCACAGTTTTGCTTCCGCTCATGAATGAACGGTCACCTTGTTGAAAGTCAGGTGAAAATTAGTTGATCAATGGCGACCAGGCTGGATCCGATCCAAACGCCGGGGTTTTGATCCGTTGCTCATTATATCCTGTTAAATCAACGGTCCAAAGCTGCGGGCCGCCGTTTGCCCCGGGCGTGTCGCGAAAGAAAATGAGGACACGGCCATTTGGTGACCATGCCGGCGCCTCATTGTGGAAACCTTCTGTCAGAATTCTCTCACCGGAACCGTCAGGCTTCATCACACCAATCATGAAACGCCCTTCATGCTGTTTGGTGAACGCTATCAGATCGCCTCGTGGTGACCAGACCGGCGTCGCATACCGCCCCTGCCCGAAACTGATTCGATTTGCCTGACCACCTTGCGCATTCATAACGTAAAGCTGCTGCGTACCGCCCCGATCCGATTCAAAAACAACCTGCGCGCTATCTGGCGAGAAGGACGGGCTGGTATCAATCGATGCCGAATTGGTCAGGCGCGTCGTTCTCCGCGAACTGAGGTCCATGGAGAAAATGTTTGCATTTGCGCCGTCTTGCAGGCTCATGACAATACTTTGCCCATTGGGTGAAAAGCGCGGCGCGAAGGTCATTCCGGGAAAGTTTCCGACGATTTCTCGCTGGCCTGTTTCGATATTCAGGAGATAGACCTGCGGTTCACCACCATTTTCATACGACATGTAGGTGACTTCCTGACGGGTCGGACTGAATCGCGGTGTCAGCACCAATCCCTGCCCTTTTGTCAGGTAGCGGACATTGGCACCGTCCTGGTCCATGATCGCAAGCCGTTTGACCCGTTGATCTTTGGCACCGGTCTCGTCGACATAGACGATGCGGGTGTCGAAGTAGCCTTTTTCACCGGTCAGTTTTTCGTAGATCGTATCGGCAATAATGTGTGCGAGACGGCGCCAGTTTTCAGGCGTTGTAAAAAACTGCTGACCGGCCAGCTGCTCTCCGGCAAAAACATCCCACAAGCGGAAGTCCGCGCGCAGGCGACCATCGCTCTGGCGTGTCACAGAGCCGCTTACCAGGGCCTGTGCGTTAATAATACGCCAATCGGCAAAGCGCGGCGTCGTATCAACCGTCAGGCCCTGCTGAATAAAACTTTTCGGATCGAGCGGGCGAAACAATCCCGAACGCCGCAGGTCGTCGGCTATGACCGCCGTCAGATCGATTCCGAGTTGAGGGTCACCGCCAAAACCGGGAAGCGCTATCGGTAGCGGTTCGATATTTCCCTCGGTAAGCGTCAGCTCCAAAACCGCCTCCGCAGGTTTGGTGTTAGCGGCGAGAAAGAAAAGCGACAGGCAAATCGCGACCATGGAGCCAACAACACCCTCAAACACCTTAGAGCAGGCTCTGTTCAACAACATTTCCGGCATATTTGCTCGGCTCCTTGTCTTACCATTCTAACCGTTTCCAAAATTCCTTGGATCAAAAGTTATGATTATATCACGCCATGCCTCATATTTTTCGACTGGCAAAGTATATGGCGCACACGCACGCACCGCACTCGTTGCGCTAAATGCAGCTGCATTGAATAACCCACTGGCATTTGAGTTGCTCACCCTAGCCAAAGTAACTTTGCCATCCTGGCTGAGTTGTATCTGAACTTTGATCAAAATACTTTCCGCGCCACGAGCCCCTACAGGCGGGCTCCAGCAAGGCGCAATCTGATTGAGAAACGCCCTCAATTCCGATTGTGTGAGCGCAACATTGGTGCGTCCCTCGTTTGTTCCCAGGGATCCTGGATCGGTGCTCGCCTGATTCGCACCACCGGATGGCTCGACCTTGTTCAACAGAGCAGCAATATCGTTGGCATTGAATTTTTCTTCTTTGGGCTTACTCGCTGTCTGAACTGTTTTCGGTCGTTTTGGCGCTTTTGGTTTGGTCCGGGGTACCGCAGATGCAGGCAATGGCGCCGGCGGGGTCTGCTCCGCAACTTTTTCCTCAGGTTCGGGCTTGGGCGGTTCAGGCTGTTTTTCCGCTTGAGGTACAGGTTCCGGCTCTGGCTCTGGCGCCGGTTCCGCGACCGGTGTTGGTTCGGGGGCCGGAGTTGGTTCAGGCGTCGGTTCCGGTATCGCCTCACGAACAGGCGTACTCGGCGGTGGCGGTGTTGGTTCCGGTGCGGGTTCCGGTTCCGCCACAGGTTCAGGTGGCAGAGCGGCAACCTGCTCAGGCTCCGGTGCCGGATTTGGCGCTGTCGCCTTCACTTCACGCGGTTTCTCCTTGTTGGGAATCTCCGCCGCTTCTTCACTTACTTTGGGTGTTGGTGCTGGAGCCGCCTTTTCTTCGATGACCGTGGCGTTTCTGGTACCCAGTCGTTCGGTACTGATTTCATCAATTGGAACAAGTTCAACGGGCAGAATATCGAGCGGTTCGGGATCATGCGGCTGCACTCCGGGAAAGGCAATCACCCCCCAGAACAGAACGGTCACATGACCGATTGCCGATGCTATGAGCCCGACGCGCATGGCTTAGCCGCCCTGCTCGTCTAGCGTCACAAGGCCGATGCGTTTGAATCCGGCCGCATTTATTCGTGCCATGACCCGCATTACGATCCCATAATCTGCGTCTTTATCCCCTCGGACAAATACCCGCTCATCATATCCGTTTTCAGCAATCGCGACCAGTTTATCGACCACTTCCTCAACCGGGATCTCCGTTTCCTGCAGAAATACCGTGCCATCCGTCTTTACGGATATGGTGATCGGTTCGGTATCACCCTGCAATGCTTTGGCGGATGTTTCCGGCAGATCGATCGGAACGCCGACGGTCAATAACGGTGCAGTGACCATGAAGACGATCAGCAGAACCAGCATGACATCAACAAAGGGCGTCACGTTGATTTCGCTCATAACCCGGCTTTGCCGTCGTCGACTGCGACTTCTGCGCGCTCCCGTTCCGCCACCTGATCCTGCTTGCATACCCATCAGCTAAGCCCGTTCATCGATTTGCCGCGACAAGATGGATGAAAATTCATCGGCAAACCCGTCCAGACGGGTAGCGAGCTTGGCCGCTTCCGAGGAAAACTTGTTATATGCGATAACCGCGGGAATAGCCGCCAGCAGCCCAAGAGCCGTAGCAAACAGCGCCTCGGCAATCCCTGGTGCAACAACTGCCAGGTTGGTGTTTTTCGACGCCGCGATCGCCTGAAAGGACGTCATGATACCCCAGACCGTGCCGAACAGGCCGACGAAGGGTCCAGCGGACCCGACCGTCGCCAGCACCAGCAGCCGACGCTCCAAACGCTCAAGCTCACGTGCGGCTGTCATATCCATCACTCGATCGATACGTTGCTGCAGGCTGGCAATCGCGGGTTTGGAGCCCTCATGGCTTCTCTTCCATTCACGCATCGCTGCAACAAACAGTGCCGCCATACAATGATTGGTCCGATCGGCGAGCGTTCGGTAAAGATCTTCAAGCGACTGACCCGACCAGAAAACCGTTTCAAAGCGATTCATCTGGCGACGGGTTCGAGTAAAAAGCAGCCATTTGTCGACGATAATGGCCCAGCACCATACGGAGGCGAATATCAATCCAAACATCACGATCTTTACGACAATATGTGCTTGCCAAAAGAGCGCAAAAAAGGAAAATCCACCGTCTGGGGCCGCAATCGCTGCCTGCGCAAGTTCTGCGGGATTCATGTCTTGGGGGACCTCTCATTCGGAACGGTTCATACTCAAATCCAGCGCATTGCCCGATTGGTGCCGTTTCCGATTTTGCTCCTGTATTTTAAAAGCATGCCGCTTCTGTGCCGGTGAAATCCGGCAAATCTGGGGCTATCGCCCCTGCTCGCCCTCCTATGAAGCGAGCGAATGGTTACGGAACTCTTAACGAACGTCATCCGTAGGCGCATTCCGACCTGGCGGATCACGCTGTCACTTGCCTTAATTTAATACGCCAATGCCGTCAAGGAACCCCTCAACCGGTTCCTGTCCATCTCAAACTGCCAACTGTGCTCATAACGTCACAAATTACTGAGCAACGACAATAGATGCACTTTAGGGTGAGGGTATCAATACCTGCGCCATATCCGCAGGAATCCGCCGGGGTCGTCCCTTTTCATTGATAACAATTACGGTGACTTGGCCACTCGCCAACTTTTCTTCAGCCCGCCAGATCTCCTGACAAAGTTCAATTCGCGCACCTGCCAGCTCGGAAAAGCGGGTTTTCACCTGCAAGATGTCATCCACCCGGGCCGGCTTAATATATTCAATGGATAGTGCGCGAACGGCAAATGCGAGAGATTCGCCAAATACGCCACTCGCCAATTTGTGATGATGGATGCCAAGAAGCCGCAGGTAATCAGACCGTCCGCGCTCCATGAAACGAACATAACTTGCGTGATAGACAATTCCGGTGAAGTCCGTGTCTTCGTAATAGACCCGGACATCGAGCGCATGTCCATCATCACACAGACGGCCGGAGAGAGCCGTTTCAGATGTTATCATCGGAAAACAGTCCAACTTGAGGCATTTCAAAGCTGGCTGGAACCGCCAGTCCCAGATGCCGGAATGCCAGATCGGTAATCAAACGTCCGCGCGGTGTTCTTTGAACAAAGCCTTGCTGAATGAGATAGGGCTCAACGATCTCTTCGATTGCATCGCGAGGTTCAGACAAAGCCGCCGCTATTGTCTCAATGCCAACCGGGCCGCCTCCGAATTTCATTGCGATACAATTCAGATAGCGGCGGTCTAGCTCATCAAGCCCCGCTGCATCGACATCAAGTTGGGAGAGCGCACCGTCTGCCAGATCGCGATCGATCGCCTCTTTGTTGCCCACGATGGCGAAATCCCGCACCCGGCGGAGAAGCCTCCCGGCAATTCGCGGCGTACCACGCGCCCTGCGGGCTATTTCATGCGCACCGTCGGGGGTCATGCCGACCTCCAGGATGCGAGCGCCTCGGGTTACGATATGTTCCAGTTCTTCGATGGTATAAAATGTCAGCCGCACAGGAATTCCAAAACGATCCCGCAGCGGGTTTGTCAACAGGCCCAGACGCGTGGTTGCGGCAACCAGCGTGAAATTCGCCAGATCGATCTTTACCGAACGGGCTGCCGGACCTTCGCCGATAATCAGATCGAGCTGAAAGTCTTCCATTGCAGGATACAGAACTTCTTCAACTGCAGGCGATAGCCGATGTATCTCATCGATAAAGAGAACATCCCCCTCTTCAAGGTTGGTCAGCAGCGCCGCCAGGTCACCGGCCTTGGCGATCACCGGTCCGGAAGTGGCTCGGAAGTTTACGCCAAGTTCCCGAGCCATAATCTGGGCCAACGTCGTTTTTCCCAGTCCGGGCGGACCGACAAAAAGCACATGATCCAGCGCTTCCTTGCGCGCTTTGGCAGCCTCAATGAATATTTTGAGGTTGGCCCGAGCCTGAGCCTGCCCGACAAATTCATCCAGAATCTGCGGTCGAAGCGATGTATCAATTTCATCACCGCGTATTTCCGGCGCGACAAGGCGTTCCTCGCTCATTTGGCAAGTTCCTTGAGGCCCAGACGGATCAATGTCTCAGCGCTGGCATCTTCCCCGGCCTCGCGCTGCGCAAGAGCGACTGCCGCGTTGGCCTGTGACTGCTGATATCCAAGATTTACCAGGGCCGATGCAGCATCTGCGACATGTTTAGGCGCTGCATTGCCGGCAATAGCCTCGTTCATTTCTATCGCGATCGGATCGGCATCGGAGTAGGAAGGCGCTTTGTCCTTCAACTCCGCCAAAATGCGCTCAGCGACCCGTTTTCCCACACCTGGAGCTCGCGTGACGATCGCCTTGTCCCCCAGTGCGATGGCATTGGCAATTTCAGTCGGCTTCAAAATACCCAGAATACCCAGAGCCACCTTGGCACCGACGCCCTGTACCGTCATCAGCATCCGAAACCATTCCCGCTCGAGGTCAGAGGTAAATCCGAACAATCTGATCTGATCTTCGCGGACATAAGTTTCGATCGACAATGTCGCGGCTTCCCCTTTACCGGGCAGTGCCTGCAGGACCCGGGCCGGACACTGTACATGATACCCGACGCCATGAACGTCCAGTATCAGGTAATCCTCGCCATAAGAATCCACGACACCCTTCAGTTTTCCAATCATCGACCAACTCCGGCAACCTGTGCCAATCGACTGGCAACTGAATTGCGATGTTGTGCATGACAAACAGCGATTGCGAGCGCATCAGCAGCATCGTCAGTATCAAACGTTGCCTTTGGCATAAGAACTTTCACCATCATCCGAATTTGGTCCTTTTCTCCGTGCCCGGTACCGACGACTGTTTTCTTGACCAGATTGGGTGCATACTCAGCAACGGACAATCCTGAAAGCGCCGGAACAAGCATGGCGACGCCGCGCGCCTGCCCCAGCTTCAACGTAGCTCCAGCATCTTTATTGACGAATGTTTTTTCGACAGCGGTCTCGTGTGGATTGTTTCTGAAAATCACATCGGTCAAGCCGTCATGAAGCTGTTTCAGACGCAATGCAAGATCCAACTTATTGTCAGATTTTACGGTACCCGATGCGATGAAAACAAGGGAATTGCCCTTCGTTTCAATGACACCCCATCCCATCCGGCGCAAACCGGGGTCGATACCCAATATTCGAATCGGCATATTCATGGATTTAGGCCTATAGGCGATTTCTTTCCGATACCATAATTTCCGCCATTCATTAGCAAATTTTCTCGTTTTGTTCCCAGAATTCTGATTGGATGATCAATCTGCGGGCTGTGACAGTGTTTCGCCAGATCGCCTGCCAACCGGCACGCACATCGAGTCCGTGCGAACTTGATCGGTAGCTTCATGTATTCCCATACCATCGCATCTTCGTATTGCAGATTTGCAGTCTTCCTGAAATTTTTCAGCACGATACCCTTTCCGACAAATAGCTGACTCTTTTACTGATTTTCTCGAAGTCATATTTCGTATCAGGAATGGCAAAAAAAGAACTTTCATTTTTTCTCATTTTCATGAAATTTTTATTGTTTTTTTCATGAAAAAATGTGGTATGCGTTTTCACTTGGGAGGTGAACGCCTATGGGTATTGCCGCATCGGCAAAATCAGACGAACAGATAATCAACAGCGGAAATGTGGGTGCCGATATTCGTGCCCTCAGAAAAAGCCGCGGGATTACGCTGGTCGATTTTGCCAAAAATCTGGGGCGTTCAGTCGGTTTTGCCAGTCAAATCGAACGCGGCTTGTCCGAACCTTCCATCAATGATCTGCGCAACATCGCACGCATTGTCGATGTCCCCATCAGTTTCTTCTTCGGAACCAATGCAGAAGACCACAGCGAGGCCCGGCATATCGTTCGCGCAGGCAAGCGGCGAAAACTGGGTAATTCGGAAGGCAAGCTGACAGAGGAGCTCCTGTCACCGGATCTGGGCGGTTCGTTTGAAATTCTCCGGTGTGAATTTGAACCGGGTGCAGAACTGACAAAGCCTCAGCAACGAGACACCGAGGAAGCCGGCCACGTTATTTCCGGCACCTTCGAAATTGAAATTGACGGCAACTGGTACACGCTTCGAAAGGGCGACTCCTTTCGCTTTGCGGGCGTTCCATATCGCTGGCGCAATAAACACAAACAGATGGCAATCCTGATCTGGGTAGTATCCCCGCCCGTTTACTAGAGTGGAAAAGTCTATGTCCGACATACCTAAGCATGCACGTGTCGTTATCATCGGAGGAGGTGCAGTGGGCGTCTCCAGCCTTTATCATCTGGGAAAAGCCGGTTGGACTGACTGCGTCCTTCTGGAAAAGAATGAACTGACTGCAGGCTCGACCTGGCACGCTGCCGGAAATTGTCCAAATTTCAGCGCCTCCTGGGCAGTCATGAACATGCAGCGATACTCATTGTCGCTCTATCGCAGGCTCGCCGATGAAGTTGATTATCCGATCAACTATCACGTCACAGGGGCCCTCCGACTGGCTCACACCAAAGAGCGTATGCAGGAATTTGAAAAAGTTGCGGGTATGGCTCGTGCACAGGGTCTCCAGATGGATATCTGCACGCCAGCGGAGCTGCAGGGACACTATCCGTTCATGGAAACACACGACCTTGAGGGGGGCATGTGGGATCCGCTGGACGGTGATATCGACCCCGCTCAGCTGACACAGGCACTAGCCAAAGGCGCCCGTGAACTTGGGCAAAAAATTATACGGTTCACACCTGCCACCGGTGTTTCCCGCGACGGCGACGAGTGGATTGTCCATACGGAAAAGGGCGATATACGCTGCGAATATGTTGTGAACGCCGCTGGCTACTATGCCCAGCGTGTCGGTGAATGGTTCAAGCCTCATGGCGGACGCACGGTCCCGATGGTCGTGATGAGCCACCAGTATTTTCTCACCGAGGAAATTCCCGAGATTGAAGCCTGGACGAAAGAAAATGGCGGTCACCTGCCGATGATCAGAGACGTGGACACGTCTTACTACCTGCGACAGGATAATCACGGCCTTAACCTTGGCCCCTATGAGCGGAACTGTGTCGCTGCATGGGTAAATCCGGAAGACCCGATGCCGGACGATTTTTCCTTCCAACTTTATCCGGACGATCTGGATCGTCTGGAATGGTACATTGAAGACGCTCTTGAGCGTGTGCCGTTGCTTGGTTCACAGGGTGTGGGTCGGGTGATCAACGGGCCCATTCCCTACGCGCCGGATGGTCTGCCGATGATCGGTCCGATGCCCGGTGTCAAGAATGCCTTTGAAGCGCACTCCTTCACGTTCGGTATCGCCCAGGCCGGCGGTGCCGGTAAAGTGCTGGCTGAATGGATTACCGAAGGAACAACTGAATGGGATATGTGGGCCGTTGATCCACGCCGGTACACAGACCATGCTGATCACGACTTCTGCCTGAACAAGGCACTTGAAACCTACGGCCATGAATATGCAATGCACTTTCCGCACAAGGAATGGCCAGCCGCTCGGAACAAGAAACTTTCACCAGCTCACAGCAAAATGGCTGCTTTGGGTGCCCAGTTTGGTGCCATCAACGGCTGGGAACGCGCCAACTGGTTTGCACAGGAAGGCGATGACACGTCGGTAGAAGCAACCGAAACCTGGGAACGGAACGGACCATGGGAAAAGCGCGTCAAGGAAGAATGCGAAGCCGTCCGGGATCATGTCGGCGTGCTCGATCTGTCCGGTTTCTCCCGATACGTCCTCTCCGGTGAGGGGGCAGCAGACTGGCTCCGCACCCGAATCACCGGCGTACTTTCTCGCGCCGGGCGTATGGGACTGGGCTATTTCACCGATGAAAAGGGCCGTGTTCTGACAGAAATGTCGCTGATGCGTCTGGCTGACGATGAGATCGTCCTGATCACCGCTGCCATCGCGCAATGGCACGATTACGAGCTGCTTTGGCGCGACCTTCCTGACCACCTGTCGCTCGTCGACAGGACAACTGAGGTCGGGACTCTGGTGGTGACAGGTCCGAAGTCTCGAGAATTGTTTGCCAGGATTTCTGATGCGGATCTGTCTCTGGGTTGGCTCACCATTCAGGAAGCCCAGGTCGCCGGTCGTCCAGCGCGTCTGGCACGGGTATCCTACGCCGGTGAACTGGGCTGGGAAATCCATGCACAAAACAGCGAAATCGCAGCAATTTACGATGCTGTCATCGAGGCTGGAGCGAAACCATACGGCATGTATGCCTTGAACTCGCTGCGCCTGGAAAAGGGCTACCGCAGCTGGAAGGGTGACCTTTCAAGCGATTACTCCGCCCTTGAAAGCGGCCTTGATCGTTTCATCAAGCTCGATAAGCCGGAGTTTGTCGGCAAGCAGGCCCTTGAGAGAGAAAAACAGCAGGGCACCAAGAAGCGCTTTGCGACGATGATTGTCGATGCCGGAGCGTTTGATGCTCCGTACATGGCGCCCATCTGGCAAGGCGAAAAAATCGTCGGAGAAGTAACGTCAGGCGGCTACGGCTATCGCGTTGATGCGTCCATTGCATTTGGTATGGTCCCCTCCGATCTTGCAGCCCCGGGAACCGAGCTGGAAATTGAGATGTACGGCGAAAAATTCAAAGCCAAAGTCCAGGAAGATCAGCCGTTGTGGGATCCTGAAAACCTGCGACTACGCGCTTAAAACCGTCCAAAATCCCGGCGGTTCCTGCCGTCGGGATTTGCTTCCAAACTCCAACCAACAATCCGCCATTTGAGTTGGCGCATAAAGGGTGTGTCATGCCTGATCGCCTGAGACCGAAAAGCTGGCCACGAGCCAGTTATGATCCCCGTTACGATCCATTGGTCGACAGAGGGCCCGGCCATAACCGGGAATATGCTCCAACATACTGGATTTCGACAGCCGGTGAGCTGCCGGAGGATGATGGTCCGATCCACAAGGACGTTGATGTCGATGTTGCGGTGATCGGGTCTGGTTACACAGGCCTCTCCTGTGCCGTCCATCTGGCAAAGGATCACGGTATCAAAGCAGCAGTTCTGGAAGCCAACACCGTTGCTTGGGGCTGTTCCACGCGCAATGGCGGGCAGGCCCATTTCTCTTCCGGTCGACTGCGCCGCTCACAGTGGATCAAACGGTGGGGCATGGACACCGCGATGAAGATGCACGGTGAGTTTACCGAGGCATTCGATCTGTTTCGCGATCTGGTGAATTCTGAAGATTTCGACTGCGACGCTCACCACGGCGGGCATTTCTATATTGCGCACAAGCCCGCTGTCATGAAGGACCTGGAAGAACAAACCAAGCTGCTGAACGATGTCTTCGGGTATGGTACGCGCCTGATGTCCCGTGAAGAATTACACGAGCATCACGTAAAAGATCAGGAAGCAGCGGGTGCTCTGTTTGAGCCGGATGGCAGTTCCGTGCATCCGGCGAAACTTGCATTCGGCTACCAGAAACTGGCTCGGAAACTGGGTGCAACCGTTCATCCGGCAAGTCCGGTCATGGGATGGAAAGTCGTCAAAGGAGTTCATCACCTGTCAACGCCGGGGGGTACTGTGCGTGCAGGTGCCGTTGCCATCGCCACTGGCGGCTACACGCCACCGGGATTGAACAACAAGACCAAAAAGCGGCTCATGCCGATATTGTCAAATTCAATCGTCACACGTCCGCTGACCGATGAAGAGTATGCGGAATGCGGTTTCAATACCCCTCTGCCACTGACCGACTCCAGAGTATTGCGTCACTATTATCGTGTCCTCCCCGATCGACGTGTCCAGATCGGAGGGCGCAGCGCGATTACCGGAGGAGACGCCGAAAACCCCAAACACATGGACCTTCTTCTGAAGGGCCTCTATCGCAAATTCCCGATCCTGGAAGGCGTCGATATAGATTATTCCTGGTGGGGTTGGGTCGATGTCAGTCACGATATGATGCCCCGCATTTATCAACCAGATCCCAAGCTGAACATCTGCTATTCGCTCGGCTATGGCGGTAACGGGGTCATGTATTCGGCTCAGGCCGGGCGGCGTATGGCCCAGATACTGGCCGGTAAGGGGAAAAGCCTGGATCTACCGATCTTCTCTTCGCCGCTGCCAAGTCACGGCATCCTGACCCCGTTCCGAAGGATCGGCCAACGGATCATGTATGTCGTTTATCACGTTCAAGACGAGATGTTCTGAGCACCGACACTCAGCCCTCCCGATCACTGCAGCACCGCCACTGTTCGGCAAAGCCGGCGATATCGGCAACAAAAGGAAATTTGAGGATGACAACCGCAGGCGTTGTTGATTTTTCGGACCAGCCGAAGAGCACATCGGAACGATATCTTTCGGAACTGCCCGATCGCGTCGTTGCCGGTAACCCGCATCATACAACAGAAGTGCGTTTTGAAAGCCCTGACAAAAAGCTGCTTGCCGGAACGTGGACCAGTACGCCGGGTAAATGGCATGCCTTTACCGAGCGAGACGAATATTGCTACATCGTCTCCGGTCACGTCCGCCTGGTTGACAAAACGGGCAACGCTCAGGTCTTCAAAACCGGAGACTCTTTCCTGATCCCCGATGGCTTTGACGGTTTCTGGGACGTTATAGAAACCACGACCAAACAGTTCGTCATCAGACTGTGCGACGACTAGAAAAAGAAAAAGCCCGCATTGCACAGGCTTTATTGCTTCAGTCTTTTTAGAGAATTCAGGCGGCTGTCAATTTGGCCAGGGTCTCTTCGGAAACCTCAAAGTTGGTGAAGACGTTTTGCACATCGTCATCATCTTCGAGCGCGTTGATCAACTTCATCAGCGTTCCGGCTTTTTCTTCATCCACTTCAACCAGATTTTGCGGCTTCCAGATGACCTTGACCGATTCAGCAGTGCCAAGTGAGGTTTCAAGTGCCTTGGACACCTCTCCAAGATCACCAAATGCGCAGAGAATGGTATGACCGTCCTCGTCGGAAATCACATCCTCCGCCCCCGCTTCAATGGCGTGCTCAAACACGGTATCCACATCACCGGCCTCAGAGGTATAGACAACCTCACCGACACGATCGAACATGAAAGCAACTGATCCGGTTTCACCCAGCGTGCCGCCATTTTTCGAGAAGCTCGCCCGCACGTTCGACGCACTGCGATTCCGGTTGTCGGTAAGCGCTTCAACGATCACTGCGGTACCACCGGGGCCGTAGCCTTCGTAGCGAATTTCATCATAGGTTTCCGCATCTCCGGCATCGGCCTTTTTGATGGCGCGCTCGATATTGTCCTTGGGCATGGATTGGCCACGCGCATTCTGGATCGCCAGGCGAAGACGCGGATTTGAATCCGCATCCGGGCCGCCCATTTTGGCAGCCACGGTAATTTCCTTGCTGAGTTTGGAAAACATCTTGGATCGCTTCGCATCCTGTGCGCCCTTGCGATACATGATGTTCTTGAATTTTGAATGTCCCGCCATATCGCGTTCTTCTTTCTATACCTCGGTCGGCTCAAGCATCCTCACTTGCCGCTGGACCGCTCATCTATCTTCACTGCAGAAATTGTTGCAAAGGCTTATAAGCCTTCGGAGAGTTGAAAGAAAGAACCCCGAGGCCAATTCCCGACCATTGAGTACAAACTCTCCAATTCTACCAAAATGACGGGAGCGCAGGCGACAGGCTGCCGCCCAACCGCAAAGGCTCAACTGCGGTGGCCAGCCCGGTTCCTTCATCAATTTCAACAGCAACACCGCTGATTGTCGCTTCTCCGGTCGCCGGCGTAAATCGCCCGGACGGAATTTTGCTCAAAAACCGGCGAACCGGTTCATCTTTTTCCATGCCAAGCACTGAATCGTAATCACCGCACATTCCCGCATCAGACATGTAGGCTGTGCCACCGGGCAAAATCTGGTGGTCAGCAGTGGGTACATGGGTGTGCGTGCCGACAACGAGGCTTGCCCGGCCATCGACAAAATGTCCCAGCGCCTGCTTTTCGCTGGTTGCCTCGGCGTGCATGTCAATAACGACAGCATCAACCGCCTCCCCAAGCGGACATGCATCCAGCTCACGGGCAACAGCTGCAAACGGATCATCCATGGCATCCATGTAAATCCGGCCCATCACATTGATGACCAGCACCTGTGCCCCGTTTCGTGCCGTGAAGACATTGGCACCTTTTCCCGGAGCACCGTCGGGATAATTCGCCGGTCTAAGCAAGGCGCTTTGGCGTTCGATGAAAACCAGCGCCTCGCGCTGATCCCAAACATGGTTGCCGGTGGTGATAACATCCGCGCCCGCATCCAGAACCGACTGGCATATCTGTTCAGTAATCCCAAAGCCACCGGCTGAATTTTCGCCATTTACGACGACAAAGTCGAGTTGATGCCGATCAACCAGGTCGGGCAACTGTTCAATCACGACATTCCTGCCGGATTTGCCAACCAAATCGCCCAAAAAGAGTAATCGCATCGACTTACCTTTCCTCGAAGCGCATAACGCCCTGCTCCGTTAAGATCTGATGCAACCGTTTATCATAAGCTTCGGTCGGGACTTCCGGCACCTCCTGAAGAGAGAATGCGAGGCCAATCCGCTTCACCGGACCTTTCTCTTCGAGCGCTGCAATTGCCCGGTCATAATGGCCTTTGCCATAACCGATGCGTTCTCCTCGCTGATCATAAGCCGCAAGAGGCATCAGCAGAACATCCGGACGAATTTCCGGTACGTCCGGCCCAGGCCCCATGGTTCCAAATCCCGCTTTGACCAAGGCAGCATCAGGCAACAATTCACGGAACAACAGAGTGGGATGGGCGACAATCGGCAAGGCCAGCCTGTGACCACGTAGTCGTATCGCATTCATCAGAGGGCGTGGATCGATCTCATCGCGGATCGGCCAAAACCCCGCAACAACCTGACCAGGCTCGATATCCAGTTCTTCCAGATAGGCGACAATGTCCATTGAGGCTGCTATGCGTGCAGTTTCCTGGATGGTTGCCCGCCGACGCAGGGCGTCCTGCCGAATACGCTCTTTTTCCAATAGTGTCGCCGTTTGCTCTTGCATCCGATATGCCTTGATCACCGCCAAAAAGGTTGCCGGAGCGCTCTTTGCATAGATTGCCTTGCTTGAAAAGACCGAGGATAGATATTTAACCTCATCGGACCACGGCACTGGTCGTTAGCACCGATCAGTCACTCATTGAGGCCTGGAGAAAATTCTTGAAAGGAGAAGGATGAGGCCGCACGGCCGTTGGAGTAGTTTGATCCCGGGAACCTACAAAGTAGGTGGGCACCGTATATCCAGATCCACGGATCTGGTCAGGGACAGCTCCCTAAGGAGTCATTAAGGCCCCGGGGATAAAATGTCCTGACGCGCCGGGCAGCCCCATCCTTGTTTCAAAAGTCAGTTTTCATATAAGTCATCTACGGCAGCAATTCCAGTTCAAGATTGTTCTTCGTGACTGAGTTGATTAAGACCCTTTGCAAGGGCCTCTATGCGTTCCGCCGCTTCTTCGACCTTCAATACCAGTTTCTGTTCCTGCTGTTCTATATGGGCCGTCGAAGTTTGATCCGACTGCTGAAGGCGTTCGATTTCCGATCCGAATTCTTCAAGTTTTCGCTCTGCCTCTGCGAGCTGATCCGTCATCATCATCGCGGCCATAACCGTCAGTCTCTGATCACCGATTTCTCCGAAACTGGCACGCAGATCGTCAACACAGGCGTCCAGACGCGCACCCAGATCGGCTACGTGCTCTTCTTCGCCATCGTCGCAGGCCATGCGATAATTGCGTCCGTTTATCTCGACGCTGACTTGAGCCAATTGCTAGCCTCCATGCCCTTCCAGGACAGATCTTATTGTTTCCATCGCCGTTACCAACCGTCGTGAAACGTCCCTGTTTGCCGCTTCGAGTCGTTCAGATCGCGCAGTAGCCGCGTCCAGCGCTTCAGCCATTTGTGCTCGATCATCACCCAGGTGCTGTACTTCCTCGTGCAAAGTGGCCACAGTCCGATCGCTTTTCAACCGCCGGTCCACCGATGCTTCCAGGTCACGCAGGGCGGAAGACATCCGGGATAATGCGCTGTCCAGTCTGGACGATCCTTCCATGGTCGTTCTCCCGAAACGCCGCCTGCCTCAATCGAGTCGGCGGCCGTTCGTTACGCAATAGTCAGCTTTGGCACAGATGCCAGCCCCCCTGTATACCGAAACCGAAGGGCTTTGTTGTCGCTCTTGTGGTTCAAGTCTGGACCAATGTCACCAATCCATTCCGAAGCGTTGCGATTGTTCGGCCAGAATGTCGCTCGGATCGCCCCAGGGCCAGCCGGCTTCATGAAAGAATCTTTCTACCATCTCCAGAATGAAGAAATTTTACGCAAGTGGAGATCAGCCCGTCAATGGTCCAAATCGGAAATCCACGTCTCTAACAACTGACATGCACGATTATTTTCAACATACTGTAAAATCGTATATTTCAATCTACGCAGATACCACCCTTTCCATCAAAATCAGAGCGGTGCATCAGTGCTTCCAACAAACACGAATCTTCGGGAATTCGGTTCGCGCGGGCGTACGTTCTTCGTCGAATATCATCGCCATTATTGACTCGCCCTTCGTTCCTGATATTTCTCTGCCCGCTTGCCGGCTGGCTTTTGCAGACTAATGGTCTGGTTCGTGCCTTCCCTTCGGCACCAAATGGCAGCGCCCCCCATGTCGCAGCAAATGGCTGCGCCGGCCAAATACGGGAACCTGATGACCGATCTTGAAAAACACACGAAAATGGCGAATGCCATTCGCTTCCTCGCCATTGATGCCGTTGAGAAGGCAAAATCCGGACATCCCGGATTGCCCATGGGCGCAGCCGACATTGCAACAGTCCTGTTTACCCGGTTTCTGAAGTTCGATCCGACTGAACCCAATTGGCCGGATCGTGACCGTTTTGTTCTGTCAGCCGGCCACGGATCAATGTTGCTCTACAGTGCACTGCACCTTCTGGGATATGAAGATTTTACACTCGATGAGTTGAAAAACTTCCGACAACTCGGTTCCAGAACGGCGGGACATCCCGAATTTGGCCACGGAGCAGGTATTGAGACAACCACCGGTCCGCTGGGACAGGGATTGGCCAACGCGGTCGGCATGGCAATGGCTGAGCGCCTGCAGCGAACACGTTTCGGAACCGAAATTACCGACCACCACACCTATGCACTTGTCGGTGACGGCTGCTTGATGGAAGGAATCAGTCAGGAGGCCATCTCGCTGGCCGGCCATCTGAAACTCAATAAGCTAATCGTGTTCTGGGATAACAACGGCATTTCCATTGATGGGGCAGTCTCGCTTTCGGACTCAACGAACCAGGAGCAACGCTTCGAAGCGTCAGGATGGAACACCATCAGTATCGATGGTCACGATCCTGAAGCCATCGCAGAAGCGATCCGCAAGGCTCAGAGTTCAACTGACAAGCCGACCCTGATCGCGGCCGCGACAACAATCGGTTATGGCGCGCCAAGCAAAGCCGGCACCGCAAAGTCACATGGGTCCCCCCTTGGCGCAGAGGAAATCGAGGGCACGCGGAAAGCACTTGACTGGCCACACGACCCATTTGAAATCTCGTCCGATGTTCTGGATGCCTGGCGCATTGCAGGATTGCGCTCAAAGCAAGCGCGCAAGGAATGGGTCAAGACATTTCAGGCGCTGGATACGGAAATCAGTGCCGAGTTCGACCGACGTGTTCGAGGCGACTTACCGGCGAGTTTCAACCGGTCCGTCAGCGACTACAAAAAAGAACTGGCTGCCGAAAAGCCAACCATGGCAACGCGCAAGGCATCCGAAGCTGTTCTAAAAGTCATCAATGAAGTCATACCCGAAACAATCGGCGGCTCCGCTGATCTCACCGGATCAAACAACACAAAAACTGACCATACTGCCGCAATCACGCCGGACGACTTTTCGGGACGGTACGTCCATTGGGGCATTCGTGAACACGGGATGGCCGGAGCAATGAACGGTATGGCTCTGCATGGCGGCGTCATACCCTATTCCGGCGGGTTCCTGATTTTCTCTGACTACTGCCGCCCGGCTATCCGACTTGCCGCTCTTATGAAACAGCGGGTCATCCATGTCATGACTCACGACTCCATTGGGCTGGGTGAAGACGGCCCCACACATCAACCGGTAGAACAACTGGCCGCGCTCAGAGCGATCCCTAACCTGAACGTGTTTCGTCCCTGCGATGTCACGGAAACACTGGAGTCCTGGCAACTTGCACTGTCAAACACCTCCGCTCCAAGTGTGTTGGCACTGACAAGACAAAATCTGCCCGCTCTCAGAACCGACTATGAAGAAAAAAATCTTGTCAGTCAGGGCGCCTACGTCATTGCTGGCACCGAAGACGATGCGCAAGTCAGCCTGTTTGCCAGCGGGTCGGAAGTAGAAATTGCTGTTCTGGCCAAAGCAGCGCTGGACAAGGCCGGCTTGCCGACGCGCGTTGTATCCGTTCCGTGCTTTGAGCTCTTTGAACAGCAATCAGAAGAATATAAAGCCAGCATTATCGGTGCAACGCCGGTTAAAATAGCCGTTGAAGCAGCTATCAGGATGGGATGGGACCGGTTTGTCGGAGCAGATGGTGGATTCATTGGCATGACCGGGTTTGGTGCCAGCGCGCCTTATAAAGATCTGTATAATCACTTTGGCATCACGCCTGAAGCCATCGTTAAATTGGCGAAGGACACGCTGAAGAACGAAACGAAATAGACCGGCCCCGGTCTTACCTCAGGACGCCGGTCGTCACGGCGTCATCAACTTCGTCTATTTGACACATGAATATCTAATTGGGCGCGCATCGGCGTCAGATTGAACAGGAGGCAGCGATGGCTGTTAAAGTCGCAATTAATGGTTTTGGACGCATTGGCCGTAATGTCCTTCGCGCAATTGTGGAATCGGGCCGGACGGATATTGAAGTGGTGGCAATTAACGATTTGGGGCCGGTTGAAACCAATGCGCATCTGCTTCGCTATGATTCTGTTCATGGCCGCTTTCCTCAAAAAGTCACGGTCGATGGCGATACAATTGATGTGGGCAGAGGCCCGATCAAAGTGACTGCCATTCGCGATCCTAAGGAATTGCCTTGGGGCGAACTGGGCGTCGAAGTGGCAATGGAATGTACGGGCATTTTCACAGCCAAGGAGAAGGCCTCCGCTCACCTGGAAGCTGGTGCAAAACGCGTTCTGGTTTCAGCCCCAGCAGCCGGTGCAGATAAAACGATCGTCTACGGCGTCAACCATGATGCCCTGACTTCGGATGATCTGATTGTCTCCAACGCTTCATGCACAACCAACTGCCTGTCGCCGGTCGTCTATGTGCTCAACGACGCTGTAGGCATCGAAAAAGGGTTCATGACCACGATCCATTCCTATACGGGTGACCAGCCGACCCTGGATACGATGCATAAGGATCTCTATCGCGGACGAGCAGCAGCCATGTCCATGATCCCGACCTCAACCGGGGCGGCCAAAGCGGTTGGTCTGGTGCTTCCGGAACTCAACGGCAGGCTTGATGGCGTGGCCATCCGGGTCCCGACACCGAATGTTTCAGTCGTTGATCTGAAATTTGTCGCCAAACGCGCAACCAGTATTGAAGAAATCAACGAAGCAATTCGCTCAGCAGCGGACGGCAAGTTGAAGGGCATCCTTGGTTATACCGATGAAAAACTGGTTTCCATGGACTTCAACCACGACAGCCACTCTTCGATCTTCCACATGGATCAGACCAAGGTGATGGATGGCACGCTCGTTCGGATCATGACCTGGTATGACAATGAATGGGGCTTCTCCAATCGTATGGCCGACACGGCAATCGAGCTGGCGAAGAAGATCTAATCCGGCACTGTTGCTCCGGCAATTGTCAGATTAATCCCGTGCCGCCGGACAGTTTCGGCGGCACTTTCATTTTCAAGCAGCGACTTAAAGACGGGAAATCGGATCAATGACGGGTTTTAAAACTCTGGACGATATGGGCTCTCTTGCAGGTAAACGGGTTCTCGTTCGCGTCGACCTCAATGTTCCGATGGAAAACGGCAAGATCACTGATGCAACGCGCATTGAGCGCGTGTTGCCGACTATCAGGGAAATCTCCGATAAAGGTGGCAAAGTCATCCTGCTGGCCCATTTTGGCCGCCCAAAGGGCACTCGCGTTCCGGAGATGTCACTTGAACCCGTAGCGCCTGCTGTGGCGGAACAGTTGGAAAAACCGGTTGCCTTCGCATCGGATTGCATTGGCGACCCGGCAGAAAAGGCCGTTGCAGCAATGAAGGACGGTGATGTCCTGTTGCTTGAAAATACGCGATATCACGCAGAAGAAGAAAACAATGAGACTGAATTCGTAAAATCGCTGGCAGCTAATGGCGACATCTTCGTCAATGATGCCTTTTCTGCCGCACACCGGGCGCACGCATCAACAGAAGGGTTGGCCCACATCCTGCCTGCTTGTGCCGGCCGTACCATGCAGACCGAGTTGGAGGCGCTAAGCGCAGCGCTCACCACGCCAGAGCGCCCCGTCCTTGCTGTGGTCGGCGGCGCCAAGGTATCCTCGAAAATAGATCTTCTGGAAAATCTGGTGACCAAAGTCGACATGCTGGTCATTGGCGGGGGCATGGCAAATACCTTTCTGGCTGCCAAAGGTGTCAATGTGGGAAAATCGCTCTGCGAACATGAATTGACGGATACAGCCAAAAAAATCAGCGCCAAAGCCTTCGATGTCGGGTGCGATATCATTCTTCCCGTGGACGTCGTTGTGGCCAAGGAATTCAAGGCCGGAGCACACAGCAGGACAGTTGGACCGGATGCGGTCGATGCCGATGACATGATCCTTGATGCGGGTGCAGCATCTGTTGCCAACATATCGGCCAAGATCGACAAGGCTGAAACGCTGGTTTGGAATGGACCGCTTGGCGCCTTCGAGATCGCACCGTTTGACCGCGCGACGGTGGCGGCGGCGAGACATGCAGCACAGCTAACCAGCTCCGGTGCCTTGAAATCAGTTGCCGGTGGCGGAGATACCGTCGCAGCACTCAATCATGCCGGTGCGGCTGAGTACTTTTCTTATGTCTCCACCGCAGGCGGTGCATTTCTGGAATGGCTCGAGGGGAAAGAACTGCCGGGGGTGAAAGCGCTGGAAAGCTAGGGGCGATTGAGAACCTCTGATTTGGCCCGATTGTGAAAGATGCGCGATTGTGGTCTGTCAAAATCGGGCTCGTTTTGGGTGTCAATGGAACGACGGTTCGCACCACGGCTCATCGACACGCGGAAAAAAGCCTGCTTTTGACGACTTTGAAGGCCGGATTTCGGTGTGTGATTCACCATATCCGGCATATTTATTGGCTCACACCCATTTTAATTGATTTAACTCTCCGCACTGCGTCTTTCAAAACCCGGCGTATTTGATAGAAGCACAACAACAATTTTTGTTTGATTGAAAAATGAAAGGGTACCCTCCCTATGAGTGAGCTTCTTGAAGACATTGCCGTGGCCATGGTCGCTGATGGACAGGGCCTTCTTGCCGCTGATGAAAGCACCGGTACAATCAAAAAGCGCTTTGATCAGATTAATGTCGAATCCACCGAAGCCAATCGGCGCGATTATCGCGAAATGCTGTTCCGCGCAGATGATGCAATGAAGCAGCACGTCTCCGGCGTCATCCTGTTTGATGAAACACTGCGCCAGGCTGCAAGGGATGGTACGCCGCTGGTGGATCTTATCAAGGCAACCGGAGCCGTTCCGGGGATCAAGGTCGACAAAGGTGCACAACCGCTCGCCGGCTTTCCGGAGGAAAAAGTAACTGAAGGTTTGGATGGTCTTCGCGAACGGCTGGCCGAATATTATGACCTGGGCGCTCGTTTCGCCAAATGGCGCTCCGTCATCAATATTGCAGAGGATAATCCCACTGCCAACGCGGTTCAGGCAAACGCCCATGGGCTTGCGCGGTATGCCGCGCTTTGCCAGGAAGCAGGTATCGTACCGATTGTCGAGCCCGAAGTGCTGATGGATGGCCCCACTTCCGTCCACGATGCGGAAACCTGCTATGAAGTTACCGAAGGCGTTCTGAACGCAGTTTTCAGCGAACTCTATCAGGCCGACGTTCTTCTGGAAGGCATGATCCTGAAACCTAATATGGTCATCGCGGGCAAAGGATGCGCGGACCAGGCAAGTGCTGAACAAGTCGCAGAGCTGACTGTACGCTGCCTGAAATCGACGGTTCCAGCGGCCGTTCCGGGAATTGCCTTCCTTTCCGGTGGGCAAAGTGAGAAACAGGCGACGGAAAACCTTTCGCTGATGAACGCGATGGGCGATCTCCCCTGGAAACTGACCTTCTCTTATGGTCGTGCGTTACAGCAAGCCGCCTTGAATGCCTGGAAAGGCAAAGATGAAAACTGGGAAGCCGGACAAGCGGCTTTTGCTCATCGGGCAAAGATGAACGGCTTGGCCGCACAGGGAAAATGGTCCGCTGCTCAGGACAATGCCTGAAACCCAGCCGCACAATGTTACTGGCGGGGCGCATACGCGCCCCGTTTTGTTTTGTAGCCAAAAGCGCTAAACAACCTCATATTGAGGACAGCTAAGCATCCGTTGTTCCTGTAAAGAACCGCCTGGAGTATTTGTGTTTCGTTCCCGTCTATTTCTCATCACACCCAAATCATACGATCCGACGCAATTTGGGGACATTCTTGAAGCAGCCTTGTCCGGAGGTGACGTCGCCTCTCTCTTGATTACAGGTTTGGCTGACCAACCTGACTTTTTGCGGGACGCCGCCAAAGCTCTGACGCCAATTGCGCAAAAGCACGAAGTTGCCGTAATGGTGCACAATGATACGCAAGCTGCAGGATATGCCAAAGCGGATGGCGTTCACGTCGATACGGGAGCGGAAAACCTGTCCCTGGCAATCGACAGTTTCCACCCAGAACGCATGGTCGGTGCAGGAGGCGTTGCCAGCAGGCATAATGCCATGACAATCGGTGAAACCAGCGCGGACTATATATTTTTCGGACGTCTTGATTTGCTCGAACATGAAGAGGCGCACCCGAAAAATCTGGCATTCGCCGAATGGTGGGCAGAAGTCTTCGAGTTACCTGCCGTTGCCATGGCGGGTCAATCTTCGGCGTCGGTCGATGCGATTGGATCAACAGGCATCGATTTTGTGGCTGTCAGAGACTATGTTTGGACTCATGCCAACGGCCCGCAAGCCGCGATTCAGGAAGCAAACGAGATTTTGGATCGGTACACAATCGAGGAACAATGATGATCAGGCTGACAGTGGCGGCAATGGTGATTTTCTGCCCTGCGATTGCGTTCGCGACCCCCATCCCGGTCAAGACAACCGTGGAGAAGAAGGACGCGCGAACCAATCAGGCGTTCTCACTTTTCAACAAGGATGAACAGCGTCCGGTTGTTCTGCCAATGCCGACGCAGTTCGAACCGCCTCGCCCCATCAAAGTCGAAGGCAGTGACAATGACTTCGCCTATGGGGCGTTTCAGCGGGGGTATTATCTGACAGCTCTGCAAATCGCCACTCAGGATGCGGAAGATGGCGATGCCGCCGCCCAGACGCTGCTGGGGGTACTTTACGAAACCGGATCAGGTATCTCCAAGGACGAAAAAAAGGCCGCAGAGTGGTATTCAATCGCAGCAACAAACGGCAATGCGCAAGCGGCTTATCATCTCGGTAAATTCTATCTTCTTGGCACTGGGGGTCTTGAGAAAGACACCAGCAAAGCGGCAGAAAACTTCCTTCAGGCTTCCAAGGCCGAAATATTCGAAGCCTCTTACAATCTCGGCTTGCTCTATCTAACCGGCGATGGGGTTGAACAAAATCCTGAAAAAGCGAAAGAACTGCTGGAGCTGGTTGCCAGGGAAAATGACGCCGATGCGCAGTATGCGCTGGGAACAGCTTATTTTGACGGTGGTATCGGCATTCAAGACGAAGGTCAGGGCGCATTCTGGATTGGTCGGGCAGCGCGGAACGATCATGTCGGTGCTCAAGTGCGATATGGGATACTGCGTTTTGAAGGGCGCGGTGTCGCCCCCGACGAAAAGGAAGGCGTATCATGGTTGTCCAAAGCGGCTCATGCAGGCAATCCCGTCGCAATGAACCGTCTCGCAAAGGCGCTTGAAGCAGGACGAGGCGTGAATGTGAACGTGGTTGAGGCCGCCAAATGGCACCTGATTGCGCGTCGCAACGGTGTCGACGATCTTGAGCTGGATGAACTGGCGGAAACACTTTCGCCGGAAGATCAGGTTGAAGTCGCCAAACGAGTTCGGGAGTGGTTTGGCGATTCTTTGACGGCGCAAAGATAATCACCTTCGTTCAAGCACCGGTAGAAAATCCGTTACGCAAGACTGCAATGCAGGGCTATTCGCGCTTTTTCCTTGAAACCGGGCGCGTTTTATGGTGCACAGGCTCCAGCGTTGATGCTCAGGAAGCAACACCTGATCGACAGGGCATCATGCTTCAAGAGCAATCTCCTGACTGTGGTTACAAGTTACATGAAAATCAACGGCAACGAAATTCGCCCCGGAAATGTCATTCAGCATCAGGACACATTGTGGGTGGCTGTGAAAACCCAGGCTGTCAAGCCTGGAAAAGGCGGTGCCTTTGCTCAAGTTGAGCTGAAGAACCTGATTGACGGGCGGAAGCTCAATGAACGGTTCCGCGCCACGGAATCGGTTGAACGCGTGCGGCTTGAGCAGAAGGACTACCAGTTCCTTTATCAGGAGGGTGAGCAGCTGGTTTTCATGGATACGCAAACCTACGATCAACTTGAGTTGCAAAAGGAATTCGTGGGCGATCGGGCGGCCTTTCTGCTGGATGGCATGATGGTGACCGTAGAGCTGCATGAAGAAAGACCGATCGGGATCACTTTGCCTCAACATGTCACGCTTGAAATCACTGAAGCTGACGCTGTGGTAAAAGGTCAGACACAGTCTTCATCCTACAAGCCCGCCATGCTTGAAAACGGTGTCAGGGTAATGGTGCCGCCGTTCGTTACGGCTGGCGAAAAAATCATCGTAGATACGAACGAAGTGACGTACGTCAAACGCGCAGAGTAGCAATTAAAGCGATCATAAGATCGCGTCAGTTATTGCAAAATTCATGAATGACCAATTGTTGGGATTGAGAAAAGCGCTTCAACTTTTCTCCGATTGGCTGTAGAGCAAACCCGACGAGGGCAGACACGCCTTAAAAACAGACAAACAGGACATCCAAACCGCATGGCACGATCGGCAATAATCAATGTGATGGTGCAGGCCGCTGTAAAGGCCGGACGCGGTCTGGCGCGCGATTTTGGCGAAGTGGAAAACCTTCAGGTTTCGCGAAAGGGCCCCGGAGATTTTGTTTCCAACGCCGACTTGAAGGCGGAAAAGACCCTCTATGAGATGCTGAAGAAGGCCCGACCGGACTATGGATTTCTCATGGAGGAGTCCGGAGAGGAAACGGGCGCGGACTCTCAGCATCGCTGGATTGTCGACCCTCTGGACGGGACCACCAACTTTCTGCATGGCATGCCGCTTTTCGCCATTTCAATCGCGCTGGAGCGCCAGGGACAGGTCGTTGCGGGTGTGGTCTATAATCCGGTGATGGACGAAATGTACACCGCCGAGCGAGGCTCAGGGGCGTTTCTAAATGACCGTCGACTGCGGGTGGCAGGTAGAACGAATTTCCACGACACTGTGATCGGGACAGGCGTCCCTCACCTGGCGCGCGGCGATCATGGCCGGTTTCTGAAGGAACTTCGCCATGTTATGGGCGAAGTCTCCGGAATCCGCAGATCAGGCGCGGCGGCAATTGATCTTGCCTGGGTTGCATCGGGTCGCCTTGATGGCTTTTGGGAACACGGACTGCACGCCTGGGACATCGCTGCCGGATTACTAATGATTCGCGAGGCAGGTGGCTATGCGACGGGAGTATCAGGCGCAGATGACTGTTTGAAGCGTGGTTCCGTCGTCGCTGGGAATGAATTTGTCCACCAGCGCTTGCTAGAACACCTCAAGAAGGCGGATTAATCCGCTTTTTCTCATTTCCGGTTTTATTCTCAACAAAAATAACGTTATCACTTGGGAAAAGATTAACCCAAGTGGACCTTGATATTAATGGCAAGAGATCTCGACCCATACAAACTCTCCAGCCCCTCAGTCTATTTGTGGAAAATGATCATCTTCCTGGTCATCGCAGCGTTTGTGATTGCCATTCTTGCCCAGCAACTCCTAACGGCTTTTACCAGCAATCCCGGCCTGAACGGCCTGATTATTGGCGTTGGCGTGATCGGGATCGTGCTGACATTCAGGCAGGTTATTCGCCTTTTTCCCGAAGTAGGTTGGGTCAACAGCTTTAAAAGTGGCGATCCGACGCACGAAGTCAGACGTCACCCTGTCTTGCTGGCTCCGATGGCGACTTTGCTTGGCAACAAGGTCGGCGACATGGCGATCACCACATCAACCATGCGTTCCATTATGGACTCACTGGGATTGCGGCTCGATGAATCCCGTGAAATATCCCGTTATCTTACCGGCCTTATGGTGTTTCTGGGATTGCTTGGTACATTCTGGGGTCTGCTGCAGACAATCGATTCTGTAGGAACGACCATTCAGTCACTCAATGTCGGCGATGGCGATGCAGGCGTTATCTTTGAAGACCTCAAGGCCGGACTTGAAGCACCATTATCGGGAATGGGCACGGCATTTTCATCTTCGCTTTTCGGTTTGACCGGTTCTCTCATTCTGGGGTTCCTCGATCTACAATCGGGTCAGGCCCAGAACCGGTTCTATAATGAGCTGGAAGACTGGCTCTCAACGGTAACGGACATCGAACCTGATGATCTGGACTATCGCGGCTTTGAAGCGAGCGACGCCGGATTTGCTGATCTTCGCAATGCAATCGAACGGCTGGGGTCGAATTTACGCAGTGGCACGGGCGATGATCGGCAAACCACGCAAGTGATGTCCAATCTGGCCGAGGGCATTCAGGGCCTTGTTCAGCACGTTCGGGCCGAACAACAAATGATGCGCGATTGGGCCGACACCCAAAACGAACAACAACGGCGTGTCGAAAAGCTTTTGAGCAGTTTGAACGATGCTCTGAACAAGCCCGGGGCCTAACAGGATGGCCAGAACCAGACGACGTCAGGCGGCAACCGACTACTGGCCCGGCTTTGTTGATGCAATGGCAACCCTGTTGCTCGTCATTATTTTTCTGCTGTCTTTGTTCATGATCGCCCAATTTTTCCTCTCGCAGGAAATTTCCGGCAAGGACACCGTCCTTAATCGCCTGAACAGTCAAATCAGCGAGCTGACAGAGTTGCTCGCATTGGAAAAGGCGGGGCGTCGGGACCTTGAGGAAACACTCGCTTCGCTTCAGTCGAGCCTTTCAAGCGCGGAATCCCAACGCGATAGACTTCAGGGGCTGCTCGACACACAATCAGGCGCGGCAAGTGAGGCAGGCGGGCGAATTGACATTCTGGAAAACTCGCTATCGGAAGAAAAACGTGTATCCCAGCGTGCGTTGCTTCAAGTCGAGTTGTTGAACCAGCAGATATCTGCCTTGCGGCGCCAACTCGCATCGCTTGAAGCTGCACTGGAAGCGTCCGAAAAGCGGGATGAAGACAGTCAGGTAAAAATCGCTGACCTGGGACGTCGATTGAATGTTGCCCTGGCTCAACGTGTGCAGGAATTGTCCCGTTATCGCTCGGATTTCTTCGGCCGCCTGCGCGAAATTCTCTCAAGACGGTCCGACATTCGCGTGGTCGGCGACCGTTTCGTCTTCCAGTCAGAAGTGCTGTTCAGTTCCGGCTCCGATCAGATCAATCCTGACGGGCAGGAGGAGATCGCCAAACTGGCCGATGCCATCCTTGAGCTGGAAGGTCAGATCCCCGATGAAATCAACTGGGTGCTGCGTGTTGACGGCCACACTGATGCACGCCCTCTTTCAGGTACGGGCCGTTTCCGCAACAACTGGGACCTTTCTGCTGCACGCGCCATATCAGTGGTTCAAAACCTTATCGACAAAGGGATCTCTCCCAAACGTCTGGTAGCGGCAGGATTCGGCGAATTCCAGCCGCTCGAAGAGGGCGAAGACGATGACGTCTATGCCCGGAACCGACGCATTGAGCTGAAACTGACCGAACGATAAGGCTCAGATCAACACAGGACACCAAACAAAAAATCCCGGATCGCTATCCGGGATTTTCAATCATATGACGAGCCAGATTATTCCTTGTTGGCGTCGTCGTCCTTGGCGGCATCGTCTTCCTTCTTCAACGATCCCAAATTGGCGAAAACCGCATCCGCATCAATTTCTTCTTCTACAATAGCGGATTTTGGTGCCGGGACACCGAAGGCTGCGGCCATGGCGTCTTCACTGGTCGTTTCCTCTACCGGTATCAACGTCTCCGGTTGCGCGGCCTCTTCTCGTGCAGGGGCGTATTTCGCACCTTTTTGAACTTCAAGATCAAGTTCAATCTGGCTGCACAGACCCAAGGTTACAGGGTCAGCGGGCGCGAGGTTTGCAGAATTCCAGTGCGTCCGCTCACGGATCGCCTCAATGGTCGGCTTCGTTGTGCCGACAAGTCGAATGATTTGTGCATCGCGTAGTTCAGGATGATTGCGCACCAGCCATAATATGGCGTTAGGCCGGTCCTGGCGCCGGGAAACAGGGGTGTAGCGCGGACCGCGGCGTTTGGTCTCAGGCACACGCACTTTCTGCTCCGCCAGGGTCAGCCGGTGCGACGTATCTTCCTGCGCTTTCTCGATTTCCTCACGTGTCAACTGCCCGGACAAAATCGGATCGAGTCCCTTGATGCCTTGAGCTGATTCGCCATCGGCGATAGCTTTAACTTCCAATGGATGCAGCCGACAAAATGCGGCTATCTGCTCAAAACTCAGTGCTGTATTGTCTACGAGCCAGACAGCGGTCGCCTTTGGCATGAGCGGCGTGTTCGCCATCACAATAGTCCTCCTGTGCGCTCTGCCGGTGGTAAGGGCGGAGCCGGATAAAAACGTCAGCTTGACGGGGGATTCCGGCAATATAGGCGCTTGTTTCCAAGAACGCAATTACCGGGCTGAAATATATCGCCCGACGTGCAAGCCGAACATTGGGCATCATCCCATCGTCAGTATAATTTTGCCAATATGCTTGGAGCCTTCCATCCGTTCATGCGCAGCGGCAGCTTCTGTAAACGGGAACCGGGAGTCCATAACCGGTTTGACCGTGCCCGCTTCAATGAGAGGCCAGACCTGTCTCTTGAGATTTTCGGCGATGGCAGCTTTGAACGCAACGGAACGGGGCCTGAGCGTTGATCCGGTATGGGTCAGCCGTTTCACCATCAAACGGCGGAAATCCACTTCCTCTGAACTACCATTGAGACTGGCAATCTGAACAATGCGGCCATCAGTTGCCGCCACTTTCCAGTTTTTTTCCACATAGTCGCCGCCAACCATGTCCAGTGTAACATCGATACCGTGGCCGGATGTCGCCTCCTTGAGGACGCTGACAAAATCCTGAGTCTTGTAATCAATCGCCAGTTCCGCACCGAGTTCTTCACAGAAAGTCTTTTTTTCCGCCGAGCCCACAGTCGTAAAGACACGGGCGCCGAATGCCTTGGCGAGCTGAATGGCGGTAGTTCCAATACCTGACGACCCGCCATGAACAAGAAAGGTCTCCCCCTCCTGCAACCCGCCCCTGTCGAAAACATTGCTGAAAACCGTAAAAAACGTCTCTGGGATCGCGGCAGCTTCCTCCAGCGACACGCCGGTGGGAACCGACAGCGCGTTGCTCTCGTCAACGATTGCATACTGCGCATATCCTCCGCCGGGTGTTAAAGCGAGAACCTGATCCCCGATCTTGAATGCATCGGCGTTGCGCCCTGTTGCAACAATCTCCCCTGACACTTCAAGTCCGGGAAGATCCGATGCGCCTTTGGGTGGAGGATAATGTCCCTGGCGCTGCAGGATGTCGGGCCGATTGATCCCTGCCGCATGTACCTTGATCAATATTTCGGAGCCTTCGGGAAAGGGAACCGGGCGCTGTTCCGGCACAAGCATTTCTGGTCCACCAGGTTGCAATATGGTGATCGCAGTCATTGATTCTGGGAGATTTGGCATTCGAATTCCTCGCTTGTAGTCCCATACCGGCTCCGGTCTGTTGAGAGGATGTAACGACGAACGGAAGACAAAACAATCGCCATAATGGTTATCAGCAGGCTGTGTTCGCAAATCCTTAAGGTTAACCTGCTGCATCGGGACGTGAAGATTTCTTATAAAAGCGTCTCCGTACTTCGATGTTTGTTTGTCATTTATTAAGCAGCAATAACAATCGGTTAGAAAGCTCAACACTTGCGATACAGCGGCACAGTTGAGGAAAACTGCCGTGTTTGCCTCCCGGAAAGACAAATATTTACTCTTTCTTAAGCTTTCCAACTTATTACTAGGTGCATCCAGTTATCTGGATTTTCGAGTGGCTCCTGTCCACTCTGTTTGACGCCTCCCTGTTAACTCCTTTGAGCCGCATTTTTTGCGGCTCCTTTTTTTTGCGCTCACGACACATTCTCCGATTCTGGCGTTAATCATTTGGTAGCATTCCACTTGCGCCGCTGCCTTCTACGTGATTACAACTGGACTCTTAAGAGACAGTTTGCGACTCGATGTCGACACGCGAATGACAATTTCGCGGCGCTGAGGCCAATCTGAAACAAGTTTGCGAGTTCACGAGTAACATGACCGAATTTAGCGACAACAGCTCCGCATCATCAGAAACCATCACCTTTGCCGAAAGGCTGGCAACGTCGGATGCATTTATTTCGTTGTTTCAGGAGGGTATGGGACTTGTTGAGGAAACGGCTGGCTATCTCGATGGAATCGGTCGTGAAGAGTCAAAAGATCTCGAGCGACCGGCTTCTCTCGCCTATGCGACCGAATCCATGCGCCTCACTACACGATTGATGCAACTTGCTTCGTGGCTTTTGCTACAACGTGCTGTGAACGATGGCGAGATGACGCTGGACCAGGCGAGTCAGGAAAAGAACAAAGTAAAACTGGAACGCCTGAATACGGCCAGACATCCTGGCTCCTGGGATGAGTTGCCCCAAACCTTGAGAGACCTGATCGATCGCTCGGTTCGTTTACAAGAACGCGTGCAGCACTTGGATAGCGTTCTGTACAATCCCCAAAACAACAAGGCGGATCCTGCTGCATCGAACCCGGTTGCGGATCAGCTGGGACAGCTTGCGGCCGCGTTCGGTTCAGGCGCAGGGCGCCTCTAGAGCAATTCTCGCGATCAGTGGATCGCACGAAATGCAACAGGTCCACTTCCCCAGAGACTTTACAGCGACGGGCTTAGCACCGGAACCCTTCCGTGGCTCCGCGATTGAGGTCGAACCACACTCTTATCAACAATACACCAAACAAGAAAAAACCCGGCAAACGCAGTAACGTCACCGGGCTCGATATTCAATTTTAGCGAACAGCTACTATTCGCTGAGAAAACCAGCATATTTGCTTTTGAAGCGCGAAACACGACCGCCGCGATCCATCAGCGCCTGGTTGCCGCCGGTCCAAGCCGGATGTGACGTCGGGTCGACCTCAAGCTGCAACCGGTCCCCTTCCGCACCATATGTCGATCGTGTCTGAAATTCAGAACCATCGGTCATGACCACTGTGATCACATGGTAGTCCGGATGCGTATCCTTTTTCATTTTCTTATCCTCTTGCCGCACCAGCTTGCGCTGCCGACCATTATATCCAGTCCGTATACTGTCTGCTTTTTAGTCGTTTCCAACTGCTGACGAAATGAGATAGGCAGCAAAAAACGAAAGGCCACACGCCTACGCGCGGCGGCGGCCACAAATCCTTGGCGACCCTATACCGCAGCTTGAGAAACGATACAAGGGTGATATCGGACTTGCGACGCTATACAAGGAAACGCATGGTAGGCAAAAAAAAATTTCTGGATTAGATGTAGCGCAATGAACGCCCATCATCTCGGATGATAGCCATTCAGGATCTGAGTGCCGGGTCACCCGGAATTAGTCGGAGAGTATCGATTGGCCGAAAATACCAGTATGCGAGAGCCGGAAGCTGAGACCACTTCTGATAGCAACGTGAAAAAAAATAAAAACCAGCGACGATCCGTTCGTCCCCTCGCTGCTCTTTGGCCCTATCTCATGCGATATCGTGGCCGGGTTGTCGTTGCCTTGATTTCTCTCGTGGCTGCCGCTGCGGTGACTCTGACGCTGCCTCTGGCCATCCGCCGCATGATCGACTTCGGATTTGAAGCAGACAATACCGGCTTTATCGACCGCTACTTTGGGATGTTGGTTCTCGTGGCTGCCGCGTTGGCCGCTGCCAGCTCCTTTCGCTATTACTTCGTCACATGGATTGGAGAGCGCATTGTTGCCGATGTCCGGCGGGATGTCTTTGCGCATGTCACGTCGCTCGATACAGCGTTTTTCGATCAGGCGAGATCAGGTGAGGTCATTTCACGACTTACGGCCGACACAACACAGGTCAAAGCCGCTGTGGGGGCCAGTGCGTCCATCGCGCTGAGAAATCTGGTCCTGTGTATCGGCGCTATTGCAATGATGTTTGTGACCAGTCCCCGCCTGACCGGTTTGGTTCTGTTGGCCATACCGTTCATTGTCCTGCCTTTGATCGCCTTTGGCAGAAGCGTTCGCAGAAAATCGCGACTGGCTCAGGATACTTTGGCTGAAGCGACGGCGTTTGCAACTGAGGCGATCGGCGCCGTCAGAACGTTGCAGGCTTTCACCAATGAACAATTTGCCAACCGGCGTTTTGGCACTGATGTCGATCGGGCGTTCGAAGCGGCGCGCTCTTCGGTCGCAGCGCGGGCGGGTCTTACGGCTTTTGCCATTTTCATCGTGTTCTCTAGCGTTGTGGCTGTGCTTTGGATCGGGGCTCAGGACGTTCTCGCCGGCAATCTCAGTGCCGGTACGCTGAGCCAATTTGTTCTCTATTCCGTCTTTGCAGCCGGAGCGCTGGGCGCCCTGTCGCAGGTTTGGGGAGAAGTCTCTCAGGCAGCGGGAGCAACGGAACGCTTAACGGAACTGCTTGCCACTCCCGCCTATATCACCGCACCGGAGAATCCGATTGACCTGCCGGTTCCCACCACCGGTGCTATCGCTATGGAAGACGTCTCGTTTTCGTACCCGACATTACCGGATGCCCCGGTACTGCATGATATCGACCTCACCATCGAACCGGGCGAGACCCTGGCCATTGTGGGACCTTCCGGCAGCGGAAAAAGCACGATATTTTCTCTGCTGATGCGCGGCTACGATCCGCTGTCCGGCACGATCAAAATTGATGGAGTCTCACTACAGCAAACGGACCCCCTGGAGCTTCGAAGACAAATTGCGATCGTACCTCAGGATACAGTGATTTTTGCCGACACGGCGATGGAAAACATCCGTTTTGGCCGACCCGATGCCACCGACGAGGAAGTCCGCAAGGCGGCTGAATTGGCATTGGCAGACGATTTCATTCGAACAATGTCAAACGGATACCATTCAGTTATCGGGGAAAGAGGCGTGACGCTGTCTGGCGGGCAGCGGCAGCGTATGGCCATTGCCCGTGCTATCCTGAAGGATGCGCCCGTTCTATTGCTTGATGAAGCAACCAGCGCGCTGGATGCGGAAAGCGAAACACTGGTCCAGACCGCACTTGAACGGCTGATGGAAAATCGCACAACACTCGTTATTGCTCACCGGTTGGCAACGGTCCTTAAAGCGGATCGAATTATCGTTCTGGATAAGGGACGAATTGTCGAAAC
This sequence comes from Stappiaceae bacterium, assembly GCA_039976075.1. Taxonomy (GTDB): domain Bacteria; phylum Pseudomonadota; class Alphaproteobacteria; order Rhizobiales; family Stappiaceae; genus JBDWFY01. The sequence continues at coordinate 160,584 of JBDWFY010000018.1, forward strand.
CGGCAATCATCGGTCCCTGGTGGCAAGTGATGGCCTTTATGCCCGTCTTGCCCGCATGCAGTTTGAGTCTGGCGCGCGCGCACTCAGTGATCTTGATTTAAAAGCCGCTGAGTGAACCGGCGTCAGGTTTCTTACTCGTCTTTGAGTGGAACGGTATAATTCAGGCCCAGCCGTCCGCCGTCGGCATAAAGTGTTTGGCCGGTCACATAGCTTGATTCACTCGAGGCAAGAAAGACTGCAATTGCCGCCATTTCCTTCGGATCTCCCAGCCGCCGCATCGGCGTTCGGGACAACACTTTGCTTTTGGCAGAGGGATCGGAGTTAAGGACCGCGGCCAGCATTTCCGTATTGATCGACCCGGGTCCGATCGCATTCACTCGGATCCCATGGGGCGCCAGCGACTGAGCCATGACTTTGGTCAACTGGTTCACACCGCCTTTGGAAATCGAGTACGGAACTTGATCGGGAATGGCAAAAACCGCATTGACGCTGGACATATTTATAATCGTACCGGGTTCGCCACCGGCGTCGATTTTTTCGACCATGTGACGCGCCACAGCCTGCCCGCACAGGAATGCGCCCTTGAGATTGATGCGCAAAACGCGGTCAAAGTCGTCTTCTTCGATATCCAGAAACTCTGCGCTGTGCACGATGCCGGCATTGTTGACCAGAACATCCACGTCACCATACGTATTCAGCGTTGCAGCAAGCAAATTGCGGACATCCAGTCGCTCCCCCACATCGCAATGAACGTAGGTCGCCTCGCCGGTCTCGCAAATTTCCTTGCAAACTTCTTCGCCATGGGTGTCGTCTATGTCCGCCAGAACAACCTTGGCGCCCTCGTCAGCGAACCGTTTCGCAATGGCATAGCCGATCCCTTTGGATGCGCCCGTTACAATCGCAACCTTGTTCTGAAGTGACACGCCTCGCCCCTTTTTGACAACATGACTTGAGCATTTCCGGTAAAAGCAGAAACCGGAATTGCGGCCCGGAAATGCAATAAAACAAACACTTAGCGCACTTCCATGAACCAACGACTACCGAACTCGCTCCGGAGCAAGCGTTATAGCCTGAAAATCGCTGTTGACCAGCAGTCGACGCATCACTTTTTCACATCCATTGAAGCAAACAGATGCGCGTGTCGGAGTTTGCCCCTTATAGACCCCTGCCCCGGATAGCCTGTTCTATCTCTTCCAGGATGACCGGATCATCGATTGTCGCGGGCATTTTATATGATTGACCGTCGGCAATCTGGCGCATCGTGCCACGCAATATTTTGCCCGACCGTGTTTTGGGAAGCCGGTCAACCGTAATGGCAATCTTGAAGGCTGCGACTGGTCCAATTTTCTCACGAACAAGGCCGATCAATTCCTTCTCGATCTCCTCATACGTCCGTTGAACCCCGCTTTTCAGAACAACAAAGCCGCACGGGGCTTGCCCCTTCAGCTGGTCAGCGATACCAACCACTGCGCATTCCGCTACATCCGGGTGACTGGCCAGCACTTCCTCCATACCACCTGTGGACAGGCGGTGTCCCGCAACATTGATGATGTCGTCAGTTCTGGCCATGATGAAGAGATATCCGTCTTCATCGATGTATCCGGCATCGGCGGTTTTGTAATAGCCGGGGAATTCTTCAAGGTAACTTTCCTTGAAGCGTTCATCATCGTGCCACAGCGTTGGCAGACATCCCGGCGGCAGCGGCAATTTGACGACAACATTGCCGAGTTTATCGGCCTCAACCGGATGGCCGGCATCGTCCAGAATCTGCACATCATAGCCAGGCATAGCGACTGTCGGTGACCCGTGTTTGATCGGAAGCATTCCCAGACCTAACGGGTTTCCGGCGATTGTCCAACCGGTCTCAGTCTGCCACCAATGATCAATTACGGGAACGTGCAGACGATCCTCGGCCCATTTAATGGTGTCCGGATCAGCCCGTTCTCCTGCTAGAAACAGTGATCGAAACTGGCCTAAATCATGCTGTTCCAACAGCGTACCCTCAGGGTCTTCCTTCTTGATAGCTCTGAAGGCTGTTGGCGCTGTAAACAGGGAGGCAACGCTATGCTCCCCAATAACGCGCCAGAAAACACCCGCATCAGGCGTTCCCACCGGCTTACCCTCGAACAGGATACTCGTGCAACCATGCAGGAGCGGCGCGTAGACGATATACGAATGCCCAACAACCCAGCCGACGTCAGACGCTGCCCAGAAAACTTCACCCGGCTCGACATTGTAAATGTTGGCCATCGTCCACTTAAGCGCCACCATATGCCCGCCATTGTCACGCACAACACCCTTTGGAATACCGGTTGTGCCGGACGTATACAGAACATAGAGCGGATCAGTTGCTGACACCGGAACGCAAGGGACTGCTCGTTTTTCACTGAGCGCCTGTTCCAGGAGGTCGCCCAGATCATAATCGCGCCCGTCCTGCATTGCAGCGACGGCCTGCTCTCGCTGCAAGACAAGACACGTCTCAGGTTTTTTCGTGCTGAGGTTGATAGCTTCATCAAGCAGTGGCTTGTAGGGAACCACGCGGTTTGGCTCAATACCGCATGAGGCTGCGACAATCAGTTTCGGTTCGGCATCATCGATCCGGGTTGCCAACTCATTGGCGGCGAAACCACCGAAAACCACTGAGTGGATTGCTCCGATGCGCGCGCATGCCAGCATCGCCATCACCGCCTCGGGTACCATCGGCATATAGATGACCACCCGATCTCCTTTGCCGATCCCTTTATCTTGCAAGATGGCCGCAAATGCGGTGACGCGTTCAAGCAGGTCCTGATAAGTGTAAGTTCTCTTTGTTCCGGTTACCGGCGAATCGTATATCAGCGCCGGTTGGCCGGGCCGTCCCCGCTCAACATGCCGATCAAGGCAATTATAGCAGGTATTGCAGGTTGCTCCGGTAAACCACTGCCCGTATACGCCGGCGTCGGCATCGAAAACCTTCTCCCAGTTTTCCATCCAATCAATCTCGGCAGCGGCTTTTGCCCAGTAACCTTCAGGGTCGTTTTCCCATGCCTTGTAGTCTTCGTAGTAGCGACTGCTCATCTGAGATCCTCCCCCTGGCGGGACTGAATAGTTTCTATCAGTTATCTGGACAGTCCGGCAGAAGAGCGATGAATGCAAGTATATGTGTCCTATACTTTCCGGTGAAATGCCTCAGACAAAAGTCGACTGTCGGGAAAATGTCTGCGGGTCTTTGCCGGTGAACTATTGAAGAATTTGCCTTTTCCGCTAGGCTCACGTGAGTTTCAGAGGGCGGAGGAGAACGGCGATGAACAATCCGTATGATATGGATTTAGATAAAACTGAGGCCAATTACACGCCCCTCACACCGCTGTCGTTCTTAAAACGCGCTGCCGTCGTCTATCCGGATCAGACAGCCATTGTTCATGGCACTCAACGCGTCAGTTATAAAACCTTCTATGACAGGGCTAGGCAACTCGCCTCAGCGCTCTCCCAGAGAGGTGTAGGCAGAGGCGATACTGTCTCGGTCATGCTTGGCAATACACCGCCGATGCTTGAGGCACATTACGGCGTTCCAATGACTGGTGCTGTTCTTCACTCGATGAATACCAGACTGGATGCCGATGTCCTTGCCTTCCAGATCAAACACGCCAACTCGAAAGTTGTGATCACCGATCGCGAATTTGCCGAAGTGATGGAACAGGCTCTTTCCAAACTCGATGACCGGCCGCTGGTAATTGACTACGACGATCCTGAATTTCCCCAGGAAGGGGTAAAACTCGGTTCTATCGACTATGAAGACCTGCTGGCCGACGGAGATCCGGAGTTTGATTGGGCCTGGCCGGCCGATGAGTGGGACGCCATCACCCTCAATTACACGTCTGGGACAACCGGAGATCCCAAGGGCGTTGTTTATCATCATCGTGGTGCATACCTTTTGGCGCAGGGGAACATTATCACCACTTCGATGGCCAAGTTTCCGGTTTATCTCTGGACACTCCCAATGTTCCACTGCAATGGCTGGTGCTTTCCGTGGTCATTGTCGGCGGTCGGGGGCACGCATGTCTGCCTGCGCTGGGTGAGACCAAAGCCCATTTGGGATGCGATTGCCGATCACCGAGTGACCCATCTTTGCGGTGCTCCTATTGTCATGTCGACAATCTTGCAGACACCGGAAAGCGACAAACGCAAACTCGATCACGTAGTGGAATTTTTCACTGCGGCAGCGCCGCCGCCGGAAACCGTGCTCGCAAATATGAAAGCGGCAGGTTTCAATGTCACGCATCTGTACGGGTTGACGGAAGTTTACGGCCCGGCTGTCGTCAACGACTGGAAACCGGAGTGGGACGCTCTGCCGGCCAGCGAACAAGCCGCCAAAAAGGCCCGGCAAGGCGTCCAATATACCGCGCTGGAGGGTCTTACCGTGCTTGATCGCGAGACCATGGAACCGGTTCCCGCAGACGGAGAAACCATTGGCGAGGTGATGTTGCGCGGCAATGTCGTCATGAAGGGGTATCTCAAGAATCCTCAATCGACGAAAGAGGCTTTTTCAGGCGGATGGTTCCACTCAGGTGATCTGGGGGTGATGCACGAAGATGGCTATATTCAACTCAAGGATCGTTCGAAAGACATCATAATATCCGGCGGCGAGAACATCTCATCAATTGAAATCGAAGAAGTTCTCTATAAGCATCCGGCAATTGTGACCGCTGCGGTGGTTGCCAAGCCTGACGACAAGTGGGGCGAAACACCATGCGCATTTGTGGAAATATTGCCCGGCGAAACATCCCTCGATGAAGCAGCAATCATCCAATACTGTCGGGGGCATCTAGCAAGCTTCAAATGTCCCAAGACCGTTGTCTTCACCTCGATACCCAAGACCTCGACCGGTAAAATTCAGAAATTCGTCCTTAGGGAAATAGCAAAGACGCTATGACGAGAGCATTGTCCTCGCGTACTTGAACGTACGCAGGTTCCTCGATGCCTCATCAGGCAAAAATGGTACCGGCATTTGGCATGCCGGTACCTATAAACTCAAATTAGTGCAGTCTTGGCGCGCTTAATCGGCCTCTTACAGCGCTACAGCCACAATCTAGTGAACCGTCGAATTCTCGCGCAATCTTGCGATCTGGTCTTTGAGGAGGAGTTTTCGTCGTTTTAGTTCTGTAAGTTCGAGAGTATCAGTACTTGGATGGCTTATCGCTTCTTCGATCTTCCGCTCTAGTGCTGCATGGCGGCGTTCCAGTTCGACAAGATGCGATTCAATTGTCATCGATAGTGCCTCCTTCATCGTTTTTACCGCAAGAGTTTGGCACAGCTCCAACCCAGAGTCGAATGCTGTTGCGCTTGTCCGGCTAAGTAATTCATAAGATTAAACAAGCGTGCGCGACCGCAATAATTTTTCCCGATCACAGATGAGATTTTATGGCGTTTTCCACAACGTTTCCACACTTGGTGTACGCTCATCCAGCACGGCAGCGCATCGAATCACATGCTGTTTTGACCCGATTCTTCTTGACGACATGCGCCATTATATTGTTTTCAGTACCTGCCGTCCGTTGTGATCCGGCATACCAGTATCTTTAGTGAGACCTCAATTGCGGTCTCGCCCAACCAGGGCTCGACAAAAATGGAGCCTGTCCAGCGGTAATGCGGATCAAAAGCATGAGCGATGAAGAAGAAGAAAAAGCCCTGAGGATCGCTTTGGCGCGCATGCGACAGGAACACCGGGATCTGGACATGGCCATCGGTGCAATTCAGGATACGGGACGGGCTGATCCGCTGCAAATACAGCGTTTGAAGAAAAAGAAACTGGCACTACGCGACAGTATTGCTCAGTTGGAAGACCAGCTTCTGCCGGATATTATTGCCTAAAGCAGCAATCAACGGCGCTGATGATCTGCAATTAGGTTATCACTTTCAAATAGTTAGAAATATCTGCCGGGTTTCACCTTGCACTGGAAGAAACGATTCCTATAATCCGCGCCTTTCCCGGCACAGGCGACCGAGCTGCGGCATGCCTTAACTGACCGAACGATATGGAGATAATCCATCATGGCCGATAAATCAGCACCCGTTGCCATTATCATGGGGAGCCAGTCAGACTGGCCGACCATGAAACACACGGCGGAGACGCTCAGTGCGCTTGGTATTGAGTATGAATCCCGAATAGTATCGGCCCATCGAACACCGGATCGTCTCGTCTCATTCGCCAAACAGGCGAAGACCAATGGGTACAAGATCATTATTGCCGGTGCTGGCGGTGCAGCTCATTTGCCGGGCATGACAGCCTCAATGACCCCTTTACCGGTCTTTGGCGTACCCATCGAATCGCGCTGCCTGAAGGGAGAAGATAGCCTCCTGTCCATCGTGCAGATGCCGGCGGGAATCCCGGTAGGGACATTGGCCATCGGCCGCGCAGGTGCTGTGAATGCGGCTTTGCTGGCTGCAAGTGTGCTGGCTATCACAGACGCAAAGTTGGCTGACCGGCTCGATGCCTGGCGGCAAAAGCAGACCGACGCAGTAGCCGAAAGGCCTTCTGAGCATGATTGACCAATTGATACTCAAACCGGGTGATACGGTGGGTATGCTGGGTGGTGGACAGCTTGGCCGGATGATGGCCATTGCGGCCGCGCGTCTGGGGCTTAAGGTCCACACATACTGTCCGGATCCGGACAGCCCCGCTTTCGAGGTCTCGGTTGAGCAAACTGTGGCGGACTATGAGGACGAAAAAGCACTCGCAACATTTGCCAGATCCGTAAGTGTCGTAACCTATGAATTTGAAAATGTCCCAAAGGAAACCGTTGCAATCCTCTCAAAGCATGTGCCGGTTCGTCCCGGTGCCTATCCTCTTGCCGTCTCTCAAGACAGGTTGAGCGAAAAACAGTTTCTTGCTGACCTTGGAATAAAAGTTGCCCCGTTCTATGCCGTTGACGAACCCGCGGACCTGACAGCCGCCGCACGTCTCTGCGGTCTGCCTGCCATTCTGAAGACCAGACGATTTGGATATGACGGAAAGGGTCAAACCACTTTGTCCGCACTTGATGAAGCGAACGAAGTTTTTCAGGAAATAGGGAGTGTACCGGCAATCCTGGAAGGCCGTATCGATTTCATCGCCGAATGCTCAGTTCTCGTCGCCCGAAACCATCAGGGCGCAGCAGAAGTGTATGACATAACGGAAAACGTTCATCAAAATCACATACTCAAGTGGAGCCGGGTCCCGGCCCGGTGTCTGCCGCCCGAAGTGAAGGTCAAGGCACAGCAATTAGGCCTCAAGATTGCCGAGGCGCTCAACTACATCGGACTTCTTGCCGTCGAGCTGTTTGTCGAGAGGGCCAAGGGTGGTGAGATTGGACTTGTGGTCAATGAGATTGCCCCGCGCGTCCACAATTCAGGCCACTGGACGGAGGACGGATGTCTTGTTTCTCAGTTTGAACAGCATATCCGTGCAGTCGCAGGGTGGCCGCTGGGCAATCCTGACCGGATCTCGGATGTGGAAATGGAAAATCTGATCGGTGCGGACGCGGATAACTGGTTCGACATCCTTTGTGAGCCTGACACGCACCTTCACCTCTACGGCAAAAAGGAAATTCGCCCAGGCCGCAAGATGGGTCATGTTAACAGACTGAAACGTTCCACTTCTGCTGTGTCCGGTTCCAATCCAGAAAACTGATTTCCTAATGGTGGCCCTGGCTCCTAAACGGAAGCCGGAACAAATTCGTCGATCAGGCCGAGTTTCTCGCGTCTGGCAAATCGCCAGGTGGCTGCGATGGCAACTGCCGCAAGACCACTGGCAAGCCCCCACCAAACCCCGACACCACCCAGTTGCATTGGAAAAGCCAGAACGTAGCCAAGACCGAGGCCGATGACCCAGTAGCCGACAAGGGCATAAATCATCACGATCTTCGTGTCGTTCAACCCACGGAGTGCACTGCCACCGATCACCTGTGCTCCATCCACGATCTGAAATACCGCTGCAACAGCCATGAAAGAAACACCAAACGCCAAAACAGACGGTGCCAATGGATCGGCATCATCCTGATACAGACCAATCAGAATTTCAGGAATCAACCAAAAAACCATGGCAGCCAAAAGCATGAAAAAAACCGCCGTTACCATTGCGGTCCAACCAGCGATGCCAATTCCGGGTGGATCGCCGCGTCCTGCCGCGATACCCACGCGGACCACAGCTGCCTGCCCCAATCCAAGCGGAACCATAAATGTAATGGCAGCGCATTGGGCAACAATCGCGTGGGCAGCCAATTCCTGAATACCAATCCAACCCATCATGAGCGCGGCAACCGCAAACATGCCCACCTCAGCAAGGAGTGTCATGCCAATGGGTAGCCCGAGCCGGACTATGCGGCTCAAAATCTGAGTATCGGCTCGCCATATTCGTCCAAACAGCGCGTATCGCCGCAATTTCCGGTGCAAAACGATGTATCCGATGACGATTATCAACCCCAGCGTCGCTGAAATGGCTGAGGCTATTCCGGCCCCGGTCAGACCCAATGCAGGCATCCCAAAGTTTCCGAAAATAAGCCCGTAATTCAAAACGCCGTTGATGATCGCGGTAAAAACAGTTGCCCATAATATTGCCTGGGTGTATCCGGTCGCGGCCAGAAATACCCGCAGGGACACCAACCCAAGCGCGGGAAAAAAGGCCCACTTCAGGGTTTCCATATAGATGCTTGCCCGACGAACAAGTTCCGGGTCCTGACCAAGCAGGTTGAGAACCGGTCCGGTGTAGGATAGCGCCACCAAAGCGATGGCCGAGATGATCACCGCTATCCAGATCCCCTGCCGAACGACGCGTCTCAAACCCCGGAGATCACAGCTGCCAAAGGCTTGTGCCGAAAGCGGCATGGCAGCCTGAATGACTCCGACGCCGAAAAGCCAAAGCACAAAATAATAATTGAAGGCCAACACCGAGGCAGCGAGATCCTCCGCACTCAACCAGCCGATCATCAGCACGTCCATCGTGTTGACCGAGATTTGCGCCAATTGTGTACCGGCGAGCGGTAGCCCCAGGCGCAAAAGATGCGACAGCTCGGTTTTCCAGACAGAGACAGGTGCGGCGTGAACCGTGCCGGCGCGACCGGTTGACATGAAGGGCTCCAAAAAAGGTATGTGTGCGAGGTTCGGGGTGCGAAAATAAACTCAAATTGGGATTCACCCCCGCGCCAATTCTATTGGTCCCGATAGTAAATGTCGACCATCGGAATAAAGCATCTCACGCTGCTGAAAACGATGAGTGATTGCCGGATCATGCGGTTGTTAATCTCTTATTTTGCCGTCTGGATCAGTGGACATCAGAGACCGGATCTGTTATTGAGCCCCCTCACGGTGAGCGACGTGGAAGCGGCGCAGAAATTTGCGCACCCATATTTTGCTGACCAATTGTCTATGGAAACAACTGTTAATCACGGGACTAAACGCGTGCAGATTCTCGTTCGCGACAACAATGTCGACCAGGCTCTGAAAGCCCTTAAAAAGAAGATGCAACGTGAAGGCATCTTCCGTGAAATGAAACTTCGCAATCACTTTGAAAAGCCGTCTGAAAAGAGGGTGCGGGCAAAAGCCGAAGCAATCCGGCGAGCAAGGAAGCTTGCACGCAAGCTGGCACAAAAAGAAGGCCTGATGCAGGCCGGCGGCCGTCGCTGACCAGAGTTCTCTGACCGGCTTTCCGCCATAATTGACGGACACGTTGGATCACACTGGTCACCCAGGTGATCCTTTCGTGTTTGAGAGGCAAAGCAATATCCCGGCATTGATTTTGAGAGCCGCGTACTCGGAACGCGTCCTTGTGATCTGCGGAAATGTCGGGCCAAACGGGTCAATGTGAAGATGCGGCGAAAACTGAATATTCTTGTCTTGCTGGCGACAGTTGCGGTTGCTGGTTGCAATACCACGGGTGGAATATATCCCGATGTGCCGGTTGATAAAAATGCCGGTTCATCAGCGAATATTGAATCGCTGACCCAGGTAGTCAATGCCAATCCCAATGATGCGACTGCCTACAATGTCCGCGGCACAGCGTATGGCCGGGCGGGAAAATTGGACAATGCACTCTCCGATTTTACCCAGGCGTTAAGTCTGGATCCCAATTACTACCAGGCGTATGCCAACCGCGCCTTGGTCTATCGCCGCATGGGTAAAGATCAACAGGCTATAGCCGATTACAATAATGCCCTGCGTTTCAAACCCGATTATGAAGTTGCGTTGATCGGCAGAGGAAACGTCTATCGACAAACCGGTCAGCTGACTCGCGCACTCGCCGACTTCGATTCCGCCATTCGGCTGAACAGCGGCGATGCGCGGGCATTTCATAATCGCGGTCTGATTTATCAGGCGCAGGGCCAGCATAGTTTTGCCATCGAAGATTTTTCAACCGCAATCGGCCTCAATCCCAAGGCTCCAGCGCCTCATACCGGTCGTGGGATCTCTTACCTTGCAGTTGGTGACGCGAATGCTGCCCTGGAGGACCTGACGGTCGCTGTTAATCTTGACAAGCGATACGCCTCTGCCTGGGCTAATCGCGGATTGGCACTGGAAAAGCTTGGCGAGACCACAAAGGCACGCACATCCTTCAGCCGAGCATTGCAAATCGAGCCCGGCAACGATATCGCGAAGGAAGGGCTGAGACGTCTGGGTTGATTGCATGTATTCCTGACGGCTGAAAAAGGGTCAGGGGTTGCACACACCACATGTCCGCGTGTCCTTACGCGCGAGGGAATCCGCGATTTTCAGGGCCTCTGCCCGATCACTGAATTTGTGCCAGCGGGCGCTGTTGTCCGACTGCGTGTCTTCCTCAACCGTTTCAACGTCCTGACAATACCGGCAGGCTGCCGAGTGAATTCGGACACGGTCTCGTGCAGGATTTTCGTAAACGAAATATTCTGTTCCGCCATTCGGCTCTTCCGGCTCTTCTTCAGTATCTGCTTCAGTATCTGCCGGTTCCGCGGAAATTGCCTCCGTGATCGCCTGCTCCAGCGCATCAGCATCGATGACCTCGGTATCCTTTACCGTGTCAGTACCGGGTCGATCCATTGTCGCCGTTTCGGACTGAGATTTTTGCAGGGCCATGACAAGCTTATCCGAAGCGCTTGTCTCCTTTTTGGCGGCCCCTGCTTCGACTGCCTTGCGTATCTCGGCTTCAACACGTGCGGTCAGGTTCGGAACCGGTGGACTATCCGTTACCAGTGTCTCAAAAGACGATGCATCTCTCACCTGAACAATCTGGCGCCCTTCGGCGAGCTGCAAATGATGGCGAAGCGCCCGCACGGAAAGCCCCGGATTATCGGGATCTTTCGGATTTTCAATTGTCCAATATTCTTGATGAGACAATATGCCGGATTTCTTTCGGGTCTCGACAGCGACGTCTCTGATGCCGTGACCAAACACCGGAGCGACTGGTCCACTGATCAGATCACCGAACAGCAGGTAACGGCTTGGCATATACAAATTCGTCCACCGAACCGGCGCAAAAACAGCTCCGTGATGCGGAATTGGGCGTGTGACGTACTGACTTCCGGACAGCGGCCTTTCATACGTAAACCTGCTGCCTGATCCATTCCCCTCCTCAACCGGTGGTGCAACTGGATACTCACGTTCTGCAATTTTTCCGAAAAAAGCATCCAGAGACCGTGCGAGAAGCATCGGGACCCGGTACAGATGGCTGCCCAATGTCACAAAGTCCGTTACACACCACGGGCTCCCATTGGCCTTCAATTCATCACAATAATCCCGCTGTGCCTCCTGATAGGCATCAATATCAAAAGGATCGGCCTTGATAGTTTGCTGTAGCCAGTCGAGTGCCATGTGGCGAGAGCCAACGGCACGGGTGTTATAATCTGGCCAGACATCGTGCAGAATATCGTATCCAATGACCGACCCCATTCCATGGCCAACCACCATGATCCTGGTATATTCGCCGCTGTCGATCATGTTTCGAAGAAGCGACGCGCCGGCCGCCCTGATTTCCTTTCGTCGCATTATATCCTTTGGACGCGGGCTGAAGTACCAGATCGAGTTTCCAAGAACAGGAAATAACAACCATTGGGGCAAAAGTAGCAGCACCAGACAAAGCGGGATCAGTGTAAACCAGGAAATATTGAATAACTGCAAGGAGCTGGGCAGGAATTGATGCACCAACAGCGCAAGCGCGGGAAGCGCCAGCATCCAGACGATCAACCACACTCCCAACAGGCTGCGAGAAATGCCAAACGGCGCACGAACGGCGATTTGGTGCAACCAGGTTCCCCAATGACCAATCCCTGTGCGGCCGGCCATGGGTGACCAATAAAATTCAAAGAAATCTGTTCTCAGACCGTCACTATTCTGCGTAGTTGTGAGACGGCGTATCTCGGATGTTTTGGAAAATTTATCCGGCTTGCTCCAGATCGTACCTTCCTGCCAGCGCTCCCGGACAGAAGAATCCGTCTGCCAGACGCTGTTGACGAATCCGCGAAGCGTATCCATCGGCCACTTCTCGCCGAGTTCATGAATGAATAGGACAGCTTGCTTGTCTGCCATCTCGCATAACCCTAGTGCATAATCTTTTCGTTCAATTGGAATCGATTGGCCGAAAAGATTATGCGCCGACCTATTGAATCTGGAGCAATTTCCATTCAATCAGATGCTTCCAACTGAATGGACAGCGCTCCAGCGCATCTCAGGATCGAAATTTACCCGCCGAATCAAAAGCCGCAGCCGATCCGTCCTTAACAAACGGTAAATCATTCACAAAAGCATGACAAACGGCGCCTTGTGCCTGCAACATAGCTAATACTGGAAAAAGACAGCGCGGGTGGAAAGTTGCCAAGTCAAACCGCCCATCGAGTAGTATAGGTTCCAAGACTGGCGGTAATAATCGAATAAATAAGGTCTCGCCACTGTCTTTACAGTGACGCAATCCGATCAATTATTCTGTGGATGGCTATCAGACGGGCCTGTCGCTACGTTGCGGTGACGATCCAGGCCAACACACACAACACGAAAACAGCGGCTGAAGGGATCCATCCTCTGTCTCCACTAAACAGACCAATGGCTGCTGCAACCAGCGTGGCAATCATCAGGATCGTGCCAAAAAACGTGCCCGCTCCACCACCATACGTAAAGAGAATCAGACAGACCAATATATTGAGAATGGCAACAATCGAGATCTTCGAAAAGCGAATGAAACCGTCATAGGTTTTCTGATGTTCGTCAAATTCCGCGCTGGCAGCTGTTTTTTCAGACATTGCGTCCCCGACCGGTAAAATGTGTCTCCTGCACGTGCTTTATATCAAAGTTCGTGACCGAGCAATGGGAGAGCAGGATGCCGCGTGAACGGATAGGACTCTCCTCTCCTCCTGCGCTTACCTATTTTTGCTCACACACGGACGTGAAATGCGGGGATTATCACTATTGCACCAGGTTGACATCTTCCAGCAATTTCGCCTGGCGATTGGCCACTTTCTCTTCCTGAAAACCATCAATTTGTTCGTTGAACAGCTTGAAAAAATTCATTTCAGCCTTGAGATGCAGAAAAACACCACCGAGTCCAATTGCGGCCCGATCCATGAAAACGAACTCGCGCGGTACCCGCACGGGCCCTTTTTCTTTCAATGCCTGATGAACACGAAACGCCTCTTTGCGACCATAGGCCGCGGGGCTCACCCCGTCGGCGAGTGAACGCACCCTGTCCTCCAGCAGCGGCCCATAGATGAATTTTGCCCAGATATTCAAGACATCGATCAGCTCATTTGTCAGACCGCGAAAACCCCACCGCTCATACGCGGCAACAGTTTGTTCTCGATTATCCGTTCGCATGCCCTGATAAAGATCGACAACCCCTTGAACAAAACTTGAAGGAAAGATCCGTATGCAACCGTAATCAAGCAAATTGATGCCACTGGCCTCACCTGAATTTTCAAAAACGGTATAGTTTCCAAGATGCGGGTCCCCGTGGATGATGCCGACGTGACTGAAAGGATGCCACCAGGCCTTGAACATTGCTGTCGCAATCCTGTTTCTCTCCTCCAGCGGACGATCTTTGAACTGAAGCAGACCTCCCCCATCGAGCCAATTCATCGTCAACAGCCGCCGTGTGGACAGTTCAGGTACAATGTCTGGCACTCGGACGGTTTTCTCATCGCTGAAGATTTGACGATACAAGGCCATATGAGCCGCCTCGCGTTCGTAGTCGAGCTCTTCGCGGACGCGGTCGCTTATTTCATTGGCAATGTCCGTTGTGTCGATGGCAGGTTTCATCCGTCTGTGGATGGAAAACAACATCCCAAGCTGCTGAAGATCTGCTTCGACGGCAGAATCCATGTCCGGATATTGCAGCTTGCAAGCCAAAGCTTCGCCACCTAGGGCCTTGGCTTTGTGCACCTGTCCCAGAGAAGCGGCAGCAGCGGGCTCTTTATCGAACTCTGCAAACTTCTTCTGCCAGCCTGCACCGAGTTCGGCATTCATGCGGCGTTTCACAAATCCCCATCCCATGGGTGGCGCATTAGACTGTAGCGACGCTAGTTCTTCAGCATATTCCGGTGGAATAGCGTCGGGAATTGTGGACAGCAACTGTGCAACCTTCATGACCGGACCTTTGAGATTTCCCAAAGCCGCAGTCAGGTCGGAAGCGTTCTTGTCTTTGTTGAGACTGACCCCAAAAAGACGGGCTCCTGCCATCTTCGCTGCAATACCGCCGACATTGGTGCCAACCTTTGCGTATCGACCCATCCGAGCCGAAAAGCGATTGGCTTCCCTGTCTTTCTCACTCTCTGCCATAGGCGGACTTGTCTCCAATGTCTTTGCCGGGATCGCGCTGCTTCAGTCGTGATTTATCCGGACTAACAGCGACTGTGCACTATTGAATATAGTGTGCCCGAATGAAGAAAAACCGGAACAAACTGTCGCGACCTATCTGATTGATCGATCACGTGAACGCAGTGTGGCCGCACATCCGGTTAATCAGTCATCCAGTTCCTCGAGTTCGGTGATCAAGCGCTCGATAACCGCCAAGCCCTGATGCCAAAAGGCCGGATCGCCGGCATTCAAGCCGAATGGCGCCAACAGTTCTGAATGGTGTTTGGTCCCTCCAGCCTTCAGGAGATCAAAATATTTCTGCTGAAAACCGGAATCGGCATTTTCGTATACAGCATACAGAGAATTCACGAGGCAATCACCGAATGCGTAGGCATAAACGTAAAACGGCGAATGGATGAAGTGTGGAATATAGGACCAGTAACACTCGTATCCCTCTTTGAGATCAATCGTCGGCCCCAGGCTTTCCCGTTGAACATCAATCCAGATTTCACCAAGCTTTTCGCTCGTCAGCTCTCCGTTTTGACGTTCTGTGTGTACGTTGCGCTCGAACGTATAAAAAGCAATTTGGCGCACAACAGTATTGATCATGTCCTCGACCTTTGAGGCCAGCATCACCTTGCGGGTTTGAACATCCTCGGCCTTGACCAGCAGGGACTTGAATGTCAACATTTCGCCGAACACACTGGCGGTTTCAGCGAGCGTTAGCGGTGTTGGTGCCATCAGCGCACCGTTGGGACCGGCAAGCACCTGATGCACCCCGTGCCCCAACTCATGAGCCAATGTCATCACGTCCCGTATTTTGCCCAGATAATTGACCATCACATAGGGATGAACACTTGGAACGGTGGGATGCGCAAAAGCCCCCGGCGCTTTTCCAGGCCGAACGGGCGCGTCAATCCACCCATTTTCGAAAAACCGCCCGGCAATTTCCGCCATCTCGGGTGAAAACTGCTCGTATGCATCCAGAACGGTTTTTTGCGCCTCACTCCAGGGGATGACCCGCGTATCGGCGGTCGGCAATGGCGCGTTTCTGTCCCAGTACGCAAGCTTGTCCATACCGAGCCATTTCGCCTTGAGGGCATAATAACGATGCGACAGGCGCGGATAGGCGCTGCGGACGGCACTGACCAGCGCATCAACCACCTCGCGCTCGACTCGGTTTGCCAAATGACGGCTGTCCGCAACATCCTCAAACCCCCGCCAGCGATCGGAAATTTCCTTGTCTTTTGCCAGCGTGTTGGTGATCAGCGTGAAAGTTGAAATATTTTCGGTGAAAGTCGCCGAGAGCGCTTCTGCCGTAGCTTTCCGCGTAGCACCATCGGGATCCTGCAGCAAATTGAGGGCCGCTTCGACGGTCAGTTCCTTGTCGTTGACGGTAAATCGTTGCCGCGAGATTGTCTCGTCGAACAAGCGATTCCAGGCGCCACGCCCCGTCACCGTCTTTTCATGAAACAATTGCTCGACCCGGTCTTCCAACTGATACGGGCGCTCTTTGCGAACATCATCCAGCCAGGGTTTGTAATGGGCCAAAGCGGGATCTGTAAGCGCATTTTCCAGGACGCTGTCGTCTATGCGATTGAGTTCCAGCCCAAAAAACAACAGATGGGCGCTGATTGTTGTAATCCGCTCCTGTACATCGCCATAGAACTTCTGCCGTGCCGGATCGGTCGTGTCACCGGTATAAATAAGACCTGCAAACGAAACCAGGCGTCCCAGCAGTTCTTCCTGTCGTTCAAACGTTCGGACGGCGTCAGCCAACTTTGCTCCGTCAGTGGCGATATCGCTCAGATTACCCTTGTAGGTGTTTTCGAACGCCTGGGCATCGAGCAGTGCCGAATCAAGATCATTGACGACTTCAGGAGAATCGATGCCCGGATAGAGGTCTTCCAAATTCCATTCAGGCAAACTACCCAGCTCCTTGGCCTCTCCGGCGTTTGTTGAAGAGCTGGACATGACGGCCGAAGAAGGTCGGAAAGCGAGAGGAGGCAATTGCATAACGGGTTCCTGAAGGCTGGTAGTGATGCAAAGAGAGAAGCGGTACTTCTTACCTGGTGTAACGCAGATGGCAATTCAAATGCTTCGGTCCCTGTGAATCAAGCCCGTTTCACCGAGGGGCAATGCATAAGCTCTTTTTTTACATCTTTAACGGATACTGACCCGAAATGGTACAGATTGAGGTGCTGTGCGCACCAACGATGGTTTAACCGGTGACATGTCTGAGGACGTAATGAGTCAATCACCAACCCTAACGGGCAACGGAACTTCCAATGCCGGCACAATTCTGATTGCCGACGACGATCCTGTTCAGCGTCGCCTTTTGGAGGAAGCTGTCAAACGGACCGGTTTCTCGACAGTCACCCGTGAAAACGGTGCAGAAGCTCTGACACTTATGAACAGCGTCGAGGCGGAAGACATCGACCTCATTATCCTTGATCTGATCATGCCAGAACTGGATGGAATCGGCGTTCTGGAAAAGCTTCGTGCTGCAGGCAATAAAACACCGGTGATTGTTCAGACAGCCCACGGCGGCATTGATACGGTCGTCGGTGCCATGCGGGCCGGTGCGCAGGATTTTGTTGTCAAACCTGTCAGCCCGGAACGGTTGGACGTTTCGATCCGAAACGTTCTGAAGGTTTCAGCGCTTGAAGACGAAATAACGAGAATCAAGAAAACCGCGACCGGCACACTGACATTTGACGAGATCATAACGCGCAGTCCCTCGATGGAACGCGTGCTTCTGCTTGGAAAGCGGGCGGCCGCATCACAAATACCGATTTTGATCGAGGGTGAGTCTGGTGTCGGCAAAGAACTGATTGCGCGGGCAATTCAGGGATCCGGTGACAGAAAAAGCAAACCGTTTGTTACAGTCAATTGCGGTGCTATTCCCGAGCATTTGGTCGAATCTATTTTGTTCGGTCATGAAAAAGGCGCCTTTACCGGCGCCGTCGATAAGCATATCGGCAAGTTCAAGGAAGCCCACGGCGGTACGCTGTTTCTTGACGAAGTGGGAGAACTGCCGCTTGAGATCCAGGTCAAACTGCTGCGCGCCATTCAGGAAGGTGAAATTGATCCGATTGGATCGCGCCGCCCGGTGAAAGTCGACTTTCGCCTGATATCAGCAACCAATCGACAATTGCTGGACCTGACTAAAGACGGAAAGTTCAGGGAAGATCTTTATTATCGGCTGAACGTGTTTCCGATATTCATTCCTCCGCTACGCGACCGGCTGGAAGATATCCCGGAACTGGCCCGGCATTTTCTCGCTCGCTTCGCTGCTGAAGAAAACAAACCACATGTCGCGTCTATCTCCCCCGATGCCATGGCTCTGCTGCAATCATATGATTGGCCGGGCAACATCCGGCAGCTGGAAAATGCCATCTTCCGTGCTGTCGTCCTTTGCGACGACACACACCTGACCAATGACGACTTTCCGCATATCACTGCCCAGGCACGCACGCCACACCCGTCCGCCTTTGCAGCACCCAACCACACCGCAGGCGTTACCCCTTCGGCGCACCAGTCATCGTCCGAGCCCACCGCTTCAAATGCCACGAAATCTCAGGCACGCGATGTTGTTGGCACCCCGCTTTCGGAACCTTCCTTCGAATCGCGTGCGCCGTTTGGCTTCATGCGAACGCTGGATGATAGCGGGCACGTCAGAATGCTCGAAGCAATGGAAAAAGAGCTGATCAAGACGGCTATTGAGCACTATGGCGGGCGAATGGCTGAAGTTGCCCGCAGGCTGAAAATCGGTCGGTCCACATTGTACCGAAAACTACGCGATTATGGCCTTGATGCAACAGCAGACCAGGACGCGGCTCAATAACGTTCTTTTTACAAGTACAGCCTTGAAATTGCCCACTAACTGAGATCTCTAATCATTATGGTCGAGGCTTGATCCAACACGGTCCGGCACCGTTCATTTTTTTGGCAATTTAGTGACAACTCTGTCGCGCATTATTCATCATAAAAGACTGGGGAACCATGATGTGGTTTTGGGGCAGGTATGGCCGTAGCGGGCGCAGTATCACCATCGGCTCAGCGGTGTCCAATGCCCCGAATTCCGGCTTGAAACCTTCTCTGAAACGGATTGGGCTAACAGCTGTTTTGGGCTTTGGCATCTTCGCGCAACCCGCTTTGGCTGTGTTTTCCAATGATCAGCACGCCCGGTTGGGTCATGGTCTTGCGTCTTCATCCGGACCGGTCAGGAATGTTGAACACTTCGATCGTGTGGCGATGGGTTCGGCACTGCGGATATTGGCAAATCAAAAAACGATCCTCAAGGCGTTCGCCCGCAAATCCGAAAACGCCACGGTGCTGCAATTCTATGAAGAGCGGGAATGGCAACCGGCGTGGATTGAAGGCGGCACATTCAATCTGCGCGCCCGTGCAATCATCGACAAAATCAGCCGTGCCGAGGAAGAGGGTCTGGATCCGGAAGACTATTCTTTGCCCGATGGAAGTTTTGGTGAGGCGATTGGAATGTCGCCAATTGCGATAGCTGAAGCCGAAATGCGGTTGTCCGTTGCTGTTCTGCGGTATGTCATCCACTTGCAGACCGGCCGGGTAGACCCAAGGAAAATATCACGCTTGATTACCAGCAAACCGCAAAAACCCGACACAATCGCTGCATTGAACAGTCTTGCACTCACAGCCAACCCCGTGGCAGTTCTGGAGAGTTTCAGCCCACCCCACCCGGGATATCTGAAGTTGAAAATGCTTTTGGCCAAGCTGAGATTGTCAAATCTACCAGTGGAGCCAATGGAGCCGATTGCATCGGGCAAGTCATTGAAGTTAGGCATGTCCGGACCACGCGTCGCCCATTTGCGGAAGCGTCTGAAAATAGCAGCAGCGAACGTCGGCGATACCATCAAATATGATGAAGCCCTTTTTAGCGCGGTAAAATCCTTTCAAGAATCAGCCGATCTGACAGTTGATGGCATTGCCGGGGCAAAAACCATTGCGCGGCTCAACGCGACTATTCCCGGCGACCCAATCGCTGACGTGATCGCCAATATGGAGCGCTGGCGCTGGCTTCCTCGCGACCTCGGATCCTATCATGTGCACGTGAATATACCGGAATTCACGGTTCGCATCATGGATGATGGCGCTATCAGTCATCAAACCCGGGTTGTTGTCGGAAAACCAGCCAACCAAACACCCATTTTTTCCGATGAAATGGAATATATCGTCGTCAATCCCTACTGGAACGTTCCCAGGTCCATTGCGACGAAAGAATTGTTGCCGAAAATCAGAGCCAACCCTTCCCGGTTCATGCGTGCCAAAGGCTATCAGGTTGTCTCCCGAGGGCGAGTCGTTCATCCACGCTCAATCAATTGGCGAGGCGTTAACATGCGGTCCATTCGCATTCGGCAGAAGCCAGGCGCGCGCAATGCACTGGGGCAGGTCAAGTTCATGTTTCCCAACAAGCACGCTGTTTACCTGCATGACACACCGTCCAAAAGCCTGTTCAATAAAACAGTTCGAGCGTTCTCTCACGGCTGCGTGCGGGTTCTCAATCCCATGGAGTTCGCTGACGCATTGTTGTCCATGGAAACCAAACTGAACGGCAAGCGTCTGCGAAAGGCGATTGGTGGCAAGCAGAAACACTACAATCTTTCAGACCACATTCCGGTGCATCTGACGTATTTCACGGTTGCTGTAAACGACGACGGCGATATGCAGCGGTTCGGTGACATTTACGGTCATCATCGCAAACTGCTCGATGCTCTGAATCTGTAAGCTCTGCTTTTAACGCTGACCGTACTATGCCTGCGCTTGAGTTTTCACGTGGTGCTGGGTGGCCAGCCCCTTCCTTGACAAACCGGCTTCAAGAATATTTGTTCATTATTATAAAAAACAATTTACGTCTTGCCCAAGCCTGGTACATCGGCTCGAAATAACCCGATAATAAACGACTAAAGAGGTCCGGCATTCATGACCACGCCCATTATGCAGTTTGGAACGAGCCGGTTTCTGCAGGCCCACGCTGATCTTTTCATCTCGGAGGCTCTTGAGCGCAATCAGGCGGTGGGGTCGATTACCGTGGTTCAGAGCTCGGGAAATGCAAAGCGAGCAGAGCGTCTGAAAGCACTTTCCGCCCCACACGGATTTCCCGTTCGAATTCAGGGGCTGCAGGCAGGTGAAGAGATAAACAACACCGTCCAAGTCACAAGTGTCCATCGATCCCTTTCTACTGCAACAAGTTGGGACGCTATCGTTGAGATCTTCGTAG
The DNA here is from genome assembly GCA_039976075.1 of Stappiaceae bacterium. Classification (GTDB taxonomy): domain Bacteria; phylum Pseudomonadota; class Alphaproteobacteria; order Rhizobiales; family Stappiaceae; genus JBDWFY01. The sequence goes on from JBDWFY010000018.1 coordinate 181,606, forward strand.
ATGAAGTCGACATCGTTCTCTCAAACACCGCCGATAGCGGATACGCCCACTCGGCGGCTGATGAGGAGCCGACGTTCAACCAGGCAATGTCGTATCCGGCGAAGCTGACGCAACTTCTGCTTATGCGGTTTAAGCGAAATCCAAAGCCGATTCAGATCATACCGATGGAGTTGATCGTGGACAACGGTCAGATCTTGAAGAAACGCGTTCTGGAACTCGCTCAGCAAACCAGCCCTGCCTTCCTCGCTTACCTTTCCAATGATGTCACATGGGTGAATTCGCTCGTTGACCGGATTGTCTCAGAGCCTCTTGAGCCGGCAGGCGCTGTGGCAGAGCCCTATGCGCTTTGGGCGATTGAAGATCAGTCCGGGCTGATCCTGCCCTGTCGGCATGACTGTATAAAGGTTGTCGGGAGTCTTGCGGAAATCGAGGCGATGAAGTTGTTCGTCTTGAATCTCGGTCATACCTATCTCGCTCAAAAATGGATCGAAGCCGGTCGTCTTGATGGCGCTACCGTTGTGGCCGCTATATCGGATGACGAGACAAAACGCGCACTTTGTAACCTCTATAACGGCGAGGTCAGACCGGCATTCGTAGCAGCCGGGCTTGAGAATCAAATCGACCCCTACATCGAAACGACACTGGAGCGTTTCGCCAATCCCTTTCTTCATCATCAATTGAGCGACATCGCTCAAAATCACAGCCAGAAAATTGAACGTCGGATCAGCGCGTTTCTGGATTGGGCGAAGGAAAAGGGTGATACCGATGAAAAACCCGTTTTAGCAGCGATGGTGAAAGGGGTGAATAACTGATGCGGACCAATCAAATTGGCAACACGGATGTCTATGTCACGTCGGTTTCTTTGGGTTGCGGCAGCTTGGGAAATTTGTACCGGGCCATCAGCGACGAACAGGCTCGCGAAGTTTTGGATTGCGCCTGGAGTAACGGCATTCGGTATTTCGATACTGCCCCGCGGTATGGTCGCGGCCGTTCTGAGATGAGACTTGGAAAGTTCTTTCAGAATAAAAATCGAGAAGATTACGTACTCTCGACAAAAGTCGGCCGCATCCTTAGTCCCCGCGGCAGCGACGACCCTATCCAGCAAGAAGCTGACGGATTCGCCGATCCGCTGCAGAACAATGTTCGATATGACTATTCCGGCGACGGTATTGTGGAAACGTTCGAGCAGAGCTGCGAGCGGTTGGGATCCGGTAAAATCGATATCATTTTCGTTCATGACATCGGTATCCACACCCATGGTGAAACCGAGAACGGTCGGCACATGGACGATTTTCTTGGCAGCGGATTCGACGCGCTGAAGCGCCTGAAATCACAAGGGCGTATCGGGGCAATCGGGTTGGGTGTCAATGAAAACGAGATATGCCTTGATATCATGGAGCAGGTTTCAATTGATGTCATATTGCTGGCTGGGCGCCTGACCATTTTGGATCGTTCGGCGGAAGACGCTCTGGTTGCCAAGTGCCGTGATCAGGGAACGAGCCTTGTTCTGGGTGGCATCTTCAATTCGGGTATTCTGGCGACAGGCCCCATCGAGGGAGCCAATTACGATTACGGACCGGCCCCGGCTGAGGTTCTGGAGCGTGTTGCCACTTTGCAGGAATCGGCCAAGAGGGTTGGTCTGTCGCTCCCCAGCGCAGCACTGCATTACGCGCATCGCCATCCGAATGCCGCCTCCGTTCTGATTGGCACCAGCAATCCGGCAACGTTGCAGAAAAACATGGATGCGCTGAACGAACCCGTTCGCGAGGAATCGCTGGGCGATCTGTTTGACTATAATTAGAGCGCGTCCGGTAATAGCGGACAGTTCTCTCCTTCAGCTTACGAACAGTGATAATTGGTGAGAGAATTCAGCAATGTCCTTTTTGACGTTTCCAGATGAGTGCGCGCAGCTGTTTCTGCGGTCACGGCGTTTCGGCTTAACAATGCGTCGATACAGGCCAGATGTTCGCGGATCGCAGCCTCGTTACGTTGACGTTCGTCGAATTTATTCCATTGAAAATGATAGTGAAATATCAAAGAAATAATTTTCTGAAACTCAGCCACAAACCGGTTGGATACAACGCTGTTGATCGTTTGATGGAATTGCTCGTCCAGCTTTGAAAAGTCGTGATAGTCCGTTTCGATCCGCTCCAGAAGTTCCAGATGGCGAGCTTTCAGTTCATCAAGCGCGTCCCATACCGGATCATCATGGGCTGTTTTCGTAAACTGCTGGATGGCATTCAACTCAAGCACCGTCCGAAAGTCGGAAAGTTCGATGGCAAATTCCTTGGTGAACCCACATAAGGTCCAACCACCACCACTGCGGCGTTCAACGATACCAAATCTGGACAGACCGGATAGAAATTCCTGCAGTGTATGGATTGCTACCCCGAATTCTCGGGACAGCTGTGTAACGTTCAGAACGGCACCCTGCGGCACGTCAAAGCGCAAGATCCAGTCCAGAAAAGCTGCCTCCAACGCATCGAGGGAGACAAATACGTGCGGTTCGTCCAAACGGTCGCTCGCAAGTGGTTTTCGTAAAACCTGCTTCATTCGCCCGTTCCATACAATAATGCCCTTATCCTGAAGCGTTTTGAGCGACGCCCGGATAACCGTCCGGCTAACTCCAATCCTCTGCGCGAGATCCATCTCCGAAGGAAGGGCGCTCCCGATGCTGATTGAACAGCAATGGTCCAGCAGTTTATTGCAGGCAATCCGATATCGGTCATCTTTACGCGCCATCGTCTTTCTCCCGCATGGTGGCTTCGCCAATTTCCGATTAGCCACGTTATCTTCACATTGAAAAATCGAAAACTGGTCGGCGACCGAACCATCGTGTCTTTTATGTACATAATAATTAAAAGCCGCGCTGAATTGGTCCGGAGGAACTACAGCGGACATGGATTGGTGTTTTGATAAATACATCTACCGCGTCAGAAAAATCATCCGACAAACTGTCGATCGATATGGCTGGAGCACCATCAACCTACCGCCATTTATGTTGGGTTCAGCCAGTGCCCGGCAACGGATTCTCTGATGAAGAATCAATTCACCGCACTGACCGACACAGGAGAGTGCAGCGTATTCCCGATCGGTAAAAAATTTAAAAGCCACCACATTTGTGCCGTTGCAAGAGTCGAACGACTGACATCAGGCTCAAGCGACCACCAATTCAGACTGCGAAAAAATGCCGCATTTTCAGCAAAATAACCGCCAGGCAGCAAATTGGCCTCGAAACTATCTCGAATTCACACGGATACCTATGCAGTGTACCGAACGAATTTTATAGCAATAAACCGGGAAAACCTGCGGATTTTTGCGTATCAAACACGACACATTCAAGATGCGTGATGGCTGGCCTTCAGCGCGCGTTGGTGTTAACCATTAAGGCACAAAAAAAATCGGTTAAGATTGCTGTCATACTGTTGCCTCAATACCACTGTTTGGTAAAATTCAGATGACGGTAAAAATCTGTTAACCGATCTGATGTAATTCTATGTCTCAGGGGGCATACGATGGATCGGTACAATCAGCCGGTGGATTGCGAGACATAGAATTGGTCACGTGGAATTCCCACTTTAAACAGTGTGGTAGCAAACGCTATAACTGTAGCGCGCTTTTGAAAAGCGTCGTGTTGGTCTTGGTCGCATACTTTGCCTTAACCGGCGCGGCGACTGCGGAAACCCGTACGCTTAAAGTTTACAACACCCACACGGGTGAGCGCGCCAAAATCACCTTCAAAAAGAACGGTAAGTACATTGCCAGCGGCCTGCGCGAGATGAATCGATTCCTGCGTGATTGGCGACGCAATGAAATTATCAAGATGGACCCCAAACTTTTCGACTTGATTTGGGAAGTCTATAAGGAAAGCGGATCGCGCGAACATATTCACGTGGTCTCGGCTTACCGCTCTCCAGCAACGAATAACATGTTGCGCAGCCGCTCCAAAGGCGTTGCCAAGTCCAGCCAACACACCAGGGGCAAGGCGATGGACTACTACTTGCCGGATGTGAAATTGTCCAAGCTGAGGGCAATTGGTCTGCGCAAGCAGGTTGGTGGCGTAGGCTATTATCCTACATCCCGCTCTCCCTTTACACACATGGATACCGGGTCCGTACGTCACTGGCCACGCATGACACGCAAGCAGCTGGTCCGAGTGTTCCCGAAAGGTAACACGATCCACGTGCCGACTGACGGTAAGCCACTTCCCGGCTACAAGCAGGCGCTCGCTCAGGTCAATCGTAACAAGGGCCGCGCAAGCAGCCCTGTGATTCAGGTTGCCAGCGCAGAGAAAAAGGCCGCTACCAAGAAAAAATCCGTTGCAAAGAATCAGCGACAGAAAGAGAAGCCAGAGACAGAGGAGTCCGGTCCGGGCTTTTTCGCATCGTTGTTTTCACGGGACAAATCAGACGAAACCGCTCAACCTGAAACACAGGTGGCATCTGCCAAGCGGGCGCCGGGTGCAATTATCAGCAATGGTGATACCGCGCCGGTTCCCGGTGGCAAGGATATTGAAACACAGGTGGCATTGGTTTCCGCCGTTCCACGGCTGAAGCCTAACAGCGGTGTGATTACAGTCGCCAGCGCGGATGCTGTCTCAGAAACGGTTTCATATTCGAACGCCGACAAAGATGCACTGGATCGCAAATTTGAGGCCGTTACTCTCGCGTTCACGCCTCAAGGCAAACCGGAAGCTGTACAATTGGGACCAGTTGCCCAACCAGCCTCGGACGGCACTCTTCCACTGGGCTCGCCTGGATCTCAAAGCGCACCCGCCGGTACTCTGCCACTTGGTTCGCCGCTCTCCAGAAGTCAGCCGGTTGTTCTCGCCAGTGTCACACCGTCATCGTCTAACAACCCGATTGATGCGATTGTGACAGCGACGGCAACGGCAACGCCTCGCTCCCGTGTAACGGCAATGCCTCAGCCCTCTCCGGCAGTTCTTTCATTTGCAGCAGAATCAACCGACTTGCCAGTGCCACAGCCTGCACCAAGTGGTTTTGTGATACTGCCGAAAGACGCCCCCATGCGACCTGACAAAGGTGTGCAGCTGGCATCGCTAGGAAATACGCCGGTTGGCATTGAGATCCCTCAGGAAAAGGCTTCCAACCTTCCCGGACAGCTGGAACGTGCTGCACTTAAGGAAGCAAAACGCAACGCCGAGTCTCAAGAGCCGCTGCCATCTTATTCAGGCTCACTACCGGCACTGTCCGACCCGTTTGCTTTGTTCTCCACCGCCCCGAACGTGAATTCAGGCGAATTCATGAATGGTCAGGTAACAACCCGGATGCAGGCCTTTGCCAAATTCAGCCATCCGGATATGCGGACAGTATCCCCGATGCTTTCCACACCGCAGCGCGTGCTGAAATCATTTTTCTCAGAAGATACACATCTGCTGTCTACCAACCAGTTCCGTGGCCCGGCCATTGTGTCCCTTCCTTTGGTTGAAGTGAGATAACAAGAGCGATTCAGCCGAATTTGCAGACAATCTCAAATAAAAAAGGCCCGCCAGAGAATGGCGAGCCTTTTTTATTTGATAGCGTATATCGGAACGGTTGAATTACGTTTGCGATAAGGACACGCGATCCAAGGCTCTTAAGAACTGCTCTCTTCGGTACTTTCCGTTTCAGGAGCCGTGCCAAGCATGCCAAGAGCATGCAGGTAAAGATCCAGAACGGCTTCATGCTCTTCGCGTTCATGTGGCTCTTGCTTGCGAAGCCTGACAATCTGTCTCAAGACCTTAACGTCAAACCCAGTCCCTTTTGCTTCGGCATAAACGTCTTTTATGTCGTCGGATATGGCCTTTTTTTCTTCTTCAAGTCGCTCAACACGCTCAACGAATGCGCGCAACTGATCCGCAGCAACTCCGCCGGTATCTACCATCGATATTCGTTCCTTATCGTTCAATAAATCAGCACCGTTGGGTGCCAGAATCGCCCGATTACGTCAACTGCCAGAAGCCGTGAGTCGGGTCGCTCGGGAAATAGAGTGTTGCTGTGTGTTCAAAAAGCACCGCTTGTTTGGAGTCAATCACTAAACGAACGGAGAGAAGAGGCGTCGGAACTGGTATTAAGCCCATCAGTGGTCAGGCTTGTTTTTCTCAAATGATGCCTTTTGTTCGGCTGTTGCCTCACTCTGGTATTTTTCCTTCCATTCACCGTACGGCATGCCATAGACAAGAGCTCTCGCCTCGTCCTTGGTGAGTGCAAGTCCCGTTTCTTCCGCCGCATCGACATACCAGTTCGAAAGGCAATTCCGGCAGAAGCCAGCCAGATTCATCAAATCGATATTCTGGACATCCGTCCGGGTCTGCAGATGGCTGACCAGTCGTTGGAACACGGCAGCCTCAAGTGCCTGGTTCGTTCCCTTGTCAAATTTTCCGGACATCGTTTCCTCTTTTCTGTCCTGTTTTCCTGCAAGCAACGCAGAACTTCATGTGGTTGGGTTCACTCGACGCTTGATCCAAAATGTCGAATTTGATGAACATCAGGTAGTTCCAGAAGATCAAGCAGGATCGGAACCAGCTTCTCACACCAGGCCGCGACACCTGCCGGATCCCCGATCAAATCCTGCCGAATTTCAAGAAGAGCATGCGCAAGACCTGCACTGCTTGCATGGCGATACATAGTGTCGTTTTTCAAAGCGCCCAGATAGGGCTCATTGTCCCCCACGATCAGATCCGGGTCTTTGCCCAGCGCCTCAATCAGCGGCACAGCCAGTCGTGGGTCTTTGTCCCACAATACACCGGCATGCCAGGGTCGGGGCCACCCACGCCAATTCGCTGTAAAACTATGTATTGACACAACAGCCGGGCCAGGCCCCGCCGTGGTGGCAGTTGCCAGCGCAGTCGTCACAGCCTGATGATAGGGGCGATAGAAGTGCTGGAGCCGGTAGTCAATTTCTTCCTTATCGATATAGGCGTTTCCCGGAATGACTGCGCCATCGGAAAGGCGCATCACAAGCGTTGGATCATCCTCGCCCCGATTGGGATCGATAAGCAACCGCGAAAATGTGGTCATGACCGCTGGTATGCCTAGCGCCCTCGCCAACATGCGTGTCAGATCGGCCGTTCCTATATCGTATCCGATATGTCGTGCCAGTTCCTCCGCCGGCAAACCCAACGATCCATACTTGGACGGCAAACCGTTGGACGCATGATCGCACAGTAAAACAAGTCCTCGCGACCAATCACCCTCGATCAGTTCAACCGGCTGGAAAGGGTCGTCTGTACTCGGCGCAGAGCTATTGTGAAGCAACTTTTCAAGCATCTCATCTTCATTCATGTGAGTCCCTGTCAAATGCCACAGAATACCTATTGAAATCCATTCATTTTTTCCGCCCTTGTTTCTCGCACCGGTCACAATTTTCCGATTTATTCAATTGACAGCCAACGCTCCCATTTGTACCCTTTGCGTGTTGGAAATCACCGTCATATTCGTTTGGCTTTATGAACTGATTTCGACCTTGAAAATACTCATAATCTTGTGTCCGGCACATCGCGGTTCGCGGCGTATCCCGTTGCGAAACAGGTGTTTTTTGCGAATCTGGCCATGAACGGACGGACAATATGAATCCGGTTCAACAAACGGGGAACAGGATTGATATTGTTGCTGCAACGCATCCTGGGAAGAGTTGATGTACTTTTCTCGCTGAGCAACAGCGATTGAACAAAGACATGGAGCATTTCACGCGATCCGACGATCACGAGAATTGCTTTATTGAAGATTTTGGAAGCGGAATGACTGACGGCTCGAACCCGCTGGAAGAATCACAAAGACAGATTTTGCTCGAACTCTTCGATCAGGCAGTTGCGTCGGCGAAACCTCAAGCATGTTTGCCTGACTACCTGCCTGCACCGCCAAAATCGGGTCGGGTGTTCCTGTTCGCCGGTGGCAAGGCTGCCGGTGCAATGATGGAAGTGGCAGAGCGGATTTATCGCGAGGATTATGGTCTGGGCACCGACAGATTGCTCGGGTTGGCCATCACCCGCAACGGATATGGACGTCCTACCGGATCCCTCCCATTGATCGAAGCCGGGCACCCGGTACCCAATCAGGCCGGTGTCGATGCGACACACCGCCTTCTCGAACTGGCAAAAACAGCCAACGAAGAGGATCTGGTTGTTGTATTGCTGTCCGGTGGCGGGTCAGCGAACTGGATTGCGCCCGTATCCGGTGTCAGCCTTGCGGATAAACAGACCCTGACGAAAACTCTCTTGCGATCGGGTGCTGATATTGAGGAAATCAATATCCTGCGAAAGCATCTTTCGGATCTCAAAGGGGGAAGATTGGCACGGGCGGTGTTTCCGGCACGACTGATCACCTTGGCGATTTCCGATGTTCCAGGAGATGATCCGTCTGTTATTGCCTCTGGCCCGACAGTTGGTGATACATCAACCCTCGCTGATGCCCGGCTCATTCTGAAACGGTTCGCCCCTGACGCACCGCCCTGCATCCACCATGCACTGCTCGATGAATCCAACGAGTCGCCCCTCCCCGATGACGCTATTTTTGAACACAGTGACTACATCATGGTTGCGCGACCCGCCATGGCCTTGGAAGCAACGGCTTCCCGGGCTGAAGAAGCCGGGTATGAACCTATTTTCCTGGGGGATGCTGTCGAAGGTGAAGCGCGCATCATTGCGCGGGCGCATGCCAAGATGGCAAAGGAAATAGCCCGAAGCGGCCGCCGTGCCGCGCTGCTCTCCGGCGGAGAGTTGACGGTTACACTCAAAGGCGATGGACGCGGTGGGCCGAACCAGGAATATGCGCTGGCAATTGCCATGGCTCTGGACGGACACCCCCTCATTTCTGCCATTGCAGGAGATACGGATGGTACAGATGGCGGCAACGGGTCGCGGAACGACCCCGCCGGTGCCCTTGTTGGCCCCTCAATACTCACGCGCGCGGAGGCGCAAGGCCTTGATGCTGCCTCATTTTTGGCCAGAAACGATTCTACAGGCTTTTTCGAGAAAACCGGGGATTTGGTGGTCCCAGGCCCGACCTTTACCAATGTCAATGACTTTCGCGCCCTTATCATTGACAATAAGGGGTCGTATTCGCGATAACACACTGGAACTTGAGCGAAATTCGTGCGATCTGATATCAGCTGCCGACCTAGTTGGGGTAAACACATGAATAGAGGAAAACTACCGATGGCGCCCGCCATTTGTATCATTGCTCTATTTTTATGTCTGGCTCCCACAATCGGGGTGACTCCGGCGCACGCTGAATTGCGTTTGTGCAACAAAACAGACGCACAGGTCGGTGTTGCAATCGGTTACCGCGACAAAGAAGACTGGGCGACCGAAGGATGGTGGAACCTGCCAGCCAACGGCTGCGAGACTCTTGTGCCTGGATCTCTAATCTCTCGCTACTATTACATTTACGCCATCGACTACGATCACGGTGGCGAGTGGGGGGGGCGTGCCTTTATGTGCACGCGAGAAAAAGAGTTCACTATAAGTGGCATCGCCGACTGCATTGCTCGTGGGTTCGAAAAAACCGGATTTTTTGAAATTGACACGGGCGAACAAACAAGCTGGACGGTCCAGCTTACCGAGCCTGTGCAACAGGGGACAGGCGGACGATGAGGCGCAACAGACGGGTCAAGATTTTAGCAACTTTGGGCCCGTCATCATCCGATCAGGAGATGATCGAAAAACTCTTCAACGCAGGCGCCGACGTTTTTCGAATCAATATGAGCCACACCGACCATGACATGATGCGGTCACTGGTCGAACGTATTCGAAGTGCGGAAAAATCGGTCCAACGACCAATTGCCATACTGGCGGATCTACAGGGTCCGAAACTCCGCGTCGGTCAGTTTGCCGACGGTCCGGTGCAATTGGACAATGGCGCTAGTTTTACACTTGATGATGACGAAACACCGGGCGATGTCACGCGCGTGCATTTACCCCATCCGGAGATTCTCACCGCGCTGGAGCCAGGCCATCGGCTGCTGCTTGATGACGGCAAGATAAGACTGGTTGTCGCGGAATGCGACGGGCGCAAAGCCGTTGCAAAGGTAGAGGTGGGTGGAAAACTATCCAACCGTAAGGGTGTGAGTGTTCCAGACACGACGCTGGGTGTGGGGGCGTTGACCGAAAAAGACCGCAAGGATCTGGATGCTGTATTGGCGGCAGACGTTGACTGGATAGCGTTATCATTCATCCAGCGCCCAGAGGACCTTGCTGAAGTTCGAAAGGTCACACGCGGCCGCGCAGGCATTCTGGCCAAGATTGAAAAGCCGCAGGCGATTGAACGGCTGGATGAGATCATTGAGTTATCGGATGCACTGATGGTTGCCCGTGGTGACCTCGGTGTTGAAATGCCTCTGGAGAAAGTGCCAGGACTTCAAAAACAAATTACCCGCGCCTGTCGGAGAGCGGGCAAGCCCGTGGTCGTCGCAACACAGATGCTTGAATCGATGATTACATCGCCGGTTCCAACCAGAGCTGAAGTGTCGGATGTCGCCACAGCGGTCTTTGAGGGTGCTGATGCAGTCATGTTGTCTGCGGAGTCTGCAGCTGGCGACTATCCGGTGGAAGCGGTCTCGACCATGAACAGCATTGCTGAGGAAGTTGAGCAGGATCCCAACCATCTCAATATCATGCATGCACAGCGGACGGAGCCGGAGGCAACAGGTGCCGACGCAATCTCTGCTGCAGCTCGACAGATTGCCGAGACGCTCAACTTGGCGGCAATCATCTGCTACACGACTTCCGGTGCAACTGGCCTAAGAGCCGCTCGAGAGAGGCCGAACCGACCGGTGATCGCAATTTCACCGGTGGTTTCAACAGCCCGAAGACTGTCAATTGCCTGGGGTCTTCACTGTGTGGTCAGCGAAGACGCAAACAGCGAAGAAGATATGGTCGATCGCGCCTGCCGCCTCGCTTTTGCCAATGATTTTGCCAAACCAGGTCAGCGGATCATCATCACAGCCGGTGTCCCCTTCGGAACACCAGGGGCGACAAATATGCTTCGTATCGCATTTGTCGGCAGCGATGGTCTGGGCGGAATCTGATTGGTCCTAGTTCGAGAAACTCGGTAATTCAGAGGGCGGCCGGCGGCCGCCTTCTTCGCATCCTTCACAGTTGCGCCGGTAGCTGCTTTGCAGCGACAGCAAGTGGTCTCGTTGTGTCGGGGATCAGTGCAAATTGAAGAAGCACAGATGGTCGGTCGACACTAAAGGTCCTGCCCGCGCAGCTGCAGCTCGAGTTTATCTACGGCTTCTTTGGCTGATTTGGACTGCGGATGGATGCCGAGTACCTGCCTATAGAGACCCAGCGCTGTATCGCTTTCTCCGAGCTGGTTCATAATCAACGCCAAACCGGACATGGCACCCCAGTGGCGCGGCTCAAGCGCCAGTGTTCTCTCAATATCAACGATCGACGGCCCATACGCTCCTTGCAGGTAATAGACAGTTGCCCGCCGATTCCACCCTTCGGCATAATCCGGTTTGAACCGGATGACAGCATCCAGTAAATCCAGGGACAGCGCATAATCCTTACGCTGCATCGCTTCGCCCGCACGGGACATCAACAAATCAACCGTGTCGCTGCCCGATTCCAGCCAGAGTTCATTAATGCGCCTCGCTACAAACTGCGCAGTGCGCTCGGTCTCGGCTTTGTTGAGTTTCGTAAATAGGGAATCGATATCGTCTTCCGGACGAGGAAGATTGTTATTGCGCTCACTGAGCGCTTTCTCATCCGCATCTTTGTCGTTTGATTGAGGTACCTGTTCCTGATCTTGTTTGGGCACGACATCAGGTTTGGGCTCCAGCGGCAATTCGTCTGGAGGCAGTGTTTCAAATCCTTGAGCCAATACCCGTTCCACCGATACGAAACCGGTGCTCATCAGGGTCAGGCCTGTCAACAATGCAAAAATAAACCGCATGCCGTTCAATATGGAACGCTGACATGCGGTCGTCAATTGCTGCGAGTGACAAGGCACCCGATATCACCGGATTGCTACCGGACCGTGACAGATAGGCCGCGTTGTATAGCGGTAATCTCAGTGCACGGGGGCAACCCGAACGCACAGGGCAATTAACCCTGGCGCGCCTTGAAACGAGGGTTTTTCTTGTTGATGATATAAACCCGGCCCTTCCGGCGAACCATGCGGTTGTCGCGATGGCGGTTCATCAACGATTTTAACGAGTTTTTGATCTTCATAGTTCCGTCTCCCATTTCGGGATTATGCTCTGGAGGGCCTGCCCAGCGCTCCGTTTATTGACAGGGATGTAAGGCAAGCCAGTCTGCCTAAACAAAACGAGCGCGCCGTGCAGCACGCTCAATAATTTGGCGGGACCATACGTCCAGCTTGATTGGATGTCAACGACCGTTTCAGCAATTTAAGTCAAGAAAATAAGGTGATCGCGGGTCTTTTCCCACACGTCATCCTCCGGATATCAGCCTTGAAAATCAATAGAGAGTGAAATGTCTCTCGCATAAAGTCACATTAACTTCTATGCACGCACTCTCGCTGGCACTGAGGGTGATTCCATGTCAAAGGTGCCAGCCAATGAAAATCGATTTGGGCCGATCACATGACAAAGCCATCGATCAATCCGGCTTCGGAAACCAATCAGAAGCTGATCGAGATAATTCGCAGAACCAAGATTGATTTTCGATTTCTCAAAGAAGATATCGAATTCCGGCAGATGATCTGTGATGCCATCATGCCGGACCACGATGTGCTGGATGTGGGCGAGAGTGCTCGCGAATTTTATTCCCGGATTGCAGCCCGTTCTAAGATGACATTGGATATCAATGATTTTGGTGATTATCCGGATGTGCTTGGTGATATATGCGGCGATATAGACGACAGCTTCGACGAGCGCTTCGATCACATCGTCTGTCTGGCCATATTGGAACATGTCTATGATCCGCTCGCGGCCGTCGCAAACCTGCACCGAATGACCAAACCGGGAGGGATCGTCAGCGCATACGTTCCCTACCTCTTTCCCTATCACGGGCCCAAGGATCTCTCTTTTCAGGACTATTACCGCTTTTCCAAGGATGGCCTGAGTTACCTGTTCAGGGACTTCTCGGATGTAACGCTCTATCCGATTAGAGGACGGTACTCCACGGGTGGGTTGATCATGTTCGGACGCGGATGGAAACGAAAACTGGAAAAGAGACTCGGCAAGAAAATCAATTTCTTTCTGGATCGCTTCGCAGACGATGACCAGAATGTGCGCCAGTGCAGCGGCTTTAATATATGGGCAGTCAAGTAGAAGTCAGTCCAGAGAGCAACGCCGCGCACTGGAACTCAGATTCCGCTGATCGCTTTGGTAAATGGATTTTGGTATAGCTGATCGTGCGACTCTACACCTTCCTCAACCACGCAATCAGTTGTTGGTCGCGCGACGCAAAGCAGAACATAGCCCGCCTTTGACTGCCTCTTATTCAGAGCCGTTGCACCGGGTTGGCGCACTTTGCCTGAAATCAGTTTTGCCGCGCATGTAATGCATCCGCCGTAATCGCAGCCAATCGGAAGCTGAATACCAGCATCCAGAGCCGCCTTATATATCGGTTCACCTTCAGCCACATCCAGCGTGACACCGCTGTTTTTCAGCTCCACTGAATATTTGATGTCTGCCGTCATGTATTGTGCCAACCTGGAAAACGAAAATACCACCGCTGCTGCACTGGTAGTGTTTTTGAACGCGCCGTCAGCGCTTTTGCAATATCTGCACAATCCCAGCGCATGTTTAGATGACCTGATTGAGTTTCGGCTTCCAGAAGGGCCGGAAGAGTTCAATCTTCGGACAACGGTTCATCACGACCCGCAGGCCAGCTTCTTCGGCAATCTGTGCCGCTTCATCGCTATAGACACCAATTTGCGACCACAGAACTTTAGCGCCAACATCCACCGCTTCTTGCGCGATACCCGGCAGGGCTTCAGATGCGCGAAAAACCTGGACCATATCAATCGCCTCATCCACATCTGCCAATGAGTTGAAGACTTTTAAGCCGCGAATTTCATCCACGCCGTCCTTCGGATTGATCGGTTTCATATTGTAGCCCTGTTCATGCAGAACACGCAGAACACCGTAGCTGAATTTTGTCGGGTCAGGACTGGCGCCGACCATTGCAATGGTTTTGACCTCCTTGAGTATTTTCTCAAGATATTCTGACGGATAGTCTTCCTGATGGTTCATGCCGCTCTCTCTCTATATCCAGATGTCCGATGTGCAATCTCCGCCCGGGTAGCGCGTTTCATGACAGCGTGAGGGGCCGTTGGGTTCATTGCCGAAATTCACAATGAAATCCTTGTTGATTTCCATACCGCCCTGTTCGGTGTCGCAATCGACCATCAGCATCACACCACCTTTATGCCGGATATCGGGATAGAACTGGTTATCCCAGGTCGAAAACAACGATGTCGTTACATAAAGCCGCTTGCCGTCCAGGCTCATCTGGATCATCTGAGGACCGCCGGCAATTTCCACACCGTTGACAACCGGTGCCTTATTCAGCAGCCCTCCCATCCAGACTTGACCGGTCATAACCGGATTATGCGGGTTGGAAATATCGTACTGCCGGATATCGCCATGCAGCCAGTTGCAGAAATACAGAAAACGGTCGTCCATCGATATCAGAATAACGGTGATCAGCCCCGGCAGTGGGATAGGCCACTCGGGATGCTTTTCATTTTCCACGTCGATAATTTTTTCGACAATCCACTCTTTGTCTTTTTTGTACCAATGAATGATGTTCGACGACATGGCCGCACCGACAAATCCATGCGTTGAATCGGGATTGTGATGAAAGCGTACTTCGAGCGGCACCAGCCCATCTTCGCCGAGATAGACTGTATTCTCCACTTTCTTCTTTTCGAAGTCCCAGAAATGGATTTCACGTCCGTATTTCAGATGCCCGACTTCTTCCAGATCAAATCCGGGCATGAACGTGTTGGGTGCCGCCCACTCACTGGACACCATCACGTTGTGACGCGGCTGATACCAGAAATCATAGTTGAATTTCATGCCACCCAGATCGTTCTCCCAGCGGCCGACAATTTCGAAGTCCTTGTTGAGATGAAGAAACCCACCCGGCGCATTACCCTTGGCATCTCCAAGCATGGAAATGATGATATCAGCACCCAGACAATGCACTGTATGGGGCGCCGAGAGATCCGTCTTCGCCTTGATTTCATCGCCTGAAATCACTTTATGCACTTTGGGGTTTCTGGGATCGGATCCGCAATCGACTATATGCAGGTTGGAGCTTCGCACTCCGGGGACAATCAGGTATCGCCGCTCCATCCCACTGTCACTGTAACAGGACGAACAGGCATTCCAGCCCATATGATGTAACTCATCGCCAATGCCCGGCATTTCACACCGTCCAACGACCTGTGAGTAGGTTGGGCTTTCAGGATCGGCGTCTATAGTCGCCAGATAGTCCGGTTTTTGAATACCGGTGCCAACGTAAATAGCAATTGTGTAAAGGAGTTTTTCTCGCGGGGCTTTCATCGCCTCTTGGGGAGAGGCGTAACCCGGTCCACAACAGACACTGCCACTTTCACCCGTCATAAAAAACCTCCTCTAGTGCCTAGAATCTGAAGTTCGCCACATCCTGCCGCCCCCTCAGAACGACCTTCAGATTCAGGAGGAGGCACCGGCAAGAAAGTTTTTCCAGTGTGGTTTAGGGAATTTGAAGTACCTACTCGGGTTAGCAGAAACAATGATCGGAACTTCAGATCCACCACACTGGTGCGACAACGAACAATTGCATAAACTCTGTTTTTTATCGTACAATGAAAAAACTTTCTGTAAAGTGAGAAAATACCTGTGTTACTGAAACGCCTGATTTCCGTTCTTGAAGCCGTGGCAATTGCGGGTCGTCCGATGTCGGCATCCGACCTGCACGAAATTACAGGCTTGCCGCTGCCAACCTGCTACCGTCTTTTGCAGATGCTGGCTGAACAACGCTTGCTGGACAGTTCGGAAGGTAAATCAAGATATGTGATTGGTGAGCGGCTGGTGCGCATTGCGCTGCTGGCCAAAACTGATGCTGATGTTCGAGATATTACCGCACCCATTCTGAGAGAGACTGCCATTGAATTTGGTGAAGCCGTCTTTTTGTCCCGGCTTCGACAGAATGGCGTCGGTATCATCCATGTGGAAATTCCTTCAGATCCGACCATGTCCTACATACATCCTGGATTGGGATCGCGCCCCATGCATGCATGCTCGTGTTCCAAGGTCATTGCAGCATTTTCCGACACCGAATTCCGGGAACTTATTCTGAGCGGGCCGATGAAATCCTACACCGAGCACACGAGAACCAACCGGGAGCAACTCGAGAAGGAATTCGCGGCAATTCGCGTTGCGGGTTTCGCCGAATGCGTCGAAGAAATCGAAGTCGGCATATCAAGTGTTGCCGCCCCCGTCGCTGTAGAAAACATAGGGGCTGTATTCAGTGTCGGAACAATCGGTTCTATTCGCCGCTTCAAACCAGCGAAGCGCCGGGCCCTCGGAGAAAAGCTCATTGCAATCGCTGACAAGGTCGGCACCTCAATTGAGAAAAGCAATTGCATGTGACGAGACTGAGCAAGAACAGGGACACCCTCGTGTAAAACAGGCATTCGCCGTAAAAAATGTTAACCGCTGGAGGTACCGATATCTGAACGGTTGGCGAACAATCCCGCCTCAAACGGGTGGAACGTCGGACTTCACGGAATAAGTCCGCCCAACGGAACAACCGGTCGCACTTCTATATTGCGCACCATTCACCTATAACCTCCCATATAGCGCGTTTGATCGGCAGTGATGATGCCGTCATGCGCTCCTCGTGGTTCGAAGCAAGTGGACGTTTCCTGTTTTTGTCTGAATTGTCTTTGCTTTGCGCAGAACACCTACATGTCGGATAGTCACAATGCTGCAATTTAGCGCTCATCTGGGGCGTCGATTCTCCGGTCTTCCGTTTGAAGCCCGGTTTGCTGCTGCAAAAGCTGCCGGCTTTGGCGCCGTTGAATATCCATCGCCCTATGCGGTTGGCATCGACTATTTCGATGAATGCGCGCGCAAGCAAGGACTGGCGGTCGCCCAGATTACCGCTCCGGCAGGAGATGCGGGAAAAGGCGACAAAGGATTTGCCTGTTTTTCGTTCAGAGTGGACGACTTTCGAGCCAGTATTCGAAAAGGGCTGGCAGCAGCGAACCTCCTTGACTGCCCCTCTCTTCTGGTTCGTGCCGGAATACTGCGTGAAGACGACACGCGAGGGGATCTACGATCAGACTACATTGACAATATGCGATGGGCGGCGGAACAATGTGCGCTTGCTGAGGTAAAATTACTAATTGAACCTGCCAGTGAAAAAGTCGTCCCTGGGTATTTTCTCAACGATATGGCCCTGGCAATATCCGTCCTCAATGAGTTGAACAGCGACGCGGTCGGACTGCTATTCAACGTGTATCAGGCCCACCTGATGGGCACAGATCCGGTTAAGTTTGTTAAAGATCACTATGACTTAATCCGCCACTTCCACGTTGCTGATCATCCCGGGCGCAACCAACCGGGTACTGGAAGTATTGATTTCAAGTCGATATTTTCCGTTCTTGAATCCCGCAGTTTTGCAGGCTGGATCGGTTGCGACTACAGTGCACGACCGGAAGCCGATGACACCCTTGAGTGGTATCGATCAATACTTCAAACTTAGGGCTGGAGCTTGACGAGAGCTGCGCCGCAATCACATTCATCTGAACACTTTTTATCAAAATCACTTCTGATGCCGATTGAAAGCATCGCCAGTGTCTTTTATATTTCGCATCTGCAGACGCATCCGCGCCCCTTTCAATGCAATCAATCCTCCTGATCCGTTTCCAAATCAAACGAGATCAGCTCAATACGCATCGCTAAAACCGCGCAATGTATTGATTTCATCTGAATATTGAAACTCGATAGATCATCGTCAGGGCGCTGACACATGGTACAAATTGGAGGACTTGAGATGTTACGATGGGGCATACTATCGACGGCGAAAATCGGTGTAGAACACGTCATTCCGGCAATTCAGCTCGCTGACAACGGGATCATCACCGCGATCGCAAGCCGTACTGAAGCCAAAGCCGAAAAACTGGCCGAGCGTTTTTCAATCCCGAACACGTTCGGCTCCTACGAAGCCATGTTGGCAAGCGATGTTATCGACGCGGTCTATATTCCATTGCCCACTTCGCAGCATGTGGAATGGGCGATCAAGGCAGCAGACGCCGGAAAACATGTTCTGTGCGAGAAACCGATCGCGCTGCACGCCGATGAAATCAACGACATTATTGCCGCCAGAGACAGGAACAATGTTCTTGTCAGCGAAGCCTATATGGTGACCTATCATCCGCAGTGGCACAAGGTGAAGTCACTGATCTCTGATGGTGCAATCGGAACGTTGAGGCAAGTACAGGCGGCCTTCACATATCACAACGTCGATCCGACAAACATGCGCAATATCGCCGAACTTGGCGGAGGTGCACTCCCGGATATCGGTGTCTATCCCACTGTAACCACCCGCTTTGTGACAGGTGCAGAGCCCATCCGTGTTTCGGCAAAGGTCGAAAGAGATCCAACATTCGGAACAGATACATTCGCAACCTGCCGTGCGGATTTCGGCACGTTTGAAATGGCCATGTATGTGTCCACGCAAATGGCCCTGAGGCAGGATATCTCTTTCCATGGAGACAAAGGATGGATTGAGGTGGCTGCACCCTTTAATGCCGGCCTTTATGATGCCGATGTGGTGACTTTGCATAACGTTGATCATAGCGAAGCTCAAAATTTCCGGTTTGCCGGGGTCAACCAGTATACTCTGGAAGCTGAAGCATTTGCCCGGGCAGTGGCCAGCGGAGCACCGAACAGCAGCAAAGAGATGTTCTCGCTCGAAAGCTCGCAGAATAACCAAAAACTTATCGATGCAATCTATCGCGCGGGGGAAAGCGGGTTGTGGGAGTCCGTGTAATCCACAATCGTCTCTGGCAATTTCCGGATCCAAACTATCGATGCGCGCCCTGTTGCGCCGACACATCAAGGACAGCCTATCAATGAGTTATGTTCCGAGCGCTGAGCGCTATTCGAAGATGACCTACAATTACTGCGGAAAGAGCGGGTTGAAACTGCCGGCAATTTCCCTCGGCCTCTGGCACAATTTTGGCTTTGACACACCCCACGAAACCAAACAGGCAATTTGCAGAACGGCATTTGACCTGGGCATTACTCATTTCGATCTGGCAAACAATTATGGCCCACCGCCGGGCAGCGCAGAATCAAGCTTTGGCGACATCCTGCGTACCGACTTTGCCGGCTACAGGGACGAGCTCATCATCTCGTCCAAAGCCGGGTACCTGATGTGGGATGGCCCCTACGGCGAGTTTGGCAGTCGAAAATACTTGATTTCTTCCTGCGATCAGAGCCTCAAGCGCATGGGTCTGGACTATGTCGATATTTTCTATTCGCACCGGTTTGATCCCAATACCCCGCTGGAAGAAACGATGGGTGCCCTTGACCATATCGTGCGATCGGGCAAGGCGCTTTATGCCGGGATCTCATCTTACAATTCCGAACGCACCCGCCAGGCGGTTGCCATACTGAATGAACTGGGCACCCCCTGTATCATTCATCAGCCAAGCTACAACATGATCAATCGATGGATCGAGAAAGATGGTCTGAAAGACACCCTCCAGGAGCTCGGCGTCGGTTCCATAGCATTCACGCCTCTGGCTCAGGGCATGCTGACCAACAAATATCTCACGGGTCTGCCGGAGGGCAGCCGAGCCACCCAGTCCAAATCTCTCAATCCTGACTTTCTGTCTCCGCAGGCAGTAGAGAACATCAAAAAACTGAACGACATTGCAGCGCAAAGAGGACAGAGCCTGGCCCAAATGGCGCTGGCATGGGTCCTGAGGGATGGCGGTATTACCACGGCATTGATCGGCGCTTCCAGGCCGGAACAGGTCGTTGATTGCGTTGGCGCGATTGAAAATATGACATTTAGCGCCGAGGAATTGGCCGAAATCGACAAATATGCTTCCGAAGAAAACATCAATCTCTGGGCAAAATCGTCGAACGACTGATCCCGATACCCGGACTCAGCAAAGGCATTTGACACGCTTCCGTTCAAATCAGTTTGCTTGAACGGAAGCGTGCTTCATCCATGAGCGATGGTCATGGTTTTTCTGCAATGGCAAATCCTGCAAGAACTCAGGAATGACTGGGCAGAATGCGTTGCACGGCCGGACGTTGGTTCATTGCTTCGGAATGAGCCACTAATTTTTGAAATCCATCCATTGATACGCCGTCACCGGGCAGCCAGCGCGCAATGACATATAAATACGCATCGCAAATCGAATAGTGCTCGCCAAGCACCCAGGGGCCCCTGAAATAATGGTCTTCGATCATCTGTGCACATTCAGTCATGTTGGAAGCGACTTTCGCCCGCATGCTTTCGTGCGCGGCTGGATCATCCGACCAGCGATGGCCGCGCATTTTATGAGCGTGATTTACATGCACTGTTGACGAGAGATAACTGTTGAATGCCTGCGCTTGAGCAAATCCGAACGCAGACTTTGGCGCTAGATCAGCATCGGGAAAGGCTTGTGCGATATAGGCCAGTATAGCGGGAGTTTCCGTCAAAATACCCTCGGAAGTCTCAAGAGCCGGAACTCGCGCCTTGGGGTTGAGTTTTAGATAGGCCCCCTCCTTTTGCGCACCCGTCGAAAAGTCCAGAAGTTCGGTCTCGTAACTCGCACCTGCTTCCTCTAGGAGAATGTGCGGAACCATGGCTGCCGTGCCTTTGGCATAATAGAGTTTCAGCATTGCGGAGTTTCCTGAAAGTTTATTGAAGGGAAGGTGCGGAGCAGACTGCCGATGCAAAGGTCTCGGATACCTGTCGCGAAGAAACGTTGCTAACAGAAGTAACGGAGCGATGCAGTCTGATCAACGATGGATTGCGAGCTGCTGAAAAACAGCCTCTTCCAGGCGACTTAATCCCCAGCGTGATTACAATCCTTCCTGCATAGCATCGGCTGCCTTCTCTACAGTTTTCGCAACAAGTTTGTGCTCAAATTGCACGGCGACAATTCCGTTATCCGCCGTCAGTTTCGTCCAACCCTGACTTTTCACCAGTGGCCTGTTTCTGCCATTTTCACAATCCGGACAACGGTTTGGAATTTGTAGGGAACAGCGCTATAGATTCAGCATGAGAACAAATCGCCCTTCCACAGAACAATTGGCTTTGCACGCAACGTCAATTCGAAAAAACCTCATCCGTATGGTGGCCCGGAACGGTCAGGGCTATGTGCAACAAGGCCTTGGTGCAGCAGACCTGTTCACCCAGCTCTATTTCTGTGAGGCCAACTTGGACTCGGATGATCCGAATTGGCCGGAACGCGACCGGATATTTCTTTCGACCGCTCACAACTCGGCAGTTTTTCATGCCACCCTTGCTGAGCGGGGCATTATCGATCCGGAGCTGCTTGAAACCTACACGCAAGATGGTTCGCCGGTTGAGATCAACGTGTCTGAACGGCTCGGACCGATCGTCGAGGCGACATGTGGCTCACTGGGGCAGGCCCTGTCGGTTGCGATAGGCATCTGCCAGTCCGCGAAACGGAAAAACCAGCAATTCAGAACCTATGTCATTCTGGGCGATGGCGAATTGCAGGAAGGTCAGACCTGGGAGGCCGCCATGTACGCAGGTTCCAACGGTCTGGATAATCTGTGTCTGATCGTCGACGTCAACAGGCTTCAGGTAGACGGCCCGACCGAGAACGTTCTCTCAATGGAGCCCGTCGATGACAAGTGGCGCGCGTTCGGCTGGGCGACGCGGTCGGTCGATGGTCATGACTTTCAACAAATGGCTGACGCCTTCGATTGGGCTCGATCGAAGAAAGGGAAACCCACCGTTCTTCTGCTCAACACATTGGTCGGAAAAGGTATCCCGTTTCTGGAAGGTCAAATGAGCCACAACATGGTTTTCCCTCAGCATGTTGCCGACAAAGCCCTTCAGGTTCTGGAGAGCGGTCATGGGTGATGGGGAAGGCATGAATAACAATCTTCATCTGGGAGATTTCACCTCCAACGCCTCAACCGGCGCCACAGTTCCAAACTACTATGGAGATGCGCTGATTGAACTCGCGGCATCGCGCCCGGACATCGTCGCACTGAACGGCGATCTGGCGCCCGCAACTGAGTGCGCGAAATTTAAAGAGATCTATCCGGACCGTTTTTTCTCTCCTGGAATCGCCGAGGCCAACATGGTCGGCATGGCCGCGGGTATGGCGCGTAATGGTGATGTGCCTTTCGTTCACACATTCTCGGTGTTCATCTCACGCAGGGCGTTTGACCAGGTCGCCATGCAGGTGGCCTATCCAAAATTGAATGTGAAGTTATCGGGCTTCTTGCCCGGTTTGACGACTTTGTTGGGCGTCTCCCACCAGGCAATTGAAGATATGGCGCTTATGCGGTCCCTGCCCAACATGACGTTGATTGAGCCGTGCTGCGCCAGCCAGATCCCTGCTGCAGTTCGCGCCGCAGCTGAACACCAGGGTCCTGTTTATTTGCGCATGCATCGTCCGGCCAGGCCGATGGCAGACAACGAGCCGCTCCTGCCCCTGCACATCGGTAAGGCGCAAATGATGAAAGAAGGATCCGATGCCATCATTCTAGCGTCCGGACATATGGTTGCCGAGGCTCTCAGCGCAGCAAATACACTTGACGAGCAAGGGGCAAAAGTCTCCGTCGCCAACATCCATTCCCTGAAACCTCTGGATGTCGATTTTGTCATTGAACACGCACGTCGAACCGGTGCTGTCGTTACTGCAGAAAATCACTCGATCATCGGAGGCCTGGGTTCTGCCGTTGCCGAAACGCTGCTTGAAGCCGGTGTTCATGCGAAGTTCAAGCGGGTCGGCATTCAAGACACGTTCGCTGAAGGTGGTTCAACCGACTACCTGTTCGATAAATACGGGCTCTCTGCGAAGCATATCGTCGCGGCAGTCCAGCAATTACTGTCATAGGTGTTCAACGGTGTCGCAGCTGCTCCTTCAGATTACCGGCAGTGCTCGTTGAGCTTGTCATAGAAATCTCTGAAGATTTCATCCCGCTGAACGTCGTGGGCTTCACGCATTAAATGACGATGGTCGGACTTTTGCCAGAACAGGTCTTCGGTCAGGATGGGTGACGTTGTCAGCATGGTGGGAACCCAGTCGGGATTGATCAACCAGGCGATATTGATGATGTCCCAGATGACCCATGTGCGCCGTTTCGTATCCTCCAGCGCGAACATCTTATGCAGTGGATTATTGGTATAAAGGTGAAAGAGATAGTCTCCAATCGCACCACGGCCGCGAACAAATTCTGTCATTTCCGGTAGCGATATCTTCAGTTGCGCACCGACGTGATATCCGGGCAGGTAAATGTGGGGTACGCCACTGTCGAACATAAGCCGCGATGCATGCAGATCCTGAAACAAATTCAGGGATGGGCGGTTACTGTGAGGTGCATGAGAGGGATAGGCGGAAGTCCAGATCACGACGATTTTTTCGACAATTTCAGGTGCAATCAATAGGGCCGAAGCAATGTTCGTGACGCAGCCCAACGCCGCAATATACAGCGGTTGAGATCCCGATTTCGCCAGGTCTATTATCGCCTGGACCGCGTCCGACATCACCGGGCTTTCAGAATCGCGCATGTAGTTTGAGGCGCCCCTAAAAACCTTGCCGTTCGATCCGATGTTGAGTTTTTCATAAATTGTCAGAATTTCGGCATAACTGAGCTCCATCCCTTCCGCAGGCAGTACAAATTCAAGGTCGGCTGCGCGTCGATCTTGAGCATGCAGACGATCAATCCAGCCTTGAAACCCGCCGACAAGATGTTCCTGATGCGCACTACCGGCTTCAATTGCACGCTCTGCAGCGAGCAATTCAGGTTGGTGGTGAGCAAAAGAAAAGGGCTCGGCTGTTACCGCTTCAACGGTCATTCTGTCAGGGGAAAGAAGCGCCCAGGCAAGCGCAAACTGATCATCAATCTCATTGGCCGCGTCAGTATCGATGAGCAGGCGCACCCGGTCCTCAGGATGTGCCAACCGCTCTTTCATTGCTTCAGGATTCAATTTTGGAAAATCGACCACCGGTGGTCCCCCCTAGTGATGCCTTGGCGTTCGAGATTGTCTGGTGAGATTGAAGCTGACAGATCCGCTTCGAAAAACTTCTTCGTGAAAGACCACCCGTCCTGCATCATCAAATGCTGAGCACGCCTGTTGTAGCAACGGTGTGCCCGGAGCAATATTGAACAGGGCGGCCATCGGTTCGTCCGTTAGAATTGGACTGATGTCCTCACATGCCGCGGACCACTCCAGCTTGAATCGTGCGGATAAAATGCGCAATATCGATTGCCCTGGTCCACTTTCAGGGAAATCCTCAGCGCACGCATGCTTCAGATAAGAACTTGGCGCGTAGGTCATGACGACCATGCGCGGGATGTCATCAACCAGCCGTAATCGCTTGATCCGGGTGATTTTTTTGATTGGCATGTCGCCTGGTAAATCTGCGGTTTCAGGAGCTTCGGCCTCAAACCGGTCAAGGGAAAGAAAGCGGGATGTCGGCTCGTGGCCGGCACGCAGCATGGCGTCCGTGAAGGAGGTAAGACAGGTGTCTGTTGCCGGAGACAGCGTCAGAACGGTGTATCCACTGCCTTGTTTGCTTTCAAGATAGCCATCTGTCACCAGCATGTTCAGTGCCCTGCGGATAGTAACCCGGGACACTTCGAAATGGTTGGCCAGTTCGCTCTCGGTCGGCATTCGGCCGCCAATGGGATATCGTCCCGCTTTGAGGCGGGCAACGATAACGCGATAGGCGTGCTCGTATTTCGGAGTATCCTCAGGTGTCGTCATAATTCTCTCCATCCTCAGGCAACCCAAAAACTGTCGGATTTACCATCAAACACGCGTGCTTCCTGCCCCTCATGCTTTGCCCGCCTTGGCATTTTCCGCAAGTCTGAGAGAGCGCCTGTTGATCTTGCCCGACGATGTCAGTTCGAAACGGTCGACAAAGTCGATTTCCCTGGGTGCCTTGTAACCGGCAAGGTTGGTTTTGACGTGGGTTTTGAGCTCGTCTGCCAGCGCGTCGGATGCGGCTGTGCCGGCACTGATCTTGACAAATGCCTTCACGATGGCGCCCCGGTCGGGGTCAGGTTTTCCAATGACGGCCACTTCTGCCACAGCGGGATGCGCCAACAGGCTTTCCTCGATTTCCGTGGGGCCAATGCGAAAACCGGAAGATTTGATCAGATCGTCAGAGCGACCTTTGTACCAGAAATAGCCATCGCTATCCCGCACAGCCAGGTCATGGGTTCGTAAATACGGCCCGAGACGCATCTCGTCTTCTTTGGCCGTGTTGTTCAGATATCCCAGAAAACGGGTCGGAGAACCGGCAAGCGTTACAATTTCACCGGGTTCATCATTGGCAACTTCCTTGCCACTGTCATCTACCAGACGCACATCATGGCCGGGATAAGCACAACCCATAGAACCGGGTTTTCTGGGAAACAGCGAGGCGCAATTGCCTATAAGGTGATTGACCTCGGTCATCCCGTAAAATTCATTGCACACCACGCCCAGTCGGTTCTCCGCCCAGTTCAGTGTTTCTGCAGCAAGCGCTTCGCCCCCGGTGCAAATGACACGCAAGGAAAGATCGTACTTTTCTCTGGGGTTTTGAGTTTGCGCCAGGCGCTTGATGGCCGTGGGCGCAAGGAAAGTGTGGGTCACATGATGACGAGAGATAAACGCGTAGGCCGTTTCCGCCTGGAACCGCTCCAGCGTCGTGGCTATCGGGCGTCCGGCCATCCATGCAGGGAACAGCATATCGAGCAAACCGCCAACCCAAGCCCAGTCCGAAGGGGACCAGTAAACCGCATCCGCATCCTCCATCGATAGGTTGAAAAACAGATTGATGGAGGGCGTGTAGGCGGCCAGGACTCGGTGCCCGTGAAGAATGCCTTTCGGTTTGCCGGTCGAGCCTGACGTATACATCAGCAATGCCGGATCATCGGCTCCGGTGTAGTCGGGAACGAAGTCGGTAGCGTCGGAAGCCAATATTTCCGATAGGTCAGCTTCATCGTTCTTGGCCGAACGGGTCAGGACATGTACGACATCCGGAAACAACTCCCGCGCTTGATCCCGCAAGGGTGCCCAGGCTTCCGGCGACGTGAGAAGCACCTTCGCTTTGCAGTCATTCAGCGCGTGGCGCAATGTTTCAGGCCCATAAAGCTGCGATAGCGTCACAGCAACACCGCCCAGTTTGCAGATGGCCATATGGGCAACTGCGGTGTCGGGATGCTGACCGGTGTGAAGTCCGATCAGATCTCCGCGCCCATAGCCCAGCATACTTAAATGCGCCGCCAGATTTGTGGCTGCCCGATCCACATCCGCAAAACTCTGAACTTGTACATTTCCCGCCGTGTCTTCGAAAATCAGCGCCGGAAGTTCGCGGCTCTGAGGCCCCAGATGTTTTCCCACCGTCATGTGGAAAATATTGGCGTTCTGCGGCCACACGATAGCCAGGTTCTCTCCGTCGTCCCTGAGATTCAGATCGGCAAGCTTTTGTTCTGGAATGTCATAGGGGCGCGTCATGTGGGTAAATCGCCTTTCACGGGATGCAGAACCAATGCCGGTAACGGGATTTCTTGTGGCAACAGTTTTCCAGCCGTTTGCACCAGAGGGAACTTTTCCAGACGGACCACCGATTTTGTGTCCGCGCCGTCAAACGCAACCAGCGCAAAGTCGCCAGCGGACCCGTGGGTGCGAAAACAAATATCGGCTGTTCCGGACAATGTTACCCAGTTGCCCTCGGCGGTGCCGCACTCGCATGTTCTTATTGGGGGAAAGCTGACAAAGGCGCACCGTGCACAACGCCGTGCGACAGCATCACCCTTTGACAAGCCTTCGACAAAGGGTGTCATCCAACCCGGTGAAAGAGAATAAGTCAGTCTCACATCATGAGGGATCATGCGACTTCCCCGTTTTTCAGGATCGTTACGGCTGCTGTGGTGCAGATGCCGCCGTGCGTATCGGCCAGGGCATAGCGGGGCGGCTGATCGGGCTGCAGAGCCGGGTGGTACGTCCCTTCAACCAGCAAGGCGCAGGTCGCCGTCTGACCGACTCCGGTTGCTCCAACCGGTGCGCCTTGCCCAAGGAGACCGCCGGATAGATTGATCGGGCACTGTCCTCCTGGTGCAAATCTGCCGCTGTTCAAATCACCAATGATCGATTCACTCAGGCCAAGCGCCTGGATACTCTGCAACTGCGCGCCCGCATAAGCGTCGTAAATTTCGGCAATTTCGATAGTGTCAGGCAGAATGGCTGCCTCTTTGCATGCCGAGTTCATGGCGCTTGTCTTTGCCGAGAAGTTACCGGGGTCAGCACGGGCACCAAGATGCAGTGTGTCGACAGCGCTGCCAATCCCGGCAATTTTTGCAGCACCACGTCGAGCCTGCGGTTTGTGCGTGTCATGCGACAGGATCAACGCGGCCGCGCCATCACTCAAGGGTGAACAGTGTAGTCGTCGGTAGGGCGATGCGATCAATGGACTTTGGTCAATTTCGTCAACCGTATGGGTGCGGCCAAGATGCGCATTTGGATTGTCCAGCGCGTTGGATCTATTCTGGATCACAATAGCGGCGAGGTCTTTGTCCGAAACCTTGCAACTCTCCCGAAAAGTTTGAAACGACAGAGCATACAGGGCGGTTGATGAGAGCCCCGTCATGCCGTCTGTCCAGGCATCAAAGGAATATCCGTAAAGGGAGGTCATCGTCTCTGCTGACAAATGGGATGCCGACGGGTCGACCCCCACAACTGCCGCATGTTTTACCCGTCCGGATTGAAGCGCGCGCGTGGCCGCATGAACAGCAAGCTGGCCCGACGCACCACCGCCTTCACAGCGCAATATTTCTACATCCCTTAAACCCAGGTCACTGGCCAACACAGAAGCCGGATTGAGCTGATACGTAAAAAAGTCGCTTTCCGAGGACACGAATAGTGCATCGATGTCGCGGAGCTCCACTGTGGACAGAGTCAGGGCCTGCTCAAAAGCGTCGAATGCCCAGTCGCGAAAATTGCTGCCATCCTTGCGCCGATTGTAAGGGGTCAGCGCTGCGCCGCATACCGAAACCCCCAGGTCAGATGACATCTGCTACTCTGCTCTTTCCTAAAATCCGAAATGGCATGGAACAATATTGACTTAACATATTTGTCAATACAAGTTGTTTTCTCATCATCGCCTCGCCCAGTTAAAGGAAACACAATGCGCGCATCGGCGGAGCAAAAAGCTGAACTGGTTTTGGCTGGTCTATGCTGTTTTTGCGCCGGTGGGCTTTACGGCTGGAGCGCACTGATCTCAGCGATTCAGGAGCCGTTTGGCGTCTCTACCGCGCAAATCGGTCTGATCTTTTCATTTGCCGTATTGGCGTTTACCGCTGCCGTACTTGTTGCTCCCTATTTGCCACCGACACTCAAGGGGTTATCGGGTGGAGGCATTTTTGGGCTATGCGGCGCGTTGTTGTTGGCACTGTCGGCCACCGCATCCGCTTACATTTATTTTGTGGTGACGTTCAGTCTGGGATTTGGTGCCGTCAGTGGGTTTATTTACATCAATACACTGGACCTTGCAGCGCGATCACAACACCCCAAACTCCTTTCGCCGATTATGGTCGCGACGTTCGGAATGGGAGGCGTGGTCTTCGGGCCTGCCTGGCGGCTTATGATTGCGCAAGGCTGGGGGTTGAAGGCTTTGTGGTTATTGTCGGTGTTGCTGGGGGCTGTTTCGATCCTCTCGATATTGACCGCTCGCAAAACATCGGAAAAGCGGAATGACGACCCACAAGCTATCCAAAGTCAGGTTGAATCAACCCTGTCGCCGACCCACGCCGGTGTCTATGTCTGGCTGATATTCGCGTTGGGTTCAGTTGGCGGGCTGATGGTGCTCGGTCTCGCATCGAAGATACTTGATGATGCGGGTGGTTCGGTGGCGCTTACCAGTATTGCGCTGGGATGCATTGCGGTTGGCAACACCACCGGCCGGTTATCTGTCGCTGGCTTCAACAGCCGTCTAAATCCGCTCACCACAACGATAATTGCAACACTGACGACTGGTCTCGGACTGATAGTCACAGCGATGTCTTCTCATGCCGTATTTGTTGCAGTGGGGCTGAGTTTGGTGGCTCTGGGCTACGGAATTACAGCCTCGGCTATTCCGTCTCTAACGCGTCAACTGTTTGGTGAAGCGCGTTTTTTTCGTGCTTTTGCTGTAATTTTCACCGCATGGGCGGCAGCAGGATTGCTTGGCCCCTGGATGTCTGGCGCCATCTTTGATCAGACAGGCGGTTTTGGAGGTGCAATTCTTGCTGCCCTGACCATGACAGCCGGAGCGGTTTTAACCGTCCTGCTGTTGCGAATGGCCATTCGACGTGCCTGAGCTCCTCGGAGCTGTTCAGCTGAAGTCACGCAAATCCAGATGAGTGCGCATGCGCCGCAGTCCCAGAACATTCATCCCGGTCCATGCACCGAACTCTGCGATCGCGTCGGAATAATCGCCCGGAACCAATACGAAATGATGTTCCAGACCATGCGCCATCACCGTCGCGACGACATCCTCCAGAGTTGCCTCCTGTCCGTCAATTGCGAACTCCTGCAACCATCCCCTGCATCCAGTAAAACCACTGGGAGATCGACCCGACACAGTCGCCTGCATTTGGAACAGCGCTCCCGCATCGCGTGCAACACGCATCAGCGTGACCGGCCCGTCCTTGAAAACCAGATCGGAGATCGCACCATAGATTGGGCCCGCCTCTGTACCCCGACCGATCATCGGGTGGTTGATCCAGCGCGCGCCCTGATTATCGGCAAGATAAAGCGGACCACCGCCACCATGCCAGACGAGTAACTGTCCGGCATCCAGATCAGGCTCCGTCATGTCGAGCAGATAGCCCACACGCCCGGATAGTGATTTGACTGCCAACTGCGTCACTGCTCCCAGGACATCTCCTTCGGAGGCTATCGGGATTCCATCCTTCTCTTCCAGCCATGTGAATGCGGCACCGGGATGCATACCCGGATTGTCCTGCAGCGCCGGCCAGTCACTTACAGCAAGCGCTGAATATTGCCCCTCATGCGCTATGTCTCGCAGCGCCAATGCCGCCTGAGCCGTCAAAACCATCTGATCGTCGCTGACGCCGTCAATCCGCGCAGCGTCTGCCATTAACTGGATTTCCGCATTGACCCGATCTTGCGGCAGCGCCGCCATGCGGCCAGTGAGTTCATGCATATCGTGATGTGCAACATCCACTCCCAGACGGGAGCGCAATGCATTGGTCGATATTTCCATATTGTAGAAAGTCATTGCGAGGCCGCCAACGACGGCGATGCGCGCGTTCTGCAACGATTTCGCAACACGCAGCGCTCGAAGCGTTGTCGCGAAACGCTCAGTAAAAGCGGTGCTGTCCGGCGACCCGTGATACCACTGCACGGGTCTCTTTTTCAGATCGCGAACTTGCCGGGAAATTGACATGGACATGTTCAGCGAAACAAAATTGTTCAACTGCACATCGCCAGTCCGGACCGGTTCGGGCACCGACCAGAAGCCTGCGCGAAACGGCGAAGCAGCGACCGTGCGCGCCACATCACCCATGGTGAACCCGCCATGCAGCAGAAGAATAAAGTCAACCGCTTCACCGGCGCACAGGTCCAGTGCTTTTTGTGTGTCCCGCGCGTCCATCGGAATGTCCGGAACCACGAATAATTCGGCCTGTTCCCGGGCACACAACTTGTTCAGGGAACGATCAGTCTGGTCCCAGACATGATGCTTGTCAGGGAAGTAACTAGGCAAGGATGCCCGTATCAATCCGATTTTCAATGACACTCTACGGCTCCCTCAAATGCGCAAATAGCCGCCATCAACGATCAATGACGTCCCCATAACATATTTTGACAAATCGGACGCCAGATACACACACGCGTCGGCGACTTCCTCCGGTTCCCCCCACCGCCGGGCAGGAATCATGTCGAGATATCCTTCACCGGTTTCCGTGCCGATGACAGGGTCATCTTCGATGTTCATCTGGGTTCGCATAATACCGGGATTAACGTTGTTGACCCGAATGCCAAGGGGTCCCAGTTCGTCGGCAAGAGAATAGGTCAGTAATCGAACAGCACCCTTTGAGAGATTATAGTGGGAGAACCCGCCCGTCCCGCGCATCCCGGCAATCGAGCACATGTTGATGATAACGCCCTTTTTTCGTTTCATCATGGCTTTGGCTGCTATTTGAGATCCGAAAAAGACGCTTTTGACATTCACATCAACCATGCGATGGAAGGTTTCCTCGGTTGCTTCCAGGATTGGTTCTTTTTGTAAAATACCGGCGTTATTGACCATGATATCAAGACCGCCCCAGACTTCGGCTTCCCCGACCAGCGCTTCAAGGTCAGCGACTTTACTGACATCGCATCGAACGAATTTTGCCATTCCGGGATTTTCCGAATTGATTAGATCCGTCGTCGGCGTGCCCCCTTCGCGCGCTGTTTCATGGAGATCGGCCACGATGACTTTTGCCCCGTGCTTGACGAAGGTCTGGCAGATGGCCCGGCCGTTTCCGCTGGCCCCGCCGGTTACAATTGCAAGTTTGCCCTTCAGCATATCCAGTCCCTTTACTGCAATGTTGCAATGAGGCGGTTAAGACGGGCGCGTCCAGTTTCAGCAAGCCATTCGCGCAGGCCGGTTTCTCCCGCATTTCCGAAAATCTCAACTGAATCGGCCCAGATGGCCCGACCGCACATGAAGCCGTTGAACGAGACACCAGCCTCTTGCGCCATTTTCAGTGACGCTTCGAACCACTCAAAGGCTACACCTGCACTCAGGTAGACCAGATCGTGCCCGTTAGCCGGAGCAGCTGCATCCCTGAACGCGTTCAATGCCGCCTTTCGGCTCATGAGGGGTTCACCGAACCCTTCAACGAAATTCAGATCGACGGGAATTTCAACTTTTAGTACGTCCGCCTGAAATTTCTCATCGGCAAAGATCTCCGTGCTTCGCCGTACAAGATCTGGTTTCAACGCCGCATATTCTGCCGTTCCTGATGGTACGTCGGGGTGATAGACCAGGGGCTCCATGAGATAACGGAGATTATGGTCTCGACAGCCTTGCCCGACCGCCGCGACCACTTCCTGTTTCCGGGCATTCAATGCCGGATCGTCGTCCGGGGCGTAATACATGAAGAACTTAAGTTGACTGACACCAAGAGACCCATAGTCGGCATAAGACAGGTTCTCCGGAAGTACCGTAATGCGGTCTTCATCCGAAATATGATAGACGTCGGCCTCGTAGGCGAGCATGGGTGCGCAGTCATCGGGATAGTGATCTATGAGATCAGCACCGCAGGCAGCGTCAACCAACACTGTACTGGCCTCTGTTCCCAGCACTTCCAAAACCGTCCGCTTGAATGTCAGCAGATCGCCATCCATACTCCGGTTGCCTCGCGCTGTTCGAATGGCAGCTTCCAATCCGCTGCCCGCATCGACCGCAACACCGTGAATTGCGTTTTTCATTCAATTCTCCCCAAAAATACGGGGAAACTGCGGTGCGCCGTGAGGTGCGCGCCATAAACGCAGCATGTCCGGTGTGGGGGTGAAAAGCGAAATCGAGAACCCACCCATTTCCTGTGTGGTGGAAAAGGAACCGATCATGGGGGAAGTGGCAGTGACCTCTTTGGCGCCTAGAATACGTGCAACCTCACCATGGATCGTCAACAACTCCATCATGGTGGTCCCTCCAGACCCGTTTATCAAGATGACGGTCGGCGTGTTGGGGGCGATGGGACCGTCTTCCAGCAACTCACCCACCATAAACTCGACCAGTTCTCTGACCGGTCCGGTCTTTCTGCGTCCGACACCCGGTTCGCCGTGAACGCCCATTCCGATAAATACCTCATCATCGGGCAGGGAGAACATCAGTTCTCCTGTTAATGGGGAAACACCCGGCGAGACAGCAGCTCCCAGTGTGCGGGTTCTGCTGCGTACCTCTTCGCCCAACGCAACCAGTTCTTCCAGCGCCAGCCCTTCTTCAGCAGCGGCGCCGAGAATTTTGTAGATGAACATCGTACCGGCAGCACCGCGCCGCTCATCCTCCCTGCCCTTCGGAGCGGAAGAGATGTCATCATACATCAGCAGCGGGCGCACTTTCAGGCCTTCATCTTCTGCCAACATGGCCGCCGCATTGCCATTGATAACGTCACCCTCGTGCCGTGAGATCAGCAGCACCGCACCAGCATCGCCTGTCACCTCTTCAATCCCCTCCAGGATGAGATCAGCAGAGGGTGCGGCAAAGACATCGCCAACCACGTTGGCGTCGAGCAGACCCGAACCGACAAACCCCATTGCGATGGGTTCGTGTCCACAGCCGTTCCCTATCAGCAAAGCAACCTTGCCATTTCGGGTTCCAAGCTCGGTGCGACGCA
Organism: Stappiaceae bacterium; assembly: GCA_039976075.1. GTDB lineage: Bacteria > Pseudomonadota > Alphaproteobacteria > Rhizobiales > Stappiaceae > JBDWFY01. The sequence goes on from JBDWFY010000018.1 coordinate 215,104, forward strand.
CCACTCTGGGATTGTCGCCTCGCTTTACACAATGGGGATAGGCAGCAATAAACCCATCGATCATATCGTCGGGCATTCGTTCTTTCGTATTGAACAGCTTTTTCATACGTCCTCCGACGTGACCTTTGCGAATTCATCAAGAATTTCTGCAACCGACGTTGCGCCCGCATCGACATGGCCGACGCCCGCCCCCTCGACATATCGGGCTCTGCCGCGTCTAGCCGCCATTGCACGGGTTTCTTTACATCCCGCGCGCGCCGCGTTGGCGGCTTGCTGAGCGTTCTGGTGAGCAGACGCTGGAACAAGTGCATCGAGCATTGTTTTTTCGCCCGGCTTTGCCTGTCCGAGCTGCGATATTCTGTCTGATGACTTGCTCAAAGCAGCAGATAGCTCCGCTTCGCCCTGCAGTACCTCGTTGAGTGCACCGATCAGGGTGCTGAACAGAGAGCCGGATGCGCCACCCGCTGCCTTTCGGAAAGCTTTCGCCGGTGCATCCGGCGCATCTGCAGCAGCCCGCAATCCCTTGAGAATCGTGGTGCCGTGGTCCCCATCGCCGGTGGCTGCATCGAGCAGGTTCAACTCGCGCTCAAGGCCTTCAAATCGTTTCACCAGCGCATTGAGAAACTCGTCATTCATGAAAACGTCTTTCTCATGAAAGCAAGAGAGCGGGCTGCAGCATCGGTCGCCTCTGGCTCAATATCGCGCCAGATGTTCAAGTCCGTGCTGGCGGGGTTGCCTGCAATGACAAAAATTTCCGTCACGATCCAGCCCCTGTATTGGATGTCTCCAAGACCGCGGGTGACTTCGTCCCAGGGCACATGGCCCGACCCAGGTACACCACGATCATTGTCTGAAACGTGAAAATGAACCAGCTTGTCGCCAGTGTTGGTGATGGCTGCCTTGATGTCTTTTTCCTCAATATTCAAATGAAAAGTGTCAAGCAGAACCCCCACCCGGTCGGAACCCGATGCCCTGGCCATGGCTGTTGCTTCGGCAGCTGTATTCACAAGATCAGTTTCAAACCGGTTGATCGCCTCAATCCCAAGCGTCACGTCATGGCGCTCCAGATCGGCGCTGACAGCCGCAAACGCCTCTGCGGAGCGCGCCGCGCGTGCCGGTTTGTTTGACGGATCAAAAACACCCCACGGTGCGTAAACGACGCCTGCCAATCCGCGGGATCCCGTTTTGGCCGTTGTGGCGATTGCCCAACGTAAATACTCAATGCCCGCTGCGCGCGCTTCAGGGTCGGAAGATGTGATGTCCTTGTCGGGTGCAAGTCCGTCAGAACAGGTGATTTCCAGTCCGTGGTCACGGATGGATTTACCAAGCGCTTCAGCTTTTTCGTCACTCATTCCCAGTAGAGAAACTTCGACACCGTCAAAACCCAGATCGGCAACGATTTTCACTATACCGGTGATCTCGTCCGTCCACCGCGCCATCCAAAGTCCGGCATGTATTCCATATTTCATGGTGCTTCCTTCATGACGTCAGCATCCAAAGTATGCCCGGGGGTAACGTAAGGGTTATCGTGTCACCGGGCGAAAGACCTTCGACATCGCTGGGGTTGGAAATAACATCGGCAACTTCCTCGCCGATCCGGACCTTGAGCCGTGTCTGGGTGCCAAGATAAATCTTGTCGGAGATTGTCGCTTCCAAACTGTTGACTGCCGATGGCTCACTGTTCAGCAACACATTTTCCGGCCTGAAAGTCAGAACGCCGTTGCCCTGGTTAGCCCCTTCAGGCAATTGCAACCGACCGAATGAGCCTTCAAAAACGGCGTCTTTGGCTGTTCCGGCAATAAAATTCTGACCGCCGAAAAATCGAGCCGTTGCTTCATCAACCGGGCGTTTATAGAAAGCTTCGGCAACGTCATATTGCTTCATGCGTCCATCAAGAATGAGGGCGACGCGATCGGCTAGAACCACTGCCTCCTCCTGATCATGGGTCACGAAAATAGTTGTTATTCCCATTTCCTGCTGCAACGAGCGGATCAGATCGCGCATTTCGAAGCGCAGATGCGCATCGAGATTTGAAAGGGGCTCATCCAGCAGCAAAACATTGGGTTGCACAATCAACGCTCTGGCGAGTGCCACCCGTTGCTGCTGCCCACCCGACAATGCACTTGGCTTCCGCTTTCCGAGGTCCGGAAGTTTCACCAGCTCCAACATTTCGCCAACACGGCGTTTGATTTCTTCGGGGTCCTTCTTTCTCATTTTCAGGCCGAACCCGATATTTTCGGCAACGCTCATATAGGGGAACAGGAGATAGTTCTGAAACACCATCACCACGCCCCGGTTTTCGGGTTTGTCCTTCAAGATGGATCGACCGTCGAAGGTCACGTCGCCGGACGTGGGCTCCAGCAGTCCGGCAATCATTTTCATTGTTGTGGTCTTGCCGCAGCCGGACGGGCCGAGCAGCGCTGTCAGTTCGCCGGTTGGAATTTCCAGCGACAACCGGTCAAGAGATGGTTCGCTTGCACCGGGATAAACTTTGGTCAGCTCTTTGATTGAAACGTGTGTCAAATCTGTCCGAAGCCTCCGACAGCGCCGCTCCGCCCTGACAGGTGCCGAGCGGTGAGAAGAAGAATGATGATCCCCGGCAGGATGTAGATCATGCCGATGGCGCCCGTGATATCGTTCCGTCCGGAGGTGGCAAAGTTGAACAGCAGCAGCGGCAACGTCACAACGCGGCCTCCGCCGATCAGCAGTGTCAGAATGTATTGGCTCCAGGAAACCAGGAATGCAAACAGGCCGCCGACAATGATCCCCGGCATGATGGCCGGCAGTGTCACATACCAGAACGTTTTGAGGGGGGAAGCACCCAGACTGCGGGCCTGAGCTTCAAAAGAGGCATCGTAATTGGCAAAAATTCCTGCCATCACCAAAACCATGTAAGGCAGCGTCGGGACGAGATGAACGAGGATGACACCCGGTATCGAATTGTTCAGTCCCATGAAAATGAAAACTGAATGAATTCCCAGTACCACCGCAATGCCCGGCACAATGGTTGGGGCCAAAATCATCAGTTCGACAATTTCCTTGCCCCTGAATTTGTACATACCCAGCGCCCTGCCCGCCGGCACTCCCACCAGGATCGAAAGAACTGTCGCCGCGAGGGATATGCCGATCGTCAGCCACAAACTGTCCACCACGCCTGCCGTGTCCGACATTGCGTATTCCCAGGCTCTCAGCGACCACGTCTTGGGCAGTAGGTCTGGGAAAAACCACCCTTTGGCGAAGGACCAAATCGCCAGTGGGATCAATGGCAGGATCAGCCAGGTGATGAGGACCAGGCCGGTCAGAACCCTGAAATTGCGTGTTATCAGGCTTTCGCGCGTGCTCATGTCAGCCTCTTATCCTCCGGCGGGAATAGCGAATATAGACGTAGATCATGATAGCGCTCAGGATCGCGATGATGATGGCCATGGCCATCGCTTCGGGTCGTGCGGCCAGATCGACATCGGTGTATTTGCGATAGGCCAGGACCGGCAGAGCGGCGGGATAATTTGCACCGAGAAGCGCCGGAATTTCATAGGCGCCGAAGGTGAAGGCAAACACCATGACAGACGCAGAAAGGACACCGGGGAAGATAAGCGGCAACAGCACATGCCTGAACGTCTGCCATCGGCTGGCACCGAGCGACCGGGCGACGCTCTCATAGTCTTCGCCGATTGACTGCATATTGGCTAGAACGATGACGCCGATGAACGGTATTTCTTTCCAGATATATTGCAGGATAATACCAATGGCATAGGGGTCGAATATAAGTTCAGGAAACTGGCTGGGACGGGCAATCAAGTTCCATTCAGCAGCCAACCGCGCGAAGGAACCTGATTGGGAGAACAGGTAGAGCATGCCGATCGCACCGACCAGATGCGGGACGGTCAAATTCAGTTGGAACAGGAAATTGACTATCGACCGGCCGACAAAATTTCTGCGCAACAGGAGTGCCGCTCCGATGGCCAGAATAGAAGATATGACCGTCGAGGTGAACGCGATGTGGAAAGTCAGCAGGAATGAAAGATAAAACTCCCGGTCCGTGAACACAGATACATAAGCGCTCAGGTCCGGCTCCGTCAGGCCGATTACCGGCATGTAATTGAAACTGCGCATCAGGCCGATTGCAAGCCCGCCAAAGAACAACAGGACGATGACCGACATGGCAGGAAGCAGCAGGAGCGTTATTTTCAGTCTATCGGACATACCGGTAGTGTTTCCAAACTGAGTGGCCTACGGCGTATCCCGAAAACGTTGAAACACTTTTCCGACAAAGATACGCGATAAATCAAAGACTTGGAGCATTTTGCGCGATCCAGCGATCGCGAAAATTGCTTTAAGCAATTTGACTCCCGCAGGGCATTTCCGCCCTACGGGTTTTTTTCAGCTGAAATTACTTGCCAACGTTTTCAAGCCAGCCTTTTTCGATGGCTGAAATCCAGGAAGCCTGCAACTCCGGTAACGAGTGTTTGGCCAACTCCTTCGGATCGACGACGGCGGGATGTTTTTTGATGCCTGCAAACACGGCCTGCACTTCATCCGACGTCCGGTCCACCTCGATTGCCGGCTGCGTGCCCCAAACGTCTGGAAGCGCTTTTTGTGCCTGGGCCTCGCCGGACAACAACACGTTCTGCAACACCAGTGCTGCCGCCTTGTTGGGGGAGTTAAATGGAATGATGGTATAATTGGTATTGCCAATTGTTCCGTCAGTCAGGCCATAGCCTTTGGTGGTTGGCGGGAACGTTCCGTTTTCAATATTGATGCCAACGCCAGCCGGCTCGTAGTTGAAGGTCAGCGCCACTTCCGAATTTGCATATAATTGCTCAAGCGCTGCTATCGACGCCGGGTATGTTTTGCCTTCCCGCCACAAATGAGGTTCCAGATCGTTCAGGATTTCCCAGGTCTTTGCTGCAGCTTCATCGTATTTTGCCTGGTCAAACGGCCCCAGAAGGTTTTCGACACCGCCAGCGGCATGATAAAATACATGTCGAACGAAAACAGAGCCGTTAAAATCAGGCGGCGCAGGATAGGTGAACTGTCCGGGATTGGCTTTTACCCATTCAATCAACTCACCGATCGAGCGAGGTGGGTTTTCGGTGCGGGCTGTATCATAGGCGAACGCAAATTGTGCGGTTGACCAGGGAACTTCGCACCCTTCGACCGGCACGCCGAAATCATTGGCGATGGCCGGGTTGTCCCAATTTACCAACTTGTTGTTGGGAAGCGTTTCGGTATAACCGCAATAAGCGAGTTCACCCTGCTTCATGGTGCGGAAATTCTCGCCGTTTATCCAGATCATATCAACCGACCCTTTATCGGTCACGCCAGCCTCTTTCTCACCCAAAACGATGTTTACCGCTTCGACCGTATCGGACAGTCCGACCCGGTTGAGAGTGATGTCATACTGGTCTTTCAGTATGCCGCCAATATATTCGGTGACATACTGATTGATCGAGTCCGAGCCGCCCCAGAGGAACCAGTTAACCTCTCCGCCCTTGGCTGCAGCAGTGATTTCTTCCCATGATTTGCCAATAAGCGACTCGCCGTCTGCCGTGTCAGCAGAGGCCGGATAGGACGACATCGATAATGTCGATGCCAACAGGGCCGTCATCAGTAAGTGTCTCATGTATCCTCCCAGATATTGCTCAGTGGAATTACTGTGTCATTCGGTGCGTACATTCTAACGTAGGGCGTCAGCCTCCTTGGCCAATTGAAGTGCGACATCAAATACAATTTCGTTGGACCTTTTCAATGCCGCCGCTTCTTCATCGGAAAGTGGATCCATGAAGGTGCGTCCTCGCGGCAGGGCATCCCATACCGACAAAAGCGAAACAGTTGAGGCGCCAAAATACCGGCCGACCGCTATCACTGCGGACGTTTCCATATCCACGGACTCAAGGCCTTCGTCCATCCAGCCTTGGCAGATTTCGTCAGATTGAGCGAACAGACTTGGCCACGTCAGGTGATTTGCCCGTGCTGTTTTCACCTGCTTGTTTCGCAAATGTGTCTCTGCACGTGTCACCCAGTTCGGATCTGTATGGACAACAGATTCAGCCCCGTAAATCTGTGATATTCCATCTCTGGCGGCACACTGTTCGGGTAACATAACCATGCCGGTCGTGGTTGAAAGATCCAGAGTGCCGCATGTGCCGATCTGAACCATCAGCGGCGTTCCCAATTGTCCGAAAATGTGAGCGGGCTCGACAGCGCGAGCCGCACCATAGGCGCAACAGTAAACGACTTCTGTACCCTGCCATTGTCCGGCAAACATGTCGGGAAAATTCAACTCTCGCACATTCTCGAGATGAGACAAGCGATTTGCAGTCGCCTTTTCCCTCCACCATGTGCCTTCCAGAATCAACGCCGCCGGAGGGTTTCCATCGCCAAGCTCCAAAGCATGCCGCCAAATATCAGGATCATAATCCAGGATTGCCATTACACCGAAGGGTCCTTCAAATTTGTAGATACAATTTGATTGCAATCATTTCACATTGTCAAGCAATCTCTGGGGATCACTTGACGCGTACCGGCACAATTTCCCGGAAGGCTCATGATGGGCACGCGCAATGACAACGCTGCCGATCCGCGCTGACCGGTGTGTCTCTCAAAAAACGGCTGCGCATGCAATCAATCGCTTGGGGTCCTGGAACGATGGAAACCGCGCAGCTTGTCCCGCTCGGTCGAGCCATGACCACATCTGTGTTCGAAGTCATGGATGCAGCCAATGAGCATAAAACCATTGGCCTCAAGCGGCAAATCCCCGTTGCTGTCGCGGTATTCCCGACCGACACAATTGCACCACTAATTGCAAGCTTAAGTGCTAGCCGGGAGTTGGCGCGTGCGCCGCAAGCAAACCATCCGACTTCAGATCGGCCCAAAGCCCGATTGGTATGGTTGTATCGAGCCATTGAAATGTCTGACGCAACTCATCTGCAGATCGAGCGCCAGGTATCACGGTTTTTACGACGGGGTGGGCGAGGCAAAACTGCAGTGCCGCAGCCGCAAGGGGCGTTTGGTGCTTCTTGCAGACTTCGCTGATATCGAAAACCCGACGCACGAGTTCCTCGGGGGCTTCGGCATAGTTCCACGTATTGCCTCCAGCAAGAATGCCACTGTTGTACGGTCCGCCGACGACGATCGATGTTCCCCGTTGCTCACAGGTGGGAAACAAGTTCTCAAGCGCATCCTGTTCGAGCAGAGTGTAGCGTCCGGCCAACAAAAAAACGTCCCAGTCTCCGTGTTCGAGTGTCCGGAGCGAGACGTCGATCTCATTCACACCAATGCCGATCGCCTTGATGTCACCAGCCCGGCGCAATTCGTCCAATGCGCGATAACCGCCTGTCATTGCATCGTGAAAATGGCGGGCTTCTTCGTCTGGCTCAGGATGCGTGAACGTACCAATGTCATGCAAAAACAGAACATCAATCCGGTCCATACCCAGTCTTTGAAGGCTGTCCTCATAAGACCGCATAATGCCATCGTAGCTGTAATCATAGACGTGGTGGAAGGGGAGACCCGCAGGCCAACCATGTTCAGAAGGGGTGTCCCAGGCGCCTTTTGCAAGCAAACGACCCACCTTGGTGGACAACATAATATCGGGGTGATCGCGAAGCGCATCACCGACTCGGCGCTCAGACAAACCAAAACCATAGAATGGAGCGGTGTCGAAATAGGTGATCCCGCCATCCAGCGCAACCTGCAGCAAGTCTCTGGCATCGGAGTCTGTCACTTTGTCAAGCAATCCACCGATCGGGGCGCATCCCATTCCCAACCTTGGCAGTTCAACCATTGTTCCGCACCTCGATATCATTCGGTTTCCTTTGCAGCGGTAAGATTGTATATTAGTATGCAGGTGTCAATGACGGACTATGCCGACAACGATGGCACCGGTGTAAGGGCAGACCAAATGAACGTTTCCGAGAACCTTAAACAACGAATCGTCGGGCAATCCATGACGGATCGCGTCTATGACGCAATTCTCGCGATGATCCTCAAGCTTGATATCAAACCGCGCGAGAAGTTGTCCGAGATTCAGTTGTCGAAGGAGCTCGGCGTTAGTCGAACACCTGTCCGTGAGGCATTTCTTCGACTGGAAAGCCTGGGGCTTCTCGACATCGTGCCTCAGCGTGGAACAATTGTGGCGCCCATGCGAGATGCAGAGTTTCGCAAATCGCAGTTTATGCGGGAAGCTTTCGAATTGGCGCTGGTGCGCAGAGCTGTTGAGCTTGAGGACAACACTGAGCTTTGCAAAGCGCTTGATCGCGAGTTGAAGCTGCAGACGGTCCACTCAGAACTGGCTGATGAAAATTCATTTTTCGAATCTGATGAAGCGTTTCATGAGGCCATCGCTGTTCATTGCGGGTTGGCGGAAATCTGGCCCGAAGTGCAACGTGTCAAGATGCATATGGATCGGTTCCGATACGCAATCAGGTCGCAGCGCGAGACACCGACGATTCTGGATCAGCACCGAAGAATTGCAGAGGCAATTTGTAATCGCAACGAAAGTGAAGCCTTGGCTGCAATGACCGTGCACTTGCGTCGCGCCAATCACCTGATCTCGGATGCGGCTAAAGAACACCCCGAATTTTTTGATATATAGCAGTTAGTTAGCGGAATTTGATCGCGCTGGATTCGGCTGTTTATATCGATCACTTCGCCATTAACAAATGTCGCTGGATCTGTCGGCGAACAAGTGACTGGACTTCCCTCCTCGCCCGAAGCACATAGACGTCTTTTCGGGATTGATGCAGTTAGATTGAGTGCCGCTTCTCGTTTCTGAAGGCGCTGAGCAGCAGTCGGCCTGACCAAGACTGCAGGCCGTTTCAGCCAGCACCCCTTTGAATGGCCTGCGGATAACGAGGCAATATTGCTGCGCCCCTTAAATGCTGCGTCCGTGACCCTCTTTTATCATGCTGGAAAGCCGATGCTGACTCTTAAGTGCGCTTTCGAAATATTGCGCCATTGCGCGCCGAATGTCGGCAAGCAACGTTTCAAGGAACTTCCCGATGGTTATGCTTCCCGCATTATTGATAAACACGTGAACCGTTCCACAATCATTATCGATCTGCTCGCAGCATGGGTTGATGCCGTCTATTGAACTGAACTCGGTCACAAGCGGCTGGAAACGTTTACTCGACATCGCAGTTCATTGTTCCAGTCAGTCGCAGTGAATGTCCACTCCAGCGATAGGGCAGCCGTCGTTTGTCAACTGGTCAGCGGCAACGCGGCATTTTGATTCGGCGGCACCTGGGAGAACGGCATAACGTCTGGTGTGCTTCTCGATGCTTCCGTGTATCCTTACAATTGAGCTTGTCTGCCAGGAATATGTATATTACCATACAAGTATAAACAGGGCACATTAGAAACTTGACGAGCTCGAAACCGGGAGGAAGTTTAGGACAATGACTAACATTAAAAAGCTATCAACCATGTGCGCCGCTGTGGCGGGACTGATGTTAGGGACAACCGCGGCTATGGCAGATTCCAGCACGCGGGTTGCGCTGGTTCCTGGCGGCCCGCATCCTTACTTCGCAGCGTGGGAACTGGCCGGGGCGGATGCCGCCAAGGATTTTGGTTTGGGAGCCGCAGACTACAAGGTTCCGCAAAAGTGGGAATTGAGCCTGCAGAACCAGATGCTCGAAAGCCTCGTGACTCAGGGTTACAATGCCTTTCTGGTCTTTCCTGGTGATCCTGTGGGCACCGTGGCAATTGCTGATGAACTCGCTGCCACAGGCGCTCCTGTTATGGCGCTGGCAGGATGTCTGAAGGATCCTTCTCAAGCCGTCTTTTGCATGGGTACAGACACCGGCAATTCAGCTTACCTTGGAACAAAGGAACTGCTGGAGGTTCTCCCCAAAGGCGCAAAAATTGCTCATTTCACGGGCTTTTTGGTCGATCCGAACACTCAGCTGAGGATCGATGCGGTCGAGAAGGCTGCCTCAGAAGGCGGTGCTGAAGTGATCCAGGTGATCGCGGATATCGACGCACCTGAGCCTGCAGAGGAAAAGATTAATGCCTATCTTGCCGCACATGCTGGTGAGGTTGACGGCATCATTACAACGGCATGGGTACCGGCAGTGGTCGCATCCAATGCGTTGCGAAAGATTGGTGACAAGCGCATCAAGATGGTTGGCATTGACCATGACGAGGTTGTCCTGGGTGCCATCAAGGACGGCTTCGTTCATGGAACAATGCTGCAGAACCCTTACGGCCAGGGATACCTGGGTTCCTACGCAGCTGACCGCCTTCGTTCTGGCTGCACGGTTAAAGAAGACGCACCGTTCAAGTCGATTGCGCTGACTGACAAGTTCATCGACAGCGGGACGGTCTTCGCAGGGGTCGATTCAGTCGACAACTATGTCAGTTCGATGCAGGATATCACCAAAGAAATCTTTGCGGGCTTCGAAGATACCTATCTCAATTGCGGCTAACAGCTGTCTTGGAGGAGCAACATTGCTCCTCCTTTTTCTCTGCACGGCAATCGGTAGTCGACAATGTCCAATATCGAAAACGAAAATGTGGCCGAACCCATGGCTGTGCCAAAACAGGGTCGCAGGTTCGACCCGGTCAAGCGTTTCCTGCTAAGCAATGAATTCGGGCTGATCGTCCTCATTGTTGTCTTTGCAATCATCTTCTCAACCGTTTCTCCGATGTTTCTGTCAAAGTTCAGCCTCTACGCGCTGGGTCGGACAGCGGCGGTCAATATTGTGATTGGCTTCTCGATGATGATCGTCATCGTCACCGGCGGTCTAAACCTTGCCGTGGGAGCGATTGGAGTCTGCGCGGCCATGGCCGGCGGTTGGTTGATGCAGGCGGTTGGCCTGCACTGGATACCGGCTTTGTTCGGCGGGCTGGCGATTGGCGGGCTCTTGGGTGCAATCAACGGCGTGGTGATCGTTCGAAGTGGCTTGCACAGTTTTGTGATTACACTTGCCACCATGAGCATCATGTTCGGCATCATGATTTTTCTGACGCAGGCGGAATCATATCGTGAGATTTCACCGGCATTCACCGCGTTTGGTCGGATGAAGCTCTGGGGGGTTGTCCCGCCGATGCTGTTGGTAACAATCGGTATTGGTATCTTGCTTTGGGTCCTGTTTGCCTACGGATCGCTCGGCCGGCAAATCCTGGCGGCAGGAGCAAGTCCCAGCGCCGCTGAACTGTCCGGCATCCACGTCGATAGGATGATCGTCTGGTGTCACGCCTTGTCCGGCATTCTTGCCGGCGTCGCCGGCTTCATGCTTGTCTCCCGAACCGGCGCTGCGATACCGTCCATGGCTGGCCAACTTGGGCAAGACTGGTTGTTGCCCGCATTCTTGGCTCCCGTGCTTGGTGGCACTCTTTTGACAGGAGGAAGAGTTTCAGTTCTGGGCACACTTCTGGGTGGTTTTCTCGTGACCATGCTGACGAGCGGCCTTCTTCTGATGCAGGTGGGCGCCTTTTGGATGCAAACTTATCTCGGTCTTCTGTTGCTTCTGGCAGTTCTTCTTGATCTCGCCCGGCGCTCTTATTTGTCGAGGAACAAGCTGGTATGAAACGCGAGTTTTTGAATCAAGACTGGTTTGGTCCTTTCATTGTCACCGTATTGGCAGTCGTTATCGTGGGGGTACTGAAACCTTCGTTTCTATCGCCATTCAACATCCAGATCCTTTTGCTCGCGATCTCGGTCAATGCACTCGTGGCGTTTTCGCAGATGGTAATCATCGCTATCGGGCAAATGAACCTTTCCGTGGGTGCTATCGGTGGACTCGCTGCAATTTCGTTTGCCGGAATGATGGAAATTTGGGGAATACCCTGGCCTCTTGCCGCAACCCTTTCACTAGGGATCGGTTTGCTCGCGGGGCTCACGAACGGCTTGCTCTGTGCCTATACGGGCATTTCGGCATTTGTCATTACGCTGGCAACCCTATCCATCTATAAGGGCATAAACCTTGGCATTACCGAAGCGCAGCCATTTTACAATATTCCGGAAGTCGTAAAATGGCTGGGCAACGCGACCATGGTCGGGCCGATACCCTGGCTTGTCGTTCCGTTTGTGCTGTCTGCTGTTGCTCTATGGTACCTGTTGTTTCGACTGCCGCTCGGCCGTTCGGTTCTCGCGGTCGGAGGAAACAACCATGCGGCAGAACTGTCCGGCATCTCCGTGCCTCGAATTGTTGTATTTGCCCACTCGGTATCGGGTCTACTCGCCGCCATGGCCGGGATAATGCTTGTTGCCCGGCTACAACTGGGCCAGCCAAGCATCGGCGACGATTGGCTTATCCTCAGCTTTGCCGCACCGATTATCGGCGGTGCTGTTCTGACCGGTGGACGGGTTAGTGTGGGCGGCACCTGTTGCGGCGTTGCGATTGTGGCGATCATCACCCAGGTCCTGGTGCTGTTCAACATTGACCCTTTCCTGGTTCAAGTCGTCCTGGGCGGATTGATACTCTGGGCTGTTAGTGTGAACCGCATCCGTGAAGTTAGGGGGCAGCGCAAAGTCGCTGCTGGTGCGTGATGAGCAATTATATATTCAAAGCGAATGACGTAACCAAGGTCTTTCCGGGCGTGCTTGCACTCGACAAAGTGAGCCTGTCGCTGTCTCCAGGCTCGATCCACGCACTTCTTGGCGAAAACGGAGCGGGAAAGTCGACGCTGATCAAGATCATGACCGGCGTGCATCGACCCGACGGTGGTTCGATGACCATCGACGGGCAAGCATTTTCACCCCACACGCCGCGCGACGCGATCTCAAGTGGTGTTGGTGTTGTCCACCAGGAGAGGAACCTGATACCGCAATTCTCCATTGCGGAGAACATCTTCCTCGAGCGACTATCCGCCAATCCATTTCAGCGGATTGACTATCCAAAATTATACGCAGACGCCCAAAAGTGGCTCGACCTGTTGGAAATAGATGCCAAACCCGAAACCCAGGTTGACAAGCTTAACGTGGCGAGAATGCAGTTGGTCGAAATTGCCAAGGCACTGTCTCTCGATACCAGTATTCTCTTGTTGGACGAGCCGACGGCATCACTGACCCAGCACGAAACGGAGACGCTGTTCGGCATCCTCAACCGTTTGCGGCAGGACGGTGCAAGTCTCGTGTTCGTTAGTCATAAGCTTGAAGAAGTGCAGGAAATCTGCGACCGGGTAACCGTTCTGCGCGATGGTCACAACGCGTGCGAAAGCCGGTCGCTGGAAGGGTTGGACCGGCAAGATATCGTTCGTCTCATGATTGGAAGAAGCGAGCAGATTCCGCAGTGGAGCCAACGAGACAACTCCGGCCACGACATCGCGCTCGAAGTCCAGAATGTAGCGACACAGGATGGACACCGCAGTATAAATTTCCAACTGCGCAAAGGAGAAGTTCTTGGCCTTTACGGTCTTGTCGGCTCAGGACGGACAGAACTCGCAAAAGCACTCATCGGGGCTGGCAAAGTTACTTCTGGCGATGTCGTGATCGATGGCGAGACTGCGTCGATAGGCTCAGTAGCTGACGCGCTTCACAACTACGGTATCGGATATGTCAGTGAAGATCGCAAAGGAGAGGGTTTAATCCTCATCCATTCGATCCTGGAAAATGCGGGTATCACCGTCTGGAAACGCCTGATGAATGCCTTTGGACTGGTGACCGATGCAGAAGTTGAGAACGCTGTGGATCCGGTGCTCAAAAAGCTTGAAGTGCGCACGCCTTCATTGCGGCAGATTGTCGGCAATCTTTCCGGCGGCAATCAGCAAAAGGTCAGCGTTGCCAAATGGCTGGCCGCCAATGTAAGAATCCTGATCGTCGACGAACCCACCGTTGGTGTCGATATCAAGACCAAGGCGTATGTCCACGAATTGATCCGTGAATTATCTGAAACAGGCACGTCGATTTTGCTTATCACCAGCGACATGCCGGAAATGGTCACGGTCGCCGACCGAATTCTCGTTATGGATGAATTCGAGCTGCGGGGTGAGATCACGAACGATCGCGACTACGATTCAGTCAGTGAGCGCATCATGCACCACATCCACGGATCCATAGAGGAGGCTGCGGAATGAGACGTTTAATCGACACGCACCAGCATCTCTGGGATACGGCGAAAACAGATTATCCCTGGATAACGAAAGAACTTGATGCCATTCGGCGTCGGTTCGACACCGATGACCTCACCGCAGTGACCGGCCCGGCTGGCGTAACCGGTACCATCCTGGTCCAAACGCGGAGCAGTTTCGAGGAATCGCAGGAGTTCCTTGATATCGCGGATGATACGGCTTTGATCCTCGGTGTTGTCGCCTGGGTAGACCTGACCTCGCCTGATGTTTCCGAACACATCACTAACCTGAAAGCAGGGAAAGGTGGGGCTTATCTCGTTGGCATCCGTCACCAGGTCCACGATGAAGAAGATGAAAACTGGCTTCTACGCGAGGACGTACGCCGCGGACTCGCTGCTGTACATGGCCACGGACTTGCCTACGACCTCCTGTTGCGCCCGCGTGAGCTGCCAGCAGCCATTCGCGCCGTACAAGAACTTCCAGAGATGCACTGGGTGCTGGACCACATAGCGAAACCTGAAATCGCGAGCGGTGGATGGGAGCCCTGGGCGGGCCTCATCAAAAACCTGGCCGATGCGTCACCCACTTGCTGGGTCAAGTTATCAGGCATGGCAACCGAAGCGGATTGGAATGCCTGGACCTTTGACGACCTGAAACCCTACGCGCACCACATCATCGAATCCTTTGGGCCTGAACGCTGCATGCTCGGTTCTGACTGGCCTGTCAGCCTGCTGGCAGCGCCCTACCAGAGGGTTATGGACACGGCGCAGGAATTGATCGCACACCTTCCCGCAGAGCGGCAGGCGGACATTGCTGTCCGAAATGCAATCGCGGCTTATCGGTTGGAACCCGATGCTGCGACCTGACGGTGTGACGCCCGATGCGCAGACAGTCGTTTGTCCCGTATTGCAAGGCGTAGTGGAACGGATAGCAGTAAATCTTGCACGAATGAGGCAGTACGGAACCCTGCCGCGATTGCAAGAACGTCAGGAGACAAATGTGGAGAGTGTGACATGAAGGAAACTTGGCGATGGTATGGGCCGAAGGATCCCATCACTCTCGATGCGATCTGTGAAACGGGTGCACAGGGCATCGTGACGTCGCTCTACCATGTACATCCTGATACCGCCTGGGATGAGAAAGAAGTTCAGCAACTGAAATCGGACATCGTGGACGCGGGACTAAGCTGGGATGTCGTTGAAAGTATCCCGGTGCCAAATTCTGTAAAACTCGGGAACGTCGATTGGCAAACCGGTGTGGACACGTTCTGTGCATCCCTCAGATCCGTCGCGGCGGCGGGCATAGGCACTGTTTGCTACAATTTCATGCCAACCTTCGACTGGACACGCACCCGCACCGACTGGCTGACCCGAACAGGTCGTGCAACCCGTTTTGACTATCATGATTTCGCTGCCTTCGATCTGTTTGTGTTGAATCGTCCAGGCGCTTCCGATGACTATTCTGAGGAAGAGCGCCAGAAGGCCCAAAGGGCATATGATGAAGCAACGCCGGAAGCACTGGAAGAGATCAGCCGCACCGTGCGCCTCGGGCTTCCCGGCAATCTCAACGCCACCACAAACGACGACGTCTTGGCACAAATTGCTCTGTTTAACGGTATGAGTCATGACGATATCGCCGGAAACCTTACCGCTTTTCTGAAGGCCGTCGTCCCGGTTGCGGAAGAGCTGGGTGTAAATCTTGGAATTCACCCTGATGATCCGCCGTTTCCAGTTTTCGGTTTACCTCGGGTGGTGTCCAACGGCGAGGATCTGCAGCGAATACTCAGCGCACATGATAGCCCGCGGAACGGACTTACATTTTGCACCGGCTCCCTTGGTGCGTCATCAGCGAATGACACGCTGGACCTGTTTCAGCGGTTCGCTGACCGAGTGAATTTCCTGCATCTTCGTAACGTGACGATCGACGGCGACAGATCCTTTTTTGAAGATGAGCACCTGAGCGGGCGGACAGATATGGTCGCGTTAACCGCTATGATTCTTCAAGAAGAACGCCGTCGAACTCACACCGGACGTTTGGATGCCGTCCTTCCCATGCGGCCGGATCATGGTCACCTGAACGCACGAGATGCGAGCATGGGATCACCGCACGGTTATTCCTATATCGGGCGTCTCAAGGGACTGGCCGAGTTGCGCGGTGTTACAGCGGCCGTGTCGCTGCAGCAGCCCTAAAGCGAAAGCAAGGAGAGCAACGCGTGGCGATCATCAAGCGGGCAGAACTGACAATGGTCGACCTCAAGCCGAAGGTCGAACGCACCGACGCGGTCCAGGCCTTTGTGAGCCAGGAAACACCCATCCTTCGCATAACGGATACCGACGGGGAGGCCGGAACCGGTTACAGTTATACCATTGGATCGGGTGGGCCGGCGATTATCAGCCTCTTGCGGGAGACGTTGTTACCGCGTTTGATGGGACGAGAGGCAGAAGAAATCGGTGGTATATGGCGAGATCTTTTATTCTCCACGCACGCAACCTCTGTGGGTGCGATCACGTCGTTGGCGCTTGCCTGCATCGATACAGCTCTGTGGGATTTGCGTTGTCGCCGTGCCGGTGTGCCACTCTGGCGCCTGGCAGGGGGTGTTAAGCAGTCGGTCCCTTTGTACACCACAGAAGGGGGATGGTTGCAGCTTCCGCAGGAGGCACTGGTTGCCGATGCGATTGCGATGAAAGATGCCGGGTTCACAGGCGCTAAAATCAAAATTGGAAAACCCACTATCGCCGAGGATCGCAGCCGACTGTCGGCAGTGAAGGATGCTGTCGGCGATGCTTTCCCCATCATGGTCGATGCAAACCAGTCCTTTGATCTTGCCGAAGCGATCCGACGTGCAGATATGCTGGCAGAACTCGGTATCCACTGGTTCGAAGAACCAATGCGCGCGGACGATATAGGAGCGCATCAGGTACTCGCACAGCGCTCCCGCGTTCCGATTGCCGTGGGTGAAAGCATGTACAGCCTGAGCCAATTCAAGGATTACCTTGAAAAAGGCGCCTGCCAGATCGTTCAGGCAGACGTTGCGCGTGTCGGTGGGATCACGCCCTGGCTGAAGATTGCCCACATGGCCGAGGCGTTCAATATTCCTATTTGCCCGCACTTTCTTATGGAACTGCATGTTGGGCTTGTCTGCGCTGTGCCCAACGCACCAACTCTGGAGTATATTCCCCAGCTTGATGAGGTGACCCGCACACCGATGAATGTAAAGAACGGGTCAGCCATCCCCTCCGATGCGCCTGGCCTGGGCATTGATTGGGACTGGGATGCCATTGCAAGGCTTGCAGAACCTGACCATCAAGTCAGTGTTACGGCCTAGGCGCAGCAGATGGACCGCGTAGATCGTCACCAAAAAGAGGGGGTGAAAATGCAGCGTATCGGAATGATGATTGGTATTCGACCCGAAAAAATCGAGGAATATAAGCGGCTACATGCCGACGTCTGGCCAAGCGTTCTTGCGCAGATTGCTAACAGCAACATCCGCAATTACTCGATTTTTCTGCAGGAACCGGAAAACCTCCTGTTTGGTTACTTTGAGTACCATGGCGATGACTTTTCGGCCGATATGGCGCAAATGGCGCAAGACCCGGAAACCCGTAGATGGTGGGAACTGACCGACCCCTGCCAGGAACCGCTGGCGTCGCGCGCGAATGGAGAGCAGTGGTCCTTCATGGAAGAAGCCTTTCACTGCGACTGAATGTGAGATCAGGCCTCTTGGCGCACACAAGCAGGAAGAGCAACACAACCCTGATCGTCAAAGGTCGGTGTTGCGGTACCAGCAATGCCGCGCGCATTTCCGCGTCTACTTTATCACGCTGAGCTCTGTCTTAAATATTCAGGAATATCCGCTTGTCGGACAAGGAACTCGTCATGACTTCGTTGCTGCGAAAGTCGTCGTCACGCCCAACACCGTCATTCTTGTCGGCGTGATATAGATGAGGATGACGATCGCTCTCGTGTCCCTACTACGCGCATCAGCGCACAAAATGCTCTCTGCTGAAAAACTGCCCCATGCCCGACATCGCTGCAAAGAGCTGATACAGCCAAAATTTTCGTATTTTATGGAGAAATGCTGAATACCGTGACTGAACGACACAACATCTTTCAAGGGTAACCGAATTAGCCAACTCATTGAAAGAAATGGCGCGCCGGAGAGGAGTCGAACCCCTGACCCCCAGATTCGTAGTCTGGTGCTCTATCCAGCTGAGCTACCGGCGCTAGTCTGATCAGGCAATAATCAACAAAGGTCTGAAGATCAACCCTGTCCTGAACAGGGCGCAATCTCTAATCGCTTCTGAGGGGAATGGCAAGTCCTAAAAATGGAATTTGTGTCCGAACGAGAAGGGTACATCAGACCTGATACGGCTAAATGTTTTTGCGGCTCATTTCTTTTGCCAATCCCGGGCTGATCGCTTCCTTGCGCGCTGCCGATATATCGACCGGACGGTCCGGTAAGGAAATCTCAAAGGCAGCGCCGCAATCGGTATTCACCAGCGAAATGCGGCCGCCATGGGCGTGAATGAGTTCTGAGGCAATTGCCAATCCCAGACCCGTTCCGCCCGCCTTCACTGACCCCTGGAAGGCTCGAAACAGCTTGTCTTTGGCCGCTGCGGGAACACCCGGCCCTGTATCGTTTATTCGGATTACAGCGACCCCGCCGGTTCGCGCCGCTTCGACCGTCAGGCGTTTGACCACCGATGGTTCGCGATCCGACTCCATCGCCTGCACGGAGTTTCGGCAGAGATTGACAAGCACGCGGAACAGATGTTCCGGATCGGCATCCACTTCCGTCTGCGCAGCAACCGCATTATTCCACTCAATGTCTGCGTGCGTATCCAGCGACAGAACCTCGCCTACTTCGCGCACCAATGTCTGCAGATCGATCAAACGGCGATTGGGGGGTGCTTCCTGCGCTTTTCCATAAGCCAGAACCGCGCTGGTGTAACCAACGGCGCGGTCAAGCGCAGCGATAATTTTAGGCGCAAGCCTCTGAACAGTTGGATCAGGCAAGCCCTCGAGCCGCTCAAGAAACAATTGCGCTGATGCCAGAAGGTTTCGCAGATCATGATTGATCTTGGAAACAGCCAGTCCCAGATCGGCCAACCTGCGTTGCTGATGCAAGGTTGAGGACAGGCGTCGCTGCATATCCGCCAGGCGGATTTCAGCCATACCCAATTCATCCTTGCGATTGGAAGGTTTGATGATTCTTCCTGCATCCTCAGGATCTTCGGCAAAATGCGCCATACTGGCTGTCAGCCGCTGCAGAGGCCGCACGAATAACCAGCGAAGACTGAAATAAACAAGCGTTGCTGTGATGATCGAAATGATGAGAGACAGGGCCAGAATGCGAACGGAAAAACCAAGCATGGCCGTTCTGAGTTCAGCATCGGGCAGGACGACCTCTACCCTTCCGGTGGTCAGCATCCCGGCGGGACCAACCAGCCGAATGATACGGTTACCACCAAACACCAGCGTGTCGAACGATTGCAGAATCGACGTCATCGGTGATCTGTCAGACATATCGATCACCAGATCAACGGGCGGTGGCATCTCGCTCATGGCGATCAGCTGTCGCCTTTTATTCACGGTCAGCGCAATAGCAATGGCGCCGGTGGACGTCAGAAGCTGAGTTTGCAGATGATCAGAAATAACATGGGTTTCGTTCAGCACGGTGGCTGCAACGCCGGACTCCGTCAGCTTGTCCTGCATCCAGGTATTTTGAAAGTTGGCAATCGAAGGAACGTAAATCGCCACTTCGCTCAGCATCACAAAAACGATCGTCAGGATGAGTAGCTTGGACGAGAGCCCGACAAATCCACCCCGAACAGCACTGTTGTCCTCCCCGCCGGGGGGTTCTTCACTCGGCGTGGCATTCTCAGCCGTTCCGGCGACCGTCACGGTACGTCTATCTCCTGGATCAAAGCGCTTGTCCGCTTCTTCCATCGTCGCTCTCCCGCAGCATCGCTGATCCGACGCAACTTCCTACAACATAATAGATAAATCGGCGCAGTGCATCTTTCAACGATTACTGCTGATTTGCCTTAACTCATCCGGTCGCGTGTATTTGCAACCACCTGAGGCCAATAGGGCCTAAAGGATCAGTGAGCAGGATAGACTGTTTGATCTTGTAGAGAGTGCGTGCACCTGTCAGCCGAACCGGCGAAGAAATCGAATGACGGCTCTGACAAGCGGATTCTTAGTGCTGTCTGAATAATTTGACACGGCGACCCGCCTGGAAATTTCGGAATAGGTGGGATACGGCGCAACAAAGCCTGTCATCGCGCGGATTTTCATTTTTTGCGAAATTGCGAGGGACCACATACTGATGAGTTCGCCTGCGTTATGTCCAACGATATCAGCGCCTAAAATCCGTCCGTTTTTTGCCAGAACGACCTTGATCATCCCCTTGGTTTGACGGTCTGCCTGCGCGCGGTCATTTTCAGCAAATGACCAGGTCAGACTTTTGACAGTACCATGCCGTTTACGCGCGTCCTCTTCGGTCAGCCCGCAATGGGCCAGTTCCGGGGTGGTGTAAGTGACCCATGGCAACAGATCCCTATTTTCACTGATCGGAAGACGAAACAATATGCTGCGGAGCACCAGCCCGGCTTGATAACCCGCCCAATGGGTAAATTGCGGTCCCCCTGCGACATCACCCACGGCATATACACGCCGATTGGTGGTGCGCAATCCCTTGTCGGTCTCAATGCCTTTGCCGGTAAAGGAAACTCCGGCAGCTTCCAGTCCCAGTCCATCGACGTTAACAGAGCGCCCGGCGGCTACCAGTAAATGACTGCCGGTGACGGTCTGCTCTCCCTGATCGCCCTTCATGTGCACAACAATGCCGGACTCGTTCTTCTCCAGCGACGAGACGGGCGCCCCTTCAATAATTTCGACACCATCATCGCGAATTTGATCGATGACGATCTTCGCCATCTCGGGATCGTCCCGACCCAGTACTTTAAACGCCTCGATGAGAGTGACTTTTGCCCCCAATCGCACATGCGCCTGCGCCAGCTCCATGCCAATCGGACCGCCCCCAATTATGATCAGGTGATCCAGTTTCTCTTCGTTTGCGAAGATCGTCTCATTGGTGAAAAACGGTACGTCACTCAAGCCATCAATCGGAAGAATCGCGGGTGCGGAGCCTGTCGCAATCACAAAGCGTCGCGCTTTGATCTCATAATCGCCAGCGCTAACGGTATCCCTGTCGGTGAAGCGTCCTGCCGCCTGAATCACCTTCACGCCGAGCGATTCAAACCGCTCAACGGAATCATGTGGCGCGATCTGCGCAATCACGTCATGAACGTGGTCATGCACCTTTTTGTAGTCGATGTCTGCGGCGCCAGAGGTTATCCCAAAATCAGCACCATCCTGCATTGCATGAGCATGTTTTGCCGCTGAAATCAGTGCTTTGGACGGTACACAGCCATAGTTCAGGCAGTCACCTCCCATTTTGCCCTTTTCGATCAGGACGACATCCACGCCGAACGACGATGCCGCCGCCGCAACCGTCAATCCGCCGGACCCGGCCCCAATCACACAGATATCCGGTGTGAGTATTTTACTCATGGAAACCCTTTCTCACTGAAGAACGCCTGAATACCGGGACAGAGATTAATAGATGATCGGAACCACAGCGATAGCGGAGAATTATCGCTCTACTGACCAGACGTTTTTCGCAGGCGCAGCTTTTTGATCACAACAGGAATGATGGAGAGAATACCCAGCCCGGCAAATGCCGCGAGTAGCTCCGGTGTTATGAGAGCACCAATATCCACCTCACACGTTCCGGCGCTGCCACAACCTGGATTGGCTTTTTCCTGTGCTTCAATGACACTGTCGAGGCCCGCACCGATGAAGGAAAAAGCAAACGTTCCAGGCAGTATTCCAATGAATGTGGCAATCGAATAGGTCCTCAAGCGGACGTCGAACAAAGCCGGAGCAATGTTGACCAGCCAAAACGGGAACACCGGAGTCAATCGCAGGAACAGAAGATAGTGAAAGGCGTTTTCTTTGAACCCGTCTGCAAGACGGTTAATCGCCGGACCCGCCTTCGCCCTGAGCGACTCGCCAAAGGATGTCTTGGCCGCCAGAAATATGATTGACGCTCCCGCTGTAGCCGCCAGTGCTGTTACAACACCCCCAAGCGCCCATCCGAACATGAAACCACCGGCTATCGTAATAAAAGAAGCACCGGGAAACGAAAGCGAAACTGCAGATATATATATTGCCATATATGCAATCAAAGCGAGAAAAATATTATCGCTCACAAATGCCGACAGATCCATTCTATTGCGGATGAGAGACGACAGGGACAATTGCTCATACCAACCTTGCCAAAACCCAAGTCCCATCACCAGTCCGATGACAATTATCGGCAGCCATCGCCGTAAAATCACCCCCGGCGCATCCGTTTTGGATCCTGTCTCGGTCATTATCGTTTCTTCAATTTCCATTTCACCAAAGTCACACTTGCTCGGCTGTTCGATCTATCCTGCTGCCAATAAGATTAATAAATGCGAATTGGTGCAGGAACGAAAGTGTATATAAGAGCAGTTGAAGGAAAATCGGACCAACTCAACCACAATTGATTGAATAGCCAAGGTGGTTTCACCTCGTCGTGATCAGCCATACTACCCTGGTAACTTTTGTGATCGCCCAGGGTTCAGTATCCGGAGTTTTGCGCTCCGACCGCCATGGGGAATCGGATTGATCCCATCCTGTCATCAAATATGTGCCGAATTGCACCAATCGCGTTGACTTGGCTCCTCGCCACTCGTATAAGCGCGCACAACTGGGTAATGATGCTTTTCCGACCCGGACCCCATTGTGGTGCCGACAAAATGGTTCAGCAAGCACATCCTCAACGGTAATTTCTAATAAACTTAAGGGCCGCGTGCTTGCGCGGTGAAAGAATAATGAAGCGTACTTTTCAGCCAAGCCGTCTTGTGCGCAAGCGCCGCCACGGTTTCCGCGCTCGCATGGCAACAAAAAACGGTCGTCAGATTATCGCTCGTCGGCGTGCTCGTGGCCGCAAACGTTTGTCGGCCTGATATCACCTCACGCCGGACCTACGGTTTGTTGCCGGATTGATCCGTAACAATACTGCGTACCGGCAAATAGAGACAACGGCTGTTGCCTCCAATGATGCGACTGAAAAAGCGCTCTGAGTTTCTCGCTGTGGCCAAAGGTGTTCGCTCTGCCCGGCGTGGATTTGTGCTGCAGGCCGCAACGGTTGGCGAACAGTCATTTCCTCCAAGAATAGGCTATACGGTTACGAAGAAAACCGGTAATTCTCCGGAGCGAAATCGTATTCGGCGTCGATTGAAGGCTGCTTGGAGCGATGCTGCCCCCCTTGCAGCCAGCAGTGGCTGCGACTACGTGCTGATTGGTCGACGGGCTGCATTGCACATCTCTTTTGATGATCTCGTGAGAGATCTGACTGGAGCACTGAGCAAGCTTAAAAACCAACAGCAGACGGACTACAAGAAAAAGCGCAGAACGCCACCAAACAAAGGGTGAAGTCTTCGATGGTCGACAATAAGAATTATATCATCGCGATCGTTCTGTCGCTCGCCATTCTGCTGGGCTGGCAATTTTTCGTGGCTGCGCCACAGATTGAGCGTCAGAGGCAGGAAGCCGAACTGGCTCAGAAGTTATCATCGGAATCAAATATTCCTGCCCCAGCCCCCGGTACAGCAGAGTCCTCAACTCCTCAAAGCGGTCAAAGTCAATCTGTAGCAGGCGGAAGCCCATCTCAATCCACGATGAGCCGAGAACAAGCGTTGCAGCAAGACACTCGGATTACAATCGATACGCCTCGGCTATCGGGTTCGATAAGCCTGACCGGCGCACGCATCGACGATATTCGTCTGCGCGATTATCATGAGACGGTCGATCCTGAGAGCCCCACAATTGTTCTGTTTTCTCCCGAAGGAACCGAGAACTCCTACTATGGTCAATATGGCTGGTCCAACAAGGATGGCCAGAGTGCAAAGGTACCCGACCCCACAACCGTTTGGACACAAAACGGATCAGGGCCGCTGACACCTGACCAACCACTGGAATTGTCGTGGAACAATGGTGAAGGCCTTGTTTTCTACAAACGCATCTCGATAGATGAAAACTACATGCTGCAGATTTCTCAATCTGTGGAGAATAAAGGCAGCGATGCGGTCGCGCTGAGCCCATACGCACTTCTGGTGCGAAAGGGAGAACCCGAAACTGCTGGATTTTTCATTCTACATGAAGGACTTATTGGCGTCATTGGCGAAGAGGGACTTCAGGAAATTGACTATTCTGATCTCGCAGAAGCCGAACAGGGGACGATTCCTCTGGGTAAATCAGAGCAGGGCTGGTTTGGAATTACGGACAAGTATTGGGCGGCGACTCTGATACCGGCAAACGGCGTGTCGTTTACACCACGATATTTTTTCGTGAACTCCCCAAGTTCCGATGCGAACGACTTGTATCAGGCGGACTATATTGTCGATCCCATTCTGGTCGAGCCGGGAAAAACCAGCAGCTACGAAAGCCACCTTTTTGCGGGCGCTAAAATCAACAGTCTCATTGAAGGATATTCGGAGACACTCTCAATCAAACAATTCGATCTGTTGATCGATTGGGGTTGGTTCCACTTCATCACCAAGCCAATGTTTTACATGATCGACTGGTTTTATAACCTTGTTGGTAATTTTGGTGTTGCTATCCTGCTGTCCACTGTGGTCATCAAGATCATCTTCTTTCCACTGGCCAACAAATCCTACGTATCGATGAGCCGGATGAAACTGGTTCAGCCACAGATGACTGAACTGCGTGAACAGTATAAAGACGACCGCGCTGCGCAACAAAAAGCGCTTATGGAGCTGTACAAAAAAGAGAAAATCAATCCGCTTGCCGGTTGCCTGCCAATGCTGATCCAGATTCCGGTATTTTTCTCACTCTATAAGGTGCTGTTTGTGACGATCGAAATGCGTCACGCACCGTTCTTTGGCTGGATCAAGGATCTTTCTGCGCCCGATCCAACGTCCATGTTTAATCTGTTTGGTCTTATCCCTTGGGAGCCTCCGCTCTTCCTTCTGATCGGTGTCTGGCCGCTAATCATGGGCGTAACCATGTTTGTGCAGATGAAGATGAACCCGACACCAACTGAACCTGCGCAGCAAATGATCTTCAACTGGATGCCAGTGATATTCACATTCATGCTGGCCACCTTCCCGGCAGGTCTGGTGATTTATTGGGCCTGGAACAATGCTTTGTCGATCCTGCAACAATATGTCATCATGCGTCGTCAGGGCGTCAAGATTGAATTGTGGGACAATATCAAGAGTATGATCAAACCCAAACCCAAAGGTGAGGCAAACTGATCAATCTCCGCTGCGAGCTAAAGATCACCTAAACCGACAGTATCAAAGGCAGGACGCAGACTTTGCTTCGCCCATTGATGCCCTCTTCGGCACGGCAGACAAGAAGGACAACTTTCGAAATGAACAGGTAAGCACGATCCGCTTACCAGGCAATCGCCTCCGGAGCGGGTCAAAAGGCAAATTGCGCATGGCGGCATGCACGACCGCCCATGCAGCGCCCATAGACCATATTCGACAGACGGAGCGTCCCATGCACGGACCCGATCCGAATACGCCCTACCCTTTTAACGGCGAACCGCACACAATTTTTCTGAAAAATTTCATCACCAGACCAACCATCGAAGTTGGTGATTACACCTATTACAACGACCTTCAATCGCCGGAAGAGTTCGAAAATAAATGTGTTCAGTATCACTTCGATTTCATTGGTGATCGATTGATCATCGGACGATTCTGCGCCATCGCGACTGGTATTATGTTCGTTATGAACGGTGCCAATCACGCTATGACCGGGTTATCGACCTACCCGTTCAACATTTTCCAGAATGGATGGGAAGCCGATTTCGATATCGACACTATCACCGCCGGTCTGCGCGGAGATACGCTCGTCGGCAACGATGTCTGGATCGGGCGGGATGCTCGGATCATGCCCGGCATCACCATTGGTGACGGTGCAATTATCGGTGCAAACGCGGTTGTTGCAACTGATGTACCCCCTTATGCGGTCGTTGCGGGCAATCCGGCACAGATTGTCCGCATGCGCTTCCCCGACGAGATTGTTGGACAGTTGATTGATATCTCATGGTGGTTCTGGTCCGCCGAGAAGATCGCCCGCAATCTACACGCAATCAGGGGCCAAGACGTGGAAGCCCTGAAGGTCGCGGCCTGAGGTCCGTCACCATCTGTGGGCTGGGTTCGCCTGTCGCACAGAAGGAGCAATCTGTGCCGGACAGAACACAGTGCCAGTCAATCAATTGCTGCGACATCGTCGCCACCCAGGTTTCATAAAATGGGAAAATCTCTTGACCGAATACGCTGATTCCGCTCATGAACAGGCAATGAGCGAAAATGAAATTCAAAGTAACGCCGAACACGAACACCTGCTTGAGGTCGGTCGGCTGCTGTTCGCACGACCGTGGAAGTTTGAAACGAGCGTTGCGAAGATCGACCAGTTGGTCATGCCTCAAGGGATAGAGGTCGCCTTTGTCGGGCGCTCCAATGTTGGTAAATCAAGTCTGATCAATGCTCTGACCGGCAGAAAAGATCTGGCGCGAACCTCCAATACTCCGGGAAGAACCCAGATGCTCAACTTCTTTTCGGCTGAAAACGCTCCACTCAAGATAGTCGATATGCCGGGATACGGGTACGCAGAAGCGCCCAAGAAAACAGTCGATGCCTGGACCAACCTGATCTTCGATTATCTGCGAGGCCGCGCAAATCTCAAACGCTTGTTTTTGTTGATTGACAGCCGTCACGGCATCAAGGGAAACGATCTGAGTGCGATGGAAGTGCTGGATAAATCCGCGGTGGTCTATCAGATTGTTCTGACCAAATCGGACAAGGTAAAACCGGGCCAACTGGAGCGGCTTGAGATAGCAACAAGAGAAAAACTGTCCAAACGGCCGGCAGCATTTCCTGACATTCTGGCGACTTCGTCCAACAAAAACACCGGCATTCCCGAACTGCGTGCCGAAATCGCTAAAATCAGTGGTCTGGCCGCATCCGATATGCAAAGTCAGGATAGTTCCTGACCCGCGCTTCTGCACACTTCCACCCTTAACAAGACGTCAATCTAATTATGAGACCATCCCCGACGCATGGAATAGGGTAAGGGTTCATGGGGTGCAAAGACGCACAGACCGAAAACCGTGAAAAGGCGCGAATCAGGGAAGTTGAGCGCCTTGGTTGGGACGATCTGGAGCATAGCAGCTATTTCACAAACGTAGTGCGTGTCGCGGCAACCCTGTGTGATGTTCAATATTCGACCGTGAGTATTGTTGGCGAAGACACGGTCAGTTTCGCCGGCCGCAGTGAATCCGATCTCCAGCCCATTCCATCCAACGCCGCATTTTGCGGTACAGTCGTTCGAACTGAAAAACCCCTGCTCGTCTTGGATGCCAAGGCGGATAAACGTTTTGAAGACCTTCCGTGCGTCCGCCGCGAAGATCCGATCAGATTTTATCTGGGTATTCCGCTTCGCACTCTCAGTGGCCATATCATTGGATCCCTCTGTCACCTGGATCCCCAGCCAAGAACGACCCCGCCCAGCCCGCAGACGATGCTGGCCCTTCACGGCACGGCGAACCTCATTGTCAGGTTTCTGGAAGCCGAAGTGGCCGAAAAACGATTGAAAGACTACATCGACGTCGCAACCGATTGGCTTTGGGAGCAGGACGCCGATCTGCGTTTTACCTATTTTTCCTCGGCGGTGAATACAAAAGTCAAAATGAACGCCCACAAAATGATCGGTAAAACCCGTTGGGAAATATTCGACATTGATCCCGAAACGGACCCAGCGTGGCAGGAACACTACAACGTTCTGACCGATCGCAAACCGTTCCGAGACTATCGATACACGTTTGTCAACGAGAACGGTGAAGTCGTATCCAACAGCATCAGCGGCACACCGGTCTATGCACCGGATGGATCATTTGCAGGATATCGCGGTGTTGGTCACGAGATTACGAAAGACGAAGAAGCGCGTCGACACATCGAATACCTCGCACTTCACGACAGTCTTACGGGATTGTCGAACAGAACCAGTTTTGAACAATCGCTTGACGATGCGCTCGAGACGGCAGAAGAGGACTGCTCCCTAACCGTCTATCTTGTGGATCTGGACCGTTTCAAGGAGGTCAACGACACGCTTGGCCATGCCGCTGGAGATGCCCTTCTTCAGCATGTCGCAGCACAATTACGCGAGGTATTTGATCCAACATGCATCGTCGCCCGGCTGGGTGGTGACGAGTTCGCGGTCCTGGACAAGCGATCAATCACGATTGAGAGCGCACGCGAAACTGCGGAGTCTCTGTTAAATCTTGTTGGCAATCCATTCAAATGGGGGTCCAATCAGATCAGTTGCAGTCTGAGCATCGGAATTGCCCAGGGACCGGAAAACGGCAGCACGACCAGTCAACTCATGTCCAATGTGGATTTGAGTCTTTACCGGGCCAAACTTGACGGCAAACAATGTGTCCGACACTTCCAGCCCACCATGCGAAGTGCCGTCAATCAACGACGTAGAACAATTACAGAATTGTCGACTGCACTGCGCCTTTCGCAATTCGAACTTTTCTACCAACCGATTGTCCATGCCCAATCACATGCAATTGTCGGAGCTGAAGCTCTCCTGCGCTGGAATCATCCCTCACATGGCTTGTTGCTGCCGGAGGACTTCCTGGAGATCATGGAGTCTTGCCCATTGGCAACACCAATCAGCGACTGGATACTGGAAGCCGCTTGTATGCAGGGCGAGATTTGGTGCAATGCATCGCCAACCTTCGGACGGATCGCCGTAAACATCTCTCCATCCCAGTTCACGCAACGTGACTTTCCGACAATCGTTCGACACATCCTGGACAAAACCGGCCTGCCGGCCTCAATGCTTGAATTGGAAGTCACGGAAACGATGCTGCTGAAAGAAGGCATCGGAGTAAAACGTGCGCTCATGGATGTACGTTCACAGGGTGTAACCGTCGCATTTGATGATTTTGGTACTGGATACGCGTCCCTGAGCCACCTCCAGAATTTTCCGATCGATCGGATGAAGATTGACAAGGAATTTGTCGCTGATATCGGCGAAGGGGGCAGCGGACTGGTCATTGCGCAGGCGGTCACCATGCTTTCCAAAGGTCTGGGTCTGACGGTGACGGCGGAAGGTATTGAAAACACCGATCAAGCAGAATATCTGGCGGCAATTGGTTGCGACGAACTGCAAGGCTATTACTTTGCGCGACCCATGAGAGCTTCGGAATTCGATGTCATCCTGGACAGCGCCGCTGCACCATGTGGCGCAAGGGTTGCCGATTTGTAAATCTTTGTAACGGCTTACCACACTCTTTTTTTTGAAAATTGGAGATTTTGGCTTGTATCGATCGATTGTCGATCGGTAACAAACGCGGTATAGAGCCAGCCAGTTCCAGCGCACCGGATTGGATCGAGTATGTCCCTGAATGAAACCGACGCCGCGAAAAAAACCGCCGATGAAACCACATCGCACGCGCGCGCTCATATTATTGCACAGGCGCTGCCCTATATGCAGCGGTACGACAATGAAACCGTTGTCGTGAAGTACGGCGGCAACGCGATGGGCAATGCACAGCTGTCCCAGGCCTTTGCGCGAGACGTAACGCTGCTGCGGCAATCCGGCGTGAACCCTGTTGTAGTCCATGGCGGTGGCCCCCAGATTGGCAACATGCTGAAACGGCTGGGCATCGAAAGCGAATTTCGGGGCGGACTGCGCGTAACGGACCGGGCAACCGTTGAGATTGTCGAGATGGTTTTGGCGGGCAGCATCAACAAGGAAATTGTTCACACGATCAATCGCGAAGGTGGGAGAGCAGTGGGCCTGTGTGGCAAGGATGGAAACATGGTCCTTGCCGAGCAGTTGAAGCGGACAATTATTGATCCGGACTCGAATATCGAAAAGATCGTTGATCTGGGATTTGTCGGCGATCCAAAAACTGTCAATCCAACAGTTTTACAACTTGTACTCAAAGAAGATCTTATTCCGGTTGTGGCGCCGGTGGCACCGGGTATTGATGGTGAAACATACAATGTCAATGCCGATACATTTGCCGGCGCGGTGGCCGGTGCAATTCACGCCAAACGGCTGCTTTTTCTAACCGATGTACCCGGTGTGCTGGACAAAGATGGCACGTTAATTCGACAACTCACAGTGTCCCAGGCTCGTGCATTGATAGCAGATGGCACGGTATCGGGCGGCATGATCCCCAAGGTGGAAACCTGTATTCAAGCGCTTGAGGGAGGCGTGGAAGGTGTTGTGATCGTGGATGGCAAGGTCGCTCATGCTGTGCTCCTGGAATTGTTTACAGAACACGGTGCCGGTACGCTGATCACGCCGTAGCGAGATATTATTGATTATTGTTACCAAGGTTCTGACGGCCAGAGCTGGTAATTTGTCGAATAGGACCTATTTTCCCCTAACACTTGGTGATCATGCTACCCGTAACGGGTTGTTGCAGAGTGCTGTAACCGCACTTAACCTCCACCTCCCACATTCCGTTGACCAAATCCAAACTGATCAGGAAGTAAGATCGTCAAATCACTTGGGCACGGACCCTTGGGACACTCTACCGTTTTAAGGATTATGGCCTCATGGATCTCTCACGATTTGCCGGTATTACGGAGTGGATCTTCGATCTCGACAATACGCTTTATCCAGCGCACACCGATCTGTTCTCACAAATCAATGAGAAGATCAGGCTGTATGTCAGCGATCTCGTTGGCGTTTCCGAGGACGATGCCCATGTTCTTCAGAAGGGATATTATGAAAAGTACGGGACAACCCTCCGCGGGCTGATGATTGAACACGATATCGAACCAGACGGTTTCCTGGAATTCGTGCACGATATCGATCATTCCGTCATTCCCCCAGATCCGACACTGAAAAACGCTATTCGCAAGCTTCCCGGCAGGCGCTTTATTATGACGAACGGTACGCGCAAACATGCCGAGAATGTTGCCAATATCCTGGGAATAACTGATCATTTCGAAGACATTTTCGGGATCATTGAAGCGGATCTGGTGCCAAAGCCCCACCGCGAAACCTATGATCTTTTCTTGAGCAAAAACGGCATCGACCCCTCAAAATCAGGAATGTTCGAAGATTTGTCCCGCAACCTTGAAGTTCCTCACCACATGGGTATGGCAACGACACTGATCATTCCTCAGGGAACGCGAGAAGTGTTCCGGGAAGATTGGGAACTGGAAGGCCGCGATGAAGCCCATGTAGATTTTCTGGCTGACGACCTGGGAGCTTTTTTGACGAAGATAGTCAGTAAAAACGGTTTCAATTGATAAGGCGGCAGCGCTCACTCACTCCCTCGGCTTGATCTCAACGGCCAAGCAGGAGCAACAGGATGCCACCGAGAATTAAAGCAATTCCTGCGAATTCCAGCCTGTTAAGCCGTTCTTTGAAGAACAACCAGGATACGGCAAACGTGAACACCAGTTCAATCTGTCCAAGAGCCCGGACGTAAGCTGCACTTTGGATGGTCATTGCGGTAAACCAGCACGCAGATCCGGCGACGCCGGCCAAGCCAACAATACATGCCGGGCGCCAGGCTTCCAGAACCGCTCTGATCTGCTTCCGCTCAAATGCGGCCATATAGGCCAGCATCACCAGCGTCTGAAACAACGTCACCACTGCCAGCGTATAGGCAGCCTGCATCAAAAACCCCGGCCCTCCGAGCGACAGGGATGCCCCCCGGTAGCAAACGGCGGAGACACCAAACAATGCCCCCGACAACAGTCCAATGAGCGCTGAGCGGCTCGTCAGCGAAGTGAGTAAGGTCTTGGCATTGATTTGCAGTCGTGCCACCGAAATGATCATAACACCCACCACGGCGATACCGATGGCGGAGATCGCTACAGGCGTCATTCGTTCGTTGAGAAGCACCAGCCCAAACACGGCGGCCTGAACCGGTTCTGTCTTGGAGTAAGCCGTTCCGACCGCAAAGTTTCGAAGCGAAAACAGAGCAACGAGCAAAAATGTCGCCCAGATCTGCGCTAAGCCACCAACGATCATATAGAGATAAAAGCTCGTATTGGGCGAAGGCATCTCCAATCCCAGGCCAAGATGCAGAAACGCCGCATAGAGCAGAGCCAATGGAAAGCCGTATCCAAAGCGAACGAAGGTCGCACCGGTCGTGGACAGACGGCCTTTCAAATATTTCTGCAACGCAGAGCGCACGTTTTGCAGAAAAGCCGCAGCTATCGTGATTGGGATCCAGATTTCCATTGAAACATCTCAGGCGGGAAGGTGCACGCAAGGTCTTAGCAAACTATGCCGTGGCGATACAATGCCGGACGGCCGCCTTCGTACCATCGGGAGGCAATCACGCTGAATATTCCACCCGCCCATTGACTTTGTCCACTTGCCCCACTAGCACCGCAACAACCGCCATCTTGGCCTGTTTTGTATCGCTAGCAGGAGCGTCAATCTCATGAGTCTGAGCAACACCGATATCCAACAACTCGCGGCAACGATTGATGCGGCCTTCGAAAAACGCGATGAGATCGATACGCAAACCGGTGGAGATGTCCGCCAGGCCGTGGAAACGACACTCGGCTTGCTGGACAAGGGTCAGATAAGGGTCGCGGAGAAAAGCGGCAATGACTGGAGTGTCAATCAGTGGGCGAAAAAAGCCGTACTGCTTTCGTTCCGGCTCAATCCGATGGAAGTCATCAAGGGTGGTCCCGATCAAAGCGTGTGGTGGGACAAAGTGGCGTCCAAATTTAATGGCTGGGGCGCTACCGAGTTCCAGGATGCCGGTTTTCGTGCAGTGCCCAACTGTACCGTGCGCCATTCCGCATTTATCGGCAAAGGCGCTGTCCTGATGCCATCTTTCGTCAATCTGGGCGCTTATGTTGACGAAG
Source organism: Stappiaceae bacterium (assembly GCA_039976075.1). Classification (GTDB taxonomy): domain Bacteria; phylum Pseudomonadota; class Alphaproteobacteria; order Rhizobiales; family Stappiaceae; genus JBDWFY01. Next base: position 248,112 of record JBDWFY010000018.1, read on the forward strand.
GAACCATGGTGGATACATGGGTCACTGTCGGCTCCTGTGCACAGATCGGCAAGAATGTTCACCTCTCCGGCGGTGTCGGCATTGGCGGCGTTCTGGAGCCACTTCAGGCAGGTCCGGTCATTATTGAAGACAATTGCTTCATCGGAGCGCGTTCTGAGGTCGTTGAAGGCGTTATCGTCCGCGAAGGCGCGGTCCTGTCGATGGGTGTATTCATCAGCGCCTCAACCAAGATTGTTGATAGAACGACCGGAGAGGTTTTCATTGGCGAAGTTCCGGCATACTCGGTTGTCGTTCCGGGGACAATGCCCGGCAAGCCTCTGCCCAACGGGCAACCGGGGCCTGGCCTCTACTGCGCGGTTATCGTCAAAAGAGTTGATGAGCAGACCCGTTCAAAAACGTCCATCAACGACCTGCTTCGCGACTAGATTGTCGGCTTGAGACAGACCGCGCGGGGCAATCTCCAAATACGCGGTCTGCAAAAGTTAGAGTTGATCAAAGAAGCGCCCGACACTGTGTAGGGCGTCCTCGACGTTTTTCTCGTCAACATCCAGGTGCGTTACCCATCTTTGACGCGTGCCACCATACAGGCTGGTGACGCCTATCCCCTGCGCGCTCAGGTAGTCGGCAAATGCAGACGCGCACGCTTCATCCACGTCAACCCAGAATATGTTCGTCTGCGGCCGCAGAACGTTCAATGCCGGAAATGCATCCAACCCTTCCGCTAAACGCGCTGCATTTGCGTGGTCAACTGAGAGGCGGTCGATATTGTTCTCCAGCACATAGAGCCCGGCAGCAGCCAGAACGCCCACTTGGCGCATGCCGCCGCCAAGCATCTTTCGCAATCGTCGCGCGCGGGCAATAAGGTCGTGTTGTCCGACCAACACCGACCCAACTGGTGCCCCCAGACCCTTGGACAGACACAGAGAAACCGTATCGAAGTCGGCGACCAGTTCCGATAGTGATACGTTGAGACCCTTGATCGCGTTGAAAGCCCGTGCGCCATCCAGATGGCAGGATAATCCGTGTTTGCGCGCCAGGGCCGTCGCTTCGGACATGTAGGTCAGGGGCAGTATCTGGCCACCAATCGTATTTTCCAGTGACAGCAAGCGGCTGATGGCAAAATGCGAATCATCCGGTTTGATATTGGCTTCGATATCTTCAAGACGCAACGTTCCATCGGGCTGATTGGGGATGGGCTGAGGCTGGATACTGCCAAGCACCGCCGCACCACCCGCCTCCCAGCGGTAATTGTGCTGCATCTGCCCCACAATATATTCCTCTCCTCTTGCGCAATGCGACATCAGGGCCGTCAAATTCGCCTGCGTGCCGGAGGATACAAAAAGACCTGCTTCCTTACCGGCCATCTCCGCAGCAATCGCTTCCAGGCGCAGCACAGTCGGATCATCACCGAAAACATCGTCCCCCACTTCCGCGTCCGCAATGACCTGCCGCATTGCTGCCGACGGTTTGGTGACTGTGTCGCTTCTAAAATCATGCAGAATCTGGTTCATCATGGTCCTTTACGCAATTGCCGGATATTTTTGAGCCTGACGAGTGCAATGACTCGAGACAGTGTTGATTGCACTACTTTTAAACTGCCGGTCGTCGAATGACGACAGTCTTTCTACCAGACATCGTTCGAAAGCAGGTCATCTGACTTTGATGCGAAAATGACGTGCCCAATGAGCTGAACCGCCGATATATTCAGCTCAGGGCTTGCCATCATAAAGCCAAGCGACTAGCTAAGCTGAGATAATTTCGAAATGTGTCGGGATTTGTTTTCCTTCCGCATCTTTGCTTTCTGGCGCACGCAACCTTTCCTTTAGAGTAAATGAATGACTCAGAACCCAACACCGGCTCAAGCCTCATTGAAAGAAATGCTCTGGCTTTTTTTCGGTTTCAGCGGAAGGATCACCCGCGAAATTTACTGGTTGGGATTTGGGTTCTGCTACATCATTTCGCTCATTGTTATTCAGCCTCATTTCAGAGGAATCGAAACCGTCGAGGATATTGAGAAAATTCCTGCCTACGTCTTGCCATTTATGCTGTTGTTTGTGTGGTGCGAGCTGGCGCTGGTGGTCAAACGGGCGCACGATAAAGGTTTGTCCGGGTTTATTGCGCTCCTGGCTCTGGTCCCGTTGGTGAATTTCGCTTTTCTAATATTTTTGGGATTGATTGCCGGAGATTCAGGTCCAAACAAATATGGCCGATACCCAAATACTCCACCACAAAACAAGGTATAAATAGAACAAAATCTGTTACTAACGGTGCAGCGTGCCTGGTGCGCCTTTATTTGAATGTTCTCTTTGGTGTTGGCTATTGGCTGGCAACAATTATTTTAAGATCTTGACATTTTATCTATAAATCCGAAATTCGATCGGCACATTAAAGTCGAAATTTTGACACATTTTCGCCAGTTATGGAAATTTTTATTATTTTATCCAATGTCGGCAATCGACGCGATAAACATTTATATTCGGCCAAATTGGGCGCCTTAAAATCTAATTTTGTAACGTTGTTAACTATTTGAAGCCACATATCATGGTAAATGATTAATTAAATTTCCCCCAATAAGGACAACAATGTGTCCATACTATTATAAATTGCATTCACAAGATCGATCAAATATTCCTTGTAGTTACGTGGCGCTCCAACAGTAACATACTTGCCAATTGACCCGCTCACACCCAATCGCTAAACCCTAATCATGACCGACATTTTCCCCAGCAATGTGATTGAAATCACGCGCGAACTAATCCGTTGCCCCTCTGTGACGCCGGCCGAAGCAGGAGCACTGTCCTACCTTGAGAGTATTTTAAGTCAGGCGGGGTTCAAGGTTTCCCGACCGGTTTTTGCTGATCAAGACACTCCCGATGTGGAAAATCTGTTTGCCAGTTTCGGGTCAGGATCGCCCCATTTCGTCTTTGCCGGACATACGGACGTTGTGCCTGTCGGATCGATTGAGAGTTGGTCGCATGATCCGTTTGCGGGGACCACGACAGACGGCGTTCTTATCGGGCGAGGTGCGGTAGATATGAAAGGTGGCATTGGTGCGTTCGTTGCCGCCGCCCTTGAATTTCTCAGCAGTCGAGCCACCGATTTCAACGGTACTTTGTCTTTCCTCATTACCGGAGATGAAGAGGGTCCCGCAGTAAATGGCACAAAAAAGCTGCTTCAATGGTGTGAAGAACAGGGAGAAAAGTTCGACGCCTGCATTGTCGGCGAGCCAACCAACCCGGCGCAAATCGGTGACACAATCAAAGTCGGACGACGCGGATCATTATCGGGAGTATTGACGGTAACCGGCAAGCAGGGGCATGTGGCCTACCCGCACCTGGCTGTAAATCCCGTTCCGCAACTGATCTCCCTTTTGAACACGTTCAACCAGCTTGAACTTGATGCGGGCAATGAACGTTTTCAACCTTCGAACCTGGAAGTGACCAGCATTGATATCGGTAATTCAGCCTCTAACGTAATCCCTGAAAGAGCGGTGGCCCGATTCAACATACGCTTTAACGATCAGTGGTCTCAGGCAGCTCTGGCTGAGCATCTGAAAGAGAGTTTGAGTGCAAGTGTCCAGCAGTCAGGCGCTGATTGGGTGTTGTCTTTTGCTGCAGGCAGCAGTGATAGCTTTCTAACCAGAGACGAGGCCCTGATCGGGACTCTTTCCGGCGCTATTGAAGCGGAAATCAATCGAAAACCAGAGCTGTCAACCGGCGGCGGTACATCTGACGCCCGATTTATCAAAAACTACTGCCCGGTGGTAGAATTTGGACTGATCAGCCAAACGATGCATCAGATCGACGAGCAAATTGCCACAGCCGACCTTGAGACATTATGCCGTATTTATTACCGATTCCTCGTCGACTATTTTGAGCATTAGAAAACCGGCCCCATGATTACAACCGATGAAATCTCCCGCTCTTTTCGAGGCGCCTATCTGCTGCTGCGCGGGCGCCGCGAAGGCATGCGCGAGTTCGATACCTCGTTGAGCGGATTTTGGCGTTCGTTCCAGGTCATTCTTCTGCTGATACCATTTTATCTTTTATTGTTCAGCGTGGAACGAAAACTCTATTTGACCCAATCTGCGTTCTCGAACGAAACATTTCCGGAAGGGCGGTTTTTTGTTTCGGGAGTTTTGACCATTGGTATTGATTGGATTGCCTACCCGGCAATTCTGGCAATTCTGGCGCGACCACTTGGTTTTGCGCGAGCTTACGCGCCTTATATTGTCGCCTACAACTGGTCCATGATCTTCGTCGCTATCATCTTACTACCGCCTTACCTACTGTATTCATTCGGAGTCGTATCAGTTGATGCTCTGCTCCTATTGCAGCTCATGTGCACCATTTTTGTTCTGCGATATCAGTACACAGTAGCAAGAATCGCAACGCTGACAACAATGGGCGTTGCAATCGGTTTGGTTGCATTCAACTTTGTTCTGAGTCTTGTTGTCGAATTATTCATCGGACATACTATCGGCATTTGAGCGTATAAATGCGCGTGAATACAGCAAATCATCTGTTGATGAGTCCCCTCAACGTCTCAAACGGTTAACAAATCTGTAAAATCACCGTTATTATTATGGTATTGACGTGGATGAATGCGATCGATGATGCAGCGGGCCGGGTTTGAATGGGAAAAGCATTCCTTCCAAATCACTCGCGAGAGGAGAATTCGAAATGTCCGACAGCGTCTATGAAAAGGCACTGGCCCATCGTAACAAGTTGGAAGCTGAGCTAAAAGACCTCAATCATTTCGTCTCTCTTTACGAGAAGGTCGCCAAAATGCCCTTTGCTCAGGATGGCAGTGATGGCGTAGCAGTGGACGATAATCCCACAGTTGCTCCAGTCACAGCAGCACCGGCCACTGGCACTCAAGCGTCGACCACTCAGGCGTCGACCACTCAAGCGCCTGTCGTGTCAGCACCGACGGAAGCGAAAGAAGACCAGCCGGTCGAGGAGTTTTTTCGTGAGCTCGACGAGCAGGACCGAGAAGCGAACATCATCATGGATGACATCGTCGAAGTCGCCTGAGTCTCTCACAACGACGTGCTTGGACGACCAAAAGGCAAACTAGCGTGCTCCTCTAATAATCCACTTTGGTGAGATAGAGGCCGTCCGGGGGGGCGACTGGTCCGCACGCAGCACGATCTCGTGCATCCAGCGCATTTTCTAAATCATCTCCGGACCACCGGTTCTCGCCAACCAGCCTCAACGAGCCGACCATGGACCGAACCTGATTGTGCAGAAAAGACCGGGATGATGTTTCAACCAGAATCAGATCATCCTCTCCCCGCCTGACAGTGAGCGCTTCGAGCGTTTTTAGCGGGCTTTTCGCCTGACAACGACTGTGCCGAAATGTCGTAAAATCATGATGCCCGACAAGCACCTGTGCCGCTTCATTCATGGCGTCCACATCAAGAGGTTGATTGCAATGCCATGCCAACCCGCGTTCAATTGTTAGCCGAGGGCGTCGATTGATGAGGCGATACCGGTAGTGTCGCCTGATGGCGGAGAAGCGGGAATCCCACCCTTCCTCCATCTGTTGGGACCCCATGACAACAACTTTTTCCCCTGAACCCTTGAGCTTCGCATTGATGGCCAATTGCACCTTTTCAGCCGGCCAATCCTTTTGCAGATCGACATGGGCGACCTGCCCCAGCGCGTGCACCCCGGTGTCGGTGCGCCCTGCACCGCCAATCGTGACGGTTTCACCGCAAAACTCATAAACCGCTTTCTCAAGGGCCCCCTGCACGGAATGCCCATTACTCTGACGCTGCCAGCCGACATAAGGTGCGCCGTGATATTCAATTATCAGCTTGTAGCGTGGCATGGGGCCTATTCGAATCTGGAGAAGGGTGTTGCGAATGTCACTTCAATCGGCAAGGCTTTTTCAACCGCTGCGGTGAAAGCCATAGCCATAAAGGCGTCGCCGGCATAGGGAGCGGTGACCTTTTGAGCCAGAACCGGATCAAAACCAAAGCGGGTGTAATAAGCTGGCGGGCCCAGCACAAGAACAAGATCGAAATTCTGAGATTTCAGAATTTCAAGACACTGCTCGATCATTGCGCTGCCAATACCTGTATTCTGTAACGCGACGCTGACGGAAATTGGTGCAAGACACGTCATTTTCAATCGATGTTCCGGACCAGCACCGGTCACCGTCGAAAAGGCAACATGTCCGACAACCTTACCATCACCATCAATGCCAACATATTCCAGGTCCAGAGCATTGCAGGCCCGCAACGCATCAACCAGCCGGGCTTCAGCGGTTCGAGCAAATGCCTCCTCCGTCAATTGGCGAATTGCCTCTTGGTCGGTCTTCGTTGCGACTCGAATAGAAACAGTCTGTGCCATATCAGTTGCCATCGGCCAAGGTCCGCCTTTTCAGAGCAAAATCTCACCAGCTGCAATTTTCGCACCGCGCTGAAATTCCTCTGTCTTCATCGGTTTTTTACCGGCTCTTTGAAGCTCGATAAGTTGAATGACGCCCGAGCCACAAGAGACCGTCAACTGGTTATCCAGGATCTCTCCCGCTCTTTTTGATTGCCCGTTCTCGACAAACCTGGAACGCAAAATTTTTACACGCTCCAATTTACTGCCAAAGGTCATTTCGCACCAGGCGCCGGGAAATGGCGAAAGTCCGCGAATGTGATTATGGACTTCCATCGCAGGCTTTTGCCAGTCAATACGCGTCTCGCCTTTGGAGAGTTTGGCTGCATAGGTTACTCCCTTTGTATTCTGCGGTGTTGCCGACAACCCGTCTCTGGACAGGGCGGCCAATGCTCGGCCAATCAGGTCTCCACCCAGAACCGACAGCTGATCATGAAGATCTCCCGCCGTCATATCAGGACCGATTTCTACTCGCTCCGCCATGCAAACAGGACCGGTATCAAGGCCGGCCTCCATTTTCATCACCTCAATGCCGGATTCTCTATCGCCTGCCATAATCGCTCGGTTAATTGGGGCAGCCCCCCGCCAGCGGGGGAGCAAAGACGCATGTAAATTGAGGCAGCCGAACTTCGGCGCATCTAATACGGAAGCAGGCAGAAGAAGACCATAGGCAACAACGACAGCAACCTCAGGCTCAAACCCGGCAAATTGCTCCTGTGCGGACGTATCCTTCAGCGACTTTGGTGTCAGCACCGGAATTCCCAGTGCTTCGGCCTGTTTATGGACTGGTGATTTTTTCGGCTCCATTCCACGCCCTGCAGGGCGCGGAGGCTGAGAATAACAGGCACCGACATCATGTCCCTGCCCGACAATTTCAAGCAATGGAGGAACGGAAAAGTCCGGTGTTCCCATAAATATCACACGCACAACGGTTTCCTTTTAACTCACAGCTCGTCCCACTGCTCAGGCATCACATCCAGGCGATTGTTTATCCGGCCAGTCCGGGCAACATTCCCTTCAGACTATCAACCATCATTTCCATGGCAATTGCTGCCAGGATCATGCCCATGAGACGACTCATGATGCTCGTGGCTGTATCGCTCAACAGTCGCGACAAAAACGGCGCAGCCAGAAAAGTGACGGAGATCAGCGCAACACTGGCGGCGACAGCCAATCCGAATGCCATTTCCATTGAAAAACTCGTTGCCTGCTGCCGAAAAATAACCATGGAGGAGATCGTACCCGGACCCAGCAAAATCGGAACGGTCAGCGGATAGATACCCGGATTATCCTGCTCCGCATGGCGCGCTTTTTCCTTTTCGGTACCCGCATGAGCGCTGCTTTCATTGCCATGCAGCATGTTCAGCGCGATAAAGAGGATCAGCAGTCCACCCGCCAAGCGAAAGGCATCGATGCTGATGCCAAACAATTTCAGTATCGCATCGCCGGCAAATACCGTCACAAGAGAACCAACCGTAATACCGACAATGGTCGTGACTGCGACGCGGCGTTTGCCTGCACTATCCCTGTCCGCCGTCAGCGATAGAAATACCGGCAGGTTTGCAATCGGGCTCATGATCGCAAAAAGCGCCGCAAAAACTTTCAGAAAATAGGCAAAATCCATTGTCGCTCCCGCCCCATCCGGAGAGATACCCTGATCTTAATACACTCGAAACTGAGAAATTGATTCAGGCCTTGGCCGCCATTTTAGCCTGTTTTGTGAATTTCTTGACGACCCGGTCCCGCTTCAGTTTCGAAATGTGATCGATGAACAATACTCCATTGAGATGGTCGATCTCATGCTGGAGGCACGTTGCCAGCAATCCGTCCGCTTCGATTTCCCGCTTCTCACCGTCGCGATCCTGAAAAGTCACGCCAATGCTGGTCGGTCGTTCTACATCCTCAAAAAATTCCGGGATGGAAAGACAGCCTTCCTGATAGACGCTGGTATCTTCTGACTGCCAGACGATTTCGGGATTGATGAACACCATGGGATTTTCCGGCTCTTCCTCTTTGGCAACATCAAGCACAAGCATTCGCTTGGCGACCGCAATCTGTATGGCGGCGAGACCAATTCCCGGAGCGTCATACATTGTCTCCAGCATATCGTCGGCCAGTTGACGGATTTCGTCGTCGACAGTTTCAATGGGCTGGCAAACCTGCCGCAAGACCGGGTCCGGCAATAATACGATTTCTCTTTTACTCATGGGGTTCAGATAAGGAATCTCACGCAAACGGTCAATCGTTTGATCGCATCCGGTCAAGATTTGCCGGGGTCAAGTTGTTCGCTTTACGAATAAAATTCTGCGCCAAGTCAATCTGCCGCAGCACAGGGAAGCAACAGCGCGCGAATCGTTCTATGTTTGTTTCATGGATCAGGTACTTTTTCAGATCGGCAATCGACAGATCACGCTGGCCGAATTTCTCATTTATGCTGCGTGCACGGCTTTGTTTTTGCTGCTTGTCTTGTGGATTCAGGCGATGCGTCAATCACGACGTCGGGGAGACGCGGAAGCAGCAGCACAGGCTCAGACGCGGGAGATGGAACTGCGGCTGGGAGAGCTGATGAAAACTCAGTCTGAAATGACCGGCCGGATGCAAACCATGGCGGAAGTCTTCGGCACACGCCAGGCCGACTTGTCGCGCGGATTGAATGAACGTATGGACGGGCTCGGCCAAAAAATTGGCCAGTCCATGGTGCAAACAACCAAATCCACGCAGGAAGGATTGACCGCAGTTCATGAACGGCTGGCAGTTATCGACCGCGCGCAGAAGACAATCAGCGATCTTTCCGGTCAAGTAACGGAACTTCAGAATATTCTTTCAAACAAACAATCCCGCGGTGCGTTTGGGCAGGGACGCATGGAAGCCATCATTCAAGATGCCCTGCCCGCATCCGCCTATGTGTTTCAGGGCATGCTGTCCAATGACACACGGCCTGACTGTCTCATTCTCATGCCTAACGATGCACCGCCGCTGGTGATCGACGCAAAGTTCCCGCTTGAAGCGTTCAACATGATCAGAGACGCCGCGCTTTCAGAAGAACTGAAAGCGGCTCATGCTCAATTCCGACGCGATATGGCCAAACACATTGGCGACATCTCAGACCGCTATCTCCTGCCTGGGGAAACGCAGGACACCGCCTTTATGTTTGTTCCTTCCGAAAGCGTTTTCGCAGAATTGCATGAAAACTTTGAGGATGTAATTCAGAAAGCTCATAGAGCGCGCGTCATTCTCGTTTCGCCCAGCCTGCTCAACCTGTCGATTCAGGTCATCCAATCCGTCTTGAAAGATGCTAAGATGCGCGAACAGGCGCACCTGATCCAAGCAGAGGTCGGGCGGTTGATGCAGGATATTGGTCGGCTGGATGATCGAGTCCGTAAACTTCAATCCCACTTTTCGCAGTCTCAAAAGGATATTGATCAGATTCTGATCTCCACAGACAAGGTGACCAAACGGTCGCGCAACATCGAGGACCTGGAACTCGGCGAACTGACTAACGATGAGCAACCTGTTCAATTGACCGGTGGTTCAGCTGCTGGCTAGTACTGCGAAGCTTCTCGGAGGGAAGCAATTGATTGAACAGACAGCTTGCCTGAAAGCTGATCTTCCATCAAATACTCGAAATCATCGTCTAGGATAAGAAGAGTTACAGTATGTCCATTGTTGTTGCTGTGTCCGGCTGGGATCCGGATACCTGGGCCGAACGGCTTCAAACCGAACTGCCGACCAGAAAAATTCAGACGTGGCATGAAGATCGAAAATTCAGCGCAGAAGAAAGAGCGGACATTCGCTACCTTCTGGCTTGGAAACCCCCACGGGGACTCTGTGCGAAATTTCCCAATCTGTCGGTTCTATTTTCATTGGGTGCCGGTGTTGACCACATTCTGCAGGACTCCGACCTGCCATCATGCCCCCTGGTCCGGGTTGTTGATCCGGATCTGACGGCAAGAATGGGAGAGTGGATAGTTCTTCAAACCCTGTCCCATTTGCGCCGGGCTTCTCAGTATGCCGCCCAACAACGCGATTTACTCTGGCAACCCATTCCTCAACCAGCTGCGTCAGCAGTGACGGTCGGTGTTCTCGGCATCGGTGTCCTGGGCCTGCATGCAGCAAATCTCCTGAAAGCAATCGGCTTTCCAGTCATCGGTTGGGGCCGATCCCGGAAGACACTAGACGGGATCAAAACCTTTGCCGGTCACAGCGAGCTAAACGCGTTTCTTTGTGAAACCGACATTCTGGTCAGTTTGCTCCCTCATACACCGGAAACCGAAGGCATTCTGTCTATCGATCTGTTTCGCCAACTCAGAGGCCACGACGCTCTGGGCGGACCAGTTCTTATCAACGCCGGCCGAGGAAAAACACAGATTGATCATGACATCGTGCAAGCGTTGAAGGACGGTGTTCTTAGTGGTGCTTCTCTGGATGTTTTTGAAAACGAACCACTGCCAATGGATTCTGAATTATGGACGCAACCCAAAGTGATCGTGACACCGCACGTAGCGGCCGATTCTGATCCGGCAAAACTGGCTTCCTATATTGCCGCCCAGATCAGAGGTTTCGAGGAACGAGGCACACTCCACAATATCGTTGACAGGGAACGCGGATACTGAGCTCTCTCACGGAGCATAACGGGATCATTTGGCCCAACGCCACGATTTGCAATCAAACATGGTCTGATAGTCGGCGAACACGCGTCACAGCACCCCATTCTTCCGCGGCAATCCGACTCAAAGCACCCTCAAGCGGTTCTCTTGCAACCGACATTGTCTTTCCATTTGCATGGAGAAGCGATGTTTCATCTTCAACAATACCGACATGGCCCTTCCAGAAAACAAGATCTCCCCGGAGAAAAGCCGGCAATCCCGCTGATATATCGATGCTTTCTCCGAGTTGTCTTTCTTGCATATCGCTGTCTCTTGGACATTCTGCACCGCACGCCTGAAGCGAGAGTTGAACCAGCGCAGAGCAATCCAGTCCGATACTGGTGCGACCACCCCAAAGATAGGGTGTTTCAATAAATCGACTGGCAACCGTGACAAAGTCGGTCTCCGCTGTTTCAATAGCGCAGATATGTTGCGGCACGATGGCTGTCCCATCGCTAAGGACCGCGTACCGGTTACCCCGCACCGTCACCTCATCAATGACAGTCAGTCTTGCTCCCATGGACAGACAGGCTACGGGCGGCTCCCGCAGTTCGGGTCGAGGATACAAATGTGTGCGTACGGCATTGACCCGATGAGTGGCATCCTGCTGTGCTTCAATCAGTGCGTCACCTCTGATCCACCCCACATAATCATCAACGTCACTTTGCACCCACGCCCACCCTTCCGGTGTGGTCTCATAAACAATGACATCTTCACCAAAAAGTAGTTCTGTTTCGATGCTGTGGGCGGTATTGGGCTCTCGGCGCATCTGGACCTGTGAGATTGCAACGCGACGTTTTTCCCCCGAAACAAACTTGGATGCCTCCACCTTTCCTGCGAGAAAAGCAGCCGCAATTTCAGGGCGGTATGGCGTTACGCGTCGATCAGGTTCGCTCATCTGGGCAACTCTTTGGCTGTACCAACAATCAAATCAGCAAGTTTCTCCACATAAAGAACACCTTCAACGGTCCGTCCGATCAGGACATTCCGCCTGTCGGAAACGTCCCGCTTCCGGCTGATCAGCTTCATGCGTCCCATGGTATCCAGCGCCCGCGTGATCGCCGGTTTGGTGACACCAAGTTTAACCGCGAGATCACGCACTGTATGGGGAGGCGCCTCCAGATAAACCGTCAACAAGATCGCCATCTGCCTGAGTGATAGATCAGGCTCATCATCCCTGACCAGGTCAAGTGTCGCCTGTTGCCACAATTTCAAGGCCTGAGAGGGGCGAAGTTCCGTTGCCATAACAAACTCACTCAACTTGTTTCGCTCAATCAATTGCAAGACCGCTCAAATCAGAGCGTGTAGAATAGTGACCGCCGACCTGTGTACGGTCGCGACCGATTTCGCATGCAATCGCAAATTGAGCGGGCACGTTTTCCGTTGCCCACTTTGTTTCGGAACCGTTATAGCCTTTTGACGCGAATTATGGCAATTGCTGAAATTACTTGGCAGTCAGCTAGCAAAACGTTCCTTGATCAATTGGTAGAGTGCGCGAATGCCCTGTGCTTCCCCACCAACGGGACAATGTGGTTTCGCGGTCGGGTTCCAGCCATAAATATCCAGGTGAGCCCACGTTTTCGCGTTTTCTACAAATCGGGATAGAAACAGTGCCGCTGTAATTGAGCCGGCAAACGGACCACCGGAAATATTATTGGTCTCGGCAACTCCGGAATCCATCAGTTTCAAATATGGTTTCCAAAGCGGCAGGCGCCAAAGCGGATCCTGTGTCGCTGCAGCGCAATCGCCCAGTTGGGCCGCAAAATCTTCATCATCGGTATAGAAGGGCGGCAATTCAGGTCCAAGCGCAACCCTTGCGGCACCGGTGAGCGTTGCCATATCGATCAACAGATCAGGTGCTTCCTCATCAGCGAGCGCAAGCGCGTCAGCAAGGACCAAGCGCCCCTCAGCATCTGTATTGCCAATTTCTATCGTCAGACCAGTCCGACTTGTCAGAATATCACCGGGTCGAAATGCCGGACCGGATACGGCATTTTCAACGGCAGGAATGAGAACACGCAAACAGACCGGCAGTTGCTGTGCCATAATCATCGATGCGAGGCCCAAGACATTGGCAGCGCCACCCATATCCTTTTTCATCAACGCCATGGAATTGCCGGGCTTTAGATTGAGGCCTCCCGTATCGAAGCAAACGCCTTTCCCCACCAAGGTCACTTTCGGATGGCTAGTATCCCCCCAGGCCAGATCGATGAGCCGCGGTTCCCGGTGACTTGCAGCGCCAACTGCGTGAATAAGAGGAAAATTATCCCGCAACAATTCCGACCCGCAAGTGATATTGCACGTCCCGCCATGAGTGGAAAACAGGGTCTCAGCCTGCTCGGCCAGATCTGCCGGGCCCATGTCAATTGCCGGTGTGTTGATCAGATCGCGCGCTATACCAACGCCATCAATGACAGAAGACAGTTCCTCCACGTCCAGGGCCGGGTCGACAGCAAGTTTCGGCCCCATAGTGCTGTCGACTTTCTTATAAAAATCAAAGTTGTAACTTCCCAGGGCAAAGGCAAGGGAGTCCCTGCCCTTGTCTTCAAACCCATCGGAAAGGAAATAGCTACCTGCGGGAAGTTTCTTTGCGAGGGCACCTGCACCCAACCTCTGTTCCGCCGAGGGGGCGCCAAATAAGACAGCCGATACCGCCCCCTGATCACTCGGTAGTACCAGAACACTCAGCGGTTTTGCACCGTAGCCGTTCGCATCGACCCAATGTTCAGCCAAAGGCCCAAGTTTCGCCAGCAAAGCTTCCAGACTGTCTGGTGTCACGCTGAAAACCGCAATCGCTTCAGGGGATTGATCTGGAGACAAAAACATCTCTACCACGGACGACTCCTTGTGATGGGACAAACGGTTTGAGACTCAAATTCTGCGCAGAAGGTAGAAAGCCCGACGTCAGTTTGCAACGGAAAAAGCCTGTCTTAACCTCGCATTAGGGTTAACAGCTTATTGCTAAATGTAAGAAATACTCAATGCATAAACACGCTGGAGACAGTTATGACTTCCAACATTGTATCACGTGGCCGACTGCGCCTTCGCACGACGACGATGCTCGTGGCCGTTGCTGGTGCACTGATGGTATCCGGTTGTGCCTCAACCAAGCAATCCTCTGTTTCTAGCCATACTTCACCGTCCGCTGTTGCCGGATCAGCGATGCCTGGAAGCGCTCAAGCACGTGAAGCCGTGAACGTATGGGGTAAACGCTACAAAAAGGCACCAGACTCTCGAGACAACGTGCTCAATTACGCCGCAGCGTTGCGACGGAATGACCAGCTTCCCCAAGCATTGGCTGTGCTGCGTAAGGGTCTGATTAAAAACGGTGAAGACCGGGAAATATCGGCTGCTTACGGCAAAGTTCTTGCCATGAACGGCAGGCTGGACGAAGCTCTGAAAGTCATTCGCGGTGCGCATCGTCCAGATCAACCCGACTGGCGGCTTCTGTCGGCCGAAGCGACAATTTTGGACCAACAGGGACAGCCCAAGCAAGCGCAGAAGATTTATCGTGAAGCTCTGAAAATTGCACCTGGAACTCCAAGTGTCCTCAACAACCTGGCCATGTCTTACACGCTGTCCGGCGATCTGAAGCAGGCTGAGAAACTCCTCCGGGAAGCACTTGGTCATCCCAACGCCGACAGCCGTATCCGCCAGAATCTGGCACTGGTAGTGGGCTTACAGGGACGGTTTGAAGACGCTGAAAACATCGCTCGTGCCGAACTGGTCCCTCAACAGGCCGAAGCAAATATCGCCTATCTCAAAGGCATGCTCAGCCAGCGCAACACCTGGCAGGAAATCAAATCCAAAGACAAAAAAGGGTGAATTTGCTGGGACAATTGAGCGCCATTGATTAGATAGCGAACTCTTCAAACTCAATCCGAAGCGAAGCAACAAATAAAAAAAGACCGGCTTCAAGCCGGTCTTTTTCTTTGACACCAGTGAGTAGATTTTTGTCAGATTTTGTTAATGCTCATAATTGCCGGACCCATGATGACTGCGAAAAGTACCGGCAGGAAGAACACGATCATCGGCACAGTCAGTTTGGGTGGAAGCGAAGCCGCTTTCTTCTCAGCTGCCTGCATGCGCATCGTCCGACTTTCTTCGGCCATCACCCGAAATGAAACACCAAGAGGCGTTCCGTAGCGTTCGGCCTGGATAAGGGCCGTCGTCATCGCCTTGACTGTATCCAGGCCAGTTCTGGTGGCCAGATTCTCAAAAGCCTGTTTTCTTTCAGGAAGATAGGACAACTCTGCTGTAGTCAGAGATAGCTCCTCGGCCAACGGAACCGATTGAGCGCCAATTTCCTCTGCCACCTTTCTGAAAGATGCTTCCACCGACATACCGGATTCCACACAGATCAATGACAGATCCAAGGCGTCCGGCCAAGCAGCCTGAATAGATTTCTGACGCTTCTGAATGATGTTCGTGAGCATCACGTTCGGAAGATACAAACCAATAAGTGCTGCCAGCGTTGCCACACCTATTTTCAGCATTGCCGGCCGGTCCCCCGGCAAGATCGCAAACATATAAAACATCACGATCGAGAACAGGATTGTCGGTATCAGGACGCGTGCAGCCACAAACATATAGAGCGGCTTTTGTCCTCTCAACCCGGCCATACGCAATTTCATGACAGAATTCTCGTCTGCCAGGACATTGCGTAGATTGAACTTATCGACCAGGTCTCGAATATTTTTCTTTGGTTCCTGCCGTAATGAAGGCTTCGCGATCACCGAACTCATGTTCGCACGTTCTCTTTCGCGAATTTTATCGCGTTCGGTTGCGACCGATTTCATCCGAGCCTTCAACGTATCCTTTTCAAAAAAAGGCATAATAACGGTAAAAAACGTCGCTGAAACTGCAATGACAGTCAGTAGAGATACCAAAAATTCTTGGCTTGCGAGATAATTCAAAGAAAGCGACATTGCTGACTCCTAAACATCGAAATTGATCATTTTTTTCATGATCATCACGCCGCTGAACATCCAGAATCCGCTGACGCCCAGAATGATATTGCCCGTTGGTTCAGTGAAAAGCGGAGAAATGTAATCAGGGCTCGTCAGAGATACGATACCCATGACAACAATTGGCAACGCACCAATGATCCCCGCGGAGGCTTTTGCTTCCATACTCATGGCCTGGATTTTACCCTTCATCTTCTTGCGTTCACGCAAAACGTTTGAAAGATTACCCAAGGCTTCGGAAAGGTTACCACCTGCCTGTGACTGAATTGAAATCACGATAGCGAAAAAATTCGCTTCCTGAATTGGCATACTTTCCGGAAGACGTGCCACTGCTTCCGAAAGACTCAGGCCGACTTTTTGAGACTCTACCAGAGCAGCGAATTCACTTTTCACAGGCTCTTTTGCTTCTGAAGCAATCATCTGCAGGCAGTCGCCCAGTGGCAAGCCGGATTTCACCCCACGCACAATGACATCAACCGCATTGGGCAATTCTTCAAGAAATGCGAGCCTGCGTTTCTTACGTCGTCTGTTCACATACCATCTTGGCACACCGAGTAAGCCGGCGAGTGTCAAACCGACGGTCACGTAAATCGGATACTGCATTATCAGTGAGAAAACACACAATGCTACACTGCAACCAACACTGAACAAGTAAAATGTGTTTTTCGACCAGGACAGCCCCGCCTGCTGCAGCCGCATTGCAAGTGGCGGGTTGGTATTATTCTTGGCTTTGGCTTGTTGCTTCTTTTCGATTTCGCCGAGCGTATCTTGAATATTTTTGCGACGTTTGCCGATATCCTGGTTTGCTCGTCCGGATTTGATTTGTTCCGCACGCGATATCGATGCTTGCTTGACGCGAGCATCGCGTTTTTCATCACCAGAGATTTTCGGTTGCAATAAGACGTACGCAAATGCCCCGGCGCTGATAACGATGAGGCCGACGACCGCGAACAATAATAATTGGTCAGAAAACACCCGCTCCTCCTATGCTGTTAGACTTCTTCGCCGGTGTTGGCTTTATCCAAGGCAGTAGCGAGACGATGATGTTCGTTAAAGTACCGTGCTCTATCCCAGAATTTCGGTTGCCCAATTCCCGTTGAGCGGTGGGTTCCAAGAACATTTCCATCCGCGTCTTCACCTTGGATATCGTAAACGAATAGATCCTGGGTAATGACGACATCGCCTTCCATGCCAAGCACTTCCGTTATATGCGTGATACGTCTGGATCCGTCCCTGAGACGGGCAGCCTGCACAATGACGTCGACCGATCCAACGATGATCTCACGGACGGTTTTTGCCGGAAGATTATAACCCCCCATTGCAATCATCGATTCCATACGCTTGAGACATTCACGTGGACTGTTGGAGTGAATGGTTCCCATTGAACCATCGTGGCCGGTGTTCATCGCCTGCAACAAATCGAATACTTCGGGTCCGCGAACCTCACCAACAATAATCCGTTCAGGGCGCATACGAAGACAGTTCTTGACGAGATCCGTCATGGTGACCTGCCCCTCGCCCTCCAGGTTGGGAGGTCGAGTTTCCAAGCGCACCACGTGCGGCTGCTGCAACTGGAGCTCAGCCGAATCTTCGCAGGTAATGATCCGTTCTTCGATGTCGATATATCGTGTCAGGCAGTTCAGCAGGGTCGTCTTGCCTGAACCCGTACCACCGGAAATAATGGTATTACATTGTACGCGGCCGATAATCTGCAGAATATCAGCGCCTTCAGGAGATATCGAGCCGAAACTGACCAGTTGGTCGAGCGTTAGCTTGTCCTTCTTAAATTTACGAATTGTCAGTGCAGGACCATCAATAGCCAGCGGTGGCGCGATCACGTTTACACGCGAACCATCGGGAAGACGGGCGTCACAGATCGGGCTTGATTCATCGACCCGACGGCCGACCTGACTCACAATCCGTTGGCAGATATTCATGAGTTGCTGGTTGTCACGGAAATGGATGCCCGTCACTTCCACCTTACCAGCCGTTTCGATGTAGACCGTGTCTGCACCATTCACCATCACATCGGCAATGTCGTCCCGTGCCAGCAACGGCTCAAGTGGACCGTATCCCAGAACATCGTTACAAATGTCGTCGAGCAAGTCTTCCTGCTCGGAAATTGACATCACAACATTCTTTAACGCAATGATATCATTGACAATATCTCGTATTTCCTCGCGGGCGGAATCAGCGTCCAGGCGGGCAAGTTGAGACAGATCGATCGCTTCAATAAGTGCCGAGAAGATCGAGGTTTTTGTGTCGTAATACTCTTCCGAGCGACGTCCTGTATTTCCAGATGCTGCCGAACTCGCAGCAGCGGGGGCCTCAACAGTAGTTGGCTTCGGCTTGCTTTCCGGCTCAGGCTCAGAACGCGGCGCTGCTTGCACCGCGGGCGGCGCGGTAGTTTTCTCCGGCACCGGGGCAGCATCAACTTCCACGTTGCTTGTTGCCGCAGGAGGCCGACTGTCCGCACCTATGTTGCTACGTTTACCGAACATCGGACGATTTCCTCAACTAATAAATCAAGCTTCTTTTGATTTTCCGCGCAGCCGGGCCAGGATTGGTCCAAGTGGTGATTTCTTGGGCTTTCTGACTTCCATCCGACCAGTGACAACTTGGGCAATTGTATCGATCATGCCGCCGACCTGATTTTTTCCATCAACTTCGGAAATCATCTGACCGTTGTTCGATGCCGTGCCAAACAGTTGCGGCTCAAAGGGAATAACGGCAATAGGGTCCACTTCCAGCGCGCTGGCAAATTCATCGGGTTTGATTTCCGGGCGCTTTGGAACACCAACTCGATTAAGCACCAATTGCGGCGTGGGGTCGTTTGGCCGCAGTTGCTTGATATTATCCATCAGGTTCTTGGCATTGCGCAGATTAGCAAGCTCTGGCTCAGCCACGATGACGATCTCATCGGTGGATGACATGATGCGGCGAACCCAGGCCGTCCATTGATGTGGAACATCCAATATTACTGAAGGAACGCCATTTCTCATGACATCCATGAGGCCATCAAACGTTTCCTCACCAAAGTCGTAGGACTTTTCAAGGGAGGCCGGTGCAGAAAGCAGACTAAGATGATCCGCGCAACGTGTGAGCAGTCGATCAAGAAGTGTATCGTCCAGACGCTCGGGAGCGCCAACAGCTTCATGAATTCCCTGCAGCGGATCCTGATTGAAATCCAATCCCGCAGTACCGAATGGCAAATCAAGGTCAGCAAGTATGACATCCGATTCAAAGCCGCTGGAAATTGCCCATGAAACATTATGTGCAATTGTAGAGGCACCACAGCCACCCTTGGCGCCAACGAACGCAATCGCTTTCCCCAGCGTTTCCGCCTCAGGACTGACAAACAGATCGCCCACGACTTCCATCATCGCAAACAGGTCTATTGGAGCAACAAGATACTCGCTAATTCCCCGGCGCATCAGTTCCCGATAGAGGAGAACATCATTTACCTGGCCGACGACAATAACCTTTGTACCCGCGTCGCATACCTCAGATAGACGATCAAGATCTGTCAGGATCTGGTTCGCACTGCCCTGTGTTTCTATTACGATCAAGTTCGGAGTGGGTGCAGAAGCATAGAAGTCTGCAGCGGCACCGATACCCCCCATATGGATCTTCGTGTGAGCCTTTGCCATCCGGCGGTCGGCCGCACATTTCTCGAACATGTCTGCAAGATTTTGATTTTCACAAAACGCTTGGATCGATATGCGAGGAATGGGTCGAATATTGACATCCGTGCGGACCGAAGCGCTTTCGTCCTCAATCTCGACCGCATCAAGAGCTAATGTATTCATATCCTACCCCAGTCCTAATCTTCTGAAACTTCCGTGCCAAGACCTTCGACATATTCACCTGCGGTCGGCTCTCCGGCGCGATAATTTTCATAAACAGTGCTACGACGCATCGCATCGGGCGCAGTACTGACCCGTGGTCCAAGCAAATCAGCCGGATTCTGCAGCATCGCTGCGAAATTGGCCTGTGTGGCACAACCAAACTCACTATCATCCCGATTAGAAAATTTCGGCCCGATATTCTCCTGCCAAAGACCACAAGGCCCTGCCACTGCTTTGACGCGGGCATAAGCCACCCGCACCGGTGCAATCACCTTGGGGTCATCAACCGGATATGCTCGAATGGTGATACGTCCGGTGGGGATCCCGCCAGATCTAACGGTCCGGCGAATATCCTGAGATAACGTGTTTGCCGACCCTTCATTGGCCGAACCGGACGGGATCAGGATTTCGACCGATCCATTGCCCTTGGTTTTGGCTTGATGAGCAAAATTCCTGACCCGGCTCCGCATGTCATTCGACAGGCGCTGCGTATGCAGTCCAACCGGAATATCCATCGTTTCCGGCACTTCCGAAAACACGATCGGATGACGTGTCCGGTAGCTGTCGTCGGCACCGGAATTGGTTGCGATCTGATCCTGCTGACAAGCTGCCGTAAATGCCGCCAGGGCGATAACTGTAGTCAGGGTACGACAGGACGCCGCGGGCCGAGACTTCTTTACTGTCTTAAAGGGCATGCTGCTGTCCTCACTCATAAATGTAGCCAAACTGTCCGTGATAGGTACCGACCGTATTGGGACCCGAGACCCGGTAAATCGTGTTCAGGCGGTTAAGGAAAATGGTCGCGCCATCGGATGCGGCCTGGAAGTTTTTGTCCGGCCGCGTCAAAGCGGACTGAGCCTGAGGTTCCACCATGTATGGCGTTACAAACACCACCAATTCCGTTTTGTTGCGCTGATAGTCACGACTTTTGAAGAGCGATCCCAGAATGGGGAGCTGCATCAAGCCCGGAACACCGCTAATAGTCTGTTCATAACTGTCCTTAAGCAGGCCTGCCATCACCAGCGAGCCGCCTGAAGGCAATTCGACCGTTGATTCCGCGCGCCGGACTTTCAGGCCGGGTAGTACAAGACCGCCAAGGTTGATTGATCCGTCACTCGTGAGTTCACTGACCTCAGTTTGGATGTGCAGAGAAATTCGCCCGGAGCTCATGACAATCGGTGTGAAGTCCAAACCGACACCGTATTTTTTGAATTCAACTGTGATTTCGTTGTCTCTGCTGGCGACGGGGATTGGAAATTCACCACCGACCAGAAAACTTGCGTTTTCTCCAGAGATCGCTGTGAGGGTCGGTTCTGCCAGCGTACGAACGACGCCGTCTTGTTCCAGTGCCTCAATGCTCGCCGAGATGGAAGTGGCGCCGGAACTAAAGCCGCCGGAGAGAGCAGAGCCCGATGTAACATCAAGCATGTCACTGACGTAGCCGACCGAAAAATTGCCCGTGCCCACGTTGACATTATAGTTTATGCCGAGTTGCTTAAGGACGTTTCGCTCCACCTCAGCAACGGTTACTTTGAGTAGAACCTGATCGTCACCCTCAGCCGCGATCATGTTCAAAACCTGTGCTTTTTCATCCTTGTCCGCCATAAATCGTTTGGCAATATCTTCAGCCCGTTTTGCATCGATGGGATTCTTGACTTTTCCCGTCAAGACAATATTGCCGTTAATTGACTCAGCTCTGACATGCGATCCGGGTATGAGCCGATGTATGATGCTGTCGATATCCGTTGTGTCGGTTTCAACACGAAGGTCGAAACTTGCAAGCTGGCGCCCACCATTTCCAAATAGGACAAGGTTCGCCTGCCCGGTTGCCACTCCAAGGACAAATACCCGTTTGGTTGATCGAACAACGGCGTCAGCGATGGCCGGATTAGACACCAGGATGTCCTTTACTTCCTCGCCAAGGTCGATAACGACGGACCGTCCAATTCCGACCCGTAACAGTTTGTTATTGACGCTTTGCCCCGCAGCAACGCGAATTGTCTTGGGAAAGGCTTCAGATGCATGCGTTTCTAAAGGCACGGCCAGATAGCTTGTTAGTGCTATCGACGCAGCCAGAGCAAGCCTTCCGAGTATAGTTTTGAAAGACATAGAGATACTCCTCATAATTCAATCTCAGCGCTGCGTCGAAGCTTTGCTGGCTACACCAAATTTCACAAAAGTTACGCCGCGCCTCGTCTGGTTGAGAACAGCATCGGGGTCGCTGTCCTCCGCGCTCCGCAATGCAAGCGATATACCGCCGGCTTTTTCAGCCTGAGCCACAAGCTCTGCTTGTCGGGGCGTCAGTTCCAGGGTTGCCGTTTTGTCTGGTGTCAAAGACTTTTCTTCGCTGTCGCCAGCCGTTTGGGTGTCAATTGCCAGTACGCGAATATTTTCGAGGATCGTTTCGGTAAAAAAATCGCGACGACCGCCGCCTTCACCGCCTGATTCAATTTCCTTGGTGAGCAAAATATCAACGCGGTCATCGGGAAGAATAAAGCCGCCTGCCATCGTCTCTTCTTCGACGGTCACCGCTACGGCCCGCTTTCCCTTGGGCAGAATTGCTGACAAAAAACCATGGTTGGTTTTAATAAGCCGCTGGGCGTGAATTGGCTCACCGTTGAACAGCGGTGCCCGTGCAACCTGACCCACAAATTCTTCCAGGGCTTCAGGTTTTGATTCCTTTGTAACAAATCCTGGAGAAATACTGTCTTTCGGCCAGGCCTGCCACGTCATGTCACTTTTTGAGATCGTCCTGCCAAGCGTCACGTCCCTGGACGCAATCAAGACGTCTTCCATCGCGAGTTCCGGCGACGCCTGCACATCAGCAACCGCCTGTGGTTGATTTGCCAGATTCATAACCAGGCGGGCCGCAACCAATCCGGCAACCAACGCGACACCTAATACAGCCAAACGAGCCAGTTTCATTGCTCTATCCCAAATATCTACCGTGAAACAATTCCATTCGTTGCAAACTACTTTGCAGGATGAAACGTCAAAACATGGTTAATAAGGGATCATCATTTTTAATTAATAATTTATTACTTCAATTTCAGATTATTTATTAAAAATTAACTATTTCAGTGCGGATGAATATTTTAGACGCTGCAAAATTAAATCAGAGAATAGTACTCATCCAAACCGTATTCGGAAAAACATAGAGGGCTCCGCATGAGAGCGCCACTCCATAGGGTGCACCGTTTTTCGGGTCATGAAGTCTCGTAATCCATTCCTGATTATAGGCTAATTGAGGCAAAGGCATTTTTCTGAAAGCCACGATGGCAATTGTCAAGGCGCCACCGAATAGAGCAGAGATCAACAAAAACTCCAGCGTCGCCGGCCACCCGAACCAAAGTGCGATAGCAGCAGCGTATTTAGCATCTCCACCACCGATCCAGCCCATTGAAAAGAGAGAAAATGTCACTACAAGGAGACCTAGCCCTGTTGCTATATGCCAACCCGCAAGGGTCATATCCATACCTGAAAATGGAGCCAGTATAGCAAAACCCGCAATCAGGCCCATCGATAACCAATTTGGAATTGTCATGCGTGCCAGGTCAGTTACCGCAGCAAGTACGGCAAGAAGTGGGAAAAGAGTCAGAACAGCGATTTCATACATTTTTTGCCACCACTCATTGTAAAATTTATGACATCTTGAGACAGAAGCGTTGATATCCGGTATATGCAGACCGGAATTGAATAAAAAAAGGGTGGCTCTTTCGAACCACCCTTTATACTTACGCTTATACTCAGATTAGCGAACCTGAAGTGCGGCTTCAACTTCTGTGTAAGCAGTGTTCAATTCACCACCAACCAGTGTCATTGCGCCAATAACAACCACAGAAATCAGTACGGCAATCAGGCCATACTCGATAGCAGTTGCACCAGACTCGTCTTTCATAAAGCGTGCGAATACATTTTTCATAGTTTTGCTCCTAAGTTTCCACTATTTGACAGCTTAGGTTCGGCAACTCATTTTTTTAACAGCTGCTCGAAACCTGTGAACAAATTAGCCTCCATTTATTGACATCAAGTTAACAGATCAAAGTACTTATCTTTTTTTATTTGAAAAAAAACTTATAGTTAATTTATTATTACTTACATATCTTGTATTTTATATTTGACATACCTCTTATATGTAGCTGAAACTTAAATTGTGATCTTTATAAATATTTGAACACTAGTAAAACCTACAGAAATTCGAGATTGAAGATCAGCTCACACAGCCGCAATCAGCCAATGGACAATGCAACTTGCATATTGTTCGCTAATCCGACGTTAGCAATTCCTTCACCAAAATCATGGCAAGTTCAGCCGGAACAAATCAATTTGGAGCCCACCATGCTCAACCCAACAATGAATTCGACTATTATACGCCCAGGCCTGCTCAATAAATTTCTCGGCATAACTGCGGTCGCCGTACTGATGACGGCTTCCCAATTCGTTAGCCCAACTTCGGCTGCGGCTTTGGATGGTGGTGTGAGTGTTACAATCGACCGCGCGAAGGTTTTTAATATTGAGGAAGAAGCTGGAACGGTCATTGTCGGAAACCCGGCAATTGCGGATGTAACCGTTCACGACAGCGAGACGCTCGTTATCACCGGAAAGCACCCCGGATCGACAAACCTGGTGATACTGAATAGCAATGGCAAAGTCATCATTGATGAATCGATTTATGTCGAAGCTGCAAAAGATGCCGTCGTCACTGTCCAGAGAGCGGCGGCTCGGTATTCATTTAGCTGTAAAGGTGAATGCACTCCTGCGGTCCGAGTCGGAGATGAAGCGGAATTCTACAAAAACACCGCTGAGCAGTCTGGCACTTACAATGAGCAAGCCGAGGGCGCTGCTCAGTAATCCAACTCTCCACTGAGTCATTATAATATATATACGCTAACGCCGACGAATTCGAATTCGTCGGCGTTTTTATTTCAGTCACCACAAAGAAAAATTTTACAATACCTTAAGAATACTTCGAATTTTACACAACTCGTCAAACAAATATCAACATACGAGTGCGATAAATGTCAGCAATATGTTTGTCGTGGGGCAGTATGATGACACCGTTGCTGAAACGAATTGATAGTGGAATGATGAAAAAAACGCGATCACTCCTGAAGTGCTTCAAGCGAAATCGCGATGGCTCCACCGCCGTAGAATTTGCGCTTGTTGGAGTACCTTTTTTTGCGCTGATTTTTGGTATTCTGGAAATTGGCATCGTTTTTCTGGCCATGCAGATGATGGACAATGCTGTTCAGGACACAGCACGGCTGATTAAAACCGGTCAGGCACAAACAGGCAATATTTCCAAAGCTGAATTCAAAGATGCTGTTTGTGCAGGATTACCAGGCTTCATGTCAGGCGGTGCAGGATGTGATCGCCTGTATGTCGATGTACAAAAGTTCAACACATTTGCCGATATCAACAACGTCAACACAACAATCGTCAATGGCGACGGTGAGATCAATGACGACACAGGCTACGACGTTGGCAATTCAGGCGAAATTGTCCTGGTACGCGCCTATTACGCCTGGCCGATGGTCACAAATGTAATCAAAACAACATTTGCAGACTTATCCAACGGTAGTCGGTTATTGATATCGGCGGCCGCATTCAGAAATGAACCATTTCCTGAGGTTGGAGGCTGATCCATGCATATGCTGCGAATTTGTAGGAAAGTATCACGCGCCAAGCGTTCATTTACCGAAGATCAAAATGGTGTGGCGGCAGTGGAATTCGCATTGGTCGTCCCCATCTTGATCGTTCTGTTCTTTGGCAGTGTAGAGCTCAGCAATGCAGTCACTGTCGACCGCAAAGTATCTCAAGTTGCTCTAACAATGGCGGATTTGGTGGCTCAATCCAAAGACCGGGTCACACCGAATGAAATGAATGAGTATTTCGATTTGTCCGATACGATGGTAGCCCCTTTTTCAGCAGCCGACATGGAAATAGTCGTTTCCAGTGTGTCTGCGGATGAAGACGGCAATCTGGAAGTAGATTGGAGCCATGCTAACTCAAATGGAAGCAAGTGGAGCAAAGGCGCGGTGCCGCCAATCACAATTCCGGATGAAGTTGCCACGCCCAATTCCAGTATCGTGGTAACGGAAGTAAAATTCGAATTCAAACCGCTTTTTGGTGCCATTTTCAATGACATCACGGGTTCATCTGCGATCAATCTCGAAAGTACATACTTTCTGCAACCGCGCCAGCTTGACACAGTTCCCTGCAACGGTTGCTAGGAGTTCCGGTGGATCACTCTCCGCCGATCACAACGAGTGAGGAGCGAGTGGTGGTTTTGTTGCCGCGCTTCTCAGCCAGGTCAAGCAGCGGTGCGAAATCTTCGTGCGTAGTTTTTTCAAAACCACCGGAATATCTGGGTTCGGCGGCAATGTAAGCCGCCGGATTTTCTGTTTCCAGCTCGAGCATGACTGTGAGCAATCGTTTCTTCAGTTCCTCCGGCAGTCCTTTTCTAATGACGTGCGGTCTGTGCGGAATTTTTCTCGATTGCCAGACGATCTTCATCTTCTCCATCGATAGGTCTCCGGCGCTGACAAGATCGCGCATCGGCCCGCGACTGTAACCCTCATTCACATCTCCGGAAAGCGTCGACCAGGTCGCCGCTATGTCATATTCTCCTGCCTGCACGGCCTTCAGGCCAACAGTTGTCGTAGGTGCGGCACCGATTATCTTGAAGTGTTCGTTTGCGGCTATGTCGGCAGCTTCAAGCGCCGCCATCGGCATTTGAAAGCCGGTAGTCGAGCGCGGAGGCAGCAAAGCCAAACGTTTTCCCTTCATATCCTGAAAGCTCGCAATAGCACTATCGGACCGGGCCACCAGCACCGCATGATAGCTACTTGTGCCATCGCCTGCTTTGGGAACAACGAGCGGTTCAACACATTCGCAGCGGATCCAGGCCTGCGCATACGCGCTGGCACTCATTGTAACGTAATCAATGCGTTCAGAAGCCAATGCGCGAATGACTTCATCAAGGTTCGTCAGCGGAACGAATTCCACCAGAATCCGCAGTCGTCCCAGCAAGTGACGCCTGAGAGGTACAATCTTGCGCAGCTTCAGTTCATGATTGGCACCTGTCACCACACCAATTCTGAACACCGGGAGCTCGCGCTGCCATTCTTCGGTCGGAGCGAAGTTGGGAGGCGCTGCGTAATTGGGATCACTATTGGGATCGGCATAGACATCGTCTTGGATGTATGGGCGGTCATCTTGAAATTGCCGATCGTAATAGGGTTCCGCCGGGGGTCTCCAGTCCCGATATCCCCACTCTGTCTGCGGTGGGCCGTACGTGTCGTATCTGAAGTCAGGGGTGTTGTATCCACGCCTTCCGTAGGGTTCGTCCTGATAAAAGGGATCAACCCCGTACTGGTCATAATCAGATCTTCGGCGGCTGTTCGCTTCGTACCGTCCCTCTGGTTCTTCATATCCAAAATCTCTGGGGCGATTTGAATAGCCTTCCTGTGAAGGAACACCGTTGTCAGGCAGTTGACCGGCGTCCAGCGGAACATGTTCTTCATAATACTGTGGCTGGTCGCGTCCGTTTAATTCCGTCGAAAAGCGTTCGGGATAGTCCTCAACAAGCCCATTACGTAAAGGCTCGGCCTCAAACAATCGCTGCTGCGCCTGCACCGGGACGGCCGCAAACAGCAACGTCGCCAAAACTGATCTGTGCAATTTCCCGCACAATGCTGATGCCGACAAGCGTCCGAGCTGAACACCGACAGTGTTTAAGGAGACCATTCACAGATCCTTGCAGGCCATCGCAAAACCCCTGTCTTGCGGATTGACTACTCTACTGTGCCGCAGAATTCCGATTGAATGCTTAACTGATTTCACTATTGTAGCGACAAATTCGCTTCTCGCCAAATTTTCCTGACCACCGCAAACTTCTCCGGATATGAAATGACGCAAGCAATTGACACGGTCGTTTTCGATGTCGGCAATGTGCTGATCCGCTGGGATCCGAACATTCTTTTCGACAAAATCATGCCTTCCGCCGATGAAAAACGCTGGTTCCTTGAAAATGTGTGCACCAGCGAATGGAATGCCGAGCAGGATCGTGGCCGCTGTTGGGAAGACGGAATAGATGAGCTCCTGGGCGAATTCCCAGACCATGAGGACCTCATTCGGGCTTATTCGGAGCGTTGGCATGAAATGGTACCCGGACCGATCGAGGGTAGTGTGTCTCTGCTCAAGGAGCTCAAAGACAAAGAGGTCCCGCTTTATTGCATTACCAATTTCTCCGACGAAAAATTTACCGAAGCACAGGACCGCTTTCCGTTCCTTAAGGAGTCGTTCCTGAACATCGTTGTATCGGCACACGAGAAGGTACTGAAACCCTCTCCTCGCATTTACGAAATTTTGTTTGAGCGAAACGATCTCGATCCCTCAAGAGCCGTTTTTATCGATGATTCACCCGCCAATGTTGAGGGGTCCAAACAGGTGGGAATGCATGCACTTCATTTCACAGGTGCCGACAAATTGCGGATGGAGCTCAGGGCACACGGTTTTCCCGTCTGATTCAGCAAGTCCCACCGGTAAGGCACGGGTAGCCCCTGTATAACTCTTGCCGCGGGTCATGTCGGAGCGCGCTGAGAAAACAAAGTCCTCATTGAACACTAACGGTCTAGCTACGAAAATCGAAATTCGCTGACATGAACGTATGTTTCGCCCGGCCTGAGGATTGAATCTGTGAAAGTGTCGTGGTTGGGACTATCCGGCCAGCGCTGCGGTTCCAGACAAAGGCCGGCATGGGGGCCGTACTGCGTACCGTTCAGGCCAGGCACCGACACATCAACCTTTTTGCCGTCATAGAACTGAACGCCGGGTTCGGTGGTCCAGAGTTCCATGCGCGTATCACTCTCAGCACCTTCAACCGCAGCTGCGAAAGAAAGTTCACTCCGAGGTTGCTCTGCAAGACAGAAATTATGATCGAAGATTACGTTCTCTTCGCCGGATTTTCGGCGTACATTGCGGCCGTCCTGAAAATCGTAGGGTGTCCATTCCACATTGCGCATCTCGCCTGTCGGGATGAGCTCAGCATTTACAGGCAGATACCTCTCAGCCGCTACTTCAACGGTGTGATCGAGAATATCCGGACCACCATCGAGATTAAAATAACTATGCTGAGTAAGATTGACCAGAGTCGGCCGATCAGTTGTCGCTGTCAACCGAACACGCAGCGCATTTGCTCCTGTCAATGTGTAACGGCACAACGCTTCCACTTGGCCGGGATAACCTTCTTCACCATCAGCAGAAACATATTTCAGCAGCACGCTTGATTTATCCGATTGTTCAATCGTCCAAACCGACTTACCAAAACCCTTGGCACCTCCATGCAAATGATGCGTGTTCTGCTGGTTTTTCGTGACTTGAAAGGCCTCGCCATCGATTGAAAAACGGCCCTCGTTGATGCGATTGGCGTACCTGCCGGGAACAGCTCCAAAATAGGGTGAGTGGGTCAGGTACGATTCCAGATTGTCAAAACCAAGAACGATTGATCGGCCATCAAGCTTCAAATCCGCGATGATGGCGCCATAGGTGATCACACGTGCCTCCAGGCGACCCTTTTTCAGGGTGACTGCTGCGATCTCTGTGCCATCGCCAAGCGTACCAAAAACATCATGAGCCACGTCCATAGTCTCCCAGGTCACTCAACAAGCGCTCAGTCTCGTTGGGGCTAGCGTGGTGGATTTGTAGGTCCCGTGAGTATTACCAATGACTCTTACAGGACCTCAATTTCGAGGCATTGGAGGCGGAAATCAGATCGTCTGATTGTAGTCGCCAACTTCCGAATTCTCCCGCAAGACTGCATCGCATGCATGGAACATCTCGCGCATCCGATCCTCAGAGACCGGGCTCTCGACCACCACAACCAGTTCCGGTT
This sequence comes from Stappiaceae bacterium, assembly GCA_039976075.1. GTDB lineage: Bacteria > Pseudomonadota > Alphaproteobacteria > Rhizobiales > Stappiaceae > JBDWFY01. The sequence continues at coordinate 277,863 of JBDWFY010000018.1, forward strand.
TATTGGAGGATGCCCGAACCAGTCCCCACGTTCCATCGTCACTAACGACCCGAACGCCATTGACAGTAATTAAATCGGCAATCGGGTGTCCGGCAACAGTCTCACCATTTGCTTTCATTTGCTCGAAACGTGCAACGACACGCTCGACTACATCATATTTGACTTCATCCGCACATTTGGGTGCCATGGTTGGTGAACCCCAGGTCTTTGGCAGAGCCCGCCTCAGGTCGGCCATGGACTTGTCCGGGCTACGGTCAAGCATATCCAGAATGGCAATTGCCGAAACCAGGCCATCGTCGTACCCCCGGCCAATTGGCGCGTTGAAGAAATAGTGTCCGGATTTTTCAAAGCCGACAATCGCGTTCAGTTCGGTGACGCGGCGCTTGATATAAGAATGACCGGTTTTGAAGTAGTCGGTTTTGGCACCGTTTTCCTGCAGGACGGGGTCCGAATTGAACAGACCGGTCGATTTCACATCAACCACAAACTGGGCGTTGGGATGAAGTGCTGAAATATCACGTGCCAGCATCACACCAACCTTGTCGGCAAAAATCTCTTCGCCTTCATTATCGACCACGCCGCAGCGATCCCCGTCCCCGTCAAAACCAAGACCGACATCAGCACCAACCTCGAGGACCTTATCGCGCAGCGCGTGTAACATTTTCATGTCTTCGGGATTGGGATTGTAGCGGGGGAAAGTATGGTCCAGTTCGCAATCGAGTGGCACGACTTCAACACCCAGTGCTTCAAGGATCGCCGGTGCAAATGCTCCAGCCGTTCCATTGCCGCATGCGGCAACCACTTTGATCGGACGTTTGATCTTCGCACGATTGGTTAGATCGCCGGTATATCGCTCGGCAAAGTTCTCGACATAATGATAGGACCCGCCACCTTTCATATCGAAAGCCGAATTCATAACAATCTCTTTCAGACGACCCATCTCGTCCGGACCAAAGGTCAGCGGGCGATTGGCCCCCATTTTGACCCCAGTCCAACCATTGTCATTGTGTGAGGCGGTGACCATCGCGACGGCAGGGACATCGAGCTCGAATTGAGCAAAATAGGCCATCGGTGACAAGGCCAATCCGATATCGTGAACTTTCATGCCCGATGACAACAGACCGGTGACGAGGGACATTTTGATGGACGCGGAATAGCCGCGAAAATCATGCCCGACCACAATCTCAGGGCGGACGCCCATTTCCTGAACCAGCGTACCCAACCCCATGCCGAGCGCCTGAATGCCCATCAGGTTGATTTCTTTTTCAAACAACCAGCGTGCATCATATTCGCGAAATCCGGTTGTCTTCACCATGGGAAGGGATTCGTATGCTGCGGTATTAGGCGTCAGCTGCGCTACGGGTTTTGGAAACATGGGGACTCCGGCAGGATACTGCTTATGAAAATCTCAATGTCCTGGAGCGCGCGCCCACTTCGTAATAATCGGAAACGTTCCAGGAAATCAGGTCGCCCATCACCTAGCGTGTTTTTACATGCAGTTAAAGAGCTTTCAGCCAAACAAGGTTAGCGATCAGGTCTGTATATTGCCGAAAAATTATTGTTTCATGACAAGTGTGTTGTCTTCGATGCTGACTGAGTCAAGTCGATTGAGAAAAGTCATCCCCAGCAGCGTAACGTCCAGCCTCCCTCGTTCAATCACCGCGGCCCGTACGTTCCTGACACGAATGTTTCCGATCCGCACTTCATCAAGGGTAATGGGTGCAACGCGCGCGACACCGTTGGCTGTGTGAGCTTTTCCGGTAAATTTACTCCGATCGCCCGAAAATCCAAATCGGCGTGCATCCTCTTCCGGAATGGCAACCATGGAGGCACCTGTGTCGACCATTACCTGCATCGACCGGTTATTGATCCGAGCCTCAGTAAGGTAATGTCCCCGACGATCCCCTTTCAGGCGCACTTTGCGCCCACGCTCATTTGACACTTTGGCAATTTTCTGTGGCTTCGAATCCACCTGCGCCCCGACGGATGGCCATTGGCCCTGGGTTTCCTCAAAGTAGAGCGGGAAACCAATCGCAGCGACAATTACAGCAACAAAGAACGTGAAATACTGGGGCATCGGTCCTGTCCATGAATTACGGAATTCATCATGAAGCAGGAGGGTTAGCGACGCCTTTATCAATGCCGGAATCGGGCAGGTTTGTGCCGATAAGGTAAAGTACCGCTTAATTTATTCGGACAAATATTTCCTTTGCCATGGCCGCTATCTCTGCAGAATCCGGCGCACTTGTTTGCGCTCCGGTTCGTGTGCAGGCCAAGGCGCCGGCTGCTGTTCCGTCTGCAAGTGCCGCCGACAGATCGTTTCCTCGATCAAGACTCGCAGAGAGGCTTCCGACAAATGCATCCCCTGCCCCTGTGGTATCGACGACTTCGATTTCAGGTGCTGCAACCTTGTAAAATGTGCTGCCGTCGTGGGCAATACAGCCCTCTCCGCCCAAAGTCACCACACAGGTGCGATTGTGGTGCGTGGCGTAAAGCTTGGTGAATTGCTCCGGTTCTGCCGGCAACTTCAACGTGCCGGCGAGCTCAGCGACTTCCACTTCGTTGGCAATCAAGACATCAATTTCTGACAAATGAGGTGCAATACGCACATCAAACGGCGCGATGTTAAGAACAGTTTTCGCTCCGGCCTCTGTAGCCTGTGCGATCGCGCCGACAACATGGTCGATTGGTAGTTCAAGCTGCAGTACAAGGGTGGTGTCTTTGTCGATCAGACCGTTCAACCAGACAGGATCTGTTTGTCTGTTGGCGCCGCTGGCGACGATGATCTGATTTTCGCCATCAGCTGCGACACCGATAAGGGCCAGTCCCGTCGAGCCGCTGGCGGCCCGGACACCGGAAACATCAGCGCCCGCAGACTTCAGGTTCTCAAGCGCTGTACCGGCAAAGCTGTCTCCACCGACAGCGCCGACCATGCAAACATCTCCACCGGCGCGGCGAGCGGCCAAAGCCTGATTGCTGCCTTTGCCCCCGGCAAAAGTTTGATGATCTGCGCCGATGACCGTTTCACCCGCCGTTGGCAAATGCTCGACGGCAACGACCAGGTCGACATTAATGGAACCATAAACGACGATCATCTTTGTCTCATTTCCTTGTCATCGAATTCCTGACATCTTTCAAAGCATCTGTATAGAACAGAGTCTATCTGGATATGATGTGGGCGTGAGGCCGAATGATCAGATCCATCCGCCATCGACGACATAGGACTGATTGGTGCAGCCGCCGGCTTCATCGGAAGCAAAAAACAGCACAGCCCTTGAAATGTCTTCCGGTAACAGTTTCCGTTTCAAGCATTGGCGTTCCAGCAATCGCTCTTCGCCTTCCTTGTCGAGCCACAAATCGATCTGCCGCTGTGTCATGACCCAGCCGGGAGCAATCGAGTTTACACGAATGTTATAGATGCCCAGATCCCGGGCCAGTGCGCGCGTTAATCCCAGCACCGCCGATTTGGATGTGGTGTAACACGGCATTCCGCCCTGCCCGATCATCCATGATATGGACCCCATATTGATGATGGCTCCATTACCGGCCTCCTTCATATCGGGGACGACAGCTTTTGCGGCAAAGAACTGATGCTTCAGGTTGACCGCAATGCGTTCATCCCAATAATCAGGCGTAACTTCTTCAAGCGTGTGGCGCTCATCATGGGCAGCGTTATTGACAAGGACGGTAATTGGCCCAAGTTCCTCTCGGATTCGACCCAGCGCGGCTTCCAGTTTGGCAATGTCGGTTATGTCGCAATTCTCAAAATGAACTGCGTGCCCTTCTCCGGTCAATTCCTGCTTGAGCGCATCGGAGGCCGGGATATTGATATCAAGAAAACCGACTTTCGATCCTTGTGCAGCGAAGTGCCGAACGATGGATTCACCAATACCGCTCCCGCCACCGGAAACGACCACCGTTCGACCTTCAAGACTGGGGTAGACCGCACCAAACTTCATTTGCTCCGCTCCCTTATAGCTCTCAAGCCTTATTTAATTCGGATGTCGAATTAATGCAAGTCTGCGCGACGGGAGACAAGTAAGGGCCAGAGGCGGTGTCATCGGAGGCTGGGGACCTCTTCGCACGAAGCCGGTGATGAGCGCCCTCAGCGTTACTTCGTGCCGTACATCCTGTCGCCAGCATCACCCAGACCCGGCATAATATAGCCCTTTTCGTTCAGGCGTTCGTCGATGGCGGCGGTATAGATAGGGACGTCCGGATGGGCATCATTGAATTTCGCAATACCTTCCGGAGCCGCGAGGAGGCAGAGAAAACGCATATTTTTCGCGTTACGTTCCTTAAGGCGCTCCACAGCAGCAATCGCCGAGTTCGCAGTTGCCAGCATCGGATCGACCACGATTGTCAACCGATCTTCCAGATCGTCCGGCGCTTTGAAATAATATTCAACGGCATTCAGTGTCTTGGGGTCACGATAAAGGCCGATATGGGCGACCCGGGCAGATGGAATAAGTTCCAGCATCCCCTCAAGAAGACCATTTCCTGCACGGAGAACTGACGCAAACACCAGTTTTTTGCCTGCAAGAATTGGGGCGTCCATTTCCTGCAGTGGTGTTTCGATGCCAGTCGTTGTCAGTTTCAGGTCGCGCGTCACCTCATAACAGAGCAGGAGGGAGATTTCCCGTAAGAGACGGCGAAATCCCTGCGTTGATGTCCCCTTCATACGCATATGCGACAGCTTGTGCTGCACCAGCGGATGGTCAATCACCGTTGCGCCCGTCATTTATTCACCTTTGTTCGTTGTATTTTTTCATTTCAATCACTTGGTCTGGATGCTTCTACAGCGTATCCGGGAAACGTTGAAACACTTTCCGACAAGGATACGGGATAAAACAATGGCTTGAAGAATTTTACGTTTAAACCATCGCAAAAAAATGCTCTAGAACACTGTGCCGTCGCTGACCAGGGATAATGGCGGACCGCCATCAGCTCTTTTTTCCTGTGCGATCTGTCGGCCTGCCGCCCATGTTCCGCCCTCCAGAACGCAAGCCAACGGCAACTGCTGTTCATCAACATCCAGTTTCTTGCGAACAATGTCCGCGATCCGGTCCAGAAGGGCAACCGTCAAAGCACGCCATTCAACAACCAGCTCGGACCCGATCTCATGGGATTGCATGAGCTGGTCTTTATTCTTCAGACTGAGCACACCGCTGTCGATGAACAATCCACCGTTTCTGTATTCGGCAAGGCCTGTCAGTCCGTCGACTTCGAGCACACGAACACCTGACCAGACAAGCGGTTCCATCAGGGAGTAGGACAGCCACTGGGACAGTTTGTGGAGAGGCATCAGGCCACGGGTGGCGTCATCGATCTCAATGCCGGAGTGGAGCCAGGTATCTCCCAGATTGACATCATTGAGTTTGACGCGGCCCGGCCAAATCGGTCCGAGCGCCTCAAGCACAACTTCCAGAATACGGGGCGCAGCGAGCATGCCGTCCTGTTCACTTGCCTCATTAAACAGCACATCGAACAACCCGCCCGGTCGAGCGTCATCCTCAGAGGCAAACAGATCTTCCCGAAGGGTGCAAACATCGCCCAGTTTTCTCAGCAACCCGGCTCGACCTTCAAGGCCGATCATCGGATTGTTGGGACCGACCTGAAATCCACTTGCAACTTCCTTGGCTGTCAGGAGCGAAAGGGTACCGGCATCGCATCGAAAGGGATCCATCGGATCGCCGGAGAAGTAACCACTCATAAACATACCAACGCTTGCGACGGCAAGGCCTTCAGAACGACGATAAGTCTGTCCCGAAACCTCTTCTTCATAGCGCCAGTCCGCACCGGCTCCGGCATCCAGCAATACGCTGGCGATGACCAGATCAAAGGCAGCGCGACCCATTTGGCGCAATTCGCTCCAACGCCTTGCCGCCCCAATCATCGTCCACCGATCAATGCCGCCCGTTTCAAAATGCCGCCATCTCGCATGAAACGGAATCTGCAGATCCGGGTAGGCCTTCTTCGTGATCTCCAGAACCCTTTCGGCTGTGGGTTCAAGCGCTTCAAGATTTAAGGAAAAGTGCTTCAAATCGTCAGAAAGACCGGCTTCAAGGAGCATATGCGCTCTGTCACGAACGGCGGCAGCATTGAGAATTTTGCGCGTATCGCCGGTCTCGCCCAGCCTTTCAACTGCATCAGAAATCATCGAGCGAGCGGCCTTTTGTATGTTTCAGATCTTGTTGTTTTGGCGCTGGTTCTTCTGAAAAATAGCCAGCCGCTTTTTTTGCTTCCATTTCCACCTGGGCATCAGGGGGTATCAGTTCATCGGGAATGGCGACCCGTTCGCTGATGTCAATACCCGACCCTTCTATTGCATCAAACTTCATGTCTGACATGGAGACGAACCGATCGATCCGCGTAATGCCGAGCCAATGCAATATATCGGGCATCAATTCCTGAAACCGGGCGTCTTGAACACCGGCGACACATTCGGTTTTTTCAAAATACGTCGCCGCACTGTCTCCGCCGGGTTGACGTTTGCGCGCGTTATAGACAAGAAATTTCGTGACTTCGCCCAACGCTCGGCCTTCCTTGCGATTATAGACGATCAGGCCGGAGCCCCCTTGTTGGGCGGCCTTGACGGATTCTTCGATACCATGGACCAAATAGGGTCGGCAGGTACAGATATCCGAGCCAAAAACATCCGAACCGTTGCATTCATCGTGAACGCGGCATGTGAGTGATTTTGCGCGATTGGCCAGATCAGCTGGTTCACCGAATATATAAACGGTGATGCCTCCGATAGGCGGTAGAAATACTTTCAGATCCTGCCGTGTCACCAGTTCGGTGTACATGCCCCCGGTCTGTTCATAGAGCGTGTGCCGGAGCGCATCCTCATCAACATCAAACCGTTCGGCAATGCCGGGCAGATACCACACAGGGTCGATGGCGGCTTTCGTGACGGCCACGTCTCCATTTTCCTGCACGATCTGGCCGTCAGCTTTCAGGCGACCGGCATCAAGCGCCAACTGCAGCTCAGCCAGTTGCAGTCGCGCTTTTGTCACGGCAATCGAGGGGCGGATATCAACCCCTTCTGCAATCAGGTCGCCATAGAATTGCGCAACCCGGTGCCCGTAAGGATCCAGCGAAACGATCTTTTTCTCGTCCTGCCATTGCGGGAAAGGCCCGATGGGTGTCACCGGCGCTGTGTCGGACAAATCGGGGCGCACCAATGGATTGAGCGCCCCGGAGGACACTGCAAGCGCCCGGTAAAGCGAATAGGACCCACCATGGGTTCCAATGGCATTTCTATCCGCCTGATTGGTCAGAGACGCGACCACCGGCTGTCGTTCAGACGGGTTTGCCGCTCCCCATTTGATCTTGAAACGGGTCGGCGCAGCCGTGTTGGGATGCGATGTCAGTCGGATATGGTTTTGACGGTTGGTGCTGTCATTCATCCGGTTTGATCATCCTGTCATTGAACAAGAGCGACATTTGTCGAAAATACTCTCCGATAATAGAGGCAAACGCGAGGAATTTCAGATTAATTCAGATTGGAAAACAAGATAAAACTTGAAACAGATATTTTCACTAACTCAACTAACCTCGCCCTCAAACCAGGACTTTCCTTACAAGTTTCTCAAAGCCGCCTACTCGATTCCGGTAGGCCGTCTGTCTGTTGGATGCAAGTGCAATCCGAAGAGCGAGACTATCCATGGCGCCGGCGAGAAAATCCGCCATCAAGCTGGCCTCAAAATCTGCATGATTGACCATGGCAAGCCCCTCCTCCAACGCCTTATACGCAGTCACAGCATCGCGGGATCGACAGTAATCAAGCCCCAATACGGTGGGTCCGTCGATCAGGAGTATCTGGGCGAAGTCCGCTTCGACAAAGATCTCAAGGTACAGCAAACAGCCTGCAATCAAATCCTCCACCGGATCCTGACCGGAATAGGGGTAAGTTTCGAGCCTATCTGCAACCTCGCCACCGAGAGAGTCATAAACAGACTGAAATAGATCGGTTTTATCTCGGAAATGATGATAGAGCGCGCCACGAGAACTTCCAGCCTCCTCTATCACGGCTGTTGTGGAAGTCGCATGAAATCCTTTTTGAGCAAATTGGCCCCGCGCAACGGCCAACAAGTGTGCCCTTGTCCGCTCCAGATTTTCCTTGTTGGACCCTTTCGGTTTTGCCATGCACGGTACATTATTGACTTACCGACAGATTGTCTATATGCGTTTATAGACAGGCTGCCTGTAACCAACAGAAGGACGGTTCGATGCATATCAGCAGTGCTTATCCCGTTTTGTGTGTGGAAGACGTCAAGGAAACGGCAAACTTCTACCGGGCTCATTTCCGCTTCCGAACGGTGTTCGAAAACGATTGGTACGTTCATCTAACCAATGAAAATCAGGAAGAAATCAATCTGGCAATCATGCGCTGGGATCACGACAGCATACCCGAAGGCCATCGAAAAAATGTTGGAGGTGTCCTGATCAATTTCGAAGTTGAGAACGCCTCGGAGCTCTACCACCAACACAGCAATGCCGGGCTCGATATCCTCCAGCCGCTACGGGATGATCCGACTGGGCAGCGGCACTATATTGTGCGAGACCCGGCAGGGACACTTATCGATATCATTACTCCGATAGAACCGTCCGATGCATTTAAAGCGCAGTTCGTATCGTAGCGTCTACGGTCTGGGCCTGGTTATGTCGGGGCACTCTTGTTGAACTTTTTGCGAAGCCGTTCCCGGGTGACCTCATCGCAGAACGCGGCATCAAGGGCTGTTTGGCTAATGGATCGCAGTTGCGCGGCGTCCCAGCCAAACGTCTCCGCCAACTGGTCATACTCCTCGCCAATACTTGTACGAAAGAACGGGGGATCGTCTGAACTGACTGTAACGCGCACTCCAGCCCGTCGCAGATGATTGATCGGGTGAAAACGCAGCGCCTCGTAGAGACCCAGGGCGATATTGGAGCCCGGGCATAGTTCCAGCACAATTTCCTCGTCGATAATGCGGTCCACCAACTTTTGATCTTCTATCGAGCGGACACCGTGCCCGACCCGGCTGATATTGAGAAAATCCAGTGCTGCGGAAACACTTTCCGGGCCGCCGAACTCTCCCGCATGGGCGGTAAGTTCCAAACCAGCCTCCTGGGCAATCCGGAAGGCCTGTGCAAAATTAGACGGATGGCCATGGCGTTCATCGCCTCCCATCCCGAAACCAGTGACCAGGGGATGCGGGAAGTCCACAGCCAGTTGGGCAGCGCGCTCTACCGCCTTTTCGCCAAAATGGCGAACGCCGGTGGCGATCATTCGCCCTTCAATGCCGGTTTTGGATTTTGCCTTTTCCATTCCCCGCGCCAGTCCCTCCACGTAGGACTCGTACGTAAGACCGGACTTTTCCGCGTGATCGGAGGAGATAAAAACCTCGCAATAGATCGCCCCTTGAATAGCGGCCTTAGTAAAGTAGACAAAGGCGAGATCTTCGTAATCTTCAGGGCGTCGAAATATTGAACTTGCTATGTCATAGGCTTGCAGGAATGTCGTGAAGTCTTCCCACTGGTAATGCCCGTTTCTGTCAAACAAGCGGGACAGGTCGACACCATATTTTTCGGCAAGCCGCCGAACAAGTTCAGGCGACGCCGCTCCTTCAATATGACAATGAAGTTCTATTTTCGGAATCACAATTCAAATCCATTCTTTGATATTTCCCGATCATTGTGCCAGCTTCTGCTTAGCACGATCAAAGGGTCGGTGCTCAAACGAGAAAGCTCTTTCCATAGCGACCGGCGGGTAAGCCCAAATGGTCAGCAACCGTTTCACCGATATCCGCAAATGTTTTCAGCCCACCGATTTTTCTTCCGGGAATGGACGGTCCAAATGCAAGTACCGGCACGTGTTCGCGGGTGTGATCCGTCCCCTTCCAGGTTGGATCACATCCGTGATCTGCTGTCATCACCACCAGATCACCGGGCTGAAGCTTCGCTAAAATTTCAGGAACTCTGCGGTCAAACGCTTCAAGGGCTGCAGCGTATCCGGCAACATCCCGTCGATGACCAAAGAGAGAGTCAAAATCAACAAAATTTGTGAACACTAAGTCTCCTGAAACCGCCTCATCCATGGCCGTCAGGGTTGCGTCCATCAGAGCATCATTGCCATTTGCCTTGTGCAGTTTAGTCACCCCTTGATGGGCGAAAATGTCGGATATTTTCCCCACGGCAATCACCTCGCGTCCAGCTTCCTTTGCGCGATCCAGCAAAGTCGGCTCAGGTGGCAACACCGAATAATCACGCCTATTGCCGGTCCGGCTAAAATCGGCAGCGACTTCTCCCACAAACGGGCGCGCAATCACCCGGCCTATATTGAGGGGGTCGGTAAGTTCCCGGCAGATTTCACAAAGCCGATAAAGGCGATCAAGGCCGAAATACGTCTCATGGGCCGCAATCTGTACGACACTGTCGCCGGAAGTATAGAAAATAGGCTTCCCCGACCGGACATGTTCTTCACCAAGTTCGGCAATGATCTCGGTGCCGGAGGCATGCCTGTTTCCCAGCACACCGGAAAGGTCGCCTTGTTCAATTGCCATATCGGTAAATGTCTTTGGGAAACACGGTACTTCCTTGGGAAAATATCCCCAATCGAAAAGCACCGGTACACCGGCTATTTCCCAATGACCCGACGGCGTATCCTTCCCGTTGGAAACCTCTGCCGCATATCCCCAAAGACCTGCGGTCTCACCGTCATAGTCAAGACCCGGCACACTTTTGTCATTGCTTGCCTGCGCGGCACAACCAAGCCCCAGGCGATCGAGATTAGGCAGCGAAAGGGATCCGCTTCTCAGTCCTTTTTGATCCGCAGCCCCGGCAGCGCAAGCCTCTGCAATATGCCCGAGCGTGTCAGACCCCAGATCGCCGAACTTCTCTGCGTCCGGCGCACCACCGATGCCGAAACTGTCCAATACCATTAAAAAGGCGCGTGCCATTTTCTTGTTCCTTAGGCGGACCGTTAGTCCGACACTCTGTCGGCAACTATCGGATTGTCGTCAGCAAAACCGGGCCCTATTTGATAGGATGCGATAAGAGCGTTCCCCGCCCGGACTGCTTCCTCCTCGGTTGCCGCATGGACAATGCCGATCGGACTATCGCTATCTACCTGGGCATTCAGACCGGCAAGATGATTAAACCCTACGGCAGGGTCGATCTTGTCGGCAGCAGCACGTCTACCTCCACCAAGCTCAACCACGGCAACACCGACTGCGCGGGCATCAATGGACATCACCCGTCCCGGCTGATCAGGATAAACTGCTCGCTCAATGGGGGCTTTTGCCAAATATATCTCCGACTTGTCCATGAAATCGGACGGACCGCCCAGACCGGACACCATTTTGGCAAACAATTCCGCTGCGGCGCCGCTATCAAATGCCTGACGCATCTTCTGAGCGCCTTCGTCAGCCGTTGCGGCCAAGCCGCCGCTGGCGAGCAGTTCGCCTCCAAGCGCAACTGTTACATCATACAGTCGGTTATCGACCTCTCGTCCAGCCAGAAAATCAACTGTATTTTGCACTTCAAGCGCGTTACCGGCAGCCGATGCCAGCGGTTCATTCATGTCTGTCAGCAGAGCAGTTGTCTTCAATCCCGCATGATTGGCGACTTTAACAAGGCTCTCTGCGAGATCGCGCGCCTCATCAAGACTGGCCATGAACGCACCAGACCCCCATTTGACGTCCATCACCAATCCATCCAAACCGGCAGCAAGTTTTTTCGAAAGTATGGAAGCGGTGATCAAATCGAGGCTTTCAACTGTGCCGGTCACATCGCGAATGCCATAGAAGCGCTTGTCGGCCGGCGCCAGATCAGCCGTCTGTCCGATGATAGCGCAGCCAACATCGCCCACGACTTTTCTGAACAAGCTGTTGTCAGGCTGGCTCTGATATCCTGGAATGGAGTCCAGTTTGTCCAGCGTGCCGCCTGTATGTCCCAATCCACGCCCGGATATCATTGGAACCGCAGCCCCGCATGCAGCCAGTGCCGGAGCCAGCATCAACGAAACATTGTCGCCGACGCCGCCAGTTGAGTGTTTGTCAAGAACCGGACGTCCTACATCGGACCAATCCAGCACGGTGCCGCTGTCGCGCATCGCAAGGGTCAGTGCCGCCCGCTCATCGATGCTCATTCCCTGAAAGAACACAGCCATCGCCAATGCCGCAACCTGGCCTTCTGTCACCGATTGATCAGTCAGTCCATTGATGAAAAAAGCGATCTCATCGGCGCTGAGTTTTCCACCATCGCGCTTTTTTCGGATAATTTCCTGAGGAAGCATAGACTGTTACTCCAAACGAGAATGCATGCGCCTTGAACAATCAGACGCGTTCATCAAGGTCCGATAGAAATTGCTTGAGAATCGTTTTCAGTTTGCCAACAGTTTTGAGACCCATTTCCTTGGTTTCGTCGTGAGAAACTTCAGCCTGCATGCCGGCAGCAAGGTTGGTGATGCTGGAAAGAGCGGCAACCCTGAGCCCCAAAAAGCGTGCGATGATCACTTCGGGAACCGTTGACATGCCTGCCGCATCGGCCCCCATGGTCCGGGCCATCCGGATCTCCGCCGGAGTCTCAAAACTCGGACCCGACCACCAGCTGTAAACACCTTCGGGAAGGTCCAGGTTGTTTTTCGCCGCAGCAGCTTTCAATCGGCCACGCAATTCCGGATCATACGCATTTGTCAGGTCGACAAACCGCTTGTCACTCTCTTCACCAATCAGCGGGTTTGCGCCGGACAGGTTGATATGGTCGTTGATCAGCATTGCCGAACCGGGGCCTACTTCTTCACGAAGTGACCCGGCGGCGTTTGTCAGGATCAGAAGATCACACCCAAGTGCCTGCAGGGTTTCGACGGGTGTTCGCATAACACCGGCATCGCCCTGTTCATAATAATGCGCGCGCCCTGAAAGCACGACGACATCCTGGCCACCGAGTTTGCCGGCAACCAGCTCGCTCAGATGCGAAGATACGGTGGGGATCGGGAAACCCGGCATACTGGTATAGGGAACTCGAATTGCATCTTCAATTTCATCAGCAAGTGTTCCCAGGCCGGAGCCCAGCACCATACCGACGCGATAACTTCCAGCACGTGCGGCACGCACGATGGCTGCACATTCATTTCCAAATCCGGACATACTGCCCTCAATCATTTTCTTTTAAGATGAACCCGGCAGGCAGCAGCGAGCCGATTGTAAAATCACGCCGCACGCCATTCAGGTCCGCGACATGAACCCGAACATTCGCGTCTCCGAATTCCAGAAGTTTCTGGCGACAGCCTCCGCAAGGAGTCGCCAAGTCTGCATCGGCGACGACGAGAGCTTCGCGAACCCTCTTACCGCCAGCCATCACAAGATGACCAATTGCGATTGCCTCTGCACAGCATCCTTCCGGGTATGCCGCATTCTCAATGTTGCAGCCGGTATGGATGCGTCCCTGCTCATCGATAAGTGCCGCACCAACCGCAAATTTGGAATATGGAGAGTACGACTTTTCCCGAGCCGATTTTGCTGCTTCAAACAGCTCGTTCACACGGCTCATGTTCGCTCCTTCACATAAGCTTCGCCACCGGCTTTTGGCGGGATGGCCTTGCCGATAAAGCCTGCAAGCAGGATCACCGTCAGGATGTAGGGCAACGCCTGGAAAAACTCGACCGGGATTTCGCCCACTCCTGGAATTTCCTTGCCTTGTAGACGAATTGCCAGTGCATCGAGGAACCCGAACAGCAGGCAGGCAAACATGGCGCTCACAGGCCGCCACTTGGCAAAGATCAGCGCCGCAAGCGCAATAAACCCTTTCCCGGCGCTCATATCCTTGATGAAACCGGAGGATTGGGCAATGGAAAGATACGCACCCGCTACCCCACATAGAATACCACAGCAGATCATCGCCCGGTATCGAAGCCAGACAACGGATATGCCCGCTGTATCAACCGCTGCAGGGTTTTCACCAACTGCACGAAGACGCAGACCAAAGCGTGTCCGATACACAATCCACCAGGTCAGGGGAACGCACAGAAAGGCCAGATAAACCAGCACATTATGGCCTGAAATCAGCTCTCCGTAGATATACCCCACCACCGGGATGTCCTTGAGGGTTTCAGCCAAGGGAAGTGTGATATCGGTAAACCTGCCGTCAGCAGATAGTTGAGGTGTGCGACCTCCTTGAGAAAACCAGTCCTGCCCCAGCAGAACAGTCAATCCAGCCGCCAGCGAATTGATCGCTACGCCTGAGACAATCTGGTTCCCGCGGTGAGTGATGCAGGCAAAACCATGAAAAAGAGCGAAAATAACCGATGCCAAAATACCGGCCAGCAGCCCGAAGATGGCGGAATCGGTCAGAGCAGCGACCGCACCGGCAGCAAAAGCACCGGCGAGCATTTTACCTTCAAGACCAATATCGAACACCCCTGAGCGTTCAGCAAACAACCCTGCCAGACACGCAAAAAGAAGAGGAGCCGAAAGGCGCAGCATACTGTCAAATATGGGAATGATTGTTTCAAACATGACTGTTCCTACGCCTCCATCGCTTTGGTCGGCGCAAATATCGCGGCCAACGTTGGTCGGAACATATGTTCAAGCGCACCAGCAAACATGATCACCAAACCCTGTATGACCACGATCATGTCACGGGTGATGGCTGGGATTTCGAAGGCTAGTTCGGCGCCGCCTTGATAGAGCATACCGAACAAAACTGCCGCAAGCACAATCCCAACAGGATGCCCTCTCCCCATCAAAGCCACCGCAATACCGACGAAGCCGTAACCGGCTGTAAAATCAATCATCAGTCGGTTTTGCGCGCCCATAACCTCGTTGATGCCCATCAACCCAGCGAGAGCGCCGGAAATCAGCATGGTCACGATGGTAATTTTAACCGGCGAGATACCTGCATATTCCGCAGCCGTGGCATTAGCGCCGAACGTTCTGATTTCATAGCCAAGACGCGTCCGCCAGATCAGCAGCCACACAAACAAGCACGCCGCAATCGCCAGAAATATCGCGAAATTCAATGGTGATTGCCCGAAGTAAGGAAAGAAGCTGCGCATCATCGGCAACTGCCCTCCTTCAAGGAAAGCCCGACTTGCCGGCTGCATCGATCCTGCCGGCGTGAAGTTTTCCACCAGCAGGTAGACCATCAGAGACGATGCAATGAAATTGAACATGATCGTCGTAATAACGACGTGGCTTCCACGGGTCGCTTGCAGCCAGGCCGGGATCAGTGCCCAGGCCGCTCCGAAAAAAGCTGCGCCCAGAACTGCCAGAGGAAACGTTACCCACCAGGGGGCTATGGAATCCAACGCCAAACAGGCCATCGCTACGCCAAGACCACCGATATAGGCTTGTCCTTCACCACCGATATTGAACAACCCACCATGAAATGCAACCGCTACGGCAAGCCCGGTAAATATGAAATTCGTGGCATAAAACAGAGTATAGCCAATGCCTTCACCGAAACCGAATGCCCCCCAAACGAGAACCTTGATTGCTTCGATTGGATTCTCACCGATCAGCAGAACAACCAGACCGGAAAAGAAAAAGGCTGCAGCAAGATTGACCAGAGGAACGAGGCCCAGATCAACCCAACGAGGTAACTGACCAGCGCTCATAATGTCCGCCTCCAACACTGATTTTTTTGCATTGAAACACTCATGCTGCGGCTTCCTCTTTTACGACACCGGCCATAAGAAGACCGAGTTCCTGCTCTGTTGCATCAGGCGCTCTTTCCCCAACGATTCGTCCATCGAACATGACCAAAACCCGATCGGCCAACGCACGGATTTCATCGAGTTCCACCGAGACCAGCAGAATGGCCTTCCCTGCATCGCGCATTTCGACAACCCGTTTGTGGATGTATTCGATAGCGCCAATGTCAACACCGCGTGTGGGCTGGCCGATAAGCAGGATGGACGGATCTCGCTCGATCTCCCGGGCCAACACAATTTTTTGCTGATTACCGCCGGAAAAACTCGCTGTCTTCAAGTCGCAATTCGGCGGCCGGATATCGTATTTTTCAATCCGTTTTTTGGCCTCTGTCCGAACAGCATTGATGTCCAGGAACCATTTGCTGCCGTAACCAGGATCGTTATGATAGCCCAGAATTGAGTTTTCATATTCAGGGAACCGGGTGACCAGGCCCATTTTGTGCCGGTCTTCGGGTACGTGCCCGATTCCCAGATCACGCATCAGCGCAGGATCCAGCCCTTGACGCATATCCAGCTCGCGGCCGGACACTGTCATTGAACCACGTTCGACATCGGCTATTCCGGATATGGCCTCAAGCAGTTCCGATTGACCGTTTCCGGACACACCCGCGATACCAACAATTTCACCGGCTCGAACATCCAGCGAAACATCCCTCAAACGCTCGACGTTTCTCTCATCACGAACCGTCAAATTGCGAACCGATAGCAGGGTTTCTGCCGGTTTTGCCGGCACCTTCTCCACCTCAAGCAACACACTTCGGCCAACCATCAGTTCGGCCAGTTCTTCCATGCTGGTTTGTTCTGTCTTTCGCGTGGCAACGATCTCGCCACGCCGCATCACGGAAACCGTATCTGTGATATCCATGATTTCCCGCAACTTGTGCGTAATGAGGATGACAGTCGTTCCCTGGTCGCGTAATACGCGCAAAATCCGAAACAGGTGATCGGCTTCCGCCGGTGTCAGGACCCCGGTAGGCTCATCCAGAATGAGAATGCGGGCGCCACGAAACAGAGCCTTGAGTATCTCTACGCGTTGTTGCAGGCCAACCGGCAATTCCCCGACGATCGCATCGGGGTCAACATGCATGTCGTACTCACTCTCGAGACGCTGAAGTTCCTCTCGTGCCGCTTGTATCCCTTCACCAAGGGTCAATCCGCCTTCAGCACCCAGAATGACATTTTCAAGCACCGTGAACGGATCAACCAGCATAAAATGCTGATGTACCATGCCGATGCCGGCCTCAATTGCAGCCTTTGAATCATCAATGACGGTCGGCTGTCCGTCTATTTTTATGGTGCCGTTATCAGCGTGATAAAATCCATAAAGGATGGACATCAGCGTGGATTTACCTGCGCCGTTTTCCCCTACGATGCCATGTATGGACCCCTTGGCAATCTGCAGGTTGATATCTTTATTGGCGTGGACCGGACCGAAACTTTTATCGATCCCGATTAATTCGATTGCCAGTTCACTGCTATCCACAATTTTGCCCCCATGGTTTCACTTCTCGTCTGCCAATCAGAGAAATTCCGCATTTTCTCTTAGACATCGACGCATCCGGACCCCGAGCCCGAACAGCAGTGAAGAGATCGGAA
Source organism: Stappiaceae bacterium (assembly GCA_039976075.1). Classification (GTDB taxonomy): domain Bacteria; phylum Pseudomonadota; class Alphaproteobacteria; order Rhizobiales; family Stappiaceae; genus JBDWFY01. Next base: position 295,156 of record JBDWFY010000018.1, read on the forward strand.
AGAGCGATAATCCAATAATCCTCTCGCCTCGATCATGATCAATTGCTTGATCAGGAGCGTATCCAGTACTCGCAGATTTATGGATACGCTCACATTGCTTTGCTTATCTTATGTGTATTTCCCAAGCCGTAAATCCGGTTCCCCTTTCGGCTGGCAAATACTCAAGACGGATGTCGGACCATCAGGCCGACATCCGCAGTGACGATTGTCAGATCTGACCGCGTGTCAGTACGGACACTTGTTATCGGACATGAAGTCATGCACTTCGATCTTACCGGCAATGATGTCTGCAGCGGCTTGATCGACCTTTGCTTTCATGTCGTCGGGGATTAGAGCCGCATTGTGTTCATCAAGGGCGTAACCAACGCCGCCTTCAGCCAGACCTAGCGCCTGGATTCCGGCTGTGAATTTGCCGGCTTGCGCATCCTGCATGACCTGATCGACAGCAACGTCTACACGCTTGACCATTGAGGTCAGCACGGAACCGGGATGGATATGGTTCTGGTTGGAATCAACACCAATGCTGTATTTACCGGCATCGGCCGCAGACTGGAGAACGCCCAGGCCAGTAGCACCGGCTGCTGCAAAGACAACATCGGCACCGCGATCAAACTGCGAATCGGCAAGCTCACCACCCTTTACCGGATCGTTCCAGGCAGCCGGCGTGGTTCCGGTCATATTTTCGAAGATTTCTGCGTCCGCAGAGACGGATTTTGCACCCTGCTTGTAACCGCAGGAAAACTTGCTGATCAGCGGAATATCCATACCGCCGACAAAGCCAACCTTACCGTCAGTGGAAATCATGGCAGCGATCATGCCGACAAGATAGGAGCCTTCCTGCTCCTTGAAGACGATAGAACGGACATTCGGGAGATCCACAACCATATCGACAATTGCAAATTGCAGATCCGGGAATTCCTTGGCAACTTTTTCCATGGCTTCTGCTTGCGCAAAGCCGATACCAACAATCGGGCTCAAGCCGCGCCGCGCAAAATTCCGCATGGCCTGTTCGCGCTGCGAGGCATTTTGCACTTCAAATTCACGATAAGCGATTCCTGTGTCCGCCTTGAATTTTTCTGCGCCGTTGTACGCTGCTTCATTGAACGACTTGTCAAACTTGCCACCCATGTCGAATATGACGGCAGGTTTGATGTCTTCGGCTATTGCCGTGGTTGAAAGCAACGCTGCAAAGGCTGCTCCAGCCGCCAGTTTCAAAATATTATTCACCCTGTATCCTCCAATAGTTCAGAAACGATCCGATCACTCTCGGACTTTGGATTTTAAAAGACTTCCCCTTTTGCCGTATCCTGCACCAAATGCATGGTCGGATCGGCAGATTTTCGATCTATTTTGGTTACCAGATTTCGCGCCAGCGATTCATCAGCCACCAGATCGGTAATTACGCCAGATTTCAAGGCGGCAAGGGTTGCTTTGGTTTTACCAGCGCCGCCTGCCAGCGCAATTACGCGCGCACCGCGCACGTCTTCATAGTGCAGACCAACAGCCTGCTCGCCCAATTCGATGGGCACCAGTTTTCCGTCGCTGTCCAAAAAGCGACCCATCAGGTCACAGACAACGCCGTCCTTGCTCAATTTATCATGTTCTTCGCAAGTGATGATTTCACGAGCCACCAGGTGACCATCCAATTCAGTTGATCCAATCCCAATGACAAACAGATCCGACTTTCTCGCCCGATTCAACAAATCCAGAACGCTGCTTTGGTTTAGAAACATATCCTTTTCAGCACGACTATCGGCAATATATGGAACCGGCAGGTAGTATCCCTCACCACCGGTTCGTTCGATCATTTTTTGTACGACATCATATGGGTTGGCTGAGAGTTTGCGGGTCAATGATCCTGAAACTGAAACGATATCCAAATCAGATTGGGCCAGACGTGGCATCGCTTCAACCGATGCCTTGAGCGTACGTCCCATTCCGACGCCCACCTGCTTAACTGTTGGCGACCCCAGCATATCACTGAGTAACGGGCCCGCCGCAGCGGCCACGGACATGATCGACGCCTCTTCACCACCGCCCAGGTCCGGTGTGATCAGACAGTTATTCAGTCCGAAAGCAGCAGAAATTTCATCCTCGAATTTCAGGCATTCCAGCGGACGCCCTTCGATCTGAAATTTCACCAATCCGTTTTTCTGTGCCAGAGCAATCAAGCGATGAACCTTGGCTGGGGAGATTCCAAGCCTGTCTGCGATCTCGCCCTGTGTACGTCCGCCGATGAAGGACAGCCAGGCCGCTCGCGTGGCCAGGTAGATATTCCAGTCTTCATCACCCTTACGCTTCACCAAGACATTTACACCTGACTAAATCACACTCATCTCTAGCTCTGTGACCGAATAGATAAGTGAAAATATCTTCGGCTACCGAGAATAATTTCAAAGGGACCACATATAACCGTTCGCCGTCAAGGTGGAATGTTGGGCAAAGTCCAGGTTCTATGCCGGAATTTTAGCTCATGCGGATGCGCACCCAAACAATATTCCCTGCCTCACACTCAAATTCACACTTGAAAATCCCAGTACAGTAATACCGCCGGCACCATTTACTGCCTTAAAAGCGCACTCTGATTCGATCCCCGTCGGATTCCTCAGTACTTTTGACGAGCTGTTTGAAACGCCACGCGGGTCGAAACTGCATCGCTAAGATTTTTTTTCGTCTCAAAAATGCCATTTTCTTGATAACCACGACGCCTCCCCCGGTTGATACCTTTGTGAAAACGGGAAACACCGGGTGATTGAAATTCTTCCGCAGAATGAGTCATTTAGGAATCTTCCACCTGCAAAGGAGGCTTTTCCAAAGTCCTTGTGGATGTTTAAATTGTTCGATTGCTAGCCGAGCATTTATCAAAACCGTTACATTAATTGAACAGTTGTGTGACATTTAAGTAATAACGACCCTGATTTCACTGTGGCATAGTTTTCATGAAGATGGTTGAACCGATTTTGTTCAGATTGAACAAAACGGTCTGGGGCAATAGTAAAACAGTACTGAGTTTTGTTTAAGCGGCAGCGCATAACTGTGACGTGAACGAATTTTGATGCGGATTCATCAATCACAGTACCTATATAAAGAGGTGTGGAACATCTCAAGGTCGCTTGAAGCCAACATAATGACGACCGTGATTAACGGGTGTTCAAAATCATCCGGGAGGACGCAAACGGGAGGACCATCGGGCAGCAAAAGAGGAGGTTGCCATGACTCTTGTTCGCGCGTTACCAAACCAACCCGGTTCAATCCGGTTATTGCCGACCTTTATTGCCACGTTGGCCGCGGCACTGTTTCTGACAATGCAGCCGGTTCAATCGGAGAGTTTTAACAACGCTTTTGCTTACGATCCGGAAGCGGAGGTCGATGTCGAACTCGTTCTCGCAGTCGATATTTCTCAATCCATGGACACTGAGGAACAACAGGTGCAGCGAACCGGCTATGTCGCTGCGCTGACGTCTGATGAAGTAATGCAGGCTATCCGATTTGGTCCCATCGGCCGTATCGCGATCAGCTATGTGGAGTGGGGTGGGGACGGTGAACACTTTATCATCGCCGACTGGCATGTAATTCAGGACAAAGCGTCCGCCGAAGCCTTCGCCTCTCTCATTGCCGAAGCGCCTTTGCGGCAGGTACAACGGACATCGATCAGTTCCGCTCTCAAACAAGCATCCAACATGATCGAGAGCAACCGCTACCAGGGTTTACGGCGGGTCATCGATATTTCAGGAGATGGCCCCAACAATCAGGGCGAACTCGTAACCCGCAGCCGGGACACAACTCTGGCAAGAGGCATCACGATCAATGGCCTTCCGCTGATGATGCGAGACAACAACAGTGCCTGGTACCACATGCCCGATCTCGACCACTATTATGAGGATTGCGTCATCGGAGGTCCTGGTGCCTTTGCAATACCAGTACGTTCAAGGGAAGCCTTTGCTGACGCCATTCGGATGAAGCTCGTACTGGAAATTGCAAATTTGGTACCGGCCGGTCCCAGGGTCATCCCGGCTCAGGCCAGAAAGTCGGTTGCCTGCAATCTTTTCAACTGATCACCAGCTCAAATTCAGACGATTAAATAAAATAGGCCCCTAATTAGTAGGGGCCTATTTTATTTAAACTGTCTAGAGAATCGAATTCCAGCGAGAGCTATTCCATGGGCCAGTTAACGAAATCGTGAAAGATCGGCGACGCATTCAAGGGTTACGGATTCAGATTTCGGGTTAGATTATCTATGGCGGGCATGGGTAGAATATGATCCTTTTTTGGAGGCAAGAATGCTTATTGCTCGCCACCGCGCCCCAGACCGTTTTTGCCAAATGGTGAACCAGATATGCAGAGCGACAGTATGCACGTTCGGCATACTCCTCTGCCTGATTTTGCTCCTGCCCGAACCGGCGGACGCAGAAGAAGTCGATCTGGCCCTCATTTTGTCCGTCGATATTTCCTATTCAATGGATGAGGATGAGCAACGGCTTCAGCGACTGGGCTATATCTCAGCCATCACCGCCCCGCAGACACTGAATGCGATAAAATCCGGACTGCTTGGCAAAATCGCTGTGGCGTATGTCGAGTGGGCCGGTTCATATTCCCAGTACCTGCTTGTCGATTGGCATTTGATCGACGACAGGGGTAGTGCAGAAAAATTTGCAGCGGCCCTTTCCGAGGCTCCCATCCGGCGCGTTTATCGTACATCCATCAGCGAGGCATTGGCCTTTTCTTCAACGCTTTTCGATCGCCTGCCATATGAAGCACTGCGCAGAACAATCGATGTATCAGGTGATGGACCCAACAATCAGGGCCGACTGGTGGCGGATATTCGCAATAGGATCGTCCAGCAACAAATCACCATCAACGGTCTTCCCCTGCTGCTGAAACGGCCCGAATACACGTGGTTCGATATACCGAATCTCGATGAGTACTATGAACAATGCGTCATTGGAGGACCGAGCGCTTTTTCCATACCGGTACGGCATATCAAGGACTTCAACGAAGCTGTGCGGATGAAGCTCGTGCTTGAAATCGCACAAGCGCCGTTACCCGTTGACCTTCGTTCTCCACCTCTCTCACAAACAGTTGCGGACAAAAGCGATCCGCATCTGTGCACCATAGGCGAACGGCTATGGCAGGAGAGGATGCGACTGATCACTCCGTGATTGATCATTAAATCGATTAAAAAAGAACAAATCCCACCTTTCCAGACGGTTCGCGAAGGGATAGACACTATGCCAGAAAAGGGTATCTTCTGCCCATGTCTGCGTAGTCAGGTAAACCGCCATGCCAATATCGGATCAACCATCGCTCGCGATGGTGGCTCATGATGCCAAAAAAGACGAGATTGTTGAATTCGCAAAAACGCACTGTGAGAAGCTTGCCCGTTGCCGACTGTTTACCACCGGCACAACGGGTAGCCGTATCGCTGAGGCCTGCCCCAGCCTTGACATTGAGCGTGTCAAAAGCGGTCCCCTGGGCGGTGATCAGCAAATCGGCGCTCTCATAGCGGAAGAAAAACTCGCGGGCGTCATCTTCTTGATAGACCCGCTGTCGCCCATGCCGCATGATGTGGATGTAAAAGCGTTGCTGCGGCTTGGCGTCCTCTATGACATTCCGATGGCGCTGAACGTCCGCACCGCTGAATTGCTGCTAAGAGATCCGATGATTTTCACCCAAGATGGCCTTCGAAAACCCAAACCGTAATCGGACCCAACAAATCGGGTCGCCTTGAGAGCCTATTACCTGAGAGCCCATTACCGGCCACGCAAAACGGCATGACACACCCATGATCAACTCATCCAAAGACATTCGTTCCTTTCAATTTCCCGTCCTGGTCGCCGATATAGGTGGAACAAACACCCGGTTTGCTCTGGTCACCGATGCGCACGCGGACATACAGACCTTCGATGCCGTCAAGACAAATGCCTATGACAGCCTGGGCGATGCCATAAGCGATACCGTCCTGAATCACACTGCATTGCTGCCACGTACTGCGGTGGTTGCCGTTGCGGGCCCTGTTCACGGCGATGAAATTCCAATGACCAATGCCAACTGGGTTATCGAGCCGAAAAAACTGATCGAAGAATTGGGATTGAATGCAGTTGTTGTTCTCAACGATTTTGAGGCCCAGGCACTTGCACTCCCAACGCTCGATGAGGCTGATCTGACCCAGATTGGTGGCGGAGAAGCCATCCGTCACGCGCCCAAGTGCGTCATCGGTCCGGGAACTGGGCTGGGTGCTGCCTCGCTTTTTCACGCTGCAGATTTCTGGGTACCGGTGGCAGGTGAAGGGGGGCATGTGGAAGTTGGTCCCATCAATGAAGAAGAAGAGACCGTTTGGGCTGAGTTACGAAAAAAAGAACGCCGGATTGGCGCTGAAGTGATCCTGAGCGGGGGTGGATTGCTGCGACTCGCTGCGGCAGTCAGCGATGCACAGGGAATCAAGACCACCTACAGCAAACCGAGCGATGTTACAGATGCTGCGGATGCCGGCGATGAACTCGCACGAAAAGTCCTGCATATTTTTGCTAATGTTCTGGGACGGGTTGCCGGTGATATGGCCCTGATCCTACTGGCCAGGGGCGGTGTCTATCTGGCCGGTGGCATCCCGCCGCAGATTCGCAATTACCTGATGGACGGCTCCCTCAGGGCTGGATTTGAGAACAAGGCGCCCCATGAAGCAATCATGAAGGAAATTCCCGTTTATCTGGTTCATCACGAGCGCCCGGCTTTGCAGGGGCTGGCTGCACTGGCAAGAACACCTGCCCGCTTTGCGGTCGATCTTGTAGGGCGGATGTGGCAATCCGAATCGCCGCGATAAACCAATATTGCCGTCTTGTCCCACGGATACGATCCTGCAGCTCATCGGAAAGCCGGAGGAAGATAAACTGCGATGCATGGTGGGGGCATGAGCGTGCGTCACATTCAGACACCCTTGTTTCTGATCATCCTGCTTGCACTGTGCTGGAGCGCAACCCCACCGCTTGGACGTATTGCGGGGCAGGAAGCCATCCCCTCTTTCACATTTGTCGGCACTCAGGCGCTTGGGGGTATGATTATCCTTCTCCTCATCTGTGCCGCTCGGAAAAAGTGGCCTGTCGTTTCCCTGTCAACGGTTCCGTTTTATCTGATATCGGGTCTATTCGGCCAAGCCTTGCCTCAACTTATTGTTTACGACGCGGTACAGAACATACCGATTGCCGTGGTTGGCCTCATTCTGGCATTGACCCCCCTGGCGACCATGGCAGTGGCTGCCGCCTTTCGAGTTGAAACACTTACCCTCAAGCGCTGTGTGGCATTGCTGATGGGGTTTTGTGGAACACTGTTCGTTCTCCTCCCGAAAACCGCTTTGCCGTCAGTGAGCGCACTGCACTGGGTGGTTCTTTGTCTCGCAGTGCCGGTGTTCTTCGCATTTTCGAACGTGTTTTCGGTCAAGCTTCGCCCTTCCGAAAATGACACGATCGGCAATGCGCTCGGTATGATGAGTGTGGCGACGGTATTTCTGTTCACCGGTTCCCTGATCTGGGGTCAATTGTATCTGCCCGCTGTTTCAGATCCCAGCCATGGCGACATTACATTGGCTGCACAGGCCGCTATTGCCGGCCTGGCGTATGTGCTTTACTTCAGACTATTGGACAGAGCAGGTGCAGTAATCATGAGCTCAACTGCCTACGTCATCCTGCTTCTGACCACGTTATGGGGGGCACTGTTTTTCAATGAGCTTCCCAATGGCTGGGTGATCGCAGCCATCATCCTCATCACCGGCGCGCTGCTATTGCTACAACACCGTCCAGTTCACCTGAAATCATGACGACAGAAACATCCGAGAACGGACAGGCTGAGGCTTTACCCATTGATCGGGTTCTCCCCCAGCTCATGGAAACGCTGGAGAGTGGGCCCAACGCCGTGCTGGTTGCTGCACCCGGCGCAGGAAAGACGACGCGCGTCCCGCTCGCGCTGATGGGAGCTTCCTGGCGAAATGGTGGAAAAATTCTCGTCCTTGAACCACGCCGCCTTGCAGCGCGGACAGCGGCACGAAGAATGGCCCAATCCCTGGGTGAGTCAGTCGGTAAAACGGTTGGGTACCGCGTCCGCATGGAAAACAAGGTTTCGGCTGAAACCAGCATTGAAGTTGTCACCGAAGGTGTTTTCACCAGACACGTCCTGGGCAACCCCGAATTGCCGGGTATATCCGCAGTCCTCTTTGATGAGTTTCACGAGCGCAGCCTTGACGGAGATCTTGGGTTGGCACTTGCGCTGGATGTGCAAGGCGCCCTGCGCGATGATCTGCGCCTGCTCATCATGTCCGCGACATTGGACAGAAAACGCACAAGCGCTGTATTGGCCAACGCACCGGTCATAGAAAGTCAAGGACGGCAATACCCGGTTGATACCCGCTATCTCGGTCGAAAACCGCAACAGCGTGCTGAAGATGCAATGGCCAGTGCAATTGCAGACGCTTACCGAACCGAATCCGGATCGATCCTGGCATTTCTTCCCGGTATGGCTGAAATAAAACGCACCGAACGTTTGTTGAGCTCCCGGTTGCCTTCCGAGGCGATTGTTGCACCACTCTACGGGGCACTGGACATGCAATCCCAGGACGTAGCGATCAATCCTCCTCCGAGGGGAAGACGCAAGATTGTACTGGCGACCAATATTGCCGAGACATCGCTGACGATAGAAGGCGTCAGGGTCGTAATTGACAGCGGCCTGTCCCGCATTCCACGCTACGAACCCGCCACCGGCCTGACACGGCTCGAAACAGCCCGTGCTGCACGCGCCAATGTCGACCAACGCCGAGGTCGGGCAGGCAGAACCGAACCGGGCGTTTGCCTGCGGCTATGGGATGAAGCGCAGACAATTTCTCTCGCTGACCACGAACAACCGGAAATACTCGCTGCAGACCTGACCGACCTTGTCATGGACCTTGCCAACTGGGGGGTGACGGATCCCGGCACACTCGCATTCATTGACCCTCCCCCTGCCGGAGCGCTTGAGGAAGCCCGGACACTCCTCAAGGAGATAGATGCACTTGATGCCGGCGGCCAGATTACCCGGATCGGACGTGCGCTTTCAAAATTGCCCGTTCATCCACGCCTGGCTCACATGATTATCGCAGCTGAGAAGTTGGGACTGGCGCAGCTGGCAGCGGAGATCGCCCTCTTGCTTGGCGAGCGAGGTCTTGGCGGTCAAAGCACCGATCTCAGGTCCCGCGTTATTTCGTTTAGAAATGACAGGGGAGAGCGTGCCAAAAAAGCGCGAAAGCTCGCCAGACAATGGATTAAAAACGCCAACCTTTCTCCAGGGGACGCTGATGACCAATCTGTTGAACAGGCGGGGAAAATTCTCGCACTCGCTTATCCTGACCGGATTGCACAGGCGCGGGGGGCGGCGGGGACATACCGACTGGCAAATGGCCGAGGTGCACAACTTGACAGCGACAGTCCTTTGTTTGGCACACCGTTTCTTGCAGCGGCGGAAATACAAGGCTCCGCGGTCAGCGGACGCATCTTACTGGCGGCACCGATAGCACAGGACGAGATTGAGGAAACTTTCTCCGACCATATCGGTGAAGAAGAAGAATTCAGCATTACGGCCAGCGGTGTTGTCACTGCGCAATCTGTTCGCCGATTGAGCAGATTGGTTCTCTCGACTTCGGTTATTGCAAATCCATCGGGCGAAAAAGTTGTGAGCGCTCTCTTGCGCCATATCGCACAGAAAGGCCTTGGCCTACTGCCCATGTCCCGGCAAACCAGACAATGGCGGCAGCGCATTGACTATTTGCACCAAACGCTCGGAACACCCTGGCCGGATCTTTCCGACACGAAGTTACTGGCAACATTGCCGGATTGGTTAGGCCCATACCTGATAGAAAAACGATCTCTTGCGGACATTCGCAGCGGGGATTTGCACGCTGCGCTTGAAGCCCAACTACCCTATGAGCTGTCAAACGCGCTGGGCACGCTGGCCCCAAGCCATTTCGAAACGCCCACAGGGTCGCGCATCGCCATCGATTATGGCGCGGAGGCGGGACCGACAATTTCAGTTCGAGTGCAGGAATTGTTTGGTTTGACGACACATCCAAGTGTTGCCAAAGGTCGCCTCCCACTGGTTCTGGAACTGCTATCCCCGGCACAGCGTCCCATTCAGGTCACAAAGGATCTACCGCGCTTCTGGGCCGGCTCCTGGACCGATGTCAAAGCGGATATGCGCGGTCGATACCCCAAACATCCCTGGCCGGACGATCCCGCCAGTGCTGTCCCAACAAGAAGGGCGAACCCGCGCCGACGTTGAGATCGCTGTGCAGCTTTTGCCAGCACGCATACCTGTACCTTATGCACAAACAAAAAAGACGGCCGGTACCGGCCGTCTTTGGCGATCTCGATCCAATTGCCGACACGGCAACATCGACGAGGATATTTCTATTCGGCTTCGTCTGCGGATGCTGCGTTCAACTGGCTGTAATTTTCCGGTCCGACCCGCTCGTACAGATCGAGCTGTGTCTCCAGATAATCGATATGACCTTCTTCATCTGCAAGAAGTCCTTCGAACAGTGCCATCGTGACGTAGTCGCCTTTGTCGCGGCAAACTTCCCTCGCTTCCTTGTAGAGAGCACGGGCTGAATATTCACCGGCCAGATCGCACTCCAGAACTTCTTTGATGTTCTGGCCTATTCTGAGCGGATCCAGGCTCTGAAGATTAGGATGCCCTTCCAGGAAAATAATGCGCTCGATCAGTTTGTCGGCATGCTGCATTTCCTCAATGGACTCTTCGCGTTCTTTTTTCGCGAATTTCGTCAGTCCCCAATCTTCCGTGAGCCGGTAGTGCAACCAGTACTGGTTGACCGCCGTCAACTCATGGCGCAGAGACTTGTTAAGATAATCAATGACTTCTGGTTCGCCCTTCATTCCTGAAACTCCATATTGAATCGCTGTGCCATTGCGGCTGGATGAGTTAATTCTATTTAGAACGTTTCTAATCTATTGTCCAGAAGAGCTCTCGTCTTTTTCGATGGTTGCATGAATGATGTGAATGATCATTGCAAAGCAATTTCCACAATTGGGCCGTTTGCCAAGATACCGAAAAACAGCTCCAGGTGTGACCACCCCTTGATCGGGATCTTTTCGGATCGCTTCAGCTGCCCGTTTCAGATCTTTATCCGTAATAACAGTGCAGGAGCAGACGATCATAGATTCTGCCGGCTCCTGACGACATCAACGCGGATGGAATCTGCGCAGTCTTTTATACTGTCGGCAAACCGTATTGTGAGCTCTGACCCTGAATACCTATCAGGTCCGGTCCTTTTCTTTGTGGGAACAATGACGTAATCACGCATGGCGAAACACTTTACGATCGGTTAGTGTGGCAACCCCATCGGTGGGCATTTGCTGTAACGACTACATATAGCCGCCGCGCCAAATTACGAGCTGCTTGTTATGAATGACACCAATACCGCCTCACAAGAGAAAAAAGCAATCGTCTTGACTGGCGCAAGCCGCGGGATTGGCCATGCAGCGGTGAAACGCTTCTCTTCGGCAGGCTGGCGTGTCATTACCTGTTCACGTCACGCATTTTCGGACAAATGTCCCTGGCCATCGGGTCCGGAAGATCACATTCAAGTCGACCTGTCAGACCCGGATAGCATGGGTGTGGCAGTCGCCGATATCAAGCGACGACTTGAGGACGGAAACACCAAGCTGCATGCGCTCGTCAACAATGCGGGGATCAGCCCGAAAGACGATGATGGACAGCGCTTGGACTCCATTCTCACGCCCATGCATGTTTGGCGCGCTGTTTTCCAGGTGAATTTCTTCGCCCCAATCATGCTGGCGCGCGGCCTGTTCAACGAATTGAAGGCAGCGGGCGGTTCAATCGTTAATGTTACCAGCATTGCGGGCGTCCGCGTTCACCCCTTTGCGGGTACGGCATATGCGACGTCCAAGGCGGCGCTGGCTTCTCTGACCAAGGAGATGGCGCACGACTTTGGACCGCACGGCATCAGAGTCAACGCTATTGCACCAGGTGAAATTGATACATCTATTCTGTCGCCAGGAACGGAAAACATGATCAAAGATATTCCCTTGCGACGATTGGGGCGTCCGGAAGAAGTCGCCGACACGATATACTTCCTATGCACGTCACCGAGTGCTTACGTTACCGGAGCGGAAGTGCACATAAACGGCGGACAACACGTATAACTTGAACAATCAAGATCAATACACCAATTATTATTTGATCAAAAATAACTGTTTTTATTTTAAACACTTCAGTTCAACTCAATAAAAATCGAACCATATTTTCATAATTCGGATTATGTAATTATTTATACTTATATTTTTAAACAAACATTGGAACGCAAACGAGAGTTAAACTCGGTCCCAATTTGTAAATCTCAAGAAATAGGTATATTTGCAGCCTTTCCGTGTTTTTCTTTACAAGTATTTCACTATTTTTAGTGAAATATCCACGTATCGAATTGCGCTGGAGGGCTTCATGCGTTGGACTATCGGAAATAGATTAGCACTGCTTTTTGTTATATTTGCAGTAGCGATGCTGAGTTTATCAGCATTCATGGTTGTAAGCACACGAAATGAGGCGTTCGCACAGCGACAGGGCGAATTGACCCGCCTCGTTGATTCAGCGACCGGTATCATGCAGACCTACTACGACAAGGTCGAAGCAGGTGAAATGTCGCTCGCTGAGGCGCAGGCCGCTGCTGCGGGGGTTGTTTCAAATCTGCGCTACAATAAATCGGACTACTTTTGGATCAATGACATGAACAATGTCATGATCATGCATGCCGTCAAACCGGCACTCAACGGGAAAAACCTGAAAGATCTCGAAGATCCAAACGGCAAAAAGCTGTTTCCTGAGTTTGTCCGTATCGTCAAGGCGGATGGAGCGGGTTTTGTTGACTATGAATGGCCCAAACCCGGTTCCGAGCAGGCCGTACCCAAACTGTCCTATGTGAAGGGTTTTGCACCATGGGGCTGGATTATCGGCACTGGTGTTTATATCGATGACATCAATGCCCAGTTCTGGTCTTCGCTCCCAACAATCGGCGGCATCATCCTGCTCGTTCTGGGAGTAATTGGTGCGGCGTCGTATGCGTTGGTACGTTCAATTACCAAACCGCTGGGCATCCTGACGGGAACAATGGACCAGCTGTCCGGTGGCAACACCGATGTTGTCATTCCAGGGACAGCCCGCAGTGATGAAATCGGCAACATGGCCCGCGCCCTGGAGATATTCAAAGAAAACGCTGTTGAGCAAGGAAACCTGAGAGCCAATCAGGACGAGGAAGCTCAGGGGCGGGTGGATAGACAGCATAACATCGATAATCTGATATCTTCTTTCCGGGAAACCGTTCAGCAATTGACCGGCGATATGAGCGGGACAACGCGCAACCTTGAGGATACGGCTCAAGCACTGACTGGCGTTGCCACCCAAAGTGCACAACAGGCATCAGATGCATCGGGCGCTTCTCAAATGGCCTCGGACAATGTTCAAAATGTTGCAAGTGCGGCTGAAGAGCTGGCCTCCTCCATTGAGGAAATTGGAAGGCAGGTTTCTCAGACCACCGAGGTTGTTGAGAAAGCAACCGTCGGCGCCCAGGCATCGAATGAAAAGGTCGTGGGTCTTGCCGCATCGGCGGAAAAAATTGGTGATGTTGTCAATCTCATTCAGGATATTGCCGAACAAACCAACCTGCTGGCTCTGAATGCGACCATTGAAGCAGCGCGTGCCGGTGAGATGGGCAAGGGGTTTGCTGTTGTCGCCTCAGAAGTCAAGGAGCTCGCAACACAGACATCAAAAGCGACAGAAGAGATCGGTTCCCAGATTTCCGCAATTCAGGCATCCACCAACGATGCAGCAGAAGCGATTGCTGAAATTACGCAAACCATGGATGAAGTGAACGGCTATACCACCAGCATTGCCTCGGCTGTCGATCAGCAGGGAGCGGCGACATCCGAGATCAGCCGTAATATTCAGACCGCAGCAAGCGGTACCCAGCAGGTGGTCTCTAACATCGACCAATTGAACAATGCTGTCACGGAGACCAACTCTTCAGCTGATACCGTGTTGAAATCTTCAGCTGAAGTGACAGAAATTTCTGACAAGCTCAAACGCGAACTGGACGAATTCCTCGACTCTGTCGCCGCAGCTTAGAACACGTCACGTGATCCTTGGATCGCGTGAATTGTTGCAAGTTTTTCAGGCGCGTATCCTTGCAGAAAAGGTGCATCACCCATTGCGGGACACGCTCAAAAGAAGAAAAATCTCAGCAAAAAGGGCGGCCTGGTGCCGCCCTTTTCATTTCATATCCTATCTCAATCGCCAAAATCAGCCAGCCACAGCGCGACACGCCATGACAGTCACCAGATTGGCCCGGTAAGCTGCCGATCCATGTAAATCAGACAAGAGATCAGCTGAATCGACTGAAAGACCCGCGATTGCGTCCGCCGACCAGTTACCAGCCAGCGCACTTTCCATTGCAGAAACACGGAAAACACCATCATTGCCGGCACCCGTCACAGCCACACGCACAGATCCGTCCGAACCTTTGGAGACAAAAACACCGGCCATTGCATATCTTGAGGCAGGATTGGGGAACTTCTGATAGGCCCCTTTTTCCGGCACCGGGAATGAAACAGCCGTGATTATCTCATTTTCCTCCAGGGCGGTCTCGAACAGGCCGGTAAAGAAATCGTCCGCCGCAATTTGACGCTGGTTTGTAATAACCGTCGCGTTCAGAGCGACAAGTGCCGCCGGGTAGTCTGCAGCGGGATCATTATTGGCAACAGAGCCGCCAATCGTTCCCATATGTCGGACATGCGGATCGCCAATCAAACCGGCAAGAGCCACCAGACCCGGTATCGCTGCCTGTACGTCTGCTGAACCGGCCACTTCGGCATGCGTGACGGCCGCACCGATTTTCACCGTGTTGCCATCGCGAGAGATGCCTTTCAAATCGGCAACATGTCGCAAATCAACGACATCGCTTGGTGCTGCAAGACGCTGTTTCATCGTAGGGATGAGTGTTTGCCCCCCAGCGAGCAGTTTGCTGTCTTCGCCACCACTCATCAGTCCGGACGCTTCTGCGACGCTGCTTGGTCTGTGATACTTCGTTTCGTACATTTCCAACCTCCCATAAGGATGAGATGTATTCGCTCATTCATGTTCGCGTTGATCGTCTACGCGATGGTGCTCTTTCTAGGGAATCTCTCGGGCGGCCTATGGCCCAGACGCATCTCATTCAACGCCGGGCACATAATGCCACCCGTTTCCCTTTCGCTATTCTGCAGCCTCTTGCATTGCCGCCTGCGCGGCGCGCCAGACTTTCTCAGGCGACGCCGGCATCGAAATATCGCGAACACCCAGCGCATTCGTGATCGCATTGATGACTGAAGGCGGAGAGCCGATCGCACCGGCTTCACCACAGCCCTTCATGCCGAGCGGATTGCCGGGGCAGGCCGTTTCCGTGGTGCTGAGATCGAAGGACGGCACATTGTCTGCCCGGGGCATGCAGTAGTCCATATAGGATCCGCTGAGCAACTGACCGCCTTCATCATAAGAGGCATTTTCCAACAATGCCTGCCCGATGCCCTGCGTCAGACCGCCATGAACCTGACCTTCAACGATCATTGGATTGATGATCTTGCCGAAGTCATCCGCCGCAACGAACTTGACGATTTCAGTCGAGCCCGTTGCTGGATCGATCTCCACTTCACAGATGTATGTTCCTGCAGGGAACGTGAAGTTGGTCGGATCGTAAAATGCCCCTTCCTTCAGTCCAGGCTCCATGCCTTCGGGCAGATTATGTGCGGTGTAAGCAGCGAGCGCCACTTCAGTAAAGGTCAGTTTCTTGTCCGTGCCGGCGACTTTTACTTCGCCGTTTTCAATTTCGATGTCACCATCAGACGCTTCCATCAGATGCGCGGCAATCTTTCTGACTTTGACTTCTACTTTGTCGAGAGCCTTTGAAATCGCTGACATGCCGACCGCGCCTGAGCGCGACCCGTAGGTACCCATACCGAACTGAACCTTATCGGTATCACCATGGATGATTGACACGTTATCCGTCCCGATGCCAAGCCGTTCTGACACCAGCTGAGCGAACGTTGTCTCATGGCCCTGCCCGTGGCTGTGTGAACCAGTCAGGATTTCTATCGATCCGACGGGATTGACTCGGACTTCTGCAGATTCCCAAAGACCAACACCGGCTCCCAGCGATCCAACAGCCTGAGAGGGCGCTATGCCGCATGCTTCGATGTAGCAGGAAATTCCAATTCCCCGCATCTTGCCTCTTGCGGCGGCCTCGGCTTTGCGAGCCGGAAAACCTGCATAATCAATGGCACTCGTGGCTGCATCCAGAGACGCATTAAAATCGCCGGAGTCATAACACATAATCACCGGCGTCTGATGCGGGAACTCCTGGATGAAATTCTGACGGCGGAATTCCACCGAATCCAAGCCCAGCTCACGCGCGGATGTTTCCACCAGGCGTTCGACGACATAAGTGGCTTCGGGCCGACCGGCACCTCGATAGGCATCGACCGGAACGGTATTGGTGTAGACCGTTTTCACGTTGCAGTGAATAGCCGGGATATTGTATTGGCCCGACAGCAAAGTGGCATAGAGGTAGGTCGGGGTTGCACTTGAAAACAGCGACATATAGGCGCCAAGATTTGCAACAGTGCTTACCTTTACGCCGGTTATCTTGTTGTTGGCATCAATCGCCATTTCCGCTGTCGTGACATGATCGCGGCCATGGGCATCGGTAACGAACGCTTCTGTGCGATCCCCTGTCCATTTTACCGGGACGCCTGTTTTCTTCGACGCCCAAAGACAGGCCACTTCTTCGGGATAGATATAGATCTTTGATCCGAATCCACCACCAACATCCGGTGCGATCACGCGCAGTTTATGCTCCGGTGCTACGGAGTAAAATGCCGACATCACAAGTCGGGCAACATGCGGGTTCTGAGAGGTGGTCCAAAGTGTGTAGTGTTCTTCGGCTGTATCGTAGTCCGCCAACGCCGCCCGAGGTTCCATCGGATTAGGCACCAGCCGATTGTTTGTGATTTCGAGCTTGGTCACATGTGCCGCATTGGCAAATGCCTGATCTGTCGCGCTTTCGTCGCCCAGCTCCCAGTCAAAAATCAGGTTGTTCGGTGCTTCAGGATGCAGTTGAGGTGCGCCTGCTTCCAATGCGGCGGTCGCGTCGACGACGACCGGCAGTTCTTCCCAGTCGATATCGACCCGTTCAGCCGCATCACGCGCGATAGCCTGTGTATCAGCCACCACGATGGCCACAGCCTGACCGACATGACGCACCACCTCCGGTGCCAGGGCAGGCCATGCACCCATATTCATCGGAGATCCATCCTTTGAATGGATCATCCAGCCGCAGATCAAATTACCGATACCGTCGGCAACCAGTTCTGCGCCTTTCAGCACACCGACTACACCGGTCATGCCTTCGGCTTCAGATGTGTCAATTGATCTGATTTTGGCATGGGCATGAGGGCTGCGTACGAACGCAGCATGCTTCATACCGGGTCTTGAAAAATCATCCGTATACCGACCTTTGCCGGTAATGAAACGCTTGTCTTCTTTTCGTAAGACGCGTGCTCCGACTCCATCCGCTCCCATGATGGACCTCCCTGAAAAATTCTTTCTGATTAAACAGCCACACCTTCAAGTTCGTCTCCGGCGCGGCCCGTGTCGACTTCAATGCAAGACGGCGAAATTACTCGGCTGCCTGCTGCATTCCGGCCATCTGGTCCGAGGCCGCTTTGATGGCCTTGACGATGTTGTGGTAACCGGTACAGCGGCAGATATTACCTTCCAGCTCCTCACGGATGGTCTTTTCATCCAACGATCCACCATGCCGGCTGATGATATCAACCGCGGACATAATCATGCCCGGTGTGCAAAATCCGCACTGAAGACCATGATGTTCCTTGAACGCCGCCTGAACAGGATGCAATTCAGCCCCATCGGCGAGGCCCTCAATCGTTGTGACAGAAGCGCCTTCGGCCTGTGCTGCCAACATTGTGCAGGATTTCACCGCTTTTCCGTCAACATGTACCACACAGGCTCCACACTGAGATGTGTCACAGCCCACATGGGTCCCGGTCAATTCCAGGCTTTCACGCAAGTATTGGACGAGAAGCGTTCGGTCCTCGACATCGGCCGAGACCGCTTTCCCATTTACCGTCATTGACACGCTGGTCATAAAATACCTCCCATTTATTTCGGACCGGAAATCCGGATTATCTTTATATCAAAACTGACTGGCGCCGTGGGCGCACACTTAGTTGACGAGCAGAATAGCAATAACGAGAAGGCCCAGAACAATAATGCCCCAGACCATAGGGCCACCAAGTTTCCCCTGTCCCGCGGCAACCTCCACCTTTTCCTCAACAGAGCGGGCTACTTCTTCTATTTTATGCTCTGCCTCCACGACACCTTCGGCAACATGCTTTGCCGTTTCACCGGCGGTCTGAACGAGATCTTCGACAACCTTTTCAGGGTGCTCGCTCATTTCCTGGTTGGCGATTGACTTGGCTTCCTCGATAACCGCAACATCCGGTTCTTCCGATGTGGCCGCCGTTGAATCATCCGATGCCGCCGCAACCGTCTGGGCAAACTTACTGAAAAAATCATCGGCCATTTTACGCGCTGTAGAGTCGATCAGCCGCGATCCCAATTGCGCCAGCTTTCCCCCGACCTGAGCTTTGGCTGTGTAATTCAGAACGGTTTCCGCACCTTCCTCAACCAGAGAAACGTCCGCGCCCCCTTTTGCGAACCCGGCCACGCCGCCCTTCCCTTCTCCGGATATGGTGTAACTTTCAGGCGGATTAAGGTTGTCTAGCGTTACCGCCCCTTTGAAAGTCGCTTTGACGGGCCCAATCTTGGACACGACCGTCGCCGTCATCTCCGTATCGGATGATTTGTCCAACTCTTTACACCCGGGGATACAGGCCTTGAGTATCTCAGGATCATTCAGTGCATCCCAGACCGCCTGGCGTGGCGCGGCAATCCGATATTCGCCGGTCATATCCATGTGCGGTACCCTCCACTGTTCAAACTTGTTCCGCCGCTCACATCAATGCACAGATACTATGCCGCCCAGATGCAATCGGGCAACGTTGAATTTGCGCTCAACCCGATGTTGAACCTAGATTGTGACGGATAATTCGCGATGACAAGTCCTTGAAAAATAAAATTGACTGCCATTTGGTACTATACAAATCCATTTTGCAGCGCATCATCCGTTGACCAGAGCTCCGCAAGCGCGTAACCCAAATGTTCAGGAACGCCGGGCAATATTCTCGGTTTATGCCAGACAGAGAATTGAAAGCGTGTCGCAGAAATTCAACAAACGGCCTCAGCAAAGCCGGACCAAAAACAAATCGGCACGGTTGAAAAGTTTGGGCAGCCAAAAACAACCAAGACAGGTCAAGCAAGCGCAGATCTCCGAATCCCGGCCAACATCGCCCCCTGCAATTAAGCCTCTGCGCCCTCGTCCGTCAGGAAAAGCGGCAGGTACAAGTGTCTGGCCCCTCATGCTGGAGATGCCGTGCTGGGATGATTATGCTCTGCTCGATATGGGCGCGGGTGAAAAACTGGAACGCTACGGTTCCATCGTTGTCCGGCGACCGGAACCACAAGCAATGGGTGCGCGCTATTTACCCGCGCACGACTGGGACAATGCCGACGCAACTTTCACCGGCGATATCGAGGAAGAGGGATCCGGGCGATGGCGATTCAGGCAAGAACTGCCTGATACATGGCCGTTACAGTATGGCCCGGCGCGGTTCCTTGGTCGGTTCATGTCATTTCGACATGTGGGGGTGTTTCCCGAGCAGGCTGCCCATTGGGACTGGGCGATGCAAAAGATAAATGAGGCAGAAAGGCCGGTTCGGGTGCTTAATTTATTTGGCTATACAGGCCTGGCATCCCTACTGCCCGCCACATGTGGGGCGCAGGTTACCCATGTCGATGCCTCAAAAAAAGCGATCGGCTGGGCCCGGGAAAATCAGGCACTATCAAAACTAGACGACAAACCGATCCGATGGATCTGCGAAGATGCCGTCAAATTCACCCAGCGGGAGATCCGGCGCAAGAACACTTATGACGCTGTAATCTTCGATCCGCCGAAATTCGGTCGCGGACCCAATGGGGAAGTCTGGAATTTATTTGACGATTTGCCGGATATGGCAGACCTGGTGCGGCAAGTCCTTTCAGACAATCCGCTGTTCGTTCTTCTATCGGCCTACTCAATTCGGGCATCGTTTCTTGCGACCCATGAACTGATGCGGGAAGCGTTTCATGACCTGCCCGGGAAGCTGGAGTCCGGAGAGTTGTACATTCCCGAACAAGCCGGAGGCCGTGCCCTCTCCACCAGCATGTTTACCCGGTGGAGCAGAGCATGAACCCGTCAAAGACAGGCTTCGAAAAGAAACGTGAAACGGTTGCGCCGGGGATTGTCAAAACCATTGACTCCGTATCCAATCCGACCATCAAGTCCATTCGCGGACTGGTTTCTCAACGCAAGCACCGGAAAGAAAGCGGCCTTTTCGTTGCCGAAGGCCTGAAGCTGGCGACTGATGCGCTGGACGCCAACTGGACCGTTCAGACCCTGATCTATGGTCACGAAGTCCGCGAACAGGAGGCGGTATCGCAGACTGCCGCAAAGACTCGCGCCCGCGGTGGAACCGTTCTTGAGGTCAGCAGGCAGGTTCTGAGTTCGATCACCCGGCGGGACAATCCCCAAATGGTCGTCGGAGTTTATAAGCAAAAAACGCTGTCGGTCGATGAAATCAAACCGGCGGAATACGCCATCTGGATCGGTCTCGATACCGTTAGAGACCCCGGAAATTTAGGCACGATCATCAGGACGGCTGATGCCGTTGGCGCTGCAGGTGTCGTGCTGATTGGAGAAACGACCGATCCTTTTGCCGTTGAAGCTGTACGCGCGACGATGGGTTCAGTCTTCCATGTGCCGATTGCAAAATGCAGTCGCGAGCAATTCAAAAAATGGATCGTCAACTGGCCCGGTCAGGTTGCCGGAACGCACCTCAACGGTGCTGTTGACTATCGAACGGTAAAGTATGACGGACCCTGTTTTCTCCTGATGGGTAATGAACAGGCAGGACTGCCCGACGATATGGCCGATACCTGCAAAACACTGGTTCGTATTCCTCAGGCTGGTCAGGCCGACAGCCTGAACCTTGCCATTGCCACGGGTGTCATGCTGTTTGAAATCTGCCGTGAGAGGCTGAAACTCTAGGATTGTTGCCATGCGTCTGTTTGTTTTTGGCATTGGCTACTCCGCCGGTGCCTGCCTGTCCGAACTCAAACCTCACTGTGAATGGATCGGCGGTACGACCCGCTCAGATGAGAAAGCGTCAAGCCTTTCAGCAGGGGGCATTGAGCCATTTGTTTTTGATGGCATCACCCCCAGTGCCCAGATCGCTTCAGCAGTGGACAACGCAACCCATATATTAGTTTCAATTGCGCCGGGGGAACAGGGCGATCCGGTTCTGGGCGCGTTCGGGAACACGTTGAAGCGTTTCGATGGTGAGTGGATCGGATATCTGTCCACGGTCGGTGTTTACGGCAACCACGATGGCGCCTGGGTCAACGAAGAAACGGAATGCCGGCCTGTCAGCAAAAGATCACGCTGGCGATTTGATGCTGAGAACGCCTGGCTTGAGCTCGCTCGGCAAACCGGCGTCCCGACCGGCATCTATCGGCTTTCAGGCATCTATGGCCCCGGACGCAACACCTTCGTCAACTTCCAAAAGGGAACGGCTCGTCGTCTGGTCAAGCCGGATCAGGTTTTCAACCGCATCTTTGTCGATGACATTGCCGGTGCTGTTGCCGCCTCAATCAAGACGCCGGCAACCCGGATTTATAACATCACCGATAACGAACCGGCGCCGCCGCAGGATGTCGTCACCTTGGCTGCGGAGCTGCTGGGCGTTGAACCGCCCGCAGAAATTCCGTTTGAGACTGCAGATATCTCGCCGATGGCCCGCAGTTTTTATGGCGAAAACAAACGCGTTTCGAACAGACGGGTTCGTGAAGAACTGGGATATACATTCAAGTACCCGGACTACCGCATGGCCTTGCAACATCTATTTGAGAACGGGTGGCGGTAAAATTGCATGGGCTCTCTCCATTCAAAACGTTTGCTCAAGGCCGCAATTGGAAATATAGTGTTGTGTAATTTCAACGTGATAGAGGCGATTTTAGCGCCTCATTTCAATGATAACTGCAAATAAGAAAGTTCAGTTAGCCACCATAAACGGCTACCTGATGGGTATCGCTGCAACCAGCGGAAATTTAAGAGACTTTTCGGCCACCGCGTACATAGTCGGGCTCGGGCAATTTGTTTCATCAGTCGAGTCGACAATGAAAAAATATTTTCAGACTCACGCTGAGATGTTTCCCTACGAAAAAAGACTTCTCGAATTATCCGTTTCAAGCGTTGAGCGATTAGAGAACGGGCTCGGTGATCTGGAACGCGGAATGAGGCGTTATATCGTACGGGACAAGCCAGGAGTCAGCCTTGAACAGTTGAAGAATTTACAAAGCTATTTGTCATTTTGGGTTATGGACCTCATTGATCCCCTTCTCCATGGTCACGAATTTGTTGACGTCTGGAAACTAACCGTCGGTTGGGATGTTCGTGAGACTGACTCAGTTTATTTTTGCATCCGAATGGCGCAAGGCATGCTGGTTTTGCAATTCAGCAATAATATCGGATTTAAAAGGCAGCGCGAGGATGGACTGCTGTGGTTTGACGGTTAATATCGTTCAATCAACTCGGCATTATCGGGGAATTCATAGTAATCCCCCCGATCCTTGCAGAAGATATGGCGGCCGTGCTCGAAGTGAGTTTCACCGTCAAACAACCCTGCGCCAATGGATGTTTTGTCGGCAAATTCAGGAATGCCGTCAGCCTTGTAAAACAGCGTCGAACCGCATTTGCCGCAAAAGGCTCGTTTGGCAAAATCAGACGAGCGAAACCAGGTAACCAAGTCATTGCCGGACTCGATGGTCAAGTCACCGTCCTGGCAGGCCGTCGCTGCCCAGAAATTACCGGACCAGCGGCGGCATTGCGAGCAATGACAGGCAATAACCGGGCGCATGGGACCCGAGGTTGAAAATTCGACAGCGCCACAGAGGCATCGACCGGTTCTTTTTTCCATATCTTCGTATCTTTCGTGATGTCTTTGGCTACTCTTCCAAATCCTGCGGCAGGTCACCCTCGATCGTATAATAATCACCTTTGGATTTACACCAGATATGACGGGCAACGCTCAGGCGGGTCGGTTCTTTCAAACACCCGGCGGAGATGGCGATACCGCTGGACCAGTCAGGATGCCTGTCGGCATGCCAGAACAAGGAAGATCCGCAGGTCCGACAGAAGCCGCGGCGCGCAAAATTCGAAGAAACAAACCATTTCAAAGCAGATTCGCCTCTTGTGACTTTGAATGTCTCCACAGGCACAGATGTCGCTGCCCAGGGACTACCGCCCCACTGACGGCACTGAACACAATGACAGATGGTGATGGGCTCTCCCGGATGAGCGCATTCGAATTCGATTTCACCGCAGAGACACTGCCCCTTCAGCGTTTGATTGTTCTGATCGGAACCGGTCATGGAAGCTTCCCACCCAAATGGATATTAACAATGACTTTCGGAGATACTAGTTTGTGTAGCAGGGTGCATACATCAAAAAGATGTGGTCAATCACATGCCTGGCATTGATGAATATGTGACCATTCTTCAGAAAGGTCCTTTTAAGCGACCACACCTCTATCGCGACGATTGAAATGACAGGAACGTCCATGTCTAATTTTCCGAAAATAGCCTTTATCGGAGCCGGGTCCACGGTATTCATGAAAAACCTGATCGGGGACATCCTGCAACGTGAATCATTGGTTGGCGCTCGAATTGCTCTGATGGATATCAATGAGGCAAGGTTGTCTCAATCCGCCTCGGTTGTTCAGCGCATCGTCTCGACATTGAGCGTAAGTGCGGAAGTATCAACGCATCTCGATCAGCGCCAAGCGCTTGAGGGTGCAGATTTCGTCATCGTCGCTTTCCAGATCGGCGGATACGATCCCTGTACGATAACCGATTTTGAGATACCGAAGGAATTCGGCCTGCGTCAGACAATCGCCGACACATTGGGGATCGGCGGCATTATGCGCGGCCTCCGAACAGTGCCGCACCTGTGGTCGGTTTGCCAGGACATGATGGACGTTTGTCCGGATGCAACGCTTCTGCAGTATGTGAATCCAATGGCGATCAACACGTGGGCGATCTCACGCAAATTTACAGATATCAAGCAGGTAGGTCTGTGTCATTCGGTGCAGGGTACGGTGGAATCCCTGGCAATCGATTTGAACATACCTGTCGAGAGGATCAAGTACCGCTGCGCCGGAATCAACCACATCGCCTTCTATCTGGAATTTGAGGAAATTCTGGAAGATGGCACGCGGCGCGATCTTTATCCGGCCCTGCACGAAGGCTACCGACTGGGAACTATGCCCACTGATGCCAGCAAGCACAATGAACGTTGTCCGAATAAGGTGCGTTATGAAATGATGACCCGCCTTGGCTATTTTGTGACAGAGAGTTCCGAACATTTTGCTGAATATGTTCCCTGGTTCATCAAGGAAGGACGGGAGGACATTCTTGAAAAGCTGGAAATCCCGCTCGACGAATATCCGTTACGGTGCATTGAACAAATCCGGGAGTGGAAGCAGGAGCACAAAGCGCTCGTTGGCGATGCTCCGTTGGAGATCTGCAAAAGCAACGAATATGCATCTGATATCATCGATTCCGTCTGGACAGGTAAACCCTCGGTAATCTACGGCAATCTGCGCAATAACGGCCTGATCTCCAATCTTCCAGACGGGTGTGCTGTTGAAGTGCCGTGTCTGGTTGACCGCAATGGCGTGCAGCCGACCCATATCGGCGCGATACCGCCGCAACTGGCCGCGATCATGCAATCCAACGTGACGGTTCAGGGTCTGGTGGTGGAGGCACTGATGAGCGAAAATCCCGAGCACATCTATCACGCCGCCATGATGGATCCACACACTGCCGCTGAACTGGATCTGGATCAGATATGGGCAATGGTCGACCGACTTCGCCTTGCCCACGCCGACTGGCTTCCTGACTGGGCGCAGGGAACTGTCAAGGAGAGTGTCGCCTGATCTGAAACCCCGTCTTGCTGTTTTCGAAACCGGCACTGCGGTAAAAATTCAGTGTCGCCGCGTCTTTTGCCCCTGTCAGCAGCATGACTTTGTAGCAGTTCCATCTCCAGGCCACTGATATCGCCTCATTCAATATGGTCTTGCCCCACCCTCTGTTGCGAAACTGACCGTCCGTGACGACATTTTCGATGAGCGCATAAGGCGCACCATTTCGGCTCAGGTTCGGAATCACCACCAGCGTGCAGGTCGTCACCGGAACGTCACCCAGAAAACCAAGAAATAAACTACTACCCGGATAGAGGCAGAACCGTTCGAAAATCCTTTCTGCCTCGGCAAGCGTGAGCAGCGTGTCATTTGGATGGAGTTGGGCATACAGCCTGAACAGAGCCGGAATGTCGTCACTTTCCGCTGACCTGATCGTTAATCCATCTGACATCGGGGTCTCTCACTCACGAGGTGCATTGACATCACCACAACTTGGCTATCGTCTATAATACTCCCTCTTCACCCGGACAAGCGGAGATGACCCGGCAATGGCCATGATCGAACATGTTGAAATAATGATGGTGGATCTGAAGCCAAAGGTACGCCGAACAGATGCGATCCAGTCATTTGACAGTCAGGAAACGCCGATTGTCAGGATCACTGATTCAGACGGAGCAACGGGTACCGGGTACAGCTACACCATCGGTCAGGGCGGTCCCGCCATTATGTCTTTGTTGCGCGAAACGCTTGTGCCTGGTCTTCCTGGAAAAGATGCTGAAAATATTGAGAAACTATGGCAGCAACTCCTGTTCTCAACCCATGCAACCACGGTCGGAGCCCTGTCCTCCCTCGCCTTCGCAGCCATCGACACTGCGTTATGGGACCTGCGTTGTAAAAAGGCAGGTCTGCCCCTGTTTCAGATGCTCGGCGGAGCCAAGAAGAGCGTTCCCTGTTACACCACCGAAGGCGGCTGGCTGCATATAGGAACGGACGATCTCGTCAGTGATGCTTTGGCGGCTCAGGCAAAAGGGTTTGCAGGGTCCAAAATCAAGATCGGCAAACCCCATCTTAGTGAAGATCGCGAGAGACTTGCAGCAGTTCGCACTGCTGTGGGTCCAGCCTACGAGATCATGGTCGATGCCAATCAGGCCTTCAGCCGCGCCGAAGCAACAAAACGGGCCCGGATGCTTGAGGAATTCGACATTGGATGGTTTGAAGAACCGATGCCCGCCGACAACGTTCTGGAACATTCCCGCTTTGCCTCTGCGACGTCGGTGCCGATCGCGGTGGGTGAAAGTCTGTACTCGCTCAGCCAGTTCAAGGATTATCTGGTTTCAGGGGCGGCCTCGATCATTCAGGTTGACGTTGCGCGGATCGGAGGCATCACACCCTGGATGAAAGTTGCTCATATGGCAGAGGCTTTCGGCGCTCCGGTCTGCCCGCACTTTCTCATGGAACTCCATGCCAGTATGGTTTGCGCGATCCCGAATGCGCCCTGGCTTGAGTACATCCCCCAGTTGGACACACTTACCCACACCGGCCTCAAGATTGAAAACGGGCGCGCTCACCCGAGCGGTGAGCCAGGTCTTGGGATCAGTTGGGATTGGGAGGCAATCAAGGCTGCTGAGATTCCTGACTTTTCATGGTCGACCGGGTAATCCAGATACAAGTAACCGAAAAAAAACGGCGCCCGGAAGCGCCGTTCGAGGGTCGACAAAATCGACTAGAGCATTTGTTTTGTCGCAAATCCTTGCCGAAAAGGCGTTTCAACCTTTCCGGGATACGCTGAAATCACTTCGGTTGAGGCACAACCCGAAGATAGGGTTTCAGTGTTTTCCAGCCATCGGGGAATTGTTCCTTTGCCGCTTCGTCGGACACGGCCGGGACGATGATTACATCTTCGCCGTCTTTCCAGTTCACCGGCGTTGCAACCTTGTGTTTTGCTGTCAGTTGCATGGAATCGATCACCCGCAAGACTTCATCGAAATTGCGACCGGTGCTCATTGGGTAGGAAATCGATAGTTTTATCTTTTTGTCCGGCCCAATCACAAAGACAGTGCGAACGGTCTGATTGTCAACTGCCGTGCGCCCTTCAAAGCTCTCCCCTGCTCCCGCAGGCAGCATTCCGTAAAGCTTGGCAACGTTCAGATCGGTATCGCCAATCATTGGGTAATTTGGCTTAAAACCCTGTGTTTCTTCAATATCAACAGCCCACTTGGCATGATTGTCGACAGGATCAACACTCAGACCGATGATTTTCACATTCCGTTTTTGAAATTCAGGATTGATCCGGGCCATATAGCCCAGTTCCGTCGTGCAGACGGGTGTAAAGTCTTTTGGATGTGAAAACAAAACGCCCCAGGAATCGCCAAGCCACTCGTGAAAGTTTATCTGGCCTTCCGTCGTGGTTGCGTCAAAATTCGGGGCGTCGTCACCGATTCTCAAATTCGTCATATCTTTGACTCCCAACAGCTAGTTTTATGGTGATGATCGGAATTTGCATTAATATAATGCATAAAAACACCGGTGCTATATGACATCAATCGGCTTGACCTTTCAATCAGGTAGATCACGAATTACCGCTCAAAATCAGTTCAGGATATGTCCGAAAAAAAATCTAGCCGACTGGCAATATCCTTTATCCTGATTACGGTGGTCCTGGATTCAATAGGGATTGGATTGATCATACCGGTCATGCCTCAGTTAATTGAGGAATTGACCGGCGACCCGATTAACATTGCTGCAGAGTGGGGTGGCCTGCTCACTTTCATATATGCGCTGATGCAGTTTGTTTTCGGCCCGACGGTCGGCAACCTTTCGGACCGGTTCGGACGGCGCCCCATCCTGCTTGTTTCATTGTTGTTTCTATCATTCGACTACCTGATCATGGCACTCGCGCCCACGATCCTGCTGCTCCTTGTCGGTCGAACTCTCGCAGGCATTGCCGGGGCAAATTTCTCAACAGCCAATGCCTATATTGCCGACGTCAGTCCACCAGAAAAACGGTCGCAGAATTTCGGACTGATAGGCGCCGCCTTCGGCATGGGATTTATCATCGGCCCGGTAATCGGCGGATTTCTGGGTGAGTATGGTGCGCGTGCCCCGTTTTACGCGGCAGCGCTCCTCGCACTTGTCAATGCCGCCTACGGCTGGCTGGTCCTGCCGGAGTCACTTCCCAAGGAAGATCGGCGTGCTTTTGACTGGCGCAGAGCAAACCCTTTTGGCGCGCTCAAACAACTGCGGAAAGTGCCGGTCGTGGCGGGAATAATGATGGCTGCGTTTCTGTTTGACATCGCCCACTTTGTCTACCCGGCGGTGTGGAGCTATTACACAGTTGAAATGTTCAACTGGAGTTCCGCCCAGATTGGACTGTCTCTGGCGGCGGTCGGCGTCGGCTTCGCCGTTGTTCAGGGTTGGCTGATCCGCATCATTGTGCCTAAATTCGGTGAAAGCAAGACACTGATATTCGCCTTGTTGATGAATGTGATTTCGCTGGTGTGGATTTCATTCTCAACGGAGGGGTGGATGATTTTTGCCATCATTCCGCTAACCTCTCTGGGAGCGCTGGCAGGCCCTGCCTTTAGCGGCATCATGTCTCAACAATTGCCGCAGGATGAGCAGGGAGAATTGCAGGGTCTGATTTCTTCAAAAGCGGGGCTGGCAACCATCATCAGTCCTTTGATGATGACGCAGCTGTTCGGGCACTTTGCCGGGGACGGAGCACCCATCTATTTTCCGGGTGCACCATTCTTCGCAGCCGCCCTTCTGGTGACCCTGTCATTTCTCACGGTTGTTTACTGTATTATGAATTACCGTCGTAAATCTGTTTAAGGTCTTGAGTATATAGTCACTCTTTACGTAGTATTTAAATTACGAAAATTGCATGTCGCCCATTTGCCTAAGGAGATTGTCTGTGCGTCCTTTTCATCATCCGATTTCAGCGATTTTTATTGCCCTACCGATCCTGTTCACATCGACCGCAATCGCGCAGAGTAAAACATGCGGGAACAGCGCGGCAGGTTTTGAAGTCTGGGTGGAAGACTTTAAAGGGGCGGCGGCTTCTCGCGGAATATCAAGAAAAACAGCCAATACTGCCCTTTCCGGCCTCCGGTATGACAAGCGGGTGATCCGGCTGGACCGGAACCAGAAAAAGACATTCAATAAGAGTTTCAAGAGTTTCGCTTCTACCCGCGTAACCAGTGCGGCCATCAAGCGTGGCAAATCGAAGATGCGCACGCACGCAAAAACGTTTGCCGCCGTCGAAAAGCGGTATGGCGTTCCCGCACCCGTCATTGCCGCGATCTGGGGACTTGAAACCAACTATGGCGGCTTCTCCGGCAACATGTCGGTTTTCCGTTCGCTCGCCACGCTTGCCTATGACTGCCGTCGTGCCGATTTTTTCCGGAACGAACTGCTGGCAGCGCTTCATATTGTCGATCGGGGCGATATGACCCCCAAATCGATGGTCGGTGCCTGGGCAGGAGAAATCGGCCAGACCCAGTTTCTCGCAACGTCATATGTCAAGTATGCGGTGGATTTTGACGGCAATGGTCGTCGCGATCTGGTGCGCAGCGTTCCGGACGTACTGGGATCAACCGGCAACTACCTGCGGGCCTTTGGCTGGAAACGCGGTGGTAGCTGGCAAGCAGGAAGCCGCAACTTTGCTGTTCTGAAAAAGTGGAACAAATCCGATAATTATCAGCGCACGATCGCACTGATGGCAGACAAGCTGGCAAATTGAGGGCGCATATGCGTCAGCTATCCTTGAAAAGATAGTTTTTCTGCTGATCGATGATCTGGCGTGCTTTTGTGATTGAAAAACTGGCCGCTTCATCCTGCGATGAATGTTTGTCTGCCCGAATGAAGTGATGCTCTTTGGTTTCGCCATCAATTTCGCGCGTGATCAGGCCGGCTGTGAGCCACTGACCGCCCTCATTTTTCGGCATCGGGTAGATGAGATGTCCATCATGTTCGGTCGGTTCCGGCATAACCGGTTCCTTGTCCTCTGATGAGCCGCCGCCAAACAAGCCCGCCAACCATTTTCCAACCATCTTGCTTCCATTCCTCACATGCCAGCACAGACATATCCTGATCCAGAGCAATTCCCACAATCATTGGATCACGTATCCTGATCGTGACAAGTGCCGCATCTTTTATGAGATATGCACCAACGCGGCCAGTTTGCCATTCTGAACACTATTTGTCACATCTATCTGACACAATGGAAAAAATCGCTGAAACATCTGGCGTACAGCAACGAAAAAACCGACTGATCCGTCTTCACTGGCGATCACATTTGCGCAAGAACTCGGATTTGTCACTGATGTTCACTGCAAACTGAGATATGCTGGTTGAATGTATCCAGACTATACGCGCGGCGAACGGATCGCAGATGGCTGTATTCACATTGTTGGCGTACTCGCCAGCATCACGGCCGTTGTCTTGCTGATTGGTCTGACAGCTTATTATCTCCCCCCTTTGTCAACGACCAGTCTGATCATTTACGGGATTGCCAGCATCGCGATGTTCGCGTTTTCTGCAGCCTATCATCTGATCCCGGTGCCGAGTTGGAAAGACCTGCTTCGCCGTTTTGACCAAGCCGCCATATTCATCAAAATAGCCGGAACCTACACACCCTTCATCCTCATGAAGATGAGCGGCATTGTTGGAGCCGGTTTGCTCGGTGTCGTTTGGATATTGGCTATCTTCGGAGCGACATCAAAACTGTTTTTCCCTCTGAGGCTGAAGGGGCTTTCTGTACCGCTTTATCTGGGATTGGGCTGGGCAGGCGTTCTGTTCATTGTACCGCTCTTTTATGCCTTGCCGGGAGGCGCTCTTATTCTGCTTGGGGTTGGCGGTGTTCTCTATTCAATCGGCGTTATTTTTCATCTGTGGGACAACCTTCCCTATCAGAATGCGATCTGGCATGCCTTCGTTCTTATGGCGGCCAGCTGCCACTTTGCAGCAATTGCCCTGATCAGCTCAACTGTTTGACGCGGATGTCAGTCGACCTTGTAGCCGATTCGAACGGCGCCCCAGTGGCGACCCTGAACCATGATGGGGGCAGATACGTCCTTCATCAGAACGAATTCACCCCCGCCCATATCGCGCCGATAGGTCTGGAGCAAAAAAGGCTTGGTGTTTTGACCCGCCGACAGACCTGTCTTGTCGTTGAAGATACGCCGATTGCGACAGTTCGCCGTATTCCACACCGGATCGGAACCCTGGGGTTTTGAGAATTTCTTGTTGTGGGTGGGCAAATAACCATTCAAATCGATAACGGCACAAAATGCCACCGCCTCATGCCGCTCAAGCATCGGCTCCTGCAGGGCAGGCAGAACGCGATCTGTCATCTCGGTGAAAGGCGCCATCACCTGTTCGGGATCCGTCCCTGGGATCGGCTCATAATCATATGCGAACAATGCCTGCGGCGTTATTCGGTTGTCCTGCAATTCCTGCTCGAATGCCTGCGCGACAGTGTCTGCCATCTCAAGCACAAGCTGGATCATCTCGCTGTCCCGACCATGACCGGTGCGATGCGCTGTTTCTCCGATGAGGGTATCAGCACCATCAACTGTCTGGGTAATCCGGGTGCAGACCTCAGACAGACGTTCCGCATTCTGTGCCAGAACCGCCTCCATCTGTTGACTGTTGCCCTGCAATTCGTCTGCCGCCGCCGAATTGGCTGTCACAGCGGTCTCTATCTCAACAGCATTGTTGGAAATCGACACCATTGAGCTGCTGAGCCCTTCGATCATCTCGCTGACCGTGCGGGCGCTTTCTTTCGCGTCGCTGACGGTTTCAATTGCTTGCTGACCCAGTTCCGTGAGGCTGTCCGTTTCGCGGCCCAGTTCCTGGATCGTGCTATCAATCTGCTCCGTCGCCGCACTGGTTTGCGTTGCAAGGGCTTTCACCTCGCTCGCAACCACAGCAAAGCCCTTGCCGGCTTCTCCCGCGCGCGCCGCTTCAATGGTGGCGTTCAACGCCAGCAAGTTCGTCTGCCGTGCGATTGCGTCAATTGCACCCGCCACTTCCCGAATATTTGAGAAAGATTCTTGCAGCCCGGCCAGTTGACCATTCATTTGTTCAATTGCAGCGGATAGCCGGGAAACTTTATCGAGTGAATCTGAAATAGCTTCACTGGAGTTACTCATTTCAGATTGAGTATTGCCGATGATTTCTGTCGCGCTTGAAACCGCCTGACGTACGTCCGCATTACAGCTCTCGACACGACCCGATGCGTCCAGCAGACCGTTCATAATCCGCTGCATTTCCTCAGAATTTTCGGCAACATCCCCGATCTGCCCGGCAGCATCGGTGATTTCAAGACCCAGATTATCCATGCTTTCAATGATATGCGGCAGATCAACCGAGATTGTTTCTCTTTCCGGCACGGAATGAGTAACGACGTCCAGTTCGCCGGGTTCTTCTGCGGGCGGTTCGGCGCTAATCGCCAACTCTTTGGGGACCGGTTGCTGCTTCTTGAATAAATTGAGCATGATCTCTCAGGAATCGTTCGCCAGAATATGGTGCAACTATCCCAAGAAATTGTTTAGACACTGTTAACCATAAATATGGCCGATCAATCTTCCATCTTCAGCGCCTGAATGAACGCTTCCTGTGGAATTTCAACCTTGCCGAACTGCCGCATACGCTTCTTGCCGGCTTTCTGTTTTTCAAGCAGTTTCCGCTTACGCGTGGCATCGCCACCGTAACATTTGGCTGTCACATCCTTGCGCAGCGCAGCAATGGTTTCTCGGGCGATCACCCGACCGCCGATCGCGGCCTGAATAGGTATCTTGAACATATGGCGCGGAATCAGTTCCTTCAGTTTTTCGCACATTGCCCGCCCGCGTCTCTCGGCCTGAGACCGATGCACAAGAATCGACAACGCATCAACCGGCTCGGCATTGACCAGAACCGACATTTTGACGAGGTCCCCTGCCCGATAATTATCAAGATGATAATCAAAGGAGGCGTAGCCTTTTGAAATTGATTTCAGCCGATCATAAAAATCAAACACGACTTCGTTGAGCGGCAGCTCATAATTCACCAGGGCACGTGACCCCACATAAGATAGTTCCGTCTGCAATCCGCGTCGCTCCTGGCACAGTTTCAGGATGCCCCCCAGAAAATCATCCGGTGTCATGATCGTCGCTTTGATCCACGGCTCGCGAATTTCGGTAATTTTGACCGGATCGGGCATATCCGCCGGATTATGGAGCTCGATATTTGTCTCATCCGTCAGCGACATTTCATAGACAACCGACGGCGCCGTGGCGATCAGATCGAGATTGAACTCGCGGCTAAGCCTCTCCTGAATGATCTCCAGATGAAGCAACCCCAGAAACCCGCAACGGAATCCAAAACCGAGCGCCGCCGATGTTTCCATCTCAAAGGAAAAACTTGCGTCGTTCAGCCGGAGTTTGCCCATTGCCGTGCGCAAATCTTCGAAATCATTGGCATCCACGGGGAACAAGCCACAAAAAACAACAGGCTGCGCAGGCTTAAAGCCCGGCAGCGCTTCGTCGCAGGGCTTCCGTTCATCTGTGATTGTGTCGCCAACCCGCGTGTCGGCCACTTCCTTGATCGAGGCGGTAAAGACTCCGATCTCACCCGGTTCCAACTCATCAGTAAGCACCAGTTTTGGCGTCATCACGCCAACCCGTTCAAGATCGTAGGTGGCACCGGTTCTCATCATCTTGATGCGCTGACCCTTTTTAAGCGTACCATCAATGATACGCACCAGCACGACCACGCCCAAATAGGTATCGTACCAGCTGTCGACCAACATCGCCTTTAACGGACCATCGGGGTCCCCTTCAGGTGCCGGCAAGCGGGTGACGATCGCCTCGAGCACATCCTCGATGCCCAGGCCGGTTTTCGCCGAAATCATGACGGCTTCGGATGCATCGATCCCGATAACATCTTCGATCTGTTCCCGAATGCGCTCGGGTTCGGCGGCGGGAAGGTCGATCTTGTTCAGAACCGGCACAATCTCATGATCGTTGTCGATCGCCTGATAAACGTTCGCCAAAGTTTGCGCCTCTACGCCCTGAGACGCATCCACGACCAGAAGAGACCCTTCACACGCGGCAAGTGATCGGCTCACCTCATAGGCAAAATCCACATGACCGGGTGTGTCGATCAGATTGAGGGTATAGACGATCCCATCCTTGGCCTCATAAATGAGCCTGACGGTCTGGGCCTTGATGGTGATCCCGCGCTCGCGCTCGATATCCATTGAATCCAGAACCTGCTCCTTCATTTCCCGGTCGGTCAGAGAACCGGTCATCTGGATCAGGCGATCTGCCAGGGTGGATTTCCCGTGATCGATATGGGCAACAATTGAGAAGTTGCGAATGTTTTTGAGAGTCTGCTTCGTCATGGCGCTCACTTAGCACCCAAAGGCGCGGGCGCAAAGAGGCTTTCGGCATATTCGCCCCGCAAATCCGGCTCCAGGGCGCTTCTGGTCAAAAAGCGGCTGCCTCTTTTGCCGTGTTAAACAAATATTCAGCCCGGTTGCCCAATCTGATCACTTCCATTGAAACGATGTGATCGGGTAGGCATGAAATTTCTCGTCTTCTGTGCAGCAATCATTCTCTGTCTGATTTATCTCGAAATACCCGGTCAATCCCAGCCGATTGCTGGCTCGGTGAAGATCATCGACGGCGATACGATAAAAATCGGATCGGAGAAGATCCGCCTCATGGGGTTTGACACTCCTGAGATGGATGCTCGATGTACACGAGAAAAGCGACTGGCTCTGAAAGCACGTGACCGTCTGACAGTGCTGATCGGCAGAGGCGAGTTGACAATTAATCGGCACGGCGAGGACAGATGGGGCCGCACGCTGGCCTATGTTCGTTCACAAGGGCAGGATGTCGGCACCGTGCTGATCAAGGAAAAGCTTGCGCGCCCGTACGAGGGAGGCAAACGGCAGGGTTGGTGTTCGGGCAGCGCTCTCAGCTGAATTTCCGCTTTGCATCCAGGCCAAGACCCGTTCCAACACTGCCAAAAACATCCCCGGCAATCATCTTTGCATGGGGAACCCGAGCAAGCAGCGATCGACGCACAAACGGAATGGATGCCGAACCTCCAGTTAGAAACACCGTGTCGATCTGTGCCGGATTGAGCTGTGCGAGCGTCAGAACATGCTCCAGTGCTTCACCCAGTTTTCTAACCGCTCTTTCGATAGACCGGTCAAAATTTTCAACCAAGACCCGGGTTTCGAGCTTTCCTGCGGACAGCGGAAAGACAAGATCTTCCTCCGTGCTGTCTGACAACCGGATTTTTATGGTTTCAACTTGAGCTGCCAGCGCGTGACCGAGCTCCAGATCGACCAGTTCGATCATCTGTTGTAGTTTGGAGGTGTCCTGAGCATCTCGCTTCAATTCCTTTAGAAGACGCATGACTTTTTCGCTATACATGAAGTTGATCCGATGCCAGGTCGCCAGGTCATCGTAGGGCCAATTCGGCATCAAACGCCGACCGTCGCTCATGGTCGACCTATATCCGAGCATGGGCATCACTTCAGCGAGGGAAAGCAACCGATCGAAATCGGTACCGCCAACGTGAACACCGGTATTGGCCAGCACGTCGGCATTGCGTTCGGCGGCTTTGGCCCGGTCAGGCGACACGCGGACAATCGAATAATCCGCTGTGCCACCACCAAGGTCGATGATGAGCGCAACCTCTTCCTTCTCCACCTGCTGTTCGTAATCCAGCGCCGCTGCAATCGGCTCATACTGGAAGGAAACGTCAGAAAAACCCTGCGCCCGCGCAATCTCCTCCAACTCATCCTGTGCGCGTCGATCCGCAACGCTGTCATCGTCGACAAAGTGAACAGGTCGTCCAAGAACAACATGGCGCACGTCGTCTTGCCGGGCATCGTCAATCGCACGTTTGAGCATGCCGATGTAATGTCCGATGATTTCCGGGAACGGTATCGGCTCGTTCAGCACTACCGTCCGTTCCTTCATCAAAGCCGACCCCAGCACCGTTTTCAGCGCCCGCATCAGGCGTCCTTCAACGCCTTCGATATAGAGCTCATGCGCTCTTTTGCCGAAGTAAACCTGCCTGTCCTCGGAATTGAAGAAGAGCGCGCTGGGGCAAACGGTTTTGTCTTCATCCAGCGGGATTAGCAGCGGCCGACCCTCGCTAATTATTGCCGCCGTTGAATTGGACGTGCCGAAATCAATGCCGCAATAGGGGACTTGCATAGGGTCTGCTCCAAAACAACGAGAAGCCCGTGGACGGTCTATCCGGCAGGCAGGATGAGGGTGTTATTTCTGAAAAGGAGCGGCTGTATATCTGAATTGGAGCACTTCGCCAAGTGGGGTCACCCACAATGGAGAGCATAAAATCACTGCACGACGGGCCCTACTGAGCGGTCAGGACAGTGGCACAGGCGTTTGGCAGACCAGCCAGCGTGATCGATTTCTTTTTGGCCGGTTTCTTGGGTTTTTCACCCTTTTTTGGTTTTTTAGGCACCCACGGCACGTCTGAAAGCCAATAGGTCAGCTCTTTACCGCATCCGTCGCCTGCGGGTGGCACTGCCTGATTTTTACAGCCTTTGCTCCCTCGGGGGCATTTCAGACGAACATGAAAGTGGTAGTGGTGCCCCCACCAGGGGCGTACCGTACGCAGCCAGTTCCGGTCTTTGCCGGCGAATTCACAGAGCGCTTTCTTGATTGCGGGACTGACGAAAATCCGGGCTACGCTTTTATCCTTTGCGGCACGCCTGATCAGACGCGCATGGGACCGGGTCCATTTTTTGGGATGAACTCTGCGGTCTGCGCCGGCAATTTCCATGTTCTCCTTCAGCATCGAAATCGCGCTGATCTCTTCCCGCTCTTTCCTGGATAGGCGTCGATTGGGCATCTGGGTGAGCCAGATATCCGCATCAAGGCCGACCTGATGGCTTGAATGTCCCGTCAGCATCGGACCACCACGCGGCTGAGCCAGATCGCCAACCAGAAGCCCGTTCCATCCAAGATCAGGTGCATCGGCCGCAAGCTTTTTAAGGAATTCAATCAGATTTGGGTGCCCCCAATTACGATTTCGGGATAGCCGCATGACTTGCCATGTCGGGCCGTCGACCTCCATCGGAGCAGCGCCGGCCAGACATCCCCGGGCGTAAGAACCGATCGAGCGCGCGGCTAAGGGTGCAGGACCTTTCGCTTTGCCAAATAATGACTTTGCCGGAACGTTATAGCGCGCCTTGATGGCCCCGCCGCGTTTTGCCGAACGCGGTGGAGGCGCCTGTTTAACGGGAGGGAGGCGCGTTACCGTGGCCAACGCCGGAGCGATCGGCGCCGATAGTGTCGTGGGTGCCGGTACCGGTCCGCCGGGTTTGGTCTTAGGCAGGATGGATTGCTCCGCGGCTGCACCTGACATAAGGAAACCGATCATTCCGGTCCCCAAGATCCAACGCCTTACCATGACACCTGCTCCTTCCGCCTCTGTCCGTCCCTACACAGATAAATGGCCTAACTGTCTGGACACACCCAAAAAGGAACGGCATTCGAACAAGGGTTGAGAAGAACTGTACAATCGAATGAGGCAAACGAAAAGCGACTTACACCACAATTAGTCTCTCTATCATCCCGGCAGGTGGGCATCCAGCATCTGAGCAACAAGTCTCTTCAGTCGCTGGATGTCTTCCGGGGACGAAAGTCGATGATCGCCGTCTCGAACAAGAGTTACAGTCACATCGTCTTTCGGCATCAATTCGACCATGCGCATCACATGATCCAGAGGTACACTCTCATCTTTTGTCCCTTGCAGGACCTGAACCGGACACCCCACCTCCATCTGGCTACCCATCAGAAGATGCCGTCGACCGTCATCGATCAATTTTTTTGTTACAACATACGGATCATCTGAATAGGCGGACGGCCTCAAAAAGTGCCCCTTTTCTTCCAGCTGATTTTTCAGGTCTTTGGTCAAATGTTTCCAGATCAGTTCGTGTGAAAAATCGACAGCCGGTGCAATCAGCAGCAATCCGGAAATCTGCGCGTTGTGGCATCCGGGATTTCGCGCCAACGCACGCACCAGCAACAATGCCAGCCAGCCGCCCATCGACGAACCCACCAGTATCGTCCTGCCACGGCAATATTGGCTGAAGACGGCCAGACTCTCTTCCAGCCAATCTGACAAGCAACCCTCGACAAATTCACCGTCCGAGAGTCCGTGACCCGAATAGTCAAACCGAGTACAGGCCACACCTTGATCCCCGGCCCACTGCGCCAGTTCCACGGCTTTCGTTCCGCTCATGTCCGATTTGAAACCGGATAACCAGAATATGCCGGGTTCCTTGCCTTGTTGATGATTAACGGCAATATTCCGGCTGGCTTTTCCGGACCCCACCGGCAATATTTCTATATTATTGGTTTGCATAAGGGCGAGCAGCACCATTTTCGGCTTGGCAGACTGACGGTGAGAAGACTATCAGCGGAATCGTGTCCGTATGTCACAACACATATTCGCGCTTTTCGAATAGTGAGTCGTCGCGTTTTCACCACGTTAATGCCGATGGAGCAACTGGGCATGCACAATAAACCTCCCAAATCCTGCCAGACCATGGATGACGTGCGGCGGGAAATCGACCGGCTGGACAACACACTTGTTGACCTTCTAAGCGATCGATTTGCGTATGTGCGACGTGCCGCCCAGATCAAAGACGGTCCCAATCAGGCATCTGTTCCGTGGCGTGTTCAACAGGTCGTCGACAAAGTGCGGGCGCGGTCGGAAGAAAAGAACCTCCCGCCTGAGCTGGCCGAATTGGTATGGCGACAAATGATCGAGTGGTTTATTCGCTATGAAGAAGAAACAATTGCACCTCGTAAGTTGGAGAAACCATTCAATTGAAGACGATTCTTCAGGTTCTGCCCGAGCTTGAAACTGGTGGCGTGGAGCGCACAGCAGTGGATATGGCGCAAGCGACTATACGGAATGGCTGGACAGCAATCGTCGCGAGCCAGGGAGGGTGGCTGGTTGCAGAATTGGACCAGATCGGCGCGCAGCATATCAAAATGCCGTTGAAGTCCAAAAACCCGATTGTCATGCTTCGCAATGTAGGGCGACTGACCCGGCTTATCGAAGAGCACAAAGTGGATATCGTTCACGCCCGCAGCCGGGCACCCGCATGGTCAGCCCTGCTTGCAAGCAGGCGTGCAAAAAAGCCGTTTGTGACAACCTATCACGGTGCGTACAATCAGAACTCTCGGCTGAAAGGGCTTTATAACTCAAGCATGGTCCGGGCCGATACGGTCATTGCCAACTCGAACTATATTGCGGACTTGATTGCCACCCGACATCCCTTTGCCAAGGATCACACGACCGTAATTTACAGAGGAACCGATCTGACTGCATTTTCGGAAGGTGCAAAAAATCGAGTCCAGGCATCTGTCCTCCGTAGGCGATGGGGCCTGCCTGACAGTGCCCGCATCATCCTGAATATTGCCCGCCTGACGCCGTGGAAAGGTCAGGCTGGCATTATCGAAGCCTTCACCAGTCTCGCGGAAAAAGACGCCTCATTGCATCTGGTATTGGCAGGCCATGCACAAGGGCGTAAAAAATATCGTCAATCCCTGGTCAATCAAATCAATGCGGCCAACTTGAAGGAACGCGTGCATCTGGTCGGACATTGCGCGGATATACCCGCAGCAATTGAATTGGCGGAATGCTCTGTTGTTGGCTCAATAGAACCAGAGGCCTTTGGTCGGGCGGCGGTTGAAGCTCAAGCCGGTGGCAAGCCTGTTGTGGTGACCGATCTGGGGGCCGTTCCTGAGACCGTTCTTGCGCCGCCGCAAGTTGACCCCTCCAGTCGCACCGGCTGGCGGGTCCAACCCGGCGATGTGCAACAGATGGCACAGGCATTCGATGAAGCACTTTCTATGGACGAAACAGACCGCCGAAAATTTGCCGAAAGATGCAAACGCCATGTGGCTGAGCATTTTACCCTGCAGAAAATGACCGAGCAAACTCTGGACGTTTATCGAAAATTGCTTTTTGATCAGTGACAGCTGAAAGAAACGCAAGAATCCGCTACAAATGCGAAGGTTTCAGTTGACTTCCCCCGCATTTGTGCTGATCCTAAGAGGGCACTTTTTACGCAGGCCGGATTGTCGGCACCAAAATCACATAAATCGACAACGTTTTTTAGAAAACTGCGATTAACATTTGTGTGATATATAGTAAGAGAAGTGCGGATTTATTCGCCAGTTATCAATGATCTAGGAGAACTATACCATTCGCCGTCCGTTCCGTGCAGCGCCACCCCAAAAGGAGGGTCCGCGTATCAACCGCGATATTCGCGTCCGTGAAGTCCAACTTATCGATGATGATGGAGACAACAAGGGGGTCATCGCAATTGACGATGCCTTAGAACTTGCCCGCGAAGCTGGCTTGGACCTTGTCGAGATTGCACCGAATTCGCAGCCTCCCGTCTGTAAAATCCTCGACTATGGACGCTACAAATATCAAGCGCAGAAAAAAGCTGCTGAAGCCCGCAAAAGACAAAAGACCGTCGAGGTCAAGGAAATCAAGATGCGGCCGAACATCGACACCCATGACTATGAGGTGA
This sequence comes from Stappiaceae bacterium, assembly GCA_039976075.1. Taxonomy (GTDB): domain Bacteria; phylum Pseudomonadota; class Alphaproteobacteria; order Rhizobiales; family Stappiaceae; genus JBDWFY01. Next base: position 335,977 of record JBDWFY010000018.1, read on the forward strand.
AGATGCGCAGCATGCAGCGTTTCTTTGACGATGGTGACAAAGTGAAAGTCACGCTCCGTTTCAGGGGCCGAGAAATGGCTCACCAGGACCTGGGATACAAGCTGCTTCAGAAAGTAAAAGCTGAGACAGCCGATTTCACAAAGGTAGAGCTCGAGCCTAAACTCGAGGGACGGCAGATGATCATGGTTCTGGCACCGGTGGTCCGCTGACCAAAAATCTGATCTTTAGAACTTTGAAATTCAGATGCCCGGACATATCGTACCGGGCATTTTCGTGTTTACCGCTCGTCAAATGATGCGACGTGAAGACAGACACGCCTCTCATCATCGGACGAGGATACAAAAAAACCCCGCACAGAGCGGGGTTCAAGTTGATGGTGTCACAGTCGGAGCTCCCAGCCCCAACAGAGCGACAGTGACGCATTTTTTGCACAAGAGTGCATGATGCGTTTGCACTATAAATTCACTCTAATTTCACCGCTTTTTATCTCCCTGTCATAAAACATATACTTTTGATTGATTTTAATTGAAGCGCACCTGAAATTCGTTTCCCGGCCCAATATGATTGATGAACTTGCGACCGATCGCCAATGTTCAAAATGATTGGGTGCGCACCTTGCAATGATGCATTATTGCCCCTATAAGGCGCCGGTCCAGAGTCGTCCGGCTTTATGGTCCGTTTATGTATGTCCACCCGCGTGCGGGTTGAGATGCAATTCAGCGGATCGATTGAACAGGGCATGCCGTGGCGGCTCGCGATGCATCCATAAACCTTGTTGTTTTGAACAACGTAAAAGAAGGGACGCAAAATGCCCAAGTTGAAAACCAAGTCCGGTGCGAAAAAGCGATTTAAGCTGACCGCAACCGGAAAAGTAAAATCCGCCCAGGCAGGCAAACGCCATGGCATGATCAAGCGGACGAACAAGTTCATTCGCAATGCGCGCGGCACGACAACGCTCTCCGAGCCCGATGCCCGCGTCATCAAGAAATTCCTCCCATACGGCTGATCTCCGTAATCAAATCAAACAAGGAGCCATGCCATGGCACGCGTTAAACGGGGCGTCACCGCCCATGCCAGACACAAAAAAGTCATCAAGGCCGCCAAAGGCTATTATGGCCGGCGTAAAAACACGATCCGTGTTGCAAAACAGGCGGTCGAAAAAGCCGGACAATATGCCTATCGTGACCGGAAAGTCAGAAAGCGGAATTTTCGCTCGCTTTGGATTCAGCGCATTAATGCGGCGACCCGCGAGCACGGTCTGACTTACGGTCGTTTCATTGACGGACTGAGCAAGTCGGGCGTTGAGATTGACCGGAAGGTCCTCGCTGATATCGCAATTCATCAGCCAGATGCGTTCAAGGTGCTGGTCGAGAAAGCGCAAGCAGCGCTTGCCTGATCGGCGATAAACCACAGTGAACGAATGATCGGGCGCTCTTGAGGGCGCCCTTTTCATTTACTCCATCATGTTTTAGTCACGCAAACAATCTACGCATTTGCCCGCTTGCACTGCTGTCTGCAGCAGCTTAAATCCCTTTTACTGATTGGTAAGGCAAATCCGAACCCGGTTCGGAAATCCAGTTCGGGAAAGATCACATGGACAAGCTTCAGGCTGAACTGTTACGTGGACTTTGGTATGTCGCCCTACCATCTGCCGAGCTCAAAACCGGTGCAATGCTGGGAAGAAAGCTGATGGGTGAGCCGGTACTGCTGGGGCGGGACCGTTACGGCAAGGCATTCGCACTCAGAGATATCTGTCCGCACCGGGGCATTCCGCTGCGGCATGGTCAGTTCGATGGAGAAACAGTTCAATGTTGCTACCACGGCTGGCGATTTGATACGTCAGGCAACTGCACCGAAATCCCCTCGACACACGAATATCAGACAATCGATCTTTCGCGCATTACCTGCGGCGCTTTTCCCTGCGTTGAACAGCAGGGGCTGATCTGGCTCTATTTCTCTGAAAATGGCGAGGATCCGGCAAGTGGCCGTCAGCCGGAACCACCAATGATGCCGGATTTCCCTGCCGAGGTCGGCCCACGCGTTCACATCATGCAGCCATTTATCTGTTCGGTCGACCATGCTGCACTGGGATTGATGGATCCCACACATGCGGCATTTGTTCACACGTCCTGGTGGTTCAAGAAAAACGCCACAAAACTCCGCCCAAAGGAAAAGCAGTTTGAGCCGGCTGATCTGGGGTTCAAAATGGCACGACATGCTTTGCCACCTCAGAACCTGGCGTATAAGGCTCTGGGCAATAACGTGACCACAGAGATTATCTACAAACTGCCCGGCTTGCGCATCGAGCATATAAAGGGCGACAAGCATTCCGTTGTCGGACTGACGACAATCACACCCATATCTGAAGATGAAACCGAAGTGCGGCAGATGTTCTGGGCAACAATGAACTGGGTCGGTCTTTTCAAACCGCTGGTCCGCCGCTTGATGAATGTCTTTTTGGGACAGGATCGAAGAGTTGTTATCCAGCAGCGCGAAGGTCTTGAATATGATCCCAAGCTGATGCTGATCAATGACGCCGATACGCAAGGACGCTGGTGGATGCAGCTCAAGCGCGAATGGGCCGATTCTCAGTCTGAAAACAGGGACTTTCAAACACCGGTCAAGGCTCGCCTTCTCCGCTGGATGAGCTGACCCGGATCCAACTTGCGCAGGTATCCTTTCCAACACACTCAACTCTGCGCCCTTCGCCGGCATTGAAGCATCCCAGCGATAAGTAATTGTTCCAGCTTCAATAGGTCGGGGCAATATTTTGTCGATCTGATAAATCCGACTAAAGGGATTATGCGTTAGTTTTTCTGCCCTGCACTGGTACAAACCGTCAATTCTGTTAAAAGACCCCTCGCACACAGTTCCCGGTCCGAAAAAATCATGTCTGATATTGAAACTCTGGAAAACGAAATCTCCGCCGCGATCGACGCTGCGACCAACGAAAGCGCGCTTGATGAAGTGCGGGTTGGCGCCATCGGAAAAAAGGGCAAGGTTTCCGAATTGATGAAAACGCTGGGTAAAATGAGCCCGGATGAACGCAAAGTGATGGGTCCGGCTCTTAACGGACTGAAAACACGGGTCAACGAAGCAATCCTGGTGAGGAAAGACGCCCTGGAGAACCAGGCGCTTGAAGCACGTCTTGCCACAGAGATAATCGATGTCACCCTGCCTGTCCGCTCAGGGCCCTCCAATGAAGGTCGCTTGCATCCCGTCAGCCAGGTCGTTGACGAGCTGACCGCAATTTTTGCCGATATGGGGTTTGCAATCGCCGAAGGGTCGGACATTGAAACCGACTATTACAATTTTACAGCGCTGAACTTCCCGGAAGGCCATCCTGCCCGGGAAATGCATGACACGTTCTTTTTTCCCGAAAAACCGGACGGATCACGCAAATTGCTGAGAACTCATACTTCTCCTGTTCAAGTCCACACAATGGAGGCGCAGGAGCCGCCGATCAGGGTCATTATCCCCGGACGCACCTATCGGTGCGATTCCGATCAGACCCATACACCAATGTTCCATCAGGTCGAGGGTCTCGTCATCGACAAGACCACCCACATCGGACACCTGAAATGGGTGCTGGAGGAGTTCTGCAAGACGTTCTTCGAGGTCGATGACATTCATATGCGGTTCCGACCCAGCTTCTTCCCCTTCACCGAGCCGTCGATGGAGCTTGATATCGGATGTTCGTTCAAGGGCAATGAAATCAGGATCGGCGAAGGAGATGACTGGCTGGAAATTCTTGGCTGCGGGATGGTTCATCCCAATGTCCTGAGGATGAGCGGGTTGGATCCGGATGTTTATCAGGGGTTCGCCTTTGGTGTCGGCATCGATCGGCTGGCTATGCTGAAATATGGTATGCCAGACCTGCGTGCGTTCTTTGATGCGGATATCCGTTGGTTGAAACACTATGGTTTCCGCCCACTCGATCTGCCCACGCTGTTTGGTGGCCTGACCAGCTGATCATGACGTTCCGATTTTTCGAAAATTCGCGGTCCGGGGACCTGCAACAATGAAATTCACACTTTCCTGGCTCAAAGACCATCTGGAGACGTCTGCCGATCTGGATGAGATTGTCAAAACACTGACCATGGTCGGCCTTGAGGTCGACAGCGTGGTCAATCCGGCCGAAAAACTACGCACGTTCAAAATAGCCAAGGTCATTTCAGCGCAAAAGCATCCCAATGCTGATCGGTTGAAAGTTCTCGCAGTCGACACCGGCACCGGGGATCCAGTGCAAGTCGTCTGCGGTGCTCCAAACGCACGTGCCGGATTGGTCGGCGTATTCGGCAAGCCCGGTGATTATGTTCCTGGGATTGACCTCACTTTGTCGGTTGGCAACATCCGGGACGTGGAAAGTTTCGGCATGATGTGCTCGGAACGGGAGCTGGAACTTTCCGATGAACATGACGGGATCATTGATCTGCCTGAAGATGCGCCGGTCGGAGAAACCTATGCCGACTATGCCGGTCTCAACGACCCCATCATCGAGATCGGCTTGACCCCGAACCGTCCCGATTGTACCGGTGTTTATGGTATTGCGCGTGATCTGGCGGCGGCCGGACTGGGCGAGTTGAAGGAAAACCGTCCGGAACCAATCGACGGCACATTCCCTTGTCCAACAAAGGTGAGGCTGGAGTTCGGTGACACAGCCCCACTCTGCCCGGCTTTCGGATTGCGCCTCGTGCGAGGCGTTAAAAACGGTCCGTCACCAAAATGGCTGCAGCAGCGGTTGATCGCGATCGACCTGCGACCGATCAACCTGCTGGTCGATATCACCAACTACATCACCTTTGATCGCGGCCGTCCTCTGCACGTTTTTGACGCCGCGAAAGTTCAAGGGGATCTTGTTGTTCGCCGGGGACAGACCGGTGAGACGCTCGTTGCTCTGGATGACAAGGAATATTCGGTAGACGAAGACGTTTGCGTTATTGCCGATGACAACGGTCTGGAATCTCTGGCAGGCATCATGGGTGGTGCCGCTTCGGGTTGCGATGAGAATACAGTCGATGTTCTGATCGAATCCGCCCTTTGGGATCCGCTGAACATTGCCCACACGGGTCGCCGTCTCGGCGTAGGCTCAGACGCACGTTATCGGTTTGAGCGCGGCGTCGATCCGGCATTCATGCTGCCGGGCATTGAACAAGCCACAAAGATGGTTCTGGAACTGGGCGGCGGCACACCATCGGAAATATCTCTGGTCGGCAAAGTGCCGGAGCCGGAAATGATCATCCATTTCCCATTGTCGGAGATCAAAAGGCTGGTGGGGCTTGAAGTCTATCCTACCGAGGCGAAGGTAATTCTCTCCCGATTGGGATTCTGGGTTTCCGGGTCCACCGAGGATGTGAAAGTTGCGGTACCCACATGGCGGCCAGACATCCACGGCAAGGCCGATCTGGTTGAAGAGATCATGCGCATCGTCGGTGTGGACAAGGTGCCGGTAACACCATTGCCTCGAGAACAGCACATTGGGCAAAAGGTCCTAACCCAGGGCCAGATTAGGCGTAACAAAGCCCGTCGTGCGCTCGCGGTACGCGGCCTGGATGAAGCGGTCACCTGGTCATTTATCTCGAAAATTCAGGCAGATCTTTTTGGTGGGGGTAGTGCTGAACTTGCGCTTGCCAATCCGATTTCCACCGATATGTCGGATATGCGTCCAAGTCTGATACCGGGGCTGGTCATGGCCAGCCAACGCAACGCGGACCGAGCACACGCTGATGTGGCACTGTTTGAAGTCGGCCAGGTATTTGCTTCCGATGAAACGGATGGGCAACAGATGCTGGCGACCGGTCTGCGCCGGGGCACTGCGGTACTTACCGGTCCAGGACGCCATTGGTCGGGCAACTCTGAAGACGTATCTGCCTTCGATGCAAAAGCCGATGCTCTGTCGGTTCTGGAAGCAATCGGGGTAAACGTCAACAATCTTCAAGTGTCACGAGACGCGCCGGCGTGGTTTCACCCCGGACGGTCAGGCACGTTGAAACTCGGTCCGAAAAACACTTTGGCGGTATTCGGCGAACTCCACCCCAAGGTGTTGCGTGACTTGCAAGTCAAAAGTGCGATTGCTGTTTTTGAAGTGTTCCTCGATGCGATTCCGGAACCGCGACGAAAAGGCAGCAGAACACGCGGCGTGCTGAATATTGCAGACCTCATGTCCGTCCGACGGGACTTTGCCTTCCTGTTGGATCGGTCGATGGACGTCGACAAACTGGTGAAAGCTGCAAAAGGCGCAGACAAGTCAGTGATCGATAGTGTGACAGTGTTCGATATCTATGAAGGCGCTGGCGTTGCAGAGGACAAAAAATCCGTTGCAATCGATGTGGTTATTCAGCCGAGGACAAAAACCCTGACCGACGAAGAAATCGATGCAATTTCCGTCAAGGTCATTGCCGCCGTTGAAAAAGTAACAGGTGGACAGCTGCGGAAATAAGTGCGCAAACGGGGTGCCAGATCGCACCTTACGATGCAACCAGATTCACTAAACGGTACGAATTCTTTATTTTTCAACGTGTTAACGTGAATGATGTGATGCGAGCGCGCTGCAATTTCATCTGAAAATTAAGCTTGGCCCGTTTCTCCGACCACAATCTGTGGTATAGTAGGCTTCTACTATGATGATGGGTGGTTCATGCGAACAAAACCGGTTTCGGCGATGGATACTGAATTCTCCCGCGTCGAGCAGACACGTCTGGCGGATTGCCTTGCTTCAAGCGAATGCGAGCGGCACGCTGCCCTTGAAGGTATCTTGCATTCCGATCCCGATCTTATGCGAATCCTGAGAGTATTGAGGGATTTGGGGCTTCCTGACTGGCGTTTGGTATCAGGTGCTATCTATCAGACAGTCTGGAACGTGCTGACCAATAAACCGCTTGGTTATGGCATCAAGGACTTTGACGTTATCTACTATGATGGCGGAGATCTTTCATGGCAGGCGGAAGACGAGGTAATAAAGCGTGTGACGACCAGTCTCCCTGCTTATGCAGGTCGATTGGAGGTTCGCAATCAGGCTCGCGTGCACCTGTGGTTTGAAGATAAATTCGGCAGCCCGTATCAGGCGTTAACCTGCACGGATGAAGCCCTCACGCGGTATGTGGCAAAGACGCATGCCGTTGGTGCGCGGCTAAAGCATAACAACGAAATCGATATTGTCGCTCCGTTCGGCTTGTCTTCCATATTCGGCATGACGATCGTGCCCAACGCCATCTCTGTCTGCGAAGGCAGCTACAAAGAAAAGGCAGGCCGCATGAAAGAATTGTGGCCGGAGTTGGTCGTAACCGACTGGCCTGCATCGCAATAGAAATCGGCTGTCTCAGTACCATAAACCCATGCCCCGGGCGCGGTGCCGGGGGCGGCGTATGATCGGGACAATCGAATGTCCGACATGTGGTTTTTCTTCGGGGCTCTTTTCCGGCGGGTAGAAATCAGGCGCATTGGCGCGCGGCTTCAATGCCATGATTTTAGCAATGCGATCTTCCGTGCGCGGGTGCGTACGTAACAGGGAAGGCTCCGGGATCCGTCCACCGGGCATGGCCATCGCTTCCCACTGCCGTCCCTGAACCTTCTCCAGTTTTCTCAGTGCACTGGCCAGCCCTTCCGGATCCCCGGTCAGAGATATCGCGCCCAGGTCCGCGTCATATTCGCGCGTCCTGGACAATGCCAATTGTATCAATCCACCAATCGTCGGTGAGCCCATCAAAATGAAGATTGCAAGCCAGGGAACACTTTCACCTCCGGCCAGCATATGAGGGAGATGGAACAGGATCAGCAGGATACCGACCACCGACATGATCGAGGTCATTCGGCCGACAACATCAGCCAAAGCCATTACTTTGATGTCACCGTGCTGAATATGGCTGATTTCATGTGCCAGAACACCCGAGAGCTCGCGCAGGGTCAATCCCCGCAAGATACCATCGGTTATACAAATAACCGCATCCTCAGCACGACCAACTGCGAAAGCATTCATCATCTTGCTGGGAATGTGATACAGCGTAGGTGATTGGGAGAGGCCGGCTTTTTCAGCAAGGTTATCAACAAGATGGTGACCTTCAGGAAAAACCGATCGCGGCACTTTCTGAGCTCTATATAGCCGAAGAACCAACTGTGGCGAGACATGGGTCGCGCCATAAAGACCAACACCACCCCCAATCGCAGCCCAAAAAATACCCTCCGGTCCAGCCAATGCCCAGGCACAGAAAACCAGCAGCAACAGGCTGCCACCAGCTAAAAGCCATGTGTGAACACGGTTCAACAGCATGTGGCGCGAGTGTGTCTCTGAATCCAGATGAGATATATTTTCCATGCTTTTATATAGGCGGAGGGATCACTGCTCGCAATCCGTTGATACCAGTGAAAAAGAGCCGGGTGATCACCCGGCTCTTCAACCAACAGGACTTCGGCATATTCTTGCCAGATGAGAAGCTATGCCGCCGCCACGTCCTTCAGAAATGCATCGACGTGGCGCCGAAGGGACGCCGCCTTGTCAGCAACGTTGCCTGAATTCGTGGCCATGTTAACAGTCGCGCTGGCGGTGTTGGAAACAGTTTCACGCAAGCCGTCGATATCATTGACAACAGTTCGCGTGCCGGAAGCTGCCTGCTGAGCACTCCCGCTGATCCTGGTTGTCGCACTTCCCTGTTCCTCGACAGAGGCTGCAATCATCGAGGTGTTGCTATTGGCCTCTTCCATCGTCTCGGTAATCGCCTGTATCGCCGCAACCGACTCGTCTGTCGCACCCTGAATCGCCCGAATGTGCGCGCCGATTTCCTCGGTGGCCTTAGATGTCTGGGTCGCCAGTTCCTTCACTTCGGAGGCCACAACGGCAAACCCCTTGCCCATCTCACCTGCCCGTGCTGCTTCGATGGTGGCATTCAGCGCAAGCAGGTTCGTCTGTTCGGCAATGTCCTGGATCAGACTGACAACTTCGCCGATTTTCTGGGCCGCAGTCGCCAGACCGGCGACTTTGTCATTTGATTCCTGCGCCCCACTGGTTGCCCGTGCTACGATATCGGTCGTGTGATCGATTTGTTGCGAAATTTCCGTGATCGACGACGCCAGTTCTTCAGCGGCGCTTGCAACCGTTTGGACGTTCTCCGATGCGTCCGTAGAAGCATTTGAGGCGTTGTCTGCGCGCCCCGAGGCCAGGTCTGCCATTTCACCAACCGAATTCACCGTTTCCAGCATTTCTCCGGTGGCAGCTTCAATTTCATCGAGCAACTGACCAACTTCAGCACGGAACGCGCCAATTCTTTCATCAACTGCAATCTGCCGGGATTTTTCACGGTCGCTATTCTCGATCTGCTCGTTCAACAAACCGGACGCTTCCTCACGCGCTGTCTGGGCTTCGCTCTGCATCACGTCGGATTCCTGAATGGCTCGTCCCAGTTTCTCAACAAGCCAGGTCAGAGCCGCAAATTCCGCAAGCAGAATAACGGCGTGAACCAGCACGCGAATAAAATTTCCACCATCTGGAAAAACTGCCACGGGAAAAGCGAAGTTCAGAACGATATGATGGACGGCGACCACAGCCGTGAAAGCCAACAAGGCGCGCCAGTCAACCCAGCCCGCCAGGAGTGCCAGCACTGCAAAAAAGTACATATGGGCATCAAGCTGAAAGGATTGACCTGCTCCATTGGGACGGGCAACAAATACAATCAGACTGATTATGGCAGCCATGGAAATTGCTGAAACAAGCCGAGTCCGAACACCAAGCGGATCCATCCACCACGATAAAGTGGAAACTCCAGCTAATATTGCAGCGAACAATGTCGGCAACATCACACCGTGACCCAGTATCGTCGCCGTTCCAGCGACAATAACAACATTAAACCACATGAATATATGCAGTGCGAAAGCGAATTGCTTCCTAAGTGCTGCCATACTGTTGGTTCCCGACGGTGTCATCTCAACTCATCTCCTGAATGTTTAATGCAAGGCATCCCGAAGCCGCAATCGGACTTGAAACGAATAGGGCACCAGCTTTGTAAAGCCGTGCCAGGAAATCCGGATCCGCACTGGTTGCAACCGCAATGCCGGACCATTTTCCAGACCGAATAATCTCGCCGTCCGCTGCACTGATGATGCGGTAGACATCGCTGGAATCCGTAAATGGATTTGCCCAAACTGCGACAGCCTCTCCCTTGACCGGAGAAATTGCCGAAAGCGCTGTGCCCCCACATGCAAACAGAAAAAATCCGATCGTAAAAAGCCAATCGGCCTTGCTCATTTGGTGCCCCTGTCGCGTACTGCTAATATTCGCGAATACTGATACACTAGAGACTGCATGTTTAATAATCCGATAATTCAGTGAAAAAATTCGCATCGCAACCAAGAGTAAGAAAATTATACTTGTGAACAACAATATCATTGACGCGCAAATACCTGCCAATATTAAAAAATTGAGAATTATTCACGACGTCGCGGCAGGGGGGATTGTAAAATTTGACAATCTCCACCAATAGGGTTTGTATCATGCGGCAGAAAATTGCCGTCATGTGTGCGCACCCTTGCCTTTGATCCGACGCGAATGAACGTCTGAGCCAAGGCAGTAAAAATCAAGTACAAGCCTCGACTGATAGTCAAAAAGCACAGTATCTACACGGTTGAAACACAAACGGCGCATATTGGTATGCACTTGAAATCGCAACACACTCTTTCCGGTTATCCCTGTAATCTTGCACGTGCACACCTTGCCCACGCAATACAGAGCACCGGATTGCAACAACCACGTAAACTGCTAAATTGTTATTTGCAGCGCCAATTCGTGAGTCGCCCGAATGACTGAGAAATTGACCGACAAGGCCAATTGTCTTCCGCAAAAACTGTCAATATCCCGCCGCAAACTGCTCAGCACCAGTGGTTTGGGTCTCGCCGGCGTGCTGGCTGCACCTCAATATGTGACAGCACAGGCACCGATTACCTGGCGCATGGCGACCAGTTGGCCCAAGGATGCACCAGGTGTCAGCTCGAACGCCGCCCGACTTGCCGAAACGATCACAGCAATGTCCGCCGGCCGCCTTGAAATCCAGGTTTTCACAGCCGGAGAACTGGTGCCACCATTGCAGGTTTTTGATGCGGTTTCTGCCGGTACGGCTGAAATGGGGCACTCGGCGCCGTATTATTCCTCCGAAAAAGATCAGGCGTTTCACTTCTTCACCGGAGTTCCTTTTGGGCTAACAGCGACAGAACATGTTGCCTGGATGCGCTTTGGCGGCGGACAAGAGCTTTGGGACCAGGCTTACGAACCGTTTGGAGTCGTCCCTTTTTATGCGGGAAGCTCCGGTCCACAGGCAGGGGGATGGTTTCGCAGTGAAATTCTGAAAATAGAGGACTTCAAGGGCCTGCGCATTCGGATATCAGGACTGGGTGCTGAACTGATGCGGCGACTGGGAGCCAACGTTCTCCCAATACTACCTCAGGATTTGGCCGGCGCACTTGAAAGCGGTGAACTTGATGCGGCCGAATGGATTGGTCCCTGGAGCGATATGGCCCTGGGATTGCATCACAAGGCGCCGTTTTACTATTTGCCTTCTTTTCATGAGTTCGGACCAGCGCTTGAGCTGACCGTCAATAAAAAGGCATACGACGAACTGCCCAAAGACTTACAGAAAATTATCCAAGCAGCAGCGTCAGCGAACGCTCATGACACGTTGAGTGAGTTCACCTTCCAGAATATAGAGGCGTACAAGCTGCTGGTTGAGCAGCATGATGTTGAAATGAGGACTTTCCCGCCAGAAGTACTTCAGATTCTGGCCCGCGAATCTGAAAAAGTTCTGGCGGATATTGCCGACGCCAGCCCCTTGGCCGCAGAGACCTACACTTCTTTCACGATGTTCCGTAGCAAAGCATTGGAATATTCGAAAGTTTCGGACCTTGCGACGCTGCAACTCAGGGAAACAGCCTTGAGCCGTCCCAAGTGACCGGAAACAAGTGACCGGCCACAAAATCTGAAGCGCATTGCAGGCTGCCGGCCCTCAATATCATTCAGACGGATTGCCCACAGCGCAGGTCACACCGGTTCCGGCAAGGCCGCAATACCCGCCAGGATTTTTCTCAAGATATTGCTGATGGGATTCCTCGGCGAAATAGAATGGCTGGTCCATGGCAACTTCGGTTGTGATAGCGCAATGCCCAACCGATTTGAGCGCCTGTTCATAGTCCGCCAGAATCTGTTTTGCTGCCTCAAGTTGCTCCTTAGACGAGCAATAGACGGCTGACCGGTACTGCGTACCGATATCATTTCCCTGGCGCATACCCTGCGTCGGATCATGGGCTTCCAGAAATGTCTTCATGAGACTTTCAAATGAGACAATTGCGGGATCGAATACGACCAGAACTGCTTCGGTGTGGCCGGTTCGCCCAGAGCAGACCTCCTGATAGGTTGGATTCTGCGTTGTACCGCCTGCATAACCGACCGCTGTGACCCAGACGCCTTCCTTCTCCCAGAACAAACGTTCCGCACCCCAGAAACAACCAAGCCCGACAACCACAAACTCCATATTTTCAGGATACGGCCCTTTAAGCGACCGGCCATTTACAGCGTGGTTGTCCGCTGTGGCCAGCGCCTCTGACCGACCGGCAATGGCCAATCCCGGTTCGGGCAACTTGAATTTCTGGGTCAGCATATTAAGGAAATTCATGGCATCTCTCCACCGACTTCGCACAGGCTGTTTGAGCAATAACTGGGATAAGTCGCATTAGTTTCAAGCCAGTTGAGCCTCGGGTTTTTTGCGCAGCACCCGTCCCAACAGATACAGGAGCCCGCCCAGGACGAAAAAGTGTATCCATGTGGGAAGCGTTAGCAACCACTGTATGACCGGGTCCCACAGCCAGGGCGCGACATGACGCTGGATTGCCGCCTGCGCAATATTCAACGAAGCAGGAAACAGCTCAAACCATTGCTGTCCCAGCGATTTTGGCGCAAAAGCACCATTTGCCAGCGACACGCGGATATCAGCCACCAGCGCAACAACACCAATCGCAAAAAACCATAGCCCGACGCTTCGAAAGAAGAATCCAATCATACGAGTTCTCGTGCCTGTTCAGGACAGTGATTTACTTAGGACAGGATAATTGGCCTTGCAATGCACATTGCTGTCACCGAGGATAACCAGCCCTGCAACAATCCTTGATAATCGTGCTTGAACTTGGAAGAATCATCGCTATATTGCGCCATCTCGTGGGCAGATCATTTAATTTGCCCACATGCGGAGAGGTGGCCGAGTGGTCGAAGGCGCACGCCTGGAACGCGTGTAGGCGGGCAACTGTCTCCAGGGTTCGAATCCCTGTCTCTCCGCCATTTTCACCGAGCGATATAGTTACTGCATTTGAGGTTGATAGCAGGGCGACAAGTGCTATTGATCAGATACTGATAAATTCAAGGTTCATTGCTCAAATACCGAAGTTGAATCCAGGTGTTTGTGAGTTCGAAATCAGTTTTGATGCCCGCGTGGAGATAAGAAGTGGTCTTTCGTTCATAAGGATGTACCAGCGCAAAACCTGTCTCCATTCCAGCTACAAACTGAAACAAGTTGTTTGTGCGAATAATATTGCTCCCTTGAATTTCTACAGGATGCCATTTGCCGAGCAGCGCTGCCAGATGTGACTGATGAGCATATAAATAGACAATCAGCCAATGAATACTCAATGTCAGTGGTACGGCAGCATCAGCAATTCTCACGCCGTGCAGTTATACCGCGTGTGTACGAGGATTTGCGTGGGATCGGGGTCGGCATTGACACTGAGGTGAAAGGATTTAACCCACTGAATGGCCGTTTGCATTTCTGCTCTGAAATCGTGAGAAATCACATAATCCATCGTCCCGGATTCCAGCAATTGCTGGGAGTTGGGTGTCAGCTCGTGTCCCACGAATATTGTTGAGTTTGCGCAACCGGACGCTTCGAGTGCCTGCGCGACACCCCGATTTGCACCGGCAATATTGTAAATTGCGGGTGGCGGTTCTTGTGTACTCAGGAATTTCCGAAGCTGCTCGAATGTCGTCTCCGGGATGTCGTCAGACATGACCCTTTCCTCGATGCGGAGATGCGGATATGTGGACCGCAGCACTCGCCTGAATCCCATCTCGCGTTCCAGCTGACAACGAAAAGGAACACTCATGACGATCAGAATTTTTTGCTCCGATTTCGGGAGTGCCTGACCTATCAACTGGGCGGCAACGCTTCCAGCTGCGTGCTGGTCATTCCCGACATAGACATTCCTTCGCGAACTTGGCAAATCGGTGGTCAAACAGACGACTGGCAATCCGTTCTTTCGCACGGATCGGACAGCACTATTGATTGTCGGATGTTCCCTTGCAATCAGGATCAGACCATCGGTCGTCTCGCCGGCTTCGGTAATTTTTGCCGCGAGATTTTGGGGATCGAACTTGCTCGTTTCAGAATAGGTTCCGGTAATCAGGACGCCGGGCATCGATCGATTGATCACATCTGCCGCATCAGCAATCGCACGGTTGAAGCTCATTCCGGACTCGCACAACAGCGCGATCTGTAGGGGCGGTTCCGTGTTGGCAGAGTGCTGAAGTTTGTTGAGCGCGGCATTTACTCGTTCGCGGGTCTGATTGCGAACACCGGGTCTACCGTTGAGCACCCGGTCCACTGTGGCGACACCAAGACCTGATAATTCTGCAATCTCCCGAATTGTCGGCCCACTCCAGCGGCGGGCGGGTTTTGGTCGAGTCATCTGCACCGGTTTTCCGTTCGATGTAAATCACATCATTTTCAGAATATGCCACTGTTTCAAGTACGTTTCGCAAGAAATATTTCATAATGATGTTTTTTACATCAAAAATTGCACATCGCCCCTCTTTGAAAAATATTTGATGAAACGCATACTTCGCAGTGAACAGGGAGGGCCGCACCTATGGGAGCGGCAAGGTTGAGTTTTGGCAATTCGAGTCGCCGTGATCGGTGCCGGTATAATGGGTGCTGATCACGCAAGCATCATTTCAGAAGATTTACCCGGCGCCGCGCTCCAGGTGGTCTGCGATGTCTCGGAGACAGCAGCCCGCCGTGTTGCTGACGCCAATGCGGCACAGGACTTCGCGACAGACCCCTTCGCAACGATAAGTCGCAAAGATGTCGATGCCGTCCTGATCGCAAGCCCCGACCCAACCCATGCCAGCCTGACGCTAGCCGCGCTGGACCTGCACAAGCCTGTGCTCTGCGAAAAGCCATTGGCGGTCACCGCAAAGGACTGTCTATCGGTGATTGAGGCGGAATGCGAGATCGGGCAGCAGCTCGTCCAGGTGGGATTTATGCGTCGTTTCGACCGATCTTACGTTGAAGTGAAGTCAACGCTTCTATCAGGGCAAATCGGTAACGCTGTGATGATGCACAACTTCCACCGCAATGTCTCTGCGCCAGCGAACTTTAGCGGGTTGATGGCGATTACCAACTCCGCCCCCCATGAGTTCGACGCAGCGCGGTATGTGCTCGACACGGAAATTGGGGCGATCTCTGCTTTTGAGCCACGCGTGGCCAACGACGGTGCTTCCAACCCGGTCGTCATCGTCATGGAAGCAGTAAACGGTCAACTCGTGACGATCGAAGTCAACAACAATGCCAGCTACGGCTATGACGTGAGAGGAGAGCTCGTCGGCACACAGGGATCGGTGACACTTGCGGGCCATCCTGCCGCCCGTATCGACAAAAATCTCGTATCAGGAACACGCTATGCCGAAGATTGGCGCCCGAGATTTCGAGAGGCTTACCGGCTGCAGAACAAGGCGTGGATAACGTCTATCGCAACAGGTCGCCCAGCGGGAGAGGCTGCGAATGCCTGGGATGGCTACTGTGCGACCGTGATTGCCCAGGCCGGAGCCACTGCTCTGACATCTGGTAAAAAAACCAAGGTGGAACTGGCCGAGCGTCCGACGCTCTATTCAAAAGTTGGGGTGGCGCCCTGATGGACATTCCAGGCCAAAGCCGGAGCGATATCCCGTTGGAATGGAGACACGGACAGGAACGTTGGCGTCAGGTTTACCGCCACCTGAAAATGACCGGATATGATGGAGGACGCAGCATCAAGCCGGATGACATGCCGCTGAATTATTTCGACAGGAAGAAAAAATCGGTTACGCTGCCTCCAAACAGGCTGCCCGGGGAACCGTCTGACCATGCGCCGCAGGATATCTGAGGGGGGAATTGATTGAGTCTGCTTGAACTGAAAAACATTACGAAGAGCTTTGGGGCAATCCACGCATTGCAGGGGGTCAATCTCACGGTCAAGGCCGGGGAAGCAGTCGGCCTCATGGGCGACAATGGCGCAGGCAAATCGACCCTGATGAAGATCATCGCCGGAAACTTTCCTCCCACCGAAGGCAACATCCTTATCGACGGAAACCAGGTGGAGTTTCACAAGCCGATCGATGCGCGCGAGGCGGGGATCGAGATCGTCTATCAGGATCTCGCGCTGTGCGACAACCTGACTGCGGCAGCCAACGTTTTTCTGGGCCGGGAGCGCAAAAAGCGCGTTGGGCCGTTCCGCTATCTCGATCACCGGGCGATGAACCAGGTTGCCGGCAAATTGTTCGCCGAGCTGAAATCCGAAACCCGTCCGCGCGATCTCGTGCGACAGATGTCGGGCGGCCAGCGTCAGGCAGTGGCAATCGCCCGCACACGATTGTCGGACCCCAAGCTCGTTCTGATGGATGAGCCGACAGCGGCGATTTCGGTCCGGCAGGTCGCCGAAGTGCTGGCCCTGATAAAACGCCTCAAGGAAACAGGTCATGCGGTCATACTTGTCAGTCACCGCATGCCGGATGTGTTCGATGTGTGCGACAGGGTCGTCGTTCTGCGTCGGGGGAGCAAAGTAGCGGACAAAATCATTGACCAGACAAGTCCCGTGGAAGTGACTGGGCTGATCACGGGGGCTATTGAGGCGGCATGACGGACCAGAGTGATAAATCACACGCTCAGATTGACGCGAGCATAACCGAACGCCGCGAAATATCCGGCCTTGGTTCGATGATCAGGACACAGCCATTCTGGGTCTTCCTGGCAATCATAGCCATTGGGCTGGTCATGAGCTTTGTTTCCGACGCATTCATGACCGAACGCAACATGTTCAACATCACGCGAAACTTTGCCTTTTTCGGCATCATGGCGCTTGGCATGTCTGCGGTTATCTGCACGGCGGGTATCGACCTGAGTGTCGGGTCGCTCATGGGTCTTTGCGCCATAACGCTGGGCCTGGTGATGCAAGCGGGTCTGGGGATCGGCGTCGGATTCCTGGTCTGCATGGCGACCGCTGCACTTGTGGGGTTCATCAACGGGGTGTTGATCGCCTATCTGCGCATGGCGCCCTTTGTGGTCACGCTTGGCATGCTGGCAATGGCGCGATCGATTGCAATGGTCCTTTCCAACAATAAGATGATCTATAAATTCGGCCCCGATCAGGACCTGTTCGAGTGGATCGGCGGCGAAAGCATGCTGGGTGTACCAAACGTTGTCTGGGTCTTGATCGTCATGACTGCCATCTTCTGGCTGGTCTGGCGCTATTCCACCTGGGGGCGCTGGGTGATCGCAATCGGAGGCAATGCACAGGCGGCAAAACTATCGGGGATCCCGGTGGAGCGCATGATCGTTTCAGTCTATATGGTCTGCTCGATGTGTACCGGTCTCGCAGCCTTTATGTTCATCGGCTACACCGGCTCGGCCACCAACGGTCTGGGCGTAACATACGAGCTGAATGTTATCGCCGCGACCGTCATCGGCGGTGCCAACCTCATGGGCGGAGTGGTCTATGCCCTGGGCGCACCGATCGGTGCGGCCTTGATGGAACTCATTCGAAATTCGCTGCTTCTTGCCGGCATTCCGGCTCTGTGGCAGCAATTCTTTGTGGGTCTGTTCCTTATCATCGCAGTACTACTGGAACAGATCCGTAACCGAAGCGGCCGCTAAGGGCGCTCATTTCCAAAGGGAGGAAATCCAATGAAAAAACTACTGATCGCAACGGCTCTGGTCTCGATGCTTGCTCCGGCTGCCGCGATGGCCGAGGGCAAGACATTTGCCTTGGTTCCAAAAGCAATGAACAACCCGTTCTTCGACCTGGCTCGCGATGGGTGTTACAAAGCTCAGGAAGAGTTGGCGGATGTTACCTGCGAATATATCGGCCCGGGCGAACATACCGAGCTTGAACAGATCCAGATTGTACAGGATCTGATTACCAAGGGTGTGGACGGCATCGCTGTCGCCCCATCAAATGCGCCGGCTATGGCCAAGGCACTGAAAGCTGCAGCGGATGCAGGCATTCCTGTCATGACCTGGGATTCGGATCTCCTTGATGAAGACAAGAGCCTCCGCACCACCTATGTGGGCACCAACAACTACGAAATCGGTGTGAACCTGGCGAAGCTCGCCATGGCCCGTCACGCCGACGGTGGCTCAGTCTGCCTGCAGACAGGGGGCGCCTCTGCAGCCAACCATAACGAGCGTTTGAAAGGCGCCCGTGACACACTGGCGGGAAAAGATACGGGCACAGCTCCCGGTGAAGCACTGGCCGGTGAAGGCGGCTGGACAGAGATATCCGGCTGTCCGCTCATCACGAACGACGACGGTAACGTGGCTGTACAGGGCATGACCGACATATTGGCGGCCAACCCTGATTTGACACTGTTCCTATCAACGGGTGCATTTACCCAGTGGTTCGACAATGCGTATCGCAAGGCCGCTGAGCCCTACAAGGCGAAGATGGATTCTGGCGATCTGACCATTGTGGTTGCTGATACTCTGCCCATGCAGTTGGAACAGACCAAAGACGGTCTGGGCAACGGCCTGGTTGGTCAGCGTCCATTCGAAATGGGTTATAAGGCGATGTTCATTCTGAAGGACATTGTTGATGGCAAGAAAGTTGATGATCCGATCTTTACGGGTCTCGACGTCTGCAACAACGAAAACGTAGACACGTGCGTCCAGTGACGCCTGTCTGAACTCCAGTGAACAGCGGTGGCGCGGGAAATCGTGCCGCCGCATTTTTTTTGCACAACGGTCATACCGCCAGTCGAGGCGCATACCCCAAGCAGAAGCCAGCCGGCAGAATTCATGGCTTGAGGGCACAGGATCCAGGCGCTACCTTTTTCAATAGAAAACTGCATGGAGACCCGGGACCCCAATCCCGGCAAAGTCGTGCCAACCGGAGCCTGCGAAGATGAACAGACTGGATGGAAAAATAGCCGTCGTGACCGGCGGAACCCAAGGCCTTGGCGCCGCCATCGCGCATGGGTTCGCAATGGCGGGAGTTGCCGGTATCGTAACCTGCGGTCGCAATGCCAAAAAGGGTGAATTGGTCGCCGCCGACATAACACGTGCTCATGATGTCACAGCGAAATTCGTTGCTGCCGACCTCGCGAAAGTCGACGATTGCCGTGCTGTCATCGCCGCAG
This sequence comes from Stappiaceae bacterium, assembly GCA_039976075.1. GTDB lineage: Bacteria > Pseudomonadota > Alphaproteobacteria > Rhizobiales > Stappiaceae > JBDWFY01. The sequence goes on from JBDWFY010000018.1 coordinate 355,385, forward strand.
CCAACGACACGTTCGGCCGAGTGGATATTCTGGTCAACGCTGCCGGCCTGACGGATCGAGGCGACCTTCTGACGACCACGCCAGAACTATTCGACCGCATGTTCGCAGTCAATGTGAGAGCGCCATTCTTCCTCATTCAGGAAGCCGTGCGCGGCATGATCCGGGACGGCATCGAAGGAGCGATCGTCAATATCGGCTCAACCTCATCCCGCGCCGGGCAACCCTTCGTTGCGCCGTACTGTGCATCCAAAGGTGCCCTCTCCACGCTAACCCGTAACGCTGGCTTCGCATTGATGCGCAACAGGATACGCGTGAACCAACTGGATATTGGCTGGATGAATTCGGAGAATGAACGGGCTGTGCAATTCAGCGAAACGGGCGATCCGGATTTCATAGACAAACAGGCTGCAACACTCCCGTTTGGGCGCCTTCTGGAACCAGAGGAAGTTGCCAAGGCAGTATCATTCCTTGCATCACCAGACAGTGGCATGATGACCGGTTCAGTCATTCAGTTCGATCAATCGGTTTGGGGAGGGTATGACGGTCAGGCTCCCACGCCGGCCGATCCGATAACGATTTGATAGTTCGTGTACCGGTACCGCCGAACCACTTGTGGGTATTGCCGCCTCATTTCGCAATCGTTAAACGAGGCGACGTCGATCTTGCCAGTTGCTGCACTCCGTCGGCGAATTTCTACGCTTAATTTTTAGATAGGACGCAATCTATTCGGGGTCGTTGTAATTATTTACCCAATTCTTATCGATACGATTTTTAGCTGACCGTTAACGACCTCATAGACAACCGTAACCTGTTCTCCGACTTTGAAGGCGCCAATTTTGATTGATTTAGGCAAGTGAAAAGCGCGATGATCGATAACAATGATCCGCGCCTGAACATCGATGTGGGTGATGCTGGCAGTAATTTCTGCGGCCCAGGCACTGACAAGGCTGGCAGCAAGCAAGCCAAGTGTTGAAACGACAATTATAAAATATCTCATGCAATCGATCCCTTTTAGCTGATGTTAAAATCATAGCTCCGGGGACCGATTGTCACAATGCCATGCTTCGAAGATCACAACAATTAGTCGACATTTACGGTGGGTCTGCACGACCTTGTCAATAATGGCGACACCGCCTCGCTAAGCCGCTTCGGCTTCACGCACCGCAGCCTCGATTTCATTGACCAAGCCCTGTTCGAGCCCCATGCGCGCCGCCAGCATTTGCAGATAGGCCTGTTCCGCAGGATGGTCAGGATCAATTGCCAGTCTGGATGCCGCATAGATTTCAGCTGCCCCTTCCGGTGTTCGCGCACCCGCAACGATTTTTTCGATATCCAGAGGCGCCCGCAATTCGTCCATCAGGAACGCCTTCTGCTGAGCATCAAGGTCCGCCTCATCGATCTTCGCAAAGATCCGCTGTTGCTCGTCCGCATCGATATGACCATCAGCTTTCGCCGCATTGATCATCGCCTGCATCAAGGAAAGAGCAAAACTTTCCGCACCGCCAGGTGCCTGATCGACCGAAAAGGGAGACCCTGCCGGTGGCTCTATATGCAAAGGGTCTGATGCACTACCAGCATTGGGATTGTGGGGAGACGGACTTTCCGGGTTCGAGCCACCACTGCCTGCCTGGTAATCCCGATAGGCTTTGTAGGCGAGTCCCCCAACCAGGGCCATGCCTCCATAAGTCAACGCGTTTTTACCAAGCTTCCTGCCTGACTTTGTTCCAAGTAACAGCCCGGCAAGACCACCGGCAATCGCTCCGCCCGCAAGACCGCCAGCATTATTCTGAACATAAGACTTGCCCTTACTGGCAACACCGCCTGCACCACCGGTACCCAAAAATTGGTCAAGCAGACCCTTCGTGTCGAACATAGTTCCTCCAGCTTTCATCCAAATTGTCAAAACCTGAAATGGGCATCGGTCCGACTTTTGGCAAGAACGCGGCAAAACTATTTTGCATGCAAAAGCCTACCCTTCCCGCGAGTTCATTCTGGAGACAATTCAACTGATACCGGCAACGCAGTTCTGTCAGATCGGCAGGCAATTGCTGTCAGCGAGGGTTTCAAGGATGACGGAGGAACGAACATTGTCAACCGACTGATGCACAAGCAGTTCATCATTGATCAGCCGGCTCAGGTCCTTCAGATCGCGCACAGTTACCTTCAACAGGTAATCCATATCGCCGGTCATAACGTGTGCCTCCTGAATTTCCGGCAACATGGAAACAAGCCGTCGAAAATTTTGGGCGTTGTCTCCGCTATGCCTTGAGAGTGACACGCCGATGATCGCAGAAACCTGGAATCCAAGGGGTTCCGCGGCAAGCACCGCCCGATATCGCCGGACAACGCCGTCCTCCTCCAATCGCGTCCGACGCCGAGAAACCTGAGAAGCGGAGAGGCCAATTTCCTCTCCTATCACCTGGTTCGTGATGCTGGAATCACATTGGAGGCGCGCAAGTATCTTGGTATCAAATCCATCAATACTGTTCATCATGTGCATATATCTACCATAATTTGCACTATTTTCGCAAAAAATTGTCCACCAGCAGAAAGTTCGCACACTCGATGCGTCCATGAACGTGCACAATGGCAGCAAGAGCACTCCCGCTATGCATTTGTATCAACAGAAGCCACAGCGGGACGATAAGCCAATTTTGAGGAGAGAACGATGGGACCGTTTCCGCACGATGCGCTTCCGGCTGAAATCACCGAACAGAACCCAGCCGGTACCGATGGATTTGAGTTTGTCGAATTTGCTCATGCTGAACCCGAAAAACTGGATTCCCTTTTTCGGCGCATGGGTTTTGTGCCCGTTGCCAAACACAAGACGAAAAACATTACCGTCTACCGACAAGGTGACATCAACTACATTCTGAATGCTGAAAAAGGCTCGTTCGCGGATCGGTTTGTTGCAACCCACGGCCCCTGTGCACCCTCTATGGCCTGGCGAGTGGTGGATGCCGAGCATGCGCTGAAACACGCCATTGCCCTGGGTGCTGAAGTGTATGAAGGTGCCGATAAAACGCTGGATGCACCAGCAATCAAGGGCATCGGTGGTTCATTGATTTACTTCGTTGATCAATATGGCAAAAAGGGGTCGCCTTACAGCAAAGAATTCAACTGGCTCGGCGCGGTGGATGCCCGTCCAACCGGTGTCGGGTTTTTCTATCTCGACCACCTGACCCACAATGTTTTTCGGGGCAACATGGACAAGTGGTTTCATTTCTATGCCGATCTGTTCAACTTCAAACAAATTCGTTTTTTCGACATTGAAGGTAAATTGACAGGATTGTTTTCCCGCGCCTTGACCAGCCCATGCGGCAAAATTCGGATCCCCATCAATGAATCCGCTGATGAGAAAAGTCAGATCGAAGAATATCTGAAAAAATACAACGGCGAAGGCATTCAGCATATCGCCGTTGGCAGCAATGACATTTATAGCGCGACCGATCAGCTCGCCGCAAACGAACTGAAATTCATGCCTGGACCACCGGAAGTTTACTACGAAAATAGTTTTGAGCGGGTCAGCGGTCACAGCGAACCGGTCGACGCTATGAAAAAGCATGGCATTCTGATTGATGGCGAAGGCGTGATTGACGGCGGCACAACAAAAATTCTCCTTCAGATTTTTTCTAAAACCGTCATTGGACCGATCTTTTTCGAATTCATCCAACGCAAGGGTGATGACGGCTTCGGTGAGGGCAACTTCCGGGCATTGTTTGAATCGATCGAAGAAGATCAGGTCCGACGGGGCGTGTTGCAGGACGACGCGGCCTGATCCAAAGCATATCCAATTCTGTGAAGTACTTAACGGGCAGCCATTCGCTGCCCGTTTTTGTCAGTGCGGGCTGTGAACTCTGCCATAGGCCAGCCCCTTACGGGAGCGTAAGGGAGCAGGCCATCACGCACGAAACGGAGGCCCAGACCCTCTGACTTTTGACAGTGCGATGATTTTACAGGGAGTATCGCAATGTCCAAATACCGCTCTTCACTGCCACAGTTGACCAACGATATGTTTATTACTGATGGCGGTATTGAGACCTATCTAATATTTCACGAAGGCATCGACCTTCCCCATTTCGCAGCCTTCGATCTATTTCGCACAGACAGCGGACGACAGGTCCTCATGGACTATTATCGGCGCCATGCCCGGATCGCCAGAGATCATGGCGTTGGGTTCATTTTTGAAACGGCAACATGGCGTGCCAGTCCGGATTGGGCCCGACAGCTGAACTATTCTCAGGCGGAATTAGCACAGGCAAATCAGGCCTCCGTCGAGATGCTACTGGGATTACGAGATGAATTCGAAACGCCGCAGACCAAATGCGTTATCAGTGGCTGTGTCGGCCCTCGCGGCGATGGCTACGATCCGGAGAGGCCCGTATCAGCCCGTGAGGCCCAGACCTATCATGGCGAACAAATCAGCACGCTCGCCAACGCCGGAGCGGATCTGATTACGGCCATAACAATGACGAATGTCGACGAGTCCATCGGGATCGCCCGTGCCTGTCAGAACGAAGAACTTCCGGTTGTTATCTCATTCACCGTTGAAACTGACGGAAAGCTGCCCACTGGCGACACGCTACAGAGCGCGATTGAAGCCGTCGATAACGCCACGGACGCCGCTCCTTCCTACTACATGATCAATTGTGCACATCCAACGCATTTTGACCATGTACTGGATGGCGATGCCTGGCTCGATCGTATCAATGGTGTCTGGGCCAACGCATCCAAATGCAGTCATGAGGAACTGGATGAGGCAGAAGCACTCGATGAGGGCAACCCGCATGAGCTTGGTCAGGATTTTGTTCTGCTGCAACAAAAAATGCCGAAACTGAACGTGCTTGGCGGTTGTTGCGGCACTGATCATCGTCACATCGAAGCCATTTGCATGGCTTGCAAGGCAGCTTGAGAACCACAGGAGAGGCGGTGCACGCTTGCACCGCCTCAGCCGGTTCTTGCGAAAAAACCGCTAGCTTCAGGAGTAACGGTTGACCAGCCCTTCAAGATATTCCTGGCGCCCGGATGCCGGTTGCGGATTGCGGTTCTCGCTATGCACATACTCCGCCATATCAGAAAGAGTCCGATTACCAGCCAGTGTGTCCCTGGCTTCGGAGCTCTCCCAGCTTTCATATCGCTTGGCCCGATGTCCGGCCATTTTACCGTCTTCGATCATTTTCGCAGCACCAATCAATCCACGCGCAATCGCGTCGGCTGAGGCAATATGCGCATAGAGCAAATCTTCAGGATCAATTGACTGGCGCCTGATCTTGGCATCGAAATTCATTCCGCCGGACGTGAAACCCCCGCCTTTGAGAATTTCGTAGAAGGCCAGCGTCATCTCCGGCACGTTCATCGCGAACTGGTCAGTATCCCAGCCGCACTGATAATCACCACGGTTGATGTCCAGGGATCCGAATACGCCCAGGGCCACCGCAGTTGCGATTTCATGCTCGAATGAGTGACCGGCGAGGATCGCATGATTCTGCTCAATGTTGAGCTTGCACTCATTTTCAAGCCCATAGCGTTTCAAAAAGCCGTAGATCGTGCCGACATCATAATCATATTGATGCTTGGTAGGTTCCTGCGGCTTCGGTTCAATCAGGATCGCACCCTTGAAACCGATCTTGTGTTTGTACTCAACGACCATATTGAGGAATCGGCCAAGCTGATCCAACTCTTTGCCCATATCGGTGTTGAGAAGCGTTTCATAGCCTTCCCGTCCACCCCACAGGACATAATTCTGCCCACCCAATTTGTGGGTTACATCGAGTGCATTTTTGACCTGGGCGGCAGCATAAGCAAAGAGATCGAAATTCGGATTGGTGGCACCGCCTGCCATGTAGCGGCGATTGGAAAACAGATTGGCAGTGCCCCACAACAGGCGTGTTTTTGAGCTTTCCATTTTCTTCAGGAAAATATCAGCTATTTCCTGAACGTTTCTGTCAGACTCGGCGAGCGTCTCTCCTTCCGGTGCGATGTCGCGATCATGAAAACAGAAAAATGGCATGCCGAGCAGATCAAACATCTCAAAGGCAACATCCGCCTTCAGCCGGGCCATGGCCATGGGGTCGCCCGCCTGCATCCAGGCTCGTTCAAATGTCTCTCCGCCGAAGGGATCAGAGCCGGGCCAGCAAAACGAATGCCAATAACACACAGCAAAGCGCAGGTGATCTTCCATACGTTTGCCAAGGATCAACTGGTCCGGATTGTACCAGCGATAGCTCAGCGGATCGTCACTCTCCGGCCCCTTGTACTCAATCGGAGATGTCTGTTTGAAAAATCCGGTACTCACAATCTGATCTCCTTAAGAGCGGGATAAAGTGCGCGCCAACGGTTGTGCGCATCATCATAGGAAGTCGTCATTTCAGAAACAGGTTCGAACACTTTTCCAATGGTCGGCTTGCTGCAGACGTTTGCAGGATCAGTGCCTTCCGCGGCGCAAATGCCAAGGCGCGCCGCACCGAAGGCGCCTCCAAAATCACCATCAACCGGCACTTCAACCGGAATGCCGAGCAAACTGGCAATAATTGACAGCCACGCTTCCGACCTCGAACCACCCCCAACAGCCATCACGCTGTCCGGTTTCGATCCACCTGCGGCAAGAGCATCCATACAATCTCGTATCGCAAAGGCAACGCCATCCAGAACCGCATGTGTCATTGCATGCCGGTCAGTTCCATGATCGATACCCGCAAACGCGCCGCGAATGGACACGTCATTGTGCGGAGTTCGCTCACCGGAAAGATACGGTAGGAACATCAACGGTGCAGGACCACTGACCGGACCCAGATCGGCTGTAAGTTTCGCTGCCGGTTGTTCCAGGACGCCCGACAGCCATTCCAGGCTGTCTGTGGCGGAGAGGATGACACCCATCTGATGCCAGGTGTTGGGGATTGCATGACAGAAGGCATGGACTGCATTATCAACATTGGGCGAAAACCGATCGTTGGAAACAAACAGCACACCTGACGTTCCAAGCGAAACAAAAGCCGATCCCGGACGCACCGCTCCAACGCCGCACGCCGATGCTGCATTGTCACCACCGCCTCCGGCAACCACGACACCGGATTTCATGCCCCATCGTCTGGCAAGCTCGGGTTTTAACGTACCGCTGATTTCAGACCCCTCCACCAATAGCGGCATGTGAGACCTGTCCAGACCGGTTGCCGCAAGAAGCGGGTCGCTCCAGTCGCGCTTGGCTACATCGAGCCATAGTGTACCGGCACTATCAGACATCTCGCCGGCATATTCTCCCGTCAGCAACAGACGGACATAATCCTTGGGCAGGAGCACCTTTTTCGTTTTTTCGAAAGTCTCTGGCTCATGCTTGCGGACCCACTCAAGCTTGGGGGCTGTAAATCCCGGCATGACAATGTTGCCACCCAGCGACCGAAATCGCGACTCCCGCTTCTCAAGCTCCAGACATTCCTGCTCGGACCTGCCATTATTCCACAATATGCAGGGACGTAATGGACGGTCATCAGCGCCCAGTAGCGTTGCCCCATGCATGTGGCCGGAGAGACCGACACCGCGCAATCCGCTCATCAGATTGGCATGGTCTGCCGCGAGTTGATCAAGCACTGCGACAACACCGTCCCACCAGTCTTCCGGTTGTTGCTCTGACCACAACGAATGAAGCCGGCTGACGGATAGCGCGTGCGTGGCAACCGCCTTGATATCCTGATTGTCATCAATCAGGACGGCTTTGACGGAACTCGTTCCAATATCGATGCCACAATACACTCGTTCATACCCCCCATAAGATCACCGGCCCGTAAGCCGGGTCCTTTAACCCGCTGCCATCAAGTCCTCTTCGGAAAACGCTCCTGGGCCGGGAGTGGCGCCAGGGGGGCATTTGCCGAGAATAATCATGCCAAGCACTTCATCCTTGGTGACATCGCTGGTGGCCGCAGTCCCAACCATCTTACCGTTTTTCATGACAGCAACCCTGTCGGCGAGATCGAAGACGTCATGAATATCGTGACTGATCAAAAAGATTCCGATGCCTTCTTTTTTAAGCTGCTTTGTCAATTCTGCAACCTGTTGGGTTTCGTGCGGACCCAGCGCGGCAGTAGGCTCATCCATAATGATGATACGGGCATTGAACTGCAAAGCACGGGCAATGGCGATCGACTGGCGTTGACCACCTGAGAGGGCCCGAACCGGATCCTTGAATTTTTTGAAGTTGGGATTAAGGCGATGCATCACTCTGCGCGCCTCTGCCTCCATCGCGACATCGTCCAATGTCCCGGCAGATGAGACCAGTTCGCGCCCCAGAAACAGATTGGCTGCAGCGTCCAGATTGTCGGCCAAAGCCAAAGTCTGATAGATGGTTTCTATTCCATATTTCTTGGCATCGCGCGGATTGTGGATCGGCGCTTCCTCTCCGTCGATGAATACTGCTCCTGCGCTGGGTGTATAGGCACCGGACAACATTTTGATCAATGTCGATTTACCTGCACCATTGTGACCGAGAAGTCCGACAACTTCGCCTGCATAGAGATCAACGGAGACGTCGTCGACGGCATGAACGCCGCCGAATGCGATCGACATATTGCGCATGTCAACCAGAGGTGTTCCGCCATTTTCGCGTGTCGCATTCATAATCCAACCTCCCCTACGCAGACCGTTTGCGGTAAACAGTATCGATAAACACTGCAGCAACCAGTACGATGCCAACGACAATGTTCTGAAGTGGGGCATCCAGTCCCAGCAACACCATACCGGATTGCAGGCTTTGCATGACCAATGCCCCGATCATGGCGCCGATAACGGTCCCCGCGCCACCCCCCAGTGACGTGCCGCCGATAACCGCAGCCGCGATGACATAGAGCTCATCCAGCATCCCCTGTGAGTTTGTTGCTGCGTTGAGCCTTGCGGTGGAAATACTGGCTCCGATGGCGCACAAAATCCCCATCAACGAGAAAATCATCACCGTGACTTTTTTGGTGTTGATACCGCTCAGCAGGGCTGCTTCAGGGTTTCCGCCAATTGCGAATACGTATCGACCAAAACGTGTTCTGGTGGCGATAAATGTCATGATGATGCCAACTGCGATAGCGATCAGAACGGGGATGGGTAATCCGCGCGCAATTTCCAGTCCACCTTCGGGAACTTCCAGCCCTTTCGCTTCCGCCAGTTTGGCAGCAACTCGTTTTGGAAGGTAATAGCTGTTCATCACCCAGATCACGCCCAGCACCACGAATGATGCTATGCCTGCAGTCGCATATTCAGCCCACATCGGTTTTAGCGGAAACTGGAATCTCTTGCGCTGACGTCTGGCGTGCACCGTTGCCCAGCATATGGCAACGCAAGCCACGACTGCGAGCACCCAGGAGGCTGTATCGCCTATCGCCCCTTCGATCCCCCCGCCAATAAGCCGAAATGTACTATCCATCGGCGCTTTGGTCTGTCCGGAAGTCACCCACCAGGCGGCGCCGCGCCAGACAAGCAATCCGCCAAGCGTGACAATGAATGCCGGGACAGCCAAGTAGGCAATCACTGCACCATGAAGTGCACCGATTGCAGCGCCCAGCACTGCGCCGACCAACAAGGTGATGATCCACGTTGCACCATGATCAAGCCCTAAAACCTGTGGGAGAAAATCAACCTGGGTGACGGCCATAATCATGCCGATAAAGCCCAGAACCGACCCAACAGACAGATCGATGTGTCGTGTGACGATGACCAGAACCATACCCGTCGACATAACGGCAATTGAACTTGTTTGAACGGACAGATTCCAAAGGTTGCGGGGCGTCAGAAACGTGCCCCCTGACAGAATGTGGAATCCAAACCAGATCACCAGAAGAGCGCAGATCATGCCGATCATGCGCGTATCGACTTCCATTGCCGCTAGAAAGGACTGTTTTGTCTGGGGCGGTGCGTTTGATGTCGCGGTAGTGTCAGACATGTTTGTTATCCGCTTCAGCTTTGAGGGTTCTCAATTCCCATACGGAGACGAAATATTTCTGTTCTGGCGTGAATTGCAGCCTCCTCGCCCGATCAGAAACTTAATGCTTTCCCCGATGCACTCACTTTCGAACCCTACCATTGTCACCGCGCCGTTTCTTGAAAATTCCAATCGACACATTCCGGATTTTGGTCTTGTTCGACGCCCGGTGACACAAGTGTCCACCGAACTGCCGCTATATCGGCGGCCATACAGCAATTTACGATCGACCCGATGTCACAGCCATAGCGCGCCATAGGCAAAGCCATGAAGCCAAAACACACATCAAATCGAATACAATAAATAGGCTGAATTTCTGATCTGTGGGCTACCTCACGCTGACAGAAACTGTCACCCGGGTCACCAACAGTCTACTCATGAAACGATGACCCCGGCTGCACAGAGGCAGCCGGGACATTCATCACAAGTTTAGTTGCAAGCAGCAACCGATCCCGCATCAACGCCCTTACAGACGACGTCTTTGCCAACCCAACCTGCGTCGATCACGACATTCAGATTGTCTTTGGTGATCGGCATTGGCGTGAGGAAAATAGCGGTCATTTCTGTACCGTTAGGACCACCACTCCAGGACTGCGCACCTTCGACTTTGCTCATTTCGGTGCCCTTGGCCAGTGCAACGGCAATATCAGCAGCTGCCTTGCCCAGTTCCCGAGCATCTTTCCAGACCGAAACAGTCTGTGAACCCAATGCAACACGGTTCAGCGCTGCATGATCGCCATCCTGACCGGAGACAGGAACGGAACCAGCCATGCCCTGTGCTTCAAGTGCAGCAACCACACCACCAGCAGTCCCATCGTTTGATGCAACAACGGCGTCGACTTTGTTGTCGTTGCTTGTCAGGAACTGTTCCATGTTCCGCTGCGCGTTAGCAGGCAACCAACCGTCGGTGTAGGCTTCACCGACATTATTGATTTTTCCACCGTCCATCGCTTCTTTCAGCACTTCCAGCTGACCGGAATGCAGGAAATCGGCATTGGGATCGGACGAAGACCCTTTGATGAAGACATAGTTGCCTTCGGGCTGGGCTTCCAGCACGGCTTTAGCCTGCAGGCGTCCGACTTCCTTGTTATCGAATGTCAGATAAAACGCTTCAGGAATTTCGATCAGACGATCGTAGCCAACAACCGGAATTCCCTCTGCTTCTGCCTTTTCAACCGCAGGACGGATTGCATCGGAATCCTGAGCCAGGACAATCAATGCTGTGGCACCTTGCGAGATGAGGCTTTCGATGTCGGTCAGCTGCTTTGCAGGAGATGACTGGGCATCGGCAGAAATGTATTTCGCGCCGAGCTTGTCGAGTTCTGCCTTGATCGCGGCTTCATCAGTTTTCCAGCGTTCTTCCTGGAAGTTGGACCAGCTCACACCAACAGTGATATCTTCGGCCCAGGCTGTCGAAACAGCTGCGACAGAAATCATCGTCCCGGCGAGGATCGATACAAATTTATTCATTCTGGAATTCCTCCACTCAGATGTTCGAACTCCTCCAGCTCATAAACATCTGCAACACTTCGGACCTGATGCCACGGGGCATCGCACAATAGGGATGTCTTGTTGTCCTATTTAATTTGACATCCGAAAAAAAGTTGATCGAAACGCACGCTCCTGTCAAGATAGATTTGCGAAACCGATCAAAAGAATTTTGGATCGCATTAAAAAAATACGAAATTATGCCTATAAAACAAATAGGTAGAGGAAACGCAAGAAAGCTGATTCAGCATGGAAAAAAAGGCGGACCGCGATCAGATACGACGTCAGAACCGTGGAATTATCTTGGCGGCCCTTCGCAGGAGCCAATCGATTGCTCGGGTGGATCTGGGCCGTGAGACAAAATTAAGCCCGGCGACAGTGACATCGATTACGTCCGATCTGATCGATGAAAAACTCATTATTCAGCTCGTGGAACCGGACCTCAAACAGGCGGGAAGCCGAGGACGTCCGAGAACATTTTTAACATTGAACCCGGATGCGGCCCGTATTGCGGGCATTAAAATCTCGGTCAACAAGATAGAACTTCTGCTGGCGGATTATCAGGGCAATATACTTGGCAGTGAACAGTTCAGTATCCGAACCGATACCGCCTCCAGCGAGCATTTTGCCGGTCAACTGGTCGAGCTTCTGAAAAGCTTCTGCCGTTCCCGCGGCACAGATCCGAAGCAGTTGGTTGAAATCGGTGTCGCATCCCAAGGTGTCGTGAATTCCCGGCAGGGCACGATCGTTTGGAGTCCGGCTTTTTCCGAACCGGATATCCAGATCACCAAACCGATCCAGGATGCTCTTGGCATTCACTGCAGCCTGTCCAACGACTCCAACATGATCGCACAGGCGCTTCACTGGAAGGAGCCGGATCGTTTCAGCGGAACATTTATCGTTATATTCGTTGATTACGGCGTCGGTTGCGGACTCTATATCGACAATGAACTGTTCACCGGTGACACAGGTGCAGCATCTGAAATCGGGCATGCCAATCATATTCCCGGCGGCAATCTCTGCCGGTGTGGCAAGTTGGGTTGCCTTGAGGCCTACCTCGGGGATTACGCGCTCATGAGATCGGCACTGAACCTGGACGGCCAACACAGTCCTGGTGACGTGAGGGTGACGCGCGAGGAAATCAGAGCCATCGCCGATAAGGCCCGATCCGGCGACGCGGAGTTGGCAGAGGTTTTCAGAAAAGCGGGTGAAGCCCTCGGCTATGGCATTGCCCGTTTGCTGGCAACACTGGATCCAAGCCGTGTCGCCATCACCGGCGCCGGAGCACAAGAGTTTGACCTGATGGAAAGCGGCATGCAGTCCGCTCTCAACGACGCGCTGGTTGAAGATTTACGTCAACATGCGCAGATCGAAGTCCGCCCGTGGCAGGAAGACATTATTCTCGCCGGAACCATTGCACGGACACTGCAACGTCTTGATTCAATAGTGTTTGCCGCGGCAAGAAATAGAGCTAAAGTAACAGAAAAAGAGGGCGTTTAATGCGGGCAATCGGTTGTATGATGTCCTTGTCCGGTCTGCTTGTTCTTATGCCGGCCTTTGCCGAAGAGTACAAACCATGGGCCGAGCGGACAATTCTTGAGCATCTTCGGTTTGAAGATTTCGCCGGGAAAACTGCTGAAAGGCAGGATGCGCTCATCGACCGGGGACAGGCCCTCTTTGTCGCGAAGTTCACGGACCTGGATGGAGCCGGACGCCCGATGGCAACACAGGCCATTCTGGCAACCAAACGCCGCCGGCCGGCACCGCAAGACTTTCAACGATTATCCGGCCCCGACGCCAACTCCTGCGCCTCCTGCCACAATGATCCGGCCGTTGGCGGTGCTGGACATTTTACAGCCAACGTCTTTGTCTCCGAAGGGTTTGAAAGCGCCGACTTTGATACCTCCGATCCGCAATTTTCAAATGAGCGGGGCACCAATGCATTACATGGCGCTGGCCTCGTAGAATTGCTGGCGCGTGAAATGACAGCAGACCTGCACTCTCAGCGCAAAGCAGCCCTTGCCGATGCGCGCCGGTCGGAGACACCCGTTGAGAAGGAACTGGTCTCAAAGGACGTCCGGTTCGGCTCGATCATCGCCAATCCTGACGGGACATTGGATGTCAGCAAAATAGAGGGCGTGGACACCGACTTGACCCTTCGTCCCTTTGGTCAGAAGGGCGTGTTTGCATCACTTCGGCAATTTACGGTCAATGCCATGAACCACCACCATGGGATGCAGGCCGAAGAGCGCTTCGGTACCCAGTGGACCGGTTCGGCGGATTTCGACGAAGATCGCGTCGAGAGCGAGTTAAGCCGAGGAGACATCTCCGCTCTCGTGGCCTGGCAGGCAACGTTAAAACCACCGGGACGTAACGGCGACATTCCAAGTGAATGGCAGCAAGCGTCCGAACGCGGTGAGGTGGTGTTCGCACAAGCAGGTTGCGCAGAATGCCATCGCCCAACCCTGCCCCTGAAATCTCTTTCATTTACCGATCCCGGCCCGTACGAAGTCGCAGGAACATTACGCCCGGAAGAAACGTCAACAGGCATCGTGCACAACCTTGCCTTGGAAGAATGGTCCAAGTCCCTTGAGAGAGATGAGTATGGCAATTGGCTTGTGCCGCTTTTTGGCGATCTGAAAAGACATCGCATCTCGGGGAAACGCCAAAATGCTTTCGGCAACGAGTTGTTGGGACAGCGGTTCGTCGACCGGGACGTTTTTCTGACAACAGAGCTATGGGGTGTTGACACAACCGGCCCTTATGGCCATCGCGGCGATATCACAACGCTGGATCAGGCGATACTCAGTCACGGCGGCGAAGCGCTGAACTCTCGAGATGCCTATGCTGCGCTGCCGGACAAAGATCGAGACTCCCTTATCGCCTTTCTCAGAACATTGATAATTGAGCCATGAGTTTCCCAATGCTTATCCGTTTAACCGCATCCGGTGTGCTCGCCACAGCACTAACCGGCGCCTTGTACCTACCCGCTGCAGCTGAAAATGCAGCACAGATAACCACCAGCCCTGTTCCCAGATTTGTTGAAGAGGCCGCTGCAGCCGGTATCAACCATGTCTATGACGGCCCCTGGGAATATTTCGTGGGCGGTGGCGCAGCAGCATTTGACTGCAACGGAGATCGTCGGTCAGACGTTTTTCTTGCTGGCGGTGCGGGCCCCGCCCGCCTGTTCATCAACAAATCTGCGACCGGCGGTCAATTGTCCTTTGAAGAGCAGGAACTGACCCTGAGCGAAAAAAACCTCAATAAAGTGCTCGGGGCCTATCCGCTTGATATCGACAATGACGGTCATACTGATCTTGCAGTGATGCGTGTGGGAGAGAACTTGCTTCTCAAGGGCGGCCCCGATTGCCAATTCGAAAACGCCAATCGAGCCTGGAGCTTCGACGGCGGGCGGGAATGGACCACTTCCTTTTCAGCCGTCTGGGAGAAAGACAAACCTTTCCCGACACTTGCATTCGGCAACTATGTTGACCGGTCTGCTCCAGGGTCTCCCTGGGGGACATGCCACGACAACGTATTGGCCCGATCCAGGAATACAGAGAATAAGAGCAACGAAAAACCCGACTATTCCGAACCTCAATCCCTGACACCGGGACATTGCACGCTTTCAATGATGTTCACCGACTGGAATCGCTCGGGCGAACCGGCGCTGCGTGTTTCCAACGATCGTCATTACTATCGCGGCGGCGAAGAGCAGTTGTGGTTCTTGCCGCCGGAACGCCCGGCGCGTCTGTATCGCCGCGCTGACGGATGGTCCCGTCTCAAAATCTGGGGGATGGGAATCGCCTCCCATGATCTGAATGCCGACGGCTTTCCCGAGTACCTCCTCACCAGTATGGGAGACACCAAACTGCAGACACTGGATGAAGAAGCAGAAGAAGATCGTCCGGTTTATCGCGATGTCGCCTATGAAAAGGGAGCAACGGCACACCGGCCCTACACGGGAGAAGAAATTCGACCCTCTACCGGCTGGCATGCCGACTTTCAGGACTTCAACAACGACTCCCTGATCGATATCTATATTGCCAAAGGGAATGTGGAAGCGATGCCTGATTTTGCCGCCTATGATCCGGACAACCTTCTTCTGGGCAACTGGGAGAACGGTTTTGCGGAAACGGGCAAGGAAGCCGGTATTGCCCTTGATCGCCGAGGCAGGGGAGCCGTGGTCGCCGATTTCAATCTTGATGGCCTCCAGGATCTGATTGTTGTCAATCGCGCAGCCCCGGTCAGCGTCTTTCGAAATCAGGGGCAAAAAATTGACAATGCTCATGCACCGATCGGCAACTGGCTTGGCATTGAACTCAAGCAGAAAGGATCAAATCCCAATGCCGTCGGAGCGCGTATCAGCGTCCGCATAGGAACACGCAGTCTCGTCAAAGATGTCGATATTGGCGGCGGGCATGCGTCAGGGACGCTCGGCTTTGAACATTTTGGTCTCGGCACTGCTGAAAGAGCGCAAGTTCGAGTACGCTGGCCGGACGGATCATGGAGCCATGGCTATCGCGTCTTCACCAATTCCTTTGTCGTGATTGAACGGGACAATCCCGACGCTATTCAGTGGCATCCACAGTAGAAAATGGGCTTGGTATTAAATCTCAGCGCCAGTCTTTGGCCGTTCAGTGTCATGTATTTTTTTCAAACACCTTACGGTCCAACCGCTCAATACATTGAATTAAAAGGATTTTTTATTCTTTTAGATAGCGCCCTATTAGATTGCGGCCTTAGTAAACGGAGGTTTTAGCCATTTGAGATGTGCCTTACATTTACTCGTCAGAACCACTCAACCGGTAGGTTTCAATAGGCACAGTTCGACCCTTTACGTCAATGCTGCCTATTTTTTCCAGCGCATAATGGCCGGTAAATCGACTGACGGACTCCGCGCTGACTTGAGCAGTGACCATGTCGCCCCGATCGATATCCCGGGCGCTGTTTTCAAGCCGTGATGCCACATTCACAGTGTCACCAATAACCGTATAGTTCATCCGTTCGGGCGCGCCGATATTACCCACAACGAGCGGTCCGGAGTGAATACCAATCCTCATTCTAACTGCGGGTCGTCCATTCTTGCGACGTACCGCGTTGTCTGCATTAACGCGTTCGATGATCCGCAATACTGCCCGGGCAGCGGCATCTGCATGATCGTCCATGGCTTCCGGCGCACCCCAAAATGCCATGACTGCATCACCGATATATTTGTCTACCGTACCGCCTTCTTCAGTAATGCACTCCCAGAGCAGCGTTAAGTGCTCATTGATGAAATGGGCCGTGTCGCGTGCATTCATCCCCTCACACAGGCCGGTAAATCCGACGATATCAGTGAACATGACCGTCAGTTCCCGATCCTCGGAAAAATCTTCAGGCAGATTTTCGCTCACCAGACGAGACACAAGCTTTTTTGGCACATAACGGGAGAATGCCTGCAACCCGTCCATCATCCCGTTGAGTGATTTGGAAAGATCGTCCATTTCCCTGATGACGCTACCGGGCAGTGCCGTGACATCGTCGAACTCGATTTTGCTGATAATCCCGGCATTGTGCGCCGCCGCCCTGATCGGTCGTGTGATCGCCCGGCTCATCAAAAATACGGCAACCAGTGCGAGCAGTAGTACCGCCAAACCGAGCCCCATGCTTCTCAGAAGAACTTCGAACGGTTCTGAATTTTCCGATGCACGCCTGTAGGTCCCGATTTTTATGTTAGTAGCGGCCGTCCGGACCGGCCAATCCTGGGTAGCAAGAAAGTACAGCTCGCCTCGATGCGTGAGCCCCTCCAGCGTTATTCCCTTTTCCTCCAATGCCGTCATCCCCGGGATCGCGCGGCGAGCGCCGTTGTTCACTAAAATCGGATCGCCGAGTTCATCCACTGCAGGTAACACCATTTCGCTGGAAAACCCGATGGGACTATCTGCAAGAAGGGGATGTGCGGCGACAAACTGGCCCGTATCATCAAGAATGAAGGAAACACTCCCGGTTTCGCCGCTCAGGTCGCGCATGAGAGATGAAAAGACTTCAAGGTCAAATGCACCCACAACAACACCTGACGCTTTTTCAGGGGTGAGAAAAGACCGTGCGATCAGCAAAACGCTGTCTTTGTGCAAAGGATCGAAGAACGGCCCGTCCCAGATCGTTTGGCCATGACCGGTTAGCGCCTGGCGAGCCAATTTTTCAATCGCCGGCCAATGTTCCTCGCTGAAGGCATAAAGTTTGGGTTTCCCTCGCTCGACCGTGGAGGAGACCCCGAATCCCTTGAGCTTGTCATTCAGTACATAAACGCGATTCAGACCTTTTTCTGCCGCGAGCGTGCCTTTGAGAAAATCAGCCAGACGATGCACTTCAATCAGATTTTGCTCACCGGCCATCAGACTTCGGGCAATCACCTCAATATGGAGGTAGGCTTCTTCCACCTCACTATCCACGGCAACGCCGATGGCGTTCAGATTGAGCTCGATGATGCGTCCACCGAGGTTTGTAATCAGCTTTCGACCCGAAAAGTAATTGATTGCCAATGACGCGCCAACAGCCAGAAAAATCAATGTCGCAAGGCTACCAAGCAACGTTGGCATCAAACGAAATCGCACGATCCGTCTCCCCCACTACAATTGACGCGACCTCAAACGACCAATTTGCAGATCGACATTCTACCCATCGCACAAACCGGCAAATAGCACTTACATTTTATTTTACTTCAAACGAACGCACGTCCCGCCGACGCGCCCCAGA
Organism: Stappiaceae bacterium; assembly: GCA_039976075.1. Lineage (GTDB taxonomy): Bacteria > Pseudomonadota > Alphaproteobacteria > Rhizobiales > Stappiaceae > JBDWFY01. The sequence continues at coordinate 373,566 of JBDWFY010000018.1, forward strand.
ATCGTTGGATTTAGACATTAACCAGTTGAATTTAATTAACTTTACAGTTCATCCAATTCCAACCTCGTACAGAAACAAAGTGCGCAATCACGTATCGCCGCTGAACAATCCACTTATGAACACGCTCATAAGCGTCTTTTCAGCCTCCTTTGCAATCGTAGGACCCGCTCCTGCGCGCCCCATGACAGCCTCGATCTGAACCTGAAAATCCGCATAGTGTTGAGTTGTCGCCCAGATCATGAATACCAGATGTACCGGATCGACCCGAGCCATCTTACCTTCGTCGATCCAGCCCTGGATGACGGCGCATTTCCGCTCAACAAGCTCTTTCAAACTTCCAGACAAGACAGGTTGGATGTGCGGCGCCCCGTTCAGGATTTCCTGAGCAAACAATCGTGACGCTTTGGGGTGTTGCCGAGACAACTCCAGTTTACGGCGAATATAGGAACTGATTTCTTCCTGCGGATCACCGGCAGGATCAAGCTCCACCAATGGCGTCAACCAGTCCTTCAGCGTCTGCTCCAGCACGGCAAGATAGATATCTTTTTTGCTCTTGTAATAATAAAGCATGTTGGGTTTGGACATCCCCGCACGGGTAGCAATCACATCGATTGTCGCCCCGCGGAATCCAAACTCTGCAAAAGTCTCCAGCGCGGCCTCACCTATTTTTCGCTGGTTTTCCGCCTGGATACGGGTGGGTTTCTTTTCCGGGTTCTCACTGGTGTTGTTCAAAACGTCACTCATTCAAAGGAATCCGGATCGCGCGTGTCTGCTCTGTTGTCACGTGAATCATACGCGCCAATACCTCGTAAGATAATCTCAGTTACCGTCCGCTTTGCGTTTTCAAACTGGCGGTCTGTTAGTGGTTTACCCCCGTTTAGCGTATCGATCTGATGATTGAAATCCGCATAATGCTGAGTGGTCGACCAGATCATGTATAGCAGATACTCCGGATCGACCGGTTTGATGGCGCCGGCCGTAATCCATCGGCGAATAATTGCGACTCGACTGTCAGTCCATTCGCGCAATATCGTCTCAAGATAGTCCTGGATAACGGGTGCTCGGTGCAAAATCTCATTGGCCCAGACTTTTGAGCCCATGGGATATTTTCTCGAGATGTCCATTTTCTTGCTGATGTAACTGGAGAGCGCTTCCACCGGGTCATCGCAATCGTCGAACGAGTTGGCCGCTTCAAGCCAAATGTTGAAAATGCGTTCCACAACACATCGATAAAGGGCTTCCTTTGTAGGAAAGTAATAGTGGAGATTGGCTTTGGGGATGCCTGCTTCTTCGGCGATCTGGCCTGTAGTTGCACCCCGAAATCCGTGCTCGGCAAATATCCTTTCCGCCGCCTCGAGAATAAGGCGTTCGTTTTCTTCCCTTACGGATGGTCTATTTGCGTTTTTTTGCGCCATCAACGTGATCAGATTTTGAACTTACGGGTTAAAAAATATCCTTGACCATTTGGTCAAGTCTTCATATCGTTACTTGACCAGTTGGTCAGGTTGGCGCCTGATTATTTGGTAGCAAGTGCACAGCAACAACGCAAGAATGATGACGAAAAAACCGTATATCTACCGTGCACTGCCGACGATTGAGCCATAATGGAACGCAATGAATGGGCGTTTTTGCATGGTGTTCAGATCAACTTGGAAACAGACAACAAATGTCAGAGGATCAGCGAATATAGCACTTTTTAAGTATTGATCCGATTACCAACCGTCATACGCAGTGGCTTAAAAAGACAGACGGCAGTCGGAAAATGCTGATCGGGAGACACCACGACGACCAATTGGCTAAGTGGTGTTGTGGAGGGAGGAAATATGGTCAGTTCAACAGGTGCCGGCCTGGTGGGGAACAAAAGTCTGAGTACCAACAATCTGGACGCTTTCTGGATGCCGTTTACTGCCAATCGGCAGTTCAAGAAAAACCCGAGGCTCTTCGTTAGTGCCAAAGACATGCATTACACCACCGACGATGGTCGGCAGGTTCTGGATGGCACGGCGGGTTTGTGGTGCTGCAATGCCGGCCACGGCCGCGAAAAAATAGTCAAGGCAGTTCAGTCGCAGGTCGCTGAACTGGACTACGCGCCAGCCTTCCAGATGGCGCATCCCAAGGCCTTCGAACTGGCGGCGAGATTGTCGGCGATTGCTCCAAGTCCACTGGACCATATCTTCTTCACCAATTCCGGATCTGAAAGCGTTGAGACAGCATTAAAAATTGCACTGGCTTATCAGCGGGCCCGGGGTGAGGGAACGCGCACCCGCCTGATTGGGCGCACGCGTGGCTATCATGGCGTCAATTTCGGTGGCATTGCCGTCGGTGGTATCGTTGCCAATCGGAAAATGTTCGGCACGCTGCTGACCGGTGTCGATCACATCAGAGATACCCACGACCTTGAGAAGAACGCCTTCACGCGCGGTGTTCCGGACCATGGTGCTGAACGCGCCGAAGACCTGATAGAATTGATCAAACTGCATGACGCTTCAACAATAGCGGCAGTCATTGTCGAACCGGTCGCCGGATCCACAGGTGTTCTGGTGCCGCCAACGGGATATCTGGAACGCCTGCGCCAGATCTGCGATGAACATGATATTCTGCTCATATTTGACGAAGTCATCACTGGTTTTGGACGCTTGGGTGCGCCATTTGGTGCGGACTATTTCGGTGTGACGCCAGATCTGATTACGACGGCGAAAGGGATTACCAGCGGTGTGATACCCATGGGCGCGGTCTTTTGTTCCAAAAAAATCCATGACGCTTTCATGAATGGTCCGGAACATATGATCGAACTGTTCCACGGCTACACATACTCGGCAAACCCGATGGCCTGCGCTGCCGCGTTGGCAACGCTGGATGTCTATGAGGATGATGGACTTTTGACCAGAGCAAGCGAGCTTGCAGACTACTGGGAAGACGCCGTTCATTCGCTGAAAGACTGTCCGCATGTCATCGATACACGTAATTTGGGTCTGATCGGCGCCATTGAACTCACACCAATTGCCGGAGAGCCAACCAAGCGCGCTTTCTCGGCCTTCCTGAAGGCGTATGACGAGGGCATTCTTATCCGCACGACCGGCGATATCATTGCTCTCTCCCCGCCGTTGATCATCAGCAAAGCGCAGATCGACGAGTTGTTTACAAAACTACGCACAGTGTTGCATCAGATTGACTGAGGAGACGACCATGGACCGCATACACAACGCAATTGGCGGTGCATCAAGCCCATCAAACTCAGGGCGGACGGCTCCGGTGTTCAATCCGGCTACCGGAGAGCAAAGTGCCGAACTGGGACTATCCAGTGCCGCAGAAGTATCCGATGCGGTGACCGCCGCGAAAGCCGCGTTCCCGGCCTGGCGTGACACACCGCCGTTGAAGCGCGCACGCTTGTTTTTCCGGTTCAAGGAGCTGTTGTCTGCCAATGCTGCCCGGATAGCAGAAGCCATCTCAAAAGAACATGGTAAAACTCATGATGATGCGCTTGGAGAAGTGTCTCGCGGTATTGAAGTTGTTGAGTTCGCATGCGGAATCCCACAGCTGCTCAAGGGAGAATTCGCCCGCAATGTCGGACCGTCGATCGACTCCTATTCCGACCGTCAGCCGCTTGGAGTCGTCGCCGGAATCACGCCGTTCAATTTTCCGGCCATGGTCCCTCTTTGGATGTACCCAATGGCGATTGCAAGCGGCAACACGTTTATCCTGAAGCCTTCCGAGCGCGACCCGTCCGCTGTCATGGTTGTCTACGAGCTCTTCAAGGAAGCTGGCTTCCCCGACGGTGTACTGAACGTCGTACATGGTGACAAAGAAGCCGTGGATGCGCTCCTGACCCATCCTGATGTGAAAGCAATCAGTTTCGTCGGCTCGACACCTATCGCGGAGTATGTCTACACGACTGCCACAGCACATGGAAAACGGGTTCAGGCTCTGGGCGGCGCAAAAAATCACATGATCGTTATGCCTGACGCAGACATGGATCAAGCGGCGGATGCGCTGATGGGAGCGGGTTACGGCTCTGCCGGCGAACGCTGCATGGCAATTTCAGTTGCGGTGCCTATTGGCGAGGAGACCGCGGATCGGTTGGTGGAAAAACTGCTTCCACGGGTTCAAAGTCTGAAAATCGGACCTGCAACGGACTCCGATGCTGAAATGGGACCATTGGTCACCAAACAACATCAGCAAAAGGTTCTCTCCTATATCGATCAAGGTGTAAAAGAGGGGGCCGATCTGGCGGTGGATGGACGCGGTTTTTCCCTGCAAGGCTATGAAGGCGGTTATTTCGTCGGCGGCACTCTGTTTGACCGGGTTACCACCGACATGCGGATCTACAAGGAAGAGATTTTCGGCCCGGTTCTTTCAGTCGTCCGTGCCGGTGGCTACGACGAAGCCCTGCAAATGATCAATGACCATGAATATGGCAACGGGACCGCAATCTTCACGCGCGACGGCGATGCCGCACGAACTTTTGCCGATCAAATTGAAGTTGGCATGGTCGGAATTAATGTCCCTATTCCAGTTCCGGTCGCCTATTTCTCGTTCGGAGGCTGGAAACGGTCACTATTCGGCGATCATTCCATTTACGGACCCGAGGGTATCCGCTTTTATACACGCCTGAAAACAATCACCACCCGCTGGCCGGCGGGTATCAAGGAGGGAGCGGTTTACACGTTTCCGAGCCTCGATTGAGAACTGATGCAATGAAAAGAACGACCGCAAAACATAATGTGCAGATCGACGATGATCGAGTCAGGGTTACGCGTTGGGATTTTGCGCCCGGCGAGCAGACCGGCTGGCACCGACATGAGATGGATTACGTGGTCACGTTGCTCACCGACTGCCACTTTATGCTTGAAGAACCCGACGGACAGGTTCGGGAAGTGGAAATGACGGCTGGAGAATCGTATCGACGATCGGTCGGTGTCAGTCACAATGTAATCAACGGCGGGGCCGCTCCGATGAGCTTCGTTGAAGTGGAACTTAAGGACTGAGGAGAACCCAATGGCCGCACCGGGAGAAAATCTTAAAATCGACGGTACCCGTCTCTGGGACTCGCTGATGGAAATGGCCGAGATCGGGCCCGGTGTGCGGGGTGGCAATAATCGTCAGACGCTAACGGATGATGACAAGACAGGGCGTCTCCTGTTCACTCAGTGGTGCAAGGATGCGGGCATGAGCATGTCCGTAGATTCAATGGGCAACATGTTCGCCCGCTTTGAGGGAACCGACCCGAGCCTCGAGCCGGTTATGGTCGGCAGTCATCTGGATACACAGCCGACCGGTGGTCGATATGATGGTGTGCTGGGCGTACTAGCCGGACTGGAAATCATTCGCTCGCTGAATGATCTGGGCATCAAGACCAAACGGTCTATCGAAGTGGTGAACTGGACAAACGAGGAAGGGACGCGTTTCGCCCCGGCGATGCTGGCATCCGGCGTCTTCGCCGGAGTTCACAAGCAAGACTGGGCCTATGATCGCGAAGATGCCGAAGGCAAAAAGTTCGGCGATGAGCTGGCGCGTATCGGATATGTCGGCGATGAACCGGTCGGGCAGAGAAAACTGCACGCCATGTTCGAGCTTCACATTGAGCAGGGACCCATTCTTGAAGATGAAGGATGCGATATCGGGGTTGTTACCCATGGGCAGGGTCTGAACTGGCTGCAGGTGACATTGATCGGCAAGGAAAGTCATACCGGCTCCACACCGATGCCCAAACGGGTCAATGCGGGCCTGGGCGCCGCGCGGATCACCGAACTCGTCAATGATATCGCGTGGCGATATGCCCCCCTCGCCGTGGGCGCTATCGGACATATGGATGTCTATCCAAACTCCAGAAACATCATCCCCGGCAAAACTGTCTTCACGGTCGATTTTCGTCACCCTGACAAAGACGTCATCACGGCGATGGAACAGGCCCTTCGGTTTGAAGGAAAAACCATCGCCGATGAAATCGGGTTGGAAATGTCCGTTGAACAGGTCGGAGCGTTTGATCCGGTCACCTTCGATGAAGGCTGCGTCACGGCTGTCCGCGATGCAGCCGTTCGGTTGGGCTACAAACATCGTGACCTTGTTTCCGGTGCGGGGCACGACGCCTGCTGGATCAACCGGGTTGCACCAACCTCAATGGTCATGTGTCCGTGTGTCGATGGCTTGTCGCACAATGAAGACGAAAAAATCTTTCCCGAATGGGCTGAAGCAGGCGCCAACGTGCTTTTTCATGCGGTGGTCGAAACCGCAGAAATCGCCGATTAGTCCATAGGAATCCGAACGCAACAACACCCAACCGATAACAAGGGGAACCGAAATGGCGAGCAAAGTAATCAAAGGCGGCACCGTCGTTACAGCGGATCTCACCTATCAGGCCGACGTTCTGATCGACGGTGGTAAAATCATCGAGATTGGCGATAATCTCTCCGGTGATGAAACTCTGGACGCGACCGGCTGCTATGTCATGCCTGGCGGTATCGATCCGCACGTGCATCTTGAAATGCCGTTCATGGGCACATTTTCCAGCGACAATTTTGAAAGCGGCACCCGTGCCGGTCTTGCAGGTGGCACGACAATGGTCGTCGATTTCTGCTTGCCGAACCCGGATCAGTCGATGCTTGAAGCTCTGGCCATCTGGCAGCAGAAGTCTTCCCTGGCTTGCTCCGATTACTCCTATCATATGGCAATCACCTGGTGGAGCGAACAGGTTTTCAATGAGATGGCCGAAGTGGTTGATCGCGGCATCAATACTTTCAAGCATTTCATGGCCTACAAGGGCGCGCTCATGGTGGATGACGATGAGATGTTTGCCAGCTTCCAGCGCTGCTCTGCGCTTGGCGCCATGCCCATGGTGCATGCGGAAAACGGTGACGTCGTCGCAACGCTGCAGCAGAAGTTGCTGGGTGAAGGCAACAATGGCCCGGAAGCGCATGCCTACTCTCGCCCTCCGGAAGTAGAAGGCGAAGCCACAAACCGCGCAATCATGATCGCGGACATGGCCAATGTCCCTCTTTACGTGGTTCATACTTCTTGCGAGCAATCCCATGAAGCCATTCGCCGTGCCCGCCAAAAAGGCATTCGCGTATTTGGCGAACCATTGATCCAGCATTTGACATTGGATGAAAGTGAATACGCCAATCCGGACTGGAACCATGCAGCCCGGCGTGTCATGTCACCACCCTTTCGCAACAAGCACCATCAGGATTCGCTGTGGGCAGGCATTCAATCGGGCTCATTGCAGGTCGTCGCCACCGATCACTGCGCTTTCACAACCGAACAAAAACAATTCGGCATCGGCGACTTCACAAAGATCCCGAATGGAACCGGCGGTCTTGAAGATCGGATGCCGATGCTTTGGACTCACGGCGTTGCCACCGGCCGCTTGACCATGAATGAATTTGTCAGTCTGACATCAACCAATATTGCCAAGATCCTGAACGTCTATCCGAAAAAAGGCGCAATCCTGGTCGGTGCGGATGCCGACATCGTTGTCTGGGATCCGGAGCGATCAAAAACAATCTCCGCAGCAAACCAGCAATCGGCCATCGACTACAACGTGTTTGAGGGCAAGGAAGTCAAAGGACTGCCTCGCTACACGCTGACACGTGGCCACGTGGCAATTGAAGAGAGCACCATAAAAACGGAACCCGGACACGGCGAATTTGTTGGCCGAGAGCCTTACCCGGCGGTCAACAAGGCACTATCCAAGTGGAAAGAAATTACGGCGCCGCGAAAAGTGGAGCGGTCACCGGAAAACATGCCGGCTGGCGTTTAAATCCGATGTCCGGGGCATCGGGTGTGCTCCGGGCAATGACGCTCACATAATTGCAGGGGCTGCAAGGAGAGAGTGAATGTTGTCCGCCGCAGAAATAGAAGATGGGCTGGAAGACGCGATGCAATCTTCAGAACCGACGATAAATATCAGTGAGCTTTCGCTGACGTTTGAGACGAACGACGGACCGGTTCATGCCTTGTCTGAGATCGATCTGTCGATCAATCATGGTGATTTCGTCTCGTTCATCGGCCCTTCAGGCTGTGGCAAGACAACTCTGCTTCGCGTGATTGCCGACCTTGAAAAACCAACCGCCGGATCTATCACCGTCAACGGTGTCACTCCGGAGAATGCTCGCCTCAATCGTGCTTATGGCTACGTGTTCCAGGCAGCTGCGCTTTATCCATGGCGTACGATTGGGAAAAACATTGCGCTCCCGCTCGAAATAATGGGACTGGACAGAGCCGAGCAGAAACAGCGCATCGAGCGAAATCTGGAACTTGTCAATCTGGACGGCTTCGAACGCAAATACCCCTGGCAGCTTTCGGGCGGAATGCAGCAACGCGCCAGTATTGCCCGTGCTCTGGCCGTCGATCCGGACCTGTTGCTGATGGACGAGCCATTTGGAGCACTGGATGAAATCGTTCGAGACCATCTGAACGAGCAGCTGCTGAAACTCTGGGACAAAACAAACAAGACTGTCGTTTTCGTCACTCATTCAATTCCGGAGGCGGTTTTTTTGTCGACGAAAATTGTCGTTCTGTGCCCACGGCCCGGCCGCATCCATGAAGTCATTGACTGCGACCTTCCCCGCAACCGGACACTCGATATCCGCGAGACACCCGAATTTCTGGAAATCGCCCATCGGGTCCGGGAAGGTCTCAGGGCAGGCCACTCCTACGAGGATGTGTAGCGGATGAACACTCCCGGATCACCTCTTCTTGCCACGGTTGGCCGAAGCCAGACTCTTGCCGTTTCGGTGGTGCTCCTGCTTATCATCGCTATCTGGTATATTGCGGCAATCTTTCTCAATACCGCTTTCCAGGAAGAGCTCTATAAGCGCGCCAATCGTGTCGAGGTCAGCACGGAGGAATTTGTAACAGCCACCCTGTCTCAGGAACGACCTGTCCTGCCCTCCCCGCATCAAGTTCTTGAGGAGATCTGGAAAACCACGGCACTGAAGAAAGTGACCAGCAAACGCAGCCTTGTCTATCACAGCTGGATTACGCTCTCGACGACGCTTGTCGGCTTTGTAATCGGCACGTTGCTGGGCATTGTACTGGCAGTCCTGATCGTCCACAGCCGGGTTCTCGACAAAAGCCTGATGCCGTGGATCATCACCTCTCAGACGATCCCCATTCTGGCAATAGCACCGATGATTATTGTCGTTTTGAATGCGGTCGGAATCTCCGGCCTGCTTCCAAAGGCGTTTATTTCCACCTATCTCAGCTTCTTCCCGGTTGCCGTCGGAATGACCAAAGGCCTGCGGTCCCCCGATGCCATCAACATGGATCTGATGAAAACATTTTCGGCGGGCAATTGGCAGGTATTCTGGAAATTGCGACTGCCGTCCTCATTGCCGTATCTGTTTACATCAATGAAAATCGCCATCGCAATTGCGCTGGTTGGCGCCATTGTCGGTGAGTTGCCGACCGGTGCGGTTTCCGGATTGGGAGCACGCCTGCTTTCAGGCTCCTATTACGGTCAAACCGTACAGATCTGGTCAGCGCTGCTCACTGCTGCGTTTCTTGCGGCAGCCCTTGTTGCCATTGTCGACATTCTCAATCAGGTGACGCTGAAACGGATGGGGCTGAGCTGATGCGCAATACCTCGAAGGTCCTGTCCGGTCTTGTTGTGCTCGCTGCGCTCGCCGGTCTTTTGCTTGCCTTTTTCCAACCGGAGGCCAGCGCCGGGATCGGTCTGTTCCCCCTGCTTGTGATGAGCGGAAGCGCTGCCATTATCTTCGTGCTCCTCAAGCGCTTCTCTTATCTATCCGGCGTCGCGGCTATTTTTGCATTTGGCGTTACCGCGCATTTTCTGGCCTATCAATTGATCGTAGCCGCCGGGGCGTTTCCGGGACTTGTGTCTTACGGTTTCTGGTCGATGACCATCGCCGCCTGGGCTCTTGCCTGGTTGTTTGTCGAGGAACTCGCGTATTTGAAGACGAGGGGCAACAGCGCTCAGCGACTGATCAACCTGATCATCCCCTTTGTTTTCGGGATCTGGATCCTGATTATCTGGCAATTGATTGTGCGCGGGTTTGATATTCCTCGCGTGCTGTTACCCGCGCCAAGCGAAATTGGCACCCGTTTCGCAGCATCGCTGCCAATTCTATGGGCTGATTTTCAACAGACTTTCCTGAAAGCAGTCCTGATTGGCTACGCGCTCGGCTGCGGATCCGGATTTATCGTGGCTATTCTGGTCGACCGCATTCCGTTCCTGCGCCGTGGACTGCTACCGGTTGGCAACCTGGTTTCCGCCCTGCCGATCATCGGCGTTGCACCAATCATGGTGATGTGGTTTGGTTTTGACTGGCAATCCAAAGCCGCAGTGGTTGTCATCATGACGTTCTTCCCGATGATGGTGAACACGGTGACAGGCCTCGCAGCAGCAACAACCATGCAACGGGACCTGATGCACACGTACAGCGCCTCTTACTGGCAATCGCTGATGAAACTCAGGCTGCCCGAAGCAATGCCGTTCATCTTCAACGCACTGAAAATCAATTCAACACTGGCCTTGATCGGTGCGATCGTGGCCGAATTTTTCGGAACGCCTATCGTTGGGATGGGCTTTCGAATTTCGACCGAGGTCGGCAGAATGAATGTCGACATGGTCTGGGCCGAGATTGCGGTAGCGGCGCTTGCCGGATCGCTTTTTTACGGCATCATGACTCTCCTAGAGAGAGTCGTTACCTTCTGGCACCCCTCAATGAGAGGACACTAGTCCCGGATATCGGGTGCGCTTCCACTAGGAGAATGGGAAAAATGACGATAAACAAACTCACTGCCATGGCTCTTGCCGCAGGCTTCTCTGCGAGCCTGTTGGGCGGAATAGCACAGGCTGCCGATGACCTGACCCTCCAGCTCAAATGGGTCACACAGGGCCAGTTCGCTGGATATTATGTGGCAAAGGACAAGGGCTTCTATGACGAAGAAGAACTCAACGTCACGATCAAACCCGGCGGACCGGACATCGCACCTCCGCAAGTGATTGCCGGTGGCGGTGCCGACGTCATTGTCGACTGGATGCCGTCTGCTCTGGCCAGCCGCGAAAAGGGCGTCCCACTCGTCAATATTGCGCAACCGTTTCAGAAGTCCGGCATGATGCTGATATGCCGCAAAGAAACCGGTATCACCAAGCCGGAAGATTTCAAGGGCAAGACTCTCGGTGTCTGGTTCTTCGGTAACGAATATCCGTTCCTGTCATGGATGAGCCAGCTTGGAATTCCAACAGAGGGCGGTGCGGATGGCGTCACCGTGCTGAAACAGGGTTTCAATGTGGATCCTCTTCTGCAGAAGCAAGCCGACTGCATATCAACCATGACCTATAACGAATACTGGCAGGTCATCGATGCCGGCATCCCGGCTGAAGAACTGGTCGTCTTCAAATATGAAGATGAAGGCGTCGCAACGCTGGAAGACGGCCTCTATGTTGTCGAGGAGAGCCTGAACGACCCGGCAATGGTCGACAAACTGGCCCGTTTCGTTCGCGCTTCGATGAAGGGTTGGGCCTATGCCGCAGAAAACCCGGATGAAGCTGCGGATATCGTGCTTGAAAACGATGCCAGTGGCGCCCAAACCGAAAAGCATCAGAAGCGGATGGTTGGAGAAATCAACAAGCTGGTCAACGGATCGGACGGCAAACTTGATTCCGCTGCCTATGAGCGCACTGTAAAGACTTTGTTGGGCGGCGGCTCTGACCCTGTCATCACCAAAGAGCCCCAGGGTGCAACATCAACGGTAGTGACCGACAAACTCTGAAGTTTACTATCGATGCAAAATCCGAAAGGGCGCTTTCCAGCGCCCTTTCTTTTTATCTCGGTGCAGGTTGCTGCGCATTACTCAGCAGCTTCCAATGCATTGGGATTGTTGGGATGCGTGGTCCAGTTGGCATAATCGGAATCAACTGTCTTGTTGGTCCGTGGGTCCGTTGCTCCTGCGGCCATGGAATCCATCGTGATGCAGTTCTCGACCGGACAAACGCTGACGCATAGATTACAGCCAACGCACTCCTCGTCGATCACTTCAAATTTGCGCTGCCCGTCAACCATGTTGGTGATCGCCTGATGAGATGTATCCTCGCAGGCAATGTGACAACGACCACACTTGATGCAGAGATCCTGGTTGATATTGGCCTTGGCAATGTAATTGAGATTCAGATATTGCCAGTCGGATACGTTGGGTACGGCCATTCCGACAAAGTCATCGATCTTGTTGTGACCGGCCGTTTCCATCCAGTCTTTCAGGCCTTCAATCATGTCTTCGACAATTTTGAAGCCATAGGTCATGGCCGCTGTGCAGACCTGAACATTTCCAGCACCAAGCGCGATGAACTCTGCCGCATCTCGCCACGTGGTGATGCCGCCAATACCTGAAATAGGCATACCACGCGTTGCGGGATCACGTGCGATCTCCGCCACCATGTTCAGGGCAATTGGTTTGACAGCCGGCCCGCAGTAACCACCATGAGACCCTTTGCCGTCAATTGACGGCTCGGGCGACATGCTGTCCAGATTGACGCCGACAATCGAATTGATGGTATTGATCAACGAGACTGCATCCGCGCCACCCGTCTTTGCCGCCTGGGCCGGTTTACGAATATCGGTGATATTAGGGGTCAGCTTGACAATAACAGGCATGCGGGTGTGTTTTTTCGCCCATCGCGCAACCATCTCGATGTATTCAGGCACCTGTCCGACGGCTGATCCCATGCCGCGCTCGCTCATACCGTGCGGGCAGCCGAAATTGAGTTCCACACCATCGGCCTCGGTATCTTCGACCTGCTTCAGGATTTTCTCCCAGTTGGGTTCCTCGCACGGTACCATCAGTGAGACGACCAGGGCGCGATCTTTCCAGTCGCGTTTGACCTTTTTGATTTCCTGCAGATTCACCTCGAATGGGCGATCTGTAATAAGCTCAATATTGTTGAGGCCCAATAACTGCCTGTCCTTGCCGTGGATAGCGCCATAGCGCGGGCCATTGACGTTCACAACGTGCGGGTCTTCGCCAAGTGTCTTCCAGACAACGCCGCCCCACCCGGCCTTGAAGGCTCTGACGACGTTATATTCCTTGTCCGTCGGCGGTGCAGACGCCAGCCAGAACGGGTTGGGGGATTTAATTCCGATAAATTCTGATCTCAGATCAACCATGATGATCTCCGAATATTGACGCGGGTCAGGCAGTGAGAAACTGATGGATGGAAGCTGCGGCGATCTTGCCGTCTTCGACAGCAGCAACCGTCAAATCTTCTCCACCGGCAACACAATCGCCACCCGCCCATACATTGGCGATACTGGTGTGACGACTTTCATCAACCACAATGCGCCCCCGTTCAATTGTCAATTGATCGGCAGCGCCATTCAGGTCGCTTTGGTTCAATTTCTGACCGACGGCTTTGAACACCATATCCGCTTCAAGCGTCAGGATTTCGCCGGTGCCGGATAGCTTGCCATCCTCGCCCTGCGCCGTTCGTTCAAGCACAATACCACTGAGATGGCCGTCCGTTTCCAGCAGTTGGTGTGGCTGTGCCCAGTGCATAATTCTGACGCCGTTCGTCTGAGCAAGATTTTGCTCGTACTCGCTGGCATTCATTTGCTCCTGGCCACGTCGATAAGCAATTGTCACATCTTCAGCGCCCAACAGCTTGATCTGCACGGCGATATCGATGGCTGTCATACCCCCACCAATCACAACAACCTTTCGGCCAACCGACAGGCCGGACAGATCCGACGCCTGTCTGAGATCGGCTATGTAATCAACTGCATCCAGAACACCGTCCACACTTTCTCCGTCCATTCCAAGCGCATTCACTCCGGCAAGGCCAACTGCGAGAAACACAGCGTCATAGTCCGTGCGCAGTGATTCCAGCGACAGTTCTGCGCCAATGCGTTTTCCGTTTTCAATCGTGATGCCACCGATAGATAAAATGAAGTCGACTTCCCGCGCGGCGAAATCATCGACAGATTTATAGGAAGCAATCCCGTATTCGTTCAGTCCACCTGCCTTCTCTCGGGCGTCAAAAACGGTCACTTCGTGACCGTTGACCGCCAGCGCATGCGCACAGGACAATCCTGCCGGTCCAGCACCTATCACCGCAATTCTCTTGTTTGTGGCGGCAGCCCGTTCAAAAGGCGTGCTGTTATTTTTCTCCATGAAAGTGTCGGTCGCATAGCGTTGCAGCTGACCGATTTTAACCGGCTGGCCCTCCGCGTCGTTACGGACACAAACCTGTTCACACAGTGTTTCGGTCGGGCAAACCCGGGCGCACATACCACCCAGGATATTTTGATCGAATATGGTTTTTGCCGATCCGACTGGATTGCCCGTTGAAATCTGTCTGATAAACTGGGGGATATCGATGCCGGTCGGGCAGGCATTCATACATGGCGCATCATAACAAAAGTAACAGCGATCCGCCTCAACCACGGCCTCATGCGCATCAAACTTCGGATGCAGATCACTGAAATTTTCAGCATATTGATCCTTCGACAATCGGCCTGTGGCGATATCAGGACCTGTTTTGGTTTGGGTCATCTTAGTCTCCGGAAGGTTGGACGACTTTGTGGTTTGGGCGCCCACCTCGTTGTTCGGACGGGCTGACCAGGCCCATTGGAAAAAATTTTGATCAAATAGTCAAATATTTTTTTGGAATACTTTTAAACTGGCACGCTGCAAATCGACAATTTTGCTGTCGGTGAGTGCCAATTCATCAATCAAAACCCACCATTTCTGTTGCCAATCATGCGACAGAAACAGTTCCAGTGACTGGTTCGGGCTACTGAGAGGTCACGATCAACGTTCGCACAATCACAACACACACTCAGACCTACAAGCCACCTGCGCCCAATACATGGGGATCTGGGTATCCAGAACCGCCCCCACCCATATCGCCATCCATGCCCATGTCGCCATCCATGCCCATCTGGTCACTCATGATATCCATGACCTGGTCGTTGAATTGATCATCAAAAAGTTGATCCTGAAACTCCTCGCTAATCTGAGCGAAGCTGTCTGTCGGGACATCGAATGAACTTTGACCCGACAACGCGCTGCCCGTAGTCTGTTCACCTCGGACATTAGGCCCGTTAGGAATCGCACGGAGATTCAGATTGAGATATGTTAGTACCGCTTCGGTAATGCGAACCGGACCGGTAGGAGGCTGTCCCGGACCGGGAACAAAGGCTGCATAATTCGCATCGGAAATCGTTACGCTGCCACCGCCGGAATCAATATCCAAAATTCCGCTGTTTGAAAGCGTGTTGGTGTTGCGGCCGGGTCCACGCAAAATGAAAAGAACCGCCTTGCTCTGGACTGCACCTTTGGTGTCCAGTCCCAACTCACGTGCCAACCTAACGGCGTCCGGACCGACGACCCCCTCGAAGAAAGTACCGCGAATTCCAACTGTGGCAGACGGTGTTGTGATGTTGGCAGCAGTTGGATTGGCTTTACCGATTTTGCCGCTCATAAACCGGAATGCACCTTTCAAAACGCGCCCGGTCATTTCGCCGGATTTTTTCTGCGGATCATAAACAAATCGATCAATGACCATCTCGCAGTTCTCACCGACTGTGAACACAGATTCATCAAGGAGTAAAATCTGCAACGCGCTTTGCTTTTCTGTCTGAACTTTATCTTGAAGCAGAATATCGTCCTGAAGTACCGCCTTGCGTTTGTCGAGACCACCGCTGCGAACGAATACTTGCCCTCGAACCGCCGCGCTGACGCCTACCTTGGATGCAGCATCAGCGCCTGAGGCCAGTCCGGCAAACAAGAGTACACCGCACAGGACAATCCTGCCGATTCTGCGGCTATTGAAATATTGAGTTGGCATTGTCCTGTCCCGATTACGCATTACTGTTTATTCTGGGCGCAGTAGACGTTTACAAATTCATCAACGCTTTCATGAATTCACGTCTGATTGAATGTACTGTATTCTCTCATTGTACGACTTTGAGAGGCAAAATAATATGAAAAACTCTTGGAGTGCATAATGAGTGCAGGTCGACAGTCACTTTGAACGTCGAACTGATCTGTTTTTCATCTTGCCGCACGCTTGTTCATATGCGCACTGCCATGGATTTTTGCAGACAGAGATGCCCTTCATTGAACCGCGTGGCCCGAAGCCAGGTACTGTGAAGTCTCTACGTGCACCTGTGTGCTAATTTTATCCGGAGCAACGCTGCGGGGCAGCCATGAGCGCCAATCGTCAGCTGTAGATTAATCCCGCACACTTGGCGAACTATCTGGATAACAACGTTTTGTCGGACGGAACGCGCGCTATCGCGATCCGTTCGATAGTCGGCGGATCTCATGTCCTCCAGTCAATTCCGGCCGAAATGACCGGGACATCATTCACAGCTTGAATACATGCAGCCAGGCGTATCGGGATCATCGTTCATAACCGGTTCTTCAAACTGATCGTCGAACAACTGATCCTGAAACTCATCACTGATCGGCCCGAAATCGCCATCCGGAACGTTGAAAAACTCCTGCCCGGATTGTTCGCTACCGGTCTTTTCACCACCTCCGACACCAGGACCGGTCGGAATGGTTCTGAGATAGAAATTGAGGTAGGTCAGCACGGCATCCGTAACACGCACGGGTCCAACCGGTGGCTGGCCAGGTCCAGGAACAAACACAGCGTAATTCGCATCGGATATCGTGACGCTGCCTGCACCAGTATTGATGTCGATAATTCCAGTGTTCGACAACGTATTGGTGTTACGCCCCGGCCCGCGCAAGACCACCAGCATGGCCTTGTTTTGATCCGCTCCGGACGTATCAAGTCCCAGTTCTCTTGCGAGGCGAACCGCATCGGGACCGACAACACCTTCAAAAAACGTCCCTCGAATTCCAATTGTTGCCGACGGGGTTGTAATGTTGGCAGCACTGGGATTGGACTTGCCAATCTTGCCGCTCATGAACCGAAATGCGCCCTTTATGACTCGTCCACTCATTTCGCCGGATTTCTTCTGCGGATCATAGACAAACCGGTCGATGATCATCTCACAGTTTTCGCCGACGGTAAAAACAGATTCATCAAGCAGGAGAATCTGCAACGCACTTTGTTTTTTCGTCAGAACTTTATCCTGAAGCAGGATATCCTGCTTGACAGCTGCCTTTCGTTGATCGAGGCCACCACTTCGCACAAATACCTTGCCTCGAACCGCCGCACTGACACCGACTTTGGACTCAGCATTTGCTTCGGAGAACGTACCGGCCGCCAGCAACAGCGCGCAAAGGGCGACAGCAGAAGAGCGACGAATTACAGTGAAATTGACTGGCATTCTCTTATCCTGTTTCAGGTTGTCCTGCCCGTCAAATGACAAGGCGTGTTGGCCCGTAGACCACGTCGCTCTTCCAGTCTTTTCCTCAGCATCTCTTGCAACCGTCAATGCACCCAGACGCTTTAGTAGGCAAAACTTTTGATCAACATCACGTCGGATGAAATGCTTGTGGCATCAAAGTTCGAGATATTTGAACTCTGATCATAGTAATTCCCCGCTACCTGAAAATTAATATCGCCAAGGCTGTTTTCAAGATCTACGCCGACAACACCGAACAATGTGCGAAGCGGCAAGCCATAGGCCAGGCGGGCACGGAACAGATCATCCTCGCGGGAAATAGTCGTAGAATATCGCGCATCGGGAGCATCATAGGCCAGGAACCGATAGGAAGCCAAAGCGCTGAGATACTGACCTTTTCCAAGCAACAACAAGTCCCGGATCGAAACCTCTGTCGCATCGTAGCTGAAGCTGTTGCTGTTGGCGTCTTTCAGGAACTGGCGCGCCCTGATGGTCAGTGTGTTCTTGTCACTGGTTCGCACTGCCAAGCCGACAGCACCCATTGACAACCACCCGTCCCTTGCGCTGCCGGGCGATCCGTTTCCGGTATCATTGTAATCTTGATACACGCCCTCGACGGCCGCCAGTAGCGCAAACTTGGGATTGATCCTGTAACGGGCTTCGAGCCCGCCACCCAGGTCAGTTCGATAGAGATCGGTTTCAAGACCCAAGGCTGAAGCTGTGCCATACGGTGTCAATTTAAGATCTTTGAAATAGAAGCTGCCCCCAGCCCGAATACGTCCTTGAGCATAATCGGCTTCGTCAACAGTAAATTGCTTATTCCACCGTCCATTGACTTCCGCAAAAAGAATATCACCGCTGCCATTGCCCAGTGAATGTTCCAGGCGCACTTTTCCCGCCGCAATAAACGCACCGTCAACGCGCTCATCGCTGTTGAGCGGAACCGAAGCATCACCGATCAGACCGGCATTAGAGTTTGTTGTCAAATCGGGATTGCTGTCGACCCGGAAACCGACGCCGACATTACCTGTCAAGCGGGTCCGTTTGGCCTGAGACGACACCCGGCCAAGATAGCGGTTCACTTCAGCCGCCTGCCTGGTGGACAAAGGACGCCCCTTCAGGATCTCAAGCTCAGTTTTCGCGCCGTCAAGATCATCCAGCCGATAGAGCACCAGCGCATAAAATAAACGGGCCGCATCCCAATTCGGCTTGAGCAGCAGAACGCGCTCAAGCGACGCTGCCGTTTTCTCAAGGTCCCCGGCGGCCGCTGTCTGCCGAGCATAAGAAAAACTGAGTTCCGGATTATCCGGATCAGCAAGAATTTGTTCATAAGTAATGGTTTGCTGTGCCTGAGCGAGGGCTGGGGCACACAATATGAGCATTCCGGCAATAAATAAGTTTCGCACAAACAAAAACATCGTTACCAATCTAACTCAGAATTAACGAAGAGGAATGGCAACCTTTCTAAAAGGTTAACAGTTCAGCTACTACCATAAGTGCGATCTGAAGACACACGAAGATTAAACAAGATGGGTACAAAACCACCACTTTATGCCAAGTTATTGCATTTATGGCGCACTGACTCAGCGAGACTGCAGGCTTGGTATACTGGAATACTCGCTATCCTTGTATTCTCTGCCGCTTGTTACGCCTTTTCTACTCCGTTGTCCCGTTTATCCAATCTTGTTTTCGACGAATATCAACAAATAAAACCACGTCCCGGCTTTCAGGCCCCGATTACAATCATAGACATCGATGAAGAAGCAATAGCACAGAATGGCCAATGGCCCTGGCCGCGATCGGTCATGGCGGATCTTGTTGATCGCTTGGGAAATCTGGGCGCTGCGACCATCGCCTTTGATATGACATTCTCTGAAAAAGACCGCACTTCTCCTGAGAAAACCATTCAAAATCTGAAAGAGATGGGCGCGGCAATTGAGTTTCCAGCAGGCGCGCCGGAACTGGACAATGACAAAATTTTCGCTCAGTCGATTGCTCGCAATCCGGTTGTCCTTGGCATTGCGTTTTCCAACGAAGGCAACTCGGCTTATCCCACTCCAAAAGCCGCTTTTGGCTGGGGCGGGCACGACCCGAAGTCTTTTCTTTCGAGATATAAAGCAGCACTGGTAAACTTGCCGGAACTGCATGATGGGGCAGGCGGACTGGGTTTTTTCAGCTTTCCACCGTTGGAAGATGGCATTGTACGAAAGGTCCCACTCGTGAAGTCTGCCGGTGGCAAACTTTACCCTTCTCTATCGATGGAGGCGCTGCGCACCGCGCAGGGCGCCGGCGTTTTCAAAATTAGAACCACCAGTGGCACCAAAGAAGTTGATACAGGCAATCCTGGTATCGTTTTGATTCAAGCCGGGGACTTTGAAATCCCTACGGAAGCGGACGGTCAGGTCTGGATTTATTACTCCAAGGACATGACCAACAGGACTCTTTCTGCTTCAAAAATTCTAGGCAGCACAGCGTCGGAGCAGGAATTACAGGATCGCATAGAGGGTCATATTGTCCTCGTTGGAACGAGCGCAATCGGATTGAAAGATTTCGTTACAACACCTCTTGCAGCCAACGTCCCCGGTGTTTTCGTCCACGGTGAAGTCATTGACCAGATCATCAGCGGCACGTATCTGTCGCGCCCAGACTGGATGGTGGGAGCTGAGTATTCTCTCGGACTCATCCTCTCACTGATTTTAATTCTGTTTCTGCGTCCAAACCGGCCTGCTATCACGTTCACGATGACCATTGCACTGATCGTCGCAACTGGCGCCTTGTCCTGGTACCTGTTTGACAAGTATCGCTGGTTGATGAGTCCGATAGTCCCGGCAATCGCGGTTGGGTTTGTTTACATCACGGTCACCCTTTCCCAATATCTCAATAACGTTCGGGAAAAACGTTTCGTACGTGGTGCCTTCGGCCGCTATCTTGCGCCCACGCTGGTTGATCAGCTATCGGACAATCCTGACACGCTGAAACTAGGCGGCGAGATCCGGGATTTAACTCTTCTTTTTTGCGATATTCGCGGATTTACATCGCTTTCCGAAGGGCTTGATCCACAGGAGCTCACGAAACTGCTCAATGGCTTTTTGACGCCGATGACAGACGAATTGCTCAGCTCCGGTGCGACCATCGACAAATATATGGGTGATGCCATCATGGCTTTCTGGAACGCGCCCTTGCCGATCAAAAACCACAACTATCTCGCCTGCAAGGCAGCTCTCTCTATGCTTGACCGGCTTGAGATTCACAACGAGACAACCGAACGCCCGATCCGCATCGGTGTCGGCCTCAATACCGGCGACTGCTGCGTCGGCAATCTGGGGTCGGAACAGCGTTTCAGCTATTCCGCAATCGGAGATTCAGTAAACGTCGCGTCACGAATCGAGGGTCTGACAAAGCAATATGGATTGTCACTGTTGGTATCCGAAACGGTTTTGGAAAGCCCTGACTTCGCATCTGATCAAAATATGGAAATCATCGAAGTGGACCGCGTGCGTGTTGTCGGGCGCAGCACCCCCCTGACATTGTTTACGATATTCAAACCCGATGATGATGAAGCTCCGGATGGGTTTGACTACAAGTCTGTCCATGCAGACTTTTTAGCAGCCTATCGGGCAATGGATTTTGACGAGGCAGAGCGGCTTGTGCTCACATTGTGGTCCAAGGCACCGGCACCGCTTGAGCAATTCTACGACATTTACCTTGGGCGCATTGCGACTTTACGGAGCAGTCCTCCTGCAGAGGGATGGGACGGCGTTTATACGTTCGACAGCAAGTAACATTTAATCAGCATGACCACCGACCAACACTCTTGTTTGGCTGGCGATGATGCGACCGCAACAAAAAAGGGCTCTGGCGGTTACCCGTCAGAGCCCTGTAATTCATCCAAATTGATCAAGGAACCTGATCAGCCCATGGATTGCAGCAGCGTATCAACAGATGCCTTTGCGTCTCCATAAAACATCCGTGTATTTTCTTTATAGAACAGCGGATTTTCGATACCGGAATAGCCAGTGCCCTGACCGCGCTTGGAGACGAAAACCTGCTTCGCTTTCCAGACTTCAAGCACCGGCATACCCGCAATCGGACTGCCGGGGTCTTCCTGAGCCGCCGGATTGACGATGTCGTTGGATCCCACGACGATCACAACATCGGTTTCTGGAAAATCGTCGTTGATCTCATCCATTTCCAACACGATGTCATAAGGAACTTTGGCCTCTGCCAGCAGAACGTTCATGTGACCCGGAAGCCGTCCGGCGACCGGATGAATGCCAAATCGCACATTCTTACCTTTTGAACGAAGCCGGCGAGTCAACTCCGAAATGCTGCTCTGTGCCTGCGCTACCGCCATGCCGTAGCCGGGAACAATGATGACTTCATCCGCATCTTCAAGAGCTGCGGCCACACCATCTGCATCAATCGCGATCTGTTCCCCTTCAATTTCGACTCCGGAGGAAACAGCGTTCCCGAAACCACCCAATATCACACTGATAAACTGGCGGTTCATTGCCTTGCACATAATGTAGGACAGAATAGCCCCTGAAGAACCAACCAGCGCTCCGGTGACGATCAGCAGGTCATTGCCCAGCAGGAAGCCGGTGGCCGCCGCCGCCCAGCCTGAATAGGAGTTGAGCATCGATACCACAACAGGCATGTCAGCTCCGCCGATCGCCATCACCAGATGAGCGCCAATCACAAAGGCGATCAAGGTCATCAGGATCAATGTCCACGTACCTGCATGGTTCAAGTAGAGTACCAGGAGCAGTAGGCACAATGCCAGCATGCCCAGATTCATCAAGTGGCGACCAGGCAGCGTCAGCGCCTTGCCACCAATCGAACCGGCCAGTTTTCCATAGGCGATGATCGATCCGGTGAAGGTTATTGCACCGATGAACACGCCGAGAAAAATCTCGACTTCGTGTATGACCAATTCCGCACCGACCAGTCCGGCTGGTGGATTGATATCGGAATTGATACCGATGAAGACAGCCGCCAGACCAACAAAGGAATGCAAGGCTGCAACAAGCTGCGGCATACCGGTCATCTCGACCCGGCTGGCGACGATCACTCCGATAACCGCACCGATCAGCAGCATCGGGATCAGCCACGCATATCCGCTGACTTCCGGTCCAAAAATTGTTGCAAAGACCGCAATCGCCATACCGACGATACCGTACCAGACCGCACGCTTAGCGCGTTCCTGATTGCTCAGCCCTCCGAGGCTGAGAATGAATAAGACCGAAGCCGCAATGTAGGCGGCTGTGACAATACCTGTCGAAAGCATGATGTCCGCCCCTCAGCTTTTGTTAAACATGGCTAGCATGCGCCGGGTGACCATAAAGCCACCCACGATGTTGATGGTGGCAATAAGCACCGAAATACTTGCCAGCAGCGGCACGATGAAGCCGGACGAGCCGATCTGTAGCAAAGCACCGATGATGATTATCCCGGAAATTGCGTTAGTGACGGCCATGAGCGGCGTGTGCAGTGCATGGGCGACACCCCAGATAACCTGAAATCCGACGAAACAACTCAGAGCAAACACAATAAAATGCTGCATGAAGCTTGCCGGGGCATAGGCTCCGATAAGCAGCATCAGCAACCCGCCGACGACCAGCATCCCGACCTGGTTGCGCGATGCCTTACGGAAGGCGGCAGCTTCTGCTTCTGCAATTTCCTCTGCGGTCGGTTCTACCGTCTTGACCGGCGGTTTCGCAATCGCCTTGATTTTCGGCGGTGGTGGTGGAAACGTCACTTCGCCCGCATTGACCACAGTGGAACCGCGGATCACGTCGTCTTCCATATCAATGACCGGCTCACCGTTCTTCTCCGGTGTCAGATCATCGATCATATGGCGAATGTTGGTTGAATAGAGCGTGGAGGATTGCGCCGCCATGCGGGAAGGGAAATCCGTATACCCGATGATGGTCACACCATTGTCTGACTCGACCTTTTCATCCATCACCGTCAGGTCGCAGTTGCCACCCCGCTCCGCCGCCAGATCGACGACAACCGAGCCGGGCTTCATCGCTTCGACCATATCCTTGAGCCAAAGCTTGGGGGCGTCGCGCCCCGGGATCAGTGCCGTTGTGATGACGATATCGACATCGGGCGCCTGTTCACGGAAGAGGGCAAGCTGCTTTTCGCGAAACTCAGGTGAGGACGGCGCGGCATATCCACCGGATCCTGAACCGTCTTCCTGGAAATCAAGAAACAGGAACTCTGCTCCCATACTCTCAATCTGTTCGGATACTTCCGGACGAACGTCAAAGGCTCGAACAATCGCACCAAGAGACTGAGCTGCCCCGATGGCAGCAAGTCCGGCAACACCCGCCCCGATTACCAGTACCTTTGCTGGCGGCACTTTGCCGGCCGCTGTAATCTGCCCGGTAAAAAATCGACCGAAGTTGTTGCCCGCCTCGATGACCGCCCTGTAGCCGGCAATATTGGCCATGGACGAAAGGGCATCCATCTTCTGTGCCCGGCTAATGCGAGGAACCATGTCCATCGCCAGAGTGTTAATCCCGGCATCCTTAAGTTTGCCGAGTAAATCTTCATTCTGGGCGGGATAGATAAAGGATATCAGCGTCTGGTTTTTCTTTCCCAGCGCAATCTCATCTTCTTCCGGCGGACGCACTTTCACAAGGATATCGGTTTTCGACCATAGCTCTTTGGCATTGGCAGCAATCTCAACCCCGGCTTCCTTGTAGTCCGCATCCGAAAACCGCGCGGCTGCACCCGCACCGCTTTGGATAACACAGTCATAGCCGAGCTTTTGGAGCTGCTTCGCACTCTGAGGTGTCAGAGCGACCCGGTTCTCCCCCTCAAATGTCTCTGTCGGTGCCCCTATCCTCATAAAACCGTCCCTCACATCGTACTTTTCGTCGCCTGGCATAAAAAATAATTCTCAAAACTTCAATTTGAGAAAAATCTTCCCGCTCCATACCGCCTTAACAGCGTCTCAGCCATTGTCAATATTGGTCAGCATACTTTACAGAACCGCAGCAGAATAAAAAGCTGCTCATTCGATCAGGCTTCACAATCACGTAAGTTCGGCAAGATGTAATTCTGGTGTGTTGAGCCCAGCTGAAATGCGAGCCCCCATCTATTCTGAATGATGGTGGCAACTAATGTGTATCTATCGGGGCAGTGCAGCTGGCGCCGGCAGTTTTACAGTCGACCTGATGTCGGCTGAAACCAATCGTGCCAGCTCAGCGTCGTATCGTTTACCGCGGTCGTTTTGCATACTGCGCGAGAAAATCCTTAACGATACCAACAACACCGCGTTGAAGAATGTCCTCCAGGGATCGAAGAAATTCCTCGACATCATTCGCAGACGTTATCAGCGGTGGCTCGAGGCGGATAACATTGCGATTATACTCCGTAAAGGCAACGAGCACGTTATGATCGCGCAGCAATAGACAGCCGACGAAGCCGCAAAGACTGCCCTTGAGTTTTGCATCCAAAACCGACACGGCCTGACGGAGACCGAAGGGCAAAGTTTGGCTGAAATCATGCAGTTCAACGCCAATCATCAATCCACGTCCGCGCACGTCTTTGATTATCTTTGGATATTTGCGCTTGAGCGATTCCAGACCTGAAATCAATTGTGAACCAACAACAGCAGCGTTTTCAATCAAGCCTTCGTCGTAAAGGATGTTCAACGCTTCGATGGAAGTGATGCATGCTTCACCAATTCCGCCGAACGTTGCCGGACCATGAATCAACGCTGTCTTTGGTGACCCATATGCTTTCATATAAATATCGCGGTCGGCAATCATCGCCGCCATCGCGCATTTCCCGCCACCAAGAGATTTGGCCAAGGCCGTAATATCCGGGACAACCCCTGCATGCTCGAAAGCGAAGAATCGGCCGGTGCGCCCCATTCCGCATTGCACCTCATCAGCCACCCACAAGACGTTATGACTATCGCAAAGTTCACGGAGCTCGCGCCAGTAGCCTGGTGGGGCCTCGAAAATTCCAGCGCCTCCCTGGATCGTTTCCAGGACAACGATGCCAATCTCCTGGTCACCTTCGATCGCGGTTCGTATTGCAGCGATGTCTGCAAATGGCACCCGCACAGTATTGTCCACCAGATGGAAACTTGAACGATAGAATTCAGAATCAGTTAGAGAAAGCGCGCCCTTTGTTTTTCCATGGAAGCTATTCTGGGCATATATTATTTTGGATCGTTGCGGCCCCTGGACCTGCTCGGCGAGTTTGATCGCAGCTTCCATTGCCTCGGATCCTGACGAGCCAAAGAACACCATGCTTAGATTACCGGGCGAGATCTCAGCGAGGTTGTAGGCCAATGCGCTGGCATATTGGGAAAGGAACGCCATAGCGATCTCGTGGCGCTTTTCATCCTGAAATTGCTTGCGGGCAGCCAGAATGCGCGGGTGGTTGTGCCCAAAAGCCAATGAGCCGAAACCACCGAAAAAGTCCAGAATGCGGCGACCGTCCGCTGTGAAATAGTGCATTCCCTCAGCGCGGCTGACAACGACCTGATCAAAGCCAAGCAATTTCAGAAAATGCAGCTGGCCGGGGTTTATGTGTGTCGCAAAAAGATCGGAGATGCGCTTCTGCTCAAGCGACTTGGCCTCATCAACAGTGAGCAGATCAGGCCGCTCTATCGTATGTTTGTCTTCATGCGAAACTACATCTTCAACTTCGGACATCAATAATTCTCGCTGGTTGCGACATCGTCATGCATTTGATTTTTGTGATTTGGCCATCAGTGCCGCCAGTTGATCCGCTGCTCGACGGTCCCCTTTTGCTGCGCGATAGTCCCAGTAGGCCGCAAGGAGCATGTCCGTGTCACCGACACCTGCATGCCAACCAAGGTCGCGTTCTGCCGCTGTAGTGTCCACGATGCATACCTCATCAGCGATCTTGTATTGCTCTGGATCCATGAGAGGGACATTGGCCCAATCGAGCGCATCCAGCACAAATTTGACGGCAGGTGCCGGTGTCGGAATGATCAGCGAATAGCTGCGGGCCTCAGTAATAAGCCTGCCCAACAGGCTGCGGATCGAAGGGGGATCTTTTGAACCTAAATTGTAGGCGTTGTTTGGAACACCGGCCTGCCATGCACGCCACGCGGCCTGCGCACAGTCATAGACGGAGACGAACTGATAGGGATTACGGCCACCACCAATTGTCGGGACCGGCAGATGATTGTCGACCAGTTTGAACAGTTTCTGCAAAATGCCAAGCCGCCCCGGGCCGATGATGAGCCTTGGACGGAAAATCGAAATTCTAAAACCTCGGTCGCGGTATGTTTGGCACAAGCTTTCCGAGGCCAGTTTGCTGAGACCATACTCGCCCAACGGTTTAGTGGGATGATCTTCGCGGGTCGGAGTATGGTGAATGTGACCATAAACCATGTCGGTCGTGAAATGGACAAGCTTTCTGCTTCCAGCCACTTCCATGCGATCAAGCAGATGCTGCAGCCCATCATGGTTCACCGGCCAGAAGAAATCTCGCCGCTTCGCCCGCGGCAGAATTGGGCTGAGCATCTTTGCCGACAGGTTGTACACCATGTCGGTCTCACGGATGTCGAAATTAAGGACAGCATCGCGGTTCGTAATATCGAGGGCCTGGTATTGCACGCGATCATTTGTTGGACTTTCGGGTTTCTGGATGTCCGCAATGACGACTTCCTCTCCCATTTCTGTGAGGTCGCGGACGAGCGCCTGTCCGACGAAACCACTGCCTCCAACTAATACGTGTCGCATAAATTCTGCCTTTATCCCAAATCTCCAGCTTCCATACTCATGACACCAGATTGAAGGCCCAGCCACGCCCGGTTCAGGTCATGCTGGCGAGTGGAGTGCTTCGGACACCAGATCGTTTTACCGTTATAGAACAGGTACTTTCTCTATTCGGTGCGCGCCGATAGTTTGCGCCGTTCCGTTGACCGCAGATGACAATATGGCACACCCGTAGCATACTAGCGGCTAGTCACGAATTTCAACAGCCTGGAATCCAACCATGGTAAACTACATACCGCTCATCCTTTTTACTGTTCTGACGAATGCAATCGCCCAAATCTTTTTGAAAAAGGGCATGCTCACAATGGAGTCGGAAAGTATGCGGTCAGGAGCGGTTTTGACCACCGTGATTCAGATCGTCTTCAATCCCTATGTTTTTGCAGGTCTTTGCATTTTCGTGATCAGCATGGCTTCGCATTTATTTGTTTTGTCAAAAGTCGAGCTAAGCTTTGCCTACCCGTTTCTGAGCCTCGCATACGTCGTTGTATTGGCCTACGCCTACTATGGATTTGGCGAAGACGTCAGCTTTGTCCGTGTTGCCGGTGTGGCCCTCATCTGTGCGGGAACGCTGCTGGTCGCCCAAAGTTGAAGCGCCGAGCATTCTCTCTTTTCCATTCGCGCAGATTGGCTTTCTGGTGCGTGATCTGCCAAACGGTTCCACGCAGGTTTGAACGCGATTGGCTCACTCTCACGGCGCAACGCGCCGCCAGAAATCCGACGCCAGACCGGAATCAAGATGTGCAGTAAATCTCTCAAGTTCGGGATATCCGAACGACCACATGTTTCGTGGAATGCGTCCGTCTTTTGCCGCATAGAGGCGGCCACCGGCTTCGCGCACAATTGCGTCAAGACGTTCAAACAGCTGTAACGTCGCTTCGCCCTTGTTTGGAAAATCAAGTGCCAACGTTGCGCCAGCACGCGGGAATGACAGATAGCCCACTGAGGGAACCTCGCCGAAGGTTTTAAGGACGGCCAGGAAGGAGCCTTGCCCACTACGCGCGATTTCATCGAGAAGCGCAGACGTGGCCTGACGCATGGACGCCTTTGGAACAACACACTGATACTGCCAGAACCCGCGGCGGCTATAGAGACGGTTCCAGTTGGTGATGGCATCAAGTGGATAGAAGAAATTGGCATAATGTTGCTGGAGGTTGCCAGCTTTGCGCCTTTGGACTGCGAAGTAGAATTTGTTGAACAGGCCGACCGTGAACCGGTTCAGCAGCCAGCTCGGGGCATCCACCGGCACGTTCAGTGCATTGGAGCAAGAATGCGGTGTCAGGTCACCTTCCTGGCTCCAATTTCCACGCGAGAACACGCCGCGCCCACACTCCTGACCTTTGGCCGTGCAATCGATCCATGCCACGGTATGTTCATGTGACAAAATCGACTCTTCCGAGAGGGTCCAGAACTCCTCAAGATTTGAAAATGGCAGGATTTCAACTTCGAGATGGCTGCTCTTGATAGGCTGAAGTTTTATTTCCGCCCACTCGATAATACCCGTTAAGCCCAGCCCCCCGACGGTCGCAGAAAACAGGCCAATACTATCGTCCGGGCCGATCTCGACGCGCGAACCATTTGAACGCAACAATCCCAAACGCAGGACATGATTGCCGAAACTACCGGCGCGATGGTGGTTTTTCCCATGTACGTCGTTTGCGATTGCGCCGCCAAGAGTGACAAATCTCGTACCTGGTGACACCGGTACAAAATATCCTAAAGGAACAACCGCGCGGAGGATCGCATCAAGAGTTATGCCGGCTTCCGCTTTAAGACTGCCTGTAGCGGTATCCAGGTTTATGAGATTGTTCAACGCTGACATCTCGATGATGCCACCATTTGAATTGAGCACACTGTCACCATACGAGCGCCGCATACCGACAGGCAGCACAGTAGCAAAGTGCATTTCCTCAATCAGCGCATTCAGTTCGGCTTTGCTGCTCGGTCTTGCTACATTCTGCACCGAACGGATGACCCGCCCCCACGACAAAGCATCGCTACGCTGTGTGAAAACCATCGTCAGATCAGCCCAAACCGATCAATGCGATCAGCAAACTTACACCCATGCAAAACCCGAGTAACAGGCTGGCACGGTCACTGAGTGCGAAGGCAACCGGGTCGTCATGAAGCTCACCGCGGTGCGAAACAAGCCATATCCGCCCGAGAAACAGAAATAGAAACAGGGGAATCGCCCAAAGATAAATCGGGCTGGCGTAGCTATCGCGCGAAAATGCATCTTCAATCAGATACACGATCATGATCAGGACAGCGCCATGCGCGGAGGCAAGACCGATGCTGAGAGTGAGGGGCGCATCCGCAGCCATGTAGCCGCGACCGGGTAATCTTTCGATCCCATGCTGGGCCAGCCGTAATACCTCTGTATGTCTCTTTGCGACTGACAGAGACAGAAACACAAACATCGAAAAAACGAGCAACCATGGCGACAGCAGGACGTCTGTCAGTACGATCCCCAGGAGCAACCGAACCGTAAACAAGCTGGCCAGTACGACAACATCGACGATGGGCAAACGTTTCCACACGAATGTGTAGCTCAGGGTCAAAACCAGGTAAGCCAGCAGCACCACAAACGGTTCAAAGCCAGAAGTGCTGACCAGGCCAAAACCCGAGGCTAGCAGAAACACTGCCAGCAGAACTGCGCCACGAATCGACAGATTACCGGACGCGATTGACCGCAATCGCTTTGACCAATGTTTGCGATCGTTCGGCAGGTCCCAGAGATCATTGACAATATAAGTTGCGGATGCCGTGAGACTCAGCGCAAAAAATCCGATCAATGCCTGCCACCAGGCGGTGAGATCGCCTGCCTTACCGCCCAGAATCAGCGGCACGAAAATGATGGCGTTTTTTGCCCATTGATGCGGGCGCAGGCTGAGCAGGAGTGTCGCGATCGTATTTTGAGGCCTTGAAAAATCTGTAACAGGTTTACCACTGCCGCGCAGGCGCTTCGCGACCTTTTCATTGGCGTCAACCAGAATTCCACCGACGCTTTCGCGCCACACGGCTAGATCTTCTTGCTTGCTACCAGCGAATACGAACCCATCCGGGAAGCGACTACGTAATAGCCGTGCCTTTTCTTGCCCGTCCTGACTGGATGTTTCATCACAGACAATGATTTCACTGATAAATGGAAACCGGCTTACAATGACCTCGGCGACGGAACGGTGCGCAGAGGTCACCAGGACAATCTCGCGGCCAGTTGCGGCCTGTGATTTGACATAGGCAACGAACGCTTCTTTTACCGGCCAGTCTTTGGCGTTAAGCGGCCGTCGGCTTGAGAACCAGCCAGTAACGGCTGCGCGGCCCTCAAAAAATTTTGCAAGCAATTTCCAGAGTAACGCCGGCTTCGACCGGACAACCTCCAGACACATCTCATCAAGCGCTCTCGTCTTGAGTACGGCATGGTCCAAGTCGATTGCCAACGGCATCTGCGACTCGTCGGTGGCTTGCAAATCAAGCTCATCGGTTACGTTTTGCAAATCTCACCTTCTTCAAATAACGCCGCATTGCGCAATTTTCAGCATGCCGGACCGCAATCCGGTGCAGTGTGAGGATCAGAAGTTTCGGAAGAGCCTGAAGACTCGTTCAGGCGATACAACGTGCCTTCCTCGGGCCGATCACTTGTCACGACGACATCGAGCCACTCGGGTGCCTGATCAGGCTGGGTCAGGGAGGCAAACTGCGGGCGATATTTGCGCTCGTACTCACCAAAATACAAAAAGCGTGTTTCTTTCAAGCTGCTCATTTTTATGACTGAGGCGAGCCCCTCGAACACTTCGCCGCTGGGTTCTGCAATATTTAACTTCAACTGCTCAAGAGTCTGGGAATCCGGCAAGTAAACCCAATCGCTGTTCGTATAATAAGGAACATGCGGTTTTCTTGCCAAAATCGCGGATGAAGGCCCGATAACAGCACTAAATTTATCAATTACCGCTGCAATCTCAATATCGTTGTTGATCGTGTGAACCGCACTTCGTATCGCCGCACTACCGAGCGCGAACACAACCAAAACGGCAACAGTCGCCGCAAAAGCAGCACGGGCACGGAAAGGAAAATTACTAAGGACGATCCACTGTGCGGTTCGAGCAATTATTGCTCCGAGCACGGGAACAAGGAAGAGATAATAACGCGCGTCAAACGACTTGAAATTTGTCAGCAGAATTTCTGCGGCGACAACAATGCCAAACAGCACAACAGGTTTATGCAAACGTTCTTTGAACAGAATGAAAATTGCCGGAATGGCGAGGACCAATAACGGAGACGCGACCAGTCGGGGCAGTCCAATGCGCAGGAATTCGTAAAAGTCCCAGAGATATATCCGCAGGACACGTAACGGATCAGACAACAGCAACGCCGGATGTTCCTCGAAGCTCTTTGCCGCAGCCAACGCCGCGTCAAAAGAAGCCCTGTCGGAACCTTCAACAAAATACGTCACCGAAAGGTTGAGAAGATTGTTTGCCGGGAGCACTCTCGATCCGGTGAAATAAGCAAAGACCGCGATGGCGATCAAGGGCACCGCAAGGCCACCAACGACTTTTACGCCCGCCTTCAACTTTTCTCCTGTCAGCAACTTGGAATCCAAAGCAGGAGCGCCGGCAAGGAGTAGCAAAGGCAGTGCATTGGAACGGGTCAACAATGCGAGTCCCACGATCATACCGCAGCTGAACCACGCGGCACCCGATCGATTTTCAAGAGCCAGGACAGCCAGCCAACAGGACAGAAGAAACAGGCAAAGAAAGAGCATGTCGTTTCCAGCTCTAAAGGATTCTTCCATAAAGATGGTCGATCCCAGCAACGCCAGTACTGCGCCCCAGCCCGCAACCTTTCCGGCAAGGTCCCGAAACAGCGCAAAGCATACCAACAGAGAGACAAGCCCGGTCAAAAACGAAACTGCCAGACCCGCCGACAACCAATCACCAAAAAGCGATTTGCCACCAGCGATGGCAAGTGCATACAGAGGTGGGTGATAAAGACTCTGGGTAGGTTCGCCTTGCAGCACCCGCAACGCGTCCGGAATAGTAAAGGTTATGAAGTCGGTTTCGGCGTAACTAATGTACGCACGTTGATAAACAACGAACGCTACGAGAGACACATAGGCTACGATCAACGCACCAAAGAAGTGCCATTCATACGACGCCAAAGCAGCAATCTTACTCTCAACATTTTTGCCGTTACCGGCAATTTTCGACTTCTGCATTTTTCCAATACTTACAACGCGGAAATACTCAAGATCTTGATTATCTTCTAATGTACGCAATTGCGCAACGGCAAGTTGGTTAAAAAGCCGTAATGGTAAATCTGCGATTGATTCGAAACTTCCGAGCGCGGCCTAAAATGCTCCTTCTCCCTGAAGCGCGCCAACGGCGCTTGAAGAGTAAGGGGGTACCTGCCAGCCTCACATCCCGCGGTGATTCAGCCTTGAGACCAGAACGATAGCTCTACCGATTAGCCCGGCGATAGTGAAAGTAATGTAAGTAAGGCAGGTACTTACGATGCCCAGCTTGGCATAAGATTACCGAAATCGGGTCAATGGCCTCATTGAGCGTTTCGAAGAAGATGATGTGCGTCACAAAGCCAGTGAGGACGGTCAATTCTACGACCGAAGATTTTTGTCCCGCTACGGAGCCCCGATTAAATCGAACTTTTTCTGACGAGCAGACTGGGAATTTCCGGATCCCTACGTTTCTGCACGAAAAAACCCGCTGTCATAAATGACAACGGGTTGATGTTTGGTTGCGGGGGCAGGATTTGAACCTGCGACCTTCAGGTTATGAGCCTGACGAGCTACCGGGCTGCTCCACCCCGCGTTAAGTC
>JBDWFY010000019.1:0-234694 GCA_039976075.1 Stappiaceae bacterium
TGCTTCTGTCACGCCAGCCGATGCTTCCGAGCACTGCAAGAAAGTCTATATCCAGGTCACCAACAATACCGGCGCTCCGATCAAAATGGTCGATCTTGATTACCGGGATTACGGCTCCCGCAAATGGCGCTCCGAGCCTACGCCGAATGAAGTGATCCCGAATGGCGGTACATGGCAGGAAACCCGTCGGCTTGAAAAAGTGAATGCAGAACTGACCAAACTTCGCATTCAGTTCAAACGCGAAAAACGGTCCGGCAAATGGCACAAAAGGGAAAACGCTTACTCAGGCAAAGCAACCTGCACACGCGGTAAAATCTTCAAAGTGACACTGCGATAACAGCCAACCAAATCCTCCCGGAAGAACCGCGCTTGTTGAGCGCGGTTTTTTCGTTGTACCTGAGATTGAATAGCCGGATGCCTTGCACATCGAGGGCAACTCCCTGAGAATTGAACCAGGAGTAGTTCAGGTCGGAGTTGGCAGGATATGTCAGCCGACGCAGATTGGTTTTGATACATTTGCCGGAGTTAATAATGGAACTTGGAAATTTTTCTCTCAGCCTTGCGGTTTCGAATCTGTCCAAGTCGCGGGAGTTTTACGAAAAACTTGGCTTTGAAGCGATGGGCGGGGATCCGGACCAGGGATGGTTGATTATGAAAAGTCCCAGTTGTGTAATCGGCCTGTTCCAGGGAATGTTCGAAAAGAACATGTTGACCTTCAATCCTGGCTGGGATGCTAACGCACAGACATTGGAGTCCTTTACCGATGTTCGGGATATACAGAAGCAACTGAAGGCTGACGGTGTCGTGCTTCAGAGTGAAGCCGATGAAACCACTTCAGGTCCGGCAAACTTCATTGTTGTTGATCCGGACGGCAATCCAATTCTTGTTGACCAACATGTCTGATCACTAAACAAACCGGTGCGAGGGACAGATCCCGGCACCGGTTTGTTTTACTCGTCGAAGTTGGCGTCATGTCGCCGGCGTTTCCGACTGCTCCTTGACCAGTCGCGCAACCCCGGCGAAGTCCAGTTTGCCGGAGCCCAGAATCGGTATCTCGTCAACAAAGCGGACTTCTGATGGGATCATCAGGTCCTGAGCGCCGCAAGCTTTGGCGTGCGTAATGAATTCTTTCCGTGAAGCCTCGGGGCAATCGGTGATCATGATCAGTTTTTCACCCTTTCGGTCGTCGCGGATCGCAGCAACGGCGGACAGATGTTCCGGCCAAAGCTCCGAAGCAAGGGATTCCACAGCGGCAAGGGACACCATTTCGCCACCGATTTTGGCAAAGCGTTTGGCGCGGCCGCAGATGGTGATGAACCCTTCCTCGTCAATCGTGACGATATCGCCGGTATCGTGCCATCCATCGATCGGAGGGTGCAGGACGCCCGGCTCATTAGCGAGAAGATATCCCGCCATGATGTTCGGTCCTTTGATGAAAAGGCGACCGCCTTCTTCCACACCGGTAACGTCTTCAAGCCGGGCTTCAATGCCAGGCATCAGCTTGCCGACGGTGCCCGGTTTGTTATGCATCGGCGTGTTCAGGGCTACCACCGGAGAGGCTTCGGTTACGCCATACCCTTCCAGAATTCGAACGCCGAACTTGTCCATATAGGTTGACCGGGTTGTTGGCTTCACCGGTTCCGCGCCGGCAAAACAATAGCGTATCGAGTGGAAGTCATAAGAATGCGCTACACGCGCATAGCCGCTGAGGAACGTATCGGTGCCGAAAATGATCGTCGCATTGGACGAATAGATCTGTTCGGGGATCATCCGGTAATGCAGCGGTGAGGGATAAAAATGAACTGGAACGCCACAGACCAGTGGCAATATCGTACCTGCCGTCAGTCCAAATGAATGGAAAACCGGTAGAGCGTTGAACACTTTATCGCTCGGTGTGAAATCAATCCGGGCTGCCGCTTGTGCCGCATTGGCCAGAATATTTGAGTGAGTGAGGGCAACACCTTTGGGCGTGCCTTCAGAGCCCGAGGTAAAGAGAATCACAGCGGCATCCGAATGCCTGACCTTAACCAGCGGCCTGGCTTTGGTCAGGAAGCCCAGAAGCTTATCGCGGAAGCCGACAGTTTTGCGCAGGTCATCCAGCCAGATCAGATTGATCTTGCCTTCAATGGCTTCAATGACGGCTTCGAGCTTCGCCTGTTTTACGAATGCGCGAGAGGTAAGGATACTGGTCACTTCTGAGGCGCGGCAGGCGGACAGGATATTGGCCGGGCCGGATGTAAAATTGATCATCGCCGGTACCTTGCCTACCGACATCACGGCCAGAAGCGTTACCGCTGCACCGTTGGCGCTGGGCAGCATAACACCGACATGTTTCTGATCGGCAAGAAGAGGGCGGAACTTCCGCGCAAGAACCGAAACACCTGCAAGCAGCTTGCCGTAAGAAAGGGTACCTGTAACAGGATCTTCGGCAGCCAGTTCACGCATTCCCCGTTCTTTGCCCGTCTTGACAACGCGTTCAAGAACGGTGTGGTTGTCCTGCATGCTGGCCTCGAACTGCGTGTCGGACATCATGTTATATAGTGCCGATCCCGCCGATTTACGGCGATTGCTGCCCTTGAAATCTGGGTCGAGTTCCATTGTCTTTGGCTCCAGTATAGTGATTCTGACTTTAGGGAACAGTCGGCGCTTGCCATGCTTGTTGCTGAGGCGGGAGAAGGGGGTCTTCTCCAGGCCGTCAATATGGACAGGAACGATTTTCGATCCCGTTTTATCTGCAACCATTGCGGCGCCATCATAGACTTTCATCAGGCTACCGGTCACAGTCAGACGCCCCTCTGGAAAAATCACCATTGGTTCTCCTCCTTTGACGACCTTGATAAGCGTACGTGTTGCCATGGGCTTGGTTGGATCAAGCGGCAGTGCGTTCGTAAATCTCAGAAACGGTTTCACCCACCAGGCCTGGGCAATTGTGTGATCGATGGCGAAAGTCGGTTCCTCATCAAGCAGGGTGACGGCCAGGGCAGCATCGAGGAAGCTGACATGGTTGGGCGCAAGTATGGGCGCAGTACCCGCCTTCTCCAGATTTTCACGACCGACGATTTCAAGTCGGTAGAACATGCGAAAAATCATTGTCAGCAGGTCACGGACCGGATTTGTCGGCAACAGCTTCAGCATGAGCGGTGCAACCACAAGATTGAGAACACCCAGGACACCCAGCATGCCGCGAACAGAAATGCCAAGCGCAAGAATACCGGCAAGTGCAACACCTCCTGCAGCCATAAAGCCGGCACTGAGAGCGTTGGCTCCTGCAATGGTGCGGGCACGCCGGGGCGCCGGTGCCCAGCTTTGGAGCGCGGTGAAACAGGGAATAGCCAGAAATGCACCGGACAGCGCGAGGCCGGCAAGGCCGACGGCTACCCGGATCGTGTTGTCCTTCGCCAGGAACTGACCCAGCGTTCCTGAGTGCGTGTCAACCAACGAAAGCTGCAGAGGAAGCTGGAGAACGAAGTAAAGGTCGATACAAAAGAGGCCCATCAGTACCGTGCCGATAACCGCAGGCAGAAGAACGACACGAACGGCTGACAACCAGGCTGCGATTGCAGAACCAATGCCGATAAAGATCGCGAAGACCGCAAGATAGAATGTGACAGCCAACTCGTCTCCACCAAGATAATCTTTGACGATTACGGGCAGGATGGCCATCACAACCGCGCCCACGAGCCAGAACCACGCGGCCATCAGCGCAGTGCGCCACAAGCGCTTGTCTTGTTTAAGTTCAGCAAGAAGATGAGACGTTGAGCGGAAGATGTTGGCATCAATCCGAAGTGTCGGTGCGGCGCTGCCCGTTTCGGGGATGCGACGGCTGATCAGATAGCAGCCACAGGCCAATGCCATCAGAACGACTCCGAACATCCAATTCGATCCACCAGCCTGAAAGGCCAGACCGCCGGCGATCGTTCCGCCTAAAATGGCCAGGAAAGTCGCCGCTTCGATCCATGCGTTGGCCTTTGCGAGATCTTCAGCTTCCAGATGGTCAGGCAGAATACCGTATTTGACCGGACCGAAGAGTGCCGAAATAACGCCAAAGATAATCAAGGCCGCAAACATTAGCGGAATGGAGGAAAGGGCCATCCCGACAAGTGCAATGAATGCGCCACCGATTTCCGCCAGCTTCAGTCTGCGGGAGACGGTGGCCTTATCGAACCGATCTGCCAACTCTCCGCCCAGTGCCGACAGGAACAAAAACGGAGCGATGAAAACTGCGCCCGCCAGGGTTATCAAAAGACCCGGCGTTCCCTCTGCTCCGTCGATACCGGTCGACACTTGAAACAGGATCAGAAAAACAAGCGTATTCTTCAGAAAGTTATCGTTGAATGCCGACAGGAACTGCGTCCAGAACAGAGGCGCAAAGCGGCGCGAGGTCATCAATGCGGTTGTCATGCTTTGGTCCTTGATTGCCGTGAGGAGTGCACGTGGGGGGGGCGCCCCTCACGGCAGTGTGGTTGCGGGGATGGTTAGGCCGCGTCTGAACGGTTGATATCCATCAGCAGCTTCTCGGTCTTCGCGTCCTCGATCTTGTTCAACAGGCGTCCGGATTCCTGGTTATCGCGAAGCGTTTTGGTCACTGTGACCGAGGTATGAACCAGCATGATTGCCGACATGGCGTAGAAACCTTTGGCAGCGAAACTGGCCTCCAGGAAGAAGATGCCGCCCGCCATCATCGAAGCGGCGATCAGGAATGCAGCCATGGTAAAATTGACCCAGGCATCTGAGTGTTTGATTGATGTATCGTTCATTTGATTAAGTCCTTTTTCGTTTGGTTGGTGTTCGGGAAGATGCGAAGGCTCACCTGTTGTCGGTGCCCGTTTCCAACGGGGCCCGCGATTTGCTCTTCAGGCGAGACAACACATCCTCAGCAGATGATTTCAGAGGTTGGCCGCAGCCAGCCGCTGCAAGCTTTTCGACAATGCGTGCGGGATTTTGCGCGCTGTCCATTTCCTCGAGCGCTTCGGCAGTCAGATCGATTTGCATTTGCCGCTCACGCAGGCGAGTGAGGGTGTTCTCCGCGTCAGAGAGAGTTGAGTGATTTTGCCCGGGCACGAGATCATGCAGGCGCTGCGTCCTGTCTGTAGCAACGGCAACACGTTCGCCTCGTTTGAGTGCACGGAGACGGGCTTCTGCGGTATGAACATTGTGTTTCAGACGAGTAACTTCTGCCGAAAACTGCGCTTGAGCCAGTTCTGATGTTTCCTGCTCCGTTTCCATCAGCGCGATCACCTCGGCTGCTTCATGGGCGAGGGCGGTTTCGTTTTGCTCCAGCGCTGCGATGGCGCGGACTTCCATATCTGCGAGGCGGGAGAGCAGTCGTTGATGCTGATCCATCTCCTGCTTGTTTTGTGCCACCGCGATTGCGACCGACTTTTGCGCGGCTCTCACGGTTTCACCCGCTTCCCTGATTTGTTGTTGCAGCAGGGGTAGCGCATTGCGGTCGATAAACGTTTCCCCGCTTTGATGAGCGACGCCTCGTAGCAGCGTCATGACGTGTTTAAACATTGAAAATCCTTTCATGAACAATGTTCACGATTTGACAAAACCACAAAATTGGACGATGTACAAGAAAAAAATGAACAACGTTCACGATTTTGGTTAAGGAGCGGTCCGGTGGCAGGCAAGAGAGAAGCGATCAGAGAAGATCTGACTAAGCGGTTGTTGGCTGCTGCAGTGAAGCGGGTTGAAGAGCATGGTTTGGGAGCCCTGCGTGCACGGGATATAACCAGCGATGCGGGCTGCGGGCTGGGCACGATATATAAATGTTATGCGGATCTGGATGATGTGATCATCAACGTCAATTCCCAGACACTGGGCCAGCTGCATGAAGCGATGAGGGCGGCGGTCAAGGGGGCCGATACACCTCTGGCACAACTCAAAGCGCTCGCGTTTACCTATCTGGATTTTGCTCTTGATAACAAGAACCTCTGGTCTGCGCTGTTCGATCACATCCTTCCGGACGAACAGGAGGCGCCGGAGTGGCATAAGAAAGAAATTGCCTCTCTGTTGAGCCTGATCGGCAAGGCATTGAAGGCGATTGATCCAAAGCTCGATGAGGCGGCTTTGTCGGCGAGAACCCGGACTTATTTTGCAGCGGTTCATGGCGTGGTTTCTCTGAGCCTGGATGATCGGTTCGTCTCTGTGTCCGGCGAAGCCCTGCACCTTGAACTGGATAATCTGGTAGAGCGCCTTGCCTGAAGTCAGAATTGCCGATGCCGCGTGTCCGCGCGCCATGGCATTATGGTGTTGACCGCTACCTAAAAGACCCCTCGAGCAATGCGCTCGAAATTATCCATCGCCGGAGCGCCTAGAATGATCGGCGGCGGCTACCGTTATCGTCGGTACGATATTCAAACTCTTCAATCTCAGTGGCGATGATGGCCGGTGCGCGGATCAATCTGGTCACGTTCGCTTGACCTGTGCGGAGCCGCGTTGTGTCGCTTCAATATGCCCTGGCGGGATGATGATGGGGCAGGGCGATGATGAAGAATGCCCCTGCGATTCGCTAGCGCGATACCAAATTGCAGGTCTTGATGGTCATCTCCCAAAACGCACGCACAGCTCTGCCCTGCAGACCTCTGTTCGGGGCAAAAACTATCCTTACGCATAATTAACTTGAAAAAATCAACGCCGCTTATGCAACTAATCTTGCCTTCGGGCGAATATTGTGCTTTTTTTGAGACCTCAAGTCTCATTATTGAGCCTTGTGGGAGGGTTCTAAAGGGAGGATAGCAATGTCCATTATGGATAAACTTGGCGCGGTTTCGCGTCGCGATTTCTTTAAACTAACAAGTCAATTCGGTCTCACATCGACGTTTCTTGCTGCCGGTAGTCTTGGTGGTGCGGTTTCTTTTGCATCACTGGCCAAGGCGGCTGAGTCGAGCTATGAAAAACGATTTTCCAAGCCGGCCAAACATACACTGAAGTTCGGTGCATCCGGCTTTAACGGCCGCAATCTGCTGATCGAACGCGCCGGTTGCCTTGAATTTGCCCGTGATCTGGAAGAGCGCACAGATGGTGAAATCCGTGTGGAATTCATCGGTGACAACCAGATCTGCGGACAGCTTTCCTGCGTGGAAAAAACACAGCTGGGTATTGTCGATATTTATGCGGCTTCCACACAGAACTCCGCTGGTGGTGCTCCGTACCTGAACGTGCTTGATTATGCCTACATGTTCCCTGGTCGAGCTTCGCAGTATCATTTCCTGTACAGCCCGGAAAGTCAGCGCATTCTTCGCGATCCGCTTGAAAAGCGTCACGGACTGAAGTTCCTGTTCTCTCATTGCGAATTGCGCGGTATTCAGCTCGGTTTGAGTTGGGAGAAAAAGGAACTTGTTACGAAGCTGGAGACACTCTTCGGCACCAAGAACCGAGTAACGGGCACGCAGCTTGGCCGTATTGCCATGCAGCTTCTCAACCTCAACCCTGTCCCGGTTGCCTGGGAAGAAACGCTTGATGGCCTCAAGCAGGGTCTTATCGATGGCGCTGAAACATGGGCATCGGCTGTGGCTTACGCCAACATGTCTCCGGTTGTCTCTCAGTCTGTCGATCTGAAATTCTTCTGCGGTACTGAGCACACGTCCATGTCGTCGAAGGTTTTTGATTCCCTGGATGCCAATCTGCAGGATGCGGTCATGGAATCGTCATATCTGGCTCAGGTTCATGTTCAGGCGGCTAACGAAGCTGCGCTGGTTAAAACAGTTGGATTCTCCGATCCGCAGCTGCCCGACACATTGTTTGTCGAAAACAATGTCCGTCCGGCATTCCTGCCCGCTGATCAGATCAAGATGGCTGAGGAGATGTGCTCTCCAGAATTTAATCCAGAGCCTTGGGCACAATGGCGTGAGCGTCTGAACAAGTGGGCCGGTGGTATCGATACATACACAGATATCCACAAGGTTGCTCGCGAAGTTCCCGCTGATATGAAGCCTGAGAACGTCGAACCGCGTCGTTGGTGGAAATCTGCCTAATCCAATTGTGAAAATCGACCGGTCGGTGTTCTAATTGACCGGTCGAAAAAGGGAACCAGGTCGATCACTCGGGGGAGTAATGATCGTGTTCCATACAAAGTTGGTGGGAGGAAGACGATGGAAATGCTGTTCGCGGAAGCGAGCGCACTTGTTGCGGCCTTGTTTACAAACGACGCCTGGGAAATCAGTGAGGCCATTGGTAAGCCCGGCGCCTGGATAATTGGATTTATTGTTACTCTTGGCGGAGCTGCTATCGTACTCGCCATTTATCGAGCGGTTCCCTTCATAGAGCGGCATTTTGAGCGCTCTGTAATGGTTTGGTCTTATCTCATCATTGCAGGGATTATATTTGTTGAGGTGTTCCGCCGCTTTGTCTTGAGCGAGCAGGCACCATGGTCGACCACATTACCTCCTTTCCTGTTTCTGATTATGACCTGGTTTGGATGTTCCTTTAACATCAAGTTACGCACGCACCTGTCGTTTAACGAATTCAGAATTGCGATGCCTCCCACCGGCAGGATGTTCTGTCTGGCACTTGACGCAGTTTTGTGGTTCGGCATTTGCTGGATTGTGGTCGTTACATCGTCGCGCGTTGCTGCCAACTCGGCGTCCAACTTCCAGATTTTGCTTGGTACCGACGATGTGCTGCAGTGGTGGTTCCTGGTTACGGTTCCGTTGGCCTTCGTGCTAATGGCAGCTCGGGTTCTGAGCAACCTTTTGACGGACATCAGAAATTATCGGTCGGGCGAGGAAATGATCCAGACCGCCGTTATCGGAGGTGAGTGATGACGGATGCAACCTGGATTACAATAATTTCTCTTGGCGTTACCGTGTTTTTCATGCTCGGCGTGCCGGTGTTTCTGGTCATCGGGTACTGGGTCGTTGCCTGTAGCTTTGTTCTTGGATTGACCCTGGACAATATGGGCGCGGCGTTGTCCGATGTCTTCACGGACGGATTTGCGCTCCTTGCAATGCCTTTGTTTATTCTGACCGGCGATTTGATCAACCGTTCGGGTATTGCCAGGCGATTATCCGATTTCGCCTATTCCTGTATC
Source organism: Stappiaceae bacterium (assembly GCA_039976075.1). Taxonomy (GTDB): domain Bacteria; phylum Pseudomonadota; class Alphaproteobacteria; order Rhizobiales; family Stappiaceae; genus JBDWFY01. The sequence continues at coordinate 9,035 of JBDWFY010000019.1, forward strand.
GGCTGGCTTCGCGGCGGATTGGCCATGGCGGCCCTGGCCGCCTGCGGATTGTTCGCAGCGATATCCGGATCAAACTCCGCAACAACGGCGACGATCGGCTCGATGCTCCATCCGGAAATGGTGAAGGGTGGGTATGACGAGCGGTTCTCAGCCGCAACGGCTGCAGCTGGCGGAACGGTTGGTATTATCATCCCGCCATCAATCATCTTTATCGTCTACGGGTTCTTGATGAACCTGCCGATCTCGGACCTTTTCGTCGCCGGTATTATTCCCGGTACGTTGATGGTGGTCGGAATGCAGCTGGTCTGCTGGGTCGTCTGTAAGGTCAACGGATGGGGACATCTGATCCCATTGAACCTTAACCGCGTGCTGAAAACAGCCTTCGGTGCCTGGCTTGGCTTCTTCGCTATTGGCCTGGTGCTTTGGGGTATTTACACCGGTAAGTTTTCTCCAACCGAAGCTGCGGGTGTCACTGTCGGTTTCTGTATCATTGTCGGACTGATTTCACTGCCGCTTTACAACATTATGAGCAAAGGCAAGGCGGAAGACCGGGCTGCGGTTGATAAGAGCTTCTCCGAAATGCTGGTTGTTGAGGGTTTCAAACTGACCGAGATCCCGACAATTACGATGCGCTCGGCACAAATCACCGGTATTCTTGCGCCTTTGATCGCAGTATCGGTTGTTATGCAGCAGATTCTGTCGCTTCTTGGCGCACAGGAAGTTATCGGCGGTTTCGTGAGGGGAATGGGTGGATACTATGCTGTCCTGTTCACAGCCATGGCGATTGTGTTTGTCGCGGGCATGATTCTTGAAAGTCTGCCGGTAACAATCATTCTCGCTCCGATCTTGGCCCCGATCGCGCACTCTGTCGGCGTCGACCCGATCCACTTTTCGGTGATCTTCCTCGTGGGTGCCTCTATCGGCTTCATCACGCCGCCTTACGGTCTGAACTTGTATGTGGCCAGTGGGGTGACGGGCGTTCCATATTTCCGACTTTTGCGTTACAGCGTCATGTACATGTTCGCTCTGTTGGCAGTATGGATATTCGTCGCACTCACCCCGGAACTTGCAACAGTTCTGTTGCCTGATCGGTAATCGAGACCCAGTGGAGAGTAGTCTCTTGGCTTTGACTGATAGTGACCAACAAAGCGAGACGATTCCGACAAATCTACGCCTGCTCCTGGTGCTTGAAGAAGTCGCCAGGGCAGGGGTCCCGCTTACGCCAACCGATGTAAATGCAAAAATCGGCCTGCCGAAACCGACAATTCATCGTCTGTTCGGAACATTGGAGGCCGAGGGCTTTTTACAGCGTGAGCTGGATGGCAGGACGTATACAGTCGGTCGTCGCCTCAGAACGATGTCCACCCATGTGCTGTCGTCCTTACGGGTTCGCACTGCGCGATTGGCAGTGCTGAATGCGGTCGCGGAGAAAATTGGAGAAACGTGCAATATTGCTGTCCCTGACAGGGAGGCGATGATCTATCTGGACCGGGTAGAAACGAAATGGCCGTTGCGTATCCAGTTGCCTATAGGGAGTCACGTTCCCTTCTACTGTACGGCCAGCGGGAAAATGTATCTTTCGACGCTGGAAAAAAGACATCTGGAACGGTATCTGGGTGCCACTTCTTTCGAGGCGCACACAGAGCAGACGCTGACGGATCCGGCGTCGCTGAATGAAGAGATTCAAAAGACCAGAGAACGGGGCTATGCGCTCGACAATGAAGAGTTCATGGACGGCATGATTGCAATAGCAGTTCCGATCCATGATGATCAGAATAGATTGCTTTCAACCATTTCCTTTCATGCACCTACACAGCGTCTGTCGCTTGATCAGTCCCATGTTTACATCGATACACTGAAGCATGCTGCAGGCGAGATTTCCAAATTGATCCGTGAGTGATCTCGCGGATTGCCGAAGCATTCAGACGCATTGGATCGTGCAAGGAAGTGTTCAGCCGTTTAACAGACCACCTCGATTAGGTACGGCTCCTCGCGGGCTAAGCCGTCCCGGTATGCTGCGTTGAATGCATCGATATCGGATACGCGTGTTCCCTCCACACCATGGCCTTTTGCCAACGCGACCCAATCCAGCAACGGCTCATCCACATCGAACATTCTCATGGCATTTTTGCCCATTTCGCCGGCACCGACATGTTCAAATTCGGCTCTCAGAATCTGATATCCTCGGTTGGCGAACACAACAACCGTCACATCCAGATTTTCTCTCGCCATGGTCCACAAGGATTGGAGCGTGTACATGGCTGTTCCGTCTCCGGTCAACACAATAACTTTCCTGTCCGGGCAGGCAATTGCAGCGCCTACTGCGCTTGGAAGCCCCTGGCCAATGGCACCGCCGGTCAAATGGAGCCAATCGTGACGACGGGATGCTTCGGTCGCGGGTAGAAATTCTCTGCCGGATGTAATGCTTTCATCAATAACTACTGCATCCTCAGGCATCAGAGCTGACAGTGAGTGTGCGAGCTTGCTAAGACACATGTCGCCTGTGGGGAGAGCCGGAAGTGCAAGCTCAGTGAATACCGGTTCGACCCCGGTGCGGGCATCAAGCTCGTCTGCCAAAGCATTCAGTGTCCAGGCAACGTCCATTTGCGCACTGCAAAGATCGATCACATGACAGTCAGCTGATACAGGAAGACTGGGCTTGCCCGGATAGGCAAAAAAGGCGACGGGCAAGCCCGCGCCGCAAAGAACAAGATGTGTCGTGTCACTCAGTCGGTCGACATTGCCGTCAATGGCATATTCCAGACGTTGCATGGCGACCGTGCCTGCGCCTCTGGTGATACGCGGAACGAAGTAGTCCGCACGCAACGTGCAGCCGGTTTTGGCGGCGATGCGTCCGGCGATCAGGGCCAAATCGGTGTGAAGGGCGATACCGCCGGGCATCAAGGTGGCCCCCGGCCTTTTAAGTGCTTCCGCTGCACTGACAATTTCATCCATTCGAGGGCGATGCAGGGCGGGTGGTTCGCTATGAGGGGCAGGTCCGTGTGCGTCCTCCCAAGCGGTGTTGGCCGGCAAGATCAGCGTCGCAATCTGACCGCCGTTTGAGCGAGCGGCTCTGAGAGCACTCGCACCGTCCGATGCAACGGAATGGGCATCGGCCGATGATCGCGTCCAATGTGATACAGCTTGACTGATGCCCTGAACATCGCCCCTGAGCGGGGCGTCATATTTCAAATGATAGGTCGCGTGATCACCGACGATATTGAGGACGCCGCTGCCTGCCTTGCCGGCATTATGAGTGTTAGCGAAACCATTTCCGAACCCTGGGGCCAAATGGAGCAATGTTGCAGCGACTTCGGACGTCATCCGGAAATATCCATCCGCAGCACCGGTAACACCGCCTTCGAACAGGCAAAGAATGCAGCGCATTTCAGGATGGCGATCAAGCGCGGCCACAAAATGCATCTCCGATGTGCCGGGATTGGCGAAACAAACGTTTACTCCCCCGTCAATCAACGTTTGTATTAGTGATTCCGCACCATTCATGTATTGCCACCCAAACCGACTGTTTCCGTTTCCAAAGCAAATCTAACTGAGTTTAAGGAGATTTACCAACTCCGTCGCAGCTAAAAAAACACAGTCTTGGCGGCGGAGAAATCAGCCGAACCAAAACAGACGGACAAGTCCGAACGATGACAGAAAAAGCAACAGAAACAGACAGAAGCGACGATAAAACCCGATGAGGGAAGGGCGGAAAAGAAGTCCTCCCAGAAATACACCGATCACGACAAGCGGCGCAATGAAGAGCGCGCGTCTGATGGCGCGCATGTCGAGCATTTCGTAGACAAGCAAAAAGACCAGCATCGTGAGAACTGAGAAAATCAGATACATCACAAGCGAGCCCCGCATGGTTTTTGCTTCGGCGTCTTTTGCCAGCACATAAAGGGCAACGACCATTCCGCCCACAGCTGCAAGGCCTCCAACGACCCCGGAAGTTATTCCGCTGCCATAAAGACCCGTTTTGGTTTCAACAAACCGCGGCTTGAATTTGAATATCTGGGCAACAGTCAGTGCGATGATTATGATCAGCGCGATTGTCTTGGAAACATCAATATCCAGCGTGGTTGTCGCGAGGAGACCAATTGGTGTGCCGATCACTGTCCCGATGGCAAGTCCCCAGACGATTGTCATGTCGGCGTCACGCAAGCCACCGCGAAACATGGCAATGCTCGCAACCGCTTCCATGAGTACGCAAATCGGTATGAGCTGAACGGGAGGAATGACGCTCACTAGACCTGCCATCAGCAGGGCTGACAGGGCAAATCCGGCGAACCCCCGAACGATACCGGCGATGAATGCTACGCCGCCGCAGATCAGCAGACTCTCAGGTGGCAGACTGGTAAAATCGGCAATCGAAGACAGCATGGATTGCTTTCACATATTGCCCCGTCCGTTCAGGAGGACCCGGACCTTGAAGCGGCGAACGCCATGACTAGATTTGCGCGGGAGCGCCAGTCAGTGCAGAAATCATTTCGATTTTCGACTTAAACGCTTGGGACGGCGATGACAATGGCCAACGCGCCCACATCTATCCGACCAATGGCTGGAAGAGTTCTGTCGATCCCTGTCATGCGTCCTTGAAAATAGGTCTATTGAGTAATTGCCCAAAGTCTGGGCATAATCGCGCGGCAATATTGTTTCGTGGATTGACAATGGCATGTAACGCGTTTGACCTGGTTATATTCGACTGTGACGGCGTCTTGATCGACAGCGAAATGATCAGCGCTGGGCTATTGGCAAGAGAAATGGCCAATTTAGTACCTTCGATCGATCTGGATTATGTGCTGACCCACTATCTGGGGCGGGCGTTTCCCCGCGTTGCAGTCAAATTCGAAACAGCGTTCGGGCAAGCGCTGGATGACGATTTCGAACGACGTTATCGGGATAAGCTGGCTGTGGAATTTGAAGGTAAACTCACTGAGATGCCTGGTGTCAGACATGTCTTGGCCAATCTGGCAGTACCCCATTGCGTTGCAACGAGCAGCAGCCCGGCGCGCGTGAAAATGTCGCTTGAAATGATCGATCTCTTGGACGAATGCGAAGACGTTCTTTATACCTCTTCGCAGGTAAGACGTGGTAAACCCGCGCCGGACCTGTTCCTGCATGTTGCCAAAGAGATGCAGGTTGAGCCTTCCGCGTGTCTTGTCATCGAAGACAGTATGCCGGGAATTAGGGCAGCGTTAGCGGCAGGGATGACCGTCTGGCACTTTACCGGTGGCAGTCACCTGCAGCGATCGTGTGCTCAATTGACGAAAGGTGTGGTACCCCACCATACTTTTTCAACCTTTGACGACTTCTTCAAACTGGAGCCCGGGTTGAAGCAAATAAAAAGAAACAGAGGCTGACTGCATGGCCGGAAAATCAGAAAATGAAACGAGCAGGCTGGATGACGCTGCACGGGCGGGCTGGCTCTATTATGTTGCGGGCAACACCCAGGATGAGATCGCCAAAAAGCTCGGTGTTTCGCGTCAGTCTGCACAGCGGCTGGTTTCACTCGCAGTGAGTGAGCGATTGATTAAAGTACGCCTCGACCATCCCATCGCGCATTGCATGGAGCTATCCGTCAAACTGCGGAAGAAGTTTGATCTGGAGAAATGCGAAGTCGTGCCGTCGGATCCGACGTCCCAGTCCTCGACGGTGGGGATCGCCGAGGCTGCCTCAGAAGAAATGGAGCGGTACCTAAAGTCGTCCAAACCGTTGATCATTGCCATGGGAACCGGCAGAACATTGCGAGCGGCAGTTGAACAGCTTCCGCCGATGGATTGTCCGCAGCACCGTATTGTTTCCCTGGTTGGCAATATCGCGTCGGATGGTTCGGCCAGCATGTATGATGTCATCATTCGAATTGCAGATACTGTGAAAGCACCGCACTTCCCGATGCCCCTTCCTGTCATCGCGTCAACGGCTCAGGAACGGGCGTTACTTCAGGATCAAAAGCCGATGCGCAATATTCTGGATCTGGCGGCTCAGGCTGATGTGACGTTTGTCGGCATTGGCAGCATGGACGATCAGGCGCCCTTGCTTGATGATCAGTTCATCACGCGAGACGAGCTACGGGCGTTGCGGCGGGCCGGCGCTGTGGGTGAAATTGTCGGTTTTGTTTTTGATGGCAACGGAGATCTCATTGAGGGATTGACCAACGATCGTGTGGCCGGTGCGGAGCTAACACGTGATCCGGAAAAACCTGTGTTTGGAATCGCCGCCGGTGCGCATAAAGTTCCTGCTATCAAAGCGGCATTGAATGGCAAGTTAATCAACGCACTCATAACAAACGAAATCACTGCCGAGCAATTGCTCGAGTAGAGAGCAAAAAATTTACACCCCCTAACAACCTGAAACAACTGGTTTAAATTAGGCTTCAGCTCATATTTGCTGCATTGCAAAGTGAAAGCGGGATTGACTTTTCATTGCAATATGGTGAATAATTGCTCTTGTAATTAGCAATTGCTCATAAATGAGCTTTGGGAGGAACTTATGCAAATTTCTTATCGTGCCCTGATGGGCGCGTGTGCTGCACTCGCTATGGCCTATCCGGCTGCTGCAGAAACAAAGTTGACCATCGCGACCGTGAACAACGGCGACATGATCCGCATGCAAGGCCTGACGGACGATTTCACAGCAAAAAATCCGGATATTACGCTTGATTGGGTTACACTTGAGGAGAACGTTCTTCGTCAGAAAGTAACAACCGACATCGCCACCAAGGGCGGACAATTCGACGTTCTGACAATCGGTACTTATGAAGTTCCGATCTGGGCGGGAAAAGAATGGTTGGTCGAACTGGATAACCTGGGCGATGACTACGACGTTGACGATCTTCTGCCCGCCATGCGCTCGGGTCTTTCCGTAGACGGCAAACTATATGCTGCCCCGTTTTACGGTGAAAGCTCCATGATCATGTATCGCAAGGATCTGATGGAGAAAGCCGGTTTGACGATGCCCGATTCCCCGACCTGGGAATTCATCGTCGATGCGGCTGCCAAAATGACGGATCCCGAAACCGAAACATACGGCATCTGCCTGCGAGGCAAGGCTGGCTGGGGCGAAAACATGGCGTTTCTCACAGCCATGTCCAATTCCTTCGGTGCTCGTTGGTTTGATGAAGAGTGGAAGCCCGAATTTACTGGTCCGGAATGGAAGGCAACGCTGAGCACCTATATCGACATGATGAATGCTTCCGGTCCTCCCGGCGCGTCATCCAATGGTTTCAACGAAAATCTTGCCCTGTTTAACGCCGGTAAATGCGGCATGTGGATTGACGCCACTGTTGCTGCTTCGTTTGTGACCAACCCCAAAGACTCTACAGTCGCGGATAAAGTCGGATTTGCGCTCGCGCCTAACACCGGACTTGGCAAAAACTCGAACTGGCTCTGGGCCTGGTCTCTGGCTATTCCTGCGGGTTCGCAGAAAGCCGACGCTGCACAGAAGTTCGTCTCATGGGCAACCAGCAAGGAATATCTTGACCTGGTAGCGGAGAAGGAAGGCTGGGCAAATGTTCCTCCTGGAACACGTACCTCGCTTTACGAAAATCCGAAATATCTTGAGGCTGCACCATTTGCCAAGATGACACTTGAGTCCATCAATACGGCGGATCCTGTGAACGGTACAGTCAAGCCGAAGCCTTACGTAGGTGTGCAGTTCGCGGCAATCCCGGAATTTCAGGGTATTGCAACAACTGTCGGCCAGTACTTCTCGGCAGCACTTGCCGGAAAGTCTTCAGTTGAAGACGCTCTACAAAAAGCCCAAGACGCGACCACGCGTGAAATGACCAAAGCCGGCTATATCAAATAGCATTGATGCATCGGTCATCAGGGAGCTGATTTACAGCTTCCGGCCCGCCGGATTGTGATCATTCTGGCGGGCCCCTCCGAAAAATTTCTCAAAATTATGGAGCAGTCCATTGGCGACGCAGCAAACCAAAACGCTTGCGCGGTTTATGGCGGCACCTTCGATCGTCCTGCTTTTTCTCTGGATGATCGTGCCGCTGGGAATGACAGTCTATTTCTCCCTGCTGCGTTACAATCTGCTCAGTCCAGGTGAAGAAAGTTTCACTGGCTTTTCGAACTACCAATATTTCTTGACCGACCCGGCATTCTTTGAAGCTTTGACCAATACGCTCGTGTTGGTTGGTTCAGTTCTTGTGATCACTGTGGTTTTTGGTGTTCTGTTTGCGCTGCTGCTTGATCAGCCTTTTTTCGGCCAGGGTGTCGTGCGGCTCATGGTCATCGCCCCGTTTTTCATTATGCCGACAGTAAGCGCGTTGGTCTGGAAAAACCTGCTCATGCATCCGGTGTCGGGGCTGTTTGCCTACATTGCCAAAGTGTTCGGGCTACAGCCGGTCGATTGGTTCGCCGATATACCGCTCTTGTCGATCATCTTACTGGTGTCCTGGCAGTGGCTGCCCTTCGCGACCCTGATCCTGCTAACGGCCGTGGGATCGCTTGATGGAGAGCAGAAAGAGGCCGCTGAAATGGACGGAGCAGGCCCGTTCTCACTGTTTTTCTACATCATTCTGCCTCATCTGGCTCGCGCGATCACGGTTGTGATCCTGATCGAAACAATCTTCCTGTTGTCTATCTTCGCCGAGATTTTCGTCACCACGGGCGGCGGACCGGGACTTGAGACTACCAATATCGCCTTCCTTGTCTATGCACAGGCTCTGCTGCAATTCGATGTCGGCGGCGCTTCCGCGGGCGGCATAGTTGCCGTCATCCTCGCAAATATTGTCGCGATCTTCCTCGTCAGGATGGTCGGCAAGAATCTGGATGCGTGACCCATGGCCCGAAATGTACCTGCAGCAAGAAAAGCTACCATCGCCGGTTTGGCGTGGCTCGTCGGTTTCATCATCTTCTTTCCGGTCTTGTGGATGTTTCTGACGAGTTTCAAAACGGAGCTGGACGCCTTCGCAAGTCCGCCCAGTTTTCTGTTCTTTGACTGGACTCTGGAGAACTACAGCGTTGTCCAGGAACGTTCCGATTACTTCAAATACGCTCTGAACAGCATCTGGTTGTCCGTCGGATCGACGGCTTTGGGTTTGCTTATCGCGGTGCCAGCTGCCTGGGCGATGGCTTTCTCGCCCACGAAACGCACGCGCGGTACGCTTCTGTGGATGCTGTCCACCAAGATGATGCCACCCGTTGGTGTTCTCATACCCATCTATTTGATCTTCCGGGATCTGGGACTGCTGGATACGCGGTCGGGCTTGATCATGGTGCTGTTCCTGATGAACCTGCCGATCATCGTCTGGATGCTCTACACCTACTTCAAGGAGATTCCGGTCGATATCCTGGAAGCAGCCCGCATGGATGGTGCGACGCTGGCAAAGGAGATCGTCTATGTGCTGGCACCCATGGCTGTGCCGGGGATTGCTTCGACCGTCCTGCTGAATGTCATTCTCTGTTGGAACGAAGCTTTCTGGACACTCAATCTGACAACGTCAGACGCAGCGCCGCTAACCGCATTTATCGCGTCTTACTCAAGTCCGGAAGGGTTGTTCTGGGCGAAGCTATCTGCCGCTTCGACGATGGCAATCGCTCCCATCATTATCCTCGGCTGGTTCAGTCAGAAACAGCTTGTCCGCGGCCTTACCTTCGGCGCCGTTAAATAGAATTCTGAAAGAGAGGAGCTGGATCCATGGGCCGTATCGTGCTGGAAAAAGTGACCAAGAGCTTTGGTGATGTCAAAGTTATTCCGAATATAGACCTGCTGGTTGAAGACGGGGAGTTCGTCGTCTTTGTCGGTCCATCCGGTTGTGGCAAGTCGACGTTGCTGCGCTTGATCGCGGGCCTTGAAGATACTTCGGGCGGCGCGATCCGGATTGACGGGCAGGACGTCGCAAACGAGCCGCCAGCCAAGCGTGGCTTGTCGATGGTGTTCCAATCCTATGCGCTTTATCCGCATATGAGTGTCCGGAATAATGTGGCGTTCGGCCTGAAAATGGCTGGAGAGACCAAGGAAGTCATCAAACAGAAGGTCGATCACGCGGCCAGTATTCTCAACCTGACGGATTATCTGGATCGCCGACCCGGACAACTGTCCGGCGGTCAACGACAGCGAGTAGCCATCGGCCGGGCCATTGTTCGGGAACCCAAGGCGTTTCTCTTTGATGAGCCGTTATCCAATCTTGACGCGGCGCTCAGGGTTCAGATGCGGTTGGAAATAACCCAACTGCACCAGTCGCTGAAAACCACCATGATCTATGTGACCCATGATCAGGTTGAAGCCATGACGATGGCTGACAAGATCGTGGTGCTCAATGCAGGTAATATTGAACAATTTGGCAGTCCGCTTGATCTCTATAACAAACCGGCAAACCTGTTTGTCGCGGGCTTTATAGGGTCGCCGAAAATGAATTTCGTGATCGGGCCGGAAGCTGAAAAACAGAACGCCGCAACAATCGGGATCCGACCGGAACATGTGAGTATTCTGACCACTGAGCCGACTGATGCTGACGGTCCCGCCTGGCCGGCAAGTGTCGGGATTGCGGAACATCTTGGCTCGGATACTTTTCTCTATATGACCGTAGACGGGATTGGGTCGATGACTGTTCGGGCATCGGGAGAGGTTGCTCTGAAACATGGTGATCGTATTTGGCTTGTTCCGGACCTGACCCGGTTGCACCGGTTTGACGCAGATGGGCTGGCGCTTGACCGGTGAGTTGAAACAAATGGCAACAGTATCAAGATCGCTTCGGGACCCGAACAGATCGGATCCCCGGAATGGCACGCACCCTTCTCCGGTCATGCTTCGACAATCAAACCTTGGAGAAATCTCTGCTCGGATCGGGCAGCCAACCTACGATCGATCTCAGTTGACCCCCGGGATTCTCCATATCGGTGTTGGCAATTTTCATCGCGCCCATCAGGCCGTTTATCTGGATCGCCTCTTTCGTCAGGGGGAAGACATGGACTGGGCCATCATTGGTGCCGGAGTCAGGCCTGCCGATACGAAAATGCGTAATGCTCTTCAGGGGCAGGACTGGTTGACGAGCGTCGTCGAATTGGCTCCCGATGGTAATAATGTTCTCCTATCCGGGGCCATGATCGATTTCGTTGAGATCGATACCGACAAACTTCTCAATGCGCTAAACGATCCCGCAGTTCGGATCGTGTCCCTGACCATCACCGAGGGCGGTTACTTCATGGATGAGGCGATCGGTGGTTTTGACAAGACGCATCCGGAGGTCCGATATGATGGCGAAAATCCCGAAGCGCCGAAAACGGTTTTCGGGTTAATGCTTGCGGCTCTGAAAAGTCGAAAGGAGCAGGGCATACCACCGTTCACAATCATGTCCTGCGATAATATTCCTGGAAACGGGCACGCTGCTTCGGCAGCGATGATTGGGCTCGCCGAATTGTCCGACCCTGCCTTTGCGGGCTGGGTAATGGAGCATGTGGCGTTTCCCAACTCCATGGTTGATTGCATCACTCCGGCGACCAGTGACAGAGAGCGCAGGCTCCTAGTGGATCAATTTCACATCGAGGATGCGTGGCCGGTATTTTGCGAACCCTATCGCCAGTGGGTGCTCGAAGACAAATTCAGCGATGGCAGACCTGCGTTGGAAAAAGTGGGTGTTCAATTCGTCGATGATGTCTCTTCGTTCGAATTGATGAAACTGCGCATTCTGAACGGAGGACATGCGGCGATTGCCTATCCCTCAGTCCTTCTGGACATCGAATATGTGCACGATGCAATGAGCGATCCGCTGATCCGGAATTTTCTCGATCGGCTGGAATTAGAAGAAATCATGCCGATTGTTCCCGCCGTGCCTGGAACGGATTTTGCCAACTATTATGAGCTCATCTGTGAACGTTTTTCCAATGCCGGCGTTGCAGACACAACCGCACGGCTGTGCCAGGACGGTTCCAACCGGCAGCCGAAATTCATCCTTCCATCGGTTCAGGCTCAACTTGACCAGAAAGGCCCAATGGCAGGTCTGGCTTTAGTTCCGGCGCTTTGGTGCCGATATTGTGCCGGATTTAGCGAAAGCGGAAAACCAATTGTCGTAGAAGACATTCAGGCTGATCGATTGCAGGCGCTCGCGCTGGAAGCTCGTGGCAATCCGCAAGCCTTTTTGTCGATGGAAGATGTATTTGGTGAGCTTGCTTTTAACAGCCGGTTTTCATTGGCATTTTCTGAAGCGCTCAACAATATCTGGCAGAACGGTGTTTCAGCAACATTGGCGCACTATGGCAACGGGCCCATCACTGATACGCAATTGTAAAAGTCCAATCATTTGCTATAGAGCATGAGGCGCAGACTCGCTGAGTTCACGCCTGGAAGTTCGAACGAAATGATTGGAAACCTGATGACTGGCCCGGTCCTCGAAATCTGTGTGGATGATGCCGCTGGTCTTGAGGCAGCGGTTAATGGGGGGGCTGATCGGATTGAACTCTGCGCGGCGCTTTCACTTGGAGGATTGACACCCTCGACCGGCTTGATGCGACTTGCAGCGCAGACATCAGCGCCTGCCTTTGCCATGATCCGCCCGCGGGGCGGCGTGTTTCGGTTCTCAGCGCAGGAAATGGATATCATGCGGGCGGATATTGACGCTGCAGGGGAGGCGGGGCTTGCCGGTGTGGTGTTGGGTGTATCTCGTGATGACCATCAGCTCGATGAGCGCAACCTTGAGATTTTAGTCAATCAAGCGGGTGCAATGGGCAAAACACTGCATCGCGTGATCGACCTGGTTCCTGACCTGGCCGCCGGCATAGAGACAGCTGTGGGGCTTGGCTTTGATCGGGTTTTATCCTCCGGTGGCCACCTTACAGCCGCAGAAGGGGTGGCGGGGCTGAATCTGATGCTGGAGACATCTGCAGGACGCCTATCGGTCATGGGCGGGTCGGGTGTTGATGCGGATAATGTTGGAGCTCTGCTATCGGCGGTACCTCTCAATGAGGTTCATGCCTCGTGCTCAACAACCGAAACTCTATCTGATCCCCAACTTCTTGCATTTGGCTTCGGTGGTGCACAACGAAGAGAGACATCGACAGAGAAAGTGGCCGCGCTGAAAGCGGCAATTCTGGCCGCTACTGGCCCGTACTGACAGAGCGTTTGAGTGCTGCACGGGCGAGAAGGCGCGTTGAATCGAGCGTTGGAAGTGGTGAATTATCGTCGTTCATGATGAGCGGAATTTCCGTACATCCCAAGACCACCGCATCGCATCCGGCATGTTTCATTCGGTCCATCGTCTTTTGAAAAGTTGCGACGGCTTCTGGTTTGAAAATGCCGTACACCAGCTCATCCATGATAATTTGGTCGATGGCATTGCGTTCTTCCTCCAAAGGGTACTCAAACGCCACATTTTGTTCAGACAGTTTGTCCGGATAGACTGAACTCTGAACAAGCCATCGTGTACCGGTCAGTCCCAGTCGCCTGTAGCCGCGCGCGGCGGCCTCGGAGGCTACCACCTCAGCAATATGCAACCAGGGAAGGGGGGAGCGAGGCGCCACCAGAGAAAATGCCTGGTGGATGGTGTTGTCGGGGCATATCAGGAAATCGGCACCGGAGCCTCCAAGCTTCTCCGCCGAAGCGACCATAAGATCGGCTACGCCCTGCCAGTCCGATTGCTCAAGACAGGCGGTATAGTCGGCAAGGGAATGGGTGTGCAGTGTTATCTCCGGATGCGCATGCGGACCGAGGAAGGCTGCCCCTTCGGTACAGATGGTTTTGTAGCAAAGCGCGGCACCCTCTGCGGAGCAGCCGACAATTCCGATATGTAATGGTGTGCTGGTCATCGTTTTTCCAGATTAACCGATATGACTGACGTGGTTAGTACAGCAAAGCTTTATCGCTAGTCCCATCGTAAGGGTGTTTCAAATTTACTCCACTGTGTTCTACATAGAGAAATATCAATTAATCTGAATATGAATATGGTCATCGTGGCGGGCTGCGCGGCATCCCTGAAATCTAATAATCGGATCTTCGACATTAAGTGTATCTGCCAGATGGGGCTCGACGAATATTTTGGAAACGCCGTGAGATTTGCCTTCATTCACTAACCAGTTCAGAGCCGCCTGCGTACGATCGGGCTCCAGTTCATAGTCTCGATTAAACATCTCAAACCACGGCAGATCCCATCGCAGGGTCAGCACATCATTCCGATCCGTACAGGGACCGCCAGCGTCTTCGTGTGCTCCCTCAAAGGCCCAGTAACCAATCGGAGATCTCGTTCGGCCGGGCAGATACGTTTTCGCGCGGTCTTGGTAATAGTATGCGAGGTCGAGTTTGTTACCGTCATCGTGCGACAGATGTGGCAAGAGTGGAAATCCGTCCCAAAACGGAAAGTTGGCATCTAATGCCAATGTAATGCTTCCGGGATATTTTTGTTCAACCGCCTGTCCGAGTTGCTCGGCCATGGCCTTCATATCGGGCGTAACGTAGTGACGGTTCAGTACGCAATATAGCGGCGACTGCATTACCAGATTTGAGCTTACTGACTGAATGCAGGGTAGAGGCGTGCGTCCGAACAACGGCGCTGACACGCTGGCTGTCACCCAAAGAACTCCATAAGAGGCGAGAAAAATCATCAGACTTGAGGAAATCTTGCCAAAACGCGATTTAAGAGACCGCGGGCGCAATATCAGCACTAGCAGATAGGCCAACCCGCCGATTTGCGTCAGGATTGTCAGAAAAACAAAAATCGCAAAGTGAAATAAAAATCTGAACATCTCTGATGCCACGAGTATCGTTCGGCACTCCGATAATCAATGGCTGACAGGCCAACTTTGGCGGATTTTATACTTCGCGCCGATTTTTCACTCCGGAAATTGAGAAAAGGTTGTCCCATTTCCTGAGAATGAACAACGCGACCAATGCGCCAAGTGCTGCTACCGCTGCCCACATCAGGTTGTTGGGATATTTGGTAAAATTGATAAGTCCCGGAATGCTGCCAATAACACCGGTGGCATGCATGATCGTTACCAGGCCGTAGGTAAATGTTCGAGCGAATCCGGCAAGGAAAGCCAGAACCAGCAGAGCTTGAATGCCGCCAATCACATATGACAGATCCTGGGTTGCCCAAGCCTGACCGTAGACATTGTGAAAGATGTT
This sequence comes from Stappiaceae bacterium, assembly GCA_039976075.1. Classification (GTDB taxonomy): domain Bacteria; phylum Pseudomonadota; class Alphaproteobacteria; order Rhizobiales; family Stappiaceae; genus JBDWFY01. The sequence goes on from JBDWFY010000019.1 coordinate 24,104, forward strand.
GACCATCCATTCCGGTCTGAAGAATTTCAGCGATGTCCAGGCGACCAGGAAGGCGCCTGTTGAGAGGCGAAGAATGAATAGAGCAATTTCAAGTCGCCTTTGATCGGGCATAGTCAAACTCATTTCGCAAAAATCGACGGGCTTTCTGGTCGGTGACAACACTGACGTTCGGGCGCTCACCATAGACCGGTATTCGGAAAGCTTGGTCTCCCAGCTGACCGTTAGTGCTTACTGCATCGATGCTTGTTGCAAGAATGAAAACTATTCAAAACCATGTGAGTGACAGTACGTTCACTTGGAAAGTTGTCACTGGGAAGGGAGCATGGTGGCAGGCGCGGGACTGTCACCTGAATTCAAGGCGCTTGCAACGGCGTTTCGATAGGAGCGGTTGACGGGGACAGCCTGACCATTATAGAGCCTGATCCGCATATTAGCGCCATCCTTGAACGTTTCTTTGACAGCCGCGAGCGCCACCCAGTGGGAGCGGTGAACGCGCAATCCGGGCACATGCGAAAGATCCCGGATCAGATCGGAAAATCGATAAAGCACCATGCGGGACCCTTCGCTCGTAGAAATGCGGACATAGTGCTCCTGCGCTTCAAGGGCGAGAATACTTCCATTCAGGGGCGGATCAAGTGTTCTCAGAAAAGAACTCGGAGAAAAGTTCGATGCCGGCGCGGCAGCGTACTCACCGGTTGAAAGGGGTGGCGCCGTCTGTTCGGTGGAATCAGGTGTCGCAAATTGGCGAGCCATCAAACGGGGCAATGCAAGAAGCAGACACAAGGCCACATGATTATCAAAAAGATAGAAAACTTCGATTGTGAATTCCCACACCCGTGAATTCTGCGCGGCAGATCCGGCTTCAAGACCCAGCTCAGGAAAGCCCAGGATGATATCAAACGCAGTTATTGATAATGCGAATGCCGGTAAGCTGAGGGCAATGGCAAGGCCCGTTGTCATGTAGGCGGGAACAGCAGTGGGAGCACGTCTTTCTATAAGTTCCCGGATGCCGAGAAACAATCCAGCTTCAATGGCAAGTCGGACGAGCCAGTAAAGATAGGCGAGAGGAATTTCCGCACCAGACATTGGTCCAACATTGGACGCTGCGATGAGAACAGCCGCCAGAACTGTGATTACCAGGCAGTAGGTTTCCTCTTTCCCGAACATCTCAATTGGACCTTTTTATGCATCCATTCATGCTTCTTGAATGGTAATATCATGGATATGGCCATATTTACTTAACAATTTCAGCACCTTTGCGTGAACACCAGCTTTCGTCGATGGCATCCGCGTAACTGTTGGCCTGACGGTCTTTTGCCAGAACGTGGAATGGGTCAGTTTGAGGGTGACTTACCTCACTGAATTATAGGGATTGCTTGAGATGAAATACTTCAGCACAACGGCTTTGGCAGCACTGATCCTTGGTGCATCAGTATCGATCGGATTGGCGGCGGAACCAAAAATGGGTTTTTTCATAACAAGTGTCGGGCTTGGTGATGGTGCCAATTTGGGTGGCCTTGAAGGTGCCGATGCTCACTGCGCAAAGCTGGCCGAAACTGCAGGCAGTACCGATCGAAAATGGGTTGCTTATCTCAGCACTGAGGAAGAAGGCAAACGGGGAATCTCTGCTCGGGACCGGATTGGTAGCGGCCCCTGGTATAATGCCGGTGGAGAGCTTATTGCTGTCAACGTCGACGAACTTCACCTGAATCCCAATATCGTCAAACGCACGGCAACCGATGAAAATGGCAATCCGGTCAAGGGTCGCGGAGACAAGCCGAATGAACACGATATCCTCACCGGTTCCATGGCTGATGGAACGGCATATTTCCCGGATGCTGATGATCATACCTGTAGCAACTGGACCAGCAATGGTGAGGGCAGCGCGCAAGTTGGACATCATGATCGTCACGGTGGGGGCAACACATCTTGGAATTCCGCCCACGGATCGCGCGGCTGTAGCCAGGAAGCTTTGACCAAGACCGGCGGTGCCGGATTGTTCATGTGCTTTGCTGCAGACTAATAAAAAAAGAGTAACGGTTAAACTGGGGAGCGGCTCAAGCGCCGCTCCTTTTCTGTTATAGCAATCAGAGTGGCGATTGCGTGAAGTACAGCCCTGAAGTCCAGCCCGCCAACATGGAAACTGCTACTGCGAGGGCGATGTAGAACGTAAAAACCGTTTTTTTAACCAGTGCAAATACAGGTATTGCCGCCCAGGCGCTGGTTATGCCGCCCGCTATCAGAAAGGTCAGCGCTGCATCTTGCCGCATTCCGGCGTCCATCAGTCCCCGAATGAAGGGCAGCGCCGCATATCCATCAAGATAAATGGGCGCGCCGATTACGGCGGCAATCGGAACCGCCCAGACACTCTCCTGTCCAACCATGGACGTGATCAGGCTGTCAGGCAGATACAGGTTCATGAAAAACTCTGCAGTGAACGCCAGAGCAAGCCAGACAATCATGAGGCGGCCAGTTGCAATCGAAGTTTCTCTGAACAGCGCAAGGCGTTCCGGCTCTCGCCAGAACCGCCAGGAGATTGTCGATGAGACACACGAGGTGCAGGCTTTCGCGGTGATTTTGGCGAGTACGCCTGTTTCTCTAACCGGATTTTGGAAACAGCCGGCCCTAATCATCGCCAGCGTCAAGCCGCCGCCAACAAGCCCGATCCCGAATGCAGCCAGCGTCTTGGCAATCGCGAAAGGCATTCCCAGCGTACCCGCTGTAATTGCCAGCATACCTGGATCCGTTATGGGGGAAGACAACCAGAAGGCCATAATAGGAGCCAACGGCACACGGGCGGCAAGCAAACCAGCAACAAGCGGCAATACGGTTACCCCGCATACCGGTGTCAATGCGCCGATGAGAGATGCTGCACCTATCATCCTTCCTTGCCTGCCGTGAAAGGCTCCGGCAATCAATCCCATAGATCCACTTGCCGTTATACCAGCCGTCAGAAATACACCCACAGCAATCACTGGACTGACCAGCAACATGTTCCAAAGGGCGAAGATGACCGCTTCGATGAACAGAGACGGAGCTAAGACAAATGCCCCGGCAATTCCGATGCCGACGAGCACGGGAACTACCGGGATTTTTCCTGCCAGTTGGATAGCGCTTGAAATCATTGTCTTCTCCTTTGCTCAAACAAAGGCTACCTGCAGACTATCAATATGAAAAACAAATAGTTATAATACGAGGCATGAACAAAACCGAACGGTTGAACGTAGACAGCGAACTCCTGAGAACGTTTTTGGCGGTCGTCAGGGCAGGTAATGTGACACATGCAGCTGAAGGACTGGGGCGTACGCAGTCGGCAATCAGCGTGCAGATCCGAAAGCTGGAAGAAGCGGTGGATACACGTTTGTTTCAGCGACAGGCCCGAGGGATGGCACTGACCGAGCAAGGCCGCTTGCTTGTTCCGGCAGCACAAAGGGCGGTTACGGAGCTTGACCGGATTGGCGTTCTGTTTTCCGCTCCGCTTACGGGTAAAGTCTGCGTCGGGATTCCCGATGACTACGATATCCCCATGTTGGAGCGTGTCCTGGCGACTTTTGCCAAGCGTCATCCTCAGGTGGAGGTATATGTCCGGTGTGGATTCAGTGTCGGATTTCCCGAAGCGATAAGGCGGCGTGAACTGGATGTTGCGCTCTATACGGCGCCCCCTCATGAGGATGGTGGTAAACGACTATTCTCGGAGCCAACGGTCTGGGCCGCTGGCAAAGACTTCGTGCTACCCCAGGACGAACCCGTTCCACTGGCGATGTTTGATCGTGAATGTTGGTGGCGTGAGGCTTCTTTAGCTGCGCTGGATGCAGCTGGGTGTGCTTACCGAATTGCCTATTCGAGCGAAAGTGTTGCAGGCGTCAAGGCTGCCATCAGCGCAGGATTGGCGGTGGGGGCGCTCAACAAGTCCACGCTGAGCCCAACAATGCGCGTTTTGAGCTCGAAAGACGGCTTCCCGACTTTGTCGTCCTCATCGCTTGTCCTTCTACAGGGCGACAAGCCGCTGTCGGACACCGTGCAGGCCATGTCTCAGGCGATAGAAGAAGCGGTACTGCCGCGCTAAGGCGGCTGCACGGATGCTACCGGGCGGATCATCAATGCAGTGCGCACCGGCCCCGATAGATGCTCAAACTGTCCTGAACCTGGAGCAACGGACGTCCGTCAAGCCAGAAATTGTCTCTGACATAGGCTGTAATTTCGCGTCTTTGTGCCAGAGAGTAATCATGGGTGTCAGGATAAAGCATGATCATCCAGATAACCGACATGAGTTTTTCAAAGTCATCGGCGATGAACCGGACATCACGTGGCTCGAATACAAGTTCGTCATCTTTGAGGACATCGCCGCTGATGAGGTCTTGTTTCAGTTGTAAAAGGTCTTGCCTGTTTTCGTGATCGAAGAATCTCCTGGCAAAGGTGTTGTAGAGACAGGTCGTTGTGCCCAGACGTTGATCTTCCGGAGACATCAGCACAATATGGATGACACCGTCGGGTGCCAGAACGGACTGAACGAGAGCTTCTATCAGCGCCTGCCATTGAGCCGGATCTGCATAATAGAGCGCGTGATGGAGAGTGATTAACTCAAATCGGTGCCCGCCAAGATCATCAATCAGTGTGTTGGCGGCGGTTCGGGGATCGGAAAAGCGCTCAGTATAATCGCCATGAACGGTTGTGACATTCCGGATCTGCTGGCGTGCAATTTTCTCATTGACCACATCAAGAGCGGCAGGCTCCTTGTCGAACAGATAAAGTCCACCCCGAAAACCAGCTTCCAGAAGTCGGAATTGCGGTTCGCTGCTAGATCCGATGCTGAGCGCTCGCAGTGGTTTGTCGTGGGGCAGAGTCTTGCCGAAGCGGCGCATAATTCCCATCAGGCTTTCGGCAATATCCGCTTTTTCGTCGGAGTAGCGTGCCCAGATCTTATTCTGCTCAAAGATATGTGTGTTTGCAGCCCGCAGTCCGCTCTCGATAAGATCGGCTTGGATTTCAGGTGCAGGGCGTATGGGAACTGTCAGCATGAGTTCTCTTCTTCTTTTCATTGAGTGGATCGCTGGCTCACCTGATAAGCAGGAAATTACCGAACAGCCTTTATGAAAATCATCGGTGGTCTCCTGAGCAATGTGTCCCAGTATCCGCTTTCACGGGCCGCCTTGCCCTCTGGGGATACCATCGGACTGACCCACTCAAAACTTTGAAAACCTGCTTCCTTAAACGCAGCTTCATAGGTCTTTGGGCTCAGATAATAATTGTCAAACGACACTTCGGTACCGTCTGGCTTGTTGAGGTGAACGCCGATAACATCTCCTTCTGCGCGTCTTGTCGGCGAAGAGAGACGATGGCCGTACTTTCGGTAACTGTCATAGTGTCGCGGATCGAGGGCCATGTTGGTGTTAATGCCGATGAATTTGCCACCGGGTTTCAAGGCGTTGGCTATCGCTTGGCAAAGGCTGAGCAATTGCGCACGGCTTGATGCGTAATTCAGCAGATAGACGCCGGTGGCGAGATCAAACTGGCAATCGAAGTTAAGATCAGAGACATCCGCGACACGATAGCGGCACCCGGTGGGCTCAGACTTTTCCACCTCAAGCGCCCGCTGTATCTGGGCCGGTGAGATGTCGACCCCAAGCGTTCTGCAGGCACCAGCCTCTTTCAGCATGCGCGTGTAGTGGCCTTCGCCGCAGGCAAGATCAAGCACGTTCTTGCCGCTGAGATCACCGGCAAGTTGAAATAACGTGTAACGGTTGACCTGATCCTGAAGCGCCAGATGTTTTGTCTTTCGATACTGACCGGCAATCGCGTCATAGGTGTGAGCGACCTCACCGAAACTGTGTACGTGCATGAAAACCACTCCTGGGGTGTGTGGACAGAATTGCAAACGTTGGCCTGCGGAGTGCAGACCGTTTCATGGTCCCCGCAACAGTTCTTCCCGTCGTTTCCTATCTGATTATGGTGTGAGAGCGATTCAACGCTGAACAGCACAATGGTCTGGCAATTCAATCTTAAAAACGTAATAAAATCAGATATTTATTGTTTGTTTCCGCAACAAATTAAATATTGGCAATGTCGGCTGGAGCAATCGCGGGCCACGGCTGGATTTGAAGTAGGCACCCATTGTGTGCATGCATGGCGTTAGAGCAGAGGCGCAGTGCAGCGTGTGTCGCGCTGCAGCGGGGAAGCAGATGGACAGTCAGAACAAGTCGGAGGTGGGTACCCAGCACTGCCCGACGGGTGTAAAAATTGCGGTTTTTCTGCAACTCAGCCATGTGCTGTTTGGTTTGGGTGTCTGGCTTTGGTCGGGGTTTACTGTCCGGGAAGCCCTGTATGTTTTAGTTCCTGTGCTGTTGATCAAAATTCTGATTGCCATCGGCATTTTGATGGGCGCGAATTGGGCGCGTATTCTCTATCTTGGACTGACACTCATTGAGGTAATTGACCAGTTATCCGGGGATACCGGTGGCTTCGGAATCGCCGCGGCCGTCATCTATGCGGTCAATGTCTTCCTGTTGTCCCGGTTGACAGCGCGGGCCTATTTCAGCGGTACGGAGCGTGCAGGTGCGAGGCGCTGGGATCGTCTGGCTTATTGTGTTGTGGTGATCATAGCCGTCCTGAGTGTAGCCGGCTCCCTGTTCCGCGCACCTCTTGAGCAGTGGGTCACCGAAACGCGTCAGTGGATCGTTAAAACCTACAAGATCGGATATCAGCATCACGATGTCGCCAGCCTGAAACTCCCCGCCGGTTGGGCTGACGGTGACCCATCTCATCCACTGTTTTCGGGCTGGGCTGCCGTGGTTGGGAAGGAGCTTCTTGAATCAATTGCGCTTGGAGGCTTTCAGGAAGAGAACAGTTTTGAGGTCGAGTCGGGTTTTGTGTTTGATGAGGGAACACTTCTGCCGTGTGGGTTGGTGCCTTTCAGGCTCAACTTTCCCTCTGGAACAGTCGATCCGATGGGCCGTGTGCTCGTCAACCAGGCGGCATTATCAACAGGTGGCGCAAATAAGCACCACTATTGGACGACGGCTGATATTCAGATCCTTGAGTTCGACGTGACACCGCTGAAAGCTTATCGTTTTGTCGTCTGGCATTGGTGGCGACCTGATGATCCCTCACATGTTTATGGTCTCATACTGGGCATGCCGGAAAGCGATCGGAACCTGCAAGATGCCTGCCATGTTCCGGACATCATTGACAGTCTTGAAATTGAAGCACCGGAAAAGCCGTGGTCGGCCTCGGGGCTAAATGTCGAGCAAAATCCGGCTATGACACCGGTTGAGATGATCGTGATTGACATCGACCTTAACCGCATGAAGAGCTTTGGCATCGGTATCAATGATTTAATGCGAAAATTTCAATCCGAAGCCGATAAAAAGATCAGGACATCACCCGATGAATTAGCAGCACTTCCTTACAAATTGAGTAATGGCACTGAGATCAGAATCGGAGACATCGCCCGTGTCCAATATGCCGGTAGGAGAGCCCCTTCGAACGCTGCATCGCCACACCAAAATGCGTGGCAGCCGATCATCGTTCAACTGGGTGTCGATTGTCCGCTAAATCCGAGAGATATTCGTGAAATGTCCGTTCCGGGAAGGGGGCAGCTAACGCTTCGCATAGGGTGTAGTTCGCAGCTTTGAGAACTCCGGATCGCACCGGATCTACCACGAGAGTGGCATTTTCTTTTCGGATTGTGGCCTTCACCGCAGAGCCAGGCCGGTCTGTCTGCTAAGAATTTCTCGTAATCTCAGAGGAAGTCGTTCCAGAACAACTTGGAAAAGCAGATGATCAAAACGCCAATCCTGATAGTGGGGGCCGGTCCTACCGGGTTGATGCTGTCCGCTCAACTCCATCGCTATGGTTCAGATCATGTCATTGCCGATCGAAAACCTGATATCACCAAAGTCAGCAAGGCGCTTGGGGTTCAAGCGCGAACTTTGGAACAATATGCTCAACTGGGCATTGCTGATGCAGCAACCAGGCAAGGATTTATCGCCGCCGGCATGCGGTTCATCGTCAACGGTCGGGTGAGAGCGGGACTTGAGTTTGGAGAAATTGGGCGCGGGCTGAGCCCATTTCCATACTTGTTTATCCTCGAACAATCTCGCAATGAGGCCCTGCTGCGCAATAAAGTGACTGCAAGCGGCGGTGAGATATTGTGGTCGACGGAAGTCAAAGACCTGCGCGTCCAGGGTAAGGGCTACGCGGGGCTGTTGCAACGAGCGGACGGCACGTCAGAGCCATTCGAGTGTCAGTACCTCGTTGGGTGTGATGGCGCGCGTAGTCCGGTCCGACAATTCCTTGATATGCCATTTCGAGGGAGCACCAATGAGCAGCTTTTTTTCGTTGCCGATGTCAGCATGGAAATGGAGCTGGAAAAACATGGGCTGTTGCTGGTGCTGAACCAAAAAGACTTCTTTGCTTTTTTTCCGATGTCCGGGCCTGGACATTATCGCGCAATTGGCATTCTGCCCCCTACAATTGTCGATCCGGATGATTTCTCGTTTGATCAGTTAAAGTTTTATATCGAAGGAAACCTTGGCTTTCCCGCCAGAGTTGTCGATCACAGTTGGTATTCGGGCTATCGGGTTCATCACAGAATTACGGACAGTTTCCGCTCAGGAAACGCTTTTCTGGCCGGGGATGCGGCGCATATTCACAGCCCGGCCGGGGGGCAGGGAATGAATACCGGTCTTGGTGATGCCGTAAATCTTGGCTGGAAACTGGCCGCTGCAGTTAAAGGATGGAGCCGGCCCGATATTCTGAATTCCTACAATGAAGAGCGCCGTCCATTTGGTGTTCGACTAGTCGAAACAACAGACCGGGCTTTTGGTTTGATCGTCTCAAAGTCGAAGGTTGCACGCTTCCTGAGAACACGGTTGCTGCCGATCATTTTGGGTACAGTCCTGCGGTTTGAACGGCTGCGGCGGCAAATGTTCAAGACGATTTCGCAGACATTGATTGACTACCGGAAAAGCGCGTTGAGTGACGGGTCGCGTTCTGGTTCCATCAAAAGTGGTGATCGTTTTCCGTGGTTTGTTTGGGAAGACGGCAACAGTTTTGAGTGGCTTCAGGAACCCGGCTATGTCGTGCTGTGCTTTGGCGGCTCACCTGCACCCGATATTGCGGGATGGAGCGGGCCGGTGTCGACATTCGACGTAAAGGGCGCTGCAGCAAGAGCTGCTGCAGGGGCAGGATTGCCGACGACCGGGATCGTTGAGGTTCGCCCGGATATGCATGTGAGCCGGATTGACAAGCGATAGCATTTGGTATGCCAGATAGAGGTGCCGGAGGAGGTCGTTCAATCGATTGTGCCAGCGTGCATCAAATGGTCGTATGGAATCTTTGAAGGCTTTCGTATAGAGATGCAGCACTGCCTTTTCCCATTCGGAATGTTTTCATGCCACAGAAATATGCTTCTATCCTGTTCGGATTACTGTTGTCCGGTCTGATGTCATTCGTGGTGTCGGGCATTGCAACATTTCGTGCGTTGGGTATGAGCGAGACGTTTTTTGTTGACTGGATGGAGTCCTGGATTTTTTCGTGGATGGTGGCATTCCCGACCGTGTTGGTGGTTGCGCCAGTTGTGCGGAAGATCGTGGCCCGGATTACAATATCAAACTAGCAATGTGTAATTTTGAGGACATACTCAGCCGGTTGACCGCGGTCTGTCAGTGGGATTGGGACGCTGATTTGCCGGGAATGTTGTCGACACTTGAATTCGTACCGCGTTGATCGGAGCTGAACCCATGACGACAGGTTTTTTCTGGGACGAACGGTGCTTCTGGCATGCGGGCGGAAATTACGCCTTCACATTGCCAATTGGCGGGTTTTTACAGCCTTTGGCAGCCGGTGGCCTGCCGGAGAGCCCCGAAACAAAGCGGCGGCTGAAAAACCTGCTCGATGTAACAGGTCTCATGAGTGACTTGCGGGCTCAGAGCGCGCCGGAAGCAACACCTGAAGATCTTGTGCGGATCCATCCGGAAAAATACTTGAACGATTTCAAGAGCCACTCGGACAATGGCGGTGGAGAACTGGGACTGCGGACTCCCTTTGCGCAAGGTGGGTTCGAGTTGGCTGCTTTGTCTGCCGGACTGGCCAAGGCCGCATTGTTGAGCGTTCTCAATGGAGAAACGAGCAATGCCTATGCATTGTCCCGTCCGCCTGGTCACCACTGTCTGCCGGATTTTCCCAATGGGTTCTGCCTCCTTGCCAACATAGCAATCGCGATCGAAGCGGCGAAAGCTTCCGGTCTGACGGAGCGTGTCGCCGTTCTTGATTGGGACGTTCATCATGGCAATGGCACGGAGGCAATATTCTACGATCGGGACGATGTGCTGACGATCAGCCTGCACCAGGAATACAATTACCCCCTCGATACTGGTGCCGCTGAAGATCGCGGTCGGGATGCGGGCATTGGATTCAACATGAACATCCCGCTGCCACCGGGTGCTGGGCACCAGATCTATCTTGAAGCGGTGGAGCGACTTGTGTTGCCCAAGTTGCGGAATTTTCAACCCGACGTGATCATTGTTGCATGCGGTTATGATGCCGCTGCAATCGATCCCTTGTCCCGGATGATGGCGACAGCCGATACGTTTGGACGTATGACAGCAATGGTGATGAACGCAGCTTCTGAGCTTTGTGATGGCCGGTTGGTTCTTGTTCACGAGGGCGGATATTCCGAAGTCTATGTACCGTTTTGCGGCCATGCCGTACTACAGGAACTCTCAGGCAGCACCATCGCAGCGCCGGATCCCTTCGCAGAGACATTTGCAACCCGTCAACCGTCAGCGCGGGTGAACGCTTTTTACAGTGAACTGCTTGGTGAGTTTGAAGACTACTTTTTTTGATCGAGACATTGGATTGGTCAATGCCGCGAGCGAGGTCCTTGAATTTTGATCCGTACCGCAAGAACTGATGATGTCCCGGCCATTCAGGCCTGTGCTGAACTGGCCTATGAAAAGTATACTGCGCGGATAGGGCAAGCACCGGCTCCCATGATTGCCGACTTTGCAGCCCAGGTGCGGCTGAGACAAACACGTGTGATCGAAGGAGAGAATGCTCGATTGCTTGGATTTATCGTATTTTACCCTCGCGGTGAACATATGCATCTGGAAAATGTAGCGATATTGCCTGAATGTGCCGGGCAGGGCCTCGGCAGGCGATTAATTAGTTATTGTGAGGAAACGGCGCGAGCGCTCGGACTGAACTCAATCGAACTGTACACCAACGCCAGGATGACCGAAAATTTGCGGCTCTATCCGACGCTCGGATATGTTGAAACGGATCGAAGGCTTGAAGACGGCTTTGATCGTGTGTTTTTTCGGAAGTTGTTGACTGATTGAGCGGGGCTGTCGCCATCGGCACGGCTTTCATGCTGAATTCCGAGGAGGAGGGCACCATGAGATTTATATTGTTTTTACTGTCCGGACTCTTGTTGCTGCCGTCAACCGGTTTCGCGGCATCAAAAGCTGCTGACTATCTCCTGCAGCAGGAATTGCAGTCTGCCTGTGAAGGTCGAGGCGGTCGTATTCGTCTTGAGGGCTTTATCGAGCGAGACTTTACCGGAGATGGCCGAAAAGATCTCATCATCGCTCACGACGCCATTGAATGTCATGGCGGTCGCAGCCGCAGCGGATTTTGCGGCATGCAGGTTTGTACTATCAAGATTTTCGTCCGAAGGGGGCCGCTGTTGCAGTTGGAGGAAGATTTCCTGGGCCTGATCGGCGGCATCAGCGCCGACCCGGTTCCGGTTATTCGTTTGTTCGGCCATGGAGGAACCGAGAGCCAGATGCAGTGGAACGGACGCAATTTTCAATAAGTGGCTGAAGGCATCATTGCTGCTCCCGGCCGATCATATTGCCCGTTCACCCAACGAACGCATCTTGGTAAACCACTTCTGCCGTTTGCTTTCGGACGCGTTTACGACCATGCCCAGCAATGTACTGCGGATCGGTTTGAAGCCAACCATGCCCAGGATATTGCGTTCAAGATTTTTCAAACTGTGAGCGAAGAAATACCACCGATAGGCCAGCGCGGGCATGCCCATGGTGATGACGATGCGGGCGGACTTACCTTTGAGCATCGGCTTTGGGTAGCCTGCGACATAATCCAGCGCCACACCGGGGCGTAACAACTGTTCAAGTAACGCTTTCACCAGAGCGGGCATCGTGCCGAGCCACAAAGGATAAATGAGCACAACATGATCTGTGTCGATCAGCGCCTGCTGTATACCCTGAAGAGAGGCGGGAACGCTATCGGAACCTTCTTTCCAGTCTGCTTCCGATCGCAGCACTGGAAATTCATGCTGGGCGCACTCAAAGAGTTCAACATCATGCCCGCCAAAGCGGGCACCGTCGAGGTAAGCATCTGCCAGAGCATGACATAGATGACCCCTTGCACGATCGGGGTGGCCCTGAATGAGGAGGATTTTCATGGGCGAACCTTTCGCCATTGTTGCGCCTCCCGACTCTATGGGATTCTCGGATTTAGACCTTGATTTTTCGCAAAATCTCATAGGAAAAATAGCCGGATCTGCAAATGAAAGGGCCACGCAGCCATCACGCACGCAGTGATCAGGGGGTATCACGGTAGGGTCAGCCACATGTGTCTGGCAGCTTCCCGCAGAGTCTCCTATATTTGGGGCAATCTACGGAGAATACAAAATGAGAAAACTGAACCGACGAACGCTATTGATTGGTGCAGGCGCAACGTTTGTTCTTGCTGCCGGTGGCGGCGCCGTCTTGATGTCCCTACTACCTGAGGAACTGGAGGCACGACCGGTTTTTAGCGAAAATGGAGTTGCCATCCGGGGCACCGATCCAGTCTCCTATTTTACGGAACAAAAACCTGTTTTGGGCTCCGAAAAATTTGCAGCTGATTGGAACGGCACCACCTGGCATTTTGCGTCGGCAGACAATCGAGAAACCTTCCTTGCCGATCCTGACCGCTACGCCCCACAATATGGAGGCTTTTGTGCCTGGGCGGTTGCGGAGAAAGGCAAGCTTTACTCTACCCAGCCACAGAATTGGTCGATTGTGGATGGGAAGCTTTACCTCAATTACAATGATGGTGTTCAGGAAAACTGGGAGAAGGACATTCCAGGTTTTATCGAGGAAGGCGACCGGCGCTGGCCGGAAGTGCTCGCAACAAAGTAATCCTGCGCTGATAGCAGAGCCACATTTGAGAGCCGTGCAGCTAATTTCAGTGTATGGCGACTAAATACTTTGGCCAAAGGTCAAAACAGTTTATCATAGAGGCGAAATATTTTAAGTTATTGTTTTTAAACATAAAACGAGGATGAGCAGATGATGCGTTGGTGTCCTGTTCTGGTCTTGGTGCTCTTGGTTCTTAGCGGAGGGAATGTCCGGAGTGCGGAGCTGACGTGGGAAGTAGTGCAACCCTTCCGCTTCCTTCGCTTTCAATCAGATCATCGTATTCACGAACTTGCCTATGAAGAAGCTGCAAAGGCCACTGACTTTACTGATCGACGCGTCAGTGCCATGGAGGCGCTGCTGAATGAACCCGCCTGGTGGAACACGCATCTTTCGAATTCCAGCCTGACGCCCAGCACCACGATTGAGGCCATGCGCAGGGAGGAAGGAAGAGAACCGGAAACCGTCGAACCGCGTCTTGGGTGGTCATCCTTGCTACGGGTGCGGGAAAACAGTTCTGCCGGCGCCGGTACCTGTTGGAATGCGACGACACAGAGTTTCTTCAATTGCCTGAGTGATCCGGGAAACATATTTGGGGCCAACGAATACATGTTCCCAAAACGCCATGTGGTGAAGCTGATTATCACAGGCGGCACCGATCCGCATTCCGCGTGCCGAATTGAAGTGATTGATGGTCTGGAGCCGGGAACCGGCCTGCTGGAAGATAATGCCCTGGTGCAGTCCCGCGAACAATCTGAACTTTCCTTCGATACATGCCCCGATCATGTTTTGGCCCGCATACCTTACGAGAGTAGCCTGACGTTTGCAGCCACGTATGGAGGGGAGGTACTGGAACCGGCCACCGTCAAAGTTCGTGACTTTGTGGTGGCCAGCATGGGCGACTCTTTTGCATCGGGTGAAGGGAACCCCGATTTGCCAACAGTACTTGATGCTGAACGAACCATCCGTCCACGTTACCGTCCCGACAGCAAAGGGGCGAAACTGTCAGATTTTGGTGTTCCGCGTCGAAAGTCCCGTCCCGATGGAACCATCGCGCCGTTTTCCAGTGCGAGATGGGTCGATCGGCGCTGTCACCGGTCAATGTACAGTCCGCATGCCCGGGCCGCTATTGCGCTGGCACTATCCGGAGATCGGCATCATGCGGTGACATATGTCAGTTTCGCCTGTTCGGGGGCTGAAATTACCGATGGCGTATTCTGGCCTCAGGATGGGCGTGAATGCACAACATGGGGAAGGGCGCATGACAGATTTCTTGAGCCTCAAATTGGCGCGCTGGTTGGTGCACTTGGGCAGAACGTCGGGTCTGCTCCCAATCCCCGGTCTTTCCCCAATATGCTGCATCAAAAGGACGTCTTTAACAGTACGCATCTGAAATACGGTTCAACTGGAGAGATCAAGGTCAGGAACAGTTACTGTAAGAATTGGCCCGGCCTCAACAAATTTCGCAAAAATCCGCATCTGCGCACCGCACCTTTGAAGCGGGACATTGATGTGCTCTTCGTCAGTCTCGGTGGCAACGATATGGGATTTGCACCGCTGGTGACCAGTACGGTTATGACCAGCGGTGCGACTGACAGCATTTTTGGAGATCTGATGGCGCCGGTTTATCGCATGGCGGCAGGCGGCATTTCGCTGGACGAAGCGAACGAACGTATCGGCCATCTGAACCAGAGATTTGCGATGCTGGCTCTGGCTTTTGAGAAAAAGTTGGAAATTGACGACCCCGGCAAGGTGGTGATGTCGCTTTATCCTTCGCCGGCCCATGATGAAAATGAGGAGCTTTGCGCTTCCGGCCGGCGTGGGATGAATGCAACCCGATTATTCAATCTCGCAGGACGTAATGACACGAACAGGCCCGTGACAATTGCAGACGCTCAGGGCGTGATGAAACACTTGAACAACACAATTCGTCAGCATGCTGATGCTCATGGGTTTACGATCGCAGAGACTTTTGTGGAAAGATTCAAGCCGCACGGTATCTGTGCAACCTCACCAGCGGCTGATACCGCCCATGAAAAACTGGATCTGCCATTTCAACATAAGAACAATGATACATGGCGTGTTTTTCACCCGGTGGATGATTTTTACCCTTACGCAAAACGGCAACGCTGGTTCAGAACCTTTAATGACTCGTATTTGCTGCAGCAGCATTTCAAGGGTCCTGCATATACGGAGAAAGCGAAAGACAAGGGCAACGCCTTTTATCTCGCCGTTCGCACCCTGGGTGGCCCGGTGCATCCTACGGCCGAGGGGCACGCGGCAATTGCCGACAGTCTCTACTGTGCAGCAGCCGCAAAATTACTTGCTGGTCAGGAAGGTGCAGAGTGCGGGAACTGATCGGACCCTGAGAGGTTCGATCGGGGTATTCACCCGGCCTTTTTCACAAATTCCGTCAGAATAACGATGTGCTGGCTGTTTACGCGACCCTCGATTTGGGCGGCGTTGTCCTGCACGAGCGAAATGTTGCGAACGGCGGTGCCGCGTTTGGCCGTAAAACCGGCACTTTGACTTTGAGGTCCTTCACCAGGGTCACCGTATCACCCGCCGCAAGGGTCGCACCGTTGATATCTTTATGGATGATGGTTTCTTCATCCTCGTCTTCAACCGGGATGCCTTGTTTCGCCCATACCAGCGTTTGGTCGTCCAGATACAGCATATCCAGTAAATCCCGGGCCCAATATTCGGACTGGAGACGATTTAACAAGCGCCATGCGATGACCTGGATGGCGGGATCCTGGCTCCACATGCTCTCATTGAGGCAGCGCCAGTGGTGGGGATCCATCGGATTGTTTTCGTTGATCTGCTCAGCGCAGACAGTGCAGATCAAGACAGCGGTTTCCGTACTGTCTTTTTCGTTGGGAGACACACGATTAACAGCAAGAGTGTCCGTGGCATTGCATAACTCGCGCGAGCCCCTACAGGGCCGATTCCGTCATTGATCGCTTTAGCTCGAACTTCAACCACGTTTCAAAGTCGCGCACGCTTTGTGACGTCCGGCGATGGCGACCGACAATGAGCCAGTAAGCGTAGTCAGTGGCATAGCGATCAGGGAAGGGGGCAACCAGGCGTTTGAAGCGCAGGGCATCGCAGGCGAGAGTTTCCCAGGCAAGAAAAGCTCCCTGTCCGGCGATGGCAGCATCAAGGCACAATGATCCATCGGAATAGGTAGGACCTGCTCCGAGAATTTCTTCATCCAGGCCGTTGGGTTCAAGCCAGGTGTTCCATCCGAACATTTCGCCTGAGTCACGGATGATCGGCAACTTGGCCAGATCAGCAGGAGACTTGATTTCCTTTGCCAGCGCCGGGCTGCAAACCGGAAACACACGCTGGTCCAGAAGTTTGGTCGATGATTTGACGTCTTTGGGATTTCTTCCGACGCGAATGCAGATGTCGACATCGGACAGGTCCGGATCGATCAGTTCCGTCGTGGCATCGACCCGGATGCGGATGCCGGAATGTTGCTTGTTGAAACGCTTTAGTCGCCATACCAGCCACTTTTCGGCAAATACGGGAGCGACGGAAACGGTGAGTGTTTTCTCTTCAGATTGATGGGCCAGTGCAATACCTGCGGAGAGTTCGGTCAGGCCACTGGTAAGATGCTGTTGAATCCGTTCACCAAGCGCTGTAAGCCGCAGCCCCTTGGGGAGACGTTCGAACAAGGGGCGGTCCAGTTGAGATTCGATTTTTTGAACCTGCTGGCTGACGGCACCGGGCGTGACGCCGAGTTCATCAGCGGCCTTTCGTAAATTTCCAAGCCGGCCGACTGCTTCCACTGCGCGCAGACCGCTCAGATGAATAAGGTTGAGATTTTTCATATAGAATATCTATATCGTGTTGCAGAATAAGTCGATTTTTTATGGAAAAATAACGCGCTATATTGTAGCTATGCTAAATTATATAAGAAACTTGTTTGAACACCTGAAATTTAACAATTCCCTTCACAGAAAATCGTCGCGTGCCCACTGGTGGCGTGACCCACTTTCCCACCCAGACGTAAAACATATGTCGCGGGAGCAGCTTGCGGACCTTCCGTTCGATGCCCGAAAGATAGACGACTAGACGCCTGCATGCAGCATTGCATGAGACGAGGGCACATCCAGTCAGCTCAGATCAGTTTAGAGTGGTTGGAACCATCGATTGAAAATGTGAGCCACTGCCTATTCTCTTTACATTGGGGCGACGCTCAACCAGACGTCACTCACTTGTGATCACTTGTGTCGATGAATAGGGCGCTGAATTCTGTATCCGCGACACCGTGGCATTGAACGGCTGGCATTTGCAAACTATCTCCCTCAAGCTGTTCTTTCCGATCAGACCACTCAAAAACTGTTGAAGGCAAAGCCATGACCAAGCATTTCGATATCATTATCATTGGTGGAGGCAATGCGGGTTTCGGCGTCTCTGCTGTCGCGAGCGAAGCCGGCAAATCCATTGCTTTTGTCGAGGAATGGGATTTTGGCGGAACGTGTCCCAATCGCGGTTGCACACCCAAAAAGGTGTTGGTTGCCGCGGGTCATGCCTTGCATGAAATCGAGCTTGCTTCCGTTCACGGGATTGAAGTGGGAAAGCCGAAATTGGATTGGGGAAAACTCATCCAGCGCGAAAAAGGCATGATCGATTTTATTCCGGATGCGATGAAAGGCGTCGCCGAAAAGAGAGGTACGGTTTTTCAGGGACACGCGAAGTTTGTTGGCCCAAATACAATCGATGTCGATGGAACTAAGATTGAGGGTGACAACATTGTCATCGCGACGGGGTCAAAACCTCGGACGCTCGATTTTGCCGGCGCCGATCACATGATCACATCCGACGACGTTCTTTCTGAAGAGACACTGCCAGGCGAAGTCGTGTTTATCGGCGGGGGCGTCATTGCCATGGAATTCAGTCATGTCTATGCCCGTGCCGGGTCGAAGGTGACAATCCTAGAAGTGATGCCGCAGCTGTTGCCGCGCATGGACTCCGATGCGGTTGCAACAATACAGGCTGAGACAGAACGTCTGGGTGTAACGATTAAAACCGGGGTTGCAGTGGGTTCAATTTCAGAAACCGGCGGTCAACTGGTCGTCTCCTATACCCATGAGGGGAAAGATCTCACGGCAAACGCTGATCGTGTGGTGAATGGTGCGGGCAGGGTCGCCAATGTCGATACGCTCGATCTTGCTGCGGCCGACATCAAACATGATGGTATTCGTGTTGAAGTCGATGGCCACTTGCGCTCCGTTTCAAACCCGGCCGTATGGGTTGCGGGAGATGCATTGGTGGGGGCGGCCCAATTGTCACCACTGGCGACCCACGAGGGGCGGATTGTCGGACATAACATTGTAAACGGACCAACAAAAAAACCGGACTATACCGCTGTTCCCAGCGCCGTTTATACCGTTCCGGCCCTGAGTACGGTCGGTCTGACCGAAAAGGAAGCACAGGATAAGGGCCTGAATGTCAGCGTCAAAATATCAGACATGAGAGACTGGTTCTCTGGCAAGTCCTATGCGGAAACGGTGGCGTGGGCCAAGCTGAT
The DNA here is from genome assembly GCA_039976075.1 of Stappiaceae bacterium. Classification (GTDB taxonomy): domain Bacteria; phylum Pseudomonadota; class Alphaproteobacteria; order Rhizobiales; family Stappiaceae; genus JBDWFY01. Next base: position 42,791 of record JBDWFY010000019.1, read on the forward strand.
CGTTGACAATGACAGCGATCAGATCGTCGGCGCCCATATGGTTGGTCACCATGGTGAAGAACTGATCCACGTTTTTGCTCTGGCAATGCGCCATGGAATCTCCGTCAGCGATTTGAAGGAGGCTCCGACAGCCTTCCCAACGTTCGCCTCGGATTTGAAAAACATTGTCTGACTGAAAGCTGGATAAATGCAACAGGGGCGGCGTTGCTATGACATGCAATGCCCCTTGGCAATTCAAGCGTCGCTTTGGTGCCGCATCTCCGTTCGGTAAGCCGCGGGTGTGCGGCCTGTTCGTTTTGAAAACTGTTTGTAGAAATTGGATTTGGTGAGATATCCCGCATCCATCATGACGTTCAGGAGTGGTTTGTCCGGGCACCCCTGCATGATCGATTTACACAGATCAACACGTTGATCGTTCAGTAAATCCGAAAAGCTGCGTCCATCGACGCAGTTGATGGCCTGCGAAAGCTTGCGGGCAGGCACGCCCAGCCTACGCGCAAGTCGGGTGACAGTCAGACTGTCATCCGATAACACATCCGACTTCCCAAGCAATTCCAACGCCCTGGCTGACAGATCTATCTGTTCGGCGGTTGGCACGCTGATTTGTCGCGGCGTGATCAAGTCCACCTCTGAAGCGAGATTGTAGAAGTGCTCGTACAGAGATGGACGGCCAAGTGCACCGAGAAGGGAAAAAGAGACAAGCGCGATCAGTGAGGCAATGGAGAGCAGCAGCGGCGTGGATTGCTGCAATAATCCTCCATCAGCCAGATCAAACGATATGAGAACGTCCAGAACCAAGCTGAGAGCCAAAAACAGGATGACAACCTGAAGCCAGAGCACTGTCTGCGGGGCGTAGGTTCCCAAAGAAGCAAATCGATTCTCCCGATTTTGCCACAGGACAATGAGTGCCAGAGTGTAAATCAATAACGTCGCGGCGAGAACGACGTCGAGAAACCACGTCATCTTTATCGCCAGAACGATAGCTCCAGCAAGAACGGGGAGCAGGTGCATCAACTGTCCCAGTGACAGTCGCTCATCCTCGGTTTTGATTGACGCAAAATAGAGATAGAGACACGGAACCGCCAGCAGGCCAATCAACGCCCGCATTCGAACAAGCACCGGAATGTCATAGACCAGATGAATGGCCAACAGGGCCGCCGATAACGATACCAGTGCAAAGGCCAGAGCAAGCATTGTGCTGGCGACGACAAAGCGGTGGCGTCTGGCAAGTCCGAAAAGATAGGCGGACATCATCAGGCCAAGCGGCGTTGTTCCTATGAGAATGACAAGCGTGGAGCTCTGCATTTTTACTCAGGCATTGGGCATTGATCGCAGCATGAACAATCCTTGGCAACCACAGTGGTCATGAACCTGTCCTTTATCGCGTTTCAGGACGATAGGCAGCCCGGAATTCCCTACGACCATAGGCAGGATCAATTTGGAGTTCTGTCATGCTTCTTTATCTCACCCGGATCATTATCTTCCTGTCACTTTCGGTCAAGCTTGCCGCAGCTGAGGAGAGCCAGACAGTCGCAACTACGCTGGTTGAGAACGTTACTGTTATTTCCGCTCATCTGGATCAGCCTCGTCACAATATGGACGTCCTGATACAAGACGGCAAAGTATTGAGCGTTACCAAGACGGGGATGAATCCGGCATCAGAGCACCTGATCGATGGTAGCGGTAAATTTCTCATCCCCGGCTTGATCGATTCTCACGTGCACCTTGGCCACAATCCGATGGTGTTCCGGGATAATCCGGACGAGTTCGCGAGGCTCAATCGGTCCTATATGCGGCAGTTGCCCCGTAGCTTTTTATATCACGGCTTTACCAGTGTTATTGATCTTGACTATGATCCGAAACGAAATGGATGGCTACCTGAGACACCGATCGCGCCGCATGTCTATCATTGCGGGCGCGGCGTTCGGGTTGCGGGTGGATACGGACCAGTATTCGTCCCCGCTGAATTCGTGCACAAAGCATTTCCCAATCTGATTTATGAGGCAGGGCACAAAAAGCACTGGCCGGTCCGGCTGGAGCCCAAGCGATATGACGTTGATGCTGCTGTTCAGCGAGTGGTGCAATCCGGTGCGATCTGCTTGAAAACATACGTTGAAGCCGGATTTGGCGGAACGTTTGACTGGCCTGTTCCGAGCGATGACACACTCAGCAGTCTTGCGACAGCGGCCCATCACAAAGGACTGATATTCATTGTGCATGCAACCAGTGCAGATGCCTGGCAGCGGGCTGTCGCTGCCGGTGCTGATGTGATTGGCCATGGGCTGTGGCACTGGAATGGAGATCGGCGCGAAGCAGCGCTGACGAAGGAGGCCAAATCCGCGATTGGCAACGCCGTCCAAGCCGGAACTGCTGTTCAGCCGACACTGAGGATTGTTGAGGGGGAAAGAGACACACTAACCTGGCGTTCGCTGGATGAACCCGGAATGGCGGCTGTTCTTGCACCCGAGCTTTTAACTTACCTGCATTCGGAAAATGGTCGGTGGTCGCATGAATTTCTGCTGGAAATTTACAACAAGCACAATCCGCACCCGGAAACGAGCCCTGAGACATTGATTGATGTTTCCATCAAGCGCGTGCGGGATACCATGATGATGTTTTACCGTTCCGGCGGTGAATTATTGCTGGGAAGTGATACACCCTCTCAAGACGGGATTGGCAATCCACCGGGGTTGAATGGATATCTGGAAATGGTCAGCTGGGCGGATGCCGGGATTCCGTTGGAGAAAATTTTCCGCGCAGCGACGCTGGGCAATGCGCGCGCCTTTGGTCTTGATGACAGGATCGGGACCATTGAGCCGGGCAAGCAGGCCGACCTTCTGCTCCTCAACACCAATCCGCTTGCGGACGTGACGGCCTATGACGATATATCTGCGATAATTGTCGATGGAAAGGTGCGCCTTCGCGGCACATTATCCGCGCAGTTGCAAAAACCCTGAGTACCCTGTTTAAGATTTGTGTCCATTCACATCATGGAAGCACAGGCAGACCCATCGCATGATTGTTCACGAAACACCCCGGTTGCTTTTGCAGACGTGGAGTCTGGACGACTTTGATGCGTTCGCTGTTTTGGCACGAGACCCTGAGGTGATGCGCTTCATTTCGAGTGGCGATACGTGGTCGGACGCAAAGATCGGCTGGTTCATGGGACTGCAGAGTGCGTATCACGAGACGCTCGGCTATTGTCTGTGGAAACTCATTGACCGGGCTGATGGCGCATTTATCGGATTCTGCGGCTTGGCACCGCTCTCCATGCTTGACGAAACCGAAATTGGCTGGTGGCTCAAACCGTCCTATTGGCGCAAAGGATTGGCTTCAGAAGCCGCTGATGAGGTCGCCCGAGCGGCTTTTGAACATCACCACCTTGATCGCATCGTCGCCCGTGCCTATCGCGCCAACGCGCCCTCCGTCGCTATTATGGAGCGTCTGGGGATGACATTTGACAGGGCGCTGGATTCCGGTCCGGCTGGAGAAGTTGTCCTTTTCAAGCTCAATGCGCCAGACCGCCCCCAATGAGGGGATACTCATTTGACATCCGCTCTTTCGTATTTTGGTCGCAGCGCAGCAAGAAGTAGCAGCAACCAGCCCAGCAGCCCTTTCCCGTGAGCAGACAAATTCGTGCCATCTTGAAAAAACATGAGATTGGCCAGCTGCCATGGTCCAGGGGGTGAGCGAACCACAATTTGCAGCGGCAGACCTTCAAATATTATCAGGTAATAGGTGTAGTAGACCTGCGGCGACAGCCAGACAAAAAGAAGAAACAGCACGATGGCGATGGCGATCCGAACCGAGAGAGGTCTGCCACGCATCAATCGCCAGGCAGCAATCAATACCAGAATCGTCAAAGACAAAGACAGGCAGAGCAATCCAATTTGTCCGCCTGAACTCAGTGTATGAAAGGAGTCTTCGGAATACATGCTTTGCTGCCAGCCAATGTCATCGGTAAGTACACTGGCAAACTAGCCTTTATAGAGATCGCTATCGAGGCCCAAATAACCATCCCAGGCAAACCAGTAGGCAACATGTCCGGGAACGCGGGGTAATTTCTCTCCATTTGGTCCCGTGACAAAGTCTTCTGATATGCTCCAGATACCACCGGGTCCTTTCAATGTGCCGGATTTTCTTCCGGCTTTGAAGGATTGTCCATCCCGTTGGTAAGCACGAACGGTTCTGGTTTTCGCATCACCGATCAGGACAACGTCAGTAGCGCCGACTCTGTCGTTGATCACGCGTTTTCTCTTGAATGCTTTAACGGGCCAGGCTTTGGCGGCACCGAACTCCCGGATGCCAAAAACATATTCCTTTCGCTTCACTTCGCTTTCGTCCCGCACTGTAGTGGGGAACATCAGGTCGGGGCTGGCAAAATAATCATTATAAACCACGCCTGATCCATAGTCGCGTTTGTGCCCGATATCCAGTGACAGCACCCTGGTATCCGGATGAGCCGTTTTCCACTCCCCCCATGACGTTATGGTAACGGGGCGGATCTTAAGTTTGAGACCTTTATCCACCAGTTTTCCCGATACCGGTTCACCGGTAAACTGGTTCCAAAGACTGTTGGTCTCTCGATCGAACATCAGCTTGTTGGACCTGTAGAGAAAACCGGATGATCCAAAAATCAACGGTTTTTTGCGACCCTCTATCTTCGTCTCAAACAGAATGCCGGCGCCACACAAGGTGCAATAGGCGAGGGCCACTGGCACTCCGCCAATCACTTCATTGAACATTTCATGCCAGCCCATGATACGCAGCGGGTAGGCGCGCACATCGCCGTTGATCTCCACTCCAAATACAAGGTCATCATCCCGCAGATAATCCGCTTCTGCGATCGTGATCAGCGTGGGATTGTCGAGTGAGGGAATGCCATCCACCCGCACGCCGCCCCATGTGATCTCTTCGAGACGAATTTTCATCTTGTCGCGGTGAGTGGTTTTCGGGTCGAAGAACTGGAGGAAATTCGGATCGATATTAGCAAAGTGGCCGAGCTTGATTTCCCGGTAGCTCTCGTGAGGAACCACTTCCGGATGGGCTTCCTGCCATAACATCGCATCTTTCCAGGTGTTGAGATCTTCGCCGGTGAGTTTTTTCAACGCCGAGGTGATTTCACGATTGTTCTGACTCAGTCGCATATACAGAACCAAGGACGGCACAACATCCATCTTGCCCCGCTGCACGAGAAAGTCCAGCGCCTGTTTTCGCTGTTGAGCATCGCCAAGAACGACGGTGAGGGACTGGTCCCGCACTTTATCCGATGATATGCGCTGAGCTTCCGGCAAGGGAACCGGAGCGTTTTGGGCTTCTGCATTCTTGGTCAGCGCAGGCATGGATATCGCGAGCACTGCGCCTAGAAGCGCTCGACTGAGAGGGCGGGGAAACTGCATTCTTGCGTCCTTCACTTGTTCCTTCAAGTCAATCTAGGCCGGGACAGTCCAGACTGAAGGTGCCTCACCAGGATGTGTTGGAACGTGAAGGATGGTGCGTCGAAAGCCATCGCTTTTCTGAAAATTCAGTTGGTGGACCGCCGCATCAGCTCAATCCTGCTCGTGGTCAGAACCTGGCCGGATTCCGGATCGGTGTCGGAGATTTCAAGTACCAGCTGATTGGCACCGCGCCGCTGAATATTCATTTGCGCCATCTGGTCGCCATTAACGATTCCAGCCCAACCGATTTTCAATGCCACATCGTTACCCTCGCGACTGCCGCCAAGGGTCGCAGGGCCTGTGCGTGCACCGCGATAGACGCCGGAATAGCGACCGTTTGCAATCACGAGCTCTGCCGAAATGCGTTTTGTGATCACAACGAACGCGCGGCAAATCCCATCCAATGATAGAGATTGTTCGTCTGCTATTGAGCGGAATTTGCAGTCAACTGCGATGCCTGGTGCGGTGGTTTTCACCTTGACAATGCCGGACCCCTGCCATTTTCCGGTCAGAGTATTTATGAAATCGTCTTCTCCAGCTGAAGCGGTGGAAACACGTTGTATTGGATTTCCATAGATCAGAAAAACCAAAGACAGAACGATCAGGGATCTCATAAAGCAGTACCTCCAGCGCTCACGCGCTTGGCAATGATCGGCGTCAGTTGTCCAGCGGTCAAACCAACGGATGACACATCAAATAACAGGTTGGTGAACGATGCTGAGTGCGCCTAAGATTGTGACTGAATCGCAATATAGGGTGGCTGCCGGTATCATGATGTTTAAGCAGTACTTGTTTGTTTTGGCCATGAGTTTTGGGTTTGTGAACGCGCAGTCGGTTGCTGTGGCGACCGAGTACCAATGGGTTCAGTTGGGTGAGGGGTCCAGCCAGATAATTCGCAGCATCGAAAAAGCCGAATCCTGCCCGGAACTTGAGATAGATGGCCGCATCGTCGAGATGGATGTCCGCGCGGTGGCCGAGCCCGATCATCCTGGTTTCGTTTGTGAAAAAGTGGTTTCTCGCAGCGTTCTCAACGCCACCCTCGATGGCGAAGTCTTGCCGCTCCTGAAACCTGAGGTAAAACGGATTGTCGCTGTCGGAGATACTGGTTGCCGTATTCGCGGCAGTCGGGTGCAGGCTTGCAACAATGCAGAAGCCTGGCCACTGGGGGAAATTGTTGCCAGCATCGAGCAATACAAGCCTGATCTCGTCATTCACGTTGGAGACTATATCTACCGCTCTTCAGCGTGCCCCCCTTCGGGCAACTGTCAGGGATCGCCTTATGGAGATCGGCTGGCGACCTGGATTTCGGATTGGTTTGGCCCCGCCCGCTCACTGATGGCGCAAGTGCCTATCATATTTGTGCGCGGAAATCATGAGACCTGCAACCGAAACGCTGTGGGGTGGTTTCGGTATATGGCAAATGGCCCCGTGCCGGCAGATTGTCCGGCGGTAACGGCTCCGTGGAAAACCACGATAGACGGTTTGGATCTGATTACCTTTGATGTGGCAGCGGGAACATCGCCCCGCAGCGATCCTGCGTATCTTTCCACCTATCGTGCGAATGCGGAACGCGTTTTCGAAGGTCTTGGGGATGAAGCCTGGTTTTTGACCCATCGGCCTTTATGGGCCTACCTCAAGGCATTTGGTACGACGATTACCGGAGACGAGACGCAAAAAACGGCCTTTGGACGGGTAATGCCATCAGCAATCACACTCATCCTATCCGGACATATTCATATTTCTCAGGCATTGGATATGGCGGACGCTCCTATCCAGATCATTGCCGGCAACAGCGGCACACAACTCGATCCGGCCCCTGGAGACCAGGAAGCGGATATCAGTCTCAGCGGTGACATCGCACAGGGTGTTTACGGGGAGGCGGGCTTCGGCTTCTTGGTCTTGGACCGTCTGGACATTCGCAAATGGCAAATCAGGGCAATGGACAAAGGTGGAAACGTGCGTCGCCGCTGCGTTGCGCAGGATCGCGAGTTATCGTGCGGGGAATTGATCAGATAACTCCGCTCGGTCTACCTCAAACGTTCGAGATGCCTGCTCAGTGGGACTTGTTCTGATAAATAAGAATAAAAATAAACTATTGAAAATAAAGAATTAAATCGAACTATCTTAAATAGTTTCTCACCTATGTGTGATCCGCCCTTGATCAGAAGGCGTACCCTGATCGGGTTTGGGAATAACGCTTTGGAGTGAGGACATCATGAAACTTTTCAAGATCGCAATTGCCGCTATTTTTGGCTTGGCAATGACCGCGGCAGCAGTGGCCGGCGGTAAGAAAGATATCGTCGATACGGCCGTAGAAGCCGGTACGTTCAAGACCCTCGTTGCAGCCGTCCAGGCGGCCGAACTAGTCGACACACTGAAGGGTGATGGACCGTTTACGGTTTTTGCCCCAAGTGACGAAGCATTTGCCAAATTGCCAGCTGGTACGGTGGAAAACCTGTTGAAGCCGGAAAACAAGGAGCAGCTGGTCGCTGTGCTGACGTATCACGTCATTCCCGGCAAAGTGATGGCGGGCGACATCGCCGGTAAGGAAATGAGTGTGGCGACGGTTCAGGGGCAGGAAATCGCGGTCAACGCGACTTCGGGTGTGAAGATCAACGATTCGAACGTGACAGCAGCGGATATCGACACATCCAACGGTGTAATCCACGTGATCGACGCGGTGCTGCTGCCGAAGTCATAACAGGTTGCTGACTAAATACCTCGAACAATAGGCCACTCCGATGCCTGCCTCGCTGATGAAAAGCGTGGTGGGCATTGGTGTCTTAATATCATGAGAACTTACTCGACCGGGTAGGGGCCATCTTCAAATTTTTCATCGTGATAGCCGAGTTTTCCGATATTCCGCGCGAGGTCGCTGCCAATAGGGGACCCGCTGTCGACCTGGTTCAAAATGCGCGCAAAATCATAGGTCGGCTTCCAATTCAGATCACGGCGGGCCGCACTATTGTCGTAAATCCGGTCGATGGACGAAAACATGCCGTAGCCTTTGCTGTCATAGATTTTTTGAAATCCAGGAACATGCATTTCAACAACGGATGCCGGGTCAAGTCGGAGAGCGTGTAAATTTTCTCTCTCAAATGGTGTTGTGGCGCTGATGATGTATTTACCAAATCCAACGATTGCGGCGTGATCTATTGCATTTAAATGGGCTGACACGACGTCTTCAATATCAACCCGCCGATAGAGGAATTCGTTGGCTTTAGCATTCTGGTCGGAAAACCCATCACGGATCGCTCTGTTATCATCTTCTTCAGGGAAAAAGCGGGATGTCCTCAGCACAATTGCATTTAAACCGGCTTGACGGTTGAAGAGATGGCACAAATCTTCTGCCGCTGTTTTTGTCACTCCGTATATATTTTTAGGCACGGAAACAACTGCTTCGTCGATCCAGGCCGCAGGTCTTCCGGAAGGCGGTGTTAATGCGCCACCAAATGCACTTGTCGTGCTGGTGAAAACAAAGGTGCCGATATCGGCTGCCACCGCCTCTTCCAGCAGGACCAGCGTGCCGTTGATGTTGGTTTCTATGAAGTCAGATTTGTCGTGGGTACCCACATGAGGTTTGTGCAGCGTTGCCGAATGAATGATGGCATCGACGTCCTGCATCAACTCCCGAACCAGAGGACGATTGGCAATAGAGCCGATCCTGTCGGTAAAGCGACCGGGCTTGATATCAAGACCGCAAACTGAGGTTCCTCTGGCTCGCAGCACTCGCATGAGTCCTTCGCCCAAGTGCCCGCTGCTGCCGGTTACAAGAATGTTCACCGCGATTTTCCTTTGAGATGCGAATATTCGATAGGCTCTAAAGGAATTGGCGCTGCATGCCAATTTCAGGGCGTGGAGAAATTCTTTTGCCCGCCAATCCACGTGGTCTGCACGTGAAAGCTTTCGTCCAACTCGATCAGGTCCGCGTCACAGCCTTTTCCCAACCGGCCTTTGGTATCAAGCCCCAAAGCCTCAGCCGGGAAAGTCGATGCCATGCGCAAGGCTTCTTCGCTTTTCACCCCGACATGATCCATCAGATATCGCACCGAGGCACTCATATCGATATCGGCTCCGGCAAGGGTGCCATCTGCAAGCGTGAGTCGTCCGCCCTCGCGATGGATCGTGCGGCCATTCAGTTCAAATGACCGGAGATCCGTTCCAATGGACGACATCGCGTCGCTCACGAGGAAAATTCGACCCGGGCCGGATTTCGCCCTGAGGGCGACATCGATGGCGATTGGATCGACATGAAATCCATCAGCAATCAGACCGGCTGAAAGTGCGCCGGTTTGAAGCGCTGCGCCCACAAGGCCTGGATCACGATGACTGAATGCGCTCATTGCATTGAATAGATGGGTTACCAGGCGGGCTCCCGCTTCAACATATTCATCCACTGCATTACAGGGCGTATTAGTGTGCCCCATGCTGACAACAATGCCGGCCTCAGCGAGCTGCGCGACCTGATCTGGCGTCACACTTTCCGGGGCAACTGTCGTCATCAGGTTGTTGAGTTTCTTCCGAGCCGATAACAATCGCTGCAGATCCAGCGGCTCCATCACCCGGATCAGTTGTTCCTCATGCGCACCTTTTCGGGCTTTGGACAGATGGGGCCCTTCCAGATGCAGACCGAGAAAACCCGGCACATTTTCTGCAAAAGCCGCGCTTCCGGCGGCTATCGCCTGATCGGTTACTTCGGGAGTATCGGTAATCAGCGTTGGGAGCAGTGCCGTGGTTCCAAAGCGGGCGTGGGCAGCGCAGATAGTCTGAATGCCTTCACATGTCGGCACGTCGTTGAGGAGCACGCCACCGCCGCCATTGACCTGCAGATCGACGAAGCCCGGCACAATAAAGGCGGCTCTGGATGGATGCAGGTCACAGTTCTCAGGCAGAGATCCGGTTTCAACGATCCCCACGACACTACCCTGGTCTACGAGTAGCGCGTGCCGATTGTGCCAGCTTTCTCCATCAAAAATGCGCGCGCCTGTAAAAGCAGTTATGCCGGTCATAGTGTTTGGGTCACTTTCTGAAGGTGCTGGGGTTCGTCCGGATTGCGGCCTCGAGCGCGAGATAGGGCTTCCACAAAGCCGTAAAACGCCATCACTGGCATCAGGGCATCTGTCAGTGGATGACCGGTGGCGCAAAAGGGCAGTTGATGGGCATGGCGTGCCTTGTCCGAGGTGACAAACACGTCTGCTCCGCGCTTCGCCAGATCATCGGCAATACCGACTATCGCATCTTCTGCGGCATCTCTTGCGGCAAATGCCAGCACGGGGAAGTCTGACCCCACGATCTCAACAGGTCCATGAAGCACTTCTGCTGTCGAATAGGCTTCTGCATGTATGCCGCAGGTTTCCTTGAATTTGAGCGCCGATTCATGGGCGATCGCAGAAATAGGACCGCGTCCCAGCACATAGATCGACTTGGCGTTTGAAAGCGGGCCTGACAGCGGCGACCAGTCCAGTGCGCCTGCTCTTCGAAGGTGGTCCGGTAGAGCAGCAACGGCTTGTTTCAATGCAGTGTCCTGTGTCCATTCAGCCAGAATCGCCAGGCCGGCTGCGATCGAACAGATATAGGTTTTGGTCGCAGCAACACTTTTCTCCGGGCCGGCCTGAATATTGATGGCATGGGCACAGGCATCTGCCAGAGGAGCAGGAGTCGTGTTGCACAGGGCAATTGAAAGAGCGCCACCCGCGAGTGCCGTTTCTGCCATGGCGACAATATCAGGGCTTTTTCCCGACTGGGAAATGCAAAACGCACCTCCATTTTCAACGTGAAGCGGTGCGCCATAGACAGAGGCCAGCGACGGGCCAAGCGAGGCTACAGGAATATGCAGCGTCAGCTCTATCGCGTATTTCAGAAACAGCGCTGCGTGATCGGATGATCCCCGTGCCACGGTGACGGCAAACAAAGGGGATTTCTCCCTTAGTGCTTTTGCCGCCTCGGTAATCTGTGCGCCAGAATTTTTCAGTAATCTTGCGACTGCTTCGGGCGTTTCATCGATTTCCCGCCGCATATGCGTTTGTGCCGATTGGAGTGTCATATCTGTGTTTGTCTGCGTCATGGGCCTCATTACCAAGTATGAACTGGACCAAGTATGAACTAGACCAAGTATGATCTGGCCCGACATGAACCGGTCATTCGCTCAATTTCAGTTCAGCAACAAAATCGTAGGTGTCGCCGCGATAGAAGGATTGGGTAAATTCAATCACGCGGCCGGATGGTAAATAGGATATCCGCTCAATATAGAGACCGGCATCCCCTGGAGACACATCCAGAAGGGTTGCTTCTGCGGCGTCTATATTTCGGGCGGAAATACGTTGCGTAGCTCTGACCGGCCGGGCATTTCTCTTGCCCAGTTCAGCATAAAGCGAACCGGTGATCTTCTTTGGGTCAGGGACGAATTCCGTCAGCACTGCGGCGCGCTCTATCGCCATCGGCTTGCCGTCGGCAAGTCGCAGCCTCTCCAGCTTGGCGATCCGGTCATCCATCGACAGGCCCAACGTCATCATTTCATTGGGTGAGGGGGGCATGAGTTCGCGCCTCAACCACTTTGTAGTCGTGGTGACACCTCGCCGCGCCATATCTTCGGTAAAGCTGGTGAGCAGTGACAAAGGTTGTTCAACCTTGTTCGTTGCCTGGCCGACAAAAGTGCCTGAGCCATGACGTCTTACAAGGCGTCCTTGTGCGACGAGCTCTTCCACGGCCTTTCGAACGGTGACCCTACTCAGAGCTGTGAGGGTAGCGATCTCTCGTTCTGTTGGCAGGGCTGTGCCGATACTCAGATCTTGACTGCTGATTGCTTCTTCAATCAAGCGGCGCAATTTGACATAACGTGGGCCCGGACCGGCAGCCTCTATTTTGGCCGGCGAAAAGAGTGAGACGACATTTTGATCCATCCAAGTCCTCCTTTCGTCCTGTTGTGAGCCCATTAAACCGGAATTGCCGGCGCGTGCAGTGGTATTTAGTGGTTGATCTAATTAAAGACCAAATAGATACCATTTACAATTGTGAATTTTAATATAAAAGAATTTTTATTATAACTAATTGAATTTAATAATAAAATAATGAAAATCGATATTGAGGTGGAAAAAAATTAACAATTGATGCTGGACAAATGGTATTTTTTTGGCATTATTTTGTTGCAAGGGAGAGAGCGCAGATGATCGGCGTTGCAACAGAAGACAACCACATCAGTTCAATGGGCATTGATGCAAAACCGCCGCTGGAGGCTGCGGCTATACTGCTTGACGCTCAAAGGGACGCCGCGGCCAGCGTTGGTCCAGCGCTCAGCAACATTGTTTCCGCTTCTTCCATCGCAATCAAAACGCTTCAGGGCAGGGGTCGTCTCGTTTATGCCGGTGCGGGGAGTTCCGGTCTCATCGCCATGATGGACGCCCTGGAGTTACCGGGTACTTATGGAATCTCACGGGATCAGATCGTTGTCCTGATGGCCGGGGGTGCCGCAATTTGCCAGGACCTTCAGGGTGGGCCGGAAGACGATGTCGACCTCGCTTGGCGCGATGCCGCGCAGGCGCAGCTATCGGCAGAGGATTGCGTCATCGTTGTCGCTGCCAGCGGTTCCACACCCTATACGTGCAAGATCGCCGAGGAAGCGAAACGGGCCGGTGCAAAGCTGGTGGCTGTTGCCAACAACGCCGGCACACGAATTTTCAACGGAGCGGATGTATCTATAGTTCTTGAAACACCACCGGAAGTAATCTCGGGCTCGACAAGAATGGGTGCCGGGACCGCGCAGAAAATCGCATTGAATATGTTTTCAACATTGACCGGTATCGGGCTTGGTCATGTGCACGATGGTCATATGGTCAATCTGAGGGCGGACAATGCCAAACTCAGAGGGCGTGCCAGCCGTATCGTTTCAGCCATAACCGGACTACCGGAAGACGAAGCAGGCGCCTGGCTGGACAAGGCCGATGGATCGGCCAAACTTGCTGTCCTTTTGGCCGAAGGCGCAGCGTCAGTAGCCGATGCGCAAGAGAATCTTGCAGTAAACGGTGGAAGCCTGCGTCGGGCGCGGCACGAGCGGACCGGGGCCGCCTCATGACTAAACGATGACAGAATAATACTTCCAGAAAATCAATCAACTTCAGAGCAACAGGGGACTTGAAGATTATGAAAACCAACACGATAAAGAGCTTACTGCTAACGGCGACGATATTGGGATCTGCCAGTGCCGCTTTCGCACAAGATGCCACGCTGACGATTGAAAGCTGGCGGAACGATGATCTGAAAATCTGGCAGGAAAAAATCATTCCCGCGTTTGAAGCCAAGCATCCTGGCATCAAAGTGACTTTCGCCCCAACAGCACCGGCGGAATATAACGCCGCGCTGAACTCGAAACTCGATGCAGGATCCGCTGGTGACCTGATTACCTGTCGCCCGTTTGACGCGTCACTGGCCTTGTATGACAAAGGTCATCTGGCTGGATTGAGTGATCTCGAAGGCATGAAGAATTTTGGCGATGTCGCCAAGTCGGCCTGGATTACAGATGATGGGTCAACCCCGTTCTGTGTCCCGATGGCATCGGTGATCCATGGCTTCATCTATAACAAGGATGCCTTTGACGAACTGGGTATTGCTGTTCCGACGACTGAAGACGAGTTCTTCGCGGCACTCGACAAGATCAAGGAAGATGGCACCTACACGCCGATGGCGATGGGCACCAATGATCAGTGGGAAGCTGCCACGATGGGCTACCAGAATATCGGTCCCAACTATTGGAAGGGTGAAGAAGGCCGCCTTGCGCTGATTAAGGGCGATCAGAAGCTTACAGACGAAGCCTGGGTTGCACCCTATGCGACGCTGGCACGCTGGAAAGACTATCTGGGTGATGGCTTTGAAGCGCAGACTTATCCCGACAGCCAGAATATCTTCACGCTTGGCCGCGCCGCGATCTATCCCGCGGGTTCCTGGGAGATTACCGGCTTCAACGATCAGGCTGACTTCAAGATGGGTGCTTTCGTACCGCCTGTCCGTAACGCTGGAGATACCTGTTATTTCTCTGATCATACGGATATTGCACTTGGCATGAACGCAAAGTCTGAAAATGCAGAAGCTGCGAAAACGTTCCTGAACTGGGTGGCGTCGCCTGAATTTGCAGCGCTTTACGCCAATGCACTGCCAGGCTTTTTCCCGCTTTCAAATGAAGCGGTAAAACTGGATGATCCCCTGGCACAGGAATTCGTTTCCTGGCGTGAAAAATGCGAGCCGACAATTCGCTCGACCTACCAGATCCTGTCTCGGGGCACACCAAACCTTGAAAACGAAACCTGGAACGCATCAGCGAACGTGATCCGGGGCTCAGAAACACCTGAAGCCGCCGGTACACGCCTTCAGGAAGGTCTCGCCAGCTGGTACGAGCCACACAAGTAAGACTGCAAAGTCGCCTGCGCGTTTAACGCGCAGGCTCCTCTTTCCAATCCAGGATCGAAACTCATGGCGGACCTTGCACGCAAGCCCGCACGGCGCTGGCATATTGCCATTTTTCTAGCGCCTGCGGTACTCATCTACACAGCGATTATGATATTGCCACTGTTCGGCACGCTGCAACTGTCTCTGTTTACAAGCGGTGAACAAGGCAAGGTATTTGTCGGCCTGGACAACTTTCGAACCTTGCTGGGTGACCCAAGATGGTCCGATTCATTCTGGAACGCTCTTGGAAACAATTCCTGGTTTTTTGTTATCCATATGCTGGTTCAGAACCCGATCGGCATCATGCTGGCAGCGCTTCTTTCCAGTCCAAGACTGAGATTCACTGCCTTTTACCGAACCGCCATTTTTATACCGACCATTCTATCCTTCGTGATCGTCGGGTTTGCCTGGAAACTGATCCTCTCTCCGATCTGGGGCATTGCTCCGGATATGTTGAACGCGGTCGGTCTGAAGTCTCTGTTTGCACCGTGGCTGGGAAAAGAAGAATACGCGCTGACCACGCTGTCCCTGATATCGGTTTGGCAGTTTGTCGGTATCCCTATGATGTTGATTTATGCCGCGCTGCTTTCCATTCCCGACGAAGTGCTGGAGGCGGCCGAGTGTGATGGTATCACCGGGTTTTCGCAATTCTGGAAGATCAAGCTGCCTCTGATCCTGCCAACAATCGGGATCATTTCCATCCTCACTTTTGTCGGTAACTTCAATGCCTTTGATTTGATTTACTCAGCACAAGGAGCGCTTGCCGGTCCGGACCATTCGACCGACATTCTGGGTACATTCCTGTACCGCACCTTCTTTGGATTTCAACTGCAGCTCGGCGATCCGAATATGGGTTCGACCATCGCTTCACTGATGTTCCTGATCATTCTCATCGGTGTCTGCATCTATCTGTTCGGCATCCAGACGCGACTGCGTCGCTACCAGTTCTAGGAAAGGGAGTAAGCATCATGCACACAGCTCGTTTTTCTCTGAAACACTCGGTGGCAATGCATGCCATATTGTTGACCTATACGGCGATTGCGTTGTTCCCGGTCATTGTCATCATCATCAATTCCTTCAAGACCCGAAAGGCGATCTTTCGTTCTCCGCTGTCGTTGCCAGATGCCGAAAGTTTCAGTCTGATCGGCTACCAGACGGTGATCGATCAGGGGGATTTCTTCCTCTATTTCCAAAACAGCCTGATCGTTACGGTGGTCTCGTTGACGCTGGTGCTGCTGTTCGGTGCAATGGCCGCCTTTGCGCTGGCAGAATATCGCTTTCGCGGCAATCTGATGATGGGGCTCTATCTGGCGCTCGGCATTATGATACCGATCCGACTGGGCACAGTTGCCATACTGCAATTGATGGTCGCCTCCGGCCTTGTCAATACGCTGACAGCACTCATCCTGGTCTATACGGCGCAGGGTTTGCCGCTCGCTATTTTCATCCTGTCGGAATTCATGAGGCAGGTGTCTGATGATCTTAAAAATGCCGGACGCATTGATGGATTGAGCGAATACAAGATCTTCTTCCGACTGGTCCTGCCGCTTGTCCGTCCGGCAATGGCAACGGTCGCCGTCTTTACGATGATACCGATCTGGAACGACCTGTGGTTCCCCCTCATTCTTGCTCCGGCGGAAGAGACCAAGACGGTTACATTGGGCGCGCAGGTCTTTATCGGTCAGTTTGTCACCAACTGGAACGCAGTCCTGTCCGCTTTGTCTCTGGCAATTGTTCCGGTGCTCATTCTCTATGTCATCTTCTCCCGTCAGTTGATCCGGGGCATCACCTCAGGAGCGGTCAAATGAACAGTGAAATGACTCCTGTTCGGGTTCTGGTTGCCGGGCTTGGCAATATGGGTATGAGCCATGCTCTTGCCTATGAAGCGAACCCGGGATTTGAGATCGTCGGTCTGGTCAATCGATCCAAAGTCGACTTGCCTGAGGCTCTTGCAGGGTATCAGATTCTTCCCGATTTTGAGGAAGCTTTGACTACCCTCAAACCTGACCTGTGCTGTGTTGCGACCTACTCGGACAGCCATGCAAACTTTGCAATTGCGGCGATGGAAGCTGGCGCGGATGTGTTTGTTGAAAAACCGCTCGCAACTACCGCGGAAGACGCCGAGCGCGTGGTTGCCTTCGCCAAGGACAATGGCCGTCAGCTCGTTGTGGGCTATATCCTGCGCCATCATCCCTCATGGGTGAAACTGATTGAAGAGGCGCGGGCACTGGGTGGGCCTTATGTGTTTCGAATGAACCTCAATCAGCAGTCAAGCGGCCCGACCTGGGCAACGCATCGGCAACTGATGCAGACCACTTCTCCGATTGTCGATTGCGGCGTTCATTATGTCGATGTGATGTGTCAGATCACCGATGCTAATCCGGTTGAAGTGCGCGGGATGGGACTTCGCCTTAGCGAAGAGATCAAGCCGGAGATGTATAATTACGGGCACTTTCAGGTGCTGTTCGATGACGGGTCCGTCGGTTGGTATGAGGCGGGGTGGGGACCGATGATGTCCGAGACGGCGTTTTTCGTCAAAGATGTCATTTCACCAAACGGATGCGTATCGATCATCATGGATGGCGATGCAAAATCCGATGATATCGACACTCATACCAAGACGGCAATAATCCGGCGCCACCGTGCGGAAACCGGCGCTGATGGGCGGTTCACACAGACGGATGAAGATATGACCATGGCCGGTGAGCCCGGTCATCAGGATCTGTGCAATCGAGAGCAGGCTTTCGTATTGAAGGCCATCAGAGAAAACATTGATCTGAGCCGACATATGCAAGATGCCGTGCAGTCCTTGAAAGTCTGCCTTGCCGCCGATCTCAGTGTGCGCGAACAGCGTACCGTCAAGCTTTAAGTGGAGGGTGAACAGTGGGCTCCTTGTCGCTGAAAAATATTCGCAAGTCTTTTGGGTCGGTTGAAGTGCTGAAGGGCATTGACCTGGAGATTGAAGATGGTGAATTCGTGATCTTTGTCGGTCCGTCCGGGTGCGGCAAGTCGACTTTGCTGAGGATCATTGCCGGTCTGGAAGACGCAACAGCTGGGTCAATGGCCATCGACGGAGAGGAAGTCTCTCACGTGCCGCCGGCCAAGCGCGGCATCGCCATGGTTTTTCAAACCTATGCGCTCTATCCCCATCTGACGGTTAGGGACAATATGGGGCTGGGGCTGAAACAGGCCGGGACCGCCAAGGACGAGATTGAAAAACGGGTAGGGGATGCCTCGTCAATGCTGTCGTTGGAGGACTATCTCTCCCGTCGCCCGGCAGAACTTTCCGGTGGTCAGCGGCAGCGCGTTGCCATCGGGCGGGCCATTGTTCGTGAGCCTAAATTGTTCCTGTTCGATGAGCCCCTGTCCAATCTGGATGCGGCGCTGCGGGTCAACACGCGGCTTGAAATCGCGCGGCTGCACCGAGAACTCAGTTCGACCATGATTTATGTGACCCATGATCAGGTTGAAGCGATGACGCTGGCAGACCGCATTGTGGTGCTGAACGGTGGCGTCATCCAGCAGGTCGGCACCCCGATGGAGCTTTACAATCAGCCCGCCAACGAATTCGTCGCCCGCTTTATCGGATCGCCGCATATGAACATTCTCGACGCCGAACGACTGGGTGAAACCAATTGCAGCAAAATCGGCGTCCGTCCTGAACATATCTCGGTGTCATCTGATGAGGGGCAGTGGCGTGGCAAGGTTATACACGCGGAGCATCTGGGGGCGGATACGATCCTTTATACCGAATGCGAAGATACCGGTCTTTTGACGATCCGCTTATTCGGTGAGCACAAATATTCCGAAGGAGATGTCTTGTTTGCTTCTCCGGATATCACGCGCATGCACCGTTTCGATAATGAAGGTGTTGTTATCAACGGCTGAATCGTTTTGAATTTGACCTGCTCCAAGTCATAAATACAAATAGAGCAGGGACAATTTCTATTTCATTATCCAGGCGGGTCAATCTCCTATGCTGACGTGTTTTGATATAGGCGGGTCTGCGATCAAGGGCGCCAAGGCCGCGGCCCCTGATCAGGTGAAATCCACCCGTCGTGTGCCGACACCGACCCATGATTTCGAAGCGTTTCTGTCGGTTTTGCGGGAGATGATCGAAGAGGGGGAGGAGCAGAGTCGTGGCGTGGCTATTTCAACAGCCGGTGCCATCGATCCACAAACCGGTATCGCAAAAATCGCCAATATTCCGTGTGCCGATGGCCGCAGGTTGCAACAAGACCTTGAGGCGGCGTTAGGTCTTCCGGTCTGGATTGCCCGGGACTCCGCCTGCTTTGCGTTGGCGGAAGCGCACTTCGGGGCAGGCAAGGGGCATGAGACTGTCTTTGGTATCATTCTGGGAACCGGCGTTGGCGGGTGTCTGGTCGTGAATGAGCGGGCTTATGTTGGCACAAGCGGCTATGCCGGAGAGTGGGGGCACGGGCCGGTGGCGGCAACGCAGGTTTCTGTGACCGAAAAAATCCTTCCTCGCTTTCGCTGCGGCTGCGGTCAGATCGGCTGTATCGATGCGGTTTGCAGCGCACGCGGTATGGAAAAAATCCATGAGGCACTTCATGGCGTACTTCTGCCCAGCACCGCCATCATGGAAGCCTGGCAGAAGGGGATGGATGAAGCCTCACTGACCATCGATGTATATCTGGAGATCCTCAGCGGTCCGCTGGCGATGGTTATGAATACGACCGGGCCATCCATTGCACCGGTCGGCGGCGGACTGTCAAATGCGCCGGAACTGATCGAGCGGCTCGATGAGGAAACACGCAAGCGCATGTTGTGTCCGCCGGATGAGCGACTGATCGTCCCTGGCCAATGTGGTATCGAACCGGGACTGATTGGGGCGGCTATCGTCGGATTTCAGAATTTGGATGCGGACTGAACTTCCGGTTTCTTGATGTTTGCCGCATTCAATGTCAGACTTTCCCGCTGGTGTTACAGTTTGGGAGGAGGTGACATGTGCCAGTTATTTGCCGGACAACCACAGGGCGACTATCAACCTGAAACCCGTCATTTGCGCCTCAATGGGCAAAGCACCTCTATTCGGCTGGAAAAATCATTTTGGGCGATTGTCGATGGCATTGCCGCCAGTGAGGGGCTGACAACACCGGCCTTTGTCTCCAAGTTACATTCTGAAGTGCTGATGCTTCACGGTGAGGCCAAAAACTTTACCTCCCTGCTGCGATGTGCCTGCATCATTCGGACACAGCAGATTTCCAGTGACCATCAACTGGACGCGGCACAGTAAGTGCGCCGATATCTCAAACCCGGACTTCTTGCCATAAGGTCCATGTAGTACCGGGTTACTACCCCAGCAGAAATTTGCTCAGCTAGCTTTATCTCCTGCCGCATCGCTGCGGCCTGGGAGGAGATCTTGGCTAAAGCAATTCATGCAATGGTTCGGGTGATCGATGAGCATCGGTCTGTTGAATTCTATCAACAGGCTTTCGGATTATCGGTGGCGGACCGACTGGACTTCGAAAATTTCACACTGATCTATCTGCGCAACGATTCCGCTGATTTTGAAATCGAACTGACAGTCAATAAAGGGCGTACGGATCCCTACGATCTGGGTGATGGCTACGGGCACGTCGCATTTTGTGTGGATGACCTGGAGGCAGAGCATGCCCGCTTTGAGGCCGCCGGATTTTCTCCCAGAAAAATCGTTGACTTCAACCGCGATAATGCGCTGCTCGCCCGCTTTTTCTTCGTAGAGGACCCGGACGGATACCAGATCGAAGTTCTGCAGAAGCACGGCCGTTATCGCTGATCGATCAATCGGGAGGAAACAATCAGAATGGAAAAAAGTAGAAACCTGACCCGAAGGGAACTGCTGAAGCGCAGTGCTGCTGCCGGGGCCATGTTTGCCATTGGAGCGGGATTTGTTGCCGGCAGCAATGCTGCGTGGGCAGTAGAGGTAACGCACCTGAAGCCGGAAACGATGGCAACACTCATACAAATGGCCCGTGACATTTATCCTCATGATCGGGTCGGCGATGAATTCTATGCGATTGCCGTCAAGGGCTATGACAATGCCGACACCGTTGAGGAGATTGAAGGAGGCGTTGCAGCGTTGAACGCAGCAGCGCAAGGCAGGGGATTTGATAACTATCTGGCAACTGGGTGGGAACGTGATCGCGTCGACATCCTGCGATCCATGGAGAATAGCCCGTTCTTCCAGAAAGTGCGCGGTGGTCTTGTGACCGGCCTCTACAATCAAAAGGCCGTCTGGCCATTGTTTGGTTATGAAGGTGAGAGCTTTTCCAAGGGCGGTTACATCGATCGCGGATTCAACGACATTAACTGGGTATAGGGAGCATCATCATGGCTGCACCTTTTGACATGAATGACGAGAGTGTCGTTGTTATCATCGGAACCGGCGCCGGAGGCGGGGTTCTGGCAAATGAGCTGGCGCAAAAAGGCGTTAGCGTCGTTGCGCTTGAAGCAGGCGGACGGTACCTGCCTGAAGACTATGTCAACGACGAGTGGGAGAGTTTCGGGCAATTGGCCTGGCTTGAACCGCGCTCGACTTCCGGTGACTGGCGGGTTGCAAAGGATTTTTCTGGTCTGCCGGCCTGGATTGTCAAGGCGGTAGGGGGAACGACAACGCACTGGGCCGGGGCATCGCTGCGGTTCCAGGATCATGAGTGGAAGGCAAAATCGACCTATGGCGATGTTCAGGGTGCTAACCTGCTGGACTGGCCGATCGACCCGGCCGAAATGGCTCCGTACTACGAAAAAGCGGAAAACAAGCTCGGTGTGACAAGAACTGGTGATCGTGCAGGACTGCCGGGCTGCAACAATTACAAAGTGTTTGAAGCCGGTGCGAAAAAGCTTGGCTACAAAGAAGTTCATACCGGGCGTATGGCAATCAACAGTGCCGAAAATGATGACCGTCCGGCCTGTCAGCAGACCGGATTTTGTTTCCAGGGCTGCAAATGGGGGGCGAAGTGGTCATCAGCCTATACCGACATTCCACGTGGCGAAGCGACCGGTAATCTTGAAGTACGGGAAAAAGCACATGTTCTGAAAATCGAACATGACGATGCTGGTAAGGTTACGGGCGTTCTCTATGCTGATGCAGATGGAAATCAGCATCTTCAGAAGGCAAAGGTGGTTTGTGTCGCCGGCAACTCGATTGAAAGCCCGCGTCTGCTGCTCAATTCAGCCTCAACCATTTTCCCTGACGGCTTGGCAAACTCTTCCGGGCAGGTTGGTCGCAATTACATGCGCCATATGACTGGCTCCGTTTATGCTGTCTTTGACAAGCCCGTCCGGATGTGGCGCGGGACGACAATGGCCGGGATCATACAGGATGAATCCCGACATGATCCCAGCCGCGGTTTTGTCGGTGGATACGAGCTTGAAACCCTGGCCCTGGGTCTTCCGTTCATGGCCGCCTTCCTGGATCCCGGTGGATGGGGAAGGGAGTTTGCTACTGCGCTGGACGGCTACGAAAATATGGCGGGCATGTGGATTGTTGGAGAGGATATGCCCCAGGAAACCAATCGCATCACGCTCAATCATGATGTGAAAGACAGCCACGGTCTTCCCACTCCGAATGTGCATTTCGATGACCATCCCAACGACATTGCGATGCGTACTCACGCCTATAAGCAAGGACAGGCAGTCTATGATGCGGTCGGTGCAACGCGGACTTTTCCGACCCCTCCTTATCCGTCTACACACAATCTGGGTACCAACCGAATGTCGGAAAACCCTCGGGATGGCGTGGTCAACAAATGGGGCCAGACACACGATGTACCCAATCTTTACATCTCAGATGGCAGCCAGTTCACCACCGGGGCAGCCGAGAACCCGACGCTGACCATTGTCGCACTGGCAATCCGGCAAGCTGATCACATTGCCGATGAACTGAGCAAGGGCAACCTGTAACATCGGGGAGACACGGAGGCGGGGCGATGCGTGCGGTATCGCCCCGAACCTTGGATTTCTTGTAGTTTAGAACGATAATAAGTTGACTAAAGTCAAGGTGTTAGACGTAATTCAACGTTAGTCCATCCATAGGGCGCTTTCACTTGCCAACAAACTCCTGACGGGAGAATACCTATGGATGATACTGTTTCGCCAAGGCGTCCATCGCCGGTTCGTAAATCGCCCTTGTTTCAGATATTGTTGCTGCTGGGCTGTCTGCTCGCTGCGATTGTTGCTGTGTCGGCGCGCGCTGATGAACCGGCGCTGACGGTGAATCAGATAATTGATCCTGCGGCGAAAACTGCTGCTGATGTCTTTCGCTTTGATCCCAGGATTGCCCGCATAAAAAAGAACGAGACAATCCGGTTTCTCGGCTCGACAGGGCGCCATACGGTCTCGTCGATCAAACATATGTTGCCCGAAGGGGCCAAGTCATTCGAGATCCGGGGCAAACCGTCCATGGACGTCCCATTCGAGGTCGAAGGACTCTATGGCATCCGGTGCAGAGTGCACGGGCATCACGGGATGGTCATGCTCGTCATTGTCGGTGAGGGTGAGATCGATCTGGGCGCAGCTGAAGCAGCGCTGGACAAGGTCAATGCTGCGGAACGTGAGCAGTTTTCGCAACTGATTGCCGCGCTTCGCGAACAGGGCTGACATTGCAGCAGGTCCTGTTCTCGCTCTACTTCTGAACCATTCCCGCATTCTTTCGGCACGATGCATTGTGCCGACGTGTTTTCCGCCGAATGACCGGTTTCCACTTTTCCTGAAATCACGGGAGTGCTAAGAGCGCTCGTGCTGTCGTCTTCAGCATCCGGCGCCATCAATTATCGGGACCCAGAAGTTCATGCTCAGCAATATTCGCATTGTCGGTGGGTCATCCCATCCCGCTTTTACTGCCAAAGTCTGCGCCAAGCTCGGCGTGTCGCCGGCCAAGACACAGGTTGTGCGATTTTCCAACGAAAACCTTCTGGTCAAGATCGAGGAGAATGTGCGCGAAGCGGATGTTTTCGTCATCCAGACGTCAGGCTCGCCGGTATCGGAAGGAATCATTGAACTCCTGATCACGATAGATGCGTTGAAGCATGCGTCGGCAAAGCGGATCACGGCGGTGATACCATATTTTCCCTATGCACGGTCGGACAAGAAGGATCAGCCTCGTATTTCGATCACGGCGCGTCTGATGGCTGATCTGCTTGAAACGGCCGGTGCGGATCGTGTCCTTTCGATGGATTTCCACTCGCCGCAGGTGCAGGGGTTCTTTCGCATTCCGGCTGATCAGCTGAAGGCAGCACCGTTGATTTGCGATTACCTGAAAGCAAACCGGGATTTATCCAATCACGTGCTGGTTGCTGGAGATGTGGGGGAGGCAAAGGAAATCGGCGCTTACGCCAACCGGCTTGGTCTGCCGATCGCGATCGTCGATAAGCGGCGGGACGGCAATGATGAAAAACCGCGCGCTGTATCCATCATCGGTGAGGTCGAGGGCAAACATGCGTTGATCGTCGATGATGAGGTGGCCAGTGGTGGCACATTGATGGAAGCGGCCAGCTTTATCATGAAACAGGGTGCGTTATCCGTTGAAGCCGCTGTCGTGCACGGCGTTCTGTCCGGTCAGGCAGTTCCCAAGATCGAAGGGTCGGTTCTTCGATCCCTTCTGGTTACAGATTCGATTCCATTGTCTGAGGAAAAGCAGATTGACAAGATCAGCAGCTGTTCCGTGACCGATCTGTTTGCGGAGGCGATCCTGGCTATCCACCAGGGCAAGAGCATATCGGGCTTGTTCCGGTAATACGGTTGTCAGGTCTGCGGAGTGAGTATTTGAGCGTCGCTCACGGAAGCGTGATTAAAGGGATATAGGTTCCTTTAAGAAATTTGTTTAACTTTCAACCATGTTCAGAATTCTGCTCATTCTCACATTTATTGTGGTCGGGACCCATCAGGGGTTTTCCCGCGGTGACGTTGATTTGAGCAAATTTGAAAGACTATCAACAGAACAATCGCTTGCCATCGCAGACACAGTTGCTGAAAAGGACTGCTGCAAAAAAGATGTGATTGCCGACAAAAAACCGTCTTTCTGCAAATCTGACTGCAAAGCCGTTATTTCCGTGGCACTGCTGAAACCTCACAAGACACAGCCCAGCCACAGTTTGTCGTCCGACGTCAACAAAATCTCCCACAACAACACAGTCAATTTGCGACCTCCGATCTCCAGATTTTCGTTTCATCTCTCATGATCGCACTTTCGCGATCCGACATTTAGCGAAAATTCGGAGTAATCCTGTGTTTACACGACGACATTTGGTGCTTGGAGGTCTGGCTGCTGCGGCCTTCCCCTATGCATCGGAAACGGAAGCGCATCACAGCGCGAAGTTCAAAAAAACCTTCAAACTGGATCCTGCCTACGAACCTCAACGGGTCAGAATTTCCTCAGAATACGAGATTGGAACCATCGTGGTCGATCCACGGCATCACTTTCTCTATCTGGTGGAAAGACGGGGCAAGGCGCGACGCTATGGCGTGGGTGTTGGCCGGGCAGGGCTCGCCTTTAAGGGCGGAGCAACAGTTCAGCGCAAAGCGGAATGGCCTAGTTGGACACCGACAAAGAATATGATCCGGCGCGAGCCGGGGAAGTATGCCCGCTACGCGAAGGGAGTCCCCGGAGGGGTCAACAATCCACTTGGTGCCCGGGCTTTGTATCT
Organism: Stappiaceae bacterium; assembly: GCA_039976075.1. GTDB lineage: Bacteria > Pseudomonadota > Alphaproteobacteria > Rhizobiales > Stappiaceae > JBDWFY01. The sequence goes on from JBDWFY010000019.1 coordinate 68,310, forward strand.
CTACCGCGGAGGACGGGACACCTATTACCGCATTCACGGCACGACCCAGCCTTCCTCGATCGGCAGGTCGGTATCCAATGGCTGCATCCGCATGATCAATGATCACGTGGTCGACCTCTATAACCGCGTTCCTTTGGGAACACGCGTTGTTGTTCTCTAAATTTCGGATCCTGGATATGACCGCGATAAATAAGACAGTAACGCGCCGGCAGTTTTTAGGCGGCAGTTTAGGCGTTGCCGGACTGGCACTGGCTGGTTGCACGACCGTTCAGCAGAACGGTGCAGCGCCGGGAACACTATTCGCCGGACCGGAACTTAACTTTGCCAAGAACTATGGACGACGCCCGGCGGAGAAATTCCCGCTGCCTGCAATCAGTCCGACTGTTCTGAAACCGCAATATCGACGACGACGGGTCAAGTATGCCACGAACGAGAAGCCTGGCTCGCTGATTGTCGATACACGCAACTTCTATCTCTATCTCGTTGAGCCCGGTGGTACGGCGATGCGTTATGGGGTGGGTCTTGGAAGGCAGGGCTTTGAATGGTCCGGTCGAGCCCGTGTCGCCTGGAAACGCCCTTGGCCAACCTGGACGCCGCCATCTGAAATGATCGCGCGCGATCCGCGACTGGCCAAATGGAGTGCCAAGAACGGAGGCATGCCGCCCGGACTAGGCAATCCTCTCGGCGCGCGTGCACTCTACATTTTTCAAGGAAACGTGGACACGCTCTATCGCCTGCATGGAACCAATGAGCCGAACTCCATCGGCAAGGCGGTTTCCAGCGGATGCGTGCGGTTGGTCAATCAGGACGTGATTGATCTCTATGAGCGGACCAATTCCGGTGCAGCCATATTGGTGGTCTAACGCGGCCAAGTCTCGCATCGACCTGAACCTTCAACGCGCCCGGCGTGATGCCAGCGTCCGCTTTTCGTCAGCAATCTGCGTTTCTCGCATTGCTATGGATGGCTGTCTGGGCCGCGATAGACAGATTTAATACAGGTGAACAGATGAGTAAGAAGAATAAACCCAGGAAAACGGCCCGCAAAACCAGCGGTAAGACCAAGACGTCTCCGACTGAACAGACAGTTGATGAGAGTCGCCGAAGCCTGTTGCGCAAGGTGCGCAACGGTGTGATCGGACTGGCCGTAGTCGGTGGTGCAGGGTATCTGCTGACTGACCATGTACTGGCGACGATTGCGGAGCACGATCTGTCTCGCGTGGGTAATGGCAGGCCAACGGTTGTGCAGATACACGATCCGCAGTGCCCAAGCTGCCTCGCGCTCCAACGGGAAACACGTCAGGCCCTGAAGAACTTTGACGATGAGGAACTGGACTATGTCGTGGCGAATATCAAATCGCCAGAAGGAAGCAGTTTTGCCAGCCGCTACGGTGTGCAGCATGTCACCTTGCTGCTTTTTGATAATGAGGGAGAACTGAAGCAGATCCTTCGGGGGCAGAGGAACCGGGAAACGTTGCGTTCCGCCTTCCAGCGATTGCTGTAATGTATGATCGGGCTACCCGCCGCCTTATTCTGACGTTCAACGGATCCTGGTCGGCGGGCTTAAAGTTTCTCGATTTTTGCCAGTATCGCTTTCAGCACTGACAGCTGATCGGGGCCGATCAGGCTTGTAATTTCCTCATGTAGATCCCGTTTGATCTGCTTCAGGCTGGTGACGAGCGCCTGCCCTTTTTTCGAATGTTTGACGATCCGGGCGCGCCGGTCCTGCGGGTCGTTTTCCAGAACGAGATATCCGCGTTTGACAAGGGAGTGAACCTGCTCGTGGGCAGATTGTTTGCTGACCCGGCGCTGTCGGGCAATCTCGACCAGCTTGATGCCTTTTTTTCCCACATGAACCAGAACATCGCTGTCCGGCAGCGTGATGTCTTCAAACCCATTGCCGGCGATGCGGTCGAACATTGCCTGCTCGTAGGTGCGAAACGCGCGCCAGAGATCTGCGCCAATGTGGTCAACCAGTTGGGCGTTGTCCGCTGATTCCGGTTCTTCTTGTGTCTGATGCTTATCAGCCATCACCAATCCGAGTTATCCCTGTTACGTTATTATGGTCAGGGTGCTTGACTATAATCATTTTCTATTCTTATAGTCAGGAAGCCTGACTAAATAGTAAAGCCAAACCGGCATTTTGCCAAATGGGGATATTTCTCATGGAACGCACGCTTGCAACTGAAACCGCACCTGCTGCGGCCGATACGACACTCAACACCCAGCAACTTGACGGATTGCTGAGAGGAAACACACTTTACCTAAGTCTCCCCGCCGGCGGACCAGGTGGGGAAAGTGGAGGGGTTGCCCCGTTTTTTTACGGCTCAGACGGTCGTGCCGTCGCCAAGTTACCGGCGGGCATGACGCTTGTCGGGATCTGGAGTTTAGGGGATGAGCATTATTGCGTGAATTGGGACAACGGCCCGAAAAACAGCTGCACAAAGGTCCGCAAATGGTCGAGCGATATTGTTTTGACCGATGCTCAGTCCGGCGATATTCGCGGAAATGTCGTGAAGCTTGTACCGGGTAATCCGGAGAACCTTTAATTCCCGTCCGGGTAGCGCAGCGCTGTAATGATCTCCGCCGTTTTTTGTTTCAGTGCGGGGATTGTTGGTTTGAGAAGTCCGATCCGATCGAAGACATCAGGTTGGTCAGCCAGGGATTGTCGCAGCGCGGCGCCGAATGTCATGCGCAGTTCGGTGCCGATATTGTATTTTGAGATCCGGCTCGTTGCTGCCAGGTGTTGCCGGATATCTCCGGGAATGCCGCTGCCGCCGTGAATGACCAGCGGCAGATGGGTTTTCGCTTCGATGGCCTGAAGGGCTTCGTAATTGATTTCGGCTGCTTTTTCTGTCTGCAGGTGAACGTTGCCGACTGAAATCGCCATGGCGTCAGCGCCGCTTTCCCTGTCGAACAGAGCTGCTTCATCTGCATCTGTTGCTGTCGAACCAGCGCCTTCGGCATAGCCTACATACCCGACTTCGCCTTCAACCGACACATCAGCCTTTTTTGCCAAATCAACGATTTTTCGTGTTTTTACAATGTTTTCGGCAATCGGAAGTGACGATCCGTCGAACATCACCGATGTAAATCCGTTGTCGATGCCCGCCTGACACTCCTCAATCGAATATCCGTGATCGATATGACAGACAATAGGGACGCTGGCCTGATCGGCAAGGTGCCGGAACATCTTCCCAAGCACAGGCACGGGTGTGTGCTTGCGGCACCCCGGACCGGCCTGCAAAATAATTGGAATGCCGGTCTCTTCAGCTGCTTGCACGTAGGCAAGCGCGTCTTCCCAACCAAGGACAACCACACCGGCTATGGCATAGCCTTCAGCCATTGCCGGTTGGAGAACGACGTCAAGAGAAACCGCGGTCATTTGAACTTTGCGATCATGTCCTTGATGCCTGGTATGGTTTCGATCTGCCAGGCATGATCCGGCTGGAAGAATTGAACCAGTGACCGCTGCGACAAGCCACCCAGGATCGTGAAGTAATACATCTCGTAACCAGGTGCGACCACGCAGGGGTGATAGCCTTTTTCAAGGATAATCGTTGAGCTGTCGAGCAGGTGATAGGCGTCTCCGACCTTACCGTCTTCGCGCTGTACCAGTTGTATGCCAAAACCGTTATTGGGCTTGAAACGGAAATTGTAAGTTTCATCGTGCCGGCTCTCCACCGGCAGACGGTCCGTATCGTGTTTATGAGGCGGAAAGCCCGACCATCCGCCCTGACCGACAGTGAAAAGCTCCGAAACCAAAAGCCGACCGACTTTATCGTGATATTTGGTACCGAGAATATGCTTGATTTTGCGGTGGGTCTTGGTGTCGTCCGATCCATACTGAACCATGTCGATCTCGTCCCGGCGAACCGCAAACGGTTGAAATACCTGATCGAATTTAGCACCGGCAACAAATACTTCGGTCTCGTCACTGACACACACTATTTGTGCCTTCGCACCGGAGGGTACGTAAACGCCTTCCGGTTCGCCATCCCATACGTCGCTGCCTCGGTTGCCGATCCCGCTATATGCCTCGCCCTCGATGTCAACATCGACCGTGCCGGTAGCCGGGACAATACAGGTTTCATACCCGGGCACCGCGTACTCAAATGCCTGGCCTTTTTTCAATTTGACGATGTTGAAATAGTTCAGGGGAACCCGTGAGTCTTCGGCATCGATAATTGCTGCATTGGCGTTGTCATATGGCGGTATATGCATTCTGTTGTGCTCCCGTCGCAATCTTGTTCTGTTCATTACAACGCTTGTTTGCGTCGGTTATTCCTGAGGCCGCGTCCGGAATGTCATACCCTGGTCGGCCCTGTTAAAAAATCTTCCAGCTCTTGCGGTGTCGGCATTGCCGGTGCACAGCCTATCCCGGTCACGACCATGGCAGCCGCAGCTGTTCCGCGCCTGACGCTTTCCTTGAGTGAGCGACCTGTGCCCAGGCCAGTAACAAGGGCGGCCATGAAGGAGTCTCCTGCACCCATTGGCTTGATTGCTTCAACCGGATAAATCGGCGTTTCGAACGGGTCAGCGCCCGGCGCATACGCGATGGATCCTTCAGGACCCATCTTGTAAATGCAGGTGCGATCACCGGTGCGGGTAAATTCCTGCGCCAGAGCTTTGCCATCACCGGATGCACCGGCCATGACCGCAAACTCTTCATCATTACCGATGATCATGTCGCATTGGCTTGCGATATCGCGGTAAACCCGTGATGCTTCGTCGCCTGAGGGCCACGAGTAAGGTCGGTAGTCGACATCCAGAATAACGGCAATTCCTGCTTCTCTGGCCTGTTCGGCGGCATACCGGGTTGCGCCTCTGGAGGGTTCCGCCGCGAGCGCGGTGCCGGTGATAATCAGCGCACCAAAGCGATCGAAATCGACGGCATCAACATGTTCTTTAGTCATTAGAAAGTCGGCCGCATTGTTGCGGTAGATGACGTTCTGGGTGTTGTCGATCCTGGTTTCCGTAACCGCAAGAGATGTACGGCACTCGCCACTTACGCGGGTCACGAAGCTGTCCTCGACACCGTATTGAGCCAGGTTGTTCATGACAAATTGCCCAACCGCATCTTCAGACACAGCGGTTAAAAGAGCCGCTTTGCCGCCCAGGCGAACGATACCGGCAGCGATGTTGCCTGCCGAACCGCCCATACTGGCAAAGAATTGAGTGGCATTGGTGAGCTCTGTGCCGGGAGGATCCGCATAAAGATCCATTCCGGCACGACCCAGAACAACAAAACTGTTTTTACTGATGGCCGATAGTGACATTACACACCAGCCCGCTGGTTACTGCGTCCTGCTTCCCAGTCGGTGTGTGCCTGAGCGACTTTTTCATTGTTTGAGACGGCCGGCGTTCCGACTTCCCACCAGGCATGTCCTTCCTGTGTCCAACCTTCATACGCATCGACTTTCATCGCTATCACGTAGGTTCGGTCGGCTGCTCTGGCGCGCCCGAACGCTTCTTTCAACTCGTCGATGGAATTGACGGTTTCCGCCTCAGCACCCATCGCCTTTGCGTGCGCGGCGAAATCAACCGAGAACGGTGCCACCTTGATGTTACAGTCAGATATCAGGTTGTTGTAGGAAGTGTTGCCAGTGTTGTTCTGCAATTTGTTGATGACGGCAAATCCGCCATTATCGCAGACAACGACGATCATCTTTGCGCCCGTCAATACCGACGAATAGATGTCGGAATTCAGCATCATGTAAGAGCCGTCGCCGGTAAAGATGATGGTCTCTTTATCCGGAGCGTTCTCCATCTGGCCCAGGCGCGCACCCCAACCACCGGAAATTTCATATCCCATACAGGAAAAGCCGAATTCCACATCGACAGAGCCGGTGGAGTGCGTGCGCCAGTTGGCGGTGACTTCGGCAGGCAGACCACCGGCTGCGGCAACCACCCGGTCTTCTGGATCGCAGATTTCATTGATGGCGCCGATGACTTGTGCATAGGACATCGGACGGTTGGTTCCGTCCTTGGTTACCGGCGCAATATTGTCATCGATATATACGTTCCATTTGGCTCGCTCCGTCGATGCCGTTTCGCGCCAACTTGCATCTGCTGTAAAGCTCCCCAGCGCACCTGACAATTGCCCAAGAGCCAGTTTTGCATCACCAATCACAGGCATTGAAAGGTGTTTTTGCGCATCATGGCGGCCGACATTGACCGAAATGATCGTTGCGTCCTGATCGAACACAGTCCAAGAGCCGGTTGTGAAGTCCTGCAGGCGTGTACCCACGGCGATAATGACGTCAGATTCTCCTGCAAGAGTGTTGGCTGAATTGGACCCGGTTACACCGATCGGTCCGCAGTTCAGTTCTTCCTCAAACAGCAGATTGGCACGCCCGGCAATGGTTTCGACGACGGGAATGCCGTGATTTTTCGCAAAAGCCGTCAATTCGTCTACAGCACCTGAATACTGGACGCCTCCACCAGCGATGATCAATGGTTTTTTCGCTGATCTGATACGCTCTACAGCCGCTTCGACCTCACGAATATCCGGTGAAGGACGACGGATATAGTGTGTGCGTTCTTCAAAGAAGCGGGTCGGATAATCGTAAGCCCAGCCTTGCACATCCTGCGGCAGCCCAAGAAATGCCGGTCCGCAATCAGCCGGGTCGAGCAGTGTGTTGATGGCGCGCGGCAGAGACTGGATGATCTGTGCAGGGTGCGTGATCCGATCCCAGAAACGGGTCACCGACTTGAAGGCATCATTGACCGACAGTGTCGGATCGTAGCCGTGCTCAACCTGTTGCAATACCGGATCGGGCAGGCGCGTGAGGAAAACGTCACCGCAAAGCATGAGCAAAGGCAAACGATTGGTGTGAGCCAGTCCTGCGGCTGTCACCATATTTGTTGTACCGGGTCCGGCAGAAGCTGTGGCAAACATAAATCGGCGGCGCAATTGCTGTTTGGCATAAGCAATGCCTGCCATGGCCATGGATTGTTCGTTTTGTCCGCGGTAAAGGGGCAGGGCATCCCGATTTTCGTAGAGTGCTTCGCCCAGGCAGGAAACATTTCCGTGCCCGAAAATTCCGAAACCGCCGGCGCACAGTCGGACCCGCTGTCCATCGATTTCGATATATTGCGCCGCAAGGTGGCGCACGAGGGCCTGGGCCGTTGTCAGGCGAATGGTATTACCGCTATTTGTCATGTCGTGCTCCTGGCCAAAGTTGGACCGGGTCGGTTGGAACAGGTTCTGGGAACCCTGTTGCACACCGGTTGGTTGAATTCAATCTGTGCGTTATCGGTCTGCGTCAGACGCCGGGGTATCTGATATATTTCAGACATCGATCACTTCCCGAGGAATGCCTCTTGACCACAGAGCCTAGATAGAGTTTACCTGTTTTGCAAGCGGTTGCAAAAATATAGGTGCTTTTTCATGGCAGATGGACGAAAAATCGGATTTGGCGTCATTGGTGCCGGCTATATGGGCAAGGCTCATTCCGTTGCACTGAAGGCTGTCGGCGGTGTTTTTAACACGGCATTGCGTCCCCATCTTGAGATGATATGTACCACCAGCGAAGACGGTGCAGTCCGCCGGGCAGCGGAATTTGGTTTTGATCGCTCGACGGCCGATTGGCGCGCACTGGTTACAGATCCTGCCGTGGAAGCCATCGTGATTGCCTCGCCGCAGGAAACCCATCGTCAGATTGCTGAATTGGCCTTTTCGCTCGGCAAACCCGTTTTCTGTGAAAAACCGCTGGGGAAAGATCTGGCTGAGAGCCGGGCGATGGTTGCCGCAGCTGAAAAAAGCGGTGTTGTGAACATGACCGGATTCAATTACATCCGCACACCTGCTTCCCAACTGGCTCGAGAGATTATCGCTGCCGGTGAAATTGGCGAAATGGTCTATTTCCGGGCCGAGCATACTGAAGATTTTTTTGCTGATCCGAATGAACCGGCAACCTGGCGTTCGCATGGCGACCCCAACGGGACATTGGGTGACTTGGCCCCCCATATCGTCAATGGGGCCTTCGCCCTTGCAGGACCTATCAGATCGCTGATTGCCGATGCGGAGACGGTGCACAAGACCAGACCCGCCGCTGAAGGTGGCACCGCAACGGTAACCAATGATGATCAGGCACACTTTCTTTGCCGGTTTGAAAATGGCGTTATGGGCAACATCTACACCTCGCGGATCGCGACCGGTCGGAAGATGGGCTATGCTTATGAAATATACGGATCGGCCGGCAGTATTCGTTTCGACCAGGAAGACCAGAATGCCTTGTGGCTCTACAAAGCAGACCAGGCGTCCAATCGTCAGGGTTTCACTAAAATCCTGACCGGTCCTGAGCACCCCGACTATGTCAATTTTTGCCTCGGACCGGGCCATGGAACGGGATACCAGGACCAGATCATCATTGAGGCGAAGGACTTTTTGACCGCGATTGAAACCGGACAGAGTATATGGCCGACTTTCAAAGACGGTATGCTGGTCAATCAGGTGATTGAGGCGGCACGCCGGTCCAACGCCGAAAAAAGTTGGGTCACGCTCAACGACATTTAGCAATTGGCGGACGTAACCGTACGCCAACCGAAACCAAGTTTTGACGCAGGCCACATAAATCATTGCTGATTTTCCGATACCCGGGCCCGGCCTGATAATGAAGAAGACGACCGCTATGACAATCAGAATAGGAAATGCACCCTGTTCCTGGGGTGTGGAATTTGCTGATGATGCCCGTAACCCCTCTTGGCAGACGGTTCTGGATGAATGCCGCAGCGCCGGTTACACCGGGATCGAACTGGGACCCGTGGGTTTCATGCCTGAAGATCCCGCAGTTCTGGGCGAAGCGCTTGCAGAACGGGAGCTGGAGTTGATCGGTGGCGTGGTTTTCCGTCCATTTCACGATCCTGCGGCCTGGGATGATGTGCTGGATGGTTCAATTCGCACTGCTGAGGCGTTAAAGGCCCATGGTGCCGAGCAGATGGTTCTGATCGATTCAATCTCGCCAAAAAGGGCCCCAACCGCTGGTCGGCCTGACGAAGCGGTGCAGATGGATAATGATGAGTGGGGTGTCTATGTCGACCGGATTCGGGAAATCGCCAAGCGGGGCACCGGTGACTACGGCCTGACTGTTTCCATTCACCCCCACGCAGCAGGGTTTATGGACTTTGAACAGGAAGTCGAGCGACTGCTTGAAGAAGTCGATGAGGATATTCTGAAAATCTGCCTCGATACCGGGCACTCCCATTATGCCGGGTTTGATCCGCTTCCCTTTATGAAACGGCATTATGACCGGATCTCCTATGTGCATTTCAAAGATATCGACCCGGCCGTGAAGGCAGACACGATCGCCAACCGGACGGATTTCTATGAAGCCTGCGGCAACGGCATATTCTGCAATCTGGGGCAGGGAGAAACCGACTTCCCGGCCGTTCGGTCGCTGTTGGTTGAACGCGGTTTCAACGGTTGGTGTACCGTTGAGCAGGATTGCGACCCCGAAGGGGATACCAGGCCGACCGACGATGCGCGCGCCAATCGGCAATATCTTGAATCTATTGGCTTTAATTGATCGGACCTGAAGTATGGCGAAACTCAATTGGGGAATGATCGGTGGCGGCGAAGGCAGTCAGATCGGCCCCGCCCATCGAATTGCTGCCGGACTTGATGGTCTATTCAAATTGAGCGCTGGCGCGCTGGATATCGACGCCGAAAAAGGGCGCGCCTTTGCAGGCAGCCTCGGTATTGCCCCGGATCGCGCCTATGCGAACTGGCAAGAAATGCTGGAGGGCGAAAGGGGCAGGGATGACAAGGTCGACCTGGTGACCGTCGCTACTCCCAATGCCACCCATTATGAAATCACGAAGGCCTTTCTTGAGGCCGGGTTCAACGTCCTGTGCGAAAAGCCCATCACCATGACGGTGTCCGAAGCTGAAGATATCGTTCGAATTGCAAAGGATACCGGCAAGATCTGTGCGGTCAATTACGGCTATAGCGGCTATCCGCTCGTTAGGCAGATGCGCGCGATGGTCGAAGACGGGGTCATTGGCAAGGTTCGTCTCATCAAAGCGGAGTTTGCTCACGGCTTTCATGCAGATGCAGCTGATGCGGATAATCCGCGTTCGCGCTGGCGGTATGATCCCAAACAGGCGGGCATTTCGGCGGTTTTTGCTGATGCGGGCATTCATGCCTTTCACATGGCCTGTTTTGTTGCCGGTCAAAAAGCAACGTCGATTTCTGCCGATTTCGCCTCGCTGGTTGGCGCACGCGAGCTTGAAGACGATGCGATGATCAATATCCGGATGGATGGCGGAGCACTCTGCCGCTTATGGACCAGTGCCGTTGCCATTGGCCGGATGCATGGTCTGACCCTGCAGGTGTTTGGTGAAAATGGTGGATTGCGCTGGACGCAGGAGCTGCCCAATCAGCTTTATTACACGCCGTTGGGCGGCAGAACGCAGACGATCGAACGGGGCGCGGATGATCTTTATCCGCTCGCCAAGCGGGCCTCCCGCGTCGCCATCGGACATGCGGAAGGCATGCCATTGGCGTTCGCCAATGTTTATTGCGACCTGGCCGAACAGATCGCAGCAGCAAAGGAAAGCCGAACCCCGGACGCAACGTCAAGCGTCTACCCGACCGCGGAGCAGGGCCTGCATTCAATGCAGGCGATCAGGGCTGCGGTTGAAAGTGCGGACCAAAAAGCGGGATGGGTTTCAGTCTGACGAGATGGAGAAGCTGAACGGTCTGAACACAATAGCTCTGTTCAGACCGGCTCTCCTGCAACTGAGTTAAAGGGGAGGGACTTCAATGTGCTCCTCTCGATAATTGTGCAGGGAAACAGTCGGATTTCGGCGCTGCGATCCGGATTATCAACCAGAGCCGTAATCAGTTCTACAGAACTACGGATTATATCCCGGGTTGGCTGTTCGATTGTGGTCAGGTCGTAGGCTGCCCAGCCGGCCATGGGCATGTTGTTGAAACCCAAAAATCCGATGTCGTCGGGAATGACAAGGCCGGCAGCACGCGCAGCATCCATCGCGCCGATGCAGATCAGATCATCACCACAGAAGACAGCATCGAAATTGCCTTTGTTTATCAGTCCGGCCATGGCTTTGCGGCCTGCATCGTAGCTGTAGTTGTCAGCATAGCGGACCATATCTATCGGCAAGTTCAGAACCTTGGCGCGTGCCTTGAACCCCGCTACCCGATCCTTTGTGGACGTCGCTGTTTCCGGGCCTCCAAGTACGGCTGCAGAGCGGTGACCTCGATCGAAAAATGTCTGCGCCGCCATCTCGCCGCAGCGAAAATTATCGATCCCGACGATATGATTGTCCTCGGTCGTGTCGAACTTGCCAAACGTATGAACAACCGGAATGTTCGCCTCGCGGAAGGCGGTGGCAAATGTCGGTGGCAGGGTAGATGTTGCGACGATCACACCGTCAACGCTGTATTGACGCAGCAGGCCCAGCGAACGCTCCGGGTTGGTTTCATCGGTAAGATTGACCAGCAGCGGGCGGTAACCACGGTTTTGCAGTTCCTTGGTGAACAGGTCAAACACATCCAGAAAGACGGGGTTCTGGTAGTTGTTTGCAACAAGCCCGATCAGTTTCGTCCGGTTGGTCGCAAGACTGCGGGCAATGAGCGAGGGCTGATAACCCAAAGCCTTGGCTGCACTCTCTACTTTTTTTCGCGTTTTGGCCGACACACTGGCACCATCGGTGAAAGTACGCGAAACCGCTGAGCGTGATACGCCCGCTCGTTCTGCAACTTCTTTCAGTGTAACTGCCATAAAATTCCCGTATCGCCTGAAGTACTTGGACAATTGCCAATGCTCCGGCCATTAAACATCAGGCGCGGTGCGGGGGAAACCCAAAAATGCAACCGGTTGCGGTTCAAGGTAAAAACGACTGTTTATGTGAAAAAGCGGAAAGATGAGTGACATTGATGGCTGAGCACGTTGTTCAACCCGAATTGCGACAACTAAGAGGACCACCAAGCGCCTGGGATCAGTCAACTGATCAGGGCATCTTGAGCTGTCCATGCGGGAACTTTGTTGCCGGCAGTCTGGACGATTGCATCACGTACTCCATGCAAGGAACGCTGTGGGGCGCATCGTTACTGAGCATGCATCGCCCACATGGTGAGCGCTGATATTAGGCACCAGATTGCCGGAATGATCATCAGCAGCCATCGTGTCCGTCCAGTAGCGATCAACAGCACGATAACTGTCGCCAGTGCGGTCGGGTCAGGTGCGATGCCGTAGATCTCGGCGCTACTCAGCGATCGTCCGAATAGCAGAGCACCAAGTGGATAAAACAGCAGAATACCTGCAAGCAGGATGAACAAAGTCCGGGTCGAGGGAGTGTTGATCGGTGGGAGAGTGACGCCGGTTTTTGAAACGGCAATCAAGAGCAGAACAGAACCCTCCAACCAGAACAGGGGCGCGATATAGTTCGCTGTCCAGTTGATCACCGAATAGTGCTGCCAGACAAAGATCCAACCTGAGCAGATCCACGCAAGGCCGAGAGCAACCGCGGTGATCCGCTCATGCGAAGGAGGCCGACGCCAGATGACCAATAGCAGCAACAAACCGATGGCATAAGCCAGCAGCGGTCCTGGCCAGAATGCGTTATTGGCCAACTCGAACAGGCGATAGTAGGTGCGCGAGGAAAACAAAAGAAAATCGGAAAGCGAATAGCTTTGCCAGTCACCCATTAAAGCGCGGCAATCGTATGCTCGATCCGCGCCCGCAATTCCGCGTCCGGCCAGGAACCGGACGCTGTCGCCATGTTTTCCTTGACGTGATCTACCCGGGTAGTCGCTGGAATGGCACAGGTTACGGCGGGGTGGGAAATCACGTATTTCAGGATCAGTTGAGCCCAGGTGCGCGCGCTGATTTCTACGGCATAATCCGGGAGGGATTGGCCTGACACCCGGCGCAGGAGGCTGCCGCGCTGAAAGGGTCGATTGACTATGATCGCGATGCCTTTTTCCCTCGCGAGTGGCAGCAGGCGCGCTTCGGCCTCACGGTCGACCGGATTGTATGTCAGCTGAACGAAGTCCAACGGTTCGGTTGCCATGATTTTTTCAAGCTCGGCATGTCGTCGACCGTGGGAGGTTGTTATGCCGATATAGCGGAGCTGGCCGTCCGACTTCATCTGACGCAGAGTTTCAAGATGTTTTTGCCAGGAAACTAGATTGTGGATCTGCATGAGATCGAATGTCGGCACGCCCCAATATGCCTTGGACTGCGCGATTTGTTCGGGCCCTTCACGCGGATCGGATATCCAGATTTTTTCTGCTGAAAACAGATTTTCCGGAACACCCTGTTTTTTGAGCCCGAAGCCAATGGTGGTTTGTGATGAGCCATACATAGGCGATGAATCGATCATGCGGCCACCGGCTGCGAAGAACGCAGCCATGACCGCAGCGGATTCATCGAGCAGCACCGGATCGTTGCCCACGTTGAACGTCGTCCACGTTCCCAGGCCGACAGCGGGTACTGTTTCGCCGGAGGAGGGGATCACTTTCCGGACGGAAGCAAGCGATTGTGCCTGTGCACGAGGAAAGCCCGCGGCAAACCCTGCCGCAGCCGTACCGATCAACAGAGATCGTCGCGTAACATTCATGCCTTGTCCCTCATTGACATCTTTCCACGCCATCTAGCGTGCCCCGTAGGCGTGGCAAGGTCATCTCCACCCTCACATGCGAATGCGATGCCCGGAACGGAAAGTAAAGGTGACAATGCTAAAGCAGAGACCGAGAAACAACAGGGTCATGAACAGGCTCCAGCCTATGCTGACATCACCGGTGCCAAAAAAACTCCATCGGAATCCGGAGATCAGATAAACGACCGGGTTGAAAAAGGAAACTGTCTGCCAGAACGGTGGCAGCATCGAGATCGAATAAAAACTGCCGCCCAGAAATACCAGCGGTGTGATTATCAACAGCGGCACCAGTTGCAATTGCTCAAAACTCTGTGCCCAGATTCCGATCAGAAAACCAAACAGGCTAAAAGTAATGCATGTCAGCACCAGAAAACCGATCATCCAGAGAGGATGTTCGATGTGGATCGGGACGAACAAAGTTGACGTCGCCAGAATGATCAGACCGACCACCAACGATTTTGTTGCCGCTGCTCCGACATAACCAAGCACGATCTCAAAGCTTGAAATCGGCGCGGCGAGTAGTTCCTGAAACGTGCCGATAAAACGTGGAAAGTAAATTGCAAAAGAAGCATTGGCGATGCTCTGGGTCAACACGGTAAGCATGATCAATCCCGGAACGATAAAAGTTCCGTAGCCGACGCCGTCGATTTCCTCAAAACGCGAGCCGATCGCTGCACCGAACACAACGAAATAGAGTGAGGTGGCAATGACCGGAGAGATCAGGCTCTGAACGAGCGTGCGCCCGGCACGGGCCATTTCATAAAAGTAGATCGATTTGACAGCTTGGAAATTCATGACGGGCCTTTGACAAGATCGACAAAGATATCTTCAAGAGAACTCTGGCTGGTGTTGAGATCGGTGAAGTGCAGTCCTGCCGCCTGGATGTCGTTCAGCAATTTTGGAATATCCACATCCTGATCATCGGTTTGGTAGGTATAGATGAGGGCGTTCCCGCCATCGGGATGCTCAAGCGAATAGGCAGACAATGCGTCGGGCAGGGTGCTGATTGGGCTTGATAGTTCTATTCGCATTTGTTTGCGGCCCAGGCGCTGCATGAGCGCATTTTTTTCCTCGACGAGCAACAGTCGGCCCTTGTCGATAACACCAATCCGATCTGCGATAGCCTCAGCCTCTTCGATATAATGGGTGGTCAGAATAATGGTCACGCCGTCTGCTTTGAGACCCTTGATCAATGACCACATCTCCTTTCTCAGCTCCACATCGACACCCGCCGTGGGCTCATCGAGAAAAAGAATACGGGGTTCGTGAGAAAGGGCTTTTGCGATCAGAACCCGGCGCTTCATGCCGCCGGAAAGTGTTGTTGTCGGCGCATCGCGTTTGTCCCATAGGGAAAGCTGCCGCAGAACTTTCTCAATATGGGCAGGACTTGGCGGTTTGCCGAACAGGCCACGGGAAAGAGCAACAGTATTTTTTACTTTCTCGAATGGTTCGAGCGCGATTTCCTGCGGGACAAGCCCAATCAGTTCCCTGCAAGAGCGATAGAGTGTCTCTATGTCGCGACCATCAACCTGCACGGCGCCTGCGGAGGCTTTGACAATGCCGCAAATGATCGAGATCAGGCTGGTTTTACCAGCGCCGTTGGGACCCAGCAGCGCCAGGATCTCGCCCTGATCGATATCAAGAGACACGTCTTTCAGGGCTTCGTGGCCATCTTTGTAGGTCTTGGAAAGACCGCTGATGGAAACTATGGCCGGCTGGTTCTGTTTCAGCACCTGCTGTTCCTGTCTTGCGGGGTACACTTGGTCCGGTTTCCCGTCTCCTATATCAGCTTCTGGATATTTATGAAGTCGTCAGAAATGAAACCGCTTGGTGCGTTCATGCGCCGGACATGGGCGGAATATAGTTTGAACCAATTCAATGCTCGTGTATCTGTTTTCAGAGTGGCGAAATCGGATTTCGTACTGGTGCAGGGCAGGGAGTAAGAAGATCATGACGCTGGCAGGACAGACAACAAACGTTCAGGTTCCCAATATTTGTTTTGGAACAGCGCCGCTGGGAAGCATGCCAAACACATATGGGTATGCCGTCAGCGAGGAGCAGGCCTATCAAACTGTCGAAGCTATTTTGACCAGCGATGCACCCTTTCTGGATACATCACGGAACTATGGCGACGGCCGAAGTGAGGAACGTATCGGTGCAGCAATCAAGCGGATGGGTGGGCTGCCCGAAGGGGCCGTGATTTCGACCAAACTTGATCGGGATATGGAAACCAGGCGCTTTGATGCAGATCGCGCACGCCGGTCTCTTGAGGAGAGCCTTTCGGTTCTAGGTATTGCCAAGATCGATGTCTTGCACCTGCACGACCCTGAATATGCCCGCGATCTTGATGAAGTCAGCGGAGCGCTGGATGCCCTGTTCAAAATGAAGGAAGAGGGGTTTGCCGGGGCAGTCGGTCTGGCAATGGGCAGGATCGACTTGATGAGCGACCTGCTCAACAACTGGGATTTCGATACGCTGATCAGTCACAACAGGTTCACGCTTGTGAACCGAGAAGCCGATCAGGTGTTTGACCTAGCCCACAGAAAGGGCACAGCCATTTTCAATGCCGCACCTTATGCGGGCGGCGTGCTCGCCAAAGGGGCGAATGAATTTCCGCGCTACGTTTATCAGGAAGCGGATGAGGCTGCGCTGGCACCGGTCAGGCAAATCGAGACAATTTGCGCCGAATATAATGTGCCGATTGGCGCCGTTGCCCTTCAGTTTTCAATGCGCGACCCACGGATTGCGTCGACTATTTGCGGTGTATCCAAACCGGAAAGGGTCGCGCAGACCCTTGACTGGGCGAACCATGAAATTCCGCAAGCAGCCTGGCAGGCGCTTGCTGCGGTTCCGTATTCCAGCGAGGATCCTGAGGCAAGCCGCATTTATGATCCGGGTTGATGGACAATTTCATCGGGGTCAGCCCTTTACTTCAAAGACGGGCCTACCTAATACCAGATTAACGGATCTTGTCTGATTTCACATGTGCCCGTGCCTTGCGAATACGGTAGGGCAATGTGGAAGGCCGCAGACTAAAGCGGTGGAATTAGTCCGACATGACCTGAAAATTGAATCGTGAGCCGGGACGACCGGCTGTGCTGGGAGCTGCCATGTCCGCCGTAACGAAAGAACAGGTACTTGAACAACTGGCCAGAGTGCGGGGGCCGGATCTGGAAGGGGATCTGGTATCGCTGAACCTCGTCAGCGGTGTTTTGGTCAATGAGGGGAAAGTTATATTTTCCATCAATGTACCAGCGGAAAGAGCACAGGAACTTGAAGCACTCAGGGAAGCGGCGCAAAAGGCCGTCGAACGCATTGACGGAGTGTCTCAGGTAACGGCGGTACTTACCGCCGAACGTAAAGCCTCCGATGCCCCTGTACGTCCTGCTCCAAGCGCGGCGCAGGCTGCGTCGGTTCCCCCACCCATGCAGGCGCAGGCAGCAGGAGCGGGGCAGGAGACGCCAGCGCAGAAACCGGGTGTTCCCGGGGTCAAGTCGATCATTGCAGTTGCCTCAGGCAAAGGAGGCGTGGGTAAATCAACAACCTCAGTCAATCTGGCTCTGGGCATGCAGGCCAACGGGATGAAAGTCGGCATTCTGGATGCAGACATTTATGGCCCCTCCATGCCGCGCCTGCTCGGCCTTTCAGAGCGACCGACGGCAAAGGGACGTATCCTGTCACCACTTGAGGGCTTCGGAGTGAAAGTCATGTCGATGGGCTTTCTGGTGGAAGAAGAAACGCCGATGATCTGGCGCGGACCGATGGTGATTTCGGCACTGACCCAGATGTTGCGCGAAGTCGATTGGGGCGAACTTGATGTCTTGGTTGTCGATATGCCGCCCGGGACTGGCGATGCACAGCTTACGATGGCACAACAGGTTCCCCTGGCCGGTGCGGTCATTGTTTCCACACCTCAGGACATCGCGCTGATCGATGCCCGAAAGGGACTGAACATGTTCCGAAAAGTAAGCGTGCCGATTCTCGGTATCATTGAAAACATGAGTTATTTTCAATGCCCAAGCTGTGGAGAACGTTCTGACATTTTTGGTCATGGGGGCGCTCGAAGCGAGGCGGAGCGTCTGGGTGTAACCTTCCTTGGAGAGATCCCGCTTCATATGGATATCCGCCGGAATTCCGATGGAGGTACGCCGGTGGTCGTCTCTGAACCGGAAGGTGCGCATGCGGTGATTTACAAGGAAATTGCCGCGAAAACCGCTGAGCGCATGGCGGCAGAGAATGACCAGATGTCAGGTCAGATGCCTAAAATTACCATCGAGTAATTTGCTATCCCGAGATCACAAATGAAAAGAGGAACGAGTAAATTCGTTCCTCTTTTATTCTCGTTCTAACGGTCGGTTTTCCAGATAAAAAAATTAAACTTCTTGTCAGGAAATTGGTCCTATGGTCTAACTTAGAATTAGAATAAAAACAAAAAAGGCGTTCTCGGGAGGAAGCCGTTTGGAAGCTGCTGTTGCAGATTCTGCGATTAGTGACGAAAATCGTTTACGCGCGGATGTTTACAATTTTCTGGCACGATACTTGACGAATGCACCTGATGCTGAAGCACTGGCCGCAGCCTCTGCGCTGACCGGTGATGAAACGGAGTTCGGAAGCGGATTTTCGAATTTGGCGCGGGTTGCCTCAAAAACTGAAGCGCAACAAGTCACAGACGAATTTAATGCCCTTTTTGTCGGACTGGGGCGCGGCGAACTGTTGCCATATGCTTCCTACTATCTCACTGGATTTCTAAACGAAAAACCTCTAGCCAAACTGCGAAACGACATGCGTTCGTTGGGTGTTGAACGCCGGGAAGGGGTAAGCGAGCCTGAGGACCATATCGGCTCACTTATGGAAATCATGGGGGGATTGATCTCCGGTCGCTATGATGCGCAGACATCTCCTGAGATTCAACGCGACTTTTTCATGACGCATATCGAACCATGGGCCGGTCATTTTTATCGGGATCTTGAAGCGGCAGAAGCAAGCCGCTTTTATCAGCCGATTGGTCGGATTGGGCGATTGTTCATCGAAATTGAAGTTGACGCATTTGGAATGCAGTAGCGTTTTTCGCAGGCCATTTGGCATGCGGTGTCGAAACGAGAAGAACGAAGAATGCAAGAGAAGGAGGAAAATGTGTCTACCAATCATGACGAAAAGCTGGTGGCGGATCGGCGTGACTTCCTGAAATTGGCGACGATCGGCACGGCGACCAGCGGAATAGCGCTTGTTGCAGGTGGTGGAGCTGCTGCCGAAGAGAGAACGGATCTCAACGGGTCCGGCTATCAGGAAACAGGTCACGTGAAGGCCTATTACGATCTGGCGCGGTTCTAGCCGCAAGGCAACGTGTTTCTTGCGTCTGGTGGTTCAGGTCTTCCCTTGCCCGACAGACGTTGAATGCAATTCTGCGCTTTGCTGAAAAAGCGCTCAAGAGGAGAAAATCTATGCTGAGGAAGAAGGTAGGTGGGGTTGCGAGACGCCCCCGTCTGTCATCAACCCTTGCAACGATTTCGCAGTCCACCGTCAATCGACGGGACTTCTTAAAGAAATCGGGGTTGGCTGTCGGCGGATTGGCCGCAGCAGGCACAGTAACAGCCGGGACGACACAAAAGGCAGCCGCGGCAGGCGCCGGTTCCGGAAACGTCGATATCGTCAAATCCGTTTGCACCCACTGTTCGGTGGGATGTACGGTTTTGGCTGAGGTGTCAGATGGTGTCTGGGTTGGTCAAGAACCAGCGTTTGATTCTCCGTTTAATCTTGGCGCTCATTGCGCCAAAGGGGCTGCTGTTCGCGAACATGCGCACGGCGAGCGTCGCCTGAAATATCCGATGAAAATGGAAAATGGCAAATGGACCCGGATTTCCTGGGACGAAGCCATTGATGGCATCGGCGATGCCATGCTGAAGATCCGGGAAGAGTCCGGACCGGACTCGGTCTATTGGCTTGGATCTGCAAAACACAATAACGAGCAGGCATATCTGGTTCGCAAGTTTGCCGCCTATTGGGGCACAAACAACGTCGACCACCAAGCCCGTATCTGTCACTCGACCACAGTCGCCGGTGTTGCAAACACCTGGGGCTATGGAGCGATGACAAACTCCTATAACGATATCCATAACTCAAAAGCGATCTTCGTTATCGGGGGCAATCCGGCAGAAGCGCATCCGGTGTCTTTGCTTCATCTCCTGAAGGCCAAAGAACAGAACAATGCGCCGCTGATTGTCTGCGATCCCCGGTTCACCCGGACTGCAGCCCATGCCGATGAATATGTGCGCTTCCGCCCCGGTACCGACGTTGGTCTGGTCTGGGGTATTTTGTGGCACATTTTCGAAAATGGCTGGGAAGACAAGGAATTCATCCGCCAGCGCGTCTGGGGTATGGATCAGATCAAGGATGAAGTCGCCAACTGGGATCCCGAGGAAGTTGAGCGGGTAACCGGCGTCCCCGGATCTCAGCTGAAGCGTGTTGCGCGCACCATGGCTCAGAACCGTCCAGGGACGGTCATCTGGTGCATGGGTGGCACTCAGCATACCAACGGTAACAACAATACCCGTGCTTACTGCGTCCTGCAGCTGGCCTTGGGCAATATGGGTAAAGCCGGTGGTGGCACCAACATTTTCCGTGGCCATGACAATGTGCAGGGTGCAACCGATCTTGGCGTTCTATCCCATACGCTTCCGGGCTACTATGGTCTGAAAGCCGGTTCTTGGGCTCACTGGGCGCGTGTCTGGGATACCGATGTGGAGTATCTGAAAGGACGCTTTGCTACGGTAAAGGGTGCCGACGGTAAAGACAGCAACCTCATGAACATGACCGGAATTCCGGTCTCACGCTGGATTGACGGCGTTCTGGAAGATCCAGCCAACATGGACAACCCGAACAAAGTCCGCGGTATGGTATTCTGGGGGCATGCACCAAACTCGCAGACCCGCATGAAAGAAATGAAGGATGCCATGGAGAAACTCGACCTTCTGGTCGTGATTGATCCGTATCCTACCGTTTCAGCCGTGCTGCATGACCGTAAGGATGGCGCGTACCTGCTTCCTGCTTGTACACAATTCGAAACTTACGGATCTGTGACAGCGTCGAACCGGTCCATTCAGTGGCGTGAAACGGTGGTTGATCCTCTGTTTGAATCGCTTCCTGATCACACCATCGCTTACAAACTGGCTGCCAAGCTTGGTTTTGCGGATGAGTTGTTCAAGAACATCAAGGTTGAGAACGACGAGCCGCTGATCGAAGACATTACCCGCGAATTCAACAAGGGTATGTGGACGATCGGATATACCGGTCAGTCACCTGAGCGGCTGCGGGCGCATATGGCCAATCAGCACACCTTCGACAAGACCACGTTGCAAGCAATCGGCGGACCATTGGATGGCGAATATTACGGCATGCCATGGCCTTGCTGGGGCACGGCGGAAATGGGGCATCCGGGCACACCGATCCTTTATGATCCGTCCAAACCTGTGGCCGAAGGTGGTTTGACATTCCGTGCGCGCTTCGGCGTTGAACGGGATGGCGATAATCTGCTGGCAGAAGGCTCCTGGTCGTCTGACTCGGAAATCGAAGATGGCTATCCCGAGTTCACCATGGCGATGCTGACATCGCTCGGATGGGACGGCGATCTGACTGCTGAGGAAAAGGCGGCAATCGATGCGGTAGCTGGTGAGAAAACCAACTGGAAAACCGACCTTTCCGGCGGAATCCAGCGGGTGGCGATCGAACATGGCTGTGCGCCGTTCGGAAATGCCAAGGCACGGGCTGTTGTGTGGACGTTCCCGGATCCTGTTCCGGTTCACCGCGAGCCGCTCTATACGCCACGGCGTGATCTGCTCGACAAGTATGCCACGTATGAGGATCGGAAGTTCTATCGTCTGCCGACCGCTTATGCGTCGATCCAGAAGAATGACTTTTCCAAGGATTTCCCAACTATTCTGACATCGGGTCGTCTGGTCGAATATGAAGGTGGGGGCGATGAAAGCCGTTCCAACCCATGGCTGGCCGAACTGCAGCAGGATATGTTCGTAGAAGTTAATCCCGCTGATGCCAACGATATCGGTATTCGGGATGGCGAACAGGTCTGGGTTCACAGTCCGGAAGGATCAAAGGTCAAGGTTATGGCCATGACCACCGATCGGGTCGGAAAAGGCGTTGCCTTCATGCCGTTCCATTTTGGCGGTCACTTTGAGGGCGCGGATCTCAGGGAAAAGTATCCCAAGGGTGCGGATCCTTATGTGCTGGGTGAATCGTCCAACACGGCACAAACCTACGGGTACGATTCAGTCACCCAGATGCAAGAAACCAAAGCGACCTTGTGTCGTATCGAACCGGCATAGGGAGGGTAACATCCATGGCTCGAATGAAGTTCTTATGCGATGCCGAGCGGTGCATTGAATGCAACGCCTGTGTGACCGCATGTAAGAATGAGCACGAGGTTCCCTGGGGCGTGAACCGCCGCAGGGTCGTGACCATTAATGATGGCAAGCCAGGCGAGCGCTCTATCTCGGTTGCCTGCATGCACTGTTCTGATGCGCCTTGTCGCGCTGTTTGCCCCGTAGATTGTTTCTACGACACGGCAGAAGGAGTGGTTCTGCACTCCAAAGATCTGTGCATCGGTTGTGGTTACTGCTTCTATGCGTGTCCGTTTGGCGCGCCGCAGTTCCCACAGGCGTCAAACTTCGGATCCCGTGGCAAAATGGACAAATGTACGTTCTGTGCCGGTGGTCCGGAAGATGACAAGTCTTCAGCGGAATTCCAGAAGTATGGACGCAACCGTCTTGCAGAAGGCAAATTGCCGCTCTGCGCGGAAATGTGCTCCACCAAAGCGCTGCTTGCTGGTGATGGCGATGTCGTATCGTCCATCTATCGCGAGCGTGTTGTGGCGCGCGGTTTTGGTGCCGGCGCCTGGGGTTGGGGTACCGCTTACGGCAACAAAGTCGGTGGCTGATCCGATTTTGCATTGATTAGGATCGGGGCGGCCGGAAATCGGACCGCCCCGATTTTCTCAACAATACTGAATTTGGCTTAGCCGCATTGGACAGTCCCACAGGCCCGTGCGGTGTACGACCCCGCGGAGATCCGAATGTTCTGTTTGGAAGCAAGCCTGTCCTCGACACACCCATCCCAGAATTTCGACCATGTTTCCGGTCAACAAAGCGGTGACAAATCTGTCGCGCATATTGTGAGGCGGGCGCTGATCGCCTGTTCATTTGTATTTGTATTCTTAAGCCTTGGCGTGTTGTCGCTTGATCCTGCCCATGCGCAGGTTAGCGGGCCGGACAAACCGGTTGCCGGTGCCGTACCCGGAAATACCACCGCGGGCTCTTCTGCGGATGCTGATTTGTGGCGTCAGATCAGACAGGGTGCTCAGGGAACCGTCGCCGGGCAAAATTCCAACAGCGGGCTGATGATTCAGTCTGAGGGGTATCTGTGGCAACAAACACGCAACGGTCCGCTTGCAATGTATTCGGCCTGGGGCATTCTGGGCATATTGATGCTGTTGTCGCTGTTTTATGCGTTGCGCGGTCGCATTCGCATCGATCAGGGACCCTCTGGCAAAACCATGAAGCGGTTTTCAGGCATTGAACGAGCGGGGCACTGGCTGCTCGCCTCAAGTTTCATTCTTCTCGCTTTGACAGGCCTCAATCTGCTCTTTGGCCGAACGCTGTTAATTCCCATCATCGGCCATGAGGCGTTCTCGACCATTACGATTTTTGGCAAATTCATTCACAATTATGTCGGCTTTGCCTTCATGGTCGCTCTGGTCATCGTTGCGGTCCTGTGGATCGTTCACAACATTCCCAACCGGTATGATCTTGTCTGGTTTTTGCGCGGTGGTGGATTGCTGGGCGGCGGTCATCCGAAGGCTCGAAAATTCAATGGCGGGCAAAAAGCCCTGTTCTGGTTGATAATCCTGGGCGGCGCATCAATTTCTCTTTCCGGGTGGGCCTTGCTGATGCCATTTGAAACGGCAATGTTTGGCAAGACGTTCGGTTTGGTCAATTCCGTTTTCGGAACCAGTCTCGCCACCGATCTCTCTCCGATGCAGGAACAGCAGTATCAATCGATCTGGCACACTGCGATGGCCGTTTTCATTATCATGGTCGTGATTGCTCATATCTATATCGGTAGTGTTGGCATGGAAGGGGCGATGGCGGCCATGACCAGCGGTGATGTCGATACCAATTGGGCAAAGGAACACCATTCGTTGTGGGTCGAGGAAGAAGAAGCCAAAGCCAAAGCCAAAGCAACGGCGGGCGCGACAAAATCAGTTGATGATGGGTCGATGCAGCCGGCAGAGTAGAAGGACAGCCAGGATGAAGTCGGTCTGTCTGAGCTGGACACGGGTCAAGAAAACAGCCGGTGCCATCGTCCTGCTTGTGGTCGGCGCATGCCCCTCACTGTCTTCACCACTACCCGAACAGTTAAAAGGGCATGGCGGTCCAATCGAGGCAATCGCTCTTTCCCGTGACGGTGGCCGTGCTCTTACGGCCTCCTTTGACTACGGGATCATATACTGGGATTTGTCCGGGTCCCAGGCCCGCATTATCCATCGCCTCAATGGTCACGACGGCGCAGTGAGCGATGTGACTTTCGTCCCTGGTGAAAAACGGGCGGTGTCAGGAAGTGCCGATGGCTCCATTGGCCTTTGGGATCTTGACAAGGGCACTCTGATCAAGCGGATCAAGGCCGAAAACTACAAGGTTCATGATGTTTCCGTTTCCGGCGATGGCAGATACGCAGCAGCAGCGCGCTGGGATGGAACTGCGAAACTCTATGACCTGGAGAAACAGGAAGAATTGGCGACATTGCGCGGGCACAAAGGCAATGTCTTCGGTGTAACTTTTTCCGCAGATGCCAAGTACCTGTATTCGGCCGCTTATGACGGGCAGATCATTGAGTGGGATGTTGAGAGCCAAAAGATGATCCGCCCGATTTACCGCCATGGCTGGGGGGTCAATACGATTGCCCGCATTGACGATAATCGGCTTCTGTTCGGCGGACTTGATGGGACTGTCGGTATGGTCGGCATTGAAGAAGCGGAGAAACTGGCGGAACTTTCCAAGAGCAGCCGACCGATCCAGAGCGTAAAGGTATCATCTGATGGTAAGTTCATGGCGTATGGTGATGGCGCGGGCACTATTTCCGTCTTTGAGGTGAAAGACGGTGAACCCGTTGGCGAAGCGCCGGTGGCACTGGGGCCGATCTGGGATTTTGACTTTGTGCCGGGCACAAATCTTATCTACCATGTGGGTTTGGACGATTTCGCCGCCCTCTGGCAGGTGTCTCCACCGGATTTTTCACCGCCAAAGTCCAAATATCCACGCAGGTTCCAGGTCAGGGATACCGACGACCCCGGCGAACTTGAGTTTCGCCGTAAATGCAGTGTCTGTCACACACTGACCCCGGATGGCGCTAACCGCGCCGGACCGACACTTTATAAGATATTCGGGCGCAGGGTTGGTTCATTGCCGGGGTATCTTTATTCCGAAGCACTTTTGGATGCGAGTTTCCGATGGAATGAGGGGACGATTGCACAGCTTTTCGATGAGGGACCCGACGTTATGTTGCCCGGCACCAAGATGCCCTTGCAGCGTCTGACTGATACCAGTCGCCGGGATGCTTTGATCAGGTTTCTTAAAACGGCTACCGAACCCGAACAGCCTCCGCTAAAGTAGAACGCCTATGGGCGAATCATCCGGAGAATATCAATGAAATCAGTTATTTTAGGCATCGCGTTGATGATCGCCATTAGCGTTGTTGCCTGGGCGGTGATGGGACCCCAAAAACTAACTTCTGAAAGTGCATACAGTTCCACGAACAATTCCGTTCGTCTGGACTGAATGCGTGCAGCGAATTAAACGAGGCTTCGATGAGCGAACAATTCAACATGTCGATGCGCAAGTTTCTCAAGCAGGTCGGTGTGACCTCGCAGCAGGAAATTGAACGCATTGTGCGCGACAGCAACCTATCAGGACAATCTGCCCTGAAAGTGAAGATGGTCCTGACTGCGGAAGGGACAAATCTCAATCACGTGGTTGAAGGTGCTATAGACCTTGATGAGGGCTAGATTATATCTCTGATGCGCAATCTGGCTCCGACATTTCCCCCTTTGTTAACGGGGCATAAGCTGGCAAGTGACAAGAACCTGCCAAACTGGGCAAAGGCGCGAGCAGCAGACCGTCGCCTTGGCGCGGGCGATCTGGTGTGGTCGGAAGATGCAGACAATCTGCACTTTGCGCTGGTGTTGGAGCCCGACGTTTCAAGGGAGCGCTGTCCGGAAATCCTGTTTGTTGCCATGGTGGCAATTGGTGATGCCATCGGTGCGCTCAGCCCGCCGGAACTGTCGATCATGTATCAATGGCCGTCAATCATCTTGGCCAATGAGGCGGAACTGGGCCGATTGGACTTATCCATCTCTCACACTGAGACTGACGCGATACCGGACTGGATGGTGTTACGGGTTGACCTGCGCATAAAACCGGACCGGCGACATGAAGATCCAGGCAAAAACGCTGCACAAACCAATCTGTGGGAAGAAGGAGCAGGCGATCTCAGCCGAACAGCGCTGCTTGAATCAACCTCCCGTCACCTGGTCAATCTGATCCATTCCTGGTCCGACGGCGGCTTTAAACCTATTCACGAGCAATGGTGGGGAAGGCGCTCTCAAAAAAAGCCGATGCCCGTTGAGCTGATGGCCGATGACTCTCGGATGTTGCTGGGAATGGATGAATATGGCAATGCGCTGCTGAAACAAGCGCAAGGTAACGGCGTGCTCAGCACATTGGATGCCCTCAAGACATTGCGGTCAAACAAGGATGCCGACAGTTGAAATTCCTCAAGACCATACATTTTGATCCTTCCGACACGCGCGTTTTTCCTTTAGCTGCGGGATCGGACGAATGGGCGGTTTCCGGTGGGTTTTCATTCTCCACATTTGAGGAAGATGAACTGAAAGGAAAGTGGAAACAGGCGTTCAGCAATGGTTTCTTCTCCATTGAGAGTTTCGGCCACGCGACATTCACTCAGGTTGTTTCGCTGGAAGAAGCACAAGTGGCCGATTTGCAGTCAATGCTTGCGCAGCACTTCGTCGATCGGTTCGGCGCGCCTTCTGTGGCGGATGCATT
The DNA here is from genome assembly GCA_039976075.1 of Stappiaceae bacterium. Lineage (GTDB taxonomy): Bacteria > Pseudomonadota > Alphaproteobacteria > Rhizobiales > Stappiaceae > JBDWFY01. The sequence goes on from JBDWFY010000019.1 coordinate 95,063, forward strand.
GCCGGTGGCAGCAGCGGAAATTGATTTCATCGTGAAGCTTTGTACGGAAGTTCCGATCAATTCCGTCTTCACACTCCGCCGTTTTTTCGATGATACGGGAGAAATCCGAGAAGAATTCAGGATTATCGACACGCCCGGTGAAAAGCCCCACGCCCGTGTCTGGGACGTGATTGAGGACGAGTGATGGATTTTTGGAAATCTGCGGGGCTGCATCTGGTCAAGCTGGATCAAAACGGTTGGTTGAAGGTAACGCCGGACTATCTTCGTGCCTATTATACACGACCGGAAATTCATCCAGTTGAGGAATCCTGCCCCGCTGAACACACCTTGTTCGAGAAGCTGATGAAGGATCCGCTGGCCAGTGTTTCCTCTGCAGAACTTGCATCGATTGTTGATACGGACACGGCGGATAATTATCGCATTATTCTGCGTTTTCGCGATCATATGGTGGAACACGGCACGATTGAAGCAGCTTATCTGGCACTGTTTGGAGAGCAGGGGATTTCGATCCCACCCATGTTCATCGACCAGATGGTTCACCTTATCCTGCGCAATATTCTGGCCGACACGGATGATCCGATGCGTCTGAGAGCAGCGGAATTGTTTTTTCGCGAACAGGCGGTCACTGCGGGTGATGACCAGTTGATGCTGGCGGATGAGGAGATCGTCAAAACACGGTCGGAGAACAGCGGTCTTGGCGGTCTTGGGGACCTGTTGGCGGAGGCGGGAACACCTGCTCGCGATGTGACGCTCGATGTAATGACGGACGACAACAAGGAGATCTACTGGCAGCGTTCAGATCAATACGATACTGCCATCGATTTCCGTTTCACACAGGCAGCGCCCGACGCGCTCGGGCGTGTCATTCAGGCCTGGATAGAGCATTTCCTGCATATCAAAACGCAGGTACAGGCAGTCAAATCGATCCGCGATGAACGGTGGTCATGGCATATTGGGTGTGACGCTTCTGCGACCACCCTTCTCAATGCACTCTACAACGGAGAGACTGTGGCGGAGAGTGAGATCTATAAAATACTGGCGCTTTATCGGATGGAGTTTCTCGATCAGACCAGCATCATGGACAGCATGAGCGGAAAACCGGTATATATTGGTGTGGCCATGGACGATGACAGGAAGTTGGTTTTCAAACCACAGAACTTATTGACGAATTTGCCACTGAGGCGGGACTGAAATACACTGAATTAGAGCGAATTTCCGAAAAGTGCAGGCTGATTTCGGAGAAGAATTCGCAAGAAAAGAAAGCGGAGAGAAAAGATGGCGGCAACCGCATCGAAAAGTTTTGGAGACACGATTTTTGCGAGACTTATCGCTCTTGTCCTCGCCGTTGTTTTCGGCGCCATCCTTTACCTGAATTGGGGCTCGGACATCGAGCAGCTTTTCGCCGGTTCCGCACCCGCTATTCCCATTACCGCAGGCGTGACCCAGGTCGATACCACAAACACCGCGCTTCAGGCGTGCCTGAAACAGCGCGTTGGCGATGTAGACACAATGAAATCCGACGGTCTAATCAATGACAGTCAGTATGCCCAGTTCCGGCAGCGGGCCGAAGACTTGTGCCGGGGGCAGAACCCGGGGTAGGGCATTTTTGATGTTTTGGGGTGTCACCCTTGGGCATGTACCCGCGCCAGCGCATTACGCGCGATCAGGATGTGAAACGGCAGGATTGTCCTGAGATAGAGCCAGCCGCCAATATTGTGCGGATGAACCCATGTTGCCAGATGAACCTGTCCGTCCTGAGAGAGCACCGAGACCCGAAAATCCAGATGTCGGTCATTGAACCCGGCAATCAACTCGCGGCTGTTTTCCATCTCAACAGGGAAAATTCCGACTTTATCCGCTGCATCAGGCCCATCGTTTGACAGACCGAACGGCGTGGTCAGGAACCGGCGAATATGCAGAAGAAAACGAGCCCAACCAGGAAAGTTGGTAATGATGTCTGCCGCCTGGCGCGGTGGTAGTTTGGAAGGTACTCGGTAGCAGTCCAAAAAGTCTTTTGATGCGACGCGATCGTGCAGAAGACTTTCCGCCGGGAGATCTGTTGCCGTAACATTACCGGTGCACATTCTTAATCCGTCCTTGCCTATCAATCTTCGGATCTTTCTTCTGCATCATGGCCTATTCAGTAAAAAATTGCGCTGTTTCGTGTTGTGTCAGAACAGCGCAGGCTGTGTGAGAAAACTCCCGCAAATCAAGAAGGAGAGGTGTTTAATTTTGCTCCGGGTTTTCGCTGGAAGTGATCATGTTCAATGCCTTTTTGACCTCACGCATGAGCAAAGGACCGATGAGTTTTTCATAGTCCCTTTCTATCCGGGCTTTGATTTCATTCGTCTTGGTGAGGGCGTCAATGCCTGCAGGCGTCAGATGAATGTGCTTTTTTCGTGCATCACTCGCATCTGAAACACGTTCTAAGATTCCATCCAGTACCAATTCATCCAACTGTTGCTGAACCGCCTGTTTGGTGATGCCGGCCCGTGCCGCCAACTCAATCTGGGCAATGCCACCAGGACCGATATGCTGGATAAGGTTCGCTCTTGCTTCGCCATACCAGCCAAAACCCTGTGCACGCATCTCTCTTGTGAAGCGTTGTTTCCAGGCATGGGATGCCTGCCAAAGGTCCCAGCCGATATGTTCAATTTTCGACACTGTCATTATCAGGATCGTCGCTTTTCAGTTTTTTTGTCAAGTTACTTGACAAAAATTGCTCGTGGTCGGATATTAATCAAGTAGCTTGACTATATTACCGTAAGGCACAACAATGAACAAGCGAGACTTCCTCAAAACATCACTGGCATTCTCGAGCATGTTCCTCATCAATGGGACTAAGATGGCGTCTGCCCAGGAAAAAGTCCTGGAGCTTGACGGTGTTTCCTTCGGTTGGACGCACCACGAGGATCGACTTTCCGGTGTTTTAACAGCACCGACGTCGGGGTGGATCGCGATTGGGTTCAACAACGAGCCAATATTGCAAAATACCCACTTCGTCATTTCGGCAGTCTCAGCAGCACCGGTGCGCATTGAAGAGCATATCGCGATCGTACCCAATCACCGACGCGTGGAAGAGTTGGGGCGGTCACCCGCTTTGCTGGATGCTGAAGGGCATTTTGAAAACGGCGTTTCATCCCTGTCCTTTGCAGTACCACACGATTTTCCCGGCCGGCCCGAACTGAAACTGGCGCCAGGCAATGATGTCAGCGTCATGCTGGCATGGTCGAGTGAGGCTGATTTCGATCATCATTCAGCGTGGCGGCGACAAGTTGCCGTCGTGTTGTAATCCCCAAAGAGACACCCGACAAATTGAAAGAAGAAAGCACATGTCTGTTCTGACAAGTAAAATTCTGGCCGTCATCATGATTGGTTCAACACACTATGTGGATGTTGGCAAAGACGCGGATGCGATAATTTACTATCCGTCTGAAACGGTCGCGCATATGACTCTGCCGAACGGACCGTCGATGAAAGGGGTCATGACACTGCAAACCGACGGCTATCACGTCGCGTGGTCAGGTGGTCCTGCCGGTGATTGGAAAATCAGCTATGAACCGGGCAAGCTGACCTATATCGGCCCGGATGGAAATCCTGCGGGCACCGTTACCAAGATCGTTCCAGGCAACCCTGAGAAATTCTGACACAAGTCCTGAAACTCGGCAGCCAAACCTTTATCGCTTTGTCGACAGAAACAAGTGTTTTCGTCCCTCAAGAACGACACAAGTGAGGTTGCCGGTGTCATACGCAAGTGTATCGACATTGATACGGTTGCGTTTGACTTCAGGATTATGGTTCGGCGTATGGCCGTGAATGATGACTTTGTTCAGCGGATCCGAATGGAACAGAAAATCGCTTCTGATCCACATCAGGTCGCGGTCGCGCTGTTCGTTCAGGGAGATATCAGGCCTGATGCCGGCGTGAACGAACATGTAGTCCCCTACGATATGTGACGTTGGAAGCGCGCGCATGAAAGCAATATGTTCGGCAGGAATGGCAGTTTGCAACGCATTCCGAAACGTAATCATGGCATCATCGGCTGCCATAAGGGGAGCAGGGGGCACACCATAGGAGAGGGAGAGTTCACGACCTCCATAGGTCAAAAAGGAATCTGACACCCTCAGTGGATCTTTTAAAAAGGACCGCAGCTTATCCTCGTGGTTGCCCTTCAGACATGTGACATTCGGATCTGCAGCCATTTTGTCGATCAGGAACTGGATGCATCCCTTTGAATCGGGCCCCCGGTCAACATAGTCGCCAAGATAGATAATCTGGTAGGCTGGCACAGGCCGCAGCGTCAGGTCATCCTCTATATTTCCGTGAAGCCGTTTCAATTGATCAAGGCAACCATGAACGTCACCGATTGCATAAAGCCGAGTTTCCTCAGGCGTGGAGGCTTCGCCAACAACAATGGTCGACGTCAGGTCGGGTGAGTGCATCTGGGGTACTTTCAGTCCGGTAAGCTGCGGCGTTCGCATCCGCGATGGATACCGGTGCTGTATCGCATGTGGGGCCTAGTCATCAATCAGAAAATCGTCCGGTGTCACATCGCCTTTTTCCGCAGCCAGATAGTCTTCCGTCGTTCTGACCCGAGGGCGATCAGCAGCGGCGAACGGATCGTTTGCGCTGTTGGCCTGTGCTTCGATGCGGCAATTGTCACACATCTCGATCAGTCGTGCGTTTTCGCTGTTGTCGAACATGGTGTGCTTGCCGGCCAGTTGGCCCTTGATGCGATCAATCGTCGAGCGGGTTGCGAACGGCTTGTCGCACGAAATGCAATGAAACGGTTCTTCTTCGTACATTGTGACCGGTTGCATCACCGCAGATGTCAGATTGAGGCGCGGATTTGCCGTGAGGGCATTTTCCGGACAGGTATTGATACACAGAGAACATTGCACACAGGCGCTTTCAGTGAAACGCAGTTTGGGCTCACCCGGCGTATCCATCATCGCGCCGGTCGGGCAGGCGGATGTGCAGGCCATGCACAGTGTGCAGGCGGCCTGGTCGATCTCAATGGTGCCATAAGGTGCTCCGGCGGGAAGCGCGATCAACTCTGACGGTGCCGGGGAAGAATCGTTCAGTTTTGTCAGCACAAGCCGAGCGATATCACGCTTGCCGCCCTGAACGGAAAATGCCGAAGCGGGCACTTTTGTCTCCGGTGCAGCCGCCCAAATCTCGGTCTCCACGGCATCCGGGTCACGTTCTGCAACGACGTTGATGCGGTCCGGTTCGCCAAATCCCATCGATGCAGCAATATGATTTGTAAGAGCCGCTTCGGCGATTAGCCCATCGAGTTCATCGCGATTTTCCGGGTCCGCCAATAGGGTTATCGACTGGGCACCACTGGCGAGACATCCCAGCAGTTCGACATGACCAAACGATGTAACCGCATGGCCGGATATAGGAAGCAGAGCGGCGGGTAAGCCGCGACCAAAGCGGGAGAGGGCGGAGATCATTTCAGTGCCATGCGCCTCATCATGGATCAGCAGGGAAGGGTTGCTTCCACCGGCCGCGGCATAAGCAGACAGCAGCGCCTGGGTTCTGCCGATTGTGTCGGCGCGTGCGGGATATTGATAGTCGAGCGCACCGGTTGGACAAACAGCGTAACAGGAGCCGCAGCCACCGCAGATGCCACTATCCACAGCAACAAGGTCGCCAGCATCGGATATGGCGCCCGCCGGACAGACATCCAGGCATTTTGAGCAGCCTGCCTGCTTTGAACGGGAATGGGCGCAGATATCGCCATTGTAATCGACGTAGATCGGCTTTTCGAACGCGCCGACCATCTCGGACAGGTCGATGACAGCCTTCAACACCGCCGCAGGGTCACCCGGGTCCGCGCGTTTGTAGCCGTCGCGCTTACCATGACCGGTTACCAGGGGCGTATTGCCGGACATATCCAAAATCAGACTGCAATCCGATGTCGCGCCATCGCGCGCCATCAGAAAATTCAGCGTGCCCCGAGATGAAGGCATAAGCGGCGCATAGTGATCGACCGAGACAGAGAAAGTGCCAAAGGAGCCTTCAACGGTGGTAATATCCCCCCGATAAATCGGAAAGTCGAGCATAGACGGAAGAACAATTTCCGCATCGTCCGATAAGAGCAGCGTCACGGATAAGCGGTTCGAGGCCAGTTTTGCAGTGTCGAGCGCGTGTTGCCCCGAGCCGTAAATGAGGCACATGCCGTCAGATTCGATGGATTTCAGGCGAGCAGGCCGCGTCGGGAAGTCAGCTGTTTTAAGAAGTGCCGCAATTTTCGCTGAGGCATCGGCTCCCTGTTCAGACCAACCGGCATTTTCACGGATATTGACGAACTGAACTTGATCGTCGGCGCCTATTTCTTCGGCAACTTCCTGAAAGAGGGGCGCTTCCTGAGTACAGGTGACCAGAACAGGTTCTCCGGATTCCAGTGCCTTTTCAAAGACGGGAAGTTCAGCTCGACAAAGCTGCGTGTGAACCGTAGCGAGCGGTTGTCCCAGTGCCCTGGAAAGCTGATTGGCATCCAGTGGCATCGATTTTTCGCAGTTACAAACAAGACAGGTCTGCTTGGCCTGAGACATTCAAATTTCCTTCCCGGTGCCGGGCGGTTTTTCACCCGCGCATTTTCTTCTTATCAGAATGCTCTACATAGCATGGGATTAGAATAATTCGAAAGTATGCTTGCTGCGAAAAGTTTGCCTGATAAGATGCGGCGCGGGCGCCATAATCGGCGCTAAGGGAGAAGTAAATTGAGCATTGTCGAGAAGCGGGAAATCTCAATTCCCCTAGGCATTGTTGTTGAAAAACGGCAATCGAAACACCCCTGGGCTGACTGGATCTGGAAACCGGTAGCAGTGTTCATGAATGCAGATGAAACGGCCGATTGGCAGGAAATGAGGCGCGACGAGACGCATGTACGATACCACGCGGCTACACTCCTGCTGACGCTGCACCGGAAAGAGACTGAGGCACTTCGCCTCAATCTGATGTTGCCTGAGCCGGAGCTATATGTGGTCCTGCAGGAAAATGAGGACCATAAATCCGAATTTCCTTATCTGGCAAAATTTGTCACGGCGTCATCCTATGATGCGCAGGATTATCATGACGCGGGAGATGACATCATCGAAAAAGTGGCAATGCCCGAAGGCGTTGCGGTGCTGATTCAGGCATTTGTTGAAGAGCACCACGTGGAAGAGACCTTCAAGAAACGCCGGCGGGATCGTCTCGACACAGAAGAACTGAAATTCGGAAAGACGCCGATTTTTACACCGCACACAAGGCAATGAGGCTCCGGGATATGACGCTTGGCGCGGGCATTGAAACATGAGCGACTCCGACAAAGACGAAGGCGTCCTTTCTCGATGGTCCCGGCGGAAACTCGCCGTGGCTCAGGAGCAGGACGCGGTCGTTGATCAGGACGAATCCGTCTCCTCAGAAAGCGATCCAGGTTCAGATGCCGCACAGGATGAACACCAGGCAGTACTGACCGCGAATCGGGAAGCGGCTGAAGCCGTTGATCTGGAAGCCTTGACGGCAGACAGCGATTTCACCGTCTTCATGAAAGAGGGTGTGCCGGACTTTCTAAAGAAACAGGCGCTTGCAGTGCTGTGGCGCTCCAATCCGATCCTCGCAAACGTCGATGGACTTGTGGATTATGACGATGATTTCGGCAGTCCTGATCTCATCATGAAAACCTTCAAGTCCGCCTGGCAGGCGGGCAGGGGGTATTTGAAGGAAGAGAACGACCCGTCGGAGAGTACAGAAGACGAATTGAAGGTGGCCGACCAGGACACCAATCACGAGACGGAAACAACTGAGGCGGAAGTAGAAGGCGAGGGCGAAGAACTTCTAGAAGAAAGCGACACATCATCTGCCGATGGAACGGCTGAGGCACAAGAAAGTGTGGCAGCGAACGAGAATGCTGAACCGACCCAGCTGGAAGCTGAATCGATTGTCGAAGAGGAGCCATTACCCAGGGTGTCGCTGCGAAAACGGCTGATGCTGGATCAATCTTCCTGAGATTGAAAAACGATTGCGTCCCTAAACACTCGGATCTGCCAAATGATTGCGGAGCATTTCCTGATAGACCTTGGTCATCTCCTCCACGAATGCTTCATGAGCCTCGACATTCAGAATATTTTTCGCAACATGGGCGTTGTATCGTGAGGCTGCGTAAAGGAATGCCCTGTGCAGATCCGTGGCATTGACGCTCTGGTTTTCCTTGTTGGCGACATCAATAAATTTATCGGCGATCTCCACAAATCGATTGCTTGTCATTTCTCCACGTGCTTCAGCGGCACGGCGTTCTTTTCGATTTTGTGGGCGGTCGCTATCCATTAGTTTTCCCGTATTGATTTTATGAGGCTCTATTCTGTCTTGGCGTTCGGCGTAAACAGGGTCTCGCCACCAATTGTGTAGGCACCGATGAGTTCCTGTGCCTTTGGGCTGGTGAGCCATGTTTCCAGTTTCGCTGCAAGTTCCTGTTCCACGTGGGGATGTTTCTTCGGGTTGATCGGCAGATATGCATATTGATTAAATAGTACCGGATCGCCGGACATGAGAAGTTTTAAATCGCCTTTGTTACCGAATTTCAACCAGCTGGCGCGGTCGGACATCACATAACCATTCATGCCGCTGGCGGTATTGAGCGTTGCACCCATGCCGGCACCTGCTGCGCGGTACCATTTCGCATCAAAACCTTCCGGATCGAGACCCGCGGTTTTCCAAAGACTGATTTCCTTGCGATTGGTTCCGCTGTCATCGCCACGGCTGACGAAAATCGCTTTAGCACCTTCGATGGCCACAAGCGCCTCTGCAGCGGTTCCTGTCTCCGAGATTTTTGCCGGGTCGTCGCCGGGGCCGATAAAGACGAAATCATTATACATGATTTCCCGGCGGTGGATTCCGAAGCCTTCTTCTACAAATTTTTCTTCAGCCGCCTTTGAATGTACGAGGATTGCGTCGACATCGCCGGCACGGCCCAGTTTCAGAGCCTGACCAGTACCCACGACAAGCAGTTGAACATCCAGACCCAGATCTTTCTTTATCTCCGGCAGCAGGACGTCCGACAGTCCGGAATTGTTGAAGGATGTCGTGACAGCCATTTTCAATTCTGCAGCTGCGGCGCTGCCGACAAAAGCCAGGGCAAAAACCAAGGATGCGCAAGTTCTCATAAGCTTCATTCGACAATGTCTCCGTCTAGGAAAGCGCGGGCTTCCCTGGTCGTCGGGTTTTCAAAAAAACGATCGGTGGTGCCGGTTTCGTGCAGGGCCCCGCGATACAGAAACATCACATCCTGTCCCAGACGTTTTGCCTGACCCATGTCGTGTGTCGCCATGATCAGGCGCGTGCCCTGTTCAAGGGCATGGAGCAGGATTGTTTCAATTTCACGCGTCGCACGACCATCAAGATTGGTTGTTGGCTCATCAAGAAAGAGGACATCCGGCTTCACGATCAAGGCCCTGGCGATGGCAAGTTTCTGTTTTTCACCTCCGGAAAGAACGTGGGCTTCTCGATCACAAGCCTGGCTGAGCCCGACCTTTTCACACCAATGGGTAGCAATTTCTTTCGCCTCTTTCCTTGACGCACCGCAAATGATTTTCGGATAGGCAATATTCTCCAGCACAGTGCGCCGCATCACCACCGGTGCTTGAAAGACAAAAGACTGCTTGTGACGGGCTTCGCGATCCGGCACGCGCCATGTGACGGTGCCCTGGCGGGGTTGTTCCAACCCGTGCATCAGGCGTAGCAAGGTCGATTTTCCCGCACCGTTGGGCCCCATCACGATAGTACAGCCGGTTCGACCGATTTCCGTTGTTATCGGGCCAACAATTTTCTTGCCGCGTTTTACGACAGACGCCGCTTCCAGCCTCAGCGGAAGGATAGAACCCGTTCCGTTGACCTCTTTTTCAGCGATTACCATGTGCTGGCTTGTTCCGTACGGGAGATGTTGTGGATCAGCATATTGACGGCAATGGCGAGAGCGATAAGCACGAAGCCGAGTGCCAGGGCCAGGGCAAATTCGCCTTTACCCGTTTCAAGCGCAATCGCCGTGGTCAGAACCCGCGTCAGATGGTCGATGTTTCCGCCGACGATCATGATAGCGCCCACTTCGCCAATGCCACGACCGAACCCTGCCAGCGAAGCGGTTAGCAGTGACCGGCGGGAATCCCAGATCAATGCCTTCATGCGCTGCCATTTGGTGGTGTTCATGGAGATCAGCAGGTCGTGATAGATCGACCAGAGGTCGCGAATAGCCTGATGCGCGATTGAGGCAATAAGCGGGGTAATGATGATGACCTGAGCAATGATCATCGCTGTTGTTGTGAACAGGAGGTCCAGGACGCCAAACGGGCCTGACCGCGACAACAGAATATAGACGATCAGACCAACGACGACCGGCGGGAGACCCATAAGAGAATTCAGCAGAGCGATCGCCGCACGCCGGTGCCGAAAGCGTCTCACAGCGAGCCAGGCGCCTAGCGGCAAACCGATTGCCGAGGCGATGACAACGGATGTCAGCGTGACGTAAAGCGAGCGAAGGATGATTTCATAAAGATCCCCGTCCAGCGTAAAAAGAAGCACAAGCGCCTCGTAGGCACCTTGCCAGATATCATTCATGCCGACTCCGAACATAGCCTCGCTGTCATCAAGGTGACATGCCTTGAATTGGATTGGCCGTCAAGCACGTGCCGATAAGCTATCAGCATGACATTGCGCGAGGTTTCGGGGTCTTTTCAGGTCCACCACCGGTTGAATCTAACAGAAAATGCTGTCTGTTGCCGCCTCCCAAGCCATACCTATTGACAATTCTGTCCGTCTTGTCGCTTCATTTGCTATAAACCTGTCGGAGGAACCGGGGCGGAACAGCGTCGCGGGCAGGTACAACTCTAAAAAGTTTGGTATAACGAGCCCTATGGGAACAATGTCTCGTGTTTTGATCGTTGACGATCACCCGCTTTTCAGTGAGGCGATGCTGAGTGCGGTGAAGGTTGCTTATCCGGATGTGGAAACGTTCGACGCGACCAGTGTGGCCCACGCTATCGAAATTCTGAACACTGAATCCGGGCTGGATCTGGTTTTGCTGGATCTGAACATTCCCGATGCGGATGGATTTGAAGGGTTGATGAAAATCCGGGGGCTGTTTCCCCGCCTGCCGGTCGTTGTGGTATCCGGACATGATGATCCGAAGGTCATTGGCGAAGCCCTGTCCTATGGCATTGCCGGTTTTATTCCTAAATCAACCAAGAAGAGTGAGCTTGCCGCTGCCATTCGATCCGTGATGGACGGTGCGGTTTATGTGCCGGAGACCTATTCACCGGCGCATCAATCGGCCGAGGATCTGAAGCGCAAGGAAATGATAACCCGCCTGTCAACTCTGACACCGCAGCAGTTGCGGGTTCTGCAGATGATGCGCGAGGGGTTGCTCAACAAGCAGATTGCCTATGAGTTGAATGTCGGCATGACCACCGTCAAGGCGCATGTGTCCGAAATTCTCCGCAAACTCAAGGTCTATAATCGGACACGTGCTGTCATTGAAGTGTCACAGCTTGATGCGTCAGACTTGCTTGATCTCGATAAGAAACAGCCAAGCAAAACACACCCTAGTTAGCGAGAAGGTGAGCCATTAGCGCTCGCAACTCTGCCGGCTTTACCGGTTTTTGCATCAATTCAATATTGGTCTTGCTCAGCTTCTCCGCGAGATCATCAGACGACCCCGCAGTGATGATCACAGCGGGCAGGTCCAATCGCGTATGGTTGCGGATTTCCCCTACGACGTCGGTGCCCCAAACATCATTGTCCAGATGCAGGTCGGCAAGAACGATGTCCGGTCGCCAGTCGGTGTCAGCCAAAAAAGCGTCGATTTCTTCTATGCCGCACGCAGAACGTACGTTGCAGCGCCAGCTACCGAGAAGCGCGGTCATGGCATTTATGACGGGGATATCGTTTTCAACTACCAGGACATTTGCCCCGATCAGTCGGTCAAGGGGGCCGTTTCGGGATTGTATTACTTCTCCGGTCTGCTCGATATCCGATTGCTGGCTGACGGGAACCCTAAGCCGGAAAGACGACCCGCGGCCTGGTATCGATGTCACAGACAACTGGTGGCCAAGCGTTGAAACCATACGCTGCACAATGGACAGCCCCAGGCCCAGGCCACCTTGAAACCGTCGACCGGAGGTATGACGCTGGGAACCGCGGTAGAACTCTTCAAACACCGCTTCGATTTCATCTTCGGGAATGCCGATGCCTGTATCAACAATGTCGATCTGCACCATTGTGTCCCGCTGCCGTGTGCCGATCACAACACCGCCCTTGTCGGTATAGCGGATTGCGTTTCCAATGATGTTCTGGAGGATACGGCGCAGCATCATTCTGTCGCTGCGCGCGTGAAGTCCGGAGCAACGAAACCGAACCTCCAGGCCACTCTGGGCTGCAATTGGCGCCATGTCCGACTTCAGGCTGTCAAACAGGCGGTCGATAGAAACGTCGACTATTTCCGGTTTCATTATGCCGCTGTCGAGCTTTGATATATCAAGCAGCGTTTTCAGCAACTCGTCCATCGTGGAGAGCGATTTTTCGACCTGATGCGCCAGGGCCTGACCTTGATCGGTTGTCTGCAGCTCTGTCAGGATGGACAGGGAAAGGCTCGCCGCATTAAGCGGTTGAAGCACATCGTGGCTGGCAGCGGCAAGAAATCGGGTTTTGGAAATATTGGCCTGTTCAGCCGCGTTTTTTGCAGTTTTCAGCGCTCTGTTTGATTGTTCAAGACGTCGCAGTGTCATGGCCAGCTCATCCGTCCTGAGCCTGACTTGTTTCTCCAGCCCGATAGCGGTCTGAAACAGGGAAAAAGCGTTGCCCTGCTGGTCCATGGACCGTTCTACCTGCTCCATGAGAGCGGTGTTGATTTTCTTGAGCTTTTCGACTTCGGTCTGAGCCATTGGCGGCTATCCTGCGTGGGTGTCAGAGCGCTGGCCAAAGGCGATACCAGTGAGTGTCTGGTTCAAATGCATGGAACGAAATTGTTCTCCATAGGTACAGAATCCCGCGACGTTGTGCTGTCGGTAAAGTTTGGTCAGGGCCTGAAAACTCTGCCTGTTTTGAGCATCCAGCCGTCTCAGGACGCAGTCAAACCCAAGAAGAACATCGATACCGCCCAGCTCTTCTTCAATTTCGCGCAGCTTTTCGTTGGTGGATTCGACCATGCCTTTGGGCTGAGCAATCGTCAGAACGATTCCGTTGTCGATGGCGCAAAAAAAGGAGAGAGATCCATCGGGATTAAGTTTTTGAATGGAACGGCAATAGAAATCACCGCCGATCCTGACGACAACCGGGTGCGAGGCAAAACTCATCGGTCCCAAAGAATCCGGGTCGATGCCGATGGCCTCTGCATAGGCCTTCGCCGCAGGTTCGGCGTTCAGCTCTCTTACTGTTCTATTGTCCGGGTCAGAGGCCGTGACAACCAGTTTTTGGCTGGTCGGCACAAAATTATCGGTTTTGAAAACCCGGAACGGTACTTTGCTGCGGACGAATATGACGATCGCGGTATCGCTTTTGACTTCGCCATTCATGATCAGCTTGGTGTTCTGAAAGCGCAGATTATCACCTGCCGAACCGCCGATCAGTGGAATATTGTCCAGGCTCCAGTACAGCGCCGAAGTGAACGCTTCTTCTGCGCGTGACAGGCCGTCTATGAGCAAGACACTGAAAATCTGCGAGCCGTCGTCGGAGTGATCGTTCTCCATTTCCCGGCGAATTTTGCTCAGCCGGGTTACGACATCGTCCATCGAGCAGCTGGCGAGATTTTCAATCATGGCATTTGAGACAGTGAACTGATCTTCGGGAAACAGAAAGGCGATGATCTGGCCTTCACAATAGCCCGACGGTGTTATTTCTCCGGCTGTTGAGCATCCGGCATAATTGAGATCCGGCGCATGGTCCGAAATTGCGAGTGTCAGTGCCTGAGGATCAAAAACGTCTTGTGAAAAAAATATATAAGCAAGGGCAGTTTTGGTTTCCTCGGCAGCAAGCGCCAGGTCCCGGGCGAACACGTCGGCTGTGATCTCGCTTCCGTAAACGACGGAAATACCACACGAATATGCCGTGCGTTGGCACTTCACAGTAACCTTCTCCTCCTGGTCAAGCGCTTCTGCTGGCGCAGCGTCAGTATCTCTGCCGATACTGAAAGATGCAAGCCGGTTTGCTTCAGGCTCAAGAGCAGCATGTTTTTCCGGGGGTGGTGGGAGTGTCATGTCGAAGCCATGGCTGGCGTTACAGGGTACAGATGCCCGGTCGTCCTGGAATATGCCAGTGCCGCGCGTTTAAAAAAAACGCGCGCAGCTCGCTGCGCGCGTTCCTTATACTTCATGCCTGACAGGTCTGATGTCACCTGGCACAGGCATCCAGTTAGTTCGCCGACGCCAACTGTTTGGGAAGCCGGAATGTCCAAAGGGTCCCACCCTGGTTGAGATAGTTCACCTTTTTGGCGACTTCGCCACCCCATAGCGGAACGGCGCCACCCCAACCTGATATGATGGATACGAACTGCTCACCGTCCTGTTCCCAGGTTACCGGCTGTCCGACAATGCCCGAACCGGTCTGGAATGACCACAGCACTTCGCCGCTCTCATCGTCCAGAGCAATGAACTCGCCTTCCGGTGTGCCGGTAAACACAAGGCCGCCAGCCGTTGTCATCACGCCGCCCCAGAGTGGTGCTTCGTTTTTGTATTCCCATTTGATATCGCCCGTATCCGGATCAATGGCCTTGAGCGAGCCGATATGGTCTTCAAACAACGGTTTGATCGTGAAACCCGAACCCAGATATGCAGCGCCTTTCTTGTAGGAAATCGGCTCGTTCCAGATATCCATGCCCCATTCGTTGGAAGGCACATAGAAGTTGCCGGTTTTCTGGCTGAAGGCCATGGGCATCCAGTTTTTACCACCAAGGAACGAAGGAACGGAAAAGACCGTTTCACCCTTTTTACCATCGGCAGCCGAGGTCGGGTCTCCCGGGCGATTAGGTTCGTTGAAAATTGGCCGCCCGTTCTCATCAATGCCTTTTGCCCACGAGATATCCTTGACGAACGGATAGGCGTTGACGAATGCACCGTCTTCGCGATTGAGAACATAGAAGAAGCCGTTCCGGTCTGCGGTCGCGAAGCGTTTGTTACCTTCCCGGTCGGTATAGGCGACGACTTCATTCACACCGTCATAGTCCCATCCCTCGCGTGGCGTGGTTTGGAAATGCCATTTGATTTCGCCGTTTTCGGGATTGATTCCGATACGGGAGGCTGCATAGAGGTTGTCGCCGGCATTGCCTTCCTGCGGTGTTCCGGCATTGCGAAGCCAGCTGTTCCAGGGAGCTGGATTGCCCGCACCAAATACAAGGGTATCAGTGTCTGCGTCATAGGAGCCACCGAGCCATGTTGCACCACCCCCGGTCTTCCACATGTCGCCCGGCCACGTTGCATTCAATGTGCCGGTCATGGAGCTTTCTTCACCCTTGAACGTGCCCATGTGTCCTTCGATAACGGGGCGGGTCCAGACAGTTTCACCGGTATTGACGTCGCGGGCCTGAATTTCACCCACAATGCCAAATTCACCACCCGAGTTGCCGGTAATGATCAGGCCATTTACGATCAGCGGTGCTGCCGTATAGGAATACCCGGCCTTGTAATCGGCAATCTTTTTGCGCCAGACCACGTCACCGGTTTTCTTGTCCAGCGCGACGATGCGTGCATCGAGCGTTCCAAAGAAAACCTTGTCGCCAAAAATCGCCGCACCGCGGTTGACGACATCGCAGCAAGGCAGGATGCCTTCAGGCAACCGGGCATCATACTGCCAGAGTTCTTTGCCGGTTTTCACATCAATTGCATAAAGCCGGGAGTAAGACCCGGTGATGTACATGATGCCGTCATGAATAAGCGGTTGAGTTTCCTGGCCGCGCTGCTTTTCGCCCCCCAGCGAGAAGGCCCATGCCGGCACCAGGTTTTTAACATTGTCCTTGTTGAGAGTTGTCAACGGGCTGAAGCGCTGAAGATGGCGGCCCATACCGTTGGTCACAATCTGCGAAGTATTCGCCTGATCGTTTGCCAGATCCTCTTCAGTTACATCTGCGGCTTGTGCTACGCTAATTGCAAGTATGCTGACAGTTGCTGTCATCAATATTCGGCGCATGTGCTTCCTCCCTGCACTCGTCCAAAACGGGTCGCAACCTGCTTGGTGCAGGTTCGATGGCCGAACTATCCCAAGAATGAATCGATGACGATATTGCACCAAGGTACAAGCGACGGTGAACCGGTGAGGTGAGTTGTTGCCGGGCCGATTTGCACAATCCAGAAGTGTTGATTCATATCAACTGGTTCCGGTCAGATCTGACGTAATATCAGCCCAGTGTAGATTGAAGGGAACGGCAATGTTTTCAAACATCCTGGTAGCGGTTGATGGATCAGATCAATCCGATCACGCTTTGGCGACTGCGTGCGATATAGCGCAAAAATATCAAGCCGAACTTCACCTGGTGCATTCACCACAACTGGAAACGGTAGCCCTGGCAGTCGGGTCGGGAGCATTTAGTGTAGAGCCGAGTCAGGAAAGAGTGCGTGAAGCCGGTAAAAAGGTAATGGATCAGGCTGTTAGTCTGGCCGACAAGCAAGGCTGTTCTCCCAAAAGCACGATTGTTGGCAATGCGAATGCGGCTCAGGAAATTCTTGATAGCGCCAAAAAAATAGATGCTGATCTGATTGTGATGGGCCGTCGTGGACTGGGCGGTATTGCCAGTCTTCTGCTGGGCAGTGTTTCAGGAAAAGTCAGTCAGGAATCACCATGCGCCTGCCTGACCGTCAAGTAAGTTTGTGTGAGTAAGGGCAGACACTTACGAAAACGATCACTGGCTATGGAAACCGACAGACCGGATCCGGTGATAACGGATGAGATTCCGGATTTCTGCTCATTCTGCGAACTTCAAACGGTCCACATTAATGCGAATAGCCCAACATCTTCCTCTGAAACCAGTCAGAACATCGGTGCATATTTCCAGTTGTCCGAATCGGGTGTGACTTCATCCAGATCGTAATCAGCACCCTTCAACCGGTTGGCGTCCGTGAGCCCGGCTTTTGCAGCCTCGTCGATATATTTCTGCCCCAGCGCTTTGTTCTGCGAGATACCGTGTCCCCGGATAAGATTGATGCCATGGTTGAACTTTCCGATCGGGTCGCCAGCATCAGCGGCACGTTTGTCCCAATCGGCAGCTGCATCGGGGTTTTCCGGTGCGCCAAGGCCGTTATTATCCATCTGGCTCATCCAGGTCATTGCGCCGGTGTAACCGGCTTCTGCGCAGGCTTCGAACAATTCGCGCGCCGGAACGTGTCGTCCCGCCTTGGTGATAAAGTAGCCTGAAGCGCAGGTCATCATATCGAGACGTCCGCCGCGCACATTGTCCATGACGCGCCCTATAGACATTTCTTCGGGATTGAGCGTGCCGCCGCTGTCGTCGTCTTCAGATGCCGAGACACTCGCAGTCGCAAAAATTCCAGCGAACAGCAGCGCCAATAACTGGATGGATCTAACCACGATCTAATTCCTCCCACAGCGAACGACGCCGGTGCATCAGCGCTTTTTGCGGATCATGCCTCTGGCAGGATCATATCCCCAAAGCGCCAGACTTACAAAGATGGCGGCCGCCAGAAGCGTCCAAAGAAATGCCGTCATGTTCCATTGCCCGTAGAGGGCGAAGCGGATCAGCTCCACGGCGTAGGTAAAAGGATTTGCTGCGCATATGTCGTGCAGCAAAGGTGAACTCTCTTGCATCTTCCAAAGCGGATAAAGAGCAGAGGAAAGAAAGAACATCGGAAAGATAACGAAATTCATCACACCGGCGAAGTTTTCCAACTGCTTGATAAAGGAGGAAAGCGCCAGACCCAGTGCTCCGAGCATCATGCCGGAAATCAGCAGTGCAGGAAGCGCCAGAAGGTACCCCTCCAAGGACATGCGCACTTCGTACAACGCGGCAAAACACAAAAACACGCCGACCTGCAAAATGGAAATAAGCGTGCCGGCCAGAAGTTTGCAAAACAGCAGCCACCAGCGGGGCAGGGGGCTTGTCAGCAACAATCGCATTGAGCCCATTTCCCTGTCATATACGAGGGATAGCGAGGATTGCATGCCGTTGAACAGCAAGATCATGCCGCACAGTCCCGGCACGATATAGGTTTCATAGGTGATATAGGTCTGATAGGGCGGAATGATCGAGAGCCCCAATGCAGCACGAAAGCCGACTGCAAACACAAACAACCACACCAGCGGGCGCACAAGCGCTGCAACGAAGCGTCCGCGCTGGTGTAAAAAGCGCAAGGCTTCGCGTTGCAGTATCGCCATAAGCGCAATCACCCAGCGGTTCATATGCGCTCCGCAGTTAGGCTCAGGAAATATTGCGCCAGCGGTGTTTCTTTAACGACATCGGCGCAGAGTCCATCGACCTCAATCCGTCCCTGATGCAGCACGACGAGTTGGTCTTCCGGACGAACTTCATCGGTTAGATGCGTGGCCCACAATACGGTCAGTTCCCCGGCAGCACACAGGGCATGTGTATAGTCCGTTATGGCGGACCGTGAGGCAGCATCAAGTCCGGCCGTGGGCTCATCCAGCAACAACACAGAGGGATGATGGACCAGCGCGCGGGCGATTTCCGTGCGTCGACGATGGCCACCATTGAGATCCCGAGCCCGTTCTCCGGCGCGTTCGCTTATATCAAGCCTGTCAAGCGCTTCATCGATCCGTTTCTTTGCCAGTTTGCCCGAAATGCCCTGAAGAGCAGCGAAATACTGCAAGTTTCGACGAACGGTCAGATCCAGATCCAGTGTTGTTTGTTGAAACACCACGCCGATTTGCGCCAGTGCCGCACGCGGATTTTTTGCCAGGTCATACCCTGCAACGGAGATGGTGCCTTCGGGAGTGGTAAACAGCCGCGTCAGCAAACCGAACAAGGTTGACTTGCCGGCCCCATTGGGACCAAGCAGAGCACAAAACGCACCTTCGTCGACGGAAAAACTTACGTCATCCAGCGCACGCTTTTCGCCATAGGAAAAACCGATTTTGGAAACGGAGAGTCCCGTCACTGACTAGCCCCACACTGCTTTTTTCTGACCCTAGCGAATAAACGCCAACAATAACATACCGTTCGATATCTAATGGAGCCGCAGGTTGGATCTAAGGCCGCATTGCCGCCCCCCAGGGAAAACGTCCGACCTTGATCGTCTTTATCGGTTTACGGCTTGCCACATCGATTACCGTCACATCACCGGAGACACCATTTGTGGTGAATAGTTGTGAATGATCTGGTGAAAACGCCATGTGCCACACGCGACGACCAACCAGAATATAGTCTTCCACTTCAAACGTCTTTGCATTCACCACTGCGACGTGGTTGGAGGGACCCAGAGCGACGAAAACGGTTTCCTCATCGTCCAGAAATTCAAACCCGACCGGCTGCACCCGATCTTCGTGAACACCCTGGACCTCAAAGCGAATTTTTGCCTTTTCCTTCTGGTCCTTTACGCCGAAGACCGTGACCGTGCCGCCGATCTCTGAACTCACCCACAACTCCGTGCCCGCTGCGCCGAACTCGGCATGTCGCGGGCGGCTGTCGACCAGCGTATTGGCAAACAGCTTCTGCGTTTCAGTATCGATCCAGTGGGCCATATTTGTCGTTTCGGAAGTCGTGATGGCAATCTTGCCATCGGGTGAAACGGCCATGCCTTCAGGTTCGATCCCCACGTCGATTTGCGCAATCACTTCTCTGGTTTCAGTGTCGACAACGGTGGTGATGGCATCGTCTTCGTTGGCTATGTAAAGATGTCGGTCATTTGGATGCAGAACGAACTGCTCGGGATCTTCGCCGGAGGGAAGCTCATAGAGGATTTTCCCGGTCTCAGGGTCCATCACCTGCACGGTGTCACTGTCCGAGGCGCAGATGTACAGCTTGCTGAAATCCTTGGAAAATGTCAGCCCGCGCGGGCGCTCTCCGGTCGGAATTGTACGTGTTACTTCCAGCGTGTCCACGTCAATCACACTGACCGTATCATCCTTCTCGTTGGTCACCCAGATTTCCGCCGACAGTGCGGGCTGAGCCCACAGCAGCAACAGGGATGGTACAAGCAGATGTCTTTTCATCGTTTACTCCGCAAAGGGGCGTGTTCTGGAAGAACGCTACCCACCAAATGCCTGGCAGGCGCTTTCCGGCTTATCCAGTCCAAGCGTGTCCAATTCAGTGCGTTGATGCAGGAACCCTTCAAGCGGCGCCTGGGCGACCAATGCACGGGGATGGACGATCGGTATTGGCTGTCGCAGCTGGCCATTCCAGTTCCGATAGCTCAATGGACGCCCTTTGAAACCGGCCAGCTCGAATTCGTCAGAGAGAATATAATCGCGCAAGACCACAGGATCACCCGAACTTGTGCGAATGACCGCTTCGGCGATAGACCGCAGCGCCGCCCAGGCAGCATAATCTTTCGGGAGCATCGTTCTGTTCGTCGCTTCGTGGAAACGTTGTTGAAGCTGTGCTGCGCCCCATTGCTCAACGGCAGGTGACCAGGTAACAGCGTTCAAACCCTCGGACCCAGCCACAGGTCTTGGCTGCCATGTATTATAAAGGACGTAGCGTCCGAAATCACCGATCTCATCGGCGATAAGAAGCGCATCATAATCTCCAAGTTCCTGTGTAAACAGTGGCACTTCCTGTGCTGCATTGCGCCGCATGTCGGCATCAAAAGCCCAAATTTTTTCACCGTCCAGTTTGAGCCCGAACTTCGTCAGGGACTGTTTGAGTGCCACCGCGTAAGCCTGATCCTGAGGATGTGTGCCTGCAATCAGCACCAGATCATCCCACCGCTTTTTCTGAAGAAACTGTGAAAGGGCGTCGGTTCGCATGGCGAGGGAGGGAAGGGCGTGAAGGATATTGCGGCGACAGTCGTTGCTGCGCAAGGAGGTTTCCGGCGCGGCGACGTTGAAAATAAGGGCACCTTTTGCCTCGGGCAGATCGGCAATGGCGAGAAGCTCGGTTGCCGGGGCATCGACAAGCAACAGCCGTGTTTGTGCAAGAACCTCTTTGGCCTGCTCGATGACACCCTGTCCAGGCGCTATTGATCGTACGCCCAGCTCATAATTGTGACCTAAGAATGAACCGGTAGTCTTGCTCTCCTGAAGAGCAACTTCAGCGCCGGCGATGCCCATATTATCGGGGATTTTATCCAGGTTGGAAAGTGTCGGCGGCGCCTCAACTTCCTGGCGCAGATAGGCTATCTGCAGATCGATATCCGCCAGGGCCGCGGATGCAAAAAGCACGCAGCAAAACAGCAACGGAATTCGAACCATAATCTCCTCCTGAAGCAGACCCTCGCAATGATTGTGGCGTGAGGAAATTGCACTAAAGTCCAAGGGGTAGGTTGCACTTGGCTGATGCAGTGGGTTGCTTGCACAAGAGGCAAATCTGGTTGAAACTCAAATTTACATAAGCGGGGCATTTGGGTGGCTATCGGAGCAGAAGCAGTATCGGAAGCAATATCATTCGCCCATGAGGCTGCTCTGGGTGATAGGCCATGGAGCGATTTTCTCCACCGTCTCAATGGCTTGATTGGTGGTGTATTCGCCAATCTCGAAATCGTTGATTTGAAAACCGGTCGATATATCGAGCTCAACTCCACTGAAAATCTGGAGGTGAATGAGGAATATCTCGAGCACTATTATTCCATCAATCCTCGCATTTCAAAATTGTTGATGCCGCTGCGACACGAGATCGTCCATGACTATCAGATATTCAGTGATACAGATATGGACCGAAATGAGTTCTATAACGACTTTCTTGCACCGCATGATCTGCGTTATTTTGCCGGTGTTTGTACATTGCACACCGCTGAGTTGTTTGCCGGGTTTTCGATCCAAAGAGCGAAATCTCATGGAAATATTGACGAAGAGCAGCTGACCATCCTGCATCATCTACTCCCGCATCTGAAACAGGCTGTAAAAACCCACCTCAAGGTTAGTCAACTCAAAAGCCAGATAGCCCAATCCAACGCCTTCAGGGAAGCGGTTGAGCGACCGGCGATCACTTTAGACAAAAGAGGAAAGGTCCTGTCGATAAATCCGGCGGGCGATCGGCTGCTTCTGCAAATTCCTGCCCTGGTTGATGATGGCGTGATCCAGCTCGATACCAGTCTGGATACATTGCTTCTGAACAACGCATTACAACGTATGGCCGGTTCTCAGAAAGAGAGGGATGGTACTGAAACATTCATCATCAAGGGCGATCAGGAAACCGGACCACTCCACTTTGAACTCGTCAGTTGTCATCATTCCGGGGGCCGAATTCCCAAAGAAAACGAACCCGTCGCGCTCCTTATGCTACGGTCAAATGAGCGTACGGAAGCATCTTCGGATAACGCGCTATCAAGAACCTATGATCTCACACAGGCTGAATTGTCTCTGCTCAAACTGATCTGGCAGGGAGCGACTTTGCGGGAAAGTGCCCAGATCAGAGGCGTCCAATATGAGACCGCACGCGGTCAACTCAAATCCATTATGGCCAAATTTGATGTCAATCGACAGACGGATTTGGTGCGGCTGCTGGCCACAATTCGCGCCTGAGGCCACGTCCCCCAAATGGGGTATGACACATCTCTGACCCGATGCTTAACTTGCCCAATCCTGGTCCGAAGAATCGCTATGAACTCCTGGACAGGATGCGCAGTTAAACAAAAAACTAGAGCATTTTCAGAATATTCGAGTTGAATCGGAAATTGCTCGAATGTGCACGTGAAACACTTTCGCTGAAATTCAAAAAGGGCATCGGATGAGCCGTTTCAACCTACTTTCCACCCTGGTATTGGCAGCGACAATGGGTGGTTTGACACCCGCAGTCGCACAACAGAAAAACGTTATGTTCGTGCTGGATGCATCCAATTCCATGTGGGGACAAATCGATGGCAAGCCTAAAATCGATATTGCAAAATCCGTTCTCATGGATCTTACCGATCAAATGCCCGGTGGTGTGAAAATGGGCCTGGTTGCCTATGGTCACCGCTTTGATCGAAAACTCAAAGAATGCGACGATATGGAGTTGATGAACCCCATCGGCCACTTCTCCGCTGCTGAAGCGGCGAATTCATTCAGCTTCATTACACCCAAGGGACAAACGCCGATCGCCAATACGTTGGCTGAAACAGCCAACTGGCTGGTCGACCAGAAGGGCGAAGACACGACCGTTGTGTTGATTTCTGATGGTGCTGAAAGTTGCGATGGTGACCCCTGTGCGGCTGCAAAGATGCTCAATGACCAGGGGATTACCACGAAAATCCATGTGGTGGGTTTTGACATCACACAGGAGCAGCGCACCAAGCTCAAGTGTATTTCCGACAATGGAAACGGGCGCATCTTCAACGCCTCAAATGCCGCCGGTTTATCGGAGGCGCTCAATGAGGTGCGGACCGATGTAGCCACAACAGAACCGATCGTTGTTGCAGCGGCACCCAAGGCTCCCGAAGCACCAGAACCGCCAAAGTCAGTCGTCTCATTCGAGGATGAGTTTGACGGTGAGGATCTGCGCGAAGGCTGGGAGGTTATCAATCCGGCAATAGATAGCTATATCGCCGAACAGGGCGAGCTGTTGATCATTGCAGGCGAGCCTGCCAGTGACCCCTCAAAGGAGGACATGCCCAATATCATCATACACCCGGAGGCTCTACCCAAGGGTGACTGGGAAGTTGAACTCAAGTTCAAGCTGGAAGCCCAGCACGGGGCTGAAGCCATCTATTTTGGCGTGAGGAATGATCATGAGGGGTGGTTAGCTGCCGGGGTCAAGCCGATACAGGCCTATGGAGAGGTTCAGATGTCCGCGTTTCTGGTGAAGGTCGAGGGAGGCAAGCAATCACGATTTGATGCTCCTTTCGACAGTTTCAACGACACCTCTTCACGCGGGTCGACCGAGCGATGGAGAAACACTGGTTTGGGTGACAAATACGGCACGCAGGATTTCGTTTTGGTTTTGCGAAAAAACGGGCGATCTTACTCGATGTCCGGTACTTACGGCACCGAAGGTGCGGAAGGCCAAGTCTCCTTCCAAACGGAAGCCCTGAAAATGCTGAGACCAAAGAAATCTCTGTTCATCGCCTTCGGCCTTTCCGATCATAATAAAGAGTTTCAAGGCGAGGGTAACGTACTGATTGACTCAGTGCGGGTTCGTGAAATCAGCAAATAAGAGCGTGCATGCGAATGGTCATGGTTTCATCTGATAAGGCAGCGCTTACATATTCTGTAAGCGCTGCCGGTACGTTGCGTCGCTTTTCGCTGTGTTGTCTCGCCTTGATTTTGGGCGTGACTTTTATCACCACAGGAGGGGTGGCCCAAAACTCCGATAGTGCTCCGTCGAATGCGCCTCTTTCAGGTGATGTTTCTCAAGCCTTCGAGATTGCCATGCAGCATTTGCCCCGGCTCGTTGGGGGGCCTGGGCAAGGTGGCATGAGCGAGGGTGACTCCCTGCTGCTTTCAAGCTGGGCTGAGCAAAACCAGCAATCATGGACCTTAATTCTGGACAGGCTGAGAGATATTTCGAAGCTGAGAACTGCCAGCGGTATTGATCCGCTGCCAATATCTGACCTACCTAAAGATCAACTTGAGTTCTTCCTCGCGGCCAGGCAACTGAATACGCGTTATCAGAAGCATCTGGATGACGTAGACGCGGCCATAAATTCCCGTAATGCCATGCTCCAAAAAGAGGCTGAACGCCGCGATGCCGAGTGTAAGTCGACCGTAGGTATTTGCTTCAATACGCCGTACTCGGTGGGCTCGGAAATTCCGATTTCAGCTGCGTTGTCCGATCTTCTGGCAATGCGGTTCAGTCTGGATGTAAAAGTCGCCGAGGCCGAAGACAAACCACTCACCGCCAAAATCACCCAGATCAGCATGTCCGATGACCTCTACAAAAAGAAAGTTGAGGATGCGGAGGTAGAGGTGATCTCAACCGCTGAGGATTACCGGCTCGCTGCTGAAAAAGAACTGCTTCTGAGAAACCGATTCGAGGAGGGTCTAAGGACCCATGCTTCGAAAATTGCGCCTATCGATACAGAAATTGAGACGCTCCGCAAGAGACTGCGGAGCCTCAGAGTCGCGGCCTTCAAGCCCAATACCGGCACAGCGACCATCGAAAACTCACCGCAGCACCAAAATACCCGCAATGCCATCAGACGGCAGGAGGCCGTTTTGGCCCGGCTCAACCGGCGCATTGAGCAGGTGAAAGAGTTTGGCGGCAGTAAAGAAGCCCTGCAGCAGAGCCTAGATACACTGGCCGCAGGCATCAAGAAAACAAACACCCGTATCGCCGCTCTGGAACAGGAACTGAGCGAGATCGGGAGCACAGGCACGTCTGATACAGCCGCGCAGTTAGAGACGGACGCCATGAGGGATCTGCAGGAGAAAATCAAGAAGGCGCAGTGGGCACACAGTCTTGAAGACGCCTCCCTCAGAGATCGGTCGGAGGCACTTCTGGCTCAGTCGGGAATACTGGAGCAAAAAGACGAAGCCTACGCCGCTGCACTGGATACTCTGGAAGCACTGAAAGCCAGACGGGCACGTCCACTGTTGCAAGTGCGCACAACAGACACGTTTGACGCCGAATATACCAACAAATATGCAGAAATGCGCGATCTGAACAGGGCAATCAAGCTGAGTCGACAGGCGACATTTGAAGCGGACTATCAGCGCGAAAAAGCCCGAAGCGCAATGCTGCGCGCAGATGAAGATGCCTCCAACGCCTCGGAAAACCTCGAGCGTGGTATCATGAACTCCGCCAAAAGCCAGTTGCTTCTGGAAGCCTATATGCAGGCAAAGGAAGGCATTGATGCATCCAAGGCCGGGCCCGGCGTTTTCCTCATTTGGGCAACCAACCGAGTGGCACAGAACCTGTTCAATCCGCCCAAGGTCTATGAGCCTGAATATCGCCTCGACGGACAGCAATCTGTTTCTCAGCAGATCCTTGAGAGCTACTTTGTCAAAGACAAGCAGGAAGCGGCGAGCCGGACAGCCAAATACGGCACTTCCAAAACCTACGATCATCTGCTTACCGCCGGAAAAGACACGCTTAAGCTCGGCAGCATAGAAAAAGAAATGCAGAAGATCATCGCGCAGCAGCGCGGTGGCCAGGCAAGCACAAAGACCCTGGCGAGCTTGCTGACACGGTACAAGGCGCAGGAAGCACTCTACAAGGAAGCGGGCAACGCGATGTCTGCGCGTATGTTTAGCAGCGGTAAAGTCAAAGTCGCATCAAAAATATCTGGAGATCTGCTGAAATCGCAATTGAAATCAATGGGTGTCGAAGCCATCAAGCGGCAGATGGCCGATTTTTTTGAGGGCGATGCATGGCGCTCATATATGCGTGCGCAGCAACGGTTTGTTCTGGCCGTCCGCATATTCCGGGTTAATGGCAACATCTATTGGCGCAACCGCGACCACTTCGAGGGCTTGCTGTCACTGCGCGAAGCGATAAAGGGAAAATACTACGACGAAAAGTCCAAGCTTCAAATCGAAACAAGCGAAGCGTTTGACGTCAAAGGCGGCGAAAGGTTCTGGGTGATCTTTGCCGATGAAAACGGCGAACCGTCAAAAGAGCCCCACCCGGGCCGGCTCAATGTATTTCTCAACGACACGCCGCTCGACAGAAAACGCGGCAGCAATATCTTCGATCTGTCGGATGTCGGGGCAAAGGCCTTGCGTCGCCAAGGGGACAAGGAGCTGTCGTTGAAATTGGTGTTTGAGTAGGACTAGAAAAGATACGATCCAAATGCTCTAAAGATCTACTTTTGCGCTGAGTGTATCTCTTCGCGTTGTTCATCGTGGCCTGTGCAATAACTCGACCTTTGCCTCCCGCCTGTCATTTTGGCCCAAAGTACAGTTCCCATTTTCAAGAGCCAGACTTAATCATGAGTTCAAGGATGGTCATTCGATGCCTGGAGCATGTGATGCTTTCAGGTTCGAAGTTTTTGGGAGGAAAACAATGGCAATCACGCGAAGCCGAGTCATATGGGCGATAGGAGGGCTCATTGCTGCGACGGGTCTGGCATTCGGCCATGGTGACGTTGCACCTCAGCCTGTGAATACAGATGGGCTGCCCGACGTGGGTGAAGAGTGGTTGACGGAGAATCCCTATCGTGATGCCGATGAAGCTGTTTGGCGGAAGGCCATCGATATTGGCTCCTCTGGTTACAATCAAAACTGCGCGCGTTGCCATGGACTTGGCGCGGTGTCAGGCGGACTTGCGCCGGATTTGCGTTATCTTGAGGCTGAGGAAGACGGTGATGAGTGGTTTGCCGAGCGGTTCCAGACAGGATACACCCAGAACGGCACCACCAAGATGCCGGCCTTTGGCGAATTGCTCGGTCAAAAGGCAGCCTGGGCAATCCGAACCTACGTGGAAACCCGTCCGGATGAGGATTCAATGGGCGAGCATGCCGGGCGGCTGAAAGAGCTCCGCGATATGCTGAGTAAATGGTCGACAGCAGATGGCGGAGATGCCGACCACGAAGCCGTGAAGGCGGAATTATCTGAAATCGCAACGAAAATTGAAACGGGGTCCGGTGCGCCAACTGCTGACAGCGTTGCCTTTCGGGCTTCCAGGCAGATTGACGGTACAACGGCCTCTTACAAGGCCGCGGCTGAAACATTGACCGTTGGCTTGTCAGCGGCACAATAAAGCGGGCAATTGATGAAGCCGAAAAGTGCATTGCCTGCAATCGTGCTGTTGGGTGCTCTGGTCTTCAGTGGCAGTGCCATTGCGCGCTGCGAGGATTACCAACCCGGACCCAAGCCACAAAACACGGGACGGGATAGTGTCGGACAGGATCTGGATACGATTATTGACCGGGGTTTCATCGAATTTGCAGTCTATGAAGATTTTGCGCCCTTTTCCTACCGACAGGACGGCAAGGTAAAGGGCGTTGATATCGAGATTGGCAATCTCATCGCTGCCGATCTGGGTGTCGAGGCAAAATTCAATCTGGTCACCGCTGGCGAGAACCTTGATGCCGATCTCAGGAACTATGTCTGGAAAGGGCCCTTGATCGGCGGAGCCGTCTCCAATGTCATGCTGCATGTTCCCTACGACAGCGACTATGCCTGCCGGGTGGAACAGGTTGTTTTCACTGGTCAATATTACGAAGAGGCTGTTGCCATTGCCTTTTTGAAGGAGGCCTATCCGGAAGATCCACCCGTGCCGGCTTATTTCCGGTTTGATGACGTGGCGGTGGAAAACGACTCCATCGCCGACTTTTATCTTTCCTCGGTGTTTGGCGGTCAGCTACAGCGCAAAGTCAAACGTTATCCCAATGTTGTCGATGCCATGGGGGCACTGAACAACGGTGAGGTGAAGGCAGCCATGGCGCCGCGTGGCCAGCTGGAATTTGGCATGACGAGCAAAACCGGCATCCACCAACCGCCATTACCGGGTTTTGCCGTTGGTCGCTGGACTGTGGGTGTGGCCGTAAATTTCCGATATCGACCACTGGCTTATGCGGTCGACGATGCGATCAGCAACGGAATTGAAACAGGTAAGATTGCCAAAATATTTTCCGATTATGGCCTGAGTTTCACTCCGCCGGAACGTTAAGCTCGTCCCATAAATTTTCTAAAGCGTTACGAGATCTCCGTCACTGTCGATCAGGGTGATGCGCTGCACATGCGGGTTTGCTGCGAGTGCAGTGCGGATGAAATGTGTGTTTGCATGACAGAGCGCAGTTGAAAGTCCATCGGCAAGCGCTGCACTGTCCGCTTCGACACTGACGGTTGACCAGAGCGGTGCCGACGGTGCTGCCGGGTTGAGTATGTGGGTATCTGCTCCCGCAAATGTCAGCACTCCGGGGCTTGAGGTGGCAATGGCGCTGTTGCTAACGATGCGTCGGCCGATCAGACCATGATTGGGATCCGACAGACCCACGTGCCAAGGGCCACCGATGGCTCGGAATTCACCGATGTTAATCAGTGTCCGCCTGGCACCTGCTCGCTGGAACGCTTCGGCGATCAGGTCGGTGGCAAATCCCTGTGCGATGCCATTCAACGTGATCGCCTGACCTTCCGCCAGTTGCACACGGGTACCGCTGCGCTGCACGTTGTGCCAACCGACGGCTTCGCGTGCTGATTTAATATCGCCGCCATTTGCCAGTGCCTGCCACAAGGGCTGTACGGTCGGATCAAACAAACCATCGGTCAGCCGATGGACCTCGTGCGCCAGATCAAGAAGTCGGTGAAAACGGGCGTCCTGTTCAGTGATTTTCCCTGCCGCATTCAGCCTGGCAAGCGATGAGTTTGCGTTGAACAGGCTGAAGAGGGCATCGACATCCGCCAGTGTTTTCTCAGCCTCGCGAAGAAGCGGTTCGGTCCAGGTTGCCGGGCCTTGCAGTGTGATTTCCGCCTCAGCGCCCAAGGCAGTTCCGCGCCAGCGGCTAACCGGTTGGACCGGCTTGGATGAGGCCCGCGCCGGTGGAAGTGTTGAGGATAAAGAAAATGCAGCGGACAGGGCAATGAAACGGCGGCGGGAGATCATTCTGCAGGAACCTCGCGTAGTTGCTTTTTCGCAGCAAGAACGAGCGGCACGCACTGTTTGGGATCGTCGTGAATGGTGACACAATCAAGGCACTGAAAGCACTCTGAATAGGCAATTTTACCGCTTTTTTCGATCGCGCCGTATTTGCAGCGCACTTTACAAAGCTGGCAGGGGCTGCCGCAATCAGCGCGACGGGCGATCCAGTCCCGGCCTCGCAACAAGCCGCCAATGGCCATCACGGCCCCTAATGGGCAGACGTAGCGGCAGAACCCTTTGAACAGAACCATGCTCAGAACAAGCCAGAAAACAGCATAGGCGACGTAATACCACTCGCGAACGAAAAAGACGGTAATTGCGGTTTTAAACGGCTCGATCTCCGCCACGGCGTCTACCTCATCCGGGGCGATGAAGACGGTGGCCACAAGCCCGGCCAGCAACACATATTTGAGCCATTTCAGACGTCGATCCCAAGCCTGGTTTGGTTCATATTGCGGTAGTTTGATCCACTTTCCGATATGATGGGCGAACTCCTGCAGAGCGCCAAACGGGCACAGCCAGCCACAGAACAGACCTCTGCCCCAAAGTACGAACCCGATGATGGTTACACCCCAAATCAGGAGTGAAAACGGATCGTAAAGCAAAAAGGAAAAGCTGCCGCCTTCAAAGAGTGTTCGAATGGTGCCGAGAACCGTGACGATCGATAGCTGTCCCTGACCCCACCATCCGATAAATACTGTAACAAACGCGAGAATTGCCAGCCGGGCAGGTGTAAACTGCTCCAGCATTGCAAGCCATCCCGAACGAACAGTCAGAACACTCATGAGGCCGATGAGGAATACACCTGCAATGATCAGATCTGTCATGCGGTTTCTGAGCGCCTCGAGCCACGGCGGTATCGGCTCGACCGTTACCGGTCGCAGGAAAAACCGGTCATCGGTCTTGTGATCGACTTTTAGCGTCACGCTGCCAACTTCGGGCTGGAACACGCCGTGTTTGCGGATGGCTTTGACATTCAGCGTCCAGTCGCGCGTTGGATCAAACCCAAGGCGTCGGTCTGTTCGCACGATCAGACCGACACCATCATGCAATTCATCCGGCAGGGTGTCAGCCAGTTCGACAAGCAGGTCGGCATCGCGAATGGCAACAGGCAAACCGTCCTGTTCGGCAGAGAGCCAGTCAGGTGACGTGTTGCGGACAAAAGCTTCGGAAACGAGGCCGTGCCGTCCGGTTTCAATCAGCAGGACAGGTTCATCATGGGCGGAGATGGACAGGAAATTCTGAAGTTCCTGAAAGCTGTCGGTTGACAGGATTGCTTTGGCAATGGAAGACGGTCCGAGGTCAACCATCCATAAATCAAGATAAATTCCTTGCGGCTCATCCAGAGCCTCGGGGTCGTCGCTTTCCCAAAGCGTGCCTTTGAATGCCTCGTCCATTTGGCTGTTCAGAACGGTTTTGCGCGTAACGATCCCTGCTTCAACCATTCCTTCCCAAGTGAGATCCTCGGCATAGTCAGGATTTGGGTATGCGGGAGGTCCGGTGGAAACGCCCTGCATTTTTTCTCGTGCAACAGCCAGCGTTGCTGCCAGCACACTTTCGTGGGCGATGCGAACGCTCGCCGTGGCTTTGGTCACACCGTCAAGATAAACAAGCGAGCTGCCCTCATCTCCGCCACCGTACGGCGTGCCGACCACAAGTGAGGAGGAGATTGAGTGGCCGCGATATTGCTCAAAGAATTTCCGAAACGGTGCTTCGCCGAGCCCGGAAACGAAGATCGGCTCATTATGGGCGATCAGCCGGACATCCATGAAAGCACCGTTGAGATCAAGCGTAACAAGAATGTTGATCGGGGAACCGGAAAAACCGGGCAGCGGTGCCAACTCTCCGGTCTCAAACACATAGCCCGCCTCAGCCCCACCGGAATTCAACAGGGTCCAGACACCTTTGTCATTGACAGGTTCGCCAACTGAGAAAGGCGGCATTACAAGCTCTGCCAGTTGTTCTCTTGGCATTGTTTCAGCGCATGCCGAGTGAACGGCCAGAAGACTGATCAGAACCGCGCAACAGCCAAAGAAGAATTGTCGAATATTTCCGCCCATTGTCTGGGAGCATAATCGTCAAAAAATGCCTGAAATATTGTACCTAAGTCCCAATTCACCGCTGCGCGCATCCCACTCATACCTGAACGGTGGGGAGAACTGGTTCCGGTGTTGTCATGCACAGCGTAGCCTACCGGATCAATCGGGACCCTCCTTCCAAAGCAACGTCCCGATCACCAATACCGATAGCGTTCGGCGGCAAGATACTTGACGACGTGCCATCTGGTGGCACAATGACACGATGTTAAAAGAAAACAGATCGCTTGCGCGCGGACTTTTTGTCCTTGAAACGCTGGCAAAATACCGGGGAATGTCCCTGTCGGAAATCCATCAGGAAACTGGCTTGCCAAAGTCGACCCTTCGGCGGCTACTGGCAACACTGATGAGCAAGCGTTTTGTGCGCCGGTCCATCTCTGACAATCGGTATCGCGCCATTGTCACACTGCCGGATATCTCCATCGAACCGGTGCCTCCCGGCTTGGGGTTGGTTGTTGATATGGGCCTCATTCATGTAACGGAATTGACGAAAAAAATCGGTTGGCCTTCGGATATCCAGATTTTTGAAGGCAAATGGATGCGGATCATTGAATCGACCCGCTCTCAAAGTCCGTTTGGCCTATACCGCGGACAGATCGACAGAAGACTCAATATTTTTGGCGCTGCTACCGGTATCGCGTGTCTGAGTGTGATGCAGGAGGAAGAAGTTCGGGAACTGTTCCAGGACAAATCACTTGAGGCCCGGTTTCAACCCGGGAGGTACGCGCTGTCCTGGCAGGGTTTGCAGGAACATCTGAACATGGCGCGGGAACTGGGATATGGGATGCGCATTTCCAACTATTGCGGTGAAACCGTATTGAACGACAAATTGTCAGCCATCGCCCTGCCGCTGAGAAGGCATGAAGAGATTATTGGTGCCATTTCCCTGCTGTGGCCCAGAGAGCTGATGTCGGCGTCGGATACTGCTGCGCTCTATCTTGAAGATCTGAAAAAGACCGTCAATGACATTGAAGTGGATCTCAATCGCTTCGAGCGACCGATGGCGGCTGAGTAAACTATTTTCTATACTGTCAATTCATCGGCAATTGCCAGAGACGACATCCCGCCATCAATGACAATGTCTTGCCCTTTGATCCATCCGCTTTGTCTGGAAATCAAAAACATGATTACGTCGGCAATTTCCTCCGGCAGTCCCGGCCGTCCAACCCGTTCGACATTCTTGGCTACTGCAGGTCCGAAGGCCTTGGTGAAATCTTTGAGGATCCCCGTGCTGACGGCAGCGGGGCTGACTGAATTCATGCGCAGATCCAAAGATATCAGCCGTTCGGTCTGGGTCATCCCCCAGGCAATAACAGCTTCTTTGGACAGGTTATAGGCGCGAATGTGATCGATTTCCTCAGCTCTTATGAACTCAGACAAGTAGCCCGGATCCTCCAGTGCAAGAAGCGCCCGGACCTGATCGATATTCCGGCGCCACTGGCCTCCCGCGCGTGAAGCGGTGTTGACGATCGCTGCGCCTTTGTTGAGCATCGGTATGAGCGCATTTGTCATCTGGACCATGCCAAGATAATTGACCCCCAGTATCGTGTGTGCCAGCCCTTCTCTGGGCGGCAGTCCTGCATTGTTGATCAGGCAATCAAATGAACCGGACACTTGTCGGACTGCGGTGTCTATCGCATCGGAATCGGACATATCAACGCGTATCCAGTGATCTGC
The DNA here is from genome assembly GCA_039976075.1 of Stappiaceae bacterium. GTDB lineage: Bacteria > Pseudomonadota > Alphaproteobacteria > Rhizobiales > Stappiaceae > JBDWFY01. The sequence continues at coordinate 128,432 of JBDWFY010000019.1, forward strand.
TCCCGGCGGCTGAGCAATATCAAACGCAACGATCTCGTAGTCGCGCTCCTTGAGTTTATCTACCGTTGCAGCGCCAATACCGGTGGCGGCTCCCGTAATTGCTGCCCGCATGAAGGTCACTCCGGTTGAAATCCTAACCCCAGGTTCCAACGCACGGGTCTGCCAGATCCATCGTTGGGCAATGCCGGGGATCGGTAGCCGATCCCCGGAAATTTTTTTACTGGAGCACGCCAGCTTCTTTGTAATACCGGGCGGCACCGGGATGGAGTTCCATCAGCCCGCGTTTTGATGCCGCAAATTCCAGGTTGAGTGCTTTCGCCCAGGGTGCGTCGGAAGTCACCTGGTCGATATTGTCCCAGAAGGCTTTGGTGATCTTGTAGACGGTTTCTTCATCCAGGTCGGCCCGGATGCCGATGCCGACAGCCGTATCAAATGATGTCACAGGTCCATCGTTCTTCTGGCCGTCATAGATATTAGCCGGAACATCTGCGCGATAACGCCATTTGCCAAGCCATTTTTCGACAGCCTCTCCCTCGGCATCTTCCGGTCCGATAAATCTCAGCTCTTCGGTCTCGGTGAACTGGATGAACTGACCACACGGGTCGAGGCAACCATTGACATAGACATCAACTTTGCCATCGAGAAAAGCTTGATACCCTGTTTGCCAGTTGGCTTTGATCGCATCATAGTCTTCACCCACAACCAGTCCTGTTGTGGCTTCTACCCAGCCACGCGCTGCGTTGTAGGCTCCACCACCCTGAGGCCCCAAAAACACCGAAGCGCCTTCTATATCGTCCAGAGTTTTTATGTCGCTGTCTGCTCTGACGGCGAAATGATAGGCCCCATAGGGGAACCACATCAGAAGGTCTACATTCTTTGCCAGCTCTGGGGCTTCCGCCTCATTCTTGTACATGGCCTTGCCTGCCGACATCAGATTGTAAATCACCGGGCTGGTCATGGCCATGTCGAGGTTGCCCCGTCCCACTTCCATCTGATGCAGCGTGGCAGCACCGCCGCCCGAGACCTCAACGGAAACGCCATCGAGATTGTCGGAGACGACATTGGCAAATGTTGCCATCGTGATCGCCTGACCCAGGCTGGGTGCGATTGTCGCCATCTTCAGGGTTGTATCTTCTGCCAGCACCGGGAATGTCAAGGCAATGGTGGCAGCTGCCGCAGTCAGTAGGTTTCGCATTGTTATTCCTCCCAAAGTCTTTTGTTCATGTTGAAGTCTGCTTTAAAGTCGGATTCCTGCCACGCACGAACCGGTGAGCCAGAATGAGTGCGATTGCCAGAGCAATCGCCGGACCTGATATGAAGGGATTCGGGAACAGGATTGCGATACCTGCCAGGGCACGCAATAGCCGTTCTGTGGTGTGAAGACGAAATTTTTCGCTACCCGCCAACGCTGATGTCAGAAGCCACATGGACAGTGAAAAGGCGACGACGATCCAGCCAAGATCTGCCCAGCTGACGGTGGCGATGTCGATCATTGCATCGGAGTTGGGGAGTTCTCCGCCAAACCACTCGAAAAGCACCTGAAGCTTGTAGAGAACGGCTGGATGATAGACGAAGACAAACGGAATGATGAACCCGGCCAGGGACAATCTGGCAGCTTGAAAACTGGTTTTTACCGGATCGGCATTGGCTATGGGGGCCGCAGCAAAGGCCGCTAGAGCAACCGGAGGCGTCACTGTAGAGATAACGGCGAAAAACACGACGAAAAGGTGAAGGGTCAAGGGTGCGATGCCAACGGCATCGATACCCGAGCTGAGGGCAATGACAATGATGAAATACGTCGCTCCCGGTGGCAATCCCATCCCAAGAACAATCGCGCCGATCGCAACGACGACCAATGTTGCAAACAGGGGACCCGATGCCAACTGCGCAAGCAAAAGCGACAGGCGTCCTGAAAATCCGGAGACCTGTATCAGACCGACGATGAGGCCGATAGCTGTAACAATCACGACGATGGAGGCTGACATGCGACCGGCACTGGCAAATGCCTGATAGATGGCACGAAAGGAGCGGAATTTCGGAAACAGGAGCAACGAACAGCAAATGGCGGTCATGAAGCCGTAGAACCCTGCTTTTGGCACGGAGGGCTGGGCGAACAGAAAATAGCTGAGGACACCCAGCGGCAGGATAAAGACAAGGCACTGCAGCATTTCATTGCTGGCCAGTTTCGGTCGACTTTCAGCGGGCAGGGGGCCGACGCCCTGGCGTCTTGCTTCAAAATAGACCGTCAGAAAGATGCCCAGATAAAAGAATATGGCCGGGACGATCGCCGCCACGACGATGTAGCGGTATTCGAGCCCAATCTGCCCGGCGACGAAAAATGCAACCACGCCCATTACCGGTGGCATTACCTGACCGCCGGTTGAGGCCGCTGCCTCGACGGCGGCGGCAAAAGCCGGCCTGAAACCTGATTTCTTGATCACGGGAATTGTCATCACGCCTGTGGAGACGACATTGGATATGGCTGCGCCGCTTAATGTGCCGAACAAAGCCGAGGACGCCACTGCTGCATGCGCTGCTCCGCCGGTGAAACGACCGGTGAGCAGGTTCGCGATTTTCATCAGCAGGTCGCCGGCACCCGACGCCATCAGGACCGCGCCGAAAACAATGAACACCAGAACGTTGCCTGAGACGACCTGCAGCGGTTGACCGAACATACCACCGGTTTGTGCCCAGAAATTCAGCACCATGGACCGCATCGACTGAGCAAAGTCGCTTTCAGAACCGGCAAAAATACCGGTCCATTCCGGCAGCCAGCCCCTGATGAAGAAATAGATGATCCAAAAGAGACAGAAGCCGACGATGAACGTGCCAAACTGGCGATAAGTCAAATAGAGTGTGAGGATTGTGGCAAGCGGAAAGAGAACGAAATCTATCGGTTGAGCGGAGGGCAGATCACCGCCGTCCACGGCGAAGAGCTTGATTACCCAGATCATGAAAACTGTGATCGAAAGGATCGTCAGAAGCCAGTTAAGCCAGCGCAAGCGCAGTGGCAGAACAAGAAAGGAAATGGTGAAAGAAAGGATGATCGGCAGTCCAAGGATCAGGCCGGTTGGCAGCAGAAATCCTCTTTCGAAATTTTTGTAGGATGCGCCCAGCCAGTGGTCTCTAAACAACATGCGCCTGTCCCTGCGGGACAGTTCTTCAAAACCTTCAGTCGTTGTTTCGATAAACCACCTGACAAACTCCGTCAGGGGGCCGGAGGCTGCGTACATCAGGATAACGCCGACAAACAGCACCGCGATGATATCGGCGATTTTCGTCTCCGGAGATCGAACCTCGCTCATGTCGGTTCTTCCTCGGCCTCACGCAGGCGCGCCGCTTCCCAGAGATAGGAATTACGTGCCGTTGCATTGATTTCGACATCCGCCAGTGCTGCCATAGCCTGGGCTTTCATGGAATGAGCCGGTTGTCCCGCGGCGATCAGGTGGTCGCACAACTCAAGCCTCCATTGCAGATCGTCGGTTTTCTCCGCGGCCTGCTGCAGAGCCTTTACACCGCCGGCAAGGGCGACCATATGTTCCGCGCGCTGCTTGGATGTCAGCGTGCCCAGATGCGTTGGGTTGCCGTCATACCAACCCAAGGTTCCTGCGGCGAATGCGCGGGCTGACCAGCTCAGTTTCCCGTAAAATTCACCGAGCCATGGCCTGTCTGCGATATGATCCGGAAGCCGGATCGAAGCGGCAATATCATCAAGAGGCATGCCGGCATCCATGCTTTGAGCCGTATAGTGCATGACATGCAAAATCGCTTCCCTGGTGGTGCTCAACACCTCATGCACATGCTCGGAACCATTCACAGGCAGTGTGTGGCCCGGCGCCAGAATGTCAGCTTTCAAGTCCGCCAGCAGTTTCAGACTGTCCGCCCATGCGGCGAAATCCCGATAGGCCGTTCCCCGGATGGCATAAAGGTTCGGGAAAGCGTGGTACCAGTTGTCTCCACAGAACAGCACCTTCTGCTCCGGCAGCCAGACAACCATGTGATCGTCGGTTTCGCCCGGTGCCATGAGCAATTCTGCCCGAACCCCATCTAGATCGAGGGACCTGTTGCTTCTGACCATTTCTGTTGGTGCCAGAAACCCTGCGCCGAGACCTTCCATCGGTCGATTTCCCGGGCCACACCCCAGTGAGATGCGCTCATCCGGGCTCAAGCCGATACCAAACTGAGCGCGGGTTCTGCGGCCAAGGGCTTCTTTTGGCGAAACCTCATTTTCGTCTCGTGCAACAAGATCGGATTTGAAGTTTCCGCTGGCGAAAATTGGCACGGTTTCACCGGGAGAGAAGATATTTGCACCGGAAATATGATCCCGGTGGCTGTGCGTGTAGATAATGCGTCCTACTGGTTTCGTCGTCCGCCTCCGAAATTCGCCCAGTATATTTTCGGCCGCTTTTGTACTCTCCGACGTGTCGATGATTGTGACACTGTTCTGTCCCTCGATCAGATGCACATTCGATGCGGCAAACCCAACGGCACTCCATATTCCCGGTGCCAGTTCGATGACTGATTTTGGAAACTGGTTATTGTGATTTATCAGGGCGGTGTTGGGCATCAATCCTCCACGAAGTTTTGCCGGGCGGGACCGCGATAGTGAGCGGTCAGATTTTCAGGGACTTCCGAACCGTCAATCAGAAAGGGAAGGATGCCTTTGCGGACCGATTTGTTCCGCATATTCTTGATGTCATTTTCAGAAGTTGTGACCCGTTGCGCCAGACGTCTGCCCCACCTGGCGAGAAGATCATAAAGTCGGTCAATTTCTGGCTGATGGGTATTTCCTTTTGCCAGATCGACAAATTCGTTCGGATCATTTTCAAGGTCGAACAACACCGGTCTGAAGCCACCTTCGGCATGCATCAGTTTGTAACGCCCATCGAAAACCATAAAAAGCCTGGCGTCTTTGGGCTCCAGACCAAGTTTTACGCACTGTTGTGTGGGCGAATAGTCGTACTCGCTGACTACATAATCGCGCCAATCCGGGCTCTCGCCATGAAGCCAGGGGAGAAGCGACCGACCCTCCAAAATGTGATCGGGGATGCTCCCCCCAGCAGATTCAACAAATGTGGGCGCAAGATCGACCGACTCCACCAACGCATCGCACACTGTACCCCGCGTCGCGTCTGCCTCAGTTCGAGGATCGTAGATGATCAGCGGAATTTTGACGCTTTGCTCATGGAACAGGTCTTTTTCGCCCAGCCAATGATCACCAAGATAGTCGCCGTGATCGGATGTCAGGACAATCATGGTGTCTGCCAGTCGACCCGTTTCTTCCAGATAATCCAGGAGAACACCGAGTTGATCATCGCACTGTTTGATCAGACCCATATAGGCAGGAATGACTTTCTGGCGGACATCCTCGCGCTGGAAAGCCTGCGCGATCCTGTTGCCCATATAGGCATCATAGACCGGATGGGCATTTTCCCGTTCCATCTCATGGCGAAGTGCCTGAGGAACGTGATTGGCTCCGTACATATCGTGGTAAGGTGCGGGTACGATATACGGCCAGTGCGGTTTGATATAACTGACATGGGCACACCAGGGCGCCTCGGTTTCTTCAATAAATTCAATGGTTTTTTGTGTAAGCCATGGTGTTTCGCTGTGTTCTTCTCGGATGTTGGCCGGTTTGTCAGCGTTGTGAAACATCCAGCCTGTCGCCATGTCGCCATTTTGATCCAGGCCTGCATTGGCGAAATGTGCCCACGGGTTTTCCGACGCATATCCGTGAGACTTGAGATATTCGTTATAGGGTGATCGTTTTTCGTCGTAAAAACCATCCGGTCCCTGTCCCCACAACCCATCGTCCCGTATTCGGACATCAAACCCGCATTCCGCCTGGCGAGCGCCGATCATACTGTCAGGACTGAGCCCCAATCGTTCCATGCCCTCTCTGTCGGCTTTCATGTGCGTTTTGCCGATGAGCCAGCAAGCCATACCTTCGCGGCGCAGATGATCCCCCATTGTCTGCTCACCGACACGCAGAGGAAAACCATTCCATTGAGCGCCGTGCGAGGAGCAATAGCGGCCGGTATAAAAACTCATGCGCGATGCGCCACAGATAGGCGATTGCACGTATGTATTTGAAAAACGGACGCCCATCTTTGCAACGCGATCAAAGTTCGGCGTGTGCAGATGAGGGTGCCCGGCACATGACAGGTAATCATGTCGCAGTTGGTCATACATGATGAACAGGATGTTCATTGGTTGGTTCGCTCACAGACCTGTTGTTCGGGTTGGTCCCCTCAACAAACAGGCTAAGACAAACGGTCGCAGTATGCCTACCGGTAATTCAGAACGTGCCACCTGGTGGTACAAAATGACAACAAAGATGCCGGGAAGGTTTAACCGTCATGACCTTCGTTTCCCCGTATCTACGAGTGCGAAATGACCACTGAACGCATCTGTGCTTCAGGCGAGCCTGTGGCCGGAGTCTTTTTCAAAGAAGTGAAAGTCGGTCGCTTCAGCACTCAAGAGTTTCACATCTCCAACGGCAAAATTGTTTCGGTCGCGGTCAAGCAGGTTGATGGGGGCGTCCTTCACGTTGGTCACCAGCAGAGTCTCAGATCCGGTTGGCTCCACAACGCGGATATGGGCATCACCAATTAAAAGACCTTGATTTTTTGTGTTGATGTTTTCAGGGCGCAATCCCAGAACTATTTCCATCTCACCGGCAACATCGGGCGCGATGCCTGCAAAGTCGATTTCTACGCCGCCTGCGGATCGAAAACTGCCGTTGCCTGTCAGAGTGCCTTCAATCAGGTTCATTGCCGGAGATCCGATAAATGAGGCGACAAACAGAGACTGAGGTCGGTCATAGAGCTCCATCGGTGTACCGATCTGCTCGATATTGCCGGACTTCATGACCACAATCCGGTCCGCCATTGTCATGGCCTCAACCTGATCATGGGTCACATAGACGGTGGTGGTTTTCAGGCGTTGATGCAGTTCCTTGATCTGCGATCGCATCTGAACGCGCAGTTTGGCGTCGAGGTTTGAAAGTGGTTCATCGAACAGGAATAATTTGGGATTTCGAACGATGGCCCGTCCCATGGCGACACGTTGACGCTGACCGCCCGATAGCTGAGCGGGTTTTCGATCCAGCAGGGATTGCAGATCCAGAATCTCGGCGGCTGTCGCGACTTTCTCTTGGATTTCGGATGCAGAGGCGCCAGCCAGCTTCAGCGAAAACGCCATATTCTTGCGCACACTCATATGTGGATAGAGCGCGTAGGACTGAAAAACCATAGCGATATCGCGTTCGCGAGGTGCCAACTTGTTGATGATCTGGTCATCGAGAATTATGTCTCCACCGGAGATACTTTCCAGTCCGGCAATCATTCTCAGAAGCGTCGATTTTCCGCACCCGGACGGGCCAACAAGAATGACGAATTCGCCGTCTGATATATCCAGCGAAACGCCATGAACAACTTCCAGCGAGCCATACGACTTCCTGACGTCCTTAACTGTGATCGATGCCATGTCCGAGGGTGACTTTCTTAATTCTAGAGCAATTATCGCGATCTATGGATCGCGTGAAATGCTCCAAGTCTTTGTTTCAACGCGTATCCTTATCGCAAAAGTGAACTAACCTTTACGGGATGCGCTCTAGGTATTGTCAGCACGAAGGGGAACCAGTAGCCGGTACTCACCTTTCCCGAAAATGCGTTATTTCTTTGCGCCGGTAATTTTTGCAACACCGTCGAAGAACCGTTTCTTCTCCGGCGTGTTGATGCCCCAGTTGACCGGCGGCGATTGATAGCCGTCGCAATAGTTGTTTTCGCCCTGATCGTAGTAGCCCCAGGGCGCATAGACCTCTGCCGCAGCGAACAGATTGTCCACCGCAATGGAATCTTCATTGATCACCACCGGCATGGGTCTGGCTTTGAAGGCCTCAAGTTCTCGAACCTGCCTGACCACTTCTTTTGTTGTCGCAGTATCGTGCTCATTGGTATGAACCAGCGCGTAATCACAGGCAGCAAGCGCTCTTTCGGTGGGTATACCCTTTGCCAGGCCGGCCATATCCGTGCGGACCAACTGCCGATGTTGGTTGCGCATATGATATGCGCCGCCGCTGAATGAGGTTGAAACCAGGAGGCGTCGGCCTTGATGTATGATATCCCGCGCCAACACAATCAGCTCATGGATCCGATGCGGCAGCAGGATGTCATAGGCATAGTGTGGAATGTCGGTTTCGTTATTGATTTCAACGAGGATGTTCTCAAGACCGGTTTCAAGCAGCCATCGGCTGGCATTGATCGTGCCTCTCCTGATGGCTTCTTCGTCTTCCATGTACTTGTCTTGGCCGAAGTAATAATAGCCGACGATTACCACCATTCCGATATCGTCTGCGGCCTTTAAAATCCTCAGCAGGCGATCCATGTAGGTGGGCTTAAGCTCTCCCCTGGGATCAATGGCAGTATTGAGCCAGGGTTGCACTTCTTCTGTTTTGGTGATGGGCATGCCGCCCTGAAGATTGATGGTTATCGCGGTGCAGCCATGGGCCAGATAGTCCGGCAAGTGCGCGATGAACTCGCTGACGTTGCGCTCCGCGTCCCAGCTGCCAGTGTCAGGATAAACCCATTGATGCACAGTATCGGGGTTTTCGTCATCGAACATGGCCTGCACCACGCGGCAGTTGAACAACAGTCCTTCGATCGGGGCGCCGTTATAGATGCGCCCCTGGTGAATAGGTTTTCCGTCAATGAGGAATTTCTCACCTTCGATTGTCAGTTTGGTCATCGGTTTCAATTCCAATGTTGATCAGGTTTTCACCGCACCGGCAGTCAGTCCGCCGACAAGCCACCGCTGAACGAAGAAAAACATAATGAGGGCAGGGATCGTGGACGCCACGCAGGCCGCCATGAACGCGTTTTGATATTGACCCGCTCCGTCTTCGGCTGCGAAAGCGCCGATGCCGACCTGAATCGTTTGCATGCTTCCGGAGGACAACAGAAGGCTCGCCCACAGGAAGTCGTTCCAGGCATTGAGAAACGTGAAGATCGTGACGGCGGCAATACCAGGCAGACAAACCGGTAGAATGACCCGCCAGAACGCGCTGAAATAGGTGCAACCATCCATCATCGCTGCCTCCTCCAACTCCGGCGGGCAGGATGTCTGGAAGTAACCGCGCAGCAGCAAGACGGCGTAGGGGATCGAGAAGCCGGTATAGGCAAATATCAGTCCAGCATAGGTGTTGAGCAGGCCCATGTCCTGAACAAGAAAATAGACGGGAAACACGCGCGTAATGGGTGGAATTAGCTGCGTGAGCAGTATCGCCACCAGGATTAATGTTGCGAATGGAAAACGGAACCGCGCCAGTACATAGGCTGCCATGCAGGAGACCACGCTTGCCAGACCCGCTGCCAGCAGAGAGACAAGCAATGAGTTTCCGATATAGCGCAGGAGAGGGATGATCTGATTGGCGATAAAATAGGGTTCAAATGATGGGGTCGCAGACCACCACGAGGGCGGGATCGCGGATACTTCCGATGTCGTCTGGAACGAACTTTTGACCATCCAGAAGATAGGAAGGAGAAGAAAAACGAGCATCATAGCCAAGGTGACGTAGATCATGATGCGTGTAAGGATGTCCTGATACCGGGAGGCAGGTTGAGCCATGGTCGGAACGGTGTTGAAGGGAACATCGCTCATTTGCGGTTATCCTTGGATTGAGCCCACAGGTAAAACAGCGACACGATAATTGTCATTAAAAGGACGATTCCGCCCGATGCAGCCGCTTTGCCAAACCTCAGGAATTCAAACCCTTGCTGGTACGTCCACACCGCAAGAATGTTGGTCAGGTTGCGGGGCCCGCCGGACGTCATGACATAATTCATTTCAAAGTGACCCAGTGCACTCATGAATGTCAGGGCGATGAGCACCAGCAAGACGGGTCTGAGCATAGGCAGGGTGACATAGCGGAATTTCTGCATGATGCCGGCTCCATCCATATCCGCTGCCTCATAAAGACTTTTGGGAATCGACTGCAAACCGGCAAGCAGAAAAATGATGATAAAGGGCAGGCCGTTCCAAACACGAACCGCGACGATCGACATCATCGGTACGCTGAACGGACCCCAGGTGTCGCTGTCTGTCAGAAAACGGACTTTGCTGTCGATGATACCAAGATTTAGAAGCAGATCATTGATGGGGCTGGTGTTGGCGTCCAAAAGCCAAAGCCAAATGGCAGAAGCCGTCACAGGCGGCACGAACCAGGGACTGAGAATCACGGTTCTGACGACGGACCGGCCTCGAAAGTCAATATTGATGATCTGAGCAAGAAAGATTCCCATCGCAATGGCGATGCCGACAAAGAGAACCGCAAAAATTATGGTCTGCCATACGGTCTGCATGAAGCGATCATCGGCAATGATGGCGTTGTAGTTTTCAAGGCCGACCCACTCAACACCCTTCGTTTGCACATTCAAAAGGTCATATGCCTGGAAGGACATGATCATCGTTTTGATCATGGGATAGATGCCCAGCAGAAGCGTCAACACCAACGCCGGCGTGACCATCAGATAGCAGAACACATTCTTTCTATTCATTGCCAATCGTTCTTTCGACAATTCTCGACAGGGCAGCGATGTTGATTGAACTGAAGAGTATGTCCGGGCTCCAATGCGAACATCGGAGCCCGGACCGTCTTGGGAGTGACGGTTTAGCGGTCTAGTTCAGCCTGCATAAGCTCTTGAGCTTTTGCGATGGCCTCATTCATGTCTTTCTGCTCGATGACCGTGCTGTAGATCAGGTCATAGAGAACTCCGCCCGGTTCAGCCGTGGAAATTGACGACCATGATGGCGCCGGGTGCTGAGATGTGTGTGCATCCTGAAGCGCTTCGGCGACAACTTTTTTGTAGGGACGATCGGTCCAGAAGTCCGATGCCATGACCGCTGGTTTCGTCGCGACGTTGCCTGTGGCTTCGGAAAGCTTCTGCATGCTGGAATCTTTTGCCAGGAATACCATCCAGTCAGTGCATTGATCCGCTTTTTCCGTACCCCTAAGCACGCCGACATATCCGGCGCCACTGAAGCTGTCCCTATCTTCCGAACCGGCGGCGCTTCTGGCAAAAGACCACTTTCCGTTCACTTCCGGGTTTTCGGCTTCGAGCTTCTTACCAAGACTCTGCTCAGCACTGCCAATGATTCCGATCTTGCCTGCAACGAATGCCGGTTGAGCCTTGTAGCCTTTTTCAAACGCGTCAGGATCAGCAACTTTATGGACATTGACCATGTCGTGCATGAATGTCAGAGCGGCCCGCATTGCGTCGTTGTCGATGGTTGCGGTCTTGCCGTCTTCCGTCATCATCTCACCGCCAGCCTGCCAATAGAGGGGCAGGAGCCAGGAAACGACATTTGACGAACCGAACCCATAACCCCAGCGTTCGACATTGCCGTTGGCGTCAAGTTTCGTCATTTTTTTCGCTGCTTCAATAACTTCATCCCATGTTTCAGGGGCTGAAGTCATGCCAACTTCCTCAGCAACATCCGAGCGATACAGCATCGCACGAATGTCACCGCGCCATGGAATGCCATAGAAATCGCCACGCCACGTTGAATCCTGCAATGCGCCTGCGTAGAAATCCTGCTCAAGCGTCGGGAACTTGGATTTGTAATCATTGATCGGCATCGGACCGAACTTGTCACCGCCAATTGCAGAATATGAGTGCAGCCAGAACATGTCGGCGCAATCAGGAGCTGCTCCGCCCTGCGCAATTGTCAGCCAGGTTTTCTTGGCGGCTTTCCACGGTACAATCTGATGATTGACCTTGATGCCGCTTTCCGCTTCAAAAGCTTCGGCCAGCTCTTTGACGGCCGCTGTCCATGCGATCTGGTCACCGTATGTATGCGTCCAAAATTCAATCTCTTCAGCGGATGACGCTGAGGGGAGCGTCGCAATCATCGCGGCACTGCTGAGCAGGGCGGCTGATAAAAGCCTTCGTGCGGCCTGCGTTGTCGATTTTCTGTTTGACATTATTTCTCCTCCGATTTTTCAGTTTGTCAGGTCAGCACATCCAGCGCACAAGGCCCGGTTAGTCCTCAGTCTGTTCCTGTCTGCTTTTGAGCAGATCTATCGTTTTGCGGATGTGTTCGATCATCACCCGTTCCGCTTCGTCCGCATCATGGGACTCCAGCGCATCAATAATTGCCAGATGCTCGACATAGGTCTCGCGGGGGGAGCGGAGAATCCCGTGAAACAACGCCATGCTCATGACCATCTGGATCGATTCAAGCATCCGGTTGAGCACGCCATCGGCCACAAGATTGGTCAGATAGGTGTGGAACTCGACATCCGCTTCGCGATAGGTGACGTGGTCTTCGGTCATGGCCGCATCTTCAACAGAGGTCATGAGCGAGCGCAGATAGATCGTGTGCTTGCGCTCGATGCCGGGCGCTAGAAGTCGACAGATCAACCCCTCAAGAACTGCCCGGATCTCGAACACGTCAATGATTTGTTGTGGTCCGAATTCCGCAACATGGGCTTCCCCGCGGGCGGAAATGGCGACGAAATTTTCTCGCTCCAATCGGGCTATCGCACTGCGCAGTGGCGTTCGGCTGACTCCCAGCCGTTCGGCCAAGTCTTCCTGAACAAGCTTCGCACCAGAAACGAGTGTCTTGGACAAGATCATCTCACGGAGTTCGAAATAAACCCGGTCTTCCAGGCTGTCAGTGGACGCGGTCAGTTTCATGTGTCGTCCTAATACATGGTATGCAGCAAATATTATGAATCCACTGTATACAAAGGATCCGAATTATGTCAAGCAGGCCTGCAGGCATTAATTTCAAGGGGTGTTGCGCAGCATCATGCGCGGGTTTGTGCCCGGAGTTGACGTTGATCAGGATCTTTCCGGGTCGGAGTCATCGGGGCCTCAGTGGGCGGCTGCTGTTAAGAAGTGATCCACGCTGTGGAACTTGCGTTCTGTAAGAACTGAGCCAGAGTGCTCAAAGGTTGGAACAGTCTGACCAACGACAATGGTGAGTAATGAGAATCTATAAAATCGCGATACTGGGTGGTGACGGCATCGGCCCGGAAATTATGTCAGTTGCCCTTCGGATACTGGATAAGCTGGAAGATCGATTTGGGTTCACGACTGAGAGAATCCCAATTGAAGGGGGCGCTGAATATTATCGGGACACGGGGCAAGATCTCGAAAATGATGGGATAGAAACCGCACGCAGCACGGATGCGATCCTGTTCGGCGCAATGGGGCTGCCTGATGTGCGCTTTCCCGACGGTACCGAGATTGCACCTCATCTTACAATGCGGGCCGAATTCGGCTTGTTTGCAGGTGTACGTCCGGTGCGGCGCTTTCCAAACACACCATCTCCGCTTGGAAGTCCCGAGGCGGAAAATATCGATCTGGTCGTTCTGAGGGAATCGACGGAAGGCCTGTTTGCTTCGCGGGGAAAGGGCACACTGACAGACGATACCCGTGCGACCGATACGATGGTCATAACAAGACCAACTTGCGAGAAACTGTTCGATTTTGCTGTCGCATTGACCCGTCGGCGCAAGTTATCGGGACGGGGTAAAGGTCGGTTGACCTGTGTTGATAAATCCAATGTCTTTGTGTCGATGGCGTTCTTCCGCAAGATATTTGGTGAACGTACGCAGATGGCAACGGATGTTTGCGCCGATTACGCCTATGTCGATGCCGTGGCGCTCGATCTGGTCAGAAAACCCTGGGAGTTTGATGTCCTGGTGATGGAAAACATGTTTGGCGATATCCTCAGCGATCTTGGTGGCGGTCTGGTCGGCGGTATGGGCATGGCGCCCTGCGCGGAAATGGGCCTCGATCATGCCCTTTTTCAACCCGCGCACGGCACTGCACCGGATATCGCAGGCACCGGACGAGCCAATCCCACCGCGATGATCCTGAGTACGGCGATGATGCTGGACTGGCTTGCGATGCAGCATGACGACCTGCGACTGAGAGAAGCCGGAGAAGCACTCGATCTGGCGGTCTACCAAAGTTATGCAGATGCAGCGATCCTGCCGATGGAGTTTGGTGGTGCATCGGATATGGAAACGGTCGCCAACGCCGTCCTGAACCGATTATGACGCGGGTTGCAGTCCCATGCGCCAACGATCTTGGCGAGTCTCCTGTCTGGTGCTGGCGGACGGGCCGGCTCTACTGGACCAATATTCGTGCGAAAACCATCCATGTGCTGTCACCTGACACCGGCGAAACATGGACGATTGATGCACCGGAATTCGTTGCTGCAATCGGGCTTCACAAGGATGGTGGCCTCATCACCGGAATGCTGTCGACCATCGCCCGATGCGCCCCCGATAGCGGTGAATTCGAAACACTTGCCGAAGTGGAACCGACCTCTTTGGGAAACAGGGGCAATGACGGTCGTGTCGACCGGGATGGTCGTTTCTGGTTCGGCACAATGAGCAACACGCAAAGGACGCCCGAAGGGGCGCTCTACCTCTATGATGGCACGGTGCTCGAAAAGATCCGCAGCGATATCATTGTACCCAATGCGCTGTGCTGGTCACCGGGTGCGACAACGATGTATTTCGCTGACAGCTGGGTCGGTGAGATCGAGATCTGGTCACGCGCGCGCGCTTCCGATCCCTATGTCGTTTCGGGCATGCTGCTTCAAAAAGGACAGTTGCCGGGGATTCCCGACGGTGCGATTGTCGACAGTGAAGGGTTCTTGTGGAACGCGCGCTATGGCGGGGGGTGCGTTGCGCGCATCAATCCAAACGGAGACGTGGTTCAGACGATTGAACTGCCAACCCGCCAGGTCACTTCCTGCGCGCTGGGCGGCGAGGATCTCAAAACGCTCTATGTTACCTCCGCCACTCAGCGTATGAGTGAAGAGCAGCGGCAGGCAGAACCGGATGCAGGTGCGCTGTTTGCCATAGATGTTGATGTTCCGGGTTTGCCGGAGCCGGAATTCTTGCCTGAGCGTTAGAGGGGAGAAAAGACGTGGAATTATCGCTTAGCGGAAAGGTCGCGATTGTCACTGGAGCGTCCGGTGGAATTGGATCGGCTATTGCCCAGGTTCTGGCCGAAGAGGGCATGAAGGTGGTGGTCAACCATCATTCCAGCGCGGATCAGGCAAAGGGTCTGTGCAATGCACTCGGTTCTTCCGCTATACCATTTGCGGCCGATGTCGGCAGGGAGGATGACGTCGAAGCGATGGTAGCGTTTGCCGAATCGGAATTTGGCGGACTTGACCTGATGGTTCACAATGCCGGTATTACCAGCCGAACGTCGATTGTCGAAACGTCCTTTGAGGATTGGCAGCGTGTTCGGCGAACCAATCTTGATGGCGCTTACTATTGCGCCCGGTTTGCCGCACGCTCCATGATCGCACGCAAGGTCAAAGGCTCATTCATCGCCATCAGTTCGATCCATGGTAAAGTCGCGAAGGCCGAGATGGGTGCCTATTGTGCCAGCAAAGCCGGTATCGACATGCTCGTTCGTCAACTGGCAGCAGAACTTGCACCCTATGGAATTCGCTCGAATGCCGTGGCGCCGGGGACCATCGATACGGGCATGAATCCTATTTATCACGCCACCGATCCTGAAAGCATTCGGCGGCGCAATCGCCTGTTTGACCGCATTCCCTTGGCTGGCCTCGCCGAACCGAGAACGATCGGAGATGCTGTTGCCTTCCTGGCCTCGGATCGGTCCAGTTATACGACTGGAGAGATTTTTTACGTGGATGGCGGTTATACGGCGGATGGAACGCCCCGCTAGCGGTGGGCGATTACTGTCTTTCACCAACTCAGATTGATCACTAGCGCTTGACGATTGTCAATGCGTCGATCTCATAGTGCGTTAGGCTGGCGCCTTCGAAAAAATATTAAAGAGGCATGGCGCGTCGGGCTTGGTGTCAGTTCACGACAAACTAAGCGTGGCAGTGTCGATGTCAGTTCTTATGACAGGAGGAGCTGCTTTGCACCTGGCTACTCGATTGCGTGTTGTTGGCGTCGCAGCCGTCCTGTTTGGAATTCTGACTATCCTGTCCGGCGGGCTGGTTCATTTTGGCGGCGCAGAGGCGCGCAGTGCGGCCGGTGCTATCGTGTCGTTTGTGCTCTGGTTCAATTTTACCGCCGGATTTTTCTACGTGCTGGCAGGGGCAGGGTTGTTTTTGCATAGAAGGTGGGCGGCAGTGCTTTCCGCTGTCATCGCTGCTGCCACGCTGTTCGTCTTTTTGGCATTCGGACTTCATGTCCTTACCGGCGGTGATTTCGAGTTCCGAACGGTGGGTGCCATGATTTTTCGCAGCGCGGTGTGGATCAGCATCGCAGCGTATGTATGGCGAAGGTTGTACATGAGAGCTGAGAGTGATCTGTCTCCGTGAGACCGTCCTCAACGCGCTCAGACTTCTTTTTTGTCATCGACAATGTTCATCGTCGCAAGACCGCTATCGCCTAGCTTCACGGCAGCAAACGGGCCGCCCTGATAAAGATAAGTCGGGTCGTTCAGATCCTGCGGATCGGACTCTGAGAGGATTTTTTCTGCGAACTGTTCGGCGTTGTCCTTGGGGCGGTAGCCGAGAAAGCTGGCGTTCGAATTATCAACCGGTGCGCGGTCATTGTCGGAAACGCCATAGACGACCGTAAATCCGGTCGTCGGCGTGTCGATCGACCGTTCGACAAGATGGATCAGATCGTCATAGGAAAGCCATGATCCGAGTGCGCGGGCGTTGGTCACCTGGGCGCAGGACAATATGCGCATGCAGACGGATTCCATCTTGAATTTATCCCAGTAAAGCGACGCCAGATCTTCGGCAAAACATTTGGCGAGACCGTAATAGGTATCGGGCCGGTGCGGCACGTCGGTACCGATGCACTCGGTGCGGGAATGCATACCCACCGCATGAATCGAGCTTGCATATACCACCCGGCGCAAGCCGTTGTGAACGGCAGCCTGCCAAACATTGTACGCACCGATAATGTTGGCCTGCAGGATCGCATCAAACGCCGCTTCATCGCCAATGGCCCCGAAATGCACCACCATGTCAGCGCCATTCAAAACATCGGTAACCTCATCGAGATTGGCAAGGTCGGCACGCTGATATGTTTCGCCGGGATAGAGTTTGCCGATATCAGCCACCAGATCGGTCGAGACCAGTTCATCCGCCATCTTTGTCAGCGGTTCACGCAAGTATGACCCAAGACGTCCGGCAGCACCGGTCAGAACAAGCTTTTTCATGATTGTTTTTCTCATATTCTCAGTTCAGATGACGGCCTTCTCGACGAAGGGGCGGTTCTGGGCAATCCGCTCATAGCCGAAGGGCGACAGGTCGAGCGTTCTGAAAGAACCGTATGTCAGAATTTCTGCCAATCCACGCCCCATGGCGGGCGATTGCTGGAGTCCATGGCCGGAATCGCCATTGGCAAAATGGAAGTTTTCGATCTCGGTATGCGGACCCAGGATCATATTGTGGTCGAGAGTATTGTAGGCGTAATGGCCGACCCACTCGTTGGTGACTTTGATGGCTTCAAACTGGGGAATACGCGTCGCCAGTGCCGGCCAGATCTTGTCCTGCCACAGGCCGTGATCCATCAAAAAATCATCATAGTCGACCGCTGGATCAATGTCGGTATGCCCGCCCGCCATATAGGCGTTTTTGCCATCCTGACGCACATGGACGCCGGAGGGATCGATTGTCAGCGGCAGGTCCCGGTCAAGCGGCTGCTCGGCAGAAAAAATATATGTGTAACGCTTGCGCGGCTCTACGGGTATATCAATGCCAGCCATCTTCGCGGTTCTGTCTGCTCGCGGTCCGCAACAATTGACCACCGCGTCGCAGGAGATGGTTTCTCCGCTGGTCAGCGTCACGCTCTCAATCCTGGATCCCGCAGAATTTTTGGTCATCCCGATCACTTCATTGGCGCAGGTTTCAACACCGCGCTCACGGGCAGATTTTCGCCACCAGTCAAGTACGGTGCCGCTGTCCCAATAGCCTTCGTCCACGGTGTTGTGGCTGCCAAGAATGATGTCATCGAGATTGTAGAACGGATAGGCGTTTTTGATGTCATCCGGGTTCATCAGGTTGGTACCGGCACCGGCAGCAACCTGTACGGCGTGGCTCTGGCGAAGCACGTCAGCGGCGTGCTCCGTATTGGCGAGATACATGTAACCGAATTCCTGAATTGTCAGTTTCGGGACGCGCTCATCGCCACCCATATGCGTGCGCAGGTTTTTCACGAAATCAGCGGCAAATTGCGAGATGCGGACATTGATCTCGTTACTGAACTGCTGCCGCATGCAGCTGTTTGTCGCACTGGTTGACGAGTGGCTGTAGCTGGGATCTTTTTCGACAACCAGAATAGACCCGTCAAAGTCCGGGTTATCGGTCAGGAACCACGAAACCGACGCGCCGTACATCGCTCCGCCAATGATTACAACGTCATAGCGTGTTTTCTTCGGTGCGCTCATTCCCTGCGCCATTGAAGCCGATACTCCATTGTTACTGGGTGATGGTCATCTCCAATTTGAGGAACCATAATCTGATAGGCAGCCAAAGGGCCAGATAAATATTTAGGCAAAGAACAATGGACGTCGGCGACAGCAGACCCGCTTCATTACAACGAATTCAGTATTTTAAATGAGTTTACAGGGTTACAGTACTTCGTGCGATCATAGCCGTTTGCTCGACAGGAAGAAGGATTTTTAAAAATGCCGATAGGTCGACTTTTCATTGCCGCTTTCTCAACTTTTTGCCTTGTGACAGCGTCCGCTCTGCCTGTAGGTGCTGCGACACTGATTGTCGGTAACAAGTATGCCGGTAACGTCAGTTTCATCGATCTTGAAACAGGCAGGCAGGTACATCGGCCTGAAACCGGTGGCTCACCGCATGAGGTGGCTTTGTCGCCAGATGGCACTCAGGTGGTTGTCGTCTCTTATCTGGAGGATGGCTATATCGGACAGGAGCTCAATCTGTTTGATGTCGCTAGCGCCACGCTGCTGAAAACCATTGATATTTCGCCTCACATGGGACCCCACGGCATTGCGTGGCTCGGCGATAGCAGCAGCGTCATCGTCACCACCGAGGAAACCCGGGATGTGATTGTGGTGGATGTTGAAACCGGCAAAGTTACGGGCAGTGTGGCCACGGATCTGATCGGCACGCATCTGCTGGCTTTGTCGCCCGATGCGTCGACGGCCTATGTGACGAGCCGCGGCTCGGACAAGGTGTCGGTGATCGATACCAAGACCATGAAAATCACCCAGACCGTCGATGCGGATCGCGGACCGGAAGGGGTTTTTGTCAGCCCGGATGCCAAGGAAGTCTGGGTTGGCAACAATCAGGCACAAACCATCATCATCTATGATCCTGAAACGATGGAGCGGAAAGAAACCATCGATGTGGGCTACCTGCCGATCCGCGTCCGCTTCCACCCCGATGGCAAGGTGGTCGCTGTGGCCGATCTACAAGGCGATGCCATCGAAATTTATGACAGCGCCACGCGCAAAGTCCTGCACCGGATCGATCTTGCTTCCTCGGGCGCCAAAGGTCCGGCATCCCTGCTGTTCTCACCCGATGGCAACCATCTGTTTGTGGGCGCGCAGGATGGGGCCAGAGTTGTTGAAATTGATACAATGAACTGGACCGTTTCCCGGGTGTTTGAGACCGACGCCGGTGCGGACGGGTTGGAATATAGCGCGGTGAAACTGGTGGAGTGAGGGGCGGCAGACAGAACCAGTTTCCCAAATTTCTGCTGTATTCCACTCACTGGCTAAAATGCGAGCATTGACGTTTATATTTTGTTTGCCTCAACAAAGTAGTGTGCTGCAAACTTTTTAAATTAAAGATTGCAGTCAATGTCTAAACTAACAGCGCTGATCAGTGTTCTGGTCCTTTTGGGCCTTACCGCATGCGAGAAGAAAGACGATCGCTTCCCTGCCTACTATCGCTACAAACTTGAGGTGAAAGTCGACGGAGTGCCCGTAACGCTCGACCGTGTCATCAAGTGCACCGGGACTTTGAAGAAAGACGCGGGAAATCCGAGTACCTGGGGCGGAAAGAACTATAGCAATCCTCCAATGATTGGTGCAAAGGTTCCGGGAAGTTCAGCAGCGGTATTTGCCCCGACTCCATACGCTTGCGGATGGGCTGCTGAGTTTGGAGGAAAACAATGGCAGGAACCTCCAGTTAAACCAGGCGATATTTTGCCTATCGTCTGGGTGAAGGACGCCGATACATTTTCGGAAATTGAATATTATGTGAGCAGGTCAAGCCTGGCTCGCGATCAAGGGCATGTCGAGTTCCTGAAGTTGTCTCCATTGGAGAGAGTTTCTGAGGTGGAGTTTAACCACTCTGAGAAGCAAGCGGCAGGTCGCGGTCTTAATATCGGACCATTTCTTCGCCCGACCGAAAAGTTGAGAAAAGAATTGGCAGATGAACCCACTTCTTGGAACTCAATTCGTTGTTCAGCTGCATGGCGTGTTGACCGGCAGGAATGGACTCGCGTTCCAGGATTGACCGCTTGGGCTGAAGGCCGCGAGCGAAATGGCTTAGCGCATCGGATTCCAGACGAATTTCGTGCTCGATTTTTGGATATAGCGCCATTTAGAAGGGGGACTTCAGCTGCAAATAAATTCAATCCAATAAAACAACCGACACGGCGCAATAAAGAAGAGTTTGGATCATTCGCTACGTTCGATGCTATTTACCCGGTATTGTTTACCGCTCAAGGTCCTAATGTTGACCTGAAGCGTCCAGGAGTCGGCGGATGCTTGAATATTCTTCTGTTCGAGAGCCGTAATTTGAATCAGCAGCCCGGATACTCTGCGAAATTTACTCCGGAACGAAGTTTGGCTCCTTACAAGCTAACTGATGACAAATTGAGTATCGCTTTGTTTGATTCTGAGGCATTTTATGTGCCGGATTTGGAGAGCTTTCTGATCTTCGTTCATTTACCTAGCCCGAGTTACGATCTTGATGACTTGATCTTCACAGGTCCGAGATAAAATCGTCCTCCGAAACGCAATCAGCCGAGTTAGAGTTTTGTTGAAATTTTGTGTTTTTATCTCAACATGTGTATTCTGTGATCAGTCGTACCATTCCCAATTTGGCGGTTTTGATCACGATAATATCTATGAATTTATGCAATATTATAAGTGACTTTCCTTAGGTAAGTACTTTTTTTGATAATGCGTATCGTTAGTCACGTTCGGTGCTTGCAAAATCACGTGAAATGTTGATAATATCACAACATTCATAAGGTTGCATCTATGAGCTATGATATTGACGCTATTCGCCGGTCGGGCGGGCTGGCGGAGACTGCCGGGCGATTTGGGGTTTCGCTAAAGAAGAACGGCAGGGAGTTCTGGAGCTGTTGTCCGTTTCACGATGAGAAAACACCGTCTTTCTCGATCTATCCATCCAAGGCGGGCATAGAAAAATATCATTGTTTTGGCTGTGGTGCCCATGGCGATGTGATTGACTTCGTGCGGGAAATCAAAGGTGTGTCGCTGCAGGATGCCTGCGCGATTTTGGGCGGACGGAAGGACTCGCCGGAGAACCGTGCGCCGATCCACATCGACCGGTCTTTGCCTTATGACGGCATCAAGGCGATTTCGGCGAGCGATCATCCTTTCTCGGTCGGCGTTTCGGCCGATCTCTATAATCCCAAGCGAGGCCGCATGGGGTGCATCAAGCCCTCGATGGTTTTTGAGTATCGGAACCGGGCAAGGCGCTTGTCGGGTCTGGTGCTGCGCCGGGATTTTGATGGCCGGAAGGAAACGCCAACCGTCCGGTTTGTCCGGCTGCCCGATGGCCGCGAGGTCTGGGCGCGGATGCCGTTTGATAAACCAAGACCGCTCTACGGTCTGGATCGGCTTGGTGATGAGCCACAAGTGTTCGTGGTCGAAGGAGAGAAGGCCGCCGATGCCGGACACCGGCTGACGGGTCGATGCTTTGTGAGTTGGCCGGGGGGCGGGAAGGCGGTGAGGTATGTGGACTGGTCACCGCTTTACGGACGCAACGTCGTGATCTGGCCCGATGGCGATTGGGCTGGAATTGCCGCCGCAGAGCAGATTGCCACGCTGCTGTCCTCTCATGCGCGGGCGCGGGTTCTGGAAGGCATGCCGCTAGCAGCTGCGGCATGAACAGAGCGGGATAATTCATTTGATACTCCCCGACAGAACCCTCCCAAAAGCGCGTATCAGGACAAACATCACGGATGACATTTACCGTCGCAGACTGGAAAGCCGGCAAACCGCTGCCCAAGGGCTGGGACGTGGCCGATGCGGAGCGCGATGGCTGGAGCAAGCGCGATGTCCTGGCCTTCATCAAAAAATTTGTCAGTTCTCCGAAATCAGCGGATGGCATGCAGCCGCGCCCGGAATGTCAGGCCGGGCGGATCGAGCAGGCACAACCAGCAGAGATCGTGGATATCAGAACCGGGTCTACGCTCGCCGAGGAAGAGCCCTGGAAGCGGCAGATCGTTTTCAATGCCGATGGGGTGCCCAAACCCTCATCGACCAACAATCATCAACTCTTTCTTACTCATCATGAAGACGTTCGGGGCATGCTGGCGCTGAATGAATTCAGCCGCCAGATCATGCTGCAACGCTGCCCTCCCTGGCAGGACGCTGAGAATTGGCAGCCCCGACCGATTGAGGAAGAGGACAATGTCGATATCGTCGCCTGGCTTGAACGCGATGAACGGCGGTTGGCCCCAAAAGTTTCGGGCATCTTCAGTGTTGTTGCCTCGGTTGCGCGCAAAAACGCCTTTGATCCGCTGCGGGATTATCTGGAATATGTCCGGTGGGACGGCGTACCGCGCGTTGCCACATTCCTGCGCGATTATCTGGGGGCGGAGGAGCGGGGTGACTACAGCCGGATCATCTCCAAGCGCTGGCTGATCTCCGCCGTTGCACGAGCGCTTTTGCCGGGATGCAAGATGGACGATATGCTGGTGCTGGAAGGGCCGCAAGGGGCAAGAAAGTCCACCGCTGTTCGGGTCCTTTTCGGCGAAGAATTCTGGACAGATCACATCTCCGACTTCAACAGCAAGGACGCCAAGCAGGAGATCCAGGGTGTTTGGGCGGTGGAAGTGGCCGAGATGGACCGGGTAACGAAAGCCGAGCAGGATCATGTGAAAAAGTTTCTCTCGCAAAAGGTCGATCGCTACCGGCCGCCCTATGGCCGTCATCTGGTAGTGGCCCAGCGGCGCTGCGTGCTGGTGGGTACGATCAATCCCGATGGAACCGGCTACCTGAAAGACCCCACCGGTGCCCGTCGCTTCTGGCCGATGAAAATTGGCCGGATAGATATTGAAGCCATCCAGCGCGATCGCGATCAGATCTGGGCTGAAGCGGTCACCTTTTACAAGAACGGCGAGAAGTGGTGGATCCAGGAAGATGAGAAGGCAATCGTTCAGGAACAGCAGGTCTATCGCACCGAGCCCGACGCCTGGGGCGAAATGCTTGGCAATGCCATCGGCCTGATGGACGACACCATCACCATGAGCGATTGCATCCGCTGGCTGAACCTGCCCGCCGACCGCGTCGAACTCCGCCACACCATGCGCATTGGCCGCGTGCTGAAGTCGCTGGGGTTTGAGCGCAGGCGCTTTCAGACGGAGGACGGGCAGTGGTCATCGAAATATGTGCGGTCGGAAGAGCGTTAAATGCAGGGCTCAATTCGCATTCTTCCGTAAAGACAAACGACTGAAAAATATTTATATCTTGCGGTGCTTGCGTTCCGGCTCGGAAATTGCTGTTAATACGCCAACTTCCTTCCGCACATCACACCACACCAGCAGAAGAATCTGAACCCATGGATAATGCCGTCTCGACATCGTTTTTTGTACCGGATGAGGGCCTGTATCTGGGCCGGGTCTGGAACAGAGATCAGCAAGGACCGTCGATTGTAACTCTGCGTGACGGGCAGGTGGTCGATATCACATCAAAGACGGCACCGCTGGTTCGGGATGTGTGTGAGATGGATGATCCTGTTGCCCATGTCCGGCAGGCGGACGGGGTGGATCTGGGTTCACTTGCGTCGGTCATGGCAAATAGAGCGGGCGATCTCGGCAAAACACATTTTCTGGCACCCTGCGATTTGCAGGCGGTCAAGGCCTGCGGGGTGACTTTTGCCAGTTCCATGGTCGAACGGGTGATCGAAGAGCGCGCGGCGGGTGATCCTGCATTGGCAGAGGAAATACGGTCTCGTGTCGGTGCGGTGATTGGCGACAGCCTGCGCAATATTGAAGCGGGATCGGCAGAAGCTGCCAAGGTGAAACAGGCGTTGATAGGCGAAGGGCTCTGGTCGCAATATCTGGAAGTCGGCATCGGGCCGGACGCCGAGGTCTTTTCGAAGGCGCAGGTGCTTTCCTCGGTCGGTCCGGGTGCGGAGGTCGGTCTGCACCCGATATCCAGTTGGAACAATCCCGAGCCGGAAGTGGTGCTCGCTGTGTCCTCGCAGGGGCGCATTGTCGGAGCGTGCCTTGGTAACGATGTCAATTTGCGCGATGTCGAAGGCCGATCGGCACTGTTGCTATCCAAGGCGAAGGATAACAACGCGTCGTGTTCCATAGGACCGCTGATCCGGCTGTTCGACGACACATTTTCGATGGATGATGTTCGCAATGCAGAACTTGACCTGACAGTGACGGGTGAGGACGGTTTCGTCCTGAACGGCCACTCCTCAATGAAGGAAATCAGCCGGGACCCGGAAGACCTGGTCAAGCAAACCGTGGGCCGGCATCATCAGTATCCCGACGGCCTTGTCCTGTTTCTGGGCACCTTGTTTGCGCCGACACAGGATCGTGACGTTGAAGGGGAAGGCTTTACCCACAAGCTGGGCGATGTGGTGTCCATATCTTCAAAGGATCTGGGAACCCTGACCAATACCGTGCGGCTTTCCACCGAGTGTACCGAATGGACATTCGGCGTCAGTCACATGATGAGAAATCTTGCTAAACGTAATCTGATTTAAGGAACTGAAATGCTCACAGGAAAACACCTGATCGCCGGCGAATGGGTCGGTTCGCAGCAGACTTTTACCAATGAACCGGTTTCCGGGGAGGCTGACAGTTTTGCGATTGGTACGCCTGAACTTGTTGATCAGGCGGTTAAAGCTGCTGAGGAAGCGTTCTGGACATTCGGGTATTCGAGCCGGGCGGAACGGGCGACATTATTGCGGGCCATTGCGGAAGAAATCGATGCGCGCGGCGAAGACATTACAGCCATGGGCGTGAAGGAAACCGGCCTGCCGGAAGTCCGCCTCAACGGCGAGCGCGGACGGACAGTCGGTCAGTTGCGCCTGTTTGCCGACCACATTGAAAAAGGCGACTATC
The DNA here is from genome assembly GCA_039976075.1 of Stappiaceae bacterium. Taxonomy (GTDB): domain Bacteria; phylum Pseudomonadota; class Alphaproteobacteria; order Rhizobiales; family Stappiaceae; genus JBDWFY01. The sequence goes on from JBDWFY010000019.1 coordinate 153,723, forward strand.
TGGATACCCGTCACGACGGCGCGTTGCCGGACCGCCAACCGCTGCCACGCCCTGATCTGCGGCTGGTACAGCGTCCGATCGGGCCGGTTGCCGTGTTCGGTGCATCGAACTTCCCACTCGCCTTCTCAACGGCGGGCGGTGATACCGCTGCGGCTCTGGCTGCCGGTTGCCCGGTTGTCGTCAAGGGCCATTCGGCTCATCCGGGCGTGTCGGATATTGTTTCTCAGGCCTTTGACGCAGCAATCAAGAAAACTGGTGTTCATCCCGGTGTGTTCAGCCAGATCCAGGGTGGTAACCGCGCTGTCGGCCAGGCGCTGGTTCAGCATCCCCTGATCAAGGCGGTCGGATTTACCGGATCGCTTGGTGGCGGCCGGGCCCTGTTTGATCTGTGCGCAGCACGGCCCGAGCCTATTCCTTTCTTTGGTGAGCTTGGCTCGGTCAACCCGATGTTCCTTCTGCCAAACGCGATGGCTGCGCGCGGCGAGGCCATCGGACAGGCATGGGCTGGTTCGCTTACAATGGGGGCAGGGCAGTTCTGCACCAATCCCGGTATTGCGGTGGTGCTTGCGGGGGCCGACGCCGACGCCTTCACCGCAGCGGCTGCAGAAGCACTAAAGGGTGTGGGCGAGCAGACCATGCTGACGGCCGGCATTGCCAGCGCCTATCATTCGGGCCGCGACCGGATAGCCGCAACCGGAACCGTGCGTGAAGTCATGACGTCCTCGTGCGATTTGCGGTCTGCTACGCCGTACCTCTACTCGGTCAGCGCAAAAGACTGGCTTGCCAATGAAGCGCTTGGTGAGGAGGTTTTCGGCCCGCTTGGCATGATTGTAGTAGCCGAGAGTTCCGATGAAATGATGGCGATTGCCAAATCTCTGGTCGGTCAGCTTACCTGCACATTGCATATGGATGATGGCGATACGGATACTGCCCGCTCGCTTGTGCCCGTTCTTGAGAGAAAAGCCGGGCGGCTTCTTGCCAACGGCTTCCCGACCGGTGTGGAAGTCTGCGATTCCATGGTGCATGGCGGTCCATACCCGGCTTCCACAAACTTCGGTGCGACGTCTGTCGGCACGATGGCTATTCGCCGTTTCCTTCGGCCTGTCTGCTATCAGAACCTGCCGGAAAGCATTCTGCCTGACGATTTGAAATAGGTAGTATTCGTCAGATCGCATCTGGGACAGCCAGGTGGAGCGAACGTTTGAAGTGAGCGGCGTGCTGCGTGTGATACAGTACGCCGTTCTCGTTTTTTTATAACTATGGCGTCGATACCGTTACTCAGAGCAGAATAATTGTCGACTCTCCTGAGCACTGACGCAGTGCGTGAATATCCTGAAGCTCGGGATCGTTTTTCCAGGCCAGTGCCGCATTTTGGTCAGGAAACGCCAGGACAGCGGCCATATGAGGAAGTTGGGAAGCACCCTCGATCAACACCAGATCTTTTGAGGCCTGCAGGACGGAGCCACCATGTTTGGCGAGCGCATCGGCTGCCTTTTCGCGATAGGCTGCAATCTTGTCCGGCGATGTAATGTTTAACGTGACAATGGCATGGGTCGTCATTGAACTGATCCTTTCGAAAATCACTTTGGCAGTGATAGCCAATACCAACCTGTTCGAAAATGCATGATATCTGCATTCATTATGTGCAATAACGATCAGGCAATGGATAATTGGAATGATCTGAAATTTGTGCTTGAAACGGTTCGTCATGGGGGGCTGAGCGGCGCTGCCCGGGCGCTGGGTGTCAACCACGCGACCGTCTCACGTCGCATTAACGCCGCAGAGGAAACGATTGGTGCTCTGCTGTTTGATCGCCTGCCAGGCGGTTACACCCCCACAGAAGCAGGGCTGGATGCAGCGCGAGCGGCAGAGCTGATGGAAGAGGCCGATGCCGAGCTGAAACGCTCGATCGGATCGCGGGACAAGGCATTGAGCGGTGCATTGACCGTGACGGCACCTCAGTTGCTGTTTGCCAATATTCTCAATCCGATCCTGATCGATTTCCTCGAAAGATATCCGGAAATCGAGCTGACTGTATTGGCGTCGAACGAGACATTGAATCTTTCCCGCCGCGAAGCAGACGTCGCGATCCGTATTTCAAAAGAACCAAACGATACGCTTTTTGGATCGCGTGTCGCCGAACAGCGCTCTGCGATCTTTGCCAGCAGGGACTATGTGAAACGACTGGAGGTCGATCCGGAGAGCAAACTCGACTGGCTGATGTTTCTGCACTGGCATGACATCCCTGAAGACGTGAAAGCGCTATGGCCCAACACGCGTGTTGCCATGAAATTTGACGATATGGTCGCCGTCCTGTCTGCTATCCGAGCCGGTCTTGGCGCCAGCAGAATGCCTTGTTTCCTGGGTGACCGGGATCCTGATCTTATCCGGCTTGAGGGCTTGCCGACTTACAGCTATCCAAGTATCTGGGTGCTGACACATGCAGAGCTCCGCCGGATGGAACGGGTGAAGATTTTCATGGAATTCACTTCATCGCGGATCAGAAAATTGAAGTCGGTGTTTAATGGTACATCTCCAGGTGTGTGATCCACACTTGTCGATGCGCGTGCCATCAGCGATAAAGCTGAAATGGCTCATCTCGTTCGCTACCTTTCACACCCTCAGGTCGAAATCGATCCGCAAAAAGATGTCGAATGCTGGTCTCTCAATGCCATCGGCCGGGCGCGGGCTGAGGCGCTGGCAAAGTCCGGTGCGCTGGCGGGTACAACCCGCGTTGTCAGCAGCGCTGAAACGAAGGCGATTGAAACAGCCAAACCACTGGTGGCCTCGCTGGAACTGGATATGGAAATCCGGTCCGCCATGCATGAAAATGACCGGCGGGCAACGGGCTTTCTGCCTCCAGCAGAATTCGAGACAGTCGCCGATGCGTTTTTTGCCAAACCCAGCGAGAGTATCCGAGGTTGGGAGACTGCCGCGCATGCCCAGAGTAGGATCGTTGGTGAAGTCAGGGACATCGTTGATGGTGAAGGGGACGGGGACATTCTGATTGTCGGTCACGGCGGGGTGGGAACATTGCTCTACTGCGCGCTGGCCGGTCTTCCGATCAGCCGGCAGTATGACCAGGGTCCGGGAGGCGGCGGCTGTTACTTCTCGTTTTCCACACACGATATGGCCCCATACTCTCGCTGGCGTCCGATGGAAGAGTTGATCGGTCTGTAGAGTTTCCAGTGCTCAATAGCGCACGCCAAACCGCATCGCGTCATAGATGGCTGCGTGGATGTTGCGACAGGAGACAGCGTCGCCGATGCGGTAGAGATTGAATTCGCTGCCGGGATTGTTATCCGGGAAAAGATCGCCACCGCTATCTAGCAGGACGTCATAGTTGAGAGCGCCGAGATTGCGGGAGAGGGGCTTCAGTTCCAGATAAAGGTCGTCCAGCGGGATGATGCCACGATTGACGACGATCTGGTCGTAGCTTTTCGTGGCGTTGACGCCGCCATAATCCGATCCGATTGTGGCCGCCAGCTGATTGCCTTTCCGATGAACTCCATCAAGGCGGTAAGTGACGGTGAAGGTGGCATCCAGTTGTTGCAGCGTGCGCATATAGGGCACGAGGTTCATCCCCATGACCTCGGGAGAGAATGTGCGGTCTGCCGTCATGATCTCGACCTTCGCACCGCTTTTGCCGATTATTTCAGCAGCCTGCAGTGCCGCGTGGTCTCCCACCTCGTCATAAACAAGGACATGGCTGCCCGGTTTTTCGTCGCCTGAGATAATGTCCCAGGCTGAGATAACCAACTCATCACCGTGCTTCAGTCCCTCCGTCTGCGGATAACCGCCGGTTGCAATTACAACCATCTCCGGCGCCTGTTTCATGACCGTGGCACCGTCTGCCCATGCGCCGAAATGAAAAGTCACTCCCGCCTGCGTGCATTGCTCAAACCGCCAGTCGATGATTCCGATCAGCTCTGAGCGTCTCTTTGACTGGGCAAGAAGGCGTACCTGGCCGCCGGGATCGGCGGCGGCTTCATAAACGATCACTTCATGCCCACGTTCCGCCGCGACACGGGCCGCTTCCAATCCGCCGGGACCGGCCCCGACAATAACAACCCGCTTGGTGGTCGGTGCTTGACGGATGGCGTGGGGCAACTCGATCTCCCGACCGGTCGAGGCATTGTGGACGCAGTGGGCCATGCCGCCCTGATAGATGCGGTCCAGGCAATAGTTCGCGCCAACGCAGGGGCGAATGGTATGCTCGCGGCCTTCCATGACCTTTTTGACAATATGAGGGTCGGCCATATGTGCTCGGGTCATTCCGACCATGTCGAGCTTGCCTTCGGCGATGGCATGACGGGCAGTCGCGACGTCGCCGATGCGCGCGGCATGGAATACCGGGAATTTGGTTGCTGCACGTACCTCGCCGGCAAAATCCAGATGGGGTGCGGATTTCATGCCGTGGATCGGGATCACATCCGTCAGCGCCGGATCGGTATCTATGTGGCCGCGAATGATATTGAGAAAATCCACCATCTGGGAGTTCTTGAGTCGCTGGCAGATCTCAATGCCTTCCACACGGCTGATACCGCCTTCCAGATCTTCATCCGCAACGCAGCGTATCCCGACGATGAACTCATTGCCCACGCGCGCGCGGATTGCTTTCAGAACCTCGAATGTGAAGGTCAGGCGGTTGTCGATCGTGCCGCCATAGGGCGCATCAAGGTGATTGAGACTGGGTGACCAGAACTGGTCCATCAGGTGGCCATACGCCTCAAGCTCGATGCCATCCAGCCCCGCATCCTTCATGCGTTCAGCGGCATCGGCGTAGTCGCCGGTTATACGTTCAATATCCCATTCTTCGATCTTTTTGGTGAAACCACGATGGGCGGGCTCGCGCACATAGGCGGGCGAAACGGAAGGCAACCAGTCTCCGGCATCCCAGCGTGTGCGTCGCCCCAGATGTGTCAACTGGATCATCACGGCGGTACCGTGATCGTGACAGGCATCTGACAACTTCTTCATCCACGGCACCACCTCGTCTTTCCAGGCAAGGATGTTGTTGAACGCCGGCGGTGAATCCCGGCTGACAGCCGCGGATCCGGCAGTCATTGTCAGGGCGAGCCCCCCTTTTGCGCGCTCCACGTGATAGGCGCGGTAACGCTCTTTCGGCATGCCGTCTTCCGGGTAAGCCGGTTCGTGACTTGTTGTCATGATGCGGTTGCGCAGCGTCAGATGTTTCAGCTGAAACGGTTGGAGCAGAGGATCGCTGGACATGCTTTGTTAGTTCTCCCGCTCAGTTCAGGGGCAGACGACGATAACGGCCGGGATTTGCCGGATCGTTGAAGTGGCTCATCGGGCCGTTCTCGGAGAAATGCGTCGACCATTTTTTCATGGCGGCGGCATCAAGTTCAACCCCAAGGCCAGGTCCCTCAGGTACCGGTACAACGTCGTTTGTCTGCCGAAAGGGGCCGTCTTTTATCACGTCACCGACCTGCCAGCGAAACAGAGATTGGGAAGCTTCGCTGATCAAGGGTGTGGCAGCTGAAACATGCAGATACGCTGCCGTCATGATACCCAGGTCATTGGAATAACACCAGAAACCCTTTCCCATTGCTTCGCAGGCCGCAATAAATTTCACGGTGTTTCCTACTCCGCCAAGAGCCGCAAAATTACAGACGAAATAGTCCGGAGCGCCCAGCGCAACAGCTTTTTTCAGATCCGGCACATGGGTGGAAAACGGGATGATGCTGTGTTGGCGCAGTGCGGCCATTTCCTCAAATGTAGCGACGGGATCTTCATAGTTGCGGATATTGAAGGGCTCCAGTTCTCGCAGGAGCCAGCGAGCCGTTGTGAGGGAATATTGCATGTTTGAATCAAGCTTGATTTGCGCTTTTTCACCCAGCGCATCGCGCAACAGTTTCACGGTCCGGATTTCAAGCTGAGGATCGCCTAAAATCAGTTTGCCTTCAAAAATAGAGGCGCCGTGCTCTTCACGCATTTTCAAACAATAATCGCGGATCGCTTCGGGGCTCATCTCGCCACCTGAGCCCTCGTTCTCCGGCCTGAAAGAGAAGTATTCCGAAAACGCAATGTCCTTTCGCACCGCACCGCCAAGAAGCTTGTAAAGCGGCATATCAAACACCTTGCCGCGAATGTCCCAAAGCGCCAATTCAACGGCCCCGAATGCGACGGTGGCAGCATTTTCGCCGGTATTGGCAGTAATCTGCCAGGGCGGTACGCACCGGCTTTCGCAGTCCGCCAGATCGAGCGGATCGGCCCCGATCAGCGCCGGGCCGATTTCCGATTTGATCATCTCGCCAAAATGCCACCAGGGAGCTTCTCCCAGGCCGACGACACCCTCGTCGGTCTCCACTTCAATGATTGATTTTGACGCCCCGGGATAAAGCCCGCCCGTCCACCAGAAGGGTGCGTCAAAGGGCACATTGACGTGCGTGACGCGGATATTCGTGATTATCATTGGCCTGTCCCGTTCCCCTGACCCGTCAGAACCATTTGTCCTCAACCGCGGCTTTCTTGCGCGCAACAAAGTCCTTCAGCGCGTCGTGTACGCTCTCATTAAGGGATGGTGTTTCAAATGCCGAGAGCGTCTCTTTCCATGCGGTGTTTGCTCGGCTTGCCGCATCAACAGAGCCCGCAGCTTCCCATTTCTCAAACGGATCGTTGTCGGCGAGGGCGGAATCGAAGAATGCGGTTTCGTAATTCTTCATCGTATGGGCGCAGCCGAAGAAATGGTTGCCCGGTCCGACTTCCCTGAACGCATCAAGCGCCAGCGCATTGTCATCGACGGTGACGCCTTCAAGATAGGTGTGCAGTGCACCGCAGAAATCGGCATCCATCATGAACTTCTCATAAGACATCGACAAAAGGCCATCCAGAAATCCGGCTGAATGCAGGACGAAATTCGCGCCGCAATGAATGGCGGCGAGCATCGACATCGTGCTTTCATTCATGGCATGCGCATCGGGCAGTTTGGATGTCGTGAAACTGCCTGAGCAACGAAGCGGCAGATTGACCCGTCGGGCCAGTTGGCCAACGACAAGCGAGCCTGCGGCGGGTTCCGGTGTGCCGAAGGTGGGTGAGCCGGACCTGAGGCTCATGGAAGAGAGAAAATTGCCGTAAATAACGGGTGCACCCGGCCGTTCGAGCTGAGCAAGCGCGCAGCCCACCATGGTCTCTGCATGAGCCTGGGCGATAGCACCTGCTGTGGTCACCGGTCCCATGGCACCACCCAAAATGAATGGCACGATGACCGAACCCTGATTGGCGCGGGCATAGGCGCGTAGCACAGATGTCATGGTGCCGTCCCATACCAGCGGTGAATTGACGTTGAGATTTCCCATTATGACGCAGTTCTTTTCGAGGTAATCGGTCCCGAACAGGATGCGGGCCATGTCAATGGAATCCTCGGCTCGCTCCTCTGCCGTTACCGACCCCAGGAAGGGACGGTCGGACAGGGTCATATGCGCAAGGACCATATCCAGGTGCCGCTTGTTGACCGGGACATCAACCGGCTCGCAAATCGTCCCGCCGGAATGGTGCAGCCAGGGACAGGCCTGTGCCAGTTTGATGAAATTTTCAAAATCCTTGATGGTCCCGTAGCGACGGCCCTCATCAAGATCCATCACGAATGGGCTGCCGTAGGCGGGTGCGAACACCACGTTTTTACCGCCGATTTCAACGCTGTTCTTTGGATTTCTCGCATGTTGGGTAAACGTGGCCGGTGCAGTTTTGAGTGTCTCCTGCACCAAGCCTTTGGGAAATTTGACCGAGACGCCATCAAGCTCTGCACCCGCTTTTCGCCACAGCTCAAGCGCTGCCGGATCGTCGCGAAATTCGATGCCGATTTCGGCCAAAATCCTGTCTGCGGTCTCTTCAATGCGGATCAGGCTTTCTTCAGACAGCAGGTCGTAGGTTGGGATGTTTCGCGTGATGAAGGGTTTGCCCAGAGCGGTGTTGTCGGTGCTCTGACGTGCGGCTCTGCGTTGAGCCCGACCGCCTCTTGTGCGTTTTGGGTTGCGCAGCTCGTCCTTTGAATTTATCGCAAGTGTCTCAGGCATGATCGACCTCCCAATCTCAAACCCATAAAAGAGTAGAGGCAATGACATCCATTGTGATGCTTGAAAATTGGTATGCTTTGCATAAACTGAGCTTATGGAAAATCTTCGCCGTCTCCTGCCGTCTTTTCGCGGTCTGGTCGCTTTTGAGGCAGCCGGTCGGCTCGGTTCCTTCACGAGAGCCGGAGAGGAACTGGGCATGTCGCAGGCAGCCGTTTCCTATGCGATCAAGGCACTGGAGGCGGATATCGGCAGGCTGCTGTTTGAGCGTGCCCACAGGAAGGTGGAGCTGACAGAAGCGGGCCGACGGTTGCACAAAGATGTATCAAAGAGCTTGAATCAAATCGCCCACGGACTGGACGACGTTCGGGCTGTACCGGCGGAAACCGTCATAACGCTTTCTGCCTCGACTGCGTTTGCAACCTTGTGGATGGCACCCCGGATGCAGGCATTGCATCTCGCCCTTCCTGACGTCGAGTTGAGCTTGCACACGTCGGATCGGGATATCGACATCATTGCCGAAAACTTTCCTCTCGGCATTCGAAGGGGGCGACCGGAGGACTGGCCTGCCTATGAGTGCCGCTCGCTTGCCCTGGAGGAGATTGTGGCGGTAACGTCGCCTGACTACCTCAAGGCCCATTCCTCACCACAAACCCCCTGGGATCTTATCTCTCATCACCTTGCGCATCTTGACGAACCGCACCGGGGAGCGGTGAGCTGGCGGGACTGGCTGCGCTCTGCAGGTGTCACGTCAACGGGTCAGTTGCGCGGACCGCGCGCCAATGAATATGTCGCAGTGCTGCAAATGGCGCTGGATGGCGACGCTGTCGCCCTTGGCTGGCGCAGCCTGATCGACGTCTATCTGGAAAACGGTCGACTGGTGGAAGTGACCGATCATCACCTAAAAACCGGTGAGGGGTTTTACATTATTTGGCCGATGAACCGGACACTGACGAAAACGGAAGAACGGGTGAGGGACTGGATTGTTGAGATGCATTGAGCCTATGGCAGCCCGGAACTGGAGGCGTTTTGAGAGGGTACATCTGTTCACGAGGCCAATTTAATTATTTCCGGGTCTTCTCACGACCTTCGCCATCACAAATATCATCAGCGCCATCACGGTCAGGATCGCAAAGGCGGTTCTGATCGATGCCAGATCGGCGACCAGACCGATCAGCGGTGGGCCGAGCAGAATACCGCCATAACCCAGCGTGGAAACGCTGGCGATGGCCTGACCGGGGGCAACGTCGGGATCGTTGGCCGCGCGACTGAAGGCGAGGGGTACGACAAGGGCGTAGCCGATGCCCATCAGAGCGAACCCGATGAGCATGATCGGAAAGGTCGCGAAAATGACGGCAACGGCGGAGCCGGAGGCTGCCGCAAGGCCTGCGAATCTGGCTGCGTTGACGGGCCCCACCTTCTGTACCAGCCGGTCGCCCAAAAGCCGCATAACGACCATCGCCACTGAAAAGACGGCATATCCCAGTGCTGCTTCAGCTTCACCGGCAGCGGATGCGGAAATCAGAAAAAGAGCACTCCAGTCGGCCATTCCTCCTTCGCCAAGCGATGAACAGAAGGCGAAAAAGCCAACGGCCAGCAACGGGCCCCGGGGAAAGGAAAAGATCGGTTCTGATCCGGTGCGTGGCACCTTCTGTGATACCCAGCCGATCCATCCAAACGGTAATGTCAGCGCGGCAATTATGGATCCGGCCAGAAAGAAGTGCGTGGTGACCGACAGACCGGCACCTGCAGCACCGAAACCGGATGCAGCACCCAGACCCGCACCCAGGCTGAACATGGCGTGGAAGGAGGACATCATTGGCTTTTTTGCCGCTTTTTCAACTTCCCCCGCCCAGGCATTCATCGACACATCCATGCTGCCATGGAACGCGCCGAACAGAAACAGAGAGATACCCAGAGTCAGTACGGATGGTGACAGGGCAATCAGGACGAGCGCCGCGCAATAGAGGATCGCCACCGGAAGGGTAACGGCAGCGCATCCTTTGGCATCTGATGCTTTGCCAGCGATCGGAAAGGAAATGATCGCGCCTGCCGCCATTAATAGCAGCAGGCCGCCAAGGGCACTTGGCGACAGGTCATGGGTCTGAACCACCGCCGGAATGCGCGATGCCCAGATCCCGAAGAGCGCACCATTGAGAATGAACATGGCCGCAACCGCCCGCCATGGCGTGCGCCACCTAAACATAGTCGATCTCGATGCCCTGTGCTTTGTAGGGATCGGGAGTAGAAGCATCGGTAGAACCCTCGGCTGTGGTAATGATTCTATCGATCTGACTGGGAAGCAGCGCGCGGTGTCGCGCACGCAGACCCAATTTTGAGCAGTCACTCACCACCCACGTCCGGGCGGCGCAATCAGCCATTCGTTGCTTGACCGGGACTTCGTCAAAGTCATCCGAACTCAGACCGAAAACCGGATCGATGCCGCAGGCGCCCAACACCGCCACGTCGGCTGCGACGCTGCTCAGCATGGCGAGGCAATCTCCGCCGACGCTCGTGCCGCTCCTGGGACTGAGACGCCCACCAATGAGGATGGTTTCGATATCGCGCTCAAGACAGGCTATCGCGACCCACGGCGAGGGAGTGATCACCACCAGTCCCTCTATCGGCGTCAGTTTCCGGGCAAGAGCCAGTAACGTGGAGCCGCTATCCAGCAACAGTGTTTGTTTTCCTTCAAGCGCAGATAACACCGCATCGATAAGGGTGGCGGGGGGCTTGATGCCACGTTCAGCCTTTTCCAGCATGGACGGACCGGGCTTTGAAATAGGTATGGCGCCACCGCGAACACGTTTGGCCAGACCGGCATCTTCAAGAGCAATGAGATCCCGACGCACTGTGTCGACGGAAATCCCGAACTTCCGGGCAATGGCCAGGGCGTTTAGCTGCTCACCCGCATCAAGTAACTCGCTCAGCAGTTGTTGGCGGGTATCGGGGACATTCAGATCCATGTAATTTCCTGCATAAAGTTGCAGAAAGATGCATAACATTGCAATCGAGATTTGCAACCCCTTAAGTGGAATTATGTTTTCCGAAAAATAATAGTGCGACACCAAAGGGAAAGTTATTGCGCTGGTTCTTGCCTGTGGTCCTGCAATACTGATTCCAACACGGTCACAGCCGGATGCTCTGAGAATTTCTGTTCAGACCGTTCAGTCAGAATCAAAAGGGCTTTCCACACCGCCCAGCCGCGTGCCCGCGCCCATGTGGCTTTGTCCAGAGCGAGGGAATTGCGAAAGGACTGTCGGCAGTTTTCCGGCAGAAAAGTCCAGGTCAGAACGAGGTCGCAGGCGGGGTCACCAACGCCCAGGCCGCCAAAATCGATCACGGCTTTCAGACGACTTTCTGCAACGATCAGGTTGCTTGGGGCAAAATCACCGTGAACCCAGACGCTCTCGTGGTCCCATTGGGACGAAAGAGCCGCGTTCCAAACTTCTATCACCGCACCGGTATCAACTTTCTGATTCAGGTCTGCAAGCGCCGTTCGGGTTTCTTCGTCATATGTCTGCAGCGAACCGCCCCGAAAGAAATTGTGCGGCCCGGCCAAAGGACCATTTGAGGCGTCAAGCCGGTGAAGCGCCTTCAAAAAAGAGGCTGCATCGTTTGCAATCGCCTGGAAATCGAGTGGCTGATCCACCGAAGCCATAGTGCCGGGGATCCATTCCATGATCGACCAAGTGTAGAAGTAGTTTTCCGACGGTCGGCCCTTTGCGATTGGCGCTGGGATGGCAAAAGGCAAGCCCGGCGCCAGTCTGGGGAGCCATGTCTGTTCCTTCTCCACCTGCGCAGCATATCGTCTGGCACTGGGCAGGCGAACGGAAAGCTGCTCGCCGAGGCGATACGTTCGGTTATCCCAACCCTGCGGATCAATCGGCAACAATGGCAGGTTGCTGTACTGAGGAAATTGAGTATCGATCAACTCCTGCACCATTGCCGTGTCAATGTCGATAATATCGTCTTTCATGTTTGGTGTCGTAACACACGGGTATGACGGCGCAGAGTAGGGAGGCAGAAAAAGTCGATGGCTGTTCACAGTTGCAATTTTCATCCATTGCCGGTCGCGCTTCTATGCAATTATCCCGAAACTGAAAGAAGCTCAGGAAATGTTGGATGAATATCCCAATTTTGGACGGATTGGCCTGCGTCGCCGGTGATTATGATCTTTTCATCCTCGATCTATGGGGTGTTGTCCATGACGGGGTGTCGGTCTTTCCCGGCGCGATGAATTGCCTGCGGCGCTTGCGTCAACGGGAGGCAAAGCTGGTTTTGCTGTCCAACGCCGCACGACTCGGCGTTTCTGTGGCCCGGCACCTCACCCAGCTTGGTGTCGAGGCAGCATTGTATGATCGGTTGCTGACCTCGGGCGAGGCCACAGCCGATATCATTTCATCAAGGACCTCAGGTGTTGGTGTGGATGTGACACCTGCCTATTTCCACTTGGGACCGGAACGCTGCTAACCAACCTTCGACGCCTGTGGTGGTCGAGAAGTCGACATTGAGGCGGCTGAGATGATCATCTGCACCGGCCTGGTCGATGATGAGACGGAACAAGCTGAAGAGTATCGCAGTCTTTTGGCAGCGGCTGTAGATCGCGGTTTGCCGATGATTTGCGCCAACCCCGACGTGATGGTCAACCGCGGTGGAAAGACCATCTACGGTGCCGGAGCGGTGGCGGCGCTTTATGAAGAACTGGGCGGGATGGTGCAGCGCTTTGGCAAACCATACCCGGAAATATTCGAGCGCGTGTTTGCCGAGAGTCCTGAAATCCCGCGCTCCCGCGCTGTGATGATTGGAGATAATCTGGCCACGGATATCCGAGGTGCGCGGCAGGCAGGGATCGATGCCATCTGGATCGGTGGCGGGATCCATGCCTCGGACCTGGCCTTGGGTCCGGAAGGGCAATTGGACCAGGATACAGTGCATGATGTTGCAGGATAGTCAGGAGAATGACCCAAGGCCATATTACCCTGGCTGCAATGGTGAGGCTATGCTCGATTTATACGCTTGATCGACGTAGCATGACCAGCGGATCGCTCTATTTGGAGGACTGACCATGACCTCATCATTGAAGGAAGTTATTTCCGCCTACGGAGCCGCCTGGAGTGAACCCGATGCCGACAAACGACTGGCGCTTCTGACAATCGCCTGGAGCGAAGACGGTCTCTATCAGGACCCTTCCGGCGAAGCGGTCGGCCGTCAGGCCCTGTCGGACCGGATTGGCGGGTTCCATGCCCAGCAACCCGGCGCACGGGTGGAATTGACCAGCGGTTTCAGCGAGCATCACGGCAAGATTTACTTTTCCTGGCGTATGCTCACGCCTGACGGCAATGTTGCCATTAATGGTGTGGATTTCGGCACGCTCGACGATGAGGGGCGGTTGACGCAAATTGTCGGTTTCTTCGGACCGCCGCCAGTAATTGACCCAGTCTGACACCAGTCACGGCGCGGGTGGCTCCATACGGAAGATTGCTTGAACCAGGGCATGCCGACTGCGTGCACCGGTTTTGTCATAAATGCGCTGCAGGTGGGTTCGCACAGTATTGACGCTGATGCCAAGATCCTGAGCCGTGTCAGAGACATCGTGTCCTTCAATGATCAGCCGCACAATCGATGTTTGGGTTGCTGAAAGGCTATAGACCTGCCGGGCCCAACTGATGCGTTGTTCGACGATGCCGCTATCGTTGAAGGAAATCAGGATCTTGTCGTCCTTGCAAGTGACCCAGCAATATTGAGGAATGCCGTAATCATCTTCGGCCAGTGCAACCGGCAGGACGCGCTTGTCTTTGGGGATGAAGCAAATGCGCTCCACGTTTTGTTGGTTCAACTGCAAGACCGCACTTTGCAGAGCTTCATGACGCTGCCTATCCCGCACTTTCAATCGACCGTTGTCAGCAACAAGTTCGGGCAGGACCGATAACAATGACTTCGCCTCCGAGTTAAGCCACTGGATACGCATCTGCGTATCCACTTCGATGAGTGGATGATGCGCTTGATCGATGCTGCGCTGCATCACCACCATGCAGGCGATTTTCCAACGACCGTCAATCTTGTGCAGCACGCGCAGCTCATGCTGGATGCCGGCAAGATCGAACGCATCGCCTGTATCGCTCCCTATCTGATCGAAGCTGGCCCAGGCCATGTCAGAACCGATCGACACATTCATGTTTTCCCGCCGGATGCTGTCGTTGGATGTGTTCGGTTCGGGAAAACGACGAAATCGTCTCTTCATCGCCGAGCCATATTGCTCCCATCCCTGTTGTACACGCATGCCGTCGACGACAGATGCCTGAAACATGCGTGTATCGGGCGACTGCACCCAGCAAGCGGCCAATCCGTCGAAATCTTTTCGAAAAAAAGCAGCGGTCTCTGCCTCAAGCAGTTTGATGATATCGGCTCGATCTTTTTCCCGAGAAACGTCCACGGGCAACTCTCCAGATTTTCGCTTAATGCATATCCTTATCGTCAAGGTGCTTCAACCTTCGCGGAATACGCTTGAAGAGCCAGTCGTCAGGATGGCTATCACGATGATTGTACCGGGTTTCGCCGTTTGAATAGAGCAAGGATATCGACTGATTTGAGAATTTTTCCGATTGTGTGGGCCAGGGAAGAATACAGCGCAAGAAATCGCAATTTATCCGCTGCCGTCTGATAATACCGATCTTCAGATGATCGGTGGTGAGTGGTGTTCTTTTGTTTTTCGCTGATAAAACTTCCCAGCATTGCGGCGCTATAGGGATCCATAACCGTTCTCCATCTCACCATGAGGACAGCCATGTCCAGGCGTTGGATGACCCTATCGCAGCGGATGTCAATCGGCTGTCATGCGCGTGGATGACAAACTTGAAAATTCTATCTCGTGAGCGCCTGCGTATTCGGAATGACTGAAAATTATGAGACACTATCTATGTCGGCCTGCATAAATTCGCACGGCTGAAAAGTCATGTTACACACTATCCATCATTTTCAAATTTTCTTTCGAGGCAGATATGTGTTTGCGCATCAGTAGTTCCGCCAGCTCGGGGTCTCCGTCCTCGATGGCATTCAGGATCCAGCGATGTTCGTGAAGGGCGCGTTTGCCGCGGCCGGGTGTGTTTTTGTGCTGTCGCCTGAATAGCCGTAATTGCGGATAAAGATCTCCGCAAAGGATCGCGAAAAGATGTGGGTTTCGCGAACCTTTGATAATGACATAGTGAAAATCAAGATCTTCGGGGTGCTGAACGTAAGAGCCATCTGTTGCAGCTTCAACAGCAAGCGCGTGGGCTTTGAACAGTGCACCCAGTCGCTTCTTTTCTTCTTTCGTCATGCGCTCTGCTGCAAGTTTGGCTGCGGCGCCTTCCAGATGTTCTCGCACATCAAGCAGGTGAATGATGTCTTCTCTCGTGTGCTGGGCCACCTTGGCGCCAGCATTAGGCGACAGGACAACCAGATTACGCTCTGCCAGTCTTTTCAAGGCCTCCCGTATCGGTCCGCGGCTGACCTTGAAGCGTGTTGCAAGTTCCTTCTCATTCAGTTTTTCGCCAGGGGCGAAGGTGCCATCGACGATTTCTTCGCACAGGGCTTCGGCGAGCACGTGGGATCTGTCTTGGAGATTGGTCTCTGTCATTTTTCATTATTGTCGACAATAAGCTAAAATAACAACAAAAATTACTGAAAAATCTTAAGATAAGTGAATTTTTGTTGACAATGTCGAGCTTGAGGCAAATGATGCCGAAAGCGGTCTTTTGCAATAAAAATGAACCGGAAAAGAAAACCAATTGGGAGGAAAAACCGTGAAACTGAATTTGATTAAACCGGTGCTGATCGGCGCTGTGCTTACGCTTGGTACGCCGCTTGTGGCAACAGCAGCCGAGTGCATTGCACCGGCAAACCCCGGTGGCGGCTGGGACTTCACCTGTCGTCAGATCGGCAAAATCATGTTTGATATCGGTGCGGTCGACAAGCCTGTACAGGTCACCAACATGGCCGGTGCCGGTGGCGGGCTGGCTTACGGTCATGTGGTGAACGAACGCAGTGCGGACGAGGATCTCATCGTGGCTGCTTCGACGGCAACGACCACGCGTCTGGCACAAAACGCCTATGCAGGCATGACTGCCGATCAGGTGCGGTTTGTTGGCGCCATCGGAGCTGATCCGGGCGTGATTGTTGTGGCCAAAGACAGCCCCTTCCAGTCACTGACCGAGTTGGTTGATGCGATCAAAGCTGATCCGGGTTCTGTTGCGTTTGCAGGCGGTTCCGCTGTGGGTGGGTTTGATCATCTGAAGCCATTGATGATCCTGCAGCGTGCGGGTTTCGATGACATCACCAAAGTAAAATATATCGGTGTTGACGGCGGCGCTGATGCGATCACCCAAACCGTCGGAGGATTCACGCAGGCAATGACCGGAGACATGTCCGAAGTGGTCGGGTTCCTGAAGGCCGGTGATGTGCGCGTTCTTGCTGTACTGACCGAAGAGCGGATC
The DNA here is from genome assembly GCA_039976075.1 of Stappiaceae bacterium. Taxonomy (GTDB): domain Bacteria; phylum Pseudomonadota; class Alphaproteobacteria; order Rhizobiales; family Stappiaceae; genus JBDWFY01. The sequence continues at coordinate 170,230 of JBDWFY010000019.1, forward strand.
CCGGGATTTGAGGACATTCCAACAGCCAAGGAACAGGGCCACGATGTGGTTGCCGTCAACTGGCGTGGCCTCTACGTCCCCAAAGGCGTCAGCGACGAGGTGTTCGATACCTGGGCGGGTAAACTGCAGCAGGTTGCAGACAGCGACGATTGGAAAAAAGCGATGGTCGACAATGGTCTGGCACCCTTTACCAAGGTCGGTGGAGACTTCCAGTCCTATGTTGATGGCCTTGTCGCCGAAATCAACAAACTGTCCAAGGATATTGGGGTTATCCAGTAATGGCGAGTGACCGGATTTTCGGTCTGGTCGCTCTATTTGTGGCGCTTGCCTATATCGCAAGCGCCACTCAGATCCAGACGAGTTTTCTGACTGATCCCGTTGGCCCCAAAGCGTTCCCGATGCTGGTCGGCGCTGTGGCGGCACTGAGTGCATTATTCATGATCCTGCGCCCCGATCCTGACCCCGCCTGGCCGGTGTCGCGAACGTGGCTGTCACTTGGATTGGCAGTCATAGTTCTGGTCGGATATGCCTATGCTCTCAGGCCTCTTGGTTTTCTCATCCCCACGGCAGTTGCTGCGGGAATTTTAAGCTTTCAGATTTCACCCCGCGCCGGTCCGGCTGCAATAACGGGAATCGGCTTGTCGGCAGGTCTCTATCTCTTGTTCAAATATGCGCTTGGGCTTGGTTTGGTGGCGTTGCCTGGCGGTCTTACCGGATAGTTTCTATGGATATTCTGTCAAATCTGGCGCTTGGCTTTTCGATCGCGCTCTCGCCCTACACGTTGCTTCTGGCGATTGTCGGCTGCTTTCTGGGCACGATTATTGGTGCGTTACCCGGCCTTGGGCCCTCCAACGGTGTGGCGATCCTGATCCCTCTCACTTTTACGCTCGGCCTTGATGCAACATCTGCGCTGGTGCTGATGACCGCTGTCTATTACGGGGCCATGTATGGCGGTCGGATCAGCTCGATCCTTTTGAATATACCTGGTGATGAACCGGCTTTGATGACGACACTGGACGGCTATCCCATGGCAAAGGCGGGGCGGGCGGGCGATGCGCTGGTGCTTTCCGGCGTCGCTTCCTTCGTTGGGGCGTTTCTGGCAACAGTCGGCTTGATGCTTCTGGCACCGCTTCTGGCGCGTGTCGCCTTTCTGTTTGGCCCGGCGGAATATTTCGCGCTCTATCTGCTGGCGTTCTGCACCCTGGGCGGCATGGCCTCGAACAATCAGGCCAAAGCGGCGCTGGCTTCCTGTATTGGCCTTGGCATTGCGATGATCGGCGTTGACAACAGTTCAGGTCTTCCGCGTTTGACCGGCGGCAATCTGCATCTGATGGACGGTGTTGATTTTCTGGTGGCCATTGTCGGATTGTTTGCCATTGCCGAGGTGTTCTTCTTTATCGAAAGTCACGGAAAAGGGTCCTCCATCGGCGTGAAGCTCGAGAAAGTGACCATCCCCTGGAAAGACATCATGGCCTCTAAGTGGACGATGCTCAGGTCTTCCGGTGTCGGGTTTATTGCCGGGATTCTTCCCGGAGCAGGCGCGTCTTTGGGCTCTTTCCTTGCCTATATGACCGAAAAATCAATCGCGGGAGAAAAGGGCGGTTTCGGAACCGGAGTGCCCAAAGGCATTGCTGCGCCCGAAGCGGGCAACAATGCCGCCGCCGGCGGCGCGCTGGTGCCGATGCTGACGCTGGGTGTGCCCGGCTCGGGAACCACTGCCGTGCTTCTTGCGCTCCTGATGACGTTGAATATTACCCCCGGTCCCACGCTGTTTACTGACCGACCCGAAGTAGTATGGGGCCTGATTGCGTCGCTTCTGATCGCCAATGTGGTGCTGCTCCTGATGAATGTGCCGATGGTCAAGATCTTCGTCCGTATTCTCATGGTGCCTGCCTGGGTTCTGCTGCCCGGTGTGACGATGATTTCGTTTGTCGGCATCTACTCACTGTCCGGCAGTTATTTCGATCTCCTGCTGATGGTCGGCTTCGGCGTGCTGGGCTATGTACTGCGCAAGCTGGATATACCGACGGTGCCGGTAATTCTGGGTATTTTGCTGGGTGGGAACATGGAAGATGCGCTCAGGCGAGCCATGGTGCTGTCAGACGGGGATTTTACGTTCCTGTTTTCCACACCCATCTCAATAGGTCTTTGGATCGCTGCGATAGCGGGGTTTGTCGCGCCGATGTTCCTCCGCGGCATTTTGAAAAAGCCTGCTGCCGTGACGGATTGACAGCGCCGTATTCGACCATCTGAACCGTGACATTTTATCCGCTGGCTCCACCGGGCCGGTTGGCACTAACGAGCGAGACACTCTCACGATGCTAAACCATGATGTCCATGCTTCGCCGTCAAAAGACGCGCTGCCAAGGTCCGAGCAACTGGCCTGGAAATTTGCGGAAGTTGCCGCCGATCCGGTCCCCGTTGATGAGGACGTCAGTGAGATGGTCATCAATCGGATCATCGATAATGCAGCGGTCGCTGTCGCGTCGCTCAATCGCGCGCCGATCCAGTCGGCCCGGGCGATGGCCACCTCCCATCAGCGGGCAGGGGGTGCAACCTTGTTTGGCGCACCGCCTGAAATGACTGTCTGCGCTGAATGGGCCGCCTGGGCCAACGGAACCGCCGTGCGGGAGCTCGACTATCACGATACGTTTCTGGCGGCTGATTATTCCCATCCTGCTGACAATATCCCGCCGCTTCTGGCGGTCGCACAGCAATGCGGATGCGATGGCGCAGCGCTCCTGCGGGGCATCGTGACCGCCTATGAAATTCAGGTGAACCTGGTCAAGGGGATCTGCCTGCACGAATACAAGATTGATCACATCGCCCACATCGGTCCATCCGTTGCGGCGGGCGTTTCAACATTGCTCTCTCTCGACAAGGATGTTGCCTACCAGTCTGTACAACAGGCGCTGCATTGCACGATCACAACCAGGCAGTCTCGCAAGGGCGAGATTTCCTCCTGGAAAGCTTTTGCTCCCGCTTATGCGGGCAAGACGGCAATAGAAGCGGTAGACCGTTGCATGCGCGGGGAGGGGGCACCAAGCCCGATATATGAAGGTGAGGATTCCGTTCTTTCCTATATTCTTGAAGGCCGAACATCTCGTGATCAGGGACTGTCCCCCTATGAGCCGACCTATACCGTGCCGCTACCAGGCCAGGGTGAACCCAAACGCGCCATCATGGACACCTATACCAAGGAACATTCAGCAGAATATCAGTCTCAGGCTTTGATCGACCTTGCTTTCAGGATGGGAAAGCAGATCGAAGACTTCGAAGCCATTCAGTCGATCAAGATCCATACCTCCCACCACACCCACTATGTGATTGGTACCGGTGCGGGAGATCCGCAAAAGATGGACCCTGCTGCCTCCCGTGAGACGCTCGATCATTCGATCATGTATATCTTTGCTGTCGCCCTTCAGGATGGTCGTTGGCATCATGTGGACAGCTACATGCCGGAACGCGCTGCTCGACCCGATACGGTTCGGCTCTGGCATAAAATTTCCACCGTCGAAGATCCAGAATGGACGCGCCGCTATCATTCGCGCGATGCATCGGAAAAAGCCTTCGGTGCACGCGTTGTTGTTGTCATGAAGGACGGGTCAGAGTTTGTGGATGAAATGGCCGTTGCCAACGCGCATTCACTCGGCGCGCGTCCTTTTGGGCGAGATGAATACATCAATAAGTTCAATATATTGACAGATGTTGTGCTCGAAAAATCTGAAAGTGCTCGCTTTCTGGACCTGGTGCAACGCCTGCCCAATCTCAGTGCGGCTGAAGTTCGCGGCCTCAATCCCGTGGCTCCGAATGGGTATCTGGTTGAGAACCCTGCAAAGGGGATATTCTGATGCTGTTTACGAAAAAAACACCAACGGAAAAGCGCGCCGATTTCAGGGCGATGCTGGTGGATGGCAAGCTTCACCAGTTTCCTGGTGCGTTCAATCCACTTTGCGGACAACTGATCGAGCGCAAAGGATTTGACGGTGTCTACATTTCCGGTGCCGTTATTTCCGCCGACTTGTGTCTTCCAGATATCGGTATTGCAACGCTTGAGGAGTTTGTGACCCGCGGTCGGCAGATTGCTCGCGTAACGGATCTGCCGGCGATTATCGACATCGATACCGGCTTTGGTGAACCGATGAGTGCGGCCCGATCAGTTCGACTGATGGAAGAGGCCGGTCTTGCCGGTTGCCATATCGAAGATCAGGTGATGCCCAAACGCTGCGGGCATCTGGACGGCAAGGATATCGTCGATACAAGCACCATGATACAGCGTCTCAAAGCGGCAGCAGATGCCAAGATGGACGACAATTTCTGCCTGATCGCGCGGTCGGATGCCCGCGCGGTTGAAGGCTTGGACAAAGCCATCGACCGGATGAAGGCCTATGTCGATGCGGGGGCGGATATGCTGTTTCCCGAAGCGATGAAATCGGAACAGGAATTCGAAGCTGTTCGTGCCGCGATCAATGTTCCCTTGCTTGCCAACATGACTGAATTCGGCAAAAGCCGGCTGCTCAACAAATCCGAGCTCGAGGCACTTGGCTTCAATCTGGTGATTTACCCCGTCACGACACTGCGACTTGCAATGGGTGAAGTGGACAGAGGACTCGATGCCATTTTGAGGGACGGTGACCAGAATGGCATCCTGGACAGAATGCAGCACCGCCGGGATCTATATGATTTGCTGCGCTATGAGGACTACACGAGGTTCGACAAGGCCTTGTTCAATTTCGAGGTCGGCGACACACCAATGAAGTAAGACAGGGTGTCAAGTTCTTGACCGCACCCACTTCAGCGCTTCCTGCTCAACCATTTTGATAAACGGATCTTTGCCGTCCAGATACGTGTCCCACGAGACTTCGTCCCCTTGGACAAGCCGAGCCTTCAGGTCGGAATAGTCCTGCGCTCTCGCCGGGTGGGCGATCAGATAGTCGCGGAAAGCCAGATGGCGTTCAACGTGCTCCGATCCGATCGTAAACGCATGCATATGGTGTGTCCGCGTTCCGGTCTGATCGATTTTCCGATAGTAACGCCTGCCATCGATCCCATAGGCACCCATCACCTCATACCCCGTCTCGCGCATTGCCTCCGCACGGTCATCCAGACCTGCGAGTGAAGTAACTTCCAGCAGAATGTCGATGATCGGCTTGGCCCGCATGCCGGGAATGGAAGTGCTGCCTATGTGGTGAATGCTCTGGACGTGTTCGCCCAATACTGCCCGCAATGCACTAGCCTCGTTGGCAAAGGATTGCTTCCACACAGGATCGTAGGGGATGACGGATTTGTTCATGAACATTCCTAGCTAAGATGATTTTCCAGTTGAAATCAGCTTTACAGCTGGTGGTGGATGATTATTTTCAATGCAATCAATTTTGGCAAAATGCACAATAGCGAAACACCTTGAGCTTGTATTGAACACATAACCGTCTACCGCGCTTGAGAAAAGCGGTTCGCAGTGAACTGAGATTGCAAAATAAGGAACGAGAATGATTGCGGAATTAGCTCGCTTGGTGCTGGCAAAACGGTATGGTTCGCGGAGGCCAACTTTAATGGTTTCTGTATTGCTCGCGGCAATTTTGAATATGACTGTTGTTCAAGGCGAACCGGCGAGGCCACCTGTCGACGCTGCAGGTCAACATGTTGACGTTTCCCAAGGACTAATTTCCGGATTATCCAGCGTATTTCTGAATGAAATTATGTATCTGAGCTGGTCACCGGACGATAAATATGTCGCGTTGGCGGGTTATGGTCCAGAGGCACAAATAAGAGATGCCGTCACTGGAGAGCTATCTGCCGTTTTATATGGGCATATCAATGAAATCGAAGCGCTTGTCTGGTCTCCGAATGGACAGTTTATTGCAACTGCAGCCAACGAAGAGGCCGGGCGCATTTGGGATGTGAAGACCGGTCGGACGGTGGCGATTTTCACAATTCAAAGCAGTTCTCCCGCTGCGATTGCCTGGTCACCTAGCGGCAATCAGCTCGCGTCGGCGGTTCCCGGAGGTGTGGTCATATGGTCGACCGATGGCGTTCCCGTTTCATTGTTGAGAGGAGAGATTTCCTCGGCTGACGCGCTCGTGTGGTCCCCGGACGGAACTCATATTGCAGCAGCTACCACTGACTATCGGTTAAGACCTCAGGCGCATGATATTTTTGTTTGGGATGTATCCGAAAAAAATGACGTGACAATTTTGAGAGGGCACCAGGGGTTTGTCAGATCGTTGGCATGGTCTCCGACTGGAAAGTTGCTCGCAGGCGGATCGTCAGATGGAAAGGCCAAAATCTGGGATGTAAAAACAGGTCGGCCCACTTTTGAAATTAGTGGTTACGAGGGCGCTGCAAGACAGGGGGTCAGTTGGTCTCCGGACGGAAAGCACTTCGCAATTGCGACTTTGGGCAACAGCACACAAATCTGGAGTGTGGATGAAAAGAAAATCGTCGCTGATTACTCAAGAAAGGAAGACCGTGTAAAAAACATCAGCGTCGTTTGGTCTGCGGAAAGCAATTTGATTGCGACCGGTGATGACAGAGGTGCTGTCCGATTGTTCGATGGCTCGGATTTCGGGCTGATTGCAACGTTAAAAGAGCATGACTACGGCGTAAGATTGATGGCCTGGTCATCAGATGGTACGCAGCTTCTTTCAGGATCTTCAGACGATACTGCGCGGATCTGGGACATGTCGAAGAGAAAAACGACTGTGACCATGAAGGCGCGCAGTGAGGCAGTTGATCACATCGCCCTGTCCCCAGATGCCATGATGGTCGCAGTTGCACTCCATGATGGCAGAATATTTATCTGGCATGCTGAAACAGGTTTGCCGATCAATGTTCTTCAAGGTCACTGGGCTGCAATCGATGTGCTCGTCTGGTCGCCGGATAGCCAACGCCTCGCGAGCGCTGATGTCGAAGGGAAGAACTTCATCTGGGATGTCGAGCGTGGTGAGAAATTGGCTCACCTTGCAGGACATACCAATGATGTGTGGTCACTTGCTTGGTCTCCTGACAGCAAGCGGATTACTTCGGACTCTGTTGATAGTACCGCTAGGATTTGGGATGCGAGTTCCGGACAGCAGGTAGCCTTGTTGTCCGGGCACAAAGGTATTGTTACGGCAGTAGCTTTCTCGCCGGATGGTAGAGAAATCGCGACAGCCAGCTTCGACGGCGTGTTGAGAGTGTTTGATGCACAAACGGGTGAGGAAACTGCTCGTCACAAAGAACACGAAGGTCAAGTTACCAATGTCACCTGGTCGCCTGATGGAACCTTGTTAGCAAGTACATCTCAGTTTGGCAAAGTGCGGATCTGGGATCGGACCGACAACACTGTCTCTAGTGTGAAATGCTGTTCTACTGACAATACAAACCAACTTGCCTGGTCGCCGGACGGCAAACATCTGGCATTTTCCTCTCGTGCAATCGTCAGAATATGGAACCGGGAATCCGGGTTGGTGACAACTGCAGAAATCAACAATACGCATTACCCCGAATTTCTGATTTGGTCGCCGGACAGTCAATTTGTGGCCTCGGGATCCATGTTTGCTCCTGTGAAGATCTTCGGAGTTGAGCAGGGAAAGCAAATCTGGGGATTTGATGACGTACGTCCATATAACACTTTGGCATGGCACAAAGATGGGTCGTTCATTGCAACTGGAAACCGAAATGGTCTCGTCCAGTTATGGGAGCCTTCCGGCAAACCCCTGAAAGTCTTTCTAGCGGACAAAGAAAACGGATGGGTATCGTGTGATTGGCGATCTGCAATCTGTCATCGCAATGACGATGGAAAATTACTGGTAATAGCTGGGAAGGAGGGATTAAAGCGAATTCCGTTGCCAAAGGGTGCTCTGTCTCCAAAGTAGCTCCTATCCATGTCTGCAATCTCATCGATATCGCAATACACCACAACCGTGACGATTATCAACGTACAATGAGCGCGTTCCGGTCTGGTCGACCTTTCGGAAATAACGTCTGCCATTGATCCCATAAGCGCCCATCACCTCATATCCCAGCCCGCGCATTGCTTCAGCGCGCTGATCAAGCGCGGTCAGTAAACGAACCTCCAGCATGATGTCGATGATCGGCTTGGCGCGCATGCCCGGGATCGATGTGGTGCCGATATGATGGACGGCGGGAAGGTTATCGCTCAGAAGCGCCCGCAGAGCCGCGGCTTCCTGTGCGAAGGCATTCATCCAGAGCGGGTTGTAGGGAACAACGGTTTTGTTCACCAAACGGGCTCGTCCTGATTAACTGGCAAGTGGGAAGGGCGCCCGTTAGGGGTCCAAGTGATCGGAGTTTGGGTATCAATTCGGTTTGATTTTGCCATTTGAACCCTATCTCCGAGCAGAAAGCGTGCACATGCTTGCGTGTGATCTGGGCTGTGTTCTAACATCAAATCGCGAGTTTTATATATCAGTGATCGAAATATGCAGCCAAAACTAGATGAAATAAATCGTGCGATTTTGCGATCGATGCAAGAAAATCCAGAACAAACCCAACGGGAATTGGCCGCACAGGTCGGTCTGTCGCAAAATGCCTGTTGGCGCCGGATCAAACAGATGGAAGCGGAAGGAATAATACAAGGCACCAAACTGGTGCTGAACCGGGAAAAGCTGGGTGCAAATTTGGTTGTTTTCACCATGGTGCGCACCCGAAACCATTCCTCCAAATGGCTTGATAAATTTCGCAACCGAGTCATGTCCCTCAAAGAAGTTGTCGATTTCTATCGAATTGGCGGAGATTACGACTACATGCTCAAAATCGCCACTCGTGATATGGCAAGTTACGATTTGGTCTATCAACAATTGATTGACGATCTTGAGCTGGATACCGTCACCTCATATTTCGCCATGGAAGCCATACTGGATGATCGCGCCTTGTGGGTGTAGCGCACCTCTTTCAATCCGGGCTTAACCAAGATCACTTTCGAGGTGACCCGTCGATTTCCGATCAGATTTGAGACCACTGTCGTTGAAACAGTGAGTGATCATCCACTGCCTGCCTTATGCGCGAATGGGGCGTAGGTCTCAAATCAGCTGGCAGTTGAATCCGCCGCTGATGCGCAATCGAATTCAGCCGCATTCAAAATTGACACAATAAACAATAAACACTTCGTTCAATTACAACAAAATCGGTCGTTATGTTGGATTAAATGCGATGTTATCACTGTTTTATTGCGATAGTCTTTACTGAAGAAATAGACATGGCAAGAGCAGAATATGACCGATTTTTGTAGAGCCCACGCATCTTTTCGGAATTTTTCCAATCGGCTTGCAGCGTCGGATCGGATTGCTGGGCTACGCGCCGGTATTATTGGTGAAGGGGTGATGATCCCCGGATTGGCCGGCTCAAATCCGCTTTTGTATGCTGATTATGTTGCATCCGGTCGGGCGCTGCGCCAGATCGAAGATTTCGTAACCGAAGATGTCCTCCCATACTATGCCAACAGCCATACCGAGGCCTCTTTCTGCGGCAGCTACATGACACGGATGCGCAGGAGTGCCCGCGAGGTCATTGCTGAACTCTGCGGTGCCGATAACCGGTATGCGACCATTTTTACAGGCTCCGGCGCCACAAACGGCATCAATCGGCTTGTTCGCTTGTTGAATATCGAGGAACGGGTTGAACAGGGAGAAAAACCGCTTGTTTTAATCGGTCCCTATGAGCACCATTCAAACATATTGCCCTGGCGCGAAACAGGTGCACAAGTGATTGAAATTGGAGAGGCAGAGCGGGGAGGTCCCGACCTGTCTGAGCTGTCCGATGTGTTGGCTGCGGCATCGGGCCGTTTCATTGTCGGGGCTTTTTCGGCGGCTTCCAATGTGACTGGAATCATTACCGACGTGGGTGCCGTAACCCAACAATTGAAACGATACGGTGCTCTGGCGATCTGGGACTTCGCAGGCGGTGGGCCTTATCTGCCAATTGATATGGGGACGGGGGGGCAGGCCGATATCGATGCGATTGTCGTATCACCGCACAAGTTCCTGGGCGGCCCGGGTTCCTCCGGTGTCCTGATCGTGCGGAAATCGGTTGTGACCTCACGCCGCCCGACATTTTCAGGAGGCGGGACCGTACAATTCGTATCCCCGTGGGTACATGATTTTTCAGATGATGTCGTTGCGCGCGAGGAAGCGGGCACTCCGAATGTCATTGGAGATATTCGTGCTGCTTTGTGTTTTCAGGTTAAAGATGCAATTGGGCAGGATTATCTGGATCGAAGGCAGGAAGAGCTGAGACAAAGGGCAATGGCTGTCTGGCGCACCAACGACAATCTCAGGATCCTGGGTAATCCGAAAGCCGAGCACAAGTTACCGATTTTTTCATTTCAGGTCTTCGATCCGCGAAAAGGTGGATTGATCCATCAGCAGTTATTCACACGCATGTTGTCAGATGTTTATGGCATACAGGCGCGCGGCGGGTGCGCGTGTGCAGGACCCTATGCGCATAGACTGTTGGGAATCTCCGAAGAACAGTCGGAGGGAATCAGGCAAGAGATACTGGAGGGTAACGAGATCGAAAAGCCCGGTTGGACCCGTTTGAACCTGTCAGCGCTGATGAGCGATGAAAAAGCGGAGAAAGTGATTGCGGCTGTTGATGAATTGGCACGCAATCCGTACCCTCATTGCGAAACCTATCAGGCGGATATCAGTACGGCGCGTTACATGGCGGAGGCGATGTGATGTGACATGTTGCGGGTCGTGAAATCAGATGGAGGGGCTGGTGTCGACCCCGCAGAATGATAAGTTGCTGTCTGACGTCCTGCAAGATTTACCCGAAAATTTATAACCGCTTGTCTGCATGGATCCGGCACACTGACCTTTGATCAGAGGCCTGAGAGGAACGCCTGAACCGTCAATCCACCCTTGACACCTTCGACGGAGCATCGTGCAATCCATAAAGAAGTAAAGAGCGTCCGGGACGTAATCGGATGCTCGTGTCAGGAGGAGAACCCATGAATAAGTTGATCAGCTCTCTCGTTTTCGGGGCAACACTTGCCGGATTGACAGTTTCAACTGTGAGTGCCGAGGAATGGCGTTTTAACAATTTTTTGCCTGAAACGCGCCCTGAATCCGCTGAACTGAACAAGTTCGCCGAGGAAGTGAATGCCTCACTGGACAGTGACTTCGAACTGAAGATGTTTGGCGGTGGATCCCTGGGATTGAAAAATACCGATGTACTGCGTTTTGTGCCCAAGGGTGCTGTAGAAATGAGCCTCATGTGGGCCAATTATCTTGGCAGGGATGCACCGGCGTTGAGTTCAGTATTTGTCCAGGGATCGATCAGTACCGTGGATGAACTGGAAAAGGCACTGCCGGAAGTAAGAAAAATCTATGAAGAGGAATTCGCCGACTGGGGCGTGACCTCTGTTGGCTATGTTGCCATTCCAATGCTGTCTGTGTCGGTCTTCTGCAAGGATGAACCGGTCAACTCGCTGGCGCAACTGAAGTCAAAGAAGCTCAGAGTCTGGGCTCGAGATCAGGTTGAAACCTTTACCGGACTGGGCGTCGCTGCCCAGATCATCCCTCAGGAAGAAATGTATGTTGCTCTGAAGACGGGTGTTGTGGACTGTGCGCTCTATCCGGCGCTATACGCCCACACCGTTTCGCTTCAGGAAGTGTCCGGCTATGCCTCATTCCTCTATCCGATGGCGTCCGGCCCTTATGTCCTTGGCGTTGCGACTGACCGGTGGGAAAAGACCGATGCAAAGGTAAAAGACGCCATTACATCAGCCGCAACTGCGCTCTGGGATCGAACCAATCAGTATGACGATGATCATGAGCGAGAGCTTGCTGCGCGTGAAAAACTTGTCGAGGGTGGACTCGTCTGGGGAGAGGACTTCCCGGAAGAAGATCGCGCGCTGTTCCTTGAATCAGTGTCCAAAACCTGGAAGACGCTGGCGGATGAAGCCGGCGGCAATGCGCCAGCCTATCGGGAACGGGTTCTGACGTCGCTTGGGCGTTGAGACAACGGATTTTGACAGTCTCTTATGCCCTTCATGATTAAAAAGAAAATAGAGCAAGGGCTGGAACGTCTGGCCCTTGCGTTCGCGATTGCCGCTGCTTTGGCAATGGTGAGCATTGTGGTGATAATTGTCACCAGTGTTCTGATGCGAAAATTCGCAAACACGCCGATCCATATCACCGAGGAAATGGTGGGACTTCTGTTGAGCGTCTCACTTTTTCTTGGGCTGCCTATGGTGACTTTGAAGGCGCAGCACGTGCGCGTTTCCATCGTTGCGGACCAGTTGAGGGGAGTGTTGGGCTTTGCGCTTCAAACCCTGGCACTGGTCGCGGCACTGATATTCTTTTCCTGGCTGATCTGGGAGTCGATCCCCTGGCTCGAATTTGCGTTCAATCGTAGCTTAAAAACACAGACGAGCCGAATATTGCTCTATCCGTGGATGGCTGCCTTGCCTTTGTCCCTGGCTGTTACATGGATGATATTTGCCGCGCGTTTGTTTGGGATCATCGACCGCAGTGCGCCTGCATCGGAATTCGATGCCGAGACCTCGCTGCCTGACGCGGAAGGTCGCTGATGTTCTGGATAACGTTAGGCGGTGTTTTGATTACAACCGCTGCGACAGGTGTTGCCCTGGGGGCGGCACTTGGTTTGACCGGGTTGATCATCCTTCATTTCTTTTCCAACGGCGCAACGTCCCTTGCGGTGGACGCGATCTGGGGTGTGTTCAATTCTTTCACTCTCAGCGCTGTGCCGATGTTCATCCTTCTGGGAGAAATTCTTCTGCGCAGCGGAATAAGCGAAAGAGCCTATTCCGCCTTCACGCCACTCTTTCGCAGGATCCCCGGAGGGCTGTTACATACAAATATTGCCGTTTGCACTTTATTTGGTGCTGTGAGCGGCTCCAGTCTGTCCACTGCGGCCGCCGTTGGTTCTGTCGCATACCCGGAGATGTCCAAACGTGGCTATGACAAGGATATGGTTGTCGGCAGCCTGGCCGGAGGCGGGACATTGGGACTTCTCATACCACCCAGTCTCTCGTTTCTGATATTTGGAGCACTTACAGAAACGTCCATCGGCCGGTTATTCGCTGCCGGGATCATTCCGGGGCTCATGGTCGGTGCTTTGTTCATGGCCTACATATTTGTGCGATGTGTGAGAAACCCGGGTCTTGCGCCTCGCAACCCGGCAAGCCCTTCGTTTTTGCAGGCGATTGCCGGTTTTGGTCGGATCTGGCCGCTTCTTGCACTGATCGTTGCAGTGATCGGGAGTATCGTGGGAGGACTGGCCACGCCTACGGAAGCAGCCGGTGTTGGCGTTGTTCTCGCCGTGATCATATCTTCCATTTGGGGTGATTTGACCGCAAGGAAACTGGTTGAGGCGGTCTATCGATCGGCGTTGTTGTTTACGACTGTCGGTTTTCTGGTGCTGGGTGCTACGATCCTCGCCCAGTCGGTGAGCATTCTGGGAATCCCGCAGGAAGTTCTGCAAACGGTAGCGACCTATGGTTTGAGCGCCTACGGAATCGTGTTCATCGTCGTCCTTGTCTATCTGGTACTGGGCTGTTTCTTTGACGGACTGTCGTTGATGATCATGACCCTACCGGTTGTGTTTCCACTTCTCACCGGTATGGGGTTTGATCCGGTGTGGATTGGTGTGTTGATCACTATCGTGATTGAGATCGGCCAAGTCACGCCGCCAGTCGGACTCAACCTGTCGGTTCTCAGCGCCCTGACCAAAAACGAGATCACGCTTGGTCGCGTCGCTGTCGCAACAGTGCCCTATTGGCTTATTCATCTCGTTGCAATTGTACTTCTGACTCTGTTTCCGGTATTGGCGCTTTATTTGCCAGATTTGCTCTTCTGACATCAAGAGGGACGGTTCGTCGTGCAGCTCAGAATAAAGCAAAAGCCATATGGTCCGATTTTCGTAAAATATGACGGATCTGAAGTGCTTCAATATGCCGATGGAAAAGAAGCAGAGTTTACAGTTTTGCAGCCTGTAATGTCACCGGTCGAAAGTCTCCTGGCCGCTCTTGGCGCGTGTATTATCTTGTCCATGAAAATGGCCGCGCGTCATTATGATGTGGCTCTGAACCCATTCGTGGTGGAAGTCGCGGGGAAAAAAGCATCCGATCTGCCCATGCGGCTCGGTCATGCGGATCTGAAAATTTCAGGCGATGTGGTCAGCGATCCTGAGGTCGCAGCGAATATTGCTGCACGGGCAAAATCAATTTGTACGGTCAGCAATTCACTCAATTGTTCCGTTGATCTTTCTCTTAACGCGAGCATTGACTCATAAAATTCTTGAGATACGCATTATATTTTTGACCTGAGATTGGACAAAAAGGCCTCGTGTTTTCTGCGGTGCTTGTGCCAATGTTTGCGCGCTATCGATTGATCGGACTAGTCAGAGTCCACATTGGTAATTTTAGTTGACGTGCTCAATTCAAACCGGTGAACGTGCCACCAGCCGCACAGGAATTGTATGAAGAAACTGACGGTAAGAATTGTAACAGAACGATAATAGTATTTATCGGCTTCATACCATTCTATTTCTTCAGGAAGCGCCGTGTAGAAATGATAGGTCGGCAGGATGCTGTATTGCCCGACAATCAGGGCAGCGCAAATTGGAAATGCGCACAAATACAATGATAAGGGCAGCCGGCCGAAAATGGCGACCAAAAGAATTGCGATTCCGGCGGCAACGTTCAGTGCGGCGAAGTAAAAGAGAAATGTTGATAACAGCGCGAAAAATAAGCCGCCGGCGATCGACCCCACCAGTTTGATAATCAGGTATTGGAGCGGGTCGGGCTGGTTGAAGCTCGACTGAACTGCACAGACAAACAACTGCATCGCGACTGTCAGCGCGTTCACCCCGTAACTGACCAGAATTACGGACCAGAAAGCTCGGGTTGGTTCCACTGGTTCATAATCATTTTCCATAAGCTCACATCTCATCGCGCCGGATATTCCGGAAGCCTGCAGAGTGAGCGGACTATGGCGGTGAGTCATGGGCGGTCTTCGCAGATTTTCAGGCTAATTGTGCAGAAAACCCTCGGATTTATGTGGCATTTATTGCGTTCGTTCGCTTGTCAGGGAGGCGCTCCGAGTTCCCGCAGCCATGGTTGGAGAATTGATGGAACCGTAACGTTCTTTAAGCCATCCAATTGCAGAGACACAGGCGCAGCTGGGACCGCCAATCTGTGATGAACATCAACTTGGCATCGCCGTAATTGTGCCATGCTGCCTCGTAATTTCACAGTCATGCGAGACAAATATTGATTGCATGCCGAGGCAGTTCTGACGGGGGAAATCAGGTGATGGATACTGTGCGAGATTTAGTTGGGAACGGACAGCGTTCTATTCGCAATCTTGGATTTTCGTTGCTGGCTGTAGCCGTTGTTGCCGGTATTCCGTCGGTGGCTTTTAGTGAACCGGCAAAGCCGCCAATTGATCCAGCGGGCCAGAAAGTCGCAGTTTCCAGTGAGCTGATAACCGGACTATCCGGTTATGCAATGAATAGTGTTACGCATGTCGCCTGGTCACCGGATGGCAAGCAGGTGGCGCTCGCCGATTACGGTCCCGTTGCACAAATACGGGACGGCAAGACTGGTCGGTTATCCGCGGTTCTATATGGCCATACCGGTGATATCGAGGCACTCCTCTGGTCGCCAGATGGCAAATTTATTGCCACAACCGCTGAGGATGAGCCTGGTCGCATGTGGGACGCGAAGACAGGCAGGATGGTTGCCTCGTTCGTTGTGGATCAGTTTTCTGCCAAGGCGGTTGCCTGGTCACCGGCGGGAGACCGTCTTGCCTCGGTCGTTCCCGGCGGATTGGCGATCTGGAGCCCGAAGGGGATTCCTCTCACGTATTTAAGGGGGTCGTTTTCGACGGCGGGGTCTCTTGCCTGGTCGCCGGATGGATCCCGCGTTGCCGCAGGCACAACGAATTATCGGGCAGATCCCAATGCGCACGAGATTTATGTTTGGGACACCTCCAATGATAACAAGGCGTTCGTCTTGAAGGGTCATGATGGATCGATTGGCGCACTGGCCTGGTCTCCCGATGGAGAGCGGTTGGCAAGCGGTTCCGCAGATGGGGGTGCCAAAGTCTGGGATATCGGGGCAGACCGGCCTGTGTTAGAAATCAGCGATTATGAAGATGATGCAAAACAGGGCCTCAGTTGGTCTCCGGACGGCAAGCACATCGCTGTTGCGGTGCTTGGCAACGGTACCCAGGTCTGGGGCTTGAAAGAGGGGGAAATGGTCGCTGGCCATTCCAGTGGCGAAAAGTACATCCAATGCATCAGCGTTCGATGGTCCCCGGATGGCAAAACAATCGCGACTGCCGATGATGACGGTGCCATCCGTTTGTTTGACGGCTCATCGTTCGAGTTAAGCACCACGTTGAGCGAGCACGAAGCCGGTGTTCTGTCTATGGAGTGGTCGCCCGACGGGACCCAGCTTCTTTCCGGTTCTTTGGACGATACAGCGCGAATTTGGGACCTGACGTCGAACGAAACAGTCCTGGTCATGAAAGGGCGCAGCCAGTCGGTGGACCGGGTCGCGATGTCACCCAATTCTTCGCTGGTCGCGGCTTCGCTTCATGACGGCAGAATTTTCATCTGGGATGTAGAGTCTGGCCTGCCGGTCAATGTTCTTCAGGGGCACCGAAATGAAATTCATGTGCTCGTCTGGTCTCCAGACGGTAAATATCTTGCCAGCAGTGACGTTAGGGAGGTGAATTTAATCTGGAATGTCGCGACGGGCACTAACATTGCAAACCTTGACGGACATACCAATGATGTCCGCACACTTGCCTGGTCGCCGGACAGCAAAAGGATTGTATCGGGCTCTTTTGATGACACGGCTCGTATTTGGGATGCAGAAACCGGTCGACAGATCGCGCTTCTGCCCGGTCATGAAGATACGATCGAAAAGGTGGCCTGGTCCCCCGACGGACGTGAAATCGCGACGGCCAGCGACGATGGTATTTTGAGAGTTTTTGATGCGCTGACGGGCAAAGAAATTGACAAACATACGGATCATGAAGATTCGGTAGAAAGTGTTGCCTGGTCACCTGATGGCGCATTGCTGGCAAGTGCGGCAACGGACGGTTCAGTGCGGGTCTGGGATCGGACAAAGAAAACGATTTCCAAAGTAGTGTGTTGTTCCGTCGATCACACAGCGCAGCTGGCCTGGTCTCCTGACGGCAAACATCTGGCTTCTTCAGCAAACGCAACGGTTACGGTCTGGAATCGCGATACCGGCGATGTATTGCCCGTTGAGAACAGCCATACCCACTATCCCGAGTTTCTTGTCTGGTCACCCGACAGCCAGTTTGTGGCATCGGGATCGATATTCGCCCCGGCCAAGCTCTTCGGCATCAAACACGGCTGGCGAGTGCGTGGGTTCAATGATGAGGAGCATCGATTCAATTGGCTGGACTGGCATGAGAGCGGCACCTTGTTTGTAACTGGCGATGACAGTGGGCTCGTCCAGACATGGGGTGCTTTTGGCGAACCCAAAAAAGTGTTTCTGGCGGACGATGGCAATGGATGGGTTTCGTGCGACTGGGAAACATCGCTCTGTCACCGAAATGATCAACAAACACTTTTGGCTACGGCGGGAAAAGACGGTCTGCAGATCATACCGCTGGGCAAAAAATCTGCTGCACCGAAGTAGGGTCAATTCAAATCCAACTTCACATAGCGCGGTCGTTGTGTCCTGTGATCACTTTTTCAGCAACGGACCGACGGCATCTGCCCATTATTCCCGCGACTTCCGTGCTTGATTAAATTCTGAGCATGAGCTCAAATGAGCGCTGGTTCTAAAAAATAATCAAAAACATGAGATTGAGGGGTGTTCCATGCTCAAGAAAATCGCGCTGTCACTGGCGTTTACTGCCGGACTAATGACCCAGGTTGCTGCTGAAACCAAGGTGCCATTTGCCCTGGACTGGAAATTCGAAGGGCCCAGCGCGGCCTATTTTGCTGCGATAGATAACGGACATTTCAAAGCTGAAGGGCTGGATGTTGAAGTGTCGGCGGGCAAGGGCTCGCTGGATGCCATTCCAAAGGTGGCAACCGGAGCGTTTCCTGTTGGCTTTGCGGACATTAACAGTCTTATCAAGTTTCTGGATCAAAACCCCGGTGCGCCGGTTCAGGCCGTCATGATGGTCTATGACAAGCCGCCTTTTGCCGTTATCGGCCGCGCTTCGCAGGGCGTGAGCGCACCGAAGGATCTGGAAGGCAAGCGTCTTGGTGCACCACCTCCCGATGGCGCGTGGGCGCAGTTCCCGGCCTTTGCCAGTGCCAACGGCATTGATATGGACAAGGTCACCGTTGAACCTGTCGGGTTTCCGACCCGCGAGCCGATGCTGGCCGAAGGTAAAGTCGACGCCATTGCCGGTTTCTCGTTCTCCAGTTTCCTGAATCTGGTGCGTCTGGGTGTGCCTGAAGAAGATATCAAGGTCATTCTGATGGCCGATAACGGCTTGTCGCTTTATGGCAACGCGATCATCGTCAACACGGATTTCGCCAAGGAGAACAGCGAGGCCGTTACCGGTTTCCTGCGTGCGGTTGCAAATGGCTGGAACGATGTCATTGCTGATCCCGATGCCGGGGCAGCCATGGTTGTAAAGCGCAATCCCGCTGCCGATGCGGCGCTGGAAGCCCGCCGCCTGAAGCTCGCCATCGATGCCAATGTTGTGACCGACTACACCAAAGCCAACGGCATGGGCGGGATCGATGAAGCACGGATGGAAAAGGCGCTGGAACAGCTGGCGGAGAATTACGAATTCAAGAACACACCGGATATGGCGACCATCTTCACCGGAGAATACTTGCCGACCGACGGCAGTCTTGCGCTGAAATAAATCTTGCGTAAGGAATGAGTGAGGAGAGGCGGGGCTCGGTCCCGCCTTTCACTGTGCTGGGATGGGCAATGACAAAGACAACGCAGATTGAACTAAAAGGCGTGACCCACGCCTACAAGACCGATGATGGACCGCTTCCGGTTCTGAAAGATCTCAATATCGCGGTTGAAAAAGGAACTTTTACCGCAGTGGTTGGCCCGTCCGGCTGCGGGAAGTCGACACTGACCCGTCTGATAGCCGGGTTGATGTTTCCTGATCAGGGCGAGGTATTGCTGGGCGGTCAACGCGTGACCTCGCCGCGTGCCACCGTTGGCATGGCATTCCAGAATCCGGTGTTGCTTGAATGGCGGTCAATTCTTGCCAATGTTCTGTTACCGCTGGAAATCGTGCAAAACAGTCTTTCCCTGGCCGAACGACGGGACCGGGCGCGATCATTGCTTTCCCTGGTCGGCCTGGAAGGTTTTGAGGACAAGAAACCCTCCGAGCTTTCAGGCGGTATGCGGCAACGTGCGTCGCTGTGCCGGGCACTTGTGCATCGGCCGGAAGTGCTGATCCTTGACGAACCTTTCGGGGCGCTGGATGCCTTCACCCGCGAGGATCTCTGGCAGATCATGCATGCGCTTCGCCACGAGGAAGAATTCACCTGCCTTCTGATAACCCACGATTTGCGGGAGTCTGTCTTCCTTGCAAACGAGGTTGTGGTTCTGTCGGGTCGTCCGGCGACAACGCAGTTCGTGCTTGATGTAACTTTGGGAAATGATCGCGAACTGGATGACCTTTATGAGCCGGCTGCGACAGAAATGCTGGCTGAACTGCGCCACCAGATTCAGATCGCCCAAGGCCGTCATCACGAGCGCCACGAACATGGCAGCAAAGAACATGGCCACAAAGAACAGGGCCACAAAGATCAGGGCCGGGAGACAGTGGCATGAAGATGCTTCGAAAAATTGCCATTCCCATCGGTGCTATCGTCCTGTTTGTTATTTTCTGGGAGTGGCTCGTCTGGGTCAACGACTGGCCGAACTACAAGATGGCATCGCCTTCTGATCTTGGCCCCGCCTTCTGGAAGTT
This sequence comes from Stappiaceae bacterium, assembly GCA_039976075.1. Taxonomy (GTDB): domain Bacteria; phylum Pseudomonadota; class Alphaproteobacteria; order Rhizobiales; family Stappiaceae; genus JBDWFY01. Next base: position 190,137 of record JBDWFY010000019.1, read on the forward strand.
CCGCTGGTTGTTCCTGCAATATGGATGGGAAACGCTGTGGCGCACGATTGCCGGGCTGATGCTGGCGATTGTGTTCGGCACGTTGATCGGCATGGTCATGGGCTTTTCCCGCACCGTGCGCGAAGGGCTCTATCCGCTTCTGGTCGGCTTCAACGCCATCCCCAAAGCGACCGTCGTGCCGGTGATTGCACTGATGTTTGTCGGCGCTCACGACATGAACACAATCCTGATCGCGTTTTTGATTTCGTTCTTTCCCATCGCCGTCTCGATCTCCATCGGCCTGTCGACGTTGGAGCCGGAGTATCGTGATATCCTGAAAAGCCTGGGCGCGAGCCAATTCACGATATTCCGGAAAATAGCGCTGCCAAAAACGTTGCCGGAATTCTTTGGCGCTCTGAAGGTGGCCGTCACACTGGCGTTCATCGGCACCAACTTGATGGAGATTGTCGAACCGCATGGAAAAGGGCTGGGCCATCTGTTCGACAGCGGCAAGATCAGCGCCGATTATCCGCTGATGTTTGCTGTTCTGATAGCGCTCGCCGTGCTCGGGATCATGCTCTACTACGTCGTTGTATTCCTGGAGAAAATATTTGCCGGTTGGGCGGAACGGGCCGAGACGTGAGGCGGGCTGTAGCCTAATCACCCAGGGGCTGAGGGCCGGTGCGACCGTGATAGGCTGTGAGTGAGGAGCGAATGCGACGCAGGTTTTCCTTTGTGTCCTGGGACAGGTTCTGGGCAACCGACATGGCCAACGCATCGATAATGACCAGATGAATGTAGCGTGAGGCGGTCGGCTTGTAGATGTCCCGATCTTCGGGAAGTTCTACCAAAATCGGCACTGCGCACATCTCTGCCAATCGGGTTCCAGGTTTGGTGATGCAGACAGTTTTTGCTCCATAGCCATTGGCAATATCTGCCGCGCCCACAATCGCATCGGCTTCGCCACTGGCGGAAATCAGAAATAGAACATCGCCGGGGGTCAGGGTTGCTGCACGCATCTGCAGCAGATAGCTGTCGCTGATAGCCAGGGTGGGAATACCAAGGCGGAAAAACCGGTTGGCAGCGTCGCTCGCAACCGTGGAAGAACCACCGCCGATGCCCGCAAACAGCAACTGTCTGGTTTGCAGTAACGCACTCTTGGCCTGCTCGAAAACCTCCGGATCGATTTGTTGACGCATTATATTTGCAGATGCGTAGACCGCGCTGAGTATCTGGTCGATCGCCGTATCACCGTCGACCGGAGACGTCGTAGGATCGGCGGTCAGGTACTGCAAACTGACTGCCAGATTTTGAGCAAGCTGCAGTTTGAATTCCCTGAACCCCTCGCACCCCAGAGTTCGACAAAACCGGATGACGGTCGGTTTGCTGACACTGCAGTGATCGGCCAGTTCAGCGATTGTCATCGAACTGATCTCTTCCAGATGCGCTTTGATATAGTCGGCGACCTTCTGCTCCTGGGTCGCGAATGTTCCGTCATGCTGGTGAAGAGCTGAAATAACGTCAACGATACCGGCACGTCCTTTTCGCGGCGGTAGAACCTCATTCTCCGGCTCGGCGGCTGTATCAGTCAATTGTTTCTCCGTTTTCGAACATTTCGGTTGTAACTTAGTTTCATTTTCGGCGTCAATTGATCTTTGATTTCATAGTGTATTCCAAATGTCTGTCAAATAATGTACTTAAATAACGAAAAAGTAGTTGACTTAGCCAATCTACAGCGATTTTATGTAATTAAGTTACGAAATCGTGAATGGGAGGGGATCGATGCGTAATAGAGCCGCCAGCCTCAGTGCCGGAATGAATAACCTCATCGAAGCGATCATGGCGGCGTTGCTGCTCGCGTTGGTGCTCGATGTCTGGCTTGGCGTTGTCGATCGTTACTATTTCCACTGGCAGCTTCCCTGGCCTGAAGTCCTGGCGAGATATCTGATGATCTGGGCCGCAATGTTGGCTGTTTCGTCCGGAATCGCAAGACGCGAGCATATTGGATTGACGGTGTTACTAACGGCTATCCCCGTTGGTGTCAGGCACACGCTTCTGATTGTAATGGATGTACTGACACTGGCTTTGTTCCTCTATGTCGCCTGGTTTGGCATCGGATTTGCCGTCGGCGGGGCGTCACGACAGGCCATGATATTCGGGGCCAGTCTGGCACCATTTTATGCCGCAATACCTGTGGCCGCTGCTGTTTGTTCAGTGCAACTGGTTCTGGTTCTCATCCGGGATCTGGGGACACATATCGATCATCCGCCTGTGGTGACCAACCCGGAGGCGACGTGATGATCGTTGCAATCTGTTTTGTCGTTCTGATCCTGTGCGGCATGCCGATCGGTTTCGCCATCGGATTATCGGGTGTGGTGGGTCTGATCGACATGGGCGGTGCGCAGTTCCTGGCTGTGGGCCCAAGTAAAATCTTCAATGGTCTCAATATATTTCCGTTCCTTGCCATGCCGTTTTTCATTCTGGCTGGCGAAATCATGAATGATATCGGCATCACCAACCGGCTAGTGAAACTGGCGCAGGTGCTCGTCGGCCGGTTCCGGGGGGGACTGGCGCACACCAACATGCTCGCATCGGTGTTCTTTGCCGGACTGACCGGATCGGCAACAGCGGACGCGGCAGCTTTCGGACGTACATTGGTCCCGGCGATGGTCAAGGAAGGGTACAAACGTGACTATGCCTGTGCGGTGACCGCTGCAGGCTCCATCATCGGCCCGACCATTCCGCCATCGGGACTGATGGTGGTTTACGGCTCCCTTATGGGTGTGTCGATCGCGGGTCTTTTTGCGGCAGGAATCCTGCCGGGGCTGCTGATCTGTATCGTCTGCATGGGTGTCATCGTCATTGGCGGCAAACGTCAGAATTTACCCAAAGCCGTGCGCGGGGCGAGCCTACGTGAAGTCTGGGACACTTTCATATCTTCGCTCACTGCTCTGGCAATGCCTGTCATCATTCTGGGGGGTATTCTGGGTGGCATTGTTACGCCGACTGAAGCGGCATCGATCGCGGTGGCATATGCGCTCTTTATCGGAATCTTCGTTTACCGGACGCTGACGTTCAAAGGCTTCTACCAGATGTTGGTGCGCACAGCGCGCATCATGGGAGTAATCTTCGTTATCATCGCGTTTGCCGGCATTCTTGGCTGGTGGATGAGCTTCGAGCGAATCCCGCAATTAATCGCCGAAACCGTGCTGGGTCTTTCTGACAATCGCTATGCGGTGATCGCCATCATCATAGGGCTGTTGTTGGTCGTCGGTATGGTGATGGATATCACCGCGATCCTGATCATCCTTGCGCCAGTGTTGGTGCCTTTGACCGAACAGGTCGGTCTGTCACCGATCCACGCCGGCATCGTCTTTGTTCTCGCTCTCAACATCTCGCTGATGACACCGCCTGTGGGCGCCTGCCTGTTTGTTCTCTCATCGGTAACGGGTGAGAAGCTTGAACGCATCTCGATCAAACTTTTCCCGTTCCTGATTGCCGAAATCGCAATCCTTTTCATCATTGCATTCTGGGAGGGCGGCACGCTCTGGCTGCCGCGTCTTCTTGGCTATGCGTGATTTTTAACCCCAACCCCAACCCCCTAGCTATGCGGAGAGCCCAATGAAGACCTTGTTCAAAACGATTGCCGTTGCCGCCGTACTAACCGCCGGTACTGCCTATGCGGATGGCGGTGTTATCAAATTCGGTCATGACAATAAAACGGATCCGTTCGAAAATCCGGCCCATGCCTGTACCGCAGTTTTCTCTAATATCGTCGCAGCAGATACCAACGGGTCCGTGACGGTGGAAGTGTTCGGCTCGAACCAGCTGGGATCAGCCGCTGAGCATGTGCAGCAGGTTCGCGACGGCGTTATCCAGGCAACTCTGACATCGACTGGCGCGCTGGCCAGCTATTATCCGCGCATCGACGTGCTGAACCTGCCATTTGCGTTCAACGGCAATGCGTCCACATACGCTGTATTTGACGGGGACTTCGGCAAGGAACTGTCCGCTGACATTGAAAAGGAGCTCGGCGATGTCGTCGTGCTCGGATTCCCTGATACGGGAGGTTTTTTCGCGGTCACCAATTCCAAACGCGCAATTGCCGACTTGCCGGACTTTGAGGGTATCCGCATTCGCACCATGACCCTGCCTTCGCATCAGACGATCATGCAATCGCTGGGTGCGGAGGCCTATCCGCTCGCCTGGGGTGAAGTCTATTCGGGCCTGCAAACGGGCGTAATTGACGGCCAGATGAACCCCGTCCCGATTATTTCATTTGCGAATTTTGCAGAAGTGCAGAAGTACCTGACGCTGACCAATCACCTGTTCTCGCCCTATACGTTCCTGATCAACCGCGCCTTCTATGAGGGGCTGTCGGACAGCGAGCGGGCAACGCTGCACACTGCGGCAGAAAACTGCGTCACTGCCAGCCGCGGCCTGTCGCGCATTATCGAGGCTTCCGATCGTGGTCTGGCAGGTCTCATGAGCAAAATCGAAGTGACAGCGCTTACCGATGAACAGCGTGCTGCGATGGCCGGTGCTGCGCAGCCGGCATTTGAAAAGCACATCACTGAAAACATGGACGACCGCACCGTGGAACTTCTGGCCAAATTCAAGGCGGAAGTTGCAGCGGCCAATGCCTCCCGTTATCTCGACTGACCTCCCAGCCGTCACGGCCTTCGGTCGTGACGGGGACTATGGGCAAGGGCTATTGCGCTCTTGCCCATTCTTTTTCCTCAAAGAAAGATCAATCAATGCGGGTGTTCTGCGCCTCAATTGCAACGGAAACCAACACATATTCGCCTCTGCGAACGGATTTTTCTGACTTCGCGCAGAGCTTTTATGCCCCGCCGGGGGATCACCCTGAAACGCCAACGCTGTGCAGTGCCGTCTTTCCCGCTCTGCGCAAACGAGCGGAAATCGGCCAGATTGTGTTGATTGAAGGCACGGCAACTTGGGCGGAGCCAGGCGGATTGGTCAATGCCCGCACATGGATCCGCCTGAGAAATGAGGTTCTTGCCCAGGTTCAAGCAGCTTTGCCGCTGGATGCGGTGGTGCTCGGTCTGCATGGCGCCATGATCGCCGATGACTGTCTTGATTGCGAAGGTGACTTGATTGAAGCCGTTCGCGCGGTTGTCGGGCCGGATGCCCGCATCGGTGTCACGTTTGACCCCCACAGTCACCTGAGCCAGCGGCGGGTTGATAATGCCGATATCATCACAGTTTTCAAAGAGTTTCCGCACACGGATTTTGTCGAAACCGGGGAAGCGTGTGTCGCTCTCACACTGGCGGCGGCGCGCGGCGAGATTGCTCCGGTGATATCGGTGTTTGATGTCCGCATGGTAGACGTCATGCCGACCAGCCGACATCCGATGCGCGCCTTCGTTGATAAGATGATTGGCATTGAGAAAACAGGCCAGGCGCTGTCTGTTTCGGCAATTCATGGGTTTCTGGCGGCAGATACTCCTGACCTTGGTGCGAAAATTATTGTGGTGACGGATGACAACGAGGCTGCGGGCGACACGTTGGCGCGTGATCTTGGCATGGAACTCTTTTCACTTCGAGGGACGACCAAGCCCGACTTTCTGTCTCCGGAAAACGCCCTGAAGAGAGCTGCCGGATCGAAATCAGGTCCCGTTGTGATCGCCGATGTTTGGGACAATCCAGGTGGCGGCGTCGCAGGCGATTCAACAATCGTGTTGCGCTCCGCGATGGAGATGAAACTGGATAACGTTGCCTTCGGAACTATCTGGGATCCGATGGCTGTGCGGCTTTGCCATGCCGCAGGTGAGGGGGCGTCGCTTGATCTGCGCTTCGGCGGCAAGACCTCTGCCCATGCAGGGGAGCCGATTGATGCCCATGTCTGCGTCGTCAAAACTGTCAGCAATGCCGTTCAGAGTTTCGGGCAATCCATTGTGCCGCTGGGAGACTGTGCGGTCATCCGATTGGGTGGTATCGACGTTGTTCTGAACTCGAACCGATCGCAGGCGTTCTCTCCGGATCTCTTTACCAACCTGGGAATAGACATTGGTTCGAAGAAGATTCTGATCGTCAAATCGACCAATCATTTTTATGGTGCATTCTCCAAAATTGCGGCTGAAATCCTCTATGCAGCCGTCGACGGTCCATACCCGCACGATCCCACCAAAACACATTATACGCGATTGAAGCGCCCGATCTGGCCGATTGTGGAAGTTCCGTTTGAACAGGAAACGGCGTGATGTTTTCCAAGGCGAACACGCCTGCTGTTATGACCGCCGACAACATCGGTCTGCAGGTTGGAGATTATCATTGGATCAATCCAATTCACCCCTGTGCGAAAACCAATATTTTGGATGAAGTACGGCTCATGCGGTGAAACTCACTTTTAGATCAGAATATGCGAAGGAAAATAGGGAATGAACAAGAAAACCATTGAACGGCTGGGTGATAATCGCACAGGCGCTGGCGGTCAGCCGTTACCCTTTGCACCGGCAGTTCGGGCCGGAGATTTTGTGTTTATCTCAGGTCAGGTTGCGATGAAGGAAAATGGGGAAATAGAAGCAGGTGGCATCGAAAGCCAAACGCACCGCACGATGAAAAACCTGATTGCTGCACTGGCGCTGGCTGATTGTACGCTGGATGATATTGCCAAGGTCGGCGTCTGGCTCGACGATCCGCGGGACTTCTGGACCTTCAACAAAGTCTATGCCGGTTACTTTCCGAACGGCGGCCCGGCCCGCTCCACGGTTCGCTCCCAACTGATGGTGGATGCAAAAGTCGAGATCGACGCGATGGTCTACAAGCCGGTGGATTGAACTCCGCTTGGTAGGACCAGAATCTTTGGTGGCGGTCAGTTCGTCTCGACAATTTTCACCGGCAGACTCTGACCGTCAACCACCTGATGCGGCAATTCATCGGCCCTGGGTTGGGTGCCGGCACTGACTGGTTAGCTCAATTCCCTACCAGTCGCTGTAAGTAATGCCAGCATCGATCACTCCTTTTTCCCGGAAATCCGGCGGGGTTTTGGAACCGCAAAAGGCGAATATATGGCAGACCGAAAACGGGCGATAAATATCATCGCCGTGCGACAATGTAGCGGCTTAATTCTTTCGCCGGATAATTGCCGGTCTCGATGATCGTGAAGCCCTCATCGGTGATCGCTGTTTCAAGCTCTGCGATCCGCATCACGGCGACATAGGGTGCTTTGCCAAACAGCCGCATCAAGGGTAGGGCGAGGCGCATCGCGTAATAAAGCGGTGGTCCGATCCGTGCCGGTTTGCAGAAGGTTTTGGAGATGAAAAGGCCGCCGGGTTTCAGAAGGGCGTGTACACGTTTTAGGGTGGCCGGTAAGTCTTCCACGAGATGCAGAAGATTGTGCGCCAGTATCACATCGTACGGGCCCTCGAGGTTCGAGACCAGTGAATCTGCCGCTAGAAAGTCGATATTGTCGATACCTTGATGACGGGCTTTTTCCTTACCGATATCGATCATGGCCGGTGAGATGTCGGTGGCTGTGATGTGTGCGACTGACGGAGCGAGTTCAAGTGCTGTCGATCCGGTGCCTGCACCGAGTTCCAGCGCCCTGTCTGTCGCTTTGAGGTAGGATCGGGTGCGGGTCAGCGTATACGTGTAGCCTTCCATGTTTTTTATCGGGGATTTGGCATAGCCAGCTGCATGCCTGTCCCAGAAACGAATTGTTTGTTCCATTGAGTTGTTCCTTTCCAACACCGATATAGCCATGCAGCATTCCAATAAAAATTGCTGAATTATGTAGGGGTGCTATACAAAAATGCATGGATTGGCAGGCGGTAACATTTGACTGGAACCAGGTACGGGCGTTTCTCGCGACCGCGGAGGAGGGATCCTTTTCGGCAGCCGCGCGCGCTTTGGGGCAGACGCAGCCAACGCTGGGGCGGCAGGTTGCCGGTCTGGAAGAAGACCTGGGTGTCACCCTTTTTGAGCGGGTCGGGCGTGGGTTGACGTTGACGCCAGCAGGTCTTGAGTTGCTCGATCATGTCCGGGCAATGGGCGATGCAGCTGCGCGTCTGTCATTGGCGGCGTCCGGACAGTCCCAGTCCGTCGAGGGGTGTGTGCGGATCACAGCCGTTGATCTGATGGCTGCCTACACACTGCCGCCGGTCTTCAAACGGTTGCAGGCCATCGCACCGCGCCTGGAAATCGACGTGGTTGCATCCAATGACATTCGCGACATCCTGCGACGGGAAGCTGACATTGCCGTCCGCCATGTCAGGCCCGACCAGCCGGAACTTATCGCCCGGCTGGTACAGGAAGCAGAAGGGTATTTTTATGCCTCAACCGCCTATCTGGATCGACGGGGCCGCCCCGAAAATGTGGCCGCACTCAAGGATCATGACTTCATCAGTTACGGCAATGCCGATGAACTGATTGCATTTGCAGAACCGCTGGGTGTGTCGCTTAGTTCGGACAATTTCCGGCTTGGATCAGCCAGTGGCATGGTGGCCTGGGAGTTTGTCCGACAAGGCATGGGCATTTCCCCGATGTCCCGTCAGGTGGGGGAGGTCACGGCAGGTGTCGAACGGGTATTGCCGGATATGGATCCGGTCATTTTTCCGGTCTGGCTGATCACTCACCGCGAACTCCATACCAGCCGCCGGATCAGGCTGGTTTATGATGCGCTTGCGGATTTTCTTTCCGGCAAAAAGTGAAAAGTCGGTAGGCATGCTGCCGCAAAATTCACGTAAAGTCGCAATGAGCAGTCCATTGGGACATTTGATTGCTTGATAGGCCAAGAAAAATCTTGAGGTAACCGGTTATGACTATCTTAAACTACTTCCCGCAAAGTAGTAATTTCTGGGGCAACAGCATCGGCATTCGCGACTGGCACGGCCGGACCGGATGCCGATGCACTTTCCCATCTTAAGGCCTATGTCTAGTGAGGTTGGAGGCGGGATGTGACTTGCGTTAGCGGACTGAGATTCAGCCACGCGACAAATGCGTTGCGGGCCCAACTGTCGCCGAGAACCTCAAGCACCTCAGTTTCCATTGCGATAGCAGGCGTCAGATCACCTCTGACCAGATAAATGGCATCCGGTAGCGTGCAAGCCAGATACAGATTGACCTCGCCACCGGGATCATCGACGCATAATTCACATCGACCTTTGGCATTTAAGAACCACCAGAATTTTTTGGTATGGATCTGGTCCGTGAGCTCCAGTCGGATCAGGCAGCGTCTATCGCCGAAAGCGGCGGGATTGGTGCTGCTTTCAAGGCTCCAGACGAGAAGACCCAGGTCAATCTCGTGTTCCTTCAGCTGGCGCCGGGTCCACTTCTGACCCCAGATTCCCAACGCTTCAACCAGCGGGACGAATTCGGCTCCTGCTTCGGTTAAACCATATCTTCCGCGACTTCCGTTTCCGTCCAGGCGCTCAACGATACCTTCCTCAATCAGCCATTTAAGGCGAGACGACAGAAGGGAAGGCGACATCAGGGGAACACCGCGCTTGAGTTCAGTGAAGCGACGCGGACCAGCAGCGAGATCGCGAACGATGAGCGCGTTCCAGCGCTCACAGAAAAGCTCCGCTGCCTTGGCAACCGGACAGAACTGACCGTAGGATTTCATCTGTCACTCTCCATGAGTTGCTACAGATTTTGTACTATAATTCTATGTCCCACCCGCGTCATCCTTGCTGTGAGACGCATCATAGCTTGGGAGAAAGACATGACCACCAATGCGGCGGCAGCCGGCCAGATTTCTAAAAGTGCTGCTGAAATTTACGATGAATTCTTTGTTCCCGCGCTTTTTGGAGTCTGGGCGGCTCCTCTATGCGATGCTGCCGATATTCGCCCAGGTCACAGTGTGCTGGATGTGGCCTGCGGGTCGGGCGCGACCACGCGGATCGCAGCAGAGCGGGTCAGTCCTGGCGGAGCAGTTACAGGACTGGACTGCAACGAGGGAATGCTGGATGTTGCCCGGTCGCGCATGCCTCTTATCACCTGGACACACGGTCAGGCAGAGGCGCTTCCGTTTGAAGACAATATGTTTGATGCTGTGCTTTGCCAGTTTGGTCTCATGTTCTTCGATGACCGGCAACAGGCTCTATCGGAAATGCTGCGTGTCCTGAGACCCGGCGGCCGCATGGCTGTATCCGTCTGGGACAAGGCAGAGAACTCCCCGGGGTATGCAGCCATGATTGATCTGATCGATAGGCTGTTCGGCAACCAGGCTGCCGATGCATTACGAGCGCCGTTTATATTGGGAGAGCCAGAGAAGTTTCACAGCCTTTTCGAGGGAGTAGGCATGGGGGAGGCGATCTTTGCAACACAGATGCAGTCCGCCCGCTTTGCTTCAATCGAAGACTGGGTTCGAATGGATGTGCGCGGTTGGACGCTGTCGGATATGATCGACGAGGCCGGATATGCGAAACTGCTGGCCGAGGCAAAAGAAGTGCTGAAAGAATTCGCCGGTCCTGACGGGGCGGTCGAATTTCCGGCGCCTGCGCATATTGCGGTATGCCAGACAAGAAATTAAAACAGCCGCTGCTACCCTGTCGCGGAAGGGATGAGGGAAAGGCAACATCTGGGGCAGGTGTGCCACCCCTGAGCATCTCAAATGTCGCGGTTCGCGTCCAAAACGGTGCGAATCCGTTGCAGCTCCGGCAGCAGTTCGATGACTTTTGACCAGTCGATTTTTTCATCTAGGGCGATCATGGCCGGCATTACGGAGTCGATCGCTTCCTTGTGGAACCGGCGTCCCTGATCTGTCAGGAATACAATCTTGCTGCGCCCGTCGCTTTCGTGTGGAGCCAGTCTGATTAGCTCGCGTTTTGACAGCGTACTCAACGTGTTGGTCATCGTGCCTTTGGTAACCTGAAAAGCGCTTGCCAGTGACAACGGCGTTTTCCCGTCGCCCAGCCGCATCAGGTGATTGAGAACCGAAAAGTGGGAAACGTGCAGCCCTTCTGGCAGGCGCTTGTTGAACATCGCCGTTGCCAACTGCTCGATGATCCCCACTTCATTGAAAAACTGAAACACATGTTTTCCGGTCTCGTCCAATTCCACAACCTTACTTATGCAGCAATGATTTTCTGTGCCAGAGGCCAGCGTGGACTCGGCGCAACCGGTGCAGCATAGCCCAGTCGTCCCAGCATTTGAACGGTGCCGCCTTTCGGCGCCAGCATTTTATGCACCTCTGCGTAGTGCGACGTCATTTCCGGGTATTCCTGCAATGCCTGACTCAGCGGATGTATGCCGACACCTTCAGAGGTGGCTCCAAGATTGAGCCGCACCCAGTTGCGTCCCGCGTTGATCTGATCTTTGCGGTGATTTCCGGCGGTGACGAGCCATACGTATGCCATGGCAGTATCGGTTTGCGCAAAAATCGCCTTTTTGCCTTCTGCGAATGCTGTGGAAGACGGGTCGAGCGTGGCCTCGCGGCTCATGGCACCCACAAAATGAAGCGTTTCGAAGAACGGGCCGGAAAAGTCGATGCCGTCGGGATTGGCTTCAATCTCTGTCTTGCCGATCCGAAACAGATCGACACTTTCCTTGTACGTGCGCGGCGTATCGATCTCAACTTCCATAGCTTCGTGCGTGAGTCGCCGCAACTCGGCGACCCTTTTTTCAGTGTTGTCGGTGCCAACCTGCGCACCGCCCCTGGCGGCAGCTGCAATACGTCCCAGATCGGCATCCGGCACAGGACGATCAAGATCAAACGGTTCTTTCAGGGAGCGGCGAGAGAGAACGTGGGCGAACAATGGATCCGGTTTGATCGACGCATCCTGCTCAAACACGATGATCGCAACGGGACGCTCGTCCAATGCTTCTACAGCGCTGCCTTCCGGAAAGAGTGTGATGTCGGCACGATAGCCATCTTCCGCAGCGGCCATGGCCAGTACTTCAAGGAAGCATCCAAGGCCAATGGTGATTTGGCGGCTGAAAGGGTCGGTATGCGGCAACATCCGGTCCGTATCGACGGTCAGAATAATCCGGTCGGGCTCCGAAAGGTTGACCAACCAAGGTTGGCGATTGTGCGGATTGGGCGCAAGTATCGCGTAGGATAGCGCTTTTTTGCGTGGTTCCTGATAGAGGGAACCTGCCTGGCTCCAAGGTTCAAGCGCTTTTGTTGGCTTCCTTGCGGCGACCATTCCCAAAGGTCCTCCAGCAGCCAAAACCACGCCGCCACCCGCCAATAGCAGAAATTTTCTCCGGTTCATTGTATGCTCCAATTGGTTTCATGTAAAACTGCATAGTTTAATATCAAACTAAATGTCAAGTTTGCAAATTTTGGGGAGAGGGGCGTGCAAACAGAATTAACCTGACAGTCGGAGATGGCCGTCGTTGCCCGCATTGGGCTGGTGTCTTCGCAGTCAGCATGTCATATGAAAACAGTGCCGGAGGAACGCTCGTAACCGTTGCGGTTCATTCGCCAGATAGTCGACGCTGCAGATAAGGACTTAGATCGTGAAAGCAATTCGTATCCATCAGTTTGGCGGCCCGGAGGTTCTTCAGCTCGATGAGGTTGAAGATCCGGTGCCAGGTCCCGGCGAGGTCGTTATCACTGTGCGGGCAGCAGGTGTGAACCCGGCAGATACGTACATGCGTAACGGTACGTACCGGGTGAAACCGGATCTGCCATGTATTCCGGGTGGCGATGCTGCCGGGGAAATTGCTGCAGTCGGTGAGGGCGTTACCGCCTTCAAGCCCGGTGATCGGGTTTTTGCCGGTGCTGCGCTGGGTTTTGATTTTACCGGTTGCTATGCCGAGAAACTGAAGCGTCCGGCCGCCCACGTGTTGCCCATTCCCGATACGATCTCGTTTGCAGAAGCTGCAGCTTTTGGGGTTTCCTACCCGACCGCGCACTATGCACTCTTTGCCAGGGGCGGTGCCAAGGCTGGAGAAGCGGTTTTCATACACGGAGCGAGCGGTTCCGTTGGTACATCGGCCATTCAATTGGCGAAACAGGCCGGTCTGACAGTGATTGGCAGCGCCGGATCGCAAAAAGGCATGGATCTGGTTCGGCGGGAGGGCGCCGATCACGCTGTGAACCACAACGAGGCGGGGTATCTCGATCAGGTGCGCACGCTGACGGACGACGCAGGTCCGGATCTCATTCTGGAGATGCTGGCGGACGTTAACCTGGCGGACGATATGGATCTTGCCGCGATGCACGGACGGATCATTGTCATTGGAAACCGGGGCGAGATCACAGTCAATCCCCGTCTTACCATGATGAAGGAACTCGATATTCGCGGCATCATGCTATGGAATGTTTCGCAGGCTCACATTGAAAAAATGATGTCAGATATTCTGGACGCTGCCAAAGCAGGTAAGCTGAAACCGATTGTTGGTCGGAAATTCCCGCTGGCCGAGGCACCAGCCGCACAAGTTGCTGTTTTGGAAAACGGCAATGGCGGAAAAATAGTTTTGATTCCCTAACGCCTGGACCGCGTTATTTCACTAATTACATTCAGAGGTTTTCATGCACTATCCTGATTTCATCAAAGCTCTGCCGTCGCTTGACGCTCCGTTTCCTGAAGATGTCGTACAGAGCCATGCCATCCGTTCTGATGATGCGCTCGTGGTTTATTTCACCGTTCACAAAGACATTGAACTGCCTGAGCACAGCCACGGCGCACAATGGGGCTCACTCATCCATGGTGCGCTGGAAATCACCATTGAGGGGGTAACAAGAAACTGCGTGCCCGGAGACAGCTGGAACATCCCCGCTGGCGCACCTCATTCGGCCAAAATCAAAGCAGGCAGCCTGGTCATGGATGTGTTCGAAGAGCCCGACAGATATCCGCTGCGCCGAAAGTAATATGGCCCATGTGAACAAAGTCCTGCGGTCGTTCAATCTGGACGGCGAGCACATCTGCGTTGATATCTTTGTCCGACCGGATGGCACATACGGATTTGATGAATACCGGCGCGACCCCGAAGACATGCGCGGCTGGTACAGCATCGGTCATTTTGGTGATCGGAAGTTTGGCAGTGAGGCGACGGCATTGAGTGAGGCTGTAAATGCGATTGGATGGTTGACGACGGATGTCTGCTAATCGTCATTGTGCTTGCACCTTAAATTCGATTTGACAGATTGCCAGGTAGGCGCGGACTTGCTTGCAGAGACTGCCAAATTCACACTCAACTTCGTAGGAAATTTTCCCCGCGGGCAAAGCCATAGCCATCTGCATTTCTTGAAGAGGAAAAGTCTTGGATCGTATCGGCATTATTGGTTTGGGAAGGATGGGCAGCGCCATTGCGCAACGCATGATGGCGGAGGGCCTGGCTGTCCAGGGATGGACTCGAAGTGGTCGCCGTGTTGATGGTGTGCACGGTGCCAAGGATTTGCAATCACTGGTGAAAAGCAGTGACACCTTGATCCTTAGTCTGTTTGATGATGCGGCCGTTGCAAGCATTCTCGACGCACTTCTTATGTACGATCTGCGGGGCAAACAAATCATCGAAACAAGTACCGTCGTGCCGAGCATTCTGATCGACCGCATCGACAAGATTACAGCAAAAGGTGCTACAGCGGTTGATGCACCGATTTCCGGCGGGCCGGAAATGGTTCTTGCGGGCAGTTGCGGTATCTTTGTTGGAGGTGATGAAGCCTCAGCGACAAGAGCCAGGGGCAGTCTGTCTGCGATTTCGGGGCGTATTTTTCACGTGGGTCCTCTTGGCACGGGGCTTGTTATGAAGGTCATCAATAACGGTATGCTTCAGGCCTATTTCAGCGGCCTTGCAGACTTGATGCCCTTGGCCAGGCGGGCAGGACTACCTCTGGAAACAGCCCTGCGAATCGTATCCGGCGGACCTGCCGGAATGCCCATGCTGGCAGATCGTATTTCCAAAGTTCTCGGCGACGATAAGGAAGTCGGTTTCGCCATGAGTGGAGTTTTCAAAGATAATGATGTTTTTCAGCGCGTATTGGACTCCTTCGGACTGAGGTCTCCGATGTTGACCAGTTTTGGCCGGCAAAGGAATGCTGTAGAAGAGGCGGGTCTGTGGGATCGTGATCCTGCGGAACTCATCTCTCTGGCTTACTACGGCGACAAAAAGTCATAAGCTGGAGGAATACTGGCCAGTTGTCGTGACCAAAACCATTTTTCTGGTGGTGCTGGTCCACCTGAAACCCGGAGCTGGCGAACAACTCTCGCAATCTGGTCTGATCCGTCGCGCTGTAGGATGCAGCCTTAAAGGCGGGAGGAGCACCATTTGGCGAGATTCATACAAGGTATAAAGCCTGCTCAAGCGGACCGGCGAAACGGCTAAATAACATCGTTGCCCTCCAATGCCTGTTCAAACACGTCTTTGGGTAACAATCGAAACCGTTCATCGGAAGGTAGGGTGTCCAATATTCGGTCAATCCGAAACGTGCGGGGTGCGTTTCGCAAGTGATCCCACGCCAATACGTACCAGACCGGATAGTTCAGAAGGAGGTAGTGTGGTTCTATCTTCCGTTTAGAGGTTGTCCCGTCTTCTTTCTCATAACGGATGTTCAGGGCATTTTGACTGAGGAACGCCTGGTGCAGCACCTGAACAACGCGGTTGCGGACAGGCGTGACGCCCGTCTGAACGACTGTTGAAGCGGACTCACCAATCAACACCCGAGATTTCAACCCGTTCACCCTGTGCCGCTTGTCCGGCGAGAATGACGCGATCAGCTGACGTCGGATTGAGCCCAAATTTGCAAGCAACAGGGGCGAGTTCATCTGCTCCGCCACGGCAATGCTGATCAGCAGGTCAACCGCCTCCGGGTAGCTTAAATTCAGTCGACCGACACCCCAATTGCGATCAAGGCGCACGCCGCCGCCGCGACCACGATCAGCATCGATGGGTAAACCTTGTTCGCGCATAAACTGGATGTCCCGTGCGATCGTCCGCTCGCTGACACCATGCTGTTTGGCAAGGTCCCTGACGGTACAAAGCCCGTCCTGCTTGAGCTGGACTGCCAACATCTCAAACCGTCTCAGTCGATCATTTGAATTTGCGCGTGTCACGAAATAAATAAGACATAAAATGTCATATTTATCAATATGACTGCCGTAACACAAAACAATCCCAAGGAGATACAGGATGTCACCCGTAACAGTTCTGGCACCAATCAAACTCGCTGAAGGCAAAACAGAAGCTGATCTGCTGGCTGCCTCGAAAACATTTCAGCAAGATTTCGTGGCTCACGAACCCGGTGTCTTACGTCGCGAGCTGGTGCGTAAACCGGATGGAACCTACCTCGACATCGTCCAGTTTCGCAGCCACGAGGATTATCTGGATGTCGTGAAAAAAGAGATGGAGTCACCAGTCTGTGCGACGTTCTTTGCTGTGATGGACCTCAGTGATTTCGATCCAGATGAGGAAATGGACGTCAACATCTCTTTGGAGACTTTTTAGAGTAATTCCCGGCCCGTCCTTGGCGGGCCGGTTCAGTTGCATGCGGTTAGTGGACAGTGCCAGCACCAGCAGCTGCGACTGTCCGGCTGCAGAGACTGAGCGAGTATCGTGACGACGCGCGTCTTTCTTCCAACAATCGACATTTTGACAGGTCTGGCAAAATCAGAAGGCTGGATAATCGTTCTTGACGACATTTGATATTTGGAATACCAAATGTCAAATCAGCTTGAGTAAATTTGCGATCAAGTCTGAAATTGGGAGGACGAAATGAAAAATTTATGCAGGTTCCGGACACATTTTGTAGCGGTAACGGCTGTGGCCATGGTGCCTTTGATGAGCAGCGTTGCGCAGGCGGAGGAGTATCCTTCAAAGACAATCGAAGTTGTCACGCACGCCGGTAACGGGGGTGGTACAGATGTTACCACACGCATGATGATGCTACGTGCCCGGCGGGAGCTGGGGCAGGATATGGTGATTGTCAACAAGAAGGGTGGTGGCGGTGCCGCGGCGCTTGAATTTTACAAGTCGGTGCCTGCGGATGGGTACACAATTCTGACATTCACCGTCGGCCACGCCGCTGTTATGGCCAAGGGGCAGGGCGGCATGACCATTGATCAGTTGCGCCCGATTGCGCGGGGTACGGACGATCCACAGATTCTCATGACCAAATGCGGCACCTATGAAAGTGCCGAAGATTTTGTCGCCAAGCAGAAAGAAGAGCCGATCACGTATGGCGTGACACATCTGGGAAACATTGATGATGTCTCAGCTTTCATGTTTGCCAAAAAGGGTGGCATGAAGACACCCAAAATGCTGCCATTTGACGGTGGCGGAGAATTGGCCACACAATTGGTCGCCGGTGCGGTCCAGGCTGGGGTTCTGAACCTCGCCGAAGCTTCAGCTCAGATTGATGCCGGTGAAATCTGTCCGACCGTCGTACTGGCCAACGAGCGTATGGCTAAAATTCCTGATGTACCCACTGCCAAAGAGCTGGGCATTCCAGTCAGCTTCTCGACGGTACGCGGCTTTGCAGTACATGCGGATACGCCACCAGAAGTCGCGGCAAAAATCGAAGAGGCCTTGCTGAAATCGATGAACCATAGCGTTTATCAGGGCTTTTTGACTTCCGTCGGCCTGGATTCCAGTTCCGTCGCCGGATCGGATGTATGGGGTCCGCAGATTGAGACAACTGTGAACGAGATGTCTGCCGCTCTGAAAGAGCTGGGGTTCATTCAGTAAAACTCTCCGACGCAGCGGGCTGATCCGCTGCGTCGCCTGTCTCGAGAATTGGCCACTATGTCTGAGATCCCCGACAACAAACACCAGATTGAGCGTTGGTTGATTCCGGCGTTGATCATCGCCTTTTGTGCGGCGGCGTTCTGGTTGACAACGACTTTCAAGACGATGCCGCCGATCTTGAAACGCGGTATGCAGCCGGCGGACTTTCCGCAGCTCGTACTGGGCGGACTTGTCCTGCTGACGGTGGCGATGGCCATATTCGATCCTGTCAGCGTGCGCGATCGACTGTCGGGAAAAACTGTGGGAACACTGGCTCTATTTGCCTTGTTTGCCGCACTGACGGCAGTGGATTTGTTTTTGGCTCTCGCGGTCTTTGCCTGCGCGCTCACGGCGTTCTGGGGTGAGCGCCGGATATGGATTCTGGCACTGGTCGGGATCGTGGTGCCGATGGTTATATTTTTCCTTTTTGATCAGGTGTTTGAAATCCGTTTTCCGCGCGGATTGCTCACCAATCTTTGGTACGGGTGATCCATGGACGCGCTTGTAAACGGTCTCGTCTCTCTCGGTGATCCCTATCTTTTATTGCTGTTGCTGGCGGCAACGCTTGGTGGCGTGGTTATCGGCGCTCTGCCTGGCTTGAATGCAACGACCGGCGCGGCGCTGTTGTTGCCTTTCACGCTGACGATGGAACCGGTACCTGCCATTGCAATTCTTACGGCGATCTATTGCTCTGCCACGTTTGCCGGCGCCATCACGGCGATTCTGATCAATACACCGGGTACTGCCGCCAGTGCCACCACATGTCTTGACGGGTACCCTTTGGCACAGCGGGGGGAAGCGGGACGCGCGCTGGGAATGGCGGTTGTCTCCTCGACATTTGGCGGTATTTTCAGTGTTATATGTCTGATGCTGGCAGCGCCGCTTCTTGCACGCGCCGCATACAACTTCTCACCACCGGAATATTTTGCGCTGACACTGTTCGGTCTCTCCATGCTGGCTTCAATTGGCGATGGGTCGCCGGTGAAAAATCTGATTGCCGGTGGATTGGGTATTTTCCTGGCTCTCGTAGGTGTGGACAATCTGACAACCGTCGAGCGGTTCACTTTCGGCTCCTACCAGCTCTATGAGGGAATCGGCTTCGTACCGGTGATGATCGGTGTTTTTGGAATTTCAGAACTTCTGGTGCAGGCGTCGCAATTGGATGTCAAACGCGCGCCCGTGAAGATGAAAGCGGTGATGCTTCCCAGTCGGGAGGATTACAAACGGTGTTGGCGGGCAATATTGCGATCCTCCGGCATTGGCACGTTCATTGGTATTCTGCCCGCCGAAGGGGCAACAGTCGCCTCAATGATCGGGTATAATGAGGCAAAGCGCTGGTCGCGAACACCGGAAGAGTTCGGTAAGGGCGCCATTGAGGGTGTAGCCGGTTCTGAAGCTGCCAATAATGCGGCAACCGGTGGGGCGATGGTGCCGACGCTTGCGCTGGGCATTCCCGGTAGCGCAACGGCTGCAGTTATTCTTGCCGGTCTGATGGTGCACGGTTTGCGTCCAGGGCCGACAATGTTCACCGAGCAGGCCGACTTTGCATACGCGATCTTCTGGTCGATGATGCTGGTGAATATCCTGTTCTTCATTATCGGGCTGCGGGGCGCCAAAGTATTTGCCCGTGTGACCTTGATCCCGGTCCGGGTGCTGTGGCCTTGCGTCTTCATGTTCTCAATCGTTGGTGCGTATGCGCTGGATCAGTCGATGTTCGATGTCTGGGTTGCGCTGGTTTCAGGTGTCCTTGGGTTTTTCATGCGCCGCTACGGCTTTTCGGTTGTTCCTCTTGCGATCGGCCTGATCCTGGGGGGCATGCTTGAGCAGCGCCTGGGTCAGTCAATGGTCATGCTGGATGAAAAATGGTGGTTGATGTTCACTCGACCGCTGACTCTGTTTTTTCTCGTTCTCACCGCGCTGGCGTTGTTTGGGCCAGCCATCTGGGGCCGTCTGTTCGTGCAGCGCCCACCGCTTAAGTCGACTGGAGAGTAGATGACTAGTCGTATCAAATCTGTACGCACACGCGTCTGGAACTGGACCGGCCCAACGGTTCCCCCTCAAGGCAACTTTTGCACGAATGCGTCCGACGCACTTTGGGAGCAGGGCGATGCCATGTCGTCCTTCAGATTTCACCAATGGCTGACCTGTGAGGTGGAAACAGAAGATGGAACTGTCGGTATTGGAAATGCCGCTCTTGCACCGACTCTGGTAAAGAAAGCCATCGACGACTGGTATGCACCTCTAGTGATTGGTGAGGACCCGTTCGACTACGCCTATATCTGGGAGAAGATGTACCGTCGCACCCATGCCTGGGGCCGAAAGGGTATAGGGATGACGGCGATTTCAGCCGTTGATATCGCCATCTGGGATCTGATGGGCAAGCTGGTGAACAAACCGGTTTTCAAGCTTCTGGGAGGCCGCACCAAGGAGAAGATTCCGACCTATTATTCCAAACTATATGCCGACAGCATTCCTGCGATGCAGGAAGAGGCAGCAACGGCTCAAAAGAATGGCTATCTGGGCTACAAAAGCCGGTTCGGCTTTGGTCCCAAGGACGGAATGCCTGGCATGCGCGAAAACATCAAACGGGTTGAGGCCTTGCGCGAAGTGCTGGGATATGACGTCGACCTGATGCTTGAATGCTACATGGGCTGGAACCTGGATTATACCAAGCGCATGCTGCCAAAATTGGAAAAGTTCGAGCCGCGCTGGCTGGAAGAACCGGTGATTGCCGATGATGTCGCAGGATATGCGGAACTGAATGCCATGGGCATCGTGCCCATTTCCGGTGGAGAACACGAGTTTTCTGTGATTGGATGCAAGGATCTGATCGCGTCAAAGGCGGTCAGTGTGCTGCAATATGACACCAACCGCGTGGGGGGCATTACCGCCGCGCAAAAAATCAATGCGATTGCCGAAGCCCACCAGATCCCCGTCGTTCCCCATGCAGGTCAGATGCATAACTACCATATGACGATGGCCAATACGAATTGCCCGATGAGTGAGTATTTTCCCGTTTTTGATGTGGAAGTGGGTAACGAGCTTTTCTATTACATCTTTGAAGGTGACGTCGAAGCCGTTGATGGTTATCTGCAGCTTGACGACGACAAACCGGGACTTGGCATCACCATAAGTGACAAACATCTTTCGAATTTCGAGGTAATCGAATGAAACCCTATAACGGCATCTGGCCAGTCGCTCCGACCGCATTTCATCCCGATGGAACGCTGGATGAGGAGGGCAATCGACGCATCTTGGAATGCATGATCGATCAGGGCAGTGATGGGATATGCATTCTTGCCAATTATTCCGAGCAGTTCCTGCTTTCCGATGCAGAAAGGGAGCAACTGACCCGGCTGAGCCTGGAACATGTTGCGGGTCGTGTTCCCGTCATCGTTACGATCAGCCATTTCGCCACAGACATTGTTGTTGCGCGCGCCAGACAGGCGAGACAACTGGGGGCTGCGATTGTCATGATGATGGCGCCATACCACGGTGCGCTTCTGAAAGGGACACCCGATCAGACATTCGAACAATTTGCCAGGGTGGGCGATGTCGGCATTCCGATCATGTTGCAGGACGCACCTCTTTCCGGCGTGGAATTGACCGTGCCGCTACTGGCCAGAATGGCGCGTGAAATTGAGATGCTGAAGCTTCTGAAAATTGAAAGCGTAGGCACCGCGGCGAAATTGCGGGCACTGTTGGCCGAAGCGAACGACTTTATTGATGGTCCGTTTGACGGCGAAGAGGGGATCACCCTTTTGGCAGATCTGGACGCAGGAGCCACTGGCACCATGACATCGGCAACCATTACCGACCAGATCAAGCCGGTGGTGACGCATCACCTTGCAGGCGCGCGATCAAAAGCGCTTGAGGCCTATGCCCGCGTTCTGCCTGCAATCAACCACGAAAACCGGCAGTGCGGATTCCGGGCTGCAAAGGAGACCATGGTAGAAGGCGGCGTGATGGCGTCTGCTTTTTGCCGGCATCCGATTGCTCCGTTGCCTTCTGAAACAAGAGCGCAATTGATGGATCTGCTCCGGCCATTGGATCCTGTTGCATTGCGCTGGGGAAAATAGGATGGAGCAAGTGAGCTGGACAGCGGAGCTTCGGGCGCTGGGTGGTATATCGCCGCGGAGAAGTCTTGCCGAGGAAGCGGCAGATACGCTGCGTGAATTCGTGCTTCTGGGAAAACTGGAAGCAGGGATGCCGGTACCAGAGCGCGACCTCGCCGAAGCGTTGGGAATCAGCCGGACGCCCTTGAAGGAAGCGCTGCGCATTCTCGAAAATGAAGGTCTGATCGTTTATGGCCCCACACGCCGGCCCCGTGTTGCTGACCCGACACAGGAAGAGCTCGCTCAGAATCTGGCGGTTCTGGGTGCACTGGAGGCATTGGCAGGTGAGTTGGCCTGTGTCCATGCGACCGATGAAGAAATTGCCCACGTAGTGGAGCTGGGCGACCGTATGGCCAATGCACCTGATGGGACGGATCCGTTGGAGTTTTTTGGCTGGGACATGGAGTTTCATCAGACCATCGTGCGATCATCCCGCAATGCTCCCTTGCAGGAAACACATAATCGCTTCAATGCCAGATTGTGGCGAGCACGATTTATCTCTTCAAAATTACGGACAGGTCGAGACAGCACGCTTGGTCAGCATGAAGATATCGTCGAAGCGCTGACGCGTCGGGATGCTGTGGCTACAGCCCGACATTTGCGCCGACACCTGGAAACTGCTGTCAGCAATATTGACCAGGCGCGCCAACAGTTGGAAGAGACACGGTCAAAGTGATGGTCAGAAAAACAATTGCAATCATTCAGGGTGACCCAGCCGGTATCGGACCGGAACTTCTGATCAGACTTCTTTCCGATCCCGATGTGCGTGCTGCTGCGAACCTGATTGTTATCGGCGCGCCGGAGGTTTTTGCGCGGGGCGAAGAACAGGTCGGCACGGTTATCGAGAATGTTCGACATGCGACGCTGAATGCAGAAACAGACCTCTTGGAAGGTGAAGTGCTTCATCTTGATTTGCCGATAGAAGGCATTGGCGAAGTCCCGGTTTGCGAGGTGTCCACCGCCGGTGGAAAAAGCTCAATCGGCGGATTGCAAAAGGCGCTGGAGTTGGCCCGCGACGGCATCGCTGACGGTGTGCTCTTCATGCCTTTCAACAAGGCATCCATGCATGCGGGCGGGAACGACTTTACCGATGAACTGGGCTTCGCAAGCAATTTTTTCAAATTGACCACACGAGCCAGCGAATTCAACGTTGCCAACGGCATGTGGAACGGTCGCGTGACAAGCCATGTGGCCATGAAAGATGTGCCTGATCTTCTGACGGTGGAGCGCATCGAGGAAAGCATCAAACTGGCCGACAGCACTCTCAAGATGGCTGGCTATGACCGGCCACGTATTGTTGTGGCAGCGTATAATCCTCACGCCGGGGAAGGCGGGCTGATGGGAGATGAGGAAATCAGGGTTATCGGACCGGCGGTAGAACGAGCGCGGCAGCAACAGATCTCTGCTGTTGGTCCGCTGCCTGCAGATACGTTATGGCTTAAGGTTCGTGATGGTCTCTATGATGCGGTAGTCACAATGTACCATGATCAGGGCCAGATCGCGATCAAGCTGCTTGGCTTTGACAAGGGAGTCTCCGTACTTGCCGGTTTGCCGATACCGGTCACGACGCCGGCGCACGGTACCGCTTTTGACATAGTGGGACAGAACAAAGCCAATCTGGCACCGGCCCGGAACGCATTCACTATGTGCCTCAACATGGCCAACAACCGGAGCGCTACCGAAGGGGTCTCAGTCTCTGAAGTTTGAGGTGATCAAAAACGCGGCATGGCGGGCGGGCGTACCAGGCGCGGCAATTGCAACCGCCTTGCAGCACGACGGGACTGGTACACATATTGACACAGCCATCTTGTCCACCTATCTACAGCCTCAGGGTGAAGGCCCCTGCCGCTCGCTGGTATATCCAAGGTGAAGCCTTCGAATAATTTCATCCATCCGTTTCAGTTAAATGCGGTTTGATGGCAATGCGAGCACCAGCAATTTCTCCGCATCCAGACACTGAATGAGGTTTGTGATGAATGGTTCTTCTCATCTTCCGTCAATTGACAGTCTAAAAAGTCAGGCCAAACGCCTGCGAGCCGAACTCACGGCAACCGGCACGGAAATTGGCCATGGCCGATCACTGGAACTGCTGGCGCATCAGCACGGCTACAAGGACTGGAACACGCTCCATGCGGCAGTGGGCAACAGACCGCCAACCTGCCCGGTAGAGCTTGGGCAGACTGTGTCCGGCCAATATCTGGGGCAGGCGTTCACCGGCGAGGTGATCGCGGTTCAGACGCTTTCCGCGCCGGGCCTGTTCAGGGTAACATTCGACTTTGATGAGCCCGTTGATGTTGTGACTTTCGACAGTTTTTCCGCCTTTAGAAAGCGGGTGTCCTGTTTCATCGATAGCGATGGGGTGACGAAGGAAAAAACGTCCGATGGTCGTCCGCAATTGAAACTGGACCGGAACAGTCGCTGAACAAGAGACCGCCGTCATCGAATTACGATCGATCGACGGCGGTCTTCCAATAGGTATTATTGAAGACCGACAGTGCCGCGGGCAGGGCGTTCGTTTTTGATGTTGAAGATCATGCCGTCCAGCAATTCGTCAAGATCCGGACGGGCAGCGGGACCGTTGGAGATCGACAGCAACTGGATCGTGCCGCTCGGGCGCACACAGAATATGCCCGGTTCAGCAAATCGGCGATCCGTCTCTGCCTCAGACAGAGGGTCGGATATGTATAATCCGAGCTGCTGCATCTGAGCTTCAGAGAGATCGTGGCCGATGTCAAATGTCCAGCCGAATTCCTTGACGTCGTTCGCGGCTTTGGTTTCTGTGTCCGCTGAAACGACGACGATATCAAATCCGGCGTTCTGCCATGCGTCCTTCATCTTCTCCAGCTTGCCAAGATATTTTTTGCATCGCCCGCAATGTTTGCCGCGATAGACAACGAAAAGGGTCCAGCGATCCCGGGTACCACCTACGCTTATCTCTCCGCCACCCAACTTCGGAAAGGTTATTTGCGGCAAGGGACCATCGGCAACGGGTTTTGAGTTAGACATCCATAAATCTCCTTGTTTGACGCTTAAAAGCAAAATGGCGTTTGTTTGCCTACGTTTGCATTTGGTCTGTGTTCAACAAAAAAGCACTTGCTATCTTAAACTAGTATGGTAGTCTCCTAGTATTGTGTTTAGCGGTTCCTGACAAGATCAAAGGACGCCTTCACGTGTTAAAAAAATCTGGGAGGATTGCATGAATATCCTAAAATCATCACGAAACCTTGCTCTGGCGGGAAGCCTATTGGTAACTGCGGCAGCTGTTGGCTTGTACGCACCTTATGCTGAAGCTGCTGCTGATAACATGCGCGGCTGGAACATCCATGTTGAAGACTATCCGGTCTCTCACGGCATGGAAAAGTTTATCAAGGAAGTGTCAGAAAAGACTGATGGCCGCGTCGGCGGCAAGATTTTTCACGGCGGCGTCCTGGGCTCCCAGCCCGATGCGATCGAGCAGATCAGGCTCGGCGCTATCGATTTTGGTGTGTTCAGCCTTGGGCCGATGGGACAGGCTGTTCCTGAAACAAATGTTGTTTCGCTACCGTTCATCTTCAAGAGCATCGATCAGATGTATGCTCTGATGGATGGTGAAGCCGGTGCTGCAATCGATGAGGGATTGCAGAAGAAGGGTATCGTTGCGCTTGGCTGGTACGATGCCGGCGCGCGTTCTTTCTACAATTCCATCAAACCGATCAATGAACCGGCTGATGTCAATGGCATGAAAGTGCGTGTCATGAACAACGATCTGTTCGTCGGCATGATTGAATCACTGGGCGGCAATGCGACACCCATGGCATTTGCGGAAGTGTTTCAGGCAATCAAGACAGGTGTTGTGGATGGCGCGGAAAACAATCCCCCTTCCTATGAATCAACCAGCCATCATGAGGTTGCGAAATACTACTCGATTTCGGAACATCTGATCATTCCCGAATGCCTCTGCATGAGCAAAAAAACCTGGGACAGTCTTTCACCTGAAGACCAGGCCATTGTGAAGGAAGTCGGCAAAGCGAGCGCGGACTACCAGCGTGAACTCTGGCAGGCACGGGAAAAGAAAAGTATGGACGCTGTGACGGCTAGTGGCACGGTTGTAAACCAAATTGCCGACAAGGCACCGTTCCAGGCAGCCATGTCTGGGGTCTATGACAAATTTCTGGCAGAAAACCCGGATCTGACGGATCTGGTGAATCTTATCAGAAACGCCAACTGATTTTCCTCCCAGACTTTCCCCGCTGCTGTTACGGTAGCGGGGATTTTTCTAATTAGTGATCGCTAATCGGGCAGGGGGCACTGGTATGAGCGACAAGATCTGCGGCTCAATAGAGCGCGTGCTGGATTTTCTCAGTCGGGCCTGCATCTTTATCGGATCCTGTCTCATGGCGTTCATGCTGGCCATTTTTGGTTGGCTCGTCTTCGGTCGTTATGTGCTGAACGACACACCCACGTGGGTGGAACAACTCGCGCTGGTTCTCGTCTGCTACATTGTATTTCTTGGTGCGGCCGCCGGAATTCGCGAAAACAGCCACCTTGGCGTTACGTTCATTCGCGAGGGAATGCCGGCTCCGGTCCGTCGGGTTTTGCGCTTGGTCGTCGATGTCGCACTGGCCGGCTTCGGACTGCTGATGTTTCTTTCATGCCTGGAACTGGTGCAATTCGGTTTGTCGACTGATCTGCCAATGCTCAATGTTCCTGAATCAGTCCGAACATTTCCCGCAGCGGTTTGCGGTGCGTTGATGTTCGTGTTTTCCAGCGCCCGCATCGTCGGACGTCTCGCAAACGTTATTTCCAATCCCGATAAGTAAACGCAGAAAGCACGGTCATGGGTCTCGCACTTCTCTTAGGGCTATTTGCATTCTGTGTTGCAATCGGCGTTCCGGTGGCCTTTGCAATGGGTATAGCAGCGGCTGCGGCCTTCTTCTTTGAAGGCTTTCCCATGCTGATCCCGTTTCAGCGTATTACATCGGGCATAACCGTTTTTTCACTGCTGGCCATTCCCTTTTTCATTTTTGCCGGTGAATTGATGCTGCATGGCGGCATTGCGCAGCGGCTGGTGCGCTTTGCTTCCACTCTGGTTGGGCACGTTCGCGGCGGGCTTGCTTCTGTGAATATTTTTTCCAGCATGTTGTTCGGCGGTATATCCGGCTCCGCTGTCGCCGATATTTCCGCTCTGGGTTCCCTGCTGATTCCGGTTATGAAAGAGAAGGGATATAAGGGCGATTATGCTGTGAACGTTACCGTCACGTCGTCCATAGCGGGCGTTGTTATTCCGCCAAGCCATAACATGATCATATTCGCTGTCGCAGCCGGGGGCGGCATCTCCATATCCAAATTGTTTCTTGCCGGTGTTGTGCCGGGCATTCTGATGTGCATCTGCCTCGCTATCGCGGCGTATGCACTGGCGATCAAACACAACTACCCCTCAGAACCGTTTCCCGGATGGCGAGTGGTGTTGGCATCCGCCGTTGCCGCATTGCCGGGTTTTGTCACAGCGGTGATCATCGTTGGTGGTGTCCTGTCCGGTGTCTTCACGGTCACCGAGTCCGGTGCTTTCGGTGCTATTTATGCGCTTGTTCTTACAGCATTTGTGTATCGTTCGCTGAGCTGGTCAGACTTCAAAGTCGCGGTTCAGACTTCTGTCCGCACGACGTCCATGGTCATGATCCTGATCGCCAGTGCGAGCGCCTTTGGCTACATGCTTGCGCTCTATCAGGTGCCGACACTCTTGTCGGATGCGCTTGTGAGCATCTCAGAAAATCCGATCATCATCCTGTTGATGATAAATGTGATGCTGTTGTTGCTTGGCATGATCATGGACATGGCCGCTTTGATCCTGATCTGCACACCGATATTCCTGCCGATCGCGGAAAAAATAGGCATGGACCCCGTTCAGTTCGGCATCATGATGTTGATGAATCTGGGACTTGGACTTTGCACGCCGCCGGTCGGTGCCTGCCTGTTTGTCGGCTGCGCCGTGGGGAAAGTTCCAATTGAGCAGGCGCTCAAGACCATATGGCCGTTTTACCTGGCCATGCTGGCAGCCCTGATTCTTGTAACTTACGTGCCGGCTATCTCGCTAACATTGCCAAGTCTTATCGAATAGTCCATCGCAGCCGGTCAAACCGGAGCAAACAGAGTATCCTTGATACGGCTCCAGCTTTCCTCGTCCGGCGCAAGCAACAAACCACCATCAAGTGTCGTGCAATCATAGGCGCTGCCGTCCAGTCGCGCGTGATAGCCGCCGGCTTCAAGATGGATCAGCACTCCGGCCAGATGGTCCCATGGATTGAGCTTGTTGTAGAGGACAAAATGACCGCCGCCAGTCGCTGCCAGCCAATATTCATGGGCAGCACAGCGAAAGCCGAAGCCGGTTTTGAAATTGCTCAAATTGTGGAGCACGGTGGCTTTGACGTCCCCGTGCAGATAATACCAGGAAACACCCCCGCCCATTTCGCCAATCGCGTCGGCTTTGGCTACGTTGATTGGTTTAGTCGCTCCGTCAACCCATCGCATCTGCGCCCCGTCACCCTGCCGTGCCATGATCCAGTTTTCACCCATCGGATCATAGATGATGCCACCGGTCGTGACGCCCTTTTCGACGATGGCGCACATGACACCGAACAACGGAATGCCCCGGGCGAAATTGAACGTGCCGTCAACCGGATCAAGCACAAAGGCCAGATCGGCGGCTGCAAGGCCATCAAGCAGAGATGCGTCTTCGGAAAATGCCTCTTCCCCGATCACCAGCGCTCCGGGAAATTTGGCCCTGATTGCTGCTGTCATGTATTTTTCAGCCAGCACATCAGCTTCCGTCACAAGATCGATGGAGGACGTTTTCTGTTGAATGTCACTGGCATCCAGTTTTCGAAAACGGGGCAGTATTTCAGCCTGAGCCGCAGCGCGCATCAAGTCTGCGGTCCATAACATGTCACTTTGGCTAATCATCTTTGTAATCCCGTTCAACTGGTTGGCTGATGTTTCCTACAACAGATTCGGGCAGTTGGAACCTGTCGTTTCTCCCAAGAGGCGTTCGGAATTTGCCATAAAGTGAATTTTCGACCGGTATCAGTGACTGATGATATCCATTGCGACCTGCTTCGTTGGTGAGAACCCCGCGACAGAATGTCATCGGCATCTCCCCTTAACGCACGGTGAATTTGCTGTATGAGACAAAAAAGCCGAGACATCGTAAAACAAGTTCATTGTTCTGATATCGTCTTGGATCGAAATACAAAGGCGCGTGTACGATGTTTATCGCTATGAACCGGTTTCGTATCAAAAAAGGCCATGAGACCGCATTTGAGAATGTATGGAAAAACAGGGATTCACAGCTGGAGGAGGTTGCCGGTTTCAAACAGTTTCACCTCCTCAAGGGACCGGTAGACGAGGAAACTCAAACAACGCTTTACGCCTCCCATACCCTGTGGTCTTCCGAGCAGTCATTTCTCGACTGGACGAAATCCGAGCACTTCCGAGCGGCGCATCGCAATGCCGGAGATAATAAAGGCATGTATGAAGGGCATCCTCAGTTTGAGGGCTTCACCTGTGTAGCGGGTGCCTGAACGCCTCGTTCGATCCCACTGCCATCGATTTGTAAGATTGTTTGTGACCGAAATTTCGTATCGAACATAGCGCTGGTATGCAGGTCGTCAATACTGCCAGAAGGCCGGCGCTCGCGCAGCGTCACAAAAAAGAGGCCCTGCTTGAAATGTCGAACATCCAAAATCTTGCCGTGACGGGTACAACTAATCTGAAGTCCATATTTCCAGGACTGCTGGTTGCGGCACTGGTCGCCCTTGCGGCGCAATTTCTGGCGGAGCATTACGGTGCACCTGCAATGCTGCTGGCCTTGCTTCTGGGCATTGCACTGCATTTCCTGACTGAAGAAGGACAGTGTGTGGAGGGTGTGCAGTTTGCATCATCCACATTGCTCAGAATCGGCGTTGCATTACTGGGCGCCCGCATCAGTGTCGAATTGCTGTCTTTGCTGGGAATGGAACTGATAGGCCTGGTAGTTGCCGGTGTGTTCGCGACGATGCTTTTCGGTCTTCTGGGTGCAAAACTACTTGGCAGGGGTTGGCGCCTGGCGATCCTAACCGGTGGTGCGGTGGCCATATGTGGCGCATCTGCCGCCATAGCCATCGCTTCAGTTTTGCCTAAAAACGAATATTCCGAGCGCAATCTCATTTTCGCAATTCTGAGCGTCACGGTGCTCAGTACGGTTGCGATGATTGCCTATCCACCGCTCACTGAAACTCTGGGTCTGGACAATCTGGCAACCGGGGTTTTCCTGGGTGGCACCATTCATGATGTTGCTCAGGTTGTTGGTGCCGGGTATTCGATTTCTCCGGAAACAGGTGACATTGCGACAGTGGTGAAGCTGATCCGTGTCGCTATGCTGGCCCCAATTGTTCTGGTCATATCGGTGTTTGCGCGCATGGCGGGCGACATCGATCACGACCTTGGTAAAAAGCCGCCGCTGGTTCCCGTCTTTGTGCTCGGCTTTCTGGCGCTGGCGACGGTGAACTCGCTTGAACTTATCCCGGAAGTCGTTGTTGATGTGCTCAACGATGTGTCACGGTGGGCGCTGCTGATTGCCATTTCAGCTGTTGGTATGAAAGTGTCGTTGCGAAAAGTTCTCGATGTTGGCGGACAGGCAATCGCGTTGATCATGGCAGAAACGATCTTCATTGCCCTCTTCATCCTCTTCGGTCTTTGGTACCTGGCAGGTTGAGAGCAGGTCTGACGATGCAGCGCTGAACTTGTAGAGGACTTCATTCGTTCGCATGGGGAAAGCCCCGACACTTCAGACATCCAGGCGATAAACATAGCCGTTTATCTCCAGCGTTGGGGGCGGCAAAAATACTTGGGATGCGCGCCACCCTGCCAGGGTGAGGCAGGCATTCAAATAGCCAGGGGCGTCCTCGGGTGGCGCGAAACAGAGCCAGCGGTCATCGACCTTTTCGTGAGTTCGGACACTCACGCCGCTGCACTCAACCAGGCAAATGCGCTCAAGCTGGTGCCCGGCCTCGCGGACGCGACGCCCCCAGAAGCGGCTGGCTGCTTTTCTGGCCTGTGTTATGTTCATATTGTGCTCACGGCGCGGCTCGAAATAGCGGCGCAAGCCGGTTTCTTCCATAAAAACGGCAGTGCTGATCAGTGTCATCGGAAATCCGGTATCTAAACGCCGTTCAGATTTGACGGCTGCGCCGTTTGGTAGCGTAAAATCAGCGTCCAGTTAAAATCCCGTGCTTTTCCCACCGACACTGTCCGGTTGCCGTTTTCAACCCGGACAGTCATCTCCGGTGTGATGCTGGGCGGGTGCTGAGCGGATACCGTGACGTTGTCGGTCCAGTTGCTCCAGTTTTCCATTTAACAACTCCAGTTTCAAGTATCGGTAAGTTCAGTGACATCGCCCACCAGGCCGGACGTAAAGGGCAGGGTGACTGGAACTTCTCCAGGTTGCTGAACTGCGATGACTTTGGAAATGCCGGCCTTGCGCGCTCCCTTGTATCGGCGTCGCTTGAGCTTGGGCGGGGTCTTTCCGCGACGATTGCCTTCTCGGATCTTGGCTGCAACAGAGCGCCAGGTCTTGTTGCGCAGCGTTGCAGCGATAAATTCCGGTGACCGGCCTGCCTCGTGCAGAGCAAAAGTCAGAGCCAGTTCCTCTTCGGTCCAGTCGTATCTCACACCGTGCCTCCGGCTGTCTGAGCGGATTGGACAGATTGTGTGTTCGGCCAGCGGCCGTTCTGGGCCTTATGTCGGCTCCAGTGACGATTTTCGCGCCGGGCGTTGAAGAACTTTTCAATCAGGATGTCATCAAGTGATGCAGTGTGGCGCAGAGCCGTCCAAAGAACAGTGTCACCCGCTGTTACACTGCGGGCCGGTGAGAGTATTTTGGCCGAGCCATCGTTGCGCAGATCGCTGACTTCGATCCGCTCGACGATCATGCCGCCACTGTCCTCCGCCAGGCTGATCAGGCAGTCCAGATCCTCCTGCACCAGCAATCCTTCGATAATCAGCGGCAGGGTATGGTCAATATCAGTTCTGTAGAGCATTTGGATTTCCGTAAATGTGAAAAACGCAACAATATGAGTAAATGATATGTGGCTACGATACGCGCCAGCACCGCACCTCTTCGCCGATCACTTTCACCGTGAAGCGCATGCCTTCATTGTCCCGCTGAACGCGGCTTGCACAGGATGAGATACTGCGCAATTTTTCCTTTTCCGCTCGAAAGCTGTCACCCGGTTTCATCGAGTACCATGGATAGATCGCGTAGCGTCCGCTCTTCCGCCCATGCCTCTGAGGCAGCGGAACATCTGTTTCGATTTCAATCGTCATTACTGAATATCCAATGTTGTGTAATTCGCAACAAATTTAAATAATCACATTGTTGCGATAAATGCAACATTAAAGATGAGAATTTTACCATGTGTGAAGCCGGAAGCAGCTCTGCCAATACCGTTTGGATCGGTTAAGGTTCGGCAGGTGCAAAGGGCGACGCAACAGGATAGTGTCGGCATCGGGCATGAGTCGGCAAACAGAAAAAAGTGTGACGGAGAAGGCGACACTATATCATGTCTGATGACGTAAAAGTTCCGGCCCGTGAAGGCCAGGTTGGACTGTTTATCTATTGTCTGGCTATATTTTTGTTTGTGTATAGCTGGCTCTCGGTGAATATTTATCTGCCGATCCTGCCTGAGCTTGAAAATATTCTCGGCACATCACCCAATATTGCGCAGTTGACCGTTACAGGTTTTCTGATCGGCTTTTCTTTCAGTCAACTCATCTGGGGCCCGCTGTCAGACCGTTTTGGGCGCAGGCCGATCCTGATTGCCGGCTTGGCGATCAGCATGACCGGGGCAGCACTCACCGGGTTCACTTCTGACATCACCATGTTTTTCGCTGCCCGGTTGCTGGAGTCTATCGGGGCGGGCGTAGCGCCGGTTCTCGCCCGCTCCATTCTGTCAGATTCCCTTGAACGTCCTCAGGTGGCGGTTGTGATGGCCTATGCGGCGATGACAGTGGCGCTTGTACCCGCAGTTGCGCCGATCATTGGTGGATATCTGGACCTTCTGATGTCCTGGCGCAGTATCTTTTTCTTCCTCGCGTTTGTCGGGATGACACTGTTTTTCAGCTGCCTGTTTCGGCTGGAGGAAACAAACAAGAATAAGGTTGCCTCACTCAGAATGGGCGCAGCGATTACGGGCTACGCGACCATACTCTGCAACCGACGCTTTTTGGGGTATCTTTTTGCCTATAGCCTCGCGTTTGGCAGCTTGATTGGCTATTACTCCGAGGCTTCGTTCCTGTTTGTCACGGATCTGAACTATAAACCGCATCAATATGGCTTCCTGCTGATATTCAATGCAGCCTGCTACGTTGCCGGCAGTTTCGTTTCCAGAATGCTTGTGCCAAGAATTGGATCAGACAGAGTTATCCTGCTCGCCATCGCGGCATTCATAATTGCGGCAAGTGTGTTTTTTATTTTCGACGTGTTGATTGAAATGAGCACCTTCAGTGTTTTGTTTCCCGCGTGCATCTTCATTTTTGGTTGCGCACTTGTCAGCCCTGCATCCAATGCCGGTGCCATGACCATTTTTCGGGATAAAGCAGGAGCGTCCACTGCCGTTATCGGGTTTTCTACCGCCACCGGAGGAGCCCTGTTCAATGCCGGTGTGTCCACGCTTCATTTCAGTGCGTTATGGGAATTGGGTGTTTATGTCGCCGTGGTCGCGCTGTTGAGCATCCTGAGTTTTGGTCTGCTTCTGCGTAGCAAAGACACACAGTCTGAAGAGTGAGGCCAAATGCGGTGGCCTGCACTATTCTGACTGAACACGCGGCGTGATCTACTGTCTCATCTGGACGGTCTGACCTGTTGGCTCAGTCAGCCGAGCTTCTCAACCAGCTCTAGTGTCACGCCTTCCGGCCCCCAGATGAAGGCCATTTTGTAGTCACGGAACTCCATTCCCTTGTTGCGCATTTTGACGCCAGCTGCCTTGAGTTTGGCTAGTGTCGCATCCAGATCGTCTACCGCAAAACACAGGTGATTGAAGCCGATGGTCGTGAGATCGCGGACGTGCTCGTTTTGGGTCGGTGCGGGATTGATGTACCTGAGTAATTGGATATCGAAATATGGATTGCAGTCCTTCAACACCATTGTGACATGCTCGGCCTCTATGCCGGGAACGTCCAGATATTCTTCCATCACCGGCCCGGAGATGATTTTCCGCTCTGTTTCTTCAAAACCCAGCAGGGATAGAAACTCTTTCGCCGGTTCGACGTTGTTCACGGCAATTGTCATGTGATTTGGGTTTTTTATCATGGGGACCCTCAGAAGCGTTTTGAAATCTTGAATACCAAAATAGATGAATAGTGTGTCCGGCAGTACTAAACCGGTCAATGTTTCAGTTGCTGGGAGAAAAACGCTTCCGGACTGTCGACTTCTAGGAGACGCCGTCGCTCAATTTGCCAGAAGCGCGTGCCCACGTTACGCACAAAAGCTCGATCATGGCTTACCAGGAGAGTCGTCGCATCATGCGCCAGAAGTTCCTGCTCCAGCGCTTCCTGACCTTCTATATCCAGATGGTTGGTCGGTTCATCCAGAATGTAGAAATTTGGCTGGGCCAATCTGAGCATGAGCATGGCCAATCGACTGCGCTGACCGCCGGAGAGTGTACTAATCGGACTGTCTTGAACGCCGATGTTGGTTCCGGCTCCGGCAAGAAGTGCGCGGGCATTACGGTCTCCGACATCGGAGTTGCTTGTAACTGCGTCCATGGGGCTCTTGAAGGCATCCAGTTGCGACAGGGCCTGATCTGACACACCCGGCACCGCCGATGGCGCAATACGTATGTCCGAGCTTTCTTCTTCAAGTGCGCTGATCACTCGGGTCATGAAAAGCGTTTTACCGGTACCGTTAGCGCCCAGCACGACGATACGGTCACCGCGATTGATCCATAGCGGGCCAACACGAAACAGACTTTTGCCGCCTGGTGTTGATATCTCCGCTTCGTCGATTGTGACCAGTGATTTTGCGTGCGTTCCGGAATTTGTCAGCCGGATTTTTCCAGCCGAGCGCTCGTTGTGAGCGGGGCGGGAGGTTTCCTCAATCTTGTCTGCTCTGTCTTTGAGTTGCCGGGTTTTGGTGAGTAACAAATCGGATCCGGAATTGATCCCGATATTTTTGAGTTTCGCCGCCTGCCGTCGCAGTTGACCAGCTTTGGCCAGTTCCTTTTCGTTTTGGCGCGCCGCAGCGAGATCAATCTCATCGAGCGCCTGACGAGCTTGGCTGTAGGGCAGGGCAAATGTGTGTGAAAGCTCGGTGCGCAGAAAAAAGGTTTTGTTGGTTACAGCGTCCAAAAAGGCCCGGTCATGGCTGGCCAGTAAAAACGGTGTACTGCGCGCCACTGTTTCGAGCCACTGTTGCAAGATGCCGATACGGTTGAGGTCCAGGTGGTTGGTCGGCTCATCCATCAGAAGCACATCCGGCTCTCTCACCCAGACACGCGCCAACAGCGCGATGCGCTGCCAACCACCGGATAGGGTTCCAAGCGGTTGCCCCCAGATGTCGGATGGGACTTGCAGATCGTTGAGAGTGATGTCGACGCGCCAGCTTTCGTTTTCAGCCTGGTCAGCGTCGAGTGCATCCAGCACAGCGTCGTAGATTGGTACGTCAAGCAGCGTTTCGGGCACGTCTTGTGAGACCAGCCCGATGCATACACCCCGTGAAGCTGTGATTTCACCGTGGGTGGTTTCGGTCTCTCCGGCGATAGCCTTGAGCAAGGTGGATTTACCGCGTCCATTTGCGGCAACAAGGCCGACCCGGTCGCCTTTGCTGATGGTCAGGTTGATGTTGGAGAAGAGCGGCTCTGCGAGCGTAACGCCAATATTGCGCAGGTTGATCAAGGTCATCGGTATCGTCTTTCGATCTGAAATAAAATTCAGCCAGTCAGGCTGCCATCAGGGCAGATCGGTGAGACGGAATGTCCTTCGATCAGCCCCACAAACGCATTTGCGGGGCATGGACGGGGCCACGGATGTGGTATCGCGTTAAATACATCCGACCCTCTCTTGATTGAGGTGCAAACTGGCACCCGGTTGGACGAAACGACCCTAATCAGGCTTGCGGAGAAGGTCAAGCCGGTCGCTCTTTTCAGGGCGATAGCAGATTGGGGTATCGACCCCATGTCCAGTATGGGAGCGGGAGCGTAGTTTCTTGTCAACGAAACGCACCGCCAGACCCGCAAGGAACAAAATCATGATCAACAAGCTACTCGGCACCTTCTTCATCGCAAGCGCAGTTCTGCTCGCAGGAGCACAGGCAGAAACCAAGGGACCGCCCCGGTTCAAGGACCACCCAACCGATGTCCGGTTTGACTGGAATCCGGAAGAGAAGACGGTGACCGTTACCTCCTTCACTGGATGTCTTTCAGCACATAGAGGACGTGGCCCGGAATCCAATTTCAAGGTCTGGTTCGACCGGGATTATCTGCAGTTTGACATTCAGGGAGGGTATCGCTTCAAGCTGCTTACACGGACCAAAGACAAGTTCAGAATTGGCTCGGCGGATTGCATGGGGTCGCGCAGTAAAAGTGTCAGTTTCACCGAAGTCGAGCCTGAAACCTATCTTGTCAATCGATACGGCAAAGAAGCAAAAACGATTGAACTGGGTGATGAGGAAATCAGCTTCATCATTCGTGATGAAATCTACAAACCGCGCAAGAAGGGCGGGCTGCCGCATATGTTCCTGACTGCAGACTAATAATCTGACTGCATTCCACAATTCAGGCCGGCATGGTTGAACGCATGCCGGCTTTTCTATGTCCCGCTCCTGTGCGGGAAAGTTTTGGGGTATTGACCCCATACGCAACACGGTGCTCGCCGGTTACCTTGCACGAAACAGCACAACCGAGAGATCACCACCATGACGTTGCATACATTCATCAAACTGATCGGCCTGGCTTTACTTGCAACAGCGATACAGCCTTCCGCTTATGCGCAGCAAGGGGCATCGCCTTCTGAATTTGCACCGAAGCAATACCCGCGTGAGGTAGCACGCAACGCCAAGGTCGGATTTTCCTGGCACCCTCAAACGCATCGGGTGACCGTGTCGCTTGCGACGGGATGCCTGGCGACGTCTGCCCGCAATCTGCGCGATACGTTCTCTCTGTCGGTCGACCGCAAGGCGAAAGTACTCCGGATTGACGGGGATTATTGGTATACGCGGCGCAGCAGGATCAGCACGCGGGATTGCATGCAGTCGACAACCCGCCATTTATCGGTCTCGGCTCTCGACTACGGCGACTATCGTATTGAATACAAGGGCAAAGCCATCTGGGTGGGCGAACTGGGGTCGAACGCTGTGAAGCAAAACTATTCGCGTTTTGGGCACCACAAACAGCGCCCTTACAGGACTGCCGACGAGTAAGGTCATGCACAAGATAATAGAAAACCGAATTGACCCCATGAATTCGACTGATCAAAATACGTCCGAAAAATTAAGCGGGAATGCCGGGGGAGGGCATCTGATGGCCAAATTTATTCTGAACCTGTTTTTGTCTGTTGCGCTCATATTCGGGCCGCTGGTCAGTCCGGCGATGGCGCGAAAGGGCGATTATAAACTCATCCTCGCTGGTGTCGAAGTGATGAAGCAGGGCAAGAAAATAGCACTGCAGAAGAACGACGATATCTTCATCATGACGATGGTTGAGCACCAGAACGGCAAGACGGCGCAACCGCGCAAATTTCCTGACGGCGATGGCGCCTGGAAAAACTTCAAGAAGGGCGATATTTACTCGCTTGACGAAGAGGTCTGGAAGGGGCGGGGACAGAACATCGTGCTCTATGCGCAGGTTCGCAAAATGAACAAGGTGAAGAAAAACCTCGTCAAGGGATTGTTCATCGGCAGCGGCATTCTTGGTGCCATCGGCATCACCATTGTCACCAAGGGGGCTGCGGGAAAAGTAGGGGCGGTCATGGTCGAAAGATCCGGGGATTTCGTTGCCAGGAAAGTCGAGGAAGAAGCGTCTAAGTTTTCGCTCAATCTTGGTCAGGCATCTCAGGAAGTTCAGTTAAAACGGGCGGCGGGCCTCGCCAACAAGCCGGACGTCACAAGGCGTGGTCTGAAGTATCATTTCAAGACCACACATAAGGGCAATAAAGGGCACTATCGGTTGTTCTGGGTTATTGAGCGGGAATAGAGGCTCGCTTCGTCTTCGCTCTAGTTTTTCGCCCGGAAGTCGTCGTCTGCGGATCGCAATTCATTTGGCGAGACGATGCCGTCCGCGTTCTTGTCGACGATTGAAAAAGCATAGCCGTACGCGCCGAAAAACCGAATCTTCCTGGCCGTGGACTGACCGGCGGCGGCCATCGCCTTTACAAAAGTTTTGAACTCCGATTTTGAGAGCACTCTGTCTTCATTCTTGTCGGCGACAACAAACGCGTTGATCTCGGATTTGGTCGGGTTCAGTTTCTGGGCGGCAGCCTGAGCCATCAGGCCGAACAAACTCAAGCAAACGAAGAAACAAATTTTCAGCGGCATTTGATGGTTCCAGATTGTGCCTGAACGCGTAGGGGCGTGATTGATTGTTCCGTGGTGTTAGGGACAAGCTACGTCGGTTTGACCGCGCAGTGCCAGACAAAATTTCCGATACCCCCGATTGGGGCGATGACCCCATGCCTCAGTGTAACGTCCTCCATTAGTTTCTCGGATACCGCAATCAAGGGGATCGGATCATGAAACTAAAACTGTGGCTCCAGATTATTCTCACCGGGCTGGTCGTTTCGGCTGCTGCCATGACTGCGAGCGCAAACGAGACCGACAGACCGATCCCCGACTTCACGCTCGATGAGGCCGCGGAGGCAATCGATCCCACGTTTGGAAACGATGTTGCGGTGCTGGCACCGAACTACGGCGGCCGGGCATCGGTTATGATTTACGGCGTGCCTGATCGGGAAACCTTTGAACCGGCATTGAAACTGCTCTTTCCCGAGAACCTTGACAAACGACACATCTATCGAATGAGGGCGATTGTGGAATTGCCCCTGCTTTGCACGGTGGCGGAAGAATTTATCTGCAACGAGAACTCCCCGCCGCGGGGCGTGTTTCAACTCACACATATTGCAAAAGGCCACGGCTACGAAGCCTTGATCCGATTTCCAACCGCTCAACGCATCACGGTTCGACTGAAGACGATGTTCAAGTCGAGTCACTCAATCCGTCTTTGGATTATCAGGGATGGCAACAAACTCCTGAAGCAGATTGATTTGAAGGATGTGGGAACGACCGAGAGCCGGGCGATACCCATACTGCGGGGCGTTTCAGATGACACGTTGCCTGAGGCGGAGGTTAAACGTCTGAAGCGGTTCGACATAGCCACCCCCGTTGAGATTTTCGACAAGAACGGAAGTCTGCTGGTCAGTTTGTTGATGGCTGGGGACAAAACGGTCGGGTACGGAAAAATATCGGCCGATCTTTGCAACAGATTCCCGGCACTTGGGATTTGCACTCAAAAAACGCGGCTTGGCTATGTGTGGACGACAATCAAACATGAGTATGAGGTCGTTGCCACCCATGTCCGGATCGGGATCACACTACGCAAACCCGGCACGTCGGAAAAAGTCACGGTCGTCTTTTACAAGTCCGGGCTGGAGCCGCACGTTCGGTTTGAAGCGCCTGAGCTTGAAGGTTTTCTGTATATCAGCGATATGGAAAAATCGGAGAATCAGCGCGTTGCCGGCAAGATTTTCGGGGTGAGGGCGATTTTTGGCGATCAAGTAAAGGGGCTTCAGGAACAAGAGATCATTCTAGGTTATCGATTGGAACGATGAGTGCCTGCCGGGTACACTTCTTTACTGGGGATTTGAAAACCGACCCGGAACTGACCGAAGAGAAATTCAGACAAATCCGGGCCGGCTCTATGAGTTTTTAGCAAGTTGTGGTCACCGCTGATCAATGGCTTTCAGCGTTGCCACAAGCACAATCCCGTAAAGGACGTGTCCAACCAGGGCGACCCAGGCAATACCGGTGAAGTTCAGGAAGAACGGAAGACCGGCAATGGCCGTGATACCGCCGATTGCAAACACCCACAGACCGAACCCGTAGATCGCAGAGGGCAGCAACCAGTGTGTGTTACCAACGATCCGCTGCCACATGGGTGCAAAAATGTACAACCATCCCACGGGATAGCCAATCAGGCCGACAAGATAGAAATGAACAAAATAACCTGCAAAATTACCATTCGGCAGACCAAGGCTTCCCAGGAGACTTCTAGCCAACCCATGAGGCGACAAAGTCGCAAATCCCAGAGCCGGGCTGATCACCTGACCCCATAAGTCGAATCCAAGGGTCGCAACGAACCCGGCGACGAACATCAGCCCGACTGTACGGGTGTTCACTGCGGGAAGGGACGCCGAGGGGCGGCTGACAGAGCTGATCATTGTCATATCGTCTTGCTCTCCTATGTTCTGAATTGTTAGCGGTTGCCGTTTGTTCGGTGACGGCTGATATGTGGTCAGTCCTGTGGCCGTTTAAGTAACGATTTTATCAACATTCTGTTACGGAATTTTACCGGGCTGGCGTTCCGGTACGGCAGAAGTACACCTGGTGTTCTGAATGCGCTTCTACAGCCGAATATCAACAGTGGCTTCCTCATCTTGCGTACTTTGAGCAAAGCGCATCGCTACCAGCCCCCGTTCTTCCCCGCTCATCCGACGCCACAAGACATCGCGTTCATTCAGCGGATGGCCGTCAATGTAGAACTGGGTCGTCAGTTCCATGCCACCGTGGAATACTTTCACATGGATGTGAGGAGCTCGGCCTGGGTAGGCAATGGGTTTGATTGTACGAAAGACATATCGGCCGTCAGTATCGGCAATGGCAAAGCCGAATCCCTGGAAATTGGGGTCTCTTGGATGTTTTCCGCTTTCGCCGGAATGCAAATAGCGCCCGTTACTATCAACCTGCCAGATCTCGATCCGTGCGGCAGAAGCCGGTGTACCGTCGGGCGACGTAACACGACCCTTCAACAGAATGATCTCTCCTCCAGCCTCTCGAAGCGCACTTGCCACTTTAACCAGATCATTGTCTTGATCTGTGAACCGCATGTTCTTCCGGGGGTAAAAAGGTCCCTCAGCTTGCTCCGGCGTCATGATCCGTGCTGACACAGGCGTGGGAAGGACTGCAGCAGTCCCCAGAAAGGCCAACTGACCCAAGGCCCAGCGGCGGGAAGGATGTATCTTGTTGGTCATGATCTTCACCTCATCGACTGTTGTCTCAGGACTATATAGGGTGGCTGCGATGTCATCACCAAAGCAACAGTGGGATGTGCCGCCATATGAGAACCAGCGCCTGTGATTTGTTCGAGATTGATCATCCAGTCGTGCTTGCCCCTATGGCCGGTGCGGTGACCCCGGAACTGGTGGCAGCGGTCAGTAATGCCGGTGGAATGGGTCTGGCGCCGCTCTGGCATGTTGATGCAGAAACGTTGAGGCAGTCCGTTCGCAAAATCAAATCCCTGACGGACAAACCGTTCGGGGTCAATCTCAACATGGCGTTTCCAAGCCGGGACCATCTTGATGCCTGTCTGGAAGAGCGCGTGCCGGTTATCTCCTTGTTCTGGGAACCTCCTGGCGACTTTCTGGAGCAGGCGAAATCCGGTGGTGCGAAGGTAATCTATTCGGCGGGCAATGCAGCCGATGCGAAGGCCGCAGTTGAACGCGGTGTCGATGCGATATGTGCACAAGGGGTGGAAGCCGGCGGCCATGTGCGTGGCACGGTCGGAACAATGGCGCTGGTTCCTGCAGTCGTTGATGCCGTAGGTGATGTGCCGGTCCTGGCTGCGGGCGGAATTGCGGACGGGCGCGGGTTGGCGGCTTCACTTGCTCTTGGAGCATCCGGTGCCTGGATCGGAACGCGTTTTCTTGCCGCTAAGGAAGCATCGGTTCACCCGGACTATTTATCCAGACTGATAGCAGCATCTGAAAACGACACGGCTCATTTTGATAATCTGTTTGATCTGGGATGGCCCGAAGCGCCGCACCGGGTACTGAAGAACAGCACGGTCGCCATGTGGGAGGCAGCTGGTTGCCCTCCAGCCGGGCAACGGCCTGGAGAGGGAGATGTTCTTGCCAAATCAAAACGACAAGGAGACGTTCTGCGTTATCAGTCAAGCACGCCGGGCGCGGATCTGGAGGGGAACATCGAGGCCACCTCCATGTGGGCCGGGCAGGGCGTTTCTTTCGTCCAGAGAGTGCAGCCCGCAAAAGAAATCGTGCACGAAATTGTATCCGACGCCCGTACTGTTATGTCCGGAGTACCGCAGCTCTGAGAGGGTACGTTCCACTCCTCGGTAGAGGCCGCTTCACCGGAACCGCTCCACGATTTCAAGGGACGTTGTAATTTCAGCATAGTCGCTGCCCAGAATGGCAAGCGTAAGGTTGCTCACGGTTGCAGCGTCCCACGTTGTGCCATCCGATCCTGCGACCGGCACGGCAGTGGTTGCATCTGAGGGAAGGACGATGGAATAGCCGAGTGCTTTTCCGGCTCGGACAGTCGCATCCATTGAATTGTGGATGACCACGCCGGTCAGTACCAGGTGT
The DNA here is from genome assembly GCA_039976075.1 of Stappiaceae bacterium. Taxonomy (GTDB): domain Bacteria; phylum Pseudomonadota; class Alphaproteobacteria; order Rhizobiales; family Stappiaceae; genus JBDWFY01. The sequence continues at coordinate 232,463 of JBDWFY010000019.1, forward strand.
TCTGCTTCCAGCCCTTTGAGAACCGCATCCAGTTCGGTTCCGATAAAGGCACAATTCTGTGTTTTGTTAATTACGGTTTCACCGGCGATCGGTGCAACTTCCGATTTGATGCCGTTCCAGGGGCCATGAGTGTGGTAGCTAGAAGTTGGCGTGGCCTCGTCATGCTTGACATGCACTACCGGCCAGCCCATGTTCCGCCAGTGAGCCAGAAGGCGCTGGATTGTAGCGAGATAATCCGGATTGTTCTTGCCTTCCCAGACAGGCTGATCAATCGCGTCTTGAACGTCGAGGATGACAAGGGGAACAGCACCCAGATTTATCGTCATTCTTCTCAATCTCCCGGAAGTGTTTTTACTGCCCTCGAAGCTTGCGGGCACCATCCCACAGGGGACGGCTTCACGCAAATGTGCGGGATCGAGCTGTTCCTGGGGGTACGGATCACCACCAGGACCTGCGGCGCCTTAAGCGTGCGGCGCATTCCAGGGGACAGACTGACCGATCCGTTCGATCAGGAAGTCGATGAATAATCTGACCTTGGCGATCAGAACGTTTGACTTGGGATAGATGAGCCACAGGACCAATTGATCGTCGACTTTGTATTTCGGCAGGATGCGACGTTGTGTTCTTTCTGAACCGGTTGCCCCCTGGATAAGTCAGTCCGTTGGAACACCATCTGATTTGTTCAGTGCCCGGTATCGCCATTCATTTGCAGCAAATTTAGGTGGCGAAGAAGCTGTAGTTTTCTGTAGATTTCCGTAGTTTGACGATAGTGATCCGGTTTTTTGCTCGATACGATTGAGGAATGCATAACCATGCAAAAGACAATTCTTATTACTGGTTCAACCGATGGCATTGGATTGGAAACGGCAAAATACCTGTTCTCACGGGGGCACGAAGTGCTGGTGCATGGCCGCAATCCAGCCAAGCTGGAAATCGCTGTGCAGTCGCTATCCCAACTGTCAGGTGGCGGATTGGTTGAAAGTTACGTGGCCGATTTTTCTGAGATGGCCGAGGTGGTCAAGCTGGCTCAGCAGGTGTCTGAGAAACACCGGAAACTGGACGTTCTTATCAATAATGCAGGCATACTCAAGGCACCGGTGCTGACCACGAAAGATGGATTTGATGTTCGCTTCGCGGTCAATACGTTTGCGCCCTATTTGCTTACGCAGCGCCTGCTGCCGGTGCTGGCTAAATCAAGCAGGGTGATCAATCTGTCGTCGGCCGCGCAAGCACCAGTCGATGAAGATGCTTTGGTTGGGCAGAGCAGACTGGTGGACATGGAAGCCTACGCTCAAAGCAAGTTGGCACTGACGATGTGGTCACGCGTCATGGCGCTTTCTCTTCCGGAGGGCCCGGCCATCGTTGCGGTCAATCCCGGTTCGATGCTTGGCAGCAAGATGGTCAAAGAGGGTTTCGGTGTGGCTGGAGGAGATCTTCGTGTCGGTGCGGATATTCTGGTGCGGGCCGCGCTGGATGATGAGTTTCAGAAAGCTTCCGGACAGTATTTCGACAATGACAGGGACAGGTTCGCTTCACCGCATCCCGATGCGCTCGATCCCGAGAAATCCCAAAGGATCGTCACCGTCATCGAGAGGCAGCTTACAGACATCGGATGATGAATTATGAAGCGGAGTTGGAGTTTTATTCGAATACAAAGTTATATAAAACAAATGATTATCGATGTTGTTTAACTCATTAAATTAGGCCAGGTGCGGTAAACAACGCAAATCTATTTGACCAACCCGCTTCCAGAATGTGTGCTTCCCTTCCTATTGTGCCTGGTCAAGCAATGACCTGATCCACTTAAGGCAAAGGATATTCGCCGGTATGGCCAGGGGAAGTGCAATGAGCATTGCGTTGAGGGGTGACAAGACCTCCAACCCCACAGCCTGCCATCCCAGGCTGAGCATGAAGAGATTGATTGCAACAGCGCCCCAGACAAAGGGGTAGAGGATGAGCGCGAGCGCATATTCTTTTACGTATTTGTAGATCTGCATGACTTCTTCCTTTGTCTTGTGATTATACGGTTTGCACGTTGCGTGTGTTTGTGCGTGCGCAAAGAAGGAATTTTTGAAGGTGTCAGATTGTTGAGCATTAGTAATTCTCGAACGAGGGAAAATTAATGCGGGAAATTCTCACGAAGAGTGCGGCCCGGAATATTTTCTATGGCGGTTCGCTGTTCTTCATTCTCGTTTTCATTGGATTGTCGGTTCACAGCCACATTTACATTGT
>JBDWFY010000020.1:0-11093 GCA_039976075.1 Stappiaceae bacterium
CGCAATGCCGACGTCCACCGCGTCTTCGGCCTCGGCAAACGCCTTGGCATCGCCGATGACCGGCAGGAAATCGACCACGAGGCCGAGAAGTCCCCAATCAAAAGGCTTCTCAAGCAGTTCAAGCCCGGGGCCATGCACGTCTTCCGGGCCGCCGAAACGGTTGAAGCGCACCTGATCAGCGACAGCCCGCTGTTCCAGGTTCATGCCGCCAAGCGTGAACTCTTCCGGCTTGCGGTTCTCGGCGGCAGAGATCATCGCATCGGCAACTATCGTCGCCATCGCATCGTTGCCGCCAAAGTACGGCAGCAGCTGCGCATGCAGATTTTTCCAAGGCTGACGGTGACGAAACTCCGGCAGTTTCTGCCCCTTGGGCTCCGGAACAGGGACGCGTTCCTGTTGCGGTTGAGGGCGCACAAGCGGCGGATTTTTCCTGAAGACGGCGGCATCTTCGCCGTTCATCTGCAGGCGGATCTGTTGAACGAAGCGGAATTGTGCGTCGCTGAGCTCACCTGCCGGAAGGCCCGCATTTTCCGTATTGATCCGGATCGCTTCCTCAACGGCGAGATCCGCCATCGCAACAGCTTCATCGTGTTTGCTGCCATTTTGATCCAGGAAATATTGGTAGCGCTGTTTCCACGGCTCCCAGTTCCGGTAAACGGAGGAGAGGTCTTCAGCATCGGCGTCAGGAAAGTTCAGTCGTTCCAGCCGAGCCCGAACCACAACGTCCTGTTCCTGCGGCGAAAGCGCCTCGACTGGTTTGGTTTGGATAGCGAGGAGGATCCGATCCAGCTCCTCACCAGCTGCCAGTTCATCACCACCATGCTGCTCGACAAGGCGGACGAACGTATTCCGTTAGGTCTGGATGATTGGAACAACGGCAGATGCCGATGAGAATTGTCAAAAAGAACGATCTCATTGGCCTCAGCGGTATCAGCCGTTACATCGACAGCCGCTTCACAAAAAGGCTGTTTTCGCGGACTGCGGCAAGTGTAGTTGTAAATCTTTGAATCTAACCGCCGCAAGTCGCAATAGATTGAAACTTCAATCGATCACAATTTCATACAGCTCCGCCAGAAACTCCTCAAAACTGTCGGCCACAAGGTGCATGTTGCTCATATCGGGTTGTTCATCTTCTTCCGCTTCCATCTCATGGTCCCAGAAGAATATCTGGCCGTTCGTCTCTCCAGCCGTGCCAATGACAATCAGATTACCGCCCGGATCATATGCAATTGGAATGAAACGGCCAGGAATCCTATCCTTGTACCTATGGTAGTATCGTTCAAGATTGGCTCGCCCTGCTACATCAAGCCCAAGGAAATAATCAACCAGAGACCCTTGTGATTTGTCCTTGTAAAGAAACGCATTTGGGTCAGGTTGACCTCCATTGTACGTAGATAGGAACTCGCGATACTTTTCCGGTAATTCAATGCCTATGGATTTTTCGAATTTCAACAAGTCGCCATTGTCGACCGGCTGATTACTTCGTCTAATTAGCACTTTCATCGATCTACCTACTTGTCTGTTGCTATGCCGCCAGTATGCCTGACAGCTTCATGGATATCCTCAGGAACGAGTTGCATATATCCAACGTCTTCATGATGATGCCAAGTATAGTCATCAGGCCTTGGATTTCCGCGCCCATACCCCGCAGCCTTGTCGGCCCTGGCAAAGTCGACACCTCTTGAGTTGCCCAAATCAATTCTCACATTTTTAATCGAATATCTTGAGAAATCGGGAAAACCGGCACCGTTGAAAGGCACACTATGTGGATACTTCCTTCTTAGTTCTTTATTCAATTTTTTAAGTGGGTAAACTTGGTTTGCGAAACGATAATTGATTGGCCTTCTCAAACCAACGCGCCTGACCCGACTTGCCGAACGGGCAGCCTTCAGGACCTTTGCGGCTAAGTCTCCCGCACCTGGTAACAGGCCGATGGTTGCAATGGCATAATCAATGCCATCTTCCGCCTCATCAAACGCCTTTGCATCTCCGACGAGCGGCGTAAAATCCAGGATTAGGTTTCCAACAGCGCTCAGAAACTCGCGGATTTCTTCATCGTCATCGAGCCCGGTGGGCTGCATGTCCCAGAAGTTGCCGCCTGGCCCCCTGCTGCCATCGGGGAATTCGATGATCCGGCCATCGCCGCGATAACGTCCATAAATCCCGCTTCCGCTGCCATAGAGCGAGGCAACCTGAACGCCCTCTTCGGGACTGCTTTGGAATTCATCAAACCCTGTGCGGATCGCAGCATCTGTAATGGCGCTGGAAGGCACAGACAGACCGCCAGGTTCAGCGCGCGCACCCTGTTCTCGCTCCACAGAAGGATTGCCGGTTTGCTCGCGCACCGCGTCCGAGATCGCCAAAGATTGCTCGGAGTTTCCGGCAGTATCGCGTAGCGCTGCAGAAAGGCGGGCGATGGCGCTGTCCGCCTGTTGCACCGCCTTCTCTTCGTCGCCATCTACGTCCTGCAATGCCTGATCGTAAGCAGCCCGCCAGACATCGCTGTCTCTTGGGTCTGAGGCAGTATCGTCCGCCCGCACCTCCGGCATCAGCGGTCTGAGCTGCCGGGCGATTTCCAGTTTTTCTTCTGTGTTCGGCAGACGACCCTTGGCGAGCCGGAACGCATAGGCATCGGTCAGAAAGCGGAACAGGAACCTGGATGCCTTGTTGCCGTCTTCTTCGTTCAGATTGCCAAGATCGATGCCCGCTTCGGTGAGAGAAGTGCCTGCTTCACCAATGAGGGAGGAGATCTCTGCCGCCCGTTCATCGGCTTCATCCGAGCCGTTGCGCGCCAGTTCGTGCCAACTTTCCAGAACACCAAAGGCGGCGTCGCTGAACCTGGGACGTTGTTTGTAGATATTGACGGCAGAGAAGCCGTCGGGGTCTTCGGCAAACTGGCGGGCCCAGACATGGGCCAACACGAAGTCGGTTTTCGGATCGCCGCCCGCAGCGAAGGCCTGCTGATACTCAAGGGCGGCCTGCCGGAGTTCGCCATCAAGTTCAGCCCGGTCTTCCAGTGACAGGCTGGAGAGACTGCCTTCCTCCTTGATGGCTGCGAAGGCTCCCTGAATCCGCGCGGTGGCTGCCTCGCGGCGCTGCCGGTCCTGCGTGGTCAGAGCGGCTGTGAGCTGATTGCGGACCAGCGACCGCTCTTCAGGATCTGCCACCCCGTTAAGCGATGCTTCGACATCCACGCCGCCGACATGGATTGCGGCACCTTTGGAAAACTCGGCGCTCAGATCACCTGCTGTGGCCTCGCCAAGCTCACTGTCCAGCTCGGCTCTCACCGGTGCATCAGAAGCCAGTCCCAGTTCGTCAGCCAGAACCGAGGCGAGCGGACTTGCCGGGTCGGCCCGGTTGACGGCAATCGCCATCGGTGCGCCCAAAATCGTTGAAAGCAGCAGATTGCCTGGTGAGAGCATGACACCGGCACGGGCCAGCCGAAGGGCGTTGATATCGCTTCGTTGCCGCACGCGCTGACGCACCCGTTCGATGCGCTGCGCCCGCTCCGGATCGGGGACCGTGAAGGCGTCATTGCCGGCCAAGCCCGCAGGCGTATCGTTATTCGCAGCTTCAACATGAATATTTGCGTTTTTCGCAACATTCTCGACCAGCGAATCCGCTGTATTGTGGACCAGATTGCCGTTCCCGTTCGCATTGAGACCGACGGTGATCTCACTCGCCGTGGCCTCGGCCCGGGCGATTGTCAGGGTCGGCTGCAGTACCGTGTCGATCTGCTGCCGGGTTTCTTCCTGAAGGCCGTCCTTGACGTTCTCATAATAGACCTCCGCCGCAAACGGATCGGCTTCGGCCTTTTGCAGAATGATATCCGACTGCACATTGTCCCGGTGCTGCGCAAGCATCTGCTCCGTGGCTTCGCCGGACAGCCCCTCCCACCCCGCCATGGTGCGGACTTCCTCTTCAGCTTCAGCGAGGCTCGCCAGATGGGCGACCGGGTCGGTGTGGTTGCGGATGGCTTCCTGCCGTAGAGTGGAGATCCGGCGCTCGGAGGCGGCACGGGTCTGGACCTTTGTTTGCTGGGCTTCATGGCGCAGCATTTCGCCGCCCAGCGTTGTGTTATAGCCGATCTCAAAGTCTTTGAATTGGGGCTGTACCCGCCGGGGCAAGCCTTCAGCGGTGCGTCTGCCAAGGTCCTGCAGTTGCGCCTCAATTTCCGCCCGACCCTCAAGCGCCGCTGATCCGGTGCGCGACAGGAAGCCGGTTTCGGGATCGCTGACCAGCGCACGGGCGCCTTCCATGTAATCAGCCTGCGCGTTTTTCAGGGCGTTCTGGGCGCGCAGGTCAGCGACGGTGGTGATTGCCTCGCCGACATCGCCCACGCCCTGCCCCAGCGCCGCCAGCCCACGCCCGGCAGCGGCACCAAAAGCTTCGGGCCGTGCCCGCACAGTGAAATTGCTCTGATGCAAAGGCGCCCGTCGCCGGCCGCCTTCAAAAATCGGTACACGTGCCATGGGGTCTCCTGTCAACGATGACGGAATTCACATTTGGACCTTATTATCACAATCGTTGCGTTTTTCGCAACATTTAAGGTAGACCCGGATATATTTTGCACAGACGCTGGTTGCTCCCGTGAATCGACCCTGCCTTCAGCGGATCGCGGAAAGGGTCGGTCATCATTTCTAAAAGCAACGCGTCTAAACAGGAGTTTTGGGCATGCTCAGAATGAGGTTCTTCAGCCCGACCCAAGGCAATAGCCCGATCACCAGTCGTCCAAACAGTCGAAGGTGTCCTTCAGAGCATCCCGACTGTTGATCAGCGAGCCCTCGTCGCAACGCGCGATCAGGGCTTCGATGATCTGTTGCGCCTTTTTGCCGTTAAAGCTGGTCATGTAGATCATTGCCCAACCGACCTCAACGCCATCGAATTCCATAAACGTTTGGTAGGCGCAGCTATCACCGGCAAACGCACCGGTATAGATATCGACAGTGAACAGCTGATAATCTTTTGGCTTCCATGCGCTGGCGATCTCCATCATGACATGAATTTTCACGCTCTCTGTATCGGGGATGTCAGACAGGTCATGATAAAATTTTTCATGCCAGTCCACGAAAATGGTACCAAGCATAATGCCTTTGCCTGGACTCTTATTTTTACTCATGGTTTCACATCAAGATGAACGCTCGATACTTTTTGCTCTGGACGTTTTTTGGGCGACCGCATAGGGAATAGTCTCTCCCGCACATGCAGCATCACTTCTGCTGCCTCGCAAGCCATTCCTTCTCAAATTCATCCACGTAAAACTCCGCCGGACGAGCCGACGCGCCAAACTCAGTAATGCTACCATCATTGCGATCAACAGCAAAAGGAGCATTGAACATGAGTATATCTCCAGCCCGTTGTGTCACGGAGAACCGATTGGAGCCATACATAAAGACCCAACCAAACGATCTCTCAAAGACCTTACCGATCTCTAGCTTGTCAATCGCTTCGGGGTTTTCCAACTCCGAGAAAAACCAAGCCTCTTTTTCAGCGACATGGGCATCGGCGATTTTTCGAGCCTGATCATATGTAATCATTAGTTCACCTTACAGACATATTGATTGGTCAAATAATATTGGGCTTATTTGTCCATAGTAAATGAAAGCTCAGATATCCTGCATTTTCAAATTTCGCTACCGTTCCAGTTTGTCCATCAAGAAAGCGGACTACGCCTTTCTGATTTACGACATTGAATACATGTGCAATTTCATCTTTCCCACGGAAACCCATTATAATTCCGCGCGCTCCAGATCCGGCTTTTTCTAACTGTTCCGCAATATTCTTTCTGGATATAGCGCTGCTAAACCGTCCACCATAGAAACGTTCGAGAACCGTTGAAAAGGGAATTTTCTCATCCCAGAGTTTTAGCGCAGTTGCAGGTCTGCCAGCAAGCATTGCGTCGGTTGCAATTGCGCAATGCACACAGTTGTTCATACTTTTGCTGGGATTTATGTTTCTGATCGTCCCCGCTGGAGCAGCCAGTCTTGACGGCGACGAACACGTGACGCCCCAGCCTGGCGGTGTCTATGCAGGCTGGATAACCCGAGCCATCAAGGGCCCGATCAAAGGCGCGCCGGGGACGGAAGGCTGGTGAAAGGTTCGAGTTTCATTCCGCTTCTTCAATCGCTTGAAGCATTTCACCTGCATATTTCTGCGGATCGTCGGTCGACATCAGCGCTTCGTAGGCTGCTTCACTAAAATCTGTGCTCGAAACAGCATTTTTGTTCAGTTCGATTGCCGCCAGGATGCGCGCCATCTTGAAGTATTTTTCTGCTAAATCCTGATTGCCGACCTCCTGCGCATCCAAATAGAGGTCATCGAATTCGTTGTGCATAGTTTCCGATAAAGGTGGCGCCGGAAGCTTGCGTTCCTTCAGATCTTCCGACCCGATTAAATCGCTCAATTCCTGCTTTGCATTGTCTTCATGAGTGTCAAAGCAAACCAAAAAAATTTCGGCAAACAGCGTCTGCGCGCCAATCGTTTGATTTTCATCGACGAATTTGTCGGCAAGTTTCCGATTAAGTGATATTAAGCGCATGAGGGCTGGACCTTTCGATGATACCTGACCATCAATTCGCGGAAGAAATTGTCGGACATCACTTAGCTCCTGCCTCATGGCATTTGCAGCTACACGTACTTGACCCTATTGGATGGCGACAGGTCGCAATCCGTGCGGCTCAGACTACGGGACAAATCCCGCCCTAAAAGCCGCAAATGGTTTGCGCTGCCGACGAAAGACCGTCTGACTTTTGCGTCAAACAGCAAAATCGCGTTGAAGCTGACCGGCGACTTCTCGGAGTAAAAGCCGTTATACGGTTTGGACGCATAGTGACCGACTCTTCCTCATAAATCAGAACCTGTCATGTCCAAAGACATGGTGCGTTTTGTTGACATAATTGAATAAATGCTGCGGGAAGTCATTCACGAGGCATTCGTATCTTGAGTATAGATTCAGGCGATATTTCTCTGCGTAAGATCTCGAAATATCAGGCAGTACCCGCTTTAGCGCAGACAGAAAGACATACCTGCAATACAGATATCGACCTAATGAATTCCAGGATTTATAATAAAATTCGGATTTTTCTTCGGCAGAGTTGATACTACTATTACAATTATATTTAAAGCAGATGGATATATCCCAATAACCCTCTTCAAGAAAGCGGACGACTTGGTCATTATTTTTATCAAGCTCTTTCCCGAAATACATATAGTTTATCTTATTTAGTTTTCTGAGTGCAGAAACCATTTCGTTTCGATTATTTAGGCATTTGGTGGGTTCGGCTATCTTTCCGCAGTCGATAAAGGTTGCGCCGGGAAAAATAACGCTCAATAACTCTTCCGGTTTAGCGTTGTAATATTCAGGAGACCATTCGGCCCAAGTTTCGGTCTCCTCGGAAAAAGCCGTGCAAGACCAACTGAACAATAGAATAACGACCAAGAAACAGAGTTTTAACTTTGATATGATGTTCATCCAAACCAAGTTTATTTGCACAATTGAAAATTTAATAGCTACAATCAACGTAGCAAATATTTCAGTAGTAGATCATCCAAACTTTGATCCTGATTGACCGTACAAATCAACTTTTTGCCGATCATGATATCTGCCGCGAGTTTTTCATATTCGCTCTCGCTTGTCAGAATGATCCGTAAGTCGTTATCCGCCATCTGTTTATCTTCTTAATGCGTCACAAGGTCGTTTGATCCTGATCTGCGCCCGTTTCCGCTCAGCACAATTAATCAGGCTATTATTTACCGTTCCATCAGACGTTTTTTGCCAGTTCAAGGACTTCAAGAAATGGTGAATAGGAAACAGCCAATTTCTCTTCTTCCTCCACATAGGGAAAGAACTCGATGACAATATTATCCGGGCCGCCATCCTGATTAAGCACGCAGATAATCTGGTCGTCCTGCGAGATTTCTGCGCTCAACGTATCGTAATTGTTGGCGCTGCTCTGCATGATGGTGAATTCTTGGTGCTGCATGTTGTTCGACCCTACTCATCCGGGCCGAAGTAATAATCGTTGTATTCGAAATGCATAACCAGCTTGGGCATGCTGCTGTAGAGCGTACCGTTGTCGCAGCGGGCAATGAGATCTTCGATAGCCTTTTTTGCCCGACGCCAATTGAAGCTGGCCATATAGATCAGACCGCCCCGCACTTCAGTCTCATCCCCCCACAAATAAGGCCATCCTTCCCACAGATCTCCGGTCACAACGCTAATCCAATACTCCTCATACGTATTCGGACCGGTAAAGGTTTCACCAATGCGAACACGAAACTCAAACTGAGCGGTCTTCGTATCGGGGATTTCCGAAATATCTTCAAAAAAATCATCGCTGTCTTTCTGTCCCCTAAAGGCGGAGATCTCTTTCAGAACGATGCACTGGCTCGACACATATTTTTCACTCATCGCGGCAAGTCCGGTTCAACGGCGGGTCTTTTGAAGTTCGTCATTTTTAGTTGACGAGAACAAAAGATGAACTTATACAACTCCTTTCAGATAATACAACCTGAAAATGAGCGCGCACATTGCGCAACTCTGTTTTCCTTTCCAATAAATCCATCCACCATGCAGTTTCACCCGGTGGAGTTTACTTTGGCGCACAGTGCACAAAGCAAGAGACGGATCAGTCTAATGGACAACACAATGATGGTGATTTTCCCCTATCTCTACGAAGGAGTCTGGGTGTTTGACGATCCGGCGGTGGACCTTGTGCAGGAGCCGTTTGTGTTCGGCATTCCGGATATGATCGATGGCGCGGTCGGAGAGATTCAGGATGCGGAGAAGGGTTTCAAGTTGTTGTTCTCAAAGAACCCCTTCCCCGGCTATCAGCGCAAGCTTACCTGGCTCCGTGAAGAGCATGGCGGCAACTGGTATACGTCCAACGGCGAGGATGAAGGCTGGCTGTGCCCGGCCCTGTTTAAATATTTCTCACAAGCGCCAAAGGAGATCTATGCCAAGGCTGAAGCCAAAGGGTAGCAGCGCCGTGTAGGGAGCATGACAGATGCGTTCGGAAGATGCCGACACGACCTGTCATGCTCCAAACAACCGGGCTTTGATCACACAGAGCCGCTGACCGGAACAACGCATTGTTTCCATTCACCAACGACGGAGAGTCAGTCCGCTTCAGCTTTTGATGGCTCCAAGAAATAAGACAGATATCGCACAACTTCTTCTTCGGAATATCCAGCTCTTTGTAATGCTCCCCACACGCCAGAAACGTCCGAGGCCAGTTGCTCAAAATCGTCAACTTTCGGATTTTGCACGAAATGCCACATCTCAATGAGATCTTCTCGTAGTAACCCGCGCCACAATAGTCTTCTCTCCTGCGGGTCTTGTTTCTCCAATTTCCCGTGTTTGGATTCCTCCAGTACTTTTTTTGCCAGATCCTCGGCTGAAATATCATCTTCCTGAATTTCGGCAGATTGTATATCTTCATCAAAAATCTCACGCATAATCCGGGCGCTGCCTGCCTTGAGATTTGATTTCAACACCTCGACCGGAAGCTTGGTAAGCTCGCGATCAACAATATCAATCGGCCTGATCATCTCACTCTGTCTCCAACAATTTTTCTTTTAAAGCCGTATATGGAGAACTAATCTCAGGAGTTGAAGCAACGGCCCGTTGGGGTGAATTTGGCAGATATACAAATAACTTGATAAAACAAAAGGAGAAGCAGAAAACTCAATCTTCAAGAACTAATATCAAAATTTACCCCCCGTTTTCGGTCGCAAAATCGACAGGGTTTCTTCGATTTGGGCACGCGTAAACCCGGAATACTCCATACATTCAGTCACGACTCCGATGCCGGATGCGATGTAATCCACGTCATATTCAATCGGCCCCTCAACATCTTGCCAAAGCCCAATCAGGACGTTTCGCAGCGACTCCATCCAATCTTGTCTGATTTTTTCGGCACTCTCTGTCTGGGGCTTTCCTTTTTGTCTTTCCTCCAGCGATTTCTGGAGTTCTCTTGAAGGGGTTTCTGACCACTCTACTTTAGCAGTTTCGATCTGCTCTTTGAAAATTTGAGAGAACGTCAACTTGCAAAATGCAGCTACTTGACTCTTCAACAGACGAGTTGGCCAAGTTTCCATTTCTTCAATCAATCTTGCCTCAACATCAACTTCCATTATTCGCTCTTCCATCTGATTACCGTGCAACCTTCAGCCCCAGTCCTCCAAGCAATTCCGCACATGTGTCACATGGTGGAGACTTGGTTCCTCTTGTAATTTTCGACTTTTCATTTCCTCCTTGCGGACTTCCATTGCCGAGTTCAATGGTGAAGATTGTCATCTCCTTGAGATCAAATCCGGCGTATAACGCCTTTGATATCGCTTCAAGTTCGGCGCAACTTCCCGTAAAACAATTGTAAAGTGGTGGCTCCCCCCGCGAAATTCTGTCACGATTCTCTTTTTTCATTCGATTGCCGATGTCGATATGCTGCTTTTGCAACTTTTGGTTCATTATCCTACGAGGATTTTGACCGTTCAATCTGACATCTTTGTAAGCACCGGTTTTATTTAACCCAAGGAATGCAACTGAACCGTCGTCTTTAAACAAAACGGTCAACTTACCATTTGTGATCTCGAGTTTATTTACAGCAACATCAACAAAATGAGCCGTTAAAGCTTCAACATCTACCGCATCGCCAATCTTCGGGATATCTTCCAAAGGCACATCTGTCTTGACGCGTCCCTCCTTGTAATCGTCAATACGAGCAATCGGCCAGAGATCATCCCCTAGGGGGCTGCCATCGAATGCGGCGGGTCCCGACGCCTCTGGCCACTTCGCGTCAATTTCAATGTCGCGCGTTGGGAATTCCGAACCACTGAGAACGTCAACCGCCTGATCCGGCCCTTCAGGCAGATCTGGTGTCGGCGTTTTTTTGAATGCTTTTTTCAGGCCCTTGAGGATTTTGGCTGCGACGTCACCGCCAAGCGGAACCAATCCGAACGCCGCAATGCCGACGTCCACCGCGTCTTCGGCCTCGGCAAACGCCTTGGCATCGCCGATGACCGGCAGGAAATCGACCACGAGGCCGAGAAGTCCCCAATCAAAAGGCTTCTCAAGCAGTTCAAGCCCGGGGCCA
>JBDWFY010000021.1:0-169664 GCA_039976075.1 Stappiaceae bacterium
GGAGTTTGGAAAAACCTCCATGCACATCTTGCCGTTCATCTCATCGTTCACACGCTGCTCAAGCAAAGACGCCGCAATCCCCTTGGGATGCTTGTCCGTGTTCGTAACATGACTGAACTTGATGACAATCTCGCCATCTTCGCAAGCAGCAAATGCCATGGAAGGCACGCTGATTACAGCCGCAACGCAGGCGGCTTTAATTAGATTTTTCATGAGTCCTCTCCCAAATACCGGCGCCTCATGCACCTGGGATCATAAAGAGCGGGACCTAAGACATAGCTCAACCCCCTCAGAACACGTATTTTTAAAAATAAATAAAAACAATGTGTTATGACTATTGTGAATGCCGAAATTCAAAAAATATCCGAAATTTCGGACAAAAATCTTGCCACCAGTCAGGCGAAAACTCTAAAAAGCATGCTCCTGAAACAAGGGTATCGTCTCTGTGGTTCGATCACTGGTCATCGGCTTTGGCATCTATGCGGCATTGTCAGTCAGTGTTGCCGTCTGGGTCTATTTCGATGCGTTTGAGACCTCGCTCGAGGATGACCGCATCGCAGGAAATGTGCGCCTGTCGGAGGCATCAAGTCGTTTGCGCGGACAGCTTGATGTCTACCGTGCGCTGGTAAATATCGTTGCCAAAGATCCCGATATGGCCAAAGCGTTCAGCAGCGAGCGAACTGCCAGGGTTGACGAGAACCTGTCCGTGCTCAGCCTGACCTACGGCGCCTGGGAGGTGGATCTGGCTGATCCCACGGGACACGTTGTCGCGTCTTCCGCACCGGATCGGCTTGGCCATGTCTATGCGCCACAACTGATACAGTCGGCACTGAACGGGCGGCTTGGATATGCAATTGACATTGAAAATGGCGAGCGTCTTATCCGCTATAGCCGAGGAGTGCCCGATCCGGAAGGGGATCCTGTCGGGGCAGTTGTGGTTTCGGCAAACCTTGCCGCACTGGAATTCCAGTGGCCTGTTACACCGGAACCAGTGGTATTTTTCAATGACGACCACTTGTCCATGTCTGCAAACCGGCCTGATTTACTTCTGCTGTCAAACGCTGATGATCCGAGAGACTCTCGTTTCCCAGTGACATTGCCGCACCGGACCGCTGGCACGACACTTTCAACATATGTGCCCTCTCAGGGGCAGGTGCGGGAGGTTCAGACGCTCAGCACCGAAATTCCTCAATTGGAAATGATCGGAAAGATCCTTCTCGATACCCGCAACGCCCGCGCTTTCGCGCTGCTGCGGATGGGGTTGGCTGCCACGTTGATGGTTGCCCTTGGCTTGATCGCTGCAATATTTGTGCAGCAGCGCAGGCGGCTTGCGCTTGAATCGCGTCATTCGGCGACGTTGGAAGAACGGGTTGAGGCGCGAACGGCAGAGCTTAGAGCAGCTCAGGACGAGTTGGTCGAAGCATCCAATCTCGCAGCGTTGGGGCGTCTATCTGCCGGTGTCAGTCATGAATTGAACCAGCCATTGGCTGCGATATTGAACTTTGCCGAAAACGGACGGCGGTTGATCGAACGCGCACGAACCTCCGAAGCGGCTGAAAATCTGTCTCAGATCGCAGACCAGGTTAGAAGGATCACCCGCATTATCGGGAATTTGCGCGCTTTTGCACGGCAGGAAAATGCTCCCTCCGATCGGGTCGATCTGGTTGAAGTCACCAACCGGGCGATGAAGCTGGTTCAAAATGAAATTGCCTCGGCCGGGGTGGAGGTAGAAGTGACACTGCCGGATGAACCGGTATTCGTCATGGCTGGACGGGTGCGACTGGAACAGGTTGTGTTGAACCTGGTCTCCAATGCCCTTGACGCGATGCAGACCACGGATGAGAAAAAACTATCCATCGAGCTGAAGCCGCAGGCTGATAGTGTGACCTTATCCGTGCGCGACACCGGCACGGGCATCGAGGAAACAGAACGCGTTTTCGAACCGTTTTATACCACCAAAGAGCTTGGGTCCTCCAAAGGCCTGGGCATGGGACTCGCACTGTCCTTCGGCCTGATTACCCGTTTCGGGGGGCAGTTGAATTGCCGAAACCGGGAGCAGGGCGCAGAATTCATCATTACCCTTCCCATATCAGAGGCGTCATCATGACCCAGAAAGTCCTGATCATCGAGGACGATGCTGCCTTGCGTGCATCCATCGCCCAAACACTGGAACTGGAAGATCTTGAGCCGATCCAGACGTGCAGTTTTACACAGGCGCGTCGGTCCATTCGATCAAATTTCAAAGGTGTGGTCCTGTCGGATATCAAGATGCCCGACCACACCGGATTTGACGTGTTGCGCTTTGCGCAGACGCGGGACCCTGATTTGCCTGTAGTGCTTCTGACCGGCTTTTCGGACGTGCCCACTGCGATGCGTGCGATCAAGGAGGGAGCCTATGATTATCTTGAAAAACCCTGCGATCCGGACCGGTTGACCGATACCTTGCGCCGGGCATTGGTTCACCGCGATCTGGTACTGCAAAACCGCGCCTATCAGCAGGAGCTGGATACCAGGCAGGCGGAAGCGCAGAGCGGTACACTGGCGGAGCAACTGGAACGCCACGAGAAACAGATCATCGAAAATGCCTTGTTTGAGGCAAATGGCAAGGTCAGCCAGGCAGCGGAAAGTCTCGGCATTCCGCGCAATACGCTTTACGACAGAATGACCCGGTTATGTCTGGTCGCCAAGTCCTATCGGGGCGCGGATCAGCAGGAGGACTGATTGGTGTCCTGAGTTGAACGATTGCGGGTCTTTGGCTGTTTCAACCTCCCTTACTGAGCTGTCGCAATGAAGAGATAGAGCGGTAGGCCGATGGCGATGTTGAACGGGAAGGTGACCCCCAGTGACATGGTGAGATAGATGCCCGACTGAGCCTTTGGCAGAGCGATCTTCATGGCAGCGGGAACCGCGATATAGGAGGCGGAAGCGGAGAGTACCATCAGCAGAAAGATGCCGCCTTCAGACAATCCGACAATCAATCCGGCTGCGTATCCGGTGAGCGACCCGACCAGCGGCATCAGCACGCCGAAGGCAAACAAGCCTTTTGTGAGCGATTGCCGGTTTTCCAGAATGCTGCGCCCGGCAGACAGCCCCATATCCAGCAGGAAAAGGCACAGGATGCCGGTGAAAGGCACGACGATGAACGGGTCCAGGTCTTTCAGGCCTGCCTCACCGGTGATAGCGCCGATGACAAAAGACCCCACCAGAAGCACGATGGAACCGTTGCCCAGAATATCCCGTGTAAGTTTCTTCTTCGATTGGGTCGCATTGCCTTTTGATCCGGCAATCCACAGCGCCGACAGGATGGCCGGTACCTCCATCACTGCGGCGACGGCGACAAGGTAGCCTTCGGCATAGATGCCGTTGAGCTCAAGCAGGCTGGTGGCGGTGACAAAGGTGACGATGGAAATCGAGCCGTAGTGGCCGGCAACGGCGGCGGCGTTCAGATCATCAAGCCGTGTCATGAGTTTGAGAAGATAAAACGCGATGAAGGGCAGGATGAAAGAGAGCACCGCACCGGCCCCCAGCGTTGCCATCGTCTGCCAGCCGAAGCCGTTGCTGATCAGGTTGGCACCGCCCTTGAAACCGATGGCGAATAACAGATAGATCGACATGATCTTGGCCGCGCCCTCCGGCATGGACAGATCGCTGCGAGCCATCGCTGCTGCCAGACCGAGAATGAAAAACAGGATGGTCGGCGCGAGAAGATTTCCCGCCAGCATGGAAAGTGCTGCGTCCATGGTTGTTGCTCCAGATTTAAGTCAAGTGCCCGAAAGGGAAGGGTTATTTGGCGTCGGGCACGTCCAGGAAGAATTGAGCAAACCACCTACATTGCGTTTTTAAATAGTTCCAATATATATAAAATATAATTATCATAGCTAAGGACTATGAATTGCGACTCACTCTGAGACAGCTTCAATATATCGTTGCCGTTGCCGACACCGGCCGGTTCGGCCTTGCGGCAAAGAAACTCAACGTTGCACAGCCCAGCCTGTCGGCGCAGATTGCAGAGTGTGAAGCGGAGCTCGGAATTCGGATCTTCGACCGGGGCCGCAACGGTGCCCACCCCACGGCCATCGGCACCGATGTGATCCGGCGGGCGCGGCGCATCCTGCGCGAGGCAGAAGATCTGTTGGCGGTGGCCAAAGGACGGCAGTTATTCGACGGCCAGTTGCGCCTTGGCGTGTTGCCGTCCGTCGGTCCGTTCATCTTGCCTAATGTTGTGCGGAAGCTGCATGCGGATCACCCCAACCTGCGACTGGTGTTGAAAGATGACAGCACTTCGGCACTGGAGGACGGATTACAGGAGGGGCAGCTTGATCTGATTATTTCGACGCCGCAGGACCATCCCAACACTCTGCAGGTGCCGCTGTTCCGCGAACGGTTCTGGGCCGCTTTTGCTTTTGACGATCCGCTGGCTCAGGAAAAAGGGCCGGTAACAAAGACCGAGTTGCAAGGCGCTTCGCTCCTGACCCTGGACAGGTCACACCGCCTGTCACGCATCGTTTACGACCTCGCCAGCGACTGCGATGCATCGATCTCGACGGACTACACCGGCAGCAGCCTCGACACCATCCGCCTGATGGCCGCCACCGGGGCCGGCATCGCGATCCTGCCGGAGATCTACACGCATGCGGTTGCCGTCCGCAGCAAGGACATTGCCTTGAGACCGATTGCTCATAGCGCGGCGACACGGGACCTGGTCCTGATCCAGAAACGGCGCGAGGAGACATTGCCAGGAACGGATATCCTGGCTGATGCACTGGCGAAAGAGGCGGCGAGGTTTCTGGAGGAGGGGGAAGGCTGAAGCGTACCGGGGAAAGAATGGAGCGTCTTTGCAGAGTATGCTCTAGCGCTGTGAGGAAGAGTTGATTGGTATCAGTGTCCTGCAGTCGCTCCAATTGGCTTCCGGCGAGGATGCTTTGGAAGGATTGCATAGCCGGGCATTTACATTTCCTTCCGAGCGTTGCTGACAATTTTATCGCGTATAAATAGCGAATTTTAACAATTTTCGCTTAGGTTGCTTTAGCTATGAAAGAATATTTCACCACACTATTTAAAGATTTTATGCGGCTTTTCCTCGCGCTTGGAATAATTGCATTCGTTATATTACTCGCTGTGTTTATATTATTTCTCTGGTTCTTTGGCCGTCTTGGTCCTGATGGATTACTGCTGGCCCCTTTATTTTATCTTATATGGCTCATTGGGATTTTTACATGACATTAGTAGAAATAATTCGCCGTGTTCGATACGCGTTCTATTTGGGCATCTTCTGCTATCTGATCTATTTGCTTTGGACTGGATAGCGAGACGCTCATTTTCCTCCAGTAAATTCAGTCTTTTTATCTCGCTTGAATCTTCGCTATTTTTAAAAACATACTTTGGATAACGATATGGAAAAATATGAAAAACGTTGAGTTATTAAATACGTTCTGCTCTTTTCCCTGCTCGCATTCTTAATTTACTTCAGTCGTGCTGTGTACATAGGCTTTATGAGCGTCGGTTTTATGTAGATCGTTCTAGTGTTGTCGAATATTATCGCTCTTCATGCAATGTATTCGCTGTCCAAGAGTGAGAGATGGGCCGACACTGGGATATTTCGTTGTAGCCCATATTTTGAGGCCCGAGAAATGGCAGAAAAACTCAAGCGATGGGCGACTGGGACAGATATTCCCGATTCCATGTTTTTGCACTCGCTGCTGGATGACACAGATGGCTTGCATCTTGTTTTTGTCAGGAGTGACGAGCAAAAAACGATCAAGATAAGTTTTGATACCTATCTTTCATTCCGAAATGCAGATGAGGGAGATAGGCTTAAATTTTTAAATGAAGTTGAGGGTCTTGAAAAGTGGCCGCTGTATATTGTTGAAAATTCGGAATTTTTAAAATGGTTTCACGAGCAAACTTACAATATTCATCAGGCAGTTGACATTAAGCACTATGCGTTCATTACACCTGACGACATTGTTGAAATTCTTGCCCGAGATGCGCCCGTTATTGAAAGTTGAATAAATTGAGAAAGCATATTGCTACATTTGGTCATTCTCTGCTCCTGAAATAGAATAAACTGCCACTCGTGAGAATGACAGGCTGCTGGAC
The DNA here is from genome assembly GCA_039976075.1 of Stappiaceae bacterium. GTDB lineage: Bacteria > Pseudomonadota > Alphaproteobacteria > Rhizobiales > Stappiaceae > JBDWFY01. The sequence goes on from JBDWFY010000021.1 coordinate 6,100, forward strand.
CACCGAGAGTTGTGTCGTTATATTTTGACAATGTTTTTGACTCGGATGCTGTTTGATAAGTGGAGCGCACTTGGCAGGTTGCTTAAAACCATTGCAACCAAAATCTTGCTATTCCTTTGGAATATCTACGCGGGAATAATGGCCATTTTCATCATGCTCTTCTTATTCGGCCTTGTCGTACAGATCCCTTCCCAAATCATTCTTGATGGTTCTGCAAGTTTGGATTATATCGAAGAAGGTAAATACCTACTCCGCATGAGAGGTGGAGGTTTCGAAGAGGTCTCGAAGTTCACGTTCTATTTTAAGTTATATTCTCAATGGTACATGAACACTGTAGTAGTTTCGCTATTCGTCTTATTTTTTCCGGTGCTGATAGTTGAGCACTTCACAAAACCCGCCAAATCCAAGGATGCCGAATAGCACCCCACTATGTTTTTTCCAGCGGGCCGGGCGCTAATCCAGACCTACCCAAACACCTAATAACTGAAACGTTTGCTGTCGGCTCCTGAGGCGTCGCCCTTGCTTCGCATCTGCTTCAATCGAAGTGCCGTGCATTCCGACCATAATCGAGAGATATCGTGCAAATACGCCATAAAGGAACAACGGAAACAGCGCAAAAAACGACACCGCCCAGATCACAGATACGAAGTCCAATCTAGTGTAATCAGCCAATAGAAATAGCAATATTACAAGCGGCAACCAAACCAATGTGGCGATCATAATTTTGTCGTTGGTTTTGCGAGTCATAGGATCATTCCAAGTAGAGTACGATCATGTATTGTTCGGCGTCCTAAGTGAGACCTACTGTCACTGACTGGTCTTAAATGTATTGAGATAGAAATGAATAACGGGCAATTTTTCGTTTTAGTTATTTATCTGATCCAAATAGCATTATTGGGATTTATTGTTGGTTTCTTCCTACAGCGCAGGCGCTTGAAAACTCCAGAATCAGAACGTTTTAGTGTTGAAACTGAAGCGTTCTTGAAATTTTTTGAAGTAATTGGCCGTTCATGCGTAGTGATTTATCCCGTAATAATTCTAGTATTGGGGATGCTGCATTATTTCATTGATATTCTCACATGTTCACAATTTTTACCCATGTGTCCGTCGCCAAGTTAAACCCTGCCAGCGGCTAAACTGACGGGGCTATTCTTTCGCGCCCTATGAGTAGAAGAATCTCTGCGCGGGCACGAGCCGGACTTCGATCCGGCCCGCACCAACCGCTCAGCTGCCAGCGATGCTTGGAAAATTCCCAGGATCGCGGCGGGCGGCTTCTTTTTTCTCCAGATACGCTCTTGTTACAGCGGTTCCGTACACTTTGTTGACATCCCAAAGACCGCTAAAACCATCTGTTTTAAGTTCGACTTTGCAGCCGACTTTTGACGCTCTTTCCGGGATCCACCCAATCGTTCTGGTGTCACCGTGAGAGAGCGCGCATTGATGATAAAGATTATGATTTTTCATGATTTACCTCTCGCTTTCTCATCGTTGTAAATAACTGTTGCTCTGTATTTAGCGGGCCGGACGCTACCCCTAATTGCAGTGTCAATCAATCTGCTTCTTCAACCCCTTAAATTTTGACGTGGGTGCTTCGACATGAAAGTGTCCTTTCGGCCTGTTTAGCGTGGAGATCCGATCACATGAAAATCGCACAGTCGACGCCGGAAATTCCGGTTCGCGATGTCGAAGAGGCCCAGCAATATTATCGGGATCGATTTGGATTCGAAATCGCCTGGCACAACAGGGTAGGGCGGATCGGTGCAGTCTGTCATGGAGAGTGCGCGTTGTTCTTTCGGGAAACCGAAGACGAGATCCATCCCGCAACATTCTGGATTTTTACCGAAGACGTCGACGAAGCGCATTCAGAACTGCAAGCGCGAGGGGCGGATATTGTTGATCCGGTTGCGGACAAGCCGTGGGGTTTGCGGCAATTTTCAGTAAGAGATCACAACGGAAATCTGTTTCACTTTCATCACGATATCAGTGAGTAGGCAGCGCTGGACCTGCATTGAAAGGGCGTTTGCATTCAGGTGCAATTCAGTGCTCAAGCAGCCTGCGTAGAGCGGTTTCCAGCAGGTGATCCCAGCCCTGAGCGTGACGTGTTTTCAACTCGCTTTCGCCTTCCGCCCAGCCGGAGTGAACCAGATCCAGATGAGTGACGCCTGCGGCTTCCATCAGATCGATTTCAAGCAGGGTTTCGGTGCGGGGACTGTCGATGATCCAGCTGTAAACGAGCCGCGCGCGGCCATCCCGGGGTGGTGAGATTTCCTTGACTTCACAGTCGATGGGAGCGCCGGAGCCAATGCCCGGTGGGCAGTCCATCGTAAACCTGTGGCCGGGTTCGGCGGAGAACGTGTTGGGCATCAGCCATTGCGCAATTTTCTCGGGTACTGTCAGGTACGACCAGACATCTTCAATCGGTGCCTTAATCTGCGTCGAGCGAAGGATGTGGTTCATGATCTGTCTTTGCCTTTTCGTTTGACGTCGGCTTCAACCAGCGATTTCAGAGTGCCCAGACTGTCGTCCCAGAACCGGCCATAGGCGTTGATCCAGTCTCGTACTTCCATCAGCGGTTTGGCGTTGAGCCGGTGCACGCGCGTCCGCCCGACCTTGGCCACTTGCACCAGGTCGTTTTCCTCCAGAATCCGGATGTGCTTGACGACCGCAGGACGGGAGATCTCGAATTTCTCTACGATCTCGCCCGCTGTCCTGTCGCCAAGCGCCAGAAAATCCAGCATGGCGCGACGCCTGGGGTCAGCGATCACGGTGAAAATGTCTTGGAGTCGATATGTCACCTGGAATGTCCCTTTGCCCCGGATCTGCTTGAAGATCTGGCAACAAGGATTATCCCATTCCCAACAGCATTGAAATGCCCCAGACCAGGGCGCCGACAATGACGATGAGCATAATCCAGCGCTTCAGCTTGCCGCTCGGACTTGCGAACAGTTTCCAAAGTGCTCGTGCTACCGGATTGAGAAACAGATAGGTTTTCCCATCCACTGTGACACTGGTCTTGGGATTGCCCGGTGGCAGGTCGGTATGGTCCTTTTTGAGGAAGGCGGCAAAGGCGCACTTTCCGTCATATTCGGCAACCAGCTTGCTTTCTGCGTTCATTCGATACTCTTTTCGTTGCGGAGGGGACGTGCTGCAATTCAGGTCCTCTGCCGGTCATGATTACTGGGCAACGACCCGCCTGAACCCATCCCAGTAAAGGGTGTTCCAGTGCGTATTGACGATCGTGCTGAGATACCCGAGTTCCTCAGTCTTGTCCGGGTTCGGGATGCGGACCTTGAAGTCCGGCACATTGACGTGAACCAGCTCGATTTGTGCGCCGCGCAATGTATCGCGAAAAGTCATCACGACGGTGGAGTCCGGCGCGCCGCGCCCTTCAACGGTCAGGTCGCCGGGATCTATGGCGGATACCCAGTCGAAATTCCACCAGGAGAGGGTGATGGTGTGCACACCATTCGCACTTGAAATATCAAGAATTCTGGCATTCAGCCCGCACTTGCCGGGTTCAAAGCAAAAGGCATCCAGAACACCGCCGACTTCGGCTTTGTCTGTGTCTGCACCATCTGCTGATTTGAAAGCAACGGGCAGGCCCGTTATCTGTGTGTGCCCCTCTGCCGTCGCGTAGAGCTCAAACAAAGTATCGGCATTTGCTTCAGGGAAATGAACCGTCTGGGACAGGGTAGAGGCGACAACCGGCGAACTGACCAGCAGGCCAAGGCTCAGTAAACCAATGACCAGAGCAGGGGGCTTCAACATATCACTCACCATTTCGTTTTTGAGCAGGTGAGTTTATTATGTCATCTGTAGGTTACATGTCAACTTTCGACGGAACTCTTTTGGTAACTGGTTGCATTGTTTCCGCTCATTCACCACTGACCAGTACACATAAATTCGACAATCAGTGCGAATTTGTCGATTTATCGGGCGCTGTCGGTGCAATCTCCCAAGCGCAACGTCCTGGACTCAATTTCCGATGGATTTGCGACATATCCTAACGACTTGCGATAACAGCGCGGGGATATTGCCTCGAAATTCATTGTGATCCAGCCTGCGGTGCAGCCACAGAGCCCACAGAACCATTTTGTGGGATGGATCATTGCAACACCAGGCCCGCCGCGCGTATGGCTTGTCCCAGGTGCGCTTCCTCGCGACTGTGATAAAAGCACATTTGGCGTTTCAGCAAGGAACATAAAAATTGATGTCTCTTAAGCGGATTACAGCGGTTTCGCTTCAAGCCTGCGTGATTGGTGCCTTCGCCTTTCAGCCACACGCAATGGCTCGAAATTTTAAAACGGTGGGGGGCAATCAGACGTTTGGTCCTGTAGTCCTGATCGGAACAGCGCCTCAGTGCAAACCAGGCTCGGGGCTGGAGACACGCAAGGGCAAAGACCTGCTGAAAGCCATTCAGGGGGAGTGGTACAGTCCGCAATATGTGTACAGCATGAATGTACAGTTTCAGAAGGGAACGGCCACGCTCACCAACGCGCCGAAATTCTATAATGTCGGTGATTACATCTTTTGCATCAATGCCGTAAAGGATGGTTATCTTCACGGGCAGCAGATTTTTACCGACGGAAACTGGTACGATATTGTTGTCGAAGTCGGTGACAAAGACCTGATCATTGAAGGCGCGGACCTTACCTGGCAGATGGTGCGTCCCTAGAGCACTTTGAAAGACTTTTTAATCACGCAAAATGCTCCCAGTTTCCGGGTATGCGTTGCAACTGGCGACTTCTGCTTCCTCCATAAGTTCACTATCCTGCAAACGTGGAGCAGAGGAAACGGTTCGTACGGAAATCCACGCCAACCAGTACGCTGCCTGAGGGACACGCGTGCATATTCCGGTCAACCGTTGTCCGGTCGACGGTCGGAGGACCCAGGGGGCCGGTTGCAGCCATGCAGGTGAAACTGTTTCTACCTGCGTGCACACCTGTAATCACATTGCCGGAGTGGCACCTTTGGATCGGACTTTCACCGGGGACAGCGAAGGGAAGGGGTTTGAATTTCGGATCGGTTTGATCAAGCAGCAACGGCGAGTTTGTCGGTCCGAAACACAGCAGGATGTTGCGATCGGCGTGCACGCCCGTAACAACGTGCCCCGACGGGCAGGCGTGCATGTTGTATCGCGCGGTGTGGCCAGGCGGAGCATCTTCAATTCTGGACGGCGTGAAAGAGCCAGACCCGCAGCTGATGAGTGTCTTGTCGTCACACTGACGGCCGATACAGCGCATGCCAACCGCCACCTCTCCCGTTGGTAGTCGGAGCGTTCCGTTTTCTTCAGAAACCGCGTACGTCTCGCCGCAGGATATGAAATTCACACCGGCTGTTCGCGCGCACATCAGCGAAACGTTGTCGCAATTTCCGCCCTTGCAGGCCAGCCCAACAATAGCCTGACCCGGCAGGCACTTGCTTCTGCCACCGTTTTCTTCTGAGAAAAAGGGTCTTGTCCGGGGAGCGGTCGCCCACGTAGTCCCACCCATGCGGGAACAAGTGATGCCCACATTGTCGCACCGGGAGCCGTTGCAGGTCACGCCCGTGACGAATGTATTCAGGGGGCAGATCACTGGGGGCAATTCATCCGAAGTAAATATTTGTGCCCCTGCGGATTGCAGGAAGCCGATCATCAAGATGACAGCGGAGCACAACCGCACGACTAGGTTTGGGCAGGGCATTTGATCATCCTCTCAAGAAAATAGTCACCCCGGAGGGGAGACGTCGCCTGACTTGCCGGAGGAATTTAATGCGCGCTGCTTCAATTCATCCCAGACGATTGGAATGTCTGAAGTAGGTTGCATTCTGGCCCGGCCGTCTAGCCGCTGAGGGCAAGGCCTGTACAGTTTTGGCAATAAAATTCAGCGATGATACAGGGGCGGTGCTATCATCAACTCTCTCACAGGAGAGAATTCGATGTTCAATGCACATCCGGTCTTGCGTACGAATGATCTAGAGACCAGCCAGCGCATTCATGAAGCAGCGCAGCTTGATTTGAACCCCACGCAGCCAGCCGCGCACAACGAGACGATCAGCTCCTATGCCAATGTCCGCGTGGGGGCACAGCTGGACTGCTATCATTTTCGGTATTCGCACGACATGGCGCTTAATGCGTTATCCGAAAATCCGCATTATTGGGTTGCAATTGCATTGAATACCAAGACCAGGCAGAGGCCGCGGGCGGTACCCATCCTGACGCGTCTTGCATCACCCGGTCAAGACGACACATTCGTTGTCAGGGGCAATCAAGACATGTTGGGCATGCGCCTTGACGGTCACAAGTTGCAAGGGTTTGCAGAGAACTGGCTTGGTATATCGTCGCTTGACCGCCTAACATTTGCGCCTGACTTCCAGCTGCGCAGTCCTGCGGAGCGCAGTGTTGCTCAACTCATGATCATGGCTGCCGAGGAAGATGCATTGGATCCCACCGCTTTGTCTGATCCGCATCGCCAGAATGGTCTCTTTCAGTCGATTGCGTCGACCCTGTTGGCGTTTCGACCTCACACAGCGTCAAAACGCATTCCGAATCTGCGCTATGGACCAGCACCAAAAGACATAAAACGGGTTGTCGATTTCATTCACGAGAATGCCCACAAGAATATCACGCTTGCCGATCTCGTGGCCGTATCCGGTGTCCCCGGACGTACACTGACTTACCATTTCAGTATTTTTGTAGGGCAGTCTCCGATGGGGTACTTGCGGACTTGCAGACTGGACGCGATACGAGAGGGACTGCGGCTGGGCCGGTTTGAGACAGTCACCGAGGCCGCAATGGCTTACGGATTTACCGCGTTTGGACGTCTGTCTCGCCAATATAAAGAACGATTTGGAGAGCTTCCCTCAGCGACGCTTGCACGAAAAAACGGTGCGGGATTTCGTGAGGGCAAGGCTTCCACATGATCATTTGATCGCGATATTCAATAATGACGAAGCGCGATTGCCAGGGGCGTGATCCAGCCGCCAAACACCGCGGTCGCGCCACCGGATACCTAGTGGGTCAATAAAGTGGCGACCCTCCCGCTGTGTCAGAAACAAATCCCGTTGCCGCACCGATCTTTTTGGAAACATTTCCTGACCCTAACCCTCCGTAGTCAGATCCTGTGCCAGCATCAATGCATTGCCATCGGGATCATAGAACGTGGCCGTACTGACCATGCCGTCAACGACAATGGTATCTCCGTCAAATTTCACACCGGCATTCTCCAGCGCATTCCGCGCAACGTTGATGTCCGATATGCCGAACACCGGGACGGAGTTACCGGGGGCGGGTTCAGTATGTTCACCCAATCCCAGCGTAACCCCGTCCGTCTTGGTTTTGAGTTCGCTCCAGCCAGCTTCGTCTGCGTGATAGAGAAGATCAAATCCCAGTTTGTCGCCGTACCACTGGGCGCTGGCATGCCGGTCGCGGACAGACAGAGCAATGGTGATGGTGTTTTCCAATGATACGAGCGGCATGACATTTCCTCTTTTTCAAAAAATATATATACTATACTTTATGGACATAAATCTTCTTGTCAAGGTAACATCCCGGGCATGGTCCCTGACTATTCTGGCATTGATGCATGAGGGCATTCCGGGGAGGCAAGCTGCGCTGCTGGCGGCGGCCGGGGCAGGGCGTACGGCGTTTGCTCAAAGTTTGACCCACCTGATTGAGCTGGGGTTGCTTGAAAGAAATCCAGGGCATGGTCATCCTCTGAGGCCGGAATATAGATTGACGGATGCGGGAAAAGAATTCGCTGGAGTTGCAGCACGGATCAAGTCTCTCTCCGATCAACGATCGGGTCCCCGTCTGCTCAGGCGCGTCTGGACTGTCCCTGTTCTGGCTGTCAGTCGTCAACCTCAATATTTTGGTGAAATCAAAAGCCACCTGGGTTCAATTACCGACCGGGCTTTATCTCAGTCACTGAAACAGCTGGAAACACAACGGTGGCTCAATCGTGAGATCGACACCGCAAGCAGGCCGGCCAGGTCTGTTTATCAGGCTGCCAATATGGGGGCGCAAATCAGTCAGGCGATCCGCTTGGGAGCTGGTTGAGACTGACGTCACGCACCCGCGCCCGATCAACGTTTTACCAAACAGAATTGCCTAAATTTAACCGCTCCTGGGACCAACAGCGTGGTGACATTGATGAGTGATGGTCTTTGATGGCATTCGCTTTTGTGGTTGCGGGCGTTGAGGCCGCCTTCGATCTGCAGACGCTGCGGTGTTGCTCATTTTAACGGTGGGTGAGTGTGTATAGTCTGTCTTGGATTGAGTTAGTTTACGCCGGGGGAGACAATGACAAAGGACAAGTTTCAACTGACCAGGGACGCTGCGCTCAAATATGACAGTCATAGCGTTCCTGCCATGTTTGCTCCTCTGGCACTGGCAACGATGGAAAAAATTGAACTGCCGCCAAATGCGCACGTCATCGATGTGGCCTGCGGCACCGGTGCCTTGACCCGGGAAATCACGTCGCGCCTGGCCGGGTGCGGCCGTATTGTCGGCGTTGATCTGAATGAAACCATGGTGAAGGTTGCCAAGGATAACCAACCCGGCAGCAATCATGAGGTTGAATGGTATTCAGCTGACGTGTGCAAGCTTCCCTGCGAGGACAAATCATTTGATGTTGGCTTCATCCAGCAAGGCTTGCAATTTTTCCCCGACAAACTCGCTGCATTGATGGAAGTCCGCAGGGTTTTGCGCCGCGATGGGCAGCTTAATCTGACCTGTTGGCGTGCAGTCTCCCCGTTCAATGGGGCATTGGCAGACCCGCTTGAAAGGCATGTCAGCGAAACAGCTGCGACGAAGGCTCGGGCACCTTTTTCATTCCGTGATGGAGATGTCATTTCACAGCTTTTGTCCGACGCGGGATATGAAGTTGTACTGCACGACGCTGTCATACTGGAGCGCCGTTTCGACGATCTCCATGCGCAGATAATGGCCCTGCCGATCGAAGCGGATTTAAGAAAAGCGGGCGAGGCCACAATCGACACAGTGGTTGCCGAGGTCGCCGAAGCGCTCACGCAATTTCGCAAAGACGGAACTCTTGCCGTACCGCAGGAAGCACACCTCTTTTGTGCAAAACCGGTGTCGACAAGTTAGAGCGAATGCGATTCACCCGGAGGATGTCCTCTTTCGAGTTCTTATGCACATGGCCAATTGGTAATCTCATGGAAACTCATTGGACATGTGATCACCTTATATGCATTGCAGCGGGGCGATGGTGCCTCGGTACTTGAGAGAGAGAGTGAAGGCAATGCGTATTAAAAGTCGTTCTGTCGATAGCATCGACATCATGGTCCGTTCCGTACAAAATCAACGATCAACCCTGGCCTCCGTGTTGGGTATCGGCCGGGAAAAGCTTAATGGAATGACCAAAAAGAGCCGAACTCATTGACGATGATGGGTTTGGATAGGAGCTAACAAAAAGCCCCAGTGGTATTCCGCCGGGGCTCTTTGCACCGCATTACATAACCCGCGATATAAGCATTGCGGTGCCTGCAGAGGATTATAGTCTTTCAGGTTGTCACCTGTACCCAGGCATTCAGCTGGATTGTCAGCATTCAATAGTAACGAGGAACTTGACCACCTGTTGAGGGTTTATGCCGACAATTTGCCCTGTGGCCTCTTTCTCTTCGCTGACGACTTTTCCGCTTGGGCATTCTTCACGGACTTTGAACAAAGCGACTTCTTGGCGGTAAGCATCGTTATTAGCTGACTTTTCGGGGCTTCCAACTGGTTCGCTGCTAGTCAACTCGACAATATATCCAGTTGGCGTGGGAGTGGCTGTAACCAACGGCGACCAAACATACAATGCACGCCCGTCATCGCAGCCAGCAACTAAAACGGCAATCAATAGTAGATACAGCTTCACAGAGCGACTCCCAGATAGCTCAGGCGCTCACAGTACCGATTCAACGCTGGATTGTCAGTAGGGGAAGCAGGTCTAGGTTACGTCAACCACCAAGGCCCCGTCATAACGGCGGGGTTTTCATTGGGGTCAGTTGATAGCCATTTTCATCAGAGGCTCGACCGCAGTCCCGATAAAAATGACAGCGATAATGATGAAAATAAATAGCCACCTGTAGTGCTTGGCATTTGCACCCCAAAAGGGCTGTCGTTTACGTGGTTCAGGTTCGTTCATTCAGTGAATGTACCGATTCACCCCCAGGTTGTCACTCACCAGGCATTCAGCTGGATTGTCAGTTGGGGTAATGGAGAACAAATTCCGACCACCTTAATTTCCTACTAAGCGGTCTGTTGCCACGCTGTTTCCAATTCGGAACAATTTACACGGAGCCCTGTCATCCAGCGGGGCAAATCAATTTTCAATCCACGTCTTTCATGGGAGAATGAGAAAGTCTGATAGTAAAATTAAACGCGTTGTTTCGCGTATTTGTTGATTGGTTCAAAATTTCCTGCAAATCGGGTTCTGTGTATCGTATCCAATACTTTCCACTAATCTTAATCAAGTCTTCAGGATAGTCGTCGGAAACGTGCCATTTGGTGTGAACCAGATCGTTTCGCATCTTTGATCTGCTTCTAATTTCTCGACTGAGTTGGTCGAACTCGGAAATAACTTCGTTATCGACGCGTAATTTCATCACGCTTTTGATCAGTTCAATCTGAGAAGAAAAATTTCTGAAATGACTGAAAATTAGGTTGGCCAATTCACTTTTTGACCGCGCTGCAATTGGGATTGGTTTGGATAGAGAAACGATATTGAATATGTCTGCGACCAAGTTTTCGATAGTCCCCCATTCGGCCGTGATAGCGCCGAGCAGTGCAGCCAATTGGGGGCGCTCAAGAACAGTTTGAGGCCCGCTTCGAGCATTAATTCCCATGGGATTCTTTATCGGGTGTGGCATTAAATCAGTTTTACTCAGTTGGATCGAATACATCGACGTGGCGAGAATCGACCATAATGTGAAGTGAGTCCAAAGTTGACAGCTGAAAATAGCCAGCGTCAGCCCCGCCCGCAAACACGGGACTTTTCAGTTTGCAACGATTGACTACGCAGATGATTGTTTATCTTGAGCTAAATTGAACACGCACACTGTCAGATCCAATGAGGTTCCAGTTAACTTGACTGAGTCTCAATGTGATTTGTTTGCCGCCCACTGTAACTGTTTTTGTGTCCTCTGAAGTCATGCGAAATTGATCAATAATATCTCCGGGATTCACAAGTTGTTTCAATTCGCTTTCTCTTACCTGAAGATCCTGGTCGACAAAATTAGAATACGTGCTTTTGTTGACGAATAGCGTAATATTACTTGCACTTGTGAGGTGTACATCACCAATATAAATCGCGAATCTTGAATTGGTTCCAGGAATAGTAATTGCATGTCTTTGCTGAATGATAAGAGTTTCATTTGAGGGTGCTGCAAATGCAGAACCTATAAATAAATTAGATGACTTCAGCTTTTCAAACAGATAAGGCGATTGAGCTTGTCCGGCCAAGCCAATTGCCGTGCCGAAAAATGCACTCACTACCGGTGCAATCAAAAGAACCGCCCCAGCTAGAAGACATGCCCAGCTACCAGTTGCACCCATTTTGGGATTTTTGAGAAATTTCATAGTTATTCCTCCTTGGGTGGCGCCAAAGAGGAAGATGAAGCTTCCTACAATTACACAAAATCTAGTGAAATCTGTTTGCAGTATCGACTGGACAATATCCATCATTCAACTCCAACACTACCAAAAAAATATTCAAGACAATATCGATATTCAAAAAATAACTTCGATTACTATACCAAACTATCGAAGCCCCGTCATCACCAGGGCGTTTCGTTCACCCCCAGGTTGTCACCCACCAGCCATTCAGCTGGATTGGGAGGAGGGGTAGGGTGCTGTTAAAAACTTCGACGGCTCTGGGTGTGGCAATATTACACAAAAATTTAATGACCATTTTTATTGACTATTAAGACTTACCTATCATATTGACAGGTAGTAGCCTATCATTATGATAGGTAAGCATGAAGAAAAATGCGCGCAAAAACATCGTACCGTTTCGTCCGAGGCCAAGTGAGATCGAAACTACTATTCGATCTTTAGCAATGCATTCGAAGAATGTGAGATGGAAGTCTCAATCATATACTACGCATGCTGAAAGCAGGATGGAATGGCGCGGCATCACTGACAAAATGATGTTTGAGGTTCTGAGAACAGGGACCATAAGAGGAGATATTATTCCTGGACGTTATCCAGGAGAATGGAAGGTAAAGATGACTAAAAAAATGAAGGGTAGCAGGGAGGTTGGTGTTGTGACTGTTGTGATAAATGCCAAGAAGCTCTTCATCAAAACGGTAGAATGGGAAGACCTATGACCGATGATCATTACTATTGTGGTGATGACGCTATGATTGCGTCTGCACCATATCACTACAAGGAATGTGGTCTGGGTAACATCTACCTGATGAACGGCTTTCATATTGAGACGGTTGATGGTGACGAATATGTCTCCATTGATGACGTAGACCAGCTATGGAAAGCTATTGGCCTCAATCTTGTAACAAATAAAAAAATTCTTATGCCGGACGAGATCAGGTTCCTTAGAGGGCTAATGAATAATACCCAGTCCGAGTTAGCGTCTGACTTGCGTGTAGACGATCAAACTGTTGCGCGCTGGGAAAAAGGTAAAAATAGACTGACAGGCACCTCTGATGTAGCCTTCAGAATATTTTTCCTGGCATCACAAGTGGCGCAACCAGAAGGTGGAGAGATTCTTAGTGAGCTGTTAGCCACAATCCGAACTCTTGTTCAGCAGGACACTCCTACATGTGATGATGTGCATTTTGTGCAGCGCAATCACACTTGGGCAGAGAAGAGATTTGCAGCGCTTGCCTAACAGTGAAGTTCTCTACCAACAAATCAGTAAATAAAAGACGCCTCAACGATTTAACCCCGCCCGTTAATTCAGGCGGGGTTTCTTATGGGCTCGCTACTGACTAATGGTTCTTCAAAGGACTATCCGGCGTCTTCGTATCTTCCAACTCCTGGATAGCCTCGTTGATCCGTTTCCATACAGCAATACCGTCGAGATCACCGTCAGCCTGCAGTTGATCTTCACGCTTTGACGCTTCTATGCGCGCTAAGTCACCATGCGTTTCGATCATGATCTAGGCCGTCCGGTTGGTGTCGATGTTGCTGGCCATGGTGATCAGAAAGTGGGTGCAATTTCCGTGCTGAAGAACTCAATCTTATGGCAAGGGCTGATCTGCCAATAGAGCTCTGAATAAAGCCTCAAAGCCTTTGATTGGAAATTCAATGGTGTGTCCGAAGGATCTTCATACTCTAGCGTTGAAGTTGTCCCGTCTGACCAACGAATAATTGTTTCACATGACGGGTTCTTAGAAGATATCGATGATTTTCGCGTCTGGCCATGCGCAGTGTATTTATAAAATATGATCCTACTGCCCGAAGGAGACATAGAAAAATAAGTGTCTTTGTTTTGGTAGATTCCTTTGTTTCCGGGCGGACAGATAACTTCCGCTGAAGCTGCCAACGGCATTGTTGCGACCACACAGACTGTAGCGAAAAGTAACGAATAAAATCGGGTAGTTAGTTTCATAACAGCACAATACCCACTCAACTACCGATTGTCAGCCCCGTTGGAAACAGCGGGGCTTCTGTCATATTTATCAATGTGATCAAGTTCATAGACAAGTAAAGTTGTGAATTGGACGCTGAACTGCCGTTGATGGAGGCAAATTTCGGTAATCATCTGGCGAGTATCTCCACAGCGGAGTGGTATCCACATCCGGGGGAGGGTGTCGTGGCTTGTCGAATAAACGTATTGATTGCTCTAAGCATGCTATCGGTCGGAGCTTGCGCGTCCAACGCAAATTCCAACAATGCAAAACAGTTTGGGCTTTCTACAACAAAAGCGCTTTCTACGATCAATGACAGTTCAAAGATACAAAACGAGCTGTTGTTAGAAACAAAGACTAATCACAATGCCTGTCGATATCTCAACCATGACACTGCCGAACAGTACCCATTAGAAAAGTCCGATACACAGAAAATTGAAAAGATCGCCAAGCAGGCAAAATTTCTCAACTCGCTCGCTGCATATGCAAAGGCGATGCAAGGCGTAACAAATCCCGGAGATATCGCTGAACTCAAGAAGGCATCTCAGGGATTTGCTGAGTCAACTACCAAACTTGTTTCTGTAGTGCCCGTAGCAGGTGTCGCAGGAACCGTCGTGGCGCCTGTGACGAAATTTGTAGTCAACGGGATAGTGAATTTCTCTGAGGTCAGAAGGCGCCAAGCCATTCAGCAAATCGCTCGGGAAACGCATCCATACCTGGTCGACGGTGCCCTTTTTGTGCTGCAGGATGAATTGCCTATTTCTAGAGCCCTGAATGGTAAGCTTACAGCCTGGAGGGAGCAGGCCAGCTGCGTGTTGGCTGCGGTTAATAGAGACAAAGCCGGGGCATACGAAATCTTCCTAAACTTCAATTCGAAAAAGTTGAATTACGATAGGCGAATCAAGAATTTAGGAGAAGGACCTCCTTTGATGGAGAAGGTGTTAGCTGCTCATAAAGCGCTATTCACCTCAGGCGATAACTTCGATTTGGCAATCGACGAATTCAACACGACCATTTCTTCTTTGCTTGAAGTGAAAAAAGCAGCGATTACCAACTAATCCGGAGGGTGAGCTATGGCGACTAACGAAGAAGCATCCGAAAGGTTGTACGACGCAATCATGGCGTTGTTGGCATCGTATAGTTCGAAGCTGACAACGGCGCAGAAATCGAGAATCACACGATCAGCTACCATTCTCAAAGCTGAGTATGATCGGGTTCTCGGGAGGACACCGGCAGCCGGTTATGAAGATCTCGCGGGAAATCTCAACTCGGCGAAAAATAGGCTCAATCAAATTAAGAAAGAGCGAAAAGCACTTGCCAACAATTTGGTGAGTGCAAAGAAAATTATGGATGCAATGACCGGTGTCCTCAACCTTATAATTTAGACGAATAAATCACCTTTCTTCTTTTCAAGCCCCGCCCACAAAAGCGGGGCTTTTTCTATGGAGAAGCGAATGCCACGCGAGGGATCAGGAAATGACTCATTGTCAGAAACATACGGCAGCGGTGTCGGGCAGGACCGATTTTACAAACATCGGTATTGAATATCCTTGAAACCTAGCCACTTGCCCGTTTCGCAGCTGTGCCGCGCCAGTCGGGCGCGGCACGGTTTTTCTTGTGCGCTTTATGAAAAGACGCGTTTGAGACCCGGAATGCGCGACAGGATCAGTTGATCCAGCGCCATCGCGGCAAGAATGGTGACGCCCGCCATTGGGAAGGCGAGGGAGACTGCCAGGCCGACGAGAGCCGCACCCTGCCAAAGGGGCATGTCTTTTGGCAGCGACGGAGCGGCAAGGCGAACGGATCCTGCCGGGCGTCGCTTCCACCATATGACGAGACTGCTGACGCACAGCAGCAGCACGGACAGGCAGACAAGCGTGTTTGCCAGAACGCTCCACAGGCCGAGCGTGCCCATGTGCAGGGCGATGCCGACAGCCATTGCCTTGCCGGCCAGCGAGTAGTCGTCGTAGCGCACGTCGGCGAGCACCTTGCCGGTATATTGATCAACATGAACCGTGCGATCAGACATCGGGTCGGTGCTGTCCGTACTCATGGAATCACGACTGAATGTATAAACGCCGGTTTCACCGCTGGGCATATTCATCTGATAGCGGCCGTCAAATCCGATTTCGCGCGCCAGGGTGTTCATTGTGTTGATGGTGATGCCTGTACCTGCGTCCATGACGGTTTCACCCGCCTCACTGCCTGAAGCGGGCATCTGCGTTTGCTCCAGCGCCCACGGCACTTCCTTGGGGCCGTGGTTCATGCTGGCATGTGTCTCATCAGACAGGGGCACATTGTCCCATTTTTCAGCCGGGAACGTATTCCAGGCCTGCACGATTTTGGCGCCCCAAACGCCGGCCCAGGCAAGACCGGAGATCAGAAAGAACACCAGGAACAGCGACATCCACATGCCGAACACACCGTGCAGCGATCTCCAGAGGTTTCTGCCTCCCTTTGAGAAAGAGGGCACCAATGCCGTGCGCCAGCTCGTGCTCGGCCCCGTGTTTCTGGGCCACCACATGTAAAGGCCGGTTGCGATCAGCACCATGCCCAGTGATGCTGCGATTTCAATCAGCAGATCGCCGGTATCCCCCAGCAGCAGACTGCCATGAACATTGTCAGCAAAGTCGTACCAGCCGCTTCGACGTGGGAAGTCGGTGATCACTTTTGCCGTATATGGATCGACGACAACCATTGTTGCCTTATCATCCGCATCCACGCGGAAAATGGCGGCCAGATCGGCCGAACGCGGTGCAACATATTGTTTGAGCGTGCCGCCGGGAACCGCGGCAACGGCCGCTTCGGCCTGCACCGAGACCGGTTGGACTATTTCCTGCGGTGTCACTGCGATACGTTCGCCGTCACGTCCGTCAATATACGCAATCCAGGCCATGGCCATGCCC
Organism: Stappiaceae bacterium; assembly: GCA_039976075.1. Lineage (GTDB taxonomy): Bacteria > Pseudomonadota > Alphaproteobacteria > Rhizobiales > Stappiaceae > JBDWFY01. The sequence goes on from JBDWFY010000021.1 coordinate 22,581, forward strand.
GTAATTGCCAAAACGATGAAAAATGGGATGACGTAAATTCCGGCATAAAAATGCCAACGCCAGGCTGCGAGATAGAGTTTGTTGGTGGAAACAGGCGTCGCTTTTTCTGTCGATACGCCTTCTGCATCGATTGAGACCATGGGTCTCCCCTCCGATTTGATTTCATGTGTAGAAGTGTGGAATCAGACGGAAAGGAGAGGGGGGCCTCGTGCGTGCGGTGTGGACAGGGCTGTTTGAACGAAAACTGCAGGGCTTTGATGAAACGCGATGCGTTTGCCGTCGAAAATGACAGGAGACAGATCACCCTGAAACGCCGTTTCCACTGCCTCTACTAGCGGCAATGACCAATCACAGGTTCGCTTGGTCTCTTTTTCAATGGGCTGGCCGTTTTCATCAACGGTAATGGTGATGAAAGTGTCACCGGTACAGATGACAATATCGATGCCCTGTTTGGAGAAAACAGGCATGGTGCCCACAGAGAAGAACGAAAACAGCACAAGCGGCAATAACAGTGCTGCAAACACCGTTCTTCGCATCTCTCTCTGTCTCAGCAAACTCAACATCACAGGCTCTATAAATGAAAACGCCCGATCATTTGAACCCCCAAAATGCGTTGATCCTGTGACGATTTGAAACGGTGTGGAAAATCTGTTGGGTGCAGGTGCTGCTCTGTGTTGTTCTGCTTCTTTCTTATCCCGGGAGAAGGGCTAAACTCGCTGGCGCTTTTCATTGAACTACTCTTGGTCTGCATACGGAGTAAAAAAATTCTCTATTGAATTGAAAGGTTTGGCGACCAACTTTAGATTGGCGGAGCGGCAAAGGAGTCAATTGTTATGCACATAATGCGAAATATAAGTCCGTTTCTTTTTTCTATTGTTGTTTTGTTCGGCCTATCATTGTTTGGTTATAATTTAAGCACCGAATATACCCCTCAAACACACACGTATGTCGTCGAAAACATCCCGCACCGGCAAGACCCGCTGATCACTCATCCCAACCGAAACGACAATCCCGCCGTATGGCCACAGGCGTATGGCCTTCAGTGGGCAGATTGGACGTCTGATACGTCGTTGGCGGGTTTTGCTTCAGCTTCGTCCGAACAATCATCCGCGTGAATCGATACGGTGAGGGAGTGGTTTTTGGCACTTTCGGCAGGCTTGTTTTCTATTGTAGTTTGCTTAATGTTGCTGTTTACCAGCGGAGTGCGGTCCTCATGGACGAGGGCCTATTAGACCTGGGTGTTACCAAAGCGATCCTGCGATGAGGTGCCGACGTGGCAGAGACCCGGCTTGCACTCAACAAGCAGCTTCATTGAGAGGCTGTCATTGATGTTTTTCTCCATCATCGATCGCATGGCGATCAACCTATGTCCCCAGTCGCTGCCAGATATCGACATCACTCCATTCTGCCAAAAATCTGTAAGGATAGGCGGGCAGACCGACTGAAGACACTTCAGTCAATACGTCAATGTCGGACTGTTCAAGCACAAGATCCGCTGCGGCCAGGTTATCCGCCAGTTGTGCTGCCGTTCGGGCACCCAGGAGAATAGAGGCTACACCGGGACGGGAACAGAGCCAGGTAATAGCCACGTGAGACGGTGGGCGGTCATATCGATCTGCGACAGACTGGAGGGTCTTGAGAATATCGTGGGTCCGGTCGGTGTTCCGCAAGTCGTAGGCCTCCACGCCGCGGCCTGGATCCTCTCCCAGTCGACTTGCACCACTGGGCCGTTTGTCTGCAGTGTACTTGCCGGTAAGCCAACCACCACCCAGCGGCGACCAGGGTGTCAGAGCAATCCCGGCTTCAAGACAACAGGGCAGGACTTCCAACTCGATACCGCGTTCCAGCAGGTTGTAGTGTGGTTGCACGGCGACAGGCGAAGGCAGGTTTTCTGCGCTGGCTGTTGAAAGGATTTTTTGCAACTGCCAGCCGCTCACGTTTGACCACGCGATGTTATGGATCTTCCCGGCACTGACGAGATCAGCCAGTGTCTCCAGAGTGCGACGGACATCCGTGTGCTGATCCCAGCCGTGGATGAAATAGATATCGATGGCGTCGGTCTGAAGGCGTTTCAGACTCTCATTGACAGACCGAACCAGGCTGCGGCGGGATGCACCATAGCTTCCTGGAGGTGGTGCGAACCGTCCCTTGGTCGCCAGGATAAGGTCACCCATGCCCCCGCGCTTGCGGCCCCAATTTCCGATGATCTCTTCAGACAGTCCGGCGCTGTAGACATCTGCCGTGTCGATGAACGTCCCGCCATGGTCGACGAAAACGTCGAGTTGGCGAAAGGCTTCTGCCTCGCTGGTTTCAGCGCCAAATGTCATTGCGCCCAGTGCCATTTGCGAGACCATGGGGCCGCCATTGCCCAAAGGATTCACAGCGATGTTGCACTTCTTGTGTTGTTGCTGGGTCATGAGAGTATCCCTTTCACGATTGCCTGTGTCTCTCTTGTTACCTGGCTGAAAATTCGGAACGCATGCTCGGTCCTTCTCGCGGCAATACCCAGCACTGCGGAAAGCGCATCAAAGGTGTATTGGAACAACCTGGTATCCGACCCGCCATAGGCGTTCAGAAAGGCTTCTTCTTCGAGCAATGCTTTTGATTTTCCTTCGTGGGGAAAGGGGCGCTCTCTACCACCCATATTGGGCGCGGTATTTTTCATGTCTGTCTCCTGCGGGAAATGGTTTGTGCTTTGCCCGGACGCCGGGGTGTGTTCCTCCAGTGGCGGAACAGCACAGGCACTTGACCCGGGAAGGAATTTAGTGACTTGTTGGGTGCTATGGAATGAATAGGTTTGAACAGGTCTTTGCATGAATGAAAAGAACGTCGAGTGGAACGATCTGCATCTTTTTCTCGCTGTTGCGCGGGAAGGGGGGCTGTCACCGGCGGCGCGGGCCACCGGGCGCAGCGCTGCGACGTTGGGGCGGCGCATGCTTGCGCTTGAACGCTCTATCGGACGTGAGTTATTCGTCAGGCACGATCGCGGTTACGAGTTGACCGCCGATGCACGCAAGCTGCTGGATGATTTGACGGAGATCGAAACCCATATTCTCAGGCTGACTACCGCACCGGGAGAGACAGAACGACCGCTCGTGAAGGTCTCGGCGGGCACGTGGACGACACTGGCCCTGCTTGAAAAGCTGGACGACATCACGGGTACGCCCGCCGATATCAGGTTAAGATTCATTTCGGCAGAGAACAGTCTGGATATTCCACGCCGGGAGGTCGTCATCGGTTTCAGAAACAAGCGCCCGACTGAAGAGAGCCTGGCGGGACGAAAACTCTCACATGTCGAGTTTGCACCCTATGCCAGAAAGAATGCGCCCCAACGCTGGATCAAAGTTCTGACCGACACGCCCTCAGCCCGGTGGCTGGAAAAGACAGTTGGTAATGATGCTGTCTGTGAGGTAAATGCTCCGCGTAACAGTCTTGACCTGGCGATTGCAGGCAAGGGCGTTGCATTGCTGCCGACCTTCATAGGTGATGCTCACAAGGTTTTGCACCGTGCAGGAGGAGCAGTCCCCGAGCTGTCCCATGATCAATGGATCGTAACCCATCAGGATGATCGGCATCTTCCCGAAGTCCGACGAACGATCGATCGGTTATGCCGTGTTCTGGAGGATCTCAATCGATAAGGGTCGACAAGTTTGCGCGCGTCGGAAATTTTGTCGATTCACAGCTCCCGCAATGTCTCGTTGAAACGAGCCATAACCCGGTTTGCACGATGCAGAAGCAAATCCTTGCTGTGGACTTCAATGCGATCTTTCAGATGAGAGCCGCCAACAAATCCCAGAGCCCGCATGCCCGCTTTCTTGGCAGCCACAATGCCTGCGGGGGAATCTTCTATGACAAGGCATTTTTCCGGCGACGCCCCCATCTCCCTTGCTGCATGCAGAAACAGATCCGGTGCGGGTTTGCCATGTTCGACAAGGTCAGCACTGAAAATGCGATTTTTGAATCTGTTCGTCAGCAAGGTTGCTTTCAGCGCAACGCCTAGCCGTTCGAAGGAACCTCCGGAGGCAATACAATATGGTACCTCTCGCTGGTCAAGAGCATCAAGTAGATCAATCAAACCAGGCATCACCGTCAGTTCCTTTGCGAACCGGGCGAAGAGTGCATCATACCACTTGCGGGCAAACCCTTCTGAAGTCTTGCCGGTGCTGTCAGTATCCAGAAACGCTTCGATCTTGTTGATCGCGGAGCCCAGGAACTTGGCCCTTACTTCATCGACCGACATCTTCACTCCGAACGCATGAAGTGCCTTTTGAAGTTCACTGAGTGAGATCACCTCGCTGTCGGCCACGACACCATCGAAGTCGAAAATCACCAGTTCCGTGGTGACAAGCTCTGTGCCTGCCACACGCCCGGCCTGTGCCTTCGACTCAGGATCGTCCTGGGAAGATGCGTTGTTCAGCTTTGAGTCCATCTGATGTGAGATGCTCTAGCGCAGAGCTTCGCCCCCTTTGTCAAATTGATGCAGCCGGTGGGTAGGAAATTCGACGCCTATGACGTCCCCTTGTTTGGTTTGGTCATCGCCATCGGTTCGCACGACAATGGTCAACTCCCGGGAGGCTTCGATATAGAGAAGGCTTTCACCACCCAACTGTTCCTTGACCTTAACCGACGCATCGAATGTGCCGGTTCCCCCTTCACCAATCAGAATGTGTTCAGGGCGGCAGCCGATGTAGTGGGTCTGAGGATTCACACTGAGACCACGCTGGCCGGGCAGTTTGGTCGGCTCGAATACATTCATGGCGGGGGAGCCGATGAACTCGGCGACGAATTTGGAATTCGGCCGATGGTAGAGATCCATGGGTGATCCTACCTGTTCAACGCGGCCGCCATTGAGCACGACAATTTTGTCAGCCATTGTCATGGCTTCAACCTGATCATGGGTTACGTAGATCATTGTTGCGCTGAGCTGATTATGCAGAGCCTCCAGCTCGACACGCATCTGAACGCGCAGCTTGGCGTCCAGATTAGAGAGCGGCTCGTCGAACAGAAACACCTTTGGGTTCCTGACAATGGAACGGCCTATAGCCACCCGTTGACGCTGACCTCCAGACAATTGTCCGGGCTTTCGATCCAGGTATTCCTCCAGTTGCAGGATGCGCGAAGCATCGTTGACCCTGGCGGTGCGTTCGGCCGCCTCAACACCATTGACTTTCATGCCGAATTCCATGTTCTGGCGAACTGTCATATGCGGATACAGCGCGTAGGACTGAAAAACCATGGAGACGCCGCGATCTGCCGGAGCTGCGTTTGAAACATCGTTGTCGCCAATTGCGATTTCGCCGGAATTGATTCCTTCCAGTCCTGCAATGCTGCGTAACAATGTCGATTTACCGCAGCCGGATGGCCCGACAAATACAACGAATGCGCCATCTTCAATATCCAGAGAAACGTCGAACAGCGCCTGGACCGAACCGTAGAACTTGTTCACATTTTTCAGCTTCACAATCGCCAATGGCTTCTCCTCCGGGCTTTCAGCCGCATTGCTCGTAGGCGTTCATTTGTATCGACACCTAATCTTTTGTGTTGACACCCGCTATATAATACAATTGTATTCTCATCGAGACAAAAGAATGTCAACGAGTTTTCAACCCCTGGGAGGAGGATCTTATGAAACTCAAGAATCTATTGTGTACGGTTGCTGTTGCTGCGACGCTTTCAACGAGCGCTATGGCGGACAATCATGCCTGGAGCCTAAAGAAAGCAGCCGAGCCCTATGCAGGCACAACCATTGATGTGGTGTTTCTGCTGCGCCCCGGCTATGAGGCCATTGAAGCCATGTTGCCGGAATTTGAAAAAGAAACCGGCATCAAAGTCAACATCATCAAGCACCCCTATGAAAACGCGCTGGGTGAGCAAGTGCGCGATTTCGTGGCAGGTGGCGACCTCGACGTTGCGCTTATTGATCTGGTCTGGATCGGCAACTTCGCGGAGAATGACTGGATCCTGCCGGTTGACAAATTCACGTCAAACCCGGATTTGACCGATCCGGATCTGGATATGGACGACTTCTTTCCGTTGGTCCTGAATGCCTTTGGCGGCTGGAATGGCACGGTCTACGGGTTGCCGTTCGACAATTATTCCGGGCTTTTGTTCTATAATAAATGCATGCTGGAAGAGGCCGGGTTCGATGGTCCGCCAGAAACCTGGGCCGACTTGAAAGACGTTTATGGCCCGGCATTGACCAAGGATGGCAAACACGCCTACGCGCTGCAATCAAAGCGGAATGAAACCCAGTCCGCTGATTCCTTCGCCCGCATGCTCTGGCCGTTTGGCGGTTCATTCCTCGACAAGGATTTCAAATCCAATCTGCTCAGCGAGGAATCTCAGAACGGTCTGAAGTTCCGGCAGGATCTGATGCAGTACATGCCGGATGGAATCGTCGCCTACGACCATGCAGAAACGGTCAATGGATTTGCGCAGGGTGATGTGGCCATGATCACTGAGTGGTCAGCCTTCTATTCGACTGTGGTATCGCCGGAAACATCCAAAATTGCGGAATGCGTAGAAATTGCACCTGAGCCGGTCGGTCCGGCTGGCCGGAAACCGGCGTTGGGTGGCTTTTCGCTCGCTGTCGCCTCCCAGGCGGATGAAAAAGAACAGGCTGCAGCCTGGCTCTTCATCCAATGGGCAACGTCGAAGGCCAAAGCCCTCGAATATCTGGAACGAGGCGGTGTACCGGCGCGCAAGTCAGCTTATGCCGATCCGGCTCTGGTGGAAAAGTTCAAGTTCATTCCCGCCCTGGTCGAGTCCTGGCAGGATGGCGTCCCTGAATTCCGTCCTCGCTTTGCCGAATGGCCGGAAATTACTGAAATCGTTCAGGAGTGGGGCTCCAAGATGATGCTTGGTGAAGTCACTACAGAAGAAGGCGCCAAGATCCTGGGCGAACGCATGGAAGCGGTATTGGAAGAGGCCGGCTACTACTCCGGTGAGAAGCCTTTGGCGCAATAGGTTTCATGCGCTAAACTTTGGGTCAGGGCCGCCGCTGTTGCGGCCCTGTCTTTATCTAAAACGACACGGGGAGCAGAATGCGCGATCAAGTCACGCGAAAAACGGTCTTCGCATTCATCGGTCCGGCTGTAATCGGACTGGCTGTCATCGGGATCGCGCCGTTACTCTATGCGGTGTGGACCAGCCTGCAGTTCTACAATCTGACCAAGCTTAAGAAGGTCAAATTCATCGGTCTGGATAACTACTGGACCGTGGTGACCGACCAGGTGTTCTGGGAGGCCATGGGGCGCACATTTGTGCTGTTGTGTACGTCGCTACCCTTGCAGCTCGCGCTTGGACTGGGTATTGCGCTGGTGCTGCATCAGCCGGGTCTTACGCTGGTGAAAACGCTCACAAGATTGAGCCTCGTCCTGCCCATGGCCACAACCTATGCCGTCGTGGGTCTTTTAGGGCAGGTGATGTTCAACCAGAAGTTTGGCGTGGCGAACCAGTTGCTGGGAGGTGCGAACATCAACTGGATTGGCGACCCCAGCAATGCATTTTACATGATCATCTTCTGGGACGTTTGGCAGTGGACACCATTTGTTGCCCTGGTGATGCTTGCGGGACTGACCATGGTGCCGGGCGAAATTGAAGAAGCGGCGAAGCTCGAAACAAAGAGCTGGTGGACGATATTGCGATACGTCCAGTTGCCATTCCTGATGCCCGGACTTGTTGCTGTCCTGATTCTGCGCACCGCAGATACGCTGAAACTGTTTGACATGGTCTTCACGCTGACCCGGGGAGGTCCGGGATCCTCGACAGAGTTCATATCCTTGATGATTCAGCGCGTGGGCTTCCGCGGATTTGACCAGGGGCTTGCCTCAGCCCAGGCGGTTATACTTCTGATCATCACCATCGTGCTGGCTCAGATCTACATCCGCGTCTTCTACAAGGAGGTCTGACCCATGACGCAGACACGAAATATACTGCCTCAACTCATCCTTCTTGGCTTGATCATGTTGTTATGCGTTTTCCCGTTTTACTGGATGGTGACAACGTCGTTGAAGACCCAAATCGTGGCGCTTGAAGCGCCGCCTGTCTGGCTGTTTGAACCGACGCTGGACAATTATCGTGAAGCCCTGTTCGAAGACGGGGTGCTTAGAACTCTCATCAACTCCCTGGTCATCGCCATCAGCACGACGATGTTGGCGCTGTTGCTGGGAGTACCGGCCGCATTTGCACTCGCGCGTTTCGAATTCCGGGGCAAAAAGGATTTGTGGTTCTGGTTCATCACCAATCGCATGGTTTCGCCGATTGTGCTGGCCTTGCCGTTTTTTCTGATCGCTCGAAGCCTTGGATTGCTGGACAAGCACATCACGCTGATCCTGATTTATCTGACCTTCAATCTACCCATTGTGATCTGGATTGTGACGGACCAGTTTCGCGGTATTCCGTATGATCTGGACGAGGCCGCCAAACTGGAAGGCGCGTCGCAATTTCGTATCATGCGGTCCATCTGTCTGCCCTTGGCTGTGCCAGGGGTTGCGGTTTCTGCGATTTTTTCCTTCATCTTTTCATGGAACGAACTGATGTTCGGCCTCATCCTGACACGCAGCGAAGCCAAGACTGCACCGGCGATGGCCGTCTCGTTTATGGAAGGTTACAACTTGCCATACGGGAAGATCATGGCGACTTCTACGCTGATCGTGATTCCTGTGCTGATCTTTGCGTTGATCGCTTCCAAACAGTTGGTGCGCGGGCTGACAATGGGGGCAGTGAAGTAACGTTTCCGGCAGGCCGAGTGCTAGTCAGTTCCGGCGGCATAAGCCGAAGTATTGTGTCCGACAACTTTGTGTTGCGCGCTTCGTTGAATTCGGTACGAGTATATAACTTTTCAATGCAGGGGGAGCACCCGTGTCGCGACGTATCAAAATCGACCAGATCGATGAAGACGAACAGTTGCTGGTCCGTCTTGCATGGGCGTGTGAAATAGAGGGGCTCACACAGGCAGAGGCCGCTGAGCGGTTGGGGCTCACCCGGCTACGTGTCAACAAGGGGCTCAGCGAAGCCCGGCAGCGCGGTATTTTGCGGGTCAGCATCGATTCAGTTTATGCGGTTTCTGCGGAATTGGAATGGAAGCTTGAGTCGCATTTTGGACTGACACGCGCCGTTGTCGTGCCGTCTCCCAGTGATGCGCCATCGGTAACACAGTTGGTCAGCGCGGGTCTGGGCGCCTACCTGGGTAGCCTGCTCATTGAGCCTGAGCTCAAGATGTTCGGCATGTCCTGGGGAAACACGCTCAATTTGGCGACGCGGTTCATGCAACCCCTGAACCGGCCCGATCTTGAGATTGTTTCGATTATGGGCGGTATCATGCGCGGGTCGGACGTGAATGGGTATGAGATCACCACCCGACTGGCTGATCTGTGCAATGCCGAACACAGCTACTTTATCGCACCGTTGTTCGCTGGAAGCGCCCAGAGCCGTGAGGTTTTCATGGAGCAGGATATTGTCGTCGAAATGGTTGAGAAGATCCGTTCCTGCGGCGCCGTTGCGCTGGCAACGGGAGACCTGAACAGCTCACTTCTTGTACGTGATGCCTGCCCGAAAGACATCGACACACAAGAGCTGATCGACGCCGGCGGAGTTGGGGATATAATCGGCCATATCCTGAATGCCGAAGGCGAGGAGATTGATCATCCCATCAATGATCGGGTTATCGGCATTTCGCTTGATGACCTGATGCAGATTCCAAATGTCATTCTCGCTGCGGGTGGTGCGCACAAGGTGCCGATAGTCAGGGCGGCCCTCTCCAAGGGGTTCGTCAACACGCTGGTGACCGATGAGAACACGGCACAGGCCATTCTGGACGGGCAGGCTGGACCGGGCCACTGACAAGACTCATCGCCGATAAAGATCCTGGAATTCACCGTGGGCATCCGAATAGGCGGAGGCGAGATCTGCCTGTGGCGCAACGACCTGCTTCACCGGTGGTTTTGAGAAAATCCCCGCATCGTACCCCTCCAGTGCAGCTGACATGCCAAGTCGCGCTGCACCAAATGCTGCGCCGTATTCGCCGCGTTCAGGTATCATCAATGAGACGCCGCAAATATTGGCAATGATCTGCAGCCACTCCTGTGACCGCGAACCGCCACCGACAGCATAGGCTTCGGTGATTTCGGTTTTCCCCTCAGCCAACGCTATAAAGCAGTCTTTAAGCGCAAATCCAACGCCTTCCAGTACAGCCTGCACCAGGTCGGCATTCTGAGTTCTGTTGGTCACCCCGTTGAAGGAGGCCCGGGCACGGGGATCATTGTGCGGTGTCCTCACACCCGTCAAGTAAGGCAAGAAACACACTGAACTTGGACCGTTGATGGTTTGAGGCAACTGATTCAGCGCTGAGGCAACGTCGGTTTGCATGGTTCTGGCGAGCCATTCCAGACAACTGGCAGCAGCCAGTATCACGCCCATCTGATGCCAGACGCCGGGAACGGCATGGCAAAAAGCATGCACACCGCGTTCAACGTTGGGAAGAAATGCCTTTGTGGGGGCAAATACAACGCCCGACGTGCCAAGGCTCAGAAACGCACCATCCTCGACGATGCCCATACCGCACGCCGCTGCGGCGTTGTCTCCGGCACCGCCGGCGACCACTGTGCCGGGAGAGAATCCCCAAGTGTCACAAAGCTCTCCACGCACGGTTCCGGTTACTTCTGTGCCCTCATATAAACGCGGCATTTGATCCGCGCTCAGATTGGTAGCCTCAAGCAGCGTCTGCGACCATTCTCTTTTCTCAACATCAAGCCAGAGCGTACCGGCGGCGTCGGACATTTCAGCGGCATATTCACCTGTGAGCCAAAGCCGAACATAGTCTTTGGGCAAAAGCACCTTGCCGATTTTGTCAAATATTTCAGGTTCGTTTTTCTCTACCCATCGTAGTTTGGGGGCCGTGAAACCGGCCATGACCAGATTGCCGCCGATCCGTTCAAACGCCGCTGCTTCGGAGAGTTCCTCACATTCCAGATGCGAGCGACCGTCATCCCACATGATACAGGGCCGCAGTACAGCATCATGTCGGTCAATCAGGACAGCACCGTGCATGTGTCCTGACAGTCCTATCCCACGGACTTGCCCAAAGATGCCGGGATTCCTGGCTTTTATCTCTTCAAATGCCTTTTCAATCGCCCTTAACCAGCTATGAGGGTTCTGCTCCGAGTACGGCGGTTGAACAGCCAGGCTCTCAACTGGGGATGTGGCTTCGGCAACAACGTTTTGCGTTGCGTCAATGATCAGGATTTTTACCCCGGATGTTCCCAGATCGATACCAAGATACATTGGCGCTCCAAACTTTGTATTGTTATCGATACAGCTGTAATTTACATTTGTATTATTTTGCAAGCTTATGTATCATTTTTCAGAAGCTTAAATGGATTGCCGGCTGGAAGCGAGTCCGATTTTTCAGCGAAGGGTAGCAAAGAGGGGTGCACATGGCGCGTGCGTTGGTCTTGGAAGAAAAGGGAAAATTGTCCCTTCGTGAAATAGCGCTGGATCATTCACTTGGGCCCCAGGACGCTCGCATCCAGGTTGACACGGTTGGAGTTTGCGGCAGCGATGTTCATTATTATACGCATGGCAAGATCGGGCCGTTTGTCGTCAATGAGCCGATGGTGCTGGGCCATGAAGCTTCAGGTATTGTGACCGAGATCGGGCAACAGGTAACGCACCTTAAAGTGGGTGATCGCGTTTGTATGGAGCCCGGGATACCCAATATGGAATCGCGGGCGTCTAAGCTTGGTGTGTACAATGTGGATCCGAGCGTACAGTTCTGGGCAACGCCTCCCATTCACGGCTGCCTGACGCCTGAGGTCGTTCACCCTGCGGCGTTTACTTACAAGCTGCCCGACCACATCAGTTTCGCCGAAGGCGCCATGATCGAACCATTCGCCATTGGGATGCAGGCGGCGACCAAGGCAAAAATCAGGCCCGGGGACACTGCGTTTGTCACGGGAGCGGGACCTATCGGCATTATGAATGCTCTCGCGGCCCTGGCCGGTGGGTGCTCCAAGGTTTTCATATCCGACCTTGTCGGCGATAAACTCGATGTTGCGGCGCGATATGACAATGTCATTCCAATTGATGTCTCCAGACAAAATGCACTCGAGATCATCCGGGAAAACACCGGTGGCTGGGGCGTCGATGTGGTGTTTGAATGTGCTGGAGCAGCGCCGTCGATTCAGACCGCGCTCGACTGTGTCTGTCCGGCTGGGTGTGTTGTCTGGGTGGGGATGCCGGTTGAGCCTGTACCTGTCGATATCGTACTGGCGCAATCCAAGGAAATTCGCATGGAAACCGTCTTTCGCTACGCGAATATGTACGACCGCGCGATCGAACTGTTGGGATCGGGCAAGGTGGATCTCAAACCGCTGATATCGGAAACATTTGCATTTGAAGAAAGCATTGCAGCATTTGACCGGGCAGTTGAAGCCCGACCCGGAGATGTCAAAATTCAAATCAGTTTGGGAAGCGTTTAATCCATGGCCTTCAATGTCGAGACTCTTGCCGAAGGTGTCATCGAAGAAATCCGGCCCGGACTGAGTGCGGCGGTCCTGCGCCAGATTGCCGGTTTATCTCATTTGCTCGCAGGCGCCGGGCGCATTGCCTGCCACGGTGTGGGGCGTGAAGGCCTGATGATGAAAGCCTTGGCAATGCGGCTCTATCATTTGGGGCTTGATGCACATGTTGTCGGTGACATGACCACTCCGGCAGTCGGGGAGGGCGATGTTTTGTTTGTCAGCGCTGGGCCGGGCCATTTTTCAACCATCGCCGCGCTGAGCGATATTGCCAAAGCTGCTGGGGCAAAAGTGCTCTGCATTACCGCAGAACCACAGGGTGCGGTACCACAGGCGGCGGATCATGTTGTCCATCTTCCGGCTCAGACCATGGCAACCGATCAGGGGGATGCCACGACATCGATCTTGCCCATGGGTTCGCTGTATGAAGTAATGATGCTTCTCTTTTTCGAACTGCTGGTGCTTGATTTGCAAGACCGCATTAACACCCCACCCCAGGTAATGCGAGCCAACCACACGAATTTGGAGTAGCTGATGTCGGAGTGGGTTGAACGCTTCAGTCTCAAGGGCCGAACTGCCCTGATCACCGGAGCATCCTCGGGGATCGGCTATGCCATCGCAGAGGTATTTGCAGATGCCGGTGCGACTATTATTGCGCAGGGGCGTTCACGGGAACGCCTTGATAATCTTGCCGGGGCACTGGCTCACACCGGATGCAGTTTCACCGCAATCACTGGAGACCTTGCCTCAAATGAGGGCACAGCTGAGGTGGCCGCTCACGCGCTGCGCTCTCATCCGCAGATAGACATTCTGGTCAATTCCGCCGGTGTGGCCTTAACAGGGCCCGTGGTGGAGTATGATATCAGTGACTGGAACCAGACCCTGAATGTCAACCTGACAGCACCTTTCATCCTCTCAAAGGCATTGCTGCCGGGAATGATGGCGCGCCGTTTGGGCAAGATCATCAACATCTCATCCCAGACAGGCGTGATTGCGCTGCAGGATCACGCCGCTTACGCGACGTCCAAAGGCGGTTTGAACGCTTTGACAAAATCGCTCATGACCGAAGCTGCACCGCATAATGTGCAGGTCAACGCCATCTGCCCGACGGTGGTGCTGACAGAAATGGGCAAGGAATTGTGGTCGGCACCTGAAAAGAAAGATCCGTTCATTGCGCGCACACCACTTGGTCGTTTCGGCGAACCGGTGGAGATCGCAGACATGGCACTTTATCTCGCCTCTCCGGCGTCGGATCTTGTAAACGGGGCGATCATGATGATTGAAGGCGGACACTCAAGCATTTGATTGCCGGCGATGCGCCGAACTGCGATCGGTTGAAACACCGGGCTCCCGTTCACCGTCGCGCGCGTGCTTGACGGCTACATGGATTGTTACGCAAAAACCGGCTTTTCAAGGTTCTGCCGGGGAGAGAACTGTTGTTGACGTCTGTGACCAACCGCTTCTTACGCCGCGAAAATGGTGACGGCGTTACCGACGCCGCGCAGGGCGTGTTCTCCCACGGAGTTGAGGCCGCTCTTCAGATCCGATGACAAATCTTCCTGAACCGGGGCAGTGATCAGCAGTTCTTCCCCAAGTGGCTTGCAGAGCGATTCAACTCTGCTCGTTTCGTTCACGGCTCGTCCGATAACGGTAAAATCCAGTCGTTCCATTCCTCCCACATTGCCAAAGAAAACTTCGCCCCGGTGAAGGGCAATACCAATTTTCAGCGGATGCCAATGCTCAAGCGCGGGCAGATCATCCGGCGGATTTTCGTTGAGGTCCCTGATTGCGGCAAGTGCGGCTCTGGAGGCATTGACTGCGGCATTGGCTGATGCGGTTGCTCCAAGAGCCTCCTGATTGAACACAGCTAAAATGCCATCGCCCATAAATTTAAGAATATCTCCGCCATGCTCCAATACAGCCGTTGAAATTGCATCGAAATAGGCGTTTAGGATGCTGGTCACTTCAGGGCCACTGAGGCGATCGGCAAGCTGTGTAAAACCACGCATGTCAGCCATCAAGACGACCGCATTTATCGCTTCTCCGTCGCCCCGCCGGATTTCGCCATCAAGAACACGGCGCCCGGCCATTGGTCCCAGATACGTATCGGCGACATTGCGCGCGATCCGCCGCACGATGTGGCGTTCGACATGCAGCGCCAGCAGATTGATCAAATCGCCAATCCGCTCTTTGTCGACTGGTGGGAACCCGCCCGGTCGCATGGTTGCCAATGTCATGGCATTGCGGATTTCTCCTGCGGCGCTGAGCGGCATTGCAAAATAAGTGGTATAGCCCTGTTCCGCCAGCTCCTTCATGAAAGGCGCCGAGTTGATCCCTTCTTCGGTCTCAAGATCTACCTTGATGGTCTGACCTTCGCGCATAACCTTATAAAGCGGATTTTTAGTGAAAGAGTCACTGTTGACTGCGGATGCGTCGGCGGCAATTTCATCGCACAGCATATCCTGACTGTTCCAGACCCAGGAAAAGCCGATGACACGCGGATGCAGCGTTCCCACATGCAGCGTCGCGCGGTCAATGCTGAGACCAGCGGCCTTGCTGCGCCACATGAACTCCTCGAACATCAGCATGACATTGTCGATCCGGGTCGCATCATGCAGTAGCCAGGAATGAACGTCATCCAGATCTTGCTGCGATGGAGCGCAGGAGGGACCTCTGTTTGATCGGTCAACAAGATACACGCCTTGCGCATAGCTGCGCGGGGAGGGGTCACGGGCAGATTTGGTCATGCAGTCTCCAGCAGGGCATCATATGTGCCTCCACTAACTTGGAGGAAAATCGGTGAAGTTCAATACAGCTCTTCCAAATAGAATTTTTTATCCGCGACGTTGTTTGGTAATACTGGAAAAAGCCACGGCTGAGATGACAATCGCCCCAACAAGAATTTCGCGAATGTAACTGTCGACACTGAGCTGGGTCAGGCCGTTATCAAGCACCCCCAGGATCAGGACTCCGATAAGGGTGTAGAGCACGCGCGGTTCGCCTTCTTCGCTCATGGTCATGCCAAGAAACACCGCGGCGATCGCGTCTAGCATCAGTCCGCTGCCCTGGGTTGGATTGGCCGAGGCGACGCGGCTGGCATACATCAACCCGGCTACCGCTGCGCCAAACCCCGTCAGGCCGAACGCGGCAAGGCGAATGCGCTTGACCCGGATGCCGGCGAGTCGCGCTGCTTCATAGTTACCGCCTATTGCATAAAGACGGCGACCGAAGCTTGTTTGCTCAAGGACGAACCATACCAGTACCAGAGCTCCGATCATCATCAGTGTGAGATAAGGCAGTTTGAGACCGGCCATGCCGAGTTCTTCCAGAGAAATACCGCCCCGGGCAAATCCTGAGAAGTCCTTGGGGATATCCCGCCCGAAGATGGTTTTTCCACCGCTGATCAGAAAAGCGAAACCACTGAACATCGTCAGTGTTCCCAGCGTTGCGACAAAGGGCAGAATGCCGATGATCGACACCAGAAAACCGTTGAACAATCCACCCAGGATGCCAACTGCAAGGGCAGCGGCGATGCCCAGGCTCACAGGATATCCGGCTGCGAAAATCACTGCCGCAACAACCCCGGCAAGGCTTGCCATTGACCCGACTGATAAATCGAAATCGTTCATCACCATCACCAGGGTCATGGCAAATGCCACAACGGCCAGCATGCTGATCTGCTGAGATATGTTGATCAGATTGCGCGGTGTGAGGAATGTTTCTGGCAACTGGATGGCAAAGAAAACACAGATCAGAACGAAACCGACAAGCGTGCCGTAGAGTTTCAAAAAGCGGATCATGAGGCCAGTTTTTCCTCACTGGGCGAGAGATAAAAACGTGCCAGAAGGTCGGCAGTTTCAAGGCCTTCCGCGTCGACTATTTCGCTTTGTCGTCCCTCATGCATGATGAGAATTCTGTCGCACATGCCTACGAGTTCCGGTAGATCGGTTGAGTTCATGATGATGCTGCACCCAGTCTCCGTCAGTTGCCGCAGCAGCGCATAGATTTCGTACTTAGCACCGACATCAACACCGCGCGTCGGCTCATCCAGAAAAAGGAGTTTTGGAGTGATGCTGATGGCGCGTGCAAAGACAACTTTCTGCTGATTACCACCGGAGAGCTGATAAACAGGCTGTTCCAGCGACTGGAATTTCAGACCGACCTTTTTGACAAGTTCAGAACAATGAGCCCGTTCTGCTTTGGCGCGCATAACACCAAGAGCGGAGGCATAGAGGCCGATTTGTGAGAGAACCACATTGCGAAGAATAGGTTGTTTCAGCATCAGGGCTTCACTGCGGCGCTCGCGCGGGACATAGCCGATGCCGCGTCCCCAGGCCTCGTGCGCACTTTGGGGCGCGGGTTTTCCGTTGATGAGGATGGATCCACCGGTGTGCGGTTCCAGCCCGAAAAGCGCCTGTAACAGTTCGCTCTGTCCTGAATTTGCAACGCCTGATATGCCCAGGATCTCACCCTTGTGCAGATCGAAGCTGATTTTCCGGACATGGCGTGTGGTGAGACCCTTGACGTCGCAAATGACATTTTCGGAGGGACGGCTGTTCCTGGCAGGATGAGTGGACGTCAGATCGCGCCCGGTCATTGCCAGTATCAGTCCATCGCTATCAATTTCAGATATCGGCGATGTGAGCACTTTTCTGCCGTCCCTGAGAACTGTTACCTCGTCACAGATCCGCATCACCTCATTCATGCGGTGAGACACATAAAGAACGGCAGCACCGTGTGACTTCAGGCTGGATATGACGGAAAACAGCTTTTCCGCTTCCTCATCCGAGAGAGCGGCGGTCGGCTCGTCGAACACGTAGAGCAGGCTTTCCGTTTCCGTCTCAGAACGAAGCAGCGAGGAAGCAATCCGCATCAACATCTGATCGCCGGTCGAAAGGCGTGCCGCTTGAACACGAAGGTCAATATGATCGACACCCAGGCGCAGCAGAGCCTCGCGTGCGCGTTGTTTTAAAGTCCGCCAGTCGATCAACCCGCCCAGACGACGGGGGTAGGGCGCGCTTAAATAGATGTTCTCAGCGACGGAGAGGTGAGGGACGATATCAAGTTCCTGATGGATGAACTGAAACCCGGCCTGTCGGGCATCATCGGTATTGCGCAGCGGAACCTGTGTGTCGTTGATTGCAAGGGACAGCTCATCGGCGCTCACGATGCCGGAAAGCAGCTTGATCAACGTGCTTTTACCGGCGCCATTCTCGCCCATGAGCGCATGCACACTGCCACCCTTCAGGGAAAGGTCGACATTCTCCAGGGCACGCGCCGCGCCATAGGATTTGCTGGCATTATTTATATCAATGATGTGCATGAAGCCGCGAAACCGATCCGGCCCCACCTGTTAGGAAAGGGCCGGAAGTGAAGGGAAGAACGTTAGAGATGTCTATTGGTCGACATTTGCTTGGGTGATCAAAACAGTGGGCACATACGTTACCGCCGCCTTGATATCCTCTCCCTTGATGGCCCGGGCAACGGCCATCGCTGCGGTGCCGCCGATGCCGTTGAAGTCCTGTGCGACGGAGGCTTCGAAATTACCGCCTGCCTTGATGGCTTCCCGTGCCTGGGGGTTGGCATCGATGCCAACAACGACAATGCCTTCACCGCCGCGACCGGCTTCATCAATAGCCTGAAGAGCGCCCAGCGCAGGTTGGTCCCAGGCAGCCCAGACGGCTGAAATACTTCCAGGATCGGGATTGGCGGCCAAAATAGCCTCCATCTTAGCGCGGCTGTCTGCAATGCCGCCGTCCTGAACGTCAGGTGTGATGCGATCCAGCACGTTGATATCGGGGTGGTTGCCAAACACAGCATCAGCGATCACGCCGCGTATCTGCACCGGGGGAAAAGCGTCAAACACAAACATAACGACATTGCCCTTGCCCGAAATGCGGTTGGCAACATAGACCGAGGTCTCCGCCGCCATGGCATACCCGTTGGACGTCACATTCGTTACAAGAAGGGGGCTTGCACCGCTGTCCATGCCGATCACCGGGATACCGGCTTCCTTGGCAACCTCCAGTCCGGCCTCGATCTGGGCGGGATCGACGTTGATGACGATTGCGTCGACTTTCTTGGTGACGGCATCTTCAATGCGGCTGATCACAGCGGCAACATCGCCGGCCGTATCGATGACATTTGGTTCATAACCCTGCGATTTCGCTTCGGCCTTGAAACCTTCGATGATGGCCTGGCTTCCTGGTTGGGCCAGATACGGAGTTATGACCGTGACCTCTTGTGCCAGTGCGGAAATGGTTGTGAGGGCAAACGCGGTTGCCGCTGCACCAAGGGTGCCAAATTTCATCATCAGTCCTCCCGACTTTCATTGCTTTGTCGAAAAGCTAACACAGGCAATGCGCAGAAAGGAAAGGCTTTTTCGATATGGTGTCGGACTTTGCCGCTCTGGGAACGCACCCGTTGTGCAATATGCGGCTTGCAGGCAGGCGAGGGCGCACTGAACAAGATCCGCGGTGGTTTGTCCGGGTAAATTGACGAATCGTCGGCGTGGGGGCATCCTCACTCCGGCGTGGCCTAACGCCGAACCTCCATAGGCTTTCCCCAGCAAGGTCTTTCACCGGAGGCAAAGGGACTCCAGTCTCAGGTCATATCCATGGTTTGATCGTTTCGGATGATGTTGCTGAGGGACGTGCGTTCGGAATGTGAAAGGCCTGACAATGACCAAAAACGGTAATTTCAAACGGCGCGTGCGCGCTCGTGCTGCCAAAACCGGCGAGTCCTATTCTTCAGCTCTGATGCAAGTCCGCCGCAGCGGACAGGACAAAACTGATCCCCCTGGCAAAACAGTTCGATTGGCTGTTGCGCAGACCACTGTCTGCGATGACCCGCGCGACATCGATGCAATTCGAGCCGCCGGGTTGGAGATAAGGCAGATCATCAAAGAGGCGCATGACGTCAATGCGCGGCTTGTCCAATTTCCCGAAGGTGCTATTTGCGCGCCCAACAAACGGCTAATGTCCGCTGAAGGTCCGGGCAAGGTCGGACCGTCCGATTGGGGACGGTATGACTGGAACATCATGAGCCGGGAGCTTCAGGAGATCCGAATTCTGGCGAAAGATCTCGGGCTCTGGATTGTCCTTGGTTCAGCGCATCAACTTACGCATCCGCGCAGGCCGTATAACAGTCTTTACGTCATTTCTGACCAGGGAAAACTGGTGACGCGGTATGACGAGCGCATGTTGTCCAATACCAAGATTTCATTCATGTATTCCCCCGGTTCCGCACCTGTGACATTCGCCATTGACGGTGTCAGGTTTGGCTGCACGCTTGGTATGGAAGCGCATTATCCGGAGATTTTCATCGAGTATGAACAGCGTGATGTCGATTGCGTTTTGTTTTCGACGACCGGAGCGTCTCCGGCTTTTGCTTCGGAGATGGTGGGGCATGCCGCAAGCAATGACTACTGGACGAGTTACTCGGTTGATGCTGATCCTCGTTTGTCATCGCCTTCCGGAATAGCCACCCCAGGTGGCCAGTGGGCAGCACGGGCGTCTTCCGATGGCGTGCCTGGCATAGCGGTTGCAGATATCACCAATAACCCCGGTAGTCTTGCCCGGCCATGGCGTCGAACAGCCAGAGGCGGGCTCTATGAGCCCCATCTGGTGGATGATGATCCGCGCAGTGACTGCCGTGACATGTTTTAAGGCGCGGGGTTGACCGGCGAGGTGCTAGCGTAGCCGGTTATGATTGACCGGCTGCCGGCTTTGGTTCAATTCTTGTGGCAGCCGTCAACAGGGTATGAGGTCTTCAATGGAAATCTACAAAGCGGGAAGTCGTCCCACCGATACAGGATCGGATAGCTATTTTACAGGCACCGTACTGGTCGATCCGATTATCACGGCGGCTGAGCCTGCCCGTGTTCGCGCGTTGCGGGTCAGTTTTCTGCCCGGTGCACGGACCGCCTGGCATACCCATCCCTTGGGGCAGACCCTGCATGTCATCTCCGGAGCGGGGTATATTCAGAAAGAGGGTGAACCGATCACGCAGATACTTCCCGGTGATACCATCTGGATCGCGCCGGGGGAGAAACACTGGCACGGCGCCAGCGAAAAAAATGCCATGTGCCATATCGCAATTCATGAAACGCTGGATGGATCCAATGTGGACTGGCTGGAACAGGTAACCGACGAACAATACGGCCGTGCGGGGTAGGGGGATGTTGTTCGGCGTTTTGTTTTCTCAGTAGCTGACATTCACATTTTCACTGAGGGTACTCTGCCGGATCTGTTAATATCCTCTTGACTGAGCTGTCGACCCGTAGGGGGTGGTCGGCAGCCCTGGGCGGATGTGAAGGCAAAGTGCCATCCGCCCGTCAACATCCAGTCAGGCTCGGGCATCCCGGAACGGTCTTCGCCATTTTAGGGATCAAATCGTGTCTGGCTGAAGGCTGATGGAATTGGGACGCTGTTTGTTACTGTTTTTCGGCCAGACGTTTGCTGACGCCGATGGCATAGATCAAAGACCTGACCTCAAGCATGGGGTCATCGGAGGGTTCAAACCCGTCGCTCAATATGGTTGGGTCGTAGTTGATCTCGTCGCACTCCCCGTCTTTTTCGAGCATGGCCGCTTTTACCACCAATTTGCCGCCAATGATCCTGGTGTGATCGCCAGTCCATAGGATGGCCGGGTTGGTCACCGCATCATCCGGATTGGCGATGATGATTTCCATGTTCCAGGCCACTTCACCAGCCTTCAGGTTCGCCTGCATATTCTCAAAAAAGAAATCCTGTTTCGGATCCAGAACCACTTTTTGTTCAGTCGCAGGAACGAAAGACCAGCGAACCGGGGTTTGGTCGCCCGCTTCGTTGACAAGGTGAAAACTATTGATGCTGTTATAGGTTGCTCCCTCGTAAGGACGCAGGGTTTTATCAATCTTGGCGTGGTGGGCCTTGTGTGCTTTCAGCTCCGGGCTGTTCGCCGCAAAGACTTTGACAGCTTCCGGGCTCGTGGCCTTTGCCTGCATCAATTCAGCGAACGCACCGGGTGTTGAAACCGGGAAGAAATGTTCCGTATTCATGTTGATGATGTGGGTGTCATCATCCGGTGTGGTCATGACGAATGCCAGGCCGTAGTGCCCGAACTTGTCGTCGGCAGCCTTGTCGTTCCCACCCTTGTGGGAGACGCGACCGATTACGCTGGATGTCCCCTTGAAAATCGGACTTTTCGAATATTTATGAATGGCCGAATCCACCGGCTCGAATTGACCGACGATACAAAAACCCTTGGTATGATTGCGACGTTTTCCTTTCGTGACACCGAAGGTGCCTTCGAACGCAGCAAATGCTTTCTCCGACGTCTCGGCGGCGTCCTGTGCCTGGGCAGCAAATGGCAGCAGGGCCAGACATACGGCAAGGGATGTGGCTCTCATCATGGCAATATCCTTTCAACGACTAAAAGTTAGTGTATTGATAGTACGTACACAAACATTTAATGGTAAGAACATCAAGTGTTTAATTTTACCTGCGACCAAATCGCTCAAACAGCGAAAGAATGTTCGCCTTGACCCATCACACAACCACGACCCCACGGCCGGTTTTGACACTCGATTCGCAATTGTGTTTTGCGCTTTATGCCGCTTCCAACACCATCGATCAGTACTACCGTCCTCTGTTGGAAGCGCACGATCTGACATATGCGCAATACATCGTTCTCATGGCGCTGGCCGAAGAGGATCAGGTTTCTATAACGGCGCTGGCAACAAGGCTCGGCCTTTCCAGGGCAACAATGACACCTTTGTTGCGGCGCCTGGAAGCCAAGAAACTTTTATGGCGGCGAATCAAAGAGGGAAACGAACGCCGGAAAAGCATCACGCTCACACCCGAAGGTCGGGCGTTGTGGAGTGAAAGTTGCCGAGTGACCGACCATGTATTTTCCCAGACAAAGCTTTCGATGGAGCAGGCCACCGACCTGATCGCACCATGCAAGATCATTACGCGTCGCTGTGTGTGGCGGGTGCAAGTCAAGAAATGTGAAACAGATGCTGTCAGAAATCAGCGCGAGAGCGCACGGCGTGCAATACCCGCTATTGCTGCAATCTGCCCGCTAACGCAGATGTGTAGAGGGACATACTGGTCTTGGCGAAAATCAGTCTTACTATGCGCCCCGAGACATGAAATTGCAGGCTCAGGCGTATTGAAGGACCTTCCATGCAACAGCGCATTCTATCGATGTATTTTCTGTCAGCTCTGATCGCACTCTCTACAAGCGGATATGCTGTGGCGGAAACGTGCGGCAGTGCCGACGTGCCATGCACTGTCGAAGGCGGAACCTATCATCTTGCAATGCCTGAGGCTGAAGTACCCAAGGGTATCGTCATTCACCTCCACGGCGGCGGTGCCCAGGGTAAGGGGCTGCTGAAATCCGGCATGAGCAAAGAAGCCACCGCACGGGGGTATGTTTTTGTAGCGCCCAACGGCTGGCACCCCAATAACCGCTACCAGAGAGATTGGTCTGTGAAGGCGAAAAACACCTCACATGACCGGGATGATTCAGTCTTTTTGACCGATGTGTTGGATGATGTTCGCGGTCGTCTGAACCTTGACGAAGCGCCGGTTCTGCTCAGCGGTTTCTCCAGAGGCGGATCGATGGTTTGGGACATGGCGTGCCGCGTGCCTGATTTTGCCTCTGCCTATGCGCCGATGGCTGGCGCGTTCTGGGATGATCTGCCGACCACGTGTGAAAAGCCGGTCAGATTGTTTCATACCCATGGCTGGACGGATCGAACCGTGCCGCTGGAAGGGCGTTCCTTCGGGGGTGGTGCCGTTGTTCAGGGCGATGTGTGGGCGTCCCTGAAAATAATGAGAGAAACCAATGGCTGCGGCAAGCGCCAACCGGAGAAGAACAGCTTTGACGGTGACTACTGGCTCCGTCACTGGACCGATTGTGAAGCGGGACAAATTGATCTTCTGCTGCACCAGGGCGGTCATGGTGCGCCGAAGGGATGGTCGGCGCGCGTGCTGGATTGGTTTGAAACAGGATCCGCTGAGGCAAGTACGCAGGACGGGTAGGGAGCTGTGCCTGTTACAGTATCTCCACCCTTACGGTTGCTTTTGAAGGAGCATTGAACTGCCAGGCGTCAGATTGATGGACAGAAGGCAGTTTTGCCAGTTCGGTTTGTGGGCCGCGGACGTTTCTCAACCAACCGCATGTGCTGTCGGTTCAAGTAACCCATGAGACTCTGCCTACCGGTACGTCTATAACGAGATTTTCCAGTGCCCCGTGCAATATGGAGCAGACCGGTACGCTTTGGAGCTGCACCCTGAAGTGGCCGGTTGGCCAGTCTCCCAGCCTCCGCACTATGTTGGTGAAATTTTGAGGCAGCTTGCGGAAATCGCGCTTGCAAACCTTGGCGACATAGGCGCGACACGGGCGCAACTGGAAGCCGTCCTTGTGCCGCTTCTGCACAAAGGGCCACTCAACTCCGACCGTATTGCATCCGGGCTGGATATGAGCCGGCGGACGCTGTTTCGAAACCTCAAGACCGAAGGGACATCGTTTACCCGCAGCGGCGAGCGCATTGGACGCGTGGGGCGTCCCTTGCCGTTTTGGACGGTTTGGATCATATCCACATGCTGGAAAGCCTCGACGTAGAGGAACCTCGGCCAATCCGGCACTTATGCAAACTAGCTATCATGTGGCTGGAGAACCAAAAGCCAGTGCTCTGTATTTTCTCTGACCGGTCTATCAGCGATCAGCCGCTTTATCTCCTCTCGATCCCAGAACCATGTTTCCGGTCGCGAGGCATCCGTCTTCAGATCCACGCTTTCAAGCAATTCGGCAACAAGCCAACCGAGGGTCATTGCAAAGAGCAGGGCATCGCCATACCTGCTTATTCGCTGCTGGCGAGGGGCGCTGTTGCCGATGATCCCGTGCCTGGGACCATCGCCGATGAGTTGGGGGCTACGGCAAGTCAGGTTGCGCTTGCCTTCCTGCTGGCGGAAGGCTACGTCATCATTCCCTCGTCCGGAACACCCAGGCGCATCTCGGACAATATCGCTGCCACTGAATTGGACCTTTCCCCGGAACATATTGCCATGATCAGAAAACGTGATGAGGGGGTGGCGGCTGGTTGACGGCCCTTGGTGCCCCAAAATGTGATGATTAGAATAAGACCTGGTTCCAGAGAGACCGCGATGCACGCAGTTGATTGCAGAAGAGGAAAGACGATATGACGAAAACAAAACGCATCCTGTTCACCGGTGGATCCGGCAAGGCCGGTCGGCATGTCATTCCCTATCTGCTTGACGCCGGGCATCGGGTGTTGAATGTCGATCTGACCCCGCTTGATCATCCCGGTGTCGACAATCTCACCGCCGACATCACCGATTCCGGTCAGATGTTCAATGCATTAACCAGCTATGCAGGATTTGATGAACTGGAACCCGGCACCGGCGTGCCCTCATTCGATGCCGTGGTTCATTTCGCAGCCGTCCCGCGCATTCTGCTTCAGCCGGATAACGAGACATTCAGCGTCAATACTGTCGGTACCTACAACGTCATCGAAGCCGCAGTGAAGCTGGGCATAAAGAAAATCGTCATCGCATCGTCGGAAACGACTTATGGCGTCTGTTTTGCCGATGGCCGGGTGAACCCCAAATCGTTGCCGCTGGAAGAGGACTACGACGTTGACCCCATGGACAGCTACGGATTGTCCAAAGTGGTCAATGAGGAAACCGCACGCAGTTTTCAGCGTCGATCCGGATATGACATCTATGCTCTGCGAATTGGTAATGTTGTCGAGCCGCACGAGTATGATCGGTTCCCTGATTTCTTCGCCCGGCCAGAACAACGTCGGCGCAACGTTTTCTGCTACATCGATGCCCGTGACCTTGGACAGATTGTCGATCTGTGTCTGGACAAAGACGGTCTTGGATTTCAAGTCTTCAACGCCGGCAACGATACCAATTCGGCGAACATTCCCTCTAAGCAACTCGCCGAGCAGTTTTTCCCAGGTGTGCCGATCACGCGTGACTTGGAGGAACATGAGGCGCTGTTTTCAAACAAAAAAATTCGCGACGTTCTGGGCTTCAATGAAAACCATAACTGGCGGAGATATGTAAAAGACACATAGGCCGTGCCGTTGACAACAACGCCGACATGGTCCGGGAATCCAGCGTCAGGCCGATGCCAATATCGGATCAACCGCGTTTTCACCTAATCCAACCCGAACTCCGCCCGGATAGTTGAATTGTGGGCACCGATCTCCGGTGCGGCCGATGCTGTGGCAGCCCGTTGGCCATTTACACGCAGGGGCGAGCGCATCAGGCGCATGGAGCGTCCCTTGCTGTTTTCGACGGTTTGGATCATATCCAGATGCCGGAAGGCTTCTTCGTTCAGAAATTCCGGCCAATCCAGAACTTTAGCGCACCAGATATCATGCGGCTGGAGGATCGAGAGCCAGTGTTCGGTTTCTTCCCCGGCGAGACGACTCGCTATCAGCCGTTTTATCTCATCCCGTTCCTTGAACCACGTGTCGGGCCGGGATGCGTAGGCTTGCAGGTCCACGCTCTCCAGCAACTCGGCAAGATGATCGATTGGCGTCATGGCGATGGCGATATAGCCGTTTGCAGTCGGATAGACACCGTAGGGGGCGGACAGGCCGACGTGGGCGGATCGGAAACTGGATCGCTGGGGCAGGCGTCCGCCATCGTTCAAATGGGTGGCCAGCACTTCGAATTGGAAATCGACCATGCTTTCAAGCAGGGATGTCTCCACGTGGCTGCCCTTGCCAGTGATGCCTTTTTTTACCAACGCAGCGAGAATGCCCTGCGCGATATTAGCCCCCGCAAACATATCGGCGACTGCCAGGCCGAACGGGACGGGGCCATCATCTGAATTGCCGTTCAGCCACATCACGCCTGACCGAGCCTGCGCCAGCAAATCCTGCCCAGGATACTTGACCCAGGGGCCATCCGGGCCATATCCGGAAACCGAAGCGTAGACGACTTGCGGGGCAAATTTCCTGATGTCTTCATACCCCAGCCCCAGTCGTTCGATCACTCCCGGTCTGAAGTTCTGGATCACGACGTCTGCTTTGGTGACGAGTTTTCGCAGTGCCGCCATATCGGAAGGGTCTTTGAGGTTGAGAGACAGACTTTCCTTGCCCCTGTTGATGGCATGAAAGATCGTGCTGTCCCCGTCGACTATTGTGTCGGAGAGGTAGAGGCGTCGCGAGAGATCGCCGCCATCGGGCCTTTCGATCTTAATAACCCGGGCGCCCAGGTCCTGAAGGCGCAGGGAGGCGTAGGGACCCGCCAGGAACTGCGACAGATCCAGCACCAGCAATCCCTCAAGCGGGAGATGGTCGTTGTTCATTGTAAAAAACTAGTCTTCCATTAAAAAAATCTGATCCATTTCGGCCCAGAATTCACCCTCGGCCCTGGTTTGAAGCGGCGCCATCATCGGCTTGCACAGATCCCACCATTCCTGCGTCTTCATATCTTCCGCCATGCGTTCCATATCGGCTTCGTGATTGGTGCCGAGATACTCGTAATAGCCGAACATCATATGGTCAGGCTCGTGCAAAAAGATCGAATAGTTCCTGATATTGCACTGCCTGATTTTCTCAAGAACCTCAGGCCAGACATCCGCATGGACGCGTTTGTACTCAGCCATGCACTCCGGCTTCACTCTGATGGCAAACCCTTTTCGCTGCATATCACGATTCCTCAGTCAGTTCTTTAACAGGCTCAAGCGGCCGAGTTGCTGAGTTGTAACAGGCTTCGACAATGGCCATCGTATTCCAGGCGCTCTCGACGGATGTTTCCAGCCGTTCATCCTCGTCGGAGACATAGCGCTGCATGTTGTTCATTATCAATTCAAAGGCATCCGGGAACCAGCGCCCGATCAACGGGACCCGGGACAGCGGACTGCCGCGTGGTCCCATCCATAGTTCATCCGGTTCGCCGCGTGGATAGTCCAGCAGCACACCGAGCTTTACGATCGCAGCTCCTTTGTCACCCTCGAAGCGGATTGAGCTGTCCTGATGAGACCGTCCGAAATCATGATGATGGTTGATAGACAGCGTGACGCGCAGATCATCCTCATATTCCAGAATAGCCGTCGTCCGGGTGTCGGTCAGCTTGGAGCCGGGATAGGAGAAATTTCGCGCTAGCACGGCCTTGGGCGAGCCCACAAGGCTCTGAATGAGGTCGATATAGTGAATTGAATGAGAAACGATCTCGACCCGGGGGTCCGCTTCCAGGGTCGGGAAGAGATGCCAGGGCGTGACGAGATTGAGATGCACCTCAATCTCTGTCATTTTACCGAAGAACCCACTGGTAAGAGCGTCCCTGACAGCCAGCATCATCGGTGCAAACCGGAGCTGGAAGTTGACAGCAGCCTTGAGTTTTTTACGCCGGCAGGTGGCGAGAATATCATCGGCAACCGCCAGGTCCACACCCATTGGTTTCTGGATCAGAACCGATGCGCCATCGGGTAAGCTATTGAGCATGTCGACATGGACATGGTGACTGCTGGCCAGATCGAAGATCACGTCTTTCCGTTCGGTTGCTTCTTCCAGAGTGGCAAACACCCTGGGAATGCCGAATTTCCCCGCGACTGAGTGGGCCCGTTCAGGTGTGCGGTTCCAGATGCCTGCAACCTCGTAACCTGCTTGCTGATAGGCAGGCATATGGCTATCGACCACGATGCCGCCCGCTCCCAGAATGACGATTGGACGTGGGGCGGCCGGCTTTGGCCATGTCTGATTGAACGACACTGAGTTGTCCTTTGATAGTTCGGGTTCGATCAACCGACGCCGATCGACTGGGTGATCTTCTTTCCCGCCTGCTGCACGGCATTGCGGATCAGGTCTGGATCGGGGCCGTGGGCACTGCGCAGGGTCGCAACGATCAGTGCAGCCTTGATGGATGATTCAGCCGTGCCAACCAGCACGCCGACATCCAGCCCACCGACAAAACGTTCGCCATCGGCAATTTCATATCCGCGATCACGAACGCTGCGTACCCGTGTCAGGAAGGTGTCCTGCACATCTTCGGGCATGGTCGTGAATTCGGTATAGTTGTGCAGGAAGTCATCCCTTT
The DNA here is from genome assembly GCA_039976075.1 of Stappiaceae bacterium. Taxonomy (GTDB): domain Bacteria; phylum Pseudomonadota; class Alphaproteobacteria; order Rhizobiales; family Stappiaceae; genus JBDWFY01. The sequence goes on from JBDWFY010000021.1 coordinate 51,166, forward strand.
CGCGATCTTCCATGGCTGCCAGGATGATTCGACCGGAGGTCGTTGCAATCGGAGAATGACGAGAACCGACCTCGACAGACAGGCGCAGTGCCTTGGGGCTTTCGTGCTGGGCCAGGACGACGATTTCTCCATCACGCAATGTCGTAAGGTGACACGTTTCCTTGACCTCTTCGGACAGATTGCGCATGACCGGCAGCGCGACACGCAACAACTCCTCGTAGGGGGAGTGCATGCGGCTGAGCTCAAACAGCTTCAGTGTCAGCCGATACTGGCCCGCCTGGGTACGTCGGATATAGCCACGGGTTTCCAGGGCGGAAAGCGTTCGAAAAATTTCGCTGGCATTCCTGTCCAGCGCGCGGCCGATGTCGGCCTGGGACATGGAGAGGGCATTCTCGCTCAACAGCTCAATGACATCCAGCGCCTTGTCCAGGGCAGGAACGGTATATTTCTGCCCTGGCTTCTTGTCGGTGGTGGTGTCTTGTGTGCTCATGCTCGTTCCCAAACTGATTTGTACCCGCTCAGATCAACCCGCAGCTTTTTTACGCCGCGTGCCGCCTACGGTATAGATTGCTGCCGCAGCAACAACTACCGTCCCTTCGATCACGCCTTGATAGTTGGCGCCCAGGTTCAGAATATTGAAGCCGTTCGTCAGGGTAAACAGCAGCAAAGCCCCCACAAGCGTTTTAATCACACTACCGGCACCGCCAAAGAGTGACGTGCCACCAAGGATTGCCGCTGCGATGACCGTCAGTTCCGCACCCTGAAGAGCCGTGGGGTTAACAGCGCCCAGGCGAGAGCCGAACATGATGCCTGCAAAGCCCGCCGTGGCGCTGGAGAGAATAAATCCGGCCATCTTATAGGCCCCGACATTCACACCGGAAAGGCGGGCCGCAACGGCGTTGCCGCCTGTTGCATAAACACGCCGGCCAATCGTGGTAAAACTGAGAACGGCCCACACTATGGCTGTGTATATGGCGGTATAGATGACAGGCTTGGCAACCGTCAGCTCAGGGCCGCCCCATAACGCGACCAACAGCAGAAATACACCTGCCACGATGCCGCCTGGAACACTCACGGCCACGGCTTCACCGTTGCTGCGAGCCCGTAAAAAGCGCCAGCCGAACCAGAGCATCAGCAGGATGCCCCCAACGATCAGCAGCATCTGTATCGGAATTTTGCCGCCCTCGAAGAGCACCATCTGCGCTTTTGCTTCCGGCGTCGAGACAATCAGGGAGCGTCCGTTTGTCAGGATCAGCACCAGACCCCTGATGGCTGTCAGCGTCCCCAGGGTGACAATGAAGGCATTGATGCCAAGCATCTGGACAATGGCACCGTTTAGTCCTCCGACCATTGCACAGGCAATCAGGGCGATCACGGCGGCGGCCCAAAAACCCAGTGGTCCGGCAAGACCGACGGTGATTGCGGCCCCCAAAGCGGCAACGGAGCCCACCGATAGGTCAAAATTCCCCGTAATCAGGATGACGGTCATCCCAACGCCCATCATCGCGATCATAGAGCTTTGATAGAGAATGTTGGTGATGTTGATCGGGCTGAAATAGGGGGGACGTCCGGCAACTGCCGTTACCACACCAAGGGTGATCATCAACAAAACCAGGGCATAATAGACCCCGGCCTCGCGCAGGCCGAAATGGCGTTTCCAATCGGAGTTATGCATGGTGCGTGCCCTTGTTCTGTGCCGCGTTGGCCACGTCGTTTTCACTGATGCCGGAGGCAAGCAGGATCAATTCCTGATCATCGGTCGCCCGGGCTTCTCGTTCAGCAACGACTGCTCCGTCACGCATAACGATAATCCGATCCGATACAGCGAGGATTTCTTCGAATTCAGATGAGATGATGATGATGGCCACCCCGTCGGCGGCAAGTTTGCGAACCAATGCCAAAATGTCGGCTTTTGCACCCACATCGATTCCTGCGGTGGGCTCGTCGAGGATGATCAGCTTGGCATCACCGAAGAGCCAACGGGCGACCGTCACTTTTTGAGCATTGCCTCCCGACAGTTCGGTAACAAAGGTTTCCGGACTGTCGGTTTTGATGTTCAGGATCTCGATTGCCCGCTCGGCCCATTCCATCTCAACATCACGTTGAAGAAACAAACCGGCCTTGGCAGTCTTGTCCAGATAGGGCAGGGAGTTGTTCTTCCAAATCTCAAAAACAGGCACGATTGCCTGCTGATCGCGATCTTCCGGAATCAATGCCATGCCCGCCTTGACCGATTGACGCGGAGAATGACCCATGAGGCGATCATGCATGATTACCTTGCCCGTCGCCTGTTTGTCCGAACCGAAAATCGCATGGGCGAGTTCGCTGCGTCCTGATCCCAGAAGTCCGGCAACGCCGATGACTTCTCCCGCCCGAAGTGTCAGGTCGGTGGGTGCCAGGCCTTGTGGTGAGGCGAGATTTTTACACTGAAGAACAACCTCATCCCGAATGGTGCCACGCACTTCGCGCAAATGTTCGAGAGTTCCGACGGTTTTACCCGCGATCGCATTGGCAATATCGGCTTCCTCTACTTCAGAGGTGCGCGCATACATCACTGTCTGACCATCGCGCAAGACCGTCACTTCATCGGTGAGCGCGACAATTTCATCCAGGAAATGGGAGACAAATATGATGCCTTTGCCCTGTTGAGCCAGGTGGCGGACAGTTGAATATACGATTGCACGTTCTTCCTTCGCCAACGATGCCGTGGGCTCATCCATGACAATCAGGTCGGCCCCGTAGCTGAGTGCCTGAAGAATGCACACCATCTGGCGGGCGCCGATTGATAGATCCGACACCAGGTCGTCGGGGTCAATGCGGTAGCCGACTTCTTTGCAGATGTCGTCAAATTGCACCCGGTCCTGCGGGTTGCGACGCCAGCCGCGCTCTTTCCACAAGAACACATTTTCCAGTACGGACAGCGTCGGCACCAGGGGAATGTTCTGATGGATGGTTGCGATGCCCGACTTGTTGGCTTCCAGGGGCGAACTGAAGGAGACTTTTTTACCTTTCCAGACCTGGTCACCGCCAGAAGCAGGGAATGTCGCGGAAAGGATTTTGATGAGAGTGGATTTCCCGGCGCCGTTGGCGCCGAGAAGCCCATGAACAGACCCAGCATAAGCCGCGAAATCAACGCCCCGAAGGGCAACCGTTCCATTCGGGAACGTTTTCTGAATTCCGGTAAGGCTCAGCAGAGGCTGTTTGTCTTTATGGTTCTCAGAGTGGCTCACGCCTGATCACCACTGCCCAACACAGTCATCAACATTGTCGATGCTGACGCCGGGTGTCGGATACGTGATGAATTCAGCGTCGTGGGCGGTTCCTCCGGCAACATCTTGCAGCACTTTGAACGAGATGCGGCCGATTTCCTCGGGCTTATAGCAAACCGTGCCGTCAACCGAGCCGTCCTTCACTGCGGCGATGGCGAGCTTGGAGCCACCGAAACCGACCAGTTTGGCCTTGGATCCTGCGGCATCAACAGCGCGGGCACAACCCACGACCATATCGTCGGCCTGATTGAAGAACAGATCGATATCCGGATTGGATGCCAGAATGTTCTGACAGGCGGCTTCGCCTTTTTCAGCTGTCCAGTCGCCTGGCTGTGCAGCAACAATCTCGTAAGCCTGACCTGCTTCCTTCATGCCTTTTTCGAATCCTTCGGTGCGCTGTTGAACTTCGGCGTAACCGGCGGCACCTTCGATAATGGCAATCTTGGCAGTGTCCACCCCGTCGAGAAGACGGGCTGAAAGAAGGCCAACTTCACGACCGGCCGCAACTTCCTGCTGAGTGACCAGAGCGGCAAGGCTTTCATAGACATCGTCAATCGGGCGGGTCTTTGTGTCGCCGATCATGGAAGCAGAAGCCACGACAGCGACATTTGCCGCTGCGGCCTTGTCTGCCCATGCGGTCGCAACAGCTGAGTCGTTTGGCATGATCGCGATACCTTTGACACCCTGTGCCAGCAAATCGTCGATATCGTTGGTCTGTTTGAGAACATCACCCTGTGCATCAAGCACGATGGCTTCCGCTCCGGCTTCTGTGGCAGCGTCAGAAAAGCCTTTGGCTACAGCAGCAGCAAAAGGGAAACTCAAGCCGTTGCTTGAAAATCCGTAAGGGCCTTTATCTGCGGCCAGCGCGGCAGTGCTAAGCACCATGCTCAATGCTGAAACACCTGCAATAAATTTGGCTGTTAATGTCATCGTCGTCCTCCCGTGATGAGGTTAGTTTGAGAACTGAGGTGCGTCAGCACCGGTTTTCCTTTTCCCCGCGTTTCAGCCTGCGGCTTCTTTGCGTTCCACAAGGTAAAGGTGGTCACAGACCAGAACGACCTGGTCGTCCTGATTGGTGATTTCGATGGCTTCGTGAACGAACCCGTGCGATGCACGCTTGGGATGATCACGCTTTTCGGTGATGGTGGCTTTGACTTTGATCGTGTCGCCGATATGCACTGGGCGTATGAAGCGCAGCTTGTCGTATCCGTAGGACATTGCATGAGGATTGATGGTTGACGCCGTCAGGCCGATCCCAACCGAGAAAACCAGTGTACCGTGGGCTATCCGTCGCTTGAACGGCTGGGTGGCGCACCATTCCTTGTCCATGTGATGGGGGAAGAAGTCACCGGTATGCCCGGCATGGACCACGAAATCGGTCTCGGTGATTGTCCGGCCAAAGGTCTGCCGGGTGTAGCCGATCACATAATCCTCGAAATACTCTTCAACGATCATAAGGCGGCACCTTTCTTGTCGTCCGTAATCGTGCTGAAAACGGGATCGGTATCTGCACCCAGCGCCGGAGCGCCGAGGCCATTCTTCAAAACAGTCCCATCAATCCGTATCGGACACGTGGTCGTCTGGAACGACGTGCCTGAACGGGATTGGATTTCCTGGATGACGCCCAGCGACTCAAGCGCTCCGGTCTCTGTCAGCGCTGCCCAATCCAGAATTTCGGCGCACCAGATACCGGCAGGTTCAAGCGCATCCAACCAGCAGCGGGTGGGTTCTGTCAGGAGATGGTCGCGCAATATGGCCTTGATATCATCGCGTCTGGTGTAGGCGAGGGAGGGGTCGTAAAAGGGTGCCAGCCGATCCAGGGAGAGCAGGGTGCCCAATCGTTCGATCGGTGTCATTGCAATGGCGATGTAACCATCAGCGGTCTGGTAAATTCCATAGGGCGCTGTTGCATGCACGTTTGCCCCATTGATCGCGCACCGTTCAGGCTGGTTTTTTTGATCCGCGTTCAGGTAACTGGTGAATTGTTCGAATTGAAGGTCCATTGCAGAGGCGAGCAGACTGACCTCGACAAGTGCCCCGCGTCCCGTCCTGGCCTGACGAAACAAGGCTGCGAGAATGCCCTGTGCCAGATGCATGCCGGCTGCAATATCCGTGATTGAAACCCCAAACGGGATCGGGGCATCGTCTGCACTGCCGGACAGCCATACCATCCCGGAGCGGGCCTGTGCCAAAAGATCCTGACCGGGAAGGTCTCGCCAGGGACCGTCTGTGCCATAACCGGAAACAACGCCGTAGATGATGCGGGAGTTCAGCGCGCTGACTGCGTCAAAACCCAGGCCGATCCTCTCCATCACACCAGGACGGAAATTGTGGATCAATACGTCGGCACTGCTGATGAGTTTTTTGACGGAATTTAGATCGACATCGTTCTTCAGATCAGCCGCGACGCTTTGCTTGGACCGGTTGATCGTATGAAACAGGAGGCTGTCCGAGTCGAGCCATTGGTCTGCCACTGCAAGACCTCGGCAGGCATCTCCCCCGTGAGGGCGTTCCACTTTGATGACCTCTGCACCCAGATCCGCCAGGCGCATGGCGCACGCCGGTCCGGCCAGAAACTGCGAGAGGTCCAGCACTCTCACGCCTTCCAGCGGTAATTCAAAAGGGGCGTCCGTCATTGTCATTCGAATCTCCGTATTCAAATAAGAGAAAACATTTTATATATGAGAATGCAATAAGTTTTTATGCTGCAAAGCGGCATAAATTGCGTATTGAAAACAATCTGACTGGACGTATTGCATAAAGTGTAAAAATATATTTTATATGTGAGAGAATTGGTTGAGCCGCAGAACCGAATTGAACCGACCGGAGCCAAGGTCATGGAAACACAGAAATTTCTGGTGGGAATGACCTGGGATCATCCAAGGGCCTACGACAGCCTTGTTGCAGCCTCGGCAGAGTTTGCCAACCATACCGGCGTTCAGATCAAATGGAAGAAACGCAGTCTTCAGGACTTCGCCGACGTGCCGATTGAGCAACTGGCGCGTACCTACGATCTCATTGTTCTGGATCATCCGCATGTTGGGCAAATTGCCGAGAGCGGCTGCTTGCAAGCATTGCCGCCGATGCCGACATCCGCTTCGCTGGGTGGATCCGTTGAATCCTATCATTGGAAAGGCCGGAGCTGGGCCTGGCCGATTGATGCGGCCTGCCAGATGGCCGTCATTCGGTCAGACCTGATTGCGCGGTTGCCCGATACCTGGGAAGCGTTGATGAGAACTGAAAACGAGGACTGTCGGCTCCTGACTCCGCTAAAACCCGTCGATGCCTTTGATATGATGCTGACGCTGTTGGCAAGCCGGGGTGAGGAAACCCTGCCGATCAATCCAAGTGAATTCTGCACCAGGGAGAGTGGGTTGGCTGCACTGCATATACTGAAGCATCTTTTCAAGCGCGGGCCTGCAGAAGCGGTGAGTTGGAACCCAATACAGGCGCTTGAAGTGCTGGCGGGGACTGACGACTTTGCCGCATCTCCGTGTTTGTTTGGCTACATCAACTATGCCCGCCCGGGATTTCGCAAGAACCAGCTGGATTATGTCGATCTGCCTACCTTTGAGGGCGTCGGATCACGTCGTTCGATTCTGGGTGGGGCAGGCATCGGGGTATCGTCCTTGCGGGACAGTGCTGAAAGAGCCCAGGCGTTTGCTGCGTGGGTATCCTCGGAACCTGTTCAATCAGGGGTCTATCTTCAAAATGAAGGGCAGCCCGCACATAGGGAAAGTTGGCAAAAGAAAGCCGGAGATCCGCTTTATAGGTCGTTTCTGAGGGGCGGCTATGAAACCATCTCCACGGCTTGGACCCGTCCGCGCGACGCCTGGTTCCTGAATTTTGTCGATGACATTTGCGATGTCTTTCCCGCGTTCTTTCAGCGGGATCAGAACGAAGAGTCCTTCCTCAACGATCTCAATACACTTTATCGCCACCACACTGGAAAGGGCGCGATATGACCCACATTATCATCACCGGCGGAAATAAGGGACTTGGACTTGCCCAGACCGAACTCTTTCTCGCTCGAGGAGCAACCGTTCATGTCATCGCCCGAACACGCGGTGACCTGGACCGGTTGCCGCAGGAGGAGCTGAACTATGTGCAGGCTGATTTATCGGATTGGCGCGATACAGGCTGGCTGGACAAGGTTCATGCCGATGCAGGATACATCGATGGTTTGGTGAACAATGCAGGTGTTCACTTGAAAAAGCCGATCTGGGATGTGTCCGGCGATGAGCTGGAAAACGTTCTTGATATCAATGTCAAAGCGATGTTTGCAGCCTGCGGGCGGTATGTTGCGCTCCAGAAGGAGACCGGCGGAGCCATCGTGAATATCTCCTCCATGGGGGGCATCATGGCCCTGCAATCCTCGGCGGCCTATGTGACCGCAAAGACAGCGGTCATTGGACTGACACGAAGCGTAGCGGTGGATGCCGCACCGTTCGGTTTTCGGGCCAATGCTGTTTGTCCCGGCTTCATTGAAACGGATATGACGCGCGCGATCCTGGCAAAAGATCCCGCCCGGCGTGAAAAAATCGAAGGGCGCATTCCCTCCCATCGTTTCGGCGACGCCAGCCATGTGGCAAAGGCCATCGCGTTTCTGATTTCCGATGAAGCCACTTACATCAACGGCGTCGCGCTACCGGTTGACGACGGTTATTGCATCGGATTTTAAGGAAGTTTCATGAGTTATTTCGCAACCGTACTGAGCGCTGCCAAGACCATTGACACCACTGAGCGGACTTTGCCTGCGCACGTGCCAGATGGTTTTGTCCGGTTGAAACTGGCAACCGCGAGCTTGTGCGGAACGGATCTGCATTATTATCGTCACTTCTCAAACGCCGGATTTCAGATGCAACGGCCCGTGACGCTGGGACACGAAGCATGCGCTTACGTCGTGGATGCGAACGGCAGCTCTTTCAGCAAAAACCAGTTACTGGCGCTCAATCCGATCATTGCCTGCGGGGAATGCGAAAACTGTCGCGCAGGACAGGAAAACCACTGCACGGCGAAGAAATTTCCCGGATCGGCAACCACCGTTCCCCATATTGACGGATTCTTTCAGGTTGCGTTCGATTTCCCCGCTCAGTGCTGCCATGCCGTGCCGGAAAACACCAAACCGGATCACCTGACATTTGCCGAGCCGTTGGCGTGCGCGATGCATTCGGTGACAATGAGCGGGGCAGGGCAGTCAGATCGGGTGCTGGTGATTGGCTGCGGTCCCATGGGGTTGCTGGCAGTCGTTGCGGCAAAAGCCGTGGGAGCGCAGGTGGATGTGACAGATCTTCAGCCGGACGCCATCGACCTGGCAAAAGAAGTCGGAGCCGGCGAAGGCTTTGTGGCCGGAAAGGCTGTGCAGGAAAAAGCGGTTCCCGCCGACAATTACTACGATGCGGTAATCGAGGCGAGCGGATCGCCGTATGGGTTCAATCAGGCTCTGGAATCAGTGAAACGCAGGGGGCGGGTCTCGATATTGTCCAATATTCAGCTTTCCGAGACACCCATCAATCTGCATAAAATCATGCTGAAAGAAGTGACTGTCGCCGGTTCATTTCAATTCAATATCGAATTTAAACAGGCGCTTGACATCATCACTGCGGAGCCGGACGTTTTCGACAAACTGATTGCCGCCCGATTTCCGCTATCACAGACAGTCGATGCTCTGGAGCTGATGCTATCGGGCAAGGCGGCAGGCAAGATCCTGATCAAGCCGGAGGTTTCCTGATGCTGCCCTCGATCATCGATGCCCACGTGCATTGGCGCGACCCGGAAAACAACCCGTACGAAGCGCTTTCTGACGCAACCGATGAAGACGGCAACAGGTCGGGTTCGGAGGCTCGTCCCTATCTGCCGGCGGATTATCTGGCCGATGCAACCGGATTTGATATTGCCGGTATTGTACATATCGAAGCGGAATGGACACAGGCTGATCCCGTCGGTGAAACCCGCTGGCTTCATGCGCTGGTGCACGACAATCGAACTGGTGGGTTGCCGGTTGGTATTGTCGGATTTGCCGACTTATCGACGGACAATGTCGAACCCATTCTGGAGGCGCATGCCGAGGGCACGCTTACCCGCGGGATCCGGCAGATACTGAACCGGGTCGAAGGTCAACCGCACTTATGCTGGGCCAATCGCGAATATCTCGAAGATCCGCTTTGGCAGCGCAACTATGCATTGCTGGCGCGCCATGGCCTTGATTTTGATCTCATGTGCTTTGGGCACCAGATGAAACCGTTTGCGGCTTTGGCAGCCCGGCATCCTGATATTCCTGTACATCTGGAACATGCCGGATTGCCCTGGGATCACAGCGCAGCGGGGCGTACCATCTGGCGCAACGGGATGCGCGCGCTGGCGGCACTTGATCATGCCGACGTGAAAATTTCGGGCCTGGGCAATACAGTGCCTGACTGGAACGAGAACAAGATCCGCGATTATGTTCTGGAAACGATAGATATTTTCGGCGTTGAGCGCGTCAGCTTCGCATCAAACTTTCCAACCGACAAACAATTCAGTGACATGCCTGCGATCTGGAACGCCTTTGATCGTATTACCTCTGCGTTTACGGGCGAAGAGCGAGATGCTCTGTTTGCAGGTAACGCAAGGCGGATCTACCGCATCGAACAATGAATATCTGAGCGGTTGCACGCTGCCGATCGATGCGACTAAGTCGATGGGCTGTCTGTATTCGCACGCGTTGGCCGTTCGATGCACAGCCACGCGACCAGCAGGCCGGATGCCATGACGGCGGCTGTTACAAGAAAGACCACCTGAAACTGCTGTGTCAGCGTGTAGAGCATGCTGCATATCGCGACGCCGATGGTGCCGCCCAACAGACGGGATGTCGTGGAGATGCCACCGGCTTGACCTCTGTTTTCCTCCGAGACGGAACTCATGATGGCGCGTAGTGGTGGAACGAAGAAAAAGGGCATCGAACCACCGACGACAATCAGTCCTGGAACCATGATGATATAGCTGTCCCAGTTGATGCAGATGCCGATCCAGATCATGGCCATTGTCGCCACGCTCAACGAGATGAGGGTCAAGCGACGCGCACCTAGCTTGTCGGAGAAATGCCCGGCAGGTCCAGCCGCAACCGGGCTGGCTCCAACGGCGACCAGCAGTGCCAGACCTGCGACAAACGGGTTCATGTGAAGAACGTCCTGCAGATAAAGTGGGACGAATATCACCAGTGAGAATTTGCAGAACTGGCCTGCCAGTAAGACGTAGTTGGATCCCAGAAAAGTTGGACTGCCAAAGAGATCGGTTTTGATCAGCGGTTCTGCCACCCGGTGCTCATTGGCCGCAAAAACGAACAACAGCACAATGCCGGCGGTCAGCAGGCCTAATGTGACCGGCAAATCCCAGCTTGAAGCCTGCATGATGGCGATGACCATCAATGTCAGGCCCAGAACGAGGGTACCAAACCCGGTGATATCGAAACGGGTGTCGTTTTTTTCCGCTTTCGCCGTCGGGATGTTCCAGGCGCTGAGAAACAGAAAGGCGATCAGGCCAAGAAATGGCAAGTTGATCCAGAAAATCCAGCGCCATGAAATCAGCTCGGTCAGGAGTCCGCCAAGCAGCGGGCCTGCTGCAAACATGACCAGCCCGATGGTTGCCAGCATGCCCAGGGCTTTTCCTCTTTGGTCGGGAGGAAACACGTTGGAGATGGCGGCAACGGAAAGAGGAAAGATGATCGCAGAACCTACGCCCTGAAATATTCGAGCGATGATAAGCATGGTCCCGCTGTCGGCAAGGCCGGAAGCCAGCGATGCCGCACCAAAAATCGTTATGCCCAGAACAAATGAGGCGCGCAATCCAATCCTGTCGGATATCCTGCCGGCAGACGCTGTGAGTACACTGAATACCAGCAAATAGGCGCTGATCGCCCAGTGGGCGCTCACATCGGACATGCCAAGGTCGGTGCGTATGGTTGGCAGGGCGATGCCCACAACGGTCTCGTCAAGCAGGATCATCCCGCCAAGACCGCCAACCGCAGCGAGAATCCACCATTTGCGATTGTTGTCCGTCAGGGTTTGCATGCATTAGGCCTCGTCAGGATGAGCGGTCACTCTCTCCGCCTCGTGTTCGTCGCCGTTCTTTATGACATGACCTGTGAAGGGAACAAAACGCAGTGGAAACGCCGTTGAACCATCTTTGTTCGCTCCGTGACGGACAGGACGTGGAAAGTAAGTGAGATCAATGCCGTCGCAGAGTTTTGAGAAGCAGGCCGAACCGAAAAAACAGACCTGAGAATAACGCCGCTGATAGACCAACGAAACGAAGTGACGGGAGGCCGGCGTACCTATTGCCGCACGCGGCCTCCCTCACATTTTTTGGGGTGTACACTTAGGTTGACAACTGAGGTGGTCCCATTGGGCAATCAATGAGGTATCCCCACCCGCCGTTCTTCAGCTTTTTGGCAACTTCGACGGACTGTCCCTCGCCAAGTACAGCTCCGTCCGGGGCTACCACGCGCCACCTCGCACTGAGTAATGCGATATCTCCCACAATAACTTCGTAGACGATGTCACTTTTGATTTCTGGGCGGATAGCGATAAATTCTTGAAATACCGCGTGTGCTCCCGTGATGCCGGTATGGGGCGGTTGGTCCGGTGGGAAATAGATGTGGCAGTCGGGATGGAACATGGACGTGATCCCATCGATGTCTCCTTCCTGCAGATATGCGCTCACACAAGTAGCAATTTCACGGGGGCGCTGAGCAGTGCGAAGGGGCTTTGACATGATTATGGGTTCCTTTGAAGGAGCAGGCTGAATGGCTGTTCGCCAGGTCGGTGGGATATGGGCGTTGCGTTTCCGTTATCTCACGCTGCTGGTCTTTCGTCGTTGTTATCCATGTCGAGCAAAAGTTTCCATGAACCATCAGACTCGCGACGATAGATCAGTGCCAACCGACCTTCGCCTCCACCTTTCTGACCGGTGTTTTTGTTGGTGACTTCAACCGTGAAATGACCGATCACCATGGCAAGGTCGCCATAGACCTTGATATGGTTGATGTCGAAGCCGGAGACAAAGGTGCTCGCATCGATCCGAGGGCCGTATTTGTCGCGAACCGCCTGAATGCCGATGGTGGTTGGTTGATGTTCATTGCACACAACGACGTCGGGGTGGCAGGTCTTGGTCATTCTTTCCAGGTCGCCGCTGTCGAGCCCTTCCAGCCAGTCATTTAGGGCCGTTTTGACATTCTCGATATCGTTCATTTGAGTCTCCATTCCGGGTTTGTGCGGAGCTGTGCGCTGTTCACGCTCAGCCTTGCAACGAAACTTAGGGATATGTTATTGTAAGGAAAATACCGAATAAATGAATATACTGATCGGAAAATAGAACAATGCAGCGCAGTCAACTCAGCGACATGACAGTCTTTGTGGAAGTTGCACGGGCAAACGGGTTTCGAGCCGCAGCAAAGAACCTGAAACTCAAACCGGGTTCGGTCAGCGAGGCAGTTCAGCGATTTGAAGACCGTCTTGGTGTGAGGCTGTTTGAGCGCTCAACTCGTTCGGTTGCGTTGACGACAATCGGAGAACAACTTTTCGCACGGAGTCTGCCTGCCATCGACGAATTGGAAGCGGCGGTTCAGGGTATCGAAGAGCAAAAAGAAAAGATCTCCGGCACCCTGCGCCTGACCGCACCCTATAGCGCAGGCGCATTTTTTCTCGATGAGCTGGTGGTACGGTTTGCGGAATCCTGCCCGGAAGCGACTGTCGAGGTGATCTATGATGACAGGAAAGTCGATATGATGGAGACGCGCGTGGACGCGGCCATTCGTTCCAGCACCTTGCTGGAAGCGGATACGCATGCGGTCCCTGTCGGTCCGAAGCTCAAAATGGCAATTGTTGCCGCGCCGGCCTATTTACATAGGAAAGGCGCACCAGATGTTCCGCAGGACATCCTGAACCACGACGGCATTTGTTTTGCCTTCGGAAGTGGTGGTCAACTTGCACCCTGGACCTTCGAGGGAGAACAGGGCTCCTATATCGCTATGCCAAAACCGCGCATGGTGGCAAACGATCTGCGTTCGCTCCTGTTATACGCAACAAACGGCCTTGGCTTGGCCTATGTTTATGCCGAAATGGCTACGCCTTTTCTTGCAGAAGGCAGGCTGGTCGAAGTTTTGCCCGGGGAGGTTCCATCTCTGCCATCATACTCTCTCAACTATCGGAGTAAAAAACATATGACGCGCCGTCTTCGTGCGTTCATAGATCTGGCCAAATCAAAATCCCGTTGAACAGAATGCGATTGTCTGATTCTCTTCCACCAGCACGATCTGCATGCTTGCAGCTTCCGGTGGCTTGGGATAGCAGCGGGGGGTAGGTGTCAATTTTTGAGCGCCTGATCATGCTGTCTCTGCACTTGGAGTTTCACAATGACAGCCAGCCAGAACAGTGATGCCCAGGACTTGCAAGACTGGGTCGGACGCGAGATTTCGCAGCACGACATCCTGCAGCTCCAACCCGCCCGGTTTCTGCAGGCAACTCTTGATCTCAAACCGACCCTCGAGGAAGGCGATGCATTGCCGCCCCTATGGCACTGGCTCTATTTTCTGGAAGCGAGCCGTCAAGGCGAATTGGGGCGTGATGGGCATCCCAGGAAAGGGGGCTTCCTGCCGCCGGTCCCCTTGCCACGTCGGATGTGGGCGGGGGGACGATTTATATTCGATAAGCCGGTGATCCTGGGAAGACCAGCAACGAAGCGGTCTCAAATCAAATCCGTCACTTCAAAAGAAGGCCGTTCCGGCAGGCTTTGTTTCGTGACGGTCCTGCATGAAATTCATCAGGACGATCAGCTGATGCTCAGCGAAGAACATGACATTGTGTATCGCGAAGACCCAGATCCACATGCACCTCAACCGCTGCCTGCAGTGGCGCCTGATGACCCCGAATTCTCGCACAGTGTCGTGCCGACAGAAGTCATGCTGTTTCGCTATTCAGCCCTGACATTCAATGGACACCGCATCCATTATGATGTCGACTATGCGCGAGAAGTGGAAGGTTATAAGGGGTTGGTGTTCCATGGCCCACTCACCGCAACACTGTTACTTGAGCTGGCCTGTTCCCAGATGAAGGCGTCGCCGAAAAGCTATGAATTTAGAGGGACCGCACCACTTTCAGGCCCATCCGCCTTCACTCTGGAGGGTCGCCGCGATGGAGGCCGGGTTGATCTGTGGGCAAAACGCAATGATGGGGCTCTGGCCATGTCGGCGACGGCGCAGTTCTGAGGTGCGCGGCCCCATCCGTGCCAATTCAGTCTTCCTTTTGCCGCACAATTGCTTCCGCTTCGATCTCAACCACATAGTCTCCGATCAACTCTGCCACGACAACCAGCGTATTCACAGGCTTGATGGCGCCGAAGATGCGGCCGTGGGCTTTTGATACGGCGAGAACGTCGGCTGCATTTGTGAGGTAGATGCGGGTTCGAACGACATCTTCGGCTGAAGCATCCAGGGCAGCAAGTGCTGCGAGGATCTTGTCGAGAATGAAAGTGGTCTGTGCGCCCGCATCGCCGGGGGCGACGGCGCGGCTGGTGCCCGCTGTGGCTGTGGTGCCGGAGACGAGAATGCGGTCGCCAATTTTTTGTGCCCGACAATAGCCCGCAATATCTTCCCATTCCGATCCGCTCATGACGCGACGGGCACCTTCTCTGTGGGGAACATCGACGGCTTTGGAAGCGACGGGTAATCCGTCAAGGTGATGGCTGAGATCACCGGATGCGGTGAGGAAAGGAGGCTTTCGGTATTCATCGCCGCAATCGCCCGGTAGCGGCGTTGTTGCGGCAAATGCTCTCTCAAGCAGGTCGTGATCCTCTTCGTCGAGTGCGAAGGAAAACAACCTCGCATTATCGGCCATGTGGTCGCGCTCCCCAAGCCGTGCTCCGATGATGACACCGGCGACATGGGATTGCTCCAGCACCCAGCGTGTGGCGACATTGGCAAGTGAGACGCTGTGCTTCTTTGCGATCCGTTGCGCGGCACCAAGGATGCCCTGATAGGCCTGCCATCCTCCGGCGGCGTCAATGAAACGCTTATACTTCATCTTTGACCAGTCACTGATTTCAGCGGGGTCAGGCTTGCCCAGCCACCGTTCGGACAGGAAGCCGCCGCAGAGTGTGCCATAAGCCAACAACCGGGTGGGTGCACTTTCACACAGATCGGCGAGCCGACCCGCGGCGCGTCGGTCAAGCAACGAAAAAGAGACTTGGTTGGTGAGAAGCGGAATGCCATCTGCCAGCGCCAGATGCAGATGAGCCGCGTCGAAATTGGTGACGCCGATTTCGCCGATCAACCCTTCGGCGCGCAGCTTTGTCATTTCGTGCAGGGCATCGAGCCAGGCCGGATGCTCGTAATTCCACCAGTGAAACTGCAGCAGATCAACTCGGTTCCGGTCCATGCGGTCGAGACGATCCTGAACGCCCGCCCGGACGATATCCGGGGTCATTGGTCCGGGTTCGGGGCACCATTTAGTGAAGGCGAGGGGGCGTTTCTCGCTGGTCTCATAGCGCGACAACAACCGTCCTGCGATGATTTCCGATGTTCCGTAGTGATCAGCCATATCGAAGGTCGTGAAGCCGGCATTCGCATATGCCTGTAACGCATTTGCCCCAGTCTCCGGATCGATGCGGCTGCCATCCTTCTCGATATCGGCAACCTGCCACAGACCGATCAGCACCCGGCTGATCTGCAATTCGTCACTGAGGCGGAACCGTTCGGGAACCGGATGATCAGTCATTTTGGCGCTCCATTGGTATTGTCCCCGGCGATCACCTGAAAACTGCGTTCGATGTCTTTGGCAAGCGCTGCGTGGGCTGCCGCGCGATCATTGCTTCTCAATGCCTCAATGATCTTCAGATGAAACGCATGCTCTTCAATTTCCATCACGTTTTCATGGTGGATGACCAGATTCAAATACGCGCCATATTGAAGCCAGAGCGCTTCGATCAGCGGCAACAGAACGTCTGAATCGCTGCTGCGATAAAGCGTGAAGTGAAACTCATAATTCTTTTGCAGATCAGGCTTTTGCCCGGTTGATCCCGGTGAGGAGAGGATCGTCTCAAGCGCTGTTATGGTTTCTTCTGAAATCCGGTCCATCGTCTGATCAAGTACAAGGGCCTCAAGCGCAAGACGGGCTTTCTTCAAGTCCTCCATCCGGCGTGCGTCGAACGCCGGAACCATAAGCGTGCGGCTTGGCGTATCGATGAGCGCTCCTTCAGCCACCAAACGGCGCACGGCCTCCCGCACAGGTGTCATCGACGTGCCCAGCTGATCGGCCAGACCACGCAGACTGACACTATCTCCGGGTGCAAATTCACCGCGCGTGAAGGCATCCCGAAGAGCGAAATACACGTTTTCCCGGAGCTTGGACTGGTTGATCTTGGCAATACGCGGGGCCGTCATTCTCTGTTTTCCCTGGCATAATCATTCATTTGGTCAGGCATTGCCGGTCAACTGCACGCCATCGATTGACAAGCAAGTTACCACATACATAATATCAAATATCACAGATATTTTCTATTGGCCAAAAACACTTTCAGGGACGCCAATGTATCCAGGTCAGGGAGGACACAATGCCGGGAGAAGATAAGGAGTTCTGGCTCTATGACCTGAAAGTGGAAACCGTGCTTGGAGACCGGACGGCCGTTTGCCGTCATGTTGAAGGCGAGAGTTTCAAGGTCGAGGGCGAGGCGCTGGTGTTCGATGCAGAGCATCGGGTCTCCATGTATGCCCTTGCAGCGCTCCTGCCGCTTCTTCCTGCCAAACAACGTGAAACGTCCGAGAACGACTGGATGTCCAGTGACGCTGAGATTGCCTGTCCGGATCCCCACTGTGGGGGCCGATTTCGTGTGACACGAACAAAAAAGCGGCGGTTCAGCCACGCTGAAACCACCGGTCTGCCTCAGGAGCGCAGCACGCCTTACTGGCAAAAGGATGAAGAAGAATGACCGGGATGGCTGGGAGTGTGGAGACAGTTGACCTGCGCCCCGGCCACCGGATCTCGCGTATCATTAAGGGCGGCTGGCAGCTGGCAGGTGACCACGGTGCGGTCGACCGGGTGGCGGCGATCCGCGATATGGAAGCGTTCGT
Source organism: Stappiaceae bacterium (assembly GCA_039976075.1). Classification (GTDB taxonomy): domain Bacteria; phylum Pseudomonadota; class Alphaproteobacteria; order Rhizobiales; family Stappiaceae; genus JBDWFY01. The sequence continues at coordinate 68,536 of JBDWFY010000021.1, forward strand.
CGATGCCGGGATCAACGCGTTTGACTGCGCTGACATCTACAAGGGTGTTGAAGAGATGATCGGCGACTTCATTGCCGATTTGCGGCGACGCCGGGGTGCCGATGCCATTGATCAAATTCGTATTCACACCAAACTGGTGCCCGATCTGGGACGCCTGAATGACCTCAAACCCGCTGAAGTCGAGGCGATTATTGATAGGTCGCTCGCTCGACTGCAGGTCGAACAGCTGCATCTGGTTCAGTTCTTCTGGTGGGATCTGTCTCTGGGGGATCCGGTCCAGGCGATGGAGGTGCTCAAGCGCTGTCAGGAAAAAGGCAAGATTGCCAATCTTGGCGTCACGAACTGGGATGCGCCTGAAATCGCCCCGTTCATTGAAAGCGGGTGCGATATCGCTTCGGCGCAAGTGCAATATTCGCTGCTTGATCGCCGACCCGCAGACAGTCTGGCGGACTGGGGGCGCTCAAGGAATATGCAGCTTGTCTGCTACGGAACGCTCGCCGGAGGCTTCCTGACCGACAAGTGGCTTGGTAAGCCGGATCCTGGATTTTCCTTTGAAAACCGCTCATTGATCAAATATCGCCTGATTATTGATGAGTTTGGATCCTGGTCACAGTTCCAGCACCTGCTTGAAGTGTTGAACGGTGTTGGCGAAAAGCATGACGTGTCGCTGAGCGCTATCGCCACCCGATGGGTTCTGGACCAGCCACAGGTTGCTGCTGCAATTGTCGGCGCCCGGTATGCACGCCATTTGCCGCCCATGCTTGATGTATTCAAGATTCGGTTGGACCGGGAAGACCTTGTCGATATCGACAGCATCCTCAATGAGGCGAGGGGACCGATCGGACCCGTCTACGGGCTTGAACGGGATCGTACCGGGCGACACGGTCGGATCATGAAATATAATCTCAATACGCGCCCGGATGACAAAATCCTGGCAGGCGAGGTCGCCAGCGCCCGAACGCAAGGGGCGGAAAATGGCTGAGCCGATCCTGTCCACACGGGGACTTACCCGGGATTTCGGACCGTTCCGCGCGGTCGATGATGTCACTTTGAACATCCAGTCCGGCTCCATCACCGGGCTGATCGGTCCGAACGGCGCAGGAAAATCGACACTGTTCAATCTGATCACCGGCACTTTGAAACCAACCTCCGGCTCCGTCCTGTTGACTGGGCAGGATGTGAGTGGTTTTTCGCCCGACCGCCTGTTTGCCCTTGGCCTTGGCCGCACGTTTCAGATCCCGCGTCCTTTTGGAAAAATGAGCGTGCTTGAGAACGTGATGGCCGCTCCGCTCAACCAGACCGGGGAAACGGTGCTTGGTCCTTTTCTGCGCCGATCCCGCGTCCGGGAGGAAGAAGCCCGGATCCGAGCGCGCGCACTGGAAGTGCTCGATTTTGTCACTCTTGCACCTCTTGCAGACCATCCGGCAGGCAAGATCTCGGGAGGGCAAATGAAGCTGCTGGAACTGGCGCGGGTGCTGATGGGCGATCCGTCGCTCATCCTGCTTGATGAGCCTGCTGCCGGAGTGAACCCCAGCCTGACCCGCATCCTGATTGAAAAGATTGAAGAGTTGAACCGGATAGGAAAGACTTTTGTGATCATCGAGCATGACATGGACTTCGTCATGCAGCATTGCGATCCGGTGATCGCATTGGCGGAAGGACAGGTGGTCTTTCAGGGTACGGCAGCTGAGGCACAGTCGAACCCGTTGCTGCTTGATGCCTACCTGGGAGCAATGGCCGATGGTTGACGCTGCCCTGAAAGTTGAAGGTGTCACTGCCGGTTATGTGCCGGATCTTCCGATCCTCAAGGAGGTGACGCTGACGGCACAGCGCGGGCAGGTGACCGTCATTATCGGGCCCAACGGGGCCGGTAAATCAACCTTGATCAAGGCCATTGCAGGTTTGGTGTCGCTGAGCGCCGGCCGTATTATCCATGAAGGAGCCGATATCAGCGGCATCCGGCCTGATCAATTGGCGGGCCATGGTGTTTCCTATGTACCGCAGATGGATAATATCTTCCGTACATTGACTATTCGCCAGAACCTCGATCTGGCCTTGCGCTCCGCCGGGGCCGAGGCAGCAAGTCGACTGGATGAGCTTTACGCTCGATTTCCGCCGCTGGCTGAGAAACGCAACGAAAAGGCCGGGGCGTTGTCCGGCGGTCAAAGGCAGTTTCTTGCTGTTGCCATGGCGCTGGCAAGTAAACCCTCGCTGATCCTGATGGATGAACCCTCCGCCGGGTTGTCGCCAAAGGCGGCTCAGGAAGTACTGGAATGCGCTCGCGGTCTTGCCGAGCAGGGCGTGACGATCTTGTTGGTGGAGCAGAATGTCAATCAGGCGTTGCGCCTTTCCGATTACTGTTTCATTCTCGCTGAGGGGTGCAATCAAGTTGAGGGACCTGCGGCGGATCTTATGAACGACCCGGTGGTGGGGGAAATCTATCTCGGTGCCAAGCGGGTGAAGTCCGCATGATCCAAAATCTCACAGACGGCATATTGGTCGGGTCGATCCTGTCGCTGGGTGCGATCGGGCTGACGATGGTCATGCATATGCTGCGCTTTGCGAACTTCAGCCACGCCGAACTTCTGTCCATCGGAGCCTATTCGGCGCTCGTCTTCGATGCCGTATTTGCTGCGATCCTGCCGGTGTTGACGGCCAAGATCGGGCCGTTGTCGATGACCTGGGCGCTTGCGCTTTCGATGATCCTTGCAGTCGGAACGACCGCCATTTCCGCACTTTTGATCGACAGGCTGATCTTTCGACGCGTGCGGGATAAAGGCTCGGAGCTGTCGATGGTTTTTGCATCCTTCGGCGTTGCGATGATCATCCGTAATGCGATGGGCCTGATCTTTGGCCTGGGCACCAATCTTTATTCCAAGGACATCGTATTTGCCGTTGTGCTGAGCCGCGATCCGCTCCTGTTGATCAAGCCCGATCAGGTTTTCGCGCTGGTTGCTGCTTTGGCCATCATGCTGGTGCTGCACCTGATCCTGTCACGCACCACGCTTGGATATGCACTGCGCGCAGTGGCTGAAAACCCGGCGCTGGCCCAGGTCAACGGCATCCGCCTCAGTCATATGATCATGCTTGTCTGGCTGGTAGGTGGCGGTCTCGCGGCAATCGCGGGTGTTTTTTATGGCCTGACCAACCAGATCAGCCCAATGATCGGACGAGATCTGGTCCTGCCGATTTTCGCGGCGACAATCGTCGGGGGTATTGGCAGTATTTACGGCGCAGTGCTTGGCGGTTTCATTGTCGGGATTGCGGCCAATATGGCGCTGGCGATCCTGCCTTCCGGCTACAGTCCCTCCGTGCCGTTCCTCATCATCCTTGCAGTGCTGCTGATCCGGCCAAACGGGTTGTTTGGGGAGGAGAGGGCATGATCGGCGTCCTTTCCTATGCGGTGTTTTTCACCACGATTGCCTCGATCCTTGCCATCGCGGTGCTTGGTCTCAATCTGCAATGGGGCAATACGGGGTTGTTTAACGGCGGTGTGGTCGCCTTTTTCGGCGCAGGTGCCTACGGCACGATGATCCTTGGCGGCACTCCGCAAGCGGATCATCTTGGCGGCTTTAACCTGTTTTACCCCCTGGCGCTGCTTGGTGGAGCGGCTGCTGCGGGCATTCTGGCCTGGATCGTCGGTATTCTGACACTACGACTGCGCCATGATTATCTTGCCATCGCGACATTCGGCATTGCCGTGACGTTTGAAAATTTCATGCGGAACGCAGAAACCATCACCGGAGGCGCCAAGGGCCTCAGGGGATTCGAGCGGCCTTTGAGAAACTGGATTGGAGACGGCTTTGTCTACAATTTCGTCTTTCTCTGCTTCGTTCTGATCCTGCTCTACGCGGTTTACCGCTTTTTGCAGCACCTTGTCGGCTCGCCGTTCGGGCGGCTCTTGCGCGCAATCCGCGAGGATGAAGAAGCCGCCCGGTCAATCGGTAAGTCACCGTCCCGCGTGCGTCTCATCGCCTTCATCACCGGTTCGGTCATCATGGGAATTTCCGGCGGGCTCTACGCGACATTTTACGCCTTTGTCAGCCCGCAGGACGTGCTGCCCATGCTGACATTTCAGGTTTGGGCCATGTTGATTGTCGGCGGTGCGGGAAATAATCGGGGCGCGGTGATGGGCGCGTTCGTTATCTGGGGTGCATGGTCGGGCAGCGGCTGGTTGCTGTCGCGTTTCGCACCCATCGAAGCTCAGCTTTACACCGGGTCGTTTCAGTACATTCTGATAGGGTCCGTTATCGTAGGAATGCTGCTCTGGAGGCCTCAGGGCCTGTTTCCGGAACAGCTGGTCGTTTCACAATCAGGAAAATCAGGACGACTAAGTAGAGAGGGAGACTGACTATGAATTTCTCAATAACAAAAACGGCAGGTGCCGCTGCCGGGGTGATGCTGTGTTTTGCCAGCAGTGCCGCACTGGCGGAATGTACGACAAAGATTGGCGCAGTGCTGCCAACCTCCGTCGATTGGGGCAAACCAATCGCCGCGACGGCACAATTCGTTGTTGACCAGGTGAACGAAGCCGGCGGCGTTCAGGGATGCGACATCGAGATGGTCCTCAGGGACAGTCAGGTTGACCCCAAGGTTGGTGTCGACGCAGCCAAGGCACTGGTTGATCTTGATGGGGTGCAAATGTTGCTAGGCGCGGTTTCAAGCGGCGTTTCCATGCCAATCCTGACGTCGGTAACCGCACCTGCCGGCATCGCGCAGTTTTCCTGTTGTTCTTCTTCCGGTGCGTTCACCACGCTTGCAGAAGAAGGCAAGACCAAGGGGCTGTGGTTCCGTACGTTTGCCACATCGGGCGTACAGGCCGCCGTTGGCGCCAAGGTCGCAACGGATCAAGGCTACAAGTCGGTTGCGGTTCTTTACAAGAACGATGACTGGGGACAGGACATCGGCAAACTGGTCGCCAAAAACCTCGAAGCCAAGGGCATCAAGGTCACAGCATCCGTTGCCATCAACGATGCGCAGCCTTCCTATCGCGCGGAAGTGACCGAGGCACTTGAGGGTACTCCCGAAGCTCTCTACATGGCGCTCTATCCAACGGAAGGCACATCAGTTGTGCGGGAATGGCTTTCACTTGGTGGTTCGCAGAACATGATCATGGCTAACGCGCTGAAATCAGATGAATTTCGCGATAATGTCGGCATGCAGTATCTGGCGAAGGCACACGGAACGGATACAGCTTCGCCACGCGTTGCCAGCGCCGATGCGTTTGTAACTGCGTACAAGGCGAAATTTGACTCCGAGCCCAATGGACCTGGTCTGGCTAACAGCTACGATGCTGCGATGATCGGCCTGCTCGCAATGGAAGCGGCAGGCAAAGATGCCAAAGGTGCAGATATCGCCAAAGCCGTAAGCCGTGTAACCGACCCCAAGGGGACACCGGTCACTGCGGATGCTGCTGGCTTCTCGGCAGCGCGCGATGTGCTCGCCGGTGGCGGCACTGTGATGTATCAGGGAGCAACCGGTAATGTGCGCTTTGATGCCAACGGCGATGTGTCTGCACCGGCCGTAATCTGGTCCTTCACGGACACCGGCACCAAAGAAGACAGCTACATCACGCTGGAAGAAGTCGACGCCCTGATGGGCAACTGATGAAATCAACTTTGCCTCCAGGCCGGGCGCCGGTCTGGAGGCTATACATGCGTTTCTTTGATCTCAGGGAATGCTCCTGAGCGGCTCACCGGCGAGTGGCCCACGGGTGCCGTGATAAACCGGACTGTCGGTGCCACACGTAAAGTCAGCGGTCATCGTATCGGCGATCCGCCGAGCCAGGTCGTTGGCACCGGGGTTGGCTTTCGCATCGACATAGCCCACGACACAGCTTTGCGCCTTACCGGGTTGTCCCACGCGCGAGACCACCAGTACCTCTCCGGTTGTGGCGGGTGAGAAAGCACCGTTATTATCAGTGTTCTCGATGAACCAGCGCAGAATTGTTGCGTAGGGGGCACCGTTGCTGCCAAGCCGCCATTCGATGGTTTCGTTGGCCCGGTTGAAGGGTTGAAAACTCTCGAAGATGTCGTCCCGCTCAACATGCCCAAACTGCACTGCCTGGCGCAAATCGCCTTCCTTGAACAAAACTCCGTAGCCGTTATGTCCCGCACAATGCAGCGACCCGCCAGCCTCGTAGGAAGACAGATTGATGCAGCGGTCAAAATCGATTTTCGTGTAAACACTCTCGGCTGCTGCTGCGGACAGTATGCTGCTGAGGCTTAAACCCAAAGCAACAGTGACCCGTCGAATAATTGATGTCATGACAAACCTTCCGATCCAGCGATTCCGCAGCGGATCATGGCACAGGCGGGCGAGGGAAGGTAGATGGGGAAATTGGTAGGGGTTGCAGGAACCGGGCAGGGGAGTTCGACCTTACCCGTCATTCAATTTTGTTGAATAGAGGAGGTCGTCCATGGCAAATCTGCGATCCCGGGGACCCGTTAGATGCGCCATCCCTTGACCTATCGGCTCCCCTTATCGCAAGAGGGCGTCGACTTTGCGACAAGCGCACCGGTGGTCCCGTCAACGCGACAAGAACCAGGAGTTTTGCATGGTCTGGATGCCGTTTGACACTGGCGCCTCAATCGGAAACAAGGGGTCGGAGGGCGGCGTCATTGTTGCCGACTACGAGCATGAAATGGGTGCCCGAATTACCATTGAACGAGACGGAGACATCGCCCCGTTTGCCATCACCTGTGGCATCTACGGCTGGTTCGTTCACACACGATTTTTCTCGACGCACGAGGAGGCTGACGGTGCCTGTGCAGAAATGCAAACGGCCATGAATGCAATTATTCAGATCATTCCGTTGGCGTCCGACCCGGACTGCGAGTTCAAGTCATCCGGCGTTTCGGACGCGATTGAACGCTTCCTTGATGCTTTTCCGTAATCTGTCCTGGCCGTGTTTGCGGAAACCGTGGCACGGATGATATCCGTGCCACGGTCTTGATCACATATGCTTACTCGCTGGGCGGTATCACCTTCAGGACCTGTTTGCCCATGATTTTGGTCTCACTGCCATTGATATAGCGGATTTCGTAGGTGCCTAAAGTCGTGGGTGCGCGCATTTCCACCGGGTTGCCGTTCCTCAGGTAGATGTAGGTGATATACTGTCCGGCAGGCGCATTCGGTTCAGCAAATTCGATCCAGTCCTTCTCATGGCCCGGTCCGGTCCATGCGATCTCAAACGTGCTGCCGGCCGGGACTTCTTCAAGGGATTTTACGCTCACATCCGCAGGACTGACCGTCAGCATGCGCTGGCTCATGATCTTGGTGTCGCTGCCGTTGATATAGCGGATTTCATAGGTACCCGGGTCGCTGGGTGCTCGCATCTGTACCGGGTTGCCGTTCCTGACATAGCTATAGGAATGATACTGACCCGCCGGTGTGCCCGGAGCGGCAATGTCGACCCAGTCTTTCTCATGACCGGGCCCGGTCCAGGCAATTTCGAACGTGCCGCCGGCGGGGACTTCCTCCAGGGCATTCACGCTGACATCGGCTGCAACGACGTTCAATGGTTGCGTGGCCATCACCTTTGTGCCGCTGCCGTTGATATAGCGGATTTCATAGGTGCCGGGGTCGCTGGGTGCACGCATCTGGATGGGATTGCCGTTTTTGACGTAGCTATAGGAGTGATACTGACCTGCCGGTGTGCCCGGCGCTGCGATATCAACCCAGTCTTTCTCATGACCGGGTCCGGTCCAGGCAATTTCGAACGTGCTACCGGCAGGGACTTCCTGCAGGGACTTGACGCTGACATCCGCTGCAACGACTTTCAGCACCCGGCTAGCCATGACCTTTGTGTCACTGCCGTTGATGTAGCGGATTTCATAGGTCCCCAGTTCGCTGGGTGCGCGCATCTGCAGGGGATTTCCATTCTTCACATAGCTGTAGGATAGATACTGGCCTGCCGGCGTGCCCGGCGTTGCGATATCAACCCAGTCTTTGCCATGCGCGGGACCAGTCCAGGCGATTTCGAATGTGCCGCCTGCGGGCACTTCTTCCAGGGCTTTCACGCTGACATCCGCCGGCACAACGTTCAGTGTCCGTTTGCCCATGATCTTGGTGTCGGTTCCGTTGATGTAACGCAATTCATACGTGCCCACTTCGCTGGGTGCGCGCATCTGAACCGGGTTTCCGTTCTTCACATAGCTATAGGATAGATACTGACCTGCCGGCGTGCCGGGTGTCGCCAGGTCGACCCAATCCTTTTCGTGACCGGGACCGGACCATTCAACATCAAATGTGCCGCCGGCGGGGACCTCATCCAGCGCCCTCAACTGGGCGGTTGGCAATTGTTCACCAACTTCAATGGTTGCCTGAGCCAGCAGCTTGTCAAATTCGGCGGAATAATACCGCAGCTCGTAGAGGCCGGGTTTGTTGGGGGCAACCATCGTCAGCGGCGATCCCTTGCTGACATCTTCGGAAACAATGAAGCTACTGCCGGGAACCGATCCCGGACGGCTGAGCTGGATTTTGTCTCCAGGTGTCGCCGGGCCCGTCCAGCTAACCTCGAATTCTTCACTGGCCGGAATGGTGTCTTTGCCGGCGACGGTTGCATCCGGCAATTGAGCTGCAAGTCTTACCGGGATGACCGGTGCTCTCTGATCGCCAATCTCTATGCTCTCGCCACCTTTGTAGGCTCCGGCTTGCGCGCTGACCTGATAGGTTCCGTTTGCAGCATCGGGAAAGTTGAGCCGTGCCGTGGCAGTGGTGGTGTTGATCTGAATATCGCCACCGCTGATAGACCATGTAACCGGCCCGGCCACTTCCTGACCGTTCAATGCACTGACTGCCACAAATGCCAGAGGTGTCGGTGCGATAACCTGCTTGAATGCCCCGGTGAGTTCTTCAGCATTGCCAGCTGCCAGAAACAGGCCGCCGGTATTTTCAGCGATGCAGCTCAGCTGGCGCTTCTCTTCTTCCTTGGCGACATCGAACCCGATGACATGGGTGGTAAAATCCACACCGTTTTGCTCAAGCTCGGAGGCGATGGCACAGGGGTCGAGATTGCATGTTTCAAGACCATCGCTCAGCAGGATGACGGTTGCTTTTTCTTCGGTGTATTTCAGCTCTTCCGCTGCTTGTCGAACGGCTGCGGTCAGCGGCGTCTTGCCTTTGGGATTGATCCCGGCAACGACGCGCGAAAATTGCTGGCTATCAACCGGACCTGGCTGGATGACGGTTTCAATATCGCCGCAATCGCCCTTCCGCCGATGCCCGTAGGCGATCATGCCGACTTCCAGATCCAGGTTCTTCCAGTCTTCCACGGACCGAGCAAGCACTTCTCGGGCAATACTGATTTTCGGCGTGCCGTCGATCTGCCCCCACATGGAGCCCGAGCCATCGAAGACGACGATGACCTTTTCACCTGCCGAACTTGCCGATATGCCGCCGAAAAATGCTGCAAATGCCATGATCAGATACACCAAGGGGCGTCCGGTAAACAGACGGAAAAAAGTCATCTAATTTCTCCTGCAGTCTTAGCGGCGGCTGGGCAGACGATTGAGGTCTGAAGCCAAGTTTAGAAAAAGGAAGACGCAACGGCAACCGGGATTGATGCCGATTTGAAAACGTCTCATCATGTGTGGTCTCAATGTTCGCGTTCATGGCCGTTCACAGCGTTTTTCGGCTAATTCAAACACGCATTACTCTGTCGCAACTCTTCGCTTTTTTAGCGTCGCGATGAAAGGTGTCATAGTCATTTTGGAACAGGAACTGCCTGTAATATCGAGTGGGTTTCCGAACACTTCGCAACCATGTTGCAAGTGCCTACGCGTTACTCAATGTTGGTCCTGCGCTGCACTTACGCGGGTCAGCCTGGTGTCGATTGACAATTTGTCCTCTATCGAATCTGCAGCTATCTCTCGGCTCGTGGTGCCGAAACGCAGTTTGTGATTGTAAAGCGTCAGATGCAGTTCGGTCGCACCGCCGGGGTTGAGTTCGAGATCCATTTCCGCGCGATAGCGGATCTTGTTGCGGTACGCCTCTCCCAGCAGTTTAGTGCGGATGTCTTCCGGTACAGCCGGCGAGATGTCGGCGATTTCAGAGGGATTGCTATAAGCGGTAAGCGTGTTTTCCACGAGCGTATCGGGACCCTCAACCGTGAAATGAACCGGCAGATACGATTTGCCCTCAGTATCGCGGAGCGCAAGTGTGTAATCGCCGGGCTGGGAGAATTGCCGGACCAAATTGCCTGTGTATACCCGGTCGCGCCCTTCGACCGGTGTATTTTTCCTGGTGATGACAACCGTTTCGTTGATCGTCCCAATCTCGATCTCCAGTGAACTATCGCTGGATTGCCATGTGCCTGCCAGATCTTCCTGCACCTTGAAAGTCGCATTTCCCGGTGATGGGTCGGCAGGTGCCACATCCATGATTGACTCCCCATATCCTCGATTTTTACCGGCAACAACAGTGAGCCAAGCGTTATCAGGAATACATTGCTTGATACCCTCGCCAATGCGGAATTTGCTGATGGCGTGGCTGGCCACCACATCTTCGTCATACCGTGTCGTTCGGCGTTGAATCGAAAGCCGCGATGTCACGTCGACAATGGGCGCATAAGCCTGCGCAGCCACGACCAGTGCATCGCGTGCCGTACGCAGCCTTTGGTCATATTCCTTGATACGTCTTCCCAGACCGAGCGTGTCATCAACGAGCGTCGGTTTAATCGATTCCAGTTGAGGGGCAGGCGTTGCCGATATACGGCATGCGGCGGAGTAGCAGATAAAATACGCACGGATGGTCCGGTTGAGCGCGATCTGCGCATCCGCGGCGAGCCGACGCGTTTCGTTGATCTCGGCCATTCTGTCGGCCGCTTTCTGCGCGGCACCCAGAGCTGCCATGGCACCCCGTTGATAGTCTGCTATGCGGGATTGCCGTGCCCAGCGGTCCATCTTCAGGGCGATGTCGCCCAGCTCCTTGAGTTGCGAAAGCCATGCTTTGCGTTGATCCTGCGTAGTTAGCGAGCCCTCAGCCTTCTTGCGAACCAGTTCTTCGTAGCGCAACCGCCCCTCCGCAGCGGCCTTGGCAATGTCCGCCCACGGCACATCCTGTTTCTTGTCGCTGCCGATGCTCGTATATTTTGAAAAGGTATTTGCGCGGCTGGCGAGGCTCTTGAGATCTTTTAAGACGGCAAATTTGTCGAGAGGACTTTCGCCGGAGAAAACCTTCTTCCACTCGTCAGCGTTTTTTGCCAGTGACTGCTTGATGTCGAGAATGCTGGCGATTTCAGAAGCGGCCACATAAACGACAGAAATCGAATCCTGAACCAGTTGAATATCGGTCACGAAGTCGGCTCGATCCTGATCTCGCCCGGCATTCTCCATGTGCGCAATGGCACCGGTCATCTCTTTGTCGCGCATCTCAACCAAACTTCCGTCGATCTCACCGACCGACCACAATGCAGTCGACAAAGCCCGCCAGGTTTCAGGGGCATCTTCGCAGCTCATCCGAACACATCCGGCACCGAAGCAAACAGAGCGGCCTGTCATTCGATCCGCGAATTTGATGATGTCGCGCAGATCAGTGATGCGGTCAGCCGCCGTGACCGGTGTGGATGTTGCCGCCCATAAGACCAGTATTCCGATAACTGTTTTGATGTGCTTCTTCATCTCAGGTCTCCACTTCGGTGAAGATTTCAGGTGCTTCCGTGTCCGGCCGTTGCTTGTAGTAAAAGCACTGAAGCGAGCCTTCGACATATTTGATGATCGGCCACAGCTCGCCTTCCCGGAACGGAGCGTCACCGCCTGGATAGGCATAGCTGCATGCCGAGGTCAGTTGCATTCCGTGCCCACTCCACCAGGCCTCGTCTCGATCATCCTGCGGTCCAAGGCACATCGGCCGTCCGCTTGTGGTGAAGCCGAGGGCACGGGGCGTTTCGTAAGTGGGATTCATAAACCGGCAAAATGCGTCCAGGTCTACCGTCAGTCCCTGACCGAGCGCCCTGCACGGTGTATCGACCCCACCGTGTTCCCAGCCAAATCCACCTCTGCCGTTTTCGTTCTTGGCAGCTTTTTGTGCGTTGGCCAGATTCTCCGCCATATTCTTGCTGGCCTGAATATAGCCGCAGTCGGACAGGTCCAGTTCGGCAAGTTCGGCTCGGGAGTACAAGCGCACATTTTCTGCTGGACTTGCTGCGCCTCCAGCCGAGTCATTCTGCGATCCGCCGGTGGATTGTGTTTGCGCTTGTCCGGATTTGGGTGGTTGTGCACTGCCATTGTTAGCGGCTTTTTGGCTGGGGCTATTGGCAACGGGCAATCCATCGCACTCAAGCGTGTCTCCGTTGAGCGAACCACTACCTGATCCTTCGCCACACAGCTCTGCCACATCTATCAGATAATGCGTCTGTGACAGCCCGCCGCTGCCCTTGACCGTGCAGAGCGGTTGATTATCCGTCAGCCGCCGACTGACAACCGCTGATTGCCCGTAGGTGTTGGAGCAATAAGTGGTCAGATCAATTTTCTCGCTGCCTGAGGACTGACCAGTACTGGTGGTCAGGCAGATAACTTTCGGTCCTTCCTTCCGAAATTGACTGGTCTGGTGCTGTGCCGTGCAAACGGCGGCAGGATCAACAACGTGATGCAGCAGGCCAAGGCCGTTGCTGGTTCTTTCGCTACATAGCGGGGCGTTATTGCGGCGATCAAACCCCGAAATCGTGCCGCTGCCAAATTGGTCAACACAATAGGCGGCCATATCAGCAGGCGTATCCGCTTGGGCGGGCATGGCCCAAGCAAGCATGATCAACCCCAAAGCCATAGGCCAGGCAATGGGCTCGGGTCTAAACCGCAAACTGCTGCAAGTATCCGTCAAACGAAAAGACATGGTGCCGACCGTCCTTTAGTTATGATTCGGGAACGGAATACATCGGAACACATTGCTGAACTGTTCAGCAATTAACAACATCTCAGTTGTTGAGAGTACAGGATAAGTCGTTTTTGGCGCAAGGGAAGGGGAACTGCAATGCGAGTGCTTTGTCGCGTATCGGATCGGGCTTTGACATGAAAAATCAAATTAGCCCAAGCGTCCGTTCAAAATTCAGTTTCAATGCCGCTTCGGTAAAGACAGGGCCTTCTGGTGTCCGAAACTTCTTGATTACATGCTCAAATGCAGATGTACTGAGCGGCTAATATAAGTAAAAAGATTCATGTTTTGATCCAAAGACAAAAAATACTATTCCGACCGATGAATGAAGCCGACCTGGATGCATTGGTGCATTGGTTCGCCGATTTTGACGACGTGGCGCTTTTTGAGCGACGCCTGCCGGTTCCACTCAGCCGGGAGTCTGCGATCGCAAATTGGAAATCCGTGCTGCAACATTCAGATCCGCCCACATCCCACTGGTTCATACTGGAAGATGCCAATGCCAAACCGGTGGGATTATGCGGCCTGCAATCCATCAATTACATCCATGGCGATGCTATCATTCCGTTGTTCGTTGCAAAGCAGCACAGACGAAAAGGACTTGCGGCCGGCATGATCCTGACCTTGATCGCGTTGGCGTTTGAGCAGCTTCGCCTGCATCGGGTATCAACGATCTACCGGTCAAACAACATGGCGACGCAAAAGCTGGTTGCGTCTGCCGGATTTACCGAAGAGGGCCGCATACGAGAGGGATGGTACGCAGACGGTGAGCATCATGATACCATTCATGTGGGGCTCCTGAAGTCAGAATGGTCAGACAGGAAATTGGTCATCAGCGAGCGTTTAGCCATGTCATCTTATGAGCTAATCAAAACGCCGGAGCGTCCAGATTGATGGTGGAGGAATGAAAACCGGGTCTGAACACGGTTTGAAACGGCGCCTTGCTGCAATTCTGTTTGCGGACGTCGTCGGCTATAGCCGCATGATGGGTGAAGATGAATTCGGGACGATCCTGGCCGTTCGCGAGCGCCTGGACGCATTTTCGACTTTTGCGACGACCTATTCAGGTGAGATTGTCAGAATTTCAGGCGACGGAATTTTTATGCTGTTTGACAGCGCGGTCGATGCGGTGAGTTTCGCCGTCGACATTCAAAAACAGTTCCAGAGCATGAATGAAGAAACCGCGGCAGAGAGACAAATCGTCTTTCGCTTCGGTATCAATCTGGGTGATATCATACGGGAAGACGATGAACTGTCAGGCGAAAGCATCAATATCGCCTCAAGAATTGAGGCCTTTTCCGAACCGGGAAAAATCTGCATTTCCGGCTCGGTTTATGACAGTGTCAGCAGCAAGATGTCGGTAGGTTACGAATATCTCGGGGCGCAAAAATTCAAGAACATCAAGGAAGACGTCGACGTCTTTCTGCTGCATGAAAACCCCACCAGCGCGGCCATGACCGCAGCTTTGAGGCGAGAGCGTACGGATTCAACTTCATCCGAACGCGGCCCCCTTATCGACCAGTCTATCGTGGTGCTGCCGTTTGCCTTTCAGGGGAGCGACCAGAGCGACCGCTGGTTCGCCGACGGCCTGACAGAGGACATCACCACCAGCCTTTCCAAATTTCATCAGTTTTTCGTCATTGCGCGCAACTCTGCCTATATTTTCAATGACTTTCGGCAGACACCGCACGAAACGGCGAGGAAGTTCGGGGTCAGGTATGCGGCCAACGGCTCCGTTCGAAAGGCGGGCAACAAGATCAGGATTACGATTGAACTGATCGATGTCATCAGCAACCGGACGATCTGGGGAGAGCAATATAACCGTGAAGTCGAGGATCTGTTTGATTTGCAGGATGAGATCACTCAGACCATCGTTTCAGCGACGGCTGCAAAAATCGAGTCTTCCGAACTCGACAGGTTAAGGCAGACCCCGCCGACCAGCATGGCGGCCTATGGTTTTGTGTTGCAGGGGCAACGATATATTTTCAGCTACACACGGTACGGGGTCAGTCAGGCGCGGGAACTCTATGAAGCAGCCCTTCACAACGATCCCAAATATGCGCGGGCCATGGCCGCGAAATCCCGAACTCTGAATCTCGACTGGCGATACAATTGGGCTCCGGAACCGGACATCGCGATCGATAACGCACTCAATCTGGCTCGCGATGCGATTGAACTGGATTCCCTTGATGCCCGTGGATTTGGTGAGCTCGGTTTTTCGCATCTCTATCGCAAGGAACACGAGGCTTCCATCAGTGCCTACGAGCGCGCGATCAGGCTCAATCCGAACGACGCGGATCTCATGTCCGACATGGCTGACGCACTCGCCCACTGCGGAAGGTCGAACGAAGCCATCGAGCTGCTCGAAAAAGCGATGCGGCTCAACCCATTCTACCCCGACCAGTATCTTTGGCATCTGGGTGGCGCTCACTACAACCTGAAGCAATATGACCAGGCTATTTCGTCGATAAAGTCGATGCAGAACCCGACGGAAGGCAGGCGTATTCTTGCTGCAAGCTATGGCATGCTGAACAGAAAGGAAGAGGCGGAGCAGGAGGCCGGTATGGTCCTGAAAGCCCATCCCAATTTCAACATCGACCACTGGGCGTCCGTTCAGCCGGACAAAAATCCCGACGATCTCAGCCATTTCGTCGAAGGGCTGCGCCGCTCCGGCCTTTAGGCTCAGCTGCTGCTGCACCGCTACCCGACTGCCTTAAGTGCCAGTACCCATTGAGAGCGGACCGGGGCATGCGAGAGAACACTGGGGCAAGCGAAAGTCAGAGACATCTGCAAGTTCCGCTCGCCCAAGCAGGAACGTCAGGTCTCTAAACCACACTGGAACCATACTCGTGCTAGTGCCCGCTACCGGCAAGGCCGACACCGGTGACAAGAGCAACCCATACTTTGATCCGAATACCCCAGGCTTTAATGATGCCGAGAGTACTCAGAACATGACCGACAACGCCGTGACCGAGATTGCGGTCATAGGTCTGCACGATGCAGCCACTTCCGTTGATCAACAGCTCCTGATGTTCCGGGTATACCATTTCCAAAAGCACCGCGACCTCGCCGCGCGTTGCGAACTGAGAAGGTTCAAGCAGTCGACCTGTGGCCGTCACCTGGCCCGCAGCGATTTCGGGTTGAATAGCGGTAACGCGCGCAGGCAAGATGGAGTTGACCATGCCGACATTGAAGTTGGTGTCACAGGCGACCTCTGCCGGCATGCCGACATACAGGACTGAACGGGCAACCTGCGAGAAGCCGGCAAAGACGCGTTTGGGATGAGCCTCATCCCGATCAGGAATAATCAGCATTGCCGGGTTTGATGCTATCTGAGAGGCCCGGGCACCCACATGCAATGTGAGTTGGTCGATAACGCCATTCACTTGCGAGCGGACGATTGTTTTCTCAAGTTCCACATTGGCTTGTTCAAGCGCGGCATTGGCGCTTTCACGCTGTGCCGTCAACACATCATTCAGCTGAATGTTTGCTTCATCGAGCAGGGCTTGACCTTGCGACACCTTTGCTTCGCCTGCATCCCTGTCGGCAACGGCAGCCTCATATCGGCGCTCACTATAGGCAGCAGACTTTCGAGCACGGAGTTCTTTCTGGTCCTCGAACACTTCGAGAGCCTCTTGGAGATTTGCTTTGTCACGATCCAAAGAAGCCTGGGCAGACCGCACTTGCGCCTCGGCCAGGGCAAAGGACTTGTCAATTTCCACCAGCTTGAGCTCGGCAACCTTCACCGCAGCCTGTTCCGTCGTATCGCTTACAGTGAACAGCACCTGGTTCGGTTCGACCCGGCTGCCGTTGTCGACTTTGATACTGGTTACAGTACCGCCATTTTCACT
Organism: Stappiaceae bacterium; assembly: GCA_039976075.1. Lineage (GTDB taxonomy): Bacteria > Pseudomonadota > Alphaproteobacteria > Rhizobiales > Stappiaceae > JBDWFY01. Next base: position 85,257 of record JBDWFY010000021.1, read on the forward strand.
AACCACCGGTACGGTCCTGAACGGGACGAAACCGGTATAGGACTTGGGATAGTAATAAAACACGGCGAAGAAGACCATGAAAGCCAGGGCCAACCAGGCAAAGAGCGCGACATGCACGCTATAAAGCGTGACGGGTATGCCTCTCCAGCGCAAATAAAGGATCCGGAGGACGAGAGGGATGGACGTAACGGTCAATTCAATCATTGTCTGTCTCTCCCTCAGGTCGCGCTGTTTGTTTTTGAGGCGCTGCCGGCGAAGGTGTCTTGGCTGATTTTGTCGGTTGGGCGTTCACAGCCTGTACTGGGCGAATGGGCTCAGCACCGGACGGCGGCTTCTCGCCTGGCGGGGGCTGCACACGTCGGCCATCTCGGTCGTGTTCACCTAAATGCTGCCGCTGCAAATCTTCGAGCATCAAGCCTTCAAGTTCGCCCTTGAGCGTATGCTCTTTCATGGGCTCGAACCAAAGCATGAGGTCGCGGGCGAGTGCGGTCGCGATCAACGCAATGGGCAGTAGAGAGCTGAAATGGCTGAGAGGTGGAAAGATCTCATACGCAAAAGCGATCATAAGCAGCATCGGAACAGTGGTCTGGAGCGGTGTCCCTTCATTGTGCTTTTCCGCATAGCGATCGAAGCGGGCGTAGAAATGAAACACTGCAAGTACCAACAGAAAGACCAGAATGAGCGCCGAAAAGGCGGTGCTGTCCGTCTCACCCGGTGCTGTCCACCAAGGGACGGTCTGCCCGTCAGCCCCCGCCTCGTTCGCGATCGCGGGCGATGCGATCACGGCCAGGGAGGCGATTGGAAGAAACAGAAAGGTCAATAGGGGGCGATTCATTTCTCGCAATTCCTGTTTGTAAAATAATTCTGGAACAATGGCACTTGCCAAGGTCCCATGCTTTGCTTCCGTCTTCGTCATGCTCAGCTTGAATATGTCGGTTCCCAAAGACACACAGTTACACTCGACGTGCGGGAATTGAAAGCGATAACAACAAAATGCCACCCATCTCCAAGCAGCGGTGTCATGATCCTGATCACGCCATGAAAGACCCTTCAGGTATTTTCTCTTACGCGTTACGTGCTGGTCACGGCTGCGAAATACTGAACGTGGAAATTCGATTGGCGATACAATTTGGTTCCTGAAGCGCACAGCGCTCACACTTTGCCATAGGCGGAAATGCTATTCTTCGTAATTCATCACCAAATCACACTGGAACGCCATCTCTGTCGGGCCTTCTTCCACCCCCTCGACCAGATCAATGAGATGCGATGTCGCGGCGCGCACCATCTTTTGGAACGGCACCTGCACAGTTGGAAATCTGTAGGACTGCAACTTCGACAATAGTGTTCCGCCAAACCCCACCACCAGCGGTTTCTCGGCGATCCCTGAAAGTGAGATTGCATCGTGGGCAGCGATCGCCAGCAAGTCGCTGGAACAGAAAAAACCATCGGCAACCTTTGGCAGTGCCAGCAATTCGTTTACTGCTTTTATCCCGTTCTCGTAGTCATTGGCTCCCGCAACGCGCATCATCGGCTGAAATCCGTAGAGCTCTTCAATGCGTCGCACAAAACCTGTCTGACGCTCCTTCACCACAGTGGCTTCAGCGCGCCCTCCGATGAAGGCCGGGCGGCGGCAACCATGCTCAAACAGATAATCTGCGACAGCGGCGGCTCCCGCGACGTTGTCACAATAGATAGCGCTGTATTGCGACCGCCGGGTACGACGCCCGACAACGACAACCGGTTTGTCCAATTCCGCACCGCGCTCGACCAGAGAATCCGGCAGATGGGACGCTGAAACCAGCAGGCCATCGACCTGGTACTGCAGGGCGGCATCAACGGATTCGACCTGTTGGCTTTCCTGATCGATATTCAACAGAAGTGCATGGAAACCGCGCTTCTGTGCTTCGGAACTCACAAAGCGAAACAACTCCAGGTGCTCGGGGTCATCGAAATTGTTGATCAGCAGCCCGATGAGGTTTGACCGTCGCCCCGCCAGCGCCCGTGCCGCCAGGTTGGGGGCGTAATTCAATTCGGCTGCAGCGCTGCGGACCAAAGCCCTGGTTTTTTCTGCGACCGACAAGTCGGGATGAAACGTACGCGAAACAGTCGTCAGGGACACGCCCGCCAGATCGGCCACATCCTGTGCGGTGGCTCGACCGTGCGTGGGTCTGCGTGAACCTTTGGACTTCATCTATTTTCCTTTGTGCCAACGACTTGGAGCGCAGTGCCTGCATGATGACAGGCAGTCCTCCGCTCACGGGCGAATCTCTCCAATTCGGGCGCCACCGTGCCACATATATCACTGGCCTTCCAGCAGCGGCCACGAAACTGGCATCCGTCTACTCTCTCCAACGGGCTGGGCGGTTCGCCTGCAATATTGATGATGTTTCGAGCGGCACGTGCCGCGGGATCGAGTACGGGGGCAGCCGATACGAGCGCTTGTGAATAGGGGTGTGCGGGAGAGGAAAAAACATCAGCAGACGGTCCGTCCTCGACCACACGCCCCAAATACATGACGGCAGTTCGGTTTGCGATATGCCGGACAATGGATAGGTCATGTGCAATGAAGATCAGTGCAACGCCGGTGCGAATTTGAATATCCTGAAAGAGGTTCACAACCTGGGCCTGAACAGAGACATCCAGAGCCGATACCGCTTCGTCACAGATCAGAAGGCGCGGCTCACTGGCAAGCGCTCGGGCGATGCCTATCCGTTGTCGTTGACCACCGGAGAACTGATGCGGATAACGGTCAAGGTCCGATGCGTTGAGACCGACCAGCTGTATCAGTTCCGATGCGCGATCGCGCCAAGCCTTTTTCGGCACCATGTCCGGAAAGACAACCCAGGTCTCACAGATAATCTGCGCAACCGTCATGCGTGGGTTCAGCGATGAATAGGGATCCTGAAAGATGAACTGAATATCGCGTCGCGCCTGCCTTAAATCTTCGGCGTTAAGGGTCAGGAAATCGCGTTGATTGAATTGTACTTGACCACCGGTCGGTTCCACCAGTCGGGCAAGACATTTGGCCAGTGTCGATTTTCCGCAACCGGATTCGCCTACGATTCCCAGAGTTTCGCCGGTTGAAATATCGAAGCTGACTCCATCTACGGCGCGAAGCTCCCGCCGGTGCGGCAGGAGTCCGTTGCCGCGAATGGAGTATGTTTTGACCAAGTCCTTGACGGAGAGAAGCGGCTCAGACATTGACCGGCCGCTCTTTGAAAAGTTCATTCAGCCTCAGACACGCGCTGGTGCGATCCGGCCCGCTGGTTCCTAATTGTGGTCTGCTGTTCTGGCACAGTGGTGCTGCGTGTTGGCAGCGAGGGAGGAAGGCGCAGCCCTTTGGCAGTTGAGACAGGATCGGCGGCGCACCGCTTATGATGCCAAGTCGATCTGAAACGCTGGCCATATGTGGCATCGAGGCCAGTAACGCCTGTGTGTAAGGGTGGCATGGATTGGCGAACACGGGCCCAGTCGGGCCGGTTTCGACTGCTCGACCGGCGTACATGACCATCACCCTGTCTGCCTGTTCCGCAGCGACGCCCAGGTCATGGGTGATCAGTATAAGGGCCAGTTCCGCATCTTTGGCGAGGGCGGCCAAAAGCTCCATCACCTGACGTTGAACTGTGACATCCAGTGCGGTTGTGGGTTCGTCAGCGATCAACACTTTCGGGTTTAGCGCAAGAGCCATCGCAATCATGATCCTTTGACACATGCCGCCGGAGAACTGGAAGGGATAATCATCAACGCGCTGACTAGCACTGGGTATAGCCACGCGCTCCATCAGTTCTATTGCATGCCTTCGACCTGAAGCGCGGTCTGCACCGGTGCGGGCGCAATAGACCTCCGCTATTTGAAATCCGACTTTCAAGGCAGGGTTCAGAGAGGAGATGGCGTCCTGAAAAATCATGGACATGCCAGTACCTCGAATTGCCGAAAGTGTTGATTGGGATGCGCCAATCAACTCGATACCGCGAAACAGCGCGTTGCCTGAAATTTGCGCAGGCGGTGAGCTCAACAGACCCATCACGGCCATCTGGGTAACGCTTTTTCCAGATCCGGATTCTCCGACGATACATAATGTTTCGCCTGGGTGAACCGAGAAGCTGACCGCATCGACTGCGGCTACCTGGCCCTCAAAAGATCCAAACGTGACGCTGAGATCATCAACGGTGAGCAAGGGAGCTGTGGCGTCATAGCCGGGCAGGGTTTCAATGACGGTCATGCTGCGGCCCGGGATTTACGGTGAGGGGCCAACCAGCGCCATCGCTGAACAGGATCCGTCACAGCCCGTGCCCAATTGGCGATGAGGTTGAGGCTGAGCGCGGTGAAGAAGATCGCCAGCCCCGGAAAGGCCACTAACCACCAGGCAGAGCGGATATGCTCACGCCCACCGGCAATCATCAGACCCCAGGAGGCATCGGGGGGCTGCACGCCGAACCCGAGAAAACTCAGCGACGCCTCGGAAAGAATAAGCACGGCGATCTCAAGTGTGAACAGCACCAGTATTGGCGCCATCACGTTTGGCAAGATGTGCCGAAGGATGACCCGCCCCGGTTTACAACCTTGTGCCACGGCGGCCTGCACATAGGCTGAACTGACTGCGTTCAGCGCAAGACCACGGGCCATGCGCGCAAAGACCATCCAATGCAGGACCAGAAATACGAGGATCAGATTACCGAACCCGCCACCCAGGATGAATAGCACGAACAGGGCAACCAGAAGAGATGGAAGAGATAGCATGCCATCGACAAGCCGCATCACCACGTCTTCCAGAAACCCGCCGTGATAGCCTGCCAAAAGTCCGGCAGTAACGCCGACAATCGCCGACAATGCTGCACCCAGAACGCCAACGGACACTGAAACCCGTGCACCGTAAATCAGCCGTGTAAAGAGATCTCTTCCCAACTCGTCCGTACCCAGAAGATAGAAGTCACCGCTCCTACCGACCGCGCCGGGAGGCAGGAGCCTGTCGCGTAAATTCAATCCGGTCGGCTCGTGTGGTGCAAGAAATTCAGCGCCCAGAGTGAAGACCACCAGCGCAATGATAAAAGCTAACGCGAACAGCGTGACATAATCATGCAGAACGGCGCGGACATAATCGCGCCAGCCAACCCGAACTTGGCGACTGTCCTCATCATTGTTTGTTGGGAGTGAATTGGAGACTTCGGTCATGTTAACGACCCCGACTCAGGGAGATTTCGGGTTTGAAATATCGGTAGCTAAAATCAACCAGCAGATTGACGGCGATGACCAGCGCGGCCACTACGGCAATGCTTGCCTGGATCAGCGGCAGATCGCTGCGTGTCAGCGAGTCTATGATCAACAGGCCAACGCCGGGCCAGGCAAATATTTTCTCGACCAGAATTGCACCCGTCAATAGTGCCGAAGTTTCGTCACCGATCATGGTGACAATCGGAATGGCTGCGTTTTTTAAGGCGTGGTGATAGATGATCCGATGGTTTGCAACGCCTTTGGCACGGGCCGTGATGATATAGGGTTTGGCGAGTTCATCCAGCATCGCACTGCGTGTAACCTGCGCAATGCGCCCGATCGGTCGCGCCGCCAGCGTCAGTGCCGGCAAGATGGCATGGCGGATATCTCCGTAACCTCCTGTGGGGAGCCAACCTAATTGGACCGCAAATAGCACGATGAGCATCAGGCCCAGCCAAAATTGTACGACTGACACGCCCGCCAATGACAGTACGGTGACGATGCGATCGGCAACAGAGCGGGGACGGGCGGCGGCGGTTACGCCCATGAAGATGCCCAGGGGCACCGCGATTGCAAGCGCTGAGCCTGCCAGGATAAAAGTTGCAGGCAGCCGTTCAAGTACGATGCTGAGTACCGGTTGCCCCAAATCCGCCAGATCAAGTGCAGGCAGGACCGAGAACCCGAAGCGATAGCTGACGCCAAAATTGCCCGTAAAAATCCCAGCCATATAGTTCAGATATTGCTGCCACAGCGGATCATTTAATCCGGCGACAACACGCAGTTTCTCCAGCGCAGCCGGAGTTGCTCCGGGTCCCAATATATTCAGTGCCGGATCACCAATGAGACGCCCGGCAAAGAAAACGAAACTGATGGTGATGAGCAGCAGAACAAGCGAGTTGATTATGCGCCGCAGTGTATAGGACATCAATCTCGAGCCTCATTCATCCCAGATGCCGACCCGTTACCACGAGCCGGCACCCTGGGAGGGACAGCATGCTATTGCGCTGCGCCCAGATATACCGCCTGGAACCGATGGTCACTACCAAAGGTAAACTCGACGCCATCTTCAAGCAGATATCCTCGATCCAGAAGGGCCAGCGGTACGATCAGATGCCGATCGTGCACCACTTGTACCAGTTTCCGAAGCTTCGCTGCCCGATCTTCCCCCGTACTTTTCAGTGCATCAGCCAGTTCAGCGTCAAACTCAGGATCGCAATAGACCGATGAACGTGATGCTCCGGAGGGATCGTCTATGCTGGGGCATGCATAATTCGACAGCAGCAAAAGTCCATAATCGTTCGAGGGGTTACCCTTGACATGCACTTGCATCATCTGTCTTCCGGGCTCATTTGCGTAACCGGCAATCCGGACCCGAGGATTGAATTCCTGTGGGGTTTGAACCTTGATTTGTGTACCGATTCCCACGGCATTCAGCATTGCACCGATTGTCTCGACAGTCGGGCTGATTCTGGGAGTGGAGCTGCGGCCGACAACTTCGAGCTGAATGCCATCGACATCAACTCCATCGGCTTTGGCTTCAGCGAGCAATGCAATCGCTCCTTCGGGGTCATATTTATACGCCGTCACGTCCGGATTGTATCCGACTGTTCCCTTTGGCCCAAGCTGGCCAGGGGGGACTGAAGCCAATCCGACCAGATCCACCAGACCTTCAACATCGATTGCCTTGAACATCGCTTCCCGGATGCGCGGGTCTTTCAGGCGTTCATCGGCATGCAGAGAATGATCGATCCTACCATAAAGGTAGGTTGTCGAGGGTCCGGTAACGCAGGAGTAGCCGTCTGTTGTTTCGGCGCGGTCGCATTCCTCGGCCGACGGGAATACTGAAATCTGTGCTTCGCCACTCTGAACCATGGCCACCCGTGCAGCATCTTCGGACCGGAACACAAACTTCAGCGATTCCCAGTCGGGTGCAGTGGTTCCGTAAACATCATCAGCACTCAGGCCCCACCACTCGGGATTGTAGTTCGCAGTCCAATATTGCCCGGGCTGCCACTCACCAAACGAATAGGGTCCGGTGCCAACGGGTTTGGAAAAATGCGATGACGGATCTTCCGCAAGTTGTTTGGCTGAAGAGATTCCATTCAGCGAAAGCCTGAATTCCAAAAGCGGGTCCGGTTCACTTGAACGGACTTCTATGGTGTTGTCATCAATGACACTGGCTGTGATCTCTCCGGAACCTGCGAATTCCTGGATAGTAAATGCGTTTTCAAGGCTCCAGACCCAGTTGATTGAACTGGCAACTGCCGCAGCATCCATGGGTGAACCGTCATGGAATTTCACTCCGTCGCGCAAAGTGAAACGAACTGTGCGGTCGTCCAGACGTTCCCACGCGGTGGCGAGTACGCCGTGCAAATCGCCGGAGACCGGGTCTTGGGCAATCAGGGTCTCGATCACATTGCGGAGGCCCGGCGCGTTGACTTCCTTATAAGCGCCTTGAGCAGCCAGATCTTGCGGTTCCTGTGCGACGGCAACAACAAGTTCACCATTTGCTGGTGCTGCCAGCGCCACGGGTGCGGACAGCGCTAACGCTATTGCGCTGGTCGCAGCATAGCGGCAGATCGCCCGATTGAGCATTATTTCTCTCATCACCGTTTCCTCCCAGATCTTCGGCATTGAATGACTAAACTGCGGCAAGTTTACGGAAGCGCTTTCATAAGTCAAGGATACTATGACCAAGCCGGGAAAATAAAAGTTAGCCGCGTTTATAGCAACGAAAACTGCCGAAAAGATCGAAAAATAGAATATTTCGTGACGATGAAGATAATTATTTTCTTGCCAGAGGTCGCGGTTTCTGAAAATAAGAAAGCGCTTCCATTTTTGAATTTTCGGAGAAGCTGCGATGACGAAAACAGACGAAAACGGCCTCGTGCTGGCTTTAGTCGGAGAATCTGGAGCCGGAAAAACCACGACCACGGCTATCATTGCAGAGATGGGCTTTGCACCAATTGCTCTGTCAAAACATTTGCGTGAGGCTGCTATTGCACGTTATGGCGAACCGGAACGGGCACAGGTCCAGGAATTGGCCCGCGAAACGCAGGCAATCGAGGGCGATGACTATTATGCGCGCGTGGCTCTGGCGGATCCGTCGTTCTTGCAATCCAATAACGTGATTGTCGACGGACTGCGTAATATGGCTGAGCTTGAATACACCACCAGAGCCGTTGCGGATTCGGGTCGCAAGTTCTTTCTGGTTGCGGTTATTGCGTCGGACGAAACGCGATTTTCGCGCGTAGTAAATCGCGGCCGCGTCGGAGATCCACTCCTGCTTGAACAGTTTCAGGAAGACGATGCCCGCGCTCGTGGAAGTGCCGTTGATGGGTTTCAGCAGAACGGCATTTTGATCGAGATGGCTGAACACAGGCTGCATAACACCGGTGACATTGACACGCTACACGAGCGTATTCAGGAAACGATAGTCCTGGCGCGCCGATCCAATTCCCTGGAACCCTCCGATGATGGAACCCGCCGATGATGGAAGTCGCTGATGAGTGATTTAGCAGAACGTTTGCGCATTGGTCGGATCATTGCCCGGAAAGGGGCAACTCTGGCCGCCGACTACTTTGGACAACGCGAAGCGCTGACAAATGACAGCAAGCTTGCACCGCTTGATCTTGTGACCGAGGCCGATAGAGCGGTCGAATTGCTATTGAAGAACGAACTTGCTGAAAACCTTCCCGACGACGGATTCTGGGGTGAGGAAACCGGTGGCGATCTCTCTCGCTCTTTATGGGTCGCGGACCCGATTGATGGCACCTCCAATTTTGTTGCCGGCCTGCCGCTGTGGGGTACGTCATTGGCTTATGTCGAAAATGGAGAAGCCAAGTTGGGGTTTCTTGTGTTTCCTCAACTGGGAACGGCCTATGAAGCGATAAAGGATGGCGGTGCCTTCAGAGACGGCACGCCCATCCACGCATCGACCAATGATCGGATGGACAGGGCGCGCGTTATCTTTGGCAGGTCTCCGGCGCTGGATCCTGGTAACCCGCTGAAGTTTGCTACCGGCGTATTGGCCGGCGGCGCTGTAATTTATGCTTTTAATTGCTGCATCTTCAATCTGTCGCGGGTTGCTGAGGGAGCCTGTCACGCCTACTACGAGGAGCATGTTCATCCGTGGGATTATGCGGCTGCGGGGCTTCTGGCCCGTGAGGCGGGCGCGCGCGTGCAGATGGATATGTCCCCGGAGGCCTATGCACGTGGCGGATCCCTGCTGGCTTCGGCCCCGGCTCTTTGGGATAACATCAGGGACCACGCAACCATGAATTAGCGGCACGTCATTTGTCCGCCTTCTTTTGTGCGAAAGGCTGACGCCGCCAACAATTCAGTTTATCGATTCTGACGATGTCTGCTTATCTTCAGTCTATGCCAAGCGCTCCTGGCAACGCCGCCGGAACCTTACCCTTCAACGTCGCACTGATCCGCCATTGATTCAGTGGCGATCCCGCGCCGACGCGCTTCTGTGCGCTCTCGATATCGCTTGAGAAGAGGACGGTGATGCGGTGTGTGGTGTTTGACGGTTTTTTTTCCGGCACAATCATCAGACGATGAACGCCGGTGTTGGGGTGTTGATTTTTACAAGCTGTATCGAACTGTGTATTGCAAGGGTCAGCGGTGCGTTTCTGAAAGATTGCATCGGGTGGGGACAGAATGAGGGCGGTCATTTCCTGACCGTCTTGCTTGAGGGTTGCTCTATTTCCGAAGATGGTGATGTCAGCCTTGGTGTGCATGGTCCAAGCCATGGAGCCCGGGACATCAGGTGTGCTCTCATCCTGGACGAGCACGGTGTCATCCCCGATAAGCGCCACGCCGCGCCTGATTGAGGCGAGGGGGGCATCGTAGGCATTTGAGAGGTCGGCTATTGCAAAATCAATGTCGGAGAATTGGGCGAAATCTTCGATGAAAGCGCGGCCGGTCGGGTTTTGATTTACGCCGTCGAAGCTCAGAGTGTTCTGGCCTATTGTTGCCGTTCGGTAGTACTTGAACCTGTCGGAAGTGAAGTATCCGGGCAGGTCGTAATTGCCTGCACCCAAATCGACGGCCCAGCGCACACCTTTTGAATCAAGTACAAAAGTCCCCGCATCGAGATTGTTGTGGTGGCTCTTGATCGGCCCGGCTTTGAAAGCAACATAGGTGGCTTCTGGATTGTTCCAGGCAGAGCGCATGGCGATCAAGCCATAACCGCCGAACCAAAGGGATGTCGGCTCGCGAACGGTCGGATTGAGGCCGTCATCGCGTCGCCACAGCAAGTTAAAGGCAGGATGGGATGTGCCGGGCGCGCCGGTTTTGCGCCAGTCATATTCTGCCCTGTTGAAGCGAGTTGCGAGCCAGGGCAGAACAATTGGGTCCGTGCTGGTGTCACTGTCACCATAGTTGAACAACAAACCGGTAGGCCCTGTGACATGCATGAGGTAATCGCCGAAGCTAGGTAATCCAGCGGCTTTGGACAGGCCGAAATCTTCCCGATACACGCTCTCAAGACTCGTAATGAGGATGGCGGCGTCTCGGCCGGATAGCGCACCATACATCGGCCCCTCCGGCCATGCGCCTTCAGGTGCGAAATGTGCGAAACCATTGCTGAGAGATGTAAGCGCACGCCCCAGCACACGGGCGGCGAGGTCCGTCTCTTCTTCCATTACCGCGATCGCTGCCAGCACCATGCCGGTATTACAAACCATGTTCCAGTTGAACGAGGCGACCGGCCAAGTGATATCTGCCAGCGCTGCGCCATCTGGCAATGTGTCCGGCACGGCAACCGGCGGCGCCCAAAGGTGTGGAACGAGCCAACCGGTATTGAAATAATGCTCGTCCTTCCCGTAGATACGCTCACCTTCCTTCAGCGCCTTCTCGATCAGAGCCGCATTGATAATTTTGCGGTCGCTTTCGCTGAGTGCATCACCCAGCCAGCTATAACCGAGTGAGACGGCGAGGGTGATCCTGCTAAGACCCAGAAAGTGAGCTGGATACCAGGTTTCCAGCCGGGCAAGACCAAGCAGTTCGAGTCTTCCACGGTCTGCAAAGCGCTGGTCACCGGATAACCGCCATGCCATGGCAAGTGTTGTCAGTCGCTCGACCGACTTTTGAGCTACACCGGGAAGTTTGTCGAGTTGTCCCTTATGATCGATATGAAACTCATCAACGATTGTAGGTACTTGCAGAAACGCATCCGCGTCTGCAAGCAGCTGTTTAGCATCCGCCGCAACGGTAGGGATTCGGTCGATGCGGGCCCTCAAATCCGCAAGGATCGCATCGGTCAGCATGATCTGGGGAACCGGAGATGGCGTGTCTGCACGGGCAACATCCGTCTGTTCCCAATATTGGGGTAGGCTGAAAAAAATCAGCAGCGCGAGTGTCGCCATTGTCAGGTATTTTTGAAACATCGGATTCTCTTTATACGCGAACCTGAACCTTCTCAATCGCCACGGTAGCCGTCAACAGGGACACTGAACACAATGATCGGATGTGCCATCTTTCTCCCCAATGGGTGAGCCATCTGTCTGCCAAGGTCATTTAATAGAGAGGAGTGCAATTGGACAGCACTGGGAGATACGGAAACTGTTTACGGTCCTCATCGGGCAGTCCTATTTGCCAAGTGCGGATGATGCTTTGATTGTGATTTGCCAGTTTGTGGTACGCATAGTCTGATTCGACAACAGAAATACCAAAATCAGAATTGCCAGCAACAGATACGAAAGTCCGCCATGAAGTTTTTTGACCTGTCAGATTCGTTTTTTCGCCCGCTGTGGATCCGGGTGGCCGTGGTTGGAACATGCGCCGGCTGGGGGCTTTTTGAGTTCGCCAATGGTGCCTCGTTTTGGGGCGTTATATTTTGGGCCATGGGCGGTTTCGCTGCCTGGCAGTTTGTGACAGTCGACTACGAGGCAGAGGTCGTTGAGGAGAGTGGAGCGGAAGATGGGAACTCCGGAGATGGTGGATTTGATGGTGGGGATGGTGGAAGTGACTCAGGTGATTGAGATCAGAGCCAGTCTGTCGCTCAAACCCTGAGACCCAGCCGGTTCGACTCTTCAGGAATCCTCATACGCGCTGACAGCGTGAACTGGTAGCAGCCGAAGGCCATGATGCCGATGGTAGATATAAGTTTGTAGTGCGCCCAGACATCTTCAGAATAGGTGAGCCGGATGAATTCGTTCAGGCTTGCAAGAACCAGAAACAACAGGCCCCAACGCAAGGAGAGAATTCGCCACGCCTCGTCGGTGATCGCAAATACGCGGCCGAACAGGTGTTTCAGGATCGGGAAGCGCAAGGCCCAACTTCCCAGCATGAGCAGTGCAAAGGCTCCGTCCAGGATGGTGTCTGACACTTGAAAATAGCTGCCATCGCCCGTCAGGATGCTGGGTATGGAAAAGACAAGCAGTCCGACGGTACTGACCACAGCGAAGCGTGGCACGGCACGACCCAGTGCCTGGTACAGCGCAAGCAGCCCGACCACCAGAACTGTCATCACGATCAACCCGGCCTGAAAACTGACCAGTTGCTGCACGGCAAAAAATGCCAGAACGGGCAGCAATTCTTCAACAGCACGGAAGATCCACAGCATGTTTTTCAAATACCCAGGACGACCGGAAAAGGGGATCTTTGCCGGATGGTCATAGTGGGGATACGGTGGCCGAAGGTGTGTGGATTGGTGTTTCAGAAGCAGATCTGACTACTATAAAGACAAGGAATGGAATTACAGCGCAGAGTCTTGTGTCCAATGAGGCTCAATAAGTACCGGGGAAATTGTACATGACAATGAAAGCCAAGGCACTTGTTTGGGCGGGAGGATTTATATTTTGCGCTTTGTCACTCAGTCCGCTGCTGGCTGATGACATGGGCGAACCGATTGGGGAGGGTATCAATGAAGTACCGATCTTTGATGCGCATATCCACTACAAGGAGCCTGCCTGGGATCAGTATCCTGTCAGCAGCATCATCGAGTTGATGGATAACAATGGTGTTGCCATGGGGCTGGTTTCCTCAACGCCCGATGAAGGCACAATCATGCTGTGGGAACATGCACCGAACCGCATTGTACCCGAACTGCGTCCCTATCACGGTGATGCCGGATCTTCGAACTGGACCAAAGCACCGGATATGGAGGCTTATCTGGAAGAGCGGCTTGAGGGTTATCCTCATGAAGGCATTGGTGAATTCCATATTCACCGGCTGGACACGTCCGATGAGCCGCTGTTCCGAAAAGTGATCGAGATGGCCAAATCCCGGAATATTCCATTACATGTGCACTCAGGACCCGAACCGATCCGCTGGCTCTATGGCCTTGATGCTGATGTCAAAATTATCTGGGCCCATGCGGGCCTGGGTGAACCCGCCAGCGAAGTATATTCTCTAATGGAAGACTTTCCAGAGCTCTATGCGGATACTTCGCTGCGGGAAAGCGTGATACTGGGCTCCGGCAATGAGCTGGACCCGGAATGGAAGAATATTATCCTCGAGTTTCAGGACCGCCTGATGATCGGCAGCGATACCTGGGTCAATAGCCAATGGGATCGCTACGACGCAATCATCACGTCCAACCGCAAGTGGCTCTCCATGCTGCCCAAGGACGTGGCGGAGAAGATCGCCCATAAAAATGCGGAGAAACTGTTTAACCGGGAAATTTCGATGGAGCTGATCGGGACGCGGTAGGGTCGAGGCGTGGGCGACCTTGTGGCCTTCTGGAGTTGGATCGTCTGACCTGTCCTGATTATTGAACGCTACGTCAGGTCGCACTTTGTGGAACCATAATATTGTTTGAATTGGCTCTGGCTGGCTCTCGTAGTTACAGCATCGAATGTTACTGAAAAACCTTGAGTTTCCACGGAAAATCCGCAGGAATCGAAGACAGGCCAGCCTATACCCAATCAAGTATATTTGTGAGGCTGCAACCTAGTGAAATTTCAGCATGTGCGTTAGCATGGCCTCGGAGAGGATTGACGACGTGGGCTCGATTTTGGGGGCGAGTCGTTGATCGGTGCAGCCCGTTATGGAGGAGATCGATATGAAAACGAACAAGGTACTGGCGATGTGTTGCGCCGCGGCGATGTCAGGATGTGCTTCTGCTGCGCTGGCAGCGGATGTTGTCATCGGTGTTCCCAATTGGCCATCCGTTCAGGCGACTGCTCATGTTCTGAAAGCCGCAATGGAAGACAAGCTCGGGGTTGAAGTCGAGTTGAAGGAAGGTTCAAACACTGCAGTCTTCGAAGCAATGGATGCCGGGACGATGCACGTGCATCCTGAAGCATGGCTGCCGAATGTCGATCACCTGAAGCGCCAGTATGTCGATGCCAAGAAAACCGTGAAGATGAGTCCCAACGGTGCCATCGGCACCCAAGCGATGTGTGTGACCAAGGCAACCGCGGACAGGACCGGAATTACGGAATTGAAAGAACTCAGCAAACCGGAAATGGCCAAGAACTTCGATACCAATGGTGATGGTAAGGGAGAGGTCTGGATCGGTGCGGATGGATGGGGATCAACACCTATTGAAGAAATACGAGCCAAATCCTACGGTTACGATAAAACGATGACTCTCAAGAAGATGGAGGAAGCTGCAGCCCTTGAGGAAGTGGATGCAGCTGCAAAGGGCGACAAGAACATCGTCTTCTTCTGCTATACACCCCACCACTTTTTTGCGGGCAAGGATCACGTGGTTCTCAAGGAACCGGCCCATGACGCCAATCAGTGGGTGATCGTGCAGCCGGGCCCGACACCGGGTTGGTTTGAAAAATCAACCGCCGGTGTTGCTTGGGACGATGCGAAACTGAATGTCAGTTACGCCACGTCATTGGAAAAAGATCAGCCCAAAGTAGCCGCAATGCTGGAAAATGTGCAACTGGATACCGAAACGCTTTCTGCCATGACCTACGCGCTTGCGGTGGAAAAGCAGGAGCCATCCGAGTTTGCCAAGAAGTGGATTGAGGAAAACGCAGCGACTGTCGATAGCTGGTTTCAATAAACCCAACTGAACACTGACTGCCAAGTGAAGAAAGCCGGACAGATCGTGGTTGATCTGTCCGGCTTTTCTGTTTGTCGGGACACGTTTTCATTCTTACATGCGCGCAGCGCGGGCGCTAACAGTACCCTTCGGCAGGTTTTCTTTGGTCTGGGGTGTATCGATCTCCGTGCGCCCAGCCGATTGGCAGGATGGTTTCGATCTCTGCCATTATTTGGTCAGTCATGTTAAAAGCGCTGCCCGCTGCACATTCTTTGAGATGCGCGGTTATTCGCGTGCCGGGTATCGGTATCAGGTGGTCGCCCTTTGCCAGGCACCAGGCTAGGGCCAATGCGATGGGGGTCGTTCCTTGATCCGCGGCGTAGGTCTTGAAGCGCTCAATTTGACGCATGTTGAAACTGAAATTGGGCTCTGTAAATCTTGGGTTGTTTTTCCTGAAGTCCTGATCGCCAAACCGGGTGGGATCGAGCGCCGTGCTTGCAAAAACGCCGCGTCCAACCGGTGAAAATGGCACGAAGGTTACACCAAGTTCGGCGCATGTCTGGATCATGCCCAGTTCCGGCAGGCGTGTCCAAAGCGAATATTCGCTCTGTACGGCATCAACAGGCCCCACTGCTGCGGCACGGCGCAAGGATGAGGGGGCAATTTCTGAAAATCCGATACCGCCGATCTTGCCTTCCGCTTTCAACGCCAGCAGCGTTTCCATGACCTCTTCGATTTCAAAGGCCGGATCGCGCCGGTGAATGTAATAGAGCCCAACATGCTCAACACCCAGACGTTCCAGAGACTTTTCAAGCTCCGACCTGAGGTGCTGCGGGTCGTTGTTGATACCTCTCTCGCCGGTTTCAGGATTACGCCAGATCGACGCTTTGGTGGCGATGGTGAATTTGTCGGCGTCACCCTTCAGAAAAGTTCCAATGATGGTTTCGGACAACCCGTTTCCGTAGATGTTGGCCGTATCCAGAAAATCAATACCAAGATCCAGACATGCCGCCAGTGTTGCATGTGCTTCCTGTTCTGTGGTGGCGCCATAGAACCCGGCAAAACTCATGCATCCCAAGCCGATTTCAGAAACGTATTTTCCGTCAGACAGAAGGTTTCGTTTTTTCACTGTAGACCACACCGAAGTTGATTGAAGATGGTTCCCGGATTAGGGAGGCGCAGGATCGATCATCACTGTAGCGGTGGCAAGAGAAAAAGATCCGCAGGTCAGGAAACCTCTGTATCTCCAGCAAAACGGGTGTCGAAAGGCACATCTCAAAGGCGTTGCTGGTGATTTCGATCCACCATGACTGTGGCTTGTCTGTTGGCCGGGCCCTTATCCCAACACTGGCCTTCCGCGCTGACTGCGTTCTAAACTATCCCTTTAAGAAAGTGCGACGAAGCGGAGCCCGATCTTTGTTATTTGAATTTGATGCGTTCAGTGTAGATACCGAAAGGCTGGAGTTGTCCAAAGATGGGCGTCCGGTAAAGATTGAGCCGCTCGTCTTCTCAGTCCTGGCACACCTCATTGAAAACCGGCATCTTGTCGTCTCCAAAGATGGGTTGATCAAGGCGTTGTGGGATGGGCGGTTTGTATCGGATGCAGCAGTATCCAGCACGGTGAAGGCGGCCAGGCAGGCCATTGGGGACGATGGTAAGACGCAGAAATACATCAGAACGTTGCACGGTCGCGGATTTCGTTTTGTCGGTGAGGTGACCGGGAAGGGGGAGTACACACCCGCAAGCGGCGCACCACAAGCTGCAGCGAACGAAAACGATGCTGATGCTGACCCCGGTATTGATCAGGACATTCGATTTTGTTCGACCTCAGATGGAGTGAGCCTCGCAACATCGATCACCGGAATCGGCTTGCCGGTTGTAAAAGTCGCCACGTGGATGAGCCACATTGAATATGATTGGGAAAGCCCGATCTGGTCTCACATTCTCAGGACGCTTTCTCGAGAAACGATGCTGATCCGTTATGACGAGCGAGGTAATGGTCTTTCAGACTGGGATGTTGATGAGATCTCCTTCGACAAATTTGTATCGGACCTGGAAACAGTTATTGATGCTTCCGGCGTCGAACAGGTTGTTTTGTTCGGCCTGTCGCAAGGCGTTGCAATTGCATGTGAATATGCTGCGCGCCACCCCGATCGTGTGTTGGGGCTGGTGCTGTACGGAGGGTATTGCAGGGGATGGAAGAACCGAAACGACCCAAAAACGGAAGCCCAAACCTATGCCTTGCTTGAGTTGGCCCGGCACGGATGGGGGGCAGACAATCCGGCTTTCAGACAAGTGTTTACCTCGCTTTTTGTCCCTGATGCGACGCGCGAGCAGGCCGACTGGTTTAACGAGCTGCAAAAGATCTCGACCACCAGCGAAAACGCAGTGCGGATCGACAATGCACTGGGCGAAGTCAACATATGCGACCGCCTGTCCAAAGTCACTGCACCGGCTCTGGTCATGCACTGCCGGGACGATGCAGTTATCCCTTATGAGGAAGGTCGCCGGGTTGCCAAGCTGTTGCCGAATTCAAAATTCGTCTCTCTTGATGGGAGAAATCACATTCCCCTTGAGACAGAACCTGCGTGGTTCAGGTTCATCGCTGAATTCCATATGTTCCTGAATTCAGTAAAGCAGTGCGGATAGAGCCAGGCCGTCTTCGGGAAGAGTTGCTCCGCTGTGGCAAATCAGGTTTCTCCCAGAAATCTCCAAGAACTCCACAAGACTCCCCCAAGTATTGATTTTCTCCATCGCCTAAACCGGTGTCATCGCCTGCCAATCAGTGCAGGCGTGTATCGCGGCCTGGCCGCATCGACAAACCGGAGATGATCATGAACATACAATCCGAGATAAAAAAAGCGGACAATGGCGTCAATGTTGCGGCCCTGATGGATGCACGCGAAGCGTTGTCCGCAGCCCCCGAAGCAGCTCAGTTCACCTGGCGTGCACAAAGTCAATGGATGGGCGGTGTGCACTCTCGTTCTATCGTGACTGGTTTTTTTGGCCTGGGTCAGGAGCATGCCCACAAGAAACCTTATGAACTTGATGCCGACCATCCAGCCTGCTTTGCAGCTGAAGACAACGGTCCGACGCCAGTCGAGATCGTTCTCTCCGCTCTGGCCAGTTGCCTCAGTGCAGGCGTTGCATCGGTGGCGCAACACCGTGGCATTCAACTGCGTTCCGTGAGCGCAATCATTGAAGGAGACATGGATATCTACGGCATATTGGGCATGGATCCCGATATTCGCAACGGCTTCAGCGCCATCCGCGTGCGCTTCGATATCGATGCGGATGCAACACAAGAGGAGATCGAGGCCGTCGTTTCCCAGTCGCAAAAACGATCGGCTGTTTTCGACATCGTCGCGAACCCGGGCACGGTGAATGTGACTGTCGCCTAATACACCAATCATGAAACAGGAGCGGGCGAAATGAAACGCACGACAACCGTCATTATCGGTGCTGGGCAATCCGGCATCGCGATGAGTTATCAATTGGCCCGCTCCGGTGTCGAACACGTGGTGCTGGAGCGAGGACAGGTTGCCAACAGCTGGCGAAAAGAACGCTGGAACAGTTTGCGTCTGCTGACGCCCAACTGGATGAATGGACTGGCGGGATCAGACACGGACATCCGACATCCGGAAGGTTTCACGCATGTGTCGACATTTATTGATCGGTTTGATGCGACCGTCGCCAGAAACAACTCACCTGTTCAACAGGAAACAACGGTCCTCTCGGTCCGGCCTTGCACAGGCGGTTATCAGGTCCAGACCGATCAGGGCATGATTGCCTGCAACAGTGTTGTGATGGCAAACGGTGCCTGCGCATTGCCGAAAGTGCCTGAGTGTTCGAGGGAGATTCCCGGTGATATCGCCCAGTTCACTCCGCTCGATTACAAATGCCCGTCGGATGTACCAGGTGGTGACGTCCTGGTGGTCGGAGCCTCCGCCTCCGGCCTGCAGATTGCGCAGGAACTGCAGTGTTCGGGACGCGATGTAACGCTGGCTGTGGGTAACCATTTACGCCTGCCGCGTCGGTATCGGGGAGCTGATATACTGGCCTGGATGGAGGCCATCGGCGCGTTCTCGGTGCCCCATACCGATGTTGACGATCTTGACCGGGTCCGCAGAACACCATCGCTCAGCCTGATTGGCTCGGACAAACCCCAGGCGCTTGATCTCAATGCGTTGCAGGAAATTGGTGTCAGGATTACGGGTCGGTTGTCGACGATGAGGGACGGAAAGGCGCTGTTTTCTGGTTCGTTGCACAATCTGTGTGCTGCGGCCGACCAGAAGCTGAAACGGCTTTTGGTCTCAATAGACGAATGGATTGCTGAGACAGCTCAGACTTCGGTGGCCGCTCCCGAAGAACAATTTGTCCCGACATGTGTGCCCGACGCGCCGCTGTTGTCGATGGATCTCGCGGTTATGAAAACCCGATCAATTGTCTGGGCAACCGGCTACTCTCCGGACTTCTCCTGGCTCGAGATGCCGGTTTTTGATCGGAAGGGCGGGTTGATTCACATTGGTGGACTGGTGGCTCCCGGTCTTTATGCGATGGGGCAGCCTTATCTGCGCAGCCGCAAAAGCACACACATTCACGGCGCTGCGGAAGACGCACTGGCCCTTGCCAACCATCTCACGGCAAGGCTCGGACATTCCGTTGCCGCATGAAGGAATTGCATCCGCTTAAAGCAAATATTTCGATCGATGGATCGCGCATCTTTATCCTACAGGTGAGTGAACGGTAGCAAGATGCGCTCCAGGCTGCCCGATGCCTTCATTCGGCGATCGGTGTTTCCTGATAAATTTTCTGCAGCCATTTTCCGGAAGACCGGGTCCAGATCTCCGTAACAAAAACCCGCGATGGCAATGGTTTGCCGTTGTAAGTGCCGGACAATGAATTTTCAAAGGTGATCATTGCGGCATCGGGCCCCAGAACGTCGACCTTGGTTTTGGAGAAATCGAAGTATTTGCCTACAAACTTTGACAGGTTTGCGATCTGCTCATCAGTTGCAAAGGCTCCCGGGTTATAGCTGGTCACGCCGAGATGATCAGGGGTCACCATACTCTTGATAGTCGCCGCGTCGCCATTTTGGAACGCTGTATCAAGCGCCAGCCTTGCGGCCTTGAGTTCCTCGGCAAGGCGAGTGTCATCCGCGGTCGCAATCGAGCCAGCGAGGACGGTCCACAAAGAGACGGCGACAATTAACATACCTAACCGCATCGGGTGCTCCTTTCACGAGGAATACAGGCTATTTCGCTGCAAAAAGTCATTCAAATTCAGACCATTGGCAATTGGTGCGCAACAGTGCCTTTTCTAAGTTGCCACTGGCCAGCCGGACCTTCCACCGAAACCATTTTCTACCAACCATCAGTATTTTACAACGTATATTGCACGTCCCTCGATGCCCCTGTGGTCGCAATTTAAACTGGTTTGATCAGGTAGTTGCTGTCACGGATCATCAAGTGACCGGCGAAGCGTTTGCGGATCGATATTGACGATTGCGAGTGACGAACGCCCGATGTGTGTCCAAACTTATACTGACGAACTTCCGCCGGGCGACCATGTCGGGATGATGAGCATCGTGCATGACCGGCGGCTATGCTGGTCCTCTGCTCTAAGGAGGTGGTGATCCTGTACCTGGGAGCCGATCAAATATCTTTGCCGCTCTCTTCGCCGGGCGGCAACAGGTGGCGCTCGCTCAGCCATGGATTGATTTCCAGGGCCTTGCGAAGAGCGTTGTGACCGATTTTTGTGCGCCCCATGCTTATGAGGGTTATGGCACGACCGGCGAGGGCGCCAAAATGGCGTGGTTCCAGTTCAAGCGCCTGATTGATATCATCAAGTGAGGCATCGTAATCCTGCCTTAGATGATGCGCGTAGGCGCGCTGGTTCCAACCTTCCGCATAGTGTGGGCAGTACTCGACCAGATCGCTGAAGTACTGCTCAGCTCCTTCATAATCCGCGACCCTAATGCGTTCTCGACCGCGATCCAGCAATTCCTGCGAGGCTTCATCCGGAGCTGTTGTCCAGATCGTCCAAAGCTGACCGCTTACAGCGTGACCGCTCATTTCGGTTTGTGTTGTGAGCAACTCAGCGTGAAGGCGGTCCTTTTCCATCACATTGTCAGGAACAGCTGGGCACTCGAGGGCCAGGGCCGACTGACAGGTGCCGGCTAAAGCAAGAAGAAGAGCGATTTTAAACATGGTTGGGTCCAACGGTATGTAGCTTGTGTAAGTCCAATCCACCTCCGGCAACCAGGGATGCGCAGAGTTCAGTCTCAATGGCGGGCGTTGAAACTGTGCCGCGTTTGATGCCGGACACCGCCCGGCTCAGTACAGATCGCAAATCAATATATTCCCGTCCGGACGAAAGACTAACCGCGCGTTAGGCTGCCTATGCCGTGTAGCATTTATCAGTGCGCTGGTTCGGTCAAGACTCACGCTGAAGTTTCGCCGGTTTATTGATCAGCGCGACCACAATGCGCGGCATGACATGGATAGGCCAAATGATGATGAATGGTACGCCTTAGCCCTTGGCCATAGTCACATTGCTGCCGGACTCCTTGCTCTGACCGCGCACCCAAGGGACGATCAAGACCAGAAGGCATGCCAGGACGATGTAGGCGAGGGTGATCCCGACGGCACGGTCGATCACGGGCAGGATTGACTGTTGAGGCCCACTGTCCGCCACCATGCAGATGACAAACGCGACGCCCGCCTGTGTGCCGATATAGGCGTGCTCGGTCTCGTTGTGATGGAGCAGCGACGCAAAATAGATACCGACAAAGAACAGCATCATCCAGATCCAGAGTGTCTCGATTCCGAGACCGGTCACGACCACACCCAGTGTGCCGCCAAGCAGGCATCCGCCAAGACGCATGCTGATTTGCTGACGCATCTGCGCAATAGTCGGTGCCATAGCGGTAAACAGGCTCACCAGAATCTGAAATATGCTTGGCAAAGCGAAGTAATTCCACAGAAGCAATATCAGAAGCGCCGCGCCGCCGCCGAACACGGCCGGATAAACAGCTTTGCGTCTGTCAGCATCTGTCACCTGACCGACAGGTTTTCCTTCACCTGCCAGGTCCGGCCGCCATGCTTCGATTGTGATGGAGACGAACGTCGCGGCGGCGACGCCGGTGACGATTTCTATCGCCCGGAAATAGGCAAATTCCGAAACAAGGGATGGATCCTGTTCAGAGGTCAATACGGTAAGGGCCAGGATGACCCAGAACATTGCCCAGGCATAAGCGTATCGGGCAGTGAATCGCATATATACCGCGGCACTGAAAGCAAAAACCATGATGACCCATTGCGTTAGAATCCAGCCGGCGGTCGCGGTTGCGACAACATATCCGATGCCGCAACCGGCAAGGTTTCCAACAATTCGCATTAGGCCTTTTTTGAAGACGAACTGCTTCTCAGGGTGGCTGACAATCCAGGCTGAAATTGCCGCCCACCACGGATCATCCATCTGAAGTGCAAACGCGATCAGGGTCGCAAGACAGGTTGCGCTTGCCGTCGCAAGTGCCTGAAACTGCCTCGGGTTCATTGCTCTCTGCCGCTGGCCGGGTCAGTGTCTGGAGTGGCGCCTGGGTCGACGTTTTTTGCTTCTGCGGAAACATGCCGGATGAAGACACGGGCGTTGGCGCCCATGAACAACGGGATTTCACCGGCATTATCAAACGCAATCTCAACCGGGAAACGGCGCGATAGCCGGATCCAGGAGATGGTGGGCGCAACATAGGGCAGGGGATCGGCCGGGGTGGCGCTGCGGGAAATGCCGCGCGGGACGCTTAGAACGGTTCCTTTCAAGAGCGTCCACGGTTTGGAAGCGACCGTCAGCCACACAGGTTGACCGGGCGATACATGAGACAGATGCGCTTCGGGAAGGTTCGCCACAATCCGCCAGGCGTTGTCATCCACCACCGCCATAACCGGCGAGCCCACAGAAAGGTAAGCGCCCTGCCGATCCGTGAACGGTGCCACAAATCCGGAAAATGGTGCTTTGATCTTTGTCTGTTCCAGATTGTAGACCGCTTCGCCCAGCGCTGCTTCGGCCGAAGCGACGTTCGCCCGGGCGGCTGTGACGGCATCGGAGGCCACGACAACGCCGGCTTTTTGTGCGCCAAAATCCGCCACGGCTGTGCTGAGATCCCGGTTGATATCCTCCAGCCGCTGCTCCGTGACAACGGCCTGCGCCTGCAACTTACGCAATCGTTCCTGCGTATCGCGGGTATCCTTCAACGTGGCCTGGCTGGCAACGACGCGTTCTTTGGCGATGCGCAAGGAATCCTGTGAAGATTTCAGGGATGAACGTGCACGATCCAGAGCAGCCTGCGCGGCTTCATGCTGTAATGCATAGGGCCGGGCATCAATTTCAAATAGAACGTCGCCCGCTTCAACCTCATCATTGTCATCCACATGAAGCCGGGCCAAATTTCCCGCTACCGTGGGAGACAGGGTCACATAGTCAGATAAGACATACGCATCTCCGGTATAGGCGAAGTAACTGCGACTGATTTCATTGAGGCCCCAGATGGTGCACATGAGCACAATGAAAATGAAGATCAGTGTGCGTCCGAACATGTTTCCCCGATTAGTTGGGTTCGTGCTCCATCACCGTGGGTGGCTTTTCACGAAGTTTCCAGAAAGTGTGAATCATACTGTGCAATCTCTTTTCAATGCACAAAAAGTTTTGACACAGCAACTCATATTGTTGACGAGGCGTGATGGCCAGCGCACTCCGTGTGGTGGGTAGGCGAATTTGCGGGCCCGCATATCCACCCACATTACCGGAGCAGGAGATGATGCTTTGGCCTTGGCCCATCCGCTGACCGAGCGGCTGGATAATGCAACCGCTGAATGAGAGCATAACGCAGTGAGTCGCCTCGACTGCTCGGGTGCGGTGTGGGCGCCCTTTCGATGTCGACAAAACTTGCGTGCACACCCGACCTTTTTCCTTATTGAGCGCAGTCGAAGACTATTTGGATCGACAGTGTGGATCGTTTTCAATGCACGAAAGCTCTTACTGACGCTCTTGAGGGGCCGGCTGGCCACTTTCTTGTGTCCTCTCGTCTTGCGTTAGCGCTGCAATCCTGGCAGTCAAAGCGGTCTGCTTTGCCTGATGCGCTTTCTGGCTGCGGTAAATATCAAAATAGAGATCCAGTTTTTCGCGGTAGATTTCGGTATATTCGTCGCGTGGGTGATATGTCGGGCCAACACGTGCGAACTGTGTCACCGCCTCTTCACGCGAAGCCAGGGCACCGCTGCCAACTCCTGCCAGGATCGCTGCACCGGAACAGGCCGTCTCGGGGTTTTCCAGGCAGTCGATCGGCAGCCCGATGACATCAGCCTTTATCTGCATCCATCTGGATGACCGGCTGCCACCGCCAACCGCGCGCAGTCGTTTGATGGGAGGTTCAAGATTGCAGCTGTCCCGCAGCGCCAGAGCCTGCTCCATCGTGATACCCTCCAGCACAGCATGGGTCAGGTCTTGTGGCGTGGTTTGAAAGTTCAGTCCTGCGATTATGCCGCGTGCCGCTTCATCCGCCAGCACCGTGCCACTACCGGAAAAATGGGGTAGTACGGTCACAGGCGAGGGCAGGTCGGGTAGGTCGACAAAAAGCGCTTCAGTATCACGGATGCCGCGCAATTTCTTAAACCAGTCCAGCAATCTGCCGCCAGTTTGATTACCCATCAACGCCACATATTTTCCGGGAACCACATGGGGGTAGGGAGGGGCGTATTCCGACACGCGGTCAGATTGGAATCCGTCAATGGTCAGCGCGATAGCTTCAGTTGTTCCAATTGAATAGAGAGCCGTTTCAGAGTTGACCACGCCGGCACCAAGCATGGCACAGACCTGATCATGGCCACCGGCAAAGACATTTATGGGCACGTTGATCCCGTACTTTTCTGCAACCTCTCGCGTTATCGTTCCCACGAGAGAACCCGACTGGACAACTGGCGGAAAGATACGTTTTGGTAATTCGGCAAGACCAATCAATTCATCCGACCATTGCAGTCGCGCACAGTCCAACAGACCGGTGCGTGAAGCCATTGAATAATCCATTGCCGGGCAAAGCCCCAGCTGCTTCAGTACATATTCCCCGACGCATAGCACCTGGGCACATTGGCCTAATACATCCGGCGCCTCATCTTTGAACCAGAGCAATTTTGCCAGGGATGTCAGGGAATTAAGGGCTTGACCGGCAGTGTGGCTTGCACTCTGAACGTCTGTGCGTCGCTTGAATGCCGCGATAAGCTCATGACCGCGCATGTCAATACTGACCGGGGCTGCGGAAAGCGCCATGCCATCTTTGTCTACCAGGACAAACGCCTCACCCTGTGCTGAAATTGCCATCGACAGATCATCGGATCCGGCAATCGCGGGGGCGATACTCTGGAGCAGGCTGGTGACGGCCGACATCATGTCTGCTGGCAAAAGTTCGGCAAATCCGGGACGGGGATGGTGCACCTCATATCCGGCAACCGCTTCGGCCAGTATATGCCCGTTGCAGGAATAGGCGATCAGCTTGCAGTTCGTAGTCCCGATGTCGAGACCCAATATCGCCGACTTGCCTGGTTTCCCATTCATTGTCTATCCTTTCACCGCCCCGCCAGTCAGCCCGCCGATCATGAAGCGCTGCATCATGAAATAGACCACGACAACCGGTACCGTGATGATTGTCAGCGTGGCAAACATAGCACCAGGCTGTGTGAAAAACTGACCGCTATAAACCAATGGCACCAGGCTGAGTGGTTTGAGCGCGTCAGAATCCATTGTGACAAGAGCCAACACGAATTCGTTGAACCCGGTCATGAACTGGAAAATGACAACAACTGAAAGCGCCGGCCAGCTAAGGGGAAGGGCGATAAACCAAAAAATCCGGCTTTGCGATACGCCGTCGAGGATTGCGGCCTCTTCCAGCTCCTTCGGCAGGGCTTCAAAGAAACCACGCAACACGATGATCGCGAACGGCATTCCAAATGCGGTATAGGGCAGTATCAGGCCAAGGTAATTGTCCAGCAAACCCAGGGACTTATTAATCTGGAATATCGGGACGATCAGTGTCGGAACCGGCAACATCAACGTGGTGATCAACAAGAAAAAAAGTGCGTTTTTGCCACGTATTTTCATGCGGGCAAAGGCATAGGCGGCCATCGCGCCAAACAGAACTACCAGCAACACCGATGCACCGGTAATGATAAAGCTGTTTATCAGATGCCGGACGATCGGCGCGTCCTGAAAAACAATCTGGAAATTCTTGAGGCTGACGTCGCTGATCTGCAGCCCGCCAAATCTGGCAGATCGATGCTCAGGTGGTGAAAACGCCACTGCCAGCATCATTGCAACAGGTGTCAGCCAGACCAGCGCCAATGCAGTCAGGAACCCAATGGACAAATATTTCGTGAGGCGCCTTGCGTATATCATGCGTTGCCTCCGATTGAGAACTTGGCACCCAGCACACGGACCTGAAATATGCTGAGGCCAAGTGACAACACCAGAAGAACAACCGAAAGCGCAGAGGCGTAGCCCATATTCTGAAGGATAAACCCTTGCTGGAATATGTAGTTAGGCAGCATTTCTGTCGCGTGGTTCGGTCCGCCCTTGGTCATGATGAAAATCAGAGGAAAGGTTTGCATGGTTCCAATCACGCCAAGCAGGATCAATGTCAGATGCACGTGTTTGAGCATTGGCCAGACAACATACATTGCGATCTGGCGCAGGTTGACACCCTCAAGCCGTGCAGCCTCCAGCACGTCTTTGGAAACCCCCTGCATGCCGGCAATGTAAAGCAGCATGGAAAACCCCATCCACTGCCAGACATTGACCATGATCACCGCGAAGATTGCTGTGCCGGTATCTGCCAGAAACGGAAAAGACAAAAAATCGATCCCGACAGCAAGTCCGACATCTGACAACAACCCACCAAACGGGTTGTAAATCCGCTGCCAAACGATGCCGATCACCACCGGTGAAATGATCGCGGGAATGTAGAATATCGCCCGAAAGAGGGTAACAAACGGCGTACGTATTTCCAGCAGGAACGCGATGATGAAGCCCAATATCATCTGCGGGAAGATGGTCAACGGAGCCCAGTAAATCGAGTTTCGGATGGCGAGCCAGAATGCGGTGTCAGACCCGAAGATTTCTTTGTAGTTCCTGAACCAGATGAAGGTGCCGGGATTTATCCCGTCCCAGTCGAGCATCCCTGCATAAAAGATATAGAAGGCCGGGTAGAAAACAAAAACACCAAAGAGAAAGAGTGCCGGGGCCAGGAATACCGCGCCTTGAGACTGGTTCAGAGCTTTTTTAGATTTCATAGCCGCCTTGATTTCCGCGAGGTCCGGGCGCGGCGTCAACCGCACCCGGATCAATTAAGCTCTACTTCTCGGTATCGTAGGCAGCCTGAACCATTGCGGCCCCTTCTGCGGGTGTCTTGTCTCCGGCGGCAACGGCGGCCAGAGCGTCTTCCAGACCCTGCTTCACAGCGGGCGATGCCAACTGGCGGGCATATTTTACCGTTGGCAGCCACTCCTCGGTGAACATCTTCCAGACTGCCTCCTGGTTTTCGCTGCCGAATTTCTCAGGCGCTAATCCGACGAAAGCAGGCAGGTCGTTGAATGTATTGATCAAAGCCTGCGCCCCTGCGCCGCCAATCCAGTCCGTCATGACCGTGCAGGCAGCGTCGAAGTCTTTGACATCTTTGGAGATGCCAATCATCACGTCAATGCCACCCAGAAAATCGTCTGGCGCACCCTTGCCAGTCACATCCGGAAATTTGAACGCCGCATAGCCTGACAGGTTTTCAGACAATGGTGTCGGGTTTTTGCCCGCAGCCTGTTGCTGCCACCAAGCTCCCATCGGGAAGGCTGCGGCACGTCCGCTTTCGATCACCTCAACGGCGCCCGGATAATGCGAAAGCCCAAGCGCGCCAGCCTGGAAGATGCCGTCGTCGAAGAAGTTTTTCCAGATTTGGAATGACTCGACAAAAGCCGGGTCATTGAACGACGCTTCCCCAGCCGCGGCCTTGTATATCAGACCAGGTGATACGTTGTGTATGATCTGCATGAAGACGTCGCGGCGTATCCAGCCATCACCGGCTCCGATCATGATCGGCGCATAGCCTAATGAACTGGCTTTTTCGGCGAACACTTTGAGCTCGTCATAAGTGGTCGGCGGCTCCATCTCCATCGCCTCGAGCACCGGGACCGTGTACCACATGTTGATGGTCTGGGTCAGGACCGGCAGACCGTAGAAATTTTCATCACCTTCCGGATTGCCGAGCCGGGCCTGATCAATGGAAAGCGGAAAAAACTTGGACTGCCAGTCATCGCCCCAGGTGGTCTGCGCGCACTCTTGAACAGGCCTCAGGAAATCGCGGTACTGTTGTGTCAGTGCGCCGGGTTCCAGTCCGACGATGTCAGGCATGCTGTCGCTGTTGGCACGGGTTTGCAGGTCAACGAGGTATTCGTTGTAGTTGAATGTCTTCACATCAATCTTGATGCCAGGATGGGCAGCCTCGGTGGCGGCCACCATCGAGTTCAATGTCTGGATGACCGGGCTCCATGAGCGGTAGGTGACAACCTTGTCCTCTGCATGAACTGCGGTGGCACTCGCGCAGACAAGTGCAGCGACCGTAGAAAATAGAATCTTCTTCATTTTTTTCTCCCAGGAAAGTTGAGTTGAGTGACGAAGAAATTGTGAGCGCGGCTATTCGTAGGACGGCAGTGGCAGGTCGGCGATCTGCGCCATGGTCATCGGCTGAACGCCACCAAGGGTTTCCGCAGCCCAGACTGTTTTGGCATACGCTTCTGCGACCTGTAGCCGGTGGTAGGCATCACGCACACTTGTCCCCACGGCCGTAGAGCCATGATTTTGCAACAAGAATACGTTGTGGCGCCGGACATATGGTGCGATGGCCTCGGCCAGTTTTATCGAAGACGGGCGGCCATAGGGTACCGTTGCGATCTGTCCGATGACAGCGACCAACTCCGGCAATATCCCGTGCGGAAGATCGCGACCTGCTGCAGCAAAGGCCGTGGAGAAGATTGGATGGCCGTGTGCGACGCCCATCGCTTTTGTGCGTTGCCTGTAGAATTCCAGATGCATGTTTTTTTCTGATGTGGGTGGCAGATCGCCCTCAACGATATTGCCGTCAAGATCAAGACGCACCAGCATGTCGACCGTCACGTCTCCCTTGTTGTATCCCGACGGTGTCATCAAGATATTGCCATCGCTTGCCCGTCCACTCACATTGCCTTCGGTACCGGCAACCAGCCCTCCGGACGCCATCAGCCGACAGATTTCGACTATTTCTTCTTTCAATTTCCGGTCTTTGTCAGTTGCCATTTTGGTTCCTCAGTATGGTCGCGTCGTCGGCAGGATCGTGAGTTGGCGCATGAACGCGTTTCTTTTCGATTTCTTCTTCGATGACGTTGGCGTTGCGTAGAAATTCATTTTTGCGGGGGTGTTCCAACGCCAGGCCGGTGCAAATCATATCGATGATCGCAAGCTGAGAGACACGCGTGGCGACAGTCTCGCTGCCAACAAGAGCGCCACTTGGGGCGGAATGCAGCACGATGTCGGCGTACTCGCAGGCCGCGGACTCCGGATTGCTGGTGATCAGGATGCTGTTGAGGCCCTGCTCACAAGCGGAGTTCAGTGCATCGACAACGTCTTTGGACTGACCGGAGAAAGAAATTGCAAAAAACAGCGAGCCCTTCGGCGTATTGGAGGTCACCGCCGTCAGGATATGCGGGTCACTATAGACGCATGCGATCAGTCCAAATCGCACCAGTCTCTGGTAAACGTCCATGGCCGGAGCCGCAGAGCTGCCAAAGCCGATAATCTGTATCACCGCTGAATTTTGCAGTGCCTTGATGGCCCGCTCTAATTCCGCAGGATCCACAAGATCGACAGTCGCGCGCAGGATGCTCGTGTGGACATTGACCGTATTTTTGGCGATGACCGAGTACGGATCTTCCCTGCCGGAACCAGGCTCTTCCTCGGATATGAACTGACCGGTGGCTATACCGCGCAACTCGGCCAGCGACATGCGCATGTCCCGGTAACCGGAAAATCCCACTCTGCGTGCCAAGCGAAATACAGTTGTTTCGCTGACTCCCGCTTCTTTTGCGAGGCTCGCCAACGGGAGATTCGGAATGCGATTCCGGTTGCTGATTACCCAATTTGCCAGCGGTTGCAGAGCGCCTTCTCCGGACATGGCCAAAGTCGACAACCGCTTCATAAGATCAAATGTGTGCCTCACGCGATACTCCTTCATCAATGCCATTAAATTATAAATTTTTTTTTCAGCAATATTAAAAGAAACTTTTTTATCGCAACGCACTTCGCGATTTACCGCACCTCCATCGTGTGTTTGACATGTGGTGGAACGTGCTCTGATCTTGACGCAAACAAAACACGGGGCTCGAGCCGGCCGCCATTGCGAGCTATTTGCTGATAGGCGTACCCAGTCACAGAGAACGAATTTACGTCAGATCCGCTCTGGTGAACGGGGTTATTCCAGAGTGCCTCTGAAAAACCTCACCACTTCCGTGGGCATCAGGGAAGCGGTTGCCTCGCAGGGAACCACGATCAGGTTTCAGGATCGTTTTTGCCACACATGAAATCCATGACCACGACCTGAAATCTGTGACCATGACCTGGCCGCCAGTGGGAGCCAACAGCACGAGCCCAACAGTGCATCACCTTATGAAAGTCCGGTCCCCACAACTCCCGTATAGATCAGAATGACCGCTCCAACCGCCACTATCGCCAAACCTGCTGCCAGATAGGAGTCGTTGTCGTGGAACAACGGTTCTCCGTCCGCTCTGTCCCGGTGAGCGGCATAGTAGACGCCGATACCAACAGCAAACAGGATTGATGACATCAGCAGAAAACCGGGGCCTGCAGCATAGAGAAGCCACACAGCATAAAGCGTCCCCATGATGCCGGTAAACAAGGCGAAGCCTTTGCTTTCCCCGCCAGGCGGATAGTTTTTGCCGCTTGCAAGTTGCCATAGATAGGCGCAACTGGCGAGATAGGGTGGCAGCACCATGACGCCTGTAATCTGCAGAAGAAACAACCAGGCATCCTGCGCAAAAAGGACGACAAATATCGTTGCTTGCATAAACAGGCTCGACCACAACAGGGCGGTGGAGGGGGCGTTGTTCTTGTTCTCATTTGCGAGTGATTTCGGGAATACGCCATCCTTGGCCGCTTCATGGGGCACCTCGGCCACAAGAATGGTCCATGACAGCCAGCAACTCAGAAGTGCAAGGAGAACGCCAAGGTTCATGAAGGTAGCGCCCCACGAACCGACAATATGTTCCAGCACATAGGCGGAGGAGGGGTTTTTGAGGGCAGCGAGTTCAGGCTGGGTCATGACGCCAAGGGGCACAAGTGAAAGAAGGATATAGATCCCCAGACACAAAAACAGCCCGATCAATGTTGCCTGGCCTACCAGAGCAGGCCGTTCCGCCCGTCCGGAGACGACGACCGCACCCTCGATGCCGATAAAGGCCCACAGAGTAACAAGCATCGTGCTTTTAACCTGCGTCATCACACTGCCCAGTTCCGGCTTGTGACCCCAGAAGTCCATGTTGAATTGTGCGCCCTGAAATACCCAGACCGCGATGCCGATCATGACCGCAAGGGGGATCAGTTTGGCGCCGGTCGCAACGGCGTTGAGCATGGCTGCGCCTGAAATGCCACGCCTCACCAGGAAAAACATGCTCCAGATCAGGACAGAGGCGGCGATCACGGATGGCCAGTTTTTGCCATCGCCAAAGACAGGAAAGAAATACGCCATCGCTTCCATGATCAGGACGGCAAAGGCCACATTGCCGAAGACCGAACTCAGCCAGTAACCCCAGGCCATTTCGAATCCGACAAATCGCCCAAAACCCTCACTGGCGTAACGATAAATACCGGCGCTGAGATCGGGGCGTTCATCGGCGAGCGTGCGAAATGTATTGGCGAGAAAATACATGCCGATCCCGGTGATGACCCAGGCAATGATAATAGCGCCCGCTGCCGCGCCCGCTGCCATATTCTGCGGCAGATTGAATATGCCTCCGCCCACCATGGAACCGGCAACGACCCCGACAAGCCCCCACAGGCCGAGTTTGTTTGATTTCTGGTCTGCCACAAGTCCCTCCCACGCATGATGATGACCGCCGTTTTGCTATTCCTTCACCACGTAGGTGTAGTATTTGACGGCACCGTTTTCCTCTTCGCGATAAACGCCCTGAACTTCGTTCTCAAATCCGGGAAAGAGGTTTTCGGTTTCTTCAAACAGCATGAAATAGTCGATCTGCGGCTGAGCCCGGTCATCGTACCGTTCTCCAGGGATCACCACGCCAATCCCGGGCGGATAAACCAGAGCAAGGGTCGCGGCGATACGCCCTTTGACATCGCTCATGGGTACATAGTCAATTTTGTTGGCGATGAAGGCGTTGTGCGCCTCCAGTGGCGACATGGCGAGTTCGGGAAAGTGTGGTCGCTGAAACTGTTTTTGTTGCATGGACTTGGCATCGCGCCGTTTGAGTAACTGGTGCAGGTCGTGCGCAAGTTCCTGAATGTGCATCGTGTCATAACGACCCGGATACTGTTTGATCAGGTCCGGCAGCACCTCACCAACAGGCACATTGGTATCAAACAGTTTCTTGAAGCTGATCAGCTCGGCCAGGAGCGTTCCCGCTTTGCTGCGCTCAAGACCCGGTGTCAGCAAGAACAGGATCAGGTTGAAATCGGTCTTTTCCGGCACGATGCCCCGGCTGCGCAGAAAGGCACCGAGAATGGGTGCAGGAATTCCCCAGTCCTCATATTCCCCGGTCTTGCGATTGATCCCCGGTGTCAGCAAGAGCATCTTGGTTGGATCGACCATGGCATAGTCGCCGTCGATCTTTGTATATCCGTGCCAGTGTGCGCCTTGTTTGAACCACCAGCATTGCGGCTCATTGACCAGAACATCCGTCGGGAGATCTTCCCAGGGAACGTCCGCGACATTCTCGGTGTGGTCGGAATTTTCGATACTCACGCGATCAGGAACGAAGGGATCGAAGAACCATTGTTTTTGCGGGTCCGTTTCATTTGAGCGATAATCCTTTGCGATGCTGCGCACCTGCTTGCGGATATCAATGCCAAGGCGCAGGGATTCATCCCACAGGAACGTGCCGTTTTTGCCCTTCATCATCTGTGCGCCAACATCGAGCGAGGCGTACATCGGGTAGAATGGCGAGGTCGATGTGTGCATCATGAAAATCTCATTGACCCGCTTGTGATTCACCCGTCGGTCAAGGCCTTTCAGATGTGCATCCTTGACGTGAAACTGAGAGGCCTGAGACATGCCCGCCAGCTGCTTGTGTGTTGATTGAACGGCGAATATGCCCGGGTCGCCTTTGCCAAGCCCCTCGAGGCTCATCGCATAGCGCTTTTCGTAAATCGGATGAAAGCGCATGAAACCACCCCACGCTTCGTCCAGCAGGATGTAGTCACAGAGGTGCCCCAGCTTTTCCAACAGGGTTTCAACCTGATAGATCGTGCCGTCATAGGTGCAGTTTTCCAGGATAGCAACGCGGAACGGCCGTTCACGCTTCCAGGTGTCAGGATCGGTGACAAGAGGGTTGTCGCGGATTTGGGCGCGGATGTCATCTTCATCGAGGGCGCCGAATTCAATCGGTCCGACCATGCCATAGGAGTTGCGATCGTTAGGCAGGTAGATCGGGATGCCACCGTTGAGCATCAGGGCCGAGTGGTGGTGCGATTTGTGGTTGTTGCGGTCGAACAGCACCAGATCACCCTGAGCTACCAGTGATCCGTTGACCATCTTGTTGGAAGTGGAACTGCCGTTCAGAACAAAATATGTCCTCTCCGCTCCAAAGATTTGCGCCGCCTGTTGCTCTGCGTCAAGGAAGGGGCCGGTGGGCCCGAAAATGTCGCCAAGGTCAGGCACGAAATTGAAATCGGCGCGCCAGAAATTTTCGCCAAGATAATCAAACAGCACACGGCCTATCGGGCTCTTTTCATAAAAGATGCCGCCATTATGCCCCGGTGCCAACCACATCTGGTTGCCCGCCTCGACATAGTCAATCATGCCACCGAAAAACGGCGTCTTCAGGCCGTCGACATATTCACGGTAGGCGCGGATAACGTATTTGGCGATAAATTCCGGAGTGTCTTCCTGCGGGAAAATCGTTCCCCGCAGGGTCTCCAGTATTCTGGTGGAAAAATCGCCGATCCGATGCCGTTCCGTAACCAGAAATATCGGCGATTCCAGCCCTCTGTCTCGGATGAACTGTATGATTTCGCCGGTATCGAAATCCGCTTCATCATTATCCCAGCCGATCAGAAAACATGCGAGAGACGCATCGTTCTGGATCTGCACCTTTGCCTGCGCCGCCGAGCGTGCGGTGAGGACTTCGTACCCGTGGTCCCGTATTGCCCGAATGATGGCGCGCAGGAGGCGCCCTGTGACCGTTTCATCGTCGATTTCGCGATGAACAACAAAGAGTTGGAAGAGTTTGCTATATTCCATTACGGCTATTCCCTACCTCGCTGTCTGCCGGACTGCGTATTTCGAAGACCACCTGTGGCGTGCGCGGTCAAAGGGTCGGATGCTGTCGTTTCAAATCAATTAAACGGTGCTGTTCGCACAGGTTATCGTGAAAAATATCAAGCAGATGCTTCTCTACACTCTTTGAGTGTGCCCTGAACGGAGCGAAGCGGGCAAGGCGTAAAAGTCGGACTTTGATCGACGGACCGTTCAGGCTGAATAATAATCAGCATAGTGGGATCGCTGCAGATGCCTTGTAAGACGTGCGTTCGGGCCAGCGGGAGCTGCCGGGAACAGGAAATCAGATGGCGACATGATTCTGAATGGCTGAGACGATCATTCTCTTCAGATTTACCTGACCTTCAGGGGAATAAATTGCGCCCCCATACAGCTGTTCAAACGTCGAGCGATTTGAGACGTTGAACAGACAGGATGATGTGATCATCCAGTGCAGGGCAATAAAATCGATGTCTTCTCTGAACCGCCCTTCGGCGACACCATCGCGGCAAATCTGCTCCAATTTGTCAATTGCCGTCAGGTTCAGCTGCGTGATTGTGTCGGATTTCTTGAGGTGCGTCGCCCGGTGGATGTTCTCAATCATCACAAGGCGTACATAGTCGGGATTGGCCGCATGATAATCGAACGTGAATTCCACGAGCCTGGCAAGAGCTTCCATGGAATCGAAATCTTCCAGGTGGAGCGCATCCTCACCAGCCCGAACCCGTGCATATGCGGCTTCAAGCACGGCCAGATAGAGCCCGTTCTTGTCGCCGAAATAATAATAAATCATCCGCTTTGAGGTCTGTGTACGACGAACAATCTCATCAACGCGTCCACCTGAGAGGCCATGCTCGGCGAATACCTGAGTTGCCGTTTTCAGTATGTCTGCACGCACCGCGTCCGGGTTTTGGTGCCAACCGGTTTTTCGGGATTTGATCTTTGATGTCATGTGAAGTCGGACCGTAGGTGAGATGGGCAATAATAGCAATTGATTGACAAATGTACCATTTAGTACATTATGCGGCAAGCCAGCACAATCAAAGACCTGCATCAGCGCAGACGAGAGACCGCCCATGAAAACCTCCATCGCGACAGTCTCGATTTCCGGAGATTTGCCTGAAAAACTTGCGGCGATATCAGCCGCCAGATTCGATGGAATTGAGATTTTTGAGCAGGATTTTATCGCGTATGATCGTTCCCCCGGCGAAGTTGGCGCCATGGTGCGGGACCATGGTCTTGAAGTGATGCTGTTCCAGCCATTTCGGGACTTCGAGGGATTGCCTGAACCGGATCGCAGCCGTGCGTTTGATCGCGCAGAGCGGAAATTCGACGTCATGGAGGAACTGGGATCCGATCTGATGTTGATCTGCTCTTCGGTGCATCCAAAATCTCAGGGAGGAATTGATCGATCAGCAGATGATCTGAACGCGCTTGGCGACCGTGCAGCCAAAAGAAACCTTCGTGTTGGATATGAGGCGCTCGCCTGGGGCACCCATGTAAACGATCACCGCGATGCCTGGGAAATAGTGCGGCGAGCCAATCATGAAAATATCGGCATCATCCTGGACAGTTTTCACACGTTGGGACGCAAGCTGTCGCCGGAAAGTATTCGGTCCATTCCCGGAGACAAGATCTTCTTTGTACAGCTTGCCGATGCTCCCTTGATCGAGATGGATCTGCTCTATTGGTCGCGCCATTTCCGCAACATGCCAGGGGAGGGGGAGCTTGATGTTACGGGCTTCATGCAGGCGGTGGCCGCAACTGGCTATGATGGGCCGATCTCCCTTGAAATCTTTAATGATCAATTCAGATGTGGCAGTCCGCAAGCGATTGCACAAGACGGGCACCGGTCGTTGAGTGCCTTGATGGATGACGTTGTGCGCCTGCAGCCCGCACCTGCACTTCACGTGCCGCAGATGCCGCCTAGAACCGGTGTAAGTGGTATTGAGTTTGTGGAATTTGCTGCCGATGCTGCGCATGCCCCAAACCTTTGCGCGCTGCTTGAAACACTTGGGTTTCAAATGTCAGGACAGCATATCAACAAGCAGGTTACCCTTTGGACACAGGGCGATATCCGGATCGTTGTGAATACAGAAGAGACCGGTTTTGCAAGGGATGCGTTCGAAGCACGGGGCACGACGGTTTGCGATATTGGTTTGCTTGTCAACGATGCCAAAAACACTCTTGAACGGGCAAGGGCTCTTGACGTGACCCTATTCGCTCAACCTGTCGGCAATGGCGAGTTGGCTTTGCCGGCGATCCGTTCGGTGGGCGATAGCATCATGCATTTTATCGATCAGGCATCGGGACTGTCGCGTGTCTGGAATGTTGAGTTCAATCCGGTTTCCCGGCCACGAACCCAGAAAGCAGGCCTGACACGGATCGATCATATCGCACAAAGCATGGATTACTCTGAAATGCTGACGTGGTCTCTGTTTTACACATCGCTCTTTGAACTGCACAAGAAGCCGGTTGTTGATGTCGTCGATCCTGGCGGTATCGTGCGATCCCAGATCATAGAGTCCGCAGATGCCAACCTGCGCCTGACACTCAACGGTGCCGAATCCGACAGGACCGTTGCCGGGCGTTTTGTGGCCGGTCAGTCCGGATCAGCCATTCAGCACATCGCATTTGAGACGGCCGACGTATTCGCTTCAGCAAGGGCACTGGAAAGTCTTGGCTTTCAGAGCCTGTCCATTCCGCCCAATTACTATGACGATATTGTTGCCCGCTTCGGTCTTTCGGCATCGGAGCGCGCCAAACTGGAAAAGTGGAACATTCTGTATGACGAGGAGGAAGGGCACCGGTTCTATCAGCTCTACAGCAAGCCCTTCGGGGACGGTTTCTTCTTTGAGATCGTGGAAAGGGAGGAAGGCTATGATGGGTATGGTGCGATGAATGCACCCTTTCGAACAGCAGCTCTCCGCAGGCTGCTGGCACAGTTCGATAAGGCTGCGGCATGACAAAGATTGCTGTCGTTGGAGCGGGATTGATCGGGCGAAAACATATTGATGTCGTACGAAAGTATGCGGTGCTGGATGCGATCGTTGATCCCAGTCCCGCGGCCGAGGCGTTAGCCGCGTCGTTGGGTGTCTCGTGGTTTGCGGAAGTTGAGGACTATCTTGTCACCGGACGACCCGATGGGGCCATTGTTGCCACACCGAACCGGTTGCATTGGCCCCACGGGGGCCGGTTTATCGCCACGGGAATTCCGGTATTGGTTGAAAAGCCTTTGGCGGAAAGCACAAGCAGTGCCGAAAAACTTGTATCGCTTTCACGCAAGGCGAATGTTCCGGTGCTGGTCGGTCATCACCGGCGTCATAGTCCTCTGGTCAAAGCGGCCAAAGCGGCAATTGACGCCGGCGACCTGGGTCGACTGGCAACCGTCAATGCCCAGTTCTGGCTATACAAGCCCCAGGATTATTTCGATGTGGAATGGAGAAGGAAGGATGGCGCCGGACCTACCTTCATCAACCTCATTCACGATATCGATCTTCTGCGCCATTTCTGCGGCGATATCGTTTCCGTGCAGGCGATGGAATCCCGGGCCATACGCAGCTTTGAGGTCGAAGATACATGTGCGGCGGTTCTTGAATTTGAAAATGGCGCGCTGGGAACGGTGACGATTTCCGATACGGTTGTTGCACCGTGGAGCTGGGAACTGACCGCCGGAGAAAATCCCGCTTATCCGAAGACGGATATGGCTTGTTACATGTTCGGCGGGACGCGCGGTTCGCTTTCGATACCGGATTTGCGTCACTGGAAAAATCCGGGGAAACAAAGCTGGTGGGAACCGATCGAGGCAACAAACCTGACGTTTGAAGCAGCGGATCCCGTTGAAGAGCAGTTCAAGCATTTTCTGGATGTCATTCGAAATGACGCGACGCCGCTGGTTTCAGCGCAGGAAGGAATGAAAAACCTTCAGGTTCTGGAAGCACTTAAGAATGCGACCCTGCACGGCGCAACACAATCCGTTGGGGAACCCAGCCCAATCGGACTGTTGCAGGCGGTGGATGCGGTGCTGGATACTTCAGGTCCGCTGAGCACTGAAGCTGAGACCGGTGCGAAAGCTGATCGTGTATCGTGACGAGATGATACGCGATAACGTATATTTCTATTTTACTCGCTGAAGCGTATAATGCGCACGCGTGTACGACACCGCATTGTGTGTGATAACGTGTTTGACGTTACCCTCCCGACTTTCAATTTGTGAGACATCATGGCTCCCTTTCGCACTTACATCATCTGTGCAACGACGCGAAGTGGGAGCACGCTGCTGTGCAGGCTTCTGTCTGAAACAAAAGTCGCGGGCAATCCGAACTCCTATTTCCATGTGCCATCGGTTTCTGCCTGGATGAGGGCATTGAATGTGACGGATCAACAGACTGCTTCCGAGAAAGAAAATCTGGAAACGGTAATTGAGGCAGCGAGACTGGCGGGCAGGGGAGGAACTGATATATTCGGTCTCCGCCTGATGAGAAAAAGTTTTGATTTTTTGATGGAGAAACTGGCGCTTCTTCATCCAGGATTGCCAAGCGACGCTGCCCGTTTTGAAGCCGCATTCGGACGAACGGGCTACATACACCTGACCCGCAGCGACAAGGTTGCCCAGGCGGTTTCACTCGTCATGGCAACTCAGACCGGCCTCTGGCACAAAGCCTCTGACGGGACGGAACTCGAACGGACTGCGCCACCTCAGGAGCCCACCTATAATGCCGATGAGATCGCTGGCCACGTGGCGGAGTTGAAGTCCTATGATGGGGACTGGGAACAGTG
Organism: Stappiaceae bacterium; assembly: GCA_039976075.1. Taxonomy (GTDB): domain Bacteria; phylum Pseudomonadota; class Alphaproteobacteria; order Rhizobiales; family Stappiaceae; genus JBDWFY01. Next base: position 124,766 of record JBDWFY010000021.1, read on the forward strand.
GTTCGAGCAACAGCGAATTGATCCAATACGGGTGAGTTATGAGGAACTTTCGGCAAACCCTGGCGACACGCTGCGGCAAATCCTCATGCGGCTGGGATTGGACCCTGAGATGGCAAAAGGAATTTCACCCGGGGTTGCCAAGCTGGCAGACGAGACCAGCAGAAGCTGGGTAGAGCGGTTTATCACAGAGCAGGGCAACGGCTGACCGGATGACGATCAAACCGGCCGGGATCATCCTGCATGTGCGAGTACGTTGAGCAGCTTTCCAGAGGGATCAAACAGATAGAAACGACGCACTCCCCATGGCTCGTCGATCAACTCGTACTCAATCTCATGGCCAAGTTGTTTTGCTCGGCGGTACACTGCGTCCACGTCATCCACCTCTATAGACAGATCCGGGACGGCTGTTCCCGAACCGCCTTCATTTGCAATGCTGATCTGCACAGAGGCCGTTTCGCTTGAAGTGAGCGTTGCGATCCAGCCAAGATCCATCGCGATTTTCAAATCAAACAGTTCCAGGTAGAATTTGCTCACGTCCTCAACGGATGTGGCTGCCACGTTTGATACGATGCGTTTGACTGTCATGATGGTGAGGCCTTCGTTGCTATCGATTATTATGCGTACCGACCAAGATCGGCTTCGTCCCCGTAACCGCTATCAGTCATCACCGCGATTGTGCGTTCCCCTGGCGACTGTCGTTTGGGCTGGTCAGCGGATCAATACGTCCAACCGAATAATGATGAATTATACGAAATTCCGTATATTGACAAAAAATACGGTTTGACGTATATACCTGATTCCGGAAAGAGACGTTCCCGATGAACGGTCGTCAGGAGGCCATTATGGATCAGATTGTCAGAACGAGCGAGCAGATTGGTGCTGCGCTGCGCCGGCGGCGCAAGCAACTTTCGCTCAGCCAGGCAGCCCTGGGACAAAAGACCGGGCTGCGGCAAGCAACCATATCGGATATCGAAACCGGTGCCGCAGCGGCGTCAATGGCGACGCTGACGGATTTGATGGCGGCGCTGGATCTGGAATGCGTCATCCGTCCCCGCAGCAAGGGATCGGTGGATGCAATTGAGGATATCTTCTGATGGCAAGGCGTAAAGTCCGCCAGCCGCTGAATGTGTTCATGAACGGGCGGCTCGTCGGCCAGCTCGATAGGCAGGCGAGCGGTGCAATCGATTTTCAGTATGACCGGAGCTGGCTTGAGTGGCAGCACACCATGCCGGTTTCGCTATCCCTGCCTTTGCGCGAAGATCGCTACATAGGAGATCCGGTGCTGGCGGTATTCGACAATCTGTTGCCGGATACCGATGTCATTCGCCGAAGGGTTGCGGAAAAGAAGGGAGCTGGTGGAATCGATGCCTTCAGCCTTCTCTCAGTCGTGGGCCGGGATTGCGTTGGTGCCCTGCAGTTTTTGCCGGAAGGCGAAGACCCCGGTCCCGTTGGCACTCTCAGCGGCGAGGAACTGAATGAGGCCGATGCGGCAGATCTCATCAATAATCTGGCACAGGCACCACTGGGACTGAGCCGGGACGATGAGTTCCGGATTTCCGTGGCAGGCGCACAGGAAAAAACCGCGCTTCTGAGAAAAGACGGTCAATGGCTGAAGCCAACCGGCACCACGCCCACCACCCACATTCTAAAACCGCAGATCGGGCAATTGCCTATCGGTGTTGATCTGACAGACAGTGTCGAGAACGAGCATTTTTGTTTGCAGCTTCTGAAAGGGTTTGGACTTGACGTTGCCGATAGCGCTATCGCTCATTTCGGCGACCGTCCGGTTCTGGTTGTGGAGCGGTTCGACCGGAGCTGGACTCAGGATGACCGACTGATCCGGCTGCCACAGGAAGATTGCTGTCAGGCACTGTCTGTGCCGGTTACCCGGAAGTACCAGAGCGACGGCGGCCCCGGCATTCTGAAAATTCTCGAACTGCTGCAGGGCAGCGATATGCCGGCGGAGGACCGGATAGCTTTTATGAAGGCGCAGATCCTGTTCTGGTTGATTGGTGCCACCGATGGCCACGCCAAAAATTTCAGTCTGTTCCTGACCCCTGGCGGTCGCTATCGCATGACCCCCCTCTACGACGTGATCTCGGTTCAGCCGAGTTTCGATAGGGACCAGATCAAGCAACAGGCCATGCGGCTCGCCATGTCGGTGGGTGACAACAAGCACTACCGCCTGGATAAAATGGCGGCTCGCCATTTTGAACAGACAGCGAAAAAGGCCGGACTTAATCAAGGTGCTGTGCCGGACCTGCTGGTGGAGATCGGTGCGGCCGCAGATCGTGTTTTCGGTAAAACGGTGAAGGCAATGCCGCAGGGGTTTCCGGCTGAACTTGCAGACTCCCTTCATTCGGCAATGAACAAACGACTGAACTCTTTTGCAGCGACGATGGGGTCGGAGGTGTAAAGTCTCTCTGCCAGGCCTGTATTTACCTTCCTGTTTTTACCTTCGAAAGTGCCTGTGCGGCAGTTCACTTGGGTAATTGATGGCGCTCATGCTACCTTCCGCGTCGAATTTGGAGGTATGAAAATGCGTCTGTTTTCCATTTACCTGCTCACCGCGTTCCTGAGTGTGTTAGTTCCGAGCACTTCATTTGCCCAGATTTCGCCCGCTGATGAAGCACAGATGATGGCCGAGATTGACCAGGCCGAAGCCGCGCTTGAGAAGCTAAGGCAAGCGCGGCAGGAAGTGTGGTCGCGCCGTCCGGAAACACTGGGCGAGGAAGCTTCACTGCGTGCTGAGCGTGATGCAGCTGCTGTCGATGTGGACGCGCTTCGGGGCGCATATGAGGAGGTTGCTGTTCGTCTCGAACGTGTCAAATTCAGCCTCGATAACGCGCGGGACCGTTTCAGTGATGCGCGCTATATAGGTCCGCCTGAGGGTGCCAGCGCCAAGCAGTTGGGCGAATATTCTGCCAGAATGACAGCACTTCAGAAAAAAGAAGTGGCGCTTAAAACCGACTACGATGCGACATTCGAAGAATGGCGAGCGGCTCTGTCGGCACTTCGGGCAGCCGAAACAGGCATTCGCCCGCTGGACAACGCTGCGAGCCAGGCACTTCAGGACCGAACCGCCTGGGAGCCGGAATACCGGGCTGCGAATTATGCCGTCATTGATGCACGCGCGGCATTGGAAAAAGCGAGAAATCGAGCGCTGCTGGCCCTTCGCAAGAACAAGCCTCCTATATTGCTTCGGGTTGAGACACCGGAGGTTGGTGAAACCGGTTATCGTGCCGAGTGGACCGGCGGACAAGAGCAGGCGCTGGCCCGGCTGCGCATGGCGCAGTTTCTGCATTTGGAGCTGTCTCAGACCGTGCGTGTCCGGGACGAACGATTGCGGCGGATGAGACTTGACGTCATTTATGCGGAGGATGATGCAAAGCGCAAGAAAGAGTATTTCGAAACGCAGTATAATCTTAACCCGCTTCAATCCATCGGTGACGCCGGCGACTATATCTACGCTTCAATCACAACCGGTGAAGGAGAGGAGTGGGAAGGCCCTGCCGCATTTCCGTTTCCCCAAGGTTGGTCAAAACTCCTTCAGACGGCAGTGGGTTCAACATTCAATGACGTGCTGGGAGCCAAATCACCCGCAGAGGCGCTTGTAAACGTTTCTGTTAATTTTATTGGTCGTCTTTGGGATGGATCAATTGGAAATTCCAACCCTCAGTGGGACGTGACCAAACTGTCGAATGTCAATATTCGGAACAAGGACGAGCATGACCTGGTGACGGCTGCCGGCGGACGAATCTACGCCCGCGCAACCGCCACCGCCGTCCGCGAAGCCGTTGAGGGGATGGCCGAGATACACGGCGGTCTGTTGGCTCGGGATGACTTCGAAGCTGCGCTATTCGAGGCAAAGGGACCCCACACATTGGGCAGTGATCTGGAATTGCGATTTATTCTCGAGGATCAGGCGGATTTCAAACTCATGGCCGATCCCTCGATGCGGGCATTCACGACACCGCACGACGTATCTGTTGATCCCGATCAGAGCAGAGCAGTAGCGGAGTCCATGGTCAAGTCACTCATCCGGGATATGTTGAGCGAGGGCTGGCCCGATCACTTTCAAAAACTTTCGGTCAAGGGCAGTGTTGGCGATCTCTTCAAAGCCTACATCAGCGAAATTGCCAGGGCTAAGACTGATGAAGTGTTGTTGACATCGGAGATGGCACTGTGGGCGGACTATGTTGGTGCAACCTACGATCTGGCGGTCCTTGAAGCACAGTTGGACTATGAAATTCGCTATCGCAACCTGGAATTACGGTTGATCCGGCATCTGGACCAGGCCGTGCTTCCTGTCTTTGTCGAGGATCTGAAACGCGAGCGTTCACAGCGGAAACTTGTGAGCTCGCGGACCTTGGGTCTGGTCGGCAAGAACGCAGAACTCATTCTGACATTTTCGCGTCCTGTCACTGTAACCGAGGTAACGATAAACGATCAGGCAGCCACGATTGAAGGTGAGGGCACGACCTGGCGCGCAACATTTCCGTTGCGGCCTATCTGGGCGAGCGCTTCTGATGGCCTCAACGCCAAAGCCGAACTGCGTGTTGATGCGCATCTGGCGAACTTTCCCGATGTGACGCTTGATGATCCGGAAAGCATTTTAACCTATGAAGCACCGCCAACAGATCCGCCTCATCATGTCATGAGATTGTTTCCCGAAACATTTCAGCCCTCCTTTGGCGGGATGGGGCGTCTTGCCGGGGATGCGCACAAAGTTCTGGTTCAGGCTGTCGGGTTGGCCTTTGTTGACAAGACCGCCTGGGTTGGAGTGCTACCGGAGGGTGCGCCGGAATTAGTCGGGCGCAATGCACGCGATGTCGCGGTTCAAACTGTGACCGTTGGAGCAGGGCATCCAGCCAGTTTTGAACTGCAGCCGCTTCCGGTTGGCGGGTATTCGATCCGTCTTTTCGAGTCCGCAGACGGAACCGAGTTGTCTCGCCACAAAATCAGGGTCTGTCCGCAAGCGGATATAGGCAGTTCCCGCTGCCTTGTAGAATAGGTACGCGTGACTGTCGTGATGGCTGCTCCGGCGAAAAATTCGAGGTGATCCGGCCGGATTGACTGGCAGGTTTGCACCCGAAAATGCCTCCGGACCTTACGTGCCGCAATTCGGCGCAACGACCCGCTTGCGGGCATCCCGTGTTTGCAGGGCGCTGTCGATGTGCCAGTTCATCAAAACGCTTAATAATTCCTGCTTACTCTCCGTCGCGGCAGGTGAATCCCAGAGGTTTGACAACTCGCCCGGATCGGTCTGCAGATCGAAAAGCTGCCCGTAGCTTTGTCCTTGAAAGTGCACAAGCTTGTGGGTGCGTGAGCGCACCATGGTGAAGAACTTTGTCCCTGTCAGATTCACGTCACTGCCTTGCTCGCAGAATACATGAGAGCGGCCGACAAAGGGCTTGTTCTCCAGAGCCGGATTGAGACTTTCGGCTTCCATGCTGGCATCGGGCGTCACGCCTGCCCACTCCAATATGGTCGGGCCCAGATCAAACAGTTGTACGAGTTCCTCCACTGTTCTGCCGCCCTGAATGTGTTTCGGGGCACTGATAATCAACGGAACGCGTGTGACTTCCTCATAGGCAGACCATTTTTGGCTCAATCCATGGTCACCAAGACAATCCCCGTGATCGGAGGTGAAAATGATGATCGTGTTGTCCAGATTGCCGCGCGCCTCCAGCGCATTAAGGATCTCGCCGACCTCGCGGTCGATCATCTCCACATTGGCGTAATAATAGGCCCGCATGCGGTGGAGTTCCTCAGTGGTCGGCTCAAGCTTCCAACTGACTGAATCATGATCTACATCCACATCGTGGAACCGTTTTTCAACCAGGGGAGGCGGGAGGTCTGCCATTTCCTTCTCGGTCACAACAGGCAACGGCACGGTCCGCGCCATATATTTTTCTGCATAGTCCGGTGTGGGGTCATAGGGCGGATGGGGTCCTGGAAATCCAATGACCATGAATAGCGGTTTTTCGACCGGTTTGGTTTCAAGCCACCAGCGTGCCATACCGCCGACGAAATTGTCAGACTGAAGATGCGGTGGCAGGTCCCAGGTGAAAGCACCCAGTCTATCCTTGTAGTCGGGAAGTTTTCGATATTCCTCGCGCTGCTGTTTCTTCAACCCGTTGGCCGCCAGAGCCTTGTCCCATTCGTCGAAATACCAGCGCCCTTCCATGTAACGGTCTTTGTTTTCAACAACAAACCGCTCGTCAAATCCTGCCGGTGCATCATAGGGAATGGTGTGCATTTTGCCGATATTGACTGTTTGGTATCCGGCTTCTTGCAGGTCCGATACCCAGGTCTTGCTCCAGGGTTGACCGTTGGCCAGAACGCCATTGGTGTGAGGATAATATCCGCTGAACAGACTGGCCCGGCAGGGAACGCAACTGGGTGCGGTGACATGACAATTGCTGAAACTCACGCCCCGATCAGCCAGCCGGTCGATGTTCGGGGTATCCATGTGTGAAGCGCCGAGTGCATTGATCGTATCGTATCGTTGTTGATCGGTAACGATCATCACAATATCGGGCTTTGCGGTCGCCATATTATTCCCTTTTTAGCCGTCGGGTTGCCGCTGAGGTCCTGACCCTAGAGGTTGAGTTCAAAGAAGCGTCCGGCCAACACATCCAGATGACTGTGCATCGCTGTCAGTGCGAGGTCAGGTTGCCTTCGTTTCAAGGCGCGATAGATCGACCAGTGATCGTCAATCGAGCGTTGTCGGTTTTCTATTCTTCGTGTCTTGTCGTACCAGGTTTCCCACAAGGCGCTTTGGCGCATCTGCCACAGATGATCGACATAGGAGGATAGGACCTTGTTGCCGGCGCCAAGGGCAATCAGCGCATGAAACTCCGCATCGGCGGCATCAAAGCGCGGGACGTCCTCGATGGCTGAAGCCATTTGTTCGATGGACGTCTTGATATTGGCGAGTGTCGCTTCATCGATCCGCAGGGCGGCGTTGAACGCCGTCTGGCCTTCAATCAGCCGCCGTGCCTCAAGCACTTCCCATGGACCGACCGCATCGGATTCGATCAAGTTGCCGCGATTGCTGTCGCGCAGGTTTTCGGACAGTACAAACACGCCCGATCCGACCCGGATTTCGATAAACCGCATTATTTCCAGCGCAAGAAGGGCCTCGCGCACGGTGGTTCTGCTCACGCCGAGCTGAGCAGCGAGTTCCCGTTCAGGGGGCAGCCGATCACCGGTGCGAAATTCTCCGCCATTAATCCGTTCAGACAGATCCTGAGCAATTTGCAGGTAGCGGCGATCACCAATTGGGAAATCCAGCATCATTACACTCCAGCTCTCTTGCGGCGCGACAGTCGGGATATAATTGCGGGCCAGAAAATAGTCACGATCGACATGGCCAGGAAAAACAGGGCATAAGGTCGCTGGAGGATTTCTCCCACATTGCCGTCAGACATCATGAGAGAGGCCCGCAGTTGCTCCTCGGCGATCGGGCTGAGCACGAAGCCGATGACAAACGGCCCCAGAGGTACCCGTGCAGCCTCCAGTCCCAGTCCGATTACTCCGAAAGCAATCATCACCCAGACATCATCGAAATTGGAATTGACTGCGTAGGACCCGACAACGCAGAACACCAGAATCACGCTCAATAGTGCGGCTCGAGGAATGTTTACCACCTGGGCGATGTAGCGCACAGCCCACCACATCATCGCCAGCATGATCAGATTGGCGATGAGATAGGCAGCGATAATTCCATAAGCAATTTCAGGGGCATTCTGGAACAGTAGCGGACCGGGTTGCAGGTTGTGAATGGTCAGTGCGCCGATCAATATCGCTTCGGTGACGCTGCCGGGAATGCCCATCGTAATAAGCGGAATGAGCGCGCCACCAATCGACGCATTGTTGGCCGCTTCTCCCGCCACGACGCCCGGTTCATGGCCGGTTCCGAATTTTTCCGGCTCGGTTGAAAGCTGTTTGGTGGTCGAATAGGAGACCAGTGCGGCAATGTTGGCGCCGATGCCCGGCAGCAGCCCGATCCATGTGCCGATGATCGATGAACGCACCATGTTGACACCGTGGGTGCTAAAATCAGAACGATAGACCGGCAATCGCTTCTCGGGTACGTCGATTTTACGGCTCAGCGGCGGTGATGATGCATCACGCAATATCTGACTGATGGCAAAGGCTCCGATCAGTACCGGCAGTAAGCCGAAGCCGGAAAGCAGCGCACTGCTGCCAAAAGTCAATCGGGCTTGGCCGATCGAGCTGTCAATTCCCGGCAGAGCAAATGCCATGCCCAGCGCAGCTGCAAGCAGTCCCTTCGCTAATGAGCCCTGCGCCAGTACCGCCAGCATTACCAGGGCCATCAGAACCAGGGTGAAATATTCCCACGGTCCGAATTGCAGTGCAAACCGCGCAAGGGAAGGAGACATGCCGGCCAGGAAAAACCAGGAGATGATACCGCCAACAACGGAAGCGGTGATGGCCAGTGCCAAGGCTCGCTCCGCGCGTTGACTTTGCGCCATGGGGTAGCCGTCAAATGTGGTGACGATAGAGGCGGGCGTGCCCGGCATTCGCAGGAGGATAGCAGTGATCAGGCCACCGGAAATTCCGCCGACATATTCCCCGATCAGGAGCGTGACAGCGCTGACTGGATCCATGTGAAAAGTCAGCGGAAGCGTCAGTGCGATCAACATCGATGCGGTCAGACCGGGAATAGCGCCCACAACGATGCCGAGCCCGGTGCCGAAAACCAGAAACAGCAGGTTGTGCCATTCAAACAGCTGTTGAAAAGCGGCCAGCATGGATCAACCGATCTCAATGTAGAGGAAAGTGGAAAAGACGTAATTTAGGATCAGCGATAACACCAATCCAAGGCCTGCAAAGGTCAGCGCGCCACGGAGATCAATCCGCTGCATCGTCATGCCTGCGATCATCACGAAAACCGTGGTGGCCGGAACAAATGGCACCCGACCAAAATCAAGCGCGGCGACATAGAGGATCAATGTGGCAAGTACAGCCAGTCCCCGGAGCGGCATGGCAAAAGCCGATGAGTCCTCTGCTTCGCTGCTCTGTTTGTTGGTCATGGTCGGATCTGGTGTTTCAGGCACATCCCTGCGCTGTCTCCGATTTGTCGGTTCGCTCTGAAATCGGAGTGACAGCAGAGCTCGCAGGGCGACGATGACCGACAGTACCACCAGAATAAATGCCAGAATGCGCGGCATGGCGGCGGAGCCCAGAGGTTCAAAACGGGGCGGGGGCAGATCAGCGGCGCCTATGAATAAGATCGCTGCGCCGCCCAGAACTAGAGCAGACAAGATCAGATCGCCGAGCACGCGTGCTCTTTGCACTGGAAAAGGTGTCACGAAACCTGCCTTCGCTGATGCCCGGAGATCACGCAGCGCGACCACCGGGCAGAGTGATGATTCTGACTGCGACTACTTGATGCTCGCGGCCACTTTCTCCAGAGCGGACAGTGTTTTTTCCGCACCGGCAAGAGCGTCTGGTCCACTCATCCAGTACGGCTCAAGGGTGTTATTGTGGAAGTATTCAACCATCTCCGGATCGTTCATGGCTGCTTCAAGAGCGGCGGCCAAGGCATCAACGACCTCATCGGGTGTGTCGGCTGGTGCGAGCCACCAGTTCGGGTTTGCCCAGGAAACGTCATAACCCAGTTCAGTCGCTGTTGGGACGTCTGGCATTTCAGGCAGCCGCTCGCGGCCAAAATAGACAAGGGCTTTCAGGTCTTTGCCCTGACGCAGATATTCTGAAGCGGAGAAGAGAGCAATATCCGCATTGCCGCCGAGAAGCAGTCGCAAGCGATCCGCTCCGCTATTGGCTGTTACATAACGGGTTTCAAACCCGGCTTCATTGGCAAACATTCCGCCAACGAAATGAGGGATAGTGCCGATACCGACTGCCTCGACCAGACCGCGTGGATTGGCTTTCAGGTGGTCAACCAGTTCCTGGATGGTGTTGAATTCTGAATCGGCGCGAACAGCCCAGACCGGGCTGCCACCACCGGTATATCCGATGGACCGGAAATCGCCGAGACCGAAATCTCCCAGTTTCATTGCCATGGCAATCAACGACTGGTGATGCCAGTGAACGATGGTATGACCGTCGGTCTTGCCACGGCGCATCTGGTTCACGGCGTTTGCACCGGCACCACCAGCGGCATTCACAATGACCATCGGCTGCGACAGCAGGCCTTTTTCCTTTATTTTTTCAGCCATCAATCGGGCAACAACATCCGTACGTCCACCCGGTTTGAAGGGAACGATGACCTTTATGGGTTCGGATGGAAATTCAGCAGCACCGGCGTGCATTGCGCTGAAGGGCTGGCTCAAGCCGACCAGGCCAATGGTTGTGGCAGCAATTGCCACTGTCCGCATGGCATCGACGATCCCAAACCGTTTCAAGCCGGTATATGCAGTCACTTTCTTCATTATGTCCTCCCAACATGTTTTCGAAGAATATTGCAATTTATTGGTCCAACCAATATTCTTTAAATTCCAAATTGTCTAGACCAATATTAAAAGAGTGGCCCCTTGCGACAAGCTCAACCTCTAAAAACTGAAGGCGCAGGTCCCGATGGCGCACCCAATATCGTAATGGTGATGACCGATCAGCATGCGGCTCGGGTCATGGGGTGTGCCGGTGACGAATTTGCCCGGACACCGGTCCTTGATAAGCTGGCAAAACAAGGGACACGTTTCGAAAACTGCTATTGCCCGTCGCCATTGTGTGTGCCATCGCGCATGGCGTTTTTGACCGGATTGGAACCGCATGAATCAGGCGTTCTGAGCAATGATGATTATCTCCCCTCAGACGTGCCAACCATCGCCCACAGTCTGGCCGGAGCAGGATATGACTGTCACCTTGTCGGGCGTATGCATTTTTACGGGCCGGACCAATTGCATGGATTTACGAATCGCCCGATCGGCGACATCGGGGCCAGTTTTCCCGGAGGGTCACCCCCGGATATAGGACCGTTGACAAAGGGGCGGGGCAATCGTGGACCAGAGCTGGAATTTTCCGGTGCTGGTGAAACGTCCTACCAGGCCTATGATCACGCGGTGATGAAAGAGGCCGAGGCAACGCTGGCACATTTGCAAAGACAACGGGCTGAAACGGGCCGGCCGTTTTTTCTTCTCATCAGTCTCTTCTGTCCGCATCCACCTTATATTGCCCGCCGCGCAGACTATGACGCTTTTGATGGCCGGCTGCCTGGACCAATGGTGTCCAGACCCGACAGCGATCATCCTGCAATTGCAGCATGGAGAGATGCCGGCCGCACTGACGGGGTTTCTCCCATAGCAGTAGCAGCCAGCCGTGCTGCATATTATGGGTTGGTGCAAATGGTTGATCGGCTGTGCCAAGGCATATTTGACATGACAGAGGACTGCAAGAATACGGTGACAATCTACACGTCAGATCATGGCGAATGTCTGGGTGAACGTGGTCTTTGGTGGAAGAGTGTCATGTATGATGAAAGCGCGAAAGTTCCCCTGATCATTCGCGGAACCGCATTTGAACCGGGGAAACAGGATCGGCGTATCGTCAGCCTTTTCGATCTGTCAGCCACCATGCTGAGCCTCGGTGATGCATCCCCGTTGCCCGGTCATAACGGCCAGGATTTACGGCGCCAAGAGACCTGGCCGGATGAAGTCATCAGCTCCTATTACGGCGGGTTGATGAACATCAAGCTGGCAGACCTCAGGCATCGGATGATCCGCAAAAGTCAGTACAAGCTGATGTGGTTTGACGGATACCGGCCGCAGTTGTTCGATCTTGACAAAGATCCGCAGGAGCTGACTGATTTATCTGGCGATACTGACCATTTGGACATTCTGTCGGATCTGTCAGAACAGTTGCTCAGGGGATGGGACCCTGCCTTAATTGCCCAGTTGCAGGCCTTGAAAGGTCAGCGCAGCGCACTTATTCGTCAGTGGGTTCGGGTGACACAGCCAGCTGAACCTTATCGCTGGATCGACCCACGGATAGATCGAAATGCCTATGAGTGAAGAAGACGCCGGATTAGAAAGTTGTTGCATCCCCTCGCACGATGGAGCGCTGCCGATTTCTCCCGGGACTGCCGTCGGCACCACCGGACGTGAATTTTCTTCGCGTAAGCTGCCGGACCGCATGATCCCAATCAAGGGAGGAAAATCTCATGTGGGCACCCGCAATGCGGTGCTGACAGCAGATGGTGAAGGCCCGCTGCGACGGGTGACCTTGCAGCCCTATCGAATAGACCCGCTGACGGTAACGAATGCCTGGTTCTCTGATTTCATTGAAGATACCGGCTACCAAACGGATGCAGAAGCCTATGGCTGGTCTCTGGTCTTTCATAGCTTTCTCGATGATAGCGATCGTTTGCAGGCGCCGGTTCACACACCGTGGTGGCGTAAGGTTCATGGTGCAGACTGGGCGCATCCACTTGGACCGGGTTCAGACTGGCGGCCTCACGCGGACCATCCGGCGATCCATGTGTCATGGAACGATGCCATGGCCTTTGCAGACTGGGCGGGTGCCCGATTGCCAACAGAAGCGGAATGGGAACATGCGGCGCGCGGTGGAGCCGGGGAGGCGCGGTTTCCCTGGGGCGACGAAGAGCCTTCAGATACCCATGTCCCTTGCAATATCTGGCAGGGGCAGTTTCCCGATCACAATACGTGTCTGGATGGATATGCCGGTACTGCACCGGCACGAAGCTTTGAGCCTAACTCGCTGGGGCTCTACAACATGGTCGGCAATGTCTGGGAGTGGTGCGCGGATATTTTTCGGGTCCGTTCGCAGCGTAAAGCCGCGAAGGAGTTGAACAAAAGAGCGCCTCAGGAGGGTATTCGCCTGCTTAAGGGCGGGTCCTATCTGTGCCACACATCCTATTGCTATCGCTACCGGATCGCTGCCCGCACCGGCGTGCGAGCGGATACCTCCACCGGGCACAGCGGATTCCGGATCGTGGCTGATTGAGATCAGCCGCAATCCAGTATTGGGAGGCGTGTGACAGGTCGCACATTATCTGCATTCGGGAGCCGATCATGAAACCAGACCATGCGCACTGCTAAAAGCACTACTTCTCCGTCTATTGAGCAGGGCAATCGTTCATCTGCGAAGATCCGCATCGGGAAGCCTAAGTTTGTTTTCCGTCCGGGTGGGTGAAGCACCACTTGGAGCCATTCCTGCGATGATTGGATCGCGTGAATGGCTCCAGGAGACTCGGGAATGAGGTTTCCATGACAACGCGGCATGGAATGTGAACTCAGGCAGATTTCAACGTTTCAAGATGATCAAGTCCAAGCGCTGCGGCGCTGTCGGCTTGAAAAGGCGCGATGGCATCATTTATTGCATCGGCCCCAAAGCTGGTACCCACCACCGTGCGCGAAGGTCGTTGTCTGGTGGGTGTCCTGATCAATAAAGATATGGCTTGTGCAATATCGTGCGGTGCAGGCGCATCGTCTGCTTCGAACATCGTGGCAAAATTCTGGAACATCGCTCCGGGGATTTCCCCCACAGTGCCATATTCTTCCAGGCGTGATGTGTCGCCTGGCTGGAGCGCGCTGGCATACATGTGTGTTGGATAGGCGCTTGGCTGGACCAGGGTAACATCCACGCCGAGTTGTGAGACTTCGTAGCGGAGGCTTTCGGTAATCGCTTCAACGGCATGTTTGCTTGCGCCATAGAGACCGAAAAAGGGAAAGGTGATCCTGCCGAGGATTGAACCGATGTTGATTATCAGTCCGTCGTTCTGGCGACGTAGTGTTGGCAATACCGCGCGGGTTACGCGATGTAGTCCAATGACATTCACGTCGAAAAGCGCCGTTAGCTGTGCATCCGTGAATGCTTCTGAAATACCTGCACAAGCGACACCGGCGTTATTGATCAGGACGTCAATGCGCCCCGCTTTGGAGACGACCATCGCGACGGCCTGATCGACTGAACGCGTATCGGTCACATCAAGGTCGACGATATCAATTCCCCTGGATTTCAACGCCTCAGCGTGTTCTCGGTTTTTATTGTATGGATCACGCATCGAGGCAAAAACTCTGTGTCCCTCGCGTGCAAGCGTTTCTGCAGTGTCGCGACCAAAACCCGTAGATGTGCCCGTGATGAGAATGACTTTTGACATGGTAGGATCCTTTATCGAAAGTGGTTGGAATTTTGCAGGCACTAAGTCCCAACTCCTCACCATCCGCAGGAGCAATGGGAATGAATGCCGAATTCTCGACGTTTTTGATTTTTCTGGCTTTTGTTTTGAGGGTTTTCCTGCATTGCACGTCCGGTGCAGTCGACACTGGAAAAGCGGCGCCGGATCATCTTCAAAGTCCAAACCTTCTATTGGCGTCTGAGCTTTCTCTGAAGCCTGACAACAATATGGGCGATGTACTTTCAGCAGTATATATCTTGATTTTCACATGATTTGTGCGTACAGAGCACAAATGAATGAGATATCAAATATGCAGTTGTTTGTGAGGGTTGTACACGAAGGAAGCTTCTCAAGTGCTGCTCGATCCTTTGGCATAACGCCATCGTCGGTCTCTCGTCAGATATCCCAATTGGAGGACGAACTCGGTGGCCGTTTGTTCCACCGGACAACACGCAAACAGACCCTAACCGAGACAGGGGAGATTTACTTTCAACACGCCCATCGTATCGTGGCGGATGTCGAAGAGGCGCGTCTTGCCGTAAGCCGTCTCACCGATACGCCCTCCGGGAGGTTGCATGTCACGGTAGAAACAGATTTCGCCGTTGCCTATATCGCGCCTATCTTGCCGGACTTCCTGGACCGGTACCCGAAAGTACAGGTTCTGTTCTCCATGAGTACCGGCAAGCTGGATGTCGTGGGTGGTGCCATTGACCTTGCAATACGCTTTGGTCACCTTGAGGATTCGGGTTTAATAGCGCGAAAAATCGCAACGAGCTATTCGCTGATCTGCGCAAGCCCAGGCTATCTCGCAGACCACGGGACACCATCGCACCCGACCGAGCTTGCCAACCACAATTGCCTGTCATTCCGGACCAGGCCAGGCAGAAATCAGTGGCGTTTCAAGCAGGCAAACCGATCCTTGGAGGTGCCTATTTCCGGCAGTATAAATGCGAACAGTCTCACGTTTTTACGAGAAAACGCGTTGGCCGGACAAGGTGTCATCATGATCCCGTCCTGGATGGTTCGTGATGATGTGCAACAACAGCGCCTGATTCCGATACTGGAAGACTTTCCGCTGGTCCCCTCCAGCACACCAATCAACGCTGTCTTCGCTCATAACCGGAATTTAGCGCCCAAGGTTCGGGCGTTTGTGGAATTTCTGGCTGAGCGAATGAAAGCGCCTTGAGACATTGCACTACGCTCTCGTTCTCTTGAGCAGCTGAATGAAAATCATGACGTGGCTGACCAGCAACAAGGGCACCAGGAACGTTGGGATGAACCATGTCGGCCCGAAATGTGCGATTGCTTCCCCCTGTCGCAGAGCATTGATCAGGTCTGCGAAGCCCACAATGTTGAAGACCCATATCAGTGGCATGGCCAAACGGGCACTCATTCGAAGTGCGGCGACAGCGAAAAGCGCCAGTATCGCTGATATCAGATCGCCATAGCCGGCAGTACCGGAAAAGCTCTCCGGCATCACGCCGCTATTGAGGTTTGGTACTAGAAAGCTCATCCCGATATGACGAAATGTATGGGGCAGGATTAATAGAGTGAGTGCGATCGAAGGCATCTTTTGGGCAAGCCAGGGAGCTGCGTACCACACTGCTAGCAGGACAAAGACCAACAGGCTCATGGCAAATTGTAGAACGAAAATAACGGTCGGGGTCACGATGGATCTCCCGTTCAAGGTTGGTGAAAGTGCAGCCCCAAAATGAGCCGACACCTGACCGTTTGCTCAAGCTCAGGGTCGAAGTATTTTGGGACCGGTATGATGGTGATGACGGGGCCTGAAGTTTGAGGAAACTCAGGCCGCAACGGTGAAACGCGCGCCGGCGAAATGGTGGTTTTCCGCTTCATCGATGAGCGCCACGGCAAAATCTTCCATGGATATCGCCGAAGTGCCTTCCGGGCTTACCAGCATGGTGTCGGTGCCTGTGCGATAATGGCCGGTGCGTCGACCGGGGACGAGCATCGCCGGCGGGCAGAGGTAGGCCCAATCGACGCGCGTTTCTGCTGAGACAAGCTCGAATTGTGCCTGGCACGCCCGGGCGATCGGAACCACTTCGTCGGGCAGGAACCCCGGCGCTGTCAGGATTGTCTCACCGCTGTCATCGGGCATATTGAGGCTTGCTGCACCACCAACGATCAGAACACGGGTGCCTGATTGTGCCGACGCGTCAAGGATCGAGCGTGTAAGCGGTACCAGCGCCTCTTCCTGTCCATCTGGTGGGCGGATTGCACTGATGACAATGTCATGGCTCTCGATCAATGCTGCAGTCGTCGCCCTGTCTGCTGCATCCGCTACCCGGGCAGTTGCCGCTGGTGGCAAATCGGAGATCTGCTTCGCATTTCTGACGACTGCTGTGACAGTGTGATTTCGCGTTAGGGCTTCGGCAGCCACGCGGCTTCCAACGTCACCTCTGGCTCCAAATACGATGATTTTCATGATGTTTTCTCCTTGGTCATGAAGGGAAGGTTTATGCGGAAGTGATGACCGGCCATCTGGCTGAGCCAGACACTTGCCAGTACGACGAGCAGTCCGGTTATCTGCAAGGTGCCCAGACGCTGATCGAGGAAGAACCATCCCAGCAGCAGGGCTGATGCAGGGCTAAGAAAGCCGAGGGCTGAGACGGCTGATGGTTCCAATCGACTGACCCCGCGGAACCACAGGACATAGGTGAGCGCGGCGCCAATCAGTCCCAGATAAACAAATCCAAAAACGTTGGTTGCATCCAGAGGCGGCAATGGTGGTTCCATCAGAAATGCCACTGGCAATAACAAAGCGCCACCGGCCGTCAATTGCCAGGCCGTGAAAGTAAGCGCTGATACCGGGGGCTGCCATTTTCGGCTCAAAACTGTTCCCGCCGCCATCGACAGGGCGCCGCCCGCCGCCGCCACCAGACCAACAGTGTCAAGCGAAACGTCCGAGGTCAGAACAAGGAGCGCCACGCCGCCGATTCCGGACAGAGCCGCAACAACAGACAGCGCAAATACCGGCGATTTCAACACGACATTGGCCAGGAATATGACCATGAGCGGTTGAAGCGCACCGACCGTCGCCGCAACGCCGCCTGGCAGGTGATAGGCCGCAACGAACAACAGCGTCCAGAAGAGCGAAAAGTTGAGAGCACCCAGCAGGAGGATTTTGACCCACAATGCAGGCTGTGGCAGTTGCCGAACGATCAGCAAAAGCATCAGCCCGGCGGGCAGGGCGCGTAACATGGCAGCGGTGACAGGATACCCATCGGGAAGGAACTCTGTCGTGATGATGTAGCTGCTGCCCCAAATCGTCGGAGCAAGAGCAGTGAGAAAAACATCTTTCAGGTTCGGCATGATTTTCTCCAACGTAAATATCTTGACGTCAAGATAATTAATTAAATCTTGACGTCAAGATATAATTTGCGGAAAATGGCAAACATGGATCACATCGATAAAATTGTTGCCCAGTGGCATAAGGAACGCGACGATCTCAACGTTGCCCCCATGGCATTGATCGGGCGGGTGAAACGCCTGTCGCTCCACCTCACTCGGGAGATGGAAAAGACCTGGGCCGACTATGGATTGAACGCGGCGAGTTTTGATGTGTTGGCGACTTTGCGTCGCTCAGGACCTCCGTTCAGCCTGTCGCCGGGAGACCTGATTGCCTCGACGATGGTAACCTCGGGCACCATGACCAATCGGATTGATCAACTGGCAAAAGCCGGTCACGTCGAGCGGGTGCAGAACCCCAAGGACGGACGCGGCTTTCTCGTTGCGCTGACGGATGAGGGGTACCGGGTTATCGACGAGGCTGTGACGGCTCATGTCACCACACAGGAGAAGCTTGTTTCAGGCATGTCCAAGTCAGAAAAGGCGCAGCTTGAAACGCTGTTGAGGACTTTCCAGAACGGTCTTGAGGAGCCGTGATGGCTTTTCACCACAAGCCCATATTTGTCGATGTTCGCGCATTGGTTTGACCAGCAAGGGGTTCCCCCCCTTTACAAACTCAACGCCTTGTTCACAAGCGCCTGTTTGTCCCGATAGTCTGAAACGTCGATGCCACGTCCGCTCAACGCTTCTTTCAGTTCATCCTCGCTCAGGGCTTCGATCGCGTCGGAAGTCATGTTCATGAAGTTGATTTTGCGCTTCAACGGCGGATTGGTGTCGCCGAAGCTATCGTGAATGCTGAACTTGAAATCTGCGGCATATTTGGCAAGGAAGTGGGCGAGAAACGTGTTGAGGCTAGGCCGGACCCTCGCATCCTCGGTCATATGCTCGCTTGAGGCATCCAGCGTTTCCACCATCAGGTTTACCCAGTGCTTTGCACCTCTTTCGTTCATCAGCGACATCGCGTTATGGGTATGATGGAAGTTGAGCCGGAATTCAGCGCCGTGATAGGCGGGGCCGCCTCCCATCACATCAACCCACATGCTTGCCTGCGTATTGACGTGATGTCCTACACCGCCAATGCGTGCGAAGACTGATGTGAACCAGGGATCATCGTCAAAGACGCGCGCATAAAATTTCCCCACGATATTGACGATGCGCTGTGGCCCAAGAACCGAATAGAGTTGCCAGAACTGAATGGGTTTGGTGATGTCGTTGGGCGCAGACAGCGAGACGACCGACGCCATCCGATGCGCGGCGTTGGGAAGTATCCCTTCGACAATTGCAGCCTCGATGTATTTGTGCCGAATGGTCTCTGTCATATATCCGTTTGCAGTGGGGAAATCGGGGTAGGAAAAATTGCTCACGGATAGTGTTCTCTTTTGCGATTTTCGTTGTACAGAGCCATCAGGTTCTTATGTGATGGTTTCCGGTAACAGCATGGCTGCCGCAGGTAAAGGACGGCGGGTACATTTACCCGCTGTCAATGCTCCCTGCTGTACGGTCGTTGCCAGGAATTCAGGCAAGGAAATATACATATGGCAACCGGAAATTATAGAGGTCCACTGGGGCCTGTCATGCTGGTGGGCCTCTTCTGTCTATGCGGGTTCATGGCGTATGCGGTTCTGTTCCCTGAAGCAACGGAACAATTTACATTCGTGCGCAACAACACGCCGTCGTTTCTGTTCGACAAGACCATTGTCAGCCTGGTTTGTGGAAGCGTTTTTGTACTGCTAGGCACATTGTTTTTTCGTCGGCGCTAAAACTCGCCAGACCATGAAACTGTCAGATAACGCGGCCCATCGACAGTCCGCGTGCCAAGTGGTTCTTGACAAAAAACAGCAGGATGATACCGGGAATCAGACTGAGAACACCGGCTGCCGCCAACAACGCGATATCGGCAGCGAGAACGCCACCGGCGCGGGTCATGATGCCGCCGATCGGTTTGACATCCACGACTGTCAGCGCATTGGCGAGCAGCATTTCGATCCATGAAAACATGAAGCAGAAGAAGGCTGTGACAGCGATGCCTGGAGCAATCTGCGGCAGCAGAATGCGGATGAAAAACATTGGAAACCGATACCCGTCGACTTTGGCAATCTGGTCCATCTCGCGCGGGACGGCGGATATGAAACCTTCGAGAATCCATATCGCAATCGGCACGTTGAAAAAGCAGTGTGCGATGGCGACGGCGATATAGGTATCGATCAAATTCAACTCTGAGAATATCTGAACGAACGGCACCAAAAGGATGGCGGGTGCCATCATGCGAAACATCAAGAAGCCGAAAAACAGTTGCCGGTCGCCGAAGAACCGATATCGCGAAAAAGCGTAGGCAGCCGGAATGGCCACGATAACGGAAATGGAAACGTTAATCAGAACGTAGATCAGGGCGTTCACATAGCCCATGTACCAGCTGGCGTCGGTCAGGATCTTCTTGAAATTCGCCAGCGTTGGCGCGTGAGGGATCAGAGTAAGGTTGCTGCCGATTTCAGCATTTGTCTTGAGACTGGTGATGATCAACCAGTAAATAGGCACCATCAGCAGGGCGACATAAAGGGCGGGTGCGATAGAAAATCTGCGGGTCATGACGCGAGGTCCTTCGGCCCGTCACGTTCCCTCGGCATGATCAGATTGAAGAACACCCAGGCCACGCAGCCCACGATCAGAAAATAGATCATCGACATGGCGCCCCCTTCACCCAGATCAAACTGGATGGTCGCGGTTTGGATCAACTCATGGGAAAGGAAAGTGGTGGAAACACCCGGTCCCCCGCGTGTCACCACATAGGCTTCTGTGTAGATCACGAAGCTGTCCATGAAGCGCAGCAAAAAGGCGATCAGCAGAACAAATTTCAGTTTCGGGAGTTGGATAAAACGAAAAATTGCCCAACCGCTGGCGCCATCGATGCGGGCGGCTCTGTAATAATCCTGAGGAATGGAGCGCAGACCTGCATAGCAGAGCAGCACCACCAGGCTTGTCCAGTGCCAGGTGTCCATCAGGGCCAGCGTCAGCCACACCACGATTTCGTTGTTCATGTCGTAGTCAAGTCCAAGCGCGGCCGCACCAGCTCCGAGTATCCCGGCATTGGGAGAAGGGAGAACCTTCCAGATATAGCCCACCACAATTGACGGCGTCAGAAGCGGGATTGCCATCAGGATCACGTAGATTGAGGCCAACGCGCCCGATGGCGGCATGCGCAGCGCTATGTAGATCCCCAGTGGCATCTGAATGAACAGCACCAGCACCGAAAACCCGAAACTTCGGGCGAGCGAACTGAAAAAATCGGGTGACGTCAGAATATTGCGATACCAGTCCAGCCCCACCCAAATGAAGCTGTTGCCTCCAAAAGAATCGTGGACCGAATAGAAGGCAACGAACATCAGCGGGATCACGCCGCACACCGTCATGACAATCAAGGCAGGCGTCAGAAATCCGTAAGCGACGCTTTGTCGGGAATGGGTGCTCACCGGTTTCGGGATCCGTTTGTTTTCACTCTTTTCGCCAACTTTTTATTTGATCGCCGCGTGGACGGGATGGTTCCTACGCCATGGTTGCGTACCCTTGGGACGTTGGCAAGGACGGAGTTCCACCACCTGGAAACCGCTTGAACAGCTCCCAGGTGGTAACCTGTATATCAGGCATTATGCGCGTCGTTGACTTTACGGTGTTCGGTCCAAAGAACCGGTACAACAAAAAGAAGCAGAAACCCGACATTGAACAGCGCATTCATCGGTGCACCGGTCAGAACGGATCCGGTGCTGTCGACAACGAACCAAGCAAGAATACCGGATAGAATAAGCTGGCGGGCGAGGGCCGGGTCGCGCGGATAAAGGTGGGTTGTGATCTGCCAAAACATCAGGCCCCAACCGGTCATCAGTCCGCCCGCGATAGCCCAAAGGAGTCCGATCTCCGGAGAGTTGTTTCTCGGAGCGCCGTCGAGAGGATAGAACGCGAGATCTGCCATGAAAGCGGGATAAGCTGATGAAGGTGCCGCTGCACCGAATAGCCCGGAAAGTCCGAAAGCAATCAGAATGGCCGAAGCCACTTTGAGCCAGATAATCGTGGTTTTGGACGACATGCCGTTTCCTTTCGTGAGTTGATACGAAAGAACTGGCATCAACGGATAATCAGTTCAATTACCTCCAAGGTAAGTGCCAGTCAGACGTGTTCGCTGTAGACTGGTTGAAAAGGTTCAGGAGAAAACGATGCGCTCAGTATTTGGAACGTCACTGAAAGATTGGCGTAATCAGCGACGGATGAGCCAGCTTGATCTTGGTCTGTCAGCGAATGTGTCGGCGCGACATATTTCGTTTCTGGAAACGGGCCGATCAACACCAAGCCGGCAGATGGTGCACCAATTGTGTGACGTTCTTGAAGTGCCACCGGCAGAGCGCAACACTATTTACAATGCGGCGGGCTTCGCACCGGCCTATCGCCGCCGTGCGCTGACCGACGAGGACATGGCGCCGGTAAAAGAGGCTGTTGACTGGGTGCTTGAACGCCATAACCCATATCCCGCATTTGCCGTGGATCGTCATTGGCGGCTGGTGAAATCAAATCAGTCAGCCGGCTTTATGCTTCACTCAGCAGGGATCAGTGAGGGGGATAGTCTGCTGCAACTGATGCAGGACAAAGAAACGATGATCGCTACCTTTGAAAACTGGGAAGAGGTCGCTGAGCACATGATCGCCCGTCTGCGCACTGAAAGCGTGCATCTCGGCGGAGATGTCGTTCTGGATGCGGCCTCTGCAAAGCTGGTTGAAATGCTTGGTGGACGGACCAACACTCAGCAAGGCGAACTCCAGGCTTTCGTGCCTGCGCGCTACCGGGCCGGTGAAACCGTGTTCTCGTTTGTCACGACAATCGCGCAATTTGGCACGGCCAATGACATTGCACTGTCAGAACTAAAGATCGAGATGATGTTCCCGGTTGATGAGACCACCCGCGCTGCGTTGATGGCGATGGGGTAGATCACCGCAAATGAATCGCGTTGTTCTTCGTCAAACGGAGATTGTGGGATGTTACTCCGCAGGGGCAGCGGAAGTTTTTGAAGGAAAGGCCGACGCAGCGAGAATTGCAACCAGGCCTGCGGCGACGACAATCAGCAAGGCTCCGTCCAAACCAATCAGAGGCGATAGACCGCCAATGGCCGCCGGCCCGAGCAAGAAACCGGAATAGCCGCAAACCGAGACAAATGCGATGCCGGTTCCCGGATGGACCGTTCCAAGTTTTGCAGAATTGCTAAAGATGACGGGAATGAGGTTTGCAAGGCCCATGCCGAGCAGACCAAAACCTAGAAACTGGAGGTAGAGCAGCGGCGTTCCCAGAACGACAATGATACCGAACATCGTCAGGCTACCACTCAAAATGATGATAGCGCGATGGCCGAGTGTGTTGGAGAGCCCGTCACCTGAAAAGCGCGCCACAATCGTCAGAAGGGCATAAGCGCCAAATCCAAGAGCAGCTGTATCAGCATCAACACCGGTATACTCGATAAGATAGATCGCGCTCCAGTCGGCTACAGCACCCTCACTCAGCATCGTCAAAAACGAAAGGCTGCCAAAGATCCATAGCTTTTTGTTGCGCAGGCCACTTGGGGCGAGGCGATGATCTCGCGCCAAGGATCTTTGTTCACCGGGAATGAGATTGGGAAAGAGTGCAATCGCCAATGCGCCAACCAGGCACAACACCAAGAATGACTGCTGTACGGGTGTTCCACCAAGAGCGATTGTACCGAACGTTAAGAGAGAACCGACCAGAGCGCCTATACTGAAACAACCGTGAAGCGATGACATGATTGGGCGTGCCCGCGCCTTTTCATGGGATGCGGCCTGTTGGTTCATGGCCACGTCCATCGATCCGTTTGCTGCGCCAAGCAAGATCACGCCGACCATGAAATGGGTGAAATCCGACGCCCCGAACACCCAGACCATGGCAGCTGGAAACATGAGCGTGGAGATCATTGACATTGCACGGCTCCCAATGATCCGCGTCAGCCAGCCGGTGAGTAACATGAAGACGATTGCACCGGTGGCCATGGCAAGGAGCACAGCGCCTATCTGAAATTCCGTCAGGCCATAGTTGGATTGAATAAAGGGTATGTTGGTTGCCCAGGAGGCAAATACGATACCGTTCACAAAGAACAAAAATCCCACTGCGCGCGTTCTCTGATCTTGTAGGAGGTCGCGCATTCTGTCTGCTCCGGCATCGTTTAAGTTGGCAAGAAAGTTTTGACCGTTTCAGCGATTGACGCGTAGCCAATGCCAAGCACAGGTTATTTTCGGGGTATCGCTTGAAGTGTTGGATAGGATATTATTAGTTCTATAAAAAGAGCCAAAAATGCTTATGTCAAAGGGACTAATTTGTGCGTAGAATATCCCTGTCACTGGATTTGATAGTGCTTGTCAGAGGCGGGAAAACGCCTCTACACCGACAGCTCTTCAATGGATTGCAGACACTGATTCTCGATGGAAAGCTGCAACCCCACACGCTTCTTCCCTCGACGCGAGAAGCCGCGCGTGCGCTTGGTGTTGGTCGCAATACGGTGCTTGGTGCCTATGAAGCGCTCATCGCAGATGGCTACCTGCTGTCCAGACGAGGAACCGGCACCTGGGTAGCGGACATTAAAATGCCCGTAGCGGAAAAGAGGCAACAGAGGGGGAATGTTGCTGTGCCGCTCACATTTTCCAAGCGCGGTGCCGTGTTGGCCGGGCAACCTCAAGATCGAAGCCAGCCAGGTGCGAGGGCATTTCATCCCGGATATCCGGAAACAAAGCTGTTTCCCATTTCAACATGGTCCCGAATGATCCGGCGACACGCCCGTCAACCCGTGCAGGATCTGTTTGGATATCACTATACCGGAGGGCTGCCCGCGCTGAAGAAAGCAATTGCGGAGTTTGTGATTGTTTCGCGCGGTGTTTCCTGCGTGGCGGATCAGGTTGTCATCACATCCGGAACACAAGCCGCTCTCGACCTCGTCGCGCGGCTGCTCCTTGATCCCGGTGACGTTTTTTGGATTGAAGAGCTGGCTTACAAGGGCGCGATTGGCGCGTTATCGAGCGCTGGTGGTGTACCTGGTGCCATACCGGTCAGCTCCTCAGGATGGGACTTCGACAGTCTGTCGGGTTCCCCCCCGCCAAAGGTGATATTCCTGACACCGTCTTGCCAGTGGCCTCTGGGCTATGTGATGAAACTTGAAAATCGCAAACAGATCCTTGAATTGGCTAGGCAGCATCGGGCCTGGATCCTTGAGGATGATTACGACAGTGAATTTCGTGTGAACAGCGTTCCGGGGCCTGCACTCCAGGGTCTCGACGATACCGATCAGGTGATTTATCTCGGTACGTTTTCCAAGACGCTATTTCCTGCGTTGCGGATAGGATTCATGATCGTTCCCTTAAACCTGGTGGAGGGTGTCGAGAAAGCGATCAATGGTACCGGCCAATATCCACCGCTGCTGATGCAAGCTGCGCTGGCTGATTTCATCAAAGAAGGCTATTTCGCAACGCACCTGAAGAAAATGCGGAGTCTCTATGCCAGGAGACAATCGTTTTTTCTGACAACGGCTAACAGGCTTCTATCGCGCTGGCTGGACTTCGTGCCGGCGGAAGCGGGGATGCAGATTGTCGGGTTCCTGAAAGGCGACCTGACGGACGTTGATGTTGCATATAAGGCATCTCACCATGGTATTTCCGTCATGCCCTTATCTGACCTTTACAGCGTTTCGCGCAAGGTGAACGGTCTCTTGTTCGGTTATGCGGGTGTGAATGAAAGGGAAACAGAAAAAGCGCTTCTAACGATGGTGGATATTCTATCCGATACGTGAGGTACCATGCTGTGGTTGAACCGGTGTGGATGGTAATTTTACTGTTCCATCGGACCGCACATTCAGAAATTGGACCTTACTTCAGTACCTCCCATTCTGCATCCTGCATGGCATAGCGTGCATAGCGGAAGTCTCGGATGGTAGTCACGCCGGTAGTGTCCGTGTTCAGGAGGATGAAGTAGGTGGGAGGACCGTGGGGATCGTCACGGTCCCTCGCTAGAATTGCGGGGCGGCCTTCAACAAGGCCGGGGGTCATATGCCAATCATCGCGTTTTGCGTAATTGCTGAAATAGCCTGACACCCGCTCTTTGCCTTCGCGGCGATCGACGGAGACCAGTTCGAGTCGAACTTCGGCGCTGAGCATATCGCGCAGCGCATCAAAATCATGGGCGTTGAACAGATCCACATATCGGTGCAGAGCTTCAGCCTGTGCCTCCGGAAGAGTGGACGCTTTTGCCTGTTGCGGCTCCGCGCGTGCAGCACTCAAGGCGAAACGCCCTCGATGGAGCGCCGATTTCACGGCGGAAGTGCTGGCGTCGGTCAGCTCAGCGACTTCCTTCGCCGAATAGCCCAGCACATCCCGCAGGATCACGATACTCCGTTGAAGCGGTGTCAGCGCCAGATAAGGTGTCAGGGCCTCAGGTACGGTGGATGGTGCTTCCGGTTGTTCAGCCGGTGGAAGGTGGAGCAGTTCGTCTTTCATTGCGGCCTCCCGTTTACGGGCGCGAAACATGTTCAGCGCAGTGTTATGGGCAATGCGGAACAGCCAGGCGCGCATATTTTCCACCTCTGCACCTTCCTGAAGCGCGATAGCCGCAGCCAGGAGTGCATCCTGCAAAACGTCCTCGCCATCCAGCACCGAACCCGTCATGCGCGCAAGATAGCGGTGCAACTCCGCGCGCATAACGGGAAGGGTGTCGGTGAAACGAGCAAGGCTCTCGTTTTGCGCTGGTTTTTCCATTCAGCTCAACGGTTCCATTTCTTTTCCGGTCACCCCCCAGGCGCCGGAGTCCCGGGCAGCCACAGGATCAGCAAGCTCGATGATCCGGCTTGCCAGTAATTCAGGGGTCAGCGGAACTTCCCACTGTGCCATGAATTTTTCCGCCGGCACACCGCGTGCATCGGCATAGGCTTGTGAGGCAACGGCTGCTGTTGGCGTTCCGGCGATAAACTGGCGCGGATAGACGGTAAAACAGCGTAACCCCAGTTTTTTCCGGTCAGACTCCCAGGCGGTATAATTGCTCAGATAATGCTGCATGCGTTTGGCTCCGGCATACCCGCCTGATAAGGGCGACCCACTCATCGCCGCACCGCTGGAGACGGTGACGATTGTGCTGCCAGCGCTCAGGGGTGTTTCCAATGCCGCTTTGAGGAATTCGAATGTGGTTCTGGTGTCCGAATTCCACGTGGCGCTGAAACTCTCCCAGTCCTGATCGAAAAATGATCCCATTTTCGGAGAGATTCCGCCAGCCAGTACCAACAGATCCGGTCTTATCCCTTCAAGCAAAGTGGCGGCGATGCCGGAAGCACCATCCCCTACATGGGAGGTAATTGCCGCATTTTCTGCTGCAAGCGTTTCAAGGTCAGACGCAGTGCGCGCGACCGCCGTCACTTTTGTGCCAGCTTCTGCCAGTTGCAGTGCCAGCGCCCGGCCCGTACCTCGACTGGCGCCGATGATAAGGGCATTGCTAAATTGAGACGTCATAGTTGCCATCCTTTCGTGTGCTGTGTGAAAGGAAGACAATCCGGCGCAGTGAAAGGGTTCGGGTGAAACAAACTAAATTTTTTGACGATGCCTGGTACCCAGGCTGGTTATGCGAACTCAACTGTCCTACGGTTGCCCATTCTTTTCGGGAATCATCATACAGATTTCGGAATGCCCGCAGGCGTTCAAGGCATGGTGGCGGAATTAGTACTATGAATCAGACAGTTAATTCTGCGTCAGACAACCCGCTTGTCGGAACCTGGCAAATGCTGGATTGGTTTAACGTCGATGAAACGGGCCAAAAACATTACCCGCTCGGCGAAGATGCCACCGGCTATATCAGCTATTCTGTTGACGGGTTCGTTTTTGTTCACCTGATGGCGAAGGACCGGGCGCTTTATGCACTCAACGATCCGTTCGGTGGCACGGCAGAAGAAGATTCAGCAGCGATTAAATCGCAGATTACCTACGCCGGTCCGTACACATACAAGGGCGGTGAGGTCGTACACCACGTCACCCACTCATCCTGTCCGAACTGGGTCGGGTCCAAGCAGGTCAGGCAGATCAGGTTTGAAGGCGACCAGTTGGAACTGAGTGCCGGAGGGGCGCTGTTTCAGGGAAAAGCCGTTACGGCCTATGTGATCTGGAAAAGAGCCTAAGTCTGTTCAGGCGTTTGTCTGGGAAATATTGCCCATGATCAGGTCGGCACAGCGGTCGCCGAGCATCATCGCCGGCGCGTTTGTATTTCCTGCATTGATGTTGGGAACAGCCGACATGTCGCAAACGCGCAGACCATCCACACCGCGCACCCGCATGCGTGCATCGCAAACCGCCATTGGGTCGCCATCGGCGCCCATGCGGGCGGTACTTGCCGGGTGATAGTTGGTTTTGACAAATCGTTTGCAATGCGCCGCCAGTGCCTCGTCGGACAAATCATCAGGTGAGGGCACAACCAGCTTTTCAAGACGTTCGGCAAGGGGAGATGTCTGAAAGGCCTGAGCGAAGAAACGTTGCCCGGCGATCATGTCACGCATATCGTCTGGATGGTGCAGCAGATTGGGTGAGACCCGCGGCATGTCGAAGGGATCGGCGGATTGCAGCCGGACTTCACCGCGCGAGCGTGGCTTGACGACGACGGTCGTGACGGTCAGGCCATAGCCGTCCTGCACAAGGTCAACCGCGTCCCGGTCCAGATAGACGATCGGTACGCAGAAGGCCTGGATCGTTGGCGGCGCGTCTTTATTGTCCGGGTTGATGAACGCACCGGCTTCGACACCGGCAGAAGTCACCGGTCCGCTGCCAAACAGCTTGAACTGGAGACCGTTTTTCAGCATGCGCCATCCGTCACCCTGTTTATAGTAACCGTACGGGCCGTTTGCCAACGCCGTCATTGGCACCTCGGGATGATCAATCAGGTTCTGTCCAACGCCCGGCAAGTCCACAAGAACATTTATCCTGTGCTGCTTCAGGTGATCGGCAGGCCCGATGCCGGAGAGCATCAACAACTTTGGTGTGACCAGTGCACCGGATGTCACGATCACTTCGCCCTTCGCATGTACAGTTTGTATCGTGCCGGACTTGTCGCGATATTCAACACCGACGGCCCGTTCATTTTCAATCACAATGCGCATCACTTCCGAGTTGAGGCGCACAGTCAGGTTGGGATTGTTTTCCTGCGGTTGTACATAGGCATAGGCAGCGGAGCTGCGCTTTCCATGACGGTTCATGAATTGGTAAAACCCGACGCCACGTTGTGCCTGGCCATTGAAATCGGTGTTGAACGGTTCGCCAAGAGCCTGCACCGCCTGCACGAACCATCGTGACATCTGATCGATATGACCGGGATCGGAAACCAGCATCGGACCGTCAGTGCCATGAAGCTCGTTATTGAGGCGATTGTTCGCTTCCATGCGCCTGAAGTGAGGCAACACATCCTGCCAGCCCCAGCCGATATTTTCGTTGTTGCCGCGTAAAATTTCCTGCCATTCATCATAGTCGTCCGGTCGGCCGCGCATATAGACCTGCGCATTGACGGAAGAACCGCCGCCCAGAACGTGTCCCTGCGGGATATCGTGAACCCGACCATCCAGATGCGCCTGTGGCGTCGTCTGATGATAACGCATGAATTTGGAGCCATTGATCATCTTGAAGATGCCCGGTGGCATGTCCAGTAGTGGATGCCTGTTTGAATGGCCGGCTTCCAGCAGCAGCACTCTCGCCCCGCCATCGGATGCCAATCGCGCAGCGACCACACACCCGGCGGAGCCGCCGCCAATGACGATATGATCAAATTCAGTCATTGTCGGCTTCCAGGTCGAATGTAACGCGGACATATTCCCAGGCGGCCCGCAGGTGAGCGGACAATGCTTCTTCCGCTTCTTCCGGGTCTCGATCGATGATGGCGTCCAGGATTCTTTTGTGCGCACGGTAGTTGACCAGGTTGCGTTCCGGGGATCGCAACATCTGATCCCACTGCGGAGCAAGCCAGGAGGTATACCCCTGGTGAACGGCGGGAAAGATCGGGTTTCTGGGTATCATGTACAGGACGCCGTGAAACGCGACGTCGGTGCGATAGAATTCCTCGGAGTTATCTATGGCTTCCTTGTTTGCCTGCAACGCTTCCTTCAGCGCCATGATATCTGCCTTGGTGGCGGATGTGGCAGCCTGGCGCACGAGCGCACGTTCCATAAACACGCGGCTCATGTAAAGATTTTTCACGCCATCGGCTTCGTTCACCAGATGACGGACGATCGATCCGGCAGCATTTAACACTGTAAGATAATCGGGTTTGCGGACGATTGGGCGGAAGCGAGGACGGCTTTCCAATAGCCCCCGGTTCGACAAAGAGGATATAGCCTCGCGAATGACCGTGCGGCTGGCGCTGAACCGTTCCATCAGTTCGCGTTCAGCAGGCAAGGGGCTGCTGTTCTGAAGCTGGCCGGACATGATCTGCGTTTCCAGCTCAGAAACCACGGCATCGGCTGCACGTGAATTACTGTCAGTTGACATTCCTGCATCCTTCTTTGGGACCACCAAATATCACTAACGGATATCATATGGTCTGTCAAAAAAAGATGAACAAAACCGACGTTGTAAAGTTTTTAAGGGCGAGGTAATCGGAAAAAATGACGTAAAATCAATATATTATTGAGTTGACTATGAAATTGGTATTAAAAAATTCGAGAAAACTGATGTTGACAGGTAATTAAAAATAATATTTGGTCGTACCAAAGTAAGCGACGAAAGAGTGTCTCTTGTTAGATCTTGATTTCTCAATTTCAAAGCCGATTACAGCGGGTCTGTTTATCGATGGGGCGTGGTGCAAGCCAGGGAATGGTGAGCGAATTGATGTCGAAAACCCTGCCGATGAAAGTGTCATTGCCACGGTTGTTGATGGAGAGGCGGAAGTGGCTGAGCGGGCCGTTGCCGCCGCACACCGAGCCCAGGCAGGATGGGCATCCCGACCGGCGGTCGAGAGAGGAAACCTGGTTCGCGCGCTCGCAAAGTCAGTAGCCGCTCATCGTCAGAAGCTTGCCCGTCTGGTCACGCTGGAACAAGGCAAGCCGATAGCGCAGGCGCTTGGAGAGATTGACGCTACAGCCGCCTTCCTTACGTACGCAGCGGAAAATGCGCGCCGAATGGAGGGCGATATCGTTGGCTCAGACAATCCTGATGAGGAAATTCACATTCGACGCCATCCATACGGCGTTGTGGTTGGTCTGACCGCGTGGAACTATCCCGCAGCGCTTGCAGCGCGCAAACTCGGTCCGGCGCTGGTAGCCGGAAACACGTTTGTCCTTCTTGCTCACGAAAATACACCGCTATCAGGTCTGGCGTTGGCCCAACTGGCCCATGATGCCGGGTTTCCGGCGGGCGTTTTCAATGTTGTCACCGGTCGTGGCCCTGTTGTGGGGCAGGCGATGGTCGAGCACCCCCACACCGCGCTGGTCACGATGACCGGTAGTACACGGGCCGGACAGGCAATTTACAGAACCGGTGCTGACGGTATGAAGGTCATTCGTCTTGAGCTGGGTGGCAAGGCTCCGTTCATTGTGATGGACGATGCGGATGTCGACACGGCCGTGACCGCGGCCGTCACTTCACGTTTCACCAACTGCGGCCAGATCTGCACCTGCAATGAACGGATGTATCTACACTGGGCCATTGCCGATGAATTTCTGGAAAAATTTGTCGCGGCGTCCAAGCGCCTGACGATCGGTAATCCGCTCACGGACGTGGATATGGGACCGAAGGTCAGCCGTTTTGAAAGAGACAAGGTTGCCGCCACCGTTTCAGCAAGCGTGGCGGCAGGCGCTCAAATTCTGCTTGAAGGCGGCCCGATGGGTGAGGGGATGTATGCCAAAGGGCACTGGTACGCCCCGACTGTTCTTTCTGTCGAGAGCAACGACAACCCGGCCATGCGTGAGGAAGTGTTCGGGCCGGTTGCGGTGGCCATGAAGGTGGATGGTTTTGAGGAAGCGGTGGAGCGGGCGAACGACACTCAATATGGCTTGTCAGCCTACCTGTTCACCAGAGATTCCAAGCGATTGAGCCAGGCGCCGTATCTGTTGAAATTTGGCGAATTGTACCTCAATCGAACCAACGGCGAGGCGCTACAGGGTTTTCATACGGGCTGGGCAATGTCCGGCCTCGGTGGAGAAGACGGAAAGTATGGATTCGACGGCTATCTGCGTAAGCAGACCAGCTATCTGAACTGGGGCTCGCCCCAACAGTGAATGGCCCGGATCGGTCGGGCCATAAATCGGGAGGACGATCATGAATCGTAGAACGCTTATTGGTAGCACCGTGATGGCGCTGGCATTTTCAACCACGGCAGTATTTGCGCAGTCATTGCCGCCGCTTGAGCAAAAAGACCGTTACAAGGTCGGTTTCGCTCAGATGGAATCGAACAACCCCTGGAGGATCGCCGAAACAAAATCGTTTAACGATACAGCCGAATCCTGCGGATGGGATCTCATTTCAACTGATGCTGCCGGTTCAGCAGCCAAACAGGTTGCGGATGTGGACAGCATGATTGCCCAGGGCATCGATGTTCTTTTCTTACCCCCGCGTGAAGAAAAACCGCTCATCCCCGCAGTCAAGAAAGCCAAAGCTGCCGGCATCCCCACCTTTCTGGTTGACCGCTCGGTGGATCCCAATGCTGCAAAAGCTGGCGAAGACTTCGTCGCGTTTCTCGGCTCGGACTTCATTGACCAGGGGCGACGCGTTGCCGAGTGGACCATCGAGAACTTCGAAGGTGACAAGGCAGTAGTCGTAGAGCTGGAAGGCACGACAGGTTCTTCACCGGCCAATGACCGGAAAAAAGGCTTTGACGATGCAATTGCCAAGGATTCACGCTTCAATATTGTCGCTTCTCAGAGCGGTGACTTTGCGCGTGATCTGGGCCGTCAGGTGATGGAAACACTGCTGCAGGCTCATCCTGATGTAAATGTCGTCTATGCGCACAATGATGAGATGGCCATTGGTGCCATTCAGGCGCTTGAACTTGCCGGGCGGAAGCCGGGCGAGGATGTGCTGATCGTATCCATTGATGGAACGCGCGATGCACTTCAGTCGATCATTGATGGTAAGATGGGCGTCACAGTCGAAAGCTCGCCGTTCTTTGGTCCGCTGGCCTGTGAAGTAATGAAGCGGTATGCGGCAGGAGAAACAATCGAGCCGTGGGTGCAGGTGAAAGACCGTATCTTCACCAAGGCAAACGCTGCCGATCACATCGCGGAAGCATACTGATCCTCCCTGTGTGGCGGGGGCTGTTCGGGCTCCCGTCACATTTTTTTTAAAATCAAGGGACATCATGATGTTGTTGTCGATGGCTGGAATTGAAAAGCACTTCGGGGGCGTGCCGGCCCTGGCAAGAGCGTCGCTTGATATTGAGCCCGGAGAAGTGCACGCGCTGATCGGACAGAACGGTGCGGGAAAATCAACTCTCATAAAGATACTAACGGGTGTCTATAGCCGAGATGCCGGCAACATCTCGTTCGATGGTGCCTCATCCCACTTTCGCTCACCGGGAGAAGCGCAGGCCGGTGGAATTGCCACCATATATCAGGAACTTAATCTGGTTCCGCTGCGCTCTGTCACCGAAAATGTCATTCTTGGATTTGAACCCAAACGGATGGGGTGGCTGATCGACTGGCAAGCGGCCCATCAGCGCACGCGTGAAATTCTGGCGCGTTTCCAGATTAACATCGATGTCACGGAGCAATTGGGCAACTATTCAACGGCTATTCAACAACTCGTCGCGATTGCGCGGGCTGTCTCACTGAATGCCAAACTTGTCATCATGGATGAGCCGACATCTTCCCTGGACTCCTCGGAAATCGAGATTTTGTTCGGCGTGGTTCGTGAACTGAAGGCATCCGGCGTTTCAGTTCTGTATGTTTCTCATTTCCTGGATGAGCTTTACCAGATCTGCGACCGCGTGACGGTCATGCGCGACGGGTGCACCGTGGCAACCGATGTCATTGAGCAAACGAGTAAACTTGACCTGATCGCAGACATGCTTGGCCGGGATGTGGAAGATGTGAAAGCAGAAGGCATGACCGAGTTCGGGGGCGCAGCCGCCAAACAGGGCGACTTGCTGCTGGAGGCGAAAGACATCAGCACGGGACCACGGCTGAAGCGATTGAACATTTCCCTGCACCGGGGTGAAATTGTCGGGCTTGGCGGGCTACTGGGTGCAGGACGCACAGAGGCTGCTCGCGCGTTGTTCGGTGTCGACAGAATTGTTGACGGTAAACTGGGGTTGGAATCCGGAGAGTGGAAGCCGACCAGTCCCGCTAACGCGATTGCCTCCGGAATTGGATTTTTGTCTGAAGACCGCAAGGTGGAGGGCATAATCCCCGATATGTCCGTGCGCGAAAACTTGACCCTCGCACTGTTGCCCCGACTGTCTCGCTACGGACAGATTGACCGGGCGCGTGAGAAAGAAATCGTAGAAGACTTTATCAAACGTCTGGGCATCAAGACTGCAGGAATGGAACAGCCGATCCGTGAGCTATCCGGAGGAAACCAGCAAAAAGTGCTGTTGGCTCGCTGGCTCGCAACTGATCCCGAAATTCTCATCCTTGATGAGCCGACCAGAGGCGTGGATGTCGGGGCCAAACGCGAAATTCAGCTTATCATCCGTGATTTTGTCGATCGCGGACTTGGGGTCATTCTGATCAGTTCTGAGTTCGAGGAACTTGTTGAAGGCGCTGGTCGAATCATCGTGCTTCATGAGGGGGAGACTGTAACGGAACTGGTCAATCCAGGCATAACTGAGAATGCGCTCGTTCATGCACTGGCGCATGATCACAGGGGGGCGGCTTGATGGAACATGTGGCAAAAAGAGTCATGCTTCCCAAATTCAATCTGAGCCGCCATGGCGGGCTTATTGCCCTGGCGGTGATCCTTGCCTTCAATGTCATTGTCACCCCGAATTTCTTTCAGGCCCAAACGCTGGCGGTGAACATCAGCCAGGTCGCAACCATTGCCATCGTCGCCATGGGCATGACTCTGGTGATTGCAACCGGCGGCATCGATCTGTCGGTCGGCGCGGTGATGGCTCTTTCCGGTGCCCTGGCTCCGTTGATTTTCCTTTCTGAATTCGGAACGGCTTATCCTGCACTGGGCATTGCTGCAGCGCTGATTATTCCCATCATGCTCGCCATGGTCTGTGGCCTCTTTAACGGCTATATCGTTGCGTTTTTGGGCGTTCAGCCGATTATTGCGACGTTGATCCTGTTCATTTCAGGCCGAGGCATTGCCCAAGTCCTGACCAACGGCAACCTGCAAACCTTCAGCAACCCTTACTTCAGTTATCTGGGGACCGGAAAAATTCTCGGACTACCGTTTCAAGGTTGGCTGGCCCTGGTCATCGCTGTCATCCTTACCTGGGTCGTCACGCGCACGTCATTCGGTCGCTACGTGCTGGCAACAGGGGGCAATGAGCGTGCCGCTTACCTTGCCGGCGGACCAGTGCGGAAAGTCAAAATCGGCGTTTATGTCATCTGTTCAGCGCTTGCGGGATTGGCGGGGTTGATTGTTGTGGCGATCAATTCTGCATCCGATGCGGCACGAAACGGTAATCTGATGGAGCTCGACGCCATTGCGGCGGCTGTTGTGGGTGGTGCGCTGCTCCAGGGAGGGCGAGCGCCGATATTCGGTGCCATTCTGGGTGCCGTCATCATTCAATTGGTTAAATACACGCTCCTGGCAAACGGTGTGGAAGACGAGTACGCGCTCATAGCCAAGGCGCTGATTATTCTGGCTGCGGTTTATCTGCAGCAGGGCAGAAGAGGCAAAAATGCTTGATGGCGATAGTTTCGATCTGAGGAAATACATCGCGCGCAATCCTCAATCGGTTGCCGTGTGGGTCGCGCTCCTCGTGCTGATCGTGTTCGGCCTGTTGCGGTATGACAATTTCGGCAGCGCCTACAACATCTCATCCTTCCTCAACTACAATGCCATGTTCATCATTATCTCTGTGGGAATGTGTTTTGTCATACTGACCGGCGGTATCGATCTGTCGGTCGGGTCGGTTGCCGCATTCACTTCAATCATTGCGGCCTATCTCAGTCCCTATGGTATTGAGATTGCGCTGCCGTGCGCCGTTGCCGCCGGAATTGTGTTCGGTGCGTTTAATGCCTTCTGCGTGACGCACCTCAATATTCCACCGTTCATTGCGACACTGGCGACCATGATCGGCGCCAAGGGCGGTGCGCTGGTGATTTCAGGTGCGCAGACCATCGCCGTGGATTGGGGGTCCAATTTCACCCAACTGGGAATGGAAAAGGCTTTTGACCTGGTGCCGTGGTCAATCGTGATTGTTGCAGTTGTTGTTGTCGGGCTGTGGATCGTTCTGGAGCAGACCACGCTGGGACGAACCGTGCTTGCTGTGGGGGGCGGCGAAGAGGCTTCCGTCATGATGGGCTTGAAAGTTGACCATGCCCGGTTCTTTGCCTATGCCCTTTCAGGTGGCTGTGCGGGACTCGCCGGTGTGTTCCTGGCGTCGGGCTTCGGCGCCGGACAACCGCTCGAGGGTGTAGGATGGGAACTGTCCGCGATAGCCGCAGTCGTTGTGGGGGGAACATTGCTGACAGGTGGATTAGGGTCGATTCCGGCAACAATCGCAGGTGCGTTGCTGCTGGGACTCGTGTTCAATATTCTGAATTTTGAAAATGGCAAAGGCACCATCAGTTTCAGTGCCTATTGGCAGATGGTAATCCGGGGTGCGTTCCTATTTCTTGTCATTCTCTTCCAGGTTCGGGTTATGAAACTTCGGCAACAAAGGGCGTCGCTATGAAGCGTGAGATCGTCTCGGTCAAACCGCGCCTGTTTCAGATTCCCCTGAAGGAAGTTCTGGTCGATGCCAAGCACGGGGCACACCACTTTTTCGAACTTGTCACTGTAACGATCAAGCTGAGCGACGGGAGCGAGGGTACCGGCTACAGCTATACCGGTGGAAAAGGCGGCCATGCGGCTGTTGCAATGATCGAACACGACCTCGCGCCGTTCCTGATGGGAAAAGACGCAAGGCCGGTTGAGCACCTCTATGAAGAGATGCAATGGCTGGTGCACTATGTTGGCCGGGGCGGCATTGCATCCTTTGCCATATCGGCGGTGGATATCGCGCTTTGGGATCTCAGAGGGAAACATTTGAACCAGCCTCTACGGCAAATGGCCGGTGGCGCCGGACAAACCTGCCAAGCCTATTGCGGCGGCATCGATCTCAATTTTCCATTGCCCAAGCTACTCGATAATGTGCAGGACTATCTTGATCGTGGCTTCAACGGCGTCAAGATCAAGATAGGTCAGCCCACACTCGATGAGGATATGAGGCGGATCGCCGCCGTGCGAAATCTGATCGGGCCGGATGTCGCTTTCATGGTGGATGCGAATTACGCTCTGTCAGTTGATGAGGCTATTACCGCTGCCCGGGCATTCAGGCCATACAATTTACTCTGGTTCGAAGAGCCGACTATCCCCGACGATTACGAAGGCTTTGCAAGAATTGCCGAGGCAACTCATGTTCCATTGGCAATGGGTGAAAATCTTCATACCATTCATGAGTTTGAACGTGCATTCAGCCATGCCAAACTCAGTTACATTCAGCCCGATGCGTCGAATTGCGGTGGCATTACCGGCTTTTTACGGGTTGCAGAGCTGGCCCGCGCTGCGGGGATTCCGGTCTGCAGTCACGGAATGCAGGAGTTGCATGTCAGTCTGTTGTCGGCGCAACAGAATGCGGGCTGGCTGGAAGTTCATTCGTTTCCAATTGATTTGTACACAAAGCGTCCGCTCGTGGTGGAGAATGCGCGTGCCGTTGCGCCTGATGAGCCGGGAATTGGTGTAACGTTTGATTGGGACAAACTGAATTCAGAAAACATACTTGGAAAGTGAAGCGTATCATGACGATCAGAGCCGCCATTTATCGAGGCAACAAGACCTTCAGTGTTGAACAAAAAGATGTCTCACCGCCGGGGCCGGGCGAGGTGCAGCTCGATGTGGCCTATTGCGGCATATGCGGTACGGATCTTCATATTTATCTCGGACACATGGATCAGCGTGTCGGGTTCGAACGCACTGTCGGGCACGAGATGTCCGGTGTTGTTTCCGCGCTTGGAGAAGGCGTGAGTGGCTTTTCTGTCGGCCAGCATGTGGTCGTGCGTCCGCTTGATCACTGCGGTGAGTGCCCGGCGTGCAAGGCGGGGCATGAGCATATCTGTCACAAACTGAAATTCATCGGTATCGACACGGAAGGCGCGTTTCAGGAAAAGTGGAACGTGCCGGCCCATACGCTGCACGGATTGCCTGATAATCTGGACTTGTCCCATGCCGCACTGATCGAGCCATTGGCGGTCGCCTGTCACGATGTCAAACGTGGGCGGGTGGCTGAAGGTGAGGATGTTCTGGTGATTGGCGGTGGCCCGATCGGCATGCTGGTTGCGCTTGTTGCACGACACGCCGGTGGCAATGTCACCATATCGGAGATCAATGAAAACCGTCTCGCCTACGCTGAGTCACTCGGTTTTTCGACCGTCAATCCGGCGAGTGGAAATGCCGCAGAAACCATTGCCAGCCAGGTCGGTGACAAGGGTGTCGATGTGGTGTTTGAAGTTTCCGGCAGTCAGGCCGGTGTTGATCTGATGACGCAGGTTGCCGGAACGAGGGCGCGCATCGTCATGGTTGCCATTCATGCGACCAAACCACAGATTGACCTGTTTCAGTTCTTCTGGCGTGAGTTGGAAATGGTCGGTGCGCGTGTCTACCACAAACAGGATTACGATGAGGCCATGACGCTGCTTGCCGACGGTCTGGTTGATTGCGGCAGTTTCATTACCGACATCAAACCTCTGGAAGAAATCCAGGGCGCCTTTGAGACGCTGACGTCCAATCCCAACGCCATGAAGTCGATGATCAGAATTTCGGGGAACGAGGCATGAGCGTTATGAAGCTATTTGACCTGTCGGGTAAAACGGCGCTGGTAACGGGCGCAAAACGCGGCATCGGCAGGGGGATGGCCGAAGCGCTGGCTGAGGCGGGGGCGGATATCATTGGTGTCAGTGCCAGCATGGATGCCGATGGCGGTGAGGTCGGCGATGCGGTTCGGGGACTGGGGCGCAAATTCTCCGGATATGGCTGCGATTTTGGAGATCGTGCAGCGGTGAGGGGGTTCGCGGCACAGGTGCTGAAAGATTATCCGAAAATCGACATTTTGATCAATAACGCCGGGACGATCAAGCGCAAGCCCGCTGCAGAACATGATGATGAGCTGTGGGACGCCGTCATTGAGATCAACCTGTCGGCGCAGTTCGTTCTGACACGCGAGATCGGCAAGTCGATGGTGGCACGGGGCAGCGGCAAGATCATCTTCACAGCCTCGCTTCTGACCTTTCAGGGCGGTATTACCGTGCCTGGCTATTCCGCTTCCAAGGGCGGGATCGGGCAATTGACCAAGGCCTTTGCCAATGAGTGGGCGGCCAGTGGCGTCAACGTCAACGCCATTGCGCCGGGCTATATTGCAACGGACAATACCGAAGCGTTGCAAAAAGATCCCGACCGTTCAAAAGCCATCCTTGAACGCATTCCCGCCGGTCGCTGGGGAGCGCCGGCTGATTTCGCCGGTGCTGCCGTCTATCTCGCCTCATCCGCCTCGGATTATGTGCATGGCTCAATTCTGACCATCGATGGCGGCTGGATGGGACGTTAGGCGCGGGAGATCAAAGGGCAACCAGCAGCGACGCAGTCAGATAGAGGCCCAAACCATACGATAGGTGGGTAACAACGCTCTTCATTCTGGCGAGCAGGGGAGAGGGGGTCTTTGAGGCCGCAAACCCGAAGCCCAACGCTGGTTGCATAATGGCAAATGGAGCCAGTACCGACACAAGGCCGGCTGCAAGAGCCGGCCAGAGTCTGGGCTCGTCGAGCCAGGCAAGCCCGACCACTGCCAACAGAGCGATGAGAAAAATCACGCCGATTGCATAGTGAACGACCCAGCCTACAGATCGCTCAAACGGGCGCGGTGGCGTCTGCAGGATCGTGTCGTGCCGGAATTGGCCATTCATAGTGCAAATGAGCCATCTTCCGACCAGCCGGTAATCTAGCGACGGAATGCCCAGAAGCCGTTTCTGCGCAAACGCAAATACGTCCATTATCAACGTCGCACCGATACCGGTGGCGACAATGTTTGCGGCTGTGTCAAATGAGATCAAGCGGTGAGCCTCCAGCTGTTCGGAGGTTGCACCCTGCCACTTCAAGTCGACTTGAGGTCAAGCCTGAATGTCAAGAAAAATTGGAAAAGCATTCCCACCCGGAAAACCATCCTCCGGAAAGGTGACGGTTCGACCATCGCGTTGGAATTACGGGGTTAAATCAGTCCTTGCTCTCGCACGGCTGATTTGAACGTTCGTCCGATGGGCACTGTGCTGCCGTTGGAGAGTTTCAGTGCAGGCCGGTCGTTCATGCGGTCGCGATTTGCGACGGCATCGATCGCCACCCAGTGCGAGCGATGCACCTGAAGACCCGGCTCAGATATGGTTTCGGCAACCGCGTCGCGGAAACGCATCGGCAAAAGAGTGTTTCCCTTGGTCGTGACCACTTCAACATAATGATCTTGAGCAGCAAGCTGAATGAGACGCCCGCGTTTGGCAGTCGGCAGGCGTGACAGCAGTGGCGGAGCGATGTCAGCCTCTCGCGCAGCGGTGGTTTCCGGAGATGGTGAGGAAAAGTAGCTTGCTGCCAGGACAACAACACCACATTGCATCAGGATCGACATAAGATCGCCCGGGTCGGGTCGCGCTCCAAAGGCAAGCAGAATAAAGATCACGACCGTAAATACCGGCAGGGTCGTCAGCAGGGCCGCAGCCAACAGTTTTGTTGGACCGGTTGTGGCAATCCGGCCAGCGAGATGCTCGCTCACTGTTCCTGCGGCCTGACCCACAAGGACCGTTCCTGAAACCATCAGCAGCCAGAACAGATAACGCGTCGGAGCAGAATAGGCTTCATAGGTTCCGAACGGACCGGCCATGCCCGTCAGCACAACCAGCATTCCAAGCAGCGACAGATTACGGGGAGAACAAAGCAGACCACGCAGGGCACAGGTGATCTCTTCAGTCATCCGGTCGTTGGCGAAACGTTTTTGCATTTGACGAAATCCCGCTTGGCATCATGGGTCGCCCAAGAATAGAGCCGGTGGGGAGCGCAACGCAAATTCGCTGACACTGCGCTGAGACCTTCATTCACAGAGATCGACGGAGCCCCCAATGACCGGTCGCAGATTTTCAGGACACCTTCGCGGTTTGATCCGATTGCCCGTCGGATTGCTGATGTTTCTCACAGCATCTGCTGCGCTTGCCTGTTCCACAGTGGTGCTTGGGTCAAAAGATCGCGCCGTTGTTGCCTATAGCTTCGACTATGAGGAAACCGGGGAGGGCTTTGTCTTCATCAATCCCGCTCATGCCCGCCGCCGCTCCGTCATGCAAGGCTCTCCCGCTGAATGGGCGGTGCGCTACGGCAGCGTCAGCTTCAATCAACTGGGGCCGGGCATGCCTGCGGCGGGTATGAACACACAGGGGCTGGTTGTGACGCTGATGTGGAACAATGCAGTTGTCTACGAACAGCCGACGACAGAACCGGTCGTCAACGAACTGGAATTCATCCAACGCCTGCTTGATCAGGCGGCCACCGTCCCTCAAGCGCTGGAGGTTGCAGCGGAAGTTGATATAGACGGCATCGTGCCCATCCACTATTTCCTCGCCGATCGAAGCGGGCGTGTGGCGATCATAACGCCGAGCGCGAATGGACTGGAAATTCGTCGATCCGGCGACATGCCGGTACCGGCACTGACCAACAACAGCTACTCTGACCTGGTTGGGTATATGTTGTCTTTCAGTGAGTTTGGCGGTGAGAGGAAGTCGCCGGATGCAATTCTCCCTGAAGGGCCCGACAGTCAGCAGCGATTTGTGATCGCAGCTCGCTCAGCCGCAGAGTTTGAAGAGCAGGTTGAACCTGAGCAGGGATTTGATGTTCTGGATCGACTTGCAGGTGATGAGACACGGTGGCAGATCGTCTTTGACCCGACGGCAAACGCTGTGAATTTCCGCATATCCGGCCGGAAAGTGACGCAGCGACTAGATTTTACCGATCTGAATTTTGACTGCCAAAGGCTGCCGCTGTCGGCACAACTGGATGGCGGAAATGGTGCTGATTTTCTCAGCCGCCTGACACCGGTTGATCCCGCCCTTGTGACGGCGACCACTCACACAGTGCTGGCAAGTCTCAGCGATGTGACAGGCATGGGACCGGACGTTGCAAAGGGGCTGACAATGGGCCTGCTGGCGTCTCTCAAATGTGAAGATCCGGAGGGGCGTTGATCAAGTCGGTGGGATGTTATGCGAAGAAACGCCCGAGCCTTACCGACTTTTTACCGGATTTTCGTTCATCGCTTTCTCCAGTCCCTCCATGATCGTCGGATTCAGCGATTGAGCAACGTTGAAGCGCATAAAACCGCTGGCGGCCTGGGTGAGGCTGAAGGCGTTACCGGGGGCAAGGACGAGGCCTTCGGCAAGGGCGGCGCGGGCGACATTGGCCGCGTCGAGACCCTCGGGGAGTTTGCACCAGAGGAACATTCCAGCTGCGGGCTCGATCCACGGTGTGAGCCCGGCGCGTTTGAGCCGTTCACTCACTGAACCCATGGCGTCGGCCAGGCGAGGACGGAGAGCGCGCAGGTGGCGGCGGTAAGCGCCGTCTTTCAGCAGTGCCAACACCAGGTCGGCGGAAAAAGCCCCGCCTCCGAAGGAGGTGGCCAGCTTGAGATCAACCAACTCCTCGATCCAGTCCGGTCGCGCTGCTATGAACCCGCACCGCACAGACGCGGACAGGGTTTTGGAAAAACTGCCAATATGAAGCACGCGTTCCAGGCCATCGAAGGCAGCAAGGCGCGGCGCCGGAGCGTCTTCGAAATCAGCGAAAATATCATCCTCGATGATCAGCATATCATGCCGCTCTGCCAGCTTCAGAACCCTGTGGGCCGTGACGGGCGACAGCGTGGCGCCTGTCGGGTTGTGCAAGGCTGAATTGGTGATGTAAAGGCGCGGATTATGCTCGTCGAGCACGTGTTCGAACTGACCGAGATCCGGACCCGTGGCCGTGTAGGGAACACTGACTGTTTTGACCCGGTGAGCCCTGAGCAGCGCGTGAAAATTGAAGTAACAGGGATCGTCAAGCACCACCGTATCGCCGGGTTCAAGCAGATACCGGCACAGAAGATCAATGGCCTGGGTACCGGACTCCGTCAGCATGATGTGCGGAGCAGGGGCATCGATGCCCTTGTCCATCAGACGGCGGGAAAGGAGCTGTCTGAGTTCCGGCAGCCCCTGCGGCGTGCTGTAGTCAGTCAGATTGTGCTGATCATTTCTGGCCAGCTGCCTTAACGCACGGCGAATGTCGTCTTCCGGCATCCACGAGGCCGGCAGCCAGCCGCAACCGGGTTTCAATAAAGTGCCGTCCGCATCCAGCGATTGCCGGGTCATCCAGACCGGATCGATTTCCCGCTCAAGCTGCGGCCCGGTTTCCAGGAGAGACAGCGGTGGCATATGACCGGCAACATAAAAGCCTGAGCCGGGCCGGGATTGGATCGCGCCTTCAGCCACCAATCGCTCATAGGCATCCACAACGGTTGACTTCGATACACTGAGTCGCCCCGACAGGGCGCGGATCGAAGGCAATTTCGCTCCGGGTGCGGTTTGGCGGCTGACAATCTGTTTCCGGATCATGCCCATTACCTGTTCGACAAGGGTGCCGGCATTTCCGCCAATAGCGTCGTGATCAAACTGTGTATCCGTCATCTGTACTGCTCGTAATTCCATTACAGTTTGTTGGAATTGTACTGGAGTGTCTCTGGTAAAGCCAGGGCGGGATTGGTTATCTTCCAAACAAAGGGAGTGCTCCATGCAGGCGAGTAAGAGCGGCTGGATAAACGGATTTATCGGCGTTGCAATCTTCAGTGCATCTTTACCGGCAACGCGGGTGGCAGTGGCTGATTTTGATCCGGTCTTTCTGACCGTTGCACGGGCGGCGCTGGCCGGTATTCTGGCGATAGGTCTGCTTTTGCTGCTGCCGCAAAAGCGCCCGGGACGAGACGACCTGGTCTCGCTGATTATCGTCGCAATTGGCGTCGTTGTCGGCTTTCCGCTACTGACAGCGCTGGCGCTTCAGCACATCACGTCGGCACATTCCATCGTCTTTATCGGCCTGCTGCCGCTCATGACCGCCATCTTCGGCGTGATACGGGCGGGGGACAGGCCGCACCCGGCTTTCTGGCTCTTCTCTGTGGCGGGCAGCCTGTTGGTTGCCGCTTTTGCTCTGATGCAGGATTTTTCCACGTCGTTCATCGGAGATGTTCTGATGATTGCTGCCATCATTGCTTGCGGTCTTGGGTATGCGGAAGGTGCAAAGCTCTCGCGCAAACTTGGCGGCTGGCAGGTGATATCCTGGGCGCTCGTTCTTTCCATGCCGGTGATGCTGCCGCTGGCGCTCATTCTTATGCCCCCAAGCTTCGAGGGGGTCAGTCCGTCCGCCTGGGTCGGGCTGGCCTATGTGTCGTTGTTCAGCATGCTGATCGGCTTCGTGTTCTGGTATCGCGGGCTTGCCCAGGGGGGCATCGCCGCCGTGGGGCAACTCCAACTGCTGCAACCCTTCATGGGACTGATACTGGCTGCCGGACTGCTTCACGAGAGCGTCAGCTGGCCAATGGCTGTTATCTGTTGTGCCGTTGCCCTGTGCGTTGCCGGTGCAAAGAGATTTGCCGGGCCGCCAAAGCCTGTTACCGAAATGGCAGTGCTCAATTCTGCTGAGCGATAAATGGCCAGGTAGTGAACACCTAAGGTAGGACCACCTGCAACCGGGATAGTTGTTCCATCAAGTCTAA
The DNA here is from genome assembly GCA_039976075.1 of Stappiaceae bacterium. Taxonomy (GTDB): domain Bacteria; phylum Pseudomonadota; class Alphaproteobacteria; order Rhizobiales; family Stappiaceae; genus JBDWFY01. Next base: position 169,227 of record JBDWFY010000021.1, read on the forward strand.
AAACAGCTATTTGTCAATTAGAGTGTTGCTAAAAACGCAACGTTACGATAAATATGACGCATAGCAATTGGCATTTACCGCGAATTTTGTTTCTTCTCGGATCGGAGCTGGCAACAGATCTGATCGGATGAATGCGCTTGGCTGTTTTTTGGCGGTCCAACTCCGGTATTTGCCCCAAAAGCGAGGCTTTTCATGGCACGTGTACCGATCTTTGAAGGCGGCCAGCGGCGGGCGCCTCTGCACCAGAGCAATTTCACCGTGCGGGCGCGGCCCGAAGCGTTCGGCGCGGCAGCCGGACGCGGGCTGGTGGCGCTGGGGCAGGGCGTCGGCGATGTCGGCGAGGCAATCACCACCGTTGCCGATCTCCGCGCCCAGAATGCACTCAAAAACGCTCAGGCCGACTATATGGAAGGGGCAAGAGCGCTTGCCAGTGATCCC
>JBDWFY010000022.1:0-738347 GCA_039976075.1 Stappiaceae bacterium
GCTGGTGATTGTTGCGCCGCTGGTGTTCCCCATCGCCATCGAACTTGGCATCGACCCCATTCACCTGGGCATCATCATGGTGGTCAATATGGAAATCGGCATGATCACCCCGCCGGTGGGACTGAACCTGTTCGTCACCGCAGGCGTCGCCAACATGTCAATGATGGGCGTCGTACGCGCCGCCCTGCCATTCCTGGGCATCATGTTCATCTTCCTCATCATCGTCACATACGTCCCATGGATCTCAACCGTCCTGCCAAACGCAATCATGGGACCGGAAGTCATCCTGAAATGAGGTGATTAATTCCAACGCCCGGCAATTATGACGATTGCCGGGCATTTTTCTGTCCAAAACACGACAATCTGATTTGAGGTGATCGACCTGGCGGGTTAGCGCTTGGGTATGCGGGGTCTGATATTTACATGTTTTCTGGCGCTCTTCCTGTTGCCGTCGTTTCTCACCGAACTAGGCAATGCCGGGGAAATCGAAGGTAGAAGTTTTTACTCGCGCACGCTGGATCGGGTTTATCCGTATCAGATTTACCTGCCCACGGGCTATGACAGCGGGCGAGGTCGATATCCGGTTCTCTATTTGCTGCACGGATCCCGAAACGGTGAAAAGGCCTGGGTCAAAAGCGGGCGGATACAGGAAGTGCTTGATCGGCTGATTGCTGAAGAAAAGCTGCCTCCTGTTCTTGCTGTCATGCCCGGGCATCGCGGTGCCTGGTGGATCGACAATGGTCGGGATCAGGCTGAAACTGCGCTCATCAGCGACCTTATTCCAAATATAGATCAGACATACCGGACAGTCGGATCGCGTGAAGGGCGCATGATTGCAGGCGCTTCCGCGGGAGGATATGGCGCAGTCCGTTTTGCCATTCGGTACCCTGATCTATTTATTGCAGCCGCTGCTTTGAGCCCGGCCGTCTACCATCCCCTTCCGCCGGGCAATTCGGCCGCATATCGCGAGCCTGCCTTCCTGGATGACGGCGTGTTTGATGCTGTTCTGTGGCATGATAGGGACTATCGTACAGATCTTCCCGCATATCTCGAGAAACGACAGCCGGTCGCATTTTACATTGCGGTCGGTTTTGCAGATGAATTCGGTATTGTGGATGACGCACAGGCTCTGTTCAATCAATTGAAAGATACGCATAGAGATCAGTTGTTTTTTGACCTTAGGTCCGGCAATCACAGCTGGCGGTTCTGGCGGGAGACGCTGGAACAGGGGCTGGTGTTCATGTCCCGGTATATTCAGCGACCCGCAAGCGCCAGTCTCATCCCATCCCCTAATTAGATAGCCGCCTAATTATAGTCCGCCGTCACAATAAATTCGCAAACATGCGGTCTAATAATACTGGAAAAAGAGAGTTTTAGATCAATTGATCAGCTGATACGGGCTGAGTTAGTTTGCGGGTTTGTGATGCAAAGTGGAAATGTTAGATGGTTTGACGCCGAGAGCGGTGTTGGAGCAATTGATAGCGAAAATGGAAATTCAGTTTTAGTGTATCGCTACACTTTGGAGCGCGCCGGCCTCACCCGCTTGGACGAAGGCCAGCTTGTTGCATACGAATTGAACGCTCGGGACGGCAAGAATGTTGCCGAAGACCTGAAAGTTCTCTGAAAGTGCCATAAACTCACGGCCTGTTCGCCGGATCCTGCCCAATATATTCCGATGAAGGACGGATCAACCGTCCTTTCTGCTGTTGCTCCAGAACATGAGCACACCATCCCGCTGCCCTGCCTGCTGCAAACAGTGGCGTAAACAGCTTTCGGTCGATGCCAATCGCATTAAGCAGTACCGCCGTGTAAAATTCGACATTTGTATCGAGCGGACGATCCGGTTTATGGCGGGCAAGTGCCTCGAGAGCTGCTGCCTCAATCTCTTCGGCATGGCTGACTGATGCGCCCAGTGCCTTGAGTCGCTTCAGCCCCTCTTTCAGCACATCGGCGCGGGGGTCTCGAGTCCGGTAAACGCGGTGACCAAATCCCATCAGTCTGTTCCCCTTTGCCAACTCCTTTTCGATCCAACTGTCGGTATTTTCGGGGCGTCCGATGGCGTCGAGCATGTCCAGAACCGGGCCTGGTGCACCGCCATGGAGCGGTCCCTTCAGAGCACCGATGGCGCCGGATACCGCAGACCGCATATCGGAACCTGTTGAGGCAATCACGCGCGCGGCAAATGTGGAGGCGTTCAGACCATGATCAAGAATGGTGACAAGGTAGCGCTCCAGTGAATCGACTTCCATTTGTTTAGGCGCGTGACCCCGGAGCATGGTCAGCAGATCTTCGGTGCAGGAAAGGTGCCGATTGGGTTCTGGCAGGGATTTACCGGCTTTAATACGGACCGCTGCGGCGAGCAGAGTGTGAATCGCTCCGATAATCTGCAGCGCTTCCGGGGTGCCGTCTGCCATTGGCAGAGCATCCAGTCCCAGTCTTATCAATTCAATTTCCGATAGATCTGCTGGGGCAGCCTTCAGGCACGGCAATACGGAAGTCACGGCGCAGCGGGCCGCTGCCAAGCCCTCACAGACATCACCTTCGGTTAGATCGGGCTGAACTGTCTGAAGGAGAAAAGCAACGGCGTGTTCGTAAGAGATTACTCCGGCCAGATCCTCAATCGAGCGTCCGCAAATGATGAGCTCTCCGGCGGCACCACGAACATCGCTCAGGCATGTTTGTGCAGCGACGATACCTTCCAGACCGAAATCGATTCTGTTCTGCGCCGGTTTGTTCATGCCAGTCTCCTGTTGCCTTGCGTTCATGTCTCGCATAGGCGCAGTTACTTGCAATATCGTCAATATTGATAGATACAATCAATATGAGTAAACCGATCTATCTGTCCGCGAAAGAAGCTGCCGCTGAACTTGGTGTGCAACCGGCAACCCTGTATGCGTATGTGTCCCGAGGGTTTGTCCGTTCGATCGCCGGCCCAGGCCGATCCAAACGTTATGCTGCGGAAGACATCCGCCAGCTTTGCGACAAAAGGGAGCATGGCCGGGAAACGGAAGCGGACAACTTCGGTGTCTTGCTGCAATCGTCCATTACATTGATTACCGATGATGGGCCTTTTTACCGGGGCCAACCGGCAATCAATTTGGCGAAAAACGCCAGTTTGGAGACTGTTGCGACCCTGCTGTGGGATTGCAGGGCAGATCCATTTGGCGAAACGGTAGAGAACCATGATCTGCAGAATTGTCCCCTACCGGCGCGACCGGTCGAAAGGGCTATGTTTGCACTCAGTCTTTGGCCACTGAAAGATCGGACCGCCTATGCGCTGAACAGGGACGTTCTGGTACGACAGGGCGCAATGATTATGCGGCTTGTCGTTGCTGCGCTGCTGAATGAACCTGTTTCCGCTGCGCCGATGCACGAATTTCTTGCCCGACAATGGGGGATCGATGATCCGGAAATTATCAGCATGATACGCGCAGCGCTTGTTCTGTCCGCAGATCATGAACTGAACACGAGTGCCTATGCCGTGCGCTGCGCTGCGTCGACTCGGGCACCTTTACACGCTGCTTTGCTGGCGGGGCTCGGGGCGTTTTTGGGACCGCGACACGGCGCAGCTTCCGATCGTGTTGAAAGCTGGCTCAGCGCTATGCGCGATCCGTCTGGCGTTCGGATGGAAATGGAAGCCAGGGTGATGCGCGGCGAACCACTCTATGGTTTTGGCCACCTGATTTATGAGGACGCTGACCCACGGGCCGATCTGCTGCTTTCGATGATTGAACGGCACGGACTGAATCGCCCCTTTGTCGACGCGCTCGGAAGTATTCGTAAGGAAGCACTGACGCTGTATGGCCTGCATCCCAACATAGATTTTGCCCTGGCAGCTTTGCGAAACTACGCCGGTTTACCAGATGGGGCGGCAATGGTGCTCTTTTGCGCCGGGCGGATGTCCGGATGGATCGCTCATGCCCTGGAGCAATATGAACAGCCGGATCAGATACGCCCTCGCGCGACTTACACGGGACAGAGACCCAGATGACGTTGTTGCAGCCGGTTAGTCGGAACACGGCTGTCTGGGACGACTGAGTTTGGACATTGCAGTAAAATCACACAGTAACATTTGCGCTGAGATCCTTTCTCATTATACGACAGAAGTGTTGGTTGCAGGCAAATGCGAGCCGGGGGCTAAAATGGAACTCTTGATCGAGCATGTATTGAATGTCGTTGCTCCAGTTCTGATATGCGCTTCCATTGGATTTATACTGGCCAAAACCAACGTCCTGTTCGACACCAAAATGGTTGGGGCGGTGGTGTCAAAAGTCGGGTATCCGACGCTTATTCTGTCTCATTTGGCTCAGCAGCATGTTGCGTTTGGCGCCTTTGTTCAATTCATGGGCTTTGCCGCCATTGCGGTGGGTTTGTTTGGTGTCATCGGGTTTGTGTTTTTGCGACTCGTCGGGTTGCCAGCACGGGCTTTCCTGTCGCCAATGATGATGAACAATGTTGGCAATGTCGGGTTGCCGGTTTGCTTGCTTGCATTTGGCAGCCAGGGTCTGGCATACGCGCTTGCCTTCACGGTTGCGGTGCTGTGTGCCATTTTCACCGTCGGAATGTGGCTGCCAATCGGGAAGGTCAGTTTCAAAAGCCTTCTCAGCCAACCGGTCATCTATGCGGTGATATTATCGCTCATACTGATGGGGACCGGTGCACAGCTGCCTGAACCGATCATCCAATCCGCATCGATACTGGGTGGTTTATCAATTCCCCTCATGCTTCTGACGCTTGGATACACCATTGCGACTCTTTCGGTAGGATCGATATGGCGCGGCACTTATCTGGCGTTGTTTCACCTGGTGATGGCGGGGGCAGTGGCGTTTACGCTCGTTGCCATGTTTGGCCTGACAGGGACCGAAAAAGGGGTTTTCATCCTTCAGTGCCTGGCGCCGGTTTCGGTGGCGACTTATCTCTGGGTTGAAATGTATCAGGAAAAATATGCGGCTGACGTTGCAGGCATGATTTTGATTTCCACTCTGGCGACGATCATTGTCTTGCCGCTGGTTCTTACATTCTGGATCTGATCCTTCCTGAGCCTAGCGCGTTGGGAAACGGAGCCTCTTCCAATCACGTCTGGGAACCGGACGCCCTACCAGGAAAGCCATGTCTTCAACCGTGCCGAAATCGTTTGACAAAGTGCATTCATATTTCAAGTGAAACCAACGTCCTTTGCTTCTGAAAACAGCGCCATCAGCCAGAATGACCTGCCCGTTGACCATCGGATCGGATAGGGCGTAAGCAATCAGCCAGTCGGGAGCGAAAGTCTCTTTCCAGTTATGGACCTGTTCCATCGCTTCGCTGTTACACAATTGTTCCATGCGTTCAGAAAGGACCAGTTGTCCCAGAACTCTCTTTGCCTCCCGGTTTTTTGGGTTACTCCAGATGTCATCAGAATAGATCCTGGATGCTCTGATCATGTTTGAAACGCCTTCCGTGTGCCCACCATCGGGTGGAACGCGGGCATTCTTCGACGGTGTTTTTGGACTGCTGGGTACCCGCGCGGAATTTTTTCCAGCGTCTCTTGCAGGTTGGCTTTCAATGGCGCTGTCTGGAACCAAGGATTGTTCTACCGACGGTTTTGTCTGCAACGGCGATTTTCTCGCGCCAAACGGGGCGACGAGCGTGACGGCAATTCGCTTCTCGGTTGATGCATCATGTGGCTGGATATCAAATCCGTAAACCAGAATGGTTCCCAGCAGGAAATGAATTGTCAGCGAAGCGAGAACGGCAAAGGTCTGGCGGTGGTCGGAGCCACCATCCGGCGACAGAAACCGGGAAAGAGACAAAGCAATTCTGCGCGATATTTCAAATCGTTCTTCGGTGCCTATCTGAGTGTTGCCCATGAGCGCAAAACCGGATGATCAAGATAAACGTGCGTGCATATCCAGCAAATTACTCGAAATAGTGGCCGAAACACGCCCGAGGTCCGCGCTGAACAAAGAACATCAAGCGCTGCCAATCAAATCAAAAGAAGTAAAAACGTCCTGCCACATCAGATCAATATCAACGCGGCAGGATGTATCGTATTGGTAAAAATCATCCGGAACTTAGTGATTGTCCCGCGGAATGCCAGGTGGAATGTGCAGTTCCGGTTCGGACGGCGTTTGTGCGACTTTTTGGAACTGTACCGCAGGTTTCAGAACCATGCCCTCGTCGAATTGATCGACGATGGAGCGTTGAATTTCCTGCCAGGGAGTTTGGCTCACCGGGTAGGGGTAGCCGCCTTTGGCGTTCAAATCTGCCCGTCGCTTGTCCAATTCCTCTCGTGAGAGAAGAATATCAGCAGTGCCTTTTTGCAGATCGATCCGCACTTTATCGCCAGTGACGAGCAGAGCCAGTCCACCCATCGCGGCCGCTTCCGGTGCTGCGTTCAAAATGGACGGCGAGCCCGATGTTCCAGACTGCCTGCCATCACCGACACAGGGAAGTGCGTGGATGCCTCTTTTAATGAGGGCCGCCGGGGGCTGCATATTGACCACCTCGGCGCCGCCGGGATAGCCGATTGGTCCGGCACCGCGAATGAAGAGGATACAATATTCATCGATATTGAGTGACGGATCATCGATCTTGTCATGATAGTCTTCCGGCCCATCAAACACGATTGCCCGGCCCTCAAAGGCATTGGGATCTTCCGGATTGGACAGATAGCGTTCTTGAAACTCTTGGTCGATCACACTGGTTTTCATGATCGCTGAATCGAACAGATTACCTTTGAGGTTTATGAAGCCGGCCTGTTGTTTCATCGGATTGGCAACTGTCTTGATCACGTCCTCATTCTCATTGACAGTGTCAGCGCAGTTTCCACCGATACTTTCGCCGTTGACGGTGACTGCGTCCGGATGAGGTAGCAGGTTTTCTTTCATCAGTTCAGCAACGACGGCGGGCACACCGCCTGCACGATGGTAATCCTCACCCAGATAGTCGCCGGCCGGCTGAAGGTTGACCAACAGCGGGACATCGTGGCCCAGTTTCTGCCAATCGTCATTCTCAAGCGGCACGCCAAGGTGGCGGGCGATAGCGTTGAGGTGGATCGGTGCATTGGTCGATCCACCGATCGCCGAATTGATGACGATGGCGTTTTCAAACGCTTCCCGGGTCATCACATCCGATGGCTTCTGGTCTTCCCAGACCATGTCCACGATACGTTTGCCGGTTTCATAGGAAATCTGGCCTCTTTCCCGGTAAGGGGCGGGGATGGCCGCTGATCCGGGGAGCTGCATGCCGAGTGCTTCAGCCAGCGAATTCATGGTTGTCGCAGTGCCCATCGTGTTGCAATAGCCAACGGAGGGGGCTGAACTGGATACGATCTCCATAAACTCTTCATAATCGATTTCACCCGTTGCCAGCATTTCCCGGGCTTTCCAGACAATCGTGCCCGAACCGGTACGCTCACCTTTATGCCAGCCATTCAGCATGGGACCGACGCTCAACGCAATGGCGGGAATGTTGACCGTTGCCGCCGCCATCAGACAGGCAGGCGTGGTCTTGTCACAGCCAATGGTGAGAACGACACCGTCGATGGGGTATCCGTGCAAAAGTTCTACCAGGCCCAGATAAGCAAGGTTGCGATCGAGTGTTGCAGTGGGGCGTTTGCCGGTTTCCTGAATAGGATGGACCGGGAATTCGAAACAGATACCACCCTTGGATACAATACCTTCTCGAACCCGCTTGGCCAGCTCGATATGATGGCGGTTACAGGGAGAAAGGTCGGATCCGGTCTGGGCAATGCCGATGATCGGCTTGCCCGACTGCAGCTCTTCCCGCGTCAATCCGAAATTGAGATAGCGTTCAATGTAAAGGGCAGTCATGCCCGGGTTATCGGGATTGTTGAACCAGTTGCGTGAGCGCAGCGGTGTTTTGCCCTTGCCGGTCATGGATTCCTCCGTTTTTTCGATCTTGTTGAGGGCGAACGCATAACCCTGGGGACTATATTTCGGCATAAAAAGCATCGGCTGACGATCAGCTGCGCTTCCGGTATGCCGTCCTTAAAATGGCCGGTGCGAAATGCTCCAAGCCTTTGTTTTGGCGCGTGTCCTTGTTGGAAAGGTGAGTCAATCTTTCCGAAATACGCTCTAGCACATGTGGCCAGCTGAATAAAATGCATTATCTCATTTTACCGCTGCTCAGGCCTCACTTTGTGTCAGTCAGGTTTATGGTGAGATCTCTTATCATAAACTTGCTGACACCCAGAATCGCCAACGGTGCAAAGGCCGCCAGTGCGACCGCGGCGACGGGAGGAACAAGCATAACCGCCGCGGAGAGAACCGTGGCTGCTTGAACAACAATGACCGCCGGTAATATCCGCTTTGCAACCAGTACTGTACGCCTTGCGAATTGCAATGCCGACGGAACCAGCGTCAAATCAGGCCGAAGAAGGATTATAGAAGCGGTTTGAGCGTTGCTCTCGATAATTTTTGGCATCGCGATCATCACAGTCGACGCATGATAATGCTGGTCTTCCCGCTGCCCCTCGCCGATCAAAGCGCACACCCTTCCAGCCAGTTGGCAATTTTCAAGCCAGCGTGCTCGGTCAGAAGATGTCAGGCCGGAAAGCCATTGATCCAGGTGAGTCGTTGTTCCAATCGCTTCTGCGACTCCCTCGGTATCCCCGGTGAACATCGCACACTGAATATCCATTTCCTGAAGGGATGCGATCGCTCTTGGCGCTGGTGAGCGGATTGGATCTCTGAGCGCGATAACCCCTACAATGTGACCGTCCAGAATGACATGGGTTGTTGTTTTTGCAGCGGACTCGAATTGTTTCCTTACGGCTTCGGCCGAGGTGCTGATTATGCCTCTCTCCGCCAGAAAAAGACTGTTACCGATTTCGACCTGCCGGTCAGCCAAAACGGCTGACATGCCACGACCGGGATAATCGCGGCTTTGTGTCGGTTCGGATATTGTAAGTTCGCGTTCTTCCGCCGCCGCGACAATGGCGCGCGCAATCGGATGGGGGCTGGCGCGTTGTATGCTTGCTGCAATCCTGAGCAAACGATCCGAGTTACGGTCAAACGCGACAATGTCGCTTAGTTTGGGTTGTCCGATGGTCACAGTTCCTGACTTGTCGAAAACTGCGATTTCGACTTGATTGGCCAGTTCAATATCATTGGCGTTTCTGAACAGGATCCCCGACTTGCGGCAATAAGATAGGCTGCTGGACAGAGCACAGTGGACCGCCAGGGTTGAGGCTGGTGTTCCCGCCAGTATGCTGAGTGCAACCAACGCCGATAATGCGCTTCCCCAGTTGTCAAACAAACCGCCCAACACCGCTATGCAAAGCACACCGGCAGATAACCAGATAAAGAATGGCAATCTATTTGCCGCCAACTGTTCTTCTGCCAGGAAGCCTGAAATATTGGAATTTTCAGCATAAAAATATTGGTCGGGATTAAACTTTTTCAGGAAATACCCGCATATCAGCTGTACTAAAATCGAAAGACTGCTCGCAATCAGCAGCGATGTGTTGACGAATGAAGGTGTTTGCAGAAAATAATAGGAAAGCGCACCAAGATAAGCCAGCAATGCGCCGAATGGCAGAATAAGTCCAACCGGCCAGAACAGGGGGTGACGTTCTCTTAGCACCTGTAGTGAAAGTATGCCGCCACCTGTTACAACGAGTAAGCCAACGCTGGCGAAAATCACCCAATCCGGAATTTGGAAACGCGTCAACACGAGAGTGCTCGTTACTGGGAGTGAAAGCACCAGGCTGAGAATGATGACAGACAAATAAGCTCTGTTGCCAATGAGACGGTCGATCCCGATAGTCTGATCCTGATTCATGGTGTGCCGCCCTCCTGAAAAAGCGGTCTTGCTTCAGAGCTTTTGTTGCGATGTATGGATCGCAACAAAAGCACCGGTTAACAGAATTTGGAGCGCGTCCTGACCATTCAGATGGATTATCTGAATGGAAAACAATCTGGCGAAACTGTTTCGCACTTATCTTTCGCCAATCTGTTGCTAAAACCCTCTGACCATTCGATGTAGCATAGGACGACTACTCCCGAGTGCCACGTGCGGCAGGAACCTATGACCTGGATACTATCCGACTTGTTTGTGTGTTTCATACGTTAAAACCGTCATTGTCAACCAGTGTCCTTGTCCCATTTTTGGCCGGGATCAAGGATTCCTTCTTGGACCTCACCGTGTCGAAATGATGGCGGCAAATGCAGGGCGGTTTTTCAAGTAAATATCTGGCAAGTATACTGTTTTTAAAAAATAGTCTGCAATTGAGATACAGAAAAACTCAATATACGGCGAACTAATTTGGTAAGTTTTCCAAGGGATGCCGGTCAGTACTATCAATATCGCGGGCAAGAAGGTCCATATTGGGCATTAAAGATAAAAGCTGCTGTGTATAAGTATGTTCGGGCGTTTTGAACAATGTTTCAGTGTCAGCAACTTCGCATAGCACTCCCTGGCGCATGACACCGATCCGATTACACATCTGACGCATGACAGCGAGATCATGGCTGATAAACAGCATGGTCAAACCAAGCTCATCCTGCAAATCTTTGAGCAGGTTGAGAATTTGCGCCTGAATTGAGACATCAAGCGCGGATGTCGGTTCATCGCAGATCAGAAAACGAGGTCGAGTCGCCAACGCGCGCGCGATAGAAATTCGTTGGCGCTGGCCGCCGGAAAACTCGTGCGGGTATTTCTCACCCGCCTTGGCGCCAAGACCGACATGATCGAGCAGGTCCGCCACGACCTGACGTGTTTCAGTTTTGTTGTCTGTCAGCCCATGGAAGCGGATCGGTTCGGCGACAATGTCCTTCACGCGCATTCTGGCATTGAGTGATGAGAAAGGATCCTGAAAGATCATTTGCATCTGACGCCTGAGCGCCAGGATATCGGCTTTTTTCGTTAAAGCGGTAAGGTTCTCACCGGCAAAATAGATCGTTCCGGCCGCCGGATCGTGCAAGCCGGTGATCAGGCGGGCAATCGTTGATTTTCCTGAGCCGGATTCCCCCACCAGTCCGAACGTCTCACCTTGTTCAATGTCAAAGCTGACATTCTTGGCGGCATCGAGCCAAAGGCGCCTGGAAGGAAAGATTGATGATCTGGTTTGAAAGCGAATGCCGATATCTTTCAGCGACAATAATGGGCCGTCAAGTTTATCGTGCCGTATTGCTTCGCCGAGCCAGTGTGTCGCGATATCAATGTTCTTTGTTGGGACACCGGCTTTTTCAATATAGTTCACTACCGGAAAGCGATTGACCTTGATATTTGGCCTGGGTACCGCACCAATCAGGCTCTTGGTATAGGGGTGTTCAGGGCTTCCCAGCACCTGTTCCGTCACACCGTGTTCAACCACGCGTCCATGATACATCACCGCTACATGGTCGGCCATATTGGCAATCACGCCCATATCGTGCGTAATCAGGATCATCGCCACCTGACGGTCGCGACACAATGATTTCATCAACTCCAGGATCTGGGCCTGAATTGAAACGTCGAGAGCTGTGGTGGGTTCATCGGCGATAACCACTTCAGGTTCTGCGCAGAGAGCGAGCGCGATCACGACCCGCTGGCGCATGCCACCGGAAAATTGATGCGGGTATTGTCCGACACGAATTTCCGGGTCGGGAATGCCAACCTGGTCAAGTAGGTCGACAGCTCTTTTGTGCGCCTCATCCGCGGAAAGTGACAGGTGGTATTGGATGGTTTCAACGAGTTGGAATTCGATGGTCTGCAAGGGGTCGAGGCTGGTGAGCGGATCTTGAAAAATCATACCGATCCGCCGGCCTCGCAAGCGCCGCATCATTTTCCCGTCCAGGTTATCAATCCGATTACCATCAAGAAATATCTCACCGGCTGAAACGTGTCCCGGCGCTTCCAGCAATCCTATGACGGCATTGCCAATTGTCGACTTGCCAGCACCCGATTCGCCGACAATTCCCAGAATTTCTCCTGGCTCCACACTCAGATTGACTTCTTTGGAGGCAACGAAATCGCCGCGTCGATGCGGGAATGTGACCTCAAGGTTTTTAATGTCGAGAACTGACATTCACATGCCCTTATCGCAATTTTGGGTTCAGGGCGTCACGCAACCAGTCGCCCAGGAGATTGACGGCAAGCACGAGGACCGCAAGAACAAGACCGGGAAAGATAGCGATCCACCATTCGCCGGAAAACAGGAAATTATTGCCGATGCGGATCAGGGTCCCCAGCGAAGGTTGCGTCGCGGGCACACCCACTCCCAGAAACGACAGTGTGGCTTCCAGGACGATCGCCAGGGCCAGATTGATTGTCGCGATAACAAGAACCGGGCCCAGCACATTTGGCAGGACGTGCCGAACCATTATGACCAACGAGGGAATTCCGATCACGCGTGCGGCTTGCACGTATTCCTTGTTTTTTTCGACCAGAGTTGAAGCGCGCACCGTCCGGGCATATTGCACCCAGAATGACAATCCGATGGCAAATGCCAGTATCCAGAAAGCATATTGCTCTCGGTCCAGTTCGCCAAACACCCCGCGGGCTACGCCGTCAATCAGAAGCGCGATCAGTATTGCGGGAAATGTCAGTTGAACCTCAGCAATTCGCATTATCACGGCATCGATTCTGCCCCCGAAATAGCCTGAGACCAGCCCCAGGAAAATGCCGAGCGTGGCTGCAAAGGCAACACTGACAAACCCGACCGAAATCGATACGCGCGATCCATAAAGGATGGCGGAAAACAAATCACGACCCTGATCGTCCGTACCCAGCACAAATCGGGGATCGCCATTTGCCATCCATGCCGGAGGAATCTGTGAATCAAGCAGATCGACCGTTGAAAGATCAAACGGGTCATACGGTGCGATAATCGGAGCAAATAATGTCGCGATAAAATAGATCAGCGTCACGATGCCGGCGATGACCGTAACCTTCGACCGGAAGAAGGAATAGGTAATATCGTGGTCGAGCAGCCGCCGAATGGCACTCTGCCGCTCTGTTGCCTGTTCTGTTGAATTCATGGCCATCAACCCTCAAAGTCCGCTGCGCTCAACCCGCAAGCGCGGATCGATGACGAAATAGAGGATATCAACCACAAGATTGATAATGATAAACAAAAACGCGGTCAAAAGCAGGTAGGCTGCCATGATTGGTATATCCACATTTTGAACGGCTTGCAGGAACAACAGACCCATGCCGGGCCATTGGAAGACAGTTTCGGTAATGATGGCAAAAGCAATAATGGATCCAAGTTGCAGGCCGGTGATGGTGATAACCGGAACCAGGGTGTTTTTCAGCGCATGCCGGAAGTGAACGGACCTGTCAGGCAGGCCCCTGGCGCGGGCGAATTTGATGTAATCCGTGCGAATGACTTCAAGCATTTCGGCTCGAACAAGGCGCATGATCAGAGTCATCTGAAACAGCCCAAGCGTGATTGACGGGAGAATAATGGCCTTCAATCCGCTTTCGGTCAAAAGGCCGGTGGTCCAGCTGCCCCACAATGTCACCACTTCACCTCTGCCGAAACTGGGGAGCCATTGCAGGTTTACCGAGAATATGAAGATCAGCAGGATACCGATAAAAAACGTCGGCAGTGAAATGCCGATCAGCGACACAGTTAGAAATATTTTCGACAACCAGGCTTCGCGCTTCAGGCCCGTGTACACACCCATTGGAATGCCAATGGCAAGCGCCAGAAAAGCTGAAACGAGCGACAGCTCGAGGGTGGCCGGCATTCGAGTCAGAATCAGCTCTGAAACCGGCTGCTTGAACTGATAACTGACACCAAAATCGAATTGCGCGGCATCAGCGATGAAATGGAAGAACTGTTCGACAATCGGATCGTTGAGACCCAGCCGATCTCGAAGCGCTTCCTTCTGCTCCGCTGACGTTTCAACGCCCACCATCTGATTGATCGGATCTCCGACATAGCGAAACATGGTGAAAGCGAGCAGGGCAACCACCAGCATCACAACAAAAGCCTGCATGACCCGGCGCAGAATAAAAGTGATCATTTCGACTTCGGTTCCCTGTATCGCTGGCAGAAAAGAGCATGCTGCGATCGTTTTGATAAATGCGACGCATTCACGTCGGATGACGCGTTCTGATTTTCAATTATCGATGGTGACGTAGTTGAATATCAGACCGTTATCGGCGCGCTGTTTAACCGAGACTTTATCCGAAATGCCCCAGGCAAGGCGCTGCTGATGCAGCGGTACATACGCGAAATCCATGGTAGTCAGTTCATATGCTTGTGTGATCAAGGCATTCCGTTTTTCAATGTCGTTCTGCGATAATATTTGTGCCGCAAGTTCATCCACCTTCTCGTTGCAGTACCCACCGAGGTTGAATGGGCTCCCTTCGCCAGTATCGCTTCGGCAGCTATGCAGGCTGTGAAGGACATTGTAGCTGTCGAAAGAACTCGGGGTCCAGCCAAGCAGGTAAAAGGACGTATCGTAGCCCCCTGGCGCAAGAACCTTGGCAAAGAATTTTGACCGCGGTTGCGCATTGAGTGTCACATCGATGCCGACATGGGCAAGGTAGCTGACAACCGCCTGACAAATAGCTTCATCATTGACGTAACGGTCATTCGGACAGTCGAGTTCGACAGAAAACCCGTTCTCATAACCGGCTTCACGTAACAGCGACCGGGCACGACCGGGGTCAAAGCGCGGCCGGTTGAATGCCGTCGAGCCTGAAAAAAGGTAAGGAGAAATCATCAGGGCAGATGGTGTTGACTGGGTGCGCATAATCTTCTTTTTGATCGTATCGATATCGATCGCAAGCATGACAGCCTGGCGCACGCGGTTGTCTTTGAAGGGGTTCTTTCCTTTGATATTCGAATAGAGCAGTTCGTCGCGATACTGATCCATTCCCAAAAATATCGTTCTCAATTCAGGACCTGTCAGCGTGCGCGTTCCCTCATTTGCTTCTATTCTACTCAGATCCTGAACCGGAACGGGGTAGATGAGATCCAGTTCGCTGGACAACAACGCTGCAACGCGCGTTGGCGAGGAGAGGACGGGTATGAACTCCACAGCCGACAGATTGTGTTCAGGGGTGTCCCACCAAGCCTCGTATTTTTTGAATATCGTTCGAACACCCGCTTCGTGCTCTACAATTCTGAATGGTCCGGTTCCGTTGGCATGGAACGCTGCAAAATTCTGATTTTTATCTGAGGCAGATGTGACGTCCACCGCCTTGTTTTCTTCAGCCCATTCCTTGTCCATGATGAACCAGGATGACCAGTTGTAGTAAAGGATCGGATTGGGCGTGGGTGAGATAAAGTCCACTGTATAGTCATCTACAATGTCGACCTTGACTGCGGGGTCCAGGCGATCAGTCAGGCCGGATTGTGCAGAACGAATTCTATCGGCGGAAAATGCAACATCGTCGGCTGTGAAGGCGTTGCCATTGTGGAATGAAACTCCTTTGCGCAAGTAAAATCGCCAACGCGTCGGCTCCAGCATCTCCCATGATTCTGCAAGTGCCGGTTCAATTTTCAAATCCGGTCCCCGGCGTATCAGACCTTCGTACACATTACTTAGTGTGGTGAGTGTAAATGTCTCGTTGAGACTGTAGGGATCAAGCTGATTGAGGGGCCCCTGAAACGCATATTTCAATGTATTTGCATGCGCTTGGCTAACGAGCATCACGCCGAGGAGAACAGTAGTAAACCGACCGGTCCGGGTCAGTAGATTTCTGAGAGTGTTATAATTGATTTTCCCATAAAGGACTTGAATTTTATTTATTGATATCAAGAACTTACGTCGATTCCAGGCTTGTAAAAAATGCCGATTGCAAGAAAAGGTTATGGTGTAGCGCATGGTGCACCAAATTTGCGTACTGAATATATGTCATACCGAAGAACCCGGATGCCTGCCTTATAGCTCATTTGCGCTAAAGTGCATTTGATTTCTTTTTCTTGCGAATGGGTTTTCCATTGAAACTAAAAGTTTGATCAGGACAAATGCCGGATCAGCCGGGATACGAATTGGTCGGCCATGGCAACCTGATCCAGTGAAATAAACTCGTCTGGCTGATGGGCCTGCTCGATTGAACCGGGGCCGCAGATCACCGCGGAAATGCCGCGTTCCTGAAATTGGCCCGCTTCCGTTGCATAGACCACAGCATGATGATTGTTGTCTCCTGTCAGCAGACGTCCAAGGCTTTCAGCTGCACCCTCGTCCTCCGGCTCAAGTCCTGCAACATAGGCGACCCGATTGACATTGATGCCTACATCAGAGTGGATCTTTTTCATTGGGGGCAAAACCACGTCTTCAATATGTGATTTGTATGCCTGCTCCCACTTGAGCGGATCATCACCGGAGATGGTTCGGATGTCAGTTAAAAACTGTGCGTTTGCAGCGACAATATTGTGGGCTGTCCCTCCCTTGACGACGCCGCAGTGCAGTGTTGTGTAGGGAGGCGAAAATGGGCAGGCCGGATCGGCGTTGCGGGCGTTCGTTTGGGTTTGATCGTCAAGCCAGGAGATGAGCCGGGCCGCTGCGGTCACTGCAGATACGCCGCGGTCAAGCAGACTGGAATGCACTGAATAACCAACAATTTCGGTTTTCAGAACCATGATGGCTTTCTGTGCTGTTACGACTTTCATTGAAGAGGGCTCTCCAACGATAACAGCGGAAGGTGTGGGACCGTCTGCGAGTATTCTCTCGATCATCGGCGGCGCACCGAGGCATCCGACCTCCTCGTCATATGAGAGGGCAATATGGATCGGACGTTTCAATTCCGCCGCCAGCATATCGGGAATGGCGGCCAGCACGCATGCCGCAAACCCTTTCATGTCGACTGAGCCGCGTCCATAAAGGCGATTGTCACGCTGCTGCAGTACAAAAGGATCGGAATGCCATGTCTGACCTTCAACCGGCACGACATCGGTATGCCCCGACAAGATAATGCCGCCATCTGTCGATGGGCCGATGAGTGCGTGCAGGCTGGCTTTTTCCCCGGTGTTGTCAAAGACTAACGTTGATTCAATGCCGTGCCCGGCCAAATAGTCTTCAACAAAGCGAATTAGCGCAAGATTGCTCTGATCCGAAACGGTGGGAAAGGCAACGAGCTTGCTTAACAGTTCGGCGGAGGAATAGGAGTCTGGCACAACATTAATCCGATTTGATCCGGTAGGCATTCCGGGCGATGACAATTCGCTTAATATCGAACACTTGAGGTCTCTTCACAACCTCAGCTACGCGGACTCATACTCGTTGGCAATTGCCCTGGAAATCACAGATAAATCGTGCAGGACATAAACGTTTAGAGGTTTTTTACGACCTCTGACGACAATCTCGGTGGTTTCTTCACCCTCCAGCTTGAGCCCTGCAACTTGAACAACCTGGCGCGAAGTCACGAGTGTAGCGCCATATTTTTTTGTTTCCGCCTCGAGCCGACTGGCTGTATTCACGACATCGCCAAGTGCGGTAATCGGTGCCTGCCCAGGTCCACCTGCGGCGCCGATGCGACCGAGAATCACCTGGCCCGCATGAATACCGATGCCGATCTTCAGGGGACTCTCCAGATGCCCTGCCAGTTCCTCATTGGTTTCATCGAGGGCTTTCTGAATTTTCGCCGCTGCTTCCAACGCCTGCCGACTCCCTAGTCTGACGCCATCATTAATACCGAATATTGCCATGATGCCATCGCCAATAAATTTGTCGACATAGCCCCCGGAGCTGGTAATGGCATCTGCCGCTCCGTCCAGATAGCGGTTGAGCATGAAGACGACATCATAGGAAAGTCTGTTTTCTGAAATGCCCGTGAAGTTGCGGATGTCGATGAACATGATGGCGGCCGGTTGTTCGACACCCCAATGATAGGCATCCGACTGTGTACTTGTCGTACCGGGAGATTGACGGCCGGGCATGAGAGGTTGAACGGCGAGCGGTTGTGTCGGTTTAATTTGGCATGCCAGGCGCACATTTTCATCCGCACCGATGCGTTTCAAGACAGCTTGCTCGCGTTCGCTGGGTGGCGGTAGCGTGTTAATGCCTTCAAGAATTCGAGTCCGACAGGTCGAGCAGCGTGCTCTCCCTCCACACACGGATGCGTGGGGTATATTGTTTGCACGGCTAACCTCAAGCAGCGTCGCTCCGGGAGATATTTTTAATTTACGGTCACCTGGATACCGTATTGTGACACGGTTGGAAATGAAGGTACGCATCACGTTAACTGCCATTGCCGCGACGCAAAGAGACAGTAGAAAGATCATCACAGCTGTGCCGTTTGAAATGACTTCGTTTGCCCAGACAATGTGCTCGCGTGTCAGGAAACGCTCGGTCTTCCCGTTTAGCACCATCCGGCGAGCGGCTTCTATCCAGCCCCACTGGGCCAGCAGTGGAACTGTGATGGCCGCAAACATCAACCAGGGGAAAACCGACCGGTACCAGGAGTGTATCCTCAGCCAGAAATGGATGCCGATGATACCGTGCAACCAGACGATCAGCATCAAGATGCTTTGCTGTAACGCCAGACCTGGCCAGAGCAGGCTGAGTACATTCTGATAACTGATCCGAATGTCAAATACTTCCCCGAGGCCGCGGGTTCCCACGATGTGCAGGAACAAGTAGTAGGGGATGGCAATCCCGAGCAGGATCTGAAGCGCTTCCCATGGCGGGATGCGCCAAGTTCTTCGTGCGGCGGTTTTGTAAAGGGCAAGACCGGCATGCAGGAGCAGCGCCCCGTAAAGCAATATTGTGCCGGGAGGCGACCGCCAGATCGCCAATCGCCACTTCATGGCTTGTTGCATGGCATCCAGTGAGTAGATACCAATCGCGTGATTGAGAAAATGCATTGTGGCAAAGGTCATCAGAATGAGGCCACTGATCAGCCTGATGCGTTGAGCCCAGTCAGCACCGTTTGCCGGTTTCGCTCCAACTTTTGTTGTTGCCAATGCAATTCCCCGTTGGTCCTACTTTGCGCAGGTCATTTCACAATCAGGTACGACAATTATGCCGCCAAAGTTCACATATCGCTGTGCCCAGAGAAAGCCGAATGGCCTGTTTTGGGCTTTTTCCACCAAAAACCACTTGGTGGAGCGCTGATAACTTGAATATGTAGGGCAAAACAGCTGCTTGTTGCGAGGATAAACAATTTTGTGATGTTTCTCTCAATGCAGCGCTGTATGCATGGGTAACTTTCTAAGGATATTGAAACACCATGAAGCTTTTTGGGATCGGTAACTGCGACAAGGTAAAGAAAGCGAGGCGCTGGCTAAAGGATAATGGGCTTGCCTGTGATTTCCACGATTACAAGAAAGCAGGCGTGGACTTGGAACGACTCAAGGCGCACGTCGACAAGTTCGGTTGGGAGACTGTGTTGAACCGAAAGGGAACCACATGGCGGAAACTGTCTGATGAGGAAAAAGCTGCTGTTGTTGATGCCGTTTCGGCAACTCGGTTGCTGCAAGCCAATTCGTCAATGATCAAGCGACCCATTCTTGAAACGGACGAGGACATGCTGATCGATTTCGACGAGCAGGTTTGGGAGAAGCAGTTGAAGTAACGCACCGCAGTGTTGCCAGGCCAGCTGATAGGACTTACTGCGTCCAAAGCCGTTTCGGATTGAAGCGGTGAATATCGGTGAGCAGTTCAACAAATCCTTGCGCAGCGTGATCAAGTGAGGCCTTGCCCTTTTCCGGCGTCGCGTTTGCGGCGTTTCCAAGAGCGCCCTTTGCATTGAGGTCTTGCGCTTTCCATCCAAACTGATGAGGGCCATGGCCACGCAGATGCGCAAAGTCCTTATTGAATTCTTCCTGTTGCGATCGAAAATCTTCGGCAAGGTCCATACGCACCAGATCAGGCTTTAAATGGCGCATGATGGATGTTTCAACATCGCCACCATGTATCCCATAGGCAAATTCGCCGTCCGGGAAGATACCCGGAGGCTGGCCAAATCGGGCCCAGGCTGAACCGGTGACCATCATATCGTACTTTACCCGAAGTTCTCGAGCGACGATATCAACCATTGGGACATTGCCGCCATGGGAATTGATCAGCACCATCTTGCGAATACCGGCCCGATGAACACTCTCCCCAAGTTCAATCCAGGCTTGAGTCGCTGTCTCCCAGCTCAGCGTCAGCGTGCCCGGCGAGGAAATATGCTCATTTGATTTGCCGATCGCCTGTACAGGAAGGAAGGTTGCCGGAATGTCGTCAGGCAGCAGTTCGACAACGCGTGCTACTTGTCCCTCTGCGATACAGGTATCGGTGTAGAGGGGAAGATGCGGACCATGTTGTTCGATCGCGGCGACCGGCAAAACGGCAATCCAGTTGGATACGGTCGGATCGTTGAAATCGACGGTAGTCATTTCATGCCAATAGCGCTTAGGTAACATGGTCACTCACTCTTCATGAATTCTTGGTGCTGCACTCAGAAGGGTTCATAGGACCCGAACGGTTCGCCGTCCGGATAATTTCCCTGTCTGAGGCCGAATAAAAGTCCGACTCACGCGAATATGATCGCCCAATAATCGCCGATTAACGAAATAGATCAAATTTTACGGTTTAGTCGACCTATCATGATCGGCAGTTTGGCAGCAGGGCCCGTTGGCCTTTATTCCAGTGCGCAAGGAGGCGACTCCAGAAATGGCGCAAACGGCGATGCTGTGCGCAGCGATCAGACCAATGCTCCTGTAAGCAAGAATGCACAGACCAATGAAAGCAACGCGCGTTCTGTAAATGCCGTGCAGCCGGTACCCTCAGGCGCACCTGCCCAGAATGGCGGATCAGGAAAATCTCAAAATGGTGAAGAGCTTTCCGAAGAAGAAAAGAGACAAGTCGAAAAACTGAAAGCCAGGGACAGAGAAGTGCGTGCCCATGAGCTTGCTCATGCACGTGTCGGCGGGCCCTATGCCGGTGCACCGTCGTACACTTTTCAGCAGGGCCCCGATGGCAAACGCTATGCGATTGGTGGTGAAGTTTCCATCGACTCATCAGCTGAATCGACGCCCGAAGAGACGGTCAGAAAAATGGAGGTGGTGATCCGCGCTGCCTTGGCGCCTGCCGAGCCATCCTCGCAAGATCGCAGGGTTGCTGCTGAAGCGCGACAGCAACTGATTGAAGCGCAGGCACAGTCCCGAAAAGAAAACGATGAAGCGCTTCGGGGAGAAGAAGAAGGTGGACCGCCAAGCGCTCTGGATATCGCAAAGAAAGCGAGTGAGCAGGCGAAAGACAAATCAGCCGGTCGCGAGGGAGACAAGTCTGAAGACAGTCCGTTCAGTGAACGTCTGACAGAAGCCATCAATGCCTACAGTCAGCTCGCTGATTCATCCCCCCAGAGCTCCTCCTCAACTGATGCATCCGCATTGTTCAATCTGATTGCATAGTTGCTGATTTTCGTGTTGGTTGCGGTCTATGCCGGGCTTGCCGCCAATACTTCGATCTCCACCAGAAATTCCTCCCGGGCAAACCCGGAGACGATCATCAGCGTCGAAGCGGGCGGCGGTGACCCGACAAATTCATCTCGTGCGTGCATATATCCCTTCAGATGCTCGCGGCCTGTTACATAGGCGTTGATCCGCACAATATTGCTCAGGTCCATGCCCGCTGATACCAGGACTGCCTGAATGTTCTCAAAACATATTTTCGTCTGGCCGCCGACATCTGCAGGTATCGCATCCTCCGCTGAAATGCCAAGCTGGCCGGAACAGACCAGCAGGCGATGTCCCGGCGGGATCTCAACGCCGTGGCTGTAATTGGCAAAGGGTGGACGAATCGATTGAGGGGTATGATAGGTCGCCATCTTTTGCTCATTCTTCACGTGTGCATGTTTTGACCGAACAAGTTCAGGGTAGTGTTCGGAATTGTGGCTTGCAAGGATGCTGATTGGCGAATTCGATTGCAGTAGGCTGATATTTTAGGCAGGTTATCCCTTAAAAAACTGATTATCGAGGGGGATAGTGAATGGCAGTAGCCAAAACACCGGCTGATCGGCCAGCTTAGCTGTTTTGGCATGTCATTTGCTGTAATCCATGAAATGCTTAAGATTGTAACAACGCTGAAATCAGGTGAAACCGGGCCGAATCAAAAGTCGAACAAGACACGACGGCGCCGATAAAAGGACAGGAGAGGCAGTTAACAATGCATATTCTCGTTAAAGTCAGCGGTGTGGTCGCCGCTCTTGGACTGGCGACAAGCGCCGTCGCCCAGGAGAAAGTGAAATTTGGTACCAACTGGGTCGCCCAGGCGGAACATGGCGGTTATTATCAGGCGGTTGCCGATGGCACCTATGCAGCGTGTGGACTGGACGTTGAAATCGTTCCCGGCGGGCCTCAGGTCAACAACAGAATTTTGCTGCCGGTGGGTAAAGTCGACTTTCTGATGGGCGGCAACATGCTGCAGGCCTTCAGTGCTGTAGAACAGGGTATTCCAACGAAGGTTGTGGCTGCTGATTTTCAAAAAGAACCGCAAATTCTGATGACACACCCCGGCGAAGATCTGGAAACGTGGGATAGTCTGAAAACGATCAACCTTCTCATCGGGAAAGGGATGCTGAATTCGAGCTATCAATGGATGGTTGACGAGTTCGGCTTCCAGCTGGATCAGGTTCGTCCCTATACCTACAACACTGCGCCGTTTTTGGCTGACAAGCGTCTTGGTCAGCAGGGCTACATCACTTCTGAACCCTTCGCAGTTGAAAAGGAAGGCGGCTTCAAGCCGAATATATTCCTTCTGGCGGACTATGGTTACGATACCTATTCAACGACCATTGAAACGCGCAATGACCTGATTGAGAACAAACCCGAAGTCGTGAAATGTTTTGTCGAAGGATCGGCAATTGGCTGGGTCAACTTTCTCTATGGCGACAATTCAAAAGCCACAGAAATGATCAAAAAAGACAATCCGGGGATGACCGATGATCAGATTGCCTTTTCCGTTGATAAATTGAAGGAATTTGGCATCGTTGACTCCGGCGATACGTTCACAATGGGGATCGGCGCTATGACTGACGAGCGCAACAAGTCCTTCTTCGACAAAATGGTCAAGGCCGGCGTCGTCAAGTCGGATGTAGACTTCAAGAAATCCTATACGCTGCAGTTCGTGAACAATGGTGTGGGGCTTGATGTCAAGGACAAGTTGCTTGGAAAGTAAGTGCTTGGTGTTTGAGATCTGGATGAAACATGCAGCGGGACGGTTTAGTCTATGACAATGACTGAATCCGCTGAGATCGACGGTGCGGGTGCTCTGAATGAGCCCCCGCCAATCGTTTCGATAAATCGAATTTCCAAAACGTTTTCCAATGGCACAGTCGCGCTTAAGGATATGTCCCTTGATATCCGTAAAGGCGAATTCGTGACGTTGTTGGGGCCTTCGGGTTGCGGCAAGTCAACGGTGCTGCGGATTGTCAGTGATCTAAGCAGTCCGACGACCGGTCGCGTGAATTGGCCGGGGGAAACGACAAGCAAAACGGGTATCGCCTCTGCTGCCGACCATGACATGAGTTTCGTCTTTCAAGAGCCGACGCTCATGCCCTGGGCAACGGTCTTTGGCAATGTCCATCTGCCATTGAAGCTGAAGGGTGTTTCGAAGGGAGAGGCGCAGGCCGATGTGATGGAAGCGCTGACGCTGGTCGGCCTTGAGGCATTTGCACAGAGCTATCCACGTGAACTTTCCGGTGGCATGAAGATGCGTGTTTCGATTGCCCGGGCACTGGTGACCAAACCCAAATTGCTGCTGATGGATGAGCCGTTTGCAGCGCTTGATGAAATCACTCGGTTCAAACTCAACAATGACATTCTCCATCTGTGGGAAAAGTTCAACTGGACGGTCGTCTTCGTCACACACTCGGTTTTTGAATCGGTTTATTTGTCGAACCGCATCGTTGTTATGGCAGCCAGACCGGGACGGGTTGTGCAGGACATGGCCATTGAAGCGCCATACCCCCGAGAGGAAGCCTTCCGCACATCGAGTGTTTACAATGACTATTGTCGCAGGACATCAGATGCACTGCATGCGGCGATGGGAGCGAATGATCATCTCTGATTTTGGCGAGGGACTGCATCGGTGAGTCTGGCAAGCGAGACTGAAAGCGCATCGAGCGCTGCCACCATGGTTGACCAAGCAGAGTTACGCCGCGCGCGCGCTGCAAAGGTTGAGAAGATTGGCAGATGGGTCTTGCCTATCCTGATCATGATCGTTGCAGTTGTCGTGTGGCATATGATCGTGGTGGTGAACGACATCCCCCACTACATTCTGCCGCGCCCCATGCTGGTTCTGGAAACGCTGATAGCTGATTGGTCAATCCTGTCAGTAGCGCTGCTGAATACGCTGAAAATAACTTTTGGCGCGCTCGCCATTGCGACCTTCGGCGGCTTGTTTCTGGCGATATTGTTTACTCAATCGAAGTGGATTGAAATTTCATTCTTTCCTTTCGCCGTCATTCTGCAGGTCACTCCGATTATAGCGATCGCACCGCTCATCTTTATTTATGTGGATTCCGTTACGGCGGGGCTTCTGATCTGCGCATGGATTGTTGCTTTTTTCCCGATACTCTCCAACACAACACTGGGGCTCAACTCGGCCGACCATAACCTCCGCAACCTGTTTCAGCTCTATGGCACGACCCGGTGGCAAACATTGCTTTACCTCCGGCTTCCCTCCGCGCTTCCCTTTTTTCTTGCCGGATTGCGCATTGCCGGTGGGCTTTCCCTGATCGGCGCTATCGTGGCGGAATTTGTTGCCGGTTCAGCCGGTAGCGGTTCGGGATTAGCAAATCAGATTTTGGAAGCCAGTTACCGTCTGAACATCCCAAGGATGTTTGCTGCGCTGATTTTGATTTCGGCGACCGGCATTCTGATTTTTTTGACCCTGAGCCTTCTGTCGCATTTGCTTCTGCGCAAATGGCATGAGAGCGCACTGAAACGGGAAATGTAGATGTCGATCGACAGAACAGACAAATGGAGAGCGGGCCAGTCTGTTCTGTTGCGCGACGCGACAGTGCCAACCTGCATGCTCGACGATGAGACTGCGCCGAATAACCAGGATTATTGCAGGCTTGATATTCTGCTTAGAGGCGGGCTCATCGAGCGCATTGCTGCGGAAATCAATCTGCAGGAAGGGGATGATCTATGTGTGGTCGATATGGATGGGGGCATGGTCTGGCCAACGCTCGTTGACATGCATACCCATCTGGATAAAGGGCACATTTGGCCGCGCAAACCCAATCCAGATGGCACATTTGACGGCGCCCTGACAGCGGTTGGCGAAGATCGCGGCGAAAACTGGACGGCTGAAGATGTGCGCGCGCGCATGGATTTTTCGCTGCGCTGTGCGTTTGCGCACGGAACGGGCGCCATTCGAACACATCTGGATTCAATTCCGCCGCAAGACAGCATCTCCTGGCCTGTCTTTGAGGAAATGCGTCAGGCATGGGCTGGTCGGATCGAGCTACAGGCCGCTGCCCTGTTCGGGATTGATATGTTGCAACGGGATGAAACATTCCTGAAGCAGATTGTCGAACGCATTGCCGAAACGGGCGGGGTTTTGGGTGCTGTCACCTACATGATTCCTGAACTGGATCAGAATCTCGATGAAATTTTCCAGGCTGCGATCGACACGGGTCTTGATCTCGACTTTCACGTCGACGAGACAGCCGACCCCTCCGCCAGATCGTTGCATCATATTGCGCAGGCTGCTCTTAGAAACGGGTTTGAGGGCAAGCTGGTTTGCGGGCATTGTTGCTCCCTTGCTCGTCAGGAGGAAGAGGAAACCAATGCGACGCTCGATCTGGTTGCAAAAGCTGGAATAGGGATCGTTTCGCTTCCCCTGTGCAACATGTATCTACAGGACAGAGTATCAGGGCGAACACCCCGATGGCGCGGGGTTACTTTGCTACATGAAATGAAACAGCGTGGAATTGAGGTGGCGGTTGCCTCGGATAACACGCGTGATCCGTTTTATGCATATGGTGATCTGGACCTTGTTGAAGTTTTTCGAGAAGCCACCCGTATTATCCACCTTGACCATCCGATTGGAAATTGGCCGGCGTCTATCGCAAGCACACCGGGGAGGATGATGTCCATACCCGGACGGGGTTGGATCAAGGAAGGCAATCCCGCCGATCTGATACTCTTCGGTGCGAGGACTTGGGCAGAGCTTCTCTCTAGACCCCAGTCTGACAGGAAAGTGGTGCGGGCCGGTGAACAGATCGATCAGACTCTGCCGGATTACCGCGAACTGGATTATCTGATGGGAGCTGTGTGATGGCTGATCTTGCTGCGTTGGTATCTGAATTGGACGGCATTCGTCTCGAAGAAAATGCCATTATTGTCAAACAGAAAAGCCGCGACTTTTTCTGGTATTCGCCCGTACTGAAAAAACAGTTGGACCATGTGTCCGGCGACATAGTTGCAACGCCGCGTGATGAAGCGGAAATCGTCAGGATACTGAAAGCCTGCTACCGGCTTGATATTCCGGTGACGACCCGTGGAGCGGGAACCGGCAATTATGGACAGGCCATGCCGCTGTCCGGCGGGCTTGTGCTTAATCTGGCCGAAATGAGCCGGATAAAAAGCATTAGCCCGGGGCGGGTTGTTGCCGAGGCAGGCGCAATTATTTCCCAGATTGATGAGGCGACACGTGCTGATTCAGAGCAGGAGCTGCGGCTGCATCCATCGACGTACAGGACTGCCACCATCGGTGGTTTCGTCGCAGGCGGTTCCGGGGGGGTCGGTTCGATCAACTGGGGCGGCCTCAGGGACCTGGGCAATGTTATCCGACTACGGGTTTTGACGATGGAGGCCGAGCCTCGCGTTCTGGAGATGTGCGGCGAAGAGTTGCACAAAGTGATGCATGCCTATGGCACCAATGGCATCATTACGGAAGTTGAGATGCCATTGACCCAGGCGCATGACTGGATTGATGTGCTTGTCGGATTTGATGATTTCATGGATTCCGTGATTTTCGGTGATGCGCTGGGTAATCAGGACGGTATCCTGGTCAAGGAAATCGCTCCAATTGCAGCGCCGGTTCCCCATGATTACTTTTTACGCCACCAGAAATTCCTGAAGCCGAAACAATCGGTGTGTGTGGTGATGGTTGCCCCCTGCGCAATGGATGCGTTTGCCGCGTTTACTGCACGTTTTCCCAAGGCAACGCTCTGCTATCGTTCGGACAAAGCGAGCGAGGAGGACCGTAAAGCGCTACCGCCTGCTTACGAGTTGGCCTGGAATCACACGACCCTGCGTGGTTTGCGTGTCGATCCAAACATCACCTATCTGCAGGTTCTTTATCCATTTCCCGATCAGGTCTCCCTGGTGGAAAAAATGAGTAATCTGCTTGGCGATGAGGTGCCTGTTCATCTGGAATTCGTGCGCTTTGACGGCAAAGTAACCTGCTTTGGCCTGCCTCTTGTTCGCTTTACAACTGAAGAACGCCTGGATGAAATTATCAAGCTGCACGAAGACAATGGATGTCCAATCTTCAACCCCCACCGCTATACACTCGAAGAAGGCGGCATGAAACAAACCGATGCGGTTCAACTTGCATTCAAGCGTGAATCTGATCCCAAGGGTTTGCTCAACCCGGGAAAAATGATTGCCTGGGAAGACCCGGATTATGATTTTACCAGCAGCAAGCTGTTTCTGTTTCCCGGTCTGCAAAGGGGCTGACCTGCCAACACATTCCGCATAGAGTATTTGCTGATATCGGGAACCGGTTTTGCGGCTGGAAAATGCAGTAATACAAACAGGTGCATCGGTGATGCCTTGATCGTCTGATCGCGATCAATTTTCGGATGGGTTTGACATGACCAAGTCGTGTGTGAGGGGGAGAAAAAAGTGCGGGTTCTGGTGATTTTTGCCCATCCTGTTGAATCCAGTTTTCAGGCGGCACTTCACCTAAAAGTCGTTGAAACGCTTATCCGGGCTGGCCACAAAGTTGATGATCTGGATTTATATGCAGAGGACTTCGATCCACTACTTTCCAGCGAGGAACGCAGCAACTACCACAACCTTGAAGCCGATCGATCAGCTGTGAGACCCTACATTGACAGATTAACCGCTGCCGAAGCCCTTGTACTGATCTATCCTGTCTGGAACTATGGTTTCCCGGCGATCTTGAAGGGCTTCTTTGATCGGGTATTTCTGCCCGGTGTGTCATTTGAAATGCAGGATGGTAAAGTCAGTCCCTCTCTTCAAAACATTTCCAAGCTTGTTGCGGTCACGACCTATGGGGGGACTTGGTGGCGTGCTTTTCTTGCCGGAGACCCGCCGCGTAAATTGATAATGCGGTTCCTGCGGGCGATTACGAGGCCTGGTCAAGGGTGCCTCTATCTCGCCCACTACGACATGAACCGGTCAACAACCCGAAGTCGGGAAACTTTTCTTGACCAGGTGGCAAAAGAAATGGAGCAGTTCTGATGCGGGCTTTGGTTGTGTTCTGTCATCCATGTGAGGAAAGCTACAATGCCGCGATTGGCAGCGCTGTTCTACACGCACTGGAGCGGGCAGGGCACGATGTGCAGTATGTCGATCTTTACAAGGAAGAATTCGATCCTGTCATGGGCGCGCATGAGCGGCGGCTTTATCACGAACCAGGTAAAAACGAGGATCCGATACGCGATCAGGTTGCTCAGATTCTCTGGTCAGAAATGTTGGTTTTTGTATATCCAACCTGGTGGTACGGGTTGCCGGCGATGTTGAAAGGTTGGCTCGACCGTGTCTGGGTTCCACATGTGACCTTTGAAATGCCGGATGAAAATCAGCCGATGCGGTCGAAAATGCAGCACATCAAGAAGATTGCTGTTGTCACGACATGTGGTGCAACTTGGTGGCTATCAAAGCTCGTTGGTGAGCCGGGAAAGAAAACGATTATCCGAGGCATTCGTCTCCTTTGTGCAAAAAACTGCCGTACGATGTATCTGGCACTTTACAAAATGGACACATGCAGTTCGCAGCAGCGCCAACAGTATCTTGAAAAAGTAGAAAGAAAGCTTGCCAAATTTTGAAGGCTACCACGGGCTGCCATTAGAGTTTGTCGGTGTGAAAATATAAGTCATTGTTTTAATTTATGAATACAAAATTCAATCATGTTTTGGGGACGTCATCTAACCTTCATGTAGCTCTGCTAAAGAGTGATCATCATGGCGTTCAATTTCAAAAAAAGCATCACGTTTCGGCTTGCTCAGGCGGCTAAGGCCCACCGGTCTCGCTCCGGTTTCCACCTATCCCGAATTGGGCTGCATCCCGGTCAGGAAGCGGTACTGAAAGTTCTCTCCGTAGAGGACGGGCAGACGATGTCCCAGCTCGCCGCAGCTCTAGCTGTTCAGCCGCCGACCGTTACCAAAATGGTGACCCGGCTTTCCTCTCAGGAGCTGGTGAGGCGTGAGGTCTCGGAAACCGATGGCCGTCTTGCCCGGGTGTATCTCGGTGATGCAGCGGATGCCCGATTGAGGGACGTGGACAGTGCCTGGAAACGGCTCGAAAAGGAAGCGTTGAAGGGAATTGACGACAAGGATCGCAAGAAACTGCGCAAGTTGTTAAGGCTGATTGAAAAGAACCTGGCCGCAACACCAGACGACGATCCGGACCTCGATGACGATCCGATAGACGATAGGCAGTCGGACGACAAAACATTGGAACCCGTTGTCTGAACTTCTGTACAGATTTCCAGTCAGCCCAAATAGGCAGGCAAGACCACAGCTGGTGGCCTCTATTAGTGTTTTGCACTAAATTTGACACACGAATAATCAGTGCGTGTTCTCAACCGCAGCAAAATCATGTAATCAACAGTTAAATCGGTTTAGGGTGAGAACTCCCTAAATATGAACAATTCTGTTTGGAACGAAGCATCTGTCTGAACAGCACGGCATGTTTTGTTCCTGATTGGATTGGAAGTCTCTGAAAATCATGATGTTTTCAGTAAGTTTCCATCACCTCAGATATAAAACAGGCTTTCGCGCTACGGACGGATTCAGGGAACTCAAACCCTGGAAAGCGATTTTATGGCTGATGAAAATAATCCTGACGCACAGGATATGCCGGCCCGCAAGAGACCAAGACGGTTGACCTTGAGCCATATGGCGGAAGAACTGGGGATTTCGACCGCCACGGTATCTCTTGCCTTGAGAGATTCACCGCTTGTCGCCAAGGAAACATTGGCGAAAGTGAAGGAATATGCCGAAAAATCGGGATACATCTATAATCGGTCAGCGGCGAGCCTGAGAACATCACGGACCAATACGGTGGGGGTCGCCGTTCACGATATCCAGAACCCCTATTTTGCCGAGATATTTCGCAGCCTTGAGAGTGAACTTGAAAAAAATCGCCAAACGATTTTCATCTGTAACCACAGGGACAGCCACGAGCGTCAGAAAAATTTTGTTGATGCGCTGATGCAGCATCGCGCCGATGGTCTGATCCTGTGTCCCTCGGTCGGCACGACAGTTGATGATATTGAGACCATTTCAGCGCAGGGATTGCCATTGACCCTGATCTCTCGTGACGTGCCAGGATCCACTGTGTCTGTCGTACGAGGAAACGATTACTCCGGCGCAAAAGCGCTGACCGAGCACTTGATCGAGCGTGGTCATCGGCGGATCGGATTTGTTGGCGGACGGCCCGGAACGACGGCTTGGGAAGAGCGACATCGTGGCTGGCAGGATGCCCTCGCCCATGCGGGAATTGATGTTGGCGCGATGTTTGATTTGAATGATCTGATGACGCAGGCTGATGGACGCGATGCCGTTCCACGCCTGCTCGCCCGAAAACCCAGACCAACGGCCATATTCGCCTTCAACGACATGGTGGCACTGGGATTGATGTCGAGTCTTCGCCGGGCTGGTGTTGCTCCGGGCCGGGATATTGCCGTCGCCGGCTATGATGATAACGATGGGTCCGAAGCGCATGTACCGGCGCTGACCTCGGTGTGGAACGCACCGGAGCAAATTGGTGAAAAAGCCGCTTCTTTGATGCTGGCACAAATTTCAGGAGGTGATCTCGGGGGGGAACGCGTCCTGTTTGAACCGGAACTAAGAGTACGAGAAAGTTCGATGTTCGCCCCTGCCTCCGTCCGTTAGCGCAATTTTCACGATCAATGGATTGCGTAAAGCGCTCCAAGCCTTTGTTTAAACGCATGGCTTTGCCGCAAAGGTGATTCAACCATTACCGAAATCGCTGTAGAGTATCAGCTTCTCATCTTCATTTCTTTGAACCACAAGAACATGTTCAAAACTAATCCCCGTTACCCAGACTGTCAGGTGCCTTAAAATGTCAAAACCCGAAATACTCGTGACCAACGGATCTCTTCCTGCCGTTTTGGAAGGCTTGGAGAGTGACTTTACACTTCGCCATTATTGGTCAGCAGAAAATCCCGATCAGTTTTTGGATGCGCATGTTGACACGATCAGAGGCGTCGTCGCCGGCGGTCACATCAACATCGACGCGGCTTTCATCGATCGGTGCCCGAAGCTGGAAATCGTCTCAAATTTCGGTGTCGGCTACGATAGCATTGACGCCGGTTATGCAGCAGAAAAAGGGGTGATTGTAACCAACACCCCCGATGTCCTTACCGAAGAAGTTGCGGATACGGCGATTGGTCTCGCCATCATGACGGTGCGCGAGCTCGGTGCTGCAGAACGCTGGTTGAGAGCCGGCAAGTGGGCTGATGAGGGTGACTTTCCACTTACAACCGGTACGCTTCGTGGCAAGACCATGGGTATTCTGGGTCTCGGCAGAATCGGTCAGGCTGTCGCCCGTCGGGCCGAGGCGATGGGGTTGAAAATTGCCTACCATGGCCGGAAAAAACAGGCCGTTGACTACACCTATTTTGATACACTCGCAGGCTTGGCGGAAAATTCCGATATTCTTGTATGCATCATGCCTGGTGGTGAAGCGACGCACCACATGGTCAGCGCTGAGATATTCAGTGCGCTCGGGCCGGAAGGGTATTTCATCAATATCGGGCGCGGTTCGAGTGTTGATGAGGCCGCATTGATTGCAGCGCTGAAATCCAACACCATCTGCGCTGCAGGGCTTGATGTTTTCGAGAATGAACCACATGTCCCGGCGGATTTGATCGCTTTGGAAAACACTGTTCTCCTGCCCCATGTGGGGTCCGGTACGGTTCATACCAGACGGGCGATGGGACAGCTTGTTGTCGATAACATCAAGAACTGGTTTGAAAATGGTGCGCCGGTCACACCGGTGGCCGAAACACCCTGGCCGCGATCTTAAACCAGGAATTACTCCATGCGAGTTCGCTGACAAACGAGCGAACTCGCATGGTTTACACTCAGGACTCCGGCGGTGTGTTTGCCAGAAAGTCTTTCATTTTTGCGGTGGCTTTTCTGATGTTCTCAGTCGAGTTGGCATAAGAGAGACGAATATACCCTTCGCCGTGTATGCCGAAATCAGGTCCGCCAATTGTCGCAACACCAGCGTCCTCCAATAAAGCCGATGCCAAAGGTTTCGCCTTCCAGCCTGTTTGAGTGATATTGGGGAACGCATAAAAGGCGCCTTTGGGCGTCGCGCAGGAGATGTTGGGCAGTGCGTTTAATTCCTCAACAACGACCTTCCTGCGTGAATCGAATTCTCGCATCATGTCATCGACAGAATCCTGCGGACCGGTCAGTGCTTCAAGCCCGGCAAATTGAGCTGGTGCATTGACGCACGACCACGCATTTACAGCAAGTTTGCGCGCCTTGTCATAGAGAGCTTCAGGCCAGATCGAGTACCCCATCCGCCAACCAGTCATGGCGTATGTCTTGGACCAGCCATCCAGCAAAATCAAACGGTTGCGAATTGATTCATAGCTCATCAGGGAGACGTGCTGCTGGCCGTCATACGTCATGCGGCTGTAGATCTCATCGGACATGAGAGCAACATCGGGCCGATCCTCCAGCCCTGCTACCAGTTTGTCAATTTCCGCCTTGGGTGTGACACCACCGGTTGGATTGGCAGGTGAATTGGTAATCAATAGACGGGTTTCAGGTGTCATCAAGGACAGGGTTTCTTCCGCCGAAAAGGCAAAACCGTTTTCCTCGCGGATGGGGACAGGAACAGGTCTGGCGCCGGTAAACTCAATCATCGAACGATAGATCGGAAATCCGGGATCGGGATACAGAATATCGACGCCCGGTTCGCCAAACATCAAGATGGTCATGAACATTGTCACTTTGCCGCCGGGTACGATCAGCACGTTTTCCGGTGATACGGGCGCACCTGTCCTTGTTTGCACATCTTGGGCAACCGCCTCGCGAAGTGGTAAAATACCCGTCGCCGGGGTATATCCATGATGGCCATCGCGCAAGGCGCGTATCGCGGCTTCAACGATATTGTCCGGTGTCTTGAAATCCGGCTGTCCAATCCCGAGATTGACAATATCCCGACCCTGCGAGGCCAGGTCTGTCGCACGCGCCAGTACCGCAAATGCGTTTTCTTCTCCGATGCGGTCAAAGCCGGCGATTGTCTTCAGCATTCTTTTTTCCTCGTCCATTCAGGGGGAACTTTATTTGAGACATACACGTTTTATGCGCACAAGTCCGGTGTTTGTGACAAGGAGTCTACGGCTTGAAAGGATGGGAAAGGTTGTGAGAAAAATTTGCTGTTGCAACTGGAATTAAGCCACTTTATCGGGAAGATGCGGGTTTGCAGGTGAGTATTGCCGCAGCAGTCTGCTAAAAGAACAACGCTGCTTGGTGTGTGAAGGAAAATATCATGAGTTCGGAACCTGCCGGTCAAATCCCGGTCACCGTTTTGACCGGCTATCTCGGTGCCGGAAAAACCACACTTCTCAATCGGATTCTGAGTGAGAACCATGGCATGCGATATGCCGTGATCGTCAATGAATTCGGAGAAATCGGGATCGACAATGATCTGCTCGTCGATACCGATGAAGAGATCTATGAAATGAACAATGGTTGCATCTGCTGCACCGTTCGAGGAGACCTGATCCGGACAGTTGAGAATCTGATGAAGCGCAGAGGGTCTTTTGATGCGATTCTGGTTGAAACGACCGGAGTAGCGGATCCGGCGCCTGTTGCGCAGACATTTTTCATGGATGACGATGTGCGAGCGGCAGCAAAACTGGATGCAGTGGTTGGTGTTGTCGATGCCAAGCACATTCTTTTGCGGCTGAAGGATACTGAGGAAGCACAGGATCAGATCGCATTCGCCGATGTGCTCATACTCAACAAGACGGACCTTGTTTCCGCGGACGCGTTGAAAGAGGTCGAGCAGAAAATCCGGGCGATCAACCCGTTTGCTCAGGTGCATCATGCTGAACGATGCGGCCTTGATCTTCAGAAGGTGTTGGACCGCGGTGCTTTTGACCTTCAGCGAATATTGTCCGTTTCGCCCGATTTTCTGGAAATCGAGCATGACCACGATCATGAATGCGGCCCGGATTGCGACCATGACCACGATCATCACCATCACGCACACGAAAATGAGGATCCTCACAGCGTCCAGAGTATTTCCTTGTCCGGCGGCGATCTGGACACACGAAAGTTCTTTCCCTGGATTCAGGAAGTAACACAGCTGGAAGGCCCGAACATCCTTCGCCTGAAGGGCATATTGTCCTTTGCTGATGACGAGGACCGTTATGTTTTGCAGGGTGTGCACATGATAGTCGAGGGTGACCATCAACGGCCCTGGAAAACGGATGAGAAAAGGGAAAGTCGGCTGGTCTTTATCGGGCGCAACCTTGATTTCGATGCGCTGAAAAAGAGTTTCGAGGAATGCCTCGTTTAAGGGACTGGGTTGAGCGTGCCCGGCCCTCAGATGTCTCTGTCGTTCCCGATGCTAACTTAGGAAATTATTTGTGCCTACACTTGCTCCGCTGGACTTTGATGCATTCGTCGTTGCGACTTTTTTTATGAATGACTGCCCGGTCTTTGCACTTGGCGATGGAACCGTCCGGTTCATTGATGGCAACGAGACGTCCATCACGGCGCACGATGGAGCTCTGCTGGCAGCTGCGGTTTCGGGCGATGCCAAATTCATGGTTACAGGTGGTGATGATGGAAGGGTGGTCAAAGTCAGCTCAGAGGGGCAATTGACGGTTCTTGCTGAGCAAAGCCGCAAATGGATTGATATTGTCGCGCTGGGACCACGCGGTACGGTCGCCTACGCCAGTGGACGAGATGCCTGGGTTTGCATGCCGGATGGAGAACAAAAGAATTTTTCCCATCAACGAGCGGTTGGTGGTCTGGCATTTGCGCCCAAGGGGTTACGCGTTGCCAGGGCCCGTTATGATGGTGCTGATCTTTTCTTTGTATCCGGTGCAGGGGAGCCGGTGACGCTGCCCTGGAAAGGGGCGCACAAGGACATTACGTTCTCCCCCGATGGCAAGTATGTCGTCACAACAATGCAGGAAAACGCGCTGCACGGATGGCGTCTTTCTGACAAGCAGGATATGCGGATGTCCGGTTATCCTGGCAAAGTAAAATCTCTCTCGTGGTCGGCAAAGGGTAGATATCTTGCGACATCCGGTGCCGATGCAGCGATTCTATGGCCGTTTTCCGGTAAAACCGGCCCGATGGGGCAGCAGCCACTTCAGTTGGGGGCTCGTTCGGGAATTTATGTGACAGCTGTTGCCTGTCATCCGACCGATGATGTCGTTGCAGTCGGTTATGCTGATGGTATGGTTCTGGCTTGCCGATTTGAAGATCAGGCAGAAGTCGTGTTGCGCAGACAGGGCGGAGATCCCGTTTCAGCACTCGCCTGGGATAAGGCTGGAGTCCGTTTGGCACTAGGGACAGAGCAGGGGGCAGGCGGTATTGTGTCGCTGGCAGACTGAATGCCGCAATCAACGCTGTCGCAATGATGCCATCGAATTGGAGTTCTTAAGCGTGAAAGCTGAGCGGTGGGAGACAGTGAACGCATGATCGCACGGATACTCATGTTGATCGTCGCTGTGGGATTGGGCACCACCGCATCGCAGCTTCCCGAATTTTCCCAACAGTATCGCCAACGACTTGGCGGGGCGATTGATGAACTGGCAAAAATCACCAATGATTTTGCAAAGGATGCACGCGCCTTTGGTCTTTCAGTCGAGCAGGCGATTGATCGACTTGCTCAGAACACTGACGATATCGCAGCAGCGCGCGGTGATCGGATGCGGCAGACGCTTTCACGGCTTGATAGCCTGAAAGAGCAGAAGGAGGCCTTTGCCGAAGCAGGCCCGTTTGCGAGGCTTGCTGTTTTTGCTCAGAATATTGATACCGAACTTGCTGAAGCAACGGCAAAAGACTTCGAACCGGCTGTACCCGTAACCATCGAAGGACTTGTCACAGCTGGAAGCGGATTTTTTGCCGGCTGGTTCGGGGTGCGCTTGATTTTATCACTCTTTCGACGACGACGCAGACGAGATGCTGAGCCTGACACGGGCTGAACCGCCATATATTCGGGTACGAAGTGAACAGGAAAACCGGGAAATCAAAAACCCGGGTAACAAGAGACGAACAATTGAGGTCTTCATGGACACGCTGACGCGCATGCGCTGCTACATTCAGGTGATTGAATCGGGCGGTTTTTCGGCGGCGGCGCGGGACATGGGACGATCGAAGGCGCTGGTTTCAAAATATATCAGCGAGCTGGAAGACGAGTTGGGGGTTCGGCTCCTGAACCGGACGACCAGGCAGGTTTCTGCGACAGAAGTGGGGCAGGCCTACTATCGCGAGGCGAGCGATATCGTTCAGCGCATGGATGAATTGCGGGAGTCCATTCAGGATACCCATCATAGCGCAAAGGGGTTGCTGCGCGTCAGCGCACCGGCGTCAATGGATGATGGAGATCTCACTGAGGCTATTATGGAATTTGCTGCCTCAGAGCCGGATATTCAGCTGGACTTGCGGCTGGAAGACCGGATGGTTGATCTGATTGAAGACGGATTCGATGTTGCCGTGCGTGTTTCCGAACTAACCGATTCCGGTTTAATCGCACGCAAAATTCGCCCGTTGCAAACACAGGTCGGTGCCTCTCCGGCGTTGCTGGATAAGGTCGGTGTGCCTTCAACGCCTGCTGATTTGGCAAACCTTCCATGCATTATCGACACGAACTTTCGCTATCGCTCCAATTGGCCTTTCGTTGTCGATGGACGAAAGACCAGTGTCGCCGTGAAAGGGCGAATTGAAGTCAACGGAGTCGTTCCGGCGCGCATAGCGGCAGAAAAGGGACTGGGGTTTGTCAGGGCACTGGATGTTTTCCTCGCCGAAGCAATAGAACGCGGTTCGTTGGTCCCTGTCTTGGAAGACTACGAATCCGATGGCCCGGCGATCTACGCGATGTACCCGCACAGACGGCACTTGTCTGCGAAAGTGCGGGCCTTTGTAGACTTTTTGGCCGCCTGGTACCAGCGCCGCTAGAGAAAGGGTTCGATGTCTTTAAGCGGCTTTTGAACGGTCATCCAGTCGTTCCTGCGCCATTCTGTCGGCAATGTCGCTGGGTGGTAATCCTTCCCGATCCGACCGTCTGAAGATCATCGACAGGGTATCGGCGATTGCGAATGTACGCCGACGAACCTCGTGATCACCCTCATCCGGCCGGGCCATTGCGATTGAAATTACGCCTCCAGCATTTATAGCGTAGTCAGGCGCGTAAAGAATGCCTCTGTCCTTCAGTCTGCGTCCGTCCTGTTGGTCTGCCAGCTGATTATTGGCGGCACCGGCAACAATAGACGCGCGAATTTCAGGAATTGTCTTTCGGTTTAGACCAGCCCCCAACGCGCAGGGGGCAAAAACATCGACGTCGGCTGAATGAGCCTCCTCCGGTGCAATTGTTTTGGCACCAAAGGTTTGGATGGCGCGTTGAAGCGTCGGTTGATGAATGTCCGCCACAGTAAGGTCAGCGCCAGCCTCGTGAAGATATTGAGCCACCCTGTATCCCACATGACCCAGACCCTGCACACACACTCTGACACCTTGTAGATCAGCGCTGTCGTTAATG
Organism: Stappiaceae bacterium; assembly: GCA_039976075.1. Classification (GTDB taxonomy): domain Bacteria; phylum Pseudomonadota; class Alphaproteobacteria; order Rhizobiales; family Stappiaceae; genus JBDWFY01. The sequence continues at coordinate 37,841 of JBDWFY010000022.1, forward strand.
TGGCTGACGGCGGCTTTGAGGCCACAGAAAACACCGAGTGCCGTATAAGGGGAAGGGTCTCCCAAGCCCGTGCTTTGGGTTCCCTTTGCAAACGGCGTTGCCGTTGAAATGACTTCCATATCGATGCTGGAAATGCCGACATCTTCTGCTGTGAGATACCGTCCACCCAATGAATGGACCTGTTTGCCAAATGCCGCAAGTAACGCGTCGGTTTTCTCTCGTCTTGGGTCTGCGATGATGACCGATTTCCCGCCACCCAGTTCCAAACCTGCCAAAGCATTTTTGAAAGTCATACCCCGCGAAAGGCGGAGCGCGTCTTCGAGAGCTTCGTTTGTGGATTGATACGGCCACATGCGGCAACCGCCCAGAGCGGGACCGAGTCTCGTATTGTGGATTGCGATTATTGAAGAGAGGCCGGATTGAGCATCATGCCCAAAGAGTATTTGCTCATGTTGATCAAATTCCGGGTGTTCAAAAACACCAGAAACAGCGAATGATTTTGCTTGCACGTTCATAGCCAGTTTCCTCCGCCCGCTATATTTATGAGAATTATAATCTGAAATAGTGAGCAAATTGGACTTATTACAGCCTGATATCGGTCAATACTGAGAACAAAATCGTGATTTAGAAAGAAAAATAGGTAAATAATTTCTCAAATTTATCTACATCATTCTGCCTTGAATTCGGATAATATTGGGAACAAATAGAGGCTGTGCTATATCGTCATTCGACCGTACAGTTAGAGCAATTGTGCTGAATGATGCGGCTGATGTCTGACTGGCTGTTCCACAACAGGGTATTTCAGTGCGAAACGTTATTAAGGGATGTATGGCCGGCGTGGTGACCTGCATGGCAGCCACAAGTGTGGCGCAAGCGCATCCCCATGTCTTTGTAGAAGCCAGATCGGAACTGGTTTTCGATGACCAGAAACGGATTGAAGCGGTTCGGCACATCTGGCGATTTGACGACGCCTTCACCGCTTTTGCCATTCAGGGGCTGGATGAAGACGGTGACGGAACTCTTACCCAGGAAGAGCTGCAACCTCTTGCTGAGGTCAACGTAGAGTCGCTCAAAGAGTATGATTATTTCACCGCTCTATTTGTAGGCCAGGCCGAAGTGGCCTTTTCCGATCCGACAGAATATTGGCTCGACTTTTCTGATGGCAGACTGACGCTCTTTTACACTCTACCGCTGGAAGCGCCGATCCTGATGGATGGCCAGGAAGCAGAATTTCAGGTCTACGACCCAACCTATTTTGTGGCATTTGAGATGACTGAGACCGATCCGTTCGTTCTCGTCGACGCGGGGTCTTCTTGTCAGATGCACGTCGAACGGCCGGATGAATTGGAAGAAGGAACGGCACAGGCCCTTGCGCAGATTCCATCAAGCGTTCGAGATTTACCAAAACAGTTTCTCGACGTTACGCAAACTTTGGCAAACACCGCCAAAGTGTCCTGCACCTAATAAAATGCGTCAGGTATTGATGAGCCGGTTTCCTGAAATCCAAATCTGCATAAGCGCAGTTCTTGTGTTAATTTTCGTCGGCAGCGCGAGCGCCGCACCTTCGCCGTTTGGCGTCTCAATTCCTGAAACGGCACCCAGTACGACAGGTTTTTTGAGTGGTTTTTTCGGGTGGATTTCAGCGCAGCAAACCGGTTTTTATCGTGCTCTCACCGAAACTGTTAAATCTCTCAAGTCGGATGGATCTGCGGCCTGGTTGCTCATCGGATTATCCTTTGCCTACGGTGTGTTTCATGCGGCGGGTCCGGGGCACGGAAAAGCAGTGATCTCCACCTATGTTCTCGCAAACGGAGAAACCCTGCGCAAAGGGATTGTACTGTCTTTCGCATCGGCCATGGCCCAGGCAATAACGGCGATAGTTCTGATTGGCATTGCTGCAATCATTCTCAATATGACGAGTATCGCCATCACGCAGACTACGCGCGTATTCGAAATCGGCTCCTATGCACTCATCACCGCTCTGGGTGTTTGGCTAACCTGGCTGAAAGTCGTTCGGCCAATATTGAGCAGACGAAAGCCGGACACCCATCACATTCACCATGAGCACAATGATCACCATGACCATCATCACCATCACGGTGAGGGCGAAATTTGCGGTTCATGCGGACATGCCCATGCACCGGATCCGGCGATGCTTCAGGGGACGATGACATTTGGCCGTGCATGGTCGGTCATTCTCGCAATTGGCCTCAGGCCCTGCAGCGGAGCGCTGATCGTGCTGGTGTTTGCCTTGTCACAAGGTCTGATTTGGGCGGGCGTCCTCTCCACCATTGCGATGGGTATCGGAACAGGACTGACAGTTGCGTTACTCGCCACGCTGGCCGTCGGTGCGCGTGGTGCGGCGTTGCGGTTTGTTGGATCAGGCAGTGCGGAATTCGTCCATCGCGCTATTGAAGTGGTGGGTGCACTTCTCGTTTTGGTTCTGGGCGTTATCTTGCTGATCGCTTCAATTGGCTGGGGCGCCTGAATTCATTCCGCCGTGTTTTTTTCGTCTCGGTACTTGCGCATCGCAGCACCGAACGCTTCGAAAATTGCGCGCGAGGGTTTGTCACTTGGGACCCAATATTCAGGATGCCATTGTGTCGCCAGAGTAAAACCGCAAGCATCCTTTACCCGTGCCGCTTCGATCGTGCCGTCTTCCGCCCGAGCTTCGACTATCAAGGTATCAGCCAGTTCGCCCACTGATTGCCGATGAAGTGAATTCACACTCACAGGATCGGGTCCAAGAATTGATGAAAGTGCACCATCTGGAACCGGATAGATGTCATGGGTCAATCGAAATCGATAATCATTGTCATCCGATTGTGGCGCTCGATGGTCGAAACGATCGTCACGTTCCTGTATCTCGGTGTGGAGCGTGCCCCCCAAGGCAACGTTCAGTTCCTGCATGCCGCGGCAAATCGCAAGAAGTGGCACACCGCGCTCGATCGCAATCTGTGCAAGAGCAAATGTGGTTGCATCCCGTTCAGGATCGTACGGTCCATTCTTTTCTGTTGAAACCTCTCCATATCGCTCGGGTAATACATTGGAGCGGGAGCCGGTAAGAAGGACGCCGTCGACGCGTTCAATGGCAGACCGGATGTCGATGTCCGGGCTGCGGGAGGGCAAGATAAGGGGCAATGCGCCCGAGCCTTCTATTAGTGCGTTGAGATAGGATGCCGGCGCAGCATGCCAGACATAACCATCCACATTCTTGACATCGGCGCTGACAAGCGCCACCGGCGAACTTTCTCGGTTTTTTGGGGACGAGGAGGCCATAAACCACTCTCTTTTGAAAATGGAAATTTCTCAGAGCAAACGCTCTAAAGCAAATCGAGTTCCTGAGCAATGCGTGCAAGGTGTGCTGCGTTTCCACCGCCAACCTTGTCCCGAATGTTCAAACGGTGCGACTCCACAGTACGAACGCTGATGTTCAGGTTCTTGGCGGTTTCCTTGTTTGACATCCCCTTTGCAACAGCGCCCAACACTTCCCGTTCTCGTTCCGTCAATCCATAAGGGTCTTCAACGACTGACTTGGTTTCTAGGCCCATCAGAGTGGGCGCGATTTGGGAGCTGAAGTAATAGCCGCCTGAGGCAACGCTGGTGATGGCGCTGATCATGTCCGCTGCCGAGACATCTTTCAATAAATAGCCATTTGCGCCTGCGTGCATCGCGCCGCGCACATATTCGGGATTATCGTAAATGGAAAGAATTAGAATTCGGGCATCGGCGTTTCTGGCGCGTATTTCGCGGGCAACATCAAGGCCGTTTTTCAAGGGCATGGATACATCGAGCATGATCAGGTCCGGCTTCAGCTTCAGAGCCAGTTCAACGGCTTCTTCACCGTTTGTCGCTTCGCCAATGACAGAAAAGTTTTCTGTGCTTTCCAACCGGGCTCGGATGCCATCCCGCACGAGCTCGTGGTCGTCAGCCAGAAGAATGCGAATAGGATCGGCGGAAAAGGCGGGGTTCTGGCTCATGCAGCCTCCAGCCCCTGTTTTTGCCAGGGAAGCCGAACGGTGATTTCAGTGCCACCGGTCCGGCGGCTGCGCAGAATGATCTCGCCATGATGTGTGTCGATGCGTTCACGCATATTTCGGATGCCAAGACCTGTACCCAGGTCAACGGGTTCCGGTATGCCACAACCATCGTCCGTTATCTGAAGGTGGAGATCCGATAGGCTGTTATGGATGGTGATTGAGACCTTCCTGGCGCCAGAATGCCTCGCAACGTTGGTCAAAGCTTCCTGGACAACGCGATAAACCGCTGTCTTTGCTTCATTGCTCAAACGATTGTGGCAGCGTTCGGCGGTCACCATGACCTCAATGCCGGTCTGCTCCTGGAATTCCTTGCCAAGGCTGATGACGGCTGCTGCCAGTCCCATATCGTCCAGGACGCTGGGTCTGAGGTCCTTCGAAATTCGCCTGACTTCATTGAGTGCATTTTCAAGTATCTGCAGTGATTTGGAGATCAACTTCTTTGCTTCAGGTATCGCCTGTGATTTCAGTTCGGCCAAATCAAGGGAATAGCGGATCGAGACCAATAATTGCGAAATGCTGTCATGTAATTCGCTCGAGACGCGTTTACGCTCCTCTTCCTGAACGTCGACGATGCGATGTGTCAGTTCCTTGAGTTTGCGGTCGGCAATGCGCTGTTCGGAAATCCGGAACCCGATTATTGTCCCGGCGACTATGAGAACGGCGGCAAATGTTATGAGAAACATGACGATTGCCGTCTGTTGCACGTTTTTCTCTATTTCCGCTTTAATCAATGCAACTTCGCGCGCGATATCGTCGATATAGATGCCGGTTCCAACCATCCATCCCCATTTATCGAGCTGGGTGGCATAACCGAGTTTTTCCGCAAGCACCCGGGTCGAAGGCTTGTGCCAGATGTAGCGATGAAATCCACCGCCCTGGCGCGCCTGCGCAATCAAACTTTGAATCACCTTGTTTCCCGTAGGGTCTTCCAGATCCCACAGATCCTGTCCGACATAGTCTGCGATCTTGGGATGGACCAGATTTACACCCTGAAAGTCATAGACATAAAAATAGCCGTCTTCGCCGAAGTCCATCGTGTTGAGGATCTCTTTGACACGGGTCTGCGCGGCAAGTTTACCGCCAGGCTCGTTCGTATAGACGTCTTCGATAGCGGTCAGGGCGAGGCGTGTATAATTTTCAAGCTCCGTTTGTTTTCCGGAGAGGATTTTTTGTTCAACTGCCTGCACTTCAGCGAGGATGAAACGTTCTGATTGAATCCATAAGACAATCGCTGTCAGAAGCGATACCAGCACGAGCGGCAGGATCGTGATGAGATATAGTTTTGTCTTGAGTGTCACGGTACTTTCAATCTTTGCCTTTTAGCCGGATTACAGCCAATTCTGCTTTATATAAACGACTTATTGCGCGGTGTTGCGTAGTAATACTGAGTTTTTCAGTAATTTATACAGTGGCGCTACGGGCGATTCTTCAACTAGACACTGTGGGTCCAAAAATGCAACTGTCTGGCTGGACACTCAGAAATTAAGTCCGTATCGGAATGCAGCTTCAGGTTTCGCATTCTCGTATTTGGGAGGAAAATATGGATCGTCGTTCGTTTTTGAAGAACGCAGGTATTGGTGCCGGTGCCGCCGCAGCAACCACAACGCTTGCAGCACCCGCCATCGCGCAGGGTAAAACCAAACTAACCATGGTCACCACATGGGGACGTGGACTTGCCGGTGTTTTCGACGCTGCTCAGCGCGTTGCAGATAGCGTCAACACTATGTCGGAAGGAACGCTTGAAATTGAAGTGAAGGCAGCAGGTGAGCTTGTTGGTGCGTTCGAGGTGTTCGATGCAGTGTCTTCCGGTCAGGCGGACATGTATCATGGTGCCGACTATTACTTCATCGGTCAGCATCCCGGTTTTGCGTTTTTCACCGGCGTGCCGTTCGGCATGACAGCAACCGAGCACAACAACTGGTGGTACCATATGGGTGGCCGCGAGCTGGGCGATGAGCTTGGTGAGTTGTTCAACCTTAAATCATTTGCGGCAGGCAACACGTCTTCTCAGGCAGGTGGCTGGTTCCGCGAGCCGATCAAGGGGCCGGAAGATTTCAACGGCCTCAAGTTCCGTATGCCGGGTCTGGGTGGCAAAGCCCTGGGTTACATGGGTGCATCCGTTCAGAATATTCCGGGCTCGGAAGTGTATCAGGCGCTGTCATCCGGTGCGATCGATGGTACGGAATGGATCGGCCCATGGGCTGACGAGAAAGCTGGTTTCCAGGAAATCACCAAGATTTATTATACAGCCGGTTTCCATGAGCCCAGCGCCAGCCTCACCTGCGCGACCAACCGTGAAGTGTTTGACGGTCTGTCTCCTGCCCATCAGAAGATCATCGAGATGGCCTGCGGTGAAGCCAATGTCTGGAATATGTCCCAGTATCTGGCAAATAACGGTGCAGCCTTGCAACGCCTGATTGCCGATGGCGTTGTCGTTTCGCAGTTCCCTGATGCTGTCTGGGACGCGTTTGGTGATGCATCCAAGAAAGTTTATGACGAGTATATGAGTGACGAACTCTTCAAGAAGATTTACGACTCTTATACAGACTCGCTGAAGAAATCTGCTGGTTGGATTTCCCAGTCGGTCTCTGTCTACCAGACACAGCGAGACCGCGTTCTCGGCTAAAGCCTGAAGCGCGTTTGAAAACATGCCGGGCCGGCAAAAAAAACAAAACGGCCCGGCAACACGGGGAACAGAGCCCGAAGCGGGTGCGGGGGAGGATACTGCACCACGTTTCAGATGGGCTCGATACAGTCCATAGGTTATCAAGACGATGATAGACGCCATAGTCTGGTTCTTCAGTCATGTGGTGGGGGGGATCGTCAGTCTCTTCACCATTTTGACGAGTCCGAGCGCATGGCCGACACTTGCCAACTTGACCAGTATGGAGTGGCTTGTTCGCGTCATATATTACGGCGCATCGGCTGAATTTTTCTTTGTCATATTCGACCTTGCAGTCATCATCCTGATTATCGGTTTGTGGCGTCGGCAGTTCCTATGGGGTGTTGTCCGCGCAACTGAGGGCCTCAATAACTGGATCGGTCGACTTGCCGCCTGGGCTGCATTGATCATGGTTCTGCAGCAGGTCATGATCATCGCTGTTCAGAGAATGTTTCGCTTGTCGGAAATATCGATGGGCCCCTTCGGTTACACCTTCACCAAGGATATCAGTTGGTTTGCCGAGGAATTGAAACTCTACAACGCGTTGATTGTTGCGCTTTGTGCGGCTTACACATTCATTCAGGGCGGACACGTCCGGGTGGATTTGTTCTATAGCGCGATGAGTTATCGGGGCAAGCGCATCACCGACATGTTGGGATCGCTGTTTTTCGTGTTGCCATTCATGACAATCGTCTGGTTGTTCGGATGGGCATTCATGTGGCGTCACCTGATTACCCCGAAAGTAGCGACGACGACCACGCTGGAACAACTCGAACGGAAAATAAGGGTCACGAAATGGAATGTTGAAACCATCGGCTTCTCGCCTAACGGTTTTGACGGCTACTTCCTATTCAAAATTCTTCTGATTTCGTTTGCCGGATTGATGTTCCTGCAAGGTCTCTCTTTCTTCTACCGAAATCTGCTTGAGTTGATCGAAGGACCGGAGTCTTACGGCAAATATCTGGATCGTGATCAGGACCTCGAGACTGACAGTGATGGGCCTGCGCCCGCTGAAGTCTCTCACTCGGCATAACCGGAACAGGGCAGCAACAGATTATGCTTTTTGGATTGGACGGGGTCGAGCTAAGCCTCATCATCGTTTTCTTCTGCCTGTTTATGGGCATCATGACCGGCTATCCGGTCGCATTCGCCATTGGTGGTTCCGCAGTTATCTCCTTTGGGATTATCGCCGTACTTGCCAATGCAGGTATTCTGCAAAAGGAAATCGTTGATACGGCGAGCGAGGCTTATCGAGAGATCGTTGCGAGCGGGGTTCCCAAACACGACATCACGATTTTCAAGTTTCCACAATTGCCGACCGAACTGGTGCCATTGTTTGAACGTGGCGTCGATGGAGCTTTCTTCCGGACCATCGCCTTTGTCGTCAATCGTATGAACGAGCGGGTTCTGGCGGGTCCGTCGATTGAGACGTTGTTGGCTGTTGCCATGTTCGTTCTGATGGGCATTGCATTGGAGCGTTCAAAAATCGCTAATGACCTGTTGACGACGATGGCGCGGGTCTTCGGCCCGCTTCCTGGCGGCCTTGCTGTCTCTGTCGTGGTCGTGGGTGCATTTCTTGCTGCTTCAACAGGTATTGTCGGCGCCACCGTCGTAACAATGGGTCTGCTTTCGCTGCCAACCATGCTGCGCAACGGTTATTCACCGCAGTTGTCGACGGGTGTCATAGCGGCGTCCGGTACGCTGGGGCAGATCATCCCGCCATCTATCGTGATCGTTCTGCTGGGAACCCTGGCGGGAGATCTATATGCCACCGCGCAGGAAAAACGCGCCAAGCTTGCCGGATGTACCGACGCGTTGACCTATTTGGGCGAACCGGCGGTTCTTTCGGTTGGTACCCTGTTTCAGGCGGCGGTTATCCCAGGGATCATGCTTGCGGTAATGTATGCTGCCTTTGCATTCGGCTATGCCTTGTTTAATCCGACAAAGGCGCCACCCGTTACCTTTGATGATGAAGTAACCGGAACACCGACCAGTGTTCAGCATAAGCTATTCTGGTTCCTTGGGGTTCCGGCTATTGGACTTTTGCTGATCGGTGCAGCGGGCACGCTGGGCGTAGCCGGGTCTCAGACAATTTCTGCCAATGGTAATGCCTCGCTTTCAGACCAGGGGCTGCTACGGACGAATGTTTCGGACCAATGTAAGGCTTCCCTGATCGAACTGCATGGTCAGGAAAGATGGGATCGCTCTGTAGCTGCCAAAGCTGCGGGCGTTGCCGCCGAAAAAGCTGATGAGAATTTGGATCAGGCCGAAGTTGTCAAGATTGCCGCAACTCTTCCACCACTTTCCATGGTGCTGCTCGTTGGCCTGTTCTTCATCTCCCTGGTACTGACGACGACCTATGCTCTGTTTCCCGGCGATGTGCCCGTCCCTTTGATCGTGGGCGGGGTCGGTGTTGTGGGTGCAATCCTCGTTGATGCATTACTGGTGCAGCCGATTACCAGCCCCGGATGGACGTTCCTGTATCAGGCAATTCCGTTTGGTGCGATACTGTATGGGTTGCGGTATGCGATGCCAAAACTGGCCGAGATCGATCTGCTGCGCGTGGTGTTCCCGCCGTTGATCCTGATTGTTGCCGTGCTGGGTTCCATACTTGGCGGTATCACCAATCCAACGCCTGCTGCAGCCTTGGGGGCGGCAGGCGCGCTAATGCTTGCGGCGCATCGCAAGCTGTCTGAAGATGGTGATGGCCGGGGGCGGTTTATTCTAATGTCGACCTTCGCCATTGTTATATTCCTGCTGTTCGGAACCAATTTCGATCTTCGAACCGGGGTCTCAAATATTGGTTTCGAAAACTGGGTCGCAATCATCATTTCGGTCATTGCCTATCATCTGGCATTCGGAGGCCTGATTTATTCCTGCTTCGTCCTTGCAGGAAAGAAGATACTGGCGCCCGTGGTGCGGGAGACAGCCAAAGTGACCAGTATGGTGTTTGCGATCCTGATCGGGTCCCAGATGCTCAATCTTGTGGTGATATCGTTCGGCGGAGAACACTATATCCAGGAATTTCTGCTTTCCTTTGAAAGAGAGTGGGTTGTTTTCCTGATCGTTATGATGGTCCTGTTTTTCCTGGGTTTTGTTCTGGATTTCCTGGAAATCATTTACATCGTCATACCGATTGTCGGCCCGGTGATCTATGGCGGGAGCCTCGATCCCAAATGGGTTACGATCATGATTGCAATTAACCTGCAGACATCGTTCCTCACACCGCCGTTCGGATTTGCCCTTTTCTACTTGCGCGGGGTCGCACCGCCATCGGTAACCACCGCTCATATTTATCGAGGCGTGATACCATTTGTTCTCATTCAGGTCGTCGGTTTGGCCGTCTTGTGGATGTGGCCGTCGATTGTAACGATCCTGCCGGACCTGATGAAGTAGGCAGACCCCTTAACCGACAAAAACGGGCGTCCATCGAGCGCCTGTTTTTTTGTAATTATGAGGTCAAAACTTTTTCACCGGATTGGACATGGCGGTATTTGGTGATGATGCAACTGGAGCCTATTCGGTCCACTCCACCGAAGCAGTCAGCATGTAACCCGAACCGTAGACTGTTCGGATCAACGGTTTGTCGCTTTCCTTGCTGAGTTTCTTGCGAATGCGGGAAATGCGTACATCTATGCTGCGATCCAGGGAATCGTCGCTTCCGCCATGATCCAGCAGGTAGTCACGGCTCAGTACGCGTTTGGGAGATCGTAACAGGATCTCGAGCAGGGCGGCTTCCCCGGTGCTTACGTCACTCTCCTGACCGCTGGGCGAAATCAGCCGCATGGAATGGGGATCAAAAACCCAGTTGGCAAAACGCGCCTTTTGTGTCCCGCTTACCGTTTGGATCTGAGTATCCAGCAGACCGCTGCGCCGCAGCACGCTGCGAATGCGGGCCACGACCTCCCTGGGGTCAAAAGGCTTGACGATGTAATCATCCGCACCGAGTTCGAGCCCCATGATCCGATCGCCTGTATGACTGCGTCCGGACAGAACGATAATGGCGACCGGTGCGGCAGCACGCAAACGATTGATAAGCTCCATGCCATCCATGTCCGGGAGGCCGAGATCGATGACAACGAGCGCGGGTCGTTCCTGTTCAAATCCGTCCAGAGCTGAAAATGCCGACGTGAAAATACGGCTTCGAAACCGATAAGAAGCTAGCGTCTTGGCCAGAAGCTCACCGATCTCACGCTCATCATCGACAATGTCTATCAGAAGACTGCCAGAGTCTTCCGGGTCCGCTGTTCGGTTTTCGTGCCGTGTGCTCTGCATATCAGGATATCACGTTCAGGGTTCGAGCAAGGTCCACCAGGTTGAACGGTTTGGCAAGGACGGGCCAGCGAATTGCGTCCATTTTTTCAGGACGGTCATAATCGGCTTCGATACTGTGTCTGTAGCCGCTCATCAGCGCTATGCGCAGGCCGGGACGTATTTTCTTGGCTGATCCCGCCAGTTGAATACCGTCCATATCTCCGGGCATGACAATATCGCTCAACATAAATTCAATGTCTTCAATATCGCTGATCAGTTCGAGGGCATCTTTGGCATCATGAACGACAAGGACATTAAAACCCAGCTGTTGCAGTTGCTCACTGACAATTGTTGCGACATCCGGCTCGTCTTCTACAAGAAGAATGAGGCGCTCCTGTCCCAGATTATCCGGTATCGCTTCTTCGAGTTCTTCGTCCAAATGAACATCTGCGGCGGAAATCACCGGCAGCAGAAGTGATACCGTTGTTCCCATGCCCGTTTCAGAATGTAGACGTGCCAATCCGCCGGACTGCTTGGAAAAACCATATACCATGGCGAGTCCGAGACCACTGCCCGTGCCGAATTTTTTGGTCGTGTAAAAGGGTTCAAAGGCATGACGCTGGGTCGTGGAATCCATTCCAGAGCCATTGTCCGTTACCGCAATATTTGCGTAGATCCCCGAGCGAATGCCCAGCTCTTCGGCCTCAAGTTCAGAGAAGTGACGCTGTGACACTTCTATCCGGATTGTGCCACCCCCTTCAAACGCATCCCGGGCGTTGAGTGCCAGATTGACAAGAGCATTTTCGAATTGCCCGGGATCGATCCGCGCATGAAGCGGATCTTCACTACCAGGTGCTTCCAGCGAAATGTTCTTGGGAAGAGACCCTCTTAGCAGCTGAACGACATTGTCGACGAGAGTTCCAATGTTGACTTCGCTTGGATCAAGTGGCTCACCGCGTGCGAAGGCCAAGAGGCGTTTTGTCAGCTCCGCCCCGCGCTGAGCGGCATGGAGAGCTGGATCGATGCGTGCAATTGGGCCTTCCCGATCTTCGGCCCAAGCCTGAAGCGCGTCGCCGCGCAGCGCAAGCAAGTTGCCGATTATGACTGTCAGAAGATTGTTGAAGTCATGTGCAAGCCCTCCGGTCAATTGTCCCACTGCCTCCATGCGCTGCGTTTCAACCAGGACAGTTTCACTATGCTTTTGCTCTGTAATATCCAGGGAAAGCACAAAGCACCCAAGCACGTTTCCTGCAGTATCCATGTCGGGAATAAGAGTTGAGCGCATATAGACGGGTTTGCCGGTATCATCGGCACGATTATATTCGTATGAGACGGCACGGCCGGCAAAAACGCGCCTGATTTCCGGTTCGAGCTGATCAAATAGCGGAGCCCCGATGACATCTCTCGCCAGTCGGTTCTGAATCGTTTCTGGCGTGTGGCCAAACCATTCTGCATATCGACGATTTGCAAAATGATAGATCGGGCCTGGCGCCATGTAAGCAATGAGGGCAGGAACATTGTCCATGACAACCCGCAACCAGTCCTCGCTCTGCCTCAGCGCTCTGGTTCGTTCTTCTACGGTTTTTTCCAGTTCCTCCTGATAGTGCCGTTCTTGAGTGACATCGGTATAAGTTGTCACGAACCCGCCCATCGGCAGAGGAGTTCCCTGTACCGCAATGATTTGTCCTGTCGGACGCATTCGTTCGAAATAGTGAGGCTGAAATGCAAGGGCTCTCTCGACCCGCATTTTCACCTGATCCTCAACATCGCCTTCTCCATATTCGCCCCGTTCGGCAATTACCCTGAAGTAATCCGCCAGATGCGTGCCTCTGATCGCAAGACGAAGCGGGAGGTCGAGCATATCGAACAGCCTGGTATTCCAGGCCACCAATCTCAAATCGGCGTCAAATACTGTGAACCCCTGATTGATATGGTCCAGGGCTGCCTGCAGCAGATCAAGCCGCGCTTCGGCCAGCGACGCGGGTTCGGTGCCTGATTGCAGTGTTGGGTCGATACGTTCCATATGCGCATTAAAGGCCAATTATATCGTTTGCGCTAGCCGTTCTCGCCGCTGAAACAATTCGAAACAATTGGCTCATATTCAAGACATGAGCATGAGGTAGCGTTTGTGAATATCGCCTCTGCGAAGGACAGGTTCAACGCTGTTGCCCGAGCCGTCGTGAGGAAAGAAAAAGAGAAAACAGAGCGCCCAAAAAATTGGAGCGCCGGCAGGGATGAAGACGCCATGTCCGGATCGACACACGTCGATAGCGCGAACGATGAAACTTTTCCGGGTCTTCTGCTGCGTAATGCGAAGCAATGGCCAGATCGACCGGCGATGCGGGAAAAGGATTTGGGGATCTGGCAATCCTGGACATGGCAGGAAGTTGAAGACGAGATTCGCCGGTTTGCCATTGGATTATCCAATCTTGGACTGAAGGCCGGTGATGCTGTTGCAATCATCGGGTCCAATCGACCGCGCCTTTACTGGTCAATTGTTGCTGTCCAGTCCCTCGGAGCAATTCCCGTTCCTGTCTATGCCGACTCCGTTGCCAAGGAAATGGTCTTCGTGCTTGAGCATGCAGATGTCAATTTTGCCATTTGCGAAGATCAGGAGCAGGTCGACAAGGTTTTGTCCCTGCAAGATCAGCTGCCCAAACTCGCTCACCTGATTTATGACGAAGAACGTGGATTGAGAGATTACGACCACAGCCGTCTGCACAACTTTGAAAGTGTTCAGCTGAGAGGTCAGGAGCGCCTGGCTGCCGACCCCGCAATCAGCAAGGAATGGCAAAAATCGATAGCGGGCCTGAAGAGCAGTGATGTTGCTGTTATACTTTATACATCAGGAACAACAGGCAAACCCAAAGGTGTTCTTCTTACGTATGAAAACCTTGTTGTCACCGCAAAAAATGCCAATGCCTTTGAAGGGCTGAACGAGCGGGATGAAACGTTAGCCTATCTCCCACTGGCGTGGGTCGGCGATCATGTTTTCTCGCTTTGCCAGTCCTATACAGCTGGTTATTGCGTCAATTGCCCTGAAAGCCTTGAGACGGTGGCTGAAGATAGACGTGAAATAGCGCCGACTTACTTTTTTGCACCGCCCCGTGTGTTTGAGGACATGTTGACCACCATAACCGTTGACATGGAAGATGCAGGCCGCCCGAAGCGCAAGATGTTCGATTTTTTCATGGCCGTTGCCAGACGCTCCGGAGAGAAAATTCTGAATGGCGACTCTGTCGCCTTTTCCGATCGGATCCTTTATTTTCTCGGCGAGTATTTTGTTTATGGCCCCCTGAAAAATCATATGGGCTTTTCCAGAGTGCGGGTCAGTTACACGGCCGGAGAGGCGATTGGCCCCGAAATTTTCAGTTTCTATCGCTCGCTGGGGCTGAATCTGAAACAGCTTTATGGCCAGACTGAAGGCAGCGTTTTCGTAACGATCCAGCCTGATGGCGCAATACGGGCAGATACTGTCGGACCGCCTGCGACCGATGTTGAAATTCGCATCGCCGACGACGGCGAAGTGCTCTACAAATCACCGGGTGTTTTCCTTCGCTATTTCAAGAATGAAGAAGCCACACGGGAAACAAAAACGGAAGATGGCTGGATGCATACGGGCGATGCCGGTTTCTTTACCGACGAAGGGCATCTGAAAATAATCGACCGGGCAAAAGATGTCGGCAAGTTGAATAGCGGCAGCATGTTTGCGCCCAAATACATCGAAAACAAGCTCAAGTTCTTTCCTAACATCAAGGAAGTGGTGGCCTTCGGTCACGAGAAGGAATTTTGCGCTGCCTTCATCAATATTGATCTTGTTGCCGTGGGGAACTGGGCAGAACGCAACAACATCGCCTACGCCAGTTATCAGGAACTGGCCGCTCACCCTGAAGTTTACAAAATGATCGAGAGCCACGTCGATCAGGTCAATCGGGACCTTTCGAACGAATCGATGATGTCGGGCGCGCAAATTCAGCGTTTCCTGATCCTGCACAAGGAACTGGACGCAGATGATGGCGAGCTGACGCGCACCCAAAAAGTTCGGCGCACTTTCATTTCCGATCGGTACGGGCCCCTGATCGATGCGTTTTATGACGGTTCGCCGTCGAAGCATATTCGAACCGAAGTTACATTTGAGGACGGACGAAAGGGGATTTTGGAGGCCACAATCGAAATTCGGCAAATGAAGCCCTACCCCGAAGCTTCAGATGTGGTCAGGGAGGCAGCGGAATGAACGCGCCCACGAAACCCGG
The DNA here is from genome assembly GCA_039976075.1 of Stappiaceae bacterium. Taxonomy (GTDB): domain Bacteria; phylum Pseudomonadota; class Alphaproteobacteria; order Rhizobiales; family Stappiaceae; genus JBDWFY01. The sequence continues at coordinate 53,050 of JBDWFY010000022.1, forward strand.
CGATATCAAAAACAGTGGGGACAGCACAGTGCTCGATGCCGGTGATGTTTTGCTGAACATCGAAAATGTCTCGTTGCGCTTTGGTGGCGTCAAGGCTGTCAGTGACATCTCCTTCAATGTTTTGAAGGGCGAAATTCGGGCAATCATCGGGCCTAACGGCGCTGGAAAGACCTCGATGCTTAATGTGATCAACGGCTTTTATCGACCGCAAGAGGGAAAAATTACCTTTCGCGGCAAAGTGCGCCGGTCCATGAAACCGCATCAGGCGGTAGGTCAGGGCATCGCCAGAACATTTCAGAACGTTGCGCTGTTCAAAGGCATGTCCACGTTGGACAACATCATGGCCGGTCGGGCGACGCGGATGACCTCAAACATTTTCCTGCAAATGATCTGGCATGGTCCAGCCATGCGGGAGGAGATCGATCATCGACAGAAAGTCGAGGAGATCATCGATTTCCTGGAGATCCAGCACATTCGCCGGACACCTGTCGGTCGGCTGCCCTATGGGCTGCAAAAACGGGTTGAACTGGCACGCGCGCTGGCGATGGAGCCGGATCTGCTGCTGCTGGATGAACCGATGGCGGGCATGAACCTTGAAGAGAAAGAGGACATGTCACGCTTCATTCTGGACGTTAATCAACAATATGGCACGACGATTGCCCTGATTGAACATGACATGGGTGTGGTGATGGATCTCTCTGACCGAGTCGTGGTTCTGGATTATGGTCGTAAAATTGCGGATGGTTTGCCAGAAGAAGTGCAGAAGAATCAGGAAGTTATCGACGCTTATCTTGGCGTGCCGCATTAGGGAGTATTGGGGATGGAAACGCTATACAAGATCTTTATTGATCCGTTTGTCCAAATGGCCGCTGCCCCGGACTTTCTGCTCCAGGTTCTGTGGGAGGGCTTGGTTTCAGGAGTGCTGTATGCGCTGATCGCGCTCGGATTCGTTCTGATCTTTAAATCCTCCCGCATATTCAATTTTGCGCAAGGTATCATGGTGGTGTTTGCCGCCTTGACCCTTGTGGGACTTTATGAGGCAGGTTTACCGGCCTGGGCAGCCGTTCCGGTGACGCTCGGGGTTATGTACCTGCTCGCCATGACCGTTGAGCGTGTTGTGCTCCGCCCGTTGGTCAATCAACCCGATATCGTCCTGTTCATGGCCACGATTGGAATCACCTTGTTTCTGATCGGTTTTGGAGAGTTCGTTTTCGGTGGCGAAAACAAGATAATGATTACCGAACAGCTCGGCATTCCCACTGGCGCTTTTGAACTGGAGCCCTTTGGCGGCTTCGTGTTGATTGAGCAGAAGGATCTGACAGCTGTGGGAATGGCGATCGTATTGGTGGTCGGGCTTCTGATATTCTTGAACAAATCTTCCATGGGCCGGGCAATTCGCGCACTGGGCGATGATCATCAGGCAGCGTTATCAGTCGGAATTTCGCTCTCGACGATTTGGGTTCTGGTCTGGTTCATTGCCGGCGTGATTGCATTGGTTACGGGCATTGTCTGGGGAGCGAGGGCGGGCGTATCATTCGCACTTGAGGTGATCGCCTATAAAGCGTTGCCGGTTCTGATGTTGGGCGGTCTTGAGTCGGTTTCAGGTGCCATTATCGGCGGCATCGCGATTGGTCTGCTTGAGAAACTGTTCGAGATTTACTGGGGCCAACCGCTGCTGGGTGGCAACACTGAAACGTGGTTCGCCTTTATATTCGCATTGATTGTGCTGTTGTTCCGGCCTCAAGGTCTGTTCGGCGAACGCATTATCGAACGCGTCTGATTGGCCGGAGGGAAGAGCAGTGCTTTATAGAACCGCAGGCCAATTCAAGACCAGCTACCAATCCGATCAGGCGCTGTTTCCGGTGCGTCAGGATGCTTTTCTTCTCATCTTCTTTTTGCTGCTCGCCTATGTTGTCTTCCCGTTGACCGCAAGTGAATTTACGTTCAAGGCCCTCCTGGTTCCGGTGCTGATTTATTCTCTGGCGTCGCTCGGCTTGAATATCCTGACCGGCTATGCAGGGCAGCTTTCTCTGGGGACAGCCGGCTTTATGGGAGTGGGCGCGTATGCCTGCTACAAAATTACGACCATTTTTCCGGAATTGAACTTTGTTATCGCGCTGGCGCTGTCGGGATTTTTCTCTGCAGCCATTGGCGTTGCGTTCGGCTTGCCATCGCTTCGGATCAAAGGATTTTATCTCGCGATTGCGACATTGGCGGCGCAGTTCTTTCTTGTCTGGCTGTTTGAGAAATGGTCGTGGCTTTACAACGACAATGCCTCTGGTGCCATCGAGGTGCGGACCATGGACATGTTTGGTCTGACTGTCACCGGACCGACGGCCTCTCCGGTCGTTCAGTACTATTTCGTTCTGGTTGCGGTGACCGTCGTGTTCTGGTTGTCCATCAACCTGACCCGGGGACGCTATGGCCGCATGTGGAAGGCGGTGCGCGATATGGACATAGCCGCGGAACTTGTCGGGATCAATCTGATGCGGGCAAAGCTTACAGCCTTTGCCGTCAGTTCCTACATCGTCGGAATCGCCGGTGCGCTGATGGTTTTCCTTTGGAAAGGGGCCGCCGAGCCGAACCTGTTTGATATTCCGCTGAGTTTCCAGATCCTGTTCATCGCGATCATCGGCGGTCTTGGCAGCATATTGGGAAATTTCCTGGGAGCGATCCTCATTGTTGCGCTGCCGGTCATTATTAATCTTATTCCAGGGATGCTTGGCTTGAGTGTCAATGTTGCGACACTGGAGCACATCAACGTCATGATCATCGGAGCATTGATCGTCACGTTCTTGATTGTCGAACCACATGGGCTGGCGAGGTTTTGGGCGGTTATTCGCGAAAAGCTTGTCATCTGGCCATTCCCGCACTGATCCTCTGATCAGTGCAGGACGCCCGGCTACAATGGAAGAAATACTGTGGAGGAAAATATGAAGATGAATGGAATTTCGAAGACGCTCGCTGCGGGTATAGCAGGGGCAGTGCTGTTGGCTGTGCCTCTGGCCGCAGCAGAAGAAATTTATGTACCCAACCTTTCGTACAGAACCGGGCCATTTGCTGCGACCGGCATTCCTTTGATGAATGGCCAAAGGGATTACATTGAGATGCTGAACGCCCGCGATGGCGGCGTGAACGGTGTCAAGATTGTCTATGACGAGTGCGAGACTGGCTACAACACCAACAAGGGTGTTGAATGCTATGAAAAAACCAAGGGCAAGGCCATCGTTACTCAGCCTTGGTCTACCGGCATCACGCTTCAGGTCCTGCCGCGCACCAATGTCGACAAAATTCCGATTTTAGCCCCTGGATATGGCTTTTCTCCGATGTCGGACGGCGATGTTTTTGCCTGGGCGTACAATCCGCCTTCCTCCTATTGGGATGCGGCATCGATGATCCTCAATCATATTTCCGATGGCGATCTCGATAAGCTGAAGGGTCAGAAAATTGCCCTGCTTCATCTGGATCATCCGTATGGAAAAGAGCCAATCCCGCTGATCGAAGCCATGGCGGAAAAGCACGGCTTCACCTTCCTGCCGATCCCTGTCGGCCTGAAAGAAATGCAGAACCAGTCCGCGCAGTGGCTGCAGGTTCGCCGCGAAAAGCCCGATTATGTGGTGATGTGGGGATGGGGCGCAATGAATGCCGGTGCCATCACCGAAGCCGTCAAAACACGTTTCCCTATGGATAAGTTCGTCGGTGTCTGGTGGTCCGGTTATGATGGTGACCTCAAGGCCGTAGGCGATAAAGGCAAAGGGTATCGTTCAATCAGCTGGAACGTTCCCGGTGACTATCCCGTGTTGGCGGATGTCAAGAAACATGTCGTTGATGCCGGTAACTCACTGCTCGAAAACGCTGACGATATGAACACTGTGTTCTATCAGCGTGGTCTTGTGATCTCGATGATACTTGTCGAAGGCATCAAAGAAGCCCAGGAGCATTTCGATACAAAGGCGGTCACGGCAGAGCAACTTCGTTGGGGCCTTGAAAATCTCAACATCGATGAAGCAAGGCTCGAAGCCCTCGGCATGGCTGGCATGACAGCTCCTTTTGCAACGGCCTGTGACAACCACACCGGTCATGGCGGTGGCTGGATGCTGGAGTGGGACGGTACTCAGTTTGTCAAAGCCAGCGAGCACATCATGCCCGATCGGGCTGCAATCGAGCCGCTGGAAAAAGCGAAGGCTGAAGAATACGCCAAGAACAATGCGCCTTGGCCAGACCGGTCAGCACTGCCCTGTGGCAACTGATAGGACTGCATGAAGAAGCCGGACTTTCGTTCGGCACCCGGCCCGGGACACCGATTTCCGGGCCGATAACGCAGCCAAAATTTGGCGTCAATTGCTGGAGAGTGACATCATGCTGGTCGCAGCTGAGACAGGACAGAAGACTGAGGCGGAAACGCCGGATATCCTGTCAGTCAACAATATTGAAGTGATTTACGATCATGTCATTCTCGTGCTGAAAGGCGTTTCCCTCACCGTTCCCAGAGGTGGAATCGTTGCCATTCTTGGCGCGAACGGTGCAGGCAAGACCACCACTCTAAAAGCGATTTCCAATCTGTTGAGCGCCGAAAGAGGTGAAGTCACCAAGGGTAATATCCTGTTCAATGGCGATGAGGTGCAAGCCCTCTCACCCAATGACCTCGTGCGTCGGGGATGTATACAGGTGATGGAAGGGCGTCACTGTTTTGGTCATCTTAGTATTGAAGACAATCTTCTGACAGGTGCCTACACAAGGCGTGATGGGAACGCTGCGATCCGGGCGGATCTCGAACGCGTCTATCAATATTTCCCGCGATTGAAAGAACGGCGAAGCTCGCAAGCCGGCTACACATCCGGCGGCGAACAACAGATGTGTGCCATAGGCCGGGCGCTGATGTCCCGCCCCGAAATGATTCTTCTCGATGAACCCAGTATGGGTCTCGCGCCGCAACTGGTCGAAGAGATTTTCGAAATCGTGCAGGCGCTCAACAGTAACGAAGGTGTTTCCTTTCTGCTCGCCGAACAGAACACCAACGTGGCGCTCAGATATGCCACGTACGGTTACATTCTTGAATCCGGGCGCGTTGTTCTTGACGGGGAGGGCAGCGCACTGCGTGAAAATGAAGACGTGAAGGAATTTTACCTTGGCGTGGGCGGGGAAGGGCGAAAATCATTTCGCGATGTCAAACATTATAAACGACGCAAGCGCTGGCTGGCATGACCAACGTCCCGATAAAAACAAGCCCTGCGGTATCTGATACGATGGGAGAACTGGTATGAAACGCCCTGACTATTTTGACGAGCTTGAAACAAGGGCTTGCGATATTCGTGAATCGGATCTGTTTCGGCGTCTTCCGGACCTGCTCTCCCATGCGAAGAACACCGCGCCAGGCTGGGCCCGTCGGCTTGCTGATGTCGATGCGGTAGCGGTGACGTCCCGCGATGCTCTGCAGACGCTGCCTGTTATGCGCAAAAATAGCCTGATGGAAGAACAGACGGCAGAGCCGCCATTTGGTGGATTCGTTGCCGGGGATGCCAGCCAATTCGGGCGGGTTTTCATGTCGCCCGGCCCAGTATGGGAGCCGCAGGGGCTCGGTGGTGATCCCTGGAATGCTGCTCGGGCCTTGTTTGCAGCTGGATTTCGGCGCGGCGATATCGTTCACAACACTTTTTCCTACCACATGACACCGGGCGGGTTCATTCTGGATACAGGCGCTCGGGCGCTGGGGTGCGCGGTTTTTCCGGCGGGAACCGGCAACACCGAGATGCAGTTGCAGGCGATCGCCACGCTGCGACCGTCTGCCTATACCGGCACACCGGATTACCTGAAAGTGCTGCTCGACGAAGCGCGCGCTGAAGGTTTGGACGTGTCCACGATATCCAAGGCTTTGGTGTCCGGGGGCGCATTGTTCCCCTCACTGCGGCAGGAATATGCAGAACAGGACATCACGGTCAGGCAGTGCTATGCAACCGCTGATCTGGGCGTTATTGCCTATGAAAGCGAGGCGGAAGACGGCATGATCGTCAACGAAAATTACATCGTGGAAATTGTCCGCCCCGGTACAGGAGATCCCGTTGCACCGGGCGAGGTCGGGGAAGTGGTCGTTACCAGCTTTAACCGTACATATCCTCTGATCCGGTTTGGCACCGGAGACCTGTCGGCAATCATGGAGGGCGACTCTCCCTGTGGCCGCACAAACATCCGCATCAAAGGATGGATGGGCAGGGCAGATCAGCGGACCAAGGTGAAGGGTATGTTTGTTGATCCCGGTCAGATTGACACGGTGGTCAAGCGGCATGAGGGCGTTGGTCGAGCCCGGCTCACTGTATCTCGCTCAGGCGAACAGGATGTGATGGTGCTTGCGGTGGAAGCAGAACAGGTGAATAGCGGTCTTGACTGCCGGATCGCGGAATCCTTGCGCGATATCACCAAACTCAAAGGGGACGTGGAGTTGGTTGCGCCCGGGTCTCTACCCAATGACGGCAAGATTATTGCCGACGAACGCGTTTATGAGTGAAACGCATCCTTCTTAGCAATGCTCACTTGGGGTAATTTGCCGGAACCTGTTTTCTGCGGGCTGAATGTGTTCGTTCATCATCTTTCCTGCCAACATTTTAGTACCCGGTTGATCCACAGATCGATCCGGTCGTAAAACATATATCCACGAACAGACCATGACCGTTTGGCCGGATCTGATCATTGAAATCTGATTTGCCCGTTTTTGTGCGGCAATAAGCCATCTGATGTTTGCTCAAAATAGGTGGCCTCTATCAAGTTCACCGGTTAATCAAAGTTCCAGACCCGATTTCGGCCACCAAGAGACGGACTTCTAATGAAGAAAGAACGCCAGCCAGTGTCGTCACAAACTTTTGCACATCCTTCTAAAGAGAATTTTCCGTCCAATCACCCCAAGACCAATTCAGGAAAAATTGGCGTGTTGCTGATCAATCTGGGAACGCCGGATGGCACGGACTACTGGTCAATGCGGCGTTATCTTGCAGAGTTCCTTTCTGATCGACGGGTGATCGAATGGTCTAGATTTTTCTGGTATCCCATCCTTTACGGCATCGTGCTCATGCGCCGACCGAAAAAATCCGGGGAGGCCTACAAGTCAATCTGGAATGAGGAAAAAAACGAGTCGCCACTGCGGACGATCACCAGAAGCCAGTCTGAAAAGCTTTCTCAGATGATGGCAGGCAATGAAAGCGTTGTTGTTGAATGGGCGATGCGCTACGGGAACCCTTCGATTGCGGAGAAGCTCGAAAAACTGAAAGAGCAGGGTTGTGACCGCATTCTCGTGTTCCCGCTCTATCCGCAATATGCGGCCAGCACCACTGCGACAGTCAATGACAAAGTGTTTGAAGCTCTTGCCAAAATGCGATGGCAGCCGGCAATCAGAACCGTTCCTCCCTATCATGATGATCCGGTGTATATCGAAGCTCTGGCCCAGTCGATTCGAGATAAGTTGGCCGAGTTGCCGTTTGAGCCGGAAACGGTACTGGCGTCTTTTCACGGCATTCCTCAGAGCTATTTTGACAAGGGCGATCCCTATCATTGTCATTGCCAGAAGACGACACGGCTCGTGCGTGAAGCGTTGGGATGGGAGAAAGACAGATTTCAGATCACCTTTCAATCCCGGTTCGGGCCTGAAGAATGGCTACAGCCCTACACAGACAAGACGGTGGAAGCTCTCGCCAAAAAGGGCATGAAAAACATTGCTGTGATCAATCCGGGCTTCGTAGCGGATTGTCTTGAAACGCTTGAGGAAATTGCCGGGGAAGCCGGCGAAATTTTTGAGGAAAATGGCGGTAGCAATTTTGCACATATCCCCTGTCTCAATGACAGTGAGCATGGTATGAACGTGCTCGATACGGTTGTTCGTCGTGAGTTGATGGGTTGGATCTAACCACCGGACGCTGCATCGTGTTTTTTGCGTATTTTCTGTAAAAGTGTGTCCCGGAAAGGTTGAAACACCTTTCGTGTTCTGCGTGCATATTGCCTGTCCGCTTGTGGCTGAAAACCAGTCAGCCTACCGGTGAGGCGGCATTGAAAATGAGTCCTTTTGGGAAAGCTGATATGGATTTTTTCGGATTTGACGTCGTTGTTATCGTCCTGGTCGTGTTGGCCGTTATCGTATTCTTCTCCGGCGTCAAAACAGTGCCGCAGGGATTTAATTATACCATCGAACGTTTTGGTCGCTACACCCGGACCCTACGGCCAGGATTAAACATCATTGTCCCGTTTGTAGATCGGATTGGCGCGAAACTGAATATGATGGAACAGGTGCTCGATGTTCCTTCCCAGGAAGTGATCACCAAGGATAATGCGACGGTCACGGCCGATGGTGTCACTTTCTATCAGGTCCTGGAAGCTGCCCAGGCCGCCTATGAAGTGTCCGGCCTTAAAAACGCGATTTTGAACCTGACGATGACCAATATTCGGACGGTGATGGGATCAATGGACCTCGATCAGCTGCTTTCCAATCGTGATGAAATCAATGCGCAGCTGCTGCGCGTCGTGGATGCGGCGGTAGAACCGTGGGGTATCAAGATTACGCGTATCGAAATCAAGGACATCAATCCGCCGAAAGATCTGGTCGACGCAATGGGCCGTCAGATGAAGGCTGAGCGCGAAAAGCGTGCGTCGATTTTGGAAGCCGAAGGCAAGAGACAATCCGCAATATTGAGCGCTGAAGGTGAAAAACAATCTCAGGTTCTTGAAGCCGAAGGGCGCAGAGAAGCCGCCTTTAGAGACGCTGAAGCTCGGGAACGCCAGGCTGAGGCAGAAGCGCAGGCCACGAAGGTCGTCAGCGAGGCTATCGCTCATGGCGACGTTCAGGCGGTCAACTATTTCGTTGCCAATAAATATGTCGAAGCGCTTTCCGATATGGCGCGGTCGCCAAATCAGAAAGTTCTGTTCCTGCCCATCGAAGCAACGTCGATCCTGGGATCGCTTGGCGGGATCGGTGAATTGGCTAAAGAAGCCTTCGGTAAGGACGGTGGTGGCGGTCAGCGCCGTTCCGGACGGGTGCCGCCGACTGGTCACAATGACGGAGAAAACGGGTGAGCGTAATTGAACGCATTGTTGCTGAGCTCGGACCGTGGACTTGGCATATCGTCGGGCTTTTCCTGCTTGGGCTCGAAATTCTTGCGCCGGGAAGCTTTTTTCTGTGGTTTGGTATTTCAGCGCTGATCGTTGGCACGCTTGCTGTCTTTTTTGACTGGGCCTGGCAGATTAACGCGCTGCTGTTTCTGGCCATCGCGATTGTCTGCCTGATTGTCGGTCGCCACTATATGAAAAAGGCCGCCGCTTCGTCCGAGGATCCGCAGCTGAACATGCGTGGAGCCCGCTACGTAGGACGGGAGTTTGAATTGAGTGAAGGGATTGAGCAGGGGCGTGGCAAGGTCAAGATTGATGACACAATTTGGCGTGTGAGCGGCCCTGATCTGAAAACAGGAAGCCGTGTGCGCGTTGTCAACGTCGAAGGGGCCAACCTGAAAGTGGAACCGGTCGACTGACCGGAAATAACGCGTTCGGTGATGCCGGTCGGCCTGGCTTAAGGCTGATGTCCCAGCGGCAATGGTGGTGCTTCCGCCATCAACAGAATAGATATGCGGCGGTTGGCGGATAAAAACGCGTCATTTGGAAACAACGGTTCGGAGTCAGACTTGCCGACCACGGAATGTATGCGATCCTGCGGCAATCCATATTCAACAAGAATTTGTCGTGCGGCATTCGCGCGATCTGCAGAGAGTTCCCAGTTCGTATAGCTGGGATCGACCGAGGACTGGCTTGATGTGGTATGCCCGGTGACTTTCACCCGATTGGGCATGGCACGCAGGACCGGTGCCATCTTCGCCAATATGCGTCTGGTTGTCTGATAGGGATACCGGGAGCCTTCAGGAAACATCGAGCGACCATCCTGATCGACCAGCATGATATTGAGACCATCATCGTTTTCTTCAACGATCAGGTTGTTTGAAATCTCTGTGATTTCGGGAAGTTCCTGCCAGGCCTGGCGCAAGGAGGCGGCTGCGCTGGCAAATTGGCGCGGTCGGTCGATGTCGGTTTTTTCGACATCGTGTGTGTTTGCCTCCGGCCCCTGCTTGCGTTTCTTGTCGTGTCGTTCGGTTGCAAAATCAGTATCCTGATCATGCTCTCGCTGGGAAACCGATCTCATGTATTCGCGGACAGGAATGCCTTCTATCTCGACAATACCGTTACGACGTGAATCGGTTTTGACACCGAATGCTTCCCGCATCGAGCCGGCGACAACCTGCAGTTTCTGCTTATCCTGAATGGAAAACGAAATGATGAGCACGAAAAAGCAGACCAGCAGTGACATCAAATCGGCAAAGGTCACAAGCCATTCTGGCGCGCCTTCACTTACCGGTTTTTTGCGTGCCACGGGAACCTCCAGGAACGATATTCACGTTAAAGCGTTACGCTGCTTCCACTATATCGTCCCGCATTTTTTCCGGAAGATAAGCGATCAGCATTTCGCGGATAAGCGCCGGGCTCTTGTTTTCGCGGATTTGCATGACGCCGTCGATCACCAAAGTCTGATTGAGGGATTCGACATCAAATTTCGCATCAAGTTTATCGACAAGCGGCAGGCAGACCAGGTTTGATAGCAACGCGCCATAAAGCGTTGTCAGAAGGGCAATAGCCATGGAAGGGCCAATGGTGGAAGGATCGTCCATGGTTGCCAACATTTGCACCAGTCCGACCAGCGTACCGATCATGCCAAAAGCAGGGGCTGAGTCGCCAAGCGCCTTGAAGACCCGCCTTCCTTCCATCAGCCGATCAAGATAGAGATCCCGTTCCCGCTCCATCGCGTCCTTGATGAAGTCAGCATCGTAACCATCGGCAACATATTGCACGCCTTTGGCCAAGGTTTTGTCGTCGATATCGACGTTTTCAAGTCCAAGCGGTCCGTTCTTACGCACCAGATCGGAGAGTTCTGAAATCTTTTCCACCATCTCACGCGGTGCCGTCTTTTTGTGCGTGAAGGCAACTTTGCCACCGACGACAAAGGCGCTCATGATGCCTGAAAGCGGAAACCGGATGAGAGTTGCCGCCAGACCGCCGCCAAACACGATCATGACAGATGGTGTGTCGATGAACTGCGTAATATCACCGCCAACAAAAATGGCGCCCACGACAACGCCGGCGCCGGCAATGATTCCAATGATTGTCGCTAAATCCATCAGGGCTCACCAAATGAAACGGAAGCACGCCTCCGTCAATTATGGCGAATTTTAGGTGGATTATCCCTAATCAAATCCTAAGATTTGTCAGAAAATTCTAATGAAACCTCAGCGTACTGATTGATTAGTGCGATTGCCGGGTTGTGCTGGCTTGAATAAACCGCAGCGAATGTCAGGCAGTCCCAATACGAAGCAGGTCGTGGAAATGAACGATTCCCACGGGCTTCTTGTCTTCTACGACATAAAGAGCTGTGATCTCGGAGCTGTTGATGATTTCCAGCGCGGCCCCGACCAGCATATCCGGCGGTACCGTCTTTGGTGAAGCGCTCATAATTTCTTCTACCGGGCTCGCCAGAATATCCGCGGATAGATGACGGCGTAGATCGCCATCCGTAATGATTCCGCACAGATGCCCTGCCGTATCAAGAATTCCAACACAGCCAAATCCCTTTTGGGAAATAAGGACGATGGCTTCGCGCACCAGGGTTCCCGCTGGTGCGGTAGGCACAGCGCCTCCCACATGCATGATATCCCGGACATATTGCAAGCTGGCACCCAGGCGACCGCCTGGATGAAATTTTTTGAAATCCGCCGCCGAAAATCCCCGCGCCTCCAAAAGCGCAAGGGCGAGACAATCACCCAGTGACATTTGCAGGATCGTCGACGTTGTAGGAGCGAGACCATGCGGACAGGCTTCCGTTATGCGTGGCACTAACAAAACGATGTCTGCGGCTTGTGCCAGAGCGCTCTCCCTTCCTGCGGTCATTGCAATAAGCGGAACTCGGAAGCGTCTGGAGTAGGCAATTGTGGAGGCGAGTTCCTGCGTCTCGCCGGACCATGAGAGAGCAATCACCGCATCATCAGGTGTGATCATCCCCAAATCGCCATGACTTGCTTCGCCGGCATGAACAAAAAAGGCCGGCGTTCCTGTCGACGCCAAGGTGGCAGCTATTTTCTTTGCAACATGGCCACTTTTGCCGATGCCGGTCACAATGAGCCGCCCTTTCAATGCGCGAATCACTTCGATCGCTTCACAAAAGGGGCCGCTCAGACCGTTTCCCAGAGCCTGTTTCAGTTGATTGAGGCCGTCGATTTCGACATCTAGCGTGCGCGCGCAAGATTGTAGCCACTGTCGTGTTTCTTCTTCGCCGGCGCTCGGCTTAGTGGCCACAGCATTGCTCATTTCAACATTCTTTCCTGTACGCAATCTGATGGGTTAGCACCGAAGGAAGGACACACTCATGCTTTCCCTGGGTCGGTTTCGAAAATCTCTTTTGCAGCATGGTATCTTTCACGACCGTAGCAGAGGTCTCTAAAATCACGTCCGGTTTGCTATTAATATTGTGTCAGAACAAGGGCATTTCCGCGATAGCCAATATATGCGGCTGTGGAGAAACCATGCATTAACCATCCTCCTTTACTGTTTGGAAAGCGAACGGAACCGCTGCGCGGCGCAGCTTTGCCTTTCAGACCGGCGAAAATGTTAGTACGTATCTGGTATTGTGTATTGTTTATCCTGGCATTTGCAGGCTTCGCTCAGGCGCAGCAGGCCGATCCGGTATTTAGTATCCGCGGCAGCCTTGATGGCGAAGCCGACGAACTTGCCCCGCAATCAATCGTGCCAATACCGGAAACGACGACCGTTCAGACACTTCCTGTTGAAGAAGTTGGACAGGAGGCGAGCGGCCGCGAACGGGCACAGCAAGGAGCAAGGCGTAGCGCTGAACCCATTCAGGCTCTGACCCGCACGGGTGCACCGGTTTTCAGACGCACCTTGCAATCTGAAGTCGATAACGGTGTGTTCGGCGGCGAGACTGACCTGGATAGACCCACCGGCCTGCGTGTTGGGAACTTCGAAATATTTCCCGAACTGAGAACGGGCGGTGGCTGGACCAACAATGTACAGGGTGTCGCCGGAGGCGATGGTGGCAGTTTCTACAGGATTGCGCCGTCCGTAAGAGCCGTTTCTGACTGGTCACGGCACCAGCTAAGCCTGTCTCTGCGCGGAAGCTATCAGGGATTTCCTGAAAATCAGGATGACAACGACCTGATCATTGGTGGCGACCTTGCTGTCCGACTGGATCTCAATGATTTTACCATTGCAGATATCGCCGTCGCGTATGAGGGCTCTCCCGAAAGCCGATCCAGCTTCGAAGTCGATCAAAGTGACATTACAACGCCATTTGCGCACGATATTGCAGCTAACGCGGCACTTACCCGCGAAATTGGGCTGATCGATGCAACGTTGCGCGGCGGTGTCGATCGCAGTTTTTTCACCGGCGGCGAAACGTCCTCGGGTTCGTCGATCGACAATCAGGGACGTAACAATACTGTTCTGCTCGGCACGGCCAGACTGCGGTACGGAAGAGATGCGATTTTATCGCCATTCGCCGAAGTGACAGCTCTTACACGACTGTTTGATCAAGGATGTGATGACAACAGTTGCCAGGATCGCAACGCGCCAGGTTATGCGCTGCGCGGCGGACTAGTGATAGATCGGGGCGCAAAACTTACCGGCGAACTTGGTGTGGGCTGGCGCAGTGAACATCCCGAAGCATCCGATCTAGATCCACTCCAGGGAGTTACCCTTGATGGTTCCCTGATCTGGTCACCCAGCCGCCTCACGACGGTCAGTCTGACCGGAACCACAGACTTTGACAGCACAACGATCACCGATTCATCGGGATCGATCCTTTATAGCGGCGGCATGACGGTTCAGCATTCTCTCACGCGCAATATCGCGCTTGACAGCACAAACGAGATTTCCTGGCGCGACTATCAGGGGATCGATCAGAAGGAAATGGATGCGTCAACGTCTGTGGGTCTCACCTGGGCGTTTGCGCGCTACATGGCGCTGGAGACCCGGTATACGCATCGCTGGTTCAATGGCAGCGATGCTGACGATGCATTTCAGTCGGATACGATTGAAGCAGGAGTGCGGATTCGGCGCTAGTTGGTGCAATCCGGCAAGGTGGGTTTGGGCAAATTGTGAAGCCCTACAGGTAATTCGGTTGATGGCAAAACCGGCAGTATGAGGTAGAGTATTATGATCGCAAATGTAAATTGGCGCACATCAATGATCCGAAAGCACTGTAATCCGAGCCGTCGGGGAAAAGCCGCCGCGCTGTCGCTGTTGCTAACACTGACAACAGGTACAGCCGTTTTTGCCGATGCACGGTTCGATAAATGGGTACATGGATTTTGGCCCCAGGCAAAACAGGCCGGAATTTCCGTCTCTCTTTACAATGACGCGTTTCGTGGTTTGAAGCCTGATCCGCACGTTTTGAAACTTGCGGAAAAACAACCCGAATTCGTCACACCGATCTGGGACTATGTGGAAAAGCGTGTTTCCAAGACGCGCATTGAAAATGGTCAGGAAAAACTCAAGGAATGGAATCGGTGGATAGCTCGGATAGAGCGGACATATGGCGTTGATCGTCATATTTTCGTTTCCATCTGGGGGCTGGAAACAGCCTACGGCGCAGTGCTGCAGAACAAAAAAATCGTGCGCAACAACATCCGTTCCCTTTCGACATTGGCCTATGGTGATCGGCGCCGGGGAAAGTACGCGAAGCGCCAGTTGATCGAGACGTTGAAAATCGTCCAAAATGGCGAAGTTGCCCTCAGTGATATGACCGGATCGTGGGCAGGTGCGATGGGCCACACGCAGTTCATTCCCACCACGTATCAGGCTTATGCTGTTGATATTGACGGCGATGGACGGCGCAATGTCTGGACATCTGTGCCGGATGCACTGGCCTCTGCAGCCGCCTATTTAAAAGCATCAGGATGGGAAGCAGGCAAGACCTGGGGGTATGAAGTTAAACTGCCCCGGGGATTTAACTATAGTCACGCCGACAGCAAGAAAAAGCGTCCCCTGTCGGAGTGGGCGAAGCTCGGAATCAAGCGTGCAGGCGGTAAAGCATTTCCACGACCATCAGACATGGGTCGTTTGTATCTGCCGGCGGGAGCGCGGGGTCCGGCATTTGTGATGCTGAAGAACTTTGATGTTATCAAGCGCTACAACAACTCCAATGCCTATGCACTGGCAGTCGGTCACCTGGCGGATCGCCTACGGGGCGGGGGCACGTTTGCAACTAATTGGTCCAAGGATTACCGCCCGCTGTCGCGCAAACAGATCAAACAGCTGCAATCCAGACTGAACCAGCGTGGCTACAAAGCGGGAACGGTCGACGGAAAAGCCGGACCGGGAACCCGGGGCGCGATCCGCGCATTTCAACGATCAGCAGGGCTTGTGCCCGATGGTCAACCCGCTGTGGATGTGTTGCAGCGGCTCAACTGATCATAAAACCAGGCCACCTTTGGCCTGCAGCTCGATCATCTCAATGGGCGGATCTTCGGATGCGCCCATGTTTGTTTAGCAAAATATTGTTCATTCACTGCGCAGTCAGATCAGGCTCAATATGCCAAGACCGTTTGTATTCGGTCCGCGTTCGCCCTAAAATGAAATGAGTAGATGCTGAAATGCGTGTACTTAAATCGGCTTGGTTTCGCCTTCTGACTGGCAAGTGCGTTGGGTCATTTGCATAAATTGACTTTGTTGAATGGGATCACTGCTCAAATGCGTGTTTTTACCGCTTCGATCTTGTTGTGTTTCTGTCTAATCATCGGCGGATCTCTTCTGGGCCATTCAGGAAATTTAGTCGGGACGCAAAGCGCACAGGCGCAGGGTCTGGATTTTAATCCGCTCAAACCGGTATTCCGACTTTTTAAACGCCGTGGCCGGGAACAAGCACGACCGCCTGCGGATCTTCGTGGACAAAAGCCTTCCCGCCGCTTGAAGCGGCAGGGAAAGCGATCTGGCTCTGCAAAGACCAGAAAAGCCAGAGCACCGAAAATAGAAGAATTGCCCAAAGACCCTGATGCGCGCAAAGTGCTGATCGTTGGCGATACTCTGGCGGACGGGCTGTATAATGGCCTGAAGACGACTTTTGCCAAAACGCCGAATATCGTTGTGTCGAAGCTGACGAAGGCGTCCTATGGCCTGTCCAAACCACTTGAGCCGGATTGGCCGACTCGGCTAGAAACACGGA
Source organism: Stappiaceae bacterium (assembly GCA_039976075.1). Lineage (GTDB taxonomy): Bacteria > Pseudomonadota > Alphaproteobacteria > Rhizobiales > Stappiaceae > JBDWFY01. The sequence continues at coordinate 69,299 of JBDWFY010000022.1, forward strand.
TGACTGAAGATGAACCCGATTTGGTCGTGATCATGCTTGGTGCGCGGGACAGGCGGTCAATTGAGGGTCCAAATGGACGTGCTGAATTTCGCAGCGACGCGTGGCGGAAGGCCTATCGGTTCGAGACGGCACGCATGGTGGCTGCTGTGCGCAATTTGCGTAAGCCGTTGATCTGGATCGGTCTGGCACCGGCTCCGGGACCACAACGGACGGCCGACTTTCTGACATTCAATGAAATCTATGCCAACCAGGCCAATCCCGCCGGTGGTGAATTTCTGGATATCTGGGAATTGTTTCTCGGAGAAGACGGCAAATATGCCAGTCATGGCGCGGATCTTGAAGGAAACCGCACGCAACTCAGAGCGTCTGACGGCATCTATTTTACCAATGCAGGCTATCGCAAACTCGCCTATTTCGTTGAGCGTCGGATTGCATCGATCCTTGGAGATGGCCCGACGGCCGAGGAACTTAATAATTCGGGGGATCCTGATTTTCTTCTACTGACCGGCATCAACAGCCAGCCTGGAGAGGTGCTGGCAGGAGCTCTGGACGAAGAAGAGGAAGTCGCCTCTGCAGATTCATTACGCTATAAGTTGATGATTAAGGGTGAAGCGCTGCCTCGTGTTGCCGGAAGGGCAGACGATTATTCCTGGTCTGCGCGCAATTAAGAGGACGGCTTCGCCGGAAAGCCACAAACATGCGATTGTGCAATCAATTGCGCTGTGTCGTGGATTCGGATGCCGGTTGGGCATCGTCAGGCGCGTCGGCATGAAATTTATCCTGACGGCTGTCGCCAAATAGATGGCGGTTTTCAAGAAAACTTCGTTGTTGACGATAGAAATCCAGCAGGAAATCCCATTCCTCAACCGGTGCGACTTTGTCGGTGTAGCCAATTTTGCGAATGATGGTGCGGGTCACATCGCGCACCCGTGTATGCTGGTCCGGTGAATTTGGCGGCGTGCGTAAAATGGTCTCCAGTGTCTGCAACTCATATCGACCATAGATTTCCAGATGTTCCGGGTTGAAAACATACTGCCTATTGAGCGGGCGGACAGCGTTAGCAAGGTCGGGCAACAAGATCGCCTTAGGCATTTCCACCACGATCGTGTCGGCGATCATATCGCCAAGTCGTTGTTTTTTGCGATTGACGAATGGCACGATCAGGACGAGGACCATCCAGACAGCCATGAAAGACCCGGTCCAGGTCGCCAGGTCATCAGCTGCGAATAGTGTTGTGATTGGCAGGAATACTTCCACTTCTTTCATCAGGTTCCGAGCAACAATCTGATGCGGTGTCAGGCGCCTGCCAGTTGCGCTGATGACGCGAATTTGTGTGATTTTCTTGCCCAGTGTTCGACCGTTCCATACCAGTTCAGCGAAGATGTAGTAGGGAATCCGAATAAAGAACGTCAGAAGAAAAAATAGAGCAAGCAGCGCGCTGCCACCTAGCAGTCCGGTCCATGCCAACAGCAGGACTAAGACCGTTGCGCCACCATAGGTGATGAGAACATCGAGAATTTGCGCGCCCAAACGGGATCCCAGTGACGACAGATCAAAGGTAATGGGCACGCCTTCCGGCGGAATAAAGTTTTGCAGGCGTCTTTTGTTGCTGCGCCTTGTGCTGCTCATGATGGTTGCTCGGTACGGCCTGCGAGGGTCAGCCAGGCAAGCCACATCACACCCAGGCCCCAGCCAATGGTCAGGCGCCAGCCGGTTGGTTGTATGAGTTGGCGCAGGAACCCTTCGACAAGTCCGGCAACGATCAGCATCAGCCCCGCTAGGATCAGCAGCTTAACAGCGTCTCTTCCCTTATCCCTCAGGGCGGCACGCCGGCTTTTCTGTCCTGGAAGAAGGACTGCAAGACCCAGCTGAGCTCCTCCGGCGCACGCCACGCAGATGGCGGAAAGCTCCGTGACACCATGGATCGACAACCAACCGAAAACATCAAGGCCCAATCCGGCATCGATGAATATCGCCACGAAAGGACCAAGCAGAAGTCCGTTATAGAACGTCAGAATAAAGCTCGGTACAGCTGCGAATATACCGAGCGCAAACACAAGAATGGCAATTTGCGTGTTGTGGGAAAACAGAAACGATGCAAAAACACTCAACATTTCTCCGGACCTATTGGACGTACTGTATAGCGTGCTTCGCAGGTAGGCATGTGTCGCCTCTGGTGTGCGGCCGTCAGACATTTCCGGTGGCACGAAAGTGAAGAACCAGGCTGGATCGCGTTGAAACAGCGTGTAGCCAACCAAGGCCCCCAGGATCATGGCCAGAAAACCAATAGTCAGCGAAACTCCCGAGCGTCGAACGGCTTGCGGGATACCATGGGTAAAAAGCTTTTTCACCGCACCGGTAATGCTCTCCTGCGGGGCATAGACAACGAGATAGGCTCGCGCACACAGACGATCGAGATAGATCAGCAGTGCCTTGTCCATCGAAATGGCCCGGGCCGCACTCAGCGAGTTGATTGCCTGTCGATACAGACTACTGAGATCCAGGGTTTCCTGGTAGGTTAGGCTGCGAACACCCGATTTTTCAGCAGAGGCGATCAGCGTCTCCAGTTTTTTCCAACCCGGTTCACGCTCCTGCCGGAACCGGGCAGAACGAATGGCCGACATATCTCCGTTTTGGCCTTGCGAGGGCGCGCTCATATCAGCTCCTGCGCTTTGATGTCGATGTAACGGGATACCAGGGACGATGTAAGCGCTGATGGCTCTGTATCCAGACACAGAATACCCAGACGTTGCAACCGGTCGAGCACCTGCTGTCGTTCTTTGGAAATCTGGCGCGCTGAAACCGAACGAGAAATCGTATCCATGGAAATAGCGTCCGGATTGGTCAATTCCTGTAATGCGGGATCCCGGATTGTCACGTAGAGAATCAAGTGTTTTTTCGTCATGACTGCCAGATTTTCAACCAATAGTTCGGCTGTTACACTGTCAACGAAGTCTGAAAAAATTACGATAAGGGAGCGGCGTTGTAGCTTACCGTTCAGGTTGGACAGACCGAGTGTATGGTTCGTTTCGGCAGTGTCATGCTGAAGGGCTGCGCTTGTCGCCTGTATCCGGGCAAAGGCGGTTCGACCGGGTCGGGGCGGGGTGAATTGCTGAGGGCGACTGTTGAAACTGTAAAATCCTACCAGATCCCCGCCGAGCCCCCCGGCCCAGGCCAATGCAAGGGCTGCGTTGATGGATTGATCGAGTTTTGACAGGTCGCCAAGACGCTCGCCCATCAGATGACCGCTATCAAGACACAAGATAATTTGATGATTGCGCTCGGCGCGCGTTTCCCGCGCGGTCAGGCTCCGCATGCGGGCGGATCGCTTCCAGTCGATAGATCGGGGGTCCATACCGGCGACGAAGTCGCGTAGCTGGTGGAATTCGGACCCGTCTCCCCGTTGTTTCATATCTTTTGCACCGTCCAGAAGAGGCAGCATTTGAGTGTGGATAGCACCGTTCAGAATAGGACCGATATTCGGCATGACTGAAATTGTCATTTCCAGTGGCCAATCGGCAATGATCTCAAACAACCGAAAGCGGGAGCCATATTTCAGAGAGAATTTGGACAGTTTTTTTTCACCGCGCTCGCTGAGACGCATATCTGTCTGAAGACGGATTTCCCGGTTCCCGTTTTCAATTTGAATGGGATCGTTCCAACCGGCGTCCAACCCCTCATCGAGAGTGAGACGAATTTCAAACACGGGTGGCAACCCACTTTGCCGGTTTGATGAAAGAGCGACTTCAAGCGGAACTGACAATCCATTGTAACCGCTCGTCGGCATGTTGATCAGAGCGGTCAGGTTGCGACGGGAATGAGACAGCAGGAGATCCGCGACCCCGAAACAGATTGTTCCGCCCCATAAGAGAAAAAGCGGTTCCAGGACGTTCTGAGTGAGGAGGATCAGCAAAACGGTGACCCCGGCCAAAGCCAGAACGAGCGTGACGAGGAGGCGCGAGGGACGCATCTATCTTGGCGCGTCCAGGCGATTGATGATCGTCGTCAGAACATCGTCCGTCGTCCGTCCCTCGATTTCAGCGGTCGGGCCCAGAACGATGCGGTGCCGGAACGCCGGTATGACGAGGGCTTGTACATCGTCCGGTATCGCATAGTCACGGCCATCAAGCGCCGCAGCTGCCCTGACTGCGCTTGCCAGGGCATCTGCTGCACGGGTTGAAACGCCGTGCAGAATTTCACCGTCGCTGCGCGTGGCACGGGCAATATCGACAATGTAGTCAATGATTGAACGATCCAGATGAATGCTGTCGATCAATTGATGTCCCGCCTGCAGATCCTCCCTGCTCATAACCTGAGTGATGTTTTTGCGGCCGCTGTCGGCCTCCAGAGGCAGGCCGGCGTTTTGCGCCAGAATAATGATTTCCGCATCGCGATCGGGGAAGTCCACGACGAGTTTGAATAGAAACCGGTCGAGCTGCGCTTCCGGGAGAGGGTATGTGCCGTGCTGTTCAATCGGGTTTTGGGTCGCAATGACAAAGAACTGACCACCAAGAGGGTAGTTTGTTCCGTCTATGGTTACTTGCCTTTCGTTCATCGCTTGAAGCAACGCGGATTGTGTTTTCGGTGGGGCCCTGTTGATCTCGTCCGCCAAAAGAATGTCGGTAAAGACAGGCCCTTTTGTCAGGCGGAATTCATTGGTTTGAAAATTGAACAGATTGACGCCCAGAACGTCGCCGGGCATCAGGTCCGGCGTGAACTGAATACGGCCGAAATCGAGACTTGTGGCTTGGGTCAGGCAGCGGGCGAGCAGCGTTTTCGCCGTGCCGGGAGGGCCTTCGAGCAGGCAATGGCCACGTGCGAACAGGGAAATCAACAGGAAGTCGACCAGTTGGTCCTGTCCGCGGACAACCGAGCCGATTTCCGCGCGGACGCGATCAGCGAGTTTTTGAAATTCCGATAGATCCATTTGAATCGACTACTTTTTCCAGGAGGGTTTTGTAGGTATCCAAACCTTTGAACAGGTCTGCATGGGTCATGCGATGAGCATTATTGATAAGGTGTTCCGAAATTGTCTGAAAGTCGTAGGCGAGTTGGGCATCCCGGCGTGAGATATGAGAGAAATAGCGACCCATTCCAGTTGCACCCAGATCAGGCCCAAGTGTTTTGATGGTTAAATCAGTCAATTGATTGCGCACAAAATCCGCTACCATCTGGCCGTCACTTTCAGACAGACGCAGTAAACGTGCTTTAGTTGCGATCGCGACGGTTTTTGAATGATTGGCCGTGGCGCTCGGTTCCCGTTCCAGGGGGCCAAATCGGATGGCACCGCGCCAGTAAACAATTGCCAGCACGGAGAGCGCAGCTGCCCACAGGAGCGACAAGGGGAATTCGAAGAAACGCGCCAGGTCAGAGCCGGATCGCTCATAGTCACGTCTTTCTTCCTGGTTCGGCTCGTACTGTGTCAGGAGTTGATGGCTGGTATCGACATAGATCGGTTTTTCGTTACCCAGTACCAGCTCAATCATGAAATCCTTCGCAAACGCCGCATTTTCCGCCACTGACAGTCCGTGATTGTTCAGAAGGTCCGGATCGGAAAAAATATAGGTGACATGAGCCGTTTCGTCGAACCGACAGGCGAGCGCTATCACGTCTTCGTTCATCTTTTGATGCACCTGGCAGGTATTCGGCCAGGTGCCTGGCGCAAATGATTGGGCGTGAAACAGGGCAACTTCCCGTTTGCTGCCAGAACCGACGGAGGCAGATTCGAAAACCGCTTTTTCCCGTTTCAGCTTTAGGTCTGGCAGGTCAATTTGCCGGAAAAGCCTGTTGTAGGCAGGCAGCGGAATCAGCGTTTCCTTGTAAGCAATGTCAGTTTCGATGAACCCCGTGGTCCATTTCGGAAGCATGACAAGTGTGGGCAGTTCCGAAATTTTCGTTTTGAAATTTTCCTGGCTGAGGTCGCGCTGTGTTTGTTGCCCGACCAGGTCTTTGACAGTTTTGGGCGTGCCGGCCTCTTCAAGCAGATTGACGTCGTAAAGGGGCAGAACTCTAATGCTGAGATCATCGATATGGGGCGACAGCCGAGGGTGTGACTGCCTGACCGCAACATCGTTTTCCTTTAGCCAGGCCGACAGACCGTTGATGCCGATAACAGAGTTGTCCAGCTCGCGATCGCGTGCGAAATCGGAGAGCATTACCAACAGCAGCGCACCTCCTAGCAGGACTGTCAGGATAATGATCATCGGGGCATTGTCACGCATGGCTGTGTGTCCCATGGGTTGAGAGCAGCGAGCGCCCGAGTTGTAAGCTCCTTGAAAAGACTTCGTCACTCACCGGACGACCGCCATAGTGAGCGAGCTCAGCATCTCGCAGAAGCGCTTTGAGGGCAGCATAATGTGACAACTCCGCAGGGAGACGCGCAAAGGCTTCCCGCTCGGTATCGGACCTTGCAAACCGGGTCTCGGTCTCTTCTCCAGCAGATAGAAGACAGTGACGCAACAGTTTCGCCAGCGCTTCACTCCGATCACTCATGGACGCAAGACGAGACAGAAGGTCTTCTCCATCAAGTTCAGCTTCTTGCGCAGCAATATTCCAGCTGTCCGGGGCCTTTTGTTTCTTTTTGACGTCGCGCGGTTCACCGGAAAGCAAGACACCGCTTCCGCCGAATTTCAACCACAGCAGCAACAGGGCAATTACGGCAAATATCGCGAAGCCTACCCCAATACCGCCATCCAGTTTGGGTATGAAGAGGGGCTCCCGTGAGCTTCTTTTTTTCGTTTCTTTTATTGTTCGTTCGTCACTGAGAGTTCCCTGAACTTTGTCAGCATAGATCGCCTCATTGCTGATGTCGTTTCCATCTGCCAGACTTTTGTAGTTCTGAGAGGATTCTGACTGTGGTGGGGTTACCCTAGATACAACAGACGAGCCATCACTCTCTTGGGCCCCGGTCGGAGCGCTGAAACACAAGAGCAGGCAGAGCGGGACCAGGACGTGCAGAACACATGAGGTTTGGCGCTTGGGTGGCACGGGATCAGGCAAAGACGTCAGCCGTGGATTGTTCGACGAGCGGATCGGGTCCATATTTATTGGCGCCAGTAGTGCCTTTAAGGAGTGTTATCACAAACACTGCAATGCTGGCGACCCCAGCGGCTGCTTCACCGATATATGGAATGACGCTGACAAGAATGCTCGCCAGATACCACCAGCCGGAAAGCCCGACATCGTGAAACCGACGGACCAAAACGGCAATCCCAGGAATAATAATTCCAAGACCAAACAAAACCAGCGCGATTGGAATTATTGCAGAAAACCCACTAAACATACTGCTTACGTCACCGTTCATGAAAGCATCCAAACTGCCGACCATGAACATCGCAAGCATTGAGCCGACAAACACAAGAAAATAAAAGAGTACGAAATACCAATACTCGGAACGCGATGCGCGCCCTGAAAAGGTAATAAACTTTTCTCTCAGGCAGGTTCGAATAGATTCCGTAAATCCCATTGTCATCTCCTGGAATCGTCCTGTAACTAAAAGAGCACCGTCGTGTTATGCCATCGGGATTCTCTTGACAAGATTGCGTGCGGCCAACTGTGAGGGAACGCACACAGGTGTCATGGTGCAGTTGAATAGGTGCCGATAATCTTAACAATCCGAAATAGTAAAGAAGCGTGTTGGACTGTAACTCAACAGATGGTTGTGAGGCTTTCACCAAGTAGAGTTATCTACAATTTATCCCGATATTTTTCAGAATAGGCGTGTTTGACTGTTAGTCTTGGCGCGTGATTTTGTGGCAGAGAGACAATTGAAGGAGGCCGCAACGAGCGATCGTTGAGGAGACGTGATCGTCTTGCCGTCGTCACGCAAAAACTTCTGCCATGTTCTTTTCGCCCAGCGGATCAGGTCCGTATTTGTTTTCACCGGTGGTGCCCTTCAGCACAGTAACGACAAACACAGCAATCCCCGCGATTGAAGCAATATATTCGCCAACATACGGAATGAAGTCGACCACAAAGTAGGCGCCATACCACCAGCCGGAAAGGCTGACGTCGTGAAAGCGTCTGACCGTGACGGCGAATGTGGGCAAGATGACAGCAAGCCAGAAAAGGATGAAGGCAACCGAAAAAATACCGGAAACGCCAGAGAATAAGTCGTTAAAATTTCCGCCACTAAACCACTTCTGCCCGTCTGTCAGAGTAATGGGGATGACAATGGCTATTGAAATCAGAATAGTAAAAAGCATGAAAAACCAATATTCTGAACGGGATGCACGCCCGGAAAATGTGAAATATTTGTGGCGCAGACAGGTTCGTACAGCTGCTGAAAACCTCATTGAAATCTCCGAAAAAACTTCAGATGTCGGGTGCCACTTGGCACACTCGAGCAATACAGCTTAGAGTTATCGTATTAAAAATATACAAATATAGCATGCATTCGGAGGCGCCTGGTGGGCGCACAGTATTGAGGCGAACACTTCGGAAAGGCTCGATCTGGTAACGAGCCAGCCCTTTTACCGCGGCAACACCGAGCTTCCGGTGAGATAAATATCGATGGAGCGGGCTGCCTGGCGACCTTCGCGAATTGCCCAGACAACCAGTGACTGACCTTTGCGCACATCGCCAGCTGCGAACACGCCCTCAATCGAAGTTTTGTAGTCTTCGGTGTCTGCTTTGACGTTGGTGCGGGGATCGAGTTCCAGTGCACCGTCTGACTGTTCAATGTAGGTATCAAGGCGTGGCCCGGAGAAGCCGATGGCCATCAGAACGATGTCCGCTTTGATAATAAATTCCGTTCCTTCGATGGGGCGGCGCTTTTCGTCGACGCGGGCACATTTTACGCCGGTGACATGACCGTCTTCACCGACCACCTCAAGTGTGGCGGCAGAAAACTCGCGCTCCGCGCCTTCAGCTTGCGATGAGGAGGTGCGGAATTTCGTCGGCCAGTATGGCCAGATATTCAGCTTGTCTTCCTTCAGCGGCGGAATCGGTCGAATATCGAGTTGTGTCACAGCAACGGCGCCTTGTCTGAACGACGTGCCAACACAGTCAGAGGCGGTATCGCCCCCGCCGATGACGACAATATGTTTGCCACCGGCCCATAGCGGTGCCTCACCGGAGACATCCTCTCCGCCAATGCGCCGGTTTTGCTGAACCAGAAACGGCATGGCATATTGGCAACCGGCAAGATCTGAACCCGGCAGCTCCGGATCACGCGGACGTTCTGCGCCCGTTGTGAGCAACACTGCGTCGTGTGTTTTTTGAAGTTCTTCGATGGTGATTGTTACGCCCAGATCAACGCCGCCATGGAAGACCACGCCCTCAGCTTCCATCTGCTGTGCCCGGCGGTCGATATAGTGCTTTTCCATTTTGAAATCGGGGATGCCATACCTTAGCAGGCCACCGATTTTTGGTTCGCGGTCGTACAGATGCACATCGTAACCGGTTCTGGCGAGTTGTTGCGCGGCAGCCATGCCTGCTGGGCCGGCGCCGACAACCGCAACGCTCTTGCCGATTTTCTCCGCAGCCGGTTCCGGCGTGATCCAACCGTGATCCCAGGCGCGGTCTGCGATGGCCTGTTCAACCGTTTTGATCGCAACCGGCGCATCTTCCAGGTTGAGCGTGCAGGCTTCCTCGCAGGGGGCAGGGCAGATTCTACCGGTGAATTCGGGAAAGTTATTGGTGGAATGCAGATTACGGGTCGCTTCCTCCCAATTGCCGGTGAAAACAAGGTCATTCCAGTCGGGAATCTGGTTATTAACCGGGCACCCCATGGGGCCGTGGCAATAGGGAACGCCGCAATCCATGCAGCGCGATGCCTGCCGTTCAACATCCGTTGCAGGAAGCGGCAATGTAAATTCGCGAAAATGACGAATGCGGTCCGAAGCAGGCTGATATTTCTGCTCTTGTCGGTCGATCTCAAGAAATCCGGTAACTTTTCCCATGATTTATACCCGTCTCCCTCTTATTCCGCTGCAGCCATGCCAAGGCGCGCCCGTTCCATTTCAAGGATCGCACGTCGATATTCGACGGGCATGACCTTGACGAATTTCGGCCTGTACTCGTCCCAGTGCTCCAGGATTGTCTGACCGCGTGTGGACCCTGTGTGGTGCACATGGCTCTGTATGAGCTGACGCAGTCTTTCGTCGTCATGTCGCGTCATATCACCGGAGACATCGACACGGCCCTTATGCTCCAGGTCGCCGCCATGGTGATGGAGCTTTTCCAGCAGGTCATCCTCTTCGGTGACCGGCTCCATATCGACCATTGCAAGGTTACACCTCGAACCGAAGCTGCCGTCCTCATCAAGTACATAGGCCACGCCGCCGCTCATGCCAGCGGCAAAATTACGCCCGGTCGCTCCAAGAACCACGACAACGCCGCCGGTCATGTATTCGCAGCCATGGTCGCCCACACCTTCAACAACAGCAAGGGCTCCGGAATTTCGAACCGCAAAACGTTCACCCGCAACGCCCCGGAAGTAACATTCGCCTTCGGTAGCGCCGTACAGAACCGTATTGCCGACAATGATCGAATTTTCCGGTACGATATTAGTATTTTCCGGAGGTCTTACTATCAAGCGTCCACCGGACAATCCCTTTCCGACATAATCGTTGCCGTCACCAATCAGATCGAATGAGATGCCCCGTGCCAGGAATGCACCAAATGCCTGTCCGGCTGTTCCGCGCAATTTGACGGAGATTGTGTCAGTGGGAAGTCCCTTGTGGCCAAACCTCTTTGCGACTTCGCCGGAGAGCATGGCGCCCGCCGACCGGTCGACATTCTGGATCTCCGTATCGATCTGCACGGCGGTTTTGCTTTCCAGCGCAGGGCTCGCCAACTCGATCAGTTTCCGGTCCAGAACATCATGAATCGGATGATCCTGTTTCTGCGTCCAATAGATCTCTTCGGATGTTGCTTCCGGTTTGAAGAACACCTTGGAGAAATCCAGGCCGTTGGCTTTCCAGTGGTCCATGAAGGCGCTCTTGTCGAGCAGGTCGGATTGGCCAACCAGTTCATTGAACGTCCGGATGCCGAGCGACGCCATGATGGCGCGGACTTCCTCGGCGACAAAGAAGAAGAAGTTGATGACATCTTCCGGCGAACCCTTGAACCGTTTGCGAAGGACCGGGTCCTGCGTCGCAATGCCAACCGGACAGGTATTCAGATGACATTTGCGCATCATCACGCAACCCGCCGCAATTAGCGGAGCGGTTGAGAAACCAAATTCATCTGCGCCCAGCAAGGCGCCCACAATGACATCGCGGCCTGTTCTCATACCGCCGTCAACCTGAAGGGCAACCCGGGAGCGCAATTTGTTCAACACCAGCGTTTGATGGGTTTCAGCAAGACCCATCTCCCAGGGCGAGCCTGCGTGTTTGATCGACGTCAGTGGTGACGCACCCGTTCCGCCATCATAACCGGAGATGGTGATATGATCGGCGCGGGCTTTTGCAACACCCGCCGCGACTGTTCCAACTCCGACCTCTGAAACCAGTTTCACGGAAATATCGGCCGCAGGCTGAACGTTTTTCAGGTCGTAAATGAGCTGAGCCAGGTCTTCGATCGAATAGATGTCGTGATGAGGGGGAGGAGAGATCAATCCCACGCCCTGGGTCGAGTGGCGCACTTTGGCGATGACTGCATCAACCTTATGGCCAGGCAGCTGACCGCCTTCTCCGGGTTTTGCCCCTTGTGCAACCTTAATCTGGATCATATCGGCATTGACCAGATACTCGGTCGTGACACCAAAGCGACCCGAAGCAACCTGTTTGATCGCCGATCGCTCAGGATTGGAGTCGCCGTTGAGAAGCGGCTGGAAACGTTCGCGTTCCTCGCCGCCTTCACCCGTATTGGATTTGCCGCCAAACCTGTTCATTGCAATGGCGAGTGTCGTATGTGCTTCCCGGCTGATGGAGCCAAATGACATGGCGCCGGTAGCGAACCGCTTGACGATTGCCGAGGCGGGCTCGACTTCGTCAATTGCTATGGGTTCGCGGCCGATCTCTTCGGCAGATTTGATCCGGAAATGGCCCCGAATGGAAAATCTTCCCTGTTCTTCATTTATTTGCCGAGCGTAATCGAGATATTTCTCCGGCAGGTTCGCCCGAACCGCATGCTGCAACGTGGCGATGTTGTCTGGCGTCCACATATGGTCTTCGCCACGTGTCCGATAGGCATAGTCGCCACCAAACTCCAGCGAATTGCGCAGAACCGGAACGTCTGTAAAAGCGTTTTGGTGCCGCTGTGTTGATTCTGCGGCTACTTCTCCAAGTCCGATGCCTTCGATTGTTGTTGCTGTGCCAAAGAAGAACTGATTGATGAATTCTCCGGACAGTCCGACCGCATCAAATATCTGCGCACCACAATAGGACTGATAGGTCGAGATGCCCATTTTGGACATGACCTTCAAGATGCCCTTGTCAATCGACTTGATGTAGCGCTCGACAACCTCAAATTCGTCCACCTCTTCGGGAAAATCAAACCGGCTGTGCATGTCTGCAAGGGTCTCGAAAGCCAGGTAAGGATTGATGGCTTCTGCGCCATATCCGGCGAGCACGCAGAAATGGTGCACCTCCCGCGCTTCCCCGGTTTCAAGCACAAGGCCGACGGACGTCCGTTTTCCCTTGCGGATCAAATGATGATGAACGGCTGCAGTTGCCAGCAGTGCGGGGATTGGGATGCGATCTTTTGAAACCAGTCGGTCAGAGAGAACGATAATGTTGTATCCGTCCGCGACGGCTTTTTCCGCCCGCTCGCAAAGCTTCGTCAGAGCGGGTTCCATCCCGTCTGCTCCATTCTCCTGCGCATAGGTAATATCCAGTGTTTTCGTCTGGAATTGATTGTCGCCAATATCACCGATTGCCCGGATTTTCTCCAGATCATCATTGGTCAGGATAGGCTGGCGCACTTCAAGGCGCTTGTGGGTGGACAGACCCTTGAGGTCGAACAGGTTCGGGCGTGGGCCGATGAACGACACCAGGCTCATCACCAGTTCTTCACGAATGGGATCTATCGGCGGATTGGTGACCTGTGCGAAATTTTGCTTGAAGTAGGTGTAGAGCAGTTTGGGTTTGTCCGACAGCGCTGAAATCGGCGTGTCGGTACCCATTGAACCGATGGCTTCCTGGCCAACTGTTGCCATTGGTGACATCAGAAGTTTGAGATCTTCCTGCGTGTAACCGAATGCCTGCTGCCGATCGAGAAGACTCTCATGAGTCCGCGGCGGCCGGGCCATAACCTGCTGCATGTCTTCAAGGACAATTTGTGTCCTCTCCAGCCATTGCTTGTAGGGATTGGCAGCTGCCAGCTGTTTCTTGATTTCCTCATCAGAGATGATTCGACCTTCATTCAGGTCGATCAAAAGCATTTTTCCCGGCTGCAGGCGCCATTTCTGAATGATGTCTTCTTCGTTTACCGGCAAAACACCGACTTCGGAACTCATGATGACCCGATCATCATTTGTCACAATGTAGCGGGCAGGGCGCAGGCCGTTTCTGTCGAGGGTCGCACCAATCTGACGACCATCAGTAAAGGCGACAGCTGCCGGTCCGTCCCATGGTTCCATCAGCGCAGCGTGATATTCATAAAATGCGCGCCTGTTATCGCCCATCAGAGGGTTACCGGCCCAGGCTTCGGGGATCAGCATCATTGCAGAGTGAGCAAGCGAATATCCGCCCAGGAAAAGGAATTCCAGTGCGTTGTCAAAACAGGCCGTATCAGACTGGCCTTCATAGGAAATAGGCCAGAGTTTTGAAATATCTTCGCCAAAGAGTGGCGAGGAGACGGACGCTTGCCGGGCCGCCATCCAATTGACATTGCCGCGCAGAGTATTGATTTCGCCGTTGTGGGCGACCATCCGGTATGGATGAGATAGCTTCCAGGACGGAAATGTATTGGTAGAAAACCGCTGATGGACCAGCGCAAGCGCGGTTTCAAAATCCGGGTCGTTGAGATCGGCATAATAGGCACCGACCTGTTCAGCCAGGAACATGCCTTTGTACACTATCGTTCTGGACGACATCGAAACGATGTAAAATCCGTTGTCCCGACCTTCCGTTTCCTTAAAGATCTTGTTGGAAATTTCCTTGCGCAGTATGTACAGTCTTCGTTCGAAGTCATCTCCGGCAAGGCCATCCCTGGCACCAATGAAAACCTGCATGTGACAGGGTTCTGTTGCAGCAATATCGGGATCTTTGGAAAGACCGCTATTATCGGTAGGCACCGTGCGCCAACCCAAAAGCGGCAGGTCGCCCGCTTTCGTCGTTTCTTCAAAAATATCGATGATATGCTTTCGCATGTCATCGTCTTGCGGCATGAAAATATATCCCACGCCATATTGACCTGCGGGTGGCAGTGCGAAACCCATCTCAGGGGCATTCTTGGCAAAAAGTTTGTGCGGAATTTGTACCAGAACACCCGCGCCGTCACCCATCAGAGGATCAGCGCCGACCGCCCCTCTATGAGTCAGGTTCACGAGCATCTGAAGGCCATCTTGAACAATCTTGTGGGATGGTACGCCCTTGAGATTGGCAACAAACCCGACACCGCACGCGTCATGTTCATTTGCAGGATCGTACAGACCTTGCGCTTGAGGCAAACCGTGGGTTTGAACCGTTGCGGCGGGTGTTTGACGGAAAGAAGTCTTGGCGTCGGTGATTGTGCCCAGATCGTTGGTTTCCATGCCTGCCTCGCCCATACTCGTCTCCGTATTTCAGAATGGCGGTCTTCCAAAATACAATGGAAGGCCGGCCAGCTTTCAGCCGATCAAATTTCGAGTCATTCGACCGATTCCGGCCGTCACGAATTTTTTTAGCAGCGTCAACGATTCAGCCTCCTGCGGTCGGGTCGCACATTTTCCAGTGCGGCTCGAGCGACGAGACGGCAAAATGCCTCGGCTCTGCTGTATTTTTGGACGCACCCCTTTTCAAAGGTCGTCCGACGGGTGGGGCATTCTGAGTCCCCGTGCGCCGCTCTGAGTAACAATTTTCATCTTCGCCGATGAAAAAGTCGCCCGTTCCCATTTTCCGTTGACCGGAAAGAAGAGCGTGCGTTTCAGAGTGGCATACCGGCATTTGGACAGATTTGTGAAGCACAAACACCCGCCACACCGGCATTTAATGTTAATGGGACAGTAACACTGTCCTATTCAGATTGGCAACATGCCAGATTTCGTTCATCAGGGCAAGTGCCCAAACACAGTGTTAATAGCACTTTATTTCATTTTATAACCACAGTGAGGAGTGAATGAAAACTATTGCGGTCCGATGCGAACGATTATTGCGCAAATGATCTGAAAGAAAAGGTCACTGGATCGACTGCCTGGACTTGATATTAAGTGCGGTCTTGTTGTTGCGCTGTTGTGAGCACGCCTGTGCAAGGTGGCACCGCCTGCCGGACAGTTCGCATGAATTATTACGCAAGTAAGTTTTTCAAGTATATAAATATTTATATTAAAGTTATCTAATTAATACACTTCAATACATTCGTGATGTTCTTTATGTCGTATTAAATTTTCCTTTTATTGTATTTTAACTTGAAAGTGGGATGCTGAGCCAGACGATAGTGCTGATGTTGCATCCGCGGGAGGGTTCATTGTTGTGAATCTGCCCCCGTATCCAGCGTTGCGCATTCTCTCGTCCTATTGGTTCTGCGATCTAAACAGAACCGCTGCATGAGGCAACAAGCCTGCATTGATCGTGAGGTGAATGCAGGATTTGCCTGTCGGAAAAATGTGTCCGAGGGGCAAAGTGTCTGGGGAACTGGAACGATCACTTTTTGGAATTTTCATACAATAGCCAAAGGGTGCGTTGAGTAGAAAGTATATGGAGTAAGTATGTCTGCAAATCCGAAATCGGTTACAGCCGCTCTGATTGCGGGGGCTGTTGCTACCGCTGTATCATCTCTCTCGTTGCCGACTGGAGCTGTCGCGGGGGCTAAGGAAAAGTGCTACGGCGTTGCCTTGGCCGGGAAAAACGACTGTGCTGCTGGTGCCGGTACAACGTGCGCCGGTACGTCGACGGTCGACTATCAGGGGAACGCCTGGTCGCTTGTTCCCAAGGGAACATGCGTGACAACGGAATTGCCGGACGGGCGACATGGATCGCTGGCAGAACTTGATCGGGATTTACCGCCAAAGGCCTGACAACACGGCCCTACCATGCTGACAGTATGGTCAGTCTATTTCTTTCCAGCAACGGCGTCTCACCAGGAGACGTCGTTTTGCAATACGCTTTATTTACTCCAACAAGTTTAGGATCGGCGAACAACATTCAACGGTGAACGGACCGGGGAAGCCGATTGAACATGAAAAACGCTATCCAGAGTCCGCCGGATATCAGCGGATTTCAGCCGCTACCAATTGGTGCGCGGGCAGGCGCCGGCTTGAAACCGGAGCATGTCAGTCAAATAATGTCGGACAGCCCCGATATCGGCTTTTTTGAAGTCCATGCCGAAAATTACATGGGAGCAGGTGGGCTTCCGCACCACCAGTTATCGCAGATTAGATCTTCTTATCCAATCTCATTGCATGGGGTCGGATTATCGATCGGTTCAGAACAACCGCTTGATCGCGAACATCTTCACCGCCTAAAAACATTGTTCGACCGGTATCAGCCAGCTTTATTTTCCGAACATCTGGCTTGGTCAACGCACGATAATGTTTTTCTCAATGACCTCTTGCCCGTTCCCTACAATGCGGAAGTCCTTGACCGGGTTTGCATGCATATCGATCAGGTTCAGGAAGTGCTTGGTACAAGAATGCTGCTGGAAAACCCTTCTACCTATCTTGCTTTTGCAGATAGCACGATGTGTGAAGGTTCCTTTTTGAGAGAAGTTGCAGACCGGACCGGTTGCGGACTTTTGCTTGATATCAACAATGTGCAGGTATCGGCGGTCAATCAAGACTATTGCCCACGTGCGTATCTGAATGACTTTCCCATCGACAAGGTTGAAGAAATTCACCTCGCCGGGCATGCACCCGATCAGGACGACGAGGGGCGGTTACTCCTTATTGATGCGCATGACCGGGAGGTATCGGAATCCGTCTGGCGGTTGTTTGAGGAAGTTGTCAAGGCGAGTGGGCCTGTTCCGACACTCATAGAATGGGACAATGATATTCCCGCATGGCCGATTTTGCTTCAGGAAGCGGCTAAAGCGGATCTTGTTTTGACGTCTGCGAACCGGGAGAACTATTTTGCCACGTCCCGTCGATGATCAAAAGGCTTTCACCAACGCGCTCCTCAATGCTGACTGCCCCGAACCGTCCAACGTGTCCGGCCCTGCTGGGACAAGGGCCGGAAAGCGGTTTGATATCTACAGGAACAATGTTCACTGCAGTCTGATTGGAGCACTTGAAAGCACATATCCGGCAATTCAGCGGTTGGTCGGGGAAGAGTATTTCAAATCACTTGCACGGGCGTTCATCGAAACACGTCCGCCAATATCTCCAATACTTATCGATTACGGCAGCGCTTTTTCCGCATTTGTCCGGGATTTTCCGCCACTGGCTTCCTATCCGTATCTGGAAGATGTTGCACAGCTTGAATGGGCGTGGCAACGGGCATTTCACGCCAACGACGATCCGGTCGTGACACCGGAGATGCTTGCTTCGGTGTCTGAAAGTCAGCTGTCGACCATGCGATTTGTTCCGCATTCAGCTACGGCGATAATTGTCTCAAGTTACCCCGTATTTTCTCTATTCCGATCAAACCGATCTGGCAATGAAGGCAATGACAAACCGATGGAGCAAGCGGAAACGGTGCTGGTGACACGTCCGGTCCATGCCGTTGAGCTAAGAGTAGTGACAGATGGTTCTGCGCATTTTGTCCGTGCACTCAGCGAGGGTAGGACCCTGGTGGAGGCTGCGGAGAGTTGTTCAGATATTGAGGGATTTGATCTTGCGGAAAATATTCAAGGAGTACTGCAGTCCGGTGCTTTTCGAATGATCGAGTTACGAAACCGCATAACGCACTCTGTTTGTGCGTGAAAGGGTTCAGAGGGAAGACGAAATGAACAGGTTTGTGGTTCACACAGCAAATATTCACGCAGCCATATTTGGTGCGCTACAACGGATCACTGACGGGTGGTTGTTGGGGTTGGCTGCCAGGTTTGTTTTTGCCAGTGTTCTGTTGGTTTACTTCATCAACTCAGCACGGACCAAGATGGGAGAGGGGTTGCTGGGATTTCTGAAACCCAGCGACGGAGCGTATGTGCAGATTCTACCAAAGATGATGGAGCAGGTTGGCTATGATGCTAGCCAGATACCTTTCTTTCCCTACGGTCTCATTGTTTTGGCAGGTACAGTAAGTGAGCTGTTGCTTCCGATCATGATTACCGTCGGTCTGTTCACGCGAATATCAAGTCTCGGGATGATTATCTTCGTGGTTGTGATGAGCTATGTTGACATTACGGCCCACAACGTGGACTCGGCAACAATCGGAGCTTTGTTTGATGGCAATCCGGGGTCGATCATTGCCGATCAACGCTTGATGTGGATTTTCATCCTGCTTGTTCTGGTTCTGCGTGGACCGGGACGCTTGTCATTGGATTGGTTGATTGGCAGATCCGGCAGGCTCTGAAACGAAGGTTGTTGTGTTCGGCATGATAAAAAACGCCTCGCAAAATGCGAGGCGTTTCGATTCAAACTCTACACAATGACTGTCAGGATGATACCTGGCCTTCAATCTGTTTATGTTCGGATTGTTCGGTTTTGATCGCAATTTTGCGTGGCTTCATTGCTTCGGGAATTTCCCGAACCAGGTCTATATGCAGCAAACCGTTTTCGAGGCTTGCACCGCGAACTTCGACGAAGTCGGCGAGCTGGAAGCGGCGTTCAAACGCACGCGCCGCAATACCGCGATAGATGACTTCAGATTCATCCGATTCTGCCGGCTTTTCGCCTTTGATTGCGAGGACCGATTCCTTGGCTTCAATCGTTAAGCCATCGTTTCCGAACCCGGCCACAGCCATAGTAATGCGATAGGCGTTATCACCGGTCCGCTCTATGTTATAGGGCGGGTAGCTTGGTGTGCCATCGCCATTGGCAGTATCAAGCAAAGAGAAGAGGCGATCGAAACCGACTGTTGAACGGTATAGTGGGCTGAAATCAAGATGACGCATTTTAGTCCTCCTTTGAGCGACTTACGTGTTGTTGACCAAGCGCTTGATCTTCTGTTTCCCGATTAGTGGCGAAACACACAAGCGCGTTGTACAGGCCCGATTGGCGCCTGTATCAAATAAATGGTGATTGGTCTTTAGGGTTTCAAGAGAAATCGGGAAAGCGCACTTCTCAGCAAGCTGAACGGAAGATGAACCGGGTCTTCCAGTTTGGTTCAGCTGGCAGATGCCATGATCTCCCCATCATCTCCACACGATCCAGTTGATGAAAAGGGAGTATTATTGTGTCAGTATTGAAAACCACTTCGACAGCGTTTGCCATTCTTGCAGGTCTTCTAATTGTGCCGGTCGCAGAAGCAAAGCCAGCGCTGAAAGCGTCAACCACACTGGCGGCCGATGCCAATGCTAACGTGGTCCTGGCGGGAGGATATAAGCGTCATCGTAAACGGCACTATCGCCTTAATCCACACCAGATCAAACGCAAATTGCGCCGTCACGGCTTCCATCGTTTCAATTCCATCCGTCGTCGCGGAGATGTTTTCGTTGTTCGCGCTCACGAGCGTCGTCGGCCGGTAAAGATCGTCGCAAGCGCTTACACAGGTGAAATTCTCCGCGTGCGGCCAATTCGCCGGAAGCATCGGCAGCAATGGGGCCATGGCGGCGGTCACGGACAGGGTGGCGGATATTGGAACGGATACATAGGCGGTAACGGTTATGGGTTCGTCTATGGCCGGGGATACTACTAGTCACTGAAACGCAGCGTCTGACAGAACACTGCGAGTAACGCGTAGAACTACAAAAGGTGGTCGGCACTCGCAGCCGACCACCTTTGTTTTTCTGCGATGACACCGCGTCAGAACGGTTCAAAATACTAATTTCAGTCCAAGTAACAATGAATTTCATGGCTTTTGGCAAACGAAATTTAACAAAAGAGAAAAAGTAGTAATCTAATTATTTTCCATCAGCTCCCAACCAACACGTTGGTCCATTTTGTTCACAGAAACCATTGTTGAGTGTGCTAAAGGGGCAGGATAAGGTTGCGCGATTCATGGTTCAGGTTCGGCATGAATATTTTCCACCTTTCCTGTTAGTCGAGAAAATCGGATTACATCAAATGGAACTTGTCGACTTGCCGGATAACCCAATTCCCGAAGGGGCAAAGGTGGGAACGGTAACGACGCCGGACAACAAAATTTTGCGGTATGCACGCTGGCCTGCAAATACCAGCCCGATCCGGGGGACGGTTACAGTCCTGCAGGGAAGAACAGAGTCTATAGAAAAATATTTCGAAGTGATCCGGGACCTTCGCGAGAGAGGTTTTGCCGTTGTCACTTTTGATTGGCGCGGACAGGGCCGGTCTTCACGACATTTGCGAAATTCCAGGAAGGGCCACGTTCGTACATTTCGGGAATATATCGTCGATCTTGATGCCGTCTTTACCGAGATCGTGCTGCCTGACAGTCCCAGTCCGCACTATGCACTGGCTCATTCTACCGGGGGCACGGTCATGATGCTGGCGGCAAAGAAATATCTGCTGCGCTTTGACAGAGTGGCTCTTGCTTCACCGTTTCTTGGTTTTGGCAAAATCGGTGTTTCCCCGAAACTGCTTGGCACAGTTGCTGCCGTTCTGAGCGCAGTTGGCTTTGGTGGTGCCAATATTCCCGGAGCGTCGAAGACGGACTATCTGGACGACCGTTTTGAAGGCAATCCACTTACATCCGATGCGGTGCGGTTTGAACGTTCTCGGTCGGTTTTGCGGGAAGCCCGCGATCTCGTCATCGGTGCACCAACAATAGGTTGGCTGCACGCGGCAAGTCGGGCATTGGACGTCTTTGCAGATCCTGAATTCGGACCGGACATACGGTTGCCGATGTTGATTGTCGCAGGAGGAGCAGATGAGGTCGTCTCGAGTGCTGTTTCGGAGAGTCTGGCATCGCGAATGCCGATGACCAACTATATAGAATTGGCGGGCGGCCGACATGAGTTGTTGCTGGAACGCGATTTTATCCGCGAACAGTTTTGGGCTGCATTTGATGCGTTTATTCCGGCTAGGTAGTCTACAGCGTATCCCTGAAACGTTGAAACACTTTTCCGATAAGGATGCGCGCCAAAACAAAGGCTTGGAGCATTTTTCGCGATTCGCCAATCGCTAAAACGGCTCTGGTAGTTACAAAATAACCGCCCGCAAGCCTGTTCCGCAGCGTATTTGCGTCCCGGAAAGTCGGTAAACACAGACCATTTTAGCTGATCTGCAAGCCACGAAGTACGGTTTGATGAAGATTTTTGTCACCACAGGCAAGGATCTGCCCGCCTTGATCAGCTGCATCACCTTGCCAGTTCGTGATAATGCCGCCGGCACCATGAACGATCGGAATGAGCGCGGCGATATCGTAGATTTGCAGGCCGGACTCGACAACCAAATCGCATTGTCCTGCAGCGACCATTGCATAGCCATAACAATCTGTACCGTATCGGGGCATGCGGACCTGCGCTTCCAGATGATCATATGCAGGGCGTTCCTGTTCATTGAACAGAGCCGGGCTGGTGGTGAACATCGACGCTTCTGAAAGAGCGATACAAGCCCGTGTTTTCAGTGGTCGGGTCTTGTCGCCGTAACGAAGGAACGACCGGGTTCCGTCTCCAAAAAAACGTTCCCTGGTATGAGGTTGCGACATCATGCCCACACTCGCCTTGCCCTTGTGCAACAATCCGATGAGTGTGCCCCAGATCGGCAGTCCGGAAATATAGGCGCGGGTGCCGTCAATCGGGTCCAAAACCCAGACATAATCGGCATCAGCGCGCACGGAACCGTATTCTTCACCGATAATGCCATGATCAGGATAGTGCTGCTCAATCAGTGAGCGGATAGCCCGTTCCGCTGCTTTGTCGGCGATCGTAACCGGATCGAAACTGTCTTCCAGTTTGTTTTCCACACCGATTTCCTCCCGGAAATACTGTTGGGTGACGAGATCGGAGGCATCTGCAAGTCTGTGCATGAATTGGATAAATTCTTGCGACTGTTCCATTTTCAACTCCGGTTCGGACGGCTGACAGCTTGGTAGAGGGAATAGAAGGCGTTCGTTACCATCTTATCCGAAAACGATGTCAAAACTTCAAGCCCATCGTCCAACCGTTTTCTATCGGTCAAAAAGAAGTTTTGAACTTGGGAACGCGACGAAGTGAAATCTTGCAGAGCGCGTGATAACGATACCAATGATTGTTGTTTGCAGCTTAATATTGTAAAAGTAAAATCTGCGCCTCTTGATTTAATTTTTGATCGAAAATTAGACATATTGACTTTTGTGCGCCGCAAGCATATATTGTTGCAGTGCGGCATGATTTGATCATCTGCACCGCCCTTTAGGGCGTTTCCTCCCTAGACTTAGGCCGCCTCAAATATTTGGGGGCGGTCTTTTTTTTTGGCGTGACGGCTGGATTGCAGGCGGTGGGAAGATCGCATATCTGACGTTGCGCATCTCGGTCTTGTCGAATTACTCGGCTGCAATCGACTCGGTGCTGAATATATAATCCGGTAATGTCAGGAGATGACGTGACAGCTCTGTCAGATCGGTCTTCAGCTGGCTGGCATTTTCAGAGAGGCAGATCTCAACCTCATCCATATAGAGGCCACGATTTATTTCAATTTGCATAGCGTGCAAACCGCGGGCGGGCCTCCCATAGTGCTCGGTAATAAATCCACCTGCATACGGCTTGTTGCGACTGACGGAATAGCCACGCTCGGCCAGAAATTCTTCCGCAACCCGGGTTAGAGTGGGCATGCAGCTGGTTCCATATCGATCGCCCAGGATGAAATCCGGGCGAGTACGGATATCGTGACCGCGCACAGTGGAAGGCATGGAATGACAATCGATTAAGATGGCATGGCCAAATGTGACGTGTGTTCGTGCCAGTGTACGGCGAATGGTTTGATGGAACGGTTTGTAAAGTTTCTCGATCCTGTGCAGTCCATCGCTGACGTCGAGCCTGTTCCGGTAGATCTCCTGAGATTCTCCGACGACCCGGGCGATGGTGCCCAATCCTCCGGCTACGCGGAGGGACCGCGTGTTGGCATAACTTGGCAGCCGGCCATTAAACATTTTCGGGTCGAGTTCATAGGGTTCCCGATTCACATCCAGAAATGCACGCGGGAAGTTCGCACGGATTAGGGGTGCACCATGAGAAACAACGTCTTCGAAAAGGTAATCGACAAACGCATCTTCCGAGCGACGAATGGCATGGGAGTCCAGCCGTGATGCAGCAACGAATGACTTGGGATAACATTTCCCGCTATGGGGTGAATTAAAAACAAAGGGAACAGATTGCTGATGCGGCACAATAACTTCAACCGGAGGGACTTCGTTGAAGCCCGCAACAATGCGCATATGGTTTCCTCCGCCAATATCTGTCCCGGTTACCGATCAGACCCTATAATCGCTGGCATTTCCAGTAATATTAACTGATTATCGTGACTTTCCAAACTATGTTGCCCCCTTATCACCAAAACTGTCCACACAACAACGAAACAAATCCGTGATCTTTCTCCTCGCACGGACTTCTGATATTTACCTCCCTCGCAGGCTATGATTTGCTATAACAGCAGCGGCTTGGAGTGAGGCACACCATAAAACCGCCATGACAATGGCCAAAAATGAACAATCAGGCTTACGGAACGAATATGTCGCGCATTTTACTTGCCGAAGATGATGAAGATATGCGCCGCTTTTTGGAAAAGGCGCTCGACAAGGCCGGTTACCAGGTAACGTCCTTTGATAATGGTATGAGTGCCTATGAAAGGCTTCGGGAAGAACCGTTTTCGCTGCTTTTAACGGATATTGTGATGCCCGAAATGGATGGGATTGAGCTTGCACGGCGTGCAACACAACTGGATCCGGATCTAAAGGTGATGTTTATTACCGGATTTGCGGCCGTGGCTCTTAATCCGGATTCAAACGCCCCTAAAGATGCCAAGGTTCTATCAAAACCATTCCATTTGCGCGAACTGGTCAATGAGGTGGAAAAAATGCTGGCCGCCTGACTATGGTGAGCGGTTCAGCCGGAGTGGGGTCCTCTCAAGCAAATTCTGGGCATTTGGAACAAACGGAAATTCAATGTCGCTTTTCAAGTGGTCGATATGAGCGTCCAGTAAGTTCAAAACACACTTGCATCATAACGCCAACACCGGTATACGCCACCTCACCGTGGCACTTATCAAAGCCATATGGCCTGCATCCGTTTACTCGGACCGCAGGATGGAAAAATGGGCGTATAGCTCAGCGGGAGAGCGCCTCGTTGACATCGAGGAGGTCACAAGTTCAATCCTTGTTACGCCCACCATTTTTCAAATCAACCGGGATTAGCTGTGGTAGCTCACAGACCAACCTGAAACAGTTTCTTTCTCATATAAATCGATACTCCACCGTCAGGCAGTCTTTCCCGACGGAAGCTTTCGTAACCGCGCGATGCGTAGAAGTGCTGATTCGATTGAAAAGCAGCGTTCGTGTAGAGTTGCAATTCCTCAAGACCGAGGTCGTTGGCAACTTTTTCCGCGTGAAGAAGCAACAGACTGCCGAAGCCTTTTCCTTGTAATTCCGGCAAAACAGCGATGTTTTCGATGAGTAGATGATCCGGTTTTGGGATGACTTCCAATATGCCGTTCAGTTGTTGATTATTCTCGCCAAGAAAAATGAGATGATTGGCGATGGCGGCTGAATAGTCCGCTGTCATCGGCAAGGGCTCACGCCCGATATGCACAATCCACTTTTTGTAGGCAGCACGGGTTAGGCTTCTGACTGCATCAGCGTCTTCCAGAGTAGCCTTGCGAATGCGCATCACGTTCGTCCCATTTGCTGAATTATACGTTTTTGCAGACTGAAATGCCTCAACCTGTGAAACCGACGGTTCCGGCTTTTCCTGGTCCAGTAATTCTGTTTATACTGGCATTCTCATTGCGGACACACTGAGGATTCCTTTTGGGATCGTGTTCGCCCGCCACAGGACGCCTGTCGTCTGCAGACGGTGAAATTCTCAATCCTGCCACATGAACGGACAGTCGGAGCCGCCGGTATTTTCGCGCGTGTGCTGGTGGCAATAAAGCTATGGAAACATCCGTATTGAATTGCTGGTGTCTCCGTTTGACGTTCATTGGTATTCGTTCTGCCTTGAGATCAATTAGATCGATGTCGGCTTGAAAAACAGGGTTCGGTTTTTCCTTCACAGGAGTGGAGCCGACCAAATGTGAGGAAACACAATGGAAGGCGTTGGGAAACGTGTCGGCGTAATCGGGCTTGGTGATATGGGAAGCGGCCTGGCAAAAAATCTTCTTAAGAACGGGTTTGAAGTCACTGGGTTTGACTTATCTGCCGAACGCATGGATGCCTTTGTCGCTATGGGCGGTGAGGCGTCGCAGGATGCAGCGTCCGTCGGTGTGGAGGCCGATGCCGTGTTTGTCATGGTGATGAGCGGCGATCAGGTAAAGAGCGTCATATTGGGTTCTGATGGCCTGGTGTCGACCATGGCTGCGGGTTCGGCAGTTCTGTTGACGGCGACGATCAAGCCGCGTGAAGCGCGTGAAATCGGGGCAGCAATGGATGGGTGCGGCATTCATCTGATTGACAGTCCGGTCTCCGGTGGATTTCCTGGCGCGCAGGGCGGTACGTTGACTTTGATGGCTGCTGCGCCGTCTGAAGTGCTCGACACCTTCAAGCCCATCATGGAGGCCGTTTCAGCAAATATACACCGCGTCGGCGATTCTGCGGGAGATGGCCAGACAGTCAAAGCGTGTCTGCAATCACTTATTGGCGCACAATTCTCGGCGACGTTCGAAGCAGCCGCATTGGCCGCCAAGGCAGGCGTATCGGGGCAGGTGCTTCTGGATGTGTTCTCCACTTCCTCTGCCGGCTGCGGCGTGGTGAATAATGCACTTGAGAAAATAATCGATCGCAAGTTCGAGGGAACCGGCAGCCATATCGCGACCATGCATAAAGATCTGACAATTTCACTCGATATGGCCGAAGAACTGGGCGTCCCATTGCATACCGCCTCAACCGCCATGCAGCTGTTTCATGCAGGCAAGACAAAATACCCAAATGGCGATAACTGGATTGTAACCCGCGTGCTCGAAGAGATTATCGGCGCTGAGCTACATCGCTAGAGCGCATCCCGCATGAGTTGGCGTGCCTTCGCTGTAAGGATGCGCTTTCAAAAAGGCTTGGCGCATTTCACGCGACCTCAAGAGCTCTACAGGAGGGCGGAATACATGAAACTAGGTGTCATTTGTGACGGCATTAGCCGTGATCTTTCGCATGCGCTGGGCGTGATGGATGAATTCGATCTGACGCATGCAGAGCTGCAATTCGTCTGGGACAAAGAAGTTGGCGATCATTCCAAAGAAGAGATTGCTCGGATCAGTGAGCTTCTGAAAAAGCACAATAAGCCGGTATCCTGCCTGTCAAGGCATATTTTCGCCGGCATGACGACAGCAAACCGGCCGGGAGATGATCTTCATACAAAACACATGGATGCTCTGAAAAGGGTGATCGACATGGCACATATGCTGGAATCACCTCTTGTTCGGATCATGACGTCGAAAAAAGAGCAGATCTTATGGGGCAGCAACGGAGCTGAAAAATGGAATGTAGCCAATGGGGCCTGGGATACCGTGCCGCCGCTTATTGCCCCGGCTGTCGAGTTGGCACGCTCAGAAGGATTGATCCTTGTGGTTGAAACCGGCAACGGGACCATGGTCAATTCGAATTTCACAGCCCGAAAACTGATTGATGACCTTGATGCAAAGGATGTTCTGAAAGTTCTTTGGGACCCGGCCAATAACTGCTGGTGTCATGAGCGCGCCTATCCTGAAGGCTACCAGGAAGTAGAGGGAGGTTATCTGGGGCATGTCCATATAAAAGATGTGCAGGTGGATACACCCCGTGCCTATCTGGAGGTGCGTCAGATGGGCGAAGGTCAGTTGGCACCGCTATTTGAACCAATGGCCGAAGCATTGCGATCTGATGGCTACGACGGCGTTATCTCGTTTGAAAGCGTCTACCATCCTGGCAATGGCGATTTCGAGGTCGGCTTTCGGCAGTCGATTGGGTTGTTCAAGTCGATCTTTGGCTGATTGACCCGGCCTGCCGCTGTTGTCACGCCAATGCGGCGGAAGCCTCCCTTACATTTTTTGTCGAAGCGTCAATCGATTGCAGTGCTTCGGCAATTCCTCTCATGCTGTTGTCGATAGTCTGAACGCCCTGTGCGGCGGCCTGCATATTAGAAGACATTTCCGTGGTGGTAACGGACTGTTCTTCTACTGCCGCGGAAATCGCGTTGGAAATTTCACTGATTTTCGCAATTGTTTCCGTTATCGCACCAATCGCATTTACTGCATCAACGGAAGTTCGCTGCACATTTGTGATGCGACTGGTTATCTCATCAGTCGCTTTACTAGTCTGAGTGGCAAGGCCTTTCACTTCAGCGGCAACAACAGCGAAACCTTTGCCTGACTCACCTGCCCGAGCTGCTTCGATTGTTGCGTTGAGTGCAAGCAGATTGGTTTGCTCGGCAATATCAGAGATCAGGTTAACGACATTTTCGATTTCGGTGGCTGCATCGGACATGGTTGAGACGATTGTGTTGGTTTTCTCTGCCTGTTCGACGGCACCGGTGGATATTTCGCTGGCATCGAGCACTTGTCGGTTGATTTCCTGAACGGATGCCACCAACTCCTCGATTGCCGCGGAAATGGATTGCACAGTCGAGGCTGTTGTTTGTGATGAAGAGGATGCATCATCAGCCTGTAAGCTGGCATCTGAAACAGTCATTGCCACCTTGCTAAGGCCGTCTGCAATTTCTTCCTGGGCTCGTTCCCGACTTTCTCTCTGTTGTTTCTCTTGGGTTATGTTGGTGGCGAACTTGATGACACCAATCACCTCTCCTTTGTCGTTTTGCAGCGGATTGTATGTTGCCCTCAGCCAGAGAGTGGATCCTTCTTTTGTGTACCGCTGATACTCGCCGGAATGAAATTCGCCGGCTCCCAATTTCTTCCAAAATGCGAGGTAGTCGTCACTTTCAGCGTACTCAGGTTCCACGAAGATACGATGATGTTGTCCGGTGATCTCGCTGAGGCTGTAGCCGGTGCTTTGAAGAAAATTCTCGTTGGCCTCAATGATAACTCCCTGGCTATCGAAACGGATGCTTGCCTGGGAGCGTTCAATTGCTTGTATTTGGCTGCGGAAGTCGATGTTCTGCAATCTCAATTCAGCATCTCGCCATTCAACCAACGTTCCCTGGCGCTTGCTCGTGCCGCTGGCTAAAGGGGTGGCTATGAGGTCGAAGGTTGCATTGCCGATAGTGATCGTTGCCGCGTGGGTATCGCTGAGTGCTGCGATCATCTTGCGCTGATGATCGGGATTTTTGTGAAATATGTCGAAATTGGTGCCAATAAGGTTCGATATCGCAAAATCTGGAAAGTTCTTTCTGATGTCTTCCTGCTTTTCTTCAAAAAACGTACGAAGAGAGTCGTTAATATATCTGATGACACCGTTATTGTCGGCGATCATGATATTGGAAGAGACGAAATCCAAGGCGATTTCTTGTCTGTTTTTTCGCGACTTCAGCAGCAATAGTATTCTCCTAAGGATTTAAGAAAAATGTTTCACACTTTTTAGGAGAATGAGTATTTATGGTTAAATTATTGTAAATATAAATATACTGTAAAATTATAACTTAATAATTTTTAATACTTATTTAACGATTCAGCATCGAATTGCTAGCTATTTCTGACAATGGTTTAATGCACTTGTATATTCGTGTTTTGGTTGTTTTGATTGCGAATACAATACTTTGCAGTGTATTCCGCCAGAGTGAAGGTTCAGACTTTACGACGCGATAAAAAACGTGTGAAATCCTGCACAGTCCGATCCCGTCTTGTCTGGAGAACAAACGATGTTGCGCGGAATAGATCCGATCCTGTCACCCGAGTTGCTTCATACGCTGCGTGCGATGGGTCACGGCGATGAAATCGTCATTGCCGACGCGAACTTCCCCGGTATGTCAGTCGGTCAACGCCTGATTCGTCTCGACGGCATCACTGCAACACATGTCCTGGAAGCAATCTTGACACTGATGCCGCTCGACGGCTTTGTCGACAAGCCTGCCAATACTATGCAGGTAGTCGACGACCCCGCAGCCATTCCGCCAGTCGTCGCTGAATTTCAGAACATCGTCAATAATATCGCGGACAACCCGGCCACACTGGGAACGATTGAGCGTTTTTCATTCTACGATCGTGCCAAAGAGGCTTATGCGGTCGTTCAGACCGGCGAAGACCGTTTATACGGCAATATCATCCTGAAAAAGGGTGTTATTCCACCAAAAGAAGCCTAATTGGAGCTTTGAGGGAGAGAGAGTATTCCGGCGCACGCTTGCGCTCGAATGCGAAAAACTCATCGCATCAAAATTGGTCTGGATGTTCCTGAATTGCACTGCAGAGAGTATTTGAGAGGGCCGGCAACCACCAGGCTTGCAGTCAGACTGGCACCCACTTTGGCGGTTTGTGCATAAAGTTCCTCCCACTGCAATAAAACTGCATAACGAAGTCCGTAAAGTGTCGCATTATGTGGGCCAGATGTGCTGGTTGGCGGGTACTTTGGACAGCGCGGTGATGGCTTGACAGGTGTGATGTGAATTTAGGTTTTCAGGAACATTTGCATGGTTCAGTTTAAAGGCGTTGTGTTCGATTGGGCCGGCACGATGGTCGATTTCGGCAGTCGTGCTCCAATGGGGGCATTTGTTGAAGCGTTTGAAAGTTTTGGCGTCACCATTTCTGCGGAACAGGCGCGTGGGCCCATGGGATTGCCAAAACGCGATCACATTGCGACCCTTCTCGTTGATCCCACTATTGCCAGTAATTGGGCTGCGGCGACCGGTTCTCCGGCTGATGAGGCCGCTATTGATCGGATATATGAGATCTTCGTCCCGCTGAACGAAGACGTTGTGACGCATTATGCCGACCTTGTCCCCGGGGCGATCGAAACAGTTCGGTATCTACGGGCGCGGAACATCAAGATCGGCTCTACCACGGGGTATGTGCGTTCGATCATGGAACGGGTGATCCCATTAGCCGCAAAACAGGGATATGAGCCGGACAATCTTGTTTGTTCGGATGACCTACCCGAAGGACGTCCGGGACCACTGGGGATGTATCAGTGCTTTATCGATCTGGTTGCATACCCTCCGTCTGCTGTGATTAAGGTGGATGATACGGCCCCTGGAATTGCCGAAGGGGTGGCTGCCGGCTGCGTCACGGTCGGCGTCGCACTTTCGGGCAATGTCGTGGGTCTGTCGCATGAAGAACTCGCTGACCTGCCGCTCGAGAAGATAGAAATTTTACGACAGGAGGCAACGAGAATGTTGAAAAATGCCGGGGCAGATCATGTAATTGACAGTGTCGCCGATCTGCCTGATTTGATCAGTCAGCTTGAAAAAAACCTCTAAAATCCAGGTTTCTGGCCGCGTGACTTTTGATATTGGAAATCATTCCCACCCGATAATCTTTGATCCGAAAAGGAACTGAGATCCGTAACCATCCCGTACCCGATGGAATCAGTGGCAACGGAGACCGTATTGAATGGATTCGCTCAAGGACGGATATCGTGCTGTTGTTGCCGGGGCGACCGGCGGAATAGGGGCTGCATTTGTGCAGTTGTTGCAGTCTGACGCCCGATGCGGTGAAGTTATCGGATTATCCCGCTCCAGTTCGCCTGCGATTGATTTTACGGATGAAAACACCCTGGCTGCGGCTGCGGAAATTGTGGGACGGAATCACGGTGTGATCGACCTCCTGATAGACGCGACGGGATGGTTACATGATGAAGAATACCGGCCGGAGAAATCACTCGCATCTGTTAATGCTGAGCAGTTGGCGCGATCTTTCGTGAACAACGCCAGCGGACCGATCTTGTTGCTAAAGCATTTTTCTCGTTTGTTTCCGGATGATGATAGATGCATCTTTGCGACACTCTCGGCGCGCGTTGGCAGTATTGGCGATAATGCGCTCGGCGGGTGGTATGGCTATCGGGCATCCAAGGCCGCACTTAATATGCTGGTTCGAACGGCTGCCATCGAGCTGCGCCGCACGCGCCCGAACAATGTTTGTCTGGCGCTGCATCCCGGCACGGTTGAAACCGGGCTTTCAGCTCCCTTTACCCGAAACAGAAACTTGTTCACGCCTGAAAGTTCTGCGAAAAAAATGTTATCGGTCATCGACACTGTTGGTCCGGAAAATTCCGGAACGTTTCTCGCCTATGACGGGTCTGAGATTGAATGGTAGCCAGGTATTTTGGCCAAACACCTGTAATTGAACGGGCTGCGCTCGCCACAAAGCACGTTTTGGCATTAGACTGCGTTCCAAGAGGGTAGAGTCCCCGTTGAACGGCATGTCGAATACATCTGGCAGATAAAATATACTCCACAAATAACGGCGCTGCCGGTGCCCGGAGAAAATGGGGGCTCTTTCAAAGTTTTTTTGGAGGAAGGTCAGCATGCTTGGGGTCGTGGGAAGAACTATCGGTTGTTTTTGTTTCAGTTTCGCTGTTGCGGTCATCTGGTTGTCAGGTTCGGTAGCAACTGCTCAGACGCAACCCTCCACATGCATTGCCGTCGCGCAATCTATCCCTGGCGCTACGCATGTAGCGTTCCAGATTAATGCTCTGGCCAGTCACGAGGTGCGGATAACGTTTGTCGGGCATTCGACATATCTTATCGAGTCTGCGGACGGCGTGACGATCGCAACAGACTTTTCCGGTTTCGGGGGAGTGGTAACACCCAAAGTCGTCACCATGAACCGGGCTCATAGCACGCATTTTACCAATTTTCCTGACCCTGAAATTGCCCATGTACTTAGAGGGTGGGACCCCGAAGGTGGTGCAGCCAGTCATTATCTGACAGTCGACGATGTGCTCATTCGCAATGTGACCACCGATATCGTGCGAGGCGGATTGCGTGAGCCTGATGCGAACTCAATCTTTATTTTCGAAGTCGCGGGCCTGTGCATCGGCCATCTTGGGCATTTGCATCACGCGCTAACCGAGGAGCACTATTCGCAAATCGGCCGCCTCGATGTGGTGATGGTTCCGATCGATGGTGGTTTAACGCTGAGCCTTGAAGGGATGAGTGAAATCATCAGACGATTGAGGTCCAGTGTGATTTTGCCAATGCATGCGCGTGGCTGGGCCACGTCGGCGAATTTCGTGTCAATGCTCGGTGAAACGGTCGATCACAAGGTACTGACATCCAACACTCTGGTGCTGTCACTCAATTCGCTTCCGGCAAGACCGACGGTGATTGTGCCAGCCGGTCTTTAGTCGGCTCAGCGCGCTTCACCAAACCAGCGCTTAAGCCAGGCTCTGAACCCTTTTTTGACTTCAGCCGCCTTTGCTTGTGCCTGGTCGGCACTTTCGCCGACGTCATCGACCACGTCGTCGATAGTCTCCAGAATCGGATCGATCCTCCGGGCCTTGAAGCTTTTGACTGTGCGAAAGACCAGATAAAGTACGGCAGCAATGACCGTAAAGAACAGAATATTGAACCAGGGGATGAGAAAGGCACCGGGACCTGAGACCGGCTCGATACTGATCGCATTTGGAAAAATCGTAAACAGTTTGATCCGCCACCCATAGTGCGTTACGGCGACCCAGACTTCATCGCGTTTTGCCAAATCCTGCGCTTCAGCAGTGACATTGCCGCTATCGAATTTGAAATAAGGTGGCCAGCCGAAATCCGTATCTTCGTTTCTGTAGACGCGTGGTTCGCCATCCGGCCAAACCGCATTGATAAACCGGACGTCTCGTGTATCAGCCAGATTGGTTCCGGCATCCTGATTAGCCCAGAAAAACGAAGAACTACTGATATCCATTCGTTTGACGTCAGTGCCGACGATGCGAACGATATCTCGGGATGGTAAGGTATAATGAAGGCAAATCAGGACCAAAATAACGACTGGTATGCCCACTATCCACTTTATATAGCGCAATCGATTTTTCCCTACTCTCTATTCGCTGTTGTGGCTGATATCCGCTGTTCAGTCATCGTATGGAATTGGACCCCAGGGGCCCATTTTCCTTTCAAGGATCGCCGAGTAGCTTCTGCGGTCGTTGTCGTCATCGCTGTCATCATCGACATCGTCGCTACCATCGTAGTCGTCCTGAACCATTTCCGGTTCCGGTCCGAAAAGATCTAATCGCGCACCTGCTTTATCGACTGCATACTCAGCCTCCAGGAACTTGGCGACATAGTCCTTTTTCACTTCGCTCCATCCACGATAGGCGTCGTAAAATGCGTCTTTGTGGCAGATGAACAACTGGCGGAAATCGAGCGGAGACAATTGAGCCAGCAACGTATTTACAAGGTCCTTGTCTTTGTGGTGCCGGGAGCGAAGTCCGTAGAAATAGGCTGGATGGTCAGGAGATATTTTTTTCCGCCGGCTGCTGCCGCTTCTGAGTTGGCGCCACTGTGCATGCAGGCCGTGAAACTCCTCAGGCATATGTTTTCTGAATTTTCGTCCGAGCCGACGTAGATCATTTCTGTTGGTGTTCTCAAGATCTTCGCCATGCTCAGCAGCAACATCGATAACAATGAAGTCGAGTTTTTGCTTGAGGATGGCGGCTGCATCGACGTTCCGGGCAGATACAATCGGTTCCACCAGGTCGTTTTCATTCAGGAATTCAGCAATTTCTTTCCGGTCATCAGCGCTAAGCACCGTCTCGACCGGTAGATCGTCGAGGGTCTTCTTTTCGCCGAAGGAAATACAGGTCGCATGCTCGGCACCACGGAAAATATAAAGACCACCAAAATGCGCAGTGTAGAAATTGTCGTGGCTGAACGTGTTCTCACCCAGTTTGATGGGGTTACGCGTGATATCTCCCGTTTGTTTTGCCAACTCGATCATTTCAGCCGTTAGGACATCGTCCCACCAGGCATCACGTTCGGACATGAACTGGTCAATTTTTCCAGAAAGTTCGTCGCTGGCGGCAATGTGCGAGCCGACAGTATCCGCTTCTATCTCAATCGTCCGCGCACTGAACAGATCGGAAGGAACCTCAATCCCGTAAATTGAATTTACCAGCTCTCCCGCGACTGCATCGCGCGCTGTAAGTGAAAAGAGCTGATCTTCGTTCTGGTTGATGAACTGGCGTAGTATTCGCCGGGATGTCGAGAACTTGGCATTCAGAAGTGGTGCCGTCTTTTGTCCAACGGACAACAGAATGAATTGCCGATTGCACCCGTGTGGATTGAGATAATGCTGATCGTCCAGCTCTTCCGCAATTTCCGGCGAATAGCCGGAAATGTCGATATGGAATTCATTCAGCGTCGTGGCGCGTCCGATCAGGTGCTGCAGCGCGCGATTGTATCGGGTTACGAGTGTCGGCGACGACACGTCATAAAGGTTCCCGAACATCAAGCCACGTCTGACCAATCGCATCATCAGTCCGACACCTCCGCCTGATAGCGCTGCTTGGCTGCGCTCATCCTGTGCATTTCCCGGACGGCCTGCTCGATCGCGACCTCGTCGGATTTATCCGCGTACCGGAACTCGCTGTCCGCATAGCGATTGATCTCCTGGATGACCATGTCGATTGTGATTGGCTGGGCGAGTTCGGCTATCATGTTCTTCTTGGTCGCATAGTCCTTTTCGAGGAAAACTTCCGTGTTCTCCATCCATTCATCCGGTAATTCGAAATCCATTGCGCGAACCTTGACCGCATCGGTGATGTTCTTGATCGCCCGGCCGGTGAAGCGCTCATCAGCATCCTGTATGCATTTCAAGTAGGCACCGAGCTTTGCAATGGTATCAAGCTCACCGATCTGCGCCGAAATCTTGTCAAATACATTCAGCAACCCGGCTTCGTGAGGCCGCGAATGACTTTCATAAGATGCAGCGACGGCCTTTTGAATGGCTTGTGCTTCAAAAAGATCATGATCACCGGTGGGGATAGTGTGATTGTCGCCCATCAGCAGGTACAGGATATCGATATAGTCTTCGCGGGTCCGCGGACCGTCAACCAGAAAGCGCGCTGCCGCCCGCTGCCGGAGCGCATCATCGACATTTTCCGGATAGTTGGAAAACATGCCAAATGTGCAATTTCCTCGAACGACAGTATTGGCGCCGGCAAAACTCTCCATCAGCACGGCCGTGATTTCAAGCTGTCCGGCAGATGACTGGCGGTCGCCTCGTTTCCCGGCGAGTTGATCGATGTCGTCAATCGTGCCAAAGCCGATCACCGAGGGGTCGACGACATTCTTGATGAAAGCCTTGGCATTTTGAGCAGATTTTCCCTGATAGCTGTCGATGCTCTCGGTAGACAGATTTTGGTAGCGAAACGGATAGCCGGCATTCAGGCAATAGTCATTGATCAGTCCCGCCATCATCTGGATCAATGTTGTTTTGCCAGTGCCCGGCTTTCCGTCACCCATGAAAGTGAAGATGAAACCACCCAGTTCGGCAAACGGATTGAGCTTGCGCTCAAAATCATAGGCCATCAGCATTTTCGACAGCTTCATTGCCTGATACTTGGCGATATGGTTGCCGACAACTTCATTCGGTTTTTTGAAGCTCATCGTCAGCGATGAAGATTTGCGTCGCCCCGACGGCGTAAAGCCATGAATGTCGAAATCGTCGGCTTCCACCCGGTAACTGGCATTTGAAAAAGGAGCGACCTGTGCCGATGTGGCGGCGCGCAGGCTGACCTTTTCCATCAGTTTTTCGCAGAATGCAGTGACAACCTGAATGAGCCCGGTGTCATCTTTGGCGAATTGCGCCAGATCCTGATCCAGTTCCCAAAGCGCGCCGTGTAGGGCCAATTGCGGATTATCTAGGACGATCTCTTCGACTTCGCCGATATCGCCATCCTGTTCGCCCGCTTCCGCATTGGCACTGGAAAGCAGAAAGTCGGCCATATTTGCAAAAACATGCAGTGAGATGAGCGACGCTGCCTCCAGTAAGTTGGAAAACTCGGTGTGCCGCGATTTTTCCAGCGTTCCCGCCAGATTATCGCGCATCATATCTGCAAGACCGGTCTGCTCTGCATATTGATCGCCGACCAGCTGAGCCACGGCCAGCGCACGACGCACCGCATGAAGCACGGTTGCCTGCAAGGGGCTGATCAACGGATCGTCATCGTCCGACCCGGCAATTCGAAGGGAGAGCTGTACCCCCTCAGGCCGTGCTGTGGATCGTGTGACCAGACCCGGAGTGGTTGAGCGAAAGCGCCGCCGCGTTCCAATGCCCGAGGAGCGCTCCTTTACCGGTGCACTTTCCCTTTTTTCCGCAATCCGAGGCGTATGATCAAATCCATCGAGCATTGCTTCCGCCAGTTTGTATTTTTCGCGGATTTGCTCTTCTTTCAGTTCCATTAAATCAGATGAAATGCTCACGTTGGAAAACCTATTTTTCGCTCAAAACTCTGTTGTTCGTGCCCACGATATATTTGCGGGTTCCGGTTAGTCCGGGAAAGTTCTTCTCTTTCAGGACCTGATACGGGCGCTGCGGCAGAATCAGGGACCGGCGCTGCTCGGTTAACCCGTCAGAAGGCTGCCCATCGTCGCTCAAGGGGTCCAGCTGATAGATTTCACGTTCAACTGTTCCAAAGAATCCGGACCGTTCTGTCTCAACGCGCGATGAGACGAGGGTTTCAGCCGTCCATGCCAACGCCCAATCCAGTCCGGGCTCTCCGCTGGCCTCTGCAAGCACTTCTCTTAACGGTCCCGATTGTTCCGTGAACGCGTGGCTATACATCGGGCCCACGAACAGACGCCTGAGCCGTTTGGGATGCAGATCGTCAAAGTCCCGGTCAAATCCGGAGGCAATCGTTACCATTTTCAAGGCGGCGACGGCCTGCGCCATCAGATGACTTTGAACGCGTGGCCAGCGTTGTTCGTCTCTGGGCAGCGCAGTTGAACCAGTGTCCTCGACATCCATGAGGTAAATCACCGGTATGTTCTGCTGACTGTCATAACTGGCCCAGTACACCATGTATCTGCGGCGATCGGGAGACACATTGCCTCGCCACAGGGCTTGGGGATCATTCTGGGCGAAGAACAGCGGACTGTTGGCAAGGTGCTCATAATAGAGCCTTTGCGAAGCCGCGAATTGAAGTCGAAGCGGTGTGGTCTGCTCGCTCAGAATGTGCTCGACCATCTCCTGTTTGAGCCGTTTGAGAGTCGGCAGCGATTTCAGATGCTTGTCTGCCTGCATGGCGTCATTCGCCATTTGAAGCAGTTCCTGATAGATCGGAAAACCGCTTTCCTGCCGGTCGATATTGAGCGTGCCGGGCAATTGATTGGCGACGCGACCAGCCATCAGGTGCTTATAGGATAAGGCGGTAAAAGTGTTTGAAAGCGCTTTCAGGAATACCTGAATGATCGGGGCGACATCGTTCCAGCCGCTCGCTTCGGCCGCCGCGATTTCGACCACCTCGGGGAGGTGGCCGATGATCTTTTCAAATTTCGCGAAATACCGGCGCGTTTCATGCGCGTCTTCAAGCGCTTTGTGATCTAGGGTGAGATCCACTTAAGCCCCATATGCGTTTTTGTCATGCTTTTCGACAATGGTCTCAAAGCGGCGGGCGAAGCGTTCGTCAGACTTTGCTTTTTCTTCGAGAACCTTGCGGGCGAAGACCATATGGTCTTCGTGTTTTTCCATCATGTCTGCCATACGCTGATTGGTCGCAGAGCCGATGGCTGCCATTGCCTGCTGGGCTTCCTGGTCCGTGGCCACACCGATTTCGTTGATCCTGTGGGCTACGTCCTGTTGCTGAGCCGTTTTGAGTGACTTACTCAGGGCATCATACAGGACCACTCGCTGTTTTGTGTCAGTCTGAAGCTTGTTGATCAGCACCATTTGTGTGGCTGCCTGATTCTGCAGACTGTCCACCCAGGACTTTCCCTTCTCAATATACCGCTCAAGCGTCTGGCTTTCGGCAACCATGACCTGCTCTTCCTGCGCCAGCTGATTATAATCCGTATTCAGCTTCGCAAGTTCTGTTTCCAGTTTCGTGCGCGTCGCGGCATCCGTTTCCGTCGAAATCTTGTTTTCAAGCGTGATGATATCCGGATCCATCGCCAGAAGTTTTTCTTTGATCGTCTCAAGTGTACCGACGGTTGCTTCGCGCTTGGCCAGGGTATCGGACAGGTTTGTCTCAACCCGGCTGCTGTGTTCGTTGAGTGTGGCCAACTGAGTTTGCAGCAGCGTTGTAATCACATCGGATTTGGAGATCAGATCTTGCAATTTATCATCGATGCTGGCCGTGCGCATGCGCTCCTGGCGCAGGCTTTCCGAACGCGCGTTTGAAAACAGACCGACAAATGTCTCCCAGCCTGATTTAGATCGCATGGCATCGAAATCTTTGGAGAACCCGGCCGTTACATCGTCAAGACCCATAATGAGTTCTGCGATGTTTGCGTTCATGGCTTCGGTATGAGAATGCACATCTTCCAGAGATGCGTTCTCAATATCAACCGAGATATCCTGCCCGGAATTGAGTTTGTCCTGAGCGTTCTGGATCCGACCGGTCAGTTCCGATATCTTGACC
Source organism: Stappiaceae bacterium (assembly GCA_039976075.1). Classification (GTDB taxonomy): domain Bacteria; phylum Pseudomonadota; class Alphaproteobacteria; order Rhizobiales; family Stappiaceae; genus JBDWFY01. The sequence goes on from JBDWFY010000022.1 coordinate 107,956, forward strand.
TGTGCTGCGGCAACTTGTTCTTGAGAATCTTTAATCTGCGCATCGAAAATTGACATCGCCACCCCTCTGAAAATGACATGTTTGTTCTATTGATGTAACGATTAATCTGTATATTTCAAATTACCGTGACAGTTTGAGACGCCGAATTTTGATCGGCACCGTCTTCTTTGCTGACATACCACGGATTGTGGAGATTTGAAGGAATCTTTGTAAAAAAACCTTGTTTTCCGCCGGATATTTGCGATGCAGTTAACAGTTTATGGCCCGTAATACCATGCATTTGAATTTTTGGTTTTGTACCGAATAAATTTTTTCGACAATTTGCGATTTCTGCCACCGAAACCACGTCAATTGAGAAATTGATCAGATGGGGGCTATCTATTCAGGCCCTATCTATTGTCATGCCTGTAATATGCAACCTGTCAGGAATATGGTCGCAAGCCAATCAGAAAAAAATCTGGATCAATCGACCTGTCACGCAACGACGGATGTGGTTCGGAGGACTGATTTTCCGGCAGCTTCGCCGGGCGGTGATGTCGCTTTGGTGACATTGGCAATAAAACAATAGCCGATACCATGAATTGTCTTCACATAGACCGGTTCTGCCGGATCCGGTTCGATCTTTTTGCGAAGACGCATGATATGGACGTCAACTGTCCGATCCCCGGCATAGCATGAGCGGCCTCGGGCAATATCAAGCAATTGGTCTCTGCTGAGTACCGTATGGGGACGGCGAACCAGCGCGCTGAGAAGTTCAAATTCGGTTGTCGTCAGCGTATTGGCCTCACCACTTTCTCCGGCATAAAGGGTTCGGTCATTCATGTTCAGAATCCAGCCACCAAATTGAAGCAACGGGGCATCTGATTCCAATTGGCGCACCGCCAGGGCTTCGACCTTGCAGCGCCGGAGAACCGACTTTATCCGGGCCAGAAGCTCTCGGGCTTCAAAGGGTTTTGAAACATAATCGTCAGCACCGAATTCCAGTCCGATAACCCGGTCAAAGGGGTCATCCCTACCGCTTAGGACGATTATCGGTAAATTTGATGTTGCACGCAGGTCGCGCGTGATTTCAAAGCCATCTTTGTCCGGCAATCCGATATCGAGCACACATAGATCCACATGTTCTCGTGCGAGCACTTTGTCCATTTCCGCTCCGGTTGCGGCACAGCTAACGCGGAAAAGTTGCTTCTCAAGGTAGCGCTTCAGATAAGATGTGATCTGCGGATCGTCATCAACAACGAGAATATGGTCATCTGCCATGCTTTCCCCCTCCGGCCTTGGACTTTTGAGGTTGTGGGCGATTTTTTAGGTCGCGGGTTCTATGCCGGATGCGACGAAATTTCCCTGTCCTGGCGACACTGTAGATATTTGTGGCGCGGAGGCCTTGATATGCATCAACGTGTCGCGACTGGGTTCATGAAAGCATGCCGTTTCAAAAACAATCGACGGAAGTAGCATGGCGCCGCCTCAATCTTCAGAATTCGATGCCTCCAAGTGGCGGGCCCGAATTCGCCCTATTGGCGGACTTTGCGGCATGCTGCTGATTGCGATCGTCGGCACGGTCACGTTTTCAGGCTGGGAAACTTCAACCCGTTTCACCGATATGAAAGACAGCTGGCTTGCGTATTCGGAGGAAGCCGAACGCAAAGGTGTGTGGATCAGCGATCTGCGCGGTCAGTTCGGCTATGGAGGCATGATTCATCACTTCAAGAATTACGTTCTCCGGCGCGATGGGGCCTATCTCAGACGACTTGAAGAAAAAATGGCGCTGCTCAATGGGATCATAGATTCCTATCTTGCCAGCCAACCCGGAAAAGCCGAACGGGACGCGCTGATGAAAATACGTCGGACCGCAAATCTTTATGCGGCACGCATCCCGGAAATTAAACAGGGCATAGTTGAAAATAAAGCCGTAGAGCAAATCGATGCCCTGGTTCGGGTAGACGACCGGGAAGCGTTTGCGGCGCTGGCGCAACTCGAGCAGATCTGGCAGACACAGCGCGCGAATACCCTCTCGGATGTCGTGACGGCCATCTCTGATGGCGAAGTATTGACGCGTAACGTCTCCACCACCCTGGTAATTCTTCTCATTCTGGCACTCTTGATATTCGGCTTGATGCATGCCCTGATCGGTCAGTCATTGAAGGCGTCCGACAGACTTTCATTGGAATTGAAAGCCCGAAAGAAGGCGCAGGAGGCAGCGAAAAAACTCACGCGTGCCGTCGAGCAAAGCCCCACCACGATTATCATCTCGGATGTTCAGGGGCGGATTGAATACATCAATAAAAAGTTCGTCGAGCTGACCGGCTATTCACACGATGAGGTGGTGGGCCAGACTCCGCGCATGCTGAAATCAGGGCATACGGATGACGATGCCTATTCCCAAATCTGGACCACGTTGAAGGAGCGCCGGGAATGGCGCGGTATTTTCAAAAACCGGAAAAAAGACGGCACCCATTACTGGGCATCAACGGCTATTCTGCCTCTGGTAGATGAAGAAGGGCGCATTACCAATTTCATCGGCATAGGCGAAGATGTTACCGAGAGAAAATTGGCGCGGGAGCAGATCGCAAAAGCACAGAAGATGGAAGCCGTTGGATTGTTAGCCGGTGGTGTGGCGCACGATTTTAACAATGTTCTGATGGCCATCATGGGCAATGTGCAACTGGCGCGACTGTGCGCTGAGGATGCTGCAGGACAGTGTTCGGAAATTGAGGAGATCGATGAAGCACTCGGTCACATCGAGATCGCTTCAAAGAGAGCCCAGGGACTGGTGCGGCAACTGCTCACATTTGCACGGAGGCAGCCAACGAAATCCAGACGTGTTTCGATCCAGGATCAAGTCACAGAAGTACTTGAGCTCATTCGCGCGTCGGTTCCGGCAAATGTTGAACTGCGCCTTGAAGGCGATGTCGGGGATGCCGCCATCGATGCAGATCCGACAGTTTTGCATCAGGTTGTCATGAACCTGTGCCGAAATGCGGCTGAAGCGCTGGGCGGAGAAAATGGCAGCATCATTTTACGCGTTCAAAAACGCGCGCGTTGGAGCGATACGGTACTGAAATCACTGCCACCCGACGCAAAAGGGGTGGTGCAACTTGATGTGATTGATGATGGACCGGGTATTCCCGAAGACATTGTGCAACGGGTTTTTGATCCCTTCTATTCAACAAAGCCGATTGGGAAGGGGACAGGGTTGGGGCTTTCGGTCGTTCGAAACGCGATGGAAGACTTGAACGGTGCCGTTGAACTCAAAACGTCCCCAGGTGAAGGAACGCGTTTTTCTCTGTATTTTCCCGAAATGGAAGCAGCTGAACAAGCCCAGGATGTTCAACAAATTCTATCCAAGGGGCATGAAAGAATCCTCCTTGTCGATGACGAAGAAGATGTTCTTTATACGCTCAGGCGTATGTTGACGCGTTTGGGATACCGTGTCGATGCCTATTCGAATCCGCTCCACGTACTATCGGCCTTTGCGACACATCCGGACCGGTATGACTGTTTAATCGCCGACTTTGTGATGCCTGAACTCTGCGGCCCGGATTTAATTGATTCTGTTCGAAAAATTCGCCCGGAGCTACCAGCAATCCTCTGCAGTGCTTATCACAATCAGCCTGCCTTGAACGTGACCGGCGGAGAGGTTCTCCGCCTTGAAAAGCCTGCCTCGCTGTATGAATTATCTTCATCGCTCCGGCTGGTGCTGAACGCTGCTGCCTGCGAAGCAGCAGAGTAGCCGCGGCACTTCTGTTTCCAGAGGCTCAGCGACGGCAAATAAACAGCAAAATATTGAAAATAATGCGAAAATGATCCTGACGCACCGCTATCCTCAAATTTTGGTTTCTCAGTTTCGTTACATTTTTTTACATATTGAATCATCTCGTTACAAACTGACCTCGTTGTCGAAAAATCCCCGTTACACCACCTTCCTAATGTGATCCTGCAATTGGTTGGCGCGGCGCGTCGATCTGATTCTGAGGATGATATTAATGGCCAGCAAGAAGAATGCAGGGCTCGGCTTCCTTTCGGCAGTTTCACTCGCAGCGCTGATAAGCGTCGCGCCGATTTATTCTGCAAGCGCAGAAGATCCCGGTCCTGTGGCACCGATTGAAGTTGACGCAAAAAAAGCGGAATTGGGCAAACGCCTGTTCTTTGATCCCCGACTATCCGGCGATGGAGAATTGTCGTGCTCAAGTTGTCACCAGCCGGAGAAAGGATTTACCGACGGGCAAGCGTTGTCGGACGCCTATAGCGGGTCGCTCGGGTTTAGGAATGTGCCAACCCTGATCAATACAGGACACCGTTCGGCGTGGTTTCACGACGGCCGTATCGGCACCAATCTCAACGATGTCACGCGGGAATCGATTACAGAAACCTATAATATGAATATGGACATGCGTCTGATGCAGGAGCGTCTGAAGCAGGATCCGGTTTATGTGAAAATGTTCGAGGAAGCCGGCTTTGGTGAGCCTTCTAATGGCTCAGTTCGCAATGCCATTCCCGAATATCTAAAGACCCTGATATCCCGTGGTTCACCCTATGACACCGGCGAAATGTCCGAACAGGCACGGGCCGGTTACGAACTGTTCAAGGGAAAAGCCGGCTGCGTCGCCTGTCACTCCGGTGACCGTTTTACCGATGATCAGCCTCATAATATCGGAGCGCCGGGCAACCCTGAAATTTACAAGGACCCCCTCCGGCACATCACATTTGTGACGTTTGCCAAGTTCATGGGCATCGAGAATTACATGAACCTGCGCCAGGATGTCGGCGCCTACATTCGCGCTCACCCCAGCGATAAATCGACGTTTGGCTCGTTCATGACGCCCACATTGCGCGAGCTGCAGCAGACAGGCCCTTACATGCATAACGGCATGTTCAAGACCCTGTTCGAGATCGTGGCATTTTACAATCAGGGCGGCGGTGATGATCCGAACAAGGATCCGCTCATCAAACCGCTGGGGCTGAGTTTTGAAGAGCAGCAAAACCTTGTCGCATTTCTCGAGGCGTTATCCGGCGATCCACTGACTGGACCTGAATTCGTGGCCGAGGAAATCGACACGGATTACCCGGCCATTGAAAACTGGCTCAAAGCCACAAATTAGGAGGCAGAACAATGACATATCTGATGTCACGTCTTTTGAGTACCGTTGCCTCCGCTGCCGTACTGGCGGTGTTCGTGGCGCCGGACCCGGCCCTTTCGACTGAAGGTGACAGCTCAAAGCAGATTAAGTCCTTGCTGGAAGGAGGCGATCCGGATCCGGATGCACCTTTGACTGCGCTGGGTGAACCGCCGATCCCTGCTGATAATCCGCAGACACCGGAAAAAATCGAACTCGGCAAGTCACTGTTTTTCGATCCGCGTCTTGGCGGCGCTCCGACCACACCGTGTTCGGCCTGTCATCTGCCCGATGTGGGCTGGGATGTGGAGGACAAGGTATCCTTCGGCTATCCCGGCACCGTGCACTGGCGGAACAGCCAGACGATTGTGAACTCGGCCTATTATGGCAAACTGTTCTGGGCCGGGTCGTCCAAATCGCTTGAATCGCAGGCCAAATCTGCCGCCGGTGGCGCCGTTGCCGGTAATGGCGAGGCGGACATGATGGAAGCACGCCTGGCGTTCGTTCCCGAATATCGCGAAGCCTTCAATAAAATCTTCGGCGATGAGTGGCCGCGGATTGGCAATGCCTGGAAAGCGATTGCTGCGTTTGAGCGGACCATCGTTCAGACCGATACGCCGTTTGATACTTTCCTGCGTGGCGACGACAATGCACTGAATGACAGTCAAAAACGGGGCCTGGAGTTGTTCCGCGGCAAAGCGGGCTGCATTGAATGTCACAACGGCGCGCTGCTGTCGGACGAGAAGTATTACAATACCGGCGTGCCGCCACTCGATGAGTGGGAAGACGATGGCTTGAAGCAGGTCACCTTCCGGTACGAGCTTTATGCCAAGGGCTCGACAGAAGACATGTACCGGCACACGAAGGACGACCCTGGCTTCTATTTCCGGTCCAAGGAAAAATCCGACAAGGGCAAGTTCCGGACACCCTCGCTGCGCTACACCCTCTACACCGAGCCTTACATGCATAACGGCATGCTGGAGACGCTTGAGGATGTGGTCGAATTCTACAACCAGGGTGGTGGGACGAACGAGTTTGCCGACAACAAGACGGCACTACTGAAACCACTTGGCCTGAATGATCAGGAAAAATCCGATCTGGTCAATTTCATCAAGTCCCTTTCCGGCGACGAGATTCTGGTCGAAGAGCCGGACCTCCCCGAATATGCACCGCTGCCGGATGTCGCGGACACGAAGGAGGCGAAACAATGAACGCCCATACGAAACAAGGTTGTATCTGCAAGGGTGAGGCAAAAAAACGCTGCACCATCAATCGCCGTCAGTTTCTGTTTGCATCCGGAGCGACCGCATTCACGGTGATGGTCACCGTGCCGACCGGTCCGGGAAAAGCGGAACAGGTTCCGGCGCTCGTCTCGACCTATCCGCGTAAGTTGATCGCTAAACTCTCCGATCTGAAACAGGATGTTCCGGTCGATTTCGAATATCCAGATGAGGGTGATTATGCGGCGTCTCTGCTGGTGAAAACCGGGGTCGAATGCGGCGGGGGTGTCGGTAGGGACCGAGATATCGTCGCGTTCAACCTGACCTGTACCCATCAGGGCGGCGACATGACGGACAGCTACAAACCCGAGCACAAGGCGCTGGGCCCTTGTCCGCTACATCTGTCGACGTATGACCTCACCCGTCACGGCATCCTGATTTCCGGTCAGGCCTATCAGTCGCTTCCCCAGGTCCTCCTGGAACTCGATGGTGACGATATCTACGCCGTTGGCATGTTTGGCCTGATCTATGGCCGTTACGACAACCTGATTTCTTAAAGGAGGAACGATCATGGCTACCCCATATTACGTTCCCGAAACCAATGTGCCGCTGCCTCCCAAAGGGGCTGAGGTGATTTCAACTGCGTGCGACTATTGCATTGTCGCCTGTGGGTACAAGGTCTATCGCTGGCCGGTGACGGCCCGTTCGGGCGGTCCGAAGGCAGAAGAAAACGCCTTCAACGAAGATTTTCCGGTTGCGCCACTCGGTGCCTGGGTCGCGCCGAACCAGCACAACATCGTGCTGCATAAAGGCCAGCCCCATAACGTGGTGATCATTCCGGACAAGGACGCCAAACATGTGAATACCGATGGCGACAGCTCGCTGCGTGGCGGCTGTATTGCCCAAAAATGTTACAATCCGCAAACCCCGACACGGGACCGCCTGAAAACACCACTGATGCGGATCTACGGCACTTTGATGCCCGTTCCGTGGGATCTCGCACTCGAAGTTGCGGCCGAGGTCGGCAAGCATGTCATCAGCAAGCATGGCGCTAACGCGTACGGCGTGAAGACGTTCTCTTATCAGTATATCGAGAACACCTATGCCATTTCCAAGTATGCGCTGAGGCACGTCAACACGGCCAACTTCACGTTCCATGATACCCCGTCCGATGTTACGTCGACACCGGGGTTCCGGGACGCTGGCTTCGACAATTTCGGTCCTGCCTATGAGGACTGGATGAATGCAGAAACCCTTCTGGTCTGTGGCACGGACCCCTATGAGACCAAAACCATCCTCTATACCCAGTGGATGATGAAGGGGATGCAGAACGGCCAGAAAGAGATCTATCTCATTCCACGCCGGTCAGCCGGTGTCGCCCATGCGGAGAAAATGGGTGGTCTGCATATTGATATCCTGCCGGGAACCGATCTACCGGTGGTCAATGCGATTGCACGGGTCATCGTCGAAAATGGCTGGGAAGATTCCGACTGGATCCAGAAATGGGTCAATAACAAATGGGAAAGTTCTTCGGGTTTCGGTCAGGGTACGCGGAACACACCGTGGCAATGGCGGACAACCTGGGGCAAATTCCAGACCAAGGGTTTTGAGGACTGGAAAGAATGGCTTTTGGCTCAGGATGAGTTCAAGCCGGAAAATGCTGCAGCGATTGCAGAGATCGATGTCCAGAAAATCTATACGGCCGCTGAATGGTTGGCCAAGCCTCGTGAAGATGGCAGTCGTCCCAAAACATCGGTGATGATCGAAAAAGGCTTTTATTGGTCCAACAACACCGGCAATACGCAGGCGATTTCCGCGCTGGGAATCATCGTTGGTGCGGGCGGGCGTCCCGGCCAGGTCATCGGTCGTGCCGGCGGCCATCAACGCGGTGGCGTAAAGGGTGGCAAATATCCGCGCAACAAATCGCCGGAAAAAGTGCCGGGCCGTCGTCGGCGCGCCATGGACACCGATCGTTATCTGATCGCCGGTCACACACGCTTTGCCCATGTCATCGGAACCACGTGGATCCAGTCCATGTGCGGCAGTCAGCAACTCGCCGACAAGTTCGAGGAACTGACGGTCCAGAACCCGCACCAGATCCGTTCCTTCGACAAACAGGAAATTATCGACACGCTCAAGATGCGCGCCGATAGCGGCGGGATGGTCGTAATCAACCAGGACATCTATCTGCAGGACCCGATCGGTAACCGGTATGCGGATATTGTGTTCCCGGCGGCAACCTGGGGCGAAGCGGACTTCCTGCGGGCCAATGGCGAACGGCGGGTGCGTTTGTACCAGAAGTTCTATGATCCCCCCGGAGCGGCGAAACCTGACTGGTGGATCATCGCCAATCTCGCCAAGCGTATGGGCTTTGACGGGTTCGACTGGCAAAATGCCAATGAAGTAGCCGAGGAAGCCGTCCGTTTCACGCGCGGCAGCCGCAAGGACTTCTTCGTCATCAAGAAACTCGCCCATGATGAAGGCAAGACACTGCACCAGAAGATCCGGGAATTCGGAACCTCTGGCATTCAGTGCCCAGTTATGATCGGCGATGACGGCAAGACCATCATCGAAACCAAACGGTTGCATGACACGACCCGGGTGTTGCCCGAAACCGGGGCTGCGGGTGCCAATGTGATCAACAAGAAGCTGACTCACTTCAACAGCCAGACTGGCAAGTGCAACATCCAGAAATCTCCCTGGAACTTGTTCTCCGACTATTGGGAATGGCTGAAGCCACGCGAAGGCACGGGTGAGATGTGGTGCACCTCCGGGCGTATCAACGAACGCTGGCAGTCAGGATTTGATGATCGGCGACGCCCCTACATCGTGCAGCGCTGGCCGGAAAACTGGGTGGAAATCCACCCCGACGACGCGGAGGAACGTGGCATCCAATCAGGTGATTACGTGATGGTTTATTCCGAGCGTGTCCCTGGTCACAAGCACACGATCCTCGGGGTTGAAGCGGATGATTTCCAGTTCTCGAAATTGATGGAAAACGGTCATATCGAGTTGACCAAGGCTGCCATCACGGCAGTTGCCATGGTCACGCCAGCCATCAAGAAGGGCGTCATGTATATGGACTTCCTGCATATGCAGCAGCCTGCCAATGCGCTTGAAGGCCGCATCGTGGACTGGATCAGCGGCAACTACAATTACAAGATGGGTGTCGCCAAGATCCGGAAACTCGGGCCATCTCCCTACAAGACATCCTTCAGGACGATGTCCTTTGCCCCGCGCGATATCGCCTGAGGCAAATTGACGAAGGCAGGGGCTGGCCGATTGCCATGTTTGCCAGTCCCAGGCTGAGGGCCGAGCTTAGGCCAGTTCTCCAGCCAAACTGCGGGAACCCCTCTATTGGGGGAGGGGTTCTCGCACCCCCAAACATGGCCGATTTCCCTGAAATCAAACGCCCCAATTGAGAAAAACATGGCAGGACTGACACATGAAAAACGCGCAAACCGATGCCCGTAACGCGACCATGCCCACTCCCGAATCCCTCTTCGGCACCCTCGCAAAAAGCGACCACGATGTTGTGCGGTTGAAAGCCGTTCAAGCACTCAGAGATGTCGGCGCACCAGATAGCATTTTCGTTCTGATCGAGGCCTTGCATGATGATGATGAGGATGTACGCATCGATGCAGCCGAAGCCCTGGGCAGACTGGGCCGTACCGAAGCCATTGTGCCTCTGCTTGAAAATCTGACCCACGATCCCTGTGGTGAGGTCAAGCTGGCCTGTGTGTTCGCGCTTTCCGCGCTCGATGCATCAGAAGCACTGCCGATTCTGCGTACTTTAGTTACGGGTCGTGGCGAAGAAATCGCCTGGGACGGAGATGAAATGTACCAGGACGAATGGGATGTCTGGCTGGACATTCAGATCGCATCAATCCGTGCCCTTGGTCGACTGAAAGACGCAGGAGCAATCGAGCCGATCGTGCAGGCAGTCTATGATCCGGAGGGTCAGGAGCTGGATACTGTCGCTGCCGAGGCGCTGGGATCGATCGGAACTCCAGCTTTGCTGACACTGGGTCAGTTTGCATCTTCCACGTCGCGCCGCCGCCGCTATCACGCCGTCCGGGCTATTACGACTTTGGCCGGTGAACCGGCTGAAAACCTGCTTGTGAAAGCAACTGAAGACGATGATCCGGCTATTCGGACGCTCGCCTTTGAAACGCTGCTGGATCGGAACGGCGATGTTGCTCTATTCGAAACCGCACTGAGTGATACCTGCGAGGATGTGCGCATTGCTGCCTTGTCCCGCTTAAAACTTGACGACGGAGTCCTGATGGATCGCGCATTGCGCGACTCAAGTCCCAGGGTTCAGCTTGCACTGATCAATCGGTTCGACCGCGCGAGTTCCTGTAGTGATCCGGAGGAGATTTCGTTCAAGGTTCTGGATTTCCTGACCAGGTCGGACGAGAGCGAAGTGTCCGCCAGCGCCTTTGGCGCGCTGGCTGCCCGTGCTCCGGATCTCGTATCCGATCGCCTCGCCGACCTTTTTTCGGGTGATAAAGCTGAAGATGATGATACCGAGCGACGGCAATGGGCGGTGGTGGACAGTCTGGCGCAATCACGGGATCCGTTTGCGATCAAATGGTTGCAGTCCGCTTGCCACGCTCCGTTTCGTGCGGTGCGCCTCAAGGCCCTTGCCGCACTTGGGCGCATGATCACTGATCAGTCTCTGAGCGCCGGTCCGCTGGCACAGGCCCGAGAACTTGTTCTGAGCATTGCCCTGACATCGCCTGTCATTGCCGAAGCTGAAGTGTCGCAAGAAGAACCGGAAGAACAAACAGAAGACGATCGTCTGGCGATCAAGGATGCCGGCCTCGACATTGGCGATGAGGTTCCCGAAGAATCTCAGGGACCCACCTCCAGCCTGGGTGCCATTCTCGGACAGGAATCGATCGCACAAGATCTGGTCGAGGAAGCAAAATCGGACGAGATTGCAGATGAACTCACCAACCGGGAACAGGCGCTTCTTTCGCGTGCCCGGCGCAATCTGTCGCGCCGCAAGGTATCGCTGGATGGTGACACGGCCGGTCTTGATCATGAAATGAGGCTGACGGCGATCCAGTTACTGGGCGAACAGCCCGGGATGCAGAACATATTGGTAGACATTGCTTCGGATGATCAGGTGGATCTTGCATCGACAGCCCTGCATGCGCTCTGCGAAAATGTTCGTCTGCACAAAATGGCCATTGAATCGGAGCAACTTGATACTCTTCTGACCCGCGTTCTTGCTTCGACGAGCCATACGGTCAGACTGCAGGCTGTTCGTCTTGCAGCCCATATTCCTGATGCGAACAAAAAGCTTGAGAAAATGGTTCGAAATGCGCTGCGGGATGGTGAAGCCTCTATCCGGGCGGAAGCATTGCGAACGCTCTGCGCATTGCAAGGTCGCTCTGACAAAATCTCTGAACTGATCGGTGATCCCTCGCCGCTGGTGAGGCATCAGGCGATGCGCCTGCTTGCCAAATGGGATCCTGAAAAAGCAGAGGCGTTCCTGCTGGACTTTCTGCTCGAGAATCCGGAACAGTCGATCAAGCCCTATCTGGCTGATAATACCAATGTGACGGTTCGCGTCCGGAAACGTTTGACCGGATGTCTCATGGACGAGGACATGAAGTCAGCCTGGCCGGTGATCATGCCGGCCCTTGCCGGTGTGATGCAACTTGAGCAGCAGGCCAGCTGATAGGCCGAACAGCAAGCGCGGATGTGTCAATTCTCACGCAGACCCGGTTTATCCGTGCTTTCCAGATCATGTCCGAATGCAAGGATATGGCCGTCAGGATCACTGATATCGAAGTCACGCATGCCATAGAACGTATCTTCAAGCGGGCGATGTATGTCCAGACCCTCTTCCACAAATTCCGAGCACAGTTTGTCGGCGTCTTCAACATAGATATAAGCCGCCCAATACTGGTTGGTTGGCAAAGCGTCGCTTGTGCGCGATCTATCCAGAGCGATTGTGACTTTTCCTCGTTGAACGATACAAAAGTCAGGACCATCACCCCAGGTTCCATGGGATTTAAATCCAAGTTTTTTGCAATAAAATGCTTCGCTTTGAAGAATGTCCGTGACTTGAAGAACTGGCATGCTGCGGATCATTGTGTGCGCCTCCCGGTGTGCAGGAACGTTCAATTTTTGCATTCGTTCAACCAAACGGCAAGCGGGCTGGGTCCGGGAATACTCGAGTGTGCCTAATTACGCTGATCATTTGGTTGTCATGCGCCAGATACCATCCCAATCTGCAGGCGCCCCTTGTTCTTTGATAAGGTCGATGCGATTGATGAACATGCTGGCGATACGATCATCCGGTGACAGCGTCAGGATCTCCGAGAATTTTGACTGGGCCTTCTGCCAGTTTTGCTCAACGTAATTTTGCAGCGCTTCGTCAGACAATCCCTGAATTTCACGGCCTACATCGGTCAAATCGCTCGCCTCGCACAGGGGTGTATACACTTTAGTTGCTTCGGTTTTCCCCAGCACCTGGATACGATCGACAAGTCGAAACTCGACGTCCTGGGCCATATTGCGCGTGCGTTCACACAGCAGAATGTCGGTACCATAGGCTTTGTTCGCACCTTCCAGCCGGGACCCGAGATTTACGGTATCGCCCATCACCGTATAGTTTTTCGTCTTTTCCGATCCCACCGACCCGATGACGGCGTCGCCGGTGGCAATCCCGATGCGCTGCCTGATGATGGGAAGATTTTGCCTCAGTCCGGTCAGATCCGGCAGCTCGCTTTGAAATGTATCCATGACCTTGATATTGAAGAGTGCGGTTTTCACCGCCAGCGTTGCCTGATCTCCCTCGGGGCAGAAGGGTGGCGCCCAAAACGCCATGATCGCATCACCGATATATTTATCGATCACGCCCGATCTGTCGGTGATCGGAACAGACATCAAGTCCAGATACCGGTTGAGTACCTGAATGAGTCCGCTCGGCGTAAACTGTTCGGAAACAGTAGAAAAATCAGCAAGATCCGAAAAATACGCAGAAATGACTTTCTTCTCTCCACCGGTAACGGAGGCATTGTCGCCCAGCAGGCTCGAGACAACACGCGGATCAAGATACTGGCCAAATGTTTCCTTGATTTTCTCGGTCGATCTGAGACCCTCGATCATCTGATTGAAACTGACGGTCAATGAGCCGATTTCGTCAGTGGAACGAGGTTCGATATGAACCGTAAGGTCGCCTTCCTGAACCCGCTTCGCGCCATCCGTCAGTGCACGCATGGGGCGTAATATTCCAGTGATGACGAGATAGGATAAAATCAACGCCAACAGTCCCGCAGAGGCCGTAAACCCGATGCTGGCGTAAAAGGCCTGTTGTTCATGTAGTGCCGCAGTCTGGATTGATTTTTCGGTGAATCCCGCAATCTGTTCCCTGACGGCTTCCATGTGAACCGACAGTTTTTCACCTTCCTCCTCCAACTGGTTCTCAAGTTTTTCCCGGATGTTGCCGGTCAGTTCTTCCGTTTCCACGATTGTCTTGGCGTGCGTGTGATAATTCCCATGCTGACCTTCGATAGCGACGAGGCTGGGATATAGTTCAGCCAGTGCCAATCTGTCCGCGTCGTTTGGCAGAGATTGCTGGGCATCCTTGATAACCCCTTCGGAATGACGAATGAGCTGCTCGACTTCCTGCGCCCGTTGCTCAAATATGGTGAGTTCGACACTTAACCGTTGCTTGAGGTTCGTCAGGCGTTCGGACAAGGCCGGGTCCGATTTGATCGCCGTCGTAATCTGTTCTTTGGTGAACTGGTCGGATATACCTTCGAGCCGGTCCCCCCGCAGCTCTGCTTCAATTTTCTCAACCCGTTCGACATGGAGTTCTTCGTTCAGAATGATGGTGTCGATTTTGGTCAATTCGTTGGTCAGAGGGATGAATACGTCGGAGATGCTGGCCAGTTCTTTGTTTATTTCAAATATTTTGATGATCGTGTAGATCGATGAGGCGGCCATGACGACAAAGACAATTAAGGCAACACCGAAAATTTTCCAGGAAATGCGCATCATCTTCCTTTTCGTTTATCCGGTACAAAGTAACGGCTGGTCCGCTTCATGATTTCACTCAATCACGGGTTGTCTATATACGGTTGCACCATGCTATAATATTGAGATGCATAAAACTTCTGTGGATTGATGCTACCACCAGAGCGGCGCGCTTGCGGGCACCGAACGTTTTTTCCCGTTTGCAAAACAAAAAATCCAACCAAAAGCATCTTCCTGCCTTTGCTGGATTTGAACGCGCGGTATTTTTCTGAGATATGCAGGCAATCAGCAGACTGCGGCTACTTTTTTTTGGGTGGCAGGGTTGTGACGAAGCTCATGGCCAGCGATATCCAGCTTTTCAGAGTTGCCGTATCGCAGTCTTCTTCATGAACGAAAATGAAACCGCTCATGCGTCGCCCTCCTTGCTCCATGGCGATAGCCCCTGGACGTGCCAGGGCTTGGTCGTGGTTGTCTTTACCGACGCGAAACATGAACCGTCCTTGCCCGTTTTTCTGCCGATCGGCACCGCCGATCATGTTCCCGTCCAGCATAAAGCAAACCCCGCCCATCATCTTTTTCTCGGAAAGGCCGACAATGCCTTCAAGACAATCGCGAAACCGGGCGGAGAGTTCCTCATCATAAGCCAATTTTGTATTCCTTTGCCTTTGCCATCCGGTGTACGATTGCTGAAGCTGGAATTATACTGGCTTTCCGCCAATCATTGAACAGTCATTTGAGGAGCCTGACATGCTGAAGGGCAGTTGCCATTGTGGCGCGATCACTTTCACATGCTCAGCCGAGCCGGAATGGCTCACCCAGTGTAACTGCTCGATCTGCCGTCGTTATGGTGCCCTGTGGGCGCATTCGGATACGGATCAGATTACCGTGTCTGGAGTCCCTGACGCCTCACTGAAATATGTTTGGGGTGATGAAAAGCTCGCATTTCACGTTTGCAAAAAATGTGGGTGCCTCACTCATTGGGAAAGCCTGTCATCGGAAAAGCCGAAACGATTGGCCATTAACTGCCGCATGAGTGAACCCCAACAGGTCGACCAGTTTCGCGTACGACATTTCGATGGCGCTGATACATGGCGATACCTCGATTGATCAGTTTTCCGTATTGATAAGGGGGCTCGCCGCCCCGATCGACAGCGGCGAGCCCAATTCTGAGCGCTTGCTTGCAGCGATTACGCCCTGACGATAGACACACCGCCATCTGACAGGAACGCTTGACCTGTTGTGAAGCTGGAAGCATCGGAAGCGAGGAACAGGGCGCTTTTTGCGATTTCCTTCGGCGTTGCAATACGCTTCAGGCCATGAAGATTTTCCACATACTCGATCGCCTCTGGCGTGTCGGCAAAAATCTGGGCCATATCCGTATCAGTTCCGCCAGGAAGGAGCGCATTGACGCGAATGCCCTTGGCGCCGAATTCGGCCGCAAGGCATTGTGTCAGACCGATAAGTCCCGCCTTGCTGGCACCATAGGCGGCCATGCCAGGCATACCCAGCGAATAGCCGACAAAGGAACTGGTGAAGACCAGAGATCCGCCACCTGCCTCTAACATGGCTGGTAACTGATGCTTGGCGCAGAGAAAGGCTCCGGTAAGATTGGTATCGATTGTCTGTTGCCATCCGGTTAGACTGATCGCCTGCGCCTCTCCCAGTTCACCCAGCATGCCTGCGTTGTTAAACGCAATATCAAGCTTGCCAAATGATGCTTGTGCTATCTCAACAAGGTCACGAGCGAACGCTTCATCACCGACATCGCCTGCAAGTGCGAGGGCCTCTCCGCCGGAGTCCGTAATTTCCGATACGAGCGTATCAAGTTCATGCTGACGGCGCGCACCGACCACGACCTGGGCACCCTCCGCGGCGAACAGTAGCGCTGCGGCACGACCGATTCCGCTACTTGCGCCAGTGACGATGGCCGTTTTTCCGTTGAGCTGGTTCATGTTGTTCCTCATTGATTATCAGAGTGGAGGCTCACCATTTCCGAAAGACCCGGTCACCGGCTATCCGTTTCTTGTCATTGAAGTTTTTGGATCCGAGAGCAAACGGATAGTCGGAATGATGTGATGAAATTTGATAGCAAGACCCGGAGTGCAAGGCCGCTTTGCGATCGATACTGTGCAGGACAGGATCAATCGACGTTCATGCCGAACGTGTTGATCGACCAACATTACCGAAGCAGTGATATACTGCTGATTAGGAGAGTTGAGATGACCATGATGATGGATGATCAAAACCGGTCCGGACTCGAAAATCCGGATTTCTGGAATGCTATTGAGCAGCGTGATGCCACTTTTGATGGGCGGTTCGTTTACGGCGTTCGCACAACCGGTATTTACTGTCGTCCCTCCTGTCCCTCCAAGGCAGCCAAACGGATAAACGTCTCCTTCCACCAGACTCCGGTATCTGCCGAGGCGGCCGGTTTTCGGCCCTGTAAACGCTGCAAGCCCCACGAACAGAGTCAGGCAGAACGTCGGCTGTCTCTGATCGCGAAAGCCTGTCAGATGATTGAGGAAGCGGAGGAAACACCCAGCCTCGACCAGTTGGCTTCAGCAATTGGCATGAGCCGGTTTCATTTTCATCGCATCTTCAAGCAGGTCACCGGCGTTACCCCGAAGGCTTATGCTGCGGCATGTCGCGCCGGGCGGGTTCGCGGCGCTCTGGCGCGCGGAGAGGCGGTTACCGGTGCAATTTATGAGGCGGGTTACAATGCCAGCAGCCGCTTTTATGAAGAGTCGATGGATCGGCTCGGTATGAAGCCAAGCCAGTTTCGCGATGGCGGACGGGACGTCGAAATCAGATTTGCGGTTGGCGAGTGTTCTCTTGGATCCATTCTTGTTGCTGCGACAGATAAGGGTGTTTGCGCCATTGATCTGGGTGATGATCCTCGGGTGCTTGTTCGCGCGTTGGAAGACAGGTTTCCCAAGGCGGCACTTGTCGGTGGAGACGGGGAATTTGAACAATTGGTCGCCACTGTCGTGGGCTATGTGCAGACCCCTAAAGGGAAACTTGAATTGCCCCTGGATGTTCAAGGCACCGCGTTTCAGCAACGTGTGTGGGAGGCGTTGCGACAAATCCCGGCCGGCACCACGGCAAGCTACGCCGATATCGCGAACGTTATCGGTCAGCCCAAAGCCGTGCGTGCGGTTGCGCGAGCCTGTGCCAGCAACAAGATCGCCATAGCGATACCCTGCCATCGCGTGATCCGTTCCGACGGCAATCTGTCCGGCTATCGGTGGGGAGTCGAACGTAAGCAGGCACTGATTGACCGGGAAGTGACGGCCTGAGCTGGAAATGCTCCAAGTCTTTGTTTTATCGCGTACCCTTATCGAAAAGGTGTTTCAACCTTTCCGGGGTACGCTGTAGCGCATTTTCTCTAGCGGAAAAACAGATATGCCAGGATCACGACTGCCACCAATCCAACTCCGTAAAGCAGGAGATTTTTCTGATTGGGTTGCGATTGTTCGGTCGGCGTTGAAGAACGGACAGCGGCAGGGGTGTCGGCTTCTGAAGGTTGCACTGATGCAGCTTGTTCAGCATTGTCCTCCTGCTCGACGGCTTCAGCGAATTTCTTAAAAAATTCTGCGGAAAGTTTTTTGGCAGTGCTGTCGATCAGGCGCGAACCCAATTGTGCCAGTTTGCCGCCGATATCGGCTTTCACAGCATAGTTCAGTGACGTTGCACCATTTTCCTCGACGAGATTGACGTCTGCGCTGCCCTTGGCAAATCCGGCTGCACCTCCCTTGCCTTCGCCGACAATCGTATAGCTGACGGGCGGGTTCATGTTTTCAAGTTTAACCGAACCCTTGAAACGGGCCTTTACCGGGCCGACTTTCATGGCCACCGTCGCAAGCATCGATGTTTCATCAGTTTTTTCCAGGCTTTCGCAACCTGGAATACACGCTTTCAATATTTCAGGGTCGTTCAGCGCCGCAAATACCTCTGTTGCGGGTGCGTTGATAACCTGTTGGTCTTTTAGTTCCATGAATAAAATTCCTCCTGTTTGCGCGCACAATCCCTATGAAGTGCGCAGCGCGGGGTGTTCCGTTATTGCAGGTGATGTTGATAGCCGGTGCTGATCTCGTCAGGCCGCAATCTGCAGCTCGGTGCTAACAGCAGATTGCATGCGTTAGTCCTGCGAGGCTGAAGAGGGGATCTTTGTTGTCTTTCTTTCCGTCGACGCTTTCCACATCAGCCCCGTGGCTGATCGCAACAGTTCGACCACGCCGTATCGCAAGGATTTCACTGAGCACGGAAAGCGCGATTTCAGGTGCATCCACTGCGCCCAGATCGAGCCCCGCAGGGCTATCCAGCAGACGAAGCCGGTCTGGGGTGATCTCGGTCGTTAGCTGTTCCTTCAGGGTTTCAATTTTCTTCCGGCTGCCGATCATCGACACATAGTCGGCCTTTGAATTGAGTGCCGCGGATAGCGCCTGCCGGTCACGTTTGCCTTGCGTTGCCACAACCACGCAATCCCGTTTCCGGATATCTGCACTGGAAAGATCGAAGTCCGGCAGTTTTGTGCTGTCGTGGCCCTCTGTACTCACGTCGTCTGTTCCGAGATCTTCGGCAAGCGCTGCGTGAAAGGTTTGATATCCCATGGCATGGGCCAGTTTCAGGAGGCTCTGTGCTACTGGCGATACACCACACACAATCACCCTCAGGCGCTGCCGGACAGGTTCGATAAACAGGTCGACCGTGCCGCCGCTTGGACAACTGGATTTATACAGAGCAACACCGTCCACATCGACTGCCTCGACCACTTCTTCCTTCGGTTTGATGCGGATCAGCGCGGGCTCCCCTGAGAGTAGCGCCTGAGTGGCAGCTTTCTTCACCGCTCCCTGAACACAGCTGCCGCCGACAAACCCGTGCAGGTCGCCATGCTGGGTAACAAGGGCTTTTGCGCCCGCCTTGGCCGACGTCGCATCGGCCGTGCGCACGATCGTCACAAGGCAGAAATCGTCGCCCTCGTCCCTCAGACTGTGCATCAGGGTCATGACATCTTCAAAACGATCGCTCATGCTTTCCTCCTTCCACAGACATTCCCGTCACAGGCGGGCCAGATCAGGCTCGATCGCGGCGAGCGAGTCGAGCGTGTTGGCCTCGGCAAAATGATCGATGTAAGGCATCGCTGCCTTCATTGATCGCGTCACGGGTTCGTAGTCGTCCCAGCCCAACATCGGATTGAGCCATACCAATCGGCGGACCCGGGTCTTCAAGCGGGCCAAGGCTTTCGCGAGGTGTTCCGGCTCGTCCTTGTCATATCCGTCACTCAGGATAATGACGACGCTTCGGCTGTTCAGCGCACGTTTTGCGTGATGCTTGTTGAAAGTTGTCAGGCATTCCGCCAGTTTCGTGCCGCCACCGAACCCTTCGGCCATCAAAGCAAGGCGGGTCATCGCCTTCATCGTGTCGTGCTCGCGCAGCGCGTCCGTGACCCGAACCAGCCGCGTATGGAAGAGATAGGCGTCAGCCTCTATCCAGGTACCCAGAAGTCCCCGGACAAACTGAAGATAGAAGCGGGCGTAGGACTTCATCGAACCGGAAACATCCAACAGTACGACGATGCGGACCGGCTCATTGTGTCGAGCCCGATAGACGAGCGTCGCTGGCGATCCCCCCTTTGATACGGAGGCCCTGATCGTGCGGCGCAGATTGAGCCGGCGACCGGATGCCTTGTTCCGGAATCGTCGAGACAACCGGTATCGCAGCGCGCGCGCGAGTTTAAATGCGACTTTTTCCGCAGCAGCCATCTCTTCGGGCGTAACCAGCGCGCGCAGATCGGCGGCACGTAGCGGTGTTTCGTCTGAAGCTAATACCGGTGTCTGCGCCTCGTTATCTGAGCTGGCACCGGCGCTTGATCCGGCTTGCGGCCCTTCAAGCGGTGGGCCGGTCTGCTCGCCCAGATGTTTTGACCAGATGTTCGGGCGCGTGCCGGGTGTGTTTTGCGCCTGGCTTTCCGGCTTCAGGCTTTGTCGTACGGTGCCGCTGGTGAACCAGTAGGCTTCGAATAGAGCGTCGAAACGCTCCCAATCATGCTGGCAGCAGGCAAGCAGCGGGCGCAAGGCTTGTGCGGCACGACGGCTCGGGCAGGGGCCGATTGCCTCCAGTACAGCCAGGCTGTCCTGTGCTTCTTTGGGTCCGACGGCAAAATCGTTCCCGCGTAGATGATCGATGAACCCGACCAATTGCCGCGTGACAATCGCTTCGGGATTGGCCGACGCATGCCCGGTCATCATGCAGCGGCACCGGCCAGGCGATCGGATACTTCCGATGTGACGGATTTCAGATCACGTTCGGTTTTCAGAAGGCAGATCAGCGTCGCCTGCAATTTCTGCATGTCCGCCGGCAGATCCGTTATTTTCATGGCCAGCAGTGCTGCGGCCCAGTCCAGTGTTTCTGCGACACCAGGTACTTTTTCGAGATCTTCCTTGCGCAAACTACGGACGAAACGGGCAATTTGTCCGGCAAGTACCGCATCAATTTCCGGCATCCGCGCCTGCAAGATTGCGACTTCGCGATCCGGATCAGGATAGTCAACGAAGTTGTAGAGGCAGCGGCGGCGCAGAGCGTCAGAGAGTTCTCTCGTGCCGTTTGATGTCAGGATGACATGGGGTCGAGCCTTTGCCGTCAGGGTGCCCAGCTCCGGGATGCTGATCTGGAAATCGGACAGGACCTCCAGTAGATAGGCTTCGAATTCCATGTCGGCGCGGTCGATCTCGTCGATCAGAAGAACCGGTGGTGCGTCCTGAGAGATCGCTTCCAGCAGCGGGCGGCGCAGCAGGTAATCCTCGGAGAAGATGTGGCTCTCGATTTCTTCGGTGCTCTCGCCGGTGTGTTCATGCACTTTGATTGCCAGCAATTGCCGCTGGTAGTTCCACTCGTAAATTGCGGTGTTGGCATCAAGGCCTTCATAACATTGCAGACGAATGAGTTTGGTATTCAGGGCCGATGCCAAGGCCTTGGCGATTTCAGTCTTGCCAACGCCGGCTTCCCCCTCCAGCAGCAGAGGTCGGCCCAGATGCAAGGTCAGTTGCATCGCTGTCGCCGTCGCATCATCAACCACATAGTGCTGACCTGCCAGGAGCGCCTTCAGTTCCTCTAGTGGGATCATGTGTTTTTCATCCGCTTGAAAGGACGGGGAAGCAACAATGCCGCTTCCCCGATTACTTCGCATCTCAGTCGTGGAGGCCGAGATTTTGAGCGGCTTTCCAGACCCGCCAATGATCGTGCGGCATCTGGGTATGCGTGAGGCCGAGATGCGCAAACGCATCGTTCACAGCATTGGAAAACGCTGATACACCGCCGACGTTCGGGGATTCCCCAACGCCTTTTGCTCCGATTGGATGATGCGGAGACGGCGTGACAGTAAAGTCGGTTTCCCAGTTGGGCGTTTCCACTGCCGTTGGCAGGAAGAAGTCCATGAGGCTGGCGCCTTTGACGTTGCCGATCTCGTCGTAAACGATCTCTTGGCCCATCGCGATCGCCAGCGCCTCTGTCAACCCGCCATGGACCTGACCCTCGATGATCATCGGGTTGATGCGCGTGCCGCAATCGTCAAGCGCGTAGAAGCGCCGCACATCCGTTTCACCGGTATCCACGTCAATATCCAGGACGCAGATATAGGCACCAAACGGATAGGTCATGTTCGGCGGATCATAGTAGCTGACCGCTTCAAGGCCCGGTTCGAGGCCCGGGATGGCTTTGTTGTAAGACGCGAAGGCAATTTCTGCCATCGTCATCGCCTTTTCCGGATTGCCCTTGATCTGGAAACGGTCGACATCCCACTCCAGATCGTCTTCATGCACTTCCAGTAGGTAAGCGGCGATCATTTGTGCCTTGGCCCGGATTTTCCGTCCTGCCATGGCTGTGGCAGCACCGGCGACCGGCGTTGAGCGGGAGCCGTAGGTACCAAGACCGTAGGGAGCTGTGTCGGTATCCCCTTCTTCGACCGTGATCTGGTCTGCCGGAATGCCGATTTCCGAAGCAAGGATCTGAGCAAACGTGGTTGCATGACCCTGACCCTGACTGATCGTTCCAAGTCGCGCGATAGCACTGCCGGTGGGATGTATGCGAATTTCGCAGGAATCGAACATGCCCAGACCAAGAATGTCGCAGTTCTTGACCGGTCCGGCGCCGACGATTTCAGTGAAAAATGCGATGCCGACACCCATCAGAGTCCGGGTTTCACCCCGTGAAAATGCTGCCCTGTTCTCTGCTTGCTCGGTTCTGAGAGCCTTGTAGTCGACTGTTTCCAGTGCCTGCTTCATCGCTGTCTGGTAGTCGCCGGAATCATATTCCCAACCCAGTGCAGATGTGTACGGGAATTGCTCCTTGGCGATGAAATTCTTCATGCGGATTTCAGCAGGATCCATATCCAGCTTGCGCGCCAGAACATCGATCATCCGTTCGATGAAATAGGACGCTTCAGTCACCCGGAATGAGCAGCGATAGGCCACACCACCGGGCGCCTTGTTGGTGTAGACACCGTCCACGGTGACATGGGCTGCGGGGATGTCATAGGAGCCGGTACAGATATTAAAAAACCCAGCGGGAAACTTGGTCGGATCCGCGCAGGCGTCAAACGCTCCGTGATCAGCCAGCACATGGCACCACAGCCCGGTTATCTTGCCGTCTTTTGTCGCGGCGATTTTACCGGTCATGTGATAGTCGCGGGCAAACGCGGTGGTGGACAGATTTTCCATCCGGTCTTCAACCCATTTGACCGGTACGCCGGTGACGATGCTGGCGACAATGGCGCAGATGTACCCGGGATAGACACCCACCTTGTTACCGAAGCCACCGCCGATATCCGGCGAGATGACGCGGATATTGTGCTCTGGAATTGTCGAGATCAGAGAGGCGACTGTCCGAACTGCATGGGGTGCCTGGAACGTGCCCCACAATGTCAGCTTGCCGTTGATCTTGTCCATCGAGGCAACGCAGCCGCAGGTTTCCAGCGGGCAGGGGTGGACACGCTGATAGGTGACCAGTTCCTCCGCCACAACTTCCGCGTCTGCCAAGGATTTCTCCGTCGCATCGGCATCGCCGACTTCCCAGGTAAAGATGTGGTTGTGGTGTTTGCGGGCGCCGTGCGCGCCCTCCATCTTGTCTTTGATGTCCTCCCGCAGCAGCGGAGCATCCGTGTCCATCGCCTTGAAAGCATCGACAAGAACCGGCAGTTCCTCGTAATCGACTTCGACCAGGTCGACTGCATCCGCGGCGATATAGCGGTCTTCCGCAATGACAAAGGCCACTTCCTGGTTCTGGAACAGGACTTTTTCGTCAGCCAGAACCGCTTGAACGTCCCCTGCCAACGTTGGCATGTAATGAAGGTTTAGCGGCTTCAGGTCTTCGGCGGTCAGGACTGCGACGACACCAGGAACCGCCAAAGCGGCGGTTTTGTCGATCGACTTGATCCGGGCATGGCCATAAGGAGAGCGTACGAAATCGCCAAAAAGCATACCGGCCATTTTTATGTCATCGACATAATTGCCTTTGCCCTGCGTGAACCGGGCATCCTCGACGCGTTTTCGGGCGGAGCCCAGTCCCTGGAGTTTCTCGGCGCGTTCTTTTGCCGGTGCGGTGGGCGCGTTCATTCTGCTGCCTCCTTAACCTGTAACTGTTCCGCGGCTGCCTGTATCGACTTGACGATGTTCTGGTATCCGGTGCAACGGCACAGGTTTCCAGAAATACCGTAGCGGATCTCTTCTTCGGTCGGATTTGGATTGTCCTGCAACAGTCTGTAAGCGCGGGTGATCATGCCCGGCGTGCAGAAACCGCACTGCAATCCGTGATGTTCGCGAAACGCATCCTGTAGCGCATGCAGGGTTCCGTCCGGATGAGAGACACCTTCAATAGTGGTAACTTCTGCACCATCGGCCTGGCCGACAAATACCATGCAGGATTTGACTGACTTTCCGTTGAGATCAACGGTGCAGGCACCACAATGGCCGGTATCACAACCGATATGCGGGCCGGTCAGGTTCTGATTTTCGCGCAGGAAGTGGATGAGCAGGGTGCGCGGTTCTGCGAGAGCTTCAACCTCGCGACCATTCACCGTCATTTTGACGTGAGCTTTTGCCATGATGTTTCCTCGGAATTACTGGGCGCGTGCGCGCGCTGTTTCGATTGCCCGGCGCACCATGACACCTGCGATTTTGGTTCGGAATTCGGCTGGACCGCGTCCGTCACTGGCAGGATTGGTGATGGCCTCTGCACTGATGACTGCAGCAGAAATGGCGGCGGCATCGACAGCCGTACCTATCAGTGCCTGCGCGGCATCCTTTGCGAAAAGCGGTGTGTCGCCAACATTTGTCAGACCAATTGCAGCACTTGTGCACTGTCCGCCTGAGAGAGTCAGAATGACCGCAGCGGCGGCGGTGGCATAATCGCCAATCTTCCGCTTCTGTTTCAAGTAGGCGTAGCCATGCCCTTGTTGCGGAGTTTTGAAGGAGATGGCAGTGAGGATTTCCCCTTCTTCCAGTGCTGTGAAATAGGCGGCTTCATAGAAGTCCCGCGCAGCAATAGACCGGCTGCCACCAGCACCCTTCACTTCATATTGGGCATCCAGCGCCTGCATCAGGGCGGGCATGTCATTGCCGGGATCACCATTGGCAACATTGCCACCGAGCGTTCCAAGATTTCTGACTTGCGGGTCGGCAATCAGGAAGGACGTTTCGCGGAGAATGGGGCAGGCGGTCGTGAGCGCATCCGATGCGATCAACTCCGCCTGTGTCGTCATGGCGCCAATCCGGATGCTGTCTCCGGAGACTTCAATGCCTTTCAGACTTTCAATATCCTGAAGGTCGACCAGATGTTCCGGTGCAGCCATGCGTAGTTTCATCATCGGGATCAGGCTGTGACCGCCTGCCACGACACGGGCTTCATCACCGTGGCTGGCGAGCAGGCCAAGCGCTTCATCGACGCTTTTGGGGCGATGATAGTCAAATGAGCTGGGTATCATATGTTTCCTCCCTCACCCGGGTGGCCGGGCAATCGAGGCTAGCTTAGAACCTTGCAAACTGGCGCCGCATGGGTTGAAGCATGAGTGCAGACCGCCGCGCATGAAATGCGACTATCCTGCACGAACTGCGGATCGGAGGTGACGTCTCATGTAGAACGTTTTGGTTAGAATAATTGCCAACCATCGAATTTTGTCGATGTGCATAATTCAAAAGCGAGGTCAAGGACGACGGAGGAACAGCCCTATACGGGGCTGGTCTATGTCAGACCCAACGCAGTTTGTACTTCGGCGATGCGCGTTCGGCTGACCGGGACCTCAATGTCCTCCGCCTCTCCGAAAAGACACCAGGCTTTGTCGCCGTTTCTGCGGAATCCCTTCACTTTGGTTATGTTCACGAGAAAGGATCTGTGGGTACGGATGAAGTCACCGTCGGCGACACTTTTTTCGACACGGGAAATCGGCCAGGGGCAGAAATATTCAAGTTTGCCGTCCTGAATGCGGCAGTAGTGTCCATCGGCCTGAACATAGGATATGGCATCAGCCATCAGAAAACGGATGGCGCTGTCCCGCTCATAGGGTATGCGCACCGGTTTGTCGCTGACACTCTCCTTGGATTCTGCTTGGCGCGGCTCACTCATCGCTTTGGAAAGCGCTAGATTGGGCGGTTTTTTCACAGCATCGCCGGGTATGAGGGTGTCGAGAGTGGCTGATTGATGGTCTGTTTCATCGACAGCCGGTGCGTCGAGGCTGTTTCCCGGGCGTTCCTTGTCTGTTTCAGCGCTTTTTTGAGCTTCGATCACGACCTGCGAGAATTGTTCGGTGGCGGGAACTGCGATCAGCAGAAACAGTCCACATATAACAAAGGAGGCAACAGCAACGATCATCGCGAGCGTGCCTTGAGATATATTCGGTGCTGATACGGGCACGATTGTATCGGCCAGACTGAATGTAGTGAACAACATCGCGGAGTAATGCATTGCCGAGATAGCAAGTCCCAGGACAACAGCCCCCAGGATTGTGGTGCCCATGCTCCGCCTGCGATAGGCTAGTTCCAAAGCAAGGATGGCAGCACCGATGCCAATTCCAGTTGCAACGAGTACCCCTGTGGTATCATAAAACAGGATGCAGTTACCCGAAATCGCCGACATCCCCAGATAATGCATGCTGACAATACCGAGCCCGGTCAGGATTCCAGCGACGATGATGCGAGACTGGGTCCTGACGCCGATGTGCAAAAACAAAAAAGCGGTTCCCACAACGAGGATCGCGATTAGGACCGAGCCCAATGTTGGCAGGGCGTCATAGCGCATCTGGACCGGGATATTGATCGATAGCATGCCGATAAAGTGCATCGACCAGATGCCGCCACCCAGCGCAATCGCAGCTTGGGCAATGCGCGGTTTTCGGGCCGCAACCGTCAAATCGCGCATGCCGCTGCTCAGCCGCAGACACGTGAAACTCGCCATGATGGCCACAAGAATGGACGCCGCCACCAGGAAAGGATCGTAATTGACTTCGAGCATGAATGCGCGATCAGACTCTATTGGTTTCGTTTGTTTCAATGATTGGCGCGTGGCCCTAACGAACCGAGTGTCGACAATTATTCGTACTGGTAACCGGTGCCATCTGCATTGATTTCACGCATCCTGCCCGGACTTTGGCCCTGTGGCAAGTCAATCTGTACAAGTTCTAAAGTGTACCTTGTAGAGCCTGTACTGCAAAGATGAGGTCATCAGGCCATGGAGATGAGCGCACAACCTAGACGGAACTGAAGCCAAGGTCCTTGATGAGCTGGATCATGAGGTCTTTGGCGCCCTTGCGGTGGGCATGGTGAATATTCCGGGCAGCCTCGGGATCCCGGGCTGCTATCGCTTCAACGAGCTTTCGATGGTCGGTATTGGATTGATGGGGAGCAGGACGAATGAACAGCGTCATCATGCGTGCCCTATGTACTTGATCCGAATATGTAGCGACAATTGATTGCAGGCGTCGATTGTTTGCGAGACTCACAAGCTTTCGATGAAAATTGCCGTCGGCAATTGCCCACCGCTTCCTGTCGTCACTTTGGAGCGCTTCGTCCATCTCGTCAATCAGGCGTTGCATGTCGGCCATGTCTGTTGCGCTGATTCCGGTTTCCGCTGCCTTATAAGCTGCAAGGGATTCAAGTTCGGTCAGGATTGAATAAATTTCTTCCATATCTTCAGGAGAAAGTGGAACAATCCGAATTCCTCTTCTGGGCTTTATCTCGACCAGACCTTGAGCTTCAAGAATGATCGCTGCTTCCCGTATCGGTGTACGAGACATGTTGAGCATCTGGGCCAGTTCAGGCTCCAGAACATTGGATCCGGCGGGAAGCTGATTGGTAATGATCATTTCGCGCAATTGTTGCACCGCGCGCTGTGATTGGGAGGGCGATTTTGCTCTTGCTTCCAATGCAATGTCCGTCAAGCCTGTACCACCCATATTGTTTTCCTGTTTGTCGGTTGGCCTGCCAGCACACACCAATCGGTCCATGCGATTGGTTGACCTCTCCGTGAAAGATCCTGAGTGCTCCAGACATTGTCAGCAAACGGAGTGTAGTCGGAAGGCAACAAATCCTCAATGATCGGAAAAGTTGAGTGATTGAAGGGGGGCAACGTCCAGTCTGTGAACTGGTGTCAAACCGCCTTTGACTTCCGGGAATAGTTGTCGAACAAGTGGGTCGTGCCCGGGAATAATCGCTTCGGGGCAGGGGGCCAGATCGATAAGTGTGTCAAAGCCTGCCAGCATTTGCTTGGAATCAACCACAATGGGAAACAGCTTCTTTTTAAGGAAATTCTCATAGTAGTGCGATGCGTCTGAGGCGAGAATCAAAGGGCCGTTTGCCGTCATTACCCGGATGATTTGCAGCCCACTGGAATGACCACCAACACGATGTACGCTGATGCCCGGTGCGACCTCTCCGTCACCGTCATGAAAGAGGACTTTACCGGAATAGATTTTTTTGACCATGTCACATACATGGTCAACCGTGAAGGGTGCGCGCAGTACATCATGACACATGCAGGGGCCGGTCGCGAAAGCCAATTCTGCGGCCTGTATATGAAATGTGGCCTTTTCAAAAGCTGGAAGTTTACCTGCATGGTCGTAGTGCAGGTGAGAAATAATAACGGTTTCCACTTCGTCAGCGGCAATGCCGAAATCTGCAAGACACGCGACGGGATCTCTCAATATGGTTCTGTCTCTTTGAGCGGCCTCCTTGTCGTCATAACCTGTGTCGACGACGATGGTGCGATTGGCGTTGCGAATGACCCAAACAAAGTAATCCATGTCATGTGGGCTTGCATGATCATCGTCGAACAGAAAAGAATCAGCTCGGATCCGGCTGTTTCTGTCCGCGTATTTCAAGGCAAAGACTTCGTATTCTTCATGCACTTGAACTGCTCCCTGTACCCACACATAGCGCTTGGTCCTGCAGAAGCACAGTTTTGTTGACAACCATGCCTTTTACATCCGCATCGAACGACTTAAAATGTGCTGTTTCAACGTGCTCGTCAAACGCCGCCCGGTCCGCATAGATCTCATATAAAAATATTGTTGCAGGTGCTTCTTTGGCTGTCCACACATCGAATGTCAGGCATCCTTCCTCGTTTGCAAGACTTTCCTGTGCCTGTTTGATCATTCTCTTATGGAAGCGTTCGGTCGCCTCGGGTTTGGTTACAAAAGTCACGATAACAGCGTACATCCAATTTATTCCTCTAGCGCTTCAGCCTGATCCGGTACTATGCGACGTTTGACTTTACTTCCAAGCCGGGCTGCGAGACGTCTGGCCGCCGGTAACTGCGTCAGGATCAGCGCAACGTTCAGGAACAGCAGAACAGCTGCGCCGGGTCGGGAAACGAAGGCAAGAAGGTCGCCATCGGCGACCAGCAGTGTTCTACGGAAGGTTTCATCAAAAAGACTGCCGAGAATAACACCAATGACCAGCGGTGCAATCGGGTATTCCATTTCCAGCACCATGTAGGCGATGAGCCCAACGCCAACCATCAGAAACAGGTCATTCACGCCGCCGCCAACAGAGAACGATCCGATGGTCGTCAGAATGAGAACGCCCGGTAGAAAAATGGTTTGAGGGACACGCAATACAGAAATGAACACACGCGATGTGAAAATACCGAGCGCGAACATCGTGATCGACGAGAGAACGAGTATTGCAACAATGTGCGTGATCAACGCGGGATCTATGGTCGGACCGGGAATAACATTGTTGATCTTGAGTGCCCCAAGCAGAGCGGCAGCGGGTGGTGATCCGGGAATACCGAGTACCAGCAACGGAATGAGGGCTCCGCCGATGCAGGCATTGTTGGCGGTTTCCGCCGATAGCAACCCCTGGAGGGACCCCTTGCCGAATTTCTGCGGTTCTTTGGAGACATTTTTGCTGACGCCGTAAGAAACCCAGCCGGCAACATCTTCTCCCACGCCCGGCAGAGCGCCTATTCCAACGCCCAGTGCACCAGACCGTCCAATCGTCGGCAGGTTTTCCCGTATCGCCTTGAAACTGGGCAGGATACGTCCAACCTGAGGTGGGCTACCGGCATTGGGTCCTTTGCGCAGACCCGCAATGATTTGCGGAATGGCAAATGCGCCCATGAGGACCGGTACGACCTGGAATCCGGACAGCAGATAGGACCAGCCGAAAGTGAAACGGGGTTCGCTCAAGATCGGGTCCTGGCCGACCAATGCCATAGCGAGGCCTGCCAAACCTGCGATCCAGCCTTTAATGACGAGATCAGAGCTCATCAGAGTGCCGCTGATCAATATACCGAACAGCGCGAGCAGCGCTTTTTCGGGTGAGGCGATCATCTGCGATATGGCCAGCAGAACCCAGACGAAGCAAAGAAGACAGACTGTGCCGATCAATGTACCGATCAGCGACGCTGTCGTGGTCAGCCCCAGGGCCTGGCCGCCCTTTCCTTGTTTGGTTAGCGGGAAACCGTCCATAGCGGTTGCCGCAGATGCCGCAGTGCCGGGAATATTAAGTAATATGGAGGGGTAGGAGCCGCCGTAAATCGCACCGACATAGGCTCCAATCAGAGCAATCAGAGACTGTTCGATCGGAATTTTATTACCAAAGAATCCGGTGAGAATGGTGACTGCCAAGGTTGCAGTTAGACCCGGCAGAGCCCCGAAAACGATACCCAGAAAGACTGAAACGATGAGATATACATATGTTACCGGATCGGAAGTGAGGGCAATCAGACTGCCGGTGAAGTTTCCGATTTGAGTAAGAATCAGATCCATGGATATGTCCTATTCCCGGGCGTCGTCAGGATTTACCTGCAAGCCAGGGCTTGATGGTGACGTAGTAGTGATATTCGACATTTTGAAAAATCAGCCCAGTACGGTTCGGAACGTTCTGGCGAAAGCCAAATGCCATTGTGACGACGAGAAGCAGCGGCAGAAAAGCGGCTATAAAAGGGGTCAGCTTGGCATAGAACGGAAAGCGTCCATGGGTCAGTCGTATCTCTGTCATGACGCTGATACACAGAAGTATGAAGCTGATCAGGCCAACCCAGTCATCATCATGGGGTTTGGTCCATTCGGCGCGTGGGAGATGAACCACCAATGCATAAAAGGATGGTACCGCGACAAAGAACAATCCCAGTAACATGGGTCTGAACCTGTCTTCATGAAACGAAAAGACCAGCGCGGCAAACACCAGAGCGCTCGCGATGGTGAAATCAATGCGCGGTACCAGAGCGAATATGTAAAGCAGAAGATAAACGGCGATGAGCGTTACCTTGCCGCCACCTTGCACAAACCACCCGGAAAATTGTTCGAAACTGAGATGTGTCGGCTTGCCGCCGCCTTTGATCGCTATCACGAGCAGTGTCACGGACAGAACCAGCATTGCGACGAAAACGGCATAAGGAACCAGCGCGGCCGAATTGTACCACTTACCGCTTTCAACACCGGCAGCATTGGCTTCAAAGAATGGAATTTCAGAAGTTTTGTAGAGGAAAAACAGACTGAGGCCGATCAGAACCAGAGCTGTGTAAAAGTCCTTGCGCCGCAACTCGGTCTTGTCACGCATCTTGCGGTGTCTCTCAATTGGGGCTGATTTTGAAACCCCTTCAATTGATGCCAAAAAAGATCAGCCGATCTCGCGCTGGAGACCGGCTGGATCAGATTTGCTTAAGGCTTCGCTATATCCAGTGTGGATGGGTCGACCTTGGCGGCCTTCAGGTCCCACAGCGTCCAGGCAAAATTACTTTCCAGGTTGGAAAAGATCTTGCTTGCCTCTTCACCGGCAGCGCCTGAAAGGTCGTAGTTGTTGCTTTCAGCCCAGAGCTTGACGTTGTCAGATTGCATCGCCTTCTTGAAGGCTTCCGTCAGTTTCTGCTTTGCGTCATCGGGCGCTGAATTCAGCACTGCAAAACCGATCGCCTGCTTCAACGGCAGATATTTATCCAGACCCGGATAGGAAGCGAAGGCCGAGGGGATACTTCCAAGGTCCTTGATTTCCTTGCTTTCCGGAACCAGCATCGCCAGAGGTCGCAACTTGTTGCCCGCAAGCAGCGGGAATTGTTCAGCAAGCGATGTCACGACAACCTGAACTTCACCGGTAACCGCTGCTTCCTGCGACGGTCCTGATCCCCCGTACGGAATGAACTTGAATTTGGCATCGGTGCCATTTTCAAGCGCAAGCAGGTTGAGATGGTGGATGGATCCTGAACCGGAGGCAGCTGCCGGAATGGTGCCGGGGTTGGCTTTTGCTGCATCGATCAGTTCTTCGAGCGATTTGTAAGGTGAATCCTCGGTAACACTGATCAGATCAGGTGATCCACCAACGATGAACGGATACCAGACATCGAACTTCTTGTCCCAGCCACCCTGAACGCCGGCTGTGACGTTGGATTCGGAAATGCCGGCAAGTGTATAGCCGTCATCAGGCTGGTTCAGCACATACGTCATGCCGTTTGATCCGGCAACGCCGCCGGTCTGGTTGATGACGGAGATGGAAACCGGCAGTTCCTTTTCCATTTCAGACATGATCATGCGATTGATGGCGTCAGTACCGCCACCCGCGCCCCAGACAACAGCGGTCGTGATGTCGCGGAAAGGGTATTCCTGTGCGGTTGCACCGCCGGCTGCTGCTGCAGTCATGCCAAGGGCAATAGCGCCCGCTAAGAGTTTCGAATAGTTCATGCAGTCCTCCCTGCAAATACAATGTGCCGTCGGATCAAAGCCGGCCGGAAGGCTCGGACTTTCTCGACTGATAAATTACGTATGCATTATTATATTCATTGTCAACGACATTATTTCGGTATATGGCTTCTTGCGGCGCGTTATGCTCTGATGCGCGGTGGTCGTTACAGGTTTCCAAAAATAAGGTTCATGCGGACAGCACCATGACAAAAAAATTTAATATCGCAGTCTTCAAAGGGGATGGAATCGGTCCGGAGGTTATGGCGCCGACAGTCGCCGTGCTTCAGGCCCTTTCGGAACGGTTCTCCGAGTTTTCGTTTGATTTTCATGCGGTTGAAGCTGGTGCAGGCCATTACGCAAAAACCGGGAAGTCTCTGCCCTCAGAATCACTGCAGGTAGCCCGTACCGCAGATGCCATACTTCTTTCGGCGATGGGGCTACCTGAAATCCGCTATCCTGATGGAACGGAAATTGCCCCGCAGATTGAGCTTCGCATGGAACTTGACCTCTATGCCGGTGTGCGGCCGGTAACCGTTATTCCTGGTCAGGATAGCCCCCTGAAGAGCGCCGATCTGTCAAAAATAGATTTCGTGATTGTTCGGGAGTCGACTGAGGGACTCTTTGCCTCCCACGGCAAAGGTGAAGTTGAAAATGATGAGACAGCGCGCGAGACGATGGTGATCACCCGTACTGTTTCGCAAAAGCTGTTCGATTTTTCTTTCCGTCTGGCCCGGCAAAGAAAAGCCGCTGGCACCGGGGTAGGCAAGGTAACCTGTGTCGACAAGGCCAATGTATTTAAGGCATTTGCATTTTTCAGAAAGATTAGCGAAGAGGTTGGCAGGAACTATCCTGATATTGAGCTGGATGCCGCCTATGTCGACGCAACCGCCTTGTGGATGGTGCAGAAGCCCCATGTGTTTGACGTCATGGTTACCGAAAACATGTTCGGCGATATTCTGTCGGACCTGGGCGCGGGCATAATGGGCGGGTTGGGGTTGGCGCCCTCTGCCGACATCGGCGACAAGCATGCTGTATTTCAACCGTGTCATGGATCAGCACCGGATATCGCAGGCAAAGGATTTGCAAATCCCATTGCAATGATCTTGTCAGCCGCCATGATGCTTGATTGGCTGGGATATGAACGGGATGTACCAAGCATGATCACAGCGGCAGACATCATCCGCAGCGCCGTAGCCAGCGTTATCGCTGACGGGCCGAAAACCCGGGACCTGGGCGGAACCGCGACGACCGGAGATATCAGCGCTGCGATTCTTGCCGCCTGCGAAGCGGTTCGGGAAACTGCATGAATATGGTTGCCAAGCCTCTTCGCGTTGCGGTCATCGGCGCGGGTTACTTCAGCCAATTTCACGTTGATGCGTGGCGACGCAATAGCGATACGGAACTTGTCGCCATTGCAGATACGAATGAGCAAAACGCGCGTGATCTGGCGGCAGATGACGCCAATATAGCTGTTTACGGTGACGCTGCTTCTCTGCTTTCTGAGCAAAAAGTCGACATTGTCGATGTGGTGGTGCCGCCAGCGGCACATCTTGATATGTTGCGTTTGATCTTGGCTTATGACGTCGCGATCATTTGTCAAAAGCCCTTTTGCGGAACGCTTGCTAATGCCCGTCAGGCGCTGGACATGATTGAAGAAGCAGGCAGGCTTGTCGTTGTTCATGAAAATTTCCGCTTTCAGCCCTGGTACCGCAAAATCAAATCGCTGATCGACGAAGGTTTGGTCGGAGATTTGTATCAGGTTACCTACCGGCTTCGCCCGGGCGATGGTCAGGGGGCGGATGCGTATTTGGCGCGGCAACCTTATTTCCAGAAGATGGAGCGCTTTCTAATCCATGAAACCGGCGTGCACTGGGTCGATACGTTTCGATACCTGCTGGGCGAACCGAAATCTGTGCTAGCCGACCTGCGTCGGCTCAATCCTGCAATCTCCGGTGAGGATAGCGGCTTTTTCATCTATCGATACGACGATGGCCGAAGGGCTCTGTTTGATGGCAACAGGCTTGTCGATCATGTGGCTGAGAACTCCCGCCGCACCATGGGCGAATTGATCGTCGAAGGCGCGAAGGGTGTGTTATCGCTGAACGGTGATGGTGAAATCTTTTTCCGGCAAATGGGTTCCGCTGAAGCGACGTTGATTGCGTCAGCTTTTTCGACCGACGGATTTGGTGGCGACTGTGTTTATGCATTGCAAAGACATGTCTCCGATCATTTGCTCCATGGAGCGCCTATCGAAAATGAAGCACGCGACTATGTTGGAAACATTGTCATTGAAGAAGCCATTTATGAATCGGCTGCGAGCGGAGCGGCGGTCCAGACCCGGTAACTTTATATACGATAGGTGAATCAAGGTCATGCCGAGGGGCTTATTCGATGTTCGTTTCATGACTTTCTCGACATTATTTCATAATTGAAACTTTAAGCTTGAAATAAATATTTTCTGATGCCATCCTTGTAGCCTATTGGAGGAGGGGCATCCGTGAAAATTGCTTGCCTTGGAGGAGGTCCTGCGGGTCTCTATTTTGCGATCAGCATGAAGCTGCGTGACCCCGGACACGACGTCACCGTGATCGAGCGGAACCGACCGGATGATACATTCGGATGGGGTGTCGTGCTCTCCGATGAAACATTGGATAATCTGCAGGAAAACGATCCGGTCAGCGCCGAGTCAATCCGCTCGCATTTCGCCTATTGGGATGACATTGCCGTGGTCCATAATGGTGCCCGTACGGTATCGACGGGTCATGGATTCTGCGGCATCGGCCGTCGTCAGTTGCTGGTGCTGTTGCAGGAAAGAGCGCGACAGCTGGGTGTAGAGCAGATGTTTGAAACCGAGTTCGACAACCCTGAAACCTACATGTCGGAATATGATCTCGTCGTGGCGACGGATGGGATCAATTCTCAATGCCGGTCTGCCTTTTCAGAGGTGTTCAAGCCGGATATTGATATCAGAAAATGCAAATTTGTCTGGCTTGGGACACACCAGAAGTTCGACGACGCTTTTACCTTTATTTTTGAAGAAACCGAGCACGGATGGGTGTGGGCTCATGCCTACCAGTTTGATGAGGACACGGCGACTTTCATTGTCGAGTGTTCGGAAGAGACCTATGAAAAGTCCGGTTTCGAACAGATGGGCCAGTCAGAGTCAATAGAGGCCTGCGAAACCATTTTCAGGAACCATCTGGGCGGCCACTCACTGATGAGTAACGCGCGCCATCTGCGAGGGTCCGCCTGGCTGAATTTTCCGCGGGTGCTTTGCGAAAGATGGTCGCATGAAAATCTGGTGCTTATGGGTGATGCTGCCGCAACAGCCCATTTTTCCATCGGTTCGGGGACCAAGCTTGCGTTTGAAAGTGCCCTTGCTTTGGCAGACTATCTCCATTCTGAGAAGGACATGGCTGCGGCATTCCAGCTATATGAAGATGCTCGGCGACTGGAAGTATTGCGGCTGCAATCTGCGGCGCGTAACTCGCTGGAATGGTTTGAAAATGTTGAACGGTATCTGCATCTTGACTCAACACAATTCAATTATTCGCTTCTGACCCGGTCACAACGCATTTCGCATGAGAATTTGAGGTTACGGGATCAGCTGTGGCTTGAGACAGCCGAGGACTGGTTTCAAAAACAGGCTGGAGACACGTCCGGCACTCCCGCGCATCGGCCGATGTTTGCTCCTTTCCGATTGCGCGATATGCGGTTGAGCAATCGCGTCGTGGTTTCACCGATGGCCCAATACAAGGCGGTGGATGGATGTCCCACGGACTGGCATCTCGTTCACTATGGCGAGCGAGCCAAGGGTGGTGCGGGACTGGTTTTCGTGGAGATGACCTGTGTCAGCCCGGAAGGCCGGATTACGCCCGGATGCCCGGGAATGTATGCGGATACCCATGAACTGGCCTGGAAACGGATCGTTGACTTTGTCCATCAGGAGAGTCCCGCCAAGATCTGCTGCCAGCTTGGCCATTCCGGTCCGAAGGGGTCCACACAGCTGGGCTGGCAGGAGATGGATGCGCCCCTTGACCAGGACAACTGGCCGCTGCTTGCCGCCTCAGCCGTGGCATGGTCGGATGAGAACCAGATTCCCAAGTCGATGGATCGCGACGATATGGACCGGGTTAGGGATCAGTTCGTCGACGCTACGGAACGAGCCGATCGTGCCGGATTTGACATGATCGAGCTGCACTGTGCCCATGGCTATCTGCTGTCTTCGTTCATAACGCCTCTCACCAATCACCGGACAGATGAGTATGGCGGAACCCTGGCCAATCGCATGCGCTATCCGCTGGAGATTTTTCAGGCAGTACGGTCAGTCTGGCCAGATGAGAAGCCGATTTCGGTCAGAATATCGGCCAATGACTGGGTTGGCGACAACGGAATTGAGCCCGCTGACGCGGTCAAGATCGCGCGTATGCTCCAGGAGGCCGGCGTCGATATCTGCGATGTTTCAGCTGGGCAAACCTCAACTGATGCCAACCCTCTTTATGGGCGCATGTTCCAAACACCATTCTCCGATCGGATCCGAAATGAGACGGGAATGGCGACCATGGCAGTGGGCAATATCTATGAACCCGATCATGTAAATTCCATCCTTATGGCGGGGCGCGCCGATCTTGTCTGTATGGCACGGCCGCATCTGGCTGATCCCTATTGGACACTCCACGCTGCTGCAGAATTGGGCGAAAACTGCGGCTCCTGGCCGGACCCGTATCTGGCCGGTCGCGATCAGCTTCACCGATTGGCTGAAAGAGCCGAACCGGTGACAGGGAAGGTGTAACAATGAATTCCGACCTCAAAGGCCGTCATGCATTGGTTACGGGCGGTGGTTCAGGCGTTGGCGCTGCGGTTGCCCGTGCTCTGGCTGAAAATGGGGCCAGTGTGACGGTCTGTGGAAGACGGAAAGAACCGCTAGCCGTGCTTGCTGATGAGTATGAACTTATTTTTGCCCATCCGTGCGACGTGACGGACGAACAATCTGTATCGGCACTTTACGACACGGCCCAAGGGGAGCGTGGTCAGTTCGACATTGTTGTTGCTAATGCTGGCCTGGCCGAGAGCATGCCTGCTCACCGGCAGTCACTGGCGCTGTGGAACAAGATAATATCTGTGAATCTGACCGGTTCGTTCCTGACGGTTCAGCCTGCGCTTCAGCATTTGCGCAAGCAGGATTACGGACGCATCATTTTTATCTCCTCCATCGCCGGGCTGAAAGGCTACGGCTATGTTTCCGCCTATGTTTCAGCCAAACACGGGGTGGTCGGCCTGATGCGCGCCCTTGCGGCCGAATATGCGGAAACGGGAATGACGGTCAACGCTGTATGCCCGGGTTACACGGATACGGAAATGCTGACCCAGGCAATTGACACGATCAGGGAGAAAACCGGGATGAACGCCGATGAGGCCAAAAGCTGGCTTACCGGAACCAATCCGCAAAAACGGTTCATTGATCCTCAAGAAGTTGCCGATGCCGTTCTTTATCTATGTTCAGAGGGAGCCCGTTCCTACACAGGACAAACGCTTGCCCTGTCTGGGGGAGAAACCTCATGAGCATCGAACTTGAAGCCGCACCTCAATCGGCGGCCAAGGCAAGGCTTCGGCTGTGGCTGAGAATGTTGCGCTCGACGCGGTTGATCGAGAGCGAACTGAGGGAACGGCTTCGACTGGAGTTTCAGGCAACATTGCCTCGCTTCGATGTGATGGCCGCTCTTTATCGACAACGCGATGGTATGATCATGTCGGATCTTTCCCGGTTTCTGATGGTCTCAAACGGCAATGTAACAGGGATCATTGATCGGCTTGTGAGTGACGGACTGGTCAGCCGGCAAAAACGGGAAGGTGACCGACGCACGTCTTTCGTGAGGTTGACCTCCGCCGGAATATCGGCGTTTGAGGAAATGGCCCGCTCTCACGAAGCCTGGGTCAGCGCCTTGCTGGCCGATTTTTCCGGCGATGAAGCAGCTCAATTGGCCGGACAACTGAAGAATTTTGAAAGCGAATGGGAGGCGCGACATGAGTGATATGAGTGGTTTGACGCCAGACCATTTTCTCTGGCATGTCGACAATGGTGTTGCGACCATCACGCTCAACCGGCCGGATCGTAAAAATCCACTGACTTTTGCAAGTTATGCCGAGCTACGCGATACATTTCGCAATCTTGTCTATGCCGATGACATCAAAGCCGTCGTATTGGCGTCAAACGGTGGCAACTTCTGCTCCGGTGGCGATGTAAAGGACATTATCGGGCCACTGGTCGAAATGGATATGAAAGGGCTGCTCGCCTTTACACGGATGACCGGCGATCTGGTCAAAGCGATAATCGGATGCACGAAACCGGTGATTGCGGCCGTGGATGGTGTCGCTGTTGGTGCTGGAGCTATCCTCGCCATGGCTGCTGATATTCGCTACGCAACGCCTGAAGCGAAAACAGCCTTTTTGTTTACACGTGTCGGTCTTGCTGGGTGTGACATGGGCGCTTGCGCCATGCTGCCGCGAATTATCGGTCAGGGTCGAGCGGCAGAGCTGCTTTATACCGGTCGATCCCTTTTGGCGGAGGAGGGAGAACGCTGGGGATTTTACAACCGGATTGTATCCGCAGATGCGCTGCTGGATGAAGCGCGGTCTCTGGCGCGTGCATTGGCAGATGGACCCACATTTGCACACGGCATCACCAAGACACAACTGAACCAGGAATGGTCAATGGGGTTGGAGCAGGCCATAGAGGCAGAAGCCCAGGCGCAGGCAATCTGCATGCAGACCGAAGATTTTTCCCGGGCCTATCACGCGTTCATGGCGCGTGAAAAACCAAAATTCGAGGGCGATTGATCATGGATAGGAGCTATTTGTCCTGGCCCTTTTTTGATGACCATCACACGGGTCTGGTTGCTCAGCTGGAAAACTGGTGCGAACTGAACCTTCCGGCTGATCATGGTGATGTTGATCAGGCCTGCAGGGATCTCGTTTCATGGCTGGGGAGAGACGGCTGGCTCAGATATTCCGCCATCGATCCGGATCGGCCCGGAACACTCGATGTGCGGACATTGTGTCTGATCCGGGAAACACTGGCACGCTATGACGGACTGGCTGACTTTGCTTTTGCCATGCAGGGTCTGGGCGCTGGAGCCCTGAGTCTTTTTGGATCTTTTGATCAGCAGCAGTGGTTGAAAAAGACACGTTCAGGTGCTGCAATCGCTGCCTTTGCCTTAAGCGAACCCCGCTCCGGTTCCGACGTCGCCAATATTGAGACGACGGCGAATCTTGATGGGGCAGATTATGTTTTGAGCGGTGAAAAAACCTGGATATCCAATGGAGGGATAGCCGATTTTTACGTTGTTTTTGCAAGAACCGGTGAAGAGCCCGGTGCCAGAGGTCTGTCGGCATTTTTGATGCCGGCCGATTCGCAGGGACTGGAAATTGCGGAGCGTCTGGATGTGATAGCACCCCATCCGCTTGCACGCCTGAAGCTGAACAATGTGCGACTGCATCAATCCGCGCTGATTGGCTCTTCAGGCCAGGGCTTCAAGATCGCCATGTCAGTGCTTGATGTTTTCCGATCGACCGTCGGGGCAGCCGCCTTGGGGTTTGCACGCCGTGCGTTGGAGGAAAGTCTGGTTCGGGCACAGGAGCGGGAGTTGTTTGGTGCGCCCTTGTCTGAACTGCAAATGGTTCAGGGGCATCTTGCAGATATGGCGCTGGCAGTCGATGCCGCAGCACTGCTGGTCTTTCGTGCTGCGTGGACCAAAGACAAAGGGGCTCCGCGCGTCACCCGCGAAGCGGCAATGGCCAAGCTGTATGCGACCGATCAAGCCCAATTAGTCATTGACAAAGCAGTTCAGATTCACGGTGGAGATGGCGTTCGAAAAGGTCATATCGTGGAAAGTCTTTATCGGGAGATACGCGCGCTCAGAATTTACGAAGGGGCTTCAGACGTGCAGAAAATTGTTATTGCACGGCAAGTTTTGGCTGAAGCGGCGCGTTAGAGATTGGAGCGATCATGCTGGGTCCAACAGCACATAGCGATACATTTGCCCGGGATAACCTGCCACCTGAAAGTGAGTGGCCGCAGTTCAATCTCACTGGATTCAACTATCCCGACCACCTGAATGCGGCGTTTGAATTGACTGATCGCATGGTGGAGAGGGGGTTTGGAGATAACATTGCCCTGATCGGGAACGGCCGCAGGCGCACTTATAAAGAACTCGCTGATTGGTCGAACCGCCTGGCACATGCGCTGGTCGAAGATTATGGCATTGTACCGGGAAACCGGGTCTTGATCCGATCAGCGAATAATCCTGCAATGGTGGCCTGTTGGCTGGCTGCGACCAAGGTCGGTGCGGTTGTTGTGAATACCATGCCGATGTTGCGGGCCGGAGAACTCAAAAAAATTGTCGATAAAGCAAAGGTCAAGTTGGCGTTATGCGATACACGTCTGATGGACGAACTTGTCGCCTGTGCCAAAGACAGTTCGGTTCTGGATCAGGTTGTCGGTTTTGATGGTACCGCGAATTTCGATGCCGAGCTTGACCGTATCGCTTTGAACAAGTCGGTAAAATTTGACGCCGTCCAGACAGGTCGGGACGATGTGGCTCTGCTTGGTTTCACATCGGGTACGACCGGCGAGCCCAAAGCCACGATGCATTTTCACAGGGATCTGCTGATTGTTGCCGACGGGTATGCGCGTGAGATTCTTGACGTAAATCCGAATGACATCTTTGTCGGATCTCCACCGCTTGCCTTCACATTTGGTCTGGGTGGGCTTGCTATATTTCCCCTTCGCTTTGGCGCTACCGCCACGCTGCTGGAAGATGCGGCGCCACCCAAAATGATAGAAATCATCCAGACCTACAAGGCAACGGTTTGCTTCACGGCACCGACGGCCTATCGGGCCATGCTGGCCGCAATGGATGAAGGGGCCGATCTGTCTTCACTGCGGATTGCCGTTTCTGCCGGAGAAACGTTGCCTGCTCCGGTATTCAGGGACTGGACGGAGAAAACCGGCACACCGATTCTTGATGGCATCGGCGCGACGGAACTGTTGCATATCTTCATTTCAAATCGTCTGGACGATGCCAGACCGGCAAATACCGGACGACCGGTTTCCGGATATGAGGCCAGGGTTGTTGACGACAATATGGAGGAAAAACCGGCCGGTGAAATCGGGCGACTGGCCGTGCGTGGCCCGACCGGTTGCCGTTATCTGGATGATGAAAGGCAACAGAGGTATGTTCAGGATGGGTGGAACCTGACCGGAGATGCCTTTTATCAGGACGAAGAGGGGTGCTTCCATTTTGCGGCCCGCACCGACGATATGATCCTGTCCGGTGGCTATAATATCTCCGGGCCTGAGGTTGAAGCGGCGCTTCTGTCCCATCCGGATGTGGGTGAATGTGCGGTGGTTGGTCTCCGCGATGAAGCCCGCGGTCAGATTGTAACAGCCTTTGTCGTGCTTTCAGAAAATGCTGATGTCGAGGAGGAAACCATCAAACGATTGCAGGACCATGTGAAGGCGGAAATTGCACCGTATAAATATCCCCGACAGATAAACTTCATACAGACACTTCCAAAAACACAGACTGGCAAGATACAAAGATTCCGACTTCTGGAAAAAGAAGCATAAGATATTGAAAACGAGGGAGAACAGGGAAAATGAAAATGACGATCAAGGGAAAGATCGCTGCCGCTATTCTGACTGCAACCATGCTGACACCGGGAGTGGTCGCTGCTGAACCGGCAAAAGTCGGGATGATCACGACCCTGTCCGGCGGTGGGTCATCGCTTGGCGTGGATGTGCGCGATGGGTTTCTTTTGGCGGTGAAACAGGCGGGTAATGAGGATCTGGAAGTGCTGGTTGAAGACGATGCCCGCAAGCCGGACCAGGCCCGGAAAATTGCTGATAAATTCCTGCAGAAAGACAAGGTGGATATTCTCACCGGCATCATCTGGTCCAATTTGGCGATGGCGACAGTTCCGGCTGTGACCAAACAGGGGGTGTTCTACATTTCGCCGAATGCCGGTCCCTCGGCGCTGGCAGGTAAAAACTGCCATGAAAACTATTTCAATGCCGCCTGGCAGAATGACAATCTTCACGAAGCCATGGGCAGCCACGCCACAGGCGCTGGTTACAAAAAGCCGTTTATTCTTGCTCCGAATTATCCGGCGGGAAAAGATGCTCTGACCGGTTTCAAGCGATTCTTCAAAGGCGAGCCCACCGGAGAAATCTACACGAAACTGGGACAGACAGACTATGCGGCGGAAATTGCACAAATCCGCGACTCCGGTGCAGATTCGATCTTCTTTTTTCTTCCTGGTGGAATGGGGATTGCGTTCATGAAGCAATATTCCCAGTCGGGCATTGATGTACCCGTGATGGGGCCGGCGTTCTCTTTTTCTCAAGATATCCTCCCCGCGATGGGGGATGCTGCCGTCGGAGTGATCAACTCCGCACAATGGTCCAAAGACATCGACAACCCGACCAACAAAGCATTTGTTGAGACGTTTGAAGCCGAATATGGCCGTCTTCCTTCGCTTTACGCTTCCCAGGGTTTTGATACAGCCAACCTGATCTTGTCAGCGATGAATTCAGCGTCACCCAAAGATGCCGATGCGTTCCGTGAAGCACTGCGCAAAGCTGAATTCGATTCAACCCGCGGCGACTTCAAGTTTGGGTCCAACCATCACCCTGTTCAGGACATTTATGTTCGTGAAGTGATCAAAGAGGGGGAGGTCATTACCAACAAGATTATTGGTGTTGGTCTTGAGGATCATGCAGATGCCTATGCGTCTGAGTGTAAAATGTAGCATCCAATTGGTGGCCCGGGCCAACAAATTGGCCCGGGCTCTTCTCTCTTACGATCGCGTAGCGGATTATCCCGATGTCACTGACACTGATACTGGAGCAGGTCCTTAACGGCCTGCAACTGGGAGTTATGTTGTTCCTGATGGCGGCCGGTTTGACACTGGTTTTCGGGGTGATGGGCTTGATCAATCTCGCCCACGGGTCGTTGTTCATGATAGGAGCGTTTTTGTGTGCCAGCGTTGCCGGCTGGTCCGGCTCGTTCTGGCTTGGATTGCTGGCCGGATTTGTGGGCGCAGCGTTTGCCGGGGCCATCATCGAGGTTGTGGTGATCCGGCGGCTTTATGACCGGGATCATCTGGATCAGGTTCTGGCGACCTTTGCACTGATACTGATCTTCTCCGAAGGCACACGGTATCTCTTCGGGCCGCGACCGCTTTATCTGGATCTGCCCGAGAGCCTGAACGGCTCACTCAGTATCTTTGGTTGGTTTGAATACCCGGTTTATCGGCTTGGCATCATTGTCGTCGGGATCGCCATGGCGGTGGGACTTTATCTTCTCATTTCAAAAACCCGCATTGGTATGCAGATCCGTGCCGGTGAAGCGGATCGGGAGATGATCTCTGCGCTGGGTGTGGACATACGCTTTCTCTATACGCTCGTATTTGCACTGGGCGCGGCTATCGCCGGATTGGCCGGCGCATTGGTCGGCGCTTTGCAATCCGTTCAGGTCGGGATGGGCGAACCGGTTCTTATTCTGGCATTCGTCGTGATCGTGATTGGCGGTATCGGGTCGATCAAGGGCGCGTTGATCGGGGCCATTCTGGTGGGGCTTGTGGATACGCTGGGGCGGGTGTTTCTGCCTAAACTTTTCAGTCTTGTTCTGGACCCCTCAACAGCAACGACCGTTGGCGCTTCGCTCTCTTCCGTCGCGATCTATCTGCTGATGGCAGCCATTCTTCTCTGGCGCCCAAAAGGACTGTTTGCTCTCCATGCCTGATCAGCTTCAAATAAAGTGTTTGCAGGAAGAGTGGAAACCGGTTTTCCGTTCGAAAACACGTCAAAACAAAGAGTTAGAGCATGCCGAGTGAAGCAGTACTCACAAGAAAGGCTCTAGTAACGCGCGAACGGCTGATGAACGGTGCGCTTGTCTGCCTGCTCATTCTGGTGCCGCTATGGGCGCACTTGAACGATGAACCCTACTATCTGGGTCTCGCAACTCAGGTGGTCATTCTTGCGCTGGCCGG
This sequence comes from Stappiaceae bacterium, assembly GCA_039976075.1. Taxonomy (GTDB): domain Bacteria; phylum Pseudomonadota; class Alphaproteobacteria; order Rhizobiales; family Stappiaceae; genus JBDWFY01. Next base: position 152,505 of record JBDWFY010000022.1, read on the forward strand.
CGTCGGTCTCAATCTGGCGCTGGGAACAGGCGGCATGATCAGTTTCGGTCACGCGGCATTTTTTGGTCTTGGCGGATATGTTGCCGGCGTGGCTGCCTATCATGCCTTTGACGGTACACCATTCCTCTCCCTGGGAATTGAAATACCCGGGACAAACAGTCTTCCGGTTATCTGGCTTCTCTCGATCGCTGTTGCGGGCGTCGTTGCCTTGGTCATTGGCTGTATGTCACTGAGAACAACCGGCGTCTATTTTATCATGATAACACTGGCATTCGCCCAGATGATCTACTACCTGGCTGTCTCTCTTCCCACGTATGGCGGAGAGGATGGTCTTCCGATTTATCTGCGAAATGAACTCCCGTTTTTTGACAGCAGCGATCCGCTGGTATTTTTCGGACTTTCTCTTACCTTTTTGCTGTGTGCTCTGCTTTTGGTCCATCGGTTGACGGGATCACGGTTTGGCGCAGCGCTGCAGGTGGCGCGGATGAACGAAACCCGGTTGGCGACAGTCGGAATTCCCCCTTTTCCCATCAGGCTGACAGGTTTTGTAGTTTCCGGCATGATTACGGGGCTGGCAGGCGCGCTTTACGCTGATCTTAATGGGTTTGTCGGGCCGTCCATGCTGGCCTGGCAGCGCTCTGGCGAAATCATGATTTTCGTTATTCTTGGTGGTGTTGGTCGCTTGTTTGGACCTGTGGTCGGGGCCGCCGTATTTGTGTTGCTTGAAACCTGGTTGGGTGAGCAGACCCATCACTGGCAGTTTTTTCTTGGTCTAATCTTACTGGCAGTTGTCCTGTTCGCGCGTGGCGGCGTTATGGGACTGATTGCCGGGAGGGCGCGCCATGTCTGAGGCGTTGCTCGAACTTGCCGGATTGAGCAAATCATTTGGTGGTCTGCGCGCCACGGATGGTGTGGATCTGACGGTTTGCCGAGGCGAGATTCATGCGCTGATAGGCCCAAATGGCGCGGGAAAGTCTACTCTCATTCATCAGATTGCCGGATCGTTGAGGCCTGACGACGGAAAAGTCCTGCTGTTTGGTAATGACGCGACGGGTTTGGGTGTCCCCGCACGGGCGCGGTTGGGGCTTGGTCGGACATTTCAGGTATCCAGTCTCGCCATGGAGTTCTCCGCGCTCCGGAATGTCATGATTGCCGTGCAGGGCCGTTCTCGGCGGAATTATCATTTTCTGGGAAATGTCGGATCAGACCGGGCTATGGTCACTGAAGCTGAGAAGCATCTTGATCGTGTCGGATTGCACGGACGGGAGTCTATTCCAGCGTCCGATCTTTCCCACGGCGAAAGACGCAAGCTGGAGCTCGCCGTTGCCTTGGCCCTCAAACCGCGACTGTTGTTGCTTGATGAACCCATGGCAGGGCTCGGTGCGGAAGGATCTCTGGAGATGACAGCGCTTCTTGAAAGCCTGAAGGAGAAGGCTGGAATTCTATTGGTCGAACATGACATGGATGCCGTTTTTGCCTTGGCCGACCGGATCTCGGTTCTTGTTTACGGCCGAATTATTGCAACTGGAAGCGTGGCGGATATTCGCGCAGACCCGGCTGTGCAGCAAGCGTATCTGGGGGATGAAGATGCTTGAAGCACGCGGGATTGAAACCTACTACGGCGCCAGCCAGGCGCTTTTTGGCGTCGATCTAAATATCAGCGAAGGAGAAGTGGTTGCTCTCCTGGGACGCAATGGTATGGGAAAGTCGACCACGATTCGATCGATCTTGCGCCTGACACCGCCCAAAACCGGTTCCATACGGTTTGCCGGCAAAGATGTTTCCGCCCTGAAACCGCACCGAATTGCCCAATTGGGTATCGGACTGGTGCCTGAGGGTCGGCGGTGTTTCGGTAATCTTACGGTGGCGGAAAACTTGTTGGCCACCGCAAGAAAAGGTGTTTGGAATTTGAGCAGAATCGCGGATTTGTTCCCCAGACTTTCCGAACGTCGCAATCAAAGCGCGGCGACACTATCCGGGGGCGAACAGCAAATGCTCGCAATTGGTCGAGCCTTGATGACCAATCCGAAGCTTTTGATCCTTGACGAAGCCACGGAAGGACTGGCACCTGTCATCAGGCAGGAAATATGGGCAGCGATCCGCCAACTGAAAGCAGATGGGCTGGCTCTCCTCATCGTGGACAAAACACTGAAGGAACTTTTGCCGATCAGCGAGCATTGCGTCATTCTCGAAAAGGGACGGTCGGTGTGGACCGGCCCGGCTGATGGGCTGGGCGACAGCTTGCGTAATCGATATCTGGGGGTCTAAAAATGTCTTCGTTATTCACTACCGAACGAAAAATCCTGTTTCAGCATTGCGATCCGGCAGGCATGGTTTTTTACCCCCGCTATTTTGAAATGATCAACTCGGTAGTTGAACAGTGGTTTGAGGATGCGATCGGTCTTTCGTTTGCGGACCTTCATTTGAAGCGCGGGGTCGCCATTCCGACGGCCAGTATCTCCATCGATTTCCGGGCACCCAGTCAACTTGGCGATTCAACACTTTATTCCATTGATGTGACGCGGTTTGGTACGACCAGTATGCATCTGGCCTTGCGTGCGCATTGTGAAGGTACGCTCAGGCTGGAGGGGACACAGGTGCTGGTCATGACCGACCGGGATACGCAGCGACCAAGGCCATGGCTGCCCGAAGTTGAAACCTATGTGCGCACTTATGCGCCGGAATTGGTATCATGACAGAAAGGAAAGCGGGGCAACTTGTGAACGAAATTCTTCATCCTTCGCACTGGAAAAAAGCGACCGGCTATGCAAATGGCATCGCGGCTGAAGGCCGTTTCGTTTTCGTCGGTGGACAAATCGGCTGGAATGCGGATCAGGAATTTGAGACAGACGATTTTGTTGAACAAGTTCAGCAAACCCTGGCGAACATAGTTGAAGTGCTGCGAGAAGCAAAAGCAGGTCCGGAGCACATTGTTCGGCTCACATGGTATGTGACCGATAAACGTGAATATCTCTCCAGATTGCCGGAATTGGGACGCGCTTATCAGCAAGTCCTCGGTCGGAACTTCCCCGCGATGGCGCTGGTGCAGGTGGTGGACCTCGTGGAAGACCGGGCGAAGGTAGAAATAGAGGCGACAGCCGTTTTGCCTACTTCGACCTGATTTTAAGGCATAGCCAGGAGCGTTCGATTTCGAACTCACACAATGCTCTTGCCTCCTTTAGGTGGGAGACTAAATTTGGCGGATTGGTTCGATAAAAGCAGGCTGCACATGACCCATCTAAACGAGTTTCCCATTACGCGTCGATTTCCTCCAAACAATCCGGAGGTCATCCAGCTCTATTCCTTCACGACGCCCAATGGCGTGAAGATATCAATTGCGCTTGAGGAAATGGGGCTCGCCTATGAGGCGCATCTGATCGACATCATGAAGGACGATCAAAAAACGGAAGAGTATCTGGCCCTTAATCCAAACGGGAAAATCCCGTCCATCATCGATCCCAACGGACCGGACGATAAACCCATTGGTTTGTTCGAATCCGGCGCTATTCTGGTTTATCTGGCCGATAAAACGGACCAGCTGATGCCGAACGACGCGCGCAGCCGCTATGAATGCCTGCAATGGGTGTTTTTCCAGATGGGCGGCATTGGGCCGATGTTCGGCCAGTTCGGGCATTTCTTTAAATTCATGAAAGACAAAGTTCAGGATCCGTATCCCACGGAACGTTATACGAACGAAACAAAACGCTTGCTGGGCGTTTTGGAGAGCCGGCTTTCCAATGGACCGTTTATCATGGGTGAGGAGTATACAATTGCCGATATAGCGACGTTCCCGTGGGTGCGGACGGTCCGGGACTTTTACGACGGCGGTGACGTTTTGGGTCTGGACGGTTTTACCAACCTTACAACCTGGCTGGAGACATGTCTGGCGCGCCCCGCCTCGCAAAAAGGATTGAAAATTCCACCTCGGACCTGATCTCGTAATGAGGCACTAATCTGTCTCGGAAAAAATCTCGCGGCCGATCAGCATACGCCGTATTTCGGATGTGCCGGCCCCGATTTCCATCAGTTTGGCATCGCGTAGCAAACGACCGGTCGGATATTCGTTGATATAGCCATTGCCGCCCAGCGCCTGGATTGCTTGTAGCGCCTGCTGAGTTGCCTGCTCTGAGGCATATAGCACACAAGCAGCGGCATCCTTGCGAGTGGCCTCCCCTCTGTCGCAGGCCGCAGCAACAGCGTAGACATAGGCCCGGGCTGAGTTCATTGCCGTGTACATGTCGGCAACTTTGGCCTGCATGAGCTGGAACGTGCCAATTGGTTTCCCAAACTGCTTGCGTTCGTGAATGTAAGGCACAACCACATCCATGCAGGCCTGCATGATGCCAATCCCGATGCCGGCCAGTACCACGCGCTCGTAATCGAGGCCGGACATCAGAACCTGAACGCCCTTGCCTTCCTCTCCGAGCACATTTTCAAATGGCACTTCGCACCGATCAAAAATCAACTCGCAGGTGTTGGAGCCACGCATGCCGAGTTTGTCCAGCTTTTGTGCTGTCGAAAATCCGGCCATTTTCTTTTCGATCAGAAAGGCCGTAATGCCCTTTGAGCCCGCCTCGGGATCGGTTTTGGCATAAACGACCAGCGTCTCGGCATCCGGTCCGTTTGTGATCCACATCTTGTTGCCGGTGAGAATAAAGCGGTCATTCCGTTTTTCCGCCCGCAGCGTCATGGAGACGACGTCAGAGCCGGACCCCGGTTCGGACATGGCAAGTGCACCGACATGTGCACCGGAGCAAAGGTCGGGTAGGTATTTTGCCTTTTGTTCCGGCGTGCCGTTGCGGTTAATCTGATTAACGCAAAGATTTGAATGCGCCCCATAGGACAGCGATGTCGAAGCAGACGCGCGAGCGATCTCCTCAACCGCAACGACATGCGCGACATAGGACATACCCGAACCGCCATAATCGGGATCTGCTGTGATGCCAAGCAAGCCCAGTTCACCGAGTTCCCGCCAGATGTCGCTGGGAAATTCATTCGTTTCATCTATCTTGGCCGCGCGCGGTGCGAGTTTTTCCCGGCTCCAGCGTTGGACCAAATCCCGAACCGCTTCGACTTCCTCTCCAAGGGCGAAATTCATCCCAGTCAAATACATTCGGTGATCTCCTCGTTCCGTATCGGGTGAGATTGGAATTGCGCTGGTACGGTCCTGCAATAATGCGGCTTTCGGTTGTGCCCGCACTATAGAACGTATGATCGATCTACGTGTACTCGCCGTTTGTCTAACGGGTCTTGAGCGTGCAACAAAATCCAGTTTTCGATCACTAGAAAAATCGGTAAAGCCGGGCTCCAGAATAATTCAATTGCGCTAACAGGCCCGGAGTGCTTTTTTGCATTAAACCTTGGCATAGGAACGATGATCCTGATCTCGCCCCAATGTCCTGTTTCCTGCAGTTAGAATGCATCCCGGTCGGCTATTTTTAGCCGTCCAAGCCAAGAACAAACCGAGAGCCCCAATGAACCACATTTTCCCCAGACATACGGCTCAACAACTTCCCTTTGCCGCGCGAGGCGAGGGTGTGTACATCGTCGATTCCGATGGCAAACGATATCTGGACGCATCCGGCGGGGCGGCCGTTTCGTGCCTCGGTCATTCCGACGCGCGGGTGACAGAGGCCATTAAGGATCAACTGGATAAGCTCGCTTTTGCTCATACCGGTTTCTTCACCTCCGAACCTGCCGAACAATTGGCTGACCTTTTGATCGAACATGCGCCGGTGGGGCTGGAGCGGGTCTATCTGGTGTCCGGTGGCTCGGAAGCATCCGAGGCTGCGTTGAAACTTGCAAGGCAGTACCATGTTGAGAAAGGCGATACCGGCCGATCGCGCTTTATAGCGCGGCTACAGAGCTATCACGGCAATACTTTGGGGGCTTTGGCCGCAGGGGGCAATATGTGGCGGCGAGAGCCGTTTGAGCCGCTGCTGGTTGAAATGTCCCATATTCCGCCATGCTATGCGTATCGTGATCAGCGGGACGATGAAACCGAAGAAGCTTATGGGCTCAGAGCAGCCAATGCGCTTGAAGAGGAGTTGCTGCGAGTAGGGCCAGAAACGGTGGCAGCGTTTCTCGCCGAACCTGTCGTGGGGGCCACTATGGGCGCTGTTCCCGCCGTTGCAGGATATTTTAAACGCATTCGCGAGATTTGCGATCAGTACGGTGTGTTGCTGATTTTGGACGAAGTTATGTGTGGCATGGGTCGGACCGGCGATTTGTATTCCTGTGAGGCCGATGGCGTCAGTCCGGATATTCTGTGTATTGCAAAAGGTCTGGGCGCTGGATATCAGCCGATTGGCGCGATGCTTTGCTCAAAAGAAGTCTACCGGGCGATAGAGGACGGGTCTAAACTTTTCCAGCACGGGCATACCTATATGGGCCATCCCACAGCTGCCGCTGCTGCGCATGCAGTGGTTTCCTCACTGATAGACAGAAAACTGGTTGAACGGTGTCGGGATATGGGAGATCGCGTGGAAGCTGCGTTGAGTGATCGCTTTGGTCAGCATCCCCATGTGGGCGATATTCGTGGGCGGGGCCTGTTCCGCGGTATTGAACTAGTTGCTGACCGGGAAAGCAAAGAGCCATTTGATCCCTCACTGAAGATCAATGCGAAGATCAAAAAGGCTGCATTTGCCTCCGGTATGATCTGTTATCCGATGGGGGGCACAATCGATGGCAAAAAGGGCGATCACATATTGCTCGCTCCGCCCTTCATCATTGAGGATGTGCATGTTGAAGAGCTGACTGACAAATTATCCGGCGCAATTAACGGTGTTCTTGCGGCAGAAGGCTATTCTGTCTGACTCTCACGGATTTGCTCTAGCTGGCCGCTTGAATATATGCAGACAGGGAATCCACCTGCTCTTGGGAAAGGCGCAGGCCCAGTTTACTGCGGCGCCAAAGAACATCCTGGGGGTTTCTGGCCCATTCCTCCTGCATCAGCCAACGGACTTCCGCTTCGGACAGTCCACCGCCAAATTTCCGGCCCAGATCTTCTTCCGATTTGGCGTCGCCAAGGATTTTGAATGCATCAAGTCCGTAGGCATGAAACAGGCGGTAGGCGACTTTGTCGTGAAGAAACGGATAGGCGGATTGCAGCTTGCGCAATTCCTGGTCGAATTCGAGCTCGACAAATCCGCCTCCGGGGAGTGTTGCCCGCTCTGTCCAGGTCGCGCCTTTTGCCCCAATGGCAGTTTCGATTTTTTCCAGAACCGAAAGGGCGAGACGACGATAGGTCGTAATTTTACCGCCAAATATATTGATTAGCGGCGCGCCTTTTTCGCCGTTGAAAGTCTTGAGAACATAATCTCGGGTCGCTTCATGGGCAGCGTCAGCGCCATCATCATAGAGTGGACGAACACCGGAATAGGTCCAAACCACACTCTCCTTCTCAACCGGAGTATTGAAATACTCGCTCGCTGCTGCGCACAGATAACTGATTTCGTCGGACGTGATTGCCACTTCCGCAGGATCGCCCTTGTAATCCTGATCTGTGGTGCCAATCAGCGTAAAGTCACCCTGATAGGGAATGGTGAAAATAATTCGTCCATCGGAATTTTGGAAAATGAAGCAGCGATCATGGTCGTATAGGCGTGGCACGACAATGTGGCTGCCTTGAACAAGACGCACATTGCGCGCATCGTTCTTGCCCAGGGGCCCTCGTAATATGCTGTCCACCCACGGGCCGGCGGCATTCACCACCAGTCGAGCCTCAATGGATTTTTTTGCCCCGCTGTTCTGATCGACAATTGTTACTTGCCAGCCATCCTCAAGCTCTTCCAGACGCTCCACTTTGGTCCGGGTAGCAATCGTCGCCCCTTTTTCTGCAGCATCACGGGCGTTCAGAACGACGAGACGGGCATCGTCGACCCAGCAGTCGGAATATTCAAAACCTTTTGCAAAATCGCCATTGAGCGGTTCGCCAAGGGAGCCGTTTTTTAGGTCGACGGTTTTTGTCGGCGGCAGCAGTTTTCGTCCGCCAAGATGATCGTAAAGGAACAGGCCCAGCCGCAGCAGCCAGGCGGGACGCAGACCCTTGTGATGGGGCAGGATAAAACGCAGAGGCCGAATGATGTGAGGCGCCATGGCCCACAAAACTTCTCGCTCCATCAGGGCTTCGCGGACAAGGCGGAATTCATAAAACTCCAGGTAGCGCAGGCCGCCATGGATCAGTTTGGTGGACCAGGACGAAGTGCCACTGGCCAGATCGTTCATTTCAGCAAGAAAAACGGAGTAACCCCGTCCAACTGCGTCCCTGGCAATTCCGCAACCGTTGATGCCGCCGCCAATTACGAAAATATCAACTTTGTCGTCACTCATGTTCAGGCTCTTGGTCTTTGGCGAATGCTGGTTGGGAATTCAAGTTCAAAGTCTCCTGGGGTGCGGAAACCAACTCAATCTTTACAGCGGACTCGGTGCAAATTTTGACGAATTTTTCGGGCGGCTCCTGATCGGTCACCAGACTTTCGATTTCAGAGATATGGCCGATACGCACCGGAGCGCTACGGCTGAATTTCATACTGTCCGCAACAAGAATGGGATGCCGTGCATTGTCGATAATGGTTCGGGCGACCCTAACTTCCCGATAGTCGTAGTCAAGCAGCGAACCGTCTTCATCTATGGCAGAAGCGCCGATCACCGCAAAGTCGGTTTTGAACTGTTTGATGAAATCGACCGTCGCTTCACCAACAACACCTGCGTCGCTTCTCCGCACGAGACCACCGGCAATGATGACGTCTGTGCCAGGGCTGTCACGCAGAATGTTGACGACATTGACGTTGTTGGTGATCACCAGCAACCCCTGCCGACGTCGGAGCGCGAGCGCGACCTGTTCTGTGGTCGTTCCGATGTTGAGAAGAATCGAACTGTTGTCAGGAATGATGGACGCCGCTTTTTCACCAATCAGATTCTTGCTGTCCGCCGCCAGCTTCCGGCGCGCATCATAGGCGTAGTTGACCACGCCGGAGCGAAACACTGCACCGCCGTGCACGCGTTCAAGTAAGTGAGTGTCGCATAACTCATTGAGATCTTTTCGAATTGTCTGCGGTGATACATCGAAACGAGATGCCAGATTGTCCACATCCACCCGGCCTGATAGCCGCGCAAGGCCCAGGATATCGGATTGTCGGGGTGTGATCGTTTCCATCTGCTACTTTCGGTTATTTTCGTTTTCCATCTCAAATTTTCGCTTTTGAGTTATATCAAGCTTATTTTGAGCAATACAGCGCAACAAAACAATAAAAATTTTCGCTTGACGTTCATTTTTTTTCGTTTGATAGTTCGTATATTGGGTTTTAGGGAGGATTAGCCATATGAAGAATAAGCTCATGTCCGCAGCAGCTGTTGCGGCATTGCTCATTGTGTCCGGTCCGGCATGGGCCGACGCAGATGCAGCAAAGAAATGGATTGAATCAGAATTCCAGCCTTCGACGTTGTCGCAAGAACAGCAGATGGAGGAAATGAACTGGTTCATCAAGGCAGCAGAACCGTTCAAGGGTATGGAAATCAACGTTCTGTCGGAAACAATCCCGACGCACACGTATGAATCCCAAACTCTGGCAAAGGCCTTTGAGGAAATCACAGGCATTAAGGTCAACCATCAGCTTCTGGGTGAAGGCGAAGTCGTTCAAGCCGTCCAGACGCAGATGCAGACAAACCGCAATCTCTATGATGCCTATGTCAACGATTCCGATCTGATCGGAACGCATTCTCGTCTGCAATTGGCAGTTAATCTCACCGATTGGATGGACGGAGAGGGCAAAGACGTCACCCTGCCGTCGCTCGATCTTGAAGATTTCATGGGAATTTCGTTCACAACCGGACCGGATGGCAAAATCTACCAGTTGCCGGACCAGCAGTTTGCGAACCTTTATTGGTTCCGCAAGGACTGGTTCGACCGGGAAGATCTGCAAAAGCAGTTCAAGGACAAATACGGTTATGACCTCGGCGTTCCGATCAACTGGTCGGCTTATGAGGATATCGCCCAGTTCTTCAGCGAAGATGTGAAAGAAATCGACGGTGTCCGCGTCTTTGGTCACATGGACTACGGCAAGCGTGCGCCTGATCTTGGCTGGCGTATGACTGACGCATGGCTGTCGATGGCTGGTGCTGGTTCCAAGGGTCTGCCAAATGGTCGTCCGATTGACGAATGGGGCATCCGCATGGAAATCGATTCATGCAACCCTGCCGGCGCATCGGTGTCCCGTGGTGGCGCAGCAAACGGACCAGCTGCCGTTTATGCGATCCGCAAGTGGGATGAGTGGCTGCGCAAATATGCACCACCTGCAGCGGCTGATTATGACTTCTACCAGTCATTGCCTGCACTTTCACAGGGTAACGTTGCCCAGCAGATCTTCTGGTACACAGCCTTTACAGCCAGCATGGTTGCGCCGAAAAGCGAAGGCAACAACACCGTTGATGATGCTGGCAAGCCACAGTGGCGCATGGCACCTTCCCCGCACGGTCCTTACTGGCAGGAAGGCCAGAAACTGGGCTATCAGGATGTGGGTTCGTGGACGCTGTTCAAGTCCACACCGGTTGATCGCCGCAAGGCTGCCTGGCTCTATTCCCAGTTTGTGGTTTCCAAGACCGTTTCTCTTAAAAAGAGCCACGTAGGTCTGACGATTATCCGCGACAGTGATATCAGGGATGAGTCCTTCACCAAACGTGCACCTGATCTTGGTGGTTTGGTGGAATTCTACCGCTCACCTGACCGAGTTCTGTGGACGCCGACTGGCGTAAACGTGCCGGATTATCCGAAGCTGGCTCAGCTCTGGTGGCAGCAGATTGGTGATGTGAACTCCGGTTCCTTCACGCCACAGGAAGCAATGGATCGTTTGGCCGGTGAAATGGACCAGATCATGGGCCGTATGCAGCGCGCAGATGAAGCGAACAATACATACGGTGGTTGCGGTCCGCGTCTGAACGAGGAAAAAGATGCCTCGGAATGGCTCGGTAAGGGCGGCGCCAAAGCCAAACTCGACAATGAAAAGCCTCAGGGCGAAACCATTGCTTATGATGAGTTGGTGAAGCGCTGGACGTCCAACTAATCGACGTAAGGTTCTCCTGACGAAGGACGCCGAGGCGGCACTTATGTCGCCCCGGCGCCCTGACAGGGGACGCAGTTAGGCCCGGAACGAATATTCGGGCGGAAAAAATACGAAAAACAGTCAGCTCTTGCGAGCCCGCCAGGATCGGGAATGGTCCTGCATTGTTCTTGACAAAGCGGAAAGAGAGAGCCCGGATCAATCATGTCACTAGAACTGATAAATGTTTCAAAGCGCGTCGACGGGGAAACGCATATCTATCCCACGGATTTGACGCTCGAAGCGGGAAGCTTCAACATTCTGCTTGGAACAACGCTTTCGGGTAAGACGAGTTTGATGCAACTGATGGCCGGGCTTGATAAACTGTCCACCGGTCAACTCCGCTTTGACGGTAAGGATGTAACCCGCACGGCCGTTCAGAAACGAAACGTTTCGATGGTTTATCAGCAGTTCATCAATTACCCCAACTTCTCCGTCTATGAAAATATCGCAAGTCCGTTGCGCGTTGGTGGTGTTGGTGCAGCAGAAATTAAGCGCCGCGTCCACACAATGGCTGAGTTACTTAAACTTACTCCCATGCTTGAACGGCGCCCCAGTGAACTTTCCGGCGGGCAACAGCAGCGAACTGCGATGGCCCGAGCGCTTGTCAAGGACGCAGACCTGGTTTTGCTTGATGAGCCACTGGCGAACCTTGATTTCAAGTTGCGGGAAGAGTTGCGAGACGAATTACCAAAACTGTTCGCTGATCGGAACTGTGTCGTTGTGTACGCGACAACCGAGCCGACCGAGGCTCTGTTGTTTGGTGGCAAAACGGCGACCTTGTCCGAAGGCCGAGTGACACAATTTGGATCGACCGGCGATATCTACCGCAAACCCCTCGACCTTGTGAGTGCGCAGGTGTTTTCTGAACCGCCAATTAATATTGCGCAGGTCAGGAAAACTGGGGACCGTTTCACACTTGGTGACACTGTCAGCTGGTCGGCACCGGCAAGACTCAACTCCCTGGCTGATGGAGACTACACGCTGGGGATCAGACCCCATCACGTCACCCCGGGGGAAAGCGGTGATCAGCCGGTTGAAGTGTCCGGCCCGGTTCTGGTGACGGAACTGAGTGGATCGGAGAGTGTTGTTCATTTCCGTCTCGACAAGCGGACCTGGGTTTCTCAGTCTCACGGCATTCATCCCTTCGAAGTGGGAACCAGCGCCAAGCTTTATGCGGATATGTCTCAGGCGTTCTACTTCGATGCCGACCATCGGCTTATTGCAGCGTAAGGCCACCGGAAAAAGGCTCTCGGAGACGAAAGATCATGGCTAAAATTACTCTCAGCGATCTGCGGCACAGTTACTCTGCCACTCCGAAGTCGGAAGCTGATTGGGCACTGAAGGAACTCGACGTGGAATGGGAGGATGGGGGCGCCTATGCGTTGCTGGGACCCTCAGGTTGCGGCAAGACGACCCTGCTGAATATCATTTCCGGTCTGCTGCATCCAAGCCACGGTCGCATCCTGTTTAATGATGAGGATGTGACGACACTGACTCCCGATCAACGCCATATCGCTCAAGTGTTTCAGTTTCCCGTCGTTTACGACACCATGACGGTCTATGACAATCTGGCTTTTCCGCTTCGCAATCGCGGTGTTGATGAAAAGATGGTTGAACAGCGCGTGACGGAAATTGCCGAGATGACGGATCTCACGCCGATGCTGAAGCAGCGGGCGTCGGGCTTGACCGCCGACGGCAAACAGAAAATTTCACTCGGGCGCGGACTGGTGCGCTCCGACGTGAACGTCATCATGTTTGATGAGCCGCTGACCGTGATCGATCCCCATCTGAAATGGCAGCTCCGATCGAAACTCAAGGAACTTCATCAGCGCGTGCGCATGACGATGATTTACGTCACCCACGACCAGATTGAAGCCCTGACATTTGCCGACAAAGTTGTGGTGATGAAAGACGGCATGGTCGTTCAGATTGGCACGCCCATTGAACTGTTCGAGAAGCCGCAACATACGTTTGTTGGTCACTTTATCGGTTCGCCAGGTATGAACCTGCTGCCCTGCAGCGTTGAAAATGGCATGGCATTCTGCGCCGGACATGAGGTTGAAACCGCCAATGCCAAAGATTTCGACGGACGAAAAGCCGAGCTTGAAATTGGTGTCCGTCCTGAGTTCATTTCATTTGCGGATGAGGGCATCCCTGTATCGGTCAATAAAGTGAGCGATGCCGGTCGCTTTCAGATTGTCGATACGCGGCTCGAGGGCACGAGCATCAAAATCCTGGTGCCGGAGGGAAAGCCGATCCCGTCGGAACAGGCGAAGCTGTCTTTCGATCCTGCATTCACGCAGGTTTATCAAAACGGCTGGATTGTGGGGTAGGGGCAGTCATGAAAAAAACGCTTAATCACAAGGCCTGGCTGTTTGTCGTACCGGTTGTTCTGCTGGTTGCATTCAATGCCGTCATTCCGTTGATGACCGTTGTCAATTACTCCGTTCAGGAGACGTTCGGCGACAACACGTTCTTCTGGGCCGGCGTCATGTGGTTTGAACAGGTGTTGCATTCGGAACGATTCCACGCCTCGCTTGGCCGCCAGTTGATTTTCACCTTCACCATTCTTGCCATAGAGATCCCGCTCGGGGTTGCAATCGCTTTAAGCATGCCCCGCAAAGGGCCCTGGGTATCGGTCTGCCTCGTCATGATGGCACTGCCGCTGCTCATTCCCTGGAATGTCGTAGGGTCTATGTGGAATATCTTCGCGTTGCCCGATATCGGCCTCATGGGATACGGACTGAATGCACTGGGCTTTGACTACAACTTCACCCGGCAACCCGGGGATGCGTGGTTCACGCTCATAATCATGGATGTCTGGCACTGGACATCGCTGGTTGTTCTGCTTGCCTATGCAGGACTGGTGTCCATCCCCGATGCTTATTATCAGGCGGCCAAAATCGATGGAGCCAAGTCCTGGGCAATTTTCCGGTATATTCAATTACCAAAATTGAAACGGGTTCTCACAATTGCGGTGCTGCTGCGTTTCATGGATTCGTTCATGATCTATACGGAACCCTTCGTGCTGACGGGTGGCGGCCCGGGCAATTCGACTACCTTGTTGTCAATTGATCTGGTTAAAATCGCTCTCGGCCAGTTCGATCTGGGTCCTGCAGCGGCGATGTCCCTGATTTACTTCCTCATCATCCTGCTGCTCAGCTGGATTTTCTACACGCTCATGATGCGCAATGAGGCTCAGTGATGGCTCGATTTAGCAAACTCGTCCCCGTGCTTTACATCATATTTCTGATGCTGCCGATCTATTGGCTTTTGAACATGTCGTTCAAGACAACCAACGAGATATTGGGAACCTTTAGCCTGTGGCCGAATGAGTTCACGCTTGAGAACTACCGGGTAATTTTCACCGATCCCACCTGGTACATGGGCTATGTCAATTCGTTGATTTATGTTTCGATCAACACAGTGCTCTCCGTGGCTGTCGCACTGCCTGCCGCTTATGCCTTCTCTCGCTATCGCTTTTTGGGAGACAAGCATCTTTTCTTCTGGCTTTTGACAAACCGAATGGCGCCACCGGCGGTTTTTGCACTGCCGTTTTTCCAGCTTTATTCAGCAGTCGGCCTGTTTGATACCCACATTGCCGTTGCTCTGGCGCATACGCTGTTTAATATCCCACTGGCGGTCTGGATCCTGGAAGGTTTCATGTCTGGTGTTCCGAAAGAGCTGGACGAAACAGCATATGTGGACGGCTATCCGTTCTGGCGGTTTTTCGTCAAGATCTTCATCCCGACGGTGGCAGCCGGTATTGGTGTTGCTGCGTTCTTCTGCTTCATGTTCTCATGGGTCGAGTTGCTTCTTGCCAAGACCCTGACGGCGGTTGATGCAAAACCGATAGCGGCAACGATGACGAAAACAGCGTCTAGTTCTGGTTATGAATTAGGCCTGCTTGCGGCCGCTGGATCTCTGACAATCGTTCCTGGCGCCTTCGTCATTTACTTCGTCCGTAACTATATCGCCAAGGGTTTTGCCTTGGGGCGTGTGTAAACAACCGGGAAAGGAGAATTAATCATGGCGCTTTCCTGGATGGCTTGGACCTGGCCAACGGCAGCCTTCTTTTGTTTCATTGCGTTCTGTTTGTTGTCGATGTCGGTGTGGGAATACTTTGATCCCGGTGGGGGCCCGCGTCGGGGGATTCTGGCGCTGGACACAACACGCGGAGATCGCTTGTTTATTTCCCTGCTTGGCAGCGCGTTCATCTTTCTCGCCTGGTTGGGATTGATGGGCATGCCGCTTTGGGGCCCATTGGTGATTTCATTTATCTATGCCGGAATTGTTTTCCGCTGGGTGTAAAACCAATTGGCAGACGCCGCACTTTAACCTTGGAGTTGCGCGGAGTTGCCGTTCATTTCGATGATAGATGGATGCATACCGTGCAGTCTGTCTGGTGCGGGATGGGACCCGGACAACCATGCTTTGCCAGTGTGATCAGGTTGGATCGTCAACCCGTGATCTGCTGAACCTTTAATTTAGGTGTTATGGTGGTTACATAGGTTTCTTGGTGCCAGCTATGTTTTGACAGGCACGAATCACGGAAAGGACCAAGACGAGAATTGGCGGCGAATTCTGACAAGCGCATGAACTGGCGGGAGATAGCGCAACAGTTGCGTTTGTTGCTCGGACGGCCACCTCGCCAACAATATGCAGCTCTGTGTTATCGCATGCAAAATGAGCAAATCGAGTTTCTGCTGATCACCAGCCGCGATACCGGTCGCTGGGTTATTCCCAAAGGCTGGCCGATGAAAGAACTGAATGCCGCTGAATGTGCCGCCCAAGAGGCATTTGAAGAGGCAGGTGTGATTGGCGATGTATCCCCGACTAACGTTGGGACCTATTTTTACTTTAAAGGTATGGATGCAGGCTACAAGGCACGATGCCTGGTCGACGTTTTTCCGCTAAAAGTTCAGGAGCTTCGCAAGGATTATCCTGAGGAGGACGAACGGACGCGCTCCTGGATGTCAGCCGAGGAAGCATCTGCGGAAGTTGAAGAGCCCGGTTTGAGGGCAATTTTCAAGACATTTGCACCGCCAAAAACTGATTAGAAATCCCCAGTAAAGATCCCTTGCCTGTGGTCTGCATGCCGGTTACACAGTGCCCCGGGGAACAGGGCAGTGTCATGGCGGATGGTCAAGCGGCGCATGTAAAGCGCACGGTCGACAAAGACCTTAGCAAGCTAACAAAATTCGAAGAAGCAACGGGATTTCTTTCTCGGGGGTTGGTCGCCCCTGGACTGGGCTTTATCTTTATTGCGTTGGCGGCGGCGGGAGTCGCTTTCTATTTTACCGGTGCCCAAGGGTCAGCCATTATTATCGCAGCCTCGGCGATTGGTGCCTATATGGCGCTCAATATCGGGGCAAACGATGTTGCCAACAATGTTGGGCCTGCGGTTGGAGCCAAGGCTCTCACCATGGGCGGTGCCCTTCTCATCGCTGCTGTGTTTGAAAGTGCAGGTGCGCTGCTTGCCGGCGGAGACGTGGTGAGCACCATCGCCAAGGGTATTGTTGACAGATCTGCCGTATCCGATCCGCAAGTCTTCGTCTACGCAATGCTCGCTGCGCTTATTTCTTCTGCGTTATGGGTGAATTTTGCAACCTTTGTCGGTGCGCCTGTTTCAACTACCCATGCTGTGGTTGGCGGGGTCATGGGTGCTGGTATTGCCGCCGCCGGCATGAGTGCAGTCAATTGGAATTTGATGGGGGCAATCGCCGCCAGCTGGGTCATTTCTCCCTTGTTGGGCGGGATCATCGCCGCCGTCTTCCTGGCGCTCATCAAGACACTGATTGTGTACCAGAAAGATAAGATTGCGGCAGCGCGCCGCTGGGTCCCAATCCTGATTGGCATCATGGGAGGTGCCTTTAGCTGCTATATGGCTCTCAAGGGACTGAAGAAGATCATTCATATCGATGCCCAGTATGCCGTCGTCGTCGGTGTCTTGGGATTTGTTGTTCTTTATCTTCTGTCGCGTCCATTCATCAGGCATCAGTCTGAAGGCATGGAAAACAGGAACAGTTCGCTGCGCCAGCTTTTTCAGATTCCGCTGATATGCTCCGCAGCGCTTCTTTCCTTTGCCCATGGCGCCAATGACGTTGCCAATGCAGTGGGGCCACTTGCGGCGATCGTCCATACGGTCCAGCAATCGGATGTTGCGGCGCGTGTCGATATCCCGTTTTGGGTCATGATTATCGGTGCCGTTGGCATATCAATGGGATTGGTTTTGTTTGGTCCAAAGCTGGTTCGCATGGTCGGCCAGCAGATCACCAAACTCAATCCTATGCGAGCCTATTGTGTGGCGCTTTCGGCGGCGATCACGGTTATTGTCGCGTCATGGCTCGGATTGCCGGTTAGTTCGACCCACATCGCCGTTGGTGCTGTTTTCGGTGTCGGATTTTTCCGGGAATGGTACACAGCGAATTCCAAAAGACGAAAAGAAGCGCTGGGAAACAAGGTCACGCCACAGGCCAAAGAAGGAACGGCCGAAGAAATCAAACGCCGCAAACTGGTTCGGCGCTCTCACTTCATGACCATCGTGGCGGCCTGGGTGATTACCGTACCCGCTTCCGCGCTGCTTTCAGGGTTGATTTTTCTTGGGCTTTCGATGGTTTTGCTTTGATGCGGGCTTTGCAGATGTCGTCGGTATCCGCTCCGCCACTTTTTTGTGGCGTTTCAAGTCAGCGGACGCTTGTGCATACCCCCCTTCCGCCCCATCCAGAAAATGGACATGTTTGCCATTTGTAAGACCGGTTGCGATACAGGTAAGAAGCGCGGTACCCTGCCGATGCAATCCATATTCTGCGATGCCGTCTTTGTAAGCCTGCACGAGAAGGTTTTCGATTTCGTCGGCGCGCTCCGTTGAGCAATCCACCGTCATTCGCAGACCATCATCATATTTTTGAAAATCGGTGTTTGCCACGATTTCCCGACGATATTTACCGGGTATGAACGCGCCGACCCGGAATTCGGATTTGAATAGAAGCCACAGCAAAGCAGTGCCGAAGAACGTGGTGATCGTGCTCACGAATGGAAGGTATTTGCGTGCGCTCCCAACGGCTACCTGTAGCGACATGCCGTTGCTCGGCCATCGGACATCCGGTCCGTCTTCAGGAATCGGGTTTAGTCGTTTTTCCTTTGCCAGAACCGAAAAAAGGTGGCGCATGATTTTCGAATAGTGCGATTGATCTGATCGGTCATTCGGGTTCACGATGATCGAGAGGATTGTGCCGTTTCGCGACTGTATGGTTCCCCACTGGCACGAAAGGCCATTCAGATCCGGTTCGCCGCTAACACTCCCGGGACTGACGGCATATTGACCTAGTTTTATCGCTGCTTCAGCCCATCCGATGCCGCCACCGGAAAACATCGTATAGCTGACGGTTTTGGAGGAGGCATATCGCGCAATTTTAATGACGCGACCGGATTTGTGCACATCTCGAACGGGAACAAGCGCGACGCGCAGGTCAAGGCCCAGCGTTCTTTTGCTCCATACAGACGTTTCAGCGAGCGCATTCCGGGTTTTTTCCACGTGTTCGGGAGGAATGACGAAGTGTGCACCATCGCCGCCGAAAGCAAAGGGAAATTGAGTTTGGTGTAGGGCGTTTGAGACAGCGCAAATTGTCGCCGCCCCGGCAAGATTGACGGCTTTGTATTTTCCCTCGGCGATCGATGCCGTTGAATCGACCACATCAGATATGCCAACCCACCAGTCATCCTCAACCGTGTGATAGACACTGTCATCAATCACCTGGTTGAAATCGCCAAATGGTTTGACGGCTTCAAAACTTTTGAAATCGCTGATAACGGCGCTATCGGACATCAATTCCCCACTCAGAGCAATTCTTGCAATCACTTCATCGTCCAAAGCGCTCTGAGCCTTTGTTTAATCGCGTGGGCCCATCGCAACAGCGCGTTAGCTTTTCCCGGAGACCCTGAACGCTCTACGTCTCGCGGTTCCAAATGGATGTAACGTTTGTGTTTGTCCTTCACTACCACACCAATCCACGAGCAGAGATGTTCTCGACATTTGTAACGAGCCCGTCTCTGTGGAAAATCATACGATCAAACATGTTGGAGACGACGCATACATGATTGGGTAATATTTTCACTTTCTCGCCAACGGAAGGTTTTTTGCGACCACATTCACTGACATCGACAACAGCATGCTCTTCAGACAAACTGGTAATGCGCGCACCGGGATAGTCGGTAATGAGACCGAAGTCGTCAAATCCGAATAGATCGGAGGTCAGCGTCTTTGAACCCGCATCCAGTACACAGCGATTTTCCGTGGGGCAGGATATGACAGTTGACAATACAAACAGGGCGCATTGCGCGATACCGCAATGTCCGTCCCGCATCATCGCGCGATCATTGTATATGTAAGTACCAGCGCGATGCTCGGTCGCCGAGGGAACTTCGTGTGTTTTGAAAAGGCTCGGCGTGCCGCCGTGCGAGACCACCGGGCAAGACAGATCATGCTCGCGCAGCAGATCTATCGTAGCGCGATAAAAGCTCTCCGCCCTTTGTTCGCTAAACGGGCTGGGGAAACTCATGAGGCCACCAAAACGGAGTGTGGGGCACTGATCGATACGCTGTGCCAGTTTTAATGCGGCTTCGGGTGACTGGACTCCGCAGCGCCCGAAGCCGGTATCACATTCCACCAGAACAGTCAGGGGGTTGTCTGCGGAAAACGTTTTGGCGAGACCTTCTATGACCGGATCATTGTCGGCGACGACGCTCAGTGATGTTTTTCCATGAAGGTCCTTCAGGCTTTTCAGCTTTTCCTCACCAATAATGTTGTAGGTAATGAGGATATCGTCGATGCCGGCATCGGCAAACACAGTCGCTTCCGAGATTTTCTGACACGTGATGCCCTTTGCACCAGCATTCAGCTGCCTCCTAGCCAGCGCGGGGATCTTGTGGGTTTTGATATGTGGCCTGAAAGAGAGGCCGATTTCGTCCATATACCGCTGGACTCTGCCGATATTGATAGCCACCACATCTTCATCAACCACCGGCACCGGAGTGGAGAGCGCGGAAATGGGTGTTCCGATATCAATCATAGCCGGTTCCTTGAGATAGTTGGCAGATAGCCATGCGTTGGACTTGACCGAGGTTTCATCGATTGCGTGCGCTATTTGCGGTCGACAGATCGGATTTCTGTTGCCGCGCAAAAAAGCCGTGCAGATTACCACCTGGATTATGTAAACCGAAACAGGTTGAACGCCAATCGCTGCTTTCTGGAACCACTTGAAAAATAGGAAAAAAAAGGGTGTTTTTTCTGTGCACCCTTCTGATATTCTTCCTGCAAACAAATCTGCTGCGCAAAAGTTGCGCCCTGCATAACTGCCGTCATCAGTGCGTGGATGCCGAAACTCTCGGGTCAGCGTAAACACGATTAGGTCGTGATCGAGGGAGAGAGACCATATGAAGACCATGAAGGGGCCGGGACTGTTTCTGGCACAATTTGCCAGTGATGAAGCACCGTATAATTCGCTGGACAGTATTGCGGGATGGGCTGCAGGACTGGGTTACAAGGCATTACAGATACCCTCCTGGGATGGGCGTCTGTTCGATCTCGCAAAAGCTGCAGAGTCCAAAGATTATTGTGATGAAGTGAAAGGTGTTCTTGCCGGGCACGGTCTGGAATTAACCGACCTGTCAACGCATTTGCAGGGCCAATTGGTCGCTGTGCATCCCGTCTATGATGAAGCTTTTGACGGATTTGCTGTGCCGGAAGTCCGAGGCAACCCCGCTGCCCGTACTGATTGGGCGATAAACCAAATGATGCTTGGGGCCAAGGCCTCGGAAAATCTTGGGTTATCGTCGCATGTCACATTTCCCGGCGCACTTGCCTGGCCGTTTATGTATCCATGGCCTCAGCGTCCGGCCGGTCTTGTGGAAACGGCGTTTGATGAACTGGCTAAACGCTGGAAACCGATTCTCGATGCTTATGACCGGGCAGGGGTCGATGTCTGCTACGAGATCCACCCTGGCGAAGATATTCACGACGGGGCTACCTTCGAGATGTTCCTGGAACGAGTGGATAATCATCCACGGTGTTGCATCAATTACGACCCTTCTCACTTCGTCTTGCAACAGCTGGACTACCTGGCATTCATCGATATCTATCATGAGCGGATCAAGGCGTATCACGTCAAGGATGCGGAATTTAATCCCAGTGGTCGCGTTGGTGTTTATGGGGGATTTCAGAACTGGACTGAAAGGGCCGGGCGATTCCGGTCACTTGGCGATGGACAGGTCGATTTTGCCGGAATTTTTTCAAAACTCGCCCAGTACGACTATGACAGCTGGGCTGTGCTTGAATGGGAATGCTGCCTGAAACATCCCGAAGACGGTGCCCGGGAAGGTGTTGATTTCATCAATGCTCACATCATCCGTGTGACGGAACGGGCATTTGATGACTTTGCTGACGGTGGAACTGATGAAGAAGCCAATCGTAGAATGCTGGGGCTTTGATCACCACAATGACTTTCGGAACTTTTTTTACAGGCAAAGGAGCTTCATCTCATGACGATTGAAGCACAGGCGTCGACTGGGATTGGAAATCGTGTCCGACTAGGCATGGTTGGTGGAGGTCAGGGTGCTTTCATTGGTGCCGTCCACCGCATTGCTGCGCGGATTGATGATCAATATGCGCTGGTTGCAGGCGCCTTGTCTTCCGATCCACAGAGGGCCAAGACGTCAGGTGAAGAACTGGCACTGGAACCGGATCGGATTTACGCCTCTTTTGAGGAAATGGCGACAAAGGAAGCGGCGCGTTCCGACGGGATTGAGGCAGTTGCAATCGTAACACCCAATCATATGCATTATGGCGCAGCTGCGGCGTTTCTGAAGGCGGGTATTCACGTCATTTGCGACAAGCCATTGACGTCGACCATGGAAGACGCACAAGCGCTTGCGACCGTTGCGCGCGATTCCGGCAAGCTCTTTGTCCTGACGCATAACTATACCGGTTACCCAATGATCCGCCAGGCCCGCGCCATGGTGGAACGTGGCGATCTTGGTGAGGTTCGCCACATACAGGCTGAGTATGTTCAGGACTGGCTGACTGAAAAGGCAGAGGAGACGGGACTGAAGCAGGCGGAATGGCGGACGGACCCCGCCCGTTCTGGTGCGGGTGGCTGTGTGGGCGATATCGGCACACACGCCTACAATCTTGCCTGTTTTGTTTCCGGACTTGATCTCGACAGTTTGTGTGCGGATCTGACAAGTTTTGTGCCGGGACGGCGGCTTGATGACAATGTCAGCGTTCTGTTGCGATTTAAGGGTGGTGCCAAAGGAATGCTCTGGGCCAGTCAGGTTGCACCAGGCAACGAAAACGGTCTGACATTGCGCATCTATGGCTCCAAGGGAGGCCTTGAATGGGCGCAGGAAGAACCAAACAAACTCTGGTACACACCTTTTGGAGAACCCAAGCGACTACTGACCCGTGGCGGAGCCGGAGCGGAAGATGCTTCTTCGCGGCTGACACGCACTCCGGCAGGTCATCCTGAGGGATATCTGGAAGGGTTTGCCAACATTTATCGCGAGGCGGCAGACGCTATCAAAGCTGCGCGTCCGGGCGGTGGCACTCTGGAGAGGGCGGTCACGTTTCCATCGATTGACGATGGGCTCAAGGGGATGGCCTTTATCGACGCCTGCGTGCGCTCTTCTGAAGAGGGTGCGGTTTGGGTGAAACCCTGAGAACTGCTGCCTTTATGGTTGATTTTGCCGTCTCGACCTGGTGACCAAGGTGATACCAACAGGTCGAGACGGCAATTTTGTTTACTGAGCGTAATTCAAGAATCGCCGATAATTTGCTATGCGACTGTCATGAAACTTCATCGGTCAAAAAGTAGGCTTATTGACCGGCATTAAATGTCAGGCATCGGAGTGGGACATTAAAACTTCCGCTCTTGGAATGATGCTGCGGCAATCAAAGCGGTCAAAGGAAAATCGTCTATGCGCTTATTTGGGAATATCGGTCGCGTTGTTATTGTGGCAGCGTCTGTGAGTATTGGTTTGAGTGTGGCTGCCAATGCGGCCTGCCGCAATACCGGTAACTTCAATAAATGGCTCGCTGACTTCAAGTCGGAGGCGCGTGCGAATGGTATTTCCGATCGGACAATCAAAAATGCTTTGGGCAATGTTTCCTACAGCAAAAAGGTGATCGGCAACGATCGGAAGCAAGTTGTCTTTTCGCTATCGTTCCTGGACTTTTCCAGTCGCTTGATTTCTCAGAACCGACTGAATGTTGGTCGAAGTAAACTCAAGAAAAACGCCAATATGTTTCAGCAGATCGAGAACACGTACGGTGCTCCCGGTCCGGTGCTGACGGCTTTCTGGGGACTTGAGACCGACTTTGGCGGCAATATCGGTAACTTTCCGACTCTCACTGCACTAGCGACACTTGCTTATGATTGTCGGCGTCCCGAATTGTTTCGCCCGCAGCTCATGGATGCGTTGCGGCTGATCGATCGCGGTGACCTGAGTGCAAATCAGATGATCGGGGCATGGGCTGGGGAATTGGGCCAGACCCAGTTTCTGCCCAGCGACTATTTCCAGCGCGGTATTGATTTTGATGGCGACGGCACCGTGAACCTGCTGCGCAGCGCACCGGATGCGTTGGCGTCGTCGGCGAACCTGTTGCGCCATCACGGCTGGAAAGCCGGCCAGCCCTGGCTTGAAGAAGTCGTGGTTCCTGCTGAACTGCCATGGGAGCAGGCGGATATCGCGATTAAACTGCCGCGCTCGCAATGGGCCCAGTGGGGTGTCACATACCGCGACGGTCAGGCGTTGCCCGGCGATCAGATGCCGGTATCGCTGCATTTGCCGATGGGTCGGCACGGGCCTGCTTTTCTCGCCTATGAGAACTTCGATGTTTACACCGAATGGAACCAGTCACTCGTCTACGCGACGACTGCTGCCTATTTTGCGACCCGACTGGCCGGCGCGCCGAAAGTCTCTGCCGGGCGCAAAAAAGTCCAGAGCCTGAGTGGAAACCAGGTGAAACAATTGCAACGGAAGCTGGAAGCAAAGGGCTATGACGTCGGCGGTGTCGATGGAACGATCGGCGCCAAGACGCGAGCGGCTGTCAAGGACATGCAAATCAAACTGGGCATGCCGGCCGACAGTTTCCCCACACCGGATTTGCTCCGTCGGCTCTGATTTGAACGGGAGGGGCACAGTTCCAAATGTCTAGCGGACCTTCTTGGCGAGCGCGGCATCGGGAAAACACGTGGGCGGATCGCCGTTTTTGAGCTGCCAGAGACCGACGGCGATCCGGGTCTTAAATCCGACAAGCCCGTCGGCGCCGCCCACATCGTGGCCCTGGTTTTCCAGCTTCACCTGCATATTCTGAACGTCGCGGCGATTGATCCCTTTGACGTTCTTCCACTTGCCCAGGAACTTTTTGTTGGCACCATACCGATCCGCAAGATGACCGATAAACAGCGCATAGAGATCGGACTCATTGTAGGTTTTCAGTACGTAGAAATTCTCGGTCGCGACGAATGCCGGGCCGTAACGTCCCTGCGGCATCATTAAAAATCCCGGGTGTGCTATTTCATGCTTCGGGAATGGTCTGCCGCTGATGCGCGTCGCGCCAAGATCAATCCATGCTTTGATTGGCCTTCCCAGTTCAGGGCCTTCCAGCGTGCATGAAACAGTCGCAGGAATTTTGGCTTCATATCCCCAGTCCCGCCCGGTTCGCCAGCCGTTCTGTTTAAGATAATTGGCGATGGACGCCAGCGTGTCGGGAACCGAATTCCAGATGTCGCGACGTCCGTCGCCGTCAAAATCGACGGCAAATGCCAGAAACTTGCTCGGCAGAAACTGCGGTTGCCCCAGAGCGCCCGCCCATGAGCTTTTGAGTGCATTGCGGGAAATGTGACCTTCCTGCAGAATCTTCAGCGCAGCCAGGAACTCATTTTCAAAGAAAGTCTTGCGGCGTCCCATGAAAGCCTGTGTTGCAAGAATTGGTAGCGCATCATGCGGGATTTTGGCGGCGCCATATCCCGATTCTCGCCCCCAGATGGCGACGATAATCCGGCCCGGAACGCCATATTTTTTTTCGATCTGTGCAAGCGTTTTCTTGTGAGTGGCGAGTTTGCCGCGTCCCCGATTAACCAGTGCACCGAGATTGTTCTCGTTGAAATAAGCACTCGGTGCACGAAATTCCGCCTGCCGCTGCTTTTTTGGTGCCTGTGCGGATGATCCGGGTGGTCTGAGATCCGGCAGCTTCCAATTCAAGGTTAACCCTTTGGTGGCACCGCTGAATGTTTTCTTCGAAACTCCGGCTTTCTTCGCCTTGGGCCAGATGTCCGATTGAAGCCACGTCTGAAATTGCCGCTCGACAGCGGCTTTGTCAGCTGCTTTGAGCGCCGTCGCCCCAATGAGAGTTACGGTTAGGAAAATTGCCAGAAAACGTAGCGGTTGAAGCAAAAGAATCTCCGTGAACCTTGGCGGCGCTGCCATGACTTTATCGTTTTGTCGTGTCGTATCTCAGGAATGTTATATCCAAATGTTTGTTCCGGCGCGAGAGGGGCCATTGAAGTCTGCCGGGCGAGAGTGCGCACGGACATTGAAGCATCCCCGGAAACGGGTAAATCCCGCTATTCTGAATTATGTTAGTTGAAGCAGCACAACGGCCGCTGGATCTCGGCAGGACGATTGTTTGTTGTGCGCCCAACTTTTTGCGTGTCCGGTCCCAATCCGGCAATGTGGCGGTCAAGGAATTGCCGGTACACAATCTGGCGGGCATCCTTGCATCCGATTATTTTCCTCGCTCAATGCTAGATGCCGTATTCATGATGGCCGCGGTGGCCAGTTTCAGACAAGACCTGCCAGGGGCAGTATGCATGGCCACGAAAAACCCTGCGATTGCAGCGGGTCTTGAGAATCGAGGAGAAATCGGGGTTGGGGAACGGGCAGATCTTTGCAAGTTGGCACTCATGATGATCATCCTTTCCTTAAGCAGGTATGGCGCGACAGATAACGTGTCGCTCAAGGGTTTTGGATGACAGAAACTGTTATTCTTCGTGCACAACGAGAAGACGGACCCCGTATCGGAGAAGTGTTCACCGCTTCTCGCCGTCTGATGACCTATCTGCCACCGCTGCATACACCGCAGGAAGAAAGCGATTTCATCTGCAGGTCCGTGGTTATTGAAAAAACTGTATATGTCGCTGTGATTGATCGGCGGATTGTCGGCTTAATCGCAGGGGAGGGTGCGTGGATCGATTATCTATACGTTCACCCCGACCATATTCATTGCGGGGTTGGGACTCGGCTGTTGAGCAAAGTCAAATCAAATACCGATGAGTTGACCCTCTGGACGTTTCAGCAAAACATTATTGCGTGTGCATTTTACGAAAAACAAGGATTTCGCGCTGTCGAGTGGACAGATGGTGCTTCAAACATGGAGAGGCTGCCAGATGTTCGATATTTCTGGTCAAAACTGAATTCGCCTAAAACCAATTCACAGACCTAGCGTATTGACGATGAAGTCTGCTCGTTGTGCGACATCGGTTTTAGGCACTATAGCCGGCCGGTAGCCTTGATCTCCGTAGAACTGCAGGAGGTGATCATACTCTCTGATTGCCTCATCAAAGGATTTCTGGCGCTCGGTATCCTGACAGAAAATCTCCAGCCAGGGAGGCGTCATAAAAACTGTCGTCGCATATCGACATTCGAAAAACGTGTTGGTCAACGCATCAGGTATGGGGAGGGAAAGCATGGTCAGATAGGCTACGAGGTCGATTATCGCGCGATCGAAAATGGTTTCTTCGCCGCTCTTCAGAGCGTTCTGATAATCACGTTCGGCCAGCCGCGCGGCACTGAGGGAAAAACCGGTCGGGTTGTGCCATGGCAGGACATCCTTCCCGGTTTCAATAGCATCCCGTACCACCCGGCGTCCTGCTTCAGGCATCACCTGAAAGCCGCGTCGTTCCAGTTCCCCAAGCAGCGTTGATTTTCCGCCACCGGAACATCCCGACAAAACGATCAACTTGTCTGTTTTTGCTTCAGCCATATTTCTCGATAAAGGCATCGATTGTCAGCGAACGGATATCGGGAAGCGCTGTGCGAAGCTGTTCCCGACCCCAGTTCCAATAGGCGATTTTCAGGAGTGCGTCCCCCTGCATTTCCGAAAATCTCCGCCTGAGCGGTTTTGCTGCAACGCCACCAACGATCATGTAGTTGTCAACGTCCTTTGAGACAACGGCTCCTGCGCCTACCACAGCCCCGGTGCCGATTGAGACACCAGGCAGGATGGTGACGCCGTGTCCAATCCAGACATCATGGCCGATAAGTACCCTGTTTTCCTCTCGCCATGCGAAGAATTCTGGTTCATCTTCACCAAGCTCATAAGAAGCGGCTCTGTAGGTCCAGTGATGCTGGCTTGCCCGCCACGTTGGATGGTTGCCTGGATTGATCCTCACGCTTCGGGCAATGGAACAGAATTTTCCGATCTCAGTCCAGTCCACATCACAATCTTCAACAATATAAGAATAGTCGCCCAGCGCAGAGCGGCAGAATAATGTGCTTCTGCCAATTTCCGTCCAATCACCGATGGTGCTGTCGATAACATTGGCCGTGGGATGAATGAGAGGTCTTTCTGACAGCCGCTTTTCGGCGACAGGGGGCTGGTTGGAAGAAGGTGTCACGGTCGGGATCCATTTATCTGAGAACTGCCAAAGCACAAGCTCGGGTAGAAGGAGAAAATTTGCTTTGCAGACTATAGCGTGAACGATAAATCAAAGATGACAGTGTGACTTTTTAAATCACTCGAATTTGGGTTCAAAAGCGACTCTTCCGATTACGAGGCATGGTTGTGGGGCCGATTTTAGGCTTTTCGTTTCAACAGTATGATTGTCCCGCAGACGCCAACATTGGGAAAACAGTATTTTCAGTTGCTGTAACGGCAAAATGGTGAGAGGACAGATCCGTTTTGCCGATCTTTTAGTTAGGATATCGATATAAATAACATTGATATTCTAGGCATATGCGTGCTGAGTTTTTCCAGTTGGTCTGTTTTTTTTGCGCCTTCTTTCATAGTTTCCCGAATATGAATAATAATAAATGAAAATTCTTATATTATAATATTTTCAATATCTTAGTCGAATGTACGTCTATTGTTGATTTCTTGTGACCCAGTTTGTGTTAAGAAATTTCAATGTTTTACAAAGGGTGCAGAACAGCGCTTAATTCCGCATCCAATTGATATAAAATCGGCAGAAATCAGCTTTTTACAAATACACCGAATATTTCTGAATTTTTTCGAAAATATACATAGCGATTGCAATACTTGTTTATACAACTTAAAATAATATTTGATTTTAAAATACAATCAATCGTCTACAATTTATGATTTCATAATAAAATTAAACTTTACTTCCGGTCGTCTACAACGTGTTCAAGATTTACTGTAGAGGGCTGAATATGAAATTTGCAACATGCGGTGCGGTTGCCACTGTTCTTTTGTTCGCTGGTGCGGCTGGTGCCAACGAATTTGAAACGGAATTGACAGATCTTGCGAACGGCAGAATTGCCGAGCTGGTACAATCTTCCCAGATTATCGATGCAATCAAAAATCAAAATTCCAATACAGCGGGATTTGATCAGTCGAAAATTGATGAACTCGACCAGACTTGGCGGGCTGAGACCGACGCAGCTGATCAACCGATGATTGATGATGTGCTGAGCCGGGAAGTTTCAATATTTCTTGCTGACGCGCAGGATGGCAGTGATGGGCTGTTTACGGAAATCTTTGTTATGGACGCTAAGGGGCTGAACGTCGGACAAAGCGATGTAACGTCCGACTACTGGCAAGGTGATGAGGCGAAATGGCAAAAAACATTCAAAGTAGGCGCTGACGCTATCCATGTCGGGGAATTGGAAGAAGACGAATCTACGCAAACTTTGCAAAGTCAGGTTAGCGTTTCGGTTGCTGATCCAGAAAGTGGAGAAGTGATCGGGGCCGTCACTTTCGGAGTGAATGTCGACAATATCTGATTGTCGAAAGTGCCGGGATCCCCAAAGGATCCCGGCACTTTATTGGGGTATTCTGGGGGCATTTAATGAAAATTTCGGCGAAGTTACCTGCGTTTGTTGTCAGCATCGCGCTCATGTGTTCTGCGGGCGTTGGTGTCGCAAGTTATATGTCAGCGGCGAGCAGCGTTCATAATCTTGTGGAAGAGAAACTCGTTTCGCTGGCCAAAAGTCAAAAAAACGCTGTCTCGGGATATTTGGCCGGTATCGAAGCAGGACTGTTGTCCAACGCAGGCGGAAAAACAGTGCGTGGTGCCCTTTCGGATTTTAAGAAAGGTTGGGCCAAAGTTGGCGACGATCCAACGATTGTTCTCCAGAAAACATATATTGAAGATAACCCGCATACCGCAGACAATCGGGATGAATTGAGGAAAGCGGGCCGCTCACCCTATGATCGAGCCCATTCCAAATATCACCCTGTATTGCGCCGCTACATGAGTGACAACGGTTATGGTGACCTGTTGCTGGCTGATACTGACGGCAACGTGGTGTATTCCGTTAAGAAAAATTTGGATTTCGGTACTAACCTGATATCCGGTCCATGGAAAGACACCAGCCTTGCAAAGGTATTCGAGGCTGCTCTGAATGGCCAGGCCGGCAAAGCGCACATCCTTGATCTGTCGCCATATAAACCACTTAATGATGCACCCGCCGGATTTATCGCTGCACCGATACCGATCGGTAAAAAGAAGATCGGCGTGATTATATCGACCATGCCAACAGATAAGATTAGTGCCCTGCTCGCCCACTATGATGGACTGGGCAGCACAGGTGACGTTCTCATGGTCAATAACGACGGTCTGATTCAGAATGAAAGCATGCGCACGACGAATGCAGTCGATCTAATGAGCGCTGATATGAACAATGAAACTATCCACGAAGGACTGAGCGGACGTTCGATTTACACTCAGATTGCCGACTTTCGGGGTGAAAGCGTTGGCGCTGCCATTGAACCGTTTCAGTTTTTGGGGCGTAATTATGCGGTCGTTGTTACGCAAAGTAGTGCTGAGGTGTTTGCCCCACTCGCGTCGTTGAGAAATTGGGTCCTGTTTATTGCTGTAATCAGCGCGATCGCTGCAGCTGGAATTGGCATCTATTTTTCCAAGCGGTTGGCAGGCAGACTCAATGGTTTATCCACCGCCATGGGTTGTCTCGCAGACGGGGACATTGAGGTGGAGTTGCCTACCGACGCGAAAGCAGATGAAATTGACGATATGACCCGCTCAGTTTTGGTGTTTCGTGATAACGCCGTTGAAAGACAAAAGCTTTCGCGAAATCAGGAAGAGATGCGAACTGCTCGCGAACAAAGGGAACAGCATGTCGATGCGCTGATTGACAACTTCCGAACCGGTATTCAGGAAATGCTCGGCGCAGTTGGTAGCAACGCTGATATTATGCAGGAAACTGCTCGAGCATTGAATAGTGTCGCGGATGAAACTTCCGGTGGAGCAAATACCGCTGCTGCTGCGTCGGAGCAGGCGTCGGTAAATGTGCAAACTGTCGCATCTGCGGCCGAGGAACTGTCTGCCTCCATTGGTGAGATTTCTCGTCAGGTAGCAAGTGCGAATGAGATTGTGGAACATGCAGTCACGAATGCAAACACCTCGAATGAGAAGATCGGAAATCTTGCGGATGCAGCGCAAAAAATTGGCGATGTCGTGAGTTTGATATCGGACATTGCGGAACAGACAAATCTCTTGGCTTTGAATGCAACCATAGAAGCAGCGCGGGCTGGAGATGCAGGCAAAGGCTTTGCCGTTGTGGCTTCGGAGGTTAAATCTCTTGCAACGCAAACCGCCAAGGCAACCGAGGAAATAGGGTCTCAAATCAGTGAGATCCAGGGATCAACATCCGAGGCGGTTGATGCCATCGGGGCGATTATGCAGACAATGTCTGAAGTCAACGAATATACAGCTTCCATCGCGTCTGCTGTGCAAGAGCAGGGTTCGGCAACCGACGAGATATCTTCGAATGTAATGGAGGCTGCCCGAGGGACTGAAAACGTTGCATCTTCCATGGTACATATTACCAGCCAGGTACAAGAAACGAGTCAATCTGCCGGGCAGGTATTGTCCGCGTCCTCTGAGGTTAATCAGCAGGCAGGAGATTTGAGAACCATGGTGGATCGATTCCTCAAAGATGTCGCCGCGGCTTGATTGTTGAGAAGATTCCCATCGGCTTGCCGCAAATTGCGAGCCGACATTTGGGGTTCAACAGGGATTGTCAGCGCTTAGAAATCGGTCATTGAGGCCGTGGAAGTTCGATCCTGCCGTCCTGCGGATGCTCCGGCGGTTATTCAATCAGGCCGCTCCACAAGGTTGGCCATGAGCCGGAAAGCTCCAGGCACCAGTTTTTCCATTTGATGATGCAGGATAAGCGAAGTGTGGGTATGCCTGCCCTTGCCGATCTTTGCCGATAGCAAGGCCCCTTGATGCGGCTCTTCGCCGGGGTCAGCCATTGACAGCAAAGGTTTGTAGTCTGGTGCCCAGTCCTTTGCGAAATAGAGCCCGCGCTCTTTGTGCCAATGGGCCCAGTCCGCTTCATTTATTTCGTTCGGTGTGTTGAGAAGCGGATGCTCTGGTATCAGATGAGTGACTGCGGCGTTCTCATCGGTTACTCGCCAGCGGAGGGAGGGTTTTCCGATTTCAAGTCTGTGCGGTGGGATACTGTCAGGGTCCCAGGCATCCCAGGGTCGGTGGTAAAGTGTGATCAGGTTGCCGCCTTCTTTCACCCATTTATGGACCGTCGGCATCGCCTCGCGCAATACGGGGCGAGTGCGCATCGCAAATATGCCGACAACCAGCGTGTCGATGTTCTCCAACCCTTGCTCAGTAATCCTGTCGTCGGAAAGTGGGGCAGCATCTAAACCGAGGGCCATGAGCCAGTCCAGAACACGATCATTGCCACCTCCGACATAACCGATCCTGACGTCTGGGAGGCGCGCGTCCAACACGCGAACCTTAAGGGCCGCAGGGAAAACCCGCGCACGCGGCGCGATGTGCGGATAGACGAATTTGTGAATTGAGAATGTTTCTTTACCATCCAACAGCAGCGGGATTTCGAACAACCCCGGTTTTGCCTGTTCCGGTGCGAAAACAGTAAAACCATTTGCGGTTCGCTGCGCGTGCCAGCCTTCCGGCAGCCCAAGAGTGGGTTCCGCTTCGAGTGGAAACAGGTCGGTAAGTGTTACATCGAACTGTCGCGACTCTGACTGCGTATTGATCAAAACCCGGTCAGGGCTCAACGTAGCGGAGCGGGCGGGAAGAACGACGGGTGGAACTTCAAACGGTAGAAGTGTTTCTGAAGTAACGCCGCTAAAGTTCAGCGTGAGGCGAATTGCGGGAAATGTGGCCTGTCCGGGGTTATACCGATCAGGATAGGACAGACTTGGGCCTGCGTCTTGTGGTACCGAGATGGTATTTTCGTCCATGCTCCAGCCATCGGGCAGCACCAGAGTGGCTGTGGCGTTGGCACCGGAAACTTCCATCGTTACGTCGATAGCAGTGCCTGGACGTAAGAAATCTCGCGCTAGAGATCCCCGAGCGTGCACCCCTGATGTCAGCCGAAGGACAAGTGATAGTTGCTCCTCTTTTGCTGCAATCCTATGTAAGACTTCATCTTTTGCCTGGTCTGGGCATAATTTTTTCGCCTCCCGCACCTTAGTGAGAGCGGTGGCTGCATGCTGTTGGACGCGTTCGAAGTTCGGAAATTCTTTGATAGCTGCGTTACAGGCCGATTGGGCTGTTGCGAGTGGTTCTTCGAGTGTTGGTGCACCTGCAAATTTTGCCAATTCCGCGAGGTCTTGCGGCAATCCCGCTTTAAGCGATGTATCGGTATTGTCATTCAGGGACTTGGCCAGATGTAGCGGCCAGATGTTTTCGCTGTCAGGCGCCTTCCATCGACCCATACCTTGCGATTTATGACAGGCGTGAGAGTGTTCACCCATCTGTGCCCAGCTCCAACCTGTAATCGGATCCGTGCCTGTGGCATTGATTACGACTGTTGCAGGTGGCGGCGGCAAATCATCGTCGTAGGAATCTCCAGCGCCGGACCATGCAGGCAAATATAGTTTTTTGACCTGCCAGGGCGGCAGGTCGCTGTCGGCAAAAGACGGATCGGCCGCAGCGTCAAAAACCTCATGAGCGGCCTGCGTCATTGCTCGGTGATGACCATGCTGACCGGGAATATCCAGGAAAGTCGGACAGATAATGTCCGGTCTTTCCGTTCGGATGATGTCGACAAAGCGTTTTAACGTTCGACTATGGCCCCACTTTGCAAGCGTTTCGATGCCGCTTTTTGAGAAGCCGAAATCGAAAATGGAGTCACCGGGATTTTCGGACAACCAGTAGAGACGCATATTAAGCCGGTCTGCCGCGCGCTCCATTTCAGCGGTTCTGATGACCCCCAGATCATGCGTTGTCTCACTGCCAACATCATTCTGGCCACCCTCGCCCCGATTGGCACAGGCGTAGGAGAGGGAATAGCCGTCACGAAACGCCAAAGCTGACAACATGGGAGACGTTTCGTCATCAGGATGGGCACCGGTATTCATGAATGAAAGTATGCTTTTCAGCGGCTGCAATGCGCGCCACAACGTCACGATTCGCGGTGATGTCAACTGATCGGACAGGCGTTGTGGATCGGACAAAGGCATGCTGAAACTCCTGGCGAGCCTAAGCCCGCGCCACAATTCGGGGGGTGAATGTGTTGTGAATGATGAGGGCAGCGCCACCAAGCGCCGCGGCCATCCGTCCCGAGGCGCCACGCAGGACGCGTTCAACGGGACGACCGGTCCGTCTGGCCACAGATCCGCTGGGCAATGTCAGGAGGCCAATGAGATGATCAAGCAAGTTATCGGGCATGGCACCACCGATAATGACGGCCTCCGGATCGAACAGGTTCTCGATCATGCCAATTGCCTGAGACAAGGGAGGTGCAGCACTTTGCAGCCACGACGCCAAATCCGGATGTCCGGCCAGGTGGAGTTTTTCCAGGTCTTTGACGCTCTGCACCGACAGTCCGGATTTCTCAAGATGATTTCGTACCGAAAGACGGCTGGCATAGGTCTCAAGACATCCTCTGTTGCCGCATGCGCAAAGGTGCCCATTGGGTGCAACAACGATGTGCCCCAGTTCACCGGCATTACCAAAGGCACCTCTGAGAACCTGGCCGTCGGCAACAACACCCAGTCCCAGGCCGGTACCGAAATAGATGTAGCAGTAGGAATTCAGGTCTTTTGCAACACCACTTACCTTTTCCGCTACTGCTGCTGCTGTGGCATCATTCTCGATGATGACGGGCAGTTCCAGTGCCTTTTCGAAGGTCTGAGTAGCATCTACTCCATCCCAATCCATCAGTTCAGACTGACCGGTTCCCGATAGTCCCACATCACCAAAGGGACCGGGCATAACAACACCGGCGCCCAGCAGTTGTTCGTGTTTGACACCGGCCCTGATGAGCAGATCGTCGAGCATTTTTCGGCTGGCAACACTAACGGCATGAGGGGCGCTTGATTTGAGGGCCACGCGTTTCGTTTTTACTGTTTCTCCGCCCAGATTGACCAGGGTACCGAACATGACTTCCGGCCTGACTTCGATTCCGACGCCAAACGCCCCGCCGGAATTCAGGGCATATTGCGTAGCAGGTAATCCGCGACCCCGGACCTCTCGGCCTGCTTCATTGAGAAAGCCGTCTTTCTCCAGTTCGGCTGTGATGTTGCTGACGGCCTGCGTTGACAAACCTGAAAAACGGGCGATTTCAGCTCTGCCCACCGGTTGATGCTGCCGCACAAGACCGAGCACGACCTGGCGGTTATGCAGACGGGTGCGTTCAGCGTTGGAACCAACAATGGCAAGCTTGGAAACTGGCTTCATGAGAGTCTATTAATTCAAATCACTTGAACATTCAACTTACTTGAATTAATGCTTGTGCTGGTGTTGACTTTTGTTCGGTTCGCTGCCGCTGGTCGTGGCTTCGCCACACATGCCGGAGCGGCTGGGTCGAAAAGGGCCGATGGCCTTTCGCTAGGGAGGAAGAAAATGAACTTGATTCGGAAACTGGTTTTAGGCGCTGCTGCTGCGGCACTATCGGTGGCAGGCACTGTCGGCGCGCAGGCGGTGGAGATTGAATATTGGCAATATTTCTTTGAGCCGCGCATAACAGCGATGGATACGCTGATCGAGAATTTCGAGAAAGCGAATCCGGACATCACAGTGAAGATGACGCATTTCCCGTATGCGGATTATCGAACCAAGGTCGCTGCGGCGATTCCTGCCGGGGAAGGCCCGGATGTGGTTCAGTTGTTTTACGGCTGGTTGAATGATTACACAGAAGCCAAACTTATTCAGCCACTCCCTGCCGATGTCTTCCCGCCAGAAAAGATTGAGGCAGAATTTTTCCCCATGGTCAAAGCCATGCGGGCAGGCGATCAGTATATGGCTTTGCCAACGGCAGTGCGCTCGCTAGCATTGTTTTACAACAAACGCCTGTTCGAAGAGGCCGGTATTGAAAACCCGCCGGCAAATCTTGACGAGTTGGTTGAAACCGCAAAGAAACTGACGAAAAAAGACGGTGCAGGCAATGTAACTGCGGTTGGAATCACGACGGGTATGAATGCCCAGGACCATCACTGGTTCCGTGAAGTGCTGGTGCGTCAATTCGGTGGTGAGCCGTATCTGGAAGAATACAAGGTCGTGAATTATGCCGACGATCCGGCTGGATTGAAAGCGGCCAAATTCTACAATGATCTTGAACGTACACATGGTGTCACAAAATTCGGATTCATGGATGAGCCGCAGGCTGCTTTCAAAGCAGGACGGGCGGGCATGCACATTGACGGTTCGTTCCGGATCGGTGCACTTGATAAGGTCCGGGGTCTTAAATGGGGCGTTGCCGAATTGCCTGCCGGTCCCAATGGCGAGCAATCGAATTATTCGTCTTATTGGGTGAACGCGATTACATCCAAAGCCGAAGGGGAAAAATACGACGCAGCGGTTAAGTTCATGGAATATATAACGTCCGACGAGGCCATGCAGATCTGGCTCGATACGGTCGGAGAGCTCCCAGCCAAACCTTCTGCTGCGTTGACCGATGAAAATACTGCCAACCCGGTCTTCGGTCCCTTCATCAAGGGTCTGGGCTATGCCCATACCACGGTCTTTGCCAACGAGAGTTCTCAGCGGCAGCAGATGATGGATATGATCCAGCGTATCGATCTGGAAAACCAGTCGCTCGAAGACAGTCTGAAACAGGCGGCAGTTGAAGAGCAGAAAATACTCGATGAGTATTACAAGAAATAATCCGCAATCGCGCGGCCCGGCACCAGGTGCCGGGCCGTTAGCATGAGCCTGTGCGGTTGGCCGGAGAAACTTTGTGCAGTTCTATCGTCATTTGTCGATTTCCCAGAAACAGATTGTCTGGGCATGGGCCTTTCTGGCGCTGCCTGCGATCTTTTATGTGGTCATTCGATTTTATCCGACGGCCAATGCGGTTTTTCTGTCGTTTCAGGAGTGGAATCTGCTTGGCGCCAGGACATGGACCGGGTTCGATAACTACGTCAAACTCTGGAACGATGCGGTTTTCTGGAAAGTTTTTGGCAACACGTTTCTGTATCTGATCATCGGCACACCGGTTAGTTTGGTGATCTCTTTCATCATTGCCTATCACATCGATAAAGTCCGCTTCATGCACGGTCTGATCCGCGCGCTTTACTTCATTCCCTTCATGACAAGCGCTGTCGCCATGGCCTGGGTGTGGCGCTGGTTTTATCAGCCTGTTCCGATTGGCGTCTTTAACAATTTTCTTTCAAGCTTTGGTATTGCACAAATCGAATTCCTGAATTCAACGACCAACGCGCTTCCATCAATCCTGGCACCGGCAGTTTGGGCCGGTCTGGGATTTCAGATCATCATTTTCATGGCGGGGTTGAGAGCGATCCCGCAGACCTACTACGAAGCGGCTCGAATTGACGGCATATCGACGCTCACAACCCTTTGGGAAATCACGCTTCCGCTTTTAAAACCGACAATTGTTTTTCTGGTCGTGTTCTCCTCGATCGGGTTTCTGAGGATTTTCGACCAGGTCTTCAACATGACCACCAACAATCCCGGTGGTCCCCTCAATTCGACAAAGCCCCTGGTGTTGATGATTTACGACACGGCCTTCAACAGTTTTGATATGGGCTACGCGGCAGCACAGACTGTTGTGCTGTTCGCCATCCTTCTGGTGGTCAGCCTGGTCCAGTTGCGCATATTGAGGGATCGCTGAGATGAGTGCATCGGATCTGACAATCAAACCGACCGCTGATGCTCTTCTGAGTACCAAGATGGCGAAACGGCGCGCCAGCAATGCGCAATTTATTCGATGGTTGATCCTGTTTGCCGGCGGCGTCCTGATGGTGATGCCGATCGTTTACATGCTGTCGACTTCGTTCAAATATCCCTTCGAGGTTTATAATCTCAATCTCATTCCCGAAGAGCCGACGCTTGAAAACTACCAACTGGTTCTGGAAGACGGCCGATTTTATCGTTGGTTTGTCAATTCGCTTTTCATTGCCACGATCACGACTGTTTCGAACGTTTTCTTTGACAGCCTTGTTGGATATGCGCTGTGTAAATTCAGATTTCCGGGCCGCTATATCGTCTTCATCGCCATCCTTTCGACCTTGATGATCCCAACGGAGATGCTTGTCATTCCCTGGTATCTCATGAGCACAACATTTGGCTGGTTGGATACCTATTGGGGCATCATGTTCCCGGGCCTGATGACAGCCTTCGGAACGTTTCTGATGAAACAGTTTTTCGAGACGGTGCCGGATGATTTCATTGAGGCTGCCCGAATTGACGGATTAAACGAATTTCAGATCTGGTGGACGGTGGCGATGCCACTGGTCAAGCCGGCGCTTGCGGCGCTTGCGATCTTTGTGTTTCTGGGCAATTGGACCGCTTTCATCTGGCCGCTCATCGTTACTAATTCGCAAGAGATTTATACGCTGCCGGTTGGGCTGACGACCTTCAGTGTCGAGCAACAGGTCGAATGGGAACTGATTATGACGGGGGCAGCTATATCGACGTTGCCCACATTGATCGTCTTTCTTATTTTCCAGCGGTTTATCATTCGCGGGGTTGTCATGGCGGGTCTAAAAGGATGAGTGATACCTCACGCTTTCCCCACCCCGTTTATAAGCGCACGGTTCTGGCGCCGTTGTTTGAGGGTGCCAAGGCTCACTATGTCGATGCCATTCGGTCAATCAATCGCGCGCATCTTGTCATGCTGAGGGAAACAGAAATCCTGCCCGGCGAGACCGCGTGCTTAATTGCGAGGGCTCTTGTTGATATCGATGAAACGATTGATGTCAGTTCACTCACTTACACCGGTGAACATGAGGATTATTTCTTTCTCGTAGAAGCTGAGCTGAAAAAACGGATTGGTTCTGACGTGGCAGGTTCACTGCACACGGCCCGCTCGCGCAATGATATGGACCACACCGTATTTAAACTGGCGCTGAAAAGCAGAACAGATCGTATGATCGATCAGGCGCAGGCTTTGGCAGACGTACTGATTGAAAAGGCAACTGCGCAACGCGACATTCTGATTGTTGCCTATACGCATGGTCAACCAGCGCAACCCACGACGTTCGGGCACTATCTTGCCGCTGCACTGGAAGTACTCCTCCGGGACATAAATCGGCTTGAAGCGGCATGGCAGAACCTTGACCACTGTCCCATGGGTGCCGCTGCGATTACGACCTCAGGCTTTCCGATCGACAGAAATCAGATGGCGATGCTGTTGGGTTTTGCCGAGCCCTTGCGCAATTCCTATGGCTGTATCGCCTCTGTCGATTATGTAACAGGTCTCTACTCTGCCATTCGATTGATGTTCCTGCATCTAGGGCGATTGATTCAGGATCTGCAATTCTGGACGGCGTTTGAAGTCGGGCAGCTCTACATTCCCAACAGTCTGGTACAGATCAGTTCCATAATGCCGCAAAAACGGAACCCGGTGCCGATTGAACATATGCGGCACCTGGCATCTGTGGCCTGCGGCAAATGCGAAACCATTATCAACACGATGCATAACACGCCTTTCACAGACATGAATGATAGCGAGGGTGAAGTACAACAGACCGGCTATGGTGCCTTTGAGCACGGTGGTCGCGTCATTGAGTTACTTGCCGCATTGATTGCCGACTGCTCAATCCGGCCGGATCAGGTTAATAAGAACATCGACGCTTCCTGCATCACGGTTACGGAACTGGCCGACACGCTTGTCAGGTTTGAAGATCTATCATTTCGGCAGGCACATGAAATTGCAGCAGAAACTGCGCGTTTCGTAATCGAAAAACAGAAACCACTAAAGGGCGGATATGACGCTTTTTGTGATGCATTCCGGCGGTTTGCTGGCCACGATAGCAAATTGGATCGCACTGATTTTGAGAGCGCTGTCAGCGCCCGGACGTTCGTCGCAGTGCGCAACAGAACGGGTGGACCAGCACCGGAA
Source organism: Stappiaceae bacterium (assembly GCA_039976075.1). Taxonomy (GTDB): domain Bacteria; phylum Pseudomonadota; class Alphaproteobacteria; order Rhizobiales; family Stappiaceae; genus JBDWFY01. Next base: position 192,161 of record JBDWFY010000022.1, read on the forward strand.
GCCATGGATGCAGCATTGGTGCATTACCGGCAGGAACTCGAAAACAGCCGGAATAATTGTTTAGCCCGCCACGCGCGGGAGACGCAGGCCGCGGCGTTGCTTGATGCCGCCTTTAACGCGCTGATGCAGGAGTAGACCTTGGCTGATCTATCACTGAGAAACCTTGTTAAAGTCTATGACAAGACGGAAGTCCTGCACGGTATTGATCTTGATGTGGCTGATGGCGAGTTTGTTGTGCTGGTTGGTCCCTCCGGGTGCGGCAAGTCAACCACGTTGCGGATGATTGCAGGACTTGAGGATATAACGTCAGGGGAAATCGACATCAGCGGTCGCCTCGTCAATAATCTGGAGCCCAAGGAACGCGATATCGCAATGGTGTTCCAGAATTATGCGATCTATCCGCATATGTCGGTGCGCAAAAATATCGGCTTTGGTTTGCGAACAGCGAAAATGGCCAAGAGCGACAAGGAAAAACGGATCGACGAGGTCGCAGCCATTCTCGGCATGACTGATCTACTCGACCGTCGCCCCAATCAGCTATCCGGTGGACAACGGCAAAGGGTTGCGATCGGCCGGGCAATGGTTCGAAATCCAGCCGTCTTTTTGTTTGACGAACCGCTGTCGAACCTGGACGCTCAATTGCGGACGCAGATGCGATTGGAAATCAAGAAACTGCATCAACGGGTCGGGAACACGATTATTTTTGTTACGCACGACCAGGTCGAAGCGATGACGCTGGCCGACCGAATTGTGATTATGCGCGATGGTCATATCCAGCAGGTGGGCACACCGTTTGACGTTTATCACCGTCCTGCCAACACCTTTGTTGCCCAGTTTATCGGGGCGCCTTCCATGAACATGTTGAACGGCACCTGGAATGACGGGGCGATTCATCTGGAGGGTGGGCTCCAAGTGCCTGCCGCCGAGAAATCTGCCACAAATGGATCATCAGTTGTTTTGGGACTACGTCCGGACGACCTGGTCGTGAGCGATTCAGCACCGCTGTTTGAAGGACAGGTAAATGTTCTGGAACCTCTTGGCGCGGACACGCTGGTTTATGTGGGGATAGAAGGCCAGGAAGTCATTGCAAAGGCTTCTGGGAGGACACCGCCCGCGCTTGGGGCGACCGTCAGCCTGAGTGCCAATCCAGACAACATCTATCTGTTCGATGCCGGAACCGGGGAGGCGCTGTCGTGAAATCAGGCGCTGCGAACAAGCGCGTTGTGTGCATCGGGCGGGTGTATTGCGATCTGATTTTCAGCGGCTTGCCACGCATGCCTGCTCTTGGCGAAGAGCTGTTTGCCGAAGGAATTGCTCTGCACGCCGGAGGTGGCGCGTACATCACAGCGGCGTATCTGGCCGCACTTGGGCGCCAGGTCTCGTTGGTGGCAACGCTGCCGGCATCCCCGTTTGATGCAATTGTGACGGCAGAATTGTCGGAAAACGGCATCGATAGCCGATTTTGCAAACCTTCCGAGGAACAGCACGAGCCTCAGATTACCGTAGCAATGGTTCATGGGGATGACCGTGCCTTTGTAACCAAACGCGTGGGAGCGGCTTTTGATGATCAACAGGTCGGATGGCTCAGTGAACCGGACATTTGCCATCTTCATATTGGGGAGGTGACGACGCTCATCGACAACCCCTGGCTCATAAGTGAAGCGCGGCGTCGAGGATTGAGCGTGTCACTGGATTGCGGCTGGGATGATACGGCCTTTTTGCACAAAGATCTGGGTGCATTGATCGGCGATGTGGATGTATTCCTTCCTAATGAAGCAGAGGCAACCCATCTTCTTTCGAAGGGGCATCAAATGCCGCTTGCTCCCCTGACTATTGTAAAGAAAGGGTCCGGCGGTGCAGAAGCGCATGACCGCACACAGCGTCAGACGAACGCGGCGCAACGTGTGGAAGTGGTCGACACAACAGGAGCTGGCGATGCATTCAATGCCGGATTCCTGAATGACTGGCTTGCCGGGCAGCCCCTGACGGATTGTCTGGAAGCAGGCAATGTATGTGGCGGACTGGCAGTACAGCATGTGGGAGGGGCATCGGGACTTCGAAAGATGCGCTCATGGATGGAAGACCGCTCTGCGGGGATCGCCGCATCGGCCAGCTAATCGGTGATCGGACTCTGCCTGTGGTGGGACATTCTCGGACGAGGCGTGTCATTCTTCACAGCACTATCGAGATCCGCGGTTAAGAATAGCACTCATAAAATCAGAAGATGATGGCAATCATCAAGATCCAATGATGTGGAGAATGCATTGATTTTTGAGTATTGGATGCTTTTTGGTGCAGCAGTTCTTGGTGTTGTTCACATATCTGCCTCTTCATTCACCTTCAAGACACAGATTGGCAATGCCTATACCGTGAGTGCTCGCGATATTGCGGTATCCAGAGCGGGTGTCGCCGGACGATGCGAGAGGGCGCAGGCAAACTTTCAGGAGACCTTCCCGATATTTGTGGCTTTGGTCTTTCTACTGGATGGGACAGGCACCATGGGTGATCTCAGTAGATGGGGCAGTGGTGCCTATCTGGTCGGGCGGGTGATCTATTTGCCGCTTTACGCCGCCGGGGTTCCCTGGATACGGACTTTTGCCTGGTATTTTGCCACACTGGGACTGGTTCTGACGGGAGTACAAGTGATTCTCTAGTGCCCTGAATCTGGAATGCACCGCATGTCGTTGCCCACCCAGCGCGACCTTCTGACTCAAGAACGGCACAAGCAAGGCAGTGCGCGTTCGTGGCCAGAGGACCATTACCGGACGTCGACCTGTTGTTCTGAGAGGTTCATTGAGAATGTCAAAGACCCTTCATTAATCAGCCAGCGACGCAATTTATACTGGCGCTTACCGCTCTGATGCATGGGATCGTTGTCGGCGATTTCTGCCGCTTCTTCCATCGATCCGGCTCGATAGATGATCATCCCTCCACCGCTCATGGCTTCACCGCTGTCATCGGACAAGGGGCCGGCAAGGAACAGCTTTCCAGCCGCTTCCATTTCCTTCTGATAAGACAGATGCGCAGGCAGGATTTTTAGCATCTCATCGGGAGCAGCAGCCAAAGTTGATTCCACAACGAAAAGTTCAAATGCCAGTGCGCCACGAGAACGGGCTGTGTTCCGATATTCTGTCCATGAAGGCATGTTACAATTTCCCCTTTGATGCAGTCGGTCAAATTTATGTCCATTATGCGTGGCAATCAAATAAAATATCGATATTAGTTGACTGAATGCCATTAATGTGGGTAATTTTGAGTCAATAACCGGCCTTGGAACGCACATTCAGATCTTTAATGATGTACGGCGTGCGAATGCTCGTCGAGGATGTGTCTACAAGCCGAGGAATTTGTAAGTGAGGTTTGACGCATATGAATGTGCATGCTCCCCAAGGAGAACAGCTGGAGAAGCTGAGGCGCGAGGCACAGGAAGATGTTCGTAATTTGAGGTCACAAATTACGCATTTGGACCAGAAGAGTATCGATTTGATCCTGACGCGTGCGCGCGCCCATTATGCTTGGCGCGATGAGCCGGTCACTGACGAGCAGCTTCACGAAATTTTCGATATCATGATGATGGGCTCGACCAGTATGAACGGCTGCCCGGCCCGGTTTGTCTTCGTGCGCTCTCAGCAGGAAAAAGACCGTCTCGCCAAGGCACTTAAGCCAGCGAACGTCAGCAAAATGGCCGGAGCTCCGGTGTCTGTAATCATTGCGTATGACCCGGAATTCTGGAAAGAACTTCCGCGCCTGTTTCCTCACGAAGACCGAAGAGGCCATTTTTCCGGCAAACCGGAACATGCGGAAGATACGGCATTTAGAAACGGCACGCTTCAAGGCGCTTACTTTATGATTGCGGCGCGCGCGATCGGTCTCGATGTCGGTCCGATGTCCGGATTTTCGAACGAGATCGTCGATCGGGAGTTCTTTGCCGGAACGACACTGAAATCCAATTTTCTGTGCAACATCGGTTACGCAGATGAACAGGCATTGTTTCAGCGCTTGCCGCGCTTTCAATTTGAGGACATTTGCAAAATAATTTAGCGCAGCGTCGTGCTGAATTTGTACTGTTGATGGTAGAAAAATGGTCGGTACTCTCAAAACAAAAAATACGGTTCGGCTTCGCGCTAATGCAAAATGTCCCTCTCATTCGAGGGCGGATGTTTCGATTCGCGATTTGACATTTTCTATTGATGAGCCGGTCGAGCGCGGCGGAACGAATGCCGGACCAACACCCACCGATGCTGCACTTGCGGCGTTGGTTGGCTGTACGAATGTGATCGGCCACAAATGCGCTAAGTCATTGGGAATTAACATCGGACATCTCGATATTTCAGTGGCTTGTGATTTTGACCGTCGCGGTGTCACGCTTGTCGAAGAAGTAGAGGCGCCGTTCGTTTCCATCAAACTTACAGTGAAATCTGATGGTCCGGCTACCGAGGATGATTTGCAAAAGGTTGCCGCTGAAGTCGCTAAATTCTGTCCGTTGTCAAAACTGTTCCGGCAGGCGGGCACTACTATCGAAGAGAAATGGATCGCAGGCAGCTAGCCCGCGTTTCAGATGTTTCACAGCATTCTTGGGAGGAACTGGAATGAAGTGCTTTAAAACAAGTCGTGCATTGATGATTGCAACGGCGATTATCGGATTTTCGTCTGCTTATAGCGTTGAGCGTGTGGAGGCCACCGAGACGATTAAAATGATCGCAATTGACGGTTATCCTGATCGGTCTATGTGGGTCCAGGAATTTTCAAAATTCTTCATCCCCCGCGTCAATGAAGAACTGGCAGCCACCGGCAACTACGCCATCGACTGGCAGGAAGGGTACGGCGGGACAATCGTCAAGCCGCGCGGTGTTCTTGAAGGGATCAAGCTTGGCCTTGGTGATATCGGTGTGGTTACGACGATCTTCCATAACTCGAAATTACCGAGCCAGGCAATCTCGGCGGTCACACCGTTCGTAGCTCCCGATTCACGGGTTGTTGCCAAAGCAGTTGATGAAATTGCCAAAGAATATCCCCGTATGATGGAAGAATTTAACGCTGAAAATCAGGTTTATCTGGCAACCGGGGTTGTGCTGGATACTTATCAGGTATTCTCCAAAACACCGATTAATTCGCTCGACGATCTGAAGGGCAAGAAGATTGCCGGTGCCGGATATAATCTACGTTATCTTGAAGGCATTGAAGATGCCGCGGGAGTCCGCGGTGGATTGCCGAACTTTTACAGCATGCTCGAAACCGGCGTTGTTGATGCCGCCATGCTATGGCCGGAAGCAGCCAAAACGTTCAAGATTGCAGAGGTGGCGCCTCATATGCTGAAGGTCGATCTCGGTGCGGTTAACTCCAAGACCGTGACCATCAACAAGGATGTTTGGGATAAGTTGCCGGATGAAGTGAAAACTGCACTTCAGAAGGTGGCAGTCGAATATCGGGATCGCGTAGCTTCGGTGGCCATGGATAGGGCAGACGCCTCAATCAAAGCATTTGAAGACGGCGGCGGGACTGTTGTTGTTCTTCCTGAAGAGGCGCGTCTTGCCTGGGCCAATGCCATGCCTAACATTGCAGCTGACTGGGCCGGGAATCTTGATAAGACCGGTGGAAACGGCACAGAGATGCTCAATGCATATATGGGCAAGCTAAAAGAAGCCGGTATGACGCCGCTGCGGGATTGGACCGCTGAGGGAACCAACTAGAGCGTTTGTTTCAATGAGCTCCCGATCTGCCATCTATCTGTGGCAATCGGATTGCCGGTCACCTTGAAAAATAACAAAAACCAGAGGTGACCGGTCAATGCCAGAGGCGCAAATTGAAAGGTCGGACACGTGATAAAATCCGTTCTTGAGCGCCTGCGTCGCAGTGCTATTGCCGTTGCCATCGGAGCCAATGCGATCGGCACGGCGGTTATCCTGCTTCTGGTCGTTATGATGAATACGGATGTTGTGGCCAGAGGGGTATTTCACGCGCCGCTGCTTGGCGTTGTGGAACTGGTGATTTTTTCTCTGGTGATGATCGTGTTCCTGCAACTGCCAAACGTCGTGCGCAGTAACCGATTGACGCGATCAGATGGATTTCTTGTTGTTCTTGAGAGACGGCATCTCAAGTTATCGCATATTCTCTCTCGTCTTATTGACGGATTAGCTGGACTGTTCATGGCGCTGATCGCCTGGACGATGTGGCCCGAATTTCAGGAATCCATTCACACGTGTCATTTCTTCTCGCAACCGGAATTCGGCCCTCCACCGACGGGCGATGTGCTTGAAGATTTGCGTGAAGCCTTTAGCCGCTGCGATTATTTCGGCACGCCAGGCATTTTCACAGCACCATGGTGGCCAGCTAAACTGGCTATCTGTTTTGGCGTTACTCTTTGTTCGCTGATTTTCTTTCTGAATGCACTGCTCGGTTTTCGAGGTGAGCAGAAACTTCAGCTCGTTGATCAACCATAATGAAAACTGAAGGTTAGCGGATGTCCCCGGTTGAAATTGGCGCGCTGTCGGTCGTTGCGATCGTTGTCTTGGTTTACATCGGTGTTTATATTCCGATTGCACTTGGGGTGGTATCGTTTCTCTCGCTTTGGTTGATCAGCGGCAAATCCATACTTGCCTTCAATTTCCTGAAAGTCGCGGCGACGGACGGTGTGACGGAGTATGAGTTTGCGACCATTCCGCTTTTCACGGTGATGGGATTACTGGTGTCTCGAGCGGGACTCGGAACGGATATCTATGCCGTGCTCAATCGTGGTTTCAGACGGATCACCGGCGGTATTGGCATGGCAACGGTGGGGGCCAATGCGGTGTTTGCCGCAGTTACGGGATCATCGATCGCTTCTGCTTCGGTTTTTACAAAAATCTCCGTTCCTGAGATGCGGCGGTATAACTACAACAAACGCTTCGCTGTCGGTGTTGTGGCAGGGTCATCGGTTCTGGGCATGATTATTCCGCCGAGTGCGATGTTGATCATCTATTCATTTGTCGCAGAGCAGTCAGTAGGAGAAATGTTCATCGCCGGGATCGTACCCGGCCTGCTGCTAACGGCGGCCTATATCATCGCCATTCTGGCGATGGGTCGGTTCTGGCCGTCATTCATCGGAGATGCCAAGGAACTTCAAGAGGATCGTCCGCTAACAACGTTCGAGCTACTCGACAAGACCGTTCCAATTGTCGGACTGATAGTCATTGTGCTGGGCGGAATATATACAGGTTGGCTGACACCGGTTGAAGCGGGCGCCGCCGGTGCTTTGGCTGCGCTGTTGATTGCTGTTGCGCGCCGAAAAATAACATGGTCGGGCCTGTGGCAGACGGCAATAGAAACAGGTCACATAACAGCGTCAATTCTGTTCCTGATCGTTATGGCCTCTCTTTACAGCAGAATGCTGGGATTTGCAGGTCTGCCAAACGAATTGAATGCATTGCTGGATCACTACAATTTCGGATTCTTCGAAGTGATGGTCATCTATGTCATTCTGATGCTTTTCCTGGGAACGCTTCTGGACACGGCATCGATCATCCTGATCGTCGTCCCTCTCTTCATTACGCTCGTGGAATCCATGGGAATGAGTTTGGTCTGGTTTGGGATTGTGACAGTGATCGGGGCTGAGATCGGCCTGTTGACACCTCCGCTTGGGATTTCCTGCTTCGTCATCAAAACGACGCTGAACGACCCGGATATCAGCCTCAAGGACGTATTCATCGGTGCATTCCCGTTCGCCGTGATTATGCTGATCGTGCTGAGTGTCATCATCGCTTATCCGGGGCTGACAACTGCAATCTTGAACTAGAGCATATGTCCGGAACGTAATGGCTGGTCTGGATATTCATATTGAGAAAGAGGAATTGGGCACATGCGGACCGTCAATCAAGACACGATCACGCAAGCATTCCTGGACTACTGCGGAGCCGATACCGATCCGCGGCTTCGGTTTGTCCTTGAGAAACTCGTTACGCATTTACATGATTTTGCGCGCGACGTTGATCTCACGCACGATGAATGGCGCAAGGGCCTGGAGTTGCTCGTCAAGGCAGGAGAGATATCTTCTCCGGAACGCAACGAGTTCGTTCTGTTTTCCGACATTCTTGGCCTGTCGTCGCTGGTCGATATGCTCCATTCGCCCGAGATAGGAACGCCATCCAGCGTCTTGGGGCCTTTCCATATCCTTGGAGCGCCGGATCTTGAAAATGGGGGCGACCTCAAGGGAGATAACGAAGGTGCGACGGTTGTTGTCAGCGGCACATTTACGGATCCTGAAGGCGCGCCGATCAAGGGTGTTGAACTCGAAATCTGGCAGACGGCGGACAATGGGCTTTATTCAAATCAGGATCCCGGACAAACCGACTACAATCTTCGGGCTCATTTGATCTTGGGAGACGATGGCAATTATCGGTTTTCAACAGTGCGGCCCGCACCCTACACCGTGCCGGAGGATGGTCCTGCCGGTGACCTGTTGAGAGCAACCGGCCGCCATCCCTGGCGACCGTCACATTTGCATTTCATTGCAACGGCACCCGGCTTCCGGTCTCTGGTGACAGAGGTATTTCCCAGCGATGATCCCTATCTGGATGAAGATGCTGTTTTCGGTGTCCGCCCTAAATTGGTCATGGAGTACAAGGAACAGACGTCGCTGGATAAGCTACCCGATGGAATGGCTGTTAAGACGGCAGATGTGACCATGCCGTTTTACACAGTCGATTTTGACTTTGTTCTCACAAGAGAAAAATGAGAATAACGCCAGGTACACTGTGCAATAAAATTGCAGGATGAACGGTCAATCGCCGAGGCATTCCTGCAAAAATTTGCCGGTATTGGTGTAGTGACTGACAAGGAGTTTGACTGCGAGCTCCTCATCGCGAGCCAGTATCGCATCACTGATCTCGCCATGTTCGGCATTCACGTCACGTTTGGGATAGGCGGTAGAACCCGCCAGCAATCTGTAACGAACATTTTGATCGTATAGCTGGTCGCAATATTTCAGAAGGATCGAGGAGCCACAGGCCGACAGCAGCGTCATATGATAGATCTTGTGGCGCTTTTCCCATTCCTCAATGGCGACGAAATTGTCCGGAGACTCCGAACGCGGCACCCGTGACAACCGGTAAGTGGCAAGGATAACCTGTTCTTCCCAGTTGCTTGACCCGTGTTGGATGGACTCTCTCAGCGCACGTTCTTCCAGCCAGCACCGGGTTTTTAGAAGCTCCGCAAATTCTTCTGCGCTGGCACGGGTGACGCGAAAACCGCGTTGGTCTATCCGTTCCACAAAGTGATCCGAAGTCAGCAGGCTCAATGCTTCGCGGATCGGGCTTGTGCCTACGTCGTACAGTCGGCGCAGCTCCTCGATTTTAAGTTTCTGTCCAGGCATCAGCTTGCCGGTAATGATGTCATCACGCAGCTGAGAGTAGACCCGGCTAGTCATCGATTCAGAACGGCTGCCGTCATTCGGAAGATCGGATGCCTGTCTTTGTTCCGGCCCGCTTAAACTCTGTCGTTTGGATGTTGCGTCATTATCCATTTATGTGCTCGACGATTATTGGGCGGAATCATGCCGAAGTTGAATTTATAAAACTACTACCCGAAAAATCCACTTTATGCGATGTGGAATGACTATTACCTCTGAAATCTGATGTTGCTTAGAGAATGGCAACTTTTGGTCGGTTCAGAACGCCCGCTTGATAATATCGATATTTATTCGTGCATTTTCATTGCTTGTGGCGCGTCGTAACGTGCATGTTTCCGAAATAATATTGAAAAAAATCAATATTATCAATCGTATAAATGTGATTAGTTGTTTTCGAAGTGATTGTTCTCTCCAAAAAGTGAAAAATTCAACTGTCTAATTATCTAAAAAATATTGATTTTTATGTCCCATTGCATAAAATATGGATCAAGAAAAAACCTTGCCCGGCGAGACATACTGGGCGTTAGCATTTAACCCGCCAGCACACGTCAATGGAGCTTTATGGAATGCGCGATAATTACTTCGAAGACGGTAAGTGGTGGGTAAGCCCATATAATTTTGTGTCGGAAGTCCGTGACCAACTGGAACTGCCCGCGAAGACAAGCATCCATGATGCCACGCTGCGCGACGGTGAACAAACACCGGGTGTCGTGTTCAGTGTTGATGACAAGATTGCAATTGCAAGCAAGCTGAATGAGCTGGGCGTTGAGCGCATCGAAGCGGGCATGCCGGCGGTGTCACCGCAGGATCAGCAGGCGATCAAGGAAATTTCAAAACTCGGGTTGAATTCGCGCATATTCACGTTTGCCCGGGCGATGAAGCAAGATATCGACATGGCGCTGGAATGCGGTGCCCATGGCGTGATCATTGAGGTACCGATCGGCTATCCCAAACTGACCACCCAGTTTGGCTGGACGTGGGAAGATGTGCTGAAAAAAAGCGCCCCCGTCATCAACTACGCCAGGGAACAGGGGCTTTATGCCGTGTTCTTCCCCTACGATACCACCCGGGCCCGTCCGGAAGACCTCGAAAATCTCTGCAAAGGAATCATGGAACAGTCTCCACCCGATTCAATCGGTATAGTGGACACCATGGGCTGCGCCACACCTGAAGCCATAAAATACATGGTGCGGTGGGTGAAACGAATGACCGGTTTGCCGATCGAGATCCACACACACAACGACTTTGGTATGGGTGTCGCGACCGAGCTGGCAGCAGTAACGGCCGGTGCTGAGGTCGTTCACAGTTGTGCCAACGGTCTGGGCGAGCGTACCGGCAATGCGGCGCTCGAAGAACTGATGCTGGGACTGCACCTGCTTTACGGCTATGACACCAATTATCAACTGGAGAAACTGCCGGAACTGGGTGCTTTGATTTCCGAACTTTCCAACGTTCCCATTGCTCGGAACAAGCCGTTATTGGGAAGCGGAAACTTTACGAGAGAATCGGGCATCGGCATCAACTATGTCATGCACGATCCGCTGGTGATGTTCGGCACGCATCCCGCGCTTACCGGGCGCCGGGGTGAAGTTGTCCTGGGCAAAAAAAGTGGCAAGGCCTCGATTGTTTACAAGCTCGAAGAGCTCGCCCTTGGAGAAGCGACGGACGAACAGCTGGCTGAAATTCTCGATAGTGTGAAGCAGGCAGGCATCAAGAAACGCGATATTTTGAGTGACGATGAATTCAAGGCCATCGTCGAAAAAGTGCGCGCGCAGCAGGCTGCCTGATACGGTCCGCTCGCCACTCTGAAACGTTTAGTTACTTTCAGCGTGAAGGAGCGCTCATGAACGCATCACGGTCGAAATTGTTCCTCTATCATTCGGCCACATCAGTCTGCTCACAAAAAGTGCGCCTGGTGCTGGCGGAGCTTGAGCTTGCCTGGGAAGGGCAGGTCCTGGACCTGGCGCGCGGCGATCAGTTTGAAGCCGCTTACCTGGCTCTCAATCCGGCTGGCGTGGTTCCAACGTTGTTGTTCGATGACCGATGCGTCGTCGAGTCCAATGTCATAATGGTCCAGCTTTGCGAGCATTGCCCCGACAGTCCAGTGTCACTGCAACATCGGTGTGCTCAGGATCTCGATCGGCAATGGCTGGAGAAAAGCGGCGATCTGCATAGTGCCATCAATGCGCTCACCTATGCGGCTGTCAATCGGAAAAAACTGCAGGCATTAAGTCGCGAGGAACTGGATAGCCGGATCAACCGGGTCCCGGATCCTGCCCGCGGCGCCCGACTTCGGGATATCGTTGAGAGAGGATATAACTCCAGCGCAGTGGTTGGAGCTCTTGAATGCTTGGCAGTTATGCTGCCCGAAGTTGAGCAGAGGGTTGAAAACAGTCTCTACCTGTCAGGAGAGAATACCGGGCTTGCCGATCTCGCCGTTCTGCCGTTTATCCTCCGCCTCGAGCTGCTGGGGCTTGACTTTCTCTGGCAGAGCAAGGGTGCCACGTTGGCTTCCTGGTTGCAGCGGATGAAGGAAAGAAACAGCTTTGGATCGGCTGTCGATGCTTTTCTCACAGCTCCGGCACGAGCGAAGTTTTCAGCTGCTGCACCGGAGGCTGCGGTCAAAGTCAGGCGTTGTTTGTCGCAGTAAAGCGATTTGCCGGACCTGTTGTTTTAGGCCCGGCTAGTGCCTTGTCTCTGACGTTTGTCACATTTTGCCATCCACTCAGAATGAACTTCAAATCCGCCACACGAGTGTGATCACTTTTGCGGTAGCTGCAGTGTCACAAGATCCTGACCAACGACGGTATCGCCTGAAAACCCGCTGTCTTTGACAGCGTTCACGTAGTCTTCCTTTTTCAGAGCACCATTTGGTAATTTATATGGACCCTGTCGAGGCGCGCCGACTGGTGGGATCAGGTGAGTCAGCATGAGATGCTTGGCTCCAGCCCGTTCAGCGAGGGCTCCCAGGTCGGTGGCCGTGCTCTGCCGGAAGAAAATGGGCGGTGGAAAACCGGTGCCGCCGTCGGGTCCCATGACGGGATGGATCGTTGAATGGACAATGACGTCAGCGCCCGACGCGAGCTTTTCGACTTGATCCGACGTGGACGACGAGCGCGGTGGTTTGCGTGTGTCATTGCCTGCATCACCACCAATTACGACGCTGCCCGCCGGTGTATCGACCCGATAGGAAGCATGACCGGGAATGTGGGTTGACCGGATGGCCTTGACGCTCACATCCCCCGATGACCAGACTTCCTGTGGTTCGTCTTTAGCAGAAAATGTTTTTGTTTCAATGAGGTCAGCGGGTCCGCCGGGAAGGCGTTTTTTGTTTTCCGCCAAACGCTGTGCCATTTCGCCGGATTGAATAAATGCATCGCCAATATGCGTTGCCAGCTTCTGGCAACTGATTGTGAAACCCAGCGGTGAATTCACATCGTCGCTACAGACCAGATCCACTTTCGGCCCCTGTGAATTGAAGTGCCAACGAAGCTGCATCAAATCTGCAAGACCCTCAGTGTGATCGGAGTGCAGGTGTGTGAGAAATACGGCGTTGATTGTACCGGCCGGAACACCAACCTCAGACAAACGCTGTGTCGTTCCGCGTCCTGTATCGAATTGAAGGCGCGTTTCTCCGCAGTTTTTCTCTTCACTGCCATATTGTACCAGCGTACCGGCACCGGCCTGTCCTTTGAACACGGGCGGTCCGCCCTGTGTTCCTGTCAACGTTATTTTCAGGCATTGATCTGCATGAGCGAGGGTGCCCATCGCCAGAAAAAACAGGATCGAGGTTGAGAGTTTCATGGATCTTGAGATGGCCATTATGCTTCCCCGTACGCTGAAATAGAGACATTTTCATTATTATCGATTTTTTTATACTATTCCATAAAAAAAGATTTTGATGATTTTCTTAAGTTTATATCGATAAATTAAAATGATCCGGGCGGTCCAGCCGGGAGGTGCCTGGATGGTTCGAACTCTCTGTTTAGCTAATTCGGTCCTGTGGACGTCTACTTCTTTCGAAAGTGTGCGGTTGACTGGCGTTCCAGGACGGATGCGCCGAGCTCGATGGTTTTGATTGTTCGTGCATGTTCGAGAAAATCCACCAGAGACCTGGCGGCTTCCTGCCCCATGCGGGCAGTGGGCAGCTTGAGGGTGGTCAAAGGCGGCGCACTGTGCGCCGACCAGTCAAGATCATCACAGCCCATAAGCGAGAGTTGTTCCGGGATCGCAATATTCTGTCGTCCGGCTTCAAATAAAACGCCTAGCGCCAGAATGTCGGATAAGCAGAAAATAGCCGAGGGTTGCGCACGGGTCTTCAGAATATCTTGTGCAGCTCTCGATCCTCCTTCTACATCCAGCGATGTTTCAAAAAACTCGATCTTCGCATCTTTTCCGATCCCGGCGGATTGAACGCCGGCGAGCCGCATTCGCGTCCGGTCATTCGTATCTTTCGGACCATGGATAACCGAGATATGCCGATGTCCCAGCGACAAAAGATATCGAACAGAAGTCAATCCGATATTCGTATTATTATATCCGATTGCCGGCAGTCCCGCCCGTCCTTGGGAAACACTGGTGCAGACGGCCGGAATGCCGGTTGTCTTGAGCCATTTGAAGAGGCCGTCAGTGTGATCGGCACCGGAAAATATGAGACCCTCGGCACCCAGATCGAGCAACTCGCGGGCACGCTGCTCTTCAACCTGCAAGTCATGACCGGTGGTCGCAATGACCAGACCATACCCGTTGAGGGCAAGTTCCTGCTCAACGGCATTGAGAAAACGAGCAAAGATGGAATGTGCCAGCGTCGGTACCACCGCGCCAATTGTTCGCGTGCGTTTCGTTGCAAGCGCCCGCGCTGACGCATTGGGCGTATAGCCGATCTCCTGCATTGCCTTCAGAACACGATCGCGCGTTTCGCCAGTTACGCTTTGGGATTTGTTGAGGACACGGGAAATCGTCGCCACGGAAAGACCGGTGGCCTTCGCCAGCGTACGAACGCCAGGTTTTTTTTCGGGATATCGTTTGCCCATCGATGAAGACTATCCGGTGCTCTCGCCAGGGCAAACAATTTTTTTCCCAATTGCTATTGACGAATGTAACCGGTTACATTTTTATTGTCTCTGGGTACTTGAGAGGGAACGATATGCAGGTCTACGTACCAACGTCGCCAAACTTGGCTGGTGTTGGAGCCCGCTATCCTGGTTTTTTGCCGAGCGGGAACAGGAGGCGCTGGGATGTGCGTTGCGGGTGCGCGCAAAAAGTTTCGCTGTGCACGGGTGATATTATCCAACTGAAAAATCAGGATGGCGGCAGCGCTGTTGTGCTTGCCGCATTTGATGGATCCGGTCGCAATGCTCTTGCCAGTTTGGGGCTTGGGCATATCGCAATGATCCCCGAAATGCCCGAGGGTGTCGACGTTAGGGAGATGCTCGCATGGATTCGATCAAATGGCGGTGCACCCTCCGAGGTTTCTCACGGGGCGCTGTTCGATCGGAATACGGCTCCAGGAGAAGAAATCACTCTGGCTGTTTCTGCCGAGTGCGATCTGTGGGTCATCGTTCCTTTCAGGTCGAACATGATCGCCTCGGGTGGTGGAGGAACCTGCATTATAGAGCGCGTTCGGTCGGGTAAGGGCATTCCGGAACTGCCTGATCCGATTGGTGAAATTCGCGATGAGTTCCGGGTTGGTCGTGCTACGGCCCACGCATATGAAGTTCAAAAAGGGGATTATGTTCAAGTCATTGACGTTGAAGGGCGACAATGCTCGGACTTCATGGCAATGCGCAGTGGCGCTCTGGAAAAAGGTATGGAACGGTATATAGATTCTGCCGTTACCAGAACGATGGTGGGTGGTGCTTATCCGGGCCCGGGCCTTTATGACAAATTCTTCGATCAGGACATGCAGCCTCTGCTGGAGGTGGTCCAGGACACTGTCGGAAGACATGATACATTTGCGCTGGCCTGTACGGCGCGGGGCTACGAAGATCGGGGATTTCCCGGACATGTGAACTGTTCGGACAATATTTCAAATGTCTACGACTCCTATGGGGTTCAGCGTCGCTCGGCATGGCCGGCAATCAACTTTTTTTTCAACTCTTGGATACTTCCCACTGACAATCGAATCCAGATCGATGAGGCGTGGTCTCGTCCGGGTGACTTTGTTGCGCTGAAGGCGTTGACGGATCTGGTTTGTGTTTCGACGGCCTGTCCGGACGATATCGATCCAATCAATGGATGGAATCCGACGGATATCCATGTGCGGATTTATCGTCCAGACAAGCCGCTACGGTATGCGGTTGCTCATCGACCTTTTGCAGAAAGCGAACCAATCATGACGCGTGAAAGCGCATTTCATGCCCGGACCAGCGGGCTGACCAGTGGATTTGCGCCTGCGCGGGATGTTTGGTTGCCTGCGCACTACGATGCTACGGGTGTAATTGGAGAATACTGGGCGTGTCGCAACGACGTCACGATCCAGGATATGTCTTCTTTGCGCAAATTCGATGTGATGGGTCCGGATGCTGAAAAACTGTTGCAGCTTTGTCTGACCAGAGATGTCAGCAAGCTTGCTGTTCATCGCGGTCACTATGCGCTCATGCTCTCAGATACGGGCAGCGTGATAGATGATGGAACACTTTTCAGGCTTGCGCCCGACCTTTTCCGTTGGTGCTGCGGTTCCGACGGAAGTGGTCGCCAACTGCGCGATATTGCAGAACAAAATGGACTAAAAGTATGGGTGAAGGCGATGTGGTCCTCCCTGCCAAATCTGGCTGTGCAGGGGCCAAACAGCCGTGAACTGCTCCGCCGGATCGTCTTCACCCACCCGTCCAACCCGTCAATCGATACGATGAAGTGGTTTGGCTGCACAATCGCACGCCTTCATGATCGCAATGGCCCCGCATTCATGCTGACACGATCAGGTTTTACCGGTGACCTTGGTTATGAGATTTTCTGCGATGTCGGATCTGCGGTTCAAATCTGGGACGCTGTGATGAAAGCGGGTGAGGATCTGGGCATTGTTGCCATGGGAGGGCGCGCGCTGGAACTGCTGCGTGTCGAAGCTGGCCTGATGGTCGCCGGTGCTGAATTTACACCAGGTGTGGATGCCTTCGAAGCCGGCCTCGGTTTTGCCGTGAACATGAAAAAGGAAGGTTTCATTGGGCGTGAGGCTCTGGATCGCAACCAGGAGGCTCCGAGGAACGTACTGGTTGGTCTTGCTTTTGAGAGTACAGAGTGCCCGTCCCATGGTGATCCCATTTATCAGGGTCAACACCAGGTCGGCGCGGTTACCAGTGCTGTCCGCTCGCCCATGCTTGGTCATGCAATTGCATTGGCACGAATAGCCATTGAGCACAGTGAACTCAACACAAAACTTGAGGTTGGTCGTCTGGACGGTCAGATAAAGCGACTGCCGGCAGAGGTTTGCGAGCAACCATTTTTTGACCCCAAAAGAGAAAGGGCGAGGGCGTAACGAGGAAGGCGAATTCACTCAGAGGAGAAAAATGATGAAAAAAATACTGGCAGTAGCCATTTTGGCTGCAAGCACGGGACTTACTTCCGTCGCGGTGCAGGCACAAGAAAAGGTCATGGTTGGCGAACCAAGCTGGCCTGGCGCGAAAATTATCGCCAATCTGATCAAGGTGGTCATCGAAGAGAAGCTCGGTGGGGAAGCTGATCTTGTTCCTGGAACCAATCCGGTAATCTTCGCCGCGATGGACGGGGGCCGAGGAGATATCGACGTACATCCAGATGTCTGGCTGCCCAATCAAAAAAGTCTGACAGATGAGTATGTTGACGGCAAAGAGACCGTTGGTTTGTCAGAAGGCGCGTATGAGGGGCGTTCCGGCTTTTGCGTTCCGACCTACATGGCTGAAAAACACAACATCAAATCGGTGTTTGACCTGGGGACACCTGAAGCACAGGCTTTGTTTGACTCCGATGGAGATGGCAAGGGCGAAATCTGGGTTGGCGCTTCGGGATGGGCCTCTACGAATGTCCACAAGGTAAAGGCGCGCGACTACGGCATCGATACGTTTCTGGAGCCAGGCACGGAAGACGAAACGGTTTTCTATGCCAAGCTGAAGGACATGATTGCCAACGAAAAGGGCGCTGTTTTCTACTGCTACAAGCCGCATTACGTGCATGCGCTTTATGACGTGACCATTTTGGAAGAACCACCGCACGACCCTGCATCCTACAAGATCGTGCAGCCTGACGCCGATGCCGACTGGTTCGCCAATTCGCAGATTATGTCCGGTGATGCCGTTAAGTCGGTTCGGATTGCCCATTCCAAATCTCTGGATGAGCGCGCGCCGGAAGTGGCAAAGTTCCTGGATAACATCGCGTTGAATTCTGATGACGTGTCTCAGTGGACCTACGAGGTCGTGGTCAATGGCAAGGATGCGGCAGACGTTGTCAAATCCTGGGTCGATGCGAATGGCGAAAAAGTGGACGTTTGGCTCGGCATTCAGTGAACCATGTTTTCTACATGCGGCGGGCTGACACCCGCCGCATAACCGGGGGAGAGGGACAGCATGGCGGAATCTGAGACGAATTATCCGATCAAAGCGCGCAATGTCTGGAAAATATTTGGGCAACGCAGCGCTGCAGCGCTTGAGGCAATCCGAACGCGCGATCTGGGCAAGGCAGAAGTGCTGGACGAATTCAACTGTGTGGTCGGAGTTGCCGATGCCAGTTTCGAAATCGCCGAAGGTGAAATCTTCTGTATCATGGGTCTATCCGGATCTGGAAAGTCAACGCTTGTTCGTCACATCAATCGGTTGTTGGAGCCGACTGACGGTGAAATTGTCATCGACGGCACGGACGTCACGAAACTGAATCCGGAGAAGCTCAGAGAACTGCGTAATCAAAAAGTGGCAATGGTCTTTCAGAACTTTGGACTGATGCCGCACCGAACAGTTCGCGACAATGTCGGTATGCCGCTTGAGATCCGGGGGGCATCCAAACGCGAGAGACGTGGCGAGGCCGACCGTGTCCTGTCAATGGTCAACCTGACGGGCTGGGAAGACAAATATGCGCACGAACTATCCGGCGGGATGCAGCAGCGTGTCGGCTTGGCACGGGCTCTGGCTGCCAATCCGGACATTCTGTTGATGGATGAGCCGTTTTCGGCACTTGATCCTTTGATCCGGCGGCAATTGCAGGATCAGTTTATGGAGCTTTCAGCAAGACTAAAAAAGACGACCGTATTCATTACACATGATCTGGATGAAGCCATTCGAATAGGCAATCGCATTGCGATCATGAAAGATGGACGGATCGTCCAAACGGGCGTGCCGGAAGACATCGTGATGAATCCCGCTGACGAATATGTCTCGGATTTTGTGGCGGGCATTTCAAAGCTCAACCTCGTTTATGCCCATTCTATCATGAGACCTGTGGAGCAGTGGACGTCTCAGCACGGAGCTGTACCGGATGGCTGCGCGCGCGCGCCGCACGATGACAATCTGAACGCTCTAATTGACAAATCTGTCACGTCAGATGGTCCGTTACTCATTGAAACCTCGGACGGTGAAACGGTTGGCATCGTCGACAGGATCGACCTCATGCGTGCAATTCAAGGGCATCGACAATCGGAGGCAGGGTGATGGCTGTTACGTCAATTGAAAACACTACGTCAGTCGACGATGCGGTCTCACGTTTTGTCGGATCCAACGGTGATTACTACACGGAACAATTCGCTTATTTGAGTGAAGTGCCAGGTTACAGATTGACCATTAACTGGTTCGCCGGTTTGTTCAGTCCGGTTTGGTTCGGGGCGAGAGGGCTTTGGTCCTGGTTCATGGTCTTCCTGCTGGCAGAGAGCTTTGGCTGGATTCAGCTTTTGCGGGGATGGCTTGGTGACTTGGGTCAAGACCAACTGCAGCGCGCCGAGTCTATCCGGAAGACTCTCAACATGCGGCTCGAACAGATTGAAAAGGCGCGTGAGACAGGGGCTTCCAGTCTGGATTCACTTGAGCGCGCCGCCCAATCACTGGACGGGGCATTGACCGATGCATTGGCGAAGGCAGACGCCGCATCCGGCGATGCTGCAATGTTGATGCTGTTCGGTTTGTTTGTGATT
Organism: Stappiaceae bacterium; assembly: GCA_039976075.1. GTDB lineage: Bacteria > Pseudomonadota > Alphaproteobacteria > Rhizobiales > Stappiaceae > JBDWFY01. Next base: position 211,630 of record JBDWFY010000022.1, read on the forward strand.
GTCGCTGCGAAGTTTGTTGCTGCTGTCACCGCAAACTGGGCGCTTGAAACACGCTTTACGCGATGGCGTTCGGATCCAGATTTGCCTTCTGGGTTGCCAGTCGAACGGATCGCGCTCGCAACGATTGTTTTCCTACTTGTTGCCGGTCTTTCTTCTATTCGTTTTGCGCGTCCGGATCTGGTTCCCTGGCTCCTGGATTTCCCGACGGACAAGGAATACCGGATCGCGGCCGGTGATTGGATCAAGGGTGGTTTTGAGTGGGCAAAACAGTCCGGAGCAGAGGTTTTTAATGCCATCACACTGGGAGTCCGCTCCCTGCTTGATGGTCTGGAAACGGTATTTGTCGGAACGCCATGGCCTGTAGTCATCTTGTTTGTAACCATGCTGGCATGGCTCTCCGGTGGAAGCCGGGTTGCGATTTTCACGTTGGCAGCGTTGGCGTATCTGGGTGTGCTGGGCTTTTGGGAAAAAGCGATGACAACCATTTCTCTGCTCGGTGCGGCTGCGATGGTGTCGGTGACTTTCGGAATTCCGCTTGGTATTTTATGTGCCCGAAAACCGAAGGTATTTTCCGTGGTTCGGCCGATTCTTGACTTCATGCAATCGATGCCGTCGTTCGTTTATCTGATCCCGGTGATCGCCTTTTTCGGGGCGGGGAAACCTGCGGCGATCGTCGCAACACTGATCTTTGGATCACCGCCTGTCATACGATTGACAGTTCTGGGATTGCAACAAGTCCCCCCCTCGGTTCGCGAGGCTGCACTGGCCTTCGGTGCGACTTCAACTTACCTGTTGTTCCGAGTTGATCTTCCGTTGGCAGCCAAGACGATTATGGCAGGCGTGAATCAGACCATTTTATTATCATTGGCAATGGTGGTCGTGGCATCCCTGATCGGAGCGAAAGGACTTGGGGAGGATGTGCTAGAAGCCCTGCAATTTGCTTCTGAAGGACAGGGAATTCTTGCCGGGCTGGCGATTTTGTTCTGTGCTCTTATCCTTGATCGGATTGTGGCCGGCAAAACCAACAACTGACTTGTTGGGAGTCAGGGGGAAGTTGAAAAAGCCGAAGGCGTATCGCCTTCGGCTTTTTTAGCTCCATCGAACCTTTGATCGCCTGAAGCGCTCTATCGGTTCTTCTGCAACATATTGATTGCCGTTGCCAACTTGGCAATGCCGGGCTCGATACGTTCAGTCGGAATCGATGAGAAACCGAGGCGGAAAAAGTTCTTGTTTGCCTGCTGATCGGTAAAAAACACGTCGCCCGGTTCGATTAAAACGCCAAATTCGAGGGCCTTTTCTTTCAGCTTCCGACTGTCCAGCCATTCAGGTCCGCGCATCCAGAAGGCAGTTCCGCCGAAATTGCTGCTTTGCGCCCAGCCTGGGAGATGGGAATCCAAACTCTCCTTCATCGTATGCCAGCGCGTCTTGTAAGTACGGTGTAGCCGACCAATGAGGCTGTTATGATGCCCCAGCGCCAGAAACAGCGCGGCAACGCGCTGATTGTTTCCCGGAGGGTGCCGAAACATCAGTCGCCGCAAGGCTCGTGCTTCTTCTATAAGTTCCTTCGAGCCGACCATGTAGCCAATTCTGAGGCCCGGAACGAGTGATTTGGACAACGAACCGATATAGATGACATTGTTGGTGCTATCGAGCGATTTCAACGCTGGTGTCGGGGTCCCCAGATAGTTGGTTTCGAACTCATAATCGTCTTCAATGATCATTGATCCGGTATCCGCGGCCCAAGCAAGCAGCGCACGGCGGCGTTCGATGCTCATCGTGACGTTTGTCGGCATCTGGTGGCTGGGCGTTGCAAAGACCAGCTGACAGCTTCGCAGTTCATCCCCCATCACAACGCCCTGATCATCGACTGGCAGTGTCTGAAGCTTGTCTGTCTTTAAGGAGAAGATGTTTCTGGCATCGGGATAGCCTGGATCTTCTATTCCAACCCGGGTATCGCGACCGACAATAAGATTGGCCAGCAAATAGATGGCATTTTGCGCTCCCATCGTCACAAGGATTTCATCTGGAGACACATCGATGCCCCGACGGGGAAGCAGACGTTGGCGGATCTGCTCCACGAACATCGGATCGTCCTGATTGATGGAATCGTCGGTCCATGCTTCGACAAGCTTTCGGCTCACAGCCTGTCGGGTGCATTCCCGCCATTCGTGGAACGGAAACAGTGCAGGATCAGACTGGCCGTAAATAAACGGAAATGGATAGTCGTGCCAGTTTGCCGGTTTTTCGATATTCTGTTGCGTTGAAGGCGTAATGGCCAGCCATTTGCTGATATCTAGCGTTTCAGAGCAGACCGGGGCTTTTTTGCGGGATGTAAAATCGGAGATGGTGACAACGTCTTCAGCAACGAAGAACCCGGAACGCTCTCTTGGTACCAGATAGCCATCCGTTGCGAGGGACTGATAAGCGAGCGTGACGGTGTTGCGTGAAACGCGTAATCGTGTTGCCAGTAATCGTGTTGAAGGCAGCGGCGATCCGGGAGCCAAACTACCTGACAAGATGGCAGAAACCAGCTTCTCTTGAATTTGATCCTGCAACGTCAGCGTTTCGCCGCGATCGATATGAAAAATCGCATCCCTCAATACGTTTCCTCCTGATTTTGTATCGTCCCCGTCACTGGTACACTAGATCGTTCTATCTGGCACTACAACCTATCCAGTCGTGGCATTGTGGTAGTGTGTTTTCCCGGCGAATTGTGTTGAGGCATATCGGTTCTGCCCAGCCTATCGACCTACCGGATCTCTTGGTGTCAGCGCCGATCAAACACACAGGCACGCTGCGACCGAACACATGGAGTTTTCCATGAAATGGTGGCGCCGAAAACTTGTTCAGTTGAACAAAAAAGAAACTTGCTCAATCATAAAAAAAATGAAAAAAAGAATAGAAATTTCATTTTGAGCGTAAGTCATGCCGATATCTTCAGAAAGTGACGCCATCAAAAACACCACTGAGCGACACCATGTCGGCGCGGACATTCGCGCATTGAGGAAGGCCAGGGGGATAAGGCTGGCGGATATGGCACTCACCATCGATCGGTCAACGGGATGGCTGAGCCAGATCGAGCGCGGGCACACCGAACCCAGTCTGCCGGATTTGCGGAAAATTTCTCAGGTTTTCAGCATGCCGGTCAGCTTCTTTTTTCGCAATGAAACCAATTTTGAGGAAGATCGCGGGGTTGTTGTAAGGGCCGGCAGTCGCGCCCGATTGGGCTCAAAAACGGATGGTGCGACCGAAGAACTTCTCTCGCCGCATTTGTCAGGCGACTTTGAAATGATCCGCACCGTGTTCGAGCCCGGGGCGGCCAATCCGTGGATTGAAGCACGACCAACCAACGAAGGTGGGTATGTCGTTTCCGGCTCGTTGTCGCTGTGGATCGGTGAGCATCGCTATGACCTCAGCGAGGGAGATAGTTTTCAGTTTCAAAATCGAAAATATCGCTGGGAAAACTTCGGGCTCGAACCTGCAATCCTTGTCTGGGTGGTTTCACCCCCTGTCTACTGAACCGTCTGGAGACGTGTGTGGTTGAATTTGCAATCTCGAATAACTCCGTTCTTGCCGCTCCCGGCACAGGTCTCGACATCTATGAATCCAATATGTGCTGTTGCGCATTCGTCCGAACAGATATCCCGGCGTGGGAACCAGAATAAGAAAGAACCTGATCATGAGTAGTCCTCTTCCTGATAAGGCACGCGTCGTCATTATTGGCGGTGGTGTATCCGGTTGTTCCGTCGCCTACCATCTGGCGAAACTGGGTTGGAAGGATATCGTACTGCTTGAGCGAAAGCAGCTGACATCCGGCACCACCTGGCATGCTGCCGGTCTGATTGCCCAGCTGCGCGCTACGACCAACATGACGAGGCTTTCCAAATACAGTCAGGAGCTCTATGGCACGCTGGAAGAGGAAACGGGGGTAGCAACCGGTTTCCGCCGTTGCGGATCGATAACCGTTGCACTCACCGAGGAACGCAGGGAAGAGATTTTTCGCAGCGCGTCGATGGCGCGGGCATTTGGTGTCGATGTGGAAGAAATCTCGGCCCAGGAAGTCCGGGAGCGCTATCCCTATGTCGAGACTTCCGACTTGACCGGAGCTGTTTATCTGGACAAGGACGGGCAGGGGGATCCGGCGAATATTGCCCATGCATTAGCCAAGGGCGCACGCAATCTTGGTGCTAAGATTGTCGAGAATGTCAAAGTCACGGCAATTCACAAACAGGACGGCCGAATCAGCGGCGTTTCCGTCGAACAAAATGGCGAACCGTTACACATTGACTGTGAGCATGTGGTCAACTGCGCCGGCATGTGGGCGCGGGACGTGGGTGCAATGGCCGGTGTGGCGGTGCCACTTCACGCCTGTGAGCATTTTTACATTGTAACGGAAAATATCCCGAATTTACCGCGTTTGCCTGTTCTTCGGGTTCCGGATGAATGTGCTTATTACAAGGAAGATGCCGGTAAAATGTTGCTCGGCGCGTTTGAACCGGTAGCAAAGCCCTGGGGTATGAAGGGCATTCCGGAAGATTTCTGTTTTGATCAGTTGCCCGAGGATATCGATCATTTTGAGCCGATACTGGAAAGCGCGGTCGATCGCCTTCCGATGCTGGCGGAAGCGGGTATCCATACGTTCTTCAATGGCCCGGAGAGTTTCACGCCCGATGATCGCTATTACCTGGGTGAAGCGGCGGAGGTGAAAAACTACTGGGTTGCCTGCGGGTACAATTCAATTGGTATCCAGTCCTCCGGCGGTGCGGGCATGGCGCTTGCGGCATGGATGGATGACGGTGACCCACCGTTTGATCTGTGGGATGTAGACATCCGCCGTGTCCAACCCTTTCAGGCCAACAGAAGTTATCTCTACCAACGGTCCACGGAATCGCTTGGCCTGCTTTATGCCGATCACTTCCCTTATCGTCAGATGACAACGGCCAGGGGGATCAGGCGTTCACCAGTGCATGAGCAGCTGAAGCAGCACGGCGCCGTGTTTGGCGAATTTGCCGGATGGGAGCGGGCGAACTGGTTTGCGCGTAAAGGACAGGAACGTGAATACCGGTATTCCTGGAAGCGCCAGAACTGGTTTGACAATCAGCGTGAGGAACATCAGGCGATCCGGGAAGGGGTCGGCCTCTATGATATGTCCTCATTCGGTAAAATCCGGGTTGAGGGCAAAGACGCTTGTGCCTTCCTGCAGAATATCTGCGGCAATGATGTCGACGTTCCCAGCGGCCGTCTCGTCTATACGCAAATGCTCAACAAGCGCGGCGGGATCGAGTGCGACCTGACTGTAACGCGTCTGACTGAAACTGCCTATCTGCTGATCGTACCGGCTGCGACCATACAGCGGGATATAACATGGCTTCGCCGCCATGCGGATGGCGAAGCGCATCTGTTCATTCAGGATGTCACCAACAGCGAGTCAGTTCTGTGTGTCATGGGCCCCAATGCCCGTGACTTGTTGCAGAAAGTGTCGCCGAATGATTTCTCGAATTCAAACCACCCGTTCGGGACCATGCGTGAAATTGAAATTGGCATGGCTGTCGCTCGTGCGCATCGAGTGACTTATGTCGGTGAACTGGGTTGGGAAGTCTATGTGCCGGTTGAAATGGCAGCGCATGTTTTTGAAACAATCATGGCAGCCGGCGAAGGAACCGGACTCAAACTGTGCGGGTTGCACACGATGGATTCCTGCCGGATCGAAAAGGCGTTCCGCCACTTCGGACACGACATCACTGACGAGGATCATGTACTGGAGGCAGGCTTGGGATTTGCCGTCAAGCTCAACAAACCGGATTTTATCGGCCGTGACGCTGTTCTGAGGAAGAAAGAGGCTGGACTGGACCGCCGATTGTTGCAATTTCGGATAGACGATCCGGAGCCGTTGACGTTTCACAACGAAGCGGTGCTTCGGGATGGCAAGATCGTCTCCTACCTGACTTCCGGCAATTACGGTCATCATCTGGGAGCGTCGATCGGCATGGGTTACGTGCCCTGTACTGAACCAGGCGAAAAGGTCGCCGATATGCTGGCTTCAAGCTATGAGATTGAGATTGCAGGCGAGCGGTATTCTGCGCAGGCAACCACCAAACCGTTTTATGATCCCAAATCAGAGCGCGTTAAGGTTTGAAGTGCGGTTTCTGAATAGAAAAAGCCCCGTCATCACATGATGGCGGGGCTTTTTTATTGCGATGAAATTGGAAAGGATCAGCCTTTCCCTTTCCATGGGATGAGAAGCCGCTCGGCATAGCGCATCAGAAGTTCGATCGAATAACCAATGAGTCCGATAATAATGATGCCGATGACGACCGTGTCCGTCTGAAGAAAGTTCTTGGCGATCATGATCATCGATCCGACACCCTTGTCAGCAGCAACCAGCTCGGCAGCGACAACCGTACCCCAGCAAACACCCATGGATGTTCTGAGACCGGTGAAGATTTCCGGGAGAGCATTGGGAAGGATCACATGTCGCAGGACTTGCATTTTCGACGCACCAAGCGAGTAGGCTGCATGGACTTTCGAAATCCGCACACTTGAAACACCGGAACGTGCAGCAATCGTCATGATGAACAGAGAGGCCAGGAACAGCAGAAAGATCTTCGCGGTCTCGTCAATCCCGAACCACAGAATAATCAGCGGAATAAGTGCCAGTGGCGGAATTGGGCGCATGAACTCGACAATGGGGTCGAAGAAACCACGGGCAACGGATGAGAGACCCATGGCGAAACCGAGCGGAATACCGATGATTGATCCGTAGATAACCCCTGAAATCACGCGATAAACACTGATGCCGACATGTTCCCAAATGGAAACGTTTCGAAATCCTTCGCTGATCAGTTTTCCGGCCCGGTCAATCGTGCCGTCTATTGTCGGCCAGAAAAATGGTTTGACGAGACCAAAATACGACGTGAGTATCCAGGCAATAAGCAGGATAGCGATGATTAATATGGAATAAAATCGCCCAGAATTAACGGCGCTGGCATCGCCGAATTTAACAGTCTTCTGACGTGTGAAGGCATTATCTTCCAAGCCGAGCCACATCATCAGATCAGATGGTTTCTTTTGTTCACTCATGGTGTCCCCCTCAGACCGGCCTTCTTATCGAAAAACGTTGTGCAATAAGGGCGCAAGGTCACATTAAAGCTAGGTAGCAACTGGATGGTATCGATTTGCATCAAGCCCATCGCCCTAATTGCCAGCCATGATTTCTTCTTCCATACTCCAGATCATCGACAGTATCTCTTCGCGATTTTTAACGAATTCGGGCGCGGACTTCACGTCACGAGCGTCCTGAGTCAGGCCCATTTCGGCAAATGGCAAACGGTATTCTTTTTCGATTCGTCCCGGTCGCGGTGCCATCACGATGAGGCGTTCGCCCAAATACAGAGCCTCTTCGACCGAGTGCGTTATCAGAATGATTGTCTTGCCGGTCTCTTTCCAGAGCTTGAGAACCAGGTCCTGCATTTTTTCCCGGGTCAGAGCATCAAGCGCACCTAACGGTTCGTCCATCAAAATGACATCGGGTTCGTTGGCGAGGCATCTGGCAAGGGCAACACGCTGCTGCATGCCACCGGAGAGCTGATAGACAGGCTTTTCGGCAAATCCGCTCAGGCCAACAAGATTGAGCAGATGCTGAACCTTCTCCTTGGTTTCTTTGCCGGGTTTCCCCGCCATGCGTGGACCAAAGGCAATGTTGCCCTCTACGGACAGCCACTCGAAAAGCGCCCCTTGCTGGAAAACCATGCCGCGCTCAGCATCGGGGCCGACAACAGTATGCCCGTTCATGCGTATTTCGCCGCGTGTTGGAGAAAGGAAGCCCGCGATAATATTCAGAAGCGTTGTTTTCCCGCAGCCCGAAGGACCCAGAACGGAAACTATTTCACCCTGTGCTATGTCCAGCGATACGTCTTGAAGCGCATGAATTTCTCCGCCACCAGTCAAGGTGAATGTCATGGAAGTATTGTCAATTTGAATGCCGCTCATCGCCCACCCCGATCAAGCTTGATGTAGATACAAAAAGGGCGGCGGAAGTTTCCGCCGCCCGATTATGAGGCTTACTTAAGATAGCCGGCGTCGATGAATTGTGAGTAGTCATCAAGGGGCTTTTCAAGACCACCTGCGGCAGACATCACATCAGCAACACCCTTGGTTGCGGCCTGTACACCGCCACCAAGCCAATTTTCGCCGGCTTGGTCAGCAACGCTGGGAAAGCCGAAGTTGGCCATGGTTGCTTTCGTGGCATCCAGATCCATGCCCGCAGCCTTTGAAACTGTTTCATAAACGCTGTCAGGGTCGGAGTTGTAAGTCGCATTAGCGGCATCCGTTACAGCAATGAACTTCTTGACCAGATCAGGATGATCGGCAGCAAAGCTGTCTGTTACGGAAATGATATCGAACGTGTTGATACCGATTGCTTCCTGCTCAGCACCCGTCATAAGAGGCTTGCCGACCGTTTTCATGCGATCAAGTGCGCCGCCAAAACCACACGCCATGACAACATCGCCCCGAACAAGTGCGACAGCGCCATCGGCCGGGTTCATCTGAACAATTTCAAGTTTGTCCGGATCAACTTTCAAGTGCTCCATGGTCTTCAGCATTTTATAGTGAGTTACGTTACCGAGTGGCGTTGCAACTTTCTTGCCTTCGAGTTCTTTGGCATTGTCTTGGGTGATGCCAGAATCATCTCGCACAATGCAAAGATCGTTTTCTGCATAGGTTACAGCGACACCAACCATCTTGAGCGGAGCCCCGTTTGTGACGCCAACGACGAAAGGCACAAATCCCTGGCTGTAGGCCAATTGCACATCGCCGGAGACCATGGCCTGAGTCATTTCGTTGCCGTTGCCGAAGGCGCGCCATTCAACTTCGACGCCGAGTGCTTCGTCATACGTTTTTTCTATTTGCGCAACCTGGTTCGCTGTTGGCCATTCCAAGAAATAGGCAACGGTGATTTTGTCAAGCGCATGGGCACTGCCGATTCCGGCTGCCACGGCCATTGATGCACCAGCTGAAAGTGTCAGTAGCAGTTTTTTGAAAGTCATCTGTTTCCCTCTGTTTACAGAAGTTGTTTGATCCTGGACGATCAGACTTGGGCAGGCTCGAAGTTTTTGTTTTCGTCAACATTAAGCGGAAAACGCTGACGTGGAATTTAAGTTTTCATTGCCCGCTGGTTAAGTAATCAAACTGCCAGCGGCCGAACATGCCCAACCTTTGCCAGCACACACCGAATGAAAAGAATCGGGTAGTGCCAAAATCGGCCACCTAGTGGGGCCAAAATAGTAACTAACGTAGGGTTTACATCTATTCTTGAGTAAAAGCTAATCAAACAAAGAGGTCGACTTTTTCAAATTGCGTCACGTCGATAATGCCAAGATCGGAGATCCTGAGTTCCGGGATGACAACCAGCGCCAAAAGAGAATGCTGCATGTAGGCGTTGTTCAAAGTACAGCCACAGTCTTTCTGGGCTTGGACCATCTTGTCGGCTTTCGCTGCAACAACCTCTGACCGCTCATTTGACATAAGGCCGGCTATGGGCAGTTCGACCGTTGCCAGTTCCTGACCGTCGGCAAAAACCGTAATGCCTCCGCCGATTTCTCCCAGTTTATTGGCTGCACGGGCCATATCATCCCGATTGGTGCCAACAACGATCATATGATGGCTGTCATGAGCCACGGTAGAGGCCACGGCACAATTCCGGTTGTAGCCAAACCCGGAAACGAACCCATTAGTGACGTGCCCCGTTGCACGGTGGCGTTCAACCAAAGCAATCTGGCAAACATCCTGAGACCTGTCCATCGAGACAGTACCGTTGTCGTCAACAACGAGCTCCGCTTCCAGTGCTTTTGTCGGCGCCTGGTTTTCGATAACGCCGATCACGCGCGCCCGGACCTGCCGAGCACCGGACGGTGCTGGAATGACGAAATCCTCTGCCGAGAGCACCTTGCCCAGATTAACGGTGTTTTTTGCGTAATCCGGGTAGGGATAAGCGGGAATATCTGCTTTCAAGGATCCGTTTTCTGCCAGTACGTCACCCCGGGCGATCACCATTTCAATAGGCAAACTGGCCAGATCCGATGTCAGGATCATGTCGGCGCGCCGGCCAGGCGCGATTGATCCAAGTTCGCGTTCCATTCCGAAATGCTGAGCAGTGTTCAGTGTCGCCATTTGGATGGCCGTGATTGGCTTCAAGCCCTGCTGAATGGCATGGCGAACAACCCGGTTCATGTGGCCGTCATTGACCAGCGTGCCGGAGTGGCTGTCATCTGTGCACAGAATGAAGTTCCTCGGGTCCAATCCGTCTTCGGTGACAGCCTTGATCTGAGTTGCTACGTCATACCAGGCCGACCCCAGGCGCAGCATCGCGCGCATGCCCTGACGGACACGGGCAATTGCATCTTCCTTTCGTGTTCCTTCGTGATCGTCGGCCGGGCCACCGGCAACGTATCCGTGGAACATCAGGCCCAGATCAGGTGATGCGAAATGGCCGCCGACTGTTTTTCCTGCAAGCTGGGTTGCACCGATCTCACCAATCATCTTCGGATCGTTCATGGCGACGCCGGGGAAATTCATCATTTCCCCCAGTCCGCAGATATTAGGCCAGCCAAGGGCTTCTTCGATGTCTTCAACATTCAAAACAGCACCGGCATTTTCCAGACCGGGTGCAGATGGAACGCAGCTTGGAACCTGCACCAATACATTGATTGGCAACCCCACGGCCTCATCATGCATCAAGCGAACGCCCTTGAGGCCGAGCACATTGGCAATCTCGTGCGGGTCTATAAACATCGAAGTCGTGCCGTGGGGAATCACTGCCCGGGCAAACTCTGTGACGGTGACCATGCCGCTTTCCACATGCATGTGCGCATCGCACAAGCCGGGGGTCAGGTACATGCCGTCAGCTTCAATGATTTTCGTTGCGGTGCTGACAGCGTGAGAGGCATCCGGTCCGGCAAAGGCGATGCGGCCCTGAGAAATGGCGATGTCGGTCCCGGAAATGACCTCACCGGAATAAACATTCACCCAGCGGCCATTCTTGATCACCAGGTCGGCAGGGGAGCGGCCCATCGCGACATCAATCAGTCTCGGAGCAACTGCGTTCCAGGATTTTAGTACAGACATCGGTTTCTCCCAAAGTGATCTTGCATAGGCGGCAAGCTGTAATGCCTTCGGATATTAAAGCCAACCACATCAGTGAGAACAAGCGTGTACCTCGCAAAACAACACAACCCATTTCACTTCCGTCCAAACGAGGTGGTATTAATGAGGCGTCGAAACGACTTTCGTCTAGCCAGGCGTTTGTTGAAAATGGCAGTCGAGGTGACTCGTGGTGCCTCGGTTTCAAGCGCTGGTTTGTGTGAGTCCCGTGGCAGGAGTGAAACTCTCACTGGGTCGGGGATAGTGCAGACTTGAGCAGGTTTAGGGATTGGCAGCTCAGCCAAATTCATTTCAGCTCATCAAAAATGCACGAATTGAAGATTTGTCGAATGTGAAAGCGCTTACATGCGCAGAGCTGGGTTGATTCTGAATTCAAGTGTTTAGTGAAACGAAATGGTGAGTTGCCAAACCGGCCAAAACCATACACTTCATGCCCTTTAAGTTCCCCGAACGGCCAGCCGGTAAAAATGACATCCTTGAAGACACGTTCGATTAGCCTGCTGTTGGTTGCAGAAGTTGCCGCCATGAGCCTTTGGTTTGTTTCGGCGGCAATCCTGCCGGACATGATTCGGGAAGTGAGACTGTCATCCTTTCAGCAGGCGGCATTGACGAGCGGTGTTCAGGTCGGTTTTGTTATCGGTGCGCTGGTGTCGGCCTTGCTGGGCATTGCTGACCGGTTTGATCCCCGACGGGTTTTTATGATGTCGGCCCTGGGTGCAGGATTTGCCAATGCGCTGCTGCTCATTGTTCCACCGGACAGTCTTGGTGCGGTGGCGATCCGTGTTGCTACGGGCGCATTTCTGGCTGGCGTCTATCCGGTGGGAATGAAAATTGCTGTGGGTTGGGGACAGAAGGATCGCGGTTTTCTCGTTGGTGCTCTCGTTGGCGCTCTCACTTTGGGCTCGGCTTCGCCCCACCTGCTTGCGTTGGCAGGAGGATCTGACTGGCGGTTGACAGTCGCCATCGCTTCTCTGGCTGCGATCGTCGCCGGATTGCTATGCCTGCTTGTATCCTTGGGCCCCCATCATGGAACGGCGGCACGTTTTCATCCAGGAATGATTGCCATTGCCTGGAAGAACCGACGCGTGCGGCTGGCCTATGCCGGGTATTTGGGACACATGTGGGAACTCTACGCCATGTGGGCCTGGATTGGGGCTGCAATGGCCGTTTCCTATGGCTCTTCTCTGCCGACACAGGAGGCTGAGCAACTGGCAAAAATCACAGCCTTTGTGGCGATCGGCGCCGGGGGTATCTCCTGTGTGTATGCCGGATGGTTCGCAGATAAGGTGGGCAAGGCCGAAACGACGATCATTGCCATGGCCCTCAGCGGACTGTCCGCTCTTGCAACTGCAGCGACGTTCGGTGGCCCAGTCTGGTTGACATTTGTTGTTGTCGTGGTCTGGGGTATTACAATCATTCCCGATTCCGCGCAGTTTTCGGCGCTGGTTGCTGATGCTTCCAGCCCGGAACAGGCAGGTAGTCTGATGACATTGCAAACCGCTCTCGGATTTACGCTCACATTCTTTACCGTTCAGGGAATGCCGCTGCTTGTAAACGTTCTGGGGTGGGCGCCGGTCCTGGCGATTCTGGCGCTTGGACCGGTTTTTGGGATTGTTGCGATGCTTAGGTTGCGAGCGATGGGGAACGCGTGAGCGGCATCTTGCCGGACTCCCATGCGTCTCAGCTGTGCGGTTAAGCGCCAATAGTACCGCGCGTAAAAAACCTCTCTATCTTCAACCGATCTTCCAAATTACGGGTGACAGACCGAGATTCACGGTCCACGTGTCAAAAATTGGTCTCATAAAATTGGTGCCAAATGGTTCTGCTCCAAGTGCCAAAGCCTTGGTAAATCGAGTGTGGAGGCCGGATCTGGGGTCATTGGCCTCAAGAAAACTCGAATAATCCGACGCGTGCGAGACAAGACGGAATGACGGAGAAGCAGGATAATGCTTGAAATCTCTGGGATGAAATCAAGCGCTGTCGATCTGTACCATTTCATTAATGGGAAGTGGTTGCCGGTTGAACAGTCAGATGTTGCGGAATGTGGATCTGGTGGCGCTGAAACCTTAAGCGAGCGGGACAGGGAGATCGCTGATCGCGCCGTCCAGGCGGCGCGCGCTGCGTTTGACAACGGCTGGAATCGAGCTGGACTTGCGGTTCGTCTTGAGACACTTACTCGATTGATCGGCGAAATCGACAAACGACGGGAAGAGTTTGCCCAGCTGATTTCGGCTGAAATAGGCGCGCCGATAGACTTTGCCAGAAAAAACCAGGTTGATACGGCTCTCAACCATCTGGCGGCAATTCTCGCTGCGGCGAAAGACAACCACTTTGACATTCCTGTTTCCCCGGAACAGCCTGAGCATCGCATTCGATATGAGCCAATGGGTGTTGCGGTACTGATCACACCCTGGAATTGGCCGCTTAATCAGATCGCTCTCAAGGTTGGTGCCGCGTTGATTGCCGGCTGTACAATGATATTGAAACCTTCTGAGTTGGCGCCTCTAACAGGATTGCTGTTTGCTGAATGCCTGGAAACTGCCGGCGTGCCTCCCGGCGTGTTCAATCTGGTTAGCGGGAACGGTTCTTCCGGAGCGCAGCTTTGTGCAAGCAAGAACGTCAACATTATTTCTTTGACAGGATCGACCCGATCCGGGCGCGCGGTTGCTCTGTCGGCGGCTGCAAACTTCACACGCGTGGCACTTGAGCTTGGCGGGAAGTCCCCCAATCTGCTGTTCGCCGACTGTGATCTTGAGATTGCCGTGAAACAAGGTGTTGCGCATTGTTTCCGCAATGCCGGACAATCATGCAATGCCGCTTCCAGAATGCTTGTCGAGGATTGTGTATACGATCACGCGGTGACTCTGGCAGCACGGGAGGCCGAAAATACGACGGTCGGGTATCCCAACCAACCAGGGAGCCATATCGGTCCCCTTGTCAGCGAAACGCAATTTGATCGGGTGCAGAACTATATTAGGCAGGCACTGGATGAAGGCGCCACATTGGTCGCCGGTGGACTGGGTCGTCCCGACGGATTTGATGAGGGATTTTTCGTAAAGCCAACAGTGTTTGCGGATGTGACGCCTGAGATGAGCATTGCACAGGAAGAAGTGTTTGGGCCTGTCTTGACCGTTAGCCGGTTCAAAGACGAAGGGGATGCGCTCACCCAGGCAAATCATTCAGATTATGGTTTGGCTGCATATGTGCAAACGACGGATATGAACCGTGCGGATCGGCTTGCATGCCGACTGCAGGCAGGGATGATACAGGTCAATGGAACCAGTCGTGCACAGGGTGCGCCCTTTGGCGGCACCAAAGCATCTGGAATTGGGCGCGAAGCTGGTATTTGGGGCATTCGAACGTTTCAGGAGATTAAATCGATCAGCGGAACACCGTTTGCTTCAATAAGCGTGAGGTTGTAAGTTTTCAAAGGATATACCTGCTTATATTCGAATGAAATATTGCTAATTACATCGTCAATTACTTTGCGGAAGTTACGTATTTTCAGAATTTATGTACGTATTTGTACTATATATATTGCTAATTTTATCAATAATCTGGAATATTAAAGCCTATTGAAGCGAAAAGGTAATATTTCATCAATAATAAATTTGAATTGATAGATAAGATAATCCCCATTTCTTTGCTCTTTAAGTAAATTTTCATCTCCATATTCAATAGTCCTACCTGAAGTTGGGAAACTGAGGGGAATAAAATGAATAGAACAACCATAAACAGGGTGGCACCGCTATTTGCTGCTATGACGATGAGTACTGTTGGATACGCTCTCGCTGGGGATGGCGTCACCGATACGACGATCAAGTTTGGTCAGGCTGCAGCTCTGGAAGGTCCAGCCGCTGCACTTGGTACAGGTATGAAGCTTGGACTTGAAGCAGCCTTTGCCGAAGCGAATGCCGCTGGCGGTGTTCACGGCCGGACAATTGAACTGGTTAGTTATGATGATGGCTATGAGCCGGACCGTTCGATTGCGCAGGTCACCAAATTGATCGAAGAAGACAAAGTCTTCGGCCTGATCGGACCTGTCGGAACGCCGACATCCAAGGCAACTCAGCCGATTGCAACTGCCGCCAAAGTGCCTTTTGTCGGCCCGTTCACCGGCGCAGGCTTCCTGCGTGATACGAAGCACGGCAATATTGTCAATGTGCGGGCAACATACGCTGCTGAAACCGAAGCTTGGATTGCGCACCTGCATGACCGCTTGAAACTCGATAAAATTGCGATCCTTTATCAGGATGATGCATTTGGTCGTGTTGGTCTGAAAGGCGTCAATGCTGCGTTGGAAAAGCGTGGCCTGGAGCTGGTTGCTCAGGGTACATACCAGCGCAACACCGTTGCAGTAAAAGCTGCATTGCTGGACATCCGCAAGGCGAAGCCGGATGCAGTGGTCATGGTTGGTGCTTACAAGCCAATTTCCGAATTCATCAAACTGGCAAAAAAGGTGAAGATGGATTCCAAGTTCGTCAACATTTCCTTTGTTGGTTCCAAGGCGCTGTCAAACGAGCTGGGTGATGCAGGTGAAGATGTGATCGTGTCACAGGTGGTTCCATACCCATGGGATGATCAGTTGCCGCTGGTGAAAAATTACCAGGCTGCTCTGAAGGCTGTCGATCCGAAAGCTGAACCAGGTTTTGTTACGCTGGAAGGCTATATGGTTGGTCGTCTGGCTGTGATGGGTCTTGAAGCTGCGGGTAAAGATCTGACGCGGGAAAACTTCCTGAACGCATTCTGGTCAACAGGTAACTTTGACCTTGGTGGCGTCACGCTTTCCTACGGTTCTGATGACAATCAGGGCATGGACAAGGTCTTCATGACCGACATCCAGGAAGACGGTTCCTTCAAGCCGATTGAAGAGCCTGCGAGCTGAAATTGACTGCCAGGGCGATCTCCTGACGGAGATCGCCCTTTTTCGATACTGTTGATTTTTGACGTAATTCGCTCCCGGGGGGGAGAGACAAAATGAACGCACATACGGAAGACACGCAGGAAACGACCACCGAAGAGAAGGCGCGGCGCTGGGGTCCGACACTTCGAATTCGCGGGAAAATGTTTGCAGCCGTTGGTAGTATCGTTCTGCTGACGGCTTTGGCTGTTGGTATCGGACTTTATTCGTTTAACGTGGTTGAACGGGGCTTTAACACCCTCGCAGAGCAAAGTCTGCCGTCGATCGGCGCTGCAGCTAAATTGGCAGTAACCAGTGCGGATATTTCAACGGCAGCCGCTGAAGTTGCTGGGAGTGCCTCTGAAGAAAATCGCAAGTCTGCGATGGACACGTTGCACAAGTCAGTCCTGCACCTGCAGGCGGAAGCAGAAAACATCACCGTGACCGATGCGAACCGACAGACCGTGGAAGGTCTGAGAGCAACCGGGAAAGCATTTGAGGCCAAGCTGAATGACCTTGGGCTGGCAACGGCACGGCGAATTGAGTCAATCGACGCCAATCGTGCGCGGATGAAAGAACTTTTCGCGGTATATGAAGGTCTGAATGGAGTCATCACACCGATCGTGGATGATGCCTACTTTACGGTCGTTCTTGGAGGAGAGGACGCCGTGGAGAAAAGTAAAGCGCTGGTTGATCGCCTGGCAAATACTGAAATGGCGAAACTACAGCTGCTGCTTGAAACACGCCTCGAAGCCAATCTGATTTCCGGTCTGTCTCAGACGCTTGCCTTTTTGGACGACCAGGCGCTTTCCTCGCTCTATGAGGACAGAATTACAGCGTCAACAACCAGAGTTGCCGGTCTGCTGAAAACGTTGACCGAACAAGAGCTTACAACTGGTGCGGACGAGAGTCTGGACAGCCTGGTTGCTCTGAGCAAAAAGGTCAGCGATATCCGAGCCAATGGGGCGTATTTAAGCGCGGCAGGCCAGCGGAAGTTGCTGGACGAGGCAATCAACCTGCAGAAAACCGTCGATGATGCGCTTGTGACGCAGATAGACGACCAGATCTTCAATCTGACAATTGATACTGAGACTGCGTCGGACGAAAACGCCGCAATTATAACCGGTCTGCTCGATAGCCAGGTCGGAGAACTCAAGCAGATGCTTGAGGCGCAAGCCTTTGCAAATCGCTTTGTGGCGATGTTGGTGCAAGGTGCACTGACGGAAGAAGCGGCACAGATCGTTCCCATTCAGGACAAGATCACTGCCGCCAGTGCGCATATGAACAAAATGATTGCCGATATTTCGCTTGATGATGTCAAATTGCGACTTGAAGCACTGCTGGCTTTTGGCGCGGCTGAAAACGGTTTACTTGTTGATCACAAGACGAAGCTTGATCGCTCCTCCGAAGCCCTCCAGCAGGTGGCACTCATGTCGGACGCGGTCGGGCAGATTGGATCGACGGTTACCGGTTTGATTTCTCATGAGCTGAAGACCGTTGAATCCGACGCGGCCACGATAAAATCCTTGTTCTCGAAGGGATCAATTGCGCTGATTGTCGTTGGTATTGCCGCGCTGGTAATCGCGATTGGTATCAGTCTTCTGGTGATTGATCGGGGATTGGCGCAACCCCTGACCAAGCTGGTCGATGCCACACGCCGGCTTGCCGATGGCGATCTGGAAATTGTCATTGATGAAATGAGACGCCGGGACGAAATCGGTGATCTGTCTCAGGCCGTTCGGGTATTCCAGGAAAACTCTCTTGAGCGAGTTCGCCTTGAGGCAGCCAGTCAGGATGATCAGGCTGCGCAGACGATGCGCCAACATGAAGTTGAAAGTTTGATTGACGGATTCCGGGGTGACGTCGAAGATGTGCTTTCCAATGTCGAAGCCAACATGGAACAGTTGCAGACAACGTCACAGGCCTTGACGGGCCTGTCAAAGGACACTGCCGGAAAGGCGTCGGAAGTTGCGGATGTCTCGGCATCTTCGTCGCAAAATGTTGAAACTGTTGCGACTGCAGCTGAGCAGCTTTCCTCATCGATTGCGGAAATCGAGCAGCAGGTTGTTCGGGCAACGACCATTGTCAATGAGGCGTCTAGCAATGCGCGTGGAACGTCGGAGAAGATCGAACATCTTGCCGAGACGACGTCGAAAATCGGTGAAGTCGTGACATTGATCCAGGCAATTGCCGAGCAGACCAACTTGCTTGCACTCAATGCGACGATCGAAGCTGCCAGGGCAGGGGATGCCGGACGAGGATTTGCGGTTGTTGCATCCGAGGTCAAGGAACTGGCGACGCAAACGTCAAAAGCGACCGAAGAAATCTCGGTCCAGATCGATGCCATCCAGTCCTCCACGTCGGAAACCGTCGACGCGATTCAGCAGATCTGCAAAACGATGGATGAAGCTGATTCAACCACATCGGCCATCGCCGCTGCGGTTGAGGAGCAAGCCGCTTCTACCTCGATGATTTCGGCTAATGTTCGGGAAGTGGCTGAGGGCACGCAAGGTGTCGCCCGCAACATGACGGACGTACAGCGCGCCGTCGCGGAATCTGCGCAGTCGGCTAGTCAGGTGGAGACTGTATCCGATGACGTTGCAGGCGATACCGATCATCTCAAGAAGATTGTGGCAGACTTCCTGACAAAAGTGGCTGCTGCTGCCTAAAACGTGAGTTGTTCAATTGGAAACTATTGGGCGACACGATGCTGCACCGGGTAAGCGGGTCATGAACGCATGAGACGCCTCGGACTCAATCTGAGTTCACCGAGTTGAATTATTGGAGGCGCGGAGACCGGTCGGTCTTTCGCGCCTCTTTTACGTTTATGCCAAGAATACGAGGCGAAATTCAGGCTTTGTTTGGCACCGTATTGGCGGTAGCACAGTGTGACGCCGAGCAGAATTTAAAATTTACTAAACAAAAATTATGTGCTGTTTCCAATGAGATGGCATAAAAAGTGCGATTTTACTTCGCATTGCAGCAAACTTTCGAGCTTGCTTTGTTTAGTAAAACGTCTACGCTAAACAATGTAATAAACAAATGACCGCCTTGAATCTGAACGGAACATCGCACTTTCGGGATGGCTTAGTGTCAATCGGAAGTCGTGAATTTCGAGGAGATCAGGGAGGGATCTGGGAGGATCGCATGAAAAGCTTTTTGAAGACATCGGCTGCCCTGTTCTGTGCTGCGTCGATCGGAAGTGTCGCCTCAACCACTACGGCTCAGGCTGAGGACATCACCTTATGCTGGGCAGCCTGGGATCCAGCGAATGCGCTGGTGGAACTGTCCAAAGATTTTACGGCTGAAACCGGTATTGGCATGAAATTTGAATTTGTGCCTTGGCCGAACTTTGCTGACAGGATGCTGAACGAGCTCAATTCAGGCGGGAAACTGTGCGACCTTTTGATAGGGGACAGTCAATGGATTGGCGGTGGTGCTGAAAATGGCCATTACGTCAAGCTGAATGAATTCTTTGACAAAGAAGGCATCAGCATGGATGATTTTGCACCCGCGACCGTCTATGCCTACTCGACCTGGCCAAAGGGTACACCGAATTACTGGGCTTTGCCGGCCATGGGCGACGCCAATGCGTGGTTCTACCGCAAAGATTGGTTTGCCAAACCGGAAATTCAGGAAGCGTTCAAGGCTGAATATGGTCGTGACCTGGCGCCGCCGAAAACACAGCGCGAGCTGCTGGAAATTGCAAAATTCTTTCAGGGTCGTGAGATTGACGGCGAAAAACGCTATGGCGTGAATATCTTTACCGAGCGAGGGTCCGAGGGCATTACCATGGGTGCAACCGGTGCGCTTTATGCCTG
Source organism: Stappiaceae bacterium (assembly GCA_039976075.1). Taxonomy (GTDB): domain Bacteria; phylum Pseudomonadota; class Alphaproteobacteria; order Rhizobiales; family Stappiaceae; genus JBDWFY01. Next base: position 231,511 of record JBDWFY010000022.1, read on the forward strand.
GGGCTTCAAATACGAGAACACGCCAGGCAAATACGATATGGAGGGGGCTGTAAATTCTCCGGAAGCCGTCGAGGCGTTGGAATTTTACAAAGAACTCTACGAGTGCTGCACAGCGCCGGGATATACCAATAGTTACATGGGTGAAAGTCTGGATAGCTTCAAATCCGGTCAGGTGGCCATGGCAATGAACTGGTTCGCCTTTTTCCCCGGCCTCTACAAGGATGAAAATGTTGGCGGAGACAAGATTGGGTTCTTCGTCAATCCGGGTCAGAATGTTGAAGCCTCAACGCTCGGCGGGCAGGGAATTTCGGTTATTGCCTATTCGGACAAGCAAGACGAAGCCCAGCAGTATATCAAGTGGTTTGCGCAGCCTGCGGTTCAGGCCAAATGGTGGTCGCTTGGTGGTTATTCGGCGCATAATTCGGTGTTGAATGACCCTGGCTTCAAAGACAGCCAACCCTTTGCCGCGGACTTCCTGGTTGCAATGAGCGGCGTTCAGGACTTTTGGCAGGAACCCGCCTATGCAGAACTGCTGCTGGCGATGCAGAAGCGTCTGCATGACTATGTGGTTGCCGACCAGGGTACCGCTCAGGAGGCTTTGGACAAGCTGATCGAGGACTGGACCGAAACCTTCGAAGACGAAGGCAAACTCTAGGCTCTCCGGCTAGAGACTGCCTCTGTGCCTCCCGGTCCCCTGCCGCCTTCCGGCGGCGGGGGAACGGAATAAGCTACAAAAAATTTGCGACTTTCGCCCCTTGCTGAGAACCGGATCCGGTCATGTCGAACACTTCCGTCAGCGATACGATGGCTACCGCAGCCGCCAGGCGCACGCCCGAACCGATGGCGCGTCGCCTCAAGGGGTTGTCCGACAGGGCGATTGCCTGGCTGTTCATCACGCCAACGATCATCCTGCTGCTGGCCATCAATGTCTTTCCCCTGATCTGGACGATCTATCTGTCTTTCACCAATTACAAGGCAAACCGTCCGAACAGGGCGGTCGAATGGGTTGGCTTCAGGAACTATGAACGGGTGCTGACGGACAGCGACATCTGGCACAATATGCTGGTGACGGCTCACTTTCTGTTCTGGACAATGTTTTTCCAGGTGTTGCTTGGTTTTGCGCTTGCCTGGCTGATCAACAAGAACTTCAAGGGGCACGGGTTCTGGACGACAGTCATCCTGTTACCAATGATGCTGTCGCCGGCTGTGGTCGGTAATTTCTGGACTTTTCTCTATCAGCCCCAAATCGGCCTGTTTAACTACATCATCGGCTTCTTTTCAGGCGTTGATCCGTCATCTTTTGAAATGATCGGCAGTGTGAACCTTGCACCTTGGGCCATCGTGATCGTCGATACGTGGATGTGGACGCCCTATACGATGTTGATATGCCTCGCGGGCATGCGTTCCATCCCCGACTACATTTATGAGGCGGCGGAAGTGGACCGGGCCGGACCGTTCAGAACATTCTGGTCGATTACGTTACCGATGGTACTGCCGTTTCTGATGCTGGCGGTGATGTTCCGGGCGATCGAGAATTTCAAAATGTTTGATCTGGTGGTTGAGCTCACCTCAGGTGGCCCGGGGTCGGTGACAGAACTGGCTTCGATAAACCTGAAACGAGAGGCGTTTGAGAAGTGGCGGACGGGCCTCTCATCGGCTTTTGCGATCATTCTGTTCGTGACAGTTTTTGGTGCGGCAAACATCTATGTCAAGGCACTTAACCGGGTGAAGCAAAGATGAGCACCAACGCCCACTCCGTTGTCGAACCCGGCCGCTGGTCGAAGGGAATTGCTGCAGGTGTCGTCGTACTCTACGCGCTTGTAACGATGATACCGCTAATCTGGATCTTCATGACCGGCTTCAAGACACCACCGGATTCCATATCCTATCCGCCCAAGGTCGTGTTTGAACCGTCGCTGGAAGGCTACGTCAATCTGTTTACGACACGTTCGCGACAGACACCGGAATATATGGCGACGCTTCCTGCTCCGGAAACCTGGTACGATAAACTGGTGCGCTCGCGCAATATGGTAATCGCGGGTCCATCGAAGTTCGGCGAAAGGTTCATGAATTCGGTGATCATCGGGTTCGGATCGACGTTTCTGTCGATTTTCCTGGGAACGCTGGCCGCCTATGCTTTTTCCCGGTTTAAAATTCCGCTTGCAGATGACCTTCTGTTCTTCATTTTATCGACCCGAATGATGCCGCCGATAGCGGTGGCAATCCCGATATTCCTGATGTACCGGACCGTTGGTCTGTCTGACACTCACATCGGGATGATCATTCTCTACACGGCCGTGAATGTTTCTTTGGCCGTTTGGCTGCTCAAGGGCTTCGTTGATGAAATCCCGCGTGAGTACGAAGAAGCCGCGCTTATTGATGGTTACACACGACTTCAGGCGTTTGTAAAAGTTGTGCTGCCACAGATGGCAACCGGCATCGCTGCGACGGCCATCTTCTGTCTGATCTTCTCATGGAACGAATATGCTTTTGCATTACTGTTGACCTCCGGAACAGCCCAGACAGCACCACCCTTCATTCCAACAATCATTGGTGAGGGTGGATTGGATTGGCCGGCCATCGGCGCGGGCGTCACCCTGTTCCTGTTACCCGTACTTGTGTTCACCATCCTGCTCAGAAAGCATCTTCTGCGCGGCATCACTTTTGGAGCGGTACGCAAATGACCCCCAGCCCCTATTCGCGCGATGCGACACTGACCGATGATCAACGCCGGATCGAAGCACAGCGTGCTCGCCCGCCCCGTTCGGAACAATCAGAAGAGCCTCTGGCGCAATATCGCATCCATCCGTCGGCCCGACATGTCTTCCGGCGGGGGCCCTGGGAGATGCTGGCTACGATATTGATCGGCTTGGGTGTTCTGATGCTTATGCAGCCCTTTGCAATGACACTGTTCACCTATTCGTTCATCACCATTTTGACCGGCACCGTGATGTTTATCATCGTCAGCCATTTTCCGGATTAGGAACCACACCCGATGGCCGAGATTCGCGTTCAAAATCTGAGGAAAATGTTCGGCAGTTTTACTGCCGTGCAGGATTCGAGCTTTGTGATCGATGATGGAGAATTCGTCGTGATGCTTGGCCCATCCGGATGCGGCAAGACAACCACGCTTCGAATGATTGCGGGGCTTGAACTTCCCTCTTCAGGCCAAATACTGCTGGATGGTGGAGATGTGACGTTCAATCGTGCATCCCAGCGTGACATCGCCTTTGTGTTCCAGCTGTTCGCACTCTATCCGCATATGAACGTCCGGAAAAATATAGGCTTTCCGCTGCTCTGCCAGGGTGTGCCTTCAGCTGAAGTGCGAAAGCGCGTCGAAGCGACAGCTGAATTGCTGCGGATTGACCATATTCTGGATAAACCGGTATCGGGATTAGCGGGCGGTGACCGGCAGCGCGTGGCTTTGGGACGCGCCATCGTGCGGCGCCCCAAGGCGTTTCTGATGGACGAACCACTGGGGACACTGGATACCGAGTTTCGGGACTTGATGATCCATGAGTTGCGGGAGTTGCATAATTCCATCGAGGCAACGACGGTTTATGTGACCCACGATCAAATCGAAGCGATGGCAATGGCTGACAAAATCGCCGTCATGAACCATGGCGTGATCGAACAATATGGGGAACCACAGGAAATTTATGACCGCCCCGCAACGATGTTCGTCGCCGATTTCATCGGTTCACCATCGATGAATTTCGTACCGTTTCACGCCTCTCTGGAACCTGGCCCTGCAAAAATCAGCATTGACGACCAGCCTATTGTCCTTCCTGATTTGCGAGAAGGTATCGAAGATAAGGACATGATGCTTGGCATCAGACCGGAACATATTCAATTTGATGACAACTCGCGACTGCGCGGGTCGGTGCTCGGCGCTGAGTATCTGGGCACGACGCAGATTGTCACTGTCACAACAGCGCGGGGCGACATGAAGGCCCGCGTTGCGGCCAATATTCCGGTACAAAACGGAGAAACAGTCGGCCTTGTCTTTGACGGCCATCGTCTATCGGTATTTGAAGAACAGTCAGGTCGCGCCATCCAAACACAGTTGCACGATCCGATCGTGCCGGTGGGAGTTTGATATGGCGAATGTCACCTTCAAAGGCGTTTCAAAATCATTCGGTGCGATTGAGGCTGTATCAGATCTGTCAATCGACATTGCAGATGGCGAGTTCGTAGTGCTGTTGGGACCCACCGGTGCAGGCAAGACGACCACGTTGCGTTTGGCTGCGGGGCTCGAAAAACCCAATAGCGGGTCCATTCTGATTGACGGTGCGGATTACACAACGACTGAGCCTTCCCAGCGCGATGTCGCCTTTGTTTTTCAACAATATTCGCTGTATCCGCATTTGAGCGTCTTCGACAATCTCGCATTTCCGTTGCGCTCCCCTTTGCGAAAAATCTCTGAAGAGGAAATTGAAAAACAGGTGCGGCAGACAGCGTCGCTTCTCCGGATTGAACACAAGCTGAAAAATAAATCGACGCAGCTTTCCGGTGGAGAAATGCAGCGTGTGGCAATCGGTCGGGCGCTGGTGCGAAACCCGTCGATTTATCTGATGGATGAGCCGCTATCGTCGCTTGATGCGAAACTGCGAGCAGAACTGCGTCTGGAATTGAAGCGTATTCAGAGGGACCTTGGTTCAACCATTCTCTATGTCACACACGACCAGATTGAAGCCATGACGATGGCTGACAGGATTGGAATTCTCTCCGAAGGTGGGCTGGTACAGATCGGGACGCCTCGCGAGATTTATTCTGACCCCGACAATGTCTATGTTGCAGCCCGGCTTGGACAACCTTCGATTAATGTGCTGCCAGTTTCGGCAATGCGCCCGGAAAATGCGCCCGGCAATGCCTATTCGATTGGTGCCCGGACTGAACATGTCCGTCTTTCCAAGACCGATAAGAGGTCAGCAAATGCTTCTTTGGACTGGATCGAACATTTGGGTGATCAGAACCATATTCACATTCGAATTGGCGATCATCGATTGACGATGCTGGCAGATCCACGTAGCGATCTTGCTCCGGGTGATGATTTGGATCTGCAATTCGATGCACCTTTATATTTCGATGAAGTAGGTAGACGGATCAGATAGATGGCAGTGGAACCCGATGTAACAAGGCGGCTGATCAAGACTGTCGCCGATACGATAATCGAACATGCTGACGAGCTGACCGATTTGGATTCAGCCATCGGTGACGGTGATCACGGGAACAATATGAAACGCGGTATGAAGGCGGTTCTGGAAGAACTGGATAGTCTGTCCAGCAAGCCTTTTCCCGATGCCCTGAAGGCCGCCGGAATGCACTTGGTTATGAAGGTAGGCGGGGCATCCGGCCCCCTCTATGGGACGTTGTTTATGGGACTCGGCAAAGAACTGGTTGAACCCATCACGCAAAAAAGAGTGGCGCAGGCACTGTCTGCAGCCATTGAGGCCGTCAAGGCCCGGGGTAAGTCCGATGTCGGCCAGAAAACAATGCTAGACGTTCTCGCTCCCGTTGCCGCAGCCCTGTCTGAAGATAAGAGTCCTGCGGATATTGCAGCAGTCGCACGCGAGGCGCGCGAAAAAACGCGGGGCATGCTGGCCCTGAAAGGCAGAGCCTCGTTTCTGGGCGAACGATCGGTTGGCCATATCGACCCTGGCGCTCGCTCGTCGGAGCTCATCATTGAATCGATTGCTGATTTTGTCGGAGAAGAAACATGACCAATGTGGGTATCGTGATTGTATCCCATTCAGTGCAAGTCGCCCAGGGCACAGCAGATATGGTGCGCCAGATGGTCGGCGATGAAGTCCCTTTGGCGGCGTGCGGTGGTGACCCGGAGGGCGGTTTGGGCACGAGCGTGCCGGATATCATGAAGGCTATCGATGCAGCATGGTCCGATTCCGGTGTTGCTATCATGGTCGATTTGGGTGGCGCGGAAACAAACAGCGAAATGGCCATTGAGATGATGGACGGGGATCGCGCGAAAAAGGTGGTGATCTGTAATGCCCCGATTGTTGAAGGTGCGGTGATCGCAGCAACGGAAGCGTCCGGTGGTGCGACACTGGATGAAGTGCGGGGCACTGCCGAAGAGCTTTCAGCAGCGTGAGGATGAACGATGTCTGAGATCGCATATGACGCGACGGTTCTGATAGAGCACGGGATCGGTCTGCACGCCCGGCCGTCCGTTAAACTCACCAAGCTTGCGAAAAAATTCGATGCACAAATCGAATTGGCCATCGAACAGGACGGACCTTGGATCGACGCCAAAAGCATCGTGAAAGTAATGGCAATGAAAGCGCCAAAAGGGACGCTGCTCCATTTTCGGGCTAAGGGAAGACAGGCGCAAATAGCGATTGATACCTTGGTGGAGCTCGTTGAAAACAATTTCTACGAAAGAGGCGGAAAGGTCTGAGTGATGGCAACGATGCGCGGTCTCAAAGGAGTGACGGCATCGACTGGTCTGGCGGCCGGTCCACTGGCCCTTATTGACGTTTCAAGAACGGTCTATATCGAAACGGGCGACCAGCACTCAGAAGTCGACAATCTTTCGGCGGCGATCAGTGCTGCGTGCCTTCAGATTACCGGTCTGATTGACAAGGCCGATGAGGAAGCGGCGGAAATTCTCGAGTTTCAGGTGGCAATGTTGGAAGACGAGGCGTTGTCGGAACCCGCACTCGTCGCCATAGGCGAGGGCGTATCGGCTTTTGCTGCATGGAAATCGGCACTGGATGCTCAGGTTCGAGAGTATCAGACTGCAGACGATGCATATTTTCAGGCCCGGGCTGCCGATATCCTCGATATCAGAGATCGTGTTTTGGGCATATTGAACGGGGAAGGACGGCGTTCATTCAGGCCCGGAAGCATCCTGGTGGGTTCCGAATTTACCCCGAGCCGGTTTCTGGAAACTGACTGGTCGGAGGGCGGGGCTATCGTTTTGGCAAAAGGCAGTCCGTCAAGTCATGTCGCGATGTTGGCGCGCGCGCGCGGGGTTCCAATGATTACCGGGTTGGGGAACGTTGATTTTACCGACCACGAAACGGCGTTGGTGGATGCGAATAAGGGCGAACTTGTGCTCAGTCCGAACGAAGCGATGCGTTCTCGTTTCCAGTCTCAGCTGGAGCAACAGGAGAGAGAGCGGCTCTACGCGGCTGAGTATCTGACCAGACAGGCGGAAACGCCGGATGGTCGGACTATTAGCGTTATGGTCAATGTTGCATCACCGGAAGATATCGAAGCGATCGACATCGAAACCTGCGACGGTGTTGGTTTGATGCGCAGCGAATTTCTCTTTCACGGGCCCGGCGGGTTGCCTGACGAAGAAGCACAGTATCAGGCGTACACGAAGGTGCTTGATTGGGCGGGTGATAAACCGGTGACAATCCGAACATTGGATGCAGGAGGGGACAAGCCGATAGATGGATTGACTGTCGCTGAAGACAATCCGTTTTTGGGCTATCGCGGTATTCGACTCTCCTTGGGAAATCAGGACGTATTCAAAGTTCAGCTACGGGCGCTGGCACGCGCTGCACCAAGGGGCAATCTCAAGGTCATGCTTCCGATGGTAACAACACCGGCCGAGATAGAGCGGGCCAAGGCACTTTTAAACGAATGCGTTGAGGAACTGGAGCGAAAAGGGCTTCCCGCTCAAGTGCCGCCGCTTGGAATCATGGTCGAAGTGCCTGCGGTTGCGATTTGCCCCAAGCGATTTGCGGCGGCCGCATTCTTCTCGATTGGATCAAACGACCTGACACAATATGTGACCGCGTCCTCACGCGATTCCAGCCTTGTTGCAGACCTTGGCGTCGCAAGCGATCCGGCAGTACTTAGCCTGATCGGAAATGTTGTGGAGCAGGGTGGCGCGCTTGGAATCGACGTCAGTTTGTGCGGCGATGCTGGCAGTGATGCCAACCTTCTGCCCGTGTTGCTGGACGCCGGTGTTGAAACAATCTCCGTCGCACCGGCAGCACTCGGCCGGATAAAGGCTGCCATTTGTCAAGGAACCGGCAACTGAAATGGGAGATGCAGAGATCCATAGTGAAGAGGGCCCAGGAGAACTGGTTGCGACCTATAAAGGTGTACTGAAACGCGTCCTGGATCAGAGGCCATCGGGAACACGGCAACGGATCGCCTCGGCACTTGGCAAAAACAGAAGCTTCGTTTCTCAGATTGCCAATCCCAGTTACCCGACTCCCATCCCTGCGCTGCATGTCGAACGCATTATGGAGATATGCCATTTCTCTCAAGACGAGCGACAGGCGTTTTTCGCCGCTTATAGTGAAGCGCATCCGCGACGGCTGGCCTTGCTTGATAGGAAACTGAAGTTACGTCCGCATACCGTTTATTTGCCGGATCTTGGCGATGAGGTGAAAAATCGCAAAATGGACGCTGTTGTAGGTGAATTTTTACAAAAACTCGCGCACATCATGACCGAAGACGACAAGAGCTGAGGTGATAACTATGAAGAAATTGATCAATGCGGTTGATACCGTTCTTGCCGACAGCCTGAACGGATTCTGTGCTGCGCACGGCGACATACTCATTGCCGGGTCTGACAATAAGTTTGTACAGCGAAAGGCTCTGAATGACGGTAAAGTTGCCCTCATCTCAGGAGGCGGTTCCGGCCATGAACCCCTGCATGGCGGTCTGGTGGGGCACGGGATGCTGGATGCCGCCTGTCCGGGACAGATTTTCACCTCGCCAACGCCTGATCAGATGCTGGAGGCTGCTGCAGCCGTGGATACCGGAGCAGGTGTCCTGTTTATCGTCAAGAACTACGAAGGCGATGTGATGAACTTCGAGATGGCGTCGGAAATGGCGATCGGAGATGTCGCCACCGTCTTGACGAACGACGATGTGGCCGTTGAGGACTCACTCTACACAACCGGGCGGCGGGGCGTTGCCGGAACTCTTGTTGTCGAAAAGGTTGTGGGGGCCGCGGCTGAAACCGGTGCGGATCTTGTGACGCTGAAGGCGCTGGGTGAAAAGGTAAATATCCGGACACGCTCGATGGGGGTTGCGCTGACGAGTTGCACGGTTCCTGAGGCGGGCAAGCCGATGTTCGAGATAAGTGACGATGAAATGGAAATGGGAGTCGGCATTCACGGAGAGCCGGGACGGCGTCGGGTAAAGTTGGAACGCGCGGAAAAGATTGCCGCAGAAATGATCGAGGTCATTACCAAGGATCTGGACGACAGCACCTCGGGAAATGCTCTGCTTTTTGTCAATGGTTTCGGTGCCACACCGTCGATGGAACTGTATCTGATGTATGGCTGCGCCAAGACTGAACTTGAAAAACGCGGGGTTTCCGTTGCGCGCTCGTTGGTTGGAAATTATGTCACTTCATTGGACATGGCCGGGTGTTCCATCACTCTGACCATGCTCGATGAAGAGCTCCAAAAGTACTGGGACGCACCTGTTCATACGGCCGCATTGCGGTGGGGTATGTAACTCGAAACGATACCCGGGCTGCATGTCAGGGAGGTGCTCATACAACCCGGGTGTCTTGCTAATTAGATGTCAGTGCGCGAACTGCTCCGCGCCTCATCAATTAGGTGTTGACCAGTTTGGCAAATTCTTCAGCGTTTAACGTGCCGTCCTTGTCGAGGTCAGCTGCAACAAAGGCTTCTTCCGTGAGACCGGGAACAACAGCCTGAGCTTCTGTAATGCTGATGACACCATCTGTGTCTGTGTCTGCTTCAGTCATCTCAACTGCAAGAGCAGCTGAAGTTGCGAATAGAGAAACAGCGAGAGTAGCAAGCAACTTTTTCATTTTCATACTCCAATTTAGAAAAGATTTCAGTAAAATTGAATTCTTTTCGTTGCGACAAGGTTCGATTATTTGTCCTTGTCTGGGAGTGATTTATGATCTCAATTCTTGTTCCAAATTTGCAGCGTATTTGTTTTAATTTTGATATAGTAGTGAATAGATTGTGCGCTGATTTTTATTTGTGGCAGACGTTCACATTTGTTGTGATAGTCGCGTTCTCGAATGCGCACTTACTTGCGATAAAGCACCATTATCCTTGCAGTTTGGCGTAAAATTCGAAAACAGTTTTTCCCATCAATAGATCTGATTTGGCATCACGGCTTGGTGATAATCAGGCGATTGGGTCGTACATCAGCCACAATTTATCCTTGCAAATCTAACATGCAATGCATTGGGAGGTTGGGCTCCTCCGGTTGCATTCATTCGGCAGATGTTGAATGCCGTTCACACAACGCACATTGATTGCCTGATCAATAATGCGATCTTATAGTCCTCGCGACGGTTTGGTATGTGTCGATATGCATATCGGGGCAAATGGGATTAAGGGTGCAATCTGATGCACAGACTGCTGTTACTCGGGACTGGGATGATTGCAAAGTCTCATGCCGAAAAATTTGGAAAAATCGAGAATTGCCTATTCGTCGGCTGTGTCGACGTCGTGCCGGGACGGGCAAAGGCGTTCGCAGAAGAATATGACATCGAGCACTTCTTCGATGATTTGGAAAGTGCACTCGCCTGGGGCGGGTTCGATGCAGCGGTCAATGCTACACCCGACGCAGTCCACAAAGAGAGCAGTTTGCAGCTGTTGTATGCCAACAAACACGTTCTGTGTGAAAAGCCGCTGGCACAATCATTTGGCGATGCGTTGGAAATGACTGAAGCAGCTGAGGAACTCGGGTTGATCAATATGGTCAATTTCACCTATCGAAATTCTGCTGCCCTCCAAAAAGCACGGCAAATCGTTGATGCCGATGAAATCGGTGAGATACGTCATGTTGAGGCAGCCTATCGTCAGAGTTGGCTGGTCAGCAAAGATTGGGGAGATTGGCGAACAGAGCCGGGTTGGTTATGGCGCCTGTCAAAAGCACACGGGTCGACGGGAGTGCTTGGCGATGTTGGTGTACACATCCTGGACTTTGCTAGTTTTGGTACTGGCCAGAATATTGTTCGGCTTCAGTCGGATCTTGCAACTTTTGCGAAAGCGGAAGGTGATCAGATTGGTGATTATACATTGGATGCCAACGACAGCTTTTTGATGATGGCGCAATTCGAAACGGGGGCAAGGGGTAGTGTCGTGGCAACACGGTATGCCACGGGAAACCGGAACGAGCTGTCGCTCATGATGTTCGGTACCAAAGGGGCCTTGCGGGTTGAAACCGATGGGGACGGTTCTCAGCTGTTCTCCTGCCTCGGGGAAGACATTGATACCTATAAATGGCGCGAAGTTTCTTGCCCGGCAGTGCCGACAATCGCAGAGCGTTTCATCACTGCATTGAGCGAAGGGAAAAATGGGACGCCAGGTTTCCGCCGCGCTGCCGAGATTCAAAGGCTGATCGATGCGGCATTTGAAAGCGATAGCATCAACTCCGCCGTGACGATCACATCTTAGGTGCGTCTGCGTTGGCGCGAGATGCCAAGGTGCATACCGGCGGGGCAGTTTGTGTGGTTAAACGTCCCGGCAAGGATGCTGTCGGTACTTCCAATCAGTTCAAGCGGCCAAAAATTGTGAACAGTTGACTTGATCAAGATCAGCTCGCCACACGGTTCCCATCAATTTGCCATGACGACAATGTGTACGCCAAAATGGCGACTTTCAGCGATTTACAGAGTATGCTGTATCCTGTGCAGGTCGCGGAAGAACGCGTGACGACTCGCGCCGGCTGGGAGGGGAAACCGCGATCCGATCTTACCCGATGCAGGGAGGAATTGTCATGGCCGATTTTCACGTTCTAGGCACTTCAGATGAAGCAGTTGTTCATCCTAAAATTCGCCGCATAAGCGTTGCTGACGTTGTCGACGCACTGAGGTTAGGGTTGAACGATTTCTGGGAGAGGCCCTCCCATATCGTTTTCTTGTTTCTGATTTACCCTCTAATCGGTGCCGTCCTGATTATGTGGGCTTCGGGTGGCAATGCCTTGCAGTTGATTTACCCGATCATGTCGGGCTTTGCACTGTTAGGACCGTTTGCCGCAGTAAGTCTCTACGAAATCAGCCGTCGGCGTGAACAGAAACTGGACACGTCCTGGGTCCACGCCTTCGAAGTCTGGAAGTCGCCATGTGTTCCGGCTATTGCCGCAGTGGGAGCCATGCTCCTTGTTCTCTATGTTGCCTGGCTCTTCTCCGCACAGTTGATTTATCAGTCGCTCTTCGGCTCAGAAGCACCGGTCGCGCTATGGACATTCGTTGGCGAAGTTCTGACAACGCAGCGTGGTTGGGCTCTGATAATTGTGGGCAATGGAATCGGTTTTGTTTTCGCACTGGTTGCACTTGCAACCACGGTCATTGCCTTTCCACTGTTGCTTGATCGAGATGTTGGCGCACTCCTGGCAGTGGAGACATCCGTCAAAGCGATGCTTGCGAATCCGGTTCCGATGTTACTCTGGGGTCTGATTGTTACGATGGGATTGTTGATTGGATCGCTGCCGTTTCTTGTCGGTCTGGCGATTGTCCTGCCGGTGCTGGGCCATTCGACATGGCATCTCTACAGAAAAGCGGTCGTGGCAGAGCGCGAAGCCACCTGATTTGTGCAAACAACTTGGCACGCCTGTCGAGAGGAACCCGGTGATGTTGGGGATGAAGCCTTATCGTAATGTGATGGGCGCTCGGCATCAGGCCGGGTGTCCACATTTATTCTGAGCGAATTTTTGCCCGGTCGCGCGATTCTGACCTCAAAAATGGATTATTCTCTATATCTACCGGCTTTCGAGGATCGGTCATGCTTGCTCGAATATGGTATTCCACGAGTTCGCAGCACATATCGATATCTTTGGCGAGCGCGGCATCAAGGATGGCCGCGTGTTCGCTGATGTTGCCTTCCCGGAACCCGAATTTTCCGCGCGTACAGAGACCGACCTGCGTCTGCCTATAGCGATCAAATGTGGTTCGATGCATGGTTTTCAGGAGTGTTGAAGGGCTTGCAGAAACCAGAGTTTCGTGGAACTCCCGTTCGGCCGCTGTCCATATCGTGACAAAATCCCGCAGGTTGGACAATTGCTCGATCTGATGTTCAATATGCGCCAGTTTATGATGGGCAGCTGTCAGGCGTGCTTCCCAGGTGAGCCCTCCGGAGCGTATGGAGGCAGTCACCCCTTCTTTTTCGAGCAGCACGCGAATGGTTGCCAACTCCTGCAGGTCATGGTGTGATGCTGTCGGAACGCGAAATCCCTTTTGATCCTCGAACATCAGAAAATTATCGCAGGACAATCGGAATAGCACTTCGCGGATTGTGCTCGCAGAGCAGGCGTAATCCTTCCGAAGGTCGTCAGACTTCATGCGCTGACCATGTGCGAATCCGGTTGAAACCAGCCGTGTCCGCAGGTCATCGTAAATATGCTGAGATGTCGTCGTTTGTCTGCCGACCATGAACCCGCTGCCAGGCTTCCATAATTTCGTAATTTCACTATTATCACGAAATTATGGAAGATTTCACATAATTTCTTGTCCTAGATAATTTTTATGCTAGCGTTGCCGCAGGTTCTGACTACCGGAGCCACGAAGCAGATCAGCTCTGCTGCGTATAAGTGGAGGAAAGCATGAGTTTAAAAAGAATCGCTGCTGTAGCCCTTGCTGCGACGGCCTTGTCCATTGGTGCAGCTTCTGCGACCAAGCTACGGATTCAAACACACTACGCGCCGGAAAGTGTTTCCGGAAAATTGGCTCAACAGTATGTTGACGATATCACGACGATGTCGAACGGCAGTCTCGAAGTGGAAATGTTCTACTCTTCGGCCGTGGTCAAGTCGGTTGAAACGTTTGACGCTGCCGCAACGGGTATCCTTGATTGCGATATGACGGGCGGGGGCTATCAGACCGGTAAAAATCCGGCATTCCAGTTCGTTGGCGACATCATGGGTGGTTACGCGACACCATATCAGCAGCTTTCCTGGCTGTACTATGGCGGCGGTCTGGATGCGGCTCAGCAGTTGTACAACAAGTACGACATGCAGCTTATCGGCTGGTGGGTGTACGGGCAGGAGTCGCTCGCTTCATCCAAACCGATTCGCAATGCAGATGATTTCAAAGACTGGAAATTCCGTTCTCCTCCGGGCATGGAAACCAAGATCTTTGAAAAACTGGGTGCAAAGCCGGTCGTTATGGATTTCACCGAGATCTTTACTGCACTTGAAACAAAGGCCATCGACGGTGCCGATGCGTCCGGCCTTGCCAACAACGTAAGCATGGGTCTCTACGACATCGTGAAGCACGCGAACTTCCCGGGTTTCCATTCCATGCCGTCTGACCACTTGGCCTGCAACAAAGCAGTCTGGGATGGCATGCCGGAATATGAGCGGAAGATTATGTCCGTTGCTATGGAAGCATTGGCTCTGCGCACGGCTTTGACCTTCGAGAAGAAAAACGCAGAAGCAGCTGCGGAACTGAGGGAAAAAGGTGTCAGCCTTTATGAGTGGTCTGCAGAAGATCTGCAGGAATTCAGAAATGCTGCACAAGCGACATGGCCTGAATTTGCGACCACACCGGAAGCAAAGGCCCTGGTTGACAGCCATATCGGTTATCTGACCCAGCTTGGTCTGGTTAAGAAATAAGTCGATGAGATTGAGCGGGGCCGATTTCGGCTCCGCTTTTTTGACTGCGGGAGGGGCGCATGGTTGAACACGAACGTACCGGATGGATCGATGCCTTTACCTGGCGGTTCAGTCGGCTTGCCATGGTCATTCCGGCGGTAATTGTCGCGATCATGGCCTATGAAGTCGTGATGCGGTATATTTTCGAAAGTGCCACATTGTGGGTGAATGAGCTCTCCCTTTGGCTGGCAGGCATGTGTTATCTTTTCGCGGGTCTCTACGCTATGCAACAGCGTAGTCATATCCGCATTTTCATTCTTTACGATGTCTGTCCTCGCTGGCTCCGCCGCAGTTTCGATGTGATCTCCGTTCTATGCCTATTGGCGTTTGTAATAGCCACTTTTTGGGGTGGTTTTGGCGAAGCCTATGCGAAACTGATGCGCTGGGAGCGGTTCGGGACGGCATGGGATCCCCCCATCCCGGCAACAATGAAGCCATTGATCCTGCTCAGTCTGATAATCCTTGCCATTCAAGCGATTTCAAATCTGGTGAATGACTGGGATAAAGATCCTGAGGTTTATGATGCCGAAGTGGATCCGGAAATCGAAGAAATCAAGGCCGCTCAAGGCATAAAAGAGAGCTGACTGCGCAGCCATTTGGATGAAGGTTCCAAATGGCAAGGTTCCGCTCCAAGATCAATTGAAGCCATTCGGGGGGTTCTCATGGATATCGGCACAATTTCACTGGTATTACTGATTGGCATGCTGGTCCTGCTGGCCATCGGCATGCCGCTTGGTTTTGCTTCTGGATTCCTTGCCGTTGGTGTTCTGGTGATGAAATTCGGCCCCGAATTGCTGTTTAGCCGATTCGGTACAGGCCCCCTCAATATTCTGGCGCAGCGAATGTATGGGCTTGCGACGGAATATGTTCTGATATCAGTTCCCTTGTTTATATTTATGGCGACCCTGCTTGAACGATCGGGGATCGCCCGGGATATGTATTCGAGCCTCTCTATCTGGCTGAACAGAACCCGAGGCGGCATCGCCATCGTGACCTCTCTGATGGCTGTCGTGATGGCTGCTATGTCCGGCATTATCGGCGGCGAGGTCGTTCTGCTCGGTCTGATCGCACTGCCGCAGATGTTGCGGCTCGGTTACGATCAAAATTTGGCGATTGGAACGATTTGCGCTTCCGGTTCACTTGGAACCATGATCCCGCCGTCCATTGTTTTGATCATGTACGGGCTGATCACCGAAACCTCGATCCACGCTCTGTTCAAGGGCGCTTTTCTGCCAGGTTTTATTCTGGCAACATTTTACATCATCTACATTCTCATCCGTACGCGCATAAACCCCAGTCTGGCGCCTCTGCCTGAAGTAAGCGATGATGACATGACCGGCCGTCAGAAACTGGTCTACGGCCTGGCACTGCTGTCAATTCTTGCCGTTCTTGCCTGTTCGGTTTTGTTGGTGCGATCGGGTTTCGTCAACTTCTTCGATCGGGCAGATGACGAGACACGTTATGTGTCTGCCGACTTCGCTATGAAGGCCGGGGTGATTGTTGCGCTGTTGTTGGCGTTCCTGTTGTTTTACATCAAGCCCGATCGTGTCCGAGAAGCTTGGGCAATGGGCAAGGGCCTTGTTGCGCCGATGCTGGTCGTATTCGTCGTGCTCGGATCCATTTATGGCGGTATTACCGGTATCACCGAGGCGGCCGGTATGGGATCCGTGGCCGTATTGTTTCTGATTATCATTCGGGGCGAGTTTTCGTTGCATCTGCTGAAAGAAGCACTGATGCGCACTTTCAAATCGACCGGCACTATCATCTGGGTCACATTCGGTGCAACGGCATTGGCAGGTGCCTATACGATTGCCGGAGGTCCTACCTACGTAGCCAATCTGATTGTCGGGGCCGAACTTCCGACTCTGGGTATTTTGCTGGTTATGATGGTGATCTTCCTGTTCCTGGGTGCTTTTATGGACTGGGTCGGCATTGTTCTTCTCGTCATGCCCGTATTCCTGCCCATCGTTCTGAAATTACCGATTGATGAAATAGGTCTCCTGTCACCGCTTGTGGATGCACCGCGTTTTGTTCCGGTCTGGTTCGGTATTCTGTTCTGCGTCAATATGCAGGTGTCGTTCCTGTCGCCGCCATTCGGACCTGCCGCATTCTATCTCAAGTCGGTGGCACCGCCGCATATTTCACTGCCAGATATTTTCCGTGGATTCATGCCGTTTATCGCCATTCAGATGCTGATATTGATGATGGTTCTGTTCTTCCCTGAGCTGACGATGCTGTTTAGAAGCGAATAGCAGATCACCTCGACATCTGACTCTCACCGTCTGTTCGGTACGAGGGCCGAGAGTTCTCAAATCGGTCGACCGTTGCAGCGGTGACGGTGTACTACGATGGAAGGCCTCCCAATGGCGTCAGAACTGTTAACGTCGGAGCAAACCAGTTTTTACGAGGAGCAGGGCTACCTCGTAATGCCCGATCAGGTCCCGACTTCGATCATCGAAAATATTCGGGGCGAAATCGCACGTTTTCAAGAAGAAGCGGTTGGTATGGCTGCTTCAGACAGCCGTCTGGACCTGGAAGATAGCCATACGCCGGATGCACCACGCATTCGCCGGATCAAGCTTCCCCATTTGATCAGTGATGTGATCGCCGAGCTCATGCGGTCGGATTATATTCTGGCACCGGTTCGGGACCTGATCGGGTCGAGCATCCGGTTGCACACATCGAAACTGAATATGAAAAGTGCCGGTTATGGTGCCGCGATTAAATGGCATCAGGACTTTGCGTTTTACCCGCACACAAATGATGACGCGTTGGCTGTCGGTGTGATCATTGACGATATGGTGTCAGAGAACGGGCCTCTCAGGGTCTTTCCCGGATCCCACAAAGGACCTGTCTGCGATCATCACGTCAACGGTGTCTTTGCGGGCGCAATGGATCTTGCCTCAAACGGTCTCAACGAAAGGGACGCTGTTGAGCTGTCCGGTCCCGCGGGATCGATTTCGATCCATCACGGTCGAATTGTTCACGGGTCTTCACTCAACACGTCGAACCGTGACCGTCGGCTTTTGTTCTATGAAATGATGGCGGCGGATGCGTTCCCGATCATGGGGTCGATGACGACATTCACTGACCTTGATGATTACGATGCGCGCATGTTGTGCGGTGAGCCGACTAAGATGCCGCGCGTTGAAAACATACCCGTCAGAATTCCATTGCCACAACCAAGGCAGAACAAGTCGATATACGAAATACAAGCCGGGCACCCGACCCGCTGAAATTATTAAACCTGAACCTGGAAACTATTATGTCTACGGAAAAAATCGGATTTATCGGGCTTGGCCTTATGGGGTCAGCCATGGTGCAAAGACTGCTCGACTGCAAGCGTGACGTCGTCGTTCTTGGAAATAGATCGAGGCCAAATATCGAAGCCGCGCTCGCAGGCGGGGCAACCGAAGCGCGGTCGGCGAAAGAACTTGCAGAGGCAAGTGACGTCATCATGCTCTGCATGGGAACCTCTGAGCAGGTTGAAAGCAGAATGTTGGGGGATGCCGGAGTCATTGCCGGACTGAAAGCTGGTTCCGTTGTCATCGACTTCGGCACATCCCTTCCTGCCTCCACACGGAAGCTGGGTTCTCTGGTGGAGAAAGCGGGTGGACAAATGCTCGATGCCCCCCTGGGGCGAACACCCAGTCACGCCAAGGATGGTCTGCTGAACATCATGACGGCGGGAGACAAAGTGACATTTGATAAAATGAAACCTGTTCTGGATCAGCTGGGCGAAAATGTTTTTCATCTGGGCGCGCTCGGATCAGGACACACGATCAAACTGATCAACAACTTCTTTGCCATGACCACAGCCACTGCCTGGTCTGAAGCAATGGGCATGGCAGACAAAGCGGGAATCGAACGGCAGAAACTCTACGATGTTGTCTCGGCCGGGCCTTTGCACTCCGGGATGATGGATTTCGTTTCTGCCTATGGCCTGAACAATGATCCAACAAAGCTTGCGTTTTCAGTAAACAACGCATTCAAGGATGTGGGCTATTATCGGAAGATGGCAGACGATGCCAACTTTGAAACGATTGTTTCTGATGGAGCGTTCAACGCCCTATCATCGGCCGTGGGAGACGGAATGGGAGATATCATGGTTCCGCAACTGGTCGATTTCTTCGCAGGAAAGAGGCCTCCCAAATGACGGTCATTCATTTGTGACCGGCATTCTCCCTCGCACCAATGAACATCGCCCGCTCCTGGCAATCGGCTTTGTTCTTATTGCGTATTTCATGTTTTCCTGCATTGATACGGGGGCGAAATGGCTGGCTTACGCCGGTTTACCAGCTATGCAATTGGCTTTCATGCGATATGCAGGACATTTTGCCATTTCCCTCACGGTGGTCATGAAGGGAGGGATGCGGATTGATCGCTTTCATTCGGATAAATTCCTGCTGACAATCTTGCGCGGAGTCCTGCTGGCGGCGTCGACCGTGTTCAATTTCATAGCCATCCGCTACCTGCCACTCACACTGACCTCTACGATCCTCTTTCTTGCACCAATCATTGTTTGCGCGCTGTCCTGGCCACTTTTGGGGGAGAAAGTGGGGGCATATCGAATTGCCGCGATCCTGGCCGGTTTTGTAGGAATTCTCATCGCCGTTAGACCGTTTGGAGAAAGTCTGCACTGGGCTGTATTTCTCTCCTTGGGGGCTGCTGTCAGCTTTTCGTTTTACACGCTTCTCACCCGCAAACTTTCAGGGATCGTTGCGACGGATACCATGCAGTTTTACTCCGGCCTTGTCGGGACTGTAGCGCTTGCACCCTTCGCCCTTGCAAACTGGGAAAATCCCGAGGGCATGTCCGACTGGGCCATATTTATCGGATTGGGGATTCTCGGCTACTATGGCCACGAGTTGCTGACCCGTGCACACGGGTTTGCATCAGCAAGCAGCCTGAGCCCGTTCGCATATTCGTTTATGATTTATTTGACGGTTTGGAGCTTTTTTGTTTTCGACAATCTGCCTGATCTTTGGACAATAGTTGGAGCTGTGGTTGTCGCGTCCGCGGGACTTGTTATCTGGGCTAGAGAACGCTCAAAACTACACACTCAGATAACTTGAAAAGAGGATGTGTCTGAATCAGAAAAGCAGCAAGCTAGGCATGGCGACCTCAATCCTTGGTCGGCTCGCGGACTTAAACAAGTTGGACACACGATGGCGGGCAAATTGTAATTTGCTTTTGAATTTTCGCCAGTAATGGTTTTCGCGGGCATCCGACTCTTGATATCACGCCAATTTCCCGGACGCAGTCTGGATCATCGATTGGAATGAAAGCGAGATTCCATCCCTCCCGCTGAAACCGCTCTGAAGCCAAGGCAGGAATGATCGTGCAATCGTCACTGACACAGATATGTCGGCAGACCGTTTCCAGACCGGCACCGCTTACATCCAGGCAAACATCGTTGCCGGTTCCGGGATTTGTCCGCTGAACCTGTTGCTCGGCTTCAAAACCCAGTGAGTCGTTGGGGCATATCAATTTACGATAGGGGATCTCATCAAGCGCGATGGTTTTGTATTTCGACAACCAGTGACCGCTTTGTGTCGCCAGAAACATTCGCTCTGTGAAGAGCGGCGAAAAATCCATCTGACCATCGTAGAGATTTCTGGGGATGAGCGCGATATCGACATCGCGGTTTCCCACCCGCTTGGTCAATTCTGTTGAGGATGCTTCGCTCACGACCAGTTTGATATCCGGCAATACTGCCTGGATCTGCTCAAACAGATATCGCATCAGAAACGGTGCGAGTGTTGGAACCATTCCGACCCTTAAAGGTAAAGCGGTCGGATTTCGATATTCAGTCGCCATATCTCTTATTTTTTGGGCTTCCTCAAGAAGCAGTTTTGCCGATGCAATAACCCGGTTGCCTAACTCGGTGGGCCTGATCTCCTGCAACCGTCTGTCGAACAGTTCAGCACCAAGTTCCTGCTCCAGTTTCTTGACCTGGTTGGACAGGGCAGGTTGGGAAACGTTGCAAGCAACGGCGGCCTTGCTGAAGCTCTGGTAGTTGCCAAGAGCATGGACATATTCGAGATCTCTGAGATTCAATTTTCTGTTCCCGTATTCTGAAATTAGATCCAACTCAGCCAATCGCGTACCGCCGACAACAACTGTCAATATGAGAGGAGATACGCGAAAAAGGGCAGAAACGCACATTTTTCGTTGTCAAAAAGATGTGAGAACGCGTGTTCGAATAAAATAGAGAACCGTGGAAATAGAACGAATTATCCGACCAGCCGGATCACTTGGCCAATCGTTATAACCTGCGCATATAGCCTGCATTCAAACAATGAATTTTTGTGAACAACACCCCGTTCCTAAGTCTCTGTTCACCAGGAGCAATACTGCTTTTCAATTTAAACCTGGCGATAGAAATACTAACTTGGAGACTGATTTAATGTCATTGGGATTGTTTTCCGCATTTCGATCCAGGCTATTAGATAACACTAGTCTGGCTCAGGAAAGTGCATTTAACGGGCAAACCTTTTTTCAATCTTTTTTTCAGAAAACGATTGTTCAAGACGCCCCGGCTTTTCTTTTCGACAACGATTTCGTGAGGCTCTTTAACTTCGGCCGGATCAATTCCGATAATGCCGAGGCAGCGATATCGGTGACCGGTGATAATGCCAGCATCGTCAATTTCCGGTCTGGCCGTATCGACGCCGACAGTGGTCCGGATGCTCAGGCAACAGCGATTGATGTAACCGGGAGTGCCACCATCCGGAACTTCGGTTCGATCGATGGTGAGTTTAATGGTGTCAGCTTCTCTGGTGCTGAC
Organism: Stappiaceae bacterium; assembly: GCA_039976075.1. Classification (GTDB taxonomy): domain Bacteria; phylum Pseudomonadota; class Alphaproteobacteria; order Rhizobiales; family Stappiaceae; genus JBDWFY01. The sequence goes on from JBDWFY010000022.1 coordinate 252,872, forward strand.
TCTTCCGGGCGCCTGGACAACTTCCGCGGTGCGACAATCTCTTCGGACAGTCGAGCGGTGAATATTCAGGGCGACGGCGTTCAGGTGCGCAATTTCGGCGACATCGTCGGAACGGGCGACCAGCGTAATGGCACGGTTTACACCGATGCTGTGGCTGAGAATTTCTCAATCCGCAACTTCTCGCGCGCGACCATTGATGCAGGAGAAGGAAACCAGGGTGCTGGTATCTCTCTTCAGGTGGGTGATGAAGAAGCAGATGTTGTCTCCGGCTTGATCACCAACGGATTTGGCGCAACCATTCAGGGACGCGGCCAGGCCGCCGCCAATACGCCCCTGGCCGGCGACGGTATTCGCATCAACAATGGCGCTGAAGGCACCACTTTCCAGGGTACGATCGTCAATAGCGGTCGCATCTCCTCAGAAAGCGATCAAGGGACAACTGGTGGTATCCGCGTTGCTGACGGTGTCGGATTTGACGGATCTATCATCAATGGGCGTACAGGAACCATCGAAGGTGTTCGCAACGGATTATATGTTGGTAATGGCGAGCATGATCTCGATATCCGAAATGCCGGCACGATCACCTCAGACAGCCGTGCGGTAAACATCGACGGCACTGGCGTTGATCTGAGTAATACCGGTCGCATCCTTGGGACTGGTGATCAACGTAATGGCACCGTGTACGCGGATAATACTGCGGATGACTACACCATCTCCAACAGTCGTACTGGCGTTATCGATGCCGGCATTGGAAACAATGGCTCCGGTGTTGCATTGCAAACGGGCGATATTGTCGGCGATGTGGTTTCGGCCAGTGTCACCAACGATGGTGTTATTCAGGGCCGCGGTGATGCGGAGAGTGCGAACGGTATTGGCAATGGATTGCGTATCTTCGCAGGCAGCGATGTCGCCGGAACGACCAGTTTCGAAGGCGATATTGTGAATAACGGCCTGATCGCCGGTTCTGAAGACTCTCCCCTTGCAGCCGGTGTCAGGGTTGAAAGCGGGGTCGATGTGCTCGGTGCAATCATCAATGATGGAGAAATTCGCGGCGTTGAAAATGCAATTGATGCGCGTGAAGGCGGTTCGCTTAACGTTGTCAATGACGGGTTGCTCAACGGCAATGTGTTGTTGGGTGATGAAGGTGACATCGTAATCAGCAGTGACGGAGAAATTCGTGGCACTGTTGATGCCGGTGGTGGCGACGACGTGGTCCTGCTGGGTGATGAGGACAATGTTGTTATCGGCGGTCTCGGAGACGATACTCTCGACGGTGGTGAAGGTAACGACACTGCGTCATTTGACGATCTGAATGTCGGCATCGTTGCCGATCTTGAAGCGGGTATTGTATCCAGAAGCGGCTTTACTGCGGATGTTACGCAGCAGGTTCTGCTCAACCCTAACCAGGGTGTCACCAACGAACTTGCTCCTGCTGACATCGTCTCTGAAGCAGTTGCCGGAAATATCTACTTTAACGTCCACACAACGGAATTCCCCAGCGGGGAAGTACGCGGACAGTTGGAACTGGTTTCTGATGCTCCTGATGGCAATGGTGGCCGGATCGTCACGTTGACGGCAGCTCTGGATGGTGCGCAGGAAGTTCCTGCTCCAACAGACACGCCTGCAACGGGCACGGCAACGGTGGTCTTCACGATCAACGCAGCCGGTGAAGTCTCGTATGAGACGGACCTTGATGTTTCCAATCTCCAGGGTGCGCTGCTTCCGGTGAATATCGGTAATGGTACACTGAGTCCCATCCATCTGCACAATGCGCCTGCCGGTCAGAATGGCCCGGTTGTCGCTGATGTCGCTTCGGACGCGGGTGAAGGTCTTGTCATCGTGGATGAAACCGACATCCTGGAAAACATCGAAAATGTGAGCGGCTCAGGTGGAGACGATCAGATCTCCGGTGATGAAGGTAACAACGTCCTCACGGGTGGTCTTGGAGAGGATACTCTCGACGGTGGTGAAGGTAACGACACTGCGTCATTTGACGATCTGAATGTCGGCATCGTTGCCGATCTGGAAGCCGGAGTTGTAACCAGAAACGGATTTGCCGCGGATGTTGCACCGCAGGTTCTGGTCAACCCCAACCAGGGTATCACCAACGAACTTGCTCCTGCTGACATCGTCTCTGAAGCAGTTGCCGGAAACATCTACTTTAACGTCCACACAACGGAATTCCCCAGCGGGGAAGTACGCGGACAGTTGGAACTGGTTTCTGATGCTCCTGATGGCAATGGTGGTCGTATCGTCACGTTGGCGGCAGCTCTGGATGGTGCGCAGGAAGTTCCTGCTCCGACAGACACGCCTGCAACGGGCACGGCAACGGTGGTCTTCACGATCAACGCAGCCGGTGAAGTCTCGTATGAGACGGACCTTGATGTTTCCAATCTCCAGGGTGAGCTGCTGCCGGTGAATATCGGTAATGGCACACTGAGTCCCATCCATCTGCACAATGCGCCTGCCGGTCAGAATGGCCCGGTTGTCGCTGATGTTGCTACGGATGCGGGTGAAGGCCTTGTCATCGTGGATGAAACCGACACCGTGGAAAACATCGAAAATGTTATCGGCTCAGGTGGAGATGATCAGATCTCCGGTGATGAAGGCGACAACATCCTCACCGGCGGTGCTGGTAATGATCTGTTGTCTGGTGGCGATGGCAACGATGTTTTCGTCTTCGCTGACGGCAGCGATAACGACACCATCACTGACTTCGGTAACGGTGACCAGGATCGTCTTGATGTGTCAGCGTTTGGACCTGAGTTCGATCTGGAAAGCACCATTGATGGTGCGGTTCAGGACGGTGAGGACACGGTTGTCACGCTCAGTGAAAACGATACCGTACGTCTTGCAGGTTTCGATGTTGATCAACTGGATGAAGACGATTTCATTGTCTTTGGTGAAGATGGCGACGGCGATACCGACACTGACCTTGGTGACGGCGACGGAGATGACCTCATTAACGTCTCCGGGCTCGGACCTGATTTCGATCCGGAAAGTTCCTTTAATGGTGCCGGTCAGGACGGTGACATTGCGTCGATCACACTCAGTGACAACGATAGCGTGCGTTTAGCAGGCTTCGATGGTGACCAACAGAATCAGGATGACTTGGTCGGCTGATTGAATACCGAGCGGGATGGCAGCATCGCTGCCATCCCGCCCTTACTATCTCATTCATTGCCAACGGTTATTTGATTTCAGAGGGAATGCGCTTATGTCCACAGAACCATCTGCTGTCACGCTTGCTTTACGATCCCTGCGGGGTGGGTTCACCGCAATCGCTGTTTTCAGTCTTGCTCTGAATCTGATGATGCTGGCCGGTCCTCTTTATATGCTTCAGGTTTATGACCGCGTTCTTACCAGCCAGAGCATGGAAACCCTGATCGCATTGAGTTTGCTGCTGGCCGGTATATTCGTCGTGAGCGGATTCCTCGATTTTATTCGCATGCGTATTCTAAATCGCCTGGGTGCACATTTTGAAACACAAGCTGCTCAACCGATTTTCGAGGCGGTCATGCGGCGCAAGATTTCCGGAAATGCACAGGCAGGCGATATTGTCACCAACGACATCAATGCGTTTAGAGACTTTCTGTCCGGCAGTACCCTGATTGCTTTCTTTGATTCTCCGTGGGTCCCAATTTATCTGGCCGTTTTGTTCATATTACACCCTCTTCTTGGCGTGCTGGGACTGTTTGGCGCCGTGTTCTTGTTCGTTCTTGCTTACTCCAATGACAGAATGAGCCGTCGCCCGATGCGTGAAACAGCCATAGCACGACAGCAGGCGGACGGAATGTTTGATGCGTGTGAACGCAATGCTGAGTTGATGCATTCCATGGGAATGAATACTGATCTGCGCGGTCGCTGGACACATGTGCAAACCACCACCCGGCTGTTGAAGACATTGGCACAGGATCGAACGTCCACTTTCACCGTCATTTCGAAGACATCTCGTCTTGCTCTTCAATCCGCGATGCTCGGCCTTGGGGCGGCTTTGGCCATCACCGGCGAGGCATCAGCAGGGGTCATGATTGCCGCCACGATCATTCTTGGGCGTGCAATGGCCCCGATCGACCAGGCGATCGGACAATGGCGTACCTATGCTGCTGCCGTCGGATCCTATTCGAAATTGAAGACGCTGCTTGTTGACTATCCAGAACCAGAGCGCTCCATGTCGCTTCCCTTTGCCCGGGAGAAACTGGATGTATCCATTCAGCAAGCCGGCTCCCCCATGGCGGAATATGCCAGCCTCGTCGGAATTTCGTTTTCTCTGCAAGCCGGTGATGTCGCCGCAGTGATTGGCCCCAGCGGTTCGGGCAAGTCCACATTGGCTCGTATGATAACCAATGTCTGGAGCCCGCAGCGGGGAGATGTCTGCCTCGATGGCACGCCCACGGACCGCTGGAACCCTGAGGAGTTGGGTGCTCAAATCGGTTATCTCCCTCAAGAAGTTGAGCTGTTTGAAGGAACCGTCCGGGACAATATCGCCAGATTTTCCGGCACCGCCGATGACGCAGCCGTGCTGAAAGCAGCACGGGAGGCAGATGTCCATGAGATGATCCTGCAACTGCCGCGTGGATACGACACGCGAATCGGTCCGGAAGGCCAGTTTCTTTCCGGCGGGCAGAGGCAAAGAATTGGGCTGGCGAGGGCACTCTACAACGATCCTTTTCTCCTGGTGTTGGATGAGCCCAATGCCAATCTCGATGCGACGGGAGATGCGGCCTTGCGCCAGACCGTGCAACGGGCACAGGAGCGGCGGTCGATCGTGATCGTTATGACCCACAGACCCAGCACATTGCAGGCCGTGAACAAGATCCTTGTGCTGGACGCGGGACGTCAGAAAGCCTTTGGGCCGAAATCGGAAGTTCTTAGGGCGTCTACCAAAGCCGTATCGATCGAAAACACTGAAGCAACATCCGTCGCTTCCCTGGAAAAGCGAGTAGCACAATGAGTAACCAATTGATCACGCACAGCCGGGCCGAACTCATTTCGCCGCGCGATGCGGGGGGAAATTATCGGTCAGCAGAGAAATCCGGCATCCGCGGCTTCATTCTGCTCGGATTGACAGTTTTTAGCGCTTTTGCCGGAGGCTCTGTATATTGGGCAAGTACCGCACAGCTTGATGGTGCTGTCATAGCGCCCGCATCATTTGTGGTTGATGGAAACCGCAAGACCGTCCAGCATCTGGATGGCGGCATCGTCAGCGATCTTTTGGTTCGGGAAGGTGATTATGTCGCTGCCAATCAGGTTCTGCTCCGTATGGACAGCACCGAGAGCGATGTGAATGTCAATGTCCTGGGGAACCAGCTGTCCGAGCTCTACGTGAGACGGGCACGCCTTCTTGCAGAAGTTCAGAACAAAGAGACTTTTCACTATGATTTCGCAACGGCTTCTCCGGAGCTGGAAATTTCACCGGAAAATCAGCAGGCCCTTCTATCTGTTCAAAAGAATCTCTTCAATGCTCAGTTGCAGGCGCGGCATAGTGAAGAGCAGGTCATTGCCCAGCGCATCATTCGCTTCAATGAGGAGATTGAAGGACTGGAACTTCAAAGAGCCGCAAACGACCGTCAGATGGAGATTGCCGCCACTGAATTGATAGCGTTTGAAGAACTGCGTGCCAAAGGTCTCACGCCCTTGAGCAGGGTCAATGGGATAAAACGGGAAATGGAGCGCCTGCGCGGTGCTGATGCACAGTTCACAACCCTGCAGGCCCGCGCTGCCAATCAGATTGAAGAACTCAAACTGGGACAGGTCGGTCAGGAGAGATTGCGGCGGGAAGCCGTGACGACGGAACTGGCGGCAATCGAAACCCAGATTTCTTCCATCGGTCCCCAGCATCAGGGAGCCCGTGCCAAGAGAAAGCGTATTGCTGTGATCGCACCGGTAAGCGGGCGCATCGTCGACATGAAAATCTACACAAAGGGCGGCGTTATCAAACCGGGGGAGCCGATACTGGATATTGTCCCCGCCACGGATGACTTGATCATTGAAGCACGGGTTGAAACGGCGGATATCGAAAAGCTGCACGTTGGCCAAAGTACACGTGTCAGGTTGACAGGATTTGATCAGGCGAAGATCCCTGAGGCGGTTGGTGAAATCGTCGATCTGTCGGCAGACAGTCTGACCGATGAGCGGAGTGGCAAATCCTTTTACACCGCGCGAGTGCAGTTGGATGCAGAACAGCCGGCACCGATCAGGGCATTGAATTTCGTGCCTGGTATGCCTGCAGATGTATTCGTGAATACCGGATCCAGAACAGCGATAAGTTATTTGATGCAGCCGTTGAATGATCGTCTTGTACGAACATTCGTTCAATGAAAATACGGCTCGTATGGGTAACCCGGCTCGATTGTTGCTGCCAAGGAGTGTATCAGATGTGCAGTTCGGTGTGAGATTTCAGAAAGCCTGGGTCCGTCTGACTCATCTTGGTCGCGCCGATTGAGTATTCGGTGCGACCGTTGCATTTTTAATGACAGGCTGAAAGGCTGACAGGTCCAACTTGGATGTGCCGATCACGCGCTTTTCATGTCTCTCAGTTGCAATCAGTTACTAAATCATATTATCTTATAAAAGAAATTCGCTGCGAAAGATCCGATTATGAACAAACGTAGCCCGTTGAGCCAAACCGCCGGCCTTGCCGGTGTCATCGAGCTGCGCGGGATTCTGGGCGCTGCGGTTAACAATCTGGGGACCCGTATTGTCGGGGGCGAATGGGCCGTAGGTGAAGCCGTTCGCCGCGAGGCTGATCTCGTCGAAGAGCTGGGTGTCAGCCGCTCGGTGGTTCGTGAATCGTTTCGCATTCTGGGAGCCAAGGGGCTTATTCGCAGTAGAACATCCGATGGAACACGCATTCAGCCGCGGTCGGAGTGGCGGTTGCTTGATCCCGATGTCATGGACTGGCGCATCAAGGCAGGAGACACTGAAAGTCTCTTGCGCGATCTCCTGAAGGTTCGATTGGTATTGGAACCGGGCGTGGTGTTCACAGCGACCAGGATCGCAAGTGAAGCAGACCAGGCAAAAATTCATGCCAGTTGGAAGGCAAAAGAGGCGGTTATCCGCGATCCGGATATTCCTCACCTCCAGAGGCGACAGGAATTCATCGAGACTGACCTGGCGTTTCACCGGGCGTTTCTTGAGACGGTGGGCTCGGAACTTTTGGATCAGCTCTTCTCGGTAATTGAGGCTGCGTTGGCATTATTGCTTGATCTGCAAATGAAGGGGCGCGGCTATATGACTGAAATGATCGGCATGGAAGAGAGCCATGAGTTGCATGCAGCTGTTTATGACGCCTTTGCACAAAAGGACGCTGAAGAGGCTGAGAGGGCAATGCGCGCGCTGATTGAACGGGCAATTCAAGATGCCAACCAGGGTTTCAAACTTCTCAAAGAGTAATTTCAAATGGAAAATGACGGGCAGGTCTTGCCGCATACGCTTGTTGCGGCTGTTGCAGAACGCTTGGCTGAACATGCGTTTAAAGGTTGGTTTTACGGCGATTCAGTCGGATTTGAAGGGTTGATAGCTGCAAGCGAACTGACTGATGACCCCCGATGGATCCATTTCGCTCATGGCTTCTTTCGCGCTTGGGGAACCCGTCGACAACCGTTTCATCCCGATGACAACACCGCACCGGGGCACGTCATGTGTTCCATCATTCAGCGCACTGGAGATCCGGTGTTGAAGGAGGCGGTACTGGATCTGGCGCAGCACCTGCGAGAGCGAAGGAAAGTCAACGCTGTCAGCATTACTTTCGAAGATACTCTGCGCTCGCTCATGCAACCCTATGGCAACGTGCCCCTTTCTGAAGAGCAACGAAAACAGATGGAGGATCCTGGACCGGGTATTTATCTCGACTGCATGCACTTCGATCCTCCTTTCTTTGCTCATTTATCTCAAATAGATCCGGATGGCGGCTGGGCGGAAGCCGCTGTGAGTGAAATTTTGGGTTATAAAGATCTTCTGTTTGATGAGGGAACCGGATTGTATCGGCACTTTTGGCTCGAGAAACAAAAGTGCGCCTATACAAACGGATGGGGCCGCGGGCAAGGATGGGCTCTCCTGGGTCTTCTGGATGTCGCCGAAAATCTGGATAAGTCGGTTAACGGGCGCGATGCTGTTGAAGCCGAAGCGCAGGCGCTTGCGCGTAAAATGCTCGACTATCAGCTGTCTGACGGTAACTGGCATTCTCTTGTCCATGAACCGCGCTCTGGACCAGAATCCTCAACTGCAGCATTCATGGCAACCGCATTTTACCGCGGAATGAGTGCAGGTATTTTACCTCGGGATGAATTCATGGAACCCGCTGATCGAGCCTATCAAGCTATGGTCCTGAATCTCGATAAAGATGGAAATCTGTTGGGCGTCTCGGCCGCGGTCATGTCGGCGCTTGTGGAGGAACATTACTGGCATGTGCCGGTCAACCGGATCGTGCCGTGGGGGCAGGGACCCGTATTGACCGCTGCTTCAGCGCGAAGCGCATTTTCCAACTAGGGCATTTCTCGCGATCTCTGGATCGCGTGAAATGCTCCAAGCCTTTGTTTTAACGCGAATCCTAGTCGTAAAAGTGCTTCAACTTTTACCGGATGCGCTCTAGAGCCTATTCATACATCCGGATTGTAACACCACCGTCGATCACGATATTTTCACCGATCATGAAGCGGGCTTCTTCGGATGCCAGCATGGCGGCCACCGCAGCAATTTCCTCCGGCTTTCCGAGCCGACCCACAGGCTGCTTTGCCTCCGTTTCGCGGCGTTCCTTTTCCGGGTTCGGTGCCCGGCTGAAGGCCCAGTCGGCAATCGGCGTATCGACAAAGCCCGGAGAAATGGCGTTTATAGCAATGCCTTTGTCAGCGTATTCTAGAGCCAGTGATCGTGTAAGCCCCAGGAGGCCGTGTTTGGCCACAGGGTAGGGGAACGTCGACTTGATAACCGAAAAAGAATGGTTCGAGATGATATTGATGATCGCGCCGTTTTGTTTTTCCAGCATGTCTGGAAGGATCTGTCGGCAGCAGTGCCAAACACCTTCCAGATCAACCGACATACATTTTCGCCAATCGTCCATCGTCGATTCAAGCGGTTCGTGAAAAACCGCTATTCCCGCATTGTTGACCAGGACATCGACGGTGCCAAATCTGTCCCGAACGGTTTGGTGCATCCTGTTGATACTGGCGGAATCTGCGACATCCGTTTCGACAAACAGCACCGGGTTGCCTGTTGCGACTTCAATGTCATGAGCGGTCGCTATGCCCTGTTCCTGATTGATTTCCGCGATCGCAACCCGAGCGCCCTCTGCCGAGAACCGCGTTGCAATTGCTTTTCCAATCCCTTGTCCAGCGCCGGTCACTACTGCCACCCTACCTTCTAGTCGGTTCATTAGTTGGGGTCCCTCCCGCTGAAGCGCATCCCGGAAAAGTGAGAGCACTTTTGCAACGAGGATTGGCGATTAAACAAAGGTTTTGGGCATTTCATGCGTTTCAATCTTAGCGAGAAATGCGCCGGTGTTGAAGTCATCTTGACTTTATAAGATAAACAGATAATAGTTTAAAGCACATAATATGCGATTTATCGGGAGGAAAATATGAATTTCACATCGAGAGTGTTTTCAAGCGTCATTGCTGCGGGAATGCTGATGTCATCCGGCGCGGTTCTGGCCGCCGACAAGGAAATCGTCGCGATCTATAAAAGCGGCACACAGCAATATTTCATTGACCAGGCTGAAGGGTTTGTGGCTGCCGCAAAAGAGCTGGGTTACGATGCAAAAATCATCAATGTAGAACTGGATTCAAATCTCGCTGTCAGTGCGGTTTCAGATGCCATTGCATCCGGAGCCAAAGGAATTGGCATTACAGCACCGGATCAAGCGCTGGGACCAGCTGTTTCCAAAGCCGCCGCCGATGCCGGTGTCCTGATGGTGGCGACCGATGATCCCCTGAAGGATGGTGATGGAAATCCTGTTCCGTTTGTCGGGTTCGACGGAACAGCCATGGGAACGTCAGTTGGTGAAAAAGCCGGTGAGTTGCTCAAGGCATCCGGTTGGCTGGACGGTGGCAGCTACGGTGTTCTGAGCGTCGAGGTCCAAACGCTTTCCGTTTGTAACGACCGTACCGATGCGTCAAAGGCACAGGTGATCGCAGCCGGCGCGAGTGAAGCCAATATCAAACCTGTTTCTTATGACGGGACGGCCGATGCTTCGCTTGCCGCGGCAGGGCCGGTCATCACGGCAAATCCCGGTATTGATAAATGGGTGGTTTTTGCCTGTAACGATGAGGGCGTTCTGGGTGCAACCAATGCCCTGAAAAACGCTGGTTATGGGGCTGCTGACGTGATCGCCGTCGGGCTGGGCGCCTATGAGGCATGCAGGCCGTGGAAGGCCGGTATCGACACCGGCTTCAAGGCAGCTCTCTACATTAGCGGTGTTGATGTGGGCGATGCAGCCGCAAGGGCGCTGATCAATTCGATTGAAACGGGAGAGGCGCTTCCTCTCAAAACCGTCGCCAATACGACCATTGTCGATCCATCGACTTACGCAGATATCATGCCGTGTAACTAACCTCCCAGCGGGCGGGCTTTGCGTTCTATTGCAAGGCTCGCCTGATCCTTCTAGAGGACGTGTTTCGTGACCAGTGCTATCTTGGAAGTGCGGAACGTCGGGAAATCATTTCCTGGTGTCAAGGCTTTGTCGGGCCTGAGCATGAGCGTGGCTCGCGGCGAGATTGTTGCCTTCGTCGGTGAGAATGGCGCCGGCAAGTCGACGCTTCTGAAAATATTAAGCGGCGACTACGATCTTGACGAAGGCAGTGTGTTGCTCGATGGCGTTGAGGTGACTCACGCGACCCCGCTTGACGCAAGACGGGCAGGCTTTCGACTGGTCCGTCAAGAGCCGGAAATTGTGCCGCATATCAGCGTCGCCGAGAACATATTCATTGGCGAGTATCCTCGACTGCGCGGCGGTCGCGTTGATTTTCCAGCCATGCAAAAGACGGTTGAAGACCTGCTCAAGCGTTATGGGTTTGCCGGTCTGGTCGATATAGATGCCCTCGGCCGTACATTGTCACCTGCACAGATGCATATTGTTGAAATCCTTCGGGCGCTGAAGGATGGCGTCAAGGTGGTTGCTTTTGACGAGCCGACTTCTTCACTGACGATGGAGGAAACGGAACGTCTTTTTGAGCTCATTCGCCTGTTGCGGACAGAGGGACTGGGTATCATCTACGTCTCCCATCGGCTTCACGAGGTTATGGCCATTTCGGATCGAGTGGTCGTCCTCAAGGATGGCGTTCCGACCGGTGATTTGAAGATTGCCGATACGAATGAAGAAGAGATTATCCGATTGATGGTGGGGCGCGAACTGGCTCATGGCTACCAGCGGGATGAAACCACAACGGATGAAGTCGTCTTGGACGTTCAGAACCTGTCGAGCCGCTGGCACAATGACATCAGTTTTCGAATCCGTGCTGGAGAAATTGTCGGATTTGCCGGGCTGGTGGGTGCAGGCCGCACCGAACTGGCGAAAGTTTTATTTGGAGCTTTTGAACGCACCGGCGGCACAATCAGCATTTGCGGCGAGAAGAAAGATATTCGAAAACCATCCGACGCCATCGCTGCCAACATAGGCTTTGCTCCGGAAAATCGCAAAGCAGAAGGGTTAATCCTGGTTCTGTCGGTCATAGAAAATGTGTCGATGGCGATTTATTCGGTACTTGCCCGGTTCGGAATATTGCGCAAACGCGAGATGCTGGGCGCGGTCGCCCCGTTCGTACGAGACCTTGATATCAAAACGCCTTCCATGGATCAGCAAGTTGGCAAGCTTTCCGGTGGCAATCAACAAAAAGTGGTGCTTGCCCGTTGGCTGGCGGCGAAACCGAAATTGCTGATTTTGGACGAACCAACCCGGGCGGTGGATGTCGGTGCAAAAGCTGAGATCTATCGCCTGATGGACGATCTGGCACGCAGGGGAATGGCGATCATGATGATCTCATCCGAAATGCCGGAACTTCTATCGATGTCAGACCGGATCATTGTCATGAGTGATGGCACGATCTCGGCTCCGGTCGAGAAGGCTGACGCTACCGAAGAGGCAATTGTCAATTTGGCGCTGGGCTCCGGTCACGCCTGATCAACCAAGACGGAACCAGATTTATGAGTGCCAGCGACCAAATCGCAGCTTCACAGGGCCACAGAATGAAAAACGCTCCCTTCAAACGCTTCACCGAGGCCGTCGGCGCCGAAAACCTGTCACTCATGATCGCGCTGGTCGTCATGGTGGCGTTGATCGCATCGCAAACGGAATTTTTCTTCTCTGCCAGAAACCTGCTGAACATCGGTCAGAACATGGCGGTGGTTGGTTTGATCGCCGTTGGCATGACGCTGGTGATCGTCTCGGCAGGCCTCGATATCTCCGTCGGCTCAATCGCCGGATGCGCCTCGGTCGTCTGTGCCCTCATGGTCAGCCAGGTCGGTACCGTCATTGGTGGCGTGGCATTCGGTATCGGCATGGGAATTGTGCTGGGGCTGGTCAACGCAACGATCATCAGTATCTTACGGGTAAATGCCGTGGTGGCGACTCTTGCGACTTTCTCAGCCTTTCGCGGTCTGGCCTTTTTGATTGCACCAGGTGGACGTCCGGTCGGCGTGCTCGACCCGACATTGGCACAGCTGGGGTCGGGACGACTTCTGCAATTTGCTGATTTTCCGGGTATTCCGATTGCATTCGTCATTTTGATGGTGGTGGCAGTCTGCGCACATTTCGTCATGCGGACAACAGTGTTTGGACGCTCCATCTATTCCATGGGTGGCAATCCGGATGCGGCCCGCCTCGCCGGCATCGATCTCACAAAAATGCGCTACTATATTTATGCGATTTCAGGGGCACTCTCCGGTCTGGCCGGGGTTATCGTTACCGCCCGCACAAGTTCCGGACAGCCCGCATCGGGAACTCAGGGTCTGGAACTGGAAGCAATCACCGCTGTTTTTCTGGGAGGAGCGCTGCTTTCCGGCGGTAAGGGCACGATAGTCGGCTCCATGCTGGCTGTTCTGCTGCTGGCGACCCTGTCCAATGGAATGAACCTGCTCGGAATTCCGACTTTTTATCAGCTGGTCGCGAAAGGGTTGTTGCTGGTTTTGGCCGTTGCCATCGGCCAGTGGCGTCTGGCGCGGGCAGAGAAAGAACAGGCACGGCTCACTGCGGCGGGAGCGGCCTGATGTCTGCGCTGCAATTGGCCAATGATCGGATTGCGCTTGAGATCCTGCCTGAATTTGGGGCGCGGGTCACAAAACTGATTGACCGACGCTCAGGGCGTAATTGGTTGGTTGAAGGATCGCCTGTCGGATCACCAGCGGAGGATGCGGTCTTCGGCGGAGCCGAAGCGCGGGGCTGGGATGAGTGTTTTCCAACAGTCGCTCCCTGTTCCGATGAAATCTACAAACGCATGCTGCGCGATCACGGCGATCTCTGGGGGCGCCCCTGGCGGTGCCGTGCCGACAAGGACGCGATTTATTCCAGTTTCGACGGGGATGTCTTTCGGTTTAACCGGGAGGTCAGGCTGGTCGGAAACGACATTGAACTCGCCTACAAGGTCGTCAATATCGGATCGGAGCCAATGCCTTATTTGTGGAGCCAGCATTGCCTTCTTGCGACTGGTCCGGATGATCGCATCGCGCTTGAAGGGATTGGTCGGATGACGGTTACAGGCGGATCACTCGCCGACAAACCGTTAAAGGCGAGCTCATTTCATTGGCCGTTCTTGTCGGTCGATGTGCCGGATCTCGGTATCATAAGCGATAAAACCGCTGCTTTTTGTCTGAAATCCTATGCGCCGGTAACGAACCGGGCGACGGCAACGGTAACAGGAAAAGAGGGTGCGATCTCATTTTCCTGGGATGCCGAAGAGATGTCTTTCCTGGGGCTGTGGCTTGATTATGGGGCCTGGCCGGAGAGCGATCCTGTGCATCAGATAGCAATCGAGCCGACCACCGCCGCAGCTGATGATCTCGCCGGAGCGCATAGGAACGGGCAGGTACGATGGCTGAACGCACAGAAATCCGACAGCTGGTCCATTCGGCTCACTCTGTCGCCGAATGCAGTTTTAGAGGGAGATCATAATGTCGAATGACGATCACATCCTGTTCGAGGTAAAGGCGGGTGTTGCCTATCTGACGCTCAACCGGCCAGCCAAGATGAATGCCATAACGGCGGCAATGGGGGGTGAAATCACGGCGCTGGCTAAACGGGTTGATGTCGATGATGAGATCAAGGTTCTGATCATTTCGGGATCGGGCGATCGGGCGTTTTCTGCTGGCAGCGACGTTAACATGCTTGATGACCTGGGGACGCCTTGGGAAGGGCGCAACCGGGCCCAGTATGACAGGGACTATATCGCACCTTTGCTGGGCGTCCGAAAACCGGTGATTGCAGCGATAGACGGCTACTGTCTGGGTGGTGGTTTGGAGGTGGCGATCTGCTGCGACATCAGACTGGCAACCCATCGTTCGCGTTTCGGAGCACCGGAAGTGCAGCGTGGCTGGCATGCCGGGTCGGGGAATACTTCAATCCTGCCAAGGCTGATCGGGTACGGCAATGCGGCCTATTGGATTCTCACCGGCGAATTATTCCCGGCCGAGGAGGCGCACCGCGTAGGCTTTGTGCAGAAACTCGTCGAACCGGATGATCTGCTTGCCGAAGCACAGAAAATCGCCGCACGCCTTGCGAAAAACCCGCCGATCGCAGTGCAGTCGGCCAAGAACATTATTCGTCAGAGCCAGGGCACTTCGATTGCTCAAGGCCTCGCCTGGGAAAACGATGGCTACACGTTCTGTATGGCGACAGAGGATGCTCAGGAAGGAATGGCCGCATTCGCAGAAAAGCGGGATCCGGTCTTTCGGGGCAAATGAAGTTTTAGGACACGATCATGACGGTAAGAGAAAAAAGCGGATCGGAATACAAGACGCATCGTGGCGGTCCGCTTGAGGGCATTACGGTGCTTGATCTGACCATTGCCATGGCCGGGCCGCTCTGTACACAGCGTCTTGGCGAAATGGGTGCTGATATCATCAAAGTAGAAGCCCCGGGTGGCGGTGACTTTTCGCGCCACGCTCCGATGGCCGGGATTACCAAATTCGGTGATGCCACCTGTTACGTCACGCTCAATCAGAACAAACGCTCGCTGGTGCTCAATCTGAAATCCGACGAAGGGAAAGAGATCCTGTATCGACTGGTCGAGACGGCGGACGTGTTGGTTCAGAACTTCCGGCCACGCGTGGCCGGTAAACTCGGCATTGATTATCAGACGCTGAAACGAAAAAACCCTGGTCTGGTGTATGGCTCAATCAGCGGGTACGGCGATGAAGGACCGATGAAGGACCGTCCGGGGCAGGATCTTCTGCTTCAGTCGTTTACCGGCTTGACGATGAACGGGGGGACTGCCGATGGACTGCCTCATCCTTCACCCCTTTACATGGTGGATGTAACGGCTTCGCACATGATGTGTGAAGGCGTGCTTGCAGCGCTTGTTGCGCGCGGACGATCCGGGCATGGACAGGAAATCAAAGTCAACATGATGGGTGCCATCATGGAGATGCAATGTCAGGAGATTACCTCCTACCTGGAAGCCGATGCACCTCCGGTTAGAGGCGCGACGCCGCAAGTGTCGGTCTACCAGGAGCCGCCTTATGGCGTGTACCGATGTGCAGAGGGGTACCTTGCCATCGCTCAAGCTGATCTTGATGTGCTTGCCGAAACCTTGGACATGCCGCAGCTGGCACAACTGAAAGCGGGTCGCCCGGCGCAATCCGATAACGATGCGGTGGCACGGTGGCGAGATGACATCTACGGTTTGTTGTCGGAGAAAATGGCCAGCCAGTCTGCGAAAACCTGGGACGCGCTCCTGTCCGAATTGGGCGTGTGGTGTGTTGTCGTGAACGACTACGGGGCTTTTCTGCAGCATCCGCAGGCGAAAAATCACCTGCGGATGCTGGAGCATCCGGTGGGTGGAGAATATACAGCGGTTGCTCCAGGTATTTGGTTTTCAGGAAACCCGGACCCCCACTTGACGCCGGCACCGCTTTATGGAGCAGATACCGCTCGGATATTGAAAGATTTTGGCTTTTCCAGCGAGGAAATCACGGTGTTTTGTGAAAATGGTGCTACGGTATCGAACAGGTCTCAGGAATGAAAATTACCGCATTGAAAACGTTCTTGGTGGCGCCACGCTGGTTGTTTCTGAAAGTGGAGACAGATGAGGGGATCAGCGGTTGGGGTGAACCGGTGCTCGAGGGGCATGCGGAGACACTCGCTGCAAAGGTTTCGGAATTTGAAGACTTTCTGATTGGGCGCGATCCACTGCTGGTCGAAGATACATGGCAGATGCTCTATCGCAATGGTTGTTATCGCGGTGGACCGGTCCTGATGAGCGCACTGGCGGGCATCGACATGGCGCTGTGGGATATCAAGGGGCAACATCACGACACATCGATCCATGCATTGCTTGGCGGGCCTGTGCGGGATCGAATTCGCAGCTATTCCTGGATCGGTGGTGATCGTCCGTCCGATCTGATTTCCGGTGCTCGTGCGCTGCAGCAGAAGGGATTTGATGCTGCGAAGTTCAACATTTGCAGCGAGCTGCAAATAGTTGATAGTGCGAAGAAAGTCGATGAGATCGTTCGGCAGATGTCCGAATTGCGGGAGGCCGTCGGCACTGAGATGGATCTGGCGCTTGATTTTCACGGCCGTGTTCATGCACCAATGGCAAAAGTGCTTTTGCATGAATTGCAGCACGTCAGGCCGCTCTTTGTAGAGGACCCTGTTGTTCCGGCGCAAATGGATGCAATGGCCGATTTGGCAAAAGCCACATCGATACCGCTTGCCACGGGCGAACGGTTGCATTCGCGCTATGATTTCAAACAGGTGTTCGAAACACGCGCTGCCGGTGTCATCAATCCTGACACAGCCCATGTGGGCGGTATTTCGGAGATGGTGCGCATCGGCAACTGGGCGGAGGCCTATGATGTGGCTCTGGCACCCCACTGTCCGCTTGGCCCGATTGCTCTGGCTGCATCCCTTCAGGTCGATGCGGTTTGTCATAATGCGTTCATTCAGGAACAGAGCATGGGCATCCATTACAACGAGGGGGCCGACTTTAACGACTACCTGCAGCCTGATCACGGCTTTGAGCTGGTTGATGGATTCCTGACAATCCCCACCGGACCGGGGCTTGGCATCAAAGTGAACGAGGAAAAAGTAATTGAGATGGCCCAACGCGGCCATCGCTGGCGCGCGCCTGTCTGGCGGCATCACGATGGGTCTATTTCAGAATGGTAGCCAGTACTGAATGCGTTGCATCCGTGCTCAGAGCTGTGCAGATGGGAGGAAATTAAGGTGGAGACAACAAACCGTGTTTCGGAAATATTGAAACAGCAGGATGCCGACTGGGCCGTACTGACGGGGCCGGACAGCGTTTGCTATGCGACCGGGCATATTGTCGGCATTGAGATCGGCCCAACGCCGTTTTCCGGAGGCCCGACCACGGCATTTGTCAGTCGTGATGGGGCTGTTGGTGTTGTGTGCCCGAATGTGGAAGCAGGGTGTGTTCCTAACGGTGTTGAAAGCGAAATATATGTTGGTTTTGCGTGCTCCGTTACCGATCAGATAAAAAATTACAACGCAGCTGTCCGCCGGATGATTGAACGTCTCGGAATAAAAGGCGACTTTGCGGTCGAACAAGCTGGATTTACAGCGGCACTGGCGGAATTGTTGCCCGGAAATACGGTACCCATCGACATGCCGCTGGCGCGTGCGCGGGCAGTAAAAACCGCTCCGGAACTTGAAAAACTGCGCTATTCCGCGCAGGTAGCGGCGGCCGGTCAGGAAGCCGCCCGCAAGATTTCCCTCTCAGGGATTTCGGAAGTCGAGGCACTTGCACATATTCGTGGTGTTATGGAACGAATGGCCGGTGAACGATGTGCTCTGGCAGGTGAATATGTATCCGGTGTCGATAGAACTAGTCAGCTTGGAACGCCGCCCGGCGCTCAGGTGATTGGCAATGGTGACCCGATTGTCTGCGATCTGGCACCGCGTGTGAACGGATATTGGGGAGACAGTTGCGGATCTTTCATTGTCGGGACCGCGATGCCGGAAGCATACGAACCGATGTTCGATACGGCATTTGCCGCGCTTCAGCTGGCCATATCGGAAATTCGTCCCGGGCTAAGGATAGATACGCTGGACGGGATAATCCGAGCATTTATGGAGAAGCAGGGGTACAGCTATCCTCATCATACCGGGCATGGCATTGGGACTTCCGTTCACGAATTTCCGAGAATAGTACCCGATGAAACCAGTACGTTTGAAGAAAACATGGTGATGATGGTTGAGCCGGGGAGCTACGTCCCTGGTCTGGGTGGGTTGCGGGTCGAATATATGCTTCAAGTCACTGCAACAGGGGCAGAGATTATGGCTCCATTCAAGATCGACTGCCATCTGTAATCCCCGCATGATGATCATGAACGATCAGGAGCAGAAATTCTTCATAAGTGTCTGAGAATAATTGATTTCGGTGAAGGAAAGTATGACTAGATATCCCGGTATCCATTGCGTCCTGTATGCGCTGTTTGACGGATCGCAAAGGCTGGATGCCGGAGCTATGCGGCAACAAACCGAACTGGTGCAAAGACCGGGCGTTCGCGGCATCAATGTTCTGGGGTTGGCAACGGAAGTTCAAAAGCTGACCAGTCAGGAAAAGCGGCAGATCATCGATATTGCTGCTGAATCCCGTAAGTCCGGCACGGCGCTGTCGGTTACAATTTCCGGAAATTCTGTTGCCGAACAAACAGAGCTCGCGGCATGTGCAATAGATCGAGGGGCAGATCTCCTTATTCTTCAGCCTCCTGCGGTGGGGGCTTTTCCTGCAAGCGCGTATCTCGATTTTTTCTGTGCTGTCGCCGATGGTTTCGATATCCCGCTTTCCGTCCAAAATGCGCCGCAGTTTCTAGGTCGCTCCCTTTCAGACGCTGATATTGCCGAGTTGTGCCGTCGTAATCCGAATTTTTCTCATATCAAATCGGAAACCTCGGCCGTCGAACTTTCCGGGCTGATAATGCGCTGCGGCGAAAAACTGACAGTGTTGAATGGGCGCGGCGGACTTGAAATGACAGATTGTCTTCGTGTGGGTTGCGAAGGTTTCATTGTCGCACCAGACATTCTGGATCACGTCACGCATGTCTATCAGCTGTGGCAAAATCGGCAGTTTTCTGATGCGGAAGAAGCTTACCAATGCTTTCTTCCTGCTGCATTGTTTGTCATGCAATCGATCGAAACGTTGATCTGTTATGGAAAGCGAATATTCGCCCAGCGGGCCGGTTTCGAGATCACCGATCGAATGCCGGCAATGATGCCTACCGAACCGGGATTGGAACTGGCTGCCCGATGGGCTGATCAACTTGGATCGTTTGGCAAATCGCTGGAAAAGACCGGAAGGTAGCAATGCGCGCCGCGGGTAATGTCCGGGGCTAATATTGCCGGACTCAACTTTCCCTCCAGCGGTGTTTTGACGTGCGTTCAAAAATCGGTTGAAATCGACAAGTTGCTGAAAACAGGGCAATGAGATGCTTTGATTGTTCTATAGCTGTGCAGGCGATGTCACCATGAAACCACCCGTTCGAATAGCCATGTGGTCCGGACCGCGTAATCTATCCACGGCCATGATGCGATCATTTGGCAACCGCAAAGACGCGATTGTCATCGACGAGCCATTTTATGCGGCATATCTGCATCTCACAGGTCTGGAACACCCCATGCGTGAGGAGGTGGTCGCGGCGGGACCCATTGATCCCGCCATCGCTGTCGAGGGGTTGCTAAGGGGTCTTCCTGCCGGGAAATCCGTATTTTATCAAAAACACATGACGCATCACATGTTGCCTGAAATTGACCGTTCGTGGTTTGCTCAGGTGAAGCATGCTTTTTTGATCCGCTCTCCGGCGGATGTGGTTGCTTCCTATCAGGCGAAACGGGAAAGCATTTCTCTTCCAGATATCGGCATTGTACAGCAGGTTGAGATTTTCGATGAAATTTCGAGGCAGTCCAAAGGACACCATCCGGTCGTTATTGACTCGCGCGACATTCTGAACGCTCCTGAAGCAATTCTAATAGCGCTATGCAGGGCTCTCGAAATTACATACGACCAGTCGATGTTGTCCTGGCCATCAGGATCCAGAGAAACCGATGGTGTATGGGCCGCACACTGGTACGGATCAGTAGATAAATCGACTGGATTTGCAGCACCGGCAAGACAACAGTCGGATCGCACATTCAGCGATGAAAGTCGGGAATTGATCGAGCAAGCGCAGCCTTATTATGACTATCTGGCGCGGCATCGCATTTCCAACAAGGGATAGGATGTGCACCACGCTTGTTCCGGCACAACGCAAAAGACCGGGCTTTCGGCCCGGTCTAATTTTATTACTGGAACCATCCCCGATATTTGCGGTCGAAGGGTCCAGCGCTGGATGAACGTGCACAACTGAGTCCACCCACTGATGAAACAAGGCTCACCGGGCGCTTATGCGACGTTCCTAAGCAGCGTCTTCATATTCGGGCTGAGTTTTTGCGCCGGTTATATACGCAACAACATCTTCCCCGGTGACGTTTTCGTTCTTGATATCAAGATTTGCACAAATTCGACCCCGTCGAAAAACCACAACCCTGTCAACCAGATCAAACACCTGCCGCATGTTGTGGCTGATGAGAATCAGCGGTTCGCCCTGTTCCTTCAGCGTACGGACGATGTTTTCGACCTGCGCGGTTTCCTGAACACCAAGAGCAGCGGTCGGCTCATCCATGATGGTGAGCCGCGAGTGGAAAGTTGCGGTTCGCGCAATGGCGACGCACTGTCTTTGACCACCAGACATGTGACGGATAGTATTCCTGATGTTCGGAATTTTAACCGCTGTCTTTTCAAGCCCTTCCATGGTTGCCTGGCGCATGCCCTTGTAGTCGAGCAAGCGGAATGGGCCGAGCCAATTCCACCGGGTTTTTTCTCGGCCAAGAAACAGGTTGTCGGGCACATCCAGATCGTCTGCCAGGGCAAGTGTTTGGAAAACAGTTTCGATTCCAGCCTCGCGCGCGTCGAGTGGGCCAGCAAAATTCACTTCGTCGCCATAAAGCCAAACTTTGCCACGCGTGCGTTGCTCCACCCCGGTGATCTGGCGCACGAATGTCGACTTTCCGGCACCGTTGTCGCCCATAATGGCGACATGTTCCCCTTTTCGCAGTTCGAAATTCGCCCCTTCAAGTGCGTGGACACCACCGTAGTGTTTCGTGAGATCTTCGGTCTTAAGAACAATAGTATTGCTGTCCATTTCGCCCTCCCTACGCTCTGGCCGCGGCTTGTTTCTGTCGCCATTGGTCAAGGACCACGGCACCGATAATAATCGCGCCCATTGCCATTAGTTGATAGAAGGCATCGAGTTTGACGTATGTAAAGCCGGATTGAATGACCCCGAACACCATCGCGCCCAGAACCGTACCGATAATCGATCCGCGTCCACCCGTTAGGCTCACCCCACCAATGACGGCCATTGCAATCGCAAAGAGTTCATAAAACTGGCCCATGCCCGATTGTGCGGTCAGATTTTTGGAGCTGAGAACGATGGCTGCAAAGGCGGCGAGCATTGAGGCGATCATGTAAACAAGCACCTTGTGACGCTTTACATTGATCCCCGACATCCGTGCTGCATCTTCGTTAGATCCGATCGCGTATGTGTGTTTTCCGTACACCGTAAACTTCAGAAGCAAATGGAACAGGAATGCCAACACCAGAAACCAGACGACGGGCATCATGCCGGAACCTATCCAGGCATACCCCTCGGTCGGAAAGGAGACTGGTTGCCCGCGTGTCCACCACTGGGCAATTCCGCGACAGACGAGGAACATTCCGAGGGTTGCAATGAACGGAGGGATGCCGGTGAAGGCGATCAGCGAGCCGTTAATTGCCCCAATAAAGGCTCCAAATAACAATCCGACTATCACGGGTATGAGTATAGGCAGGTCAAAGGCCCACTCGCCGAAAACGGCTTTGGGGTTTGGGTTGCCGTTGACCAGTTCAGTTTGCGCGAATGACATCACTATCATCGCCGCTGCACCCACCAGCGGTCCGGATGACAGATCGATCCCACCTGAAATGATGACTTGTGTCACGCCCAGCGCGATGATGCCGATGATAGCAACTTGAAGGATAATGATCTGTAGCCGTGCCTCGTTGAAAATCGAGTCGAATCGGCCCCTGGAGTCAAACAGAAAACTCTGATTGTTCATGTAAGGCAGTAACTGCCCCAAAATTTCAAAAATTGCGATGATCAGGATCAGCGCAAAAAAGATATTCAATTCATTGGGCCAGGCGCGTTTACTCTTGTCGTATTTCAGCCCACCAGTGCCATGGGTGTTGTCGGCCATCTCTTCGTGTCCCCCCCGTGAAGTCTCTTCTCCGCCGGTCCGACGGCTGAACGTTGCCGGGCAACAAAAGTTGCTGCCCGGCAGTTTGACGCGAGTCTTAGTTTTTGTCGAGGAAGTCGCCAACGTTGTCTGGCGTCACCAGCTTGAAGGGGATGTAAACCTTCTGGTCGGTGTCTTTACCGGCGACAAGCGCCAGTGCGGTGTCAACCGAACCACTGCCCTGGCCGGCAGCGTCCTGGAATACTGTCACATCCAGTTCTCCGGACTGCATTGCAACCAGTGCATCCTGGGTGGCGTCAACGCCGCCCACTTCAACCGCAGCCATGTCAACGCCTGAGGCTTTCAGAGCCTGGATGGCGCCGATGGCCATTTCGTCATTATTGGCGATCACGAAATCGAAATCTTCACCTGCCGACAACCAGTTTGTCATCAGATCCTGTGCTTCATCGCGTGACCAGTTCGCGGTCTGCTCGTCGATCAGTGTCATGAAATTGCACATGTCCATGCCGATGACATCATGTACGTCTTTCGAGCGTTGCACGGCGGCCTGGTTCGAAAGCTGACCGTTCATCAGATAGCCTTTAGCGCCACCTGCTTTACCGGCTGCGCGCAGATTGCGGCAGATCTGGAAAGCTTCCAGAGTGCCTGACTCTATCTCGTTTGAAGCAACGAACGCCTGTGTTGCCGGAAGTTCATTGACGTTATCTGGCTCGCGGTTGATGTAGACCAGAGGCGTGCTGCCCGCGGCTGCGGACACAGCAGCTCCTGCCGATGTGTCAACGATATTGACAATGATCGCATCAACACCGTTAGCGACGAAATTCTTTACCTGATCGATTTGCTTTGAGATATCGTCGGTCGCGTCTTCGACTTGAATGGTAACCCCGTCGATGCCTTCGGCATGTTTGACCATGCCGTTGCGCATGACGGTCAGGAAGTTGTCATCGAAGCGAGCAATTGTCGCGCCGATTTCCTGAGCCATTGCACTCGTGGACATCAAAGCAGCCAGAGTGGCAGATAAAAGAATTTTCTTCATGGAATTCCTCCCTTAGTGGGTGTCCGGGTCACCCGCTCATTTCCGGATTGCCCCTTATTCGGGGTAAGTGAAACGCCAGCCTCATGCCGCCAGAGGCATCAGGCTGGAGCGAATATGATCAAACGACGTGCGCAGCGTGGGCGCGGGATCAGGCAGCGAATGCACCTGCGGAGAAAACGCCTCCATCGAAACCGGGCCACGGTACCCGTCGCGCACGAGTTCCGCTAGTTGGTCAACTGTACCAAGGCAGTCCGCCGCGTCCACGAAAACTCGGTCAGCATCTGTAATTTCGTTGTTTGGCTTGTCCACTGTAACGCCGGAAACGTGGACCACGTCGACATATTGTGCCGATGCAGCTCCACTTCCGATCAAGAAATGGTGGAACGTATCGTGGACCAGCCCGAAACGGCCATATCCGTGGGTCGCATCGATTGCACGGCGCGCCTGATCGAAGTCCCTGAGTGAACTGTTTGCAAAGCCGATAGGCTCGATCAGTCCACGGATACCAGCTGTTTCGAGGATCGTGCCGATTTTGTCGAGTGCCTGGCAGAGTGTATCGTCTGTCGCCGGTTCTCCGCCTATTCGTGGAATGAGGACAATTGACGAAGTGCCGGAGCGTTGCGCCTTTTCAGCAAGAGCTGTCGTAGAAATCAAAACCTCTGAGGTCGCATCGTTGAAACGTGGAACTTCAGCCAAGGCATGGATACGGAGATTTTCGCGATCCGCAATGTTTCCGACGTTTTCTGGCGAATCCGAACCGAAGAGCGGTTCTTCCAAATCTGATCTGAGTTCAATGCCCGAGCAACCGACTTGACGTGCCAAATGGACCAGTTCGCGCCACGTCATCCCCGGGACGGACATATGGTTCAAGGCGAATTCCAATGGCACTGCAGCTTCTGTCAAGTATTCCCTCCACCCACTCTAGCCATGCGAGTTTAGCTTAGTTACCCAATTTTGCAAGCGGTTGCAATAGTAGTTCGTGATCGTTGTCAGATCTGTCGGTTTGATATCGCTCAATCCTGAACGAGATTGCCTCGTGTGAAATGTCTTGCGCCACCAGTTTCTGCCCCCTGGTTTCTTGTGTTGCTGGCACATCGAGCGACGGATAATGCTGATCTCTCGCTGCGCACTGAATGCTTATTGGGGTATCTGAATGTAACCGCACGATAATAAACAACGCTCAACCTGAAGTCATGAGTTTCGTCTGCAACGGACGTGTCCAGAAACCCTGTAAAATTCCTTTGAAAATATAACTTAAGTTACACCATCGGTTCCACTCTGGTCCTGGCAGCTAATACTCATAGGTCGATACTCCAAAAATTTGAGGTACGAAAAAACGCAGACTGCTGTGGTGAGCTTGAGGTGTGTTGCAGCCGCAGATTGTCCAACCCGATTAAAGTTGTTTTACGACCTGAGATTCCACGCACTGATTTTTCCCATGAAGAGCTGTCTGTCTGATCTAAGAGGAAGGCGGGATTGGTGCCGTGAAGCTGAATGGTGGCGCAGGTGCTGAATGGGGTCTGGTTGAAATTGGAACTTATTTAGTTCGACCTTGCAGGCGGCGGTTTCACAGGAGCGGCGTTGACCGGAGGTGAAACGATAGATTGCGTGCAAATCTGCACTGACGCACGCAAGTTGCACCCGATTTTTGTCATGTTCGCGCAGGTATCAGTCGGCGGCGTTCAATTTTGAAACCACGTTGTTCGCCAGAAGGTGCGATGCCAATTCGACTGTGTTGCATCGACAGTCCGAATGAGCAAATTGACTGTCTGGGACGATGTCAAAATTTTCTTATCTGCTGTTGTTGCAACGAACGATATTACAATTGCCGCGACCAACCACACTGCAGTTAACGGCACTTTTGGGCGAGCTTTTCATCGATAATTCCTCAAAATCATACAGTGTGTGAGGTCGGTGTGAAAATTCGCATTTGTCAGGCTTCAGTTCAATCAGCACAGTTAGGCGGTTGCAATCGGTTGCAATATATCTGCTGATTTTCTTCGTGCTCCTGGCAAATTGAATGACATGCCGTCGAAGCAGATTGAGCTTTGTGTTTGTCGGAAGTTCGCTTTCTCCTTGCCGATGTTTGAATTATAGCGCTCAAAACCGTTCGGATTGCGGGCGCAGGTCCAGTTCATGCGTCCAGGTCGATGCCGGTTGGTGTGCCAACTGCCAATACATCTCTGCGATATCCTCTGTTTTCATCATGCGGCCCGGATCAAGCGTATGAAGATCCCGGCTGTGAGGTGTATCGATGATTCCGTCGAGGATCACATGTGCTACATGAATGCCCTTGGTTTGATATTCCCGAGCCAGAGATTGAGTGAGACCGCGCAAGGCAAATTTCGCAGAAGCGAAAGCGGAAAATCCGGCCCCGCCACGAAGACTGGCCGTTGCACCGGAAACCAGAAATGCACCACCATTGGCTGCCACCATCGGATCGAACGTCGCCTTGGCGAGCACGATCGCCGACTTTACCATTGACGACCAGGTGCGCTCATAGTCCGCAAGGCTGGTTTTTTCAAACGGGGCAATCACGAGTTCAGCCGGGTTATGGACAACGATTTTCGGTGGTCCGTACTCAGCAATGATATCGGCTATGGCTGCGGTGGCAGTACCCTCATCGGAGAGATTGGTTTGTCGGAAGGTGAAGCCAGAGTCTGTCAATGCTGACCGTCCAAGGCCAACAGCGTGATAGTTCCCGTCCTGAAAACGATTGAGCAGGGTGCGGCCCAAGCCGCCCCCCGCTCCGGCAATCAATGCCAATGGTTTTTGATCAATCATCGTCAAGCTGCCGGCGGTTTGGCGTGAGGAATATGTCCCGTTTTAATCCAAACCTTGGTGTTGTCGGCGTTGGAGACGGCATCCAGTTTTCCACCTTCAGGAACACGAAGCCAGGAGTGTTTGCGAAGCGTATCTTCGCCGTCGATGAAGCTGCCGTCCAGGACAATAAACTCTCCTCCTTGTGGTAAGGTCATTTGCACGTGGGTTCCTTTGGCCCAGTTTTCCATGCGTACCGTTTCTCGTTCATCATGAAACAATGGTACGACCGAGACGCCGGGACGGTCTGCGGCAGCAACCGGCTCCATTTTATTCATATCAATCATCACCTGTGTCCTGTCGTCCGGTTCGAACTGCCACAACTTAACAAAGATGACACAGCCTTTGTCGGATCCAGGTGTGTGTGAGGATGTTGGCGGATTTCGGATATAGGAACCAGCGGGAAAGTCGCCATGTTCATCCTGAAAGACACCGTCGAGCACGATGAACTCCTCTCCACCTGAATGGACATGGGAAGAGAACTTGCTTTCAGGCGCATAACGCACGATCGTCGTGGCGCGCGCAACCTCTTCGCCGATGCGATCGAGCATACGTCTGTCAACGCCGGGTATTGGAGAAGACAACCAGTCTACTTCATCGGAGTGAACCACGACACGTTGACTAAAATCTGCGTTCAGTTCCATGAAAATTCCTTTCAACGGCGGTCCCGCGATAAAGAGATGCAGGGGTGTGCGTCATTGGGACGACTATACCGCGTAATATATTGATGCTGAATGGCTTGCGTTGCGGTTTTGCGCCGCAACGCACTGTTTTTGGAAGGATTATCCGGCGATGCTGGGCCGCGCGTTCATCTTTTCGCGCCAGGCAACAAGATTTGACAAGTTCGCTGGAATATCCACCTTTGCGAAATCAGCAAATGCCAGTCCGGCGAAAGCGGTGATGTCTGCCATTGAGAAGTTGTCACCCGCAAGCCAGGAATTGTCTGCCAAAACGCCATCCAGATAAGACATTGTATCGACTGCTTTCTCGCGACGCCTCATGCCCCAATCCTTGTTCTGGTAAGTTTCCAGGTCCGGGCCAAGTCCAGGTGTTGCATGGTGGAAGTAATCACCGACGGCATCGAGTAACCCGCTTTCAGCGCGCAGGTTCATCATTGATACGACAGCGCGTTCTTTCGGCGATGTTCCGCACAGAGCGGTACCTTCCAATGCGCCATCCAGATATTCGGTTATCGCGGTGCAATGTGAGATATGAGTGCCGTCATCTAACTGCAGGCAAGGAACAGCAGCATCGGGATTTTTTGCTCTGAATTCCGGCGAGCGATGTTCTCCGCCCATTACATCGACATTGATAAATTCAACCTGATCGCCAGCGCCCTTTTCAGCCAGTGCAATACGAACACGTGCAGGGTTTGGGAAGCCTTCAACGTCATAAACTTTCATGGGGACCTCTTTGTTTGGGTTTAATCGGAATGATTTTTCTTGCTGCAGAATTTCCATCTGCGAGCAATATATCTACTAGTAGGTAGATTGCTTTGCAATGACTATTTCCGGATTAAGTCGATCCTCACACACTTGTGAATACGCGCTGGCAAGATGCGTTTGGTGGAGTGGTGGCTTTCGGTCGGTCGAACGGGGTGTGGCTGTAATGATGTCGAGAAAGGAAAAG
This sequence comes from Stappiaceae bacterium, assembly GCA_039976075.1. Lineage (GTDB taxonomy): Bacteria > Pseudomonadota > Alphaproteobacteria > Rhizobiales > Stappiaceae > JBDWFY01. Next base: position 280,798 of record JBDWFY010000022.1, read on the forward strand.
GTGCTGACCTGTCCCAGGTATGTCGCCGCGATTGGACGAACGAAAAGAAGCGAGAAAGGCATCTGCGCGCATCCGAGTGATCAGGCAAATCCGAAAATCAGGTTTCACCGTTGCACGTCAAGAAGCGCCGGGGGAATGGTCTCTGAAGCAAGTTCTGCCGATTTTTGATGTACCTCGTAATCAGCCTGTGACTTCGGCTGAGAAGTAGGGCAGAAGGCCCGTTTTCGGGTGGCAGTTCAGATAATCAAAGGAAGTCTCTTCATTGAGCACGTAAACTTCGTGATAGGTGCGCAACTCAAGGCGTTCCTGATATTTTTTGCGCTCTGCCTGAGCCCTGGTGTAAATAACCAGGTGAGTGGGATGATTGTGCGACCACTCCTCAAGATGGTTGAAGCTCTGAAACAGACCAAGCGAATAGGCTTCTTTGGCCGGTGAGCCATCTTCATTGAGGCATGTTACCTGGCGCAGGCTGCAGCATCCGCTTTTCACCGGGTTTTGCCTGAGATAATCCATGCCTTCATTCAGCTTGGGCTCCAGATTCTGCTGGTAACTGGCCAGTTGTTCCTCGCCGCATTCTGCCCATGATACCCCCGAACGTATGACACAGAGGTTCGACGGCGCGTCCCGGATCGCAATGCGTTTTTTTAAGGTATCTCGCCCAGAAACAATCTTGAGTGGATCGGTACATGCAGGGGCGAGGTCATCGTGGGCTGAGGCAGGAAGTCGGTCTCGTGCAGCCCCCCAGTAACCGCTTTCATTCATCGGTTCGATTTTCGACATCGGACAGGCGGATAGACCGCGAATATATTCCTTGAATGCGATGGTTTCGCGGTACTCGACCGGGACGGCAAAGCTTTCCACCCACAGACCCCGGTCCATCGTGGATGGATCCTGTTCCATCCACCAGCTGTCAAAACCTCTTTTCCAGGCCCTGAAAGTCTCTTCATCCTGCCAGTAGCAGACCGCGAATGTGTTCTCGAACCCTTCAGGGTCGGTGTAGGTGGCCAGATCATGATGTAGCGGCCTGCCGATGTGGTTGAATACGGTTGAAAGAGTCGAAAGGAAATCCTTGCGGGCCTGTATTCCCATTACCTGGGATTGCTGGCCCAAAATCAGCAGACGAACCTGTTTCACTTCGTCCTCCACCCGTGAAGAATAGCGCTGGATGGCGGGACTATGGCCCACAGGCTTATTCATCGCGTATTTTCGGGTGTTGAATTCAAGGGTCATGGTGTATCTACCTGAAATCAAAATATCGTTTCGTATTGTGGAATAGTGTTCCATTTTAATGGGTGCTGACCGAATAGACAAGCGCAATCTTCTGACCGCGGGCGAGCCTCGGGGCTGTGCCTGCCTTTGATGGTATCCCAGACGCCTTCCTGTTCCATGGTTGTCACAACACCAACGTCCGTCAACAAGTGATCATGATAGGCATTGACGTTATCAAAGGTCCGCCGGTTATAGGGGGGCGGACACAGGTCCATCGTATCACGGGCAGGAGATATGCATCCAGAATGCTCTTTCGGGTGCCCGGAACAAACAATTGTTTTGCAAGTGATTGTCGATGATTCTGACGTTTCGGTAACACAGCGCCAGCGCTGCTTCCCTCGCTCCGGCATTACCTTCATTCCCATACCGGGCCGGACAGAAAAGCATCCCCGAGTGACAATACTTCGCCAAGGCCATAAATGTTTAGGTGGCTTTTGTGCCTCAGATCGCGAGTGACATGATCATGACTTGGTTCTGATTCATTGAAAACCCTCCCCGATAGTGCGTCGATTAAAAATTGGCCGTGAAGTGGGTGTCGACAGTTTCTCCATCAACAGCGTCTTTCTATATAGCAGAATAATGTACTAAATTTATTTAAGCTAATAGCCTGCCTGTCGATGAATGTGTTTTATTTTACACGTTGCCGACGGTCAATTTTCGTCTTTTCCCTGGCGTCATACATTCATTAATTCGTTGTTTTTAAATGATTTAACTGAAAATTTTGAAGGCGAGTTGATTTAAAGGTGATGATATCAGCGCTTGACAACAGATCATCTGCAAGAAAATATAGAACGTAGTCATGAATTGTGGAACATGAAGGTGAAAAATGGACAAGGCGGTTGTGAAGGCCTTTCGGCTGATAGAGATCCTGTCCAGAAACGAAGGGCCGATGGGTGTAACCGCGCTTGCACAGGCTGCAGATCTGGGGAAAAGCAATGTCCATCGTCTTCTGCAGACGCTGCTGGAACTGGGGTACGTCCAAAGTTCCGGTGACGGAGCTTATGAAGCGTCTCTTAAAATGTGGGAGTTGGGGTGCCACGTTTTCTCTAGATTGAGCATCAGGGATATCGCAAGGCCGTTCATGAGGGCGCTGTCAGACGTCACGAGCGAAACTGTGCACCTTTCGGAACTGGATCGCTGGGAGGTTCTGTATATCGACAAGATCGAAAGCTCGGAGCCGGTCAGGGCCTACACTCAGCTGGGTGGCCGTGCGCCTGCCTACTGCACCGCGACCGGTAAAGCAATGTTGGCCTATCAGGACGCCGAAGATCTGGCGGAGTGTTTTGAGACTGCCAAGTCGTACACGCCTAAAACCATTTCAAATTTTGATCGTTTCCTTGACGAAGCTCAGCAAATTCGGGCGCGCCGGTACGCGGTGAACCGGGGTGAATGGCGTGCCGACATCGTCGGACTGGCCTCACCACTGGCTAATAGCGAAGGGATGGTCTGCGGAGCTATTGGCATATCGGGTCCGGCCAGCAGACTCGATCCAGCTGAATTGGAAACAATTGCGCCACGTATCGTCGGTTATGCGGAGCAAATTTCAGCCGCTATGGGATGTTCTGAACCGTTGTGGGCCATGTTGGGGGCAGAGGAGAACGGCGGAAATACTGGTTCTCATCTGAAGTCGCAGTCAATCTGATTTTCGTACAGGATCAACAGGCTTTTAATCGTTGCGCATCGCGCAGCGCGGAATTTCTCGATTTCAGGGTATGATCATGCTGCCACTTAAGGATTTGAAAATTATAGAATTCTGCGAGATTGCTGCCGGCCCTTATTGTGGCATGTTGCTCGCTGATATGGGGGCGGAAATCATCAAAGTCGAGCGGGCTCAGGGCGATGCGATGCGCATGTGGCCTCCGATTTCAGAGGGAAATAGCGAGAATTTCGCCTCCGTCAATCGGGGTAAAAAATCGGTCATTATCGATCTGAAGTCCGCTTCTGGCGTAAATGCCGCCAAAGCACTTATTCTTTCCGCCGACGCCGTGATTGAGAACTTCCGGCCCGGTGTCATGAAACGAAATGGCATTGACTACGATGCCATGTCAGCACTCAAACCTGAGCTGGTTTACTGTTCGATTTCGGCGTTTGGCCAGTCCGGTCCGCGATCGCAGGAAGGTGGATTTGATCTGACCATGCAGGCCATGGCCGGAGTCATGAGTATCACTGGTGAGCCGGGCGGCGCTCCGGTTAAATGCGGTGTTCCTTTGTGTGATTTTGTCTCGGGTCTCTATGGGGCCTTTGCAATTTCAGCAGCCATGAGAGAAGTAGCCCTGACCGGCAAGGGGCAGAACATCGATGTAGCGATGCTGGGGGCAACGCTGGCAATAGCCGCTCTTCAGACCAGCGAGTATTTTGGTACCGGTCGAGATCCGCAGAAGCTAGGATCAGCGCACCCACGCAATGCACCCTATCAGGCATTCAGGGCGCAGGATGGCCATTTTGGCATGGCAGCGGGGAATAACAAATTGTGGCGGTCTGTCTGTGAAGTTGTGGGACGCGTGGATCTGGTTGAGGTCGAGCGCTTTGCCAGCCCGTCTCAGCGTGCAGCAAACCAAAAGGAGTTGCTGGCGATTCTTGAGGCAATCTTCACGACACAGCCGGTGTCCCACTGGCTTGATCAATTCGCAAAAGCCGGCGTGCCCTGTAGTGCGATCAAAACCTACTCGGAGGCACTCGCCGATCCGCAGGTGGTGCATATGGGATGGGTGCAGGATCTGCTTCTGCCCGGCGGCAGGGAAACCAAGACATTTGGGTCGCCGATCCGGTTTAACGATCAACAAAACAAGATTCTCACTCCTCCTCCGGCATTGGGCGAACATACTGATGAAGTGCTCTCTGAACTGGCCATATCGGGCGACGAAAAAACATCCGGCGCTGCCTGAATGGACCAGCAACTGACTACGGAACCGTTATTGATCGAACGCTCGGGAAAACGCCTTTCCCTAACATTGAATCGACCCGGCTCACTCAACGCGCTAGCGCCGGAGTTGGTGGAAAAATTGATCGAAACGCTTTCCGGAGCCCAAGACGTGAGTCTGTGCGTCATCAAGGGTATGGGCAAAAACTTCTGCGCCGGGTTTGACCTGTCCGACATTGAGAATGCGAGCGACGGCGATCTCCTGTTTCGATTCTTGCGGATCGAAACATTGCTGCAAATGATCCATCACGCAGCCTTCCCGGTCGTTGCATGCGCCCAGGGACATGTGATCGGGGCGGGGGCGGATCTGTTCGCCGCTAGCTGGCACCGCATCGCAGCGCCATCGGCGCAGTTCAAAATGCCGGGATGGAATTTTGAGCTCGCGCTTGGCACGCGTCGGTTGACTCGCCTGGTCGGATCCGATGCGGCGCGAGACCTTCTTATCGATACGCGCAGTGCCGATGCTGCACAAGCCAGGGAAATGGGGCTTGTATCTGAAATTGTGGATCCGGATGAGTGGGAAGACAGTCTTGCTGTGCTGGTGAAACGGTGTTGCGCGTTACCCAAGGACGGCCGGGAACACATGCTCGCCCTGACAACTTGCGATACCCGGGACGCTGACCTGGCGGCAATTGTACATAGTGCCGGTCGTCCCGGTCTTAAAGAACGTATTCTGGCCTACCAGAAACAGGTGGCTGACACGCGTCGGGAGAAACGCAGAAAGGTCCGGGAAGGATAGAGACATGGTTGAAAATGACATGACTGAGTTTCGCGGTGTTCACGACCTGGGCGGGCTGCTGAACGAGCCATTTTCACCTGATGAACATGATTATGAGCCCTGGGAAAAACGGGTTCACGCCGTCCGCGAGCTCCTGGCGACCAAAGATTTGCTGCGGGTGGACGAATTGAGGCGGGCTGTTGAAGGACTGGGTGAAGAGAAATACAAGCGCCTGACTTACTACGAGCAATGGATTCGAGCGATTGCTCAAGTCATGCTCGAGCACGGGATTTTTACAGACGCTGAATTTGGATCAAAGGTCGATACCGTTCGGCAACGATTTGCCGATAACAAGAGCGTTGACGATGAGTGAAGCGGGCGGACAGGCGCGCTACGCCAAAGGTGACCTGGTCCATATTCGTAAAGCCTATCCGATCGGTCACTGTCGAACACCTTATTATACCCGCGGTCTTGATGGTGTGGTGGAAAGAATGTGCGGGAAATTTTCTAATCCCGAAGAACTTGCCTACGGCCGCGACGGTCACCCGCCCTTACCGCTTTATCGCATCCGGATTTCGATGGGCGATCTTTGGCCAGATTATAATGGACTGGCCAATGATACGCTGGAAGTCGAAGTATTCGAACACTGGCTTGACCCGGTGATGGCAGAAGGGACACCTGAGCAATGACACATCATCATGAAGAGCACTCTCATTCACCATCTCAGGGGCAACATCCTCACCGTCATCCCAATCAGCCCGATGAAGAAGACGGCAAGATCACCGAGTTCCGACTGATGGAGATAGCGCTGCGCGAGTTGCTCATCGATAAAGCGTTGATTACTCAGCAGGAACTGAATGACACCTACCTTAAAATGGACCGCCGGGGGCCGCATAACGGGGCTCGGATGATCGCCAAAGCGTGGAACGACCCGGACTACCTCGATCTCATGCGCACGGATGCAACCGAAGCAGCCAGGAAACTCGGTCTGGAGCCAACCTGGCTCAATCTAATCGTGGTTGAGAATACGCCGACCATTCACAACGTTGTCGTATGCACCTTGTGCTCCTGTTATCCCTGGCCGCTTCTCGGGCTGCCGCCTGACTGGTACAAAAGCCGGGCCTACAGAAGCGACGTCGTGCGATATCCTCGTAAAGTTCTGAAGGAGTTTGGCACCACAATTTCAGAAGATGTCGAGGTGCGGGTTCATGATAGCAGCGCCGATATGCGGTATCTCGTCATGCCGATGCGTCCTGCCGGTACACAGGGCTGGAGCGAAGAGGCGTTGGCCGAATTGGTAACCAGAGACAGCATGATTGGCGCAACAATCGCGATTGCTCCGGATGAGCGCCGCGCGCAACCCTCTTAGGTGGACAAGCAGAAACCATGGCTGAAATTGTTTCATTGTCTGCGGTTGAATTGCGCAGGCGCACCGGCAGCAATGAGATAACACCGACAGAGCTGGTTGAGGCGTGCATTGACCGTATTGAAAGCGTCAATCCCCAGGTCAACGCTGTTATCACGACAAATTATGTGGAGGCGAGACGCACCGCCAAGCAGGCCACCTCGGACCTTCGATCAGGCGGAGCACTACCGCCTCTCCATGGACTGCCGGTTGTGGTGAAAGACCTCTCTGACACAAGGGGATTGCGCACGACCTATGGTAGCCGGTGTTTTGCCGACCATGTGCCTGAAAGCGATTCAATCCTTGTTGAGCGATTGCGTTCTGCCGGCGCGATTGTGCTGGGAAAAACCAACACGCCTGAATTTGGAGCTGGCGCCAACACGAGTAATCAGGTTTTCGGCGCGACCGGAAATCCATTCAATCCCAACGTCACCAGCGGCGGGTCTTCCGGTGGCTCCGCCGCCGCGCTGGCCTGCGACATGGCACCGTTGGCGACCGGTTCCGATCTGGGAGGAAGCCTGCGCATACCGGCCTCATTCTGCGGTGTTGTCGGAATGCGCCCCTCGCCGGGCCTGGTGCCGTCGAAATCACATGTTTCGGGGTTCTCCCAACTATGGACTGACGGACCAATGGCGAGGAGTGTTGAAGATCTTGCTCTGCTGTTGTCTTCTATTTCGGCATTTGATCCTCGCGACCCCTTGAGCACGCCAGCCTCCCGTATTGATTTCGATGACTTTTACAAACTGAAAGATCTGACGGGGATGAGGGTGGGCTTCTCGACGGATCTCGGCGTTGCGGAAGTCGATCAGGAGATCGCGACCCTGTTCGATGCCAGAAAAGCGGATATTGGGCGTCACTTTCACAATGCCGAGGATGTTAATCTGGAGTTGTCGGATGCGACGGAAATTTTCCGCGTGCTGCGGGCAGAGAGTCTCTACGCTGCCTATGGCGAGCTCGTCAGCAAAGAGCCGGAAATGATTGGAAGTAATGTTCGGGGAAATATTCTGGAAGCCGCCCAACTGAGTTTGTTGGACACAGCCAGAGCAGATGCTGCTCACACCGCTCTTTATCGGCGTTTTCAGACGGTGTTCGATGACATTGATTATCTTGTATGTCCGGCAACGGCCGTTTCTCCATTTCCTGTCGAAGAAAACCACCCGGTAGAGATCAATGGCAGGCCGTTGGACGGATACTTCGCCTGGTATGCGATCACCTGGGCCCTGTCCCTGACAGGGTGCCCGATCGTGACAATACCCTGCGGATTTGACCACAATAACATGCCCTTTGGTATTCAGATTGTTGGCAAGCGATTTTCAGACCTCGATCTGCTGCAATTGTCGCATGCGCTCGAAACCGCGTTGGCTCGGGATGGTTTGGGTCGTCGCTCAGCTACGATCCGCACGAATGCTGCGTAGGGACGTTTCGGTACGATCACAAGAGAATCCGCCCGTTGGAGACTGCGAGCAAGGGTCGTATTTCGACCTGTCGTCTGTGATGCACTTAATATGTTCCAGGATGCGGAACCAATAAGACAACAAGTCAATGAATTTGACTTTTTTCACGTCAAGCACTTGAATTTTAAGTTCGCAAAATATTAAAATAGAACTAAGTTCTGCATTATAGAACGCATTAAAATCGACGGACCTGAAACTCGATTTGAACGGTTCTTGTGCGCAATCTTGGGAGGACTTGATGAGCGACTATCAATTCGACATGGGTATCTACAGCCGGCCGATCAGCACGAGTTCGCAACAGGCGCAGGTCTGGTTCGATCGCGGCCTGAACTGGATATTCGGTTATCATCACGAAGAGGCGGGTGTCTGCTTCAACAATGCGCTTGAGGCTGATCCCGATTGCGCCATGGCCCATTGGGGTTTGGCTTATATAATCGGTCCGAACTACAACAAACCCTGGGAGCTTTTTGCCCCTGAAGAAGTTCAAACCACTCTAACCGAATCCCGCAAAGCGTTGGCGGCTGCACGCGCGGCGATGGAGAATGCCACCCCGGTTGAAAAGGCACTGATTGAGGCGCTGGAAAAACGCTACCAATCCGATGAACCGGTGCCGGACCTCTATGTCTGGAGCGCCGAATATGCCAACGAAATGCGAAAAGTCTACAAGCAGTTCGAAGACGATCCTGATGTGGCGACACTGTTCGTCGAAGCAATGATGAATCGGACACCCTGGCAGATGTGGGATCCGCGTACCGGCAAGCCGGTTGAGGGTGCGGATACGCTGGAGTGCCGTGCTGTTTTAGAGAAAAACATGGAATTGGTGGAGGCGGCCGGTCCTTCGCGTCATCCCGGACTACTGCATCTTTATATCCACCTGATGGAAATGTCACCGATCCCCGAAGTTGCACTTCCCTATGCGGATGAGTTGCGTGAACTGGTGCCAAGCGCTGGCCATCTGGCGCATATGGCCACTCATATCGATGTGCTTTGTGGCAATTACCAGGATGTCGTCACGTGGAACCACAAGGGTATCGTCGCTGACGAGGCCTACTGGGAATCCGCCGGTGCGATGAATTTTTATTCCATGTACCGGGTTCACAACTACCACTTCAAGCTCTATGGCGCTATGTTTCTGGGGCAATACGGACCGGCAATGGACGCTGTTGCGGGCATGAAAAAAACCATCCCCGATGAGTTGATCCGACTGGAGGTGCCGCCAATGGCAAACTGGCTGGAGGGCTACATGTCGATTGAAACCCATGCGCTGGTGCGTTTCGGGCGTTGGCAGGCCTTGATCGATGCACCTCTGCCTGAGGACGAGGCGTTGTACTGCATGACGGCGGCTCTGAATTATTACGGCAAAGGCATCGCCTACGCGGCACTTGGTCAGCATGAATCAGCCGCCGAGGCCCAGCGAAACTTTGCGCGTGTCGCGGCGACGGTTCCCGAAGAACGGCAAATTCACGTGGTGACGTGCCAACAGATTCTGGGGGTTGCCAAGGAAATGCTCGCGGGAGAAATCGAGTATCACAAGGGCAATTTTGATGTGGCTTTCAATCATCTGCGTCAGGCCGTCGAAAATGAAGACAACCTCCCTTACGATGAGCCCTGGGCCTGGATGATGCCGAGCCGGCACGCCTTGGGTGCTCTTCTGCTTGAGCAGGGTCGTGCCGAAGAGGCGGCTGCTGCGTACGAAGCGGATCTGGGGATGGATGACACGGCAATACGTTCCAACCGCCATCCAAACAACGTCTGGGCTTTGCTTGGCCTGCACAGATGCTATCTGCAGCTTGGTAAAGAAAAAGAAGCGCGCATGATCAAGCCGCAACTTGACTTTGCCCTGGCGCGTGCTGACAGGGAAATCTATTCCTCCTGTTTCTGCGCCTCCCGCAGCAAGGCCGCTTGAAGACCACCATGTTCCTCTGTGTTCCGGGCGGTCCGTTATGGATCCGCCCGACGAACCGGGCCGTGTCTTCATGGGTATTCGAAGCAATTCCCGCGTCCGCACGGCGCTTTTCAACAAGGGTGTTTTGGATCAGGTGGAAATCATCCAGGTCACCTGATGGACTGGCGAGCACGGGACCTCCGAGTTTCGCAAAATGAATCCCAGCGGTTCCGTCCCTATCGTGGCGCTGTGGCCGCGAATTGGCACGTACTCATGGTCTGGCGTGATCGGAGAACGTTTTACGACCCATTTCGGGTTGGTTTGGTCTTTTTTTACAAAGACATGATACAGAGTCAGTCCGCGCAATCTGCTTACGGACGACATAGAAAATGCCCAAATCCTTCACGACAACGAGAGAGCTTCGCTTCGGCGACTGTGACATCTCCGGAACGGCCTATTTTCCCGCCTACCTTGATATATTAAATGGAGTGAACGAGGAATTCTGGTCCGTTATCGGTTATCCCTGGCATGAAATTATCTGGAAAGAACGCTGGGGTACGCCAACAGTTCACGTAAGCTGCGACTTTTCAAAACCCACGCTGTTCGGCGAATTGTTGACCTTCGAGTTGTTCGTGACAAAAGTCGGTCGTTCATCGGTGACATTTGAGCACGCAGTCAGCTGCGGAGAGGAAAAGCGCTGGAAAAGCAAACAGGTGCTGGCAGCCAGTGATTTAGATAAACACACTTCAATTCCGTGGCCAGACGAAGTGCGTGATACCTTGCGGTCCTACGTTCAGTGATCTGCATCCCTGGCGGCAGATTGTTCCGTAAATGACCCGACAGTCGCCAGGGCACCGTCAAGGGCTTCCCCTTTTTCATCTTTCAGGGAAATTTCTCGCAAGCGCCGCATCCACTGCGCTGCATCCTCTCTGCCCTGCAATAAGGGAAGCGCTGCAAGAACTTTGGAAAATTTGGAATGGCCGCGTTCATGCGTATCGGAATAACCTTTAACGAGACGCTGGGCTGATAAGACTTCAATGGCCAGCTCATAATCTATGGGGACAGTCCGGTGCGTTGTCTGAAGAAGGCGGTCAAGATGGGCGCGCTCGTGGGTATGGCGCAGCAGCCGCTTGCGGTGCGGTTTGAAAGAGCTGACAAACCACAGCAATCCGAATCCGATGATGCCATCTGTCCGAATTCTCCTCCCTTTGTTCGTCATCCCGTCGAGCGTCCTGAATGCCCATGGCGTACGTTCAATCCACCGGCCGATCCCCACTGGTAAAGAGCCGCAAACATCTTTCCCCCTGGGGTGGAAATATTCCGTCACGTGAACAACCTGATCGCCACTTGCCTCCTGTTCTTGCAACAAGCGGCTGTTTCTGCTGGCTCGTGTTTTCAGATCCGCTACGCGCAAAATATCATCGTAGCACATGGCGTTGGCGATATATTTTGCGCCGGTGGTTGTCAGTCTGAAATGCTGTTCGGCACTATCCAGTGCCTGCAGTTCCAAGACGTGCTGCAGGTATTGTGAGCCGTAATCGGTATCCTGAAAATCAACGACCTTACGCAATCCCTCAAGTGCCATGTCTCGACTTTCCGTCTCGACATTCTCCAGGGTTTTCAACAGCCCCTTCCATTTTTCCAATAAATCGGGTGGCCCCGTTTCCCGGTTTGTTTTGACTTCGTGTGCAGGCGGTGGCAGGTCCTGATCGAAAGTCAATGCGCCCCGAAATGCAGCAAGACTTTGCTCTACGCCGCGGCCGGAGGCAGAGATCACTTCCTCATACAGGCTTGTATCGAATGGCAGGGCACCGCTACGCGCCAGCCCTCCGAACAGGCTGGCTGAGATCATGCTGCCGGCGTTGCTGGCAATTGTCTCCATATCGAAGCACACGGATGAGAGCGATGCTTTGACGATTTCTTCTTCCACCAGTTCGGTATTTGATCGCCCGTCACCAGGGACCTGTTTTTCCGAAACAGAGAGAATGCGATGGGTCGATGCAACCAACGTTGTTCGATCCGGGGTAATGAACCCACGCAATACCGCACGGCCTGCTTCCATTAGCTCGGCGGCGATCAGAACATCCAGATCACCCGGAGAGGGGCTCAGCGCGAAAACAGGTGTCTGATCAGCTTTCGGAGCCATTTCTACATAGTAGATCGTGGCTCCCGTGCGCTGCGCAACGCCCGCGACCGAAGTCATCTGTACTGCATAGCCGCCCAGTGTACCGAGGTCGGAAATCCAATTCGTCAGAACTCCGCCACCTTGTCCACCCACGGCCAGAACCGCGATCTTGATCACATCGGAAGGCTTTTCCCGGAGAGGGGGAGCTGATTTATTCGCTGCACGCGCCATCACCCAGACCCCTCTTCGAATACCAGGCGTTTGGCATCTCGCCGCCGTTGCAGCCAGGATATGAAGGAAGTCCGTATCGCGTTTGCCGTGCGATCCAGCCAGGTTGGGTTCTCAATGACGTCGGCCTGATAAAATGAGGGGCACAGGACCGCCGCATCGGCTACCTCGCCGCAGTTTCCGCACCCGACGCAGTTCTGATCGATGCTGGCCACCGGGTCATCGCGTAGCGGGTCGTCCAGCTCTTTCAGGGAGAGTGAGGGACAACCGGACAGCCGGATACAGGCGTGATCGCCGGTACAGACATCCTCATCCACACCGAAGCGGGTACGCTTCATTCTTTTACCGTCGGCAATAGATTTTCGGCGTTGGGGCTTTTCTCTGCGCTGCTTGTTGAGCATGCATTCCGATGAGGCGATGATAACTTTCGGACCGGTTTGTTTGGTTGTCAGAGCCTCTTTCAACACCGCCTGCATGGCACCGACATCATAGGTGCGATCAATCTGGCGCACCCAGTTTACGCCCATACCCACCACCGCGTTCTTGATCGGATGTTTGGTGGATTTTGTCTTGTTGTTCGCGCGCGAGGATAAAATATCCTGCCCACCCGTAGCTGCTGAATAATAGTTATCGACGATTACAACGACACCGTCATTGTCATTGAACACGGCATTGCCGATAGATGAGGTTAGCCCGTTGTGCCAGAAGCCCCCGTCGCCCAGAAACGAAATAGAGCGTCGGCTGGCTTCCTTGTCGTTGAAAGCTGAGGCAGAGGCAGGTCCAAGCCCGTAGCCCATGGTGGTGGCACCGATGTTGAACGGGGCATTGATGGAGAACAGATGGCAGCCGATATCGCTGGCAATGTGATGTTCGCCAAGTTCCTGCTCGACAAGTTTGGTGGCGGCAAATATGGGTCGCTCAGGGCAACCAATGCAGAAACTCGGGGGACGGCCGGGCACCGTCTTTGCAAGTTCGGGTGACGGTGAGGGTGCCGGTGCATTTGGTGCGCGAGCGACCGATGGCATGAGGCCCGGCGCAGCGTCGCGCAGAAATTCGGAGATACCATCCAGCATGATGGTGCCCGTCAATTCGCCCGCCATTGGAAACGGACCTTTACCGACCAGCTCAGTTGAGGAGGCCGCTTTATGCAGGGACGCGCGCAGCGCTTGCTCGATATAGTCCGGATACCCTTCTTCGATGACCAGAACGCTTTCCTTGCCTTCAGCGAACGCCAGAACTTCTTCATCGACAATCGGATAGGTGACGTTCAAGACATAAAGCGGGATGTCTGTTTCACCATAAAGATCGCATAATCCAAGACGCTGCAACGCCCGGACGACCGCATTGTACATCCCACCCTGGCAAATAATTCCCACCTTGCTCCTGGCCGGTCCGAAAGTTTCATTCAGCTTGTTGTCCTTGATGTAGTTGATGGCCGCCGGCAGCCGCTTGGTGACTTTTTCCTGTTCATGCAGGAACGAGGAGGGCGGCAGGACGATACGTTCAACGTCGCGCTTTGGCATTTCCAAAGCATCCTTCACGGTCATGGAAGGGGGAACATTGTCGCGTGTTTCAAATTCGCCCAGCATGTGACAGGAACGAATTCTGACCTGAAGCATGACAGGGCTGTTGGACGCTTCCGATAAACCAAAGCCGTCCCCAACCGCCCTGACGATCGATGGCAGATTGGGTCGCGGATCAAGCAGCCAGATCTGGCTTTTCATCGCAAAGGCGTGGCTGCGCTCCTGCATGATAGATGAGCCTTCGCCATAATCCTCACCAACGATCACCAAAGCGCCGCCGGTAACACCGCCAGATGACAGGTTGGCTAACGCGTCCGAAGCCACATTGGTGCCGACTGTGGATTTGAACGTCACAGCGCCGCGAATGGGATAGTGAACGGAAGCTGCGAGCGTAGCCGCCGCCGTCGCTTCAGAAGCGCTGGCCTCAAAATGAATGCCCAGTTCACCCAGAATATCCTGCGCATCTGCCAAGACGTCCATCAGATGGCTGATAGGTGATCCTTGATATCCAGCCACATATCCAACGCCATTCTCCAGAAGTGCTTTGGTGATCGCCAGAATACCTTCGCCGCGAAACGTCTCGCCGGCTCCCATTCTGAGATGTTCAACTTCTTTTGCAAACGAGCGTTCGGCCATGTCGCTATCCTGAAACTATATGCAAATGAATGTATATAAAGGCCTGCCGAAGTCAATCAGAGCAGTTTTGGCGACCATTGAATCGTAAAAAGGCTCTAACCCCTTGCTTTTGCGGGTATCCCAGTCGAGAAAATGCTTCGATCTTTCCGGAATACGCTTTATCGACCTAAAAATCATTCACTCTGATGTTGCGTAAAATCTGGTTCAGAGTTTTCACAAATGCCGCTCTGGTCTTGTCATCCAACCCCTCCAGCATCGCGGATTCCGCGTCCAACATGTCCGGCCAAATGCTCTGGTAGACGCTCAGACCTTTTGTTGTGATCGACACCTGTCGGACACGACTGTCGCGATCACTTGTTCTGCGCGTCACCAGATCCGCCTTTTCCATCTGGTCCAGAGTACGGCTCATGGTGGATTGCTCCGCCACAGCGAAAATAGTCAACTCATTGACGGTGAGATCACCCTGAGAGGCCAGTGCAGCCAGCACTCTCATTTTTGGCGTTGTGAGCCCGCGCTCACTCATTGCAGCCTGCGCGGTCTGATTATATCGATGCACAATGCGATTCATCAGATACGGGGCAAATGCCGTCAGCTGCGTGATTTTGAGCTCATCGCTATCAGTTTGTTTCATTTATGTCTTTGTCATTCCTGCGTCCTGCCTCAAACGTCGAGTGTTGAACAGTTTCACTCTTGCGATCCATTGATTATCCAAAGAATATCTAACCTCGGACCGCGGTAGTCGCATCTTTTGACGCGGCACGTGTTAAGGCCGGTCAGTCGAGAACTGCGGTTGCTTCGATCTCGATAAGGAAATCCGGCATTGCCAGTGCCTGGACGCCCAGCAATGTATTCGCCGCCGGGACAACATCCCCAAAAAACGCGCCAATTGCAGGTCCGATTATCTCCAGTTTGTCAGGCGAATAGTCGACCACGTATGTGCGCAGGCGTACCACATTTGCAGCGGACGCGCCGCGCTCAGCCAGCACCTCTGTCAGATTGGCAAAAGACTGAGCGGCTTGTGCAGCAAGATCGCCGGGGCCGACCAGATCGCCCTTTGCATCCCAGGCCACTTGTCCCGACAGATGAAGCAGACGATTTCCGTTGCTCTCGACGGCATGGGAGAACCCGAACTGAACCGAGTTATACATGCTCGCCGGGTTGACAGCTTCGCGTTTCATTCTGCATCTCCTTGGACTTGTCGTATTGAAAATTTGGTAGAAAGATCTCAATGTTCCGGTTGGTTTTCCGTCATGGCTCAAGCACCCAGTTTGCGGGCAAGATTGTGCCCCGATCCGCCGCTCAGCCCCGGTCCGGGGTGTACTGACGCGCCTATATGGTGGAGGTTTCTGACTTTCGTTGTGTTGTTGACGGAATGAGAAAAAGGTCGCCAGATAAAAAATTGATCAATGGTGCATGCGCCACCATACGGATCCCCGCCGACGAGATTTGGATTAATCGCGGCAAGGTCGGCGGGAGAATAGGCGCGGCGTGCGAGTTTGATGGCGCTGAGATTTTTGATGTGGCGGGAGAGGATCGCTTCGATCCGATCCGCAAACGCCTCGCGGGTTGCCTCATTCCATGTGCCCTCTGTTTCGATCTCACCGGCGGCATCGCCTTTTATGAAACGCGGAGCGTCGGGGATCTGAATCCACAATATCGCTTTGCCATCCGGACAGCGCGATGGGTCGAGCCGGTGGGGCTGTCCGACACAAATCGTTGGGGTTTGCGGTAGCATTCCCCGTTCAGCTTCGTTGGCTGATTTTGATACAGAATCAATGCCGTCCGCCAGATGAATGAGTGCGACATCGTCCAGTCCATCCGATGCCCATTCGGGCATTCCATCGAGTGCAAAATGCAATTGAAAGTTTCCTCGGCCGTGTCCGAAGTCATCGGCGTGGGATTGTTCTGAAGGCACTTCTTCCCGCAGGAGGCGATTGTAGAGCTGCCCCGGTGCAACCGACGCCACGACATCTTTGGCGTTGAGTTTCTCGCCGTCGCTGGTGATAACCCCTGTTGCCCGGCCGTTTTCAACGATGATCCGGTCAACATCGCTATTGCAACGAATTTCGCCCCCGTGTTCTTCGATCAGAGAACGGAAAGCCGCTGCTGCCTTGCCCGACCCTCCCTTGACGACCGGCGCGCCGGCCGCCTCAAGCGCAAAGGCTATCACCTTTCCCATCTGTCCGGAATAGGTGCTTTCCGGCGTCAGACCGGTATGCAGAACCCAAGGCGCCCACAGAGCCTGGACTTCCGGACTTGAATAACCGTTTTCAAGCCAGGCACGTGCAGGGCGTAAAGCTTTCCCGATCCAGCTTGCCAGTCCGCGCGGTCCTTCCTTCCAGGCGCGTTTCGCCACGAGTTTAGCGGTTGGCCAGGACCACAAGGAACCGCCCAAAAGGGCAAACAGGAAAGGCGCATCGGCCTCAATCGCACTGACATCGGCAACATGGGCGTCGCCATCACCACCGTGAAGAGCATTGAACGCGGAGCGATTGGCCTGGCGATCCATCGTCAGCGTCAACGCGCTGCCATCGGGGCGCACCACAGCTGTCGGATGATTGCCATGGCACAGTTCGAAACCGTGTTTGGCCAGGCTGTCTCCGAGGGCGGCATAGGCTGGAGACGTCAGGAACAGAACAAAGGTCGCAGCCATCACATCATGATGAAACCCCGGGACCGTAACTTCTTCTGTACGCATACACCCACCGGGGCGGTCCGAGCGTTCCAGCACCAGAACCTTCTTTCCTTTGGCGGACAGCATGGCCGCCGCCACGAGGGCGTTGATGCCTGATCCGACAAAAATGTGATCCGGCTCTCCCATCAGCCCTTATCCCTTGGGAACGAGGGCCAATGCCCTGATTGGGCTCCCGGTGCCGTGTTGGATTTTAAGGGGCGCCGCTATCAGTACCGCCCCTTTGGCTGGCAGTTTGCCGAGGTTGGCCATGGATGCCAGACCAAAACAGTTGTTTTTATGCAGAAGATTATGAGCCGGGT
Organism: Stappiaceae bacterium; assembly: GCA_039976075.1. Taxonomy (GTDB): domain Bacteria; phylum Pseudomonadota; class Alphaproteobacteria; order Rhizobiales; family Stappiaceae; genus JBDWFY01. The sequence goes on from JBDWFY010000022.1 coordinate 297,955, forward strand.
ATGGAGGTTCCATACCGCCCGCCTGGCCCGCGTCGGTGCCTATGCACTGGGTTCCCCACCCGACAATTTTTTTCGACAGCAGATATTCTATGCAATCCACGGTCGGCCCAGGTGAATGTGGTCCGGTGTCATCGGCATTGAGGAACTGGGCTTCATCATCGACCCGGCTATCCCAGTCGGTGCGCATCAGTACCCATTCGCCTGCGGCGATGGCGCCATGCTGGGCCTCCCAGGCCTTCACACCTTCCGCATCAAGCAGAAAATCCGGGTTGGCATTTGTTTGTTCTGAGCAGTCAATGACGTTTACCGGCGCAACCAGGCGTTGGACGTCAAGCGTATCGGTGTAGCCGTCAGGATAGTCTTTTCCGGTTATCCAGTGATGGGGGGCGTCGAAATGCGTCCCGGTATGCTCTCCCAAAACCAACCAGTTCCATGCGAAAAACGGACCGTCTGAATCGTACTCCGAGATTTTATGTATTTCCACCTTGGGTGTGTTTTTGGCAAAATCCGGCGGGAGCTGAAGGATCGGCGTTTCAGGGCCCAGAACGCCCGAACAGTCTACGACTTCCACAGCGCCGGACAGCAGTGCCGCACCAAGATTTTCGATAATATTTGCTGAACTCATCTGGTTTCCTCCCTGAGCATCGAAGACCGAACTTTATCGCCTCTCACAATTCTTGCTAGACAATTTTATATGCATTTGCAAATAATCACTCTGGGAGACGTAAAAATGATCATGCAATCGTGGTAGACGCCGTAATCATCGGTTCAGGGCATAACTCGCTTGCCTGCGCTGCGCATTTGGCGGCGAAGGGCTGGCGGGTTTTGGTCCTTGAACAGGCAACGACGCCCGGTGGTGCGGTGAAAACCGCCGAATTGACATTGCCGGGCTTTCGTCACGACTGGGCGGCGATGAACCTTTCTCTGTTTGCCGGGTCAAACTTTTCGAAAAAATATGGTTCGGAGCTCAGCAAGCATGGTCTGGAATATATCCCGGCGCAAAATGCCTTTGCGAGTGTTTTTCCAGATGGCAAGTGGTTCGGCGTCAGTCAGGATGTCGCCACAACCTCTGCTCGGATCGAAGAATTTTCCAGAGAAGATGCGCAAACCTGGCGAAAGCTGAGTGAAACGTTTCTCGATGATGCCGGCCCGATATTCGAGCTTCTCGGCAGTCCGATGACGACCGGCGCTGTGGCACGCCTCATGATGAAACTGGTACCCAAGCTTGGCATTGGCGGCACACTGGATCTGGTCCAATTTCTCATGATGACGCCGCGCGCCTGGCTGGATAAGACGTTTCAGTCCGATCATCTCAAGGCCACGCTTGGCGCCTGGGGTATGCATCTGGATTTTGCTCCGGATATCGCCGGTGGAGCGCTTTTTCCGTATCTGGAATCGCTTGCGGATCAGGCGTTTGGCATGGTTCTGGGCAAAGGCGGTGCGGAGACGATGACACGAGCGCTCGTTGGGATGATCGAGGCGCATGGAGGCACTGTCGAATGCGGTGCCAATGTTGTCCGGATCATACATGAAAACGGGCATGCCCGAGGTGTCGAACTCGCCGACGGCCGCACAGTGATGGCTGATAAAACGGTGATCGCCAACGTTGCCCCGCGCGCCCTTTCGGCATTGACCGGGGCAACGGGAAACACGCGTTATGATGAAGGACTTTCGAAGTTCCAGCACGCGCCTGGCACGATGATGATCCATCTGGCGATGGAAGACTTGCCCCAGTGGACAGCGGGCGAGGAATTGCGTGAGTTTGCCTATGTTCACATCGCACCCACCGTTGACACCATGGCGCGTGCTTATCAGGAAGCACGCGCTGGCCTTTTACCTCAGTTTCCGGTGATTGTCTGCGGTCAACCAACAGCAATCGATCCTGATCGCGCCCCCAAGGGCAAGCACGTACTGTGGCTCCAAGTCCGTATGGCGCCGGGAGAAATTCGCGGTGATGCGGGTGGCACCATCAACGCAACCAACTGGAAAGACGCGTCTGAACCGTTTGCCGACAGAGCGCTGGATATGCTGGAGACATATGCGACGGGAACTCGTGCAAAGATACTGGGCAGGCGTATCGTTACACCTGATGATCTGGAAGCCGACAATCCCAATCTTGTCGGGGGCGACCAGATCTGCGGAAGCCATCATCTGTTCCAACATTTTCTCTTCCGTCCGATGCGCGGCCACGCTGACGGCTCAACGCCGATCAAAAACCTTCATCATACCGGGGCAGCGGTCTGGCCAGGCGCTGGAACCGGAGCCGGTTCTGGTTATCTGCTCGCGCAGAAACTGGCTGGCAAGTGAAATCAACGCTAAAAAACAACGAAACAGGGGAAACGTCATGACGACTCTTTCAAGGCGAAACATGTTGAAACTTTCCGCTGCCAGTCTCGCGATTGGCACGGTCAGTTTTCCTGCAATGTCTCAGGAAATCGATGAGCTGGTGATTGCCTATAATGTCAATTTACCGAGCTGGGATCCAACCGTTGGCCCTTCGGCGGTCAACCCCACCATTCAGGGGATTTATCAATCGGTTTTCGATCTGTTTATTGCCCAGAACCCAGATCTCAGCTTTGGTCCCGGCCTGATTACAGAATGGGGCTGGAACGATGATGCCAGCCAAATCTACATGGACGTTCGCGAAGGTGTGACCTGGCACGACGGGTCTCCTTTCACAGCGGAAGATGTCGTTTGGTCGCTGGAGCGGGCAGGTAAAGAGGAAACCGGAAATCCTATTCAGTTCATCTGGAGCAAAATCGGCAATTTTAAAGTTGACGGAAATCGCATCACCGCCGACGTGATTGCCTACGAGCCGACAATCTTTAAGTGGATGTCGTTTTTGACCGGATACGTTCTGCCGAAGGCCTACTACGAAAAGGTTGGTGCTGAAGGCTTTGAAGCGGCGCCGATCGGCACCGGCCCCTACATGGTCGATGCCTTCGAACGAAATGCATTTGTCCGGCTGAAAGCAAATCCGAACTATTGGGGCGGCAAGCCTGAATTTGAAACAGTGACAATCAAGTTTGTCACCGATGCAGCCAGCCGGGTGGCAGAAATTGAAAGCGGGAACTCTCATGTCACGCTGGAAGTTCCCTACGAGGAATTCGACCGGCTTAAATCCGGAGGTGCGCTTGCAGGTGTGGCTCAGCCGGTGTCGGATATCGGCATGATCTTCCTCAATGATATCGATGTCATGACCGATCCCAATGTGCGGAAAGCCGCGGCGCTTGCCATTGACAAGCAACTGATCATTGATCGCCTGCTATCTGGTTATGGCGTGGCAATCGATACGCTGCAGACGCCGGATTATGCAGCATATGATGAGTCGATTAAAGTACCGTATGACCCTGAAAAGGCGAAGGAAATGCTGGCAGCTTCCGGTTATTCAACCGACAATCCAGTGCGCTTCACCATCCAAAGTACACGCGGCTTCAAACCCAAGGATTACGAGATCATTCAGGCGATTGTCGGACTTTGGCGCAAGGTCGGTATTGAGGCCGAAATCGAGGTCTACGAAATCGCCAAACACTATGAGTTACGGGCTGCGGATACTCTGGCACCGGCAGCGTTCTACAACTGGGGTAATTCGGTTGGCGATCCAACGACCTCAACAGGGTTTGCCATGTTCGGCCCGTCACCGCACTCCGTATGGGACGGCAAAGAAACGCTCGAAATGATCCTCCCATTGTGGGGCGAAAAGGACGAAGCCAAGCGCATCGAGGGCTGGAAAGCGGTTGACCGACATGTGGCTGAAAATGCAGAAGTCATTCCGCTGCTGCAATATGTGCAGCCGATCCTGCATGCGCCCGGTGTCAAGGTCACGCCTCATGCTTCAGGGGCGCTGCTGCCTCATTTGATGACACGCGGATAAAACCACACGGATCGGAAAAGCCGCACCAATGAAGTGCGGCTTTTCCCTTGGCAATTGGCCCTCAATGCTCATTCTCCGACGATCTTTGCAACGCATATTGACGACATTCATCACCCTCTTTGGGGCGGCGGTGATCGTCTTTTTTGTGATCCGTGTCGTACCGGGTAATCCTATCGCGATGATGTTACCTCCCGGTGCAACAGATGCTGACATCGACCGCCTGAAAACGCTTTACGGTCTGGACAAATCCATTGTGGAACAGTTCGTGATTTGGCTGGGCGGCGTGGTGCAGGGAGATTTCGGAACATCCATCTCGCTTCGCCAACCGGTGCTTGATCTGGTACTAGGGCGATTGCCTGCAACGCTTGAATTATCAATCATGGCATTGATCATAGCCATGCTGTTCGGGGGCGCGTTGGCACTTGCCGGTACCAGATTTCGCCATGGAAAAATTGAAGCCGCGATCGATGTGACCAATGGTGTCGCGCTTTCGATACCGGATTTTCTTTGGGGATTGGTCCTGGTTCTTCTGTTCGGTGTGCTGTTCCCGATATTTCATATTTCCGGCCGGATATCGCCCTCGCTGGATTTCGATTTTGTGACCTCCTTCTACTTGTTCGAAAGCGTACTGCGGCTGCGTTTCGACATTTGGGCGGACATTGTTTCACACATGTTCATGCCTGCGTTGGCGCTGGCCATTCCGCTGGCGGCCATCATCGCGCAGCTACTCAAACAATCTTTGAAGGAAACAATGCACCTTGATTACGTCACGCTGGCGCGCACGAAAGGATATGGCGAAAATCATGTGATCACGCGCGAGGCGCTACCCAACGCCATCCTCCCCACGCTGACACTGGTTGGCGTGCAGTTCACCTTCCTGGTTGGCGGCACGGTGATCATAGAACGACTGTTTTCCTATGAAGGTCTCGGCAATATGGCGATTGATGCGGTGATCAACCGTGACCTGCCGCTGATCCAGGGCATTGTGATCCTCTTTGCCCTGATTTTCACCGCCGTCAATCTGATTGTCGATGTGACCTACGCTTTTCTGAACCCGAGATTGCGGCATGGTTGAAGGCCGCATCGTTGCTCGGCGGGGGCTGGGTCTGCGCCTTTGGTTGTCTGGCGGATGGTTGTGCTTCATCGCGATTGCGGCGATTTTTGCGCCCTGGCTGAGCCCGCAAGATCCGCTGGCACAGGATCTTTTCACCTCTCGCCTGCCGCCGTTTTGGGTCGATGGCGCCGAGGCCGGTTTTCCGCTTGGCTCAGACAGTCTTGGCCGCGACGTACTTTCCAGGGTCATTTACGGTGCGCGCACGGCATTGATTGTCGCGGTTACGGCGGGCACTTTAACCTGTCTGATCGGGGCGACGCTCGGGCTGCTCGCCGGTTACTTCAGGGGCTGGATCGATTTGATTGTTTCCCGGCTGATTGAGATCTGGATGGCATTCCCGCCGGTTCTGTTCGCAATTTTGCTGATTGCGGTGCTGGGCACCGGATTATGGTCCATCGTTATCGCGATTGTCGTGATCGACTGGACGCGTTTCGCCCGCGTTGTGCGTGCCGAAACGATGAACCAGTCGGTAATGGATTATGTCTCTTCCGCTCAGGTCGCTGGCCGAACAAGGATGGGCACGCTGCTCACGGAGATTTTGCCAAACGTGCTGGCGACAATCGTCACGTTGCTCACGCTTGAAATGGGCATAGCGGTTATTGTTGAAGCCATTTTGAGCTTCGTCAATCTATCGATCTCAACCGATGCGCCGACCTGGGGTGGGATGATTGCGGAAGGCCGAACGTCCATCCACCAAGCCTGGTGGGTTCTGGTCGTGCCGCTTGTCGCACTGTTTCTGACGGTCCTCAGTTTCAGCCAGCTGGGCGAGGGTCTCAAAGACCGTTTCGATCCGGTGCTGCGATGAATACGCTTTTGAAAGTCCGTAATCTTTCAGCCCGATTACGTAACGGGCCTGCGCTCCTGAGGTCCGTTAGCTTCGATGTCGCAGCTGGTGAAGTGCGCGGCCTTGTGGGTGAAAGCGGGGCCGGTAAATCGATGATCGGTAAGGCTATTCTAGGCACACTGCCCCGTGCAATCCAAATAAGCGGAGGTGAGGTCTGGCTGGATGGTGAAGATCTGCTGCAACTCACAAACGCACAATTGCGCCAACGAATTGGCGAAAAAGGTGCGCTGATACCGCAGGATCCGCTGACGGCGCTTAATCCTTCACGTCGCATCGGTCCACAAATCACAGACCGACTGGTGCATATCTTGAAATGGCGGAGGAGCGATGCGGAAGCCAGAGCGAGAGAACTTCTCGGCGAGGTGCATATTCCCGATCCTGAACGGGTTGTCCGCTCCTACCCGCACGAATTATCCGGTGGCATGCGGCAACGCATTCTCATTGCCACCGCTTTTGCAGCCGAACCGAAACTGATCATCGCTGATGAACCAACCACTGCGCTGGATGTGGTCGTGCAGAAGCAGATTCTGAAGCTGATCAAGGAGATGCAGACCCGTCACGGCACTGCACTTGTGTTTGTCACGCATGATCTGGGTGTTGTTTCAAAAATATGCCAGACCCTGTCGATCCTCTATGCCGGTAAGGTGATTGAAGATACCGATGTGCGAGATTTCTTCAAAGGACCCTCCCATGCCTATGCCGCAGCGCTTCTCGCTGCGACACCAAAATTCACTGACCCAGAATCCAGTCTCATGCCAGTGCCTCAGTCCGTGATTGAGGCCGTGCGCGAAGAAGTAGCCGCCTTTGATAGAGGTGAGGCATGACAGACGCTCTTTTTGAAATTAAAGACCTGTATCTATCGTTGCCGGAACTGGCACGTAAGCCGCTTGTGGGCGCTGCCCCTCGGATTGAAATTCTTAAAGGTTTGAGTTTCGATATTCCGCGCGGAGAGGTTTTGGGGATTGTGGGTGGATCGGGCTCGGGAAAATCCACGTTGGGCCGCGCATTGCTTCGATTGCTGGAACCGACAGGCGGCAGCATCCATTTTGGCGGCAAAGACATAACGCATCTTAGCGAGGATCTTTTACGTCCCGAGCGTCAACAATTTCAGATGATTTTTCAAGATCCCATGTCTTCCCTCAACCCGCGCCGCAGAATAGGCGGCATCATCGGCGGTCCACTGCGACTGCACGGTATAGACAACGTCAGTGAACGCATCGACGAAGCGCTTGACCATGTTGGATTGCCACAAGAGTTTCGCGAACGCTATCCGCATGAACTCTCCGGTGGCCAGCGCCAGCGTGTTGGGATCGCACGCGCGATTGCCTTGCGGCCGGACTTTATACTGGCAGATGAGATTGTCTCCGGTCTCGATGTTTCCAGTCAGGCACAAGTACTGAACCTGCTCGAAGAACTCGTGAAGAGGCTGGGTCTGACGCTCGCTTTCATCAGCCATGATCTTTCTGTGATCCGACGCCTGTGCACCCGAATTATTGTCATGCACGAAGGCAAGATTGTCGAAAATGCAGAGACAGGTGCGTTGTTTGAACACCCAGCCAGTGCCTATTCCAAAGAATTGCTGGCCGCGATACCGCTGCCGGATCCCGACCAGGTCTGGGCCTGAAACGGCATCGCGTTGGTTTTTCTAGCCGGTTGGAACCAGAGCGAGAGCCCGAATGGGACTGCCGGTGCCGTGTTCAATCTTTAGCGGTGTCGCGATCAAGAGGGCGCCTTTGGGTGGTAGCTGATCAAGGTTGGTCAAGCTCGCCAATCCAAAACAATTGTCCCGATGAAGATGGTTGTGGGCCGGGTAGGGCGGTGAGAACTTGCCTGCCATGCCGGCATCGGTGCCAATGCACTGGGTACCCCAGCCGACGATGCCTCTGGATAACAGATAGTCTATGCACTCGGTCGTCGGGCCGGGGCTGTGGGCGCCATCTTCCATCGGATCAGGATCTTCGTTCAGGAACAGCTCCTCGTCATGAGCGCGTTTGTCCCAATCGGTGCGCATGACCACCCACTCTCCAACTCCGATCTCGCCATGCTCTTCCTCCCAGGTCTTAACGGCCTCGGCGGTCAGCAGAAAGTCGGGATCTGCGGCACTTTCTTGCGAACAATCAATGACATTGACCGGTGCAATCAGTCTCTGGACATCCAGCGTATCGGCAAACCCATCGGCATGATCTTTGCCGGACAACCAGTGATGGGGCGCATCGAAGTGTGTACCGGAATGTTCCCCGAGCCGCAGCCAGTTCCAGGCAAAGAAAGGTCCATCCTCGTCATATTCACTGATCTTGTGGATCTCGACTTTGGGTGTGTTCTTCGCGAACCCTTCAGGCAGGCGCAATATCGGCGTTTCCGGCCCCAACACGCCGGTGCAATCAACCACCTTGACCTGTCCGCTCAGAAGGTTGGCTGCAAGGTCATTCAATACCGCATCAGGTTTCATCGCCGCAGCGGCCGTGCGGCCGTTAGCCGGTTGCCTGCCGGCAAACCGATAAGACCGGCGATCCATGACCCGTCCGACAATATCAAATGTCTTTTCAACGGACTCCGCTTCGGTCAGGACACCCGGAGAAAGCCGCATCAGCTTGTCGCGGAAATCAACAGAAACGCCTTCCACTCCAAGCGCACCAACAACGGCACCGGCTTCAGCCTTGCTTGGCATCTCCATCATGATCGACCCACCACGCCTGTCAGCCTCGCGCGGGCTTTGCAGGGCCAAGCCCAGATCATCCGCATGGCCGATGATCATGTCGACCAGTTCGCGGTTATGACGCACCATTTGGGCACGGTCTTGTCCGGCGTGCCACTTGAGCGCAGGCAGGGAGGCAATGGCGGGCACCGAACTTGGTGTGCCGCTGTCAAATCGGCGCATATCGGGTGCGAATGAGAATTTGTCCAATGCCCAGGAGAACGGGTTGTTTTGCGAAAACCAACCGCGCAACTCCGGTTGAAACTCGGGGATCAGTGCCTTGTCCATATAGATCATGCCTGCGCCGGACGTCCCGCACATCCATTTGAGGCTGGTGGAGACCGCAAAGTCGATCTTCGGCGCCATGACATCAAACGGAATCAGCCCTGCTGCCTGGGTGATGTCCACGCCGATCAAGCTGCCCATCTCCCGGCCGTGGGCAACAAGGGTCTCCAGATCACAGCGGAAAGAGCCGGTTGAAGTTACCCAGGTAATGAGAGCCAATCCGACATCCCTGTCCCAGGCGGCGATGAAGTCTTCATCTTCAACCCAAGTTGCGCCGGCGCGTTTGGGGACGGTTTCGAGCGTGAAACCCATGCGTGGTGCGAGGCCGTTGAGCAAAAAATGAACAGAGGGGAAACAGTCCGCCGCGACCAAGACCTTTTTTCCCTTCAGCCGGTTCGCTGGCATGCCAGTGATAATGGCATGAACACCCTGGGTAACGCTGTCACAGGTCGTCATCGATCCGGTTGGGGCGTTGATGATGTGTCGCCAGTAGTCGATAAAACTCTGCCGTTTTTGCAGCACATAGCCCCATTGCTTGTCATTGGTGGCTGCCCAGACGTGCGCAAACTCCTGCATTGCGCGGGCAAGGTCGTCTTCCTTGCCCGGATACATGCCGATGGAGTGGTAGAGAAAATATGCCTCGGGAATAGAGTTTCTTGTTGCGGCACTCATGGCGTGGACCTCTTAATCATACCGGATCTTCGGCGGCTTTTCCGGTAGCAGGCCCGCGCGGAAGCGTTGCAGAACAAACTGAAGCAGCAGACCAACCAGCAACATGCGAATGTAGGAAGAGCGTGTGATCCATTCCGGTGGCAGGCGGCTGGTGAAAATTTCCGTCGCAGACCATATGAACCAGATTGTCAAAGCGCCCAGGATTGCGCCGCGATTGTTTCCCGAGCCACCGGCCATGAGCATGACCCAGACGAGGAATGTAACAAGCAGCGGCTCGGTCGCCGAGGGCGAGAGAAACTTGAAGTAATGGGCGGACAAAGCACCGGCCACACCCATGATTGCCGCACCAATGACGAAAGTCTGCTGGCGGAACCGTTCCACATCCTTGCCGGTTGCCTGCGCAGAATGCTCGTTATCGCGTATGGCCCGCAATACGCGCCCCCAAGGGCTGTTGTAAAGGCGCTGCGCGATCACGTAAACAACCACGACAATGCTCCATACGACGGCAAGGAATACCAGATCCGCAGACCTTCCCTGCACCAGACCATCGAATGGGCGAGGAATGCCGGAAATGCCCAGACTGCCGTTGGTAAGCCAGGATTCATTGACGATAACCAAGCGCATGATTTCCGCAATACCGATGGAGGCCATTGCAAGGTAGTCGCTCTTCAACCGGACGCAGATGCGGGCAACCGCCCAGCCACACAACCCCGCAACGATCGCTGCCGTTGCTATGCCAAAAGGGATAGGCAATTCAAAGCCACCCAGATGCTTGACTGAGGGCATGGTGGTCACAATCGCCGAACTATAGGCGCCAACCGCGAAGAAGCCGGCAATTCCGGCGTTGAACAACCCGCCCATGCCCCATTGAATGTTCAAGGCGAGACACAGGATGGCATAAATACCACCGGCAATGAGCAAGCTGACAAGATAGTAAAACAGGCCGGTCAACTCCATCAGAGCAACCTCCCTTTAAACAGGCCTTGCGGGCGGAATATAAGCAGACTGACCATGAAGAAAAAGGCAATCGCTGATTTATAGGAGGGTGAGATGAACGGGTCTGTTCCGATCCACGGATAGGTTACAAGTTCCTCCGCGAGACCAATAATCAACCCTCCGGCAATGGCCCCCATCGGTCTGCCAATGCCGCCCAATATAGCCGCCGCAAACATCGGCAAGAGCAGATTCCATCCAAGGTTGGGATGCATGCTTGTATCCATACCCGCAAACACTCCGGCGGTCGCAGCGAGCGATGCGCCGATTATCCAGGTCCAGCGGATGACCTTGTCAGTATCCAGTCCGGCAACGGCAGCCAGTTCCGGTTCGTCGGAAACCGCGCGCATCGAGCGGCCCATTTGTGTACGGCTGAGAAAAAGGTGTAGCGCAACGGCGATCAGCACAGTCAGCACGATTACCTGTACATGCAGCGTTGCGATGCGCAGTGTGTCGAATAAAATCAATGGTGGGCGAATGCCGGGGATGAAGACCTGGTTGCCGGAACTCCAGAAAATCTGAGCCAGTGACCGGAAGATCAACGCCACGCCGAAGGAGGATATCACCGTATAGATAGTCGGCAGTTGTCGAAGCGGCCGATAGAAGAACCGATCAACGGTCAATGCCGCGACGATAGCCAGCGCGATACCGATGGGTAACAATACCAACGGATGCAGCGGAATGAACCAAACGGCAGTCAGGACCCCATAGCCGCCGATTGTCATCAGGTCACCATGGGCAAAATGAGCAAACCGCAAGATGCCGAAAATCATCGAAATTCCGACCGCGCCAAGGGCATAGATCGCGCCGATTGTCAGGCCGGGGATGAAGTAGAGATTGATGAAGGTGATCAGCTCGCTGATGAGTCCAGACCTCCCAGAAATGAGCGGCGAACATCATCGTCTGCCAGCAAGGTTGCTCCCGTGTCGGAAACGAAATTCCGGCCGTTTACAAGCACATGCCCTTTGTCGGCAATTCTCAGGGCCTGTTTTGCGTTTTGTTCCACCATCAGGATCGTTACGCCGTTTTTGCGAATGTCGAGAAGCAGGTCGAATATTTTTTCCAGGTAGGCGGGCGACAGACCGGCAGTCGGCTCATCAAGAAGCAGAAGAGACGGTTCGCTCATAAGGGCGCGTCCCATGGCCGCCATTTGTCTCTGCCCGCCGGAAAGCTCACCTGCGGCCTGATTCAATTTGTCCGACAGGTCAGGAAACAGCCCGAGCACCTTTTCGCGGATCGCTTTCTTGTCGGCTGGGGGAGAAGCATAGGTGCCGATATCAAGATTTTCCTCAATGGTCAGTGTTGGGAAAACATTGTGATTCTGCGGCACGGCCGAAATACCCAGCGGAACCAGATTACTGGTCTTCAATCCGGAGATGTCCTGACCCATAAAGTCGATCTTGCCCGCACTTTTCTTGGTGAGGGCAAAAATCGTTTTCAAAAGGGTCGACTTGCCAGCGCCATTGGGACCAATGACAACGGCGATTTCGTGCTCGGTCAATTCAAGGTTGATGTCTTCAATGACCGGTGCGCCACCGTACCCGGCCGTTAATCCGGAGACGTTGAGTACTGAACTCATGCGGTGGCCTCATACTTACCGCCACCAAAGTACGCTTCGATGACGCGTTCATCCTGCCTTACTTCGTCGACAGTACCATGCATCAACAACCCGCCTTGCGTCATCACGACCACAGAGCTGCACAGCCTTGAAACATAATCCAGATCATGTTCGATCAAGCAGAAAGTCAGTCCCTTATCTCTGTTGAGATACTGAATTTTTTCCGACAGTTTACTCAGAAGGGTGCGGTTGATGCCCGCTCCAATTTCATCGAGCAACACGATCGATGGCTTGCACATCAATGCCCGTCCGAGTTCGAGCAGTTTTTTCTGCCCGCCGGAAAGATTACCGGCTTGCTCCTCCGCCACATGTTCAATTTCCAGAAGTGCGATCATTTCGCGCGCCTGGTGATAGACTGCTCTCTCTTCCTCGCAAAACCGTCCGCGCCGGAAAATCACATTGAAGACGCTTTCCCCGATTGGCATCGTGGCGGAGACCATGAAATTCTCGAGCACGGTCAGGCGTCCAAATTCATGCGGTATCTGAAACGTTCTTGCCAGACCCAGTTTTGACCTTGCGTGCGGGGGAAGGGTGGTAATGTCGGTGTCCTGCAGAAATATCCTGCCGTCGCTCAGCGGAACATGCCCGGCAATAGCATTGAACATCGTGGTTTTCCCGGCGCCATTGGGGCCGATCAGGCCGGTAATCTGGCCATCGGGTATATCGAAGCTGAGGTCATTGACGGCCTTCAGACCGCCGAAGCTGACAGTGGCATGTTCGACCCGGATCATTGTCCCCCCCAATTGCACCACCCGGAGGCCGGGTGGTGCTTTTTCTCTAGAACCGGCGCTTGTTACTGCATCACTTCGACTTGCTTGTAGACGTCTCCGTCTACGACAAACTTGCCGATAAACCCGGTGACATCACCGTTTTTATCGAAGTCATAGGTCCCGCCGGCACCGTCATAATCGATGTCTTTACCCTCAGCGAGCAGCTTTCTGGCCTTTTCCCATTCGCCGGGTCCCACTTTTTCGCCGGGCGCTGAAGCCACTGCGCGCAGGGCTTCCGCCATTGCCGACCTATCGGTTGATCCTGCCTTCTGGATCGCCAGCAGCGTCAGGAATGTCGCATCGTATGTCTGGTCAACAAACGGCTTGTCGGCCCCTTCGCCGAAGGCAGCGTTGAACTGCTCATGAAGTGTGGCTTGATTGGGATTGTCAGCGGGCGACGTTGGAGAAGAAAAGAAAGACGTTGCCAACGCTTCAGCGCCAATATCCTTGATCAGCGCTTCGTCACGCAAGCCGTCTGTGCCAATGAAGTTGTTGAACAGGCCGCCTTCGAGCGATTGCTTGACAATCTTGCCGCCGGAATCCCCCGCATAGGCGATGACGACGAGCGCACTCCCACCAGCCTGGGAGAGTGTTGCCAGTTCAGATCGGTAGGAATCTTTCTTTTCCTCATGCTTGACGGCAGCGGTGACGGTGCCACCCGCAGCCTTGTAGGCATCCAGAAATGTTTGACCGATTCCGACGCCGTAATCGTTGTTCACATAGGTAACCGCAACCTCTTTGTTCCCCGCTTCCAACACCATGCGAGCCAGTACTTCGCCCTGGTAATTGTCCGAAGGAACAATCCGGTACATCAGATCGTTGTCCTTGATGTCCGTAATGGCGGGAGATGTGGCGGTTGGTGAGATCTGCACAACACCGGCAGGGATTGCAACGGCTTCTGCAGCGGCAATCGTTGTTCCTGACATCAAAGCACCCATGATGAGCGGAACATTCTCAATGTTGACCAGTTTGCCCGCCGCGTCGACAGCGCCTTGCGAAGATCCTGTTGTGTCGCCAAAAACAGCGACCGCCTGACCATCAAGCAATCCACCTTGTTCGTTAGCCTGCGTGATCGCCAGATTGGCTGCATTTTGCAAAGGAGGAATGAAACTGGCGATCGGGCCGGTTATATCCATGAGTATGCCGACCTTGGTATCCTCGGCTTGAGCGATACCGCCCATTGCCACGAACGACACCGCAGCCATGAATTTTGCTGTTTTGCGCATTATTATACTCCCTCTGTATCAGCACAATTTTTTAGTTCTTTGTGTACCTAAGCTCTTGGCTTAGTTGTGGTTATTTTTCGACGGTCTCCGTTTCAAAGGTGCCCGGCAGTGTTACTTCCATCAACTGCAGGTCGTTTGTCATAGAGTTGTAGCGCGTTGTCATATTTGGCGGAACAACAAACGCATCTCCTGGTGAAAGACGGTAAGGTTCTTTGCCTTCCCCTTCCAGAACCATACTGCCGGACATGACAAAATTGAATACAATGTCGCCGTGATGTCTGGTCCAAACCGTGTTGCCACCATCGGGACGGGCTACCAGAACGGAAGCAACGCCTTTCGTGTTGGTGCCAATCGTTGTGTCACGCGCTTCAAGGCCCGGAATGCGGAATGGCTCAAACCTGCCGTCCTTAGCCCTGCTGTGGACGAAGCGTTGTCCGGCCCATTCCCGTTCTGGCCGTAATTCCGGTGTGGGCAGTTCCATTGTGTGATCGATCTCGGTCACGTGTTCTGCCGGTACGCCAATCTCGACCACCTCAATTCCATCGGCTGCATGCAGAACTTTATGCCGAATTTCCGGCGGCTGAATGAAACAATCACCGGCATGCAGTCGGCGCGTACCGCCCTGATCTTCATACAGAACGTCAACCCAACCTTTGATGCAGAATATGAGCTGAAAGCCGACCTTGTGGAAATGAACCATATCGGGCACGGGACCGTCGGGAACGCGAATGTGGGAGGCTATCATTGCACCACCCAGTCGCGAGGGTATCAAATCGCGATATTCCATTCCTGCCCGTCCGATAACCCAAGGTGCCTGATCAGCCAACCGGCGTACAACGAAGGCATGTTTGGTTTCCGGGAGCAGGAGGGGTGGATTGAGTTCATCGATCCGGACCTTGATGCCTCCCGGCGATATGAGTTCTCTCGCCCCTTCCGCAATGCTGTCCGGGTTCTCAGCCAGAATACCGATTTCACCGCTCGGTTCCGAACCATCTTCATGTAATCGCAGACGTAAGCCGTGGCCGGAAAGGACCGCAACCTGTGGATTGTCGGCGGGATAAATCATATCAAGAGCCATCCCCAGGCGTTCGGTCATGAATGGCAAGTCCTCGCGTAGATTTGCGCTCGACAATCTTGCTTCCGCTCTGATCCTGCTCGTCATAGCGTTCAATCCGTCTCTGTGTTCGATCTGCAACTGAAAATCGTTGTACTTGGTCTGAACGGTTGAGAACGCGTCACCTTATTGTTTGGAAAAGCATTCCCGGCGGGATAGTCACAGTGGTCAGTGGAGGCGGATTTCAGTTTATATCTCATGGTTCAGGCGCGCCGCTCTTCCGCTTCGTTATGTTCGCGGCACAGGTCCACAAGCATGTCGAAAGGTCCCAGAATATCGGTTTTCAGCGCCTCAGCCGCAGCGTCCGGGTCACGCCCACTCAGTGCGTTGATCATCATTTCGTGCCCTGGCCCAACTTCCAGAGTTGAATCCGGCCCCACCTGCTTGACCAGCTCCGCCGTGAGCAGTCGCATGTAGGGACCGTGACGCAGCCAAAGGTTTTCGATGTTCTGCGTCAGAATCGGCGAACCGGCCTGAGCGTATATTTCAAAATGTAAATGCTGGTTCAGCTCAAGCATCCGGTAGACTTCGTTGGCCCGGCGGCATTCTTCATGTTTTTCGATAATTGCCTGAAGTCGGGCTACGGCATCTGAGTCTATCTTTTGGGCTGCCAGTGCCACTGCGTGGCTTTCCAGAAGCAATCGGTTAGCGCAGATATCGTTCAGCCTCTCAATCGAAACAAAAGGCACCCGGGTCGACCCGTTTTTGGCAACTTCCAGTGCCTCTACAGCAGATAAACGCCGCAACGCTTCGCGCACCGGCATGTGACTGACACCAAGCTGGCTCGAAAGATTGTCAATGGTCAGTGTTTGCCCAGGCAAGAACTGGCCGGACATGAGCGCTTTACGGATCTGCGAATAAACGCGATCGGCCAAGGTAACACGAGAGCCAACCAGCCGAAGTACAGGCGTTTCAGAGGGGTCAACTCCGTCCAGAATTCCGCTCCCATTGGAAGTCGATATCTGGTCTGATCCCATCCTTCGTCAGCCCCCAAAATACGTTGTTCAACAATACTATAACTGGTTATGATATTTTGATCAAACTTGAAAGCAAGCTAAATTTTGATTCCTCTGGCTGGATCTTTATTGGAGTGACGAGCGTCGAAATGGATTGGTTTAGGCAGCGTCCGCCATAAAAAGCGAATGTCAGGCAATGATCTCCGAATAGCTCAAACCGCCATCCAGAGGGAATGATTTTGAAAAAAGTCGGACTTATGGCAGGAGTGCCGCGCCGCGCATAGGCCGTCGTGTGGCTACATCAGGCGAATTACAGACTGTCTCGCTGCCAGCAGAAGGCGCTCAAGGCTCTCTTTCAGACCCGCCATTCGATGAGAAGGCACCGGCACCGAAACAGCGTAAATCAGACCGACCGGGTCCTGAAACGCGAAACCGGCAGCGGAGATTCCTTCCGTATGGTCGTTCAGATCCCAGGCGATACCGTTCGCACGAACATCTTCAATTTCTTTCAGGAAGTCCGAAAGCGGTCGGCGCGGCCCATCGGATGACTTCAATTCCGGTCCGGCGATGAGTGCAACCTTTTCATCTTCCAAAAGCGCCAACGCCGCCTTGCCATTCGCCGTGTCGGTCATCGGAAAGACTTCTCCAACAGCGGATACAGTTCTAAGGCGATGCGTGCCGACAACTTGATCCACGAACACCATATGATCGTCCCGAAAAACCGCCAGGTCCACGGTTTCCTTGGTTCGCTTCATCAGGTCGATGAGAACCGGATGAACAAGCTCGGCCATGTTGATTCTACCCGCCGCTGCAAGGGATTGGATTTCCGAGCCAAGCCGTAATCCACCTTCTGCCGAGGTCGACATCACCAGGCGTTCAGCCATCAGGGCATTCACAATCCGCTGTACGGTAGAGCGAGGTAATCGGACGCGTTCTGCAATCTGTCCCAGACTGAGGCCTGAATTATCCTGTTTGAGCACACGCAGAATTTCAGCAGCGCGCGATATGACCTGAACGCCCTGGCTAGATTGATTTTTCTTTTCCGGTTCCATCGTCAAAACCATTTTTCGATCCGCTTTTCTTCGCTGGTTTCTCAGGCCGATTCACGCATTTGACACCAGCATATAGGCCAAACTCATCGATCTGTCGAGAAAGGTACTTGACCACTATACGATGCATGTGTACCGTTTAGCAATACAGTGATACAGTGCCTGACGGGAGGAACTCATATGTCGGTAACAGTTCGCGGGATCGAATTTCAGGACAACCTGAATAACGATATGGGTGTGGAGTTTTACAACCTGTCCCACCGGTATGGCTTCCAATGCCCCAACTGGCCTTACTTCAAAGACGTGCAGATCGAGCGGAAGCACTACATGGCCAAATCGGGCGTGCTGTCGCAGACGATCACGACAACGATGCACGTCACCACGCACATCGATGCGCCGGCGCATGTTGTACCCGGCACCCCCTTTATTGATGAGGTGCCGCTGCCGCATTTTTTCGGCACCGGACTGGTGGTCTCCGTGCCCAAGGAGAAGTGGGAGCCCATCACGGGCGATGATCTTGAAAAGGCCTGTGGGCATGCCATCCGCAAGAACGATGTGTTGATCCTCAACACCGGCTGGCACAAGCAGTATGAGGATGGCGATTACTTTGCTCATTGCCCCGGGCTGGTGCCTTCGGCGGCTGACTGGATTGTCGATAAAGGCATCAAGGTTGTCGGCCACGATACACAGGCAAATGACCATCCCCTTGCGACGGCCATCGGGCCACAGCGGAACGGCCCCATCCTGCCTCACCTTGAGGCTGAATATTTCGAATGGTCGGGTGGCCGGGACTGGAAAGACGATTTCCCTGAATGGGAACCCGTGCACAACAAACTCTTCAGCAATGGAATCCTGGGCATTGAAAATGTCGGTGGCGATCTGGATGCCATCACCGGCAAGCGCTGCACCTTCGCGTTCTTTCCATGGAACTGGGACCGCGGAGACGGCTGTATCATTCGTCTTGTCGCAATGATCGACAAAGGCCAGCAATATCGCATCGAGGCGGGTGAAAACTTCTGATGAAAATGCGGTGCGAGCAATAAGTCGGCGGTCGCCCTTACAGCGTCCGGGAGGAAAGTATGCATATCAAGCGTTTTGAAGATGCGAAGCCCTATGAAGCACCCAATCACCGGGATGTGGTTGGCCTGCGGCTTCAGGGCTTTGAGGAAGGCGGCCCGCAAAATCAGTGGGTGGGATTCAGCCAGTTTCTCCCTGGTGGCGGGGCCGGACCTGACTCCACACGGTTCGAGAAGGTCTATGTCGTCATTGAAGGCGAGATGACCGTGATAAGCGAAGGGCGTGAGGTTGTGCTGAAGAAATATGACAGCTGCACAATTCAGCCAGATGAGGTTCGGACGATCGAAAACCGATCCAATCATGTCTGTGCCATGCTCGTTGTTCTACCGTATCCGCCGGAGGCGATCTGATGAGTGACACCATGAATTCTTCAGGGACGTCTTCTGAGGCTTCCTTTGGCGATCCCTCCGGGCTTTTCAATGTGAAGGGCAAAGTCGCACTGATTACGGGTGCGACCGGCGCGCTGGGCGTGGTTGCCGCCAAAACCCTTGCCGATGCCGGATGTGATCTGGTTCTGGCAGCCGGCAACGGGGAAAAACTGAAGCAGATCGCAGGGGAATGCGAAGCTCGTGCTGCCTCGGTGAAGACGGTCAACAGTCGTCCCGATACGGAAGAATTATGC
This sequence comes from Stappiaceae bacterium, assembly GCA_039976075.1. Taxonomy (GTDB): domain Bacteria; phylum Pseudomonadota; class Alphaproteobacteria; order Rhizobiales; family Stappiaceae; genus JBDWFY01. Next base: position 316,864 of record JBDWFY010000022.1, read on the forward strand.
CAGGAAATGGTCGATGCGGCTGTTGCGGTGCACGGACGTCTGGACATCCTTCTGGTGGCGTCGGGCATGAACAAGGTCGCAAAGATCGAGGACATGCCGCTGTCAGATTTCACCGATGTCATGGATGCCAATGTGACCCATAGCTGGATGCTCGCCAAAGCGGCGACCGCGCAGATGAAAGCGCAGGGCGGCGGCGGCAAGATTATCCTTGTTTCTTCGGCCAGGGGACTTCTTGGTCATCCCAACGGCTACACCGCTTATTGCGCGTCCAAGGCGGCAATAGACGGTATCACCAAAGCGCTTGGCTGCGAACTTGGCGGCACCGGTATCACCGTCAACGCGATAGCGCCAACGGTCTTTCGTTCGCCGCTGACATCCTGGATGTTTGAAGACACCGACCACGCGAAGAACGTTCGGGAAGGGTTTCTCACCAGAGTGCCGATCGGACGGCTGGGCGAACCTGAGGATCTGGCAGGGCCGCTTCTGTTTTTGGCTTCCAATGCGTCCAATTTCTACACCGGACATATTCTTTATGCCGATGGCGGCTACACGGCGGGATAAGGGATGAGCAAGACAAAAAACATCGCTGTTCTGGGCGCAGGTCTCATGGGGCACGGCATTGCGCTTACATTCGCAAAAGCCGGTCATCAGGTGCGGGTCTACGATGCGTTTCCCGCAGGTCTTGATGCACTTCCAGGAAGGGTTCGAGACAGCCTGAAAGCACTCGGTATCGAAGACACGCAGGCGGAAGAGGCAATCGCGAGGATTTCGCAGCAACCGGAGCTGCCGGACTGCGTTCGGGACGCGGATTATGTTTTCGAAGCGGCGCCGGAAAAGCCTGAGCTCAAACGTGCCCTGTTTGTCGAAGTCGAACAGCACGCACCCGAGAAAGCGGTGTTTGCTTCCAACACGTCCGTCATCCCGATCACAAGCATCATGTCGGAATTGAAGAGCCGGGAGAGAGCGCTTGGAACCCACTGGTGGAACCCGCCCCACATGATCCCGCTGGTCGAAGTGATCCGAACCGAATGGACAGCCGACGCCGCGATGGTGGATATGGTCGACCTATTGGGTTCTGTAGGGAAAACACCGGTTCGAGTGGAAAAGGATGTCGCCGGTTTTATCGGCAACCGTTTGCAGCATGCCATGTGGCGGGAGGCCATCAGCCTGGTCGAGCAGGGTGTCTGCTCAGCTGCAGACATCGATACCGTCGTCAATGCGAGCTTCGGTCGGCGATTGTCCGTTCTTGGGCCAATGGCCAATGCCGACCTGGTCGGGACGGACCTGACACTTGATATCCATGACAATGTTCTGGCTGAACTCGACAATCGACCAGCACCTTCACCGTACCTGCGCGATCTGGTCGAAGCAGGGAAGCTTGGAATGAAGTCCGGCGAAGGGTTTCAGAACTGGACGCCGGAAGACGCTGATGCAGTCCGTCAACGTGTTGCATCTCACCTGCGACGGCTGGAAACGATCTTAAAATAAAGCGCTTTATGACCATCTGGGAGGATAGACGATGACGCTTATGGATAAGAAATTTGGTATCTCTCGTCGCGGATTTATCGCCGGGGCAACTGCCGGTATCGCTGCACCCGCCATTCTGACAAGAACACGCGCCTATGCGGCCGACCCGGTGATCAAGATTGGGCATGTCAGCCCCCGCACCGGACCTCTTGCGGGGTTCGCTGAAGCGGATGATTACGTGCTGGCCGGTATCAAGAAAGCGCTTTCCGGCGGCGTTGAGAACAACGGCAAATCCTATCAGGTGGAGATCATCTCAAAGGACAGCCAATCCAACCCCAACCGGGCTGCGGAAGTTGCGTCCGAACTGATCCTGGGCGAGGAAGTCGACATTATCTTGGCCGCCTCCACGCCTGATACGACCAACCCGGTCTCTGATCAGGCGGAGCTGAATGAAGTTCCCTGCATCAGTACCGATTGCCCCTGGCAGCCCTATTTTTTCGGGCGCAATGGCGATCCGGCACAGGGCTTTGACTACACCTATCATTTCTTCTGGGGCCTGGAAGACGTGATCGCTTCATTCCTGGACCTGTGGGGAGAGAGCGGTGTTGCGAAAAATGTCGGTGGTCTGTTTCCCAATGACGCCGATGGGAATGCCTGGGGAGACGACATTCATGGTTTCCCGCCGGCGCTGGGCGGTGCCGGGTACAAATTGACAGACCCGGGTCGGTATCAACCGCTTACGGACGATTTTTCGTCTCACATTTCGGCTTTCAAGGAAGCGGGATGCGAAATTGTGACCGGCAACATGATCCCGCCCGACTTTGGTACATTCTGGTCTCAGGCAGCCCAGCAGGGATTCAGCCCCAAAGTTGTGACGATCGGGAAAGCCTTGCTGTTCCCATCCGTCATCGACTCTTTGGGTGATCGCGGCGATGGATTGACATCGGAAATCTGGTGGTCGCCAGAGCATCCGTTCTCCTCATCATTGACCGACGAGTCCGCAAAACAGCTCGCTGATGGGTATACCGCTTCATCGGGCCGTCCCTGGACGCAGCCGATCGGATTCAAGCACGCTCTTTTCGAGGTCACGACCGACGTGATCAGGCGAGCTGCGGACCTAGAGGATGCCAACGCGATCCTGGATGCAATCAAGCAAACGAAACTTTCAACCGTGGTTGGACCGGTGAACTGGGGTACCGGACCGGTTCCCAATGTCACCAAGACGCCCCTTGTTGCAGGTCAATGGCAAAAAGGGTCGAACGGGTTTGAACTGGTGATTACGGCCAATAAAAATGCGCCGTTCATTCCGACAACCGGCGAACTCAAGTTGCTGTCCTGACGCCCTTTGACGCATGGCGAATGGTGCCATGCGTCAACACTCCTTTTCGAGGCTGATTCATGGCGCCTGTTCTTGAATTGAAAGAGCTTTCAAAAGCCTTTGGTGCAATCACCGTAGCGGATGAGATGTCCTATGTACTGGGGGCAGGCGAAGCGCTTGGTGTGATCGGACCAAACGGGGCAGGCAAGACCTCGATGTTCAATCTTATCACCGGCACAACACAGGCGGATAAAGGGACAATCCGTTTCGACGGTCAGGACATCACATCTCTTTCGGCGGCAAAACGATGTCGCCTGGGTATCGCCCGGTCTTTTCAGATCCCTCAACCCTTTGCCGGGATGACTGTTTATGAAAATGTTCTGGTGGCTGCGATCCACGGTGCCAATATGTCCGCGCGCCAGGCGGACCGTCATTGTCTTGAGATGCTTGAGTTGACCGGGCTGATCGGCAAGGCCAATGACCTTTCCGGCAAGTTGACGTTGTTGGGACGCAAGCGTCTGGAACTTGCTCGTGCACTTTGCGCCAGACCGAAACTTCTCCTTCTTGATGAAATTGCGGGCGGGCTGACGGAAAACGAATGTCACGATCTGGTGCAGACCATCAACAACATCAGATCAACCGGCATCTCGATCATCTGGATCGAGCATATCGTGCACGCGCTGTTGTCTGTGGTGGACCGGCTGATCGTGATTGATTTTGGTCGCAAGATCGCCGATGGCGATCCGAAGGAAACGATGGCCAGCCGAGAGGTCCAGGAAATCTATATGGGAGTGGACGCCGATGTCTGATGCACTTCTGTCCACCCATGAACTTGATGCCTATTATGGCGACTTCCAGGCGCTGTTTGGCGTCGAGATAAACGTGCATCCTGGAGAAGTCGTCGCGATTATTGGTGCAAACGGAGCGGGAAAAACCACGCTTATGCGGTCCATCACCGGGCTGTTGACCAATAAGCCGAATATGGTGACTTTCAAAGGTGACACCATAGGGGCACTGCGCGCGGACCAAATTGCAAAACGCGGTGTGATCATGGTGCCTGAAGGGCGGCAACTGTTCCAGTCATTGTCCGTTGAAGAAAACCTTCTGATCGGCGGTCAGATGGGGCGTGACGGCCCCTGGGATATGGAAAGAATATTCGGCCTGTTTCCCGTGCTCAAAGAGCGGCGGGAGACGCCCGCTACGTCTTTATCGGGAGGACAGCAGCAGATGGTGGCGATCGGCCGCGCGCTGATGTCAAACCCGGAGCTGCTGCTGTTCGACGAGATCAGCCTTGGTCTTGCACCCATCATCATCAAGTCAATTTACGACGCGTTGCCCAGCATCATCGGCGAAGGCATGAGTGCGGTCATTGTCGAGCAGGACATTGCCAAGGCACTCAGTGTTACCGAGCGGGTTTACTGCATGCAGGAAGGCCGTATTTCGCTTGAGGGTCGGTCGGATCAACTGAGCCGCGAGCAGATCAGCGCCGCCTATTTCGGAGTGTAAAATGGACTGGATCAACGCAGTCATTCAGGGAATCTTGCTGGGCGGTCTTTATGCGCTGTTCGCAGCCGGCCTGTCGCTGATCTTCGGGGTCATGCGGCTGGTCAACATCGCCCATGGCGACTTTATCGTCATGGCAGCCTTCCTGGCACTGTCGACCACCACACTACTGGGACTGAATCCTCTGGTCGCGCTCCTGCTGGTTGTTCCGGTCATGGCCGGGATCGGCTATGTGCTCCAGCGTGGTGTCCTCAATCAGACCCTTGGCGAGGATATTCTGCCACCACTGCTTGTGACGTTTGGCTTGTCGGTAATCATCCAGAACGGCTTGCTTGAGATCTACAGTGCCGATCCGCAGAAGATGAATGCCGGTGCCCTTGAAACTGCCAGTGTGGCGGTGCCGGGCGGGTTGAATATCGGCGTCCTGCCTTTGCTGATGTTCGTCGTTGCCGTGGCGGTCATTGCAGGGTTGCAATGGGTTTTCTACCGTTCGGCACTGGGTCGGGCCTTTCGCGCCGTCTCAGACAAGCAGGATATCGCGCAGCTGATGGGCCTGAACAAGGCGCATATATTCGGCCTGGCGATGGCACTTTCCTTTGCTGTCGTCGCCATTGCCGGTGTGTTTCTTGGCATTCGCACAAGCTTTGATCCTTCCATCGGTCCGGGCCGTCTGATCTTCGGTTTTGAAGCCGTGATTATCGGCGGCCTGGGCAATCTCTGGGGAACGCTGATCGGCGGCATCATCCTGGGCGTCAGCCAGAATATCGGCGCTCAGATCAATCCCGGCTGGCAACTGCTTGCCGGTCACATCGCCTTTCTGATCGTTCTTGCGGTCAGACCGCGCGGCCTGTTTCCACGGATCGACTGATGTCATCTTCATCTTACAGCATCTCACGATCATCGCCGACCAGTCGGACGGCGGCTCTATTCGGCGCCCTTGTGCTTTTAGCCCTGATCGCGGCCCCCTGGTGGGCAGGGCGCGCGGACATGCGGCTTCTCAGCGAGATCTTTCTCTATCTCTCGCTGGCCTGTCTTTGGAATCTGCTTGCAGGTTATGCCGGTCTGGTTTCGGTCGGTCAGCAGGCTTTCGTCGGCTTCGGTGGCTACATGCTGTTCGCCCTGGCGATGTTCGCTGGTGTATCGCCCCTGCTTGCGATCCCTCTTGCCGGGGTACTGGGTGCGCTTATTGCGGTACCCGTGGCTTTTCTGATTTTCCGCCTGCGCGGGGCTTATTTCGCCATTGGCACCTGGGTAATTGCGGAAGTGTTTCGTCTCAGTTTTGCGCAAGTTTCAGCATTGGGCGGCGGTTCAGGCACAAGCCTGCCGGTTGGCATTGTCAAATCTATTGCCTCCAGCCGCTCGATGCGTGAAGCCACGACCTACTGGCTTGCGCTGGGCATGGTCTTTGTCGTGCTGGCGGCTATCTATCTGCTGCTGCGCTCCCGCAACGGACTGGCGCTGACGGCAATTCGAGACAGCGAGGTTGCCTCGGGCAGTTTCGGGATTGACATATGGCGACACAAGTTTGTGGTCTATGTCATCGCAGCCGGGCTGACAGCATCAACAGGCGCGCTGATTTTCCTGCAGAAGCTGCGCATTTCGCCTGATGCGGCCTTCAACGTCAACGACTGGACAGCCTTTGTGATCTTCATTGTCGTCATTGGCGGGATCGGCACCTTGGAAGGGCCGATCATCGGGGTGATCGTATTCTTTCTTTTAAGAGAAACGCTGGCGGATCTGGGAACGACTTACCTGCTGATACTCGGGCTGGTGGCCATTCTGGTTATGCTGAAAGCACCCAAGGGACTCTGGGGCTTCATCAAGGCCCGCTACGATATTGAGCTGTTCCCGTTAGCACGGCGGGTGGTTCGCAAAGACATTGATAACTGAACAACCCTCCATGGAGACGGTTATGGCCCGTAAACGGAAAAAAACGATCATTACCTGTGCCATCACCGGCGCTATTCACACTCCGACCATGTCCGATGCGCTGCCTTTTTCAGCACAGGACATCGGCGATCAGGCGGTTGAGGCTGCCAAAGCCGGGGCATCGATCCTGCATCTGCATGCTCGAAACCCGGAAAACGGCGCCGTCTCCATCGACCCCGATCACTTCAAGGCGTTCCTGCCGGTGGTTAAGCAGGCCACCGATGCGGTGGTCAACATCTCAACCGGCGGCAGCCTCGTCAACACCATGGAAGAGCGGATAACCCCCGCCAAAATGGCATCGCCTGAAATGTGTTCGTTGAATATGGGCTCGATGAATTTCTCATTCCATCCGCTGGCCGACAAGTTCAACGATTTCAAATTCGATTGGGAAGAGGACTATATCCGCAATTCCGAAGGCTACATCTTCCGCAACACCTTTGCCGATATCCGCTATGTCGCTACTGAACTGGGCGGTGCACACGGAGTGAAATTCGAGCATGAATGCTATGACGTCGGCCATCTTTATAATCTCAAATTCTGCATGGATGCGGGCTTGTTCAAGGCGCCGGTCTTTATCCAGTTCATCTTTGGAATTCTGGGCGGCATCGGGCCGGATATCGACAATCTGATCTTCATGAAACGCACGGCGGACCGGCTGTTTGGCGACGATTACCAATGGTCGGTTCTGGGGGCGGGGGGCGCACAAATGTCCTTTGCCACAACCGCCAGTCAGATGGGGGGCAATGTGCGGGTTGGTCTGGAAGACAGTCTGATGATCGCCCGTGGCAAACTCGCCAAGTCGAACGCAGAGCAGGTCACCAAGATACGGCGGATCGTGGAGGATCTTGGCTCGGAGGTTGCAACCCCTGAAGAAGCGCGTGAGATGCTCGATTTGAAGGGCGGCGACCGGACGAATTTCTAAACGCTAAAAACATGAGGGAGAAGGTAGCGCAATGCCGGAAATCGAGCCCAAAGATTCCAGTCTCAAGAGCCTTGACGGCCTTCATCTTTGGCACGCGCCGATGTCGAGCTGCTCCCAGCGTGTTCGGATTGCCTTGTCGGAAACCGGCAAGCGTTTCGAAAGCCATCTTGTTGATCTTGAGAAGGACCAGCACGCGACACCGGAATATCAGGCCATCCATCCCAAAGGCTTGGTGCCGGCCCTGGTTGATGACGGTCATTTGTTTATCGAGAGTATTGATATTATCCGACAGGTCGCAGGCGAGAATTCTGCGCTTGCTGCCACCAACGATATGGAGTTGCTCAAAGCAGGTGACGAGGCGCAACTGGATCTCAAACTGCTTACGTTCGAATTCCTGTTTCGCGCCGGACCGCCGCCACCAAAAGAAATCGCCGATAGTTTTCAGAAAAATCATCAAAATGAATGGCTGAAGCAGTTCCGTAGGGACTTCGCCGAGGGTTTTTCATCCGACCGGATTGATGCCGGTGTGAGGCGTACCCGCGACGGCTTTCAGATGCTTGATGAGAGGCTGTCTGACGGTCGTCCCTATCTGACGGGCGACGCCTTCACTCTGGCCGATGTCACCTGGATGCCAAATGTTCATCGGTTCAACCTGATGGGTTGGCCGTTCGAGCGCACGCCACATCTTCAGACCTGGTTCAGCAGGGTCTCCGACCGCCCCAGTTACCACGACGCTCTGCTTGGTTGGCAGAACGAACATGCCGTTGGGGCGTTCGCCTCATACACCAAAAAACGCAGATCCGAAGGCTCCGACATTCGCGCCTTTGGGGAATTGACGGCATGAGGACATGAGGGCTTAGCAGCATCCATTCGATACGACACCAAAACCGGACGGTAACAGCCGTCGTCAGCAAGGGAGGAATACGAAGATGAGGAACAGCTTACTCTTAGCAACGGTCGCAATCCTGGCGACAACCACCATGGCGCAGGCCAAAACCAGACTGCTTGTAAATTGCTTCTGGCCACCCAAACATCACGTTTGCAGTGAGGTATTGCCGGCATGGATCGAAGCGATTGAACAGGCGACCGAGGGACGAGTCACCGGTATCACGCCGCCCAAGTCCGTTGCACCGCCACCTGAGCAACTGGCATCGGTCGAAAAAGGGATTGCCGATGTCGCAGTTCAGTTCAACGGTCTGATTCAGAACAGGGTCAAGGGTCCGCTCGTCGCTATGCAGCCGTTTGTCGGCGTGAATGACGCCGCAGCCATGAGCCAGGCGCTTTGGGAAACCAACCAGAAGTACTTCCCCGACGAGTTTGACAGCGTCGTGCTGCTTTCGCAATTTGTGATCTCACCAGGCCAGCTTTACAGTCAGACCGATGAACCGATAAATTCCATCGACGAGCTGGCAGGTCGCAAGATATGGGCGCTGCCCGGTCCTCTTGCTGCCATAACCACAAAACTGGGATCCGGGGTTGTTTCCAGTCCGGCTGCCAAATCAAACGAGATTATCTCTCGCGGTATCGTTGATGGTCATTTGGGACTGGATGCACAGGCGCTCAAAGCCTTTCAGCTTATGCCCTACACCAAGTCCAATACTCAGTTTTCCAGCCCCGTCTACACAACGTCTTTCTCCGTGGTTGCGAACAAGGATAAGTGGGCAGAAATTTCGCCGGAAGATCAACAGGCCATTTTAGCGGTGAGTGGTCCGGTTCTGGGTGCACAATTCGGAACGTCGTGGGATGCACAAAATGCCTCCGCTGAAGCAGCCTATGCTGAGGAAGGTATAGAAGTTCTTCAAGCGGATGCCGCATTTGAGCAAGCACTTAGGGATGGCTCAACCTTCGTCACTGAAAAATGGCTGAACGATGCAGCAGCGGCTGGGATTGATGCTGAAGGAGCGCTCGCGTTCTACAAGGCGCGTGTAGCTGAACTGACAGCAAAATGACCGGTAATGCGGCAAGGCCGAAAGCGGGTGCCGTGCTTACTGCCATCATCAAGGCGCTTGAGATTTTCTCAAGCGCTGCGCTGCTGATCATGATGTTGCTGACATTCGTTGACGTGGTTGGACGTTATATTTTCTCTGCTCCAATTTTTGGAGCGTCGGAGATGATCAGCTTTTTGCTTGCGCTGGTAATCTTCTCCGGCCTGGGCATTGCGAACGCCAGAGACCGGCACATCGTCGTCGAGTTGTTCGATGCCAACGTTCGAAAACACGCTCCGAAAACCTACGACATGATCGTCAATGGATTTTCCATCTGCGCCATGACGTTGATTGCCTATGTGCTTTTCGAAATTGCGCTGGAAACCAGGGAACAGAACGCCCGGACGTTCGTTTTGGAATGGCCGCTTTACTACATTACAGGTGCCATCTCATTTCTGGCAATTGTCAGTGTCATCAGTCAGGTCCTCGGTCTCCTGAGCAGAGAGAAAGACGACGAAAACCAGGTTCGGGAGGACACCTGATGGCCATAGCGCTAACAGGCTTCGCCGTATTGCTGTTGCTTTGTTTCATCGGATTCCGGGTTGGATTTGCGACATTGATTGTCGGCTTTGTCGGCTTTGCTTTTCTACGCGGCTGGGAAGCCGCACTGGCGATGGTTGGCCAGCAGGTTTTTCATGACAGCATGAATTACAATCTCAGCGTCATTCCGCTGTTTATCCTGATGGGGGTATTCATCGTCCATGCACGGATAAGCAAGGACCTTTATGACGCGGCCTATTCTGCGCTGGGGCGTTTCCGCGGCGGTCTCGCGCTCGCTACTGTATTGGCAGCAGGCGGGTTCTCAGCTGTATGTGGTTCGACGTTGGCGACGGCGGCCACCATGTCGAAAGTCGCCATGCCACCGATGAGAAATTACAAATATTCAGACAGGCTGGCATCTGGCACCATTGCAGCTGGCGGCACATTGGGGATCATGATCCCGCCGTCCGTACCGCTCGTCATTTACGGACTGATTGCCGAGCAGGATATCGGACTGCTGTTTATTGCGGGTGTTGCGCCCGGTCTTCTTCTCGTCACGCTGTTTCTGATCGCCGTAGGTATTGTGGTCCGGCGCGATCCTTTGGCCGCGCCTCCTGCGCCTTCGCTTGAACCCGAACGACGCAAGGAAGCCATTCGGGGCACTCTGCCGATCTTGATCCTGTTCGTCATTGTTCTCGGCGGGATCTATTCAGGGGCTTTCACCGCCACCGAGGCGTCGGGTATCGGAGCATTCGGTGCAGCGGTCATCGCGCTGCTGCGGGGAAATCTGCGTACCCTGAGAGAATGGCGACACTGTTTGGTGGATGCGACCACGACAACAGCAACGATCTTCATCGTTTTACTGGGAGCGATCGTTTTCTCGCAATTTATCAATCTGTCGGGAATGCCCTACGACCTGCTTGATTTTATCGATGAATGGGCGTTGACGCCGATGCAACTGGTTCTTTTCATCTGTCTGATCGCTATCATCATGGGAATGATTTTCGAAGCCATCGGCATCCTGGTTCTATTGGTGCCGGTGTTCCTGCCGGCGCTGTCGGCCAACGATGTCGACATGATCTGGTTTGGCATCCTGGTCGTGCTGGTTTCGGAAATAGGGCTGATCACGCCACCCATCGGAATGAACGTGTTTGTGGTCAAGTCTGTGCTTCAGGACGTCAAACTGGGCACCATATTTCGGGGGGTCCTGCCGTTCATTGCTGCACTGATGTTTGCGCTGATACTGGTGCTTGTCTTTCCGTCGATAGCCACGTTTCTTCCAGGTCTGATGAGGTAAAGTCTTGTCCAAGATAAAAAACATTCTCTTCATCATGGCTGACCAGCTTCGCTGGGATTACCTCAGCTGCTATGGCCATCCGCATTTGCAGACACCCAACATAGATAGATTGGCCGCCAAAGGTGTCCGGTTCGATCGTGCCTATGTTCAGTCACCGGTCTGCGGGCCTTCCAGAGCGTCTTACTACACGGGGCGAACGGTGTTCAGCCACGGTTCAACATGGAACCGGGTGCCTCTGCCCATTGGTGAATATACGCTCGGGGACTACCTGCGACCTTTGGGCGTTCGAACGGCGGTGGTTGGAAAGACGCATATGGTGCCCGATGCCGAAGGCATGGCGAGACTGGGGTTGAACCAGACGACAGAGATCGGGTGTCTTGTCAGCCAGCCGGGGTTCGATCCCTACGAACGGGATGACGGATTGCACCCGACACCGCTCCTGCGAAAAAAAGGAGGTCACCTGCAATATAACGATTGGCTGCGCGAGCATGGCTATGAAGGCGAAAATCCGTGGAACGACTACGCCAACTCCGGCGAAGGACCGGACGGTGAGGTGCTTTCCGGCTGGTACCTGAAAAACTCCAACCTGCCGGCGCGCGTCAGCGAGGAGCACTCGGAGACCGCCTATATGACCATGCGGGCTCAACAGTTCATCGAGGAGACCGGCGACACGCCCTGGCTCTGCCATCTCAGCTACATCAAGCCGCACTGGCCCTATATTGCGCCGGCCCCTTATCACGACATGTTCGGTGCCACGTCGTTCCTTCCGATTGTCAGGGACGAAGTGGAACGACAGGACCCCAACCCGGTCTTCGCAGCCTTTATGGGGATGGAGGTAAGCGAAACTTTCTCACAGCAAGGGGTTCGGGAAATCGTGTTGCCTGCCTATATGGGGCTGATCAAACAGATAGACGACCATCTTGGAAAATTGTTTGCCTGGCTGGAAGAGAGCGGCAAGGACAAGGAAACGATGATCGTGTTCACCTCCGATCACGGCGATTACCTGGGTGATCACTGGTTGGGTGAAAAGGAATTGTTTCATGAAGTTTCCGTGCGTGTTCCTCTGATTATTTATGACCCGCGCAATGAGGCTGACAGTACACGCGGGACAGCTTCGGAGAAACTTGTAGAAGCCATCGATCTGGTCCCAACTTTTCTTGAGGCAACGGGCGCGCCTTCCGCCTACCATCGATTGGAAGGGCGATCTCTGATCCCGATCCTTCACGGTGAGCACGTGGAAAGCTGGAGAGAGGCAGTTTTCTCCGAGATCGACTATGCCTTTTATGCGGCCAGAGAGACATTAGACGTCTCCCCCTCGGATGCGCGTGGTTACATGCTGCGAACCGATCGTTGGAAATATGTTCATTTTCGCCATTTCCCGCCTCAGCTATTCGATCTTGCAAAAGATCCGCAGGAGTTCAATGATCTGGGGCGTGACCCGAATTTTGAAGCTGTTTGCAAGGACATGCACGCGCAGCTTCTTGAGCGACTGACGGATCGGAAAAATCGTGTCACGATGACCGATCAAGACGTGCTCGCAACCCGGTCTGCGGAAACGAACTCCGGCATTCTGATCGGAAAATGGACCTGATTTTCGGTGCTTTGAATGCGCAACATCAGATCAGGTGCGTTCATTGCAGACAGTCTGAGACCGGTCAGGCATTAGCGCTGATAAATGCGATTTTCGGTTCAGAAGGAACAACCAAAGAAGATCAGGATAATTTGGAGTAACCGCAGTTTTGACCGATGGACGCGTTGCCAAGGCAGTGCGCCAAGAGTGTACCTTGAGTTTGCCAGTTAGAATGCCGAAATCCTCGATTTCATCCAGAGTATCAAAATACCGGAAAATCGGTCCAAAGACTGCGTCAACGAGAGTGAATTCATCACCGGAAAAATAGGGTCCGTCATCTAATTGGTCTTCCAGTTGGGTAAATTTTGTACTCAAAGACACGATTTTTTCGCCAAACGAATGCGCATCCCTGGCCCCGTAGAAGCCAGCAATGTCATTTAAGATAGAGGACCCGAACTCTATCCAGCCACGATGCTGCGCGCGTGTCATGGCATCTGCAGGATGCAGTGGCAACGGGTGAGTTTCTTCAAGATATTCCAGGATGGCGACGGATTCGAATATTGACTGATTGTCGTCAATGAGGACTGGCGTCTTGCCCAGAGGGGAGATCGTCATAAACCAATCGGGTTTGTTCGCAAGGTCAACGTCAGTCCGATCAAATACCACGTTTTTCTCAGTCATGGATATGGCAGCGCGTTGGACATACGGGCACAGAGTGTGGCTTACGAGGTGTAGGGTCATTTGGATACCTTAAGTAAATGCAGTTGCATCTACATGGGTTGAATATTACTCATTGTCAATATTGATGCATCTGCATCTTTATGTATATTGCAGGATATGACATATCCGAATCCACCGACGATCGCTGTCTGGACTTCTCTCGTCTCCGTCAACAGAGTACTGCTTGAAGAGGTTGAGAATGCCTTGAAAGAGGAGAGCCTGCCCCCGCTCAGCTGGTATGATGCGCTGCTTGAGATCGAAAAGGCCGGTGAATCCGGAATACGCCCCTACGAATTGAAGGAACGACTGCTTCTACCACAATATGGAACATCCCGACTTCTGGAAAGAATCGCAAAGGCTGGGCTTCTCAATCGAGGGGATGTAGAAGACGATGGCCGGGGGCAGGTTATAACACTCACACCAAAGGGGCGCGATATCAGACAAGCGATGTGGCCCGTCTATGCGGCAGTGTTAACTCAATCGATTGAGCAAAATCTTTCCCAAACCGAGGCTGTCGAACTGGCCCGCCTTCTCGAAAAGCTCCGACACTCTTAACTGCGTTCCGATCTCACCAGGGATTGGAACGCGCTTGGAAAACTCCGAATTCTGTGGCCCTGATCAGCCTATCGAACCTGGCTATGCTTCCATTCACGGGGCGTGCAGCCGAAACGCTTTTTGAACAGGCGCGAAAACTGAGCCTGGTCGCCGAAGCCGCGCCGATAGCATATTTCTGCAATGGAACGCCCGTTTTCCGGCGCCGCAAGATCTTCGCGTGCAGCGTTAAGCCGCAATTCGCGTATCCATTGCCCGAGCGTCTGGTTCGTATCGCGAAACACTTCGTGTAAATACCGGACTGATATTCCGCATCCGTCAGCAATTGTTTCCGGAGCGAGGTCGCGTTCACTCAGATTGGCATGAACAAACGCTTCGGCCCTTAACAAATGGGCGCTGCGAACCGAAGAGTTTCCGGCTGACAGGGTGCGATCATCCTCTTTCAATGAAAGGGCCAGCAGATCGACGAGTTGCTGTCCCACATGCTCCCGCGCGCCACCGCTGATGGCTTCATAGCGGATGGGAATATGGCCAACCATATCGGCGAACAATCCGCCGGCGCCGGAGGTCGCATCAAAGCGCATTCCGCAAAAACGATCAGGATCTCTGATCCGGTTTCCAAGAGCGGCGGCGTCAACTTTCAGGACCCAGAGATCGGAGGCCTGCTCATGGCTGAATTCATAGGGTTCGTAGCTGCGCTCAAGAACGAAGCTGCCTTTGCCGCAACGGACATCTCTACCGCATTGTGAAAAGCTGACTTCGGCCTTTGCAGGGATTGTGACCAGCAATTGTTCCCGGCTTTCATCCACCAGGTGTTTTGGAGATCTGCAATACATCAACGGCTGTGACCGAAGACGGGACAGCGAAACGTTGCCCAGAGCCCAACTTGAGATTTCACCGTCGAAGCGTCCCGGTTCCCGAAACTTCAGGTCGAGCGGAAAATAGGTCTCCGCAATGCTCTGATGCCAATGTGTGCTCTTGCTCGCAGGGTCGATTCCCGCAGTGGTTATTGTGACGGACATCGCGTTTCTCCCTGCGGCATCCTATGCAGCGAAGACGGAGATGGCAAAGATTTTTCGTATGACAATGCACGGACTGTCAAAAAGTTCCGCACTTAAGATCAAGACCGGCAGGTACTGAATTGCTTACCCTTCAGGGGCCATTAGGCGGTCGCAGACGTTCCTGAGAACTTTGAAGGGTTTATATGATGGTTGGAAACTCAGACGCTGAAAAAAGTGCCGGAGCAGCTGTCGATCCGATTACCCTTTCGGTCGTTCGGGGAATATTGGAAACCACTCAACGAGAAATGACCCTGTCTTTGGAGAAGACCGCGCGGTCCAGCGTTTTCAATCTTGCACATGATTATTCGACCGCCCTTTTCAACGCCAAGCCGGAAATGATCCTTCAAGGGCAGGACATTCCGATTCATCTCGGCTCCCTCATTCCGGCAATGAAATGCGTGCAGGACTATTTCGGCGACGACATTCATGAAGGAGACCTGATCCTCCACAACGATCCGGCTTATATGGGCAGCCATGCGATTGATACCTGCATGTACAAACCGGTCTTTTATGAGGGTGAGCTGAAGTACTGGACAGTGTGCAAGGGCCACCTCACCGATATCGGTGGGCCGGTGCCGGCGGGCTATAACCCCGCCGCAACCGAAATATATGCCGAATGTTTGCGCATTCCTCCGGTCAAGATCTGGGACAAAGGCACACCGCGCTATGATGTGTTGAACATGATTTTCACCAACATGCGGGCCCGTAAAGCACAGGAAGGCGACTTCAATGCGCTCATCGGTGCGTGTCAGGTGGGCGAGCGCAGCATTATTCGCATGCTGGATAAATACGGCTCGGAGCATGTCGAAAATTGCATCAATGTTCTTATGGAGATGGCTGACCGGCAGATGCGATCACTCATCAGCACCGTTCCGGATGGCACGTATGAAGGTGTGGCCATATGTGAAGATGCCGGGCATGGATTTGGCGATCTGGAGATTTCAGCCAAGGTCACCATCAAGAACGATGCGTGCCATATCGAAATCGCCAGCCCGCCTCAAATTCCTTATTTCATCAATTCCTACGAGGGCAATTCCTATTCAGGTGTCTATCTGGGTCTGATGATGTTTGCGCAGTTGCCGCCGCCCTACAATGAAGGACTATATCGGTGTGTTTCAGTCGATATGGGCCCCAAGGGCACCTTGTGTAATGCGCAGGAGCCTGCGCCGCACATGAACTGCACGACAACGCCGATGGAGACACTCACAGACGCGGTGCGTCTCGCATTCGAGCAAGCCATGCCATCAAAGGTGGCAGCTTCCTGGGGGCATGCCAATGGTCTCAACATCGCCGGGTGGGACACGCGCCACGACGAAGAATATGTTTCCATGGTGTTGGCAACGATAATCTCCGGCGCCGGTGCAACGCCCCATCAGGATGGGTGGCATGCCTGTGGTCCTGAATGCTGTTTTGGCGCCCTGACGTCGGGCGATGTGGAACTGTTGGAATATTCCTACCCGATCATCATTCATCGCTACTCGCTCATGACCGACAGTGGCGGCGCGGGCATGTATCGCGGCGGGTCCGGAACCGCCTGGGAAGTGGAACCCCTGGACGGTGATATGACGTACATCATGTTCGGTGAAGGGCGGCGAATTCCAGCAATAGGGGCAGCCGGCGCGACATCGACCCTCGTGGACACAAAAGTCGGCAGACTTGAGCGTAAGAGTGAGGGGAAAACGGAGACGATCCGGGACAATGTCATCGGAACCGTCAAGACAGGAGAATCCGTCACCAACATGAACCCCGGTGGGGGTGGTTACGGGGATCCATTGAACAGACCCGTTGAGAAAGTGCTGGAAGATGTCCGTAACGGACTGGTGTCGCACAAAGGCGCGCGGGAGGATTATGGCGTCGTGATCTCAAGCGAGAGTTCTTCAAATGGTGGCTCGCTTCACGTTGATTTACCGGCGACCGAAAAATTACGCGCTCAGGCGGTATGAACCGACCCAATTCCGGAAAGAAAAAGATATGCGTTCACAATACAGACTGGGAATTGATGCTGGCGGTACATTTACCGATTTCGTCCTTGCCGACAGATCGGGTGGCACACGCCTCTATAAAGCGCTGTCCACACCGGGGGACCCGACGCTTGCGATTAGAAACGGACTTGAACTGATCGCTGAGGATACAGGCAAGTCGATCGAGGATATCGTTTCCCAATGCGATCTGTGCATCAACGGTACGACGGTGGGGTTGAATGCGCTGATCCAGCATAAGGGCGCCAAGGTTGGCTTGATCTGTACTGCTGGCCACGAGGATTCCATTGAAATCCGAAACGGCCACAAGGAAGACGGTTATCGGTACGATTCAGAATATCCGCCGGCGGTGATGCTGGCACCACGCTATCTGCGCAGAGGCGTTCAGGAGCGTGTACTGTCAAATGGCGAGGTCAGGACGCCGATGAATGAGGCAGATGTCCGCGCTGCCTGCGAGCACTTTCTTGCCGAGGGCGTGGACTCTGTGGCGATCTCGTTCGTCTGGTCCGTGTTGCGGCCCGTACACGAGATTCGAGCGGTTGAAATCGTCAGGGAAATGATGCCCGACGCCATTGTTACGGCCGGTTCGGTGATCTATCCGCAAATTCGGGAATATACCCGGACATCGACTGCGGTGACCAACGCCTATCTCGCCCCGATCCTGAAAAATTATGTCACGGCGGTCGACGGCTATTTCCGAGACCTGGGCGCAAAACATCCAGTTCGCTACTTCCAGTCCAATGGCGGGCTCGCTGTTGGCGAAGCCATGTCCGACCGCTCGGTTTATGCAATCAATTCAGGTCCCGCATCCGCACCGGCAGCCGGCCTTCATGTCACCGAGCCTTTTGGCGACAAGAACGTGATCACCGTTGATATGGGCGGGACGTCTTTCGATATCACGCTGACCTATGAAGGTCGGTCCAACCTCAACAAGAACATCGACTTTTTAAGGTATCGGATCGGCATTCCGATGATCCAGGTTGAAACTCTTGGGGCAGGCGGCGGATCAATCGGCTGGATCGACGATATGGGGCTTCTGCAAATGGGGCCGCAAAGTGCCGGCTCCGAACCCGGGCCGGCCTGTTATGACCAGGGCGGGACGTTGCCCACCACCACAGATGTCAATCTTGTTCTTGGGTATCTCAATCCGGATGGACTGGTCGGTGGCCGTCTGCCGTTGGATCTGGATAAGGCGAAAGCCTCCATCTACGATCAAATCGCAGTGCCGCTCGATCTTTCCCTAGAGAAAGCTGCCTACGGCATGTTCACAATCGTCAATGCGAATATGGTCAACGGCATTCGCCGGGTATCCATCGAGCGTGGCTATGACCCACGTGATTTCATTCTTGTTTGCGCCGGTGGCGCGACGGGTGCACACATCACTGCGCTGGCGCGTGAAATGGGGATCACCAAGATCCTGATCAACAAACTGGCCTCCGGTCTGTGCGCATTCGGGCAGATCATTTCAGATGTGAAGTACAATTACATGGCTACGTGTCCGGTGCGGCTGGACAATGAGACCGCCTTCGAGCGGATCAACAAGCTTTTCGAAAAAATTGAAAAGGAAGGCATTGATCACCTCCTTGCCGATGACTTTGATCGGAAGCAAATCAGGATCAGCCGCAGCATAGAGATGCGCTACGTGGGCCAGGTCCACGAATGTACGGTGGAAATCGATAATTTCGAGATTGGCAAGCAATCGATTGAGCGGCTGAAGGAAGCGTTCCACAAGCGCCATGAGCAACTTTACACCTATTGCGAGCCAAACACGATTGTGGAAGTGGTTAATCTGGAAAGTGCTCTTTACGGCCTCGTAGACAAACCAGAACCGGCAGCTCTGCCCAAGGGTGGAGATCTGGATGCAGCTCTGAAGGGCACCCGTGAAGCGATTTTTTCCACTGACGGGAAACGGCAGCGCGTACCCGTCTATGATGGGGAAAAGCTGGGATCGGGTGATCTTGTTATCGGGCCGGCTATCATCGAAGAAATTACCACAACGATCGTTGTCGAACCGCAGTGGCAGGCCGATCTTCATGAAAGCGGGTCCTATGTTCTGACACCTGCAACATAGGAACAAGCTTGCCGGATCACAAAGTGAGACATAAAGTCGAAGGCTTGTGATGGCAGAGCGACGAAAATTTAGGGTGGGAATTCAACCAGATGTATCGAAGCGAAGTCGATCTGAACTGTGATATGGGCGAGGGGTACGGTCACTGGACCTATGGCGACGCTCCGGATGAAGATCTGATGCCGGTGGTAAGTTCGGCAAATGTCGCAACCGGGTTTCATGCCGGTGATCCCAATACGATGGATGCCGTTGCCAAACTTGCAGCAAAGCACGGCGTGGGCTTGGGCGCCCATCCCGGTTACCGCGATTTACAAGGATTCGGGCGTCGGACCATCGGTGCTACCGCCTCCGAACTGGTCAATGACATTATCTATCAAACGGGCTCCCTGCGCGAGTTTGGCAGACGGCATGGTGTGGATTTGCAACATGTCAAACCGCATGGTGCGCTTTATATGACCGCAGCGGACGACGAAGTTCTGTCCCGCCTGTTGATCGAAGCGTTGCAGCAAACCGGGCCGGAGCTTTTCATATATTGCATGCATATTTCGCAAACCTGCCGTGTCGCCCAGGATATGGGCCAGCCTCTCATCCGGGAATTCTATGCGGATCGCGAATATGACAACTCCGGCAGTATTGTGTTCGCCCGCAAAGTACGTCGGTTCGATCCGCAGGAACTGGCCGACAAATGTCTTCGTGCTTGCACGGACGGCAAGGTCAAAACGGTTGACGGAGACGAAATCGACATTGAGTTTGAATCCATATGCTTTCATTCCGATACCGCTGGCGCGCTGGATATTGGCAAATCGGTCCGCAAGGCGTTGACCGAAAACGGTGTGACGATTGCCCGTCCAACCCCTGTTTCTCGAATTACAGCCTGATATCACATAGGGACTTCACGACATGGTCAAACAGATACGTTCACCGCTTCCAGGCACCTTTTATCGCAAGCCAGCGCCTGACCAACCTGACTTCGTTGCGGACAATGGCAGTGTCAAGGCGGGTGACGTTGTCGGTCTTGTTGAGGTGATGAAATCATTTCACCAGGTGACGGCGGAAGAAGACGGGACGAATGTTCGATTTCAAATCGAAAACGAAACGCCAATCATGGCCGGCGCCGTGCTGGCCGAAATGGATTGAGACGTGGAGCTCACAGGCAAAACTCTGTTTATCGCCAACCGTGGCGAAATTGCTGTCCGCATCAATCGGGCAGCCAAAGCGCTCGGGATGGAGGTTGTGCAGGCCTATTCTGAAGCCGATGCGGAAATGCTGGCAGTCAGATTGGCGGATAGGGCCGTTGAAATTGGTCCTCCGCAGGCTGCAAAATCTTATCTTGATGCAGACCGGCTGATAGAAGCCGCCGAACAATCGGGAGCTGATGCGGTACATCCGGGCTACGGATTTCTCAGCGAGAATGCCGATTTCGCGAACGCCGTCGAGCAGGCGGGTTTGATTTTTGTCGGCCCCACTGCGGAAACCATCGCGCTGATGGGTGACAAGGCTGCAGCCAGAGCGGCTGCGCAAAAGGCAGGAACACCGGTTGCCGCAGGCAGTGATGGCAGGGTCGAGAGTCCTGAAGACGCGCGCGCGGTAGCAGCCAGGATAGGCTTTCCGTTGATGATAAAAGCGGCTGCCGGTGGTGGTGGACGCGGCATCCGTATTGCTCATAATCAAGACGAGCTTGACAGTCTGGTTCCACAGGCGCGGAGCGAAGCGCAGGCAGCGTTTGGCGACGGTGGATTGTATATTGAGCAACTGATCGAGAATGCCCGGCATGTGGAAGTTCAAATTCTGGGTGACGGTACGCGGGCGGTTCATCTGTTTGAACGGGAATGTTCCTTGCAGCGGCGGCGTCAGAAAGTCTGGGAGGAAGCGCCGGCGGACTGTTTGAGTGAAAAGGCGCGGCAGGAAATTTGCGCATCGTCCGTGTCACTCGCTGAATCGGTATCCTATCGAGGGGCTGGAACACTTGAGTATCTCTTTGATCCGGTCAGAGAAACGTTCGCTTTCCTGGAAATGAATACACGGGTTCAGGTTGAACACCCGGTGACTGAACTGGTGACAGGTGTTGACATCGTTCAGGAGATGATCCGTGTCGCCTTTGGAGCCCAGCTGTCGCTGTCTCAAGACAGTATCGCACTCTCCGGTCATGCCATTGAAGTGAGGGTCAATGCTGAGGATCCCATGAATAACTTCATGCCGTTCCCCGGAATAGTCGGCACCATGAGAGTGCCTGAAGATGTTCGTTTCGATACGATGCTATACGAGGGATACGCTATTCCACCGTTCTACGATTCCCTGCTTGGTAAATTGATTGTGCATGGTGCCAATCGGGCAGAAGCGCTGGAAAGCCTTCGAACAGCGCTGGAGACAATGCAGATCGACGGCGTCAAGACGACGCTGCCCCTTTATAAAATGCTGGCTGCCAATGCGGATGTTTCGGCTGGCGAGTTCCACACTCGCTTTCTGGAAGGGTGGATCGAAAACCATCTTTCTTCTGCGGGATAGAGTTGGAGTAATGAAAAGCGAATGGCAATGAAAACACGATATTCATTCGGCGGTGATGAGCATATTTTCGTCGAAGTTGACGAAGAAATGTCGCTTGACGCCTTTTTTAAGAGCCTGTCGATAACGGGGGCCGTGAGCGAAAGCAAAATAAAGGGCGTTACCGAAATTTGCCCGGCAAACGCTTCCTTCCAGATCAAATTCAATCCGGATGTGATTGCGCCGGACGAAATGCTGGCCCAGCTCAAGAAACTGGAGAGTGCAGCGGCATCGGCAGAAAAGCGCATTGCCACACGAATTATCGAAATTCCCGTTTTCTACAACGATCCCTGGACACATGAAACTCTGATGCGGTTCCGCGAACGACATCAGGATCCAAACGGTACGGATCTCGATTATGCCGCCCGGATCAATGGTTTCGACAGCGCTGAGCGCTTTATCGAGGCACATCATTCGAACCCCTGGTTCGTTTCGATGGTCGGCTTCGTATCGGGCCTGCCTTTCCTCTACCAACTGGTGGAGCGGGAAAGGCAATTGCAGGTTCCAAAATATTTGCGGCCGCGAACAGATACGCCGAAGCTGACGGTCGGTTACGGGGGCTGTTTCTCGTGCATCTATTCTGTACGCGGTGCAGGGGGATATCAGATGTTCGGCATCACGCCGATGCCGATTTACGATCCGGAACAGAAGGTCGGCTACCTGAAGGATTTCATGGTGTTTTTCAAACCGGGCGATATCGTCAAATGGAAACCGATTGATCGTGCGGAATATGACCATATCGTTGCCGAAGTGGAAGCGGATACCTACGCGCCCAGGATAGCGAATGTCGATTTCGATCTCGAAGCGTTCAACGCTGACATCGATGGAACCAACAGGAAACTGATGGAGGCACTCCATGGCGCTTAAAGTCATCAAGCCCGGTCTTCTCACGACAATTCAGGATCTGGGGCGCCCCGGATATTTTCACCTGGGCATTCCCATAGGCGGCGCAATGGATCGCATGGCGATGCGCGCTGCTAATCTGCTTGTCGGCAACGACGAGACCGCTGCCGGTTTGGAAGCCGTTTTCATGGGACCGAAGCTGGAGATTACCGCCGATACAACATTGGCTGTCACGGGTGCCGATATTCCCATCATGGTGGATGGTGAAGAGCAGCCGGGTTGGACAGCAATCAGCATCAAAGCCGGTCAGGTGCTTGATTTCGGCTTTCTGAAGGCAGGAGCACGGATCTATATTGCAATCGCTGGCGGGATCGACACGCCGCCGGCGCTGGGGTCGCGATCCACGTACGCGATTGGCGCTCTTGGTGGCGTTGACGGTCGGGCTATCATGGCCGGCGATGTTCTTCCGGTGGGATCGTCTGCAGGTTCGACGGAAGGGGCGACAATTCCTGAAAACGCACGACGGCAGGTCGGATCTCCGACTGAACTTCGCGTGCTTCCCGGGCTCTACTGGCACAGGATTACAGAAACAGCGCAATCCGGATTTTTCGGTGATGAATGGAAAGTGGCGCCGGAAGCAGATCGCATGGGATATCGCTTTCGCGGCGGCAATCCTCTGGAGTTTGTCGAACGTGAAGCGCCCTTCGGGGCGGGATCCGATCCGTCGAACATTGTCGATGGATGTTATCCCTACGGTTCCATTCAGGTGCCCGGAGGCACCGAACCAATCGTGCTGCATCGTGATGCGGTGTCCGGCGGTGGCTACTTCATGATCGGCACGGTTATTTCCGCAGACATGGATCTGATTGGCCAGTTGCAACCTCACATGCCGGTGAAGTTTGTGGAGGTGGATATGGCGCAGGCCCTGCAAGCGCGGCATGACCGGTCAGCTTTGTTCGACCGGATACGCGGAGCAGTTGGGTGAGCAACGTTTCTGATAGCGTGCTGAATGAAAGTCCCGGAATTTCTGCGCCTTCAGTTCGCCGTTCGCGGGAGCCCCTCCGGGTACTGGGTACATCGGTGACACAGATTGATCCCATCATGCGGGCGGCGGAGGAAGATCTCGACCTGAGTTTCGATTTCATCACTCTTGATGGCACGGAAGCGCAACGGAGAGGGGCACTGTCTCCGGATAGTTTCGATGTTTATGATCAATGGTTTCACGATATTGACCTCATCTGGCCTACCGCCTCTATCCAGCCCATCAATATAAATCGCATCAATCGCTGGGACCAGATCAACGATCTGCCGAAAAAAGGCCGGTTGATGCCGGGCATGACGCGGGCAACGGGTGGTGACCCTTCGCAGCGGCTGTTCGTTCAATTGGATAACTCGCTTGGCAACCTTCAATCCGAGCGGATCAGCATGGTACCGACCGTTCACAATGCCGATGGGTTTGCCGTGGTCGGCACAGAGGCCGCGTCAATTGACAGTTGGGGGGCGTTACTGGAACCCGAGTGGGCAGGTCGGGTTGTCCTGCAGTCCGATGCCGCGATTGGCTCTCTGGACATGCTTCTCGCCTTGAGGGCTCGGAATGAACTCGATTTTCAGGATCCGGGCAATCTGACGCTTGAGGAGATCGACGATCTCATAGAACTGCTGAAGGCCTATAAACTTGCGGGTCATTTCCGTTGTATCTGGGCTGACGAGGAACAAGCCGTAAGAGCCATGCGACAGGGTAAACCTGCTATCGGTTCTCTATGGTGGTCGGGCGTCATAAAACTGCGTGCTCTGGGTGCCTCGGTGACCATGGTGACCCCCAAGGAAGGGTACCGGGGTTGGTTCGGCGGCCTGGCCCTGTCCGCCAGACTGGATGACTGGTCAAAAGATGCAGCGTATGACTACATAAATTGGTGGCTTGACGGTAAGCCGGGCGCCATCATGGCACGCGCCGGAGCCTACATGTCCAACCCGGAGTCGGTGAAACGGTGGTTGAGCGAAGAGGAATGGGCGTTCTGGTATGAGGGAAAACCGGCGACAGTTCCGATTAAGAATCCCTCCGGACAGACGATCTACGAAACAGGCAGCGTACGAGAGGGTGGGTCCTACAAAGAGCGGATGGCCCATGTTGCTGTTTGGGATACGGTGATGGAAGAACACAATTATCTTGTTCGCCGGTGGGAGAATGTGCTTTCAAACTGAACCGATGGCCGCGCAAGTAGCGGGATCAGTGAGCCTGTCGAATGAGATAGGCAGGCAAATCCTCATTCACCGGGAAAACAGAAATTGCCTTGAGACGCTGCCGAGTCCTGACAGTTGATAGTCGTAAATGTTCTTCCAGAGAATGGGCGGCTGTTTGCCATGCGCCGCGCATGGCGAATTCCAGGATAATAAGGTGTTCGCGTAGCGACATTTCAAATGATTCAGCTCCGACCACATCTGCAAATAGCCGGTTCACTGCCAACGCCACCTGGCTTTGATGAATCATGCGCAGAAGGTGAGAGTTTTTGCACTTCGACAACAAGGTGATGTGAATGTCCCGCTCCATCGCCTCAAGTTGCTGCGGTGACAACTGCCCGGCGGTTGATACGGCCGTCATCGTGCGTTGCCACATGGCTTTTATGTCCCGTGGTCCAAACAGCGGGCCACTTTCAAGCAGCGCAAGAGGTTCGAGTTTTGCGCGTATGGCAAAGTAATGGGTTACGTCGCGAGACGTCAGCGGACCGACCAGCCAGTGCGAGCGCCGGTCCTTGCGCAAGATGCCTCGATCCTGAAACCGGGGCAGCAATTCCCGAACGACGGTTCTGCTGACATCGAAATGTTCTGCCAGCGCCTTTTCGTTGATGCGCCACAATCCGAAGGGTAGCGCTCTGGTCAACACATCCTCCAGATCCTCGGAAATGCGCAAAGCGGCACCGACCCGAGGTTCCGTAGCTGCAGCTTCATGCAGGCCAAACAGCTCGCGTGTTACTTCAATGCGCATGGGCTGATCAGCGCCGGAGACCAGAAACCCCCGGCCTTCAAAGCGACGCAGGGCACCTTGTTGCATCAACTCGCCAAGCGCCGTTCGCACAGGCGTTCGACTGGTGCCGAATATTTCTGCAATCGGCCCTTCGATCAGCACTGCGCCAGCGGGCAGCACACCAGAGGAGATTGCCGCGGAAAGCGTCCTCTTGATTGTTGCGTATTGCGGTTCGTTCTGGTTTGCATCTTCAAGCATGGTCCGCAGGAATTACCGGTTCAATGCGTGGTTGTAAATGGTTATGAAAACGAACTTTGTGCACAAAATATCACCAATTGTGCCCGTTTGGCCAATATTTTATCCGCCAATTCGAGAGAATTATCAATATATGGCAAAATTTCGACAATTGTTATTGACTTGTGTGTACGAAGGTCACAGAATTTGAAATGCGCGTGGTTAACCCTCGATAATTGTCCAGAGTAACCCTTTCATGATGGAATTGTCTAACCTCACGAAGTCCTATGATGGCAAGCCTGTCATTGATCGTGTTTCACTCACAGTTGGGAATGACGAGTACTTGACCCTTCTGGGGCCTTCCGGTTCAGGGAAGTCAACCCTGCTCAAATTGATTGCCGGTCTTGAGTGGCCGGAGACGGGTACCGTGTCTCTCAACGGTGAGGACATTGGGACGCGTCCGCCGCATCTGCGGGGGCTGGGTTTTGTCCAGCAAAAATACGCATTGTTCCCGCACTTGAACATATTTGAGAATGTCGCCTTCGGCCTTCGAAACCGCCAAGTGGATCCGGTGCGGAATGAAGGCGATATCTCGCGCCGTACGAATGATATGCTGCACCTGGTGGGGCTGGATGATCTGGGAGACCGAATGGTCGGACAGATTTCGGGTGGGCAAAAACAAAGGGTGTCACTGGCCCGCACCCTCGTTGCCGAGCCAAAAATCTGCTTGCTGGATGAGCCGCTCGGGGCTCTTGATGCCAATTTGCGCGAGCGAATGACGATTGAGCTGCGGCGCATTCGTGCGGCGCTCGGCGTTACCTTTTTGCATGCTACGGGAAACGAAACCGAGGCCATGGCGATGGGTGACCGGATGGTCGTATTGGACGAGGGTCGCGCCCTTCAGACCGGCGCGCCGGACACAATATACAATCTACCCCTGTCGGTACGAGTGGCTCGCTCGGTCAATGCATACAATATTCTTCCCGGCAAGACGCGCGACAAAACCTTTCTCCTCGCCGATATGGCGTTACCGCTACCAGAGGGCGTCGTCGGTGCGCACCATTACGCGATGCGTTACGGCGCGATAGACATTGGTGCGGTGAACGATCCGATCGATAAGGACTGCGGGACGTTGGCGGTTAAATTCATAACCAGCGAGTTTGTCGGTAGCCGCATGGTGTATTTCTTTCGCCGTCCCGATGAAGGCATCATGGAGGTTGAGCATCATCTCAGTCGATCTGATCCGCTGGACTTCAAACGCGACGCGGCGTGTCGGCTGACATGGCCCCTTGCTGATGTTCTGGCGTATGATGCAAACGGGGAACTGATCCGCTCCGAACCGATGGGAGTGGCCGCATGACTGACGGGACCACTCAGGTTGAAGCCAGTTTAGCAAAGGTTTCTGCACCCCAAAAAACCGGATTCTTGCGTAATAATCGCAATCTGCTGCTGTTGACCCCGGGCATTCTGTGGATGGTGCTCTTTCTTATCTTGCCGTTGCTGATGATGGTCTATGTCAGCTTCTGGACCCAAACCACGTTTGCCGTCTCTTCCGATCTGACAACCAAGTCGTGGGTGACTTTCTTTTCCTCGGAGACCTATTTCGGTGCGCTGATTAGAACTCTGCGGATCTGGCTCACGGTTTTGGTTTTAACTCTGGTGATCGGATATCCGACGGCCTTGTTTATCGGTCAGTTCGTACGAAACAAAACGACGCAAACGATATTGCTTGTGACGTGTGTTGTGCCGTTTTGGACATCCTTCCTGATCCGTGTTTTGGCCTGGCGCCCGATGCTTGGCAAGGAAGGTGCGATAAACATTCTGCTTCAGAAGCTGGGCATTATTTCTCAACCGATCGAGGTTCTTCTGTTCACCGAGTTGTCGGTGGTTATCGGCATGGTCCAGATCTATGTCGTGTTCATGGTTGGGCCGATCGCCTTCATGCTGGCGCGGATCGATGAGAGCTTGATCGAAGCCGCCCGGGATCTTGGGGCATCTGCATGGACAATTTTCCGAAAAATCATCTTCCCGCTGAGCCTGCCGGGTGTAACCGTCGGAGCAATTTTCGTATCGGTGATGGTCTTGGGAGAGTTTGCCACGGCATCGGCACTCTCGGGTCGAAAAGTCAATCTGCTGGGTAACATCATATTGACCCAGGTCGGGTCGCTCAAGTGGGCGTTTGCCGCTGTTATCGGGGTCGTTCTGACTGTCGTGATGGCTATTGTGATCGCCGGATTGCTGCGGGTGGTGAACCTGCGGCGGGAATTGTGAGGGAGCGACCGCGATGCATCAACTCACGTCATTGAAATGGGTGTTGTGCTTTTACACGGCGCTGTTCATTGTCTTTCTCTACGGCCCGTTCGTCGTTATGGGTATCATCAGCTTTCAGCAGGGGCCGGAAGGCGGGCCTCAGTTTCCGATCATCGAATGGTCTACGTACTGGTACGAGCATGTGCTGGGTTTTGCACCGCCCTCGCGGGTCGCTCCTCTGCCGGTTGGCGAGGCGCTCCTTCGCTCACTGACACTCGCCTTTGCTACGATGATCGTTTCCACGGTTCTGGGAACCATGACGGCCCAGGCGTTTCGCAATCATTTTAAAGGATCAGGCGTCGTCTTCTATCTTGTCGTGCTTGGCATGATGGTACCGGGTATCTTGCTTGGACTGGGCATGGCTCTGGTGTCCGATCAACTGGGAATACCACGAACCTGGTGGGGCACGACGTTCGTCTTGCATGTCGTTTACACCTACCCGTTTGCTTTCCTGGTGATGCTCGCCATTTTCAATCGGTTTGATTCCTCGGTCGAGGAAGCCGCGTGGACATTGGGTGTTTCGCCTGCACGGACCTTCCGGAAAGTCACCTTTCCGATGATCTTTCCAGGCGTACTCTCAGCGATGCTGTTCGCCTTTACCCTGAGCTATGACGAATTTCCGCGCACACTGTTCACAGCAGCCGGAGATGTGACGATGCCTATTGCGATTTACGGAACGTTCGCTGTGGAGATACATCCCAATCTGTTCGCATTCGGTGTTCTGACAACGCTGTTCTCACTCGCGCTTCTTTCGGTCTACGCAATTTTGATGGCTTTGAGCGTGCGTCGGGCCCAGGCACGCAGTTCCGGCATCCAAGAGGAAATCGCATGAGTCGCCTCGCTCAACATCGTTCGGTCGTCACCGGAGCCGGGTCAGGCATAGGAAGAGCGATTGCTCTGCGTCTGGCCGAAGAAGGTGCAAAAGTCGTCGTCAACGACATCGATCATGATGCGGCAGCTGCAACCACTTCGATCATCCTTGCTGCTGGCGGCGACGCGCTTGCGTCGACAGGCGATGTAACCAGGCCATCGGACATCAACCGTGCGTTTGAAACCTGCGAAAAATCCTGGGGACCTTGCACACTTGCCGTCAACAATGCCGGTGTTGTCCAGCAGGTGCGACTTGAAAACATGGCCATGGCAGATTGGGATCGAATGATTGCTGTTCATCTGCGTGGCTGTTTCAACGGATGCCGCCGTGCGATCGGAGCCATGCTCGATTCCGGCAGTGGAGTCATCGTCAATATAGCCTCTCAGCTCGGCCAAAAGGGCGGCGTTGAACTCGCTCATTACAGCGCGGCCAAGGCCGGAATTATCGGGCTTACCAAATCGCTTGCGCTGGAAGTGAGTGACCGGGGAATCCGGGTCAATGCCGTCGCGCCGGGGCCGATAAACACTGACCTTGTAAAGTCCCTGTCGCCGGACTGGCGGGACGCAAAGGCGAACGAATTGCCCCTTGGCCATTTCGGAGAACCGGAGGATGTGGCGGCTACGGTTGCATTTCTCGCCTCTGAAGACGCCCGGCTTTATGTCGGGCAGACCCTGAATCCGAATTCCGGCGATGTAATGATGTGATGGGACAGCGGATATGAAAACTGTATTGATTACGGGAGCCGGCATCGGAATTGGACGGGCTTCGGCTTTTGCTTTTGCCCGGGCAGGTCATCGGGTCATCGTGACGGATGTGCTGGAGGACGAGGGAAACGCGGTGGTCGATGCCATCCGCTCCCAGGGAGGAGAGGCTGAATTCCACAGCCTCGATGTGACATCAACTGAACGATCCGATGCCGTCGTTGCCGCCGTTGAGACGCAATATGGCGCATTGGATGCGCTCCTGTGTAACGCTGGCATTGCTCACAAGGTGCCGCTCGACAGCCTGTCCGATGAAAAATGGGATCACACATTTGAAGTCGATCTGAAAGGCATGTTCAGAGTGATCAGGGCAGCCGTGCCGAAAATGCGCGAAACCGGGCGGGGGTCAATCGTCTGTCTGTCCTCAATCATGGGCGTTGCTTACGGCTGGGACGAGCATGTGCATTACTCCGCCGCGAAATCCGGGGTGGTGGGATTGATCCGCGGACTTGCGGTCGAGCTCGCACCTGCCGGTGTTCGGGTGAACGGCATTGCACCCGGGTATATTCGCACCGCACAAGCGCTCTCGAAAGAGCATTCTCTGGGGCCTGAGGGTCTTGAACAAGCCGCTGAATTTATTCCGATGGGCCGTGTTGGCGAGCCCGAAGATATCGCTGACGTAATCGTATTTCTCGCTTCGGACGCAGCCCGGTACATGACCGGGCAAGTTGTGACTGTGGACGGGGGATTGCTGGTGGGTCGCTACTGAAGCGACTGCCAATGACACTATTAAAGCAGGGAGAGTAAGATGAGACAACCGTATGTAAACAGACGCCGTTTCATGGCCGGGGCGGGCGCCCTCGCCGGATCGGCCGCATTCATGCGCCCCGATATGGTGTGGGCACAAAGTCTCGGCGATCAGCAACTGCGTACCGTCGGGCTCTCAGTCACCGTGCAGGAGCGGATTCTTAACGAGTTCAAAGAGAAGTCAGGCGTTGGCAAAGTATCCGGTAAGGCCGCTATTTTCCCTGATACACAGACGGAGTTGTTATCCGGTTCAAACGCTTACGATTGCTGGGAAACAATTGGAGAGCGGCTACCCGCTGTGATTGCGACCAAAAAGATCGAGCCAATCCCCACATCGGATCTTTCAAACTGGGGTAATATTCGCCCGATTTTCTCCGAAACAAATCCAGCTCTTGCGCCAAATGCACAAATTTCCGGTCAGATCTGGGCAGATGATGCAAAATCGTCGCTCTGGATGGTGCCGACGGTTTATAATTTCGATTCAATCGGCTATCGCCCCGATCTCGTCAGTGCTGAAGAGGCCAACACCTGGACCGCTTTGTTTGACGAGAAATTCAAAGGGAAGACCGGCCTAAACGTCGATCCGCTTATTGCCTTCGGTCAGGCCATTCTGGCCATGAACTCACTTGGTCTGCTGGAAGTTGACAATCCAGGCAATCCCAACATCGAACAGATAGATGAAGCGGCAAAGTTCCTGATCGCGAAGAAGAAAGACGGACAGTTCCGTGCGCTATGGGGAGATTTCGGTGAGTTGGTGAACTTGCTGGCCTCAGGTGAAATGATCCTTGCCGATGCCTGGCAACCAGCCGTTATGGCCGTAAAGGCACAGGGTGTTCCGTGCAGTTACGCCGTTCCCAAAGAAGGGTATCGCGCCTGGTCCATCGGTATTTCGCAAATAAACGGATCGCCAAACGCGGCGGCTGTAAAGGCCTATGCCGATTATTGGTTGTCCGGTCCTCCGGCCATTGCAGTGTCTGAGCAGGGCTACTACTCGCCAACGACCAACGTCAAAGACGCCATGGATCCCGATAAATATGCCTTCTGGTACGAGGGCAAACCCTGGGTCGGTGCCGAAGAACGCGGCATCAAGGAAGGGGATCTGCGCGATGGTGGAAGCCTCGCTGAGCGCGCCTCGAAGATCAAATACTGGCACCAGTGGCCAGATGAGTACGATCACCTGATCATGCGTTGGGACGAATTCCTCAGCGCCTGATTACGGCACACTAAAGGTGAGGCCGACAGGCCTCACCATCCCCCGCGAATTGTGAAATCGGAGCAACCTTCCTTGCTTGATCTGGAACTTATGCGCCTGCAGAAGATCTATCCTGGCGGCACCCAGGCTGTTGAGAGTTTTGACCTGCAGGTCGAGCGGGGAGAGTTCATCTCCTTTGTCGGACCTTCCGGCTGCGGCAAGACAACAACGTTGCGCATGATCGCCGGTCTGGAGAGTATCACGTCCGGACAGTTGATGATCCGGGGGAACGATTTCACTCACGTTCGCGCAGAACAACGGCCCACGGCAACCATCTTCCAGAACTATGCGCTTTTTCCGCACATGACGGTTCGAAAGAATATCGAATTCGGTCTTGGTGTGCGTGGCATGTCGAGCGGCGAAATGAAGCGCCGGACCGACGCCATTATTGATAAATTCGAACTGGGCGACGTCGCTGAATCAAAAGAAGCGGCTTTGTCCGGTGGTCAAAGGCAACGGATTGCTCTTGCGCGTGGGCTGGTCACGGAGCCTGACATTCTTCTGCTCGACGAGCCACTTGGCGCGCTGGATGCGAACCTGCGCAAGACAATCCAGGAAGAACTGAAGATCCTGCAGCGCGAGCTTAATATCACTTTTGTATTTGTGACCCATGCACAATCCGAAGCTCTTGGAATGGGAGATCGTGTAGTGGTGATGAACTCCGGTCGGGTGGAACAGATATCCCCGCCGTTCGAGCTCTATACACGTCCCAATACACCATTTGTGGCCCGCTTTATCGGGCGTAACAAAATCATCGACGGTAAGATTATCGAAGCCGGACGCCAGCGCGCGGCGGTGGCAACGCGGTTTGGCGACTTGTCCGGTGTTCCGACTTTTGACCCCGAATCTGCGCCTGTAAACGCATCGGCTCTGGTCGTTGCGCCGTCCGAGTATGTCGACGTTCTGCCGACTGCCGAAGCGTCGTCCGATGAGCAAACGCAGAGCGTGTCGGGCACGATCACATCAATGGATGCAGTCGGATATGTCTATCATATCATCGTCCGTCTGGATGAGACGCTTGATATCCACCTTGAGACCCCAAGAGAGAAAATATCTGGCGATTCCATAGGTATCGGCCGTGAGATCGCGCTGCAATGGCGCAAGGATCGCACAACCATTGTGCTGGATAACGGCCAATGACCGATGTGACCGTGCTTGCGGGTAAATCGGCATTGATGATCGGCTCTGTGCTGGCTGAGGGCTCTGTGAGTCCTGTCGATCTGACAAAACATTTGCTCGATCGCATCGATCATCAGACGTCTCCCATCTTTGTGAACGTCACACGAGAGCGGGCCATGCAGGAAGCTCAGGCCTCTGAAGTCCGGCTCAAATCCGGCCATGCGCGCACGCCGCTCGACGGCGTTCCGATTGGCTGGAAAGACCTGATCGATATGAAGGGTGAGATCACCACGGCCGGATCAGATTTTTACCGAAATGCCCCGCATGCGGATTGCGATGCACCCATTGTCGCCAACGCCACTGCTGCGGGCATGGTGAATCTGGGAAAACTCAATCTGACTGAATTCGCTTATTCCGGACTGGGATTAAATCCCCACTTCGGGACGCCGGTTAATCCACACGATACGAACACGCCGCGTGCACCGGGCGGGTCGTCCTCAGGATCAGCCGTCGCCGTTGCCGCAGGGCTTTGCCCTTGCGCGATCGGAACGGATACCGGGGGATCTGTACGGATTCCGGCCGCCTTCAATGGTCTCGTTGGATACAAATCTTCCGAAGGGCGCATCGATGGCACGGGCGTGTTTGCGCTCTCCAGGACACTCGACACAGTTGGTCCTCTTGCCCGCAGCGTCGCCGACTGTGCGGCTCTTGATGCAGTTTTACGCGGAAAAACAGTCGGTTCCATAACTCCGATACCGATGCAGGATACAGCATTCTTTGTACCTGATGGCATTGTGCTTGACGATCTTGAAGACGCCGTTGCGGAAAATTTTGAGGCCAGCATCCGGGCACTGGAAGCGGCCGGAGCAACGATCACCCATGGCACGGTGCCGGCCTTGGAGCGATCTGCTCAGGTTGCGGCACAAATGGGGACGATCACCGCGGCTGAGGCTTATCGGGAGCATCAGGCGCTTGTTGATACTGCCTCTGTGGAGCGCATCGACCGGCGCGTTGTTGCCCGCATCATGATCGGTAAGGCCATGTCCTCCGCAGATTTGGAAATGCTGAGGCAAGAGCGTGAAAGATGCATGCACGATGTCAGGGAAACGCTCGCCGGCGCTTTCCTGCTGATGCCGACGGCCGCGCATGTTGCACCGGTGATTGCGCCGCTTGAGGCAGATGATGAAATTTTTCACACAACCAATCTGAAAACCCTGCGCAACACAGCCCTCGGCAATTTTCTGAACCTGCCGGGACTGGCAATTCCAAATGGCACGGGGGTTTCCAGCATGCCGACCAGCCTTCTGGTCAGCAGCACAGGTGGTGATGATGATCGCCTTTTGGCGGCAGGACTTGAAATTGAGAAAGCGCTTCGCACCGCGTGCTGAGCAAAATACGAAAGGATGTTTCGATGATACGAGTTGGAGTGGATGTTGGGGGCACCTTTACGGATATTGTTCTGGAGCGGACAAAATCCGGGGGCGGAACCGATCAGGATGTCATCGTAACCAAAGTACCGAGCACGCCGCACGATCAGTCCGAAGGTGTCGTTAACGGCGTGCTGCAAGTCTGTGAACAGGCCGGCGTCGCACCAGGTGATATTGATGTCCTGTTTCACGGAACGACCGTTGCGACCAATATGGTCATCGAGCGCAACGGTGCTGAAGTGGGCATGCTCACGACCAAGGGATTTCGGGATATTCTGCATATGGCGCGGCATAAGCGCCCGCATAATTTCAGTTTGCAGTTCGATGTTCCCTGGCAATCGAAGCCCCTGGTCAAACGTCGTAACCGCATTCCGATTACTGAGCGGCTCATGCCACCGGAAGGGACGATTGAAGTTCCGCTGGATGAAGACGAAGTGCGTCAGGCGGCTGAACTGTTTGCAAAGCGCGGTCTTGATGCAGTTATCATCGGGTTCCTGTTTTCCTTTTTGAATGATGCTCATGAGCAGCGCGCCAAGGAGATTGTGCGCGAGGTGATGCCCGATGCCTATATCTGTGCATCATCTGAAGTGGTGAACGTCATTCGCGAATATGAACGCTTCAGTTCAACCGCGATGAATGCCTACATTGGCCCAAAGACGGCGCTCTATCTGCGCAATCTGGAGAAGCGTCTGCTTGACAATGGCGTCAATGCGGTTGTGCGCATCATGCAGTCGAACGGTGGAATTTCGACCATCGCCAACACATCCGAACGGCCGATCGGACTTCTGCTTTCCGGGCCTGCCGGCGGTGTCATCGGCGGCCGATGGACCGGTGAACATTGCGATACCGGAGATGTCATCACCATCGATATTGGCGGAACGTCCGCTGACATTTCCGTTATTCAAAACGGCGAACTAAGGGTCAAGAACCCGCGGGATACGGAAGTTGCAAGTCTGCCTGTTCTGGTCCCGATGATCGATATTGATGCCATCGGTGCAGGCGGCGGATCAATCGCTTACGTGGATGCCGGTGGCGCTTTCCGGGTTGGACCCAGATCCGCCGGAGCGACACCGGGCCCTGCCTGTTATGGCAATGGCGGTACCGAACCGACGGTGACGGATGCACAGGTCGTTCTGGGACGGCTGGACGAAGAACAATTCCTTGGTGGCGATCTTTCCATCGACGCCAATCTTGCCCGCGCAGCCATCAAGACGCATATAGCCGATCCTCTTGGACTTGGTGTGGAGGATGCTGCCATCGGTATTCTCAAAATCATCAACAACAATATGGCGCTGGCAATCAACGCAAACTCGGTGGCAAAAGGGGTTGATCCCCGTGGTTTCACCCTGATGGGATTTGGCGGCGCGGGGCCCCTCCATTCGGTTGCCCTGGCTGAAATGATCTCCGCACGGGATGTCATCTCGCCCTTGCAGCCGGGAATCACCGCAGCAATGGGGCTGCTGGTTTCAGATCTCCAATATGAATACACGCGCTCGGTCGTGGCGACATTGAATGATGCTGATGAGGCGACTTTCGAACATCTGAATTCGGTTGCGGATGAATTGCGAGCCGAAGCAGAGGCGCAATTGGAGGCGGACGGTATTGATGTCAAGGATCGCCGTTATCGAAAAGTCATGGAGTGCCGTTATGCCGGGCAGGGTTTCGAGCTGCGCGCCGATGTACCGGACGAAGCCCTATCGAAATCCAATGTGCAGGAAGTGATCGACAGCTTCTTCGATGTGCATAAACAGCAATATGGCCACGCCTTCCGCGACCAGATTACAGAAGCGGTGACGTTACGGGTCATTGCCAGTGCCGATGTTGATACGCTGCGTCTCAGGGATTTGGCAATGGGTGGCGAGACCAATCCCGGTGACGCCTATCTGTACTCCCGCACGACGGTCTTCGATGAAGGAGGCGGCGTGGATACGCCCCGTTACGATCGTATGAAACTGAAATCAGACGACAAGGTAACCGGGCCGGCGCTCGTCACCCAGCACAATTCGACCACTCTCATCCCTCCTGGATATACAGCCACGGTGCTTGGTCACGGCGATATCCGCATTGTGAAAAACTGAAGGAGAGAACCATGAACAAAGAACTCGATCCAATCACCCTTCAGGTCGTCGGCGGGGCATTGCATTCCATAGCCGAACAGATGGGCAATGTCCTTTACCGCATGTCCTATTCATCGATCATTCGCGAAAGCCAGGATCTTGGTGCGGGACTGTTCGATACGGATTTCAACACGCTGTGCGAATCCGACTCCACGCCAATGCATATCGGCTCTCTTCCGGGGTATCTGCGCGGCATCGAACAATCCGTGCCGCTGGATGCGTGGAAGGAAGGCGATTGCGTCATCCACAATCACCCCTACAAGGGGGCGAGCCATTCCCCGGATATCGCCATTATTATGCCGGTATTCCATCAAGGTGAACTCGTGGGATTTTCGGCCAACACGGCTCACCACGTCGATATTGGCGCGGCCACGCCCGGTCTGATTATCGATGTGCCTGACATGTGGGCCGAAGGGATGCTGCTGGATGGCGTCAAACTGTACAATGAAGGCAAGCGTAACGAAGATTTGTGGAAGTATATCCGCGACAACACCCGCGTTCCCGGTCTGGTGATGGGCGATCTGGAAGCGCAGATCGCCTCTGCCGAGCTTGGCGTCAAGCGGTTCGGCGAATTACTGGAATTATATAGCAAGGATGTAGTGATCCAGGCGACCAAACAGCTGATGGATTACACCGAAAAACGCATGCGTGCAGAGATCGCGAAAATTCCGGACGGTGAATATTTTGCCGAAGGATTTCTCGATGATGATGGCC
Source organism: Stappiaceae bacterium (assembly GCA_039976075.1). Classification (GTDB taxonomy): domain Bacteria; phylum Pseudomonadota; class Alphaproteobacteria; order Rhizobiales; family Stappiaceae; genus JBDWFY01. Next base: position 353,613 of record JBDWFY010000022.1, read on the forward strand.
GCAACCGCGACAAGACGCTACCGATCAAAGTCTGTGTGCGGGTCGAAGGAGACGGGGTCGAGGTGGATGTCACGGGTTCGTCGCCACAAGTCCCCACGGCCTTCAATGTCCCCTTCGACGGGTCGACCAAGGTCGCCGCGTTCTTTGTTTTCCGGGCCATGCTTCTGGACACGTACACATCGACAGATGATATCCCGGCCAATGAGGGGTCTTTCCGGCCCATCAAGGTTACAGCGCCGGAGGGGTGTATCTTCAATCCGATCGCACCTGCGGCCGCCGAAGCCCGGTTTTGCCAGATACAGCGCATGGCTGATCTGGTCATCAAGGCGCTTTCACCCGTTCTGCCGGATCGCTGCACGGCAGGCAATGCCGCAACCCTGAGCTTCGCGGCCTATTCCGGTGTGCGACCAAGTGGCGATTATTGGGTGTTTCTTGAAGTGAACGAAGCCGCCATGGGCGGTCGACCAGCCTCCGATGGTCCGGACACGGTCGAGGAGCTGATGCGTAACACGCGCAACAATCCGCTCGAGGATCTGGGCATGCATTTGCCATTGATCTGCGATCGCTACGAAGTGAGAGATGATGTGCCCCCTGGCGCGGGTAAATTCCGGGGCGGTTCCGGCGTGGTCAAATCTCAGCGCTACCTGACGCCGGGTTTCATGACCCATGAAAGCGATCGGCATCTTGATGCACCATGGGGCGTGTTTGGCGGCAAAGAGGGCGCTGTCGGAAAGCTTGAGGTTCACAATACGAAAACCGGTGAGACCCGACAGGAATATTCGAAGTTTTCTGGTCTTCGAACGGAAGAGGGAGATGTAATTTCCTACTTCTCGCCTTCGGGTGGGGGATATGGTGATCCTCTGGAACGTGATCCCGAAAAAGTTCTGGATGATGTTCTGGATGGTTTCATCGATCCCGATCACGCCAAAGACGTTTATGGCGTGGTTCTCCAAGCAGTCGATAACGGGTACGATTGGGCTCTGGATCTTCCGGCAACGGATTCTCTGCGGGTTCAGATGAGCGCATAAAACTGTTGATACAATAGGTCACGGCCTGCTTGTTACATTCAAGGTTGGCCGTGACGAAACAGCTCTACGTGCGATGGCAAGCCGTTGATCAGCCGTCACCACTCGGCAGAGATGTACTGAGTCTCCATAAATTCCAGCAGACCCTCATGACCACCCTCACGGCCAAGACCCGACTGCTTGACACCGCCGAACGGTGCAGCGGGATCGGACACCAGCCCGCGATTCAAGCCGACCATGCCGTAATCCAGGCGCTCGCATACCTGAAGGGCGCGTTTGAAGTTTTCGGAGAACACATAGGCAACCAGGCCATATTCGGTCTCATTGGCGCGGCGGATAACATCGTCCTGGTCCGTGAAACTCTGAATGGCGGCGACAGGCCCGAATATTTCATCTCCAACACAGTTCGCGTATTCAGAAACATCGGTGAGCACGGTCGGCGGATAGAAATATCCTTTGCCTTCCATCGGCATGCCACCGAGTACGATTTTAGCACCTTTTTCCACTGCATCCTCGACAAACGCCGCGACTTTGTCCCGTGTGTCGGCGTTGACCAGTGGGCCGACATCGACATCCGCGTCGAGGCCGTTGCCAATTTTAAGCGCACCCATGGCCGCGGCAAACTTGGTTGTGAAAGCTTCCGCGATATCTTCATGGACATAGAAGCGGTTTGCAGCGGTACAGGCCTCACCGAGATTGCGCATCTTGGCGAGCAATGCTCCCTGAACCGCCTTGTCGATGTCAGCATCCTCAAAAACAATGAGCGGTGCGTTGCCACCCAGTTCCATGGCCGGTTTCAGGACCTGGTCGGCAGCTGAATGCAGGAGCTTGCGGCCAACTTCGGTCGAGCCCGTAAACGAAACCACTCGGACACGCGGATCATGCAGCATGTGATCCACCAGCGCGCCCGTCTTTTTGGACGGAAGCACATTGACGAGCCCCTTGGGGACGCCCGCTTCCTCCAATAGCGGCATCAGCGCAAGCATGGTGAGCGGCGTTTCCGATGCCGGTTTGATAATGACCGAGCACCCGGCTGCAAGCGCCGGTGCGATTTTTCGAGTTCCCATCGCGGCCGGATAATTCCAAGGCGTCACGAGCACCGCAATGCCTGCCGGCTTGTGTTGAACGACAATCCGTGCGCCAGAGGCCGGCGCGTGGGAGATCAGGCCATCTGCACGAACCGCTTCTTCGGAAAACCAGCGAAAAAACTCTGCCGCATAGGCCGCTTCACCCATGGCGTCTGCTCCGGCTTTTCCGTTTTCAAGCGTGATCAGCCGGGCGAATTCAGGCAGGCGCGCCGTGAACAGCTCAAATGCCTTGCGCAGAACCTCGCCCCGAGCCCGCGGTGTTCGGGTTTTCCATTCGTTCATTGCCGCTTCCGCGGCATCGAGTGCCTTGTCTGCATCCGCGATGTCTGCCGATGCAATGGATGCGAACACTTCTTCAGTCGCAGGATTGACAACATCAAAGCGATCCGCTCCCGAACCGTCCAGCCATTCACCATTGATATAGAGATTTGTGTGTTTCATAACCGGCTCCGCGTTCAGACAAGATGGCGTAATGGATCGTTCAGCCGCTCGCACAAACCAGTCATGAACCCGACAGACTGGTCGTTTCCGATTTGGCCTTGCGAGAATTCCAGCGATAATTCGAAGGCTTTCTTCCGGCGCCCGATTGTGAGAGTTGGTGCCGTCTCACCACCGATCCGGATTTCGGTTATGAAGCTGTCGGTGGCATCCTTGATCACCAGGGTGGCACTGCCGGTCCCGACTGTGCCTTGAAGGGTCGACATGCGCTGAATGTCTGGATCGACAAAGCGCGTCAGCGAACCGGAGAGCTTGCCGATATCGACGGATAGCTCACCGTCAGTGTCGGTTACCTGTCGCAAGCTCGCCGCTGCGAAACCGACCAGCACGTGGTGCGGATCCAATTCTATTCCACCTTCAGCCTTCATCCTGTTCAGGAAAACGTCAAACTCCCTGGTGGATACCCGGGCGGATATATGGTGGGATTGGGCACTGTCGGTCATTGCAGCGCGTTCGGTAGACTCTCTCGGCAACGCGCGCAGTATCTGGACGTCCGATACGTGATAGGGCTGTGCGTGTCCCAGGTCTGCCAGACGGTTCAAGTCCAATCCCTGTTCCTGCGCCAAACGCTTTGCCTTGGGAGAAGCAAGAATGCGTCCGTGCTCTGCAGCAAGGGTTGGCTCCGGCTTGTCCGGCATGATGATTGATTGGCCGTCTCCGGGATTATCCACCACCGGAACGTCTTCGACAATGGGTTTCGATTCCGCCACATCAGGGGTAACGGGCACGGATTCGTCATCAGTAGATACGTCCGAGATCAATGCGATGACGTTGCCAACCGGTACGTTGTCTCCCGCAGCCGCCTTGACATTTGTGAGGTAGCCCTGCGCCTGAGCTTCCACTTCCATTGTGGACTTGTCGGTTTCCACTTCCATCAGAACGTCACCGATGGCAACGGGATCACCCGAATTCTTGTGCCAGGCTACGATCAGACCGGTATCCTGAGCCATGCCAAGGGCGGGCATGATTATTTCATGCGGCATGGATCAACTCCCCCCGCACCAACATCCGCGCATTGTCTGCAACGCTCTCAGGCACTGGAACCGTGATATCTTCCAGTGCCGGTGAAAACGGTACAGGCACATCCATCGCACCCATGCGAATTACCGGGGCATCAAGGTGGTAGAATGCCTTCTCATTGATGCGGCTGGCGATTTCAGCGGTCACTCCATAGCTTTGGTGACCTTCATCGATCACGATTGCCCGCGATGTCTTGCGCACGGAGGTGAGGATCGTCTCTTCATCCAGCGGCACGATCGTCCGAGGATCGATCACTTCCGCGCTGATGCCATCCAAGGCCAGCAGGTCAGCCGCTTTTTCGGCTACCTGTACCATGGAGGATGTTGCAATCAGTGTGACATCCTTGCCAATACGCTTGATATTGGCCACGCCGAACGGGATTAGAAATTCTTCTTCCGGCACCTCTGCCTTGTCCTGATACATCAACTTGTCTTCGAAGATGACGACCGGATTGTTATCGCGAATTGCGGTCTTCAACAGCCCCTTGGCTTCGTAGGCCGAGGAGGGAAGGGCAACCTTCAGGCCCGGAATATGAGCAACAAGAGCATGAAGCGATTGCGAATGCTGGGCAGCGGATCGGCGCGTCGCGCCCAGATTGGTTCGCAATACCAGTGGCACATTCAGTTTACCTCCTGACATGTAGTGCGTCTTGGCTGCCTGATTGCAGAGCTGATCCATCACGAGAAAAAGAAAATCACCGAACATCAGATCGACAATCGGCCGTGACCCGGTCATCGCTGCACCGACGGCAATGCCCATGAAACCGGGTTCGGCAATCGGTGTGTCGATGATGCGCTCGGGACCGAATTCTTCAACCAGTCCGGATAGTATTTTGAATGGCGTTCCGGCTTCGGCAACATCCTCGCCGATCAGGAAAATCGTATCGTCGCGCCTCATTTCCTCGGCGATGGCTTCGTTGACCGCTTTGGACAGGGTGATCTCTCTCATGGTCATATCCTCAAGCCGCATTTGGCGCGTATACGTGCATGTCGACTTCATTCTGACCGGGGTATTTTGCATCCAGCGCATAAGTGACCGCGGCTTCAGCGTCGGCTTTCACTTCGTCACGAATTTCGTCAAGTTCTTCATCATTGGCGATGCCTTCGGATGTGAGCCATTTGCCAAAATTGATGATTGGGTCACGCTGGGTTTTCCAATGTTTTTCCTCTTCCTTTGAGCGGTAGTACTCGCGGTTGATGTCGCCGACATGGTGCCCATGATACCGGTAAGTTTTCAGTTCGATGAAGAACGGACCTTCGCCCGCCCGGCAGCGCGCAACCAGTTTCTGTGTCAGGGTGTTGACGGCCAGTACATCCTGTCCGTCCACCACATGAGATGGGATGCCAAAAGCTTCCGCACGTGCAGTCAAACTACCGGCAAGCGTTTCCTCAACCTTGGTATATTCGCCATAAAGATTGTTCTCGCAGGCATAGATAACCGGCAGTTTCCAGAGGGCAGCCATGTTCATGACTTCGTACATCAGGCCTTGTGCCGTTGCGCCATCACCGAAGAAACAGACCGTGACATCGCTCTTGCCCAGACGCTTCGCTGAAAGCGCCGCACCAGTGGCTATTCCCATCGACCCGCCGACAATCGCATTGGCCCCAAGATTGCCATGCGCCTGATCTGCGATATGCATGGAGCCGCCCTTACCCCGGCAGTAGCCTTCTTCCTTGCCCAGAAGTTCGCAGAACATCTGCTTGAACTCCGCTCCCTTGGCCACGCAGTGGCCGTGCCCTCGGTGAGTGGATGTGATCTTGTCGGTGTCTTCAAGCGCTTCGCAGATTCCGACGGCAACGGCTTCCTGCCCTGAATACATATGCGTCAGGCCCGGCATTTTTGCCGAAAGATAAAGCTGGTTTGCGTTGTCCTCGAAGGCGCGAATACGAGCCATCTGCCTGAACATGCGCAGATAGTCGCCCGAGTTGGTTTTTTTTGCCGGAGCCATTTCACCCATCCCTGATATCGAACTCATGCCGGCCCGGTCGCGAGACCGGGCGCTAACATCATCACTAGTACCGGGCCGCAATCGGCAGTTCTTCGGCGGGGAACAGGCTGATCACTTCACACCCCTTATCCGTCACGACGACCTCTTCTTCGATGCGTGCAGCCGAATAGCCGTCGGTTGCCGGACAATAGGTTTCAAGCGCGAAAACCATGCCGGTCTCGATTTCCATCGGATTGTCGAAACTGACGGCTCGAGAGATAATTGGCCGCTCATGCAGCGCCAGACCAAGGCCGTGCCCGAACTGCAGACCGAATGCGGCCAGTTCGTTGGGAAAGCCGAGGCTCTCGGCGGTTGGCCAAACAGCGGCCACCTTGTCCGTTGTTACGCCGGGCTTGATCAGGGCGATTGCGGCATCAAGCCACTCGCGGGCCTTGACATAGGCATCAATCTGGTCTGGCTTCGACCGGCCGATATTGAACGTACGATAGTAGCAAGTCCGGTAGCCCTGATAACTCTGGAGGATGTCGAAGAACGCCTGGTCTCCGGGACGGAAATATCGGTCGGTGAAGTTGTGGGGATGGGGGTTGCAGCGTTCACCGGCGATCGCGTTTATCGCTTCCACGTCGTCGGAGCCCATTTCGTAGAGCATCTTGTTGGACATCGCGACGATGTCGTTCTCTCGAATACCTGGCTTCAGTTCTTCGTAGATCATGTGATAGACGCCATCGACCATCGAGGCGGCCTGGGTCAGCAGGTGGATTTCATCTACATTTTTGATCTCGCGGGCTGACAGCATGATTTGCTGGCCGTCAACAACCTTCACACCCGCATCTTGCAGGGCAAAGAACATCGCTGTCTCTGCATAATCCACACCAACCGGCATATCGGCCACGCCTGCTTTTTGTAGCAGACCGTAAATCTCCTCCGCGTACAGCTTCATCAGACCGAACGAGGGCGGGATCGTGCCCCGCATGCCGACAACCCCCGCCCGCATGCGTTCAGGATCCAGCCAGTCGCAATTTTCCCTGTGATGCACGGCGGCAGAACCGAAATCCCAAACATACGGTTCGTCATCCCCGGCAAGAAGTGCAAACCGGCACATCTTGTCGCGCTCCCACTCTCCAATCTTCGTGCCGGAAATGTAACGGATGTTGTTGACGTCGAAGGTCAGCAATGCACCACACCCTGAACTTTTCAGTGCGTCTTTTGTTCGGCTCAGGCGATAGCGGCGCAAACGGTCATGATCGACTCGTCGCTCAAAGTCGACAGCCGTATGGCCCAAGGCTGGCAAGTGCTTGTCCCAACGCCAGTTAGGATCGATATCGCCTGGTTGCAGGATGCGTGGATTGAGCGCGCTTGTGTGGGCCATTTAAGCCTCCTTTGCACCGGTTCTGGGGGCGCATACTGTTCTGAAATAAAATGCTGTTCGACGGTTGTGTGAGCGTTACTGCATAATCATGCCGCCATCGATCATGATGAGCTGGCCGGTCATGTAGTCGCTTTCATCGGAAACCAGGAATGCAGCGGTGCCTTTTACATCATCCGGGTAAGAGTACTTTTTCATGGTGATCATGGTCTTGGCGAGATGGTCCATCGACTGGCCCTCTTTTTCGAACATGCCGATTTCAACCAGGTCCTTGTCGAGCTGCTCCCACAGTTCGGTGCGCACGACACCCGGCGCATAGCCGTTGACGGTGATTTTGTTTTCCCAGAGCGCTTTAGCGCCACCGATGATCATCGCAAGTGCGCAGTATTTCGAACATGAATACGGAATGACATCCAGGAATGCTGTACGGGACACAATTGAACCGACATTGATGATCTTGTACGGGTGGTCGTCCATTGGACCCTGAGCAATCATCTGGCGGGCGGCCTCCTGCATACCCAGCAGCATGCCCTTGGCGTTGATATCCATGATCATGTCCCAGTTATCTTCATCGATATCCATGAACATGCGCGGTTTGTTGATACCTGCATTCATCAATGCAACATTGATCGAACCGAATGCTTCAACCGTCGCCGCGACCGCTGCCGCGTTATCCTGGCGGTTTGTTACGTCCAACTGCACGGCAATCGCCTTGCCGTTATCCTCATCATTAATGCGTTTCGCTACGGTGTTGACCCCGTCAACATTGATGTCGCCAATACACACATTGGCACCCTGCGCCGCAAAATACTCTGCATTGGCAGCACCCATGCCCTGCGCGGCACCGGTGATCATGATGTTCTTCCCTTTAAGTCGATTGGGGTCCATGGTTTCCTCCTGTTTTACAAAAAACCTGTTTGTCTCATTGCAGCGTCTGCCCGGTTCTGGGCGTTTGCCAACGCTTGCTTGGGGGGAACGATCCCCCGCAGCATGTCGTGGAATTCTTCTCCACAAATTTGGATGATTTCGCTGATTTCCGGGATCGGCGGTCGTGGCCAAAATTGGAGTTCATCGCGCCAGGACATATCGTCCACAGCTTCAAATATCGGTGAGGAACGCCTCACTTCCGGATCGGACCCCACCGAATAGCGGGGGTTGGTCCGGCTGCCGTTTTGTACATAAAGTTTCTGGGCTTCCGGAGAGGTGAAGACGATCAGCGCTTCAGCTGCAGCTTCTAGACGCTCCGGTGCCAGATTAGCGGGAATCCCCAGCACATATCCGCCAACGGGAGCGACCGGAGAAGCGCCATGACCGACCGGATGTGGCAAGTAGCCGGTTTGGTCATGGGCTGGCGATGTCGGATCCAGTTCGAAATAAGGTGCGAGCAGTGTGTAGCCATATGCCATGGCGATTTCACCGGCAGCGTACGGTCGGATGCGCTCGTACCAGGACATCGAAAGAATATAAGGGGGAGAATAACTGAGCAGCTCCATGAGATATTCAGCTGCGGCGAGGCCCGCAGGAGTATCAATTGTCGGTCGATATGGCGCGCGATCCAGGTGATCGGTGTCAAACCCGCCGGGTATTGGAGGCAAGTCCAGAACAGGTTGACCAAAGTCAGCCAACGTCATCAGGAATGTGTGCCCCAGCGCGGTTCCTCGCGCAGCATTCCAGGCAATTCCGTACCGTCCTGCCGAGGGTGCATGAAACATTTTGGCCGCTTCGATTACGTCGTCTGTGGTTTTGGGCGGCTCCAGGCCCGCATCGGCAAACAGGTCTTTCCGGTAAAAAAGCAATTCGGGCGTTGTTTGCGCGGGAACAGCATAGGCCCGCCCACCCCAGTGCGCGGCTTTCCAGCCGGCCGTGTGAAAATCCGCAGGGTCAAGGCGCTCAAAATCAAGTACCTGGTCAAGCGGCATCAATACGCCCTTGTCCGCGAACTCGCCGATCCATGGCAGATCGAGAGCGATTATGTCGTATCTGCTGGCCTTGCGATCCGCATTTTTCAGCGTTTCCTCGTGAAGACGATCAATGGAAAAAGCGCGCTGATGAATATTCGTCCCGATGACCTGCTCAAATTGCCGCTTCAAGGTGTCCATGACCATGAAAGTCGGATCGCCATGCACAAGTACTCTGACACCTCCTGCAATACGCAGCGGTTCGCGAATGACCTGCAAGGGAGCGATTGAACGGGCGGACATATAGGAGCCGCCGAAATAGTAATCCTTGCTGCCCGGTGTTTGGTCACGCCGCGCAAAGTTCTGTTCTGCCAGCCGGCGGACGCGGTCCGTCAGCTGCATCCACGAATCGAGCAACTTTTCACTTGGATGCATTGAGAAGGTCTTGCCGCTGCGTGTACGAGCCCGCTGTTCGATAAGGCCGCTGGCAATCATTTCCTTCATCCGCCTGGTGGCGGTGGCATAGGGGACCCCGGACGCGCCAAGAAGGGATGTCGGCGTAACGATCTTGGCTTCAAGGTGACTTCTGATGAGGTGAACAGACATTTTAAAATATGGATTCGGCGCAAAAATCTCGATCAGGTCTTCAAGCTCGTCGCTAAAACTCTCGAAAAAAGAAATCATTCTGAGAATTTCAGTTCTGTCCTGAGCAGAAACTGAAAGAACATGCGCAGGCGAACCTCCCATATTGATATGTCCCGGCTGTCCCTTCCGGACATCCGGTAAGTCGGAGTCATTTGTTTCGAGCGGCAGTTTTGCTGCGTTCATGTTTTCCTCACGTGTAAAATGTTCAGAATGAGAAATTAAAAATACGATCAAAAAGTCCATTATGGATATAAAAATATTCAAATTGGATATATTGCAGACTCCCTGTCGAACAGTGATGCGGCAATGTGCTCTCGTAAGTTACCCAGTACGATGGGTGACGGTTGCCCGGCATATCGAAGCCCCGTCAATACTTTGAAGTTCAATGAGAAAATCTGGGAGGAAACCCGAATGAATTTACGCAATCTGCTTGCAGTATCCACCGCGATGGCAGGTATCGCCATTGCAGGATCGGCATCCGCCGACACACTTAAAATCGGTATTACGCAGAACAATGTCGGTGTCGACAGCTACCAGACCACATATGAAAAGGCATTCATCGCAGAAGCCGACGGCAACGATAAAGTCGAAGCCGTGGTTCTTGATGCCGGCGGTGACGTGGCACGCCAGATCTCGCAAATGGAAGATCTGATACAGCAGAAAGTGGACGCCATCATTATCTGGCCGACAAACGGCAAGGCTGTCATCCCGGCAGTGCGCAAAGCGCAGGCTGCAGGTATCCCCGTCATTGTTACCAACTCCAACATTGCTGCTGAAGGGCACCAATTCGTCAAGTCTTTCTCAGGCCCGGACAACATCACGCAAGGTTCTCGCTCCGCCGAAATCATGTGTGACAAATTCAAGGCAATGGGCATCGATGGCGAGGCCCGCGTGCTTCAGATCTCCGGGCAACCCGGTTATACGACAGCGATCGAACGCGCCAAGGGATTTGAAGACCGCCTTCCCGAAGTTTGTCCGAATGTAGAGCTGGTTGAAACGCAACCTGGCGACTGGAACCGCGAGAAGTCCCAGAAAGTTATGGAAGCGTTCCTGGTCAAGTATGACGACATCGACGGCGTTTACTCAGGCGATGATAACATGGGTGTTGGCGCCTTGAACGCTGCCAAGGCTGCAAGCCGCGATGGGATCATCTTTGTTGGTGCAACCAATTTCGCTGTTGGCTATGAAGCAATGGGCCGCGGCGAATACTGGGGTTCGATCTATCAGTCTCCGGTTGATGATGCCAAAGCTGCGTTGAAGACCGCAATTGATGTACTCGAAGGCACTGAAGTGCCGTTTCTGAATTACTTCGACACGCCAAAAATTACCCAGGACAATATGGGTGAATTCGACAAACCCGTCTTCTGATATGCCTGCCTTATGGCGCGGGGCGCCAGCCCCGCGCCACTACTGAATTTATGAAAGATTTTTAAGGGAGGCGCTCATGTCTGGTGGGCCCACGGGACGCCTTGCCGGTCGCTCATGCGTTGTGACCGGTGCCGCACAAGGGATAGGGCGCGCAATTGGCGAAGCGCTGCTTGATGAGGGGGCGGATGTTTGTTTTGCCGACATCAATGGCGAGATGGCTTCTGATGTCTGCAAAGCCAACCAAGATCGGGCCAGCAAGGGAGGCGGCGCGGTAACATTTGCCAAAGTGGATGTGACAAAGCGCGGCCAGGTTCGTGATGCGATTACAAAAACGGTCGACATATTCGGCAAGATCGACGTCAAGTTCAACAATGCCGGGATCAACAGACCTCTCAACTTTCTCGAAGTGACCGAAGAAAACTGGCGCACGATCATGGAAGTGAACGGGTTGGGTGTTCTCATTGGTATGCAGGAAGCTGCCAAACAGATGATCGCTCAGGGAACGGGTGGAAAAATCATCAACACAGCGTCGATTGCGAGTCGGCAGGGTTTTGACAACGTCGCGCCCTACTGCGCCTCGAAATGGGCCGTGGTCTCGCTGACCCAATCCGGTGCCCGCGATCTCGCCAGACACAACATTACGGTGACCGGTTTTGGCCCGGGAGTGGTTGCGACAGAGATGTGGCGGCAGCTCGACAAAGATCTGATGGAAATCGGTGCATCGGAACGCGAGGGCCAGGCGATGGAGGAGTTTTCGTCTGAAATTCTGCTGGGGCGGGTGGCAACTCCAACCGACATTACCGGCACGACCACTTTCCTGGCATCGAAAGAAAGCGACTACATGACCGGCCAGATCGTTATGATCGACGGGGGAATGACATTGGTCTGAGATGGCGGTTGCGGCCCTCAGACACTGGGAGGAGAATGGGCATGGCTGACGATCGCCTGAAATGGATCGGCAGTATCCTTGCGCGTCAGGGGATACTGATTGCGTTCGTGTTTTTCATTATTGGCTTTGCGTTTCTCAACCAGCGCTTCATTGCGGTCGACAACGTTCTGGGCGTTGTCCGTTCGTCAGCCATTCTGGGCGTCATGGCGCTTGGCGTCACATTTGTCGTTATCAGCGGAAATCTTGACCTTTCTGTCGGTTCCATGATGTCTTTTTCGACCATCGTGGTGCTGGATCTTCACGAAAAGATCGGCCCCGAACTGGCCATTCCAGCCATGTTTGTCATGACGATGGCATTGGGAGCATTGATCGGAATATTGGTCGGTTATCTGAAACTCAATTCACTCATTGTGACGCTTGGAATGCTATCGGCAATTCACGGGCTGACCTTGACCTACAGCGGTGGCAAGAACATGGATATCGCCGACAAGGAGGGTACCTGGTTCAGTCTGTTCGGTCAGAGTTCAGCGCTCGGTATTCCAATTCCAATCCTGATATTCGCCATTCTTGCGGCGGTGCTGACCATGCTGCTAGGCAAGACTCCTTTCGGGCGCAAAGTGTATGCGGTGGGTGGCAATGGCGTCGCCGCTACTTTTTCAGGCATCCGCCGGGCGCGGGTCGTGTTCATGACCTACATCATCTCATCCTTCTGCGTTGCGACCGCCGGACTGATCCAGGCCAGCCGGTCGCTCGGAAGCCAGAACACTGTGGGGCAGGGTCTGGAGCTGGAAGTGCTCGCCGCCATTATTCTGGGTGGTGCCTCCCTGCTTGGCGGTTCGGGCACGGTGTTCAAAACGGTGATCGGGGTCTTGATCCTGGGTTTCATCCAGAACGGATTGTTGCTCGTTGGTCTGGAATTTTATGTCCAGTATGTCGTCACCTGGGCCATCATCATCCTGGCGGTCTGGCTCGATATTGCCGCTAAACGCGGCCGTGTCTGGTCGCCGATAGCGTAGGGCGGGGACCATGCAAAAAGATAACCGCTCCCGTTTGATCAAGGAAAGCGCCATTTGGGGTTTCATCGTGTTGGAGTTGATCTTCTTCTCCGTGGCGGGGGAATATCTATCCCTGTCAGAGAACGCGTTCATGGATCTCGACAACATGCTGCTGTTGCTCAAACAGTCGGCCCCGATCGGGATTATCGCGCTTGGCATGACGATCATCATGGTGAATGGCAATATTGATCTTTCCGTTGGCGCGATCTTCGCGTTTTGCGCAATTGTCATGCTGGACAGCATGACCTGGCCGATCTTTGCAGGCATGGGCGATTGGGTCATCCCGGTATCATGGGTACTCGCGCTGCTGACCGGTATGGGGTTGGGCGCAATTAACGGTATGATCGTGTGGAAGACCGGTGTTGATGCGTTCATCGTCACGCTTGGTTCGATGCTTGGATTTCGCGGACTTGTCTTCATGTACAATGGAGAACAACCGACCTTCCATCTCAACTGGACGCTTGTCGATATGATGGAAGCCAACCTTTTTGGGTTGGAAGTGCCGGCAATCTTTTTGATCATCTGCACCATCATCATCTGGTTCCTGATGAAAAAGACCATCCACGGACGCAATGCCTATGCGGTCGGGGACAATCGCGAAGCGGCAGTCAATGCAGGAATTCGCGTTGGACCCCATATGCTGATCAACTTCATCCTGATCGGATTTCTGGCCGCACTGAGCGCGGTCGTTTTCTACTCGGCCAGTGGCTCGGTCAATCCCAATGATGGTGAATTGTACGAGCTCTGGGTGATCACCGCCGTGGTGCTTGGCGGCACCAAGTTGACCGGCGGCAAGGGATCCGTCATCGCAACCTTTGGCGGCGTCATCGCGATCCAGCTGCTGCGTAAGGGCCTGGGCCATATTGGCGCTGATACCGCCATGGTGAACCTTGTTATCGGCCTGATCTTGATCGCTGTTCTGTACATGGACAAGCAATTGAATCGCAAAGGCGAGGAGGAGCTGAAGGTATGAACGCGGAGTCCAAAACCCCAGCCTTGCGCCTTGAGGGCATTGTAAAAACCTTTCCCGGCGTTCGTGCGCTGGATGGCGTTTCTTTAACGGTCATGCCGGGAGAAGTGCATGCGCTGATGGGAGAGAACGGCGCCGGAAAATCCACGCTGATGAAGGTTCTGGGCGGTATTTACCAGCCCGATGAGGGACAGGTCTTCATAGAAGAAGCCTCCGCGGTGATGTCTTCTCCGCTTGAGGCCAAGTCCAAGGGCGTGGTGTTCATCCATCAGGAATTGAGTCTGGCAGAGGAATTGTCGGCAGCTGAAAATATCTATCTTGGTGAACTGCCGCGCAAGAGCTTCGGCCGTGTCGATTGGGAGAAGTTGCATGCTGACGCCAGCGCTATTCTGGAGCGGCTGAACTGCAGCTTCGGATCGCGGATCCTTGTGGGAGATCTGTCAATCGCCAACAAGCAGATGGTCGAGATCGCACGCGCACTGACGGTCGATGCCAAGGCCGTGATTTTCGATGAACCTACCGCGTCGCTCACGGATGCGGAGAAGGTCGTCCTGTTCGAAGTGATAGAGGACTTGCGCGCTCAAGGCGTCGGGATCGTTTACATCTCGCACCGCATGGAGGAGATATTCAAGATCTCAGACCGGATCAGCGTACTGCGCGATGGCAGCTACCGCGGCACGCTGGATACTTCAGACACCGACGAGGATGAAGTAACCCGGTTGATGATTGGGCGCAGTCTGGATCTGTCACGCAACATTGAACATCTAGAGCTCGGTGCCATTGCGCTCGAAGTGCGGGGACTCTCGTGCGGTAATCTCTTTCAGGACATCAATTTCAAGGTCCACGCCGGAGAAGTTCTGGGTTTCTATGGTCTGGTCGGTGCCGGGCGCACCGAAATAGCCGAAACACTGTTTGGCCTGCGCACACCCACTGCAGGAACCCTTTTGCTGCAAGGACAGGAATTACGCATCCATTCACCGGTGGATGCCATCGCCAACGGTATTTCCCTGGTTCCGGAAGATCGCAAGGAGCAGGGCCTGGTTCTGGGTATGAACTGCCGGGATAACATAACGCTGCCACAGGTCGATGACCTCACTGCGGGGCCGTTTGTTTCTGACGGCGCTGAAATTGCGATTTTCGACCAGTATCGGGATAAATTGGAAATCAAGACGCCGAGTTGGCGTCAGACCGCGGGAAATCTCTCAGGAGGCAACCAACAGAAGATCGTCATCGGCAAGTGGCTGTCGATGCGCCCTAATGTTCTGATCGTGGATGAGCCCACACGTGGCATTGATGTCGGCTCCAAGTCAGAGATCCACAACCTGATCCGTGATCTGGCCAAGCAAGGTTACGCCGTGATTGTCATCAGTTCGGAAATGCCCGAAGTGCTGCGCGTCTCCGATCGGGTGATTGCGATGTACCACGGCAGGATCATGCGGGAATTCACCGCCGCCGAAGTCAACGAAGACAATCTCGTTCAGGCCATTTCCGGCATTGGCGGAAACGGCAACAAGGCGGCATGATATGAAACTTGGATTTGGTGGACTTGGCCGGATGGGCGTCCGGATGGCGGCGAACTGCGTTCGAGATGATCATCAACTGACCGTGTGGAACCGCAGTGCAGGTCCATTGGATGCATTTGTCGGCACGCATAAAGTTACAAAAGCAGGCAAGCCAGCCGGATTGGTCGAGGATACAGATGTGGTTGTCACCATGCTGGCGGATGACAATGCTGTGCGCGCGGTCTATCTGGGCGATGATGGATTGATCGGGGCAGACGGTGCAAATCTCCTGGTTGAGATGGGCACGATAAGTCCAGATCTAGTCAGGGAAATCGCGGCAGCTGCCAGGGACGTTGGAAAGACATTCGTTGATGCAACCGTTTCGGGTGCAACACCGGCTGCCGAAGCAGGTGAGCTCCTGATCATGGCGGGATGTGCTGCGATATCCCATCCCCTTTTGCACGAAGTCTTCGATGCTTTGGGCAGAAAAACAATCTGGCTTGGTAGTTCGGGTTCAGGTGCTGCCATGAAACTGGCGGTCAACATGCTGATTCACGGCTTGAACCAGACGGTATCCGAAGCACTGACGCTTGCCGGACGAGCCGGCATTGCCGAAGCGGATGCTTTCGACGTGATTGAAAACTCTGCAGCAGCAGCGCCAATGCTTGGCTATCGACGCAAGCACTATCTTGACGAAGAAAACCAGGATGTAACGTTTACCGTCGATCTGGCCCGCAAGGATATTGCACTCGCCCTGACGCTGGCGAGAGAACTTGGTGTCTTCATGCCTCAGACAAAAACCACGCTCGACATGCTGGATGCTGCGCAGGCCGAAGGGTTTGGTGCCCGCGATATGGCAGCGATCTTTGCGTATATGAAAGGAAAATCAGAATGAAAGCGGCTTTGTTTGTCGGCGGCTGGGAAGGACACGCGCCGACACAGTTCGGTGACTGGTGTGAAGCACTTTTGAAAGACGCGGGCTTCCAGGTCGAGACATACGATACGCTTGCGCCGCTTGCGTCTCCGGAAAAGATGTCCGATGTCGACTTGATCGTTCCGATCTGGTCAAGCGCGCGCTCGTCGCATCAGGACGAGTTCGGCAATATCACCCGTGAGGAAGAACTCGGTCTTCTGAAACTCATTGCCGAAGGATGCGGAATTGCCGGTTGGCACGGCCATATGGGCGATGCGTTTCGCGACCACCCGACTTACCACTTTCTGATTGGCGGACAGTTTGTTGCTCACCCTCCCGGCTGGCCGGATAATCCCGTACCATCCGACGACTTTGTCGATTATGACGTCACCATCACCCGGCCTGATGATCCGATCGTCGAAGGCATTAAAAGTTTCGAGCTTCATTCCGAACAATATTACATGCTGGTCGATCCATCCAATGAGGTGCTGGCCACCACCACTTTTTCCGGCGATCATCTGTGGTGGATCGAAGGCACAGTCATTCCGGTCGTGTGGAAACGCCGCTGGGACAAGGGTCGTGTTTTTTATTGTTCCATTGGACATACGCTCGATGACCTGAAAGTGCCGCAGGTCACCGAGATCATGCGCCGCGGTATGAAATGGGCTGCACGAGGGCGAGAGGAGACGAACTGAGAGTATCCTGAAACGCCGAAAGCCGACGTTTCAGGTGCTGGGCCCCAGTGGGGCCGTAATCTGAATGCATCAGCCGCCGTTTGACGAGGTGACCACAAGCTGAATATGACGTTCCGCCTGGCGTAACCCGGCGATGACGGCGTTCTGACCGCGCACCAACTCCGTTCGGGCAAACCCGAGAACATCCGCAGGGTAATGGGCGATCTTCGTTGCCTGCTCGAGCGCCGGCAACGGGGGAATTGTCAGTGCGGGGTCATGTTGGAACCTGGGACCCCGATTGAAATTCAGCGGAACCAGAATACGTGCGAGATCCTGAATGACGGCATTGGCCGCCGCGGCCGAAATTGTGCCTTTCTGCGCATCGGCATAAAATTTTTCCAGTGAAATCATCAGGCTTGCCAGTGCGGACTTCGTGGGAGACAGGTCAAACAAGTCCCCGGCGTCAGACTGATATCCGGCGAGAGTTTCTTGAAATTCCTTCACCGTCAACCGCCAGTCAAAAGGCAATATAAGTGCATTGGCGTTGCGAAATACTGCCAGCAGATAGACCTTGATGTCGCGCAGCAATATATCTTTGTCGGCGATTTCCAGTGTGTCGTTTTCTGTGTGCCAGGCGATGTTCATTCCGCAGCCGCCAACAGGGTAATACCCTTTTGCTTCACGGTCGGCATAGGTCATTGCCGAAGACAGCATGAAGTAGCTGCTGAGACCGATCCCGTTGAATGAGTAATCACCGGCCCGGTGCGGGCGTTCGCCGTGTAGGGGCTTGTCCGCGACTTCTCCAACGATATCGGAAAGAAACGCCTGCGCTTCGCTCATCAGGGACACATTGAGAAATTCCGTGGCCCCCCGGCAACCGGGACTGTCGCAGTTAACCTGAGCAACACAATTGGCATCGAGATCAAGAGCAAACGTGTCTGCATACCATGTCGAGCCGGCATATCGACCGGTCGAGTGGCCAGGCCACCAGCAGATTTTGACGCTGCGCCTGAGTTTGTGCCGATTGGCCCAGAGGACCCGTGCCACTTCCAGCATGGTCGCATCGCCGGTGGCATTGTCGCCAACCCCAACATCCCAGCTGTCGAGATGTCCGTGAAGGAGAACATACTTGTCCGGCTCTTCCGTGCCCTCAATCGTCACCTCGGGTAGTTTCGACTTAAACCAGCCCTCTTCCATTTCGGTGAAGATAGTAACAGTGGCGTTTTCCTGCGCCAGTTTGATCAGCGCATCGCCATCGGGCCGATTAACTGCGACCGCTGCAATACCCGGTTTTTTGGGCAGATCACTCGCACCCGGGATACCCCAAATTGTGGTGCAGATGCCCCAATGGACATCCACGCCGGGATTTATCGCAATGACACCTGTCGCTCCACAGGATTCCAGCAGCGAAACCAGGGCCGGACTGGCAAATCCCTCGGAAATCACCAATTTGCCGCTTACTTTGGCGATCAGAGTCGGACTCGCCTCGAATTGGGCTTCAAATGCATCGCCTTTCTCAGATCCTGCATCGACGGTGATATGAACGAGTTCGCCGCTCAGACCGTTACGGGCATCGACACTGTATGCGGGAGGTTTGGCGCGAAACGTCTGCCCGTTCGCCTCCACCCGGGCTACTCCGGGTAGGCTCAGATAAAGATCGGGCTCGTGCATACGAACCGGCACACCGTGCTTGGCCAATCGCGAAGCGACTTCGTCCATGCCACGGTTCACGCCGTCGGGGTGCTCCCGCTTGAAACCGGCGAAACTTTCGACCAACGCCCAGGGCTCGTCTGCGGAAACTCCGGTCAGGAGTTCTGTTTCCACCAAATCCATAATACCCTCCACGTTTTACTGAATAAAACAATACTTCACTCAGTAAAAAATAGCAGAGAGTAATTTTTTCCGCAAGCCGCCATGAAGCAGATCAGAGTGTCAACGAGCCAGTCATCGGTTGAAAAATGAAGCCAGCCAGCGCATCAACGAAAGGCAAGTTTGGAAGAAATGGCGTCTGCCGCCTTTATTACGGCGGCCAGATAATTTTCCCGGCGTTCTTCATCAAATCGAACCATCGCGCCTGCAATCGACAGTCCGGCAATAACCCGACCGCCGGCATCGCGAATGGGTGCCGCTATGGAAAACGCCCCATCGTCGAGATCATTCAGAGAGACATTGTATCCCTGTCTGCGAATGCGTCCCAGAACCTGCCGTACCTTTTCCGGATCGGTGATGGTGTAAGGTGTATAGGATTGAAGCGGCTGTGATAAAACCTCTTCAATCAGCTCTTCATCGGCGAAGGCGAACATCAGCAGCGAGCCGCCGCCTGCATGAAGGGGGCCCTTGCGTCCGGGCTTTGCATACAAGCGAATGGAATTATATCCCTCTCGGGTTGCCAAAGCGACAGAGTCATAGCCCTGACGAACCACAAGATTGACATTCTCACCGGTTTGATCTCGAAGCGTGTCCATCATCGGAGGTGCCACATGCATGAGAGTGCCGTCCCGACCCACACGTTCGCCCAAAACACCTACCCGGTATCCAAGCGAGTAAATTGTCCGGTCCTCATCCCGACTGACAAAACCGCGCTCTTCCAAGGTGTACAGCAGCCTGAAGACAATTGATTTCGTCAGCCCCAGAGTCCTGGCCAATTCACTGACGCCCTGACCGGGATGTTCACCAAGCGCTTCGAGCAATGCCAGAGCGCGGGCGACTGCGTCGATTGTGTAATCTTTTTTCCTGGGTTCCAGTTCAGTGATCGGGTCCAACATTTCCTCCTGAAGGACATTCTTGCAATTTAGTCAAATACACGTACTGTATTACTCATAACAACAGCGTTTTACCAGATAAAACGACAGCGATCCAGTGAAAGGATGTTCGCGTGGCTACGAAAAGGGATGCGAATGTGCTGCCAGGATTTTGAAGAGGCATCAATCGACTGACTATCAAACGGACCGGCATAAACAGGAGCTCTCAGATGAAACATACATTGAAAACGGCCGCAGTGGCAGCAGTTGGCACGATGCTGCTGGTACCCGCTGCGGATGCGGGCGATCCGATCAGGACGATAAATCTGTACTCGCGGCCACAGGCAGCCCAACCGGCCGAATTTCAGTCCATCCAGCTGATTGCGCAGGAATGGCGCAAATTGGGTCTGGATGTGGACATCAAGGTTATGCCGTGGAGCCAGATGGCCAATGAGGTCTGGTACAAACGAGACACGTGGGATGCCACAGCATGGCAGATGGTCGGTCGGCCGGAACGTTCCGACCCGGACGAGTTGATCTTCAATCTATTCCACTCCACGACTGCCGAGAAGGGGTATAACTTCATCGGCTATATCAATCCTGACTATGACAAGATCGTTGAAGAACAGCGCGTCACTATTGATCGGGAGAAACGCCGCGATTTGGTCCGTCAGGCACAGACTATGCTGGCCGAAGACCAACCGAATATGATGCTTGTTCACCCCAAGCAATCATTCGCTTTCGACAATAATGTATGGGACGCCAGTTCGGCCGTCGAGCAAAGCGGTATAGGTATACGCAATACCTGGACATTTCTCGGCTTGACTCCCAAAGGCGATCAAAAAGACATCATTCTCAATTCCGGCGACGATGTCATCGCGGTCAATCCACTTTACATTTCCGGCAGTACCGACAGCTGGGTGACGGAACTTTTGTATGATCGCCTGTTCCGGGTCGGTCCGGATGGTCTGCCTCAATTGTGGGCGGCGGAATCGTTCGAATGGAAAGACAACAAAACCATTGAAGTCAAGCTGCGCTCCGGCATGAAGTGGCACGACGGCCAGCCGTTGACCGTGGAAGACGTCAAGTTTTCTTTCGAAGCGACTGCAGGCAGCGAAGCGCCGATGTATAAGCCGTTCAGCAGCAATATTGATGCGATTGACGTCGTCGATGACAACACGCTGGTGTTCAAGCTCAACGATCCTTCCGCCTCATTCGTCACGTCGAGCCTTGCAAAAATCAACCTCATTCCAAAGCATGTGTGGGAGCCGGTTCTGGCCGATCTTGCCGACAAGGAAGACAATGCTGAGAGTTATCAGGAGCCAAAACCGATCGGCTCGGGCCCTTATTCATTCGAACGCTGGGTGCCAAAGGAAGAGATTGTTCTGAACAAGAACAGCGATCATTTCGCCCCTCCCAAGGCAGATCGCTGGATCCTGCGATCCGTTCCAAACACGGAAGCCGCCCTTGGCATGTTGCGCTCGGGCGAAATCAATTTCCTGAGCGACTTTCCCGGTGATCCGAAGGTTTTGCAGGACGCCGCCGCCGCTGATGGCGATCTGGAAGTGGTCTCCACAATTGAAATGGGTTTCCGGTATGTCGCCTTCAATCACCGGCGCGCACCATTCAATGATCCGGAGTTCCGCAAGGCACTCTCTGCGGCCGTGGACCGTCGCCTGATTGTCAACGCAGCATTCAAGGGATACGCCATTCCCTCGAATTCCGTGGTGTCGCCGGCGCTGCAATTCTGGAACGATCCGACTGTGACGGAGAATTTCAAGGCCGGTAAGGACGTGGCCGAAGGGCTGTTGACCGCTGCAGGATACGAAGTCAAGGACGGGCGTCTTGCTTATCCAGGGGATGTGAAAGAAATGCTGGCTAACTAAGGGCTGGCAATGGTTCAGGGGCGTCTCCGATGCGGGATGCCCCTAAATCTGATGTCCCCTAAATCAGATGCCACAAACCCGACACCGCCGGAAGCACTGAACATTCCCGGCCCCTTGCAGCGTTCCATGAGGACCCCGTGATACATGACGCAATTTAAAGCTGCCGGAGGGCGGTTTTTACAGCTGTTGTTGGTTCTTTGGGCCGTAATAACAATTCTGTTCCTGTTGTTCCGGCTCATGCCGGGCAGCCCGATGGCTGCCTATATTGACCCGACATTTACGGTTGAACAACAGCAGGCATTGATGGCGCAGTTCGGCCTCGACAAGCCGTTATGGTCTCAATATCTTTCTTACCTCGGCAATCTGCTTCAAGGTGAAATGGGGCAGAGTTTTCGCTACAAGACACCCGTGAGTGACCGCATCTGGGCGCTACTGCCCAACACACTCATTCTGACTTTCACGTCCCTCATCATCGCGTATGCCTTTGGCATTCTTGCCGGAGCGTATTTGGCCTGGCGGCGGGGCTCAATGGTTGAAAAACTCTCCCTGCCTGCGGTTTTGACAACCCGCGCGATGCCGGAATTTTGGCTTGGCATGGTTCTGTTGGCAATTTTTTCGTTTTGGCTCGGCTGGTTTCCTGCCGGGGGCACGCGAACACCGGGCACTGATTACACTGGTTTCTGGGATCTCTATACATCCGGCGATTTTATTGCCCATTTGACGCTGCCGGCAGCAACGCTGGCAATATACAGTCAGGGTCTTCCGTTGTTGCTGATGCGTTCCAACATGCTCGACGTGATGAAGGAAGACTTTGTCACCATGGCCCGGGTAAAGGGATTATCAAACTGGACAGTGGTGGTTCGTCACGCCGCCCGCAACGCCTTGCTGCCGGTAATGACGAGCTTTGCCATTTCGGTCGGTTATCAATTGCAGGGCAATGTCGTTGTCGAAACGGTATTTTCCTGGCCCGGGCTCGGTCGTGAACTGGTGACAGCCGTTGCTGCCTCTGACTACCCACTCGCCCAAGGTGCGTTCCTGATGATCGCCGTGGTGGTCATCCTCATGAATTTAATTGCCGATCTGCTGTATACGTTCCTCGATCCCCGGGTGAGCCATGCTTAAGCTTGTCTCCAATGGCATCAGGTCCGGCTTTCGCTCCCTTCGGTTACCGGTGGGCGATCCGTTTGCCGTAGCTGGGCTGGCAATATATGCGACGTTTCTGCTGGCGGCGATTTTCGCTGACTATATCGCTCCTTTTGATCCCACGGAAATTCTTTACTCGAAGGACTTCACTCTAGCGGCAGACCTGCCACCCGGCACCGATGGCCATATTCTGGGTACGACCAGCCTGGGCCGGGATATTTTTTCGCAAATTGTTTTTGGAACCCGCTCGGCGCTTCTGGTGGGCGCATCTGCGGCTTTTATGGTGGCGTTGATTGGGTCGATTGTCGGTTTGCTTTCGGGATATTTCGGTGGTTGGGTTGATATCGTTCTGATGCGGCTCGCGGATATCGCATTTGGCATCCCATTTCTTCCCTTTGTCATTGTTCTGGCTGCGTTTCTCGAACCGTCAATCTGGAACGTTGTGTTTGCGATGGCTCTGGTGCTTTGGCGTGACACCGCCCGGGTAATTCGCAGCCAGGTGCTGACGCTCCGGTCTCGCGGTTATGTTGAAGCAGCGCGCGTGTGTGGATCTTCCGATCTGAAAATCATCTGGCGGCATATCACGCCCAACATCCTGCCGCTTTCATTCCTGTACGGCTCGATTGCGATCGGCTGGGCCATCCTCACAGAGGCTTCCATCAGTTTTCTTGGCTTCGGCGATCCCGAGGCGATCAGTTGGGGTTATATGCTGCAAGACGCCTTTGCCAGCCAGGCCTTGTCGCGTCAGGCCTATTACTGGTTCGTTCCGCCTGGTGTCGCCATCATACTCGTGGTCAGTGCCGGATTTTTCATTTCACGCGGCTATGAAGCCATCTTGTTTCCGAAGTTGGATCGATGACCGATACGCTGCTTTCCTTCAAAGATGTCGAGATTGTCTACAAGGTGGGCAATATGAGTATTCGGGCGACTACTGGCGCCAGCTTCGACGTTCCACGAGGCGCGATTGTCGGATTGGTGGGAGAATCCGGTTGCGGAAAAACGACACTCGCCCGAGCTGTCACCAGGGTCATTGCAGATAATGCCCATATCGCTCATGGACAAATTCTGTTTGACGGTATCGATCTGGTCAGCCTCAGCGATCGTGACATGAACGCGCTGCGATGGCGGGATATAGCCTTCATTCCGCAAAGCGCCATGAATTCACTCGACCCGGTTTACACCGTAGAATACCAGCTTCACGAAGTTCTGCGGGGGCGCGGCGGTCTGAGCAGGATTGATGCGCGCAAACGCAGTAAGGAGTTGTTCGAGCTGGTGGGTATTGAAACCAACCGCCTCAGCGACTTTCCACATCAGTTTTCCGGCGGCATGCGCCAGCGCGTGGCAATCGCACTTGCCCTGGCACTCAACCCTAAACTGATCATCGCAGATGAGCCGGTCACGGCTCTTGATGTTATTGTGCAGCGGCAGATACTGGACCAACTACGTGACCTGCAGCAGAAGCTCGGAATCTCCGTAATCCTGGTAACCCACGACATCTCTGTGGTTGCCTATATCTGCGATCGC
The DNA here is from genome assembly GCA_039976075.1 of Stappiaceae bacterium. Lineage (GTDB taxonomy): Bacteria > Pseudomonadota > Alphaproteobacteria > Rhizobiales > Stappiaceae > JBDWFY01. The sequence goes on from JBDWFY010000022.1 coordinate 377,766, forward strand.
ACAGTGGTCATGTACGCGGGACAGGTAATGGAAAGCAGCGATACCCGGGCTGTCTTGAACGAACCCTATCATCCCTACACCATGGGCCTGAAGAACGCTTTTCCAGACATAAAAAGCGCTGGAACGGGTCTGCTGACCCCGATTGAAGGATCGCCACCGGATCTTGCCAATCCACCTCCGGGTTGCCGTTTTGCCCCGCGCTGTCCGTTTGCGGAAGCCATCTGCCGAGCAGAAAACCCGCAGCCGCGTGAAATTCAACCTCAGCACATTGTCGCCTGCCATCGTAGTCAGGAAGCGCTGCAACTGAGGACAGAAGCATCGAAGTACGAAACGTGGCAGCAAATCCCATGAAAACCAATGCACCAATCAACGAGCCATTGATCGAAGTGCAGGATGCCCGACTGCACTATCACGTTGGTGGTGGACTGGCATCGATGATGGGGCGTTCCGCCACTGTAAAAGCGGTCGACGGTGTCAGTTTCACGTTAAAAAGGGGCGAAAGTGTCGGTCTGCTGGGGGAATCCGGGTGCGGTAAAACCTCGATGGGGCGTTTGCTGGTCAAGCTTGAAGAAGCAACGGGCGGAACAATCAAGTTTGATAATCAGAGCATTGCAGACTTACGCGGTGATGAATTGCGGACCTTTCGCTCCCGCGTGCAGTTGATTTTCCAAAACCCGTTCGATGCGATCAATCCACGATATACAATTCGCAAGTCCATGTCGGAGCCACTTTCCAACGCCCGTATCCCAGAAGGCGAGTGGGAAGGGCGGATCATTGCTGGACTTGAGCTGGTGCGATTGCCGGATCCTGTCCAATATCTGGACCGCTTCCCCCATCAGTTATCCGGTGGTCAGCTGCAGCGTGTCGTCATGGCGCGCGCCTTGATTTTGCAGCCTGAATTCGTGGTCGCGGATGAACCTGTTTCAATGTTGGATGTTTCTGTTCGGGCAGGAGTTTTGAATGTATTTCGTGATGTCCGCGACAGACTGAACCTCTCGGCCATTTACATCAGCCACGATTTGGCGCTGGTTCGGTATGTTTGTGAACGGACCATCGTCATGTATCTGGGTCGTATCATGGAAGATGGCACCACTGAGGACATCATTCGCGAGCCACTCCATCCCTACACACAGGCGCTTGTTGCAGCTGTCCCGGTTCCCAGCCCCGATCAAAGCCATGAGCCTTTGCCTATAGGTCGCGGTGCGCCGGATCCACGCAATCCCCCGTCGGGTTGCGTCTTTCGGGATCGGTGTCCAAAAGCATTTGATCGCTGTGCGCAGGAAATTCCCTCCAAAACCAGAGTGGGTGAGCGCGATGTCGCTTGCCATTTGTTTTCGCCATGACAGATACCATGCAAGCAGCAATCTACCGTCGAACGGGCCCCGCCGCTGATGTTTTGCGCATTGAGGAGCGTCCGGTGCCATCTCCGGAGCCTGGCGAAGTCCTGGTGCGGATAAGCACGTCCGGTATCAATCCGGCAGACGTAAAGCGCAGGGCCGGTTGGAACGGTCTTTCGATGTCCCATGCAGAAGTCGTTCCGCATTGCGATGGTGCGGGTTTGATCGTCCAGGTGGGCGATGGTGTTGATCAGTCCAGGATAGGCGAGCGGGTATGGCTGTGGAATGCTCAGGGAGGGTATGGCGAGGTCGGTCGGGCATTTGGAACGGCGGCTCAGTTCATTGCCATAGAGGCCGATCAGGCGGTCCTGCTTGATGATGCCATGAGTTTTGAGGAGGGCGCCTGTCTGGGCGTGCCGGCCATGACGGCCTGGTGGGCTGTCCATGCGGATGGTCCGGTTGAGGGCAAGACAATTCTTGTACAGGGAGCGGCAGGTGCTGTGGGAAATTGCGCGGCCCAAATCGCTCGTGCAGGCGGTGCTCGTGTCATTGGCACCATCAGTTCCGACACGGCCGCAGATCACGTGCATTCAACAGGTATGATAGACCTGATCAACCGCAATCGACAAAATGTTGCGGAAGCCGTTGGCAAGCTTACGGCACACCAGGGCGTCGACAGGATCATAGAGGTTGATCTTGCAGCGAATATGGAAATCAACGCGGCCTTGATTGCGCCCCACGGCACAATTGCCTCATATTCCAGCTCCAGTGATCCAAAACCCACGCTCGACTATTATGCATTCGCCAATCTCGGTGCAAACCTGAGGTTTATTCAGGGGTTTCGCATTCCTGCGCAGGCGCGTGCCAGGGGCCAAAAATCCTTGGCCACGCTAGCCGCCAGTAAAAAACTGAACATTCCCATCGGTCAAACATTCGATCTTGCAGACATCGCCGCCGCCCATGAACGGGTTGAAGCGGGGTCCATCGGCAATGTCGTTCTTAGGGTTTCAGGTCAATGACAATGATTTTAAACATGCAGATGAAAGGTCAATTATGACAGGACAAGCAGTTCATCTGATCGATGAATCCACGGCGGATCAGCCTCTTTGCGACGCCATTTCACTGGAAATAATTCGCGGGGCGGTTGCCGCCGCACAGGCTGAAATGGAAGCGCTGATTGAACGCACGGCGATTTCCGCCTTCATCCGCGAAAAGAAGGACTTCTATACAGCTCTTTTTGACGCCAATGGTGTGATGGCGGTGGGGTCAATGGTTCCCATTTTTGGTGATATGACATCGCCTGTTTTCGAGAAATTTCCCGCCGATGAGATGAAGCCCGGGGACATCTTCTGGTACAACGATTGTTATGGGTCACGCGGAGCGGTCTCCCACTCGAACGATCAGGTACTGCTGGCGCCTATTTTCAAGGACGGCAAACGCTGTGCCTTCGTGATGAGCTGGGCTCATTTTGCCGATATTGGCGGCCTGCACCCAGGCTCTATCAGTCCCGATGCAACCGACATCTTCCAGGAAGGGGTGATAATCCCGGTCACCAAACTTGCCGATGAGGGCAAGATCAATGAGGCGACACTGGATATTTTTCATCGCAATTCCCGCTTTCCGGCCCAGAGCATTGGCGACATGAAAGCGCTGATGGCCAGTGTCGAGCTGGGTGCCCGTCGCGTACACGATATTCTCGATCGTTTCTCGCCGGAAGTTGTCGAAGATGCATTGGCTCAATTACTGCAGCGCACCCGTCGTCTCGTGCGCGACCGTCTTGCGGAAACGTTCGATTACGGAACGCATAGTTTTACCGATGCGATTGACGGTGACGGCCATGGCAACGGACCGTTCAAGATGCGTTTTTCTCTGACGCGAACCAGGGCCGCAAATGGCGAGGATCATTTCTCCTTCGATGCAACGCAAAGCGATGATCAGGCTCCCGGTCCTATCAATTATCTTATGAACCCAGGCGTGCCGGGCATGGCGTTGGGCCTGTTCTATCTCGGTGGGGACCCTTCCCAGGTGTGCAATGCCGGCGGACCGAATGCTCTTGACGATGTTCTCCTGCGTGAGGGCTCTTTTCTGAAGCCGTTGTTCCCCGCCCCTCTGGGCATGCGCGGATTAACGGCGATGCGGGTCATTTCGGCCATTTGCGGGCTGATAAATGTCGGTGGCGGCACCGCTCCGGCCGCAAATTCCGCCTATGTGGTCAATATTATGCGTGGCAAATTTCGCAATGAGCAAAATGAGCTGGAGGCGTATTTGCTTGCTGATGGCATCGGCGTTGGCTACGGCGCTCGATCCGATGCTGACGGCGTTGACGCGGTGTATTTCGTGGCGCAGGAAAATTACCCCGTCGAGTTCCTGGAAGTCGGCTATCCGGTGCGAATGCGCACTTACAGCGTCGTCCCAGATTCAGGAGGTGCAGGAGAATTTCGGGGTGGCTGCGGCATCATCCGTGAATATGAGATGCTTGCAGAAGAAACCAGTGTGGCAATCCGCATTGACAGTGTGAAAAATCCGCCCTGGGGAATAGCGGGCGGACTGTCAGGCAGGCACGGCACCGCGATTGCCAATCCAGGCACAGATAGAGAGCGCCGGTTCGCACCGCTTTCGGACGGCAACATGCTCTATCGGGGAGACATCTTCAGAATTGAAACCGGGGGAGGCGGTGGTCACGGCCATCCGTTCGATCGCGACGAAAGTAAAGTGCTCGAAGATGTTTTGGGCGGCTTTGTCACGCCCGAGGCAGCCAGGAAGCTTTACGGAGTAGCGATCAACGGGCGCTCGGTCGACCAAACTGCCACCAACGAACTCAGAGCGAATAGACCCCTGACACGCCGCTTCCACCGTTTGGAGTATGTCGATGCCCTCGTCTGAGACTGATTATTCTGTTGCCATCGATATTGGCGGCACATTTACGGACATCTCGTTGTTGGATCGGGATTCAGGAAAGGTATGGCGAGCAAAGACGCCAAGTACGCCCGCTGACCCTTCGGTCGCCTTTATGAACGGTGTCAACGCGGTGCTTGACGACGCTGGAATCAAGGCTGGGGTGCTGGCCCAGGTACTGCACGGCACCACGGTTGCGACCAACATGATCTTGGAAGGCAAGGGGGCAAGAACCGCGCTGGTGACGACACGTGGCTTTCGTCATGTGTTGGCAATCGGCCGGCAGGACATCCCTCGAAAAGCCAATCTCTATACGTGGGTGAAGCCTGAGCGGCCCGTTCCCGCATCGCAAATTGTTGAGATCAACGGACGCATTGCGGCAGGGGGCGCGGTTCTTGAGGAATTTGATGCTGCAAGTGTTATTCGTGCCGCCGAAATCATTCGGGAAATGAATGTGGATGCAGTGGCCATTTGCCTGCTGCATGCCTATGCCAACAGGGATCATGAGCGGCGTGCATATGACATTCTTGCTGCGGAATTGCCGGACCTTGCTGTCACCTGCTCCACCGATATTCTTCCTGTGGTGCGCGAATATGAACGCTCTCTCGCTACCGTACTGAATGCCGGGGTCATGCCGGGAGTGACCCGATATGTGGAACGCCTGGAAAACCGGCTCTCAGATGCCGGGGTTGTCTCCCCCTTGCTGCTGATGCAGTCAAATGGCGGTGTCGCCGGCACCGGATCGATCCGGATTGCGCCTGCTCTCACGGCTCTTTCAGGTCCGGCTGCAGGTGTCATCGGTGCGCGCTCGGTCGCAAGCGCATGCGGTATCAAAGATCTGATCACAGTCGATATCGGTGGGACCAGCGCCGACATATGCCTGATAAAAGACGGCGAAGTGGGACTGACCCAAAACGGAAAAGTGGGCGAATGGCCGCTACCGTTGCCCATGGTCGATATGGTGACCATCGGGGCGGGTGGTGGCTCAATTTCGTCCGTCGCAGACGGCCCATTGACTGTCGGTCCGCAAAGCGCCGGAGCCCATCCTGGTCCGGCCGCCTATGGCAAGGGTGGAACAGCCGCGACGGTAACGGATGCGCACGTTGTTCTGGGCCACCTTCCCGCACGCCTGCTTGGTGGGGCGATGTCGCTTGATGTGGAGGCAGCCACCCGTGCAGTGAGGGAAAATGTGGCTGACCCGCTCGGGTTGTCGCTGTACGACGCTGCCCGCGGCATGCTGGCGATAGCAGACAATCATATGGTCGGAGCAGTGCGTGTCGTTTCGGTTGAGCGTGGTCACGATCCGCGCGATTTTACCCTGGTGCCATTTGGCGGAGCCGGTCCGTTGCATGGATGCGCTCTGGCCGAACTGCTTGGGATTTCCCAAGTGATGATCCCAGCTGCGCCGGGTCTTTTGTGCGCTGATGGGTTATTGGCAGCCGATCTCAAGGCTGAATTCAGCCAGACATTACCGAAGGCAGGGGCCATCGATCAGGTTGCCGGCGATGTTATATTCGAACAACTGTTAAAACAGGCAGAAAACTGGCTGACGGTCGAAGGTGTTCGTGATGAAAACCGCGATATCCGATTGGTTGCCCTGCTGCGCTTTCACGGTCAGGGAGGCGAAATTGCAGTCGAATGGGGATCGAAGCCGGACATAACAGAAGAGCGATTCAAAGCGGCCCATGAAGCCTTGTATGGCTTCGTTCTGGAGGCTGCGGTTGAGTTGATAACACTTCGGGTCGAAGCCGCCGGTCGCACCACGCCCTCTCCACGACAGGCGCTCATGGATGCTCCCGGCAGTTCGGAAACAGACATGCAGAACGTCCATTTCGCAGAAGGTGCAATGATGACGCCCGTGGTGCCGCGAGCAGGTCTGGCTGCGGGGACGCGTATGGAGGGGCCGATGATTGTGACACAGTTGGATACCACGACCGTGCTTCCGCCGAGCTGGTATGGCGAGGTTCACACATCCGGCGCCTTGATCCTTCGGAGAAAGCCCGGTGTTCGGGCATGAGCGAATCCATGGACCAGCTGGAACCGATATTTGCCCATATTGAAGCCAACAGGGACCGCTATATTGAAAGGATGATGCACTATGTCAGTCATCCCAGTATTAGCGCGCACAATGTGGGTATTCGCGAAGTTGCCAATCTACTGGTGGCCCAGCTGACAGACCTAGGAATGGAAGCACGGCTTATCGAAAGTTCCGGGCATCCGTTCGTGTTTGGTCGGCGGGATGTGGATCCGGCCAAACCGACGGTGCTGCTATATGGTCACTATGATGTCCAGCCACCGGATCCGCTGGAGGCGTGGATCAGTCCGCCATTTGAACCGACTATTCGTAACGGCCGGATTTATGCGCGGGGCGTTGGTGACAACAAGGGACAGCATTTTGCTCAGTTGCTGGCTTTAGAGACTCACCTTGCCGTGACTGGCGACTTACCGTGCAATGTCATGTTTCTTCTCGAAGGCGAGGAAGAAATCGGCAGTCCTCACATCGCGGAATTTGTGCGCAACAATACAGGCCTGCTGAATGACGCCGATCTGGTTGTGACCTCGGACGGGCCATTGCATGAAGACGGAACGCCGATCATCACCTTCGGTGTGCGCGGTGTTGCCGGTTTCGAATTGCGATGCAGGACCGCTTCGCGAGATGTCCATTCAGGTAATCTGGGTGGCATTGTACCCAACCCGATCTGGAAGCTTGTCCATCTCCTGGCAACAATGAAATCACCCACGGGCGAAATTACCATAGACGGCATAGAGGATCCGGTGGTTCGGGCGACAAATGTCGAACGGGAAGCGGTTTCTCGCCTGCCGCTCGATGTCCAGAAGATCAAGGACGAATTTGGCCTTGAGGAGCTGGATGAACCGCAGTCGCGGGAGTTTTATGACCGGACGATGTTCCATCCTACATTGACGGTCAACGGATTTCACGGTGGTTACGGCGGTGACGGCATGAAGACCGTATTGCCGTGCGAAGCCTTTGTGAAGTGTGACATCAGGTTGGTGGAACCTCTTACTCCGGACTATGTGTTTGAAAAAGTGCGGGCTCATGTTGCGAGGTACGCGCCGGATGTGGAGTTCATCCCGCAAAATGGCATGCTCCCCTCCAAAACACCGATGGACAGTCCGTTTGCCCCGTTCATCATTGATGCCATAAAGGCTGCAACGGGAATGGAACCGCTGCTGTTCCCCACTGTTGGCGGTAGTTTGCCTGATTACGTTTTCACCAAGATATTAAACCGGCCGGCATTCGTTGTACCGTATGCAAACGCGGATGAAGCCAATCATGCCCCCAATGAGAATCTGGAAATCGAACTTTTCATCCGGGGCATCAAAACCGGCGCATCGTTGCTGCACAAACTCGGAACGTGAGTTGGCATTGAGTTCACCATAGTGTGGACGAAAAATACGTGAGCAACACGTGGAACGCTGAAGTGCGGCCCAAACAGTACAGTCACGGATACGAAATACGATGCAATTCCGGCCGCTAGAGTAGCTACTGTATCCATGAAAAATGGCTCGTCAAAGTCGATGCCTGCGCCATACCTATCCATCTGTCGGCAGCACCTATCCAAATCATCTATTGGTCTGAGAACGCAGTTACGCTGATATTATGGTGAATTCAGCGGGTTAAATAAATTGAAGCATGTGCTCGATCGCTTGAGAAGTATCCTGAAAGCAGCAGCACTGATTTGGGCAACAGGGCTAGTTTCCTGGAAAGACAAAATGGGGCATCGGTGTCAGCGTTCTTGCAAAGAATAGGCAAATCCGGACGCAGTGCACTATTGGCTGCACCCGGAACCTTGTTCTTTGTCATCTTCTTCGTCGTGCCCCTGGCAAGCCTATTTTTACTGTCTCTCGACAAACCTTCCATCGGCAATGCGACTGTCCAATGGATGTTTGATTTTCGAAATTTCGAGCGGTTTTTCGGGCGCGCGCTTTACTATGACGCGGCAGTGCGTTCCGCCGGATTGGCTGCACTTGTGTCTGTCATCACTCTCTTACTCGGTTACCCGCTGGCGTTTCTGATAGCGAAAACCACTGATACGCGGCGCAACACGACGTTGATGATACTCGTGCTGTGTGCGATGCAGCTGGACATGGTTATCCGTCTGTTCGGACTGATGGTCCTGATGGGTGATGTGGGCATAATCAACGAGTTTCTGCGCTGGATCGGCGTTATCGGCGAAAAGCCGCTGCCGCTGATGTACAACTTCACTGGCGTGGTTGTGGGGCTGGTTCAGTTCTCCCTTCCGTTCATGGTGCTTTCACTGGTCGGTGTCATTCAAGGCATCAATCCATCCCTCGAAGAGGCTGCCCGTAGTCTCGGCGCGCGGCGATGGCAGACATTCTGGAAGATCACGGTACCCATGAGCATGCCGGGCATCCTTGCCGGACTGCTGTTGGTCTTTGCGATCTCGTTTTCATCTTATGTTGTTCCAACGCTGATGGGAGGATGGAAAGTGGTCGTGCTGCCGATCCATATTTTTCAGCAGGTTGCCGAGCTCGGCAAATGGCAGTTTGGAGCTGCCATTGCCGTCGTGATGTTCGCAATCAGTTTTCTTGTGATGCTGATTTATCAGCGCGCTGCGGCTCAGGCATCCGGAGGCCGTATCTGATGGCGCGACACAACAAATCGATGCGGCGCGAGGCGTCCGTGCCATTTGCTTTGAAGCTGCTGGCCATCATTGCGCTGGTCTTGTTGCTGGCGCCGGTCATCGTTGTGGTGCTGGCAGGTTTGAATTCCGGTGACCATCTGACTTTTCCGCCAAAGGGATTGTCACTGCGCTGGGTCATAGCCTTTTTCCAGTCCGATGCCTTTCTTCCTGCGTATCTGTTCAGTTTGGTTTTGGCCGTGGTCACCATGGTCATTTCTACAATTCTGGGAACTTCAATTGCTTTGGTGCTGGCCCGCACAGAATTTCGAGGCAAACAAATGGCCCGCGCCTTTTTCATGGCGCCGCTGATGCTGCCGGGAATTGTATTGGGGCTCGCGCTCTATCTGTTTTATCTTTCCAGTGGCCTGGGACTGGTTCGCACTATGCCTGGACTGGTGATCGGGCATGTACTGGTGACGTGCCCCTATGTCATCGGTACGGTGAATGCTGCGTTGGTTGGATTTGATACCACCCTGGAAGAAGCAGCCCGCAGTCTGGGCGCCAAGCCTTTCAAGACATTTCGTGCAATTACGCTTCCGGTGATTTCTCCAGGGATCATTGCCGGATCGGTTTTCTCGTTCATCGTGTCGTTCGGTCAGTTTGATGTGTCGCTGTTCCTGACCCCACCGGATTCCAATCCACTACCGATAGCGCTGTATTCTTCACTTCGGTATACGTTCGAACCCACAGCCGCTGCCGCCGGAATATTCGCGATTTTTCTTGTTGTCGTATCGATGTTGATTACCGCAAAACTGACCAACTTGCGGCAACTGGCGAATGTCAACTTCTCATGAATTGAAAACAATAAATCAGCAAAGGAGAGTGATATGTCAAAAGGGAACAAAACACCTTCAGGATTGAACCGCCGGGGTCTTCTCAAGGGCGGCGCTGCTGCCGCTGTGCTGGCTGGCCCGGTCAGTATGTTCAACATCAATCATGTTTGGTCGCAGGATGTGATGTGGGATGGTCAGCCGTTTGATGGCGGTGGCGCCACGATCCGCATAAATGAATGGGGCGGGTTCTGGCAGGAGTTCATGCAGAAGAACGCGATCGACGAATTTGAGAAGACCTACAACTGCAAGGTTGCTTACGATTCTTCATTCCCATGGTTTCCCAAATATATTGCCAGCGGTCCGAAGGACCCGGCATTCCATATGGGCAATTGGAACCTGAACGAGATTATCAAGCTCGGAAAAGCCGGTGATTATTTCCTTTCAGCTGATGAGCTGATTGAAAATCTTCCCAACGCATCTGACTGTTGGGACTTCGCGTTTGGAAGTGGATTGGGTGTGACCTGGGGCTTCGGCCAATATGCCCATGTCTGGCGCACAGATCTTGTTGATCCGGCTCCCGTCGGGTTCAAGTCATTCTGGGAGGAGCGGTTCGCAGACAAGCGTGCCACCTACATCACCTCAAACGGTTTGTTCATGACCTTCTTCATGACTGCTGCTGCCGAATTCGGCTCCGGACCGGACGACCTGAAGGCAGGGTTTGAGGCGATGCGGGCTGCGATGCCAATGAAAATCAGCGACTTCACCGGCAATATGCAAACTCTCGTTGAACGCGGTGAAGTGCAAATCGGTGTTCAGTGGGAAGGTGAGATATTCCTTCAGATGGACAAGGATATTCCGGTTGCCCCTCTGGTGTGGGAGAAAAAACCGATCCTGACACAGACGCATACCGTGTCCCGCTACTCGGATCCGATTGAAAAGAAACTGGCACTTGCGCTGGTCAATGCCAAGCTGGATCCGGGCTTCCAGAATAAGGCGGCTGAGACCTTTTATCTGCGCCCATCCAATAAGAATGCGAAACTGCCGGAGAGGCTGACAAACAAGGGTGTCACGAATACGGCTGACGCGCTCGATGGTCTCTGGATCCCCGATTGGAATTGGTATCTGGACAATGAAGATGAGATTGTCGAGACCACCAATGAAATTTTCGCCGGTTAATTAAGGACAGCAGACCCGGCAATGGCGTTCATCGCCGGGTCTGCCTAATCAGGTAAGCAGCATGGCGAATGTAGTCCTTTCAGAACTGAGCAAACACTTTGGCGACTTTGCCGCTGTCGACAACATTTCGTTGGAAATCGTCGAAGGTGAGTTCTTTTCCCTGCTTGGGCCTTCAGGCTGCGGGAAGTCGACGACGCTGCGCATGATTGCCGGCTTTGAGGAGACCAGCATCGGCCGTATCGAGGTGGGTGGCATCGATGTCTCGCAATCGCCACCTGAAGATCGCGAGATAGGATTTGTGTTTCAGAATTATGCGATTTTTCCGCATATGAATGTCTACGACAACATCGCATTTGGACTAAAGCTTAGAAAAATTGCCAAAGGTGACATTGACACGCGTGTTCGGGCTGCGCTGGAACAAGTCGGGATGACCGGGTTCGAAAATCGTTTTCAGCGAGAATTGTCAGGTGGCCAGCAACAACGGGTCGCGCTTGCGCGCGTCCTGGTCACCGAACCACGCATTCTTCTCTTGGATGAGCCCTTATCGGCTTTGGACAAGAATCTGCGTGAAGAGATGAAATTCTGGATCAAGGATCTTCAGCAGTCACTCGGTATTACCACGATTTACGTCACTCATGATCAGGGTGAAGCGTTGACCATGTCCGATCGCATCGCTGTGATGAATGATGGCAGAATAGCCCAGATTGGGACGCCGGAAGAAATTTACGAACGCCCGAACACCCGGTTCGTGACCGAATTTATTGGTGAATCGAATATTCTGGATGCTCGCGTTGTCTCTATTGAAAATGCCATCTGTGTTCTGGATGTCGGTGGGCACTCTGTGAGAGCACCTATTCGCAATGAGCTGACTGTTGGGGACAGCGTGGTTCTCGCATTGCGACCTGAGCGCGTTCTTATCGGCGGTGAGGCTGAACCTGATGACGGCAACAAGCTGCAGCTTTCGCTAAAGAAGGTGACCTATCAGGGATCGTTTATTCGGTTTCTGCTGGACTTCGAGGGGCAGGATCTCGTCGCTGAAGTGGCCAACCGCCATGATGTTCCGCGATTCCAGCCTGGAACCAAAATCGATATCGGCTGGCGTGTCGATTGCGGTTGGATCATCACTGCCTAGGACATTCATGAATCTCGAATATCATGCTCTCGACATTTAAAACGACTATCAATCTTGTTCGCGCTTATCTTTATGATTTTGCCCGATACCGGAAATACAGCTTTATTTCACGCCAAACCTCCAGGGGTAATCGACGCGCGATTATTCGAATATTCATCCATTATCTGGAAGGCGGTATGTGCTTTCCCGATGTGCGGTTGGGATACGGCCAGGACAAAGTAAAATCCGTTATCAAGAAACTACGGACATACAATCGCGATTTTGGAGCGGATGAAACGGTAGCCTGGGCTTTGTCGACGCTGACCAGTTACTTTGACTATCATCGTGAACGGGATCATGACCTGTCGGCACTTGAACGCGAGTTCGAAGATGTTTCGCGAGAAATTGCCCTGAATGATGTTGATTGCTCTGGGGGATCGGAGCTGGTGACTGCAAAGCAAATTCGAGCCGCCGCCATGGTCAATTTCCAGCAATTTATACAAAATCGACATAGCATTCGACAATATGCAGAAGGCAGCCTCGAACCTGATACCATCCGCAGGATTGTGCAGAATGCGCAGCACTGTCCGTCGGTGTGCAATCGTCAAACCTGTAAAGTGTATGCGTTGACTGATCAGCAAGATGTGCAGATCGCATTGAACTATCAGGCGGGCAATGCGGGCTTTCGGCAAGAGATCCAGACCCTGTTCGTGGTGACGGCCAATATCAGCGAAATGAACCTGATCGGGGAGCGCTATCAAGGGTGGATAGATGGTGGTATTTTTGCGATGACCCTGGCACTGTCCATTCATGCAGAAGGACTTGGCGCATGCTTTCTCAACTGGAGCACGGAACCTGGCCAGGACCGCGCCCTGCGCAAATGCCTTGGTATTCTAGATGACGAACTGGTTATCACCATGATGTCGGCAGGGCACCTTAAACCTGAGTTTCGCGTGCCTGTTTCCCGTCCAAAGTCACTCGATGAAGTCCTGGTTCTCAATCCCCCATTGGCTTGACAAGAGGCAGGCCTGTTAGTTTTCTTTGAACTGGACTATCTGGCGGTCACGAAAATGGGGCAAATTTGTTGAGGAATAGGGATTGAAAACCGGAATTCTTGAACGCCCGCGACTGCTGGAAGTTTTCCTCTCTGGAACACACAGGCGGATGACGCTTGTCGAAGCGCCCGCCGGATATGGCAAGACCACCTTGCTCAAGTCCTGGCTTCGGCATTTGGATGCTGCCGGAGCCGCCACAACCTGGATATCAATCGATCCCGCTCTGCATGACTTTGATGCAGCGCTGAAGCCTGCGCTGGCAAGACGTACTCGTGAAACATCTCCACCAGATTCAGCGCCCGCGGCGCGTCGAGGCTTTCTGTTTCTGGACGATTTCCATGAAGCAGGGTCATTTGAGATGCAGACGATCAGTCGCATACTGCATCGGGGTGATGATGATTTTCATATTGTTATCGGAACTCGCATGCCGCCTGCATTTCCGCTAGCGAAGTTACGTCTCTCCGATCAGGTTACTGATCTTGGAATGGATCAGCTGAAATTCAATTTGGCTGAGGCGTCCGTGCTGCTGCAAGAGGTTTTGCCACCGGAAACGATCAAGAGCTATTACGATTACGCGGAAGGGTGGCCCGCGGCGTTGCAGCTGATGCGATTGTCCTCCGCCCAAGGTCATCTGGTGGATCTCGCCGGAGATCGGCCCTTGCGAAGCGGTCTTGATCTGGCCGGATATCTGAATGAGCAGTTTTTGATCGGCCTGACGGCTGAACAGAACCAATTCCTGCTCGAAACAGCGCATCTCAATCCCGTCAACGGAGATTTGGCCGATCATATGCGCGGATCCAGTGACAGCTGGGAAATCCTTGGTTCGCTCAATGATGCCCACTCCCTTGTGTTCGAGCAGACGGATGGAGACAGCAGCTGGTACCGTTATCACCAGCTGTTACAGGACTATCTGCTGCACCGTCAGCAAACCCTGGGAGAAGTACGACGAAACAGTTTGTATCTGCGGGCTGCGGAATGGCTTAATGAACATGGCCGTCATTACAGCGCAGCAAAACTGGCCATGAGTACCGGTGCTCCGGACGTGGCTGAACAGATTATTTTGGATGCCGGCGGAACCGAGATCGGTATTTGTCACGGCGCACAGCGTTTGGCCCCGCTCATAGAGTTATTGCCGCTAGAGCGTATCAACGCATCACCCCGGCTGAGTTTGGCTCGGGCGTATCTTTTGTTGAAGTCAGGTCGGACTGGTGAAGCCAATCTGGTGATTCAGGATGCGCGCGATGGTGCATTGCCGTCTGACCGTGAGCTGGAGCGTGAAATCGTTTTGCTTGAAGTGCATTTGCGCCTTTACGAAGACCGAAACATTTCTGAAGCACAAGTAGCAGCACTGAATTATACAGCGCAACAAACGCCGGTAAAAGATCAGCTGAAACGCGGAGTCCTCCATAATTTCCTATGCCTGTTTTACATCCAGCTCGGTGAGTTGGAGAAAGCGCGTGAAGCAGGTGAAACGGCAATGGCGCTGTACGCTGATCTGGGTTGGCAGCACTTGGTCTTTTTCATGCATCTCAATCTAAGTGTTGTAAATCTGGACCTGGGCGAGTTTGCAATTGCTCACGAACGACGGCGTCGGGCCCGAGAGATGCAGCGCGAGTTTTTTTGCCACGATCCGAACCTGAGTGCCATTGCCACGATCATGTTCAGCGAAACGGCATTTGAGGCTGATGATTCCCGTAATCTCGAATCCAGTTTGACGGCCGCACTGAACGACGCAGACAACCGGGAAGGTTGGAGCGAAGTCTTTTTGGCGGGTTATGAAACGTGTTTGGCGATGAAACTGGAGACCGGTGGATACGAAGAGGCGCTCGGGTTGGTCTCTCAGGCTGAGGCAATGATCGTTCGGCGCAGTCTGCCTCGATTCTCACGACAACTCAAAATACTTGAACTTGATCTGGCAGTAAGTGCAGGCCGTGAGCAGGAGGCACGCCGATTGGCCGGTAGCGTTCGTACACTAATACAGGAGGGTCGCGGTGCTGACGGCCTTCGCTGGAGAGGGCAAGTTTTGTCACGCTTGTCACTGGCGCGATTTGAGTCCCGTTTCGGCGACCCCCAAAAGGCGCTGAAGACAGCCAGGCAGATCGAGAAGGAATGCCGTGACGAAGGTCTCCACAGATACCGACTCAGGGCTCTCGTTCTAAGCATGATATCGGCAGTATCGGCCGACGATACCAAAAGTGCAGCGGAGACACTGGCTCAGGCACTGAAATTGGGCAGACAACACGGTATGAAGGGCGCATTCCTGAGAGAATCTGACCGCTTTGCAGAAGCCGCAAAGACCGTTGTCCGCGAACGCGGTGTATCCGGTTACGTGCGAGATGACTTGTCCTTTTTGTCCAACCTGCTTTCGAAGGTAAAAGATCACCCGGATCCCGGCCATATCCTGTCCGAAGTACTGACGGATAAGGAATTCGAAGTGTTGTCCAGTCTTACCGAAGGCAATGCAAACAAGGTTATTGCCCGTGCGTTGAATCTGAGCGAACCAACTGTCAAATTCCACTTGCAAAACATCTATCGCAAATTGGGAGTGAACTCCCGCAAACTCGCTGCAGAACTTGCCATGCAACACGGCGTTAGGCCAATTATCGACAAAATGGCCAATTCATAGGATCACCTATCCGTATTGCTGTCAGCCCTAGCCGTTCTTGTCCTTGCCCAAAACATGCTCCAAATTCGAAACTGCCAATAGCAGATTTTGTTCATTGGAGGCCTCGTATGCATATTGGGGTTGATGTTGGCGGCACCAATACTGACGCAGTCCTGTTGGATGGAAGCAATATTGTTGCCTCCATCAAATCTCCCACGACCCATGATGTGGGCTCAGGGATTGTAGAAGCGATCAGCAGTATTATGAGCAGCTCGAGCTGCGATGTTGCTGAAATCAGTAGCGTGATGATCGGGACGACACAGTTCACAAATGCATTTGTCGAGGGCAAAAAACTTGTGCCGGTAGGTGTTGTACGTGCCGCGTTGCCTGCCACTCGCAGCGTTCTTCCGATGACCGAATTTCCACCACATCTGATTTCGCAAATCGGTCGCCAGTCTTATTTGGTTGAGGGCGGATACGATTTCGACGGGAGTGAGATCAACAGACTGGACGAACGCGCAGTTGCGGAAGCAGCAAGGGACATGCGCAAGCGGGATATAAAATCAGTTGTTGTATCGGGCGTATTTACCCCGATTAACGATGCGATGGAAAACCGCATGGCGGAAGTTATTCGCAATGAGATGCCGGACAGCGAAATTACCCTTTCAAGCGAGATCGGACGAATTGGGCTGATTGAACGTGAAAACGCGGCAATCATGAATGCGTCCCTGGCTGACCTTTCCAAGGCAGTCATAACGGCTTTTCGCAATGCGCTGCTTAAACTCAACATTCACTGCCCTTTGTTTGTCAGTCAGAATGACGGCACACTGATGACTTCGGAGTTTGCCGAAAAATACCCCGTATTGACCTTTGCTTCGGGACCGACCAATTCGATGCGGGGTGCCGCATTTCTTTCCGGCGTTCAGGACGGCATTGTTGCTGATATCGGCGGAACGACGACGGATGTTGGTGTGCTGATAGGCGGATTTCCGCGCGAATCCGCCATATCTGTAGATGTGGGGTCAGTTCGTACGAACTTTCGAATGCCCGATGTACTGGCGGTCGGACTAGGGGGGGGCAGTATCGTGCGGCCAACTGACGAAGGTACAACTGTTGGTCCGGATTCCGTCGCACTTGATCTGCTGACAAAGGCTAGAGTTTTCGGTGGCCCAACCTTGACAGCAACCGATATTGCTGTGGCGGCCGGTTATGCTGATATTGGCGACAAATCCCTGATTTCGGATTTGGACCCCGCCATGATCGAGGCGGCTGTTACCTGTTTGCACGACTCTCTGGAAGCCACTGTTGATCGCGTAAAATCGAGCAAGGGCGATGTTCCGGTAATCCTGGTTGGGGGCGGCAGTGTTCTGATTAATCGCAAAATCAAAGGGGCCAGTGAAATGATCCGCCCCGAACTTTCGGGTGTTGCCAATGCCATCGGTGCTGGTTTGGCGCAGGTCGGCGGAGAGATTGATCGAATTTATTCCTACAACGACATCGGACGGGACAAATCGATCGCGCAGGCGAAGGAGGAAGCCATCAACCGCGCTGTGCAGGCGGGAGCGTCGGCAGGCAGCACGGAAATTGTCAGTATTGAGGAAATGCCGTTGGCTTATCTACCGGCTGGTGCAGTTCGGATCAAGGTGAAGGCGATTGGAGATCTTGAGCAGGCGGAGAAGTTGCAATGAAACGCATCACACTGGAAAACCTGCCTGATTTCATCCGCGGTACAGCCATTTTGGGTACTGGTGGTGGTGGAGACCCTTATGTTGGTCGCCTGATGCTGGAGCAGGAGCTGACCAAGTGCGGCGGGGTAGATCTGATAGATCCCAATGACGTTCCTGATGATATGTTTGCGATCAGCGTTGCCTGTATGGGCGCGCCAACCGTTTTTGTTGAAAAACTTCCCAACGCAGACGCAACGGTGAAAGCAATGCGTCGCATCGAGAAAGAAGTTGGGCGCAAATTCAATGCAATTATTCCGCTTGAAGCAGGCGGTGTGAACGCGACACTGCCTCTGGTTGTTGCAGCGCAAATGGGATTGCCGGTTGTGGATGGCGACGGCATGGGACGCGCTTTTCCTGAGTTCCAGATGACCACATTCAATATATATGGCGTCAATTGCTCACCGTTCGTGATGGCGGATGATTTTGAAAATACAATTGTCCTGGAAACCGACAGTGCCTTGCGCACTGAAGTTTATGGACGTGCGGTTTGCGTGAAGATGGGTGGCATTGCGCAGGTCGCCAGCTATGCGATGACCGGTGAAGAGGTCCGGCGAACCTGCGTGCCACGTACGGTATCGCTGGCTGTAGATATTGGTAAACGAGTCCGTGAACTTCGCATCGAAGGCAAGGAAGATATTTGTGAAGGATTGGCCGCTTATTTTGCGACTTCCCAGCCGCCGAGATTTGCCCGGGTGTTATTCGACGGCAAGGTTCAGGATGTCATCCGCGGCACGGAAAATGGGTGGACTGTTGGCAATGTTACGATGTCGGCAGCTGGCGACAGCGGCGATGAAATGTTTCTGTCCTTCAGAAACGAATATTCGCTGGCCAAACTGAATGGCAAAACGGTCGCAATAGTTCCAGACCTGCTTTTTATTCTGGACCGTGAGACTGGTGAAGCGATCACGACAGAAACATTGCGTTACGGCCAGCGGGTCAAGGTTATCGGGGTTGCCGCGACTGAAGAAATGCGAACACCGGATGCCCTGGAAGTAATTGGGCCGAAGGCATCAAACATTACCGAGCCCTTCATACGGCTTGAAGACTTGGCGTGGAATGGAGACCACTAGGGCAATTCTCGCGGTTGTCGGACCGCGTGAAATGCTCCAAGTATCTGTTTTTTCGAGTATTCTTGTCGCAAAGGTAATTCAACCTTTCCGGGATACGCTGTAACATCGCGCAGGTCCCATATCGTTGACACTGATTGCCCTTTTGGACACGAGGAGAGTGCTGTGACGGATATATGTGTGATTACTCCGATCACCACAAAGGACTTTCGAGACGACGCCCAATTGAACGGTGCCACACCGGACAACTGCAATGTCACGACAATCACTTTGGAGCGTGGTCCGGCTTCAGTGGAATCTGCCGTTGACGAAGTTCTTGCCGCACCAGGTGTGGTCGATGCCGCCTGTCGCGCACAAGCAGATGGTTTTGATGCGATTGTCATCGATTGTATGCTGGATCCGGCTCTTGAAGCCGCGCGAGAAGCTGTAACCATCCCGGTGGTTGGTTCAGGTGAGGCAGGTTTGAAGGCCGCCGCCGAATTTGGTGACTATTCGGTGGTCACCGTTTTACAACGCCAGGAAGCGGCCTTTCAACGATTGGCAAGGCAGTATGGAACGCATGAAAAATTACGTTCGGTTCATGGCATAGGGGTTTCGGTTCTGGATCTCGAACGTGCCCGTGACTCCTCGATTGAGGCCACAATCAGAGGCGCGAAAGTTGTCAGAGACCGAGACGGAGCCAAAGCCATAGTGTTTGGCTGCACGGGAATGCTCGGCTACGCGGATCCAACAGCGAAGGCTTTGGGTTGGCCTGCAAATCGCGTGATCGATCCGCTTGTCAATGCCATAGAAACAGCTTTTCTGGCTGCCAATGCTGGGGAAAAAACCGACAAGAATGACCACCCCTATCCGGATCGCAAACGCGTGGTCGGTTTTGAGAAATGGTCGGCCCTGTGTGAATTGGTGTCCGCTCGTTGACACCACCCTGGAAGGGGCGGCACAGGTTTTACGATGGTTTCTGAATCCGTCTGAGGCCGAACTGCCGAAACTCTGATCGTTCACACGACTGCATGCATTGCCCAGGCAGCATGTACCGGACCCGTCCACGGGAACGAATTATTCCTGCAGGCATCAAAGCTATGCCCGCGTTGCCCGCACGCGAAAACGGGGGACTGCATCCAGATAATCCGAAAAATCCTCAAAGAAAAATACACGCTCGGGCAAGTCATTGCGTAATGCGGCAAATGCGTTTCCACCCAACCACAGTTCGACATTCATAGGCAATGTATCGGAAATTTCCGTTACATACAGTGCCAGACGTTCCCTTGAAAGGACGCTGGAACTGAGACAGACAACACTGGCACCAAGCGTCGTCGCTGCCCGGACAAGTGCGTTGGGGGGCAATTGTGAACCAAGAAATACTGCCCGAAGTCCAGCCGACTGGGCGAAAAGGGCGGCTGTCAGCGCACCGAGTTCGTGCAACTCGCCTTCCGGCGTTGTAAAAACGGCCAGAGCCTGAACATCGCGGTTCTGCGTAAACTGCAGTCCCGATCCCAGAAACGTTCGAACAACGGACGTTACGAAGTGTTCAGCCTCAATTGAAGCTGATCCAAGTTCCCACATCGAGCCAACTGCGGCAAGAACAGGCATCGCAACAAATTTCGCGAACCGTATCGGCCCGAGAGCGGCAAACTGGACAGACAGACGATTTTCAATGGTTGCTGTGTCAACCACGCGCACTGCAGCCAGAATATCATCGACAGAAATTTCAGTGTTCGGAACACCATCAATAGCGGTACGTTTCAGCTCACCATCATCAAGCAAAGCCAATTGTCCGATCCGATGACCGCTATCGACACATTTTCTGAGCAGTTGAAGGCGGTGCAGATCAGCATCCGAGTAGAGCCGTGAGCCATCTTCGCCCCGTCTCGGCCGAACGACCCCATAACGACGTTCCCAGGCGTGAAGGACCTGTTTGGAAAAGCCGGTCACTTCGATAACATCACGCAGTTCGTAACTGATTCGGTTCACATTCGACATCTTGCTGTCCCGAATGACGCGCTCATATGGACCAGAGCTTCATTGAGATCCGACACGCCAAGCACTCAGACTATCAATTGGAAATCTGTAGTTCAATTACTCGCAATTGGATGTTAAATAGAACTATGTATATCTCTAGGGTATACACGGCGATTTTATTTAATTATCAGCGAATTATTTCCAAAATTTGTATACCTAAAAAGGAAAACAAAATTAATGCATTCATTAAAGCATAAATATTGAAATAATAAATAATTCTGCATTAGTAATTATGAATTTTGCATTGAATTTTTCTTTATTTATATTTTAATACTATTTCACCTATCGTATTTAATGTCGAATAAATACGCTGGGGGAATGGAAATGGGAATTAATCCGAACACTTGGTCCATATCAATTAAAATCCCCGCCATCATACTGAGTGTCGGCTTGATTTCCGCAGCTGCAACGGCCGCGGTCAGCTATAGCGGCGCAAAGCATACCGTGGAAATGGAAGCGGAAGCGAAACTCTCGGCAGTTGTAGATGGCCGCACTACGGCACTGAAGGGATGGCTTGGCGGCATCGACGGCGACCTTCTTACACAAGCCCAAAACCCGACGATCCACAAAGCGCTGATGGCCTTTATCGATGGTTGGCAACAACTCGGTAGCGACCAGACAAAGGTTCTGCAGGATCTCTATATAACTGCAAACGCGCATCCGGTTGGTGAAAAGGAAAAACTTGATGCAGCTGATGATGGGTCGGCCTACAGCATGGCCCATGCTGAATTCCACCCCTATCTTCGAGCGCTGCTTCGTGATCGCGGATATTATGATATTTTCCTTTTCGATGCAGAGGGCAACCTCGTCTACACGGTCTTTAAGGAATTAGATTACGCGACCAATCTGATAACTGGTGAATGGTCGGAATCCGATCTTGGTAAAGCCTTTGTCGCCACGCGCGATAATCCGCAATCCGGGAGCAGGAATTTCTTTGATTTCAAGCCATACGCGCCCAGTGCCGGAGCGCCTGCAAGTTTCATATCCACACCGCTCCTTAATGAAACGGGGGAGTTTCAAGGCGCCCTTGTTTTCCAGATGCCGATCGGCAAACTCAATGCACTAATGCAACAAAAAGCAGGCCTTGGAACGACAGGCGAAACCTACATTGTCGGCAGCGATTTCCTGATGCGCAGCGACTCGCGGTTCAGTAAGGAAACGACGATTTTGATAACCAAAATCGAAACGGAACAGGTTCGCAATGCCCTTGGTGGAAAGGATGGACTTATGCTTTCGGTCGATTACCGAGGGGTTCCTGTGGTTGCTGCCTACCAGCCGCTCGAATTTCTGGGCACCAATTGGGCTGTTCTTGCGGAGCAGGACGCGGAAGAAACATTTGCGCCGATAACAGCACTCCGCAACCAGATGATTGTCGGCATTGGGATCGGAAGTTTGCTGATAATCGCAATCGGCGTATTTGCAGGCCGACGGTTCTCGAAACCTATCAGCGAGATGACAAATGTCATGGGCCGCTTGGCCGAGGGTGATCTGGAAACGGAAATTCCCGCACAGGACCGCAAAGACGAGATCGGTCACATGTCCCAGGCAGTCCAGGTATTCAAGGATAGCGCGATCCGCAACAAGGAACTTGAGGCCAGTCAGGAAGAGCAAAAACATCGTGTCGAACAGGAAAAACGCGACACCATGAACCAGCTTGCGGACGATTTCGACGCGAGCGTCGGCGGAATTGTTGAAACGGTATCTGCGGCTTCCACGGAATTGAACACCACCGCTCAGACTATGGCGAGTATTGCGGAAGAGACCAGCAGCCAGGCGAATTCTGTTGCTGCCGCTTCAGAGGAAGCGTCGGTTAATGTTCAGACAGTAGCTGCAGCGACGGAGGAGTTGTCCAGCTCGATCGGCGAGATAAATCGCCAGGTTGCCGAAGCATCCGAGGCCTCGAAACAGGCGGTGGAGAATGTTTCGTTAACCGCTGAAAAGATGGAAACGCTTACTCAGACGGCTGACAAAATCGGCGAGGTTGTTGCAATGATCTCCGGGATTGCTGAACAAACCAATCTTCTTGCGCTGAATGCGACCATTGAGTCAGCCCGAGCGGGTGAGGCCGGCAAGGGATTTGCTGTTGTGGCTAGCGAAGTCAAAGCGCTCGCCAACGAAACAGCCAAGGCCACCGAAGGAATCTCGGAACTAATTTCCGAAATTCAAACCCAGACCAAATCGGCAGTTAGTGCAATCTCCGAAATCGGAACCGTCATCAATCAGCTCGAGGAAAACTCAACTGCTATCGCTGCTGCAATGGAAGAACAAGGCGCCACCACTGGAGAAGTCTCCAGAAATGTTACGGAAGCCGCAGCGGGGACCCAGGAAGTTTCCTCCAACATCGCGGGGGTCACTGAGGCGTCACAGGAGGCTGGAGCGGCCGCAGGGCAGGTCACCACTGCGGCGAATGAGCTTTCAAGGCAGTCGGAAATGATGAAAGCGGAAGTAACGAAATTCATCGAGCAGGTCCGTACAGCCTGACTTTCACCACGTAGTGATCCGGAAGATTGTTGCACCTCCTCATACGCGTAGCGTGATTGGTGATCACTGCCCTGACCGGATAATCGCCGACGATCACCTAAGCTGCAATGTCGCCTGTCGAGGGAGGAATGTGCTGCGAGGCAGACATCAACATCGACGTATGAGTGCCGGGAAGATCACGTCCCGGCCAATACGCGTCTGGCAGGCAATTTGGCATAGGCACCGTCATAGAAGAAGTTGAACCAGACAGATTTGCCGTCGAAGTAGATGTCCGAAACGCCCTCGGTGGTCGACCCTGCCTCGAGTGAATGCAATCCACCGTCGGAATCCAACCTCATCAGCTTGGACGCCTGATGCTCTTCATGCCCGCGATAGCCGCCGACGATCACAGCTCCATTAACGATTTCAACAGCTTCAAGATTGCCGAACCCGTCTGCAAGTTTCACAGAAACGGCATCATTATCCAGACCGGAGACACGATGAACCGCGCTATCCCATGCGTCATCGCTTCCCCAGGATATGGCATAGATTTGATTATCGGCGATCTCGAACCTTGCCAACCCGCTGATCTGAACGTCATCCATTATCGGTTGAATGTCGCCGGTTTCTGCTGACACGCTGACGAAAACACCGCGCCCGAAATCACTGACCAGCAGGGTCGTATCGTTCAGCCTCTCTACATCGTAGAAAAAGACGCCGTCTGCGTCATGGCTCTTACGCCAATTCACCTGTCCATCAGGAGAAAGAGAAATCACTTGATTGCCATCCACCAGCACGATCTGGTCGTCAAATTCAACCATCCCGGTTGGATTGCGGAGGCCTTCGCCATCCGAGAGCGTAACGACCTCGTGTGTGCCGTCCGGACCAAGCTTGTACAATCCGCCATTTGTGGCCGTTGATCCAAATTCTTCACCGGGACCACCGGGCCCGATCGAAATACCATAGACATCTGATCCGAGCGGCAGGATCGCTTCGGTAAACGAGGGCAGGCCGGTGACTTCGACTACGTCTGCAGCAACCGGATGAACGACCGACAGCGCGATAAAGAGTCCCAGGTGTTTCATCATCTTATAAACTCTCTTTGAGATTGTCTGTCGTGGAGACAGAACTGAGATCAATCATTGATGGATGATCACGGGCCGATCCTTATGGTCGGCTCGTGATCAATGTCTGAAAGACCAGACCTAAAGATTTGTCTGAGCCCCGCCAAATTGCGGGATCAGGGTCGCCACGACGCGGTCGATGGTCAATGGGTCTTAATAGAATTGAAGCTGATTGGCGCCATCGATCCAGTGCAGCGATTTTTGTGCCGATGGGATCTGCCCAAATATCCGCTGAGGAATTTCTGTGCCACTGGCCGCCCTGTCGCCGTGGACCATCAATACCGGAAGCGTAAGCCGCGAGGCCGCATCACCAATCTGCCAACCCCAAATTCCTGCTTCGCTCATCGCCGCGATACGGTTTTCCCAGCCCCCGCGATGATTGAACCAAGGGGCTTGATTGTCCCATGGCAGGTACCATTCAGCGACAGGTGGCGCAGTTAACAGCGCCTTCGGTGACCCAACAATTGGAACATAGTCGACTTCGCCGGTCTCCGAGAACTTGATCGCTGCCGCTTCGGACCGAATTATGCGCGCCTGAACCGCTTCAGCATCGCCGAGATACATGATCGCCGTCTCAGGTGTCAGGTAATGACCTGCAACGATCGCAAGTGATGCGATCCGGTCATCTTGAGCTGCCGTCTCAATCGCCCAATTCGCGCCCTGACAGATCCCAAGGAGATGAAGCTGGCTTTTGTCAATCTCATCCTGCCCGGCAAGGAAATCCAGCGCAGCACGCAGCACGCAGATCGTTGATCTTGGCCTTACCGGACTCAAACCGGCGGGGCTCACCTGAACTGGCACCGTGATACCTGGGGTCGAATATCAATACCGCGAGGCCCCTTTGCGCCAGACGCGAGGCGTATTGTAGCGGAGACTGCTCTTTCACAAAGGCCACCGGACCCATGATCGCCACGCCCGGGAAGGGTCCGTTACCGGCTGGAACAAACAGTTGCCCCACAAGTGTGTCGGCATCGCGGGTAAAGGTCACTTCGCGGATGTCATACATGTTGGCATTCCCTGTTCGTGCGATCGCAGGCTTGAGGGCGGTAACCGGGATCGATGTCGCAGCGGCCCAAAATGTCATCTGCCTGGTGAACATTCGGCGGGTTAACTGCATGTTATTTCTCCCTGAATTTCGTGAGGTCGCGTCATAGGATGCGGGTTTCGTGGCAAACGGGCGTGTCTTTACTTTCCACATAACGTGATGCCTGACCGTCTGCGACGAACGACAAAAACAAGCGGGTCTTTACCGCAGGTGTCGTGAGTGGAGGGTTTTCGGGTCAGGATTTCTTGCCACCCTTTGTACCGGTCTTGCCGGCACCGGTGCCCTGGTTTTCGCTCTGATCAACCACCCCGTCGCCGTTCGTGTCGGCGCTATCGAATATGCCTCTATGGCGGTCCATAAACTCTGGTGTTCGCTCGACACTTGCGGGGTGAAATTCAATCACTTCTTTAAATGTAACGACGCCGTCTCCGTTCAGATCGTGCGTTTTTGTCGAGACATCGGCATGTGCCGTGGCGACACCAAAGGCAAAAGCGCCGCCTGCGATAATTAACTTGAAAAGCCTCATGGGTTTTCCTCATCTTGTTCGGTTTCGATGAGAAATAAAAACACCAAACTTGACATGCATAAAATGACGAAACTAGCATGATCGTCATGCAAATTATGAATACAGAGCTGGCTTCGATGGATTTTCGCGTTCTGCGATTCCTGCGGATTTTGTTGCAGACCAGCAGCGTGACCCGCACTGCCGAATTGCTGGAGATCAGCCAGCCGGCAGCAAGTCGCATACTCGCGCGCATTCGGGATCTGGCCGGTGACCCGTTGCTGATCCGAACCCAGGCGGGATATCAGTTAACGGATCACGCCTTGTCACTTCAGGGGCCGGTGCTTGACGCGATCAACTCGGTCGAAGCTGTTTTTCAGCCTCCTCAATTCAATCCTGGACTTTCGAACCAGTGTTTTCGGATCGCCGGCACCGACTACGCTGCAGCCTGTATCGTCGGGCCGCTCGCACAACGGCTGGCCAAAACTGCACCGAACATCCAAGTTGATGTGACACCGCTGGTACCAACCAGTTTTTCGATGATTGAAGAAGGCGAAATTGACTTCGCCTTTTATGCTGGCACTGAAGTGAGGGGCGATCTGATCGTCAAAAAGCTGTTTACCGACAGCTATGTACTTCTGGTGCGTGAGAACCATCCGTTGCTTGAATTGGCCGCGCAGAAAGGGTTTCTGAATCCTCCGGATGTTACTCCGTATCAGCAGATAGAATTCAGCTACCCGGTAGGAGATCGATTGCGGGCGGATACAATTATGCGTGAAAAGGGCGCCGTAGGTCCCGCGATGCTGTCTGTACCGTTTTTCACGTCGATGCCGTTTCATGTAGCCAACAGCGATGCCGTCGCAGCGGTGCCATCAAGACTTGGAGAACAGCTGGCCGCGTTCTCCAGCGTTGTCTCTGTCCCTTTCAAATCGGGTGCGCAATTTCCCTATTATCTGCTTTGGCACGAACGCGGGCAATTCAACCCCGCCATTCGATGGTTTGTTGACGAGGTTGTACTGACCGTTGCGCTGCAAAAAGCGCCCTTAGAAACGACGTCCAATACCGTCGAATGACTAAGGGGAATCCAACGAGTGCGACCGTCGCTTCAGCAACTTTCTATTGCGAAGAGAACGATACGGTTCCCCGGATTGTAGGTTCACTAAAAGTCGCGACGCAATATCACCAGAGCGGACACTTACCGAAGTATCATTACATCAGGTCACGACGTAAGTGCCTGGCGGAGATACCGCTGAAGTAGTCTGCTCGAGCACGACTTCTGGTTTTGGCGTTTGTGACAGGCCCTGACAATGGGATGAATTCGGCGGCAATAGACGTTTTAGCGATCCAGAGCCTCCGTCATATTTTTAGTATAACTAAAAAATGTTGACCTGAGGATCAGACTGCGCTCTATTTTACCTATGCTAAAAAAAACAACACCCGTTACAGAAACGAATGTCAATCTGGGCGAGGCACTACGGCTGCGTCGCAAGGAATTGGGGCTGACGATGCAGGCCGTCGCGGACGGAGCCGGGCTGTCGGTTGGCTTCATAAGTCAAGTGGAACGCAACCTGACAGCCCCGTCGCTGGCATCATTGGTCGCTATGGCGGAGGTACTCCAAAAACCGCTCAGTGCGTTCCTGGGACAAACAGCTGAAGCGCGTGAAGCAACATTTGACAGACACCGTGCATCGTTTTCTGTCCAGGGCGCTGGCCCGAGCTACGAGCGACTGTCTACCGTATTTCCCGGGAGTCAACTGCACTCGGTGATTGTGCATGAAAGCCCAGGACACCGAAGTGAACCGATCAGTCACCGGGGCGAGGAGATGTTTTTGATTCTGGAGGGTGAAATCACCGTCGAGATTGAAGGCACGCGAGAGGTTCTGCGCAAGGGGGACTCGATCCATTTTGATAGCAGACGGGTTCATTCCACCTGGAACCATGGCACCCGCACTGCCAGCATCATGTGGTGCGGCACCATGGATATCTTTGGTGACGCGCCTGACCCCATTCACAAAGAAGTCGCGGCCAACGCGGCAAAAACAGCCATAACAGAAGAGGAAACCAACCGATGAACAAGCCATTGCTTGCCGCGGCGCTATTGGCGGCCACTGTGTTGACCGCCCCGGCTATTGCTGAAACCGTCTTGCGTTTGGATGAAGTCGCCGTGGGCGAACTGGACCCTGGCAAGGCGTCCGACTACGCCGACAGTATTTTGATGTTCAACGTCTATGATACGCTTGTGTTGCCGCAACAGGGCGGACCGGGCCACGCCCCGCATCTTGCCAGTGGCTGGGAAGCCGACGGTGCGACCTACACGTTCACCTTGCGGGATGACGTGACATTTCAAAGCGGTAATCCGATGACCGCCGAAGATGTGGTGTTCTCACTGGAACGGATGCAAGCTCTGGGCGCTGGTCTGTCCTACCTCTTTGCCGGTGTCAGCGCGGAAGCAACGGATACACACACCGTGACCTTCACGTTGGAAGAACCTTATGCGCCTTTCGTAGCCTCTTTGGTCCGTTTGCCGATTATCGACAAGGCGTCTGTTATGGCGAATCTTGGTGAAGGTGAAGATGAGAAAGGTGATTGGGGGCAAGCCTATCTCTCTGCGAATAGCGCAGGCACCGGGGCCTACAGCGTGTCGTCGCATAATCCACAGTCCGAAACTGTGATGGCAAAGAGTGACAGCTATTTCCTTGGCGTGCCGGATGCGGCTCCTGATACCGTGCGTCTGCGCTATGGCTTAGAGGCGGCGACGGTACGTACATTGATTGCGCAGGGCGAGCACGACATTGCAAGTCAGTGGTTGCCGCCCGAAGTGATCACAGCTCTGGCAAAAGACGGCGCGCAGCTATTGACCGAGTCCGGGACGGGTGGATTTTACTTCAAAATGAACACCACCAAGGCTCCGTTGGACGATGTCAATTGCCGTCTGGCACTGGCGAGTGCGTTTGACTATGCAACAGCGATCCAGATGATTGCCATCAACGACGCTGTTTCAGCTGGCAGCCCGGCGACCGGAGCGATTCCGGTTGGTATGTACGGTGCGAACAGAACTGACGTTGTGCAGGTTCAGGATCTTGACAAGGCAAAGGCCCATCTCGAAGCCTGCGCCCACGATCCCGCAGACATGAACATCAAAGTGAGCTGGATCGCCGAAGTTCCATTGGAAGAACGTTTCGCACTCCTGATGCAGTCGAACTTCACACAGTTAGGGATCAAATCAGAAATCCAGAAGTTGCCTTGGGCGTTATTCGCTGAGCAGGTCAGCAAACCTGAAAACACACCGCATATCAGCCAGCTTTTCGTGAATGCTGTGACGGGTGACCCGGATACGCTGCTCTACGGCATGTATCACTCTTCTACACCCGGAACGTGGCAGTCGCCTGAACATCTGAACGATGCCAAGGTCGACGAACATCTTGATGCGGGCCGCTCCGCAGGCTCTGATGCGGAGCGTGAGGCAGCCTACGCCGCCTTGAACGCCCGCCTCCTTGAGATCGCACCGACAATCTACGGATTTGATCGCCAATCAGTATTCGCCGCGTCCAACCGCGTTAAGGTTCCGGCGCTAAGCGACCCCTCCAAGGCGTTTGGCCTTGATGGAATGGGCTTTTCGTTCCGCCTCATGGAAATGGTTGAGTAGAACTTTCATTATCGGGGCGGCAGGATGCTGCCCCGACTGTTTTGGAACGGCCAGCCAATGTCTCCACTTCTTCGCCTTCTTGTCAGACGATTGGGTATTTCCCTGATCGTTTTGATCGGCGTGTCCATCTTGATCTTTTGCATTGCACGCGTGATTCCGGGCGATCCGGCGCGCATTGCTTTGGGGCCAAACGCCACTGTGGAGCAGATCGCAACTTTGCGTGCCGCTCTCCACCTGGATGAATCGATCATCGCTCAATACGGATACTTCATTGCCGACCTGGGTAGGGGCGATCTTGGTATGTCGCTCTATACCAACCGACCCGTGACGCTGGATATCGCGGAATTCTTGCCCGCGACGCTGGAACTCGTCTTCTTCGCGGGTGTCTTGATGGTGGTCATTGGATTGCCGATAGGAATTTTATCAGCACGCTATCGTGGACGCTGGCCTGACCACATCATTCGGATCCTTTCGCTGGTCAGCGTGTCGGCCCCAAGTTTTGTTTGGGCCGTTATCCTCATGTTGTTATTCGCATTCTATTTGCCCATTTTCCCAATCGCGGGCCGGATCAAGGACATCTACGAGATTGACCGGGTAACCGGATTTTTGCTGATCGACACACTGATCGCGGGGAATGGAGCCGCGTTTTGGGACGCTTTACGCCATATCATTTTGCCCGCGATCGCATTGGCGCTGTCCGGCATCGGCCAGGCTGCCCGCCTGACGCGGGCCAATATGGTCGAGACCTATGCCAAGCCCTACATCGAGATGGCGCAGGCCTATGGATTTTTCCCATCCCGGATCGCACGCGTCTATGCCTTCAAGCCGTCGCTTATCCCGTCACTGACCATCATCGGCCTCGATTTCGCAGCGATGCTTGGCAATGCATTTTTGGTTGAGGCGGTTTTCGCCTGGCCGGGCCTTTCCCGCTATGGTGTTGCGGTGATCCTGCGCAAGGATCTTAACGCCATCATGGGCACTGTTTTGATCATCGCGCTGACCTTTGTGGTCGTCAATATCATTGTCGATCTCTTGATTGCCATTCTGGATCCGCGCATCAGGCTTAGCCAGAGGGTTGGGGCATGATCCGAAGCCTGCGAATCCTTGCCGCCAATCCGATGTCACTTTTCGGGTTGATCCTGGTGGTGATCATTGTTTTGGCTGCTGTGCTAGCGCCCTGGATTACGCCCTATCCAACGCACAATGGCGCGGTTGTGGATTTTGCCTTTGCCAATGACGCTCCTTCTGCGCGCAACTGGATGGGTACGGACCTTGTCGGCCGCGATATCTTGAGCCGAATTATCTATGCCTATCAGATAAGTCTGGTGCTGGGCATTGTTGTCCTGTCGATTTCTGTTCCTCTGGGGGCCGTGGTCGGGCTTTTTGCAGGCTATGCGGGTGGCTGGGTCGAAAGCGTCCTGATGCGTCTGACAGATGTGTTCCTGTCGGTTCCTCCACTGGTTCTCGCAATCGCGATGATGGGTGTTTTGGAACCAACACTGATCAATGCGATGCTCGCCGTCACAGTCATGTGGTGGCCATGGTATGCGCGGTTGGTTTACAATATTGCACGGTCAGAGCGCGAGGAAGGCTATGTGTTGGCTGCCGAAGTTATCGGTGCATCCACCACTCATATCGCCTTTCGTGAAATTCTTCCAAA
This sequence comes from Stappiaceae bacterium, assembly GCA_039976075.1. Classification (GTDB taxonomy): domain Bacteria; phylum Pseudomonadota; class Alphaproteobacteria; order Rhizobiales; family Stappiaceae; genus JBDWFY01. The sequence goes on from JBDWFY010000022.1 coordinate 408,635, forward strand.
CTGCCTGCCTGCGATCATCACCAAAATGACACTCGACATGGGCTTTGTAATCATCATCGCCTCGTCGCTTTCGTTTCTTGGATTGGGCGTTCAGCCTCCCACCCCTGATCTGGGATCGATGGTGGCCGAGGGCGCACGGTATTTGCCCGACAGCTGGTGGCTTTCAGTGTTTCCCGGCTTGGCGATCTTGCTGGCGGTTTTCGGGTTCAATCTTTTGGGCGACGGATTGCGCGAAATTCTGGGGGTCGATGAATGAGCCGCATTCTCGATATTGTCGACCTTAAACTGGGGTTCAAAGGCTATGCCGGGCTAACAGAGGTACTGCATGGGATGTCCCTGCACATCAATGCGGGTGAACGCGTGGCGCTGGTCGGTGAGAGCGGGTCCGGCAAGTCGGTCACTGCGCGGATTATTCTGGGGCTGTTACAGGAAACCCGCACTGCACGGATCGCAGGCAAAGTGTCGTTTGACGGGCACGACATCAGCACGATGTCGGGTTCACAGCGCGCTGCATTGCGCGGCACCGAGATGTCGATGATATTCCAGGACCCAACGTCGGCGTTGAACCCCGTCTTCACAATTGGCAGGCAATTTACAGAGGTGCTGCGCAGGCGCGTACCGGGGATGAGCAACGAAACGGCCACCGCCAAAGCGGCGCAACTCCTGGCTGATGTCTCAATCCCCGACCCTTCACGTGTTCTTCAGTCGTATGCGTTCCAGCTCTCAGGTGGCATGAACCAAAGGGTCATGATCGCCATGGCCTTGAGCAATCGGCCAAAACTGCTCTTGGCGGATGAACCCGGTACGGCGCTGGATGTGACGGTGCAGGCTCAAACGCTGACCTTGATGCGCGACCTTGTCACCGATCACGGCACATCGGTGCTTTTGATCTCGCACAATCTGGGTGTAGTGCGGGAGTTCGCAGACCGGATCTATGTTGTTTATCGCGGACGTATCGTGGAGAGCGGACCGACGAAGTCGATTTTTGGCAAGCCAGGCCATGCCTATACGCGGGCCTTGTTGTCTGCCGTGCCGCGCATCACCGGTGCAGGACTGCCCGAAGTGCCGGAGATTAGCGATGATTTCCTGGCACCGATGGTCACCCATGAGGCTGTGTCATGAGCCTGCTGGAAATCAATACGTTATCAAAGACTTTTGCGGCTCCGGGTGGCCCGGTTCATGCCCTGAGCAATGTGTCTTTGGATGTGCAAACGGGTGAATGCCTTGCGGTTGTCGGTGAAAGCGGATCAGGCAAAACCACCTTGGCCAATATGCTGCTTGGCATTCTTGCGCCGTCTTCAGGGAGCATCCTGTTCGAAGGTGCGCAGTTGCCGGTAAAACGCACCGCCACCCATCGTCGTGCCATCCAGCTGGTCCAGCAAAACCCACTGTCGTCGCTGAACCCGAAACGGTCCGTTGGTGCGTCGATCCGGCTAGGACTGGATACCTACGGCATTGGTGATAAAGCAGCGCGCTGGTCGGCAGTTGAGGCCGCGCTTGAGGAGGTGGGGCTGCCATCAGATATGCGCAAACGCGCGCCAGGTGGGTTGTCGGGTGGTCAGCGCCAGCGGGTTGGAATCGCCCGCGCATTGGTCTGCGATCCACGTCTGATAGTTCTGGATGAACCGACTTCCGCCCTGGATGTTCTGGTGCAGGCCCGCGTTCTGCGGCTTCTGAACGACCTGCGGCAGAGCAAGGGCCTGACATACATTTTTATCACCCATGACCTTGCGGTTGTGCGGAATGTGGCCGACCGGGTCGCAGTCTTCAAATCCGGCAAGCTCATTGAGTTGGGTCCCACTCAAGCGATCTTTGACTCTCCAAAAGATCCTTACACACGGGCATTGATCGGAGCGGTTCCGGTGGTGGATGGCTCGGAGCTCAAGCTCAGAGACACATTGGCACAGGGAGCCGGTGGGGCATGATGGATATCACTGAGGCACTGGCTGACGTCGATCAGCCTGTAGCAACCTACCGAGCGCTTGAGCGTTTGGTGGATCAAATCATTGGCGTGAAACTCTTCACCTTGATGGAAATTGACCATGCCAACGGTGTCGCGCGAAGGACCTTCAGCAATATGCCCGAAGCCTATCCGGCCGGCGGGGAAAAGCCGATTGAGCGGAACGCCTGGACCGAGCATGTAGAAGCGCGCCGTGAGACCTTCGTCGCCAATTCGATCCAGGAAATTGCGGCGGTGTTTGGTGATTTCGAGCTGATCCAGTCGCTGGGCTGTGAAAGTTGTCTGAACCTGCCCATTGTTGTTGCGGGCCAGGTGGTCGGTACCTTGAATTGCCTCCACGAGGCAGGTCACTACACGCCGGAGCGCATAGCAGCAGCCCAAACTCTGAAACAACCGGGAGCGCTGGCATTTTTGCTGGCCGCCGCGCTCAAGCAAGGAGCCTGAGATGTCCAAAATCACGCGCCGTGTGGCCACTGATGTGGGTGGCACATTCACCGATCTCGTCGCTTTTGAGGCCGGTCTGGAGGGGCAAATGAAGGTGATCACGGCCAAAACGGACACCACGCCTCCGGATTTCGAAACAGGTGTTCTGAACGTGCTGGAAAAAGGTGGAATCTCGGCACACGAAGTGGATTTCATGGCGCATGGAACCACCGTGGTCATCAATGCACTGACCGAGCGCAAGGGCGTGACCGTGGGCCTGATCACCACCGAAGGTTTTCGCGATACGCTTGAGATTGCCCGGGGTAATCGACCTGACTTTTTCAATCTGCACTACGAAAAGCCGTTGCCGTTCGTACCGCGCCATTTGCGGGCAGAGGTGCCGGGCCGCATGACCTACCAGGGGAAGGAGCGTGCTCCGCTGGATCTGTCGGGATTACCTGAAATCATGGACGCCTTTCAGGCGGACGGCGTGCAAGCAGTGGCCATCAGCCTTCTGCATTCCTATGCCAATACATCCCATGAAGAGGCTGTCTTGGCCGAGGTCGTGCGACTCAGGCCGGACATCGCCGTTGTCGCATCTCACCAGATCACCCGGGAATGGCGTGAATATGAACGCACGAACACCGCCGTCCTGTCGGCGTATGTGCAACCTGTCGCTGCGCGTTATCTGGGTAAGCTCGATGAGGGGCTGCGCAGCAAAGGCCTCAGGCAATCGCCCTATATCATGCAGTCAAACTGCGGTGTGGACAGTCTTGCAGCAACTTCTGCGGTGCCGATTGCGATGGTTGAAAGCGGCCCGGCTTCTGGTTTTTGGGGTGCTGCAGAACTGGGCAAACTGATAGCGGAGCCGAATATTCTGGCGCTCGATATCGGAGGAACCACCGCGAAATGTTCGCTGATCGAAAATGGCGAAGTGCGGATCATGACGGATTACTGGATCGAGCGGAGCCGTAAGTCGGCGGGCTATCCCATCATGGTGCCGGTGGTCGACCTGGTAGAGATCGGCAACGGTGGTGGGTCAATTGCCTGGGTCGATGATTTTGGCAAGCTGCATGTGGGCCCGCAATCAGCCGGTGCCCTGCCGGGGCCTGCCGCCTATGGCAAAGGTGGGGTTGAAGCCACAACGACAGATGCAAACCTGTGGCTGGGCAGGATCAACCGAGATTACTTCTGTGGCGGCGCGATCGAAGCCGACATGGATGCCGCGGAAAAGGCGATTGTTGCTCTGGGTGAAAAACTGGGTGTCACGGCGGACGAAGCCGCGCAGGGTATCGTGCGGATCGCCAACAATAATATGGTCAACGCACTCAAACTTGTGTCGCTGAACCGGGGTCACGATAGCCGCGATTTCACTTTGCTGGCATTTGGTGGCGGTGGTGCGATGCATGCCGTGGCCCTGGGTCAGGAACTTCAGGTCAAGAAGGTTGTGGTGCCTGCAGCCGCCTCTGTGTTCTCCGCCTGGGGAATGATGATGTCCGATCTGCGCCGCGATTACTTCGTGACGCAACTCGCCGATTTGACAGAGGGCGCTGGCGCGCTGATCGAAGGTGTCTTCACAGACGCGGAAACCAAAGCCCGTGAGACATTCGTGGCCGAGGGCGTAGATGCAGCGCAGGTGAGTTTCCTGCGCTACGGCAAGTTCCGCTACCAAAATCAAGAGCACACAACTGAGGTTCTGCTGGAAGGGGCCATTACAGACCCCAGGCTGACCCAAATCGCAGATGATTTCCACGCGGCTTACGAACGCGAGTACACCTATCGTCTCGACGCGCCCGTCGAAATGGTCGGTATTCATCTCGTTGCCCGAGCAGAGGTCGGTAAACTCACCATGGTACCCGAGCCTGTATCGGATGCTCCTGCCAGCACCGCTTTAAAAGGTCGACGAGAAGTCGACTATGCGCTGGAAGGCAAGCACATGGCCGATATCTATGATGGAGAAAACCTGAAGCCGGGCATGTCATTTACCGGCCCGGCAATCATAGAAGACTCCGGCTCCACCATCGTTATCCATCCAGGCAATGCTGTCGAGATCGATGCCTATCGCAACATCCACGTCGTGATTGGAGATCAGTCATGAGCAACGATCCCATCACGCTGGAAATCATCCAGAACTCGCTCCAGGCCGCTGCTGATGAAATGTTTGCAGCGATGCGCAAGACTGCCATGTCCTCGATCATCTATGAGGTGTTGGATATGGGGACGGGGATCACCGATGCACAGGGCAGGATTGCATCGTCCGGCGCCGGTATTCCGGCATTTATCGGTGTGCTGGACAAATCGGTGCAGTTCATTTTGAGCAAGCACCAGGACATAAGTCCCGGCGACGTCTTTATTACCAACGATCCCTGGAATGGCGGCGTAACGCATCTCAATGATCTGGTGCTTGCGATGCCGGTCTTCTGGGATGGCCAGATCATCGCATGGACTGCCAATATTGCGCATAATTCTGATGTGGGCGGTATGGCGCCGGGGTCCCTGTCGGGCGAGGCAACCGAAATATTCCAGGAAGGATTACGCCTGCCTGCAATCAAACTCATCCGTGAAGGCCAGACGGATCAGGCGGTTATGGATATTATCACCTGCAACTCCCGCATGCCTGACTTCTTGTTGGGGGATGTCTGGGCAGCAATCGCCTCGGTCCGTATCGGGGCCAAACGGCTGGAAGGTCTGGCCGAAAAGTACGGAGCATCGACCTTTGCCGCTGCGATGGATAGTTTCATGGTTTTTGGTGAGGCGACGGCGAAGGCCGAGATTGCCAAGTTGCCAAAGGGCACATTCGAGCTGTCGGAGCCGCAGGATGACGGTCGCACGTTCAACGTCAAAATCACCATCACGGACGAGGAATTTGTTGTCGATCTGCGCGATAATCCTGATCAGGATGCCGGGCCGACCAATACCAGCCGGGACGGCACGATTGTCTGTGCCCAGATGGTATTCAAATCGCTGACCGATCCCGACACGCCAGCCAATGACGGTTCCTTCCGGCCGTTGAGGGTGCTGACCCGGGAAGGTTCCGTCTTCCATGCGCAGGAACCGGCGGCGATTGGCTTTTATTTCGAGACCGAAGTGCGGGTCTATGACCTGATCTGGCGCTGCATGGCTCCCCATGTGCCTGAACGATTGCCCGCAGGCCACTTCAGCTCGATTTGTGGGACGTTCATTGGCGGTATTCACCCGGATACGGGCCGCCAATACACGATTATCGAGCCGCAAATCGGTGGCTGGGGTGCGTGGGAGGGGCGTGACGGTAATCCATGCATCTTCTCCGGCTTTCACGGCGAAACCTACAACACGCCCGTCGAGATCTCTGAGGCGCGCAACGGGCTCTTTGTAGACCGGATGGAGCTGAATACAGCCCCCGGTGGCGAAGGAGAGTTCAATGGCGGGCGCGGGTTGATCCTCGAGTATCGGATCAGGACGGTGAGTGGTTTTCTGACCGCAGGCTATACGCGATCCAGGGTCAAGCCGTGGCCGTTGAATGGCGGGCAGGAAGGGTCGGGAAATTTCGTCGAAGTGATCAAGGCGGATGGAAGCCAGGAGACCTACACATTCGTGTCGGGCCTTGGCCTCACCACGGATGATGTCGTGCGGGTGATCACATCCAGCGGGGCAGGCTTTGGTGATCCAAAGAAGCGCGACAGAGATGCAGTGCGGGCCGATATTCGTGCGGGCCTAATCACGAAAGATGCAGCCCGCGATGTCTATGGTGATGTCTAGAGCCTATCCTGGAAAGGTTGAAGCACCTTTGCGATAAGGATACGCGACAAAACAAAGGCTTGGAGCATTTCACGCGATCCAGGGATCGCGAGAATTACCCTACAGGGAGGTCAACATGCCACGTGAATGGGTGATCACGGACTATAGCGGCTTTGAAGGTCTGCGCTTGCAATCCTGCGCCGCAGAAGAGCCGGGTCCAACCGACGTTCGATTGCAGATCGAAGCCTTTGCGCTGAACTGGGGTGATATGGACCTGATGCGGGATCAGTACTCGTTCAGTTATTCGGCTTTTCCAGCCCGCATTGGGATGGAGGCAGCTGGCATTGTCGAAGCTGTCGGCAAGAACGTCCACGATATCAGGATTGGAGACCGCTATTGCACGTTACCTTACTTTTACGACCGCCGGGGTGCCAGCGCAGACACAGTTTTAATCGACCAGGCCTATATCACAAAAGCGCCTGAAGGGCTGAGCGCGGTTGAGTCGGCTTCAATCTGGATGCAATTTCTGACAGCCTATTTCCCAATCGTTGAGTTGGCCAAGGCTGCGCCAGGTCACAATATTTTTGTACCCGCAGGTACCAGCACGGCAGGCAATGCAGCTCTTCAGATCGGGCGGATGTCTGGTGCAACGATGATCACAACCACCCGCTACGCCCAGAATCGGGCTTATCTTGAGGCTTCGGGTGCCGATCATGTTTATGTTGATGACGGTTTGGCAGATATGGCTAAATTTCTGCTCGATGTCACGGGTGGGGAGGGCATCCATGCGGCCTTTGACCCAATGGGTGGAGAATTCATGCAGCGGTACGGTCGCGCCTTGGCGACTGATGCCAAGCTGATGATGTACGGGACTTTGACGGGTGCGCTACCGGAACTGCCGTTCGTCTCAATGTGGCAATCAAATGCCTGGCTGCACACCTATTCATTGTTCAACTATGTGCAAAATGCCGATGCTTGCGCACGCGGGAAAGCCTTTGTCTACGAAGCCCTTGCGGAAAAAAATCTCGCCCCCCGGGTGGACCGGACCTTCCCGATGGAAGGCTATGTCGAGGCATGGGAATATTTGCGGCAAGACCGGACCAGCTTTGGCAAGGTCGTGATCGAAACAGGGATATAGGAAAGGAACACGCATGACACGACTTGATAGTTTGCGCGCAAGTATGGCGGATGAAGGGGTTGACCTTGTGGTCCTCGGACCAGGCGCGCATCTCGACTGGCTTTTGAGTGTGCGCCCTCACGCCGATGAACGCCCTCTTTTGGGCTGCATCACGGCCAGTCACGCGGGGTTTTTAATGCCTGCGCTGGAAGCAGACAGTGCACGGGTGCAAACCGATTTGCCATTCTATGAGTGGACAGATGCCGACGGACCACAGGCCGCGTTTGACCGTTTGCTGACAGAGTTTGGCGCGACAAAGTCCGAAAGTATTGTGCTGGACGAAACCATGCGGGCGGATTTTGCCGCTCTCGTGCAAGAGGCGATCCCAAACGCCGCACGGCAGTTTTGCGCAGGCACAGTCGGAGCGCTACGGATGCGCAAAGATGCAGCTGAATACGCCATTCTGAAACAAAACGCACAGATCGCCGACACGGCAATGACCGCCGCCTGGTCGCAAATGCGTGCAGGCATGACCGAGCAGCAGGTCGCCCGGATCATCCGCGAAAGCTTTAAAGATCAATTGGCGAAGCCTCTCTTCACGATTGTCGGCGCTGGAGGCAACGGGGCGTTCCCCCATCACCACACCGGCGAAACCATTCTGCGCAATGGCGACGCGGTCGTTATGGATATTGGTGCAGGGCTGGGGGGCTACTCCAGCGACATCACCAGGATGGCTGTGGTTGGAGCCGAGCCTGAGGGGTATGCGGAAGTACATGCAGTGGTCGAAGCCGCTGTGCAGTCTGCCCTTAGGGCAGCTCAACCCGGCGTGAAAGCGCATGTTGTTGATGATGCCGCACGGAAGGTCATCACTGACGCAGGTTATGGCGAGTATTTCGTGCATCGCACCGGACACGGAATGGGTGTCGAGATACATGAAGAACCCTACATTACCGCCAGTTCGCAGACGGTCCTCGATGCGGGTATGGTCTTTTCGATTGAGCCGGGCATCTACCTGCCAGGGCGATTTGGCATCCGGCTCGAAGATATCGTAATCCTGCGCCATGAGGGGGCAGAGATTCTGTCCGATCTGCCGCGTGATGTGATGGTTATCGGTGCGTGATCCTTTCACATCTTCAGTAATACAGGCGGGTCTTGAGGCCGCCGCACAGGAGATGTTCGACGTCCTGCGCAAAACCGCGATGAGCCCGATCATCTATGAAGTGCTCGACGTCGGCACCGGGGTCACCGATGCGGACGGCAATTTGATCAGCTCCGGTGCAGGGATCCCCTCCTTCGTGGGGGTATTGGATAAATCTGTTCAGGCGATCATCGCCCGCCACGGTGACACGGTGGCGGAGGGCGATGTTTTCATAACCAATGATCCCAACCACGGCGGCGTGACGCATCTCAATGATGTGGTTTTGGTTGAACCCGTTTTTCATGGAGCATCATGCGTTGCCTGGGTCGCTTCCATAGCCCATTGGGGCGACATCGGGGGCAAGGTCCCCGGTTCAATGGCTGTCGATGTGACTGAAATCGTGGCCGAAGGGCTCCGCATCCCGATGGTCCGGTTGATAGCGCGGGGTCGTGTTAATGAAGCGGTGATCGATATCATCCGCACCAACTCGCGTCTGCCCAGCTTTGTGACCGGTGATCTTTGGGCGCAGGTCTCTGCCGGGCGTCGTGCAGCCCAGTTGATCAGGGGTTTGTGCGAGAGGTATGGCCCGCCTGCACTCTTCGCAGCGATTGAGGAAGCACATGAAATCGGCGCGGCCCGGGCTCTGGCGGGCCTAACTGAACTACCACCCGGAATCTACGAGATTTCCGAACCTCAGGACGACGGTGCGATCTGGCACGCCTCGATCGAGATTACCGCCAACGAGTTCACCGTCGATCTGCGTGATGCGGCCAAGCAAAGCACGGGCCCACATAACACGAGCCGGGACGGGGCGGTGATCGCCTGCCAGATACTTTTCAAGGCACTGACGGATCCTGAACGCTTTGCAAATGCCGGCTCTTTTGCCCCCTTGCGGGTCTTGACCAGGCCGGGAACGATCTTTGATGCTGGTCCCACCGCCCCGCATGGCTATTACTTTGAAACCCGTATCAGGCTGTTTGACATGCTTTGGCATTGTCTGGCGGACGCGATACCCGACTTGCTGCCTGCGGGACACTTCGCGTCCATATTCGGCACAGTCATTGCTGGCGATCACCCTGTCACCGGGCGCCGGTATACAATGGTTGAGCCGCAAATGGGAGGTTGGGGTGCCACATCAGAACGCGCGGGGATGAGCGCGATGTATTCCACGAGCCATGGAGATACGTTCAATTGCCCGGTCGAAATCGCCGAGGCTCGCTACGGGCTAGAAGTGCTTGAAAAGCGACTGGGTGAGGCACCGAATTCACAGGCTGGCCAAGCGGGTGGCCAAGGTTTGGTAACGCGGTACCGAATGGCAAATACCGCCTCTCTATCCGTGGGGTATTCGCATGCTGTGGTGCCCGTCTGGTCACTCTGCGGAGCCGATAGCCGCGGCCTGAATGCACTGCATGTCCTCCGCGTCAGCGGCACCCAGGAACATTATCAGTTTGTCAGCGGCCTGTCCCTAGACCCCGGAGATCAGATCTGCATTTCGACCGCCTCGGGAGGGTCCTATGGCCGCCAATCGAAAAGACGAATAACCCAAAATGTGGAGGATATGCCATGACAGAACCCTTGCGCGTGATGTTTCACAATCCTGTTGGGACTGATCTTCACGATCATCTATTCGCCGAAGCACTCAGTGCACAGCGACGGCCGGGCACAGAACTGCATGTCACCTCGCAGCGACCCGAAAACGGGGCATTCACTCACATCGAATTTCGAGCGTACGAAGGCCGGGTCACGACCGGGATTTTGCAAGGTGTGCGAGCGGCGCAGCGTGAAGGTTTTGACGCCTTTGTCATCGGTTGTTTCTACGATACCGCCCTGCAAGAGGCTCGCGAACTATCCGGTGACATGATTGTGACGGCACCTTGCATTGCGGCCTGTGAAATCGCGGCGTCCTTGTCCAATCGGTTTGGGATCATCGTCGGGCGCCGCAAATGGGTCGGGCAGATGAAATCCACGGTGCATGAGCATGGCTACAGTGACCGATTGAGCGGTTTTTATGACGTCAAGTTAGGCGTCAACGATTTTCAGAAAGATCACGCCGAGACGGAACGAAGGTTGCTCGAGGCGGGACGGGAGGCAATTGAGGAGGATTATGCGGAGTGTCTCATCCTGGGATGCACGCTCGAAGTTGGATTTCACAAGAAACTCGAAGACAAGTTGGGCGTGCCTGTCATAGACCCCTCGATCGCGGCATTCAAACGGGCTGAATATGCAGCCACATTGAAACGCGATTGTGGTTGGGTGCCGTCCCGGATATGGACGTGCGAAGCCCCGCCTGAGACCGAAATGGCGTCTATTGGTGGCTTCGATGTCGATGATCCATTTGGAAACCGAATTGTCGTATGATGATGACGTTCAACGATCACATCTGACACTCGAGTATCGCGCACACCTCTATTGCTATGTGTGATTGCCGCTCGAAAGCCATGACTACTGTTTTTGTTACGTGACTTTTTGTCTTGCTCTCTCACGAACAATCCAAACTCCCGCTGCTTCGCAGCGTTCACGTTGCTGCTCATCGACAATACAACTCACATCCGACACAAAGGGTACGACAGATGGCGCGAAATTGGCTGAATGAGGCGGCGGCCAGATATGACACCTGCAACCGTGACGCTCTGGAGTGGATTCTTTCCCGAAAACCTCTGGCCAATGGCTTCCTCAACACCAAGGTCAACTCATTGACAGGCGAGGATTACACTCAGTTGTCCGGATTGCGGGGGCCTGACTTTACCTACGGCTGGATTCAAGGGCGAGGGTTGGAAGCACTGACAACATTCGCCATGCATTATCGTGACACTGATGTGCATCTGGCCAGGCAACTAGAGGAAAGGGCTTACATTTTGTTTGAAGCCCTTTCTGAGCTCCATGCGCGCGACGGGCATATCTATTTTTTGTATAACAAGGACATGGAGCCTGTTCGTTCAACAAGCTCGAACGGCAGCACCGTGCCACAATCTCCAGCTGGAGAAATTTACACCTATTCGGATGCCTTCTCCGCCAAAGGATTGATCTCGGCCGCACACATTTTTGATCCTGAGCGCTTGGATCAATATTTCGAGTATCTGCACGATGTCGTTGCCGCGATCGAGGCAGACCGGTTTCAGATGGATGAAGGGCGTGTTCTCGGCACAGCCAGTTACGAATCCGAGGCTGACGATTTTGGTCCCAGAATGATTTTACTCGGGGCTGCAGGTGTCCTTCATCGCGCCGACTACGCGCAAGGCGCGACTTTTGCCGACCGATTTATCGATGATGTTCTCAGCCGATACACGGATCAGCAATCAGGACTGCTGTTAAATGTGCCGGGCCTCGACATCTGTAATGTTGGTCATGCCATTGAGTTTTGCGGTTTTGCTTTCGAGCATCTGAAAGATCGACCTGAGGACCCGCGCATCCCGACACTCACTTCAATTCTAAAACGAAGTCTAGAGGTTGGTTTGCAGGGCCCCGGCATCGCCCTCTCCCTGTCGGCCAAGACCGGTCACGCCCTTTCACCTCATTTTCCTTGGTGGCCTATGCCGGAGGCCGTGCGTGCGTGTGCTCTGGGACTTCAGTTTGGTGCCGATGAACATCTGTTCGAGCTTTGGCAGCAGGCCGATCTGGCCTTCTTTTCGAAATACTGGCAGCGCACGCGGTGCTTCGCTTATCAGACGAGAGGAGTGGAGGGTCCCGTCGACTTCGTTCCGGCGACGCCTGACCTTGACCCGGCGTATCATACGGGGCTGAGTTTGCTGGCAGCCATCAATACCATCGAAGATACGGACCACTAAGTTTCGGTGATCGTAAGAGAGGGCGACAACTCGCTGCCAGGGGTCCAATTTCTAGATAACGATCCTTGCCCCGCTCTCACTGTCAAACAGGTGCACCAGCGCCGGATCGATGGTGAAGTTATGGCTGATCCCGGGCGCTGCGTCGAACCGTTCGCGCAACAGGATCGTCATGTCCTGATTATTAAGCTCGGCCTGAAGCAGCGTTTCCGAACCCGTTTGCTCACTCGCAACGATGGAAACCTGGAAGCCTGAGCTCTCTGGGCATTGAACCAGATGCTCCGGTCGCATGCCTATCTTAAACGCGCCGTCGAGCTCGACATAGGATGGCAACACAAGCTTTTGTCCGTCGTCAAACACGACCTCGTCGGAATTTGCTTTTGTCGTGACCTGGAAGAAATTCATTGCCGGCGACCCGATAAAACCCGCGACGAATGCATTGTTGGGGGCGTCATAGAGATCCAGTGGTCGCCCGACCTGCTCGACAACACCATCGCGCATGACAACGACGATATCTGCCATTGTCATGGCTTCGATTTGGTCGTGTGTCACATAGATCGTCGTGGCGCCAAGCCGTCGATGAAGCGCTTTCAGTTCTGCCCGCATCTGAACACGCAGCTTGGCATCAAGGTTGGAGAGTGGTTCGTCGAACAGAAAGACCTGAGGTTGGCGCACGATGGCGCGGCCCATCGCGACTCGTTGCCGTTGACCACCGGACAGCTGCTTTGGATATCTGTCCAGAAATTCGCCAATTCCCAGAATGTCTGCGGCTTCCTTAACCGCTTTCATAATCTCTGGCTTTGACTTTTTCAGCAGCCGCAGCGAGAAGCCCATGTTCTGCGCAACGGTCATGTGAGGATAAAGTGCGTAGTTTTGAAACACCATTGCGATGTCGCGATTCTTGGATTCCACATCATTGATAACAGAACCGCCGATCAAAATTTCTCCCCCGGAAATCTCTTCCAGACCAGCGATCAAACGCAATATGGTCGACTTGCCGCAACCCGAGGGGCCCACAAGTGCCACAAAAGCACCATCCGGGATCGCAAACGAAATTCCGTGCAGCGCCTTGACCTGTCCGAATGACTTTTGAAGGTTTTTTATTTCAACTGAGGCCATTCGATTTCTCTCTCGTCACGTCCATGCACCTGGTCAAGACGCGCGCCGTCGTCAGGCAGGCGACTGTTTGGGAGCGCCAGCGCTTCATTCTTTCAAACCGCTAGCTGAGATACCCTCGACGAAGTGTCGACGGAGCAGGATAAAAGCCAATGTCGAGGGCACCATGACCGCTGCAGAAGCGGCGCTCAGGAGTGACAGCTCAATCGTATAGGCGCTTTGAAAATTGGCGAGTCCAACTTCGATTGTGAAAGAAGTTTTCCGCGTCATCACGATGATTGGCCAGGCAAAGGTTGTCCATGCCTGGAAGAATGCCAGAACCGCCAGTGCTGCGAGCGGGCCCTTAAGCAGAGGAACAACAATGTGCCAGAAAATCCAGAACTCGCCCGCGCCGTCGATACGTGCGGCTTCCAAAAGCTCGTCCGGGATCGAAGCAATGACATTCTGGCGGATAAGAAAAATGCCAAAACTCATCACCAAATAGCCGATCAGCAGACCACCGATACTGTTAAGCGCTCCGAGGGCTTTAACCTGAAAATACAGGGGGATCATGTAGACTTCGAAAGGAATGATCGCTGTCGTCAGGAATAATATGAAAATGATATTGATAGTGCGGAATGGGAATTTTCCGATGATATAGCCAGCTAGCGCTGACGTCACGACGATTGCGATCATAGACAGGATTGCGAACGCGAGGCTGTTGAATATCCATCGCAAAAGCGGTGTTTCAGTGAATACCGTGCGGAAGTTTTCCAGCGTCGGGTTTTGGGGCAGGATACTTGGTGGCCACGTCAACATTTCTGCCGGTGTCTTGAATCCATTCGCGATGAGCAGGATCAGGGGAAGAAGCAGCACCAGGCAGATTGAAAACAACAGGACATCAATGATTGCGTTGTTGCGACGCGTGCGCGCCTTTGCGGATCCCATCACTTGCCCCCCTTCTGCCGTAGTAATCCGAACTGGACGATGGTCAGCAAAAGCACAACTGTCAAAAGAATGACGGCTTCCGCTGCGGCGTAGCCAACTCTAAAGTTCTGAAAGCTGTTCTCCAGCATATCCAGGACGAGCACACGCACTAAACGACCCGGTGCTCCCTGCGTATCCGATGCGAGAACGTACGCTTGCGCATAGACGTTAAAGCCGGAAATCAAGGTGACCACAGAAACATAAAGGGTGATCGGTTTGAGAAGCGGGACAGACATGAAAATGAAGGACTGAATGCCACTGGCGCCATCCAGTTTGGCTGCTTCATAGACTGATTTCGGCAGATTTCGGAAGCCGACCAGATAGATCAGAACACCGTAGCCAAGTGTCTGCCAAGAAACCAGAACGATGATGCAAACCACAGAAAGGACCGGATCAAAAAGCCAGGGTTGCGCCTCTCCACCAAGGCCGACAATGACGGCGTTGAGGGGGCCGAGCTTGGCATCGAAAATCCATTTCCAGGCCATGGCGGCCGGCACCAGAGACACCACGTGGGGGATAAAAACCGCTGTTTCGTAAAAGCCGGCAAAACGGCTTTTCGTGCGATGATATATCACCGCAGCAAGTATCATGGATGCGGGTATTGTCACTGCCATCGCACCAAAGGCGATGATGGCAGTATTCGTCAGTGCGTCCAGAAATTGATCGTCACCAAAAAGTTCGCGAAAATTGCTAAATCCAACAAACAACTTGTTCTTGGAAAGCAGATTCCACTCGAACATGCTCAGTCGCAGTGTCTCGGCGATCGGATACATCCGCACCCAGCCAAAGATCAAAAACGTCGGAAGGATCGCGGCAATCGCAAACCAAAATTTTCTCCTGCGCTGCATGATCGTTGTCCCCCGACAGGCGGACCCGGCACAGTCTGCGCCGGGTCGATTGTTCCCTTACTGAGCTTATTTCGCCAGAATAGAAGCACGATCGAGGATCGTGTTTGTTTCTTCTGCCGCAGCCTCAAGAACAGCCATCATCGCAGCATCATCACCGACCAGATTTTCGTCCGCATAGGCGTCAACCAGCCTGGCGGCAAACCGTGTCAGGATTTCGTTGATTGGCTCGATCGACGGGAGTGTGAAGAACACATAATCATCAGGCAGATCAACAAATGCAGAGAATTGCGGTTTGGCTTCTGTTACGCTTGCATAGTCAACACCGCTTCTGTTTGGCAGCCATCCAACATTATCCAGCATCCAGATGAGATGCTCTGGCTGGTTCGCGGCAATCGCGAAATCCCAAGCCGCCTTTTGCGCCTCCTCGGTCCCGCCCGATACATAGAGGTTTACCGGAAGCGCGATGGAGCCGCGTGGAAGAAGTGTGGTTTTGTAATTGAGGTCCGGAGCCTTTTTGGCTGTGTCCCCAATCACCCAGCTTTCACGGATAAACATGGCGGTCTGTTCGCGCTGAAACGCGGCGGCGTCTGCGGGCATATCAACAGTGACGGTCTTGTCACCGCTGACCGCATTTACATATTGCCGCAAAGTCGCCAGCCCGGCTTCATTTGCATAACCGGCCTTGTAACCGTCTCCAACCTTATCCAGAAGGCTGCCGCCAAACTGATGCAAATTGATCCAGAACTTTTCTGCGATCCCACCACCACCACCGGAGAGCCGCAACGACCAACCTGAAACGGTTGGATTTCCGTCAGCATCACGTTGTGTCAGTTTCGATGCGTAGTCGCTGTACTCCTCCATGGTTTTAGGAGGTCCGTCCAGGCCTGCGGCCGCCAACATGTCGGTGTTGTAGAATAGGGCACCCTGTCCTCGAAAAACCGGTACGCCGTAGACGGAACCACCCACTGTCGCGGTCTCCTGGAAGAACGGTTCGAAATTGGCGTCGTCGTTAACGAAATCCTGTACACTGTCCGGTGCTGGCTTGAGCAGGTCATTGACAATGTAACGGTTTGCAGTCGAGCCGATCAGTTCCAGGATCGTTGCATCTTCAAGACCCGATGACAGCCCAAGCGCAACACGCTTCTCATGATCGCGCAGGCCGATGGGTTCTACAATTACGTTTAGATCTGGATATTTGTCGCTCAGGCTTTCTGCAACGCGCTCGTAGTATCCAGCAAGCTCGGGAAATCCACCCCAGATAACCACATCTTGTGCCTGTGTAGGAACCATCCCGACCATCATCATGCCCGCAGACAGACCTGCTACCTTAGCCAAGGTACGCCTTCGTAGTGATTTCAACATTACTTTCTCCCTTCGGTTGCGTTTATTTTCGTTGGTTGATTGGTCGTGCACGTGCCAACAGCCAAGTCGGCAGCCTTGCATCCAGCGCGTGCCAGTCTTTCCGCCGATCCCGGCGCGAACGTCGCGCCCAGTCCATAGAATCGATGCGCTTCATCGATTTCGTAACCGCCATGTGCGTATTCTGACATGGGACAAATATAGCCCGGGTTATCGTCTGCATAAGCAAGGACGAAAGTCGGCGCATTTGCCGGAAAGTTCTGCCGGACTTCCAGAGCGGTTTGCGCAAATATCTCCCCCGGCAACGCGATGATAAGTGCCTCACCCCAGCGCAGTGCCGAACAGCGTGCAGCAAGAGGTTCAAGTTCCTTGCCCATGCGCGTCTCGGCCCAATCCGCCCAAACAGTGTATAAGGCGCATCCGGTCTCCGCTGACGCCGCCTGAGCCCGCCACTTGTCGGCAAGGTGTTCTCTTGATCCGGTTTCACGTGCGATAAACTCCAGCTGCGTGAAATTCTCGCCCGCGCCTATAGTGTGATCCAGTTCAACGAGGTTGGCGGATTTGACTGACTCTGCCAATCCAAGACCCATCTGAGAGGCTGTCGAAAAACTACGATCAGATTTGGCAGCAGTTGATAGTGACGACTGAGCAGAATGGCCGGTGTTGACATCGCCTGCGCATCCGGTTGCGCAAATCGCGATGGCATCCGGGTACGCCGCCTCCAACCGTTCGCGAATAAAATGCGGATAATCCCCTGTCCAGGTCAGGTTATCTGCGCCCAGAACGACAGGATGGCAAGCGTAGGAGGTGAAGATTGCTATTACATTGCCGTCCTCTTCTTGAAACTTGAGAATAGGTACACCGCGGTCCACCAAGCCGCCGGTGTGCCGGCGGTTGCTGGCATAACCGGGCTCTGCACCGACTCCGCCAAAAAAACGCGCAGGCCTCTTGGAAGCCGCCGCAGCTTCTATGGCCGTGACTATACTGTCCTCAAGAGAATGCAGGTATGTTGTGTCGGCGTCGGCCGCAAGACGTCCAGCCATCGATATCGGCCCGCCATGGGTATGGGTCGCTGTGATCGTGACGCTATCTTTCGGCAGCGAGCAGCGTTCGCGCACCCGTCGCGACATGGCCGCGTCTACTCCGATAACGTCTGCCGTCACAATTGCCGTCTCACCGACAACAAGGGCACGCGCTGTCAAGGCATCATGGGTCCCCGTCGCCACCTTTGTTCGGGCAGCAAACCCGGCCATCGGCAGCCCGGCCGGAGGCGTGATATCTACGACAGAGGCGCCAACTTCAATCAATGCAACACACTTACCCCACCAAATATAATGTCGCGAACTGTGACGGATTCAGTCGCTTCATCCTGATCGAATAATATGAAATCCGCGGGAGCACCTTTTGCCAGCCCGACTGTGCGTCCCAAGAGCTTTGCGGGATTGTAACTTGCCATGATCACTGCATCGGCAAGTGGAAATCCTGTAAAACAAGGGAACCCCCGAACAATATCCATGAGAGATGAGCCGCTCCCGGCCAGATAGGGCGTATCGGCAATCGATATGCGACCGTTTTCGGACACCTGAACGTCACCTCCGATCGGTGAGGTGTATCGTCCGGGTGCCATTCCGGCGAACATGACGCTGTCCGATACAAGAATTGATCGTTCGATGCCCTTGGCGCGGATCATAGATCGGGCAGTTGATTTCGGGAGATGCTGACCATCGACAATCAGGCTTGCCATCAGACGATCATCTGAAAGCTGTGTCCAAATGGCATTTGGGTGGCGGGGTAGCGTTCCCGCGATGCCGTTGCCCAGGTGTGTGGACATACGCGCCCCGGCATCAATTGCTTTTTCGATATCCTCGTCAGTCGCATCACAATGGCCAAGGGCGACGCACACGCCTTTTGATGTGACATAGCGAATGAAATCAGTCGAACCTTCGATTTCGGGTGCGAGGGTAATCATGCGGACCAAGCCCCCCGCCGCTACCTGCCATGCGTCGAATTCAACTTGGGATGGCGGGCGAACATGTTCTTCTGGATGCGCGCCGCGTGGGCCGTCCTTGGGGGATATAGCCGGACCCTCGACATGAATGCCCGCTATCATGCGGCGCGATTTCGGATGGGTCTCTTGCGCCTCTCTGATCGCCGATAGCCGCTGACAGATATCGGTCTCACTTGCGGTGATGATAGTTGGAAGATAGGCGGCCACCCCAAAATGGCTGAGCATGTCGCTCAGCGCTTCGACAGTCTTTGCGTCCAGCACACCGCTATTGAGATCATATCCTTGGAAGCCGTTGACCTGTAGATCAACAAATCCCGGCGCAATAAGAGGAAGCCCATGATCACCACAGGGCTCTGATGCCTGTATCACTCCGTTTTGCACATGAACGGAGATGCATGCACCCCTCACGGGATCGTAGCCGGAATATGTCGCTGCCTGGGTCAAAGTGCCCTCACTCTGCCGCGAAAGTGCTCAAGAAACTGGCCGTTCGCCTCGTCTCCGCCAGGCGCGTTTCCACTCCGCCAAATCGGCGGGTCTTCCCCCATTTCCCGCAAATGAACGATTGTGCGGATCACCAGGGTATTCAGGGCAAAGGCATTTGCAAACGTCGAGACTGCAGAAGTGTTTTCTGCGACATCTGGTATGCTGATGATCGCGTCTCCGATAGGAACCTTGGTGTCGATGCTCACATCGACCAGATCATGCAAATTCTGTTTGGTAGGATGGCGTGCCGGGTGGTCGGGCGCAGTCTGTTCCGCGTGCGAGCGGGAACTGATGCCAATCAATTTTACACCCAGTTCACGGGCTGTCAGGGCGGCATCAATCAGGGCAGCATTTATGCCATAGGCGTTGACCAGGATCAGCAAATCATCTTTGCCCAGATTTTGGTCTGAAATGACAACCCGCCCATATCCCGGCGTCCGTTCTATTGCCATGGAGCGTAAGGCTCCATTGGACAAGAGCGTGCCTTCATCCAGAATGGCATTCATGTGCATCAACCCGCCGGCTCGGAAAAACACTTCCTGAGTTGCAAGGTTGGAGTGCCCACCCGGTCCGTAAATATGGACAAGCCTGTCGCGCGCGATCTGCGCGGCCATCAGTTTCGAAGCCACCTCGAGGCTATCTCTTTGTTCTTCACCGATGCTGCGCATCAGGTCGGTGACACCGGAAAGATAGTCATCGCACAGTTTGTCGGCCAGCGACCTGTCTTCATCGGCCATCGGGATTGGCCTCCGTGTCCAGGAAAAAAGTCAAGTCCGGGTGGGTTCTCAGAATGCTTGCGGGGCAGGCCGTCGAAACAGGCCCCTCCAGCGCCGCCTTCACCGCGTTACGTTTTCGCGAGCCAGGCACAACACAATACAATGCGTCGGCGGCCAGCAGTCGTGGGATTGTCAGCGTAACAGCGTGAGTGGGGACGTCCGCGATATCACTAAAACACTCATCATCCACCTGTTGTTGCCTGCATATTGCATCGAGCTCGACAACTCTCACAGCAGCCGGGTCGTTGAAATCGGCAATTGGCGGGTCGTTAAACGCAATATGACCGTTCACGCCAATACCAAGGCAGACAATATCTATCGGCGCTTCTGCCAAGAGCGAGCTGTAGTCGTCGCAGATATCCTCTGCTTCGCCATTGACCCGTATGCGGTGTATCCCCCCAAGATCGACCTTCGAGAAAAGGTGTCGATCCAACCAGTTTGAAAACCGCTGCGGCGCATCGGCCGGCAGTCCCAGATAATCGTCCATATGAAAGGCGGTGACTTTGGCCCATGGGATATCCGGCATTTCAACCAGGGCGGCAATCAGTTCGGACTGACTTGGCGCCGCTGCGAAAATCATTCGGCACATCGATTTTGCTTTGATTACGTCACTGATCCGGCGAGCAATTGCAACAGCGGCGGCTTCGGCCATTGCTCCGCGACTGTCAAAGACATTGAGCCTGTTCCGATCCAAAGGCCATTCGCTCGATGCCTCATTCGGGTTGGATGTTTTCCGAATTGTCGTCATTCGCGAGTCTTTCTTGCCGATCACATCAGGATTAGAATGTTATGCAATCGATTGCATGTCAATGTGCTTTTTTTGATCGACCTGTTTGTAGGCAGTCACTCTTTTTCCTTATTTGTTGATTTTTGGCGCACCCACGGTGTCGCGAAGGACAAGATCGGTCTCAAGTACCTTGCAGACATCGGAGACCTGATGAGACTTTAGGGACGCCATGAGCATCTCAACAGCGAGCCGACCCGCTCTTGCTGCTTGGCTGGACACAGTTGTCAGCGGCGAGTAGCCCAGAATGTCGTCGCAACCAATTACGCTGTAATCATCAGGGATCACGAAATCCCGTTCTGCCAGCCCATGACAGATACCCTGGGCAAGAACATCGTCGAATGCGATGTAAGCACTGGCATCGGTTTCCAGCAGTTTGCTGACCACCTGACTGCCGGACAAAAATGAAGCCGTACCCGCATCCACGACAGAAAACTTCAATGAGTAAATCTCAGCGGCTTGTGAAACCGCAGCCTTTCGCTGTTCGTTTGCCCATGATAGCGTCGGCCCACTGACGTAAGTGATCCCGCTGTGACCAAGGTCTGCCAGGTGGGCCACGGCTTTGGCCATCCCTTGCCCGGAGTCGATCAGCACCCTGGGCACGCCCGCAATGTCTCTGTTGATCAGGACCAGGGGGATGTTGCGTGCCATGGCCTGGATTACCGAAGGATCGGATCTGGGCGAAGCCAAAACAGCACCTGAAACCTGATCGGAGAATCGTGATAGCAGGTCTTCTTCCTGGCTCGGGTCTTCATCAGCATTACCGATGAAAACGCAGTAGCCCTGCTTTGACGCTTCTTTTTGAACAGCGAGCGCTACAGGGGGCATAAAAGGGTTGGTCAGATCAGGAACGACTAGGGCAATGTTTTCGTTGCGGCCAGTTCTTAGTGCGCGCGCCGCCGAATTCGGTGAGTAGCCAAGCCGCTTGGCGACAGATTTTACCTTTTCAATCGTTTCATGTTGAAGCAGCTCCGGGCGATTGTACACACGAGAGACAGTCGAACGGTCCACACCCGCCGCCTGGGCAACTTGCTGGATAGTTACTCTTGAACTTTTCGGTTGCTTTGACACCATATCCATTCACTTGCCAATCAATTGCCCAAATTACAAGCAAAAGGGCGAAGTACCCAAACTTTGAAGCGTGAATTTTCCTCAGTCCATTTGGGGCACAGATGTGTGAGATCCAACCCGGTGGGACATTGCCTGCGCATGTCCGCAATCACCAATGGCCGTATTGTTTTCACGCCTGCGGCGAATGTCGACACTACGCAGCCATTTGAACGCTGTTTCGCGTCACCGACCTTGACGATGCGGGTGGAGAAGCTGAAATCGCGGTGATCCCGGACAGTGACGCCCCATGATCTGTCAGACTACTCGCGCATAAGCGCGAGACTAATTGACGGTAATAATCTTCTCGGCCGAAATCGGATTTCCTTGAATTGAGTAGGCCCGGTGATCATTGGTATTGAGCGTAACACGAACGGTGTGATCTCCTTTGGGAAGCGACCCTATTATCGCATCAGCACCGTAGATTCTCTGAAGTTTCAACCCATTCAGATAAAGATGGGCATGCCCTTGTCCCGGCGTATGCGCGAGCGGCTTGGCAGATTGCACGAACTCGAAATTCTTCGTTTGAGTGATAACACGCCATTCATTATTTTGAAGTGAAGCTTCGATTTCCATGGAAATCTCCGGAACAGAGCCTCCGGGTGCAACCTCAAACGAATTGCCTGCTCCATGCATATCATGGCTCATTTTTGGTGTTTCCGGCACGTCTTTGTCGTTTCCGGCCTTGTCGTTCGCCGACATTTCCATTTTCTTCATGCCGGGTCGTTTCACCAAAGCCTTTGCTGCGACATCTCCGGCGTTTTCAAAAATGAGTGTGAGGGAAACAAAGTCACCCTCCGCCAGATCTTTGGTGACACCTGAAAGCATGAAGTGCGCACCGTCTGCTGAAAAACTTGGCTTGGAGCCTGCAGGAACCACGGACCTTCCCTTGGTGGTCGAGCCCATGATCATGGCCTCGCCGCCAAGCTGCGATTTTATCGCCAACAAAGTGTCCGCCTCTCCGGTGTTTTCCAAGGTCATGTAGACGGGAAAAGGTCCATCACCATTTTCAGGAACGACGGCTTGTGCGCTTGAGATAATAATGGGCGTAGTGGAATCCTGTATCTTCCAAAACAGAATTCCGCTGCCAACCACCAGCAGGAAAAGAACAGCAATTGCGCGCTTGTGCTTCATTGAGTAGTTTCCATAAATGTTTGTGTACCAACATGTTTGAAGGAGGCGAGAACGTCAACAACCTGCTCAAAAGTCCCTTCAATTTAGTCGGTTTTTTCGCTGCGTGGTCCGTATTGGGAACCACTTCGGCGTCTGCTCATGTGTCCGAGCAAGGGTTCGTTCTTCTGTTGCCGACCGATATATATGTGGCGGCGGGTTGCCTTGCGGTGGTCGTGTCGATCATCGTTGTATCGCTGCTTCCCCATGCCTGGGCACGATCCATCTTCAGGACAACGAAAATTCAGGATACCGGAATTAGCAGCGAGACGACCGTCTCTGGAGCGGAAGTTATTCTCAGCATTGCCTCGCTTGTGCTTCTGTCGGTTTTGATCCTCATCGGCATCATTGGGACTCGAGATCCACTGGCAAACCTCTTGCCGCTTACAATCTGGACGGTGTGGTGGATACCATTTGTGATGCTGCACTGCCTGCTGGGAAATTTATGGAAATGGAGCAACCCGTGGACGGGGCTCCACGTCCTTGTATTTGGGCGTCTGGATCAGGACCCACTGATCAGGCTTCCCGCGTGGTTGGGAGTATGGCCCGCCCTTTTGGGATTTTTGAGTTTCGTGGCTTTTGCCATCGCCTATCCGGCGCCGACTGACCCCGCAATTCTGGCAAATGTTGTGCTTGGATATGTTCTTTCGACCTTTGTCGGCATGGTCGTCTTTGGAGGCGAGCAATGGCTGTCCCGCGGTGAATGTTTCACTCTATTCTTTCGGTTCGCCTCCACTCTGGCCCCTTTCCAGCCAAGGGAAACAGGACAGCAGTTGGTCATTGGCCTGCCGGGATGGAAGGCAATGGAACTCCTGCAACTGCCGGTCAGTTTGGCACTGTTTGTTCTCACGCTCCTGGCGTCCGGTAGTTTCGATGGATTGAACGAAACGTTTTGGTGGCTTGCCCAAATCGGGGTCAATCCATTGGAATTTCCCGGGCGATCGGCAGTGATCACCCCCTCGATAGTAGGGTTGATAGGGGCCAATATTTTGCTTGCGGGGATATTTGCGCTTAGCGTCTGGTCTGGCGTTGTTCTTGCCGGGGTTCCCGACCTTGAAGGGTATCCCGTGTCATTCAAAACAGCTTTCTGCCGACTGGCACTCTCCGTACTTCCGATTGCGTTTGTTTATCACGGGTCACATTATCTCATCTCGTTTCTCGTCAACGGACAGTATGTCATAGCGGCGCTGTCCGACCCCCTGGCCAACGGCTCCAATTATCTCGGCCTCGAGAACTATCAGGTCACCACCGGATTTTTGAACTCCAGAGATAGTGTTGAGCAGATTTGGTTTTCTCAAGCCGCACTGATTGTCACAGGGCACATTCTGGCTGTTCTGATGGCTCATTGCACAATTGCACGATTATATAATTCACGTCGTCAGGCTTTTTTATGCCATATCCCTATCGGTGTGTTTATGGCCGCCTACACATGGTTTGGTCTGTGGCTTCTTGCAGCACCACGGGGGGCATAAGGGTCAATAAAAAAACTGGACTTACCGTTTGTATACATACAAACTAATCGTGTAATATTTCCGAAGAGCGAAACTGGGAGGTTCATCGTGGCCGAGGAAAGTAAAAACAAATCAACAATCACGCGCCGTTCTGCGATCAAAGCGATAGGTGCAGGGGCGATCGTTGCATCGGGCGCCATGCCACGAATGATCGGCTATGCGCAGGCTCAGAGTTCCGAACCGATAAAAATCGGATTTCAAGTGCACCGCACAGGTATCGGCGCAGCCTATGGACGCTGGTATGATCGCGCGACTACAGCCGCCGCAAAACGAATTAACGATATGGGGGGCATCAATGGCCGCCCGGTGGAAATCGTTGCCGAAGATGATGGCACCGATCCAAAACGAGGTGCTGAGGTTGTTGAAAAATTCGCCACACAGCACAACTGCGATATCGCTTTCGGCACCTTGTTCAGCCACGTGGTATTCGGGTCTGCTCCACGAGCAGGTGAACTGAAGATACCCTATTTTGTCGTTTCGGAAGGTCATCATGTAGCCAGCGGCAAACTCAATCGCTACACACTTCAGCCGGGTATTACAGATGTAAAAAGCCAGGTGCAGGCGATGGCGCCTTATGTTGGCAAAAATCTCGGCAAAAAGATTACGATGATCTATCCGGACTTCGCATTCGGACACGATCACCGGGATTTCTTCAGTGAAGCCATCGAACGGGAAGGCGGCCAGGTGGTCGCCAAGATTGCCATTCCGCCAACCGAAACGTCCTTCACCAAATATTTCCCGAATATTCCGCGCGACACTGATGTGGTTTATCACGTCATGGTTGGCCCAGCCGTCCTGACATTTGTCAAGGAGCTTGGTGAGTTCTTTGGCCCAAGCCGGCCCGAGATATTTGGCTTCATTGACAGCCTGGAGGCGGTTGATATTGCAAGCCCGGGACTGGAATTCCTTGAAGGCACCTATTTCTGGGAAGGTATGCCGCGCTACGCCCAGCCCGATCAGAGTTCACATGACAAAGCCTACCGCGCTGCCGTGGGTGTGGATGATAACGGCGCCTCAACCAGCGATCCGAAGGACATTTCAACGTTTGCCCATATGTTCGGATGTTGGGAGACCCTCAATATCGTCAAACGGGGTATGGAAGCAGCCAGTTATGCAGGGCCTGCCGATCGCACGAAATTGATTGAAGCCGTGGAAGCCATGAGCGACATGCCGTTATCTGATGACCATCCACAAGGTGCGAAGCAATTCAACGGCAAGACCCATCAGACTTTTGGACACCAGTATATTTCCAAAGTCACAGATGGAAAACTGGCATTGGCTCACACGACGTCGATCGAAGACACGCTGTATGAGGACGAGGTCGACTATACCAAGCAGTCATTCTGATTTGGTATCAATGCAAGCATCGCGAGGCGGTTAGTACATGGATTTTGGTCCACATTTTCTGATTGCCTCGCTGGAGGGAGCCGTGACGGCTGCGATCCTGGCCCTCACCGCCATGGGTCTTAGCATCGTGTTCGGTGTAATGCGGGTTGTGAATGTCGCCCACGGTGAGTTCTACATGCTCGGGGCTGTTATCGCCTGGTGGATCGCAACGCTGGTCGGTGTTCATCCGGCATTTGGTTTTGTTGTTGCGCTCATCGTCGCTCCGGTCCTGGTCGGTCTCATCGCCGCCACTGCCGACAAACTGATCCTTCAAAGAATAGAATATGATCCGGACCGCACGATCGTCGGGACGATCGGGCTCCTGTACATTATTCAGCAAACGACACTGATGACATTCGGGCCCGATGCCCGACCGGTGCAACCGCCCTTCAACACGCGGCTTTCGATACCGTGGTTTGAATTTGGAGAAAACGGTTTCCAGATCATTTGGCCCTGGGGCCTGGGCACAACAAGTTACAAGCTGTTTGTGATCGTGGCCGCGGTGGTGATCCTGACCGCGCTATGGGCGCTGATGACGCGCACGAAGCTCGGCTTGATCATGCGAGCAACCCAACAGGACAAAGAGATGGCACAGGCATTCGGTGTGCCTGTTGATAGAGTTTATGCCTGGGTTTTTGGACTGGGAGCAGGTTTGGCGGCGATGGGAGCCATATTGGTTGTTCCGATACAACAGGCCCACTACCTGATGGGGCACGACCCGTTACTCCTGTCATTCATCGTCGTTATTATCGGAGGACTTGGAAGCCTGCCCGGTACCGTCATAGCTGCAGTCCTTATCGGGATGAGTGACGGCATCATATCCGTATTCTTTTCGCCCACTCTGGCCAAAATTATCGCAACCCTTGTTGTGGCGATGGTGCTTGTATTCCGCCCTCAGGGACTGTTGGGAAAACTCAACGCATGACAGACGTCGCACGGTCAAATTTGCTGCATTTTGGGGTGCTGCTGCTGCTGGTCGTCCTGTATTTTATCCTGCCTGACTACCACGTCGGCAATCTTGCGCGCATTCTTGTTCTTGCGATCTATGCAATGGGCTACAATCTGCTGTTTGGCTACACAGGGCTATTGAGCCTCGGCCATGCGCTGTTCTTTGCTGCGGGTATGTATGGTCTTGGCATGTCCATGCAGTATTGGACTTTCAATCCGGCGAGTGGCTTCGTTGCCGGGTTGGCTCTGGCTCTGGTCATGTCGGCGGCTGTCGGATTTTTGGCACTGCGGACCAGTGGCGTGGCATTCATGATCGTAACCTTGATGTTCGCCCAGGCCGGCTATCTCACGATCCTCTATTTTGGCGAATACACGCGCGGAGATGAGGGCTTCGTGATCCAGCAGGCTGAGAGGACATTGGCGGGCATCGATCTGACCGGTCCGATGGAACGCTATTTCGCCGCGCTGATACTGTTCTCAGTCTGCTTCATCTTCATAGCCTATCTGGTTCGCTCCCCTTTTGGCCGGACGTTGGTCGCAATCAGAGAGAACGAAGAACGCGCCAAGATGCTGGGTTACGACATTTTGCGCCATAAATTGAAGGCGGTCATTCTCTCTGGTGTAATTTCCGGCGCTGCTGGTGCCGCCTACGCGCTGCTGTTTGGTTATGCGGGCGCCACCTTTGCCACGACACAGTATTCCATCTTCCCGCTTCTCTGGGTTTTGCTGGGCGGTGCGGGGACCACGATCGGACCACTGATCGGCGTAATATTCATGTTCTATCTGATCGACTATTCCAGTTCGATAACGACGGCCTACATGCTGATTGCCGGCTTGGCTTTGGTTTTGCTGACGCTGTTTGCACCGCAGGGCTTGGCAGGTGAGTTGAGGAAGAGGTTCTTTCCATGGCTTCCCTGAACATTCTGACCACGGTCGGGCTGACCAAATCCTTCGGCGGTGTGGTCGCAAACAACAACATCGATTTCGTTCTGCCCAGTGGTCGCATCATGGCGCTTATTGGGCCAAACGGGGCCGGAAAATCAACTTTCGTGGGGATGCTTTGCGGGCGTATCGCGGCCAGTTCGGGAAGTGTATTTTTCGACGGCAAGGATATCAGCGGACTTCCGGCTCATAAAAGAATTGCGCTGGGTATTGCCTACACATTCCAGATTACATCGATCTTTTCCGGTCTCTCGATTCATGAAAATGTAGCCCTTGCCGCGAGACGGCGGCTAGGCAGTGATGTGGGGAGGGTTAATGCTCAGGTCGCCGACGTGCTCAAGAGAGTCGGACTTGAGAACAGGTCGGATCAACGTGCCGGAGATTTGAGCTATGGGCACCAACGTGTTCTGGAGATTGCCATGGGGCTGGCACAGCAGCCTCGGCTTTTTATCCTGGATGAACCCACGCAGGGGTTGGCGGAATCTGAAGTGGCGGAATTTAACGCCCTTATCAAGTCCCTCGCAGGTGAAACAACGATTCTGTTGATTGAGCACAATATGGATGTGGTCATGCAAGTGGCGGATCACATTACAGTGCTTGATTTTGGTGAGATTCTTGCCTCTGGCACACCTGAAGAAATTCGAGCCAATAGCGCCGTTCAGGCTGCCTATCTGGGGACGTCCGCCGATGCTTGATGTCGCGGATATCAATGTTTCCTACGGACAGGTGAAGGTCCTTTACGGCATTTCCATCTCTGCAAAGGCAGGAGAAGTATCGTGTCTGCTTGGTCGTAACGGTGCTGGAAAAACCACGACCATGAAATCGATCATGGGGCTATTGCCACTGACATCCGGGCAGGTACTCCTGGATGGTAAAAACATCAGCTCGCTTCCCAAACATGAAATTCCAAAAACACGCATTGGCTATGTTCCGCAGGGGCGGCGGCTTTTTTCGGAACTCACCGTCGCTGAAAATATTGAAATGGGACTGATGACCTGCGGAGAGGGCAGGGATACCCGCGATTGGGTGCTCGATATTTTCCCTCGTCTGAGCGAACGTCTTGCACAGGTCTCGGGAACTTTGTCGGGTGGCGAACAGCAAATGCTGGCAACTGCCCGGGCACTCTGTCTGCGCCCGCGCGTTTTGCTTTTGGACGAGCCAACCGAGGGGCTGCAACCGTCCGTAATCGAACAGATTCGCCAGGTTGTCATTCGCATGAAGAATGAAGGTGTCGCAGTCGTTCTGGTGGAGCAGCGCGTGGATGCGATATTATCAATGGCCGACAGCGTTTCATTTATCGAAAACGGCCGGAACCTGGAAACCACGGATGCCGCCTCCTTGAAAGATAATCCGGAAAAACTGTTCCGGTATCTTGGCGTGTAGAGCAATTTTAGCGATTGTTGAATCGCGAAAAATGCTCCAAATCTTTGTTTTGGCGCGTATCCTTGTCGGAACAGTGTTTCAACCTTTCAGGGATACGCGGTAGCCTGTTATCTCTCAGTCAACATCCGCTGTTGTGATGAATTGGACACCGGCATCCGTTTGGGTTTTCAACATAGTCTCATAGTGATCCCCGCCCAGCGACCGGATAGCGTCCTCAAAGACGCATACTTTCAAGCCCTCTTTCAATCCGTCCAATGCTGAGAATCCGACACAGAACTCCGCAGCAAGGCCGAGGAGGAATATTCGGTCAATCTTTTTGCTGGTGAGATATCCGCTGAGACCGGTGGTGGTTGTCTGATCATTCTCAAAAAAGGCAGAATATGAATCGATCTCGCTTTTTGAACCTTTGCGCACGATCAGGTTGGCTTTGTCAGTATTCAGATCGGCATGAAATTCAGCTCCGGGTGACCCCTGGATACAATGATCCGGCCAAAGAATCTGATCGCCATAAGGCATCCGGATCATGTCCATCGGGTTCTTGCCTTCATGGGAAGAGGCAAATGACTGGTGACCGGCGGGATGCCAGTCCTGGCTCAGAACCACGGTCTGGAACTTTTCCATCATTCGGTTTGCGGGCTCGACGACCTCGTGGCCGTTGGGAATCGCCAGCGCACCCCCGGGACAGAAGTCATTCTGAATATCTATGACAATCAAAGCGTCTGCTTTCGTGATCTGAATTCTCGACATGCCTAATTTCCCTCCCGCAGTTTCAGCGTTGCTGCCTTATCAATTTCTGGTGGTGTGCCAGCAATGACGACGCCAAACAGCTCTAATGCCTGTTTAACTGAATATCGCCCCAGCACAATATCGGTCAGAACCAATTCCGGGCTTCGCTTCATTGGGTTTCCATATCCGCCCCCTCCGGGCGTGCGAACGCAGACGCGATCACCTTCTCTCAGAGGGATATCCTGTTCTTTGGACAGGTGCAGGGGCGTGTAGGGTTTGCCATTTTGGAAAACAGTCACCTCGTTGACCGCGCCATCAACACCGCCACGGGCACCTTGTGGGCCGAACCGGCCGTGATCCATTACAAAGCTTGCTCTGGCTTTCCCTCGTCGAAGTTCCAACTCATATTCGAGGCCAAATCCACCGCGCTGTTTCCCTGCACCTCCGGAACCCTCGCGCAGGGCATAGCGATGATAAAGCACAGGAAATGCCTGTTCCATTATCTCTACCGGTGGTGCTTTTGAAATGCCTATTGTCGAACATCCGTTGCTGAGGCCGTCATGGTCGGCATTCCCTCCGTACCCGCCTCCCGACAGCTGATACATCACAAAATCCTGACCGCGTGCCGGGTCATAGCCCCCAAGAGCAAAATTGCCGCTGGTTCCGGCGGGAGCGGCTGTCACGCGATCGGGCAATACCTCAACCAGCGCTGCGAACACCGCTTCGGCGATACGCTGAGACACCTCCGCAGCACAGCCCGAAACCGGTCGGGGATAGTGTGCATCCAGAAATGTGCCTTTTGGCCTGATAACCTTTAACGGATCAAAAGCGCCGGCACTGATGGGAACTTCGGGGAATATGTGACGTATGGCCAGATAGACAGAACTCAATGTAGTCGCAAGAACCGAGTTCATCGGCCCCAGACAGGGTGGACTGGATTCGCCGAAATCGAAGGTCAGTTCCTCATTTGATTTGGTGATTTTCAATCTGATGGCCAATGGCTCGTTCACCACGCCATCACTATCCACCCAGGCAGTTGATGCGTATTCTCCATCGGGAATAGTTGAAATGCAGGATCGCATCTGTGTGGCGGCCCGGCTGTGAAGTTCGGCAATCGCCTCTTGGACAGTGTCATCACCATACCGGTCAAGAAGCTCATTTAGGCGCTCTTCACCGACAAGAAGTGCTGCAGCCTGCGCTTTCACGTCACCAATACGCTGTTCCGCCACTCGAATATTGGAGCAGATAATCGCGTAAATTTCCTTGTCCAAGTTTCCCTTTTTGAACAATTTTACCGGCGGCAGACGTAACCCTTCCTGCTCTACAGCGGTCGCTGAGGCGGAAAATCCGCCAGGCACGGAACCGCCGGTATCCGGCCAATGGCCGGTATTGGACAGCCAGCAGAAAATTTTGCCGTGGCGATAGAATGGGCGCACAAAACGTACGTCCATCAAGTGGGTGCCGCCCAGATACGGGTCATTGACGATGTAGATATCATCGGGGTTTGGTGGAAGGACGTCCTCCGATGCAATCATTTCGATCAGAGTCCGAGTGGAGTACTGCATGGTGCCGACAAACACCGGCAGCCCGCCCGCCCCCTGAGCGATGAGCGAACCGTCAACGGCCGAATATATGCCGTCCGAACGATCATTGGCTTCAGCTATCACCGGAGAAAACGCTGCCCTTGAAAAACTTAGATCCATCTCATCGCAGACCTGCTGCAATCCGGACTGGATGACACTCAATGTGATTGGATCGATGGCAGATGTCATCACAATGCTCCGATCTTGATCAGGATATTCCCGTCCTTGTCGGAAGTTGCTTGGTCACCAGGCTCGATCAGAATTGTCGTGTCCATCTGTTCGATGACGGCGGGGCCTGAGAGTGCGAAAGTTTGCGGCAAGTGATCGCGCCAATAGACCGGAGTCTCCTGCCAGCCTTCATCGAAGTATACCTTGCGACTCCCCGTTTGGGCTTCTTCAACTGACTCCATTCGGCCCGACGGATCGATCAGACTGGAAAGGTCGAGTTCCTCGCGTTCGCCAACAACTGATGTATTGATGTTAACAAGGTTGGCTCTGATTTCGGCCAGCTCGACACGGAATCGGTTGAAATAGGTTTCTTCGAATTTCTTGCGCAACGTTTCGCGATCGGGCACCGGATTATCCAGAGGCACACGAAGCAAATGCGTTTGACCGACAAATTGCATATCGACGCTGAAGGTGTGTGCGATCCCCATCAGGTCGATGTTTTGCCGCTCCAGCATCGCCGTGCCGGTCGCCATTTGCTGGTTAAAAATCTCGTGGACGTTATCCATGTCAACGCTATTCAGCGGCTTGTTTACGGCATTTACAAAGTCCTGGCGGAGGTCCGCAACAACGCAGCCAAGCGCATTGGTAATGCCCGGTCGGCAGGGGACCAGGATTTGGGGGAGCCGCAATTCACGGGCAAGGGACGCAGCGTGTAACGGTCCTGCGCCGCCAAAGGCGAATAATGAAAAATCCCGCGGATCTGCTCCAAGCGAAATAGACACCATCCGGATCGCTGCGGCCATTTTTGTGTTTGCAACATGAATGACTGCAGCGGCGGCCTCCTCAGCGCTCAATCCAAGGGGATTTCCGAGTTTCTGCTCGAAAATTTCAATAACTTCATCGAGTGCAACGCCGCCCTCAACGGATTTCAGTTTTTCAGGGTCGAGACGGCTGAGGATCAGATTGGCATCTGAAATTGTCGGCTCTGTGCCACCGCGGCCGTAGCAAATCGGCCCGGGATTTGCGCCTGCACTTTCCGGCCCGACTTCCAGCAGTCCGGCGACATTAACCCGTGCAATCGAACCGCCCCCTGCGCCAACGGTACGCACATCCACCAGAGGCACATGAATGGGCATGGCATATTCAATCTCAGTTTCGTTTGAAACTGAGGGCTGGGCATCGCGGATCAGTGCAACATCGGTTGACGTCCCGCCCATATCGTAGGTGATAAGATTTTCAATCCCGGCTTTACGGCCTGTAAACGCCGCTGCCATCACGCCGGATGCAGGACCGGACATCACCGTTTTGGCGGCTTCCCGTGCAACCAGATTGGAGGACACCATGCCACCATTGCCGTTCATCACCAGCAGTTCGCCGGTGTAGCCACCGGCAGCGAGCTCGCCATTGAGGCGTTTCACATACCGTTCAAGCAAAGGCTGAACCGAGGCGTTCACGGATGCCGTGACCCCTCTTTCGAATTCCCGGCTTTCAGACAGAAGCGCATGTCCCATGGTGATGTAATCATTGGGCCAGATTTCACGAACGATTTCAGCCGCGCGCAATTCATGGGAAGGGTTCGCATAAGGGTGCAGGAAATGGATGACGAGTGATTCACATCCCGCATCCAGAAGGGCTTTTGCTGTTTCTCGAACGTCGTCTTCATTCAGTTCGGTGACGACTTCACCGCCAGCGTCAATACGTTCAGTCACTTCCAGCCGAAGATTACGTGGGATAATAGGAGTAAACTTACCCATCATCCCATATGCCTGAGGGCGCGTGCGGCGGCCCAGTTCCAGAACATCCCGAAATCCGCGCGTAGTTATCAGACCTGTCTTGGAAAGCTTGCGTTCCAGAACCGCATTTGTCGTTGTGGTCGTCCCGTGGATAATGAGGCCGACGGATCGAAGATCGGCGTTGGCTTCTCCCAAGGCGTTAAGAACACCAAATGCCTGATTGTCCAGGGTGCTTGGAACTTTTGCCAACCGAACTTTCAAGGTGTCCTGTTCAACCAAAATCAGGTCAGTGAATGTTCCGCCGACATCCACACCCGCGATCTGATTTTTCAAATCTTCAGCCATTTCTTGATCATTCGCTTCGCGTAAATTCATTCGTATACAAATGAAATCAGCTATTGGCTAAGACGTCAATTGAAATCAGGGAGACAGACACCGCTCAAGACAACTTCAAAAGCAACGTCAGCAATTGCCGCGCTTCGGTTTCATTCAACGGGGATAGGGTTTCACGCGTGATGGTGAATGCCGCTTTGCTGTACTCAGCAAAGGCGGATTGACCCTTGATCGTGGGCGTAACCAATAGTCGACGTTGATCTTGCGGATCTTTTTTGGTTTCAGCGAATCCGCGAGCTCGCAGCCGATCCACCACACCTTTCACGGTGGCGGCATCCATTGCGATACGGCGGCCAAGTTCATTTTGTGAGATGTGTTCCACCTCGCAGAGTTTTGCAAGAGCCGCAAATTGCGTCGACGTTACATCAGGTAAATGATCGTAAAAAATTGCCAGATGGCGCTGAGTGGCGCGACGAAGCAGGAAGCCGATCTGGTTGTCCAGCTTGTAGGCTGTATCTTTGCTCTGGTCCGGCATTGGAATGATGGCATCCTTAGAATCTGGTCATCTGTTTTACCGTTTTTTTCAGACAAGGTGCAAACTAATCCAAGTTGACAAGCAGGAGAACTGGCAGCAAAATCCATTTGTATACGAA
Organism: Stappiaceae bacterium; assembly: GCA_039976075.1. Classification (GTDB taxonomy): domain Bacteria; phylum Pseudomonadota; class Alphaproteobacteria; order Rhizobiales; family Stappiaceae; genus JBDWFY01. The sequence goes on from JBDWFY010000022.1 coordinate 442,755, forward strand.
TGAATTTTTCTCTACTCAGCCGCAAGGTTCAGGAACATTGATGCAGGAAGGCTATTTCAGACCTGAAAAACTAGACGATGCACTGCAATGGCTCAGTGAGCACAAGGCCTGTGTTGCGGCGGGGTGTACGGATCTGTTCCCTGCCACGAAAGCGCAAAAATTGCCGGGACCCGTGCTTGATTTGACGGGGATTGATGAACTGCGCGGCATTCAGCAGGACGCGACCCACTGGCGCTTCGGTGCGACGACAACCTGGACGGACATGGTCAGAACCGATTTACCGGAGGCCTTCAATTCACTGAAACGCGCTGCACTGGAGGTCGGATCAATTCAAATCCAGAATTCGGGAACGCTTGCTGGAAACCTTTGCAATGCGTCTCCCGCCGCAGACGGTGTACCGTGCTGGCTGACGTTGGATGCAGAGATCGAATTGCGTTCTACCGGCGGAACGCGGCGTTTGCCGCTTCATTCATTCATTGTCGGACCGAGAAAAACGAAACTTTCGGATGATGAAATCGTTTCCGCAATTCTGGTGCCCAAAAGTTCTGCTGCAGGGGTCTCCTCCTTTCTCAAGCTCGGGGCGCGGAAATACCTGATTATCTCCATTGCGATGGTCGCTGCGCGCATTGTGGAAAAGAATGGCATTGTTGCCGATGCCGCCCTTTCGGTTGGATCCTGCAACGCTGTTGCAATCAGATTGACCGATCTTGAAGCCGAGTTGGAAGGCAGGCCCTTCACACCGGACGCCATTCATTCGATATCCGATGAGATGATCGGTTCCCGGTTGCAGCCCATTGATGATCTGCGCAGCAATGCTGCCTACAGAAAGACGGCGGCTGTTGAAATGATCAGGCGTTGCGTGGGCAGTCTGGTGAACAGCGAGGGTGTCGCGGCATGACCCACCATTTGCCTGCAATTGTTTTTCAGCTCAATGGCGCGGAAACCACATCGAATTCCCATCCCGGTAAACGGCTGACTGAAGTCCTGCGAGAGGAAATTGGCCTGTTTGGCACCAAAATTGGATGTGATGCAGGAGATTGCGGCGCTTGTACCGTGATGGTCAATGGCGACCCGGTTTGCGCGTGCCTCACCCCTGTTGCCTGCTTGGACGGTTGCGACGTCGTAACGGTAGAAGGATTGTCAGCGCAAAACCTGGCACCCATCCAGGAATCGTTTCTGCGCCATGGTGCGGCGCAGTGCGGTATCTGCACCCCGGGCATGCTCATGGCGGCTTCTGCGCTTCTCGACGAAAATCCGAGTCCGACTACCGAGCAGGCGGAACTGGCGCTTTCCGGCGTACTCTGCCGGTGCACCGGTTATCGCAAGATTATTGAAGCTGTCTGCGATGTGAGCGGGGATACAAGAGCGCCCGATATGCCCAAAGCGGGAGATGCGGTCGGACGGCGCGTCGAACGTCTGGATGGGTTGCGCAAAGTCGACGGAACGGAAATTTTTGGCGCGGATTACTGGCCGGAGGGCGCACACAGTGTTCTCGTGCTCCGCTCACCTTTCCACTCTGCCCGTTTCACCCTCGGCGACCTCACTGCGTTTGTGTCTGAAACGGACGGTATCGAAGCAGCATTCACTGCAAACGACATTCCAGGGATCAATTCATTCGGTGTTATTCCTCCCTTCGCCGATCAGCCGGCACTCGCTTACGAGAAAACCCGTTTCAAAGGCGAAGCCGTAGCACTGCTGGTTGGTGATCGTGATGTGCTGACCTCGATCAAGGTCTCTGACGTTCCCATTACATGGGATAAGACCGAAGAAAATCTTGACCCGATTCTGGCTCAGGATCACGCAACTGATCTCCTGCATGCGGAGAGGGTCGCCAATATTCTCATCACTGGAAATGTGAAAACAGGGGATCATGAGAATGGCCTGCGACAGGCCGACCACATGGTTGAGGGGGAGATCGAAACAAGCTTTGTGGAACATGCCTACATCGAACCGGAGGCCGGCTGTGCTTGGATGGATGGTGAGGTATTGACCATACAAGCCTGTACCCAGGCTCCTTACATGGATCGGGATGACACATGTCGGGTGCTGGGACTGGACGCTGACAAGGTGAGAATTATTCCATCCGCTGCCGGAGGTGGATTTGGCTCGAAGTTGGATGTCTCCATTCAGCCTCTGCTTGGGTTGGTCACACTAAAAACCGGCAAACCCTGCCGGATTGTTTATACGCGTTCAGAATCCATGGCCTCCACCACGAAGCGGCATCCTGGCTTGATGCGGGCCAAAATCGGCGCCGACAACAATGGCATGATCACCGGCATGCATTTTGACGGAGATTTTGATACCGGCGCCTATGCCAGCTGGGGCCCGACTGTGGCGGCACGCGTGCCCGTTCATGCATCGGGACCGTACAAAACACCCAACTATCTTGCCCAGGCGCGGGCCATTCACACGAACGGGCCCGTTTGTGGTGCATTCAGGGGATTTGGTGTGCCGCAGGCTGCGATAGTGCAGGAGACTCTCTACGACGAACTGGCTGAAAAGTGCGGGCTGGATCGGCTGGAATTCCGGCGCATCAACGCGTTGCAAGACGGCGATACATCCGTTTGCGGCCAAACACTGGAGGGTGTCGGCATCAGGGAGTGTCTGGATTCACTGGTTGCTCCCTGGGAGCAGGCGCGGGCTGATGCCGAAGAATTCAACGCAGTCTCAGTCGACATAAAACGCGGCATCGGCGTTGCGTCCTGCTGGTACGGATGCGGAAACACCGCGCTTCCCAATCCCTCGACGATACGGTTGGGGATCACAGCGGACGGTCGGTTGCGCTTGCATCAGGGAGCAACGGACATCGGTCAAGGCTCAAACACGGTCATCACCCAAATCTGTGCCGATGAGCTTGGATTATCGCTTGCTCAGTTTGAGCTGGTGAGCCCCGACACCGCACTGACGCCGGATTGCGGAAAAACATCCGCCTCCCGACAAACTTTTGTGACGGGTAAGGCGGCACAATTGGCAGGCGCTGAACTGCGCCGACTGATATTGCGGATGAGCAATCTGGGTCCGGATGCGACGATCGCCTTGGTTGGTGAGACGCTTGTGGTGTCCGATGGAGACAAGAAGCGGGTCATCGAACTGGGTGATCTACCGGTTGATGCGATAGGATATGTGTTGTCTGCCGAAGAAACCTATGATCCGCCCACCGCTGCGCTTGATGAGAACGGGCAGGGGCGCCCCTACGCCGTCTATGGATATGGCGCTCAGATGGCAGAAGTCGAAGTTGATATGAAACTTGGAACCGTCAAGGTTACCAATATCGTCGCAGCCCATGATTTGGGTCGGGTGATCAATCCGCTATTGGCAGAAGGACAGATTGAAGGCGGGATCGCACAGGGACTGGGAATGGCTCTCATGGAAGAATATGTCCCCGGCCGCACAGAGAACCTGCACGATTATCTCATCCCCACCATTGGCGACATGCCAACCGTGCAGTCAATTCTGATCGAGAAACCTGATCCGGAGGGGCCGATGGGTGTCAAAGGCTTGGGCGAGCATGTTTTGATCCCCACTGCCCCTGCAATTCTCAATGCCATCAGAGATGCAAGCGGTGCGAAGGTCACCAAATTGCCCGCACTTCCGCACAGAGTTCTGGCGGCCATTGACAGTGCGGGGTCACAGGTATGAGCCAATCAGCAGAAAAGATACGCTGCGACGCCTGTCCGGTCATGTGTTACATCGCGGAGGGCAAAACCGGAGCGTGTGACCGCTATGCCAATGCAAATGGGCAGATTATCCGGTGTGACCCGCTCACTATATTGAACAAGCGTATTTCAGACGGCGGCGAAATCATCCCGTTTCTCAAGTCGCAGTGGGATGGCAGCCTTATCCGCGATGATGAGGTTTTCGTAACGGCCAATGGTGCCGGAACAACTTACCCCGATTACAAACCGGCACCGTTCATTGTCAGCCGCGAAATTGATGGCGTTGATTTCGTCACGGTTGTTACCGAAGCGATATTCTCCTACTGCGGCGTGAAAGTGAAGATCGATACCGACCGTCATATTGGGCACGAAGGAGCCGTGGTTCGTGTGAATGGCGAGGCCATCGGTCATGTGATGACAAGCGAATACGGCTCGCAAATGTTGTCGCTTGGAGGTGTGGATCACCTGACGGGCGGATCAAAGGCAGAAGGCCGCGTTACGTGCGACGCCTTGATGAAACTGTGCAACAAGGAGGCCGTCGAACTAAGCGTCGATGGTGGCTCCACGGTGGTTGTAAAGGCGGGTCACGCGCCGATAATAGACGGACATCAGGAAGAACGCATGCGCGTTGGTTGCGGATCGGCCACCATCGGCATGTTTGCGTCTCAATGGATAGGGCTTGTCGATGAGGTTGTCGTGGTCGACGATCACATCACGGGTGTTGTGTCTGAACATCAGGCCGGGAAGGTTATTGATTGGCCCAATACGGGCATCAAGATACTGGGACGCCGATCAACGCCGGGACGCTATTTTCAGGTTGCCGAACCCGGACTTGGCTGGGGCGGCACAAATGTGGAAGACCCTTTGTCTATCCTTGGACCCTGGAATGGAAAGAAGGGTGCAAAGCCCGGTCTGACGATGCTGATGGTCTCCACCACAGGGGAGCAACACGGCTACTATGTGCTGGACGATGATCTGAAACCGCAAAAACAGGACCTGCCGGAAACACTTCAGCCTTCGGTCGATCTCATTGCAGAAAACTGCGAACCCGCTTTGTGTACGGTTCTGTTTATGGGCGGGGCAGGGGGGTCATTGCGCTCCGGAGTGACAAAGAACCCGGTGAAACTGACACGATCGGTTCAAGCATTGAAAACCAGTGTCACTTGCGGTGGCGCACCGCTTTATGTCTGGCCCGGAGGCGGCATTACGGTGATGGTTGATGTTACCAGAATGCCGGATAACTCCTTCGGCTATGTGCCGACGCCGGCATTGGTCGCGCCTTTGGAGTTTACCGTCGCGCGTGAGGACTACAAAACGCTTGGTGGACACGATGCTGCCGTCCGGTCGGTTGATGATGTTCTGGAATCCGGCGGCGAGTATGGAGACAATGTTCGGGCGATATCACCACCACCGGGAAGCGAGCTAGGTGCTCGCAACACCAACTGATATGGAAAGCGCTCAGGCCCACCTGTTGGCAGACGGGAAGCGGCTGCATTTGCACCACGGACCAATTGATCTGATTATTGAAGCATTCGGGGCAGATCGCGATGCTGCTTATCGATCTGCAGCACAAAGATTTGAAACCATTCTGACAGAACTTGTCGGGGAGCTTCCGCTTCTGCGAGAACGTGCCGTCTCAAATCGGACGTTTGCCGGGGCCGTGGCCCGCAGAATGCAAAAGGCGGTGGAACCGTTTTGTGCGCAATTCGTAACGCCGATGGCTGCGGTTGCTGGAAGCGTTGCGGATGAAATTCTTGCCGCCATCCAAAATGTCCCGGAAATGCGCAAAGCGTATGTCAACAACGGAGGCGATGTAGCATTTCACCTCTGTGAAGGTGAAACGATCAACGCGGCCATATCGGGATTGCCTCATGGCCGTATTACGATGGATTTCACCCAACCATTTCGCGGCATCGCCACATCCGGTTGGCGAGGACGGAGTTTCTCGCTTGGCATTGCCGATTCAGTCAGCGTGGTTGCAGCAGATGCCGCCAGCGCTGATGTCGCTGCGACGATGATCGCGAACGCTGTTGCACTTGAGGGATGTCCGCGCGTCAAGACGTCTCCCGCTGACGAACTTTCACCTGACAGCGACCTTGGGACCATGTTGGTAACAATTGACGTTGGAGAGTTGTATCCGGAGGAGGTTGACCTTGCGCTGGATCAGGGCGCCAAGGTGGCTCAATCCTTGTTGAATTGCGGTTTGATCGGCGGTGCGGTCCTTCAACTCCATGATGAAATACGCGCGGTGGGCCTCCCGGCCGACCGGCAAAGCTATCCCAATGAAATACCCGCGAGGAAACTGATTGATGCCTGAATTCACACTGCGAAAAACCATGATTTTCGTTGAGGAAATATATCATGATCACGGGCCTGCGCCAGACCAACCTCGTCAGCGTGCAGCCATCATTGCTTTGGTCAAAAACCCGTTCGCCGGAACCTACACCGAAGATTTGCTGTCCGCTATGGATGATCTCAAACCACTCGGCCTCGTGATGACCGATAAGCTCATAGATGCGCTGGGTGGTGTCGATGGAATTGATGGCTACGGAAAAGCGGCGGTGGCCGGTGAAAATGGAGAATTGGAGCATACCGCCCTTTGGCATGTGCCGGGTGGTTACTCGATGAGAGAGCGATTGGGAGAAGCCAAGGCGATTGTGCCATCCGCCATGAAAGTGGGGGGGACGGGATGCCGCATCGATGTTCCGTTGGGGCATATAAACGCTGCCTATGTCCGCAGCCATTTTGATGCGATTGAAGTCGGAGTGCCGGACGGGCCCCGAGCCAATGAAATTCTGTTTGCTCTTGCGATGACTAAAGGACCCCGCATTCACAATCGCATGGGCGGGCTGACCGCCAGTGATGTTATCGGTCAAGACGGGTTGAGATAATCGGATTTGATGGAGTGAGCATAAAACCCGACTTTACGCTGACGAGTTCCCCGAAAAGAACTTTAACAGCGACATAAGTGGCGTGATTGACGTTTGCTCCGTCCTCGACCTGTTCGTGGGCATGACGGATCCGAAAATTGATTGAGAGTATCCGACCGTAGAAGAGCCCGTTGTGACATACTCGAAGCCTTCGGTGATACTTTGCGAATGATAACGGGTTGTTTTAACTCCCTAATATCGCAGGCAATTGAAGATCATTCCTGAGTGCGCAGTCCACGGCATCCTCATATCCAGCATCTGCATGACGCATCACGCCGGTTGCGGGATCGTTCCAGAGTACACGTTCCAGTCTGCGATCCGCGTCTTCTGAACCATCACAACAGATCACCATGCCGGAGTGCTGGGAAAATCCCATCCCCACACCACCTCCATGGTGGAGAGAGACCCAGGTCGCTCCGCTGGCCGTGTTCAGAAGGGCATTAAGCAAAGGCCAGTCCGATACCGCATCGGAGCCGTCCTTCATGGCCTCAGTTTCTCGATTGGGAGACGCGACTGAACCGGAATCAAGATGGTCGCGCCCGATCACGATGGGCGCAGAGAGTTCGCCATTGCGCACCATCTCATTGAACGCCAGACCAAGTTTGTGCCGAACGCCGAGCCCAACCCAACAGATGCGGGCGGGCAGTCCCTGAAATGCAATTCTTTCACGGGCCATATCCAACCAGTGATGAAGGTGATTGTCGTCGACAAGTTCCTTCACCTTGGCATCGGTTTTGTAGATGTCCTCCGGATCTCCTGACAATGCGCACCAGCGAAACGGTCCGATGCCGCGACAGAAAAGCGGGCGAATGTAAGCGGGAACAAAACCGGGGAATGCAAATGCACTTTCCAGCCCTTCCTCCTTCGCCATCTGTCGAATGTTGTTGCCGTAATCGAACGTTGGAATGCCCATTTTCGAGAACGCCACCATGGCTGCAACCTGGATCTTCATCGAATCCCGCGCGGCTTTCTCCACGGCTTTGGGATCAGTTTCCTGTTTTTCGCGCCACTGGGCGACAGTCCATCCCTGAGGCAGGTATCCATGGATCGGATCATGTGCGCTGGTCTGATCCGTCACCATGTCTGGCTTGATCCCGCGCCTCACGAGTTCGGGAAACACATCAGCAGCATTGCCAATGAGACCGACTGACTTTGCCTCTCCCGCCGTCGTCCATTTCCCGATAAGTGCGAGCGCTTCCTCAAGGGAGTCGGTTTTTTCATCGACATAGCGAGTGCGGAGCCTGAAATCAGCGCGGGTTTCGTCGCATTCTATTGCCAGACAGCAAGCACCGGCCATCACGGCTGCCAGAGGTTGAGCGCCCCCCATGCCACCCAATCCGCCCGTCAGTATCCATTTGCCCGTCAAGTCACCGCCATAGTGCTGCCGCCCCGCTTCAACAAACGTTTCGTAGGTGCCCTGAACAATGCCCTGTGTGCCAATATAGATCCACGAACCGGCCGTCATCTGGCCGTACATGGCCAGCCCCTTCTTATCCAATTCGTTAAAGTGATCCCATGTGGCCCAGTGCGGGACGAGATTGGAGTTGGCGATCAGGACGCGCGGCGCGTCCTTGTGTGTCCGGAAAACGCCCACGGGCTTCCCTGACTGCACCAGTAATGTCTCATCTTCATTGAGTTTCTGCAGACTTGCGACAATCTTATCGAAGTCATTCCAGGTCCTCGCAGCCCGCCCGATACCGCCATAAACAACCAATTCGTGCGGGTTCTCGGCGACATCGGGATGCAGATTGTTCATCAGCATCCGCATGGGAGCTTCAGTCAACCAGCTTTTGGCGGAAATCTCCGTTCCTGTTGGCGGATAAACATCTCTGGAATTTTTGCGAGGGTCGCTCATTTGGTGGTTTCCTTGCTGCTCAGGGCGACTTAGACACAATCAATTCGCTCAGTGATCGCAGTATGTTTGCAAGATGGGACCGAATTCTTTCCGCCAGATCAGGGCGATAGTCCCACGGAGCCCGTTCATCCATGTAAGTGCGCTGCGCGAGTTCCATTTGAATGGCATGGACATTTTGATCGGGTCGCCCGTAATGCCGCGTTGTCCAGCCACCCTTAAAACGGCCATTGAGAACATGATTGAAACCAGCAGCATTTGCGCAAATTTCTGTGGTGGCCCGTTCTATTTCCGCAGCACAGGTCTGCCCCTCATTGGTGCCAATGTTAAACGCTGGCAGTAAACCTTCAAACAGAAACGGAATGTCTGATCGGATTGAGTGACAGTCATATAAAATGGCATGCCCGTGTATGCCGGAAACCCGCTCAATCTCCGCAACAAGGGCTGCGTGATAGGGTGCATAAAAATTGTGCCTGCGATCGTCGATTTCGCTACCGGTCGGATCCTGACCCGCTTCCCAGATGGGGGCACCATCAAAATCTGTTGTTGGGCAAAGGGAGGTTGTGTTTTGCCCCGGATACAGAGACTGACCGTTTGGATCACGATTGGCGTCAATGACGTATCGATGAAACGTTGCTTTCACGGTCGTCACATTGGGCAGAAGACCCTCATAAAGTTGCGTAATATGCCAGTCCGTATCATCCAGGCCCTTGCCGCGTTCATTCAGTCGCCCGAAAATGTCATCAGGGACAAATGTCCCCCCATGGGGTTGTCCGAGGATTATGGGGCTGTCGCCCTGTTCAATCAGTACCGGTGTCACGCTGATAGCTCCGGAAGGTCGATCCCTGAAGAAGCCACGATGTCGGTTGATGAAACAAGCTGGCGTGCTGTTGCAAGATCGGTGGCAAGATAGCGATCATCGGCGATGGCAGCCACTTTTTCACGTAAGCAGATGATGACCGATTGAAGTGGTTTGCTGGTCGCAAGCGGCGCCCGGAATTCAATGCCCTGCGCCGCGCACATTAATTCTACACCGAGGATTTGATTAAGATTGGCGGTCATTCTCAACAGACGCCGTGCCCCGTGCGCGGCCATGGAGACATGATCTTCCTGATTGGCGCTTGTTGGCGTGCTGTCAGTGACACATGGATTGGCCAGATGCTTGTTTTCACTCATCAATGCCGCCGTGGTCACCTCCGCAATCATCAGTCCGGAATTGAGACCTGGATTGGGAGTTAGAAACGGTGGCAGATCATGGTTCAAGGCCGGATCGACCATTAGCGCTATCCGACGCTGTGCAATGGCTCCGATTTCAGAGATGGCAAGAGCGATCATATCGGCGGCAAAACCAACCGGTTCAGCATGGAAATTACCACCTGACACGATAATTTCGGGCTGGGTCAGAACCAGCGGATTGTCGGTCGCAGCATTGGCTTCAATTTGCAGAGTTGCGGCTGCCTGTCGAAGCACATCCATGGCGGCGCCGGTTACTTGTGGCTGGCATCGAATGCAGTAGGGGTCCTGGACGCGTGTATCGCCTTCTATGTGACTGCTTCGAATGATCGATCCGCTCAACAAAGACCTGATGGATGCGGCGGCTTCAATCTGTCCCCGATGACCGCGCAACGCGTGAATTTCCGGTTGTGTGGGAGCGGTAGATCCCATGATCGCATCGGTCGACATCGCGGAGGTCACCAGCGCATTTTGCGCTGCACGCCAGGCTTCGAAGAGACCGGCCAGCGCAAATGCGGTTGAAAATTGAGTGCCGTTTATAAAGGCAAGACCTTCCTTGGGGCCTAAAGTGATGGGTGACAGATCAGCTTTTTTCAATGCTTCTGCACCGGGAAGAACTTCGCCGTCGAACTCAGCCTCTCCTTCCCCAATCAGCACTGCGGTCATATGCGCCAGTGGCGCCAAATCCCCCGATGCACCGACCGACCCCTGCGCTGGAATTACGGGGATAACGCCGCTCGCAAGCATGTTTTCCAACAGTTCGATGAGGTCCCAACGGACGCCCGATGCTCCTCGGCCAAACGATAATAGCTTGAGGGACATCATAAGCCGCACGATTGTGTTGGGAACTGCATCGCCAACGCCACAGCAGTGGCTCAAAATCAAATTGCGCTGCAGCGTTGCCCCGTCTGATGGCTCAATTTTTATGCTGGCCAGTTTACCAAAACCGGTGTTCACGCCGTAAACGGGTTCATTTCCGGCTGCCACAAGAGCTATCCGTTTTGCGGCGTCCTCAACACTTGAGCGGCATATGCGATCCAGTTTAACGGTCGTCGCGTTCCAGTAAATATCTGCCAGTTGAACCAATGTTACGGCGCCCGGGACCAACGTTAATTCACCCACGGTTCGCCTCCAATGATCCGTTTTTCAAGTCCGTTGAAGCCGATGCGATAGGAAAGTTCCGCCGGATGTTCCACGTTCCAGACGGCCAGATCGGCCCGCATCCCCTTGGCGATTGTTCCCCTGTCAGAAGCGCGCAAAGCCAGGGCTCCGTGGCGCGTTGTGCCCGCGAGTGCTTCTTCCGGTGTCATACGGAATAGCGTGCAAGCCATATTCATGGTCAGCAAGAGGGAAGAAAGCGGAGAAGAACCCGGATTGCAGTCGGTAGCCAATGCCATTGGCACATTGTGTTTGCGCAGGAGACCTATCGGCGGCATCCGTGTCTCACGCAGCGTGTAGAACGCTCCTGGCAATATAACGGCTGTCGTCCCGGCCGCAGCCATCGCTCGGACGCCCTCTTCATCCAGATACTCAATGTGATCTGCAGACAGGGCGCCATAGGATGCGGCTAAGCGGGCGCCACCCAGATTGGAGAGTTGCTCGGCGTGAAGCTTGGTCGGCAGTCCAAGCTCTTTGGCAACATCGAAGACGCGTGCGATCTGAACGGGTGAAAACGCAATCTTCTCGCAGAACCCATCGACGGCATCGACCAGTCCCTCCTTATGAGCCAAACGAAGCGTGGGAATGCATATTTCGTCAATATAGCGATCGCCGTCGCCATCAAATTCATCGGGGACCGCATGAGCACCCAAAAAAGTGGTCACAACCTCGACATTACGAACTTCCGCAACTTTGCGTGCGGTTCGCAGCATCTTAAGTTCTGTATCCTGATCCAGACCATAACCTGACTTGATTTCAATGAGGCCAACCCCCTCCGAAATCATTGCATCCACTCGGAGCAACGTATCAGCCAGCAGGGCGTCTTCGCTGGCCATCCTTGTGGCCTTGACGGTCGAGACGATGCCCCCGCCTGCTCTGGCAACGTCTTCGTACGACGCTCCTTCCAGCCGCATCTCAAATTCTTTTGCGCGATTTCCGCCTGAAACAATGTGGGTGTGGCAGTCGATCAGAGCAGGCGTAATAAGACGGCACCCAACATCGTGGTTTTTTAGCGAGCGATACGCCTTTGGCAGACCAGAGGAAACTCCAACCCACGCCACGATTCCATTTTCGACCACGATGGAAGTGTTTTCCATCAAGCCATAGGCTGTCGAAACATCTGCTCCCATCGTTGCCACGTGGCGACTTGTCAGAATGTAGGCATGTTCTGTCATGGTTCACTGAATTAAATGGTTGCAAAATAGAAGCCTAATCCTTTAGATTTAATATGTCTATACATAATGGATTCTTTATGAGTATTTTCTCCAATCGCGCCTGGCTTTCATCTCGCTGGCACAACGATGTTCGTCTCACGATTGCCGACGGCAGCATCGCCGCGGTTGAAACCTCAACCAGGGCTCAGCTGGGCGATGTGCGGGTCGATTGTCTGCTGCCGGCCCTGGCAAATCTTCACAGCCACACTTTCCAGAGGGCTATGGCCGGGATGACGGAGGTCCGAGCTGCGGGACAGGATAGCTTCTGGACATGGCGTACACTGATGTACAAGTTCATGGATCATCTGACTCCGGAACAGATCGAAGCCATTGCTGCCTTGGTTTTTATGGAGATGCAGGAAGCCGGATATGCCTCCGTCGGAGAATTTCACTATGTTCATCATCAACCGGGTGGCGCCCGTTATGAAGATCCGGCTGAGCTTTCCGCGCGCATCATGGCCGCCGCCGCACAAACCGGCATTGGCCTGACGCTCCTGCCCGTTCTTTACAGCTACGGCGGCGCCAACAAGGCACGTCTCAATGGCTGCCAGCTCAGGTTTGGAAATTCTGTTGATGAATTCTCTTCCCTCGTGGATGCAGTAAAATCAACTGCAGCAGGCATGACTTCCGATACTCAAGTGGGGATCGCTCCTCACTCTCTTCGCGCCACGGCTCCGGATGAATTGGCGGAAATAGTATCGCGTTATCCCGACGGACCCATCCATATTCATATCGCTGAGCAGCCCAAAGAGATCGAAGATATTGAAGCTTGGCTGGGCATGCGCCCCATTGAATGGATATTGCAGAACCAGAGTATCGATAAAAAATGGTGCATGATCCACGCCACCCACATGACGAGGGCCGAAACAACGGATCTGGCAAAATCCGGTGCTGTTGTCGGCCTGTGTCCGATCACGGAGGCCAATCTGGGTGATGGACCGTTCAATGGCCCTCAATACCTGCAGGCGGGTGGTTCATTTGGCGTGGGTTCGGATTCCAACGTTCGCATTTCGCTTTCCGAAGAGTTGCGCACTCTGGAATACTCGCAGCGATTGCGGGACATTAGCCGGAACATCATGGTCAGCGCGTCGGGTTCCGTCGGTCGGACTCTGTATCTGGGGGCGGCAGAGGGCGGTGCACAGGCGTTGCGACGAAACTCGGGTCGTATTGAGGCAGGCCAACTCGCCGATCTCGTGGCAATCGATAGCTCGAACCCGTATTTGTGCGGCCTCAACCCCGATCAACTCTTTGACGGTCTGTGTTTTGCAGCGGATGATTCCGTTGTGAGCGATGTATGGTCCGCCGGGCGGCATATGGTGAAAGATGGACACCATATTCACCGAGATCAGATCGTAAAGACGTATTTGGTAGCCATCAAACAGCTTGTGGGCAGTTTGACCAATTAGGTAAGTCCCCTGTAACCGTGATTGTTTCAGCAAATTGGACGCCGGCACACCTGAGGGATCACATCACTGCCATTTTCCGCAATGATGCTGCTTGGCGTAATTGCTGAGGGAATGTTTCTCCGAACCTCGATTATGTATATACTTAAAATATGGACGCAAGAATCAAAAACAGATCGAATGACAAAAAGAGTGAAGCTCACTCCCTGCATCATCGTATCCTAAACGAAGTTCAGGAAAATATAGTTTCAGGAAAATGGCCACCCGGATTTCGCATACCCTTCGAAACGGAAATGGCCAAGGAATATGGTTGTTCCCGAATGACCGTGAACAAGGCCTTGACCCAGCTTACCCGCGCAGGCCTCCTGGTAAGACACCGCAGGTCAGGCACTTTTGTTAAGGCGCCCCAGTCGCTTTCCGCAGCCTTGGAAATCACGAACATCCGAAAGGAAGTGGAGGATTCTGGCAAGGAATATTCCTATGCACTGATGAAGGATGTTGTGCGCGACTGTGCAGAGGCAGATTTTGAGCGGCTGGAGCAAAAACCTGCCAGCAAAGTCAGAGAAATGATATGTTTGCATTCAGCCAATGGAACGCCATTTTGCTACGAAGAGCGGATCATCAACATGGACGCCGTTCCGGAAATTGAAGATGTTTCGTTTGATCTTGAGTCCGCTGGCGCGTGGATGCTGGACAGAGTTCCCTGGAATTCAGCTGAACACCAAATCATAGCCTGTGCGGCGTCGGACACTGTCGCCGATGCCTTGGACATTGCCCCAGGCACCGCCTGTCTTGTCGTCGAACGCAGAACCCAGAATGATCTGGGTTACGTTACCTGGGCCAAGTTATCTTATGCTGGCGATAATCATCGGCTGTTCGCGACGTTTACGCCAACCGGTTAATGTCCCCGGCAACAATCACAGTCGTGCTAACACTAGGTCTTCATCATTTCTGAGCGGGTCAATCTGCGCCAAAAATTCTGAAAACACTGTGCTACCGGTTTCCGGTTTGCTTCCCGCCATGGCCACAATGAGAAAGGCGATCGTAGATGAGATGACATTGTGTCGGTCGGAACCCGCACGAAGGTTCATCACCAGGGCAGGGCACATGGCGAAAGCTGATCGGAGGGTCTCCTGCCAGGTCGGTGGCAGCATGGAGCGCTCATTGAGGTGTTTCAGAAACGGCTTCCAGAAAGACTCGATTTTTGCATTCAGCAAGCCTTGTCTGATGCGGCTCAGTTCCCAGTTCGTATCAATCCTTAAAATGCCATGCTCATAACGTGCATCAGCGTCATAGCAGAGGGCTGCTTCTTCTGCATCATATAGCCAAAACGGATGCGCAAAAATGTTATGAAACGTTGCCTTGACCTCGGCCAGAAGCGAAGGAATATGTTCGCCGGCAAAAGCAGGATCAAAGTAGGAGAGTGTGGGCGTGTCAGACCCGGTTTCAAACCACACATTGGCATTGTGCGCATCGCCGTGCGCAACAAACCCTCCGGCCTCAGCCAAGTTTTCGGGGTTCAGGTTATGGTGGGCCGCCGCAAAGATTTCACCGAATGTTGACGCCATCATCTGACCGTTCAACACCAGCGCAGCCGCTGAAAATTCCTGCCATGACAGGCTGCAACCATTCAGGTTGAATGTCTGCTCGACGTAAAAATTCCTGTACCGCCCGCCGGGACTTCGGCCTGTCTTTGGGTCGACCAGCCGGTCGTAAAATAAATGATGTATCGGTTCTTCGGCGACCTGTTCCCTCGTTACGGGATGGAGCGTTTTAACCGCCACCTTCAGGATCGCCTCATTGAGTGTTCGTTCGGCATCGATGGCACGGTCTTCTTCAATCCGATTGGGGTGCCTGTCCAATTCGATCAGCACATCCGAAAACCGTTTATCTTGTCGTTTCCGGTAAACCAGTATCTGCTCGCCTGGCAGGGTGGACGTCATCAGCGGCAGGTCGACGGGTAATTTCGCTTTGGCGATTATATCAGCGCGATAATACTCACCCTTCATGTCTTCTTCGCCTTCCTCCTGATGGAATTTGAAGAAGTACGAATTTCCCTGGGAATTGAAAAATCCATTCAGCGAATTCAGTGAATACTGATCGTAATTTATTGCAAGATCCGAGACGTCGATTTCAAATGTCTCCTGCAAAAAATCAACAAGCGCTGCCACTGCGGTTTTTTCGTCGTGCTTGGCCAAATTTCTAATGTGGGCGGTTCGCGATCGCAGCTTGGATCCGTGGGTGTTTTCATCGCTCAACGAGCTGCTCCTGACGGCTTCATCCCGTCACTGACAATGTCATTGTCATCATGAACGACAATCATCGTTTTGATGCCCGCTGACTTGCCGTCTGATAGTGCCTGATAGGCGTCCGGTGTGTCCTCCAGTGAAATTTTTGAACCGATCAATTCCGCAAACTTCTCGGGCGCCTTTTCGATCATGTCGAGAGCCACCGGTAGTTCATCGGAAAATGCGTGGCACCCAATAATCGATAGCTCTCGTTCAACAAGGTGCACAGGATCAACCGCGAAATCTCCCGTTCCAATTCCCACCAAACCGATGGTGCAGCCGACCATTTCCGCCACCAGTTTTGAGATCACGCCCACGTTGCCGGTCGTGTCCAGTATAAAGCGGACAGGCTTTCCTGCCGGATTATCGAATTGGTTGAAACCGTTCAGATCCGTTCTCATCGCACCGGTAAGTTTGTTGATTAGGCACTCGCGCTGCTTGTTGACGTCACTGACCACCAGAGGCCTCTTGGAATGGTAACGGGATGCAACGGCGCTCAGGGCGCCGATCGGGCCACACCCGATAATCAGCAACGGCTCCGTATCCGGAATCTGCAACCGCTTCAATGCATGCAATGCGACCGCGAGCGGTTCCGCCAGGGCTGCGATATCCAATTGGGTATCTTCGCTGCACTTGAGTAGCAGGTTTGCCGGCAGGACCGCGAATTCGGCAAACCCGCCATCTATCACTTCGCCAACAAAACCCAGATTATTGCACAAATGTGCCTGATCCAGACGGCAGTTATTGCAGGTTTGGCAATAGTATCGCGAGTCCGCGATGACCTTGTTGCCAATTTCCAGTCCAGCGACATTGCTGCCAACGGCGTCCACCCAGCCAGAAAATTCATGACCGACAACAGATGGTCTTCTTGATATCCATTGTCCCGTTTTGAAATTGTGGATGTCCGAGCCGCAAATACCGGCAAACGCCACACGGACCCGGACCTCACCTGGTCCTGGTTCGGTTGGCTTGTCGACCATTTCATATCTGACGTCGAGCGGATTATGGAGCCGGATCGCCTTCATGTCAGTCCTTGCTCAGATATTTGTCACGCATCGGCGATACTGCATTTCCGTGAGATGAAAATCCTTCGTAGCGGGCAAGCACATGCGCATGGCCCGCCATTTCAGCATAAGCGGGCTTGGTGACGTATCCGATGGAACTGCATTTCACAAAGTCATGCACGGAAAGCGGCCCAAAGGTTCTTGCACCCCGGCTTGTGGGTAGAACTGCATTCGGTCCAAGAGCGAAATTGCCGATCGAAATCGGGGTATGGGGCCCCATCAATATCTCGGCCGCTTCTGTGATATGCCCCAGATGTTCGAAGGGTTCTGTCGACAGCAGTTCCAAGTGCTCCGGTGCATAGTCATTGATGAATTTGTAGCTCTCTTCAATCGAGGATGTCAGGATAATGCCCCCTGCATCACCGCACAAAACCGCAGAAGAGAACGCGACCCGTTGTTCGGTCATGTTGGCCCAGTGCTCCGGCAACGCCGCCAGGGCTTCCTCTGCAACCCTTCGAGAATGAGTGACCAGGTATGCCGAACTGTCCGGACCATGTTCGGCCTCTATCAAAAGGTCCAGTGCGGCCAGTCCACCATGAACACTGTCGTCAGCAAAAATGATGGCTTCGGAAGGGCCAGCCGGCAGGCCCGGATCAATGATTCCGGTCAGGCGTCGCTTGGCTGCAACGACCCAGGGGCTTCCTGGGCCAACAATTTTGAGAGCCGGTTTGATGGTTTGTGTACCAAACGCCGCTGCCGCAACCGCTTGCGCACCGCCACATTTATACACGGTTTCAACACCGGCAATACGGGCGGCAACAAGGGTCGCCGCATCGACTGATCCATCCGGCGACGGCGGTGTGAATATGGCAAGCTCAGGCACTTCAGCGACAACACCCGGTACAGACGTCATCATAGTAACAGATGGAAACGACCCCTTGCCGCGTGGAACATACAGAGCAACCGATTGGATCGGCGTATACCGGTCTCCTGCAAACGCGCCAGGCCGTATCTCCTTCATCCACATGGCTTCGGGTTTTTGCTCCTCGTGAAATGTCCTTATGTTTGCGATGCCGTACCCAATGGCTTCAATCACATCGTTTTCAACAGCGTTGAAGGCAGCATCAAATTCGGCTTCGCTGGCTTTCAGGGTCGCAGTCGTAAGTGGCTTGGCGCCGTCAAAGTCCTGACCGAAACGGACCAGTGCTGCATCCCCTTCGTTTTTCACCGCCTCAATGATGAGATCGACTTTTTCGATGAAACCGGACAAGTCCCCTTCCGATCTCTTCATCAGCGCCGAGTACTCAGCAGGACCGAGATTTTTGGTTTCATAAAAAGATACAGATGACATCGAATTTCCGCCTTTCATGCGCCGGCAGGCGAGTGACTATTTTGATTTCAGGAAAATTTCCAACCCGACAAGCCGGTCCAGTGCCGTTATCGCGATCATCGCGACGACAATGAATACGACAGATACTGCGGCAAGATCGGGCGTGATGATTGATCGGATGGAGTTGTAGATCTGTACTGGAAGAGTGACAATTCGGGCGTCAACCAGAAGCAGGCTCACCAGAAACTCGTTCAGGGACAGGATGAACATCAACAATGACCCGGTGATGACCCCTGGGGTCACAGCAGGCAGTGTCACGTTGAAAAATGTCTGAACCGGCCCGGCACCGCAACTTTCTGCTGCAAGTTCAAGGTCCGGGTCCAGACTGGTCGCACTGGAGGACACGGCCCATATCATGAAGGGCAGATTGATGACCGACGTCGCAATTCCAACAGGCCAGAGGCTGCCCAAAATTCCTGCTTCACCGAACGCCAGCATAAGGCCGATGCCCGATCCGATAAGAGGAATGGTGAACGGCAGGAGAAGATAAGTCTGAATGGCATTGCCGCCCCTGATCCTGTATTTCGATAGTGCAATACCGGCCAGCGTTCCGGTGGGAAGGGAAACCAGAACGCAAATTGTCGCTACCCAGATCGACCGGAAAAATGCATCTCGAAGATCCTGCTCTCCCAGAATTTTTCCATACCATTTCAGCGAGAAACCGTCAGGCGGGAATTGAATGATATTCCCGGATGTAAAAGACGCTCCGAGTACCACAAATGTGGGCGCTGAAAGCGTCACGATCGAAATGACGACCAAACACCAAAAGACGATTTTCTGGGATCGGGGCTGGTTCATTTCTTCGACCGCCCCAACGCAAGTGTGCCCGCGCCGAAGATCATGAAAATCAATCCGACAATGATGGAACCAATTGCAATCAGGATCAGTGTAAGAGAGGCACCAAAACCCTGATCCGACGTTCTGAAGAACTGATCGTAAATAGCGTTGGCAATAAAATCCTGAGACCCGCCGCCCAATATTGCCGGCATTGCAAAGTCTGTAAGTGACAATGTCAGCACGACGAGGCCCGCGCCGATGAGCCCGGGCTTGGCCATCGGTATCACCACATAGACCATTGTGTTCACCCAGTTGGCACCGAGAGAGCCCGCAGCAGCTTCAATTTCTTCCGGAATGGCCGTCATTGCCGGTGCCAGCATTAAAACACCAAACGGCAACATGTATTGCACCAGCCCAAACAGCACAGCTGGATAATTAAAGAGCATGCGTAGTGGCTCAACGCCGACGAGCCCAAGCGCATCATTCACAATTCCCTGATTTCCCAGAATGATTAGCCACCCATATGCCCGCACAACCTGCCCGATGAAAAAGGGTAGAAACAATGCAATCAGCAGAAATTTTCTGAGCGTGGAGTTCGACGTACGCACCATGATGTAGGCATAGGGAAATGCCAGAAACAGCGTCACAAGAGTTACGATCATTGCGCCGAGTAGACTGCGCCAGATAATCGTCAGTGTGAACGGTTCGGAGAATGCACGCTTGTAATTTTCCAAAGACCAGTGGTCGGAAAACAGAAATGTGGTCCTGTCCAATGTGCGAAGCGATGAATCACCGATATAGAACAATCCAACAACAAGTGTCCCCACCAACAAGATTGCCGGAGCCAGCATCAGATAGGGGGTGTACCGGCCACCTCCTTTGGGGAATACAGCTGCAAAAGTGTTTTCCAGCGTATCCATAATCCGCCAGGAGACCGGATAGGAAGAACGGCGATTGAGCATTTGACTTGTTCCGGAAACACCAGCGTTTCACCGAGCGCCTATTCGAACGCTCGGTGGATTAGTTCATGTCAGGGATCAGCCTTGCATGATCTGCTTGAATTTCGAAAACCAGTCACTCTCGTTTTCGACCTGTATCTGTCCGGGAATGCGGATGAGACGCTCAAAATCTTCCGGCTTCGTTGGATAGGCTGGATCTCCGGCCAGACCCGGAGGTGGTGTCAGGCCTGGGACGACCCCCGGCAACCCAAGACCATCCAGCCAGATCTGCTGGGACTCTTTGGTCAACGCCGTGTTGATGTATTCCTTGGCCCAGTACAGATCGCCTTCAGAATGTCCCTTGGGAATCCACAAGCCGTCAGTATCAAATTTGGCGCCTTCATCCGGCACCGTCCAGGCAAGTTCGACTCCATTTTTCTTTGCACCCAGCGCATTGGTTGAGATGGTGCAGGCAGCGTCAATTTCTCCATTCTGGAACCAGGTCACAAAATCCGGATCTTCCCCCAGGAGCGGATTTTGTTCTTTCATCTTGGTAATGAAGTCCCAGCACGGCTGCATGTTACCTGGAATATCTTCCAATTTGCCACCACCGGCTACCTGGGCGGGGAAGTGGAAACCAATGCCGTCGTTGTAGAATGCGACGCGGCCTTTGAATTTTGGATCAAGCAGATCGTGGTAGGATTTTGGCGGACCGTCGGGAAATGCCTTGGGATTGTAGGCCAGTACATAGACGTAGCCGTACGTATTGACGATCGGATACCCCTCAACACCCACCGGCTTGGCAAGATCTGTCGTTCCTTTGAGGTTGGACAGATCAGAGAGATCTTCACATACGCCTCGCAGTGCCGATTTTGTCGCGTTGGTGGTTGTGTCCCAGTTGATATGGATCGGCGGTGTGCGTTTCTGAGCGACCGCCGCCCAGACTTTTGGCTGAATTTCATTGTCCTCGGTCAGGTCATGTTTCACCCGGATACCGGTTTTGGCTGTAAAGGGATCTGAAACACCTGCTTTGAGCGCTTCAACCCATGGTCCTCCCCATGCCCGCACAATGATTTCAGACGGTTTGTCCGGTTCTGCGGCCATAACAATGGCGGGCGCCGCAGCAACAAATGTTCCTGCAGCCCCTATTGCGGCGCTTGTTTTTAAAAGCTCACGGCGATTGATTTTTTTATCCAAGGTCATTTGGTAGCTCCCTGTTCCGGTTTTTGCTCAAGACGTCATGAGCACTCTTATTCCGCGACAAATACATGGAGGTCGCGGTTTGACCATCCGATATGGACGGTCCTTCCCAACTCGTGTGCAGCAAAATTGTTCTGATCGTGATGAAAGATACGAACGGGTTGATCTCCCAGTTCAGGAACTGACAGCTCATAAAGCAACCGCTCTCCTTCGAAAATTACGTCGGTTACGGTGCCTTTGAAAGTGGCATCCAGTTCTTCAAGTTCTGTTTTCTTTGAAGCAATGCGCACCTGCTCAGCCCGAACGGCGCATCGAACCGGTGTGCCTGCCTTTGCCGCGTCAGGGTTGCTTCGTAGAATTCCCGAAAGCTTCACATCAGCATTTTGTACCTGGGCTATCTCACCATTTACGGCGCTTAAAATCCCCGGATACACGTTCGTGACTCCGATGAAATTCGCCACAAAAGGATTGCCGGGATTGCGGTACATGTCGGTCGGTGTGGCGTCTTGCTGGATTTCACCATCATTCATGACCAGGATCTGGTCAGAGACAACCAGGGCCTCCCGCTGATCGTGGGTCACGTTGATCGTCGTAACACCCAACTCCTTTTGGATACGCCTGAATTCGAGTTGCATCTCTTCACGCAGCTTTCGGTCAAGCGCGGCAAGCGGTTCATCCAATAACAACAGATCCGGCTCAAAAACCAGGGCGCGGGCGATCGCCACGCGCTGCTGCTGTCCGCCAGACAGCTCGTGAATCCTGCGATCTTCAAAGCCGTCAAGACGAACAAGATTTAGAAACTGGGAAACACGTTCAGGTATTTTCTTTGCATCAAAGCGCCGCATCTTAAGCGGGAATGCCACGTTCTGCGCTGCTGTCATGTGCGGAAACAACGCCAGCTTCTGGAACACCATTCCGATGGAGCGCTTGTTGGGCGCGACGGCACCGACCGCGTTGCCATTGATGATAATGTCGCCGCTTGTGGGTTCTAGAAATCCGGCAATCATCCGTAGCAGCGTGGTTTTTCCGGAGCCCGATGGTCCGAGAATTGTCAGAAATCGCCCGTTTTTCAGCTGAAAACTGGCGTTCTTGACCGCCTGGAAGTCGCCAAATCGCATCACGACATTTGACACAGAAACAGCCGGTGTTAAGTCTGATTTCACTATGATTGCCTTGTCGACTATTTCTTAGGTGCATGAAGATGCGGTGTTATTCTCCATTTTATGTCTATACATAAAATGCTCCGAGCAAAAAATTGTCAAGAGATTAGTCCCAGATTCTCATTTCAATACTTGGCCGCTAAATCGACGCCAGAAAACCCCCGTCAATCGCAATACACTGTCCGGTAACATAGTTCGATGACTGGCCTGAAAGGTAGATCACGGTGCCTTTAAGATCATTGGAGTCACCAAAAGTGCCGAGTGGAATCTTTTCCAGCATTGAGTTCTGCCAGGATGGATCCTGATAGAATGCATCCGTCAGGTCGGTACGGAAATAGCCTGGTGCAATTGCATTTACTCGAATCTTTTGACTTGCCCACTCAGTGGCAAGTGCCCGGGTCATACCGAGCATTCCGGACTTTGACGAGCCATAAGGCACGGCCGTGGGGACACCCACATAAGAAGTCAGTGAGCAAACATTGATGATTGACCCGCCTCTGCCGGAACGCACCATGGTCTTTGCAGCCGATTGAGCACAAAAGAACGCGCCTTTGAGATTCGTCCCGGTAATTTTATCCCATAATTCTTCATCGACCTGCAAAGAAGGGCACACTTCTTCATAGCCGGCATTATTGACGAGAACATCAAGGCCTCCCAATTCTTCACACAGCCGGTCAATTCGGGCCTGCATCGCGGCTACTTCACACACATCGAGTTCGACAGGATGAGAAGTGCCGCCGACTTCTGCGATGAGAGATTCTGTTTCTGACAAATCGCCAAGATGTCGGGAGGAGATGGCAACCTCAGCACCGGCCTCTGCCAAGCCGATGGCAATCGATCTTCCCAGTCCTCTACTTGCTCCGGTTACCAGAGCATTTTTGCCTGTTAAATCAAAAATTGATTGGACCATTACATTCTAAGCTCCTTGCAAGTCTGTTTATATGTCTATACATAAAAACCTGCGAGAAACCAAAAATTATGAAATTTTTCGAGGTGTGGTTGAAACATTTAGACACACTGTTGCGACGCTCTTTGGAAGGCATAGTGCCCTATAATTCCGGGATGAGTCTGCAAGAAATTCAGTCTCGGTATGGCGTTACAGAAATTGCCAAACTTGCGTCCAATGAGAACCCTTACGGTCCCGCTCCGGAGGTTCTGAAATGTCTGAAGCTCAATTCCCCGGACCTCTATCTTTATCCCGACAGCGGATCGAATGATTTACGGGATCGTCTGGCCGATTATCTGAATGTGCCCGGCGAAAATCTGATATTCGGCAATGGTTCCGAAGACCTCATTTCGATCATTTGCAGAAGCGTCATTGAAACCGGTGATCGCATAATCACGCTCTATCCGTCATTTCCGCTTCATGAGGACTATGCAGCATTGATGGGCGCGCATGTAGAGCGTGTTTGTGTCAATGAGCACCTTGAGATTGACTTGCCCGCTTTGATTAAAGCGGTTGAAACACCAGCAAAAATGCTGATTTTTTCCAATCCAATGAATCCGGTCGGATGCTGGCTCAATCCGGGGCAGCTTCACCAGGTTATTGCGGCCAAACATCCCGATACATTGCTGGTTCTTGATGAAGCCTACTACGAATATGCGATTTCCGGCTGCTATCAGTCCGGACAGACCATGCTCGGGCCGGACGCCGGCAACTGGATTATCTTGCGGACCTTTTCGAAGGCATGGGGGCTTGCCGGTCTGCGCATTGGATTTGGGATCTGCAGTTCAATCGAGTTGAGGCGTGCGCTGGATTTGACCAGAACGCCCTTCAACATCAACAAAATAGCCCAATCGGCAGCGCGCATGGCCCTCGACTGCTGTGATTGTATGAAGAGTAACATTGAGAAAGTCAGTGCTGAGCGAGAAAGTGTGGTCGATCGTCTGTTGTCTCTTGGATTTACCGTTGCGCCATCGCTGGGCAATTTCGTTTTCTTTGATTCAAAGCGTTGTTCCACTGATCTGGCCGATCGATTACTCCAGTGCGGTACGGTGGTGAAACCCTGGAAACAGGAGGGATTTGATCAATATGTGAGGGTCTCCATAGGATCGAGCGAAGAGAACTCAAAGTTCCTAAGTGACATGGAACGCGTCATGGCAATCTGACGAATCACAACTTTTCGATATACTAAAAAATTCCGGCATCGGCCGGACCGCAGGTTGAAACAACTAAAGGAACGTCTGAAACGGGCAGGTGATACGGTGCAGTCGCCGTAGACGAATGAACAAGTGCCTTGGCGTTTGCCGGGTTTCCAGCTGGTTCAGCATTCTGGCAGGTTGACCGCCAGTCCGCCAAGTGAAGTCTCTTTATATTTGTCGCGCATGTCCATGCCGGTCTGGCGCATCGTCTCGATGCAGTTGTCAAGCGGCATGAAGTGCTCACCGTCTCCGTGTAACGCTAGGGAGGCCGCGGAAACCGCCTTGATTGCTCCCATTCCGTTGCGTTCAATACAGGGAATCTGAACCAGTCCCTTGACGGGGTCACAGGTGAGTCCAAGATGATGTTCCAGCGCGATTTCAGCCGCGTTTTCGACCTGCTCATTCGTACCACCCAGTGCCGCGCACAGCCCAGCCGCCGCCATGGCTGATGCGCTGCCAACTTCGGCCTGACAACCGCATTCTGCACCCGATATTGAGGCGTTATGCTTGACCAGTCCGCCAATGGCGGCGGCGGTCAGAAGGAACTTGTCGATGCCCTCGCGCGAGGTGCCCACGCAATGATCCCTGTAGTATCGGATCACCGCGGGAACCACACCCGCTGCGCCATTGGTGGGAGAGGTTACGACCTGGCCGCCTGCAGCGTTCTCTTCATTTACCGCCATGGCATAAAGCGACAGCCAATCGTTCACCTCGTGTGGCTGCTGGCTGTTGGAACCCTTCTGCTCGATCAGCCGTTGCTGGATTGCTCTGGCTCGGCGTTTGACGTTGAGACCGCCGGGCAGAACGCCCTCCTTGTTCAGACCGCGGGTAATACACGTGTCCATCACTTGCCAGATCCCATCCAACCGGTCTTGCAATGTTTGACGGTCCGTGACCGTCTCTTCGTTGGATCTCTTCATTTCGGCGATGGACAGACCCGTCTCAGCACCCATCTTTAACATCTCCGTCGCGGACCCGAACGGATAGGGATAGCCGAGGGCCTGTTGTTCGTCGCCCATGTCGGTGTCGGTGGCTGCTTCGGATGCCAGCAGCTCGGCTTCGGTCATCACAAAGCCTCCGCCGATTGAGTAATAGGTGTCCATCAGAAGCGGGGTGTTTTCTGCATCGAACGCGCTCAATTTCATGCCGTTTGCGTGCAGCGGCAGTGCCGGGCCGTAGTCGAACACCAGATCTGTGGCCGGATTGAATTGAATTTTCCCGCTGACGGGTATGTCAAGTGCGGCGTGCTCATGCAACGCCGCCAGTCGGGTTTCGGCAAGGTCGGCGTCTATCGCGTCGGGACGAAAACCAAGCAATCCCAGCATTACCGCCCGGTCAGAGGCATGCCCTTTGCCGGTGAAGGCAAGCGAACCATGCAATGATGCCTTGATCCGCGCCACCGAAGCAGGATCAAATTTCCCGTTTTCTCCGCTGACGAGCCGATCTAGAAACTGAACGGCGGCGGTCATGGGCCCCATCGTATGGGACGAAGAGGGGCCAATGCCGATTTTGAAGATATCGAAGACGCTGAGGAACATGTCGGTATCCGTGACATTATCGCAGCGACCCGAGAGAGCCGGGGCGCTGCTATGTGTATTTCTTACTCGGCTGCGTCGGCGTAATCCGACATTGGCGGGCAGGTGCAGATCAGCTTGCGATCACCATAGGCATTATCAACCCGATTGACCGGCGCCCAATATTTATCGACGGCTAATGAGCCCGCCGGATAGCACGCTTGCTCGCGGCTATAGGGCCGGTTCCATTCGCCAACCAGATCCGCAACTGTGTGGGGCGCGTTTTTCAGCGGGTTGTTTTCGGCATCAATTTTGCCATCGATAATGTCCTGCGCCTCCTGACGGATCGAAAGCATTGCGTCGCAGAACCGATCAAGTTCAGCCTTCGGCTCACTTTCGGTGGGCTCAACCATCAACGTTCCGGCAACGGGCCACGACATCGTAGGCGCATGAAAACCGCTGTCGACCAGGCGTTTGGCAATATCGTCCACGGTCACACCGGCACTGTCAGCCAGTGGGCGTGTGTCCAGGATGCATTCATGCGCCACCCGTCCGCTCCGGGACGTATAGAGAATGCCAAAGCCATCTTTCAGTCGGGCCGCAATATAGTTGGCGTTCAGGATTGCCACTTTCGTTGCCTGGGTAAGGCCTGCGCCGCCCATAAGCAGCACATAAGCCCAACTCACAGGCAGGATTGAGGGTGAGCCAAATGGCGCCGCTGAAACCGGCCCAACCGCTGAACCGTATTCCGGATGTCCCGGCAGGTACTCTGTCAGATGAGCGCGTACACCGATCGGGCCCATGCCGGGGCCACCGCCTCCATGGGGAATGCAGAATGTTTTGTGCAGGTTAAGGTGGCTCACATCGCCACCAATCTTGCCTGGTTGGGAAAGCCCGACCATGGCATTCAAGTTGGCACCGTCGATATAAACCTGCCCGCCATGATCGTGGGTAATCCGGCTTACTTCCTGGACGGTTTCTTCGAACACACCATGCGTTGATGGATATGTAATCATGCAGGCGGCGAGATCAGCGGAATGCAACTCCGCTTTCTCTCGGAAGTCTGCAACATCGATGTTGCCCTCATCGTCCGACTTCACCACAACCACCTTGTAGCCCACCATCTGTGCTGAGGCCGGGTTGGTGCCGTGCGCCGACGTTGGAATCAGACATATATTTCGATGTCCTTCACCGCGTGCAGCATGGTAATTGCGGATCGTCAGCAGCCCGGCATATTCGCCCTGTGCCCCTGAATTCGGCTGCTGGCTGATCGCATCGTAACCGGTGATCTGGCAGAGTTTGTCGTTCAGATCAGCGATCATTTCGTGATATCCCAAGGCCTGTTCTACAGGCACAAATGGATGCATGTTAGCAAATTCCGGCCAAGTAACCGGGATCATTTCGATGGTCGCATTCAGCTTCATCGTGCACGATCCCAGAGGGATCATGGAGCGGTCCAGCGCCAGATCCCGATCGGCCAGCCGGCGCATGTAGCGTACAAATTCGGCCTCGGCCCGGTTCTGATGGAAAATCTCGTGCGTAAGATAGGCGCTCTCTCTGAGGGCGTGTTGAGGCAGGCGATACTCTCGATCGGCCTGATTTTCGTGTTTTCTGTCGATCCCGAAGGCACCCCAGACGGCCTCGATGGTTTCCGGCCTTGTCTGCTCATCGAGTGAAATGCCCACCCTTGTATCGCCTACCTTGCGCAGGTTGATACCGCGCGCAACGGCGGCCTCCATCACTGTTTTCTGCAGATGGCCGACTTCAACCGTGATCGTATCGAAGAAGACTTCGGGTTCGACCGGGAATCCGTTTTCTTCCAGCCCTGTGGCCAGGCGGGAGGTTTTACGGTGTACCGACTGGGCGATTGCCTTGATGCCGTCCGGACCGTGATAGACCGCATACATGGAGGCAATGACCGCGAGCAGTGCCTGGGCTGTGCAGACATTGGAGTTGGCTTTTTCGCGGCGAATATGCTGTTCGCGGGTCTGCAGTGCCAGCCGCAGCGCCTTATTGCCGCGACTGTCGATGGAAACGCCGATAATGCGTCCGGGCAAGCTGCGTTTGTAGGCGTCTTTACAGGCCATATAAGCAGCGTGGGGGCCACCGTACCCCATCGGCACACCGAAGCGTTGGGTCGACCCAACGGCGATGTCGGCGCCCATGTCACCCGGTGATTTCAGCAGTGCCAGTGCCAGGGGGTCGGCCGACACGATGGCCAGAGCCTTGTTCTCATGCAGACTGGCGATCAGAGTGGTGAAATCCCGTACATGGCCATGCGTGCCGGGATACTGGAAAATGGCACCGAAAACTGTAGACGCATCCAGATCGTCCGGGTTCCCTACAACAACCTCGATTCCAAGGGGGTCGGCACGGGTCTGTATCACCGCGATATTCTGCGGATGGCAGTTTTCATCAACAAAGAAGAGGTTTGACTTCGACTTGGCCGAGCGTCTGGCCATCGTCATGGCTTCCGCTGCGGCCGTCGATTCATCCAGCAACGACGCATTGGCGACGTCAAGGCCCGTCAAATCACTTACCATGGTCTGGAAGTTCAGGAGCGCTTCCAACCGACCCTGTGAAATTTCAGGCTGATAGGGTGTATAGGCGGTATACCAGGCCGGATTTTCCAGGATGTTGCGTAAGATCGGTGCCGGAGTGGTTGTGCCGTAGTAGCCCTGACCGATCAGTGACGTTAGGACCGTGTTTTTGTCAGCCACTTCTTTCATATGGAACAATGCATCGCGTTCGGTCATCGCCGGGCCCCAGTCCAGCGCCTCAGGTTGCCGGATGGCGGATGGCACAGTGGCATCGATCAACTGGTCAAGGGTTTTGAACCCGATCACCTTCAGCATCTCGGCCATCTCGCGGGGGCTGGGGCCGATATGGCGGCGGTTGGCGAAGTCATAGGCTTCGTAGTCGGTCAGTTTGAAGGCCATTTCAGCGCTCCTGTTTCGATTCATCAGCCCCGTCAGAGATCGCGAGCGCCTCCGTTGGGTATTCATGGGAGTAAAAACTATTTGTCAGCTGATCAGAGCTTTGTAACCGTCCAGATCCATCAGATCTCCCAATTGAGAGGTGTCGGACAGCTTGATTTTGTAGATCCAGGAGGCACCCTCGGGGCTTTCGTTTAACGCCGCCGGGTTATCTGCCAGTACTTCGTTGGCTTCGATCACCTCTCCATCAAGGGGAGCATAGATCTCCGACGCGGCTTTCACCGACTCGACCACACCGATTTCATCGCCTTTTTTAAAATCGTCGCCGGCCTCTTTCTGTTCGACGAAAACAATATCGCCCAACTGGTCAGCCGCATGCTGGGTAATGCCGATAGTCGCAGTGTCACCTTCGACGGTGATCCATTCATGCTCTTCAGAATAATATGTTGCCATGGTTTCCTCCTGACTTAGCGCTTGTAATTCTGGGTGACGAAGGGTAGCGCGACGATTTCCGCCGGTTGCGGTTTGCCGCGAATGATCAGATTTATCTTTTCGCCCGGTTCTCCGTGGCCAGCCGTAACATAGCCCAGGGCGACCGGGCCTCCGACGGTAGGTCCGAAGCCACCCGATGTGATCGCACCTATGTTGTCACCTGCTGCGCTTTGAATTTCAACTCCATGCCGGGCAGGCGCACGCCCCTCCGGTTTGATGCCTACCAGTTTCCTGGCCGCCCCGTCTGCCAGTTCTTGCTGGACCCGCGCAGCACCGGGAAAACCACCTTCTTCCTTTCGGCGCTTTTGAATGGCCCAGCTGAGGGAGGCCTCAATAGGGGAGGTCGTCTGATCGATATCGTTGCCATAAAGGCACAGACCCGCTTCAAGCCGGAGGCTGTCCCGGGCGCCCAGACCTGCCGGTGCACAATCAGGATGTGCCAGAAATGCCTTCGCAATTTCGATGGCCTGGTCCTGGGGTATCGAGATTTCGTACCCGTCTTCTCCGGTATAGCCAAGGCGTGAGATACGGCATTCAACGCCCTTGATGTCGCTGAGAGTGGTTTCCATAAATTTCAAGTCGCGTGCAGCGGGGCAGAGCTCACCGACCACGTTCTCTGCTGCCGGACCCTGCACAGCAACCAGGGCGCGGTCAAAGATCTCCGTTACGCTCACCTCGTCCAGATTGGCCTGCATGTGCGGGATATCTTGATCGCGCAATGCGGCATTGACCACAACAAAATAATGTTCCCCTGCATTGGATACGATCAGGTCATCCATGATCCCGCCTTCTTCGTTTGTGAAGAAGCCATAACGCGCTTTGCCCTCCTTGAGGGTCTCGTAGGCTTGCGGGCAGAGCGCTTCCAGCTTCTTGCCCACATTCTCACCTTTCAAAATGACCTGTCCCATGTGCGAGACATCGAACAAGGCGGCTTTCTCACGGCACTGCTTGTGTTCGCCCATGATGCCCATCGGGTACTGAACCGGCATCTCCCAGCCGGCAAAATCGACCATTTTACCACCAAGTTCCACGTGCAGGTCATAGAGTGGTGTGCGTTTGGACGCATCAGTCATGAGGGACGCCTTTCCTTGTTTCGTGTTCTTATCAGTCGCGGACAACCATAACCGTACAATGTGCATTGCGCACGATCCGAGCGAGGTTAGGACCAATTTCGTAGTTGGGGAAGTCACCTTTGGCAGAAGCCATGACAATCATGTCAAATCCTTCCTTGTAGGCGAGCTTCAGAATTTCGCGATAGACGCTGCCCTCTTCGATATGCACGGGCAGATCAGAGGCATTGCCATGGTCCAGAACCGCCTGCACCGCCTTGCGCACATGATCCTTTGCACCGGCACCGTAATTTGCGGGCAGGTTCGGCAGTTTGATAATCTCAGGGATGACCGAAACCGCATGCAACTCCGCATCATAGAATTTCGCCTGTTCCAAAGCCATCGGCAGTGCTTTTTTCCACGAGCGATCATCGGTGTGATCAATCGGAAGCAGGATCTTCGTAGCCATCTGTTATCTCCCTGAGATATGAATTTCCGTATCGAAGCGACGGGGGAGGGCATACGTGCCCCACCCCTGAATATCTGGCGAGTGCCTATTCGGCTGGAGCACCCCCCGGCTCTTCGGACTTGCCGCCTGAGGCGAAGAACTCTTTCGTCAGTTTGAAAACGATCGGGCTCAACAGGGCCAGGGCTATCAGGTTCGGGATGGCCATCATGGCGTTCAGTGTGTCCGCAAGCAGCCAGACAAAACCCAGGTCAGCAGTTGCTCCGAAGTAAATCGCAACGATCCAGAGTATTCGGTACGGCAACAGGGATTTCACGCCCAGTAAGAACTCTACACATTTTTCGCCATAGAACGACCAGCCCAAAATGGTGGTGAAGGCAAAGATCGACAGAGCAATCGCGATCAGATAGCCGCCAACACCGGGCAAGGTGGTCTCGAAAGCCAGCGACGTGAGGGCGGCGCCTGATTCTCCTGACGTCCATGCACCAGAGGCGATGATTGCCAGACCAGTGATCGAGCAGACAATGATGGTATCGATGAACGTACCCAGCATCGCGATCAGACCCTGGTTGACGGGACCTTTGGTCTCCGCAGCTGCGTGCGCGATCGGGGCAGACCCCAGGCCGGCTTCGTTCGAGAAAACGCCACGGGCTACTCCGAAGCGGATGGCGGCCCAGACTGCTGCGCCGGCAAAGCCACCTTCAGCCGCCGAGGGGGTGAAGGCATAGGTGAAAACCAGCGACAACGCGTTTCCGATATTGTCGAAGTTGAGCAGCAGAACCAGCAGACCGGCGATGATGTAAGCAATCGCCATGAGCGGAACCAGTTTACCGGCAACCGCACCGATACGGGTAATACCGCCTAGAATTACAGCAGCGGTCAAGACCATCAGGATCACGCCGGTGACCGAGGTGTTCAGACCGAAGTTTGTCTCGAGTACGTGAGCAACACCATTGGCCTGAACGCCGTTTCCGATGCCAAACGCGGCGATTGCACCAAACAGAGCAAATGCGCCACCCAGCCAATGCCAGTTCTTGGAAAGACCGTTCTTGATATAATACATCGGTCCGCCAACGAAGTTGCCCAATTCGTCCCGCTCGCGATATTTTACCGCACAAACGGCCTCGGCGTATTTTGTGGCCATGCCTACCAAGGCGGTCATCCACATCCAGAACAGAGCGCCCGGACCGCCCAGGAAGACAGCGGTGGCCACACCGGCAATGTTGCCGGTACCAATGGTAGCTGACAGCGAGGTCATCAGTGCGTTAAACGGACTGATCTGCCCCTCACCCTGACTTTCGCGTCCCTGGAAGAGCAGGCTGAAGCCGGTTCCGATGCGCAGGATTGGCATGAACTTCAGGCCCACCTGCAAAAAGAATCCAACGCCGAGGATTAAGATCAGCATCACAGGCCCCCAGACGACGCCATTAATGGCCCCTACGATTGAATCTAACGCTTCCATAGTTTTCCTCCCGTTTAGTTAGGTTAAAGCCCGATTGGCCACTGCCTGTTTGTGGACCTGGTTTTGGGCGACAAGGTAATTGTTGGCTTCGTGCGACAGGTGGCCCCGCGACGGTGCAGATATGCGAGATATGCCGGTTGCTGAGGCCTCTACTTCCAACTGGACGAATTCGACCCGCTCAGTCACGTGGTGTTTCAAGGTGGACTGTAAGTTTGGTCCTTGGAATGTAGCGGGATGGTCATCACGCAGCCCTCATCACGCATGGACTGCGCGATCAAGGGCATCGAGGCAGGCCTCCTTCACAGCTTCGGCCATCGCGGGATGGGCATGACTGGTGCGCGCCACTTCTTCAACCGTGGCACCTTTGGACATTGCCAAAACAAGCTCGGCGATCAGATCACCGCCATGCGCGCCAACAATGTGCCCGCCCAGAATCTCACCCTCTGGCGAGGCCAGTACTTTGACGGCGCCGTCTGTATCGCCCGTCGAGCGGGCGCGACTATTGGCCATGAATGTGAATTTACCGGTGATATATCGGGTTCCGGATTCCTTTAACGCTTCCTCGGTAACGCCGACTGAGGCGACCTCGGGATCGGTGTAAACCACGCCCGGTACAGTGTTGTAATCCACGTGTCCTTGCTCACCGGCAATTATTTCGACGCAGGCTACGCCATCCTCTTCGGCCTTGTGCGCCAGCATAGGACCTGGAACGCAGTCTCCAATCGCGTAGATGCCGGCAACCGAAGTCTGAAAGCCCCCATCCACCTCGATGAACCCGTGATGATCGATTTTAATGCCAAGCCCGTCGAGCCCCAAACCGCGTGTTACAGGCCGACGGCCGATGGCAACCAGTACCTTGTCGGCTTCCAGCGTTTCCTGCACATCCCTGCCGACACGTTCCAGCGAGAGCGACAGCCCTTCTGCATCTTTTGCAATGCCGGTTACCTTGCGGCCAAGCTGGAACTTCAACCCGCGTTTGGAGAGGGCGCGCTGTGCCAGTTTGGCAATCTCACCATCGATGCCCGGCAAGATGCGGTCAAGGAACTCGACCACGGTCACTTTGGAGCCAAGACGGGACCAGACCTGTCCCAGTTCAAGTCCAATCACACCGGCACCGACAACAACCAGATGTTCCGGCACTTTCGTGAGCGCCAGCGCACCGGTTGAGCTTAAAACACTCTCTTCGTCAAATTCGATACCGGGGAGGGCGGATGGCTCCGATCCGGTAGCAACCAGAATATTCTTTGCCGAAAGCACTCGGTTGCCGTGGACACTGTCAACGGCAACCTGGCCTGGTGCGGGAATAGTCGCCCAGCCTTCGACCAGCTCGACGCCGTTCTTTTTGAACAGATAGAGGATGCCTTTGGTTAGGTCTCCCACGATCTTGTCCTTGCGAACCAACATTGCACCCAGATCCAGACTGACGCCTTCGACGGCGACACCATGCGCTGCAAGATGCGATAGTTCCGCATATTTGGCCGAAGAGGTCAGCAGCGCTTTGGAAGGAATGCAGCCGACATTCAGACAAGTGCCGCCGAGTGCGCCGCGTCCCTCGACGCAGGCCACCTGCAATCCCAGCTGCGCCGCCCGGATCGCGGCGACATAACCGCCCGGACCAGCGCCAATGACAACAAGATCGTAGTCAGGCATCAAAGTATCCTCAGTAGATCGGGAATTCGTTGCAAAGTTCGGTGACCTGTCGCCGGATCACCGCTTCTGTTTCAGCATTGCCCTCGGGATTTTCCGCTAGTCCATCCAGCACATCGCTGATCAGATGGCCGATCTTGTGGAATTCCTCCGGTCCAAATCCGCGCGAACAACCTGCAGCGGTGCCAAGTCGGATGCCGCTGGTCACAGTCGGCTTTTCAGGGTCACCCGGAACGCCATTTTTGTTGCAGGTAAATCCGGCGCGTTCCAGTCCCGCCTCAGCGGTGTTGCCCTTGACACCTTTGGGGCGCAAATCGACGAGCATCAGATGGTTCTGGGTGCCACCGGAAACGATGTCGCATCCACGGGCGATCATCACATCGGACAACGCGTTGGCACTGTTGACCACACGATTCATGTATTCCTTGAATTGGGGCTGAAGCGCCTCGCCGAAAGCGACGGCCTTGGCGGCGATCACATGCATCAGCGGGCCGCCCTGCAGACCGGGAAACACGGCTGAATTCATCTTCTTGGCGATGGTTTCGTCATTGGTCAGGATGATACCGCCGCGGGGTCCCCTCAGTGTCTTATGCGTGGTTGAGGTGACGACGTGAGCATGTTCAATCGGCGAAGGATGCAGGCCCGTCGCAACGAGGCCGGCGATGTGCGCCATGTCCACCAGCAGATAGGCGCCGACCTCGTCCGCGATTTTGCGGAACGCGGCAAAGTCGATGATCTGTGAATAGGCCGAGGCACCGGCAATGATCAGTTGAGGCTTTTCCTGGCGGGCAAGATCGGCTACCCGTTCCATGTCGATCCGGCCTTTTGGGTCCAGTCCGTAAGCCACCGGCTTGAACCATTTCCCGGACATTGCCGGCTTGGCGCCGTGAGTCAGATGCCCACCTGCGTCAAGGGACATGCCCAGAATCGTGTCACCTGGCTGTAGTAGTGCCAGCTTGACCGCACCATTTGCCTGTGCCCCCGAATGGGGCTGGACATTGGCGAAGTTGCTTCCGAATAGACGCTTCAGGCGCTCGATGGCCTCTGTTTCAACTTCGTCAACAAATTCGCAGCCGCCATAGTAGCGACGGCCCGGATAGCCTTCAGCGTATTTGTTCGTCAGGACCGTGCCTTGTGCCTCAATCACCGCTTTGGAAACAATATTCTCCGAAGCAATCAATTCGATCTGACCGGCTTGACGGTCAGCCTCGCGTGCGATCGATGCTGCAATAACGGGATCTACTTTGGCTAGCGGTGTCTTGAACATGACTTCCTCCAAACAGAGTCCAATTTAAAAAATGTTTGTTTCCTATAGTGGAAAAAATCCCCTTTTGGCAACCATTATTATTAAAAAGATCATTGTGACC
The DNA here is from genome assembly GCA_039976075.1 of Stappiaceae bacterium. Taxonomy (GTDB): domain Bacteria; phylum Pseudomonadota; class Alphaproteobacteria; order Rhizobiales; family Stappiaceae; genus JBDWFY01. The sequence goes on from JBDWFY010000022.1 coordinate 478,033, forward strand.
CTATCGTGGATTTGCTATCTGTTTGAAAAACAGAAAGAAAAAATATGAGCGATGACCACGTGCAGGACACATCCGGGCCGGAAGAGGACGGTGCAACTCTGGGAAAATCCATCCGGGATGCGCGGCGTGCCAAAGGCTGGACGCTGGAGGAAACGGGCCGAGCGGCTGAAATTGGACGGTCGACTCTATCGAAAATCGAAAACAATCAGATGCGACCGAGTTTCGATATCGTCAGACGGCTCACGCAAGTTCTCGACATGAATCCGCCTCAGCTATTTTTACAGTCGGGTCAGACAGGAATAACGGGACGGCGCGATTTCACCCCGAAAGGGCAAGGTGAGATCCGCGAAACACCGACATATGCGCACGAACTTTTGTGTTTCGAACTCACCAGCAAGCGGATGCTGCCCTATGTTGCCACAATCAAGGCCAGGGATGTTTCGGCGTTTGAAACGTTGCCTCGGCATGAGGGGGAGGAATTCATGTATGTCCTCAGTGGTGAACTGATCTTCATTTCCGAACATTACCGTCCCCTTCCGATGAAGGCCGGGGATTCACTCTATTATGACAGCGCAATGGGTCACGGTTGCGTCTCGACCAGCACCGATGACGCCAAAGTATTGTGGGTTTCGCTCGAATGATGTCCTGTCAGAGTCAAGTGTGCTTGTCGAACAGCGAGATGTCGTCTGCTGCATTTTGCGAAACTTTGCCATGCCAAGGTACCTGAGCCCGCCGCCGCAACAGCTAACAATCACTTCGGTGATGATTGGCCTTGCCGTCAGAACGATCAATGCGGTGCATGGTCCGAAGGCGGTGACCGGAAACGTAATCGCGTCGCGATCAGGACACCGCTAACAATCAGTACGGCGCCAACGCATTGATAGATGTGTAGTTCCGCACCCAATACAGCTACAGACTCCACAGCAACAAATATCGGCACGAGATAGGAAAATAACGAGGATGACGACGCGCCGATTTCGTTTGTGCCGAAGTTAAGCAGGTGGAGATAGAGCGCACCCATGCCAACCCCGATGAAGAGTATAGAACCCCACACTTGCCAGGAGTAATCGAACGGTGTTGGCGTGCTTGCCTCATAAGCAATGAATATGGGCGATAGAACCAGCGTTCCAATGACAAGGATCACGAACAGACCCTCTTCAGGCTTGGGGTTCAAGTCCCATTTCTTGAGAAGAACCAGATAGAGGCCCCGGAAGGAATTGGATGCGATCATAAGCAGGAAGGCCAGATGCGGATTGAAGTCCACAAGGTTCGAAAGGCTGCCCCGGAAAGCAAAGACTAAAGCGCCAGCGAGTGCGAGTGCGACACCCAGATACTGCACCACATGCAGCCGCTCGCCCAACAGAAGTGCGGAGAACAGGATCGTCAGAAGTGGCACGCTTGTGTATCCGGCCCCGAGATCGATCAGATCGTCCGACCGCAGTGCCAGATAGACCAACCAGGGCGTGAAGACCACGCCCACGATTGCAAGTATCGAAATGCGAAGGCTGTTGCTGCGAAAGTAGCCTATTGGATTACCCTGCTTTTTGACAACGAATGGTATGACGCAAATGGCAGCGATCAGGCAGCGCCAAAAAGCCAGCACGACTGGCGGGACCTCATTTACCGCCAGGTTGCCGAACAGAAAATTTCCCGCGCTGATCAGCATAGCCAGAAGCAGGGCACCGTATGCCAAGGCAATCTTCTCTTTGTTCATGATGTCAGCAGAGCATGGTCTGCCCGGGAGTCAAAGCGCTAAAGCGAATGTCTGGCTTTGTTAAATGGTATGTTTTTTCGGAAATCTTCGCTCAACAGTCGGAATTCAATAAATGAAGGGTGCGTTGCTGTTATTGACTGAAACTGTTTTTCTGGGGGAAGGGCTGGTTCGGTAAAACTTGGTCAGGAACGAGTCCAGCGCACTTGTATCCGCTTAGTTGCCAGTTCTAAACGCATAGGCAACCATTAGAAATGGTCGCTGTCACCTGATAAGAAACCTTGAATTTGACCTGTGTCGGTCAACATTCAATCGACCGCTGAAACAGCTCCCTTCCATAGTCGGATGAGAATTGCCCGGATCGCAGTGTCGCAACATCGGATGTTTCCTCAATTCGGCCCGCCCGCAGGATAGCCAACCGGTCACACAGGAAACTAACGACAGGCAGGTCATGGGTTACCAGCAGAAAGGTCAAACCTTTCTCCTCGCGCAAGGCTTTGAGCAAATTCAGTATCTCGGCCTGAACGCTGACATCCAGCGCGCTTGTCGGCTCGTCCAGCAACAACACCGGTGGATCAAGCATCAGGGCGCGGGCGATGGCAACGCGCTGGCGTTGCCCACCCGATAGCTGGTGAGGCAAACGGAACCTGAACCGCCGGGGTAGCCCGACCGCATCCAGCATGTCCAACACGCGTTTGTCCCGGTCCGCAACGCCATGAATGATCAAGGGTTCGCTGATCGTGTCATCAACCGTGCGGTGCGGATGCAAGCTGCCATAGGGGTCCTGAAAAACCATCTGGATCTGACGCGCGCGCGACCGCCGCGTCGCTTCTTGTTGTGCCTTTTCACCGATGCGCAACCCACCGCTGGATGGTTTCACCTGCCCGGTGAGCGCTTTCAGAATTGTCGACTTGCCTGAACCGGATTCACCCACCAGGGCAAAACTTTCACCCGCAGCAACATTGAATGAAACGCCATGCAATACAGTGGTGTCGCCAAATCTGACCGAGAGGTTGCTGACCTCGATCATAGGGCGCTCCGATCCAGCACCGGCAGCCTGGTGCGATGCTCATCAATTGTTGGCAGGCTGGCAACAAGCCCCCGCGTATAGGGATGTTGTGCCTCGTAGAGCTTGCCGGACCCGAGTTCCTCGACAATCTCGCCCTGGTACATCACCAGTATCCGGTCGCACCAGCGGGCCACCATATTGAGGTCATGGGAAATCAGCATGAGCCCCATACCGCGGCGCTTGACAAGGTCGTCAAGAATATCGAGCACCTGTCCGCGAACTGATACATCAAGCGCGCTTGTTGGCTCATCAGCAATCATCAGCGCGGGTTCCATGACCACCATCATGGCGATCATCACCCGCTGGCCCATGCCGCCTGAGACCTCATGCGGGTATAATCGCGCGACACGTTCCGGGATGTCGATGCGTACAGCCTCCAACGCCTCGAGCATACGCTGGCGACGCTGGCGAGCACTAGACACACCGTGGACTGCCAGCGCCTCTTCGATCTGATCGCCGATGCGGATAACCGGGTTCAGGCTGAATTTCGGGTCCTGAAGCACCATGGACATGCGCGCACCGCGCATTTGGCGCAGGGCATTGTCTGACAGGCCGCGCAGGTCGGTGCTGTCAAATTCCAGTTTGTCGGCGGTCACGTGACCGGGGAGCGGGATCAGTCCCATGATGGCCCGACCTGTCATGCTTTTGCCTGATCCGCTTTCGCCCACGATACCCAACCGTTCTCGGCCAAGGGAGAAGGACAGGCCACGCACAACTTCAATCGGCCCCTGATCGGATGGAAACGTGACACGCAGATTTTCGACGGACAGCAAAGTCATCCGCGCGACCTTTGCTTCGGGTCCAGCACATCACGCAAGCCGTCACCGAACAGGCAAAAGCCCAGTGATACAATCACGATGGCGAAACCGGGCATGGTGGCGACCCACCACTGATCAAGGATGAACGAGCGACCGCGCGAGATCATCGCACCCCATTCCGGCAGCGGCGGCTGCGCGCCCAACCCAAGAAATCCCAGTCCTGCTGCCGTCAGGATAATCCCCGCCATATCCAGCGTCACGCGTACAATCGTCGACGAAATGCAAAGCGGTATGACATGGAGCGCGATGATGCGCGACGATGAGGCGCCCTGCATACGCACGGCATCCAGGAATTCAGCGTTGCGAAACGTCAGGACTTCGGCGCGCGCGATGCGGGCATAGACAGGCCAAGCGGTGATCGCGATGGCAATCACCGCATTTTCAATTCCCGGACCAAGCGCCGCCACAAAGGCCAGTGCCAGTATCAGGCGGGGCAATGACAGGAAAACATCGGTCAGACCCATCAGAATGCGGTCAATCCATCCCCCGAAATAGGCCGCCACCGTGCCAATCAACAGCCCGAGCGGGGCCGAGATGATGGCCACCAGCAACACGATCATCAATGTGATCCGTGCGCCAAAGATCACCCGGGACATGATATCGCGACCCAGCTCGTCCGTACCCATCCAATGGGCACCAGACGGTGGCTGCAATCGGTTCGAAAGATTGCCTTCTATCGGCGAATAGGGGGCTAGCCATGGGGCAAAGGCCGCCACTAGCAAAAGGATGGTGATGACCACAAATCCTGCCATGGCCAAAGGATTACGCATCAGTGCCCGGGCCAACCGATAGAATTGCCCCAACCTGGCTTGCATCCGGGTTTCTGGATCGTCTGAGAGCAGCCACGTTCGTGTAATCATGAGCGCGCCCTCGGATCAAGAACCCTGTAAAGCGCGTCAGAGGTTTTGTTGATACCCACAAAAACCGCACCAATCACCATGGTCGCCCCCAAAACCGCATTCATGTCGGCGTTCAGGAGAGCCGTTGTCAGATAATTGCCTATGCCGGGCCAGCTAAAGACCGTTTCAATCATGACCGAGCCTTCCAAAAGCCCGGCATAGCTGAGCCCGATCACGGTGATCAGTTGCACTCTGATTGGGCGGAATGCGTGCCTCCACAGAATAAGGCGTTCCGGCACGCCTTTGACCCGGGCCGTAATGATGAATTCCTGGCTGAGCTGCTCCAGCATAAAGCTACGGGTCATCCGGGCGATATAGGCGAGAGCGAAGAAACCCAGAATCGTCGCTGGCAAGATGATGTGTGACACCGCGCTGCGAAACGCGTCCCAATTGCCGTCGATCATGCTGTCGATCAGCAAAAGACCGGTGTGCGGCTGGACCATGCCATCCAGAAAGAAGTCAATCCGGCCCGGCCCGCCAACCCATCGCAGGTTCGCATAGAAAATCACCAGCCCGACAAGACCCAGCCAAAATGCGGGGATCGCATAGCCCGCAAGGCCGATGACGCGAATGATCTGGTCTGTCAGCTTCCCTTGGCGAGACGCGGCGAACACGCCCATTGGCACACCAAGGACAACACCGATAACAATGCCGATGGTAGCCATTTCCAGTGTTGCGGGGAAAACGCGGGCCAAATCCTCGGCCACCGGGCGACCCGTGGAAACTGACATGCCAAGCTCACCCTGTGCCACCTGCCAAACATAGCGCACAAACTGCACCACAAGCGGATCATCCAGTCCCATCTCCTGCCTTGCGGCCTCATAGGTCGCAGCGCTTGCCCGGTCTCCTACGACCGCGACAACGGGGTCGATTGGGACCACCCGACCGATCACAAAGGTGATCGCCAGCAAGCCGAGAAAGGTCACGGCCAGCGTCATCAGGAACTGGAGGGCGGGGAGGGATCGGGTCAAGGTCGGCTCCGTTTGGGCGATCTTAACAAAGTTTTTTGACTGAGAAAAATATTTTTACTAATATCAAAAATATTGCAGGAGATCCCATGTCCAGAATTGAGTCTGCACGGCCACCAGCCTTCGGTGGCCGAATAAGAGATATGCGACGCAAGTCGAATCTGACGTTGCAGGCGCTCGCGGATCAAGCAGGCATTTCGGTTGGTTTTCTCAGTCAGGTCGAGCGGGACAAAGCGACGCCAAGTCTGGGAACGCTGGCTAATCTCGCAGCGACGCTGGGCGTGGATGTGGATGCCTTTATTGCCACGCCGAAACCTGCCGATAGCGTGACCCGCCAGGGGGAACGACCGCAATTCGCCCTTGCGGATTCGTCACTTTCCTATGAGCACATTTCAACCGTTCTGCCCGGCGGCACAATATCGTCGCTCATCATTCATGTCCCTGAAGGATATTCTTCGGAAGTGATGGCTCATGTGGGTGAAGAGCTTGTCATGGTTCTGGACGGCACAGTGCGCCAGACCTTGAATCAAGCGCAGTTTGTCCTTCATTCCGGCGACAGCCTGCACTTTATGGGCGATACCCCCCACTCATTCGCAAATGTAGGCGATGGCCCGGCCCGATTGCTGTGGACCGGAACCTCGCCACGTCTGCTCGGGCCAAAGGCCTAAGCTGAGACCAACAACAGGAGAGACCAATGAAATACGTCGCCAACATTGCCAAAACACTGGCCGTTAGCTTAATCGCGCTATCGAGCACACCTGTTTTGGCGGAAACACCGGCCAATGCACTGGTGATCGCCCAGAACATCGACGACATCGTCACCGTTGACCCGGCTTCAGCTTATGAATTCACCTCCGGCGAATATGTGACAAATACCTATGATCAACTTGTCCAGTATGACGCTGAAGACACCACGACGCTGGCACCCGGCCTTGCCGAAAGCTGGGACATCGATGCAGACACCAAAACCGTGACATTCAAATTGCGCGATGGGGTGACGTTTACCTCAGGCAATCCGCTTCGGGGTGCCGATGTTGTGGGCAGTTGGAAGCGTGTTCTCGTACTGAACAAGGCGCCTGCGTTCATTCTGGAAAACCTTGGCTGGACTGCCGACAACATCGAAGAGATGGTCACCGCCGATGGCAACACCGTCACCGTGCGTTGGATCGGTGATTTCGCCCCATCCTTTGTGCTGAACGTACTCGCATCGCGTCCGGCTTCGATTGTGGATTTTGAAACCGCGATGGCCAATGAGGCAGATGGCGATATGGGACATGCCTGGATGAACCAGAACAGCGCCGGAACAGGCCCATTCTCATTGTCACGCTACGCACCAGGCGAAGTGCTGATGCTGGATGCTAATCCGAACTACTGGAATGGTGCACCAAAGATCGAACGCGTGATGATCCGTCATGCGGCCGAAGCCGCAACCCAGAGATTGCTGCTGGAATCAGGCGATGTGGACATGGCCAAGAACCTGACACCGGACCAGGTCGCAGGACTATCCGGAAATGAAAAGGTGAAAATCGAAACCTATCCTCAAACAGCCGTTCACTGGTTCAGTTTTAACCAGAAACACGAGCCGCTGACCAATCCCGCTCTTTGGGAAGCCTCACGTTATCTGGTTGACTACAAGGGTATGGCCGACAGTTTCCTCAAAGGACAGATGGAAGTTCATCAGGCGTTCTGGCCCGAAGGCTTTCCCGGTGCGCTGACGGATACACCGTTCAGCTATGACCCTGAAAAAGCCAAGGCTATTCTGGAAGAGGCTGGTGTCCAACTCCCTTTGACAATCGAGTTGGACGTAATCAATGCCGCCCCGTTCACCGACATGGCCGCAAGCTTGCAACAAACCTTTGCACCGGCAGGTATTAACTTCGAAATCCTGCCTGGAACCGGCGCGCAGGTGATTACGAAATATCGCGCTCGGACACACCAGGGCATGCTTTTGTACTGGGGCCCGGACTTTATGGACCCGCATTCAAATGCTAAAGCGTTTGCCTATAATGCCGACAACTCTGACGACAAATACGCGTCGACCACGACTTGGCGTAATGCGTGGATGCCACCAGCCGATGTCAATGAAAAGACCAAGGCAGCACTGGCGGAACTGGATACCGAAAAGCGGAATCAAATGTATGTGGAACTGCAAAAGTCAATGCAGGATGAAGCACCGTTTGTGATCATGTTCCAGGCGGTCAAGCAGGTCGCAATGGCAGATGGAGTCGAAGGCTTTGTGAACGGGGCCAACGCGGACTATGTTTACTATCGCCTTGTCGAAAAGAAATAATGCTTCTGCCGGGAGCGCTTTGCGCTCCCGGCAGTTTTATTGAAAGCCAACCATGACACCCGATGATATTTTCGCGGCATTGCATCGTGCAGCCGACGCTGCCTGCGGCGCGCGTCTGTTCACAGTCACTGTGCTTGATCGCGATGCCGGCCTTGCGCGACGAGCTTATTCTTCGCATCCCGTCGATTACCCGGTCACCGGCACCAAACCCATGGGCAGCAACAGTTGGACGCAAAAGGTTTTGGAACAGGGAGAAACCTTCGTTGCCAATGAAACGGCAGGGTTTTCATCCTATTTTTCCGATCATGCGCTGATCAACTCCTTAGGATGTGAAGCTGCAATGAATATTCCTGTCACCAGGGCCAGTCAGGTTGTCGCAACAGTGAATATCCTCGATGTTGCCGGTCATTTCACGCCATCGCGGGTTCGAATACTAGAGCAGCTTGTGGCCGACGCTCGCTCCGATTTGCTGCAGGTTTTTGAAGCCGCGATGATGCAAGAAGGATCATGAACGGAAAAATGGCCACGACGGACACTGCCGGCATGCCAACCTGAATTTTCGCCTAGCAAACCCAAGGCGGTCAAAGTGGAACGACCCAACCCAGACACAATTGATCGAGGTTCAGGCCAGATCTCGGATGTGATCCGATGTACGGCACGCGCGTGCCCGTTGATTGGGCAACTCTTTTGCCAATAGGTTGATTATTGCGCTGCGCATTTTCGAAGCGGATATGGGCTAAACACGCCACATCCACGGCGGCAATTTGGCGGCAATCGGACAAAGCATCCGTTTGAATTAATTGCCAAATGGTCGCCGATTTTAACTTTCCAAAAAGGGCTGAGAGTTGACCCCGATGTTTCATTGGCGTCATCAGCAACTAGAAAGACCATGAGTATCAGAAAAAGACTATTTGCAATTGTACATCACGCTGCGTTTCGACATGTTATAATCTTACCTGTTGGAGGCTTATGATTTGCACACTCACACCGTTTTTTTCTGGCTTCGGAATTCAGCCAGCAACGAGGATCGCCAAAAATTTCGTGCTGGCCTCGATCACCTGATGCAAGACCCGAATGTTCAGCATTCTGTTATAGGAGAGCCGGCAAAAACCAGCCGTGAAGTCGTGGATAGGAGTTATGACTTTGGGGCCGTGGTCACATTCAAAAACTTGGCTGATCACAACACTTATCAGGTCGGTAAGCATCATGACGAGTTTCTGGAAATGTGTAAGGATCTATGGTCCCGCGTGGTGGTTTATGATATCGCGTCTTAATCCCTGTGATCACGCGATCTCCAGCCGGCCATTGTTGACTGCTTCTGCAATAAAACGGACTTCAGGACCTGGTACATAAATGCCCAATTTGGGCTCGCTTACAAACCTTCTTTGCAACCAGGTATGTAGAGAAGATGATTGTCAATCACAGCCCTTATCCGCCGTTCACTTGCAACAAGGCCAAGAGAGCCGGCAACTCGAAACTGGTCATTCATGAACCGCGCAACGTATTTAGGCTTGTGAGGCACGCAAATTGGCGACTGCTTCCTTCACAACGGTCCAATCGCTGCAGTAAAACCGTTTTATCGGATTGAGCTTCCATGGCAGTCGCCGACGGCTTTTGAAGGATGCCAGAATACTCTCCTTGATGGCGTCTTTTGTCCAACCACTCCACTCTCCCGCAACTGCCATCAAATTTGGACTGAAAGCGGGCCAAACTTCATCGAACATAATGGTATCGAGTTCGTTGCTGGAGTAGGGAGAGTTGGCACAAATCGTAGCGATGCGCACATAGTCAGAGGCGTCAAGCTCAATATCAAGATAGAATTCACTGCATGCTTCCCATACGGGTAACCGATTTGCCATATCATCTTTGGGATGTTGCAACATCTGAGCACTCGGTGGATCCACTAAATTCACATTCTATTTTAAGGTATGAGCCATCCTAACGGCTCAAAACGGGAAAATCTGCACCGGTTGCAATCCATGTGTCTCGAAGCTAATGCCGGAATTTTGCCAAGGTGTGACATGGCCGGAGACGGGCCATGGCGGTTGCGCCGTTAAGCGGTGCGTTGGTTTAGTATTATCCGCCTGTATCAATCACCAAAAGCAGCCGAGGTCCCGTTCCCGGTTCAACTGCAGGTGAGCGGTGCAACAACCCGGTCCGCTCATTTGACTTCCACTTTGCTCCCCGAAACAATCCGGCTGAACCGATCCGCATGGTTCTGATCCGTTTGGTGTCCGTCACATGATTATCAGGCACATATTCAGTGCCCGGGCCTTTGTAAGTGCACAAGAGGCGCGCCGGGACATTATCTACATGAAACTTTGGACACATCACGTCATCCGAAACATCCAGTCGGATTCGGACATGCACAGTGTTCATGATTTTGCCGAATATAAGCGCCAAGGCACCGACATCGCCGGCCAGCATCTGCCGTTCCGGTGTGATCGGGATCTTTGCACCTTCACACGCCGTCAGTACGGCCGTTTCCGCATAGCTGATCGGGACCGTTGTCCGAAGGGTGGGAAGATTCTCTGCGCTAAAGCCTTGGGTCCAGCTTTCAAAAGATGCATCCATGCGGCGTAGCCAGATCGCCGCAGCAACCCCGGGTGCGGTAACATTGCCAAGAATGTCGGCCTGTCTGCCGATTAAAACATCACGCGCCTGCTGTTTTCTCCGGGTTGGCTGCCTCGGAGTGGTATGAGCCTGGTGATAGTCGGAACTTACCTGGTTCATGCGGCCTGACCCCTTTTGCCCCAAGCTGGAAACGGGTCCGACAAGTGAGCGAAAGAGCTGAGCTCGTCCCCGGCATCCTGTTCAATCAGACATGCGTCGATCCGAGATCTGAGCTCTTGCCAGTCGATACCAGCTCCGATAAAGACAATTTCCTGGCGCCTGTCACCAAACGGCTCGGCCCACCTGTTTTTTATGTAGGACAGCACCCGTTCATCGTCCGGCCATTGGTTCTCCGGTACCGACGCCCACCAGGTTCCGATCGGAGTGACACCTGAAAGCGCTCCGGCCAGTGAAAACTCGGCAACCCAGTTAGGGCGGGTCGCAAGCCAAAAATGCCCTTTGGCACGAATGACACCGGGCAGGGGATCGTTCAGAAGCGCATGAATTTTCTGCGGATCAAATGGACGACGTGCCCGGTAAACATAAGAGGTGACACCATATTCTTCCGTTTCTGGAATATGGTCGGCAAATCCGTAGAGTTCCTTCGCCCAGAGGGGATGTTCGTGTGCCTTTTCAAAGTCGAACAATCCGGTGTCCAGGATGTCTTTTCCGGCAACAGTGGCATAATCGGTTTCAATGATTTTCGCATCTGCGTTCAGGCTGCGAATGATCTTTCGTGCAGCGTCTGCCTGACCCGGCTGTGCGGTCCCGACCTTGTTGAGGACAACGATATCGGCAAATTCAATTTGGTCGGTCAGAAGATGGACGAGCGTGCGTTCATCCTCTTCGCCCATTGTTTCGCCACGGTCGCGCAAAAAGTCATGACTGGAGAAATCACGCAGCAGGTTCACCGCATCGACAACCGTGACCATCGTGTCAAGGCGTGCAACATCCGAGAGACTGTTGCCATCCTCATCGCGAAACTCAAATGTAGCGGCCACCGGTAACGGTTCAGAAATTCCGGTGGATTCAATGAGCAGATATTCGAATTTACGCTCCTGTGCCAGCTGCCGAACTTCCATCAATAAATCGTCGCGCAAGGTGCAGCAGATGCAGCCGTTGGACATCTCGACGAGGGTTTCGTCAGTTTTGCTCAGTTCAGCGCCTCCTGCACGTACCAGGTCCGCATCAATATTGACTTCGGACATGTCATTCACGATCACCGCCACACGCAGCCCTTCGCGATTGTTCAGTACATGATTGAGCAGTGTGGTTTTACCGGCTCCAAGGAAGCCGGAAAGAACTGTTACTGGCAGTCGAGCATCTGTCACGGATTAGCCTTCCAAAATGTAAGTAATGTTATTACATAACTATTTGTACTAGATGCGATCGGTTCAGACAAGAGCGTTTTAGCGCAGCGCAGCTGTCAATTTCCTGCGACCGTCTTTCAAGGCGACCACCAGAATTGCGATGATGATAAAGGCTGCAGCGCTGTAAAATGTTGGAGCAGGCACAATGTCAAAGAAAAGAACGTCCGCAATGACGGCGAAAACGAGAGAAAGGTATTCAAACGCAGCCAGCTTGGATACTTCGCTATACTGATAACTCAGTGTCATCATGATGTGTGCAATACCACCAGCGAATCCGGTGCAGACCAGAAGCCCAAGTTGGTTCCAGTTCGGGACTGTCCAACCGAGAGGCAGCGTTGCCAGACCCGCGACAGCGCAAGTGAGCGCGAAATAAAAGGCAATGGCACCAGCGTTTTCAGTCAATGCCAGGCTCCTGATCTGTACTTTCGCACCCGCTGTTAGTATTGCCATTGCCAGAGCAAGACCGACACCGACCAGGTAGGCAGTATCAAGGTTGGCGGCCGTTGCTGCGGGTATCACGAGAACGAGGACTCCGACAAAGCCGAACAGCACACCAAACCAACGCACACCGCTGACAGTCTCGCGAAGGAAAACCGCCGCCAATACGACCGCGAGGACCGGTGCGAGGTAGCCGATGATCGAAGCATGTGACAGTGGCAAATACTTCAGGCTGGCAAAACTTGCAAACATGGCAAGACAACCCAGTAAGCATCGCGCGACATGGCTTCCCGGGCGCTTTGTTCTAAGGCCGGACGGAAACTCTCGTGTCCATGTCAAAAACAAGATCAACGGGATCAACGCAAAGGTGCTGCGGAAAAAAACGACCTCACCAACGGGAACGGTGTCGGATAGCCATTTGATGAAGAGCACCATCAGGGTAAAGAATACGGTCGCGCCAATCCGCAACGCAATTCCCTTGATATCCATAGCCACGATCAGTCTGCTGCGAGGCCGTTGCTGCCGATGAGGTCACGCAGCCGGTCACCCGTCAAATTGATGGAAAGGACGGCCACAAGTATTGCAAGCCCCGGAACAATCATCAGATGCGGAGCTGTCTGCATATAGGCTTTTCCATCCAGCAACATTGCGCCCCATTCCGCATTGGGCGGCTGGACGCCAAAGCCCAGGAAACTTAGACCGGAAATGGACAGGATGCTTCTTGACCATGAATTGGTCCAAAGTACCAACAGGCTCGGTCCGATATTCGGCAAGATGTGGCGCCACAGAATGAGACCGGACGGCAGTTCGTTGAGCCTGGCCTGTACAACAAAGTCGCGGTGGACCAGATCGACGCTAAGACTGCGCACAAGCCGCGCAAACTTCATCCATCCCACCAGGACGAGCGCCAGCACCATGTTAGTCGTGCTTGGCCCCAGGACGCCCGCGATTGTCACGGCCGCAATCAGCTCCGGAAAGGCGAAGAAACTGTCGGTCACCCGCATCAATGTCACATCGGCGGCGCGTCCGAAGTGACCGGCTGCAAGACCAATCGCGGTTCCTGTAATTGCGCCGATTGTCGTGATCAAAAACGCCAACCCTATCGACCAGACGCCGCCGTAAAGAATTCTGGTCGCAACATCCCGCCCAAGCTGATCCGTTCCGAACCAATGGCTTTTGGTCGGTGGTGAAAGTCGATCCAAAAAGTCCGGGGTATTCGGGGTGTAGGGAGACAAAACGAAACCGGCAGCGGCGGCAAGCAATAGAAGCAGGGCCGCAATGCCAAGCCGGGTGAGAAATCGGTTCAGTTCCTTTCCCAGTTTCGATTTCTGCAAATCGGTTTCTTCGTCAACTCCCGCCTGAGACTGAATGTTCATGTCCGAACCTCTTCAGATGGATCGGTTTTTTGTAAAGACCAAATGGAAACACGAGGGTCCATCACCTCCTGAAGAAATTCGATCAGTGAGTTGATGAAGACGTAAACCACCGCCGAGAACATCACCAAAAACAGGATCATCGGATAGTCCCGTGACAGGACAGACCCCGCCAGGAGTGAACCGATGCCGCCACGCGCAAATGTCAGTTCGACGATGACGGTGCCTTCCAGAAGACTCGCAATATCAAGGCCGATCATGGTGAGCGCAGGAACTGCTGCGTGACGAAGAATATGACGCCAGAAGATTTCAGCTTCGCTCACGCCGCGCAGCCTCAATGTTTCGACGTACGGCGCGGCTTTGGCTTCCAGAAAAAACGCACGCAGGAGACGCGTTTGCGATGCGGTGATCCAAAACGCAAGAGTGAGCGCCGGCAGCACCAAATGCGCTGGGGTTCCGGTGCCGTATGCGGGAAGCCAATTGAGATGCGCAGCAAACAACAGGATCAGCAGGAGACCGAGCCAGTAATTCGGCATGGCCGCTCCGACCGATGCCAGAGCGACGGAAATTCTGTCAAACAAACTGCCGGGCCGCCACACTGCGATGGAACTCAATACGAAGGCGAAGACCAGGCCAATCACGAGCGCGGTGGCGGTTAGCGAAAACGTTTCGGCAGCATTGGCGACAAATATGTCCCAGACCGGCACGTTGGAGGCGAAGGAGTTCCCGAAATCTCCTTGAACGAAACGGAAAAGCCATTCGAAGAATTGAACGAAAAACGGCTCGTTCAGGGAGAACTCTTCCCGAATACCCTCCAGGATTTCAGGCGGGAAAGCATGCACATCCGGGTAACGGGCATTGGCGATAGCGGCGGCCTTGTCGCCGGGTGCGAAGTAAGTCATCGTGAACGTAATGAGGCTCACGCCAAACAGAACGCACGCAAGACCTGAAAGGCGGCGGCCAATCGCCGAAACGATGGCAAGAAGCTGAGATCTGGTCTTCAACATGGTCTTGCCTCCATAGCCTGTGATGCGCGAGGCACCGTTTCCGGCAATCCTCCCAGATCATGCGCGGCCTGGATCAAGTCTCGACAGTAAGCGCTTTCGGGCGCTTCAAAAAAAGTTTTGACAGGTTGATTGGCCTCAACCCTGCCTTTTCGCAGAACAAGCATGTGATCGGCAAAAGCTGCGGCAAATCCAAGATCGTGGGTCACAATCACAAAGGTGATGTTAAATCGTGCCTGGATCCGCTTCATGGTCGCGGCAATCTGCTTCTGCACGATTGCATCAAGAGCACTCAGCGGTTCATCGAAAAAGACCAGATCCGGACGGGCAATCAAGGCGCGTGCCAGACAGGCTCGTTGAGCCTGGCCCATTGACACCTGCGACGGACGGCGCCTCGCCATTTCCGGCGGCAACTCAACATCGCCAAGTGCAGCTGTAACAGCCGTTTTCAGCTCCTGTGAGGGCAGCTTTTGCGCATAAACACTCTCACCGATGGATACGCCGAGCGGTAACTTGGGATTGAGAGCGGAGAGGGGGTCCTGCATCACCCAGCGGCTTCCCGGCAATCCGGCCAGACCCTGCCAATGCCCTTTCCTGGAAACAGGCGTGCCGGATTTGGGGCGAAATGTCAGACTGTCAAATTGAGCGGGCATCAGCCCGTTGATTGCCCGTAAAAGACTGCTTTTTCCGGAGCCGCTCTCACCGGCAATACAAAGCGTTTGCCCCTGTTGCAAAACAAAAGAAACCGCTTCCAGAATTGTATTGCCGCGCATGCGGATGTGGAGATTTTCTACAGAGAGCATAGGTCTAAGTTATTCTGCGGCGATGGAAGGTGCGGTCTTCCGGCCGGTGGAAGAATTCCAGTTGCGATGATCGACAAGCAACTGCCCATAGGCGGTTTTGGGCACTGTCAGCAATGTCGAGGTTTCACCGAATTCTGCGATCCGACCAGCGGTCATGATCGCGGTCTGTGCCGCGTGTCGCGCAGCCAGCGCCAGATCGTGGGTGACGATCAGTAGTGCAACATTATGTTTGCCGGCGTATGTCATGACCGAGCGCAAAACCTGGGCCGCAATCAAGGGGTCCAACGCCGATGTCGGCTCATCAAGGATCAGCAATCGCGGCTCGCCAAGCAACGCCATGCCCACCAGAAGGCGTTGTTGCATGCCCCGGCTCCATTGGTGCGGGAAGCAGCCGTCAAAGGAACCAAGGCCAAGCTCATCGAGAACAGCCTGTTGGGCGGCGGAAAAGTCCTCACGACCGGCAAAAGTTCGGGCCGCTTGGCGCCATTGCCAATTGAGGCGTTTGAGCGGATCAAATCCATGGTCAGGATTTTGCGGAACGTAGGCGATGCCCTTTGGCTTCGCGTTTTGTGAAGAGTACGCAAAGTCCCTGATCTTTCCGTTAAATGTCAAACGCCCACGAAAGGGTTCGGCTGGACGCGTCAATCCCATCAGGCAGCGCAAAAGTGTCGATTTACCTGCGCCTGATCCACCGACGATCGCGATGCATTCTCCCTGATTAACATCGAAACTCACGTCATCCAGAATCACCTGCCGGCCGATGCGGGCCGACAGGTTCTGCACTTTGAGCAGGTTTTTGGTGTTAGTCTGCAAGGGTGAGATCCGGTGTCACCAGGTAGGTTTCGGCAGGATGGATCGTGTATCCCTCCACTTTACCGTTTCCGACGGAGACCTGTGTTTTGTGAAAGATCGGGATCAGCGGGAGATCTTCGTTGATAATCTCCTGAATGCGGTCGTAATAATCTTTGCGCACTTCATCATCGAAGCTTTCTCGCCCATTGTCGAGAAGTTGATCCAACTCGGGATTTGAGTAGCCGGAGAAATTGTAACTCACGTCCGATTCAACAAGCGTGCTGGGGAAGTAGTTGGGATCACCAACCGGAGCAGTTCCCCAGGCTTGCAAGTGCATATGAATTTCACCTGCTTTGAGCGCCTCGTTATTGGCGTCATATTCAGCCATGGAAATTTCGGATTTGATCCCGATTTGCTGCAGCAATGCCTGGGTGATTTCCAATGTCGGGCGCAGGGCGGCGCGGCCTTCATAGGAACGAATTTTCAAAGAAACTTCGGTGCCATCCAATTCGCGGTTGCCATCGCCGTTTGTGTCTTTGATGCCGGCCTCTTCCAGCAGGGCCATCGCTTCTTTCGGGTCATAGTTCAGTGAAAGACGTGTATTGGCCCAAGAAGCCATCGATGCGGGAAAAATGCTGTTGGCCACCTGGCCGCCAACGCCGTTCAATGAGGCGGCAACGATTGTCTCCCTGTCAAGACCAAGAGAAATCGCCTTGCGGAGCACGTCATTGGCAAGGGGTCCATCGACTGTCCGAACCTGGAAAAAGAAAAGACGTGTCGTCGGGTTGGAGAAGAGTTGCCCATCTCCCTTTTCCTTCAGGCTGGCAAAGTCCGGTTCCGGATAATGGGTTACAAGATCGACGTCTCCAGCCTGCAAGGCAAGTGCAGCAACAGATGGATCGGACAGGGCGTCCATAACGATACTATCGAGCTTTGGAACACCGCCCCAATAGTCTGCGAACTTTCGGGTCTGATAGGTCTTGTCGGGTTCGGCAGATACAAAAACGAAGGGGCCGGTGCCAATGAGCGGCAAGTCGTCGCTACCTTCTTTCATTATGGCAGCGGAAGGTTCCGTCAGTGACCACAAAAATGCGGAATTTGGCGACTTGGTTTTGAAAACCAACGTATGGGCATCCTCCGCTGTGATGGTATCCAGTCCGAGCAACTTTGATAAACGCGGATTATGCCCCGCGTGTCCTTCCATATCCAGTTTTTCAAAAGACGCTATCACGTCCTCTGTCGTCAGGGGCGAGCCATCATGAAATTTGACGTCAGTGCGCAGCGTCAGTTTCCACTCAGTGGGCGAGATGTATTCAAAGCTTTCAGCGAGCCGCGGCTGCATTGTCATGTCGTGACCGAGGCCGATCAGCGTTTCAGAGACCCCGGCACGGTTGCTGAGCCAACCGTTCTGCCGTGCCCTGGGATCCGGCACGCTGCTCTTAGGTCCGAAGGGCATCGCAATGCGCATGGTTTTTTCAGCTGCTTTTACGGATTGGACCGGCATCGCAACCGACGCCATCGCGACAGCTCCCAGGCCAAAAATTACGGCAATGACTGACTTGTTTTTCCAGTGTGGCAAGGTCGTCTCCAGAATAGGTAAAAAAACAGGACTGGCTGATGCGATAATGCGTACCTGTTATAATATAACATTGCAAAGAAAAATTTGAGATGAACTGGTCTGGGCGAATTCACTGCGGCGAAACTTAAGACGGCACGAGAATGAGAAAGGTCAGAGAAGCGCGTCTGCTAACCTGATCGGCTCTCCAGAAATCATGAGTGTAGATATCCGCGCAAACCGCGACTGACCTCGGAAATACGCCCGTTTTCGGATATCCGCTCGAACCGCTGCTTTCGAGACCTGATTGAGAACTGCGAACTTCTGACTTGCGGCGTAAAGCTGCCATTGAGATCAGACGCGGCGAAATGGTGCTTCGTCCGCATTGTAGCCGCGGCTCAGGCGCACATCAAGAATTCACTTCCCACCCGAAGTATCTACTGTTGTACCAGGTCGGATGGCCGTTGTGGGCGCAACGTGCCTTTTTTTGCAGGAATTTGCCTTTGTATGACTGGAGTGGAGGAGGTGCCATCTCACCGTTTTGGTTGAACCGAGCAATATCAGCAGGATCTTTCTATGGTGTCCGTGCCATCCCGGTTTTGACGCGCCGCAGCGGGATCGAGGACTCGATGGATGCCACACCCTGTAGCTTGGTCAGCCTGCCAACCAGAAACTGCTCAAACTCCTTCAAGCCCGTTGTTGCAATTCTCAGCAGATAGTCGCGGTTTCCCGTCATCAACCAGCACTCGACAACTTCGGGGAATTCGGCAATTGCCGCCTCAAACCGCGCAAGGGCGTCGTCCACCTGTTTGTCCAACTGCACCGAAACAAAAACCGAAACATCATAGCCCAGGGCGGCCTCATCGATGAGCGCGCTATAACCTGTGATAACCCCTGCGTTTTCCAGATTTCGGATGCGACGTGACACTGGTGTCGGGCTCAACCCGACCAGTTCGCTCAGATCATTGACCGAAATTCTGCCGTCCTGTTGCAAGGCGCGCAGTATTTTTATGTCAAAATCGTCAATCTTAGAGATTTTGGCCATGAATTACCTAAATTAATTTAAATTACTCCAATTTATGAATAAAAATTAGCTGATAACGCAAGGAAGCGCCAGTGATCTTTGCCCTATAGTGTCACCAGAGACTTTCCGATTTGCGGGCAGGCGCTCCTATTGCCTGTTTTTCGGCCTCCTATGGCATCAAGGGTCACCTCATGACGACGAACCACCTGAAAACCATCGAACAACGGCTGCTATGGCTGTCGCACTGGATGATCCACAACGCGAACCATGTTCGGCCCAAGACCGAAGGCATCAAAGTCGGTGGTCATCAGGCGTCGTCGGCTTCAATGGTGTCGATCATGACCGCGCTGTACTTTTCCGCGCTACGGCCTGAAGACCGGGTGGCGGTCAAGCCGCATGCAAGCCCGGTATTCCATGCAATCCAGTATCTTATGGGCAATCAAACGCGCGAGAAGATGGAAAACTTCCGTGGCTATGGCGGCGTACAGTCCTATCCCTCGCGCACCAAGGACATTGATGATGTGGATTTCTCCACCGGCTCCGTGGGGCTGGGTGTTGCCATTACCTCTTTTGCCTCAATCGTCCAGGATTACATTGAAGCCAAATCCTGGGGACAGGATCAACAACTGGGGCGGATGATCGCGCTTGTTGGGGATGCGGAACTGGACGAGGGTAACATCTATGAAGCCCTGCAAGAGGGGTGGAAAAACGATCTGCGCAACTGCTGGTGGATCATCGACTATAACCGCCAGTCGCTTGACGGCGTTGTGCGAGAAGGACTGTTCCAACGGGTGGAGCAGATCTTTGACGCCTTTGGTTGGGATGTTGTGCGCGTGAAGTATGGCCGTCTGCAAAAGGCCGCTTTTGCCCGCCCCGGCGGGGAAAAGCTGCGCAAGTGGATCGACAGCTGCCCCAACCAGCTTTACTCGGCCCTGACATTTATGGGTGGCGCTGTTTGGCGTGAACGTCTGATGGAAACGCTGGGCGATCAGGGCGAGGTGACCGCGCTGATCGACTCCTTCAGCGACGATGAACTGGCTGAGCTGATGGAGAACCTCGGTGGTAACTGCGTTGAAACCATGGCCGAAACGTTTGACAATATCGACCATGATCGCCCGGTTTGCATTCTGGCCTACACCATCAAGGGGTGGGGCACGCCAATTGCCGGGCACAAGGACAATCACGGCGGGCTGATGAACAAGTCCCAGATGGCATCCTGGCAGGAACACATGGGGGTGGCCGAGGGGCAGGAGTGGGAAAAGTTTGCGACGGTTGCCGATAGCAAGGCGCTTCAGGCATTTCTGGACAAAGCCTCGTTTTTCACCAAAGGCACCCGGCGTTTTAGCGACGATGTCATTGGAGTACCGTCCATCAATATCAGCGTGCACCGCGAGATTTCAACGCAGATGGGCTTCGGCAAAATTCTGGACGACCTGTCCAAGGGCGACAGCAAGCTTGCGGAACGTATCGTCACCACGTCGCCCGATGTGACCGGCACCACGAACCTTGGCCCGTGGGTAAACCGGCGTAAGCTGTTTGCCCGCGATCATCAGGAAGACACGTTCAAAAAGGAAAACATCCCGTCGACTGCGAAGTGGGAGTTTGCGCCTGAGGGTCAGCACATCGAACTGGGCATCGCCGAGATGAACCTGTTTCTGTTGCTTGGCGCGGCGGGCCTGTCACATTCGCTGTTTGGCAAGCGGTTGCTGCCCATCGGTACGGTGTATGACCCGTTTGTGACCCGCGGCCTCGATGCGCTCAACTACGCCTGCTATCAGGACGCGCGGTTCATGATTGTAGGCACGCCCTCGGGCATCACGCTGGCACCGGAAGGCGGGGCCCACCAATCCATCGGATCACCCCTGATCGGCATGTCGCAGGATGGACTGGCCGCTTTCGAACCCGCCTTTGTTGATGAGTTGGCAGTGATCATGGAGTGGGCCTTTGCCTATATGCAAAAGGACGGCGAGGGCGACCCGGATGAACGCACATGGCTGCGCGATGAAATTGGCGGATCAGTGTATCTGAGGCTGACCACCAACCCGATCGGGCAACCGGGAAAGCGTGTGGATGATGCCTTTGTCCAAGGGGCGATTGACGGCGGCTATTGGTTGCGCAATCCTGGCGCCAATTGTGATGTTGTCATTGCCTATCAGGGTGCGGTCGCCCCCGAGGCCATCAAGGCTGCGGGTATGATTGGCGAAGGGCGACGTGACGTTGGCGTGCTTGCGGTGACATCGGCTGATCGTCTGAACGCTGGATGGACAGCAGCCCAGCGGGCACGGTCCCGTGGCAACGGAAGTGCTGAGGGACATGTCGAAGTCCTGCTGAAGGACTTGCCGCCCCATTGCCGGATCATCTCGGTGATCGACGGCCATCCGGCGACTTTGTCCTGGCTTGGCTCTGTTCATGGTCACCAGACGATCTCACTGGGAGTAGAGCATTTTGGCCAAACCGGCACAATTGCTGATCTCTATCGGCACTACGGGATCGATGCCGAGGGCATTGTCGAGAAGGTGAACGGGCTGACGGCGGGTCGGTGGGTTCATTAAGGCGAGGCGGAGCCGCCATTGATGATCGGAATGGTCAAGCTGGCGCTGGGGGCTGGTGGGTGTACAGCTCAGGTGCCAAATTGATTGTGTCAATACAGACGCCAGCGCGCGTTCGGACATCAATCGAATGTCATGCCAAGAATGTTCTCTTTCGTTATGATTTCTACAGGAAGGATTGGGAATTCAGCTTGCCTGCTTTCAAGGTCGCTGATCATGGCATTGACTGAAATTTCAGCCGCACGCCGCATATTCTGATGCAAGACATAATCCATGCTCCCCTCCAGTAAATAGCTTTGGGTCTTGGCTGTTAGATTGTGGCCGATCAGTTTGACCTCCCCTGCAACTCCCTTTTCATGCAGAGCTTTGACAATGCCTTCATTGCCACCGCCAACGCTATATATCCCGACCAGATCGGCACGATTTTCAACGAGATGGCACGTGGCCAAATAGTTGCCCTGAATATCGTCAAGGGCGGTAATGGTTTCGGCAACGGCAAGGTGTGCAAAGTCCATTCGGACCACCGCTCTGAATCCCATCTCCCGATTTTCGTGGCTTCGATAATACTCGCCCCCGGAAATGATTGCGACCAACCCCGGTGACTGACACAGTCGCCCCATCAACAGACCGGCGGTTCTGCCGGCTGCCCTTGTGTCCGTTCCGACGAACCCAATCACCGCCGAATTGGCCAGGCTGGATATGAGGGAAAGACACGGTATCTTGCGTACCTTGAGGTAATCCACTGCATCGCGGACGCGTTGATCTTCCAGTGCCTGAAATGCGACAGCATCAATGCCCTGGCCTTCGCAGGCGCGCAGTTTGCGCGCAAGCGCTGCTGGTTCCATTTTTTTTGTGAACACGCATTCGATGGTCGCATTTCCGCGTGCACCAAACTCCTGAAAACAGCGGGCCAGATATTCAGTTGAGGGTCCCGCTTCGCCGGGCAAAAACACCTTCAGGCGCCACGGTTTGTTTCGTTCGGTATGGACCGCTCCGGATTCAATCGCTGTTTTTGCCTGAAGCACTCTTTGTCGTGTGGAATCCCGAACCGGTGCCCGTGCATTTAAGACGCGATCAACCGTCGCCGTGCCGACTCCGGCGAGTCGGGCAATGTCGGCTAGGCGGGCGCGACCAGAAATTGGTTGAGTAGTTTGGTTGGGTGTTTTTTCTATCATTTTTTATCATTATGCATCAAAATTTGTAATTGCAAGTATCATTTGGCATCTGTTTTGATATCTCTTTGATATTTCCTTGATAAAAACTCGAACCTGTCTGAATGGTCCTCTCCACTGTTTTAACTCTGGGAGGAAACCATGAAACTAAGACTCTCTTTTGCAGGGGCCGTAGCCGGCGCCATGGTCGCAGCAACAAGCGTATCGGCAGCTGATTTTACATTCAAATACGGGAACGAACAGCCGGAAACGTCCATCCGCTCTCAATCCATGATCTTCTTTGAGACCGAGCTGGAAAAGCGGTCTGACGGTCGCATCGACGTTGAAAATTTCTTCGGCGGAGCGCTCGGAAACGAGCGTGAAATGATGGATCAGGTGACCGCTGGATTGCTGCAGGGCACGCGTGGTGGTTTTTTTGCTGATGCAAGTGGCGCATTCAACCTATATCAACTGCCGTTTCTTGTCGCGAACTGGGACGAAATGCAGTGCCTTGTCGGTAGCGACTTTACCAAGGGTATCGAGGCGCGTGCCGAGGCGAACGGATATCACATCCCGGCCACGGGCATCAGCCAGGGTTTCCGGGCCTATACCAACAACGTGCGCCCGATCACTGAACTCGCAGATCTGGCAGGATTGAAAATCCGAGAGCCTCAGTCCGACCTGATGATTGCCACCGGAACGGCTCTTGGTTCTGTTCCAATTGCCATGCCGTTTTCTGAAACCTATCAGGCCTTCCAGCAAGGTGTTATCGACGGGCAACATAATCCGCCGCAAAACATCTGGGACTTCAAGGTTCACGAAGTTCAGAAATACATGACTCTCACAAATCACATGACCGGTCCCGATCCGCTGATTGTCAGCAAGGCCTGGTATGATGGCCTGCCTGCAGATCTCCAGGCTATCTTTGACGAGGTCGCGGTTGAGGCTCTGGCGAAATCCGACAGCCTTTATCGTGAAGCCGAAAACAAGGTGATTGAGGCCATGAAAGAGTTCGTGGAGATCAACACATTGGAAGCGGCGGCCTTGGCTGGATTCCAGGAAGCCGTTGGCCCGGTTTACGCCCAGATGATCGATGCAGGTCACTTTACGCAAAGTGATATCGATGCAGCGCGCGCTGCAGCCCAATCCTGTAATTGATCAATGATTGGCCGGGTTCTCTCTTCTCCCTTGAACCCGGTCAATTCCTGCGAGCTGCGGTTATGGAAAAACTTGAAATTTTGAACCGGGCGATGACCATCATTCTTGAAAAGATCATGCTCGCGCTTTTTGGGATATTTTTGGTGATCGTCTGCACCAAGGTCATCCTGCGCCCCTTCGACACAGCAATCTACGGTGTGGACGAACTGGTAAAAATTGCCTTCCTGACCGCGAGCGCCATCGGTGGCGCTGTGGCCATATCCAGACGTGAGCACATCGCGATTACAGTCTTCATCGACCTGCTGCCAGGCGCCGTCAAAATCGGATTTTACATTCTTGGCCTTGCACTCGTCGCCGGAATCAACGGGCTGCTCGTCTACCTTTCAATCGATTGGATCGCCGGCCCCGGCAAGAACCTGTGGCAACCTTTTGGAATGCGTCAATCGTATGTTTTCGCAGTCGTTCCAATCGCCTGCTCATTGTCTGTCGTGTTCTGCATCGTGAAAATTGTGCTGACGCTTGGCGGGCGCGAAAGCACTGACATCCTTTGGATGCCTGAGGACTGAGATGCTCATATTACTCGTCAGCCTTGCGGTCCTGCTCCTCATCGGTGTGCCTGTCGCCTATGCTCTGGGCCTTGCCTCGGTTGCGTATTTCATGATCGAAGCCCCTGCTGCGATGGGCTTTGTCGTGCAACGCTTCTTTGCGGGCATCAACAATTATCCGCTGGTTTCGTTACCCTTCTTCATTCTTATGGGGCTGGTGATGAACTCGGGTGGTATCACCCGACGGTTGCTGGATTTGTCGATGTTCTTTGTGGGCCGGTTCAAGGGTGGGCTTGGTCACGTCAATGTGGTCGCGTCGATGATCTTTGGCGGCATCTCAGGCTCTTCCGCTTCTGACACAGCCTCAATCGGTGCTGTGTTGATCCCCGAAATGGAAAAGCGCGGCTATCCCAAAGAGGTTGCCGCAGGCATCACCGTTGCCTCCTCGACAATGGGAATGATCATCCCACCCTCCGTGCCGATGATCATCTATGCAATCGCTGCAGAGGAATCGATTGGCCAGCTATTTTTAGGCGGCATCATTCCCGGTATCATGGTTGGCTTGATGCAGATGATGATTGTCTGGTACATCGCGCGGCGCAACAATTTCCCGACCGAAGATGTTCCTTTCACCATTGCCACTGCATGGCGCGAGACAAAGCGATCCGCACCCGTTGTGATCATGCCGGTCATGATTGTTGGATCAGTTGTATTTGGCTTTGTCACGCCGACAGAAACTGCAGGTGCCGCGGTGTTTTATGGTCTGGTCATCGGCTTCTTCCTTGTCAGGCTGAGCGTGATCAAGGATCTGCCGAACGCCATGCGCCAGGCCATCATCATGTCGGCAAAAATCATGATGATCATCGCCTTCAGTCAGGTCTTTATCACTGTTTTGGCGTTGGAACGCGTGCCGAACCAGATCGCGGATTTCGTCGAAGGATTGGGCTTGGGGCCGACGACGTTTATCCTGCTGACGGCATTGCTGATCCTGATCTCAGGTACCTTCATCGACGTCAGCCCGGCGATCCTGTTGATGACGCCCGTGCTGTTGCCGGTTGCTGAGAAACTTGGCATCTCCGGCGTGCATTTCGGCGTGGTCATGATCTCTGGCCTTGCCGTGGGGGCTTGTACGCCACCTGTTGGAAATTGCCTGAATGTTTGTGCCGCGATTTCGCGGTTAAGTATCGGCAGAATATTCCTTGGCGCTGCCCCCTTCTTGTTAGCCAATGTGTTGGTTCTGATCTTGATCTGCATATTCCCGCAATTGGTTCTGTGGATTCCGAACCAGGTCTTCTAGGCGACAAGGGTCGGATTTAGCCAGCCTGACGCGGGTGCGTCGAAACCCTGCTTCCTCCTCCATTTTGGAGGACATTCAAACCTCTAACGACAGTCAGAAAAAGGAAGACAACATCATGCGACGTGCAGGTGTCATAGGATTGGGCGATATGGGCAGTGGACTGGCCAAGAACCTGATCGCAAACGGGTTCCAGACCACGGGGCTGGATCTGAGTGAAAAACGAATGAAAGTCTTTGTCGGTATGGGCGGCCACGCAGGCAACTCAGTTGCTGAAGTCGGTGCTGCCTCCGACACTGTCTTTGTGATGGTGATGAACGGGAATCAGGCCAAGGCTGTGATTTTGGGCGCGGACGGATTGGTCAGCCACATGGCCCCAGGCGGCACAGTTATTCTGACCGCAACCATTAAACCTTCTGAAGCGAAAGAGATCGGCGCGGGTCTGGAAGGATCGGGCATTGATCTGATCGACAGCCCGGTTTCGGGCGGGTTCCCCGGTGCCCAGAGCGGGACACTGACAATGATGGCAGCCGGTGCGCCGTCTGTGCTGGATGACAACAAACCGGTGATGGACGCGGTTTCCAAAACTATCCACCGGGTTGGCGAACGCGCGGGCGATGGACAAGTGATGAAGTCCTGTTTGCAGACCCTGATCGGTTCGATCTTTGGCGCGACCTTCGAGGCCGCCGCGCTGGCGGCAAAAGCAGGTGTATCCGGTCAGTCGCTGTTCGACGTTTTCTCAACGTCCGGTGCAGGGTGTGGTGTCGCCAATACGGCGCTTGAAAACATCATAGACCGTAAGTTTGAGGGCACAGGGTCCGGCATTGGCACAATGCACAAAGACCTGACGATCGCGCTTGATATGGCCGAGGAAATGGGAGCACCGCTGTATATGGCGTCGACAGCCATGCAGATTTTCCATCAGGGAAAATCGAAGTACCCGAAAGGCGACAACTGGGTCTGTACGCGCATTATGGAAGATACTCTCGGCGCCGAGCTGCATCGTTAAATGGAGAACTAGGAAATGAAACTAGGCGTTATCTGCGACGGCATCAGCCGTGATTTGGCCCACACCGTGGACGTCATGGACGAATTTGCGCTGGAATATGCAGAGCTTCAGTTTGTCGGTGATTCCGAGGTCGGCGACCATTCAGCTCAGGAAATCAAGGAAATCGACACATTGCTGCGCGACCGGGGTAAACCTGTGTCCTGTGTGAGCCGCCACGTCTTTGCCGGCATGACCATTGCTAACAAACCCGGTGACACGCTGCATACCAAGCACATGGACGCGCTCAAGCGGGTGATCGACATGGCCCATGTGGTCGGCAGCCCTTTAGTGCGCATTATGACCCCCAAGAAAGAGCAGATCCTTTGGGGGCGCGGTGGGGCTGAAAAATGGAACGTGGCGCATGGTGCGTGGGACGCAATGTTGCCGCTGATTGCGCCCTCCATCGACATAGCCAAACAGGCCGGTGTGACGCTGGTTGTCGAAACTGGCAACGGCACCATGGTCAATTCAAACTACACCGGTCGCAAGTTGATCGATGATCTGGATGCGAAGGAATCGCTCAAAATTCTGTGGGATCCGGCCAACAACTGCTGGTGTCACGAAACTGCCTATCCAAACGGTTACGACGAAGCCAAAGACGGATACCTGGGGCACATCCACATCAAGGATGTCGTGGTCGACACACCACGCGCGACACTTGAAGTGAAGCGAATGGGTGAAGGCGAGCTTGCAGACCAGTTCCAGCCAATTGCCGATGCGCTGCGTCGCGACAACTATGATGGCGTGATCAGCTTTGAAAGCGTCTACCACCCCGGAAACGGAGACTTCGAAGCGGGCTTCCGCCAGTGCATCGACAGGTTCAAGGCACTGTACGGCTAGTGTGGTGGATTTGAAGTTCCTCTCATTGTGTCAGCCAGGCTGAGTAGGAACTTGAAAACCTTAAACAGAAATAGAAACAAAACCTTGCTAGTGCCTTCCTTGAATCTGAAGCTCGTTCTGAATGGGCGGCAAATTGTGACGAACTTCAGATTCAGGGCACTAGACCAGATCAATGATCGCGTTATCAGCGGGGGCCGGATCACCCGTGTTCGAGAGGGACAATTGGGCCCCTATAGTCGCGAGCAATTGGTGATTGAAGGCGTCGATAGTACGAGCAATAAGACCGACCCGCTTCGGCTTGCGGCTTTGGTGCTGTGCGAGGTGTCGTGCGCAAATCTAATGGCGCGGCGCGCTACACTTTTATTTCTCATTACTGATTGCCGACTATTTGCCGTTTTGCAGGAGAAATTGAGTGACGTTTGAGTGACTAAGGTCAAACTCAACGAGCGAATTATTCGATGCTCGACCAAATGCGAACAACAGGATAGGAAATCTGCGGAGAGTTGGCCGGAGGACCGTAATCATGGAATCTACTAAATGCGGTGATTGGCGCAGGCTTACAACCAGAGAAGAGTTTGTCGAAGCGATCGCGGACAAGCCACTGGTGGATAAAGGCATTCGATTTACGATCACTGCCGATGGTCAAATTTCCGGATCAGTCGATGCACAGCAATTCTCGGGAACCTGGTACTGGTCAGATGGATATTTCTGCAGAACCGTATGTCTAGACGGTGAAGACCTCGGATTGGACTGTGAAGTGATTGAACAGTGCGGAGATGAAATGCGATACACCCGCAAGAAGGGGGATGGAGATGCTTCGATTGTGACAATCAATTTGCCTTAAAAACAAGGCATTTTATCCTAACTTTAGGGATTCCTTCCGGATGTTCCCCGCAACGATACATTCGTCAGACAGCGAAAATTATTATACAACGTATTGTGGTAAAAATACTTTATTTTTTATTCCATAATTCAGAAAAATCTATTTTAAATCAAATATTTATTACA
Source organism: Stappiaceae bacterium (assembly GCA_039976075.1). Classification (GTDB taxonomy): domain Bacteria; phylum Pseudomonadota; class Alphaproteobacteria; order Rhizobiales; family Stappiaceae; genus JBDWFY01. The sequence goes on from JBDWFY010000022.1 coordinate 506,353, forward strand.
TTTGATTGTATTTTTTCAAAATCGCCTCAATATGCGCATTTTCTTTCACTATTTCGTGAGGAGATGCAGCATGCATCTGTTTGGTATGGAGGACAGTGAAGGGCGGCTCTCAATGATCTCGGTAGATGATTGTTTGTTTGAGTTGCGAGGGGCCTTCGGAGGCACTGTCTGTTCAGTTTATTCGAAAAAGCAATAATTATAAATCGAGACACTCAGAAGCGCACTGCGTCCATTTGTGAAAGAGCGAATTAGGGAGTGTTTGAGATGCAGAGCTTCTCGTCTATGCGGGAGACCGCCTTTCGGTATGTCGTTTCAATGATTTTTTTGTTGTTTTGCGGCAGTGCGGCCTTTGCGGCCGAAAGGCCATTGAGTGAAGCCCAGTCAAAACAATATGCTAATGGCGGTACTGTCAGAATTATTACCAAGGGATTGGGATGCACCTGTACGAACGTTGCTTCCGATATGGCAAAAGTGCTCAATGACATGGGACAGCTGCGCGTGCTTCCCGTCCTGGGACACGGCTCGATCCAGGGAATTGCCGATGTCATGCATCTGAAGGGGATAGACCTGAGTATTCTCCAATCTGATGTGCTGGCCTATGTCAAACGGAACAAACTGCATCAGAACATCGATAATCGCGTCCGTTTTGTAACGCGTCTTTACAGTAGTGAACTTCACCTGGTAGCCGGCGCGGGCATAGAGAGAATTGAAGACCTCCAGGGGAAGGTCGTCAATTTTGATGTGAAAGGGCGCGGCGCAGCCATCACGGCCCAAAATGTATTTGACGCCCTTGGAATTGAACCGCAGAAAGTGAATCTTGAGCGGGATGTCGCAATTGAAAAGGTCCGTTCCGGTGAAATCGCCGCGTCCTTCGTGGTGACGGGCAAGCCGGCTGCCTCAATGCAGAAGATCGAACCAGGCAATGGTCTGCATCTCCTGTCGATTCCCATTAACGAGGCAATTGCCAACTCCTATGTACCTGCCACGCTTTCTCATGAAGAATACCCCAATCTCATTCCTGAGGGACAAGTCATCGAGACGATTGCCGTCGCCGAAGTTCTTGCCGTCTACAACTGGAAAGATGACACCGACCGGTACCGGAAGCTGGAGGGATTTGTTGACGCCCTGTTTTCAAATATCGATCAGTTCCACGAACCGATCCGGCATCCGAAGTGGAAAGACGTAAACATCACAGCATCTGTCCCTGGTTGGACCCGCTTCAAACCGGCCCAGCAGTGGCTGGACAATCATGCCAAGCAGGTCGATGTTGCTCAACAGACGAGCAGTTCAAGTGATTTAGAACTGCGAGAGCGATTTCAGAAATTCCTGGTCGAATCCGGTTACAAACCTCAGTCACAGCCAAATGCGCGCCAGGTCGAACTGATGTTTCAGGATTTTCTCAGATGGCGGCAACAGACAACGGCGGCCTCGACGACGCAGTAAACGCAACCTGTTGTCAGCGAAGAGTCTGCCGGGGTGGCGAGGTGCACGATGCCGGAACCGTTTGGTCAAGATGCACGGCAATCCTTGCCATCGCATCAACGGAAGGCGCATGCGTGCGCCTTCTTTTTTCTAGAATATCGATTTGAACACGCGCCTAAATAATTGAAACAGAACGGTATTCAAAGTTCGACTTGATCAGGAAAGTCGGTTCAAGTGAGCGACGTTGTCGTCTTGGCAGTAACCCGATCGCGGGGATTGTTACCGCTTGACCTTGCCCAGCCGCGCTTCGACGCTCAGATGCTTTGCCAGATAATCCAGAACCAGTTTGTGGTCTTCCTTTTCCAAAGGATCCATCGCCTGTTCTTCAACCATCCAGGTGATCGTTTCATCCCAGTCTTCGCTGGACAGACCTTGCTGCGCGACCAGTTTCAACGAGTGGCAGGCGCTGCAATAGATTTCCACTTCTTCACGACCGATGTCCTCCGGCAAGCCCATTTGGGCGAGTTCATCCTCTTCGTCATTCGAATGGGCAGGGGAGGCGATAACCAGTGGTGCCGCAACAGTGAAAGCGAGCAGGATCGCCGCCATAGTGTGTCCGGCCATCATCGGGCGAAATGACATATATGTACTCCTGGAAATTTCGGTTGCGCGGCTCATTCACGTCGCTTTTCGGAGCGACAGCAACATGCGCAAAAAAATCGCGAATATAGGTGGTTTGTCGTTCAGATGATCTTGTCTGAAAAGCATATACCCAAGCCCGGACGTGACATGGGTTCGCACGTCCGGGCTTGTCATCCTTCAACGTCAACGTATTGAACCGTCAGGCGGTACGCCGGACCGCGATGCGATGCATTGAGTTGTTCAGGTATCCCTTGGGATTCCAGGCGATGCCATGCGGCTGTGCAACACCTTTGTCGCTGATCGCCCGTGCCCAGACTTCATAATAACCGACCATCGGGAGTGGAACCATGACCTTGAAGTTCTGCCAGGCGTACGGGTTGGCAGGTGCATCAAGGTCGGTCTCAATCCAGGTAGCGCCGAAATCCATCGACACTTCGACTTTGGCAACTGTGTCATCACCTGCCCAGGCATGGCCGCGAACTTCGATTTCACCACTAGCCGTTTCCGAACCGCCTTCAGGTGACGTGATCAGCGACTTGACGGGCATGGCCTGGATGATGTCGAAATCCTCTTCGCCGACCTTCTCACCGGGCTCGACAGGACGATTTGGCACTCGGTAGGCTGTGCCTGTCATTTTCGGACCGTCATGGACCTGATCGCGCAGCCAGATTCGTTTCAGCCATTTCTGGGAGCAGGAGCCTGGCCAGCCGGGAACGACGAGCCGCAACGGTGCACCGTTCATGGGATGGATCGGAGCGCCGTTCTGTGCGAAAGCAATCAGATTATGCGGGTTCATGGCCTTGTCGATCGGGACACCACGGGAAATCGGCAGCTTGCCTTCTTCGCCGGAAAGATGCGTATCGGCGCCAACATGGGCCGTGTAGATGGCCGTATCCTTCACGCCCGCTGCTTTCAGGACATCCGCAAGCCGCACGCCGGTCCAGTTGGAACAGGCGACAGCGCCATAAGTCCACTGGTTGCCCTTTGCTGGCGGATTGTGGAATGCGCGGCCATTACCTCCACATTCGATCGTGAGCGCTTCGGTGACGACTTCGAAATCCTTCTGCAGATCGGCAATGCTGAGTTCCATCGGTTTGTCCACCAACCCGTCAATGGTCAGTTTCCAGGTTTCCGCATCGGTTTCTTCCGGTGGATTTCCATTATTTCGGATGAAATGGCGGGAGGTCGGGGTAATCCAGTCGTCCAGAAGGTGGGGTGGCGTTTCGGCATTCATTGGCCGGTCATTAAGCAGTGTCAGGCCGTCTTTACCTTCGATGGTTTCATCGGACGCAAGAGCGATGGGAATGAACCCAGCCGGCATATTGGCAGAAAAAGGAATACTGGCGCCCACCATTGCGCCCATTGTTGCAAGGCCGGCGCCCTTCAGAAAGCCGCGCCGGTCGGCATTTGGAACGCGACCAAAAACAAGTTTGTCGGCCTCGTCTTGGTTTTTTTCGTACAGTTCAAACAATCCACCAGGCAATTTTTCACTCATTGGAATTCCTCCCATCAGTCAGAATAAATCGACAATTTGCCGCTCCAAAACGCGAATTCCTCTACCCCCGCGAAAACGCGAAAGAGAATCACCCATGCAATTAAAACGTGCGACAAGGCGGTTCTATTCTGAGGATGGGATTTTTTTTTGGCAAAATGACAAATGTGCCGATTTTTAGGAAATTTTATGCCGGGCAGGGGTGGCACGCAAAAGAGTTACCTTGAAACATCTGAGTTAGGAAAGAGATATCGAGACGTTTACATTGGCTCGCGGTCGGCATTTCGGACACTGAGTTAGGCGAACATGATCTTATTCTCAAATTCACTCGAGCAGAGGTAGCCCAACGCGGAATGGTGCCGCTTCAGGTTATAGAGACAGCCGAAGTAGCTGAACACAACTGCGTTGGCTTCTTTGCAAGTTTAGCAGACCTTGCATGCCGCCCTTTTTTCGTTTTCCGGGAGGAGAAGAGGCTCTCCATTGCGGCAGTTTCCCAGACGTTGCCGGATAGTTCAGAGGCCTTTGTGAGCCGGCCCTGAATGAATCGATGGATTTGTTATGCTGTAAAGCGGTAAGGCAGCTGCACCAAGATGCGGTCGGTCATCAGTTGTTGCGCGAACGATCACTGGCGGTGCGATCTCAAAATCCTCGCCCAAAACCGTCACGTCTGCCAACCTCTGTACGATTTCATCGATCAACGGCTCGGCAAGAGAGCCACCCAGGACAATTGCTTCAGGAGCGTAGGTTCTTGCGATGACCAAGCACAGCCATTGCAACTGATGTGTTGCCCGATCTGTCCAGTCCCGTACAATCTTATGCCCGTATATTTCTGCGGGAACACTACCAAGATGATCGTAGGAAATCCCAGCTCCATTTAGAGTATCTAACAGATCCTGACCGGATGGACGTGGACGCGACTTTGGAAACAACCCGCCGAACTCTGCTGCGCTGCCATGACTTCCCAAATAGAGGTTTTGATCAATAACTGCTGCTCCTCCGATCCCGTATGAGAGCCAGATGTAACAGAAATTTTGATAAGACTTGCAAACGCCATACTGCATCTCGGCGAGACAGGCCGCCTTCGCGTCATTCATCTGAAACACGGGCATTTCGAAGAACGGAGCCAGATCCGTCCGGACATCGATTGTTGGCCAGTGGGCCAATTGCGGCGTTCTGATCACCCGGCCAAGTTCGTGAGTGTGCTGCCCAGGATAACTTATGCCGCAGCCAATGAAGTCCTGCGCGACTTTCCCCAACGTAGCCATTTGGTGGCTGAGCTTACTGCTTGCCACAGTAAGGATGTCGCGGAAGCTGCGGTCTTCCATAGGGAATTCGTCCTCCATAAGCAGGTTTCCCTGAGCGTCAGCGACCCCAACCAGGATACGATCAGGGTCAATAAATACCCCGCCGGAAAGTAGACTACCCGACCGAATTTCCAACAGTTTTGATGGAAAACCCTTTTTCCCGAAACGCGTTGGATCAGGAACTTCTGACAGAAGGCCATCTTCAAGCATCTGATTTGTCAGCCGCGTCACGGTTGACGGTGTCACGCCCAGTTTTTCGGTGAGCACCGTTCGAGACATCGCTCCGTTCGACCTGATCAAGCCAATGATTCGCTTGGTATTCAATTTTTTGACAGACCCGCGAGGCATCGACATCTCCGTGTTCGTACTGGCTTACACTTTATTATTTTGCATTGTGGAAATAAAGCCTTGAGTTTTAATTTTCATTATGCACATTAATAGATGCCGCCTGGGTCATATCCGACCACAGAGCGCAAAAAACTTGTTTTGGGAGGAACACATGACCATCAAGACACATATTTCATCCATCGCTCTTGCCGCCATGATTGCGACAGGTGCTGGTGCCGCACTCGCCGAAGGCACGGTGACCGTTTACACGGCGGCGCCACAGAATTTCGTCGACGCACTTGTCCCGATGTATGAAGAGGCATCCGGAAATAAAGTTGAAATTATCAAGGCCGGCTCAGGTGAGCTCCTTAACCGACTGACGGCAGAATCCGAAAGCCCGGTCGCGGACGTGATTTGGAGCGTGGACGGTACCGTTATCGACTTTAACCCCGACCTCTTTTCACCCTACAGCTCAAAGCACGCAGATGCGATTGTTCCTGATCTGGCGAAAAGCGATCTATGGACGCCGTTTACGGCCGTTGTCATGGTGTTTGTGGTCAATCCGGACAAGCTTGGCGACGTGCCGGTTCCCGCCAGTTGGGCTGACCTTGCGAAACCTGAATATGACGATCTGATCTCGTCTGCACGGGCGGATAAATCAGGGTCGGCATTCATTCAATTTGCCACCGTCTTGCAGGCATTTGGTGGCGAAGAGGCTGGTTGGGACGTCTACAAGGGAATGCTTGGCAACTTTGTGCTGTCTGACAGTTCCGGCGCGGTTCCACGGTTCGTCAATGATGGTGAACTTCCCATCGGCATCACCCTTGAAGACGCGGCATTGCGTTACAAAGAAGGGGGTGGTCCGGTCCAGATTGTGTATCCGTCCGAAGGTACAGCGCTCGCACCTGATGCGATGGCGTTGGTCAACGGGTCAGCCAACGTCGAAGAAGGTAAAAGTTTTATCGACTTTATCCTGTCCAAAGAGGCGCAAACCGTCGTTGCTTCTTTGGGTCGGCGTCCGGTGCGGGGTGATGTTGCCTCCAATGAACTGCTGGCACCGCTCTCGGATATAACTGCCGTCGATTATGACTTTGGCTGGGCTGCAGAAAATCGCTCGCGGCTCGTCGATACCTGGGGTGAGGTCGTGCTGGATGTCCAGTAGCATCTGACAAAAATTGCGTGCGGCTTTGTCTCTCCCGGCCGCACGCAATACCCAAGTTTAAATTCAAAGGTTCGATCATGGCCTCCGTTCAAATCTCCGGGCTGAGAAAGCTCTATGGCGACGTTGTTGCGCTCTCAGATATCAATATCTCCATTGAATCCGGCGCTTTCTTTACTTTGCTGGGCCCAAGCGGTTGCGGCAAAACCACGTTGCTTCGGACGATTGCGGGGTTTCATTTTCAAAATGCAGGTACGATTTCGATTAACGGGGCATCGATTGAAAAGGCCGCCGCGCATAAACGCGATGTCGGAATGGTGTTTCAGGACTATGCCGTTTTTCCGCATCTGAGTGTTGCAGACAACGTTGCCTTTGGACTGAAGCAGCGGAAACTGACCCGCGAAGAAATCGGCAGCCGTGTCGCCAAGGCCTTGCGTATAGTTCAACTCGAACTCTTCGCCGAACGCATGCCGCATGAATTGTCCGGTGGTCAGCAACAGCGTGTCGGTCTGGCCCGTGCCATAGTGATCAATCCGGCCGTTTTGCTGATGGATGAGCCCCTGTCGAACCTTGATGCAAAGCTGCGCGTCGACCTGCGTGCTGAATTACGTAACATCCAAAAGAACATGGGAACGACAACGGTCTATGTCACCCACGATCAGGAAGAAGCCCTGGCGATGTCCGATGTTGTGTGCGTTATGTTTGATGGCGTCATCCAGCAAGCCGCTTCGCCGGTAGAAATCTACAAGCGACCCGCCAATCGGTTCGTTGCTGATTTTGTCGGTGGCAACAACTTTCTGCAAACGTCATCCAACAAGGGCGATGTATCTCTTGCAGCGGGTGGCGCGGCTGTCGGATCCGTTGACGCTGACCGTGCTGTCCTGGCTGCCGTTCGCCCTGAAGACGTGGCCGTGCATGTCGAAAACGCGCCCGTGGGTCCTAATCGAATTGAAGTTCCGGTGACGATCGATCAGATAAGCTTCATCGGGCGCGAAATGGAGGTCCACGGGCGAACCTCTACGGGGGAACTTCTCAAAGCTGCGTCCCGGCCGGACGAAATAGTGCTCGGGCAGGGAGAGGGCAGCGCAGCAGTATTTACGTTCGATAAAGACAACGTATCACTTTTTGAAGATCATGAAACCGGGCAGAGATTGTCATGAGAGCGCCGGGCGCGAACATGGGCATTCTTGGCGGATTTCGACCGAGCTTCTGGTCCGTCGTTACCGTCTTGGTGGTGCTGGTTCTTTTTACCCTATTGATACTGCCAATATTCAGCGTATTCGTCGTGAGCTTTTTCGATGGCAAGACAGGCGAGTTTACCTTGAACAACTATGTTCAGGTGTTCACACGGAACTATTATCTGAAAGGTCTGCAAAACACGCTGTTCGTCGGCAGTTTGGGAACCTTGGGCGCCTGTTTGATCGGTGTGCCACTTGCCTTTTTCACAACGCGGTTTCGCATTCGCGGTCAAGCTGTCATCTCGACGCTTGCAATTCTGGTGCTTGTCGCCCCACCGTTTATTGGCGCCTACGCCTGGATCATGATGCTGGGATCGAATGGTTTTATCACCAACTTCTTTGCAAATGTCGGCATCTCTATTCCGACAATTTATGGCGCCCATGGGATAATCTTGGTCTTCACGTTGAAGTTCTTTCCTTTCGTTTTTCTGATGACGCAGACGGCACTGAAATCGATCAATAAGTCGTTCGAGGATGCCGCAGAAAATCTTGGTTGCAACGCACTTCAAAGGTTCTTCAAGATTACGTTGCCGCTGGTATTTCCGGCTGTTAGCACCGGGGCGATCATTTGTTTCGTTTTGTCGATCGCTGATTTTGGTACTCCCGCGATACTTGGTCGGGGGGTCCGGACTCTTTCGACAATCGCCTATTCCGCCTACACATCAGAACTGGGCGGAACGCCGACAATGGCGGTCACAATTTCATTGGTCATGATGGCGATTTCAATGTTGGCGCTGTTAGCGCAACGTCGAATCCTGTCGAAACGCCGTTATGCCAGTGCAATGACCAATCGCCCGGTGGTCTATCAATTGACCGGTCTGCGCAACATGCTTGCACACGGCTATTGTTACGCTGTTGTTTCGATTGCGATGCTGCCGACGGCGGTTGTAATCTACACTTCATTTCTTGAAACAAACGGGCCGGTATTTACTGGCAAATACGGCTTTTCCAGCTACGCCCGGGTGATATCGGATGCACCGGAAGCAATTGTCAACAGCTTTACCTTTGCGCTGAGTGCGGTCTGTCTGATAGCCATATTTTCGGGGCTGATCTCCTACTTGATCGTTCGGCGCGATACGGCAGTGTCCGGGATGATCGACCTTCTTATGATGGTTCCCTATCTCGTCCCCGGCGTGGTGATGGCGATCGGGTTCGTCACAACGTTCCGAACCGGTCTTTTCGACCTGGCAGGCACGTCAATTATCATCATCATGGTCTACTTCATCAGACGGTTGCCCTATGGTGTCCGATCGACCACCAACAGTATGCGCCAAGTTAAACCCTCGATCGAAGAGGCTGCGATCAATCTGGGTGCGTCCCCACTGCGTGCATTCATGACGGTGACTGTGCCATTGATCCTGCCAGGGCTGATTGTCGGGTCATTGATGAGCTTTATCACGGCAATCAATGAACTGTCCTCGACTCTGATCCTTTATACGTCCGGCACGGTCACGATGCCGGTCAAGATATACATTTCCGTTCTGGATGGGGAATTTGGGCTTGCTGCGGCTCTGTCTACCATCTTGTTGGTTTGCACCGGACTCTGTGTCTACACGGTTTTTCTACTGGCCGATGACCGAGAATCTTCCTTTGTATAAAAATGGTTCCCAAATGTTGATCGAGACCTATTCTCATCCCAAAAGTCGTGATTTCTCGATCCCAAATGAGGATACAGTCCTGCTTTTGCCAGGGATTGCCGGAATATTCGACGGTGCAACGGATGCACTGGGGCGTATGATTGGCGACCTGAGCCCGGGTCGTCTCGCGTCCGAAACCATTGCAAATGAATGCGGCAGGCTTTTTGCTGATGAGACGAACCTGAAAATACCGATGCCGGACTTGATGCAACATCTGTCAAATGTCTTGGAGAAAAAAACCGGTAAATTTGGGTATCACGGTCGGCCAGCCACGACACTGGCCTTGGTTCTGCATTCCAGCGATGTTTTTCGTTTCATCGTCAATGGTGATAGTGGCATTCGGATTAACGAGAAGCAGGTTCTAAGGCATAGCAAGCGTATTGATGATGTTGCAGCGGCAGCAAGAATTGCGCTTTTTAACTTGAAAGCGGAACAACGCGAAAATCCTGATCAGGCAGAACTGGAAACGCGGAAGGTTATTTTCCTTGGTCTTTCGGAAAGTTTGGCAAATGACATGATCAGTAAATGCGATGCGGATCAGGTTGTTGCCGACACGATTTCCAGTTGCACGGAGTTTGCACCTCCAGGAGAGATCGAAGTATTTCTTCTGAAGGGCATTCAACATCAATATTTGTTTGCCAACAGCACTGATAGAGTTCTGGGATATTCTATACTGAACGGATCGAATCCGATGATGCGCGACGTGATTGATATTACAATGCCCGCCAGGGAAATTGACACGATTGAGGTGTTTTCGGATGGATATTTTGAGATGGGTCCACACGCTGCGATTGACAGCTGGGAGGACGCATTTGCTGAGGTCGAAAGAACCGATTTTCACAAGATTGAGGCGTTTCCAAACGTAAAGGGATCGATGTCGTCAGAATTCGCCGATGATCGTTCCGTCATTACCATGAGGCGCAGCGAGTCTGACTATACCGATTAGCCGAACAAATGTGACTTCGGATGAGAATGCAGAAGCTGGAACGTGACTTTATGAAAGTGACCGGACGAGAAATGGCCATTGACAACGCGACAAGCCAGGAGATTTTCAGGCAACCTGATATCTGGCGTGATTGGACTGGTGATCTCGTTGCGATCTCGGATGAAATCCGTCGTTGGATCAAAAACAGAAGACCTGACGTCATTTGGCTGTGCGGTGCAGGCACTTCGGCCTTCATAGGTGACTCTTTGGCTGTCGGGTTGGATGGAAAGATCGACAGTATTCCCCTGCGAGCCATCCCCTCTACAGACTTGGTGGCACGGCCTTTCGATTACTTCAAACGGGGGCTTCATCCGCTTGTCGTGTCTTTTGGGCGAAGTGGCAACAGCTCTGAATCTGTCGGCACACTGGAGCTGATTGATCGTCTTTTGCCGACTGCCGATCGATTGAATATTACGTGTAACAATACCAGCATCCTTGCAAATCGTGCGCCTGTTGGACCGGGGGAGGGACGCGTTGTTATCCTGCCTGAAGCCTGCCACGATGTCGGTTTTGCCATGACGTCAAGTTACACGACGATGATGCTAACGGCTCTGGCGATTTTCGATGATGTGCCGTCGACCGGAATTATCGCCAATTTGGAAACATTGGCGAATTCTGCGGCTGACTTTCTGAATACGGACTTCTCGTCGGGGGTACCCCATCGTGTGGTATTTCTGGGGTCCGGGCCGTTTAAAGGAACATCACGCGAATCCGCACTGAAGGTTCTGGAACTCACCGGCGGGAAAGTTGTTACAGCTTGGGATAGCACATTGGGATTCCGTCACGGCCCCAAAGCCATTGTCGATGATGATACCGCGGTGTTTGTCTATCTTTCGAACGAATGTCCGACCCGAAAGTATGATCAGGACATGGTAGCGGAAATCCGCCAACAATTTCCCGGAGTTGTCGTCAAGACGGTTGGTGCCGCACGCGCCGATAGCGATCAGCCGGATATTCAGCTTGACGGTTGCGACAGCGATATTTGGAACGCCGCGCTTTATGTCGTCCTGGCGCAGCGTTTGGCAGTTGCCTGGTCACAAGCGCTGGGCCTCAATGTCGATGATCCCTTTCACGGGAAAAATTTGACCCGTGTGGTGTCTCATGTCCGACTACACACGTGAATCGGGCACGATGACTTATGGGGGCATCGATCTGGGTGGAACCAAGATCGATGCGGCACTCTTTGACAATCGGTTTACTCGTTTAACATCGCGACGCATTGCAACGCCGCGTGACAGCTATGCCGGTTTACTGAATGCGATCGTTGCCCAGGTTGAGTGGATTCGGGAAACCGCCAACGGTCCGATCCCTGTCGGACTGGGTTGTCCAGGTTTTGCTGAACCCTCTACCGGACTGGCGCGGACATCGAACTTGCCGGCAAACGGTAGACCATTAAAAAATGACCTCGCAGGGCTTGTCGACGATCTTGTGTTTGGACAAGACATGCAATGTTTTGCGTTGTCCGAGGCAACTGGTGGTGCAGGATCCGCTTATACAGGTGTATTCGGACTGATAATTGGCACCGGTTTTGGCGGCGCCTATTGTCATGATGGACAGATCATCAGCGGCGGCAATGGAATGCCCTGCGAAGTTGGTCACATTCCGCTCTCCGCCCATGTCTGTAATCGCCATGACTTGCCGCTTCGTCCTTGCGGCTGCGGATTGATCGGCTGTCTTGAAACCTACGCTTCCGGGCCGGGAATGTCGGCACTTGCCGAACATTTCACCGGAAAGCCCACACCGCCGCCGATAATTGCGAAACGGGCAGCTGCAGGTGAGGACATGTTTGAACATATCATGCAGGTCTGGTCCGAAATCGTCGCGGAAGCATTGCACGTTGTTCAGTTAACTCTGGATCCCGATTGTCTTGTTATTGGGGGCGGTGTGTCTCATATCTCTGGATTGCCGACACGTTTGGCCGACGCATTTGAGAGGTCCAAACTACCTGGCTGCCGCAGTCCTGAAATCAAACTCGCAAAATTTGGTGACAGCAGCGGCACGAGAGGCGCTGCGATGATCATCCAGCGAGAAAACTGAAAATTCTGAATTGAACCAAGTCATTGAAAAATTGGTAGCGGAGGAGAGACTTGAACTCCCGACACGCGGATTATGATTCCGCTGCTCTAACCAGCTGAGCTACTCCGCCACAGGGGTGACAGGCCAGCCGTCACCGGAAGTGAGGCTGCATATAATGAGCCAAAGGCAGTGCTGTCAAGTCATGGAAAACGCTTCTTTTAAAATGCACAACATTCCGTTCTGATTCGATCATCAAGATCGATATTTCCACGCCTGAGTTACGGGAGACATGGTGTAATACCACATGGAGTGCTGTTCGGTTCTTATGACCGCCGGAAATCCAGTAACGTGAACAATCCGGCAGGCGCCAGCGTTTCCTCATGCTCAAGAATGAGGCCATGGTTGTCTGTAAGCTGCTCGCGTTTAAAATCCGGGTGCCAACCAAGCCGTTTTGCAAAACCGGACAGTTGGCGCTCCACAGAGGCGCGGATGCCCTTTTCTGCAGCCAGATGGCTGACGATAATTATCCGACCGCCGGGTTTGACCACCCGAACCAGTTCGCGCATGACTTTTGGAGCGTCCGGGACGACCGTCATGACGTACATAGCAACGGCGACTTCAAATGAGTGATCGGGAAACGCGAGGGATCCGGCATCCATCTTCGACAGCCCCGTCACGTTTTTGAGTTTTTTCGACTGAACGCGTTTTTTGGCCCGGGTGAGCATTTCGGCTGAAAGGTCAATTCCGGTTACGGTGAGATCGGTCCGGTAGTCGGGTAATGATAATCCGGTTCCAACGCCGACTTCCAGAATGCTGCCGGAAAGTCGGTTGATGCGTTTGACGGCTGCACGTCGGCCCCAACCGACTGACGTATCGAAAAACAAATCGTAAACCGGCGCCCAGCCTGCATAGGCAGCTTGCACGGATTTTTTATCAAGTCGCTTTTTTGCGGAGCCGGATCGGTTTGACGGACCAGATCGACGAAATTGAACTTTTTCTGCAACACGCTCAAACAGTGGTGCTGTTAGATGGCGCGCAATGACGCGGGTGCGCTTATCAGCCATCGGGACTTACCTCCTGCTTGGATACAAGTCTTCAAACCCGGGTTGGAGTGAGGACTTCTTCTTTCAATCTGTGCAAAGCAGCCTCCGCTTCCTGACCGCGTTCTGTCCGATCAATCCAGCCGCCCCCGAAAACGCGGGCGCCAGCACCATTCTGATCATAAAAAACGCAGGCCTGACCCGGAGCCACGCCATGTTCACCGTCTGTGAGATCGACATAGACTCCCTTTGTGTCGGCAAAAAGGGTGGCTGGAACAGGTGGCCGGGTCGATCGGACCTTGGCAACGATTTCCAATCCATCCGCTGGTAAAGACGCAAGATCGTCCGGACCGATCCAGTTGACATCGCGCAAATGCAGGCGCCGGGTAAGCAGTGTTTCCTTCGGACCAACAATCACACGCCTTGAACCGGCATCCAGGTGAACAACGTAAAGCGGTTCGTTGGCGGCAATACCGATGCCACGACGCTGACCGATTGTGTAGTGTATGATCCCCTCGTGCTGACCAAGCACACGTCCGTCCACATGAACGATGTCGCCGGCTTCTGCCGCATCGGGCTTGAGACGCTGAATGATGTCGGCGTATTTGCCCTGAGGGACGAAACAAATATCCTGACTGTCATGTTTTTCAGAAATGTGCAGACCAAGTTCCCGAGCGATTTCACGGGTTTCCGGTTTGGTCAGACTGCCAAGGGGAAAGCGCAGGAAATCCATCTGCTCCTGTGTGGTCGCAAACAGGAAGTAGCTTTGATCGCGATCAAGATCGATCGGACGATACATGCCGCGTTTTCCTGCTTCCGATGCCGAGCGAATATAGTGTCCGGTTGCAAGAACGTCTGCGCCGAGCGTTTTTGCGGTTTCAAGCAGATCGTGAAATTTAACTGTCTGGTTACAGGCAACGCATGGAATGGGCGTCTCGCCGGCGATGTAGCTATCGGCGAAGCGGTCGATCACCTTTTCCTTAAAGCGGTCTTCGTAGTCCAGAACATAATGAGGAATGCCAAGACGTTCCGCAACGGCTCGGGCATCATGGATATCCTGGCCGGCACAGCAGGCACCTTTCCTGTGAACCGCTGCGCCGTGATCGTAAAGCTGGAGAGTGACGCCGACAACATCATAGCCTTCGCGCTTCATCAAACCGGCAACCACGGAGGAATCCACGCCGCCGGACATGGCCACAACGACGCGTGTATCTTCCGGCTTGCCCGGCAGGTCGAGGCTGTTCAACATCTTCTGATCACCTGGTTCGACCGCATCCTCACACCTTCAAGGATGAACTGCTCTTTTGGCAGACCGGCCCGACTTCTTTCATGTCAATTATGTTCATACAGAGCAATTTTCACGATCGCCAGATCGCACAAAGTGCTCCAAACCTTAAATTAATCGCATATCCTGATCGTAAAGGTGATTCAACCTTCACGGAATACGCTGTAGGCCACAAACAGCGCTGGAACAATGGATCTTTACATTCCGCGTTTAATATAGTGCCTCGCGTGCGATAGGCCAAGTCTGCGGAAATTGTTGCCTCTGCTAGGCAAAAAATGCAGGTGTCTTGGGAATGTCCGGGTGTTGAACTCCGATAACTCGCTGAAAATTAACAATAATATAATTGGCCTCTTCCTTGCTTAGTTGAAAGCGGGGGCATGTGCGCAGTCGGGCTGCTGAGCCATGTCAGGGTTTAAACCTGATTGAAGTGGGGTCAATCGTGAACGTATTAGCGTTTCTGGCGGGAGTGCTGGAAGGCAGATCGAACGGCGCAGCGGCGGCCGTATCGTCATCGGACGGCAGCGGTACGCAAGCGACCTTTGCCGACATCCTCAAGGGTTCGTCCGCAAGTGCGGGCGGCTTGGAGGCTAATCAGACAGGATCCGCAGGAGTGTTGGATGAAGTCGGGCTCAACACCCCGGTTTCACAATCAGGCGCACCGAATGATGCGCTTCAATCGTTTGAGAGGTCGAATACTATCGTTCCGTTCGTCCCTGATGGACATGTGGGAACTGGTACGCAAGAACCGGCTGTTTCAAACAATCCACTCTCCCTGCTGCTGTCGTTGCGAGACGGCTTGGAAGCGGGTGAGGTAACGCTGGATGATCTCGAAGAGGCATTTGAGCAGATAAAGGATGTTGATCAGACTGGTTCATCATCCGGTGCGCCGATCACATCAGCGCAGGATCAGGCTTTGCAATCTGTACCTGCACCGCCCGTTCCTTTGTCTCCTGCACCGCTACCGCAGACAAACGTCGGTTTGCCGATCAAGCAGGGTGAGGCGACTGAGCCTTCAGTTGGGGCAATGCGCCAAGATACCGGACTATCTAGCGTGGCATCGCTTTCCGACGGGGACGTACCGAGCAGCGGTAAGGTCCAACCCTCTGAGGCCAATCCAACTTTTTTCGGCTCCGCAAGCGCTGCCGTTGATCGCGCTGCGATCGACCAAACGTCCGATTCTTCTGCGACACCACCGAGCGCAGGAGGCACCGGAGCACCGGGTGTTCCCGGCACGAGCGTTTCTGACCAGGATATCGTGTTGCCGGGCCCTCCTGATCAGCACGTGTTGAACGGGACAACTCAGCCAGCACCCGGTTCTGACCAGACAAACACTCCATCCGTTGATGGGGTTGGTACCGGGCCAGTGGGGAATGTTGATCACGGATCCGGTCCATCAGGGCCGGTGGTTGCCAATCAGACTGTCGCCCAACTTCCTGACGGGCATGTGAGTGTATCAGGTCCGGGTTCTCAAAATGGACAGCCCGGAACGCAAGCGCCGGACCCATCCACCCAGACACCAATACCAAATGCAATCGCGCCCAACCCTGATCAACCACCCGTCAATGCGTTCAAAATTTCAGACGATGTGTCCGGAAGTGTGAAGGCAGGTACAACGGATGAGAGAGGGCGTCCTCCAATATCTGTTGCTGGTTCGAATCTACCCTCTCCGGATGAATTGGTAAAAACGGTTGCTGCGGAAACGTCCCGACGACCTCCGGCCTGGATCGATGCAATCATTGATGCTGCAACTGAAAACGGTGCATCAGGAGATGAGATCGCCATCCGCACGTCGGTCAACAAGCCTGAAGTTGGGCCGGTTGCCACCAGTTCAGCAGTGACGAATGATCCACTCGGCATTGCTAAAAGTGTTTCGTTTGGCCGTACAACCGGTGAGCAGCCGGGATTGCAAATTGCCGATGAGGCGTTGCAAGCAACTGAAGATGGCTCAGCTGTGAAGCCGGCAAATACTGCGCCGACTGCACCTCAATTGAGCGGTAAACCCGACGCGCATGTTCTTGCGGCACAGAACGGTATGATCAGCGCAAATCTGGCTGAAGCCGCGACACCGCTGCAGCAAACGGATTTAGACATTCCGCTTCCAGAAGCCGAAGAAGCGCTTGTGCTACAAACAGCAGGTCGGACTGACGGTCAGACGGTGTCTGCAAAGCCGGTGGTGCCCGGTCAAAGCAGTAGTCAGCCAACAGTGCCGATGGAAGCCGTTGGCGCACACCTTGCCAAGATGGCCCAGCAAAAAGAATCCCGCTTTGAGATAAGATTGCATCCCTCTGAGTTAGGCCGGATCGATGTGCGACTTGATATCAACGAGCAGGGTGAAGTCCGGGCCCACTTGATCGTAGAACGACGTGAAACCATGGATATGCTCGCCCGGGACTCACGAGAATTGCAACGTGCACTTAATGAAGCCGGGCTGAGCGCCGATCAAAACAGTCTCAACTTCTCGATGAAGAATCAAAATGGAGAAGGAGCAGCGGATGAAAAAGGTGAAGGGAATCAATTTGGTCAGTCAGGACCGTCTCAGGAAAATCAATCCTCTGAAGTCCCGGAAGCGGCAGCCAGGCGAGCGTATGTCCAGTCCAGTGATGGAATGCTGGACATCAGTATTTAGAGCGTACTTTCGAACAGAGTTTTCGATGACTGGTCGATGTCAGGCACTAAAACACCGGGTCGAATTTCTAATCTGGCCCGAAGTCTATCAAAATGTTTCCGTCCGCGATCGGAATGTTTTGCAGTCGATGAGCTGAGTATTGCTGGAGGTTTCTCCAGCGAAGTGACCGAAATATCGGGTCGAACGAACGTGAAGGAACGGTGAGACGATGGAAGCGATAAGTTCTGCTACAGGCGGTGCCACCTCGACAACATCCAATGCCAACTCGGCCCTTGGAGACAATTACGAGCTGTTTCTGACGTTGCTTACAACGCAACTGAGGAACCAGGATCCGCTTGATCCGGCGGACCCGACGGAATTCACCAATCAACTGGTGCAATACTCGTCCGTTGAACAGGCAATCCTCTCGAACCGCAACCTTGAAGACCTGATAGCGCAGGTATCCTCGAGCGAAGCTTACAATGTTGTCGGCTATATTGGTTCGCAGGTCACTGCGGCGGGCAATGAAACGCAATTGAAAAGCGGAAATGCAAGCTGGGTCTACAATGCGCCTGCGGATGCCAGTGATGCAAAGATAGAAATTTTCAATTCAGCCGGTGCCATCGTGTTCAGTGAAGAGGCTGATTTGAGCAGAGGGGACCACACCTACTCCTGGAACGGTGTGACAAATGGTGGGACTGATGCCCCTGATGGCTCCTACTCAATCAAAATCACGGCAACAGGCGCGGATGACAAGGCTCTGAAGGTAACGACCGAAATTACGGGTATTGTCAGTGAAGTCGATCTGAGCAGCAGCACGCCTTATCTGGTCATAGGGGATTCCCGCATTCCGGTGTCAGCAGTCTCAAAGGTCGGTGCAGCACCGACTATATGATTTTCAGAGCACCTGTAAACTTCTTGAATTTATTACCAAATCATTGAGACCGCTTTAGTCAAATCTTAAAGTCGTTGTCGTACAGTCTCCATTCCTAGTGGGTCATGGTTAGTGTGAGAGTACGATGACCGAACAAGTGCGTTCGAGAGTAAAATATGTAATTGGGCCCGATGGCAGCCCGTTGACAATAGCCGATCTTCCACCGACGTCGACAAGACGATGGGTGATCAGAAGAAAAGCTGAGGTCGTCGCTGCAGTCAGAGGTGGTCTTTTGTCTTTAGAGGAGGCTTGTCAGCGTTATACGTTGACGGTTGAAGAATTCCTCTCATGGCAATGTTCAATCGACAAACATGGTCTAGCGGGCCTACGTGCGACGCGTATTCAGCAATATCGCGAATAACGTTTTAATCGGTTTGTCAACCGATAGGCGGGTATCAGTTTTTCGGCGTCCGCGCCGGATCACCCTGCCTGTTAGGATATAGTGGCTGGAGCGATTTCTGAATGGAAACGCACCGGACGCGCCGGTAGAAACCGGCGTTGTGGTCAATGACAGAGTCAGGTGCCGAATTTATTTGGCATCGACCACTCTGCCCCATTGATCAATCAATACCGCGTTTCGGGTCAAATCCGGCAGGAGTTCAAGCTGCAGGTAACGACGCTCGGTGACGTGCTTGATGGTTGCGTGGCAATCAGGGCACAATTTTGCCAAAATTTCTCCATTATAAAGTCGCCAGCAGGGTAATTTTCAGACGATTTTTTTGACACATGCGCGTCTTCTGCCCGCTTGATTGATACCCATTTGGCAGAGATTTCGTCCCGAAATATTGACCTTACTCTTAGTGCCAAATCACAGAAATTGCAGAAAGAATCGATCCGCAGGTGTTTTTCGACTTGCGTGAAACGCGGCAATTTTTGCCTAGAGAAAAAAATTCCCACCGCTTTTTGCAACTTGCAATTACCAATAATGGCGGAAATAGGTCCTCACATAGACTTTGTTAAGGCGTCGTTAACCTCTTGTTTACCATATACGCGGCATTTTTTGCCCATCGGATTGTTTGGGTGTTTCTCTTCACCAGCCCATTCTCACCCTTCATCCAAACAATCCGATATTTGGGGATCTCGGAATAACGAGCTTGAGTGTGAATAATATTTTTGACTTTCTGAAAAAAATAGGCGCGGCAAGAATGGGTGCGATGGGGGCAGTTGCCGCCGTCATGATCGGAATCTTCGCGATCATTATCATGCGCGTGTCCGAACCTCAGATGGGTGCACTCTACACCAACCTGACTTTTGAAGATTCAAACGCCATCATCGAGCAGCTGGAATCGATGAATATTCCTTTCGAACTCAAGAGTGAGGGTTCAGCAATTTTGATCCCGCGGGAAAACATCCTCAGAACCCGCATGCAGTTGGCAGAGTCCGGATTGCCGACTGGTGGGTCGATCGGGTACGAAATTTTTGACAAATCCGACACGTTGGGTGCAACAAGCTTCGTTCAGAACATCAATCATGTCCGAGCCATGGAGGGTGAACTCTCGCGCACAATACGGTCCCTGGCTCGTGTTGTGACTGCCCGTGTTCATCTGGTTCTCCCCGAGCGGCAGCTGTTTCAGCGTGACCGACAGGACCCTTCTGCATCGATTATGATCAAAGCACGCGGATCGCTGGACGCTGGTCAAATTCGTGCAGTTCAGCATCTGGTGGCGTCGGCAGTTGAGGGGTTAAGCCCCGAGCGCGTTTCCATCATCGATGAAAGCGGGCGTCTCCTTGCCTCCGGTATATCCGAGCAAGGGGAAGGGGCTGTATCTGCCGGTCTTCAGGATCGCACCAATCAGATTGAACGGCGACTGCGCCAACAGGTCGAGGAAATTGTCTCAAGTGTCGTAGGCGCTGGCAGAGCTCGTGTTCGTGTCGCTGCAGACGTTGATTTTAATCGCATCACACGAACGAAAGAGAATTTTGACCCTGATGGACAGGTTGTGCGCTCAACTCAAACGCGTGAGGAAGCAGCGCAAACGGTCAACAAAGAAGGCGGCGTCACTGTTGGCAATCAAATCCCGAACGCCGGTGGGGCCGAGGGTGGGTCAAACCAGGATCAGACCAACGCCACTGAAGAAGTGGTGAATTATGAAATTTCACGTTCCACAGAAACCGAAGTTGTCGAGGCAGGTAGTGTCCGCAAGCTCTCCGTGGCGGTGCTGGTAGACGGTCTTTATGAACCCAATGCAGATGGCAAGTTGGTCTATACGCCGCGCGCGCAGGAGCAACTAGAACAGATTGCCTTATTGGTGCGCTCTGCCGTTGGCTACGATGAGAGTCGCGGCGACTCAGTTGAGGTCGTCAATCTGCAGTTCGCCGCGCAGCCTCAATCGGATTTCGTTGAAAACGAACTGGGGATGTTCGATTTCACCAAGGATGACATGCTCTATTTTGCAGAACTTCTCGTTCTGCTCATTGTATCGATCCTGACATTGCTCTTTGCAGTTCGCCCCCTGCTGAAAAAGCTGTTTGAGCCAGAACCTGATCTTGCCTTGGCCGGTGCTGCCGGCGGGGAAGGTGGCGCAGCAATCCTGGCTGCCGACGGGACCGTAATCGGGTCGGCCGATGAAGCGGATCCAGTCAATGCGAGCAAACTACCTGTCGCCAAGGGCCTGGAGTGGATTGAAAATGCGCAGGCTGAAGGCAACCTGCAAGCGGATTCTATCGCCAAGGTCGCCGATATCATCAATGACTATCCAACCGAAGCCGCATCGATTGTGCGCGGTTGGCTCGATGAGGCGGCGTAGCGAAACTCATGGCTGAAGCAAATGCACTCACCGTAGATACTGATTCTGGTTCTGAGCCGGAGGATCAAAATACCGGCAATCTGCAGGTGTCGAGTGAAAACGCCGAAAGAAAACTGGCCGGGCCTGAACGCGCCGCCGTGCTCTTGCTTTCTCTGGGTGAAGATTATGGCCGTCCAATCTGGGAACGGCTCGATGAGCTGGAAATTCGTCAGGTGTCCACGGCTATGTCGAAGCTGGGGCCGGTTACGCCAACCATGCTGGAAGAACTCTTCATTGACTTCGTGAAGAGAATTTCCACAAAAGGCTCCCTGACGGGCAATGTAGATGCGACAGAGCGCCTGTTGGCTTCATTTCTGAATGGTGAACGTGTCTCACTGATCATGGAAGAGATTCGAGGCCCAGCCGGACGCACCATGTGGGAGAAGTTGTCGAACGTTCAGGAAAACGTTTTGGCCAACTATCTCAAAAACGAATATCCGCAAACGGTCGCTGTTGTTCTTTCGAAAATTCGCTCCGATCACGCGTCGCGCGTTCTGGCAATCCTGCCTGAAGAATTGTCGCTGGAAGTAGTCAATCGCATGCTCCGTATGGAGGCAATCCAGAAGGACGTTCTGGAAAAGGTCGAGCAGACTCTACGGGTCGAGTTCATGTCCAATCTTTCCCACACAACGCGCCGGGATGCCCATGAACTCATGGCGGAAATTTTCAATAATTTTGATCGCCAGACTGAAGCGCGTTTTCTGACGGCTCTCGAAGAAGAAAACCGGGAAACGGCCGAGCGGATCAAGAATCTGATGTTTACGTTTGACGATCTGGCGAAACTGGATGCCGGAAGCGTTCAAACACTGCTTCGCGGCGTTGAAAAAGACAAGCTGGCTATTGCCCTCAAAGGGGCCAACGAAGCGGTTCGCGAATTCTTTTTCTCCAATATGTCGGCCCGTGCCACCAAGCTTCTCCAAGACGACATGGATGCACTGGGACCGGTACGGCTTAGAGACGTTGATGAAGCACAAACATCGATGGTCGCCATATCCAAGGATCTGGCGGCCAAGGGAGAAATCATGATTTCCAAGAGTAAGGGCGACGACGAGTTGATCTACTGATGATGCAAAAGGCAGAGCCAATGACCAGCGGTACCGGTCCCGCCCGTTTCTTGTTCGATACGAATTTTGCTGCGCCTGAGCCTGTCGAGCAGGTGGCAGAACCGGTGGAACCTGTTGAGCCGACGATTACGGTACGCGAGCACGAAGCACTGTTGAAGGAGGCTGAGGCGCGCGCATTTGAACGCGGCAATGCTGAAGGGATTGCGGAAGGTGAAAAAAGCGCGGCCGCGACACTGGCGCAGGAAACCAACCATCTTGTGGAGGCGCTGCAGCAGATTCTCGCCGGCCTTGATTCCGAACGGGACCGGCTTGAGAAGGACGCCGTCGGCCTGTCCTTTCTGGTTGCCCGCAGATTTGCAGCGCATCTCATTGCACGCGAGCCGCTGGCAGAGGTGATTGCCTTGATTTCTGAATGTCTGGGGCCGCTGAGAAAAGCACCGCATATGGTTATTCGAGTGAATGAAAAACACGCAGCCGATCTGAAAGTGGCTGTCGACAAACTGGCTGATCATGCCGGTTTTCAGGGACGCCTTGTCATCCTGGGCGAACCGGATATCGGACGTGGTGATTGCCGGATTGAATGGGCTGATGGCGGTATCGTCCGTGATCGCAAGGAAACGGAAAAACAAATTGAAAGTTCAATCCGTCGCTACTTTACCGCCGGTGGTCCGGGGGAAGAACGTCAGCGCGCTTTGGCGAGTAAAACTACCCCGCAGTAGATCGGGATGGTTTGGAGAGACAGAATATGAATGATCAGGTCACTGACGAAATTTTAGAAGAAATGCCTGACGCCTCTGAAGCAATGGAAGCGGCTTCCCTGTCGCTTGACGAGCATGAAGCACCGGTGCCGGGGGATACCTTCGACGAGGATCAGCAATCGCAGCATGCGGCGGCTGATCTGGAAGCGGTTTTCGATGTGCCGGTCCGGATATCCGCGGTGCTGGGGCATTCCCGCGTTCATATCTCTGATCTTTTGAAATTGTCGTCAGGCACCGTTTTGGAGCTTGATCGAAAAGTCGGTGAAGCCATTGATATCTATGTCAATGATCGTCTGGTCGCCCGCGGAGAGGTCGTGCTTGTCGATGACAAGCTCGGCGTCACCATGACGGAAATCATCAAGTCGGACCGGTGATGACGATGAACATCCAAGCAGCAAGAATTGAACCAACTTCCCGGGAGCAAAATTTATGCGTCTTCTAATTGTGGGCTCATTGGGCGGGCAGTTGACTGCCGCAACGCAAATTGCCATGGCTCGGGGCGCCGGCGTGACCCAAACTGACACCATTGAATCGGCGCTAAAGGTATTGCGATCAGGGCAGGGGGCCGACCTGCTCATGGTGGATGTCGGCCTGCCAATTGATTTCCTGATCTCCAAGTTGGAGCAGGAAAGAATTCACGTACCCATCGTGGCGTGCGGCGTGGAGAACGATACCCGGGCTGCGGTTTCAGCTATTCGAGCAGGCGCCAAGGAGTACATTCCGCTGCCTCCTGATGAGGAAATGATTGCGGCAATTCTGGCTGCCGTTGCACAGGATCGCTGTGACGTCATCTATCGGGATCAGGCGATGGCCAATGTGGTCAAGCTCGCGCAGCAAGTGGCGCCGGCGGATGCTTCCGTTTTGATTACCGGTGAATCGGGTACCGGCAAGGAAGTCCTGGCCCGGTTCGTTCACAATCGATCCAGTCGCTCTAGCAAGACTTTTGTTTCGGTCAATTGTGCCGCAATTCCGGAACATCTCCTGGAATCTGAACTATTCGGCCATGAAAAAGGGGCCTTTACCGGTGCCGTTGCCCGGCGCGTCGGCAAATTTGAGGAAGCCGATGGCGGAACCCTGCTGCTTGATGAAATATCGGAAATGGATGTGCGTTTGCAGGCAAAATTGCTGAGGGCGATTCAAGAGCGGGTCATTGACAGGGTCGGCGGCACCCGGCCTGTGCCGGTTAACATCCGGATCATTGCGACATCGAACCGTGATTTGTCCGAAGCGGTTCGTCTTGGCACTTTCCGGGAAGACCTTCTTTATCGCCTCAACGTCGTCAATCTGAAAATCCCCCCGCTGCGCGAGCGGCCAGAGGATATTCTTGAACTCGCGTTACATTTTGCAAAACGCTATGCGGAGGCCAATGGCGTCCCTGAGCGGACTGTGTCTCTGGAGGCCAAACAGATGCTGGGTGCCAATCCCTGGCCTGGCAACGTTCGCGAACTTGAAAATACAATGCATCGCGCCGTTCTTCTGGCAATGGGTCCGGAAATCGACGCCGAGGCGATCCGCATGCCCGATGGCAGCCCGTTGGTTGGTGGATCCGATCGAATCGTGCAGCAGGTGGCGATGACAGCCGATGCTGTTTCGCGAACACTGGTCGGCCAAACGGTCGCAGATGTCGAACGTGACCTTATTCTGGATACGCTGGATCATTGCATCGGCAATCGTACACATGCCGCGAAAATCCTCGGCATTTCCATTCGGACGCTTCGAAACAAACTCAATCAATATTCCGGCGATGGTCTTGAAATACCTTCGCCCGGGGAAAGCCGGACAATAGCTGCTTGATCTTGAGCGCGTTTTGACAAACGGATTGAGAATACATGACGGATAGTACGGCGCAGGATCAGGCTGGCGAACCCGCCCCTTCGGCGGGCAGTGTTTTGTTGCCTTCCTTTGCAGATATTGTGAATGTGCTGCGGCGGGGTGATATCGCCCTTGCCACCGGCGTGATGATCATTCTTGTCATTCTCATTCTGCCGATGCCAGCCTTTATGCTGGATATCTTCCTGGCTGTATCGATCATTTTTGCCGTGCTGGTCCTGATGACCAGTTTGTTTATTCAGGTGCCGCTGGAATTCTCGTCCTTTCCGACGGTATTGCTGATTGCGACCATGCTGCGATTGGCGCTCAATCTTGCCTCGACCCGTCTCATCCTTTCAAACGGGCATGAGGGGACGGATGCAGCTGGTAACGTTATCCAGGCCTTCGGTAACTTCGTGATGGGCGGTAATTTCGTCATTGGAATTATCGTCTTTGCCATTCTTGTACTCGTTAATTTCGTTGTGATTACAAAAGGTTCCGGCCGCATCGCGGAAGTGGCGGCGCGCTTTACACTGGATGCGATGCCCGGCAAACAGATGGCCATTGATGCGGACCTGTCTGCCGGTCTGATCAATGAGGAGGAAGCCAAACAGCGCCGCCTTGATCTGCAGAACGAGTCTTCGTTTTTCGGTGCCATGGACGGCGCTTCAAAGTTCGTTCGCGGGGACGCGATTGCCGGGCTTCTGATTACAGTAATCAACATTGTCGGCGGCATCGTGATCGGCGTGGCCCAGATGGGTATGTCTTTCGCCGATGCTGGCCACACCTATACGCTTCTCACGGTTGGCGATGGTCTTGTATCTCAGATCCCTGCGCTGATCGTTTCAACGGCTGCCGGCCTGTTGGTCTCAAAAGCCGGCGTTCAGGGAGCAGCTGACAAGGCCTTGTTTTCTCAACTATCCGGTTATCCAAAAGCGCTCGGCATGGCATCGGCTGTGATGGCGTTAATGTCCATCCTGCCGGGCATGCCAATGCTGCCGTTCCTCGCAATGGCCATTCTGGCCGGCATTCTGGCCTTTCGTTCCTCCCGGTCAATCAAAGCCGCGGTCGTTCGTAAAGAGCAGGAGAAAGCGATTGCTGAGACACCGACTGCGGAGCCAAAGGAACCGCCGATTTCCGATTCACTGAAAATGGATCAGTTGCGGATCGAGCTGGGCTACGGACTGCTACCGATGATCAATTCCGATGGCGGCAATGATTATCTTACCGATCAGATCAAGGCGCTTCGCAGACAATTGGCAACCGAACTTGGCGTGGTCATGCCGCCGGTCCGCATTCTGGATAATGTCCAGTTGGAATCAAATGTTTACGTCATCAAGGTCAAGGAAATCGAAGCGGGGCAAGGTTCACTTTTTCCCAATCATTTTATGGTGATGGATCCGCAAGGTGGACAGGTCAACTTGCCTGGAACACACACGACTGAGCCGACATTCGGCTTGCCTGCCACCTGGGTTGACGGACGCTACCGGGACGACGCGACGTTGAAGGGATACACGGTCGTCGATCCGGCTACCGTCTTGTCGACGCACCTGACTGAATTGCTGCGCACGAATGTTTCTGAGCTGCTATCCTACGGCGATGTCAAACAGCTGATTGACGATCTGCCGGGCGAGCAGGCCAAGCTGGCCGAGGATATCATTCCCTCGCAGATCAATGTTTCAGGAATTCAGCGCGTTCTTCAGACATTGCTGGCTGAGCGCGTATCAGTGCGTGATTTGAGCACAATAATGGAAGGGATTGCAGAAGCGACCGGCTTTTCCCGAAACACCAATATCATTGCTGAGCATGTTCGCAGCAAGTTGGCACGTCAGCTGTGCGCAGCGAACCAGTCTCCCAACGGGTACCTGCCATTGATAAGCCTGAGCCCGGCCTGGGAAACCGCTTTTGCAGAATCGCTGGTTGGTGAGGGTGAAGATAAACAATTGGCAATGGCCCCTTCAAAGCTTCAGGAATTTGTGCAACTGGTGACAAAGGCATTTGAAAAGGCCGCAATGACGGGTGAGGTACCTATTCTACTCACAAGCGGCGGCATTCGCTCTCAGGTCCGCAGCATCGTTGAGCGTTTCCGCGCTCATACTGTCGTTATGAGCCAGAACGAAGTGCATCCCCGTGCTCGATTGAAGACAATTGCGACAATCTGACAATAGTCCCCAACCTTGATTGCCATTTGATTTGACCATTAGCCCATTGTCTTAGGCGATAACGGTTGCGTGTTTATCATTCTTGGACTAACGCGGGATCAGATGTATTTCAGCAATTGACGATGGAGAGTGCGAATGACCCGAGAGCCTCTCAATCTTGATGGGTATACCGATGTACCGGATGGTAAAATCGCCTCCGTTGTGACCTTTTTGGAAATGACGGAAAAAGCAGCGTTGAAGCCAGTTGAGCAGCCCGATGTAGCGCTTCTGCGCATGGATGAGCCGGATATAGATTGGTATCGTACATTGTTTCGCCGGATCGGAACCGATTGGATGTGGTTTTCCAGACTGGCGATGGCTGATAATGAAGTAGTCGGGATATTGAACGATCCGCGTGTAGAAGTTCATGTGCTGGCTCGTCAAAGCTGTCAGCAGGGCCTGCTCGAACTGGATTTCCGCGATCCGCAAAATGTCGAATTGGCCTATTTTGGGCTGGTGCCCGAGGCAATAGGCAGCGGTCTTGGTCGCTGGCTTATGAACGAGGCGATTGAGAAGGTGTGGAGCCGACCTGAAACCCGCCGATTATCTGTTCATACGTGCACGCTGGATGGGCCAATGGCGCTCGACTTTTACCGGAGGTCAGGCTTTGTTCCCTACAAACGCTCCATCGAGATCGTCGATGACCCCAGGCTATCTGGCATGTTGCCCCGATCGGCTGCGCCCCAGCATCCCCTGATTGTATAGGACTCCCATACCGGGGCTGTGCAATTCGCGATTTAGTTCTTGCTTATTTACCTTGATCGCACTAACCCGCTGTGGAAATTAACCAATTACAATTTGGCGGGTGCCAAAATCTCGGCATCGTGCTAGTTTAACACTCTGTTAACTCCAATTCCCGGTTAAGGAATACCCCATGTCGGACCGCGGTGATAATGTGGTGCCTCACACCAAAATACGCAGCTTGCGCGATGCTGTGAGAAAAGTGCGTCTTGCGGATGCTGACCGGGCGGACGTTATCGCAGATCTTCACGAAACGGAAAAAGCAAGGCTCGAATTATTGTCTGAGGAACTTGCGGATGTCTTTCGCGAGGTTCCTGAAGACGACGATCAGTTCTCTTTCCAGATTGTACCGGGTAACCCGCCGCGGCTCTGGATCGATATAACCAGCCATATCACCATGGCACGTGATCGGCGCAGTTACAGGTTCCTGAAAGATACCCGGCTCGGCCGGACTGTGATTATGGAAAGTGCGTCGATTGACGACGTTGCTGATTGTGTCACCGATTATATTGCCGAGCGTATCCTCGAAAAAGAAAGATCCTTTGAGGCGGACTGGCTGTTACGGCGATTGCGGCATGATGCCGTTAAAGAGGATGGTTCCCTTTCAACTGCGACGCAGAAGGAAAGTTTGGCTGCGACGATGGGCAATCTGCTGATCGTGTTTTTGCTCGGCATCCTGATTGGCGCAGTTGGACTGATTGCCTACGCCTGGTTCGCAAACCCAATCTGATGGGAACCGAAGCAAGTTACAATTCGTTGCTTACCGTCTGACCATCGTCTATCAGCTGTCTGTTTCTAATTTCCGATATTTCTTTTCCGGCATCAGTAAATCCACGCTCTGTCATCGTGCATGACCATCGGTTTTGCTCATGCGTGATGTCAAATTGGTTGTAGCGAGCTCCCGGGCGACGGCCCCCGGGGGCGTTTGAGGCAGAAGGAACACCAACCACCGGGACTTTTCCGCTCGCGCCTTCAATAAATGCGAGACTGTCAATGTGCGTGTGGCCATGAAGGACCAACTCGGCACCGGTTTTGGCGATGACCGCCCGAAACCGTTCTTCGTGGACCAGACGCTTGTGCCAGTGCGTCGCATTTGGAAAGGGAGGATGGTGGATCATCACTATGCGAAAGCAATTTTCCGAACCAAGGTCTGTGAGCAACGTTTGAAGCCGGTCGGCTTGTTCCAGAGAGAAATATCCGGTTGCCATTAGTGGTGCCGAAGCACGCGCACTCGAAGTTCCCACCAGCGCAACGTGGCCGCGTTTACGGCAATACGGAAACGTTGCCGGTACCGAAAGGCCATCTCCCAGCATGTAAGGAGCCCACGCGGCTTTCACTTTTTTCAACGCGCCGGGAACATAAGCGTCGTGATTGCCGGGAATGACGGAAATATCTTTCGGATCACCCAGTTGCTGCAGCCAGCGTTGTGCACCGGTTATTTCCTGCGGCAGAGCGATATTCACCAGATCACCGGTGATCGCAATATGATCCGGCTTGTGGGCTTTCAGATCTTTGATCAGAGCGTTGAGATGGGTATCGGTCAGACTGTGAGCCCGATTACGTTGCCAATTGATATATCCAAGCACCCGCTTTGAAACGAGTTGATGGAGTTGAGGGTTTGGCAGAGGACCTAAGTGAGGGTCGGAAATGTGGGCAAGTTTGAACATGGTATCCGCATCTTGTATGGGCGGGACCATAGGTCAAGCTGAATGTGACACAGGCAGGAAAATTCGATCAGAAGCGCTGCTTTAGCTCAACAACGCTTCTGAGTAATTCTGTCAGTTGGCGGCAAACGTGGTCAGTGCCGCGGCGATTGCCGGTTTCGACAGATCAACATCTGGTTTCCACTGATAGCTTTTTTTACGACCGTGGCCAAAGAGATTTGCAAACATTGGGGTTCTCATGAGTTTATCTGGCAAAAATAGCCATTTCGCGCCGGCAGATTGATTTCCGTGCATGTCATTGCAAAATTTGGAAGATCAAGCAGGGTGCAGTTAGTCATTGGGGTTATGGTATATGACTTCCCGTATGTTCAGTAGATCATTTTTGTGCAACACCGGCATGCGAATTCTGCATGCTTCCTGTGCGTTCTGTTAATTATTCAGCAATCTGCCTGTGCATCTGGCACAGCCTTTGGAGTTTCTTGTCAGCCATGCGCGTACCGGATGCATTAAAGCCGTTGGTTGTCAGGGCAATTCATCTTGTCGCCCTCACAACCCGGGCGACAACGTTGGGCGTTCGCATCGCGGTATTTGATCGGGAGGACCGTGTGCTGCTGGTGCGGCATACGTATGTTCCAGGTTGGTACTTTCCTGGTGGCGGTGTAGATCGAGGTGAAGCGATAATGGATGCGGCAATTAGAGAATTGCGAGAAGAGACAGGACTCGAAGCAAGTGAAGAGCCGCAATTTTTCGGCTTCTATCACAACGTCCGCCAGTCCCGCCGGGATCACGTCGCTCTTTTTAGCCTGTCGGCGCAGGACGTGCCGGCAGATGCTCTGCACCCCAATGCAGAAATCGCAGAAGCGCGATTCTTTGCATTGGAGGAGTTACCTGCTGACATAACAGACGCGACGAGCAGGAGACTTGAGGAAATAAGACAGGGTACCGCTCTGAACGGAATCTGGTAGCGACACCGAAACTCTTTAAACCATCATTTATCGGCGCGCATGTTCTGGTTCATGTGATCAGGAAAATCTATCCCGATCATGCGGCGCGGTAAAATCGATCTCGGGCCCGACAGGTACGATCCTGGTGGGATTTACGGATTCGTGCGAGCCGTAATAATGCTGTTTGATGTAAGGGATATCCACCGTTTCAGCGATCCCCGGAACCTGATAGAGTTCACGCAGATAGTTGGAAAGATTGGGATAATCGGCAATACGTTGCTTGTTGCATTTGAAATGTCCGACATAGACGGGATCAAAGCGCAACAGGGTCGTAAACAAACGCCAATCGGCTTCGGTCAGACTGTCACCAATGAGGTAGCGATGATCGGCGAGGCGGCTGTCCAGCATGTCCAATGTCTCAAAAAGCGCGTTAAACGCTTCTTCATAGGCTTCCTGCGTCGTGGCAAATCCGCATTTGTAAACACCGTTATTGACTGTGTGATAGATGCGTTCGTTGATTTGGTCGATCTGAGACCGCAGCGCCTCAGGGTAGTAGTCAACGCTGTTGTCGCTAAATTCTGTAAATGCGCTGTTGAACATGCGAATGATTTCGGAAGACTCGTTACTGACAATCGTTTTCTGGTGACGATCCCACAAAACCGGAACGGTTACCCGGCCGGTATAGTCCGACAGAGCCCGTACATAGACATCGGACATTTTCTCCCCGCCAAATTCCGGTTCAGGTTCGGAAAATGTCCAGCCGCTCTCCAGCATCAGAGCCTCAACACCCGTGACGGGGATGATGTCCTCAAGCTTTTTCAACTTGCGGAATACCAAGGCGCGATGAGCCCAGGGGCACGCGAGTGAAACATAGAGGCGATAGCGACCCGGTTCGGCCTTGAAACCACCGTTACCTGTAGGCCCCGCTGAGCCGTCGGCTGTGATCCAATTTCGAAACGCGGCGTCCTTGCGTACGAATTTACCACCGGACTTTCCAGTGTCATACCAACGGTCCACCCATTTACCCTCGACCAATAACCCCATTGTGCGTGTCCCTTGTATGTTTTGCGAACTCAAACAGCGCTAAGCAGTCGCCGCCTGACGTGGCAAGATCCTGATTTCATGCGATTGTTACTGCTGAATATAGGGTAGCCGGTCGATCAATTGCACCTGAACAGTTTGTTGGCGAATTGCGAACAATCAACTTTCGGCACCGACAACAGCGAGAGGTGAGCCCGCGTTGCTGTTTTACTCGCGGCGGTGAGATTAATACCACTAGAAGAAGGAATTTCTTTACGCCAGTCCATTTGCGTGCTAATCGCCCGGGCCATGACACGCTACAGCACTATTATTGCCAAAACTGCGCGACGACGACGCTTTCCCAAAAGCACGGTCTCGCTTTGCCTTCTGCGAGACGCATAGTCGTCGCGCCGTTAAACCCGTTTGGGATTTCCGGATTGCGATCAATCCAAGCAGTCTGCAAACTGGATTTTCCACCAAAATGCTTCAGATTTCTTTTTCCATCCGGCAGGAAAGCACTGCCGATATCCCTCAGATTGAGTTGCTGCACGCTGATGCGTTCGGTCCCGGCCGGTTCGCACGGGCAGCCTTTCTGATTCGTGAAGGTTTTCCCGTCGATTCAAGACTTTGCTTTGTGGCACATTGCGGAGAGGAGTTGGTGGGCTCGGTGCGTTTGACACCCATACTGCTCGGAGAAGCGGCAGGGCAGTTGCTCGGACCACTAACGGTGAAGCCAACGTACAAGAACAAGGGGATTGGCCGGGCGCTTTTGCGTCATGCGGTCAATCGAGCGCGTGAGATTGGCGAAAAGCGTATCCTGCTTGTGGGGGATATGCCCTACTACAGCCCTTTTGGATTTAACGTGCTTCCCTCGGGATTGTTGAAACTACCTGCGCCAGTTGACCCTGCACGTTTGTTAGTGGCTGATCTGTCAGGAAATGCGATTGAAGACATTGGCGGTGTTGTGAGGGGAAGATACCAAATCGAGAGCTAAGTCATCTTCAGGCATTACCGTCCTTCTCGGAACCATGTAAGCGTCAGAGCACCCAAAAGGATCGCCAGACCGAGGAAGCCCGCAAGCAATGGGTATCTATCGACGCCTTTCAGGATGCTGGCATCAGTAGTTTTCAGACCGATCCAGCCATTGCCTGCAAATGTCGTTGCGCGCTGAATTGGGACAATGCGCGGAACAGAAACCTGATCTCCTGATTTTGCCAGCCGCTGGACCGAACCGGCAGTAGCTGTGGCAATAGGTGTCAATTTTTCAACTGTTGAACGGACATCCGAGAATTCTTTGGGATTGGGAGGTCCGACATTTGCAAGAGCGGTGCGTTCGCCATCCGTGACGGAATAGAGCCCCAGGTCAGCCGTCGGGATGGTTGCGCGCCAGAGACCGGGATCCGCTTCCTCAAGGACGAGTTCCTGCTCCTGCCCGGTGGGATTTGTCACTGTAACGGCGTCGACACTTTCGCCGAGGGTTTGGCGCTCGACGACCAGTTCGCGCCCCCGTGCCCGTACCCGCAGAGCCTCTTCCTCGAGGTCTGGTTCTTTCATCAACCAGTGAGCCATATTGCGTAGCAGCGGAACATGCGGTCCTCCGCCATCAAATCCTCGAGCCCATAGCCAGGCATGATCGGAAAGCATCATTGCGACTCGCCCTTCGCCCTGGCGGTCAAGAATCACAAGTGGTCGATCATCCGGCCCGTTCATGATGGTGTCACCACTCTTGTGTTCCGCATCGACCAGCCGAAACCATTCACTCCAGGTTGGGTCATCGCCATTGGCACCGGGCAGTGATCTCGAGACGGGATGACGGGTTCCGAGCTCAGTCACAAGTGCTTTATATGGCTGTTCAGTGACGTTTCCGCTCGGCTCAGCCGGCAATACGGTCGCAAGCGGCGTGCGGTACAAGGACCCACCTTCGGAAAATTCCGGGCCCGAGGCCAGTAATATCGCCCCACCATTCCGGACATAGCGAGCGATGTTGTCGAAATAGAGGATCGGCAAGACGCCGCGCCGCTGATAGCGATCGAAAATGATCAGATCGAATTCATCGATTTTAACCGAAAACAGTTCTCGCGTCGGGAAAGCAATCAGGGAGAGCTGATTGATCGGTGTTCCATCCTGTTTTTCCGGTGGGCGCAGGATGGTGAAATGAACGAGATCTACGGACGCATCGGATTTGAGCAGGTTTCGCCAGGTTCGTTCCCCCGCATGAGGCTCGCCCGATACCAGCAATACACGCAGGTTTTCCCTGATTCCGTCGATGGTGACGACCAGTCTGTTGTTCAGGGACGTCAACTCTCCCTCAAGCGCTTCGGCCTCAAATTCAAAAATATTGTCGCCGCCGTGCTCAATCTCCACCGGAATTGCGATCGGCTCATCCGGTGATACACGGATTGTCCCGATTGGCTCTCCATCGCGGCGGACTCGAATGCGCGCATCCCTGGATGGAAGCGCGTTAGACCCCAATTGATCGACCAGGCGAAGATTGACGATTTGCTCCGTGCCAACCAGCCCGAATTTCGGAGCCCGGTCAAGGACGAGTCGTCTGTCAATTTCATCTTCCCGGCCGGTAATCAGCCCATGGATCGGTGCTCGGAAGTCCAGACTTTCCGGCTTTTGCGGGGCGTCGTGCACCTGACCATCAGTAATGAAAATAGCGCCCGCAACTCTATCGGGAGGAACATCCGCAAGACCGTTTTCAAGGGCACCGAACAGTTCTGTGCCGTCTCGTCGTTCAAATTCACTGTCGCGTCCGGCTTCAATGACGCGAACTTCGAAGCCCGGAAGACCATCCAACCGTTCGATGACCTTCTCGCGTGCCTCATCGGTCATGGCTTTGCGGCCATCAAGGTCCTGGCTCTGGCTGTCATCCACCACCAGAGCCACGACACTCGTCAGCGGTTCGCGATCTTCTTTTTCGATTGCCGGGTTCATCAGTGCAAGAATAAAGGCAGCAAATGCTCCCAAACGGATCACCGCGCCGCGTTGTTTTCGGTAAAGACTGAGTCCGGAAAGACCAGCAGCGACAACTGCCAGAACAATGAGTAGCGGCAGAGGAACCAGCGGCGCAAAATCAATTGTCCAGTTCATGTTATTGCCCCAACCGTTCTAGTAGGGCAGGAACGTGAACCTGGTCCGCCTTATAATTGCCAGTCAGCGCATACATCACAATGTTCACGCCTGTTCTATAGGCAAATTCCCGCTGGCTGGGGTCGGCAGGCACTGTGGGAAACATATATAGGTTACTCTCATCAACGGCCCACGCCGCAGCAAAGTCATTGGCGGTAATCAATATGGGTGACACCCCATCTCCTGCTCTCACAGGCCGGCCTGTTGGTTCCGTAACCTCCGGGAGTGCTTCCACCCACAGTGGCCCTCCGGACCATCGTCCAGGAAAATGCTCGAGCAGGAAGAAGGCTTTGGTGAGCACGTGATCAGCCGGAACCGGCTCCAGAGCGGGAATGTCCAATCCACTCAGGATTTCGCGTAATTTTGTCGTCGATGGCGTTGTTCCCAGCCCGCTTGTGCCCATCTGCGCACCAGCCTGATCTCGCGTGTCAAAAAGAATAGAGCCACCATCGCGCATAAAGGCGTCAACCCGGGCCATACTCCGGCTGCTGGGAGCATCTGCTGCTGCATCAATCGGCCAATATAACAGAGGGAAATAGGCCAACTCATCGGTATCGATATCGACGCCCATCGGCTCGCCCGGTTCCAGGGCTGTTCGATCAGACAGATACGTAGACAAGCCGATCAGCCCTCGTTTGCTGACTTCATCTATTTCGGGATTTCCGGTTAACACATAGGCCAGACGGGTTTTGGTTGTTGCTTCCAACGCTCTGGCAGTGTCCACACGGTCCACTTCTTGAGCCAAAACGCCACCGCCGCTGAGAACCGGAAACAGAACTGCAGCCAAAATCAAACCGCCTGCAACTTGTCCACCGCGTTTGAAGTTTGGCAGACGCCATCCTCCGGCCAGAACAAGCACGGCGACGGCATCTGCAATAAGAAGCAGTGTGGCAAGGACAAACAATATGGCACGCAAATCGACCGGGCTTTCTACCTGATAGGAGCGCAATGTAATCGCATCACCCATAACGGCCGGATCGAACTGAATGAGCTGGTCTCCTTTTTTCATCAGATTATGCGCCTGGTAGGCGTCCTCTGTTCCATATAGGCCTGGCGGATGTTCCTGGTCCGCTGGGGTGTTTGCAAAGGCGTTTGTGGCAATGGGTC
The DNA here is from genome assembly GCA_039976075.1 of Stappiaceae bacterium. Lineage (GTDB taxonomy): Bacteria > Pseudomonadota > Alphaproteobacteria > Rhizobiales > Stappiaceae > JBDWFY01. The sequence goes on from JBDWFY010000022.1 coordinate 541,668, forward strand.
GAACTGTTGGAGCGGGCGGAGTGTAGCGCCCAAATCCATCAAGAAGCCGCAGCGGAGCAAGAACGCTTTGGTTTCCATCCTCATTGTTGTCCGTTGCACCACCTGCAACGGAAGAAAAAGCGACGATCTGGCGGAGCATTTCCACAAAAGCGCCGGAGAGCGGTAAATTGGACCAGGCCGTGTCCGCCGTGACATGGAAGAGAACGATCCAGCCGGAGCCAAATTGTTCTGCCGTCACCAGTGGTGTGCCGTCTGTCAGACTGGCCCAGGTTCGATCAGGTAAACTTTCATCCGGCTCCGCAAGGACTTGTCGCTCGACCTGAACATCGTCGGGAATGGTCACCCCCTTGAAAGGACTGGCGTCAGAAAAGCTGCCAAGACCCTGAGGTTTCTGCCATGTCAGGCTACCCCCAAGTGCACGGTCACCGGTTCTGAGGGACACAGGTACGAGATCATCGGCACCGGATGCCAGACGCGGGCCTGCGAAGCGAACGAGAACTCCGCCATCGGACACCCATTTTGAGATCTCTTCCTGCGCTTCTTCGGAAATGACCCCAATATCGGCAAGCATGATCACAGATACATTCTGCTGGATGAGGTCCGGCATGGCTTTGGCCAGATCCGCATCTCGCGGTTCGCGAACATCGGAAAATGGCAGTAGCGCCTTGCGCAGATAGTAGAGAGGAGACAGCAATGGTTGGGCAAGATCGGAAGACCCGCCTGCCAACAATCCAACACTGCGTCGCCGCCAACGATCATCGACCATTTGAACGGCGCCGGCAGTCAGTTCATCAACAATCTCGACCCGTGCAATCTCATTGCGCAGTTCGACGGGCAATTCAAAGGAAGCTTCCGCAACAGCTTCACCATCATTAAAACTCATGGTCGCCTGACCCAGCACAAGCCCCTTGGCATCATGCGCTCGCACTGCAAGGGAATTCGGCCCCGTAGCCTGGGAACGATTCCCTTCAACGATCATCTTGTCGGCGAGGTTTCGGACATCGCTCAAGCCGACGATCATCTCCGGGGCCTGATAAAGGGTGATGTCATTATCACCGCCAAATGATGCCAGTTTTGCAGCAAATGCATCAACCTCTGATCCGCCAAGCCCGTCGGTCATCCAAATGATGTTACCGGGAGCGGCCTCTGTGAATGCAGTTTGCAGCGCGTCTGATAGATCATTCGGCTTTGCGGGCCAGGACCTGGGCGCCAGAGCCCGCAAGCGGTCCCGTGCTTCCTGAGCCGTGCCTGGAACCAGCGGTTGAGATGTGCCATCCGCTGTGGCTGCGAGCAACACGGGTGTCCCGACATTTTCAGCCTGCCGGATAATAGCCTCGGCAGCGGATAGGCGTTCAGGCCATTCACGGGCTGATGCCCAGCCATTGTCAAGGATCAACCATAAGGGGCCACTTGCCGACGCTACCGGTCCTGCTGCCGGTCGCCAGATCGGCCCGGCAAGCGCCAGTATAACGATGGCTGCCATTAATAGACGCAAGACAGTCAACCACCACGGACTTTGAGAAGGGGTTTCTTCCTTGTTCTCAATGTCAAGCAGCAGGCGTGTGGGTGGAAACAGGATCTCTTTCGGCCGGGGCGGAACAAGGCGCAACAGCCACCAGATCGCCGGCAAAAGAATGAGGGCGCTCAATACCCATGGACTGCTGAAAGCGATAGGCAGGAACCCACTCATTGAAGCTCTCCCGTGCGCGTATTTTGCACCGTATCGCCACCGGAAAGCCGGTTATGCAACGCCAGCAGCGGTTCAACAGCCGGACGATCGGTGTGATGGACAATGTAAGTCCAGCCGGCTTTGCGCGAGAGTGTACGCAGTGCTTGGTGTCGTTCAGCCATTTTGCCTTGATAGGCCTCCCGCCAGTCCTGTGCCCGGCCGGTGATAAGTTTGGCGCCGGTCTCCGGATCTTCAAATTCTGTGCGGCCGCCAAAGGGAAATGTTTCCTCTACCGGATCAAGAATTTGCACCAAATGTCCGCCCGCACCTGTCGAGGCCACAGCGCTGACCCAGGCCCGGATTTCGTCGATCGGATCCAGAAGGTCAGCAAAAAGGACGACATCGGAGAACCGCTTCACAACACGGGAGTCTGGCAGTGCCGCGGTCTCATCGGCGTGAATGAGCGCTTGCGCCAGTTTCTCGGCGCCGTTGCGACTGGTGGTCGGTGGCATCAGTCCGGGCAAGCCGATCCGTTCGCCACTTCTGGATAACAGTTCAGCCAGGCCAAGCATAATGACAACGGCACGATCCCGTTTGCTTGCGTCAGTCAGAGCAGAGCGGAAATTCATCGATTTGCTCAGGTCCGACCAAAGCCAAACGGTATGGGCCGCTTCCCATTCCCGCTCACGCACATAAAGGTGATCATCCCGGGCAGATCGTCGCCAATCGACACGTTTCATAGGCTCGCCGGGATTGAAGGGCCGAAACTGCCAGAACGTTTCTCCCGGTCCTGCGCGCCGACGGCCATGCCAGCCGAAGGCGACAGTACTGGCCACATTCCGTGCTTCGATCAAGAGATCGGGCAGGGCGTCGGCCAGCGACCGTCCGTCCTTCTGCACTTCCGATTGTGAAAAGAGGTCTGTTCTGTCTTCTTTTAAGCCGTTCTTTCCAGCTTTCGGGGCCTGCATGAATGGGTCTACTTCTTTTGTTGCACGGATCTCAGCTTATTCTGGATTTGATTTTATTGATCACGTTGCGGATGGTTTCTCCATCTGCCCGAGCGGCGAATGTCAAAGCCATCCTGTGTTGCAGAACCGGTTCTGCGAGGGCGAGAACATCATCGACAGAAGGGGCAAGTCGTCCTTCTGAAAGTGCGCGGGCCCTTACGGTCAGCATCAACGCCTGACTGGCACGGGGACCCGGTCCCCAGGCAATGAGGTCCGAGATCTCCGCATTGCCGGGCTCTCCGGGTCTGGCACACCGCACCAGCGTCAAAATGGCATCGACAACGGATTCCCCAACCGGCATGCGGCGGACCAGCATCTGGTATTTCATAAGTTCGTCAGCGTTTAGAACTGATGTTGCTTCGGATTCTTCAGCGCCGGTAGTGTCGAGCAAAATACGACGTTCAGCATCCAGATCCGGATAATGCACATCTATTTGCATCAGAAACCGGTCCAACTGCGCTTCGGGCAGCGGGTAGGTTCCTTCCTGCTCAAGCGGATTTTGCGTGGCCAGTACATGAAACGGACGGGGGAGATCGTGTCGCACACCGGCGACGGTGACGTGATATTCCTGCATGCTCTGCAATAGGGCAGATTGGGTCCTGGGGCTCGCACGATTGATTTCGTCTGCCATCAGAAGCTGCGAAAAAACAGGGCCGGGTATAAACCGGAAGCTTCGTGTTCCGTCTGCTGCCTGATCCAGAACTTCCGCACCCAGAATATCCGAAGGCATCAGATCGGGTGTGAATTGAATGCGGCTTGAATCCAGGCCCAGTACAGTCCCCAGGGTCTCGACAAGTTTGGTTTTGGCAAGACCGGGTACGCCGACAAGCAAGCCGTGGCCGCCTGACAGGATCGTTACCAGACTGCGCTCAACAACATTTTCCTGGCCAAATATAACCCGGCCGATTTCCGTCCGGGCAGCGGAAATGCGGTCAACGGCGATCTCGGCTTCCTTGACGATATCGCTATTGTCCATACTTGGTGTGGGCGAAAGGGAACTCATGTTTTGCCGTCTCCTGCCGTTCCAGCATATCGCACGCCATTGCGATATGCATTCCTGTTGATTCTGCCTATCCTGCTGCGCTTGCGCTGCGTGTCCCGTGCCGGTTGCCTGTGGCGGTACTTAACGTCCATATGGGAGTTTGACAGCATATTGTCGATGGCGCATCACCCGGCGCCAACAAAATCTTGTGTCCGGTAGCGAATTCCGGGCATGTTGTTTCCAATCCAACCGCGAAGCACGGCGATAAGATGGCGCCCCTGAGGCGAAAAAGAGGCGAACTGGCGATGACATTCAAGGAGGCCATGAACCCGCAATCAGGACCGGACGGTCTTGCTGCTCTTATTGCCCGGGCAGGTGTCTCGGAGCGAGGAATTCCGCCGGTGGAGAAATGGAACCCGCCATTTTGCGGTGATCTCGATATGCGTATCGCACGCGATGGAACCTGGTACTACATGGGGTCTCCAATCAAGCGGGAAGCACTGGTCAGGCTCTTCGCCTCTGTGTTGCGCCGTGATGACGATGGCCGACATTATCTGGTGACCCCTGTGGAAAAGGTAGGGATCAGCGTGGAGGACGCGCCCTTCCTCGCAGTTGAACTTCATTCCAGCGGTTCTGGGGAGAATCAGAGCGTTACTGTCAGGACCAAGCAGGGCGATGTCGTCACCGCCGGTGCCGAACATCCCATGCGGTTTGAGAAAGAGGATGGAAATGACGGCCTGAAGCCCTACATTCTGGTACGCGGACGCCTGGAAGCACGGCTTGCCAGAGCGCTTCTTTATGAGTTGGCAGAGCTTGGGAGTAACAGGAAAATTGGCGACATCGATATGTTCGGAGTCTGGTCGACCGGTGTTTTTTATCCGATCATGACGGTAGATGAAATGGAGGCGGTAGATTGAGCCCAGTCCTGGGGGAAGTTGACCCGTTGGATTTTTCAGCCAATGCGTTTCGCCGTGCGGTGAGAGAACGGGCCTCGATTGTCGCCCAAGGCGATGACGGCGGCGACCATTTGCTCAATCCAGAGCTGGAACGGGCTGATGCGGTGCGTTCCTTGCGCGATGCTGCAGTTTTGATACCCGTCATCGATCGAGACCACGAAGCAACAGTATTGCTGACCCACAGAACGGACAATCTGCCCTCTCACGCGGGACAAGTTGCATTTCCAGGTGGCAAGATTGATCAAGGTGATAGCGATCCCACCGCGGCGGCTTTGAGAGAATGTGAGGAGGAATTGGGGCTTGACCGGCACTACGTGGACCCGTTGCTGACCTTCCCGCCCTATTTGAGCTATAGTGGATTTCGGATTTATCCGGTGGTAGCGACCGTTGACCCTGAGTTCACCATGACGATCAACAGAGGGGAAGTCGCCGATGTTTTTGAGGTCCCGCTCCGGTTTTTGATGTCGGATAACAACCATGAGAAACATGGCCGAGAATTCAAAGGTGCACAGCGCTACTATTATGCCATGCCATATAAGAAGCATCATATCTGGGGTGTAACGGCAGGGATCATCCGGATGGTATATGAAAGGCTGTACGCCTGATGCTCAGAATTGTCCTCATTCACTTTGCTCTTTTTCTACTGCCATTTGTCGCTTATGCCATCTGGATCAGCATTACACGGCGGGCGCAATCCAAACCGGCTTGGCGGGACGGGCCGAATTTCTGGCTGGCATCCGCAGGCCTTGTTCTGGTTGTAGGCAGCTTGCTGATACTTGGCACATTCCGTGATGCACCCAGCGGCGCCAGCTATACGCGGGCTGAATTCAAGGACGGTAAACTTATACCGGGCGGTTATGAAAAACCAGCCGATCGCTAAACTGCAACACGCCAACTGGCTCCATAATGATGCGACCCAGCGGGTGTTTTCTGCACTTGTGGTCACTGGTGCGGAGGCATGTGCTGTGGGCGGGGCCATTCGCAATACGCTTCTGGATGAAGACGTTCATGATATTGATATTGCGACAACCGCCATGCCCGACGAGATCATCGCAGCGGCTCGCGAGGCTGGACTAAAAGCAGTCCCAACCGGTTACGAGCATGGTACGGTCACTATTCTGTCCGGAGGCACGCCTTTTGAGGTGACGACGCTGCGCGAAGATGTTCAGACCCACGGTCGGCATGCGGTCGTGCAGTTTGGATCAGACTGGCAGCGGGACGCTGAACGTCGCGACTTTACCATGAACGCGCTGTATGCGGACCGGGACGGCAATGTGTTCGATCTGGTCGACGGATACCAGGATTGTCTTGAGCGAAGAGTGCGTTTCATCGGTTCAGCTGAAAAACGTATTCAGGAGGATTATCTGCGCATTCTGCGTTATTTCCGATTTCAAGCGACATATGGATCGCAGTACGATGACGTTGAGGCGAGGGAAGCAATTGTCGCTAACCGTGATGGGGTGGAACAGCTTTCGGCTGAACGGCTCGGACAGGAAATGCGACGCCTGCTGCCTGCGCGCGACGCCGCTCGTGTCGTGTCGGAAATGGCGGAGCTTGGGCTCATTGAAATCCTGATCGGCAATCCACCGCATTTGGATTTGTTTCGGTATTTTAAATCTCTTGAGGAAGTGACTGATGCAGCACGAGATTCCTCATTGCTGCTATTCGCACTGGCGGGTTTTGTTATAGAGGACGTGGATCTGGTTGCGGGTCGACTGAGGCTGGCCAACGCTGAGAAAAACCGGATGATTACCGGTCATCAGGCTGCACAGATGTGCCGCAATACCAGTACGGACTATGATTTGTCCCTGCTGCTTTACAAGCACGGGAGAGTTGCTGCGGTAGATGGTACTTCGATCGCCTGGAGCAAGACCGGCAAGGCCGTCACGGACCGGGGGTGGCTCAGTAATCTGGAGCGGCTGTCCAGTCTGCCCATACCAGAGTTTCCTGTTACAGGTGGTGATCTTGTATCTGCCGGTGTGAAACCGGGAGAACTAGTTGGAAAAAAACTGAGGAAAGGTGAGAATACATGGATTGATAGTAAATTCAGGCTAAGTCGTTCAGAAATATTGGAAATAATACAGAATTAAGACATCCCATTGTAATTAATTACAGTATTGCCTCTTACAAGCGACAAAATCTTACCCCAATTCCGCCCGAAATGAATTCGATAGTTTCTCGGCAGCAAGAAAAAAATAAAGGGGCGGAACCGTGTTGAAAGTAGCCACTTCGCAACCCGTTTTAGCGCTTCGCAGGCACAGTTACTGGCAAGAGAATCGGTCTCAAGGGTACAGTCACAGTTATCTGTTTGAAGGCGGTGGTAATCGGCGTTTGTTGCTGATCGATGTCAGTGAACAAGCGGGACAAAAAACCATATGTGCTCGAAAGTGGGACGGTGAGATTATCTGGATCATGCGGCCAAACAGAAGGTTTTCTCCAACCATTTGGCACATGTGCGACCCAGTTGGAAAACCGATCGGCAAAATTCATGCCCAACTGCCGTCAAATTGTTTTTGGCTTGCTACGGATGCAGCCGGTGTTGAAGAGCTGAAAATCTGCAGCACAACGGGGCATCGGGACTATCTCGATCCCTACCATGTCCCTTCGCCGCCTGATGCATTGGTTCTGGCCCGTCAGGATTTCAGACTTGGACTGCTTGAAAGCACCAGCGAGCGGACCAGAAAGCCAACGCTGCTTCAGCGTCTTTTCGGACGGCAATTTGCCGGTGATCAGTGGCAGGTTCGCCTGGATTGCGAAGAGAGGTCAGTCAATCAGCATTTGCTCGCAGCGACTCTGCTCTTGTTGAACGACGTAACATTTGCGTCCCCCTGAACTTCGCTGTGTTCTTACAGTCGAAAACCCGCGAGCCGGAAGATCAGGGAACAGCAACAGCCAACGTGTACCGGTCAAGGCCACTTGACCACCGGTGGCATCGAAGACAGAATTGAGGCAACGTTACCCCCTGTCTTCAAGCCGAATATAGTGCCGCGGTCATAGAGCAAATTATACTCGACATACCGTCCGCGACGAACCAGTTGTTCCTCGCGCTCGGCGTTGTTCCACGGCGTTTTATAGTTGCGGCGCACCAGTTCCGGATAAATGGCAAGAAAAGCTTTTCCGACATCCTGAGTGAAAGCGAAGTCATTGTCCCATGAACCTGAATTCAGATAGTCATAAAAGATACCACCGACGCCGCGCATTTCCTTGCGGTGCTTGAGGTAGAAGTATTCATCGCACCAGCGTTTGTAACGGTCGTAATCAGCGCAGTCGTGATCTTCACAAGGTCGGCGCATGGCCTCGTGGAACGATACGGTATCGGCATCTTCTTGCGTACGCCTTGTATCAAGCACCGGGGTGAGATCTGCCCCACCTCCAAACCATTGCCGTGTCGTAACCACCATGCGGGTGTTCATATGAACGGCTGGGATGTGTGGGTTATGCAGATGGGCAATCAATGAAATTCCCGACGCCCAGAATCGGGGGTCTTCTTTTGCGCCAGGTATCTGCCCTCGGAATTCTGGCGAAAATTCTCCGTGAACGGTCGACACGTGAACGCCGACTTTTTCGAAGACCCTACCTTTCATCATTGACATGACGCCGCCACCACCTTTGGAGCCGTCATGATCTGTTCGCTCCCATGGAGTCCGGACAAATTTACCAGGCTCACCCCCTTCAGGGAGGCCCTCTACGACACCGATTTCATCCTCAAGTTGCTCAAAAGCCGTACAGATTTGATCTCTTAGCGAAGCGAACCAAGTCTGAGCCGACGCTTTTTTTTCAGCGATCCGATCAGGAACGGGTCCACCTCGCTCTTCAGGGGCTGGTGCGCTCATTCAGGTCTCCAAATTGTTTAGGCCGGATGTCGGCTTCTTGTTATCAGGCAATAGAGCGTTACCGTTACAAAAGGAAAGCGCTCAAGGAAATGTATGTGTCTGCCGCAGGGCTTCACCCAGCGCCATACCCGCTGAAACCGCAATGTTCAGCGACCTCAGACCCGGTGCCATCGGAATGGTCAACCGTACATCGGCCCGATCATGAACATACTGAGGAACCCCGGATGACTCCCGACCAAACAACAGCAGGTCGTTCGGGTCAAAAGAGAAGTCGGTGTAGGTCACTTCAGCTTTGGTAGAAAGGACGATAAGTCGGCGCTTCGCCGTCTCGCGCCATAGCTCGAACGCGTCCCAATTGAGATGTTTTTCAAGCGCACTGCGCTCGACATAGTCCATGCCGGCCCGTTTGAGAGAATGATCTGAAAGTGCGAATCCGCAGGGTTCGATTATATGGACATGAACGCCCATACAGGCCCCCAAACGCAGAATCGTTCCCGTATTTTGTGGGATATCCGGTTGGTACAGAGCAATATCTGGCATGTTCTACACTGCTACAGTTTAATGTTGTTTCGTTTGTGTGGCGCAATTCACACGGGTAGATGCGCCAGAGCGGTCAGTGGCATTTTCAACTTGATCTGTCGAGAACAATCGCTAATCTAGGGACCATCAGCTGAAGGGACCTATTAGGTCTTCATTCGGCTGTCTCACATTTTAGAAAACTCTATTCGCAAGAGGTCACGATGCCAAGACTCGGTCATAAATAGACCGACACGCAGACCAAATTCGGTTCCCGTGTCGGTAAAACGTTTCATACGTACCGCCCGCGATCCGAATCCATAGCGAATGTCTCCGTGCCGGTACGAATTTTTCAATCGTAATTTTCGAACCAATGCGGAGCACCGGACCCATGAATGCGGTCTTCTCTTATCTTGAAAATATTGTTTCTCCGTTCAAGAAACACGACGACACACCGCCCCCTTCGGAACTTGGCGCTTTTTACTGGCATTTCGTTCGCCAGATCTGGAAGCCGCTGGCCTGGCTTATGGTTTTCGGTTTTGTCGTTTCGATCATCGAAGTGGCAATCTTTGATTATCTGGGACGCATCGTTGACTACTTGAACAACACAAGTCCGGACCGGTTGTTGACCGATCACGGCAGTGACCTGATCTGGATGCTGGTGGTCGTGGTGCTGCTTAGGCCTCTGTTCGGTGCCGGACACACGTTGATCAAGTTCCAGATCGTTGAACCTGCCATGACGAACCTGATCCGGTGGCAGACGCACAAGCATGTTCTGGGTCAGTCACTGTCCTATTTCAACAACGATTTTGCCGGGCGAATTGCCAACAAGATCATTCAAACGGGGCCGTCTTTGCGGAGTTCGATTGTTTCGCTCATTGACGCTGTCTGGTTCGTTTCGATCTATGTTGTGGCTGCGCTTTATCTGTTTATCGGTGTGGATGCCTGGCTGATCCTGCCGCTGCTGGGTTGGATTGCCATTTATGTCGCCTTGCTGTTCCGGTTCGTGCCGCTGATCAAAACTCGCTCGGCAATCATGTCCGAAGCGCGGTCAACCCTGACAGGTCGGATCGTTGACAGTTACACCAATATCCTGACGGTGAAGCTGTTTGCCGCAGCAAAAAAGGAAGAAGCTTACACCCGCGAGGCGCTGGAAGATCATACGCGTAAATTCTACGATATTCTTCGTCCGATATCGCAGATGGTCATCCTGCTTTGGATCGTCAACGGCCTGTTTATCGCGTCATTGAGCGCGCTTGGAATCGGTCTTTGGCAAAACGGGCTGGTAACTGTTGGCTCGCTGACACTGGCGATTACGCTTTCAGTGCGGATCGTCAATATGTCGGCCTGGATCATGTGGATCACGACCGAGATTTTCGAAAACGTCGGGACGGTGCAGGAGGGGATGGATACGATTTCCCAGCCCCATATGCTGATTGACAAGGTCGATGCCCAGCCGTTGGATGTCTCGCGGGGCGAGATATCATTCGACGGTATCAGGTTCCATTACGGTCAGGAGAAAGGTGTCATTGACAACCTTTCCCTTCGTATCAAACCGGGTGAAAAAGTCGGTTTGGTTGGACGCTCAGGTGCCGGTAAGTCGACATTGGTGAATCTGCTGATGCGATTTTATGACCTTGAACGTGGACGTATTCTGATTGACGGTCAGGATATCGGCGCGGTGACGCAGGATAGTTTGAGAGCACAGATCGGTATGGTAACGCAGGATACATCGCTGCTTCATCGGTCCGTGCTTGAGAACATCGTCTACGGGCGGGTTGATGCGAGCCGCGAAGAGGCCGCATTGGCTGCGGAGAGGGCACATGCGATGCCTTTCATTCCCGACCTCGTCGATCTGCGTGGTCGCACTGGATTTGATGCGCATGTTGGCGAGAGAGGCGTGAAGCTCTCCGGAGGTCAACGCCAGCGTATCGCGATTGCCCGGGTTCTCTTGAAGGACGCCCCAATTCTCGTCCTGGATGAAGCGACGTCAGCGCTTGATTCTGAAGTTGAAGCGGCCATTCAGGAAAGCCTGTTCGACCTGATGAAAGGGAAAACCGTGATCGCCATTGCGCACCGGCTCTCAACAATCGCGGCAATGGACCGACTGATCATAATGGACGAGGGCAGGATCATCGAGGAGGGCTCTCACAAAGCTCTGCTGGAAAGCGGTGGTGTCTATGCCCAGCTGTGGAACAGGCAGTCCGGAGGATTCCTGGATCCGGCTGCAGCAGCCTGAACCAGATTGCCGGGTGGTATTGCACCATCCGGCACAATTCCAACCAAACCGGCCCGTCTGCCGGATTAAGAGCGTCTTTTGGAAGATGCTTCGAGCAAATTTCAGCGATCTCTGGTTCGCGTGAAATGCTCCATGGCTTTATTTTCGACGCGTATCCTCATCGCAGAGAGGAGCTAACCTCTGCCGGATGCGCTCTTAGGGAGAAACGTGATGTTTTCCTGGTTTGAACGGATGATTGATCCGTTTGCGAGCAAGGATTTGTCCCAGCCGCCGAACAGTGTTCTGGCGTTTTGCTGGTATTTTGTCCGCCCCTATTGGAAGATCTTTGCAGCCGTCGCGTTGATGAGCGCGATGGTGGCGATCTTTGAGGTGATGATCTTTTCGTTTCTGGGTGACTTGGTCAATTGGTTGTCAAGTGAGTCCAAAGAGACGTTTTTTGACAACAATCTTGGCCATCTGATCTGGATCGGAGTCGTCATTGTCATCATCTTGCCGGTCTTGCATTTTCTGTGGGAGCTGTTGTTCCACCAGAGCCTGATGGGCAACTACCCGATGGCAATTCGCTGGCGCCTACATCGATATCTGCTTCGCCAGTCATACGAATTCTACCAGAACGATTTTGCGGGCCGCGTTGCGACGAAACTGATGCAGACTGCTTTGGCAGTGCGGGAGGTGGCCACCAAAGCCAGCGAGTTGCTGGTTTACATCGTCGTCTATTTTGCCAGTGCCGTTGTCGTCGTTGCAGAAGCGGATTGGCGGCTTGCATTGCCTCTTTTGGTTTGGCTCGTGCTCTACATCGCCGCGATGTACGTGTTCGTTCCCAAACTGCAGAAAATATCGCAAAAACAAGCCCATGCCCGGTCCACTATGACCGGTCATATTGTTGATGCCTACACCAATATTCCGACCGTCAAACTCTTTTCCCATGCCGCGCGCGAGGAAACCTACGCGCGTGGCTCGATGTTCGGGTTTCTCAAAACCGTTTACGGTCAGATGCGGCTCGTCACTGTCCTCAATATGACATTGATGACAATCAATACCGCTCTGCTTTTTTCGGTTGGTGTTCTCTCGATATGGCTGTGGCAGGTCTCAAAGGTGACAACAGGTGATATTGCGCTAGTCATCGGTCTTGTCATTCGCCTGCAAGGGATGTCGCAGTGGATCATGTGGGAATTGGGAACGCTGTTCGAAAGTATCGGCACGGTGGCCGACGGAATTTCGACGATTTCCCAACCCCGCAAAGTCCTGGATGTCCCGGGTGCGAAGTCTCTATCAGTCAAGAGAGGTACTGTTGAATTCGACAATATCAAATTCCACTACGGCAAAAGTGGAGGGGTGATTGATAATCTCAACCTCACAATCGAACCCGGTGAAAAAATTGGTCTCGTCGGGCGTTCCGGGGCCGGTAAATCGACACTCGTCAATTTGCTGCTCCGTTTTTACGATCTTGAAGGGGGACATATTCGGATTGACGGGCAGGACATTGCCCAGGTACGTCAGGACAGCCTTCGAGAGAATATCAGTGTCGTCACTCAGGACACTTCGCTTCTGCATCGCAGTGTCATGGAAAACATCGCATATGGAAAACCCGATGCGTCCATGGAAGAGATCATAACGGCGTCGGAGCGTGCTCAGGCTCTGGAATTCATCAAGGGATTGGAAGACCAGAACGGCCAGACCGGATTTGACGCGCATGTGGGGGAACGCGGCGTAAAACTATCAGGCGGCCAGCGCCAGAGGATTGCGATTGCAAGGGTATTGTTGAAGAATGCGCCTATCCTGATATTGGATGAAGCCACGTCAGCACTGGATTCTGAAGTGGAGTCCGCCATTCAGGAGCAGCTCAATAACCTGATGGCGGGTAAAACGGTTATTGCCATTGCCCACCGGCTGTCGACCATTGCTGCCATGGATCGCCTCGTCATCATGGAAAACGGCCGGATCGTCGAACAGGGCAGTCACAATGCTTTGCTACAGCAAAAGGGCGTTTATGCAGGGCTCTGGGCGCGGCAGTCCGGTGGCTTCATTGAACCACCGAGCGAAGACAAGGATACAGAACCGGCTGAGTGATAGCAGCCTCCCACACCCTCCAGAGCCTGGTGAATAGATCAGATCAGGCTTGTTGCGGGAAATCCATTGAGAAAAAATGAGAGCACTGATTAATCGTATCTATTGCTCCTTTGAGGGGCTGATAACACCGTTTCCTGAAACGGAGGTGGTGCGTCCGCCTTCGGACCTGGTCGGTTTTTTTCGGCTGTTTCTCTACCCGATGCGCCGGATGCTCGCCGTACTGTTTGTCTCTTCCGGCCTGTTCGCTATCGGCGATCTGCTGCTTTATGTCTTTGTCGGTATCCTGGTTGATCGATTGGAAACCGCCGACCCCGCAACTTTTGTCAGCCAGAATAGCTGGATGCTGCTGGGAATGGCGTTTATCGTTCTGATCTATCGACCGATCATGTTTCTGATTACCCGCGGCCTGATCAATCTGACAATTGCACCAGGCCTGTCAAATCTGGTACGCTGGCAGAGCTACCGCTATGTGCTTCGGCAGAGTGTCACCTTTTTTCAAAATGACTTTGCCGGACGGATTGCGCAAAAGGTGCTGCAATCCGGTCCCGCTGTCCGTGAATGTATTGCAAATGCGGTCGACGGCTCCTGGTTTCTGATCATCTTCCTGATCGGTACGTTTGCACTTCTGACCGAAATCGACGCCATTTTGGTGCTACCCCTCTTGGTCTGGACGGCAACCTATATTGCAACGATCCTGTATTTCGTGCCTCGAGTTCGAAAGAAATCCGTTGATGTATCCGAAACGGCCTCCGCTCTAAGCGGCAGAATTGTCGATAGTTACACGAATATTCAAACCGTGAAGCTGTTTTCCGACCCGGACAGGGAAGACGCTTTTGTCCTTACTGGATTTCAGCGCCACATCCGAGCATTTCAGGCGCTGATGCGTGCAATTATTGATGTTTCCTTTGTTCTGACCCTGATGAATTCCGCTCTGATTTTTTCTATTGCGGCGCTGTCCATCTGGCTTTGGGGGCAGGGATCGGTTTCGCTTGGCGCACTGGCAATGGCCTGTGGATTGGCCATCAGGCTTAATCAAAGCTCAGGGTGGGTGCTCAGAACGATCACGACTTTGTTCGAAAATGTTGGCACGGCCCAGAATGCAATCGACACGATCTCACGGGAAAATCGTATTCAGGACAACAAAACGGCACAACCCATTGTGGTTGAAAACGGCCAGATCGAATTCCGAAACGTTCACTTCAATTACGAGCAGGAAGGGCGGGTCATAGAGGATCTTTGCCTGAATGTTGCACCGGGTGAAAAAGTGGGACTTGTCGGTCGGTCCGGAGCAGGAAAGTCGACACTCGTCAATCTGCTGTTACGATTTCACGATGTAGGCTCAGGAGAAATTCTTATCGACAGTCAGAATGTGAATGGTGTCACGCAGGACAGCCTGAGGCAGGCGATTGGTGTGGTTTCGCAGGACACATCGCTGCTGCATCGATCAATACGGGACAATATTGCTTATGGTGCAGAGCATGCCGAAGATGAAGAGGTCATCCGGGCGGCGCAGAAAGCCCATGCACATGAGTTTATCAGTGAACTGGCCGATGCGCGCGGACGCCGCGGATACGAGGCACACGTGGGAGAACGAGGTGTAAAACTGTCAGGGGGGCAGCGACAGCGAATTGCCATTGCAAGGGTGCTTCTGAAAAACGCACCGATCCTGGTTCTTGATGAAGCAACCTCAGCGCTTGATTCAGAAGTTGAGGCGGCCATTCAGGAGCAACTTTATAATCTGATCCAGGGCAAGACAGTCATTGCGATTGCGCATCGCCTCTCGACCATTGCCGCCATGAATCGTCTCATTGTCATGGACAATGGCCGCATCGTCGAAGAAGGCACCCATGAGGATCTGATCAAGGCTGGCGGCGTTTATGCGCAATTGTGGGAGCGACAGTCCGGCGGGTTTCTTAATCCTCTCGCTGAAACGGGGACTCAAGCAGCTGAATGAGACGTGCCAGGCTGATCATTTGATCGACCATTCAATCAAGACCTGATGCGGTCGGGCGTGGCACGAGAATTCCGGTTTTTCTCAACACTGCTGGCGCTTTGCTGATTATTACCTAAAACATCCATAACCGGCTGTCGCCATTTCCACTGAGCGTGTGGGAAGGGACCGGTCGAGTTGAGTTTTAATTCAGGGGGAATGTCAGGCGTGGAGCGGCTGTTCAGATTATTTGAAAACTGGCTAGATCCCTTTGATACGCCGCCCACCGATGACATCCCCCCAACAACCGGCAGATTCCTGTGGCATTTTATCGGCCAATCGAAGGGCGTGTTTGCGCTCATGCTTCTGCTTGGCGGTATTACTGCGGTGCTGGAAGCGGCAATCTTCAGTTTTATCGGTGTCATCGTCGATATGCTCGATGCAGGCAGTATCGAGACAGTCCTGGTTGACGATCGTTGGACGTTAATCGGTATGGCCGTCATCGTCCTTGTCATAAGACCGATAACTGCGATCCTGACGGTCATGCTTGAAGAGCAGACTGTTGTTCCAGGCTTTTTCAATCGTGTCCGCTGGCAGACCAATCGGCGTGTGTTGAGCCAGAGCCTGTCTTACTTTCAAAATGATTTTGCCGGCCGGATCGCGGCAAAGATCTGGCAGACCGGACAAGCCACAGGCGACTTCATGATATCGTTGCTTCAGATATTGTGGTTCATCGTCGTCTTTGCCCTCAGTACATTGTTTTTACTGGCGGAACTTGATCTCTGGTTTGTATTGATCGTCGTTTTCTGGCTGCTGATCTATGCGGTTCTGGCGGTGAAGATAATTCCAATCATCCGTTCAAGGGCAAAAACGACTGCGGATACGGGCTCTGCAGTTAGTGGGCGCCTGGTGGACACCTACTCCAATATCCAAACAGTGAAACTATTTGGAAGCAGTGAGCGTGAGCTTGATGGAACGCGCCAAAGTTTCGAATCCTTTCTAGACAGTCTGAGGCGCTTCACCCGCATGCTGACGATCATGCGAAGCCTGCTTGCTGTTCTTGGAAGTTGCATGATCCTGGGAATTGGAGGTCTCTCGATTGTTCTATGGGGCCAGGCGGAGATAACAAGCGGCGATGTGGCGATTGTTCTTGGGTTGACCCTTCGGCTCAACCTACTGCTCAACCGAATGATGGGACAACTGAACGGGCTGTTTCGAAACCTGGGTACCGTTCAAGATGGCATGGACACAATTGCCAAACCTATACGGGTTCGCGATCTCCCAAACGCAACTGAGCTTGAGGTCAGACAAGGGCGAATTGTTTTTGACGGTGTTGGATTTCGATACGGTCCTGGTGAAGCGGTGATCGATAATCTGTCTCTATCAATCGAACCTGGTGAAAAAGTAGGCCTTGTGGGTCATTCCGGCGCCGGAAAATCCACTCTCATTCATCTTTTGCTCCGCTTTTACGATCTGCAAAAGGGAACAATTCGAATAGACGAGCAGGATATTTCGGCTATTCGGCAAAACAGTTTGCGCCAGAGCATTGGAGTGGTTTCGCAGGATACGTCTCTGATGCATCGCTCCATTCGGGACAACATCGCCTACGGACAGATTGGGTGCGAACCAGAGCGGATAGAAGAAGCTGCGCGCCGGGCTCATGCACATGAGTTCATTCAGGAATTGAGAGATCAAAAACAGCGCGCTGGATATGATGCCCATGCCGGAGAGCGCGGGGTTAAGCTGTCCGGGGGGCAGAGGCAACGGATCGCCATAGCGCGTGTATTGCTCAAGAACGCACCGATTCTTGCGTTGGATGAAGCGACGTCTTCACTGGACTCTGAAATTGAGGCCGCCATACAGGAGCAGCTTTACAATTTGATGGCAGGGAAAACCGTGATCGCAATTGCGCATCGGTTGTCAACAATTGCTGCTATGGACCGCCTGATCGTCATGGAACAGGGGCGTATTATCGAAACGGGAACGCATCAGAAGCTGATTGATCTTGGGGGGGCATATGCCCGGCTTTGGCAACATCAATCCGGAGGATTTCTTGTTCCGACTCAGTTTGGATAGTTATCCACCATGGGCGGCTTGAATATGAATCTCGGCGCTTGCGAGACTTTTTTATCGATGAAAGGTGCATCAACATGTGGACATTCAGGCGATTTCAAGACCTTCCGGTTGCGACAAACCGTCATTTGCCCATGCACTGTCTGGACAAGAGGCTGGAACGATGCAAAAAGACACGACGCTTGAGCGCGCGGGGGTGCCTCGCGCATTACTGCTAGTGCTGTACCTGTTTACCTTGGATTCTGGCTTTTACCGCTGGAAAACGTCAGGTATGCGGGATACTGGTACAGGGCACTTGGCTTGAAGAGGACGTGACTTTGGCAATGACGGAATCGGCTGAACCGACACGCCGCGATTTCCTTTATATCGCCACCGGCGCCATGGGCGCGGTCGGCGCAGGAGCAGTCGCCTGGCCCTTTATCGATCAGATGAACCCCGATGCGTCGGCATTGGCACTTGCTTCGATTGAAGTGGATGTATCTGCAATCGAAGAGGGACAATCCGTAACCGTGAAATGGCGCGGGAAACCGGTTTTCATCCGGTACAGAACCCCCACGGAAATTGAAGAGGCCGAAAGTATCCCGGTTTCCGAATTGCCTGATCCGTTGGCAAGAAATGCCAATCTGGCGGCCGACTCGCCAGCTGACGACAAGAACCGCGCTGCCGTAGGCAAAGAACCCTGGCTGGTTATGGTCGGTATCTGCACGCATCTGGGATGTGTGCCGATTGGTGAACAGGGTGATTTTGGTGGCTGGTTCTGTCCTTGTCACGGGTCTCATTACGATACAGCAGGCCGTATCCGCAAAGGCCCTGCGCCGGAAAATCTTCTGGTCCCCCCATTTGAGTTCGCAGACGACTCGATTATCACGATCGGCTAAGCGCAAGGCGCGGAGGATTATTCATGGCTGGACATAGCAAATACGTTCCGCAGTCTGCCCCGGCGCGCTGGCTGGAATCCCGGTTGCCGGTGATTTCGCTGGTCAGAGGCAGCTTTGTAGACTTTCCAACACCGAAGAATTTGAATTACTGGTGGACTTTTGGCGGCATTCTCGCCTTCATGTTGGTTGTGCAGATTATCACGGGCATCGTGCTTGTCATGCATTACGCACCCAACACGGAAATCGCCTTCCGCGAAGTCGAAAAGATCATGCGCGACGTCAATTTTGGCTGGATGCTGCGGTATCTTCACACCAACGGCGCCTCGATGTTCTTCATCGCCGTCTACATCCATATATTCCGAGGATTTTACTACGGCTCCTATAAAGCGCCGCGGGAAATCACCTGGATTTTGGGTGTTATCATCTTCCTGCTGATGATGGCGACAGCGTTTATGGGCTACGTTCTTCCCTGGGGTCAGATGTCCTTCTGGGGTGCCACGGTGATCACCAATCTGTTTTCAGCGATCCCGCTCGTAGGCGAGTCGGTGGTAACGTGGCTTTGGGGTGGATTTGCTGTCGATAATGCTACATTGAACCGGTTTTTCTCGCTGCATTATCTGCTGCCATTTATGATTGTCGGTGTTGTGCTGTTGCATGTATGGGCATTTCACACCACCGGTAACAACAACCCCACGGGCATTAACCCCAAGGACGATCAGGATACTGTCCCCTTCCATCCTTACTACACGATGAAAGATTTGTTCGCGATTATCGTATTCTGCATCCTGTTCTCTTGGTTCGCTTTTTACGTACCCAACTATATGGGGCATCCGGATAACTACATTGAAGCCAACCCGCTGGTTACACCGGCACACATCGTTCCTGAATGGTACTTCCTGCCGTTCTACGCGATCTTGCGTGCAGTTCCCGACAAGCTAGGTGGTGTGCTGGCGATGTTTGGTGCGATTGCAGTGATGTTCATTTTGCCTTGGCTTGATACTTCACGTGTTCGCTCTGGAACATTCCGGCCGTTGTTCAAACAGTTTTTCTGGATCTTCGCCGCCAACTGTGTGGCGTTGGGATACTTGGGCGCCATGCCGGCTGAGGGAACGTATGTGATTTTGGCCCGAATTTGCACGATCTACTATTTCGCGCATTTTCTGATCATTCTGCCGGCATTGGGCATGTTTGAGAAACCAAAACCGTTGCCCACGTCGATATCGGAATCTGTCCTCTCCAAGAGTGGCTCAGGCGCTGCGGTCGGTGCAACAACTGCGCCAGAAACGAAGGTTTAACGGACGTGATCAGAGGAACTGACAAGATGAAAACGTTCATCGCTATCGCCGTCCGTTCGGCAATCACTGCGGCTGCGATCGGCATCGCTGCTCCGGCATTCGCTGCCGGTGGCGACGTGCCTCATATCGAAAAGCAGCAATGGTCTTTCAGTGGCCCCTTCGGCACGTTCGACAAGGCGCAGGTACAACGCGGACTGAAAGTCTATCAGGAAGTCTGCGCAAGCTGTCATGGCTTGAGTTATGTGGCATTCCGTAATCTGGCGGATCTGGGCGGCCCGGGATTTACCGAAGAACAGGCCAAGGTTATCGCCGCGGATTATGAAGTTGAAGATGGACCCGATGATGCCGGGGATATGTTCGAGCGCCCGGCCAAGCTGACGGATTACTTCCCCAGCCCCTTCCCGAATGAACAGGCAGCACGGGCATCCAACGGCGGTGCTTACCCGCCTGATCTGTCACTGATGGCAAAAGCGCGTGCCGGGCACCGCGGTTTCCCATGGTTTATCTTTGATGCCTTTACACAATATCAGGAATATGGCGCCGACTATATTTATGCGCTGATGATCGGATATGAAGAAGCGCCCGAGGGTTTGGATGTGCCAGAAGGCCAGTACTATAACCACAGCTTCCTGGCTGGAAAGACGTTGGCCATGGCACCACCGCTTTCAGACGAACTTGTGGAATATACAGACGGCACGCCGATGACGACCGAGCAATATGCACGGGACATTTCAGCCTTCCTGATGTGGACGGCAGAGCCGAAGATGGAAGAGCGGAAAAAGATTGGCCTGCGGGTCATGATTTTCCTCATCATTTTTGCTTCGCTGCTTTATTTCACGAAGAAAAAGATCTGGCGGAATGTTGCGCACTGACAACGTGCTGGTGATGTAAAACTGCAAAAGCCGCCGTATCAAACCTGTTACGGCGGTTTTTCTTTGCTAAAATTAATCACGGTTCGAATTGACATCCGGAGCCGGACAGGCAATCTCGCGGTCTGGTCATCAGCTGACAGGATTTAGGCATGGCAGACGCTGTATTGGGTGTAATTGGTGGTTCGGGTATTTACGAGTTGCCGGGTTTGGTCGATGCCCGGTGGCAGACTGTCGAAAGCCCGTGGGGCGAGCCGTCCGATCAGGTTCGGATCGGTACCATCAACGACCGCAAAGTCGTTTTCCTGCCCAGACACGGCCGCGGACATGTGTACGCTCCATCGGATATCAATTATCGGGCCAACATCGACGTCATGAAGCGATGTGGTGTTACAGATCTAATATCCGTTTCCGCCTGTGGCTCGCTGCAGGAAGCGTATGCTCCAGGCACATTTGTGCTTGTAGATCAGTTTATTGACCGGACATTCGCTCGGCCAAAAAGCTTTTTTGGCAAGGGGTGCGTTGCCCATGTTTCGATGGCGACACCGATCAGCCCCAAAGTTGTCGATATGGTCGAAGCTGCGGCGAAAGCTGAAGATATCAGTTACCACAAGGGCGGCACTTATCTCGCTATGGAAGGGCCACAATTTTCCTCGCTTGCGGAGTCCGAGCTTTATCGGAGCTGGGGATGCGATGTCATCGGAATGACCAATATGCCCGAGGCCAAACTCGCTCGGGAGGCCGAGATTTGCTACGCGACTGTCGCGATGGTGACAGATTATGACAGTTGGCATCCCGATCACGGTGAAGTCGATATTTCTTCCATTTTACGCGTTCTGAAGGACAATGCGGAAAACGCGCAACGGCTGGTAGCTCGTGTTGCCCATGACTTTCCCTCTCAGACCGTTGCATGCTCCGCCGGCTCAGATACCGCACTGGAATATGCCTTTTTGACCGCGCCGGAGAAGCGCGATCCGGATTTGGTCAGAAAGCTGGACGCAGTTGCTGGGCGCGTGTTCGGTCGTTAACAACAACAGACAACAGGAATAGGGCGAAAGAGATCATGTCGGGGCAACAATCAATGTCAGAGCAGCTCACAGCCGCCATTCGCACGATTCCGGATTATCCTGACAAGGGCATCATGTTTCGGGATATCACCACACTGCTTGGAGATGCGAAAGCGTTTCGGCAAGCGGTTGATGCACTGGTGCAGCCCTGGGCCGGATCGAAAATCGATAAAGTAGCCGGTATAGAAGCGAGAGGCTTCATATTGGGTGGCGCCGTTGCTCATCAGGTCTCTTCAGGCTTTGTGCCCATTCGCAAGAAAGGGAAACTGCCCTATGAAACCGTGCGGATCGCTTATTCGCTGGAGTATGGCATCGACGAAATGGAAATGCACAAGGATGCAATCCAACCAGGCGAGAAAGTCATTGTTGTTGATGATCTGATTGCGACGGGTGGCACGGCAGAGGCTGCGATTAAACTTTTGCAACAAATGGGTGCCGATATCCTGGCAGCCTGCTTTATCGTCGACCTGCCTGATCTTGGCGGTTCACAAAAGATCGAAGCGCTGGGCGTGCCTGTAAATACACTGGTATCATTCGACGGTGATTAGGCGCTTATTTTGGCGCAAATTCAGATGTTGACAGTCGATTGCACTGGAGTGAGGCAAGATTGGTGAATGACCAGAACGATCCGCTAAATCTGCCCGACGGTTTTTCCCGGAATTTCTCCAATCTCCTGCTTTGGCGCCGTGATGTTCGGCACTTCCGACCCGACCCGGTTGATACTGCCTTGATTGAGCGGTTGGTGGCACAGACCAATTTTAGTCCGTCCGTCGGCAACAGCCAACCCTGGCGATTTGTCTGCGTCAACGACCCGGACCGACGCGGACGCATGATCGAAAACTTTCAAATTTGCACAGCAGATGCTGCAAAAGGATACCAGGGCGTAAAGGCGCAGCTATATGCATCCCTTAAGCTTGAGGGCCTAAAGGAGGCTCCCGTTCACCTCGCAGTATTTTGCGACAGTCAGACTGTGCAGGGGGCAGGTCTTGGTAGCCAAACCATGCCACAAATGCTCGAGTATTCGGTCGCAATGGCCGTTCATACGCTCTGGTTGTCGGCGCGAATCGAAGGACTGGGGGTAGGGTGGGTGTCAATCCTCGATCCGGATCAAGTCTGCCAGGACCTTGATATATCGACTGATTGGAAGTTGATCGCGTACTTGTGCATTGGCTGGCCGGCGGAACATAGCGACACCCCGGAACTGCAACAGCGTGGTTGGCAGTCACGACGATCTGATAATTCTCAGGTGATCGAACGATAGCTCGGGCGGATCATGTCAACTATCTAAATGGTGATTTTCCGATCAGGGTCCCGTTCAACGAACACGCGTCCTTCGAACGAAAAAACCAGGTCTCCGTGTTGATTTAACCCGTCATTCAGCAGGAAAAGCAACCCCCATTCAGGGCGAGAGGACAGGGTTCTCTTCCCGATGACTTTGGAGCGGAATGAAATTCTGTCGCCGACATAAACCGGATTGAGCCATTTCAGATTCTCAAATCCGGGCGAAGGTCCGAGCCGGGCAAACTTTCGACCATCCTTTCGCCGCTGTTCAATGTCGGCATTGCGGAAATCGACCATTTTCCGCATCCACACCGAGGTTGTATGCCAGCCCGAAGCGCACAGGCCACCAAACAATCCGGTATGCGCCAAATCTTCATTCACATGAAAGGGTTGAGGGTCGAACTGACGGGCAAAGGATATGATCTCGTCTTTTTTGAAAACATGACTTCCAAGATCTTCTGCGGTGCCAATTTCAATGTCGTCGAAAAACTGCATCAGCCCGCATCTCGTTTGCCGAACATCATCGAAAATGTCTGTTCATAGACAGGAACGCCATGCTGGTTTTCAGCCCGCATAAGAAAGCGGACAAAGCCCAGTTCAGGTTTCGAATTGGAGGCCCGTGTCTCAAGAACCTTCATTGACCCACTCAGCCTGTCTCCCGCCCGAACCGGCTTGAGCCAGGAGACCCGATCAATGCCGGGAGCTCCCAGGGAACTGGAATAAGTCAACAGCGCATCATAGAACATGCGCATCATCATCGATGAAGTATGCCAGCCCGATGCGGCGAGACCACCCAGAATCGATTGATTTCCGGCTTCTTCGTCAAGGTGGAAGGGTTGTGGGTCGTAAAGGGAGGCAAAAGCGATAATTTCTTCTTTACTGACTGTTCGCTCGCCAAGATCAAAGACGGTGCCGGTTTCGAAATCCTCAAACATTCGGCACTGGGTAGCACGAGTATTCACGTCAGTCATCGGTACACCATTGGTTCGCCAGGGAGTTTCTCTCATCAGTCAATGAAATGCACCGAGCCTTCGCTTTGGCCCATATCCTTACCTCAAAGGTGCGTCAACCGTTTAGGGGACGCGCCCTAGGTATTAAACTTGAACAGCATGACATCCCCATCGCTGACAATATACTCTTTACCCTCATCCCGGGCCTTGCCCGCCTCCTTGGCGGCCGTCTCTCCGCCAAGGCCAATAAAATCATCATAAGCGATTGTCTGGGCTCTGATGAAACCCCGCTCAAAATCTGTATGAATTACGCCGGCTGCACCGGGCGCCTTGGTTCCTCTGGTGACCGTCCATGCACGGGTTTCCTTAGGTCCAGCTGTAAAATAGGTAATCAGATCCAGCAGCTCGTAGCCGGCGCGGATCAAACGATCCAGGCCGGGTTCTTCCAACCCCAGTGTTTCAAGAAAGTCCGCCTGATCATCCCCGTCTATCTGAGAGATTTCCGCCTCAATCGCAGCGGAAATAACAACGGCGCCAGAGCCTTCAGCCTTTGCATACTCCATAACCCGAGCGGAATATTCATTGCCATCTGCGGCTGATTCTTCATCAACATTGCAGACATAGAGAACCGGTTTAGATGTCAGAAGATTGAGGGAATTCAGGATAACCAGTTCTTCCGGCGATGTTTGCAGAGCGCGTGCCGGTTTGCCGTCTTTGAGCAATGCAAGGACATCTTCCATCACAGGAACCACCAGCTTCGCTTCCTTGTCGCCGGATTGTGCCTGTTTCCTGAGGCGGAGAACACGCTTCTCAAGGCTTTCCATATCAGCGAGCATCAATTCCGTTTCAACGGTCTCCGCGTCAGCGAGTGGATCAACTCGACCTTCAACATGGGTGATGTCGCCATCATCGAAGCAACGCAGCACATGGGCGACAGCGTCGACTTCCCTGATATTGGCCAGGAACTGGTTGCCGAGACCTTCTCCTTTTGAAGCGCCCCGTACCAAGCCTGCAATATCAACAAAGGTCAATCTGGTTGGAATGACGTTTGCCGATCCGGCAATGCCTGAAATCTTTTTCAACCGTGAGTCCGGAACGCCGACATCGCCGGTATTTGGCTCAATGGTGCAGAACGGATAGTTGGCTGCCTGTGCCGCAGCGGTTTTGGTTAACGCGTTGAAAAGCGTTGATTTGCCAACATTTGGGAGGCCGACAATACCGCATTTGAAACCCATCTATGTCTCGTCCTTTTTCCAACCCAGAAGGCGCTCCAGTCCAGCGGCCAGCGGTCCTTTTGTGGGGAGTTCTTTTGAAGCATTGCCAGTATTTTCAGTTGGCTGATGAGCTGCTGATTTCTCGCGCTTTTTGGATTGACGCTCTGTTTTCGTGCTTGATTTGTTGCGATCTTTTGCCGGTGAGAGCGTCAGATGCAGTTTGTTGGCAAACTGGGAATAGTGTGCTTCCGCCAGCATACCGGCTCTCTTGCCTATCTCATCCAGCAAGGGTTCAAGCCAGGTGCGATCTGCCTTGGCAAAATCATGCAGTACATATGCGGCGACCATTTCTTTGCGCCCTGGATGACCGACACCCAGTCGCAGTCTGTGGTAGGCATCGCCAATATGAGCTGAAATGGATCGCAGGCCATTATGGCCCCCATGCCCTCCACCTGTTTTCATGCGAAATTTGGCTGGTGGCAGGTCGATTTCGTCATAAATGATGAGGAAGTCGTCAGCAGCAAGTTTAAAAAAACGGAGGATTTCGCCAATAGCGCGGCCGGAATCGTTCATGAATGTTGTGGGTTTTACGAGCAGGACCTTTTCGCCATTCAGGAAGCCGTCACTCGTTTGCGCCTGGAAACGATTTCGCCATGGGCTGAAGCCAGCATTCTGGCGATGGATCTCATCCACCGCCAGAAAACCGATATTATGGCGATTAAACGCGTATTTCGAGCCGGGATTGCCGAGTCCAACAATGACACGCATGGCCATCTCCCAACTGAAAAGTAAACTTACTCTTCAGTTTCTTCAGTGGCTTCGGCTTCCTCTTCGCCTTCAACGCCTTCTGCACCTTCAACAACCTCTTCTTCATCATCCTGACCGCCGGCGCTGGCAATCGTTGCGATGGTAAAGTCGCGGTCGGTAATCGTCGGCGTGACGTCGTCGGGAAGAGAGACAGCGGAAATATGGATAGAATCACCAATTTCTGTGTCTGTCAGATCAACAACGACGTTTTCAGGGATGGCATTGGCTGCACAATCCAGTTCAACAGTATGTCGAACGATGTTCAAAGCACCGCCCCGTTTGAGGCCGGGAGATTCTTCTTCATTGATGAAGTTGACGGGCACTTCAACCGCGATACGAGATTTGGCTGAAACGCGCAGAAAATCGACGTGAAGCAGAAAATCGCGAACCGGGTCCAACTGAAAGTCACGTGGAAGAACGTCCACTTTCTTGCCATCAATACTGATGGACCCAACCGTGTTCATAAAACCACCGGACTTCAGCTGAAGTGTGGTCTCCTTTAGCGGCAGGGCGATTGCAATAGGGGGTTTACCATCACCATAGATGACGGCTGGTATATTTCCTTCGCGGCGAAGGGCACGTGCGGACCCCTTTCCCACACGTTCGCGCGAAGTTGCCTGAAGCTCGTATGCTTGAGCCATGGGCTGTCTCCTTAAATTTAAAATGATAGAAAAAGGGCCGTCCAAACGGCCCTTTCACGCGCTTCCTCCAGGGGGGTACACGCGCGAGGGCAGCTATATAGGAAGAGCTCCGTTGGTGCAAGGGTTCTAGCCCCTGTGCAAAACAATCAATTGAACAGGCTGGAAACTGACTTTTCGAGGCTTGTTCGGCTGACAGCTTCGCCGATCAGCGGGGCTATGGAAACGACCCGGATGTTTGGCGCTGTCTTAACGGCTTCGGTGGGTTCGATCGAATTGGTGATCACCAGTTCCTTAAGCTTGGAAGCGGCGACGCGTGCGACGGCTCCTCCGGACAAAACGCCGTGGGTTATGTAAGCTGTGACCGAGGTGGCTCCCTCATTCAGCAAAGCCTCCGCAGCATTGCAGAGGGTGCCGCCGGAATCGACAATATCATCAACCAGAATGCAGTCCCGGCCTGCGACATTACCGATGATGTTCATCACTTCGGATTCGCCAGGATTTTCGCGACGTTTGTCAACAATCGCCAATGGTGCATCGATCCGCTTGGCCAGTGCCCGCGCCCGCACCACACCGCCGACATCTGGTGAGACCACCATGACATTGTCCGTGGCATACCGTTCTTTGATGTCCCTGGTCATCACGGGAGCGGCAAAGAGATTGTCAGTGGGAATATCGAAAAAGCCCTGGATTTGCCCGGCATGCAAATCGAGTGTCAGCACACGGTCAGCGCCGGCATGAGTCATCATGTTTGCGACCAGTTTTGCAGAAATCGGTGTTCTGGGGCCCGGTTTGCGGTCTTGGCGCGCATATCCGAAATAGGGAAGAACCGCTGTAATGCGTCGTGCAGAGGATCGACGCAAGGCATCGATCATGATCAGCATTTCCATCAGATGATCGTTTGCCGGGTAGCTTGTGGACTGCAGCGCAAAGACGTCTTCGCCGCGCACATTTTCCTGAATCTCAACAAAGATTTCGCCATCGGCAAATCGTCGGACCTGACAACTCGCCAGGGGGGCTTCAAGATAGTTGGAAATTTCTTCGGCCAATGCGCGATTTGAGTTGCCCGCGACGATTTTCATAGCCCGCATCCCTGTTTTTGACGCCCCTGTTTTAAGCGTCTTGGCAGTTCCGCCTATTCTTTGGCGACTTACTGCGCAGTGTTGCCTTGACGGTGCCCTGCGGTCGCTTCCTGAGATTAATTGATCGGACACCGGACTCTCAGCAAGCGGCGGCGTTGTAGCAATCAAGTTCGCTGCGGACAACAGCGTATTCGCATAAATACCCTGTAAAATTGTCAATTGAGACCAGGGAACCAGACAAAGTTGATATTGGACGCCAAATTTTGCCCCCGGACAGGGATTTCCCGCTGGCGATCACGTTACCAACTAGG
This sequence comes from Stappiaceae bacterium, assembly GCA_039976075.1. Lineage (GTDB taxonomy): Bacteria > Pseudomonadota > Alphaproteobacteria > Rhizobiales > Stappiaceae > JBDWFY01. The sequence goes on from JBDWFY010000022.1 coordinate 569,335, forward strand.
CGCGAGAGAGCCAGGCCTGCAACTCAAGAATCACCTTGTCGGCAATTTTTTTCATCGTGGCGCTGCCCACACCGATCCAGGGGTCGCCTGATGTGCCGCCCGCGACTTCCTGTCCATTGAACCGGTAAACGCGCGTGTCCGTGGCGTCATATACCTCAAAGATGTAGACAACCACGGAACCGTTGTCTCCCCCGACAGCTGTCAGTTGGCCTTTAATTTTGTGTGTTGTCGGAGCGCCAATGCGTCGAACAATCGTAATATTCGCACTTTTGGCACCACCCGCAATGTCATCTGTCAGGTCATCGGCAAGATTGCCGGGCATGCTTCTAAACGGGTCAATAGCCAGCGTCACTTGCGACGCCGGAATACGAGGCGCAAAAGAGGACTGAGCCTCGTCAACACTCACGAAACCTGGTGTTTGATCTGCCGTGCTGCATCCGCCGAGCAACAGTGCGATTGCCCCTAGCAGGGAAAACAAGAGACGTAAGTTCACAGTCATGAGCCGGCTCGATCTGGAATTGCACAACGGAGCATGGCTTCATCTCTAGGCGGTTCGGCTGACAAAATCCAGACGCTGGCCCTAATTCACCACAGGCAGCTCGAGATCGAGCCTGGAGAGTGGCTCCGGTGCATCATCTGTGGTCAGATAGGTTCTGCCCAGGGTAACAGCGATGTCCTGTTCGGAGTCCATCAGAATCATATGCGCAAAAAGCGACATGTCCGGAACAATCTTTGCTCCATTGCCGCGATAGAACATGGGCCAATCCATCCAGGATGGCGTAAAGCGCGTGCCAAGGGAGTATCCGCACGCGTTCAGCCTGTGGGCGAGCAGGCCTCGTTCGTCCATCACAGCGGCGTGGGCTTCAAAGACATCTCCGAATGTATTGCCTGGTCGCATCGCGTCTTCAACGCTTGTCAGCGCTTCCCGTGCCGCTTCATGCATCTCCTCATGGCGAGGCGTTGGTTTCCCTATTATCACTGTGCGCATCAAGGCCGCGTGGTAATGTCGATAGACGCCGGCAAATTCTAGTGTGATCTGGTCTACCGGGGAGAGCGCGCGTCGTCCGGATTTGTAGCGGCACAAAAGTGCATCACGCCCGGATCCGATAATGAACTCATTGCCGGGATAGTCGCCACCACCTTCAAAAATGGTGCCTTGCATTGCCGCCAGAATTGCGCCCTCGTCCGCTCCGGGTTTTATTTTCTGCAACCCCGCCTCGTAGGCTGCATCACCCAACTCGGCAGCCTTGCGGATATAGACGATTTCAGCGGCGCTTTTGACGGCCCTCAGCTCCAGAATGATATCGGAAGCATCGTCAAAATCCGCAAAGCGCCGCAATTGTTCGTCGACCTGTCTTCCGTCTTTGCCTGTGAGACCGTGGGTATCGAATTCCACACCCAGTTTTGATCCCAGTAGATCAAGATCAAACAGCACGTCTTTCAATTGACCGGCAGGCGACGCTGAGCCGTGATCGACCCAGATCCGAATGTCCTCTACAATCGACGTATGACGCGCTTGCCGAAGATCTGGTGCCCGGGTGAGGAGGACAATCCGCCCGTCGCGCATGACAATCATGCATTGGAAAAAACAAAAACCAAACGTGTCATAACCCGTCAGCCAGTACATGCTTTCCTGCGCAAACAGCAGCAGCGCATCGATATTCCGTTCCTTCATTTTGGTGCGAACGCGTTGCAGGCGGCTATCATATTCGTCTTGTTCAAAATGGAGCGCCATCAGACCTCACCTCTCTTTCAAGGTGATGGCAGACATCAACCGTCCGTAATCCGGTTCGTTGAGATGGGTCGACCGGCGATAGGAATAAAAGCGTTTGTCGTCGGCGTAGGTGCAAAGGCTGAGATCAGCGACGGTACCCACACCGATGCCCTGCAGACGAGCCACGATATAAGCAGGAAGGTCGAACATTGCGTGATCTTGTCTGGCGGAAGGTTGGAAATACTTTTCGTTGCCGGATTGCGAAGTAATAAACCGTTCTTTGAATTCCGGCCCTACTTCATAGGCCTTGGCCGATATCGTCGGGCCCAAAACGGCGATGATATCGCGACGCGTGGAGCCGAGCTCTTCCATTGCAATCACTGTTGCTTCCAATATGCCATCGTGAGCACCGCGCCATCCCGAATGAGCGGCACCAATGACATTCGCAGACTTATCGGCAAAAAGAACCGGGCCACAATCCGCCGTTGCGATACCTAGTGCTATCCCTGCCTTGTCAGTAACAACCGCATCGGCTTTGGGTCCTTTACCTGGTTCCCAGACTTTGGAAACCTTGACTGCAGTTGCAGAATGAACCTGATGCGGGGTGGCAAGGGCATCTTCGCTAACCGAGAGATTTCGGCAGACGCGACTGCGATTTTCAAGAACACTATCACGATGGTCTTTGGATCCGAGACCGATATTGAGAGACTGATAGATGCCTTCCGAGGCCCCGCCTGATCGGGTAAAAAACGCATGCTTGATGCCCTGAATAGCACTCAGATCCGGCGCTTCAATCATTCGAAATCCTTCCCACGGTCACGGTAACCGGTTATTCAGTTCTGAAAACCGGGCAGATTAAGTGCTTCAGACGACATAGCAAACACCTTAAACAGATTGCCCATTTGATCCGGCGCTGCCAATCGCTCTACATCCGCACGGATTTGTTCCTGTGTTTTGCGGTCCTTGTCCGAACCGAGCTGACCGGCCCTTTCAAGAAGTCCCAGGTTCAACAAAAATGTGCCCTGTTCGAGTGGGCCATGATGGTAGACGCCGGATAATTTGGCGGCCCGCTTTACCGCATCGAAATTGACGTGGGCAGTCAAATCCGCTTCTCCAGGCTCGTCAAGTATGCCGGTGGGTTTATGAGTTTTCACAGCCTGAAGCGTATCGCCGGTCGTAAAGCGCGTATATCCATAATCGATCAGGAGACATGCGCCACCATTTCGTAACAGAGTGCGACTGATATCTTCAACGAGGTTGGTTACGGCAGTAGAGATTTCTACAGTCGTTCCTTCGTCAATCTGGTGGCAGTGATTTGGCAAAGATTTTGGATCAAGTGTTGCAGCACCAAGTCCAAATGCCAGCTTCTGGTCTTGTCCAACACCCACGACACGTTCGCGCCAGAGAGAATCCGTGAACATGAATTGCCTGATCGGCAGCGCGTCAAGCAGCTCGTTTGCGATGAGTATGGTTGGCGCATCGGAGATGGATGCCATGCTTTCATGCCAGGAAACGGCAAGTTTTGCGTTTTCGAGAGTTTCCTGTTGGTGGCGTTTGAGCAACGGACTGGTTTCGATCAAGTGAATGCTGGCTGCGGCGTGAAATTCAGAATCCAGTGCTGCGATTCGCAGCAGATCGCTCATCAAAGTGCCCCGTCCTGGCCCTATTTCGATCAGGTTGAATTTTGAAGGTTTGGAAAGCTGTTTCCATGTTTCCACACACCAGCCGCCTACCAGTTCACCGAACATCTGGCTGATTTCCGGAGCCGTAATAAAATCGCCGGCGGTTCCAAAAGGATCCTTCGTCATGTAGTAGCCGAATTTTGGATCGCCGAGGCATTGCGCCATGTAGTCTGCGATACTGATTGGGCCGTTTGACAGGATTTGCCGACGTATCTTATCCAGCAGAGTGAGCGGTGCGGCAATACCTGGGGTCATTTAACGTTCGATCACGTTGCTTCGCGCCGATGCGCAGCCCACAGCATGACGATTATGCCGATAACAAGCATCGGCAGCGATAGCACCATCCCCATGGTTGCACCGCCAAAGAGAAAACCAATTTGCGGATCGGGGCTCCTGAAAAACTCAGAGATTATCCGCGCCGAAGCGTATCCGGCGGCAAAAGCGCCAGCTATGAACCCGGGATGAAACAATTTTTTCTGCTTGTGGGTCAGCAGACGGAGCACAAAAAACAAAACGATTCCTTCCAGGACCGCTTCATAGATTTGGCTTGGATGCCGGGGCTCGGGGCCGCCGGTGGGGAAGACGACTCCCCATGGGAGGTCAGTTGTGCGGCCCCAGAGTTCCGAATTGATAAAGTTAGCAAGGCGTCCAAAAAACAATCCGATCGGCGCCGCTGCGCCCGCCAGATCGAATAATGTCAAGATCGCCAATCCCCGAGATTTCGAAAACAGAATCATCGCCAGCACGGTGCCGATAAAACCACCGTGAAAGGACATGCCGCCTTCCCACAACATCACGATTTCAAGCGGATTTGCCAGAAAATACGCCGGGTTGTAGAACAAAACATAGCCCAGACGCCCCCCCAGAACGATACCCAGTGTGGCCCAGAGGACAAAGTCATCGATATCCAGCGGCGTTGGCCGTTTTCTGCCGCCCCAGAGAGCTGGTGTAGTAACCAGCGCACGCATGTACCGCCAAGCCAGAATGATGCCGACTATATAGGCAAGCGCATACCATCGAATGGCGAGTGGTCCGAATTCGACAAGGACAGGATCGACGGTTGGAAAAGGTATGGCTGTAGAGATCATGAACGGTTTCCGGTGGGAGAACGAATTAGGACGTTGCTGATATTAAGGGGCCGCGTCAAGCCTCTGTGAGGCGCTTCGCCGCACACCATATGAGAGTTCGGATGCCGAATAGGTTGAACGAAACACCATTCGAGCATAGGTAATGAGTATAAATTTATTGCTGTTTCGGCAATGGAGTAATCTAGATGACGCAATCTTCAAATCGTATTCTCGACGATTTTGCCAAATTGATGACTGATGCGGCCGGTGTCGCACAGGGTGTTCGCCGTGAGGCAGAAACGGCTATGCGCTCGCAGTTGGAACGTCTGATGTCCGACATGGATATGGTTCAACGCGAAGAGTTCGAAGCCGTCAAGGAAATGGCTGTGTTGGCGCGGGAAGAAAACGAAAGTCTCAAGGCGCGTATCGAGGCACTCGAGGCAAAAAAACCGCGTGCCCGGGCGCCAAAAACTGATAAATCCTGATTTGACCGTCATCTCAATTCACCGTTTCTTGAACAAACTGTCCACAAATTTGGGTGAGCCGGTCTCAGCATTTAGTGTCGCTGTGGCCATGAAAGCCTATATAGTGGTCTAAATCGAGATTCGATGGCGAGATGTCGCTCAATTGTAGCGATTGACCCACAGGTTTGAACGGCGATATCAGCGGTATCGCCTGGAATGGTGAGACGTAAGGAAGTAAACGGATCGACTTGGCATTTGGCCAAGTAGACATCCTAAAAAGTTGGGCCGAAAAGTTACGCCCAGAGAGTTGAGTAAGAGTAGATGCGCGTCGTTTGCATTTCACAACCTGCGGATTGCGAGGATCGACCATGAGCCTCATTGAAATCGAAGCTGAACGGCACACAAATCCTGTCGATACGATCGAACAGATTGCTGCGGTTAATGACTGGACCTTCGAACGGGCAGGGGATGATGAGATCACCATCTCCGTGGCCGGTCACTGGTGCGACTATCATATTTCTTTTTCCTGGATGGAAGAGTTGGAAGCGCTCCATCTTGCGTGTGCGTTTGATCTAAAGGTCGTTGAAGCACGCAAAACGGAAGTCGTGCGATTGCTCGCATTGGTCAACGAACAGATGTGGATGGGGCATTTCGACATTTGGTCGGGCGAAGGCGTGGTTATTTTCCGTCAATCGCTGCTGCTTGCAGGCGGTGCGGAAGCCAATCCACAGCAGATAGAGGGACTGCTTTCGAACGCCCTGGAGTCAAGTGAACGTTATTATCAGGCGTTTCAGTTTGTCGTTTGGGCCGGAAAGACCGCCAGCGAAGCCATGAGCACAGCTCTGTTTGAGACTGTGGGAGAAGCATGAACCTATCCCCAGAACATCCTTTGCTCCTGGTTGGGGCGGGGAAAATGGGTGGCGCCATGCTACAAGGCTGGCTGGACCATGGCCACGATCCGAACGCGATCGTCGTCAGCGATCCCAATCCCTCCGATGACATGGTCGGCTTATTTAAAAATCGCGGCGTTCGGTTGGTTGAAAAGGCGGAACTTGCTCCCACCCCGGCAGTCGCTCTTATCGCTGTGAAACCACAGATAATGCGCCTGGTACTGGACAGTGTTGCATCGACAGTCAGTCGGGAAACACTCGTTCTGTCAATCGCCGCCGGCACGCCGATAGCGGCGTTTGAGGAGGCTTTTGGTGATGTTCCCGTTGTTCGCGCCATGCCAAACACGCCCGCGCAGGTAAAAAGAGGCATAACGGCCGCAGTTGGTAATTCCCATGTCCAGGACGATCACGTCGCGGTTGTGACAGAGCTATTGTCCGCAATCGGCACTGTTATCTGGGTTGAACGCGAAGATCAGATCGATCTGGTGACGGCTGTGAGCGGATCCGGTCCGGCTTATGTGTTCCTGCTTGCCGAGTGTCTTGCCGAAGCCGGACGACGTGCCGGACTACCGGCAGATGTTGCAATAAAACTTGCCCGCCATACCGTTTCCGGTGCCGGGGAACTCATGCATCAATCAGACTTGTCTGCGGATGTACTTCGGAAAAACGTTACCAGCCCTGGTGGCACTACGGCTGCAGCGCTGGATGTTCTTATGGCCGAGGGCGGTTTGCAGAAATTAATGGATGAGGCGATTCTCTCAGCAGCACGACGGGCGGCCGAACTGGCAGATTGAGCATACCTCACTTATTTGATCCGAAAGACGCTTTTTCTTGCTCGTCAAGAGTGGCGATCAGGCGTGGTATGGAACAGCAAAATTGATTTTCACACTACGGTACTTATGTTGAGAGTGAGTTTAGGCGTTCATAACGCTGTTCAGGAGTTGTTTTTATGGTTGCAGAAAAGACCCGTCGGAAAATTCTGACTGTTTATATGGAAATGGTGGCAACGGAGGGGACGACTGATGTTGATCTGCGCGCACTTTCCGAGCAATGCGGTGTCAAACTGTCGACACTACGGGGCAGTTATCGCAATCGCCTGTCACTGATTGAAGACTTTACCGCGATGGTCGATCAGATCGTTCTTGATGGTCTGGATGAGTTTGATGCTGAGGAAACAGCCAAGGATCGATTGTTCGATATTCTTATGGCGCGTCTTGATGCGCTTGCGCCTTACCGCGAAGCGGTCGCACAGATATCAAAGGAAGCCTCTGGCGATCCTTCACTGGCATTGTCACTGAACAACAAGGCACTCACGTCGATGCGATGGATGCTCTCAGCAGCCGGGATCGAGGCCAGTGGTCTGAAGGGCGGCATCAAATTGCAGGGATTGGTGGTCGCCTACAGCCGGATCTTACGCGTTTGGCTTGACGACAAAGATGCCGGACTTGCCAAGACTATGGCGGCGCTTGACCGCGAGTTAAATCGCGGAGAGGGGGCTTTGCGCAGGCTGGACCAGGTTGAACGTTTTGCATCCAGAGTTGGGTCTGCACTCGAACGAGCGCAAAAATGGCGCCGTCATTCGACAGGGCCATCCGGGTCTGAAACCGCCTCGCCGCAGTGATTTTTTGCGGTTTGGCACCAAATGATTTCGGGGGAGCGTGATGACGGACCAAATGCGTCGTGAGACGATAGATTACGATGCTTTTGCGGCAGTTGATATTCGGGTTGGCACAGTTGTGCTGGCGGAAGAGTTTCCCCAGGCGCGAAAACCTGCCTACAAACTGCAGATCGATTTTGGGCCGGAAATCGGAATCAAGAAATCCAGCGCCCAGATTACACATCACTATACGCTCGAAATGCTGACCGGTCGCCAGGTGCTGGCGGTGGTTAATTTTCAACCCCGGCAAATCGGTCCGTTCATGTCGGAAGTTCTGACATTGGGATTTACCGATGATGAGGGCCATGTGGTTTTGGCATCTGTCGAGCAATCAGTCCCAAACGGTACCCAGATGCACTGAATTTTTCTGTCTGCCTGTCTGCCTGTCTGGCGAACTGGTGTCCCGTATATCCGTGCAGCCATTTGGCGGGTCAGCCGACGATCAAGCGGGAATGCGAACCCGTACCTTTAAACCGCCAAGCGGACTTTTTCCCAGTACGATGTCACCGCCGTGTCCACGGGCAACATCCCGCGCAATGGCAAGCCCCAGGCCAGTACTGCTTTCATCCTGATTGCGTGCAGTATCAATTCGATAAAACGGGCGAAAAACGTTTTCACGCTCCTCTTCAGGAATCCCAGGTCCGTCGTCGTGCACTGTAATCGTCAGCCATCCATCGGTATGAATGCCCTGGAGTTCAACGATGGAGCCGTATCGGCAGGCATTGATGACCAGATTGGAAAGGCAGCGTTTAAAAGCGACAGGTTTGACCACCGCTATAGGTGCGCCTTTGAACGTTGAGCTGGCCGAACTGCCGGCAATTTCTGCCTCTGTTTCCAGCTCTTCAAGAAGCAGCGGGATGTCCAGTTCATCAGATGCCTCGTCTTCGTCTCCCCGTGCGAAGGCGAGATAGGCCTCGAGCATCTGATTCATCTCACTGATGTCTTTGTTCAAACCCTCCGCCTCCGGTCCGTCGGGGTTGATCAGTGCTAACTGAAGCTGAAACCGAGTCAGTACGGTTCGCAGATCATGACTGACACCCGCCAGCATGGCTGTACGCTGATCGAGCTGGCGTTCAATGCGCTGGCGCATTTCCAAAAATGCATACGAGGCGCGGCGTACTTCGCTGGCGCCGGCGGGACGAAAATTATCAACTGGCCTGCCCATACCGAAGGCCTCCGCAGCGGCGGCCAACCGTTGAATGGGCCGTATCTGATTACGCAGGAACAGGACGGAAACTGTGATTAATACAAGAGAAGTACTGATCATCCAGACAATGAAAATATGAGAATTGGACGCATAAGTGTGGCTGCGGCGGGCAAAGACCCGCAAGACATTCTCCTTCAACTGGATTCTTATTTCCACGTTCCGCGAATTGCCGACGGTGTCGATCCAGAAAGGGCGTTGGACGAGATCGCGAATACTCTGGCTGAGATGGCGGTCAAGCAGGCTGAAGAATGGTTTTGGTCGGGGTTTGGGAAGCGGCTTTAGCGGCAGCAACGAAACGAAGAGCTGCAGGTCTTCCTGCGCAATTCTTATGATTTGATCGCGATCAGCTGCCACCGGCATGTTTTCAACAAGGTCCGCGATCGCGGCCACATCCCGCGCGACGGATTCTGACAGGCGCTGCGTAACAAGCTCCCAATGACGTTCCAGGAACACATAGGCGACAACAGCCTGTAGGATGATCATCGGCAGCAGAAAAATCAGGAGCGATCGCCCAAAAAGCCCTTTGGGCATCCATCGATAGAGTTTGCGTGAAAGTAGGGAATAGGGCTTTCTAAGAAATCTTGCTACTCCCCGGATGGTTCCGAGAATGAGGACTGAAATCGGATGGCGTGCAAGTCGTTCCATGAGAGACCTCAGTCGGCGAACAATCGATAGCCAATGCCGCGAACCGTCTGCAAATAAAGCGGATTACTGGGATCTTCCTCGATCTTTCGGCGCAGCCGGTTTATCTGAACGTCCGCTGTTCGTTCCCCCTGACCCTGATCACCACCGATAATTTCGTGCCGGGGTACAGTCTCACCGGGACGGTCGGCAAACAGAGCAAGAATCTGCTTCTCGCGATCCGTCAGTCGAATGACTTCCTCGCCGCGCCTCAGCTCACTGCGATCAATCTGAAATACAAACGGACCAAAGCGGATTTCCGTTGGTCGGGTCGGTTCTTTCGGGCCACCGCGTTTTAAGATCGCACCGATCCGGAGAAGCAGTTCCCGAGGCTCGAACGGCTTTGCCAGATAATCGTCGACGCCTGTTTCAAGTCCGGCAATACGATCGACGGTTTCCGATCGCGCCGTCAGCATCAAAATGGGTATCTGCGAGTTTTCACGGAGGGCGGCTGCAAATTCCAATCCGCTTTCGCCGGGCATCATCACGTCCAGAACCAGTAAATCGAAGGTCAGGCCTTCCATTTTTCGACGTGCATCTGCCGCATTTTCCGCGGCGGTAACGCGATATCCCTGTTCGGCGAGAAACCGGCTCAGCAGCGTCCGTATGCGTTGATCGTCGTCAATCAGAAGAAGGTGGGCGGCGTCGTCATCGACGAGGGCCGCATCCGTCGTTTGAGGGTCCTGGCTTACCATCTAGGCATCATTCCGTTTCGCGTTTCCGGCAAGTTTTGCCACTGTCGTCCGCTCATTCTCGTTCGTCATCAGATAAAGAAATTGTCGGGCAATTTCCTGGCTGCCCTTCGGCATTTGCGATAAAGCACGGGCAAGTCGCTCCGATTGAGGTTGAGACAGCCGCTGTGAAAGGGCGAGACCTTTGTCTGTGGGATACAGCAGGCGCTGGCGGCGATCACGTGGGCCGGTCTGCTGAAGGATGTAACCTTCATCAACCAACTGCTTGAGGACGCGACCAAGGCTCTGCTTGGTTATTTTGAGGATATCCAGCAATTCCGTGACGCGCATTCCGGGATTTCGGGTGACAAAATGGAGAACCCGGTGATGCGCCCGACCGAATTCGAATTCCGCCAAAATCTGATCCGGATCGGAGATGAAATCCCGATATGCAAAGAACAGAAGTTCGATTAATTCAATCAGATCAGGCGTGATGTGCTGGTCCGACATCGCTCCAGCGCTCTTTTGCAAAGGAGCCGATTCTGAAATCTTATTAAAATTTACGTCAGCCATGTTGACTTATTTCTGATCGATTGTTACTTAGGAGGTGCTTTCGGCGAAATGATCGTACTTAGGATCGCCATCTTCGCATCAATTGTTACTCGAATGGGAAAACCCCTCTTCTGTAAACAATTTAGTGCGTCACCGGTTCAATTGAAAGATAACGATTGTTTGGCAAGGAAGCAAAATCACCGGTTGGAAAACGGGATATCGGCGCTTTGCAGGCGCTGGACGATCTTCCGGCATGGTGTGTTTCGCACGCCCACAGATATGGAGAGTAATCATGGCCGGGCTGCCTTTCGATCAACGTGACGGATTAATCTGGTTCGATGGAGAATTTATTCCCTGGAAACAGGCAAATGTGCATGTGCTAACCCATGGCCTGCACTATGGCAGCTCCGTGTTTGAAGGTGAACGGGCCTATGGGGGGCAGATTTTCAAGCTGGAAGAGCATACCGACAGGTTGATTGAATCCGGACGGATCCTTGGATTTGAGATTCCCTGGAGCGCAGAGCAGATCAATGATGCCTGCAAGGAAATTCTTGTGCGTCACGACCTCATTGATGCGTACATTCGACCGGTCGCATGGCGGGGTAGTGAGATGATGGGCGTGTCAGCGCAAGACAACACCATTCATCTGGCGATAGCGGCTTGGGAATGGCCGAGTTACTTCGCACCCGAAGAACGGCTGAAAGGTATTCGACTTGATATGGCGGAATATCGTCGACCGGATCCTGCGACGGCGCCGTGTCGTGCCAAGGCTGCAGGGCTATATATGATCTGCACCATTTCCAAACACGCAGCTGAAGCAAAGGGATATGCAGATGCTCTGATGCTCGACTGGCGGGGGCAGGTAGCCGAGGCAACCGGTGCAAACGTGTTCTTCGTCAAGGATGGGAAAATTCATACTCCAATCCCCGACTGTTTCCTTGACGGTATCACTCGGCGAACTGTGATTGATCTTGCAAAAGCCAGAGGGCTGGATCTGATCGAGCGGGTTATCATGCCCGAGGAACTTGCTGAATTCGAACAGTGTTTCCTGACCGGCACAGCAGCAGAAGTGACCCCTGTTTCTGAAATTGGGCCCTATTCTTTTGAGGTTGGCGAAATAACCAAGCTTCTGATGAATGACTATGACCAGGCAATTCGTCCTGCCGCCAACCTGAAAACGGCGACTGGGTAAGCACCTGCTCAGCGGTTACATCCGATTCAGCAGAAAGCAACCGAAAACGAAAGGCCGGTATTATTCCGGCCTTTTTTGTCTTCTGGCGAAGAATGATGGCAGAGAGGCGAAAACGTTACTTCCAGCGCGCCAGAGCGTCGTCATCTTTGGTGTTGGCATCGACCCAACTACCGGATGATCCGTCTTTGAGATGTTCTTTTTTCCAGAACGGAGCACGCGTTTTGAGAAAATCCATCAGGAAGGACGCGGCGTCAAAGGCTGCCTGACGGTGTCGGCTTGCAGAAACCACCAGAACTATATTGTGACCAGGCAAGATTCGACCGTGCCTGTGGATCACCGTCAGTCCATTGAGAGGCCAGCGCCGGATTGCTTCATTGGCAATTCGACGAATTTCAGCTTCGGCCATCTGCGGATAGTGTTCAAGTTCCAGGGCATCGAGCGTCCCGGCTTCGTCCCGGCACAAGCCGGAGAAGGTCACCACAGCACCGATGTCAGTGTGATTCTGTGCCAGATGACGGATCTCTAATTCAAGATCAAAGTCTTCGGCCTGTATCCTGACCGTTGGTGTAACATCTTCCATGACGATTGCTATCCACCTGTCATGGGTGGGAAAAGTGCGATTTCCCGTGCTTCACCGATAGGCTCGTCATGCTCGATATGCTGTTGATCAACGGCGATGCGGATCAGTTCCGGCTCTGCAAAGGCATGGTCGAATTCTGGCCCTCTGGACTTCAGCCAGACGAGCAAATCCGACGGTGTCGTGATGTCCGCCGGCGGATCAACTTCTTCTTCAGCGAGCCCAATTCTCTCCCGAACCCAGGCAAAATACAGTAACTTCATTTGGGTGACTCTCCAGATGGTTCCTCAATGAGGTGGCCAATTCCGGCTCTGAAATAATCATACCCTGTGTAAATTGTCAGTATTGCGGAAATCCAAAGCAAAATCAGACCGGCAAGGGACGTGCCTTCGATCACCTTGTCACCTGCCGGACCGGCAAGCAAGAAACCGATTGCAATCAGCTGGGCGGTTGTTTTCCACTTGGCCAACTGAGTAACCGGAACGCTGACGCGCAGTTCGGCAAGATATTCTCGCAGGCCCGAAACAAGAATTTCACGGCAAAGAATGATAAGCGCCGCAATCAGAGACCAGCCGCCGATTGAATTGTCTGATGCCAACATGAGCAGGCTGACAGAGACCAGCAGCTTGTCAGCTATGGGATCGAGCATCCGTCCAAGCGATGATTGCTGTTTCCAGGCGCGAGCCAGATAGCCGTCGAAAAAGTCAGTGATGGCAGCAGCAACAAAGATTAGCACTGCAATCCATCGCGCGGTAAGGCCCGGAAAGTAAAAACAAAAGGCGAGCGCGGGCACAGCAACAATGCGCCCGTACGTCAGGATGTTCGGCAAGGAGAAGAGTTGGGATCGAGACATATTTTATTTGGCTTTGATCTCACATACGCACTAGGGACAGATGTGCAATTTGGAGTTTGACTATGACACAAGCACGCCATTCTCGTTAGGTCAATTCTTAGCCACGGGATTGTCACGCTTTGACCCAAATTTGATCACTGGTGGGCGCGTATCCCCCTAATTGCGGTTCAGCTGAGAGTGGTGGGTTCTGAGATTACGGTCATTCCCAGCTCCAATAGGGATTAATTTCCTAGCGGTACTTGACCGGTATCACCAATTTTAAACCAGACCAAACGGTGTCCACGGCACAGACCTTGATATCGACCAAGCCATTTTCGATTGCTGATTTGCGAATAAGATCCTCATTCATGGTTGAAGGAACCTTGGACGCCTTTTTTGGCCACGACACCCAGATCATACCATTGGATTTAAGCCGCAGTTTGACCTCTGGGAGAATAGCGAGAAACTGATCGAGATTTTTTTCGAACAGGTGGATAAAGTCTCGCTCCGTCGGGATGGTGGAAACGTCGGATGCGAACTGTATCTCCCCCCATTCATCGAACGTGGAGAGTTCGATTGGCGCGTCTTCGGGCAACGAAAGGAATGCACCGTTCATTCCCGGCTTAATGCCCAGTTTTTTTAGAAGCGGCGTGCCGGAATACCCGGCACCGGTCGCATTTGAGGGCTTTTTGGTCATGGTTCCGCTTCAGCGTGCTCCGAAGTGTCGTGTTCCAGCTTACTGTCTGCAAATCACGAATGCTCGTGAAAATGATCGAATATAAGCCTCGCGGTTGATTCTGATATACCATCAACGGCTCGGAGGTCGTCGATGCCCGCTTTGGAAACCGCCTTTGCTGTACCAAAATGATGGAGTAGCGCGCGTTTTCGGGTTGGTCCAATTCCGGCAATTTCATCCAGCGGGTTGGTTGCGATGTCTTTCTTGCGTTTTGCGCGATGGGTGCCGATCGCGAACCGGTGTGCTTCATCCCGAAGCCGCTGAATGAAATACAGAACCGGATCTCTTTCAGGCAGCATGAAGCTGTCCTTGCCATTTACAAAGAATTTTTCGCGACCGGCATCTCGATCGGGACCTTTGGCAATGCCTACCAGTGGTACATCGGTGATGCCCAGTTCCCGCAGTGTTTCTGTAACCGCGCTCAGTTGTCCTTTGCCGCCATCAATAAATACGATATCGGGCCAGGGCGGTACCTCTGCCTGGTCGACGTGTTCATCACCCTCTGAATTCGTTTCCGCGTTATAATCAGGTTTACTTGCGCTCTCCTCTCGAAGCAGACGAGAAAACCGTCGCGTCAACACCTCGCGCATCATTCCATAATCATCGCCCGGAACGAGATCCTCTGACTTGATGTTGAATTTACGGTAGTGATTTTTGGCAAAACCGCTGGGTCCGGTAACAATCATACCGCCAACGGCGTTAGTGCCCATGATGTGAGAGTTATCGTATACTTCGATCCGTCTGGGCATCCGTTTGAGGTCGAAAACCTTGCTAACGCCCTCCAACAGTCGATTTTGAGAGGAACTCTCTGCAAGGCGTCGCCCCAGAGCCTCGCGAGCATTGTCCCCGGCGTGATCGGTCAGATCTTTTTTTTCGCCGCGTCTGGGCAGCGCTATCTCTACTTTGCGACCGGCCTTTTCACTCAGTGCGGCGCAGAGCAAGTCAAGTTCGTCGATTGCGTGGGACAGCAGGATCTGCTTTGGAATTGGTTTATCGTCATAAAACTGCGTCAAAAAACTCTGCAGGACACTTCCCGCATCCAGGCTTTTGTCAGCCTTTGGAAAATACGCCCGGTTACCCCAATTCTGTCCGGTGCGAAAGAAGAAAACCTGAATACAGTTCTGTCCCCCATCCTGGTGAATAGCGAATACGTCTGCTTCGGATACCGTTTGTGGATTGATGCCCTGGTGGCTCTGGACGTGAGACAAAGCGCTTAAGCGATCGCGATAGATTGCCGCCTGCTCGAAATCGAGTTCTTCGGAAGCTCGTTCCATGGCTGCCGCCAGATCGGACTTGACCACGCCGCTTTTGCCCGAAAGGAAGCTCTTGGCCTCCTTTACAAGTACAGCATAGTTGGCCTCAGAAATTTCCCCCGTGCACGGTGCGGCACACCGCTTTATTTGATAAAGCAGGCACGGTCGGCTTCTGTTGGCGTAATAGCTGTCTGAACAATTCCGCAGCAGGAATGCTTTTTGCAGCGCGTTGATCGTGCGGTTGACCGCACCGGCTGATGCAAAGGGGCCGTAGTAATCGCCTTTGCGTTTTCTCGCGCCGCGATGTTTGCCGATCGCAGGTATTGGATGTTCACCCGACAGGATAATGTAGGGGAAACTCTTGTCGTCGCGGAGCAGCACATTGAAGCGGGGCCGCAGCCGCTTGATCAGATTGGCCTCTAACAGCAGCGCTTCGGTTTCAGTTCTTGTGGTCACAAATTCCATTGTGGCCGTGGCCTGAATCATCCGGATGATCCGATTGGACTGGCCTTGAATTCGTGTGTAGCTGGTGACCCGCTTTTTTAGTGAGCGGGCCTTGCCGACGTAAAGGACTTCATCGTCCTCAGCGATCATTCGATAGACGCCGGGGCTGTTGGGAAGGTTTTTTACAAAGTCGGCGATCACTTCCACACCGGTGGCGGGTTTTTGAGCGCTGGTGTTTTTATTGATTTCCGTCATCGGTTCAGCATGTTTGAGGCGTTTGGGAATCGAGGCAATGCCCCAGTATATCTCAGGGCATCTGTTTCATCGCATATCCTGATCGTAAATGTGACTCCTCCGGCACGGGATATGATTCAAACTATTCTTTCATGCCCACAACATCCGGTGTTTCCCAGGCGAGATGCTGCCCTCCATCCAGCGCGATCATTTGACCCGTGATCGATGGTGTATTGACCAGGAAACGGATGGTTTTTGCGAATTCTGCCAGTTCTGGCCCACGGCGCAATGGGAGAGCGTCAACCTGTTTTTCAAAATCGCTGTCTTCTTGTCTGCAATTTTTCAGGGTTGGGCCGGGTCCAATTGCATTCACCCGAATATGCGGTGCCATTGCCTGGGCCATGGTTTTGGTGGCCGTGAGCAGGGCCGATTTGGACAAGGTGTAGGAGTAAAATTGGGGTGTCAGTTTGAAAACACGCTGGTCGATGATGTTTATGATATTGCCCGCAACGTTTGTGGGCCGCTGATCCGCAAAGGCCTTTGCCAGAAGACTGGGAGCCCTGACATGGATGGCGAAATGCCGATCAAACAATTCGTGATCAAGTGACCTGACATCATCTTCGATGAATATAGAGGCGCAATTGACGAGTGTTGTCAGAGGGCCAAGAACTGATGCCGCCTCCTTGACCAGGGCGTCGATTTGTTCCGGCTCTGTCAAGTCCGCACCAAATGCCGCGGCTATCCCGCCTGCTGCACAAACCTCATGCGCAAATCTGCGCGCTTCTTCGATATTGTTATTCGCGTGAATGGCCACTTTCCAGCCACAGGCGGCGAGATCCGTTGCAATATGCCGTCCAATTCGGCGGGCTGCACCGGTTACCAGTACTGTTTGTTCAGGCTGTAGACTGTCTGTGGTGTCGCTCACGGATGTCCTCGTCGTTCAACTGACATGGCCTGTTACAAATACCAGATAGATGTAAATGGCGTACGCAGTGACCAGGGCAAGGCCTATAGTGAGCCCGATTTTGACCTTTAACCAGGCAAAAAGGAACAATAGTACGGTCACGCCCAACATGACCCAGACATCAAAGCGCAGTAATTCAGCAGGCACGGCAATTGGCACGACGACTGCGGTTGTGCCGACGATGGCAAGCAAATTGAAAATATTCGATCCGATGACATTGCCAAGCCCAACTGCGCCTTGTTTTCTGGCGATGGCCATCAGTGTTGTTGCCAATTCTGGCAGCGATGTGCCGAGCGCAATGACCGTTAGGCCGATGACGGTTTCCGTTACACCCCAACTGCGAGCAAGGGCTGTTGCCCCCTCAATGGTAAAATGAGCGCCCAAAGGCAGGCCGATCAGACCCACAAAGACAAAAAGGATTGCCAGTCCCGGTCGATGCGGCACGCCTTCAACGCCATCGATCAACTCATGGTTTTCCTGGGTGGTTGCAATGCTGGCATTTTCCCGGTGGACGGCACGTGCACGCCTTGAAGCGCGAACATTGTCCAGCAGATAAAGCGTAAGCAGTGCCAGAAGAGCAATTCCGGACGCCATCGTCAGAGGGGAGAACTGGCAGAGAGCAATGAAAACTACCGTTATGGCCAGCATGAAAACAGCAGTGCGAAAGGATCCTTTTTCATCGCAATCCGTTTGCGCGATCAAAGCGGGGACACCCATGACCAGAAGAACATTGGTGATATTGGAGCCCACCACATTGCCAAGAGCTATGCCCGGTGCATCATTGAGTGCGGCCCTGAGGGAGATCACAAGTTCCGGCGCTGAAGTTCCGAAAGCGACAATTGTGAGTCCGATGACGATGGGTGGAATATTGAGCTGTTCGGCGATGCCGACCGATCCACGGACCAGCACATCACCGGCAATGAGTAAGAGGATGAGGCCGCCGATCAAGCTAACATAGTCGAGCATTACTTATTGGTTTCCAGTCGGCTTGATACGCAGTGCGTAGGGGCTTCTATGGCTCGCCTTAGATGGGCCAATCAGATTGGACAGTCTCCCTGCGGCAGGGGACCTCCGGTATATAGGGGATGTGGCCTGCGGAAAAAAGCCCAAGAGCGCTTATTCACGTAATTCTATGGTCAGTCCGGGCATTTCGAGAAAGAGGGGGCCGGCTTTGCGAACAGCAAACACGATCGAACCGATACCTGGAGGGTTATGACAGCGTGTCGTTTTCCGACGATGCCTCGCTGTTAGCCATCAATCGACGTTCCAGATGCTTGGCCACGCGCAGATGCCGGAACATCGCATAGTTCATCGCAACCATGTAGCCGTATTGTCCTCGCAGAAAGTGCCGACGCAGAAAGTAGGCTTTGAAAAACGCGAACGGAAACTCCGTAAACAGCCGCCAACCCGGCAGCGTCTTGCCGCGTTTTGCCAAGTCTGAGACCTGCATATCCGAATAGTTATTGAATTTCTGCATTTCGTGCGCCAGGGAACGCGTGGAAAAATGATGGATGCGGTTCTTGAGGCGATGAACGTTGGTGTTCGGTTCAAGAACAACGCGATCATGTACGGGGCTCTCTGAGTAACGGCCAACTTCCTTCGAATAGAGCCTAACCGGTGCCAGCGAATAGGCGTAGCGATGTGGTTGGCTTTCTCCAGGAAAAACCTCTGCAATCGGGATTTCCCACGCCTTGACGTCGGGCGCTCCATCTTTGAAGAGATCGCGCAGTTCTTCGACCAGCCCAACTGGCATGACCTCATCGGCATCCAGATTGAGCAACCAGGAAAACTTGCTGTTATCCTCTGCAAATCGTTTTTGGGGACCGTAACCTGGCCACTCGTTATGCAGCACACGGGCGCCGATACTTTCGCACAAGCCTTGTGTGCCATCCGTTGATCCGGAATCAACGACCAGAACATCCTCAGCCAACTTCATGGCCGGGTTCAATGTTGCCGCAATTCGATCAGCCTCATTTTTAGCAATTATGAAGATTGTAAGAGGAATTAACTTTGCCATATCGCCTGAATGCTCACGGAATTATTGTCATTATTACTAAGGTATTAGGCGTTAACGTTTGGTTTACCTGTTGTTTTAACTGATCATTCATCCTGTGGCGAATTTGTTCCAATTTATCTTAAACTTTTCATAGTTCGCATCTTGGGTTGCCACAATTGGTGCCTACATTGCGCATATCGGACGCGCGGTCTCAGATCGTTCGTTCGCTAAACCTCTAGTGGAGTTTTTTTATGACTCGAGTTGCTTATGCTGGTGTTGTTATTGCCTCGCTCGTTGGCGTTGGCGCAACCTCACCAGTGATTGCCGCAGACTTACCGGCTCCTGTCGGAATCGTTGACATTGAGGAAACGGTTGTCCCGGCGGCGCGTATTGACTGGTCGGGATTTTATGTCGGGGGCCATCTTGGATGGGGCTGGGCAAATTTCGGCACATCGGGAGGTGATATCGATGCCGATGGTATCATCGGTGGTGCTCATGCCGGTTATAACTACATGCTTTCGCCGAGTTTCCTTCTCGGTGCGGAAGCGGAGTTTGATTTTACCGACTATGAAGACACCGAAACGATCGGCGGTCAGAGCGTAACGGCCGAAACGTCATGGATTTCTACAGTCCGTGGTCGCGCTGGTGTCACGTTCGATCAGTTCCTTCTTTATGGTGTTGGTGGTCTGGCAATTGCCGATGTTGAACTATCCGGACCGAACGGATCGGACAGTGATATCAGATTTGGCTGGACGGCCGGTGCTGGTGCAGAAGCGCTTGTCACTCAGAATATCTCTACCCGTCTTGAGTATTCCTACGTCGATTTCGGCGATGAATCCTATAATCTGGGTACACAGACCGTTAATAGCGATCTCAGCGCGCATCAGATTAAAGCGGGTATCAGTTACAAGTTCTAACCGCACAATGACCGCCTTTTCCTCCCAGGCGGTACATCTTGATAATCAAAGGCCCGGACAACAATCCGGGCCTTTGATGTTTTAGAGCGTTTGTTGGATTGGTGACAAAGCAAAGAGCTAGAGGACGGCGCATTTTCTTGAAACGCGCGAAATACGTTCAAATAGCTGTTTGCTGATAGATGGGCACCGTATCGGAGAAAGCATCGAGCCATGCAACCAGTTTGGGGTGGGTTTGCCGCCAGACTCCGTCGAACCTGAGGTCGAGATAGCCCAGCGCACAGGCAAGCGCGATATCGTCAATCATGACTTGCTTTTCAAGACTGAGAATACCGTTTTCAAGATACGAGAGACCCCTGGTAACTTTCTCGGCCTGATAGCTGATCCACGCAGCATCCCGGCGTTCGGCATCCCGGAACCGGTGCTCATAAACCTGAACGAGTGCAGCATCCATTATCCCGTCAGCGAGTGCCTGTCCGCGCAGGGCTGTAAACCGGGCATCGCCGGAGGGAAACACAGAAGTGTTCGAGAGCGTGTCCAGATACTCGACGATGACCCGGCTGTCGTAGATTGTTTGGCCGTTCTGGAGCACAAGAACAGGAATTTTTCCCAGAGGGTTCTGGAGGCGCAGACTGTCATCGGCATCGTTGGTATCGGCCGTCAGGACGCTAATCTGATCCGATAAGCCCAGAACGGAAGCTGCAATTTTAACTTTTCTGCCAAACGGAGAGGGTGGGGAAGAGCGTAAAGTAAGCATTGGGTCTCCTGAACTGGAACAGGTTGCATCTCTGATGCTTATCTCAAGAAACAGGCAAATAATAGAGAATGCTCGACAATTTGTGGACTGTATGACGATGACAGGTCCGGGAATGGGTCACCTGATTGATTGTCAGGGAAAAACTTTCTCCCACTTGTCGGAGTTACTCGTGCCATCACATGTTTCATGAGATCGGAATGAGATCATCCTGAACGCATACTCATCCCATTTCCATAGACCGGAATTGCCACAGTCCGCCAAACCGCGTCCTTTGTAGAAAGCCGAGAGGGAAGCGGACGCTTCGTCATAGGAAATGTTAAACAACAGATCCGTTCCCGACCAGCCGAACTTGCGAGAATATGTCGCAAAATACAGCGGGCTGATGCCACCGATTTCACCTCTGTCCACCGTGTAAAGCCGATAGGTAATATTGTAGGCATGAACGGTACAAGGTATCGCATACAGCGTTGTAACCGGGGACAGGGGCGCAATGAGCGGCTGCATGCTCGATAGTCTGGTCGAATCGGGATCCTCACAATCGCTGCCATTTACATGGCGCTCGTACAACAGATCCGGGATTCCCTGCTCAGCAATGAGTTTTGCATCATCCTGTTTGACCTGCTCAACAAGATGTTGCGGTGCTGCAATATCTTGCCCAACCTGGTCGTATCCCTGCTGTTCGGCGATAAAGAGCAGGCTGGCACTAAGGCCATCGAGGGAAAAATCAAAGTCATGCGGTGCACCGGTCACGTCGATATAGGACAGGCGGGTCCGATTGCCTCGTTTCAGTTTGCCGAACAGTTCTGCCGTGGTTCGGCCGGCTTTCACGTACAATGCTCCGCCGTCTCCATAAAGGGCAAATCCGGATTGAGGCGTCAGAACAATCCCGGCGCTTCCGTCAATTGAGATCTGAACCGGACGGGATTGATCAGGAAATGGTGCCGGAAGGGAAAAGCCGACAGACCATGCCTCGCCGTTGTCAATGTCGCGATCGAATTGGATGCGTGCGTTGGTGCCCGATAATGCAGGTGAATAAGCCGTGCACACACTGTCAGGCGCACAGGCAGTTTGCCATTGAGCGAAAACCTTTTCGTCAGCTAACACCGCCAGGGAAGACAACACCAGCACCGTCAACAGGGCGATTGTGGTGATCAGACCGAGGGCAACAGATTGCGAAGTCTCAGTGGAATGCGGTTGTACCGGTAATTTTGCATGCATTGGCTTTTTATAATCCAGATGACGGCGGGAAGGTCCCAAACGCGGTTTAGTGCCTGAAAACATGTCGCAATACATTGATGCGCCGGACACAGAGGCTCAACGAGATCTGATCGGTGGCATCACAACGCTTTTTGCTCTGCAATGTGCATTGTCGACTGCCTTGCAGGGACGAAAGTCCAGATCTTTGTCAAAACAAATACGCACCTCGCGCAGCCGTTTCTTATCGCACGTCACTGCGATCGATGTTTCGTTCAACCCCGGATTGGCCACTCGAAATGCCTTTTCAACCTTATCCGGCGATACGGTAACATGCCGCTTGATGGTGGAAAATGCTGGGGGAATTTTGACACGTGCCATCGCACGCTCTGTTTGCTTGAAATAATCTTCCGGCGACAACCCCGAACAGGTTCCATGTTTGCGCCATTGATGGATGACAAGGGGTTTGCTGGGCATAATCGGCAGCATACGCTCAATCAAACTGCTATCAATCCATGTGCCGAAACGGCTTTTGCAGTAGTCGGGCCAACCTTTTTCATATTGTGGCCAAAGACCGTGAACCACAAAGGCATAAGGACGTCCGGATGCACATTGTGCTTTGTTGGCCCTGGATCCGTTTGCTGCGCAATAACTTGGAGACCAGGAAAGAGAAAGGACGAAATAATCAAAATCGCCCGCTTTTTCAGCCGCAATTGAATTTTTTCCGAACGTAATCAGAAAAAGCAGGCATGAGAAAAGGACGCAGATCGATTTCTTTGTGGTTTCTCGATTGGACGTATAGATCACTCGTGCCAAAAAATCTCTCCTGCAATCAGATGAGACTACAATGAGCTAAAAGCTTTGCAAAAGAGGAATTACTATAGGGGTCTTACGGGCGAACCGTCCGACAACCACCGTCATAGACACGCCATTTGTCAAGACCTGAAAGGCAGGCTTCAACATTCCAACTGATGCCAAACAGCCCGGCTTTTTCTTCAATCATATAATAAACGTGAGGAGCCGCACCATCTGTCAGGGTCGCATGTCCGTGACAGTAGCGACGAGCGACGGGACTAGGCTGATCCGCGCGATAACCGGTCTCTTTGATGGTATCCATCACCATGATTGTACGGCCACCGTAATAATCACTATCGGCACGCGCAATAGCGCCGGAGACCGCCGCTTTGACGGAAGCTGCATTGCAGGCTGGCAAACGGTCATATTCCGAAGATCCCAAATAAACCCCCTGGGCAGGGCTTTGGGTTGAGAATGTGAGTGTCAACGCAAACGCAACGACGAGACTTTGGTTTCGCATTCCCAATCTCCGAATGAACATCAGCGTTTCTTCCCGGAATTTTTCAAGTTACCACGACGCTACGCGTCAAGTACTTCGGAATCAAACGCAATTCAAATCAATTTCTATTAACGATGCGGTATCGTATCGCAACCGTCAAGGATGACTAGACTCTATTTTGCCAAGAAATTACTAACGAATGTTAACTAAAATCGATTTTCAGAAATATATCCCCAGATTGCCTGTCGGAATAACGGGCTTACTGTCATGAATGTCGTCCATTATTCTTCGATCAGCCATTCGACTTGGTGGAAGCTGTCTTGGCCGGTGCTGAGCTGATCTGCCAGAAACGGAAGGAGCAGCTCCATCTGTGATTTGAGCTGCCAAGGCGGGTTGACAATAATCATGCCGCTGGCCCGCATCGTTCCGGTGGCATGAGGCTTACCCGTCGCGAGTTCCAGCTTCAGCGCCTTTTTAATGCCGGTCTCTTTGAGCGCGTCATAAAATGCTTCGCTCTCCCGGGTATTCTTGATCGGGTACCAGAAGGCAAAAATACCGTTGGTCCAACGTTTGGTGCCGATGCGAAGTGCCTCCGCAAGACGACCAAATTCATCCGTTTCCTCAAATGGTGGATCAATCAGAACCAATCCCCGGTTTTCCTTCGGAGGCAGAAAACTTTTGAGAGCAAGCCAGCCATCGAGATGGATGGCTTTAACCCGCTTGTCACGCGAAAAGCGTTTTGTCAGTTTGGCATGGTCCTCGGGATGAAGTTCCAAAGCCAGCAGTCGGTCACCAGGGCGCATGAGATGCGCCGATACGAAGGGGGATCCCGGATAATTGTTGAGGACGCCGCCGGGATTCAGACTTTCAATGACTTGACGCCAGGGGGCGATCAACACTTCTATCTCGTCAGGGAACGTCGTCGGATACAGTTTGCCGACGCCATTGTGCCATTCCTCCGTCTTGTGTGCCTCTTCTGAGGTAAGATCGTAAACCCCGATACCTGCATGTGTATCAATGATGCGGAAGCTGGTTGGTTTGAGTTTGAGGTGCTCAATGATCAGAGACAGGACGATGTGTTTCAACACATCGCCGATATTGCCGGCATGGTAGGCATGTCTGTAGTTCACATTGAATATCCAGAATTCGCGGCCTCGGTTATTGCCCCGCCATTTTCCATTCGCATTTGGCAGTCCTGATGGAGTGGGCAGGTGGTGCAGTGACTGCAAACAAAAACCCAGAGGGGACAATCCCTCCGGGTCATTGAATTCAGTCATAACAGACCATGTCTAGCGAAAAAAATCAGGTTCTACGCCGATTGATCTTCATCCGCCAATTTAAGTTCAACAGCTTTGGGGCCTTTACCGCGGCGGTCGGGTTCAGTTTCAAACGAAACCCGCATATCGCTTTCAAGCCCGGTCATGCCGGAGCGCTCGACCGCAGAAATATGCACGAAAATGTCAGCGCTGCCATCATCCGGTTTGATGAAGCCAAATCCCTTGTCGGATTTAAAAAACTTCACCGTACCCAGCTGTCTCGGACCACGTTCTGCCGGCGCCTGGTCTCCCCCGCCATAGCCGCCAGTTCTGCTGCCGCCTGAGCCGTCACGGTCGCTACCCGAACCATACCGATCTCCACCTGCGCCATTTCCGCCGCCGCCATAACGATCGCCGCCGCCTTGATAACCGCCGCGATCATTTTGTCCACCATACCGATCACCGCCCTTGGGGCGTTC
This sequence comes from Stappiaceae bacterium, assembly GCA_039976075.1. Classification (GTDB taxonomy): domain Bacteria; phylum Pseudomonadota; class Alphaproteobacteria; order Rhizobiales; family Stappiaceae; genus JBDWFY01. Next base: position 594,042 of record JBDWFY010000022.1, read on the forward strand.
GCTCACAAAATCACTTTGGAATTCCGGTGGAAAGCCATATCCCTCCGGGGCTCCAAAATCCTGCGGGCCACCGAACTCACGCACGCCGCCACGTCTCCCACCGCGGCGACCACGAGAGCGTCGGTCTGAATCCCGATCATCCATCTTTCGGGTCTTCCTTAAACAATTCGTATTTCAAGACGTGAATCCTGAAACACATTATCCAAAATCACGCTGTGCAAACCGCCTGCACCAACCGATGTCAGACACCCCGTGCGGTCGTCAGCGTTGTGACTGCACTCTCTCCGGTTGCAAATTCGTGGTGCCACCGCGTTTCAATTACCATGAGTTGCGGTGCAGTCCGATTTTTCGTCTCCAAGACAGCGCTCTTTATCATAGTTAAAAAACGGTTCTGTGAGCAAGTGGTACTGACCGGGAAAAGCGCTGTTTGGGTGCATTTATAGGGCAATTTGATCGAAAAAATGGGCTTTTAGCCGATACTTCTCGATTTGAGTAAGGAAATTTACTTGGAAGAATTGCCTTTGCGCAGGATGCCCGTGCAGTCGGCTTCTTTGGTCGCCAAGTGTCTATTTTTACCCGGATAAATTGTATGCAATCAAACGTATGAGCTTCGATGGTGACATCAAGAGATCCCTAATAGAGCTTCGTTCTCTTTTAATGCATCTCGGCACTTGCCCCGATACGCCGCTTGCGGATAATCAGTCCAGGGTTTGAACACAGGATCCCAAGCCTTTGATACAGGGGTCCAAAGCTTTGAAACAGGGTCAATGAACAGTCCTATTGATCCCTCATATATCTGGAGTAAGACTGAACATGGCCCAACTCAAAGCTGCGATTATTCCCGTAACCCCGTTTCAGCAGAACTGTGCATTGCTGTGGAACCCGGAGACTAACAAGGGAGTGGTTGTGGATCCCGGGGGAGATGTTGACCAAATTCTAGCTGCGATTGAGCAGGAGAAGGTTGAGATTGAGCGAATTCTCCTGACACATGGTCATATCGACCACGTTGGAGGGGCAGCTGACCTTGCTGCTGCCCTCAGTGTTCAGGTCGAAGGTCCACATAAAGACGACGCCGTGCTTATTGACAATGTTGAAATGCAAGGCCGGCAATTTGGGGTTTCGGGCGCAAAGTCAGTGACGCCGAACCGGTGGCTGGAGGAAGGTGATACGGTTGATATCGCTGGAGAACTGTTCGATGTGTTCCACTGTCCCGGCCATGCACCGGGGCATGTCATTTTCGTTAATAAATCAGCGGGTTTTGCCATTCTTGGCGATGTGCTCTTTAACGGATCGATCGGACGAACTGATCTGCCTGGAGGCGATTCACAGACCTTGTTGAATTCGATTAAGGAAAAGGTGTTGCCGTTGGGAGATGAAATTGGATTTTTGTGTGGACACGGGCAACCATCAACCATCGGTCACGAACGGAAAAACAATCCATTTTTGCAGGGATTGTAGGCCTGTAAACCAAAATCTGCCGAACAGATCTCGGTCAGAAGTCGACTATGGGCCCACTGGTCGCTATATTGAAACGGGGCTCAAAACCACACCGGTGGCTCGCAGCCCCTCGATAGGCAAGTCCGTCTTCAGGTCAATTCCACATTGACGGCCTGAGGGCCGCGTCCGCGCCGGTCATCTTCAGTTTCGAAGGAAACTTTCGTACCTTCGGCAAGCGCCTGCAATCCAGATTGTTCAAGCGCTGTAATGTGAACGAAAATGTCTTTTCCGCCCTCGTCGGGTGTAATAAAACCAAATCCACGTTCAGAATTGAAGAATTTAATCGTGCCTTTTTGGCGCATGGGAGATCCTTTCCCGATAACGGTTGCCGTAAACCACTTCGCGCGGTTTCCTGCTCAGTCCTCGGGTAAGTCGGCACCTTTTATGGCGCATCAGAGCGTCCATCAGGCTAAACTCATGCCGCGTTCCGAAGCCATCGAATTCTTTGAATTCGACACCTTTACTTTATGAATGACGCAGGGGAAAAGTTCAAGCCTTAAGCAACCGCACCCAATCTGTACTATGCCTGAACTGTGTTACGCTAAAGGAGTTTTGCGCGACGGCGTTGTCGCACTGCCGAAAACTAGTTTGCGCGTCCGCGAAAGAAACGTTGAAGCAACGTGGGTCGCTTGTTTGTTTCGAGGCTTGCGCTTTTCTGTCCAGCAGGTTTTGCGGCGGGCGTTACCGGTGTTTCGTTTGGTTTCTGAGCAGTTTGGCCGCATGGAGCGCGCAATTTTTTTGCAGCGTCTTTGCCGTCTACTGTAATCATCACTTCTGTCCAACCGTTGCCGACAAATCCCAGTTCTGCCGCTGCAGCTTTTGTCAGATCGATGATCCTGCCTTTGATGAACGGCCCACGATCGTTGATGCGGACAGTGACGGTCCGGCCATTGCGCAGATTGGTGACTTTGGTCATGGTCCCGAATGGCAAGGATTTGTGGGCCGCAGTCATTGCGGTTGGATCAGCCCATTCACCGTTTGCTGTCATGGAGGTCAGCGCATACCAGGATGCTTTGCCACAGGCTGTTTTTGCACGAGCCTCGTGGGTAGCGAAAATGGCTGTTGCGGCGATCCCGAGCGCCAATATCAGAGGACGCATTGTTGCCATGGGGCTTTCCAATTCTTCGTTTAGACCGGTTGGCCTCGCAGCAAGCAAACTCCGGTGAGGCAAGATGCCGTTAGGGGCCGATTGTGGCGCGGATGTGGCAATTCGCGGGAACTTTGGCGAAAACAGTACCAATTACAAGAATATCGGGGCGAGTAGCTCGCGAATGCTATCTGACCAGGCGTTTCCCGAAATTTTTTGTTGAGCTCTGAGCCGCCTTATCTGCTATCATATTGAACAATTGACTTATTTGACTTTGTTTTCAGAATTGACCGTCTTAGATCTGTTTTTTATTTGCTCAGATGTCTCTGGCGGTGGTGGTTTGGCGATGCCTTGCCTTTGGAACATGGATTGATGCGAGGATATCATGACGAACTCATCGATATTGAATGACGAAAAATGTTCGAGAATTCGCAAGCGTGTTACGTCGATTGCTTTTCTGACAGCATTTATTGTCGTTGGCGGATTCGGGGTGGCGAGCGCACAGCAGGATGAAAACAAGGTCAGTCAGGCGGCCGGCGCTACGAGTGGCGAAAACGAATTGGCCGAAATTAAGTGGCCTAGGGATCTCCAGATTTCGCAAGGCACAGTGACGATTTATCAACCTCAGCTGGATGAACTCGAGGAGCATAAACTCACCGGGCGCGCCGCATTTTCGCTAAAAAAGAATGAAGAAGCAGAGCCCATATTTGGAGCGCTTTGGTTTTCGAGCGCGATCGAACTCAACTCAGAAGAACGTCTGGCACAAATCAGTCGCGTGGAAATTACCCGGGTGGCTCTCAGCGATGCCACAGAGCCAGAGAACCAGGCACTTGCCGAAGCGATAGAGGCCAAAGCGCAGTCAGGACCCATGACGATGGATCTTGATCGATTGGTCGCGGCACTGGATGCGTCGGACATGGCCATCAGTGAGGCCGATTCTCTGAACGTCGAACCTCCAAAGATTATCGTTGAGGAAGAGCCCGCCGTTCTGGTCTTTATTGACGGCGAGCCGAAAATGCTGCCGATACCCGATACCAAGTTGCTGCGAGTGCAAAATACTCCGTTTCCGATCATTCTGGACCCCGACAGTAAGGCCTATTATCTCAATGGCGGATTGATCTGGTACAGCGCACCGGACGCCAAGGGGCCTTATCAGGTTACAAATGATGTGCCCTCGGCCGTCCGTTCCGTCCTTCAACTGACGGATGAGCAAAAAGCCGAACTGGCAGGCCAGGTCGGAGTGGATGGCAAAAAAGCCAGTCAGCCGGATCAGATTCCGAAAATTCTGGTTGCCACGTCGCCGACGGAACTTATTGTGATCGATGGAGAACCTGCATTTACACCCCTCGTTGGTGCCGATCTCCTGTATGTCGACAATACGGAAACCCCGCTGTTTTTCGATCCTGCTGGCAGTGTTTACTATGTGCTGCTTTCCGGCCGCTGGTATCAAACGATCCAGCTTTTGGATGGTGACTGGCAATATGTTTCCGCTGACGCCTTGCCCGACGCATTCAAACAGATCCCGCCCGATTCAGATCAAGCTTCCGTACTGGCCCAAGTGGCCGGAACACAGGAAGCCGAGGAAGCGGTCGTTGAGGCAAGTATTCCTCAGGTGACAGCGGTAAATCGAAAAACCGCAGAATTGACTGTTTCCTACAATGGCGAGCCCGTCTTTGAACCCATACCGGGAACATCGATGGCCTACGCCGTGAACACGGAAACGACGGTTCTGGAAATCGGTGGTTCTTATTATGCACTCGATCAGGGCGTCTGGTTTATATCAACCGCCCCGGTGGGACCGTGGCTTGTTGCCAACAGTATCCCTGAAGAAGTGCAGGAAATTCCTCCGCAAAATCCGACTTATAATGCCAAATATGTCAAGGTGTACGACTCGACACCGGATTATGTTTACGTCGGCTACACGCCCGGTTATCTGGGTAGTTACATCTATAACGGCACCGTTATTTATGGCACCGGTTACTACTATACGCCGTGGTACGGCCGTTATTATTATCCCAGACCACTGACCTGGGGATTTTCGGTCTATTACACATCCTGGTCCGGTTGGGGCTTCCGGGTTGGATGGGGGTCATTTCATTTTCGTGGTGGATATATCGGGGGTGCCCGATGGTATGGCGGCGGCTACTACCGAAATGGATGGTTCGGGCCGGGAGGCTACTACAATCGCCGATATGACCGATATCGTGCCAGCTTTAACCAGAACAATTTCTACATAAATCGAAACAACATTTACGATCAGAGACGCAATCGCGACCGTAATTATTTTCAGGATAAATATAAGAACGGTAATTTTGACAAAAGGCGGGATTGGGCTAATCGGCGGGATTTAGCCAATCGACCCGGCATGCTGCCAGCAAAGGACCGAGCCAACAATATTTTCACGGATAAGTCCGGTAACATTTATCGGCGTAATAAGGACGGTTCGTGGGATCGTCGGAAAGATAAGGGTTGGGAACAAACCAAACTGCCCGGCGCCGGGCAGCGGCCTACCCAAAGACCTGGCCAAAGACCGGCATTGAAGCCCGATCAGCGTCCGGCCGTTTTGCCAGGCGGTAAAGACCGACCACAAGCAAAACCCGCTCAGCGGCCAAGCCAAAAACCGGCAGCCCAGAGGCCGGCAAACAAGAAGCCGGCAGTTGCCAAACGACCTGCTGCCAAAAAACCCGCTCAAAAAAGACCGGCGACCGCAAAAAAACCTGCTCAAAAGAGGAAACCGGCAGCGGCAAAACGTCCTGCGCCCAGGAAACAGGTCAAGCGCAACAACAGCAATAACCTGAAGAGACAGCATCAGGCGCGCAATCGCGGCAATACCCGCAGTCGGCAAAACCGGAAACAGGTTCAACGACAGGCCCCCAAAAAACGTCACCAGGGCGGTGGTCAACGAAGACGTAGATAGGAAACTAATTCGTGGTCTCATTTGCGATAATTTCCAGGCTTTGGATCTGACGATCAGCCATATTCTTGGGATGGTTCGGACTGCAAACAGACCATGGGCGTGGCGAAATTCGTCATTGGCAACCGATGAAGCTGCCAATGAAGTCACCGCGAAGCAATCGTCGACTGATCATGCCGTATCCGGAATTGGTGGTATCATTGACACGATCTCAGGCGGCGGCTCCGTAATTAACGTGCCGGAGCTGCAGGGCGTTATCCTCGTCGCCAGTTCAAGTCTTTCGATAGATAGAAAACGTAATGGTAAGCCGATTGAATGACTCGGCTATATCTTGGGGATACGTGTTGAAGCATGGCTTCAAACGCTCCCGAAAATATGTGAATGTACGTATACATTATCAAAAACAATGAAATTTCTGAAAGAGAATACGGTGCATTCAGGATGCGAATCCTGGAAATGCCCATCAGAGATCAATGGCGGCGTTGTTGTTGGTAAGGTGAAAATCTACGAACGCATTGGGGCAGGATACGAGTAGAGCAGGACGGCTGCCTTTTTGAGAACCCTTCAAAGGCGCGTTGGGATTGAGTCGCGGTTAGGAAAAAGAGCTAAATTTTTGCTGCCGAAATTCGGGGGAAGACAGGATTTGGTTACTTGCATCTGGAAGACAGCAGCCATGTGTTTAAGCCATGGATAATCTTGCTGCTTCAACGCTGATCATGGTTGATGACAATATCGATGAGGTTTTTATAACCCGGCGGATTGTTAGAAAAGCGGGAATAGTCAATCGCTTTATGACTGTACAACATCCGGAAAACCTGATGGCAACCCTGGACGAACAAGTTCAATCTGGATGCAGTGAAGATGGTTTTTTGATTTTGCTGGACATAAACATGCCGCGGAAGAGTGGCCTTGAGGTTCTGAAGGAAATACGAGCCCATCCAGTTTATAAGAATGTGCTGGTATTCATGCTCTCCGTCTCGGAGGAAGCATGCGACGTGGATGCGGCTCGGGAATTTGGCTGTGACGGTTATTTTGTCAAACCGTTTTCTGTCGCCGAGTTTTGTTCCAACATAATTGGAAATGAGCGTGTTAAAAAACAGTTCATGCATTAACGGGCGAAACAGTTAGAGAAAATCATTGAATTCTCCAGTCAACTCAGAGGACAGAGCGTTTAACAAACTCTGGCGTTTGAAGGTGGGGGAGCATAAATATGCCGGATTCAGAAGCTCAGTACTCTCGTGGGTGGTCTTCTGTCTATCGGTCCTCATTACGTTTGTTGCGTGGAATCTATCGAACAATTTTGTTGTTCAGGCCGCCAAATCACGTTTCGCATTTGCAGCCGGCACTATTAGCACCTCAATCCAAAGACGACTGAAAGAGCAGGAAACTGCATTGTTGGGAGGTGTGGCACTGTTCAACTCTGTTGGTACAGTCACGCGCCAGACATGGCACAAATATGTTGAAACGCTGCAGCTTGAGAAAAACCTGCCCGGATTGCAAGGCTATGGGTTCGCTGAGTATTTTCATCATTCACGAAAGGCAGTCCATATACGCCGGGTTAGAAGCGAGGGGTTTACTGCGTTTGACATCTATCCGGCTGGAGAGAGAGAGACCTATGCGTCCATTATATATCTGGAGCCGTTCCGTGATCGGAATCTAAGAGCATTTGGCTATGACATGCTATCGGAATCGGTTCGGCGCGAGGCTATGCAGCGCGCTCGTGACACAGGCAAGGTCGCGATATCCGGGGCTGTAACACTGGTGCAGGAGACCAGAAGTGATATTCAGCGAGGCTTCTTGATGTATCTGCCGGTTTATCGCGGCGGCACCATTCCTTCGACCTTGGCAGAACGCCGATCTCTTCTGAAGGGCTTTGTTTACAGCCCGTTTCGAGCAGCTGATTTTATGCAGGGGGTTTTGGGAAGGGCGCACCCGGAGGCAAGTTTCAGAATTCGCGATGTCGGTGAAGATGGACTGCTGCTTTTTGACAGTGAGGGCGACTATTCAAACACGATCACCTTGGAAGCAAATCAGTTGACGCAAGAGCGGCAGTTGATTGTGGGTGGGCAGCCTTGGCTGCTGGAATTTAGAAGCGCACCCACTATTTTGTTGTCCAGCGAGAAGCGGCAGCCGTTTCTTGTCGCAGGTGCCGGGTTGCTCATTGATATCCTGCTCTTCATCATTATCGCGACACTCGCAAATCAACGAAGTCGGGCCCGATCTCTGGCAAGCAGCGTGATCGGCGAACTTCGACTGGCAAAAGAACAGGCTGAACGGGCTGCGCAAATGGAGACACGGTCGCGTGCTGAAACAGAAGTGGCGAATGACAAGTTAAAAACCGCTAATGAGGGATTGCAGCAGTTCAACAAAATCGTCGCACACGATCTGAGAGCTCCGTTGAAGCGGTTAGAATCCTTCGTCACAATTCTGAATGAGGATCATGAAAAATCTCTGGATCGGGACGGTAAGGACGTTCTTGTGCGGATCAAGAGAAGTTCCTTGAGAATGCGACAAATGCTCGATTCCATTCAGAAATATGCAAAATATGATTCGATAACGATCGATCAGCACGTTGCGAGACCGCGCGCCTTTGTTGAACAAGCACTTGAAGTGCTCGGTGCCGAGCTGGATGACGCGATTATCACACTGGACATTGATGACTCTTTACGCGTGCAGGGTGATGGTGACTTGTTGTCCTTTGTCATGCAAAATCTCATAAGCAATTCGATTAAATTTTGCGGCAAAGGAACCCCTGAAATTTCAATAGCGGTGCGATCCGGCCAAAACGATATGATTGAGCTTTCTGTATCTGACAGGGGGATAGGAATACCGGCTCAATACAGCGAGGCGATATTCGAGATGTTCGAACGTCTCCACAATGAAGACGAATATGAGGGAACAGGGATCGGCCTTGCGATTTGCAGGAAGATCGTTACGGATCACGGTGGCAAGATCGTCGTGGACACTGAATGGAAAAAAGGTGCCCGGTTTGTGGTGTCGCTGAAGAAAGCTGCCAGCGTAGCAGTTGGTTGATAAAGTGCAGGCTCTGGAAGGACCCACGACACTCCGTCCAGATCACCGAACTCTTTATCGCTTGGCCGAAGCGTCTGAAAAAAGTATGACATTTGTCGCCGGAACGAGCGGTATGATCTGGTCTTCTTCTTCCTGATGGGTTCCGCTACCGAATTCCAACAAACGTGTAACTTTGTCGCCTCTGACTGTCCAGAAATGGCAAAGTTCGTTTTTGGTTGCCCGACCGGTCTGCAAATTACGCTTTTGGAGTATGCAGCGAGACGCAACTTTCCCGCCTTCAGCGACCATGTAGACAACTTCAAGGTCCAGCAGCTCGTATTTTTGCTGGAACAGTTTCATTTGATGAAGCATGGCGTCTTTGCCGCGGCAAGAGAATGGAGAAGGCAGCGTTTCTGTCAGTTCTCGCCCGGAACTGTGGCGTTGATAGAGAACTTCGTCATCAAAAAAATGCATGAATTTCTCAATGTCGCCATTTGCCCATGCAAAATGTAGTGCAGTCGCTATAATTTTTGAATTACTGTCCATAGTGATCGCAATCATGTTGTTGCCTGTGCTTGTTGCACAACTTATTACAAAACCACTTCGGTGCTTGTGACAGAGATTACACTTGCGGTTGTTTTAAAAACCAATGTGTAATTTTGCGCTTTAGCTCATGCTAATCAGTCTGTTCAAGCGGAAGTTGTTTGCCTTTTTTTGGTCGTCTCTTTTGATGAGCCAGACACCGTGTTCAGCACGGAACCCGAGCCCATGAGCACTCTTACTTCGGCTGGGATATCGTACTGGTCGAAAAATTTGTGATTGGTTGGCAACCCGCAGATTTCCCGTTGAATAACGACATACCAGAGCGCCTGTGCCGCCTCCTTTTTGAGTTGTTGGTGGGAATTGCAATTGTGATGGGATGAGGCGTTTAGCGGCTCGCCAGCCGTATTTTTGACCTGGAAGGTCGTTTCAAAATTTCGCAAATTCGCCAGTGCTGCTTCCAGCGCGCGGCCGAGGCGGCCCAAAGTTCCGGCTTTTTCCTGCAGAATTTCGTAGTCGAGCGCCGCCGTCAACGGATCGGTCGAAGCATTGGCATACGATTGCGGGGAAAATTGACGAGGCGGGCGCACACTCATTCTGAGTTACCTGTAGAGATTTCGTCCAGCCCGAGAATCTTCTATTCCGGTCCGGTCTCATGATTTATTTTGTGGCCTCTAATTCATCCATCACATTATGAGCTCAGGACTTTTCGCACAAGACGCAAAAAAGTGAACAGCTGTTGCAAACGAGTTCTTGTCAAGGCGCGAACTCTGCGTAACAAGATGCAGAATACTGATTTGTCTCAGGCGGTTGAGAACAATATGGGTCAGCGCGAAATCATGAATGAAACGCATTTACCAAAAATTCAAAAACCGGATCTCGGCAGGTTGAGCCGACGGTCATTCATGATCATGGCGCCTCTTGCTTTGGCAGCCTGCCAGTCGACGCCGCAAAAAGCCGGTTTGGCCGACCAGCCTGAATTGCCGGTTGGTGATCAGAACTACGCGCTGATGTATGCCCCGGTGAATGACAACGGTTTTCCGCTACCGGCCATCAACTTCAAGAATTTCGAACCGCAATATCTGCGTCAGGTTGTCAGATACAGCAGTAAATACGAGCCGGGCATAGTGGTTGTCGACCCGTATAACAAGTTCCTCTATTGGACGTTGCCCAATGGCTATGCCATTCGCTATGGCATTGGTGTCGGTCGGGCCGGCTTTGCCTGGAATGGTGAGGCGACGATAAAATTCAAGCGGACATGGCCGAAATGGTTCCCGCCCGATGAAATGATTGAACGGCAGCCGGAGCTCGAGAAATTTAGAGATGGTCAGGATGGCGGCCCCCGCAATCCGATCGGCTCGCGTGGGCTGTATCTTTGGCAGAACAACAAGGACACGCTCTACCGCATTCACGGCACCAATGCACCGTCCAGCATCGGCACCAATGCGTCCAGCGGGTGTATCCGCATGTGGCAACAGGATATAATCGATCTGTACGAGCGGGTGCCGCTGAATTCCAAGGTGATTGTTCTTTCATAAGAACTGATGGGCACAAGATGCGCAGAACTTAAGAATACCAGAAGAGATTTCACTCAACAGGCGCGGCCGGGATAAACATCCGGTCGCGCTTTTTCGTTATGGTTGAATTCTACGGATTACGACGAGGGTTGACGCATCGTATTTTTTATATAACAATATTGTTATGGAACAGACTGGTTATATTAATTCTCAACCGAACCTGGATGCGATTTTTTCGGCATTGTCCGATCCAACCCGGCGGGCGATCCTGTCGCGGTTGGCTGAAGGGCAGGCGTCGGTCAATGAAATTGCACAGCCCTTTAAAATGAGCCAACCCGCTGTCTCCCGGCACTTGAAGGTGCTTGAGCGGGCAGGGCTGGTTGAGCGGGATATCGATGAACAGCGGCGCCCGGCACGGCTGAAGGCCGACAATCTGGCAGCGGCTGTCGACTGGCTGACGCAGTTCCATAAATTTTGGAGCGGGAGCTTCGATCAGCTCGACACCATTCTTATTCAAATGAAAGAAACCAAGGCGAAGGAAGCAGATAATGAGTGAGTTACCGCAATATGTGCATGACCGGGTTTTTGATGCCCCGCGCGACATGGTCTGGCAGGCCTGGACCGATCCGGAACTGCTCGCCCGCTGGTACGGACCTGGTGTTGAGACGGTGATCCATGAGTTTGACCTCAGGCCAGGAGGCGTCTGGCGCAATGAGATGAAATGGGGAGAGAAATCCGACCTCAGTAAAATGACGTTCCAGGAGGTCGTGCCGCCGGAAAAGATGGTCTGGCATCACTCGTCGGCAGATGAGGACTGGAACATCACCCGCAACCAGATGATGGAAGGCTGGCCGCAGGTTTTGCTTACCACGGTGACGTTTGAAGAGGCCGGCGAGAAAACCAATGTTCGGCTGACCATGGTGCCGCTGGATGCCACCGAGGCTGAACTCGCCTGCTTTGCCGAAGCGATGGGCAATCTGAAATTCGGTTGGGGTAAAGGCTTTACCGAGATCGACGCGATCCTGGCGGAGCTGCAACAAAGCTGAATTCCGTTATCGGAGAGGTGGAATGTTTCCGGGATTTATCGGATCTCGGAAATGTTCCGACTTTCAGTCAAAGAGTCTCAGCACCGGAACTTGTAGGTAAAAATCAGAATATCTTCCCTAATGGCCCCGGTGGGGCGGCATCGGCGCTGGGTTTCGTACGGGCCGCGCATGGTCACTTTGGTCTGATCGCTGCGCACCGGCCCTTCCACATAATATTCAAGCGGGGAACCGGGACAGTATTTGGAAAAACGGCGGGCGGTGCCTGCGTAGCGACTGCCGTTTTTTACCCCGTTGAACAGCAGCGTCCCCTCGGCAATGCCCGAGCCGCGCAAAGAGGGTTTGGGCGCTTCATAATAAAAGGAGCGTTGATTGCCCTCTGCGACAAGCCGCATCAGTGAGCCGTTGTGGTCCCAGCAGGAATCTGCTTGTGCAGAAGAAATGGTGGCAAGCAAGGCGTAAGCACCTGCGAGCGGGCAAGTCAGGAGAGTCCGTATCATCTCGTTACATTAATTCCTGAAAATTTAGTCAATAGGCCCCTATCAATTCATGGCCTTGTTGTGTGGTTCCATGCGGGCAACCAGTCCTGTATCGAAAAACTCCACCAACTCGTCGGCCTTGCCGTCCTTGAATGTCCAGAAATGGGCGACTTCTGTCTCCAGCACCTGACCGGTATGTCGGTTTTTATAGACAATCGCGTTCCGTGCCGCCACACGCTCGCCATCGCCGATAAGTTCGATCGGGGTATATTTGAGAATTTCCCAGTTTTCCTGGATCGTGGCAAACCGTTGCAGAATATTCTGCTGGCCACAGCAGCGCCCGGCGTAGATCGTGTCTTCCTTGCAGGCTTTCTGATCAAACGCGAAATCTTCGGTCAAATTCTCGAACAGCGCTTCAACATTCCCGGCGTGCCAGAGCTTGTATATCTTTTCAACAAGGGCGGTTCCTGAACCAGACATGGCAAAATCCTCAAATCAATAAAACAATCATCCAAATGCATGGATGCAGTATGGCAGAAATTGTGTGGATCGCCAGTGGCCAGGCGTATTCCTGAAAAGTGTGCGCGGTTTTCGAATAAGGTTACGCTTTAAAAAAAGCTCGTTTTGCGTGCTTCAGTCTTTCCGTGCCAGAACCAGATGACCGGGCACCGGCTCGCCTTCCTCGGCGCGGATGGTGGTGGGGTTGATTTCCAGGCAGGAAAAACCGTTCTGCGCCAGAACATCCAGCACATAAGACTCCGCGTGTGCAAACCGCTGTTTCGCACCGACCATGATGGAGCGCCCGTCAAACGTTTCAGGTGGGAGTGTTTCGCTTGAAAAGCCGAACACGCCACCGCTGGTGAGGTTGTTCGCCACCCCGGCAAAGAAATCTTCCAGCCCGCCCAGATAGGGCAGTACATCGGTGGCAAGGATCAGGTCCCAGGGATCCTCTTCAGGGTTTTGAAGAAAATTGACGATTTCAGCGACATAGAGATCGTCGTAATCGCCCTTGTCATAGGCGATCTCAACCATGTTCTCCGCCAGATCGACGCCGGTGATGTGGCCGCAGATATCCTGCAGTTGCTCCCCGCTCAACCCGGTCCCGCAGCCCAGATCCAGCATGCGCTCATAGGGGCCCGGCGCGATGGCGCGCAAGCGGGCGCTTATTTTTTCCGGAATGTCATAGCCGAGCTGATCGACCAGAATATCGTCAAACGCCTCCGCATGCTGATCGAACAGCGTCGCCACATAGGCATCGGGCGCCTTGTCCGGCACATCTCCCCTTCCCATCGCCGCCAACCGCACAGCCGCGCCGCCGCAATCGTCGGGATCGAGGGCGAGGACTTCGTGGTAGGCCGCTGCCGCCGCATCAAGCTCACCGGCTTTTTCGTGTGCCAGGGCGCGGTTATAGGCTTCGGCGAGGGGGGCTTCAGAGGTTGAGTTGGTCATCTGATATCAATATGATTTGAAGGCGTTCGTTTGAGGTGGTTCACTCTTGTCTACCCGCGGTCCGTGTTGTTCTGAACAGATATCAAACACCTCAGCAAACAGATAGTATTTCGCGAACACTTGCGCCGGTCGCTTTGCGAATGGCCGTGAGCAGCTCTTGTGCATGACCGAATTTCTGCGTCGCGTCCAGATATTTCAAAGCAACTTCTTCGTCTGTCATGGGGTGCAAATAGTAACCTTTATAGTACTGAGAGAAGTGCTCATAAGTCTGACCGTTTTTCAGACCCAAACGGATGCGCACGGGATAGTCGTCTCGATATGCGTCGGACATTTCCTTGTCGATCTCAAGACCGATGCTTTTCGACAGGGCTTTTTTCCTTGGATCGGACAATGCGGCTGGTGAGGTGGACTCAAGATCGAATTGCCCATCCAAAATGGCTGAAGCGACGCAAAACTGAATGCTCAATCGAGCCGTCTCCGACGACCCCGGCACATCGTGCACGTCCCGTGGGACGCCTGATTCATAGTAGGAAATCTCATTGAGTGAAAAGTCGCAGTGCGTGATGTCTGAAAAATCGATCCCGTTGTCAGAGACACACTCAAAGAGCGCGGTCAGCGGATTGAGCACAAACGCACAGGCCGGATGCCTTTTCAAACTGCTCTTTCCAATAAGGTCTTCGGTGAAATCAAGTTCATCGACACTTTCCGCATGTTCGGGATGGGCGCCGAACACATGTAAATAGCCGTAGCGACCGAAAAGGGCTTGTTTGTCCGCCTCAAAACCGGTTTTTGCAACCAAAGCGGCCATCACAGCCCCATGCGAGCCCCAGGCATGGTGATAGCCGAAAATGTAGTCGACATCTGTCTCAACAAGTCCTTTCAGAACGCCTGAGGACATGTTCACGGCAAGGCCGATTGCATTGTCAATCTGGTGTGCGGGCAGCTTCAGCAACTTTGCGGATGCAATTGTTCCCGTCACCGTGCCGATGGTTGCCGAAATGTTCATTCCTTTGGCGAAATTCTTTTCTGCGTTCCCCTGAACGACTTGAAGATCTGCGATCCGAATTCCCGCTTCATAGGCGATACAAACGGCTGTGATAAAGTCCTCGAAGGTTACATCTTCATCTTCCGCCAAAGCCAAAGCCGGAGAAAAAATGAAACTGCCAAGATGACAAAAGCCGTTGGTATAGGCATCATCCCAGTCCAGCACATGGCTGGCTATTCCATTGCAAAGTGCAGCGGATGCGGCATTGAGCTTCAAGCCTGTCCCGAAAACCGTCGCATGTCCTTCTTTTCCCTGATTTTCGGCGACCTGTTGAATGAGCTTGCAAGGCGTCTCGTCAGATCCACCCAACGTAACGCCAAGGTAATCAATCAGGAAGTGCGTCGCGAATTCGATCTGGCGATCGGATAGATCGGAGTAGGTGGTTTTTTCTATATATTCCAGGAGTGGACTGTTCATTGTTCTCGGCCTGGGCAATCCATAATGAATGAGTGTTCGGCGAAGGTGTTCAACCTCGGTTCTGCGGCAATCTTTCGCGCCATGGAGCGCATAGTCAACGCGTCGGTTCGTTCGTCACCTGTTGCATGAAACGCTTTGCTCGCACCGGCACAAACCAGCCAAACATGTATCATTGAATTTAGCTTCCGGCGCAACGGCCCGCGCTGACCTTTGCCGGAATGTCGTACCCAAGCTGATTCACAATGATCGCCTCAAACGCCTCCGCATGCTGATCGAACAGCGTCGCCACGTAGGCATCTGGGGCTCTATCCGGCACATCGCGTCGGCCCATCGCAGCCAACCGAACCGCCGCGCCGCCGCAATCGTCGGAATCGATGGCGAGAACTTCACGGTAGGCGCTGGCCGCTGCGTCAAACTCGCCGGCTTTTTCGTAAGCGTGGGCGCGGTTGTACGCTTCGGCGAGGGGGGCTTGTTCGTTTATGATAGTACTTGCTCGTATTTGAGAGAAATAAAAACGTTACGATTTCTAAACGAAAAGGCTCAGATGTCCGACATCAAACTATTCTTATTCCTTCAACGAATTTATCTGTATAGCGCTCGGTTCAAACAATGGAATACCGCTTTGCCCAATTCATAATTGTCTCTGGCTTCGCTGTATGTCGCTGTATTTGAAATTGCTCCTCCATGGACGAAATTATTTCGCCATGTGAGGATATTCCCGTAACTTGTTTTGATCGATCCGCTTCCCTCCTTCAACGACTTTTGCTCTGCTTCATTCAATATTTTTTTGAACCTGTCCGAATATTTGCTTCCAAATTTCTTGATATGGTTTGTTCGAATTTCATTCAAAGCAATCCTACCATTCAATCGGCTATATTGTTCTTTAACATGCGTTCCAAATACGGGATGTTTTTTTTTGGCAAATTCAAATAAAATATCCTTGAAAGCTTCTTCAAAAAAAGTAACTGCAGTAACTGAAAGAAATCCTATGTAGCGATTTTGTGCCCATGGGTCGGTCGTTGATTGTACTGCTTGGTCCAATATTTGGGCTTGATTGTCAGATTGCTTGAATATATCTGTATAGACCATCATAAAAACATTCTTTGAACGGCTTTCATTCGAAAAGATACTGCGATTAAATCACTTGTATTGAAAAATATGCTGTTCTGAAAATCTTCTTCGCCAAGCAACAATTTGTACTTTGCGCTTGCTGCTTTGAAATCACCTCCCGGATTTTTTACACACTCAGTAAATGCACTATCCAAAGACGCCAAATTGATTGGTCCTCGAACATGAAAGGGTTTTTCATCAAAGAAATTGACAATCTTTTCGCAAGCCATTTCAAAGTTATTCTTAAACGTTATGAAATTTTCCGAATTGGCCTCTTTGTTTTTCTGCATCGTATTGTTTAGGAATTCTTTCATAGGCTTTTCATATTTCTCAACATTTTCAAAGAAAGCGAAAATACGAAGTATGAATTCGACATCTCTTTGATGTTTATCAAGATTTTTTCTGCCAATAATGTTTCGCCAATTTTCATTTTGATTAAGCAAGTTTAACTGTTCCACTATAGGCCCGTGGAAGACACAATTTCTGATTTCTTGAGGCCGGAGTGGAGTTCCTCCGGTGTTTAGTCGTTCGAATATATGAAAGGCCGCAGTACTATCGTCCTTGGGAGCCATCTGCCTGATATTTACAACTCTCAGCACGGAATTTAACAGTTTCCGCTGATCTTTAGCCTCCAAATCTTCAAATCGCTTTTGATGAAAGGGACTTTTCTTATTTAGCCCAGCTAGCCTAAATACTTGACGCTTACCTTGATAATTTTCATCACCGAAAAAACCATTCAAATAATAAACGATGGAGGTTATTCTTTGTTGGCCATCAATCACCAAGTTCTTATGCTCATTGTCTATGAAAAAGAAAGCCTGGGGAACTGGAAGTCCTAATAAAAACGATTCGATTAATAATGATGCCTGATTAATTGTCCAAACATAATTTCTCTGAAACTGTGGTATCGATATATCTTTGTTATCCCACATGTTTTTCAAAACATTGAGAGTAAGATCTGAGGGATATGTTGCAATGTCATAAGTTGTATAGGAGTCTATTTCATCCTCTTGAATTTCATCAATTTCGATATCCAGGTCGATGTTCATTAGGCATCCAATTTTTTTGGGTGAACGTACATTCTCGTATACATGTAAGCAATTGCTATCATAAGTTTGTTTTTTGTAAATATGCGCGTATCTGGAGCGCTGGGATGAGTGGCTGATCAACGAGTGCCCCAACCGACTATTTAATTGTGATATTATCGGAGTTTGGACATTATCGCCCTCGACGCCCACGCTTCTTCGTCTCACCCGACTGCGGCTTCTCCGTCCGCCCCACCGTCATCCCATCCGGCGTATTTTTCCGCACCTTTGATTTCACCGGCATATTGGCGCTCTGCCCGTATTTCTTCTTGCCGCGATAGCCACCTGACTTCGATTCGGTCTCCGCTTGCCTCGCCATCGGGTCGTCGGCGATGGCGAGTTTGGTTTCGCTCTGACCTCTGCCGGTGTTTTACACGGCTGATTCTACTTCGGAAATAGTAGCGCGCACGGTGCAGGGTAGGTTAAGGTGATTTTCGGTGAGCGAACTGAACAATGGGACGGGCTGCGTGACTAACATTTCGCGTCTTTTGATCATCTTGACTTGTTTGGTTGCGGTTTACCTTGCTTCTCCACTTGTTAAGGCAGGCCAGCATTTCCTCGCGCGCTCTACGGCGAACATTGAAGAAGTACGGCAGCGGGTTGAGCCTGGTCTCCGAGAGGACCTGCAAAGTGCGGGATTTCAGCTGGGAGAAGCAGCATTCATACGAATTTTCAATGAAGAGAACGAGCTCGAAATCTGGTTGCGCACGTCCGACGAATTCAAGCTCTTCAAGACCTACGATATATGCAACTACTCAGGTGCACTTGGACCGAAGCTGAAAGAGGGTGATCGACAATCTCCCGAAGGTTTTTACGGCGTTGATAAGGCCGCGATGAACCCGAACAGCAGCTACCATCTTTCATTCAATCTGGGTTTCCCGAACTTGTTTGATCAGGCCAATCAACGAACCGGCAGCTTCCTGATGGTGCACGGCAATTGCGTATCAATCGGCTGTTACGCGATGACAGATCAAGGCATCGAAGAAATATATCTGATCGTTGAAGCGGCACAGGAGACCGGTCAGAAAATGGTGCCGGTGCACGCCTTTCCTTTCAGAATGACCCGCTACCGGCTCGCACTTGAACAGGACAACAGATGGTTTGAGTACTGGCAAAACCTCAAGCAGGGGTTTGATTTGTTCGAAAAGGAACGCGTGCCGCCAGTTGTTTCCGTGTCAGACAAAAAATACGTCTTTTCATCCGGCATTGGAATTTAGGCGGATCCGGGGTCAGTCTGCCGGAATGTAACGGTCAAGCAGCGCGTCGACGATACCGGCTTGCAGCCTGTAGCCGGTCTTGCGGTCGACGTGTAAAATGTCCTCCAGAATGATGTGTTGCTCGATGCCGGTGATCATAGACAGGCGCAGCGCCAGGTCCTCGAATTCCGTAGCGCCCATATGGTCACGAACCGGTTCCAGCGCTTCGGTGAACGCAGCAATACGCCTTGCGCCGCGCAACTCGACATCGGTCTGTTTCTGCCAGACATCCAGGGTCTTGGCCAGAAACTGGCGAAAGTATCGCTCATGGGTACGTGTGATCTCCAGGTAATATCGGGCAATCTTATGGACACGCTGGCGAATGTCCTGCAGTCCGTCGAGCAGTTCAGCTGTCGGCGTGACGTTGAAATCGAGCGTGGCCTCCGCGGCCAGCGTCCCCGGTTCCGAGAAATAGCGATAGACAGTGGCGCGGCTGATCTGTGTGTCTTCGGCAACGCGGGCCAGGGTCAATTCCTCCCCCTCGGCCATCAGGCGTCTGGCAGATGCGAGCAGTGCGGCGCGGGTCCGGTTTTTTTGAGCGGTTCTCGGGGCCAAAATTTCCTCTATGATACATTTGTCTCATAACGATAGATATGTATTATAAAGGCACAAGTGTCTAAGTAAAGGGATTGGAGCCCATGTCTGAAACGCGGCCACGCATATATCACCTTCTCGGTAACCTGCTCACATTCCATGCTTTTCCGTCCGAGACAGGGGACCGCTATACGATTGTCGAGATAAAAACAGCTCCAGGCGCTGGCGCTCCACCCAATCACCACGCAGGTGAGGACGAAAGCTTTTTCGTTCTGGATGGACAGTTTGAGTTTTTTATCGACGGACAAACGATCAACGCCGTCGCCGGGGATTTTATCAAGATTCCCGACGGTGCCGTGCATGCGTTTACCTGCACCGGCGACCGTCCGGGTCGGCTCCTCGGTATCAATGCTCCCGGTCTGATGCATGACATCTTTTTCACGCAGGCGGGTGAGGCGGTGCCCGATGGAACAACGGAAGTTCCTGCGCCTGATGGACCGCCGGACATCCCGGCCATCATGGACGTGGCAAACAGGGCTGGCATGACCATTGTTGATCCGGAGCAAGCACCTGCTTAGACGGTCAACGGCTCCCGATCTTTATGAGATGTGCTGCGTGGTATTCGTGCGTAGCGTTACTCAACGCTTCCGCCGTCCCCGCTTCTTCGGCTCACCCGAGAGTGGTTTCTCCGTCCGTCCAACGGTCATCTCATCCAGCGTATTTTTCCGCACCTTCGACTTTGCCGGCATATTGGCGCTCTGGCCGTATTTTTTCTTGCCGCGATAGCCACCTGACTTCGATTCGATCTCCGCTTGCCTCGCCATCGGGTCGTCGGCGATGGCGAGTTCGGTTTCGCGGAGGCGTTTGACTTCGTCGCGGAGGCGGGCGGCGTTTTCGAAATCGAGGTCGGCTGCAGCTTCGCGCATCTGCTTTTCCAGATCCGTAATATGCGCCTTGAGATTGTGCCCGACCAGCGAGCTTGGATCCTCGGCAAAGCCGGTATCGACGGTAACGTGATCCTGCTCGTAGACCGAGGAAAGCACATCGCCGATGTTCTTCTTGATCGATTCCGGCGTGATGCCGTGTTCTTCGTTATAGGCTTTCTGCTTTTCGCGGCGGCGGTCGGTTTCGGCAATCGCCCGTTCCATCGACCCTGTCATGTTGTCGGCATAGAGAATGACCCGGCCATCGACATTCCGCGCGGCGCGGCCAATGGTCTGGATCAGCGCGGTTTCCGAACGCAAAAACCCTTCCTTGTCGGCATCGAGTATGGCAACGAGACCGCATTCGGGAATGTCGAGCCCCTCGCGCAGAAGGTTGATGCCGACCAGCACGTCGAACGTCCCCAGTCGCAGGTCACGCAGGATTTCGATACGCTCAAGCGTATCAGTATCGGAATGCATATAGCGCACGCGAATGCCATTTTCGTGCAAATATTCGGTCAGATCCTCGGCCATGCGTTTGGTCAGCGTGGTGACCAGTGTGCGGTAACCTTTTTGCGCGACTTCGCGGACTTCACCGAGCAGGTCGTCGACCTGGCTCTTGGCCGGACGGATGTCGACCGGCGGGTCGATCAGGCCGGTTGGGCGGATCACCTGTTCGGTGAAGACGCCGCCGGTTCGCTCCATTTCCCATTTGCCCGGCGTTGCCGACACGCAGACAGACTGCGGCCGCATCGCATCCCATTCCTCAAACCGCAGCGGGCGGTTGTCCATGCAGGAGGGCAGGCGGAAACCATACTCGGCCAGCGTCGCCTTGCGGCGGAAATCGCCCCGGTACATGCCGCCGATCTGTGGAATCGACACATGGCTTTCATCGACAAATACAAGCGCATTGTCCGGCAGGTATTCAAATAGCGTCGGAGGCGGTTCGCCCGGCTGACGACCGGTCAGGTAGCGGGAATAGTTCTCGATGCCCGCGCAGGAGCCGGTCGCCTCGATCATTTCCAGATCGAAGGTGCAGCGTTGTTCCAGTCGCTGGGCCTCAAGCAGACGACCGTGGGCGTTGAGTTCCTCAAGTCGCTGTTTCAACTCGGTCTTTATGCTTTTGGTCGCCTGTGCCAAGGTCGGCTTTGGCGTCACATAATGCGAATTGGCATAGACTTTGACCGACTTCATCTCTCCGGACTTTTGACCCGTCAGAGGATCGAATTCCGTAATTGCCTCGATTTCATCGCCAAACAGCGAAATCCGCCAGGCACGGTCTTCGTAGTGGGCGGGAAACAGTTCGATCGTATCGCCACGCACCCGGAAGGTGCCGCGTTGGAAGGAGGCATCGTTGCGTTTATATTGCAGCGCGACCAGGTCGGCCAGCAACTGGCGCTGGTTGATGCGCTCGCCCACTTCCAGCGCAAAGGTCATGGACGTGTAGGTCTCGACCGATCCGATACCGTAGATGCAGGACACCGAGGCGACGATGATCACGTCGTCCCGCTCGAGCAGCGACCGGGTTGCAGAGTGGCGCATCCGGTCGATCTCTTCATTGATGGTGCTCTCCTTCTCGATGAAGGTGTCGGTGCGCGGCACATAGGCTTCGGGCTGATAATAATCGTAGAACGAGACGAAATATTCGACCGCATTATCCGGGAAGAAACTTTTGAACTCGCCGTAAAGCTGGGCGGCCAGGGTCTTGTTGTGCGCCAGCACCAAAGCCGGGCGCTGGGTGCGGGCCATGATCTGGGCCATCGTGAAGGTTTTGCCCGAGCCGGTGACGCCCAGAAGCACCTGATCCTGCTCGCCCTGATTGACGCCGCCCACAAGTTCTTCGATTGCGGCGGGTTGATCTCCGCTGGGTTCGAATTCCGTGACCAGTTTCAGCGGAATGCCGCCTTCGGATTTGTCCGGGCGGGCCGGGCGATGCGGGACCCAGGGCTCGTCGTCCAATTCCTGGCGGCCATGTTCGATCAGATTGGACAGGGCGGCGACAGTGGCCGTATGGCCTGAGGTGTCTGTACCCTTCTTTTTTGACTTCTTGCTGACTGCGACCTGTTTCTTGAGCAGTTCTTCCGCTTCTTCGAGGGAAACATCCAGTCCGGCAATCGGATTGAGGCCGCCCGCCGCTTTTTCGCGCGGGTTGGTCGAATCGCCGATTGAAGTGCCGCGCGCGGTGCGGGCCGGTTTTTTATCCTTGTCTTTTGGTGTCTTTTTAGCCGCCGCCGGTTTGCGCTTGGTTGGCGCTTTCTTGCTGGTGGTCTTTCCGGCTGGCTTGGCGGCGCCATCTTCTTTTTGCGCGGCGTCGGCGATTTCCTCAGCCCAACTGGCAATCGATCCGGATAGCGGGGCACCCGTCAGGGGTGCCTGGGGGCTTTCACCAAAACCGTCTTTCTCCGGCGCGTCATCGGATTGAACCGGAAGCGTATCTGAATGCTGTTTCTTGGCCATGGCCGCACTATGCGCCGAGTCCGTTTGCGATTAAAGAGTGGGATGGCGAAAAATGATGCGCTGTATTGACCGCTGCTGACACCGTTATGTCAGGAGGGGCGGGGAAATTCAGGGATTGTTCGGCGGAACATGACACAGGGCGAGGACGCAGACGTCGAAAAGGAGGTCAGGCAAGCGCTGGTCGAGGCAGATCTTGCTGCCCTTGCCGGTGATCCGGCGCTGACAATTCAGCCATTGCCGAGCCTGACCAATCGGGCTTTTCGGGTTGAGGGCTCAACCCAGACATACGTTGTCCGTCTGCCGCGACGGGAAACGTCAGCCCTGCTTGATTGGGCCAATGAAGCCGCCAATCTGAGCATCGCCGCCGGGGAGGGATTAGGCGCGCCGGTTCGTTTCTTTTCACAAGAAACCGGTGTGCTGGTAATGGCCGCCCTGCAAGCTGAACCCGTCACGCCGAAGGCGCTGCGTGGAAATGCGCGCGCGCTAACGTTGATCGGTCACAAGATCTCGGCATTACACCGGATCACCACACCGTTCGGAAAAAGACTGGATCGGGTCGATCTGATCAACCGAACGCTGAAACCGATTTCTTCGAAAGCAGAGCCCGCCGGCATCAATTACGCAGTACTGGCCATGCGAATTAATGAAGAATTTCAATCGCATGATGCGGACATGGGACAGTGGGTGCCCAGTCACGCCGATCTCGTTTGCGGCAATATTTTGTTAGGGCAGGGTCGCGTGTGGCTGATCGATTGGGAATATTCCCTGATGGCTGATCGGCACTGGGATCTGGCATATTTCAGTCTTGATGCCGAACTCTCGGAAAAAGATGAAGCGATATATCTGGAAGCCTATGCGAAAGAGTGCGGAGAACCGGATGCCCGCCAGTTCGCGCTTTACAAATGCCTCTGCGATCTGATTTCAGGACTCTGGGCGATGGAGCAGGCACAGCTCGGCAACACGGCAACGAATTTTATCGACTACGCCCAACTCAGGCTGGCACGCAGTGAGAAGCGGTTCAACGAACTATAGACCTGTCCAATTCGGTGATGCCCGACGCCAAGGAAAGGGGTTGTTTCAGGTATTATGGAATATGTTTAAAGAGTGTCTTTATTAAGGCTAATATAAGGCGAATTGCCTAATATTCATATTTTACAATGTCTTATATGGTTAACATAATATCGTTTTACAACGGTTCCAGCTAAATGATCGCACGTGATTTTGCGTTGCCGGAGGAGGGCACCATCGTTCACTCAGACAAAGCAATATCGCCGCACTGTCTGTAAGTTTCCTGCATCAGCGTGATGTTCGCTGGATTTTCGGGCGCGTTGATGGCCTCACGCCATGTGCCGGCCTCTGTCAAGCGATCGATGGTGCACCGGCATGTCTGGCTGCAATAGGCAGCATCACCCGTGCTCGAAATGCAGGACAGGCGGCAATTCTGATAAAAACCGACATCAGTCCGCGTCTCCGTGCCCACACCAAGGGCTGCGACCGACCATAACAAACCCAGCAGAATCGGTTGATGCACGAGATAGATCAACAGACTGTGCCGTCCGGCGCGCACAAAGAGCTGCGCGGGGCGACTGTGGAGCTGCAAGGCAGACAGTTTTTGTTGCCAATTGTGCTGGAGGGCAAATCGCGTGAGGGCAATACCAGCCAGTGGAGCGGCAAACCACGGAAAAACCGGCTCAAAATCCACGGATGGCAGCGGGTAGGTTCCAAGACCCAGCCAACCGATGAGTGGATCGTTAAGATACGGATTCGAATAGAACGACGGCAGCAGACCGACAAACACCGCGCACAGTAGCGTCACAATCGGCGGAAGCCGCAAAAATGCGAGACCAGCCAGGCTGGCAAAGGCGATGGAATGGAGTATCCCGAACCGGACCATCATGTTTGGCATGGCATACCAGGTCGCGAGGGAAATTAATGCCGCTGCGGCGACAAGTATCGACAGCCGCTTCCAGAACGGACGCCATCTAATGCCGTTCTGCGTCGCCAGGACCAGACTGACACCGGTGAGGAACAGAAACGTCCCGGCAATTGACATCGCAAACAACCGCCATCCGATGGCTTCCGTGACCGGCCAACTGACAAAGCTGTACCACGACAGATCCCAGCTGAAATGGAACACCGCCATGGCCAGAAGAGCGATGCCGCGCAAAAGGTCGATGATCGGTAGCCGAGGGATTCGAGCCGTGGGCTGGTCAGTTGCAGGGTCGCTCAAAGCAGATGGGCTTTCGTTTTCATTTGCACGGTTCAGCCGGTCAATGGGTGCAGTAATTCTGCACGCCGCTTGTAATGTCGCTCTTGAGCTTGGCTATTCTTTGGGTATAGGCGGACCGCAGGCAGCTGACATTGGCGCCGCAAGCACTGCGGGTTTTCAGAAAGGCGGTGGCTTCATCCTGCCGGTTACCACTGGCACCCATGAGCAGCGGCAGGGCCTTGTAGCCATACCAGAGGCCGGCCATTTCCGAATCCATCGCAGAAATATCCGGGTTGTCGCAGATCGCGATTTCGTCAGGCGCGCTGGCTTTTGAACAGTCGAAGCTGGCGGCTTCAGAGGTGCCCGGCAGAGCGAAAAACCCGACGATCAGGCTTGAAAACAGGAAGGGGCGGGCTGGAAAAAACGAGGAAGTCATCGACGGTTCCAATACGATTAATCGACATAAATGAACACACTGAGATGTCTCCGATGCCGGGAATCTCAATGTGAGTTTATGCGATTGTCAGGTCGCGTGGAACCGTTTGATGCGGTAAGAATATTTTGATTTCGGAACGCGGCGGTTCTCTAAAGATTCAGTGCATCCAGACCGGCTTCCAGATAATCCGGCAAGAGTGACATGCCGAGCAGGTACTCCGGAGTGGGACCGACCGCACGTTCCTGAGCGCGTTTGCGTGCACCGGCAAAGTCCGACGGCTCGAAATCGCCAC
Organism: Stappiaceae bacterium; assembly: GCA_039976075.1. Classification (GTDB taxonomy): domain Bacteria; phylum Pseudomonadota; class Alphaproteobacteria; order Rhizobiales; family Stappiaceae; genus JBDWFY01. The sequence continues at coordinate 619,344 of JBDWFY010000022.1, forward strand.
GCCCTATCCAGGCTATGGCAACGAGGTCGGCAGATTCGTCAATATTCATGTCGCCCAGCAGGGCTCTTACTTCCTGCGCTGACATATCGATTGTCTCTTCTTCGGCCAGTCCGTCATGCTGATGAGTGTCAGAGAGAGAATCGACATCAAATTCGATTTCATTTTCGGCACCGTCTTCAAACGGGTCTTCAACCCCATCGGCCACCGCCCGCACTTTTTGAATGAGCATGCGAACCGTGTCGGGTTCAATTGTCAGATTTGTTGCCATTGCCTTTCTCCGTGGCCGCGCTTGAAAGCGGTCCAGTTTCCGATCCTGTTTAAGTCTTTGTCACGATTGTCCAATCGCTGCCGGATATAACGTCTTGCTCTTCTTTTGCACCGGCTCAAGCAACGCTACTTTGATCAAGCGCAAAAGAGGGGTCGTAATGCAGTAATTCTTTGGCTGATGGGACAATGATCGGCGGAACCCAATGGTGACTTACCCTATGGCTGTCACTTCCAGTCTTCCCAGTTGTTTGGCGTATCCCGCTGTGTTCGGCTGAGGAGCGCCCGCCACATCCACACTACAACACCGACGCTTGTTGTAAACGCCAGAACAAGAAGGATGACGGTGATCCGTTCCTGAAGGGACGTCGACGGCCCCATCATCTCGTGCGCAATGACCCACGTTGGCAGCGCCACCAGCAGTGACACACCGATGATCGCGAGCAGACCGGGTATCTTGTTTTGTATATTTATGGGGATCCGCTTCAACAGCGATCCGGGGGAAAAAGAATGCGGTTTACGTATCATCGCTGCCTTCCGGCCAATGTGACGGTTTTAGCACAAACACACCGCAGTCTTTCCCCCGAAAGGACTGGCGGTGGCTTGCTTGGCGTGAGTGGGAAACTGTCCACTCAGACGATCAAACCTTGGCAACGGATTCGGGCATCCCCGCGACCGAGTTGTGTCGATTTGGTGGGCAGTGAAAAATGAGTTGCCGACTGGGCGAGCGTTTACAAACTCGCCTGTTTAGGGATGCCACTCGATGTCGACATGGCCTTTCACCGTGCGAACGCGATCCAGCCATCGGCCAATCTCAGGATAGCGGGTCATGTCAAAACCCCCTTCGTCAGCAACATGCGTGTAGGCATAGAGTGCGATATCTGCGATCGAATACTGATTATCGACGAAAAACGATTTACCTTTCAGATGGTTGTCCATCTGTTCCAGTGCGGCATGTCCCTTTTGATGCCAGTCTGGAAACTGAGTCGCGTGTGTTTGCCTTCCTTCCGGCTCCAGCGACCACCAGCGCCGTGCAACGGCAATGTAGGGTTCATGCGAATATTGCTCCCAGAAAAGCCACTGCATGACCTGAGCATAAAGGTAAGGGTCACTCGGCAGGAACGCGGAGCCATGCGCCAAAAAGACAAGCATGGCATTTGATTCAAACAGCGCACGGCCGTCGTCGAGCACCAGGGCAGGTACTTTACCATGGGGATTGATTGCTAAAAACGCGGATGTTCGTGTTTCTCCGGTCAGGGAATTGACGGGCTGTATGTCGAAATCCATCCCCAATTGCGCCATCAGTAAACGCGGTTTGTAGCAATTGCCCGAGTTCTGCATGGAATAGAGGATGGGGATCGGCATGATGCACTCTCGCGAACTGGTCTGGGAACGCACCACCCTGACCATCCAGCGACGCGCTGTCTATTGAATAGCTGTTTGGTTTCGCTTCACCAAAATTGATGGGTTCCAATAGTGAATTGGAGCCTGCGATTGAAGATTCGAACGCTACCGGCACGGAAATATAGATAAAGGTGCAAATTTATCCTGCATGGCGCTTGCACAAGGCGCGTGTGCGCACTAGAGCATACTCCGTTCAATGAGAACCAGTCGAACAACAAGACTAAGCTCCGGCCCCTAATTCTGGAGTGATTCCCAATCATTCAGGTGGGTCCATCTGAAGGGAAAACGCTCTAGGCTCGCGTTTCTTGCGTGGGCTTCCTGTTGAAGTGGCTGGTGTATTGTAACCTGACACAACCCCTGAATGGAGGGCGTTATGGGCTTTATCGCCGACTCGCTAGCTCGTGTTCAACCTTCGGCAACCATTGCCGTTACCAATAAAGCGCGCGAATTGAAGGCAGCCGGCCGGGACGTGATTGGTCTTGGTGCTGGTGAACCGGATTTCGACACGCCGGAAAACATCAAACAGGCCGCGATTGCTGCGATCAACGAAGGCAGGACGAAATATACGGCGGTTGACGGTATCCCCGAGTTGAAAGCAGCGATCGTTGCGAAGTTCAAGCGGGAAAACGGTATCGAGTACGCACCCAATCAGATTTCAGTTGGCACAGGTGGCAAGCAGGTTCTCTTTAACGCGCTGGCGGCGACCCTTAATCCCGGCGATGAAGTCGTTATTCCGACGCCCTATTGGGTCAGTTATCCTGATATGGCGCTGTTGGCGGGTGGAGAGCCGGTGATTCTTGAGGCTGATCCGAATACGTTCAAGATAACCCCGGAAGGTCTCGCCGCGTCGATTTCACCAAAGACAAAATGGCTGATCTTTAATTCTCCTTCAAACCCATCCGGTGCCGCTTACACCCGTTCGGAAATTCGTGCGCTCGCCGATGTCCTGCTTGAGCATCCCCATGTCTGGGTGCTGACGGATGACATGTATGAGCATCTCGTCTACGACGATTTCGAGTTCACCACCATGGCGCAGGTTGAGCCGAAACTGCTTGAGCGGACGCTGACGGTCAATGGCGTATCCAAGGCTTATGCGATGACCGGCTGGCGGATCGGATATGCAGGCGGCCCGGCTGAGCTGATCAAGGCCATGGCAAAAATTCAGTCGCAATCAACGTCAAATCCCTGTTCCATTGCGCAGTGGGCGGCGGTTGAGGCGCTGAACGGTACACAGGACTTCATTCCGCAGAACAATGAGATATTCAAGGGTCGGCGCGATCTTGTGATTTCCATGCTCAATCAGACCAAAGGTCTGAAATGCCCCGTTCCGGAAGGGGCCTTTTATGTGTTCCCGTCCTGCGCCGGCACCATCGGCAAGACAGCTCCATCTGGAAAAGTCATCGAAACGGACGCTGACTTTGTTACCGAACTGCTGGAAAGCGAGGGTGTCGCCGTTGTTCACGGCTCTGCGTTCGGACTGGGACCGAATTTCCGTATTTCCTATGCAACGTCGACAGAGGCGCTGACGGAAGCCTGCACGCGCATTCAACGCTTTTGCGGTAATCTGAAATAGAAGCAAATACGGATCATTGAGTATCCAGAAAATGCCGCGATCTCGATTGCGGCATTTTTTTGTGGCGAATTGGATAATACTTCTTACCTCAGGGGGAAGATGACCACATTTCGCTCCGTCGGGTCATCTTTTCAGAAGAAAAAATCGACCGTCTCGACGCTGTTCTTGTCAAAATCGAAATGTTTGGACAAGGAACGGATGGATCCGGCGATCAGATGGATCGAATTCAAGGAAGTAAGAGTATGAAACGTAGTCTTGTAATCGGACTTGTTGCCGCCCTCGGCGTATCATCATTTGCGACGGCTGCCATTGCAGCGCCGAAACTCAAAATAGGTGTTCTTCGCTGCGATGTTGACGGCGGCACGGGATTTGTTCTGGGATCATCCAAAAAACTCTCATGTGTCTATACACCGGCGGGAAATGGACCGATCGGGACGTATACGGGTCGAATCAACAAATTTGGGCTGGATATTGGCAGAACGCGGGCGTCGCAACTGGTGTGGGGCGTCCTCGCACCCAGTAAGAATGTCGGTCCGGAGGCTTTGGCCGGCGAATATGGCGGCGTTTCGGTCGAAGCAACCGCCGGAGTGGGACTCGGTGCAAACGTTATGATCGGGGGGTTTCAAAAATCCATTGCACTACAACCTGTTAGCTTGCAAACCCAACAGGGGATCGACATTGCTGCCGGTATTTCTTCGCTGACATTGACGGCGCAATGATTAGTCGTGAGCCACCGCAAATGTGGCAAAAATACCCCAAAAATTTCTAAACTGCCCCAGCGTTAGTAATTTTGGCAAAGGAGCATTGATTGCACGTTTTCTGCGTGCTTCTATGCGGCTAGTTAATGGTTTGTTAACCATAGCGTAGCCCCGGGAAAGTTGAATGACTTTTCCAACAAGGATACGCGAACACACAATAACTGAGAGCATTTTTCGCGATTTAAAAATCGTAAAAAGTGCTCTGAATGGATCATCGGTTTGCGAACGATGCTTTTCCAACATGCAGCGACAGCATTGGCTGGGGGGCTAATACTGAGCGGTGCGTTTAGGATCGAAAGCGCAGTTGAGATACCTGATCTGCTGACTGTCTCGTTTGGCAGCGTCGCCTGAGGAAACTCGGGACACGGAGTCAAACGGTTATCGGGGCGCTGGGGCGGACCCTGGACGGAGGCGGATTGTTCCTGCAGGCGTTACCCTGCAACGGATGGTATTTTGAAATGTCATTTGGCATTTTGACAACAAAACCATAGATGGTCCATTTATAGGCGGAGTTGCATAGCTAAATATGCAGCTCCGCCTTCTTCTTTTTGGCCTGCACTTACATTTTTCAGAGTTTTTTCTGGTTGGCAACGGACTTCAGGGGCGTTGATCACCGAATGATTGACGGTGGGGTTGGGATCGTTCGATTCCGGTATTTAGGACACCAAACGGACAGGGCAGTTTGGCTAAAGTCTTCAACTTGCTGGTGTTATTATCTTGTCATTCAAAGAATATTTCTGAGCAATCGATCTGCGCTTCCTCCGGGCAACAAAAAATATTGCTGTGCCAGTCTGGATAGTCTTGCCATCAGGGCTTCCGCCTGAGACGATAATAGGTGACCAGCCTGAGAAAAAGCCGGAATTGGGCACCGAAAGGCCGGTCTTGCGGCGGAGGCAAACGACAACGTCTTGGCTAAATTTCGAGGTGAACATAACAGGAACAAGGAGTAAAAAAATGGGCGATGACCATGGAGGAAGAGCCGACGGCAGAGAAGCTGGGCCCCGGTGCATAGCGCTGGTCGGACCGTTTGGAAGCGGAAAAACAACGCTTCTTGAATCGGTACTGGCGCGCACGGGGGCCATAGTCAGGCAAGGAAGTGTCAACCAGGGCAACACGGTCGGCGATGCCTCGCCGGAAGCTCGCGCCCACAGTATGAGCGTGGAGGCCAATGTTGCCAGCGCCGATTATCTGGATGACCGATACACATTCATAGACTGTCCCGGATCGGTCGAATTTCTCAGCGAAGCCAACGGCTCGCTTGCCGGGATCGATTTGGCGATCGTTGTGGCGGAGGCCGACGACAAGAAGCTGCCGGCATTGCAGGTCATCATCAAATCGCTTGAAGATCGCAGCATCCCTCATCTTCTTTTTATCAATAAAATAGACAAGTTTCAGGGCAGTATTCGGGAACTGCTGAAGGCATTTCAGCCTGTATCTTCCGTGCCGCTAATTGCCCGCCAGATCCCGATCTGGAAAAATGGTATTGCCACGGGATTCATCGATCTGGCGCTCGAGCGTGCCTATGTCTACAAAGAACACGCAACAAGTGAAGTTATTGACATTCCAGGTGAAGAAAAGGCTCGTGAGGTCGAAGCCCGATTTGAAATGCTGGAACGAATTGCCGACTATGATGATGTGCTCATGGAGCAGCTGCTCGAGGACATTGATCCCGAGCGGGACCTGGTTTTCGAAGATTTGGTCAAGGAAATGCAAACCGGCGATATATGTCCGGTTTTCATCGGGTCTGCTGAGCATGGCAACGGTGTGTGGCGGCTGCTCAAAGCACTGCGGCACGAAGCACCGACAATAACGCACACGCGCAAACGGTTAGGTCTGCCAGAAGATGAGGCGTCCTCCCGGCTGCAGGTCCTGAAAACGTTTCACACGGCCCACGGCGGAAAACTGTCGGTCGTTCGGGTGCTATCCGGTGAGGTGTCCGAAGGAGCCACCATTACACGCCCTGATGGATCTCAGGCACGCGTGTCCGGTGTTCTGGACCTTATGGGACAGCAAGGAAAAAAACGCGGCCTGGCGGTTGCCGGTGAGACAGTTGCGCTCAACAAGCTTGAGGGTGTCCTCACCGGTGAGACATTGACTGGGGATGGTGAACCGGTAGCAAACCTGCAGGAACCGGACATTCCCGCTCCTGTCATTGCATTTCGAGTTGAACCGAAAGAACGCAAGGACGAAGTAAAGCTTTCTGCTGCTCTGCACCGCTGTGTAGAAGAAGATCCATCGCTTTCTGTCAGTCACAATCAGGATACCGGCGAAACCCTGCTTCAAGGGCAGGGGGAGATGCACCTGCGTGTCACCCTTGAACGGTTGACAGGCAAATACGGGATTTCAACCCACACCGGCACGCCGACATTGCCCTATAAGGAGACGATTCAAGGGTCGATCAGCATTCGAGGCAAACATAAGAAACAAAGCGGTGGACACGGCCAGTTTGGCGATGTCGTGCTGGATATCAGGCCTATTGGGAGGGGAGAGGGCTTCGCGTTCACCGACACGATTACCGGCGGCGATGTCCCCAAACAGTATATTCCCTCGGTGCGTGAGGGAATTCGTGACTTTCTCCGAGAAGGGCCACTTGGTTTTCCGGTTGTAGATATCGCAGTCAATTTATCAGACGGATCCTATCACTCGGTCGATTCCTCGGATCAGGCCTTTCGTATGGCAGGACAGATTGCCATGAGAGAAGGAATGCCTCAGTGCAGTCCTGTTCTGCTTGAACCAATGTGTAATGTGGAGGTCTTTTGTCCGAACGATGCGACTGCTCGAATAAACGCGATTGTTTCAGGCAGGCGAGGGCAAATTCTGGGATTTGATGCCCGACCCGGATGGGAGGGCTGGGATGTAGTCAATGCCATTATGCCGGAATCCGAGCTGCAGGATCTCATCATTGAGCTACGCTCTGCCAGTGCCGGTGTTGCAACGTTCCGGCAGTCCTTCGATCACCTTGCTGAGGTGGCCGGAAAACAAGCAGATCTGGTTCTGCAAAAACTTGGGCGGCAAGCCGCTTAAGCCGTCTCGTTTCTGGTAATTCACGAGATGTGGTCCAACGCATCAGGGCAGCCGGTAAATCGGCTGCCCTTTTTTTCTGACGGAACGTTGATTTGCCGTGATTTCTCTTTTGCAATACATCAAAAGCAACGATTCTGGGGTGCACTGTTTGGTTTGAACCATTCGAGGCAGTCCGACGTAATAAAAAAACGCGCGTAAGACTACCCGAAAGCACTGTGCATATTCGGCAGTACGCACCAAGGAGAAAGCACGATGAATGTCATCCATCGTAAGAGTTGGGAAATTCCTGAAAATCAGGCGACGCCAGAAAGTATCTTCTTCAATCGGCGACAGTTTCTCGTCTCAACGGGTATGACGATCGGTGCCGCGGCTATTCCCGCTGGAGCATTCGCCGCCGAAGGCGACCCGACAGCAGATCTCTATCCCGCAACCCGCAATGAAGCGTATGTGCTTGATCGCGATGTGACGCCGGAAGAGATTAGTTCCACCTATAACAACTTTTACGAATTTGGGTCGCACAAGCGAATATCCGATCGTGCGCAGGCTCTCAAACTTCGCCCTTGGCAGGTAAAAATTGATGGCCTTGTCGAGAAAGAGCAGACACTCGATATCGATACGCTCATTCGCAAAATGTCGTTGGAAGAGCGCCTCTACCGTCACCGGTGTGTTGAAGCCTGGTCGATGGCTGTGCCCTGGACAGGTTTTGCGTTGTCCGAACTGGTCGCGCTGGCAAAGCCGACATCGGATGCGAAGTATCTGCGATTTGAAACCTTCAACGATCCTGATGTCGCTGCCGGCCAACGCCAGAACTGGTACCCGTGGCCTTATGTGGAGGGCGTGACAATGGCGGAGGCGATGAACGATCTTTCATTCATGGTCACCGGCGTTTATGGCAAACCTCTGGCAAAGCAATTTGGGGCACCGATGCGGCTGGCACTGCCCTGGAAGTATGGGTTCAAGTCGATCAAATCGATTGTGCGCATCAGCTTTACCGATAAGAAACCGAGCAGTTTCTGGGAAGCAATTCTGCCTGATGAGTATGGTTTCTGGGCGAATGTTAATCCGGAAGTTGACCATCCTCGCTGGAGCCAGGCAAGAGAAACCGTGCTTCATACCGGAGAAAAGGTGCCCACGCTGCTTTACAACGGCTACGCGGACCAGGTTGCGAGCCTATACCAGGGCCTGGAAAACGAAACGCTGTTTCGCTGAACTAGAGCGTAGTAAGATGGGCGAAATTCTTTTTACTCAGATGTCACCATCTGGGCCAAATGCGCTTTATGTTCAGTAACCCGTGTCGTGTTTTGAAAGTGTTTGTAGCGCGCAAAAAAAGAAAGCCGGGCTAAGGCCCGGCTAAAGTTTTTCAATTGCAACGCCTCTTGAGCGATACAATCACCTTCCAGAGGGGAACAGCTGGAAGCGGAGCGCATGCCTTTGGGAGGAGGAAGATCAGCCTGCGCCCGCTCAGCTGTTAATCAATATGCTGTGCCCATAGTGATTAAACAAGAAGCAACGTGGCATTGCTGATATGCACAAAATGCAGAGCTTCTGCCTATTTAATAGACAAGCCTTTGTTTAATATAGGATTTTTAGTGTGAAATTTTGATCAGATCTGCACTGCTGACACTCATTGACAGCGAAAAGCCTGAAAAAGGTGGAGGGCTTGCGACGCTCTTCATCAGCATTTTTATGCTCGCGGTTTGCCACCGATTGCGTTTCACTGTTGAGTATTAGTAAGTCCAGCGTGCTGCCTTTGCTAGCAGGAAGTCGCGGAATGCCTTGATTCTTGCCGTGTTTTTTAACTCGGAAGGATAGGCGAAGTAGGTATCGAACGAAGGCACTTCAGCCTCGGGTATCAGCTGAACCAGCCCGGTATCGGACTCAAGAAGATAATCGGGCAAAATGGCAACGCCGATCCCCTTTTGAACCGCCCGCTTTATCCCAACAACGTTGTTGATACGCAAGGCAGTGCTCCGTTGCTCACCATCTTCAAGGCCAGCAGTTTCCAGCCAGTTCATCTGCCGCAGGTAACTGGGAGCATGATCTCCGAAAATGATCAGTCGGTGGTCAATCAGGTCCTTGATCGTTTTTGGCGATCCAAATTTCTTGATATAGAGCGGCGATGCATAAAGGTGAAAATGCACCGTAAAGAGACGCCGCTGGATAAGGTCGGGCTGCACGGGTTGCCGCAATCGGATCGCGACATCAGCCTGTCGCATACCAAGATCCAGTTCATCATCTGTAAGCAGAAGTTCCAGCGTGAGATCGGGATAAAGCTCGATAAATTCGTTGATGCGCGCTGTCAGCCAGGTTGACCCAAGTCCGATTGTGGTTGTCACCCTGAGAACGCCGGAAGGCTTTTCCTTCGTATCGGTCAGCTGGGCCTGAACCGCATCCAGCTTCATCATCACTTCTTGAGCGGTATGGAAGAGCAACTCTCCCTGTTCGGTCAGCAGCAGACCGCGTGCATGACGGTGAAACAAAGCAACACCGATTTCCTGCTCCAGAGCGCTGACCTGACGGCTGACCGCCGACTGGCTCATATGCAGACTGTCTCCGGCATGGGTAAAACTGCCCGCCTGTGCTGCGGCGTGAAAAATCCTTAGCTTGTCCCAATCCATCAGTTGCCTCCTCACAGGCGATAGCCGGTCTGCCGTCCATGGATGATCGGTTAAGCCTATTCGGCAGCTTCCCGGGTCAACGCGTGCTCAGCGACATACTTTTCTGCCTCGAGCGCAGCCATGCAACCCATTCCCGCTGCGGTGACCGCCTGACGATATGTTTCGTCGGTCACATCTCCTGCTGCAAACACACCCGGAATCGAGGTTTCTGTAGAATCGGGCGCCGTCCAGATGTAGCCCGAAGGTTTGAGTTTGACCTGGTCCTTGAACAACTCAACTGCTGGTGCGTGACCAATGGCAATGAAGAGGCCTTCGGTGTCGACATCGCTGAGCTCGCCGGATTCAACGTTTTTCAACCGAACACCGGTAACAGCCGCAGGCGTGCCGCCACCCAGCACCTCTTCAAGCTGGCTGTTCCAGATGACCTCGATCTTGTCATGCGCAAATAGCCGGTTTTGCAGGATTTTTTCCGACCGCAATGCGTCACGGCGGTGAACCAGCGTTACTTTTTCAGCGAGATTTGCCAAATAGAGGGCTTCCTCGACGGCTGTATTGCCGCCGCCGATCACCACAACCTTTTTACCGCGGTAGAAAAACCCGTCACACGTGGCGCACGCGGACACACCGGCTCCCTTGAATTTTTCCTCGGAGTCGAGACCGAGCCATTTTGCCTGCGCCCCCGTTGAGATAATCAGGCTGTCAGCGGTGTAAACCGTCCCACTGTCACCGGTCAGACGAAATGGGCGAACAGACAGATCGGCTTCCATTATGTGATCATAGATCAGGTTGGTGCCGACATTGACGGCCTGCGCTTGCATTTGCTCCATCAGCCAGGGGCCCTGGATGGTTTCAGCAAATCCAGGATAATTTTCCACCTCGGTCGTGATGGTCAACTGTCCACCCGGCTGAATACCAGTCACAAGCGTCGGTTCGAGCATGGCACGTGCAGCATAAACAGCGGCGGTGTATCCGGCGGGGCCAGATCCGACGATCAGAACTTTCGAATGGTGTGTGGTCATTTCTATCAGCCTGTCTTGTCCGTCATGCCTAATCAGCAACGTGCGAAAATCTTTTAGCCAATGCTGAACGGATCGCGCTGGCAATAACCGGAGTCGCATTGACTGGCTTGTAGGTATAGGTTTCCAGCTGCCCTTTAAAGGGGCAAATCAGCCCCTGTTTGGACAAATTTGTGAGAAAACGCGAGATTTTGGGATGTCCGCCGTCGGGTTCAAAGGTAAGGACCGGTTTTCCTGTCATGAGAGCTTCACCAACCATATTGGTCGAATCTGCAGTTACGACGGTCTGATCAGCGTGCGCCATGAATTGAATATAGGGATTGGGACCTTCACCGGACCATAAAACATGCCTGCCTTCTGTCGCCAGACTGCGAAGGGCGTGGATGAGATCTTCCGGTGTACGGCGCGACGTTGTGATCATCAGCGTTGCACCGTCCTGCGCCAGTTCGTCGAGATGGCGGACAAATGATGTGATGTTCTGGGATGAAAATTGGTGATGGCGGCTGTTTCCTCCGACCATCACCATAATCCGGGGAGATTGGGCTCTTGCGATTGTTGATAGGGGGTTGGCACGTGCTGCGTCCAACACATCGGATGTTATTCGATGGGGAGCGGTTGGCGTAACGACAACGTTATGCCCCCTCAGCCTGTCATGTTCCGGCACCCAGATGACATCCGCCGTTCCCGCTCCAGTGCGGGGGTCTTTCAGAAACACGGTCAGCGTTTTCTTCTTTGAGCGGGATCGCAGCGTTCTGAGATAGGGAACAGTCCGCCGTCCCGACGCAATCGCAAGATCGGGGAAGGGAGGTGTAAGAATCGCTGCAGACCCGTTTTTGTCGTCTCTGGGATCGATTGGTCCCCAGGGCATCAACCATGAATAGGCCAGCCTTGGCGAAACGCGACGGATGTCGGCGTCAACGCCAAGGGCGTCCGCCACGCCCAGGCATTGTAATTCGTCTCCGGCTTTGCCGTCGCTGAAGATCCACAGGCTTGGTTTGATATCACGGGTTTTCATTCAGGAAACTTCTTAAACCTTGCATGGATTTGATCCGGTCTTGCAAACTCGCTCCAAAAATCGCAAAAGGTGCCTCTGCATCGATGTGCAACATATCAAATCCGACTGTGTATTCCGATATCTAAAAAGGAGAGCAGCGTGAAAGCGCGCCTCGACAACACTGACTGGAAAATCCTGCGTGAATTGCAACAGGACGGTCGAATGACCAATGTTGAACTGGCGCGCCGGGTTGGCATTTCGGCACCCCCGTGTCTGCGGCGCGTCCGCGCGCTTGAAGAAACGGGCATCATCCTGAACTATCGCACGCTTGTTGACGAGAAACAGCTGGGATACGACGTGACGGCCTTCGCCATGGTGGGGCTGCATAGCCAGTCTGAAAGCGATTTGGTAGCGTTTCAGAATTTGGCCGAAGGATGGGAGGCTGTCAGGGAAGCTCATATGCTTTCCGGCGAAGTCGACTTTCTCCTGAAATGCGTTTCTGCTGATCTTCAGTCTTTTCAGACATTCGTCATTGATGAATTGACGGCTGCACCCAATGTAGCCAGCGTGCGCACGGCATTGACGATTCGTCGAACCAAGGACGAACCCATCGTTCCAATCAAATAGAACCTCAATCCGCGCGCCGACTGAAGGCTATCGCGCTCGGATCAGACCACTGTCCATTTTCAACAATCGAAAACGCAGCCAGCGCCAGCACCGTATTAATACTCACAAGGGGCCAAGCCCGTTGATGATTGTTCTTGTTGGATTTATTTGAACTGAACTGTCACAATCTCATAAGCCCGGGCGCCAGCCGGTGCGACGACTTCAACGCTGTCTCCAACAGATTTACCGATCAGAGCCCGTGCAATTGGCGATGAAATCGAAACCTTGCCGTTGGAAACATCCGCCTCCACATCGCCGACGATCTGGTAGCGTTTTTCTTCGCCGGTATCTTCGTCCTCTAGCGTCACCGTTGCGCCAAACTTCACGACATCGCCGGACATTTTGGATACATCAATGATTTCCGCCCGCCCGATTTTGTCTTCAAGCTCGTTGATGCGGCCTTCATTGAGGCTCTGTTGTTCCTTGGCTGCGTGGTATTCCGCATTTTCGGAAAGATCACCATGAGCGCGCGCTTCTGAAATAGCGCTGATGATACGTGGCCGGTCCACCGATGTCCGTTCTTCAAGTTCCTTGATAAGCGCATCATATCCCTGCGCGGTCATCGGTACTTTTTCCATGGTCGTAGACCTTACTATAAGCGCACCCGCCCTGAAGACGGTGCGATAGACAAAAATATCACGTCGCCCGCGAAGAGTCGTCCCTCGCAGGCAAACGCTGATTCACTTGACCGGAGCGAAATAGGACTGCAGCGGTCGAACTTCAAGGTTGCCACTCAAATACGCCTCAACACCTCGGGCTGCGGCGACGGAACCTGCTAGTGTTGTATAATAGGGAACCTTCCGAAGCAAAGCAGCGCGGCGCATTGACCGACTGTCGGCCAACGCCTGAGCACCATCGGTGGTGTTGAAGACGAGCTGAATGTCACCATTCTTGACAGCATCGACAATGTGAGGTCGCCCTTCATGGACTTTGTTGATCCTGCTGCACTCAATGCCATTGGCCTGCAGAACCAGCCGAGTTCCGCGTGTGGCTACTACCTTAAAGCCTAGTTCTTTCAAAGCTTTAATGCTGTCCCCAATACGTTGCTGGTCAACTTTTCGTACGGATACGAACACGGTCCCACCGGTTGGGATTGCCGTTCCCGATCCCAGCTGAGACTTGGCAAATGCGAGTTCAAAAGAGCTGTCCAATCCCATGACTTCGCCGGTTGAACGCATTTCCGGGCCAAGAACGGTATCCACACCCGGGAACCGTGCAAAGGGGAAGACAGCCTCTTTTACCGCGATGTGATCAAATTTTTTCTCAACGAGATTGAAGTCCGAGAGTTTTTCTCCAGCCATGATTCGCGCGGCTATGCCTGCAATAGGCTCTCCGATCGTTTTGGCAACAAACGGAACGGTACGTGATGCTCTGGGGTTGACCTCCAGAACATAGATGTCGTTGTCTTTGATGGCATATTGTACGTTCATCAGACCGCCGACATTCAACGCCAAAGCCATTGCTTTGGTCTGCTCCTTCAAGCGATCGATGATTTCTTCCGGCAGAGAATGCGGGGGCAAGGAGCAGGCGCTGTCACCCGAGTGGATACCGGCTTCTTCAATATGTTCCATAATGCCGCATATGAACACGTCCGTGCCATCGCACAGTGCGTCGACATCGACTTCAATGGCGTCAATGAGATAGCGATCAAACAGGAGTGGGTTTTTGCCCAGGACCGTATTGATCTGTCCCGTCTTGTCGTTGGGATATTTGGCTCGGATGTCAGCTGGAACGAGCTCAGGCAGGGTGTGCTGCAGATAGTTGTTCAGCGCATCATCATCTTGAATGATCTGCATTGCCCGTCCGCCCAGAACATAAGACGGCCGGACAACCAATGGATATCCAAGTTCGGAAACGATCAGGCGGCTTTGTTCCACCGAATAGGCTATGCCGTTTTCCGGTTGTTTCAGGTTCAACTTTACCAGCAGTTTCTGGAAGCGGTCCCGATCTTCAGCCAGATCGATCGCGTCCGGAGATGTGCCCAGAATTGGGATATTGGCATTGGTGAGCGCTTGAGCAAGCTTGAGCGGAGTCTGTCCTCCAAATTGGACGATGACTCCAAGAAGTTTCCCGCTTTGCTGTTCGACCCGAACGATCTCCAGAACGTCCTCGGCGGTCAGCGATTCGAAATAAAGCCGATCAGAGGTGTCGTAATCGGTTGATACGGTCTCGGGGTTGCAGTTGATCATTATCGATTCATAGCCAGCTTCCTCCATGGCGAAGGCCGCGTGGCAGCAACAATAATCGAATTCAATACCCTGACCGATCCGATTGGGACCACCGCCGAGTATGATCACTTTTGTTCGGTCGGAAGGTTCTGCCTCGCAAGCAGGTTGTCCTCCAAACGGTGCTTCGTACGTGGAATACATATAGGCCGTCGGAGAGGCAAATTCCGCTGCACAGGTGTCAATTCTCTTGTAGACGGGATGAATGTCCAGCCGCGCGCGGAGGTCAGCCACATCTTTTGCGGTGCTATTGGCCAGTGATGCCAGCCGTGCGTCTGAAAAGCCATGGCTCTTGAGCAGACGCAAATTATCCGGATCCTTTGGCAGGCCGTGCTTGCGAACCTTGTTTTCCAGATCGACAATCAGCTGCATCTGTTCCAGAAACCATGGGTCGATGTTGCACGATGCATGAATCTGCTCGTGATCGATACCCAATCTCATTACCTGCGCGACTTTCAGAATCCGATCCGGTGTTGGTGTACCCAGCGCCGCGCGAATTGCGTTCAGGTTATCTTCTTTACCAAGATCCGGAATTTCGATTTCATCCAGCCCATCCAGCCCGACCTCCAGCCCGCGAAGTGCTTTTTGGAGACTTTCCGTGAATGTGCGACCGATCGCCATCACTTCACCGACAGACTTCATTGCGGTCGTCAGCGTTGGTTCGGCACCGGGAAACTTTTCGAACGCGAAACGGGGAATTTTGGTGACGACATAATCGATTGACGGTTCAAAGGATGCGGGGGTTGCGCCGCCGGTAATGTCGTTCTCAAGTTCGTCCAGTGTATAGCCCACAGCAAGACGGGCTGCGACCTTGGCGATCGGAAAACCCGTTGCTTTGGATGCGAGCGCAGAGGAACGCGATACCCGAGGGTTCATTTCGATGACAATCAGCCGGCCGTTTTCAGGATTGACGGCAAACTGGACGTTGGACCCGCCTGTTTCAACACCAATTTCGCGCAGCACCGCCAGAGAGGCGTCGCGCATGATCTGATATTCTTTATCAGTCAAGGTAAGAGCCGGTGCGACGGTAATTGAGTCGCCGGTGTGAACGCCCATTGGATCGAAGTTCTCGATGGAGCAGACAATGATGCAGTTATCGTTTTTGTCCCTGACGACCTCCATCTCATACTCTTTCCACCCCAAAACGGATTCTTCGATCAGAACTTCGGTCGTGGGAGAGGCGTCCAGTCCACTCTCGATGATATCAAGGAACTCTTCTTTGTTATAAGCAATACCACCGCCAGTGCCGCCCATTGTGAAAGAAGGTCGAATGATGGCCGGCAGACCAATTTCACCCAGCGCGCCAAACGCATCGGCCATGCTGTGGGCAAGGACGGAGCGCGGCGTGTCGAGCCCGATCCGGGTCATGGCTTCCCGAAATCGCTCGCGGTCCTCTGCCTTGTCAATCGCATCGGCCGTTGCACCGATCATTTCAACGCCGAACTGTTTAAGTATGCCAAGTTTTCTTAATGACAGTGCGCAGTTCAGTGCCGTCTGCCCGCCCATGGTCGGAAGCAGGGCGTCGGGCCGTTCCTTTTCGATAATCTTCCCGACAATTTCCGGCGTGATCGGTTCGATATATGTCGCATCGGCGAGATCGGGGTCCGTCATGATGGTTGCGGGATTGGAATTCACCAGTATGATCCGGTACCCTTCCGCTTTGAGGGCTTTACAGGCCTGTGTTCCGGAATAGTCAAACTCGCAGGCCTGGCCGATTACAATCGGTCCTGCGCCAATGATCATTATTGACTGAATATCTGTGCGTTTTGGCATATTCGCTCGCAAAAGCCTTCCTGGCTGCCGTTTGGCGCCGTGGTTCAGACATAACTGGATAGGACGAAGACAGCTAATTTGGGCGCGGTTATAGGCAAAAAACGCCTTGGCGTGAACCCCGCTTGTGTGAAACCTTTATGGGTTGTTGTTCAATTGCTTGGTGGAACGGTTGCCGTCGGGTTCATGAATGGTGGTATCACCGTTGAAATCGGCAACACCGCGCGAGAGAGCGTAGCATGCCAGTCGCACGGCTTTGGGAATCTCAACCGCCCGTCCGTCTCGGTCGCCTTTTTCATAATACTGGATCATCCGCTTTTTCAGGCCAAGCTTGTCTGCTGCATCCTTCTGCTTCAAACCCAGAGACTTGCGCCAAACCCGAAATTGCTCCGATGTCATTGATGAGTGGGACTCCCTGTTGGCTTCCGTCTCCATGGCTTTTGTCGCCATAGTTTGCTCCATACTTACTTTGCATTGCACACCAGCCGGTCTGTCAGTCGTTGCCTTGAATGTGTTAGCGCCGCCTGTCAATATTTTGATGCACTGGGTGCTCTTTTTCAATGATATTTGTCGAAACAACACCTTAGTGGAGAGATAATTCGCAAAACACGCTTAATTTATGAGCGAGTTAGAGACTCTAGAGAGGTAAAATCAGTCTCTAAAAGGACCGCCTTTTCAGAGGATGATCAGCACTCGTCAATATTCAGGTTGAGAAGGGCGTCTTGAGTAAAGGAGGAAGGACATTTGCATCTGACAAGCGATGGTCACAGAGCCTATTCCGCTGTCAATAGTGGCCCAAAGGTCCTTGCCTCAAGCCCAGCGTGGTGATGAAGTGCCTGTGTATCTAAAATGCATGAACCGGGAAAGACCAGAACATGAAATGGCGCGGACGTCGGCAAAGCTCAAACATTGAAGACCGACGTGGCGGGCGTCGGATGCGGCGAAGCGGACCGTTGCGTACAGGTGGGATCCGGATCGGAAAAACCGGCGGAATTGGAATCATCGTCGTTGCAGTGGTTCTCTTTGCGCTGGGCATCAATCCGATGGAGGTATTGGATGGCGGGCAATTGATCGACCGGGGACCGGTTTCTCAACAAGAGGGGGGACGGCCAAGCGGTTCAACGCCAAAAGATGATCTGGGGCAGTTCGTTTCAGTGGTCGTGGCTGAAACGGAAGATGTCTGGCACGATATTTTCCAAGCGGCCGGTGCAAAATACGAAGAACCCGATTTGGTCTTGTTCGCGGATCGTGTGCGGTCGGCATGTGGCGCTGCCAGTTCGGCGTCGGGTCCGTTTTACTGTCCTGGGGATCGGAAGATGTATATTGATTTGTCGTTTTACGAAGAATTACAAAGGCGCTTTGAAGCGCCCGGCGATTTCGCCCAGGCCTATGTCATCGCTCATGAGGTGGGACATCACGTTCAGAACCTGATCGGAGTCCTGCCCCGGTTCAACAAGCTGCGTCAGACCCTCAGCAAGGATGAAGCTAATGCTTTGTCTGTCCGGGTGGAATTGCAAGCTGACTGTTTTGCGGGAATCTGGGCGCATTATACCGCTCAAAAAGGACTGCTTGAACAAGGCGACCTTAAAGAAGCACTGAATGCAGCCCAGCAGATCGGAGATGATGCGATTCAAAAGAGGATGCAGGGATATGTTGTGCCGGAGAGCTTTAATCACGGCACCAGCGCACAGCGGGCCATGTGGTTTGAACGGGGATACAAATCCGGACGAATGGATCAGTGCGATACTTTCAACTCTTAATAAAATTTAAGTAGTCGTATTTACAATTGTTTAAAGTTAATTGAATTGAATCGGCCGAAATGGGTGTTTGGCATGGTTAACTGTCAATTTTTTCATTGTCTAAAATCACAATTTCATTAAAAACAACTTCAGGAATTATTCGTGTTCTGTAAACCAAAGTAAATTGGGCTAATTTATGCCACAATTGCTTTTGTTTGATTGGCCAAATCTGATTTGGGAACATGCGACTGCACGGCTTGGCCAGACAGTTGTTGAGTAGTTCAGTTTGTTTGTTCACACGTATTTGCGGACCAGAGGAGGTACCGTTTTTGCTGGCTGAAAGCGACTATCTCATTCAGGTACGCGCCATGCGCGGAATTGACAGCTACCTGGCTGCGCACGGAATTTCGTTCGAGAAACTCCTGGCGAAGAACGGCATGGAAAATGTCAATTTTGATACGATGTCGAGTTATGTGTCGCTTTCCCGTTTTGCCGACCTCTTGGCGCATGCATCAGATCAGCTAAACGACGATCAGTTCGCGCTGAAAGCGAGTGTTGCACACCCTGCCGAGGGTCTGAGTGCATCGGCATTGTGTTCCACCTATGCGCCGACGATCGAGGAAGCGATCAGATCGTTTGTTGACTATGCTCCGGTATATATCGATCTGGCCGCGTTGAGATTGGTCGAGACTGCCGGCGAGGCGGCGATTGAGCTGCGGCTTCCATCGATAATCGCCCACAAAGATCAGCTGTCGGATCGCCTGGTGGTCAATGCGGTCAACCGATTGCGTGCTCATCTGGGGGAGGACTGGAAGCCTGAACGTGTCGATTTGCAGCGTAAAGTACCTGCCGATCAATCACTTTACAGACGTCACATCTGCAAGGATTGCCGATTTGACAGCCCAGCGAATTTTATTCGCTTTAAACCTGATACCTTGCTGCGAACCAACCCGTATCACGATGCCGAGCTCTATGAAGCACTGGCTGAATTGAACAAACGGCTGCTGAGTGAGCGCCGGAAAGTCAGTGGCACCATTCAACGTGTGATAGAAGAGATCACGGCAAAACTGCCGCAAGGAGACTATTCAATCATTTCAGTTGCAAAACTATGCAATATGAGTGTTCGTGGCCTTCAGAGGCATTTATCAGAAAGTGGCACAAGTTTTGTTGAAATAGTTGATGAGACTAAAAAAGAAATATCAATTAATTATATTAGAAACACGAAATTATCTATATCAGAAATATCGTATCTTACTGGCTTTTCCACTGTTGGTAACTTCACCAGAGCGACGAAACGTTGGTTTGGCTTTTCTCCTACTGAGTTGCGAAGAAATAAAATGTGAATATTATTTTGATCGCTGACGCAGCGATATTATTACGCTACAATCTAAACTTGAAGCAAATGGCGTTTGAAGCAAAATATATGGCGTCCTGAGCTAAGCGCAGCAATCAAGGGAAATGGCATAACTTCCGTAAGGTCGTCTTTAATTGTTTACGATCAATAATAAGAAAACCGCTGATCATAACAAAGATCCAAACTGGAGCGTAACAGCCCCAAAACTGGACATGCAGTAAATAGGTGAAACGGTACACATCCCATTGGAGGGGAAGGGTGTGCACAAAAAATTCTTCTGACCGGAAAGTGTTCCTCAGGAATGATGATTCGGGTAGAAAGATCAAAAACAAACGGCAAGATGGTAATAATGAACGCAGCTCCCAATAAACTCAATGCCGCTCCTGACATAGCAGGACCAATCACCGGCAACGCCGATGACGAGACGCTGAAGTCCATCGCGGATATGGCGGATCATTTCGATGTTACCTTGCGCACACTTCGCTTTTACGAAGAGAAAGGCTTGCTTGCGCCGGTGCGAAAAGGAACGCGCCGTTTTTACAGACAACGCGACATCGACCGCATGCGCGTGATACTTCAGTCCAAGCGCATAGGATTGACACTGGCGGAAATACGACGGGTAATCGGCCTGTTGGAAGGCAGCTCTCCGCGTGACGACCAGTTGGCGGAATTGCACACCATTTGCTCTTCGCAAACAGATCTGTTGCGCGAACAATACGAACAGGTTCGCCAGCAGCTTGAGGAAGTGGAACAGGTCGTTTCCCAGCTCAAGGACCTAGGAAGCTAAGAGCACGGCGGAACGGAAATTGAAGACAAGCCGGGGCATATTGTTGCCCCGGTATTTTTTTGGCATTCGGATACGCGGGTTGATCAGCTTACAGGATCTGCCTGCGGAAATTCTTCGACCAGCGGCAAGTTTTTCTTTTTCCGGATCAAATTCGTAAAACGTTTGAACAGGTAATGGCTATCACGCGGGCCGGGCGATGCTTCGGGATGATACTGAACCGAAAATACCGGCTTGCCTTTCACACTCAGTCCGCAATTGGATTGGTCGAACAGCGAGATATGCGTTTCCTCGACATTGTCCGGCAGAGAGGATCCATCAACAGCAAATCCATGGTTCATCGAGGTAATTTCGACTTTACCGGTCGTGTTGTCTCTCACCGGGTGATTGGCGCCATGATGTCCTTGATGCATTTTAACAGTCTTGGCACCCAGCGCCAGAGCCAGCATCTGATGCCCGAGGCATATACCGAAAACCGGGATGTCCGCATCTATAACCTGGCGGATCCCATCCACTGCATAGTCTCCGGTGGCCGCGGGGTCTCCGGGTCCGTTTGACAGGAATACACCGTCAGGATTCAGCGCCAGTATTTCGTTTCCGGTGGCGTTGGCCGGCAGGACTGAAACACGGCAGTCTGCATCTGTTAGCAATCGCAGGATGTTACGCTTTATCCCAAAATCCAGAGCCACGATATGAAACAGTCCGTCGTTCTTGGCGCTATGCCCCTCTGAAAGAGACCAGGTGGTCTCGTTCCAGTCAAACGGCTTGTCCGTTGTTACATGTGCGGCAAGATCCAGACCTTCGAGGTCCGGCACAGCAGCGGCCTGCCTTTTAAGTGCTTCGATGTCGAAATTACCCTCTGGGTCGTGGGCGATCACCGCATTCTGCATGCCCTGATTGCGAATAACGGCAGTCAAGGCCCGCGTATCCACTTGAGCGATACCGACAATGCCCAGTGTTTTCATCCAGTCATCCAGCTGACCGGTTGCACGAAAATTCGATGGCGTGGTGACATCTGCACGAAATACCGCACCCCTGACGCCTGTATTGTTGGACAAGTCGACTGTTTCTATATCGTCCTGATTGACGCCCACATTGCCTATATGAGGGAATGTGAAGGTGATGATCTGGCCGGCATAGGACGGGTCAGTCAGAATTTCCTCATATCCAGTGATGGCCGTGTTGAAACAGACTTCGCCCTCGGCTCGTCCGATTGCGCCCACACCTTGCCCCATGATGACAGTGCCATCTGCCAGAACAAGTGCAGCTGTTGGTTTTGGCGTGGACCAGCCGTCGGTGTTCGTCATGTCTTGCATTCTCAATCCGGTTGATGACATCATGCTACTTCGCACCGATTCAATGGCCGTTGATTCTCGGACCGCTCGGAGCGTTGCATACAGGTCGCAGAGACTAGGAGATCGAATGGCTTTGGTCAACATGCGTGACTGTACAATTAGTGCTGAAAAATCAAATGCTTGTAGAATTATAAAGTTGCGTGGTAATGTCGCGACCGATATTGTTTGGTTAATGATCGTTCGGTGACGCCACTATGTTACTGACTGAATACGTGCCATTCGCGGTAAAAAATAGTAAAACAAATTTTGGGGAAAGATTGTTTTGCGGGGATCAATGACCTTCGACTACTATGTCAGTGAGGGTACGGTATATGCGTGAGCATATTCATGCTGAACTGAAAGCGGCTATTCAGAACAAGCAAAAGCGAAAAACTGCTATGCTCCGCTTGATTTTGACTGCGCTAGATGACCGGGTGCTTGCCGCCCGCAAACAGGGCAAAGATGGCCTTTCCGATCATGAAGTAAAAGAGATGCTGTACAAGATGATCAGTCAGCGCGAGCATTCGGCGCGCGCTTATGACGAAGCTGGTCAAATTGATCTTGCTCAGCAGGAACGGGAAGAGATTGATGTGATCTCTGCGCTGATGCCGAAGCAGTTGGATGCCGAGCAAGTCCGCTCAGCATGCAGAAATGTTATCGATGAATTAGGCGCTGAGGGGCTTCGTGACATAGGGAAAGCCATGAATGCGCTCAAGCAACGTTACGACGGCCAAATGGATTTCGGCCGTGCAAGTGGGGTTGTAAAAGATATGCTTCGTTGCGATTGATCGCGACGGCGTTTGCAACTGAAACCAAGTGTGCGTTGTGGGGTGTGTTTGCCTTGTGATGCCCGCACACAGTTTCAACTTTCAATAGTGATAGAAGATAACCTGGACTTGCCGAGCCTGGCATTCTCGCCCTAGTATTACGCAGGTCTGACTGCCGCAGGTTGCCAGGCTGAAACAGGTTCTGCGAACCGCTCCATGTGCCCGTCGGATTGTTAATTTACCATGCGATTTTCGCCCTCGTTTCTGGAAGAAATCAGGTCTCGATTGAATTTATCGGACATCGTAGGGCGACATGTCACCTGGGATCGACGCAAGACGCAGCCCAGCAAGCAGGACTACTGGGCTTGTTGCCCCTTTCATCAGGAAAAGACGCCGAGTTTTCACGTTGATGACAGGCGGGAACGATATAAGTGCTTCAGTTGCGGCGCCTCTGGCGATCATTTCCGTTTTCTGACTGACAAAGAAGGTTTGACGTTTCCCGAAGCCGTCGAGCAACTGGCCGGAGAGGCAGGTGTTGCGTTGCCGGCGCCGGATCCGCAATACCAGGCCCGGGAAAGAAAACGGGCAAGTCTTGTCGAAATCTGCGAGATGGCCTGCCGGTATTTCGAAAATGAATTGAAACTGCCCGGTAGCGCTGATGCTCGCGCCTATTTGAACAAACGGGGACTGAGCAAGGAAACGCTTTCGGAATTTCGCTTCGGCTTCGCACCCAACAGTCGGGACGGCCTCAAACGCCATCTGGTTGGAAAAGGGGTTGAGGAGGCGGCGATGCTCGAGGCGGGGCTCATTGGGCGTCCTGAAGATGGTCGGCCCAGTTATGACCGGTTCCGGAACCGGATCATAATTCCGATCCAGGATGACAGAGGCAGGGTTGTTGCTTTTGGTGGACGAGCGTTGGATCCGGACGGGCAACCCAAGTACCTCAATTCACCTGAAACGCCGCTTTTTCACAAACGTCATATGCTGTTCAACCTCCACAGAGCGCGCCAGCCGGCGTTCGACAGTCAGGCGGCGATCGTCGTGGAAGGCTACATGGATGCCATTGCCATCTGGCAGGCGGGTATCAAACATGTCGTAGCGGCTCTTGGCACGGCGTTTACGGAAGAGCAGATTGCACGTATGTGGCGTCTTGCTCCCGAACCGATCGTTTGTTTTGATGGGGACAGTGCGGGCACAAAAGCAGCCCACCGGGCTGTCGACAGGATCCTGCCGGTGCTCAAGAGCGGCTACTCGTTCGGGTTTGTGTTTTTGCCCACCGGCAAGGATCCGGATGACCTGATTCAGTCTGGAGGACGTCAGGGGCTGCTGTCGGAAATTGATAGATCCGTCGCGTTATCCGATGTCGTTTGGGAACGGGAGACGCTCTCAGCCAAAGTCGATACACCGGAACGCAAGGCGGCTCTGGAGAAAAGCCTTGATGACCTGATTTTCACGATCAAGGACGACCGGGTTCGTCGTCGGTATCAGTTGGCGATCCGTTTGCGGCTGTCCAATTTCTTTTGGGAGCATGAGCGAGCAAATCGGAAATCCAGCGGGGGAGGCGGATTTGCCAAGCAATCGGACGACCCTGGCGGAAAGCGCGTTGAAGCGCCGTCGAGTGAGCTTTTCGGGTTGGAACGCACAATTTGCGCGCTCTTTGTAAAAAATATCGAATTTCTCGATCGTCACATCGAACGCATCATCCAAGTGCAATTCGTGGACGAGTTGCACCAGCGCTTCAAAGTGGAATTATGCCGGATCGCGACCGAATTGGCGGACGACCAGGTTGTGAGTTTTTTCGATCGTCTGGATAGTCGGTTTTACCTGATCCTCGGTGAGGTGCTTGGGGAGAACGGTGATGAGGCCCGCGGGACGGTTCCAGAGCGTCGGGATCGCTTTTCGCACCTGCTGCAGCGTCTGCCGGTTCTGACCTGCGATCCTGGAGATGATTTCATCGAAACGCTGTTCTTGCACTTTCTGGATAAGCTGGAGCTGCGCAGCCTCGAGCAGGAGGTAGAAGATGAATTGTCGTCGAACAGCACCGAGATAGAGCAGGATGACTGGCTTCGTATTCAGGCCCTGTCGCAGGAAGTGGCGCGCAGGCGCGATGATTACCTGCAACGCGAGCACGATCTTGCTGAACAGGCCAAGCAAATTCGCAAGGGATTCGACGGTCACGAAAAGCGTGAGGCGTTGGTTCAGGGAAGTGCCTGAGATCAAAAATGCACTTTGCGCACACCTGTTGCAATAATGTCTTTTTTAATGCGAGCGGCTCTCAAAACATTTCCTAACCGGTCAAAGTTAAAGAATTGACGGTGCACATGCATTGTTGAATTTCGCATATTTTTGCTTGACCGAATCAAAATAGACTTGCGAATCGCTGAAAGCAGGCTAAATACAGTCCTTGATGCAGCACACAGCGCCCTATGTTGGCGACTCGAGCAAACGAACGCTGCCGACATCCCAATATTTTTGGCCGCAATGGATCGCGGACAGGATCCCTGTGGTTGAAGCAATCTTTCATGCGCGACCGTGTAGGAGACAGCACGGGCACGATCACTGATATGTAAGTTAATCGGGACTTAAGACACTGACGGGTATTACGTCAAATAATCAAATGCAGGTGGACCTATCAGGAATCCGCCACATATTCGAAGCGTATGGATTGTGCATGACGCTGGCTCATACCAGCGGCTCTGGAGACATGGCATGGTGACAAAGGCTACCCAAGCGGAAGAAGCCCAAGAGACGACGACGGAAGGCCAGGATGGTCCGTTGCTCGATCTCTCCGACGCTGCCGTTAAAAAAATGATCAAGGCTGCGAAGAAACGCGGCTTTGTAACCTACGAAGAATTGAACACTGTTCTTCCCTCTGCCCAGGTCAGTTCCGAGCAGATCGAAGACATTATGTCGATGTTGTCGGACATGGGCATTAATGTGATCGATCAGGAAGAAGCAGAAGAAGAATCCGAAGGTGGAGACCTGGTTGAGGTCTCGAAAGCCGGAACGGCGGTCACCAAAACCACGACGACCAAAGAGCCGGCTGACAGAACAGACGATCCTGTGCGGATGTATCTGCGCGAAATGGGGTCAGTTGAGTTGCTTTCTCGTGAAGGCGAGATTGCGATTGCCAAACGGATAGAGGCCGGCCGGGAAGCGATGATCGCCGGCTTGTGCGAAAGTCCGCTGACGTTCCAGGCGATTATTATCTGGCGCGATGAATTGAACGAAGGCAGCGTCCTGCTTCGCGATATCATCGATCTGGAAGCCACATATGCGGACCCTGAAGGAAAAGCCGAGGCCGAAGGGCTGAATGGCGAAGAAAATGCTGAAGGCAATGTAGGAGGCGAAGCTTCCGCTATACCCGCGCCCGCAGCACCAGGTCCGGTTGTTGTCAAACCGGAAGAAAAAACCGAAGCACCGACGACCCGCGGCGATAACGACAATGCAGGCCAACCGGCATCCGGTGAAACCGAGGGCGAAGGGGAAGACGACGACGACTCCGATGAATATGAGGCAAATATGTCGCTATCCGCTATGGAAGCGGAATTAAAGCCCAAGGTTCTGGAGACGTTTGACCGGATTGCTGATGAGTATAAAAAACTCCGCCGGCTGCAGGATCAGCTCGTTGAGAACAAGCTCGCCAACAAAACATTGTCACCTTCTCAAGAGCGCCGGTACAAGAAACTCAAAGAAGAGATCGTTATTGACGTCAAGAGCCTGTCGCTCAATCAAAATCGTATCGATGCGCTCGTGGCTCAGCTCTATGACATCAACAAACGATTGATGGGCTATGAAGGACGTCTTCTGAGGCTGTCGGAGTCCTACGGTGTGGATCGTGGCGATTTCCTCAAGCAGTATCAGCGCGCGGAGCTTGATCCGAACTGGATTCGCAAGGTTGCGAGCCTGTCTTCCAGAGGATGGAAGAACTTTGTCGCAACCGAAAAAGAGACGATCCGCGAACTGCGCCAGGAAATCCAGACGCTGGCAACGGAAACCGGGCTGGAAATTACCGAATTCCGGAAAATCGTTTCCATGGTGCAAAAGGGCGAAAAAGAAGCCCGGATTGCCAAAAAGGAGATGGTTGAAGCAAACCTGCGCCTCGTGATCTCCATTGCCAAGAAATACACCAATCGTGGTCTTCAGTTCCTGGATCTCATCCAGGAAGGCAATATCGGGTTGATGAAAGCGGTTGATAAGTTTGAATATCGTCGCGGCTATAAATTCTCGACCTATGCAACGTGGTGGATCCGTCAGGCTATCACCCGGTCGATTGCCGATCAGGCGCGCACGATTCGTATTCCGGTCCACATGATTGAGACGATCAACAAGATTGTCCGGACATCACGCCAGATGCTGCACGAAATCGGCCGGGAGCCGACACCCGAGGAACTGGCGGAAAAACTGCAGATGCCACTTGAAAAAGTGCGCAAGGTTTTGAAAATCGCCAAGGAGCCGATCTCCCTTGAAACACCTATCGGCGATGAGGAAGACAGCCATCTGGGCGATTTCATTGAGGACAAGAATGCGATTCTGCCGATTGATGCAGCAATCCAGTCCAACCTTCGTGAAACCACGACCCGCGTGCTGGCCTCTCTGACAGCGCGTGAGGAACGTGTTTTGAGAATGCGGTTCGGGATTGGTATGAATACCGATCATACGCTGGAAGAAGTGGGACAGCAGTTCTCAGTGACACGTGAGCGTATCCGGCAGATCGAAGCAAAAGCGCTTCGCAAGCTGAAGCATCCTTCGCGCAGTCGCAAACTGCGCAGCTTCCTGGACAGCTAGGGGCTCTCCTGCTGTTTAAGAAATACAAAAAGCCGGGCTGAAACAGCCCGGCTTTTTTGCGTTCGTCGTTCGTATGAAACACAAATGCTACAAATTACGTGGGAAGTGCAATCTTTTGGGGCAAAAGATTTTGTGATTGGCAGAGCTTTGGCTATCATCTGCTCGAATATTGAATTTAGATGCGGTCGACCGGCGATTGACAAAACGCTACTGACGCGGGGTATTGGACCAAGTGACTCCAGAAACAGACTTCAGTCTTATTGGCGGAACGCTGGACCAATATGACTATCTTACCTTTGCCATTGGCATTGCTGCTCTTATTGCTTTTTTTGCAATCTTTATTTTCATTATCATGCTGCCGGGAAAAGTGGCGATACGGCGCAGCCACCCCCATGCAGAATCAGTAAAATTAATGGGCCTGATGGGCTTTCTGGCGGTTGTTCCGTGGATGCATGCGTTCATGTGGGCGTTCCATGATTCTCTGACGATAGACGTTCGAAGATTTCCCAAGGCCGAAAAAAAAGCCATAGAAGAAGAAATCAGACGCCTTAGGGGCGATGAGGACGTCGTTTCGGAACTTGAGATTGTCGATGATAAGGAACCGGAAAGCAGTGGCGATGCTAAGGCTTAATCCGACTTTTATTGACGTTAAATCGCGCTCTGCAAGCGCTGATGCCAAATTTTTTGCGATGGAACCATCATGCTGATTGCAGTCCTGATAACGCTTTTTTACATCATCTTTGTCTGGTTGGTGTTTTTCAAGTTCAAGTTGCTGAAATTCAACATGGTCTGGGGCATCGTCTCGTTCTGGGTCGGCGTCCATCTGTTGCTGATTTTCATTGTCGCGCTGCGTTTTTATCAACCGTTTACAATGGATGCCCACGTCATCCGCTACACGGTCCAGATAGTTCCACGGCTGCCTGAGCCCACACTTCTGACCGAGGTGCTGGTTGAACCGAATGTTCCGGTTAAAAAGGGCGACCCGCTTTATCGGTTTGACACGTCGATTTATCAGGCCAAGGTTGACGGGGCGAAAGCGCAATTGGTGCAGGCTGAGCAGAACGTCAAAATTCTTCAGACCGATATCGACATCGCCAAGGATGCTCAAGCCCGCACCGAAGCACAGCTTGCCTATGCCAAGACCCAGCAAGACCGGTATCAAAAGCTTGTGCCCCAAGGAGGCGGTCGGCAGGACCAGCTCGACCGCTGGAATGAAGAAGTGCTGGAGGGGGAGGCGGGCGTCAAAGAAGCTGAGGCCAATGTTGAAAAGGCCCAGCTTGCCTATGATTCTCAGATTGACGGCGTCAACACCGGGGTAGCGCAGGCGCAGTCTCAGTTGGATCAGGCTCAGTATTTTCTCGATCAGACGACAATTTACGCGCCCGCTGACGGCATGGTCGTACTTCAGCAGGCCAAGCCGGGACTGGTTGTGGGAACCTTCCGTATCGGTTCAATAGCCAGCTTTGTAACGGAGGAGGAGCCTTTCCTTCTTGGCACGTTCAGGCAACAGAATCTGAAGTTCGTCCGACCCGGTCAGAAAATCGAAGTGGCGCTGGATTTGTATCCCGGTGAGATCTTTACCGGTACGGTAAAGTCAATCTGGTGGGCGACACGGCAGGGACAGTATCAGCCGTCGGGCCGACTTCCGGGTTTCCTTTTGCCTAAGCTTCCCGGCCGAATTGCTGTTGAATTTGACGTTGATCTTCCCGATGGATACCTGATGCCCGGCGGTGCTCACGGAGCTGTTGCAATTTATACAGGCGGCGGTAAGGGGTTTGAATTCCTGCGACGGGTTAATGTGCGGCTCTATTCGTGGGGTAATTTCATTCGCCCCTTTGATCTGCTTTAGAGGTTTAACAGATGCTTTTTCGAAGCAATCAGGGGCACCGCGATCGGACAAATGGCTTAAAGATGGCGCAGAGTTTCAAACTTCTTGGTGTTGTCACGGGCGCTCTCATGCTCTCCGGCTGTATTATGATCGGGCCGGATTTTGTCACCCCGAAAACACCGGTTGTAGACCGATGGAAAGAAGCCAACGACCTGAAGCCGAACAAGGCAAGTGGACTGACCACCCGCAGCGAACCGGTTATTGCGTGGTGGGAAACATTCAAGGACCCGGTGCTCAATCAACTCATTGATGAGGCTTACCAGCAAAATCTGTCGCTTCAGATCGCCGGTGCACGGGTGCTCGAGGCAAGAGCGCAACTTGGTATTGCCTTTGGAGAGTTGTTTCCCCAGACCCAGCGCGTGGGCGTTGGGTATGAGAAACGCAAGATCAGCAGCAATTTCTCACCGGCACGGGATATTGAGCGGGTCATCGATCTTGATCTCGATTTTGCCCATTGGGATGCGGGGTTCGATGCAACATGGGAAATCGATCTCTGGGGGGGCATTCGGCGGGGCGTTCAATCGGCAAAAGCCAATTTGGCGAGCCAGATTGCAAGCTATGACGATGCGCTTGTGACGCTTACCGGGGATGTGGCGACAGTTTATGTCAACATTCGTGCACTGCAAGCCGGGCTCGGAATTGCCTGGACAAATGTGAAGCTGCAGGAAAAATCCCTAAACATCACCGAGCTCAGATTCAAAAACGGTGTAACCACAGAGCTGGATGTTGAAGAGGCGAAAACGCTCCTCAACAACACAAAAGCAATTGTTCCAGGCTTGCAGATTCAGCTCGAGCAGTCGTTGAATGCACTTGCGGTTTTGCTCGGCAAAGCGCCAGAAGATATGGAAAAACTGCTTGGCAAATACGGCCGGATTCCGCGCACGTCCTCAAAAGTGGCGGTAGGAATTCCTAATCAGCTGCTTCGCCGCCGCCCTGATATCCGAGCCGCTGAAATGGAAGCCGCCGCTCAGGCTGGACAGATTGGTGTCGCCCTGAATGACCTTTATCCCCAATTCGTTCTTGTCGGGCAGATTGGTGTCCGGGCAACCGATGTTTCCGATCTGCTTCAGGGGCCCAGTGTTGCCGGTGTGATCAATCCTGGCATCGTCTGGAATATCTTTAATTACGGGCGTATCAAAAACAACGTGCGTGTGCAGGACGCCCGATATCAGGCGCTGATCGCGAACTATCAGAACACCGTTGTATCTGCCTATATGGAAGTGGAAAATGCGCTTGTTGCCTATAAAAAGTCCCGAACACAGGCAGTTTATTACGGTCGAAGTGTAAGATCCTCACGAAAAGCAACCGAAATTGCCTTGCTGCAGTACCAGGATGGCACGGCGGATTACTCGCGTGTTTTGAACACACAATCCGCACTGCTGGAGGCGGAGAGTAATCTCATCTCCACGCAAGCTGAGGTCGCCTCCAATCTCGTTGCACTCTATAAAGCGCTGGGAGGAGGCTGGCAGGTGCGCGTTGGTCAGGAGTTCCTGCCTGATACCGTTCTTGCGGAAATGGCACACCGGACCGATTGGGGCGATTTGCTGGCGATAGAAAACCAATCGAATTGAACTACGGTTTATCTGTAGCGTGGTTCGGATCGGCTGGCTCACACTTACGACGCGTATGCTCGCCAATGGAAATACGCTTGAAGCGTAGCGAATTTGGCGAGATCACTCGTCATTTGTGACAAATGATTTTTGACATCTCGATTTTTCATGTGTGAGCGTGTTTGCATTCCCCTCATTTCTTTGCTCCAGTGGAGCATAAATTAATGGAGGGAATAGAGTGTTCAAGAAGCTAGCAGCGGAATTTCTTGGTACGTTTTGGCTTGTGTTTGGCGGGTGCGGGAGTGCGGTTCTTGCCGCTGCATTTCCTGAGGTGGGTATCGGGTTGCTTGGCGTCGCCTTTGCGTTTGGCTTGACGGTCGTCACCATGGCCTATGCCGTCGGCGGCATATCGGGGGGGCACTTCAATCCGGCAATCAGTGTGGGACTGGCCGTAGCAGGGCGGTTCCCGGCCTCGCAGCTTCTGCCTTACATTATCATACAGGTGGTTGGAGCGATCCTGGCGTCCCTTGTCTTGTATGTTATTGCCAGCGGAAATGCGGATTTCTCTCTGGCCGGAGGCTTTGCAGCAAACGGTTACGGCGAGCATTCGCCTGGAGGCTACACGCTTCTTTCAGCACTTGTTGTCGAAGTGGTTCTTACGTTCTTCTTTCTCATGATCATTTTGGGAGTTACGGGGCCGAAGGGTAATGCCGCTTTTGCCGGATTGGCAATCGGACTGGCTCTGACGCTGATCCATCTGATTTCGATTCCTGTGACCAACACATCGGTTAATCCGGCGCGCTCCACCGGTCCGGCGTTGTTTGTTGGCGGGTGGGCGATGTCCCAACTTTGGATGTTTTGGCTGGCCCCGATGGTCGGGGCAATTCTGGCGGGTCTGGTTCAGCGCGGTGTCCTGGACGGGGACGAGTCGTCTTGATAGATCGGCGCATTTGGGACCGGTAGCCCAAACGGTCAAACGAGAGTATCACCCGCATCTTGTCCAAGTTGCGGGTGATCTTGTTTTGGCGGGAAATTACTCCAGGATTTCCCAAACCATATTCACGGATGTGGTGAGTGTCTGCTGGCCCTGCTCGATCGGAGGGGCATCGCTTGATGCCATTGCTTCCATGCGCAGGGCACGGCCCTGAACAGGCTGGAAACCCCCGCCTTCATTGATGGAAAGAACGCGCCCCAGCTTCACACCCGAGGCCGCGGCATAGAGTTCGGCTTTTCGTTTTGCGTTGGCGACGGCTTTCTTCCGCGCTTCATCGGAGAGCGTGTCGGCCTCACTGACAATGAAATTGATGCCGCTGATGTTGTTGGCTCCTTCCGTGACCATCGTGTCCAGAAGGTCACCAAGTTTGGCCAGATCGCGTACCCGGACGGTTACGTTGTTGAATACTCGGTAGCCGTCGATTGAAGCACTGCCGGAATAGTTCGACTTGCTGTTGTTGTAGTTAGGCGAGATGTTGAAGCCACTGGTCTGAATATCCTTGGCGTCAATGCCCGCAGATTTGATCTTGTCGATGATGGCATTCATGGATTTGGAGTTTTCGTTCAAAGCGTCGCGTGCCGATTTGGCGTCGCTGACAACGCCGCTTGTGACTGTCGCCATATCTGGCGTCGCTTGAACATGACCAGTTCCGGTAATGGATATCTGTGCGGTCTGTTCGTTGGCGTCAGCCGCTTGCGCAAATGAAGAGGAAACCGGCGCAAGGGCGAAAGATATCGCCAGAAGCGGGGCGGCAAAACGCGTTAATTGCATGACTAGCTCCAGAAAATGGATGTTTACATTTTTTTCGCAGCACAGGCCGTCCCTGCGGAATCAGGAATGATTGTGCAACAATACCTTCAGTTTTATGCGAAACGCACTGCCTCGGACATTTTTGTCAGTTCGGGATTGCGAACGCGTTCGACAGATTTGGGTATTGGTCTGCCGACTATCAAGCTTGATGATTGTCGGCAGCGAGAGGATCCCCCAGATTGCCGTCCTCAGAGAGCAGAATGGCGATTGCCCGAGTGCCGGGAAATTGCGCGCAGATGATCATGATGATCACCGTGAGCGGCACGCAAAGAACCATGCCGGTTACGCCCCAGATTGCACCCCAGAATGCCAGCGAAAGCATAATGATCAGGGGCGAAATATTCAGGCTTGTTCCCATGAGCCGGGGCTCGAGCAAATTACCGATTGCAAACTGAATGAGACCCAGGAAGATTGTAATGATGAAAAACGGTCCCAGCGTGTCATAGAAAACCAGCGCCAGCGCCGCAGGAAAT
The DNA here is from genome assembly GCA_039976075.1 of Stappiaceae bacterium. GTDB lineage: Bacteria > Pseudomonadota > Alphaproteobacteria > Rhizobiales > Stappiaceae > JBDWFY01. The sequence continues at coordinate 652,137 of JBDWFY010000022.1, forward strand.
AAAACGCCGATCATGGATCCGATCGTCGGTATGTAGTTGAGCATGAAGGCAATAAATCCAAACAGTGGCGCATAGGGGAGGCCGGCCACGGTCAGGCAAACACCGGTCAGGACGCCGGTTAAAATACTGACAGCCGTTTTGATGCCTACATAATGGCGCACACGGCCGGCGATCTCCTGACGCATGGCAAACGCCACATCTGCCCGTTCAGGCGTTGAGAACAGCGCACGCAGTTTCTTGTCGAAAGTGCTTTGTTCAAACAACAGAAAAATCACGTAAATGAACACGAGGGTGGCGGAGCCGGCAATGGTCGTGAGCGCGCTCGCCATCCCCGTTGCCAGCTGTGTCAGAATGTTGTCCGGCAGCATCTCGCGAATATTGATTTCATGCTCGAGCCCGAGTTTCTCAGTCAGGCTGGCGAGAATTTCTTCAAGACGGGCCTGATAGGCCGGTGCATCGCTTGCCAGAGCCGTGAGGTTGCCCGCCATCAGGTCAACGATCATATTCAGGGTAATGCCGATCGCAGTCAGCGCCAGCAGCAACGTCAGCCAGCGCGGTAGACCCCGGTGAGAAATCTTGATCGACTCAATGGATCTTGCCAGCGTGTCGATCATGTACCAGACGATCAGGGCTATAACGAACGGCAAAAGCAGCGAACGGCCAAGATAGAGCAGCCATCCGACAAGACACACAATAAGTACCGTGGCTGCTGCGTTGATTAGCGAGCTGTTCATAGGCCCCTCATGTATTTTTCTACCTTCAGTTAGGGGTATCGCGCTTTGCTCTTGTTTTCCACTCTTTCGGTCGTTTTAGCTGTTGGCAGGAAACAGGAAGGCACAAATTATCAATTCTAGCCGGGGAATTGGATCAGGACCTTGCTTCGGCAATAAACATTGGTGTAGAGGAATGCCCTGTCTTTGAAAGCACCGGAAGCCGATAGTCGGAAACCGATGCCTGAGCGAAAGACAACCGCATCGCCGGAACTTCGGTTCAATCGGATGATGCCGTGAAGGGCCTGTAGCTCAACTGGTTAGAGCCGTCCGCTCATAACGGATTGGTTGGGGGTTCGAGTCCCTCCAGGCCCACCATTCTCTTACTTGAATAAATTGAAATTATTGAGACTAGTTACATATCAGCTGTGCATGCGTCAGGCAGGTAGGGTTGGCCGTATAAATATTCTTCTTGCCCATATCGGCTGCTACAACGGTGTGGATCGAGCTTCGCCCACCACTCTCACGCGCGCCCGAATGGCATTTCCGGGCAGATAACTCAACGGCAGATCTTCAACCTCGATAATCTGGATGGTCTCCCGTTCAGCACCTGCGTTGACCGCGTTTTCGATGGCAGATGCCTGGGCAATGTCGATGACATCCTTCCGGGACATATCGCGATAAATGCGGTCTGTCTCTCCGGAAATCTGAGCGATTGCCGCACCCACGGCATTGGCGACGGATTCATGCTCAACATGAACCACTTCGCTGATCCCGGGTATGGATTGAGGGATCAGCATTGCACCGCCGCCAACGGCCAGAAGCGGAACGGGCGTGGCGTCTGTTTTCATCCTGTCGACGGCTTCGGCAACACGTTCATGGATCGTCGAAAGAGCCCGATTGATCAGTGTTGTGTCCAGATGGTCGACACGCGTCTTGTCTCCCACATCGAGCAACCCGGCCGCCACCGCAATATCGGTGCAGGTCAGGGTCTTGCCACCAAATACCAGAGCCTCGTGCCCCAATCGGTATCCAACACTTTGAGGGCCGACAACGCCGGCATCGTCGGATATGATCGTGCCCCCCCCAATGGCAATGGAGAGCAGATCCGGCATCCGGAACAGCGTTCGCACGCCACCGACTTTGACGACATTATTCGCCTCTCGCGGAAAGCCGTTGATCAGGCAGCCAATATCGGCTGTTGTCCCGCCGACATCGCATACCATGGCTTCTTCGATGCCTGTCAGCAGCGCCGCACCACGCATGGAATTGGTTGGACCTGAGGCGAAGGAAAAAACAGGAAAATCGCGCGCCATCTCAGCACGCGCTACAGTGCCGTCATTCTGGGTGATAAACAGTGCGGCGTTCAAGCCACTGCTTGAAACTGCGTCCGAGAAAGCCTCGGTTATTTCAGCAGCAAGGTCGATGAGTGAGGCATTCATCAACGCTACATTTTCACGTTCCAGAAGGCCAATACGACCAAGGGCAGAAGACAGGGTAATGTGGGCGTCGGGGTGCTCGTTTTTAACGATTTCGGCAGCGCGGGTTTCGCACTCTGCAGTCAATGGCGAAAAGGTTGCACTGATTGCAACCGCGGCCACGCCATTTTTGCGGATCTCCCGTGCAGCCTCGGCGACTTCCAGCTCATCCATCGGCACAACGGCGCGGCCATCATATTCATGCCCACCATGAACCATATGGGCACCGCCATTGACTTTGTCGGAAAGATCGACCGGCCAGTCGCAAAAAGGCGGCAGACTTGCAGATGCAGGAAGGCTGACACGAATGGCTGCAGCACGGCCAAGGTTGCGCCGTTCAACGACCGCATTGGTGTAATGGGTTGTGCCGATCATCACGGCGTGCACATCGTCCGCCGCCTGACCTGCCTTCTGGACAATTTCAGCCAGCGCAGTCTTCACACCGGATGTCACGTCCGCAGTGGTAAAGGTCTTGGTGGTTGCGATAACCGTATCCCCGTCGATAAGGACCGCATCCGTATTTGTGCCACCGACATCAATTCCAATTCGCTTCACGATGCAGCCTCATCAAAAACAGAAACAAAATCAAGATCAAAGCCAAAAGCCCTGGGGCCGACAGCAGCCAATCCTTCAGCTGAAAGGAAAACCGGCGGCGCAGGCAGCGCAAGCACGGAGACGCGTTGTCCGAACCGGATAATGTCGGTACCCACACCTTCCCCTGATACTGAATCCAGCAAACAGATCAGGTCCGGCGTCATGACAACAGGCTCTCCGTCCCGATAAGCGACGGCAAACTCATTCTGAAAATGAACGACCATGCGAGAGCCTGTGTCCTCGCCAAGGCCCTCAATAGCCGCCTTTCCACGCAAGAAACCTTCAGTCGCGCGGCGTTCCACATCGATTATCTTGCCAGTAAACAGGCGCTTTCCATGGGCTGCGCTCAGCACCGCCTCGATAGGATCAGAGTGCTCCAGACGCGCCTGCATCACAGTTTCACCTAAACGGATTGCCTGTGATGTCGTGTAGAGGATGCCGTGTTTTTTTACTTCCTCGCCGCTGCGTGGGGCTTTGCAGGTCGCAGCGATCGAGCCGATTTCAGTACAGGCTTTTCGGCTGATACGTTCCATCCAGTGCCAGGACTCTGCTCTGGGAATGATCACTTCATTGTCCCGAATATCGGCCATGGCAAATGGATAGCACTTGAGATTTCCCACAGCGACTGACGTCATCTGGGCTTCGGGATAGGCTCGCCCCATCGTATCCGCATCCACAACCGGTATTCCCGTCAGAGCTGAAATGAGCATTGGCTGAAGGCCGTTGCCACCACCAATTTCCAACGCCATTACCGCATCAAACTTACGACCCAGATACTGTTCCATCATTCGCACCGGACGGGCGGAAAATTCAGGGTCGGAAAGTCGTTCCTGACCGACAATCGGCGCGCCCATATTCGAAACCACCGCAACGCTTGCATCATCAGCCAGCGAATGTGGGTCGATCAGGGTCACGCTGTGTCCCTGAGCATAGAGCTGTCGCATATTCAGCAGCTTATGATAGGGGTCTCCCCCACCGCCTGTACCCAGTATCCAGGCACCGATTGCCAACGCTTCGATATCGTCTGATGTCAGTACGCGATGGGTTTGGTTCGGTGTGCGCAGAGCCAGGCCTGTCATCCAGAATTCTCCAAAAATAGGATCAATCGGTCGTAACTAAAAAAGCGGCACACTGTCTGATATGCAAATAACAATACAGCATATGCCGAATAATCCGCACCTATGGGCCAACGCGGTTTTTCCGGGTTTCGCATAGGTTTGGTCAATGGCCATCATTAACAATGATTAGTTTTCAAGCAGGCCAATCGCTGGTGATATGAGGCGGTCAGGGCGTCAGATAGCCGCTATGGCACACCATTCAAGCTTCTATCTGGAGGGTATTCATGAAAGTTTCTAGAAGAATCGCAACAACGTTGTTTGCAGGCGCCGCCTTGATGGCCGGCAGCTTTATGGCGTTGCCCTCACAGCAGGCGTTGGCCGCAGAACAAGTAGACGACAAACTGTATATGGTGATCGCGGGTCGTCAGCCTGTGAGCCATCTGGATCCTGCTCTCAAATATGATCTTGCCGTGCGCATGATGCAGCAGCAGCTTTATGATGCGCTCGTCAAATATGAAGGTAATCCTTCAGAAATCAAACCATGGCTGGCTGAAAGTTGGACAACGTCGGAAGATGGCCTGACCTGGACTTTCACACTCGCTAAAAACGCTAAATTCCATGATGGAAGTCCAGTGAACGCAGATGCGGTGATTTACTCGTTCAAACGGACGATGGCGATCAATGAGGGCCCCGCCTGGATGCTGGAGGGTTTTGTCGAGGCGGACAATATCAAAGCCCTTGACGAACACACTGTGGAATTCAAACTCAACAAACCCTACGCGGCTTTTTTGTCGTTTCTGCCCTGGTGGTATGTGTTGAACCCGGACGTAGTTGAAGCAAATACCAAAGATGGAGACATGGGCAAAGGATATCTGCTGGAAAATGCTGCAGGGTCCGGCCCCTATACGTTGGAACGTTTTGAACAAGGCACTGCCTACGTTCTGAAGCGGAATGACGACTACTGGAAAGGCTTTCCCTACGACAACGACCGCATGGGTGGTGTCATTTATCGACTGATGCGGGAAAGTGCCGCTCAGCGCGCTGCGCTGCTCAAAGGCGAAGCAGATATCGTGACAGGCCTGTCAGTCGAGGAACGTCAGGCTGTCGAGAAGCGAGAAGAAATTCAAACAACATCTCTACCCGCACTGACCTCCTTTGGCCTCAAAATGAATACGACAAAGGGCATAACAGCGGATGTGAATATCCGCAAAGCGCTGGCTTATGCCTATGACTACGATTCCTTTCTGCAAATCATGAACGGTGAAGCCAAGCTGCAGACAAGCCCCTTCACGGATGCCGTCAAGGGTATGGTGCCGGTGGGAAGCATGCCAACGCGGGATATCGAGAAAGCCAAGGAGTATCTGGCGAAGACCGACCATCCAGACGGTGGATTCGAAATCGATTATGTTTATGTCGAGGGGTTTGAGCTTGAGCGCCAGATGGGCCTGTCGATGATCGACGCCTTCAAAGACATAAATGTGACTGTGAACATGATCCCGCAAACCTGGCCGAACATGGTTGCTCTGGGATCGAAGCCGGATACCTCTCCGGATTTGCTCGCAATCTTCACGACACCGGTTTCAACCGATCCTGATGCGATCGCGATCCAGTATCATCCCTCGTCGCACGGCAAATATTATGCCTCGCACTTCCTCGACGATCCTGATCTCAACAAGATGATTGAGGATGCTCGCGCTGAAACCGACTGGGAAAAACGCGTGCCGATATACGCTGAAATCCAGCAGAAGATAGTGGACCTTCAGCCGGAAATCTTCGGCATGATGCGCAATCGCGGCATGGCTCATAGAACATGGGTCAAGGGCTATGAAGACAGCCCGATCCGGATGGGTGGCGAGATAGATTTCTATCCCGTTCATCTCGATCCAAACTCATAGTCTGCACCACTTAATTCGCAGGCGGGTCGTTCCTCACTCAGGACCCGCCTGTATTTTGACCAATGAAGGGATGAAGAATTGGGCCGTCTGATAGCGCGACGCTTGGTTTTTATGATCTTCATGCTTGTTGGGTTGATGGCGATTGTATTTGCCATTTCCAATATTGCTCCCGGTGATCCTGCTCGTCTTGCTGCCGGACCCGATGCGACCAATGAAATGGTTGAGAAAATTCGCCAGGAACGAGGATTGGACAAACCGATTGTCACACGGTTCGTTGTTTATCTCGGTAATCTGACACAGGGAAACTTTGGTGTTTCTCTCCACACCAAGCGAGATGTGGCGTCGGATCTTGCGCGCTACTTCCCGGCTACGCTTGAACTGGTTTTGTATGCGATCGGGTTCGCTGTTCTGGTCGGTGTGCCATTGGGCATGTTGGGGGCTGTTTTTCAAAACAAATGGCCGGATCATTGGATCCGCTTTGTTGCCGTCTCCGGAGTTGCCCTGCCGATGTTCTGGCTGGGGCTGATGCTGCAATGGTATCTGTCTCTGGAACTTGATCTGTTTCCTCTCGGGGGCCGTCTGGGCATCATGACACCACGACCGGAGACGATTACCGGCCTGCTGACTGTGGATTCGCTGCTTACCGGAGACATTCGGGCTTTCAGGGAAGCAGTCTGGCATCTGGTCTTGCCGTCCCTTGCGCTCAGCCTGCCGGCGCTAGCATCGATCATTCGCGTCAATCGAGCAGAAATGCTGGAGACACTGAATAAAGACTACATTCTTAATGCGCGCGCGCAGGGCATCGGGGCCTTCCGTATCGTGACCGCCTACGCACTGAAAAATGCCATTCTGCCGACCCTGGCAATGATCGGGCTTCGGTTCGGCTGGATGTTGGGTGGTACGGTTCTGGTAGAGAGCGTGTTCGATTTTCCCGGTGTCGGGCTCTATGCCACAAAAGCGGCTGTTTCATCGGACTTTGACCCTATTGTCGCCGTGACGTTGGTTCTTGGGGCCTGCTTCATGGTGGTTAATCTGATTATCGACTTGCTTTATGCGCTTCTTGATCCCCGTGTGAGGTCGCAGATATGAACCTGACAGGAACAAGAGCGGCACCGAAGTCAAGTGCTGCTGGCGAACAGATCGCCAAACCGGTAGACCGCTTTCGCGAATATCGACGCATGTGGGCAACGTTCCGACGATCCTACTCTTCGATGGCCGGACTGGTGATCGTTTCTATTTTTCTGATCATTTCCGCTATCGGACCTTGGATCGTACCATTTCCCGAGGACGCTCTGGGATCGATCCATCTGGAACGCAAACTTGAACCTCCCAGCGCAACCCATTGGTTTGGAACCGATGAAGTGGGGATGGATATTTATACACGTGTTGTTATCGGCGCTCGAACAACCCTGTACATCGGGTTGACAATAACCGGTCTTGCCATGCTGATCGGTGTCCCACTTGGATTGCTCGCCGGGGTCGGTAACACGTGGTTGCGCGAAAGCATTATGCGGGTAACCGATATATTCCTGTCCATACCTGGTCTTATTCTGGCAATCGCAATAGTGGGAGCACTCGGACCGGGCATATTGAACGCGATGATCGCGCTGAGCCTTGTTTGGTGGCCGGGTTATGTACGGTTGGTACAGTCCAAAGCGCTCTCCCTTCGCAATGAGACCTATGTCGAAGCCGCGCGTTCCATCGGCGCTTCCAATTTCCGGATAATTTTTATGCATATTCTGCCAAACTGCATGTCTCCCATTGTTGTCAAGGCATCCATGGACATGGGTATGGCCATCTTGGGCGCAGCAAGTCTCGGTTTTTTGGGGCTGGGCGCGCAGCCACCTTATCCCGAATGGGGCGCGATGATTTCCATCGGGAAGAACTATTTGCCGGATTGGTGGTGGTATTCTCTCTTCCCCGGCCTTGCGATCTATTTCACGGTCCTGGGCTTTAATTTGCTTGGGGATGGTCTCCGCGACATGCTCGACCCCAAACAGAGGTCCTAATGCAACCTCTCTTATCCATACGCGATCTGGCGCTGCAGTTCGACACGTTCGATGGTTCTTACAAAGCAATTGATCATGTCTCCATCGATCTTAATCCCGGCGAAGCGCTGGGACTTGTCGGTGAAACAGGTTGTGGTAAATCCGTTCTCACGCGTTCCGCATTCGGACTTGTGCCAACGCCGCCGGCAAAGATCACATCCGGTTCTGTGACATTTGAAGGGCGTGAGATCCTCGGCCTGTCTGCCAAAGAACAGCGCGCTATGCGCGGCCGAGACGTGGCGATGATCTTTCAGGATCCAATGACCTTCATCAATCCGGTCTTCAAAATCGGAACACAACTGGTGGATGCCATTCGAGCCCAGAGGCAGGGCAGGGTCAGCAAACGAGAGGCGCGAAGTATTGCACTTGCAATGCTCGACAAGGTGCAATTACCAAACCCTGATCGGCAGTTTGAAAGCTATCCCCATCAGCTTTCCGGTGGAATGCGTCAACGCGTTCTGATTGCCATGGCGCTTACGGCCGAACCCAAATTGCTCATCGCTGATGAGCCGACCACAGCACTTGATGTCACCATACAGGCTCAGATTCTTGATCTCATTGCACGGCTGGTGGAGGATATGGGAATCTCCCTGATCATGATCAGTCATGATCTGGGGGTGGTCAGTCAGGTCTGCTCACGCGTTGCCGTAATGTATGCGGGCCAGATTGTTGAAGATGCGCCGGTAGAACAGGTTTTTAACAATCCGGCTCATCCCTATACGAAGGGTCTTTTGGCAGCGGTACCGCACCCTTTTAAAGTGGAAGACAAACTGGAAGGCATCGATGGCAATCTACCTAACCTCTATGAGCCGCCAAAGGGTTGTCGATTTGCTGCCCGATGCGGCCATGCGCAGGCCGCATGCTCGGTGGGACCGATAAGACAGGTGACAATAGAAAAAAATCACGACGTCGCCTGTGTCCTCTATAACAATCAGGAAGTTCATGTCTGACCCACGTTCTTCTTCCCCGATGCTTGCGCTCGACAATCTTTGTGTGCACTTTCCGACCAAGGGGGGGCTCGTCCGCGCTGTTGACGGCGTTTCACTGTCTTTGAAACCAGGAGAAATCGTCGGTCTGGTCGGAGAAAGTGGCTCTGGAAAATCAACCGTTGGCAAAACGGCGTTGAGGCTGGTCGATCCCACTGGAGGAAAAATTGCCATCGACGGGCTCGACATAACCGACGCTTCGGCGAAAGAGCTGAAGCCCGTTCGGACCCGGGCGCAGATGATATTTCAGGATCCTCATTCATCGCTCAATCCACGCATGACCATTGGCAAGATAGTTGCCGAGCCCCTGATTATTCATTCCAAAATGAAAAGGTCAGACCTCGATAAAGCAGTATCTGGACTGCTCGACCGGGTGGGCCTTCCGGCACAGTTTCTACACCGATATCCGCACGAGTTATCCGGTGGGCAGAAACAGAGAGTCGCCATTGCCCGTGCTCTTTCAGTTGATCCGGATATGCTGATATTGGACGAACCAACGAGCGCCCTCGATGTGTCTGTGCAAGCGCAAATTCTGGAATTTTTAAAGGAGCTTCACGCTGAACGACCGCGGATGACCTCTCTGTTCATTTCGCACAATCTGGCTGTTGTCCGGTTTTTATGCCAACGCATTGCCGTCATGTATTTGGGGAAGATCGTTGAGGAAGGGCCGGTTGATGCTGTGTTTGCCAATCCGCGCCATCCCTATACCAAAGCCCTGTTAAGTGCTGTGCCATTACCGCAGGCCGAAAGGAACGTTGACCGAATACAGCTGTCGGGGGATCTGCCCAGTCCGGTCAATCCGCCATCAGGATGTGCTTTCCATCCCAGATGCCCGCGATTTGAAGCGGGGCGGTGCGACAACACATTTCCCGACTGGGTCAAGATTGGTGCATCCCGAGCAAGATGCCATTTTGCTCGGGGAGATACCAAATGAGTTTTCAGCTGGACCGCCTGGCCAATCAGCTGGACTGGAATCTGTTGCTAACATTTATGGTGATCGTGCAGGAGCGCTCTATCACTGCAGCGGCGCAACGGCTCAATGTGACACAGCCATCAGTCAGCGCTGCACTGAGGCGACTGGAAGAACGCCTGGAAGTGCAGCTTGTGGAACGGGGATCGGGACGCGTATTCACGATTACAAATGCCGGTGAGGTCGTGTACCGGGAAGCGCTGGAAATGTACGGTGGCGTGGTCAGGCTCAACGAATTGAGCCGGTCGAGCAATCAGGTGTTGAGCGGTAACATCGTCATATATCGCTCAAGCCATTTGGACATCAGTTTTCTCAACGCGCTCTTAGCCGAATTTCGAAAGATACATCCCGGCGTCACCTTTTCATTTGTTTCTACACCCTGTTCCGATGTGGTGAGGGCTTTACAGCAAAGAGTTGCCTCACTGGGTTTCTGTACAAGACGTGGGACGGTGCCCCAACTGAAAAGCCACCAGATAGACAGCCAGGAATTCGGATTTTTTTGCGGCCCGGCGCATCAGTTGTATCAGGTGGAAGAACCCGATCCGAAAACGTTGGCTTTATCAGATATGGTTGGATTTGATGGGGAAAGTCTGACAGGTCCATTGGCTGCCATCGTCCGCTTTCGATCGCGCAACGAGATCGGCGACACTCAGATTGCGACAACGAGCAGCATCGTCGATCTGATAGAACTGATCCGCCACACAACGGCGATAGGAAGCTTTGCTGTCAATCACGCACAGAAACACGCTTCTGATTTGTGGCAGATACCCCTGAACACAGCCAATCCGCTGATCGACACCTATACTGTGGTCGACACGGACAGGCACCTAACCCAGGCCGAAAGAGCGTTGATGACATTCCTTCAGGAGCGCAAAGTTTTGGCATGATGGAAAAATGGGGAACTCTGCCTCGGTTTCCCATCCACCTGATGCAGAGTTGGTGGCCCAGTCTGGCCGAAGTTTTTTTCGACGGTAGCAGTGCTGCGTACTTCAGAGCGTTTATTGTGAAGACCAAACGTGGCATACGGTATGGCTTGCGACTCTACAGGTCTTTCTTCAATGAATGGGGAGAAGATCAACTTTCTGACGCGTGATTTTCAATTCCGGGTGCGGCATCGAGAAATTCCTGAATACCCTGGTACGTCTGATCCAGGTGAGACTGCATCATCATGCGCGCCGACGTTTCATCGTGCTCCTTTAAAGCGTCCAGAATGGCCTGATGTTGAACCAGCGTCGAATTGCCTTTGCCTTGTTTGGGGAGCGTCTGATGGCGACAGCGATCAATCTGCGCCTTGAATACGGTGATCGCCTGCCAAAGCAGCGGCAGATCTCCGATGCTGGCGATAATGCGATGAAATTCATCATCAAAACCAATGGCATCAACAAATTGCTCCCGCTCCAATGCCAACCGGTGTTGCAGGTAGTTCCCTTCAAGTCTGATCTCATCCTTGGTCGTCATATTTGCCGCCGCCGCCGCTACAGTCTCACTCTCCAGCGCTCGGCGTATGATGAATGCCTGACGCACGTGACTATGCGAAATCTTAGCCACACGCGTTCCCGACTGAGGTTTGATTTCAACCAGATGTTCACCACCCAGCTTCTGAACTGCCTCGCGTACCGGAGTGCGAGACACGCCGAGTCTGATCGAAATAGCCTTCTCGTCCAACGTCCCTCCCGGCGGCAGGACGCCGGTCAGGATCATCGACCGGATCATGGCATAAATCTGATCTCGCAGCGGCTGAGCCCGATCTATCTGGTCAAACACCAGTTCGGCGTCAGTTGACAAAGGACGTATGGACGGTTTGTTTTTCAATGATCCGACACTTGTTGTACCGTGAAGGGTGTGCTTATACTAATATATCAGTATCGAACGCGTTTGTCAGCGTTTGTGATCGCCGCTGAGTTTTGGGAGGAAACTTCGGCGAGAATACCGGAGTTTTTTCAGGGAGGTTTTCATTGGCTCAATCGAATGCGTTTCCTAAGATTCACAATGCCATGTGGCCCGGGCTGGTTGGGAAAGGTGAAGATTCAGAACCGCCAATAGATTTGGATACGATGCTCGACTTAACGGCTTCTGCTGACGTTGACGGCACGAAGTTTGACGGAGTCGATCTCTTTTTGGCGAGTCCTCATACTCCAATCGACGCTGACGATGACGCAATCAAAGAGCTGGCTGACAAAGTCGGCTCCAGAAACCTCGCGGTTGGTTCTGCAGTGGCGCCCGTCTGGCCCCCCGTTGGCGGCGGATCTGCCATGGGATCTGCCGATGATCGCAAGCAGTTTCTTCAGATGGTCCGCAGGTCGTGCCAAATTCTCAACCGGCTGACGGATCTTGGTGTCCGCTCCTATGGCGTTGTGAGGATCGACTCGGCATCGGGCGTTGAGGAGTGGGCAAAAGACCCTGCCGGGAACACAAAAATCATTGCTGAAACATTCAGAGAAGCCTGTGATATTGCCAGCGGGCATGGTGAACGCCTGGCAGCGGAAGGTGAAATCTGCTGGGGTGGGATGCATTCCTGGAAAGCGATGATCGATCTGCTGGAGGCGGTGGACCGGCCTGATTCGATCGGCTTTCAGGCCGACATGGCGCACACGTTGCTCTACGTTATGGGATATAATGCGCCTGAGGCCAGACTGCTTCCGGAGGATTACGACTGGGGAGATGCCGATGCGCTCGACGGTGCCCTGAAAAAGGTAACCGATGCTCTCCGCCCCTGGACCATCGATTTTCACGTCGCCCAGAACGATGGCACCGTAAAAGGCATGGGTAGCCATGACAAAACAGGTCGCCACTGCATGGTGAACGACCCGAACGGGCGCCTCGATATCGTTCGTCATTCCGGACTTTGGCTGAAAGATGCTGAGGGAAATCCGACAAAAGCTTTCAAGCACATATGCTGGGACGGCTGTATGTTCCCCAATGCGGAACTGCTCAAACAGCAGACATGGAATGACATTCTTGCTGCCATGATCAAGGTGCGCAGCGCTCATGGTTGGAGCAACTGAAGTGGCCAAAGAGAAACTCAGAATAGGCCTTGTCGGTTACGGCTTCATGGGTCGTGTGCACTCCAACGCCTTTCTTCAGGCACCGCGATTTTTTGACTTCGACCGCGAACCGGAATTGTCTGCTGTCTGTGGCCGCGACGAAGCGAACGCTCAGGCCCATGCGGACCGTTGGGGTTACGGATCGGTTGAAACGGAATGGCAGCGGCTCGTTGAACGCGACGACATTGATCTCATCGATATTGCCGCGCCAAACGACATGCACCAGGACATTGCTATTGCTGCCGCAAAGGCGGGTAAAATGGTGATGTGCGAAAAGCCGTTGGGCCGAAATGCTTCTGAGTCGCGCGAAATGGTCGCCGCAGTCGAGGAAGCAGGCGTTGCCAATATGGTCTGGTACAATTACCGGCGCATCCCTGCTGTTTCTCTTGCCAAACAGATTATCGAAGAAGGCAAGCTGGGTCGAGTTTTTCACTATCGTGCAAAGTTTCTGCAGGATTGGACGATTGCGGATGACCTTCCTCAAGGTGGTGCCGCTTTGTGGCGTCTGGACGCCGACGTCGCCGGAAGTGGGGTGACGGGTGACCTTCTTGCACACTGCATTGACACCGCATTGTGGCTCAACGGTCCGATCGACAGCGTCACCGGAACGACGGAGACGTTCATCAAAAAGCGAATGCATACTCTCACAGGAAAAGTACAGGACGTTGGCATTGATGATGCCAGCATGTTCATGGCCCGATTTGACAACGGTTCACTTGCCACATTCGAGGCGACCCGCTACGCCCGCGGGCACAAAGCGCTGTACACACTCGAGATCAATGGCGAACACGCATCGATCATGTGGGATCTGCATGATCTGCACCGTTTGGAATACTTCGATCACAGTGATGAGGGGAGGGTTCGCGGATGGCGTTCCATCCATGTCACAGATGGCGACCAACCCTACATGGACAAGTGGTGGGTGCCAGGACTATCGATTGGCTACGATTCCAGCTTTGTTCATCAGTTTGCAGATTTCGTTACGGGTCTGGATCGTGGCGAAGCCGCCGCTCCGACCTTCCGCGATGCTCTGGCAACAGACCTTGTGACTGATGCCGTATTGAAGTCCGCCCAGACAGGCCAGTGGGAAACAGCTGGTGACGGGAGGGCAGATTGAAGCAAGGCAACCGGTCTAACAGCGACAAACAGATCGCAGTTCGCGTATCTCAGGTGGACAAAAGCTTCGGAAAGGTCGTTGCGCTTGAAGGCTTGACATTCGATGTGTCTGCCGGACAGTTTTTCGTTCTTTTTGGCCCCAGTTCAGTAGGAAAAACCACGACGCTTCGGTCGATTGCGGGACTTGAAGCCATTGATTCCGGCACGATCGAAATCAATGGTTCAGACGTCACTAACGCGCCGATCCGGGGTCGCGGCGTTGCAATGGTCTTCCAGTCGTTTGCACTTTATCCCCATTTGACGGTCACGGAGAATTTTGCTTATCCGCTGAAAGAATCTGGTTTACCTGCAAATGAAATTCGGCAGCGTGTTGAGGAGACGGTCGATATGCTGTCGCTCTCTCACAGAACCGACAACAAACCGTCCACACTTTCGGGTGGTGAGCAGCAACGTGTCGCTCTTGGTCGTGCTCTTATCCAGCGTCCGCAAATTCTGTTGCTTGACGAGCCGCTGACGAATCTGGACGCCAAGCTGCGCCACGACATGCGCGCTGAACTGAAACGCCTGCATCGTCAGTTCGGCATGACGATTATCTATGCCACGCCGGACGAGTTAGAAGCGCTTTCCATGGGTGAGGATATTGCGGTCATGACAGAGGGACATGTTGTCCAGCAAGGCACACCGGACACCCTCTATGAAAATCCGCAAAACCTCTATGTTGCCTCAAAGATCGGCTCGCCACACATGAATCTGGTGGACGTATCAGTTGGCCATGGAGGGCAGGCACTCAGAACACCATTTGGGAGTTTAGCCAGCGGTCGAGATGGACTGAGCGACGGAGAAGCTGTCGTTATGGGCATTCGCCCCTCTGATATCAGATTAGCCACGCCATCCGAACACAGTGTCGATTCAACCGTGCAATTGGTGGAGCCTCTTGGCGACATCACGGTCGTGTCGGTGGAGGCTTCCGGATCGACTTTGCGGATGGTGTTACCGGAATCCAAAGCCCTGGGTGTCCAGCCAGGCCAGGCACTGCAGGTTGTCATCCCACCAGATTCAGTCCATGTTTTTCGCAAAGCAGATGGGACAACCGTCCCCACAACGTCACAATAACAACAATTATAATAATGGAAGAAGGAGGAAGAATAGCAATGAAGTTCAAGAAAAGATCGCTGATATCAACCATCCTTGCAGGATGCGTTGGTCTATCCATGACGGCTCCGTCCTGGGCCGAAGACATCACGCTGAACATGGCGGTACCCGACTGGCCACCAACACGCATTATGAAGCAATTGTTCGATGAAAAATACAAAGCGCCATCGGGCAACAACGTCAAACTCGAAATCGACTTCATTCCTTGGCCGGACTATTACACCCGCCTCAACGCTTCGCTCACATCAGGTGAAGAAAAATACAATATGGCCGTGTCTGACAGCCAATGGCTGGGCGCTTTCATCGAGGGCGGTTACTATCGCCAGTTAAATGATCTCATTGACGCGGATCCGGAACTGAAGAAGACGCTTGACGATATGCACAAGGCCCCGCTTGAGGCCTATGCGACATATCCCTACAAGTCAGACAACATATACGGCTTTCCGCAAATGCCGGATATCCTCGTTACCTATGCCCGCACCGATGTTCTTTGCCATGAAGACGAGCAGGCGGGATTCAAGGAGAAGTACGGTGTAAAACTGCCTTGCACTCCTGAAGAACTGGATGAAATGGACTGGGAGATGTTTGAAAACATCGGACAGTTCTTCCAGCGCAAAAAAGGCGATATGCTGGCCGGCAAACCCGCAGATGACGATTTCTACGGCATCGCCTACCAAGCAGGCAAGGGGTATGATTTCTCCAGTATGCAGATCAACGGCTTCATTTGGCAGCATGGCGCTGGCATCTGGGATGAAACCGATATTCCGAATGCCCAGGCAGAAGGTGTTGTCAACTCTGAGGAGGCGGTCAAAGCGTTCGACCACTATCTGAGTTTGCTGCAATACATGCCGCCTGTCGTTAAAACCGGTTCAATGGACATCTTCAAAACCGACGAATTGTTCCGTGAAGGCAAATTGGCACTGAACATCGAGTGGATCGGTTTTGCTGAAAGCGCGATTAATCCTGAAACATCGAAAGTTGCCGACAATATCGCGTTTGCATCCATGCCTGGCCTGAAAAAGGCCGACGGGACCATTGATCGGACATCTAATATCGGTGGCCAGCCCTTCGTTATCATGACGTGGACGGACGACAAGAAGATCAAGGAAGCGGTCGACTTTGTTAAGTGGTGGCTGTCACCGGAGATCCAGCACGATTTTGCTGCGGCCGGTGGACAAAGTGCCATCAAATCGGTCTACAACGACCCCAAGTACGTCACCTACCGTCCTTGGAACCGCACGTGGGCAAAGGGTCTGGATTGGCAGCAGGATGTCTGGCACATCCCGCAGTTCTTTGAATTGCTGGTACAGCAACAGGAACAGTTTGACCTGGCGATAACGGGCAAACAGGACGCCAAAACGACGCTCGATGCGGTCGCAAAATTCCAGCAGCAACTGCTGGAAGACGCAGGTCTCATCCAGTAAGAAAACCGACCTCACAAAGGCTATGACGCGCCAGAATCAATCTGGCGCGTCATCTTCAGGGATAGTCAATCAAATTGAAAACTTCAGTTCGTTCACCACAAAGTGCGGGCCTGTTTGCGCTACGCTGGAGTAACTGGCTGCTGGCGCTGATCGTTGGCGTCATCGTAGTCTCAATTGCAGCATTTGTGCTTCCGGCAATCGCTACTCTCTGGTTGACTGGAGCAGCCTGTGCACTGGTTGCCGTCACGGCCGTGGTCAATGCATGGGGGCGCTATACTGGCGGCCTGTTGGTTGCTCCGGCTATCGCTGTATTGGTGGTGATGAACATATTCCCTTTGCTCTGGTCACTGGGACTATCGTTTTACAACTATCGTGCCGATCGCCAGACGTTGAATTTCATCGGCTTTCGAAATTACGAACGACTGATCGCCGACCCTATTGTGTGGGAGCGAATGACCACAACAGCGCTATTGGTTGCGCTTACAGTTGCCGTGCAGATGGTGCTGGGGTTCGCGCTCGCCTTGCTGTTTTCCAAACAGTTTCCACTGCGGCGTTACCTATTGATCCTTGTTCTGACACCAATGATGCTGTCCTACGTCGCGGTCGGTGCCTTTTTCCGGTACTACTATGATCCGACATTCGGACTAGTCAGCCAGTTCGCCAATCTGTTCACAGATGAGCCCTATGTGCTGATTTCTTCGACCGCTGGAGCGGTTGCCGCGATCGTTATCGCGGATGCCTGGATGTGGGCGCCCTTTGTCATGTTGCTCGTGCTGGCAGGTCTCGTGAGCGTTCCCAAATATCTTTACGAAGCGGCGGCAGTTGACCGCGTGCCGGGGTGGCGACGTTTTCAATCCATCACATTTCCCTATGTCAAAGGGTTGCTGATGCTGGCACTGTTGTTTCGCACTATCGAAGCGTTCAAGCTGTTCGATGTCGTCTTCATTCTGACCGATGGTGGCCAAAGTACTGAAACTATTGCGCTCTATGTGTATCGACAGGCAATCCAGTTTAACAAGACGTCTTATTCCGCCTCGTTGTCCTATATTCTGCTGTTCACCGTGATCGTACTGACCAATCTTTATTTATACCTGGCCAACCGCAGGGCAAAGGAAGGATGATTGCATGTTTGGATTGAACTCCAAAAACCGGGCACGCGAAGTCGACCAGGCCGGCTGGGGTAGAACTCTGGGCGCAACCATCGTCAGTCTCCTCTATTTTTTCCCGGTCCTGATCATCATCGTTACGGCGTTCAAGGAACACTCTGATGCGCTTGCGGTGCCAGTGAAACTGTTCCCGGATTTTCTCGGTTTTTTCATTCCTGATGAATTGACGTTCAAACCGACATTTGACAATTTCGTCAATGTTTTTTCGAGATCGTTCTCGGCAGGTGCTGCCGTTCAGGACACGGGATTCGACCGGTTTTTCTTCAATTCCGTCTTTATTGCCGGCTTCTCTGTCCTGCTCGCCCTTTTTCTTGGAACACTCGCCGCTTTCGGGTTCTCGCGCTACCCGCTCAAGGGCAACGATACGTACCTGTTCATAATCCTGACGACGCGGATGTTGCCCGCTATCGTTGTCATCATCCCGGTCATGCTGATGTTCCGGGTGACGGGACTTTCGGGAACTTATACCGGCATCATATTGCTCTACACGGCATTTAATCTGCCATTCACAATCTGGATGATGAAGAGCTTTTTTGATGAACTGTCGCCTGATGTCGAGGATGCTGCCCGCATCGATGGATCTTCCGAGCGAGGCGTATTCCTGAAGATCTGCCTACCGCAGGTGCTGGCCGGATTGGCTGCGACGGCAGTCTTCGGATTAATACTGACCTGGAATGAATTCCTGTTTGCACTGCTGCTGACAGGTGTTGAAACGCGGACGGTTCCCGTCGCAATGTCCCAGACAATCGGTGGTGATATCGGTGTCCGATGGGGACTGTTGGCGGCTATCGAGACACTGTTTCTCATTCCGGTCATTCTTGTCACTTTCTTCCTTCAAAACCAGCTGCTTCGCGGCGTGACATTCGGGACGGTAAAACGCTGAAATCGACCATTGAACTGAGACAAATTTCGAAGAATTTCGGGCAGTTTTCTGCAGTCCGGGACGTGAACCTGTTTGTCGATTCCGGTGAGGTTGTCTGCCTGTTGGGACCCTCGGGTTGTGGCAAGACCACCACGCTGCGAATGATCGCCGGATTGGAAACGCCGAGCGACGGCGATGTTCTTTTTAATGACCGTCCGGTCACCAAATTGACCCCTGAGCAACGCAACATTGCGATGGTGTTCCAGTTCTATGCCCTCTATCCGGCATTGACTGTTGCCCAGAATCTGGCGTTTCCCCTGCTCATCGAGCGCTTGACGACACAAGCACGCGACAAGAGGGTGGCGGATGTTGCTGAAATTCTGCAGCTCTCACACATTCTCAATCGATATCCCGCCGAGGTCGCGGAGGGTGAAAAGCAACGTATCGCCGTTGCGCGGGCGATCATTCGCGACCCGGCGTGTTTTCTGTTCGACGAGCCGTTGTCAAGGTTGGACGTGGAATTGCGCGAAACCATGCGCGGACAAATCAAGGCTGTGTTGCAGGGACTCTCAAAGCCCACGGTTATCGTTACCCACGACCAGCTCGAGGCGCTGACAATGGCAGACCGGATCACGATTATGCGCGATGGAGCCATTGAGCAGATCGGAACGCCGCACGAAGTTTTTGCAAAACCTGAAAATGCATTTGTCGCAAGTTTTATCGGTACACCGCAGATGAACGTTCTTGATGCCAGTCTGCTGAAAAGCGAGGGAAGCGATGCGGACGTGGAAATCGGCGGCGAAACGCTTTGCCTCGAAACTGACCCAGCCGTTGCCGGTCAGCCTGCCGGCCCCATCCAAATCGGTATCCGTCCTCGCGCATTTTCACTGACGTCGGAAACCGGCTCAAGAACAATCACCGTAGAGGCGGAGATCATCGAACCGATGGGCGCAGAAACGCTTGTCCATGCTCGAACGTCCAATCAAACCGAGATCAGGGTCGTTGTTCCGCGAGAAACCAGAGTACAGATCGGAGATGTGCTTCGTTTGATACCGGATCCCGGTCAAACTCATGTTTTCGATCATGAGGGAAGGGCGGTCCGATCATGAGCAGTCAGTCCGGATCAACACTGAACAAGCAATCCGCATTGCGTCTGGAATTCACCATTATCGGTTTGGGCATTGTCGCACTGATGATGATATTCCAGCCATTTAGTCTGACGGTCTTTTCGCTCGGGTGCGGATTGGTTGTGTTGGCGGCTCTCGCTAACAATCTGCTGCCGCTGGCGGAAACCGGAACGCCGGTCCGTACCGTCATATTTGCAGCGGCAGTTGTTGCGTTGATTTTCTGTACTGCACTGCTTGTAGCAATAGCGGCAGCACACCTTTACGGCGTGGCCTTCCTCAAAGCGCCGGCCGTTTCTCTCTTACCGCGCGCCGCATCACCACCGTTCTGGCAGCAGCCGCTGGTCTGGGGAGTGGCCACAATTGATGTCATCTTGTGGTTTGCGGTGTTTCGACTTCAGGGGAGTAAAGACGCATGAAGCATGATGTATCTGTAATTGGCCTCTACATTCTTGATGTCCTGGGACGCCCGGTTACCGCCATTCCTGAGGGTGGGAACGTCGATTTCATCGAGGAGATCCGCCTTACCGTCGCCGGAACCGCCGGAGGCACGGTAGTGGATACCGCCAAACTTGGTTTGAACAGTTTGGCTGTGGGTGCTGTCGGTAACGATGAAAAAGCGGATTGGGTTCTCCGGACTCTTGAAACCCATGGCGTTGATGTTTCGGCGATGCAAAAGCTTGATGGTGTTCCAACATCAGCGACTATTCTCAATGTTCGTCCCAATGGAGATCGACCTGCGCTTCATGTTCGTGGTGCGTCCGACCATTTCGATGTCCCCCCTGATATGTACGATCAGGTGTTTGATGCGCCGATCATCCATCTCGGCGGCACGGGGCTGTTGAAGAAACTTGATGGTGAGCCGAGTGCGCGCCTGCTCCAGGAGGCAAAAAGACGGGGCCGCATCGTTACTTTTGACCTGATCGCAACGGACGCGCAAACGATTTCGGTCGTCAAACCACTCCTTCCACATATCGATTATTTCATGCCCTCGATTGAAGAGGCCCGTGATCTCTCCGGAGAACAAACCGCCGAGGATTGCGCCACCAAGATGCTGGATGCGGGGGCCAAAGCTTGCGTGTTTACGCTGGGGCCGGATGGCGCGTTTTTTGCCGATGCGTCGGGCGTTCGAAAGAAATCGCCGGCCTTTGACATTGAGATTGTGGATACGACGGGATGCGGAGATGCTTTCGACGCGGGCTTCATCACCGCACTCCACCATAAAATGGATCTGGACACATCACTGCGTTTTGCCCAGGCCTCTGCCGCCCTGGTTGCGTCCGGACTGGGATCGGATGCCGGGATTACGTCGTTTGAAGAAACAAGAACCGCAATGGAAACGCTCACAGTCAAATCGAATTAAGCGGTTGGGCGAGTGACCAGAATAGAGGAGAAAATATTATGCTTTTAGGGTTCAATCTCCTGCTATGGACCATCCATGTAACGGACGAACATTTCCCCATCTTCGAAGAACTGAAAAAGGCGGGTTATGATGGAATTGAAATACCCCTTTTCCAGGGGGACCCAGAGCATTTTGCAAAAGTCGGCCAGGTTGCCCGGGACAACGGCCTTGGTGTGACAACCGTTAGTGTAATGCCGGGCGAGGCACATGATTGCATCAGCCATGATCCAAGCGTGCGGGATGCCGGGCTGGACCACATCAAGTGGGCAATTGATTGCACTGAAGCGGCAAATGGTGAGGTTCTTGCCGGTCCGTTTCACCAGCCACTTGGCGTATTTTCAGGAGAACCACCAACAGATCAGCAACGCGCTAACATGATTGAAGTTCACAAAAAGGCGGCAAGCTATGCTGAACAGAAAAACGTCATATTAGCGGTCGAACCACTCAACCGATTTGAGTGTTATGTTCTCAACACCATTGAAGATGCAGCTGATGCCGTGTCCAAAGTTGGCTCTGACAATTATGGCCTGTTGTACGACACGTTTCACGTCAATATTGAAGAAAAAGATCCGGTCGGTGTTATCGCTCCCAATCTGAAGGCCATTTCCCATGTTCATTTTTCGGAAAATGATCGAGGAACACCGGGCAAAGGGAATATCCCATGGGAAGATACGATATCGGCACTGAAAAAGGGCGGCTATGACCGCTGGTGCACGATTGAAGCCTTCGGTCGCGCCATGCCCGATCTCGCCGCCGCAACAATGGTTTGGCGAGACCTCTCCACGTCTCCGGAAGAAGTTTACCGCTTTGGTCATGACTTTCTGCGTGAGGCCTGGGAAAAAGCCTGAAAATATTGCAGGTGGATGTCTGCAAAAATATTCAAACTACCCCAGAGCTGAGTAGACAAACATCGTTGCGCGGCAATGCCAACTAGGTTGCATTGAGTTCGGCATCAAACAGGTCGCATAAATCCTTATCAAACCTGCTTCGAGTGCTGTCCACTTCAGGACGGGTGGCAGTCACGAACGCGTCCCTTTCTTCAGGCGACAGCTCAGTGATTTCGACACCGGCTTTGGTTAGTGCCGACAGACAGATCGAGTCTTCCTGTTCGGCAAATCGTCGTTGCTCCTGTGTCGCGCGATTGACCGCGCGTCGCAGAGCCGTTTGGTATTCAGGTGCCAGACTATCCATAGTCTTTGCATTGAAGAGCACCAGGGCGACACCCAGCAAATGTCGCGTCAGCAGGATGTGCCTGTGCGTTTCATGCAGACCGAAATTGATGATATTGGTGAGTGGATTCTCCTGAGCATCAATCGTGCCGGAATGTACGGCTTCAGGCAGGTCCCGAACGTCGATGGCGATTGGTTCAAATCCCAGTGCACGAAACACCCGCTGATGATCATCGTTAGCCAGGGTTCTGATCTTCAATCCGCTGCAGTCTTGCGGTGTGCGGATTGAACTGATGCTTGAAATGTGGCGGAGCCCGTTATCCCAGTATCCCATGACTCTGTAGCCGGTTGCTGCTTCCAGCGCCTGCTTCATCCGATTGCCGAGTGCGCCATCAAGAAGCGCATAGGCGGCCTTCCGGTCCGGTACGACGAAATGCTGATCGAATATTCCCAGCTCCGGAACACGTTTTGCCAGATAGCTCGAGGAAAAATAACAGCCATCAAGCTCGGCATTTTCAGTCTGGCTCAACAGATCCGCCGCCTTGTGCCCGCGGGCGACAATATTCTCGTCAAACTGAACGCGAACGCCACCGCCGGTTTCCTCTTCCACTGCCTGCGCAAGAACGCGACCGCCACGTGTGTGAACCGACTTATCCCCTTGATAGCCACCGAATTTCAGTACCACAGTCATGTTCGTATCCTACGTAAGGTCTCGCATCAGTTCATCGGGGTCTGGTGGCAGCATGACCGGCTCACCGCGCTTTGCCGACAAATCCATGGCCATGGTCATCAGTAAGTTGCGATGCCCATCGGCAGCCGTTGCATGGGGGGTGCTTGCCCCGGTGTAAAGCCGCTGATACCACGCGTTGGTTTCTTCACGCATCGGTCCCCAGAGCTGTCCGTCATGCAGGTCTCCCGGCGGATAGCTGGTCAGGAAATCAACATGGCGGTCGGGCGCTTTATATCCCTCAGGTGCGTATCCCGCGCCCTGTGCAACGTTGGTCGCCATAACCAGGTCTCGATGGGTGTCCTCGATATCGATCACTCCCTGGCTGCCGACAATGCCTATCTCAATGCCGTACACCGCACCTGGCCAGACCTCCGGCAATGCCCAGGAGATGTTCATGGAAAACAGCGTGCCGTCATCCATCGTGAACACACCAAGCGTGCTGTCTTTTGTACCCCACTCACCAAGGACCTTGTCTGTGGACTGGGCGTATACCTGGACCGGCTTCTTTCCCTCCATCAGCCATAGTGACATATCCAGGCTATGTGTGCCTGAAACGACCATTGGTGTCAGGGTCGCCCTGTCCTGTGTCCTGCGCACTGTTGCGATAGGCACCATCCGGTTCATGAACGCGCGGGTGACGACAGTATGCACATCGCCGATCTGTCCCGTGATCAGACGTTCCTTCACTGCCAGAAATCGCCGGCGAAACCGCTGTGTGTACCCAACAACCGCATCAAGTTCCGCAGCTTGGATAGCGCCCAGTAAGGTATTTGATTGACGAGCGTCTGTCGCAAGCGGTTTCTCGATAAACAACGAATGGCCGTGCTCGATTGCAAGCATGGTGGGATCAAAATGGAAGTTCTCGTCTGTGGCGATGATGGTTGCAGTGACTTCAGGCCGGCGAAGCAGTTCCTTGAAGTCGTTGGTGAAGAAATCTGCCTGTACGTCCTCGGCCAGCTTTTTTCCAAGATCTGTCTTGATATCGCATAGTCCGATCCACCCCACACCTGGATAGGCACGTGCCAGTTCAGCACGGATGCGTCCAATGGTTCCGCAGCCGATAATGGCCAGTCCGATTTGTCTGCGTTGATCTTGTTGCATATGAACTCCGAATTGGGGTGTCCTCTATGGACCGTTGACAGCTACTCGCTCTGTTGAGGCCGGCGCGCATTGCGCACCGCGCGTATGATGCCTTCGATCAAAACGAACAGAACCGCGCAGAGCAGGAAAGTGCCGATCCATTGCGATAAAATGAAACTGAAGGTCTTGTCCTCAAATACAAGCAGGGACCGGCGCAGATTTTCATCTGCCAGCGGAGCCAAAATGACGCCTAGCACAACCGGAGCAACTGGAAACTTGAAGACGGAAAACAGCCAGCCGGTGACACCTGCGGCGAACATGATCCATACATCGACCATTGAGAGTTTGACCGCATAGGCTCCGATGATACAGACGGGCAGGATCATGGGCATCAAAATCCCGCGGGGTAGGCTGAAGAGTTTCACACAGGGTCCGATGAGCGCAAAAGCAGCGACATACATCATGATGTTCGCGATTATGAGTGCGGCATATATGAAGTAAATCAGCCCTGGGTGGTCAATTTCGATGGTGGGGCCAACCACGACGTTTTTTAACGTGAGAGCCGCAAGCAAGGCCGCCGCCGCCGCATTGCCTGGAATTCCCAGCGCCAGAGTGGGCAGCATCGAGCCGCCGATGTTGGCATTGTTGGCTGTTTCTGCGCAGACCAGTGCCTGATAACTGCCCTTGCCCCATTTGGCCTGTTCTTCGGGTCGCGCCCGTCGCCTGCCAATATCATAGGCAAGAAATGAGGCCACGTTGGCCCCAGCCCCCGGGATGGCACCGATGAAGGTACCCAGGATTCCCGAACGCGCGGCCGCTGGGGTAAACCTCGCCAGAAGTTTGATGGGAGGGAAGACGCGGCCCACCTTGGAAGGAATTGTGGGCAGGTCCCTGGATGGCAGAGTGCGAAAAATTTCTGCCAGCCCAAACAGGCCGATGAGAACCGCAACGTAAGAAATCCCGTCATAAAACGCAAAGCTTCCAAAGGTGAATCTGGGCACAGCGTGAATGGAGTCCAGTCCGACAAACGCGATCAACATGCCCAACCAGCCAGCGATCCAACCTTTGATAGGGACGGAGCCTGCGGCCATTGAACCTGCCACCATGATGCCGATAACAGCCAACCAGAACATTTCCCAGGATCTGAAATTGAGAGCAAAAGAGAGGATCAGCGGAATGAAGGCAATCAAGAGAACGATGCCGATGCCACCACCAATGAACGAGGCGGCAATGGACATGCCAAGAGCCTGGCCGCCTTCCCCTTTCTGGGCAAGTTGATGGCCTTCAATCATTGTCGGAACGGCGTCAGGTGTGCCGGGAATGTTGATCAGCACCGCTGAAATAGCACCGCCAAACACACTTCCTGTGTAAACGCCCAGCATGAAGGAGATGGCCACATTCTGGGACATGCCGGCACTGAGGCCGATCAGCAGCCCCATCGCCATCGTCGTGGAGAGCCCTGGCAAGGCTCCCCAGATGATGCCCAGACAAACACCGCCAAGCGTCATGGCAAGGAGACCGGGAGAAAGCGCAAGCAGCAAACCGTCGATCATCAGAAAGTTCCCGGTAGTGGCAACTTGAAGACTTTCTGGAACACCAGCGAAAGGGTCAGAGTCCAGCCGGTGGAGACCAAAGCAGAAATCCAGAATGGACCGCGCCAGCTCACATGCATGATGGCCGCAAGAATAATGATCGTTACAGGCTCAAAGGCGGAAAAGCGGAAATCTACCCCAAAGAGTTCTGTACGAAGCTGAAAGGAAAGTACCTGCAAAGCGGCGATGTAGAGGCCCACTGCGCCAGCAAGCAACAGCGAATTGATATCTGTTGGCAGGTCCCGTTCAGCAAGGGCTGGTGTGTTGATGCCGGCGCGACGGCGCATTATTGCCGAGTAACCCAGCCCCATTGCCATCAAAAGCAGAGTGGCCGCAACAATAAAGGGCAGCAATCCTGGTGCGGTCAGTATGTCCCCCGGCATTGGCAATGCTACAGAGGCTGCCATGATCGCCAGCGACAGCACCAATAAAAATATTGTGGCGATCATATCCAGGGACGGTGAAGCAAAACCGCTGTTGGCTTCTTCACCTTCGAATTTGATCTCAGCCGAGCGAATTTCGGGCATCAAGAAAACTCTGGTTTGGGGTGCCTGGGAAACGGTGCCTGCCATCTGACAGGCACCGATGGGTCTTTGCCAAACCTCGGTTTACTGTGATGTTGGTGTGTAGCCTTCCGGCGGCCACCAACTTTCGAATTCATCCGGGTTGGGAAGGCCAAGATCAGATGCGCTCTTGATATCAGCACCAATCTGGTCTGCGAACTTGTTGAAAGTGTCGACCGTAATCACTTCGAGTTTGGCTGCGGTTTTGTCCGCTTCTTCGCCGGTTCGCACATCAAGTTTGAAAAACTTGTTGTCGATCATTTCACGGAACCCATCCGAATTTGCCGCAGCGACAAACGCTTCCTCGACTTCCTTCAGAACTTCAGGGGGTGTATCTCGCTTCATGATGAAGTTGTACGTTCCACCGATCGGCAGGAACGGTGCAATATCGGGCAGCATGTCACCAATACTTGGCATCACAGCGCCGTCTTTAAGGACAATGTCTTCGACGCCGGTTTGCTGCAGGCAGCGAAACTCGCCGGCACGCACCAGGTCAACATGCTCGTGGACACCACCACCGGCAATGTCGACTTCGCCCTGCAGTCCGGCAAGGGTCGCGGCTTTACCGCCCTTGTAAGGAACGTATTTCAACTCGATACCGGCAAATGAGCTGACAATCATGGCCAACTCGTGCCAGAGGCCTCCGGTGCCAGAAGTCGAGATTGACACCGACCCGGGATTTGCCTTGGCCGCGGCCACGACATCATCAAATGTCTTGAAGGGACTGTCGGTGGGTACCGACCAACTGGCAATGGCTGTTGCAGCCTGGAAGAAGACCCAGTTTTCCCATGGAACCAGATCGACATGTCCCATGACACGAACGAATTTGTTGTAATTGGCACCGCCCAGCACAGTATAGCCGTCTGATGGCTGACCATGAACGAATTGAGTGGCGACACCACCAACCGCACCGGGTTTATTCAAGACATTGATCGTCCAACCCTTTGCGTTTGCCATCTCTTCGGCGAGTTTGCGCATGATGGTATCTGTCCCACCACCGGCGCCATACATCACCACGACACTCAGCGGTCGCTCGGGGTAGCCGGCCGCAAGTGCACCAGTGGGGATCGTGATATGCATTGCGGCAACACTTGCAGCAGCACCGGCCATAAACATTCTGCGGCTCGGATCTCGTCCTAGTTTACTAGTCATGGTCTCCTCCGGTTTTTTGGGCCTTCGTCCGCTTTTTGCGGTTCAGGTTTTTTCTTTGGGCCCGTGGTAATTGCTCTGGTCGAGAAAGTCCGTCACTCTCTGCTCGACGTCCGTTTCCATCAGCGCATTCCAGCGATTGTTGAAGCCGAACAGGGCAATGACTGCCCCAATTTCAACAACCTGGGCTACGTCGAAATGCTTGCGCAGTTCCTCCATGTCTTCCGGTAATGCGTAGGAAGGGCATTGTCCTCCCGTGGTGGCAACCCGCAGTGCAGATCGTTCTGCATCTGAAAAAAGCGGGCTGGTTTCAAATTCCCAAAGTGCCTCCAGTTTGTCCTGCGGCACGCCGTTGTCGGCACCGTTCTTGAACGTATGCGCCGAGCAATATTGGCATCCGTTGGCTAGACTGGTGACGTGGGCCACCATCCAGCGCAACGCAGGATCAACTTTTCCGTCGGGATTTCTGACAACCGCTCTGATCAGCCCCAGAACAGCGGTGGCAATCTCGGGTCTATGCGAAAGAGTCAGCATTGAATTGGCCACGAACCCGGTTGCAGAAGCCAGCCATTCGATGTCAGCTTGTGCATCCTTCGAGTTTGCCAGATCAACCGGTGCTACATACGGCATCAGGTCACTCCCTCGTCTGTTTTTGTTTTCGTCAAGTCAATTTTGCTAGCCATCAGATCAAGTTCGTACAAATCATCAAAACTGAAGGTGGCTATGTCGATTCTTGATCCATACTGCCCAAAGCCATCTCATTGGGTCATGGCCGGAACCGTCATTCACGAGGGTAGCGGCACATCGTTGACGTATTTGGGAACGTGATATCCGCGCTGCACAGCGGGGCGTTCTGCGATCCTGACGTACCAATCGCGGACGTTTGGATAGTCGTTCAGATCGACTTCCTGCCAGTCATAGCGGGATATCCAGGGCCAACAGGCCATATCTGCGATCGAATATTCGCCACGGCCTTCGCCGGCAATGTAGTCACGACCCTCAAGCTGCTTGTTCAGCACGCCGTACAGTCTTCTGCCTTCCTTGGCGTAACGTTCCTCGCTGTATTCAGACTTTCCCTTGTTGTATTTCACGAAGTGGTGCACCTGGCCGAGCATCGGACCCAGCCCTCCCATCTGCCACATCAGCCATTCGATGGCGCGCAGGCGTTCGCGTCCGGTCGGCAAAAAGCGATCATGTTTTTCAGCCAGGTAGAGCATGATGGCCCCGGTTTCCATCATCGTTAATCCGGTTTCACGCTCGACGATTGCCGGGATGCGATTGTTGGGAGAAATCTTCAGGAAATCCGGTTCATGCTGTGCGCCCGTGGAGATGTCGATAGGGTGAACTTCATAGTCGATACCCAGCTCTTCAAGTAGGATTGATACTTTCCGTCCGTTGGGTGTGGTCCATGTGTAAAGGTCGATCATATGAGGTCCTTGTCAGTCATCTTTAAGGAGGGTTGCGCGGACGGATTTGAGATGGGCCCGCATCGCATTCGTGGCTGAAACGCGGTCGCGTTTATCCAGTGCATTCAGAATTGCATCATGTTCGTCGAATGAATGATAGTCCGGTGGTGGACCGTCCTGTGGCAGGTCCAGTCTGGACCACACCACGGATATGCGAACAGCATTCACGATCCGGTGGAGTTCCGTGAGAAGTGGATTTCCTGACGCGATGGCGATCAATTCATGAAACCTTGAGTCAAGACTTTCGTATTCATGCCAGTCCTGAGACAGCCTCATCCGTTCGCACAGGTTACGTGCTTCCGACAGATGCCGGGGGGAGGCGTGGATTGCTGCGAAGCCTGCGATCTCCGGTTCCAGCGCAAGACGCGCCATCATTGCGTTGTGCGGGCTTGTCACTTCAGCCAACTGCTTTGCGATGTTGATATCGCTGGCGTTGCTTTTTGAGGCAAGTTTGAGAAACGTGCCTCGTCCGACATTGCGTACAATGGTGCCGTTTGCTTCCAGCAGCGCAAGCGCCTTTCTCAATTCTGCCCGGGATATGCCCAACTGGGACGAAAGAACGCGCTCAGGCGGGAATTTGTCACCCTGTTTAATGCCCGAACCCGTAAGCCAATCTTGAAGCGTGCTAAGCGTACCGATTGTCATTCAGAAACCATATTGGTTGACCATTTGATTATTCACTTCCTAAATAATCCAAAAATTTCGATAAAAATGCAATATAATAATTAATGTTTACGTTTTTCGATAAATATGCCAGTTTTTCGATATATTGACAGTTGCAAATTTCTATAACGGAAATTGGTCAACCAATTTGGCTAATATTACCGGAGGGTGCTTTGAGCAGGGAAGCAGGGATCTTGAGAGATGATGCAGGTGTCGGCTATGCGCAGCGAATGCCGGTGCCAGAGACGATGCAGGCTTGGGTTCTGGGCAATCCTGATGAGCTGAAGTTAACTGAAAAACCGGTTCCTGCACCGGGGCGGGCTGAAGCTCTGGTTCGGATTGATGCAGTCGCCATCTGCGCAACAGACCTGGAAATTATCAGTTACGGTACCCCTGCTTTGTTCGAGGGAGGCGCACCGTTCAACAAGAACTTCACGCCTGGTCACGAGTACATGGGCACCATTGCCGCCTTGGGACCGGGTGTTGATGAATTTGATATTGGCGATCGGGTAACCGTTGAGATCCACGCCGGTTGTGGTCAATGCAAGCGCTGCAGAATGGGCATGTATACCTCCTGTCACAATTACGGGCTCAATTACGGCGACCGCAATAAAGGCCACAGGGCAAACGGCTTCACCACGAATGGTGGTTTCGCCCAATATGCCGTCAACAACATCAACACAATGATCAAAGTGCCCGATGACATGTCGGACGAAGAGGCAACGCTCGTCGTGACCGCCGGAACCTCGATGTATGGCCTGACGGAACTGGGAGGCCTTGTCGCCGGGGAGAGTGTGGTGGTGCTTGGACCGGGGCCTATCGGCCTTCTGGCCGTCGCTGTTGCCAAAGCGCTTGGTGCATCTCCGGTGGTCTTGGTCGGAACACGCGAAAATCGCAATAAAATCGGCCTGGAGCTCGGGGCCGATGTGGCCATCGAAGCGCGTGCCGGTGATGTTGTTGAGCAGATTAAAGAACTGACCGGCGGCAAGGGGGCTGACTACGTGGTCGATTGCGCCGGTAATGAGACCACCGTCAATCAGGCAATACACATGACCAACCGGGGGGGGAAAGTCTGCCTGGCAGCATTTCCCAAGAAACCGGTAGAGTTCGATCTGGGATACTTGGCGGTCAATAACATCTATCTGTATGGAATCCGCGGAGAGGGACGCTCCGCCACGCATCGCGCGATGGCATTCATGGCAGAAGGCCGCTTTGACGCCAGTAAAGTCCACACCCACACTTTCCAGATGCACGAGTTACCCACGGCATTGAAATACGCAAAAGAGCGCATCGACAATGCCATCAAAGTCGTCGTCTCGATGCGTGATGCGCATAACGCAAGTGCGGCAGCAGAATAAAGGTTTGGCATGATCAAAGCTCGCAGAGGCATCTACGCCGCAGCAATCTCACCATTTCGCGTGGACGGGTCGCTCGATGTCGATAAGTTGGTTTCTTATTGCAAACATCTCCTGACCGACGGCGGATGTGATGGCGTGGCCCCCACCGGAACCACCGGGGAAGGCAACTCGATTTCCTTTCGAGACAAGTTGGCGCTTCCTGCGGCGTTTGCGGATGCAGGGATTTCGCCGGATCAGGTGATATTCGGAACCGGCAGTTGCTCCACTCAGGACGCCATCGAACTCACGAAGAACGCCGTCAATTCTGGTTTCGTCAATGCTCTGGTGCTGCCACCGTTCTATTACAAATCTGCCTCGGACGAAGGGTTATTCGACTATTTCGCCCGGCTGATCGAAGCTGTGGGAGATGCGCGCCTGCGGGTCTATCTCTATCACTTCCCTCAAATGTCCATGGCGCCCCTGTCGGTGGATCTTGTTGTGCGTCTGAAAAAGGAATTTGGCGCGATTGTCGCGGGATTGAAAGATTCAAGTGGCGATTTCAATCAGTCAAAAGCATTCGCGGAAGCCACAGGCGGAACAGAGGGTGATTTCGATGTTTATCCCTCCAGCGAAGCGATGGTGTTTGACGGGCTGGCGTGTGGTTGTGCCGGGATTATTTCAGGTTCTACCAATGCCTTCGCCAACAAAGTGCAACGAGCGCTGGCAGCGCAGGGTCAGGACAGGGATGCAGCATTTGCAGCAGTGAAATCAGCCAGAGCCATGGCCGGAAAGTACAATCTCATGGCGGCAATGAAGCAGATGGAAGCCTGGCGGAGTGGTGATGAGAGTTGGGCGCGACTTGCTCCCCCGCTACGGCCTCTTTCATCGGAAGAGAAATCAGCGCTTAGGGCGGATTTGGCCGCGCTGGAGTACCCGGTTGCTGAAGTTCAGGAAATGGAGGTTTGAATGACTGAAACACAAGCAAAAAATAGCCATCATATTGAAACCGCCACCGACCCCGAAGCGTTTTCCGATTGGCCTGAAGGGCTGGTTGACGATTTAAAATCCAACGAGTTCAGCGGCATTGTCGGTTCGATTCTGGTGTCGGAGACGGATCGCGTCAGGGTTTGGCATTTACGGCTGTTGCCAGGATATCGGTGTCCGTTCCACCGTCATGTGAACCCCTATTTCTGGACAGCACACAATCCTGGAAAGGCGCGCGGGTTTTTTTCAAGCGGAGAAATCAGGGACGTCGAGCATTACGCCGGCGAAACCAAGCATTTCTTCTATGGGGAAGGCGAATACATGCTGCATTCGGTTCAGAATATCGGTGAAACCGAATTGCTGTTTACAACGGTCGAATTTCTGGATGGTCCTAATAACCCGCTGGAAATACCCGATGAGATGAGATTGACCGCTCCGAAAGTGGCAGCCGTCTGATCCGAAATTCAACGACGAATGAAAGGAAAGAGTACCAAAAAGCAAACGTAACAGCCTCATCCCCGGGCAGCAATATGGGGACAATAGGGAGGATCTAATGAAAACACTAACAGTTACAATCGCATCTTCGATCGCCGCGATTTCGATGGCAACAACTGCATGGGCGGACGAAATCACGCTACGTATCGGTTCCGGTCATCCGCCGGGGGTCGTCTATGCGGGGCTCATGCTCAACTATTTTCAGCCTGAATTTAAGAAACGCGTTGAAGAACGCACCGACCATACAATCAATTTCGTGGAGGGCTATTCCGGGTCCATCGTGAAGGTGACGGAAGTTCTGGAAGGTGTTCAGGACGGCATCATTGATATCGGTGGTTTCTGCTATTGTTTCGAGCCGTCCAACCTGCCGCTGCATGCGTTCCAGGTGATGATGCCGTTCGGGACGATGGATCCGGTCACATCACTGGCGATTGCTCAGGATGTCTATGCCGAAGTCCCGTATCTGGAAGATGTTTTCAAGGAGAAATTCAACCAACAGCTTTTGGCGCGCATAGCCGATGGCGGTTACAATCTTGGCACGTCGTTTCCGTGGAAAGACCTATCGGACCTGAAAGGTGAAAAAATTGCCGGGGCGGGGCTCAATCTGAATTGGCTGGAACTCGCCGGTGTTACACCCGTGCAATCATCCCTTGCGACCGCCTATACCGAGATGAACACCAACGTTTATGAAGGCTGGATAATGTTCCCTTCAGCCTGGGTGAACCTGAAGCTTTATGAGCCGGGTCCCTACTATACGTTGATCGGTTTTGGCTCGATGACCTGGCATGGGCTGACCATCAATACGGACACCTATGCGTCACTGCCTGAAGACGTGCGTGAGATCCTGCACGAAGTGGCGGCTGACTACGAACAACAGACGGGTATTGTCAATCAGACCGAATATGATCGTCTTGTCGAGCAGCTTCGTGAATTGATTACCGTTACAGAGATTGACGCTGCCGTGCGTAAAACCTGGGCAGAGAGCCTGGCCGGATGGCCGCAAAAAATGGCCGACGATCTGGAAGCTCAGGGACTGCCAGCAAAGCAAGTCCTGAACCTGGTTCTCGAAAAAGCAGAAGCGCGAGGCTATGAGTGGCCCGTGCGGTATGAAATCAAGTAAATTTTGCGGGTGCCGCCGTTGCAATTCTATTTCGGCGGCACTCTTTCTCAACAAAATTGCAATTTGGGGACAGCGCAAGCCATGTTTGTGGTGAGAGCAGCGGATAACCTGACAAAATTTCTGATGATCATCGCGGCAGGCTGGGCGTTCATACTGTGTTTTTTCATTCTGGCGGACATCATTTTTCGCGCAATGAATATGCCGCTTCAAGGAACAAAAGAAATTGTCGCCAACTCGGTTGTCATGATCGTTTTTCTTCAAGTCGGTTTCGCAGTTCGGTCGGGTTCGATGTTGCGGGCCGACTTTCTCACATCTGCGCTTGGCCCGAATTACTCTAGAGTTCTCATTGTAATGGGTCTGCTGCTGGGGGCTGTTTTTTTTGCTTTTCTGGCCAAAGCCGGTGTCACGCCGGCGTTGAGGTCATTCGCCAACGGCGAATTTGACGGCGAGGGGGCATTGCGGGTTCCGGTCTGGCCCGCTCGGTTCACGATAATATTTGGGAGTGCACTTGCGGCGCTCAACTACGTTCTGCTCGCCATTATTGAAGTGCTTGGCAAGTCAGAAGAGCTAAAACTTCAATAGCTGGCGGTGGGGAATGCGACGTGTTTGATTTCGGAACTGCTACGCTGATGGTTGCTGCGCTCCTGGGATTGGTCCTTTTGGGCGTTCATGTCGCCGTCGCGTTGGGCATTGCCAGTATCGTCGGCATTTTTCTGGTTACAGGGCAGGTGCGCATTGTCGAGGCGGCTGTCGCCTCCACCGCCGCCGAAGCGCTGAGGGATTTCACTTTTGCGGTGATCCCGCTGTTTATGCTCATGGGTGAGTTTATGGGGCGTTCCGGCGCTGTTTCAGATATCTATGTCGGGATAAACAAGGGCCTTCGAAGAGTGCCGGCTCGACTCGGAATCGCGA
This sequence comes from Stappiaceae bacterium, assembly GCA_039976075.1. Taxonomy (GTDB): domain Bacteria; phylum Pseudomonadota; class Alphaproteobacteria; order Rhizobiales; family Stappiaceae; genus JBDWFY01. Next base: position 686,426 of record JBDWFY010000022.1, read on the forward strand.
CGGTGTTGGGCAACACGGTTTTTTCATTTGTAACCGGTGTCTCCATTGCCTCAGCTGCGGCCTTTTCGAGGATCGCTTACCCGGAAATGAAAGCCTTCAATTACAACAGAGGCTTTGCGCTGGGAACAATTGCGGGCTCCAGCTGTCTGGGCATGTTGATCCCGCCCTCTGTTTTGATGATTGTCTGGGGTATTCTCACCGAGCAGTCGATTGGACGAATATTTCTTGCGGGTGTTCTTCCGGGGTTGCTGCTTGCCACCATGTTCATTGGCTATATCCTGGTGACAGCCATCTTGAAACCCGACATGGTGGGTGAAGATCGCACGGCAATCGATGCAACGCCAAGTACGGTCGATACTGTGGAATTACCGCCCGCAAAATTGGCAGGCAGTGTTTTCGGTGTTGGTGGCATTGTAGCTGCTGTGCTGGGTGGAATCTGGTTTGGAATATTCACACCGACCGAAGGTGCTGGGGCCGGAGCTGCACTGGCTCTTGTCTTCGCCTTTTCCAAAGGAATGACTTTCAGGCAGTTTCAGTCCGCGATATTTGCCGTTGGCAAAACTGCAGCGCCGATCCTCATTCTGTTGTTCACGGCGGCGCTCTATTCGAGAGCACTGGCAATGACCGGTGTGACAACGGCGATCCGCGAATTTTTTGTGAATTCAGGTCTGGAAGGCTGGGAAGTGCTCGGTATCATTGTGCTGATCTGGTTCGTTTTAGGTATGGTCGTCGATAGTATCTCGATCATGTTGCTGACGGTCCCGATTGTCGAACCGATTGCAGTTGCGTTTGGATTTGATCGGCTGACATTTGCCATCGTCGGTATTTTGGCAATTGAAGCAGGTTTGTTGACGCCGCCATTTGGTTTGCTGGTCTACACCGTGAAAGCAGCGATTGAAGACCCCGAGGTCGGCGTGCAGCAAATATTCAAAAGTTCGGTGCCCTATTGGGGGATCATGTTGCTCTGCGCGATACTGCTTGTCGTCTTCCCCGAAATTGCAAATTGGTTGCCGAACCGACTGATGTAGCCACAAGATTGGAAAAGCCTATGCCTGCATATTGGATTGCCCGTGCGAAGATCAATGACCCGGTGGAGTACAAGCGTTACACGGATCTTGTTCCGGATATCATAGAAAAATATGACGGCAAGGTTCTGGCGCGTGGCGGAAATTACGAAATTATGGAAGGGCCGCAGTATTTTCACCGGTTCGTCGTGATCGAGTTTCCCACTCTGGCGCGCGGTGTAGCCTGTTTTGAATCGGAAGAATATCAGGCGGCGGCGGCGTTTCGACGTGCCACCGGCGCCGGCGAGGTACAGACCGTCGTCGTCGAAGCCGGAGATGCGACACTCTGAAAGGTAATACCAATGCAAGCACAGCAAATCACAATGGCGTCCCAAGGTGCGCCTGACGTAATGGAACTTGTCGATGTTGATCTGAGCGCACCGGGGGAGGGGGAAGTTCAGATCGAGCAGACGGCAATCGGTTTGAACTACATGGATGTCTATCAGCGCTCCGGTCATTATCCGATGGAATTGCCGAGCCCTCTGGGTTTGGAAGCGGCCGGAGCAATTGTCGCTGTGGGTCCGGGGGTCACACAGTTCTCGGTGGGCGATCGAGTGGTTTATGGAGGTGTTCTTGGTGCCTATGCCACAGTGCGGAACGCACCTGCGGCGCGAGTCCTCAAATTGCCGGACGACATTTCAGAAGAAGTAGCCGCGGCCGCGCTTATGAAGGGCATGACCGTCGAATACCTGCTGGAGCGTACCTATAAGGTGAAGCAGGGCGATAAAGTTCTGTTTTTTGCGGCATCCGGTGGTGTGGGACAAATTGCGGGGCAATGGGGCAAGCATCTGGGCGCTGAAATGATTGGCGTTTCATCCGGAGCGGCAAACTGCGCCCGAGCGCTTGAACTTGGCTATGCCCACGCCATTGATCGTCAATCCGAAGATATCGTTGCACGCGTCCATCAAATTACGGGCGGGGCAGGTGTTCCCGTTGTGTATGACAGCGTTGGTGCCGCCACTTTTGACACATCGATCGCGTGCCTTGCGACATATGGCATGTTTGTGTCTTTTGGAGCCACAACCGGAGAGGCACCAGCGGTCGCACCGGGTTTGCTGCAGAAGGCGGGGTCTCTCTATTTTACGCGGCCGACTCTGGCGAACTATGTCGGACCTCGCGCTGACCTTGAACATTCTGCGTCGCGGGTCTTTCATATGATTCGCGACGGTCGCATCTCCGTGCAGATAAACCAAAAACGACCATTGTCCGAAGTTGTTGCGGCGCATCGAGAATTGGAAGCGGCGGAGACCACCGGCTCTACTGTGTTCATACCCTGAAAGAAATGACCAGGATTGCGCAGCCAGTGGTGATTGCGACAGCAGGCGTCCTGCTTGGCGGACTGTTGATTGGTTTTGGTGCGCAATCCGGTCCTGGTGATATACAGCTGCAGGCAGCAGGGCTGGGCATTGCAGGCCTGACTTTGTTCGCCACTCGGGCGGTGCCCGATATTGTCACGGCGCTGGCAGTTTTTTTAACTGCGCTCGCAATCGGTGCCAATGCTGAAACAACGGTCTTTCTCGGCTTTACTTCCAGTGGGTTTTGGCTGTTATTCTCAGGTATAATTCTTGGTGCCGCAGTGTCGGCGACAGGACTTGCATCCCGGTTTTCAGCCTATTTATCGGGTTGGTCCGGGAACACATACGGACAGTCTGTTGCCACGTTGTCGCTTGCTGGTCTGGCACTGGGCGTGTTGATCCCTTCAACTATGCCACGCATCATTGTTATGATGCCGATTGCGTTGGCTCTCGCGGAACGCCAGGGCTATTCCCCAAAAAGCCGTGAAGCAATGGGATTGGCGGCAGCAGCGGCTGCATCAACTCTGTTACCTACCTACGCCATACTCACCGCCAATCTTCCCACGATCGTGCAGGTCGGGGCAATGGAACGGCTATACGGTCTGAGCAGTTCCTATTCGGAATACCTTCTGGCACAACTGCCTGTAAACGCGCTTCGATTTCTGCTGATTGTCGGACTGCTCAGGCGGATATCTTCCGCGACAACAGCGCCAACCACGTCACCCGTGACACTATCCAAGCCGGACAAAGCGGAGCGACTATTGTTGACGGTGCTTCTGGTTGCCATCATATTGTGGTTCACGGATTTTATGCACGGAATCTCGCCTGCCTGGATCGCGATGGCGGCAGCGGGGATTGTGATATGGCCCCGGTTGGGCATGCTCGGCTCAATGGCAATGCGCGAAAGAATAGATCTGTCACCTGCAATTTTCTTTGCGGCGCTTGTTACACTGAGCGCCGTCGCGCGCGATGCGGGTCTGGACATCCAATTGGCCGACTATCTGATCACGCACGTTCCGTTTTCACCTGATGGTGGCCTGGCGTCAGTTTACGCGGTGTTCTTTTTTGCGGTGATTATTTCGCATCTGACAACAGCGCCCGCGGCACCGGCAATTTTGGTTCCATTTGCCTTGCCGTTGGCAGAAGTAACCGGCCTTTCGATGGAAGTCGTATCGATGATCCAGATCATCGGCATTGCGACGCCTCTTCTTCCCTATCAGGCACCACCATTGATCGTGGCCATGTCCCTCTCAAACATTCCAAGCGCGCTGTTAACTCGCTTGTGCCTGTTCATGGCGCTGGCAGTGACGGCCATTGGAGTGCCGTTGACCTACCTTTGGTGGCAGCTCATGGGAATTATTTGAGAGGAATGCGCACAGGATTGGAACAAAAGCTTTGATGGCCGACATCAGGAATAATTGTTGGAGAGAAATACGTCCACCCGATAGCACTGGAAAGCGGTTCATCGCCCTGGGTCATTTAGCGGGAGAAAATGGATGAAATCTACAGAAGTTGCCGTCATCGGAACGGGATGGTGCGGGGGGATCCGCGCGGAGGCACTGGCCAATTCCGCGTTGGTGGATGCGTTGCACATCTGCGAAATCCGACCGGAACGTCTGGAGGAAGTACGCACGCTAACCAACCCCGCAAGCGCGACAACAGATTACCAGGATATTGTCAGAAATCCTGACATATCTGTTGTCTATATTTCCACTACGCCGGAACAAACGCACTACCCCATTGCGCGTGACTGCTTGATGGCAGGCAAGCACGTGCTTCTTGAGAAGCCGATTGCACTGGAATTCTGGGAAGCCGATGAACTTATCGAGCGTGCGAAAGCAAAAAACCTGAAATTCACGATCGGTTACTCGCAGAGATTCAACTCGAAAATCGCGTATGCCAAAAAATCGATTTCAGGTGGACGCCTCGGTAAAGTCGTGAATGTCATGGTGAGTCGGCATTTGTCGCGAAATCTCGGTAAAAAGATCGCCAATCGCGTCAAACTGTCTCCCGCAGCAATGGAATCCACACACGATCTGGATTTCGTTTTCTGGCTGCTCGAGCCGGCCAAGCCGGTCAAGATTTACAGTCAGGGCGCCTATGGATACATGCAATCGTTGAATGGCTCTTATGATTGCATGTGGTCAACCGTGACGATGGATGACGGAACACTTGTTGTCATTGGCGGAGGTTGGAATCTGCCACCCAGCTATCCCAACTACTGTGGAACCTGGATCGAAATAACCGGAACAGAAGGCGCGCTCATTCTGGATGATACCTCCCGTGACAATTGGCTGAATACCGTTTCCGAAGGCACTCAGTATCCGATGTCAACGATGCCGGGCGAACATTTGGATCACGTCTTCGCCGGACAAATGGGCCCCGAAACGCTTCACTTTCTGGAAGCTGTCCTGTTGGATAAAGGAGTCATGGTGGATCCGACGCATGCGCGTCTGGTCATGGAAACCTATTCTGCCGCTGACCTGTCGGCCGAAACCGGAGAGCCTGTTTCGTTACCCTTGTCGAACCTGGCAATCGCACAGTTGGCGGATTTGAAAGCCAGGAAATAGGAACTGGTGTGTGTCCGGCACTGTGTGTGCACTCAGACGGTACACCCGATGGCTATAGAATGTGCTGGTGTGACCGTTCGACAGGATTGAAAATCAATGAGGACGTGTAAAATGACACAATCAATCGGCATTTTCGGGCTCGGTTTGATCGGAATGGCAATGGCCAACCGATTGATTGCAGCAGGACATCACGTTAACGGGTCCGATCCCGATAAAGAACGGTGCAAACTGTTTTCCGATGCCGGTGGAACAGTGGTCAGTCCTGCTGAAATCTGGACAGCACCCCTGGTGCTCAGTGCTGTTTTTTCTACAGAACAACTCGGTACCGTTATCGATAGCGCGCCCCATGAAACGAAGTCAGTTCTGGTATCGACAAGTACGTGCGATCCGGATCAGATGGTCACCTTGGAAAATCGCGCCGAGCGGCATGGTCTGACGCTTGTTGAAGCACCCATATCCGGAACCAGTCAGCATGTTGCACAGGGTACGGCGCTCTATCTGCTTGCCGGGGACAGCGTGGGGTTGGATAAGTTCGAAAACATTGCAGACGCTTTATCGCCCAACAGAGAACGGGTCGGCGACATTGGCGATGGAAATCGAATGAAACTCGCAATCAACTTGGTACTTGGTTTGAGCAGAGCCGCTGTCGCTGAGGGGGTGGTTTTCGCAGAAGCACTGGGTCTTGATCCTGCCAATTACCTGCGTGTGGCGCAGCGGTCAGCAGCCCGATCAGATGTGATGGCCTCAAAGGGACCCAAAATGGTGAACCGGGATTTCAGTCCATTGGGGCGTATCGCGCAGTCGCACAAGGACTTCCGGCTCATTCAGGAAATGGCAAGTCGGCATGATCACGGTGGTTTGCCAATGGTCGCGCGATATTTGGAAATCCTGCGCAATGCCGATGCCGCAGGCGAAAGTGATCTGGACAACTCAGCAGTATTTTTGGCCATCGGCAGAGCAGCGCGCGGCGAGTAAACTACTGTCCGGCAATGTTTAGGGCCAGTGCCACCAAAATAGGCAGTGCGGCGAAGGTCAGGACTGTGGAACTGACCACCATGCCTGCGACGCGTTCTGGATCCCGACCGTAGCGTTCTGCAAAGACATATGTCACCAGCGCGGAGGGCATCGCTGCCAGCAAAAAGATGGCACCGGCTTCAATCCCCTGAAGATCCATCGCTACGATAACGCCGTAGCCCGCTGCTATGCCGACGATAAACCTCAGGCCGGATAGCGTGAGGGACAGTTTCAGGTCGGCAACGCGCAATCGCGCCAGTGCACCCCCCAGGAGTATCAGCATTACCGGGATCATGATGCCGCTTAACAGCCGGGTTGTATCGGCAATGATGCGGTGTGGACTGACATCGATCAACTTAAGCAGCACGACGGCAGCAATCGACCAGATCAGCGGTTCAGCAGCGAGTTTGCGCAAACTGAAATGTCCGGCAACAACGGCGGGCACAACTGTGTATTGAACCAATGCAATCATGAAGAAAAAGGCAACGCCGATTGTCAGTCCGTCCTCAGGGAAGGCAAAATAGACAATCGGTAACCCTGCATTTCCCGAATTCGGCAGCGACAAGGCAGGCAAAAAACTGCGAAGTGGAAGCTTTAATATCCAAAGGCCAAGCGTCGACAGAAGACCGCCTACCACCACCACTGCAAGTCCGACGAGCATTGTTCCGGCAAGTTGTTCGTTAGGAAGTTCCGTGTTGGTGAGTGAATAAAACACCAGAGAAGGAGTGCCGATCCACATGGCCAATCGGCTCAAAGTGTCTGTATCAAATCCTGAGCTGTATTTTTCAATCGCGTAACCGATCGCAGCAATGACAAATACCGGTGCGATTATGTAAAATATTTCACTCATTAAGTCCTGCTTTTCAAACGGTCATCAGCTGCAAGTCTTGTGGGAAAACAATCGTTTTTCGCCAATCGGATAGCAAGCTCAACGGCTTCAAATAAGTGACTATCTATTATCAGTTTTCCTGATTTTGGGGCGGCTTGCTAAACGGATACGTTTGGGGGGTTGATTGGTGCTGCCCGTTGGTTTGCCAGGGACAGTACGGGCTCGGGCATCATCATTCATGTTCCTGCGAAGAAGAGCTTGATGTGCCAAGACATATTTGCGGCACCGTTTGAACATTTGGGGGAGAGAGTCATCACATGTCGACCGGAGGAGTCCAGATACCTGTTTTTCGGGCGACGGGAAAATGGCGATGAACAGACTTTCCCGGGTCTCCGCTGAAACATGGCTGACGCTTTTTTTCGTTGTGCTGTCGTTGTGTTGTCTTGCCTTCATGTCTCAGTTGGTAGCTGAATCTAAAGTACTCTTTGGCCGGTCTCTGACGCCGATCCAACCGACATTGTTTCCCATAATCATACTTTCGGCTCTGGGTGTTTTATCGCTCTGGCAAATCTGGGTGATGCGTTCACATTGGCTGTCAGATGAGCCGATGTTGATGGGGGGGAAAGGGTTCAGGCGTGTTGTTTTTCTGTTTGCGATTATGCTGGTCTATGCGCTTGCGATGGACACTGTCGGTTTCTTTATTTCTTCGGCAATCGCCATGGGGATGATCGGGTTTGTCGCCGGAAATCGCGTGGTTGTTCAAATACTGTTGGTATCGATCGTTGCGCCGGTGTTGCTCTATCTCGTTGCGACACGCGGGCTTGCGGTATCGCTGCCTGAACTGAGCGTGATCGAGTTCGCCTATGCCGGGTTGTTCAATCGATGACCGCTCAGAACATTCATACGCGGCGTGGTGAAGCGGGATGATTGAGCAGTTTACCGACGGGTTCGCCATGGCTTTGAGGTTCGATACGCTCCTCATGATCATCGTTGGTCTGTTTTCCGGCATGCTTGTAGGCGCGTTGCCTGGGTTTACTACCCTCATGGCTATGGCAATCCTGCTGCCGCTATCATTCTTCCTCGATCCGCTGGTTGGCATTCCGTTTTTGCTGGGCGTCTATAAAGGCGGTATTTTTGGTGGATCGATACCTGCAATTCTGGTTTCAATGCCAGGGACAGGCGCTGCTGTCGCGACATCAATCGATGGCTATAAACTCACGCAGAAAGGTCAGTCCCGGAAGGCACTCGATATCGCCTTGTTCTCGTCTGTGATTGGCGACACTGCGAGTGACATATTCACTGTTCTTCTCATCTTTCCAATTGCATTTCTGGTTATGCAGTTTGGTCCGCCGGAACTCTTTGCAGTGCTGTTGATGAGCCTCATCATTATTGTGGTCACCTCCGGAAGGAGCCCGCTCAAGGGACTGATCATGATGTTCTTTGGTTTCTGGCTTGCACAAATAGGCACCGATCCGATCGGAGGCGTGGAACGCTTTACGTTCGGACTGTTTGAGCTGAAGTCGGGCATTCCCCTGCTGCCCATGCTCATTGGCGTTTTCGCGTTACCCGAGATTGCCTATGCGTTGATGCGCACCGACAGGGTGCAAAGCATTTCCAAGCTGGTCGGTGAGAGGTTGAACAGAGACGAGTTCCGCCGCTGCGTAAAGACCATACGGCGGTCGACTGTTATCGGAACGGCCATTGGCATCGTGCCGGGTCTGGGGCAGGTCGTCGCCGCGATGATGGGGTACTCAGCCGCCAAGAATGCGTCAGATCATCCTGAAACATTTGGCGAAGGGGAGATCGAAGGCGTTGCTGCGGCGGAAGCCGCCAACAATGCCGTTAACGGACCGACCCTGGTGCCGCTGCTGACATTGGGGATACCGGGAGACAACGTGACAGCCATTCTTCTGGGCGCGTTTGTGGCTCAGGGACTACGTCCCGGCCCCCAACTGTTTGAAGAGCAGGGAGCGACGGTATTTGCAATACTGATTGCGATGGTTTTCGCCAACCTGCTGTTCCTGGTGATCGGTTATTTCTCGATACCCTTCTTTTCAAGGATCGTGACGGTCAAGAGCGGGCTGCTTATACCGATCGTGATCATGTTTGCTTTTGCTGGAGCCTATGTTTTCCGTTCTGATCCCACCGACCTTTTGATGTTGGTTGGCTTCGGTCTTTTCGGCCTGCTGGCGAGAGCTGGAAAATTTGAAGTTATGCCCATGGTGATGGGTTTCATCCTTGGACCGCCACTGGAATACGCTTTTGGTCAGACCGTGGCCATGGCCGGGACGAGTCCACTGAGTTTTGTATTCGCGGATCGGCCAGGAATGCTTGGCGTTCTGATCGCAACGCCGATTGTCGGATATCTGCTGTGGCGACGCATGCGATCAGTTCGATCTTGATCTGTGCGTCGTGTCATGGAGTTTAGGAGAGGAGAAAAAAATGAACTGGAATAAACTAAGGGTAATGGCGATTGCCGGTTTGGCAATGCTGACTTGGGGTGGTGCTCCAGCGCTTGCTGAGTATCCCGAAAAACCGATTACGCTGGTCATTCCGCTGGGTGCCGGTGGCTCGCATGACTTGAATGCCCGAGTGATCACATCGATTATTCCACAACATCTGAATCAGGCGATGATCGTTCAGCTTAATCCCGGCGCAAGTGGGCAAAAGGGAACACAGGAAGTCGCCAATGCGACTGCAGATGGTTATACATTGCTGTTCTCGCATAACTATATCGATATGCTTCAACAACACGTTGAGAACCTTCCCTACGATCCCAATGCTGATTTTGTTCCCGTCGCTAGGGTGAACTATGCGCCGATTGCAGTGGTTGTACGGGGTGACAGCCCCATCAATTCCTTCGATGAATTGATTGCTGCAGCAAAATCCGGAACGGTGACAATGGCGCACTCCGGCAACTGGGGGGCCCTCTTTGTGCCGGCTGCTCAGATCATGAAAGCGAAGGAAGCGAGTTTCAATCTCGTGCCTTACAAGGGCGGTGGCCCCGCAATGCAGGCACTTCTGGCAGGTGATGCCGATGTCACGATGGGCTTTCCTTCCACATTGTCTCCGCTGATTGCATCGGGCGACGTGAAGGTGCTGGCCACGGCGGGGAAGGAACGGATCTATGACGATGTTCCAAGTTTTGGAGAATTGGGCATCGGTGGAGATGTTGGCTTTATGCACCGGGTCGTACTGGCTCCGGCCGGAACACCGGACGATGTCTTGAAGACGCTTGGTGATGCATTCAGCGCATTGCAGGAAGACAAGACCTACACGCGCATGATGGGGCGTCTTGGTGAGAACACTGATTATATCGGTGGTGCTGAGTACCAGAAAATGCGCGAGGACCAGAACTCCGCATACAAGGATCTGGTTGCCACGATCACCAACTAAAAAACAAGCTCGGACGGCCCTGCGGCCGTCCGTTCTCTCTCTCAAACAGGAAAGCGTCATGCGCACCAGAGAAAAGCCGATCTGGAAATTTCGAACGTCGATGAAGCAGGAAACCAACACGCGATCGAGAGCTCTATCTCGCGATGTCGAGATGATAATCGACGAACCGATTGAGCGTGGTGGGACAAATCAAGGTCCGATGCCGGTCGAGATGGTGATGGCTGGCCTCGCGGGATGTACTCATGTGATTTCAAACAAGCTGGCGACCGCCAATGGCATTGATATTGAGGACATGAATATCGACATCATCACGACAATGGATAGCCGCGGAACGCGATTGATCGAGCCAATCGATATACCGTTTCCCAATATCATCATCAATATCACTGCCACGATGCACGGACCTGAAGAGGGCATCGACGCAGTTGTTTCAAAACTGCGCCATCATTGCGCTGTGTCCAAAATGTTGCGTCAGTCGGGATCGGAAGTGATCGAAAACTGGACCATCAACGGTGCGGCATGGGCTGCTGCGGCCTGAAACCTTCAAAGTGGCTCGATCTCAATTTCATCCGCCAGCTCGGTCAACCGCCCCGCAAGTGCCGCCGAAAGGGGAATGCCGTTCGTCCTGCGTTCGACCTCCGTTCGCGCAAGTCTTTCGCCGGGAAGACGAATTTCCGACACTCCCGGCAGCTTTTCCGACGATTTCATCTGAGCCCAAATTTCATCAATCTGGGACTTGAATTGTACTATGTCGGCAAAGGCGGCGATGTTGAGAGCGACAAAAAATTGCCCGGTGTTCGTCGTCGTTTGCGGGTCTGCGTTGAAATCAACAACATCCGATCCAAACGCCGCGCCGTTCAATGTGCCAGCCAGAATGCCGAATATCAGCGAAAGACCGAAACCTTTTGGTCCGCCGATCGGAAGCAAGAGACCTTCACCGGCACGGTGTGGATCGGTCAGCGGCGCACCGGTTTTGTCTATCATCCATCCTTCGGGCATCATCCCGCCCTGATCCGCAACGGTTTTGACCTTGCCATAGGCTGCCACGGTCGTCGCCATGTCGAGGACTATGTTCGGCTGCTCATTAGAGGGTACTGCAACCGCAATCGGATTTGTGCTCAGAAGAAGGTCTGTCCCACCCCATGGCGGCATGTGGTTTGCGCTTCCAACCGCGACGTAGAGCCCTATCATGTCGTGGGGAAGCGCCATGCGGGCGTAAAGAAAAGCGGGGCCGGCGTGATTGGAATAGCGCGCTCCGACCCACGCAACGCCCGTGGTTTGCGCCTTTTTTATCGCAAGCTCCGCTGCATGCGACATCACCAGATGGCCCGGCCCGTTGCCTCCATCAATCAAGGCGGTGGCGCTGCGCTCAGAGAGGATGCGCATGGACGGATCAACCGACATGCCCCCGGCACGTACCCGCTGGATATATTGGGGAAGGCGAAACACACCATGTCCGTCCTGACCACCAAGGTCCGCCTGAACCATAAGGTCGGCCATGCGAACGGCGTTCTCAGCTGGCATTCCGCACTTCTCAAATGCCCGTTGCGTAAAATCTCTGAGCCTGCTGTCTTTAACGAGACGTGCGCTTAACTCGGCCATCTGGGTCCTCACTCAAATCATTTATCGGGAAGAAATCATGTCGACACAAACCATCAGAGAATATCAGGGTATTGTCCCGTTTCTGCGCGGAGACGGCGTGGAAACCCGTTTGATGATCGGAACGGATATCGCGGCTGATGCGCCGTTTACCACGGGTACAACCGTTTTTCCTCCGGGATCCGCCGCCCCCATGCATAGCCACAACTGTGCTGAACAGGTCACTGTTCTGGAAGGGAGCGCGCGCGCGGAAGTTGACGGCGAGACGTTTGATCTTAAACCGATGGACACAAGTTACATCCCGGCCGATTTGCCGCATCGTTTCGTCAATACCGGGGATGGCGACCTGAAGATTTTCTGGATTTACGGGGCGCAGGTGGTAACCCGCACGTTCACAGATACCGGGGAGACCGTGCCGCATCTTTCCGCCCGGGATCAGGTCTGAGCTGCGGTAGGGCAATATCTGGTCCAGCTGGAAGTGTCTTCGGTCAACCGGTTTCAAGGGCTTCACGCACTTGTCGAACCCGATCGGCATTGCTTTGGGCCACGGTCCCATCCGGGTGCCATAGCGAGTTTTCAAAGCCCACACGGATTTTCCCTTCTTGCCGATGCGCTTCGACCAGGCAGGCTGTTTCCTCTGGGCCAAAGGCACACAGCATCCAGTCAAAACGCATGTCTTTGCGTCTGGGTTCCAGATAATCAAGAAACAGTTTTAGATCCTCTGGTCGTGATGTGTCACGGCCGTCGTAACTTCCAAGCACAAATTGTAGTGCATGGGATGTTCCGGGTATCGAGCCCTCATCAAGAACGCTTAAAAACCAGGACAATTCCTGGGGCGTGTAGATGATGTGCTGGACCGCGATCCCTGTTTCCAAAGCCTCCTGATAAATGGCAAGGTTGGCTGATCTGCTGCCAGGATCGGCCATTATTTCTCTGAATGCGATGGAGACTGCTGCAGGACGGAGGTTCCGCACTAGTTCGCATTGCGCCGTTGGCCCATAAATTCCTGCAGCTTCCGTTGTCACCTGAAGAAAGAGACCGGGGAGCTGAATTGAAAATTCTGCGATTGCTTCGCGATACAGTCCAACGTCCAGCGAATGGTCACCGTTCTCATTTCTGATGTGCAGGTGCACGCCGTCGGCTCCCTCTCGCTGACAGTCTTTTGCTTCTTTGAGAATTTCCTGCAGCGTAATTGGTAGCTTGGGATGGTCATTTTTACCGCGTCGTGCGCCTGTCGGTGCAACCATCAGCTGCGGAAGGGTTGTCGATACCTGAAGCGTCATGCCAACTCGGAAATATGCACGGTGCGCTGCTGTTCGGCGGAAATCGTGATGGCTTCCAGCACTTCGATATTGTGGACCATTTCTTCAATTGAGAACGGATACGGCGCTTCGCCCCGTACCGCGTGTGCAAAGGCTTCCAGATTGTGTACGACGGCGTCTTCCCACGCAAATGTCTGCATCTGATTTTCACTGCCGGTCCGTGCAAGCTCATATGTCACTTTACCGCCCGGTGTGTCAGGGTGGGATTCGTTTCGCACTTCGATCCATTGGTCCGTCCCGAAGACGTGCATCCGTATAAAATGGGGCGTGTGGAGGATCGCAGACAGCGTGGCGGTCATTCCGGCTTCGAACAAAACTTGAACTGTGACAAGGTCACCGGTTTCCCAACCAAGTGAGCGATCTGCGGTGATCGCCTGCACTGTTTTGATGCGGCCGAAAAATGAGATCAACAAATCCGTCAGATGGATACCCATTGCGGTCATGCCGGCTGCAGGCGAAACCGACTTGGACGTTCGCCAGTTTCCGGCGGGCACGCCAATCAATTTATCATGGGAAAAAGCTGCTTCTGCATGCATAATCGTTCCAAATTCGCCCGCTTCGATTGCTTTCTTCAGAGCAACCAGTGCCGGTTCAAAACGACGTTCGTGACCAATACCCAACTGAACACCAGCGCTCTTGACGGCTGCGACCGAGCGTCGTGCGCTGGCCGCATTCAAGCCCAGCGGCTTTTCACAAAACACGTGCTTGCCCGCCTGAGCACAAGCAGTCACGTGTTCCTCATGCACCGGGTTTGGTGTTGTTAGGATGACGGCGTCGATAGTCTCATTGGCAAGGGCCTCAGAAAGGTCCGTCAGGGGTGTGAGGTTTTCATTTCGAATAGCCGGATGATTTTGTTCAAACGGCTCGACAATGCACTGGATCTGGAATTCAGAATGTTTTCCAAGGCGGTCGGCAATATGCTTTCCCCACCAACCGAAGCCGGCAATCGCCACATTCAGTGCTTGTGATGTCATAAAGTGGAACCCAGTTCTGAAAACTCGCCGCGGTAAAAAATGAGTGGGTCGCCGCTCCTGCGGTCGATGGCTTTCACGGATCCGATTACGATCTCGTGGTCTCCGCTGGGAATACATTGTTTCAGTTCGCATTCAAGCGTTGCCATCGCAAGGCTTAGAACCGGAACACCGCGCCATCCCGGGCGCCAGTCGACTCCGCGAAACTTGTCTTCCGCTGGTCGCGCGAATTGGAGAGTTCGGTCCTTGTCCTGGGCGGACATGATGTTGATGGCAAATGCACCATGGTTGACGAATGCATTGCGCGACGATGCGTTACTGGCGATGCTCCAGAGAATTTCCGGTGGATCCAGGGAAACCGACGCGAAAGAATTGATCGTCATACCCACTGGAACAGCATCCGTATCGCACGTTGTAACCACTGCGACACCGGTAGCAAAACAGCCAAGTACATCTCGCAGAGCGCGGGGTTCGAGGTGCTCACGTACAATATTGGGATTGTGCATGTTCATGCCAGGCTCCTATTCTTGCTTGATATGCACTATCCACTTTAGAGCCTTCACAAAAACTAATAATTGATGATAGTTGTAATCTAAAAACCTGATACCCGTGTGCGCATTACAGAGGGAATATATGAAATTTCAGCACCTGAAATACTTTGTTGCGGTCTACGAGGAAGGATCGTTTTCTGCTGGTGCTCAGCGGGTTAACGCGACCCAATCGGGCCTCTCAATGCACGTCCGTCAGCTTGAAGATCGATTTCAGGTGATATTACTCAATCGCAGTTCCTCCGGCGTGACACCGACCGAGGCAGGCAGGCGATTTTATACAGATGCAGTGCGGGTACTGAGGGCAGCAACGGAAGCCGAATCGACGCTTCGCATGCTTTCAGGTTCCGTTGTTGGTGATATCAAAGTCGGATTAATGCCAACCTTTACACGCGCGGTTTTGGGCCCGGCATTGATGAAGTTTGGCGAAGAATTTCCCAACGTCAAAGTGACCGTTCGAGAAGCCTATTCCGGAGAGCTCTCCCGGCAGGTCTTAAGCAACGAATTGGATTTCGCCATTGTTCCAGCTTTCGACAGCGAACTTAATTTACTTGCAAAATGGATGGGGACCGACCGGGAGTATCTGGTTCTCTCTCGCGAGCATGAGGTGCAACTAGGCGACAGTGTGCGGTTGTCCGAACTGCCGCCGCTGGACCTGGTCCTGCCGAGCCGGGAGAATGCCCGCCGGCGCAAGGTTGACGAATACCTGACGACGAACGCTATTCAGACAGACCGAACAATGGAACTGGACTCGATGTTTGGCACAATCGATCTGGTTTCGCGTTCGCGGAGGGCAACGATTTTACCCGGAATATTGTGTTTGCCGGATTTCGATGGCGCAAAACGTCAAGTCGCACCGATCGTCGAGCCTGACTTGACCGTGGACTACATCCGTATCGAGCCTCCTTCATTGTCATTGAGCGGCGTTGGCAAAGCTTTCTTCGATGTTTTGAATGCTGAACTGCAAGCGGCTCTTCAAATTACAGCCCCGGGATTGTTGACTTAGGCAGCCCTATCGAAATTTCTGATGGATGCCATGAGCATAGATCATTATCGGCTACCCTCGCCAATATGCATAACCTTTTTGAGCACCATTGCGCAGGGAGGAATTGATGGAACTGTCGTTTTTTACAATGCCAATCCATCCGCTCAACAAGCCGATCTCACAGAGTATTCGCGAAGACAGAGAAGCTTTTATCCTTGCTGATGAGCTTGGTTTTTCTGAAGCTTATTGCGGTGAGCACTCGACCGACCAGGCAGAAATTATCACATCGTGTGTCGCATTCCTGGCAAGTCTGGCCTACGAAACAAAAAACCTCAAACTTGGCACTGGCACCGTGAATTTACCCAATTCACATCCGGCGCGAGTAGCTGCCGAGGTTGCGATGCTTGACCACATGCTTGAGGGTCGACTGATATTCGGAATATCGCCTGGGGGATTGATGTCCGATGCCGAAATTTTCGGAAATCTGGAGCAGGATCGCAATGCGATGTTTCTTGAATGCATCAATATGGTGCTCGATATCTGGTCCCAGGATGCCCCCTACAATCTGAACGGTGATTTCTGGAACATATCAACAGAGAACACCATGATGCCCTCCATCGGGCAGGGAACGATTCCCAAACCCTTCCAGGCCCCGCACCCTCACATTGTAGGAACCGCTGTAGCGCCTTTCTCCAAAGGTGTCACGGCGATGGCCGCGCGCGGCTGGGATCCGATCTCGGCAAACTTTCTCTTGCCGAAATGGGTGGCCACCCATTGGCCCAAATACGTTGAAGGCTGTGTTGAGGGAGGACGCGCTGCTGATGTTGGCAATTGGCGGGTGGCGAAGAATATTTGCGTTGCGGACGATATGTCGACCGCACGGGCCTATGCTTGCGACTCTGGCAGCCCGTACGTGTACTACTACTCGCAACTCCTCACAAAATTAAGAGCAGGGGGGCGCCTAAATCTGTTCAAGGAAGATCAGAATATGGAGGATGACGAGGTCACGCTCGAGTATGTACTCGACCGGCTGGTTATTTATGGTGACCCCTCATCGGTCGCAGATCAGGTGCTTGAGTTTCGTGAAAGTGTCGGCGATTTCGGCCACCTTGTTTATGCCGGACATGATTGGACCGATCGCGAACTGGGACGTCGATCAATGATTTTGATGGCTGAGGAAGTTATGCCCCGTATCGGCGTGGCCACATCGGAGGCGGCATAGTGCAGGAGGGTTTTGCACTTGGCGCTGACGGCGTGTCGCTCTCTTATTCCGTAACAGGATCAGGGCCATGGTTGGTCCTGTCCAACTCGCTGGCTACCAATAAAGAAATGTGGCAGCCCCAATTGGCAGAATTCGCCAAATCGTACACTGTCTTGACGTATGATACGCGGGGTCATGGAATGAGCGGTACGGGCAATGCCCCGTATAATTTCAGCGTACTCGCCAGCGATGTTGTTGCGATCATGACAAAGCTGAATATTGCCAGTGCAAAATTTCTCGGATTGTCCCTGGGTGGCATGACCGGACTCGCCCTTGCCCTTGAACATCCGGAAAAACTGGACTCTCTGGTCTGCTGCGATGCACGTGCCGATGCTCCCGAACCCTACAAAGCCATCTGGGACCAAAACATCACTCGGCTGCATGAGGGGGGAATGTCTGCGATTGCTGATGGAACGTTGGCACGCTGGTTCTCCACTCCGTTCAACGCGGAGCCGGAAAACGCCGAGACAATCGACAAGATACGCCGGATGATCTTATCGACTCCACCTGAAGGGTACGAAGCCGCCGCTCGTTGCCTGCAAAGTCTGGATCTGCTGAAAGACCTTTCGCAAATCACCGTTCCAACATCCTATATCGTCGGAGAATTCGATATGGCGGCACCCTTGTCGGTCATGCAGGATATGGCCAGCAGGACGTCGGGGGGGACGCTCAGAACAATTCCAGGTGCTGCTCATCTGTCCAATGTTGAAAAACCAAATGAATTTTTATCCGCTGCGTTGGATTGTCTGAACGCATAGCGGCTTGAGTCAACGCAGCGACCAGGCAAGTGCGGAGACAGAATTGCTAACGTAGCAACCGAACCTGGTTCAGTTTGAGCTGCCGGAATTTGGCAAACAGGACGGCTCCAGCGTATCAAAATATTTATATCCAAGCACAAACTCGCGATGGCCGAGTTCTTCGGAAGCGGAGCGCCAGCCCTGACCGAGGGCAAGAATTTTGTCGCGGATTTCCGTACCGACTACTTCAAGCGAGACGTCTTCATCCAGAATTCGTCCTGCATTGACGTCCATGTCTTCGCGCATGCATCGATAGGTATCCGGATTTGCGCAGACTTTCAGGATCGGTGAGATGGCAGATCCGACTACAGAACCACGACCGGTGACAAAAATGACGGCATGGGCGCCGCAGGCGATCAGCTCAACGATTTCAGAGGTGTCGTTGATGTTGGGGAAGCCAAAGCGCGGCTCGCCATCAGGGACGACATCCAACAGATAAAGTCCGCCAGCCGGAGGGCTAATCCCTGGTTTGACAATGCCGGAAATGGGTGAATTACCGGATTTGGCATAAGCGCCGAGCGACTTCTCCTCGATAGTGGACAGGCCACCCTCCGCATTGCCCTGACTGAATGAGCCATATCCCATTTTCGCGTAGTACCTGACGGCTTTTTGAACACATCCAATCAGCGCCGCACCAAGAGCTGGCGTTATCGCCCGCTCGGCCATGCCGTGTTCACAGCCGACCAGTTCTCCTGTTTCCTCAAAGATGCATGTTGCACCGTCCTTGATCAGCTTATCGAAGGCAAGACCTGCAGCCGGATTGCCGGTAAGGCCGGACGTTGCATCGGAACCACCGCAGATCGTGCCGATTATTAAATCCGATACGGCCATGTCGGTTTGAGGCAGCGCATCGATTTCCTGCCGAATGCGCTGAACCCAGTTGCGCCCCTGTTTGACAGAGGAGCGCGTGCCCCCTTCATTCTGAATGACTAACAGCTCAGTCGGCCGGTCTGTTTTTTCTATGACCTGTTTGAGTTTGTTCTTTCGAAAATTCTCACAACCAAGAGAAATCAACAAAACGGCACCCACATTGGGATGTGTGCACAGGGCTTCCATAATTTTTTGAGCGTAATCGTTTGGAAAACAGCCGGGAAATCCAATCACATGGACGTCCTGGTCCTCAAACGGGCGGGCAATATCACGAGCGACATGGTGGGCGCACTCGACGAGGTAGGCGATCACAATGGTATTTCGGATACCTTTTCTGCCGTCGCTGCGTTTCCAGGCTCTCATCGGAGCTTGTGCCATTTGGGGATCGACGGTCATGCGCTCATATCTTCGATGATTGTGTATTCACTTCTCAGATTGTGCAGGTGAACATGGTTCCCTACAGCGATATTCGTATCTGAGAGGCCTATCTTGAAGCCGTATTTGAACACAGGCTGATTTTTGGCAATGTCGAACCGGGCGAGTTTATGCCCCATTGGCAGGTCTTTGGGAGCGAGAACAATCCGGCCGTCGATGATCAACTCAGTCCCGGCTGCAATTGTGCGTTTGACAAGCACAACGTTGTCTTTGGGATGCAGCAACAGCAATTCTGGCGAGAGAGGCGGCGGTCTCATGAGTTAGTCCCAGACAATTGAGCGCAGAAGTGTTTTTCGAGCGGCGGCCAGATGGTTTGCACAGGCCACGGTTGCTTTATTTCTATCGCGCGCTTTCAAGCCGGCAATGATCGCAAGA
This sequence comes from Stappiaceae bacterium, assembly GCA_039976075.1. Lineage (GTDB taxonomy): Bacteria > Pseudomonadota > Alphaproteobacteria > Rhizobiales > Stappiaceae > JBDWFY01. Next base: position 705,757 of record JBDWFY010000022.1, read on the forward strand.
TGTTGGCCGATCGCAGCGGTATTGCGCTCGCGCTCGTCTTGTTTGTTCCAGCGATAGTGGTAGTGAAAAATCAGGGCAATCAGATCGTGAAAGTCGGATATGAAGCGATTGTCGGAAGCAGAATTGAGTAAACGGTGAAAATTGTCATCAAGCGTTGAAAATTCCAGATAGTCAGTTTCAACACGCGATTGCAGATCTTTATGCTGTGTTTCCAGTTCATCCAGTGCGGCCCAGCAGGGAGCGTCCGATGGCTGCTTGAGAAACTGATGGACTGACCGCGTTTCAAACAGCTCCCGCACGTCGCTGAGCTCCAGGGCAAAATTTTTAGTAAATCCGACCAGTTCCCAACCTGTTGAGGGTTGCTTCTTGATCAGGCCAAACCGGGAAAACCGAATAAGGAACTCGCGCACTGCTGACGTGCTGACGCCAAAGTTTCGCGCCATCTCCGATTCATTCAGGTGGGTTCCAACATTGACGTCCCCGCTCAATATCCATTGCATAAATGCCGTTTCCAAAATCTCGTCGGTGGATCGCGTTTCTTCGGATACGAAGTAATCGGTGTCGGTCGGAGGCCGCAAAATAAGTTTGTGCCGTCCCCGCCAATCGATGACTTTTTCATCCGCCAGATGTTTCAGAACAGCTCTGATTGTTGTTCGGCTGGCATTGAGCCGGTCAGACAGGGCGCTTTCTGTCGACAGTTCGGTACCGTCGGGCAACGTCTTAATCAGGTCAAGGGTCTGATTATAGATGCTTTTATATCGATTGTTGCGCTTGACCACGAACGGCATCTCCCTTTCTCATATGTTTTTTATGCATAAAAAACGGTTGACATCAATCAAAAGAAAAGTTTTTTATGCATAAGAGACATTTTGGGAGGAGACGTCGCGTTGAGTTTTCTTCGCGCGTCCGGAGACAGCTGAATGCCGGAACAGACTGAGCCAGGATATATTTTCGAAGCACTCAGTATCACCAAGACATTTGGTGGGGTGTGTGCCCTTGATGATGTGTCGCTTCGCCTGAAGTCGGGTGAGGTACTCGCCGTCGTTGGTGATAATGGCGCCGGCAAATCCACATTGATCAAGTCGATCACCGGTGCCTTGAACCGCGACAGCGGCGACCTGTACTTCGATGGTCAAAAGATCGAGATCAACTCTCCCAAAGACGCCAAACAGATCGGTATTGAGACGGTCTATCAGGATCTTGCTCTGGTCAACGAACTCAACGTGACCAAGAACATTTTTCTAGGGCGCGAGGTGGTTAGGGATAACTGGCTCGGACGTCTATTCGGGATTTTGGATTTCAGGAAAATGGACAGCGAAGTGCGGTCATTATTTTCCAAACTCAACATCCGGATAACCGATATCTATCGCGAAGCTGAGGCTTTTTCCGGCGGGCAGCGACAGGCTGTGGCGCTCAGCAAGACCGTGATGTTCGGGAAACGGGTTGCCATCCTTGATGAGCCGACGGCTGCGCTGGGTGTGCGCGAATCCCAGATGGCGATGGACTTGGTGATGTCGCTGAAGAATCACGGTCTGTCGGTGATCATGATTACGCACAACATGCAGCACGTACTTGAATATTGCGATCGCGTGATGGTCCTGCGTCTGGGCCGTCTGGCCGCCGTAAAGGATGTTGCTGAAGTCGATGGAGACAGCCTTGTCAGTCTGATAACCGGCGCAAACGAAGCGAAGGCGGCGTAGAAATGAGTGACAATTCAGCTGCTGATAGCGGGGCAATTTCAGGGTCAAATTCTGCGACGCGCGACGTGGTTATGCACCAAGTCCGTCAAATGGCGCAGGTTTTTCTCGCCTTGATCGCCATCTACGCCGTGTTTTACCTCCTCTCGGAGCCATTTCGAAGTTGGAACACGCTTTTCACGATAATGACACAGGCTTCAATTCTGGCGATCTTGGCTTGCGGCACGACCGTTGTGCTGATTTCAGGCGGACTTGATTTATCCGTCGGCTCGATCTTTGCCGTTGTCGGTGTTGTGGTGGGTATCCTGCTGGTCAACTTCCAGTTTCCGGTCTGGCTCGCCATCATCTCAGGGCTCGCAACCGGTGCATTTCTGGGCTTTGTGAACGGAAGTATCCAGGTGTTCTCCGGTGTCCCGGCTTTCATTGTGACGCTGGGAGGACTGACCGCCTACAAAGGTATCGCCGAACTCCTGGGAAGTGGACAAGATCTCTCCCGGTTCCCAGAGAGCTTTCAGATGCTGGGATCGGGCTATTACGCGCCAATCTCAATCATGTTTGCCTCAGCTCTACTGATCGGCTTGTTTCTGCGACTGACCAAACTCGGCAATCACGCCTACGCCATCGGCGGTAACGAAGAGGTTGCCCGCCTTTCCGGCGTCAATGTCGCGAAAAGCAGAATTATCTACTACACGATCGGCGGGCTCATGGCCGCCATGGCGGCAATAGTGGAAGTTTCAAAACTTAATTTTGCCCAGAGTTCACGGGGGCAATCCTATGAGCTTTTCGCTATCGCCGCCGTTGTCATCGGTGGCACCAGCTTGTTCGGGGGCCGTGGCGGTGTCGGTAAAACAATCGTCGGCATGCTGATCATGCAGACCATCATTGTGGGGCTCGCCTACCTCGGCGTCGGCACATCCGTCCAGCGCATTGCAATCGGCGTCATCATCATTTTGGCCGTGTTTCTGGATGTCTGGCAAAGGCCGAAACGCTGACACACGAACGTGTCTGGGGCGCACGAGATGTGCCCCCGGCGCACAGGGCAGGTTGAAAATACAACTCAGCCTGAAATTTGAAAAAGTGGAGGACACTATGAGTTTGATTAAGACGACATTGAAAACAGTCATGGCAGCCGCTGTTGTGACAACCGGCATTCTAGGTGCTACTCAGACCTGGGCTGATGATCTGCGCATTGCTTACACCGGTTACTCGACGGATCAGCCATTTTGGGTGGGCGTTGGAAATGCGGCTAAAGCGCAGGCCGATGAAATGGGTGTTGAATTCATCGACCTGACCGCGACTTCAGCCGATGCCGCTGCTCAGAAAGATGCTGTTGATCGGGCCATTAACATGGGCGTGGACGGCATTATCATCGGATCGGTCGATAACCGCGCTTTTGGTGATACGCTTGATGCTGCCGCAACCAAGGGTATTCCTGTTGTGGCTGTTGATACCGGTATCGACCACCCGCATATCAAGAGCCTTGTCCAGACAGACAACCTGGCGGCAGCCGGTGTTGCCGGTAAGTATATTGCCGATAATGTAAAAGAGGGCACCGTTCTCATTCTGGGCGGATCTGCCGGCCACCAGACCGGTAATGCCCGTCGCGATGGTGTGAAAGGCGCAGCAGAAGCTGCCGGATTGAAAGTTATCTTCCAGATCTGTGACTGGCAGGAAGCGTGTGGATACGACACGACGATCAACCAGACAACGTCCAATCCCGATATCAAGGCGATTTTTGCAGCTTCGGATCCCATGGCTCTGGCTGCCGTATCGGCTGCAAAAGAGCGCGGTATCCTCAATGATATTGTGATTGTCGGATTTGATGGTAATCCGGGTAACCTGAAGTCAATCGTCGCTGGCGAGCAATCGGCAGACATCAAGCAGGACAACACGCGCATGGGCCAGGAAAGCGTGAAAAACCTTGTCGGCATCATCAAGGGTGAAGAAGTTCCCGCGTTCACGCCGATTGATGGTATCCTGATTACCAAGGACAATGTCGCTGAATTTATGTAAGTGATAGTGATGAGTTCGCGCCTAAGCGGTGCGAGCTCATCTTTTTTCAAGAATGAAGGTTCGGAATTGGTATGGAGGCTCTGGTCATAACGTCAGTCGGTTCAACGGAAATTCGCTCTGTGCCCGAACCGGAACTGGGACCTCAAGATGTACTGCTACGAGCCACGCATATCGGCCTTTGTGGCAGTGATCTAAACACATTTAGGGGGTTGAACCCTCTCGTTGAATTGCCGCGCATTCCCGGACATGAGATTGGCGCTACAATTCTGGCAAAAGGGAAAAATGTTCCTGCTGAATTCGCGGTCGATAAAACCGTGATTGTCGTTCCGTATACAGAATGCGGAGAATGTTCATCGTGCCGCGCCGGGCGGACGAATGCCTGCCGTTTTAACAAGACCCTTGGTGTTCAGCAGGATGGCGGCATGTCCGAACGCCTGGTCGTCAGGCATGATCGGCTTATTCTCAACGACACCCTTTCAAGCCGCCACCGCGCTTTGGTGGAACCGCTATCGGTTGGATTTCACGCTGTTGCTCGCGGATCTGTCCGTCCCGAAGACACCGTTGTGGTTATTGGCGGGGGCATGATCGGTGTCGGTGCCATGATCGGGGCGTTGGCGCGGGGCGCAAGAGTTATTGGCGTCGAAGTGAGTGAGGCCAAGCGGGAAACCTTGCTTGGATTGGGCTTAGCAGCTGTTATTAACCCTCGCACGCAGGACGTTGCCACCGAGATTGGCCATCTGACCGACAACGATGGTGCTGACGTCGTTATTGAAGCTGTCGGTTTGCCGGAAACATTCAGAGAGGCAATTGATCTGACCTGCTTTGCCGGGCGTGTTGTCTATGTGGGCTATGCAAAGGCTGAGGTGAGCTACGATACCAAGTTTTTCAATCTCAAAGAGCTCGACATTTTCGGATCACGCAATGCGACAAGAGCCGACTTTGAGACGGTTATCAGCTATCTGGAGAAAAATTCCGAGGCGGCTGACAGTTTGATTTCACGTGTTTTCCCCTGGGCGGAAGCCGATCAGGCATTTGACTACTGGGAAGGCGTACGCGATACGACCTTCAAGGTGATGCTCGAGTTAAGCGATGCCTGAGCGAACCCATCTCAATGGCCTCGATAAAGCTTATGGACTGGCGGGTAAGAAGGTTCTGGTAACCGGTGGCGGATCCGGCATCGGTCTTGCCATCGCCAGGTGCATGCATCTCAGCGGTGCCGACGTTATTATAGCAGGGCGACGGCGCGACGTTCTTGAGACAGCATGCGGTCAGGTTGGAAATCGTTGCCACTCAGAGGTCATGGACCTGGCAGACATCGAAAGTCTTGAACATTTTGAAGCCGCGCTGGCAGAGCGTTATGGTGTGATTGATATTTTGGTCAATAACGCTGGAAATACTGTCAAAAAGCCATTTGAAAACAGCGATATGTCTGACTTTGATCAGGTATTTGATGTGCATGTAAGAGGCGCATTGGAACTGAGCAGACGTGTCATCCGCCGCCAGATTGCCACCAACGGTGGCTCCGTCATTTTCATCTCCTCCATGACCGCCTTTATCGGCCAACCACTGGTCATGGGATATACTGTGGCAAAGACCGCAATCAGCGGTGTTGTGCGCGGGTTGGCAGCTGAATTCTCTTCCCGTGGCATTCGTATCAACGGGGTTGCGCCAGGGTGGATCGATACGGAACTTTATCGAAATGCGACGGCTGGGGATGTCGAACGGCAGCAAAAAATCAAAAGCCGCATACCAATGGGTGAGCTTGGAACGCCTGAGGATATTGGTTGGGCATGTGCATTTCTGGTTTCACCAGCCGCGCGTTATGTTACCGGGCAGGTACTTCTTGTGGATGGTGGTGGCGCAACCGGCTTCTAAATCTCTCTTGTCTGGATTGATGCAGACCAAACCGAAACAAACCGCAGGAACGGCCCAACGAGCGACACTGTTCTCTCTCGCAGAATAGGCGGTCTGAGCGAAGAGCTCAGGGTCAAAATTCGTCCGCTTTGCACTCCGCGAGTGATTTGGCAAACGCTACCTTTATGAATTCCTTTTTGTTGACTGGTCGATCCTGTTTGCGATTCGCTGCAAGTTCCGGTTATGTGATGCTTCCCGAACCAGTGACGTGTCAGTTGCTGCATATGTGAATTCTGAAGAGGTGTTTGATGCGACAAGGTTGGCGGTGGTACGGCCCGGATGCGGGGGTATCTCTTGATGCCGTGAGGCAGGCGGGTGCGACGGATGTCGTCAGTGCTTTACATCATGTGCCGATCAACGAGGTCTGGACACATGCTGCAGTATCGGAGCGGAAGAACCTGATCGAGAGCACGCCGGCGGGACGCTCGCCTCTGGTCTGGTCGGTGGTCGAAAGTATCCCTATTCCCGATGCCATCAAACGCAAGGGTGGTATCGCAAAGCAGGAAATTGAGGACTGGATCGCCAGCATGGAGGCGGTCGCTCAAAACGACATCCAAGTGATTTGCTACAATTTCATGCCAGTTGTCGACTGGACTCGTACGGATCTGAATTTTCCCACAGCGACAGGTTCTACGGCAATGCGATTTGGTCAGGACCGATTTGCCGCTTTTGATCTGCATATCCTTCAGCGTCCGGGTGCCGAAGCGATTTATTCATCGGAAGCGCGAAAACAGGCGGCGAAAACCTATGAGCTGATGTCGCAGGAAGAAATCGATTCGTTGACATCCAACATCACCAGTGCGTTGCCGGGGTCGACTACCGAACCGCTTACGATTGGTGAATTCCGGGATAAGCTGGTTGAGTATTCAGATGTCGATGCGAATTCCTTTCGCCGTAATCTGATCGATTTTCTTGAGGCTGTGACGCCAGTTGCCGAGAAACTTGGCGTACGGCTGGCGCTGCATCCTGATGACCCGCCCCGCCCGCTGTTCGGCCTGCCCCGGATTGCATCGACCCAGCAGGATTATCAGGCGCTATTTGATGCGGTTGCTTCTCCGGCAAACGGACTTTGTTTTTGCACCGGAAGCCTTGGTGTCAGACCGGACAATGATCTCGTGCAAATGGCGAAACAGTTTGCTTCCCGCATCCATTTTGCGCATTTGCGTGCCACGAAACGGGAAGCGGACGGCCTATCTTTTTATGAAGCAGCGCACCTTGAAGGTGATGTGGACATGGTAGCTGTTCTGCGCGTGCTGTTGGATGAAGACAAGCGGCGGCGTGCAGACGAAACGATCATTTTCCGCCCAGATCATGGACAACGGATGCTAAGTGATTTTGATGAAGAAGGTAGCCCCGGGTACCCGGCGGTTGGCAGGTTGAGAGGGCTGGCCGAGCTGCGGGGGATCATTGCGGCACTTGATCATGGGGCGTGACCGGTGCAGTCGACATTTTGTGACCGCGGAACTGAAGTTTACGAATTTCCGGGGAGTTACTCCGGTGCGGCAGCAAAAAAATGGTCAAAAGCCTTGGTGACCATTTCCGGCAATTCTTCAGCCAGATAGTGTCCCCCAGGCAGAGAATATCCCCGAACATCCTCAGCGCGTTCACGCCAGAGGGCGATGCAATCGAAGTGTTTTTCGATGGCGCCCATTTCGCCCCACAGGGCGAGGAGCGGTTGCTCTATTTTTCGTCCTTCATCTTCATCATCGTGTCTGATGTCGATAGTGTAGGCGGCTCGATAATCCTCGCAGGCACCGTGGATGGCGGCTGGGTCGCGGAAGGATGTTATGTACTCATTCAGGGCTTCTTTGGAGAATGGCTTCAGCCCTGCAGAACCGGCACCGCATTTTGTACGCAAGAAATAGTCCGGATCGCCACCGATCAGCATTTCTGGAAACGGCGCCGGCTGTGTCAGCCAGTACCAGTGCCAATAGGTCTGGGCAAACGCGCTATCCGCCTCCCTATACATTTCACGGGTTGGTGCAATATCCAGCGTGACCAGAGCGCGGACTTTTTCTGCGTGATCTAGCGCCATTCGATGGGCTACGCGAGCGCCTCTATCGTGGGATCCGATGAGGAACCGCTCGATGCCGAGTGCAGACATTACCTCAATCAGGTCGTTGGCCATCGCGCGTTTTGAATAAGGCGCATGCAGCTTATCGGTAGCTGGTTTGTGGGAGCGGCCATAGCCTCTGAGGTCCGGGCAGACAACTTTGTAGTTTTCCGCCAGGTGCGGCGCCACGCGGTGCCACATGGCGGATGTTTGCGGATAGCCATGAAGCAGCAGCAGCGCCGGGCCATCGCCGGCGACCCGGCAAAAAATCTCGCCCTCGGGCACATCTATCCATTTTTCTTCGAAACCGTCAAAGAACGAACCTGATACGTCACCATGTTCTGTTGCCGGATTGTTCATGATAGCCGCTACCTCTGGTCTCGTCTTCGCATCAGATTATTTTAGAGAACAGCTGCGCAGTCAATCACTAGTCAGAAGAAGCGCCTTTCAAATCTGAAGGTCTCCAACTATGTCCTTGCAGCAGCCGGCTTGGTGAAATGAGAAAAAGAAAAGCCCCGCCAAATAGGGCAGGGCTAGTTTCACAGGTAGCATCGTCAAGGAGGGAGGGATTCCTGACGAATGAATTGAAATCAACCTGCTATGTATACCCTAAGTGGTGAGTGTTAAGGTTTAGTTAACGCGCGTGGTAAATGTTTCATTACAACCTCTGCTTTGTCTGATAATTGTGAAGTCGATCACACCTGCAGGGTCGGGCAAAAAACGTTGGCGTCGACATGAAACGCCTACGGCCAGGACTTCTGCGGGTATCAATAGCTTTTTTCATGATCCGGAGGCGTTGGAAATGAGATTAAGCGCATCTTTGGCACAGTTTGCCACCAACAGGTCCTCTTTCGCGGTGGCAGAAGACGTGTATGCCGTTATGCGACTGTCGCTTTTCGATTGGATCGCGGTTGGGCGGGCAGGGGTCGACCAACCTGTAAGTAAACTCGTCAGGCAGATGGTTCTTGAAGATGGCGGTGCCGGGATTGCCTCAGTGTTCGGCTGCAGTGACCGGCTTCCCGCAAAAGCGGCGGCCTTGTCAAACGGAACAACGTCCCACGCACTTGATTACGATGACACGCATTTCGCCAATGTGGGGCATCCAAGTGTTGCCATCATTCCCGCGGCTCTGGCGGTTGCCGAAAAAGTTGGGGCCACCGGTAAAGAGTTTTTGGACGCGGCACTGATCGGTGTGGAGGCGGCAACCAGAGTGGGTATTTGGCTGGGTCGGGCGCATTACCAACTTGGCTTCCATCAAACGGCGACGGCAGGATGTTTTGGTGCAACGCTGGCTGCATGTCGCCTGCTCGGTGCCACCGCTCAGCAGACGCAATTTGCCCTCGGTATTGCTTCCACACGCGCATCAGGCCTCAAATCGCAATTTGGAACAATGGGTAAACCCTATAATGCCGGCATCGCAGCGGCAAACGGTGTTGAAGCAGCAGAGCTTTCCGTCCTTGGGTTTGTGTCGGTTCTGGATGGTATTGAATGTGCTCAGGGGTTTGGAGAAACACACGGGGCAGAAAGGCCCGACCCGGACGCCGTTCTCTCCGATCTTGGAACGACATTTCTGTTTGAATCGGTTCAGCATAAATTCCATGCCTGTTGCCACGGTCTTCATGCCGGGCTTGAAGCGTTGATCGAAGCGCGAGAGCAGCTTCAAATTTCCTCTCATGACGTTCGATCGGTGATGTTGACCGTCAATCCCCGATGGTCGAAAGTCTGCAATATTCCCGTGCCCTCTTCAGGTCTCGAAGCCAAATTCAGTTATCGTCTCACAGCGGCAATGATCCTGGCGGGCTGGGACACAAGCGCGCTTTCAACATTTTCTGAGGTGGCCTGCCAGGACGGAGTGCTGATCGATTTGCGCGATCGGGTAACTGTGAGGGAAGACTCAACGGTGTCGGACACCGAAACACAGGTCGTAATCGAACTCCTCTCCGGACGATCCATACGTGTCACTCATGATCTGTCCCATCCCCTTGCACTCAACATGCGTGAAGCAAAGGTAAAAGCGAAAGGTGCCGGATTGCTGGGATCAAAGCCTGCTGCAATCCTTTGGGATAGAGTCTGTGAGGCGGTAAGTTCATCGGAAGAAGTGAGATCGTTCAACCTGATCGGCTCTGGCCAACCAGATTGAGCGTAGGGTCATCGAGTTCCAAGGGAAAACGGTCCGGAACCAGGCCTTGATGAAACCACTTGATGAAGCTGTATATCGAAAATACCGGTAGCCCCGTCATCTTCCTGATATCAGCGGCATAGGGTGTCATGTTAGTGCATTCAAGAACAATGGCACCGATATTATCATGCGAAGTGACCAGCTCTCTGGCCGCATCAAGCAGATCGAGCCGGCAGGCCTCAAAATCAATGCTTGGCTGATCGTCCAGAATTCCGCTGGTGAAAGCCCGTCCGTTGTCAGTCCCGACAATCGGTGTATCGAGCGGTGCGTTGGCAGCTCTCAGATGATCTTCCGACAGGTTGTTCTTTGATATTGTCAGTACGCCCACTCGTTTGTTCTTTGGCAGAAGTTGTTGAACGACTGGTATCTGCATAAGTGAGGATGTCGCCACTGGAACCGGCACGGCGTCGGAAATTTGATCCTGAATAAGCGCCAGAAAGCCACAATTCGTGGTCAGGCCATCGCAGCCTGAGGCAACAAGATCTTTCGCGGCATCAATAAAACCTTCAACCAGATCACGGGGATCGTTGCGGACGACTTTGTCGGGAGATGCTCCTCTGACTATGCGATACTGCACCGGAAACGGCCATGTGTTGGCATTGGCAATATCGCCGTAGATGCGTGGGAACTGCGTTTCCAGCATCATGATGCCGATATTGGCTCCAAAAATCGTTTTGCCGCCGAATTCGACAGACATTGTTTTCTCCTGAATTAATCTACCGGAACGTAGAGCTGGGAATAGGCGATCCGAACGGCTTCCGTCGCTTCTTCCCGGCGTCTTTCAATGTGGGATCGCATGGCGGATACAGCACCCGCCGCATCGCGATTTTTAAGCGCATCCGCTATGGTTCTATGGGCGCTGAGCGTGACGCCATCCTTGTCTTGAACGCCGCGCAATCCTTGCATATCAACCAGACGTATATAGCGAATGCGTCCGTTGATGTTTTCCAGCAATCGCATCAATTCCACATTGCGCGAAAGGCGGGCGAGGGCAAGATGAAAATTTTCGTCAAGGCGCACCAGATCTTCCGGGCTGCTATCGGGACTGTAGCGCTCGTGGGTTTCCTCCAGATCGAATATTACCTGGTCAATTTCATCGTCGCTGGCTCGCGCTACGGCCAATCGAAGCGCTTCACACTCAATCGCCATGCGGGCTTCATAAAGGTCCATCACCAGGCTTGGGCTGAGGGGCCTGCAAAAGAAACCGCGCCCTTCCGAGAATGTGAGAAATCCCTCTGCGACAAGCCTGTTTAGAGCTTCCCGGACCGGAGTCCGGCTGGCACCAAGTTTTTGAGAAAGCGCGACTTCATTGATGCGTTCTTCGGGTTTGAATTCGAAACTGGTCGCCATTTCGCGAACCTGATCATAAACCCGGCTGACGCGACCCGATGTTTTTACGGCGGTTTCCGCCATGTTCGAACCTTTTTTTCGACTTCTACGTGTCTCTGGTCGCGGACATTGCGCGAATTTTTTCTGATCTGCAACAGTTTTGTCTTCACAACTGAATATATAATTGTATACAGTATGGCGTACAAAAATTGATAATGATAAATCTGGCTGAAAACCGGCCTGATCCAAAGTGGCATGCCAAACAGCAGGTAGGAACGTGTCGAACAATCTTAATGGCGCCGAAGCAATGGTGCGGATGCTTGAGGCTCATGGGGTCCAGCATATTTTTGGGCTGTGCGGGGACACGACGCTTCCGTTTTACGATGCAATGCTCCGGCTGAACCACAACATCAAACACGTTCTGACCAGGGATGAGCGGTGCGCGACATACATGGCTGATGCCTATTCTCGGGTTACCGGGCGCGTCGGTGTCTGCGAGGGACCTTCGGGTGGTGGTGCGACGTATATTTTGCCGGGGCTGATTGAGGCTTCGGAGAGTTCTTATGCGGTGTTGGGGATCACGACAGACATTTCAGTCGGCTCCTACGGAAAGTATCCTCTGACGGAAGTCGATCAGGATGCCCTGATGAAACCGCTGACCAAATGGAACACGGTGATCAAGCAGGCAGACCATATCCCCCGCATGGTCCGAAACGCTTTCAGGGCGATGACAACGGGGAGACCAGGGGCTGCCCATTTGGGTTTGCCCTACGATATTCAGTATCATGATGTCGATGATGCTGACATCTGGGCTGATCCCAAGCACGCTTCTTTTCCTGCCTACCCGGTGGGTCCGGAACCCGGTGCGGTGGAGGCGGCCCTTGATGCAATTCTCTCGGCAAAACACCCCTTGATTGTTTGCGGTGGCGGCGTCGTGATCGCCGGCGCAATGGATGAACTCGACAGGATTGCGACGCGCCTGGACATCCCCGTCGCCACGTCCATTTCCGGTCAGGGCAGTTTGGCAGATATCCATCCCAATTGTGTTGGCGTTGTGGGATCAAACGGTGGAACCGACCAGACCTGGGAACTGATGGAAGCCGCGGATCTGGTGATTTTCATGGGTTGTCGCGCCGGATCGACCACCACGTCCAGGTGGGAAGCGCCAAAGCCGGGAGCGCGGATCGTCCATTTTGACAGCGATCCTATGGTTATTGGCGCCAACTATCGCACTGAGGTCGGTGTGGTAGGAGACCTATTGCTTTCTCTCACGGAGGTGAACGAAGAACTGGACAGTCGAGATGATGCAGATCAGGGTTTTGGTGGTGCTGCGGCTGTCGCTGAAATAAAAAAGCGAAAGTTTGAACTCTTCGATGGGCTGGCGAACAGTACCGAGACGCCGATGCGTCCGGAGTGCGTCATCAGCGCCATGGCAAAAGTACTGCCCAAAGAAGCTGTCATCCTTTCTGATCCCGGGACATCATGTCCGTATTTCTCTGCCTACTACCAGCAGCCCACACCCGGGCGGCATTTTATCACCAACAGAGCCCATGGAGCACTGGGTTATGCACTTTCTGCCGCGCTCGGCGCATGGTACGGGCGCCCTGAAAGCAAGATTGTTGCGATGATGGGGGATGGATCCTTCGGGTTCACCGCAGGAGAACTGGAAACAGTTGTGCGGTCGCGCGCACCCATTACGTACATCGTTTTCTCAAACAGCAGTTTTGGCTGGATCAAGGCAAGTCAGTATGCCGATTGCGACCAGAGGTACTACAACGTCGACTTCAATCGAACGGATCAGGCTGCAGTGGCTGCTGCCTACGGCATTAAGTCATGGCGTGTCGAAGATCCGGAAAAACTTGAAGCGGTCTTGAAAGAAGCCGTCGAACATGACGGGCCGACATTGATTGACGTGATTTGTCAGCCGCTTGAAGAAGCCAATGCCCCGGTTCGTCGTTGGATGGGATGAGTAAGTCTGATGCAGCGCACGGTTAGTCAAACAAAATCAAAGCGCGTAGCTTTTCATCTCTGTGCGAACGCGTTCATAAAACGCGTCGCCAAGCGCGGAAAGACTGCGAGAATTATGCCGGATCAGCGCCATGTCCAGATAGACGCTGGGTCGAAACGGTTTGACGACATATCCGGCACCGTCGTCAAAAGCCAGCGTGAAGGGATCGATCAGCGCCACTCCGAGGCCCGTTTTGACGAACTCCAGCAATGTGCGAAAGAGATGCGACTGGCATTTGATGCGCCAGCGGCTGTTGGAATTCAGAAACAGCTCCTTGGTTCGATGGTAAGTCATATGGTCGTCACCCATCACGATGAACGGCGCGTCATTAAGATCTTCGGGACCGACAACGTCCAACGTCGCCAGCGGGCTGTCCAGCGGTATCGCGAGCTTGCAAACAAACTGCATCTGCTCCCACACCAGGCCGTCATCAAACACCGGCAATTCGCAGATGCCGATTTCATTGAGACCGGAAGCGACCCATTGCTGAATATTCCGGGAATATCGGGTCTGAAGCGAAACATCGACGTCGGAGTGCTCTCGCAGAAAATCCGAAATGAGGCCGGTCATGAAACCAAACGACACAGCATGGGTGCAGACGACTTGCAAGGTGCCGGCGCGCTGATTCTGCAAATCCGTGACCGCAAGACTGACCTGGTTGAGACCGCGCACAACCGTGTCGATTTCCCGGTAGAGGATCATCGCCTCCGGAGTAGGAATAAGGCGACCCTTTTCCCGGTCGAAAAGTTTCAGCTTGGTACTGCCCTCTATTTGCGCAAGCAGATTACTGATTGCGGGCTGGGAAATGCCAAGACTGTCCGCTGCCGCCGTAACAGTTCCGTTCTCGATGACGGCGTGCAATGCCTGAAGAGGTCTGAAACGCATCGTGTATCATTTTTTATGATGTCATTCGCAAATAATAGTATTTGATATTATGAGGCAGTCAATAAAAACTCGGAGGATGGAACACACAACGTGACCGCGACAGGGCAAAAAATTACGGCAATGGACGTTTGGCATCTTCAGGTGCCGGTCAATGCGCGCCGTGATCACGGGATCGGCTCGGTTGAGCATGCGGTCGATATTGTTGTGGTGGCACTGCACGATGAATCCGGAATGACAGGATATGGCGAGGCCTCGAGCTGGTCGGTCTTCACCGGTTCGGCAGAAGCCAGTTTTGCTGCACTGGATCGCTACATTCGCCCCCATGTGATTGGTCGACCTGTCGGCGACCGGGCTGCGATTATGCAGGATGCCGGCTATGCGGTTGCCCATTGTACGGAAGCAAAAGCGGCGCTGGATTCTGCACTTTTGGACCTTCAGGGTCGTCTTGCCGGGTTGCCGGTCTGGGCGCTTCTTGGCGGAAAATGTCGTGACACAATTCCGTTGTCCTGCTCCATCGCGGATCCTTCATTCGAAAATGACCTGCGATTGATGGAACGGCTGAATGACGACGGCGTTCGCATTATCAAGGTAAAAACAGGCTTTGCCGGTCATGCATTTGATTTGATGCGTCTTGAGCGGCTGCGGAAAGACTTTCCTCAATTCGATATCAGGGTCGATTACAATCAGGGTCTACATCATGATAGTGCGATTGCGTGTGTCCAGGATATTGCTACCTTCAAACCTACTTTTATTGAACAACCGGTCAAGGCGCATCTGCGCGATTTGATGGCGCGCATCCGCGACGTGGTTGATGTACCGCTACTGGCGGATGAGAGTGTTTTCGGTCCCGAAGACATGCAGCAGGCGATTGCGATGCAAATTGCCGATGGCGTGTCGATCAAGATAATGAAAGCAGGCAGTCTGACACGCGCCCAAACAGTGGCGCGATTGGCTGCCTCGGTCGGACTGTCCGCCTATGGTGGCGACATGTTCGAAACGGGGCTCGCGCATCTGGCCGGTGCACATATGATTGCCGCTACACCGGAGATTACGCTGGGTTGCGAGTTTTATCAGGCCAAGTACTTCCTGGTGGAGGATATTCTGATCAACCCGTTCGGAGTTGAGAACGGGCAGGTGATTGTTCCTGATGGTCCTGGCCTGGGCATAGACGTGAATAAAGACAGTCTCACTCGATATTGCGTTCGCAAAAGCGAGGGAGCCGGAATATGAAACAGAATAAATCCGTTGTGGTTATCGGGGCGGGCATCGTTGGCGTTTCCAGTGCAATCTGGTTGCACAGAGCAGGCGTTGACGTGACGTTGATCGACAAGGCCGAGCCCGGCATGGGAACATCTTACGGTAACGCCGGGGTGTTGGCTGCCTGTTCGGTTGCACCGGTTACCGGCCCAGGCTTGATAGCCAAGGGCCCCAAGATGCTGCTTGACCCCGACTTTCCGCTATTTCTTCGCTGGCCGTACCTCCCCAAACTCGTCCCGTGGCTTGCGCGGTACCTCAGCAATGCCAACGATGCCGATACGCGAAGAATATCTTCCGGCTTGGCACCGATAACGTCAGACAGCGTCGAACAACATCATGCGCTGGCAGACAATTCCGCAGCGGCTGATTGGATACAGGATTCCTCATACGGCTTCGGCTACCAATCACGCGCGGATTTTGAAGCGGACTCCTACGTGTGGGACTTGCGCCGTGAAGCCGGTTTTGTGCCCGATCTCATCGAAGGCGACGCCGTTCGAGAGCTCGAACCTGATCTGGGACCGTCGGTTGGCCTCCTCGCCATGGTGAAGCATCATGGTTATGTGCTGGATCCTGGAAAATACGTTCAGGCGTTGGCAACCGAGTTCGAGAAATCGGGCGGCAGATTAGTCCAGGCGGAAGTTAAAGACTTCACCATTAAAAGTGGCCGAGTCTCGGCGGTATTGACGGACAAGGGCAACTTCGAGTGTGACAGCGCCGTGCTGGCAACGGGCGTTTGGTCGAAAGAGCTCACCGCTAAGTTGGGTCTGGTGGTTCCGCTGGAATCAGAACGCGGATATCACATCGTCTTCAAGTCACCATCGGTGAAGCTGAACCATCCGATCATGGTTGCAAGTGCCAAATGCGTCGCCACGCCAATGGCGGAAGGGCTGCGCTGCGCGGGCATCGTTGAATTTGGCGGGTTGGAAGCGGGCCCCTCGAAAGCACCGCTTGCGCTTCTGCGCAAAAAAATATCTGAAATATTTCCTACACTTGAATGCGAATCCGAGGAAGAATGGCTGGGCCATCGTCCGGCACCTTCGGATAGTTTGCCGCTGATCGGCGAGATCGGAAAAACGGGCGTCTACAGCGCCTATGGGCATCATCATATTGGCCTGACCGGTGGTCCTAAAACTGGTAGGTTGATCGCCGACATGATTGTCGGTGTTCCACTGAATATCGACGTTTCGCAATATCAACCGGATC
Source organism: Stappiaceae bacterium (assembly GCA_039976075.1). Taxonomy (GTDB): domain Bacteria; phylum Pseudomonadota; class Alphaproteobacteria; order Rhizobiales; family Stappiaceae; genus JBDWFY01. The sequence continues at coordinate 722,295 of JBDWFY010000022.1, forward strand.
GTTTTCGTCAATGAGGGCGATCCAATATCCACTAACAACCGGGCTTATCTTTCCAGGGAGGAAAAAATGAAAACCCATCTTACCAAGATATCAACGGCGCTTTTGGTGACAACCAGTCTGTCATTTGGCACGGCTGCAGTCGCTGCTGAGAAGTGGGATCTGCCCATGGCCTATTCCGGCTCCAACTTCCATTCGGTAACCGGGGCAGAATTTGCAAAATGCATCACCACCGGTACCGGTGGGGAGATTGAAGTTACGACCCATCCCGGTGGCTCGCTGTTTAAGGGCGCAGACATCAAACGTGCCGTTCAGACCGGCCAGGTTCCGATTGGTGAAAGGCTCTTGTCCGGTCACCAGAATGAAAGCGCTATTTTCGGTGTGGATTCAATCCCGTTCCTGGCAACTTCCTTCGACGATGCCGAAAAGTTATGGAAAGCCGCCAAGCCGACATTGGAAGGTGTTCTTGCCGACCAGAACCTGACTTTGCTCTATTCAGTGCCATGGCCTCCACAAGGCCTGTACTTCAAAAAAGAAGTCAACGCTGTTGAGGACATGAAAGGCCTGAAATTCCGGTCCTACAACAATGCTACGGCGCGGCTTGCCGAGTTGACCGGTATGTTGCCTGTTCAGATTGAGGCTGCTGAAATCAGTCAGGCTTTTGCAACGGGTGTTGCTGAATCCATGGTCTCTTCCGGCTCCACAGGCTACGACCGCAAAGTCTGGGAAAGCCTGACGCATTTCTATGAAGTCGATGCGTGGTTGCCAAGAAACTACATGCTGATCAACAGCGATGTCTGGAACGGCACCACGGATGCGCAGAAAAATGTGATCAAGGCATGTGCTGAATTGGCAGAGTATGCCGGTGCCTGGCGGGCCAAGGAATATACCGGCTTCACGCTGCAGGGGCTGCGTGACGGTGGCATGACGGTCGCGCCGGCAGGCGACGCGCTTCAGGGTGAACTGCAGGAAATCGGTAAGACGATGACTTCCGAGTGGCTTGAAGCATCAGGCGAAGGCGGTAAAGCCATCGTAGACGCCTTCAACGCCTCCAAATAATTGTCACCGGTTGGCGGGGCTGCCCCGCCAACCGTTTCACTACAGCGTATTTGAGAAAAGCCCGGAGCACTTTTCTCGATTGATGTACGCGATAAAACAAAGAACTGCTCTGGGACGGTCTTGTTACCGAAACCAAGAGGGGGACTTGGTCGCTATGCAGAAAGTTCGTGCTTTACTGGAATTCCTGTATCAAATCTCTGGCGTTGCGGCGGCTTTGTGTTTGATTGCTATCCTTGGGCTGATTGTCGTACAAATGCTGGCGCGCTGGACCGGAGAGGTCTTCGCCGGTGCACCCGAATATGCGGGCTATGCGATGGCTGCCGCCAGTTTCCTCGCATTTGCCAATGCGCTCAATCGCGGTTCTCACATCCGGGTCTCTATTCTGCTCAATGCCCTTCGACCGGGACCGAAACGCATCCTTGAGATCTGGTGTTTCGGCATCGGTACCATCATCGGCTGGTACTTCGTCTGGTATGCCGGCAAGTTCACCTACTGGTCGTGGAAGTTCAACGATATCAGTCAGGGGCAGGATGTCACGCCATTATGGATTCCCCAATCGGTCATGCTTTTTGGTGCCACAGTGCTCGCAATTGCACTGACGGATCATCTCATCCAACTGATTTTCCACGGTAACCATCGGATCTCCAGCGATCTGGTCGACCAGAGCCACGCGGAGTAGAGCCATGGAAAACCTTTCAATAATTATTCTATTTCTGTTCGTTCTTTTCACTCTGCTTGGTACGGGTGTCTGGGTTGGTTTGGCCCTGATGGGTGTGGCCTGGGTCGGCATGGAGCTGTTTACGTCACGACCTGTCGGCGATGTCATGATCACCACGATTTGGTCGGCATCTTCCTCCTGGACGTTGACGGCACTGCCACTGTTTATCTGGATGGGAGAAATTCTTTACAGAACCCGATTGTCCGAAGACATGTTCCGGGGACTTTCGCCTTGGATGGGTGGTCTGCCGGGTGGATTGGTGCATACTAATATCGTCGGTTGCACAGTCTTTGCGGCGGTCTCAGGGTCCTCGGCGGCAACACTGACGACCGTTGGAAAAATGTCGATCCCCGAACTCAGGAAACGCCGCTACCCTGAACCGATGATTATCGGGACACTGGCAGGTGCAGCCACACTGGGATTGATGATCCCGCCCTCGCTGACGCTGATCGTTTACGGTGTCACCATCAATGAGAGTATTTCCAAGTTGTTCTTTGCCGGCATTATGCCGGGCATAGTTCTGGCTTTTATGTTTATGGCTTACGTCGCGGTCTATTCCCGCGTGTCAAAGGGCTGGAATCCGGATGCTGAACCAGCCTTGAGCTTTTCTGAGAAGATCAAGAATTCGCGGTTTCTGGCACCTGTGATCTGTCTGATACTGGTTGTCATTGGGTCGATGTACCTGGGGTTTGCGACGGCTACTGAGGCAGCAGCCTTTGGTGTCATCGGTGCCTTGCTTCTGGCAGCAGGGCAGGGGTCGTTGAACTGGAGCACGTTCACCGAGAGTCTGATGGGAGCGACGCGCACTTCAGCAATGATTGCTCTTATTTTGGCCGGTGCTGCATTCCTGTCCCTGTCGATGGGCTTTACCGGTCTTCCAAGAGGGCTTGCCAACCTGATCGCGGAACTGGAACTGTCAAAGTTTGAGTTGTTGATGGTTCTATTGGTTTTCTATGTGATCCTTGGCATGTTCCTTGACGGCATCAGTTCGGTCGTTTTGACAATGGCTGTGGTGGAGCCAATGATCCGCGCCGCAGGAATTGATCTGATCTGGTTCGGCATATTCATTGTGGTGGTTGTCGAGATGGCGCAGATCACGCCGCCGATCGGATTTAACCTGTTCGTTCTCCAGGGCATGACCCGACACGAGATGAGTTTTATTGCGCGCGCTGCCTTTCCGATGTTCCTGATTATGGTGCTGATGGTCTTCGTTCTGATCGGCTTTCCGGAATTGGCAACGTGGTTGCCGGAAAACATCAGACAGGGTCCAGGCGGTGGATAGTGCGATGGCCCCAGCATAGTGCCGCTTGTTCTCGGTTCCCTGTGCTTGTTGGCGCGGCACGGCAAGCTTGTCCTCATTGCAGGGCTCGTTGTCGGCATTGTCGCGCCGGACCTTGCTCTGGTTCTAAAGGACTGGCTGCCGCAACTGGTTGCTCTTCTCTTGTTTGTCTCTGCGCTCCGTATCGGGCCGGTTGAAGCGGCCGGTACGCTGGCGGATTTTGGCAGTGCAGCCCGGACAATCGGAATTTTGCAAATCGGAATTCCCTGCTTGTTGGCGCTTGTTTTCGTCTCCACCGGTTTTTCCGGTCCGCTAGCGACTGCAATGGTGTTGATGACGGCGGCATCCACGATTTCAGGTAGCCCGAATCTCACACTCTTGGCTGGGCGTAATCCAGCACCGGCGTTGCGGCTGTTGATCGGTGGAACAGCTGTTCTACCACTGACGGCACTGCCGGTTTTCTGGTTATACCCCCCAATCGATCCTTCCGGTGCTGTCGCGGAAGCATCTCTCAATCTATTGCTGATAATTGCAGTGGCAACGGGTGCGGCCTTTGCTATCCGGCATTTCTGGCTGCGGCACCCAGGTGACCGGGGACTTCAGGCGATAGACGGGTTGTCTGCCCTGGCGATGGCGGTTGTCGTCGTGGGGCTGATGTCTGCTGTCGGACCAGCGATCTTTGATAATCCCCAGCGTCTTGTCGGGGTTCTGGCTGTGGCATTCGGGGCGAATTTTGGACTTCAAATCACCACGTTCGCAGTGCTGAAAAATCATCCGAATGCCGATGACCGGGTTGCACGATCCATTGTTGCAGGAAATCGTAACATGGCCCTGTTTCTGGCGGCTTTACCTGCCAGTGTGACAGATCCGATTTTACTCTTTATTGGCTGTTATCAGGTCCCCATGTATCTCACACCGGTATTGCTGGCGCCATTGTATCGGCGTGCGGCACATGACAAACCCGTCTGAAAATCACCCGCATCGCGGTGTTCGGTGTGGCGCTGCCAGATAGCCATGTGTTGTTTAGAATCAGATCCCTAGGTATCTGCAATGGTTGCCATAAAGGCCTTAATCGCTATTGTGTGCAAAAAGATTAAACAGGCCGTATGGTTGGCGCGTTTGAGGGGGGCTTAATGAGTCCCGGCATCGCTACTCCCGAAAAATAGCGCCACGTGATTGAGGGAAGTCTGTATGAGACGGCTTGAAGGAAAACTTTGTGTAGCAACGGCTGCCGGGGCCGGTATTGGCCGGGCGACAGCGCTGCGTATGGCCGCTGAAGGCGCGCGGGTATTTGCCACGGACATCGACCGGAATGCGCTTGATACGCTGAAAGAGGAAGCGACCGGGCTCGATCTCCTCCCACGGCTATTGGATGTCACCGATAAAGAGGCCATAGCTGCGTTTGCAGATGAGTTGGATGCCATAGATGTGCTCTTTAACTGCGCCGGCTTTGTTGATGGTGGTTCCATTCTCGAGTGCAGTGAAGAAAATTATGATTTTTCGTTCGATCTCAATGTTCGCTCACAGTTTCATATGATGAAAGCGTTTCTGCCGGGAATGCTGAGGGGCAAAGGCGGATCGATTGTCAACGTGGCGTCGGTTGCCAGTTCAATCACGGGCGTTCCCAATCGCTTTATCTATGGTGCGACCAAGGCGGCGGTTATCGGCATGACGAAGTCCGTTGCTGCTGATTTCATCAGCCAGGGAGTGCGGTGCAACGCCATTTGTCCCGGCACAGTAGAATCGCCTTCTCTGGAAGGACGCATGCAGGCACAAGGGGATTATGAGGCCGTACGGCAGGCCTTCACAGATCGCCAGCCGATGGGGCGACTGGGCACACCGGAAGAAATAGCCGCACTTGCCTGCTACCTTGCATCAGACGAAGCATCCTTCACAACCGGACAAACCCATTCGATCGACGGCGGTTGGACCATATGATCCGCCGGGTCTTCATTCTCAGTTGACTATCAGGAGAGAGTTAAATGAAACTAGTTCGTCACGGCGCCCCCGGCGCTGAAAAGCCCGGTGTCGTCGACCCTCAGGGCAAATTACGGGACCTTTCAGGCCACGTCACCGATATTGCGGGAGGCGTGCTGCAAAATCTGTCTTCTCTCTCTTCAATTGATCCAGAATCACTGCCGGAAGTTGGAGAACATATTCGGATCGGTCCTTGTGTCGGCCAGACAGGAAAGTTCATTTGCATCGGGTTGAATTACTCCGATCACGCGGCGGAGTCTGGTCTCGATGTACCACCCGAGCCTGTGGTGTTCATGAAAGCGACATCGGCGATCTGCGGTCCGCATGATCCGATCATTATTCCGCGTGGATCAGAAAAGACCGACTGGGAAGTTGAACTGGGTGTCGTGATTGGCAGGGCTGCCAAATATGTCACTCAGGCTGACGCTCTGTCACACGTGGCGGGATACTGCGTCGTCAACGATGTTTCCGAACGGAGCTTCCAGACCGAACGGGCCGGGCAATGGACCAAAGGTAAGTCTTGCGACAATTTCGGTCAGACAGGACCCTGGCTTGTAACACCTGATGAAGTACCTGATCCGCAGGCCCTGTCGATGTGGTTGAAGGTCAATGGCGAAATGCGCCAGAACGGATCAACTTCGACGATGGTCTATGGTGTAGCCCATGTCATCGCTTACCTCAGCCAGTTTATGACCCTTCATCCTGGTGATGTCATTTCAACGGGTACACCTCCGGGCGTCGGTATGGGCATGAAGCCGCCGGTTTATCTCAAGCCAGGCGATGTTGTCGAGCTTGGTATTGACGGGTTGGGGTCTCAGCGACAGGAAGTTGTCGCAGACGACTGAGAGCCAGCAAAGACTTGAACGCAATTTCAGCCCGCAACCGAATTTCGATCCGATTGCGGGCTGTAACGTAAGTCACAGACCATTTCAGGCGATGTTGTATCTATGCCGTGGAGTTAAAAACGGAATCCTGCTAATCTGCGTTGGCTGCGCATACCGGTGAATGATCAATGTCTTATGTAATACGGCACATGTTTTTAGCGCCTGTCGCAATGCTGGCATATCTCATGCTGGCGTTTTCTGCGAGCGCGGAAGTCAAGGAGAGACGCGTTGCGCTGGTCATTGGCAATCAGTCCTATGAGCATGTGGAAGCACTCGAAAATCCGCACAACGACATTGAAGAGATTTCGGCCATGCTCCGGCGCGCCGACTTTGATGTCACCATTGGCAGAGATCTCTCGAAAATTGATCTTGAAAATCTCGTACGGAAATTCCTTCGCGAACTGAACGATGGTTCTGTCGGTTTATTCTATTACAGCGGCCATGCGGTTCAGGTCGGCGAACAGAATTTCCTGATCCCGGTAGACGCTGAACTCGCCAGTCCGTTTGATCTTGAATTTGAATCCTTCAATATCGCCAATCTGCTGTCCTATATGCGCGCAGCTTCCCGAATGCAGATCGTTATTCTGGATGCCTGCCGCGACAACCCCTTTGAACAGCATGAAGTGCTTTGGGGCGAGCGCCGTTTCTCCCTGGGCAAAACACGCGGACTGCGTCGGATCAAGCAGTCACTTGGCTCAATTGTCTCCTATGCAACGCGGCCGGGTGAAGTGGCCTTTGACGGGGAAGGACCCTTGTCTCCCTTTACCGGCTCCATCGTTGGCAATGCGCTCCAGCCGGATCTGGAAATTCGCCAATTGATGACCGTTGTGCGCGAAGAGGTGATCAAAGCGACCGGCGGGCGACAGGTTCCGTGGGATGATTCCACATTGACCCGCAACTTCTACTTCGTGCCGGCAAAGGAACCGCCGGTTGTGGCCGGTCTTCACCATGTGGACATTGAGCTTGGCCGTGGGCCGCGACCCCTGGCCATTCCCAAACCAGTTCAACCTGATGGCGGTGCCATCTCTGCTGTTATCAAGCTGCTGCCAACCGAAGGGCAGGTTCTGCTGAGAGATAAAATAGTGGCGGAGGGCGCGCAGTTATCCCCTTCCGAACTCAATGCACTGGCCTACCGGCCTGAAGATGGGAAGAGCGGTGCAGTCGGCGTTCTCGGCTATGAGGCTGAAGATGAGTGGGGTGGAAAGGTCACTGGTCTGGTGACCATTGCCGTACAACCGGCGAGCGTCAAACTTGCGTCTTCTGAAGGCAATGCCAAGGCGGCGGGTGCTGCAACAGAAATTCAGCCTTCAGATGAAGCACAGCCAACGACCAGCAAGGCCGATCAAGAAAAGGCGATGGCCGCACTCTCCGCAGAAGCGACTGTTGGACGAGAGATAGATGTCGGAACCGGTGCTCAGCCGCTGGTACTGACGGCAGACAGCTCGAAGCTCACTGGATGGGCGACCCTGACACAGCTGGATGAAGGATTGCAGCTTTTTTCAGGAACAAGGGTTCTTGAACCGGGCAATAAAATCCCCCTGGCTGAAATGTCAGGCCTGTCTGTGCGACCTCAGATTGATACGGCGAACAAGCTGCTCGGGGTTGCCTTTGAAATTGACGATGCAGAGACAGGTGCACCTCAGTCCCTCGTGTTTACAATCAATTCGATAACCAATCAGTGCGACCAATTGGCTGCGCAACCTTTTGACGTACAGGGCGTTTCCGAGGGTCTCCTGGCGAATGAACTGGACATCCAGAAAGCTGGAGAGGCCTGCAGTGCGGCCATTGCGCAATATCCGGAAAATGGGCGTTTCGTGTTTCAGCAAGGGCGGATTTCCCTGGCGAATGGGGATTTCGCCGAAGCCGCTGATCTGTTTCAGCGGGCTGCCGCTCTGGGACATGTCCGGGCCAGTCAAACTCTTGGCCAGATGATCAGACTTGGTGCGGGAACCAAGGCAGACCCTGCGAAGGCATTTGAGCTGTTTAAGGTCGCCGCGGACAAGGGCGATCCGTATGCACAACATTCCATCGGTTTGGCGCTTCTGAACGGTCGTGGTGTGAATGCTGACAAAAAGACCGGGCTGGAATACCTGCAGAAGTCGGTCGAGGCGGGGCACACGTTTTCATTCAACGAGATGGGCTACTTTTATAAAAGCGGCACCCACGTGGAAAAAAATGTTCCTAGAGCCATGCGATACTACGAAATGTCGGCTGCACGAGGCGATATTTACGGGTTTTTGAATTTAGGAACGCTTTACAGGGACGGCAGTGGTGTTGAACAAGATTATCAGGTGGCGCTTGACTGGTTTTTGAAAGCCCATGACGGTGGGCATCCCGAAGCCGGAACGGCGATAGGTCTGCTGTATTTCAACGGACAAGGCGTTGAAAAAGATCCCGTGGAAGCCGAGAAATGGTTCCGTGAAAGTTCCGATCGGGGTGATGGATGGGGTGCATTCAATTCAGCTTACATGATGCTGGAACGTAGTCGGGATCCAGACGACCTTGTTGAAGCAGCGCGTTATCTGGCACTGGCCACCGCATTTAAACCGGATGCCGATGTTGTCCCGCAAGCCAAAGAACGGCTTCGGGCGCTGGGTGGCCGTGTCCGCAATCGCGCGATTCAGACGTATCTGAGCGAAGCGGGATATGACGTCGGCTCGATCGACGGCGCGCTCGGCCGCAAATCTCGTAAGGCGATAGCAGAGTTTTATAGCGATTTCGGCACCAAGCCCCAAAAAGATATTGGCCTGCTCTCAGATCTTGCGAAAGCAAGTTGGGAAAAAAGCAAGCCCAGATATGATCTATTCTAGTCAGGATTGAAAACAATGAGAAAACAGATCTTCAGCGCTGTGATAACCGGGTTCGCCCTGCTCGCAGTTAGCGGTCTTGCCGGATGTCAGACCGTCCCCGAGGAACCGGAAAAGGTAGAACCGGTCAAAAAGAAAACTGCGAAAAAAGCGACACCAACAGCACCTGCAGCGACTCCGGTCAAATCACGGGTTCTGGGTACCGACAGTAGCGGTGGGGCAACTAGTAGCTCGGGTGGCTCAGGTGGCGGCGGTGGCGGTCCGGGCGGTGGTAGCGGTGGTGGTTGGGGCGGCTGATCTGTTGAGAATTCACCTGAAGTCTCTTGCCCGCGTAAGCTGTCTGATCATACTGACCACACTGACCACACTGACCACACTCGGTGTTGCCACGGTCAATCCGACATCTGCAGCCGCCGCGCAATGGCACGCGTTGGTACTTGGTGTTGATAAATACACCGGTGTCCCTGCACTTAAGGGAGCAGTGAATGACGCAGTGGATATCGCCGCTACTTTGAAAAAGTCCGGTGTCCAAAATGTTGCGGTTTTGACCGATGAACAGGTTACCCGCGCTGCTGTTGTGACCCAATGGGCCCGGATGGTTGAAAATTCCAGGCCTGGTGATACGCTCGTCATGACATTTGCCGGTCACGGCGCTCAGGAAACTGAGTGGATCAAGGGGTCTGAACGGGACGGGCGGGATGAAGTTTTTCTGCTGGCACCCTTTTCTCCAACGACATCTGCAAGTGTTGAACGTCTAAGGGATGACGACCTCTACAGTATGTTCCAGGCCGCCGAGGGCCGTAATATCATTTTCATTGCCGACAGCTGTCATTCTGGCACCATGACACGGTCCATCGATGCGCGTATCGAAACGCTTGGGACACGTCTGGCGAGTTACACAATCGTTCGCGATGATAAGTTACGGCCTACTTTAGCTGAGCCGGATGAGACTGTTGGCGACGTTGATGCACTCGACAACGTGATCTTTTTGGGTGCTACGGCCGATGGGATGCTTACCCCGGAATTGATGATCGACGGAAAACCGCGCGGGGCCTTGAGTTGGGCGTTTTCGCGGGCACTGGAAGGTCGGGCGGACCTGGATACCGATGGAATCATAACCAGCGACGAATTGGGTAAGTTTTTGTTTGAGACCGTTCGGCTCACGTCGGAAGGACGCCAACTGCCCAGTGTTATCGTTGGTCCGGCAGCCGCGGGTCTGGAACTGGTTCATCACCGCCCGGTGAAAGAAAATGCAGATCCGCTCAAACTTAATATCGCTATGCTCGGGGTCAGTGAAACCTCGACGCTGCGTCAGTCGATGGTGCCATTCGCCGACCAGCTGCGCATGACGGAGCCGGAACGTGCCGATCTGGTTTATGACGCCAGAAGCGGTGATATCTTGAGCCGTCATGGCGACGTCGTCGCGCGAGGTAAACAAAACGAAAATGAACACGTCCTTTCGGTAATCTCCAAGTGGCTGGTGTTGCACGCGGTGCAGATGCGAGGCCAAAGAGATGGCCTTCTGACGGCGACAACGAACCCGGCGATTGGGCGTATCAGGAACGGCAATCCGGTATCCGTGTCATTAACGGCTGATCGCGATGGGTCAGTGACGGTGGTAGGTTTGCAGCCGGATGGATCTCTCGTCCTGCTGGCCCCGGATCCGGACATCGATCCCAGCGGTGCGGATGGACGGCTTGTCAAAAACGCAGCCTTCCAACTTGCTCTGAAAGCCGGTCCTCCTTTCGGGGCTGACCATGTCCTGATGCTGCACTCGCAGGAACCGCTCTCAAAGCTGCAGATTTTTGTTAGATCGATTGAGGGACGCCTGATGACGCCCGCATTGGCAAGTGCCTTGCTTGATACGCTTCCGGATGAACCGGTAAGGGTCGGATTGACCGGAATCTATACATATTCAGACTGAGTGCGGTACTGAATTTTAAGATTTTGGCACCCCTTGAATCCGGCTAGAGGCATGACGACATTAACAACTTGCAACATTCTGTGATTTGAATGACAGAATTCCGCCCGCAAGGTCTGGTAGAATTGAACAAGAATCGAAACTGGTGAAGGGGTAGTCGGGTCAATGATACGGCAAGCACAGTCGAAAATGGCTTGTTTCCGACATTGGTAGAAATGCAGCCCGAATATCGCTATCGTGCGCAAAACCAAGCGTGTTCGTTAGAGGGATCTCAAAGATGAAGCCGCAATCCAGAGTGCATGCCGCACCTGCAGTCAACTATGGTCGATTGCTGTGGAGTGCTGTTGCCGCGACGGCCCTGGTTCTTTCCTTGGCCGGACAGGCCCGTTCTGCACCTGTCGCGATGGCAATGGATGTTCAGGGGCAGACCGAAGTGGTGCCTTTCACGGAATTTGAGTCCGGAACCAGCATTAAACTCGGACCAGCGGATTTCATTGACGTTCTGGACTACGTGTCTTGCGAAGAAAAACGTATCATGGGCGGCGTGGTCCTGATGACGGAGCAGGGCGTGAATTCCGAAGGCGGAACGGCCATTGTGCTTGGACCGGGAAACTGCCCCCAGCTCGGTGAAGTGATTGACGAAACAGCCGGTCCCAGTGATGCTGCCACCACACCGTTGCGCCATGCCGCTGTTGAGGTCGTAAAAGCAGATAAACTGACACTGGTTTTTTCAAGCGAATTGAGAGAAAAACTGGGAACTGTCATGATCGCTTTGGGTGACGGTCAGCCCAAGCGCTACACTGTTGCGGCGAAACTGGATGTTCTCTTGCCCGAAGACATGCCCGATACGGTCAATGTCAGGGTTTTATTTGAGCCGGGCGAAAATGAGAGCGACGCTGATTTTCACAAGATGACGCTAGATCGCCTACAAAGCGGACGAAAGACGGCTGTGGTTTTCTTTAGATGAATCAAGCCGATGTGACGGCGCCCGTTCCGCGGCGCGCCAGTCCGGTCGCCTACGCAATTCTCGTTCTGACAGCTACCTGCATTGGTATGCTAACTGTATTTCTGGCGCGGCAAACCGCGCTGGAAGGATGGATATTTGACCGCTTGATGCAGGTCAGTACGGTTTTGGGAAAATCTCAAAACACCAACCGGTTTCCGGTATTGGTCGTACGGCTTGACGCGGCGGCGCTGGAAAGTCCGCAGATGCAGACCGTTCCTCGCACGTTTCTGACGCCGATTTTTGCCAAGGCCGCTGAGGGAGTCCTGGATGCCGGAGCCAAGGCCGTCGGGTTTGATTTCGTGTTTGTCTTCAGTGCGGATGACTTCACAGACCCAGGGAGCGGCCGGCAATTCCTAAAGGGATACGAAACGCCATTTCTTAGATTTTTGCATAAAAATCGCGGAAAGGTACTCCTGTCGCGGACAACGACCAGCGAACCCCATCGCCGGCTAGCTGCTGCTGCGGGACCCCAGGCGATAAAGTACACACGTGTCCTCCCGGATTCTGACGGTGTTGTTCGGCGTCATCAATTTCAACTCGACGGAAATGCACCGAGTGATTTCGTCGAGGCGGCATTGATCATGAGCGGCCAAACGGCGCCGGAGGTATTTTTGCCTCTCCATTCCACACGGGCAGCCGAGCGGGTTCCATCGATCTCACTGCACACATTGCTTGACATGCTGAAATCAAATGAGGGGCGCAAGCAGTTATCCGCATTGGCAAAGGATCGCGTCGTTCTATTTGGCGGTGCACTCACGGATGAAGACCAGCATGTTTTTTCTGATCGGTTTTTACCTGCGGGTGACGTTCAGGGCCCGGACGCCTTTGATGCAGAACCCTTTTACAAAAATGGTAAAATACCGGGTGTTTTTTTGTTGGCGTCCTTGATCGGATCGCCGCTTACCGGTGACTATGCTGTTCCAGTTTCCTGGCTGCGCGCTCTCTCGGTCATTCTCCTGTTTTCTGGTCTGGGTGCCCTGTGCGGCGGTTTGATCAAGCCAGGTCTTTTGCCTGTTGTTGCCATACTGCTGCTGGGCGGAGGCCTCCTTGTTGTCTATGGAGCGCTGGAATTCGGGTTGGCGATACCTGCTGCGGATCCGGCAATCGCGTCCATGTCTGCTCTGGTGGTTGGTGTCATCGGACGAGCCGCTTTGCTTGGACGGCGAGAGAGACGGCTGGCGCGACTGTATGGGCACTATCTATCGCCCGAGGTCATAAAAAATATGGCTGAGAGTGAAGATCTCCCGGCTCTTGGAGGCGATACGCGACACGTCGTTGTCGCCTTTATTGATATTGCCGGCTACACCAAAATTTCTGAACAAAGAACTGACGAGGAGATGGTTGACATTGTGAACCGCTGTTTTGATCGGCTTGGTCAGATCATCATGGAAAGCGGCGGCTTCATCGACAAATATATCGGCGATGCAATCATGGTCCTTTGGAATGCGCCCAATAAAGTTGACGATCCGGAAATGCGTGCGGTGGACGCTGGCTGCAATATAATTGCGGCGTTGCCGGAGTTGCGTAAAATCAGTGGTGTTGAGGAAGTCGATCTGCGCGTGGTCATCCATGCCGGCCCTGCTCTGGTTGGTCATGTTGGTGGTGAGGCCAGACGATCCTTTACAGCCATCGGAACGACCGTAAACATCTCCAGCCGTATCGAAGGCATTGCCAAGGAAAAGAATGTTCGTCTTGCATTTTCGGACGCGGTCGCAGAAAAACTGGCACCCGAAAAAGATGTAGAAAAAATCTGGAGCGGGCAGTTGCGCGGTCTCCAACGAGAAACCGCCGTCTACACGCTGGCCATCGAACAGGACCGGTCGGAGACTTCATGATGGAAGAGCGGATTGGCGTTGCCGGTTGTGGTCGCATGGGGTTGCCGATGGCGCAATCCCTTCATCGTGGCGGGCATGACGTCGTCGGATTTGATATTCGTCCCGCTTCTGAATTCGAAACTTTTGCGCAGCATATGATTTTTGATCCGCATGTGTTTTCGCAAAAATGCACGACAGTGTTTTCAGTTGTCCGGGATAAACAGCAGACGGAGGAGTTGTTGTTTGAACGGCAGGCAATTCTTCGGGGGCAACATACTGTCCGAACGTTGGTGATCTGTTCGACACTGTCGCCCCGTTATCTGGAAGAATTGCGCGGGCGGATTTCTCCGGACGTTTCTCTCATCGATGCACCGATGTCTGGTGCTGCGATAGCCGCACAAGAGGCCAGGCTTTCGTTCATGCTAGGCGGCGATACGGAAGTTCTGGATCGCCTTCAACCCTTTTTCGACACGATGGGGACGCGGTTTCACAGGATGGGTGCATTCGGGGCAGGTATGACCGGAAAAGTGCTGAATAATTTCTCCGCTGCTGCTTCTGTTATCGCAACGCGGCAGGTGTTGGCTTGGGCGGATCAACTGAATGTGGATCGTGGCAGATTGCTGGCTTTAATGAACGACAGTTCCGGTCAAACCTGGTTCGGTTCGAATTTCGGGCAAATTGAATTCGCACAGGATGGATTTTCGACGAATAATACGATTGGAATTTTGAAAAAAGATGTTGAGAGCGTGCTTGATGCCGTCGGCGCTACTCCCGATCAGTCTTTGCCTGCTGCATTGATCGATGCCTTGGCCAAGTTGAAGCCTGATATGTCGGGTTGACCCCGTTGTCTGTGCGAAACCGGCTATGCTAGGACATGGCTTTTCGGAAGAGAATTTCTGGCTCAGGAGACGGTGCTGCACCGTGTTAAAACCGGAGTGCATTCGTGGGGCCTTCAGTTTGTGACTGTTAGCTGGAAAATCAGCCATCGCTGAATGGTATGGAAAGCAAATACGATGACGGATTATGCCAGCCTGATCAGGGACGAAGCAGTGTGGTTGAGGGCCTGGCTGTTTGACGACGCGCTGCCGTTATGGTTGGCGGAAGGAATCGACGAAAGAAACGGGGGGTTTGTTGAACGGCTTGATTGCACCGGCAATCCTCTTTCTGAAGCGCGGCGCGCCCGAGTACAGCCCCGTCAGATTTACTCATTCGTAGAAGCGGGTCGTATGGGCTGGACCGGCAATTGGCAGAAAGCCGCAACCGATGGTCTTGAAAACTATATAAGACGAAATTGCGAAGAGAGCGGGGCGGTGGTCGCTCTTGTGTCGCCGGATGGCGAGGTTCTTGATGCATCGTTCGATCTCTACAATCAGGCATTTACCCTATTCGGCTATGCGCACGTGGCCAACGCAAATATCCACGGTAGTGCGACCGCTGAAACGCGTGCGGATCATCTCCTGGCTTATCTGAAAAGAAATTACGCCCATCCCAGTGGTGGTTTCGAAGAGGGAAACCCGCCTGTTTCACCCTTGCGCTCCAACCCGCACATGCACTTGTTTGAAGCCAGCCTCGCCTGGGAACAGATAGAGAAGGGAGATCAGTGGTCACGCCTGGCCGATGAAATCGCGAAGCTGTGTTTGGGCAAATTTATTGATCGGGAGACGGGTGCGCTCAGAGAATTTTTTGATGAAAACTGGGGCCCAATGCCAGGTGAAAAGGGTCGTGAACTGGAGCCGGGGCATATTTTCGAATGGTCTTGGCTGTTGATGCGCTGGGGTCTCTCTCGCCGGCATCGGGACGCGATTGACACCGCAAAGCGTCTGTTTGAGATCGGACTTGAATTCGGCGTTGATGAAACGCGCGGCGTCGTTGTCATGGGTTTGTATGATGATTTTAGCGTTCGTGACCCCGTAGCGCGCCTTTGGCCCCAGACAGAATGGATAAAAGCCGCAATCATCATGGCCGAAAATGCGGAGCCGTCTGATCGTTTGGCCTACGAGGCTCAGATTCACAAAGGCATCCTGGCGCTGAAGACGTTCCTGGATATGCCAGTTGCCGGCTTGTGGCGTGACAAACAACTTGCAGATGGCCGTTTTGTTGAGGAACCGGTGCCTGCAAGTACATTTTATCATATTGTTTGTGCTCTCTCGGAGCTGTTTCGTTACCAATCCGACGTTTCTTCCCGATAGTTAAACCCGTTGCATGATGGGTTAGTGCAGGGTGAGGAGACGGTTTTGGAGCGGTACTTTTTGGGTCAGTATCTATCCCGCGATCGATGTGTCGAGGGATTGAAGCCCAGAAACTGAATTATTGAACCAGTTATATTTTTTTGACTTCCGTCGATTTATCTTAAAATGTTGTAATTATTAAATTATTTTAATTTCGACGATTTCCTTTTCACAATATTATTACCAAACGGTTGCCGTAAAATTGCATTTATTTCACTTCTAGAATTATTCTTTAAAAAAGGTATTTTGTTTATTGACGTTGTTTGTTTGTGTGCGTATAAGGCTTTTCAACGAGGGCGGCGGCGTCGCAGGCGGCAGTTGATTGCGCTCTTGGTTACCATGAATTTGGGCTTTTGCGATGGC